>CBDCBG010000001.1:0-12825 GCA_965214325.1 Paracoccaceae bacterium
TCGCCAGCGCATGGCCGGTCCTCCCTGCCCCCCAATGGCGTTGAGTTTGGCCGGGACAGATTTTCCTGATTTCCGCGATCGGCCAAAGAGCATGTCCTGAGGCGTTTGCTTGCGCGCGCCGGAATCTTTCGTTCAGGCTTGACTCATGGATCGGCCCGGTTCAATGTAGCGTCGAATCAGTCCGTCCCGAGGGAGGCCGCGATGGATCCGCGCATCGAGAACCTGGAGACCACCACCTTTTTCGGCAAGCGGCTGACCCGCAGGCAGATCGCGGTCATGCAGGAGATGGTCGAGCTGTTCCCGAAGGACAGCCGGCGGGAGCTGGCCCGCACGCTGTGCGAGAACTTCAACTGGCACACGCCGTCCGGAACCTGCAGGGAGCAGTTCTGCCTGCGGGTTCTCGAAAAGCTGGAGACGCTGGGCATCCTGACCCTGCCGGAACGGCGCGAGACGGGCGGGCGGCGCGGGCCTTCCGCCCGCACCGAAGCCGGCGAGCCCGGCGAGCCGGTCGATGCGCCGCTCCGGGACCTGGAGCCGGTCACGCTGGAGGTCGCCGCCGACGGGCGGGACCTTGCCGAATGGACCGAGCTCGTGGACCGCTGCCATCCGCGCGGCTACAGGTCGCCCATCGGCTGCCACCTCGCGTATTTCGTCCTCGACGGCAGCGGCCGCCGCCTGGGCTGCCTGATGTTCGAGAGCTCCGGGTCGCTTCCGGTCCGCGACGCATGGATCGGATGGACGGAGCGCCAGCGCGAGGACGGCCTCCGGCGGGTTGTCCGGCACAGCCGCTTTTTGGTGTTTCCATGGGTCCGTGTCAGGAACCTGGCCTCCCGGTCGCTGTCGCTGGCGACCCGCCGGATCGCCGACGACTGGCACCGGCGCTGGGGCGTGCGCCCGCTCCTTGCGGAGACGTTCGTCGACCCGCAGGAGCAGGAGGGCAGCTGCTACCGCGCGGCGGGATGGAAGGGGATCGGCGCCACCGCCTCCCGCGCGCCCAAGGACGTGTACGTGACCGAGCTGGAAACGGACGCCCGGGCCGCGCTGCGCGGCGAGCGGAAGGAAGCGGGAGGCAAGCCGGCCCGCGCCCCCGAAAGCGCCCGGACGGTCGCCGGGATGTGGAGCGCGGTCGCCGCCGCCGCCGCCGGGACGGCCGAGCGCCACGACCGCGAGTGGCGGGTGCGCCGGCGACTGATCGGCACCTTCCTGGTCGTCCTCTTCGTCCTCCGCCTGGTGTTCGGGACCGGGCGCAGCTACGGCGATGCCCTCGCCGAGATCTGGGAGAACGCGCGCAGCCTGGGGGTGGCGCTGCCGCAGGAAAGCCCGGTGACGCCGTCGGCGATGTCCCGGGCGCGCGCCAAGGTCGATCCGCAGGTCTTCAGGGAGCTCCACCGGGAGATCCTGGCCGAGGCTCCCGACCGCCCGCTCTTGAAGGGGCGGCGGGTCTTCGGCGTCGACGGCGCCAAGGTCAACCTGCCGCCGCCGCTTGCGGATGCCGGATACAGGACGCCGGGCGAGCATGCGCACTATCCGCAAGGGCTGGTCAGCTGCCTCTACGAGCTGGAGCCGCGGCTGCCGACCGACTTCGGCCTGTACGCCGACACCAACGAGCGGCGCGCCGCCGTCGAGCACCTCAGGACCCTGTCCGCCGGGGACGTGGTCGTCTACGACCGGGGCTATTTCTCCTGCGAGATGCTTCTCGCCCATGTCGTCCGGGGCCAGGACGCCGTGTTCCGGCTCAAGCGGGACGCGAACGCGGAAACCGTCGCCTTCCTCGCCGGCGCGCTGGACGACAGGACGGTCGAGATCCGGCCCGACGACAGGGCGCTGGCCCGGCTGAAGGCCCGCCACCCCGGCGCGGCGTTCGGGCCGCTGAAGCTCAGGCTGGTCCGCTACGCCGCCGGCGACACCGTCTTCGCCCTCGGCACCACCTTGGCCGCCGAAGACGGCTTCACCGTCGAGGACCTGGCAGGCATCTGCAGGGCGCGCTGGCGCATCGAGGAGATGTACAAGACCGCGAAGTGGTTCCTGGCCGTCGAGTCCTTCCGCTCCGAAAGCGAGCGCGGCGTCCTCCAGGAACTCTACGCCAACTTCGTCATGGTCACCGCGACCCGCCTCATGACCAACGAGATCGACGGGGAGATCAACGCCTCGCCGGACGGCAGGCCGCCGAAAAGGGTGAACTTCAAGCACGCCGTCGCCGCCGTCTTCCGCAACTTCGAGGCCCTCGCGCTCGTCCAGGCCGATGCCGTCGCCGAAACCGTCGCGCGGATCGTCGACGACGTCGCCGCCCTCTGGCAGCGGGAACGGCCCGGCCGCAGCTACCCAAGGGTGTCGTTCAAGCCGAAAAGCAAATGGGCACGGAAGGGGAAGGCCGCCGCCGCAACTTGAGCCGCTTCCACCCGAAAGACCGGCCTTCCGGTGCAGGACCACCCACGTCCCGTTAAGTCAACAACCCTGATTCCTTAAGTCAATGCCATTGCCCTGCCCCCGGGTCGATCCTGAGCTCCAGGGGCCGTGTCTCGCCGCCGACCCTGTCCCGGGGCCGGATGGCGGACGGATGCAGGCGCACCACGACGGCGCGCCCCTTCTCCATCGGTTTCCTGGCCCGCGCCGGCTGGCACGGCATCGGCGGGTCTCCCCGCCGGTCGAGGACGAAGACGAGGCGTGCGCCGCACCGGGGGTCGCCGGAGCCTCCCCCGTGACGCCGGCCGGGGCCTGGCTCCTCTCGCGCAACCTGGCCATCCGCGTTCCGGTCCGCCCAGTTTCGTGCCTGGCCCGGCGTGCCTGCAGGCGAACCTTCGAGGGCCCGGGACCGGGGAAGCGTCCCGGGGCCGGTCTTCGACGCATGGTTCAAGGCAGACTGGATCGTCTTCTCCTTTCCCGTGCTGGTCAGCACGGGCTTTCGGGGAGGGGCGCTGACCGGAGCGGCGTGCACGGCTATGGGATGTCACGCACGGCACGGAAACGTGGTGGTCGAAGCGTCAGACTTGCTCGATCCGTATTGCCACTGGCTCAGATGCGAGCACACCGGTGCCGTCCATGTTTGCGATGGCATTGTCAAGCGATTCCTGTAGTGCCTCGTGAGTGACAATCAAGACCGGTGCCGTGGCTTCCGTATGCCTGTACTGACGCATGCGGTTGATCGAGATGCCGGCATCTCCGAGAACGGCGGCAATCTTGGCAAGCGCACCGGGTCTGTCGACGAGTTGCATGCGCAGGTAGTAGGCCGCGGGAGCGGCTCCTTCGGCACGTTTCGCCACCGCCAGATCGCCCACCGGAACTCCAAAGACCGGTCGCACCGAACCTTGGGCCAGATCGCAGACGTCACCGATGACAGCGCTTGCCGTCGGGCCTTGTCCTGCACCGGCGCCTTGCAGCACGACCTGACCGACGCTGCCGCCTTCCAGCACGACCATGTTCGATGCGCCTTCAAGCTGGCCAAGCGGCGACTCCGCAGGCACGAGACAGGGAGACATTCGTGCATCGATTCCGTGCCCTGTCCTTTGCGCAACGCCGAGGAGCTTGATTCGGTAACCCATGTCGGCTGCCTGCTCGATATCCTCAATCGAGATGCGCTCGATGCCCTCGATCTGTACTGCGTCGAAGTCCACCTTGGTGCCAAAGGCCAGCGCAACGAGAATTGCGAGCTTGTGGCCTGCATCAATTCCGCCCACGTCGAGGCTCGGGTTCGCTTCCAGATAGCCAAGCTGTTCACATTCCGCGAAGACCGTCTGGTAGTCGAGGCTGGCCGACTGCATCCGCGTCAGGATGTAGTTGCAGGTGCCGTTCATGACGCCCATGACGCGAGAGATTTCGTTGCCTGCAAGCCCTTCTTTCAGTGCCTTTATGCAGGGGATGCCACCCGCGACGGCTGCCTCGTAGCGGATGGAAACTCCGGCCGTCTCCGCAGCCTCGGCAAGGGTCTGACCGTGGACGGCCAGTAGCGCCTTGTTGGCAGTGACAACGTCCTTGCCTGCCGTGATTGCCGCCTCGATTGCCTGCCTTGCAATCCCGTCGGACCCGCCCATTAGCTCGACGAACACGTCGACGTCGTCACGGCTTGCCAGAGAGACTGGATCGTCCGTCCAGTCGTAATCGGCAATCCGGATGCCGCGATCCAGTTCCCTGTTTCTCGCCGACACCGCTGAGATTGCAATGTCTCGCCCCGTGCGGGCCTTCAAGAGCGCGGCCTGATCCTGAACGATGCGGACTGTTCCGACACCGACCGTGCCAAGGCCTGCGATTCCGAGACGTAGCGGGCTGGTCATGGATTTCGCTCCAAAATGATGCTGTGCGCGTTAGTCGCTCGGCAGGGAAGAATCAATGCCGCTGTTGCGCCAACTCGCTGCGAAGCGCCTCGATGTCTCCCTGATCGGTGATCTCGCGCCTCATCGTCCTGGCCCGGCCCCTCAACCTGGTTGCGCGAGCGTTCAGTTGGTTGCCAGCTGCAGGTTTCGCCGAGGATTGCGGTTCGAAGATTTCGTTGATCGGCTTGAGCGTTGGCCAGGACCCGCTGTCGTCGAGCCTCGGCGCGCTGTTCGTGTCCGGCCAGTCGACGCAGCCGGCCAGCAAAATGGAAGACACGAGGGCGATGCGCATGGACAGGAGACTATTTGCGGAAGCAGCAAAAGACCAGCCGACGGGAAAGTCGATTGAATCGGAGGCCCGTTCACATAATACCGAAGCGGCAAGGACGCAACGGCCTGCAGGTGCGGGTCACGAGCCGGAAGATGCAGGTGGTCGTCACTTGGCCTGGCCAAGGCCGGATCGCAGGAGCGTGATGCAACGGAAGATGTCGCAATGAATGACGAGGAAGACATTGTGCTCGAAATCACACCTTCGCCGGTGCGCCGGTGGATGGCGATTCTGGCATTGGGACTCCTTGGCATTCTGATGATCAAGCTCGCATTCGAGGAGATGCCGGATCTCTGGCGGCTGTTCTTCGTGCTGCTTGGGGCGGGGATTCTCTGGGCCGCGTACCAGCTTCGCCTGGCGACCATGGATGGCCTCGTCCTGACCCGTGCTGGCCTGCAGACCATCAGCGGGCGAACCTTGGTGCGCGTGGAGAATGTCGCGAGAGTCGATCGCGGCGCCTTGGCTTTCCGTCCCTCGAACGGCTTCATGGTACGCCTGAAGCGCCCGGGGAACACAGGATGGGCGCCGGGGCTCTGGTGGCGGATTGGGCGACGCCTCGGCGTGGGAGGAACCCTGTCCGGCGGACAGGCAAAGGCCATGGCCGACTTGCTGGCGGACATGGTCGCCGAACGGGAAGAGCAGGGGGCGGGAGGGGATTGACCCGCCACGGTCGCAGCGGAACCGCCGCCCTCAGATCGTCAGGATGACTGTCCCCGCTCGCGCTCCTGCAGCAATGACATCGTGCGCCTTTGCACAATCCGCGAATTCAAACTGGTCGGAGACGCGAATTTCCAGCGCGTCCTGCATAAGGAGGCCTGTCAGGTCCTTGATGGTCCGTTCCCGCTGTTCGGGCGACAGGAGATAGACCAGCAGGAGCTCGATCGTCACGGCCTTGAACATCAGTGGATAGAAGGGCAGCGTCGGCGTCATGTCGAGTGCGGAGCCGAATGCTGCGATTGTGCCACGTTCCGCGATGATCCGGGCGTTGGTTGCGGCGTTCTTCCCGAATTCCACTTCAACGATGCGGTCGACAGGCTCGCCGTTTGTGCATTCAAGAATCTCGTCGGCCAACGTGTCGCTCGCATAGTCGAAGACATGGGCCGCGCCTGCGGATTGCACAGCCGCGAGGCCCGCCCTTCCGCGTGCCGTCGCAAGCACACGCGCGCCGGACGCGGCGGCGACCTGAACGGCCAGGTGACCAACCGTTCCGGCGCCACCGCTTACAAGGACCGTCTTTCCCTCGACCGGCCCGCCGCCGAGAACTGCGTGGCAGGCCGTAAGGCCGGGAATGCCCAGGGCTGCGCCAGCCTCGAATCCCACGTTGCCGGGCAAGGCGACCGCCTGGCTTGCCGGCAAGGCAATGTATTCTGCCGCCGTTCCGAAGGCGCGCTGCCATTGGCCGTTCCAGATCCAGACGCGCTCGCCAATTCTGTCTTCGGAGACATCATCCCCTACGGCCTCGATCACGCCTGCGCCGTCACTGTGCGGGATGATCTTGGGGAAGGGAAGCCGGGTCACGCCCGGGCGTCCTCCTGCGCGCATCTTGACGTCGGACGGGTTGGCACCGGACGTGTGGAGCCGGACCAGCACTTCGCCGCTCGCAGGCGCGGGAGCGGGAAGTTCTTCGAGTGTCAGAACATCGCCTGCGGGGCCGAAGTTCTCGTAAGTGATTGCGCGCATGTCTTCCTCCAGGACCTTTCGAGTTTCCGTCACGATCACTTCAGGACACAGCCGGTCAAATGCAAGAAATATCGGGATGCAAAGGCACGGCGCTGTCGCTAAGCTGATGGCGGGCCATTGGAGAGACCAGATGGATGCTTACAGGAAAGAGACGACGTTTCGCGAAAGCGTCGACCTGATGTTCAACCGTGCCGTGGCGCTGATGGACCTCGCGCCGGGTCTCGAGGACAAGATACGCGTTTGCAACTCCACCTACACGGTGCGCTTCGGCGTGAAGATGAGGGGAAGCATTCACACCTTTACCGGCTATCGCTCCGTGCACTCCGAGCATATGGAGCCATGCAAGGGAGGGATTCGCTATTCGCTCAGCGTCAACCAGGACGAGGCGGAGGCGCTGGCCGCGCTGATGACGTACAAGTGCGCCTTGGTCGAAACTCCGTTCGGCGGCTCGAAAGGAGGGCTCCGCATCGATCCTCGGGAATACGATGTGGATGAAATGGAACGCATCACCCGCCGGTTCGCCTACGAGCTTGCCAAGCGGGACCTGATCCATCCCAGCCAGAACGTGCCGGCCCCGGACATGGGCACCGGCGAGCGCGAAATGGCCTGGATCGCGGACCAGTACGCGCGGATGAACACAACGGACATCAATGCGCGCGCCTGCGTGACGGGAAAGCCGCCCCATGCCGGCGGGATCAAGGGACGGGTCGAGGCGACCGGGCGGGGAATCCAGAATGCGCTGCAGGAATTCTTCCGCCATCCGGAAGACGTTGCCGAGGCGCGCCTCTCCGGCACGCTCGATGGCAAGCGCGTCATCGTTCAGGGCCTCGGCAACGTGGGCTACCACGCCGCGAAATTCCTGAGCGAGGAGGACGGTTCCAGAATCGTTGCCGTCATCGAGCACGACGGCGCACTGGTCTGTGACGACGGACTCGACGTCGAGGCCGTGCGCAACTGGATCACGCGGCACGGCGGTGTCACGGGATACGCCGATGCAGTCCATGTCGGAGACGGCAGCAAGGTTCTCGAGAAGGAATGTGACATCCTCATTCCTGCGGCTCTTGAGGGCGTGATCAATCTTTCCAATGCCGACCGAATCAACGCGGCCATGATCATCGAAGCCGCGAACGGACCGGTGACAGCGGGGGCTGACGAGATCCTGCGGACAAAGGGCGTGCCCATCATCCCTGACATGTACGCCAACGCGGGAGGCGTGACCGTTTCGTATTTCGAGTGGGTCAAGAACCTCAGCCATATCCGCTTTGGCCGCATGCAACGTCGCCAGGAGGAGGCGCGACACATGCTCATCGTCAACGAACTGGAACGGTTGAGCGACCATCTGGGGGATGCCTGGTCGCTTGCGGGCGACTTCAAGGAAAAGTACTTGAGAGGCGCCGGCGAACTGGAACTTGTTCGTTCGGGACTCGACGACACGATGCGAGGCGCATACCAGGCAATGCGCGAAACCTGGCGGTCCCGCAATGACGTGACCGACCTGCGCACCGCAGCGTACATTGTCGCGATCGAACGCGTGGCTGACAGCTACCAGGCCAAGGGCCTCTGAACGCCCGAGATTCAGGCCCGGGATCCGGGATGACATTCAAGCCCATGTCCCGGAATCCCGGGCGTCGCATCCGGCAACCGGATTTTGCGCCGTCTTGCGTGCCGGAGTTCTGGACAAGTCCGCCCTTGGCACCGATATTTGCACCATGAGTCTCCCTCCCGGCTTCCTGGATGAACTGAACTCCCGCACCTCGCTCAGCCAGGTCGTTGGCAGAAAGGTCACCTGGGATGCCCGCAAGTCGAAACAGAACAAGGGCGACATGTGGGCGCCTTGCCCGTTCCACCAGGAAAAGACCGCGTCGTTCCATGTGGACGACCGGAAGGGCGTCTACTACTGCTTCGGTTGCCACGCGAAAGGCAATGTCTTCCGATTCGTCCAGGACGCCGAAAACGTCTCCTTCATGGAAGCAGTGGAGACTCTGGCTCGCGAGGCGGGCATGCAGATGCCGAAGCCGGACCCTGAGGCGCAGCAAAAGGCGGATCGGAGAACCCAGCTCGCCGAAGTGATGGAACAGGCGGTTCAGCATTATCGCCTGAAGCTGCGAGCCGGTTCGGGCGCTGCGGCCCGGGACTACCTGGCGGGGCGCGGGCTGCCTGACGGCGCGCTGACCCGTTGGGAGATAGGCTTTGCGCCCGACGAGCGGCAGAATCTTTTCTTGCACCTGACCGGCAAGGGCGTAGGGGCCGACCTGGTGATCGATGCGGGACTGGCGGCGCAACCGGATGACGGCGGCGCGCCCTATGACCGCTTCCGTGACCGAATCATCTTTCCCATTCGCGATCCGAGGGGAGTAGCCATAGCGCTTGCAGGGCGCGCAATGGATCCTAATTCCTACGCCAAGTACCTGAACTCGCCGGAGACCGAGCTTTTCGACAAGGGCAGGCGCCTCTACAACCATGGACCGGCGCGGAAAGCGGGCGGCAAGGTGCCGCTGATCGTCGCCGAAGGGTACATGGACGTGATCGCGCTGTCCGAAGCCGGCTTCGAGGCGACGGTTGCGCCGATGGGAACGGCTGTCACCGAACAGCAGTTGAGGCTCCTTTGGCAGATGCACGATGAACCCGTAATCGCCCTTGACGGGGACGAAGCCGGGTTTCGGGCCGCGGTTCGCGTCGCGGAGTTGTCGCTGCCGCTTCAGGAAGCCGGAAAGTCGCTGAGGTTTTGCATGATGCCTGAGGGGATGGATCCTGACGACCTGATCCGTTCCGGCGGCACGGCTGCCATGCAGCGCCAGATCAAGGAGAGCCTCCCTCTGCTGCAACTGCTGTGGCGGCGAGAGACCGAAGGCAGAAGCTTCGACAGCCCGGAGCGGAGGGCGAACCTGGACAGCAGTCTGCGAGCGGCTGTAGGGCGGGTCCGGGACCCGTCGCTGAGGCGCCACTACAACGACGAGATCTTTCACTTGCTGAGGTCTTTGTCCGACGCACGCCGTCCGGCGCGCCGCACGGGGAATCGCCCGGGCGCTGGATGGTCAGGCCAGGCGGCGGGCCCGATGGCCGCGACGAAGACCAGCGCGCTTGTTTCCGCTGATGCCCGGGCCCACGAGCATCTGAAAGAAGCGGTGATCCTTGCCAGCCTCGTGACGCACCCCGGAATCGTGCCCCGCTTCCTTGCCGAACTCGAGCAGCTTGACACGACGAGGCCCGAACACGAGGCCGTGCGCAAGGCGCTTCTTGCGGTCGAAGATTCAGGCCGCGAGGCGGTCGAGGCAAATTGTGGCTCTCAGGCCCTTGAAAGGCTGTTCCGCTCCCGCCATGTGCGCATCGCGCCCGCAATGCAGCCAGGTGCAGGCGAGGAATTTGCGGCTATGGCGGTGACAAAGGAGTTCGAGAACCTTGCCGCCAAGCGGGGAGCGCGCAAGGACATCCTGGAGGCGATGCAGGACATCAAGGGCGAGGCTGACGAATCGCTGACCTACCGTCTCGGCGAGGCGGCCCGGACATTGACTGGGTCGGACAGGGCGGCCGCGGAGGACGAGACCGAATACGATGTCGGCCCGAATGGTGCGCGCATGAACCGGAAAGAAAGATGCGAACTCGACGCCCTGATCGAGGGGCTGGACTACGAGAAGTAGCGCCGCGGGACATGGAGAGACGTTCGCGATGTGGCAAAAGGCTCGCGGTGCGGGTAGAGAATCACTGATTCGCGCCAGATGATTCGCAAGATGCCGAATCACCAGAGAATCCCGGGAGTGGCGAATGGCTGCCAAGGACACCAGCGACGAGCAGAAGACGGACGATCAGGAAGGTGAAGTCGTCCTGGACATGAGCCAGGCGGCGGTCAAGAAGATGATCGTCGAGGCTCGTGAGAAGGGCTACATCACCTACGATCAGTTGAACCGGGTCTTGCCGCCCGATCAGGTTGCGTCCGAGCAGATCGAGGACGTGATGTCGATGCTGTCCGAAATGGGCATCAACATCATCGAGGACGAAGAGGACGCCGACACCGACGACGACGGCAAGAAGCCGCAAGCCTCGACAGACGTGGTCGAGGCTTCGAGTTCACGCGAACTGGCGGTCTCCCAGTCGGAGACCGAGAAGCTTGACCGTACGGACGACCCTGTACGGATGTACCTGCGCGAGATGGGATCGGTCGAACTCCTTTCGCGGGAGGGTGAGATCGCGATCGCGAAGCGGATCGAGGCTGGCCGTAACACGATGATCGCAGGGCTTTGCGAAAGCCCGCTGACCTTCCAGGCAATCACGATCTGGCGACAGGAACTCCTGGACGAGGAGATTCTTCTTCGAGACGTCATCGACCTCGAAGCCACGTTCGGGAACTCCATGGACGTGGCGGACGACGAGGAGGAGGATGCCACCGTCGATGGCGCGAATGCGAAGCAGTCGAAGAAAGGTGAAGGCCAGCCGGAACTCGATGCTGACGGAAACCAGATTCAGAAAGACGATGACGATGAGGACGAGGAGGTCGCGAACATGTCGCTCGCGGCCATGGAGGCGGCCCTCAAGCCTCGCGTTCTTGAAACCTTGACACGGATCGCAAGGGACTACGCAAAGCTGTCAAAGCTGCAGGACAGCCGCATTGCGGCGACCCTGAAGAAGGATGGCAGCTTCTCCGCGCGGCAAGAGAACAGGTACCAGAAGCTGAGACTGGAAATGGTCGGGAAGGTGAACGGGCTGGATCTGCACAACAACCGGATCGAGGCCCTGATGGACCAGCTCTACGGCATAAACCGCCGGATCATGTCGATTGATTCCGCGATGGTCAAGCTTGCCGACCTGGCGCGTATCAACCGCCGCGAATTCATCGACGAATACCGCGGCCATGAGCTGGATCCGAACTGGCTCGACCGGATGAGCGAAAAGTCCGGGCGGGCTTGGAAGACGTTCGTTGAGCGGTCGCCGGAGAAGATCGAGGAACTGCGTGGCGACATGGCTCAGGTGGGCCAGTACGTGGGTGTCGACATCTCCGAGTTCCGCCGCATCGTCTCGCAGGTCCAGAAGGGCGAGAAGGAGGCTCGCCAGGCCAAGCGGGAGATGGTCGAGGCGAACCTGCGCCTGGTGATCTCGATTGCAAAGAAATACACGAACAGGGGGCTGCAATTCCTTGATCTCATTCAGGAAGGCAACATTGGCCTCATGAAGGCGGTGGACAAGTTCGAATACCGGCGGGGATACAAGTTCTCCACCTACGCGACCTGGTGGATTCGGCAGGCGATTACGCGCAGCATTGCCGATCAGGCGCGCACGATCAGGATCCCGGTGCACATGATCGAGACGATCAACAAGCTTGTGCGCACCGGTCGCCAGATGCTGCACGAGATCGGTCGCGAGGCGACGCCAGAGGAACTTGCCGACAAGCTGCAAATGCCGCTCGAAAAGGTCCGCAAGGTCATGAAGATCGCCAAGGAGCCGATATCGCTGGAAACTCCGATCGGGGATGAGGAGGATTCCCAGCTTGGCGATTTCATAGAGGACAAGAACGCGATTCTGCCATTGGACAGCGCAATCCAGGAGAACCTCAAGGAGACGACGACGCGGGTCCTGGCATCTCTCACGCCCCGGGAGGAGCGCGTGCTGAGAATGCGGTTCGGCATTGGCATGAACACGGACCATACGTTGGAAGAGGTGGGCCAGCAGTTCAGCGTGACTAGGGAGCGCATCCGGCAGATTGAGGCAAAGGCGCTGAGGAAGCTGAAGCATCCGAGCAGGTCGAGGAAACTCAGAAGCTTCCTGGACCAGTAGGCGGCTTTCGAGATTTCAGGACGGCGGTCGGAGCCATGGAGCTTGATTTCATTGCTCAGTGCCCTTTGCGAGGGATCCTGCGGAGATGATGCCAATCCCAGAAAGTCTTCACACATGAACATGGCCTTGACCTGCCGGCGTGGCATCGGGTGCGGGACGTGTCCATGACCGATGGCCGACGGAGCGGATCCGGTCCGGTGACGCGGCAAGGCATTCCCGGACTTCGGCGACCCTTTCCGTGACTGCCTCGGCGGTCTCGAACGCCTGATTGGCGAAGAGCCGCGCCCCGGGGAACCGGAACGCCGTTTCCACGGGATCGGGTTCCGGGCAGCAGGGCGGCAGCCGCAGCACCGAGACGTTTCCCGGACGGTCGGGATCCCTGGACCGATGCCAGCCTGCTCCGCAGGACACCGCCAGCGCGTGACGACCGTCGGGAACCGCGGCGCCGATGTCCAGGAGGTGACGGTTCATCTCCTGCGTGCTCGCCCTGCCGCAGACATGGCCGGCCGCCGCGCCGTCGTCCGGGCAGGTCGCGCCGAACAGGCAGCAATGGCCGCAGCGACGGTCCCTTGGCACCCGAGGCCTGCCGCCACGCAGCGCCCGGACGCGGGCGGGCATGCCCTTCCGGCCGATGCGTGCCCTCGTCCTGGCACCAGATGTCGACGGAGGCCGGATCCGTGCCCTCCGGCAGGGCGGACATCGCCGGTTCGCTGAAATTCCGCCGGAAATCCTCCTGCGCCTGCG
>CBDCBG010000002.1:0-29446 GCA_965214325.1 Paracoccaceae bacterium
CTCGTCGGTTGCCAGGAAGATGACGCCGGAGCGGTGGCGGCTGGTGGAGGACAGGCTGGCCGACGGCTGGAGCCCCGAGCAGATCGCCGGCCGTCCCGGGAAGGAGGGCGTCCCGATGGCGGGCCGGCAGTGGACCTGCCGGCACGTCCGCGCCGATCGGAAGGCTGGCGGCCGGCTGTACCTGCTCCTGCGCCGCCGGGGAAAGAGGCCGAACTGGAAGGGCAGCCGTCATGCGGGGCGCGGGCACATCCCGGGCCGCGTGGACATCTCCGAGCGTCCGGCGGTGGCGGAGGCGAAGGGGCGGGTCGGCGACTGGGAGGCGGACACGATCATCGGGAAGGGCCACGGCGGCGCGCTGGTGTCGCTGGTGGACCGAGCGTCGAAATACACGCTTCTGGCGCTGGTCGGGCGGAAAACGGCGGACGCGGTCGGCAACGCGATGCTCGGAATGCTGCTGCCGCTGCACGCGCTGGTCCACACGATCACGGCGGACAACGGGAAGGAGTTCGCGGGTCACGCCCAGGTGGCTCAGGCGCTCGGCGCGGGGTTCTTCTTCGCCACGCCGTACCATTCCTGGGAGCGCGGCCTGAACGAGCACACGAACGGTCTCGTGCGTCAGTATTTTCCGAAATGGACGGACTTCCGCCAGGTCACCGACGCACAGGTGAAGGCGGTTCAGGACCGGACGGACGCGCGTCCGAGGAAGGCGCTGGGCTGCCTGACGCCGGAGGAGGCGTTCCGGAAGGCGCGGCCTCCCTGACGGAAACCGTCCCGGACCGTCCTTCAGGGGACCGGTCCGAGGGGGAAAGCGACGTGATCGGCCCGCCGGCCTCGTTCGGGCTCCGCCCTCGCTTCGCCCGGCGGGCCGATCACGTCACTGCGCGGGGCTTGCACTGTCGAGAGAGCCTGACTACGCTCCGTACCCGAGGGACTTCAGCCGCATCCGGCCCGGATTTCCGGTGCCTGGGGCAGGAAGATCCCGCCGCCGGGCCATTTCCTCCGCTCGGGCTACGCCCTCGCTACGGAAATGGCCGGCGTTGCACTTCGGACTGGAAGTGGGGGTCCTTATCCTCCGTGCTGCCCAAAATTTCATGAACCGGCGGGCCGCAAGATGCGCCTAGGCCACAGAACGCTTCAGGATCCGTGCGAGGTCCTTCGCCTTGATGCCGAGGGGCTCCATCTCTCACTGCAGCGCCTCGGGACGTGCCTTCCACAGCGTACTTGGTGCCATGACGGAGTGCCTCGGGGGCACCATTCGCCTGCCGATGCAGCTTGACAACCGCGATCCTGACCCGGTTTGTGCAACGCAGCCCATCGCCTCCGCAAAGACCAGAAAGCGACGTTCGCCTTCTCCCGCATTTTCTCGCCACGAGTTCCCGACGGGCAATGCCAAGCGATTCCCGCCTGCCACTTGCCACTTCTCCATCGCTCGACATCGGCATCGGCAGCGAACGGTTTCGCGTGAACGTGCCGGCCGAGCGCCGGTGCTGCCGCCAGGAATCGAAGGTTCCGCTTCGTCCTGATTTGCCTCTAGAACGCAAATGAAGCGCCTCCCGGTGGATCGGGCCCGCAATTGCACACGCTGACGACTTGCCTGCCAAGCAGACCGCCATGATGATGACAGCTTTGGACAGGGATCTTTCAAAGGGCGTTGGCGTTGAGCGAACTTGAGCAGATCCGTTGCCGATGAAGTGGTTCGCAATCCCACTCTTTGGAAACGTCAACAAGTTCGGGGGCGAAGTCGAGCGCCGGGAGCCCGCCCGGCTCCATGCGTAGGGCATCACGCCAAGGCGTGACCATTTCGCGACCCAGTCAACCTAGGGCCGAATTCCCGTCCAGATCGTGCCCATGCCAGGGTCCGTGATGCTTGCCTTCGCCGTCGATGCGTTCGAATCCGTGTGCTCCGAAGTAGTCGCGCTGCGCCTGTAGCATGTTGGCGGTCGTTCGCTCGCAGGTCAGCGTGTCGAAATATGCAAGCGCCGCCGCAAGGGCAGGGACCGGAAGGCGCGCGGCCTGCGCGGCAAGCGCGGTTTTCCGGAGTCCTTCGATGTTTTCGTCCATAAGGGTGCGGAAGCGGTCCGCAAGCGCCAGGTTGGTGCCAGGCGATTCCCGAAGGCCCGCCGCCATGTCGTTCAGCATTGCCGAACGGATGATGCAGCCTTCGCGCCAGATCTCGGCAATGCCCGGCATTGGCAGCGACCAGCCGAAATCCTTGCTGGCCCTGCAGAGAAGATCGAAGCCCTGCGCGTAGCAGAGGATCTTCCCGGCGATCAGCGCCTGTTCCAAGTGCTGAATTGCCAGCCCGTCGTCCAGGCGGCATGCGCTCCGCTGATGGAGACTGGCGCCGTGCAGGCGCAGGTCCCGCTTCGCCGACATGTTGCGGGCGCCGACCGCCGCCTCGATGACCGGAACCGGTGCTCCGAGCATCTGGCTTTCGATCACGGTCCAGCGACCTGTTCCCTTCTGCCCCGCGCGGTCGAGAATGACATCCAGCGCAGGCTTTCCCGTGCTGTCATCCTGGGCGGCAGCCACCTTTCCGGAGATCTCGACAAGGTAGCTCTTGAGAACGCCGTCATTCCAGCGCGTGAACACTTCCGCGCATTGTGCCGCGGTCATGCCCATGCCGTCACGCATGACCCCGTAGGCTTCCGCGATCAACTGCATGTCCGCGTATTCGATGCCGTTGTGCACGGTCTTGACGAAATGACCCGCTCCATCCTCGCCCATCCACCGGGCGCATGGCTGGCCCTCGTGGTCTGCCGCGATCACGTCGAGGATATGTGCCACCCGGCCCCAACATTCGCGTGGGCCGCCGCCCATGATGGACGGCCCGAAGCGCGCGCCCTCGGCGCCTCCCGAGATACCGACACCCAGATAGGGACGCCCGGTCTCGCGCGCGGCTCGGGCGCGTCGCCTCGTGTCGCGGAAATTCGCGTTGCCCATGTCGATGATCATGTCATCGTCGCCAAGCAAGGGCTGCAGGGTGTCGATATGGGCATCGACAACGCTGCCGGCAGGAACCATCAGGATGAGGTTGCGGGGGCGTTTCAATGACTGGACGAGCGCCTCGACGGACTTGCAAGGCGTGATCCGCTTGGCGAGCTCTCCCGCAGTGTCCATGAGTTCGGTAACGCGGGCATGGGTTCGGTTGTGCGCCGACACCCGAAATCCGTTGTCGGCAATGTTGAGCGTCAGCATCGCGCCCATGGTTCCAAGCCCGACAACTCCGATATCCGATTCTGGCATGCGCTTTTCCTGTTCCCGCCCGGCAGTTCCGGCGCTAACACTACGGCGAAAGACCGGAAACGCAACGGAAGTCAGTCCGGAGCTTGGCAAGAGGGTGAGTCATGACGGAAAAGCCGATCGCGTTGGTAACCGGGGGTGCGCAGGGCATCGGATTTGCATGCGCGGAAGCATTGGCCAGTGATGGCTTCAAGATCATTCTGGCGGACATCAACGCGAAAGTGGAGGAAGTGGCGACGGAGTTAAGCCGGGAGGCGAGCGGCCTTGTCTGCGACATGGGCGACCCGGCTCAGGTCTCGGACATGTTCGATCGAATCGCGGCCGATCACGGCCCGGTCTCTGCCTTGGTGAACAATGCGGGAATTTCGGAGCCAGGGGACTTCCTCGACTACGACATCGCCACTTTCCAGAAGGTGATCGGCATCAATCTCACGGGCGCTTTTGCGGCGCTTCAGGGCGCCGCCCGTATGATGGTCGACGCGGGCATCGAGGGCGTGATCGTCAACATGTCGTCGATCAACGCCCAGGTCGCGATTCCCGCGATTCCCGCTTACTGCGCCTCCAAGGGCGGCGTGATGCAACTCACCAAGGCGGCCGCGCTTGCGCTTGCGCCGCACAACATTCGTGTCAACGCGGTCGGGCCGGGGTCGATCGACACGGCAATGATGGCCGCCATCAACTCGAGCCCCGATGCGATGAAGACGATCATGTCGCGGACGCCGCTCAGGCGTGTCGGCACGCCAAGCGAAATCGCCGATGTGGTCGCCTTCCTGATCAGCGGCAAGGCAAGCTACATCACCGGCGAGACGATCTATGTCGATGGCGGCCGGCTCGGGATGAACTATACCTGTTGAGCGGCGCGCGGGCGTCGGGTGATCTTCGTTCGGGTGCCAGTCGTCACGTCTTCGGGTTCGGGCCCGTGTAGCTCCATCGGTATTCGGGAGGTGTCGGACCCTTGTTGCGCCCGCCTTGCTGCATCTGTTCCCATGCATGCGCCAGGATGCCGACGGAGCGCGAGAGGCAGAAGAGTCCGCGTGCCAGCGGCGGCGCAAAGCCGAGTTCGGCGAATATGACGGCTGTCGCCCCGTCGATGTTCATAGGCACGGGCTTGCCTCTCCTTCTGCTCAACTCGTCTTCGACCGCGCGTCCGGCATACGCGAAATGCCCCGTCACGATGCCGCTTTCCGCGGCCTTGTCCACGAGAGCAAGGAGTCGCGGTGCCCGTGGGTCCGACGGCTTGTGGAACCGGTGGCCGAAGCCCGGCACAAATGCGTCGCGGTCATCCTGCAAATTGTCGATCTCCCTCGATGCGGCCAGGGCCAGCTCCTCTCCGGAGCTGGCCGCCGTGACGATCCCTTCAAGGAGCTCGACGGCCTGTTCCCCTGCACCGCCATGCACGTCACCGAGCATGTTGACCGCAGAGGCCATGGCGTTGTTCAGGGGAAGTCCGCATGTCACGGCCATGCGTGCAGCCGCGATCGATGGCGCCTGCGGCCCATGATCCACCGCGGCGACCAATGCGGCTTCGAGAAGCCGGGCCTGACCTTCCTCCGGCATCTCGCCTCTCGTCATCAGCCAGATCGTTTCCGGCAGCGTGAGCCTGCCGATCAACTCCTCGATCGGATGCCCTCGCAAGTGAATGCGGCCCGGCGCCATGTCGATTATCGCGGTTGACCACCAGTCCGAGACGTCGCTGCCGCTCATATCACTCCATGCCTTTCGAGGCGCTCGATCTCGGAATCGGACATGCCGATGCGGCCCCAGACTTCACGGTTGTGCTGTCCAAGTTTCGGTGGCGGGCTGTCGACGGCAGTCGCCTCCCGATCAAGTTTCACGCCCGTTCGCGCAATCTCGACACTGCGCCCTACGCCCGGGGCATTCTCGAAGCTGGCCAGGAAACCGCGACTGGCGATCTGTTTCGAGCGGAGCACCTCTGGCACGGACAGCACAGCGCCCGCCGGAACCCCGATCCGGTTCAGCTCCTCGACCCAGTCCTTGGCGGGCCTTGTCGTGAGCACGGCCTCGATCTCCGCACGAAGCCTGGCTCTATTCCTCTTGCGATCCTCGCGCGTGGCGTATTCGGTGCGATCCCGCAGGCCGGCAAGGCCGAGATGGTCCGTCAGGACAACCCACTGATTGTCGCTGTTCGCCGCGACATTGATCGGGTCGGTGGCTGTGCTGAACGTTCCGGATGGCGCCGACGTCGGGTTTTCGTTGCCATGCGCTTCCGGAATGACGCCCGCGATCAGGTGATTCGACACCACCCATCCCATGGTCGCCAGAACGGATTCCAGCATCGAGACATCGATGAAAGCGCCCCGTGGCCGCCTGTTCAGCGCCGCAGTGATCGCGAAGGCCGCGGTCAGGCCGCCAATCGTGTCCGCCACGGGGTAGCCAACGCGCGTCGGGCCGCCCTCCACGGTTCCGGTGATCGACATGACACCCGACGCGCCCTGAATGATCTGGTCATAGGCAGGACGGTCGACCCAAGGCCCGTTCTGGCCGAATCCCGAGATCGCGCAATATGTCAGTTCGCCGTTCACCGCTTTCAAGGCGTCGTGGTCCAGGCCAAGGCGCTCCATGACCCCGGGGCGGAAGTTCTCGACCAGGACGTCCGCCCGTGCCACGAGGCGCTTGAGAAGCGACTTCCCCTTGGCATGCTTGAGGTTCAGCGTGACGGACTTCTTGCCGGCGTTCTGGGCAAGGAACGAGGCGCCCATCCCGGCGGCATTGAGCCGGGCGTCAGCGCCAAGTTGCCGCGCAAGATCTCCGCGTCCAGGCTGCTCGACCTTGATCACCTCCGCGCCGAGGTGGGCCAGATGGTGACAGCAGAACGGGCCTGCCAGCACGTTGGTGAGATCCAGCACCAGGATGTCTGAAAGCGGTGCTGCCATCGTTCAGTCGACCACGAATTCCGAGACGACCGAAGCCCATGCCGCTCCATGCATGTCCCGATCCCCGGGATGGCCTTGCACGACAGGGCGGGGGAGGCTGATCTTGATCACGTTCAGGTCCTTGATGTCGAAGCGCTTGATCGATTTCGGATCCGCCCCGAGGGCTTTCGCGACGCGTTTTGTCTGGAGGCCGCTGGACAGTCGGGCAAAGGCGTTGTCGGAGCCACAGAAGATGTCGATCGTCAGCCAAAAGGGTCCGGCATTCTTCGACCGGACCTTGTCGCAGATCTCGCCGACCTCAGGCATTGATCACGTCAATGCGGAACGCGTCCATCGGGTCGGAGAGCGTCAAGACATGATGGAGGCAGAACTCATGGACCGGCCCCCTGTCGATCTCGGCCGGCGAAAACGGAAACGAGAAGGTCGGCTGCTCTTCCTCGGATGTCAGGGGGTGGTGCAAGAGATAGGGATTCATGAGCTTGCCGATCTCGTTCGCGGTGCCCTGATCCGCAGCGGTGACTGTGCAGAGAACGCCGATCTCGGTCGGGGCACCCGGCCTGGATTCCAGATCTCCGAGCGTGCTGTCGATGCCGACCAGCCGAAGGTCGCAGCGCCAGGCCTCCGGCGCGAGCCGCATCCGGCTCTTGACCTTGGCGGCGTGCCGTTGCCCGATGTCCTGGATCCAGGCTTGTGCGTTCTCCACGTATCGCGGGTCGCGAATGGTGGCCATCAAGAGAGTCTGGAAGCCCGCCACGCGCGCGCCTTCCAGCTTCACGGCGTATTGGTCCGACGCCACCCAGCGGGATCCTTCCACGCGGACGCGAACCTCGTCGAGCGCCTCGTAAGTGGCGTCAGTCACGTCGAGATGCCCGCCCGGCTCGTGAAGGATGAACGGATCCGAATTCTCGTAGAGCATGTGTGCGAGGACCGTTTGCGGGGTTGCGCGGGCATCGTCTGCCAAGGGGTGCACGGTGAATCCGGCCTTGTCGAACTCTACCATCAAGACGCCGGACTGGGGATTCGTGGCGCAAAGCGCGCCGCACTCGGCAATCTTGGCCCCGTGCCATGCGCCGCCAGCGTGGTTGCCCCGCATCAGCGGAAGCGCCGCTATGGTGGCCGTGTCGGTCGTGCGGCCCGCGATGATGATCTCGGCCCCGGTTTCGATGGCCTTCTGGATCTGCTCGGCGCCTGCAAGGGCCACGACATGGGTGCAATCCTCGATGGTCTTGCGACCCAGGTCCGGCGCGCCGTCCAGGGCCGAGACCTGGCCGGAGGCGTGGAGCTGGCCGATTTCGTTCGGATCCTGTTCGGACTTGAGTGTCGCGACCCTCGACGCCCAGCCGAGTTCTTCCAGGCATTCGCGCGTTATGTCGACAAGCCAGTCCACCATCCCGTCCGTGCCGCAGGTGCCCGCGGTTCCCATGACGAGCGGGCACGCTGCGGTTCGCGCGGCCTCGATCAGCCCCTTCCATTCAAGCTTGGTCGAGCTCCGCGCGTATTTCGACACGCCGCAGCCGAGATAGGCTGGCCCGCTGTCGGTCGAGCCGCCGTCGATCGCGATGAGATCCGGCTTCATCCTGGTTCCGCGTTCAAGCGCCGTCTTGTCGTAGTCGAGGCCGAGCGCCCCGGAGGGAACGAGGATGCGCGTCATGGTTCGGTTCGTCCGCATTTTGGCACTGGTTCACGGGGGTCTCGCATCCGTCGCGCGGCGCACGGCCCGAAGTGGTATGCAGGCCCGCATCCGAGAATGGATCCGTTGCCGGAGAAGCCTCGACGTTGCGGGACATTCTGTGCCCTTGCGTCGCCGTGGCCTGCCGGCATTGCACCTTCCTGGTCGCGTTCAGTCACTGATCGCCTGGGGTTTCTTGATCACGTGGCGGAGGAACATCGGCGCCACGAATCCCGCAAGGGCAAGGACGAGAAGCGAAGAGGGGATCGCGGAATAGAATTCATACGCGTCCGACGGACCGTGCCACCGGAATCCGAACAGGAACCGCCAGTCGCCATCCGAGAGTATCATCGCGCGACGCAGCGCGTCCTCCATGTGATTGCCAAGGAGGATTCCAAGGATGATGGGCACGGTCGGAACGTCCAGCTTGCGGAATATCCAGCCGACGATGCCGAAGAAGATCATCAGCAGGAGATCGAAATAGCTGCCCGAAAGCGAGTAGATGCCGACGAAGGAGATCATCATCACGCCCGGCAGCAGAACCCATGCCGGCACGCTCAGGATGTGGACGAACATCTTCACCATCGGCACGTTCATTGCCAGAAGGACGAAGTTCGCGATCAGCAGCGAGGCGATAAGGCCCCACACGACGTCCGGCCGGTCGGTGAACAGGGTCGGCCCCGGCGTGATGTTGAGCGTCAGCAACAGCGCCAGCAGCACGGCGGTCGTTCCGGATCCGGGCACGCCGAGCGTAAGCATCGGCACGAGCGCACCGCCGGCTGCGGCGTTGTTCCCCGCCTCGGGCGCCATCACGCCCTTGGGCACGCCGGTTCCGAATCCGCCATTTTCGCCCTGCACGTTCTTCTCGCCCATATAGGCCAGGAACGAACCGAGCGACGCGCCGGCACCGGGAAGCACGCCGGCGATGAACCCGATCACGCTGGAGCGCAGCATCGTGCCAGCGCCCTTCGCCAGGTCGCGGACCGGCAGGGTCACCTTTCCGAGCTTGACCCCGATGGATGACTCCCTGCCATGGCTTTCAATGAAGACGAATACCTCTGCGACCGCGAAGAGCCCGACGATCGCGACCAGGAAGTCGACGCCGTCCATCAGGTGCAGGTTGCCGCCGGTGAAGCGCGGCATCCCGGTCTGGTTGTCGAGCCCGATCATGGCGATGCCGAGCCCGATGCAGGAGGCGAGAGCGGCCTTGGCCTGGTTCTTGGAGGCGATGCCTCCCAAGGTCGAGAACGCGAGCAGGTAGAGCGCGAAATACTCCGACGGACCGAACTGGTAGGCAATGCGGGATAGGAGGGGCGCGAGCAGCATCAGGCCGATCGTCGCAAACAGCGCGCCGAAGAAGCTTGCAAAGCCGGACAGCACGAGAGCGTCGCCGGCTCGACCCGCCTTGGCCATCGGGTAGCCGTCAAGCGTCGTCATCAGCGCAGGCTCGTCGCCGGGGATGTTGAGAAGGATGGAACTGATCCGCCCCCCGTACATCGCGCCGTAGTAGACTGCGGTCATCAGGACGAGGGCGGATGTCGCGTCGAGACCGAGCGAGAATGCAAGCGGGATCAGGATGGCGACGCCGTTCGACGGGCCGAGGCCGGGAAGCGCACCGATAATGGTTCCGAGAAAGCACCCCGCAACGGCGAGAAAGAGCGTGAACGGCGAAAGCGCGACGCTGAAGCCGAGGGCGAGGTTCGAGAAGAGCTCCATCAGCCGAGCCACGCCTTGGGCAAGGGCTGAAGGCCGAGGCCGAGCGCATACTTGAATATCAGGAACAGCCCGATCGACAGGCCAAGGCCGGTGATTGCCGCAGGCAGCGGCCGAGGCGAGATCTGGAGGCTCAGGATGGCTGCGCTGATCGCCGTGGGCATCAGGAAGCCGAGCGGCTTCAGGGCGTGGGCGTAGGCTGCCATCACGAGGACGGCGATCGCGATGTTGCCAAGCGTCATTCGGCCAGGCCACGTTGGCTCATCATCGGGCCGGAAGACAAAGACCAGCCCGCAGATCGTCGCGACCCCGGCCAGTATGAGCGGGAAGGTCTTCGATCCGACAGGGTCCGACATGAAGCTGGCCTGTATCTGGAAGGCGCCCGCCATGTAGGCGAGCGCCCCCAGTATCACGACCACTCCGAAGAGACGGTCGGTAAGTTTCACTGGATCACGCCGATCTCTTTCGAGAGTTCGACCGTATCGGCAATGACGCCGTCAACCCAGCTTTGGAAGTCGCCGCCGACCTTGGTGAAGGGGGCGAGACCGTTGGCGACCATGGCGTCCTTCCACTCCTGGCTGTCAGCCACTGCCTGGAGCCTGCCGCCCCAAGCCTCGAAGTCGTCGTCCGAGATGCCTTTCGGCACATAGAGGCCGCGCCAGTTCACGGCGACGACGTCAAAGCCCTGCTCCATGGCCGTCGGGATGGCCTCGAAGCCCGGCACCCGCTCCTCGGTGAGGACGGCAAGCGCGCGCACCTCGCCCGACTGGAGGAAGCCGACGATTTCGGACATGTCGCCGGTCATGCCCTGGGTAAAGCCGCCGATCGTCTGGGTGATCGCGTCGCCACCGCCGTCAAGGCCGATATACTTGACTTTCGTGATGTCGGTGAACCCGGCCTCCTTCAGCACCATGAGCACTTTCAGGTGGTCGAAACCGCCCGCGGCCGAGCCGCCGCCAAAGGCGACGGAGCCGGGATCGGCCTTGATCGCGTCGACCATGTCGCCGAGTGACATGAACGGACTGTCGGCGGCCACGACAATCACGCCGGGATCGGCGCCGATTGCGCCCACGAAACGCACCTGGTCGGCGGTCAGGCCGGCATAGGCGTTCTGTGCAAGGCGTGTTGCCGTGGCCTGGCTGGCCGCGACGATCAAGTCTCTGTCATCGCCGCGTTCATTGACCACGTGGCTGAAGGCCAGGCCTCCGCCGCCGCCGGCCATGTTGGTGACTTGGACCGGCGAGTCCACCTGGCCGATGTCGTAGAGGATCTTGCCGATCTGGCGACAAGTGAAGTCCCAGCCGCCGCCGGGATTGGCCGGTGCGATGCACTCGGTTGCCGCTAGGGCGGCCGAGCCCGCAACTGACATGATCGCGCCCAATGCGAGCGCACGGAATTTTGTTTGCATGTTTTTCTCCCTAGGACTGGTTGATTGCCGCTTGTTGCGGCGAGTCCGTCGACGAACTAACGACGCTGTGAGAGAAATTTCAACCCCTCATTGACGGGTCGGCTGGGCAATCGCGATTGAAGGGTCTTTCCTTTGCTCGTGCTGGATTGCGTGACTTGTTGCGTGCAACACTTGCGGACAAACGCGACCCGGCGCGACCTCCATGAAATGCTGGCGATCGCGCGCCCGCGCGTGCTCCGCGACGCGAGGGAAAGGCACGTTGGGCGCTTCATGCAGTTCGCGCACGGGATCCGGAGCCACGACGCCTTCGAGGCGCTCTTCAGGGCTCTCAAAAAGAATTTTTGACCGCTTACGCTCCCGAGCCATCCCCATGGCGCGGACGCCGTGGTCTGGAGGGACGCGACCCATGCCCGGGTGAAGGACATCCTGAAGAACCCGGCGATGGGCGGCGCCTATGCCTTCGGGAAGGCGCGGTTCGGCTACCGGGACGATGGAACGCTGCTGGCACCAGAGGAGAGGTGGCGGATCCTGAAGCCCGGGCGTCATGAAGGGTACGTGAGCTGGCCCGAATGGCTGGAGGCGCAGGAGACCCTGGCGGCGAACTCGACCGTTCGCCACGGGAAGCGCAGCGCGGCGCGCGAGGGGGCGGCGCTTCTCCAGGGCCTCGCCGTCTGCGGCCATTGCGGCAGGTCGATCCAGGTCCGGTACAACACGGGCCGGAGCTGCCACTGCAACCGACGCACGGCGGACACCGGTCAGAAGCGAAGCTGCCTCTCGGTCGGCGGCATCGCAATCGACAAGGCCGTCGCCGACCGCTTTCTCGAACTGGTGTCGCCGGCCGGAGCGGTGTCTGGAGGCGGTGTAGGGGCGGAGCCGGCGGAAGCGGCGCTGCGAAGCCAGCGGCTGGAGCTTGAGCCCTGCCGCTGCGAGGCCGGCCTCGCGGAACGGCGCTACCGGAAGGTCGATCCCGGCAACCGCCTGATCGCGGCGACCCTGGAGCGGGAACGGGAGGCGGCGCTGCGCGCTGTGGAGAGCGCGGAGTTCGCGCTGGAGGCGGCCCGGGAGCGGCAGCCCGAGGACCTGGCGCCGTCGTTCTTCGCGGACCTCGGAACCGCGCTGGAGCGGGTCTGGAACGCGCCGGAGACGACCCGCCGAGACCGCAAGCGCCTGCTTGCCTGCCTTGTCGAGGAAGTCACCCTCCAGGTGGTCGAGGACGGCCGGACCGAGGTCGTCATCCACTGGCGGGGCGGCCGGGCGGACGCCCTTTCGGTCAGGCGCAACAAGCGGAAGCCGGTCCGCCGGCATGACGACGTCGACACGGTCGAGCTGGTTCGCCGCCTGGCCCGGTTCTGTCCCGACAACCAGATAGCCGGAATCCTGAACGGCCAGGGGCGGCGGCGCGGGAACTCGGGGTTGCGGATGCCACGCCCTGTCGCCGGGTCAACGCCGGCATCCTGCCCGGCGTCCGTCCGGACGTGCCCGGAGCGCCGCTTCGCGTCCGGATGGGCGCCGACTTCCGCAGCCGGTTCCGTCTCGACCCGCCCGAGGGGTTCGTCCCGCTTCGGGAGGCGATGCGGCGCCTTGGCGTCTCGCGCCAGACGGTCTGGCAAAGGGTCGCGTGCGGGGAGCTGGAGTCCTGCCACGTGAAGCGCGGGGCCGTCCGCGGCCTTTGCGTCCGGCTGGAAGAGGACGGGCTTCCGCTCTTCGAGGGAACGGCTGCGGAGCGGGAGCATGGCAATGCGTGACGACCCGGCCTCGGTCTCGCCCCGCAAAGCTCGCCGCCAGCGGCGCCGGAAGGCTGTTCAGGCCGCTCCGGGCGGCGGACGTGCGAGAAATTGCAGATCCGGGACGGGATTCCCTGGTGACGCCGCCTGCCGCAGGCCCTGTGCGACCGACGTGCGTTCAGGCGGCCGGAACGACGTTTCCGGGCCTCCGCAAGCCATCCGCACCGCGCAAGGCCGGGGCGGCGCATTTGCCGCCGTTCCGAGGCATCCAGGATTGTCGTTGTGCTTCAGTGTCTTGCATGCTGACTTCGAAAAACCCGGACCTCGATTTGAAATGGAGCAGTACGATGGATGAATCGAGGCCAGTCACCACATTCTTGACTGGAGCTTCGACGAGGACCGCAGCCGGACCCGTACCGGACCACGGCCCGGAGAACACGACCCTGCTGCGGCGCTTCGCGATCGGCCTCATCAAGGGCCGCGGGCTCGCCGTCGCGGAGACGATGCGTCGGCTGGGTCGGGACGCGCGGCGCGTGCCCGGCTTCCTGAAGATGACCGATGATCGGCAAGCCCGTCATGGACCACGAACGCGGAGCATCCGTCATCAGGACGAATGGAACCCGATGCCCGGGCACCGCATCCGGACGGATTCCAGCGTCAGCGGGCGCAAGAACCAATTGGCCGTGCGGAAATCGCCGGCTGACATTGACGCGTCTTGAGCTCGCCGATATCCTCCTTGCAACCAATGTAGGTCGCACCGTTCCTCAGCCATGACATCTAGGCCCGAATCCAGTTGGTCGAAGAATGCTGCAAGATGCAGGAACCGGTCGGAGACACAAGCCAACCTCGCGGGAGGAATTCATGCCTTCGCGAGCAAATGATTTGGCCCGAGATAATCTCCAATTGCAAAGTGCTCAGCTAGTGTTCGCTGGGCAGCCGGAAAATGAGGTGCCGACGACATGATGCCGAAGAATGCGTTGACTGTCCCGCAAGAATTCATCTTGCTGATTCTCAATGAGCAAACTGGATATTTTCACCAAATACCAGGCTGGACCCTGAACTGCGCAGTTATCGGCGCGGTCTTGGCGGACCTGTCCATGAGATCCTCCATTGATACAGATGAAACTTCGCTTTTTCTCCTAGATTCAACCAAGACAGGCGAACCGGCTCTGGATCTATGCCTGGAAAAAATTGCATCTCATCCTCATCGGGAGGAAACAGGATATTGGATAGAGCGGCTTGCAATCCATTCGCAGGACGTCATCGACACTACAATGCGGGAGTTGGTCAAATTGGAGGTTCTGGTTCGCCATGAGGGCGAGTTTTATACAACCAACAAATGCGGCTGGCACGCAGACTTGGAACAGTACGCAAAAAGCGAAAGTGTAGGAAGCTACATTAATTCTAGAATTGCCGAAACGATATTTTCTGATGTCCTTCCGGAATCGAGAGATTCGATATTGCTAGGTCTCTTAAGGGCATGTGACATCACCCGTTTTCTTTTTGAGCGGAATGATGATGTAACAAGAAGAATTGATCTTGTGTGCGATCTGGAGTTGATCGCCCGGGTCATTTCAAGTTCGGTTCAAAAGACCGCCATTTCTCCAGCATTCAAACGCCCGGCTATCACAAAGCCAATTCCAAGGGTTTCCTTGAAGAGCCTCATTTCAAATACGCATTTATGGGGAGGGAACTTGCCAGCACTGTTTGGAAGCCTCGCCGAGCAGTACGGTCCAGTTTTCCAGATTTCTGCCCCGTTTCAAAGACCACGAACGTTCTTGGCCGGATCAAGCATGAACGACTGGGCTCGCCGGAACTCTCGAAGCTTTTTGACTTCGGGACACTATTTTCGCGATATGGAAGGGGTATGCGGTGCCAGCAACCTGCTCCCATCCCTGGATGGCGCCGACCATTTTCGATTGCGGAAGTTTATGGGGAATGTCTATTCAAGGAAGAAGTTTCATGAGCGTCTGGACGACATGTGCCGACTTTGCCGCCAATTCATGGCCGGTCAAGAATGGAAAGCCGGTTCTGAACTCCATCTCCAGAAAGTTACTCGGTCAATGACCAGTCTTCAGATGTTCAATGTTCTTTTTAGTGTCGATGCACAGGACCTGTTCGACGATTTGGCCAAATGGAACGAGAGGGCGATCCTCTGTTACGTAGCGGATTTCCTGCCAAGATTCCTGGTGCACACTCCCGCCATGAAGCGCCGCTTTCGGCTTTATGATGAGCTCATGCGACGCATCGAGGAAAACCACTTGCCCCTTCAACGCGCCGGACGCGTCCAGGAACTCGCAGACGATCTTATCTCCCTTCACAACATTGACCCGCAGTTCATACCTGAGCAAAACTTGATGTTCATGCTGGCGGTCACGCCTGTATTCCAAAGCATTTATCTTGGGGACATGTTGGGATTCGCGCTATATGAGATGGCAAGGCAGCCGGGCATTTCCCGGAGAATCCGCGATGAAGCAAATTGCCTGTTCGATGGCGGAAATTCCGATGTGGTCGAGTTTTCTCCCGAGAAATTCGACGTGACGCGTCGTTTCATCATGGAGTGCTTGCGGCTCTATCCGATCATCAGCGTACATCTTCGGAATGTCGCGAATTCCTGTGTTGTGGAAAATTATGCACTTCCACTTCGGGAGCGGCTGTACATTGTGCAGTCTGCCTCACATTACATGAGTGACTGTTTCCCGGAACCCTTCAAGTTTGATGTCGATCGCTACCTTCCCTCGCGAAGGGAGCATCATGGTCCCGGATATGCGCCGTTTGGGCTCGACACGCATACGTGTGCAGGACAGGCATGGTTCAATTTGCAGTTGGCATTGAACGTGTTGATTGTTGCATATCATTTCGAGTTTGCTCCACTGCCGGAGGACCAAAAGTTGAAGATCAGCCCGTTTCCTGCACTGTCGGTCAGTGAAAGGACCAGGCTTCGCATTGCGAAACAGTTGCACGAGTTGCCGAGTTGACGGACTTGTTCCGCTGAGGACTTGACGGTCAATTCGCACTTGTAATGGATCGTTATCCGCATTCGCCGGTTCGATCTCCAGCAAAGGGGAATGCCGTTCGCCCCGGACCCCGTCCGCATGGCCCCTCGCGTTCCGCCAGCTCGGATGCTTTCCTGGCTGCAAGCGTGCCGGGATGCATTATTGCATTCGGCATCAGTGCCTCGCCTTGTCGAGGGCTACCAGAAGCGGCGGAAACAAGAGAAAGTCCGCTAGAAGCGCAACGATGACCGTCATGCCCACCAACACTCCGAGCGTCTGATTGGTCGACAGTCCGGACGCGCCAAAGATGAAAAACGCCAATGCAAAAATCAAGGTTGTGCTCAGCAGCGGCCTTCCAACGAGCCTGAATGTCGGGACAATCGCTGCAGCGGGAGAGTTCCCTTCAGCACGTGACTTCAGATATTTTGTCATGAGGTGAATGGTGTCATCGACGACTATTGAAAACGCTATGGCGGTAACGATCGATGCCGCAATGTTGACGGTGCCCACTGCGTAACCCCAAATTCCCATCGAAATGATGGCCGGCAGAAAATTTGGAACCAGGCTCAGCAATCCAAAGCGAAAGCTCCTGAATGCGATGATCAAGAGCAGTGACACGATCAACATCGCAATGAACGTGCCAATCAACATGTTTACGATGTTTCGCATCACCGAGTATGCGCCGACTATGGCAACGCCAGTCGCCTGGGTCGAAATTTCCGGTACGTTTTCCTGCATCCAGTCCAGGGCACGGCGGTCCAGATCTATCTGGTCCCTGACCGACATTCCCTTGACCACGGCGGTAACTCGGGTTGAAGAACGTTCGAAGTTGATGACATTGTTCAGATCGCGCCCGATCGGCAATGAAAACTCGTACAAGAACAGGTATTGCGCCGCAAGGTCGGAGCTGTCCGGCAATGCGTACGCGCTGTCCTTGTCAGCATGCAAGTTCTGGTTGAGCCGCTTCATGACATCGGCAATTGACGTTACGTAGGTAACTTCAGGCTGGGCACGAAGCCAGACGGAGAATGCCTCCACCTGATGCAGGTACCCTATGTCGGTGATTCCACCTTCACGGCCAGAGTCCAGCGAGTAATCAAAGGAATCCAAGCCGCCAAAGTTTTGGCTGATGAAGTCCTCGGATTGACGCAGTTCGTAGCTTTCGCTAAGGAGCTTGGAGCTGTTGTTGTCATTGAGCGTGATTCTGGAGATGCCGACTGCGCTCATGATGGACAGGATCAGAAAAACCAAAAGCAGCATTGTGCTTCTTGAAACAATGAAATTTCCCAATCGGTCGGAGAAATCCAATCCGGCCTCCTGCCTAGGCGGCACCCGTATGGGGAGAATCACCAGCATGGAAGGCAGGAGTGTCATCGACCAAACAAATGCCGACATGGCGCCAAGCGCGACTATGTTTCCCATGACGCGAAAAGGGGGCATTTCCGAGAAGTTCAGGCTCAGAAATCCAATCATGGTTGTGATCGAGGTAAGGAAAATCGGGCGGACATTTGCCTGCAGGGAAGCCCTGATGGCGGCTTTACGCTCCATTCCGCGTCGCATTCCATCCATCATTCCTTGAATCAAGTGCACGGAATGTGCGACGGAAATCGCTATGAGCACGAATAGTGCGGCTCCGCTCTCTGCATAGAACTTCAAGCCCAACCAGCCGGAAAAGCCGATACTCGATGCTGTCACGGCAAGCATCATGGCAAGAATGCCACATACGCTCCAAGCCGAACGCAGCAGAATCATGGCAGCCAAGACCATCATCGCAAACGCGATCGGTGCAAGAGTGGACATATCTTCGTTCAGGGCATCGCGAACTGAACGATTCAACAAGAGTTCTCCATAGGCATGGTATTCGATGCCAAGGTTTGCCGCGCGCTGCTTGTCGACGAGATCGTAGATGGCGTCTACGACCTCGATTCTCCTTTGTTGCCGACCCTCTTCGGGAATTGCCAAACTGACGATCAAACCGGCGAGACGACCGTCGCGGGAGACAAAACGACCGGCTGTCTCTATTGCGGTGAGCGAAATCTCTCGAACGCGATCGATCTTGGCCTCGTCCAGCAAATCGATGTCGCCGACCAGCGGTTCGACGATCAGGCTGTCCTCGGTTCCCATGGTGTGCAAGTGATTTGTGATTGAATCGACACGGACAGAATATGGAGTTGTCCACAACGCCTCCGTCAATTGTTCAATCGCAACTAACGCTTCTTGCGTGAAAACGGTGCCGTCAGTCGGGGCGGCAATGACAAGCACGCTGTCTGACACGGCGTAGATCTCTTCGAAATCCTCCAGTTTGACCAAATGCGGATCACTTGCATTGAAGTGATTTCGGATGCTCACCTTGACGGTGATCAGGTGCTGCGCTCCCGCAGCGATGACCGCAATCACCACCAATGTGACGGCTATCGTCCACAAGTGCCGACCCAAAACCAGGTCGAAAAAACCGAACCTGGATTCAGATGCCATGCCTCATCCGCATTCCCTCGCACAAGTCGCGGATTCCATGCTGCACGACACCATCTCCATGGCCAACTCTCATTGCGACAGCGTATGTCGGCTCCTCGGTGCTGTAAACCATGGATTCCGGGATGGGGGGGGCGGCAAGAGCACCTGTTGCGCAACGCCCCTGCTACGGATCCCCGCGAGCCCGCCAGTCTCGATTCCCGACGATTCTGACGTCGCTTCCAACCTGCGCGCCCTGATCGCGACACTCGTCATGCCGCATCCTTTCGAAGTCGTTCCGCAAGCAGGCAGCACGCCTCGGCCACTTCGTCCTGGCCGCCGAAATGTTCGAGCTCCTGAGCACCTTCGAGCTCCGGTCCGCCCTGATCCCTCCGTGCCGCCGGTCTCGCTTGCGGAATCCGGCGCAACTTGTTTCGGTGTGCGCTGCCGGGCAAGTCGCATCGGTCCGCCGTCCGCCTGAACCGCGACTCAATTGTCAACCCCGGAAACCAGCCGCTTCCGGCGACGTCGCTCGTAGAGACCAAGCGCGTGCAGTGGAAAGTACTGGCGGTAGAGCACATAATCCACGAGCGCCGTACGAAAGAACACGCCAGCCATGTCCTGCTTGGGCCAAGTCCCGTCCGCGTCCTGTGCGTCGATCAGGAATCCGGCACCCCGTGAAATCGCCGCCCAGTCCGTTTCGCCTGCCTCAATGAGCGCGATAAGTGCCCATGAAGTCTGTATGAACTGGCTCTGCCCATGCGGGACATAGCGACCGCTCAGGCAGCCGCTGTGATGTTCGCCCCAGCCTCCGTCTTCCCGCTGGCACTTCAGCAGCCAGCGGCACGCCGAACGCAGCGCCGGATCGGTCGGACGTGCCCCGTCTGCAACGAGGCCCCTGATGCCGAAGAGGGTGCCGTAAATGTACTGAACCCCCCAAACGCCGCGCCAACTTCCATCAGCGGCCTGGTTCCGGCGCAGCCACAAGGAGCCCCGGGCAATGGAGTCGGCAACCGCTGACCCGTCACCGATTTCGGGAATTCGATCACGGCAGGCAGCCAATGCAGCGATGCAGGATGCTGTACACTCGACAAACGAACGTTCGGTCATCGATTCGCCGAACATCTCTGCAGGATTCACCCACTCCAGGCCAATGGCCGAGCGTTTGGCTTCATAACTGCCGAAGCCGCCGTCGGGGTTCTGGATTCGCAACATGAAGTCGGCGGCATTGCCAAGCACGGACGGGTTCACGCCGGCTCCGTGCGCGGCGACGAGCCCGAGCACCGCTTCCGCCGTGCAGTCGCTCACTGGCCAGCCATGCCAACCGCCGGCGAAACACCAGCCACCTTTCGGATCAACGCGGAAGGCCTCGCGAAACTGCTCAAGGCTGGTCTTGATCTGTTCGCCTAGCAGAAATTCGGCACCACGCTCGATTGCACCGGAAACACCGGGCGTCTCGGGCAAGCAAGCCAATGCCTGCAGCGCGAACCCGGTGTCCCACGAGGCGCTTCTTGCACCAGTGACCCGTACGCCCTTGTCCTTGTCTTCCCAGACCCAGTCTTCCAGCTTCGAAAGCGCCTGCCAGCAATCGGGGTCGTCCGAATCGTGCAGCCACAGCGACAAGATGTTGAGAATGCCGCTGACCGGCGAGATGCTCGAATGGCTGGTTGCCTGCAGTTCCCATCTGATCTGCCTCAGGATTGAATCCATGCACCGCGCGCGCAGGCGTTTGCTGTGAAACCGCTCAACCAGCTGTGCAACTCCATATCCGGCCCTGAGCCAGGCAGATGGCCTTGCAAAGAGATCGGCGTCCCGAAGCTGGTTACGGGCGGGGCGGAAGTTCACATTGGCAAAGCCTTGCGGGAAAAGCTCTTCCCGCAAGGCCGCAATGACTGGCGTGACAGGCACCTGGAACCGGCGGCCATGAATCGACGCCATCGCCATGTAGATGAGCCGTGTATGGCAGTACCAGTTTGAGGGATGCAGAGGCGCCTTCCGGGGCAGGCTCCACAATTCCGGCAGAACTGCGTTCACGCCTTCCCAGTCGTAAAGACTGAGGATCGCCAACCAGAACTTGCCCCAGCTCGGAATGCCAAGGATTCCCTCGGTCCGAATGAACCGCCGGGCTGGCACGATGAGGGGGTCATCCGGCCCTGCGCCGGACAGCCTTGCCGCGACATAGACAAGGGCGGTGACAAACAGGTTGGGCGGCGAATGCTCGTGCAGGCCCCATGCACCTTCCTGGAGACGGGTCCTTTCAAACGATAGCAGGACCCGGCGCCGTCGTTCCGGATCAATCGGCTGGCCAACTATGTGGTGAAGCAACGCGTACTGTGCCGTGAGCATGGGACACCAGACCATCTCACCTTCCCAGCCGCCGTCCTCTCTCTGCAATTGCATTAGGCGTTCCGCGGCATTGCCCAGCGCCGGAGCGGCATTGGGTGGATCACACCCCCGTTCGCGGGATGTCCGCGTCGATTCGGTTCTCGCGTTGAAGGAAAAGGGAAATGCCCTTGCAAGGCACTCCCGCGTTTTCGCACTTTCCTCCCTTCCTTTCCTAAGCGCCTCCCTCAACTGGCTCATGCCAAGCATGAGCCACCAGAGGCGGGTCGCCAGCGCACGAAAGGTCGTCCAGGTCCGGCGCCACGCAAGCCTGCGGATGGAAAAAATCATTTCCCGAGTCAATGCTCGCACGATGGTTTCGCAAAACGTAAAGGTCGTCTTCGGCGTGGACAGGCTTTCGCAGGCCAGGATCCGCATGGTCCGGTCCCGATACGTCGGACTTGCGCGCCAACCCTGATAGACCGCGCTCCTGAGCATGACAGATTCTGTGCGGTAATCTGCCAACACCTCGTAGAGCCCCATGGCAAGGAATTCGGGAACACGGATCGCGTGGAACCGCTCTGAAGTGAATCGCCGGAAGTCATCGATTTCGCAGAGCGCCAGCGCATCGCCGAATCCAAGCGTCATGCCGACTGCAGTCATGGGATGATAGTGTCCGGCCGCATCGCCGATCAGCACCCGGCGCGGGGTCCCGTACGTGACACGCGGTTTCAATTGGTTGATGGTGGCATGGACTCGACTGACGTGCAGTGCTTCGACGAAGGCCGGTCCGAGGTCCCCCGGAAGCAGCCGGCCATAGGCTTCAGTCAGGAAACCTATCCGGTCCCTGGAGGTCCAGTGGTCGAACGGGACATCCAGGTGAACCCGGATGGAGCCGTTCGCGAGCCTGTAGATGAAAATCGGTCCCGGCCCGCCCAGAACCACATGCCCGTAGCCCTCAAACGGCAGGCTGGCTTCGTGCAGGGTGATCCCGAGCGACCGCGAACAGAACATCGGGTTCATGGAAAGCCCCAAGGACCTGCGCACGATTGAAGCGCGGCCGTCAGCACCGACAATTCGGGCGGCGCCAATAGTGCTCTCCATGCCATCTTTCGAGAAGGTGATCCGCCCGTCTTCAACGGCACCAACCCGCGCGCAGGAGATGAATGCGATGTTGGCCTCTTTCTGCACGGCCTCGCGGAGACATGAAACGAGCGACGCGTGCTCGCACACCATTCCCAGTGAATCGCCTGAATAGGGAAGCAGGATCGGGTCGGAGCCGTCGTCAGGCAGGACCGCAAATCCGGCACCTGATTTGGGGGGAATCCTGTCAACATCAATCCCGATGCCACGCAACATTTTCGCTGCCGGCGGATGCAGCCACTCGCCTGCAAAGCGCTCGCGCACGTCCGGATTCGCTTCGAGCAAGGCGACTCGGGCACCCTTGCGCGCAAGGCCAATTGCGCACACGCATCCCGCCGGTCCCGCGCCAACGATTGCCGCATCATGCCTTGGCACTGCGTCAGCCACGCATGCAGTGCCTCAGGGGGCCGGCATCGCCTGCCGCGAGCGGACACAAGCCGGCAAGCGAAAGCGCTCGGCGCTCATCTTTGCGTCCGCGGGATCGTGCAATTTCAGAATTCGTCTGCACCTCTTCGCCATGCACGGGTGGCAAGCCGATTCTGTTGTCCACGCGGCCACGGCCAGACTTGCCTTCCGGCCCAGGGAGTCCACCCATCACTTGTCTTGCAGGCATGACTTTGATGGCGAGGAGGTGGCCGGGGAAAAGTCGGGGATCATTACCTTGAGTCCCGTCCGGCCATCTGCCAGCCCGTGCCCGGCCGAGAATCCTTCGCCACTAACGGCCGCATGAAAGTCTCGCGCACCTGATCGAGCGACCATCCGGGCATGTCGATTTCCTCCTCCATCTCGGCCTTTCTCGGTTGAAAATTGCTTGGCTTCATGTCAACCGCCACGGGACATTTCACTTAGGCCTTCTTGGATTGATCGACCATTCCATGTTCCCTACGCCTAACGCTAGAAGTCTGTGGGCACCGCATCAAGATGTCAACTCTTGGCGCTTGCCGGATCGCTGGGAGCATCCGTCCAGCACTTCAGTCCACGGACAAAGCGACGGAAAGTCATCCAGCGTCCAGGAACTTTCGGAACTCTGCCTTGAAGTCGGTGTTTTCCTGCCCGGATTCGTTGAGGAAGGGCAGTTCGAAAATAGCGTACTCACGTCCTTGAAGGATCGTTTCGGTCTTGCCTTGCAATCTGATTTTCTTCAGGGATGCTTATTGCCAACTGTCGATCTGCTTAAGCTGATGTCCTTTCGGCTCGATGAACAATTGCTGAACAGTGCTGACATCGGCACCTTTTCTGCGAAGGAACAAAACATAGTCCGGCTCGAATGCCTGGCCGTTGTCGAATGCGAACAGCCTCACGGCCTTCTCGTTTAGTAGCAGGAAGAATTCGTCATGCCGGTCATAAAGCCGGTCCGCCTTCGTTGCGCTGGAGAAGGAGGCAGCACGGCTGCGCAGGCTTCTCGCAGAGGCCGGCATCGATGCGCGGAAGCGTTCCACGGTCATGTCCCTGCGCATGGAGAACGCCGCCGTGAAGGCGGAGGCGGGTGAGTTGCGCGACAGGGTCGCGGCGCTCGAGGCGCGGAACGACGAGCTTCGTTCGAGCAGGTCCGCGATGTCGGGATCGATGTTCGGCGGCAAGAGCGAGAAGAGGCCGGGGCCGTCCTCGAAGCGCGGAGTCGCGGTCCGCGAGCCCGGTCCATTCGGCGAACTCCAGCGTGGCCGGCTCCAGCTCCCGGAGCGGCGCGTCGACCGGCTCGCCGGCCTCGGTGCCCAGTCGAGGTTCTCGCACAGCGTGCGGGTCAGATCCCGCCGTGTCGTTCGGGAGCAGCTCGACCGTCTCCTGCATGACCGAGATCTGACTGCGCGTCAGGCGCTTGCCGAAAAAGGTGGTGGTCTTTAGGTTCTCGATGCGCGGAACCATCGCGGCCTCCCACGGGACGGACTGGTTCGATGGTATGATGAACCGGTCCGGTCCATGAGTTACGCCCGAAAGAAAGATTTCGGCGTGCGCACGGAAACGCCTCAGGGCATGGACTTTGGACAGGCCTAGAATTCAGGAAAATCCGTTCCGGCCAAACTCAATGCCATTGGCCAGCCGGCGCGGCGGCGGCAGACGTGATCGAGGCCGGGTCCGTCACGTCCAGACGCTCCACAAGCACATTGCCAAGGTCTGCCAGGTCCGCCCCTGCCTCCTCAGGCTTGCGCATGGTGGAAACCACGTTCCAGCCTTGGTCCTGGAAGTGCTTCGCCGTGGCTTTGCCGATCCCTGAGGATGCGCCGTTGATGAGGATTGTCTGTGACAATTTCGTGTCCAGGGGTTCGAAGGTTCAGAGCTGGGTCGGAAAGCGGGCGTTGAGCCCTGCAGCGCCATTAAGGACGTCGCCGGATGCCCAGGTGTCGTTGGTCGACCAGGTTTCGTCAGGCATGATGCCATCCTGGGATTGAAGATTCGTTGTCGAGACTGGAGAGCTTGTGGCGCCCCAACGCTGTCCGGGATTACGGGAAGTTCACGCCATTGGTCGCCATCGGCAGATGGGTCACACGGGGGCCAGCCACCGCGATCGCATTGGCCAAGGCCGGACCCGACGGCGGCGTGCTTGGCTCGCCCACTCCGGTCGGCGCCTCGGTTGAGGGCACGATGTGCGTCTCGATCGCGCGAATGTCGCTGATCCGAAGCGGTTCGTAGTCAGGGAAATTGAACTGGTCCACTTCGCCATCGGTGAAGGTGATCTCGTTGCGCATCACGTGACCGATTCCGTAGCCGATCCCGCTTTCCATCTGGGCCGCGATGACGTCCGGATTGATCGGAACTCCGCAATCCACTGCGCAGGTCACCTTCTCCAAGACAATTCCGTCTTCGGCATCGCCCGAGATTTCGACCACTTCGGCGACAAATGTTCCAAAGGACTTGTGCACGGCGACGCCACGGCTGCGCCCTTCGGCAACCGGGCCTTTCCAGCCCGACCTTTCCGCGGCCAGGCTCAGGACGCCCGCCATGCGCGCCTGATCCGCCGTGCCGCCATTCAAGTGCGCCATGCGATACTCGACCGGATCCTTGCCTGCCGCCACGGCCGCCATGTCCATCATTGTCTCCATGACATAAGCGGTGTGGCTGTGGCCAACCGAACGCCACCAGTTCACCGGGATGGGCGACTTGTCATCCGTCAGGCCGACATACAGGCCGGGAATTTCGTAGGGCGTGTCATGCACCCCTTCGACAGACGAGGAATCCACCCCGTTCTGCACCATGAATGCGTCCCATGGCCCTCCCTTGAAGATCGGCTTGCCTGATACGCGATGGTCCCAGCCAACAATCCGGCCGCCTTCATCCAGGCCGATGCGTACCTTGTGCGCCACGGCGGGCCGGTAGTACCCGCCCTTGATGTCATCCTCGCGGGACCAGACCAGCTTTACAGGCTGCTGCCCTCCGTTCAACGCATAGGCGAGCGCCGCCTCCACGTGATAATCCGCGGTCTGGGTTGAGCGGCGACCGAACGTGCCGCCCGCGTAGAGGGTCTTGACCTCGACGTTTTCCTGCGGGATCTGCAACACCGCTGCCAACGCCATCTGGGCGCCAGTCGGCATTTGGCAGCCGTCATGAAGCATGACGCCGGACTCGGTGGGCGCTATGGTGCATGTGAGCGGCTCCATGGTTGCGTGGGCGAGATACGGAAAGAAGAAATCGCGTTCGATGACCTGAGCCGCATCGTCAAGCAATGCAGCTGTCTCGACCGCGCTCCCCTTCACATCGAACTCGGCTTCGGTGTTCGCGGCAGCCAGAAGGTCCGCCTTGATCTGGTCGGAACCGCGATTGTCGGCTTGGGAGAAATCCCATTCGGCACTGATCGCGTCGCGGGCCTGAAGCGCAGCCCAGGTGTTCTGTCCGTAAACGACAACGGCTGCCCCGATGGGCAGGGCAACGGCGCGGATGAAGCCCGGAACATCGGTCGCGGCGCTGTCATCAAAAGAAACCAGCGAACCACCGAACCGCGGACAACGAAGAATTACGGCCACGATCTGGTTCTCCAGATGCAGATCCATCGCGTAGACGGCGGTCCCGTCGGTCTTGGGGCCATTGTCGCGGCGCGCCGTATCAGGATTGCCAATCACGGTGAACTCGGCGGGATCCTTCAGACGGGGTTCCGCCGGCACATCCAGCGCAGATGCGGATGCCACGAATTCGCCCATCGATGCGGCCCTTCCGTTGGCGCTCAGCTGGCCGTCTGCCAAGGTGACGCTATCCGCCGGAACTCCCCAAGCCTCTGCAGCTGCCGCAACAAGCATCTCACGAGCCGCCGCGCCAGCCACTCGGTACTGCATGTAGGAATTGGCCATGGCGGTGGACCCGCCTGTGCCTTGAATGCCGCCGAACAGGTGGTTCCCGTATCTTGCTGCATCGGCGGGTGCGAATTCCACCTCGACCTCGTCCAGGGCCAGATTCAGTTCTTCCGCGATCAGGGTTGCGAGGCCGGTGGCCGTTCCCTGGCCGCACTCGAAGTGCTTGATCAGGGCGGTGACCTTGCCGTCAGCGGTGATGCGCACAAAGGGCGTGAACTCCGCAGCATCTCCGGCAACTGCCAAGGTGCTGCTTGCATCAAAACCAACCACAAGCGCGGCGCCTGCAAGGGTGGACGCGGACTTCAGGAAACTGCGACGGGAAAGCTGCGTGGTCATGGGTCAGGTCTCCAGAATCTCGGATGCGCGCTGAACTGCGGCGCGAATGCGTTGGTAGGTGGCGCAGCGGCAGGCATTGCCCCACATATAGTTTTCGATCTCCTCGACCGCAGGGGTCCGGTTCTCGGAGAGCAGGCCGATCGCCGACATGATCTGGCCAGACTGGCAGTAGCCGCACTGAACGACGTTCAAATCATTCCATGCTTGACGAACCGCATTCGCGACTTCCGACGCTGCACCCTCTATCGTCGTGATCTCTGCGCCTGCAACGTCCTCGACATTGGTTACGCACGAGCGCGTCGGCTCGCCGTCGACATGAACGGTGCACGCACCACAAGACGCGACCCCGCAGCCGAACTTCGTTCCGGTGAGCTTGAGCTCGTCGCGAATGACCCAAAGGAGTGGCGTTCCTTCCGGCACATCGATCTCGAACGCCTGGCTGTTGATGTTAAGCCTGAATTCCATTTTCTGATCTTTCGGTGATGGTTTCGAAACGCAGAGGCCGACTCACGCATCTGCGGCCGACTCACGCGTCTGCGTGAGGCAGTCAAACGGGCTGATCTGGCGAATGTCAATGAGGTGATTGCACCGGGGCGCGTTCGCGTTACGTCACGCTTGCGTGAATTGGTCAGCTACGGGCACGCAAGGAGCATGATCCAGCACCGAGGCGGGTTGCAAGACCAAGTCGCATTCTTCCGAAGGCTTGTCGCAGGCATGGCTTGAACGGCCGCGCGGAATGCCGCACCTTCGCGAAAGACGGAAGGCAGGGCATTGCAAGCCGTCCGCGCCATCGGTCGCCGACCTGCAGGAGAACTGTCAATGAAACGCATGGAGAACCTGGCGACCCGCGTCCTGGCCCTTGCGGCTGCGGGAGCCCTGACTGCCTGCGGAAGTTCCGGCCCCTCGTCCTTCGACGGGGAGGCGGCGATTTCGCTGACCGGTTCCGAAGAGCCTGCGGAAACGGTTGCCGATCAGGCGGCACGGATTGCCGCAATTGTCGCAAGAGCAGACGCCATCGTGGCATCGACGATTTACGGTGAAGTCGATGGCCAGGAAATTCACTTTGTTGCGGATTGCAGAGGAACGCAGTGCACCCACACAGATCCCTCGACCGGATCGCACCATTCCGAAATCACCCTTGTCGACCTGCTGGACCTGGACCCGGCGACAGGCACGCGAAGAGCCGTCATGACACGGAACGGCATCACCCTTGCCGAGGTTCGCGGCGGAACCGGCAGGCCGGGTTTCCGGACGTACGGCGCGTGGACGGAGCATGGCTCGTTTTCCGTCCAGACCGGAATTCGTTCCCCGAGCGGCGACGGACCGATCTTTACTGCAAGAGGCGCGTTGGCTGGAGGCCACCTTGCCGGGTCGCTTCCGTCAGCGAGCGCGACATGGCTCGGCGTCATGGTCGGCACCCCGGCACGGGGAAGCAGCCGGGACAGCATCCTGCAAGGTGACGCAAGGCTGATCTACGATCTTGAGGGCCAGACGCTGGACGCGGAATTCACCGGCATCTTCGACCTTGACCGCAACTCCGCGCACACGGTGGGCACGGTCAGTTTCGACAACGTTCCGGTTGCCGCCAACGGCACCTTCGGGGATGACGCATTTGAGGGTTCCATAGAGGGCGGATTTGGCGGACCTGGCCACGAGGAAGCCGGGGGCGTCTTCGAGAGGCAAGGCATTGTCGGCGCCTTTGGCGTGAAGCGGCAAGCGTCCGACTGACGGCCCGGACCGATCGGTCGAGGAAGGTCCTCTCCAGGTCCTGCCGCGATCTCCGAAGAGGCATCGGGGGATGTGTCGAAATTCTCCGTCCCCCGTTGCCATGTCAGTTGCTTCGCTTCCTGTCGCAAATTCAGACGTCTTGGCCCCGGGTGCTGAATCTTGCAGCTTTCGTGAACCCTTTCTCCCGGATCTTGCCGACGGTTCCGAGGCTGAGCCCCCGTTTTCATGCTTCACCGCTAGTGTCCGAGGCTTCAGCCATCGCGTTGGGGTTCATGGAATCCGCATGCCCGCTACGCGCCAGGATTGCCGGCAAGACTTCAAGCAGAGCCTGCTTGCCCGGGAGAATGCTCCTCATGGAACCCATGATTGGGCCCCGGGGCCAGGACGTCCGGTGCGCCAGGCCGACTGGCGGGATGTCGCCGGGCGAAGGTCCCGGCAGAAAGAGAGGTCAGCCAGCCACTTTCTCCGCGAACCATGCGCCGGTCGTCGCGAGGCGGCAGGCGAAGCGTCGGCAGGCGGGTGCAGCGAGCCTGGCTGCTGAACTTGCGGGTGCAAGTCCCGCCGGCGCAGTTCCCGGTTTGGCGCCGTGGCATGTCCCACTGGTCCCGGGGTGACCTGAGGCCAGCGAGCCGGGATGCAGGAAGCCACGGTGGGCTGGCGGAGACACGGTGCCCTGCCGGTCCGGTCAGCCAGGGTGGCAAGCGAACCGGAGGGCCGTGGCGAGAGCGAACGATTGCATGAAGCCACGAAACAACGCTCGCGCACGAAGCTGGTTTGTGGGGCAAACGAGGATGCCAAGGGCTTCCGCCTGGTCTGATGGCCAGTGCCGATGCGGAAGAACCGGGGAGCACGCATCGGGTCCTCCGGGGTGGAGACGGCGGCAATCCGGGACAGTTCAGCGGTGAAGGACCGGAAGGTGAAAGGAACGGACAGGATGACCCATGAATGTCAAGGACCGGGCCTGTAACCGCAGTGCGGATGAGGTCGATCAAGCGATGAGGGGCGGGACAACACAACCCGTCCTGGGCGAGGGCCTCAGGGCTCAGGTGGCGATGTTTGCAGCCGGCGCGTCCGTACGCGGAGACGGACGATCACTCGGTGGGCGGCATCGTCCAGGCGCGGAGCAAACGCAGTGTCTGATCGGGGCATGGCTGGGTCAGCCTTGACCTCGACGATGCTGCGGAAGGCCCCGCGCCGAACCGCCAGGTGCCTGATGGCTGAAGCCGTACCCGGGAAAACCGGACGTACGGAATTTCAGGGGGGCCGCTGGAAAGGTGGTCCATGGTGGAATTGCGCACCCGCCCGCAATCGAAAGAGCGGGACCGGACAAGCCTCGACCTGCGGATGCGCGCGCCAGTGGCCTGCCCGACCAGGCGTGGGCCGGGCGATCGAGCCACGAAAAACGACCATGTCCGGAGTGCCGAGGCTTTCATGCGGGCCGAGGGCGGCACCCTCCGGGCCGGATCGGCGAGGCGAGGAGGGGCTCCGCGGGGCCTGGGAGCCATGGCGCGCGCCGAAGCGGTCCATCGGGACCCGGGA
>CBDCBG010000003.1:0-4214 GCA_965214325.1 Paracoccaceae bacterium
ATGCGTCAGGTCTCGTCGGAGACGGTGGAGTGGTTCCGCACGGCCTGCAAGGGCGGTGAGCTGACGCGGACCGCGCTGGCTCGCGAACTCTGCGAGCGCGAGAACTGGTTTGGCCGCGTCGGCATGCCGTGCCTTGCGTCGGCGCGCAAGCTCCTGCCGACGCTTGCGGAGAGGCTGGGCGTGCGCCTGCCGGAGGCGGAGGCGACGGCGCTCGAGCCGCACGCGCGCCCCGTGCCGGACTTTCCCGACAGTTCCGTCTCGTGCCCGCTTCGGGAACTCGGCGCCCTGTCGCTCGATCCGGTGGCGGACGCGGAGGACCGCCGCCGCTGGGAGGCGATGATCGAGACGCATCATCCGGAGGGGTGGCGTCGCCCGCCGGGCGGCCAGGTCCGGTACTGGGTCCGTTCGGAACGCCACGGGGTGCTGGGCGGCATCGGCTTCACTGCGTCCGGGATCCAGCTCGGCCCCCGCGACGGCTTCATCGGCTGGTCGGCCGACGCCCGCGTGACCAACATCGGCAAGGTCGTGTGCAACAACAGGTTCCTCCTGCTTTCCGGCGTCCGCGTGAAGGGTCTCGCGTCCCGGGCCCTTCGCCTGGCGACGGCGCGCGTAGCCGACGACTGGGCGGCGGCCTACGGCGAGCGCCCGGTCCTGGCGCAGAGCTTCACGGGGCCGGACCGGTCCGGCCTGAGCTACAGGGCCGCGGGATGGAAGTGCTGCCCGGAGCTGACCTCGGGGCGGCGTTCGGGCGTGCGCCGCGCGGTCTGGCTGAGGCCGCTCGCGCAGGGCTGGCGGGAGGTCCTGCGCCGCGGGCCGGAAAGGGTTCTCGGCTGGTCCGGATCGATGTACAGCGAGGGGGACTGGGCCGAACGGGAGTACGGCCGGAGCCCGCACCCCGACGGCCGGGTCAGGCGCCGGATCGCGCAGATGGGCGCGGCCTGGACCCGGCGTCTCGGCGAGCACCTGCCGGCGATTTTCCCGGGGCGGGCGGAACAGGCGGCGGCCTGCCGGCTGCTGTCGAACGAGGCGGTGACGATGGAGCACATACTGGATTCGCACTTCGAGCAGACGGTGGAGCGGTGCCGCGCCGAGCGGCTGGTGCTTGCCGTCCAGGACACGACGACGCTGAACCATGACGGGCTTTCCGCGACCTCGGGCCTCGACGAGCTCGGCGGCGGCGGCAAGGGAAGCTCGGGCATCCTGGCCCATGTCGGCGTGGCGGTGAACGCCGTGGGCCGGCCGCTCGGGATGTTCGAGGCGGACGCGGACTTCCGCCAGGCGGCGGGGAAGGACAGCGTCCGCTGGACGGCCGGGCTCGACCGCGCGCAGGAACTCGCGCGCGCCTGCCCGGACACCCGGGTGGTGACGGTCTGCGACCGCGAGGGCGACTTCTGGGAGACGGTCTCGCGCGCGGAGGAGACCGGGGCGGCTCTGCTGGTCCGGGCGAGCCGGGGATCGAAGCGCCGGGTAGCGCTGGCCTCGGGCGGCGACGCGGACCTCTGGGAGCACGTCCTGGAGATGGAACCGGCGGGAGAGCGGAAGATCGAGGTTCCCGCCTGCGGCGGCCCGAACCGCAGGAAGGGCCGCACGGCCAGGCTGACGCTGCGCTGCACGCCCGTGGACCTGCTGCCCCCGAAGGACCGGGCGGGCGAGGCGCCGGTCCGCATGACCGCCGTCTCCGCCCGCGAGGAAGACCCTCCCCGCCGCCCCGCGACGGGCAAGAAGAGCGAGCCGCTGCACTGGATGCTGCTGACCACCGAGGGCGAGGCCGGTCTCGAGACCGCCCGCACCGCGCTGCGCTGGTACGAGCTGCGCTGGAGGATCGAGCGCTTCTTCCACGCGCTGAAGGTCGGCACCCGCATCGAGGACCGCCGCCTCGACGAGGCCGACGACCTGAAGAAGTGTCTCGCCTTCGACGCGATCACCGCGTTCCGGGTCTGGGACCTCTCCCTGCTTGCCCGCGAGAGGCCGGACGACCCGGCTGGCCGGCATGTCGCCCGGGAAGACGTCACGGCGCTCTGCGCCCTCGCCGCCCATCATGGCTTCAAGGTTCCCCGGGGACCGCCGGACATGACCATCGCGCGCTTCGTCGTGCTGACCGGCGGGCTGGCCGGCTTCCATCCCTCGAAGCGCCAGCCGCTGCCCGGAACGCAGAAGCTCTGGGAAGGCGTCAGGTTCCTGTCCAACGCCGTCATCGGCATACGGGCCATGCAGGACTGGAACTGGGACGGCAGCGAAACGGAAGGAGAATTCACGGAGTCAAGTGTGTTAGATTGATAGGTCGCGAGCCGGTCTCCAAGTCCACCCTCCACCGGGTCGTCCAGTCGGTCGACCCCGAGGGCTCGGTGGCATACTGCGCTCCTTTAGGTCGATCCGGGCAAACTCCCGGCTTTCCGGCTTGATTCAGGGGCCTGGACGCCCGTGCATTGGTGCCGCGCTGACCGCGTTTGGCGTCCATGTATAGGCTCTGCAGCGGCGCTGGCAATGCAGCGGGGACCATGGGATGCGTCGATCGCTTCAGCCCGGTCCGCCTGTACCGGCTCGTTCGTCCGGCGCCGCACGGCGGCGGATCTTGCGGCCATGCATTGCCGGCGGATCATCCGGCATCTCGTACAGGCATTCGTTCCTGTCGTTGTACTTTGTGCCCGCGAGCAGGTTCCGCTGGCGCCAGGACCTGACCGTTTTCTGACTGACGCCGAGCCGTTCCGCCAGTTCGCTGGGGGTCAGCAGGCCGCGTTCGCGCAATCTTTGACGCCGTGTCTTCAGGTTGTGTAGCTGACGCACGCGCGCGACCCGCCGGAGGTTGAAGGGCTTGCCGTACCCGGTATGGAAGCCCCGCCGGTTGAGGATCTCCGCGATCTCCCTCTCGCAATGGTCATCGAGCAGCGTGTCGACCGCCTCCACGACCTCGGGCGGCGTGACGTGGAGCCTGCAGGACGGCAGGTCGGGCGGAACGGCGAGCTGTCGCGTAGCGCCGCCGCGAAGACGGACGCCGAGCTCGATCTCCTCGCCACGTGTAATGGTGACGTCCTCGATCACCAGATGGACCATGCGCTTGCGTTCGCGGACAGGGGTCGCCGGATCGTTCCACAGTCGCGGGAAGTCGCAGGCGAGCCTGAGGATGCGCTGGCGCTGATCGTCTTCGAGCTTTCTGCGGTCCTCGCCCCGACGCCTGTCACAGTCGCGCCGGACCTCGTCGAGCTTGCGCAGCCTCTGGTTCCATTCGCCCTCCAGCACGTCGGCCACGATGCGATTGTCGGGGTGGACGTTCATGAACCGCGTCCGCGCGACATCGGCCTCCTCCCGGGCACGCTGTACCTTTTGGTCATGCCAGGCATCGACCTCTTCCGCCCGCGCCTCGAGTTCCTTCTGCACCTGCAGCGCCACCTCCAGGTTTGCCTGCGACATGAGCTCCACCATGAGTTCGCCGATCGCCCGGTCCGTGCCGCCGCCCGACACCTGCTGGCAGACCGCCGTTCCGCGCTCGATCCGTTGCCTCTGGCACATGCAGTCTGGAACCAGACGCTTGTTGCGTGCGTGATAGCGGACCGTCATCGCGTTGCCGCACTTGCCGCAGATCGCGAGTCCCTGCAGGAGGGCCGGACCCTCTCGCGGCGGTCGCCGGTCGCCGCCGCCGCTCGTGCTGTTGTCGGCGAGGCGCTGCCGGTTGGCCTCGAAGCGCTCCCACGAGATGTAACCCTCATGCTGGTCGCGCAGCAGCACCTCGACCTCGTCGAGCGGCACACGGCGGCAGGCAAGGGTGCCGTCGGGACGGCGCCGGCTGCGCGTGCGGCCGAACGTGAAGGCGCCCGCATAACGGGGATTGTGGAGGATCTGCAGGGTCCTCGTATGGGTCAGCTCGCTCCAGATCATCCCGCTTCCGCGGCGGTGGCCGCCCGAGCCCGGCCGGCAGGGAAACAGCATCCCCTCCTTGCGGAAGGCCTTCACGGTCGCCGTCGCCGATCCGGTGCGGGAGAAGGTGTCGAACAGCAGGGTGACGGTCTTGCGGACCTGGGCGTCAGGGTCGAGGACGACCCTGTCGAGCGGGTCATAGGCGAAGCCGGCCGGGAGCGGCAGCTTGAGCTCTCCGCGCCGGGCGCGGCTGATGATTCCGCCCTGCAGCCGCGCGCGCAGGTAGTGGAGCTCGGCCTCGGACATCTGGCCCTTGAGGCCGAGCACGAGCCGGTCGTTGAAGCCGCACGGATCGTAGAGGC
>CBDCBG010000004.1:0-289000 GCA_965214325.1 Paracoccaceae bacterium
CGCGGGAGACCATGCGGGGCAGGCCGATGGCGTCCATGGCCGTCCGCACCGCCTGCACCGCCCCGTGGTGGCGGGAGCGGACCGGGTCCCCGAGAACGTCGCCGGCCTCCGCGTACCGCTTTCCCGCGAGTGCGCCGCGCAGGAGCGGGATCGTGTGCGGCGGCAGGCGGGAGAGGTTGGCCAGGGTCCGCTTCTGCACCCGGTTGTTGTGGTCGCGATAGCTCTGTCGGAGGAGGACGGAGGTGTAGGTCCTTCCGTTCTGGCGCGACTTGATGACGGCCACGTGCATGGATGAGGTCATGGGGCTCCCCTCGTGCTAGTGCCTACCTTCCGTTGCCTTTCTGGACGAGCCTCGCTATATTGTCAAGTCAAAAGATCCACCACATTGGGACACGTCATGGAAATGCAGCGCATGCCCGCCATCGGGTCGCAAGGTGCGCCGCATCCTGCTACTGCCTACACGTGACCATCCTGGAAGAGTCGGCCGGCCCGCAACCCATTGAACGAAAACGGCAAATTCCAAATCAGGACCGAAAATCGGCTAGAACTTCAGGTGAAAGGCTTCCTCGTAGCCTGCTTCTCTGACCACACCGACGATGTGGAGATTTTCATCGATCGTGATTTCCGCGCCCGGAAACAGGAGCTGCAAATACGGCCGAACGCGATTGAGCACCGGCGACAGATACCGTTCCTTGGCGTCCTGCTCGGCAGCGCGTAGCTTTGACAGCAAAAGGCCGAGAATCTGCACCTCACGTTCAAACCGGCGGCGTTCTTCCTCGCAAAATTCCAGTTCACGCGCCTTTTGCTGAATGGCCTCGTCAAGGCCGGCGCCTTCCAGCGCTTCCACATGCGACCGGAGCCCGGCAATCTTCTCCTTGAGATTGCCGCGCTTTTCGCGCCTGTCCTGCATGGCCTTGTCAAGACGGGCGATGCGGGCCTCCAACTGGGGGATTGTCTCGTCCGTGCGCTGCGCCTCCAGACCCGCGACGGTCGCCTCCTGATTAGACGATTCGGCCTGCGCGGCATCTGTTGAAGCCTGAAGCTCATCGTCAGAAGACACCTTTTCTGCGCTCGCAAGCCGGCCCCGAAGCGTCTCGAGTCGCTCTTTGCCGTCGTCATGCCGCGCCTTGACGGTGCCGAGTTCGGTCTGGAGCCGGCTTGAACTGCTCTCCGGACCGCCAAGCGCAGCCCGCGCGCCATTCACGGCGCCGCGCGCCTCGCTGGCCTGCTCTGCAGCGTCCCGCAATGCCGATTCAGCTTCGGCATGCTCCGGCAATTCCTCGATGCCGAATTCGGCCATCTCCCGCGCCAGGATTTTCCGCAGGCCATCGATGTAGTCGGAAAGCGCCTGCTCTCCCGCATCATGATCGTCCATGGCCGGGGCATGCAGCTCTGCCTCCTGCCGGACAAGCTCCGCCGTCTGCAAGAGCTTCTCGCGCCGGGCATGCTGATCCTCGGCATCATTGACGGACTTGATGCCACCCGCCTGCAACGCGTCCTTCAGCCTGGCCTTCGCTTCCCGCTGCTGACCAAGCAACTTGTCCCGGTCCTTGATTGCCGGCTCGATCGTGATCCGGCCGCGGCCGGGAATCGCGATTGTCATCGGCTCAACGGCCTGAACCGAAGGCCGCTCGACCGAGAGCGCCTGCCCGTCAATTTCGATGCCTGACAGACCTTCCGGGGCCATATCGAAAACGATGCAGGTAGCGGCGGCGCCCAGGCGGCTTTCGATAGTCTCCAGCCCCTTCGCGGCGCTGCGTATCGTCCCCATCACCTCGTCCGTAACCAGGATGGCGGCGACGCCCTGATGGGCCTCGCGCTGACGTCTTTCGGCGGCCTGCGCTTTGACGAGGCGGTCCTCCAGCTCACGAATCCGGGCCTGCCTTTCCACGGCGTCCAGCGTGCGGCGCTGCCGTGAAACGACTTCATCAGCCTCGGTGACCGCCGCCTCTGCCTCACGCACGCCTGCGCGCAACACATCAAGTTGCGACCGGGCATCCATTTCCTGCTGTCGCACGTCCTCCAATCGTTGTCGGGCTTGTTCAACGGCCTTTTCTTCAGCGGCAATTGTGTCCTTCTGGCCGGCACGTTCCGTTTGCGCCGTTTCGGCCTGTTCAAGATTGCGCCTTTTCAGTTCCAGATCGCTGGCGGCGGCTGTGATGCGCGCTTCCAGCTCGGCCAGTTGCGCATGTCTTTTGCGCGCTTGGGCCAGTTCGGTCTGATCGGCCTGATCGCGGTCCCCGGCGGACAGACGCGCAAGCGTTTCCTGCGCTTCTTCAAGGTCATCAAGCGATCTGGCCAGTTCCTGCCGCCGCGTGCGCAAGCCTTCAAGCTCGCCTTGAAGCGTCCTGGCGTTCTCGATCAGGCCCTTGTAGGCACCGCGCGGGCGGCCGTTGCCCGTGGTGACCAATTCGCCAAGCTGCTTCTCGATCGCCTGCGGCAAAGCGCGCCCGCGCCGGCCGCCAAGGACGGTGCCGACTTCCGATTCCAGGGCGCTGTGCAGGTTCGACCGCGCACTTTCGGGAAGATCGAGCGCGCCGAAGGACTGTCCCTGCTGCACCCAGAGGACATTCCACATGCCGAGCGTTTCCGCCTTTGCGCCTGTCTTGCCGGGTTCGTCAAAACCGAGCAGGCTGCGCAGCACGTCCTCGGCGGCATCGCCTTCAAGGGTGCGCCCGTCCGGGCATGACAGACGGGCATAGGGCTTCCTTACAAACCGCTTGGTCACCCGGTAGACGCCGTCATCAAGCTCGAATGCCAGCTCCACAACCGGCCCGGCCTGGTTGCGGTCGTTCTGCAAAGCGACGATCGGGTGGGCCTTCGAGCTGTATTTTTCGAAGAGGACTGCGCGCAACGCATCAAGCAAGGTCGATTTGCCCATCTCGTTGGGGCCGACCACGACATTCAGGCCGTCCTCGATGCCGGCGAGCCGCATCGGCGCCGTGAATTTCTTGAACTGGTTGACGGCCAGGGATCGCAGTTTCATCGCTGCGCCGCCTGCAGCTTCATGTGCTCGACATAAAGCCGCTGCAGGGCCTCGGCGGCGATGCCGCGCTCGGCATCGTCACCCTGCTCGGTCATTTCCTTGAGCTCGTCGGCGGCGGTGCGCACAAACCCGCCGCGATCAATCTGCTCAAGATCCTCGGGTGTGGGACGGGGGAACAGGCGGCGATCATCAACGCGCATGAAACAGAACGCCGCTGAAACACCCTCAACGATCTGGTCCTGGAAATACTGGCGGTCTTCCAGGGACAGCGTGCCCTCCACCGCCAAATGAATCAGCACGCGGTCAAGGTCGTCAGCAACGCCTCGCAGCTTTTCAGCGAGATGATCGATGTCAGACCGGTTGCCAACCTGCTCCGCATGGCGCTCCCATGCATAGTGGCCGGTCGGCAGCGGCGTGACCGCCGGTTCCGCCCCCGGCCCCTCGATTTCAACGAAAAGGGCCTGACCGCCGTCGATCACGTCGAAGGCGTCTGTTTCCGGCGTGCCGCTGTACCAGCAGCGGTCATTGACTTTCCTTTGACCATGCCAGTCGCCAAGCGCGAGATAGTCCAGGCCGGCCTGCGCGGGGCGATCCGGGGCGATATAGTTAGGAACATCCTTGTCCTCGGACCCGAACCCGGCAATGGTGCCGTGGGCAAGCCCGACGCGCACCAGACTGTCAGGCAGGTCCGCCTCATCCATGTAAGCGGTCGGATCATCAAGCATGCGGCGATGGTGCAGCGGTGCCGGCAAAAGCGCGAACGAGCCGTCCTCGAAGATTGCCGGCTCCGGCGCAGCATGAACATGCACGTTGCCGGGCAGGCCCTTGCGCCGAAGCTGAGCCCAAAGGCCGTTCGGGCGGTAGTGATCGTGATTGCCCGGCATCAGGTGCCAGTGCGTGCCGCCAAAGTTGCGCATCCGTTCAAGGGGCTGGTTCAGCGAGCGCGGCGACAAGGCTTCCATGTCATAGACATCGCCAGCGACCAGTACGTGCTGCGCACCCTTCTCCCCAGCAAGCTCGCCAAGGCGCGTTATCGCCCGAAGACGCGCTTCCTGCAGAAGCCCCATCGTCCCGCTATCGACAAAGCGGAACACCTTCCCGATCTGCCAGTCCGAGGTGTGCATTATTTTTGTTTTCAAGACAGGTCCCAACGTGCGTCGCCACGTCTGCACGCTTCATTCCGCTTCGTGAAGAAGCTCCGCCTTGATGAGCGGCGCGCCATCACTGCCCAACCCTCAATTTTCGATGCCTATGCACATTTTGGCATTTCCAGGCAAGCATCGGCATAGTCGCGATCCGGGCGCGGATATCAAACGGGACGTCAAGAAAGTCAGCGTTGACTTCGCCGCGGTCAATCACGCCATCAAGAAATGCCTGCTCGTCCGCGGAAATGTCGAACAGGAATGCAAATCGCTCCCGGCAGAGCGCGACCGTCTCCTCGATCCACGCATCGATCGCGTCCTTGCCACCGAAATAGCCGCGCGGCAGGCAGATCAGGAGCTTTTGGCGAAGCTCCCGCGGGTCGCCCTTGATCGCGTCGACCGAAACCATTCGCCAATCACGGCGCGCGCAGGCGCCGAACGCCAGAAACGCGGCCTTGATGTTCTTCCAGTCGAGTCCCTCGATCGACAGGATGCGCCGTGCATCGAAGAGATCGCGCGCTGCACGGCGATCAAAGAGCGCAACCAGCTTGCCGGCAATGATCTCGTGAAGGTCGAGCACCAGCACTTCGCTCGCGCGCATGTCCCCAAGCGCGGCCGATGACACGCGGGCGGCGCCAAACAGAGGCTGACGCGCCATGTAATTCATGTCGAGCTCCAACGTCGCATTGCCGCCGAGCGCCGATGCAAAGCGCATGATCCACTTGCCGCCGGCGTGCTGATCCGGCTGTCGGCGAATGTTGTATCCTTGCGACGCAAGGAGCCGGTTCAGGGCCGCCTCAACCTCAGGCCGCTCAGCCTCCATCGCCACACGGTCGAGCGCGCCGACATGGTTGAGGTCGATATCGACCGATAAACGATCGAGGCCGAGATGGAAGACGTTGAGCGCCGTGCCGCCCTTGAGGGCAAGCCGCTTGCTCAAGATCCGATCGTGAGCGATCTCTTGCAGGATGTCGAGGAGCCGCATCACCTTTTCGAGCGTGCCGGCTTGATAGCCGGTCTCACTGGCGATGTGCTGCAGGGTCTGGGTCGAGGGCGCCGCCAATTACACGCCCTCGAATTGCGGCTCCATGACCTCTACAGGCAGGATGACGTTCCAACCCGCAGCCGTCCGGCCTTCACCCGGTTTGGCGGCCAAGGCGTATCGCGCTTGTCGCGGGGCGAGCGCGTGAAGCTTTTTGAGCGCCGCGCTTTCTGCACCGAGCCGGTCCTGTTCGCGCTCCAGCCAATATCCCAAGGCGCCGGCCGCCGTCGCATTGCCGAGTGCGCTCGCATGCCGGACCAAGGCGGCGGCATCGACTCGCGCGACGAGATCGAGCGAATTGAAAAGCTCCTCCGCACCGCCCGCAAGATCATGGCGATCGAAGAGATCGGCGATCGTCCGCTCGATCGTCGTCACGCGAACGTCGAGGCCCATGCGGTCAACGGCCGTGACGCCGTCCGCCAGGCTGCCATTTTTCCGAGCAAGGCCCCGCGGCGCTTTCACGAACCGGCAAGAGAACCCGGATGTCTCGACGACGCCCGACTCGCCGGGCGCGATGACCTGCACCTCATGGCCTTCCGTATAGGCGCAGCCGTGAAGTTCGAGGGCCGAGTGATAGGCGATGACGCCGCCGCGCCGCAGGCGGGACGCCGCGAGAAAGCGATCGACCGACCAATTGTCGGAATCGGCATGCTTGGGGACGGAGGCAAAGACGCCCCGTGCGACGCGCTTGACATTGCCTGCCCGAAGGTGCTGCGCGAGCATGGCCGTAACGACCTTGTCGTTGGGCCGGCGGCCCACGGCCGCAGCGTATTCGGCTCGGTTGAAGACCGGCCGGGCGCTGAAGAACGGGGCGGAAACGAGGCGGGGCATGAGCACCGTGACTTTCCTGGAATCTGGAAAAGCAATGATTCACATATGGTTTTGCCGTCAGTTACGGAAGTATGTCCACACAGGCGTGACTTTGTCAAATCCGCCTGAAACCATATCTGAAGTATCGTCTTCCCCGGGACAGGAGGAGTCAGAAGATACTCGATTTCCAAGCCGGCAGGCAAAGTTCGGGCCGTTCGGCGCCAGTGGATGATGATCGCCGTGAGCAGGTTGAGCCCTGCGATCCGGAAGTGCCGGGTTCCGGACGTCCGGTCCCGGATCTCTCCCTGGCGTCCGATCCGCAGGGCGCTCTTCAGCGCATGGTGCGCCTCGCCCCTGTTCAGGCCGAGACCGGCGCGTCGCTGCATGTCGGCATCGAGCGGCCATTCGATCATGAACGGCGTCCGTTCGACCCGTCCGGTTTCGCGAAACGCGACGGCCAGGTCATGCTGACGCGGACAGGACGCGAGCTTTCTCAGGAGCTCGCTCGGCGGCATCGCCCCGGACGCCATCGTGGCCACGCTGCGCACGACGCCGGGCCAGTTCGGGTCGAGTCGGGTTGAGTGCAGAAAACCCCTTTAGGGATTCTTGTTGTCCTTTCGGGTTCGAAAAACCCGGACCTCGATTTGAAAAGGAGCAGTACGATGGATGAATCGAGGCCAGTCACCACATTCTTGACTGGAGCTTCGACGAGGACCGCAGCCGCATCCGTACCGGCCACGGCCCGGAGAGCACGACCCTGCTGCGGCGCTTCGCCATCGGGCTGATCAAGCAGCGCGGAATGGAGGTCGCGGAAACGAGGCGCGCCGTGGCCAGGAAGCCGAGGCGTGCGCCCGACATGCTCAGGATGACCGGAAACACGCGGCCGCGGACTGCCGCCGCCTGACGTCCTGCATCGCCGAAACCACCGCTCTCCGGCACGCGCCGGGGCGATCACGCTTGCCCGCACGGTGCCCGGGAGAAGCCGTCAAGCCATGAATCCTCGATCCAGGGCGTCGATCGGGCTGTCCGGGCGTCGGGTGTGCCTTGAATCGCGACCGAAGGGACCGGAGGCACCACGGAAATCCCTCGAAACGTGACACGCGGCAGAACAGATTTGCCTTGCGCCGCCGTCGGTGGCATGTTGACCTTTCGCCCGAGTTTGGTGCATTGTCCGGACGGGGCAGACGATGCACGTCAGCGGCGGGGGCTTTGCATGTTGAGCCAGGGACGGATGACAATCCTTGCGGCCATGACCGGGCGCATGACGCATATCCTGGAAAAGCACTTGACAAGGCCTGAAGGCCCCCCAAACCCATGATCGCCGGATCGCCCCTCTTGCGTCTTCCGGGTGGCACCGCCTAGGGCTCTCCGCCTCCCGACCTGAGTCTCACGCTCGCGCCGGGTGGTGCTCGGCGTCCAGACACCCCGCTTCCTCCTCCCGCCGCCCTGGTTCGGTATCCGCGCCCGGCCACCGTTTTGCATGTGAGGACAATCCAGCTGCCTGGACGGCTCTGAACGTGTCTCAGGCCGCGGCACCGGTCACCGGGAAGGCTGTCCGCGGCAGCGATTACCGCCACAAACGACCGTATGCGATCCTGCTGGTGGCTCTGGCCGCGATATGCGTAGTCCTCTCGCCGACCAAGGAAGCTGCAGCTGGCGCAAGCAAGATTGGGACCGTATGGGAGAGTTCGAGCGTCATCACGCCTTCCGATTCCTCCGCCTGCACGGTCTCGGCGGCCGAGACGCCCCGGGACGACCGGACTATGAACGAGAACGGCCCCTACGCCCTCGCGCGATCGGCCAACGCCTGGATTTTCAATGCCAGCTGCGATGGCGGGGCGAACACGTTCGAGATCCGGGTTCATCCGGATTTCACCACGCAGCAGGACGCAGCGACCGAGGCCGAGAAATACGGCAAGGCCGCCGGACGCCTGCCGAAGGTGCTGCGATCCGGAACCGACAAGACAAAAGGGATTCGTACTCTCGCAATACACAAGGGAAGTCATCTGTGGCACGCGTCCAGTCGGCTTGGCAGCATCAGTACCTATACGGAACTCACCTCGGATGCGTATATCGAGGAAGTTATGTTCCACGAGGCGGCGCATGTGTCGCTGGACAAAGAGGTCAAATCAGACTCCAAATGGCTGGCGGCACAGAAGGCCGACGGCGCGTTCATCTCGAGCTATGCGAAGGACAATTCCGCCAGCGAGGACGTAGCGGAATCCTTCCTGGCGTATTTCTCCGCCCGGTACGTGCCGACAAGGATCGACTCCGACTGGAAAGATCCGATCCTGCAGACGATTCCGAACCGGATCGCCTATTTCGACGCCTTGCTGTCGGCCGGCGACATGAAGCCTTTCACCGCAGCCCCGGTGAAGAAGGTCGCGCTGCCGTCGGTCTCGGTGGCGGCGAAGGCGGCTTCGGCAACCGAGGGCGCGGGTGCGGTGTTCACCGTCACTGCAAGCCCGGCGCCGACAGCAGACCTCACGGTGTCGCTGGCGGTCGCCGACGATACGGCGAGCGACTTCCTGGCTGCGAGCGATGAGGGCAAGAAGACGGTCACCATCACCGCCGGGCAGAGCTCGGCCGAGCTGACGGTCCCGACGCAGGATGACAGCGCGGACGAGGCGGACGGCTCGGTGACCGCGACCATCCAGGCGGGAGACGGCTACACGCCGTCGGGCACGAACGCCTCGGCATCCGTTGCGGTCTCGGACAATGACGCGGCACCGTCAGCCTGCGTGCCGGAGCAGCTTCTGGAGAAGGTCGAGGGGTATTACGACCACAACAAGGCCAGGCCGCCCGGCTACGGGGTGAACTGGTTCCGCGCCCTGGTGGCGCTGGGCGCCCGCAGCCCGGATGGCTGGACCGCGGACAGCCGCACCATCCTGCCGATGACGGCTGCCGACGCCCGCGCCAGGGAGGCGAACTGGTTCGGCTGGGCACCGGTGGCGGAGGCGCTGGAATGCCTGGAAAAAGCCGTCCCCGCCGAGCCCGAGATCACGATCGCCGGCGGCGCCGGCATCACCGAGGGCGCGGGTGCGGTGTTCACCGTCAGCGCCAGCCCGGCACCGACAGCGGACCTCGTGGTGACGCTGACCGTCGCCGACGACACGAATAGCGACTTCCTGGCACAGGCAGATGAAGGCATGCAGACGGTCACCATCGCCGGGGGCCAGGCCTCCGGCACCCTGACATTCACCACCGTCAACGACAGCACCGACGAGGCGGATGGCAGCGTGACGGCCACCGTCTCAAGTGCCGCCGGCTACACAATCGGCAGCCCCTCCATCGCCACGGTGGCGGTTGCGGATGATGACGTGCTGCCTGCGGTGGGCATCGCCGCCGGCAATGCCGTCACCGAGGGCGCGGCTGCGGTGTTCACGCTGACCGCGACGCCGGTGCCGCAGAGCGACATCACGGTGAAGGTGAACATTGCCGACAGCGGTGCGTTCGCGTCGGGCGGCGCAGCCGGTGCGCGGCAGGTGACCATCGGCACGAGCGGCACGGCAACGCTCGATGTCACCACGGACGACGATGCAACGGACGAGCCCGATGGCGGCATCACCGCCACCATCGAGGCAGGCAGCGGCTACACGATCGGCACGAGCGGCACGGCATCGGTCGCGGTCTCGGATGATGACGAGCCGGTGCTGTCGGTGACGATCTCGCCGGCTTCGGCTTCGGAAGGCGATACGGGCCGGACCTATGCGACGGTGACATTCGGTCTCGATCCGGTGCGCGGCGAGGCAACGAGCTTCAAGGCATGCCTGAAGAGTACCGGCACCGCGGCGCGGGGCGCCAGTTCCGACTACCAGTTGGTGGGCGCCGGCAGCGACACGCCGCTCACGCTCGCCAGTGACTGCCACGGCTACACGCTGGCGGCAAACGCGGCGAGCGGCACGGGCCGGCTGCTGGTCCGGGGCGATGCCGATGTCGAGCCCGACGAGACGGTGGTGGTCGAGTTGCAGGACCCGCCTGCGGGGGTGACGGTCTCCGGGATTGCGGGATCGGCGACCTACACCATCCTCAATGACGACACGGCACCGGCATCATCCTGCGTGCCGGAGCAGCTTCTGGAGAAGGTCGAGGGGTATTACGACCACAACAAGTCCAGGCCGCCAGGCTACGGGGCGAACTGGTTCCGCGCCCTGGTGGCGCTGGGCGCCCGCAGCCCGGATGGCTGGACCGCGGACAGCCGCACCATCCTGCCGATGACGGCCGCCGACGCCCGCGCCCGGGAAGCGAACTGGTTCGGCTGGGGTCCGGTTGCGGATGCGCTGGAATGCCTGGAAGGGGCCGTCCCCGCCGAGCCCGAGATCACCATCGCCGGTGGCAATGCCGTCACCGAGGGCGCGGGTGCGGTGTTCACGGTCACCGCAAGCCCGGCGCCGGTGGCGGACCTCACGGTGTCGCTGACCGTCGCCGACGATGCCAGCAGCGACTTCCTGGCACAGGCAGATGAAGGCAGGAAGACGGTCACCATCGCCGGGGGGCAGGCCTCGGCTGACCTGACGATCGCGACGCAGGACGACAGCACCGACGAGGCGGATGGCAGCGGCTACACGCCGTCGGGCACGAACGGCTCGGCATCCGTTGCGGTCTCGGACAATGACGACCCGACTCCAACACCGGCGGTGAGCATCGCCGCCGGCAGCGGGGTGACGGAAGGCACGGATGCCTCCTTCACGATCACCGCCAGCCCGCCGCCAGCCACACCGCTCGCGGTGGCGCTGACCATCGGACAGGGCGGCGACGTCGCCCTCGCCGGCGAGACCGGATCGAAAACGGTCACCATCCCGGTGTCCGGCAGCCTGGGCATCGACATTGCCACGGTGAATGACGCCTTGGACGAGCCGGATGGTTCGATCACGGCGACAGTGGATGCCGGAGACGGCTACACGGTGGGCAGCCCGTCCTCGCAGACGGTGGCCGTGGCCGATGATGACGCCACCCCCGCCACCCCCATCCTCAGCCTCTCACCCGGCACCGCCATCACCGAGGGCGGGGCTGCCGGCTTCACCGTCACCGCCGATCCGGCCCCTTCCGGCGACCTCACGATTGCCTACAGTGTCACCGAGACCGGCGATCACCTGGCCGCCCCCGGCGCGGGCAGCCGCACGGCGGTGCTGACAGCAGGGACTGCCAGCACCGACCTCTCGGTGGCGACGGTGGACGATGCGGCAGACGAGGCCGACGGCTCGGTGAGCGTCACCCTCGGCACGGGCACGGGCTATGCCGTGGCCACGGGCATGGGCAGCGCCACCGTGACGGTGGCCGACGACGACGTCCCGACAGTGAGCGTCACGGGCGGCAATGGGGTGACGGAAGGCTCGCCGGCCTCCTTCACGGTCTCGGCCGACCCGGCGCCGGCCGCGCCGCTCGATGTGACCCTGACCGTCGACCAGAGCGGCGACTTCGCGACGAGTGGGCAGACGGGGACGCGAACCGTCACCATCCCGGTCGCCGGCACCGCCACCCTCACCGTCACCACGGTGGACGACGGCACCGACGAGCCGAACGGCAGCGTCACCGCCACAGTGCAGACGGGCAGCGGCTACACGGTGGCGACGGCGCCGAACAATGCGGCGAGCATCACCGTCGCCGACGACGACGCAGCGCCCGGCGTGCCGACGCTGTCGATAGCCGATGCCACCCTGAACGAGAACGAACGCTTGGGTTGGTTCACGGTACGCTTGAGCGAGGCGACGGACCAGGACGTCCGCTTCGCCTACGCGACGCGCGACTCGACGCCGGTCTCGGCAACGGCGAACAGGGACTATAGCCGCGTCCCGCGCGCGTGGCGCATAGGAAGCCGGATCAGGGCCGGCGAAACGTTCACAGAGATCCGTATCGGCATTCGCGACGACAGCCACGACGAAAACCCGGAAACGTTCGAGGTCGAACTCATCGACGCGTTCATGTACCGCTCGGGGCAGAAGGTGCCGGTGTCGATTGCGGACGGCGTCGCGGTGGGCACCATCGTCAACGACGACCCGATGCCCGCGGCGTGGCTCTCGCGCTTCGGGCGCACGGTGGCGGAGCAGGCGCTGGACGCCGTGGCGGGCCGCATGGCGGCCGCGCGGACGCGCGGCATCGTCGCGGACACGCACGGCACGTCCGGCGAGCTTGCGGCGGACCCCATGTCCATGGACGCGCGGGACGCGCTCCTGGCCAGCGGCTTCACGCTGACCACGGGAAGCGGCGACGGCGGCAGCACGGCCTTCTGGGGCCGGGCGGCGCGCTCGGGCTTCGACGGGCATGACGGGACCTTCTCGCTCGACGGGGAGGCGACCACCGTGACGCTCGGCGCGGACCATGCGAGGGGGAGATGGCTGGCCGGCCTTGCGCTGCTGCGGAGCTCGGGAGACGGGAGCTACCGGGACGACGGGACCGGGTCCCGCGACGTGTCGCGGACGTGCGCGGAGGCCGAAGGCGGCATGGACCCGGAGGCGCGGGCCGTCCCCTGCGACGGCGCGGTCCGCGAGGGCGACGGCACGGTGGAGGCCACGCTGTCGGCGGCGGTGCCCTACGCCGCGCTGCAGGCCTCGGAACGGATCGGGCTCTGGGGCGCGCTGGGAACCGGCTCCGGCGAGGTGACGCTGAGGCCGGAGACGGGCGGGGCGCTGTCCTCGGACCTGTCCTGGAGCATGGCGGCGGCGGGACTGCGCGGCGACCTGCTGGACGGGACGGGCCATGGCAGCGGTCCCGCGCTGGCGGTGGTCTCGGACGCGCTCTGGACGCGCACGCGCTCGGAGAGGACGCATGAGCTTGCGGCGTCGGGCTCCGCAACGTCGCGGCTGCGTCTCGGCCTGGAGGGCGGCTGGACGGTCGCGCTCGGGAACGGCGGCAGCCTGTCGCCGAGGCTGGAGGCGGGCCTGCGCCATGACGGCGGCGACGCGGAGACCGGGTTCGGGATCGATCTCGGCGGCGGGATCGCGTGGACCGATCCGGGACGCGGGCTCTCGCTCGGCCTCTCGGGGCGCACGCTCGTGGCGCACGAGGACGGGGGCTTCAGGGACCGGGGCCTCGCGCTCGACGTGGCCTGGGACCCGCGCCCGGAGACGGGACGGGGCTGGTCGGCCTCGCTGAGCCGCTCCCTTGGCGGATCCTCCTCCGGCGGCGTGGCCGCGCTCCTTGGCCCGGACGCGTTCCCCGACGCCTCCCCGGGCGGGGGCGGCGCGTGGAGCGCGGAGGTCGCGCACGGCACGGCGCTCGGCGCGGGCATGGTCGCCAGCCCCTACGGGCGCGTGGGCGGGACGCTGGGCGCGAAGGACGAGGTCCGCCTCGGCTGGCGCGCCGGGCCGGACGCGCCGCACGCGGAGGACGCGACGCTCGACCTCTGGGCGGAGCCCGTGACGGGCGGCGGCGGGCGCGCGGTCAGCGCCGGGCTCGAATGGAGGTGGTGACGGCCGCGACGGAGGCTTTCGCCGGAAAGGGCGGCATCGGCGATGCGCGGATGTCGCGGTCGCCGAGGTAGGTCGCTGCCCGGTCTCTTCCATGTCGATCTTCGGACGTCGGCCTTTGTAGACGCCCCTCCGTTTGGCCACGGCGATTCCTTCGGCCTGGCGTTCGCGGCGAAGATTGGTTTCGAATTGGGAACCACCAAGATCTCCGGGGTCAAGCAGCTGTCCGTTTCATCTGCTGCTTGCCGCGGGTCTCCAGCAGACTGGCCGTGTGATGGCGCAATGCGGCCGGCTGGAAGCCAGCCATGAAGCGCAGCCAGAGGTCGATCAGATTGTCCTGGCTGCGGCAGAACTGATGCTCGACGAACGCAGCGGCATGGATGCAGCGGTCGCCGTCTCTGCGACGCTGAACCTGGAACACCTTGGATCGGAGCACTCTGCCCGCGAAATGGCGGACGCCTCCGGGGCCCGGACCGAGAACGGGCAGGATTTCCTCCAGCTGGCCATGCAGCAGCGTCAGCGTCTCGAGATCCGCCACCGCCTCCCTGACTTTCGAAGGCCTTGTCGACCGCGGGATTTTCCTGGGCAGGGTGAGACGGTAGCGGTTCTGGTCCTCGGGGGCGCTGAAGGGGCCGTCCGGCAAGGCGCGGGCATCATCGGTCAGATGAGCGTCCATGAGGGCGACCAGCTCTTCCTTGCGCTCATGCAACCCCGAACGGATCGGTTCGATCAGGGATCCGGATCCGGGAACCTGGAAGCGTTGCTGAACAGGAAAGTCGGTACAGCGGTCGAAAATCAGCCGCGGTTTCAGGTGCGTCCGCGCCATCGCGGCAATCTCGGACGACAGGACGGCTTCGGCTTACGCGCCGAAAGGCGAGAATCCGCAATGGTCAAGGATGAGCCGTTGATGCCTCTGTCGGGTGCGGTCCGGACACACGGCCGCGATGGCGGCATTCATGCCAAGGCTGCGGGCCGTTACGGCAAGATCGCGGGGCGGGAGGTCTGCGGGCGCGAAGAACCGCCGTGTTGCGCGAAGGCACCCGCGGCTCACCGGAAAGGCGACCCGATGATCCGGGTTGCGCATGTTCCGCGCGATGCCCGGCAAGGCTTCCGGGAACTCGAAAAACCTCTTGCGCTCTCGATGGTCGAATCGGGGCGGCCTGTCGAAGGTCGCCTGCTCGCTGGGCGAGAGAATGCGCATTCCGGGCATGAGCGGCAAATCCTCGAACAGGCTGTCCGGAAAAGGGGTCGCTGTCAGCGGTTGGGAAAACCTTGAAGAATCAAGGCGCAAGTGGTAGCGATTTGACCGACCGGGAAGGTAGGCGTTCCTGGACGGAACTCCAGCGGAAATGGCCGGTGACACTCGCACGGCGCTCTATCTTCGCGTCTCCACGCCCGAGCAGAAGCCGGACCTGCAATACGACGGATTGCGCGCCCATGCCGAACGTGCAGGGCTGCAAATCGTGGGAGACTATTGCGACCATGCCGTTTCCGGTCGCCGAATGGGCCGACCACAACTCAATGCATTTATGGCCAGCGCCCGCAATCGCGAGGTCAACAGCGTCCTCGTCTGGAAATTCGACCGGTTTGCCTGCTCCACACGCCACCTTCTGACGGCTCTCGAAGAGTTCGATCATCTCGGCGTGCGGTTCATCAGCGTTCAGGACCAGGTCGACACGGCCAGCCCGATGGGCCGGGCCATGTTCACGATCATCGGCGCCATGGCGGAGCGGGAGCATTCGCTGATAAGCGAACGCGTCAGTGCCAGCATGAAGGCCGCCGCCGCGCGTGGCAAGCATCTCGGCCGGCCGCCGTTCGCTCCCGGACTGGTGAAGGAAATCGGGACTCTGGCCGCCTCGACCAATCTCGGCATCCGTGAAATTCACGGGAAGATCGGGAAAAGGGCCAGCCGCGGCCGGGTCGGCGAAATCACGAAGCAAGTCCGGTCCGCTGGCTGACAGGTCTTCAGATCACTCCCGGCGCCCTCGCATGGACCGTTGATCTGCTTGAATCACGATGCCGTAGGCAAGGATCCCCATGTCGCCTCATGTACCCTTGTCCCGACAGGGCCAAACTGCGACCTGTCAATGGCGCGCATCTACCGCTACTTCGGTCACAAGGGCGCCCGAGATCAATTTCCTGCAACAGCGCCAGACGAGGATCAAGAAATGAACGAACCCACACCCCTTCTGGGCAAGACAGTTGTCGTCACCGGCGGCGCGCGGGGCATTGGTCGCGCGATTGTCGAGCGGCTTGCGTCGGAGGGAGCAGATATCGCCACCTGCGCCCGCACACTGGCGGATCTTGAAGAAACGCGCCTGGCGGTTGAGACCTTGGGGAGCAAGTGCCTCGCTTCGCAGGCCGATCTATCCGATCCAGCAAGCACTCAGGCCTTCTGCGGTGCCGTCATTGCCACGTTCGGCACGGTCGACATCATCGTGAACAATGCCGGGGTCTATCTGGATCGTGGGACGGTGGTCGAAAGTGACCCCGACGGCTGGTGGAAAAACGTCGAGATCAATCTCCGCGGCCCCTACATGGTCACGCGCTTCCTGCTGGAGCGCCTGGCGGATGGCGGCAAGATCCTCAACTTCTCTTCCGGCAAGGGGTTGAGCGCTGGCAAGGACGCGGCCTCCTATCACGTGGCCAAGGCGGGCCTGCACATCTTCACGGAATGCCTCGCGAACGAGCTTTGGCCGCGCAGGATCGACGTGAACAACATCGTGCCCGGCCCGGTCGCCACCACGACATTCAGCCGTGAAGACCCGGCCAGCCGAAGCACCCCGGAAGAACTGCTTGAAAGATACAGGACGGAAGTTCCACACGGCCTGCCGCAATGGGAGCGCGTGAAGCACCCGAATGAAGTCGCCGATCTTGTGATGTGGCTCGCGGCGATGCCCGAAGGCGGTCCGACCGGACAAACCTTTTCCCTTGCGCGTCGTCCCCTTTGAAGTGGCGAAGGCGACCCTGAACCGGTCGCTTTCGGAACGGGCGCGGCCTCGACCGGAGACATGTCCGTTTTCCTCATGCCGAAGCCCGGGTTCCTCTACCGTCCGTGGAGGCAACCTGTTCGAAGCAACTGGTGGGTGCGGCGCGCGCCGACAACATTCTGGATTTCATCGTGGCGCGAATTGCCGGCGCGTCCACCGCCCGTCGCGGCACCCGAGAGCCATCAGTCACGGGCGTTATGCCGAATTCGGCATAACGCCCGACATGCCGCTAACCGGATTATGCCGCATTCGCGGCCCAGGGACTTGATTTTCCTTTCCTTTCTGCCGCCGTTATCGGCATAATCACAGCGACTTCAGGAAGGCCAGCAGGGTGTCGTCGGGCTTGAACCGGCCGGACTTGACGTCGACCGGGCGGGTCCTCTCCATGGCCTTTTCCTTTATCCGGAGGTCGGCGTGCAGGCAGACCTGCGTCGTCTCGGCCGATTCATGGCCGAGCCAGAGGGCGATCACCGTGCAGCCTGCGCCCTCGTGCAGCAGCGCCATGGCCGCGCCGTGCCGAAGGCTGTGCGGGGTGACCTTCTTCTCCCCGAGCGAAGGACAGGTTTCCGAGGCGACACGGCAATGCTTGGTGACCAGGCGCTCGACCGCGTCGCGGCTGAGCGGCCCGCCCCGGTTGCTGGGGAACAGCGGAGCGTTCTCCGGACCGCCCCGCTCGTCGATCCAGGCTTCGAGGATCTTCACGGTGTCGGCCCGCAGAGGCGTCGCGCGGTCCTTGCGTCCCTTGCCATGGCATCGCACGTGGGCGCCGGTCCCGAACTCGACGTCCCGGATCCTGAGGCCGGTCAGTTCCGACACCCGAAGGCCGGTCTGCGCGGCAAGAGCCAGCAGCGCCCGGTCGCGCCGTCCGTACCAGGTGGCGAGGTCGGGCGCGGCAACGAGCGCCTTGATCTCGTCCTCCGCGAGCCAGGTCACGGTGGCCTTGTCGTGACGCTTTCCGGGCAGCTGCAGGATCTTCTGGCAATGGTGCAGGACCTGGGGCTCGTTGGCGGCGACATGGCCGTAGAAGGAACGGATGGCGGCAAGGCGCAGGTTGCGGCTCTGCACGCTGTTGCCGCGTTCGGTCTCGAGGTGTTCGAGAAAGTCCGCGACCAGGTCGATGTCGATGTCCGCCACGTCCATGTCCTCCGGCGCCTTTCCGCACCGCGCCTCGGCGAAGTTGACGAGCAGCCGGAAGCTGTCCCGGCAGCTTGCGATCGTGTTGGCGCTGGCTCCGAGCTGGCCGGCGAGCCGATTGGTGAAGAACCGCTGCACGAGCGGCGCCAGCGGCGGCGGCAAGGTTCCGGTCATGACGCGCCTCCGCCCCCGAGGGTCCGCAGCCCGCGCTCGCTCGCCAGGGCCAGCAGTTCCGGCACGGCCTCGATGTAGTAGTAGGAATGCCGACAATCCGGTAATGCCGAGCGAGGCGTGACAGAGCGTTGAATCAAAGGGGTTCAGGGCCGCTTTCGCTCGGCATTGCTCCCGCGGCGATTCCGGGCAGAGTACGGCTCTCACTCAACAAACGGAGAGCATGCAATGCCTGCAACATCCAAGTGCCGCCCCCTTGCGGAGACCCTTCTGGCCGAGCTCGACGGCCTTTCCCGTTCCTTTGCCGACGAGCTTCGGAGTCAGCGCGAGGGAAAGCTCTCGGAGAGCCGGCTCGACAACTACCGATGCACAGCCCGTCACTTCCTGATCTGGCTCAGCCTCGCCGGGATCGAGCTGCGGGCAGTCGACGGCTCGATCATCCAGCGTTTCCTGCAGCACGAATGTCGTTGCGGTGCGTCCTGTGCGTCCGTGCGCGTCAGGCGCTGGAACAGGCGCCGCACATCGGCCGAACTCATGAGGTTCGTCCGTTTCCTCGAGAGTTCGGGACACATCGACACAACCGGCGAACTGGAAGACAGCCTGCGTCTGCTGGATGCGTTCCTCGCCAGCTTGGGCGACGAAGGCTACACGGTCAACACCGTCAAGTCCTTCCGCTACGCATGCACCGGCTTCATCGTCTGACTGCATCTGTCCCGCATCCGGCTCCGGGACCTGACACCGGATGTCTTCGCGCAGTACCGGAACAAGGAATTCGTCTGCTCGATCCCCGGACTGCACAGCAGCCGCCGGAAGCAAGGTACCGAGGCCTGCCATGGCCAGCTGCGCGGTTTCCTCAGGCATCTCGTCTCGATCGGACGGATCGCCCCGCTGGAGCCCGTTCCGCTGGAGCCGGCGCTGCCCGCAAGGCTCGAGCGGTTCGCCCTCTGGCTTGAGCGCCATCGCGGCATCGCGCCGAGGAGCATACGCCAGCATGTCCGGGCAATCAGGCAAATGCTGCCCGCACTTGGGGACGATCCGGGCACATATGACGCATCGCTGATCCGGCGTGCGCTGCTCGAGGCGATGCGGCCCTGGTCGCACAGCACCGCACGGCATCTGGCGACCTCCGTGCGCATGTATCTCCGGTTCCTGGTCTCGGAGGACAGCGTGCCCGCCACGCTGATCGCGGCCGTGCCGTCGGCGGCCCAAAGGCGCCTGTCCGGCCTGCCAAGGCACATCCCGCCCGACGACGTCGAGCGTGCCATCGCCAGCTGCGGCGAGACTCCGGCCGGCCTGCGCGACCGGGCGATCCTGCTTCTGCTCGCCCGGCTTGCGCTGCGGGCAGGCGACGTCGCCGCCCTGCGCCTCGGGGACATCGACTGGGAAAGGGCCGAGATCCGTGTCGCGGGAAAGTCTTGCCGGCAAGCGGCTCTCCCGCTGCCGCAGGATGTTGGCGACGCCTTGCATGCCTATGTCGCCAAGGCAAGGTCGGCGACCGATGAAGACAAGGTGTTCCTGCGCGCCATGGCCCCGGCGCGCGCCCTCGCGAATCCAGGCACTGTCAGTGGCGTTGCGAAGCGCGCGCTCGACCGTGCCGGCGTCAGGACCCTCGCGGGGCGCGGGGCGCACGTGTTTCGCCACAGCCAGGCCACCGGCCTGCTCCGGTCGGGAGCCGATCTCGATGTCATCCAGGCCCTTCTGCGTCACGCCTCGCCGAACACCACCGCGATCTACGCCAAGACGGATACGGTCATGCTGCAGGAGGTTGCCCAACCCTGGATCGGGGGGAACGCACGATGACCGCCAGGATCAGCGACCATGTCGCCCGCTTCGTCGAGACGAAGCGGGCGCTCGGCTACCGGTTCACGCAGAACGAACTGATTCTCAAGAGGTTCGCGCGCTTCGCCGAGGCCCGGGGCGAGACTTTCATCCGCTCCGCGACCGTCCTCGAATGGGCATCGGCGTCAAGGACGGCATCCTCGACGACGAAGATCAGGCTGCTGCGCTTCGTGCACGATCTCGCCCTCTGGCTGCATGCAGAGGACGAACGCCACGAAGTGCCGCATCGTGACGCGCTGGGCCGTCGGTCCTCGTGGAGACCGCGACCCTTCCTGATGTCGGTTCCGGACATCAGGAAACTCACACGTCCTGACCTCGCGGGCTGATTTCGATGTCCTCCAGGGCCCGTTTGGCCAACAAAACAACGACAATATGCAGATTTCCGGCTTGACAGGCACGCCGGAAGCGGGCAATATAACATGAGGCTCACTTTCAGGTTTCCCGCTTCCCATGAACACGCTCGCCATGCACCCTTCAGACGCCGTCCAGATCGGCGCTTCGTGCTTCTCCTTCGCATCCGAGGACGGCCAGACCGTCTGCTTCTCCAACCTCGAGCCCTTCGACTGCCACGACGAGAACGACCGCCCGGCCATGAGACTGCGGATCGCCAGGTTCGCCAGGCACGGCATCCGCCACAGGGACCTGCAGGCTGCGTTCGGCGTTGGCCGCGCGACGGTTCAGCGTGCGGCGGACAAGCTTCGGAACGAGGGCGAGGCGGCGTTCCACGAGCCGCGCCGGGGCCGTGGAACGAGCGTGATCACCGGCGAGACGGCGCGGGAGGCGGACCGCCTCCTTTCCAAGGGCATGAGCGGCACCGCGGTTGCCCGCGAGCTGGAGGTTCCCGCCACGACGCTGAACCACAACCGCCGCAAGGGGTTCATCGGCGCGCGACAGCCCGAGCCGGAGAACACGAAGCCGGAGGCGCAGGAGGAGCAGCCGGCCGGAACGGACACGCAGGACGAGGATGTCCGGGCAGGCCTGCTCGGCCGCAGCGAACGGGACCGGCGCGACCGGGAGGCGCCGATGGGCCGGGGCGCGCGCGACAGCGCGGGGCGCGTCGCGGCCTCGGCGGGGGCGATGGCCGAGGCGCATCCGCGCTTCGACGAGCCTCTTTCGGCGGTCGCCTGCGGCGGCGTGCTGGCCGCGCTGCCGACGCTCCTGAAGGAAGGGCTGCTCGACCGTTCGGGCGCGTTCCTGTCGCTGCCGAAAGGATGCCACGGGCTGACGAGCACGCTTCTCCTGCTCGCGTTCCTGTTCATGGCCCGGGTCCGCAACCCCGAGGCGCTGCGCCACGAGGCTCCGGGGGAATGGGGCGCGGTCCTGGGGCTGGACCGCTGCCCGGAAGCGAAGACGCTGCGGCGCAAGATCCGGGCGCTCGCATCCGACGTTCAGCGGGTGAAGGGCTGGCAGGACGCGCTGGCGCGGGCGTGGATGGCCGACGAGCCGGACGCCCACGCCACGCTGTCGGTGGACGGGCACGTGAAGGTCTATGCCGGCCGCAAGGGCCGCCTTCCGAAGCACTTCGTGTCGCGCCGGAAGCTCTGCCTGCCGGCCTCGACCAGCTACTGGGTCAACGCGCTCGGCGGCAGGCCGCTGCTGTGCCTGCACAAGGATCTCGATCCCGGCATGGCCAAGGCGCTGGAGCACGACGTCCTTCCGGCGCTGGATCGGCTGGGCCTGCCGGGACCGGACGCGCCGGATCTCACGGTCTCGCCGGAGGCCGCGCCCGCGCTGACGCTGGTCTTCGACCGGGAGGGATGGAGCCCGGCCCTGTTCGCCCGCCTCGCCCGGCGTGGCATCGCGGTGATCACCTGGCACAAGGGCTTCAGGGGCGAGGACTGGCCGGAGGAGGAGTTCCGCGCCGTCGAGGCGCCGCTCCACGGTCCCGGCGGCGCCGGCTCGGCCGAGGTCCGCCTTGCCGAGAGGCGGATCAGGCTGGGCAAGGGCGGCAAGGGGCCCGAGGTTCGCCAGATCCGCCGCTTGCTGGACTCGGGCCGGCAGGTCCCGCTCGTGACCACCGACTTCGGCGTGCCGACGGAGCAGGCCGCAGGCGCGCTGTTCTCCCGATGGGCGCAGGAGAGCTTCTTCAAGTACATGCGCGACGAGTTCAGCCTCGACGCGCTGCCGGTGCACGGCCTTGCCGAGCAGGATCCGGAGGCGCGCGTCGTCAATCCGGCCCGGCGCGAGCTGGACCGCCGGATCAACCGGATGCGGAACAGGCTCGGCACGCTGCGCAACCGCGTCGCCGACCTGACCGGGGGCGGGCCGTCCGGCACGGCCGCCAGGTCCGCCGAGAGGCTGAAGGCCGAGATCGGGACGCTCGACGCCGAGCGCGAGGCGCTCAAGCTCCGGCGCAGGGATCTGCCCACGCACGTCAAGGTCGCGGAACTCGGCGAGGATGAGTGGCTTGACGCGCTGCCCTCCGGCGAGAGGCTGCTCCTCGACGTCATCCGCATGATCGCCTGCCGCGCCGAGACCCGGATGATGCCCGCCGTCGCCGACGCGCAGGGCGCGAAGCAACGCCCACGCCGCACCCTCGCCGAACTGTTCCAGTCGGATGCCGACATCGTCCCGGACCCGGAAAACGGCATCCTGCGGGTGCGCATCCTCGGCACCGCCAGCGATGCGGGCGACGCCGCCGTCGCGGGACTGCTCGAAGAGCTCAACCAGACATGCACGATCTTCCCCGGAACCGGCCTGCGCATGGTCTGCGAATTGCCCGGGAACAATGCCAGGGCGGGGAAACCCGCCTCATGAAAGTTGCCTGTCGCAAGGGGCGAGGTCAGGACGTGTGAAACTGCTGGACGCGGCGCTGTCCCGGGGTCCGGCCGGGACCATCGCGCCGCTGACCTGGCACTACATGTTCGGTCTCATGGCCTCGACCGGCCTGCGCATCGGAGAGGCGCTCGCATTGACGCTGGAGGACGTCACCGATGACGGTCTCGTCATTCGGGACACGAAGTTCGGGAAGACAAGGCTGGTCGTGCTGCACCCCACAAGCCGGGAGGCCCTGGATCTCTACCTGGCGGCACGTCTCAGGGAGAGAACTCCGGACCGGCATCTGTTCGTGATCGCGACCGGCCGACCTCCCCAACGCGAACACGCGGACGTCGTGTTCCGTGAGCTTGCGGAACGGGCAGGCCTTCGAAAGCCCGGCGAAAGACGCGGACCGACCCCGCACTCGCTGAGACACGCCTTTGCCATCCGGTCCCTTGAGAACATCCCGCCCGGCGCCCGGCCCGGGCGCCACATGCTCGCCCTCTCAACCACGCTCGGCCATGCCGAACTCATGAGCACGTTCTGGTACCTGGAGGCGACCCCTGTCCTTCTGCGCGGCATTGCCGAGGCCACGGAGCGCGCATTCGTTGGCGGAGGGTCCGATGACTGATCTTGCCCCCCACCTCACGACCTTCCTGCGGGAGCACCTTCCCGTCGAGCGACGCTTCAGCCGCCATACCGTGCAAAGCTGCAAGGAGTGCTTCCGGGTGCTCGTCCCCTACGCTGCCGAACGGGTCAAGACCCGTCCCTGCGCCCTGAAGATCGAGGACTTCACGGTCACGCTCGTTCTGGCTTTCCTCGACTTCCTGGAAAGCGAACGCGGGAACGGCGTCAGCACCCGCAACAATCGCCTCGCTGCCATAAAGTCCTTCTACCGCTACCTGGAGTATCGTGTCCCGGAGTGTCTCGATCTGGCGTTGCAGGTGCGCGCCATTCCAATGAAGCGCACCGACAAGCCCCTGATCGACTGGCTCGACCGGACGGAGATGCAGGCGATCCTGGATGCACCGGACACCAGGACCGTGGCAGGACTGCGCGACCGCGCAATGATGCACCTGTGCTTCGCGGCCGGGCTCCGGGTGTCGGAGCTGACCGGGCTCACGTTCGACAACCTGTCGGGTCCGCAACTCGAGACCGTCCGCATCATGGGCAAGGGGCGGCGCGAGCGCGAACTGCCGCTCTGGAAGGAAACGCGGATCGCCCTGAACGAGTGGCTCGATGTCCGGCCTCCGGTCAACAACCGCTACCTGTTCCTGAACGCCCGGGGACGGACGTTGAGCACGGACGGATTCGCCTGCATTCTCGACCGGCATGTCGCCAAGGCGGCCCTGGAGGCTCCGTCGCTGGCGAGCAAGCGGGTGACTCCGCATGTGCTGCGCCACGCGACGGCAATGAGCGTCCTGCACGCCAGTCGGGGAGACACGCGCAAGGTCTCGCTGTGGCTGGGGCACGCCGACATCAAGACCACCGAAGACTATCTCAGGGCGTGTCCTGCCGAGAAGATGGAAATCCTTGAAGCCCATGCGCCGCCCTCCATCCGGCGGGGCAACTTCAAAGGCGTGAAGGACAGCCTGATGAAGGTCTTGGAAGGCAAGTGACCGTCGGGAGTAATGCCGAGCGAAAGCGGCCCTGAACCCCTTTGATTCAACGCTCTGTCACGCCTCGCTCGGCATTACCGGATTGTCGGCATTCCAGCAGGTACGCGTGCCGGTCCGAGAACACTGCCGACACGCCGCCTTCGGCCAGGCCCCGAAGAGACGACACCATTATGACGATTTCCGAGTTCGGAAACTGGCGGACGCTCCCGTATCCAGTCTTTATGTTGTACATCATCATCGAAAACGGTGTGAAGTAGAATGGGATATAGTCGGAAAGCGTCCCGCCGGGCCGCACTGGGACGGTCCTGCTCGAGCGGCGCTGGATCAATTCGAGGTTCCCGATCCTGACAAAATCAGGATCACGAATTTCGGAATTCTTGCAGTGCAAGCCGTTCCGAAGGACCCACGGCACATTGCGAATGTGCGTGATCCTGAAAATTCCAGCTTTTCTCCTGTTCAGCTTGTAGGTCATGGTGCCAAATTTCACGAAGGTAGCCACCCAATTTCACGCATGGTAGCCACGTAATTTCACTCAAGGTAGCCGCCCAATATCACCATGGTAGCCACCCCCTCGGGGTGACAGGCCTTGGCTTGATTCAGCATGCCGTTCTACGTCCCGGATTTTGGCGATCACTCCGAGGAGCATTGAATGGCACAGAAGAGGCTGCCCATGAGGAAAGTAAGGAAGATACTGCAATTTCATTTTGACGAGGGCCGCAGCGCCCGGGCGATCGCGACCCACTGCGGTCTTGCCCGGCGCTCGGTTGCACAGACCCTGGCACGGTTCGCGGCTTCGGGACTGAACTTGCCGGAAGCGGCCGGGATGGACGATGCGGCGCTGGAGGCGGCGCTCTATCCGGCGCGGCAGGTCCGGCCTGCGGACGAGGACGTGGACTGGGCGGAGGTCGAGAAGGACCTTTCGGGCCGCGGCGTGACGTTGAAGCTGCTGTGGGGGGAATGGCGCGAGACGCATCCCGACGGCATGAGCTACGTGACCTGGTGCCGTCGGTTCCGCGACTGGCGGCCGGCCACGGACGTGACGATGCGCCAGAACCGTCGCCCCGGCGAACGGCTGTTCGTCGACTACGCGGGCATGACCGTGCAGGTTTTCATCGACGGGGTTGAGCGTGACGCGCAGCTGTTCGTGGCCTCGATGGGGGTCTCCGGGCGGATCTACGCCGAAGCGACGCTCAGCCAGAAGATCGACGACTGGTGCAACTCGCACGTGCGCTGCCTCGAAGACATGGGCCGGGCGCCGCAAGTCGCGGTGCCCGACAACCTCAAGGCGGCGGTGAAGAAGCCGTCACGCTACGAGCCGGTCCTGAACGAGACCTACGCCGACCTGCTTGAGCATTACGGCATCGAGGGCTTGCCTGCGCGGGTGAAGAGGCCTCGCGACAAGGCACTGGTCGAAAATGGAGTCCTTTTGGTCGAGCGGCGGGTTCTGGCACCGCTGCGCGACCATGTCTTCCACGACCTTGCGTCGCTGAACCGGGCGATCGCGGACCGGGTGCGGGAACTCAACGGGAAGCCCTGTTCCGACGGCACGGGCGAGACCCGCTTCAGCCGGTACGAAAGCGTCGATGTCCCGCACATGAAGCCTTTGCCGGACCGGCGCTGGCAGCGTACGACATGGCGCGAGAACACGGTCCATTCCGACTACCACATCGCGATCGACCGCCATTTCTACTCCGTTCCCTACACGTATGCCGGCAAGAAGGTCGATGTCCGCCTGCGCGGCCGGGTGATCGACGTGTTCCATCGCGGCAAGCAGATCGCGAGCCACATGCGCAGCGACGCCAACGGGCGTGCCACCACGTTCAAGGAGCATCAGCCGCAGGCCCACCAGCGCGCCGGCGTCGAGAGCACACGCGCACAGCTCGAGAACCGTGCGCGGGACATCGGCCCTCATGTCCACGCCTTCGTCATCGCGGTCATGGGACGCAATTCCAACCCGGAGTTCGGCTTCCGTTCCTGCTACGGCGTGCTCCGCCTGGCAGGGAGCCACGGGCCGGAGCGCCTCGACAACGCCTGCCGCTACGCGCTGGATCTCGGCTCCAGGACCTGGCGCGGGCTCGACAACATCCTGCGCACCGGCGCCGATCTCGTCGACGGGCAGGAACCCGAGACCAGACCCATCGAACATTCCAACATCAGAGGACCGGAGTACTACAGATGACCGACACTGCCATCCTGCACCCGCTCACCCAGCGCATCGCATCGCTGCGCCTGCCCGGCATGCTGGCCGCCTTCCAGGAACAGCTGGCACGCCACGATCTGGACGACATGCCGTTCGAGGACCGGCTCGCGCTGCTGATCGACCGCGAGGTCGTCGAGCGGCGCTCGCGCGCGCTGCAGCGGCGCCTGAAGAAGGCCCAGCTGCGCCACCAGGACGCCTGCTTCGAGGACATCAACCTCACCCGGCGGCGCGGCCTCAAGCGCAGCGTCGTGCTCGGCCTCGGCGACTGTGCCTGGATCCGGAACGGCGCCAACATCCTGATCACCGGCCCGTGCGGCACGGGCAAGAGCTGGATCGCCTGCGCACTCGCCCACAAGGCATGTCTCGAAGGGTTTCAGGCCCGGTACCTGCGCGTCCCGCGACTGCTCACCGAACTGCGGATCGCTCACGGCGAAGGCACCATCCCCAAGCTCTACCGCGATCTCGCCAGGCTCGACGTGATCATCCTCGACGACTGGGGCCTGGCCGCGCTCGATGCGGCCCGGGCGCGCGACCTGCTCGAGATCCTCGACGACCGCTTCGACCGCCGCTCGGTGATCGTCACTTCGCAACTGCCGGTGGCTGGCTGGCACCAGACAGTCGCGGAGCCGACGGTCGCGGACGCCATCCTCGACCGCCTCGTCCATGGCGCGATCCGGTTCGAGCTGCACGGTTCGTCGATGCGGGCCGACAGCGCCGAGGACGGAAAATGAGAGCCGGAGCCGGCGCCAGGCCGGGACGTCTGCCGAAATCGGTCCCGGGGGGTCCTGTGGATTTGTGGACGAGCCCTTCGGGCCGGCCCGCGCCCTGCGGGCCGTGTGGACAAGCCGTGGACGACGCAAGGGCGTCGCCCACCGCATTGCCCACACTCGCGGGCCTCTCGCCCACAAGCTCCACAGGACCGCAACAACAACCATTTCAATTTGGATTCGAAGAAGGCGTCGCTGACGCTCCGGCAGCGTGCACACGCATTGCCGGAATCCCGTACCGGAGGACCGGTCCTGACGGCCGAGCCTTGCGGCAGGGCCTTCGCGGAGATAGCTTCAGACCCGGAACAGAAGAGGAGACCAACTTGCCCAACACGGCCTGATCGCGTCGCTTCGCTCCGGGTGGCTACCATGGTGACATTGGGTGGCTACGTTGAGTGAAATTGACCGGCTACTTTGGCTGAAATTAGGGTGGTACGTTGGTGAAATTCGGCAGTCATGGTTCGTGCTGGATACGGATCGATGAGATCATTCTCAAGCGGAGTGTGCTCGCAATATCCTTCATACTTCGGGACGTACGGTAAGTGCCCGCCTTCGCATGCTCTCCTCCGTCAGCGTTCCAGAGTGGCGGTCATGGATGCAACCGGTGATTCCCGTTCCACGCCCCGCGACCTTGCGAGAACTGCGTGCACCTATTTCCACGGTGCCGGGCCGGCGACGCTGGCCGACAGCAGCGCCGTGGAATTCACGGCCGCTTGAGACCGCGCGGTCTCGTCGGGCAAGACTTCAAGGAGCGGCCCCCTGCCGACAGACATGTCTCGGATTTCGCTCACGGTGCAGCTGCGAAAAAGACGCTCCAGCAGCCGAACCTTCTCGAAAGTCTTGAGATCCTTCATCGGCTTCGCCAGCTCCGACGACAGCGCCTGGCGCTCGGCCCGTATGTCCGCCGCTTCGGCGACGGTGCCGAGTTCCAGAGCCTCGCTCAGGACGCGGCAGCTGGCCTCGTATCTCGTTCCCTGAGAAGCGACCTCGGTTCTCGCCGCCGCCACCTCCAGATCGGTTGGCTGAACGCCCTCCCGCGCGAGCTTCTGCATGCCTTCATCGACGAGTCTCTCGTACCGCTTCTGCTTGTGCCTCATCGAGAACTTCGCGTTTCCCTTGTAGCGCGCCCGGAATTCGTGGATGGATGCGCCGCGCAGGGTCCTTGCCGCCCCCACCCTCAGATCGGCTTCCGCGCGCTTCCGGGCAATCTCCGCTGCTCGCGCCCCGACGGCGTCGGCCGGCACGTTTCGCCGGCTTTCCGCGAAATTGAGACGCTCCTTGATCTTGTCCGGCAGGTCCCCCCAGTGAAAGCCCGCGGAAGTCTCGATCCGCTCTGTGACCGCACAGGCGAGCCGAAGCGCGTTGTCCGACAGCCTCCTTTCCTGCGCAGCCAGGCCAATCACCTTGAACTCCCCCTTTCTGATGGCCTCGGCCATTCCCCTGAGCGCTGGGTAGGCGTTGATGGCCGCTTCCGTTTCAGCACCGGTCGCCAGATGACCCGGATCGATCCGGCCCCTGTCGAGGAAGTCGTTCAGGAACGCTCTTTCGCCTTCGGTGAATTCGAAGACCGGCGCAAGTTCGCGACGGCACCTGTTGACCGTGTCGTGCAGCCAACGTTCCGGGCTTCCGAACGAATCGAAGTGTCCTCGAGGCAGGCAGTCGAGCAGATTGCGCCGGAGTTCCTTCATGTTGCCGTCGATCTGATCCGTGGAAACCTCCCGCCAGTCTCCCCTGTACTGCCATGCGCCAAGCACCAGGGTTGCATGCTTGATCTTTCGCCAGTCGAGATCGGGCAGACCCAGGATGAAGTCCGCGTCGAACAGGTCTCGCGACTTTTCCCTTGAGACCAGGGCTTTCAGCTTGGCGCCGACGACTTCATGGACGTCGAGCACCGGAACGTCCCTCGCCACGTACTTTCCAAGCGGCGGCGAGGACAGCGTATTCACGCCGAAGAGCGGCACCCGCTCCCGGTAGATCAGGTCCATCAGCAAGGTGGTTTGCTTGCCGGCAATGTCCGGATAGCTGAACCGCCACTTGCCGCGTCCCTTGGGCGGCGCATAGACCTGCCGGTAGCCCTTGGAGGCCATGATCCCGACTAAGCGGTCCTCGAACTTTCGCTTGTCGTCCTGCATGCGCGACCAGTCAAGTTCGCCGACATAGTTGATGTCGATGTCGACCGAAAGCCGCGGCAGCGGTGCGTGAAAGGCGTTGAGTGCGGTGCCGCCCTTCAGGGCCATGCGCGGCGCGATCACGTCGTCGGAGGCGAAACTGTCGAGAACGTCAAAGAGGCGGACCATGCGTTCAAGCATGTCGACGTTGAAACCGCGCTCGTCGGCGAGATCCCTGATTTCCCTTGCCGACACTTCCATTCAGAACTCCTGTTCTGGGTCAAGGCCCTCGATCCATGCATCAAGGGCTGCGGGCGGAAGGTATACACGCCAGCGACTCACGAGTTCCGCATTCCCGGGTTGGGCAGAAAGCGCGCAGGAGTTCGATTCGGGAAGCATCGCCTGGAGCCGGCCCAACGTGCGCTCCGACACGTTGAGCTCGGACTGCCAACACTCCAGCCACCAGCCGACAACCCCGGCGACCGACCGGATTCCGAGAAGCTCGACATAGTCGGCCACCCTGCGGCAGTCGAAGTCATGCAGAGCGTAGGGCGCAGTCTCTAGCGAATCGAGGACCTCGTCCCGGCCGCCCGCGCGATCCGGGCGGTGCAAGACGTCGACCAGCGTGCGTTCGTAGGCTGTCACCTTGACCTGCACATCCATCAGCGTTTTGGTCACGGTCAGGAAATCCGTCTTGCCTGCCTCTATCAGCGCCCGATGCGGCCGGATGAACCGGCAGCGCTGAAAGGGCAGGTCAACGTGCCCGGACGGCCCGCAACTGATGAGCTGGACAGCGTAATAGAGCAAGGCGTAGTCGGTGCCGTGAAGCTCCAGCGCCGTATGGTAGCCGAGAACGCCGTCCGGCCGCAGCTTGCTGGCCAGGAGGTAGTCAGGCACCACGAATCGCCCGCGCGACTCTTGATCCCAGGCCACGACATAAACCTCGGGCACGGCCTGCTTGATCCGGCCTGCCTCGGTGTGTTGCGCGAGAAATTCGCTTACGTCCTCCGAGCCTTGCGGCAGGCTTAGCGCCCTGGCGAACTCGGCGCGGCTGAAGACCCTGTTCGATCCGAGAAAACTCGTCGCGCGTTCCTGCAGTTCCGTCGGCATCACCGTCTCCGTTCCTGCAACAAGACTAGCCGGTTATCCGTCAGCACACTACCCGCCGAAGCGGCGACAGGGTCGACGCCCGGCCCCAAGGGCTTGCCGGCCGCCTTGGCGCGGCCTTCAACCGGTATTTCCCGCCGGAACGCATCAGGCGACTCAGGAACGAACACGCTGACGGCATACATCTGTAGCCGAATCCTGGGGGACTTGGGGGACTTGGGGGAGCAAAATTCCGCGGACGTCCATCCTCGCGATCACAACTCGATCTCCGCGCCAAGGTAACGCCCTCGTTCCCGTTCGTGTCCGCGCTCCGCGCCGCACGACCTCGCAAGCGCCTCGTACTGTCTGCGCCAGGGCGACGGTTCCGGATAGCGGGTCTCGCGATGCAGGCGGCGCATCTCCTCGGCCACCCGCGCCCGTGCGGCGGCGTCGGGAAGACGCTCCAGGAGCGGTCCCCTGCCCTCGCACATCTCGCGGACGTCCGCGGCGAGGAAGCTCCCGTAGACCCGCCGCAGGAGCGCCCATTCCCGAAAGGCTTCCCGAGTCTTCGGGCCTTGCCCGAGTTCCCGGAGCAGGGCCTCCCGCTCCTTCCGTACGTCGTCCGCCGTGTCCGGCGTTCCGCGTTCCAGCGCGTCAGCCATCGCCAGGGCCAGCCCGTGCCGGTCCGTCCCGTGGGTGGCGAGGACGGCGCGCGCCACGCGGAGCTCGATCTCCGTGGGCAACGGCTCCTCGCGGTGCAGGCGGCGCATGCCCTTGGCCACGGCAGCCTTGTAGGCCTCGCGGTCCTCTCTCCTGTAATATTTCGGGTTCCCCTCGAACCGGGCCCGAACCACGGAAATCTCGTTCCTGCCGATCTCGCGCGCCACGGCGACCCGCAGGTCGGTCTCCGCGCGCCTCCGCGCGATCCCGAACGCCAGCTCGGCGACCTCTGCCTCCGGGACGTCCCGGGCAAGGGAGGCCTCCCGCAGGACCGCCTCGACGTCCTTCGGCAGCGTGCTCCGGTGCACGGGGGCCGCCGCGTCGATGCGCTCGGAGACGGCGCAGGACAGCACGAGCACGTCGTCTGCCAGTCGCGGATCCGGGGCCGTGTCCTGGCGCTCGGGGGCGGGTCCGGTGCGGAACGCCTCCGCGATGCGCTTCCTGCCGTCCCTGTGCAGGCCGGCCAGGCCCTGGGGCGCCTCCGCTTCCGGATCGCGCAGCGCCTGCAGCCGGTCGAGGCTGAAGGACCGCGCCAGCTCCGTGAAGGTCTCCCGGGCTTCCGGCCGTGCCAGCAACGAGGCGATGACGGGCAGCGGGTCCGGTTCCGGCCGCCTTTCCGGATCGTCCAGCGGCGCGAACGCCTGGAGGTGCAGCGCCACGTCGCCGCGCGCGTCCGGGTCGAGGCGTGGCAGGCTCTCCGGCAGCGGCCGCCGCGCGTCGTGGATCGCGAGGATCTCGCCCTGCGTGAAGCGTTTCACGAGGCGCTCGCCGAGGTCGGGCTGCGGCTCGGGCGACACGCCGGTGGACGTCAGCTCCGCGAGGATGTCGGACCGGGCGGAGCGAAGCGCGGCAGGCTCTGGCAGCGGTCCTGCGGCCACGGCCTCCCCGACGGCCGCGATCAGCTCGCGTTCGGACTCGTGGCGGATCTCCACCTCCGCGAGCGCCGCCGCCGGGTTGCCGGCGCCGCCCTCCGTGCCCGATCGCTCCAGAAGCGCCGCGATGCCCTTCTGCAGGTCCTGCCGGTGCACGGGCGACGCCATCGGCGTCCGCGCCGTCACGGCCATGGCCAGCTGAAGCGCCAGGTCCGGGTCCGGCCCGGCCAGCGCCCTGGCCTGGTGTTCGCGCCCGGCTTCCCTGTCCTCCTTCACCGCCGCGGCCGCCATCTCCTCGCGCGCGGCCTTCACGGCCTCGGCCCGCCCTGCCCAGTCCCCGCCGAGACGCAGCTCCTCGCGGCAGCGCTCGACCCGGGGCCGGTGCCGCCGCGAGGACGCCCTGCGCCGTTTCGGCAGGAAGATCCCGAACGCCTCCTCGGCCAGCCGCTCCTCGGACATGTCCAGCTCGTCGAGCATCCGCGTGAAGCCGGCGCCACGCGATCGCCCGCGCGGGCGGCGCATGCCCGTCGCGCGCTCCCCGGCGGGTGCCGTGCCGCGGCTCGCGGCACGCTCCGCCGCCTCCCGGGCCCGCTCCGCGCGGACCTCCTCCTCGGTCGCCCGGTCCGCGACGAGCTCCTCGGGCCTGCCGATGGCGCGGGCGAGAGAGGCGCGGCTGCCGTAGAGCCGGAGCCCGTCCTCGAAGAGATCGGCGACGGCGCCCTCGCCCATGGCCCGCGCCGTGAGCGCGCCCCGCGCGAGGATCCGCGCCGCCGTGGGCGCCCGGCCCGAGGGGTCGCCCGGCACGGTCCCGGCCAAGTCCTTCGCCAGCGCGTCGGCCTCGCGGACCGTGCCTGGCGGCGACTGGGCCAGCATCCGCCGCCAGGCGAGAGGCTCCGCCAGCGCCGCGACATGGGATTCAAGCGCCAGCCGGTCCCTGCCTCCCGGGGCCGCGCCGTGGCGCAGGACGGCGGCTCCGATCACCTCGGCGACGACCTCGCCCTCCAGCCCGCGCAACGGCTCCACCTGCGGCTCATGATGTCCGAGACGCGCGATCTCCCTGAGCCGCGCCACCGCCCCGGACACCTCCCTGGGCGCCGCCGGCTCGATCTCCACGGAGCGGCCTCGCATGGCCTCGCGCGCGCCGAGGGCGGGATCGAAGCCGTGGTCGAGCACGCTTTCCGGCGTCGCGTCCCGCGCGACGATCCGCGCCATCTCCCGCCGCAGCGCGCCCTCCTCGACCGGCGCCACGATCCGGAGATCCTTCCTGTGCAGCCTGGCGCCCGTCGCGAGCAGCTGGCGGCTCATTCCCGGGGTCGCCAGCATGTGGACGCTGTCGGGCGCGCGGCCGGTCTCGCCGGCGATCGTGCCCGCGAACCCGAACCGCCAGTCGGGGATGTCCGCGTCCTTGGGCAGCGTGACGTCGCGCATGGCCCCGTCACGGCGCCTGACCGTGAACCTGGCCCGTCCGTCCCCGTCGCGGCCATGGAATTCCGCCAGCTCGCCGGCGTCGAACCGCCGGTCCTCCGGAATGCCGGCGTCCCTCGGCGTCCATGACGTGAACCGGATCCGGTCCCCGGGCCGGAGCCCTTCGAGCGGGCCCTCGGCGTCGGGTTCATGTTCCCGGCGCGCCGGGGCCGCGCTGTCCAAGCGCTTCCGGATCGCGGCGTTCAGCGCGTCGACGTCCTTGCGCGACCAGGCGACCGCCACCCTGTTCCATGCGTCGTCGGCGACCCAGGCCTTCGCGATGTCGGCGACCGCGCGCCTGCGGTCCCGTGCCGCGACGAGGCAGCCGTCCTCGATGAGCGCCTCGACGGCCCTCTCCCCTTCCTCGCCGCCGCGCATCAGCCCGCCCATGACGATCGCGCGCCGTGGCGCCCAGCGGTAGGTCTCGTCCAGCCGCGTCGCGCCGAGGCGCGTCCGGAGCGCCTGGAACACGGGGCCGGCCTCCGGCGGTGCCAGGGCGCCGTCGTCGAGGAAGGCGACGAGCTTCGCCCCGCTTTCCTCCACACGTTCCAGGAGCCGCGCCGCACGGTCCGCCCCGATCCGACCCGCGTCGTCGAGCACGATGACCGTGTTCGGGTCGAGCGTGACCCTGCCCTGCCCGAGGTCCGTCTCGAGGGAGCGGAGCGTGTGCAGCTGCATGCCGCCCTGCCCCTGCCCGTCCGGCCTGCGCCAGCGGAGCCCGGCCTCGCGCAACCCGTCCTTGCCCGCGCCCGTGGGCGCGACGGCCAGCGCCTGCCTGCCGGCCCGCTCGTGGGTGTCCGCGACGATGGCGGCGACGGCCGTCTTGCCGCTGCCGGCGTCGCCGGCGACGAGCCGCAGCCGGCCCTGCCGCGCGGCGGACCGCACGGCCGCGTCCTGTGACACCGAGAGGCCACGCCGGCGTCCGAAGTCCGGGGCGAACCGCAGGGGCGCGGGCGCGTCCGCCGGGGCCGGGTCCAGCGCGAGCCGGATGCCCCGGTCGACGGCGCCGAGCTCCGTCTCCAGCCGGCCCTCGGTCGTCCAGACGCGGGCGCCCCTTCCGTCGTCCTCGGCCAGCACCACCAGGTCGGGGCGCGACATCGCCTCCCGGAACAGCCTGAGGAACGTGTCGGGATCGCCGCGGGAGACCTTGGCGAGATGCCCGGCCACGTCCTCGTCGTGGAACACGGACGAGCGACGGAGCAGCACGTCGACCGCCCGGCCCGGATCGGCGGCGAGGCCCTCCGGGTCCCGGTCCGGATCAGGATCGTCGCGGCCGGCGGCCATCAGCCCGGTGATCCGCTCGGCGACCGCCATGAACCGCGCGTCGCCCACGAAGTCGACGCGTCCGGCCTCCCCGCCCTGCGCCCGCCAGTCGGCGCGGCCCGCGAGGCTCGCGGGAGCCTCCCACGGCGCCGGTTCCGCGCCGGCCTCCGGAGATCCGCCCGCCTCGCCGTCGGCGAGGTCCGTGTCGAGCGTTCCCGCCGCCTGCGCGATGCGGACGAGGTCCGCCGGCCGGTCGAGATGCCCCGCGCGACCGAACACCGTCACGCTGTCGCGGTGACGCGAGAGGGCGACATAGGCGGCATGCCGGTGCATGCGCCTGTGCGGCAGGACGAAGACGGCGTCGGCCGTCATTCCCTGCGACTTGTGGATCGTCGCCGCGTGGCCGTGGTCGACTTCCTCCAGCGCGTTCCGGTCGAGTTCGACGGGCTCGCGGTCCGCGCCATGGCCGTCGAAGCGGGCTTCGACCCCATGCTCATGCGTCGCGGTGACGGTCCCGAAGCTGGATTTCGGCAGGCCCAGCGCCTCGCTTGCCTTCGTGAGCATGATCCGGTCGCCGACCCCCAGCTCGCGCGGCACGAGGGCCATGCGTCGCTGCCCGTCGTCGCCGCGCATGCGGCGGCGGACGGTCCCGTAGCGCCGCACGGTGTCCGGATCGACGAGACCCCGCGACACCGCCTCCGCCCGGATCGCGTCGTTCAGCGCGTGAACGTCCCGGTTCGTGTAGGCGATGCTCATGCGCGTGGCGTCCGGGCGGTCCTCCATGTCGGCGGCATGCGCCCGGGCCGCCGCGGCGACCGGGTCCGCGCGGACCTCGCCCTCGAGACGGATGGCGTCCTTGTCCTGGTAGTGCCTGACCGCGTGCCCGACATTCGCGCCGCCGAGCGCCAGGCTGCGCGTCGCCTCGGCGTCCAGCGGGTCCGACTGGCGCACCACGTGGTCGATGACGGTGACGTGGCCGTGGCCGGCCGCGCGTTCCGCGATCGCCCATCCCGGCATGTCGGAGACGGGCTGCAGCTGGTCCGGGTCGCCGACGGCCACGAGCTTGCCGCCCATCGCGAGCACCCTCTCCTGGATGCGCGCCCAGGCGCCCGCCCCGACCATGCCGGCCTCGTCCATGACGAACACGAAGCCGTCCCTGCGGGGAACGTCCCCCTTCTGCCAGCGCGCCTCCCAGCGGGCGAGCGTGCCGGCCTCGACGCCGTCGACCGCCGCGAGCTCGGCCGTGGCCTTGCCCGACGGCGCGCCGGCCAGGACCTCGACGCCCCGCGCCTGCCACGCCGCGGCCACCGCGCGGAGCGTGTGGGTCTTGCCGGTCCCGGCATGTCCCTGCACCAGCGTCAGCCGCTCGGGGCCGAGCATCGCCTCCGCCGCCCGCGCCTGCCCCGGGTTGAGGTCGCCCAGCATGTCGCCGCGCTCCACGGGCATCGCTCCTGGCGCGAACCGTCCGGCGGCCAGCCTGCGCGCCGTCGCGTGCGCCCTGCGCATCGTCTCGGCCCGCGCCGTCGTGACGAACTGCGGAGCGCCGTCCGGGGCCTCGGTCGCGAGCGTGACCAGGAGCTCCGACTTCATGACCGTGTCGCCAAGCTCGGCGAGCGCCGCCTCCTGCAGCGACGCGCCGAGCCGCGCGCGGAGCGCCTGCCGCACGTCCGCCTCGGTGAACACGGGCCTGTCGGCCTGGACGAGGGCGAGGAGGTGTTCCGGACGCTCCTTCAGGTAGTCGGCGTTGGCGCGCCTCTGTCGCACCTCCGTCAGCTTCACGTCGGGCATGGCCGCCGGATCGACGGAGAGTTCGGCGGCGGTCTCCCCGGGAGCCGGGATGTCCGGCCGGACAACCGCCGGAGCCGGGCGCTCGGCGGCCGCCTTCGCGGCCAGCGCGGGATCGAAGCCGTGATCCGCCGCGCTGCGCGCGGGACGGTCCCGGTGCGCGATCCCGTCGAGCGCGGCCTCCGCCCGGTCCTCCGGCACGGGAAGCGTGATGCGGAGATCCCTCGTCGCCGTCACCGCCCCTGCCGCCAGCGTCGCGCGGTCCAGCCCGGGCGAGGCCAGCATGTGGACGCTGTCGTGCCGCGAGCCCGCCGCCGCCGCGATGGTGGAGGCGAAGGCGAACTGCCAGGGCGCGATCGGCCCTTCCTGCACGACATCCAGCTCCCGCGTGCCGCCGAGGCCGGTCAGGCGCATCCGGAGGCCTCCGCCGGGAAGCGCCTCCAGCACTTCCGCCCTGTCCCCTCGCAGGATCATGACGCGGCCCTTGCTCCCGGCCGTGCCGCACCAGCCGGCGACGGGAAAGCGGATCCGGTCGCCGGGCCTGAGGTCGCCGAGCGGGCCGGGGCGGCGTTCGACGCCCCGTTCCGGCATCGCCGCGTCCAGCTCTGCCCTTATCGCCTCTGTCAGTGCATCGGCGTCGGCCCTCGACCAGGCCAGCGCCATCCTGTCCTCCGCGCCGTCGGCCACGAACGCGGCGGCCACGCTCCCGATCGCGGCCTCCCGGCCGGCCGCGGCCGTGACGCCTCCCCGCTCCCGCAGGGCCCTGAGCGCCGCCTCCGCCTCCTCGCCGCCCGCCGCAAGTCCGGCCACCGTCTCCGCGAGCGGGCCCTCGATCCCCCGGACGCCCTCGATCCGGGCCGGTTCCACCCGGTCGGAGAGCGCCCGGAACGCCGCCCCGCCAAGCTGCGGACGCCGGGAGGGGTCGAGGACGGCGACGACGCCCGCCCCGGTCGCCTCCGCGCGCGCCAGGGCGGCGTCCGCCTGGAAGGCGCCGAACGCGTGGGCATCGTCGAGGACGACGACATGGGCGGGATCCGCGTCGTCACGCGGGGCCGGCGGCTCCGAGAGGAACTGGTCGAGCGTGAGCGACTGGGCGCCCTTCGCCTCCAGGGCGGAACGGCCGGCCGCCGTCGCCGCCACCACGGTGACGACGCGTCCCTCCCTCTCGTGGGCCCGGGCGATCTCGGCAACGAGGGTGGTCTTGCCGGATCCGGGTCCGCCCGTGACCAAGGCCAGTCCTCCGCCTTCGGTTCCGGCCTGCATCGCGTGGGCGAGCGCCGCCTCCTGCGAGGCCGAGAGCGGAACCGTCGGTTCCGGAACGGGCCCGGTCTCCGCCGTTTCCGTTCGTGCCGCCATCCGCATCGCCCGGTCGACGGCCGCCAGCTCCGCGCGGAGGTGGCCGCCCGTGGTGTAGACCCAGGCGTCGCCCTCCCGCGAGGCCGCGCCCCCTGGCAGCGCGACGAGGTCCGGGTGACGGATCGCCTCGGCGAAGAGCCGGAGGAACGTCTCGGGGTCCGCGACCGGCGCGGAGAGCGCCGCCGCGAGCTCCTCGGCGCGGATCACGCCGTGCCGGGCGACAAGGGTCTCGATCGCCTCCCTCGGGGCGGCGGTGAAGTCGTCCCTGCCGTCCGGCTGCGCCTTCAGGACCGGATCGCCCTCGGCGCGGTCCGCGGACAGGAGGCCGGCCGTCCGCAAGGCGACGGACTGGAGGTGCGCGTCGCCGGCGAGCCCGGGAAGCGGCCTGCCGTCCGCGCTCCGCCGCGCGCCGCGCCAGTCGGTCCGGTCGGTCGCCGCCGCCTCCGGCATCTGGATCGCCGCCCGGCCGCGCTCCGTCTTCGGGATCGGCGGCGCCGCGACGCGGACGCCCATCCGGTGCAGGTCCTCGGCGGTCTCCATGTGGCCCCGGCGCCCGAACACCGTCACCCGGTCCCTGTGCCGCGAGAGCGCCACGTATGTCGCGTTCCCGTCCATCCGCGCGTGCGGCAGCACCGAGACCAGGTCCGCCGTCATGCCCTGTCCCTTGTGGACCGTCGCGGCGAACCCGTAATCGAGATGCGGGAAGACGGCGGGAGCGATCCCGACCGGTTCCTCGCGCCCGTCGACCAGGACCGCGAGCCTGCCGTCCGCGACATTCGTGACGGTGCCGAAGCCCGAGCGCGGCAGCCCGAGTTCCGGCGCGGGCCGCGTGAGCAGGACGCGGTCGCCCGCCCCGATCCGGATCTTCGCGTCCTGCCGCCAGACGCGGGCGCCGCCGCCGGGGATCCGCACCCGGCGCTCGCGCGCGATCGTGACCTCGACGGCCCGCGCGTCGTCGACGATCCCCTTCGAGACCGCCTCGGCGCGGATCGCGTCGTTGAGCCTGTCGACGTCGCGGTTGGAATATGCGAGCGCGATCCGGCTCCGTTCCGCCGGCTCGTCTTCGCTGGCATCCCGGTCCTCGGCTCCCGCCGGATCGTCCCAGTAGGCCGCGGCGAGCGCCGCGACGGGATCGGCCACGACCTCGGGGGCAAGCCGCAGCGAGCCGCTTGCCAGGAAGTGGTCGAGGCCGGCCGCGATCCCGTTGCGGCCGCGCGCCAGCGCGGTCACCGCGGCGCGGTCCCCCTCGTCCCGCTGGCGAAGGATCCGGTCCATCACCGGGATCGCGTCCGCCGTGAACTCCGCCGGCGCCCATCCCGAGAGGTCGCCCACGGGGCGCAGCTGCTCGGGATCCCCGATCGCAACGAGCTTGCCGCCCGCCGCCAGCACGCGCGACTGGACGCGCGCCCACTGCTCGACGCCGACCATCCCGGCCTCGTCCATCAGGAACACGAAGGGGCCCTTGGGCACCTCTCCGCGCTCCCAGCGCGATTCCCACGCCGAGAGCGTCGCCGCGCGCGCGCCCTCGATCCGCGCGAGCTCCTGCGTCGCCTTCCCCGACGGAGCGCCGGCGAGAACCTCGACGCCCCGCGCCTGCCAGGCCGACGCCACCGCCCCGAGGGTCGTGGTCTTGCCGGTGCCGGCATGCCCCTTCACGAGAGTCAGGCGGTCGGTTCCGAGCATCGCCTCGGCCGCCTCGCGCTGCCCCTGGTTCAGCCCGGCCGGCAGCCAGGCCCGGACCGGGCGCGCAGCCTCGACGGCGTCCCTGACGGCTTCGAGGCCGGCCCGCCGCAGCGTGTCGTTGAGGTCGCTCTTGCTGCCCGAGGGCTCCGGGGCCATCGCCACCTTGAGGTTGCGGCCCCGCTCCAGGTGCTCGGCAACGGCCTGCCTGAAGGCGCGACCGGCGGGGCTTTCGGGGGCGTCCCTGTCCGGCGCGAGAATGATCTCCCTGTCCTCGGGGACCGGGGCCGCCGCGAAGCCCGAGACCCCGAACACGGCCCAGGTCTCGAGACCGGTCGCCTCCCACGCGGCGAGCGCGGATTCCGGCCCTTCGGCGATGACGAGCGGTCCCTTGGCGAGTTCCGTGTCCCGCGCCGGGAAGCGGGCCGGAACGCCCGAGATCGCGCCGAAGGCGGGCTTGCGGACGTCCGCCTCGAGGGCCGAGCCGTCCGTGTCGATCAGGATCCGCTGGCCGCCCCGGACGGTGCCGTCCTCGTCCGTCGCCCAGACCACGAGCGACGCGGCCCCGGGACTGCGGACGCCGAGGCCAGGGACGGGCGGAAGGCAGGCCAGCCCCTCCTCCGGGGCGGCGGTGAGGCCGCGACCGATGAGATGGATAGCGGCCGGGGTGCCGGCTACCGGGACCGCCCGGGCGGCGATCTCGCGCACGAGCGCCGCCCGGCGTTCCGCGTCCCTCGCCTCCTCGGCCGCCGCAGCGCGTTCCCGCTCCTTGCGATGCGCCGCGATCCTTTCCGGATCCGGCGCGTCGCCGGGCGATATCCCGGCCCAGCCGGCCGCCTCCCGCAGGACGCGCGGGAAGTCGCTCTTCGCGGAGTCGAGGCCGCACATGACCTTCGCCGCGAGGTCGAGCAGGTCGCCGCCCTCGCCGGCCGTGTGGTCGCGCCAGAGGCCGCGTCTCTCGCCCCTCATCTGCATCGCGACGCCCTCGTTGGCCTTCGCCCTCCACTCGGCCGCGCCGGGCCGGACGGGCTGCCCGAAGGCGTCCCGAAACAGGTCCTCCGCGCGCGACTTGAGCGCCGCCCGGACGGCGTCGATGGAGAGCTCCTGCTTCAGGGTCTTCGGCGCCGGCTGCCGGGCGCGGCGCTCCCTCGCTTCCGCCGCGCGGGCCTCCTCCTCCCGGGCCTGGACGACCGGGCCGACGTCCACGAGGATCGGCCCGGTTCCGGTCTCGAAGGCGTCCCCGGCCGCCACCAGTTCCGGCGCCATCCGGGCCTTGACGAGAGCCGCTGAATCCGCCGCCAGGCGGGCCCCCTGCTCGGCCCTCCCCCGGGTGACGTAGAGCTGGTCTCCGTCCTGCGTTTTGGCTGCCATCGGGACCAGGTCGGCCGAGCCCGTGACCTGCATCACGAACTTCGCCGGCAGGGTCTCCGTGGTCTTGTCGAGACGGTCCGCCAGCTCGGCCAGGAGCTCCGCCTTCGTGAAGGTCGCGAAGCGGGACTGCACAACCGTCAGGATGTGCTCGGGATGCTCCCGCAGATACGCCTGGTTCCTCTCCCTGTTCTCCTCGCCGGTCAGTTTCGCCGTGGCCGTGACGCCCGCCCTTTCGGCGTTCTCGGCGACATGCGCGCTGTAGCTTTCGGATGCGAGCATGACGCCCCGGTCGCGCAGCGAGCGCATGTCGACCCGGTCGCGCAACCCCTCGCGTTCCAGGACCAGGTTGGCATGACGCTCCCAGGTCCGGCGCAGCCCGGTTATCTCCTTGCGATCGTCCAGCCGACGGTCCTTGCCTCCCCAGGCATCCACGTCCATGAAACGCGTCGGCACCATCAGGTGGACATGCGGGTTGCCGTCGCCCTTGTCGTGCAGCACCCAGTCGACCACCGTCCCGCGGCTCGTGTAGGCCTCCCGGACGTAGCCGCGAACCAGGTCGATCCCGGCCTCGTGGGAGAGCGCCTTCGGCAGCGCGATCGTTATCTCCCGGGCGAGCCTGGCCCTGGTCGGAAACTTGTTTCTGGTTTTCTCGACACGCTCTATGTCGTTCCAGAGCCGCTCGGAAAGACGCGCCCAGGCCATCCGCTCCGCGACCTCCATCGGGAGCAGCCCGGCCCCCGCCGCGCCTTCGGCAATGACGGTTCCTCCGGCGCCCGCGACTTCCTGCAGGCCCCCGGCTGCGCCCGCCCTGACGACGATCCGCCCCTGCGCCGCCTCGGTCAGGATCTCCTTCAGCGCAACCTGGAATGCCGCGTCGCCGTAGGCCTGGACCGCCCATGTCGGGGCATTGCCGGGCAGCGCGATCTCCGAGTGTTTCAGTTCGCCCGCCTTCGCGCCGAAATCCTTCGTGGGCTGGCCGGAGGCAAGGGTCATCCCGGTGGCATGACGGTAGGCGGCCCGCTTCACCGCGCTGGCTCCGGTGGACCGCGAAATCGCCGAGATCTGATGGTAGTGGGTCGCCATTTGCCGTCAGCATACAGGATGCCAAAAAACGCGCCAGCGTTTTTTGCGTATACGTGCCTGACGATCTTTGCAATGATTAGCGATGACATTTGTCGGATGTTCCTGCTCAGGTTGCAGGGGTGGCCGGCCGCGGTCGCGCTCGGACCATGAAACCAAGAGGATCCCGCCGCGGACGGCCCGGGAAGGATCGGTGCCGGAGGGCCAGAACCGAAGGGAGCGGCCGCGAGTTCCAGGTTGGCCACAGGCAGGATGGTGCCGGAAGGCGGCGGACGATCTGGAGGCTCCGGAGCGGGAAGGCCCGGGAGACCGCTCGGACAGGTGGCGGCCTGGCGGATGACCGGCGGAAGCTGTCCCCGTCCCCGGCCTGGTGGTTTGCCCAGGTGTCGGATGTCCCGGTTGCCGGCTTCGGCTCGGAGATGTCCGCATGGGGGAAGCTCGGCCGGAACCGCGAGACCGGGGACTCATGGGTGCGATCTGGCAGTCGGCGTCTCGGCTCGGTCATGGCGCGCCTACGGGGATCCCGCTTGACTGTCCAGGAAGCGTAACCTATAAGTTACATATGTTCGAGCTGCGCCAAACGTCTGTCTTCGAGAAATGGTTTCTCGGGCTCAAGGACCTTCGGGCCAGGGAGGCCGTCGCGAAACGGCTGGTCCGGATCGAGGCCGGGTTGCTCGGCGATGCGAAACCGCTTGGGGGCGGGATCTTCGAGCTGAGGATCCAGCATGGGCCGGGATACAGGCTCTGCTGTGCCCGGCGCGGCAAGACGCTCATGCTGCTGCTTTGCGGGGGCGACAAGGATTCCCAGGCACGGGACGTCCGCAAGGCCAGAAGGTTGGAGAAGGAGATCGACGATGAAGACCACGAAGTTTGATCCTGCGGAACACCTCAAGTCCCCTGAGGCACAGGCGGAGCTTCTTTCCGAGGCGTTCGGGACCGGCGACCCGAAGTTCATGGCTCACGCGCTTGGCACGGTCGCGAGGGCGCGCGGGATGACGGCCGTATCCAGGGAGTCCGGCGTCTCGCGCGAGGCCCTTTACAGGGCGTTGAGCGAAAACGGCGACCCTCGGCTGAGCACCTTCACCAGCGTGTTGTCAGCGCTTGGCTTCGGCATCGAGGCGAAGGTGCTGCGACACACTGCCCGACAGGGGCCTGCTCCGGCATCGTTGTCGTGAAGAAACCGAACCTGGACCATCTGCGCGACGCTCGCCCGGCCTGCTGGAAGGGCAACCTTTGGCCGCGGTCATCTCGTCCAGCTCGCGGACCGGCGGGCACCTCACGGGTCGTCCGTTGTTTCCGGTTCCTCGGTCAGTCGCCGGTGTTCGGCTCGACCCCGCACCGAGCAGCTCCTGGAACCAGCCCTCTCGTCGAGCCGAGCACCGCTTGCCTGGGCAACCGCCCACGAACGAGACCTGAGAGCCGCACGGCTTCCGCATCGCCTTGCGGCCGGCGTTGCCGCGGCAGCTGGCTGTGCGCATCCGTCCGCGCAGCTGGTGCCTGGTCGGCTTGTGTCCTGACCCTCGTGCCAAGCCAGGCCGAAAGGCCGGGGTCGCGTTCCGTCTCGGTGAGGGAGGAAGGGACCGGGCGGCGCGAGAAGCGGCCCGCCCGGCACCCCGCGCCGCCGGTGGTCCGTCTCTCCACGGCGCGGGACCAAGCTACGTCCGCCTCCTGGACCGTGCAAGCCGGACGCCGGGGAGGCAGCGGTCGCTCTCAGTGCATGTTGGTGCGGTCGATGCGGTGGCCGACCTCGATGCCGTTCTTCTCGCGACGGGACCGCGTGACGATCATCTCCAGGTCGTTGTCCGGCACGGCGGATTGCAGCGCCCGGAAGATCCGCTTCGCGGCCCTGAGCGACAGAACGTCTCGTTCGACGTTGACGATCGTCTCGGCGGTGTGCACCCTCGTCCGGAGCCGGACTCGCATGATCGTCTCCAGCATTCGCATCCGCGCCTTGTCGGCCATCGCCGACAATGTGGCAATCGGCACATAGGGCCGGATCCTGATCGCGCGGGTCCGCGGGCGGCTCGCGGGCTGGGCATCGTTTGGGAATTGTCGGTCAGTCGCCCCTGCTCGCCTCGATCACGCGCCGATCCGCTCCTGGAACGGACCCTCACGTCGAGCTGACGACCGCTTGCCCGGGCAATCACCCACGAATGCGGCCTGAGAGCGTCAGGACTTCCGCATCTCCTTGCGCTCGACGCTGGGCAGGTCCAGCGCGTCCGCCACCACCCGGGTGCGACGATTGAGCGGAAGTCGCGGAGCGTCGGGAATCTCTGGCGGCCTGCCGGACATCTATCGTGCCTTCCCGCGACATGGGCAGGTTTCCTGTTGCAATGGCGGGCCAATGGTCCTATGTTTCTCGTGTCGATGGGCAATGGTGCCCGGTTCAACGGAGGAACAAATGACAGAACAGGAACAGGCAATCGTCGATGACAAGATGCGGGCGGAAATCGCGAAGCTGCTCGCGGAGACACGCCAGATCGATGACAAGATGCGAGCGGAGATCACGAAGCTTCTCGCGGAAACCCGCCAGATCGGAGTGAACACCTTCCTCGCACCGGCGCTCGCGGCGGCAGCGGTCATGGGCGCGACCGCGGCGGTTGTGAAGCTGGTCTTCTGATGACGGGAGACGAACTGCATGAGGCCCATCGAAAGCTGGGCCTCAGCGCCAGCGGTGCGGCGAGGCTCTTCATGGTGTCGAGCGGTCGCACCGTCCGGCGTTGGTGGAGCGGCGAAAGAGACGTACCGGGACCGGTCATCGTTCTGACCCGCGCCTTGATCGAGAGTCCGTCGGTGCGACGTTTCTTCGGCCTGGAGCTGGATCGCGGTTGAAGAAACCGTTGCCTCGGCGGAGGCTCCAGGCGCCAGGCAACGGCTGGAAGGACAATGTTCCACGCCTGACCGCAATGCGAGAACCATGTTCCTTGTCGCGGCTGGATTTCACGGCCGGCCGAGGGCGATCGCGACCAGTTCGGCGCTACAAAGACCGGCTCGACGGGAATTCTGTTCTGCACCCTGCCCCGTGCGCATCCCTGTGCCGAAAAGCAATCTTGATCACGAGGACCGTTCTCGACGGTTGCAGGACGGCATCAAGCGGCCGGCCCGGGAAACGCTCCGCACGCGAGCGCGTCGACCGACACTTCGGAGTTCGTTCCGCTTTTGCGTTTGGCAGCCGGCTCCGCCGCCGGCGAGGAGAACGCCCGGTTGCCGCGGCAACCGCCCCTGCGCCTGGACCTGTGCCGGCGCGAGCGCCGCGAGCGCTTCTACCGGCGCGCAGCGCCGGTTCCCCTTCAGTCAACGAACCGATCAAGAAAAGGGCGGCCTCTCGGCCGCCCGGTTTGGCTTCAGGCCTTCATCGAAGTCCTGTTCCATTCGCCGTCGCCAGCCGCCTTGATGACGCCTTCCTTCCTGGCCTGGGCGAGGCCGAAGCGGACCTGGCGTTCGGTCATGCCGAGTTCGTGGACGATGCGGGGCACGGTCAGCGGCGCCGTGAGCGTGTGCGCGAGGATCCAGCCGCGAACCGTCGCGCGGATGGTGCGGGTGTCGAGTCCTTCGAGAATTTCCGTCCGATGCGCCATGATTTCCTCCATTGGCTGAGTTACGCCCCTCTCGGGACGCCGTCCACTCGGCAAATCCCTGCGACCCGCGGGTCAACCCCGCAGAGGCGGCGAGTGGTGCGGGCCGCGCAGCAGCCCCGATACGCAGGGAGCGCAGCGACCGTGCGAATCCGGCTGCCAGCAACCCGGTCGCCGCCGTGGGTTGACGCGCGCAGGAGCGGATTTGCCACGATGACGAGTCCAGGAGCGAGAGTGGCTCCATCCCGGTTGTCCGGAGGACAGCGACGCTGGGGAGTCGTTCAGCCGCGTATGGGCAAGCGAAGCGCGCAGGGCGCGGCAGCGCCCGGAGGCGTCAGGGATCGTCATCCGGAGGGCGAAGACCGCGCAGCGGGCTTCGTGGAGCCGGGCGCGCCAGCGAGCGGCGGAATGGAGCCCGGCGCCCGGCTCCTTGGCCGGGCGGACGCGCAACTCTCGCCTCCGCGCCGCGCGCCGAGAGCAGCGACCGGAACCGGCTCGTCAATGAACGTATTCCCCCTGCCCCAGAACGACCTCATACGTCGTGCCGGGTTCGGTCTCCGCCATGCCATGGAAGACGCTTTCCCATGCCTCGGCCTGCGCGAGCCGCTCGTCGCAGGCCTCGCATCCGCAGCCCGCTGCCGTGATCATTTCGGCAAGATACGCGCACATGTCGGAAATGGCCTCGCAGGCTTCACGGGGAAGCTCGACCTTGACGGTGTCCTGATCTTCGTCCTGGATGCGCTCGTTCGCACCTGGCGCGCGATCTTTCATTGCGGCCTCCCTTCGCCATCCTTCCCGGACACGGGCGGCAATGGAAACTGCGCACGGTCGAGCCGGGCCCGGATGCAGCACTCTTCGGCCTCCCGGCCGGGGAATGCAACGCTCACGCGGTTGACTCCCTCGTTGCGCCCGGCCCCTTGGGCCAGCGACCTGAAGCTGATGTCCCCGTCCCCGAGATAGCGCCGGCGCGGAAACCGGATTGACCTCCGCGGCGCCGGAGACTACGCGGTCGCTCTGCGGGTGTAGCTCAATGGCAGAGCAAGGGCCTTCCAGGCTCGAGACGGGGGTTCGATTCCCGCCCATCCGCTCCAGCTCCGTTCAGTCGAGCCAGCGGACCTCGGTCACCCTTCGCGCGCCGCAGGTGCCGCATCGCATCGAGGCGATGGCGTCGCCAACGCGGGCCTCCTCCCCGTGCCGGGCGACGAGGGCGGGCACCGGAACGTCGCCGGAATGGCCGCAGCCGCAGACGATCTTGAGCTTGCCGCCACGGAGATTGCCCAGCCGCCGGCCTTCAAGACGCAGCGCCAGGTCCTGGCGCGAGGCGACCTCGGCCTGGCTGGCAGCGGCAGAATGGTCCTGAAGAGGAGTCTCGCCAGCGGGTGTCGCGGCCGGATTCAAAGACCGGAACCTGCGCGACGCGATCCTGCGCGACGAACCGATGGGCCTGGACCGATTTGAGAACGCCGCCATTGGAACCCCGTCTCCGAAACGCCGCCGGTCAGTGACGCCTGCGGGGTTCCAGAACCCCGGCCGGCGTGCCCACGATGATCGGCGCCTGGCGCAGGAATGCCTCCGCCTTCCCTTCCGCCAGGTCCTTGACCAGCCCGCGCTCTTCGCCCTGCTCCAGGAATGTTTCCGCCATCGTTCCCACAATCCCCTCCAGTTCGTTGTGTCCCGCGTTCCGCAGGGTCGCTTTCAGCTCGTCCAGGTCCACGTTCCAGACCCGAAGATCATGTTCGAGCACCTGCCCGCCGGGCCGTTCGGGAGCGGCGCATACGCCGACGGCCCCGTAGCTGCGCGTGTTCGAAGTCTGACAGTTCCACGCGCCCTCCGTTCGGAAGTTCGGCGATCAGTCGCAGGTCGCCTCCCATGGCCTCGACGGCCTTTCGAAGGGTGGAAACCAACGTGTCGTTGCGTCTCTCAAGGCGGGAGAGGCCTTCCGGTCCGGTGCCAAACTCGGCAGCAAGCTCGACCTGCGTGACGTCAAGTCTCTCGCGGATTGCGCGCAAAGTGGCCAATTCGGCCCGAAGCCCGCCAGCGCGAACCTCAATCCGTCGCTGCATCTCCGGGGTTTCGCGTGCCTTCATTTCTTCATGGCTTGCGGATTTCACGCTTTCTCCCTCTTCCTCACATCGCCTTCTTGCGGCCCGCATCCGAAGCTGCGCTTCGGCCCTGTCCAAGGCAGCTCATGCGCTCTCGCAGGAAACGGGTTCCTTTTCGGCCCTAACCCAACATAGGTACCGAATCCGCCATAGGGAATTACATCTCGCCCTGTCATGGCTGGCGCATCATCGATCTGGCGGCTCCCAATTTTCTGGAATGATCCTGTGCGCAGATTTGGGGGCAGGACGCCAGTGTTGTCCCGCAGCCTGTCCTGCGTGAGATCGTACTCGCCAAGCAGGTTTATGTACCCCCATGCCATGGGTGAATGGAGCGCGATCATCTTCAGGATCCTGCCTCGCTCCTTTGGTGCCTTGGCGGATTCCACCAGACGGCTCAGGTAGAGATAGTTCCAGCAGATGATGCTGTTCCTGATCAGCCGGTTGCAGCCCTCCGCGACCTCCTGATCCTCTTTCTCGGCATGTTCGAGGCCGCGCGGGTTTCCGACCGCGACAGCCCGGGTGAAGCCGTTGGCGAGCTCGACCTTGTTAAGCTGTTTCTCGATCGCCTGCCGCAACTCGACCTGATCGATGTAGCGCAGGATGAACATCGACTTGATGATCTGGCCGAACGCCTTCATCGCTGCGTAGAGCCTGTGCTGCCTGGAATACGAGTTCAGGCGGCGGAAGATCTCGGAAGCCGTCGCCTCCTTCAGCCTGACGGTGGCCACGAGGCGCAGCAGGTCGTCCCATGAAGCGCGAACGGCCTTCTCGTTGACGTGTTTCGCCGGCACGATCAGCCATTCAGCCTCTTCGTCCCTGCTGCTCCGGAACCTGTAGAGCTTGTGCTTCTTCAGGTCCTTGAATCTCGGTGCGCAGGATATGCCCAGCAGATGCGTGACACAGAAGATCGCCTCCATGAAGCCATGCTCGTCTGTGGAATGGATGTCGCTCCTGACCACGTCATTGTGCATCAGCCCGTCGATGACGTAGGTGCTCTCGCGCTCGGCGGCGCTGAACACCAGCGAGTGCCAGAGGATGCTGCGTTCGTCGATGAAGGTGTAGGCGCTGACGCCCTGCATCTGGCCGAAGTGCTTGAACGAGTGGCTGGCGTTGAGCGAGGGTTTCCGGACCTCGAACTTCTGGCCGTCGCTCGAGGTGTGGAGAGTCTCGCGCGAGCGCCGGTGGACTTGCGGCAGCTCCATGCGTTCCATGGCGGACACGACACGATCGTTGGCGGCCGCGACATTGTCGAGCGAGAAACGCCAGTTGACCGCATGCTCCAGCTCGCGCTCGGCTATGCCGTGGGAGATCCGTGCCATCTTCCGGACGCCGATGGCGCAGCCGAGCCCCATGATGCCGGCGATCACGATCGCCGGCGAGGGCGCCTGGTCGACGTTGAGTTGCTGCCAGTGCCTGAATTCCCCGAGCATGCCGCAGTGCTGGTCGACGGTGGCCAGGACTTCCGACAGAGGCACCAGGCGCCGCTTCGGCATGACGTCCCGCAACGGCTCGCTTTCCACTTCGTCCAGAGCGGGTGTCGCCACCCGGAAACTGCCTGGGGAGCTGAACTTCAGGTACGGGTTGGATCCATCGCGGGCTGCCCGATTGGTCGCTTCGTATTGCCGGTCCAGCGCGGACCTGAGCTCCTTGAGCACCGGCACCGGATCGGCGAAGTCCGCAAGCCCCGCGCGTTCGAGAAGCGCCTGCCGCTCCTGTTCCCATCGTTCCCTGCCGATCAGGCAGTCATCCAGGGGACGATACTTGCAGGATCCCTCGAGGTTGAGGCTGCCGGCCTTGATGGCCGCGGCGACGTGCTGGAAGAGGAACACCTTGCAGAGCGACACCCTGAACCCCCTCGGGCCGTTCGACACGGCATCACGTTCGGGACCGGTCAGGAACGCCAGGGGCATTCCCGGGCCGATGCTGCCGTCCTTTTCGCGGAACCATGCCAGTGCGGCCATCAGGTCCGTCACGCTCGCATCGCCAACGAACTCGATCTGCTTCAGGATCGGGCTGATCCGGTTCTGCAACCGAATGGAACGATGCTCGAGAATGTCATGGAACACGCTCTCGTCGTCGGCAGCGCCCTTGCGGATGTCCTCCCGCAGGACGTCGGCGGCACTCTCCCGGTCGCGATCGAGAACGGTCCTGATGCCGTCCAGCTTCAGCGCATCGGACATGGTTTCGTGGTCGAGCAGGGCACGGATCTCGTGCCGCAGGTCGAGGGATTCGGTGTCGAAGGCATCCAGCATTTCCTCAAGCCGGGCGCCCACGGCCTTCCGCTGCGCGAACACCTCGTCCCTGTGCTCACGGTCCACGGTTGTCCGGAAGGATTGCATGACGCTGAGAAGGATGTCGGCCATGGCGTCCTGAAGCCTGTGGTGCTGGTCCGCGATGAAGGCAATGGCATGGAGATGGCGGTCGGCGTCCGAGCGACGCTGCAGCTGGAACATTTCCGATCTATGGACCCCGCCGGCGTAGTGCCTGACACCTTCGGTTCCGATGTCGAGGATCTCCAGGACGGGCGTGACCCTCTCGTACAGGTCCGCCATGACCTCCAGATCGGCAACTGTTTTCCTGATCATGCCCGGACGCGTGGACTGCGAGATCCTCTTCAGCAGCGTCAGCCGGTACCGGCTTTCCCCGCCCTCCTGCGAGAACAGGTCGTCCAGCGCCATTCGCAGTTCCGTCGACAGGTTCGCGTCGACCACGCTTGCGAGCTCTCGCCTCCTCTCGCTCAGCCGGGCTCGGATCAGGTCTGTCAGCCGTCGCGCGCTTGGAAGCTGTATCCGCTTCTCGACCAGGAAGTCGGCACAGCGCCAGAAGATGAGCCGGGGCTTGAGATGAACGCGCGCCATCTTGCCAATCTCCGCAACCGGCCTGCCTTCGGCATGATCATCGAACCGCCGGAAGCCTTGCAGGTCGAGAATGCGGTCCTGATGATGCAGACGGGTTCTTTCCCTGCAGCCCTCGGCGGAGAATCCGTCGGGAGAGGTCCCGGCAATCCGGGAAACAAGAGCGATGTCGCGTTCATGATATCTCTCCGCGGGGAAGAAGCGCCGCGTCGCACGGAAATAGCCGTATGCCAGCAGGAACCCGACCCGGCTCGCCGGGCTGCGCAGGCCATGCGCCGCATCCATGACGGACCGGGAGAAGTCGAAGAAACGCTTGCGTTCGACACTGTTGAAGACCGGCGGGCTGTGGTAATGGGCCTGTTCGGCCGCATTCAGGATGCGCATTCGGGGCATGAGGGAATCCGCCGTCGGGAACTTCGAGGAAAACGTTCGTTTTTCCCACGCGTTCTGTAAAATGAATGTCATTGATCAAACCACCGGAAAAGTTATCCGTTATGTTGAAAGACAGCGTTTTCTTCGAATTCTGACGGATGATGGTCGAACGCCAGCCCAGAACCATCGGATATCTTCGGGTGTCCAGGGAGGAGCAGGACCTGGACAAGAACCGGGCCGACATCCTCGCCCTTGCCAACAGGGAGGATCTCGGCCGCGTCGAATTCGTCGAGGAGAAGGCGTCCGGCCGGATCGCGTGGCGCAAGCGAAGGATCGCGGACATTCTGGAGGAACCGTGCGAGGGCGATGTCCTGATCGTCAGCGAACTCTCACGGCTCGGACGCTCGATGCTCGAATGCATGGAAATCCTGTCCATTGCCTCGGACGCCGGCATTCGGGTCCATGCGATCAAGGGGACCTGGAGGCTCGACGAAACCATCCAGAGCAGGATCATCGCCATGGCGTTCTCGATGGCTGCAGAGATCGAGCGCGACCTGATCTCGGCCAGAACCAGGGAAGCGCTCAGAGCGAGAAAGGCCTCCGGGCAGCCGCTCGGGCGGCCGAAAGGGCCAGGCAAGAGCAAGCTCGATCCGTTTCGCCCGGAGATAGAAGCGCTGCTCGCGAACGGATCAACGCAAAGGTTCATCGCGAAGCGCTACAACACAACGCCCGCAAACCTCTCGAACTGGATGAAGAAGAACGAAATCAGGAAACCCGAGCCATGAAATCTTATGGCCGATTCGGTAATCGCGGTAGGAAACCGGGTTACCCCGGTCCCCCCGCACAGATCCGGACGTGCGCGTTAACGCATCCGGCTCCTGCCTTGGGTGTTGACGGCGAGACGCTGGCCGGGCCACGGGTGACGGATGGTGGGTTCTGGCCAGTGGGCTCCGATTAGGCGAGCCAGTGCCGACCATTCAGTGCGGTCTTTCTGCGAGCGTCTGCGCAAGGCGCGCAGGAGCAGCCGCTTGACCGCGATGACAAACCTCGACAGGGCTTTTGAAGTGCCGGGAACGGCGTAGTAGTTCAGCCACCCGTTGATGACTCTTCCGAGCCATCGCGCCACTTCGTGTTTGCCCATGTGCCGACGTTTGCGCAGTTCTTCCTTGATGCGCCTGAGTGTCCGCCTCACCCGTTTTCGGGACGGCTTGCGTCCGACCCGGAATTTCCCTCGCAGGGTGGTGACGCAAAAGTGCGTCATGCCCAGAAAGTCGAAGGTCTCCGGTTTGCCCTGCCCGCGTTCTTTCCGTCTTGCTTTCGCAAACCGTCCGAACGCAATGAGCCGGGTCTTGTCGGGGTGCATGTCCAGCCCGAAACGGGCGAGCCTTTCCCTCAGATCGCTCAGGAAGCTCTCCGCTTCCCACTGGTGTTGAAAGCCAACCACGAAGTCGTCCGCGTAGCGAACAACGATCATGTCGCCTTTCCCCTTCCGTTTGCGCCATGACTTGTGCACCCAGAGGTCAAACACGTAGTGCAGGTAGGCGTTAGCCAGGACCGGCGAGACAATCGCCCCCTGAGGAACGCCTCTGCCCGTGTCCGTCCAGTCGGTCCCCTCCATGACGCCAGCGTTCAACCATTTGGTGATGAGGCGGATGAGGCGCTTGTCTCCGATGCGATGTTCCAGAAACCGAATCATCCAGCCCCGGTCCAAATTGTCGAAGAATGCGCGGATATCCGCGTCAAGAATCCAGTTGATCTTGCGCTGCTCAATTCCGACCGTGAGCGCGTCGAGCGCGTTGTGCGCCCCGCGCCCCGGTCGGAACCCGTAGCTGAACCCGAGAAACTCCGACTCGTAGATCGGTACCAGAATCATGTCCGCCACCGCCTTCTGAACGATCTTGTCCTCCAGTGTGGCGATGCCGAGCGGTCGTGTTCCGCCGTCCGGCTTGGGTATCTCGACCCGCCGAACCGGCGGCGCGCGGTACGCTCCCCTGTGCAGCCGTCCGTGCAGGTCGATCAGGCGATCTTCCAGCCCTTCGGCATACATTTCCCACGTCACGCCATCCACGCCGGCGGCCACGTCACTCTTGAGCGAGTGGAACGCTTCCGCCAGCACGGGCACCGTGATGTGGTGCAGGAGCGCCACGAGACGCTCTTCCGGGTTTCTCTTTGCAGCCTGCCGTATCCGGTCGGCCTCCTGTGACAGGCTTTCCCGCTTCTGCGCGCGGCGCCTGCTTCGGCTTCCCGAATTTCCCTCGGCCCCGTCCCTTGGCTCCGCCAACTCCGCTGAGCGTTGCCGCCCTTTGTTCGCTGGTTTCAAAGCTACTATGGACGGGTCTGACTTCTTCAAGCCGTCCGTCATTGGCTTTGGGTTTCCCCTCCTTTCCGCTGCGGCCCCGCACGACTGCGGGGCGACTTGAAGACCTCCCAGGTCCCGGTGGAATGCTTCTGTACGTGCCATGGTTCTTTGACCCCGGGATGCCCCATTTCGCCTCACCATATCGGCTGATGGGTGTTGCCTTCGACCCAAAGGAAAGTCTCGGCGCATCCGATCAATCCCATTTCGAGGCTCAATCGCCCGGCCCGCACATGCCGCTGCCGACGCTTCACCTGACACCTCACGGTGCCCGGCGCACGGCTCGCGGTGAAAGTCGGTGGTTAACCTTTGTTGGGTAGGCTGCTGGCGCGCGCGTCCTTAGGTGGAGGCTTTTCCGGTCCCGCTCTTTCGATTGCGGGCGGGTGCGCAGTTCCACCATAGACCACGTTTCCAGCGGCCCCCCTAAAATTCCGTACGTCCGGTTTTCCCGGGTACGGCTTCAAGCATCGGGCACCGCAAAGTTGAGATAGGGCCTTCCGCATGCTGCAACAGGTTAAGGCTGACCCAGCCATACTCTGTCCGCCGCAGGCGTTTACCCTATCCGTAGGCGACAGGCTGACGCCACTCTACATCGGTTTCTGAGCACCGACACCATGACGCCGGACTTGTAGCCACCCGAACCCAGAGGTCCTCGCTCAGAGTGGGTTGTGTTGTCCCACCCATCGTCGCTTAATCGACCTCATCCGCCAGTGAAAGATACTCCGCGCCATTTCCCGTTTGCGGTTATAGGTTTGGTCTTTGACATTCATGGGTCATCCTGTCTGTTCCTTTCACCTTCCGATCTTTCACCGCTGAACTTTCCCGAATTGCCGCCGTCTATACGTCGGGGGACCCAATGCGTGCTTTCCTCAGTTCTTCCGCATCGGTTCTAGCCATCAGGTAGAAAGGAAACCCTTGGCGTCCCCATTTGCCCCACAAATCAGCTTCATGTGGGAGTCCCATTTCGTCGCTTCAAACAATCGTTCGCTTTCGCTACGGTCCTCCGGTTTGCTCGCCACCCTGGCTGACCAGACCAGGTCAATAGACTGGCCTACGGTGACTTTGTACTTCCCAGCTCGCTGTGCACAGATCTCTCTGCGTTCAGTGGGATATGCTACGGCGCCAAACTGAGAATTGCGCCGACAGGACTTTCACCTGCGAGTTCAACAGCTAGATTCGCTGCACCCTTCCTGCGGGACTCTCACCCGCTGCACTCGCACCAGTTAGCCTGGCGCACATCGCGGTAGGAAACCGGGTTACCCCGGTCCCCCCGCACAGATCCGGACGTGCGCGTTAACGCATTCGGCTCCTGCCTTGGGTGTTGACGGCGAGACGCTGGCCGGGCCACGGGTGACGGATGGTGGGTTCTGGCCAGTGGACTCCGATTAGGCGAGCCAGTGCCGACCATTCAGTGCGGTCTTTCTGCGAGCGTCTGCGCAAGGCGCGCAGGAACAGCCGCTTGACCGCGATGACAAACCTCGACAGGGCTTTTGAAGTGCCGGGAACGGCGTAGTAGTTCAGCCACCCGTTGATGACTCTTCCGAGCCATCGCGCCACTTCGTGTTTGCCCATGTGCCGACGTTTGCGCAGTTCTTCCTTGATGCGCCTGAGTGTCCGCCTCACCCGTTTTCGGGACGGCTTGCGTCCGACCCGGAATTTCCCTCGCAGGGTGGTGACGCAAAAGTGCGTCATGCCCAGAAAGTCGAAGGTCTCCGGTTTGCCCTGCCCGCGTTCTTTCCGTCTTGCTTTCGCAAACCGTCCGAACGCAATGAGCCGGGTCTTGTCGGGGTGCATGTCCAGCCCGAAACGGGCGAGCCTTTCCCTCAGATCGCTCAGGAAGCTCTCCGCTTCCCACTGGTGTTGAAAGCCAACCACGAAGTCGTCCGCGTAGCGAACAACGATCATGTCGCCTTTCCCCTTCCGTTTGCGCCATGACTTGTGCACCCAGAGGTCAAACACGTAGTGCAGGTAGGCGTTAGCCAGGACCGGCGAGACAATCGCCCCCTGAGGAACGCCTCTGCCCGTGTCCGTCCAGTCGGTCCCCTCCATGACGCCAGCGTTCAACCATTTGGTGATGAGGCGGATGAGGCGCTTGTCTCCGATGCGATGTTCCAGAAACCGAATCATCCAGCCCCGGTCCAAATTGTCGAAGAATGCGCGGATATCCGCGTCAAGAATCCAGTTGATCTTGCGCTGCTCAATTCCGACCGTGAGCGCGTCGAGCGCGTTGTGCGCCCCGCGCCCCGGTCGGAACCCGTAGCTGAACCCGAGAAACTCCGACTCGTAGATCGGTACCAGAATCATGTCCGCCACCGCCTTCTGAACGATCTTGTCCTCCAGTGTGGCGATGCCGAGCGGTCGTGTTCCGCCGTCCGGCTTGGGTATCTCGACCCGCCGAACCGGCGGCGCGCGGTACGCTCCCCTGTGCAGCCGTCCGTGCAGGTCGATCAGGCGATCTTCCAGCCCTTCGGCATACATTTCCCACGTCACGCCATCCACGCCGGCGGCCACGTCACTCTTGAGCGAGTGGAACGCTTCCGCCAGCACGGGCACCGTGATGTGGTGCAGGAGCGCCACGAGACGCTCTTCCGGGTTTCTCTTTGCAGCCTGCCGTATCCGGTCGGCCTCCTGTGACAGGCTTTCCCGCTTCTGCGCGCGGCGCCTGCTTCGGCTTCCCGAATTTCCCTCGGCCCCGTCCCTTGGCTCCGCCAACTCCGCTGAGCGTTGCCGCCCTTTGTTCGCTGGTTTCAAAGCTACTATGGACGGGTCTGACTTCTTCAAGCCGTCCGTCATTGGCTTTGGGTTTCCCCTCCTTTCCGCTGCGGCCCCGCACGACTGCGGGGCGACTTGAAGACCTCCCAGGTCCCGGTGGAATGCTTCTGTACGTGCCATGGTTCTTTGACCCCGGGATGCCCCATTTCGCCTCACCATATCGGCTGATGGGTGTTGCCTTCGACCCAAAGGAAAGTCTCGGCGCATCCGATCAATCCCATTTCGAGGCTCAATCGCCCGGCCCGCACATGCCGCTGCCGACGCTTCACCTGACACCTCACGGTGCCCGGCGCACGGCTCGCGGTGAAAGTCGGTGGTTAACCTTTGTTGGGTAGGCTGCTGGCGCGCGCGTCCTTAGGTGGAGGCTTTTCCGGTCCCGCTCTTTCGATTGCGGGCGGGTGCGCAGTTCCACCATAGACCACGTTTCCAGCGGCCCCCCTAAAATTCCGTACGTCCGGTTTTCCCGGGTACGGCTTCAAGCATCGGGCACCGCAAAGTTGAGATAGGGCCTTCCGCATGCTGCAACAGGTTAAGGCTGACCCAGCCATACTCTGTCCGCCGCAGGCGTTTACCCTATCCGTAGGCGACAGGCTGACGCCACTCTACATCGGTTTCTGAGCACCGACACCATGACGCCGGACTTGTAGCCACCCGAACCCAGAGGTCCTCGCTCAGAGTGGGTTGTGTTGTCCCACCCATCGTCGCTTAATCGACCTCATCCGCCAGTGAAAGATACTCCGCGCCATTTCCCGTTTACGGTTATAGGTTTGGTCTTTGACATTCATGGGTCATCCTGTCTGTTCCTTTCACCTTCCGATCTTTCACCGCTGAACTTTCCCGAATTGCCGCCGTCTATACGTCGGGGGACCCAATGCGTGCTTTCCTCAGTTCTTCCGCATCGGTTCTAGCCATCAGGTGGAAAGGAAACCCTTGGCGTCCCCATTTGCCCCACAAATCAGCTTCATGTGGGAGTCCCATTTCGTCGCTTCAAACAATCGTTCGCTTTCGCTACGGCCCTCCGGTTTGCTCGCCACCCTGGCTGACCAGACCAGGTCAATAGACTGGCCTACGGTGACTTTGTACTTCCCAGCTCGCTGTGCACAGATCTCTCTGCGTTCAGTGGGATATGCTACGGCGCCAAACTGAGAATTGCGCCGACAGGACTTTCACCTGCGAGTTCAACAGCTAGATTCGCTGCACCCTTCCTGCGGGACTCTCACCCGCTGCACTCGCACCAGTTAGCCTGGCGCACCCTTTGTTGGGACGAAACCGCCTTTCGGCCAACCTTGAACGCTTCCGGGCGGACACGGCGAAGCGCGAGACGGAAGGGGCCAGGCGCGAAACCCGCATGCTGCTGGCCATGGCCGCGATGATCTGCTTCCTGGTCCAAGCGCCGCCCGCACGTCAGCCCGGTCGTTGCGCCCTGCCCACTGCCGCGGCTGGCCCATCCGGTTCGGCGGCCTGCGCTGATCCGAAGCGCGGGCCGCCAGTGGATTGCCGCTCTATTGTCCGGCCACGAACCATCCGACGCCGACGAAAGGCAGGGAATCGGCCGCCTCGCTGGCCGTGCCGGCGATGCTCATTGTTCCGACAACGTCGTTCGCGTCCGGTCCCCAGAACGACGCGTCGTAGTCGGCAGTGGCTTGCTGGACTGCCTTTCCGGAAACATTGAAGCTTCCGGAAAGCCCTTCGGTGCCGAATTCCGTTTCAGGCATTGTCAGGGTGAGGTCGTAAGGGGTGCCGTCATCCCAGTCCGCAAAGCCTTGGATGCGACCGGAAACTGTTGAGTTGGTGAAATTGGCGGTCAACTCGACGTCTTCGGATTGAACCTGGAGCCGGTCTCCGTCCCAGTCGAAATCGTCGAACGAGGCGTTCATCAGGTCCAGGTATGCGAAGCCGTCGGCATAGGTCGCCGTCACGCCGTCCATGCGGCTGAAGTCAGCGGTCGGGTTGCCGAACGCCACGAAGGTTCTCAGCTGCGGGTCGCTGCCGCTGATCTCTTCGTGATCTCTGGCGGCACGAAACACCATCCAGTGCTCCCCGCCGCTGTGGCCGGCATCAAGCTGATCATGGCTGCTGGACCAGTGTGAGAAAGAGATGTCGAGGGCGTCGTCGGGGCCGACCGCGCCCCAGTCGGTGCGCTCGGCAACGGTGAACGTGTGCTCGAAGCCGTCGAGAGTGACCACGTATTCGCCGTTGTCGGTGCGCCTTACGCTGAAACCGACCGGTTCAACGAGTTCGGCTTTCCCCTCCGGGTGGTTCAGGATCATTGCCGCGACGTGGCGGGCGGTCAGGGTCTCCCCGTCATGGAGAAGCTGCCCCGCGTCCCATCCTCCGACCGCAACAGACCAGCCGCTCAGGTTGTCCGGGTCTCCGTCGCCGTCTTCGGTTTCCGTGAAGCGATAGACGCCGTCCAGCTCGTAGACGCTGCTGCATCGGTCGAAGCCTTCCCCTTCGTTGCCGCGACAGTACTGATCGTTCGCGATCCACCATGTTGAGGGCCATTCCGAGCCGCCTCTTGCGCCGCGCGAGACTGCGGTTCCGTCTTCGTTGCTTTTCCACGTCCAGCCGTCTGCATCTGCAACGGCTCCGTCCACGCCTCCGACGTTCTTGAGCCTCTTGCCGACTATCTCGGACCTGATGTCGGCCCCGGTGAGCTTCCGCGCCCCGAGCGCGACGAAATCGGCGGTGGCGCTTGTCCGGTAGATGGTGTCCCGGTCCGGCAGGACCTCCGGCATCGTGTCGCTGCCGTCTTCGGCGCTTCCCGTTCCGTCACTTCCGCCTCCGCAGGCCGTCAGAAGCGTGGTGGCCGCGAGTGCCAGGACACAGGTTGAAAGACGTTTCATGGTAACCTCCCTAAGCTGCGCACCGCGAAGAGCCGCAATGCCATATGCCGAAAGCTACCCCCCCCCCCACTTGTCCAGCGCCGGCCCTCATGCGCCCGGAGCGGCGCGGAGAGGCACGGGCAAGGGCAAAAGGGTCCGAAACCGCAGGGCCGCTCAGCGAGCCGCCGTGACGCTCCTGCAGGGCGGCGCCCGGCCCGGGGTCCCCGGCCACTTCGTTCGACCAGTTGAAGCAACGAGCGGGCGGTGCTACCTTTCCGGCATGGCGGATGCAGCATTCGACACTTTGGCGATGACGCGCCAACTCAAGGCCAGAGGCTTTGACGCCGATCAGGCCGAGGCGATCACCGAGGTCGTCCGAGCTGGAGTGACGGGCGGGGTTGCGACAAAGGCCGATCTTGCGGACCTGCGCGGCGACCTGCGGACGGAGATTGCAGAGGTCGAAACCCGCTTGACCTGGCGTATCGTCATTGTCGGCCTTGCCCTGAACTCCGCCAGCGCCGCTGCCGTCATTGCGGCGGTCGGATGGATGCTGTCAGGAAGCTAAAGCCAATGCCCGCCAGACAAGTCCATGTCGCTGCACTGACATTTGCTTCCCGGATTTTCTAATCCTTCAAGTGACGGCGCACATTCCGTGCATTTCATGATGCGGAAGCGGCCCGGATCATCGGGAAATCGCCGCGCGGCGTGCTTCGCTGCCGCCTGTTGTGCATTGAACCCCCGCCGCCACCGGTACATCATGCGCTCCGAACCGCGCGCCCGTCGATGCCGGCCGTCCGGAGCGCCGCCCCCGGCGGGCGAAGGCAGGCCCTCCCTGCGGGCGGGAGCGCCGTCACCACCTCCATTCGAGCCCTGCGCCGACCGCGCGTCCGCCTCCGCCCGTCACGGGCTCCGCCCAGAGGTCGAGCGTCGTGTCCTCCGCGTGCGGCGCGTCCGGCCCGGCGCGCCAGCCGAGGCGGACCTCGTCCTTCGCGCCCAGCGTCCCGCCCACGCGCCCGTAGGGGCTGGCGACCATGCCCGCGCCGAGCGCCGTGCCGTGCGCGACCTCCGCGCTCCACGCGCCGCCCCCGCCCGGGGAGGCGTCGGGGAACGCGTCCGGGCCAAGGAGCGCGGCCACGCCGCCGGAGGAGGATCCGCCAAGGGAGCGGCTCAGCGAGGCCGACCAGCCCCGTCCCGTCTCCGGGCGCGGGTCCCAGGCCACGTCGAGCGCGAGGCCCCGGTCCCTGAAGTCCCCGTCCTCGTGCGCCACGAGCGTGCGCCCCGAGAGGCCGAGCGAGAGCCCGCGTCCCGGATCGGTCCACGCGATCCCGCCGCCGAGATCGATCCCGAACCCGGTCTCCGCGTCGCCGCCGTCATGGCGCAGGCCCGCCTCCAGCCTCGGCGACAGGCTGCCGCCGTTCCCGAGCGCGACCGTCCAGCCGCCCTCCAGGCCGAGACGCAGCCGCGACGTTGCGGAGCCCGACGCCGCAAGCTCATGCGTCCTCTCCGAGCGCGTGCGCGTCCAGAGCGCGTCCGAGACCACCGCCAGCGCGGGACCGCTGCCGCGGCCCGTCCCGTCCAGCAGCTCGCCGCGCAGTCCCGCAGCCGCCATGCTCCAGGACAGGTCCGAGGACAGCGCCCCGCCCGTCTCCGGCCTGAGCGTCACCTCGCCGGTGCCGGTCCCGATCGCGCCCCAGAGCCCGATCCGTTCCGAGGCCTGCAGCGCGGCGTAGGGCACCGCCGCCGACAGCGTGGCCTCCACCGTGCCGTCGCCCTCGCGGACCGCGCCGTCGCAGGGGACGGCCCGCGCCTCCGGGTCCGTCTCCGCGCACGTCCGCGACACGTCGCGGGACCCGGTCCCGTCGTCCCGGTAGCTCCCGTCTCCCGAGCTTCGCAGCAGCGCCAGGCCGGCCAGCCATCTCCCCCTCGCATGGTCCGCGCCGAGCGTCACGGTGGTCGCCTCCCCGTCGAGCGAGAAGGTACCGTCATGCCCGTCGAAGCCCGAGCGCGCCGCCCGGCCCCAGAAGGCCGTGCTGCCGCCGTCGCCGCTTCCCGTGGTCAGCGTGAAGCCGCTGGCCAGGAGCGCGTCCCGCGCGTCCACGGACATGGGATCCGCCGCGAGGTCGCCGGACGTGCCGTGCGTGTCCGCGACGATGCCGCGCGCGATCTCGGCCATGGCCTCGGCCGCCTCGCGCTCGGCCCGGGCCGCCCTGCGTTCCGAGGGCGTCATTGCGCCGGCTTCCCCTTCGTCAGGTTCCGCGCCCAGCGCGTGGCCCGCCAGCGCAACGTCGAGGCCGGGCGTCCGCGCGGCCGCCATGCGGCCCGCCACGGCGTCCAGCGCCTGCTCGGCCACCGTGCGCCCGAAGCGCGAGAGCCACGCCGCGGGCATCGGGTCGTCGTTGACGATGGTGCCCACCGCGACGCCGTCGGCGATCGACACCGACATCCCGGGCGGGCCGTTCACGCCGGCATCGAACAGCACCATCTCGAAGGTCTCCGGATCCTCGTCATGGCTGTCATTGTAGAGCGGGACATGGATCTTCGTCTCGGTCTGGCCTGGCCTGAAGCGGGCCCTGAGCTGCCAGGAGCGCTTCCATGCCAGATAGTCCTGGCCGGCCACGGCCGAGACCGGGGACGAGTCGCGGGTGGCGTAGTAGACATGCACCGGCCAGGCGACCTTCTCGCTCAGCGTCACCGTGAACCAGCCGTTGTGCTGGTTCTCATTCATGGTGGCATCGGCAATCGAGATGGTCGGGCCCGACGCCGACGTCGCCGCGTCGTTGTCGGACACCGCCACCGAGGCGGCGTTGGCCGGCGCGGCGGCCACCGCGTAGCCCGTGCCGGCATCCACGCTTGCCGTGACCGAGCCGTCCGGCTCGTCGGCGGTGTCGTCATCGGTGGCGACGGAGAAGGTGGCGCTGCCGGCAACCGGGATGGTGACGGTTCTCGATCCTATCTGGCCGGAAGCGGCGAAGTCGCCGGACTGGGTAATGGTGAGGGTGACATCGAGCGGTGCGGCCGGCACCGGCTCGGCGGTGACGGTGAAGGTTGCGTCCGTGCCCTCAGTGACGCCTGGCCCGGCGGTGATGCTCACCACCGGGGTGTCATTGTCGGTGATGGTGACGGCACCGCTGCCCTTGCCGGTAGCGATGCTGTAGCCGCTGGCGGTATCGATTGTGACCGTGACCGAGCCGTCGGCCTCGTCGGCCGCATCGTCCTCCGTGGCCACGGTGAGGGTGGTGCTGGTCGTGCCTGCTGCCAGTGTTGTCGTGCGGGCGCCGGCGCCGGGGGCGGCCAGATACTCGCCGGACTGGGCGACACTGTAGGCAATCGTGAGGTCGCTGGAAGGCGCCGGGTCGGCGGTGATGGTGAAACTGGCGTTACTGCCCTCGTCCACGGCGGACCCCGCCGAAAGGCTGAGTTCGGGCGTGGCGAGCGTTACCGGCTGCTCTTCCTCCTCTTGCGGTGCTGCTTCCTGCGGCTGGTTTGCCAGGCATTCGAGCGCCGGCGCCACCGGTGCCCAGCGCTTGAGGCCGCGATCCACCTGCGCCTGCGCCTCGGTGATGGTCATCGGGTTGCTGCTGTAGGCGTTCTCCTCCCCGAAGGCGGCCAGCACCCGGCTCCAGCGCTCGACATGGTCCGAACTCCGCCAGGTCTCGCTCGCAGCCAGCTGGGCTTCGGCAAGGAGGGCATCGGAGACGCAGGCGGGTGCCTGGTTGTCAGTGCTTTGCGTGTCGGCGCTCAGCGCGTCGCCGGTGGGCCCCACGGCGAGCGTTGCCGTGGCGGCCAGCGCGTCGAGCCGCTGCACCACGCCGTTGCCGTCAATGTATTCCGGCGTCACCGTGACCGTCAGTGTCATGGCTTCCTGGGCGTTGTGCTCGATGGTGGCCGAAGTGCCGGTCACGCTCTCAGCGCCGGAGACGGCGGTCTCGGAGCCGTTGGCATCCCATGACACGTCATAGGAGGTGGCGTGTGCCACCGCGTCCCATGTGGCGGTGGCGCTGGTGTCGTCCACCGCCGCCAGCTGCAGGTTGGCGACTGTCTCGGTGGGCGCTGGCGCCGCCTGAGCGGGCGAGCCCTGGCCGCCTTCGACGGTGATGGTGACCCAGGCAAAGCCGTCGAAGATGCCGCGCTCCCTGATCGGCGGTGGCGGTGGCGTGACGCCGCTCACGTTTGGACGTGATTCGACCAGCACCTTTGGTGTCGCGGCCAGCCTGAAATGCATGACCGTGGCTGTGGCCGGGGCGGTGAAGGTGGCAGTTTGACCGTCCCTCTGCACGCCTCCCTGGACGACCCCGTCCGAGTACGGGCCGTCCACCTGCCGCCAGTGCCAGGCAATGTCGTTTTCGGCCCAGGGCCCGGTGGCGGTGCTCGAGAGGGTGACCTCAGCGCCGGTGGCCACCGTCTGATCGGTGCCGGCATTCGCCGTCGGGGTGAAGTTTGCGCCGGGGTTTTCGTCCAACCGATGTGTCGCCAACGCCAGATTGTTCCTGAACACGCCATCCGGCAGCACAGCGAGGCTGTTGTTATTCAGATACAGATACTTGAGCTTTGTAAGACGGTCAAAGACGCCTGGCCGCAGCGTCGTCAGCTGGTTGTAGTTCAGGTCCAGAGCCAGCAATCCCGTGAGGTCGTCGAAGATGCCCGCCGGCAGCGTTGAAAGGCTGTTTCGGGTCAGCCGCAGGCGCTTCAGATTGATGAGCCCGTCGAAATCGCCTGCCTTCAGGCTGCTCAACCCCTTACTGATCAAATTCAGGAAGTCGTTTTGGAAGTCGCCGCTGATGCCCGCCAGGTGTTCGGGGGTCACGTCGGCGCAGTTGCTGACGCCGATCTTGCCGAGAATGGCGTCGCGCACCGCCTTCGTGCGCCCGCAGATGCCGGCGTGCTCGACCGTGACCGTGACCGGCCATTCCGGCGACCAGTGACGACGGGTTTCATGGGCCCAGGTGAAGTCACGCTCCGCCGAGACCACAAGCCTGGTATCGCCGGCGCCGACGGCTTCCAGGCGCACCCACTGTTCGCGGCTGGAATTCGTGAAGGTCATGGTGTCCATGAGGACGCCGTCAACGAGAGGTTGCCCGTCCCGTCTCGTCGCCCTGATCACATTGCCGACCGGCTCGGCAAAGAGATGGACATCGACTCTCCCGCTGCTGCCAATGGGCAGCATCGCCTCGCCGATCGTGATCTTGAAATCCCTGGTCGCTCCCTCGGCCAGGGTGATCGTCTCGCCCGCCGGGGGCAGGCCCGACACCTTGCTCTCCGCCTCGATCTCCACCGGCGGCGCTGCCTCTTTGACGCGGACCCAGACCGTCCAGCTCTGGTCGAGTTCGCCGTAGTTGACGCGGCGCTTGGCGCCGTCGAAATCGCCCTGCTCCCCCTGGATGACGTGCTTGAGGGGCACCGCATCCGGGAAATGATCGGTGCAGGCCACCTTGGCCTTGACCGTTTGCCACTGGTTCCAGTTGGACGGCGTGAAGGTCAGCGTCGGCTTGCCGGCCCCGCCGCGGCCGTTCGACGCCCTCCTGTCGCGGCCGACAAGGACGCGGCTCAGCGTCCGGTGGGTGTTGTTGCCCCACCAGATGAGGTCGTTGGGGTCATGGACATTGACCTTCACCGTCTCCGACGGCTTCGTCGTCAGCCTGACCTTGTACTTCGGCCCGGGGGCGCTGGCGGGAAGCTCCATGCTTGCCCCAGGGGTTGAATGCATGCCCGTCTGCCAGGGCGCGGTGACTTTCCGGGCGCGCTCCCGGAGTTGTTGGGCAGATTCTCCTTCCCTCTTTTCGATCTTGTTGCCGGATGGATCGTAGTATTCGAATTCGCCGCAGCCCTGGCTCTCGTTCCAGGTCAGGTGCGTCGTGCTGAACTCCAGGCCGGGCGGGGCCGGCGGTCCCTTTGCCGTGCCGTTGAGGCGGATCTTCAGGGCCCGACCTCCTGCCCATGTCCAGCCGGCGGCGGTATTGTCGCCGGCCATCCGCCAATTAAAGCCAGCGCCGATGTTGAAACCGGCGGCACCGCCCGCATCATCGGCGATTGAGGTCGTGGTCCGGATCTTTGCGAAATCCGCGTCGCGCTGGCCGGCCACATCAAGCACGAGATAGTATGCGCGTCCGTCCCTCGGTCCGTCCCTCGGCTCAAGGTCAATGCCGCCACCCGGCGCCGTGAACCTGATGCGCCGGTCAGCGGCAAATGACGTGCCCTGTGGGTTGGTCAGGCGGCCAACAAGCTCGCCAACCCTGAGGTGGGCGTCACTGCGCCGGATTTCGACCGCAAGGACATTGCTGTCGAAGGCGCTCGAGGTTGCTGATGCGAACTCGATGTCAACGCTCTCCAGCCGGTAGCCACCGGGATTGAGCCCGGGTGTGAATGGCATGGCGTGGTCGCGCTGGAACGTCACCGTGCCACCGTCCGCCTGACCGATATTGCTGGCAAGCACCTGTGCCTGCGCGCCCGCGGCGAAGCCGAGCAAAAGCGGCAGGCACAGCAGGGCTGAAAACAGGCCACGCCGCAGACGGCGGGTGGCAGCACGGGTACCCGCTGCGGCGCGGGCGGGAGAAAGATCGAAGCTGTCGGAGGAGGAAGCGGGCCGGCGGGTGTCGGAACGCCTGCCGGCGGAGGCAGAAGATTCAGGCCGGGAGGCTAGCGGGCGAGAGCGATCCCGTGATGCATACGCAGGTTGGGCGATCCGGCGATCCGGCGATCCGGCGATCCGGCGATCCGGCGATCCGGCGATCCGGCGATCCGGCGATCCGGCGATCCGGCGATCCGGCGATCCGGCGATCCGGCGATCCGGCGATCCGGCGATCCGGCGATCCGGCGATCCGGCGATCCGGCGATCCGGCGATCCGGCGATCCCAGTTAGTGCCTGCCCGAAAATCCTCAAGCCATTGACTCCAATCAATGAATCTTTCATTCTCCGGATCGAAGACCGGGCCGGAAGTGCCGTTTTCCTGGCCTTTTTGCGCAATTCCGGTCGATTCCGGCAATTCTTCGCGAGGCAGGCATGAGAGAAGCAATCAATCCGCAGCGGGAACTCGGCGAGGTCCGCATCGAGGACATCGACCTGGACCTCAAGTCCAGGGACGACATCCCCGCCCTTCTCATCGGGCTCCAGCATCTCTGTTCCGACGAGACTTTCCGCGCGCGGCTGTTCGCGCTCATGGACGAGCACATGCTTCCCGGCATCGACAGGAAGGTCGGCCGGCCGGGCATGGAGATGTGGCGGATCCTGGTGATGGGCGTGGTCAAGCAGGGGCTGGGCTGCGACTTCGACCGGCTCCACGAGCTGGCGAACGAGCACAAGACGCTGCGCCGGTTCCTCGGCCATGCGGACGTCTGGGACGAGCAGCGCTACAATTACCAGACGCTGGTGGACAACGTGAGCCTCCTGAGCCCCGGACTTCTTGTCGGGGTCAACCATCTGATCGTGGAGAGCGGCCATGCGGTCGCGAGAAAAAAGCCTGGCGCGCCCTTGCGCGGGCGCTGTGACTCGTTCGTGGTTGAGACCGACGTTCACCATCCCACGGACGTCAGCCTCCTTTGGGACGCGATGCGCTGCCTGCTCCGCACGACGGGCCGTGCGGCGACGGAGCATGACGTCGCCGGCTGGCGCCAGTGGAAGCATCTGCAGAAGTCGGTCAGGAGGCTGTTCCAGAAGGTCCGGTCGACCCGGCGCGCCAGTCCGGAGCATGTGGAGGAGTATCTCGCGCGCTGCCGCGAGCTTGTCCTGCGTGTAGAGGGGAGCTTGCCTGAGCTGGCCGCGAACGGCGCTTCGGCCTGGACGATCACGGAAATCAGGAGTTTCCTGTCGCATGCCGTGCGCCAGATCGACCAGACCGACCGCCGCCTGCTCAAGGGCGAGACGATCCCCCATGACGAGAAGGTGTTCTCGATCTTCGAGCCGCACACGCGCTGGATCTCGAAGGGCAAGGCGGGATGCCCGGTTGAGCTTGGCGTCCCGGTCTGCATCCTGGAGGACGAACACGGCTTCGTGCTGCACCACGAGGTCATGTGGCAGGGCAGCGACGTCGACTTCGCCGTGCCCATGGTCGAGGCCGCGCAGTCAGCCTTTCCCGACCTCCGCGCAGCGAGCTTCGACCGCGGCTTCCACAGCCCCGGGAACCGGGTCCGCCTCGACGAGCTGCTCGATGACAACGTGCTGCCGAAGAAGGGATACCTCAACAAGGCCGACCAGGAACGCGAGCGGGGCGAGGGGTTCGCCGCGATGCGCCGTCAGCATCCGGCGGTGGAATCGGCGATCAACAACCTCGGGCACCGCGGTCTCGACCGGGTCCTGGCACAGGGCGCCGAGGGCTTTGCCCGCGTCGTCGCCCTCTCCGTGGTCGCCCTGAACGTCCACCGCATCGGCCTTCTGCTGCGCCGGAAGGCGCGGGAACGGCAGCGCCGCGCCGCCTGACGACATCCCCGCAAGACCCGGACGATCCGGAACCCGCCCGGCGCGGGAACGGCAGCCCATGCGCCGACGCCGCCTAGGGACGCGGATTCACGTCCCGAACACGCGATCCCGCCGCCAGCTGGCGCTGTCAGCCCGGCGGCGTGCCACGCTCTCGGGCGACAGACGCGCAAACGCGGGCGAAAACCGGACTTGCAATCGCCGGACGAGGGGGTTTTCTGGCAGGCACCAGTTAGGTTCGGGGCGAGCGGGCCTGTCAAGCGGGAACGCAACGAAAGGCCGCAACGCTCCAGGCCCCGGACCAGGTAAATCGATGACGCGGCCACGACGGCCGCATGGATTGCCTTCGGCATGGGAACTGCCCTCCCTCTGGCGCGGCCCCGGAATGGACCCGCACGAAGTTTTCCCCAAAAAAAGCTCGCCGCGGCAAACGATGTCAAGAAAAAGTTTCGCCGTTCCGTCGGCGCGCCTGCATCGCGCGGCGAACCGGACGGAAGGCCGGGCCACGCTCCGCTGCCTCCTCCCCTGCCCCTGCACTCACCCGCGTGCCGCACTGCGCGTGCCGACTTGACCGACGCTGCCGAGAGTGATCGCCGACGCCCGCTCGGGCGCAATTCCCAGTCTTTCCGCCCGTTCGAGGAGAGACCTGACAGAGGACGGATACCACGTCGCGCGTCCTCGGGGCGTCGGCTCGCGCATCTCCTCGAGCATTTCGCACATCTCCTGCAGCGTGACGCCCGGACGTGCCGCACGCATCGCCGCAACCAGGACCGGCAGGCGGTCGTCCTTCCGTCGTCCCGACGCCCGTTCCAGGACGGTCTCAGGCAGGAACCCCTCGGCAACGAAGGCCTTGGCGGCACGCACCAGGCGCTGCAACGTCCAGCGCCGGGACTCCGGAAGGCGAGAATTGACGACTGACAGGACATCCTGCCAGGGCATGTCGGGGCGCAGCCTGCGGACGTCCGGAGCCCAGTCGCCGGCGCTGCGGGAGAGACGCTCCAGAAATGCCTCGCGGCGCGCCAGGCGAAGCCGGGAGAGCATTGCCCGGTCGCCCGACACCAGTCCCGGATTGCCGCCCCTGCGGCCTTCCGCACGGGCGGCGGCAAGCCCGGACATCGTTCGCTCGCGGATGAGGGCACGCTCGAACTCCGCCATCGCGCCCAGAATCTGCAACGTGAAGCGGCCCTGGGGCGACGCGGTGTCGACCGGATCCCCCAGCGACCGGAAATGGACGCCGCGCTCGCTGAGCCCGTTGATCGTCTCGAGAAGATGCAGCAAGGACCGGCCCAGACGGTCCAGGCGCACGACCACGAGCGTGTCTCCGGTGTCCAGGCGGTCGAGAAGCGCGGCCAGGACCGGACGGGACGGGTCGCCGCCAGAGGCGGTTTCCTCGGCCACCGTTGCGCATCCCGCCCCCCTGAGCGCGCGAAGCTGCGATTCCAGCGTCTGCTCGCCCGTGGAGACGCGAGCGTACCCGTGCAGGGTGCCTTTCCTTGCCATCACGCCACGTCCGCACCGGGCAAGGGCCGGCCGCCGGCACCCGGATGGACGCGCAAGTTTCCCTGGCGGCTTGCATGTCGACAGGGTTGCAGCAATGCCGCCTTGCACCGCCTCATGCCTGCCTCGAGGTCCGTCATGATCTCTCCTCGCGTCTTCAGGTCGTTTGCGCCGGTCATGGTCGGCTGCGAGCGGGAGGCTAGGGAATCCCGACCTTCCTTGAGCGACAATTGAGCGCCCTGCCCTGCCCTGCCCCGTCGATTGCGTTGCAGACCCGTCCAACCCTGTAACGCTGGATTTACAGTTTGACAAGTTTCATTCAACCGCCCGTTTGCAAACGCATGCATTTGCCTGCCGGCGACGGAGCCCGGGTCGGCGCTCGTGGCGAAAGCCCTTGTTTCAAGGGACGAATGAAGAAAAAGGGCGCAAACCGCGACCTCGAACGCTCAATGCGGGCCGGCAATTTTGGTCCCCGGACAGAAAGCGCGCCAATTTGCCCTGGATGTGCATCCTTCATCCGGATACAGATAACTGTTGACGCCCATGGCATTGCAATGATTGAATTTCAACTGAAATGTCCCTGACCGAAGACTCATGCCACATCCTTCTGCCGACGACACCCCCAGCCAACTCACATGGTTCGCGTCCCCGGAGACCGGCGCGTCCGAAGAGGCGGCTCCTTCCTCTGGCACGTGACGATCGCCAGACCCCTTGTCCCAATTCCTCCGAACCATGTCACGTTATCCAAACGAAGATCGGCGAGAGCGTATTAGACGAGAATCTGAAATCGAACGGCCGAATGCCCGACGACTTGAAATGGAACGGATTTCTTCAGCCTGTCGTGCCGAAGTTGGGTCTCGAGTTATCTGTCACGTGCAGCACAATGGGTGGTGAAGGTCGACGCCCCCCCCTGCCCTACCGTCTGACCGCTGGTGCAATCCTTCGGTCTCCCGCAGGCTCTGGCCGGCGCTTGGACGGACGGCCATCCCGGGCACGGCTGTGACGGGTCCTGCGCGGGAGGCCGACGTGTGGCGGCGCGTCTCCGCGATCGGCGATGCCGGCAATTGTACTCGTAATGTTCTTGTGCGAATATACGACGGAAGAACGCGAAGACCTCGTGTTCAACGTTGCGAGCGCGCTGCGAAAGGCTCGCCGGCTCTGGCCGAGGGAACACGACAGACTGTGACCGATGGCAGCGGCATTGGTCGACCAACTCGAGCTCTGCCGGATCCACTGCTTTCAGCCGCTGCCGCTCCACGCCTCCAGCGCCTCGGATCTCTGCCCGGATCTTCGTGGCAGCAACGAGCCAGGGGATACAGACCATGACGACTCGTAGTATTTTGCGCGGGCAAGCCCCTCTCCCTGAAGCCGAACGTCCTGCCCTGCCCCACGACAAGACGAAGTGAGCGAGCATTGGGTCGCCGGCAGTCTTGGGCACTTCGCAGAAACGAATTGTCATGCCTTGAATTAACCGCCGCATGGCCGGGGATCCGATTTGTGATCCGCGAAAGGCAGCTGCGACCTATGGACATCCCTCGCATGCGGGTCGCGCACCGTCTTGCCAAAATGTTCGCAGCTGCGAACTTTCCGCCAGCAATGCCTGACCGTTGTGCAATTGCCCGGGGTCCGTATGTTGTAGCCACCTCCGGACCAAGAAAGAATAGCACGGATCAGTCATGTGCACTGGAAGTGCTGGTCTCTCTCCCAGATACAGGCAAGGATCGCTGCCGCCAGCAAGGACAGAAATTCCTTTATCGCGCAGGCAGGACCCGGCGTTTCTTGGGCAAAGAACTTCGGCAAACGGGCGTCGCATGCACGCGCGGGCGAAGGACCGGAAGGTTTCTCACAAACAAGTTCGCAGCTGTGAACTTTCAATGCCGCATCGCTTCTTCCGCGCGGCACGGACGGCTTTCCCAAGGCCAACGTTGGCATCGACGACATGAGCTGCAAACGACACCCCCCCCCGATATCTCGCATGGGTGGAAACCAGATCAGGTCCGGAAGATTCCGCCTGCGATGGGTTCCCATTCATGTGTCGCAATGCGAAAGTTCACAGCTGCGAACTTTCGAGACCACACCTGAATTTGACTTGCTAATTTGTGCGCGGTCTGGACCACCACGGACGGAAGTGCCTGCGCCGAGGGCAGGGGAGTGTGCCATGCTGCTGAAACATGAAAGCAAAGTTCGCAGCTGTGAACTCCTAGGAACGGACCGGCGGTACCGACAACTGCATCCGCGCCATCGACGCGCCACGTGACGAAATTGTTGTTCCGTGACATAGCGCCGCGACCCTCAGGCCGTATCGACTCAAGGACCCGTGCAAGCCTGCTGTCACACGCGCCGACGCGACACTTGAGCCATACCTTGAGGGGAACGGCTTGAACTACCTGCACTCTCCTGGGGCGTCTGACAAACTTTCTTTAGCAATGAAAGTGGCGAACTTGCCCCGCATCATGCAGCAACGGAAAATAGTGGTTGCTGTAGCAAGGACGACATATCGTCTCCCGAGATCCCTTTCAATGTCGTGGAGCCGTTTGAACTTGGCCAATTTCGCCGCATCGGAGAAGATCGGATCCAGAAGGACCCGCGACGGAACTTACCCGGTCTTAGGAGACTGTTCCGACGGCACTCAATTCGTGATCAACCTCTGTCTGATGCCGTTGAGGAGGCCATATGTTCGGCCGGCATCCTCTCCACGGGGCAGGGAGTCGCTCCGCATCCGCATCCAACAAGTTTCGCCGAATACTTTGTCGTGGAACCATTTCGCACCCTGGTCCATCTTTCTACCTTCCCATCATGCTCGGCTCCGATGCAACCCCGACCGCTAAGTGTTGTGCCGCTCCCGTAAACGTGGGTTGCCGGAATTGCGTTTGCACCAAATAGGGGTGCGCTCCTGCCTCGGCAATTACGGGACCGACTGACGCTGCCGGAGAGTGCCGCACCGTCGGACCGGCATCGGCCGCGCAGGGTCCAACGGAAGCAAGTTCGCAGCTCTGAACTCTCAGCGAGTTGTCGTCCTTCGGCGCTGACTGGACCTCTGCACGACCTTGCGAGCGGTCATCAACAGCGCTTTGCGACGGCGCGAGGATGACAGGCAACGAACCCTCGTCTCGGCACTTGAATTCTGCGACCCATCAGGGCCGGAAAGTACGGGGCAGGGAGCTAAGGCGGGGTTGACCAATCTGCAGGGTGTCGCGTTGGTCGAGCCTGAGCCTCCCGTTTCGTCTCACGCACTTCCGTCTCCATGAGAATTCACAACTGCGAACTTTCACGCAGCCTCCCTGCGCATCAAGGCCATCACCATCGGGCCCGAAGAAAACCGGCCGGCCGCGGCTTTTGCAGTCAACGCCCTCAAGTAGCCGCCCGGGGAACGAATCTCCGTGACACGTTCAAGCATCGCCGCGATTACGACAGCTGCTTCTGCAGGACCCATGCGCGCTCGCGCTTCTTGCCAGGCAGAAGGCGAAATGCCCATCATCGGAACTACCGTGTCTGCCGTTTTGACGAGTTCGTGCCAATGCCGGATCGGTTTCTGGTCCGGTGAATAAATCTGGATCTCGTTGCAACAGCCGAGAACGAGGGGCAGGGGGATGTTGGGCCATGGAATTCGGTCATCCGGCTCCTGACTGGAGCTCTCGTCTGGCGCGTGAAGGTCAATGTCGGGCTCGAGGTCGCCGCTTCTTTCGTTTTTCATGACTCTTTTTTCAGAATCAATGGATTGTGTATTTGAATTATGAATATGCCGCTCAAAATGAGCGTCATTGACGCTCAATTCCATTGAATCCGCGGGCTCGAGAATGTCTCTTGCCTCATCCAGTGCGTCCCGCAAGCCATCTGCGAGGGCAGTCAGCTCCTTGAGGCCGAGCTTGCGGCGCAGGTTGCGTGCGGCCGACAGCGCCACCGCAGCGAAACGCTCCCAGACGCTTTCGGCCGGCGAGACGATCGCGCCGTATTCGGCCAGCCCGGCAAGGTCGCGGCGCATGAGGCTCACGCTCTCCCGGAGCCGCTTGAGCCGCTCCGCCGCCTGCTTTACGGACTCTGCGGCCTTGCGGAATTCCTCGAAGCGGGCAACGAGCGGCGTGAGGTCGAACCCGAAGGCGATCCTGTCCATACCTGAGCCGCGACAGTAGCGCTTGCCGTTCGGACTGTCCCTCCGGATGACGATGCCCGCCCTCACCAGGCGCGCCAGCCGCCGGCGCAGGGTTGGCTCCGGCATTCCCTGGAGTCGCTCGCAAAGCGACTTGTTCGAGGGATAGACGATTAGGTTTCCGTCCTCGCTCTCGAGGATCTTCCCCTGGTGATAGCTCAGAAGCGCCTGGAGGATCGCGAGATCGCGGTCCGAGAGATCGTAGACTTCCCTCGCAGCGGTCAGGTGACTAAGCGCCTCGTACTTGTTCGGCCGTTCGGCCGGCAGTTCCGTTTCCGCATGTGCCTGGTTGCGCAGCACGGCCGCGTCGACCAGTTTCTTGAACGGAGTGATTGGCCTGTATTCCATTGGTCTCATCACGACGGCAACAGATTCCTGGCCCGCGAATCAATTTTGACTTGCGAAAGTCGGCTCCGGAGACTAACCTGTAGTTGTCAGACTTAAGGCGGGTCTCGTGGAGCTACGGTTCTGCGGGCCCCTTTTCTTTGCCTGTGTGCCTCCTTTTTTTGTTGTCCTGCTTGCACTTACACTTCCGAGCGCCTTTCCCAGCGCTCGTGAAGTTCCTCCAGGATCGAATCAGCCTCGGCCTCAATCCATCCTGCGAATCCGGTCGCTCCGTCCTCGATGTCGAGCCTTACCCCTTTCGCGGTCGCACGCACGCTTCCTGCATGCTTGCCTGCAAGCTTGAGCGGCCGGGGCCCAGGGCTGTCTTTCGAGGCCGGCGACCTGGCAGCCGCGCCGGTGGCACGCCTAAACACGGCCTCGAAGGTCGCAGCGGAAGCTACGTCCGATCGCGCGTCGTGGGCCTTGCGCTTCGCTGCCTTGGCAACCTCCATCAGTTCGTCCACGGAGACGGAGCCATCGGCGACGCGTGCGGACACCGTCTCCCAACGCGGGCGCCCGATGCCCAGGGCTGGGCCGATCTCACGCGCGAGCGCCACGCCAACCGTCTCGGCAATCTTCATGGCAGTTGAGACCGTCGACTTTTGCAGGTTCAGAAGCTCGGCCACGTGCGTCTGGTTGCCGAAGCCGCCTTCCACCAGTTCGCGGGCGAACAAAGCCCGCTCGATGAAGCTCAGGTCGCGACGCGCGGTGTTCTCGGTGACCTGGGCCTGCAGGGCCTCGCCATCGCTGAGGTTGGCGATAAGCGCGCGAACCTTTTCGACCTTGTCCGATGCACGCACCGCTTCGAGACGGCGGCGACCATAGATCATGAGGTAGCGTCCGGCCTTTCCGGGGTCGCGTCTCACGAGAATGGGCACCGTCTGACCGTTGGCCTCGATTGAGGTCCGCAAGTCGGCAATGTCAGCCGGGTCGAGGCGGTCGGCCAGCCTTTCGTCAACGACGTCAGCGGGGTCGAGTTCCCACACCTGGTGGCTGTCGACCGCATCCCGGGCCGCGCGAAGGGCAAGATTGCTCCGCATCATGGACGCTGACGGCGCGGCGAACGCGGCGGCCGGCTTCGAAAGGTTGTCGAGCACGGACTTGCGTGATTGCTTCGTGTTTGTCATGGGCGGCCCCACGTTTGCTGGATCAACTGCGCGATTTCGTCATTGGCGGCATTCAGGCTTTCGATGGCGCGGTCGTAGGTCGCTCGCGTAAACGCGCTGCGCTCGACCTCGTAGAGCGTCTGCTTGGTCAGTCCGGCATCGGCGATCGCCGTCGATTTCAGCACGGGTGCGTTGAGGACGCTTTCGCCAAACATCGTGCGGAGAAACGCGACGAGGCGGTTCTGGGGGGCGTCATGAGGCTCGTAGCGCGTCAGGAGGTACCGCATCCAGTCGTGGCCGAGATCCGCGCCCACTCTCGCGATCTCGTCCATGAGCTCTGCAGTCATTCGCAGGAATTGGCTCATGGACATTACGTCAAGCATGGACGGGTGGACCGTGACCAGGACGCCGGTCGCAGCTGCAAGCGCGGACATGGTCAGAAAACCGATCTGCGGCGGGCAGTCCAGGATCGCCACGTCGTACCTGTCGTCGACCTGGGCCAAGGCGTCGCGGATCCGCGTGAAAAAGAGATCCGGATGCCTGTTGAGCATCCACCGGGGCGTTTCATGCTCGAAATGCATCAGTTCGAGGTTGCCCGGGATGATGTCAAGATTCGGAATGTAGGTCTTTCGAATCACCGAACTGGTCGGCTTCGCTCCCTCGTACCAGATCGCGGCGATGAGCGACTGGTTGTCCTCCATGTCGAATTCCGGCTGGATCCCGTGCAGTGCGGTAAGTGAAGCCTGCGGATCCAGATCCACCGCCAGGACCCGATATCCCAGGAGTGCCAGTCGCTGGGCGAGGTGCGCGGCCGTTGTCGTCTTGCCGGATCCGCCCTTGAAATTCATGACTCCGATGATCTGGAGGTGGTCTCCTTCGCGGCGCCCGGGCAAGTATTCTCCCGGCCTTTTCGTGTTCGCCTCCAGGTATTGCCGCAGCGTCTGCATGTCCTCCGCCGAGTAGAGCCGCCGGTTGCCTCGCGTCTGCTCGGGGGCAGGGGTCTTTCCGCGGAGGTGGAGCCTGCGGAGGTAGGAATCCGTGAGACCCAGAAGTGCGGCCGCCTCGCCGGAAGTGAAATTGCGCATGACTTTCTTGGCGTCAGGAGGGAAAATCTCTTCACGCTGCGAATGCAGCTGGGCCGACAGATGCTCGGAGTGACGCCGGATGCGATCGTTGAGGCCAATTTGACTGACGGTCTCGTCCATGTCTTGCTCGCTCACCGTAGTCACGGGAAAAGGCGTGTGTCTGGTTATTTCCGTGACTCATGACGAAAGGAATTGATTCGCGCAAGCGGAATCTACATATAGGGGGTCGCAACAAGCGATGGGCGACTTGTCGAAGTCGTGCCCCGGGCGCGCAAGCCTGCTTGCCAACTGCCAAATGCGAGTCAGGCGGGGGCGGGACGGTCTGGATCATGACCGGATTCGGCGCGGGAGGGTAGCGGGAAACAAACCTGTTGACTGATTGACCGGAATTCCAGCGATCGGGCAGCGCAGGGCATGACGCACCGCCACTTCGTCGGACTGCTGATCAGCATGATTGCAGAATTGAAGGATTGAAGGGCGCACATCCCGAATGTATTGTCAGATACATGACCAAGCTCGGAAAGACGACAGCACCGCCGCCAGACATGCAGCGCCGTCCGAAGGATTGGCAAGATCAGATCAAGGCGGCACTGGCGGCTCAGGTAGCGGCCGGCGGCACGCTCTACGGAGTTCGTGCCGACGGCGCCTATATCGCGCGGACCAAGGACGGTGACCAGGTGCTCCGTGCACCAGACCAGGAACCTGCCTGATTCCACCGAAGCGAGCGGCCATGCCGACCCTCCTCGTCATTTCCGGTCCGAACGGGTGCGGCAAGTCCACTCTGACGCAGAACACGACCTTGTTCGATGGCATGGGAGTCATCGATCCCGACGAGGTTGCGCGCGGATGACGGCCGATGGAACCGCACCGGCGACGCGCGAGGCATTGCACAGGCGACAGGCTGCGCTTGACGAGGGCAGGACACATCTCGCGGAGACCACGCTTGCCGGGTCAGGAATTCTTCGTCACATGACGGCCGCGCGGCGGGCAGGCTACCGGGTCGTCCTGCACTATGTGTCGGTCGCGACGCCGAGCCAGGGCCCTCGACCGTATCCGCAGCCGGGTCGCATTCGGCGGCCACGATGTCCCGGAAGTGGACGTGCGGCGGCGGTTTGCGCGCTCGCATGCCAATCTTCCGGATGCGATCGCGTGCGCGGACGAGGTCCATCTCCACGACAACTCCGATCCGGACCGGCCGCACCGGGTGGTGGCGATCTTTCAGGGCGGAACATGGTTGATGGACGCGGCTGTTCCCGACTGGGCCCTCAAGGCTCTCGCGATCATCGGCGAGGCCTAGCAGCGCTCGTGGCTTGATCCGAGTGCTTTAGAGGTTGTCTCTGCCAACCCCGGCCTCCTGCGACGGAATCCAGGTTGTAGCGCGACGCGGCGGCATGCAGCGGGGTGAAGTCGTCCATCCCTTGCCGCTCAGCGTCCGTATCGCCGACTCCGTCAAATAACTGGCCCTTCACACGGGCGATTCAGGACCAATTGGTCCTGGTGCAAGATCATGCCCTCCGGAGATCTGCCCTAGCCTCGGTAGATGAGCACCCCGATCTCTCATAGGACGCGCGCGCATGCGCGCCAACTGTGGCAAGGTCCTCGCCAATTGCGTCAAACGACGCCATCCGGTGCAGTAGATTGTCGGCGCGGTGATGGACGCCGCGATCGCCGAAAAATCTGTACGCTCGATCAGGTGCCAGACGGCGAGCGCCAAGCTGCCAGTGGCAAACGAGGAGAGTACCGCAAAGTGTGGGGCAGCAAAATATCGGATTTGACGGTGGCAGGGGCTCAAATAAGTACCACTCTGTCAAGCCCTTTTCCTTTCCCCCTTCAAATCCACAGGACCCCCCCCCCGGATCGCGCCATGGACGAGGCCCAGGCATTCCTTTCCAGGCAGCAACCGCGCCTGCGTCGCCTTCCCGTGCCTTCACATTGTCCTTCTCCCTGTTGCCGGATCGGCTCGGTGCCATTCGGGGATGCTCCAGGCAGAACGTCGCGGTTCCTCGGCGCGCTCAACGGCGCGTCCATGGTCTTATCCGGTTCGTTTGGCCGACTCTTGCCGGCCCCGTGACAATGATGCCCGAGCATTCCCCCGGACCGAATCTTCCACAAGGGCAACTTCCGGCACGGCTCATGGCATCTGATATGACAGCTGCCCAACACTTTGCGGTACTCTCGGTCATGGGAGAGTCTCCAATAGCACAATCTACCGCTACCTCGCTCTCAAGCACAGCTGAAAGCATTTTTTGCAACGGCGCCGTCCTCGGTGCTTAGCGTAGGATTTCGCCCCCTTCCGCAAACGACCCCTATACTGTCTGCCCGGCCGTGTCGCTCGTATGGATGACGCGTGCTCGATCGACGCCGCTGACCGGCATCATCACACCCCAAGGATAGGCTGGATGCACTCCTCGCTGATATTGGTAGACGATGATTTCAGGCAAGTTTCGTTTGTCGTAACGCCTCCCGAGGGTGAAGACGACGCTGTTGGGCGCGGCCAGAACCAGGTGGATCCGTTTGACACCTATACCGCTCAGTTGTTTTCCGATTTCAAAAAACTCCTGGGCGAGCCGGTTCTGTTTCTTCTGCGACCAGTGTGCATCCGAGGACATATCCTCGAGCGTCACCCTGACGAGCGGCAAGCTGAAGGTTGTCGCGAGATCATCACCCGTGATCGGGTAGGAACAGGCGAGCGCAACAATCACTTCGGATGCATCAGATATCGTCTCGAGTCCGTTGACCTCAAACCCGATGCCGTCATCGTCGCCTTCGATCCTGCGCCAAGATTCTTGCGTGCGATCCCAATCGTAGGTCACGAGACCACCTTCATCATCGAGAAGAACGCCCGTCAGGAATGTGTAGGGAACTGAAGTGAGCCCGCCGTAGACCGTGGTTAGATCAGCGCGATCGCCATCTTTCTGGTGCTGAAGCACCGATCTGTGGGCCGCCGAGATCTCGTTTAGGGCTCTTTCCGGCTGAATGACCTGACCATCCAACCTGTTGCGCAAATCGAGCAAGCTCGGGATGATCTTACCTTGGTGATGTTTGGCAACCTCCTCAGCCAACGGCGCGCCATCATCATCCCGCAACCCACGCGCCTCGATCACGAGGACGCGTTTCTTCGAGCGTAGTCTTGAGTCTCGCACAAAGCGGGCGACAGCCAAGGCCAGCCCTACGGACACCATGACCGAAGCAACTACAAGAATCCAGAGATCTGCGGTGCTCAACCACTGTTGAGCGTTGATATACCCCACTGGTACAGCACCGAGGGCGAGCCGCAAAAGCTCGGCTATCAGCGGTACTCCACCAAAGATAGCGATTAACAAGCCGATTCCAGATGTGATCAAGTAACGCTCGATAGCAGACACCCGGAACCACCAATCCGTCGCTTTCAGCACAAAGTTTTCGATGAGCCGTTTCAGCATGTCATGATATCTCCCTCTCGATGACGCGTTGTTTGACTCAGGCGACATTGATCTTGGCCGGGGCATGGCCGCGGACAAGCAGATGCGCACTGCACTCGAAACGCCAATACCACCTCAACCGGGCTATACCGTCCTGGACACGGCGATCAGGAATTTGAGAAAAACGGAAATGTCCGGTTGCGGATGTATCCCGCAACAAATCGAAAACAAATCCGGGAATTTTGTGGCTTGCCTGCAATGGAGAGGAGCTGGCACACAAGGTGCATTGCTTGAATTAGTGTTCATTGAGATTGGATTGCGGCATCACGAAGGCCGATCTTTTTGTTTCTGGAATTACAGCCAGAAAGCGGTCAATTTCGAATGTAGAAGTATGTCGTCACGGCTTGCGGTTGTATAGCTTTCCGACGGCCGGACGAACGAAGCCTGGCCGAGATCTGCGTTGGATGACTGTCAGCATCGAGAGTTACTCAATCAAGTCTTTGAAGCTGGTTAGTTTGAGCCGAAATCGGTGACGTGTAGCCCATTCCTGCTTGATTCGGTCGGCTTCCGCGATGTCGAGGAGGCCTTGGCCAATCATCGAGACAACCAAGTCCTGTGTCGCGAGGATGCGAAGAGTAGCGTCGGCACGACGGGCATGTGTGGTGGCAAGGCGGTCGTCTATCGCGAGGATGTAGCGGCGGTGGACGGCGAGGGCGATGGCGGAGCATTCGCCGGCTCCAAGGCGCCCGGTGGCGAACATGGATCCGAAGAGCCGAAGCTCCTCGGGCGTAGTGACGCGGGATTCCGCGATGGTTCCGGCTGCAAGTGCGGCGGCGAAATGTTGTTGCTGATCGGGATAGCGGTCCGTGATTTCCGCGGCGACGTGGTCGGTGGCAAGGAATGCGTGGGAGTGGCCAGCCAGCAGGTCGGTCCGGTCGATGCGCAGAAAATTGATGAGAACGGACGCATCCGTGACAATGATCGCCGGCTGGTGTTCTCCCACGACCTGTGTCATTCGCCTCGAGCCTCTTCGGCAAGGTTGAGCAGCGTGTCGCCGGCAATCCGGAGAGTCTTGCTCAACTCCAGGACCCGGCCACGGGAAATTTCCTCGCGGCGATAGGCCTCGATGGCGAGATGCGCGATTTCGCTACGGAGTTCTCGGTCCCAATAGCGTTGCTTTTCGCGTTCGCCGACGTCGCCGAACATGCTGAGCGCCTTTAGGTATTTGCGGCCGAAGCGCTCCCTGTCGAGGAGCTCGCCACACTCGCGTTCCGAAATGTATCGAAGGCTCCTCAGTCGATAGACGGCCGCTTGGAAGCTCACACCGAAGTGGTGCGCGAGCAGGGCATTGTCCTTGTAGGTGATGCGCTGCGAGCGGGCTGGCGCACGCTGTTCGGCTTCAATATGGCCGCCCGTAGCGGCATCGAAGATGGCGTGGTCCTGTCGGCTCGGCAGGCCCTTGTCGAGGTTCCGCAGTGAAGCACGGATTCCACCTCTCGGCATGAGAAAGGCGGCGGCGAATGCGTTGGCGCGCTTCTCGACCATTTCGGACGAATTGTCGGTGCTGGAGATGGTGATCTTGCCGTTTCGATCCAGCAGGGCGTGCGCGTATTCGTGCGCGTAGGAAAAGCGCTTCCGTCCTTTTGGATGGAGCGAGTTCACGAGAATAGCCAGCCCGATGCTGGGATGTCGCAGGAATAGACCCGACATTCTGTCTGGTAGCGTAACGCCGGACGCCCAGATTCCTTGAGAAGCAATGAGCTCGGAAACTTCGGCAATCGGCGCGTTGGCGATTCCAAGTCTGCGGCGCTCCTGTTCGGCCGCCTCTTCTCCCTGGGCAACCGCCTCACCGGACGAGCGGGGGAGCCGCATCTCGTAGCTGGGCGGACCAGACCGAGATTCGGTGTCCAACAAACGTTCGAGGGCGACGCCTTCGCGGCAAAGGTGCACGCACCGGGCGACCTGCTCGCGCGTGGCCGGATCGTCCTCTAGTCCCGGCGCCAGCCGGTGCAAGGCGACCAGAACATCCCTGTCCTCGCCCTCGTATCCCTCATGCAGGAGGTCGGCGACCGGGTGCAAGTAGAGTTCGGAAAGTCGAATCAGTTCGAGGGTGGATACCGAGCGGCTGCCCGCTTCGAGTTGCGTGACAGCGGTTCGGGGAAGGCTCAAGGCATTGGCGACGGCTTGCTGGCTGAGGCCGCGCGCCTCGCGCGCCGAGCGCAATCGTCGACCCAGATCTATTGCTTTCATGGCTTTTGTTCCTCCCTCTTGAAATGCTGCTGCTGCGGCATCGGTCACAGTGTCTAATATCAAACACAAATTGTCAAAATCTTCCATTGACAGTTTGTTTTTCGTACCAGAGAATATGCAGCGCCAACCCAGATGTCTGCGGTGTCGGCCAATCAATATGGCGCGAAACACAAGGCCAGCGCAATGATCCTACGACAGTCCGGCCGTATGCGGGGCGTGCAGAAGAGGCCGGGAACTGCGGGCACACGGTTGGCGCGGTCGAACAGAGAAGGGCGCTTGCACCGCGCGATGGTGACGGCGAAGCTGCTTACCGGACACGAGCACGACCGAGATGCCGTGTACCGGGTCAACCATACGGTTCCGTACAACGCCTGTCCGATGGATGACACCCGTAAGATTCTCGATCTCAAGGGCTTAGGACACTCGAATGGCCGCGACCGGCCGCCGGTCTTGGAGCCCGTATTCTTCGATGCTCCAGCCGAGGAATTCACGCCCGTCTACGATTTGAATGAGGACTTTCATGACGATTGACAAGAACACCTATGCGAAATTCCTGGAGAAAGTCGCGGAAGACATCGATATCCCACCCGGCAAGTACCAGCAGGCGGTCGATCGATACAAGGCTGTCGGGCACTGGCTCGAAGAGGGCGAGTATCCCGATTGTACGGATACACCGGACATCTACCCGCAGGGGTCATTCCGACTGGGGACCGTCGTCAGGCCGATAAGAGGCGGCAAGGAGGCAGACTACGATATCGATCTCGTTTGCGAGTTGCCGATTGCGAAGGATGGGACGGATGCGCGCACGGTGAAGCGGGTGGTTGGCGACCGTCTTCGCGCGCACGACAGGTACCGCAGGATGCTTGATGACGAAGGAAAGCGGTGCTGGACGCTTGTCTATGCCGAACAGGACGGCATCGGGTTTCACCTGGATGTCCTTCCGTCGGTTCCGGACCGCAAATGCGCGTTCGACAAGGCCATCGCGATCACCAATCGGCTGGGAACATCCTACAACTGGTCAGCCAGCAACCCGAAGGGCTATGGCGACTGGTTCGACGAAGAGAACCGGGCGGTCTTCGAGCGGGTTCTGGCGGAGCAGAAGCGCTCGATCAGGGCCAGGGCGACGACGATCTATGCGTCGGTGGACGATGTCCCCGATCAGCTGGTCCGCACGCCGTTGCAGCGGTCAATCCAGATCATGAAGCGCCACCGGGACTTGATGTTCAACGGCATGACGAACGCCGATTACGCGCCGATCTCGATGATCGTGACCACTCTGGCGGCACATCTATATATTGGGGAGCCCGATGTCTACGCGGCTCTGACAGCGATCGCCTCGAAGCTGCATGGACATGCGGGGCTTGTCGAAAACCGCATGATCGAACAGACGCTTGCTTCTTTGGGGCTCATTCAGCGTACGCGGGACGGGAAGTGGTACATCGGCAACCCGGTCAATCCTGAGGAGAATTTTGCAGACCGCTGGCATGAGGACAACCATGCACGCGCCCGGGCGTTCTTCCGTTGGGTCGATGCACTTCAGGAAGACCTCGTGGACATCCTTGCTGAGAACCGGCTCGGCACGGCAAAGCGCCGGCTTGTTGCGGCTCTCGGCGCGTCGGCAGCGGCGAGTCACCTTGGCCTGATAACGCTGACTGAGGCCGCGGCCAGTCCTGCGCGGGTGCACATCGGGGAAGCGGCGAGGCCTTGGCGGCCCTAAGTGCTGGAGGACTTGGGAGCAGAGATCGAGGAATTGCGGCGGGACTACGTGGGCCTGACGCGCTTCCGGGAAAGGGAGGATGGTCTCGTCGTGTCCGGCCCGCTGCCGTTCGAGGCGTCGAGCGACGGTCACGAGACGATTGCGGATGCTTTCGAGATCGACCTGATCGTTCCGGCAGCCTACCCGAAGGCGCTGCCTTGGGTGCTCGAAACCAGCGGCAGAATCAGGGATGACTACGAGCACGTCTACACGAACGGAAAGCTGTGTCTGGCAGTTCCGACCGAGGAGCGGCTGACATTCTGGCAAGAGCCTTGCTTACGAGGCTTTGTGACCAACCTCGTCATTCCATATTGCTATGGCTATTGCTACTGGGAACGACACGGGGTCCACCCTTTCGGCGAGCGGGAGCATGGAGGAGGGGGTATCGCGCGCTTCTACATCGACAAGCTCGGCCTCGCCGACGAGGTCCAGGCTCTGGAGGTTGCGTTTCATCTCTTTCAGTATGGCTACCGGGGGCATCATGATTGCCCGTGCGGCAGCGGATCCAAGCTGCGCGATTGTCACGGACCTGATTTGCTTGAGTTGCATCGAAGCCATACGGCGGAAACGGCGCGATTTGATCTTGTAGAGATCCTTTGCAATTGCGTGACCAAGGCGGACGACGAAAAACTGGAATTGCCCGAGCAATTGAAAGGACGAATTTTAGGACAGTTGGAACGATCGGTTGCGGCATCCGGTTCGCAGAAGACGGATAACAAAGCAAAGCACCAGTAACTGCAGACAGAACGCACATGGACCATCCCGAAACCTTGGCTGCCGACGCTGTCATCGCCGTCGAGGAGTTTTGCCAGGGCCGGAACCACCAAAATCCTGGGGGTCAATCCGTTGCGGAGAAGAAGGTCTCGCGATCCACCGTCTAAACGGAACTTCACACGGTCATTTTGCGTGCAACCCGTTGACATGAAACGGGAATCTGCGGTTCTGAGGCCCTGTAGATGGATTTCTGTTGCCATAACCCCCGCAGGCGTGGATTCCAGCGCATCCGGCGAGCGGTCCCGAGGAGATTGAACGGGGACGCAACATTTTTTCGATTTTCCGCTTGACATCATGGGACGGGTCGGCATATGATGCCCGGAAAGTTCCCATAACGGATGCCCGCCATGGCCCTCAACATCGAATCCGTGCCCAACCAGGCAGGAAAGCCCGCAATCCTCCTCCGCCAGGCATGGCGGGAGGGAAAGCGGATCCGCAAGAGGACCGTCGCCAACCTCTCGAAGTTCCCGCCCGAGATCGTCGATGGCTTCCGGGCCGTGCTCAAGGGCGCCGTCGCCGTCAGCGACGTCGGCGACCTCATGCAGGTGGAGCGCTCACTCCTGCACGGGCATGTCGCCGCCGTCCTCGGCACCGCGCGGGACCTCGGCCTCGAGCGCATGCTCCACCGGACCCGCAGCCGCGAGCGCCAGCTGGCGCTGGCCGCCGTCGTCTCGAGGGTGCTGTCGCCCGATTCCAAGCTCGCCACCGCCCGGCGGCTGTCGCCCGAGACCGCGACGAGCAGCCTCGGCGCCCTGCTCGGGCTCGGCCCCGTCGCCGGCAACGAGGTGCTCGACATGCTCGACTGGCTGCTGAAGCGCCAGCCCTGGATCGAGAGGAGCCTGGCCAGCCGGCACCTGAAGGACGGAACGCTCATCCTGCATGACGTCTCCTCGAGCTACCTCGAGGGCACCTGCTGCCCGCTCGCGGCCTTCGGCCACAGCCGCGACGGGAAGAGGGGCAAGCGGCAGATCGTGTTCGGGATGCTCTGCGCCTCCGACGGCTGCCCGGTCGCGGTGGAGGTGTTCCCCGGAAACACCGCGGACCCGTCCACGGTGGCAAGCCAGGTGAACAGGATCCGAAAGCGCTTCGGCATCGACCGCATCGCCCTCGTGGGCGACAGGGGGATGCTGACCACGGCGCGGATCCGCGAGGACATCGAGCCGGCGGGGCTCGACTGGATCTCGGCGCTGAAGACGCAGGACATCCGCAAGCTCCTGAAGGAGGGCGCGGACGGCGCCCCGGCCCCGCTTGTGCCCGAGGCCCTGGTTCCCGACGCGGTGGCCGAGGTCACGGGCCCGGACTTCCCCGGCGAGCGGCTGATGGTCTGCATGAACCCCCGGCTGCGGCAGGAGCGGGCGCGCAAGCGTTCGGCCCTGCTCCAGGCCACCGAGGAGGCGCTGGCGGCGATCGCGAGGTCGGTGCGCTCGGGCCGGCTGAAGGGCCGGGAGGCCATCGACCGCCGGGTGGGCAGGGACGTCAACCGCCGGAAGGTCGGGAAGCACATGGAAGTCGACGTGACCGACAGGGGCGTCTCCTGGCGCAGGCGGAAGGACCGGATCGAGGCGGAGGCCAGGCTCGACGGCGTGTACGTCATCCGCACCAGCCTGGATTCCGCCTCCATGGGCGCAACGGAGGCCGTCGAGGCGTACAAGTCGCTCGCCGGCGTGGAGCGCGCGTTCCGGAACGCGAAGAGCGACCTCCGGATCCGTCCGGTCTACGTGTACTCCCCCGACCACGTCCGCGCGCACGTGTTCCTTTGCATGCTGGCCCTGCACGTCGAATGGCACATGCGCCGGCGCCTCGCGCCGCTCCTGTTCGAGGACGACGACCGCGCGGACGCCCGGGAACGGCGGAACTCGCCGGTGGAGAAGGCCTGGCCGTCGGAATCCGCCCGGCGGAAGGCCGCAACCAAGCGCACCGCAGACGACCTGCCCGCCCACAGCTTCCGCACCCTGCTCGACGATCTCTCGGGGATGGCGCTGAACCAGCTGCGCCTGTCGGACCATGACGCAAGCCTGCTGTCCGTCGTCACCAGGCCGACCCCGGTCCAGAAACGGGCCTTCCAGCTGCTCGGAGTGAACCCTGACCGGAACGTTCCCATAAAGATGACAGGTTGACGGGCGGCCGCAGGGCCGGAAAACCCAAGAAAACCAGCAGGTTGGTCATGGAATCCCTTTTCATATCCCCCTGAAGTTCAGTCTAAATTATTGGTGATTCGGCACTTAGCGGGAGTCGACCCCTGCATGACTTCAAATGGCCTTGAGTTGGCGCGTCATTGCCAAAGTGTCGAATGCTGCATCCGCCATGCCGGAAAGGTGGCACCGTCCGCCCGTTGCTGCAACCATGCCACGCGGCGATTTCCCGATGATCCTGGGCGCTTCCGCGACATGCAGTGCACAAACCCGGAATGCGCACCGCCGCTTGATTGAAAGAACGTCGCTATCCTGTTCCGGGAAAGACATACAGGCGGAGCAAGGCAAGAACGACGCCGGCGAGAAGCGCGATCAACAGGCCGTAAAGCCCTAAGTCACGCCGCGCCATGTCGGCCCTGAGCCGGTCCAGTGCGCTTTCGTATTCGGCTTGCTTGGTGTTCATGCGTTCCTCCAGGACAGCGACTTGCCGGGCCAGATCGTGGATGTCCGGGTCGTCGCTCATGTTTCAAAGGATAGGCTCGGTCGACGGCCCGGTCAATGAGTATCGCCGGTCGTGCCACGGCCAATTGGCTCTCGCGCCCGCTGACGCTGGAATCCGTCCGGATGCGGCGCCCGGGCATCGGGTTCCATTCGTCCTGATGACGGATTCTCCGCATTCGTGGCCCATGACGGGCTTTCCGATCATCGGTCGCCGCCATTTGCCCGGCCTGCGGCGGCACGAAGGGCTGGGAACTGAAGGGCGAGCGCTTCGTCCGCGAGTGCGTGGACTGGGGGCGCCAGACTTCCGTGACGGCGGGCACGGTGATGCACCGCAGCCACGTTCGATGGCATGGAAGTCATCGATCCCGACGAGATTGCGCGCGGCATGAAGGCCGATGGAACCGCACCGGCGACGCGCGACGCCTTGCACAGGCGACAGGCTGCGCTTGACGAGTGCAGGACACATCTCGCGGAGACCACGCTTGCCGGGTCAGGACTTCTTCGTCACATGACGGCCGCGCGGCGGGCAGGCTACCGGGTCGTCGCACCATATGTCGGTCGCGACGCCGAACCAGGCCCTCGACCGTATCCGCAGCCGGGTCGAATTCGGCGGCCACGATGTCCCGGAAGTGGACGTGCGGCGGCGGTTTGCGCGCTCGCATGCCAATCTTCCGGATGCGATCGCGTGCGCGGACGAGGTCCATCTCCACGACAACTCCGATCCGGACCGGCCGCACCGTGTGGTCGCGATCTTTCAGGACGGAACATGGTTGATGGACGCGACCGTTCCCGACTGGGCCCTCAAGGCTCTCCCGATCATCGGCGAGGCCTAGCGGCGCTCGTGGCTTGATCCGAGTGCTTTAGAGGTTGTCTCTGCCAACCCCGGCCTCCTGCGACGGAATCGAGGTTGTAGCGCGACGCGGCGGCGTGCAGCGGGGTGAAGTCGTCCATCCCTTGCCGCTCAGCGTCCGTATCGCCGACTCCGTCGAGTAACCGGCCCTTCAAACGGGCATTTGAATGAAACTTGTCAAAGTGTAATTCCGGCGTTACAGGGAGTGGACCGGCCTGCAACGCAATCGGCGAGGCAGGGCAGGGCGCTCAAATGTTGCTTAAGGAAGGTCGAGTTTACCGGGCCGCCCGTTCGTAGCCGACCATGACCGGCGCACACGACTTGAAGTCGCGAGGAGGGATTATGTTGGAACTCGAGGCAGGCATGAAGCGGTGCAAGGCTTCGATGCACCAGCCCTGTCGTCATGCAAGGCCTCAGGGACATTTCCGCGTCCAGCCGGAGTCGGCCGTTCGTCCCTCATCCAGTGCGAGCGTGGCTTGATGGCCAGGACGGCTCTGTTTCAAACCTCGATCCCGGAGGTGAACATTTCTTTGCCGGGCGGTCGATGAATTTGGTGACACGATTGATTTCCACCTGTCGGCGACAGGCAATGCAAAGGCGGCGAAACGCTTCATTGGCAAGGCATTGAAGGACTTGAGAGATTGGGAGCGACCACGGGTGATCAACACGGACAAGGCCCCGACCCATGCTGTCGCCCTGGCCGAACCGAAGGCCGAAAGCAAGTGCCCGGGCGACGTGCAGCATCGTCAGGTCGAATATTTCGACAACATCGTGGAGGCCGACCACGGGAAGCTCAAGCAGCTGGTCCGCCCGGTGCGCGGATTCAAGACGATGAAATCAGCGTACGCCACGATCAAGGGCTTCGAAGTGATGCATGCCCTGCGCAAAGGTCAATGCCGCAGCTTCAACCTGACCGGTGACATCAAAGGTGAAGTCCGCATGATTGAACGCGCCTTCGGATTGGGCCAATGCGCCCTGACCGAGGCGATGACCATGCTTGAAGACCGTCCGGCAGCATGAAAAAAGGAAAAATCCTGACTTTTTCGACCTCAGAGGCTGACCTAGAATGTGGAAGGCCTCCCCCAGATGTGGTATTTCCCCGCTGACTTCCACACCAGACAGGGATGGCCGCATGGCTTGGAACGAGACCACCCGCGAGAAGTATAAGCGCAGTTCGGACCGGTATGAAAGCGATTTGACCGACGAGGAATGGCTCTTGATCGAGCCGCTTCTTCCGGCTCCGTCAAAGCTCGGACGTCACCGCACCGTCGATCTTCGGGCGGTTTTCGACGCGATCCAGTACATGCTGGCGACGGGGTGCCAGTGGCGGGCGGTTCCCAAGTGTTTCCCGCCCTTGCGACGGTTCAGAACTACTTCTACGCATGGCGCGACGACGGCGTGCTGGAGCGCATGATGGATGCGCTGCGGGAGCGGGCGCGCATGCAGGAGGGGCGCTCCGGAGATCCGGCGGCGGCCGCGATCGACAGCCAGTCGGTGAAGACGACGGAGATGGGCGGCCCGTCGGGATACGACGCCGGCAAGAGGATCAAGGGCAGGAAGCGCCACGCCACGGTGGACGTGGAGGGGTTCCCGATCGCGGTCCGGGTCCACGCGGCCGACGTGCAGGACCGGGACGGTGCGCCGGACGTCATCCTGGCGATGTTGGAGAAGGCGCCTGAGGTGAGGAAGCTGTGGGCGGACGGCGGCTATGCCGGACCGAAGCTGGAGGCCGCGCTGGCGGAGCACGGCCTCGGATCGATCCTGGAGATCGTCCACAGGCCCAAGGAAACAAAGGGCTTCACCGTCCTCTATCGCCGCTGGGTGGTGGAGCGGACGTTCGCCTGGCTGTCGTGGTGCCGGCGCCTGGCGAAGGACGTGGAGCGGACCTTGGCGAGTTCCCTGGCCTGGGTCCAACTGGCCGCGTGCCGGTTCCTGATGCGACGGGTGGCGCGAGGGATAACGTCATGAATTACAATAATATAATCAAATCAAGGACTTATGATTCAGCCTCTCAGACCAGATTTGCAACAGAGCCATTGTTAGTTCGTGCGAGGGAATGAGGCCCGTCGGTTGAACACCGGTAACCCTCCGGGGCTGCAGGCGGGTTCGTTTGCAAACAGCAACAAGACAACGAGATCTATCCTGCCTGCGCGCTTAAGTGCTCCTTATTGGGCTTACGGTGCCCTCAAGAGCAAAATTCTTGACAAGGAAGGAAATCTTGGATATGCGCTTAAGAGCACATGACAGCAAGAAATCTGCTCACAACTGCACCACCATACGAGGTGGAACAGGCGATCGCACGCCTAGGCCGGGACCTGCGTACCGCCCGCCTGCGCCGCAACCTGACGATTGATGACGTCGCAAACAAAATCGGCACTGGCCCACGCGCTGTCATGGACGCGGAAAAAGGCAAGCTGAGCACCGGTATCGCGGTCTATGCGGCCCTGCTTTGGACCTACGATCTGCTGCGCCCGTTCAGCGCGCTTGCTGACCCGCTTGCTGACAGCGAAGGTCTTGCTCTCGATCAGCTTTCCGGCCGTGAGCGCGCGAGCAGGGGCAAGGGGCTCGATAATGACTTCTGAGCCCGGCGCAACCGATTGCTTTGTCTATGTCACGCTGCCCGGCAAGAGCGCGTTCGTGACCGCGGGCCGTTTCGTCCTGGAACCGGATCGCGGCGGGGTTCCAGTCGGGCGCTTCGTTTACGGCAAGAGCTACCTTGCCAATCCGGACGCGGTACCCATCGACCCAATCGATCTCAAGCTGGCTGGCACGACCTACCGCACGACAGCGCTAAGAGGCGTGTTCGGCGCGCTGCGCGATGCCGGTCCTGACTATTGGGGCCGCCGCGTCATTGAAAAACACGCGGGCCTGGCGCAACTCGGCGAGATCGACTATCTGCTTCATGCGCCCGACGACCGCGCCGGTGCGCTCGGATTCGGCCTTGGCCCCAAGCCCCCTGCACCGCAAAGAAAGTTCAACAAGACGCTCAATCTTGCAAAGCTGATCGCGGTCGTCGACGCGATCATCGCCGGCGAAGACGTACCAGGCGGCCCGGAGAGCGGACAGGTCGAAGACTTGATGCTGATTGGCACGTCAATGGGTGGCGCGCGCCCCAAGGCGGTCGTCGAGGATGCCGACGGACTATGGCTCGCAAAATTCAATCGCGGCGATGACAAGTGGAACCATGCGCGGGTCGAGCACGCCATGCTTAGGCTCGCCAGCGCCTGCGGCGTCCGCACCGCCCAAAGCCGCATCGAGCATGTTGCTGGCCGCGACGTGCTGCTCGTCAAGCGCTTCGACCGTGAAAAGACAAATCACGGCTATCTGCGCGCCCGGATGATGAGCGGCCTGACAATCTTGCGCACGGAAGACACGCACCAGCATAGAGATCGCTGGTCCTACATTCTGCTGGTCGAAGAGCTGCGCCGCATTTCGGCGCAACCGAAGGACGACGCCGCCGAACTGTTCCGCCGCATGGTCTTCAATGCGCTGATCTCGAACACCGACGATCACCCGCGCAATCATGCCGCCATTGCAAGAGGCACCGACTGGAAACTCTCTCCGGCCTACGACCTGACGCCTTCAATGCCGGTGAGCCTTGAGCGCCGCGACCTTGCCATGACCTGCGGTGACATCGGCCGCTATGCGAACGCGCAGAACATGCTCTCGCAGTGCGCCCGCTTCCACCTTGTGACGGACGAAGCCGCCACAGTCATCCATGCGATGGAGGGCCAGGTCAAAGCCAGCTGGTATGATATCGCCCGCCGCGAGGGCGTCACCGAAGCCGACTGCTCAACGATCAGCGGCGCCTTCGCCTATCCGGGATTTCGGCTGGCTCCTGAGGAGGCAGCACAGGCTTGAGCATGTTCGGCGACGTTGTTCCCCCTCAGTTCATTCGTTTCGCCGCCGATATTCTCGGCGACACCGAGCATGGCCTGTCCGGCGCGAAAATCGTCGAAGCCACGTCGGCTTATGCGGTGGAGTACGATGTGAACATTCCCCACGCGAGCACGCGCTTCAAGGCTCCAAACAAACGTACGGCGCTCTACGAGAACCTGAAGCGCTTTACACCGGAGCAGCAGTACCGGATCATCAAGGAACTGTGCGCCCACCCGTCGCTATCGTCGCCCGACAGCGCGAGGATCAAAGACCTTAAGGTCAAGCTGATGTCCCGCTACGGCCATTTTTCCGCCGGCGAGGAAAGCGGTGAGATAAACGAGACACTAATCGAGGAAACACGCCACTGGCTCGACAGCTATCTTGACGTTCTCACGCTCTATAACGACGCCTTGCGGAAGTACGAGAACCGCATATCCCACCGCAACCTGCTCGACGATCTGCGGCTCTCGCTTGAACTGCTGGCGTCATCGCATGATTTGTACGCTGGATTACCCTAAGGAAGAACGGAGCATGAACGCCTTGTTGCGGACCTTCAGGCCGACATTCTCATCGGGGCAAGGTTCAGCGGCCGGTATTTCGTCCGCATGACGTCGGCGGCGGCATCCCAGTTGCAGTCTCCGGTCAGGTTGATGTGCAGCCAGCCCAGCGGGGCCAGATGCCGGAGCAGTTTCGGGTTCGGCAGCAGGCCTTGGCGCTTCAGATGGCCGGCGGCCTTGTCCATGTAGAGCGTGTTCCAGTACGTGATGGCGGCGATGACGAGGTTGAGGGCCATGACCCGCTTCTGCTGCGCCTCCGGGGAGCGGTCATGGATGCGTCCCTGGGAATGGGCGAACACGGCCTTGGCCAGGCTGTGCCGGGTTTCGCTCTTGGAGAGACCGGCCTCGCATTCCATCCGCAGCCGGGGGTTCTCGATCCAGTCCAGCATGAAGAGCGACCGTTCGATCCGCCCGATCTCGCCAAGCGCGAGATGGAGCCGGTTCTGCTGCCTGTAGGCCCCAAGCTTGCGCAGCATGTGCGAGGGCTTTACGGACCCGGTTTTGATACTTGCGGCCAGTCTGGTGACGTCGCTCCCCCAGTGATCGAGCACGACGCTTTCATTGATCGGCCTTCCCATGATCGGGGACAGGCCCTTCCAGCGGCTTGGCTTGCCGAAGCAGGCAAGGCGCCTGTCCGGAAAGTCGCGCAGGCGCGGCACGAGGAAGAGTCCGAGAAGATGGAAGAGCGCGAAGACGTGATCGGACACGCCGCCGGTGTCGACGTAGTGGACCAGGGGGTTGAACTGCGCTGCGTTCCCGACGAGCCCGTCCAGGACGAACGGAGCCTCGCCCGCCGTGGCGCCGATGGCCTTCGCGTCGAACGATCCGTACTGCCCGGACAGAAAGGAGTGGATCTTCAGGCCGGGATCGGTGCCGTATTTCGGATTGGCCTGTCCGGAGCTACGCCCCGACGGAAAGAACTGCCCGTCCGAGGAAGTCCGTTCGGCGCTTCCCCAGACCCGGGCGAACGGCAGCGCGTGATGCGCGTCTATGATCCGCGCCAGGGCGTCGGAATACGTTTCTGTCCGAAGGTACCACGAGTTGGCCCAGGAGAGCTGGGCATGGCTCACCTGCCCGGAGGCGTTCGCCATCCGCTCGAGGCCGAGATTGATCGCTCCCGCGAGGATCGCCGCGAGCACGGCAACCGGGTCGGAGTGGACGCGTCCCGAGCGCAGGTCCGTGAACCGTCCAGGAAGCCCGTCCGCGCATTCACCTCCCAGAGCAGGTCGGTGATCCGGATGCGGGGCATCAGGCCGTCGATCATGGTGTCCAGCCGCCTGACGTCCGGCGGCGTGACCGCCTCGCAGGGGGTGATCTTGAGACGCCCCTTCTCGATCCGGACATCTTCCAGCTGCCCGCGCGTCAGCTTTCTCTCCACCTCACCCGGACGGTGATGCAGCCGCTCGCGACGATCGCCGAGCCAGACCCGGCCATCGGTCTCCAGTCCAGCCCCCGCAAGGACGGAGCGCGCTTCGTCCTTCGGCACGAGGTAGGCGTCGAAGCGGCGGTAGTCCCGGCTGCCCTCGACCCAGGCATCGCCGGCGCGAAGCCGGTCGCGCAGCGTTGCGACCACGGCCGTCTCGTAGATCCGACGGTCGGGCGCGCCTTCCTGCAGAACCAGGGACTCCCAGTGCCTGGCCGAAAACGGCATCGGCACGCTGTCGGGCAGCTTGCGCCGCCCGCTCAGGTTGTGCTCCTTCAGCAGCGCAAGCGCGGCTCGCAGGTCCTCCCCGGCCTGCGGAAAGCTGAAGTCGAAGACTTCGAAGAATCTCGGCGCGAACCTGCGCAGCTGCCTGTAGTTCCTTGCCGCCACCAGCAGGGAGTCCTCGGTTGCCATCTCCCCGTAGCTTGCAATGTCCCCGCGGGCGTTGACCAGACGCTCCCAGCCGACGACCGCATCGAGCGTCTCGAACACGTCATGCTGCCGTTCGCGAGCCTCTGTCAGGGCGTCGATGGTGCCGCCGAACATCGTGATCAGCCGGCCGACAGGCGCCTTGCTGGCCGACCAGGACTGCTCCTGCCTGTTCTTCGAGCGCGAGAACAGCTTGCCCGTCAGGACCTCGAACACGGCGATCGCGGCATCGGTCAGCACGGTCTCGAGCTCCCACACCTGCGAAGCCACGGTGGCGATCCTGCGCCGCTCGCCGAAGTCCTCGATGAGGTCGATCGCGGCCACCCGGCCTTCCCGCGCGAACCTGGAAAGCCTGGCTGGATGAATGTCCTGCCCCAGCTCGGGCGGCAAGGAAAGCGCCCGGACGAACTCCAGACGGTCCAGGATGCCGTCCAGGCCGGAGACGCTTTTCGCCTGCGGCCACCTGCGCAGCCATGCCAGGCGTGACTGGCCGATCTCGGGATCGGTCTGCAGCAGGTTCCCCATGGTCGCCCGCAGCGTCTCGTCGAGACTGTCGTTGACGGCCTGAGCCGCCATTCGGCGAGCGCGGGCGCGTCCGGCGATTCCAATGCGCTCCAGCGTCGCCACGGGCGGAAGGACGAGCCGTGAGGCCTTCATCTCATGCGTCAGCCGGGCCATGATCCTGCGACCGTCGTCGGTATCGAACGCGGCCTGCGCGGCAAGTCCGATCGCGGTCTCCATGTGGAGGTTCGGCACGAATGCGCGCAGGTTGAGATGCCGGATCGCCAGCCGACGATGGGAAGACCGGGTGGCGTCGCGCAGGCCATAGCCGGACAGCGAGGAGGGCGGGACCGCGACCTGCTCGGCCAGCCAGGCGACGAGGGCCCCGGGAAGCGCATCGCCGTCCAGCCAGCCCTGGCCGGGATGGCGCAGGAGCGCGATTTGCACGGCAAGCCCGAGGCGGTTCGCGGCGCTTCTCCGGGTGGCGATCAGCTCGAGGTCGTCCTCGGCAAGGACGTAGTTGCGTTCCAGGGATCCGGTGTCGGCGGCGATTCCGAAAAGGTCATCGCGGGCTGAGGCGGGCAGAAGGCGGCGTGATGTCATGGCATGTCTCCAAAATGCTGTTGCACGTTGCGGGACTTCGCATAATATGGAGATGATTAAAGAGACAGATCGGGAGCCCCGGATGATCGAGATTCGGCCTCTTGGGAAACCGTCCCGAAAATGACCGGTAAAGAGACGGGCCGCGCCGCCCGGAAAGGCGACATCCTCGGCTACGCGCGCGTCTCGACAGCCGACCAGGACGCATCCGGCCAGAAGGACCGCCTCGCGGACGCCGGGGCCATCCGCGTCTTCACGGACGTCGCTTCGGGCGCACGCGCCAAGCGACCGGCCTTGGCCGAGCTGATCGATCATGCGCGGCCCGGCGACATCCTTTGCGTCACACGCCTCGACCGGCTCGGGCGCTCGCTGAAGGAACTGCTCGAGATCGTCGAGGGCCTCAAGGAGCGCGGCATTCACCTGGCCAGCCTCGAGGAGGACGTCGACACGTCATCCGCCGCCGGCGAACTGGTCTTCCACGTCTTCGGAGCGATCGCGCACTTCGAGCGACGGCTGATCGCGGAACGCACCCGGGACGGCATTGCGGCCGCCAGGAAGCGCGGCAAGACGCCGGGACGTCCGCCGCTCCCCGGGGAGAAGGTTTCGGCGGCAGAAAAACTCATCAAGGCCGGAATGACGCCCGGCCAGGCCGCAAAGCAGCTTAACATAGGCAGGGCAACGGCTTACAGGATCGCGCAGTCGCTCCGTTGATCCCGGATGTACCCGAGTTGTTCTTCCTTAGAGTAATCCAGCGTACAAATCATGCGATGACGCCTGCAAGGTCGCGGGGCCGCCCGGCGGTGGAACCTTGCAGCGAGGGGGCTTGCCGATGAGGCTGTGGAGCGTGCATCCGAAGTATCTCGACCCGAAAGGCCTGGTTGCCCTGTGGCGCGAGGCGCTGCTTGCCCAGGCGGTGCTGCGCGGCGCGACCCGGGGCTACCGGCGACACCCGCAGCTTGAGCGGTTCCGGGCGCAAGCCTCGCCCGCGGGCTTCATCGCCGAATACCTTCGCGCGGTGCATGCGGAATCGATCGAACGGGGCTACCGGTTCGACGCCGGCAGGATCGCGCCAGACCGCGCTGCCGGACGGATCGCCGTGACCCGGGGCCAGATCGAGTTCGAGTGGGAGCACCTGCGACGCAAGCTCGACGCCCGGGCGCCGGGCCGGCTCGATGCGGCATTGACGGCGGACAGAGTCCTGCCGCACCCGCTGTTCCGGGCGGTCGCCGGCGGGGTCGCGGACTGGGAGCGGACGGCGCACTGACGGCAGCGCAGCTGTCGGTCAGCGCCTCCACGGGTTTCGTCCCGACAAAGGGTGGCAGGCTAACTGGTGCGAGTGCAGCGGGTGAGAGTCCCGCAGGAAGGAAAGGTTAACCACCGACTTTCACCGCGAGCCGTGCGCCGGGCACCGTGAGGTGTCAGGTGAAGCGTCGGCAACGGCATGTGCGGGCCGGGCGATTGAGCCTCGAAATGGGATTGATCGGATGCGCCGAGACTTTCCTTTGGGTCGAAGGCAACACCCATCAGCCGATATGGTGAGGCGAAATGGGGCATCCCGGGGTCAAAGAACCATGGCACGTACAGAAGCATTCCACCGGGACCTGGGAGGTCTTCAAGTCGCCCCGCAGTCGTGCGGGGCCGCAGCGGAAAGGAGGGGAAACCCAAAGCCAATGACGGACGGCTTGAAGAAGTCAGACCCGTCCATAGTAGCTTTGAAACCAGCGAACAAAGGGCGGCAACGCTCAGCGGAGTTGGCGGAGCCAAGGGACGGGGCCGAGGGAAATTCGGGAAGCCGAAGCAGGCGCCGCGCGCAGAAGCGGGAAAGCCTGTCACAGGAGGCCGACCGGATACGGCAGGCTGCAAAGAGAAACCCGGAAGAGCGTCTCGTGGCGCTCCTGCACCACATCACGGTGCCCGTGCTGGCGGAAGCGTTCCACTCGCTCAAGAGTGACGTGGCCGCCGGCGTGGATGGCGTGACGTGGGAAATGTATGCCGAAGGGCTGGAAGATCGCCTGATCGACCTGCACGGACGGCTGCACAGGGGAGCGTACCGCGCGCCGCCGGTTCGGCGGGTCGAGATACCCAAGCCGGACGGCGGAACACGACCGCTCGGCATCGCCACACTGGAGGACAAGATCGTTCAGAAGGCGGTGGCGGACATGATTCTGGTACCGATCTACGAGTCGGAGTTTCTCGGGTTCAGCTACGGGTTCCGACCGGGGCGCGGGGCGCACAACGCGCTCGACGCGCTCACGGTCGGAATTGAGCAGCGCAAGATCAACTGGATTCTTGACGCGGATATCCGCGCATTCTTCGACAATTTGGACCGGGGCTGGATGATTCGGTTTCTGGAACATCGCATCGGAGACAAGCGCCTCATCCGCCTCATCACCAAATGGTTGAACGCTGGCGTCATGGAGGGGACCGACTGGACGGACACGGGCAGAGGCGTTCCTCAGGGGGCGATTGTCTCGCCGGTCCTGGCTAACGCCTACCTGCACTACGTGTTTGACCTCTGGGTGCACAAGTCATGGCGCAAACGGAAGGGGAAAGGCGACATGATCGTTGTTCGCTACGCGGACGACTTCGTGGTTGGCTTTCAACACCAGTGGGAAGCGGAGAGCTTCCTGAGCGATCTGAGGGAAAGGCTCGCCCGTTTCGGGCTGGACATGCACCCCGACAAGACCCGGCTCATTGCGTTCGGACGGTTTGCGAAAGCAAGACGGAAAGAACGCGGGCAGGGCAAACCGGAGACCTTCGACTTTCTGGGCATGACGCACTTTTGCGTCACCACCCTGCGAGGGAAATTCCGGGTCGGACGCAAGCCGTCCCGAAAACGGGTGAGGCGGACACTCAGGCGCATCAAGGAAGAACTGCGCAAACGTCGGCACATGGGCAAACACGAAGTGGCGCGATGGCTCGGAAGAGTCATCAACGGGTGGCTGAACTACTACGCCGTTCCCGGCACTTCAAAAGCCCTGTCGAGGTTTGTCATCGCGGTCAAGCGGCTGTTCCTGCGCGCCTTGCGCAGACGCTCGCAGAAAGACCGCACTGAATGGTCGGCACTGGCTCGCCTAATCGGAGTCCACTGGCCAGAACCCACCATCCGTCACCCGTGGCCCGGCCAGCGTCTCGCCGTCAACACCCAAGGCAGGAGCCGGATGCGTTAACGCGCACGTCCGGATCTGTGCGGGGGGACCGGGGTAACCCGGTTTCCTACCGCGATAACGTGACCCACCGCACGGGGTCGAGCATTCTCCCGTCTTGCAAGGGTCTTGCCTCACTTTCAGTCCCCCGATCCGGGCATTGCTTCATGTGGCTGATTTCGGGGGAAGCCTTCCGAGGGCATCCTTCAGCTCGATCAGCTCGGCCAGCGTCTTGAAATCGGCGATGGCCTCCTTGATGCCTGTCGGCAATGTTGACTGCGAGATCCTCTCGTGGAACGCACCCGGCCAAGTCTCGCAAGAGCCAAGGCGGCCGGCCCCTGATCAACCGCTGCCTGCCAATCCAGCCCGGCCGGTCCGCGCTGCATCATGTGCCAGTCAGGGGTCAGGCGCCAGCCAGGGGTCAGGCGCCAGCCGGAGGTCGCTCTCGCTCACACCCGGCTGTCATTCGAAACCGGCTTCATTGAGCAGCCACCATGCCCTGGTCCCGGGGAGCGCCCTGTTGTGCAGGACCAGGCCCCATGCCGGCTCTCCGTCACCTGTTCTCGCCCTCGCCGTCGGCACCCAGCTCGACCAGCCTGGTGATCACGCTGGGGCTCTGGTTGAAGAAGGCTGCCCAGTGCAGCGGTGTCCATCCATCCTCGTCCCTGGCGTTCACGTAGGCACCGGCCTCGACCAAAATGGGCGATCACGCTGGGATTGGCATTGTTGGCCGCAGCGAGGTGCAGAGGTGTCGCGCCATCCCTGTCCCGCGCCTCCGGATCGGCGCCATGTTCGAGAAGTCGGGTGATCACGTCGGGATTGTCGCTGAAGAACGCCGCAACGCGCAGCGGTGCCCATCCGTTCTCGTCCTCCGCCTCCACATCGGCACCGCCCCGAACACATTCCTCGACATCCTGGACCGTGGCCTGGCTGAAGAACTCCTGGCTGTTCCAGGTGTCGCATGATGGTGCGGCCACGTCCGACATTGCACTGGTCGCAACAGCAGCCAGCCAGGCGAGCAGGTGCATTGAAATCTTCGCTGCCATCTCCCTCGGCCGGTTGCTGGCCCTGGCGCACGCACGATCAGCGCTCGGCCCGGCACTGTCAATTATCGCGGTAGGGGACCGGGGTAACCCGGTTCCCTACCGCGATCAATTGAAGCCGCGGAACTGCGACAGGCAACTGCAACCGGACGCCCGGACACCCTGTCCGGGAGGACTTCAGGGTCAGCGGGCGCAAGAACGAATCAGCCTTGGCGGGAACATCGGTCGGGATTGACTTGAATTCCCTGAAACTGAAGTTCTAGCCGATTTTCGGTCCTGATTTGGAATTTGCCGTTTTCGTTCAATGGGTTGCGGGCCGGCCGACTCTTCCAGGATGGTCACGTGTAGGCAGTAGCAGGATGCGGCGCACCTTGCGGCCCGATGGCGGGCATGCGCTGCATTTCCATGACGTGTCCCAATCTGGTGGATCTTTTGGCTTGACAATATAGCGAGGCTCGTCCAGAAAGGCAACGGAAGGTAGGCACTAGCACGAGGGGAGCCCCATGACCTCATCCATGCACGTGGCCGTCATCAAGTCGCGCCAGAACGGAAGGACCTACACCTCCGTCCTCCTCCGACAGAGCTATCGCGACCACAACAACCGGGTGCAGAAGCGGACCCTGGCCAACCTCTCCCGCCTGCCGCCGCACACGATCCCGCTCCTGCGCGGCGCACTCGCGGGAAAGCGGTACGCGGAGGCCGGCGACGTTCTCGGGGACCCGGTCCGCTCCCGCCACCACGGGGCGGTGCAGGCGGTGCGGACGGCCATGGACGCCATCGGCCTGCCCCGCATGGTCTCCCGCGAGCGCTGCCCGGAACGGGAGCTTGTCCTGGCCATGGTCGCCGGCCGCATCCTCAGGCCGGACTCCAAGCTCGCCACGACGCGCTGGTGGAAGGGCTCCACCCTGCCGGAGGAGTTCGGCATCGACCGCGACGTCGACGCAGACGGCCTCTACGCCGCGATGGACTGGCTGCATGACCGGCAGGAGGGCATCCAGGGCCGCCTGGCAAGGCGCTGGATCAAGGAAGACGACCTCGTCCTCTGGGACCTGTCATCGACCTGGCACGAGGGAAGCCGCTGCCCGCTCGCACGCTTCGGCTACAGCCGCGACCGCAAGCGGGGCCTCCCGCAGATCAGCTTCGGCCTCCTCTGCGACCGTGACGGCCGCCCGGTCGCGGTCTCGGTCCATCCGGGAAACGTCACCGACAAGGACACCCTCCTGCCCGAGCTCGACCGCCTGCAACGCCGCTTCGGCCTCTCCCGGGTGGTGATGGTCGGGGACCGCGGCATGATCATCGAGGCCACCATCGAGGCCCTGCGCGAACGCGACGGCGCCGACTGGATCACCGCCCTCAAGGGCCGGACCATCCGCAGGCTCGCCCGCCAGGGCCGTCTCGACCGCTTCAAGGACCCCGAACACGAGCGGACCCTGTTCGAGATCCGGGACCATCCCGACTTCCCCGGCGAGCGTCTCGTCGCCTGTCGCAACCCCCGCCTTGCCGGGCACCGCGGCCGGGTCCGGCAGGAGCTGCTCGAGGCCACCGAGAGGGCGCTCTCGGAGATCGCCGCGCGCGTCGAGGGCGGAACCCTCAAGGGCGAGGCCGGCATCGGTCTCGCCGTCGGCGAGGTCATCAACAGGCGAAGGATGAAGAAGCGCTTCGATCTCGACATCACCGCGACCGGCTTCGGCTTCCGCCGCAGGCAGGAGTCCATCGACGCCGAGGCCGCCCTCGACGGCATGTACGTCATCCGCACCTCGCTCGGACCCGACGACATGGAAGCCGCCGAATGCGTCAGGAGCTGCAAGAGACTGACCAGCGTGGAGCGTGCATTCCGAAATCTCAAGCTGAGCGACCTCCAGGTCCGGCCGGTCCGGCACCGCCTCGAGCACCGGGTCCGCGCCCGCTTCTTCATCTGCATGCTCGCATGCCTCGTCGAATGGCACATGCGGAAGGCGTGGGCCCCCCTGTGCTACACCGACACCGAACCCGACGGGACCAGGGATCCGGTCCTGCCCGCACGGCGCTCGGACGCGGCGCTGGCGAAGGTACATGCCCACACCCTGCCGGACGGCAGCCGCGTGCACAGCTTCCGCACCCTTCTCGACAGCCTGTCAACCATCGTCCGCTCAACCCACGCGGTTCCATGCACGGGCGGAGGGAAGGCGGAAACCATGGTCGAGGTGACAACCCGGCCCGACGCCGAACAGGAGAGGGCGCTGACGCTGCTGAAGGACATCGCGAAAATGTAGCGAGCGCCGAGATGTAGGCAGAGACTGACATCCCGTTCATGGGCATCCCGTTGACGGGAAACAAAAATCCTGAAAACTCCCCAAGAACTTCAGCTGAAATGCTGCAATGGACCGCATTCGACGCCCTGTTTGCTGGAGCATGGCATGAGGTTTCCTTCCGTTTTCGGTCTGGCGGTTGCGACGGGTTTCTCCCTCGCGGCCTGCGGCGGTTCGGGCGTGCGACCTGCCCCCGGTCCCGACGACATCAGGGAACTCACCGGCCTGTCCGTGCCGGTCGAGACGGGGACGTCGCAGCTGCAACGCCAGCAGGAAATCCACTCGCGCGCGGATTCCTTTATCGTCTCCACCATGTACGTGGAGGTCTCGTCCCCGGACGGGACCCGCGCGTTGCGGCTGCTGCCGGAATGCTCCGGGCCAAGGTGCGAGCTGCTCGACCCCGTGACCGGCCAGACTGAGACGCTTGGCCTCGACACTCTCGCGTTGGCGTTAGGCGATGCCGAATCCATCGGGTCGGCGCATGGCATCACCCTGATCTCGGAAAGCGTGCAGCACATGGGCGTGGAGGGAACCTCTTTCGGCGCCTGGATGGAGCACGGCGCGTTCACGCTCAACACCGAACGGGCGATCAGGGAGGGGATCGAGATCGGTTCCGTGCATGCGAATGCCCTGGGAGACCTCACGGACAGCCCGCTGGCCGGATCCGCCACGTGGCTTGGCATCATGACGGGAACGTCTGTCGTCGGGGATGGCAAGGGCGACCGGCTCGTCGGGACCGCGGCACTGAACTACGACATGGCCGTCGGCGGGCTGGATGCGGCGTTCAGCGGCATCTGGAACATCGACCGCGGGACGGCGCATCCCGTCGAGGCGCTGATCTTCTCCAACATCGCGGTCGGCCCGGACGGCACCTTCGCCGCCGGTCAGTCCGGCACGCGCATCCAGGGCGGCTTCCACGGCCCCGGCCACGCTGAGGCAGCGGGCGTCTTCGAGCAATCCGGCGTCATTGGCGCCTTCGGCGCGACACGGCAATAGACATGCGAAGGAGACACGGACCGGCACAAGGCCGGGTCTGTGAGCAACAGGCGGGAAGAACCCCCGGAACATTGCCCCATGTCTGCAGTTGAAACGGATTGCCTTGTTATGCCAAACCAACAAGGCAATCACGGATGGAAGCCGTCCCGAGTTTCACGGCACGGCCCACTTTCTGGCAATGATCCGCATGATCTCGGCCTTGTTCGAGACGAATCCGTTCCACACCTCTTCGACGGTTTCCCTGACATGTTCGGCGCTTTCGAACACCCGGTTGGCGAAGTGGCGGTGCTTCAGGATCGAGAACAGCGTCTGGACGGGGTTCGGTTCCGGACTGCAGGGCGGCAGCCGGAGCAGGGAGACGTTGGCCGGGACCTCCAGGTCCCTTGACCGGTGCCATCCCGCCCCGTCCAGGACGACGGGCGCGTGCTTCCCTGCAGGGGTCTGTTCGCCGATGTCCCGGAGATGGCGGTTCATCTCTCCGGTGTTGGCTCTTGCGCATGCATGCCCGACTGCGGTCCCGGTCTCGGGGCAGGCAGGGGAGAACAGGCAGACGTATCCGCAGCGATGGTCCTGCACGATGCGCGGACGCGCGCCCTTCCGCGCCAGTCCCTGGGACCCATATTCATGTCGTCCGGTGCGGCAGACGAGTCGAGGCGCACCAGGATGCCGCAATCGGCTTTGCGGTGACGTTGGTGGCAAGCTTGGCATCCGGAGAGCCGCAATGCTCCAGTGCCTTCGAACTCGCGGTCACCGTGCCAACGGCTCTGCAAAGAAGCAGGCGCAGTGATGGCTCTCCTGACGCAATTCCAAGCCAGGGCTTTCCTCGGCGCATCGAGGTTGAGCCTTTGCGCACCGCGTGCGGAAACGGCAGCCCGAGGGCGGATCGATCGGGCTTGGTACTTCGCCTTCCAGGATGATGTGCTCCCGACGATCGCGAGCGCGTATCTCGGGCATCGCGGCCAAGAGCGCCTGAGTATATGGGTGCAGAGGGTCTCCGTAAATCCGCTCCCACGCCCCGATCTCGACGATCCGGCCGAGATACATCACGGCCACGCGGTCGCAAAAGTGTCTGACTACCGAAAGATCATGGGCAATGAAGATGAACGACAGGCCAAACTGTTCCTGGATCTCTTCCAGAAGGTTGATCACCTGCGCCTGGATCGACACATCGAGTGCCGAGACGGGCTCGTCGCAAACAATCACTTCGGGGTCCAAGGCAAGGGCGCGGGCAATGCCGATGCGCTGGCGCTGGCCGCCAGAGAACTGATGCGGATAAAGGTTTGCGTCATCTGGGTTAAGACCCACCCGAGTCAGCAGGTCTGCGACACGCCCCTTCCGTTCGGCGTTCGGCGTCACGTGGGGAAAGATCACCCAGGGCTCGCTGATGATCTGACCAACCGTCATCCTTGGATTGAGTGAGGCGTATGGATCCTGAAAAACAATCTGCAACTGGCAGCGCTTGGCGCGCATTGCGGCCGTTGACAGCTGGAAGATATCTTCACCATGAAAGTGTGCTTGTCCGCTCGTTGGTTCAACAAGCCGAAGCACGGCGCGCGCCAGCGTAGATTTCCCGCAACCAGACTCGCCAACGATGCCAAGCGTTTCGCCTCGATGGAGAGTGAAGCTCACATCATCTACCGCCTGGATCTTTCGCTGGCTGCCGAAGCTTTCGCCAGGCGCGGGATAGTGCTTTACGAGGTTCCTTATCTCAAGCAGCGGCTCACCCAATCCCCGTCCAACTTCAGCGGCGTGCGACATTGCGACCCTGTCAGCCATGGGCAGCCTCATTGGCGAAATGGCAAGCACTACCGTGATCGGATGCGATCCTTGCCGTTTCAGGCACCTCCCGTAAGCACAAATCCTTGGCCAGGCGGCACCGCGGCGCAAAGGCACAGCCTGCGGGCAGTCTGCTCAATTTGGGTGGCGAACCGGAGATCGCGGCGAGCTTCTGCCCTTTTTTCCTTTCCTGCGGGATAGAGTTCATCAGGCCGATTGTGTAGGGATGCGCGGGATTGTCGATCACGCGGACGGTGGGGCCGGTCTCCACCGGCCTGCCGCCATACATGACCAAGAGCCGATCAGTGTTCTCCGCTACCAGCCCGATATCATGCGTGATCAAAACCAGAGCCATGCCGGTCTGCGCGCGCAGGTCGCTGAGCAAGCGCATAATCTGCGCCTGAACGGTGACATCAAGAGCGGTGGTCGGCTCATCGGCAATCAGGATTTCAGGCTCCAAGGCGATGGCGAGCGCGATCATGATGCGCTGGTTCATGCCCCCGGAAAATTCATGCGGGTAGCTGTCTACCCGTTCGCTTGCTGAATGAATGCCGACACGTTCCATCAACTCTATTGCCTTGGCACGTGCCTTGCGCCTGTTCGTCCCAGGACGATGTACCTTGAACAGCTCCTCGATTTGATAGCCGACCGACAGGCCAGGATTGAGCGAGGTTATCGCGTCCTGATAGACCATTGCTATCCGGTCACCATGAATTTTTCGCGTCACTGAGGCCGTCGCGCGCAGCAGGTCTGTTCCACGATAGTCGATGGTCCCCTTGATCATGGCCGGTGGACTTTCCAGCAAGCCCATCACTGCACCGGCGCTGACACTCTTGCCAGACCCGGATTCACCCAAAATGCCCAGAGCCTCGCCAGACCTGATGGAAAAGCTCACACCGTTGACGGCAAAAACGAGTCCGTGCGGCGTTTGGAAAGCGACCTCGAGATCGCGCACGTCCAATAGTGGTGCCACCGCCTCGGTCGCCGCAATGCCTGAGCCTGAAGCTACATCAACCATCGCCATCTCTGCACCGGATCCATGATCGTTCTGAGCCAATTGGCCACCAGGTTTAGGCTTAGAGTCGTAAGGAAGATCGCCAGCCCCGGAAGCGTGATCATCCACCATGCCTCGCGCATGTACTCGCGCCCGCGAGCAATCATTAGGCCCCAGGACGGCTCGGGCGGCAAAAGCCCGAAGCCCAGGAAACTCAGACCGGCTTCCGCCAGAACCAACAAGGCAACCTCCAAGGTTGCGAGAACAAGAATGGGCGAAATCATGTTCGGCAGGATGTGGCGAAACAAGATGCGTGCGTCTCTAGCGCCGATCGCACGGGCTGCCTCAACGAACGATGTTTCCTTGAGTGACAGAGAGATGCCTCTGGCGAGACGCGCATAAACCACCCAGCGGACAAGAGCGAATATGATAACCATGTTCACCAGCCCGCCGCCGATGATGAATAGAACGAAAAGTGCGATCAACAATGAAGGTACAGCCATGAACGCGTCCACCGCGCGCATGATGATCGTTTCGACAAGACCACCGTAGTAGCCCGCAAGCAACCCAAGAATGGTGCCAATGGTTCCGGATATCATGACGGACACTGCCGCGACGGACAGCGACGCGCGCGCGCCATAGATCAGCCTTGAGAGCATGTCGCGTCCCAGCGCGTCCGTTCCAAGCAGATGCAATTGTTCGCTGCCGTCCATGCCCGTTGCAACTGACAGTGGCGGCAAGCGGTTGGCGAAGATGTTTGGAATCAGCGGATCGAAAGGTGCAATGAAATTTGCGAAGACTGCACTGAACAGAAGTGCAAAAAGAAAGACCACGGCTGCAAGAACAAGCGCGTCATTGAACAGCGCCCCGACAATGTCCCGAATCCCGATGCCCTCATGACGCACGGCATCGTCCTCCAATGAATGGCCGGCACTTTCCTGTGTCGGTTCGCTCATGGGTTCACCGGATCCGCAATCGAGGGTTGAGGAACGCATATGCCAGGTCAACGGCCAGGTTGATCGCGAGAACCATTAAGACCAGAATGAAGACGGTGGCCTCGACCAATGGGACATCGCGGATGGAGAGAGCATCCACTGTCAGCGCACCGATGCCCGGCCAGCCAAAAACCGTTTCAATGATGATTACGCCGGTGACGACATTGATGGTCTCATCGCCAATGGTTGTCACTATCGGGATCGCCGCGTTCTTTAGTGCATGAACCGCTGCAACGCGCTGGATCGGGATGCCGCGCCCTTTCGCTGCCGTCACGTAGGGCTTGGCCATTTCATCGAGCAGCGAACTGCGGGCAATTTGGGTTATCCTGCCGATGGGGCGCAGCGACAGCGCCAATGCAGGCAAGATGACGTGCGCAAAGGTGCCGTAGCCTGATGTCGGCAGCCAGGCGAACTGCACCGCGAACACCAAGATAAGGATTAGTGCGAACCAGTACTCGACAATGGAAACTCCTGCGAGCGAAAGGACGCTGATCATCCGATCCGGGGGAGAGCGGGGGCGGACAGCGGCATAGATGCCCATGGGAAGCGCGACTACGACGGAAAACAGGATTGTCGCGCCAGCCAGAAACAAAGTTGCGGGCAGGCGCTCAAGTGCAATGGGCAAAGTCTTGTCAGCTTCCACTTCGCCGCCCTGGCCCATCGAATTGCTCATGCCGAAGCGGAACGTTTGGCCAAGATCACCAGTCGCAAGGCCCCTCAGAAAGCGTGCATACTGGACCAGCATGGGGTCTTCGAGCCCCATTTGCCGGCGTAACGTCAAGACCGCCTCTTCACTTGCCCCGTTGCCAAGCACCATGCGCGCGGGATCACCGATCTGCCGATTGGCGAAGAAAACCATCGACATCACGACGACCAGCAAGATCAGCGAACCGATCAGCCGTTTGAACAGAAAAACGTTGAAGGCGCTGTTTATCTTCATGGCGGCCTGAGACGAAGCGCTGGATCGAGCGCACGATGCCACACCAGCAGCGGTCTGCCGCGCGCCAAGATCGGCGCGCGACCGTATCATCCCGTCGCCTACTGGGCTTGACGCATGTTCACCGCGATCATCCGGTGGTCAATGCCAAACTCCCACTCGAATCCCTCGGGTACACCGTAGGCGCGCTGGAGAAGGCCGACCGGAGCCACGATGTAGCGATTGTGGCCTTCGACAACGAGTGCCTCGAGCGCTTCATGGCGTTCATCGCCGACGAGAGAGGCTGCCGCATTGGCGCGCTCTTCAAAGTCGGGGTCGCAGAACACCGACACCAAGCCCCCGCACGAATAATGTGCACCGAAGGTGAGCGCGTAGTCCATCAACGGGTTGGCCTGCACATGCAGCCAGGCATAGGACCGATCTTCGGTGGGTTTGGCCACGGCACGCGGGTTAAAGATGCCAGGCTCCTCGACCGCGATGCGCGAAGGAATCCCAACTGCACCCAACATGGCACCGATCGCTTCCACCATTTCACCATTGCGTGGGGTCGAACCAAGGCGCGTGGTCACCTCAATGGTCGGGATTTCATGGCCCGCCGCCGTCAGTTCCTCGATGATGGCGCGTGCGCCGGCAGGATCATAGGGATATTGTGAAATCTCGTCGGCGAAGCCTGTTGCCACCGAGGGCAACATCTGACCGGCGAGCGGCTCGCTCAATTCCATCAAGTTCTGGCGGATGCCTTCCCAATGGATGCCGGTGAAGATCGCTTTGCGAAATGCAACGTCCTGTAGCAGCGGATGCGCGCCCTGATAGTCCAAGCGAAACTGCAGGAAGGTGTCAGACCCCTTCAGCATACAGTCCAAGCCATCGGATTCTACAAAGCGGGCGCATTCCTCGCTAGTCAGAAACATCGCGATCTGGGCTTCGCCGCTTTCCACCATGGCGGAGCGAACGAGCGCTTCGGGACGCCAGACCACGCGTACGCTATCAAAGAAGATCTTTCCATATGTGTCTGTGGCCGTGTTGCCCCACCAGTCGGGGTTGGCAGTTGACGTCCAGTACTGGCCCCGTTCCCATTCTTCGAAGATGTAAGGTCCGGTTCCGATTGGGTGGACATTATGGTCTTCCGGCTCTTCGAGAATTTGGCGGGCGGACGTAACGCCACCCAGATACATGCGACGCGGCAGAAGCGGGTCGACGTCCGCAGTGATGACGGCGACCGTGTCCTCATCGACGACTTCGGCCGAGATCTGCGGACCCATCATGTCGCGGATCACGTAGCTGTTCTCCTCGCCCCAAAGCCAGTTGATGCTCACCGCCGCGGATTCCGCATCGAGCAGCGTGCCATCATGGAACATGACGCCTTCGCGCAAGTCGAAGTGCCAGACCGTCGGCTCAACTTGCTCCCAATCGACTGCAAGCATGGGCAGAACTTCGTTGGTGTTCGGATCAAGTCGTGTCAGCGCCTCAACGACATTGCGCAACCCGATGCCGTTGACTTCCTTGTGGGCCACCTGGGCCTGCATCGATTGCGGCTCTTGGTTGCCGACAATAACCAGTTCACCGCCGCCGCCAATCGCGAACGCGTGCCCGGACGAAAGCGCCATCAACATGCCGCCCGCCACGAGGTTCCTGCTAAATTTCTGCATCCTTGACTTCCTCCCGGTGGCTTGTGCGACGGATGTGCGAATATCGGTGGGCGCCACCGCCTTCCACCAAATAAATCAAAGCAATATCAACTGGTTGCAATCTCGCTTCCGCTCATCCCATTGGTTTCACCTCTTGCCAGGTTATACTCGGAAAGTGGTGGCGCCTGCGATCAGGCGGCGAATCCAGGATACTTGGTTGCGGCTCAGACCTCAACCCGCGGTGATCGGGGGCCAGCAATTCCCGGTAGCCTGATCGTCCGCCTGCCAATGGCGGTTCCGAGCGGACGACATGGCCGTACCGTTTCCGGCGCGCACGACTGATGGCCGGGCAGCTGCCCGGGTTCTGAACATTCGACGAAGGGCGGTGCGGGCCGTTGGACGCCAGCCCGTCCTCGACGATGACCGCCTTCATGTGCGGGTGCTCCCGGCGGAGGTCGTCGAGGAGCCGCTTCGCCGCGTTCCGCTCGCAGTCGTTCTTCGTCGTTCCGTCCTCGTTCCGGATCGGCTCCGGCGCCAGCGGAAACACCTCCTTCATGTCCGGGTGGACGATCGCCGCACCCAGGGCCTGGTGGTAGCAGGTCTTCGTCCCGTCGCGGTGATTCTTCATGCAGCAGCGCCGGCACCTGACCTTGTGAGAGGAATGGTGGCCGGTCCCGTCCAGCCTTCGAGGACCTTCCCGCGCTGCAGGGCGGCATGGAGGCTCGTGAAGCAGCGGCGAAGACTGCGGGGACCGACCTCGTCGAGCCGCTCGCGCATCCAGGTGTCCGAGGGCGGTGTCTCCACGCCGAAGAGCGAACGGAACGATGGGCGGCGTAAAACAATCCGGCAATGGGCACGACAAATCTATGCACGCTTTTGATAAGTATCTGGAGCTCAAAACCGCATGGATCAAACTCTGATCCTCAAATCGAATGGCTCAGTTTACAAAACGTATGCGTTCATGTTATGTTCCTGCACGAAGCAGGAGACTACAGATGATGAATCACAAGCAGTTTCAGGCCTGGCTCTCGCAGGCTGACCATCTCAGCACCGCGCAGCGCAAGGAAGCCGGGGCAGTGCTCTCCGGAGGCTCGCGGGCGTCGGCCTCGCTGGCCGCGATCGAGGCGGGCGTGGGCGAGGACCGCCGGTGCCCGCATTGCGGCACTCCCGGCGCCGTGTCGCGCGGCAAGGCGCGCGGCTTGCGCCGATATCAATGCAAGGGTTGCGGGAAGACGTTCAATGCCGCGACAGGCACGCCGCTGGCGGGTCTTCACCACAAGGAGAGATGGCTGGCGTTCGGAACATGTCTCGCGGACGGGGACACGGTGCGCGCGTCCGCCGTGCGTTGCGGGCTTGCCGTCAACACGGCCTTCCGCTGGCGGCACCGGTTCCTTGCCGCCGGAAGCCGGGGTCCGCGAAAGCTCGCCGGCATCGTCGAGGCCGACGAAACCTACGTGCTGGAAAGCCGCAAGGGCGAGCGGAACCTTGATCGCAAGGCGCGTCGCCGCGGCGGGAAGGCAAGCAAGCGCGGCCTGTCGTCCGAGCAGGTTCCGGTTCTGGTTGCCGCCGACCGCAGCGGCATGACGGTCAGCGCGGTTCTTCCGGCGGTCAATGCAGACGCCCTGCGATACGTCATCGAACCGGTCGTGGACGAGGACATCGTCCTGGTCAGTGACGGCCATCGCGCATATCCGCCATGCGCCGCAGCAATGGGCGTTCGCCACGAAGCGCTCAACCTGTCCAGAGGCGAGCGGGTTCGGAACGCATTTCACATCCAGACGGTCAACAGCCGCCATGGCCAGCTGAAGGGTTTCCTGGGGCGCTACCGAGGAGTCGCGACCAAGTATCTCGACAACTGCCTGCGATGGTTCCAGCAGGTCGAGCTGGACAACGCCTCGCCCCGCACGTGCCTCGCCAACGCAATCGACAGGTCATGCATACGATTTGGAAACTGAGCCAATCGAATACATAGCGCGACCATCGGTCAGGCTCATGTTGCAATGAGGGCAGGTTCAGGCGTTCAAAATGGCGCTGGCGGCCCGATCGGCAATCATCATCGTTGGCGCATTTGTGTTGCCTGAAACCAGCGCTGGCATCACCGAACAATCCGCAACCCGCAGGCCTTCGATCCCGTTCACGCGCAGATCCAAATCGACGACCGCACTTGGGCTTGGCCCCATTCGGCAGGTTCCGGCCGGGTGATAGATCGTGCGGGCTTGTTTCCGGATCGCGTCATCCAGAGTGTTCGAGCCCACCAAAGTGCTTACATCTGGTCCGGGCCAAATCTCTTCGCCGACGATTTCCTTCAAACCGGGTTGCTCAAAGATATTTTGGGCAAGCCGTACGCCCCGGCGCAGCGTATCCATATCCTCTTCGTGTCCCAAGGCAGAAGCCTCAAAACTCGGCGCATCCGCAGGATTGGTTGAGGCCAAACCCAACCGGCCGCGGGCTTTAGGACGCATGGTCATCGGGTGAATTTGAACCGCATGGAAATCCAAAGGGGGTTGCCCCGGCGCCCCGGGCGCAAATGGGGCAAAATTGTACTGCACGTCGGGCCGCCCGTCCCCATCGGTGTCCACGCATGCCCCGGCGTCCAGCAGGTTTGATGTCAAAAGCCCGCGACCCAAAATGAAATAGTCGATCCCGTGCTTCAGCGCTGCAATCCCTTTGTCAGACCCATACAGCCCCTTGGCACCAGTCAAACGACGGGTCACGGGCGCGCCCACATGGTCTTGATAATTTCGCCCAACCTCGTCCGATTCATGAACTATATTAATGCCAAAACGTTCCAAGATGTCTCTTGGGCCAATGCCTGACAACATCAAGAGCTTTGGTGATTGAAAGCTGCCAGCGCTCAGAATGATTTCGCGACGCGCGTTGATCAGCACGTCCTGCCCGTGGCTGTCCGTCGTTTCAATTGCCGTCGCGCGACGATTTTCAACACGAATGCGCTTTGCAGAATGCCCGGTTAGAAGCGTGAGGTTTTCGCGACCCAGTTCCGGTTTCAGAAAACATTGCGCTGCGGACTGACGCTGGCCGTCGCTTGCGGTGACCTGATACCAACCTGCACCTTCCTGATCCGCGCCGTTAAAGTCATCGGTGCGCTTAACCCCTGCTGAAACCGCTGCGTCGATGATTGTAGCGGAGACCGGATGCGGCGCCGAAGGCCCATCGACCACCAACGTGCCGGATGTGCCATGAAATTCATTGTCGAGCTGTTTGTTCTTTTCTTGCTTTTTGTAAACTGGCAGCACGTCTTGATACCCCCAACCGGTGCAGCCGTGTTCGGTCTCCCAATCATCATAGTCCTGCGCTTGGCCGCGCATATAAAGCATGCCATTGACGGAGGATCCGCCGCCCAGCACACGGCCCTGCGGCACCGGAAAACGTAGTCCCCCAAGCGATTCATCAGGTTCGGACACCACCGCTTCGGCGTCCTTGCTTTGCAATGCCTTAAAGAAGGTCGCCGGAATATGAATCCAACGGTTCACATCTTTGCGCCCGCGCTCTAGCAGAGCCACCGTTCCGTTGCTTTCGGCAGCTAACCGTGCTGCCAAAACACAGCCTGCGGAACCTCCTCCAACGATTACATAGTCAAAGTCGAGGGTTTTCATTGTGCGGCCTCCTCAGCAGAGGGCAGCTCATAATAGGGAAAATCGGATTGAGCGGCGCGCAGGTCCGCCCTTATTGTCTGGCGAAAACGATCAATGGCCGATTGTGAGAACAGGTGACCACCATCACCGACGGCGCCTTTGCGGATAATCTTACCATCGCTTGCCCCCCACATATTCTGGCGCACCGGATAGAATTTTTGGTCTATGGCGCGCATCGCATTGAATGCGGTGCGGTCTTGGATGCGTTTAAATTGAGCATCGCTTGGGGATAGTCCGAGAAAGCCTGAAATTTCTCGAATGGTTTGCTGTGGATCAGCTTTCATGGCTTCAAATCGCAAGAACAACACATTTTTGCGGTGGCGTTCTTTCCACCAGCTTGCGGTAAAATGTTGCCATGGGCCGCAGACAGCGTCGGGCGAGGCAAAGAAATCCAGCCATACATCCGGTGGTGGCGTTTTGGGCCCCAAAACGAGTTTTGCAAAATAGTGGTAGCCCGAGGCTGCGCAATCCAGTGGATCTCGGGTAACAATCACAAATTTTGCGTTGTTATCCAAAGGAATGAGGTTTGCGGGCAAGTGCGATTTGATCACATAATAGCCTGACGGAGATGGCACGCTTTGCCGGTCTGCTGCATGCTTCCAATAGCGGGGCTCCGCTGCATCAGGCCAGGCGATCACATCCTGAATATGGTCGAACTCTCCCTCGCCAAGCTGGGCAAGCTGATAGCAAATATGCATGACCCAATTGGTTCCGGCCTTGAAGTAGGCAGAGCAGATGATGTCGCCAGACAGAGGCTTGTAATCTGCAAAGGCGGTGGATTGATACCGGTTCATAGATCGCGAAATGCCACGCAAAGAGGGCGCGTAGACCCTGTCCCCATTCAAAAGTGAAGCAGTCGAAAGCGCCTTGCGCAGAGGCGTTTCCAGCGCGCGACCAAAAAGAGCATGCGCACGCTCGCGCCGTTTCTGATCAGCAAGGCGCAGTGCGTGCACGTCCTGAAGTGTCCAGCGCGGCGCTTGCATTACGGGGTCACTATGTTGAACCAAAGGTTGAAGGTGTCATGCAAGTCCAACCACTGGCGGATTATGTCCGGGTCACCAGAAATTTTCGCACCATCGGCGCGCGCCTGATCGACGGTCAGCGCCCCGGATGTGAGCTGTTCCAACTGCCCCTGGGAGATTTGAACCTCGGCATCCGGGGCTGAATGGGCCGCACCGGCGCGTGCGAACTCCGTTTGCCGCGAAACCCCCAATGCAACGGTCTGACCATCGATGTTGAAATTGATGTTCAACGTCGCGCGGCGCGCACGCTCAGGGTTCAAACGCAACGCGTAGGCGTCAAACCAATCGGTTGGACTTAGCGTTGCCGCAAGGTCCGAATTGCGCCCGCCAGCAGAGGGCAGAGGAATGACCCCTTCATCCAGTTCTTTGGCACCAAACAGATAGAAATTCCTCATGATCCCCGATTCATCGCGGTACCCCTGATGACGTAGGACCATGGCATAAAGCCGTTTGGCCGCGTCGCCGCCCTCGTCCGCGAAAATCAAGTATGACAGTACGGTGGACGCCCATTGCAGATCATTCTCGGCGATCGCTTCTTCAGCAACTTTCAGCGCGGCCCCGGCGCCGCCCATGGCTTTTATCGTTCGGGTGGCCAGTTCGCTTGGAGCAAGAGGATCAATGTTGACCGGGTTGCCGTCAAAAAACCCATAGTATCGCTGGTAAACGGCGCGGGCATTAAATTTCAACGTGCCATAATATCCGCGGGCATGGAATTTTTCCGACAGCCAGTCCGGCTCTTCGATCAGTGCAGCGATTTCATTTGGGGTATGCCCCATATTCGCCAGCCGCAGGGCTTGATCATGGGTGTATTTGTAGATGTCGCGCTGTTCTTCCAGGTATTCGCGCAGATTGTCCGCGCCCCAAACCGGCCAGTTATGGCTGTTGATCAATATATCCGCTTTGCCCTCAAAAAGTGTGAGCGCCTCGTCGATGCAGCGGGACCACAACAACGCGTCGCGCACTTGAGCTCCACGCGGCGTCAGGACATTGTGCATCGTTTGGGTACAAACCTCGGCCATGCACAACACCCGATAGTCCGGGAAAAGAAAGGTGAATTCGGCGGGTGCCTCCGTTCCGCTGGCCATCTGAAAGACCACGCGTACGCCGTCGACCACCCGTTCAGCACCAGTTTCGCCAACAAATTCTGTTGGCGTGACAAAGGTCCGCGTTCCTTTGCCGACTGTCTTGCCAATCCCGCCATCAACCAGCCCTTCTGGTCCTGTGCCTAAAGTGATCCCAAACTGGTAGATCGCCCGGCGAGATGTGTGATTTCCGCCCAATACACCCTCGACTGCGGCAAACTCCATAAACCCTTCTGGCGCGTAGATGGGCGGGGGATTTTCGGCTTCGACAACGCCGCGCAGACCGGCAAAATGGTCGGGGTGGGTGTGGGTGAGAATAACTGCCGAGACCGGACGCGCGCCCAGAGTTTCATTCACAACCTCCAAGGCTGCGGCGGATGTCTCCTGTGTCATCAATGGATCGACCAGGATCCAACCGGTCTCGCCACGAACAATGGTCATGTTGGCATAGTCGAATGCGCGCACCTGCCAAATCCCGTCGGCAATTTCAAAAAGTCCAGATATCGCGTTCAACTGCCCCATACGCCAAAGCGACGGGTTTGCCGTGGGCGGACAGTCTTCTTTCAGAAAGTCAAATTCTGCAATGTCCCAGGCTTTCCGGCCATCGGGCCCATCCACGCCACCTTCAGGCAAATCTGCGATTTTCCCGCGTGTGGCGGCGTCAAAGTCATCGCGGTTCTGCAAAGGCAGACGGTCAGCAACTGCAGCATTTTCCCTTGCCGTGGCATCCTGCAGCAATTTTTCAAGTGCGTTGAAGTCAGGCATAAGGGGCTCCAAGAGATCTGAGATGTTGCTTGGTCATGGGCGATTATCGCCCGCAATCAGCGAGTCAAATGAGGAAATCAGATAGAACCGGAACTTCGGATCATTGATCCGAAAGACGAGATTGGGGTTCATCAATTCGTTGTTCAGGGCAGAGAATAGAAGTTGAACCGCCACCGATACACGTTCTTCAAGACCTTCCTGATCTTTCACCAGAGGCCGGTTCATTTCGGTTATTCTTTTGCGCCAGAACTGTCCGCGCTGCTTCATGGGCTCCCAGGCTTCTGGGCGGTCCCCGATCTGCGAATAGGCCTCGCGGAGCACGCCGCGCCAAGGGCCTGAGAATACAGTGATCATGAAGTCAATGAAGGCGGTACTGATGTCCAAACGGGAGGAGCCATCAAATTTGGAAGCATCGAGGTATTCTTGAAACATTTCAATATGTTCCTGCAACATCTGCATGCGCATGAACTCAAAAAATGTGTCTTTACTTTCAAACCTAGAATAGAAACCACCGACCGAGGAACCTGCTTCTTTCGCGAGAGCGGGAATCGGCAAATCGATAAGCCGCGTGTGCCGAAGAACAGAACGCCCTGCGACCACAAAACGTTGCTGTAACAATCTACTGCGTCGCTGATCGGCCGGCTTCACACCCGGAATTTCGATGTCCAATAGGAGAGGTTTCTGCTTGTCCATACAGCCTATCCAAAATGCTCATCGACGAGCGTGAAGAAAATATCTTGCGCTGTCAACAAGAATGAGTATTCTCGTTTTAGTTTCCAAGCCCATGGGAGGACGGCATGGATTATCAAAAGCTGGGACTGTTGAAGCAGGACCCGTCGCGGGCATTTGCCGGGTACACCACGATCGCGACCCTGCGCAGCAATACGGTACGTCTCGTGGACATGGACGGTGAAGAGGTGCACCGTTGGAATCTGCCGGACCCTTTGGGCGCTATGGCGTATTTGCTGCCGGGCGGACGGTTGCTGTGTTCGGTGCAGTTCCCGTCTGACTTGCCGCTCACCACGGCACGCGGCGGTCGGGTCCTCGAGATGTCTTGGGATGGCGAGATCTTGTGGGAATGCACCGACGACTCTCAGCACCACGACATTCGTCGGCTTGATGACGGCAACACGGCCTACATCGGATGGCGCGCCCTTCCGGAGGAGTCTTCGCGCCGCATTCCAGGGGGCATCCCCGGCACCGAGGCGGCCGGGAAAATTTACGAGGACTACTTCCGTATCGTGTCACCGGATGGCGAGACCGTTTGGGAGTGGTCAACCTCGTCATTGAACCCGGAAAACTATCCAATCTCGCATGGTCTTGACCGCGGCGAATTTGGTCATGCCAACACAATCTGCCCACTAGAAAGCGGCGATTTCCTGATCAACTTCCGCAATCTCGATATGATTGCAGTGCTTTCGCGCTCCGAAAACCGACTGATCTGGGAAAAACGGGACGAAACCTGGGGCCGCCCGCACGATCCGCAGCCCGCCACTGATCCAAGCCGTATCCTGTTTTTTGCGAATGGCGCTTATGACAAGCCCAAACCTCAGCGCTCAGCCATTATTGAACTGGATGCGAAGACGGGCGACGAAGTCTGGCGATTCCTGCCCTTCGCTTCGCCACACCGTGCATTGAACCACTTGCTCAGCGCACTGTCGGGCTGATGGCGCAGCCAGCGCCAGGCCATCTGGACCAGCATGGCACGGATCCAGCCCGGTCCGTCCCTGCCGATGCCCTGGTCACGTTCGACCGCACCAGACGCCCAGGGTGTCGGTACCAGGCCAACCCAGCTCGCAAGTTCCCGCCTGTTCTGGAACTGGCGGCAGAACACCTCGTTCACAAGCAATGTCGCATCGTTCGCGCCGATTCCTTTCAACTCCGTCAGCAATGCGATCCTGGCCGAAGTGCGTTCATCGCCGCCGCAATCGCTGGCGACCGCGCCGGCAACCAGTTTGCCGTGGCGGACGATCTTGTCCCGTTCAGACTCAACGACGTCGATCTGTCCTGCACAAGGTCGAGGTGGACACGGAGCCTTCCGAGTTCGGCCCGCGCAGCTTCGCCCAGCGTTTCCCCGCAACCGGTCTTCAAGATCCCGAGCCTGCTGCCGAAGTCCTTGCTACGGGGATCGACCCCGGTGATCCCTTGAAGTCGAAGAAGCCCCTTCATGCTGTTGGTCAGCGACGTGCGCTGCTTCACGAGCCGCTTGCGTTCGCGCAGCAATCGTTTCCGGTCCTCTTCGACAACGCTCGGAACCCGAACACGGCTCAGAACTTGTGGGGTTCCTCTGCACAAAGGTACATGAAGTCCCACAGGAAATTCGATCAATGCTGAATTTGCATGAACATTCGCCCGTTTTAGCCCCCCCCCCGAGTCCGAGGCTGTTTCAGGCGACCGATTTCAGTGGGAGGATTCCGAGGGCATCGCGGAGTTTTTCGTCGGAGAAGTCGTACTCGCCGAGCATGTTGATGTGTGCCCATGACATGGGCGAGTGATCGGCGATCATGCCGAGCAGATTCTCTCTCGCTTCGGCGTCAGGCGACCTTTGCAGCCGCCGCGCGAGGTAGAGATAGTTCCAGCAGATGATGCTGTTCCTGATCAGACGGTTGCAGCCTTCGGCGATTTCTTGCTCTTCCTTCTCGGTCTGGGTGAACTCGCGGGGATTGCCGACGGCGATGGCGCGGGTGAAACGGTTCGCCAACTCGACCTTGTTGAGCTGCATTTCGATTGCCTGCCGCAAGTCGAGATCATCGACATAGCGCAGGATGAAGAGCGACTTGATGATCTGGCCGAAAGCCTTGAGGGTCTGGTAGAGCGCGTGCTGCCGGGAATAGGAATTGAGCCGCCGGAAGATGTCAGACGCGGTGTTCTCCCTGAGCTTGATGGTGGCGGCCAAGCGCAGGAGATCATTCCAGTTGCCGCGGATCAGTTTTTCATTGACGGCCTTGTCGGGGCGGATCACCCAATTGTCTTCCGCCCGGCCCATCGGCTTGAAGACGTAGCGGGTCAGCCTGTCGATGCCTTTGATACGGGGAGCGAACGAGAAGCCGAGCAGGTGCGTGAGGGCGAACACGGCCTCGGTGTAGCCGTGGGTGTCGGTCGAATGGATGTCGCTTTTGACGACATCGTTGCGCATCAGCCCATCGATAACATAGACGCTTTCGCGGTCGGCGGCGCTGATCATCAAGGAATGCCAGAGAAGGTGCCGTTCATCAACGAATGTGTAGGCGCTGATGCCCTGTCCCTGCCCGAAATACTTGAACGAGCGGCTGGCCAGCAGGCTTTCGCCGCGGACCTCGAATTTCTGTCCGTCGCTGGCGGTGTGGAGTCCCTCAGGGTCGCGGAGGTAGAGATCAGGCAATTCCATCCCGTCCATCGCCTTGATCACGATGTCGTTCGCCGCGCGGATGTTCTCAAGGGAGAAACGCCAGTTGACGGCGTGTTCCAGCTCGCTTTCGGTGACCCGTGATGAGATGCGGGCCATCTTGCGCACGCCGATACCGCAGCCCAGTCCCATGATGCCAGCCAAGAGCAAAGGGCGGGATGCGGTGAGTTGGGCGCGGGTTTGCTGCCAGTGTTCGAAGGCGCCGAGCATGCCGCAGCAGTTGTTGACCGGCTCCAGCACCTGGGCCAGCGGCACATCGTGCTGATTTGGAAACAGATCTTCAAACGGACCCTCCTCCTCGGAACCGGCGCTGGGGGTCGCGATATGAAAGCTGCCGTCGGCACGTACCTTCAGATGCGGATTGGCCGGCACATTGGCATTGGTGCGTTGGCATTGCTTGGTCAGCGCATCATTGAGCGCCGTCAGAACCGGTTCAGGATCAGCGAATTCAGCCAGTCCCGCCCGTTCAAGCAGGCGGAATTTCTCCCCGCTCCAGCGTTCAGGGCTGATCAGATAGGCATCCATCGGGCGGTATCTGTAGGACCGGGCGAGGTTCAGGTCGCCGGATTTGATCGCAGCGGTGATATGCTGGAACAGAAACGCCTTGTAGAGCGAGATCCTGAATTTTCCGTCAGCGTTGTTCAGCGCCGATCGCTCGCCAATGCTGAGAAACCCTGTCGGCGCATCCGTGTCGATACTCCCATCGGCGGCTTTGAACCTGAAGTTCTAGCCGATTTTCGGTCCTGATTTGGAATTTGCCGTTTTCGTTCAATGGGTTGCGGGCCTGCCGACTCTTCCAGGATGGTCACGTGTAGGCAGTAGCAGGATGCGGCGCACCTTGCGACCCGATGGCGGGCATGCGCTGCATTTCCATGACGTGTCCCAATGTGGTGGATCTTTTGGCTTGACAATATAGCGAGGCTCGTCCAGAAAGGCAACGGAAGGTAGGCACTAGCACGAGGGGAGCCCCATGACCTCATCCATGCACGTGGCCGTCATCAAGTCGCGCCAGAACGGAAGGACCTACACCTCCGTCCTCCTCCGACAGAGCTATCGCGACCACAACAACCGGGTGCAGAAGCGGACCCTGGCCAACCTCTCCCGCCTGCCGCCGCACACGATCCCGCTCCTGCGCGGCGCACTCGCGGGAAAGCGGTACGCAGAGGCCGGCGACGTTCTCGGGGACCCGGTCCGCTCCCGCCACCACGGGGCGGTGCAGGCGGTGCGGACGGCCATGGACGCCATCGGCCTTCCCCGCCTCGTCTCCCGCGAGCGGTGTCCGGAACGGGAACTCGTCCTGGCCATGGTCGCCGGCCGCATCCTCAGGCCGGACTCGAAGCTCGCCACGACGCGCTGGTGGCGGAACACCACGCTGCCGGAGGAGTTCGGCATCGCCGACGACGTCGACGCAGACGGCCTCTACGCCGCGATGGACTGGCTGCATGACCGGCAGGAGGGCATCCAGGGCCGCCTGGCAAGGCGCTGGATCAAGGAAGACGACCTCGTCCTCCGGGACCTGTCATCGACCTGGCACGAGGGAAGCCGCTGCCCGCTCGCACGCTTCGGCTGCAGCCGCGATCGCAAGCGGGGCCTCCCGCAGGTCAGCTTCGGCCTCCTCTGCGACCGTGACGGCCGCCCGGTCGCGGTCTCGGTGCATCCGGGCAACGTCATCGACAAGGACACCCTCATGCCCGAGCTCGACCGCCTCCAGCGCCGCCACGGGTTCTCCCGGGTGGTGATGGTCGGGGACCGCGGCATGATCGTCAACGCCACCATCGAGGCCCTGCGCGAACGCGACGGCGCCGACTGGATCACCGCCCTCAAGGGCCGGACCATCCGCAAGCTCGCCCGCCAGGGCCGTCTCGACCGTTTCCAGGATCCCGAACACGAGCGGACCCTGTTCGAGATCCGGGACCATCCCGACTTCCCCGGCGAGCGTCTCGTCGCCTGTCGCAACCCCCGCCTTGCCGGACACCGCGACCGGGTGCGGCGGGAACTGCTCGAGGCCACCGAGAGGGCGCTCTCGGAGATCGCCGCGCGGGTCGAGGGCGGAACCCTCAAGGGCGAGGCCGGCATCGGTCTCGCCGTCGGGGAGGTCATCAACAGGCGAAGGATGAAGAAGCGCTTCGATCTCGACATCAGCGCGACCGGCTTCGGCTTCCGCCGCAGGCAGGAGTCCATCGACGCCGAGGCCGCCCTCGACGGGATATACGTCATCCGCACCTCGCTCGGACCCGACGACATGGAAGCCGCCGAATGCGTCAGGAGCTGCAAGAGACTGACCAGCGTGGAGCGTGCATTCCGAAATCTCAAGCTGAGCGACCTCCAGGTCCGGCCGATCCGGCACCGCCTCGAGCACCGGGTCCGCGCCCGCTTCTTCATCTGCATGCTCGCATGCCTCGTCGAATGGCACATGCGGAAGGCGTGGGCACCGCTGTGCTACACCGACACCGAACCCGACGGGACCAGGGATCCGGTCCTGCCCGCACGGCGCCTTTCAACATTCCACACTTGTATAGGTGATCCGGTTCGTGTATGCGGCAGGCATGCAGGTCGGTCTCCGCCATTTCGATTCGCAGACGCTTGACTGGCTCGCCGGCGCCTTGCGTTCCGGCGACCACACGCGACACGCCCTAGCCCGTGAGCTGTGCAAGCGCACGGGCTGGCGCAACGCCCTTGGCAGGCTGTGCCTGTCGGCGGCGGCGAAGGCGCTGCCTGCGCTCGCGGAGCGCGTGGGGTTCGAGCTTCCGCCCGCGCGCGACGTGCCGGATCCGGCCGTCGCTCCCGCCGTCCCGGCCGGAGACGTTCCCGACACCAGGCTGGCCTGCGCGCTGGAGGATCTCGGCCCCTTCTCGCTCGACCCGGTTGGCGACGCCGGCGACCGCCGGCTCTGGGAGGCGATGATGGGCGCGCGCCATCCTCTGGGATGGGCGCGGCCTCCCGGCGGCCAGATGCGCTACTGGGTCCGCTCGGAGCGTCACGGCGTCCTCGGCGGAATCGGCTTCGGGTCGGCGACCTGGCAGCTCCGGGCGCGGGACGAATGGATCGGATGGTCCGCCGACGCCCGCGCCGCCAACATCCGGCGCGTCATCTGCAACCACCGCTTCCTTCTGCTCGGCGGCGTGCGCGTCCACGGCCTCGCGTCGGAGGTCCTGCGCATGGCCGCGCGGAGGGTGGCGGACGACTGGGAAGCCCGCTATTCGGTGCGCCCGGTGGCGGCCTGCACCCATGTCGGCCCGGAGCACAGCGGATACTGCTACCATCGCGCGGGCTGGACCGTTGCCGGGCGCACCGGCGGGCGCAGGAGCGAGGCCGGCACGGTGCGGGTCCTGGCGCTGGACGGCGGCTGGCGGAAGGCGCTCCACCGTGTGGAACGCCGCCCGGTCGGGGCGCTGGCCGACGCATATGACGGCACGGACGCGGACTGGGCGGAGAGGGAGTACGGACGCACGGGCCACACCGACGGGCGGGTGCGGCGACGCATCGTTGACATGGGCCGGGCCTGGCTGAAGAACATGGGGGAGGACCTGCCGGTGATCTTTCCGGCAAAGGCGGAGCAGAAGGCCGCGTACCGCCTGCTTTCGAACCCGAGGATTTCCATGGAGCACGTTCTGGACCCGCATTCCGAGGCAACCGCCGACCGCTGCCGCGCGGAGCCCGTCGTCCTTGCCATACAGGACACGACGGCCCTGAACTACACCGGCCTGGAGGCCACGAAGGGCCTCGCCGGGATCGGCGGCGGCGGCAAGGGCAGCGTCGGCATCCTCGCCCACGCCGGGCTGGCGGTGACGCCCGAGGGCCGGCCCCTGGGCCTGTTCGCGATGGACGCGGCCTTCCGGGAGGATCCCGGGGAGGACAGCCGGCGCTGGGTCCTGGGCCTCGAGCGGGCGCGAGAGCTCGCGGCGGCCTGTCCGGACACGCGCGTGATCTCCGTCTGCGACCGCGAGGGCGACTTCCGGGACCTGCTCGCCCACGCCGTGGACGACGGGGACGCGCTGCTGGTGCGCGCCAGCCGTTCGGCAAGGCAGAGCGTGCGGACGCCGGACGGCGGGAAGGAATGCCTGTGGGAGCATGTCGTGGCCCGGCCGCCCGTCGCGGCGACGGAACTGACGATCCCGGCCGCCGGCGGCCCGCGCGCGCGCAAGGAGCGCGTCGCCCGCATCGAGATCCGCACGGCCGAGATCGAGCTGCTGCCGCCGCGCCGGGACCGCGGCGCGGAGCCGCTGCCCATGTTCGCCGTCTCGGCCATCGAGACCGGAACCGCCGACGGCGACGACCCGCTGCACTGGTTGCTGCTGACCACCGAGCGACCGGCAGAGGGGGAGGAGGCCGCCGTGCACGCTGCAACCGTGCTGGACTGGTACCGTCGAAGGTGGACCATCGAGACCTGGTTCAGAACCTTGAAGACCGGGACCCGGATCAAGGACCGCCGGCTGGACAGCGCCGACGACCTGCGCAAGTGTCTCGCCTTCGACGCCGTCACCGCCGTCCATGTCGCCGACCTGACCGTCCTCGCGCGGGAGCGCCCCGAGACCCCGGCGACCGAGGTGTTCCCGGAGGAGGACATCGACTTGCTCCACACGATGCTGGAATCGCAGGGTCATCGGGACGTCGTGAGGATGCCCGGCGGGCGGGCGCCCGACATCCGGGCGATCGTCATCGACCTCGGGCGCCTCGTCGGTTCCCATCCCACCCCACGGCAGCCGCTGCCCGGAACGAAAAAGGTCTGGCAGGGGCTCGAGCGGATGAGCTGGGCGGTCCAGGTGCGCGACGCCCTCGGCGAGAAAAGGCGGGAATAGGTTCACCTATACGTATGTGGGACGTTGAAAGGCACGGCGCCCGGACGCGGCGCTGGCGAAGGTACATGCCCACACCCTGCCGGACGGCAGCGGCGTTCACGGCTTCCGTACCCTTCTCGACAGCCTGTCAACCATCGTCCGCTCAACCCACGCGGTCCCGCGCCCGGGCGGCGGGAAGGCGGAGACCATGATCGAGGTGACGACCCGGCCCGACGCCGAACAGGAGAGGGCGCTGACGCTGCTGAAGGACATCGCGAAAATGTAGCGAAACGCCAGGATGTAGGCAGAGACTGACATCCCGTTCATGGGCATCCCGTTGACGGGAAACAAAAATCCTGAAAACTCCCCAAGAACTTCAGTTGAAATGATCGATGGCCGCGCCCAGCCGAGCGGCGCGGTCAATGTGCTCGAACGTGACGGTCCGCAGGATCGGGTTGAGCCGGTTTTGCAGATACTGGGACCTCTTTTCCAGAAGCTCATGCCAGCCCTGATCCTCCCCGGCGGCATCCAGATCGGCTTTCAGACTCTCGAATGATGCGCTGGAACTCCCCCGGTCCAGCAGCGAGCGGATGGTGTCGACCTTCTGCGTGCCGGACAAACCATTATCCTGAATCGCACCGCGGATGTTGCGGATCAGGCCGAACACGGAAATGTCCAGATCATCGACGACGGATTTGATCTGCTTTTGTTGCTGCCTCCGGTTCTCCAGCAGACTGTCCGCGTGTTCGCGTGCAACCTTTGCCTGGAAGGCAGCCATGACACGGAGCCAGAGATCGATCAGATTGTCCTGGCAGCGGTGGCACTGATGTTCGATGAACGCGGCCGCATGGATGTGGCGGTCGCTGTCTTCCCGCCGCTGGATCTGAAACACCCTGGATCTGAGCACGCTGCCAGCGAAGTAGCGGACACCTGCGGAACCGAGGCCCAGAACGGACAGGATGTCCTCAAGCTGGTCATGCAGCAGTTTCAACGTCTCGAAGTCTGCCGCCGCTTCCTTGACCCTTGAGGGCCTTGTCGATTGCGGGAGTTTCTTGAGCAGGGTGAGACGGTAACGGTTCTGGCCCTCCGGAGCGGTGAACAGGCTGTCCAGCAGTCCGCGGGCATCATCGGTCAGATGGGCATCCATGAGGGCGATCAGTTCCACCTTGCGCGTCTGCAGCCTCGAACGGATCAGTTCGATCAGGATCCCCGACCTGGGAACCTGGAAGCGGCGCTGAACAAGGAAATCAATGCAGCGATCGAACATCAGCCGCGGTTTCAGGTGAAACCGCGCCATCGCGGTGATTTCGTTCGCCAGGGCGGTTTCGGTCTTTGCGTCGAAGGGGGCAAAGCCGTAGTAGTCGAGAATGAACTGCTGATGACGAGAGCGTGTCTGTTTCGCATACGCATCGGGAGAGCATCCTGAGCACTGCAGCCCCAGAGTTCTTGCCGCGGCTCCAATGTCGCGCTCATGGAACTCTTGCGGAAGATAGAACCGCTTGGTCGCTTTGAAATATCCGCGCATCACAAGGAAACCGACTTGATTGCTCGGCGTGCGCAGCGCAGCGGCCCTGTCCTCCAGCACCTTCGGCAGATCGAGGAACTGTTTCCGTTCGCGGTGATCGAATTGCGGCGGCTTGTCGAAAGCCTCCTGCTCACTGGATGAGAGGATGCGCATTCGCGGCATGGGGATCTCGCGGATCGGTGTCCGGAAAGGGACGGTTGCGGACAGGCCCCGAAAGCCCGTCCGCAAGTCAGGTAGAGACGCTGCAGGACAGGGGGGGGTACAGTTTCGGACAGCCATTTCGTGACGGGGCGGCCCGTGTCCGGAGCCTTCGCCTGCGCCCGCGTCTCCACCGCCGGCCAGGAGCCCGGAAACCAGGTCCTGGAGATCGAGGCGGCGGGCTTCAGCGGCGGGCCGCACCGGATCGTCTCGGAGACCGTGTCCGGATCAACGGCCGTCGCGCAGCGCAAGGGCTTTTCCCCGCTGCTCGACAAGATGGCGAGGGGTAGACAACACGGAGCGGTGCGCGTGTTCGAGGACGTGATTTCGGGAAAGACCTTCAACCGCCCCGGTCCTGCGAATCCGCTCGACGAGGCACGTTCCAACGACACACTCGCCGTCATCCGGCTCGATCGCCTGGGCCGGTCGCCCAAGGAGCTGCTCGAAACGGTCGATGACCTCAAGGCAAGGGAGATCAGCCTGACCGGCCTGGAGGAGTGGATCGACACAACGTCCGCCGCAGGTGAGCTGGTGTTCCATGCTTTCGGCGCCATTGCGCATGTCGAGCGCCGGCTGATATCCGGGCGCACGAAAGACGGGCTGGCGACAGCTCGGAAGCATGGGCGAAACCCCGGCCGCCCGCCCCTGCAACCCGAATGGATCTCTGCCCTCCAGGATCTCGTCGAAGCCGGGAAATCCGTTTCACGGGCCGCAAGACATCTCGGAACAGGCAGATCAACAGCCTGCAAGATCATCGGTGAAACCGGCCAGCGAAAAAACGTCCGTGGAAAGTTCCTCCTTGGAGCAATCCCGCGTGCAAGCCTTCCGACGGGGCCCTTTTGCAACAGGTCCACGCCGACGGATCGTCATGGCCGCTCGCGCTCGAAGTATGAATCGATGGCGGCCTTCAGCAGGTCGCGGGCGACCTCCGATCGCGTGACGGGCCGACCCCATTCCCTCCGGGCGTTGACCAGCTCCGCGATCCGGTCGAGAGCCTCGATCGTATCCCGGTCCACGCGCAGGTTGAAGAGCTCCATCCTGGTCATCGACGCTTGCGCCGGGCACCGTGCAGGGCCGCCGGCCTCTCACCCATCGCGGCCGTCCTGCGCCCTGTTGATCGAGGCCCGCACCTGTTCCTGCACGGCGGCAATGCCGGACAAGCGGCCGGGTCCGTGCTCGACACGGGCGTCGGCAAGCAGCCCGGAGAGCGACTCGTCCGTTGCCCGAAACGCCTTGAGCATCTCCGGCGCGGCGGCAAGGAACCCGGCATGACGGGCCAGCATGCAGATCATGTCATGAGCGCCGCGGGGCCAGGCATGCGAGCCGGTCCGCACGGTCTCCGTGACGTCCTGCAAGAGCCTTGCGACGTCTTCGCGTGCCGGAGCATCGGTCATGGCAGCACCTCCGGGTCTGGCCCGTTGCGGGCCGGCAGGTCGATCACGTGGCCGGGACCGAAGGAAAACTCCGTGGCCCGGGCCTCTGGCGCTTTCGCCTGCTGCACGACCCTGATGTCAGCCTCGCTCCACTTGAGAAGCAGGGTGCCGTCGCCGTCGTGGTAGGTGACTGAGGTGACGAATCCGCGACCGCCGGCGATCGCGGCGGCGTCCTCGATCGGCACGTATCCGGGAATGGCTTCGGCCCAGAAACCCCTGGATGCGCGACCGCCGGCGATCGTCGTGTAAGAAGTGGGCATTGGCATGGTTTCCCCCTGCATGTTGCGCCGTGCCATTCAGTCTTACGGTGCATTGCCTTGCATTGCAATCCGGTTTCCGGGACCGCGGATGGCGATTCCGGCTCTCCGGCGCCAGGGCCGGAAGAACCGGGGCGTCAATGCAGAAGGCCCCGGCCTCCGCTGCCTCGATTCCCGTGGCAGCGGCCAGGGACAGGCAGCAGGCCTCGTTGATGCCCTGCGTGAGGCAGGGTGCGAGAGGATCCATGTCGAGAAAGCGTCAGGGGCGCGGCAGGACCGGCCGCCACTCAAGGCCGCGTTCGAGTGTCTTCGCGACAGAGATGCACTTGTCGCCTGGAAACTTTCGAGGCTGGCGCGTTCTCTCAGCCAGGTCATCAAGACCGTGAAGGACATGCAGGAGAGAAACATCGCGTTCAAGGCGCTCACCCGGAACATCGACACCAGCACGCCGGACGGGCGCCTGTTCTTTCACATGACCGCGGCGTTCGACCAGTTCCAGCGTGAACCGATTGTCGAGAACACCAAGGCGGGCCTCGCTGCCGCAAGAAGTGGCGGTCGGAAAGGCGGCAGGCCTCGCGCGATGGATGACGAGAAAGTCCGCCTCGCAGAGGCATTGCTCCGGGACAGGGAGAAACATCCCTTCGCCGATGACGTCATCAAGCAGCTCGAAATCGGAAGAACCGCCTCTTGTCGCTGCTTCCCGCCGGAGAGAATCCGGGAACTCAGGCCACCACACGCCTGAAATGACGGCAATTCCTGTCAAGCTCGCGCGCGACTCCGGGATACAGGCGAAATTTCAGGGAATTTTCGATGCTCTCAGCCACAAACAGCGGCATTTGCCTGCGCAATCGCCCGTCAACGGCCTCTGAGAGCTCCGGTTCCCGCTGGCACCGGCCCGTTGCGGGACTTTTGGTTCCCATGTCGGGTCAGGGCCGGAAATGTCAAGCATCGGGCAGGTCCGGGTGCGAAGCGTCGGAAAGCGGCTCAGGAACGAGAATGAAAGATGCCGGAACGAACGAGAAGTCTCCCGCTGGCCCGGAGAAAACGGCAAACGCGTCCGCCGACAGATCCCGCCGCGCCGTGAAGAAGCATTGGGCGCGGACAAGACGCCTTCTTCGCGCCTTCTGGCTTGCCGCTGATCTCGCTCGCAGGTTGTTGGTGGCAACGGTGCTGGTCCTTTCGCTCCTGTTCAACGGGCTTCTCATCTTCAGCGACGCTGTGCAGACAGCAGTGGCTGCGGCTGCTTCCGCGGCAGGGCTGCGCACTGTCGCCGCTCGCCAGGCGGACCGCCTTTCCCGAACTTCGGCCTTGCTTGCAGCAGGACGCGATGCCTCGCGGAAGACGATGGCGACGCTGGCCGAAACGCGGAAAGAAAGAGACGTCGCCAGGAGGCAGGCGAAAGACGCTGCGCGGGCGAAGGCGAAGCTGGTTGAACTGCAGAAGGCAACGGACGTCGCCAGGAAGCGGACGAAGGACACGGCCGAGCGTGTCAACCGTCGCCTTCAAAAGGCCGCAGCGCGGGAAGTTGCGGTCATGCCGGCCGAGACCATGCCTTTCATCGGCGCCACCGTGATTGTTGCCGCCACGGCATGGGAACTGCACGACATGTGCGAAACAGTGAAGGACATGTCCGAGCTGACAAGGGAGTTCGACATCGAGAGCGCGTCCGCCGCGGAGACGCCCACCGTCTGCAGCATGGAAGTTCCGGATCGGAAAGAATTGCTCGAAAGGGCGAGGTCGGCGCCAGGCAAGGTCTTGAACAAAACCAGGGAGGCGCTTGATGGCCTGGGCTCCATCGAGGCCGGGAGTGACCTGGCGCCAGAAATTCTGGCCCTTCCACAGGACGCCCTCGAATGGTCGAAGGGAACCTGGCAAGATCAGATGAAAAATTTCAGGCTGTGGTGGCACGGCAGCGAATGACGGTTGTCACGAGAGCGGGTTCATTCCCGGCAATGCGAGTCGGTCGCCGCCAGTGTGATCTCGGTCTCGCGCAATTCGAACCCTGTTCCTCGATGGTCTCCAGCCCTGTCTTCAAGCGGGTTGTCCTGTCGGACCGCATCAACCGGCTCAGGAACGAACACGTTGAGGGATGCCTTGGGAGCTTCGGATCGGGAGTGATTTCGCTATGGCGAACTGCGGTTTTTGCAGTGAGCTGAAATCAAACGATTTTTCGTGAGCCGGAGTTGGAGATTGCCCCTGATTGGGTGGATTTCGCGAAAATTCGTCGCGCAAGCCGCAATTTTTCCACGTCCGCCGTGTCTGCGGCGTTCCTGGCCCTGGAATCCGGGTGTGGTAGAGTGCTCCTCCAAACCATTTGAAAACGCCCCTGGACGGGGGGCGGAAAGGAGCACTCCGATGGAAAGTCTACAACCTGCAACCTCGATTGCCAACATCTGCGACGGAAGCGAATCCGTCACGGCGGCAAGGGACGGCCTGACGAAGGCGGGCGTCGCCCTGGTCGAGCGGGCCGCCGAGATCGGCCTGGCGGAGAACGTCGCGGCGCTGTTCAGGGACGACCCGCTGCAGGCCGAGGCCGCGTTCCGCGACATGGTCTTCGGCCTGGCCCGGTCGGTCCTGGCGGACGCGTTCGAGACGCTTGACGATCACGGCGAGGCGGTGGAGGCCGGGGGCCGGACGTACCGGAAGGCCGAGGTCACGCCGGGCCGCGCGATGACGATGTTCGGCCCAGTCGGCTTCCTGCGGTCGCGGTACCGTCCTTCGGGTCGCGGCGCGTCCCTGGTTCCGGCCGAGAGCGTCCTTGGCCTGACGGTCGGCGGGCTGACGCCTGCGGCGGCGGGTCTCTCGATGTATCTGATGAGCGGCCTGACGGCCCGCGAGAGCGAAGATGCCTGGAGGAGGCTCTGCGGCGAGGGGCCTTCGACGGCATCGCTGGTGCGGCTTTCCGGGGAGGCCGGGGCTTGCGCGGAGGAGTGTTTCGGCGAGTTTCTGCCGGGTCTCCGGGAGCAGGAGGAACTGCCGGCGGAAGCCGTGTCGGTTCTTGTCTCCCTTGACGGCGTGATGATGCGCATGAACGCCGAGACGGCGGACGGAAAGGCAACGGACGCTGGCTGGCGCGAGGCGTCGTGCGGCGTCGTGGCCTTGGTCGATGCCGAGGGGAACATGCTGGAGAGCCGGTCCTTCGGGCGTCTGCCGGAGCAGGGCAAGGGGAGCCTGAAGTCGCAGCTGATGGCCGAAACGTTCCACTGGCTCGGGCGAAATCCGGACCTGAAGATCGCGGTGGTCGCCGATGGCGCGAAAGACAACTGGCCATTTTTGCAATCGCTGAGCCCCGACGTCATGCTAGTGGATTTTTGGCATTCGGCTCAGCATCTGAGTGCCGCTGCCGACGCCGCCTTCGGCCCGGACACGCCTGCGGGAACGGCCTGGTTCGAGAAGTGGCGGCACGTCCTGCGGCACGATCCCAAGGGCGCCGGAAAGGTGATCGACGCCATGCGCCACCTGCTGCGGAAGGGCAAGGGGGCCGACCGGATCCGGAAGGAGCTGGCCTACTTCCGCAACAACCGCCGACGCATGGACTACGCGGACGCCGCCGCGGCAGGCTACGCGATCGGGTCCGGTGCAGTTGAATCTGCCAACAAGGTTCTCGTGACGTGCCGGATGAAGCGCTCAGGGCAGAGCTGGGGACGCGACGGCGGACAGGGTGTCCTGACTTTCCGGTCGCTTCTCAAGTCCGGACGCTTCGACCGGGCATGGGCCGCGCTGGTCCCGAGCATGAAACGCAACGGCGGCTGGAAGCCACCAGAATGCGCCAACGAGAACCGGCCGGCGGCGCAGATCGCGCTCGCCGCGTGATTCGCAGGTGGAACATCATGGAATCACAAGGTGAACCATATGAGAATCGCGCCCTTCGGATCACGGGCTCTTGCTGTTCGAGGACAACCAGGTCAGGAACATGGATTTCGGCCCGCGCATCGCGAAGGTCACGACCTGGTCGTTCCTGGCTGGCATGGAACGGACGGGTGTGATCTCTTCGGCCGAGGCTCTCGTCAGGAACTCTCCGCCGCAGGTCGAATCATTCAAGGGGATCCCTTTGAACGGCAAGCGGCAAGCGCCGAGGCGGACGCAAGCTGGACGGACATGCACGACATGGGTTGAACATGTCCGTCCAGCTTGCCCTTCCGGCTGTAGAGATGCTCCTTGCCGTTGCGCCTTTCCCGGTTCATCGAGCCAAGGAAGCCGTGCCGACGCAGGTCGTCGGCGTCGACCCACGCGTGCCGGAGCTGGGTCATGTCGACCCGCTCCTTGATGGTTTTTCCATCCAAGGCGTTGAATGCCAGCATTTTGTCAAAGGAATCCCCGAGTCCTGTCCGGGCGTTACCAATTCAAGCTTTTCAATGCCTTGACCTGCCACCCCATTCTGTCGGGTGAAAGCCCTTTCTGTGGGCCACCGTTTGCGGCCGCGCTTCCTGGCCGGCGGCGGAGCTGCGAGCCGATTTGGCGGGACTGGAAACCCGTTTTCCGGGCTTCCCGGAGAGCCCGCCGGATTTCGCCGAGGCGAACGGAATGCGTGACGGGCCCTGACCTCGCCTTGAAGGAGTCACTTGTCGAACGGGGACGGAAGCTCTTCGAGTGCCATTGCAAACGCAATGCAATAAGGCCATAACCTGATAACACATTAGCTGAAAACAGGCTATAGCCTTATGCGATCCACCAGAAATGCCGTTCCACGCCAGCGCCTGGATCAACGCTTCTCATCCATGAAGCCGGAATCCCGCTACCGTCCTCCGCCGAAAGGCTGGATCAGGGCGATACGCGACGCTTTGGGCATGTCCGGCACCCAACTCGGTCAACGCATGGGCGTGAAGGCCCAAAGCGTGGCCGACATCGAGAAATCGGAGACCTCCGGAACCATCCAGCTAAAGACGCTTCGCAGGGTGGCGGAGGCGCTGGACTGCGTCGTCGTCTACGCCCTCATGCCAAGATCTTCCCTGGAAGACATGGTTCAGGGCAAAGCGCGCGAGATCGCGCGCAAGGAACTCGTCCGGATCGCGCATACGATGGACCTTGAGGCCCAGGGCCTGTCTCAGGAAGAGCGCGAAGAGCAGATTGAAACCTATGTTCGCGATCACCTTCGAGAGCGCGATCTATGGGAGGACGCTTGAGCGATCTCTTCGATGAGCCGGACGATGCGACCCCTCTTGAGCCGGACGAGCGCGAGGGTCTGCTCCAGACCTGGATCACTTATCGGCGAGACCTGAACGAGGCGGAGCAAACGAACATCGCTGCCGGCACGGCATGGGCCTGGCGCGTTCGTCGACGCGGCCTGCTCTCGGAGGAGTTCCTCCGGCAGCTTCACAAGCGCCTCTTCGGCGAGGTCTGGGCCTGGGCCGGCGAGTTTCGCGGAACCGAGCGGAACATCGGCATCGAACCAGTGCGGATCCCCGTCGAGATCAGAACGGCATTCGACGACGCTCGTTATTGGATTGAACACGAGACGTTCCCGCCTGACGAGATTGCCGTGCGTCTCCATCACCGGCTTGTTGCAGTCCACCCGTTTCCCAACGGCAATGGTCGAACGACGCGCTTGACGGGAGACTTGGCGGCGGCTCGGCTCGGCCAGGAACCTCTTGCATGGGGCAGGCAGACTCTGACCGACGTGAGCGAAGCACGCGCCAGATATGTCGCCGCCCTTCGGGCCGCAGACAACCACGACATCGGGCCACTGCTGGAGTTCGCGCGCTCGTAGCTCATTTGGCACCATGCGCAATCCTGGGGAAGTGCAGCGATGACTTGAAAATGGAGCCAGGCCAACTTGCCGCACAAAGGATGGACCTGCACGTCGGTCGAGGATCTCGGCGCTCCCGATGCCGTTTGCGAAATGCAGACGTCCTGACCTCGTGAGTTGATTTCAGGCGCTCCGAGGGTGGAAAGCGGAGCCCCGCGCCGGTCCACAGCAGCATTCAGGTGGTGATCGGTGATCACGCCCATCTTTTCCAACGAGGCACCTTCTGCTAGAACGGCTAGAACGTGCCCCGGCGTTGCCGCTCTGTCCGGGTTGGCCCTTGAGACGCCATCTGCTGGAACTGCGGCGCGGAAACGGCGGGAGGACACACGGTCCGGGCTGGCCCAGGAACTTGCGGAGACGTCATGATCAGGCTGATCGCATTGGCAGGAATGATTGCATTGGCAGGATGCCAGACCCACAACCTGCCCTTTGACCCGTTCGCACCCTTCGCCATTCCCGTTGACCCAGGGCCAGGACCCTATCTGGACGACTGACACGAAACGCCCTCTGCCAGAACTTCGCTCAGCATGTTCCCGGCGCAGGGGTGCGGGGGATTGAGACTGGCTGCGTCGGCGGTCCTCTGTCTGACAGCCACTCCGAACTTGCCGAGCTTGTCGCCAAGCTGGCCAAAGCCATCATGAAGGACCGCTCGGCCCCTGCTGGCGGGTCTGACGGAATGGAACTGGATGGCCGCAGGGCCGGATCCCCGCGACACACCGTTTGCCAGAACGTGAAGCGCCGAGGCGGACTCAAGCTGGACGGACACGTACGACATGGGTTGAACATGTCCTGTGCGATGCCCGCCCTGATGCCGAGCCTTGGCCTGTAGCCCCAATGCACTGACAGGGCCTCCACGGACCTGCCTTTCCGGAACTTCGCGGCGGCCCTGATCGTCACCGACACCCTGGAGGAAGTCCTCAATCCCCGCGGACATCATCGACCATTTGCGTCCGCCTTGCCCAAGGCGTCCCTGCGCAGTTCCGGGCAAAGATCCGATGCGCTGGCGGCCCCGATCGGCGGCAGCTGCACGCAGCGGATCCGGCTGCGCTCGAGATTGTCGACGATCGCCCTTGCCATAGGCTTGAGGCGGTCGTGATCGCCTGGATCCCGCCTCTTCGGCCAGAGTCCGCGCGCCTGGAACAGTGCCATCTCGACTGCGAAAAGGAGCTGCTCGCGCGACACCGGCCGGTTGCATTCGTCTTCCATGCGCCGAGTCCTGGCACAGGAACATTACGAGCACAAGAGTGGCGGGGAAATTGTTCTTCTTCCGTTCCGACCGCTTCATGGGACAGCGACCGCTTTCCCGGCAAGGCAGAGGCCGCTGACTGTCTCCGCTGCCTGGACAGCCTCGAAGACCCGGTGGCAGAGAAGGCAGGGGGAGATGCCTCCGGCATCGCGGCGCTGCCCGAAGCCGTCAAGCTGTTGAACCACGTGCACTATGTTGAGTTCAACGTAATGCACGAGCATCGACGAGGCGGAAATCGCCGAGGGCCTTGAAATCGTCGAACGTCAATTGAAGGACCGGACCGTCCGTACGGGCGAAGAGGAGTTGTTCAAGGCCCGATCGCGCGAAGAGGGCACGGTCAAGATCATCGATATGGTGAAGGCCCGCCTCGATGCCAGAAACGATTGCTACATCGCAGAGTTGCCGAGCCTCAATCTGCGGGACGTGCGCATTGACGACGACACTGTAACGGAAAACGAACGGATGTTGACGGACGGCTTCTACGCCGAAGTCACGCTTTCCTACGATGGTATCATTGCGCAGGAGAAAGGCGGGCGTCCGTTCAAGGCAGACGGGCTTCGACCGATCCAGATGTCCAAGGCGGACGTATTGGACATCTATCTCAAGGGACGACTCGCCTTCACGAGAGAAGAATGGGTGGAGTTTCTCCTGCGCTCAATCGGCCTGGAACCCAGCGCATTCGATGAACGTGCCAAACGGGTTGCGCTGTTGCGCATGATCCCCTTCGTCGAACGGAACTACAACCTGGTCGAACTCGGTCCCCGAGGAACCGGCAAAAGCCATTTGTTCCAGCAGATCTCGCCTTACGCTCATCTGGTCTCAGGCGGCAAGGCGACAGTGGCCAAGATGTTTGTCAACAACGCGAACGGCCAGCGGGGCTTGGTATGTCAGTACGACGTGGTCTGCTTCGACGAAGTGGCCGGTATCTCTTTCGACCAGAAGGACGGCGTCAATATCATGAAGGGATACATGGCCTCCGGTCAGTTCAGTCGTGGCAAGGAGAATATTCGCGCCGAAGGCAGCTTGGTCATGGTGGGCAATCTCGACGTCGATGTCGAACAGCAGCAACGTATCGGACACCTGTTGGGGCCGATGCCTTCCGAAATGCGCGACGACACCGCTTTCATGGACCGGTTGCACGCCTACGCGGCAGGATGGGACTATCCGAAGCTGAGTCCGGACGAGCATTTGACCGATCACTTCGGGCTGGTCAGCGACTTTCTGAGCGAATGCTGGAGCCGCCTGCGGAGCACCAATCGGTTGGCTGCGGTGCAGGGACGGGTTCATCTAGGCGGCGCGCTGAGCGGGCGCGACATCGAGGCGGTGAACAAGACCGTCAACGGCTTGCTTAAGCTGTTGTTTCCGGGCCCCGAAATGGACGTCAGTGACGAAGACTTGGAGTGGGTCTACCGACTGGCCCTCGAATCCCGCCGACGGGTCAAGGAACAGCAGAAGAGGGTGTTCAAGAGTGAGTTTCGCAATACCCATTTCAGCTACACCCTCGGCCCCGAAGGTGTAGAGCAGTTCGTGGCAACGCCGGAACTCCACAGCGACGAGGCGATCGACAGCGACCCGTTGCCGCCAGGGCAGGTCTGGGGGGTCAGTCCAGGCACGGGAGAAACCGGTCCCGGTCTCTACAGGATTGAAATCGCTTGCGGTCCCGGTAAGCGGTGTCAAAGTCCTCAACCAGCCGACGCCGCCCGCATTTCGCGAAAGCGTCAGAGTCGGGGAACAAAACCTTTATGCACAGGCCAAGCAGTTGGTTGGCGACCGCAACCCGAGGGAAGAGGAGTTCACAATTCAGATGCGCCCAATGGACACCGACAAGACAGGCGGCGGACTGGGCGTGCCCGTTGTTGCGGCCTTGTGCGGCGCTCTGTTGGGGCGCAACACGCGCGGCGGCACCATCATTGCCGGCGCACTAAACTTGGGCGGGTCTATCGAAACGGTTCCCAACGCGGTTCAAATCGCTGAGCTGGCCGTCGATAAGCAGGCCCAGACCTTGCTGATGCCGGTATCTGCCCGCCGGCAACTGCACGACCTGCCGGATGATCTCTGGACCAAGATCGGCATCGAGTTCTACAGGGATGTCTCCGACGGCGTGTTCAAGTCTCTCATTGATTGAGAGCTTCCAAGTTCCGCTATCGGTGAGGGTAGGAAGCTGCCACAAGCGGAACAGCGCCGTCGGCGGATCCGCGCCGCCGAACGGCCAGGTCCGGCTTCGCCGCGGCCGCCTCCGCGTCTACCTGGGCGCGCGAGAGCCGGAACTCCCGCGTGATCACCGCCGACCTTGGCCGGGTCTGCCCGAAAGCGTCCCCTTCCCGGTCCGGCTGCAGGCCCAGCCGACCTGGCGGCGCTGGAGTGCGGCCTGCTGGTCTGAAGGGTCCCCCGGGACGCCGGCCGGGGGCGTGCTCTTCTGGGCGGCCGCTGGTCGGTATGATTTAGGTGTCCTCGCCGACGGTGAGCCGCACGTACTCGTAGTCAACCCGTGTGATCGAATTCCCACTATCGTAACTGTACAGTACGCGAAAGTCTGATTGCCTTGACAATGTGTAGTGCTTTTCCTACTTTTCCGAATGGAAAAAGCGAGAACGTAGGAAATGCTGCACCTCGTCGGCGAGACCATCGACAAGCACCGCGCCCAATATGGCATGGAGACCGGCAGGCTCGTCCAGATCATGCGGGGCATCTATATCGCATCGGAGGATGACGCCGACGCTGTCCTGTTCGATCACGCGCTCCGGATCGCCGCCTATCTATACCCGAGGACGTATCTTTGCGGCCCCAGCGCCGAGCGGCTCGCGCCTACGCCTGACAGGAGCCTGTTCCTGAGCGGCCGGCGCAATGCACGCACACGGCTGCGCACCCTGGAAATCGTGCAGACGCGCGCGCCCGACGCGCCCGAAACGGAGACCGCTCAAACTACCGACCCAATGGGTGACCTGAGGGTCCGGCGCTCGACGCTTCGCTTTCGGTATCTGGAATCCTTCCGGCGGCGCAGCGAAGCCGGCGCGGCGATGCCGATCGACATGCAGGCCGATATCGCCGCGCGGCTCGTCGAGAACGCCGGCGGCAAGAAGACGGCGATCATGGAGTGCTGGCGACTGGCCGAGGCCAACGGATGGCGGGCGGAGGCGGGGCGCGCGGAAGCGTTCATCGCCACGCCGCTTCGAGAGGCGCCGCCGCGGGGGAGGGCGCTTCATGTCGGATGGCACGGCGAGAAGGTCGGGGTGTTGTCTCATGACGGATCGGGCTGGCGCTGGGAGCAAACCGCGACAGTAGGCGCGACGCCGGTTCGGACCGGGGCGCCGGGCCGCCTGCCGCCCTTCATCGAGAGCTTGCTGCCGGAAGGCTGGCTTGAACGCGTCCTGAAGCCGAAGTCGGAGCTGGAGCTGATATCCGGCGGGAAGCGCTACATGTCCAACATTGTCATCTCCGAGGACGCGGACGATCTTCGCACTCTTCCCGCGGACATGCTGGAGGGACGGCTCGAAGCGTACACGAAGGAGGGCGCATTCGCCGGCGGCTATGCCGGGCCCGCGCCTGCATTCGACGAGACGCTGGAAGACCGCATGGCCGCGCTGTTTGCATCGGACGCGACGCCGCGACTGTCGGGGGTTCAGATCAAGGCGCCGATGAACCTTTCCCATGCCGGCGTGTTGCGGCCGGCCGGAGAGCTGGCCTTCACGCATATCCTCAAGCCTTCGCCGGGGGCCGGCTTCGAAGACCTTCCTCTCGTCGAAGCGGCATGTCTGGCGGCGGCCCGGGCCTGCGGGTTCGAGACGGCTGCGCACGCAACGGTCTCGATGCCTGGCAACCTGCCCGACGCGCTGCTCGTCGAACGCTTCGATATCCGGCGAGACCGCAATGACCGTCGAAGGGTCGCAATGGAAGACATGGCGTCCGTTCGCGGTGTCGCGCCTTCCGAGAAATACGAGGGTTCCATCGAGCAGGCCGCCCGGGCGCTGCGGAGCGTCTCCAGCGACGCCGAAGCGGATGTCGCGGTGCTGCTTGGCCGCGCCGTGCTCGCCTGGCTCATGGCGGATGGCGATTGCCACTTGAAGAATTTGGCCGTTCTGCGTGTTGCCTCCGACGGAGCGGAGAATTTCACATCCGTCCGGCTCGCTCCGGTCTACGATGCCGTGACGACACGGGTCCTTCCGGGCCTCGAGAGCGATCACCTCGCCCTCTCGCTGGCGGGCAAGCGGAATCGTTTGTCGTTCCGCGACTTTGTCCGGGCGGGCGTGACGATGGGCATGAATGCGGGGGCGGCTCGCGATATCGTCGCGTCCTTGTGTGGCCGTCTGAGCGCGCACCTTGAAGACGTTGACCCCGCCTCCGACCGCGTTAAACGAGCAGCCGAGATCTGGAAGGAGAGAATCGAGACCACTGTCGATTGACGAGCGCGGCGAAGCGAGGTTTCTGCTTCGCGCTTGGCGCCCGAAGGTTCTGGAGATCGTCAGGAACGATGCGGCGTGCAGGTCGACTGACGACACCGGGCATCGGCCCGGTCAGCGCTCTCAGCCGGAACCCGGCTTGGTCGATTCCCTGGCAGTGTGTTAGAGATTTTCTGGGAGGCGTACTGACGCGGAAGTCGGTTGCCGTTGACACCTACCATGGCTCAGTGATGCGGATTCCCAGGGTAGATCAGTAAGTTAAGACGGCTCAGACCGGAAATTCGATCAAATGCCGGTCTCGGTGGTTGCGAGCTCCCGCAACCAAAGAAAAAGACGCTAGTCCAATGGGTTAGCGGCTTTTTCATTTTCGACCTCGGTCCTTGGAAACAGGTTTCGGAATGTCCTCGGAACGGAAAATCCGGAAATGTGCGGGTACGCATGGTGTCGTGTGGCCGTCGAGCGCCGGGCCATGCTTGGGGGTCGGTAAGCGTTCCGTCAGGCCGTGGAGTCGTGCCGCTTGCCGTCAGTTCTGTGCGTCCAGGTGACCGAGTTCTACGAGTTTCCGCACGATCACTCCCTCTGGGCCTTCGCGCGCGCACAGCCAAACGGACGCTTACGGTCCGAGCAGGCGTTTGGCCGGCCGCGACGGCTTGCTGGGACGGCAACTTCTGAACGGGGATGAGCTGTTCATGGGCATGACGCGTTCAGCTCCGGCGCAAGGTCGTCGAGCTCGTTCTTCTCGTAGGTGGCAGGCGCCCATCCCCGCACGAAGGGGGTGTACATGCGATCGAGCTGGAGAGCCTTGCGCTCCCACTGGGGTATGCTCTCCAGCCATTCGGGAATGCCCGGCAGGTCCGACGGTTCCGGGTCGTAGTAGCATGGGCCCAGGTCCGGCATGCCCGTGTCGGGCCAATGGCCGTCGTCTCGCTTGAGCTGCCATGTCCGCCAGCGATGATCGGCGTGGGTCTCCACCAAGAATATCTCGTCAGGAGGATTCTCGTAGCCGGTCAGGAGCGAGGGTAGCAGGCTACCCCTGAACTCGAAATGCACGAGGGCCGGATCGCCGCTTTCCAGCACCAGGACCGTTCGTGCCCCTTCCTCCTTGCAGGCCTGAAGCTTGGGACATTTTCTGGAGAACGTCTGTCGCAGGCTGTCCAGTCGCGGGCGATCCGGATCGTTCTGGGGGACGAACCGAAACGCGAGTGCGCCGGGCTCCTGCGGGATGAGCCGCGCGACCGGCCAGTGCAACAGTTGGAACTCGCAGTCGAATCCGTCGGGCGTTCCCCGGATCCAATCGCTGGCCAGGTGGCGTCATCGCATGATTTGTTCGCTGAATTACTCTAAGGAAGAACGAGCCATGAACACCCTGCTTTGGACATTCATGCCGACATTCTCATCGGCGTGAGGTTCAGTGGCCGGGAATCCGGGCGCATGGCGGCGCCTGCATCCCAGTCGTAGTCCCCGGTCAGGTTGATGTGCAGCCAGCCCAGGGGAGCCAGATGCCTGAGCAGTTCCGGGTCCGGCAGCAGGCCCCCGCGCTGCAGATGGCCGGCAGCCTTGTCCATGTAGAGCGTGTTCCAGTACGTGATGGCGGCGATGACCAGGTTGAGGGCCATGACCCGCTTCTGCTGCGCCTCATGGGAGCGGTCATGGATGCGTCCCTGGGAATGCGCGAACACGGCCTTGGCCAGGCTGTGCCGGGTTTCGCTCTTGGAGAGGCCGGCCTCGCATTCCATCCGGAGCCGGGGGTTCTCGATCCAGTCCAGCATGAAGAGGGACCGCTCGACCCGTCCGATCTCGCCAAGCGCGAGATGGAGACGGTTCTGCTGTCTGCAGGCGCCCAGCTTGCGCAGCATGTGCGAGGGCTTTGCGGACCCGGTTTTGATACTGGCGGCCAATCTCATGATGTCGCTTCCCCAGTGATCGAGCACGACGCTTTCGTTGATCGGCCTTCCCATGATCGGGGACAGCGCATTCCAGCGTCCAGGCTTGCCGAAGCAGGCGAGGCGTCTGTCCGGGAAGTCGCGCAGGCGCGGCACAAGCATGAGGCCGAGAAGGTGGAACAGCGCGAAGACATGATCGGACACGCCACCGGTGTCGACGTAGTGCACCAGAGGGTTGAACTGCGCCGCGTTTCCGACGAGCCCGTCCAGGACGAATGGCGCTTCGCCGGTCGTTGCGCCGATGGCCTTCGCGTCGAACGATCCGTACTGTCCGGACAGGAAGGAATGGATCTTGATGCCTGGGTCGACGCCGTACTTGGGATTGGCCTGTCCTGAGCTGCGGCCTGACGGAAAGAACTGTCCGTCCGAGGATGTCCGTTCGGCGCTTCCCCAGACCCGGGCGAACGGCAGCGCGTGACGGGCATCGATGATCCGCGCCAAGGCGTCGGAATACGTTTCCGTTCGCAGATACCAGGAATTGGCCCAGGAGAGCTGGGCATGGCTCACCTGCCCGGAGGCGTTTGCCATCCGCTCGAGGCCAAGATTGATCGCCCCCGCGAGAATCGCTGCAAGCACGGCAACCGGGTCGGAGTGGACGCGTCCCGAGCGCAGGTCCGTGAATGCATCGAGAAAGCCCGTTCGCGCATTCACCTCCCAGAGCAGGTCGGTGATCCGGATCCGAGGCATCAGGCCGTCGATCATGGTGTCCAGCCGTCTGGTGGCCGTCGGCGTGACCGCTTCGCAGGGGGTGATCTTCAGGCGGCCCTTCTCGATCCGGACATCTTCCAGCTGCCCGCGCGCCATCTTCCTTTCCACCTCGTCCAGACGGTGATGCAGCTTCTCGCGCCGTTCGTTCAGCCAGGCTTGCCCGTCGGTCTCCAGTCCGGTTTCGGCAAGGGCGGACCGTGCTTCGTCCGCCGGCATGAGGTAGGTGTCGAAGCGGCGGCAGTCCCGGCTGCCCTCGACCCAGGCATCGCCGGCACGGAGACGGTCACGCATCGTGGCGACCACAGCCGTCTCGCAGGTCCGCCGATCAGGCGTGCCGTCCTGCAGGACGAGGGATTCCCAGTGCCTGGCCGAAAACGGCATCGGCACTTTGTCGGGCAGCTTGCGCCTCCCGTTCCGGTTGTGCTCCTTCAGCAGCGCAAGCGCGGCCCGAAGGTCTTCCCCGGCCTTGGGAAAGCTGAAGTCGAAGGTTTTGAAGAATCTCGGCGCGAACCTGCGCAGCTGCCTGCAGTTCCTCGCCGCCACCAGCAGGGAGTCCTCCGTTGCCAGTTTCCCGTAGCTTGCAATGTCCCCGCGAACGTTGACCAGACGCTCCCGGCCGACGGCCGCATCAAGAATTTCGAACACGTCCTGCTGCTGTGCGCGAGCCTCCACCAAGGCGTCAATGGTGCCGCCGAACATTGCGATCAGCTGACCGACAGGGGCCTTGCTGGCCGACCAGGATTGCTCCTGCCTGCTCTTCGAGCGAGAGAACAGCTTGCCCGTCAGGACCTCGAACACGGAGATCGCGGCATCGGTCAGCACGGTCTCGAGTTCCCACACCTGTGCAGCCACGGTGGCGATCCTTCGCCGCTCGCCGAAGTCCTCGATGAGGTCGATCGCCGCCACCCGGCCTTCCCGCGCGAACCTGGAAAGCCTGGCCGGATGGATGTCCTGCCCGAGCTCCGACGGCAGCGAAACCGCCCGGACGAACTCCAGCCGGTCCAGGATGCCGTCCAGGCCGCCGACGCTTTTGGACTGCGGCCACCTGCGCAGCCATGCCAGACGTGACTGGCCCAGTTCGGAATCGTTCCCGCAGCAGGTCCCCGATGGTCGCCCTCAGCGTCTCGCCCAGGCCGTCGTTGATGGCTTGGGCCGCCATGCGGCGGGCACGGGCACGCCCGGCGATTCCGATGCGCTCCAGCGTCGCCACGGGCGGAAGAACGAATTGCGCTGCCTTCATGTCATGCGTCAGCCGGGCCATGATCCTGCGGCCGTCGTCGGTATCGAACGCGGCGCGCGCGGCAAGTCCGATCGCCGTCTCAATGTGGAGGTTCGGCACGAAGGCGTGCAGATGAAGGTGCCGGGTCGCCAGCCGGCGATGAGATGACCGGGTGGCGCCGCGCAAGCCGTAGCCGGACAGCGACGAGGATGGCACCGCTACCTGCTCGGCCAGCCAGGCGACGAGGGCCTCGGGAAGCGCGTCACCGTCCAGCCAGCCCTGGCCGGGATGGCGCAGAAGCGCGATGTGCGCCGCAAGCCCGAGGCGATTCGCAGCGCTCCTTCGGGTGGCGATCAGCTCGAGGTCGTCTTCGGCCAGAACGTAGTTCCGTTCCAGAGAGCCGATGTCGGACGGAATCCCGAACAGGGCTTCGCGGGCCGCGACGGACAGAAGGCGTCGTGATGTCATGGCATGGCTCCAAAATGATGTTGCACGTTGCGGGACGATGCATGATATGGAGATGAATAAAGAAACAGATCGAGAGCCTCGGAAGATCGAAAGACGGCCCCATCAGGAACCATCCCGCAACCGGTCGGTAAAGAGACAGGCCCAACCACCCGGAAAGGCGACATCCTCGGCTACGCGCGCGTCTCTACGGCCGACCAGGACGCATCCGGTCAGAAGGATCGCCTCGCGGCCGCCGGGGCCATACGCATCTTCACGGACGTGATCTCGGGCAACCGCGCCAAGCGCCCGGCCCTGACCGGGCTGATCGATCATGCGCGACCCGGCGACAGCCTCTGCGTCATCCGCCTCGACCGTCTTGGCCGGTCGCTGAAGGAACTGCTCGAGATCGTCGAGGACCTCAAGGAGCGTGGCATTCACCTGGTCAGCCTCGAGGAGGACGTTGACACGTCATCCGCCGCCGGCGAGCTGGTCTTTCACGTCTTCGGCGCGATCGCGCATTTCGAGCGCCGGCTGATCGCGGAACGCACCCGCGACGGCATCGCGGCCGCCAGGAAGCGCGGCAGGAAGCCGGGACGGCCGCCGCTCCCCAGCGAGAAGGTTTCTGCGGCGCAAGAACTCATCAAGGCTGGAATGACGCCCGGTCAGGTCGCAATGCAACTTAATGTCGGCAGGGCAACAGCTTACAGGATCGCTCAGTCGATCCGTTGATCCAGGATGTGCACGATCCGTTCTTTCTTAGGGTAATCCAGCTAACAAATCATGCGATGAGGCCTCAAGCTGGCCATCCTGGCCGAGCGCGTCCTGGGCGACAAGACCCGCTGGAAGGAGATCGCGGAGCTGAACGGGCTTGGGCCGGACAAGGGCTACCGGAAGGGCGACTGCCTGAAGATGCCGTGAGGCCGGCCGGGACGGGCGCGAAGCGTCGGAAAGCATCTCATACCAATTCAAGAAAGTAATGACTCACGAACAAATAAGGAACATCATGTTGTGGTGCGATGCGACAAACTGTGTGCGGCCGATGCCATCCTGCTCCATGTTGTGGGTGCTGAAATCTCACATGGAGGAAGACATGCCCGCAGGCATCGCGATCACGAACACCGACCACACAGTCGATGACATTGGAGCCCTGGCGCGCAAGTGCAATGATTCACGACAGTCCCGACGCCTGCGTGCCATCGCGCACCTGATGGAAGGCGAACTCGGCCGCGGCATGACAGCGCTCCGGGCCCGGGTCGACAGACAGACGCTCTGCGACTGGTCCAACCGGTACAATGCGGAGGGGCCGGACGGGCTGAAGGACCGTCCGCGCAGCGGACGATCCCCGAAGCTGGACGCGAGCCGGAAGGCCGAGGTCAGGCACTGGCTTGAAGACGGGCCTGGCCCTGGCGTCCCGGCCTGGACCCTTGGACTGCTCAAGGAGAGGATCAAGGTCGTCTTCGGCGCCGTGATGTCGCTCGAGGCGGTTCGGTGCCTGGTCCGGGCGCTCGGGTTCCGGAAGGTGTCCCCGCGCCCGCTTCACCCCAAGGCGGACCCGCAGGCGCAGGAGGATTTCCGGCGGAATTTCAGCGAACTCGCGATGTCTGCCTTGCCGGAGGGCACGGATCCGGCCTCCGTGGACATCTGGTACGAAGACGAGGCACGCATCGGCCAGAAAGGCATGCTCACCCGCGTCCGGGCGCTGCGAGGCAGCAGGCCCCGGGTGCCAAGGGACCATCGCTACGGCCATTGCTGTCTGTTCAGCGCGATCTGCCCTGATGACGGTGCGGCGGTCGGCCATGTCTGCGACAGGGCGAACACGCAGGAGATGAACCGTCACCTCCTGGACATCGGCGCCGCGGTTCCCGACGGCCGTCATGCGCTGGTGGTACTTGACGGCGCAGGCTGGCATCGGTCCAGGGAAATCGACTGTCCGGAAAACGTCTCGGTGCTGCGGCTGCCGCCCTACAGCCCGGAGCTCAATCCCGTGGAAACGGTGTTCCAGTTTCTCAAGGCGCGACACTTCGCCAATCAGGTCTTCGAGACCGCCGAGGCAGTCACGGAAAGGGTCGCCGAAGTCTGGGAAGGCTTTGCGGCGTCACCAGACCGGATCCGCTCCATCGGCCATCGGTCATGGGCACGTCTCGCACCCGATGCCACGCCGGCAAATCAGGGCCATGTTCATGTGTGAAAACTTTCTGGGATTGGTATCAGTCCTACGCCGGCTTGCACTCGGGATCTTCACGCTTCCGAACGATCCGCTCCTGGGTCGGGATAGTTGCGCCTGGCCCACTGCCGCGCCGCTTGGGACGTGTGGGAGCCCTTCGCGCGCTGGCAGGGGTGCCTGATCCGGCGCAACTGCATTGACCAGCCCGGCGGCCGGACCTATTCTTGGAAACATGAGCGACGAGCCGGACAATCGGGAGCTTGCGAAGCGGTTCGAGCTTTTGAAGAAGGATTTTGAAATCATGCAAGCGAATCTGAATTCGACCCTGAACGAGATGCGGGCCGAAGCGGATCGGCGCGACAAGGACAACACGCGCTGGCAAATCGGCCTGTGGCTTGCCGCCATCGTCGTCCTGGGCCTCCTGATCCGCTGGCCGTTCTGAACACCGCCGAACGACAGGCCTGATGCTTTCGTCGCTCGGACAGAAGTTTGGGCCTGGCGGGTTTCTGTATCGCGCGGCCGTCGTCCCTGATCATCCGAGCCGTGACTCTTGCGGGTCGATTCTGGTAAGGGGGTGCGTTTGTTTGGGTAGGTCACGCCGGAAGCCAGCGCGGCAAGCGTTGTGCGCATGTAGATGAGAGCCGGCTATCCGCTACAGCTGGGGCTTTCCGGCTATATTGGACAAAAATTTCTCTTTGCCCGGCGCAGCGCGGGACCGTACAGATTGCCTTTGGCGCGATTGTATTCGCGGCGCGTCAACTGAAGGTTGGCAAATTTGTCAGAGCCGCCCCTCGATCGTGGGCGGATATGATCAACCTCGATAAGTGGGTTAAGCCGGCGTTCCCACGGCCATCCGACATAGAGATTTGGAAGTGGGATTCCGCAGAGAGCATCGATTCCCTTCTGTTTCTGGTAAAGATCCGGCATATGCTTCCGAAGGGGCGTTGATGCTGCGACACTTCTAAAGGCAAGTGTGCCCCACCTCTGATGTGCCCTCCGCAATGCCTTTTTGCCGGATCCTGCCGAAACCCGAGAGGCAAATTGCAGTCCCTTGCCAGTGGCTACAGCGGTCGCAGTGCCGACGGAAGCGGCGGCCCCTGCGACTGAAGCGCCAACAATGCTCGTCTCGACGGCAAGTCCAACGACACCCCCGACCATCGCAGCAGGAATTGCGCAAACTGTCCCAGCCGCGAAACCAGCAGCATCTTCTGGGCCGACGTGGTGCCAAATGAAATACCACGGCTCGTCCGACATGGGGGTGGTTTCCATGTGCGAACGCACAAGATGGTCACAGGCAACTCCGGCCCCGACTCCGAAAACCCCTGCTCCGACGACACTGCCGGGCGTTCCATTGGCCTTCGGGAGCAGAACGAAAACAGCGACAATCGCAAGAAGCATTTTCTTCATTGAAGCCTCGCTGGGGGCTGTCTTCAGCCGGCCGCCGCGATGATGGCGGCCGTTGCGATTGCTATGCCGGCCAGCAACGCTGCTGTCTGCCACCAGCGAGAGGTTGCCGTTCGATCAATGGCCGTCGCGATGCGATCCGAAATTGAGGATTCAGGCTTGGCCATGTCCGCCCGGAAGCGTTCAAGGGTGACCGAAAGGTCGGCTTGCATCGTGTTCATGCGCCCCTCCAGAACGGCGACTTGCCGGTCCGGGCCGTGGATGTCCGGGTCGTCGCTCATGCTTCAAAGGATAGGCTCGGCCGTCGGCCCGGTCAATGCGGACCGCCGGGTGCGGCCACACGGCCCGCCACAGCGGCCCTGCGGTTTCGGACCCTTTTGCCCTTGCCCGTGCCTCTCCGCGCCGCTCCGGGCGCATGAGGGCCAGCGCTGGAAGCGAACGCGTCGACGCCACCTCGCCCGTGCATCGCGGCACGCTGCCCCAGGACGTCGAGGGGGTCCTGCGCGCCTCAGCGCTTGCCCGCGACGTCCCGGAGGACGAGGTCTGCGAGCTCGCGTGCCAAATCGCCGAGAAACGCGCGGAGACGGACATAAGGGTCGCAGCCGCGTGCGAGACCGACGCCGGGGAGAACCTCGAGGTCCGGGCGCAGTTCGACGGAAATCCGCGATACTCCTCGAAGAAGGACGTCGACACCTACAAGGCCGCCGTCGCCAGGGGGATGCGCCGCCTGTACCAGCACGAGGCGCTTCCCACGGAGATCGAGCTCCGCGTGGCGCGAGCCGTCGTCGCGACCCACGGCACGGAGCGGCACGGGTTGGCGCTGGCCATGGCCAAGGCGCTGGCACTCGGAACGCCGGGCACGGCGGACGGCCTCAGGAACGATCGCCTGGCGCTGGTCGCGGACATGATCGAAGGCCTCAAGAAAATGGAATCCTGGCGCGAGCGGGCATTCCTGCGTCGGGTCTACCGGAGCTTCACCGGTGCCGAGATCCGCGCGACGTGCGAGGGCTGGGGACCGGTGCTCGAGCGCGTGCCCGAGGCCTCGGAGAGGGCGAAGGTCCAGGAGTCGATGCAGGAACTGCACCGAAAGCACGATTCCGCGGAAAGGGCGCCCTGGCGGGATCTGTACAACACGCTCGTCCGGACGCACGGCCCGGAACGCGAGCGAATTGCGGAGCGCACGCGTTACCGCGGGCTGAGCGCCGAGCGGTGACCGCGGCCGCCTCAACCGCAGGAACAGGCCGGCGAGCCACCGGAAAACAGGGCTGGTGCCGGGCCGGCAGCCGCCGGTATCCTGCCTTGGTCGGCGATGAGGCGATTCGGCTTGATGCGGGCTGTTCCTGACGCCCGGCGTGATTGGGAAGGGATCAGAGAGGCACCGCACCGATGAAGAGCGTCTCACCCTTTGCATGGCTCTTCGTGGCTCTGTCCGTCGCGCTGCCCATTGCCGTCTACGCGGTTCTGGATGACGTGCCAGCGGTTTGGCAGATGCTGCTGATGCAGGTCTCCCTGTTCGTCATCCTGCTGGGCGGTTGCCTCGATGTCGCGGAGACCGGTTCACCGCCAACGGTGCTGCTGCTGCTTGCGGGCGGCGTTCTCACGGTCATTGCCACGCATGCGCTGTACTACTCGCAGATCGGGCTCGTGATGACCGGCACCGACCAGGTCTTTCGTCCCCGGTGGCGAGATGCGCTGTATTTCAGCATCGTGACGTTCACCACGCTCGGCTACGGGGACATGGCTCCACGCGAGGAGTACCGATTAACGGCGGCGTTTCAGGCGATCTTCGGCTACGTGTTCCTCGGCGCCCTGGTCGGCATGCTGGTGACGGTGTTCAACGCCGCAACTAGAGAGCGGCAGTGATGATCGTTGCAAGGACCAGGACGGTGGCAAGCACGGCAACCAAGACTCTCAAGTGAGTGAGCTTGAAGGTCATCGAGATGCTCCTTTACCTGTTTCCCGGTTGGCGTCGTACGAAAATAGGTGTTTCCCGGCTCAATGGCAAGGCTCTCGACCAGGCACGCCAGGGCCGTCCCACGCTAATTCCGCTCGATTTGTCTTGACATCGTGCATCCCGCCATCGCAGGCGCGCGGCGGCGCGCGAGGACCGGCAGGTCTGGCCGGCGTTCCCGTCCTGCATGTGCGACAGTCCCGCCATGTCGATTCGCACGCGCATGGACGCCCACCCGATCCACAGGACGAAGCCGGAAGGCTTCTGCCTGTCCGAGGTCAAGTGCCGGCCGGCAAGACCGGATGAGCGCCCGCTCCGGGACGCGCTGACGGACGAGCGCCACTGTCTCGGCTTTCGCCGGCTTGCCGGGCGCGGCCTTCGCTGCATCGCCACCTTCCGCGGCCAGTGGCTGGGCATGGCCGCCTGGCAGAACGGCGCCTTCAAGTGCCCGCCGCGTGACCGCTGGTGCGGCTGGAGGCAGGCCGAGCAGTTCCGCCGCCTCGAGCTCATTGCCAACAACACCCGGTTCCTGATCCTCGCCGAGCCCGGGGTGCTGCCGAACCTCGCCTCGACGTTCCTGGCAGGGATGACCCGGCGGCTGGTCGATGACTGGCTGGACGCGCATGGCCACCGGGTGCCCGTCGCCGAGACCTTCCGCGACCCGGAGCGCTTTGCCGGCACCATGTACAGGGCCGCCGGCTGGCAGGGCCTGGGCGAGACCGAGGGCCATGCCCGGTCCAACGGGCAGCATGCCGACCCGCATGGCGAGCCGAAGGAGATCCTGGTCACGCAACTCAGGACCGACGCCCGTGAGCCGCTTTCGAACCCGATGCCGCTGCCGGAGACGGTGATGCCGCCTTCCGGCCCCGAACTGGCGCCCCGGGGGCCGGAGGCGATGCGCTCGCTGCATGACGGGCTGGCAGCGGTGGCCGATTTCCGCCGGGCCCAGGGCCGCAAGCACGGCGCCGCCTGCGTTCTTGCCTGCCATGTACTGGCCGGGCTGGCCAACATGAAGGGCTGCCTGGCGACCGCCGGGTTCGCGCGCTCTCTCTCGCAGGCGGAGCTGGAAGCAATCGGCGCATGGAAGAACCGCAGGACCGGCCTTTTCGAGCCTCCCTCCAAATCCACCATCCACCGGGTGATCCAGTCGGTCGATCCCGAGGCGCTCGAGCAGGTGGCCGGCCGCTGCGGCAGGCCCCGGATCCAGCCGGGCCGGGCGCTGGCCGCCGACGGCAAGCGCATAAGGGGTGCAAACAGGAATGGCGAGGACCGTCACGAGACCGTGGCCCTGGTCGATCACGCCTCCGGCGCACCCTTTGCACTGATGAACTTCGGCGATGAGGGCGGCGAGAGGGCGGCCACGCTGGACCTCATGGAGCGGAGCGACATCCGTGGCAAGGTGATCACCGTCGATGCCCTGCACACCACCCGCAAGACCGCTGAGGTGATCCGCCAGCGCTGCGGCGCCGACTGCGTGTTCACCGTCAAGGGCAACGCCCCGGAGACCTTCGAGACCCTGGGCGGCATCGACTGGGAGCGCGATGCCACCGGCCGCTTCGAGGAGCCGTTTTCCAAAGCCCATGGACGCCTGGAGCAACGCGCCATCGATGTCATGACCCCGCTCAAGGGCGCCATCAACTGTCCGGGCGTCAGCCAGATCGCCCGCGTGACCCGCTGCCGGGAGGTGTTGAAAAGGCATGCGGCAGGCACGGAGGAAGACCGCACCACCACCGCGTATCTCATCACCTCGCTCGATGCCGATCGTGCATCGCCGGAGGAATTGCTGCAGCTGAATCGCCGGCACTGGAGTGTCGAGAACAAGCCTCCCTACTACACCACTTGAAGATCTTCGGCCCTTCGGGCCAGTCTTCATGCGCCGTTTCCGGCATCCGTTCGACGGCCAGGAGGTCAAGGTCATCGAGCGGCGGCGCGGCGGCGGCAGCCATCACCGGCTGAACCTGCATGTGGAGCTGCCGGACGGCGTCCGCATGTGGCTTCCCGCGACCTGGACGAGCCTGGAGGCGCGGGAACCGGGTGCGCCTGAGCTGCTCGGCGAGTTGCCGGACTTCATCAGGTTGCGTAATCTGCTCGATGACCTGGAGCGACGCCTGGAGGCAACGGATGGACAGGGAACGGGAACGATCGCTGCTGGCGCTTCTGGAGTGGGAGGAGCGCGTGGAGAGATGGCTCCGGATTCCGGCTCCGGACCGGGAGGCGTTCGTGCAGGGGCTGGCGGGGCTGATGGTCCGGCAGGCGAGACGGAAGGGGAGGTCCGATGAGCGGGTCGTCGCGGATCACGAACCGTCACCTTGAGCGGTCGGCCGCCGTTTACGTGCGCCAGTCGACGCAGGGCCAGGTCCTGAGGAACCGGGAATCGCGCGAGCGCCAGTACCGGCTGGCGGAGCGCGCCCGCGAACTGGGCTGGCCGGAGGACCGCATCGTGGTCATCGACTCCGACCTTGGCCGGAGCGCCGCGTCGCAAGGCACGCGGAGCGGCTTCGAGCGGCTTTGCGAACAGGTTGTGCAGGGACGGGTGGGCGCGGTGTTCGGGATCGAAGTGAGTCGCCTCGCTCGAAACACCGTTGAGTGGTTCCAGCTTCTGGACCTGTGCCGGGTCAACGACACGGTGCTTGTCGAGGACAGCCAGGTCTATTTGCCGGGCCGCGAGGATGATGGCCTGATTCTGGGCATCAAGGGGACATTTTCTGCAACAGAGCTGTCCGTGCTTCGCGCCCGGATGGAGGGTGGCCGGCGCAGCAAGGCCCAGCGCGGCGAACTCTGTTCGAGGCCTCCGGTCGGCTTCGTCCGCGAGGGGAACGGGATCCGGAAGGATCCGGACCTTCGGGTCCAGGCAGCGATCGAGGCGGTCTTCGCCCGCTTCCGCGAGGGCGGGTCGGGACTGCAGGCCACGCATCTTCTGCGGGAGGCGGGCGTGCAGCTCCCGAGCCGGCCGCATGGCGCGGACGCCGTGGCCTGGCGGGACGCGACCTATTCCCGGGTGAAGGACATCCTGAAGAACCCGGCGATGGGCGGCGCCCATGCCTTCGGGAAGGCGCGGTTCGGCTACCGGGACGACGGGACGCTGCTGGCGCCGGAGAAGAGGTGGCGGATCCTGAAGCCCGGTCGCCACGAAGGGTACGTGAGCTGGCCGGAATGGGTGGAGGCGCAGGAGACCCTGGCGGCGAACTCGACCGTCCGCCACGGGAAGCGGGGCGCGGCGCGCGAGGGGGCGGCGCTTCTCCAGGGCCTCGCCGTCTGCGGTCATTGCGGCAGGTCGGTCCAGGTCCGGTACAACGAGGGCCGAAGCTGCCACTGCAACCGGCGCACGGCGGACCTCGGGGCAAGACGAAGCTGCCTCTCGGTCGGCGGCATCGCAATCGACAAGGCCGTCGCCGACCGCTTTCTCGAACTGGTGTCGCCGGCCGGGGCGGAGGCGGCGATGGCGGCGGAGAAGGCGGTCGCGGAGCAGGCGGAAGCGGCGCTGCGAAGCCAGCGGCTGGAGCTTGAGCACTGCCGCTGCGAGGCCGGCCTCGCGGAACGGCGCTACCGGAAGGTCGATCCCGACAACCGCCTGATCGCGTCGACCCTGGAGCGGGAGTGGGAAGCGGCGCTGAGGGCGGTGGAGAGCGCGGAGTTCGCGCTGGAGGCGGCCCGGGAGCGGCAGCCCGAGGCTCCGCCGCCGTCGTTCTTCGCGGACCTCGGAACCGCGCTGGAGCGGGTCTGGAACGCGCCGGAGACGACCCACCGCGACCGCAAGCGCCTGCTTGCCTGTCTTGTCGAGGAAGTCACGCTCCAGGTGGCCGAGGAAGGCCGGACCGAGGTCGTCATCCATTGGCGGGGCGGTCGGGCGGACGCCCTTTCGGTCAGGCGCAGCAAGCGGAAGCCGGTCCGCCGGCACGACGACGTCGACACGGTCGAGCTGGTTCGCCGCCTGGCCCGGTTCTGTCCCGACAACCAGATAGCCGGAATCCTGAACGGCCAGGGGCGGCGGCGCGGGAACTCGGGGTTGCGAATTCCACGCCCTGTCGCCGGGTCAACGCCGGCATCCTGCCCGGCGTCCGTCCGGACGTGCCCGGAGCGCCGCTTCGCGTCCGGATGGGCGCCGACTTCCACGCCAGCGGCGCCGGAAGGCTGTTCAGGCCCCTCCGGGCGGCGGACGTGCGAGAAATTGCAGATCCGGGACGGGAATCCCTGGTGACGCCGCCTGCCGCAGGCCATGTGCGACCGATCGACGTGCGTTCAGGCGGCCGGAACGACGTTTCCGGGCCTCCGCAAGCCGTTCGCACCGCGCAAGGCCGGGGCGGCGCATTTGCCGCCGTTCCGAGGCATCCAGGATTGTCGTTGCGCTTCAGTGTCTTGCATGCTGACTTCGAAAAACCCGGACCTCGATTTGAAAAGGAGCAGTACGATTGATGAATCGAGGCCAGTCACCACATTCTTGACTGGAGCTTCGACGTGGACCGGAGCCGGACCCGTACCGGCCACGGCCCGGAGAACACGACCCTGCTGCGGCGCTTCGCGATCGGCCTCATCAAGGCTCGCGGGCTCGCCGTCGCGGAGACGATGCGCAGGCTGGGCCGGGACGCGCGGCGCGTGCCCGGCTTCCTGAAGATGACCGGCAACGCCCGTCCGCGCCCGTCGTCAGCCCAGGCCTGATCCCGCTCAGGAGATTCGGCGAGGCCGCGTTCGTCGGCACGAAACCGAGACGGGCACGATTGACCAAATCGCGAAGACGCGCATCCCCGGCGCGGCGGAAGCCGCGGCCGTCGGGCAGAAAGTGACGGCGACCGATGACCGGAAAGCCCGTCATGGGCCACGAATGCGGAGAATCCGTCATCAGGACGAATGGAACCCGATGCCCGGGAACCGCATCCGGACGGATTCCAGCGTCAGCCGGCGCAAGAACCAATTAGCCTTGGCCCACTAACCTTAAGACTTGACAGACTTCGAGCCGGAGAATTATGTTGACGTTTCTTCAGTTGTTGAAACGGAGCAGGTGATGCTTGAGGCGCATGAGAGTCAGCATGGCGGGACGAATGAGCCATTTGATGAGGATCTCACGGCTCTGACGATGCGGCATACGGAGTTTCGGGGATCCGCGATCGGCACTCCCTGCGCCGAAGGTTTCCGCAGCCCTCGAACCTATCCGGTGACCGACCCAATGGAAATTCTGCCCTAGAGTGCGAAATGAGTGCAATCGAATTTGACGGACGCAATTGTGGGCTGGGCGAAGGGCCGTTGTGGCATCCTGTCAGGCAGCAACTTTTTTGGTTCGATATCCATGCGGGCAAACTTTACAGCCGTTCCGGCGATCAGGCTTCTGAGTGGCTGGTGGGGGAGCACGCCTCTGCCGCGGGCTGGGTTGATCATGATACATTTTTGGTTGCGACCGAAACAGGCCTTTACCGGTACGGATTGAACGATTGCTCGAAAGTCCTGATCGCGGAACTCGAGGCGGACAACCCCCTGAACAGGGCGAACGACGGGCGCGCCGATCCGCACGGTGGGTTTTGGATTGGCACCATGGGGAAACAGGGTGAAGAGAACGCCGGGGCGCTTTATCGGTATTACCGGGGCGAGCTGCGCAAGCTCGTCGAGCCTATGACAACGCCGAACGCGATTTGTTTCGCGCGGTCGGGTGAACTCGCCTACTTTACCGACTCAAATACCGGGATCATCATGCGGCAAGGCCTGGATTGCGACGGCTGGCCGATGGGAGAGCCGAGCGTGTTTCTCGATTTGGGCAAGTCTGGCATTTTTCCGGACGGGGCGGTCATTGACGCGTCAGGGAATATGTGGGTCTCGCATTGGGATGCCGGGCGGGTCGTCTGTTACACGCCAGCAGGCGTACACGTCGAAAGCCATGACCTGCCCGTCAGGAATACAACGTGCCCGGCATTTGGCGGGGCCGGATACTCGACTATCTTCGTCACCACGGCTTGGGGCTGGCGCAAGGGAGAGGATGACGGCAAGACTTTTGCGGTCGACGTGGATGCGGCCGGGCTGCCCGAGTGCAGGGTGGATTTGGGTTGAGCACACGCAAAGGAATGTCTCAGAGGTCAATGCCAGCGATTTTTGGAATGTGCTTGTCGAGCAATGCGCCAATATCTGCAAGATCGCCTTCGAAGAGAAATTCCCTAAGCTCCCGGTGCATCTGAAGCTCTTCGGTCCGGTCGTTGTTATAGTGCCAATCGTTGCACATCTGGATCAGCATGTGCGGCTCCAGATTGCTCCAGGTGCGCAACAAGAGCTCCGAACCCGAAATTTCGATGATTTCACGGTGAAACCGGATATCGCAATCGGCGACCCGTATTCCATCATCCGTCCCGGCGAGCATGGCAAGCTCGGCAAGAATGGGATCCAGCGCGTTCAGCCTGCCCGGATCCGCTCTGACCAAAGGAATTGCACGCTGGAAGGCGATGGGTTCCAGCGCCAGCCGGATTTCGCGCAATTCATGGGCCTTGGACTTGGAAAAGGAGCCGACTTGTAGCCCCCGACCGCCCGTTGGCGCAAGCACGCCAACCGATTCGAGCTGCAATAGCGCCTCTCGCACCGGAACGCGGCTGATGTCCATTGCGTCGGAGATGCCTTTTTCGGTTAGCCGATCACCCGGTTTTTGCTCACCCGATGCAATCGCGAGAATGATGCGTTCCGCAACTTCCTCGGACATCGTTTTCTTCTTGGGCAGGGGTGTGAGGGCACCATTGCTGATCTCAGAGGTTATCATTCAACTTCCTGCGTTGTTTTCCACACCATCTTCAATGGAACCATAGTTAAGGTGCTGTGGGATCCGGACGACCGGAAGGGCGGGTCTTCAAGACAAAAGACTTTCGTGCAAACGCCTTGATTTGCCGGATCAATGAAGTATACCGTATACATAAAAAAAGATTATCGCACATCCTTCGAGGGATCAAGGTGCAGTATGCACCGCGTGTGGACCAAAGGAAAATGACATGATCCAAAACTTCGCAGGCCGAACATTTGTCGTGACCGGGGCAGTGCGTGGAATCGGCCTGGCGCTTGCGAAGCGCCTGCTGAACGAAGGCGCGCGCGTCCATGCCTGTGACATTGATGAAATGGATCCCGCTGATGTGCAGCCGGGCTTGACCTTTCATCGGATCGATGTCTGCGACGACACGGCGGTTGCCGGCTTCTTTGCTGAATTGAAAAGCGCCGGCGAAACCATCGACGGCTTGGTCAACAATGCCGCCATATTGGATGCGACGCCGTTCGATGAGCTGAGTTCTCAGCATTTCAGGAAGGTTCTGGATGTCAATCTGGAAGGCACCCTGACATTCATCCGCCACGCCGTTCCGGTCATTAAAGGGGCCGAACGCCCGGTCATCGTCAATGTGGCCTCGATCATGGGGATGTTCGGATCGCGCGCGTCGATACCGTATTCCTCGGCCAAAGGGGCGATCGTGAATCTGACACGCTGCCTGGCCGCGGATTTGTCACCTCAGGGAATCCTCGTCAACGCCGTGGCGCCGGGGTTCATCGAAACGCGGATGTCGAAACTGCCCGACGGGTCAAGCGAATACGCGACCGAGGATTTCCAGGATGTTTATCTCAAACATGGCCGTCTGCCGATCGGGCGGGTCGGCCAACCAGAGGAGATCGCCGGCCCGATCTGCTTTCTGTTGTCCGCTGATGCCGCTTATGTCACCGGGCAGGTCCTGCTGGTCGATGGCGGCGTGAGCGCGGTATTTTGAGCGCCATGCAGGATCATTCCGAACCCCGTGGCGCAACTGCGGCCAGGGTTGGTCGCGTTAATGTGCCTGCGGCGGGTGGCGTTTGCGCCGTGACATTTCGCGACGGCGTCATCTTCGAAACCACCCCGCGGGCGGCGCCCACCGTGCATGATGTCTGCGGAATGGCCGATCTGGGCGTTGATGACGGATTTGGCGGCCGAATACCTGATTTTCGACCCGTCCGGGCCTTGGCGCCGGATCAATTGAAGGCCGGGCCGAGCGAACATGGAATGAAAGATGACGCTTCATGAGAACCTGATCGGTGGGGCTTGGGACGAAGGCATCGACGCGGTCCACAACCTCCTCAATCCCTCCAAACCCGCAGAGGTCAAAGGGACTTTCGCGCGGGGCGATGGCGCCTCGGTGGATGCCGCCGTGGATGCGGCCAGGGCCGCTCCGCCGACCTGGGCCGGGGCAAGCCCGCAACTGCGCCATGACGTACTGGAATCCGCCGGCGTGGCCAACATGGCCCGCAAAGAGGAAATCGGCCGCCTGCTCAACCGCGAAGGGGGCAAGACCCTGGCCGAGGGGATCGGCGAAACCGTGCGCGCGGTCCGGATTTTCCAGTTTCTTGCTGGCGAAGCGCTCAGGCTTGCCGGTGGTGTCCCGCCGTCCTTGTGCGCCTCGGCGTCGAAGTGATGGCCGAGCGCGAGCCGGCGGGGATTGCCGGCCTGATCACGCCGTGGAACTTTCCCATCGCGATTCCGGCCTGGAAGGCGGCGCCGGTGCTGGCCTATGGCAATTGCGTGATCATGAAACACGCCGATCTGATGCTGGCCTGCGCCCGGGAAATCGCCGCCATCCTGAAACAGGCCGGATGCCCCGACTGGGCATTCAACCTGGTCAGGGGACAAGACAATTCGGTTGGCGCGCATATGGTCGAACATCCCGGTATCGATGCGATCGGCTTTACTGGGTCCGTGCCGACGGGTCGTGCGATTGGCTTGACTTGCGCGGAGCGAGGCAGGAAGGTCCATTCGGAAATGGGCGGCAAGAACCCCATGATCGTACCGGATTGCGCGGATCTCGGCACCGCCGTGGACGCCTGTTTGAACCGCGCGTTCCTTTCAACCGGGCAGCGCTGCACAGCGTCCTCCAGGCTAATCGTGACCGCAGGACTCCACGACGCCTTTGTTGCCGAGATGAACGACCGCGCGGTGACGCCGAAGGTTGGCGATGCGCTTGATCCGGAAACCCGGATCGGCCCGGTTGTGAATCAGTACCAACTTGATCAGAAAATGTCCCATGCTCAGATTGCCAAAGACGAAGGCTGCGCCGTGGCAGGCGGCGAGAGTGTCGATGGACCCGGATTTCTTCAGAGACCGGTCATGTGCGTCGATGCCACGAACCGAATGCGGATAAGCAGAGAGGAGATTTTCGGACCGTGCGCAAGCATCATCAATGCGGCCGATATAGACGACGCCGTAGCCATGGCCAATGATACCGAGTTCGGCCTGTCTGTGGGCATCTGCACGACCTCGTTGAAACATGCCAACCATATCAGCCGCCATTCGCAAGCCGGCATGGTCATGGTGAATTTGCCAACGGCGGGTGTCGATTGCCACGTCCCCTGCGGGGGCCGCGAACGCTTGAGCCATGGTCCTGGGGAACAGGGCAGCCATTCCCTGGAGTCCTGTACAATTGCGAAGACCAGCTGTGTCGCGTCCTGAAGCGGTCGAAGGAAGATCGCGAAAGCGACCAGGCCCAGGCGCAAGGAATTGAACAGGATGCCCGTGGATGAGGCTGCTGATTTTGGATCTTACGACTTCATCATCGTGGGTGCAGGGTCGGCCGGCTGCGTATTGGCAAACCGGCTCAGCGCCGATCCACGTCGCAAGGTGCTCCTCCTGGAGGCCGGTGGGAGCGATCGGCGCCTTTGGGTTCATGTACCGATGGGATATCTTTTCGCAATGGGCGATCCGCGGCTGGACTGGTGCCTGAAGACCGAGCCAGATGCCGGCCTGAACGGGCGGGCGCTAAATTATCCGCGCGGCAAGGTTCTGGGCGGCTGCTCGTCAATCAACGGCATGATCTATATGCGGGGCCAGGCGCGCGACTATGATCTCTGGCGGCAAATGGGCAATCCCGGTTGGGGGTGGGACGATGTCCTGCCCTTTTTCAAACGGTCCGAGCGTCACCACAACGGCGGCGACGCCGAGCACGGGGCCGACGGAGAGCTGTTCGTGGAAGAACAGCGCTTGCACTGGCCGATCCTCGATGCAGTCGCGGAGGCTGCGGTTGAGCTTGGCATCCCGCGGACCGAGGATTTCAACCGCGGCGACAACGAAGGCGTGGGCTATTTTCCGGTGAACCAGCGCGGCGGCCTGCGCTGGAATGCGCGTAAGGCCTTTCTGAACCCGGCGAAACACCGCCCGAACCTGCGGATCGTAACGGGGGCCGAGGTCGCACGGGTGCTCTTCGACGGCAAGCGCGCAACCGGCGTCGCCTTCTGGCTGAACGGAACCGATCATCGCGCCAGGGGGAGGGCAGAAACGATCCTTGCGGCGGGGGCGATCGGGACACCCAAAATCCTGGAGTTATCCGGGATCGGCCGGTCTGAAGTGCTTGCCTCTCATGGCATTGCACTGCGTCATGAACTGTCCGGCGTGGGCGAAAACCTTGCCGATCACCTACAAATCCGCACGATCTTTGCCATTCAGGGCGCCCGGACCCTGAATGATCTCTATCGCAGTCCCCTTGCGCGTCTGAAAATGGCGGCCGAATACGCGTTGCGCCGCAGCGGGCCGGTTTCGATGGCGCCAAGCCAGCTTGGCATCTTCACCCGTTCCTCTCCGGAATACGAGACGCCGAACATCGAATACCATGTGCAACCCTTGTCTCTCGACGCTTTTGGGCAGCCGCTGCACGAATTCCCGGCCTTGACAGTATCGGTCTGCAACCTGCGGCCGCGAAGCCGGGGCAGCACCCATGTTTCCAGCCTCGATCCGGCGCGCGCACCACAGATCCGGCCAAATTACCTGAGCGACGAGGCCGACCGCCAAGTAGCGGTAGAGAGCATCCGCCATGCTCGCCGCTTGATGGCGACTCGGGCCCTGACCCCGTTCGCCCCGGAAGAGCGCGTGCCGGGGGCCTCGGTCCGGACAGATGAAGACCTGCAGCATGTCACGGGCGACATCTCCACCACGATCTTCCATCCGGTCGCAACCGCGCGCATGGGTACGGGGCCGGGCGCCGTGGTTGGCCCCGATCTGACGGTCCACGGCATTGGCGGCCTTTCCGTCGCCGATGCCTCCGTCATGCCGGCGATTCCGTCCGGGAACACCCATGCGCCGGTCACTATGATTGCCGAAAAGGCGGCTGAGATGGCGCTCGCCCGCGGGCATTTGTGACGGCTCGTGTCGGATATGCTGCCATATCTGACACCTTTCGCTCGCGTATGCCCGGTGCGATTTGGCACGGCCGCCAGATCTTGCCGCCAAAGAGCCTTGCAAATGACTCTGGCTGTTTGCGCGGCTTGGCGGGCAACTTCCGTTCTTGTGCGCCGTCGGCGACGAAGCAGTGCAGGTCGAACAGCGCCCTAGCCCGCGAAAAGCGTTTCGTTCCGGACCTTTATCTCGATCGGCACATGATAGCGGGTTAGTGTGTCCTCGCAAATTTCGACCCCCAGGCCCGGGGCGTCGGGCACATTGATCATACCGTTTTCGTCGGGCACGATCCGGCTGCGGGTGAGATCGCGGGCGAGTGTGCTTAGCCCGGTGGGATATTCACAGATCTCATGGACTTTCAGGCCCGCGAAAGGTTGCAGCGATGCCGACAGCGCCAGGTTGGAGGTGAACGTGTGATTGACATAAACGACCCCTTTGGAAACAGCGTGCGCGGCAACCTGTCTTGCCGGGCCCAACCCGCCGATCCGTCCACAGTCGATCTGAATGAACTGGACCCCGCCATACTCGATCAGATGTTCAGCCATATGGCGATTATGGGCCGCTTCCCCGCCGGCCAGGCCGACCTTTCCGCCCTGGGCCCGCTGCCCAAGTGCGCGATAGGCGGCAAGCGCATCCCCGGCGAAAGGCTCCTCGAACCAGGTGACGCGGTTGCGGTTCATCGCCTCCAGTCGGGCGGCGGCGGCCTCGACATCCTCCACAAAAACCTGGCCGGCATCGACAAGAAGAACCCCGTCCGGGCCCAAGCCTTCGCGCGCGGCATCAAGTTGGGCGATGTCGCCGTCCAGGGTTTCGCCGAAGGGTGCCCACCCGAACTTGGCGGCCCGGAACCCCTGGCCGACAATGTCGCGCGCGCGGGCAAGGGTGATCTCGGGCGTTTCGCCGAACAGCACCGACGCATAGGGCGTTTTGGGATAGGCACGGTCATAGCCGAGCAGTTTCCACGCCGGTTCGCTCCGTGCCTTGCCAAGCAGATCCCACAGCGCCATCTCGATCCCCGACCAGGTGTGGGAGGCCTGCAGCAGGTCCATCGAATTATAGGCCACCGCGGCGGCCATGGCGCGGATATCATCGGGGGTGTGCAGATCGCGCCCGATGACCGAGGCCGAAACAGGTTGGCAGGCGGCGTGGGACATTGGCGCGATGAAGGCCGCGACGGAAACCAGCGGCGAGGCTTCGCATTCGCCCCAGCCGGTCTGTCCGCCGGCGTCGATCCGAACGACAAGCGCATCCTGGCTGCCATCCACGGTGAACGCCACTTCGGGCATTGCAAGATAGAAGAATTCGACCGATTCAATCTTCATGGCACTGTTGGCTCCGGTTTCGTTTCAATCGTTGGAAAGGTGCGGGCCCAACGCTGAAGCGGCCCGCATCCGGGCACATCAAGACGATGCCAGTCGCGCCAGGGTGGCCGTGTCGTCGGTCATTGAGGCGAGTGCGTCGGTATCCAGATGCAGGCCCAGGCCCGGCTCCTCGGGGATGGCAAGCGCACCGTCGGCATCCAGTGTCCAGACCGTCGTCACGATCTCGTCAACATATGGGGAGCCGCCGATATACTCGACGAGATCGGTTGCCGGAAACGCCGCCGCCAGATGCAGGTCGGCGGCTAGGCCAACGGCGGTGTTCCACCCATGACCCACATATTTGACACCGAACGCATGCGCCATCTGTGCGATCCGGGCCTGTTCGGACAGGCCGCCCACCTTGGTGACATCGGGCTGCACGATGTCGATGGCGCGGTCCTCGAACCAGGGCAGAAAGCTTTGCCAGCGCGTCAGGCATTCGCCAGTGGCGATTGGCACAGGGCTTTGAAGCCTGAGGTCGCGAAAGTCGCTGCGCGCCTCGGGGCGCAGGGCCTCCTCGAACCATGCCACGTCGTAGTCACCGAGCATCCGGGCGGTGCGCAGCGCCCATTTCAGCCCGTTCGGCCACCAGGCATCGGACGCACCTGCATCCACCATCAGATCGCAGTCCTCGCCGCATCCTTCGCGGGCGGCGCGGATTACAGCCTCGTCCAGGCGATAGTCATCACGGCGGCCGAACGGCCCCCAACCGATCTTTATCGCCCGGAACCCCTGGGACCGGTAGAACGCCGTCCGCTCGCGCATGAGGTCTGGTTCTTCCATGAGGATCGAGGCGTAGGCGCGTACTTTGGTCCGGTGGCCGCCGCCCAGAAGGCGAAAAACTGGCATCCCGCAGAGCTTTCCGAAAATATCCCAAAGGGCGATGTCGATGCCCGAGATCACATGGGTCAACGTGCCGCCCATGCCCATCCAGAACGTGTTCTGATGCAGTTTTTCGGCGACGCGTCCCGGTTCGTCGGCGCGCTCGTCCAGAACCAGCGGGCGCAGCACGTCAAGACCAGCGCGGACCAGCCGGGCATCGGTGAAAACCGACCCGATGCCGGTTGTTCCGTCTTCGGTTTCCACGACGATCAGTGCATGGATCGAATCCTCGGGCTTGATTTCGTTGCTCCATCCACCCTTGGGCGATTTTCCGTAGAGACCGATACACTCCACGCTGATGATCTTCATGTGTCCCCCCTTTGGTGCGGTTGGTGCTGGCCGGCTCGGCCATGTCGATGTAGTGCTCGCGACCGGGTCTGGTGCGCCCATTTCATGCGCTCTTCCCGTTCGGACGGTGCCCGGCCGGAAGTGAGAAGCGGTGTGAGCGGATCCAGGTCGATATGGGTGGCGTCGGTGGCTTGGGTCGGGCGCTCTTCGAGCTGTTTGTCGTCATGCGCGATGGCGAGGATAAGCCGATCCTCGGCCCCTCCGGCCGGTGTACAGGGCCGTCGGGCAGGCGGCAGGGACGGTGCGGCGCGGCGGGTGGACGTGGAATGTTCAACCATATTGGAGCGCCGACCTGGACATCCGCGCGGCACGGTCCCGGTCCGGGATCGCGTCGAGCAATCTTCGGGTATATTCGTGTTGGGGGCCGTCGAAGACTTCTGCGGTCGGCCCATGCTCCACCGTATCGCCCAAAAGCATGACCTGGACTCTGTCGCACAGATATCGCACCACGCGGAGGTCATGGGAAATGAAGATGAGCGATAGGTCCAACTTCCCCTGCAGATCGACCAGCAGGGCCAGGACCTGGGCCTGCACCGATACGTCGAGCCCAGATACGATTTCGTCGCAGATCAAGACCCGCGGCTCCAGCATCAGGGCGCGGGCAAGGTTCACGCGCTGACGCTGACCGCCCGACAATTGGTACGGCAGGCGGCCTGCCATGTCGGCACTCAGCCCCACCAGCCCGAGCATTTTGGCTACGCGGTCCTTGCGCTCGGGTTTGGGGCAGATGCCGTGGATGGCCAGCGGTTCGGCCAGGGCGGCCCCGATCCGCATCGTCGGGCAAAGCGCGGTGAAGGGATCCTGGAACACGTACTGGACCTGCCGGCGCAGCTCGCGCCATCCCTCTGCGCTGCGCACCACATTGCCTTCGAACCTGACTTCGCCCGTGGTCGGCTCCTCGATCCCGATAAGAATGCGCGCCAGTGTCGTCTTACCCGATCCGCTTTCGCCGACCAGCCCCAAGGTTTCGCCGGGATGCAGCTGCGTTTCCACATTCCTGAGCGCGTGGATATCATGCGGCGCCCCTTTGCGCCGTACACGAAAGACCTTGTCGAGCGCGATGGCCTCCAGGATTGGCGCATCCGTCATGTCAAGCCATCCCTGCCGGCTTGCTCAAAGCGGTGACAGGCGACGCGATGAGACGCCCCGGCTTCGGTCCAGCCGGGGCGGGACCGGTCGCACAAGCCGGCTATCAGGACCGGACACCGGTCGCGGAATGGCGCTCCGTCCCCGACCGCGCCCAGTTTCGGAGCCTGGCCGGGGATCGGGCGAAGCGGGGTCCTGCGGCTTGACCGCGCTGTCGGGGCCGAACGCAGCAGGCCGCGCGTATAGGGATGGCACGGATCGGCCAGAACCGTATCCACCGGTCCCATTTCGACCGGCTGCCCCGCATACATTACCAAGAGCTCGCCGCCCACTTCGGCTGCAAGGTCCAGATCATGGGTCACAAAGATCAACGCCACGCCAAGCTTGCTGCGCAAGTCGTGCAGCAGGGTGACGATCTGGGCCTGGATCGACACGTCCAGGTTTGTCGTCGCCTCATCCGCGATCAACAACTCGGGTCCCGCGGAGAGCGCCAGTGCTATGGCAACCCGTTGGCGCATCCCGCCCGACAATTCTGAAGGATAGCTTGTCAAGCGGTGTTCGGGTTCGGGCAGGCCGGCGGTGCCCAGAACCTCGATCGCGCGAGAGCGCGCTTCGTCCCGGCTGCATTTGCGATGGGCGCGCACCACATCCATGATCTGTCGGCCGACCGTCAAGAGCGGGTTGAGCGCCGCGGTCGGATCCTGGAAGATCATCGCGATTTCCGCCCCCCGCAGCGGCCGCCACTGCGCGACGGACAGGTTCAGAAGGCTTTTGCCCTTCCAATCCAGCCGCCCCGCCACCTTGGCTGTTTCCGGCTCGACCCCCAGGATGGACCGGCACAAAAGCGACTTTCCCGATCCGGATTCGCCCGCGATCACCAGGCTTTCGCCGGGTTTGAGCGCGAAGCTCACGCCGTCAACGGCGTGCAGCGGGGCGTGGTTGCTCGGGAAGGAGACCACGAGGTCTTCGATGGCAAGAAGCGGTGCGGTCATGTCTGCGCCCCTCGCTGCCTGAGGCGCTTTGCCCGCAGGTCAAGCCCGTCGCCGATCAGGACAAGCGACAGCGATGTCAGCATGATCGCCAGCCCCGGCAGCAGCGTGAGCCACCACGAAGTGGTGATGTAATTCTTGCCTTCCAGCATGATGCCGCCCCAACTCGGGGTCGGCGGCTGCACGCCCATACCGAGGAATGAGAGTGTCGATTCGAAGACGATCATCGCCGCGGTCTGCATCGCGGCGAGCACGGCCAGGCTTGGCCAAACGCTTGGAAAGACGTGAAAGACCGCGATGCGCAGTCGAGAGGCCCCAATGACCTGAGCGGCCTTTACATAATCCTTGCCACTTTCCTGCAACGCGATGGCACGCACGACCCGCGCCGCGCCGGCCCAACCGGACAGGACCATCAGAACAATCAGAACCGGAACCGACGGGCGGACGGCGCTGGTAATGGCAATCGCCAACAGCACATAGGGAAAGGCAAGCTGGATGTCGATCATCCGGTCGACGATGGGCCTGACCCAGCCGGGGCCGAACCCCCGGAGCATCCCCATCAAAGTGCCGAACGTGAGCGAGCCGAGCATTCCGAGCCCGGCAACGATCAGCGAGATCTGCGCGCCGTAAAGGACACGCGACAGCAGGTCGCGACCGACCGCATCGGTTCCGAACAGATATTCGGCGGATGGCGGCTGACGCACCGACATCAGGTTCGGCGCATAAGGATCCGCCGGTGCCAGAAACGGCGCGGCCAGCGTGATCAGAACGATGGCAAGTACCAGGGCGCCGCCGAGCGCCAGGCCCGGCCCGATCTCGTGACGCCGGAGATACCCCGCTCGCCGGGCAGGCCGCGGACCGCAACCGGTATCAAGTATCGTCTCGGTCACACACCATATCCCGGCAACAACTCGAAGCTTCCGGTGCGGGGAAAGGTCTTCACCTCGCGAAAGCCCTCGGCATAATCGGAGCCGGCCTTCAGCCCGCGCGCCTTTGCGTTGGTGAACATCAGGTTCTTCAGCGTCGCTTCCTCGCCGAATAGGGCCTGAAGCCAGTCATTCTGGCTCCGGTGCGACAGCAACATCTCGGTCTTGGTCTCGATGACCGGAGTGATGTCGACATAAACCTCGGGTTCGAAATCGACGCCCGCCGGATTGTCCATATGGAACATGTGCGGGATGCGCTTGATATAGGGCAGGGCGGTTTCGACCAGACGAACCGATGCGGGGATACGCGCATCCTCGGCCACTTGACCGGAAATCCGGTGATCGGGATGGTAGTCGGTCGGGCCGTGAATGAACATGACATCCGGGTCCGCCTGGCGGATGGCATCGATGAAACGGGTCCGCGTCGGGCGGTCGTTCATCAGCCATTCGTCGTCGAAATCCATCCAGATGAGCTCTGCCCCGATCACCGCACAGGACGCGCGTTGTTCGTCGTGCCGGATGGCGGCGATTTCTTCGCGTGTATGCGTGGGAGACCCGACATTCCCGTTCGTGGCGACGGCGACGAAGATCTTGTGCCCAGCGGCGGCGTAACGCGCCAGAGTGCCGGCGCATTGCAGTTCGATGTCGTCCGGGTGGGCGCCTATGGCAAGTATGTTCATGATCGCTCCATGCGTATGCGCGGATCGATCCGGGAATAGGCCAGGTCGATCAGCAGGTTGACGATGACGAAGATGCTTGCCGTCACGATGGTGATGCCCTGCACAAGCGGGTAATCCCGTGCGTTGAGCGCCACTAGCGCAAGTTCTCCGATGCCGGGAAAGGCAAAGACGACTTCGGCCACGATCACGCCGCCGAGAAGGTATCCGATATCGACCCCGATCACCGTCAAGAGCGGAAGCGAGGCGTTCTTGAGCGCGTAAAAGAAGGTGATCCGCCGCTCCGACAGGCCGAAGGCATGGGCGGTTCGGATATATTCCTCCTTCAGGACTGCGCTCATCGATGTCCTGAGGACCCGCACTTGGGTCGGAATGATCGAAAGGGCGACGGCGACCGCTGGCAGCACCAGGCTTGAAACGCCGGTGAAACCGCCCGAGGGCAGCCAATCGAGCCGGACCGAAAAGAACAGGACCATCAGGACTCCGGTCCAGAACACCGGCGCCGATTGCCCGATTGTGGCGATTACGGTGGCAAGTACCGACCAGATCGAGTTCGGCCTGAGTGCCGCCAGGCTGCCAAGGATGATGGTAACGCTCAGCGCTAGCCCAAGAGCGCAACCGGCCAACGCCAGTGTTCGGGGCAGCGCCACAAGCACCAGATCCATCACTGGTTCCTGGAACCGGAACGAGGTGCCCAGATCTCCGCGCACCGCTCCCCACAGAAACCGCGTCAGCTGTTCGAGGATGTTCTGATCGGTGCCGAAGTCCCGGCGATACTGGTCGATAACATCCGGGCTTGCGAAAACCGGGGCGCGCAGACGGGCCGGATCCCCCGCCGAAAGGCGGAGGACGACGAACACCGTTACGGTGATTGCAGCCACGATGATGAGCGACTGCAAGATCCGCAGTATTAGATAGCGCCGCATTTCACGGCCCGTCAGTTGTCAGTTCACATGCGCTTGCGCGATGAGTTGTTCGCCCAGAACCGGTGCCCTGCGGAAGCCTTCAACACGGCGGTTGACGATAAACTGCCAGATCTCGTCGGAAAGATAGAGCGTTACCTGGTTGTCCCACAGATACTGGGCGGCGGCAGTCACTGCCTCTTGCCGACTTTCTGCGGTGGCGGCACGCTGCGCGGCGTGCAGTTCCTCATAGGCCGGGTCGTTGTAGTGGAAAACGGCCTCGCCCGTGCCACCGATATACAGCCCCAACACAAAATCCGGATCGTTATTGAAGATCGCCAATGTGTTCAGGTTGATGTCATATGTGTTGTAGGAGGTGCGGAAGGCCCCGACCTCCAGCCGCTCGACTTCAACATTGATGCCGATCGCTTGCAAGGACGCGGCGATGATCTGGTCGATTTCGATCTGGTTGGGCACCAGCGTCGAGGTGGACATTCGCAAGGTTACGCCGTCCGGATAGGACGATTCCGCAAGCAGTTTCCGTGCCTTGTCCAGGTCGAACTCGAACCGCGGCTCAAGCTCCTCGTAAAATGCCGCCGTCGTCGGCAGGGACGAATACCCGACGGGGTTCGCACCCTGCATGATCGATGCCGCGATCCCTTCCCGGTCGATTGCATGGGCAAGCGCCTGACGCACCTTGAGATCCCCCAAGGGCCCGTTGTGCTGATAGATCGCCACGATCTGCGATGGCGGAGTGTCGGTGTTGACATAGAAATCGTCATTGCCGTCGACCCGCGCCAGATCCTCGGGAGAAACCCGCGTCAGGATGTCCACCTGACCCGACAAAAGCGCGTTGATACGTGCCTGCGCGTCTTCGATATAACGGAATGTCACCGAAGCGACATTTGGTGCGCCGCCCCAATAATCCTCGTTTGCTTCCAGCACCACGTCGTTGCCTTCGAAGGCCACGAACCTGTAGGGGCCGGTTCCCATCCCGCCGTTCCCGAAATTGTCGGGATTGTCGATGTTCGCCTTGGGCAGGATCTTGATGAAGGCAAGCGACGACAGGATCACGCCGAACGCTTCGGGCGAGATCACTTCGATTTCCGTCGGCGACAGGATCGAGACCGAGATACCCGGCGTGACAACCATTGATTGGGCAAGCTCGCCCGCACCCAACCGGTCGATGCTTGCCTTCACATCCTCGGCGGTAAGCGGTGTGCCGTCATGGAAGCTGACGCCCTCGCGCAGGGTCAGCCGTACAGTGCGGTCGCTGGTGACTTCCCATTCGGTGGCCAGACCCGCCCCGATCCCGCCTTCGGCGTCGAATGCCAGCAGGGAATCGTGGACCAGAGAGGCCACCTGTTCATCCACCAGGCCAAAGCCTGCAGCGGGATCCCAGTAATTCGAGGTTGGCGGCTCCGCATTGCCGTAAACGACGGTCCCGGACGGGCCGGACCCTTGCGCGACGGCGCGCAGCGGCAGCGTTGAATAAAAGGCCAGACCGGTTGCGCCGGCCAAAAAGCCACGTCGGCTTGTGCCGGACATTTGGTGCCACGGCCTATCCGAAGTTGTGTGTTCCATGCGATCCCCCTGTTCATTGCAGCAGTCTTGTGACTGAAAATAATAATCGCATACGGTATACCCTACGTCAAGTCTCCGAAATCGATTATGTCGAAAAACTTCGGAAGTGTCCGGCATAGGGAAGCACCAAAACCTGGGGGTCAAGCGGCCACCTCGATTTCCTGATCCGTGTTTGCCGCATTGAAGAGCGCGGGATACCAGGACTGGAACCTGGCCCTGAGCGTGCCGTCGGGCACGCGGGTTCCGGTCTGGAGCATGAGGTGCGCTTTGGATCTTGACCATCGCGTCTGCCGCCTCTTCGAGAAGCGCTTTCCCGCGACCGTGTTGACCGTGGATTCGACAGGACTTTCCCACGCTGAGGCTTTCCTTGCAATTGTCCGGCGATTGAAGGCGCCCGGAGCGATCCATTCGGCCGCGCGCCCTGGATTCGAGGCCGTCCAGGGGCCGCCTCCGGCTCCCGGATGATTCGTTTCGAGGGCGTGGCGGTGTGCCGGCGATGTCCGGGACATGCCCGGTGCCCGGGCCTCTCTCAGGGCAGGACAGCTCGCAAGGCAGCCAAGGCTGATCATCTTCTCGGAACCGTCAGGAACCTCCAAATCCGCCAATTCCTGTGGGACCCCACGTACCTTTATGCCGATAGACCGGATCTTCCGCTCTTCCCTTCAATGAGCAGGCGCGGAAGGGACCCTGTCGCCCCGGCCTCGGGCCGGGCGATCTGGCATTCCCGCGCCCCTGTCAATCGACAGGTCCCCGGGGCCCTCACCCAGCAGGGAGGCCAGCCGCTCCGCCGAAAGCTCCCGCTCCTCGAGCAGGATCTCCCCGATCCGGATCACGAAGGGCCTGTCCTCCTCGACGATGCGCTCCGCCCGGTCCAGGCAGTCCGGCGGCACGGCATCGATCTCCCGGACCGCGCCGTCGCTCTCCCCGGCGCGGCGCGGCGTGAACGCCAGCTGGCCGGCGAGGCCCCACTCGAAGCGGATCCTGGCGGCGAGGTCGGTCGCCAGGGCCAGGTCGGACCGGGGGCCGTTGCCCGCGGCGTTGCCGGCATCGCCCAGCACCACCCGTTCCGCGGCGCGGCCGCCCAGGATCCCCGCGATGCGGTCGAGCGCGCTGTCACGGCTCTCGAACCGCGGCACCGGCACCTCGACGAGGCCTGTCCGTCCAGGGCGTCGCGGAGCCGGTCGAGGTCGCCGCTCCGGACGATTTCGTGCAGCCGGCGGTTCCGCGCACCGGGAAGGGCAGGAGGACTGCGCCGGTCGTTCATCGGGATCTCCTTTCGTGCCGTCCCCGGCCGGAGCCGGGGACCGGGGAAGCCGGCGCTGGCCGTTCCGGGACGTTCATGACGGCCGCCGGGGCGCGCACGGGCCTTTTGCCTGGCGGCCCTGGCGCTCGCGGTGCCTGATCCCCGCGACGGATCGGGCGAGGTCGAGCCCGCCGGCCCGCGCCCTTGCGGTGAAGGCCCTGAGGGCGCCTCCCGGGTTGAGGACGGGATTGTCCGGATGGTACCGGTTCCGGTCGATGACGACGAGAGCCAGGAACGCGACCGGCGGCTGGAGGACCTCGCAGGCCTCGTGCCAGGCGGAAACGTTGATGCCCAGTTCCCGCAGGAGGTGGGGCACGGCGTCCTGCCAGTCATCCGTCGCCTGCAGCCAGAGGGCGACTTCGTCGCTGGCCAGGCTGCGCAGGTCGTCCAGCGTCATCCCTGCCAGCACCTGCCGTCCGGTCGCCCGTCCGGGCGGCGGCACGGGCCGCGCCTCGGCCCTTTCGTCACCCTGCATACATCCGGATTCTTGTACAGGTTGTATATGGCACCGGACTCCCGAGTCCGGTGCGCCGGACATATCGTGTTGATTCGCAACGTTTTCCACGGTCGGTGAAACGTCCGGGGAACCTGAGGCGGCATCGTCGGCGCCGGCTGCCGGTTCAGCGCCGCCCTGACCGGGGACGGGCAGGGGCGACAGCGCCTCCCGGATCGCCCCCTCCAGGGCCACGAGTCCGGCCATCCATCGCGTCAGTTCGTCGAAGCCTGCGACCCTTGGGCATGCCGGGCGGCCGGATTCGTCGATCCCGTCGAGGCGGGCCTTCGCCCAGCGCCGCGTCTCGATGTCCTTCACCGAGGCGACGAGCAGACCGATCCTCCGTCGCGCGGTCCTCGCTTCCAGCGCCTTCTCCTGCCGCGCCTCCTCGGCGAGCGCCGCCTCCTCGACGATGCCGGCGAGCGCGCGGAAATTCGCCAGCGCCGGCTCCAGCGACAGCCCGCAGCTGATCGGGGCGCCGCACCCCTGTCCTCTGCGCCGGCCACGGTAGCCGTTGTCAGCCGTCATTCGCGCCAGGACGCCGCAGCCGGCGAGCCGCGTCTCGATGCGCCGCCAGTGCCGTTCGCTGATGCCGAGCCCGCGGGCCAGGTCGCACTGGCGACGGTAGTTCACCGGCGCCCGGTCCTGCGCGTGCCAGGCCTTCCGGTCGGTGACGTCTGCGATGAGCCTCCAGGCGGCGATCTCGAGCTCGCTCGCGCCGAGGAGGCGGAGCGAGCTGCAGACGGTTGCCATTGCCTGGGATTTCGAGACCTGGTCCGCCAGGCGGCTGTGGCGCTTCGGGTGCGGCACGAAGGCCTGCACCTCCGTCCAGCGCTCCGGGTCGTACGTCCCGGAACCAACCGGTGCGTGCATTGCGGGGGAAGCGTCGGCACCCCCTGAAACGTGTTGTATCATTGCTCCATTCCTCAACGTTCGTGGAGCCGCCGGAGGCACAAGGGTACCCTGCCGGAAAAAGGCGTTTTCCGGTTGCGTTCCGTGTAGCGTTGCGGTAGACAATGGCTGTCTGGTTCATTGTTCTACCGCTGCACCCATTTGCTTGCGCTGACAGGAACGAAGGGAACGCGCTGCCTCGGCGGCGCGTTTGCGTTTCGTGGTCAGGCTTTCAGCGCGGGGCACCTCCTTTCCTGGTCACGACGACCGCCTCTTGTCCGTGTCCGTTCACGGCCAGCCGCCTTTCCGCGCCGCCAGGCGACTGGCGGGCGCGGCGTCGTCCTGGCGTCTGCCGTGCAAAGGGAAGGCAGCGCGCCTCTTGAGGGCTTTCGGTACCGTTCCCATGTGGAACGCCCACGAGGGACAGCCGGTCGCGACACGTTCGCGAACCTCAGACGCGTCGCCTCCGCAGCAGTCGAGGCACTCTGTGCGGATGGCCTTGATCCCTTGCTTCGCCTCTTCCCGCTCCTTCGGCCAATCGCTGGCCGGGACACGTCCGGGACCGCGGCCGACCATGCGTCCCCCGTCCGTTTCGCAGGATGACGGTTCCGGCAGGTTCCCTGTCTTCAAGGCGCGTTCCTTTCCGTGACGATTGGAGCGGCCGGACGTTTCCGCCGCTCGGGTGTCAGCCGGGACAGCTCGACAAGTCGGGACAGCGCGTCCGCCGGCGCATTGGAGGCGCGGCGGACACCAGCGGCCTGAACCTCCTGCCTGGCCGGTCGCGTCCCTGACGGGCCGGGAAGAACGAGGCGCCGGACACTCGCCGGCCCGTCGTGCCGGAGGAACGCATGAAGGCCGTCGGGAACCGTGTCGCGGCAGCCGCCAGCACCATGCGTTCGGCGGACCGGACGCGAACCTGGACCTTGCTGATCGCGGTCGCATTCGCCGCGGCCGCCATCATCAGCCACCGGCCCGGGCAGTGCGCGCCGGCTTTCAGGAACTGCGGATTGTCCGGAGCCGGTCCGGGGGACGGCACCTGTCAGTGCGGAGAGAGGGAGTCGTTTCAGCCCGCACGGCGGGAGGGCCGCCACGGACGTGACAGGCCCTTCGGACGGCGGGGCAGTTTCCGGGGTTTCAGTGCAGGACGGCGGGCACGTTCGGCGCCCCGCAATTTTCGGTATTGCGGGCAAAAGCCGGGGTCGATAATGTTGGGGACATGATGAGGCAGCTCGCATTCCGCCGGTCCCGCACGCCCGGAATCGGTGCGCCGCTGCGCCGCTGCGCCGCTGCGCCGCTGCGCGTACTATGATACACAGCCTGCACGTTCATTAACAGATCGTTGTGTCCCATGGGGGCCTGCATACGACAGCTTGTGGTCGGTCTGCAAAGCGTTTTTCCTGCTCACGTCCCTGACACTCTGGCTGGCATCCCCTTCCTGGGCCACTCCTGACGCCACCGGAAACGCCGTTCCCGGCGAGCTGATCCGCTGTCCCGACTGGGAGCGGCTGATGCCGCCCGTGGCGCTCGCCGACGCCGCCGAAGGCCAGACGCAACAGGCGTTCGAGGCGCGCGCGGGCCGTCCGGCCCCGGTCGCGGCCGGCCCGAAACCATCGGAAACATGCAGCCACGTCGTGGCGGCCGGCGACACGCTCGGATCGATCGCCGCCGCCCGCCTCGGAAAATCCTCCCGCTGGCGCGAGATCGCCGCCGCGAACCCCGGCGCGAAGCCCGCCGGGCTGCGAATCGGCTCCACCCTGAAACTTCCGTGCACCGTCGTCGGGGACGGGGCAGGGGAGGGCGGCGCGGGAGATCCTCCCGTCCGCGTCGGCCTCCTCGATCGACTGAGAAAATCCCTCGGGGCGGCCGGGACCGGGACGGCCGGCGCAGCCGCACCTGCGGACGCCGCGGCCCCGGTCCCTGAAGAGAAACCGGCCCTTCCGCCGCCGCCGGTCTGGACGGCGGCGCAGGACGAGTTCCTTGCCGACGTGCTGACGCGTTGGGGCAAGACGGCGGGCTGGACGGTCATCGTCGACACCACCGACGCCTGGCGGCTCGCGGTCGCCTTCCGGACGCAGGCCGCGTTCGACGCGGCGGTCGCGGAGCTGATCCGGGGCATGGGGCATGACGGCACCGCCCCGAGGGTGCGCCTCTATCCAAACAACGTCCTGCGCCTCGGAGGTCCGCTGTGACCGGGCGCCCCGCGATCCTCCCTGCGCTGCTTGCCGCGGCGCTGGCCCTGCCGGGCTGCGACGCAGGCATCCGGTCCGACGCCGAGACCGGTCTCGAGAACGGCCGCAGGCTGACCGCCGCCGAGCGCGCGAGGATGCGGGCCGTCCAGCGCGGCGAGATCCTCCGCGAGGAGAGGCCGTTCTACGGCGCGGCCGTCGAGGTCGAGCGCGGCAAGGTTTCCGGAACGCCGCTCCCCCGGCGGCTCGAAGGCGCGCGCGGGGTCAGCCTCTCGCTCGCCGGGCAGGCCGGCGTCGAGACGGTCGCCGGCGCGATCACGGCGGCGACCGGCATCCCCGTCAACATCCGGACCCGGTACGTCCTGCCCGGCGGCGAGGTCGTTCGCGTGCCCATAGGCACGAGGATGAGGGTCAGGAACTACGAGGGACCGCTCTCCGCGTTCCTGGACCGGCTCGCGTCGCGCATGGACGTCGCCTGGTCCCACGACGGGAAGGTCGTCACCATCGACCGCATGGCAAGACGCTCCTGGAGGGTCGCCCTGCCTCTGGGCCGGACCACGGTCACGGACAGCGTCGAAGGCGGCCAGGGCGGCCTCTCGATCGCGAGCGAACGCACGCTCGATCCGTGGGCGGAGCTGGGGGAGCGGCTCGTCCCGCTGGCCCCGCCGCCTGCGCAGGTCACGCTCTCGCCGCAGACGGGCCGCGTGGAGGCGTTCGGCCCGCCTTCGGTGCTCGACGCGCTGGATGCCGTCGTCAGGGACGTGGCGGAGACAGCCACGATGCGCATCGGCCTCGACGTGGCGGTGTATTTCGTGGACAGCGACAGGGCCGACGAGTTCGGCGTCGGGGTCCAGGCCGACGGCTCGGCCGGGGAGTTCGGCGCGGCGATCGTCGCCGCGGCGACCGGCGACGCGGCCGGCGGGCTGGTCATCTCGCGCGGCGCGTCCGGCATCTCCTTCCAGGCGCTCGCGCGCGACGCGGCCGTCGTGGACCACCGGCTGGCGTCCTCCGTCGCGCAGTCGGGCGTCATCACGCCGATCGCGCTCACCGAGGAGCGCAGCTACATCCGCAACGTCACCAGGGAACGGGCCGACGAGGAGGGCAATCCGGGCACCACGACGTACGAGATCGGCGAGCTGGAGACCGGCCTTTCCATCGCCGCTCTTGCCCGGCTGGTCGAAGGCCGCCGCATCCAGCTCGCGCTCACCTTCAGCCAGCGCGCGTTCCGGGGCTTCGACGCCGACGTGCTGGCCCGCACGGGCACCATCCAGGCGCCGACCGTGGACAACCGGGCGATCCGCAACGAGACGGTGCTCGCCCCCGGCGAGACGCTGGTGCTCTCGGGCTACGAGCAGGACGTCGCGGTGCGCGGGGACAGCGGCGTCGGCATCCTGCGCCGGCTCGGCCTCGGCGGGGGCTCGGAGGCCTCCCGCCGCAAGGTCCGCATGATCGTGCTGGTCCGACCCACGCTGATTCCGTCGGGAGCGCGTTCATGAACGTCAGGACGACGGGTTTCAGCCACGGTTCTTCCGTGGCGGACACGGAGGGCGGCCTTCCTGTCCTTTCGGCAGGGGGTCAGCCGAAGACCAGGCCGGCCACGCCCAGCGCGATTGCGACAGCGCCGATGATGATCGTTGTCTGCCACCAGCGCGCGGTTGCGTCCCGTTCCGAACGCGCTGCATCCCGATTGGCCATCTCGGCCCTCATCTCGCTCAGGGTCGAGTTCACGTTGGCCCTCATCTCGTTCAGGGTCGAGTTCACGTCGGCTTGCATGATTTCAAAGTCCTTCCCCAAAAGCTCGATCCGCTTTTCAAGCTCACGGCTGTCCGGCGCTTCGTCCATGGCTTCAGGGATAGCACCGCACGCTTGCCGTTTCAACCGGCGCGCCGGAGCACGCATCCGGTTGCCGCGGCGACCGGAGCCGCAAGCCGGGAAGAGGGACGGCGGCCCCCTCCAGGCGAAGCGTCCGACGCGACGCGACGCCGCCCCTGCGCAGCGGCTTCCTCCTTTCTCCGCGCCGGGGGCGGCGGGTCCGACAACCCGGTCCTGCGTGACGGCTCCAGGAACGGGAGCCGCGGCATGAACGCCCTTGACCCGTTCCGCGACAGCGCGGCTGTCGCGCCGCACGACGACGGGGCCGCGTGGACCGACGCCGTCCAGGCCGCGGATCCTTCCGCGACCGCGGCGGACGTCGCCGCGCACCCCCCGGTCACCCAACCGCCCCTGCCGGTTCCGGTGCCGCCCGTTCCGGCGGGCCTCGACGCCCCGGACGGCACGCGGCTCGTTGCCGGCCTGGCCTGGGAGACCGCCTCCGGCCCGGAGGCGCCGGTCCTGCGCGGGAACGCGCCGTCCGTCCTTCGCCTGCCTGACCGCCGCGCGCGGCTCGCGGAAGCGGATGGCGGGCGCTGCGGATCCCTGCTCCTGGCCATGGCGGCAGGCCTTGCGCGTCACGTTCCCGGGGCGTCGGGGCCCTGGGCCCTCATCGCGGAGATTCCCGATCCCGACGGCGCTCCGCTCCTCTGGCTGGCGGTCGCGGACATCGCGCTCTCCGGGGACGGCGAAACCGACGCCCGCGTCACGCCGCGTCCCGGCCCGGAGGCGACGTTCGACGACCCGGACGAGGCTCTGGCCGCGCTCCAGGAGCATCTCGCCATCACCGAGATCGCCGGACTGGCGGTCAGGTGGCGTCCCGTGCACGAAGGGATGTCGCCCGCGGACACCCATCGCGGCCACGTCATCCAGGGCCTCGCCCACATCGCGCCGGACGTGCCGCTCCACGACGTGGAGCCGGACGCCTCCGGCCTGCCCGCCTTCGCTCCGCCCCGGCGGGTTCCGGTCCGCCTTCTCGGCGGGCTTGCGATCGGGACGGCCGCGTTTCTGGCCGGAATCCTCGTCGTCCTGCCGACGGTGCAGGCGCTCTTCGAGACCCCGCCGCCTCCGCCGCCCGAGATGGTTGCCGTCGGACTCCCGCCGGGGTCCTTCGCCGCAGCCTGCACTTCCGCGCTGGACGCCTGGTGGCCCCGCGTCACCGGCTGGCGGGCCGGGAGCGCAGGCTGCGCGCTTTCCGGCCACCTGCCTGCCGGTCCCGACCTTCCGGAGCCGCCGGAGACGGAACGGCTGGCCCGGCCCATGACGGCCTGGCGGCATCTCTTGCCGGGGAACGGGCGCAACGGCGTGCTGGCGCGCGCCGCCGCCGAGCAGATGATCGGGACATGGCCGCACGAGGCCCGGCTCGCCGCGGACTCGCTGACGCTCTGGAGGACGGCCTCGCTGCCGCTGGCGCCGACGGAGACCGTCGGCGAAGGGGCCACGCCGCTCCTGCAGGATCCAGATGCCGTCCGCTCCCGTCTTGCCGCGCGCTGGGCCGACGCCCCCGACGCGGTGAGCGGCGGCGAGCAGGGCGCGGACTCCGGCCTCTTCACTGTCCGGGTGACCGGCGGAGAGCCTGCGGGCGCGATCCTCTCCCGCGCGGGCGGCATTCCCGGCATCGCCCCGGTGCGGCTCGTGCAGTCGGCCGCCGGCGAGGCCGAGCTCGTCCTCGCGCCGATCGTCTCGCGGGACGTGCCGGCAGAGTTTCTCGAACCCGCGGAAGGAAGGCATTCGCCATGACCGGCGGCACGACACCGATCACGCGCCGCGCACGGCGCACGAGGCGGCGCCTGCGCGTCACCACGGCGCTGGCGCTGGTCGCCTTCGCCGCGCTGCCCCTTGCGACGCTCCCGGCCCGGTCCCTCGCCCAGGCGGCGGAGGAAGGCACGCTCGGCATCGACTGCCACCTGCCGCGCCGCACCCCGGAGGGCAGGCTGACCCTTGACGGGAACGGGCACCTTCACCGCGCCATGTGCGAGGCGGACCGCACCTACGCGCTGGCGATCGCCGAAACGGTGATCCGCACCCGCAGGACGCTTGACCTCGCCTTGCGCGGCCTTCCCCTGCCCGTGTGGCGCGATCTCGTGGCCCACCTGGAGACCAGCGACCGCGTGGACACGTGGACCTTCACGGACGCGGTCACCCTGAACCGCCTGCGCGACCTCAGCGCCGCCGCCCCTCCCGGAGACCCGAACGTGCTTGCCACGGCGGAAAGCGCCCACGGGCGGGCGCGTTTCTGGGCGGGCGGGCTGTTCGCCGCAAGCTCGTTCGGCCAGGCGGACCCGCAATGGAGGCGGCACGTCCGCGCCCGCATCTGCCGGAGCGGGCCGCGCACCGCCTGGGCGCTGACATGGTTCGACCCCGCCGCGGTCCGCGCCCGGTGGACGCCGCGAATGCTGCAGCGAGCCGCCTTCGAGCGGTTCGCGAGCCAGAGCGACGATGCGGCCGCGGCCGCCCGCACCCCGCAGATCGTCACCGCCGCCGGCACCTTGCGCGACCACCGGGGCCGGGAGCGCGCGATCTCCGCCGATCCCGCGATCAACGCCTGCTTCTCGACCGTGCCTGCCGGAGCGCTCGCGCTGGCAATGACGGTCCGCACGGACGGCGACAGGGGCGAGCGCGTCTTTCCGTGCGACGGCGACGAAGTGGGAAGGCGGCGCTTCACATGGGAGTCCGAGAACGGCGTCTACGTCGTCCCGGAGACCGCCATCCTGCCCGCCGGAACCGACCACCCGGACAGGGGCGAGCCCTTGCTCGGACAGTCGCCCTCCACGCCGCTTGCGAGCTCGCCGCCGACCGGCACCGACCTTTCGGACCCGGCGACGGATCCGCCCGGAACGGCTCCGGAGTTCCTGCGGTCCTCGTCCTGCCGGACGCCCCGGACGCTCGATGCCGTGCGGCCCGTCGACTGCCCGGCCGTGATCAACGGCGTGGACGTTCAGGGCACCCACGTCCGGCGCTTCCGGTTCCGGGAGGTGCAGAACGATCCGCTCGATCCCTTCCGGATCGACTGGGTTCCGGTGATGCCGGACCCGCTTGACCCGACGAACGCGCTCGGCGTGATCGCGCCGGCCGGGAATCCGCATCCCGAATGGGCGCATGTCACGGTGTTCTGCGAAGGGTTCGTTCCCCCTTCCGACGCGCCGCCGGTGCCGCAGCCGGTCGAGGACTGGACGCCGCCGGACTGCCCGACGCAGTGGGGCGGGAGTTTCGACCAGGGCGAGCGGAGGGGCTACACACAGCATTTCGACTACCCGGCGGGCTGGCCCAAGGACGATGAAGAGATCCGCACGATCGACGACGACTGCTTCAACCCGGTCGCGGCGTCGGGCACCGAGAAGCGCCCCCGCAGGAACTGCCCGGCGGGACATGTCGGCGCCACCATCGAGGCGCGAAGCTTCAGCTGGTGGAACAGGGACTGGGCCGTTCCGTCGCGCCACGCCGGCGGGGCGGAGGGCGACCGCTCCCTTGGCCAGGCCGCAGGTGCGCATGACGGGGATCCGTCGCAGGCCGGGCTGGACTGGTGGGACGTGGTCACGCTGGTCGCGGACTGGCACGTCGTCGCCAACACCTGCCGGGTGCCTTCCTCCGGCGGCGACGGCGATGACGACGGCGGCAACTCCAACAGCCACGGCGGGAACTACGACGTCGACGGGGACGGGGTCGGGGACTTCGACAACGAGGAGGACGCGAACGCGTACAACGAGCATTTCGGAACGCCGGGCTCCACGGTGGACGAGGTCGAGAACTGCGGCGACTGCGAGGGGCACGGCGGCTCGGAAAGGCCTCCGTCGCGGCCAACCAACCGCCCGGATGACGGCGGCGATGACGATGACGACGATTCAAGCGGAGGCGGCGGATGGGGGTGACCGGCATGCCTGACGGGAAGGCCGACTGGGCCGGATCCGCGCCGGGGAGATGCTTCCGGTCGCTGGGCGACGTGCTGGCGGAGGCGCGCCGCCACATGCCTGTGGGCGCGATCGGCGAAACCGCGTTCGCGCGGCTCATGGACTGCGCCTCCGCCCTGCCCGCAAGCGCCGCCAGCCACGAGTTCTGGCTCGAGCTGCGTCCACGGGACCCGGAGCGCGCGGACCTGATCTTCGCCCTCGTTCCGGGCTGGCCGCTGATGCAGGCCATGGTTCCCTGGTGCAGGGGAAGCTCCGGCACGGCCGCCCGGACTTTCGGCGGCGTTCTCGAGCGTGCCGCCGCCGAGTCTGCGCACGCCATGCCGGACTGGATGTGCGTCGAGCTTGACGTCCTGGCAGGCGATGTCCGCCTGGGCCTGTTCGCCGGATCGCCGAGGACGTCGGGATTTTCCGACGGGCGGCACGCCGCGATGGCGCTCGCTCTCGTCACCGGCACGGAGGATCCCGCCGTCATCGACGACTGGCAGTTCGGGGCCGCGATGGTCGCCGGATTCGTCAACCCGGTCCGGGGCGTCGGAAGCTTCCCGGAGCGCGACGGCGCCCCCTTGCGCGTCTGGTCCTCGGTCGGCGCGGACGACCTGACGTCCGATGCCCTGGAGCGGCTGGGCTGGGAGGGCGACCTCGACGCGGTCCGGGCGCTCGAGCGTGCCTGGCCCTTCGCGGACAGGATCTTCCTGGACACGGACTTCAGCGGCCGGCGGCCCGGGCCGGTCGCGGGCGTCGAGCGCGTCCGTCCAGGCGGCTGGACCGAGATGAACCCTGGCCTATGGGCCGAGCGGCTGCGCTGGACGGCCGAGGCGGGATGGTGCCGCCGGGACCAGGCCGATGCCTGGACGTCGGCCATCGGCTCGCGCGTCGTCGAGACGGAAGCCGGTCCGACGACGCTCAACCTGGGGATCAACCACCTGAAGTTCGTGTTCGGGGACGGGGAGCCGTACATGAAGGTCTACGTCGCCGGCAACATGGGCCAGCTCAGGAGGGCTTCCTGATGCGCCGGTCCGCGCCCCTGTCGAAACGTCGTGCCGCGGCCGGCGGTTTCCCTGGCCGCGGCCATCCCGAACGCCGCGGCGCCTTCACGAAACCGCCGGCCGCGCCGTCGAGCGAGGCCCCGACCGCAACCCTTCCAGGAGGATCCACGCCATGAAGAGAACGACAACACTTGCCCTCGGCCTCGCCCTGTCGGCGCTCGCGGCCTGCGCGCAGAATTCGTCGCCGGGAACGCCGCAGGGCGACTACGACCCCGCCAGCCTGCCGCAGACGGTGGCGGAAGCGAAGGAGATCATCGTGCGCTCGCGCGGAAAGAAGGGCTTCGCCGACCCGCCCGTCAACGTCCGCGCGGAGGACATGCGCGAGCTCTTCGGCGACACGGTGTTCGTCATCAACGACGGCCGGCCGGAACTGGGCTTCGACACGCCGCTGAACCGCATCGGCGTGATCTTCATCGGCGCCGACGGGCGCTACGTCTGGTGCAAGACGCGAAATGACGGGAACACGCGCACCAGCGACATCCATTGGCTGGCGATCAAGCGCGAGCGCGGTCCCGGGATGACCCCGATCTTTGATCCCACGTCGACCGGCAAGCCGAACGGCAGCGGCCTGTCGCCCCTCTACGACGGCGAGACGGGCGAGGCGATCTTCTACACCCGGAACGACGGCGTGTGGTGGGACTGGAACGCCGGCCATCTCCAGGAGCGCCTGCCGGCGTCCACCTGGACGGTCTGCCCGGACTTCCCGAGCGCGGAGGAGATCGGCGTCGGCGTCAACGAGCGGCAGACCGCCGCCACGTATCCGGAACTGCTCGCGCAGGATCCCGGCCGCCGCATCCTGCGGCCCGGCCTGGTGACGCCGAACCCGGTGGAGCCGGTCAAGTGAGACGCGGCCGCAACCATCCGTCCCGGCCGGCGTCATGCGCGGCGGTCGCTGCGCTGGCCGTCGCGGCCGTGTCCGCGACCGCGTCCCCTGCCGAGCCGTCGTCAGGCCCGGGTTCCCCGGGGGCTTGGCTCGAGAGCGTCGAGCGGAGGCTGGTCGGCGTGAGCGGCCTGCCGCTCGAGATGCGCGGCCCGCACGACGGGCGCGTCCGGCAATACGTGTTCTACGCGCCGCTGGCCACGGTCTGGCACCTCGCGGGATCCGGCACGGAAGTGAGGCGCGCGGGCCGGGTGAGGGCGGTCGTCACGGAACGGGGGCACTTCGCGGGCGTGCTTTGGGGGAAGGGGGACATCGCCAGCCTCGGCTGGCCGGAACCCCTTCCGGAGATCGTCCCTTCAGGGAACGCGCCGCATCCTCTCGCCGCGTTCCACGACCGGCTCCTGTCCATGCCGATCGCGGTTCCGCTCGGGGATCTGCCTGCAGGCAGCCGGTTCGTTCCGATGGCGGCGAGCGGTCCGGGCGGGATCGTGGAGCGTCCGGACGCTCCGGCAAGAGTGACGCTCTGGGAAAGCCTCGGCGACCGGATCGCGGTCACGCATCCGGACGGCGGCCGCACGGTCCATGGCTGGCGCGAGGTGGATGCAGTGCTGGAAGGGGGTGCCGAATGACGCAGCTTGCCGGATCAGCGGGCGGCCAGCGCCGCGAGCGCATCCTTGATGGAGGCGAGGTCCGCGCCCTGCGCGGCAAGGGTTGTCTGGAGCGCGGCGATGTCCGCGCCCTGCGCGGCAATGTCCGCCGTCATGCCGAGAAGCATGTTGAAGCCGAACCCGAACGCGCCGACGAGAATCGCGACGATCCCGGCGCCAATGCCGGCCACCCAGCGCAACCCGACACGCAATTCCGCAAGGTCCGTCCGCAGTTCCGCAAGGTCGGCTTTCGTCGCGACGCCGCCGGTGACGGCCCGGTGAACCGTATCGCTCAACGCCTCGGCCTGCGGCTCGGTAAAGCCGGCACTCGTCAGGTGTTTCACGACGGCGTGGGTATTGAACGGCACATCCATTTTCAGAACATAGGCCCGGGCACCGGTCCAGGCAACCGCGATTCGCTGCCCGCGCCGCGGCGGGCGCTCCTGGTCTTGATCGCTCTCTTTCTCGTCCTCTGCTTCGCCCCTGGCGCCCATGCCCAGTCCCGCCCGATCGGCACCGCGCCGAACGCCGCGCCCGACCTCCGGGCGACGCTCGGCGACTGCCCTGCGGAACTGCTCCGCCGGGCCTGGAACGAGATGCTGCCGCTGGAGGCGGCGGCGGTGGAGCGCGAGGTGCTTGCGCTCTGCACGGAGCGTTCCGAGGCGATGGCGGGGTTTCTCGCCGCGCAGGAGCGGCTGGACGGGGCGCTTGCGGCGGTTCGCGCGTCCGCCGCGTCATCCTCCGCAACGGCCGCAAGCACGGCCGACGGTCCCGACGATGCCCGCATGGGACGGCTCCGCGGCGAGATCGCGGGCCTGCGCGCGCGCATCGCCCGGCTGGAAGGGGAGCCCGAGCGCCCCGAGACCGGCGCCACGCTTGCCGGCCTGCGGGACGACCTCGTGACGGCGGAGGCCGATCTTGCGCGGATGGAGGGCGGCGTTGCGGCCTCCGGTGACCCCGGCGCCCTGCCGTCCGCCGCGCCCGGTCCGGGAACGGCCGAAGGCCCCGCGCTCCTCGCGACGGAAACCGTCCGGATTCCCGGAACCGGTCCGCCCGCCTCCGTGTCTCCGGACACGCAGGCCGATCCCGGCTCCCTTTCCCCCGACGACGGCATCGCCTCCCTTCCGCCGCCGGGAGCGAAGCCCGACACCGGCGTTCCGGCCGACGGCTCCGTTGCCGTCCCTCCGCCCGGCACGGCGCAGGCAGCGCCTGACCCGCGGGAAGGCCCGACCGAGTGGCAGGTCGTCTTCGCGGTCAGGAAGGCCGACGGGCCGTGGCGGATCCGGCTCCAGGGCAGGCGCGAGATCGCGTTTCCCGTGCCCGTGGCGGCTTCTGCCGACGGCGATGCGAACGGCGCCGCAGTGATCCCGACGGACGTCCGCTGGCGGACCGTGACGGAGAGCGACCCGCCCGTGGACCTGTCCGTGGGCGAGGCCCTGCCCGACGGGCTGGAGCTCCTGGCAGTGACGCCCGAGGGCGTGGAGATCGGCGATCCCGGCGATCCGAACACCGCGCCGGTCCTGGTCCCTTTCGCGACCGCCGGCGACAGCGATCCCGGCGCGCTCGCGTGGGACTTCCGGATCCTTGGAGGGGAGGAGGAACAGTGAACGACAGGCCGCGAAACCCGAACGGGCAGGACGGCACCGGAACGCCCGGTCCCGATGATCCCCGCGTCGAAGGCGCCGGCGGCCGGAACGCGATCGCCGGCCTCGGCCCGCGCGCGGCGGCCCTGCTCGACGGGCTGGGCCTCTCGCGCCGCGAGACGCCGAGGATCGGCAAGGGGGGCGCCTACGACGTCGGCTCCGAGGGCTTCAGGAAGGCCTGCGCGCTCCTGCCGGACGGCTCGGTCCTGCTCGTGCGGGCCTACAACACCAAGGAGGTCGCCGCCGAGCTTGCGGAGCTGCGGGCGCGCCACGACCTGCCGGAGGAGACGGAACGCCGCGCCGCGACGCTGGCGGAGGTCGCGGAGCTTCACGGCCTGGCCGCGCAGGAGCTCGTGTCGCACAGCCCCACGGCCGGGCAGCTCCGGCTCCAGGCGAACCTGCGGGAGGCGGCGAGGCTCGGGGCGTCGGACGTCAAGCTCACGCAGTATGCAACCCACGGCGTCATGAGGCTGAAGTGCGGCGCCGGCGAGCACACCCACGGGCCGCAGTGGCAGTTCAAGGAGGTGAAGGAGGGAGTGAGCTGGGTCTACGGCGTACGTGACGGCGGCGACGGCAAGGCCACGCTGGTCGAAGGCGTTCCAGCCGGCTTCTCGATCGGGCAGGGCGGAATGCCGGAGGGCATGCCGGCGGAAATCGGCGCCTTCCGGGGCCAGATCGCCTGGCACGGCGACACGCAGCGCTTCCTGAACCTGCGCCTGCTGCCGAAACCGGATCCCTCCACCTACGCGGACCTCGCCGGCCTCGGCCTGGAGGAGGACGTCCTCGCCGCGCTGGCGGAGGAGCGCCGCTCCGAGTCCGGGCTGGTGATCATCGGCGGCAGCACGGGCGACGGAAAGTCGACGACGCTCGTCCGCCACCTCCAGCGTCTCTACGAGGAGCGGGACAGGAGGATCTCGATCTACACCCTGGAGGACCCGATCGAGTACGTGATCCCCGGCGACGGGATCATCCAGTTCGCCGTGAACCCGGGCAGGACGCCTGGGGAGCGGGCCGCGAACTGGTCGCAGGCGCTGATGGTGTTCGTGCGCACGAACCCCGACGTGGGCATGGTCTCCGAGATCCGCTCCGCCGCGGACGTGAACGAGATCCTCCACTTCGTCACGTCGGGCCACAAGGTCTACACGACCGTTCACGCCAGCTCGGCGAACGGCGTGCTGTTCAGGCTGGTCTCGCTCGGGGTGCTTCCCTCGGAGCTGAGCGGCCCGGACGTCGTGAACCTGGTGATGAACCAGAAGCTCGTGCCCGCGCTCTGCCGGCACTGCGCCGAGCCTCTCGTCGGCCACGCGCTGGCGCGGGTGGAGGAGTGGCTGGGCGAGGACCCGCTGGGGGACTCCCCCGAACCGGTCGCGCCCATGAGGCGCAACCGCAAGGGCTGCGAGCGCTGCCTCGCGCCCTACGCACGGCTCTCCGGCGCGCCGCTGGAGACCGCGCGGGCGGCCTGGGCCGGGTACCTGGGCCGGCGGGCCACGGCGGAGTTCATCCGGGTGGACGACGGCTACAGGAAGCTCGTGGAGAAGCGGAAAGCGCTTGACGCGCAGGAGTGCTGGCTGACGCCGAAAGAGGAGGGCGGCATGGGCGGCATCCCGCTCGGCACCCGGCTTCGCCGCCTCGTGGCGGCGGGCGTGACCGACTTCGAGCACGTGACGAACGAGCCGCTCCCGGAGCCGCTTTCCGCGATCACGGGGCCGAAGGCGGCGAACGCGCCGGACGGCAGCGCTGATGCAGCCGGAGAGGGGGCGCGCGATGACTGACCGGGCCCCGATCCTTCACGGCCTCATGGCCCGGCTCCGCCGACTGGACGCGGCGCTTTCCGGCAAGGGAAAGGCCGGCGCGGGCGGGCAGGCGACGATTTCCGGCGACCGCGTCCCGTTGCCCGCCCGTCTCTGGCGCGGGCTGCTCTTCGGCGCGACGACGCGCGCGGAGACCTGGCAGCTCCTCGCCGACGTGACGGAGGCCGGGATAAACCTCGACGTCGCGGTCGAGACGCTGATCAAGGCGTACCGGCGGCGCGGCCGCACGGGCCTGGCGCTGGTGCTGGCCGAGATGCGCGCCGGCCTGCTCGACGGCAACGCCGGGGAGAGGCTCTCCCCCTACGTGTCGGCGCCGGAACGGCTGCTCCTCGACGGGATCGAGAGCCAGGACGCGACCGCGATCTTCGACGGCGCCGCGCGGCTGCTCAGGAACCGGACGGCGCTCCGGAAGGCGCTGACGGAGGCGATCGCGATGCCGGTCCTCCTCGGCTTCGGCCTTCTGGCCCTCGTGCTGTTCTTCGGGCTGGAACTCCTGCCCACGCTCGGCGAGATCGTCGACTTCGACACCCTGCCGCCGCTGCAGGACATCGCGGTGACGGTGACGCTTGCGCTCTCGGACGACCCGCTCGCGCTTGCGTTCCGGATCGCGGGCATCGCCGCGGCGCTTGCCGCGCTGATGCGGTTCTGGACGGGTCGCGGGCGCGCGACGGCCGACCGTTTCCCTCCGTTCTCGGTCATGCGGCTCCAGGCCGGGACGGGATTCCTCTTCGCGGTGACCGAGTACGGGCGGGCGGGCGTCGCGATCACGCCGAGGCTCATGGAGCGCATGGCGAAGGCCACGGGGCGCTACGGCGCGTCGCGGATCCGGGCGCTCGTCCCGCACCTGGAGCGGACCGGCAACCTGGGCGAGGCGGCGCTGGCGGCGGGGCAGGGGTTTCCCGACGACGAGCTCGCGGCGGTGCTGCAGGTGCTCTGGAACGAGAAGGGCGGCGTCGAGCGCGCAGGCAGGTTCCTGGAGCGGCGGCTGGAGCGGATCGAGGGCAACGTGAAGGCGCGCATGGCGGTGCTGAACGCGGTGCTGATGATCGCCGTCGCCGCCGTGCTCCTTGTGCTGATGTCCATCACGCTGCCCCTCGTCGACCAGCTCAACGCCGGCATGGGGGCGGCATGACGCCGCCGCCGCACGAACGGACCCTTTCGGAACCCAAAGGAGGAAAAGGGACATGACACGCGAAGAGAGACCCGGCCGCAGGGGCGGCACGACGAACGCGGCACAGGTGCCTGCCCGCGAGACGGTGTCCAGGCGGCCCGGCAGATCCGGCGCTCCGGGCGGACGGCGACGCCCGCTCCCGCGCCGGGAGCGGCGCGGCCTGATCAACGTCATGCTGACCGTCGCCATCGCGGCCATCGTGGTCGGGGCGATGATCGGCATCTACGTCACGATCCAGAGCTCGGTCCGCACCTCGAGCGTGCAGACGACGGTGACCGCGCTCGAAAGCGAGATCAGGCGCGCCTTCGCGAACCGGCGGGAGTACGCCACGGGGGACTACCACGACTTCCTGGCCCCGCGCATGCCGTCGAACGCCGTGCGCGGAGCGGCGGGCAGCGAGACGATCGTGACGCCGTGGGGCGGGGAGATCGAGGCGGGCGGCGGGGGAACCGCCGGAACCGCCGCGGCCTCGCCGGACAGGTTCTGGATAGTCGTCAACGACCTGCCGCGGGACGCCTGCATCACCGTCGCCGAGGCCCTCCTCGACCGGACGAACATCATCTCCGTGAGCGTCGACGGCACCGCGACGGGCACGAACGTGCTGATCGAGACCAACTGCGACGACGCCGACGACAACACCGTCCAGATCGTGTACAGGGGGTGAGCCGGTGACGCCGAATCCCGCATGCCCGGGGCCGTGCGGCCCTTCACGCAGCCGACGGCGGCCGCGCCGCGACCGACGTGGTCTCGGCGCGCTGGCGACGGTGATGCTGCTTGCGGGCCTCCTGACGGCCGTCGTCACGAGCTGGCAGCTTGCCATGGCTTCCGAACGGATCCGCGGCCATGCACGGCACCTGGCCGAGGCGGTGGCCGCGGAGGGCTACGGGCTCCATCACTGGCTGCACGGCGAGCGGACCGACGGAACGCTGACGGCCGTCCCGGCCGAGGGAACCGCGCGGACGCTCACGGCGGCCGAACGGACGGATCTCGCCACGCATTCCGCCACGGCCCCGTGGCGACGCTCGGTCGCCGACGCGACAAGGCCCGTCCTGCCGCGCGGATGGGAGATCGTGCACCTGGTCGGCAGGGCGGCCGGCCAGGCGGCGGGCATGATGGTCGCCCGGCCCTCGGACGCGGTCGTCAACGCGCCGGCGTGGGACGCGCTCCGCCAGGCGCTGGACGTCACGCTCGGGATCACGGATGCCGGCACGGCGGCGCTTGCGGCGGCCGCCCTGGCCGGCGCGACGCCCGCCTGGGACGCGACGCGGGACCGCGCCGTTCCCGCCTCCGTCTTCGCGCGGCTCGACGACGCGGCCGTCCTGCGGCAGGTCCATGCCGGGCATGAGGGCCGGCGGATGGCGACCGCCCTCCTCATGGGCGGCAACGACATCGACGGCGCAGCACGGCTTCAGGCGGAGCGGGCCACGATCCCCGAGATCACGGGCGCCTGTCCCGGAACGGCCGGAACCCTCTGTGCGGACGATCCCGTCCTGGGCGCCACGCTGGAGGTCGAGGACGATGCGACGCTCTCGACGGCGGAGGCCGGGGACGTGACGCTCGCCGGCGACGTGAACGGGATCACGCGGATCCGGACCGGGGACGCCGACGTCGGCGGCGTGGTGACGACGCCGGAGCTGACGGCCTGCGCCGACGCGGAGGCCGATCGCTGCGGCGGGGGCGAGCTTGATCTCGAGAGCGGGACCGGCACGCCGGACTGGACGCAGGCCTCGATATTCGGGGACACGGTCATCCGCGACGGCAGCCGCCTGACGGGCGTGACGCAAGTGGACGCCGCCACGGGGATCTTCGGCACGCTCTCGGGCGCGATCGCGGTCCGCGGCTGCCTGCGGGTCGCGTCGCCCTTCGTCCACGGGGCGGGCTGCTGATGGCCCGGGCTCCCGCGCATGACACGGGCCGGAACGCGCGCCTGCGCCGCTTCCCGCGCCGCGCCTGCCGCGGGCTGGGGCTTCTCGACGCGATCCTGGCCGCCGGCGTGCTCGCGGCGATGGCGCTCTGGGGCGGCCAGGTCGTCGGCGACTGGGTCGAGGGCAGGGTGGTGACGGGCGAGGCGCGGACGGTGGCGGAACTGGCGCGCGCCGGCCGGCTCCTGGTCGAGGGCGACATCGCGCATGCGGGGCGGACCCACGGCGTGAACGCGGCCCCGCTGGCCGTGGCCCTGGCCGATCTCGAGGCCGCGGACCTGCGCTCTCCCGCGCTGGGAGGCCTGACGCCCGGCCGCCGGGCGCTGACGCTCTGGCTCTGGCGGCCCGCGAACGGCACGGTCCTGGTGATCGCCCGGGCGCGCGGCGCCGTTCCCCTTTCCCGCCTGCCCGGCGCGGAGGACGGCGTGACCGGCGTCGGCGCGCTGTTCGGCACGGGCACCCGTCTCCGGGGTCCGGGACTGGACTTCGACATGGGCCCCGTCAACGCGGCGAGCGCAGGCTTCGCGACGGCGAACGACCTCTTCGCGCTCGATCACGTGGCACTCGACGTGACCTGCCGCAGCTATCTCTACCGCACGCCCGTGGACTGCGACGGCGACGGCACGGACGACGTCCTCGCCAGCACGATGGAGACCGACCTCGACATGGGGGGCAACGACGTCGCCGCCGCCGGGAACGTCACGGCCGCCACGGCGGCGATCGGCAGGCTGGAAGGCGCGACGGAAGTCGCCGGCGCGCTCGCGGTGGACGGCGAGCTGGCGGTCGCGGGCGCCACGACCATGGACGACCTGGAGGTCGGCGGGCTGATCACCGCCGCCGACGCGGACATCGCGGGCACGCTGACGGTTCCGGACCTCGTGGCGACCGGGGCGCTGACCGGCGCCGACCTGACGCTGAACGGCATCGTGACGGTTTCCGGGACGGCGCGGCTCGGGGACGCCGACGTGGACACGCTGAACGTGGAGACGCTCAACGTGCGCCAGCTCTCGGCCGACAGGGCGGACATCACGGCGGTCTTCGCCGACAGCGTGACCGCCACGGCATGCACGGGTTGCGGGCCGTGAGGGCGGCTCTTCCAGTGACCGCCGCGGCGCTTCTGGCAGCGGCCATGCCGGCCCCGGCGCGGCCGCAGGCCGGCGTCGCCGGCGCCGTGGTCCCGGCCGCGACTGACGCAGTCGCCGGAACCGCGATCTCGACGGGCGCGCCGGCCACCGAGGACGTCCGCGACGCGCTCTCTCGCGCGATCGCGCGGATGAAGGCCGACATCGCCGGGATCGCGCGGCTGGCGCGCTGGCAGTCCGACCTGGAGCGCATCGCGCGGACCGACAGGGGCGAGGCGCTGCGCCAGCGGCGGCCGATGGCCGACTGCCGGGCGAGCGCCCTGGCGCCGCTCTGCGACGAGCTGGACGGGCTCTTCAGGCCGGAGGACGAAGGCGAGGCCGGACCGACGTCTGGCAGCGCTGCGGGAGACGAAACCGAAGGGGAGGGCGCGAAATGAACTGCGCGACGGATGCCGGAGCGGGCCTGCAGTCACCTGGCCCTTGGCAGCCGCTCCTCCAGGATCGCCTCGGGATCCGGGTGCCGCGCGGCACGGAAGCGCGGGAACGGGACGGCGCCTTCCGGGACATCCCGGCTCGCTTGGTTGCCGGGCAGGCCGGCGACGAAACGGCGGCGGGCGAAGCGGAGGGCGCGGCATGAGCGAGGCGGCACAAGAGGCGAACCGGGAACGGCAGAGACGCATGGTGGCCCGGATGAAGGCGCGGGGCCGCGTGCGCATCTCGCTCTGGGTGCCGGCCGAGAAGGTCGAGGCGGTGCGGGCGGCGGCCGTGCAGGACGGCGAGGCGGAGCGGGTGAAGGCACGGGAGGAGGCCGCGCTCAAGGCCGCGCAGAAGGACGCGCTGGCGGCGGGAGTGGAGCGCCGGACCGGCAAGCCGGTCCCGGCCGAAGTCCTGGCCGCGATCGATGGGGAGGCGGCGGCGACGGAGGATCTCGACGCCTGGCTGGACGAAACGATCGTCGCTGCCGGCGAGGTCGCGAAGGAAGCCGAGGCGGAGGCCGCGCGTGCGGCCGCGCGTGCGGCCGGTGCCGCGCGAGAGGCGAAGCGGCGGAGCCTGGCGCGGAAGAAGGCCGCGGGGCTGCAGCGACTCGACATCTGGGCGCGGCGCAAGGACGCGGACGCGCTGCTGGCGGCGGGCAGGGACTCGGGCGCGCGGCGGCGACTCGAGAACGAGGTGAAGGCCGGGCTGCAGGCCAGGATCGCGGAAATGGTGGAGGCGCGGCTGAACGAGCGGTTCGGCGAAGCGGTGCCCGCACGGGTGCGCGCCGCGCTCGAAGGCGGCCTCGGATCGAGGGAGACGCTCGATGCCTGGCTGGTCGAGGCGCTTGGCCTCGCCGCCGGGCAGGCAGGCGAAGAGGAGGGTCCGGAATGACGGAGGAGGAAACGGCCACGGCCGGAAGAAGAGTGCCCCTGCCTCCGCGCCGGCCGTCGGAGATCCGCAAGCTGGCCTGGGCCGGCTGCACGATCTACGTGAGCGTCGGCTACGGCCCGGACGGCCTGGAGCCGAGGGAGATATTCTACAGCGGCGGCTACAGGAGCGGCTCCGACATGGAGGCGCTGGTCTCGGACCTCTGCATCGCGCTCTCGGTGATGCTGCAGCACGGGGGCGTCACCGCCGCCGGTCTGGCGAAGTCCATGGGCGAGACATTCGACGTGCGGACAGGCGACCCGATGCCTGCCTCGGTGCTTGGCGTTCTGCTCGAGGAGCTGCAGCGCCCGCCGGAACGGGCCGCCCGCATGGCGGGGTCCGGCGAGGGCGCGGGGCCGGAGCCGGCCGAGGAAAACGGGATCTCCGGAGCAACGGAAGCGGATATTCCGGCCTCCGGAGAAGCGCCTCGCACGGACACTCCTGGTCCAGGCGGGGCGGCCCGCCACGAACCTGAAGACGACGCCCGAGACGGGGCGGAAAGCGGCGGGGGGCAGGCATGAAGGCCGTGACCGACCCCCGGGCCTGCGCGACGCTCTGGCGGCGCGTGCTGCTCACTGTCGTGACCGATCTCTGCGGGTCGGGCGTCAACCGCGCCGGGATGCGGGCGGCGGAGCGCTGGGTCGGGGACTGGATCTCAAGGGATTTCCGGGAGGTCTGCGAGCTTGCAGGCGTCGATCCGGGCCGGACCCATTCCGAGCTGGGTGCGCTCCTGCGGCTGACGCCCAGGGAGCGCAGGGCGGCGGTGTTCGCCCGCCGCCACGGGGACGGGGAGGTGCTGCGCGATGCCGCATGATCCGGGAACGGCCGCCTCGGTCCTGGGCGCCGCCTCGGCGCTTCTGGCGCTCGTCGCGATGACGCGCGTCGCCTGCATCGACATGCGGTCTCTCGAGATCGATCCGGACTGGGCGGCGTTCGCGGCCTGGTCGGGGCTCGGGGCTCTCGTCGCCGTCGAGGGACTGCAAGCCTGGCCGGAAGCGGTTGCGGTTGCGGCGCTCGCGGGCGGCGCGGCGTGGCTCCTGGCGCTGCTGCGGCCGGGCAGGATCGGACAGGGCGACATCGGCCTGCTGGCCCTTGTCGGACTCGTCGCGGGCCCGGCCCTCCTGACGCCCGTCCTTTGCCTTGCCGTCGTGTTCAGCCTCGCGTCCTGCGCCGCCTACGGGCTGGCTCGCGGGAAGCGCCCGCAGCGGCTGTTCAGGCACATGGTTCCCGCGGCGCCGGCGTTCGTGGCGGCGCTGGCGCCGGTCTTCGCCTGGCGGGTCGCGTCGGCGATCCGGCCCGACCTCGTTCCGCGGGCAGCGGACGGCGCAGTCTTCATCGCGCTTGCGGGAGCGGCAGTCCTTTCCGCCGGTCTCCTGGCCGGCGCGCTTCCCATGGCGGTCCGACGCCGCTCACTGGCGTCGGCCGCAACAGCCTGCGGCCTGCGGGGCTGCACCCATCAACCCAGTCAAGGAAGGGAATCCTGAAATGGCACATTTCAACATCGTCGTTCCGGTGAAGGTCGGCGAGAGGACGCACTATCGCCGCGTCGGCGCGCTGTTCGAGAATGTCAGCCGCGAGACGGGCGAGGTCTTCTACCGGATGCGGATGGACTTCCCGGTCGGCGCGACGGAAATGCTCGCGTTTCCGCCGCGGGCCGGCGAGGACGAGGCTGCGCAAGGCGAAGGCGCGGCCGGGCGGGCCCACGCGACGGGCACGGCGGCGACGTGACGCTGCCGGGCGAATTGACCGCGGCAGTCACTGCCGGCCGCCGTGTCCGGGACCGTTCGGCGCCTCCTTCGGGACGTGCCGGAACGGACGTGTCCGCCGGACGGCGTCGCGCGCCGAGCCTGCTGGCCGGCAACCGCCGCGACGCAGGCGGCGCCGAAGGTGTTCAGGAACATGAAGAGCGCGGCGACGGCCTTGACCTGCCGGCTGTCGCGGTCCGCCATGTCGGCGCGCATGCCGGCGATCTCCCTGGCCGTCGCCCCGTCACGGTCGGCCATGTCGACGCGCACGTCCGCGATGTGCCTGGCCTGCCGGCGCAGTTCCGCGGCCACGCCGGCATCGGCCGCGCTCGCCGCATCCTCTTTCGGCCCGGTGTCTTCTGCCATTCCTGCGGTCTCCGTTCCCGTTTCCGTCTTCGCCGGTTCCGGGCTTTCTGCCTGGCCCGTGCCCGGACGCGTCCCGGACCGGGTCTCCCGTTCGCGGGACACAGGCCATCGGTCCGCGACGTTCCAGAGGTTTCGGGGCGATTTCCGGGACGCGTCGCGGGTCGGAACGTGAGCGGAACAGATGCCGTAAAACGCGGTGGCCGGCGCCCGGCGTTCCTCCAGCATGGCCGTCCCTTCGCGGACGCGAAGCACGGGATCCTGCGGATGCCAGACGGAGCGGACCGGGCTCTGCAGGCGGGAGGGGACGGGCGGCGAGAAAGTGGCCGTGGTTACGGGGGGAGGGAAGGCGATGACCGGGACATCTCCTGAACGGCGGCAAGGCCTGAGGCTCAGGAAGGACGTGAACGGCCTTGAGCGCATCGTGGTCCCGGTGCGACCCGGCATGGGTGCGCAGGAACGAGGCGACGTCTTCCGGGACATGCTGGCCCGCTTCGTTGCCGAGCATGGCAACGACGAAGCGCAGGCAGACGAACGGGAGCGCGCACCATGACAACGCTCACTCCATCCTTCGAGGGAACGTCCCGGGAGCACGGGGTCTGGCGGGCGGGCGTGCATTCGAGGGCCCTGGGGCTCAGGCGCCGTGCGTCAGCGCATCGGCACGGCCGGGAGCATGAGTTCCAGGCTTTCCGGCGCGTGCCGCTCTGCGGTGACGTATGTCCTGATGCACCGATCAGGGTCCCCGAGACCGTCATGGCCGATTCCATCCTGGTGGGACAGCAGCCGGTCAGCGCCGAGCAGCGCCGCGAGCCTGAGCAACCGCGCGGTCGTCAGAAAGGGAGCCCGGACGTACACTTCGTTGTTGACGGCCATGTCCTTGATCATGGCTGTGGCGGTTCGGTCGAGGCGGCAGCTTGCCACGTCCGAGCGCAGTCCTCGGCTCAAGCGTGCCCCTGCGTTCCCGTTCTGGACTTGCTGCATGAGCAGGTAAGTCGCGTGCTCGAAGAGCTCTTGAGGGAAGGCCTGATCGGCCAGGTCCGAAGGCTGTTCCTCGCCCGCAGCGTCTCGTGCCAAGGACATGCGCCCGGTAACCGCAGCCAGCCCGCGCACGTTCAGGAGCTGGAGCACGGAGCTTTCCGGCGGATGCCGGCCCGCACCGGCCTGGATCCTGAGGTGAGAGACCGGATCGTCGACGGCGTCAAGGCGGAAGCCGGCCGGAAGGGTCAGCATCCTGTCCGTCGCCATGAGCGCCGTGGCCTTGAGGAACCAGTCCCTCGATCGATCCGGGTCCTGGCTGAACCTGGCGGGATTGCCCTCTTTTTCCTTGAGCAAGTCGCGGGCGTCCTTGCGCAAGGAGTCGGTCGTCGCGTCCGGGGTCGCATTCACGCTTTGGCCTGCTGCGGTGTCCGCTCTCCGCAGCTCCCGTTCGAGCAGGGCCACTACTTGGTCGAGCATCCTGGACGAATTGCCGTCCGTTCCGGGCATATCCCAATCCTTCTGTTGGTTTTTGGCAAAGACAGCATGAGGGACGGCAGGGCGTCGCGCAACCGCGCGGCGTCCTGCCACACTCACACGCTCGCACCGCGCAGCCGTGACCATCGGACCGCGCACGGCGGGCCGTGGTTCGCCGCGGCGTGGCCGGCTTCAGGCTTCCGACATCAGGGGCCGGGCCTCGTCGTGGGTTCATTCGGCAGGGGCGTCCGTGAGCTCGCGGCGGCGCTCGATCCGGTCAGGACGCACGAACACGTTGCCCTGCTGGCTGTCCCGGTTGAGGTCGTTTTGCACGAGCCCGGCAACGTGAGCCTTGATCGCACGGATCTCGTCGCGGATCTCATGCCGCTCCGGCCGCGCGTTCCTTGCGTCTTCCCCGATCGCCTTCAGGTGTTCCAGGATCGGTTCGTTCGTGACGTTCCCGGTCATCTTTGCAGGAGCTGGTCCAGCTTCTCCTCGATGCGGGTCGTGCGCTCTTCCAGTCCGGCCTGGCCTTCCCTGAGAAGCGCCACGTCCTTCTTGAGAAGCGCCAGATCCGTCCGGGTATCCGCCATGCCGAGGACCAGCCAGCCCAGGGTGCTCAGGAACGCCGCCAGGACGATGCCGGCCACCGCCACGGCCATCGGATTGCGGGTCAGGTCGCCGGGGCCGCGCCGCGGCAGCCGGTCGGCCAGGAGCCGCGCCAGCTCCGGGCTTGCGCCCGCGTTCTGCAGTTCCTCGCGTGTCAAGTTCATGCCGGGCTCGCTTTCCGTCCTGCCGCCCGTCACGCATAGCATGCCGGGAAACGCCGGTTCAAGCCGCGCGCGGCCGCGCCGTGGGTCAGCTTCCTCTCCTGGCTGGCATTGGCAGACGTTCCGCGACGTTCCGCGCCGTCTTCCGAAACGCTTCACGACACGGAACGGTAACGGAACCTTTGCCCCGAAACGCGACATATTTAACATAAGACATGTTATCGGCCTTAAGGATGCGGGGCTCGCAGGACCCGCTTTCCTGCCGCCGGTCGCCGCCCTCGCGCGCCTGGCGGCGGCTTCCGCACAGCCTGCTATTCGGCTGGCGGCTTGCTGCGTCCCAAGAAGCCTTCGAACAGGCCCTCCAGCCGGGCCATGCGCTCCTTCAGATCGGCGATCTCGTTCCTCAGGTCACGGTTCAGGGACCATAGAAACGCAAGAATCGCGACAATGCCGCCAAGCGTCATCCAGTCGGCAAGTTCGGCCATTGGCATCCCCTTCGCGTGCGGCGCATCGTTTCCGTCGCGGTCTCGCCCTACTGCGCAACATAGCGGCATTCGTGCGGGATTTCCAGTCTCCAATGCGATCCGGGATGCCGGCCGGAGACGCTCGATGACGGTGACGGGACACATGAAGCGCAGGCGGCGCCTGAGGGGCCTTGACGAGATGCCCGTGCCCAACCCGCGAGACGCGCAATGGCGCCGTCCGCTTGGCGCAGGAAGGCGCCTGAAACAAGCGGCGGTGATAGCTGCAATCGCCTACGGAGTCGTTGGCGCGCTGGTCCTGACGGCACTGCTTTCAAGACACGGATCGGGGACGGTCCTGGCGTTCATGGGAGACACTGCAGCCGCATCGTGGCGGTGGCTGACGATCCTCGCGAGGGAGGCAACATGATGACGACCGAATTCAAGTGGCCCCCCAGCGTGCCGGCCACGATCCTGATCACGATGTTCGTTGGCGGGCTTGTCCTGACAGAGCCCGGAGAGCCGGGAACGCTCGACGAAGTTTGGCAGCCGCCCGAGCTCGATCCGCTGGACGCGCTCGCCAGGAGCAGGGAGCGCGTCCGCGAGCTCGATGCCGCGCTCCGGCGCATTCGCGACATCGTCGACGCGGAGGTCTTCGACCCTCGCAGCGTGGAGGTCTTCGATCCTCGGGACGTGGAAGCCTTCGCCCCGCCCCCTGCGGCCGTTCCTGCCGCCAGGGAGGCAGCTCCATGATCCGGATTCCGCGTCTCGCCCTCGCCCTGCTCGCTGCCGCGGCACTCGCCGACATGGCGACGGCGCAAGACGTGCTGTCCGGCCCGGCCCGCGTCATCGACGGCGACACGATCGAGGTCCGGGGCCAGCGCGTCCGCCTCCACGGCATCGACGCGCCGGAAAGCGCGCAGGACTGCGCCGACGCGGCCGGGCGGTCCTATGGCTGCGGTCGGATCGCGACGCGGGCGCTCGCCAGCATGGTCGGTCGCGCCCCCGTGGCCTGCCAGATCCGCGACACGGACCTTTATGGCCGGCTCGTTGCGGTCTGCTACCGGGACGGGGTCGATCTCAACGCGTGGATGGTCTCCGATGGCCACGCGCTGGCGTACCGTCGCTACAGCCGCGACTACGTCGGTCACGAGAACGCCGCCCGTGCCCGGCAACGGGGGATCTGGCAGGGCCGCTTCGTTCCGCCCTGGGACTGGCGGAGGACGCAACAGGGCGGCGCGAACGCGCCCTCGCCGACCTCGCGCCCTGGCTGCGCGATCAAGGGCAATGTCAGCTCTTCCGGCGAGCGGATCTACCACGTGCCAGGACAGCGACACTACGACGCGACGCGCATTTCCGAGCCGAAAGGCGAGCGCTGGTTCTGCTCGGAGGCGGAGGCGCGCGCCGCCGGGTGGCGGAGGGCGCGTCGATGACGCGGGTGGCATTCACGTGGGCGCTCGACGCCGGCGTTCCGTCCGGAATGTCAGTCGGTTCGGGACTTCGGCATGCAGCCGAGGATGAGGACGGCCGCGCCGACGGCAAGGAAAGCCAGCGTTCCGAGCGCCGGAACGAGGCCGAAGAACGCGCAGGCCAGCCCGGCGGGTGCGACGACGGCCGTCACGACGCCGATCCGCGTGAGGGCGACGGCGCCGTCCGACGGCGGGTCGTCGTATCCGACGAAGTGCAGGTGCCGGGGGAGGGTCGGGTCGGGAAGCACGTCCGGCATGTGCCGGGGATACCTGGCCGCGTCGAAAAGCACGGCGAACCAGAACGGGTCGTGCGCCGCGATGCGCCTCAGGACCATGACGCCGGCGGAGGCGAGCATGACGCCGCCCGCGAGGCCCGGGAAGGTGATGCCGAAGCCGATGACGGTCACGAAGGCCGCCATGCCGATCACGGCCAGGAACGGCACCCGCTCGCAGCCGAGGATCTGCGGCGGGCGCAGCATCGCCTCGTCGATGAAGCCGTAGGGTTCGTCGTTCATTTCGTCGCCCTCCTTCGAGCGGGCATGAAACATCCGACCCGAGGAGCGTGTCAATGCCGGACGGAATGACGAACGCGACGTCCCTGGCCGACCTGCTGGGGCCGCTGGCGGCCGTGCTGGAGGAGGCCGGCACGGTCGAGATCAGCTGCAACCCGGACGGCCAGGTCTTCGTGGAGCGCTTCGGCGCGGAACCGGAGCGCTGGGGACGGCTGGAGCCCGGCCGCACGAAGAGGTTCGTCCACTGGTGCGCCAGCTGGTCGGAGACGATGGTGTCCGGGGACCGGCCAATCCTGTCGGGGCGGATACCGGGGACGGCGCACCGGATAGAGGCGCTGCTGCCGCCGGTGACGGACGGCCCCTGCTTCTCGATCCGGCGCCACAGGGACACCGTGCCGGGTCTCGAGGAGTGCGTTCCGGACGCCGTGGCGCGCGAGATCCTTGCGACGGCCATCGCGGCGCGGAAGAACGTCCTGATCGCGGGCGCCACCGGCGCCGGCAAGACGACGCTGCTCAATGCCTGCCTGGGAGAGATGGAGCGGATCGCGCCGGAGACGCGGCTGCTCGTGATCGAGGACACGCCGGAGATCCGCTCGCCGTTCCGGAACTCGGTGGCGCTGCGGACCTCGGACGGCGTCGCCATGGACCGTCTGCTGGTCTCCGCGCTGCGCCAGGCCCCCGACAGGATCGTGGTGGGCGAGGTGCGCGAGGGCAGCGTGCTGCTCACGCTGATCAAGGCCTGGAACACGGGTCATCCCGGCGGGCTTGTCACGCTGCACGCCAACTCGGCCGACGAGGTGATCGACCGCCTGTCGCTGCTGGCGACGGAGGTCATGGCCGCCGATCCGGTGCCCGTTCTCATGCAGGCCACCGACCTGATCGTCTTCATCCACCGCGACACGGGACGTCCCGTGCTCTCGTCGATCCGCGCGGCGGTGCGCGACGCGGACGGCGCAACCCGATTGGAGAACCGCTATGAACACCCGACCTGAGCGCCCTGCGCTCCCCCCGCCCCTGGACCCCTTCAATCAACGGAGCGATCAGGAAAAGGGCGGCCTCCCGGCCGCCCCGGCTTCGCTTCAGGCCTTCATCGAGGTCCTGTTCCACTCGCCTACCGCCCTACAAGCCAGAGTGCTAGCTGATGGGGATCGTTAGAAATCTTCGGGCAGCGCTGCCTGCAGCTTTGGAACGGCGAGTGCCATGCTCCTGCCAAAAGCATTTGCAAGACAGGATAGATCGCACCCTTGTGCAACGGGCGCCTGACTGTGACTGCCGGTAGCACGAACCGGCATCGGGGTCACAGTCCGCAGCGAGAAAACTAACATCATACTTGAACACTACCACTATCAATGTTATCTTTCAAAAGCATGTTAGACTTGGATCAGAAATCCTCCCAGGACTTCCTCAAGGAAGCGCAGTCACACCTGCGTGCGACGCTTCATGTGCCGGCCAGCTTGAAGGCCTGGCGGAAAAAGAAAGGGCTGCCGCTCTTTCTTGCCAACGGCTTCGATTACCGACAAACAGAGCTCTTCGGGCATGCGATCTTGCTCGCCGTCCCGAAGTCTGACGACGCCAAGAATCCTACAGGTCTTTCAAAGCAGCTCGGAGCCATCCAACGCCACTTTGAGGGAATCCACGTATTGGTCCTGGACCACCTCTCCGCCTACCAGCGCAGCCGGCTCATTGAGGAGTCCGCGGCCTTCATTGTCCCTGGCAATCAGCTCTTCATCCCGCAGCTTGCGATGGACCTCAGGGAGCACTTTCGGCGAAGACGCGATTATGCGGAGGACCAACTCTCGCCCGCGTCCCAAGCGCTCTTCTTGCGACACCTGAACCTCAGGGACGTGGAAGACGCCCGGCCGAGCGATCTTGCGGAAACTCTACGATACTCGGCGATGACGATCGGCCGCGCCTTCGAAGAACTGGAGGCCAGCGGCCTGTCCCACGTGGAAACGCGGGGGCGAAGCAAGCACATCCAGTTCTCCGGCGCTCCTCGAGAAATGTTCAAAGCGGCGGCTCCAAGACTGCGTTCGCCTGTCAAGGCCGAGCATTGGTTTCGGGCACCCTCTCTCCCGAAGGGCTTCTACGGCAGTCCACTGCCTGAGTATCTGCCGACCGGCGGCGAAAGTGCCTTGTCAGAACGCTCGACGATGTCCAGAGCGCGCATCCTGCATTTTGCCGCCGGGCCAAAGGACTGGAAGCGGATTCAAAGTGGCGAGTTCGGGAAAGAGGTCGAACAGGACGAAGAGCCGAACTTCGCCATCGACGTATGGTGGTACGACCCCGACATCGTGTCGGGTGCGCGTGAGGTCGACGCGCTATCGCTCTACCTGCAGTTCCGCGACAACCCCGACGAGCGGCTGGAAGCCGCCGCAGAACAACTTTTGGAGGAGTTCGCATGGTAGTCGGCCTAGACAAGTTTCGTGAGCATTTCGCGGAACATGCGGACCATTATGCGGTTATCGGCGGCACTGCATGTTCGATGATCTTCGAGGAGGTCGGCATCGGTTTCCGCCAGACCGACGACATCGACATGGTTCTCTGTGTCGAGGTCGTGGATCCGTCTTTTGCGCAGTCCCTGAAAGCCTTCCTGGATGGCGGTGGCTACCAAGCGCGCGAACGTAGCAGCGGGCGGCGTGAATTCTACAGGTTCCGCAAGCCGACCGACCCATCATATCCAGCGATGCTCGAGCTCTTTGCGCGGAAGCCCGAAGCGCTCGAAATCCCGGAGGATGCGGGGCTGACGGTGGTCGAGGTTTCGGACGAAACCCTGAGCATCTCCGCGATCCTGCTGGACACGGACTACTACCTGGACACGGACTACTACAAGGCACTCCTCGCGCGCCGTCGCGCCATTGACGATATTCTTGTTCTCGATGAGCGCCTGCTAATCCCGTTCAAGGCCAGAGCATTCGTCGACCTGTCTCAGCGAAAGGAAGCCGGTGACGAGACCGCCAAGGGCAGCGACATCAAGAAGCATCGGAACGACGTGTTCCGATTGCTGCAGCTTCTCCCGACCGATCGAACCATCGAGGTTACCGAACCGTTGAAAGCTGACCTCAGGGCCTACGTGAAGCGGGTGAACGAGTTGCTGGACTTCGATCCGAAATCATTCGACGTCCCCATAGATCGTGAAACTGGCATCGACATGATCTCCCGTCTCTACCAGCTCTAACGACGGCTCTGTTGCAAACCTTGATCCCGGAGGTGATCATTTTGCTGGATCGAGACATGGGAGCAGGGCATGAACGACTTCAAGGGGCGGCATTTCGAAGGCGAGACGGTGCTTTGGGCGGTGCGCTGGCACTGCCGGCATGGCATCAGCCATCGTGACCTTGGGGGAATGATGGCGGAACGTGGCGTCCGCGTGGATCACGGCACGGCACGATCCATCGCGGGGGGCGGAAATACGCACCTGCAATCGAAAAACGGATGCGTTGGCAGTGGCGACGCCCCCGGCCGGACGGTTGGCGGGTGGACGAGACCTGTGTCAAGGTGCGTGGGAAATGGGCATGTCCTTGCCGGGCGGTCGACAAATTTGGCGACACGATTGATTTCCACCTGTCTGCGACACGCAATGCAAAGGGTAAGCGTTCGGTCGAGCGGTGACGACGGTCCGTCCTGACGTCATTTCGGTCACTGCAAATCTGGCACTGGTAACTCGGAATCCAGCATGCTATCGCGTCGCGCATGGAGATGCGCATCGAGGATTCCGGGACTTCGCCCGTTCCGGACGTTGCTGGCGACGGGCCCCTTTCGTCGTCGCGGCCGGCGGCGTCGGCGCCCGGTCCGGTCGACCGGGAATTCCTTTGCGAGCGCGAGCGTGTCCGTGCCGATGAGGCGGAAGCCCGCGCGGACGCTGCGGAGGCGCGCTGCGAGGACCTGCGCTGGAGGGAGGTGCGGGCCCGGCACCGCGCAAGCAGCCTGGAAACGGCTGTCGAGAGGAACCGGGCGAAGCTGAACGCCGCCCGCGAGGCGGTCAGGAATGTCCGCCGGACGGCGAAGCGCGCCATTGCGCTGGAGAAGGAGGTTGCGCGGCTGGGCAGGCTTCTCGCGGAGGCCGGCGTCGATGCGCGGAAGCGTTCCACGGTCATGTCCCTGCGCATGGAGAACGCCGCCCTGAAGGCGGAGGCGGGCGATCTGCGCGACAGGGTCGCGGCGCTCGAGGCGCGGAACGACGAGCTTCGTTCGAGCAGGTCCGCGATGTCGAGATCGCTGTTCGGCGGCAAGAGCGAGAAGAGGCCGGGGCCGTCGTCGAGGCGCGGGCGCGGCCAGCGGCCCGGGGCGCCCGGCCATGGCCGCACGCCCCGGCCGGACCTCGAGGAGAAGGAGGAACGGGTGGACCCGCCGGAGGACGCGCGGACCTGTTCCTGCTGCGGCAAGCCCTATGTCGCCAACGGCTCGCATGACTCGGAGGTCATCGAGATCGAGGTGAAGGCGCACAGGCGGAGGATCGTCCGCCCGCGCTGGCGCCGGGGATGCGACTGCGCCTCCTCGCCGTCCGAGGTGACGGCGCCGCCGCCGGCGCGGCTGTTCCCCGGCACGGCCTTCGGGACCAGCGTGTGGGCGCTTGTCCTGCACGAGCGCTTCATGTTCATGCGGCCCTGCCGCCGTGTCGCGGCCTGGCTGACATGCCAGGGCCTGGCGGTCTCGGCGGGGACGCTGGCCGACGGCACGGGCCGCATGCCGCCCCTGTTCGAGCCTCTCCGGGAGGCGGTCCTCGCGCGCCAGAACGAGGCGGGGCTGCGCCATGCCGACGAGACCGGCTGGCGGATCCAGGCCTTGAGGGAGATCCGGAAGTCGCACCGCGCCTGGCCCGGACGTCCGTCAGCCATGACGCGGTCCTCTTCCACGTCGACCGCACGCGCAGCGCCGAGGCCGCCGCGAAGCTGTTCGCCGACGCCGCCGGTCCCGTGCATCTGGTCTGCGACCGCTGCAGCGCCTGCAAGAAGCTGGCGCGCCTGTTGCCCGCAATCGTCATCCTGTGCTTCTGCTGGGCCCATTCCAGGCGGGATTTCCTGAAGTGCGCGACCGGGCGGCCGCGGCTGGCGGAGTGGAGGGACGAACGGGTCGACCGGATCGCGGGGACCTGCCGGCTGAACGCTGTCCGGCTCGGCTGCCTCGACCCCGGCAGCGGATCCCGGAAGAAGGGGTTCGAGGCGGCGCAGGCCGAACTGGAGGGTGCGGTCGCCACGCTGTTCGCGGAAGCCGGGCGCCAGCTGGGGAAGCTTCCGGAGGGGGCGCCGGAGGGCAAGCCCCTGCGCTCGCTGCTCAAGCACCGCGAGGGGCTGTGCGTGTTCCTCGGCCATCCCGAGGTTCCCATGGACAACAACGTCGCGGAAAGGGCCGTCAGGGGTCCGGCCATCGGGCGGAAGCTCAGCTTCGGCTCCGACAGCGAGGCGGGCGCCCGGATGACGGCGGTCATGCATTCGGTCCTCGGCACGGTCGCGAGGAACGGTCTCGACGTCCTGCGCTGGCTCGGGGCGTGGCTTGACGCCTGCGCGGAGAACGGCGGCCTCCCGCCCGGCGACCTGTCGCCCTGGCTGCCGTGGTCGATGAGCGAGGAGAGAAGGCAGGCCTTCCTGGCGCCGCCGTGACCGACGAGGTCGAGTGCCGCTGTCATGGCCATGACTTCACCGTCGCCGAAATGAGGCTGCTGCGCGAACTGGTCGCCACGGAGCCGACCCGGGCGGCCATCGCCCGCGCCTTCTGCCGCCGCATCGGCTGGCTGAAGCCCGACGGCGGCCTGAAGAGCATGATGGCGAAGGTCGTCATGCTGAAGATGCACCGCGACGGGATCATCGAGCTGCCGCCGCCGTCCCGGGCGCCACCCGTCCCGAAGCCGATCACGTTCGGGCCGGACACCGAGCCGCCTCCGCTGCTCCCCGTTCCGAAGGCCCTCGACGAGGTCCGCCCGCTGGATGTCCGGATCGTCAGGAGCGGCACCCGGGCAGGCAGGCTCTGGAACGAGTTCGTCGCCCGCTGGCACTACCTCGGATACACGCGCCTCGTCGGCGCGCAGATGCGCTACGCGGTCCATGACCGGAACGGCAGGCCTCTGGCCATGCTCGGCTTCTCGACCGCCGCATGGAGGCTGGGCCGAGGGACGCCTTCATCGGATGGACGCCGGAACTGCGCGAAAGGAACCTCCCGCTCGTGGTCGACAACCCGAGATTCCTGATCCTTCCATGGATGGCGGTTCCGAACCTGGGGTCCCACATCCTCTCGCTCGTCCGCAGGCGCCTGCCCGAGGACTGGACCGTGCGCTACGGCACCACGCCCGTGCTCTGCGAGACCTTCGTGGAGGTTCCGCGCCACAGCGGCGGCGTCTATCGTGCGTCAGGCTGGATCCGCGTCGGAACGACCAAGGGGCGCGGCCGCTACGACCGGCACAACAAGGCCGACAAGCCGAAGAAGGACATCTGGCTCTGCCCGCTCCGGAAGGACTGGAAGCGGACGCTCAACCGCTGACCCTCGTCCTGTCCTGTCCGCAGGCCGGATTGCAGCCCGTCGTCATCGAGGCACGGACGTCGGTCTCGGCGACGCCACCGCAGCGGAAAGCGGGGTCGGCACGATTGCGCATTCAGCGCGGCGGCAGTCAGGAAAGAAAGTCAGGCAGACAACGAAGACAGCTCGTCACCGCTCGACCGAACGCTTACTGCAAAGGCGGCGAAACGCTTCCTTGGCAAGGCGTTGAAGGACTTGAAAGATTGGGAGCGACCACGGGTGATCAACACGGACAAGGCCCCGAGCCGTGCTGTCGCCCTGGCCGAACCGAAGGCCGAAATCACGCGCCCGGGCGACGTGCAGCATCGTCAGGTCGAATATCTCGACAACATCGTGGAGGCCGACCACGGCAAGCTCGAACAGCTGATCCGCCCGGTGCGCGGGTTCAAGACGATGAAATCGGCTTGCGCCACGATCAAGGGCTTCGAAGCGATGCGTGCCCTGCGCAAGGGTCAATCCCGCAGCTTCGACCTGACCGGTGACATCAAGGGTGAGGTCCGCATGATTGAACGCGCCTTCGGATTGGGCCAATGCGCCCTGACCGAGGCGATGACCATGCTCGAAGGCCGTCCGGCAGCATGAAAAAAGGAAAAATTCCGACTTTTCAACCTCAGAACAAATTTTCAACAGAGCCCGAAGGATCGTATGCCGCATTGGAAGAGACGCACCTCATACGGCTCCGGGCTTAAGAGCAATGGATTTAGTGGCCGTTGGTGGGCTGAGGGTCGGAGCTAAACGTTCTCTGAAGTATGTATCTCGAACCCAAGGGCGACGTTTTGTGCGCCAGCCTCAACCCCGCCCTTCTTGAGTTGGATCATCGTGTCGATTGATGCGCGCGCGAACGGTTCCAGCGGGTGAGAAATCACCATTTTCAACGTTCCGTCGATCAAAGCGTTGCGTGTTGTGTCAAAGAGCTCGTAGCCGACCGCGACAAAGTCGTCGCGTCTCTTGATATCGCGCAGGGCCGCAATGGCACCTGAAATACCTCCGCCCGAGACAAAAAGCCCGCAAAGGTCAGGGTGCTGACGGAACAGGGTTTCAACCTTCTCTTGTGCAACGGCGGCGGATTCGTAGGTGGCTTCGGGTTCGAGCAAGGCAAACGCCGTATTGTGTTCGCGGAAATAGGATCTGAACCCGGTCTCATTCAGTTCCTGATTTCGGTAGCGGTGGTTGCCCACGAGGATTCCGAGCCTGCCCGGAACGCGCACCATATTGTCAAACGCCCAGGCTGCCGTACGCCCGACGGAATAGGCATCGAGCCCGACGAAACTGACGCTAGAGCGCGCATTCAGCGGGGCGATGAGTGCGACGACGGGCACTCCACCCGCGACACATGTATCGATGGCATCGGCGACTTTTGGGTGTTGTGCGGCGACAAGGGCGACGGCATCGCAGGTCTGGTATAGACCGGTCAGCCGTGCGGCCACATTGTCCGGGGACAGATCGTCAAGGTAATGCAGCGTAAGTTCCACGGGAGCATCGACGTGGTGTTTGGCTTCCTGGCGAAGCGCGTTCCCGAGATTGCGATAGAACGCGCGTCCGCCCTGCTGAAGAAGTATGCCCAGCCTGTGTATGTCACGGCCTTTTCGGACCGAGCGCTCAAGTGTACCGAGGCCATAGAATCCGATTTCTTCTGCGGTCGCTAGAACATGCTCGCGCGTGTGTTCTCGCACCGACTCAGGTTGGTTCAGGACGCGGTTGACGGTCGAGACAGAAACGTCGGCCGCCTTGGCGAGATCGGAGATCGTCAGGCGTTTCAAAGCTTCGCCTTGATATCAAGATGACTAACCATGTCTCATAATGACATAGTCATGCCGCATAATGAAACAATAATCAAGTTCACCATGAACCATTCTTGATCTGCCATCAGGCGAGGCTCAAAGAAAGAGGTGCATCATGATCGCGATGCACCGGCTTTGGAGGGTTACGCCATGGACGATCTTCAATTCGGAACGCGGGACAAGCGGGGCAACTGGACACCGAACGCCCTGGCAGAGCCCGCGCCGATCTGGCAGCGGCCATTCTCCCTTCGGAAGGTGGTTGCGTGGATCCCGGAATACATCTGGCCATGGAACACATTTCACCTTGCAACCGCGCTTCTCTGGATTCTGGTGCTGATCCCGAGTTGGGAAAGCCTCGCCACCCTTTCGCTGGCCAATTACCTCTACCTCTATCTGCTTAACGCGGCTGGTATGATCCTGTTCCTGGGCGGCTTCGAGTTTGTCTACTACATCAAGCGCAAGCAAGAGAACCGTTTCAAGTACAACGCAAAGTTTCCGGCGGATCATCCCTCGGATGTCTTTTGGTTCAAATCCCAGAACCTCGACAACTTCATCCGCTCAATCTTCGTTACCGTGCCTTTGTGGACCGTGGTCGAGATCGTGATGCTCTGGGCTTATGCCAACAGCTGGGCCATCTGGCTGCCATGGACGACGCAATGGCCGTGGCTCGGCTTCGTCATCCTGATTGCGCCCGCAGTGCACGAAGTTTACTTCTTCTGCCTGCATCGCGCGATCCACTGGCCGCCGCTCTACAAATATATCCATTCCGTGCACCACAACTCGATCAACCCGAGCCCGTGGTCGTCACTGTCGATGCATCCCGGAGAGGGCTTCCCCTACATGGCAGAAGCCTGGCTGCACCTTTTGATCCCGTCGAACCCGGTCTGTGCGTATTTCACGCTGCATTCAGTCGGCTTTGGGGCCGTCAACGGGCATCTCGGCTTCGAAAAGTTCGAACTGACCGAAACCACCACGCTCGATAGCCATGCCTATGTCCACTACCTGCATCACAAGTATTTCGAGGTGAACTACGGAGGCGACGGGCTTGTGCCACTCGATAAGCTCCTTGGAACTTGGCACGACGGCTCGAAGGAATCCGACGAACGGATGAAAGAACGATTCCGCAAGAAGAAGGAACGCATGAAAGCCAGGCAGACCGTGACGCCAGCCGAATAGAGCGCCGACGTCTACCGCAAGGCACCTGAACCGATACCCGCAGCGACGGGCAGCCCACCTTACTCAAAAAGGAGAATTACATATGGCCGAATGGATCGACGCCTGTGCTGCGGACGACATCGAGGAAGAGGATGTGATACGTTTCGATCACGGACCGCGAACCTTCATCATCGTGCGCGACCACGAAGACAATTACTACTGCACCGACGGCCTCTGCACGCATGAGGAAGTGCATCTGTCGGACGGTTTGGTGGTCGAAGCCACGATCGAATGCCCAAAGCACTCATCCATTTTCGACTGCGCCAACGGCGAGGTTGAAACGCCGCCGGCCTGCGAAAACCTGCACACCTATCCATCAAAGGTCGAGGGCAGCCGCGTGTTTGTCGAAATCTGATCGGGGAAACTGAATATGTACCACAATCGGCCGCATGTCGAAGAAATCCGTGCGATGAAGAAGCGCGGCGAAAAGATCTCGATGCTCTTTGTCACCACCCCCGAGGAAGCCGCTGCCGCCGGCGCTGCGGGGATCCATATGCTCTCCATCGAGGGTCGGTTTTTCGATGCCCAGATGCGCGAGGCGGCGGGCGATTGCTTCGTCCAGGTCGGGCTGCCCTACGGCGGCTGGGGCCGGTTCGAGGGGCGGCCGATTGCCACCGCCGAGGATTACCTCCGGGCCGCGTTCCACTATGCGGGCATCGGCGGAGATGCGTACTATTGCGCGGCGTCTTACGACATTCAGAAGGTGCTCTGTGACAACCATCTGCCGGTCGTCGGACATATCGGGTTGATCCCGAGTTACATCACCTGGACAGGTTGGCGCGCCGTCGGAAAGACGGCTGACGAGGCGGAGGCTTTGTGGCACCACACGCAAAAGCTGGAAGAAATCGGCGTCTTCGGTGCAGAGCTCGAGGTGGTGCCCGACCGCGTCGCGAAATTCCTGACCGAGAATTCTTCGCTGATCATGCTGGGAATGGGCGCCGGCAAGTATGCCGACGCGCAGTATCTTTTCACCGAAGATGTCTGCGGTTATGGCAAGGACCACAAACCACGACACGGGAAGATGTACCGCAACTTCGCGCCCGAGTTGGAACGCCTGCAGAGCGAACGCATTGCGGCCTTCAAGGAGTACAAAGCGGACGTGGAGGCCGGCGACTATCCCGCAGCGGAACATGTCGTTCCGATTCAGGACGATGAGTTTGACGCCTTTCTGGCAAAGGTGGGCGCTTGACCAGTGCTACTGCCATGTCCCTTTGGGAGTGTGGCGGATTGACAGGGGGTCAGACACTTCCGGGCGTGTAGATGTCGAAGCCGAAGGTGACGTGGTGTGCACCTGCATCGCGGCCTCCGCTCTTGGCTTTCATCAAGGTTGCGATGGTTTCGCGGGCAAAGCGTTCCATCGGATGCGAGATGATCATCGACAGAGTGCCGTCGATCAATGCTGCACGCGTGTCGTCGAAGAGCTCGTACCCAACCGCAACAAAGTCGTCTCGTTTCGGCATCGCCCGGAGCGCGGCAATTGCGCCGGTGACGCCGCCGCCCGAAATATAGAGGCCACAGAGGTCCGGATGGTCGGTCAGTATCTCTTCGACGTGCTCGCGTGCGACGTCAGCGGACTCATAGGTAGGAAGCGGCTCAAGAACCGTGAAATTGGCGTTGTGTTCGCGGAAGTAGGATCGGAATCCGCTCTCGTTCATTTCCTGGTTGCGAAGTCGATGACTGCCGACAAGAACCCCGATCTCGCCTGGATCGCGTACCATCTTGTCGAAGGCCCAGGCGGCGGTTCGTCCGACCTTCCAGTTGTCGAGCCCAACGAAGCTGATGTTCCCTTTCGCGGTTAGCGGACCGATGAGTGAAACGATCGGTACGCCAGAACCCAGAACTGTGTCGATGGCATCGGCCACAAGAGGATGCTGTGGAGCGACGATGGCGAGCGCCTCGCATCGTTCCCCCATTGAGAGCATGTGCTTGGCGACTTTTTCGGGTGTCAGATCCTCAAGGAACTCCACTGTCAGCTCGATCGTGTGACCGTCATAGGCTTCGGCAGCGGCGGCGATAGCGTCACCAAGATTTCGATAGAAGGCCCGCGACCCTCTCTGCAGGAGCACCCCCAAGTGATGAGTGGTTTGCGTGGATTTCACGGCATGCTCGATGGCGCCGAGACCATAAAAACCAATTTCTTCGGCAGCAGCCAGCACACGCTCCTGCGTCGGAGACCGAACAGACTTTGGTTGGTTCAGTACACGGTTGACCGTGGACACCGAAACGCCAGCGGCCTTTGCGAGGTCAGGGATTGTTGGTCTCTTCATCTCATTTCATCTCAAATTCTCAACGTCTCGAAACGAAATGAGACGAAAAAGCTCCGTAGGTAGGATTGTGCTTGATATGTATGATGTCAACATTGCATTGAGAAGAGCTGATGACGCTCACGAGAGAATCGAGGCGTCAACGTTTTGGGGGAGGCCCAATGCACAGTTGCGAGATGAAACGACCTGCTCTGGCAGACCGGTCATCCTGTGCTCTCTCTCGCGAGCAAACCGGCCTGATGGCCAACACGATATGTCGAGCCGCAATGGAGCGGCCTTTACCAAAGGGAGGAAATCGACATGACTTTCACCAAAACCCTCGCAGCAACGGCGACCGCAGCACTTCTCGCGTCCGGTGCTTACGCGCAGGACATCGCCGTGATCGGCGGTTCGGCCCAGGACGGCTTCTGGAACCTGATCAAGAAGGGCGTCGATGACGCAACGCTGATGGTCGAAGCCAATGGCGGTTCGGTCAACTACCTGCTGACCCAAAACTACGACAACTTCGGCCCCGACCTCGTTCAGCTGATCGAACAGGCCGTCGCACAAGGCGTTGACGGCATTGCGATCCCGAACTGGATTCCTGAGTCCGAAACTCCTGCGCTCATCGCGGCTGCAGAAGCGGGTGTCGTGATCACCTCCTACAACGCTGGCCAGTCTGAAATCGACAAGTACGGTGCGCTGAACTACTTCGGCTCGGACGAGTACCTCGCCGGTGTCGCAGGGGGAAAATACCTAGCCGAGCAGGGTGCAAAGAAGATTCTCTGCCACATCCAGATCCCCGGCGCGATCAACCTTGAAACCCGTTGCGAAGGTGTGACGGACGGTGCCAAGGAAGCCGGCGCTGAAACCTATATCGTCCGTGTTCCGGCCAACCTCGATGGTGACATGGTTGGAACATCGGAGGCCATAAAGGCAGAGCTGATCGGCGACGACAGCATCGACGCCGTGATCAACCTGGCCGCTTGGGCTGCAGACGCTTCGGCAAACGCGATCAACGAACTTGGCAAAACTGACAGTGTCATGCTCGGCACGTTCGACATGTCAGCGTCGGTTCTGAACCGCATTTCCGAAGGCACCCAGACCATGGCCATCGACCAGCAACCCTACCTGCAGGGCTTCCTGGCCACGTCCATGTTGTTTGCAAACCTGAAGTTCGGCACCGAGATTGCCACGCAGCCGGTTCTGACCGGGCCGGCCATCGTTGATGCATCGAACGTCGCATCGGCCATCGCAGGCGTTGAGCTGGGCGCACGCTAAGCGACCTACGAAGAACGAGGTCCGGCCGATTTGGCCGGATCTCATCCGAGCGGTTAGACTTGGAACATTCGCGAGAAACTGGAGGCGGCTCAAATGACTGATGCAACTGAAGACGCCACCACAACCTCTGCTTCGCAGGGCTTTTCCATTGGCGATTTCTTTCGCAGCCCGGCTGCTGGCGCCTTCATGGGTTTCGTCGCAGTCTTCATCATCTGCGCGATTTTCGGGTTCAGCAGAAACTTCCTCTCCGTTCCAGGGGTTTCCACGTGGGTGAATTTCGCATCCCTTGTCGGGATCATTGCCATTCCGGTCGGCTTTCTGATGATCGCAGGCGAGTTGGATATCTCAACCGGTGCGGTTCTACCGGCCGGTGCGATGACCGTGGCCATCCTTTCAGGGCACTATGAGCTGCCTGTTGTCGTCGGGATGGGGGCTGCTCTCGGCGTTGGTGCCTTCATCGGCTTCGTCAACGGATTCATCGTCACACGTACGCAGGTGCCATCGTTCATTGTCACCCTCGCGACGCTCTTCGCGGTGGCCGGTCTGACGCTTTTCCTTTCGATCACGCTGATCAACAACACCAACTCTTTCTACCACGCTCCCGACTGGGCAAAGGTGATCTTTGGCAGCAAGATTTTCGGGTTCAACTCGTCGGTCTTCTGGTGGCTTGGGCTGGTCTGCATATTCTATTTCACATTGCACAAATCTCCTGTCGGCAGCTGGATCTTTGCGTTGGGCGGCGACCAGGAAAGCGCACGCAACGCGGGTATTCCGGTGCGTCGCCTGAAGATCAGCCTATTCATGTTGTGTTCCACCTGTGCGGCCTTTGCCGGTACGCTTCAGGCGATCACCTTCAATTCCGCGACCAGCCAGGCCAACTTCGGCCTGATCTTCAACACGATCATTTCGGTTGTTGTCGGCGGTGTTCTTCTGACCGGCGGGTTCGGAACGGTCATGGGCATTGTCTTCGGGGTCCTGACGCTGTCGATCGTGACCCAGGGGATCGGCTTCACCGAGATCGACCGGAACCTGTCCTTCCTGATCATCGGCGTGATGCTTCTGATCGCGGTTCTGATGAACGACACCTTCCGCAACCTTGCGACCAGCTGGCCGTCAAAAAAGAAGTAAGGAGAGAACAGATGTCAGACAAACAACCAGTTCTCGAACTTCGCAACGTCGACAAGTCCTTCGGTCCTATCGATGTTTTGCACGAAATCAGCCTGAAAGTCGGCGAAGGCGAAGTCCTCTGCCTGTTGGGCGACAACGGCGCGGGCAAATCCACCCTCATCAAGACGCTGGCCGGTGTGCATCAACCGACTCGCGGCGATATCCTGATGGATGGACAGCCCATCAGCTTCACCAGCCCTCGCGACGCACAGAATCGCGGGATCGCCACTGTGCACCAGTTCGGTGGCACCTATCCGTTAATGTCGGTGGGTCGCAATTTCTTCATGGGCGTCGAGCCGACGAAAGGGTGGGGGCCGTTCAAGGTCTTCGACCGAAAGAAAGCGAATGAAATCGCCGTGAATGAGGTCCGGAACTTCGGCATCAACAGGATCGACGACGGCGACCGGCTGGTCGGCGGCCTGTCGGGTGGCGAGCGGCAGTCGCTGGCCATTGCGCGGGCTGTTTACTTCGGCGCACGTGTCCTGATCCTCGACGAGCCGACGGCGGCGCTTGGTGTCAAGCAATCGGCTCACGTCCTGCGCATTGTGAATGAGGCCAAGCGGCGCGGTCTGGCGGTGATCTTTATCACCCACCAGGTGATGCACGCGATGGCCGTGGGCGACCACTTTGCCGTTCTGATCCGGGGCGCAATCGCCGCCGACTTCCGCAAGGGCGAAAAGACCCGGGAGGAGATCGCGGATCTGATGGCGGGTGGTGAAAGCATGGCTGACCTCGAAGCCAGCATCGAAGGTTACATGGAAACGCACGAGGGTCATCCGCCGCCGCCGGCGCATTGATTCGGCCCGGTGGGATCCACCACCGGCCCTTTCCCAGTGTGAACTGAATGAGAGCGGCCTGCCTTTGGCGAGACCGAACAGAGGGAGACTGTCTGATGATCCAATTGGCCATCATTGGCGCGGGCCTGATGGGGGAAGACCACGCCCGGCTCGTCGCGCAGGATCTTCCCGGGGCAATGCTTCAGGTCATTTGCGATATGGACCGGTCACGCGCGCAATCCGTCGCCGACGCAACTGGCGCGGCAGACATTTCAATCGAGCCCGAGACGGTGATTGGCCGTTCGGATGTCGATGCGGTGATCGTGGTCTCGCCGGATTTCACCCATGCGCCCTTATCGACGGCCTGCATCGCGGCGGGCAAACCTGTTCTGTGTGAGAAACCCTTGTCGCAGTCATCAGTCGAATGCCTCGAGGTCATCAAGGCGGAGCAGAACACCGGCAAACAACATGTGATGCTGGGCTTCATGCGCCGATACGACCGGTCTTACATAGAGATGCGGGATGCGCTGGCGTCGGGCCGCCTGGGACGCGCGCTCATGATGCACAATTTTCACCGCAACGTAGAGACGCCTGCAGCGGATTTCACTGGTGCGATGGCAATTACCAATTCCGCTCCGCACGAATTCGATGTCGTGCGACACGTTCTTGGCACCGAATTCACAAGCGTGACGGCGCACCAGCCGCGTCGGTCCGATACCCGTGTCGCGCCGGTGGTGATGGTTTTGGAGACCGAAGACGGTCAACTGGTGACCGTCGAGATCAATAACAACGCGGCCTACGGGTACGACGTCCGCGCGGAACTGGTGGGCGAGGCTGGCTCCGTCGCCATGAACAACGTGGCCTACACCCGAACGGATATGAAACTAGCGTCCAGCACCCGTTATGACGCGGATTGGCGCGCACGCTATCACGAGGCCTACGTCCGCCAGAACCGGGATTTCCTCCGTTTCGTTGAAACAGGCACGTTCCCGGAAATCGCGTCGAACGCCTGGGACGGGTACTGCGCGGCCGTCGTAGCCGAAGCCGGCGCCGAGTCATTGAATACCGGTCAAAAACAGCCAGTCGAGTTGCTGTCGAAGCCGGAATTCTATGCAGGTCAAAAAGGGGCTGCGGCATGAAACTAGGGTTTGTGTCAGACAGTCTCGGGGCGATGTCTTTCGAAGACATGCTGGACAACGCGGCGCGTATGGGTGTGTCGGGCGTCGAGGTGAACTCCTGCGGCTGGTCCACGGCACCGCATTTCGATTTGCGGACGATGCTCGGCGATGCTGGAGCCCGCAAGGCGTTCGAGACAGCCTTCGCGGACCGAGGTCTGGAGATCATCAGCCTGAATGCCAACGGTAACCCGCTGCACCCAACCGACGCGTCACAGGGCGAGGGGCTGAAGGACACGATCCTCGTAGCGGGTGCTATGGGGATCAAGACGGTTTGCACGATGTCCGGCCTGCCTGCGGGAAATGCAAATGACACGATGCCCAATTGGGTCGTCTCCTCCTGGCCGCCGGAGACGCAGGAGATCCTGCGCTACCAGTGGGACGAAAAACTGGTTCCTTTCTGGACCGAGATCGCAAGCCTCGCCCGCGAAAATGGCGTCGAGCGCATTGCGCTCGAGCTTCATGGTAACCAATGCATCTACAATGTTCCCTCCCTGAGAAGACTTCGCGAGGCGGTCGGGCCCATGATTGGGGCGAACCTCGACCCCTCGCATCTTTTCTGGATGGGGGCGGACCCCCTAGTCGCGGCCGAGGCGTTGGGAGATGCGATCTACCACGTCCACGCCAAAGACACGTTGCTGAATGCGCCTGTTCAGGCGACCACCAGCCTTCTGGAAAACGGATCACTCATGGACATCCCGGCCCGTAGCTGGTCCTACATCACGCTTGGCTTCGGTCACGGCGAGGAATGGTGGCGGCAGTTCTGCTACCGGCTCAAGATGGCGGGCTACGATGGCTGGTTATCTATCGAGCACGAGGACGTGCTTCTGAACTCGCTTGAGGGCCTCGAAAAATCGGTCGCTCTTCTGCAGGGCGTCATGCCCGGCAAGCCCGCAGACTATGAACCACAGGATATCTGAGATGACGTTTCAACTCGCGGCCTGCGCTGAGATGTTCTGGCAAGACAAACCAATCCACTGGCGAGCGGCGCGTTTGCACGAGTTGGGCTTTGGCGTCGGCCTCTGGAATTGGCCCGCCTGGGATCTGGACGCGCTGGAGCACACCGGCGCAATCTTCACCATTATGAATGGCTATCTCGAGGGGCGGCTCGCCGACGCCGAAGGAGCCGACATGCTGCTGAAATCTGCGCGCGAGACGGCGCAGATCGGCAAGCGGCTTGGGGTGCATCGGCTGAACCTCCACGGCACCGGTCTGGGTGATCAGGGCCTGCCCATCCAGCAGATGGCCCATGTGGCACCCTGCATGTGGCTCAGGGCACGCGACACGCTCAATCGCATTTGCGACATGGCCGAGGAAGAGGACGTGACCTTCACGCTCGAAAACCTCAACCTGCGCGAACATCCCGGCTGTCCGTTCAATTCGACCGCCGATGTCTTGTCGCTCGTGGCGGCCGTTGACCGTCCGCAACTGCGTATCAACCTCGATCTCTACCACACCCAGATCGGCGAAGGAGACGTGATCCGCCATGCGGAAGCCTGCCTGCCGTGGATCGGCGAAGTGCAGGTTGCCGAATCTGGCCGGGTAGGAGGGGTCGTTGCCGAGCCCCTCCCCCCACAGAGCCGGACGTGCCCGCATCAGGGCATCCGGTTGCTCGCATGGCGGGTTCGCAGATCCAGTGCGGCTGTCCGGGACCGTTGCGTTGACACGCAAGGCGAGCGCAGTGTCTCGGCGTGCTTCCCTCCTCCGGTTCCGTCCATGCGACGCCTCGCTTCCCTCCGCCGGGTCCCGATGGACACGGTTCCCCGTCCTCGACGGCACTGTCAAGGCGCTGCGACTCCCGGCTCCGCTTCCCTCGGGCCTGTTGATTCGCCGTCCGGCACCATGCGCTCCCGCGAGGTTCGTGGTGTCGCTCTCGCGCTCCCGGGGCAGATGCGGGCCTGCTCCGGGCCGGGGTCTTGACTGTTCGCGCCGGCCGTTCCCCTTCCAGCGATGCCTGCACATGGACGAGGCCGGGCCTCCCAGGTTCCCTGGCGATCATCCCGTGGCCTTGCGACGTTCTCCGACCCCGGCCGGTCCGGTCCGCCTCGCCAGTGGCGGCGGTCCCGGTGCTGCCCCCGCTGTCAGGAAACAAGAAGGCACCGGCATTGCCTGTCTCGAGGCTCAGCAGGTCGCTTCGCCACCCGCTGTGCACGCTTCACGACACACGTTGCCGTGCGCCATGCAACACGCGCTTCCGGCTGGCGGGCTGCGCCTTTGCCGGGCGGGAGTCGAACCCGCTGGATCACGATGAATGGTTCCAGGTCATCCTGTCCTCCTTTCCAGGGCTTTGGCCTGGCGCAAAGCGATTTCGGTCTGTCTTGGACAGCCAACCGCAAGTGCAGGAACAGCGGGGCCGGATGCTCGGGAAGCCAACTGAGTGATACTAAGAGATCACCTTGAAAGGCATCCTTGCGTGGCCTATATTAAATTCATCCGAAAGTCGGATACATTTAGGGGAGCTGAACATGCCAATCCCGACCACACTTGAAATGTCGCCAGGCAAAGCGATACTGATCAGAGAGGCTGCTGCGGCCACGGGAGTCTCGGCGCGCAAGATCAACCGCCTGATCGATGATGCCGTTCTGCCGAAGTCTGCATGCGTCAAGCTCGGCTCGCGCCGCGCGGTGCGCGCTTACGCGGTTCCCATGGTCAGATTCGGTGCAACCGACGGTTCCAAGCTGAGCAAGGGCATGCGTCTGGAAGCCATGCGGATGATTGAGAAGTTCGCCAAGGAGAACTGGCCCCGCCTTCGCGACGAGCCCGAGCATGCAAGGCCCCTGCGGTTTGAAAGCGGCTGCGTCATGATCTCCCTTGGAGAGCCTGTAAGTGCAGCGATGGCAGGGCTGAACAAACTGAACGATGCGTTCAGTCGCATCGTCGCGGACTCGGAGACAAGAGGCGGCATTCCTGTCGTGCGCGGAACCCGGATAGGTGTCTACGAAGTCGCGGATTCACTCGCCGCAGACGGCCTGGAGACCACATTGGAGGACTTCCCGACCTTGAGCCGCGAAGATGTCGAGGCAGCGACGCTTTACGTCAAGACACACCCGAGAACCGGGCGGCCTCGCGCCGAGTCCAAGCTTCGACGCCTGGTGTCAGAAGAAACAGTCGAGTTGACGAGCGCGGATTGAACAAAGGCAGGCAATTGTGAAGTTCCTTATCGACGAATGCTTGTCCATTGCTTTGGTCGACAAGGCCGTGGCAGCTGGACATGTCGAAAGCGCACATGTCTCGCGGCGAGGAATGAACGGCTGGAAAGACCATCGGCTGATGCAAGCCGTCATTGATGACGACTGGACGCTTGTAACCCGAAACTCCGATGATTTTCGACCGAGACATGGAAGCGCCAGCCAAGCGCCATGCTACGTCGGCCAGCCACTGCATGCAGGTCTTGTTTGTCTCAACTTGCCCGCAAGCTCTGGGCGGGCAGGTCAATTGCAGTACTTCCAAGCGGCGCTGGACTGCATCGGCAATCCGGGCGACCTGGTCAACAAGGTGATCGAGGTCGATCCTGACCCAGCAGATGCCGGGCAGGTGCTGCTCAGGATCTATGACTTCCCCGACGACGAGACGTAGAACCATGGGTTTCCTCATTTGAGTCCTTCGTCTTCAGTGCATCGGAAATGGTAGCCGCGAGCGAATTGCCACATGTAGGGGTAATGGGCTCGAAGCTGCATATTTGGCCACGAAATCGAACATAAAGCGCACATCAGATGCTGCTTTCCCGAACTTGTCGAGATCAAATGCATCGCGACGGGCGTGCAGGTGATCGCCGTTCTTCTCCTGGAAACATCCGGTCCGAGTTGCCGCACCATCCATTTCACGGGACCGTCAACTGCTGTCTCCGGGATCCTGATGGTCATTGCGGGAAGCACCAAAACCTGGGCGTCAAGCGGCCACCTCGATTTCCTGATCCGTGTTTGCCGCATTGAAGAGCCCGGGATGCCAGGACTGGAACCTGGCCCTGAGCGTGCCGTCGAGCACGCGGGTCCTGGTCTGGAGCATGAGGTGCGCTCCGGATCTTGACCATCGCATCTGCCGCTTCTTCGAGAAGCGCTTTCCCACGACCGTGTTGACCGTGGATTCGACGAACGCGGTCGACACCCGTTCCCCGTATCGATGGCGCTCGGCGCAGTTCGGCATGGTGTGGGCATTGTTGGCGACGCAGGCCTGGAACTCGCAGGCACCCTTTCGGAACGCCTTGATGTTCGGACACCGGGTCTTGATGCACTCAAGGCCGGCGACAAGGTCGTCGATGCAGGGAAGGGCCGCACGGACATTGCCGTGCCACAGGAACCCCTTGACGCGTCCCGGCGCCCGGTCGATTCCTTCCGCTTCCTCCCGGTCGCGGTGATGGGCGGCAAGGCCCTTGGCGCACTGCCTCGGCACCGTGATGCGCATGGTGACGTGGAACCGGTCGAGCACATGCCCGGCGCAGGGCGACATGAATTCCGCCATGCTGCGGATGCTGTCCTCGCCGTCGGCCAGGAACGTGATCTCCTGGTTCATCTGCAGGCCCTGTTCCTGCAATGCATCGTGCAGTCGGCGCCCGGGTTTTTCGTCAAGGCTCTGCACAAGGCCGAAGCAACGGTCTCCCCTGTCCGCCGCGACGGACTTTCCGACCACGACCTCGAAGTTCGTCAGCCGTCCCTCGCCGTCTCTTTCGCGGGCACGAACGCATCCTCCGTCCATCCCGACGATGATCGGGCCTTCGGCCGGCGGCAGCGCGGCATGGTCTCGCGGCGCGCCTTCGACGAAGCTGAACCGCTCCTCCCCCAGTTCCCCTTCCATGCGGTTCGCCGCATGGTGGAGGTGGTTGCGCACGGTCTCGGCGTTGAGCGCGGCACCGACGGGAAGCACGTCCTTGAGCAGGCCCGCCGTGGCATCGAAGGAGACCGGGGAAGCCCGTTTCGTTTCCGGACAGGGCATTTCCGGCGCGACATGCTCTTGGAAGAGGCTCGCAAGAGGATTGAAGGTCTCTCCGTCCTCGCTGCCGTTGCAGGAACAGCGTTCCAGTCGCGGCCCGGCAATCGGGATGTCGCCGAAGGGCGTTCGGAACCGGAACGTACGCCGGCCCTTGCTCCAGAGGCGGTTTCCGCAGCGGGGGCAGGACCGGCTGTCCTCCACGAAGGCGGCGGCCTGCGCCGCAACGATCCGCTCCTGAAGCCGCCCGAGGAGATCCTTGGCCTCGTCGAGCGACAGAGCCCGGTCCGCTCAAGCGCGTCGTGCGGCCTGTCGAGTTCCAGCACGTCCTCGTCGATGAAACTGACTTCCCCGGGTAACTGCTCACCCCATTTTCAGGCATCCTGATCGAGACAGTCAACGGCCTTTCCCTTGAGGGCGATCATGATGGCGACGAGCGGGTTGTATCCGAGCGCGGCCATTGTCCGGAGGTAGCTCGATATGCGGCACCAGGCGTGTGCGAACGCGACGCTTCGGAAGCAGCCCGATATCTTCTGCTTGACCTTGGCCATCCTGAAGTCGCGCTCCGCCCGGTTGTTCGAGAACGGGGTGTCGGCACGCCTTGTGAAGCGCAGGACGTTCCGTCTCTGGGCGGCGAGGCGTTCGAGAAGGTTGTGGGCATCGGACCTGGCGACCGGTCCGCGGCGGCCCTTCCGCCTCTTCGGGATCTCGGGCATCTCCTTTCGGCCCTGCTCCAGGATCTCCCTGTAGCATCGTGCGACTCGCCTGTAGTGGCGCATGGAGAGCCGCCTGTCCGGCCGTCGCATGACCTGCCGCCGCGCGATGAGCAGCAGCTTGCGCATCCTCTCCGCCCACGGCCAGCCGTTGCTGTCGGTCGCGGCCTGAAGCTCGCGCAGCAAATGGGGGCAGCAGAGCTGATGCTTGCAGTTCGTGTAGGTGAGGTACGCCTTCCAGCAGTCGTGGACGATGACGCCTCCGTACCGGGGGATGATCCCGATGTCGTCGATGGCCTCGCATCCGCGCTTCCGGTGCAGCCGCTTGACGGTGACCGGGCCGCCGGAGCAGACGTGGATCCAGTGGTTCCTTCCGTCCACCCGCAGCGAGGTTTCGTCGACGTTCAGCACGGGCATCGCGAGGAGCTTCCCGATCGCGGCGGCCTCCCATGTTTCCAGCGCCTGATGCAGGCGCGAGACGAAGCCGAGAAGCGTGGCCTCGGAGAGCAGCCGTCCGGTCGTCGCCTGGATCATGGCCGCGGTCCGCTTGAGCGGGACCATCTGCGCGCAGAGCAGGTGCACGGCATAGGCGACGATGCCGGGTCCGTACTGCAGCGGCCCCGGCATGGTGTCGGGGAACGCGCCCTTGTTCCGGGCGCGGCAGCGCGGGCAGTCCTTGATCTCGGCCTCGACCCGGCGCTCGACGGTCTCGAAGACGATGTCGATCTCGACGCGTGCCTCGTGTCCGGAGCACGCGGTTCCGGACAGGTCGTGGCCGCATTGCCGGCACGCGGTGACCGAGCTGGATTCCGTGACGGTGACCGTGCGCAGGTTGCCCGGTTCCGTCTCCCTCGCCTTCGGCCCCTTGCTGCGGGAGCCCTTGCCGGCGCGCCGCGCGGTCTCGTCCCTGTCCGTCTGCGACGGCGGGAGGCCGGAGTTGCGCGAGGTCTTCGGCGTCGTCTTCTCGAGGAACACCGCCACCAAGATGTCCAGAAGCAGGAACAGGGCGTCGATCAGCGCGAGGGTTTCGGCGCCCGCCTCGCCCTTCCGCTTGATGCCGTCGAACCGGGCCCGGCAATCGTCCATCTGCGCGCGCAGCGATGCCCCGTTCACCGTCGGCATCACTCCGCCTCCACCGCCATGATCGCCGAGACCACCGCGAGCCGCTCGCCCGGCGGCATCTTCCGGTAGCCCTCCGCCCAGCGGGCGGCCTTGCGCCTGATGCGCTGGCGGTCGGTCCTGTCCCGCCCGGCATGGCCGGCCCAGTGCATCCGGTCGGGCGCGAAGTTGAACCAGACCACCTCGGTGCGGACCTGGCCCTGGGTCGTCACCTGAAGCGCGATCCGGCGCCAGTCCCGCAGCATGTCGTCGTACAGCGCCGAGGGGTGTCCCGAGACCATCACCTGGCACGGCAGGCCCTTGAGCAGGTCGAGGAGCGCGACATGGTCGGCCTCGGCGTAGTCGTGGCGGTACCGCCGCCGCGACCGGCGGGTCGCGTGCAGGTACGGCGGGTCGCTGTAGACCAGTTCCGTGCCCCGGAACGGGAAGCCGGCCAGGAACGCGTGCGCGCAGCCGTGCACCAGCTCCACCGGGTAGCCGCACTCGAACCCGTCAATCGCGCGCCGGTCCCGGTCGATCCCGATGCTGCGCGCCGCCGGGGCCTTGCGCTTCATCAGCGCGCCGCCCCCGAGATGAGACTCCAGATAAAGATCGTGCGGGGGCTGGAGTCCCAGAAGCATCTGGCACAGCCCGCTCGTTGCCTTGGAACCAAAATATCCCATCAACGGTCCCCGTCGCTCACGGGAACCGCCGATAACCGGATCAGTCTACGGTGTCAACTCCCCTCGCCACCGACGTCCCGTGCGGCGGGCCCCGGCCAGTCAGCGCCTCCAATGATCTCGTCGGATGTCACCCCGACATCGTTCCGGAACTAGGGGGTGAGCAGGTACTTCCCCGGCATCGATCTTCAGCCTGATCCCGATCTTCATGTCGCTCCCCCGCAACGGCTTTCCAGAACGGGCAGAGAGGAAAACCCGCGCGGCGCAGGCCCCTCCGTCACGGTGGATCCTGACGATGGAACGAGGCAGGCCGCAACCCGGCTTGCTTTCCGTAACGACGAGTGCCAATCCGTGAACGGCTGCATCGAGCGCATTTCCGGCGAGATCACCGACATCCTGCTGCGGGAAGGCATCGACCACATGTCCAGACCATGGCCGTCTTCAAGGCCGCACGCCGACATCGGCGCGACGCGCATCCATGCCGGGACAAGCATCGCGATGCTGCAACGCAAGTTCGGCCAGGTTGCGGATCCGGCCGGCCGCGCAATGGCATTGAGTTTGGCCGGAACAGATTTTCCTGATTTCCGCGACCGGCCAAAGACCATGTCCTGAGGCGTTTGCTTGCGCGCGCCGGAATCTTTCGTTCAGGCCTGCCTCATGGATCGGCCCGGTTCAATGTAGCGTCGAATCAGTCCGTCCCGAGGGAGGCCGCGATGGATCCGCGCATCGAGAACCTGGAGACCACCACCTTTTTCGGCAAGCGGCTGACCCGCAGGCAGATCGCGGTCATGCAGGAGATGGTCGAGCTGTTCCCGAAGGACAGCCGGCGGGAGCTGGCCCGCACGCTGTGCGAGAACTTCAACTGGCACACGCCGTCCGGAACCTGCAGGGAGCAGTTCTGCCTGCGGGTTCTCGAAAAGCTGGAGACGCTGGGCATCCTGACCCTGCCGGAACGGCGCGAGACGGGCGGGCGGCGCGGGCCTTCCGCCCGCACCGAAGCCGGCGAGCCCGGCGAGCCGGTCGATGCGCCGCTCCGGGACCTGGAGCCGGTCACGCTGGAGGTCGCCGCCGACGGGCGGGACCTTGCCGAATGGACCGAGCTCGTGGACCGCTGCCATCCGCGCGGCTACAGGTCGCCCATCGGCTGCCACCTCGCGTATTTCGTCCTCGACGGCAGCGGCCGCCGCCTGGGCTGCCTGATGTTCGAGAGCTCCGGGTCGCTTCCGGTCCGCGACGCATGGATCGGATGGACGGAGCGCCAGCGCGAGGACGGCCTCCGGCGGGTTGTCCGGCACAGCCGCTTTTTGGTGTTTCCATGGGTCCGTGTCAGGAACCTGGCCTCCCGGTCGCTGTCGCTGGCGACCCGCCGGGTCGCCGACGACTGGCACCGGCGCTGGGGCGTGCGCCCGCTTCTGGCGGAGACGTTCGTCGACCCGCAGGAGCAGGAGGGCAGCTGCTACCGCGCGGCGGGATGGAAGGGGATCGGCGCCACCGCCTCCCGCGCGCCCAAGGACGTGTACGTGACCGAGCTGGAAACGGACGCCCGGGCCGCGCTGCGCGGCGAGCGGAAGGAAGCGGGAGGCAAGCCGGCCCGCGCCCCCGAAAGCGCCCGGACGGTCGCCGGGATGTGGAGCGCGGTCGCCGCCGCCGCCGCCAGGACGGCCGAGCGCCACGACCGCGAGTGGCGGGTGCGCCGGCGACTGATCGGCACCTTCCTGGTCGTCCTCTTCGTCCTCCGCCTGGTGTTCGGGACCGGGCGCAGCTACGGCGATGCCCTCGCCGAGATCTGGGAGAACGCGCGCAGCCTGGGGGTGGCGCTGCCGCAGGAAAGCCCGGTGACGCCGTCGGCGATGTCCCGGGCGCGCGCCAAGGTCGATCCGCAGGTCTTCAGGGACCTCCACCGGGAGGTCCTCGCCCGGGCTCCGGACCGCCCGCTCTGGAAGGGGCGGCGGGTCTTCGGCGTCGACGGCGCCAAGGTCAACCTGCCGCCGCCGCTTGCTGATGCCGAGACTGCCGGCCGACTTCGGCCTGTACGCCGACACCAACGAGCGGCGCGCCGCCGTCGAGCACCTCAGGACCCTGTCCGCCGGGGACGTGGTCGTCCACGACCGGGGCTGTTTCTCCTGCGAGATGCTTCTCGCCCATGTCGTCCGGGGCCAGGACGCCGTGTTCCGGCTCAAGCGGGACGCGAACGCGGAGACCGTCGCCTTCCTCGCCGGCCCGCTGGAAGAGAGGCTGGTCTGGATCCGGCCCGACGACAGGGCGCTGGCCCGGCTGAAGGCCCGCCACCCCGGCGCGGCGTTCGGGCCGCTGAAGCTTAGGCTGGTCCGCTACGCCGCCGGCGACACCGTCTTCGCCCTCGGCACCACCTTGGCCGCCGAAGACGGCTTCACCGTCGAGGACCTGGCAGGCATCTGCAGGGCGCGCTGGCGCATCGAGGAGATGTACAAGACCGCGAAGTGGTTCCTGGCCGTCGAGTCCTTCCGCTCCGAAAGCGAGCGCGGCGTCCTCCAGGAACTCTACGCCAACTTCGTCATGGTCACCGCGACCCGCCTCATGACCAACGAGATCGACGGGGAGATCAACGCCTCGCCGGACGGCAGGCCGCCGAAAAGGGTGAACTTCAAGCACGCCGTCGCCGCCGTCTTCCGCAACTTCGAGGCCCTCGCGCTCGTCCAGGCCGATGCCGTCGCCGAAACCGTCGCGCGGATCGTCGACGACGTCGCCGCCCTCTGGCAGCGGGAACGGCCCGGCCGCAGCTACCCAAGGGTGTCGTTCAAGCCGAAAAGCAAATGGGCACGGAAGGGGAAGGTCGCCGCAGCAAGCTGAGCCGCTTCCACCCGAAAGACCGGCCTTCCGGTGCAGGACCACCCACGTCCCGTTAAGTCAACAACCCTGATTCCTTAAGTCAATGCCATTGGCCGGCCGCGGGCTTGCGGGAACCGTCAGGAAGCGCCAGGGGGATGACGCCGTCGCGTTCGCTGCAGCCCTCCTGTGCACGGACCGGCGCGACCTTGCATGACCTGCTGGTGCATGAGCCGCAGGTGTTCGCCTGTGCGGAACCTCTTGTTGGCCGGCCCGCGCAGAAACCTGTCCTCCAGGAACCGGAGCCGGGACCTGCATCGCTCCGACGCCGCCTCGGCACGCCAAGGCTCATCCTCGATTCCGGACAGGTCTCGCTGGATCACGATCCGGTCGATGAACCCGGCAACCCGGTCCAGGTCCATCGCGGCATCCAGGCCCGTCGCCTCCTCCCGCCATGCGTGGCAGCCGTCGGGACCGCCACATTCCTCCGGAGGGCAGGCGCCGGAGCCGCCGATGCATGCCGGATGCCTGTTGGCCGACCCCGCGGACACGCGATCCTCGACCCTCGGCTCGCGCTCCCACCAGCACCTCATGTCGCAGAGGCAGCGAAACTTCGCATTGCTGCGAAACCGGAAATCCGAAAGGGGAACGTCCACGGGCTGGCCGCGCAGATGCGGGCCGGCGTGCACGACGCCCCGGACGCTGCACTGAAAGAGGTGAATCGCTTCCCGTCCCGTCGCCACCTGGAGCACGCCGTGAAGTTCGTGCAACGACATGGTTTCCGGAACAAGAACGCGTCGCCATGTCATTGGCCCTAACCCAACATCGGAACCAAAAGTCCCACAACGGGCCGGTGAGCGGGAACCGGAGCTCTCAGAGGCCGTTGACGGGCGATTGCGCAGGCAAATGGGCTGAGAGCATCGAAAATTCCCTGAGATTTCGCCTGTATCCCAGAGTCGCGCGTGAGCTTGACAGGACTTGCCGTCATTTCAGGCGTGTGGTGGCCTGAATTCCCGGATTCCTTATCTCACCCGACAGCTCGAGGCCGCCAGGACCCCTGAGGCAAGGGACAATATCCTGAAGATGATCGCACTCCATTCGCCCTAGGCAAAGTGCCACGCCAACATGCTTGGCGAGCATGATCTCTCGCAGGACAGGCTGCGGGACAACACTGGCGTCCTGCCCCCCAAATCTGCACCCAGCATCATCCCTGAAAATTGGGAGCTTCCAAGTCGATAATGCGTCAACGTTTTCAGAGCAAAATGAACTTCCTTGTGGGACTCTTGGTTCCGATGTTGGGTTAGGGCCAATTTGCGACGGTTTCCGAGCACCGCCACCATGACGTCCGACTTGAGACCACCCGAGCCCAGAGGTCCTCGCTCAGGATGGGTTGTGTTGTCCCACCCCTCATCGCTTAATCGACCTCATCCGCCAGTGAGAGGAACTCCGCGCCATTTCCCGCTTTGCGGTCATAGGCCTGGTCTTTGACATTCGTGGGTCATCCTGTCCGTTCCTTTCACCTTCCGATCTTTCGCCACTGAACTTTCCCGAATTGCCGCCGTCTCTACGTCGGGGGGTCCCGATGCGTGCACCTCAGTTCTTCCGCATCGGCTCTGGCCATCAGGTTGGCAACAGACCCTTGGCGTCCCCGTTCACCCCACAAATCAGCTTCATGTGGGAAGGAGATTTTCGTCGCTTCAAGCAATCGTTCGCTTTCGCTACGGCCCTCCGGTTTGCTCGCCGTCCTGGCTGACCGGACCAAAGGCAGTTCAGCATTTGGCCTGCGACGGCTTCTTGCTTCCCAGCTCGCTGATACAGGGTCGCCCCGGTACCAGTGGGATATGCTACGGCGCCAAACTGAGAATTGCGCCGGCGGGACTTCCACCCGCAAGTTCAACAGCTAGATTCGCTGCACGTTACCCTTTGTTGGGTAGGCTGCTGGCGCGCGCGTCCTTAGGTGGAGGCTTTTCCGGTCCCGCTCTTTCGATTGCGGGCGGGTGCGCAGTTCCACCATAGACCACGTTTCCAGCGGCCCCCCTAAAATTCCGTACGTCCGGTTTTCCCGGGTACGGCTTCAAGCATCGGGCACCGCAAAGTTGAGATAGGGCCTTCCCCATGCTGCAACAGGTTAAGGCTGACCCAGCCATACTCTGTCCGCCGCAGGCGTTTACCCTATCCGTAGGCGACAGGCTGACGCCACTCTACATCGGTTTCTGAGCACCGACACCATGACGCCGGACTTGTAGCCACCCGAACCCAGAGGTCCTCGCTCAGAGTGGGTTGTGTTGTCCCACCCATCGTCGCTTAATCGACCTCATCCGCCAGTGAAAGATACTCCGCGCCATTTCCCGTTTACGGTTATAGGTTTGGTCTTTGACATTCATGGGTCATCCTGTCTGTTCCTTTCACCTTCCGATCTTTCACCGCTGAACTTTCCCGAATTGCCGCCGTCTATACGTCGGGGGACCCAATGCGTGCTTTCCTCAGTTCTTCCGCATCGGTTCTAGCCATCAGGTGGAAAGGAAGCCCTTGGCGTCCCCATTTGCCCCACAAATCAGCTTCATGTGGGAGTCCCATTTCGTCGCTTCAAACAATCGTTCGCTTTCGCTACGGCCCTCCGGTTTGCTCGCCACCCTGGCTGACCAGACCAGGTCAATAGACTGGCCTACGGTGACTTTGCACTTCCCAGCTCGCTGTGCACAGATCTCTCTGCGTTCAGTGGGATATGCTACGGCGCCGAACTGAGAATTGCGCCGACAGGACTTTCACCTGCGAGTTCAACAGCTAGATTCGCTGCACCCTTCCTGCGGGACTTTCACCCGCTGCACATTCACCAGTTATCGCGGTAGGGAACCGGGTTACCCCGGTCCCCCCGCTCAGATCCCGGCGTGCGCGTTAACGCACCGGGCTCCTCCCTTGGGTCCTCACGACGAGCCGTTGGCTCGGCCACGGGTGGCGGATCCCGACTTTGGGCCAGTGGACGGCGGTCAGGAGATCGATGTCCTCCCATTCCGTGCGGTCCCTTTGGGACCGACGCCGGAGGGCACGCCAGAGCAGCCGCTTGCAGAGGTGAACGAACCTCTCCAGATGTCGGCCACTCCCGGGGACAGCGTAGTGGTTGAGCCAGCCGTTGATGACCCTGCCCAGCCACGCAGCCGTGTCGTGCCGGTTGTCGTGCCACCGCTCGCGAAGCCTTTCCTTGATCCGCCGCAAAGTGCGGTTGACCCGTTTCCGGGACGGCTTGCGTCCGACCCTGAACCTTCCCTTCCTCGACTCGTCGCAGAAGTGCGTCATGCCAAGGAAGTCGAACGTCTCCGGCTTGCCCTGCCCCCGGTTCCGGCGGTTCGCCTTCGCGAACCGGCCGAACTCGATGAGCCGGGTCTTGTCCGGATGCAGTTCCAGTCCGAACAGGGCCAGCCTTTCGCCCAAGTCCCGGAGGAAGCGCTTCGCGTCGCCCTCGTGCTGGAAGCCGCACACGAAGTCGTCCGCATGGCGGACGATGATCGTGTCGCCTCCGGCAATCCGCTTGCGCCATGTGTTGTGGAACCAGACGTCGAGCACATGGTGCAGGCAGACGTTGGCGAGGATCGGGGAAACTGTCCCGCCTTGCGGAACGCCCCTGCCCGTGTCCGTCCAGTCGGTCCCCTCCATGACGCCGGCGTCGAGCCACTTGACGATCAGCCGCATGACCCGCACGTCCCCGATGCGTCTCTCAAGCATCCGGACCGGATGGTCCCGCCCGAGATTGTCGAAGAACCCGCGAATGTCGGCGTCAACGATCCGGCTGACCTTCCGCCGTTCCATTCCGACCGCAATGGCGTCGAGCGCATTGTGCGTCCCCCGCCCCGGTCGGAACCCGTGGCTGAAGCCGAGGAACTCCGTCTCGTGGATCGGCACCGGAATCGTGTCCGTCACCGCCCGCTGAAGTATCTTGTCCTCCAGCGAGGCAATGCCGAGCGGTCGCTGCCCCCCGTCCTCCTTGGGCATGTATGCCCGCCGGGACGGCGGCGCGCGGTACGCCCCCCTGTGCACGCGCCCGTGCAGGTCGATCAGCCGATCTTCCAGCCCTTCGGCGTACATCTCCCATGTCACGCCGTCCACGCCAGCGGCCACGTCACTCTTGAGCGAGTGAAACGCCTCCGCCAGCGCGTCCGTCGTCACATGGTGCAGGAGCGCCACGAGACGCTCTTCCGGGTTCCTCGTTGCAGCCTTTCGTATCCGGTCGGCCGCCTGTGACCCGCTTCCCCGTTTCTGCGCACGGCGCGAGCTTTGGCCTCCCGGATTCCCCTTGGGTCCGGCCCTTCGCTCCCCCGGCTCCGCTGACCCGGAAGGGCCGTTGTTCGCCGGATTCTTCGCTACCATGGCCGAATCTGATTTCTTCAGATCGTTCATCTCCGTTTCGGATTCCTCCTTCGCTTTGCGGCCCCGCACGACAGCGGGGCGAACTGAAGACCTCCCAGGTCCCGGTGGACTGCTTCGACGCGTGCCTTGGTTCCCAGACCCCGCGGAGCCTCTCCTCGCCTCACCAAACCGGCTCGAAGAGTGTTGCCTTCGGCCCGTCTGACAGCCTCGGCACTCCAGTTGTGTCAGTTTTCGTGGCTCAGTCGCCCGGCCCACGCCTGCCGCTTGCCAACGCTTCACCTGCCGCCTCGCGACGACCGGCGCATGGTTCGCGGAGAAAGTGGCTGGCTGACCTCTCTTTCTGCCGGGACTTTCACCCGGCGACATTCCACCAGTTAGCCTGGCGCACCACACGTCCTGACATCGCCCCTTGCGACAGGCAACTTTCATGAGGCGGGTTTCCCCGCCCTGGCATTGTTCCCGGGCAATTCGTAGACCATGCGCAGGCCGGTTCCGGGGAAGATCGTGCATGTCTGGTTGAGCTCTTCGAGCAGTCCCGCGACGGCGGCGTCGCCCGCATCGCTTGCGGTGTCGAGGATGCCGTTCTCCGGTTCGGGGAAGATGTCGGCCTCCGACCGGAACAGCTCCGCGAGGGGACGGCGGGGGCGTTGCCTCGCGCCCTGCGCGTCGGCGACGGCAGGCATCATCCGGGTCTCGGCGCGGCAGGCGATCATCCGGATGACGTCGAGGAGCAGCCTCTCGCCGGAGGGCAGCGCGTCAAGCCACTCGCCCTCGCCGAGTTCCGCGACCTTGACGTGCGTGGGCAGCTCCCCGCGCCGGAGCTTGAGCGCCTCGCGCTCGGCGTCGAGCGTCCCGATCTCGGCCTTCAGCCTCTCGGCGGACCTGGCGGCCGTGCCGGACGGCCCGCCAATGGCATTGAATTAGGCCCGATCAGATTTTCCTGATTTTCGCGCCTTTTCAAAGTCCATGTTTTTTGGGCGTTTCCGCGCTCGCGCGGGGATCTTTCGTTCGGGCTTGACTCATGGAGCGGATCGGTTCATCATAGCATCGACCCAGTCCGTCCGTCCCGAGGGAGGCCACGATGGATCCGCGCATCGAGAACCTGGAAGCCACCACCTTTTTCGGCAAGCGCCTGACGCGGAGGCAGATCGCGCTCATGAAGGAGACGGTCGAGCTGTTCCCGAACGACAGCCGGCGGGAACTTGCCCGCACGCTGTGCGAGAACTTCAACTGGCACACGCCGTCCGGAACCTACAGGGAGCAGTTCTGCCTGCGGGTTCTTGAGGAACTGGAGAGGCTGGGCATCCTGACCCTGCCGGAGCGGCGCGAGACGGGCGGGCGGCGCAACGCTCCCGCCCGCACCGAGGCCGGCGAACCCGGGGAGCCGATCAACGCGCCGCTCCCGGCCCTGGAGCCGGTCACGCTGGAAATCGCCGCCGGCGGACGGGATCTGGCGGAATGGAACGAGCTCGTGGACCGGTACCATCCGCGCGGCTACATGTCGCCCATCGGCTGCCATCTCGCGTATTTCATCCTCGACGCTCACGGCCGCCGCCTGGGCTGCCTGATGTTCGAGAGCGCGGGCGCGCTGCCGGTTCGCGACGCGTGGGTCGGATGGGACCGGCGGCAGCGCGACGCGGGCCTCGCCCGCCTTCTCAGGAACAGCCGGTTCCTGGTGTTTCCATGGGTCAGCGTCAGGAACCTTGCCTCCCGGTCCCTGTCGCTGGCGGCCCGACGGGTCGCCGACGATTGGCACCGGCGCTGGGGTGTGCACCCGCTCCTTGTGGAGACGTTCGTCGACCCGCAGGAGCAGGAGGGCAGTTGCTACCGCGCGGCGGGATGGACGGAGATCGGCGCCACGGCCTCCCGCAGCGTACCCAAGAACGTGTACGTGCTCGAGCTGGAGACGGACGCCCGGGCCGCGCTGCGCGGCGAGAGGAAGGAGACAAGACGCAGGCCGGCCCGCGCTCCGGAAAGCGCGCGGACGGCCGCCGGGATGTGGAGCGCGGTCGCCGCCGCCGCCGCCAGGACGTCCGAGCGCCACGACCGCGAGTGGCGGGTGCGCCGCCGACTGATCGGCACCTTCCTGGTCGTCCTCTTCGTCCTCCGCCTCGTGTTCGGCACGGGGCGCAGTTACGGCTCAGCCCTCGCCGAGATCTGGGAGAGCGCCCGCAGGATGGGCGTGACGCTGCCGCAGGACCGCCCGGTGACGCCGTCGTCGATGTCCCGGGCGCGCGCCAAGGTCGACCCGGAGGTCTTCAGGGAGCTTCACCGGGAGATCCTGGCCGAGGCCCCTGACCGCCCGCTCTGGAAGGGACGGCGGGTCTTCGGCGTCGACGGAGCCAAGATCAACCTGCCGAGGCCGCTCGTGGATGCCGGATACGCGACGCCGGGCAAGCATGCACACTACCCGCAGGGTCTGGTCAGCTGCCTTTACGAACTGGAGCCGCGGCTGCCGTTCGACTTCGGACTGCACGCCGACACCAACGAGCGCCGCGCCGCAGCCAGGCACCTCAAGGCCCTGTCCGCCGGGGACGTGGTCGTCTACGACCGGGGCTACTTCTCCTACGAGATGCTTCTCGCCCACGTCGTCCGGGGCCAGGACGCCGTGTTCCGGCTCAAGCGGGATGCGAACGCGGAGACCGTCGCCTTCCTCGCCGGCTCGCTGGACGACAGGACGGTCGAGATCCGGCCCGACGGCAAGGCGCTGGCCCGGCTGAAGGCCCGCCACCCAGGTGCCGCGTTCGGGCCGCTGAAGCTGAGGCTGGTCCGCTACGCCGCCGGCGACACGGTCTTCGCCCTCGGCACCACGCTCACGGAAGACGACGGCTTCCGCGTCGAGGACCTGGCCGCGATCTATCGGGCGCGTTGGCGTCTTGAAGAGATGTACAAGACCGCCAAGTGGTTCCTGGCCGTCGAGTCCTTCCGCGCCGAAAACGAGCGCGGCGTCCTGCAGGAACTCTACGCCAGCTTCGTCATGGTCACCGCCACCCGCCTGATGACCAACGAGATCGACGGGGAAATCAACGCAGCGCCCGGGGACGGACACCCGAAGAGGGTGAACTTCAAGAACGCCGCAGCAGCGGTCTTCCGCAACTTCGAGGCCCTCGCGCTCGCCCAGGCCGACGCCCTCGCCGAAACCGTCTCGCGCATCGTCGACGACGTCGCCGCACTCTGGCAGCGCGAAAGGCCCGACCGCAGCTATCCGAGGATGTCACGCAAGCCCAGAAACAAATGGTCGCGAAAGGGGAAGGTCGCCGCCGCCAGCTGAACCACGCACGACAAGCGGAATACACGCCTTCCGCTGCTGGACCTTCCACGTCCCGTTAAGTCAACAGCGCCGATTCCTTAAGTCAATGCCATTGGACGGCCCGCCCCCGGTCAGGTCGGCGACGCGGTTGCGCAGCGTGCCGAGCCTGTTCCGCATCCGGTTGATCCGGCGGTCCAGCTCGCGCCGGGCCGGATTGACGACGCGCGCCTCCGGATCCTGCTCGGCGAGGCCGTGCACCGGCAGCGCGTCGTGGCTGAACTCGTCGCGCATGTACTTGAAGAAGCTCTCCTGCGCCCACCGGGAGAACAGCGCGCCTGCGGCCTGCTCCGTCGGCAAGCCGAAGTCGGTGGTCACGAGCGGGACCTGCCGGCCCGAGTCCAGCAGGCGGCGGATCTGGCGAACCCCGGGCCCCTTGCCCAGCCTGATCCGCCGCTCGGCGAGCCGGACCTCGGCGGGCCCTGTTGCAAAAACCGCTCTCAGCTGTCCTTGTGAGCGAGGCAGCGGTAGATTGCGCTTTTGGAGGCTCTCCCACGACCCATGACTTCAAGTGGCGGCACTTCCGGGGCGAGATCATTCCGCGGGCCGTTCGGTGGCACTGCAGATATGGCGTCAGCTACCGTGACCTCGAGGAAATGCTGGAAGAGCGCGGCGTCGCGGTGGACCATGCCACCATCCATCGCTGGGTGCAGGCCTGCGCGCCGGAAATCGAAGGGCGCCTGCGCCGGCACTGTCGCCCAGGCGGACTTTCGCGGTCCCGGCGCGTGGACGAGACCTGCATCAAGGTCAGAGGGAAACGGGCGTATCTGTACCGCGCGGTCGACGGCCGTGGCGACGCCATCGACTTCCACCTGTCGCAGACCCGCAATGCCAACGCCGCCAAGCGGTTCCCGGGCAAGGCGCTGCGCGGGTGCAAGGAGCGGGAGAGGCCCGTCGTGATCAACACCGGCAAGGCGGGATGCCACGGCCAGGCCATCCGGGAGTCGAAGCAGGCCGGCAAGTGTCCCCCCGAGACCGGACACGGGCAGGCGAAATGCCTCGACAACGTCGTCGAGGCCGACCATGGCAAGCTCAAGCGCCTGATCAAGCCGACCCTTGGATTCAAGTCAATGAAGACGGCCTGCGCCACGATCAAGGGCTTCGAGGCGATGCGTGCCCTAAGGAAGAAGCAGGCCAAGGCCTTCCAGCTCCAGCAGGGATCAGGGGTGAAGTGCGTCTTGTCGAACGTGCCTTCGGGGTCGGGCCGGAGATGATGAGCGAGTTGATGTCGCTGCATGGAGCGGAGCTTGAAAAGATCGCGATCCAGCAAGGATCTTGAAGAAAGACGGAACCAGACCAAACCCCCGGCAACTCCGGCAAATTCTTGCAACAGAGCCCCCCGGAGCAGGGGCACCGGACCTCTCGCTCGGGTCGCTCGGGCTTGAAGCCACCAGAAGGGAGCAGCCGGACGGCAAGCCGCGCGCACGGGCGAGGCTGGTGGATCTCGTATTCGCATTCCCGAATCATGCACCGGTTCCATGACAAATCCCGCATGCATTTCGGCGCCAGCCGCCCGTTTCATGTGGAAAATCGCCCGGAATGGCGCGCCGCGACCCCGGCGGGCGGATGTTCACGCCATGTCCTGGCCGCACAGCGCAGGAAGCTCCTTCCCGTGACCTCGAAAATGCCGGGAATTTACCCCCGCTGAAACGGCCTGAATCCGGGTCGTTTCGGGGCACGGCAGGTCAGTGGGGAGCCGGTGCGGCCGGCCCCTGATCGACTGCCTGCCGGCCCAGCCGGGCCGATCCGCACTGCATCATGCGCCAATCAGGGGTCAGGGGTCAGCCGGAGGCCGCTCGCGCTCTCACCCGGCTATCACTCGAAACTGAATTCGTTGAGTAGCCGCCATGCCCTGGTTCCGCGCAGCGCCTTGTTGTCCTGGGCCAGGTCCCAGGCCGTCCTGCCGTAATCTGCTCTCGCCGTGCCGTCGGCGCCGAGTTCCACCAGCCGGGTGATGACGTCGGGGTCGGCGCCGGCCGCCGCGTGGTGCAGCGGCGTCCGTCCGAACACATCCCCCGCCTCCAGATCAGCGCCAAGCTCAACCAGCCTGGCGGTCACGTCGGGGTTGGTGTTGTAGCGGGCGGCGCTGTGCAGCGGTCTCCATTCAAATTCCAGTTCCAGGCCGTACACCCTCGCCTCCAGATCGGCACCAAGCTCGACCAGGCGGGCGGTCACGTCGGGATTGTCGTTGAAGGCCGCCGCGTGGTGCAGCGGTGTCCGTCCGAGCACATCCCCCGCCTCCGGATCGGCACCGCCTTGTACACATTTCTCGACATCTTCAGCCGTGGCCTGGCTGAAGAACTCCTGGCTGTTCCAGGTGTCGCAGGGCAGGTGAGAAGGCGTGCCTAGATCTTCGAGCAGCCGCCAGGCATCTGTCCCGCGCAGCGCATCGTTGTCCTGGGCCAGGTCCCAGGCCGTCTCTCCGTAATCTGTTCTCGCCGTGCCGTCGGCACCGAGCTCGACCAGCCGGGCGATCACGTCGGGGTTGGTGTTATAGCGGGCGGCGAAATGCAGCGGTGTCCGTCCAGCCCTGTCCTCCCTCGCATCCGGATCGGCGCCGGCCTGAACACATTTCTCGACATCCTGGACCGTGGCCTGGCTGAAGAACGCCTCGCTATTCCAGGTGTCGCATGATGGTGCGGCCACGGCCGGGATCGTGCTGAACGCAACAGCAGCCAGCTAGGTGCAGAGGCGTGTTGAAGTTTTCATTGTGGTCTCCCTCGGCCGGTTGCTGGATCTGGCGCACGCACAATCGCCGCTGAGCCCGGCACTGTCAATTGAGGCCGCGGGGCGGTGAGAGCTTCCAGCCGTTGCCCTTACGCCCGGCCCCGGCCGCCCGTGAAGAGGGTGAGAGGCAACGACAAATGCTTAGCGCAGGATTCTGCCCTCTACCGGAACCGACCCGAGGGTGTCCGCGACCATCTGCGGGTTCCGGTCAATCAGCGCCATCAGCACCAGGGCAGCACGATCCGGGGAGCGGCGATTCTGCTCCCAGTCCCGCAGCGTGCTGACGGGAAGACCGTACCGCTCGGCGAACGCGGCCTGCGAGAGCCGGAGCTTCTTCCGGATTGCCGCAACGTCCACGGCTTCAGGCACGAACACGCCGGCCGGTTCGATCTCCCCCCTTGCAATGGCGAGGGCGTCCTTCGCGCTGTGGATCAGTTCTTCACCAAAACTCATTTTGATCTCCTTCATTGCGCGGTGCGAAACTTCCGGGTCAGCTCCCTGGTATTGGCCCGGTAGGCATCGGCGATTTCTGGCAGCAACTTCGCCAACTCGTTTCGCTCGGCCCCTGTCAGGTTGGCCTTGGCGCCTTTGCTGTAGACCGCCAGAAGAAACACCGGCACGTCATCGCCGCCGAAATAGTGGATCGTGCGGCAACCGCCGCTCTTCCCACCGCCAGGGCGCGCATGACGCAGTTTTCGCGCCCCGCCGGTTCCGGCTATCGTGTCGCCGGCGAGCGGGTCCTGGGCCAGTGTGTTCACAATGGCAGTCACCTCGTCTCCCGACAGGCCGCAGCGCTTGGCCTGAACTGTAAAGGTTGCCGTCCAGATCACCGAGTGCATGACGGGTATATACGGCATTGCCGTATCCTTGACAAGGGGGAGGCGCGGCGCGGCCTGGGAATTCTCCCGACCATGTCTTGCCCGCACCGCGCCGGAAGGTCCCTTCCGGGAGTGTCCTCCGGGGTCACGGGAAATTTCGGGTCCATCCCGACAAAGGGTGCGCCAGGCTAACTGGTGCGAGTGCAGCGGGTGAGAGTCCCGCAGGAAGGAAAGGTTAACCACCGACTTTCACCGCGAGCCGTGCGCCGGGCACCGTGAGGTGTCAGGTGAAGCGTCGGCAGCGGCATGTGCGGGCCGGGCGATTGAGCCTCGAAATGGGATTGATCGGATGCGCCGAGACTTTCCTTTGGGTCGAAGGCAACACCCATCAGCCGATATGGTGAGGCGAAATGGGGCATCCCGGGGTCAAAGAACCATGGCACGTACAGAAGCATTCCACCGGGACCTGGGAGGTCTTCAAGTCGCCCCGCAGTCGTGCGGGGCCGCAGCGGAAAGGAGGGGAAACCCAAAGCCAATGACGGACGGCTTGAAGAAGTCAGACCCGTCCATAGTAGCTTTGAAACCAGCGAACAAAGGGCGGCAACGCTCAGCGGAGTTGGCGGAGCCAAGGGACGGGGCCGAGGGAAATTCGGGAAGCCGAAGCAGGCGCCGCGCGCAGAAGCGGGAAAGCCTGTCACAGGAGGCCGACCGGATACGGCAGGCTGCAAAGAGAAACCCGGAAGAGCGTCTCGTGGCGCTCCTGCACCACATCACGGTGCCCGTGCTGGCGGAAGCGTTCCACTCGCTCAAGAGTGACGTGGCCGCCGGCGTGGATGGCGTGACGTGGGAAATGTATGCCGAAGGGCTGGAAGATCGCCTGATCGACCTGCACGGACGGCTGCACAGGGGAGCGTACCGCGCGCCGCCGGTTCGGCGGGTCGAGATACCCAAGCCGGACGGCGGAACACGACCGCTCGGCATCGCCACACTGGAGGACAAGATCGTTCAGAAGGCGGTGGCGGACATGATTCTGGTACCGATCTACGAGTCGGAGTTTCTCGGGTTCAGCTACGGGTTCCGACCGGGGCGCGGGGCGCACAACGCGCTCGACGCGCTCACGGTCGGAATTGAGCAGCGCAAGATCAACTGGATTCTTGACGCGGATATCCGCGCATTCTTCGACAATTTGGACCGGGGCTGGATGATTCGGTTTCTGGAACATCGCATCGGAGACAAGCGCCTCATCCGCCTCATCACCAAATGGTTGAACGCTGGCGTCATGGAGGGGACCGACTGGACGGACACGGGCAGAGGCGTTCCTCAGGGGGCGATTGTCTCGCCGGTCCTGGCTAACGCCTACCTGCACTACGTGTTTGACCTCTGGGTGCACAAGTCATGGCGCAAACGGAAGGGGAAAGGCGACATGATCGTTGTTCGCTACGCGGACGACTTCGTGGTTGGCTTTCAACACCAGTGGGAAGCGGAGAGCTTCCTGAGCGATCTGAGGGAAAGGCTCGCCCGTTTCGGGCTGGACATGCACCCCGACAAGACCCGGCTCATTGCGTTCGGACGGTTTGCGAAAGCAAGACGGAAAGAACGCGGGCAGGGCAAACCGGAGACCTTCGACTTTCTGGGCATGACGCACTTTTGCGTCACCACCCTGCGAGGGAAATTCCGGGTCGGACGCAAGCCGTCCCGAAAACGGGTGAGGCGGACACTCAGGCGCATCAAGGAAGAACTGCGCAAACGTCGGCACATGGGCAAACACGAAGTGGCGCGATGGCTCGGAAGAGTCATCAACGGGTGGCTGAACTACTACGCCGTTCCCGGCACTTCAAAAGCCCTGTCGAGGTTTGTCATCGCGGTCAAGCGGCTGCTCCTGCGCGCCTTGCGCAGACGCTCGCAGAAAGACCGCACTGAATGGTCGGCACTGGCTCGCCTAATCGGAGCCCACTGGCCAGAACCCACCATCCGTCACCCGTGGCCCGGCCAGCGTCTCGCCGTCAACACCCAAGGCAGGAGCCGGATGCGTTAACGCGCACGTCCGGATCTGTGCGGGGGGACCGGGGTAACCCGGTTTCCTACCGCGATTACATGACCCACCACTTTGATCATGCCTGATTTCTTATGCGCATGATGGTCTGTCTGCTGGTCCCGAACTGCCGGGCGATTGACGAAATGGACTCGCCGCCTCGAATCCTTTCCTTCACCAGCTCCTGCTGACCGGCGTTGAGAGCCGGCGGCCGGCCCAGCTGCTTGGCCCTGTTGCAAAAACCGCTCTCAGCTGTCCTTGCGAGCGAGGCAGCGGTAGATTGCGCTTTTGGAGACCCTCCCATGACCCATGACTTCAAGTGGCGGCACTTCCGGGGCGAGATCATTCCGCGGGCCGTTCGGTGGCACTGCGGATATGGCGTCAGCTACCGTGACCTCGAGGAAATGCTGGAAGAGCGCGGCGTCGCGGTGGACCATGCCACCATCCATCGCCGGGTGCAGGCCTGCGCGCCGGAAATCGAAAGGCGCCTGCGCCGGCACTGTCGCCCAGGCGGACTTTCGCGGTCCCGGCGCGTGGACGAGACCTGCATCAAGGTCAGAGGGAAACGGGCGTATCTGTACCGCGCGGTCGACGGCCGTGGCGACGCCATCGACTTCCACCTGTCGCAGACCCGCAATGCCAACGCCGCCAAGCGGTTCCCGGGCAAGGCGCTGCGCGGGTGCAAGGAGCGGGAGAGGCCCGTCGTGATCAACACCGGCAAGGCGGGATGCCACGGCCAGGCCATCCGGGAGTCGAAGCAGGCCGGCAAGTGTCCCCCCGAGACCGGACACGGGCAGGTGAAATGCCTCGACAACGTCGTCGAAGCCGATCACGGCAAGCTCAAGCGCCTGATCAAGCCGACCCTTGGATTCAAGTCAATGAAGACGGCCTGCGCCACGATCAAGGGCTTCGAGGCGATGCGTGCCCTAAGGAAGAAGCAGGCCAAGGCCTTCCAGCTTCAGCCCGGCATCAGGGGCGAAGCGCGTCTTGTCGAACGTGCCTTCGGGATCGGGCCGGAGATGTCGAGCGAGCTGATGTCGCTGCATGGAGCGGAGCTTGAAAAGATCGCGATCCAGCAAGGATCTTGAAGAAAGACGGAACCAGACCAAACCCCCGGCAACTCCGGCAAATTCTTGCAACAGAGCCAACAGGATCGATTAACAGGCGCCCGGAAAACCCGAAGAAGAATTTTTCTGTTCCAGAAATGGACAAATTATCGTTCCCGGCACCGGATTCCGCGAAATCCGGCTGAACTTGCCGACTCTGTGAAAACCCACCTACACAGCGCCCGCCTGGTGAGTGAAACACCGCCTAGACGGAACTTCACACGGTCATTTTGCGTGCAACCCGTTGACATGAAACGGGAATCTGCGGTTCTGAGGCCCTGTAGATGGATTTCTGTTGCCATAACCCCCGCAGGCGTGGATTCCGGCGCATCCGGCGAGCGGTCCCGAGGGGATTGAACGGGGACGCAACATTTTTTCGATTTTCCGCTTGACATCATGGGACGGGTCGGCATATGATGCCCGGAAAGTTCCCATGACGGATGCCAGCCATGGCCCTCAACATCGAATCCGTCCCCAACCAGGCAGGAAAGCCCGCAATCCTCCTCCGCCAGGCTTGGCGGGAGGGAAAGCGGGTCCGCAAGAGGACCGTCGCCAACCTCTCGAAGTTCCCGCCCGAGATCGTCGATGGCTTCCGGGCCGTGCTCAAGGGCGCCGTCGCCGTCAGCGACGTCGGCGACCTCATGCAGGTGGAGCGCTCCCTCCTGCACGGACACGTCGCCGCCGTCCTCGGCACCGCGCGGGACCTCGGCCTCGAGCGCATGCTCCACCGGACCCGCAGCCGCGAGCGCCAGCTGGCGCTGGCCGCCGTCGTCTCGAGGGTGCTGTCGCCCGATTCCAAGCTCGCCACCGCCCGGCGGCTGTCGCCCGAGACCGCGACGAGCAGCCTCGGCGCCCTGCTCGGGCTCGGCCCCGTCGCCGGCAACGAGGTGCTCGACATGCTCGACTGGCTGCTGAAGCGCCAGCCCTGGATCGAGAGGAGCCTGGCCAGCCGGCACCTGAAGGACGGAACGCTCATCCTGCATGACGTGAGCAGTTCGTACCTCGAGGGCACCTGCTGCCCGCTCGCGGCCTTCGGCCACAGCCGCGACGGGAAGAGGGGCAAGCGGCAGATCGTGTTCGGGATGCTCTGCGCCTCCGACGGCTGCCCGGTCGCGGTGGAGGTGTTCCCCGGAAACACCGCGGACCCGTCCACGGTGGCAAGCCAGGTGAACAGGATCCGAAAGCGCTTCGGCATCGACCGCATCGCCCTCGTGGGCGACAGGGGGATGCTGACCACGGCGCGGATCCGCGAGGACATCGAGCCGGCGGGGCTCGACTGGATCTCGGCGCTGAAGACGGGAGACATCCGCAAGCTCCTGAAGGAGGGCGCGGACGGCGCCCCGGCCCCGCTTGTGCCCGAGGCCCTGGCTCCCGACGCGGTGGCCGAGGTCACGGGCCCGGACTTCCCCGGCGAGCGGCTGATGGTCTGCATGAACCCCCGGCTGCGGCAGGAGCGGGCGCGCAAGCGTTCGGACCTGCTCCAGGCCACCGAGGAGGCGCTGGCGGCGATCGCGAGGTCGGTGCGCTCGGGCCGGCTGAAGGGCCGGGAGGCCATCGACCGCCGGGTGGGCAGGGACGTCAACCGCCGGAAGGTCGGGAAGCACATGGAGGTCGACGTGACCGACAGGGGCGTCTCCTGGCGCCGGCGGAAGGACCGGATCGAGGCGGAGGCGCGGCTCGACGGCGTGTACGTCATCCGCACCAGCCTGGATTCCGCCTCCATGGGCGCAACGGAGGCCGTCGAGGATTGCAAGTCGCTCGCCGGCGTGGAGCGCGCGTTCCGGAACGACAGGAGCGACCTCCGGATCCGTCCGGTCTACGTGTACTCCCCCGACCACGTCCGCGCGCACGTGTTCCTTTGCATGCTGGCCCTGCACGTCGAATGGCACATGCGCCGGCGCCTCGCGCCGCTCCTGTTCGAGGACGACGACCGCGCGGACGCCCGGGAACGGCGGAACTCGCCGGTGGAGAAGGCCCGGCCGTCGGAATCCGCCCGGCGGAAGGCCGCAACGAAGCGCACCGCAGACGACCTGCCCGCCCACAGCTTCCGCACCCTGCTCGACGATCTCTCGGGGATGGCGCTGAACCAGCTGCGCCTGTCGGACCATGACGCAAGCCTGCTGTCCGTCGTCACCAGGCCGACCCCGGTCCAGAAACGGGCGTTCCAGCTTCTCGGAGTGAACCCTGACCGGAACGTTCCCATAAGGATGACAGGTTGACGGGCGGCCGCAGGGCCGGAAAACCCAAGAAAACCAGCAGGTTGGTCATGGAATCCCTTTTCAGATTCCCCTGAAGTTCCGCCTAGATGACCTTTGGGGGGACCGCAAAACCGTTCCCCCTGCTCTACGGGCCGCAAAACGGACTCTCCGGCGAAGTGCCGGAAACCGTGCGGAACAGGCCTTCGAGAGGTGCCTGGAAAATGATACCAGGCCATTCAGCGCGAACATCACTGCAATTTATACGAGTGCGACCGCTCCCGCACTTCCGCCCGTCGGCAGCCGGGTGCGAAACCGGTAGTCGATGCGGCGATCGCGGGTCCCTGCGATCAGGGTGCGGATTGCGGAAACGCGCCGCTGTCAAGCCCGCGGATCACGGGGCTTTCATGGCCGTCCGGATGGGCAGGACCGCCTCCCGGATCAAGGGCCGTGACACGCAACGAGCGCAGGTCAATGACAAAGTCCCGGCAGTCTCCGGGTCTCAGAGGCTGAATCATAAGTCATTGATTTGATATTGTTATTTGGTAACTGCTCACCCCTTTCCCAGGGCGGGTTGAGGGTCATGCAGTTCGATCATTTTGGCGGCATTTCCGGCGAGCGCGATCTGGATGGCGACGAGAGGGTTGTATCCGAGAGCCTCCATTGAGCTCAGGTAGCTCGAGATCCGGCACCAGGCGTGGGCGTGGAGTTGTGTCCGGAAGCATCCCGACACCTGATCTTGACCTTCGCCATGCGGATCTTCCGCTCCCCGGCATTGTTCGTGAAGCTGACGTCCGGGTCGCCCATGAAGCGCAGGACGGACCCTTCGTGCTTGACGAGGCGCTCATGGAGGTTGTGTGCATCGGACTTCGCGATCCGGCCGCGTTTTCCTTTCGGCTTCGGCGGGATGACGGGCAACTCGTTGCCCCCCTGGGTCAGGATGGTCCGGTAGCGCCTGCGCACGGCCGTGCGCCCGTCCTCGGGCAGGGTCTTGGTGTCGCTCCTGTTGACCCTGTGGCAGGCCTCGCGCAGCAGCCTCTTCATCAGGCGCGCCCAGCGGTAGCCGTTGGAGTCGACGACGAAGGTCAGCTCCCGCAGGAGGTGAGAGCCACAGAGCTGATGGCTGCACTGGTCGTAGGCGAAGTACGATGCCCAGCAGTCGTGGACCAGGGTGCCTGTGCAGCGGGGGATGATGCCGATGTCCTCGATCGCCTCCTTTCCGCGCTTGCGGTGCAGGAACTTCAGGGTCAGGGACCCGTCGGTGACGACATGGAGCCATTGGGTTCTGCCGTCGACCCGGAAGCCGGTCTCGTCGGCATGCAGGGCCGGGCGTTCCAGCAGCTGTGCGATGGCGGCGTGCTCCCATGATGCGAGGGCGTCATGAAGGCGGCGCACGCAGCCCAGGCAGGTGGCTTCGGAGAGCCTGAGGCCCGAGATCGCCTGCACCAGCGCGACGGCCCGGCGCAGCGACAGCATGTGGGCGCCCGGCAGGTTGACGACGAAGGCCTGGAGGCCGGCGCCGTACTGCAGCGGGCCCGGCATGTCGTCGGGGAACCGGCCCTTGGTGCGGGCCCGGCAGTCCGGGCATTCCTTGACCTCGGCCTCCACGCGGCGCTCGACGACCTCGAACACGATGTCGTGCAGGACGCGACGTTCCCGGCCGGCGGGGTCGACGCCGGACAGGTCGGCGCCGCATGTGTCGCAGGCCTCGACGGCGACCGTCTCCTCGACGGTGGTCTTCCGGAGGTTGTCGCCCGTCTGCAGGTTCGGCTTCGCGCCCTTGCCGCTGCTGCCGGCGCGCCGTGCGGTCCCGTCCCTGTCCGTCTGCGACGGCGGGAGGCTGGAGTTCCTCGATCCCTTGCGGGTCGTCCTTTCCAGCAGGACGGCGATCAGCACGCTCATCAGCGTGATCAGCATCGCGAACATCGCGTCGGCTTCCGCCGACACCTTGCCGGCCTCGCGCAGCGTCTTGATCCGCGCCTTTGCCGCCTCGAACTCGTCGCGCAGCGACGCCGCGTTCACCGTCGCCATCACCCGGCCTCCACCGCGAGCCGCTCGCCCGGGGGCGTCGCGCGGCAGCGGCGCTGCGACCTGCGCGTCGACTGCACGCAGGGCGGCTCGCGGCCCTGGAAGTCGAAGCCGGACAGGAAGCGGCGGGCGCAGCCATGGCGGAGCTCGACGGGGCAGTCCCGTCCGAAGCCGTCGGTCGCCCGGCGGTCCAGGCCGATGCCGCGCTGCGCGGGCGGCTTGCGCTTCATGATCGCGCCGCCGCCCAAGCGCGTTTCCAGACATGCGGAACGAGGCGGCATGAGGCTCACGATGGCCTGGCAGAGCCCCGTCGTCGCCTTTGACCCGTACCATGCCCCCATCGAGACGGCCCCTCCCCGGAACAATCGATCCGCGACCGGCAATGGAATGTCCGCTCTGTGATGTCAAACGCAAATCCTCGACGGGAGGTCGGCAGCGAGAACCGCGCAAGGCGCCGCGGCAAAAGGCCGGACGCTCGTCCCGAACGCGATCAGGCAAGAAATCCAATGGTCAGGAAGGGGGGGCGAGCAGTTACGTTATTTGTTTTCATGGCGTTGCCCCTCGCGCCAGACGGCGGGTCAGGAGTAAGCGTTCGGTCGAGCGGTGACGAGCTGTCTTCGTTGTCTGCCTGACTTTCTTTCCTGACTGCCGCCGCGCTGAATGCGCAATCGTGCCGACCCCGCTTTCCGCTGCGGTGGCGTCGCCGAGACCGACGTCCGTGCCTCGATGACGACGGGCTGCAATCCGGCCTGCGGACAGGACAGGACGAGGGTCAGCGGTTGAGCGTCCGCTTCCAGTCCTTCCGGAGCGGGCAGAGCCAGATGTCCTTCTTCGGCTTGTCGGCCTTGTTGTGCCGGTCGTAGCGGCCGCGCCCCTTGGTCGTTCCGACGCGGATCCAGCCTGACGCACGATAGACGCCGCCGCTGTGGCGCGGAACCTCCACGAAGGTCTCGCAGAGCACGGGCGTGGTGCCGTAGCGCACGGTCCAGTCCTCGGGCAGGCGCCTGCGGACGAGCGAGAGGATGTGGGACCCCAGGTTCGGAATCGCCATCCATGGAAGGATCAGGAATCTCGGGTTGTCGACCACGAGCGGGAGGTTCCTTTCGCGCAGTTCCGGCGTCCATCCGATGAAGGCGTCCCTCGGCCCCAGCCTCCATGCGGCGGTCGAGAAGCCGAGCATGGCCAGAGGCCTGCCGTTCCGGTCATGGACCGCGTAGCGCATCTGCGCGCCGACGAGGCGCGTGTATCCGAGGTAGTGCCAGCGGGCGACGAACTCGTTCCAGAGCCTGCCTGCCCGGGTGCCGCTCCTGACGATCCGGACATCCAGCGGGCGGACCTCGTCGAGGGTCTTCGGGGCGGGGAGCAGCGGAGGCGGCTCGGTGTCCGGCCCGAACGTGACCGGCTTCGGGACGGGCGGGACCCGGGACGGCGGCGGCAGTTCGATGATCCCGTCGCGGTGCATCTTCAGCATGACGACCTTCGCCATCATGCTCTTCAGGCCGCCGTCGGGCTTCAGCCAGCCGATGCGGCGGCAGAAGGCGCGGGCGATGGCCGCCCGGGTCGGCTCCGTGGCGATCAGTTCGCGCAGCAGCCTCATTTCGGCGACGGTGAAGTCATGGCCATGATAGCGGCACTCGACCTCGTCGGTCACGGCGGCGCCAGGAAGGCCTGCCTTCTCTCCTCGCTCATCGACCACGGCAGCCAGGGCGACAGGTCGCCGGGCGGGAGGCCGCCGTTCTCCGCGCAGGCGTCAAGCCACGCCCCGAGCCAGCGCAGGACGTCGAGACCGTTCCTCGCGACCGTGCCGAGGACCGAATGCATGACCGCCGTCATCCGGGCGCCCGCCTCGCTGTCGGAGCCGAAGCTGAGCTTCCGCCCGATGGCCGGACCCCTGACGGCCCTTTCCGCGACGTTGTTGTCCATGGGAACCTCGGGATGGCCGAGGAACACGCACAGCCCCTCGCGGTGCTTGAGCAGCGAGCGCAGGGGCTTGCCCTCCGGCGCCCCCTCCGGAAGCTTCCCCAGCTGGCGCCCGGCTTCCGCGAACAGCGTGGCGACCGCACCCTCCAGTTCGGCCTGCGCCGCCTCGAACCCCTTCTTCCGGGATCCGCTGCCGGGGTCGAGGCAGCCGAGCCGGACAGCGTTCAGCCGGCAGGTCCCCGCGATCCGGTCGACCCGTTCGTCCCTCCACTCCGCCAGCCGCGGCCGCCCGGTCGCGCACTTCAGGAAATCCCGCCTGGAATGGGCCCAGCAGAAGCACAGGATGACGATTGCGGGCAACAGGCGCGCCAGCTTCTTGCAGGCGCTGCAGCGGTCGCAGACCAGATGCACGGGACCGGCGGCGTCGGCGAACAGCTTCGCGGCGGCCTCGGCGCTGCGCGTGCGGTCGACGTGGAAGAGGACCGCGTCATGGCTGACGGACGTCCGGGCCAGGCGCGGTGCGACTTCCGGATCTCCCTCAAGGCCTGGATCCGCCAGCCGGTCTCGTCGGCATGGCGCAGCCCCGCCTCGTTCTGGCGCGCGAGGACCGCCTCCCGGAGAGGCTCGAACAGGGGCGGCATGCGGCCCGTGCCGTCGGCCAGCGTCCCCGCCGAGACCGCCAGGCCCTGGCATGTCAGCCAGGCCGCGACACGGCGGCAGGGCCGCATGAACATGAAGCGCTCGTGCAGGACAAGCGCCCACACGCTGGTCCCGAAGGCCGTGCCGGGGAACAGCCGCGCCGGCGGCGGCGCCGTCACCTCGGACGGCGAGGAGGCGCAGTCGCATCCCCGGCGCCAGCGCGGGCGGACGATCCTCCGCCTGTGCGCCTTCACCTCGATTTCGACGACTTCCGAGTCATGCGAGCCGTTGGCGACGCAGGGCTTGCCGCAGCAGGAACAGGTCCGCGCGTCCTCCGGCGGGTCCACCCGTTCCTCCTTCTCCTCGAGGTCCGGCCGGGGCGTGCGGCCATGGCCGGGCGCCCCGGGCCGCTGGCCGCGCCCGCGCCTCGACGACGGCCCCGGCCTCTTCTCGCTCTTGCCGCCGAACAGCGATCTCGACATCGCGGACCTGCTCGAACGAAGCTCGTCGTTCCGCGCCTCGAGCGCCGCGACCCTGTCGCGCAGATCGCCCGCCTCCGCCTTCAGGGCGGCGTTCTCCATGGCAGGGACATGACCGTGGAACGCTTCCGCGCATCGACGCCGGCCTCCGCGAGAAGCCTGCCCAGCCGCGCAACCTCCTTCTCCAGCGCAAGGGCGCGCTTCGCCGTCCGGCGGACATTCCTGACCTCCTCGCGGGCGGCGTTCAGCTTCGCCCGGTTCCTCTCGACAGCCGTTTCCAGGCTGCTTGCGCGGTGCCGGGCCCGCACCTCCCTCCAGCGCAGGTCCTCGCAGCGCGCCTCCGCAGCGTCCGCGCGGGCTTCCGCCTCATCGGCACGGACACGCTCGCGCTCGCAAAGGAATTCCCGGTCGACCGGACCGGGCGCCGACGCCGCCGGCCGCGACGACGAAAGGGGCCCGTCGTCAGCAACGTCCGGAACGGACGAAGTCCCGGAATCCTCGATGCGCATCTCCATGCGCGACGCGATACCATGCTGGATTCGGAGTTACCAGTGCCAGATTTGCAGTGACCGAAATGACGTCAGGACGGACCGTCGTCACCGCTCGACCGAACGCTTACGGTCAGGAAGCGGCACGCGGCCAGTTGGACCCAGGCCAGGGAGCTCGCCAGCGTCCGCTCCACGTCCTTCGCCAGGCGCCGGCACCACGACAGCCAGGCGAACGTCCGCTCCACCACCCATCGGCGACAGGGGACGGTGAAGCCCCTTGTCTCCCTGGGCCCGGGCACGATCTCCAGGATCGATCCGAGGCCGTGTTCCGCCAGCGCGGCCTCCGGCTTCGGTCCCGCATGCCCGCCGTCCGCCCACAGCTTTCTCACCTCAGGCGCCTTCTCCGGCATCGCGAGGATGACAGCCGGCGCCCCGTCCCGGTCCTGCACGTCAGCCGCGTGAACCCGGACCGCGATCGGGAACCCCTCCACGTCCACCGTGGCGTGGCGCTTCCTGCCCTTGATCCTCTTGCCCGCGCCGCATCCCGACGGGCCGCCCATCTCCGTCGTCTTCACCGGCTGGCTGTCGATCGCGGCCGCCGCCGGATCTCCGGAGCGCCCCGCCTGCATGCGCGCAAGATCGCGCAGCGCGTCCATCATGCGCTCCGGAACGCCGTCGTCGCGCCATGCGTAGAAGTAATTCTGAACCGTCGCAAGGGCGGGAAACACTTGGGAATCGCCCGCCACTGGCACCCCGTAGCCAGCATGTACTGGATCGCGTCGAAAACCGCCCGAAGGTCGACGGTGCGGCGACGGCCCAGCCTCGACGGGGCCGGCAGGAGCGGCTCGATCACAAACCATTCCTCGTCGCTCAAATCGCTTTCATACCGGTCCGAACTGCGCTTATACTTCTCGCGGGTGGTCTCGTTCCAAGCCATGTGGCCCTCCCTGTCTGGTGTCGAAGTCAGCATGGAAATACCACATCTGGGGGAGACCATCCACATTTTAGGTCAGCCTCTCAGGGCTGAGCGGAACGGAAAACCGTCATAAGGACCGAGATTCCTTGATGCACCGATAGATCGTCGCGGGATGGACGTCGAACGTCCTCGCGACTGAGGAGATCGACCGGCCTGCCTTGACGAGTTCGTGGACAACCTCCTTCTGGTCGTCTCGAAGCTTCGCGGGTCGCCCGAACGCGACACCGCGGGCCATGGACGCCTCTCGCCCTTCCTGCGTCCGTGCCAGGATCAGGGATCGCTCGAACTCGGCGATGCCGCCGAAGACGGTCATGATCATCTTTCCGGACGGGCTGGTTGTATCGGCCCAGGGCTCGTCAAGCGACTGTATGCCTGCGCTTTTCTCATTCATGTCTTGAAAAGAAAAATCAGCCCTTATGATACCTCACCGTTCCTCTCAGCCCTGAGTCCCAGGTCAGGACGTCAGAACCTTCAGGGGTTCCTTGTTTTTGTGGCGGTTCTGGCATTGACTTGAACATCGCCCAGGAAATAGAGTGGCAACTGTGAAGAAGTTCGGAATGGCATCGCTTGTGCCGATCGCCGGGAATGAGGAGAACGGACATGAAGACGCAATCGCAGATCCAGGAACAAATTCTTGCCAAGGCTGAGGAGGACGAACAATTCCGCGCCCGGCTTCTGGATGATCCGAAGGCGGCCATCAAGGACGCAACCGGACTTTCGGTTCCGGACGGCATCAACATCCGTGTCCTTGAAGACGACGCCACCGACTGTCATCTGGTCCTGCCGCCGGCAGGCCGGAATCTGTCGGATCAGGAAATCAGCGGTATGGCCGGCGGCATTGGTGACATCAACACCTGGTGAACATGGTCCTGCCGCCGGCAGGCAGGAATCTGTTTCCTTGAGGCGGATGCAGGTGCATTCAGTCGCCTGCAAGTCCGGCCAGGAGTTTTCTTCACTCCGTGCCGCGGTGCTTCGACCGGCTCCGTATGGGCATGGCATGGCCACCTCGCCGACATCCGCGGCCCCGCGCTGGTGGCTCCATGCGCGCCCTGCTATCGCCCCGTCACTGCCCCTGAAGCCGCCACCCTGCGGAGCCGGACTGGAACTAGCCCCTTGAACGACAGGTCGCTGCAAGACGTGACGGCACCCGCTTTGGCCGGGATCCTGCGGCTGCGTGCCCGGTCTCCCGGGAAAAGTTCCCCGCACCGCCAACAGGAAAAGGCCGGGCGCATTCCCATCGCATCGGCGCATTCGAAACAAGATGCGTGCCCATCGCACCGACACTCCAAGGGTACGGAATGCGGGCTTGTCTGTATCTGGCAGGTTGGCCCTTTGGCGCGCGTGCGCCGACCCGATTGCCGAATTGCGACAGACTCGTGACCTGCGAGCCGATAGGCTGAACCCGCCAGAAGCAAGCCATGCATAACGGTAGAATCAGGAAACTCGTGATCGCCGGAGGTGGTACCGCGGGATGGATGGCCGCGGCAATGTTCGCACACCATTTCGGCAAGACTCTGGACATTGTCCTCGTGGAATCCGATGAGATCGGAACTGTCGGTGTGGGCGAAGCGACGATCCCACCGCTGCATCTTTTCCAAAAGTACATGAACGTGAGTGAACCCGAGTTCCTCCGCGCAGTTCAGGGTACTTTCAAGCTTGGAATTTTCTTCGAGAACTGGCGGAACCTGGGCGAGAACTACTTCGGTTCCTTTGGATGGGCCGGAAGGGAACGCTGGTCGGCGGGCTTCCAGAATTACTGGCTGAGGGGGCGCCTCCTGGGGCTGGCCCGGGGCTACGGAGAATACTGTCTGGAATCATCCGCGGCTTTACGCAACAGGTTTGCCATTGGCCTGAACACCGTCTTGAACTACGCCTACCACATCGACGCCGGACTCTACGGACAATTCTTGCGAGGGATTGCCGAGGAGTCCGGTGCCATTCGCCATGAAGGAAGAATTGACCAGGTGGAGCAGGATCCGGCCAATGGGTTCATCACCGGCCTCCGCCTGCAGTCTGGACAACGGGTCACGGGTGACCTGTTTATCGATTGCACCGGCTTTCGAGGGCTCCTGATCGAGCAGACCCTGAATGTCGGTTTCGATGACTATGGCGACTGCCTGTTTTGTGACAGTGCAATCGCTGTACCCTCCGTAGCGCCCGGACCCCTGCATCCGTACACTCGCGCGACAGCCCATGAAGCAGGCTGGCAATGGCGCATTCCGTTGCAGCACCGGGTTGGAAACGGCATGGTTTTCAGTTCTCAACACTGGTCCGACGACGAGGCCCTGGCGCGACTGCTTGACAATGTCCAAGGTACCGTTCTCGCCGAGCCCCTGCTGATCCGTTTCAGGGCCGGTCAGAGGCGGAGGTATTGGCACAAGAACTGCGTTGCCCTGGGGCTGGCGTCAGGCTTCATGGAACCGCTGGAATCAACCAGCATCCACCTCATTCAGCGCGGCATCACCCGCTTGGTCCAGTTGTTTCCCGACAAGGGAATTCGCGAACCCGCCATCGCCGAATTCAACGCCAAGATGCAGGACGAGATTGACAATATCCGGGACTTTCTCATCTTCCACTACCATGTGACCGACCGGTCGGATACGCCTTTCTGGCGACAGTGCCAGACCATGGACATTCCCGACTCCTTGACGCACCGAATCCAGTTGTTTCGACAAACGGGCCGGATTGCTTGGAACCCGGGGGAACTGTTCAGCCCGACGTTTTGGGTGCAGGTCATGCTCGGGCAGGGCCTGATTCCGGAACAGTATCACCCTATTGTCAATGCGATGAGCAAGGACGCGCTCGGGAAATATTTGGTCGACATCCATCGACAGATCGAAGAGCAGGTCGATCAGCTTCCTGACCACCAGCAGTTCATTGACGATTACTGCAAGGCTCCACCCGTCTGATGCCATGCCTCCCGACATCGACATGCGGCGACAGGTCCTTACACGAGATTGTCCCTTGGCACGATCAGCCCGGAGCGGATGCTTTCGAGGGTTGTATCGATAACTTGACAGGCCCGTGTCGCCTGGGATTGTTGCTCGGCGCCTGCCGGTGCGTCTGGAACCGGATGCTGGCCCAACAGATGGAAGTGTACGACGTCGCGCGCATGGAAGGCGCGAAGCCACGCGCGCCTACTTTCTTCACGCTGGGCAAGGCGTTAACACGACTCCGCCGCGCGACCCCGTGGCTAGAGACCATGCCGTATGCCCCGGTACGCTACACCCTCAAGTACCAGGCCGATGCCTGGAAGCGGTTTGGAGAGCGGCGAAGCGCTGGCCGGACGCGGGGAGTTGCCGGGCCGTCGCGCTGGCCAGCACAGCATTCCGATCAACATGCAAGGCGCATCCGTATTCGGTGGACTGACAACGGACCGTGTGATGTTGAAATCGTGGATGATCACCGAGGGAGAAAGGCATGAACGCAATGACGCAGCTTGGGGACCTGCTCGAGGCACTGCGGCCACAAATTCCCGAATCCTTGCTCGCTGGACGGGGTCGGGACCGACTGTTGCTGCGGGTCGGAGATTTTCCGGCAGCCGTCGCGGCGAACTTGTGCGTCTTCGAACTGAGACTCGACGACCCGGAACCGGCTGCCGACTTCTCGGTCACCGTGACCTCCTCACGGGTCCCGCACCGCTACCTGGCGGGCACCGACGGAGCGCCGGCCGCATCCCTGAAAGCCTGGCTCGACGCCTATCTGACCAGCAAGCCGGAGCCGTACAGATGGCTGATGCTTGAATACGATCTCATTGACATCCCCGAGGAGCGGAAAGCGGCTCCGGCGATCAATCTGCGATCGGACGCTTCGCTGACCCGGGGAGGCGCGACATTCGAACCGGCTCGCCTTGCCGGCACGCTCAGTCGTGTCTTTGGCCAGAGTGACGCGCGACATGAACAGCGCGCGTTGTCCCGCGCATTTGCCGTGCTGCCCTCCGGCGCAGTAGTCGCATTCGCCGCCGCCTTTCCCGAACGCACGCCCCGATCCGTCAGGCTAGTTGTCGCGGAGGTATCGGCAGCTCAGGTGGGACCATTTCTCGATCGACTCCGGTGGCCGGGTTCGATCTCCGCAGTTCTGCACCTCCTTTCGGAACTCCACGATGTCTCCAATCGCTTCATGATGGCGTTCGATGTTTCCCCTGAAGGCACCTTGCCGCGACTGGGTTTCGAAATCTACCCGACTGCCGCCGGCGACCGGGATTTTCGAGGCTTGCTCTCGGCCTGGCACACGACAAGGAGCCGCCATTGGCGCGGCCTCATGGATTGGCTGGTCGAAACGGGATTGTGCTCGCAGGCGAAGGCCGACGGGCTTCTGTCCTGGCCGAAGCAATGCATCCTCTACGGGGCGAACGGACCCTACGGGCTGCGCATGGGTATCAATCACATCAAGATCGTCATGGACGCGGAGCACTTGCGGGCGAAAGCCTACGCAGGTCTGCAGTGCTTCCCGCTGGCGCCCGACAAGCGGTGAGATGGAATTCCGCCAGCATAAATCTCGCCGTTGTTCCTGTCGACGATCTTCTCCTGATGCCGATCCGCGGCGCTGCCGTCGCGGCGGACACGAGCCTGTCCCAGGGAACCTGGGCATCGATTGCGCGGTCAGTTGCCGCCGTCAACTGCCATCGGGCGTTCCCGACGCCATCGGCAACCGCGCGCAACTGCTTGCCGGCTGTCTTCTGGTCCTGCCGTCGGCAGGCCGGAACCTGTCGGACCACGAAATCATCGGGCTGGCCGCCGGCTTGCCAAGCTTGCGCCTCGTCCTGGTCGACCTTCTCAGTGCAGCGCCAATCTGATTTCGGCGGCGAAGTCATGACCATCCGCGCCGGTTCCTCCGGCGACACTGGAACCTTCACGGGTTCCCTGCTTTTGTGGTGGTTCTGGCGTTCACTCGAACATCGACCGGGAAGCAGGCGTCGCAACTGTGAAGAAGTTCCGAATGGCATCGCCTGTGCCGATTGCCGGGAATGAGTGCCCCGCTGCCTCGGGATTGCCACATGGCCGCACCGCCCCGGACCTGGCGTCCTTCCCCGAAGCTTTCGTCGCCAGAGGCTGGACCGCGCACGGGCCGGATGGGAACATTCGGACTTTGGGGACTCAAGGGCCGCGCGTGGCAGGATCATGGAGGCTGGGGTGCAGTCGGAAGCCCGGGCCTTAGCTGACGCCCCAGTCAACCATCCTCTCGTGGCGCCAGGATGACGGCCTGCCATCCGGATGCGATGTCGGAACCTCCGCCTGGTACCTTGACTTCCTTCCTGGCGGATCGTCTTCGGCAAAGAGCGCGACGACCCGGGCTTCGACGGAACGTCGCCTCGGCGCATCGTCCCTGGTCGCCGGATCGTTGAAGGCCGTGTGAAAGGTCACCCTGGAGGCTGGATCCTCGATGCGGGAATCGTACTGCCTGAAGATCAGCGCCTCGCCCGGCTCCATTCCCGGAAAGAAGTGCCAGCACTGGGCCGTGTCATGAACGAGATTGTACAGCACCAGGCGGGTGCTGGGCTCGGTCAGGCGCCGACCGTCGGAACATATCATGTCGCCGGGAGAGACGGTCGAAGGGTCGCACATGGCAAGGGGCTTCGACTCGATTGCCCGCAGGGGATCCGTGCTGCGCCATACGTTGTACACGCCGAAGTGACGGCCGTCCGGAATGTCAAGCACGTCCTCGGCATACGGGGTGAGGTCTGCATGGGCCTTTTCTGCATAGGTCCCGGCACCGCCGGGCCAGAGCGGCGCGCCGGCCCGGAACTCGTGCTGCATGGTCCGTGCGGAAAGGCATCCCGTCGCCGCCATGACCAACTCCGCGCATTGGTCGTAGAAGCGGGAGACAACGCTGCCGTGATCGCCGTAGTCGATGTCAATCGGCGCATGCACGAGCTCGAACCCCATGCGGCTGACGGTGGGCGCCTGAGCGAGGGCACGAGCGTCGTGAACCCGGATCGGCTTCATGACCATCACTTCCGCATGATCGGCGCCCTCCCCGTGATACGGCAGCCGGAATCCCCGGCATCCCGGCTTGACGAAAAGACTCTCCGAAACGACGAACGGCGTGTCTGGAAACAGTGGAATGCCCATTGTGACGCTGACCCTCTCAAGCTGCCTGGCGCAGTGCAAGGTCGCGAAACTTCCCCTCCGCCGCAAGCAGTTCGTCATAGCTTCCGGTCTGCACCAGGCGCCCCCGATGCAGCACGTGGATCCGGTCCGCGTTCCGGATCGTGGACAGGCGGTGGGCGATGACAATCCGGGTGTTCGTGGACTCCTCGATTCCCTTCATTGCCAGTGCCTGGCTCCTTGTGTCCAGCCAGCTCGTCGGCTCGTCAAGGAACAGGATCCGGGGCCTGTGCACCAGCGCCGCCGCCATCCTTATCCGCTGGGTCTGGCCACCGGACAGGTTGGCCGAGTTCTCGCCCACCGACGTGTGCAGGCCCATCGGCATGGCGCGGATCTCATCGGCGACCCCGGCGTGCTCCAGCGCACGCCATGCATCATCCTCGGTGAGGCTGCCGTCCGCCCCAATGACGTTGTCGAGCACGCTGCCGGGTCGCAGGGAACTGTCCTGCATGACCACGCCCATCTGTCGTCTCACGAAGGCGAGGTCCAGCTGCGCAAGATCCCGGCCGTCATAGCAGACCGCCCCCGACTGCGGCCTTTCCAGGCCGAGCAGGAGCCGGAGCAGGGTCGTCTTGCCGGCGCCGGATTCCCCGACGATCGCGACAAGTTCGCCAGGCTTCGCGCTGATCGAGACGTCCTCCAGCACCCTCGGTCCGCCTGCGGAATAGGCGTGGCTTGCCCGGTCAACGAGGATCCGGCCGGAAAGCGCGGCTCGGGCCCGTCCCGCCATTCTCGCGGGTGCGGGGCTCGCCAGGATGGGCCGGACCTGGTCACAGGCCGGCTTGACCAATGCAACCGCCCGGGCCGCGTTGCCGAGCATGACGGTCGCCATGCACAGCACCATGACGGCCGTGAAAACCGCAAGGAAATCCGCCGTGTCCACGCCGCCTCGGACAACGACCGTCGAGAACAGGATGGCGGATGCCAGGGCGGGCACTGCCGCACCGAATGCGGCAAGGTGCTCGCCGAGCATCGACAGCCTGATCTCCGCCTTCTTGTGGCCGTGATACCGCCGTGCCCAGGCGGCGAATGCCGAGTCCTCGGCAGCTGTGGCCCGCAGCTTGGAAATCCCCATGAGGAACTGCTGGGTGTCTCCGGCGAGTCGGCGCATGGTCTCCAGGTACCGTTGTTGCGGCCCGATCATCAGGATGCAGAACATGGCCGTCACCCCGATCATCGTGGCGGAGAGAAGCAGCGCGATCCAGCCCATCCAGGCATCGTAGAGGAACAGGAGCCCGAGCGCAGGCAGCAGGAACAGCGTGGACAGCACGCCATCGGCCGTGACGCCGGCGACCCTGTCCCGCACGTCCTGGAACACCAGCGATCTTGCCGAGAGCTCGCCGGCGGTATGGCCGCGGAAGAAGCCGGGACCCAGGCGCAGCAGGCGATCCCAGACCAGGGCGCCCAGGCGGGCGGCCACGCGACCCTCGACCCTCATGAGCGCCGTTCCGCGAAGGATGTGCAGAAGCGCCACGAGCGCTCCGGTTCCGGCGAGGATCGCCGCCAGTTGCAATGCCGGAACCGCGTTTCCGCCAGGCGCTGCCGCGGCCGCCAGCCGGCTCACCACGAATGCGGGCGTCAGGGCGAGCGTGCCGGCGGCAATGCCGGTGAGGACAAGCACGGCGACATCTCCTGCCACGCCGCAGGCCCCCGCGCGGAACAGGTCCCTCAGCCCGGCGGTGCCATCCGCCCGGCCGTCGGTCAGTCCCGGATACAGGCAGTGCACCTCCCGGAACGAGGCGGCGGTGCTGCCGTCCGCAAGGCGCGAAGCTCCGGTCGAGGGGTCCGCGACCCGGTACCGGCCGGCCATTCCCGGCAACAGCGCCAGGGGCTGTCCGTCCTCGCGCCGGATTGCCAGCATGGCACCGCTGTCCCCGAGCCACCAGCGTCCAGACGCCCTCAGGCGCACCTTGCGCTTCCGCAACGCCGATGCGTCGCAGATGCCGTCCAGCGAGGGGTCTTCGCCGACCGGAACGGCAGGCACGCGGATCTCGAACCCTTCCCGCCTGCCGATCATGCGCAAGGCTTCCGCCATGGCTGAGCCGTACTTCGCCAACCGGAGCCCGGGACTGTGCAGCGCTTCCAGGCTGGTCCTGGCGCGCGCTTTATCATCCCGGCGCCTTGTGGCCTGGGCGGCCTGCAGGTTCGCCTCGTCGACAAGCAGCAGTCTCCGGCCCAGACTTTCCGCTTCGAGCAGGATCTCGTGGAATCCCGGCAACCCGTCGTCCAGAAGCTGCCTCCCGTCGAGTTCGGCGGTGGTCATGCAGTCGAACGTTTCCTCCCCGTGCAAGCGGATCCAGGCGTCCCGGGAGACGGGCACCAGGTCGCGACCGCCGGTGTCCGCCAGATCGAGAAAGGCGGCCTCGATGCCGCCCGCGGCCAGCCAGGCAACGCCATGGCCGGGCGAGGCGACGCCGCGTCCCGTCATTGGCCCGGGACGAAGGCGCAGTTCCGTTGCCGGAACGCCTTCCATCTCGCCGGACACAGCCGCGGACAGGGACTCGATCCAGAAGTCGACATGCCTGTCGAGTTCCGCCCTGATCGCATCGCCATCGTCACCCTCCGCCAACGCATCGAGGAGGCATTCATGCGTCAGCCGGAGCAGCCTGGATCCTGGCAGTCCCTTGGCGACGAGCTTCATTCCATGACCAGCTTCGTCGACGCTGAAAGCCAGCTGGCCGGTCTCGAGACGGACGAAATGCCTGTAGGCCGAAGTGATCCGCCCGGAGTCGTGCCTGGCCGCCAAGACGTCGATGGCCCCGTCCTCGACAAGCCATGCATGGCCGGACTCCCACAGGCTCACCGGTCGGCTTGCAGCGGCCGGACACGCGTCCCCACGTTCGAGGAACAGGCCGCCCAGGCCAGCCTGCGCACGGAGCTCATTCGCCATCAAGCAGCCTCCGGTAGATGCCGTCCCGGGCGTACAGCTCGTCGTGGGATCCCTGGCCGACGATGCGGCCGCCGTCGACGACCATTATCCGGTCCGCATCGCGGATCGTGCTCAGGCGGTGGGCGACGATCAGGCAGGAGCATCCGCGGCGGCGGATGCTGTCGTCGACCATCAGCTCGGTGACGGGGTCGAGCGCGCTCGTGGCCTCGTCCATGATCATCAGCGACGGCCTGCTGACCAGCGCCCTGGCGATTTCCAGCCGCAGCCGCTGCCCGCCGCTGAAGTTCCGCCCTCCCTCCTCCACCATGGAGTCGTACCCTTGGGGACGGCTGATGATCTCCTCGTGAATCCGCGCATCCCTTGCGGCGGCGGTCACGTGGTGGTCCGGAACGGTCGCGTCCCACATGGTCAGGTTGTCGCGGACGGTGGCCGCGAACAGGACCGGGCTCTGGTCGACGATGGCAACCGACCTGCAGAACACCTCCCGCGGGACGTCCCCGGCCAGATGGCCGTCGAACAGGATCTCGCCCGACCAGGGCAGGTGCAGGCCCGCCACCAGCTGCGCGACCGTGGACTTGCCCGAACCGCTCTCGCCCACCAGCGCAACGCGCTGGCCAGGCTCGATGGTCAGGCTGAAGTCCCTGACCAGCGGGTCGCGGTTCCTTTGGTAGCCGAAGTTCACGCCCTTCATTTCGAGCCTGCCGATCAGCCGCAGCCCGCCCTCGCCGTTCACCGGCGTCTCCGGCCTGCCGTCGCTGCCGGAGGCCGGCGGCGTCTCGCTCGGCGCATTGATCACGTCGTCCATCCTCGTCAGGTCGGCCTCCAGGGTCTCCAGCATGTCGGAGAACTGCCCGATTCGCGCGACCGGCCGGATGAAGTTGTCGGCGAGGATGTAGAATCCCATCAGCTGGCCGAGGGTGACATGTCCCAGCGTCATCAGCCAGCCGCCAAGGCCGAACACCGCCGCCGCGTTGAGCAGCTGGAACAGGTGCGGGAACGACGATGCCACATGCCCCAGTTCCACGAATTCCTGGCGCGCGACGAGCTCCCGGGCCTGCCTGCCGCTCCAGTCGGAAAAGAAGTCGTTCTCCCGGGCCGTGGCCTGCAGGCTCTCGACCGACGAGAGGCCGGCGGCGCTGATGCCAGCCAGCATGCTCTGCTCCCGGCGCAGCCGGTGACTGCGGTCGCGGCGAAGGCGGGCCAGCAGTCGCGTCATGACGAGGCAGGACGCTCCCATGCCGGCGACCACGAACGCCAGCGGCCAGTGCCAGGCCAGCATGACCGCCAGGAACGCGGCGCTCATGATCAGGTCGACAGACAGGCGCACGAGCTGTCCGGCGCCGGTGTCGGCAATCTGGTCGATCGTTCGCAGGCGCAGGGCGAGGTCCCCCGCCAGCCTGTGGCTGAAGAACCTGACGGGAAGGCGCAGCAAGGTGTCCAGGAACCTGTCGGACTGGGTGATCGAGAGGCGAATCACGAGATCGCGCAGGGACCGCATTTGCAGCCAGGTCAGGAGATAGGCGGCACCGCCGGCCAGGAGCGTGCACGCCGCCAGCGTCCAGCCCAGTCCGGCCTGCTCGGAGGCCAGGACGCGGTCCACGAACAGCGCCAGCAGGAGCGGCAGGGCCAGCAGCACGATCGCGAGCAGCAGTCCGAAGGCCGTCGTGCGCGCCAGCAGGATCCTGTGACCGCGGAGCCAGGGCCAGAGCCTTTTCACGACGCTGCGCCTGGCGCCCCGCCGCCTGAATCCACTGCCGGGTTCGAGCACGAGGCTGACGCCGGTGAAGTGGCGGTCGAACTCCTCCAGGTCCACGCTGCGATGCCCTTCGGCGGGATCGTTCAGGAAGAAGCGGCCCCCTGCCATGCCCTCTAGGACGACGAAGTGCTTGAACCCCCAGAAGAGCACGATCGGCAACGGCAGACGCGCCAGCTTGTGAATCTGGCAGCTATGGCCGGTCGCGTCCAAGCCGTAGCCGCGCGCCGCCTGTGCGATGTCCTTCAGGCTGGAGCCGTCGCGACCGACGCAGCATTGCTCGCGAAGCTCCTCAAGCGATGTCCAGCAGCCATGGTGCGCAAGCACGATGCCGAGACAGGCGGCTCCGCAGTCGGTGGCCTCCAGTTGCATCATCAGCGGGGTGCGGCGCGGTCGCCTCCGGAACCTCGGGATCCGGGCCGCCTTCGGGGAAACCGAACCTGCTGTGGCCTGCTGTGCCATCTCGGCCCGGGTTCAGGCTGTCACCGCGACCAGCCCGAGCATTGCCAGCAGCACGACCAGCAATGCCGTCCTGAACATGCGTTCATGCGGGGCCGACACCTGCAGCGGTTCGTCCATGGCCTCGGGCTGTGCCCTGTGAATGAGGGAATCCCTTCGAAACAACTTCGGAACGCCTCCCGGAAGCATGACTGGCCGCATGCCACATTATGCCGCTCGAACACTCCCTGCAACGGGTTTCAAACGGATGTATCCGGATTTTTTCGCAGAATTTCCGAATTGAGGCTTGATCGGTGATTCGCGGGCTGTCTTGATGTCTTCAACGGCGCGGCCGTGGCAGCGTTGCCTCGGACCCGCCGGCAACAATGACAATCGAGGCAGGAAGACATCAGATGACAGACAGGCCCAAACGGCCCGAAGCTGCATATATGATCAGGGGACTTATATACTTGACGGAAAAGCCTTTGTCTGCTAGTACCGAGTCAACAAATCAAGGAGATTCGACACATGGCGACCGCACCGGGCAAAGCATTCCGCAAGGGCCTCACAGTTCTTCAACTGACCGACATGTTCCCGAACGAAGAGTCCGCTCGCGAGTGGTTCGAGAGCGTGATCTGGGCCGAAGGTCGCCATTGCCCGCACTGCAAGTCCGAAAACACTGTGGAGAACGGCGGCAGGTCGGAAGCACGGCCCTATCGCTGCAAGGATTGCGGACAACACTTCTCGGTGCGCATTGGCACCATCCTGGAAGGATCGCCGCTGCCGTTTCGCAAGTGGGTATTGGCGATCTACCTGCACATGACCTCGCTCAAGGGCGTGTCCAGCATGAAACTTCACAGGGACATCGGCGTCACCCAGAAGACCGCCTGGTTCATGCTCCAGCGCATCCGTGAAGCCTTCAAGCGTGACGACGACGACCCGATGGGCGGACCCGTGGAAGTGGACGAGACGTTCATGGGCGGTCGCCGCAAGAACATGCACGGCAAGAAGCGCAGGGAAGCCGAGGGACGCGGCCCGGTGGACATGACGGCAGTTGTCGGCGCGAAGAACCGGACGAAGAACGAGGTCCGGGCGCAGGTGGTGGACAGGACCGACGCCGCCCTACGCGCCCGAGATTGAAAAGCGGCTGCGCTGGCACTGTCGCCCTGGCGGACTTTCGCGGTCCTGGCGCGTGGACGAGACCTGCATCAAGGTCAGAGGGAAACGGGCGTATCTGTGCCGCGCGGTCGACAGCCGCGGCGACACCATCGACTTCCTCCTGTCGCAGACCCGCAATGCCAAGGCCGCCAAGCGGTTCCCGGGCAAGGCGCTGCGCGGGTGCAAGGAGCGGGAGAGGCCCGTCGTGATCAACGCCGGCAAGGCGGGATGCCACGGCCAGGCCATCCGGGAGTTGAAGAAAGAGGGGAAATGCCCTTCCGAGACCGAACACAGGCAGGTAAAGTACCTCAACAACGTCGTCGAGGCCGACCATGGCAAGCTCAAGCGCCTGATCAAGCCGACCCTTGGATTCAAGTCGATGAAGACGGCCTGCGCCACGATCAAGGGCTTCGAGGCGATGCGTGCCCTAAGGAAGAAGCAGGCCAAGGCCTTCCAGCTCCAGCCAGGGATCAGGGGTGAAGTGCGTCTTGTCGAACGTGCCTTCGGGATCGGGCCAGAGATGATGAGCGAGTTGATGTCGCTGCATGGAGCGGAGCTTGAAAAGATCGCGATCCAGCAAGGATCTTGAAGAAATACGGAACCAGACCACACCCCCGGCAACTGCGACAAGTTTTTGCAACAGAGCCCGGGCGGCCCTGTCGCGCCCCTGCCGACCCAGGCACCTTTTGCCACCTCACTGTGTTGCGGTGTATTCTCTGGAGCATTCCTGCAAGCACCCATCGGTGCTCACCGTCACGGCGGCATGCAACGACAATCTCGACCGCGGCCTTCGCGTTTCGGCGCCCGACCGCGTGCGGTCCGGGTCTCCCAAAGGGCGCTTTCGCCGGTGCGAAACGAGCCTGGAACCCCTCCAGGTTCGCCGGGAATCGTCCCGACCGCGGGAGGAATCCGAGCGAAAGGACGCAAGGAACAATGACGAAATCGACCGACCGCACCCTCCATAAGCACGTCAGAATCCTTTCCGAACAGTGGGAACGGCTCGAAGCGCCTCGGCAGGCACCCCTCAAACCGCCAACCAGCTCCTGATCGAGCTCGCGATAGAGGCCCTCGACCGGCGGGAACTGCTCGATCCCGAGGCCCAGATCCGCATCGCGCACGCCTCGCTGTTCGCCGCCCAGGCCCTCGCGCGGGACCTCATCGCCGACGGCCGCCAGAAGGACGTCGATGAAATCCGCGCCTTCATCTCGACCATCGTGCCCGATCCAGACGCCTGATCATCGGAGCCGGCCCATTCAGGTTGCCATATCAGCCCCGCCCAAGGCTCCTGGCTGCGCTCCAAACCCATAGTCGCGATGGCTGCTGCACCACGCGAATAGGAAGCTCCAAGCGTTGTAATGCGACAGCATTGCCATTAGATTTCTGACAAACGAACGGGAGATATCGACCGATGCGAGGCCTTCCCAAGCGCATCATGGAGTACGCCCAGGCTCTTCCGGAGGCCACGCCGTTATGTCCAGGCGCCCTGCTTCACCTCGGCCACCGGGCGGCGATCGACCAGGCATTGTCGCGCATGGCCCGCTCGGGTGAGCTGATGCGCGTCTGCCAGGGCGTCTACATGCGCCCCGTCGAGACCCGATTTGGGCTCCGGGCGCCCCGTCTCGGCAAGGCTCTCGCCGCGCTGTCCGCACTCTGGGGCGAAACCATCGTGCCCTGCGGAGGGGCAGCGGCCAACCGACTCGGTCTGACCACGCAGAATCCGGTCCGCGCGGTCTACCTGACTTCCGGCTCCAACCGCCGTCTCCATTTCGGATCGTCCGTCGTGGAGCTGCGACACGCGCCGCGCTGGCAGCTCGTGGCCCCGCACCGCAAGGCCGGCGATGTCATCCGCGCCCTGGCATGGCTCGGTCCGGAAGAGGTCGAGGATGGGCTGGAAGCGGTCCTGACGACGCTTCGCGACGAGGACCGCGACGAACTTTCGGCCGCACGAGCCACCATGCCGAACTGGATGGCGCAACCGGTGAGCGTCCGCCTCTCGCGTGGCTGAGGCACGGTATCAGGACCTTTCGGCCGACGACCGGCGCGATGCTTTGCAGGTGGCGGAACGCGGCGACAATCACAAGGCGCACCTTCTGGAGAAGGACATCTGGGTCGTTGCGACGCTCGGTGTCCTCTTCGACGGCCCTTTCGCCCAGCACCTGACTTTCAAGGGCGGCACTTCGCTGTCCAAGGTATGGCGCGCGATCCGGCGTTTCTCCGAAGATGTCGACATCACCTACGACATCCGCGCCTTTGCGCCGGATCTGGTTTCCGGCGGCGGCGACGAGGCGCTTCCCCCGACCCGGAGCCAGGAGAAGCGTTGGACGCGGGCGATCCGCCCCCGCCTGACCGAGTGGGTTCGGGATCAGGCGCACCCGGTCGTCGAGGCCGGGCTCGCGCGCGCCGGGTTCACCGCAGCATTCCGGGTCGATGGGGACCGCCTTTTCATCGGCTACGAGCCGCTGTTCGAGGAGACCGGATTGGTACGCCCGGAGATCATGGTCGAGTTCGGTGCGCGCTCCACGGGCGAACCGCACACAATTCATCCGGTCGTTTGCGACGCAGCGGCGCATTTGCCCGGTCTGGCGTTTCCCACGGCGAGTCCCACTGTCATTCTGGCCGAGCGGACCTTCTGGGAAAAGGCGACCGAGATCCACGTCTTCTGCCGCCAGGAGCGACGGCGCGGCGAGCGGCTGTCCCGGCACTGGCACGATCTCGCGCGTCTCGACGAGACCGGCGTTGCCGGGCGCGCATTGGCCGACCGCTCGCTCGCGCTCTCGGTCGCCCGCCACAAGGCGATGTTCTTCTCCGAAAACGACGCGAGCGGCACGCGAATCGATTACGAAGCAGCGGTATCCGGCGACCTGCATCTCGTGCCCGCCGGCGCTGCGCTTGCCGTACTCACCGATGACTACGCACGGATGCTGGCCGATGGCATGCTGCTCGATGATGCCGAACCGTTCGATGCGCTGATGGAGCGGTGCACCGCGATCGAGGCGCGCGCCAACGCCGCGGGGTCGAGGAGTCGTTGATGGACGTATTCGCCTTCCGTGATGAACTCGTCGCCGAGCACGAGCGGTTTTGCCGAAGTATCGCCAGGATCCGCGCCGAGGACATCTCCCGCGAAGTCGATGCGGCCTACGCCGCGGGGCATTTCTGGCCCGCCCCGCTCATCCAGCTCAATCCGAACTTCAAGCCCGGCGGATACATCGACGACCTGGTCGCCGACGGCACGCTCGATGCAGAGTGCGCGAAGGTGTTCCGGCTCAAGCGTGGTGACAACACACTCGGCGAGCGCCTCCTGCTCCACCGACACCAGACGGACGCCATAGAAATCGCGAGACGGGTCGAAAGCTCTCGGAGACCGCGACATCGAACGGGTCGCCGAACGCGTCGGGAAGGGCGATCGCCGATATAATGGGTAGCTGACCGTCGGCAAGCTGAGAGCACGCAATGCCCAGGACACTTCTCGACCTTGATAGACCGTCTTCGTGGCCAACGGCTCTGAGCACCTATCTCGATGAACACCACGATGTGTTTCGAGCTTGGGAAGCCAAGACACGTCAAGCTTCCGCTCCATCGTTCGACCAAGCCATATACGGCCTGCGCGATATCTTGAAGGCGTACGAGATTCGGGGTTGGCATTGCACGCGCCTGACGGATGCCGAGGTGGACCAGGTGTTACGTGACGGAATGCACCTTCCTAATTCCGAAACACTGACACGTCGTATCGAGGCTCTTTCGGAGACCAGTTTGATCGAGCCCGAAATCGCACTGCGTTTGAAATCTGAGAATCGGGCTGCCGAGGAGAACCGCGTCGGAAAGGTCTGGTTCTGCTTTTATCCCCCGGGGAAGGCCGGTGAGTACGGGATCGGTCCGTTCTTCCGCCACTGGGGAGGCGAGGCTCTGTACCAATGCCATAAGGGCAATCCAGTCACCTCTTCCATCCTGAGGCGCATCGGCACGCCGCGCCTCATCGAAGCTGACGTTCCCATCGGATCGCTCGGCAAATGCCCCGATTGCGCCATCTACCGGCGTTACTTGGTCAGCTGCGGCTATCGTTCTAGCGAGCCAACTGACTTTGAAAGCTACAGCGAGCATCCTCTGCCGGCTGAGAACGTGAGGCGCGTCATTTCCTATCCTGAGCGGGACTTCCATTCCCTGACGAGTTGTACCGGGTGGAAGAAATACGCGTTGGAGCGGGACAAGAGAAGATGAGTCGAATTCAAACCCAGGCCTGGCAGCTTCCAGTCACGAGAGTCCGCGTTCTTGTCGTTGATCGAGATGCGGTCCACGATACCTTGTCCGTAGTAACGCAGAGACTTGAGCCATCGCATGCCGCATGACGTCAACCAGACTCCGGAACAGGTCGCCCGCGACCGGATCAACGGTCGACTCGGGAAGCACCAAAAACCTGGGGGTCAATCTGCCGCTGGCATTGTGAAGCGCCTCCTGCAACCTTGTTGCAGGGTGTAACCCAGTTTTGTTGTTTACGCCGCCAGGGCCCGGTTTGCGTTCCAGTCCAGGTAGTCGGCCCACCGGTTGTTGTGCAGGCATGCCTTGATGGCCATGAGGCGATTGGCACCGGCCTTGGTCCAGTGGCTTCCCGGCTGCTTAAGGCGCTTGCCGACGAGTTGCCGGCCCAGGCTTTCGACCACGCCGGAGCCGACCTGCATGCCTCGCCTGATATACTGGTCGTATTGCATGCGGTCCTGGTTGTTCCGGTAGTAGTCGATGCAGGCAGCCACATCCTTGCCCCGGTCCCGGAATGGCTCAAGCCAGGCAATGACCTCGTGCACGCGCCCAGCCTTCAGTTCATCCCTGATTTCCTCGATGCGCCGTTTCCGCTCGCCCTGGTCCGCAACCAGCACCTTGAGGGCGTCGCCAGCATAGTCCAGCGCGTGCCACAGATCCAGCACATAGGTGATCCTCGGCCCGGGCAGCATCTCCTGGCAGACATTGACGATCCACGTCGCCCCGTCCGAGAGCACGACGACCTCCTCGGCATCGCCGAGCCCGGTGCGATGTATCAGCCGTCCGAGGCGGGCGGCAAAGTCGGAACGGGCGCTCACGCCGCCGATGGCGGCAGCGCTGTCGATGGCGGCGCTGACAGTCTCGCTGCCCTTGTCCTTCGTGACCTCGCCGGTCTTCGGGCTCCGCCCCTGGGCGGTATATGCGATCACCACCTTCGCCTCCCGGGTCTTCGAGCTTCCATCCTCCTGCTTGCCGCGGATGCCTTTCGTCTCCTCTTGGCGCATCGGCACCCCGGTGCCGTCCATGGCAAGATATTGCCGACTGGCCGCCGGTGCCGCACCTTCCACGATCACCCGCTCGAATTGCTCGACCTTGTTGCCGATTGCCCTGACGCGGCGCTGCAATGCGGATGGCGAGACCAGGACCCCGGCAAGGTTCCTGAGCAGGCCGGTGGCCGGGGCGTAGCTGCAGATGGCGGCGGCCTCGGCCATGATACTGGTTGCCCCTGCCGTGCAGTTGTCGCCCTCGGCGCCGATCATGCGGTCCAGGAGGTAGAAGCCACCCCCGCAATCCCGGCAGAGGAAATAGGTGCGGATGATCTCGACATCACCGAGCCGGGTGGTGAAGGTCTTGGCGGCCCGGCGGTGGCGGACCATCTTCCTGCCGCAATGCCTGCATTCGGGTGCCTTGAGGGTGGAGTCCACATGTTCGAGAATGACCTTGAGGCCGACGCCGCCATTGCCCAGGGCGCCGTCCCTGAGCGCCCGCTCGATGCTGTCGATGTCGGCACCCTTCTGGCTGGCCGCCCTGACCAGCTTCGGCAACAGCTCGGCATACCGGGTCTCGACATCGGCCATGAGCGCGGCAAGCTCGGCCGAGGGTGCGGCCGGATTGCGGCCGAATTCGGGCAATTCACTGGCGGTGATCTCCCGCCAGCGGACCTCCTTGCCGTCACGCCAGTAGGCGGTGTAGCCGCCACTCCGGGTGCGGATGACCGGCGGATGCAGCCTGGCATCCTTCGTCGACAGCTTGGCCAGATACTCGACCGCGTCCGGGTCGCGGCAATCCGTCTTGTTGTCCTGTCGTTCCATGCCTGCCTCTCCTGCTCTCTACTGCTCGGTCCGCCGGCGGGCAGGCGACCGTGTTCCCCGGTCGTCCCGGCCGTGGCGGCTGTGCCCTTTCAAGGACAATGGAGGCGGCAGTGCAACCCGAAGGCGCAGGAGCGGTGATTCGTGCAGGGTGCAGGCGGCGGGCGTCCGGTACCGTAGCTGCCTGTCGGAGCAGAACAAAGGGGGCTGAAATCAGCCCAAACAACAAAAGTGGGTTACACCCCTTGTTGCATGACGGATGCCCATACAGCATCAGGGACAGGATCGGTTCTGCAGCTGAAGGTCCGGCTGCCGGGAATCAGCCCAATGACTTGGCGACGCGTTCTTGTTCCGGAAACCATGTCGTTGCACGAACTTCACGGCGTGCTCCAGGTGGCGACGGGACGGGAAGCGATTCACCTCTTTCAGTGCAGCGTCCGGGGCGTCGTGCACGCCGGCCCGCATCTGCACGGCCAGCCCGTGGACGTTCCCCTGTCGGATTTCCGGTTTCGCAGCATTGCGAAGTTTCGCTGCCTCCACGACATGAGGTGCTGGTGGGAGCGCGAGCCGAGGGTCGAGGATCGCGTGTCCGCGGGGTCGGCCAACAGGCATCCGGCATGCATCGGCGGCTCCGGCGCCTGCCCTCCGGAGGAATGTGGCGGTCCCGACGGCTGCCACGCATGGCGGGAGGAGGCGACGGGCCTGGATGCCGCGATGGACCTGGACCGGGTTGCCGGGTTCATCGACCGGATCGTGATCCAGCGAGACCTGTCCGGAATCGAGGATGAGCCTTGGCGTGCCGAGGCGGCGTCGGAGCGATGCAGGTCCCGGCTCCGGTTCCTGGAGGACAGGTTTCTGCGCGGGCCGGCCAACAAGAGGTTCCGCACAGGCGAACACCTGCGGCTCATGCACCAGCAGGTCATGCAAGGTCGCGCCGGTCCGTGCATGGGAGGGCTGCAGCGAACGCGACGGCGTCATCCCCCTGGCGCTTCCTGACGGTTCCCGCAAGCCCGCGGCCGGCCGGATCCGCAACCTGGCCGAACTTGCGTTGCAGCATCGCGATGCTTGTCCCGGCATGGATGCGCGTCGCGCCGATGTCGGCGTGCGGCCTTGAAGACGGCCATGGTCTGGACATGTGGTCGATGCCTTCCCGCAGCAGGATGTCGGTGATCTCGCCGGAAATGCGCTCGATGCAGCCGTTCACGGATTGGCACTCGTCGTTACGGAAAGCAAGCCGGGTTGCGGCCTGCCCCGTTCCATCGTCAGGATCCGCCGGGACGGAGGGGCCTGCGCCGCGCGGGTTTTCCTCTCTGCTATCTGGAAAGCCGTTGCGGGGGAGCGACATGAAGATCGAGATCAGGCTGAAGATCGATGCCGGGGAAGTCAGTTTCATCGACGAGGACGTGCTGGAACTCGACAGGCCGCACGACGCGCTTGAGCGGACCGGGCTGTCGCTCGACGAGGCCAAGGATCTCCTCGGGCGGCTTCAGGAGCGGATCGTTGCGGCGCAGGCCGCCGCCTTCGTGGAGGACAGCCGGTCCTGTCCCCGCTGCGGAAACCGCCTCTGGAGCAAGGGCCGGCGTACGTTCCGGTTCCGAACGCCCTTCGGCGACATCCCGATTGCCGGGCCGCGACTGAAACGCTGTTCCTGCAACGGCAGCGAGGACGGAGAGACCTTCAATCCTCTTGCGAGCCTCTTCCACGAGCATGTCGCGCCGGAAATGCCCTGTCCGGAAACGAAACGGGCTTCCCCGGTCTCCTTCGATGCCACGGCGGGCCTGCTCAAGGACGTGCTTCCCGTCGGTGCCGCGCTCAACGCCGAGACCGTGCGCAACCACCTCCGCCATGCGGCGAACCGCATGGAAGGGGAACCGGGGGAGGAGCGGTTCAGCTTCGTCGAAGGCGCGCCGCGAGACCATGCCGCGCTGCCGCCGGCCGAAGGCCCGATCATCGTCGGGATGGACGGAGGATGCGTTCGTGCCCGCGAAAGAGACGGCGAGGGACGGCTGACGAACTTCGAGGTCGTGGTCGGAAAGTCCGTCGCGGCGGACAGGGGAGACCGTTGCTTCGGCCTTGTGCAGAGCCTTGACGAAAAACCCGGGCGCCGACTGCACGATGCATTGCAGGAACAGGGCCTGCAGATGAACCAGGAGATCACGTTCCTGGCCGACGGCGAGGACAGCATCCGCAGCATGGCGGAATTCATGCCGCCCTGCGCCGGGCATGTGCTCGACCGGTTCCACGTCACCATGCGCATCACGGTGCCGAGGCAGTGCGCCAAGGGCCTTGCCGCCCATCACCGCGACCGGGAGGAAGCGGAAGGAATCGACCGGGCGCCGGGACGCGTCAAGGGGTTCCTGTGGCGCGGCAATGTCCGTGCGGCCCTTCCCTGCATCGACGACCTTGTCGCCGGCCTTGAGTGCATCAAGACCCGGTGTCCGAACATCAAGGCGTTCCGAAAGGGTGCCTGCGAGTTCCAGGCCTGCGTCGCCGACAATGCCCACACCATGCCGGACTGCGCCGAGCGCCATCGACACGGGGAACGGGTGTCGACCGCGTTCGTCGAATCCACGGTCAACACGGTCGTGGGAAAGCGCTTCTCGAAGAAGCGGCAGATGCGATGGTCAAGATCCGGAGCGCACCTCATGCTCCAGACCAGGACCCGCGTGCTCGACGGCACGCTCAGGGCCAGGTTCCAGTCCTGGCATCCCGGGCTCTTCAATGCGGCAAACACGGATCAGGAAATCGAGGTGGCCGCTTGACCCCCAGGTTTTTGGTGCTTCCGCAGGATCCAGCCGCGTACCATCGCCCGGATGGTGCGGGTGTCGACCCCTTCGAGAATTTCCAGTTGATGCGCCATGATTTCCTCCTTGGAAACCACCAAGATCCGCGGGGTCAAATGGCATGAACGCTCTGAAGATCCGGACCGGCTTTGACATTAAGACCTGGGCAAAGCAGATTGGAGACAGGACCGGTCAGCCGCGTGACCCCGCGGATTTTGGTGGTCCCGCGGGAAGAACGCGCCGTCGGGATCGGCCGCGGCGAGCTTGCCGAGAACGGCACCCATGTCGACTTGGCCCCTCGCCACTTGGGCGATGATCGGCACCTCGCCGCCTTATGCCTGTCTACTGATCGGAGTATTCGGGCAGGACTTCCGGCATGGGACAAAGGATGTTCATCGGAACGGACCTTCCGTCCGACTGGACGACACGGACATGTCTGCGCGTCATCAGTCTTGGCCTGACGACACCGCACGAATGCGAAATGACCTGCACCTCCCTGATCAGCTTCCTGCAGTAGCTTGCAACCCTGACCGACTTCTCGGTCGGATCCAGGCCTTTCTGAAGCCTGGCGTTGTGCGTCGTGATTCCGGTCGGGCAGGTATTCTTGTTGCACTTGAGGGACTGGATGCATCCGAGCGCAAACATGAACCCGCGTGCGGACGTGACGAAGTCCGCGCCCGTGGCTAGCGCCCATCCGACCTCCGCGGGAGTGACCAGCTTGCCCGAGGCGATGACTCGGATCCTTTCGCGCAACCCGTACCTGTGCAACGTGTCCGACAGCATCGGAAGCGCTTCCTTCACGGACAGCCCGACATTGTCGATCAACGGCATCGGAGCAGCGCCCGTCCCGCCGTCTCCGCCGTCGACGGTGATGAAGTCCGGTGCGCTCTCGATCCCGCGGCCGTGAATCTCGATGCACATCTCTTTCAGCCAGTCGACGTCGCCAATGACCGACTTAAACCCTGCGGGCTTGCCGGAAACGTCCCGGATGCGCCCGATCATGTCGAGAAGCTGGGAAACCGTCCTGATTTCCGGGTGGCGGTTGGGCGAGATCGAATCCTCTCCTTCCCTGATTCCCCGGATCCCGGCGATTTCCGCCGTGACTTTCGCGCCGGGCAGGATGCCGCCCTTGCCCGGCTTCGCGCCTTGGCTGAGCTTCAGTTCGAACATCCGGACCGCTTCAAGCGCAGCGACCTCCCTGAGCCTGTCATCGCTCAGGCTGCCGTCAGGGTTTCGGACGCCGTACTTTGCGGTCCCGATCTGGAAGACGATGTCGCATCCGCCCTCGAGGTGATGAGGCGACAGGCCACCTTCGCCGGTGTTGAGCCAGCAGCCCGCCTGCGCCGCGCCGCGCGACAGCGCCTTGACGGCCGGCGTGGACAGGGCGCCGTAGCTCATCCCGGAGATGTTGAAGAAGGACGGCGCAACGTACGGGTTGCGGCAATGCGGTCCGATTTCCATCGGCACCATGTCCACGGCCTCTTCGGTCAGGGTGGGGAAGGCGCAGTTGACGAAGATGACCGAACCGGTCGCCGTCAGGTTCTTGGTCGATCCGAAGGCCACCGTGTTGTTGGACTCCCGCGCCGAACGGTCGACCCAATCGCGCTCGGCGCGGTTGAACGGCATCTCCTCCCGATCCATGGCAAAGAAGTACTGGCGGAAGAATTCGCCAAGCATCGAGAAGACGTACCGGAACCGCCCGATGACAGGATAGTTCCGCCTGACCGCGTCGCGGGTCTGGGTGATGTCCATGACAAAGAGGCCGATCGCGACGGCGGCGCCAAGGCCGACGCAGGAGATAAACAGTGCGGACATGAACTGCAGTCCACCAGCCAGAAGACTGTCAATGAACATGGGATTGCCCCTTTGGTTGACCCTCGCAATGAACAGGCCGGTCACAAGGATGTCCAGAGGAGCGCATCCGCCTGCCCACGGCCACGGCAACCGCCGGGCGGGCCCATGTCTTGTGTCGGGATGCAGGCCTCCGCTGGCAGAGCGCGGCCTCGGATCGACTCCGGAGATCGTGCCCAGGCCCAGGGAAACCGGGGCTTCATGAATGTCAGCGGGCCTGATTTCGCAAACCGGACCGTGCCAGGTCTCGGGTGTTCCGCATAGGGCGACGAATTGGGTCGGTCGCCATACCGGTTCGGCGACCCTGACAATTGGAGCCACAGTCAGCGCATCAGGGAACTTGGCCTAACCCCGCATGGTGCCGGGCAGGTAAAGCGCCAGCGTTGGCAATGCCGTGATCAATATCAGGCAAACCAGCATCGCCAGCCAAAACGGCATGATGCCGCGATAGATCTCTTTCATCGTGGCCTCGGACACGCTTTTTACGACAAAGACGTTCATGCCCACCGGAGGGCTGATCAGGGCCATTTCGAGAACGATCACCATGATGACGCCAAACCAGATCACCAAATCGGACTGCGTGGCGATACCGAGCAGTTCGGCAATCCCGGAGGCCTGGATAATCGGCAGCACGATTGGCAACACAAGAACCATCATCGCGAACCCGTCGAGGAATGTGCCGAGGAAAATAAACACCGCGAGCACCAGGGCAAGCAGCGCCAGCGGGTGCAGCGCCATTGTTTCCAGCGTTTCAGCAAGTTGCGCCGGAATCTGGCTCAGAGCAAGAAACGGCGAGAACACGCTGGCCCCGATGATGATGAAATAGATCATGACAGTTGTCGAAACGGTTCTGAGCAGCGCATCGACGAGGCCGGGAAACGTGAACTCGCGGCGCGGAAGCGAGAACAGGAATGCCAGCACCGCGCCGACCGCGGCCGCCTCGACCGGGGTGAAGACGCCGCCATAGATGCCGCCGATGGAGATGACGATGATCATCAGGATGGCGGTGCCACGGATCAGGTACTTGATCCGGTCGGCGAACCCGAAACGATCGCCGGCCGGGCCTATTTCCGGGCTCATCATGGTCAGGATCCAGATAGTCGCCATGAAACAGCCCGACAGGATCAGCCCTGGAATGACGCCTGCCAGAAACAACCGCCCGATCGATTCCTCGGTCAAGATCGCATAGACGATGAACCCGGTGGAAGGCGGAATGAGAATTCCCAGCGTGCCACCAGCCGCGACCGCTCCTGCCCCAAATTTCGCGTCATAGCCGAACCGCTTCATCTCGGGCAGCGCGACGCGACCAAGCGTCAGCGCGGATGCCACCGAAGACCCGGAGAGCGCCGCAAATCCGGTGCATCCCAATATTGTTGCGTGGGCCAAACCGCCGCGAAAATGCCCGATCCAGGCATACGCGGTGTTGTAGAGATCGCGGCTCATTCCGGACGTGCTTGCAATGTTGCCCATCAGCACGAACAGTGGGATCACCGTCAGCTCAACGAAGGTCAGCGTGGCCCAGGTTTCGGTGAAGAGCGTCGAGACGGCGGCGGGCCAGGAGTTCAGCAGGGTGTTCCCGATCAGGCCCGCCGCGATCATCGCGAATGCCACTGGCAACCTGAGCGCCATCAGGATCAACAATAACGCCAATCCGGAAATCCCGATTTCGACCGAACTCATGCGCCGGCGTCCTGCCGGCCGGAGCAGGAGGCCCGCAAATCCGAACAGGTCTCATAAAGGACAATAAGCGCATGCAGCGCGCCGATTGCGGTGATCAGGCGGATGAACGACAAATGCGGGATCAGGATCATGTTGGTAGCTTCGCCAAAAAGCGCCGCGTCTTCGGCAGCCTCGACCGAGCGCCACGCGATCAGCGCGAACACTCCTGCCACCAGCAGTTTCACCACCAGTTGCCGCAGGACTTCCAGCGCTCGGATCGGGATCGCCTCGTACAGGTCGACGCTGATATGTCCGGCGATCCTCCAAGTATAGGGCGTGGCCAGCATCAGCGACACAACCATGCCCATTTCGACCATGTCTTGCCGCCCCCGCAGCGGCGCCGAAAAGAGGTAGCGCAAAATGACGTCGTAGAATGTCAGCGCCACGACAAAGCACAGCACAAGCCCCGCGGCCACGGACATAAGCATCGCAACCCGATCGATCAGCCTGTCCATGCCGTGCCCTTTGTTCGCGTCCCCGGCCGAAACCAGAGACGGAAAGTCCTCAATTCAACATCGCATCGATTATTTGGGTCGCCGGGACGCCTTGGGCATCGAATTCAGCCTTCAAGTCGGCGACTGCCCCAGCCGCCGCTGCGTCGAAAGCCGCCCGCTCCTTGTCCGACAAGACGATGATCTCGGCACCTTCCTTGGCGGCGAACCTGCCCATGGCAATCTCGCCAAACTTGGCCAGACCCGCCGCCGAGCGCTGCGAAATGTCGAGCCCGGTCAGGTTGTCCAGAGCGGCGCGGTCGTCGGCACTCAGCTCGTTCAGTGCTTCTTCGTTTGCCACAAGGAATATCGTCGTTGGCATTTCCGGCAGGTTGGTGGTGACGTAGTTCGTGGTCTCGATCAGCTTGAAGATCAAAAGCGAATCCGAACCCATCAACGCACCATCAACGACACCGGTGCTCATCGATGTGTAGACCTTGTTGGCGGGCATTGGCACCGCCGTGGCACCGTAGGCCTCGATGATCGCGGCGGCCGAGGACGAAGCCACCCGGATTTTCAAGCCGGCGAGATCGTCCATGCTGCGGATTGGTTTGTCACGCATCATCAGCACCGCGGGCGGGGTTACGAAAAGTGCCAGCGGTACGGTTTTCTTGAACTCGTCCCGCAGGTGCTCGTCCATTACCTTCCAGAGCTTTGCGGTGGCGTCCTCGTGGCCCTGGGTGACGCCGGGCAGTTCGATCAACAGTGTTCTCGGAAAGACCGAGGACGTGTAACCCGGCAGGCCGTACGTGATTTCCGCCACCCGGCTGGCGGCACGCTTGTATTGCTCGACAGGGCCTTTGCCAAGTTCGCCTGAAGGATAGATCTCGATCCTGGTCGAACCACCGGTTGCGACGTCGATATCGGTTGCCAGCTTCTCGAAGATCGGCTCGTGCAGGACATAGACCGGCGGCAGGAAACTGGCGAGCTTCAGCACGTTTTCGGCCAAAGCACCGGACGTTGGAGCGACGAGCGCAAGTCCGGTCGCTGCGCCGGCAAAAAGAGTTCTTCTGACGATGTTCATTGTACGACTCCCCGGTGAGATTTTGCCACTTGAGGATTTTACTATTCCAAATAGTGGGACAAATCAATATATATTGGGACATGAACCGGAACTCTATCGATATCGCGCCGCCGCCCGGTGTCGGGCTCATCCAGAAGACGTTGCAAATACTCGATCTTTTTCAAGTCAATGCGCCTGCCTGGACGCAAAGCGAGATTTCGAAGGAAACGGGAATGCCGAGGTCCACCGTCAACCGGCTGGTGAAGTTCTTGACCGAACGGGGACATTTGACGGTGCTTTACGGTCAGAACCGCTATTCGCTGGGACCGGCTTCGGTTGATCTGGGGCGGCGGGCCGCCGCGCTCTTCGACTTTCGTGGCCTGTGCCGCCCCGTTCTTGCGCGGCTGTCGCAAGAGACGCAGGAAACGATCATTCTGACGTCGGTGGTCGGTGCAGGAAACGCGGTACGCTGCGTCGACCAGATCGAAAGCACACGCGATGGCCTGAGGGTTTTTGAACAGATCGGCAGTGTCTTGCCGTTGCACGCGGGGGCCGCCCCGCGGGCGGTTCTGGCCGCGTTGCCCGAGTCCGACCGCGAGCGATTCCTGTCGGGGAAGCTGATGACAGTCACGGACAGCACGCCGACGAGCGCCGCGGGTCTGCGACGCGAGATAGCGGAAACCCACCGGCGCGGGTTCGCGGTCTCGAATGGCGAAACCTATGAGGGCGTTGTCGGGATTGGCGCGGCGTTTTACTGGGGCGATGGCAGCCCGGCGGGCAGTTTGGCTATCGCCTTGCCGACGCAACGTGCCTCGGCAGATGTCGTGACCCGGATGGGCGAGCTGCTTAAAGGCGCAAGCGACGAGGTCAGCGCCATGATGGCCGCAAGCGAGGTCGGCACACCGATAATGCCGAAGCCATGAGGGCATGGATTTCAGCCGAACCGGGGCTCGAGAACCTGGCGGTTCTGGACCTCGCCAAGCCTGTACCGGAGGAAGGGTCTCTTTTGGTGCGCGTCACGCACGCGGCGCTGAACTACTCAGACCTGTTGATGATCGTCGACCAATACCAAGTCCGGCCGCCCAGGCCCTTTACGCTGGGACAAGAGATTGTCGGCATCGTCGAGGAGGCGCCCCAAGGGTCGGGATTCGAGCGTGGCGACAGGATCGCCAGCAAGGTGCTGTGGGGTGGCTTTGCGGACTTCGCCTTGGCGCGCGCCGATATGGCGATCCGAGTGCCAGACAGCTTCAGCGCGGCAAGCGCGGCGGCATTGCCGGTGTCCTATTCAACGGCGCTGGTGGCGATCGATTACTGCGGCAAGCTTGCTTCCGGCGAGTATGCACTGATCCATGCGGCCGCGGGCGGGGTCGGGCTTGCCGCGGTCGAGATTGCGTCTGCCCGAGGCGCGACGGTGATCGCGACGGCCGGAACCAGGGACCGGTTGGCCGTGGCCGCGGTGCACGGCGCGACACATCGCGTCAATTACCGCGACACGGACTGGGTAGACCAGGTCAAGACGCTCACGGACGGCAAGGGTGCGGACATGATCCTTGATCCCGTCGGCGGCCAGATCGGTGAAGCCAGCCTGCGCTGCATCGCGCTTGATGGGCGTTACCTGATTGTCGGCTTCGCCTCGGGCGCGATGCCGAAGCTGGCCGCAAACCGGCTTCTTCTGAAGCGCGCCAGCGCGATCGGGGTCTACTGGAGCCACGACAGGGATCGCGCGCTGATCGCCGACACCAACCGCGAGATGGAATCGCTGATCAAGGTGGGCCGAATCAACCCGGTGATCGACGACCGGTACGGGTTCGACGATTTGCCGCGGGCATTTGACGATCTGAGAAATCGCCGGGTCGTCGGCAAGATGGTTCTGCGGGTCGATGCCGAACGGGAGGGCGCCGAATGAGTGGCGGCAAGGGATTGCTCGGCGGTATCCGAATTCTTGACCTTTCGCGAGTGATGTCGGGACCTTATTGCACTTCGATGCTTGCCGATCTCGGGGCAGAGGTGATCAAGCTCGAAATGCCCGGGGTTGGCGACGAGGCCCGTTTTTTCGGCCCCTACAAGGACGGCCAGAGCGCCTATTTCATCATGCTCAACCGGAACAAGAAAAGCGTGACGGTCAACCTCAAGGCACCCGAGGGGCGCACGCTGATCGAAAGCCTGATTCCAAAATGCGACGTGCTGGTGGAAAACTTCCGGCCCGGTGTGATGACGCGGCTGGGTCTGGACGAGCCGACCGTGCGAGCGCTGAACGAGAATATCATATACACCTCCATTTCCGGCTTCGGCCAGGAAAGCCCGATGAAAGACTGGCCGGCGTTCGATCTGGTGATTCAGGCAATGAGCGGGTTGATGAGCCTGACCGGGCCAAAGGGCGGCCCGGCGACTGCCGTGGGCGAATCCGTGGCCGACGTGTGCACCGGCATGTTCGCCGCCTTCGGCACGATGGCGGCGCTCTTTGACCGCGAGCGCACCGGCAAGGGCGCGCATGTGGATGTGGCAATGCTGGATGCGATGATGTCGATGCAGCTGACCGGCCTTGCGCGCCAGCTTTACAAGGACGACACCCCGCAGCCTGCCGGAAACCGCCACCCGGTCACTTACCCGGTCGACAGCTTCGCAACGCAGGACGGCGACATCGTGCTGGTCTGTTTCAGCGACGGGCTTTTCCGCGTTTTGGCCGAAGTGATCGGCCATCCGGCACTGGCGGATGACCCTGAATACGCCACCAACGCCGCACGCAACCGAAACGAGGACAATTTGCGAGCGTTGATCGCCGATTGGGCCAGTGGCCTGACGCAGTCAAGGGCAATCGCCGTCCTTCTGGATCGCAATATCCCCGCCGCCCCGGTGTGGGATCTGCGCCAACTGACCGAGTCTGACCATGTGAAAGAAAGGCACCTGGTAGTTCAAGGTCAGCAGGGCAAGCTCGGGACTGTCCCGCTGGTGCCGCAGCCCGCAAAACTGTCGAACGGCCGCGTCTCAGAGACCTTCATGAGCCCGACGCTGGGCGAACACACAGACGCAGTTCTCAAGCAGCTTGCCGATCTGACGGACGCCGAGATTGCGGAGCTTCGCAGCTCGAAGACAATCTGAGGAACCGAATGCATGAGCTTCACCCGCAAGAACAATCGCGTTGTCCGCGCCCCCACCGGGCCGAAACTGAACGCCAAATCCTGGCAGACCGAGGCGCCCTTGCGGCTTTTGATGAACAACCTCGACCCGGAGGTCGCCGAATGCCCTGAAGAACTGGTCGTCTACGGTGGCATCGGGCGGGCAGCGCGCAGCTGGGAGTGCTTTGACGGCATCGTAGAGGCGATCAAGACCCTGGAAGACGACGAGACCCTCTTGATTCAGTCCGGCAAGGCGGTCGGTGTGCTCAAGACCCACTCGATGGCGCCCCGGGTCTTGATCGCCAACGGGAACCTGGTCCCGCATTGGGCGACCTGGGAAAAGTTCAACGAACTCGACCGGCTCGGGCTGACGATGTACGGCCAGATGACGGCTGGGTCATGGATCTACATTGGTTCGCAGGGCATCGTGCAGGGTACTTACGAGACCTTTTCATCGATTGGCCGCCGACATTTCGGCGAACGCGTTGCCGGTAAGCTGGTGGTCACTGGCGGATTGGGTGGCATGGGTGGTGCGCAGCCGCTGGCAGCGACGATGGCCGGATTCAATGCGCTTGTGGTCGAGTGTCAGCCAAGCAAGGTCGAGTTTCGTATCCGCACTGGCTATCTTGATCGTTCCGCGACGACGCTTGACCAGGCATTGGACGTGATTTCAGCGACGGAAAAACCTGTATCTGTTGGCCTGGTCGGCAACGTGGTCGACGTATTGCAGGACCTTCAGGTCCGCGGCATCGTGCCCGACGTTCTGACCGACCAGACATCGGCGCATGACCCTGTGAACGGATATCTGCCGCAAGGCTGGACTTTGGGCATGTGGGAAAAAATGCGCGAGCGTGATCCCGGTTCGGTATCGGACGCCGCGAAGAAGTCCATGGCGGCGCATGTCTGCCTGATGAATGCCTTTCGCAGGCAAGGCAGCGTCGTCCTGGAATATGGCAACAACCTGCGAGCCATGGCGCAGGAAGCGGGTGCCAAGGACGCATTCGAGTTTCCCGGATTTGTCGAGGCCTATGTGCGGCCGCTGTTCTGTGAGGGCAAGGGCCCGTTCCGCTGGGTGGCGCTTTCGGGCGATCCCAAGGATATTTTCAAGACAGATGCCAAGGTCCGCGAGCTGATGCCAGGCGATGCTTTCCTGAACAATTGGCTCAACATGGCACGCGAGCACGTGCGCTTTCAGGGACTGCCCGCGCGCATTTGCTGGGTCGGATTGGGAGACCGGCACCGGTTGGGGCTGGCCTTCAACGAAATGGTCCGAAACGGCGAGTTGAGCGCTCCCATGGTGATTGGCCGCGATCACATGGACTCGGGCTCGGTAGCCAGCCCGAACCGGGAAACCGAAGGCATGAAAGACGGCTCGGATGCGATCTCGGACTGGCCGATCCTGAACGCCATGCTCAACGTGGCCAATGGGGCGACATGGGTTTCTTTCCACCACGGCGGTGGCATGGGCATGGGGTATTCGCAGCATTCCGGCATCGCCATATTGGCCGACGGAACCGAGCGGGCGGATGAGACAATTGCGCGCACATTGTGGAATGATCCGGCGAGCGGGGTGATCCGCCATGCCGATGCCGGATACCAAACCGCGCTGAATTGCGCGGCCAAGCACGGATTGAAACTTCCAATGGCCGACACGACGTCCTAGACGGACCTTCGAACGGCCGTTTTGGGCCCTAACCCATCATAGGAACCAAAAGTCCCACTTCGATTTCCGGCGCGCAGGCCTGCACCCGGCGATGGATGGTGGCATGGTCCACCGCGACGCCGCGCTCTTCCAGCATTTCCTCGAGGTCACGGCAGCTGACGCCATATCGGCAGTACCATTGGACGGCCCTCTTCCCGCCATCACGCGCCCTCCCGCCGATGTCCGACGAAAAAAGGCTACCGGGAAAGGAAGGAGGAAACAGGCGGGTCACTTTTGGACGCCGATGGTGGGTCAAAATTGGACGCCTATTGACACGTCGACCTTGATCCTGTCGATCAGGTCGCGGGTCGTCGGCAGGTCCCGGACCGCCTTGGCGATGAACGCGCGCAGAAGCGCCCGGCGGTCTTCAAGAGGTCGTCCGGCGACGCCCCGGTGCGTCGCGACGAAACGCTCGACCTCGACCAGGTCGAGGACCCGGACGAAACGCTTGTGATTTTCCAGCAGCGGGCCGACCTCCTCGGCAAGCGCAGGGAAAAGTTCCCCTTGAAACCGGTTCCAGACATTGGACAGGGTTGAATCTGAAGTTCTAGCCGATTTTCGGTCCTGATTTGGAATTTGCCGTTTTCGTTCAATGGGTTGCGGGCCCGCCGACTCTTCCAGGATGGTCACGTGTAGGCAGTAGCAGGATGCGGCGCACCTTGCGGCCCGATGGCGGGCATGCGCTGCATTTCCATGACGTGTCCCAATGTGGTGGATCTTTTGGCTTGACAATATAGCGAGGCTCGTCCAGAAAGGCAACGGAAGGTAGGCACTAGCACGAGGGGAGCCCCATGACCTCATCCATGCACGTGGCCGTCATCAAGTCGCGCCAGAACGGAAGGACCTACACCTCCGTCCTCCTCCGACAGAGCTATCGCGACCACAACAACCGGGTGCAGAAGCGGACCCTGGCCAACCTCTCCCGCCTGCCGCCGCACACGATCCCGCTCCTGCGCGGCGCACTCGCGGGAAAGCGGTACGCGGAGGCCGGCGACGTTCTCGGGGACCCGGTCCGCTCCCGCCACCACGGGGCGGTGCAGGCGGTGCGGACGGCCATGGACGCCATCGGCCTCCCCCGTCCCGTCTCCCGCGAGCGCTGCCCGGAACGGGAGCTTGTCCTGGCCATGGTCGCCGGCCGCATCCTCAGGCCGGACTCGAAGCTCGCCACGACGCGCTGGTGGCGGAACACCACCCTGCCGGAGGAGTTCGGCATCGCCGACGACGTCGACGCAGACGGCCTCTGCGCGGCGATGGACTGGCTCAACCAGCGGCAGGAGGGCATCCAGGGCCGCCTGGCAAGGCGCTGGATCAAGGAAGACGACCTCGTCCTCCGGGACCTGTCATCGACCTGGCACGAGGGAAGCCGCTGTCCGCTCGCGCGCTTCGGCCACAGCCGCGACCGCAAGCGGGGCCTCCCGCAGGTCAGCTTCGGCCTCCTCTGCGACCGTGACGGCCGCCCGGTCGCGGTCTCGGTCCATCCGGGAAACGTCACCGACAAGGACACCCTCCTGCCCGAGCTCGACCGCCTGCAACGCCGCTTCGGCCTCTCCCGGGTGGTGATGGTCGGGGACCGCGGCATGATCATCGAGGCCACCATCGAGGTCCTGCGCGAACGCGACGGCGCCGACTGGATCACCGCCCTCAAGGGCCGGACCATCCGCAAGCTCGCCCGCCAGGGCCGTCTCGACCGTTTCCAGGATCCCGAACACGAGCGGACCCTGTTCGAGATCCGGGACCATCCCGACTTCCCCGGCGAGCGTCTCGTCGCCTGTCGCAACCCCCGCCTTGCCGGACACCGCGACCGGGTGCGGCAGGAGCTGCTCGAGGCCACCGAGAGGGCGCTCTCGGAGATCGCCGCGCGCGTCGGGCGCGGAACCCTCAAGGGCGAGGCCGGCATCGGTCTCGCCGTCGGCGAGGTCATCAACAGGCGAAGGATGAAGAAGCACTTCGATCTCGACATCAGCGCGACCGGCTTCGGCTTCCGCCGCCGGCAGGAGTCCATCGACGCCGAGGCCGCCCTCGACGGAATCTACGTCATCCGCACCTCGCTCGGACCCGACGACATGGAAGCCGCCGAATGCGTCAGGAGCTGCAAGAGATTGACCAGCGTGGAGCGTGCATTCCGATGCCTGAAGCAGAGCGACCTGCAGGTCCGGCCGGTCCGGCACCGCCTCGAGCACCGGGTCCGCGCCCGCTTCTTCATCTGCATGCTCGCATGCCTCGTCGAATGGCACATGCGGAAGGCGTGGGCCCCCTTGTGCCACACCGACACCGAACCCGACGGGACCAGGGATCCGGTCCTGCCCGCACGGCGCCCGGACGCGGCGCTGGCGAAGGTCCATGCCCACACCCTGCCGGACGGCAGCGGCGTTCACGGCTTCCGTACCCTTCTCGACAGCCTGTCAACCATCGTCCGCTCAACCCACGCGGTCCCGCGCCCGGGCGGCGGGAAGGCGGAGACCATGATCGAGGTGACGACCCGGCCCGACGCCGAACAGGAGAGGGCGCTGACGCTGCTGAAGGACATCGCGAAAATGTAGCGAAACGCCAGGATGTAGGCAGAGACTGACATCCCGTTCATGGGCATCCCGTTGACGGGAAACAAAAATCCTGAAAACTCCCCAAGAACTTCAGTTGAATGCAAGGACCTGGGGTCGCCTCTTCGACATGCAGTCGCTTCATCACCGTCGACATGCCGCAGGGGGCGGCCCCAGGTCCAGGCCAGAGCTTCAGACAGACGCCTGTTTCAAGGAAAATCCTGCGCGAACGCAGAGTTTTGCAAGAGCCTCTCCTGCGCGAACGCAGAGTTTTGCAAGAGCCTCTTATGATACCTCACCGTTCCTCTCAGCCCTGAGTCCCTAAGATCTGGTTCCACGGGCTGCGCAACTGCTTCATCACCGTCGTCGAGCGCGAGCTGATGCTGCCTCCCTCGCTGACCAAGCGGCTGGTCAATCATGCCCGACCCAACGACGTCACCGAGGAATACGCCGCCGACTGGACCATCGCCCAGCTTTGCGAGCCGACGCAACAGATCGCGGATCGGATCGAGGCCCTGATGTACGTTGCGATGCCGGACGACAACGATGCGTGAATTGTGGTTCCTGTCGGCATCGATAGAAAACGCGCAGCCCCGCGTACGAGAGCCCGGCTTGACCTGTGTTCAGGACATTGACTTTATCTTTCTTACCTCACATTATCTACAATAGATAAACACTGGTAAAGTCTGTCAATATGGACCCGAGGCAAAACCCCTACTCCCCGGGCGCTGGGACGCCGCCGCCCGAACTTGCAGGGCGCGACGACCTGATCGAACGCGCCGCCGTGGCGCTTGACCGCATCCGTACGGGAAAATCGGCTCGGAGCTTCATCCTCTATGGGTTGCGAGGGGTTGGCAAGACCGTCCTCCTCAATCGAATTCGCCTCGATGCAGAGGCACGCGGCATCGCGAGCGTCAGAATGGAGGCTCCTGAAGAGCGTTCGCTACCGGCCCTGCTCGTTCCAGCACTGCGGTCCGCTCTCTTGCGCTTGAGCCGCGGCGAGGCACTCAGGGATAACCTGCTAAGGGGAATGCGGGCGCTGGCGAGCTTCACCAAGGCTCTCAAGGTCAAGTATCAGGACATCGAATTCAGCATCGAGGCCGATCCTGAGATCGGCTTGGCTGACAGCAGCGATCTCGACACCGACCTTGCAGACCTCCTGGAGGCCCTCGGCAGGGCTGCAGGCGAACGTGCCACGGCTCTCGTGCTCTTCCTCGACGAATTGCAATATGTGCCCGAAGACCAACTGGCTGCCCTCATCGCCGCTCTTCACAGCACCAGCCAACAGCAATTGCCAATTACCATGGTGGCAGCAGGACTGCCTCAATTGGTAGGCCGAACCGGAGATGCCAAGTCTTACGCAGAACGCCTCTTTGAATTCGCGCCAATCGGTCGCCTCAACGATGACGACGCCAGAGACGCGTTGATCGTGCCAGCTTGCAAAGAAGGAGTGGCCTTCAGTTCCGAAGCTGTTTCGAAAGTCTTGGGTGAGACGAATGGTTATCCCTACTTTCTCCAGGAATGGGGCAAGCACAGCTGGAATGCCGCAGACAAGTCCCCGGTTACGTATAATGATGCACGACGAGCGACGAACGAGGCATTGGCCGAATTGGACGCGAGCTTTTTCCGCGTCCGATTTGACCGCTTGACGCCTACTTAGAAGCGCTACTTGCGAGCCATGGCAGAGCTCGGCCCAGGGCCCCACCGATCCGGCGATATCGCGCACATTCTCCGCCGAAAGGTCACCACGGTGGCCCCCGTACGCAATTCGCTCGTTGCCAAGGGAATGATCTACAGCCCTGCTCACGGAGACACAGCGTTCACTGTGCCGCTCTTCGATGGTTTCATGAAGCGCGTATTCCCCCAATTGTGAGGAACTGTGAGATCGATGGCAAAATACGGGATCATTTATGTCATCCAAAATGACCTTCATCCTTCCAATATCTATAAGGTTGGATACACCACAAACTCCATCCATGAGCGTGTAGCCGAATTAAATGGGGAGACCTCAAATCCAGGAAGATTTAACGTTTGTGCGCATTTTCCTGTTACCTATGTAACTGAAGCGGAAAAGTTATGTCATCAACATTTGGAATAAGTGGGATTTGCAAAACGAAAAGAGTTTTTTGAAGGCTCTATTGGTCGGATCTTGACGGAGGTTGAGAGAATTTGCTTCCGTTTTCGACCCAAGCAATTCATCTCAAGAGAGTGCATGGACGGAGAAATGAAGTCATAAAAGAAACCCAGACAGAGAGAAGTGCAATGCAATATATGTAACGGTAATGGGAAACTAAGACAAAGTCAGGGATTTCTAACTAGTGCCTGCCCGAAAATCCTCAAGCCATTGACTCCAATCAATGAATCTTTCATTCTCCGGATCGAAGACCGGGCCGGAAGTGCCGTTTTCCTGGCCTTTTTGCGCAATTCCGGTCGATTCCGGCAATTCTTCGCGAGGCAGGCATGAGAGAAGCAATCAATCCGCAGCGGGAACTCGGCGAGGTCCGCATCGAGGACATCGACCTGGACCTCAAGTCCAGGGACGACATCCCCGCCCTTCTCATCGGGCTCCAGCATCTCTGTTCCGACGAGACTTTCCGCGCGCGGCTGTTCGCGCTCATGGACGAGCACATGCTTCCCGGCATCGACAGGAAGGTCGGCCGGCCGGGCATGGAGATGTGGCGGATCCTGGTGATGGGCGTGGTCAAGCAGGGGCTGGGCTGCGACTTCGACCGGCTCCACGAGCTGGCGAACGAGCACAAGACGCTGCGCCGGTTCCTCGGCCATGCGGACGTCTGGGACGAGCAGCGCTACAATTACCAGACGCTGGTGGACAACGTGAGCCTCCTGAGCCCCGGACTTCTTGTCGGGGTCAACCATCTGATCGTGGAGAGCGGCCATGCGGTCGCGAGAAAAAAGCCTGGCGCGCCCTTGCGCGGGCGCTGTGACTCGTTCGTGGTTGAGACCGACGTTCACCATCCCACGGACGTCAGCCTCCTTTGGGACGCGATGCGCTGCCTGCTCCGCACGACGGGCCGTGCGGCGACGGAGCATGACGTCGCCGGCTGGCGCCAGTGGAAGCATCTGCAGAAGTCGGTCAGGAGGCTGTTCCAGAAGGTCCGGTCGACCCGGCGCGCCAGTCCGGAGCATGTGGAGGAGTATCTCGCGCGCTGCCGCGAGCTTGTCCTGCGTGTAGAGGGGAGCTTGCCTGAGCTGGCCGCGAACGGCGCTTCGGCCTGGACGATCACGGAAATCAGGAGTTTCCTGTCGCATGCCGTGCGCCAGATCGACCAGACCGACCGCCGCCTGCTCAAGGGCGAGACGATCCCCCATGACGAGAAGGTGTTCTCGATCTTCGAGCCGCACACGCGCTGGATCTCGAAGGGCAAGGCGGGATGCCCGGTTGAGCTTGGCGTCCCGGTCTGCATCCTGGAGGACGAACACGGCTTCGTGCTGCACCACGAGGTCATGTGGCAGGGCAGCGACGTCGACTTCGCCGTGCCCATGGTCGAGGCCGCGCAGTCAGCCTTTCCCGACCTCCGCGCAGCGAGCTTCGACCGCGGCTTCCACAGCCCCGGGAACCGGGTCCGCCTCGACGAGCTGCTCGATGACAACGTGCTGCCGAAGAAGGGATACCTCAACAAGGCCGACCAGGAACGCGAGCGGGGCGAGGGGTTCGCCGCGATGCGCCGTCAGCATCCGGCGGTGGAATCGGCGATCAACAACCTCGGGCACCGCGGTCTCGACCGGGTCCTGGCACAGGGCGCCGAGGGCTTTGCCCGCGTCGTCGCCCTCTCCGTGGTCGCCCTGAACGTCCACCGCATCGGCCTTCTGCTGCGCCGGAAGGCGCGGGAACGGCAGCGCCGCGCCGCCTGACGACATCCCCGCAAGACCCGGACGATCCGGAACCCGCCCGGCGCGGGAACGGCAGCCCATGCGCCGACGCCGCCTAGGGACGCGGATTCACGTCCCGAACACGCGATCCCGCCGCCAGCTGGCGCTGTCAGCCCGGCGGCGTGCCACGCTCTCGGGCGACAGACGCGCAAACGCGGGCGAAAACCGGACTTGCAATCGCCGGACGAGGGGGTTTTCTGGCAGGCACTAACTATTGAAAGGACGTGCTCCGATTGCAATGGCAGCGGAATGGTTTGGATGTGAAAGTCGACGCAAGAAATCATTCCCCACTTTTAGTCCGAAGTGCAACGCCGGCCTTTTCCTGCCCCAGGCACCGGCAATCCGAGCCGGATGCGGCCGAAGCCCCTTTGGAGCGGAGCGTAGTCAGGCTTACCGGCCCTGTACGCACGAAGGGGCTCAAAACGGCAAGATTTTCATGAGATTTGCGTAGTTCTCTTGATGCGGTCGATTGTAGCGACGCCGACGTTGAAGTGGCGTGCGATGGCGCGGATGGATTGTCCGTCCTTGAGCATGGATCTGACCTGATCCTGCTGGTGAGGAGTCAGCTTGAACTTGCGTCCGAACTTCACGCCGCGCTTTCTGGCCGAGGCGCGACCTTCCTCCGTGCGCTCGTTGATGAGGTTGCGTTTGAGCTCGGAAAGTCCCGCAAGAACAGTAAGCAGGAACTTCCCCATGGAGCTTGTCGTATCCGCCCATGGTTCGCGCAGGGACCGGAACGAGGCGCCGGCAGTCTCTATTTTCCGGGTGATGACGAAGAGGTCGCTGGTCGAGCGCGCAAGGCGATCGAGGCTTGTGACGATCAACGTGTCCTGTGGCTGAAGCGTGCCGAGCATCTTCTCGAGCTGAGGTCAGCGACGGTCGAATCCGGCCAGCTTCTCCTGGAAGATCGTGTCACAGCCCTCGCTTAGGAGGCGTTCGATCTGGCTTTCCAGGTTCTGCCCGGTCGTGGAAACGCGCGCATATCCGATCAGCACGGGTTTCGGCCTGATTTTGGCATGGCGTTGCGGAACAAATATACGGATTCCTCAAGCCACTGATTTTGCGTGCAAAAAAGATCGTTCCGCTTTTCATGAGTTGCGGAACACGTCCCCAGATGCCAACAAAATAGCTACAAGTCGAAAAATCTGGCCGTTCTTGACCCTCTTCGTGCGTACAGGGCCAACATCATGGGTCGAAACACCAGATGATGTTGCTACGTTGTTCTGAGTCTCAATTTAGTTGGAAGGCTTATCCCCTTAGCACAGGTGGTCCCACATTTTGTGTCCGAGGAGGTTGACGTCACGCCGTGTTTGCGTTATGTTCCAGTCATGCCCAGCCGACTGAAAGACGACCGCCCGATGTCCCGCCAACAGTTCGAGGAGCTCTTCCCGGACGACGGGGCCTGCGCCCGCCACTTGGCGGAGCTGCGCTGGGGCGACGGCTTCGCGTGCCCGGCCTGCGGCGGCACGAAGGGCTGGGAGCTGAAGGGCGAGCGCATCGTCCGCGAGTGCGCGGACTGCGGGCGCCAGACCTCCGTGACGGCGGGCACGGTGATGCACCGCAGCCACCTGCCTCTGAAGACATGGTTTCTCGCCGCGCATCTCGTGGCCACGCATTCCAACGGGATTTCCGCGCTCCAGCTCCAGGCGCAGCTGGGGATCGGCAGCTGCAAGACGGCCTGGCTGCTGCTGCACAAGCTGCGCCGTGCCATGGTCGACCCGGACCGGAGCCTGCTGCAGGGGATCGCGGAGGTCGACGAGGCGTCCATGCCCTGCCGCGACGGCAGCGGCGCGGCAGGGGTGAAGGGCGTGTCAGGCCGGGGCCGCAGCGCCGACGGCAGGATCCTCCTGGCCGGGGCGGTCGAGCTCTCGGAATGCGGGAAGCCGCGCCGCATCCGGCTGAAGGCCGTGGGAAACCACGCCTCCGAGGCTCTGCACGGGTTCGTGCCGGACGCGGTCGCGCCCGGCGCGCGGGTCGTCACCGACGGCTGGCTCGGGTACAGCGGCCTGCCCGACAACCCGTGGGAGGAAAGGGTGGTCGGCGACCGCAAGGCGCACGAGATCCTGACCTGGGTCCACCGGGTCTTCTCGAACCTGAAGCGCCGGGCCCTGGGGGTGCATCACGGGCTGAGACGCAAGCACGTCCAGCGCTGCCTGGACGAGTTCGTCTTCCGCTGGAACCGGCGCCGCCACCGGCGGACCTCGCTCGACAGCCTCCTCGGCATCGGCCTCGGGCTGCCGCCCGCAACGTATCAGGACATCGTCGAAGGACGCGCCTGACGCGGCCCCGGCGCCGGAACCCCGCGCCCGCAGTCCGCCCACGCCCCCGCATCCCGGAATTCCCGCCGCCGGGACCGCCTTGCGGCCGTGCCGGCGCGTTCTGCGCAACGGATCCGGGAAACCGGCCGCTGGCGCCGACACAACATCTTGTGCCGCCTTGGCCAGGGGGATAAGCCTTTTAGTTGGATTGGTATAGCTACCGTCGATTTGCCAGCGCCGTTCGGGCCAACCAGGCACCCATGGTTGTTCAGCGGCACCGTTTCGTCATCAAATGACCTCCCCCGTTCCACTCTGAAGTGCAACACCAGCGGTAGTGGGTGACTGCTTTTTCGGCACAGGATGTTGCATGTGGGCCAGATGGCGGCGACAGTCCCGGTTGTGAAGCTGGGAGATTGCCATGCCAAAGGGCTACCACCATCTGACCCAGGAGGAACGGTGCCAGATTTGCGCGCTGAGGAAAAGCGGGCTTTCTGAACCAGCGATCGCGCGGCAGCTGGGCCGCGACCGGACGACGGTCTGGCGCGAGGTGCGCCGGAACGGCGGCGGCCGCGGCTATCGGCACAGGCAGGCGCAGGGGAAGGCTTCGGCACGGCGCAGCGCGGCCTCGTCGGTTGCCAGGAAGATGACGCCGGAGCGGTGGCGGCTGGTGGAGGACAGGCTGGCCGACGGCTGGAGCCCCGAGCAGGTCGCCGGCCGTCTCAGGAAGGAGGGCGTCCCGATGGCGGGGCGGCAGTGGATCTACCGGCACGTCCGCGCCGATCGGAAGGCTGGTGGCCAGCTCTACCTGTTCCTCCGCCGCCGGGGAAAGAGGCCGAACTGGAAGGGCAGCCGTCATGCGGGGCGCGGGCACATCCCGGGCCGCGTGGACATCTCCGAGCGTCCGGCGGTGGCGGAGGCGAAGGGGCGGGTCGGCGACTGGGAGGCGGACACGATCATCGGGAAGGGCCACGGCGGCGCGCTGGTGTCGCTGGTGGACCGAGCGTCGAAATACACGCTTCTGGCGTTGGTCGGCCGGAAGACGGCGGACGCGGTCGGCAACGCGATGCTCGGAATGCTGCTGCCGCTGTACGCGCTGGTCCACACGATCACGGCGGACAACGGGAAGGAGTTCGCGGGTCACGCCCAGGTGGCTCAGGCGCTCGGTGCAGGGTTCTTTTTCGCCACGCCGTACCATTCCTGGGAGCGCGGCCTGAACGAGCACACGAACGGTCTCGTGCGTCAGTATTTTCCGAAATGGACGGACTTCCGCCAGGTCACCGACGCACAGGTGAAGGCGGTTCAGGACCGGACGGACGCGCGTCCGAGGAAGGCGCTGGGCTACCTGACGCCGGAGGAGGCGTTCCGGAAGGCGCGGCCTCCCTGACGGAAACCGTCCCGGACCGTCCTTCAGGGGACCGGTCCGAGGGGGAAAGCGACGTGATCGGCCCGCCGGCCTCGTTCGGGCTCCGCCCTCACTTCGCCCGGCGGGCCGATCACGTCACTGCGCGGGGCTTGCACTGTCGAGAGAGCCTGACTACGCTCCGTACCCGAGGGACTTCAGCCGCATCCGGCCCGGATTTCCGGTGCCTGGGGCAGGGAAATTCCGCCGCCGGGCCATTTCCTCCGCTCGGGCTACGCCCTCGCTACGGAAATGGCCGGCGTTGCACTTCGGACTGGAAGTGGGGCCTGAAGTTCCAAGTGCGAACAGATGACATTCTCATAACGGCCTCCCGCCCGATTCATGCCGACACCAGCTCTTCGCTGCTTCCGGGCTGCAATGACAACTGCCTGCCGCCAAGTTCCTCGAAGAGTTGCTCCCGGCACGTAAAGATGATCACCTGGACGTTCTGCGCCGCCATATTGAGGATATCGAACATCCGGCTCATCCGGCGGTCATCAGAGAACACAAGCGCATCATCAAGAATGACGGTTGCCGGGTGACCTTGTTCAACAAGCATCTCCGCAAACGCAAGCCGAATCAGAACAGCGATCTGTTCCTGGGTTCCCATGCTCAAATGGTGAAACTGAAGTTCTTGGGGAGTTTTCAGGATTTTTGTTTCCCGTCAACGGGATGCCCATGAACGGGATGTCAGTCTCTGCCTACATCTCGGCGCTCGCTACATTTTCGCGATGTCCTTCAGCAGCGTCAGCGCCCTCTCCTGTTCGGCGTCGGGCCGGGTTGTCACCTCGACCATGGTTTCCGCCTTCCCTCCGCCCGTGCATGGAACCGCGTGGGTTGAGCGGACGATGGTTGACAGGCTGTCGAGAAGGGTGCGGAAGCTGTGCACGCGGCTGCCGTCCGGCAGGGTGTGGGCATGTACCTTCGCCAGCGCCGCGTCCGAGCGCCGTGCGGGCAGGACCGGATCCCTGGTCCCGTCGGGTTCGGTGTCGGTGTAGCACAGGGGGGCCCACGCCTTCCGCATGTGCCATTCGACGAGGCATGCGAGCATGCAGATGAAGAAGCGGGCGCGGACCCGGTGCTCGAGGCGGTGCCGGACCGGCCGGACCTGGAGGTCGCTCAGCTTGAGATTTCGGAATGCACGCTCCACGCTGGTCAGTCTCTTGTAGCTCCTGACGCATTCGGCGGCTTCCATGTCGTCGGGTCCGAGCGAGGTGCGGATGACGTATATCCCGTCGAGGGCGGCCTCGGCGTCGATGGACTCCTGCCTGCGGCGGAAGCCGAAGCCGGTCGCGGTGATGTCGAGATCGAAGTGCTTCTTCATCCTTCGCCTGTTGATGACCTCGCCGACGGCGAGACCGATGCCGGCCTCGCCCTTGAGGGTTCCGCCCTCGACCCGCGCGGCGATCTCCGAGAGCGCCCTCTCGGTGGCCTCGAGCAGCTCCTGCCGGACCCGGCCGCGGTGCCCGGCAAGGCGGGGGTTGCGACAGGCGACGAGACGCTCGCCGGGGAAGTCGGGATGGTCCCGGATCTCGAACAGGGTCCGCTCGTGTTCGGGATCCTGGAAACGGTCGAGACGGCCCTGGCGGGCGAGCTTGCGGATGGTCCGGCCCTTGAGGGCGGTGATCCAGTCGGCGCCGTCGCGTTCGCGCAGGACCTCGATGGTGGCCTCGATGATCATGCCGCGGTCCCCGACCATCACCACCCGGGAGAGGCCGAAGCGGCGTTGCAGGCGGTCGAGCTCGGGCAGGAGGGTGTCCTTGTCGGTGACGTTTCCCGGATGGACCGAGACCGCGACCGGGCGGCCGTCACGGTCGCAGAGGAGGCCGAAGTTGATCTGCGGGAGGCCCCGCTTGCGGTCGCGGCTGTAGCCGAAGCGTGCGAGCGGGCAGCGGCTTCCCTCGTACCAGGTCGATGACAGGTCCCAGAGGACGAGGTCGTCTTCCTTGATCCAGCGCCTTGCCAGGCGGCCCTGGATGCCCTCCTGCCGGTCATGCAGCCAGTCCATCGCGGCGTAGAGGCCGTCTGCGTCGACGTCGCGGTCGATGCCGAACTCCTCCGGCAGGGTGGAGCCCTTCCACCAGCGCGTCGTGGCGAGCTTCGAGTCCGGCCTGAGGATGCGGCCGGCGACCATGGCCAGGACAAGCTCCCGTTCCGGGCAGCGCGCGGGAGAC
>CBDCBG010000005.1:0-463953 GCA_965214325.1 Paracoccaceae bacterium
CGCGGGAGACCATGCGGGGCAGGCCGATGGCGTCCATGGCCGTCCGCACCGCCTGCACCGCCCCGTGGTGGCGGGAGCGGACCGGGTCCCCGAGAACGTCGCCGGCCTCCGCGTACCGCTTTCCCGCGAGTGCGCCGCGCAGGAGCGGGATCGTGTGCGGCGGCAGGCGGGAGAGGTTGGCCAGGGTCCGCTTCTGCACCCGGTTGTTGTGGTCGCGATAGCTCTGTCGGAGGAGGACGGAGGTGTAGGTCCTTCCGTTCTGGCGCGACTTGATGACGGCCACGTGCATGGATGAGGTCATGGGGCTCCCCTCGTGCTAGTGCCTACCTTCCGTTGCCTTTCTGGACGAGCCTCGCTATATTGTCAAGTCAAAAGATCCACCACATTGGGACACGTCATGGAAATGCAGCGCATGCCCGCCATCGGGTCGCAAGGTGCGCCGCATCCTGCTACTGCCTACACGTGACCATCCTGGAAGAGTCGGCCGGCCCGCAACCCATTGAACGAAAACGGCAAATTCCAAATCAGGACCGAAAATCGGCTAGAACTTCAGCCTAAAATTCCGTACGTCCGGTTTTCCCGGGTACGGCTTCAAGCATCGGGCACCGCAAAGTTGAGATAGGGCCTTCCGCATGCTGCAACAGGTTAAGGCTGACCCAGCCATACTCTGTCCGCCGCAGGCGTTTACCCTATCCGTAGGCGACAGGCTGACGCCACTCTACATCGGTTTCTGAGCACCGACACCATGACGCCGGACTTGTAGCCACCCGAACCCAGAGGTCCTCGCTCAGAGTGGGTTGTGTTGTCCCACCCATCGTCGCTTAATCGACCTCATCCGCCAGTGAAAGATACTCCGCGCCATGGGTGCACGCCAATTTTTTGGGTCAGGCTGCGGCGATCCGTTGAGCCTTCCAGAAAGCGAACTCTTCCCACCCTGAGTTTTCCCAGCAACTTTTCAGTGCCAGCAGTGCGTTCGCGCCCCGCTTCGACCATTTGCATCCCGACCTCTTGAAGCGGGTGACGACAATCTGCTTGCAGCTGCTCTCGATCTGGCCGCTTCCAATCTGCATGCCGCGCGCCCGGTATTCGTCGTAGCGCATCCTCCCCTTGTTCGAATCGAAATAGTCAATGCACTTCGCCACCGCTTTCCCTCGACCGCGGTGCGGTCGCAGGTCCGCCATGACGCGGCCAACTTTCCCGTCCAGCAGCTGGGCCTTGATTCCCGCCAGGCGCGCCTTGCGCGCGAACTCGCATCCGACCAGCACCTTGAGGGCTTCGGATGCGTATTCGAGCGCGTGGAACACATCCAGGATGCAGGTCTTCCGCATGCCTGCAAGCAGTTCGTCGGCCACGTTGGTGATCCAGGCCGCGCCGTCGGAGATGAGGACCACCTCCTTGGCATTGCAGACGCCGTCCCGGCAAAGCTGCCGGTCAAGCCGGCCGGCGAACTCCGATGCCCGGCTGACGCCGCCGACCGAAGCGGCGCTGTCGATCAGGGCGCTCACCGTGTCGCTGCCCTCGTCCTTCGTCGGCTCGCCGGTCTTCGGGCTCGCGCCCTCGGCAGTGAAGGTGACAATCACCTTCGCCTCCCTGGTCTTCGCCGAGCCGTCCTCCTGCCTGCCCTTCACGCCCTCCGTCTCGCTCCGGCGCATCGGGACGCCGGTGCCGTCGGCCTCGACATAGACCCGGTCCGCGGCAGGCCCTCCCTCCTCGACGACATCCCGCTCAAACCGCTGCGCTTCCTCGCCGAGCTCCAGGGTCCATCGTCGCAGCGTCGTCGCGGGAACCTTCACCCCGGCCAGGTTGCGCAGCTTGCGGGACGCCTCCTCGAAGCTGTCCGAGACCACGGCGTCGGCCACGATGCTCGCCGCGCCAGGCGTGGCCGTCTGCCCCTCCAGCCCGAGGGCGCGGTCCAGGGGGAAGAAGCCGGAACCGCAGTCCCGGCAGCGGCAATACGTCCGCTCGACCTCCACGGGTCCCAGACGCGAGGCAAAGGACTTGCCGGCCTTCTGGTGCCGTTCCATCGGCTTGCCGCATTCCGGGCAGTCGGGCGTCGGAAGCTCCGCGTCGACCCGCTCAAGCAGCGACTTGTACATTGCAGCGCCGCTGGAATGCGTCACGTCCCGGATCGCGATCTCGATGCCGTCGAGGTCCGCGACCTCCTTGCCGCCCAGATCGCTCTCCAACTTCGGGGCCAGGTCCGCGAAGCCCGAATGCGCCGCCGCCTCGAACGCGGCCATGGATGACGCAGCCTGCCCGGCGGACGGAACGTCGCGGCTCCGGACTTCGCCGCCCTCAAGCCAGTACTCCGTGGAAACGCCGCCACTCTCGCAAACGATCCGGTGTTTCCCCGAACCCTTCCGGGCCAGATCCTTCAGGGATGCCGCCACATCCGGATCATGGGACCCCGGCTCATTGTCACTGCCGCACATAAATCGTTTCTCCTGCTCTCCTCTTCCCGGTCACGCGGCGCCGACCGGTTGATCCGGTCATTGTCGGCCGCGCAGGGATCGAGCCCGGAAGAACATGGAAGCAGGAAAGCTTCAACCCTCCGCGCGACCCGCCGAACTCTCGCAAGGAAGAAAGGAATCAGGTCAACCCCAAAAATTGGCGTGCACCCCCGCGCCATTTCCCGTTTGCGGTTATAGGTTTGGTCTTTGACATTCATGGGTCATCCTGTCTGTTCCTTTCACCTTCCGATCTTTCACCGCTGAACTTTCCCGAATTGCCGCCGTCTATACGTCGGGGGACCCAATGCGTGCTTTCCTCAGTTCTTCCGCATCGGTTCTAGCCATCAGGTAGAAAGGAAACCCTTGGCGTCCCCATTTGCCCCACAAATCAGCTTCATGTGGGAGTCCCATTTCGTCGCTTCAAACAATCGTTCGCTTTCGCTACGGTCCTCCGGTTTGCTCGCCACCCTGGCTGACCAGACCAGGTCAATAGACTGGCCTACGGTGACTTTGTACTTCCCAGCTCGCTGTGCACAGATCTCTCTGCGTTCAGTGGGATATGCTACGGCGCCAAACTGAGAATTGCGCCGACAGGACTTTCACCTGCGAGTTCAACAGCTAGATTCGCTGCACCCTTCCTGCGGGACTCTCACCCGCTGCACTCGCACCAGTTAGCCTGGCGCACCCTATGTTGAGTTAGGGCCGACTTGAGGTCCAGGTCGATGTCCTCGATGCGGACCTCGCCGAGTTCCAGCTGCGGATTGATTGCCTCTCTCATGCCTGCCTCGCGAAGAATTGCCGGAATCAACCGGAATTGCGCAAAAAGGCCAGGAAAACGGCACCTCCGGCCCGGTCTTCGAACCGGAGAATTCCAGATTCCTTGCATGGAGTCAATAGCTTGAGGATTTTCGGGCAGGCACTATGTCGCCTCATGTACCTTTGTTCCGATAGGGCCCGGTAACCGGCTTCCCTCAACTCAGATCCTCCGCACCCGTGGCGATGTAGGGCGCCCAAAAAGCGATGGATTCGGCTATCCCGGGGAGCACTTCGCGATCACTTGGCTCGCGTTCCTTGAAACTCAGTTCCAGGCAGATCTCGTTGTCCGCGCCGCCGCCCTCGCGGAGGGCGGCGATCAACGGCTCGGGCTGGATCAGCCCCTTGGCGTTGAATTCCGCCGTGAAGGGGCGGTGTCCCCCCTTGTCCATCAGGCTCTGCTTGACGTGAATGATCGGCGAGTGTCGCGGTACAGCTCGCGCCCAGGCATAGGGGTCATGGTCGTGCCGGTCCGGACTGCCGACATCGCCGTGATCCAAGTCTGCCATCATCCACATCGGCACCGCCATTTCCACAGCGCTCAACCGTGCCTGGAGTCCAAGGCAATCCGCGATGGTCGCTCCAAATTCGCGGCCAATGCTCATTGGTTCCCAAAAGACGAAATCAAGACCTGCAGCCTTCGCGTGTTCGGCCGTCTCGGCCCAACAGTCAATCGCGATCCGGACCAGTTCCTCACGCCGTTCAGGGTCGTCGTAGTCACGATAGGTGAAGATTGCGAATTGCGTGCCGACCGACCTGCCGCCCAGATCTCCGATGATTTCCGCAAATGTCCTGAACCAGTCGACATAGTAGCGCCGCACATCGGCATCGGGATGCCCGAAATGGTTAAGCCGGCCGTAGGGTCCGGTCATGCCGCTCGTCACCCTCACGCCGGTCCGCTGGAGCGCCTTGTCCATGTCCCGGGTCAATCGACGGATCACCGGCGCCGGCCAGCCTGGATTGATGAACTCGTGCGTCAGCTGAAGATCGCGGATCCGGAAATCGTGGGCAACGGTGCGGACCAGGTCTTCGGGTTCAGCGAAACGGTTCACGAGCGGGTTTGTGTTCAGCGAGAGGGTAAACGGCATGACTTGGCCTCCCAGCGCGAATTTCCCGGGATGACGAAATCGGGCCGTCCGGTTTCCGGGTGGAGTCGGCCGCGCTCACGCGCGGCAAGCTGCGCTCCGGGCCGCACAAGGGGTGCGAGGCGCAGGTAGAACCCGGCAAGCCATTCCGTCAGGATCTCTTCCGCCTCCTGCTGCAACGCATGCGCCAGCGTGTTCATGCAATGCAGGTGGACGACGACACGATGGTCGAACACGGCATTGAGGCTCGTCTCGATCGATGAGCGAAGGCCGCTTCCCCTGGGCACGAAACCCTGCGACCGGCCGGCATCGACACCCAGGTCCTCGCGACACTCGCGCTTCGCCTCCAGATCAATGGCGACAGGAATGTCCCTTGTCTCGGCCTCGGCTGGCAGCGTGCCTGAGGCCTTGATCCATATTGCACCGCCATCATTGAACGTACCGTTTTCGCCCGCCTTCCGGGTCAGGAGCGGATCTGAATCGATGCCGGCCGGGAATCCGGCGAGTTCGCCAAGCTCATCCGGAGGTGCCGGCACCGCGCTCATGGCAGTTCTCTCACGTGATCGGGGCCAAAGTGGCATCGAACCATTCGGCAAAGTCAGCCTGCTCGTCCTTCGTCATGTGAAGACATTCCTTCGTCCGGCGGCAAAGAATGTCCTCCGCGGTCCGCGCCCATTCGGTCTGGACAAGGTAGCGAGCCTCGGCTTCGTAGAGATGGCCCCCAAAATGACGGCCGAGGTCCGCCAACGATGCCGCATTGTCCACAACCCGCTCGGTGCGCGCGCCGTAGAGCCGCCCATAGTGGTTGCGAATTGCACGTGGCAACCACGGGTATTCCGACTTCAGCCTTTCGCTGAAGGAAACATAATCCGAGTCAGCCATCTCTCCGCCCGGAAGCGAAGCGTCACGTGTCCAGTCGCTCCCCATCTCCGGGAAGAACCTCGCAAGCATGTGCATGCTTCGTTCGGCAAGCCCGCGGAACGTGGTGATCTTGCCGCCGAAAATGCTCAGAAGCGGCGCGCCGCCCGCCTCGTCGAGGTCGAAGACATAGTCGCGTGTCACGGCGGTGGGATTGCCCTTGCCGTCGTCGAAGAGCGGTCGGACGCCCGAATAGGTCGCCAGCACTTCCTCTCGCCGGAGCTTTTCCTTGAAGTAGCGGTTCACGACCTCGATCAGGTAGGCAATTTCCTCCTCGGTGCATGCGGCATCCTCGACACGGCCTTCGTAGGCGATGTCCGTCGTGCCGATGAGCGCCTTGCCGTCTTCATATGGGTTCACGAAGACGATCCGTCGATCCCTGTTCTGGACAAGATAGGCTTGCGGTCCTTGCCAGAACTTGTGCGTGATGATGTGGCTGCCCTTCACGAGCCGCACGCTTCTTCGCGACGTCGCGCCCGCGACACGGGTCGCGACGTCGCTTACCCAGGGGCCGGCGGCATTGACCAGGACCCTTGCCCGGATGTCGCGCGCCTCGTTGGCTGTCCTGTCCCTGACGGTCACGGTCCAGAAATCATGTCCACGCTGCGCCTTTTGAGCGGCATGCCGGGTCAGCACCGTCGCCCCCCGTTCCGCTGCATCAAGCGCGTTCAGCACGACGAGGCGTGCGTCATCCACCCAGCAATCGGAATACTCGAAGCCCTTCGTGTACTCGTCGAGCAGCGGCGCTCCCTCCAGGTCGCGCCGAAGGTCGAGGGTCCGGGTGCCCGGAAGTCTCTTTCGCCCGCCGAGATGGTCATAGAGGAAAAGCCCCGACCGGATCAGCCAGGCGGGGCGGTCCACCGGACTGTGCGGAAGCACGAAACGCATCGGCCAGATGATATGGGGCGCGGCGTTCAGCAAGACCTCGCGTTCGATCAACGCCTCCCGGACGAGCCGGAACTCCCGGAATTCGAGATATCGCAGTCCGCCATGCACCAGTTTGCCCGAGCGCGACGAGGTGCCCTGGGCCAGATCGTCCCTTTCGCAGAGCACGACCGACAGCCCGCGACCTGCGGCATCTCGTGCTATGCCCGCACCGTTGATGCCGCCGCCGATGATGCAGAGGTCGACCGATGCGTTCAATCCGCCACCTCTCGCGACTCGACGCCATAGGTCTCGAAGCCGCGCGCGGTCTCCGCAACCTGGGCAGGGGTCAGTACATGGCCACTTCCGATGGCGAGCGCATGGTAGTGCTGGTGCGCCAGCGCCTCCAGCTCGCCGGCGAGCCAGATCGCGCGGAACAGGTGCGTCCCGACCACGACCATGCCATGATTGGCCATGAGGCAAGCGTTCCGTCCCTCCATCGCCTCGATGACATTGGCGCTGAGTTCCGCAGTTCCGTAGCGCGCGTATTCCGCCACGCGAATCTCGGGGCCGCCAAAGGCCGCAATCATGTAGTGGATCGCCGGGATTGACCTTCGGGCCACGGCCAGGACGGTGCACCAGGGGGCATGCGTGTGCACCACCGCGCCTATGTCCTCCCTGGTGCGCAGGATGTCGCGGTGGAACCTCCACTCCGTCGAGGGCGCGTTCGGTCCATCCCAACTGCCGGCTTCGTCGTCGAGCGCCATCCGCGCAATCATCTCCGGCCGGAGCACGTCATATCCGACCGCGGTCGGCGTGATGAGCATGTCTCCACGCGTTCGGACCGAGATGTTTCCCGAGGTGCCCCGGATCATCCCGTCGGCTACAAGCGACTTGCAGGCGGAGACCATCCCGCTTCTCAGGTCCGATTCCTTCATTGTCCTGACCTCAGCACGGGTTGCACGGCGGCTCGCCGGCGAGATAGCGGCGAACTTCTTCGGCCGCCTGTTCCGCTGCACGGGTGACGGTACGCACCGAGGCACCCGCAACATGCGGTGTCAGCGTGACATTCGGCAACCCGAGCAGGGGCCAGTCCGAGGCCACCGGCTCGACACCGAAGGTATCGAGCATCGCGGAGCCGAGGCCACCCTCCGTCAGCGCCATGTAGAGTGAATCGTAGTCACAGAGCGGCCCTCGCGCCGTGTTCACGAAGAGAGCGCCATCCTTCATTCGTGCGAAGGCCTCGGCATTCATCATGCCGCACGTTTCATCAGTCACCCTGGCGTGAAGCGTCACGACATCGCTCTCTGCCAGGAGCCGGTGGAACGAGGCCAGTTCAATGCCTGCCGCTGCATCTTTCGGATCAAGCTGGACATAGGGATCGTGTACCAGAATGCGGCAGCCAAAGGCACGAAGGAGCCGGACGACCCTGGTGCCGATGTTTCCGTAACCGATCACGCCCACGGTCATTTCGCTCAACTCGCGGCCCGTTGCATCGGCACGGTAGAGGTCCCCGCGCCATGTGCCGGCGCGCAGCGCCTCGTGACCCTCACGGATCTTGCGCGTCTCGGCAAGGATCGCGCCGATCGTGAATTCCGCGACTGCGGTCGCATTCCGTCCCGGCGCATTGACGACCAGGACGCCGTGATCCCGGGCGGCCTCCATGTCGATGTTCACCGGTCCGCCTCTGGAGACGGCGACCAGCTCAAGTTCCGGAAGACGTTCGAGCATCCCCCGGCTCATCGGGGCGAGATGGGTGACAAGGACCTTGGCCGAGCCGACGAATTCGACGACGTCATCGGCGGTGCCAAGATACTCCTTCAGCCCGTCCATGCCCGGACTGGCATAGCCGTGCTCCATCGGGACGTCCGGCCAGTCGTCCTTTCTGGTTCGCGTAACCACCCTCTCGCCGCAGGCGTCCAGGACCCTTTCCTCGAAGACTTCAGGGAGCATGAAGTGGTCGCCGATGATCGCGATCTCGCTAGCCATGTCGCCTGCCGGATTCTGAAAGTGCGGCCCAAACGGGTGACAGGCTCTCGCGCGCTGCCCGATAGGCCGGATAGATGTCCTCGTAGATCCCGGACAACGCTGGATCCGGCGCCTCGATTCCTCCGAGACAGGGCGTCACCCATTTGGCGATGCATGCCTCGATGTCGGGGTAAGCGCCGATCGCGACGGCCGCCATCATCGCCGCCCCGGCCGCCCCGGCCTCTTCGCGAAGCGAGCGGCGCACGGGAACGCCAACCGACGCGGAAAATATTCGCCGCAGCATGTCCGAACGCGCCGCGCCGCCCGCCAGCCGAATCTCGGAGGGCAGATCGCCCATCGCGCCGTAGCAGTCGCGCCCCGCAAGTCCCAGGCCCTCCACGACCGCTCGCATGAGGTCGGGAAAGCGGTGCCCGGTCGAGAGCCCGACGAACGCGGCCCGTGCCGCGGGGTCGACGAACGGCCCACGCTCGCCGGCGTCGGAAATGTAGGGATGGTAGAGCACGCGGCCAGGCGTGCCGGCCTCCACCCAGTCGTCGATCCGTGCAATCATCTCCGAACGGATGCCTGCGTGGCCGAACTCGCCCAGCAGGCTTTCGGCAAGGTTCAGGAGCCAATCGACATTCAGCGTCGCAGCCATGTTCGACTGGCATTGCGCGACCATTCCCTGAACGGGAAGGCACATGACATAGCCGGTCAGGTCATCGTTGAGACATGCGCCGGACGCCGGGGTCGCGCGCATGTGCATCCCGGTCGAACCGATGATCGTGCAGCCGGCACCGCTGCCCGAAGTATAGATTCCTCCACCAAGTGCCGTGCAGGGCACATCGAGATATCCAAGCGTCACCGGGGTGCCGCTGCGCAGCCCGGTCACGGCTGCCGCCGCTTCGCCCAGGCCGTGCGTGACTTGCGAACCGTCCAGGATTTCCGGCAGAAGCCGCCTTTCGGGGAACAGGTCCAGGGCTTCCAGGATCCTGTCGTCATAGGCGCGGGTCCGGAAGTCTCCGAAGGTGAAGACCGCCTCGCACGGCCCCGTCGCACGGACGCCCGTAAGGTTCAGGTACAGCCAGTCCTTGCAGTGCAGCGCGGCATCCGCCGCCGAGACCGCTTCAGGCATGATCTCCTTCATGCAGGCGAGCTGTGCGCCCATCTGGCAGGCATTGAACCCGGCGCCGGTGATGAGGAAGCGTTCACGGTCGGCTTCGGTGCCACGGAACCGCTCGACGACCGGCGCCGCGCGCGCATCGAGCCAGAGCCATGCCTCGGTCACCGGCCGGTTGTCGCGGTCGATCAGCCAGGTTCCGTCCCCCTGGCCCGTCACCGCCAGTGCGGCCGTCCGCCCTGCAAGCCGGTCGACCTTTCCGCCGAGCTCCCTGAGCGTGCGGGCGCAATCGGTCCAGGTGTCATCCATGGACTGCACGGCGGCTCCGTCCGGACGCGTGACGTAACGGTTCGCGACCGATGCGATGGCGATCTGCCTGCCGGCAAGATCGAACGCGATCGACTTGATGACGGATGTGCCCGCATCGATGCCGATCAGGATATCCCCACGGCGTTCCGCCATCAGGCCAGCTCGCGCCCGTGGCTGATGGCCATGCCGCTTTCGGGATCGAAGACATGGAGGTCTGCCGGGCTCAGTTCGATCAAAATCCGGTCGCCGATCGCGGCATGCGCCCGATCATGCTCGACCAGGACGATCGTGCCCTTGGCGAAACTCGCTGAAACATGGCTCTGATCACCGAGCCACTGGTTCGTCAGCACATTCGCCGGCGCCCCGGTCCCGGAACGGCGAACCGCGTACGGCCTGACGCCGATGACAACCTGTCTCCTTGCGAAGAGCGCAGCACGCACCTCGGCCGCAAACGCGCTTTCCGGGTAAGCAAGGGACTGTCCGCCATCAAAGCGCAAGGCGAGCCTTCCGTCGTCGGACGCGACCGATACAGGAAACACATTCATCGGCGGTTCACCAACGAAAGTGCCGGTGAACAGGTTTGCCGGACGTTCCTTGAGTTCGGCAGGGCTGGCGAATTGCTGCAGCACCCCGTCCTCCATCACCGCGATTCGGTCGGCCAGCGCATTCGCTTCCGTCTGGTCGTGCGTGACGAGGATCGCGGTCATGCCGCGTTCCTTGATGAAGTGCTTGAGCCGGCCTCTGAGGAGCGTTCTGAGCTGCGGTTCGAGCTGGCCCATCGGCTCGTCGAGAAGATAGAGGTTGGCGTCCCGGATCAGCGCCCGAGCCAAGGACGCGCGTTGCTGCTGCCCGCCCGAAAGGGAATTCGGCATTCGTTCGAGAATGTCGCCGATTTCAAGCATCTCGGCAACTTCGGCCACCTTGGCGTTCACCGCCGACCTCGACAGCCGCTGCGCCTTCAGGGCGAAGGCGATGTTGTCACGGACATTGACCGTCGGGTAGAGCGAATAGCCTTCGAATGCCATGGCGACATGACGCCTGACAGGCGGAAGCGTCTGCACCTCGCGGCCAGACAGGTGGATCTTGCCCCGGCTTGTCTCCTCGAATCCCGCGATCATGCGCAGTGTCGAGGTCTTGCCGCAGCCGGAAGAGCCCAGGAGCGCGATTATGTCGCCCTTGCCGACATCCATGCTGACATCGCGAACCGCATGGACCCCGTGCCCGACGGCTCCGTAGAACTTGTCGACATTCTCCAGCCTGAGCACCGCGCCGTTCATTTCGACGTCTCCTTCGCCGGGGCGTCGGTACCGATCATTCGGGCTCCGGTCGCAAGGTCGAACAGGAGCGCGTTGCCCATGTCGAACGCGACGTGCGCGCTGCCGCGATCGGGGCCCGGGGTGCCGGAGGGGCGGGACACAAGGACTTCGCGGTGATTCCGGGTCGCCGCAAGGGTCACCGTCTTCTCGTTCAGCGGCGTTTCGGCCTCGATCTCGACCGGGAACGCGCCCGGAGCACCGGGCTCGACGAAGTGGATCGCCTCAGGGCGAATGCCGAGGCTGCATGCCTGGCCGACCGCTCCCGCGTAGCTTCCGGAGATCGCGATCTCCCTGCCGGAAAGCTGGATGATCGGCCCGTGCGTACCGACTTCCGGAACGACGTCCAGGAGGTTTATCGTCGGGTCTCCGAACAGCCGTGCAATGCGGGTCGAGCTCGGGCGCAGGTAGATCTCTTCCGGCGTGCCGACCTGGACGATGCCGCGATCGCCCATCACCGCGATCCGGTCACCGAGCGCCATCGCCTCCTTGTAGTCCTGCGTGACAAGGATCACCGTCGCGTTCTGCTCCTTGAGAAGGCGTGGCAATTCCAGCCGCATCTCGAAGCGGAGCTTGGCATCGACGTTCCTGAGCGGGTCGTCCAGCAGGAGGATCGACGGTTCCGCCGCCAGCGCCCGTCCGAGAGCGGTTCGCTGCTTCTGCCCGTTCGACAATTCCATCGGCCGATGGGCGAGCACATGGTCGATTTTCAGGAGTGTCGCGATCTCCTTCACGCGCGCCTCGATCCCGGAGCGGGTTTCGCGCCGCGCGGTCAGCGGGCTCGCGATGTTCGCATGCGCGTCCATGTGCGGGAAGAGCGCGAAATTCTGGAACGCCATTCCGATGCCGCGGTCTTCGGGCACCACCCCTTCCATGTCGGCACCGTTGACGACGATCCGGCCCCCGTCAGGGTCGATCACGCCTGCGATCAGGCGAAGAAGCACCGTCTTGCCCGCCCCGGAAGGGCCGAAGAGAACAAGCGTTTCGCCAGTCGGAATGTCGAGCGACACGCCATCGAGCACCAGATCGTTCTTGAAGGACTTGCGGACGTCCGAAAGCTGGATCGACATCGGCCTATCCCTTTACCGCGCCGAGCGACAGGCCTTCGACAAGGTACCTCTGCGCGTAGAGCGCCAGCGCGAGAGTAGGCAGGATCGACAGCACGATTCCCGCAGCCACCTGGCCGTACTGGATGCCGGAAGCGGTCACGAAGGCGAGCGCCCCCACGGTCACCGGCTGCTTGTCGGCCGAAGCGAGAACGAGCGCGAAGATGAAATTGTTCCAGGCAAAGATGAAGGCCAGAAGCCCTGCCGCCGCGATCCCCGGCATGGCCAAGGGAAGCGCGACCTTGCGGAAGGTCGCGAACCAGGAGTGGCCTGCGATCCGGTAAGCATATTCGATATCGGCGGGAATGTCCTCGAAATAGCCCCGGACGATCCAGAGGATCAGCGGCAAGACGATGAGCTGATAGACCCAGATCAGCCCGAAATAGGTATCCGCCAGCCCGATCTTCTGAAAGTAGATCGTGAGCGGCAGGAGCACCAGAAGGGGGGGAGCAAAGCGGAAAGACAACAGCGTGAAGGCAATGTCCTCCGACCCGCGGAACTTGATCCTTCCGAAAGCGTAGGCCGCCGGGATGCCGAGGATCAAGCCGACCGCGACCGAGCCCGCCGAGAGGAAGAGCGAGTTCCAGAGGTTCGACATGAAGTTCACCTCGAGCGTGCCGGCCTGCGTCTCGAGCTTGCCGGTGATGAGCGCGACATAGTTCGAGAGGGTGGGATCGAAAACGATCGATGGCGGCACGCGAAGGATCGTCTCGTTCGTCTGGAAACTCATGAGCACGATCCAGAAAATCGGGAACATGAAGAACAGGATCACCAGCGAAATCGCGACTCGGCGAAGAACCTTCTCGAGGGTCGATGTCTGGTCCATCGCTCAGGCCTCCCCGCGCTGGCGTTCGCGCAGTTTCAACCACTGCTTGATGAAGATCATCGAGAGCACGTAGGTGATCACCCACAGAATCATCAGCAAGGCGGCCGAACGCCCGACATTGGTTGACTGGAAGAAGTTCAGGTAGGCCTCGACCTGAAAGACGGTCAGCTTGTCGCCCGGACCGCCCTGGGTCATCGCGTAGATGATGTCGAATTGCTGCACCGACTCGATCACCCGGAACAGGGTTGCCGTCAGCAGGTAGGGCGTCAACATCGGCAACGTGATCCGCCAGAAGACGAAGAGCCGCGGCACGCCGTCAAGCGCGGCCGCCTCGAACGGCTGCTTAGGCAGCGAGCGGAGACCGGCCAGGAGGAGAATCATGATGAAGGGCGTGTAGACCCACATGTCGACCAGAACGACGGTCAGCATCGCGGTCGAGGGGTCTGACGCCCAGCGGAAATCCTCGAGTCCGATCAGCGAGGCAAAGTAGCTCAGGATCCCGAAGCCGGGGTTGGTCATCAGCTTCCACATTAGCGAGGCGAGGGCCGGCGCGGTCATCAGTGGCATCAGCAGCATGATGGAGACGAAATTGTTGAACCGCGTCCGCTTCTGCAGAAGAAGCGCGATGCACAGGCCCAGGACAAGTTCGAGCCCCACGGTCAGGATCGCGTAAGTCAGCGAGACCTGCAACGTGTTCCAGAAGGAGCTGTCGGAAAGAAAGTTCCAGTAGTTTTCGCCCCAGTTCCAGCGCCGCGCCCAAGGCTGCGACAGCCGGTAGCGCTGCAGCGAATAGGCGACGGCCGTGAAGAACGGGACCAGGATGCCGATGCAGACGAGAAGTGCCGGCAGGCTCAGCACGTAGGGCAGGGCGCCCGGACTGATCCGAAGGCTCTTCCTCCTTGCCGGGACGACGGCGTCGGACATGAAACACTCCCCTTCTCGCCCGTGGCCGTCGCGACCCGGCGTCAAGGTCTTGTCGCAGGTCAAAGGGGGCGTCCGCAAGTGCGGACGCCCCGGGGTCGCGGATCAGCCGAGGCCGGCGTCCTTGAGCTGCGCGTCCACGCTTTCGGCCAGCTGGTCGAGGCCTTCGTCGACCGGCACCTGGCTTGCGACCATCTTTTGGAGAGTCGCCGCCCATTCGGTGGTCAGGTCGAAGAACAGTGGTTGCGCCGTGAACTTGATCGAGGCGCCCGGCGCCGAGACGTCATGCATCTCGACATAGCCCGGATAGGCATCGCTCAGTCGCTTGCGGAATCCCGCATCCTCCCAGACGCTGGCGCGGACCGGGTTCACGAAGTCCATCTGGCTTGCACCGAAGAGCCCGTGCTCGGGTCCGGAGGCCCATTGCAGGAAGTGCCAGGTCGCATCTTTCTGCTTGGAGAACGTGGACATGGACAGCGACCAGATCCAGATGTTCGGCGTCGGCGCAGAGGCCGCGGGATTGGCCGCGAACGGTGCGTAGGCGAGTTCGCCCGCCATGGCATTGCCGCCGCCATTCATGAAGTATCCGAGGATATCGGCATCGTAGATCATCGCCGACTTGCCGGCGCCGACATCGGTGCCGACCTGGTACCAGGTATGGGTCGACCAGTCGGGCGCCCCGGAATCCTGGATCATCTTCACCCACTTGCGGTGGAACGCCTTCGAGACTTCCGTGTTCATTGCCGCCGACAGCTTGCCGTCGTCGGATACGTTGAGGTCCTTCTGGTCGAAGTTGGAATACCCGGACAGAAAGCCCGGGTGGATCGTCGCCCAGGAGCGCGAGCCTCTGACGCCGATGCCGTAGATGCCGTCATTGGCGGCCTGAGCGGCGGCGGCGGCCTCGACCAGCTCGTCGATGTTGGTCGGCACCGCGACGCCCGCCTTCGCGAGCATGGACCCGTTGTAGGTGAGGTTGTTCTGTTCGTAACCCCAGGGGATGCACCATTGCTTCGCGTCGTCCGAACCAAGTTCGCCGCCCGGCTGCCCGTTCCAGGCGCAGGACTTGCGCACGCCCTCGAGCATGTCGCCCCAGTCGTAGTCGGGGTTCGTCTTGGTCTCGTCGAAAATGTACTCGTTGAGGTCGTCGATCCAGCCGGCCGGGCCATAGGTCCAGGTCATGTAGGCACCGGTCATGAAGGCGTCGTATTCGGAGGAGCCGGAGGAAAGCGCGGCCGTGACCTTGTCGAAATAGACGTCTTCGGGGAAGACGTCATAGACGACGTCCATGCCCGTGAGCGCCTTGTAGTTGTCAAGGTTCGCAATCATGGCGTCGGTGTAGGGGTGCTTGTTCAGGAGCAGCTTGACGGTCGTGCCCGAGTGCTTCTTCCAATCGAAACCGTTCTGTGCCAGCGCCCGCGTGGCGGCCGCGTTGACCAGTACGCCCGCAGTGGCCGCGGTCATGCCCATTGCGCCCAGTCCCTTGATCATGCTGCGGCGGCTGACAGTGCCTCGCATATAGGCTTCGATCAGCTGCTTTTCCTTGTCGTACATTTGGGATCCTCCCGTTGGTGTCCTGCCAGGACGGCTAGTTGCTTGCCAGCGCATTGGCGGTGCGCTCGTCGGTGATGAGTGCGCTCACTTGGCCGCTCATCAGTACAGACCGGATCGCGCCGATCTTGTCGATGCCGCCGGCAAGGGCGACAATTCTGCTGTCTCCGAGATCGTCCAGCGCAACCGACAGCGTGCGCGCGGTAAGGGCCGTCTCGATGGCATTTCCGTCAGCGTCAAAGAAATGGCCTAGGCATTCGCCTACGCCGCCCTTCTCTTTCACGTCCGCAATCTCGTCCATCTCGATCATGCCGCTGGAGACCAGCGAAGCCGCCGGCATGGCGGTGCCGATCCCGACGAAATTGAGATCCGTTCTCGCCGCAAGGCCCAGGACCTCCCGGACGCCGCGCTGCGCGAGCAGCACTTCGCCGTCGTCGGCGGAATTGGCAAAGAACGGGACAGGCATGAAATAGGCCGTTGCGCCGGTCTTGTGGGCGAGATGGTGCATCACGTCATGCGGATTGGTCGCATAGTTGCGCGTCAGTCCTCCCAGGAGGGAGACGAACTTGGTTCGCCCCGCATCGAGACGAGGCAGCTGGCCGACCGCAGCCGCCAGCGTCCGGCCGTGCCCGACGCCGATGAACTCGTGCCGGCCACTCTCCAGTTCGCGCCGCAGATAGGACGCACCGGCAATGCCGAGCGCGCGAAGCGGCAGGCTGTCCTCGTGCAGATCCGGTGCGACTTCGCAGTGGCAAAGCCCGTAGCGTTCGGACAGTTCGCCTTCCAGCGCGAGGCATTCCGAGATTTCGCTGTCGATTGTCACCTTTATGGCGCCTGACCGGCTGGCCCGCGCAATCAGCCGATGCGCCTTGACACCGGTCAGTCCAAGCTTCCTTGCCACGGCTGCCTGCGTCATTCCTCCGGCATGGTGAAGCCATGCCGCGCGAATCGCCAAGCTTTCCTCGTCTTCCCGTCGTGCCGAGCCGCGCATTGCTGTTTCAGCCCACGTCGTTAAATTTTTCAACAACGGAAAAATATTGCAGAATCCGCAATCCGTCAAGAACGGTCGTCCGCTTTCCAGGCAAATTTGTCCTGAAGGGCGTCATCGCATGATTTGTACGCTGGATTACCCTAAGGAAGAACGGAGCATGAACGCCTTGTTGCGGACCTTCAGGCCGACATTGGCCCTAAACGCACATAGGTACCGATTCCGCCATAGGGAATTTCGTTACGCCCCTGTATAGTTGGCGCTTTTGCCTTTTCGGCGGCTCCCAGTTTTCCGGGATGATGCTGGGTGCAGATTTGGGGGGAAGGACACCTGTGTTGTCCCGAAGCTTGTCGTTCGAGAGATCGTACTCGCCAAGCATGTTGGTATGGCCCCATGTCTGCGGCGAGTGGAGGGCGATCATCTTCAGGATGTGTTTCCGCTCTTGCCCCGACTTGGCAGCTTCCAGACGACGGGTCAGGTAGAGGTAGTTCAAGCATATTAGCAATTCCTGATGAGCCAGTTGCAGCCCTCGGCGATCTCCTGGGCTTCATTCTGGGCGTGCTCAAGACCGCAGGGATTTCCGACGGCGACAGCCCGAATGAAGCTGTTCGCGAACGGGTCAGCGCAGATGTTCATCGCAAAGCGCTGCAACACAACACACAACGCCTGGAAACTTCTCAAACTGGATGACAAAGAATGGAATCAAGAAACCCGGCACATGGAAATCCTATGGCGGAATCGGTACCTATGTGCGTTTGGGGCCGTCTATCGGCATAAAGGTACGTGGGGTCCCGCAGGAATTGGCAGATTTGGAGTTTCCTGACGGTTCCGAGAAGACGATCAGCCTTGGCTGCCTTGCGAACTGTCTGGCTTGATCGCTTCGTTAAGAGCGGTCTTTGGGTCTGTCCCGACAAAGGGGGCGCCAGGCGCGGATCGTCCTCGAATGCGAGGATCCGGAGTGCCGGCCGAAACTGGATTGACGTGCCGGCAGTGCCCGGGACTGCGATGAGTGCCGCTTGGGCGGCGTTCAGACCAGGAAGCCGAGGATCGCGACGGCAAGGCCGATCATCGCGGCCATGGACAGCAGCATGCGGGTTTCGCGCCTGGCCGACTCGGCCCGCATCTCGTTCAGGGTCGAATTCACGTTCGCCTGCATGACTTCAAAATCCTTCTTCAAAAGCTCGAACCGCTTCGCAAGCTCTCGATTGTCCGGCTCGTCGCTCATGTCTTCAAGACATATGTCCGTTTGCCGGTCCGGTCAATACGGCCGCTCCGGACCCCTCCGGACCAGGCGCCCCTGCCAGCGCGCGAAGGGCTGCCACACGTCCCAAGCGGCGCGGCAGTGGGCCAGGCGCAACTGTCCCGGCCAGGAGCGGATCGTTCGGAAGCGTGAAGATCCCGAGCGCAAGCCGACCCTGCCATACCTGTTGCCGATCACCGGCACGACGCCTGACGCCGCCCGGGACGCCATCGAGATACCTGCCGTGGAAATCCGCCGGGACGGCCTGACCGACGCGAAGCGCTTGAGCGCTTGTGGATCATCCTTGACGACCACAACCGCGACATCCTGGAGGCGTCGCACTGCTTCGAACCCGATGGCCGGATCGGCAAGTTCTCCAAGACGTTTCCCAGACAGGTCGCAGCACGTTGCCTGGCAGCCTGTCAGCGGTGTGGCGCCGCGAGCGAAGTGGATCGAGCGGAGCTTTGAGGATGACGCGGGTTTCCCCCGGCGTCTTGTTTCGGTCCTTCCGCCACTCCTTCCAGCATTCCGTGGCAGCATGCTCGATGTCGCCAGCGACGTCCGCGCGTCCCGCGAAGCAGGGAGGAACGTTGCGGTGGCTCGCCTCGGCGGACTTGTTCAATCGCTCAAGAGCGATGTCGGCCATCGGTCTTCTCCGTCCCGTGTCCTGTCCTCCAGCATGCTGCATCAACTTCTCGATGTCAGTCGGAATGAAGCTCGTCGGCTGATGGCCCGGAGGGAATCGATCGAACGGCGACGGCGGCTTGACGGCTTCGGGCAGCGCCGCGATGCCGGAGGCATCTCCCCCTGCCTTCTCTGCCACCGGGTCTTCGAGGCTGTCCAGGCAGCGGAGACAGTCAGCGGCCTCTGCCTTGCCGGGAAAGCGGTCGCTGTCCCATGAAGCGGCCGGAACGGAAGAAGAACAATTTCCCCGCCACTCTTGTGCTCGCAATGTTCCTGTGCCAGGACTCGGCGCATGGAAGACGAATGCAACCGGCCGGTGTCGCGTGAGCAGCTCCTTTTCGCAGTCGAGATGGCACTGTTCCAGGCGCGCGGCCTCTGGCCGAAGAGGCGGGATCCAGGCGATCACGACCGCCTCAAGCCTATGGCAAGGGCGATCGTCGACGATCTCGAGCGCAGCCGGATCCGCTGCGTGCAGCTGCCGCCGATCGGGGCCGCCAGCGCATCGGATCTTTGCCCGGAACTGCGCAGGGACGCCTTGGGCAAGGCGGACGCAAATGGTCGATGATGTCCGCGGGGATTGAGGACTTCCTCCAGGGTATCGGTGACGATCAGGGCCGGCATCGCACAGGACATGTTCAACCCATGTCGTACATGTCCGTCCAGCTTGCGTCCGCCTCGGCGCTTCACGTTCTGGCAGATGGTGTGTCGCGGGGATCCGGCCCTGCGGCCAGCCAGTTCCGAACCGCCCAGTCTCCGACAGCTTGAGGACAAGGAGTCGGAGACAATGAATGGATAATCCCGGGAATTTCGCGCCGACGCTTCAAACGCCACTACTTATCCCCCTTCGCTGCACCGTGCAATGGGTTGACGATCTGAAGCCCCCTGAAATCCCGTTCGTTATCCGTCTGCAAAATCTGACAACACGTGATCAGGAATCTGGCGACACGTGACCAGGATTCTCCGTCAAGTACGCAAGATTTAGCAGTGGAATCTTGATTCGCTGCGTGCGCCAGGCATTGCCTCCCGGCACTTCGGGCTCCATGCCGATCTTGCGACCGCCTTGGGTCGTGAGGTGGACCTGCTTGCCGGTCTGCCCGACAACAAGTGTCTTTTGGCCGGCATCGACCCGTGCCGCAAGGTCGTCCATGAAGCTTGATTCCGGGTCCTGCCCGGAGGATGTCAACCAATCGGCCGGGCGATGGAGCGGAACGCTGCGCCGCGAGCCGAGTTGATCACGCTTTGTCGGGAGGCCCTGGCCTCCTTGGCGGAAATGTCGGAAAGCCTTCCCAAGGGCGGTGAACCGAGGCGGGAGGCGCTTGAATTGGTCCTTCGGGTCTGCAACGTGGGCATGGACGAGCTGAGGACCATCTTGCGAAACGAAGGAGACACGCAAATTGAGGCCCTCAAGGGCACGATGGTAAGGAAAGGATATTGAACTGTGTGGATCGGTGATCGTGAGAAATATGCTCTGATCGGTCTTCAGGCGAAGCTCGAAGGGGCGGCACCACCGGAGCAGGTCCAATCGGGTCTGTGGGTTCTGACCGACACAACTTTTGATGTTCCGCCACAGTGGCGGGAATGGCTGGGCACCATTCGCGCTGAAGAGGTTGGGGGCAGCAACCTGTTCCTCGTCAGCAAGCTGGCCTCAACGACGCCTGGAGTTCTGGATGGCGAGAACCAAGCATTGCAGCGTCGTGTCCACCACTTCTATGTTGGGCTGCTGCTGTCCGCAATGTTCTCGCCCGCTCACAAACCGGTCATGCTGACCGGTGCACGGCAGAATGGGGTGATTGATGTTCGACAACAATCGGATCTCGATCTACCGGCGTCACAGGTCTTCCGACCTTACCCGCCGATCTTTGCTGACGATATCTTGGGGGCGGCACGGCTCGGACAGAAGCTGGATGCGATGGATCCCGAGGCCGTTCCCGGTGGACTGTGGCGGCTTATTCGGACGCTACACCTTTATGTCGAAACGCGCTCAATCGGAGAGCTCATAGACCGGATTCATCAATATTGCCGCTGCATCGATGGGCTAATCCTGCCTGCAATCGGAAGGACCCGGCAACAGTTCAAGAGCCGCACTGAATTGTTCATCGGGCCGGGCCATCACGACCTAACGGGCGAGATCTATGATATCCGGAGCCGCGTAGAGCACCTTCATGAGAATCGATATCTGGAAACATTCGACCGGGATGTTCGGCTCGACTTGGTGAAGAAGGAGGCAGTTGTCGAATATATTGCGCGCAAGGCGCTGTCATGGATCATCAGTCGAGAGGCACTCTGGCCGCATTTCGGAAATACGGCGGCTCTGGAAGAGTTCTGGGCCCTATCGCAGGAGCGGCGGCAGGAACTTTGGGGCGACCCCATTGACCCCTTGGCGCCTGTTGCAGATTTCGACCCAAACCAGTTGCACGACAGGGACCTGGGGAAGACTTAGCGGGCTGCCCGGCGCAGATCCCCTGCTTTGAAAGCGACAGCAGCTGTGCGCTCCGAGAACCGGGTCATCAATTCGATCGTCCAGTCCCGGCGTCCACGTCGGCCGGCATACAGCAAGCGCTGCTCACCCGTCTGCGCAGTGTGGGGATTCGCATGCATAAGACTATTTCGTTCAGTGACGATGTGGGAGAAAGCGCTCGCGAGCGCTTGGAGCCGAACCTCGAAAGACCGGGTATCATCAAGCGCTTCCACTACCCTGCAGAAGCTATTGGATATCTCGCCGGCAGTTTTGTGTGGGGCTTCCTGCAGAAAGCCCGGTCGCAGCGTTTCCGTTAGCCAGATTATTTCCCATTCGAGGTAGGCGAAATTGTATGCGGCGCGACCCAAGGCCCGGAGATATTCCTCGGCAGCAGGGATTCGCTCTGACTGTTCCTTCATCATGAGATTCTGTAGCGACACCGGTGGGTAGCGACAAGACCGCATTGCCGAGAGGATGGTCTGAAGGTGGAGAGTGATCGATGGTGAGCCAGGACCCTCAGAGCTTGAATCATAAGTCATTGATCTGACTTTGCTATTTGAATTCATGGCGTTAGACCTCGTGCCACTCGGCGCATCAGGAACCGGCAGGCCGCGAGCTGCGCCCATGCCAAGGAGCTCGCCAGCGTCCGCTCGAAGTCCTTCGCCAGGCGTCGGCACCGCGACATCCACGCGAATGTCCTCTCCACCACCCAGCGACGGCAAAGGACCGTGAAGCCCCTTGTTTCCTTCGGTTTCCGGACGATCTCGATGATCGATCCGAGGCCGCGGCCCTTCAGCGCCTCCTCCAGCTTCGGTCCCGCGTAGCCGCCGTCCGCCCAGAGCCTCGTCACCTGCGGCGCCTTCTCCAGCATGCCGAGGATCACCTCCGGCGCGCCGTCCCGGTCCTGCACCGAGGCCTCGTGGACCGCGATCACGATCGGGAACCCTTCCACGTCCACCGTGGCGTGGCGCTTCCTGCCCTTGATCCGCTTCCCGGCGTCGTATCCCGAAGGCCCGCCCATCTCCGTGGTCTTCACCGACTGGCTGTCGACCGCGGCCGCCGTCGGCTCCGCCGGGCGGCCCTCGAACTCGCGCGCGAGGGTGCGCAGAGCGTCCAGCATCCGTTCCAGAACCCCCGTGCGGCACCAGGGCCTCATCGCATGATTTGTTAGCTGGATTACCCTAAGAAAGAACGGATCGTGCACATCCTGGATCAACGGATCGACTGAGCGATCCTGTAAGCTGTTGCCCTGCCGAAATTAAGTTGCATTGCGACCTGACCGGGCGTCATTCCAGCCTTGATGAGCTTTTGCGCCGCAGAAACCTTCTCGCTGGGGAGCGGCGGCCGTCCCGGCTTCCTGCCGCGCTTCCTGGCGGCCGCGATGCCGTCGCGGGTGCGTTCCGCGATCAGCCGGCGCTCGAAATGCGCGATCGCGCCGAAGACGTGAAAGACCAGCTCGCCGGCGGCGGATGACGTGTCAACGTCCTCCTCGAGGCTGACCAGGTGAATGCCACGCTCCTTGAGGTCCTCGACGATCTCGAGCAGTTCCTTCAGCGACCGGCCAAGACGGTCGAGGCGGATGACGCAGAGGCTGTCGCCGGATCGCGCATGATCGATCAGCTCGGTCAGGGCCGGGCGCTTGGCGCGGTTGCCGGGGGTGTGGTCTGGTTCCGTATTTCTTCAAAATCCTTGCTGGATCGCGATCTTTTCAAGCTCCGCTCCATGCAGCGACATCAACTCGCTCAACATCTCCGGCCCGATCCCGAAGGCACTTTCGACAAGACGCGCTTCGCCCCTGATGCCGGGCTGAAGCTGGAAGGCCTTGGCCTGCTTCTTCCGGAGCGCGCGCATGACCTCGAAGCCTTTGATCGTGGCGCAGGCGGTCTTCATTGACTTGAATCCAAGGGTCGGCTTGATCAGGCGCTTGAGCTTGCCGTGATCGGCCTCGACGACGTTGTTGAGGTACTTCACCTGCCTGTGCTCGGTCTCGGAAGGGCATTTCCCCTCTTTCCTCAACTCCCGGATGGCCTGGCCGCAGCACCCCGCCTTGTCGGTGTTGATCACGACGGGCTTCTCCCGCTCCTTGCGCCCGCGCAGCGCCTTGCCCAGGAACCGTTTGGCAGCTTTGGCATTGCGGGTCTGCGACAGGTGGAAGTCGATGGTGTCGCCACGGCTGTCGACCGCGCGGTACAGATACGCCCGTTTCCCTCTGACCTTGACGTAGGTTTCGTCCACGCGCCAGGATGGCGAAAGGCCGCCACGGCGACAATGCCAGCGCAGGCGCCTTTCGATTTCCGGCGCGTAGGCCTGCACCCAGCGATGGATGGTGGCATGGTCCACCGCGACGCCGCGCTCCTCCAGCATTTCTTCAAGATCGCGGTAGCTGATCCCGTATCGGCAATGCCACCGAACGGCCCATAGGATGATCTCGCCCTGGAAATGTCGCCATTTGAAATCGCGGGTCATGGGAGAGCCTCCAATAGCACGGCCTGTCAGAGGCTGCCACCTGCCGCCGCCTCGCTCACAAGGACAGCTGGGAGCGGTTTTTGCAACAGGGCCCTCGATGCCGGCATGGCGACGGCCACGGGCGCGCTGGGCGATCTTGTCCGGACGGAATACGCCGATGCGTTGACGGGCCTGGCGAAGGCGGTGGCGGGTTTCGGGACGAAGCTCACACGTCCTGACCTCGCCCCTTGCGACAGGCCACTTTCATGAGGCGGGTTTCCCCGCCCTGGCATTGTTCCCGGGCAATTCGCAGACCATGCGCAGGCCGGTTCCGGGGAAGATCGTGCATGTCTGGTTGAGCTCTTCGAGCAGTCCCGCGACGGCGGCGTCGCCCGCATCGCTGGCGGTGCCGAGGATGCGCACCCGCAGGATGCCGTTTTCCGGGTCCGGGACGATGTCGGCATCCGACTGGAACAGTTCGGCGAGGGTGCGGCGTGGGCGTTGCTTCGCGCCCTGCGCGTCGGCGACGGCGGGCATCATCCGGGTCTCGGCGCGGCAGGCGATCATGCGGATGACGTCGAGGAGCAGCCTCTCGCCGGAGGGCAGCGCGTCAAGCCACTCATCCTCGCCGAGTTCCGCGACCTTGACGTGCGTGGGCAGATCCCTGCGCCGGAGCTTGAGCGCCTCGCGCTCGGCGTCGAGCGTCCCGATCTCGGCCTTCAGCCTCTCGGCGGACCTGGCGGCCGTGCCGGACGGCCCGCCCCCGGTCAGGTCGGCGACGCGGTTGCGCAGCGTGCCGAGCCTGTTCCGCATCCGGTTGATCCGGCGGTCCAGCTCGCGCCGGGCCGGATTGACGACGCGCGCCTCCGGATCCTGCTCGGCAAGGCCGTGCACCGGCAGCGCGTCGAGGCTGAACTCGTCGCGCATGTACTTGAAGAAGCTCTCCTGCGCCCATCGGGAGAACAGCGCGCCTGCGGCCTGCTCCGTCGGCACGCCGAAGTCGGTGGTCACGAGCGGGACCTGCCGGCCCGAGTCCAGCAAGCGGCGGATCTGGCGAACCTCGGGCCCCTTGCCGCCCTTGCCCAGCCTGATCCGCCTCTCGGCAAGGCGGACCTCGGCCGAGCCGGCGCCGCCGGGACCGTGGAGCGGCGCCTCGACGGCGCGGAACTCCTCCTCCGGCCAGTCCTCGCCCCTGAAGCCCTTGTGCCAGGTGATCACCGCGATGCCACGCCGGGCGAGGCGGGCGAACAGGGCCGGGCTCCATCCCTCCCGGTCGAAGACCAGCGTCAGCGCGGGCGCGGCCTCCGGCGAGACCGTGAGATCCGGCGCGTCCGGTCCCGGCAGGCCCAGCCGATCCAGCGCCGGAAGGACGTCGTGCTCCAGCGCCTTGGCCATGCCGGGATCGAGATCCTTGTGCAGGCACAGCAGCGGCCTGCCGCCGAGCGCGTTGACCCAGTAGCTGGTCGAGGCCGGCAGGCAGAGCTTCCGGCGCGACACGAAGTGCTTCGGAAGGCGGCCCTTGCGGCCGGCATAGACCTTCACGTGCCCGTCCACCGACAGCGTGGCGTGGGCGTCCGGCTCGTCGGCCATCCACGCCCGCGCCAGCGCGTCCTGCCAGCCCTTCACCCGCTGAACGTCGGATGCGAGCGCCCGGATCTTGCGCCGCAGCGTCTTCGCTTCCGGGCAGCGGTCCAGCCCCAGGACCGCGCCCCATTCCCCCGGAGCCTCGTGGCGCAGCGCCTCGGGGTTGCGGACCCGGGCCATGAACAGGAACGCGAGCAGGAGAAGCGTGCTCGTCAGCCCGTGGCATCCTTTCGGCAGCGACAGGAACGCGCCCGAACGGTCGAGCAGCCCTTCCTTCAGGAGCGTCGGCAGCGCGGCCAGCACGCCGCCGCAGGCGACCGCCGAAAGAGGCTCGTCGAAGCGCGGATGCGCCTCGGCCATCGCCCCCGCCGAGGCCGCGACGCGCCCCGCGCTGTCGCGCGCGCCCCGGCCCATCGGCGCCTCCCGGTCGCGCCGGTCCCGTTCGCTGCGGCCGAGCAGGCCTGCCCGGACATCCTCGTCCTGCGTGTCCGTTCCGGCCGGCTGCTCCTCCTGCGCCTCCGGCTTCGTGTTCTCCGGCTCGGGCTGTCGCGCGCCGATGAACCCCTTGCGGCGGTTGTGGTTCAGCGTCGTGGCGGGAACCTCCAGCTCGCGGGCAACCGCGGTGCCGCTCATGCCCTTGGAAAGGAGGCGGTCCGCCTCCCGCGCCGTCTCGCCGGTGATCACGCTCGTTCCACGGCCCCGGCGCGGCTCGTGGAACGCCGCCTCGCCCTCGTTCCGAAGCTTGTCCGCCGCACGCTGAACCGTCGCGCGGCCAACGCCGAACGCAGCCTGCAGGTCCCTGTGGCGGATGCCGTGCCTGGCGAACCTGGCGATCCGCAGTCTCATGGCCGGGCGGTCGTTCTCGTCGTGGCAGTCGAAGGGCTCGAGGTTGGAGAAGCAGACGGTCTGGCCGTCCTCGGATGCGAAGGAGAAGCACGAAGCGCCGATTTGGACGGCGTCTGAAGGGTGCATGGCGAGCGTGTTCATGGGAAGCGGGAAACCTGAAAGTGAGCCTCATGTCATATTGCCCGCTTCCGGCGTGCCTGTCAAGCCGGAAATCTGCATATTGTCGTTGTTTTGTTGGCCAAACGGGCCCTGGAGGACATCGAAATCAGCCCGCGAGGTCAGGACGTGTGAAGCTGGACGGGTCGGGGCAGACGGTCGAGGGGCTGAAGACGGCGACCGCCGGCCTGGACAAAGCCACGAAGAAGACTTCGGAGGAGTGGGCGCGGCTGAAGCTGCTGGCCGACAAGCTTGACAAGATCGTGGAGCGACCCGAGCCCGTGGAGGAACAGCGTAAGGAACGGCAGATCTTCGGCTGGGGCGGGTTCCTGGCGGGGGCGCTTCTGGTCATCCTCGGGCTCTGGGCGCTTCCCGACGGGATGGAGACCGGCGTCGCGCGGATGGTCATGGGCACCAGTTACCCGGAGGCCGGCTGGCGGATGATGGATGCGCGCGATGAGGACTGGGCAAGGCCCAGCGCGTCCTGGCCTGGATCCAGGTCACGCCGGAGGATGCCGCGGTTCACCGGAAATGCCGCGACACGGCCTGGGGGACCGGCAAGGCCCAGAAGTGCACGGTCGTGTTCCTGCCCAAAAGCGAGCCCTGACGGAACGGTTTCATCTTGGCGTTGAGCAGGACCGAGGGGTTGGGGGCGGCGGCGAGGTTCCTGGCCCGGTCGCAGGCTCAACGCCCGGGACCGGGCTTCCTGACCAGAAGGCCGGACGCTTCCGCGATCAGAGCGGATGACTCGCCGATTCTCGGGTTCAGGGCTGGGTGGCGGGCAGTTGAAGCGGTAGACGGACGGTGCTACCTTCCCGACATGGTAGACGCAGCGTTCGACACCCTGGCGGTGACGCGCCAGCTCAAGGCCAAGGGGGCTTTGACTCCGATCAGGCCGAGGCGATCACCGAGGCCGTGCGGGCCGGAGTGACCGGCGGGGTCGCGACCAAAGCCGATCTGGCGGAGCTGCGCAGTGATCTGCGCGGCGAGATGAACGTGCGGTTTGCCCGGATCGAAAGCGATCTTCTTTGGATCAAGCGGATCGGCGGGGTCGTTCCGCCTTGCTCCGCCTGCATGTCTTTTCCGGAACAGGGCAGCCGTTTTCGGATCCTCGGCCCTTTCCCGCGCCGGTCCGGTCCCGAAACAGTCTCTCTCGTCGAGCCGAGGGCCGTTCGCCCGGTCGATCACCCGCGAACGCGGCCTGAGATCCGCCTGCGCCCTTTTCCCAAGGCCCTTGCAATCATCCTGGCGCTTTCAGCCTGTGCTTCGGCCACATCACAGGGCACCATGTTCAATGAGAGCGATGCGATCGAACCAACCCAAGCCGATTGCATGAACTGGAACGGTCCGGCGTTTTTTGAAACGGCAACTGTCGCCATCGTTCAAGCCTGTCTTGATGCAGGAACCGATCCGAACGCAACATCTGGGCATGGAGGGTGGGCTCCACTGGACTGGGCACCTCTCAACACGGAAATCCATCAGGTTCTTGTTGATTCCGGGGCAAGATACAGCCCGGCTCTGGTCGGTGAATATCTGTCTTCGCAGATGGAAAGTTCACCGGACCAGGATTTGGCCGCTCTGTGCAGAGATGAATTTGGCTCCCACCCCACCTGTGATCTGATGGACGCACCTGCCGAATAGGGCCCTTATGACGGTCTGCCGTTCCTCTCAGCCCTGAGACCCGATCTTTGTTGCGATGGACCCGCTGTTCGGGAATGTTGAGATGCGAAGTGCAGGCCGCCGCTTGAGACCCGGATTGAGATCAGCTTCCTGACAGCATCCAGCCGACCGCAGCGACAACGCCGGCATTCAAGGCGAGGCCAACGATGATGACGCGCCAGGTCAGGCGAGTTTCAAGCCCCGCCAAATCGGCACGCAATTCCGCCAGATCGGCCTTGGCCGCGACGCCGCCGGTCACGCCGGCCCGTACGGCTTCAGTGATTGCATCGGCCTGATCGGAGTCGAAGCCCTTGGCCTTGAGTTGGCGTGTCACCGCCAAGGTATCGAATGCAGCATCCGCCATGCCGGGAAGGTAGAACCGCCCTTCTGTCGCTTCAACTGTCCAGCTCCGGACTCCGGACCAAGCGTCCAGTTGCCAAAGTCACGATGATTGCAGGTCGCTACATCTGGTCAACCGCCCACAGGTGCGGCCAAGGAGGCAAGGGCGAAATCAGACGACTGCATTTCACTTGGTGTTCAAACTGAAGTTCTTGGGGAGTTTTCAGGATTTTTGTTTCCCGTCAACGGGATGCCCATGAACGGGATGTCAGTCTCTGCCTACATCTCGGCGCTCGCTACATTTTCGCGATGTCCTTCAGCAGCGTCAGCGCCCTCTCCTGTTCGGCGTCGGGCCGGGTTGTCACCTCGACCATGGTTTCCGCCTTCCCTCCGCCCGTGCATGGAACCGCGTGGGTTGAGCGGACGATGGTTGACAGGCTGTCGAGAAGGGTGCGGAAGCTGTGCACGCGGCTGCCGTCCGGCAGGGTGTGGGCATGTACCTTCGCCAGCGCCGCGTCCGAGCGCCGTGCGGGCAGGACCGGATCCCTGGTCCCGTCGGGTTCGGTGTCGGTGTAGCACAGGGGGGCCCACGCCTTCCGCATGTGCCATTCGACGAGGCATGCGAGCATGCAGATGAAGAAGTGGGCGCGGACCCGGTGCTCGAGGCGGTGCCGGACCGGCCGGACCTGGAGGTCGCTCAGCTTGAGATTTCGGAATGCACGCTCCACGCTGGTCAGTCTCTTGTAGCTCCTGACGCATTCGGCGGCTTCCATGTCGTCGGGTCCGAGCGAGGTGCGGATGACGTATATCCCGTCGAGGGCGGCCTCGGCGTCGATGGACTCCTGCCTGCGGCGGAAGCCGAAGCCGGTCGCGGTGATGTCGAGATCGAAGTGCTTCTTCATCCTTCGCCTGTTGATGACCTCCCCGACGGCGAGACCGATGCCGGCCTCGCCCTTGAGGGTTCCGCCCTCGACCCGCGCGGCGATCTCCGAGAGCGCCCTCTCGGTGGCCTCGAGCAGCTCCTGCCGGACCCGGCCGCGGTGCCCGGCAAGGCGGGGGTTGCGACAGGCGACGAGACGCTCGCCGGGGAAGTCGGGATGGTCCCGGATCTCGAACAGGGTCCGCTCGTGTTCGGGATCCTGGAAACGGTCGAGACGGCCCTGGCGGGCGAGCTTGCGGATGGTCCGGCCCTTGAGGGCGGTGATCCAGTCGGCGCCGTCGCGTTCGCGCAGGGCCTCGATGATCATGCCGCGGTCCCCGACCAATCACCACCCGGGAGAGGCCGAAGCGGCGTTGCAGGCGGTCGAGCTCGGGCAGGAGGGTGTCCTTGTCGGTGACGTTTCCCGGATGGACCGAGACCGCGACCGGGCGGCCGTCACGGTCGCAGAGGAGGCCGAAGCTGATCTGCGGGAGGCCCCGCTTGCGGTCGCGGCTGTAGCCGAAGCGTGCGAGCGGGCAGCGGCTTCCCTCGTGCCAGGTCGATGACAGGTCCCAGAGGACGAGGTCGTCTTCCTTGATCCAGCGCCTTGCCAGGCGGCCCTGGATGCCCTCCTGCCGGTCATGCAGCCAGTCCATCGCGGCGTAGAGGCCGTCTGCGTCGACGTCGCGGTCGATGCCGAACTCCTCCGGCAGGGTGGAGCCCTTCCACCAGCGCGTCGTGGCGAGCTTGGAGTCCGGCCTGAGGATGCGGCCGGCGACCATGGCCAGGACAAGCTCCCGTTCCGGGCAGCGCTCGCGGGAGACCATGCGGGGCAGGCCGATGGCGTCCATGGCCGTCCGCACCGCCTGCACCGCCCCGTGGTGGCGGGAGCGGACCGGGTCCCCGAGAACGTCGCCGGCCTCCGCGTACCGCTTTCCCGCGAGTGCGCCGCGCAGGAGCGGGATCGTGTGCGGCGGCAGGCGGGAGAGGTTGGCCAGGGTCCGCTTCTGCACCCGGTTGTTGTGGTCGCGATAGCTCTGTCGGAGGAGGACGGAGGTGTAGGTCCTTCCGTTCTGGCGCGACTTGATGACGGCCACGTGCATGGATGAGGTCATGGGGCTCCCCTCGTGCTAGTGCCTACCTTCCGTTGCCTTTCTGGACGAGCCTCGCTATATTGTCAAGTCAAAAGATCCACCACATTGGGACACGTCATGGAAATGCAGCGCATGCCCGCCATCGGGTCGCAAGGTGCGCCGCATCCTGCTACTGCCTACACGTGACCATCCTGGAAGAGTCGGCCGGCCCGCAACCCATTGAACGAAAACGGCAAATTCCAAATCAGGACCGAAAATCGGCTAGAACTTCAGTTCAAATGGCCCCCGCGCGCTTCGAACTCGCGGATGAAACCTTCCGGATTCTCGCTGATCGACTTAAGGCTGCCCGCGACATACCCGGTCCTCTCGGCGGTGCTCTGCCCACCAGATCCACACTGACGAATGACTGACCCTGTCACTTCCCCGAGGCTCGACATTTGCGTCACCTGGAGCAACGTCCAGCCGGCGATGACGGCGCCATCCACGCAGTCCCTCCACTCGGCAGCGAGCGCTTCCTTGTCCCGTTCCGCGGCGCAGCCCGCGACGAAGACGCTTGTTGCGATGATTGCGAAGGTTTTTTCACGTGTCTCCCTTTCAAGTGCTGGGGCGGCACGTCCGCCATTGCGAGAGCCCGGCCCGGACATCTCGCCAGCTTGGGCAACATGGAACCGCTCCCGGCGATAGCCGTCAGTCGTCCACCCCGAACCAGACTCCCACGAATGCCCCCTCGCCGCCGTTCGCATAGGTCCATTCGCCACCGACCGTGCCTGCAGCCAGTCTTGGAGCGCCCTCAGCGTTGGGGACGTTGGAGAATTGCCCGCCCCATGAGCCGCTGGAACTCGTCACGGGCAAGAGGTCGTGTTCAAGCGCGACGTCTTGACCTTTGAAAGTGCCATCGGAGCCAAAGGGCGTGGAGCGCAGCCTGAGCCGTGCAGGAGCAACCTCCTCGAAATACTCGCCGCTGTCGGTGTAACCCTCCACACCAATACCGCCATCGCACCCTATGCAGCCCGACATGGTTCGTGCGGAGAAGTCCGCCATGAGAGACGCATTGGCATAAAATTCGCCAACCTCGCCCGCAGCCTGCCTTGAATAGGCATAATATCCGCCAGCGACGCCACGATAGGTCGCCGTTCTGCCTCTGGGCAGGTCCGGCGGGTCGGAAATCGAGATTTCAGGCCCGTCCATGAAGGCGCCGACCTCCGCGCCGGACAGGTCGCCTGCGTCTCCTTCGAAGTGCATCCAGTACCCTCCTGCAAGCCAGTCGGCGGGGTCGTCGTTGTTCCAGTTCGTGTAGACCGAGGCAATGTACGTGGCGTCATTGCCCGTCCGGCCGTACAGATAGTCCCCCCGGTAGGTGTACCCCGGCAGGACAGTGTCAAGAAATTCGCGCTCGTCACGATCCCTTGAAGTGTCCAGGCGCAGGCGGCTGCCATCGGCGCGGACGATCGTGACGACGGCATTGCGGCCGTCGAATGACACGGACGCCTTGGAGCCGGCGTTTGTCGATTGCGTGACGCTGCCGAAATTCGGAAGGTTGCCTGCAGCTTTCGCGGCCGCTTCCTGCGCACCTTCCGGATCAATGGATTGAACGTCAGAACGGCTGGCAGGGGTCGATGCCGTGGGCCGGGTCGAGGTTGCGGGGGTGAACGTCAACGAGCCGCCGATCCTGGTAACCGTAAACACTCCGGACCCTGAGACAGAGGATGAACTGACAAAGCAGTTTGTGCATGTGAATGTTCCTTGGACGCCATTGAGCGTTCCGGGCCCGCCTGAACTGATCGATCCCGCCTGAATCGTATAGATGTCGCCCACGCGCACCTGTTGCGCGGCCGGCGTCCGATCGCCGCCAGCCGGGCCACCGCCCGTCGTGACGGGTCCGCCTCCGCCACCCCCGCAGGCCGCCAGGAATCCCGCTGCAGCAATTGCCAGAGCACAGGTCGCAAAACTTTTCATCGTAGAGTCCTCCGCAAGATCGGAAAATGACCGCAGCGGCCAAGCCGAAACCCCGATTCACCGAGAAGCTACCCCCCCCCCCATCATGTCCAGCAAGAGGCAAATCCGCGCCGCCGTTCACGTCGTCCAGACCGGCGGGCGCTTCACGAGCCAGCGGCCAGGCACATCCTCGCGGCTCCCGAGCCGCGGGCGGAAGCGCACCATACGGTGCCCTGGCTGTGCCAATCGCAAGGGCTGGACGCCTGGTCCGGTGACAACCGCATTGACATGCAAGCGAATGTGAATCTTAAGATTGGATACGCCGATAGACGCACTTGATTCAGGCCGAAGCGATTATGATTGCAGGTCGCTACAGGTAAGGACCTCTGCACTTTGCGGGACTCTCCATCCCGCTCGGCTGCGTGAACGTCGCCGACATCTGCCTGAAGTCCTGCGCCGGCGACACGCTCTGAAAGATTGGTTGCAGAAAAGCGAAAGGGACGGTCTCCCGCCCCTTCGTAATTGATTCCCGTCGAAACGGGCAGCGGACACCGGGTATGTACCCGCGCCGTATGTATCCCTAATATACGTGTTTCATTTTCGCGATGTCAATAGCCTGAATCCGGCAATCCTGACAGGACGCGAGCGACAATCTGGTTGAATTCGTCCTGGTCGATCCGATGCGCTTTCTTGTCCGGCAAGTGCAACCGGCTCTGTTGCAAGAATTTGGCGGAGTTGCCGGGGGTGTGGTCTGGTTCCGTCCTTCTTCAAGATCCTTGCTGGATCGCGATTCGTTCAAGCTCCGCACTATGCAGCGACATCAACTCGCTCAACATCTCCGGACCGATCCCGAAGGCACGTTCGACAAGACGCGCTTCACCCCTGGTCCCTGGCTGGAGCTGGAAGGCCTTGGCCTGCTTCTTCCGGAGGGCGCGCATCGCCTCGAAGACCTTGATCGTGGCGTAGGCCGTCTTCATTGACTTGAATCCAAGGGTCGGCTTGATCAGGCGCTTGAGCTTGCCGTGATCGGCCTCGACGACGTTGTCGAGGCATTTCACCTGCCCGTGTCCGGTCTCGGGGGGACACTTGCCGGCCTGCTTCGACTCCCGGATGGCCTGGCCGTGGCATCCCGCCTTGCCGGTGTTGATCACGACGGGCCTCTCCCGCTCCTTGCACCCGCGCAGCGCCTTGCCCGGGAACCGCTTGGCGGCGTTGGCATTGCGGGTCTGCGACAGGTGGAAGTCGATGGCGTCGCCACGGCCGTCGACCGCGCGGTACAGATACGCCCGTTTCCCTTTGACCTTGATGCAGGTCTCGTCCACGCGCCAGGACCGGGCAAGACTGCGCGGCCGGTACTGCCGGCGCAGGCGCCTTTCGATTTCCGGCGCGCAGGCCTGCACCCGGCGATGGATGGCGGCATGGTCCACCGCGACGCCGCGCTCTTCCAGCATTTCTTCAAGATCGCGGTAGCTGATCCCGTATCGGCAATACCACCGCACGGCCCACAGGATGATCTCGCCCCGGAAGTGCCGCCACTTGAAGTCATGGGTCATGGGAGGGTCTCCAAAAGCGCAGTCTACCGCTGCCTCGCTCACAAGGACAGCTGAGAGCGGTTTTGCAACAGGGCCGCGGCGAGTGGTGCGGGCCGCGCAGCAGCCGCGATTCGCAGGGAGCGCAGCGACCGTGCGAATCCGGCTGCCAGCAACCCGGTCGCCGCCGTGGGTTGACGCGCGGAGGAGCGGATTTGCCATGCTTGAGAGTCCAGGAGAGAGATTGATCCCATCCCGGATGTCCCGAGGACAGCGACGCCGGGGAGTCGTTCGGGCGTGCAAGGGCAAGCGAAGCGCGCAGGGCGCGGCAGCGCCCGGAGGCGTCAGGGATCGTCATCCGGAGGGCGAAGACCGCGCAGCGGGCTTCGTGGAGCCGGGCGCGCCAGCGAGCGGCGGAATGGAGCCCGGCGCCCGGCTCCTTGGCCGGGCGGACGCGCAACTCTCGCCTCCGCGCCGCGCGCCGAGAGCAGCGACCGGAACCGGCTCGTCAATGAACGTATTCCCCCTGCCCCAGAACGACCTCATACGTCGTGCCGGGTTCGGTCTCCGCCATGCCATGGAAGACGCTTTCCCATGCCTCGGCCTGCGCGAGCCGCTCGTCGCAGGCCTCGCATCCGCAGCCCGCTGCCGTGATCATTTCGGCAAGATACGCGCACATGTCGGAAATGGCCTCGCAGGCTTCACGGGGAAGCTCGACCTTGACGGTGTCCTGATCTTCGTCCTGGATGCGCTCGTTCGCACCTGGCGCGCGATCTTTCATTGTGGCCTCCCTTCGCCATCCTTCCCGGACACGGGCGGCAATGGAAACTGCGCACGGTCGAGCCGGGCCCGGATGCAGCACTCTTCGGCCTCCCGGCCGGGGAATGCAACGCTCACGCGGTTGACTCCCTCGTTGCGCCCGGCCCCTTGGGCCAGCGACCTGAAGCTGATGTCCCCGTCCCCGAGATAGCGCCGGCGCGGAAACCGGATTGACCTCCGCGGCGCGGGAGACTACGCGGTCGCTCTGCGGGTGTAGCTCAATGGCAGAGCAACGGGTCGGTTCCGGTAGGGGGCAGAATCCTACGCTAAGCATTTTCTCGGTACCTCTCGTCCTCTTCACGGACGATTGTCCGCACATTCGGTGCCGAGGGCGACGAGAGAGCATCTTCATCCGGCCTGCCGGTGGCGCTTGACGATGCCGCCGACGGTATTCTTGCTGATTCCGAGGTCACGGGCGATCCAGCGATAGCTTCGCCCCTCGGAGACGAGCTGAAGGACCTTCGGCGCCAGCCGGTCTGATTTCGGCCGGTCCCCCTTCTGGCGGCCGAGCTTCTTGCCGGGCCCTGTTGCAAAAACCGCTCCCAGCTGTCCTTGTGAGCGAGGCGGCGGCAGGTGGCAGCCTCTGACAGGCCGTGCTATTGGAGGCTCTCCCATGACCCGCGATTTCAAATGGCGACATTTCCAGGGCGAGATCATCCTATGGGCCGTTCGGTGGCATTGCCGATACGGGATCAGCTACCGCGATCTTGAAGAAATGCTGGAGGAGCGCGGCGTCGCGGTGGACCATGCCACCATCCATCGCTGGGTGCAGGCCTACGCGCCGGAAATCGAAAGGCGCCTGCGCTGGCATTGTCGCCGTGGCGGCCTTTCGCCATCCTGGCGCGTGGACGAAACCTACGTCAAGGTCAGAGGGAAACGGGCGTATCTGTACCGCGCGGTCGACAGCCGTGGCGACACCATCGACTTCCACCTGTCGCAGACCCGCAATGCCAAAGCTGCCAAACGGTTCCTGGGCAAGGCGCTGCGCGGGCGCAAGGAGTGGGAGAAGCCCGTCGTGATCAACACCGACAAGGCGGGGTGCTACGGCCAGGCCATCCGGGAGTTGAAGAAAGAGGGGAAATGCCCTTCCGAGACCGAGCACAGGCAGGTGAAGTACCTCAACAACGTCGTCGAGGCCGATCATGGCAAGCTCAAGCGCCTGATCAAGCCGACCCTTGGCTTCAAGTCAATGAAGACCGCCTGCGCCACGATCAAAGGCTTCGAGGTCATGCGCGCCCTCCGGAAGAAGCAGGCCAAGGCCTTCCAGCTTCAGCCCGGCATCAGGGGCGAAGTGCGCCTTGTCGAACGTGCCTTCGGGATCGGGCCGGAGATGTTGAGCGAGTTGATGTCGCTGCATGGAGCGGAGCTTGAAAAGATCGCGATCCAGCAAGGATTTTGAAGAAAGACGGAACCAGACCACACCCCCGGCAACTGCGGCAAGTTTTTTTTGCAACAGAGCCCGCCGGACAGTGTCTCTAGGCGGAACTTCAGGGGGATCTGAAAAGGGATTCAATGACCAACCTTCTGGTTTTCATGGGTTTTCCGGCCCTGCGGCCGCCCGTCAACCTGTCATCCTTATGGGAACGTTCCGGTCAGGGTTCACTCCGAGAAGCTGGAACGCCCGTTTCTGGACCGGGGTCGGCCTGGTGACGACGGACAGCAGGCTTGCGTCATGGTCCGACAGGCGCAGCTGGTTCAGCGCCATCCCCGAGAGATCGTCGAGCAGGGTGCGGAAGCTGTGGGCGGGCAGGTCGTCTGCGGTGCGCTTGGTTGCGGCCTTCCGCCGGGCGGATTCCGACGGCCAGGCCTTCTCCACCGGCGAGTTCCGCCGTTCCCGGGCGTCCGCGCGGTCGTCGTCCTCGAACAGGAGCGGCGCGAGGCGCCGGCGCATGTGCCATTCGACGTGCAGGGCCAGCATGCAAAGGAACACGTGCGCGCGGACGTGGTCGGGGGAGTACACGTAGACCGGACGGATCCGGAGGTCGCTCTTCGCGTTCCGGAACGCGCGCTCCACGCCGGCGAGGCTCTTGTACGCATCAACCGCTTCGGCCGCGCCCATGGAGGCGGGATCCAGGCTGGTGCGGATGACGCAGCCGCCGTCGAGCCGCGCCTCCGCCTCGATCCGGTCCTTCCGCCTGCGCCAGGAGACGCCCCTGTCGGTGACGTCGACTTCCATGTGCTTCCCGACCTTCCGGCGGTTGACGTCCCTGCCCACCCGGCGGTCGATGGCCTCCCGGCCCTTCAGCCGGCCCGAGCGCACCGACCTCGCGATCGCCGCCAGCGCCTCCTCGGTGGCCTGGAGCAGGGCCGAACGCTTGCGCGCCCGCTCCTGCCGCAGCCGGGGGTTCATGCAGACCATCAGCCGCTCGCCGGGGAAGTCCGGGCCCGTGACCTCGGCCACCGCGTCGGGAGCCAGCGTCTCGGGCACCAGAGGGGCCGGGGCGCCGTCCGCGCCCTCCTTCAGGAGCTTGCGGATGTCTCCCGTCTTCAGCGCCGAGATCCAGTCGAGCCCCGCCGGCTCGATGTCCTCGCGGATCCGCGCCGTGGTCAGCATCCCCCTGTCGCCCACGAGGGCGATGCGGTCGATGCCGAAGCGCTTTCGGATCCTGTTCACCTGGCTCGCCACCGTGGACGGGTCCGCGGTGTTTCCGGGGAACACCTCCACCGCGACCGGGCAGCCGTCGGAGGCGCAGAGCATCCCGAACACGATCTGCCGCTTGCCCCTCTTCCCGTCGCGGCTGTGGCCGAAGGCCGCGAGCGGGCAGCAGGTGCCCTCGAGGTACGAACTGCTCACGTCGTACAGGATGAGCGTTCCGTCCTTCAGGTGCCGGCTGGCCAGGCTCCTCTCGATCCAGGGCTGGCGCTTCAGCAGCCAGTCGAGCATGTCGAGCACCTCGTTGCCGGCGACGGGGCCGAGCCCGAGCAGGGCGCCGAGGCTGCTCGTCGCGGTCTCGGGCGACAGCCGCCGGGCGGTGGCGAGCTTGGAATCGGGCGACAGCACCCTCGAGACGACGGCGGCCAGCGCCAGCTGGCGCTCGCGGCTGCGGGTCCGGTGGAGCATGCGCTCGAGGCCGAGGTCCCGCGCGGTGCCGAGGACGGCGGCGACATGCCCGTGCAGGAGTGAGCGCTCCACCTGCATGAGGTCGCCGACGTCGCTGACGGCGACGGCGCCCTTGAGCACGGCCCGGAAGCCATCGACGATCTCGGGCGGGAACTTCGAGAGGTTGGCGACGGTCCTCTTGCGGACCCGCTTTCCCTCCCGCCAAGCCTGGCGGAGGAGGATTGCGGGCTTTCCTGCCTGGTTGGGGACGGATTCGATGTTGAGGGCCATGGCTGGCATCCGTTATGGGAACTTTCCGGGCATCATATGCCGACCCGTCCCATGATGTCAAGCGGAAAATCGAAAAAAAACTGCGTCCCCGTTCAATCCCCTCGGAACCGCTCGCCGGATGCGCTGGAATCCACGCCTGCGGGCGTTATGGCAACAGAAATCCATCTACGGGGCCTCAGAACCGCAGATTCCCGTTTCATGTCAACGGGTTGCACGCAAAATGACCGTGTGAAGTTCCGTCTAGGTGACGTCCGAGTCGGCAGGGTCAGGACCGGAGGGCAACGGGCCGCCTGCGTAGCAAGGGGTGGTTGTCAAGGTTGGCGCTGATCCGAAATTGAGCGAAGTCGAGGAAGACCACCATCCACTGTGCCAAAAGTACAACTCACCCCTACATATTGGGTTATCAGGATCGGCGTGGGGTTGAATCAGGAGTTTCCTGCTCGATATTTGGCGAGTCGCCGGTAGGGCGGCATGTCTTCAGCATACGTCGGAGGATGAGAGCGTGAGCAATACGACAAGTTGTACGGGCAAGGATGGTGATACTTGGGAGATCTACACGGACCGGGGCGGCGATTGGCGCTGGAGACGGACGGCCTCGAATGGCCGGATCGTCGGGGCATCGTCGGAAGGATACTCGGCCCGGTCCGCCTGTGTCACAAACGCGAAGCGAAATGGCATGGACTGCGAGCCGAGCTGATGGCGCCCGTGTTTGGCCGGGCACCTCCAGGGGATGGAGTGCCCGGCATGTTTCTGTGTTCGGGGATCTCTAGCTGCACGCAGGGCAGCTAGAGAGCGAGGCTGATGTCAGGCGACGAACGAAGGCATTCGCGTAATATTTTTGCGGAGGTTGGTGATGTCTATTGAAACAAGATTTGCTGTTGGATACGGCGTGGCCCTCGTCGTGTTGGCGATTGTCGCGACCGCGTTAGGATTCAAGGAACTGCAGTTCGATTCCACGTCGTTCGCGCAGATCGGCACGTTGCTGCTCACTCTTGCCTTGGTCGCCATCGTGATTGAGCGGGCGGTCGAGGTATACGTGGCGAAACGGTACGATCCTGAGAAGCTGCGTGTTCGGCGGCCGCTAACGCGAGCCGAGGCCAAGCTCGCAAAGGCCGAACAGGTGCTCGCTGAGGAGAGAGAGCGACGTCACGGGTCATCCCGCGTCGCTACCGAAGAAGACGAGCGGTATATGCAAGTGCTCCTACAGAACGTTCACGACGCTCATGAAGCGCTAGACGGTGCAGATGAGCAGACTTGGCTTCCGCTCTCGAAGGTGCGTGCGGGAAAGATTCGGGCAGCGAGTTTCCTCTCGTTGACGTTTGGTGCCTTGGCCTCGTTCTCAGGGGTGCGAGTGCTAGGTCAGTTTGTTCCGATGGAGAACGGTCAACTAGTGGGCGCACTCGCTGAATCTGCATTGCAACTAGACGCGTTCCGGATAACCGATGCGCTGCTGACTGCGCTGGTTCTTGCAGGTGGCGCTGACGGAATTCACAAGATGATTTCGTCGTTTGAGTCGTTTCGTTCGTCGGCCTAGACCGTTCGAGACTGGTGCGTCGGCCGACCCGGCCCATGCCGGTGCGAGCGAACGTTCACTTTCGTTGGGCTTCACCCGTGAACGATCGCAGCCGGGACGCGAGGGTGACGTCGCGCGTCTGGTTCTTCGGAGTTATCTCCATGGTAGTTCGGAAGACATTCGGTACGTCGGCACAAAGGTAAATGAGGCGACATAGCCAACGGCGGATTATCCACGCCTGACAAGAGTCTGGCCTGAATTGGCATCCCCCGAAATCGAGGCTGGTTCAGGCCGCAGGATTCAGGGGGAGGATGCCGAAAGCGTCGCCGAGCTTCCCGTCGGAGAAGTCGCATTCGCCAAGCATGTTGACATGCGCCCATGACATTGGAGAGTGACTGCCGTTCACGCTGGGAAAGTCTTCCCGCACTTCAGCGTCGGGCACTCACTCCAGCTACCGGGCGCGGCAAGCATCTCGGCCGGCCGCCGCTCGCTCCCGGGCTGGTGAGGGCAATCAGGGCGATGCTCGGGCCGCAGAATTCCTTTGCTCACGGAGCCGGAAGCGTAATTTCCTATGTCGCCTCATGTAATCGCGGTAGGAAACCGGGTTACCCCGGTCCCCCCGCACAGATCCGGACGTGCGCGTTAACGCATCCGGCTCCTGCCTTGGGTGTTGACGGCGAGACGCTGGCCGGGCCACGGGTGACGGATGGTGGGTTCTGGCCAGTGGACTCCGATTAGGCGAGCCAGTGCCGACCATTCAGTGCGGTCTTTCTGCGAGCGTCTGCGCAAGGCGCGCAGGAACAGCCGCTTGACCGCGATGACAAACCTCGACAGGGCTTTTGAAGTGCCGGGAACGGCGTAGTAGTTCAGCCACCCGTTGATGACTCTTCCGAGCCATCGCGCCACTTCGTGTTTGCCCATGTGCCGACGTTTGCGCAGTTCTTCCTTGATGCGCCTGAGTGTCCGCCTCACCCGTTTTCGGGACGGCTTGCGTCCGACCCGGAATTTCCCTCGCAGGGTGGTGACGCAAAAGTGCGTCATGCCCAGAAAGTCGAAGGTCTCCGGTTTGCCCTGCCCGCGTTCTTTCCGTCTTGCTTTCGCAAACCGTCCGAACGCAATGAGCCGGGTCTTGTCGGGGTGCATGTCCAGCCCGAAACGGGCGAGCCTTTCCCTCAGATCGCTCAGGAAGCTCTCCGCTTCCCACTGGTGTTGAAAGCCAACCACGAAGTCGTCCGCGTAGCGAACAACGATCATGTCGCCTTTCCCCTTCCGTTTGCGCCATGACTTGTGCACCCAGAGGTCAAACACGTAGTGCAGGTAGGCGTTAGCCAGGACCGGCGAGACAATCGCCCCCTGAGGAACGCCTCTGCCCGTGTCCGTCCAGTCGGTCCCCTCCATGACGCCAGCGTTCAACCATTTGGTGATGAGGCGGATGAGGCGCTTGTCTCCGATGCGATGTTCCAGAAACCGAATCATCCAGCCCCGGTCCAAATTGTCGAAGAATGCGCGGATATCCGCGTCAAGAATCCAGTTGATCTTGCGCTGCTCAATTCCGACCGTGAGCGCGTCGAGCGCGTTGTGCGCCCCGCGCCCCGGTCGGAACCCGTAGCTGAACCCGAGAAACTCCGACTCGTAGATCGGTACCAGAATCATGTCCGCCACCGCCTTCTGAACGATCTTGTCCTCCAGTGTGGCGATGCCGAGCGGTCGTGTTCCGCCGTCCGGCTTGGGTATCTCGACCCGCCGAACCGGCGGCGCGCGGTACGCTCCCCTGTGCAGCCGTCCGTGCAGGTCGATCAGGCGATCTTCCAGCCCTTCGGCATACATTTCCCACGTCACGCCATCCACGCCGGCGGCCACGTCACTCTTGAGCGAGTGGAACGCTTCCGCCAGCACGGGCACCGTGATGTGGTGCAGGAGCGCCACGAGACGCTCTTCCGGGTTTCTCTTTGCAGCCTGCCGTATCCGGTCGGCCTCCTGTGACAGGCTTTCCCGCTTCTGCGCGCGGCGCCTGCTTCGGCTTCCCGAATTTCCCTCGGCCCCGTCCCTTGGCTCCGCCAACTCCGCTGAGCGTTGCCGCCCTTTGTTCGCTGGTTTCAAAGCTACTATGGACGGGTCTGACTTCTTCAAGCCGTCCGTCATTGGCTTTGGGTTTCCCCTCCTTTCCGCTGCGGCCCCGCACGACTGCGGGGCGACTTGAAGACCTCCCAGGTCCCGGTGGAATGCTTCTGTACGTGCCATGGTTCTTTGACCCCGGGATGCCCCATTTCGCCTCACCATATCGGCTGATGGGTGTTGCCTTCGACCCAAAGGAAAGTCTCGGCGCATCCGATCAATCCCATTTCGAGGCTCAATCGCCCGGCCCGCACATGCCGCTGCCGACGCTTCACCTGACACCTCACGGTGCCCGGCGCACGGCTCGCGGTGAAAGTCGGTGGTTAACCTTTGTTGGGTAGGCTGCTGGCGCGCGCGTCCTTAGGTGGAGGCTTTTCCGGTCCCGCTCTTTCGATTGCGGGCGGGTGCGCAGTTCCACCATAGACCACGTTTCCAGCGGCCCCCCTAAAATTCCGTACGTCCGGTTTTCCCGGGTACGGCTTCAAGCATCGGGCACCGCAAAGTTGAGATAGGGCCTTCCGCATGCTGCAACAGGTTAAGGCTGACCCAGCCATACTCTGTCCGCCGCAGGCGTTTACCCTATCCGTAGGCGACAGGCTGACGCCACTCTACATCGGTTTCTGAGCACCGACACCATGACGCCGGACTTGTAGCCACCCGAACCCAGAGGTCCTCGCTCAGAGTGGGTTGTGTTGTCCCACCCATCGTCGCTTAATCGACCTCATCCGCCAGTGAAAGATACTCCGCGCCATTTCCCGTTTGCGGTTATAGGTTTGGTCTTTGACATTCATGGGTCATCCTGTCTGTTCCTTTCACCTTCCGATCTTTCACCGCTGAACTTTCCCGAATTGCCGCCGTCTATACGTCGGGGGACCCAATGCGTGCTTTCCTCAGTTCTTCCGCATCGGTTCTAGCCATCAGGTAGAAAGGAAACCCTTGGCGTCCCCATTTGCCCCACAAATCAGCTTCATGTGGGAGTCCCATTTCGTCGCTTCAAACAATCGTTCGCTTTCGCTACGGTCCTCCGGTTTGCTCGCCACCCTGGCTGACCAGACCAGGTCAATAGACTGGCCTACGGTGACTTTGTACTTCCCAGCTCGCTGTGCACAGATCTCTCTGCGTTCAGTGGGATATGCTACGGCGCCAAACTGAGAATTGCGCCGACAGGACTTTCACCTGCGAGTTCAACAGCTAGATTCGCTGCACCCTTCCTGCGGGACTCTCACCCGCTGCACTCGCACCAGTTAGCCTGGCGCACCCTTTGTTGGGTTTAGGCCGTCGTTCCAGTTCCCGGCCGGCTGCCGATCCTCCTCGACGCCAGCCGGAAACGCCGCCGCCGCCCCGCCGCCATTGCCGGCACCGCGGGAGAGGCCGGCGATGCCGGCCCCGGGCCGGCCGCCGCCCCATTCACCAGACGATCTTGCAGTCCGACGCCTTCACGTCAATTCGGACCGTGTTGTCCCCCGACCACGTCCATGTGTATCTTGCCAATTCGCAGCCGGAGCCGGAATAGCGGATCGCGATCATGCGCGTGTCCGTATATGTGACGCTCGCGCCCTCGCTACGCATTACCTCTTCGAATTCGAGCAGGCGGTCGGTGACGCGGCTGGTGGAGGTGAAGTTGTACGTCCACTCCCTTGACTCGTCCGCCACTGTATCTGATTCCCACCCCCAGCCGTCGCTGCAGCGGGCAATCCTGCTTCCTGACTTTTGCGCGCAGTGCCTCGTCCTCGTGGTTGTCCCGTTCGGCTCGTAGACCGCGCCCACGCTCCGTGCAGGGCGATGACGTTTCACGCTTGCCATCAGACACATAGGACGATTGCGTCTTCACCTGCAGGACGATCTGGCTCGGCAGGCTCTGCGCCTCGGCGCCGGCGGCGAAGGCCAGGCAGCACAGCACCGCGGTCATCTGTCTGAACATGTTCCTCGCTCCTTCAGTCGCAGAACGTCTCGCCCCGTCGTTCCGGTTCCCGGCCGGTTGCCGATCCTCCTCGACGCCAGCCGGAAACGCCGCCGCCGCCCCGCCGCGCAATGGCATTGACTTAAGGAATCGGCGCTGTTGACTTAACGGGACGTGGAAGGTCCAGCAGCGGAAGGCGTGTATTCCGCTTGTCGTGCGTGGTTCAGCTGGCGGCGGCGACCTTCCCCTTTCGCGACCATTTGTTTCTGGGCTTGCGTGACATCCTCGGATAGCTGCGGTCGGGCCTTTCGCGCTGCCAGAGTGCGGCGACGTCGTCGACGATGCGCGAGACGGTTTCGGCGAGGGCGTCGGCCTGGGCGAGCGCGAGGGCCTCGAAGTTGCGGAAGACCGCTGCTGCGGCGTTCTTGAAGTTCACCCTCTTCGGGTGTCCGTCCCCGGGCGCTGCGTTGATTTCCCCGTCGATCTCGTTGGTCATCAGGCGGGTGGCGGTGACCATGACGAAGCTGGCGTAGAGTTCCTGCAGGACGCCGCGCTCGTTTTCGGCGCGGAAGGACTCGACGGCCAGGAACCACTTGGCGGTCTTGTACATCTCTTCAAGACGCCAACGCGCCCGATAGATCGCGGCCAGGTCCTCGACGCGGAAGCCGTCGTCTTCCGTGAGCGTGGTGCCGAGGGCGAAGACCGTGTCGCCGGCGGCGTAGCGGACCAGCCTCAGCTTCAGCGGCCCGAACGCGGCACCTGGGTGGCGGGCCTTCAGCCGGGCCAGCGCCTTGCCGTCGGGCCGGATCTCGACCGTCCTGTCGTCCAGCGAGCCGGCGAGGAAGGCGACGGTCTCCGCGTTCGCATCCCGCTTGAGCCGGAACACGGCGTCCTGGCCCCGGACGACGTGGGCGAGAAGCATCTCGTAGGAGAAGTAGCCCCGGTCGTAGACGACCACGTCCCCGGCGGACAGGGCCTTGAGGTGCCTGGCTGCGGCGCGGCGCTCGTTGGTGTCGGCGTGCAGTCCGAAGTCGAACGGCAGCCGCGGCTCCAGTTCGTAAAGGCAGCTGACCAGACCCTGCGGGTAGTGTGCATGCTTGCCCGGCGTCGCGTATCCGGCATCCACGAGCGGCCTCGGCAGGTTGATCTTGGCTCCGTCGACGCCGAAGACCCGCCGTCCCTTCCAGAGCGGGCGGTCAGGGGCCTCGGCCAGGATCTCCCGGTGAAGCTCCCTGAAGACCTCCGGGTCGACCTTGGCGCGCGCCCGGGACATCGACGACGGCGTCACCGGGCGGTCCTGCGGCAGCGTCACGCCCATCCTGCGGGCGCTCTCCCAGATCTCGGCGAGGGCTGAGCCGTAACTGCGCCCCGTGCCGAACACGAGGCGGAGGACGAAGAGGACGACCAGGAAGGTGCCGATCAGTCGGCGGCGCACCCGCCACTCGCGGTCGTGGCGCTCGGACGTCCTGGCGGCGGCGGCGGCGACCGCGCTCCACATCCCGGCGGCCGTCCGCGCGCTTTCCGGAGCGCGGGCCGGCCTGCGTCTTGTCTCCTTCCTCTCGCCGCGCAGCGCGGCCCGGGCGTCCGTCTCCAGCTCGAGCACGTACACGTTCTTGGGTACGCTGCGGGAGGCCGTGGCGCCGATCTCCGTCCATCCCGCCGCGCGGTAGCAACTGCCCTCCTGCTCCTGCGGGTCGACGAACGTCTCCACAAGGAGCGGGTGCACACCCCAGCGCCGGTGCCAATCGTCGGCGACCCGTCGGGCCGCCAGCGACAGGGACCGGGAGGCAAGGTTCCTGACGCTGACCCATGGAAACACCAGGAACCGGCTGTTCCTGAGAAGGCGGGCGAGGCCCGCGTCGCGCTGCCGCCGGTCCCATCCGACCCACGCGTCGCGAACCGGCAGCGCGCCCGCGCTCTCGAACATCAGGCAGCCCAGGCGGCGGCCGTGAGCGTCGAGGATGAAATACGCGAGATGGCAGCCGATGGGCGACATGTAGCCGCGCGGATGGTACCGGTCCACGAGCTCGTTCCATTCCGCCAGATCCCGTCCGCCGGCGGCGATTTCCAGCGTGACCGGCTCCAGGGCCGGGAGCGGCGCGTTGATCGGCTCCCCGGGTTCGCCGGCCTCGGTGCGGGCGGGAGCGTTGCGCCGCCCGCCCGTCTCGCGCCGCTCCGGCAGGGTCAGGATGCCCAGCCTCTCCAGTTCCTCAAGAACCCGCAGGCAGAACTGCTCCCTGTAGGTTCCGGACGGCGTGTGCCAGTTGAAGTTCTCGCACAGCGTGCGGGCAAGTTCCCGCCGGCTGTCGTTCGGGAACAGCTCGACCGTCTCCTTCATGAGCGCGATCTGCCTCCGCGTCAGGCGCTTGCCGAAAAAGGTGGTGGCTTCCAGGTTCTCGATGCGCGGATCCATCGTGGCCTCCCTCGGGACGGACGGACTGGGTCGATGCTATGATGAACCGATCCGCTCCATGAGTCAAGCCCGAACGAAAGATCCCCGCGCGAGCGCGGAAACGCCCAAAAAACATGGACTTTGAAAAGGCGCGAAAATCAGGAAAATCTGATCGGGCCTAATTCAATGCCATTGCCCCGCCGCCCCGCCGCCATTGCCTGCACCGCGGGAGAGGCCGGCGATGCCGGCCCCGGGCCGGCCGCCGCCCCGTTCACCAGACGATCTTGCAGTCCGACGCCTTCCCGTCAATTCGGTACGTGCTGTTCCACAACGACGTCCGTGTGTATCTTGCCAATTCGCAGCCGGAGCCGGAATAGCGGATCGCGATCATGCGCGTGAATGGAACAGTGTCGCCGCGCCCTATCTCTTCGAATTCGAGCAGGCGGTCTGTGACACGGCTGGTGGCGGTGAAGTTGTGCGTCCACTCATACAACTCGTCCGCCATATCAAGTTCTCTCCGGGTACCGTCGCTGCAGCGGAATATCTTGCTTCCTGACTTTTGCGCGCAGTGACGCGTCCTCGTGGTTGTCCCGTTCGGCTCGTAGACCGCGCCCACGCCTTCCTGCCCATATTGGATTTGCGAGCCTTCACACAAACGATGCGTCATCTCCTCGAATATCCGGCCGGCACGGAAGGTGTAGCGCCACCGCTCCGTGCAGGGCGAGCCCGTTTTACGCTTGCCATCGGACACAATGGACCATTGCGTCTTCACCTGCAGGACGATCTGGCTCGGCAGGCTCTGCGCCTCGGCACCGGCGGCGAAGGCCAGGCAGCACAGCATCGCGGTCATGTGTCTGAACATGTTCCTCGCTCCTTCAGTCGCAGAATTTCTCGCCGTTGAACACGAAGCAGCCCGACGCGCGGGCGCCCTTGGGCGGCGGGGCGACGCAATTGCCATTCGATGACAGGCGCTGGCCGGCCGGGCAGGTCTTTCGGACACAGCGGTCACCCTGCCTGGTCTCGGTTGCCGCACAGACCAGCGGACACACACGCCCGCCGATCGATTTCATGACCGCAAGCAGGGATTGATCGGGGGCGTCCGCGGTCAGCGATACCAGCGGCTCGTGTGCGTCGAACCGCTCGAGGGCGGCGCGGCTGTTCCTGCCCCAGACGCCATCGGCCGGTCCGGCATTGCAGCCAAGCCGGTTGAGCTCGGTCTGTGTCTGCCGGGCCAGCGCCGCCGCGGACGGCGCCGGCTCCGGGATCTCGATGTCCCGTCCGAGGGCAAAGCCGGCAAGCACATCGCCTGCTTCGGCGGCCTGCGTCAGCCAGGCGCGTCCCGACGCGTCGTTCTTCGGGACGGCATCGCCATCAAGGAGATACAATGCGACCCTTCGCATGCCGGCGACATGGCCCGCCTCGGCGCTCATCAGATACCATTCGTAGGCCTTTGCTGCGGTCGCGCTCGACATGTTGTCCCGTCTCGTAGAACTCCCCGAGTGCGAAGCTGGCGGTGCCATCGCCCCGCATTGTCGCCTCTCGGACGAGATCCAGCCCGCCGGGAATGTCCTGCTGCGTTGCCTGGCCGGCAATCCTGGCAAATCCCAGCTCGGCCAGCGCCGTATCGTCCCCCGCTTCGACTGCCTTCTCGAGATAGGCAATGCCATCCTCCGGCTGAGCCGGGATGCCGTCTCCGTGCAGCAGCTGCATCCCGAAGAGCGCCATGGCACCGGGCTCGCCGGTGCGGGCGGCAAATTCGAGATAGTAGGCCGCGCGCTGACGGTCCTGGCCGACTTCCGTTCCGTTGTAATAGGCCGAACCCAGCTCGAGGGCGGCCCGGGAGTCGCCATTCCCGGCTGCATAGTCAAGCAGATCCACGGCCCGGTCCGTGTCCCTGGCGATGCCGCTGCCATGCAGATAGATCAGGCCAAGCTCGGCGGTGGCCCGCACATGGCCCTGTTCATATGCGTCGGTGAACAGCAGCGCCGCCTTCAATGCATCGCGGCCGGTGCCGACCCCGTCGCGATACATCGTTGCCAGCAAGTATTGCCCATCCGGGTTGCCTGCATCTGCAGCTGCCCGCGCCAGCTGCAGGGCGCGGTCGGCATCCCGCGGGATGCCGTGCCCTGCAAGGAGCAACCGGCCCAGCGCCGCCATGGCGGCGGGAAACTTCTGCTCGGCCGCCGCCGAATACCAGCGTACCGCCGCCTGCAGATCCGGGTCCACGCCATGCCCGTGCTCGTAGATGAAGCCGAGACTGTACTGGCCATCGGCGTTGCCATCATCGGCAAGTTCCATGAACCGCCGCACGGCCTCCAGCGGGTCCTTCTGCACCCCATCGCCGTTCAGATACATCACGGCAAGCCGGATCCGCGCCCCGGCATGGCCGCCCGCCGCCGCTTCCTGCAGGGCACCCAGGGCCCGGATCTGATCCGGCGGGGTGATGGTGTATTGCACCGCCTCGCCGCCGTCATCGGGGAGCCGGAACCCGGTCAGGCCATCGAGATGGATCAGTCCAACGGCATGGAGGGCCTCGGCAAGCCCGGCCTCGGCGGCCGCAACCAGATGCAGCCAGGCCGCTTCCGGGTCTGCTGCAACACCCTGACCGGCAAGATAGGCCCGCCCGAGCCGCAACCGCGCCGGTGCATAGCCCACCGCCGCCGCCCGGGAAAACAGGTTGGATGCTTCCGTCGGATTGGTGATGCCGCTTCGTTCGTCCACATAGAGGCTCCCCAGCATCGTCTGCGCCAGCGGATCGCCATCGGACGCGGCGGCCAGGTAGAGCCGGGCTGCCTCGTCGATCCTGCCTTGCTGATCCAGCGCCCGTGCCAGCTGGGCCTGCAGGCGGGCAATGCCGGGATTGCGCTCCGACGCCGCCCGGCACGCCGCCTCGGCGGCAACCGGATCCGGCAGGTGATCGACATGCCCGATGCCGCTGGAGCCGGCGAAATCGGGGTGGAACGGATTGCCGGCGGCCTCGTCGCATGACCGCACCAGCGCGGTGCCGGTCGGGGACAGGGGAGCGGCCAGGACCGTCCCGCCCACCGATTTGGGCAACGGCACCTCCGACCCCGCATCTCCGGCCGGATCCGCCCGGCAGGTTCGCGCCACCAGCGCCCTGGCCAGGGGCGAGAACACATGCGTCGGACATTGTTCCAGATAGGCCTCATAGGCAAAGCATTCGAAGTAGGACTTGGCTTCCTCGTAGAGCGCAGTGCACAGATCCACGGAATCCTGCGCCAAGGCGCTGCCGGCGGGCCAGGCCAGGACGGTGAGTGCAAGAGCTGCCCTCGATAACCGCGCCTCTGATCCCGACTGCACCTGCACGACTTCCTCCTTGCCGGCATCCCGGTGCCCGTGCCGCGGGAGAGGCCGGCACCGATTTTGGCCCCGGGCCCCGGGACTTGCAACCCCACTTGATTTTCGGGCCTCCCGTTGACGCCTTGCATCAAGTGACCGGCAATCGCTCCGAGCAGCCTCCCGCCGGGCTTCCGAAACGCGATCCTTGCCTGTCCGGCAGCCGAATGCCTGGCGCCCGACAGGATGGGCGCCAGCCGTCGCGCAAGCGCCGCACCGACCCGACCGGCTTCAGGCCCGGCAATCCTCCGGCGGCACCATGCCGGCAGTCAGGGAATGCCTGGCGGGACGGCAGCCCCGCGGGCGGCCCGCTCCCCGTCCCCTGCATACGCCCGACAGGCGACGAGATCCATGCTGAAAACCGTCCCGAAGCCGCCCGATGCGCGACTGCGCACGGCAATGTCCGCACAGGGATCATCCGGGCTCCGGTCGCCCGGCCGGCGGAACGTTCCCTTCAGCTCCACCGCTTCATCCGTGTAGACGGGCTCCCCCCACCGCCACCGTGCGTCAACGGAAAGCGTGGAGTCGCCGCAGAACACGCCCTCCTCGACGGCCATGTCACGGAACGCCATGTTCGGGACGGCCTCCCGGAGCGCGGGAACCAGCACGTCCTGCTTGAACGGGCTCCACGGGAACGCATCGAACCGCAGTTCCACCCATTCGAGGCGTGCCGTCATGGTTGCGGAATCAACGTGCAGGACCGCCACGGCATGGATTCCAACGGTCTGGTACGGCGCGCCGTCCCGATCATGAAAGGCGTTCCCGACGTATCCGGTGCCGTTGCGCGCCAGGTAGGTTCCTTCCGGCACGGGAACCATGCCAGGCGATCCGCCGCCGGCATCACCCGACGAACGATCCGGACCGGACAATTGACCGGCCGGCAGACATGCCGGCCGCCCTCCGCCGCCGACGGCACCGGATGCGGCAAGGGCGAGCAGGAGACCCAGCGCCGGTCCAATGCACGTCGGCAGGACCGGCGAAATCATGGGCAAGCGAACGTCGCGGCACGTCCCGCCGTCCCCTGGCCGGCATCTGTCCTGGCGCGAGCCTTGAAAGCCGGTCCGCCGAGATGCCGGCGTCCGTGACGCATCACGTTGCACGCGCAGCAGCCTTCCATTCCAGGCAGCCTTCTCGAATCGAGCCGAAAGCGAGTGTCACGGGCCAGTGTCCATCAATTTGCGTGAAGACGCTCACGCGCCGCGCCGGCGCCGGCCTCGCGAAGGCGCCACTCCTCCAGCTTCGAGAGCACGAGCGCAACGCGCAACGCGCGGCGGACGACCTCCTTCGGCAGGTCGTCCGCCGCCAGGACGCGGGACATGACGTATCTCGAAATCTCCCGAACGCCCCGGCAGCCCGCGAGATTCGCTCCCACTCCGCGTCGGTGGCCATCAGGCCGCGCCGCCTGCGCATGGCGCCCATGGTGCCGGTCCGGGCCGATTCGCCGCCTCCGGCATGGAAACATCCTGACGTTCGTGCAACCATCCGTCCCGTATCATTCCTGCCTTGCGCATGATGCTGCAAACGCAACCGGTCCACAGAGCATGTGCAGACGAATGTTCCCAAATGAAATTCGCGAAAGGACACATGCTCACTTCCCATGTTCCAAAGTGGTTCTGGATTCATCCGGCATGGCATTGCAGACAAGGTCCTTGAGAGGAGAAAGCAACAGAGGTTCGAGCGACGATCGATCCCGTGTCCACGGTTGGCATGGTCACACCCCCGTCCGAACCTGCGCTCGGCCCTGGCCAAGCTCCATGCGCAGCGGGCCAGCAGGCGCACGTCGACATGGCGCGCAATGGGCGATCGCCACCGGGCCATGCAGATCAGGCGCTTGATCCCCATCTCGCGGGTATCAGCGGTCAATGGCGAGCAGCCATTTCGGCGTGGTCGATCCAGCCCTTCTCCGTCAGCACATCGGCGGCCAGGCCGATCTGCCGTGGCGAAAACCTCCTCTTGCGTTCATTCCATGCATGGGTCGACGCGATGAGGTCGTGCCGCGACTTGGGCGCGTCGTGTTCCAGAACCCGGTGCACGGTCGAGAGGAGCTCGAGACCGAAGGCCGATTCGAAGCCATCGACGAGGTCGGTCACCCTCTCGAAGCGCTCTCGCACTCCGGGCGAGCGGCGCAGAACCTTGGCCGCATCCTCAACAGCGCCGGGCACGAGCTCCAGCAGCTTGTCCGGCCTGTCGCCACCGTCGGCATGGCCGGATATGCAGTGTCCCTCGACCTCATTCAGGACGTGCCGCAAGTTCTGTGCGCAAGGACCGAAGAGCGCCTTGGTGAACCTCAGCTTCAGCGGCTCGCCGGCGACCTGCATGAAGTACATCAGCTTGTGGACTTCCAGAAGAGTCACGAAAGGATCGAGGAGGCCCTTCAGATACCGGTCCATCAAGCCGACCAGGGCCGCCCTGCCCGGAGTCATTATCGGCACCTGGTGGCTGCGCACCATTCGCTGCGGTTCCGGCGCGCCTCCAGGCTCGAAGACGATGACGTCCAGGCCGTTGAAGCCACGCCACGCCTTCTCGACGAGCGGGCGCACGTCGTTCCATTCGAGGCCACCCAGGCCGCTGCCTGGCGGCGGCACGGCGATCGAGCGGATTTCGCGCTCACGAACCGCCGCAACAAGGTCTGTCAATCCAGCTTGAATGTCCTCGATCCGACTGTTGCCGCGCCAGTGCCGCTTGGTCGGGAAGTTGACCATGTAGCGGGGGTTCGTGAGCTGGAGCGTGTCGAAAACGAACATGCGGCCGGGACGCACCTCGCCACGCTCGCAGGCCTCCGCGCAAGCGCGGAAGTTCTCCGGGAACGCCTTCTTGAACTGAAGCGCGATCCCGCGCCCCATGACGCCGACGCAGTTGACCGTGTTGACCAAGGCCTCGGCGTCTTCAGCGAGGATGTCGCCGGTCTTGACGCGAATCATCGATGCCGCCTCCCTGTCATCAACAATGCCATCCCCGCCGCGTCGTGACAGACGGCTGATGATCGGCGGCCTGCAGCGTTTTCGCAGCCTTGCTCCGAGTTTCCGGGTTACATGCTCCGACGCGGCGGATCAGAGTCCACGGGAACGACTTCTCGACGAGGAACTCCGCCTGCTTGCCTTCCTTGCAGTCGCGCCAATCCCTTGCGCGAACGGCGTCCCGGCCAATTTCATCCAGCTGCGCCAGATCGCACCTGTCCTTGAAATAGGCGGAGGCCGCATTGGAAAGGGTGAACGCCCGTCGCCGTTCGTTTCGGTCGGCCCATTCCACCGTCTCGCGGAGGTCGGCCTCCAGATGCACGATGGGGCCCTGACCGCCACGGAATTCGAGTTCGTCGTGATTGGCCATGTGGATCAAGTAGAGCATCACGGTGCGCGGGCAGAAGTGGAAGGGCACGCAGTCGCCTGCCATGAGGCCGGGCCTGGACTTTATCGGATTGGCGAGCCGCCGGCGCTTGATCTCGCTCATGCCGATGACCGTTCCGGGTCGTGCACGACGCTGCAATGACGCATCGGACCAGAGGCGGCCGTCCGCGACGATGGAATCCAGCCTGTCCACATGGACGATGTGATAGATTTTCGGCTGGGCAGGCGGCGCCATGCTCAGCCCGCCCTCTCTGCCTGCTTGCCTTCCGCCAGCACCGCGTCCAGGTGGCGCTGTACGGTCTTCGGAGGGAAAACGTCACGGTACCTGCCGCACACATGGCGACCTCGCAACACATCGTCGGCGATGCCCCTGATGCAGTTCACGATCCAGTTGAAGTCGCCGTTGCTCACTAGGTGACTGCCCTTTCCTCCGTGCTGTCGTTGTTCTGGACGAGGACAGCGCGGTGGGCAATACCCCTGCAACGCAGCGAGAGAGGAGCCAACCTCCGCGCTGGCCAAGCGTCGTCTTCGGCTTGCTGTGACCGGGCAACTTGCCGTTGGCCGGCCCGGTCTGCGTTGGCGTGACTTCCGGGAGTGCTCGCTGGATCGCGTGTTCTGATTCCTGATGACGTCGGCTGCCTCCTCCCCGGCCCTAGCAGTCACGTGTCCGCCATGCTGCCTGCGCCAACTTGATCGCTGCTGCCGAGAGTGATTGCCGACGCCCGCTCGGGCGCAACTCCCAGTCGCTCCGCCCGTTCGAGGAGAGACCTGACAGAGGACGGATACCACGTCGCGCGTCCTCGGGGCGTCGGCTCGCGCATCTCCTCGAGCATGTCGCACATCTCCTGCAGCGTGACGTCCGGACGTGCCGCACGCATCGCCGCAACCAGGACCGGCAGGCGGTCGTCCTTCCGTCGTCCCGACGCCCGTTCCAGGACGGTCTCAGGCAGGAACCCCTCGGCGACATGGGCCTTGGCGGCACGCACCAGGCGCTGCAACGTCCAGCGCCGGGACTCCGGAAGGCGAGAATTGACGACTGACAGGACATCCTGCCAGGGCATGTCGGGGCGCAGCCTGCGGACATCCGGTGCCCAGTCGCCGGCGCTGCCGGACAGGCGCTCCAGGAACGCTTCCCGACGCGCCAGGCGAAGCCGGGAGAGCATTGCCCGGTCGCCCGACACCAGTCCCGGATTGCCGCCCCTGCGGCCTTCGGCACGGGCGGCGGCAAGCCCGGACATCGTTCGCTCGCGGATGAGGGCACGCTCGAACTCCGCCATCGCGCCCAGAATCTGCAACGTGAAGCGGCCCTGCGGCGACGCGGTGTCGACCGGATCCCCCAGCGACCGGAAATGTACGCCGCGCTCGCTGAGCCCGTTGATTGTCTCGAGAAGATGCAGCAGGGACCTGCCCAGACGGTCCAGGCGCACGACCACGAGCGTGTCTCCGGTGTCCAGGCGGTCGAGAAGCGCGGCCAGGACCGGACGGGACGGGTCGCCGCCAGAGGCGGTTTCCTCGGCCACCGTCGCGCATCCCGCCCCCCTGAGCGCGCGAAGCTGCGATTCCAGCGTCTGCTCGCCCGTGGAGACGCGAGCGTACCCGTGCAGGGTGCCTTTCCTTGCCATCACGCCACGTCCGCGCCGGGCAAGGGTCGGCCGCCGGCACCCGGATGGACGCGCAAGTTTCCCTGGCGGCTTGCATGTCGACAGGGTTGCAGCATTGACACCACGCATCGCTTCATGCCTGCCTCGAGGTCCGCCATGATCTCTCCTCGCGTCTTCAGGTCGTATGCGCCGGTCATGGCCGGCTGCGAACGGGAGGCCCGGGAAACTCGACCTTCCTTAAGCGGATCTTCATTTCCAGAATTGCGCGAAACCCCTTGCCATCAGCACGATTGCTGATTCCGGACGGGACTCGACATGTAACGGTCCCGGCGCGTCACGGCAGGAACTTGGCGGGGTCGATCTCCAGCAGGTCAAGGGCCCGGCCCTGCAGCTCCGTCGGCTGCGCGAAGACCGGAATGCCGTGGTCGGGTCCGTCCGGAACCGTCGCCTCGTTCAGCGTCAGCGTGGCCAGGTCGGAAAGAAGCGTCGTGAAGCTGTGGACCGGCAGCCCGTCGGGGGTGCGCTTGGTGTCGGCCTTGGCCCTGGCGCTCTCCGAGACCTCGGCCTTCTCCACCGGCGAGTTCCGCCGCGCCCGGGCGCCTTCCCGGTCGTCGTCCTCGAACAGGATCGGCGCCAGGCGGCGGCGCATGTGCCATTCCACGTGACACGCAAGCATGCACAGGAACACGTGGGCGCGGACATGGTCCTCCGAGTAGACGTGCACCGGTCGGATCCGCAGCCGCGAGGCCTTCATCGTGAGGAACGCGCGCTCCACCTGCGCGAGAGACTTGTACGCCTCCACCGCGGCCTCAGCACCCAGTGACGCGGATTCCAGGCTGGTGCGGATCACGTAGATCCCGTCGAGCCGCGCCTCCGCCTCGATCCTGTCCCGGTTGCGCGCCCAGTCCATCCCGGCGTCGTGCACGTCGATGTCGAAGTGCTTCTCAACCTTGCGCCGGTTGGCCTGCCGCCCCAGGGCCTTGATCGTCCGGTCGCGGTTCGCCTGCCCCGGCTTGCCGCGCGCGGCGGCGGCGGCGATGTCGGCGAGCGTCCGTTCCGTGGCCTCCAGCAGGTCCTCACGCTTGCGCCGCCGCTCCTCGCGCAGCCTCGGGTTCAGGCAGACCATCAGCCGCTCGCCGGGGAAGTCCGGGCCCGTGATCTCCGCCACCGCGTCGGGAACCAGCGCCTCGGGCGCCAGAGGGGCCGGGACGCCAGGGCCGGCGGCCTTCAGCAGCTTTCGGATGTCCGCGGTCCTCAGGGCCGAGATCCAGTCGAGCCCCGCAGGCTCGAGGTCCCTGCGGATCCGCGCCGTCGTCAGCATCCCCCTGTCGCCCACGAGCGCGACGCGCGCGATGCCGAAGCGCTTCCGGACCTTGTCCACCTGGCCCGCCACCGTGGACGGGTCCCCGGCGTTGCCGGCGAACACCTCCACCGCCACCGGGCAGCCGTCCGCCGCGCACAGAAGCCCGTAGGTGACCTGCATCTTCCCCTTCTTCCCGTCCCGGTTGTGGCCGAAGGCGGCCAGGGGGCAGCACCGTCCCTCCAGGTAGCTTGATGACACGTCATAAAGAATCAGCGTGTTGCCGCCCTTCAGGTGCCTGTTGGCCAGGCTCCTCTCGATCCAGGGCTGGCGCTCCAGAAGCCAGTCGAGCATGTCCAGCATCTCGTTGCCGGTGACGGGGCCGAGCCCGAGCACGGCCCCGAGGCTGGTCGACGCGGTCTCGGGATCGAGGGCCCGTGCAGTGGCGAGCTTGGAGGCCGGCTCGATGATCCTTGCGACGACCGCCGCCACGGCGAGGTCCCGCATGCGGCCCGGCACCCGGTGCAGGACGCGGACCATTCCGATCCGGCGCAGGGTGCCGAGGGCGGCGGCGACATGGCCGTGGGGCCGGGACCGGCGGATGGCGAAGACGTCCTCGGGCCGGGCGACGGCGACGCCGCCGTCGAACAGGGCCCTGACGCCGTCGATGATGTGGGGCGGCAGCTGGGTGAGGTTGGCGAGGGTCTTCTTCCTGAGGCGTCCGTCCTCGCGCCAGGCCTTGCGGATGAGGATCGTGGGCCGGCTGTTGCGGTTCGGGATGGTCTCGAGATGGAACGACATGGAACACCGATATGTTGTGTGTTCCCTTCATTATGGCACAACGGGGGGCATCCTGTCAACTTACATGTAACATGAATCCCGGATTATGCCCTTCCCGGATCCCGGAATCCGGCCCGGGTCCAAAGGCTTGCGCACCTTCGATCCCGTTTTGTTCTTCCAAAAGCTCCGCTTAAGCAACATTTGAGCGCCCTGCCCTGCCTCGCCGATTGCGTTGCAGGCCGGTCCACTCCCTGTAACGCCGGAATTACACTTTGACAAGTTTCATTCAAATGCCCGTTTGCAAACGCATGCATTTGCCTGCCGGCGACGGAGCCCGGGTCGGCGCTCCTGGCGAAAGCCCTTGTTTCAAGGGACGAATGAAGAAAAAGGGCGCAAGCCGCGACCTCGAACGCTCAATGCGGGCCGGCAATTTTGGTCCCCGGACAGAAAGCGCGCCAATTTGCCCTGGATGTGCATCCTTCATCCGGATACAGATAACTGTTGACGCCCATGGCATTGCAATGATTGAATTTCAACTGAAATGTCCCTGACCGAAGACTCATGCCACATCCCTCTTCCGACGACACTCCCAGCCAACTCACATGGTTCACGTCTCCGGAGACCGGCGCGTCCGAAGAGGCGGCTCCTTTCGTGGACGACATTGCGGACTGGCAGGACGCGGAGGCTCGCCTGTCCGGCGCCCTGCAGGTTGCCGCGTTGCGCATCGGGCACCTCGACATGCTCATGGGCCTTTCCCCCGGCCAATGGAACCGCGCGGTTGCGTTGCGCATGGTCGCCCGGCTTTCCGGCCTTCTCGACCATCCCGCCTCAACAACGGAGATCGGTCTTTGGCAGGACATGTTCGTCACCGCCACGGACGAGAGGGCCCGGTCGCTGGCATGGAGCGGATGGGCGACCAACCGGATGTCCCGTCAGGCTTCAGGGCACGCGGCCGTTGATCCGTCGCGCCCCGAAACCGTGCTCGCCTTCCTCGACCGCCACCAGTTGCAGTCAAGCGAGGGGAACGCGCTTCTGGAACTTCTCGGACACTCCCGCCCCGGTCCGCTCCTGGACCATGTTCGCGACTGGTGCGTCGTGATGGAGCACGCCTCGGTCCTCTCGCCCGTGGTGCGGGCCGCCTTCGCCTTTCATGCCTGGCGATCCTGCGGCCTTGCCAGGCGTCATCCGGCAGGACTGTTCGAGGCGCTCGTGCTTGTTGCCGGACTCCCGATCGGCACAGGCCGGCTTCGCGCCGGGCTTCCGTTCCTGCCGCTCTCCCCCAGGGCCGTTGTGGACGGAACGGTGTACCGGAGGCTGAAGGCCTTCGTGCAGGATGTCGGTCAGTCGGCGCTGGACCTCCGGCGTGACATCGAGGACGCGATGGCATGGAGGGAGCGGGCCATGCATCTGGTCACCCCCAAGCGCGCCCGGCTGGAAGACGTGATCCAGGTGTTTCTCGAACACGATCCGGTCTCCGTCACGCTCGTCATGAAACGCAGCGGTCTCAGCCGGATCAATGCCTTGCGCCATTTGCGCCGTCTCGAAGATGCCGGTCTTGTTCGCGTGCCAGGGCATCCGTCACGGACCCGGCTCTACACCATCGCACTTGCATCGCGCCCATGAATTTGCATCGCCCCCTGCCCCGCCCTATGAGCAGAACAAACAATGAACCTTCTCAATGCCCCAACCAGAAACAGACCCTGCTGCCCAGAACGGGCTCGCACTCCCACCACAAGGCAAGGCCACTCCTCGCGTCATTGGACAAACCTTGCCCGCGGGCAAGGTCCGGTCAGGCGGCTGCACCGAAGCTGAACTGGATTGCCGCAATTGGAGGTGCGTCACCTTTTGCGGGCGAGCCGGCGTGGAAGACGTGGCCCGTTGCCTCAGCGCCGGGGCTGCGCTTGGCGCTCTCCACAGCTGCCGATGGACACCGTTGCACATGGCGGCCATATACTCGTCAGCCGAAATCGCCGCGACGCTACTGGACGCTGGAGCGGAGGTTGACGCAACGGACGACAGGCTGCGATCACCGCTGTTCTACGCGTCGAGCCGCGGCAGGCACGGAATGATGCGCCTCCCGATCGAGCGCGGCGCTGACTTCATGGCCAGGACTTCCGCGATCCTGGAGACTCCTCTGCACCGGGCTGCACAGTGCTCCACCGGGCCGCTTGGCATGCAGGTCCTGCTCGAAGCCGGCGCTGACATCGCAGTGCGGGACAGGGATGGGCACACGCCTCTGCACATGGCCGCCATGAAGGATCACCCTGACATAATACGGGCGCTGATGGACGCCGGCGCCGATCAAGAGGTGCGAGCCGAACGAGGCGGAAGGCCGTTGCACTGCGCAGCCTCGGTGGGCACGCCGGACTTCGTACGGGCGTTGCTGAACGCGGGCGCAGACATCCGGGCGCGGGACAAGGCCGGCACCATCCCATTCGAACACGCCAAGACAAACAACCTTGTAGCCGTGGACTTTCGCGACCCTGTCCTGAAAGGCCTATGGCAAATTGAGTTGCCACGTGACAGTTCGCTGCAAGCAACGGGGCAACAACCTTGCCCATGGGCAAGATCCGTGCCCTGATGCAACCCCAAAACCTTGCCCACGGGCAAGGTTCAGTCCAGGTCGCCCACGAGAGAGACTTTCGCGCGCTGCAACTGCGCCCGGTCGATTGGCGAGCAGTCGCGTTTGGCCGTTATGCGAAGCCCTTTCTGCCTGGCCGAACATTCCATGCTTCGCGCGTCTGGCTTGCTTGATCGCCTTCGTGACATTGCGTTGCTCGAATTCCCTCCACTCATTACTTCTCGGCGAACACTGGGGCCGGTTCCCAACTATGAAATGTTGCGTCAGGTTCGCCACGACTGTGTTCCGAAGCGCGATTTCCACTATCGCAATCACCTTCATCAGTTCGCAGCCCAAGTCCAGGATCTCCTGATGCCGTTCGATGGCGCCGGACTGCGCGCCTGTTGGTTCGATCAGGTACCGAAATCTCTCATACGACAGGATTTCCACCGATTTCCTTGCGGCTTCTACATCCATCGACAACCGAATAAGAGCCCTCTGTCTCGCTGGCCAAAAAGGCGGGAAATGATCGGCAGTCGCTTCCGCGAAGGATCCCCGGCTTCCAGAGAAGGCGCTCATTTCGAGCGTCTTTTCCTTTCCAGATCACTGGATCCAGATGCTGATTAGCAAGCCAAGTCGGACGAAGAGACGAAGGCTTGGGATCTTGCCCGTGGGCAAGGTTCAGCCCAAGTCGTCCACGAGAGAGGTTATCGCGCGCTGAAGCTGCGCCCGGTCGATTGACGAAAAGTCGCGATCGGCCTTGATCTCCAGCCGGCCAACTGCCGCCGTGCACTTCACCTGTCCTGCAGCGCTCTCGATGTGGAACGTCGTTTTCGTCCGACCGCCCTGCCCCGCGCTCTCCGGCGGCTGCGATGGCTCCTTGTCGCTGTCCAGCCTGGAATGTGCTTCCGGCCGGTGCTTGCCATCCGGTTCGCCGACGAACCGCCGCAAGATTTCGAGCTCCTTTCCGGCATCACGGTTCCCGGCGCCGTTCAACGCGGACTTGATCTCCGCGATGAGCGCCGGACGATTCTTGATTGCAGCATCCAGCGCCACACCCAGATTGCGAGGGATCTCGGTCGGATGGCGCAGTGAGTCGCCGATCTTGTCCAGCAGCGAGACGAAAGTCCGGATGCGGCTGCGTTTTGAATAGGACGCGGACTTGAACAGTTCCGCCACGGCCTTGTCGACGTCGCTTGTGCCGGTCGCGGGGTCCGCCGCAAAGTTCTTCGCCGCATACGCCATTTCCGCGAAGGAAATGTCCTTCCGGACGACGTTCTCGTCCACCATGCGGCGGTAGAGGCCCGCAACGTCCGCGGGGCCGTCCGCCATGACCGTCGCAGGCACCAACGCCCACTCCTCTTCGCCGGTCTCCTCGAAGAGCCTTTGGTAGGCGCTCAGCCGCCGGTGGCCCTGGACAAGCTCGAAGCCTCCGCCGTCAGGCCGCTCAAGAACACGGATCGGGTTCGACAGGCCGACATCCCGGATCGAGGTCACGAGTTCGTCGAGCTCAACGTCTTCCGCCGACATGCGCTCGCGCGTCAGCAAGGTCGAGTGCACGTCGCCGAGCGGAAGCAGCCGGATCACCTGCCCTGCCTTCCGGAGCGCCACGAACTCGTGGGCCAGTGCATCGTTTTCATCGCGGATCGCCTGGACGGCCTTGTTGCGCTCCTGTCCGGCCTCGGCGTTTTCCGAAATGGCTGTAGCCATCGGCCCGCGACGTCCTGATGCCAGCAGTTCGCCGGGTGCCGGACCGCCTTCTTCGGGAAGATCGATATCGAATGTCTTGAGCTTCCGGGTCATGCAGCCGCCCCCTCGTTCAGGACCTTGCCCACGGGCAAGGTTCCGTCTGCCATGCCTTGCCAGTGCGGAAGCATGGTCGCCCTGAACTCCTCGTACGCCTGGTTAAAGCTGTGCCGCGCACGCAGCCAGGTTTCCCGGGTCATCTCTCGGTAATCCATCTCATAGACCGAGTTCAGGAACCGTCCGGACTGCTCCACGGCCCGGGTCATCTCTACCGGGTTCTCCGCCAGCCGGTCTCCGAACACCTTGCGGAACGCGTCGAACATCGCGATGTGGAGCCTGTTTGCCGGCTCGTACCTGGTCAGCACAAACCGGACGTCGTGGAATGCCTTTGGCAGGGGGAGCGCCTCTGAAGACACGAACCCGGCAGCGCCGACAGCCATGTCATGGAGCGCTTCGGCCAGCTGGCCCACGAAAGAGGTCGTGCTGTCATACTCCCAATAGCCGGGACCGGACGGGATGTAGAGCATGTCGGCGGCGAAGACCGCGTTCATCGACTGGTAGCCGATCGCCGGCGGACAATCGAAGATAATGAGATCCCACTGGTCGTCCGGAAGATGGCCAAGGTAGCGGTCCACGGCGGCAAAGAAAGACCACTCGGGATTGAGATGCCTGTACTGCGCACTGACGAACTCGACGAAAGCCGCGTTTGCGCAGGACGGAATGATGTCGATCGTGGGCCAGTTGGTCGGCTGGATGAAGTCGGCAGGGCGCATGTCCTGCGCCCCGACGTCGATGATCGATCTCGGCAGCGACCGGCGGGGCAGGGCGGTGCCGCTCGCCGCACCGACCGGGACATTGTTCAGCGCTTCCGTCTCGTGCACGAGGTCGCGCAGCATGATGCCCCAAACAGTGCCTTCCTCGCCGACATCCGTCAGCCCCATGGCGTGGCTGAGCGTCGCCTGCGGGTCGAAATCGATGCAAAGCACGCGGTAGCCGTCCAGAGCTGCCGCGTGAGCGAAGTGCAGCGCCAGGGTCGACTTGCCGGCACCGCCCTTGAAGTTCGCGATGGCCGTCCTGAACGCGCGGCCCGCCGGACGGGGCGGCATCAAGGCCCCCCCTCGGGTCCTGAGCTTCCGGCGAAGCGTGTTGACCTCGTCGAGCGTGAACCATCGTTGACGACCGTCGGGCTCGACCTTGCCCGTGGGCAAGGCCGGGTCCGCCGCAAGGCGGCTCCGAAAGGTGCCTGGCTTCATCTTGAGTATCAGTTCCGAAACCTCCCAGGAGGAGAACCGTCGCAGCGTCTTTTCGTCCTGCGGGGAGAACGTCTCTTGCCGGATCCAGTTCTGAAGCCTGAGCGACTTGTTCTGCATGTCGTGCAGATCCGTGTGAATCAGCATTCTTGCCTCTAGCGCTATTTCTTGCCTATTTCCTATTTACGCCATATTTGCACAATTTGTCGAGATGTGCAATTTTCCAACATTGCATGAGGTTGCGGCGGGCCGGCCCTGCGTGAAGAGAGCCCGGACAGAAACCGCGAGCGAATCACTTGGCCACCGCGTTGCATCCCGATTTGCGCTGTTTCTGGCCAGTTTGGGGTGACGTCCAAGTTTCATCCCGACATCTTGGGGTGACATTCTTTGCGTTTGGGGTGACATCCTGTTGTCATGCAATACCAGCAAGATACCTCTTTTTTATTTTTTTGGTTGTTTGGGAAATCAATCCGACGCGTTTCGCTTGACACGGCACGCGATTTCAACGCTAATCCAGAAAACGAATCGATTTGCGTCATTTCGGTTTTCTGAAGAGGAGCCGGGCGCAAGGGGCAGACAGTGGCGAAACAGGGATGGTCCAGGGGAATTCGCGGACCAGAAGGCGATGGAGAGCAGAGCAACCGGGCTGGCTAGGTTCGAAGGCCCAATCATGGGACCGAACGCCCAGGCCCTGAAATACGACTTCCTGACCGCCCTCCAAGTGCTTGGAGCTCATGGAGAGCACCCTGCGAGGCGTCTGGCTCCGCGACTGTCGTTTGTGATCACAGCCCGGTACAACTGGCCTTCAAGGTCGTTCTCTGTCGGTGTCCTGGAACTGGCGCGGATGTGGAACGTCTCGGAGCGATCCGCAATCCGTGACATGGTGCAAATGCGCAAGCTGGGCTGGCTCAGCGTCCTGGTGCCGTCTGCGAAGGGCAGGGTGGCGCATCACCGCATAGACGTGCCGACGGTCTTGAAGGCCTCAATGCCGTACTGGGACGCCGTCGGGCCGGACTTTTCCGCAAGAATGGCCGGCGTGTCTGAACAGGCTCGGTTGGAAGGGAAGGGGGTCAGCAATGTTGTGCCCCTGCGACCGGACGAGCAGGCGCTCCCCGAGGACAACGGCACCGGATGGCAGACCGCCGCGCTCCGGCTCATGCAGCAAAGCCCGAACAACTACCGCAACTGGTTTTCGAACCTGGTCGCTCGGGACATTGAGAACGGCGTCCTTGCGCTCCAGGCACCGACTGCGTTCGCAGCCCATCATCTTCGGACGCATTACTACACGCAGGTTCTTGCCGCGCTCGCTGCAACGAACGCTGTCGTTCGGGACGTGAGATTCGAGGAGCCGCCGCAAAATTGAGAAACGTGGAGCAATCTCCGGAGACGAAGCGAAACAGAGGGCATTGATGATTATGCAGGACAACAGCGCGAATGGAAAGCAGACCGGTCGTCCGCGCCTGGCGCGAGGCTTGTCGAGTCTCATGGCCGACCTGGATGCGAAGCCGGCATCCGGAACGGGAGCGCCGCGCGCCGGAGCGTCGGCGGTCGACATCGCCCGGATATTGCCGAACCCCGGCCAGCCGAGGCGCACCTTCACGGACACCGCCCTTGACGAGCTCGCCTCCTCGATCCGGGAGAAGGGGGTCCTCCAGCCCCTGATCCTCCGGAAGAGCCCCCGCGACCCGGACCGCTACGAGATCGTCGCGGGCGAGCGCCGGTGGCGGGCGGCGCAGCGCGCGGGGCTGCACGCGGTGCCCGCGATCGTTCGCGACCTCGACGACGCGGAGGTTCTGGAGATCGCCATCGTCGAGAACATCCAGCGGGCGGACCTGAACGCGATGGAGGAGGCGGCGGGCTTCCGGCAGCTGATGGATCGCTTCGGCCACACCCAGGAGGCGCTGGCCCGGGGCCTAGGGAAGAGCCGCAGCCACGTCGCGAACCTCCTGCGGCTGCTCACGCTGCCGAAGGCGGTGCAGTCGCTGGTGCATTCGGGGGAGCTGTCGGCGGGACATGCGCGCGCGCTGGTGACGGCGGCGGACCCTGAGGCGCTGGCGCGGAGGATCGTCGCCCGGGGACTGTCCGTGCGCCAGGCGGAGGCGCTTGCCCGGGACGGCGGGCCCGGGACGGGTTCGCGGCCGCGAGGCGGGCGGCGGGCGGAGAAGGACGCCGACACCCGCGTCGCGGAAAGGGACCTCGCGGCCGCGCTCGGCATGAAGGTCAGCATCGATCCGCCGCGCGATGGCAATGCAGGGTCGCTTACGTTTCGTTGCACGACGCAAGCGGAGCTGGACGAACTCTGCCGGAAACTGTTGTCAGCCACGAGGCCGCAAGGTTAGGCCGGGCGCTGCCGCGATGACTTGCGCTCCTGCGGCGACGCGCATCATCTCCTGAAGGACAACGACGGGTCTGCCATGACCGCCGCAGCCGAAATGTGGGCCGAAATGCATTTGGGCATGGTCAAGGCCGACAAGGGCCAGGCAGGCTTTGACGGCACGCTCCCGGAAGGTCGGAAGCTGCAGGTCAAGTCGAGGAGGCATGGCGCGCACGGCGATGCAGGCACGTACATCACTCTGCCAGAATCGACACTTGAGTTGGCCGACGATGTGCTCGTCGTGTTTGTCGATCATGAGACCTGCGCCGTGGAGCGCGCAATCGGGCCTGTCCCGATCTGCAGTCTTTCACCGCGGAATGGCCGAATTTGCGCGTCGGACATGGTCGCCGGTCAGGCCCGGACAATGCCGCCCGCAACCTGATTCAAGCACCCTGTTTCCAAGCGATAGATCTCCCCTGGCTGTTGATGGCCGATCGCCTCGCATCAACGTTGCGCCGGGCAATCGGATCGTGAGCGGGCAGTCCTCCGCAGAAGCCGAGCGGCAGGGTCGATTGCACGCCGTCGTCCATGGCGCATTGACGGTGCGGTTCAAGATGATGTCTCCGGTCACGTGACAGTCGAGTTCGGGGTAGCGGGAGCGTGCCTCCTCGAGTTCGTCATCAAGACAGTCAGGGACCTCGGCCAACATGGCGCCCTGGTTCTCGGCCTTGACGAAACTGATCACGAGCGCGCCCGCGCGCGCGTCTCGGGAGACCAGTCGCCCGACAAGGTCGGGTTCGCTCCGTGCCGCCAGTTCAATTCGGGCAAGGTCGTCATCGCCCAGGGACGCTGAGCCGGAACATCTGACCTGCCTGCACCGCCGATCTTCGCGAAGCAGTCCAGGCACGACCAAACGCTCACGGACCGATTCCCGTATGGGCGAAATCGTATGCCAAGCTTCAATCATAGGAGAATCATGCACGAACGCAGAGTGTTGCAAGAGCCTCGTCCTTCAATTCATCCCTGCTCTTCCGTCCATTTCCGGTTGCCAGGTTCGGAACGTCTCGGCATTCGGTCGCGATTGTCGCGCACCCGCCTTTCATCCGGTCGCCGTGCGGCCCGAGCCGATTGCAAGCCCCAATCCCGCTCGCTGTGCGGGTGCGAGGTTCCGTGTGGCGGGACCCTTCCATGTTTCGGCGTCTTTCAGCCCAGATGGGCAATCGGTCACACGCCGCCCGGCTCCAGTTCCGCCCGCGTCCGGCCCTTCGCTTCGCCGCACCGATCATCGAACCACTTGCCCAGCGCACTGCCAGGCTGGCGGCGCAGCCAGCGCCAGGCCATCCGGACCAGCGTCGCACGGATCCGTCCCTGCCGATGCCCTGATCACGCTCGACCGCGCCGGGAAGCCCGAGGCGTTGGCGCTAGGCCAATCCGGCTCGCGAGCTCCCGTCTGTTCGCGAACTTGCGGCAGAACGCCTCGTTGACAGGCATTGTCGCGTCGTTCGGGCCGATCCCTTTCAACTCGGTCAGCAGCGCGGTCCTGGCCGAAGCGCGGTCATGCGCGAGCGGCGCACGGATCATCCTCCTGGCGCCAACGCGGTCCGTCTTGCCTGTCGTGCCTTGCGGTTCGCCAGCAGGCTCGACGGATCCGGAGCCATCGTTCCGAACCCGTTCGCTTCCAGGCGGCGAGCCGGCCCAAACCCCTCGAAACCGGCTTCATGGCAGCAGGCAACCGGCACCGGGGATCCAGACTTGCCGGAGGCGGCTTCGCGATGCCTCTCGATCAACGCGATCAAGGCCGGCGTGCAGGAAGGCTTCAACACGTGAAGGCCGGCTTTGCCTGAACCCGGCGCCTTCACCCCGACAACCCGGCTCTTTCCGCCGAGTTCGATGGCAGCATGGAGCGTGGCATCCTCCAAAGTGAACGGAGGGCCAAATTCGTCCTGTGCCGGCATTTCAGGATCTCCTGCACATGGAACATGTGCAGGAGATCACCACTGCTTTCTGCACGCCTCACAGGATCTATGTTGGGTCAGGGCCGTCAACGGGTTGCACGCAAAACGCCCGTTTGAAGGTCCGACTAGATTGTCCCGTCAGTGATCAAAGCCTTGAGTTGCTTCACCAGCCAGATGTGCAATGCGCTTTGAGCGTCGCGGACATGACGTACTGCTTGCAATTCGAAAGTGCCGCCATCGATCGGCAGCGGTACATGCCTTAAGTTGAAGCGGCGTGCGTTTCTTGCCGCAACCCGTTCGGGCAACGTCACCACGAGATCCGATCTCTCGATTATCGAAAGCGCCGCAAACAGGGACGGGACGGTTGTCTGGACGTTTCTTCGATAGCCGCTCAGTTTCAGTGCGTGATCAACCAGGCCTCTTGCCGGACCGAAGGGTGAAACCAGAAGATGCTCTTCAGTGGCAAACCGCTCAAGGGACAGATCATCGCCGAAGAGCGCATGGTTCTTGTGGGCGGCGACAACGTACCTTTCGGTACAAAGTTTGTCCGCGACAAAGATGTCTGCACTGTTCGCCGGTATGTCGAAATACCCAATCGCCATGTCAATCCTGCCATCGACGAGGGCATCGAGCGCGTCGCGGTTCACAAGCGGGAATGTATGTATACCGATATTCGGGCTGACCGTCCGCAGATCGGCTATCAAGTCAAGCAGGACGGTTGTCAGTTCATAGTCAAACGCGCCGATCTTCAAGTCGACCTTGGTCCTCTTTGGATCGAAATCTTCATGTTCGGACAGGGTTTCAGCGATCATCCGCACAATCCGGCGGACTTTCGGCTCCAACTCCCTTGCCAGGGACGTTGGCTCAAGCCCGTGAGCCCGGCGCAAGAACAGGGGATCGCCATAGATCGCGCGCAGGCGCTTCAGCGCGTGGCTGACTGCGGGTTGCGTAAGACCCATCTCGCGCGCAACGACGGTCGCTTTCCGGTGCCGCATGCATCCCAGGAAAACCAGCAGGATTGTCGCGTCGACAAGCCTTAAATCAATTTCGCGAATATCACTCATAGAATGATTTCATTATGCTGAAAATCTTGATTCGGCTACCAACATGCCGCACCGGCGACGTTTCGGTGGCCTGCGAACGGCAGAAACGGGAGGAGACACGTGGCTGAAGTCCAGCTCCGGAACGTGTCCAAGCGACGGGACGGTCCTGTCGGCGTCTGCAAATTCGACCCGATGATCCCGGAACCCGAGTTCCTCGCGCTGCCTGGTCGTCGGGCTGTGGCAAGACCACGTAGATGCGGATGATTGCGGGTCTGGAGGATCCGGCGGATGGCGAGATTCCCATCGACGGAAAATGTCGTCAACGATCTTGGGCCCAAGGATCGTGACGTCGCGATGGTCTTCCAGAGCTACGCGCTCGACTCGAACATGAATGCATGCGACAGCATCCGTGTTCCCTTGGAGGTCCGGGGAGTCGACCCTGCGGCCCATGACGAAATGGTGCGACGCGCCTCGTCCATGGTGGAGCTTGACGACTTCCTGCACCGTAGACCCGCCGAACTTTCTGGCGGCCAGCGCCAACGCGTTGCTTTGGCCCGTGCGACCGTACGCGAACCCAACCTGTTTCTGATGGACGGACCCCTGTCAGGTCTTGATGCCGAGTTGCGGGTTTCGATCCTGGCACAGATCAAGAGCCTCAGCCAAGAACTCAAGGTCACCGGGATCTGTGTGACCCACGACCAGATCGAGGCGATGACGCCGGCCGACCGGGCGGTGGCGATGGCAGCGGGGGTGGTGCAACAGGTCGGCACGCCCGCCGGGACCCATGACAAGCCTGCCAATGCCTTCGTTACGGGTTTCATCGGCAGCCCCGCGATGAATCTGGTCGAGGGCAGGATCGCAGGCGGCATCTTCAAGGCCGGTCACATCAAGATCGAGGGGCTGTCTGCCACCGACGGGCCGACAGCCAGGGACTTCCGGGCCGAGGATGTCGGGCCGGGCGGCGAGGGCCATGACGAAAGCAAAGCCCCGACCTGCGCGATCGAGCTGTTGGGGGATGCCACCATGGTCACCGTACGGCGGCGGCGCGCTGGTCTCGGTCAAGGCCCCCAAGGGCTTCCGCGCCGAAATCGGCGGCCCGGCCAGCCTGAATGTCCCAGAAGAAACTGCCACCTGTTCGATGCAGGAACCGGTGCGCGAGTGGAGGCATGATGCCTCGTCCGATCCCCGGCAGGTTCCGCCGGGGTCTAACCCAGATGCGTGATTGCAAGGCGCATCCGAAACGAAAGGAGACAGGGAGAATGAACATGCTCCTGAAGAAATCAGCCATCGCAGGCGCCTTCGCGGGCCTGATGGGTTCAGCGGCGCTGGCCGCCGATTGCGGGCCGGGCGGCGCCTCTGTGCGCATCCTTGGCAGCGACTTCCCGGCCATCCAGGCCGTGTCCGGCACGGCCGAAGCGAATTGCGCGGCCAATGCGGACGAGTTCACCGTCTCGCTGAAGGACAACACTCGCGACATCATGAACCAGGCGCTAACGCCGAACCCGGCGGAATACACCAGCGTCATTGTCGCGAACTCGACGTTGACGCAGCTGATGAATGACGACCTCGTGCGGCCTCTCAACGATCTGGTCGAGAAACATGGTGCGCATCTGAAGCCTTCGCAGCTCATCACCATCGACGGCAACGTGATGGCGGTGGCCTTCATGGCCAACTCGCAGCACCTCTTCGCGCGTGCCGACATCCTGGAACAGGCGGGTGTCGAGGGCATTCCCTCGACCGTCGAGGAAGTCGTCGCTGCAGCCGGGAGAATCCGCGCCGCCGGCATCATGGAACACCCGCTGGTGATGAACATGAAAGTGGGCTGGAACGTCGGGGAGGTCTTCAATCTCTTCTTCCTTGCCCACGGCGGCGAGCTATTCAAGCCGGGCTCGGCCGAGCCGAACGTCAACAACGCCGCGGGCGTCGCGGCGCTCGAGACGATCGAGTCCCTGCTTGAATACGCCCATCCTGATCACCTTACCCATGCTTCGAACGAAACACAGGGGCTGTGGGAAGCAGGCCAGGCCGCCCTTGGCATCATGTGGGGCTCGCGCGGCGGTGCGGTTCTGGATGACGAAGGATCGACCGAAGAGGTCACCTCGAACACCGTGCTGGCCGGTGCCCCGACCGCAGGCGGAGGATCAATCCCGGCCGCGACGCTATGGTGGGACGGCATCACCATTGCCAGGAACGTGCCGGATCAAGACGCCGAAGCGACCTTCGCGGCCTTGGTCAGCGCCCTGTCGCCTGAAATGGTGGCCGCAAACAATGACAAGGCGATCTGGCTGATCGACGGTTTCAAGCCCGGCCCGGCGGCTGCTGGTGTTTCGGCAACTGCCGCGGGGGGCGCCAAACCCTATCCGATGATCCCGTATGTCAACCTCATGCACAACGCGCTGGGGGCGGAACTCGTGGACTTCTACAAGGGCGCCGAAAGCGCGGAGGACGCGCTGGCAGATGTCGAGGCGGCCTATGCCACCGCCGCCAAGGAGGCTGGTTTCCTGAATTGACTTCTCCCTGGCGGGGGTCCTTCGGGGGCCCTGCAACCCTGGCGAAGCTCCTTATCGGGACCGCGCGCGATGAAACACCGTACCTTCCTCTGGTTCGTCCTGCCGACGTTGTCGGCAATGATCCTGTTCATCGCGTTGCCAATCGTTTCGGTCTTCATCCAGTCGGTTTTCGTTCAGCACGAACAGGTTCTGGTGGTGTCGGAAAGCTGCGGCCCCTTTGGCTGCACCGAGACCACGTCGATCGACGCAGAGGCTACGGCGGCGCTGCGAGAGGCGCAGCCTTTGGGCAAATTCAACGGCCTGAAGACCTATACCAACCGTTCACACCTCGCCTTCGCCGAAGTTGGTGAAGCCTGGCGAACGCGCGAAAGCCTGGACGAATTTGCGGATTCCCTGCTGGATCTGCCGTTCTACAAGGCCCTGATCTTCACGCTGACCTACACTCTGGTGGTGACACCGCTCGTTCTCGTCCTGGGTCTCGCGATTGCCGTGGGTGTCAACAAGCTGCCGAAAGTGATCAAGGGACCTTCGATCTTTGTCTCGCTTCTGCCCTTCCTCGTGACACCGCTTGTCGGTTCGCTGATCCTGTTCTGGATGGTTGACGGCGACGGCATCATCGGTGCTACAATTCAGGTCATTTTCAACGACCCGTCGCTGAGCTTGAAGGCCTCGACGCCTCTGACCTGGATCATGCTGATGGTCTACGGGGTCTGGCACACTCTGCCATTCAGCTTCATCACGTTCTATGCCGGCCTGCAGACCGTTCCGACAGACACTCTGGAGGCCGCACAGATCGACGGCGCCTCGAAGTGGCAAAGCCTGATCCATGTGGTTGTGCCGCATCTGATGCCATTGGTGTCCTTCGTGACGCTGATGCTGCTCATGGACAACTTCCGCGTATTCGAGCCAATCGTCAGCTTTTCGGCCCAGGGGCATGCGCAATCGCTGAGCTGGTTCATCTACAACGACCTGCGTGAATCCGGAAACCCGCTCTACGGCTCGGCCGGCGCCACCTCGATGCTGACCATCCTCGGTGTCGTCATCCTGCTGACTCCGGTGCTTGTCCGCACCTGGCGCGATTTCAGCCTCAAGGCAAGTTGAGGGGTGATCATGGCAACCAAGGCACAATCCCGTATCACGCCCGTAGCCATCCTGTCCTTCGCGTTGGTCGCGCTGTGGCTGGTCATCGCCGCATTTCCGTTCCTTTGGACCTTCTGGGGCAGCTTCAAGGTACAAGGTGACTTCTTTTCCAAGGCGGACTGGACCAACGCGGTCTACGGCGTCTTCACAACGCGCGAAACCGGCAGCGCCTTCACATTGAATGCATATTACGGCGCCTGGGTACAGGAGGGGTTCTGGAAGAACGCCGTCAACACTGCCGTTGTCGTCTTCTTTACCGTTACAGTCTCTCTCACAATCGGCACCCTGGGCGGCTACGCCCTGGCGCGTTCGGGATTCCGCTATGCCTTCTGGATTCTCATAGCCGCGCTTGTCTTCCGCGCCATGCCGCACATCACGTTGGTCTCGGGCTATCTTCTGCCGTTCTTCGAGTGGAACATCTGGGGAATGAAGCCGACAACGATCATCGTTCTGGTGGCGATAAACCAGCCCTTCACTCTGTGGATGCTGCATTCGTTCTTCCTCAACATTCCCAAGGACATGGACGAAAGCGCCATGGTCGACGGCTGCACCCGGTTCCAGGCGTTCCGCCACGTGATCATTCCGGTCATGTGGCCGGGTGTCATCACCACCGGGCTCTTCAGCTTCCTTTTGGCCTACAACGACTTTGCGGTGACCGCGATGCTGCTGAGCGAGGGAAACGAGACAATCATTCCCGCAATCAACAGTTTTCTGGGCAGTGATCAGGTCGAAGGAACCGTGATGTATGCAGTCGCCGCCGTGGTCTCGGCCACGGCGCCGCTTTTCCTGCTGGTCCTGTTTTTCCAGCGCCAGATCGTTAGCGGACTGACCGCCGGGGCGGTGAAGGGATGAGCAGCGCGGCGGCGGACACCGCGCGGGCAAGCTGCGAAGACCACGGCGATGTCGTGCATTGCGACGGTTGCGACGAGATGCTCGAAGCGGTCAACGACATGGCCAATGAACGCCTGCAGGTCATGACCGACCGCGACGACTGGTTCCTGGAACACATGCACAGCCATGGGCCGTCGTTCCTCTGGCCCCGCACCAATGTCTCGAATGGCGGCAAGGTGGCCGCGGCCAACCACGCGCTGCCCACGAAGAGGGCGGGCCGATGCACAGGCGGGCCTTGTGTCGGCAAGTTTCCGAAGGCTCACAGCTATCAGAAGGGCGCCAGCGACGGTGAGGCAGCCATGATCGGCGAATTCGGCTTGCGGCTCTGCACGCAGGAAGGCGTCGTCGGCCACGCCGAGCGTTGCAACATCCGCATCCGCCGATACGCAAAGCGAAAGTGCCATATGAAGAAGCCGCAGATTGACTGATGCTCACACGCAGAACAAGGCGCTGGTCGTTCCCTTGCGGGCGTCGATGCATGATTTCGACGAAGCGACGGTGCGTGCGGCCTTGGAGCGGCTGATTGCGGATGACGCATCCATCCGCATGGCCTGGCCGCTCGGTGACATGACCGGGCCGCAGGCGCTTTACGACACATGCTATGCGCCGCTTCTGGGCGCCATGCCCGATCTGGAGCGCCGCGACTGGATCGTGATGGGCGGGCGTACCGAGCATGGCGGCGACTGGGTCGGTTGTGGCGGCCATTACCTGGGGACCTTCATCGCGCCGTGGCTCGACATTCCGCCGACCGGCCACCTGGCGCATATGCGGTTTCATGAGTTCTATCGCTTCGAGGCCGGCAAGGTCGTCGAGGTTCAGGCGCTTTGGGACATCCCCGAACTCATGATGCAGGCGAACGCCTGGCCGATGGCCCCCTCTCTGGGGCTCGAATTCTGCATCCCCGGCCCCGCGACGCTGAATGGCATCGTGCCCGGGCCGCGGGACGAAAGCAAGTCGCAAGCCTCGCATAGACACGTCATCGACATGTTGACGCACCTGAAGAAGCATCCCGGTCAGGGCGGGCCGGAAGTCATGGAGATGGAGAAATTCTGGCATCCGAGAATGAACTGGTACGGCCCGGCGGGGATTGGCACCGGACGCGGCATTTCCGGCTTCCGGAACTGGCACCAGATCCCGTTTCTCAACGGCATGCCGGACCGAGGCCAATACCTGGCCGAGATCACCTATCACTTCTTCGGCGACGGGGACTATTGCGCCGTGACCGGCTGGCCCAACATGATCCAGACCCTCACCCATGACGGCTGGATGGGCATCGCGCCCCTGGGGCAGAAATTCACCAGCCGATCTCTGGACTTCTGGCGGATCGAGAATGGAAAAATCCGCGAGAACTGGGTGATGGTCGATATCCTGGACGTCTACCGCCAGCTTGGCGTCGACGTTTTTGCGCGCTTGCGTGAATTCAACAAGGTGCGGGTGCCGGGCCGCTTGTCCTTTCCTGTGGGTGACCCCTGAGCCGCGCACCATGGAAAGGACTGTCGATGCGAAGGGCTTCGCCTCGAAATTCCGGGAATTCCCCGATTACGTCAAGGAGCCTCTTGCAAAACCATCGAGTTGAGCGGCTGACGGGCAATGCCTGATCCCCTGCGCGATCAGATGCGCGCGGCCGTGCGGTGGCGGGCCGCTTTCCACACCCGCTTGGCCGCTTTCCTGGAGGCCAGCGGGACCCTGAACGCTTGTCGGTGTCTTTCGCGCAATCGCGCCATCAGAGGATTCCGGCATGGCTTCACCGGATCCGTGGCCTTCGACGAAGAGGCAAGGAGCGGGTCCTGCCTCCTGAGCGGCGCCCGCCCGCGTACGTCGCAATCCATGAAAGGCAGACCAGTCAGTCGCGTGACCCCACGGATCGTGGTGGTTCCCGATGTCTGCCGGGGAACGATGGGATGGTTCAGGAAACTTGCAGTTGACCTCATTTCGCGTTTTCCGGTGATTCCGATTGACAACGGCCGCGCGACACACCATGCGGCGTTCACGTCACTGCCCTGACGCGTGTGCAGGCGGGTCATGCCCGTCCCCGGCGGTGACGAACCGTTTTCCCGACTCACGCAAGGGAGGCGCCGCCCAGGGTGGCTCTCGGCACAATTCGGTGTTGTGGGCGGTTGCCCCGGGTGCACCTCAGCCGACTGATCGCGAATGCGGGGGTCGGTGACACCGGACGGCTGTCCGGACAAGGACCAACATGAACTTCAATGAACTCGGGCTCAGTGCTCGCCTCGTTTCACGGCTCGAAGGCCTGGGGCTGACAAGGCCGACGCCGATCCAGGCAAAGGCCATCCCGCAAGCACTTCGGGGGCGCGACGTCCTGGGAATAGCACAGACCGGAACCGGCAAGACCGCCGCATTCGGCATTCCGCTGGTCGTGGCGCTGTCGAAGCGGCAGGAAAGGCCCGCGTCGCGCTCGGCCCGCGGGCTGATTCTTGCGCCGACGCGCGAACTGGCCAATCAGATCGTTCACAGCCTTCGGGGCCTGACTTCCGATCTCCGCATCACGCTTGTCGTCGGCGGCAAGTCGATCAATGCCCAAGCTCAAAGGCTGGCGCGCGGGACCGACGTCCTGGTGGCCACGCCGGGCCGGCTGATCGACCTGATGGACCGGCGCGCCGTTGACTTGAGACAGACCCGCTTTCTTGTCCTGGACGAGGCAGACCAGATGCTCGACATCGGTTTCGTCCACGCGCTCGGCCGCATCGCGCCGACGTTGGGCAAGGATCGCCAGACGATGATGTTCTCGGCCACGATGCCGAAAGCGATTGCCGAACTCTCCCGCGAATACCTGGTCGACGCCGTACGGGTCGAGGTGTCGCCCCCGGGGAAAGTCGCCGACAAGGTGGCCCATTCGGTGCATTTCGTTGCAAGGGACGAGAAGCAACGTCTGCTGATCGATCACTTGGATGGGCACCGCGACGGCCGGGCGCTGGTCTTTGCGCGGACGAGGCACGGGGCGGAGCGGTTGATGAAGCATCTGGAACGCGCCGGGTTCGCCGCCACGTCGATCCACGGCAACAAGAGCCAGGGTCAACGCGACCGCGCCCTCGCTGCCTTCCGCACCGGATCGGCGCGCGTGCTCGTCGCGACGGATGTCGCAGCGCGCGGGATCGACATTCCGGACGTGGGACATGTCTACAACTACGATCTGCCAATCGTGCCTGAGAACTACATCCACCGGATCGGGCGGACGGCGCGGGCCGGTCGCGACGGTCGTGCGATCGCCTTCTGCGCTCCGGAAGAGATGAGCGAATTGAAAGCGATCGAGAGGTTGCTCGGAAACCGCGTCGAGATCGCCGGTGGATCGCCCTGGGCAGGGTCGGGCGGGAGGCCCGACGCCGCCGCAAGGCATCGTCCGCGTCGGCGTTCCAGAAGGCGCCCGGAGCGGAAGGCCGCCTGACGCCGACGGGCGGCGGAGCGGGCGGATGCGCAGGCCGGGCGGCCTTGGAGCCCGATCGCGCGTCCGATGACCGACGGAGGACGAGGGAACTGATGCGTGAAAAGACCACGCGTCGGGAGGTATTGAATTGGGCGGGCGCGGCCTTCGCGCTAGCGCCGGCTTTCGCGGGCTTGCCGCAGCCGCTTGTTTCGCTGCATGTTCTCAGCAGGTCTTCCGGTCGCATGCTGAAAGTCAATCACCGGCTTCCCATGCACAACCCCGGGCTCCGATCGCGCTGCGTCGCCGGCCAGCTCCGGGCAAAGATCCGATTTGCTGGAGCCCTGGAGCGGCGGCGGCTGCACGCAGCGCATCCGGCTGCGCTCGAGATGGTCGACGACCGCCTCTTCGGCCAAGGCCCGCGCGTCTGGAACAGTGCCATCTCGACTGCGAAAAGGAGGTCCTCGCGCGGCACCGGCCGGTTGCATTCGTCGTCCATCCGCCGAGTCCTCGCACAGGAACATTGCGAGCACAAGCAGGGCAGGGGCGCCGCGGCCTGACCGGCGGTGAGCCCATGATGCTGGACGGGTCCCTGACGGGGCAGGGCGGGCCGAAGCTTCCCGGGATCGGGCATGGCGTTTTGCCCGGGCATTCCTGCGATGCCTTCGGCTCGGGCCCCGCGCTCCGATTGCCGCTCGCTGACGCTCCCGGCAAATTTCGCTGCGATCCCTGTCGCTTGCCGGTACACGCCTGACCGACGCTTCAGCGTTCCAGTCCTCCGGACATCCGGGAGGGAGTCAATCTCTCCTGGACTCGTCATTGCGGAAAATCCGCGCCTGCCCGCGTCAACCCGCGGCGGCGACCGGGTTGCTGGCGGCCGGATTCGCACGGTTGCTCCGCTCCCCGCAAATCGGGGCTGCTGCGTGGTCCGCACCGCTCGCCGCCTCTGCGGGGCTGACCCGCGGGTGGCAGGGCTTCGCCGGTTGGACGGCGCCCAGTGAGGGCGAAACGCAGCCAAGGGAGGAGATCATGGCGCACCAGCTGGAAATTCTCGAAGGGCTCGACACCCGCACCGTCCGGGCGACGGTACGCGGCCGGATCCTGGCCCTCTCGCTCACGGCGCCGCTGACCGTGCCCCGTATCGTCCACGATCTCGGCATGACCGAACGGCAGGTCCGCTTCGGTCTCGCCCACGCCCGGAAGGAAGGCGTCATCAATCAAGGCAAATCTGTTCTGCCGCGTGTCACGTTTCGAGGGATTTCCGTGGTGCCTCCGGTCCTTTCGGCCGCGATTCAAGGCACACCCGACGCCCGGACAGCCCGATCGACGCCCTGGATCGAGGATTCATGGCTTGACGGCTTCTCCCGGGCACCGTGCGGACAAGCGTGATCGCCTCGGCGCGTGCCGGAGAGCGGTGGTTTCGGCGATGCAGAACGTCAGGCGGCGGCTGTCCGCGGCCGCGTGTTTCCGGTCATCCTGAGCATGTCGAGCGCACGCCTCGGCTTCCTGGCCACGGCGCGCATCGTTTCCGCGACCTCCACTCCGCGCTGATTGATCAGCCCGATGGCGGAGCGCCGGAACAGTGTCGTGTTCGCCGGCCCATGGCCTGTGCGGATCCGGCTGCGGTCCTCGTCGAAGCTCCAGTCAAGAATGTGGTGACTGGCCTCGATTCATCCATCGTACTGCTCCTTTTCAGATCGAGGTCCGGGCTTTTCGAATTCAGCATGCAAGACACTGAAGCACAACGACAATCCTGGATGCCTCGGAACGGCGGCAAATGCGCCGCTCCGGCTTTACGCGGTGCGAACGGCTTGCGGAGGCCCGAAAACGTCGTTCCGGCCGCCTGAACGCACGTCGATCGGTCGCACAGGGCCTGCGGCAGGCGGCGTCACCAGGGAATCCCGTCCTGGATCTGCAATTTCTCGCACGTTCGCCGCCCGGAGCGGCCTGAACAGCCTTCCGGCGCCGCTGGCGGCGAGCTTTACGGAGCGAGACCGGGGCCGGGTCGTCACGCATTGCCATGCTCCCGGTCCGCAGCCGTTCCCTCGAACAGCGGAAGCCCGTCCTCTTCCAGCCGGACGTAAAGGCCGCGGACGGCCCCGCGCTTCACGTGGCAGGACTCCAGCTTCCCGGACGCGACCCTTTGCCAGACCGTCTGGCGCGAGACGCCGAGGCGCTGCACAGCCTCCCGGAGCGGGACGAACCCCTCCGGCGGCTCGAGACGGAACCGGCTGCGGAAGTCCGCGCCCATCCGGACGCGAAGCGGCGCCCCGGGCACGTCCGGACGGACGCCGGGCAGGATGCCGGCGTTGACCCGGCGACAGGGCGTGGCATCCGCAACCCCGAGTTCCCGCGCCGCCGCCCGCACGCTCAGAAGCTCGCCGTCCTCCTCGTCCCCGGTCGACGCACTGAAGCCCGGAACACCGTGGCGACCGCGGAGCGACCGCACGAGCGATGTCGAGAACGGCAGCCCGCGCGCCGACCGCCGCCCCTGGCCGTTCAGGATTCCGGCTATCTGGTTGTCGGGACAGAACCGGGCCAGGCGGCGAACCAGCTCGACCGTGTCGACGTCGTCGTGCCGGCGGACCGGCTTCCGCTTGCTGCGCCTGACCGAAAGGGCGTCCGCCCGGCCGCCCCGCCAATGGATGACGACCTCGGTCCGGCCTTCCTCGGCCACCTGGAGCGTGACTTCCTCGACAAGACAGGCAAGCAGGCGCTTGCGGTCTCGGCGGGTCGTCTCCGGCGCGTTCCAGACCCGCTCCAGCGCGGTTCCGAGGTCCGCGAAGAACGACGGCGGCGGAGCCTCGGGCTGCCGCTCCCGGGCCGCCTCCAGCGCGAACTCCGCGCTCTCCACCGCCCTCAGCGCCGCCTCCCGTTCCCGCTCCAGGGTCGACGCGATCAGGCGGTTGTCGGGATCGACCTTCCGGTAGCGCCGTTCCGCGAGGCCGGCCTCGCAGCGGCAGTGCTCAAGCTCCAGCCGCTGGCTTCGCAGCGCCGCTTCCGCCTGCTCCGCGACCGCCCTCTCCGCCGCCATCGCCGCCTCCGCCCCGGCCGGCGACACCAGTTCGAGAAAGCGGTCGGCGACGGCCTTGTCGATTGCGATGCCGCCGACCGAGAAGCAGCTTCGTCTTGCCCCGAGGTCCGCCGTGCGCCGGTTGCAGTGGCAGCTTCGGCCCTCGTTGTACCGGACCTGGACCGACCTGCCGCAATGACCGCAGACGGCGAGGCCCTGGAGAAGCGCCGCCCCCTCGCGCGCCGCGCCCCGCTTCCCGTGGCGGACGGTCGAGTTCGCCGCCAGGGCCTCCTGCGCCTCCACCCATTCCGGCCAGCTCACGTACCCTTCGTGGCGACCGGGCTTCAGAATCCGCCACCTCTCCTCCGGCGCCAGCAGCGTCCCGTCGTCCCGGTAGCCGAACCGCGCCTTCCCGAAGGCATGGGCGCCGCCCATCGCCGGGTTCTTCAGGATGTCCTTCACCCGGGAATAGGTCGCGTCCCGCCAGGCCACGGCGTCCGCGCCATGCGGCCGGCTCGGGAGCTGCACGCCCGCCTCCCGCAGAAGATGCGTGGCCTGCAGTCCCGACCCGCCCTCGCGGAAGCGGGCGAAGACCGCCTCGATCGCTGCCTGGACCCGAAGGTCCGGATCCTTCCGGATCCCGTTCCCCTCGCGGACGAAGCCGACCGGAGGCCTCGAACAGAGTTCGCCGCGCTGGGCCTTGCTGCGCCGGCCACCCTCCATCCGGGCGCGAAGCACGGACAGCTCTGTTGCAGAAAATGTCCCCTTGATGCCCAGAATCAGGCCATCATCCTCGCGGCCCGGCAAATAGACCTGGCTGTCCTCGACAAGCACCGTGTCGTTGACCCGGCACAGGTCCAGAAGCTGGAACCACTCAACGGTGTTCAAGGCAGTCCCATACTGCCCGTTTTTTCCCTGACGAAGTCACGATTCACTATCGGTTTCATCCTTTGGCCGGTCTTTCGGTGCGATTTCGCCGGCACCACAGGCGGCCTGACGGGATGCTCCTGATTGTCGAGCGTCCCGACGGAACGCTCGTCCAAGTTCCGGAGTGGATGACGACGCCCGAGGCGGCCGGGATCGAACTCGAGGACCATCCGAGGCTCTCCCTGCGGAGCCTGGCGGCATTGCGCGACTCCATCGATGCGTTTCTTGTGGCGCTCCAGGCTTCAGGGAAAGGAGAGTGCGATGGAACGGATTCACGGAGCGATGCAGGGCGAGCTGTTCGCCCGGGAGGCGCCCTTGCCGGCGACGGCGCAGAAGGACCTGCTGCCGCTTCTGGCGGCGCTGATCACGGCGGCGATGACGGCGGAGCATCCGTCGACGATGCGGACGGGAGGCGGCGATGACGATGCATGACGCCAGGATCACTGCGGAGCACCTCGCGCGCCGGGCCTGCGTCTATGTTCGGCAGTCGACCGGCGACCAGGTTCAGAACAACCTGGAGAGCCAGCGCCTTCAGTACGGGCTCGCCGACCGCGCCCGGGATCTGGGCTGGAGCCAGGTGGACGTGATCGACGAGGACCTCGGCCAGTCGGCCGGCGGCGGCGAGCGTCCCGGCTTCGAGAGGCTGCTCGCCGCGGTCTGCTCCGGCGCCGTCGGCATCGTGCTCTCCAGCGAGGCTTCAAGACTTTCGAGAAACGGCCGGGAGTGGCATACGCTTCTGGAGTTCTGCGCCGTGGTCGGCTGCCTGCTGGGCGACCGGGACGCGGTCTACGATCCCCGTCTTGCGCATGACCGCTTCCAGCTTGGCCTCCAGGGGTCCGTCTACGAGCTCGAGCTGTCGGTGCTGCGCCAGCGCTCGCTCGAGGCGCAGTGGCAGAAGGCCGGGCGCGGCGAACTGTTCACGACCGTCGCGATCGGCTACGTGAGGGTCGGGAACGACCGGATCGAGATGGACCCCGACCAGCGGGTGCGCGACGCCGTCGCCCTCGTGTTCAGGAAGTTCGCCGCGTTCGGGAGCGGGCGCCAGGTGCACCTGTGGTTCCGCCAGGAGGGCATTGACCTCCCTGCGGTCCGGCACGGCCCGCGAGGTCGCGAAGTGGTCTGGAAGCCGCCGGTCTACAACTCCATCAAGAAGATGCTGGCGAATCCGGTCTATGCGGGAGCCTACGCGTGGGGACGCAGCATCGTCCGGACCGGTCTCGCCGACGGCCGCAGGCGCACGACGCGCGAACTCCGGGGCAATCCGGAGGACTGGCCGGTCTTGATCCGGGATCATCACGACGGCTATGTCAGCTGGGATGACTACGAACGGAACCAGCGCATGATCGCCGACAACGCCGGCTCCCTGGCATCGTCGCGCGGGGCGGTTCGCGGCGGCACCGGGCTCCTCGCCGGCCTGCTGCGCTGCGGCCATTGCGGGCGCAAGCTCCAGGTCAACTACCGGGGGAAGCGCAGCGCGCGCTACAAGTGCCGCGGGAACGAGGATCAGGACGGCGAACGGTGCGTGTCGTTCGGCGCCCTGCGCGTCGACGAGGCCGTCGGCGACGCGGTGATCCGCGCCGTTGCGCCGCAGGGCGTGGAAGCGGCGCTTCTGGCGATCGAGGAGGCGAACACGGCGGCGTCGGAGACCGTTCTGCAGGCGGAACGGGCGCTCGAAGGGGCCCGGTTCCGTGCCGACGAGGCCCGCTGGCGCTACGAAGCGGTCAATCCCGGCAACCGCCTGGTCGCGGACAACCTGGAACGGCTGTGGAACGACCGCCTCCAGGACGTGCAGGCGTGCGAGGAGCGGCTGTCGCGGGTGCAGGCGCAATCGCATCGCCAGGAACCGACACCGGACGACAGGGCGGCCTGGCTGTCGATGGGCGCCGATCTTGAACGCGCCTGGCGGCACGAGGCGGCCCCGCCGGAACTTCGCAAGCGCATTCTGCGTGCGGCTCTCGTGGAAATCGTCGTCACCGTTGCCGACGGCGTCGTCGGGCTTGTCCTGCACTGGCAGGGCGGCAGCCACACGGAACTGCGGGTGCGCAAGAACCGGACCGGCGAGCACCGGATGGTGGCGGGAGCCGAAACCGTGGACCTGGTCCGCGAGCTTGCCAGGGTCATGCCCGACCGCCTGATCGCGGGCTTCCTCAACCGGGCCGGAAAGAAGACCGGGCAGGGAAACGGCTGGACGCTGGCGCGCCTGAAGGCGTTCAGGTCCACGCACGGCATCCCGGCCCATCGCGACGGCGAGATGCGGGACCGGAACGAGGTGACGCTGAAGGAGGCAGCGGAACGTCTGTCGGTGCACGAAAGCACGGTGCGGCGGCTGATCGACAGCGGCGCGATCCCCGCGCGCCAGGCCTGCAAGGGCGCACCGTGGGTGATCGACGCGACCGCACTGCCCGAACGCGTGCAGGACATTCCGCCGGCACCGGGCGGGCGACAAAGAATGCTTGATTTGCAATGAGGTAGAGAGGTGGTCACTATGGACCCGCTCCGTTTCGAGCGAGGCGACTCACTTCGATCCCGAACACCGCGCCCACCCGTCCCTGCGCAACCTGTTCGCAAAGCCGCTCGAAGCCGCTCCGCGTGCCTTGCGACGCGGCGCTCCGGCCAAGGTCGGAGTCGATGACCACGATGCGGTCCTCCGGCCAGCCCAGTTCGCGGGCGCGCTCCGCCAGCCGGTACTGGCGCTCGCGCGATTCCCGGTTCCTCAGGACCTGGCCCTGCGTCGACTGGCGCACGTAAACGGCGGCCGACCGCTCAAGGTGACGGTTCGTGATCCGCGACGACCCGCTCATCGGACCTCCCCTTCCGTCTCGCCTGCCGGACCATCAGCCCCGCCAGCCCCTGCACGAACGCCTCCCGGTCCGGAGCCGGAATCCGGAGCCATCTCTCCACGCGCTCCTCCCACTCCAGAAGCGCCAGCAGCGATCGTTCCCGTTCCCTGTCCATCCGTTGCCTCCAGGCGTCGCTCCAGGTCATCGAGCAGATTACGCAACCTGATGAAGTCCGGCAACTCGCCGAGCAGCTCAGGCGCACCCGGTTCCCGCGCCTCCAGGCTCGTCCAGGTCGCGGGAAGCCACATGCGGACGCCGTCCGGCAGCTCCACATGCAGGTTCAGCCGGTGATGGCTGCCGCCGCCGCGCCGCCGCTCGATGACCTTGACCTCCTGGCCGTCGAACGGATGCCGGAAACGGCGCATGAAGACTGGCCCGAAGGGCCGAAGATCTTCAAGTGGTGTAGTAGGGAGGCTTGTTCTCCACCCGCCAGTGTCCGCGGTTCAGCTCCAGCAGGCGCTTCGGCGTGGCGGCCTCCGGGCCCAGGCTGGTGACCCCGCATGCGGTCTCGACGCGCCTCTCGCCGGTCCTGGCCTCGGTGACCTCCCGGCGGACGGCGAAGACCTGCCCGACGCCGGGGAACCTCACGTAGCCGTTGAGCTCGGTGGATGCCCGGATCGATCTCCGCTCCATGCGGCCGTGCTCCGGCCTTTCGCTTTCCTGGACGAAGTCCGGGGGGCGCTCCGCCATGGCCTCGTCCATCAGGAGCCGGATGTCGTCCATCAGGGTCTTCTGGTTGCCCTTGACCGTGAAGAGATGGCTGGCACGGCGTTCCAGCAGGTAGCCGGCAAGGGCGCGCTGGGTGAGGAGGGCGTCCACGGTGATGACGCGTCCCTCGATCATGGCGTCGGGAAGCGTGTCGAGCAGCGGGATGACCGTGCCGATCTCGTTGGTCCGCTTCTCCTCCAGGTCCGCATCCGCCCTCAGGCCGACTTTTTTTGCCGTGGTGGGCGCCGGTGTCGTGGCCCACGATGCCGAGCACGCGGGTCTGGTGTCCGTCCTCGTCCACGGCGCCGCGCATCGTCTTGCCGTCGATCGCGAGCGCGCTGTCCGTCCCGCCGTTGGCCGCGGTCCACGCCCGGAGCGCGTCGTCGAGCTGCCGCGGGTCGGCCCGGACGGGCACGTCGCGGATCACCGTCCGGCTCGGCGGGATGCGGGTCCCGTTCCGGAAGCGCACGCCGAAGCGGGCCAGGACCTTGGGCGAGAGGTCGTTCACCCACTCGCTGATCGCCTTGCAGCCGCGGGCGCCGGCCAGCGTCGCCGCCAGGGCGAGGCCGAGGACCGAAGGCAGCGGGTGGCGCTGCCCTCGCGGCGCCGGGGATCGTCGACGTCCTTGAAGAACGCGGGCATGGACGTCATCCGTTCCTTGCCGAGGGTCACCTTGGGAACTCCTTTCTGCAAGTCCGCTTCGAGACGGGCGTTCCGGAGCCGGGCCCGCGCGTCGCGGCACAGGGGGAGGAGGAACACGCGCTTCGGCGCGGCATGCTCCCGGCAGCCTTTCCCGGCGCGGCCGAAGCCCTTGGTGAGCCCGGCCTCGATCCAGTTGGCGGCCCGGCAGGCGGTCCCGCGGAAGCGGGCCGGATCGACATGGGTCTCCAGCAGCAGGACCTCGTGTCCGAAGCGGACCGGCCGGTCCCGGACCAGGCGGCGCGCGCGCAGCGCGAGCGCCCGCGAACCGAGGTTGCGCGGACCGCCCGGCAGGATGAGGAAACGGGAATTGCTGCTCACGAGGTGCAGGCGGTGGAACCGCACGCCGCGGTCCCACCCGATCCAGCCGTCGCGCGGGCCGCACTTCAGCGCCGGGGCGGAGAAGACCGCCAGCGCCAGCCAGCGTTCGTGACGGTGGACGACGTAGCGGATCGTCTCGCCCATCGCCGGCAGCGCGCCGAGGCAGTGGTGCTCCTGCAGCAGATGCCGGAAACGGCACTCCTCGCCTTCCGCAACCGTGCGCGCAGACACCTCCGTCAGGTCAGCCAAGCCGCTCCCTCCGCTGATTCGCCGCGAATCAGGCATGGCAGGGAACGGACCGGAAGTCCGGAAACTGCGTCAATCCATTGTCAGGAAAGAAAAACCCTTCGAGGAACGGATCCGCCCTGCTTCTTATGCAAGAGTTCAATGAGTTGTGAGTAAGGCAAAAGGCTGGTCTCAACGGCTGCATTTATGTCCATGGGTATTCTGTCTCCGGTTTATGCAACAATGTCCACAGAGCTCAAAATAACTGGATGGGGTTGATGCAGCATACGGGTCAGCGGTTGGGAAGTGGGATACACAAAAACAGGTGGTCCTGTCGAGTTGTTGTGCTCAGATAGTTGTGCAAGCGTGAAGCGGATCGACGCGGGCGTTGTCAGCAAGTAATACCAATCCCGGAAAGTTTTCACCCATGGACACCGATCCCTGAAGCCGGTTTATATTCCACGTTTGTTCCATCGGTGATTTGTGCCCAGCCTCGACTGCCGATTGAGGTGATCCGGTCGGGGTTGGCTGCAAGATCCTGCCACACCTTCCAGACCTTTTTCTTCACCGCCTCTGCGGTGGCGAAGACCTGGTTTGCGAAGTATCGTGCCTTGAGGAATTCAAACACGTTTTCCGACGAATTCAGCTCCGGGCTGTAGGCTGGCAACCGCAGCAGCGACACGTTGCCCGGCACCTCGAGGGCCTTCGAGCGGTGCCAGCCGGCACCATCCAGAATGACCAGCGCATGGCGTCCCGGCGGCGTGGCGTTGCCGATATCCAGCAGGTGGCGGCTCATCTCCCCGGTATTGGCCCGATCGCAGACATGGCCGATGGCCGTGCCCCTGGCCGGACAGATGGCGCTGAACAGGCAGCAATACCCGTACCGGCAATCCCGGGGCACCCGCGGACGGCTGCCGGCTCGTGCCCAGATGCGGGTGAGCATGCCTTTCTGTCCTATTCGCGCTTCGTCCTGGAAGTGGATGTCCACCGATGCCGGATCCGTGCCCTCCGGCAGGGCGGATATTGCAAGGGCAGAAAAATTCTTCCGGAAATTCTCCTGTGCCTGCGGATCCGCCTTCGGGTGCACCGGGCGCGCCGACACCTTGCGGAAGCCGAGCCTGTGTATCAGGCACCGGACCGCTTCCGAGCACAGCACGACAGCGAAGATGTCCCTGATCTTCTCCTGGAGCAACCCGATGGTCCAGGACGGGATGCCAGGGCCCGGGCCCTCGGCAAGCCAGCGGCCGATTTCGGCCTTCTGTTCCTCGCCGAGCTTCGAGGATCGTCCGCATCGCTGGCGGTCCCCCAGGCCGTCTGGCCCCTCGACATTGCAGCGGATGACCCAGTCCCGCAGCGTCTGCCGATCCACCCGGGCCCGCAGCGCAATCTCTGCGCGGCTTTGCCTGCCCTCCATCACCCGGATGATGGCCCGCAGGCGCCGGGCGACTTTCGTGTCCTTGCATCTGCCGACAAGGGCTCTAATGTCATCAATCGTGTGGTCGGTGTTCGTGATCGCGATGCCTCTGGGCATGTTTTCCTCCATGTGGGCGTTGAACACCCACAATATGGAGCAGGACGGCACCGTCTGCACGCCTTTTGTGCGGCATGGCACAATATGATGTTCTCCTTATGTTCATGAGTCAATACTTATTGGGATTGGTATAAGCGCGACACTAAACTCTCTTGCTAACGCTCTGGCGCTGACGACGGACACAGCGGCTCACCCATGCCCCGTAGAAGATCCAAGGCTTCATCGGTGTCAGATCGCTAGTATTTCATCCTTACGAACATACCGATCATGCCATAGCATTGATAGCCAGTACGCTTATGTTTGTGCTTGTTCAATGTCGCATCGTACTTCTGCTTGTTGAAGGTCTTTCCACAAGCGGTGCATTTGAAGACGTAGGTAGGACCACTCGCAGCCCTGAAACCCGTGCGCCGGGTCGCTCTGCGTGCAGGTGAGCGCCGAATGGTCCGTGTTCTGCCTGCCCCCAATGTGCTTGCCGAACTGGACCTGGCTGTCCTCGGAATGCTTTGAGGATCCGACGGCGTGAGTTCGATTGGGTACCGCGGCGTGAAAGAGGTTTGTGTGGCCTGGACTTCGAGGATGCTGTCAACCAAATAGCTGCGCGGCTGGCCGCTGTCCGCACGTACGGCCATGAGCAAGACGTCCCCGGCCTGCGAGCGGCGGAGCGAGTAGGCTTCGATCGCGCGTGTCGAACGATTGCCCTGCTTGTCGCGGTAGTCGATTTCTACAAGAAATCGGTTTGCGGCAGCGAAACGGATCATTTCGATCAGACTTTGTCCTCGGCTGCCTGCGGGCAGGTCGATTACGCGCTCACGGATGAGCGTGTCACCGGCGCCGATAGGCATCGCCGCAAGGGGCTGCTGGACGGAGCCCCGGAGCCAATTGAAGATTTCCGGGAGCGCATCCCAAAACGTCGTGACCGGGAGCAGAGCGGGCAGTTGGTGCTCCAGCATGTGAATCCAACCAGCTTCAAGTTCCGCACGGTGCGGCTCAAGGTCGGCCATGCCCGGAACGGTGATGCCCTTGAATTCACACTTGGCGCGCAGAACTTCCATGAAGCGCTGCGGTTCCGGACGTGCTTCGGCATTCCGGTAGAGATGTACGACATCATAGAGATCTCGTGGGCGCGTCCGTTCTGCGAGCGCTCTGAATTTTTCCGCGAACGCCTCGGTGTACTCGTAGGCTAGGACTTCGATGCCTTCTTCCGGTGCATCGCTGTATGGATGGAAGATCTGTGCGCCGACCGGCGGAAGAACGACCCGCTCGTCGGCGGTCAAGTCAAGCTTGATGCGCGGGAGGGAGTGGGTCGATGAGACGGGACCCTTGTAGCTGATCTTGCCCTGGCACGAGATTTGGCCACGGGGGTTGCGGTAGATATCGAACTCCTGTTTGTCGGCCGGAATCTCAATGCCGGTGTGGTCATAGATCCATTCACCAATCTCAGAAAATGCACCCGTCAAGAGGTTGGCGTCGAGATGCTCCGGTTTGCGGAGCGTGAAGTCGAGGTCCTCTGAAAACCTATAGGTCTCGAAGAAGCATTTCTTCAGGCACGTGCCGCCTTTGAATATCCAACTCTCCGCGAGATCCTCGTGCTCATAGATGCCGGCAAGCATCCAGCCGAGAACATAGTCCTTCTCCACGACGTGCGGCGTGAGCGACGTCTGCTGGGCTATCGCGAGGATTTCGCGTTTATCGATCATGGCGTTTCCTCGCGAGCCCAGCGCTGCGGCACACGCAGGCGCCATTTTGTCACGACGAGCGGCCCATCCTGGGCAGGATCGAGCTTTGCATGACCGCCGCTCAGATGCTGCTCGCAAAGCCGGCCCAGTTCTGTACCGCCAGGAAAGCGCTCAGCCAGAAACCCGAGGCGCTTGAAGACGGCGCCGTTGCCGAGGCGCACTGCGTGATCGACGAGCTCTTCATCGTCTCGATCGTTGCGTCGCAGGTAGGCTGTGAGGCAGTCGGCTACATGCTGGATGCCGCCACCGATCGTCGGGTCGTCGAGCATGTCGATGATCGTTCGGTGCACGTCGGAGACGGGCACTCGCGTCTGATGACGCCAGACATGCTTCGTGCCGAAGATCTTCCGCTCGTGGATGTGCTTCAGCGAAAAGAGCGTGCCGTGTCGCTCCTGGCGCTTCTGACGCACCGGCTGTGCGGTCATCACGAAGATATCCTTGAAGATCTGTTCGGTCAGATCCCAGTGCTCGGCCGCGGTGCGGCCTCCGATGTAGGCTGGCGCGAATATTGCGGGAACGAGCACCCATGGGTCATCGAGGACGCGATATGATCCCATGGTATCGATGGAAGCGGCGACATAGGCGCCACGGCCGACTCGTCTCAGCCATCCCTGTTGAGCCCAGCGAGACAGGCGTTGGGCGGCGCCGGTACGGTCAAGCTGGAGGGCATCCACCACGTCATCGACGTGAATCACATCCCCGGCGGTGGACAGCACCCGGACCAGCTGCGCGCGTCCTCGGGGGAGGCGAGTCGTGTTTTCGTCCATATCGGCTGATTAGCATAAAGTGTGAAGTTAGACAATTAGAATAATGAGCGGCGACAATTGATGTGAAGTCAACAATTCGCAGTAATCGTGAATTGAACGAAGCTAACGCAGCAGTTTCCGCTGCCTGCTGAGCCTTTCGCCGAGTTCCTGAAGTTTCGCGTCGCGGGGCCGGCCGCGAAGGCGGGTCGAGCCGTTCCCCCAGCCGCCCTTGTCCACCATTGTCTCCACCGACGGCCCCGTCTCCGGGAGGTCCGGCGACGCGCCGTCCGGTTTCAAGGAGACACACACCATGACCATGACGAAGACCCCTCCGAAGGCGGAGTCGCCCCTGCGCACACGAATGATCGAGCAGATGCGGATCGGCAACCGCGGCACCTATTGTCGGCCGCTCCGCAACAAGGTTCCAGCGCTTGGCATGGCGATCGATGTGGTAACTGCTCGCCCCTGCTGACCATTGAACGTCTTTCCTGACGGCGTTCGGGTCAAGCTTCTTCTCTCGTCACCTTCACTGGCCGGCTGCCGGGACCGGATGTGCGGGTTCCGTCGGCTGCCCGTCCGTCCCGTCGGGGATTTTCGTTTGACACCACAGAGCGGACATTCCATGGACTGGCCGTCGGGGCGAATCGCGTCGGAGGCGGCGATGGCGGAATGGTACGGATCCAAGGGGACGACCGGGCTCTCGCAGGCAATCGTGAGCGGCGATTCCCCCGCATGACGTATTCATCGAGCCTTTTCTTGGGGGCGGTGCGATCATGAAGCGCAAGCCGCCCGCGCAGCGCAGCATCGGCATCGACCTCAACCGCCGCGCGATCGACAGCTTCAGATGCGACTACCCTGTCGAGCTCCACCATGGCTGCGCCCACCGCTTCCTGTCCGGGTCGCGCTCCTCGGCCTCCTGAAGTCGCTGCCGTGCCAGGTGATGGTCTCCGGCTATCCCTCGGCGCTCTACGACGCGCATCTGGACGGCTGGCGCTCGCTCGAGGTCCAGGTCAACAACCAGTCCTGCGTCGTCACCGAGAAGCTGTGGTTCAACTTCGCGCCGGGCCGGCCGCACTGGCACACCTGCGCGGGCAGGAACTTCACCGACCGCCAGCGCATCAAGCGCAACGCGGAGAGGTGGGCGCGGCGCTACCGGGCGATGCCCGGGGGCGAGCGGCTGGCGGTGCTGGCGGCGGTCATGGCGGTGGAGGCGGAGTGATGGCGAGCGTGGACGGCACGTCCCTGCGCGAGGAGCTCGAGGACGCGAAGGCCCGGATCGCCGCGCTGCGAAAGGACGGGAAGGTGTCCGACGAGGTCGATGCCGTGATCCGCGTCCTGTTCACCCTGCTCAACGTCCTGATCGCCGTCCTGCCGGAAAGGACGACCCGCAAGGGATCGAGGAACTCCAGCCTTCCGCCGTCGCAGACGGGGAAGGACGAGAGCGCGCGGCGCGCCGGCGGCAGCGGCAAGGGTCCGAAGCCGAACCTGCAGACGGGCGACAACCTCCGGAAGACCACCGTCGAGGAGACGGTCGCCGTCGAGATCTGCGACGCCTGCGGCGCCGACCTGTCCGGCGTCGACCCCGCCGGACGGGAGCGCCGCGTCCTGCACGACATCGTGTTCGAGGTCGTCGAGCGCCGCGTCGACGCCGAGATCAAGGACTGCCCGGACTGCCGGGCCCGGACCAAGGGCCGGTTCCCCGACGACATGCCGGGCCCGCTGCAATGCGGCGCCGGCCTCCAGGCCTTCGTCGTCAACCTGCTGGTCGCCCACATGCTGTCCCTGCGCCGGGCCGTCGCGCTTGTGCAGGCGATCTCCGGCCTCAGGCTCTCCGAGGCCACCTGCCTCGGCTATGTCCGGCGGCTTCACGACGCGCTCGCGTCATGGGAGGAGGCCGCCATCGCGCATCTGCTGGAACGCCCGGCCCTGCATGCCGACGAGACCGGCTTCCGGGTCGACGGCAGGACCCGATGGCTCCATGTCGTCACCGACGGGGCCCTGACGCTGAAGTTCCTGCACGGGAAGCGCGGCAGGGAGGCGATCGACGGGATCGGAATCATCCCGCGCTACACCGGCACGCTGGTCCACGACTGCTGGGCGACGTACTTCGCCTACGACCAATGCAGGCATCAGCTCTGTGGCAGCCACCTTCTCCGGGAACTGACCTTCGTCGTCGAGTCCAACGGCTTCCGCTGGGCGCGCCTGATGAAGAGGCTGCTGCGCGAGGCCTGCCACAGGGTCAACAGGAGCACGACCAAGACACTGACCGAGGACGGGCGCGCGGCCGTGCGCAAGCGGTACCGGACCATCCTGACCCAGGGCGGCAGGGAACTGCCCGAAATCCCGCCGCGGCCGAAAGGGAAACGGGGACGGATCGCGAAGTCAGACGCGCACAACCTGCACGAGCGCCTCGTCAAGCACGAGGAGTCCGTCCTGCGGTTCATGAGCGACCCGGACGTCAGCTTCACCAACAATGCCGGAGAGCGGAAAATCAGGATGGCGAAGGTCAAGATCAAGCATCCATGTCTTGGGTCAAGCGCGGATTCAGCATTTTTTGGCAATTTCCGGGGAGGCGGTTCCGGGTTTTCCACGGTTGTCCACATCCCTGTCCACAGTCCGGCGGCGTGCGGGCATGCCGGAACCGCCCGGCCACCGACGCGTGACCGGCCAGACTGTTTCGTTTCGGGCCTGGCAAGACCGCCGCGAGACGCGGCCCGCGCTGGCGTCAGGCGGCGTCCGTCGCCCGGTCCTCCCACATGCGCCGGTCGCGCAGCAGGGCGTTCGCGGTCACGATCAGCTTCCTCATGACCGCGGTCACGGCGAGCTTGTGGGGCTTGCCCCTTTTCGTGAGCCGTTCATGAAAGTCCTTCATGTCGGGATTGAACCGGGTTGCCGCGATTGCCGCCATGTAGAGCACGTCCCTGGGTCTCCTCCGTCCGCCGGTGACGTGGCGCCCGCCCTTCAGGGTCCCGCTGTCGCGGGCGAAGGGGGCCACGCCGATCAGGGCTGCGGCCTGGCGGTTGCCGATCGCGCCGAGCTCGCCCATCCAGGCGATCAGGGACGCCGCCGTGACGGGGCCGATGCCCGGCACGGAGGTCAGGATCCCGTAGCTCTCCCCGAGATCGTCCGAGCCGGCGACCAGCTCCCCGATCCGCCGGTCGTACTCGCCGACGCCGGCGTCAAGCTCCGAGAGGACCTTCGGTACGGGTCCGTCCGGCAGAGGGTCGCCGACCTCGTCCCAGGCCGCCTTCAGCTGCGCGCGCTGGTCGACAAGGGCCTCCCGCAGCACCAGCATGTCGCGGAGCCGGTCGATGGTCACGTCGGCAGGCGCGGTGGCCGGCATGGCCGGGAACGCGGCCCCGAAGGCGGCCAGGATCCTGGCGTCGACCCTGTCGGTCTTCGCCAGCTCGCCGCTTGCCTTCGCGAAGTCCCGGGACTGGCGCGGGTTGACCACGCAGACCGCGAAGCCGCGGTCATGCAGCGACTGCAGGAGGGCTCTGTGCAATCGTCCCGTCGCCTCGATGACGACCCGTTCCGCCCCGCCGTCCCTCAGGATGCCGGCGACCTTTCGGAAGCCGTCCGTGTCGTTGGCGGCGGTCTCGTCCCTGCCGTTCAGGTGAATGTTGAGCGACTTCTTGCTCACGTCGATTCCGGCGACTACGATGGCCATGTTCTCCCGCTCCTGTCCTCGCGATGATTCGGTTCTTGAACCCAGCATCCATCCAGGACCCGGGAGACGAAGGGAGGGCGGGCCGACCACGCTTGATCTCGGATCCGCTGATGCGATCCAGGGTGTCTCCGGTCCGACCCGCCCTGCGGGGCCAGGCCCCGCTCCGCCGCCGCCATGCATGGCGACGGCGGTCCCTGCACAGGAATGAACCGGGGAGGCGGCGGAAGGCAAGGCAATGGTTTTCCACAGGAATCCGCGCCCAACCTGTCCACAGCCACCTCCTGATTCGTTTCTGATTCTTTGAACATACGAGGTGTCCGGATGCTTCCGGACCCGGCCCGGCGCCGAGGCATGGTGCCGGATCTCAAGCTATCTCAGCTCAATGGCGGCGCTCGGCTACAACCCTCTCGTCGCCATCCAGATCGCGCTCGCCGGAAACGCCGCAGACATGATCAAGCTGCACTACGCCCAATCAGCCAACAACACGGGGTGAGCAGTTACATCGCGTCAATGATTGCGTCGCCGTTCCACCCTACAAGGGCATCAGCGTACTCTTGAAGTGCGGTGGGGAGATCGCACTCCTTCTCACCGTGCTCCCAAATTCCCAAGATTCGTTTTCCCTGCCTTGCGGCGTATTCGATCTCCCAGTTCACCCATTCACTGTCCTTGGTTTGCGGAGAAACGTAACATATGAATACACCGGCCCAGTTAATCGCCGGCGCGAGTATCTGCGACTTATGTAGCTCTCGTCTTTGGCGTTATTGAATTTTCCGGTGTGAATAGACGAATCACGAATCTGAATGCCCTTTGGGAAAAGTAAATCTTTCAGCTTCTGCAGGCCGTGATCATCTTTGTGAACATGGCTTATGAATACGTTCTTGGTTTCAGTCACTTCGTTTCCCCTCCAAGAACTGGCATTCCCAGAAATCGAGGCTCTTTCATTTCTCGATCGGTGGCAAGGGCGCCGTGCCCTCGTTCAGGATGTCCAGATACGCCCGGTAAGAGAAGACGCGGCCTCGCCTCCGGCCTGTCACCTCGTTCACGATCCCGAGTCTTCCGAGGTCGGCGAGCGATGCATTGACGGTCGGCGCAGTGAGTCCGGTTTTCTCGACCAGGACATTCGACGTGACAAACGGATTCTGTTGCAGGAGCTCATGTACGCGCAAAGCAGACCCCGCACGATCGCTTTCGGCCGTGATGCGGTCGCGATCCTGCTTGAACAGCTCAACGATATGCGTGGCTGCGTCGAACGCCTGGTTCGCCGTTTCGGCGACACCGTCGAGAAAGAATTCGAGCCAAGCCTCCCATGTCCCCCGCTCCCGCACTTCCTGTAGCAGGCGGTAATATTCGACGCGGTGCGTCTTCAGATAGAGACTGAGATAAAGGAGCGGCGTGCGCAGGACGCCGTGGACGCAGAGGTAGAGCGTCACGAGCAGGCGGCCGATGCGTCCGTTGCCGTCCAGGAACGGGTGAATGGATTCGAACTGGACATGAAGCAGGCCGGCCTTGATCAGCGGTGGCAGCTGGGAACCGTCTTCGTGCATGAAACGCTCGAAGTCGCCCAGGCATGCGTCGAGTTCACTTACGGGCGGAGGGACGTATATCGCGTTGCCGGGGCGCGTGCCGCCGATCCAGTTCTGCGACCGACGGAATCCGCCGGGACTCTTCGTGTCTCCACGCCCGCTGCGCAACAGTCGCTCATGCATTTCCCGAATCAGGCGAAGTGACAAGGGAAGATCGCCGAGCCGCTCCAGGCCATGCATCATGGCGTCGACATAGTTCGACACCTCGCGGATGTCGTCGATAGGTTCTCCCGCTTGGGCCCCGGTCTCGAACCGGAGCAGATCGGATAGGGTCGATTGCGTGCCTTCGATCTGCGACGAGAGCACAGCCTCCTTGCGCACATACATATAGAGGAAGAGTTCCTGGCGCGGCAGAAGCACGGTTATGCCGTCAAGGCGACCGAGAGCACGTTCGGCAGCGCTCAGCTCCGCCAGGAGAGGCAGGACGTCGATGGGAGGTATAGGCGGGAGCGGCGGGGGCACCAAGGCGCGCACCACCTCCCCGCCGACCGGGGTTTCGACATGCCTGCCAAGCCGTTCATCCAAAGGTTGCTGATTGCTCATGGCATGATCATGGCACCGACCTGCTATTTAAGCAATATGCTTTCTTCTTTAATAACGAACTGGCCAAGGTAAGCGGCCCTAAATTGGGCTGGGACGTCGGAGCGCCTCTTGCACCAATCTGGCAGCGGCCGTTATTAAAGAGTTTGGCGACTTGGTTAAATAACGCCCGTCTCAGCGAAAGCCCCCTTAAACGGAACTTCAGGGGGATCTGAAAAGGGATTCAATGACCAACCTTCTGGTTTTCATGGGTTTTCCGGCCCTGCGGCCGCCCGTCAACCTGTCATCTTTATGGGAACGTTCCGGTCAGGGTTCACTCCGAGAAGCTGGAAGGCCCGTTTCTGGACCGGGGTCGGCCTGGTGACGACGGACAGCAGGCTTACGTCATGGTCCGACAGGCGCAGCTGGTTCAGCGCCATCCCCGAGAGATCGTCGAGCAGGGTGCGGAAGCTGTGGGCGGGCAGGTCGTCTGCGGTGCGCTTCGTTGCGGCCTTCCGCCGGGCGGATTCCGACGGCCAGGCCTTCTCCACCGGCGAGTTCCGCCGTTCCCGGGCGTCCGCGCGGTCGTCGTCCTCGAACAGGAGCGGCGCGAGGCGCCGGCGCATGTGCCATTCGACGTGCAGGGCCAGCATGCAAAGGAACACGTGCGCGCGGACGTGGTCGGGGGAGTACACGTAGACCGGACGGATCCGGAGGTCGCTCTTCGCGTTCCGGAACGCGCGCTCCACGCCGGCGAGCGACTTGCAATCCTCGACGGCCTCCGTTGCGCCCATGGAGGCGGAATCCAGGCTGGTGCGGATGACGCAGCCGCCGTCGAGCCTGGCCTCCGCCTCGATCCGGTCCTTCCGCCTGCGCCAGGAGACGCCCCTGTCGGTCACGTCGACTTCCATGTGCTTCCCGACCTTCCGGCGGTTGACGTCCCTGCCCACCCGGCGGTCGATGGCCTCCCGGCCCTTCAGCCGGCCCGAGCGCACCGACCTCGCGATCGCCGCCAGCGCCTCCTCGGTGGCCTGGAGCAGGGCCGAACGCTTGCGCGCCCGCTCCTGCCGCAGCCGGGGGTTCATGCAGACCATCAGCCGCTCGCCGGGGAAGTCCGGGCCCGTGACCTCGGCCACCGCGTCGGGAACCAGGGCCTCGGGCACAAGCGGGGCCGGGGCGCCGTCCGCGCCCTCCTTCAGGAGCTTGCGGATGTCCTGCGTCTTCAGGGCCGAGATCCAGTCGAGCCCCGCCGGCTCGATGTCCTCGCGGATCCGCGCCGTGGTCAGCATCCCCCTGTCGCCCACGAGGGCGATGCGGTCGATGCCGAAGCGCTTTCGGATCCTGTTCACCTGGCTTGCCACCGTGGACGGGTCCGCGGTGTTTCCGGGGAACACCTCCACCGCGACCGGGCAGCCGTCGGAGGCGCAGAGCATCCCGAACACGATCTGCCGCTTGCCCCTCTTCCCGTCGCGGCTGTGGCCGAAGGCCGCGAGCGGGCAGCAGGTGCCCTCGAGGTACGAACTGCTCACGTCATGCAGGATGAGCGTTCCGTCCTTCAGGTGCCGGCTGGCCAGGCTCCTCTCGATCCAGGGCTGGCGCTTCAGCAGCCAGTCGAGCATGTCGAGCACCTCGTTGCCGGCGACGGGGCCGAGCCCGAGCAGGGCGCCGAGGCTGCTCGTCGCGGTCTCGGGCGACAGCCGCCGGGCGGTGGCGAGCTTGGAATCGGGCGACAGCACCCTCGAGACGACGGCGGCCAGCGCCAGCTGGCGCTCGCGGCTGCGGGTCCGGTGGAGCATGCGCTCGAGGCCGAGGTCCCGCGCGGTGCCGAGGACGGCGGCGACGTGTCCGTGCAGGAGGGAGCGCTCCACCTGCATGAGGTCGCCGACGTCGCTGACGGCGACGGCGCCCTTGAGCACGGCCCGGAAGCCATCGACGATCTCGGGCGGGAACTTCGAGAGGTTGGCGACGGTCCTCTTGCGGACCCGCTTTCCCTCCCGCCAAGCCTGGCGGAGGAGGATTGCGGGCTTTCCTGCCTGGTTGGGGACGGATTCGATGTTGAGGGCCATGGCTGGCATCCGTCATGGGAACTTTCCGGGCATCATATGCCGACCCGTCCCATGATGTCAAGCGGAAAATCGAAAAAAACTGCGTCCCCGTTCAATCCCCTCGGAACCGCTCGCCGGATGCGCCGGAATCCACGCCTGCGGGGGTTATGGCAACAGAAATCCATCTACGGGGCCTCAGAACCGCAGATTCCCGTTTCATGTCAACGGGTTGCACGCAAAATGACCGTGTGAAGTTCCGCTTAAATAAGCCAGTGCCTGCCAGAAAAGGCTCTGTTGAAAATTTGTTCTGAGGTCCCCACTTCCAGTCCGAAGTGCAACGCCGGCCATTTCCGTAGCGAGGGCGTAGCCCGAGCGGAGGAAATGGCCCGGCGGCGGGATTTTCCTGCCCCAGGCACCGGCAATCCGGGCCGGATGCGGCTGAAGTCCCTCGGGTACGGAGCGTAGTCAGGCTCTCTCGACAGTGCAAGCCCCGCGCAGTGACGTGATCGGCCCGCCGGGCGAAGCGAGGGCGGAGCCCGAACGAGGCCGGCGGGCCGATCACGTCGCTTTCCCCCTCGGACCGGTCCCCTGAAGGACGGTCCGGGACGGTTTCCGTCAGGGAGGCCGCGCCTTCCGGAACGCCTCCTCCGGCGTCAGGTAGCCCAGCGCCTTCCTCGGACGCGCGTCCGTCCGGTCCTGGACCGCCTTCACCCGTGCGTCGGTGACCTGGCGGAAGTCCGTCCCCTTCGGAAATTGCTGACGCACGAGACCGTTCGTGTGCTCGTTCAGGCCGCGCTCCCAGGAATGGCACGGCGTGGCGAAGAAGAACCCCGCGCCGAGCGCCTTCGACACGGCGGCGTGGCCCGCGAACTCCTTCCCGTTGTCCGCCGTGATCGTGTGGACCAGCGCGTGCAGCGGCAGCAGCATTTCGAGCAGCGCGTTGCCGACCGCATCCGCCGTCTTGCGCCCAACCCTTTCAAGAAGCGTGCGTTTCGACGCACGGTCCACCAGAGACACCTTTGCCCCGCTGCGGCCCTTCCCGATGATCGTGTCCGCTTCCCGGTCGCCGACCCGCTCCTTCGCCTCCACCACCGCCGGACGCTCGGAGATGTCGACGCGGTCCGGGATGTGCCCGCGACCCGAATGACGGCCGCCCTTCCAGTTCGGCCTCTTTCCCCGGCGTCGGAGGAACAGGTAGAGCCGGCCACCAACCTTCCGGTCGGCGCGGATGTGCCGGCAGGTCCGCTGCCGCCCCGCCATCGGGACGCCCTCCTTCCCGGGACGGCCGGCGATCTGCTCGGGGCTCCAGCCGTCGGCCAGCCTGTCCTCCACCAGTCGCCACCGCTCCGGCGTCATCTTCCCGGGAACCGACGAGGCCGCGCTGCGCCGTGCCGAAGCCTTCCCCTGCGCCTGCCTGTGCCGATAGCCGCGGCCGCCGCCGTTCCGGCGCACCTCGCGCCAGACCGTCGTCCGGTCGCGGCCCAGCTGCCGCGCGATGGCCGGTTCAGAAAGCCCGCTTTTCCTCAGCGCGCAAATCTGGCACCGTTCCTCCTGGGTCAGATGGTGGTAGCCCTTTGGCATGGCAATCTCCCAGCTTCACAACCGGGACTGTCGCCGCCATCTGGCCCACATGCAACATCCTGTGCCGAAAAAACAGGCACCCGCTACCTCTGGTGCTGCACTTCAGAGTGGAACGGGGGGTGTGTTTGCACTCCACCGAGTTATAGGATTGACTTCTATAGCTCAAAAATGCACTTCCTGTGAGTTATAGAAAGGCCCTCTATAACTCATGGCGTGGAACTGGCAGATATCTGGCTGGCCGGACTTTCGGTATGATGCGGCAACACTGGCGTCGCTCGAGCAGCGTTTCCTGCTGTCGTCGGGCGAAATCCTAGGTGCCGTTCACCATGTCAGTCCGTCTGAGAGCGATCAACTCCGCATCGACCTGCTGAGCGACGAAGCCATGAAAACCAGCGCCATCGAAGGCGAGATGCTGGATCGCCAAAGCGTGCAGTCTTCGCTGTGTCGACAGCTTGGATTGTCGCCTGACAGCTATCCAACCAAGCCGCGAGAGCAAGGGGTGGCTGAGATGATGGTCGATGTCTGTTCGACCTATGCCGAGCCACTCACGCATGAGACATTGTTCCGATGGCATAGCATGTTGTTGTCCCACGAACGGCGGTTAGAAAGCATTGGGACTTATCGCCAGCATGAAGACGCAATGCAAATTGTGTCGGGCCGCGTGGATCGGCCGGTCGTGCATTTTGAGGCGCCGTCATCTGCGCAAGTCCCGGACGAGATGGATCGGTATGTGGACTGGTTCAACATGACGGCGCCGGGTGCCGAAGAACCACTGTCTGCGTTGACGCGGGCCGGTATCAGCCATCTTTATTTTGAAAGCATCCATCCTTTTGAAGACGGCAACGGACGATTGGGTCGCGCCCTGGCCGAGAAATCACTGGCGCAAAACACGGGCCGACCGAGCCTGATCGCGCTGGCCTACTCAATCGAGCGGGAGCGGAAGGCCTACTACGATCAGCTAGAGCGGCATCAGAAGACGTTGGATGTCACGCCATGGCTGGAATGGTTCGCGGAGACTGTCCTGACCGCACAGCAGGTCACCCTGGACCGGGTTGGGTTCTTCATCGCGAAGGCACGTTTCCATGACCGGCACCGAGAACTCCTGAACGCGCGGCAGGCCAAGGCAATTGAGCGAATGTTCCGGGAAGGGCCAGAAGGGTTTGAGGGTGGTCTGAGTGCCGAGAACTACATTTCGATTACGGGCACTTCGCGGGCGACGGCAACCCGAGACCTACAGGATCTGGTTGAGATGGGCGCTTTGGATCGGGCCGGCGAACGTCGGTACACGCGCTATTGGTTAAACCTTGGAGAATATGGGGTCGTGTACCGACTTTGATCGGTGCCATGCACTCAATCGCACCGCGACGTAGTCAAGCCATCCGTGAATTGAAGAAAGCAGGCAAATGCCCCACGGATACGGACCACCGACAGACCAGGCATCTCGACAATGTCGTGGAGGCTGATCACGGCAAGCTCAAGCGCCTGATCAATCCCGCCCTTGGCTTCAAGTCGATGAAAACCGCCCATGCCACGAGCAAGGGCTTCGAAGTCATGCGCGCATTGAAGAGGAAACGGGCCGAGGCCTTCCAGCTTCAGGACGGGATCGGGGGCGAAGCGCGCCTTGTCGAACGCGCCTTCGGCCCTGGACCGGAAATGATGAACGAGCCGATGTCACTGCACGGCGAAGAACTCGAGCGAGTCGCCGTCGAGCAGGGATCTTGAGCTTGCGAACACGCCTATGGCAAGCGAGCGTGCCTCAACGTTTTCTTGCAACAGGGCCTAAATCTATCCGAATGCCATTGGCCGGCGGCTGGCCTGGCGGCGTGGCGGAACTGCACCTTCAAGTTCGGGCCGCGGACCGATGGAAGCCGGAGAAGCAGTGCCGGCGGCTTGAGCTGACAGCGAACGACTCCAGACATGCCGTTCACTTTCAGAGAGACGCAACGCACGACAAGAACCGTTCTTCCAGATTTGGGGAATTATATACGTGGCTACCATCAGGCCGCCCTCGCACTGATTTCACGGGTCGTTGAAGTGGCCGATGCCAACGCTCCTCGCCGTGCAGATGCGCCAGTCCCGGACGCCTCGTCGCCTCCCGTCCCGGCGCCAAGGGCGCGGTCCAGGACGTTCCTCGCCGCGTTGATGTCGGCATGGGCCGCATGGCCGCAGGCCGTGCAGCTGAAGTCTTCCCGAGTTCTGCGCGAGCGTCTGTCGACCGCTCCGCACTCGTGGCATGTTCGTGACGTATACTGCGCCGGAACCGTGACGACGGCCGCCGCCTTGCATTCCAGCATCGTCTTCAGCGCCGTCCAGCCGGTGTTCAGGATGACGCGGTTCAAGGCCGGACTTCTGCGGGACGTTCACGCCCGGCTCCTCGACCGTGCCCTTCGCGCTCTTCGTCATGGCCCGGACATGCAGGTTCTCGACGGCGACGGTCCCGGCCTTCGCCGCCAGCTTGCGCGACACGTGATGATGCCAGTCGTGGCGGCGGTTCGCGATCTTGCGCATGACCTTGGCGTGATGCCGCTTCGTTCTCTCGCGTCGGCGGCTCGCCTTGCGCTGCCGCGAGAGCTTCCGCTGCAGCCGTCCGCCCTGCGCCGCGAGCCGGTCCATGTCCGGCATCCCGTGCATCTCGCCGTCGCTGTCCGCGACCTGGCCTGCGTTCCGGTCAAGACCGATCGCGTGCCCGTTGTCGGCCGGTTCCTCGATCTCGACCGCGAAGCAGACGATCGCGTGCCAGCGTCCGCCCGTGCGCTTGAGAACCGCCGAGACCGGCCTGCCGTCAGGATACAGGTTTCCGCCCTTCCGGCGGATCTTCATCGGCCCGAAGCCCGGAATGCGGAGGTTCCCGTCCCTCACCTTGACGCCGGAGACGATGCTGATGCTGTCATGGAAGGCGCGTCCCTTGAAGCGCGGGAAGCCCCGGGCGTTCCTCCGGCCTTCACGCGTCGGAAGAACCCCTTGAACGCTTCGTCCAGGCGCTTGAGCGTCCCGCGCTGGACGGCCACGGGCACGGACGCCATCTCGGGAAGCTCTCGGCGGCATTCCGTCAGCGCCTTGCACTGGTCGAAGCAGGTCCGCCCCCTGCCTGTCTTCCGGTAGCAGTCGATGCGTTCCTCCAGCGCGGCATTGCAGGGCTGGCGCTGGCTTTCAAGAACCGTCTCAAGCCACCGCCACGTGCTGCGCGTCTTCGGAAGCAGGCGGTAGACAACCTGCCGGTGGCTGGACACAAGGGCCATTGCGGTCGCTCCTGCGGTGGGCGTCTGCGAGAAGTGCGTGAGCTTCCTTCTCTTCGCATATTGCCAGAAAAGCAGGAAGAACGCAACAAGAACGTGGTCACTGGTTCAGTTAAGTATATAAGTCCCCAGATTTGCCTCGATTTTCCGTTTGGGAGACATTGTTTGGCACCGATTTGCGGCACTAGGGCCAATCGTGCAATTCCCTGGCTCAATCGGGCTTGCGGGCCAAAAAGCAGAAAAGCGGCGAAAATATTCCCATCCTGCCTCCAGCGACATATGCATCAGCCGTTCTGTCCATGAAGCGTACAACGGCTGCGGAACCCTTGGGAAAGAGCCTGAAGGTTTCCGCCAGACGCAGGCCGGCAATCATTCCCCTGCGGCCCATTGGCGTCCTGCGAAATGCATTGCGCAAAGATCCGCTCCGTCCTTCCATGGGTTGATACCAGGGTGTGCCGGGACAATCACTGACGTCCCTGTCCATCGCTTCGATGACTTGGAATCCGACGGACCCGAGCGCATGATCCACTTCCGGGAACGTGGCGATTTCCTTCAAGGCGATTCCCAGCATGAGTTCATCCTTTGCAGCCTGGTGGCCGCTGTTGTCCGGATCGAACTTTTCAGTCATGCACATCTCCTGGCCCCAAAACGGCGCTCCCGGCTTCAGCACGCGATGGATCTCCGAAAACGCGCGTTTCTTGTCTGGGGCGTGACAGGTCGACTCAATTGCATAACCCGCGTCGAACGAGCTGGATTTGATAGCGCTCATGTCCATGAAGCTGCATTCAATGCATTCCGCCTTGTGATCGAGCCCCGCCTCCAGATCTCTCTGCCTGGCCTCTTCCAACTGCCGCTTGTTGTTGTTGAGGCAGACGACCTTCGCGCCGGACTCCCTCGCGACCCGTCGCATAGGTCCCCCCACTCCACATCCGATGTCAACGACTCTCATGCCCTCCTGCAGTCCCAGCCGTTCGATCATCAGACGCTGATGGTCGGCAATGGCCTCTTCCAGCGTCTTTTCCGGTGTCAATGGCGCAAAGTGCAGAGACTCGTTCCACCCGAATTGCATGAATTCGCTGCATAGATCGTAGTAGTCGCTCACCGTCTCGGTGTGGTCATATGGAGTGCGGGCCGGTTCCGCGTCCCTGCTTCTGTCCATCCACTCGTTAAGGCGAGCCACTCGGACATTCACGTTCCAGTCCCGGTAAGTTCTCCGCAAGGACCGTGACAGGTTCAGAACTTCTGACTTCGGCGAGCCTGGTCGGCGTGTCGCGAAAGCCATTCAAGCTGCCGCCTCTTGTTCGGCGCCGACCGGACATCCTGTGACCGCCCCATCCAAAGCTGCCGATTCAACGTGATTCCGTTGGCGTAACCGGCGGCCGACCGCGTCGAAAGTCCCTTCGGCCGACGGCTTGGCTCGAACATGCGCGTCGTTCTGCAGGCCTGGGCACGTGAACTCTGCCAACCCCATCGCCGTACCCTTTCAGACGCGCGTTCCCCCCCCCCCCCTTGACGCACCGCCCGAACCCTCTGGGCGGGCGCGTAGCCAATTCGGGAATTGAGCACACAGCGTCGAAACGAAAGCGGCTGTCAAGCTCGCATCGCGGCATGCCGCGAACTCGCATGCGTCCGACAGCAATGAGGCACCGAACGCGGCAACGACATGCCCGTAACCTGTCAATGTTCGGCATGGTAACTTGCCGCGAAGTCCGGACGGCGCGGCGGGCCCGGGCAGGGCGCAACTCCTTCCCGAATGGGGGCAGGCATGCGCATTGCTGGGTACCTCCGCTTGGGTCCGGACATGGATGGCAATTCATCCAACTCCTGCCTCGGGTGCTTGACGGCGAACCGTTGGTCCGGCCACGGGTGGCGGACCGAGACTCGCGGCCAAAGGATTTCGGTCATGCGCTCCAGTCGCTTCCGGTCGGGGCGGTGGCGCCGGGAACGCCGGCGCAGCGCCCGCGCCCACAAGGATGACGCGCCTTTCCACGGCACACGCGAAAGTGGTGGTTAGCCTTTCTTCCCTGCCGGACTTTCACCCGCTGCACTCGCACCAGTCAGCCTGGCGCACCCTTTGTGCAGACGGACCCTGCAGGGCGTTCCAGGACGCTGACAGGGTCACCCAGGCCCGGGGGGAGCCTCGGAGATCATGCACCAGGCCCTCGAGAGCGACAGGGAAGCTCGTGCCGGGGTGTCCCAGCGCCTCGCGGTTTGACATGGACATCAAGGAAGGCTTTCTCGAATGCATCGTGGCCGCGGATGCACCAGACCGCCCGGTGCCTGACTTCATGTCCGACGATGTGGAAGCGGCGATGGAACGGATGGTGGCCCGCAAGCCGTTCTTGGAAGGCAAGTTTTCACGGGGTGCCGTGAACAAACGGTTTCGAGCCGGAGACCATCGCGACCTGAAGCGTCAGCAGATGTGGTAGAGGCGTTCAGAAAGGACCGGTTGCGGACAGGCCCCGAAAGCCCGCCCGCAAGTCAGGTCGAGGCGCTACAGGATACGGGTGCAGTTTCGGACAGCCGTTTCGTGACCGGGCGGCCCATGTCCGGAACCTTCGCCTGCGCCCGCGTTTCGACCTCCGGCCAGGAGCCCGGAAGCCGGATCATGGAGATCGATGCGGCGGGATTAAGCGTCGGGCCGCACCGGATCGTCTCGGAGACCGTGTCCGGATCGACGGCCGTCGCGCAGCGCAAGGGCTTTTCCAGGCCGCTCGACAAGATGGAGAAGGGCGACGTTCTCATCTTCACCAGGCTTGACCGGCCGGGGCGCGACGCCATCGATGTCAGCGGAACTGGAGAAAACGGGCATGCGCGTTCACTGCCTTGCCTCGGGAAACGTGGACCCGACCGGCCCTGCTGGAAAGACGACGATGAACGTCATCCACGCCGTCGCCCGGTTCGAGCGAGATCTTCTCGTGGAACGCGCCCAGTCAGGCCTCGCAGGAGCCAAGGCGGCCGGAAAGCCGCCGGGCCGGCCGTCGACCCTGTCCGCCGGTCGGCAGGACCTGGTGAAGGAAAGGATCCGGAACGGCGAGACGATTTCGTCAATCGCCCGCCAGTTCGGGACCGGCAGGCAGACCATCATGCGTGTCAGGGAACAGGCATGATCCTGTGGCGGGTCATGTATCTTCGTTGCGGTAGACCCGACGTTGAACGGGCCGGGGCTCAACTGCATGACAGCTCACGCAGTGACCGGTATCGCCGGTTATCTGCCGCAATGGCTCACGTTCCTCACAAATCCGTCCGAGAAATGACTGACATCTGGGATGAAATGTGCAGCCGGTTGGCGGATTGACCGGCGACGGCACCTCGCCACGCAGTACGATGGGTTTGTGGCGTTTGTCGATCTGCAATGGCAGTGCGGCGGAAAGGAGTGCCTGAGTATAAGGATGCTCAGAAGCGTCAAACATCTTATCGGTTGGACCTATTTCAACTAGCTTGCCCAAGTACATGACCGCGATTTGGTCTGCCATGAACCGCGTTGTCCCAAGATCATGGGCGACAATGACGTAGCTGCAACCAAATTCCTGTTGGAGGTCCTTGAACAAATTCATGATTTGCGACCGGATCGAGACATCGAGCGCCGAAACAGGTTCATCGAGAATGATCAGCTTGGGCCGCGCGATGATAGCGCTCGCAATGGCAATGCGTTGGCGCTGGCCTCCAGAGAATTCATGGGGGAAATGCTGCGCCTGTTTCGGGTGAAGCCCTACGGAACGCAGCGCCTCGTCGACCCACTTCGTCAATTCTCCTGAGGTGAGGTTTTCATTGATGCGCAGGGTTTCAGCGACAATGTCATAGACCCGCATCCGGGGACTGAGAGAGGCCCAGGGATCCTGGAACACTGCCTGCACATTGGTCCGAAATTGCCGCAAGGCGGCGTCCGTCAACGTCGCAACATCCTCGCCCTCAAGCAGGATGCGTCCAGCGGTCGGAGTCAACAGCTTCAATAGCATGCGCGCCAAAGTCGTCTTGCCGCAACCGGATTCGCCCACAAGCGCGAGCGTTTCGCCGTGTGCGAGCGAAAAACGAACATCATCCACTGCACGCACTACAGCCGTATCCCCACCGAAAAAGTTCCTCGAAACCGGAAAATGCTTGGTCAATCCCTCGACTGTCAAGATTGGCAGTCGGGTCATGATCCCGATCCCATGTGCCAGCAACTCGCCATGTGACTTGCAGATCCGCTTTGCCCCGCCGATGCTGGCGGTTGTTTCTCCCGGCACAAGTCAGTGGCGTAAGGGCAGCGCGGCGCGAAACTGCATCCAACCTTGTTTGCCGAGAGTTGGGGTGGCTGTCCTTCGATGGCGTAGAGACGATCGACCTTTGAATCGACCGACGGGACAGATTTGAGCAGAGCTTGTGTATAGGGGTGTGACGGTGCCGAAAAGACCTCTCGAACAGATCCTTCTTCAACAATTTTGCCTGCGTACATTACAACCAGCTTCTGACAAATGTTTGCAACGATACCGAGGTCGTGGGTGATGAAAATGATGGCCGTGCCGGTCTCACGCTGAATGTCCTCCAGCAGTTGAAGATATTGCAATTGGATGGTGACATCGAGCGCCGTTGTCGGCTCGTCCGCGATGATGACCTTGGGCGTGCCCGCAATCGCGATTGCCCCTACAACACGCTGTTTCATGCCGCCACTCATCTGGTGCGGGAACGCTTTTACGCGCCGGGCGGCATCTGCCACATTGACCTTTTTGAGTGCATCCACCGTCTTTGCCAGCAGTGACTTCCGCGGAGCCTTGGGTTGACCGATCCTGAGCGCCTCAAAGACCTGACTGCCGATCGTGTAGACAGGGTTCAGGGATGTATGAGGGTCTTGTAGGATCATGCCAATTTCGCGCCCACGGATCTTGTTCATTTCCTGAGGCGGCTTCTTTACCAAATCGTCCTGTCCAAGCAGAATTTCCCCGGACGCTATCCGGCCGACGGGCCGGGGAAGCACCTGCATGATCGACAGCGCCGTCATGGACTTTCCGCTGCCCGATTCACCCACGATGCCGATGGTTTCGCCCTTGCTGACGCTGAAGCTGACATCATCGACCACCGGAACCGAGCCGATCCCCAGATCCAGCACGGTTCTCAAGTTCTTGACTTCCAGAATTGTCTCTTCGCTCATGTCAAACCTGCCTCAACTTTGGATCAAGCCAATCGCGCAAGCTGTCGCCCAACAGGTTCACCGACATCACGGTCAAGAGGATCGCGGCACCGGGGAAAAACGAAATCCACCAATTCGCCACTATGAGTTGCCGCCCGTCGGCCACGAGCAGTCCCCATGCCGGGGTCGGGCGGGGGATGCCAATGCCAAGAAAGCTCAGCGTCGCTTCCAGAACGATGACCACACCGATCTGCAAAGTGGCGAGAACCACAATCGTGTTGACGATGTTCGGCAGGATGTACTTCCACAGAATCCTGAAGTCGGAGGCCCCTGCGACCCGCGCTCGAGCGACGAAGTCACGCTCTCGCAGCGACAGCGTTTCGGCACGAACCTGGCGCGCGAAATAACCCCAAATCACAAAGATGACGACAAAGATGACCAGCTGAAAACTGGGGCCCGACACCGACGCGAGTGCAAGTGCCAACAATATGCTGGGCAGGGCAAAAGTGATATCGACAATGCGCATGATAATCGCGTCGGGCCATCCGCGCAGATAACCCGCGATCATGCCCAGGATGGTCCCGACAACCGCGCCGAGAAATATGCCAACCAACGAACTCACCAGTGCATATTTGGCGCCATGCATGATCCGGCTGAGGACATCCCGTCCCAAACGATCCGTGCCCAGAATGAAGTCCCACGTCCCGCCAAAGAACACCGGCGGTTCCAGCCGGTTCCTGAGATAGGCCTTGTAGGGGTCGTGCGGCGCGATCCAGTCCGCGAACAAGGCAGGAATGATCAGGACCAGGAGAAGGACGACAACCGGCGTGACGGGGATGTTTTTGAACAGTCTTGGCCGCTTCAACACGTTCAATCTCTCTCATGTATACCGGATGCGCGGATCAATCGCGGCGTAGACAATGTCCACCAGGAAGTTCGCAAGCAGATAGAAAACCGCAAAGAACATGACGACGGATTGCACAACCGGGAAATCTCGTCCGCGGATCGCGTCGATGGCCAAGAGCCCTGTTCCGGGCCATGCAAACACCGTTTCGATCACGACGGACCCGGTGAGAAGCGATCCGGCCAGCACACCGAAATAGGTGATCGGCACGATGGCCGCGTTGCGAAACGCGTGCTTCCAGATTACCAGCGGCTCGGTGACACCCTTGATTCGCGCCAGCTTGATATATTCGGCGTCCAGGATTTCGAGCATTGCGGACCGCGTGAGCCGGGTGAGCGCCGCAATCTGGAACCACGCCATGGCGACAGCCGGCAAGATCATGTGCGACAAGCCACCATATCCGGATGTCGGGAACCAGCCGAGCGTGACGGCAAAAATCCACATAAGCACGATGCCCAGCCAGAAAGCGGGCAGGGACTGACCCAAGAGCGCAACACCGCTCGCCGTCGCATCAATGGCCGACCTTTTCCGGACAGCGGCAACCACGCCCAAGGGAATCGCGACGACAACGGAGATCAGCATCGCCAATCCGCCCAATTTCAAAGTCGCGGGCAAACGTTCCAGCACAACTTCTGCCGCAGTGTTGCCTTTCCATTTTGTCGACTGGCCAAAGTCGCCTGCGGCGGCGTTCTGAATGAATGTCAGATATTGAACATGAAGAGGGCGGTCCAGGCCAAGATGTTTGGTAAGCGCTTCGATTTGTTGTGGCGTCGCATCGTCAGGCAACAGTGCATTTACCGGATCGCCCGTAAGGTGACTGAGGCTGAAAACGATTACGGTTATGACCCATAGCGATACTATCGCATGGAAAAAACGCGTTAGGACAAAACGGAACATTCAAGATTCCCCGAACAGACGGAGTAATGTCCCCCGGCCAAAATAGGGCCGGGGGACATTGTACTTTCTGGGAAACATTGTACTCTTTGCGAGATCTACTGCGCGGGAACGATGGACGAGAAGTGACTGACCCCAACCGACGTCGTGCCCGGGAAAACCCAGTCTGACACGGTTTCCGGATTTACGATCACTTCTGCCGATATGCTGGCCAGAGGCGCTACGGCATATTGCTCGAAGACCTGGGTGAAGATGCCGCCAGCCAATTCGTTTCGTTCCGTCGCATCAATGGAATCGACGTATTTCGCCATCAGTTCTTCAATCACGGGATCTTCGTAATTGTTTCTGGGACGTCCAAGAACCGAATAGTAATTTCGAATGCCTACCGCACTTGGCTTTACTGGCAGGTTGCGCATCGGGTGAAACATCTTGGCTTCGCGTGCGCTACGCAAACCTCCCAGACTGGCCCAATCCATTTCGACGATCTCGGTCTGGAAACCAGCTTCTTCAAGAAATACCTGCATGAGTTCTGCCATCGCCGGAAATTCAGGGTTGCCGGCAAGTGTCGATGACAGGATGGGAATGACCGGATTCGAGAAGCTGTCGGGATATCCGGACTCCTGCATCAGCTCCCGAGCCCTATCCAGGTCATAGCCATAGGCATCTTCGAATCTCTCCGCCAGTTCAGGCACATAACCTTCATGGCGGGGGTCCATTCCAAACACCGGCAGAATTTCGGCGCGACCATCATACAGGACATCGATCACTGTCTGACGATCGATCGACCTGTTGATCGCCTCGCGGATGCGGATATCGATCCAGGGCAGCGTTTCGTCAAGCCCTTCATCGCCCGGGGTCAGGAAAGCCCCGTTGAACAGCATCGTCGTCTGGTTGGACGCCTGGGTCGATTGAATGGCCCTGAATCCAGCGTCCAGCGCCCCGCCTTGCAATTCGCGTGGCAAGATGACGATATCGGCTTCCTTTGCCAGGATTTTCGCCAGAGTCGTTGCGGCTTCGGCGACAAAAGTCAGCTTCAGGCGGTCTATCGAGGAATCTTCGCCGGACCAATGACCCACTACCCTTTCAAAGGTCAGGCCCTGTCCGACATTGCGCTCGACGTATTGAAGTCGAGCGGTGCCGGCGGGTTTGGCGTCATATCCCTCGAGGCCCTCTTTATCGAATTGTGCCTTGGAATAGATCACCAAGGACCCACGTCCGCCGTGCACGAACAGAAAATCGACCTGCGGCTTTGGCAACTTGAACGAAACCGTGTAATCGTCCATGGCGGTAGCAACGGCACCTTCAAGCTGACTTATGCCATTGAGGATGGTGTCCGGTCCCGTGTGCAATTTCAGGCTGTGCACGACATCCGCTGCCGTAACGGGCCCCCAGCCGAAGTGAAACATGGCCTCTGGCTTCAGCTTGAAGGTCCATTCCGTAAAGTCATCATTGTGCGTCCAGCTTTCGGCCAGCCCGCTATTGTCATAATGGCCGGTCTCTGGATCGTGCCCGACCAGCCCTTGCATGGATGGCCCGAGGGCGAAATCACCCGGCGTGTTCCAATAGCGATTGGTCTCCACGGCCGGCGGGCTCATAACCATCTCAATCGATTGCGCTTGCGCCGAAACGACGCTCAATGCGCCAAATGCAAACATTGTCGAAAAAGTAAGGGTCACTATTTTCTTATGAAGCATAGCATCCTCCCAAATTTGGTAGAACAAAGATTGAACCACGTTTAATTCCCGCCTTGCTGTGACCTGGACTTTCACCCGACACAGTTCTCACCCACTTTCAGGTCAACGAAGGGTATGTTGCAAAGGCGGGAAATATTAGCGTTAACCCCATTTTTCACATAGAGAAAATGTCTGCCTTTGTCAACTAAGCCGAAAATTGCGTGTCGATAACAAGCCGTATGTCCGCTGCAGGCAACAAGCCATCTGTCCGGTCCCAAGACGGCTCCCAAAACCTGGGAGCGGAAGATCATGGGACCGGCACGGGCGATGCGGGGGAGAAGGCGGATGAAGTTCGAGGATCTCTTCGAGAGAAGGCAGGCCGGGCTGCTTGGCCAGGAAGATGCGCGACGGTGCCGGGCGTTTCGGTGCGGACCTTCCGGCGCTGGGAGGGCCGCTGCGGGGCTGTTGGCGACGACGGCCCTCCGGACCGCCGGCTCGACGGCGCATCGGGCAACCGGATCCCGGCGGGCGAGGTGCCGGAGCTGTACGAGACGATGTACCACGACCACGCGGCGAGGCGTTTCCACGAGAAGCTCGTGGACGAGTTCGGCTTCGGGTTCGGGTTCGGCTGCAACTGGCTGCGCGTGAAGCTCCGGGACGAGGGCCGCATCCGGAAGGCCGGGCGCCGCGGCGCGCACCGCCGGAAGCGGCCTCGGAAGCCGATGCCGGGGATGCCGCCGCACCAGGACGGGTCGACGCACGAGTGGGTTCCCGGCAAGACGCGGGACCTGATCTGGACGATGGACGACGCGACGAACGAGGCGCATTCGGGATTCTTCGTCGAGGAGGAAGGCACGATGAGCAGCTTCCGGGGCCTGTCGGAGAGGATCGGACGCAAGGGCCTGTTCGGCTCGCTCTGCGTGGACCGGGCATCCCGCTGCTGGAGGACGCCGGAGGCGGGCGGGAAGGTCGCCAGGGACAGCCCGACGCAGGTGGGGCGGGCGCTTAAGCAGCTCGGCATCGAGATGATCCCGGATCGCTCCCCGGAGGCGCGCGGACGTTCGGAACGGATGTTCGGCACGTTGCAGAACCGTCTGCCGCAGGAGCTGCGGACGGCGGGGGTCACGACGATGGAGGAAACGAGCCGCTTCCTGGCGGACGTCTTCATTCCGGCGCACAACGGCCGGTTAGGGAAGGCGCCGGAGACCGACGGCACGGCCTTCGTGCCGTATGTCGGCGACCTCCGCGAGACCTGTGCGTCCTGGATGAGCGCGTGGTCGCCATGGACAACACGGTGCGCTACGGGAGCCTCTCCCTGCAGATTCCCGAGAACCGGAACCGACACCGCGACGTGAAGGCCAGGGTCAGGGTCCACGAGTGTCCCGAGGGCGACCTCGCGGCCCGCTCTGCATCGGCCGCTGCCGGGCCGACGGCAGCCTGGCCGAGGAGGCGCGGCGAAGCGCCGCGTGAGCCCGCTGCACCCCCGTGCCGCCGAACGTCGTCCCTGACCTTCGGCGACGGTGCCGGCCGCGATCCAGTTTCTTGCCCTCGCCGGGCAGGCAGTCCCTGCCATGAACCGCGCAAGCCTGTTCACCGCAGGGACCGGTCAAGGCCGGACGTTGCAGGGCCGCGTCAACCCGTCCCTTCGGCGCTCGCCATGCTCGGGCAGGCCCTGTGCGTGGCTCCGCGTGGCTGCGGTCGCGGGGTTGACCCGGCCCTTCCACTCGCTTCCAGGCGCTCCGTGCCGGCGACCACAATCGGGTCCCCAACAGGCAACGACGAAAATCCCTGCGGCACTCCCATCCTGCGTCCATTGCATGGTCGTGCCCGAAATGGGCACGCGGACCCGGACAGATCGCTTGTTACCTGTACCGGACACTTCCAAATGTCATTGACGCCAAGCTGATAATGATGGGCGTGGCCTGAGGCGAACTTGTTCCAGGGCCAGCTGCCGCGGGATTTCGCCCGAGCGCATGCGCTCGGGCATTCGGTGCCATCCGTCCGGGGACGGCTTTCGCGACACGTGCCACAGCATGTCGTTCGCACGGCTGACGGCCTGGGAGAGCCTGCGCGACATCGAGACCGGCCTGCGCGCCCAGTGCCAGAAGCCCTGTCGCATGGGTTTCCGCGGGCAGGTGTCGCCCAAGACGCTGCCCAAGGCCAACGAGAGACGCGACTGGCGCACCATGCCGACTTCGCCCAGTGCGTGATCCGGACCGCCCGCGACAAGCATGCCGAGGGCGACTTCGGGATCGATCTCGACAACACGGCCTGCGCGCTCGACTTCACGACCATCGACCCGGGCCTGTCGGTCTTTCCTCGGGCACGCTTCCACCGCGCCGAGGCCGCAGTGAAGTTGCACGCCTTGCTCGACCTGCGCGGCAGCATCCCGACGTTCATTGACGCCTCGCCGGGAAGGCGGCACGACGTCAACGTGTTCGACGACCTGGTGCCGGAAACTGGCGCGCTCCATGTCATGGACCGCGCCTGTTCGACTTCGGCAGGTTTCAGCGGCACGGTCAGGCCGCCACCAGTTTCGTCACGCGGGCCAAGTCCAGCCTCGGGTTCCGGCGTCAGGTCTCCCATCCCGTTCACAAGGCGGTCGGACAGCGTTGCGACCAGACAGTCGCACTCACCGGCATCGACGCCTCCGGGGACTACCCTGGAAAGCTGCGCCGGATCAGGATCCGCGATGTCCGGACGGCAAGGAGCCGGCGTTCCTCGCCAACGACTTCACCTTGGCCGCAATGACCATCGCCGACCCCTGCAATTCCAGATAGCAGGTCGAGCTCCTATTCAAACCGGTCAAGCAGGACCTGAGCATCAAGTCGTTTCTCGGCACATCGGCCATTGTGGCGAAGACCCGGACCTGGATCGCGGTCCCCGTCTACGTTCTCGTGGCCATCATCAGGATACGGCTCAACTGCGAGATCAGTCTCTACACGATCCTGCATGTCTTGGACGTCACGCCTTTCGAGAAAATCCCTCTGAAGCCAATGCTTAACCAATCCGGAAGCGCTTCCTGCCGGACAAGGTCCCATAAGCGCTCAAATTTGTTCCATTTTAGCGGCACAGCCACGACGTCACATGAAAATTCCCCCAAAAGGCCCAGTCGGGGGCACGAAATCGAGACGTGGCGGCGGAGAAGCCGGGTGACACTTTCAGACGTGGCGAAACTTGCCGATGCGAGCACGATGATCGTGCCCAAGATCAAATGATTTCAACCCAGCCCGGCTCGATGCCGGTCGGCAATTCAAGGACCTTTCGTGGCTCCGTTGAACTCCGGGAAACATCAAAAAGCTCTATGCAATCAGCCTTCAGCGCGCTTGCCAGAATGAATCGTCCGTTGGGCGTGACATCGAAACAGCGCGGGTTCTCCGCGGTTTCGACAGTATGGCGATTGGAGAGTTTCCCGCTTGCTTGATCGATGTCCCAAACTGTCAGCGTATTGCTCCGGCGCTCTGATGCAAAAAGACGTTGACCGTCGGGCGAGGCATGAACTTGCGCGCCCCATGGCGATCCCTTGAATCCCGTTGGCAGGATCGAAGCGCGCATGATTTCGAGCAGCCCGCCCTTCATTGGCTCCATTTCATAGACGATCAGGCTCCCGTCACGCTGGTTCAGCAGATATAGGTATCGGCGACCAGGATGAAAGGCGACGTGACGGCATCCGGCACCACTCTGAAGCGCAATTTGTGGGGGTGAATTTTCCCGAAAGGTCCCCGTCTCTTCATCGAAAACAAGAGCGACCAACAGGTCAGAACTCAAGCTGGGGACATATGCGAACTTGTTGGAGTAATCCAGCAATACCTGGTGCGCGCCCGACAATGGTTCCTTCGCGTAAGATGGATTGGGTCGGACCTTGCCATGTTCATCAATCGGGTACACCGCGATGAGGCCGGATGGTTCGGACGCGCCCAGAAGAAACCCGCCGCGGCGATCCATTGAAATATGGATCAGTTGGGCCATCACGGGCGTGCTCGACACATGCGTCAAACGGCCGGTATCCTGATCGACGGCATATGTGTCGACGACATCCTTTTCGGCACTATCCTGATCTCCGTAGACCGATGCGTAAAGCCGACGGCGATCCGGCGAATGGGTCAGGCTCAACCCCCTGCCTTTGAGACCGCGACCTCCGCCCCTGCGGCTTGTCGATTGAATGTGAGTCAAGTTTCCTGAAACGTCATTTCCGGCGAACACGTTGATTTCGTTACCGGACCGACAGGAAATGTAGGCGGTATAATTCGAGCGATCAGTCACGATTGCCGACTTCTTGAGTGAGACTTGCGAGAATTCGTGAAGGCCTCAAGCGTGCACCGATCTCGTTCGCAACAGGCATTGTGGCACGATCCGGGGCACCACGGCAAATGGCTGGCGCCCCGGACCCAGATCGACAGACCGGGCAGGTTATTCGCCTGCGGCTTCGATCAAGTGCCAATGGCTGACACTGTTCGTCGTCACGCCGGGAAAGACCCAGTCGGCCACAACTTCCGGGTTGACCGCAACCTCGGCATGGACGATCGCGAGCGGCATATCCGCGTATTGCTCGAACAGATACGTGAAAGCTTCGGTCGCGATGCGATGACGTTCGTCCGGGTCGATCGTGCGCTCAAGCTCGTTGGCCAGGCCTTCGATCTTGTCGTCCTCGAAACCGCCATACGGCGTTCCGCGTTCGGTATGAAAGTTCACCAACGCCGCCTCGGTTGGTCTCAATGGCGCGTTCCGAACAGGGCTGACCGTGTAGGATTCCCGCGCGCGTCCCATGGCACCGAGCGTTGGCCAATCCATTTCCACGATCTTGGTTTGGAGGCCGATTTCTTCGAAATACACCTGAAGCAGTTCGGACATCACTGGAAACTCGGGATTGCCGTTCAAGGTTGATGAGACGATTGGAATGACCGGATCTGGAAAGGCGTCCGGATATCCAGCTTCGGCCAGGAGTTCCCTTGCACGCTCCGGATCGTAGCCGTACATGCTCTCGAATCGTTCAGCGAGCTCGGGAACATAACCCTCATTGCGGGTATGCATCAGCCAGCTCGGCCCGGGCACGGCCCGTCCATCGTAAAGAATGTCGATCATTTCTTCCCGGTTCAGGGCACGGTTCATCGCCTCACGAATGAGGATGTTGGACCACGGCAAGTCCGGATTGTATGCGGGATCGCCTGTCTTGCCGTACATACCGTTGAAAATGGCGCCGGTGGCCATCGCCGTGTTCTTGGACGAAACTATCTTCTTGCCCGCTTTCAACGCCTGCGTTTGAAGTTCTCGCGGCAGGCTTGCGATGTCGGCTTCACCGGACAGCAGCATGGCAAGAATTGTTGCATGCTCTTGCACGAAGCGGAGTTCCAGCACATCGAAATCCGGCTGTACACCCTGCCAATGGTCGGGAACAGCCTCAAAGATCAGGCCGGAGCCCGGAATGCGTTCCACATACTGATAGGCCGATGTACCAGCTGGCTTGGCATTGTAACCCTCGATACCCTCTTTATCGAATTGGGCCTTGCTGTAAACCACCATGGAACCGCGACCTGCGTGTTGGAACGCATAGTCCGTGCGTGGCGAGTCGAATTTGAAGACGGTCGTGAGATCGTCTACAATCTCCACCGATGCCGCCCGAAGGTGCTCAAGCGAGTTGATTGTACTGTCGGGTCCGGTTGTCAGCTCGTAGCTATGCAGGACATCCGCTGAAGTTACCGGGCCCCATCCGTGATGGAACTCCGCGTCGTTCTTGAGCACGAATGTCCACTCCGTGAAGCCTTCATTTGCAAACCATTCTTCCGCAAGTTCTGAATTGTCGTACTTGCCGGTTACCGAGTCATGCCCCACCAATGCCTGGAATGATGGCATCCTCTCACCTGTTCCTCCCCAAAACAGGTTTGATTCATTTTGCGGAACGGTCATTGCAACAACGACGCGTTCCGCCGCAATGGCTGATGAGCCAATGCATAATGTCGCCACCATGCCTGCCAGCGCCCACCGCTTGATTGCGTTCGACTTATCGGGATATTTCATAATGCATTCTCCTTTTGTTCATGCATTCAAGAGCCCTTGGAGCTTGAATCAAAATACCATGTTTTGTAGGTAAAGTGCCCAAATAGCCGAAATAAGCACATTGTGTTGCGTGCAAATGCGACTCCTGGATCAAGCCAGTGATTTCATCATACGAGATGCCATGTTCGAGTCAAGTGCGGCTCAATTCGTGTGTCAATGACATTCGGAAGTGTCCGGTAAGGGTCACGCGCCATCTGTCCGGTTCTGCGCGCCCTCTGCAGCGACGACCATGCAATGGGTGGAGGAAAGGAATGCCTTTCGGGTCGCCGCAGGGATTTTCGTCGTTGCTCCGTCGGGAGCCCGGGATGGTCGCGGACACGGAGAGCCTGGAAGCGAGTGAAAGGGCCGGGTCGACCACGCGGTCGCAGCCGCGCGGAGCCACGCGCAGGGATTGCCGGTCTTGCCGACTCCCGAGGTCTCGTGTTCCCCCCAGTCGGCGTCCGGATCGGAGCATCCTGCCGCTCTCCCGGCCATGGACCCCGGTGGAGTGGCTTTCGACCGCCTTGCCGTCATGGCCGAGATGCAACCCGACGTCAGGGATCTCCGTCATCAGCGCCGCCCGAAAGTCATCAACCGTGGCGCTGACCAGGCCCTGTTCTTTCTCGATTTCCACCGGGACCTTCAGGAACCTGGAGACGTTCCCCGCAATCACCGCCAGCCACATGGCCGTAACCGGAATGTCGTTGCGCCCGGCGCCGTGACGCCTCCCAAGTTCGGCGATGTGCGCGTCGTCGGAGAGGGCGTCGAGGGCGAGCTCGAGGCGCTGAAGCTCGGAACGGGCCTCGTCATCGTCCCAGGAAACGAGCACATGGGGTTCGGGTGCCATAATGGGTTCCGTTGCGGAAACGGGATCTGGTGGTACAGACCTCCGATCATGCTCCACCTGACCTCTGCTTGACGAGACGTCGACGGCGCGCGAAAACAAGCGCACGGCATTCCGTCTTCCCGGCCCTGATGGCGGTCCGGCAGCGTCGCCGCTTGGTTAATGAGGCCCTCAGGCGATTAAGGGCGCCGATCCTGACTTGTCCCGAGGCAATCGCGCTCCCACCGAAATGGGCGTTTGCACCTTGACTCGCACAAGCCGGCGGAATGAAGCGCGTCGGGTCGACGCGTGGACGATCCGGTCTCGAGCCGCCGTTGCCTGGCCAGTACAGCCGTACGGAACGGCGACACGGTAGCGAATGCGGCCGTCGAATTGCGTGCCGACCATCTGCCAGGTCAAATCCTTGGACTTGTACCGTACCGGGCTGTCGAGCCTAGCCTCATCGATGCCGGCACTTGAATGGTGGTGGCAAGAATCCGCGGGAAATCCGATGCACCATTGTCGTGATCCAAGCTGAACAAGACCCGCACGTCGCTGAAGCCCGGACACGGGTGCCGGAGCGGTACCGGCCGATCAGGCACGCCGGTGCATGCGCCTCGGACAGGATGTCACGAATGTGATCATCATCAATCGCGGAAGCTCGCGATCAATGAAACCGCTCCTTGTCCGGACCCTTGAAGAACTCCATCAGCGCGGCCTGATCCTCGCCTCCCAGCCCTGCCGCGGTGAGCATCCGGTGAATTTCTGCGCAGGCGGCAGTGAGCGGCATTGCGGTATTTGTCCGCCGTGCGAGATCCTGTACGCCGTCGAGGTCCTTTACCATGTTGTCGATGCGCCCTGTGCGACGGTAGTCCTTGACAGAAAAGCGAGGCATGTATTCCTGCAGAAGCGCGCTGTCGGCCCTTCCCCCTTTCAGCGCCTTCGGGATCTTCGCCACGTCGACGCCGGTGTCGATCGCCAGTTGGGTAGCCTCGGCGATGGCCATGAAGCCCAATCCGCACAAGACCTGATTGATGAGCTTGGTGGTCTGGCCGGCACCGGAAGGACCCATGTGGGTGTAGGTGGACGAGAGGTGTTTCAGGACGTTGTACGCCTCTGCCACATCGGCGGCCTCGCCGCCTGCCATCAGAGTAAGCTCTCCTGTCAGCGCTTTCTGCGGGCCGCCGGACAACGGGCTGTCGACCCAACGCAGGTCCGCTTTCGCGGCACGGGCTGCAAAGGCCTTCGTGGCCAGGGGATCGATCGAGGACATGTCGATGATCAGTGTGCCGGGTTTGGCGCCCATGGCGACGCCGTCCGGGCCGAATACGGCGGCGTCGACGATCTTTGGAGAATTGAGGCTGGTGACAACATGATCACTGACCGAAGCGGCCTCCGCCGCCGAGCCCGCCGGGCGAGCGCCCCTGACGACCAGTGCCTGAACCCTATCGGCATCGAGATCGAACACGGTCAGCGTGTTGCCGGTGTCGGCAAGCCGAGTGCCGATGGCACCACCCATTGCACCCGCGCCGATAAGCGCAATTCCTTGAGTCACGATTTTCCCTCCCTGACTTTCGTCACCAGTGTTTCGACCAGTTGGCCAAGCGGCTGGTCGATATCCGCGGCGATCGCCTTCTCATCCAGACCCGGCGACTCGAGCGCGGCCAACTGGCTTTCGAGCAGCGAAACGGGCATGAAATGACCCGAGCGATTCGCCATGCGCTCTGACAGCGTTTCTCTGCTGCCCTCCAAATGCAGGAAACAGACCGACTCGCCTGCATTGTCGCGGATAATGTCGCGATAGGCACGTTTCAGCGCGGAGCATCCGATGACGACGGGCCCCTCTGTTTCTGCAAGCCGTTGTCCAACCCTGACCAGCCATGGCGCACGGTCGGTGTCGGTCAGCGGTATGCCGCGTGACATCTTCGCAATATTTTCGGGCGGGTGCAGGTCGTCGCCATCAATGTAGCCTATGCCCAGTCTTTCGGCGACAGCAGCGCCAACCGAACTCTTGCCGCAGCCGGACACCCCCATGACCACGAACTTGCCGGCTAGAGGCACGCCGTTATACCGCCGTCGACGAAAAGAGTGTGGCCATTGACAAAGCTGGAAGCGTCGGATGCCAGGAACACCGCCGCGCCGACCAGTTCCTCGACCTTGCCCCAACGGGCCGCGGGTGTGCGGTTCTTCAGCCAGTCGGAAAACTCCGGATCACTCACCAGGGCTGCGTTGAGAGGCGTGTCGAAATAGCCCGGTGCGATGGCGTTGCAGTTGAGCCCATGCTTCGCCCAGTCAGTCGCCATTCCCTTGGTCAGGTTGGCTACCGCCCCTTTCGTGGCGGTGTACGGGGCGATGCCGGGACGAGCCAGCGCCGTCTGCACGCTGGCGATGTTGATGATGCGTCCGGCGCCGCGTTCGATCATGTGCCGCGCACAGGCTTGCCCGACATTGAACGTCGTCACGATATTGCTGCGCAAGAGCATCTCGAACATTTCCGCGGGGAAGTCCTCGAGTGGCGTACGGTGCTGCATCCCTGCATTGTTGATCAGGATGTGAACGGGACCGATGCTGTCTTCGTAGCGGTTTATCGCCACCCTGACTGCGTCGTTGTCAGTCGCGTCAAAGGGCATCTCGTGGACGTTTGCGCCGTCGGCTCGCAGCTTGTCCGCAGCCTTGGACAATTTTGCCGTGTCGCGCCCGTTTAACACGATCTTCGCACCGCATTCGGACAGACCCTTCGCCAGGGCGAAGCCGATCCCCTGTGAGGACCCGGTGACAAGCGCGGTTTTCCCGCCGAGGTCGAACATCGCTGTGCCAGTGGTCATGATCCGCTTTCCAATTCTTGACTCGACAAGACGTGATTCCTTCAACTATGTTAACGATAACACGCCTGTCAACACGAGAAAAGAAATGCCGAAGCCCGAGATTCTTCAGGTTGGCCCATATCCGGAGTGGGATCAGGTTCCATTAGATCAAGCCTATACAATGCATAAGTTATTCAAGATGGCGGCCCCGGCGTCTTTTCTGATCGAGCACGGTCGTGCAATACGTGGAATCGCGACGCGGGGTGAATTGGGCGCGGACAGAAAGATGATCGAGGCCTGTCCGAATCTCGAGATCATTTCCGTCTACGGCGTCGGATTCGATGCGGTCGACCTTGATGCCTGCCGGAAACGCAACGTGAGGGTGACCAACACGCCGGATGTCCTGACCCGCGACGTTGCCGATCTGGGTGTCGCAATGATGCTGTGCCAGTCGCGTGGCATGATCGGAGCCGATGCATGGGTACGCAACGGGGACTGGGCGCGGAAGGGCAATTACCCGCTGGAACGCCGTGTTCATGAAGCCAAGGCCGGCGTGCTGGGGCTCGGGCGGATCGGCCGTGAGGTCGCGCGTCGGCTGACTGGGTTCGACATGGACATCGCCTATTCCGACCTCACGCCAAGGGACTGCGCGCCGGACTGGGCCTTCATCGCCGATCCGGTTGAATTGGCACGCTTCTCCGATTACCTGTTCGTGACGCTGGCCGCTTCGAAAGAGACCCGCAAGTTCGTGGATCGCGCGGTGATCGAGGCAGTCGGGCCAGAAGGCATGGTGATCAACATCAGCAGGGCATCCAACATCGACGAAGCTGCACTGCTCGATGCGCTGGAAAGCGGCGCGCTCGGTTCCGCGGCGCTCGACGTGTTCGAGGGCGAACCCGACCTGAATCCGCGCTTCCTGAAGCTCGAAAACGTCCTTCTTCAGCCACATCACGCATCAGGCACGGTAGAGACACGGAAAGCCATGGGCAAGCTGGTGCGGGACAACATGGCCGCGCACTTCGCCGGCCGACCGCTCCTGACGCCCGTACTTTGAGACCTTGATGAAATCTGTCGTCATTCACTCGGCAAGGGATCTTCAAATCGAGGACAGGCCAACCGAGGAGCCCGGCGCGGGCCAGGTTGAAATCCGCATGGCCGCAGGGGGCATCTGCGGATCCGACCTTCATTACTACAATCACGGCGGCTTCGGATCTGTCCGGCTGAAGGAGCCGATGGTCCTCGGCCACGAGGTTGCCGGGCACATCACCCGTCTCGGCGAGGGCGTGACTGGTCTGCGAGTCGGACAATTGGTGGCAGTGTCGCCTTCGCGCCCTTGCCTTGGCTGTCCCTATTGCAATGAGTCGAAGTACAACCAGTGCCTCAACATGCGGTTCTACGGATCGGCAATGCCGTTCCCGCACATTCAGGGCGCGTTCCGGGAGGTGTTGGTGGCAGACGCCACGCAATGCGCCCCTGCCGACGGGTTGTCCGCGGGCGAAGCCGCCGCGGCCGAACCGTTGGCCGTCTGTCTGCACGCTGCCCGCAGGGCCGGCGACCTCCTGGGCAAGCGCGTGCTTGTCACCGGCTGCGGGCCGATCGGACTCCTGTGCATCCTCGTTGCCCGGCGATCGGGCGCGGCAGAGATCGTGGCAACCGACCTCTCGGATTTCACGCTGCGCATAGCCAGGCAGAATGGCGCCGACAGCACCGTGAACGTCGGCCAGGCACCGGAACGGATGGCCGCCTACGAGGCAAGCAAGGGGTACTTCGACCTGCTCTTCGAATGTACCGGTGTGGCGCAGGCACTGGCCGACGGAATCGCTGCACTGCGGCCCGGCGGGATCGTGGTGCAGCTAGGGCTCGGCGGCGACATGCAAATCCCGGTTCAGACCATGACTGCGAAGGAAATTCAGCTCAGAGGCTCGTTCCGTTTCCACGATGAGTTCTTCACTGGCGTCGAGTTGATGCAGAGAAGCCTGATCGATGTCAAGCCGCTGATCACTCACACGGTGGCACTTGACGACTCGGAAGGCGGTTTTCAACTCGCCTCCGACCGGAACCAGGCAGTGAAGGTGCAAATTGCATTCTGAACGGTCACAGATCGGGTTTCGGCGATCAATCGGTTTCCGCGCCGATTTCCGCCAGCGCCGCTCGCGCAACCGCCAAGTCCTGCTCGGGCGAACCGGACCCAACGCCGATCCCGCCAAGCAGCACGCCGTCAATCCGGACCGGCAAGCCACCGGCGAGCCCCGTGACGTCGCCGCCGGTGGCCGCCGCGATATGCGGCCGCGCAGATTCGGGGACCGCGGTGCTGGGGGCGCCGATCGAGGCCGCCGTCCTTGCCTTCGCTCGCGCCGAACCGCGGCTGAGGAACTTCGAGCCGGTCATCCGAATCTCGCCAAGCGGTTCACCGCTGGCGTCCACGATCACGACGCATTGCGGTTGTCCGATTGCCTCGGCCGATTCCACCGCAGCGCCCAGCATTTTCAAGGTGGCTCTATGGGTCAGAACGCGCGTGCATGCCGTGAATTCCATTGCCGGGACTCCCTTGTTAACCTGCAGTTCCTTGACGCGTTCGAATGGTATCGACAACGGCCGCGTCTGAATAGTCTGGAGCCGCCAAATGTCTTTTTTTGAATCCCGTGACCCCGCTTTCGACGGATACGTCTTGGGCAACGCGCCGGTCAAGCAGATCGCCACCGGGTTCGACTGGGTTGAGGGGCCGGTCTGGTTCGGCGATGCCGGCTTTCTGCTATTCTCTGACATACCGAACAACCGCATCATGCGCTGGACCCCGGGAAGCGGCATCACGACCTATCGACAGCCTTCGAACCACAGCAACGGCCATACGCGCGACCTCGAGGGTCGGCTGGTCTCCTGCGAACACGGCGCCCGGCGCGTGACACGGACCGAACATGACGGACAGGTCACGGTCATCGCGGACAGCTTCGAAGGCAAGCGGCTCAACTCGCCCAACGACGTGGTCGTGAAGTCCGACGGCACGATCTGGTTCTCGGACCCGCACTACGGGATCATGAGCAATTACGAGGGCGACGCCGCAGAGCAGGAACTGCCATGCAACCTGTACCGTGCCGACCCGGCCACCGGACAAATGGACGCGATGGTGACGGATGCCAATTGCCCGAACGGCCTGGCGTTTTCGCCTGACGAGTCGCGGCTCTACATGGCCGATACCGGACGCATGTTCAGCGATGATCCGCAGCACATCCGGGCCTTTGACGTTGGCCCCGACGACAGGCTGGCCGGGGGCGAGGTGTTTCACGTGGTCGATCCGGGCTGCTCGGACGGCCTGCGTGTCGACAGCGACGGAAATCTCTGGTCCTCCGCCGCCGACGGTGTCCACTGCATTTCCCCGAACGGGGATCTTCTGGGCAAGATCCTGGTGCCCGAACTGGTTTCGAACGTCTGTTTCGGCGGACGCGCGAAACACGAACTCTACGTTACCGCGACCACCTCGGTCTATCGTGTCGTTCTGAACCGGCGGGGGATCCAGCGCCCATGAGCGATTCCGGGATCGGGTTGATCGGACTGGCACGATTGGGCGATGCTTTCGCCCAAAATCGCTGAACCGGGGACATGCTTGCAACACGACCAGCCTTCCGCGGATGCGGGAAGCCAACGATACAGATTAGGGAACCATCTTGCCGAAGCCACCCAAAATGGCGGACATCGCAAAGGCCGCCGGTGTCTCCCCGATGACCGTATCGCGGGCGTTTCGGAGGGGCACGCCGGTCGGCGAGGCAACTCGCGAGAAGATTCTGCTGATCGCCGAGGAAATGGGCTATGTATTCGACAGTACCGCGTCCAATCTGCGATCGCAACGAACCGGATTCGTCGCTATCACCATCCCCTCGCTGAACAATTCCAACTTCGCTGACACCGTACGCGGACTCAACGAAGTCCTGCAGGCGGCCGGACTGCAGGTGTTGCTCGGCTACACGAACTACGACATGGACGAAGAGGAGCGCTTGATTGAACAACTTCTGCGGCGGCGACCCGAAGCGATTGTGGTGACCGGTGGACGCCATACCGATCGCGCGAGGCGGCTGCTCAACGGCGCCGGCATTCCGGTGGTTGAAACATGGGATATCCCTCGATCGCCCGTGGGCTATACGGTCGGCTTCTCCAACGCGGACGCGATGGTCCGAATGGTCGATCACCTGCAGTCGGCTGGCGCGCGGCGGCTAGCCTTTATCGGCGGAGACGACAAGGGCGACACGCGCGGCGCCGACCGGAGACGCGGGTTCGTTGCGGCGGCAGAACGGCTGAGGCTCGAATACAAGCTTGTTTCACTTGGCTCGCCGCCGATTTCGATGCGTGAAGGTGCCGGGGCGATGGTTGAAGTGCTTGACGCACGACAACCGGTGGACGCCGTTGTCTGCGTCTCTGACCTTGCCGCCTTCGGTGCGCTGACGGAGTGCCAGCGGCGCGGCGTTTCGGTGCCTGACGAAGTCATGATCGCCGGTTTCGGGGCGTACGAAATCGCTGAGGTTGCCTTGCCCGGCCTTACGACGATGGACGCACATTCGATCGCGATCGGAAGCAGGACCGGAGAACTTCTGGTTGCCTTGCTTCGCGGCGGCGCCGATGGTGCCGCCGCGAAGATGATTTCGCACATCGAACCCACTTTGCGAATCTCGGGCTCTACCGTTTCGCGATAGTCCCGGCCCGCTTGCGTGGGGGCCGGGTCAGTGTGTCAGCGCTCCAGAGCGCCAACGCCGGAGAATCTGAACGCCTCTTCCTGCAGCGCGTCCAGTTCCTCGGCACTCATTTGATCGTGGGCCACGGTGATCCTGCCCAGGAAGACCAACGGCAATTCATCCGCACGGCCCTCCATGTCGGCCTTGATGGCTTCGGCGGTTGCAGCACCGACATCGTCACCCATGCGCATCGGTGTCGCGTCTAGGGAACCTTCGCGAATCGCGTCGAGTTCGAGTCCCGTTCCGCCCCAGCCGGTCGAGAAGATCTCCTTCTCCTTGCCCATCGCGACCTGTGCCTCGACCGAACCCATGGCCATGGCCGTGTTCGCGTTGTGAATGATCGTGGCTTCGGGATAGGCCTGCAAGATCAGGGAGGTTCCGTCGAAACCGCCTTCACGCTGATATTCGCCATAATGCTCGTAGACCGTGGTCCAGTTGCCTTTCTCCTCAACGCATGCCTTGAAGTCGCCAGAGCGCTGGTTGTCCGTGATCCCGGGGATGCCTCGGTTCATTGCCATGGTCACGTCATTGCCCAGGCGGCCAAGCACGTAGTCGCACATGGTCAATGCACCAGCGGCAGATGAAAAATCAAACCAGGCGTCGGGCTGGCTTTCAAGGTACTTCAGTGGTGTGTGAAATGCCCAGACATATGTCGCGAACCCGTCATTGCCTGCAAGTTTGGAAATGTTGTCGGCCTGGGTAGCCAGTTCGGACGGCCCGAAGATGACATAATCATAGAGATCGGCGTCCTGCTCCACTTGGCTGGCGTAGGTCGATTGCAGCGAGTGCTCGATCTGGCGCGAGGCAAACTCGGTCGTCTCGTACTGAATTCCCAGCTCGTCCAGACGCCTGGTCATGGCCAGGAAGTTTCGGGCCCAAAAGTCCGACACATCCGCCGACGGGTAGATCAGTCCGATCTGGATTGGCCTGTCCTGGCTTCCGGAGAACGGAACTGCGGCGGAGCCGACGACTTCCTGCAGCGCCTCGAGTTTGCCCTCTGCATTCACTTCGCCGGGAATCCAGTAATCGCGATCCTCGATCCCGGGCAGTTCCTTCAGCGGTAGTTCATCCGCGGCCCAAACCGCCCCGGCCATTGCAATGGTCGCTGCCAATGTGGTGGCTGCCAATTTTCTCATTTAGGTTCTCCTTCCTTTTCATGAGAGCGGGACCAGCGGTGCCGCCGGGGATGAACCCCAGGTTGCACCGTCCCGCGATGAGTCCGGCTCATCCGCTTGCCTGCGGATTGCCGGCAAGAATTGCTCCGATCGCCAAAAGCAGGATCAGCGCACCGATAATGGCGGCCGAAAGGCGGATCAGTTTCTGGCCTTCCGACGTCGCTAGCCCGGCGATCAGTCCACCTGCGCCGTCACGGTCCTTTTTCTGCATCCAGGAATAGAGTGCCACCGACGAGACGATCACGACGCCCGACGCAACCGACTGCCAGAAAAACTCAATCCTGAGCGTCACAAGCGCGTTGATCATCATGGACAAGAGCAGCACTCCGGCGAAGGAGCCGATCATGGATGCGCGACCGCCGAAGAGCGAAGTGCCACCGACGACGACCGCTGCGATCACATGAAGATTGAAATAGGGCGCCGAGGTTGCCTGGATTGCGTTCAGCTTGCCAGTCAGCATGACTCCGGCCAGCGCCGCACAGGCGCCACAAAGCACGTATGCATGAATCTTGTGGCGGTTTACCGCGATGCCAGTCAGTTCCGCAGCTTCGGGGTTTGATCCAATGGCGATGGTGTAACGGCCGAAATGGCTGCGACGCAGCAGAACAAATCCCGCGATCATGGTCGCGATTCCGATGACCACCGGTATCGGCACGAGTCCGGGGATTTGCCCGCGCCCGATTTCGGTTATGAGTTCCGGGAAGCGCGCCAACACCAGCCCCTTCGCGATCACCAGGGCAAAGCCGCGATAGACCAAGTCCATCGCCAGGGTGCCAATGAGATCGGGCACATTGAACCGGGTGATGACCAGCCCGTTGACGAGGCCCATGAGCGCTCCAAGTCCCAGAGCGATCGGAATTGCGAAATATACCGAGAAGCCAAACTGCTTGATCAGGAATGCCATTATGATGGCGGACAATGCTGCGATCGATCCAACCGACAGATCGATGCCCCGCTGAGTAATTACAAATGTCATCGCCATTGCCATCGGCATGTAGAGCGCCGCGTCAAGCAGGATCAAATTGACATTCGACCAGCGGAAATATCGCGCGGGTTCGACGATCGCCATGAAAATGAGCAACGCAAGGATCATCGCCATGGGGCCGATGATCGCGAAGTAAGGTTCGATTCGATCGTTCAGCGTCCGGGCGCCATGGGCGTCAGAGGCTGCCATCACGCGGCCTCCTTCGCACCCACGATCATTCCGAGCACTTCCTGGTTGCTGGAATCTGTGGTCTTGACGAAACCTGCCCGCTTTCCTCGACGCTGTACGTGGATACGGTCCGAAACCTGGAACACTTCATCCAGCGAATGGCTGATCAAAATGATCGCAAGACCTTGCGCTTTCAGGGTTTCGATAAGATTGAGTGTGCGGGCAGTCTCCTGGGGGCCGAGTGCCGCTGTCGGTTCGTCCATGACCAGAACGCGCAGGTCTTCGTGATAGACGGCCCTGGCAATCGCTACAGCTTGGCGCTGGCCGCCCGACAAGCTCTCGGTCGGTGAATCCAGGGACTTTAGCGTGACGCCGAGGCGATCCATCAATACGCGCTCGGTCTCAGTTCTCATGCGAGCAACGTCGAGAACGGTCACGCCGATCACCTTTTTCGTCAGTTCGTTGCCCAAGAACATGTTTGCCGGCGGATCCAGATGATCGGCGAGCGCAAGTGTCTGATAGACGGCGTCGATGCCGCTGGCGATGGCGTCCGCATGGCTGGCAAAGGAAATCGGCTCTCCAGCCAAGTACATCTCACCGGCCGTCGGCTGGTAGACTCCCGTAAGGATCTTTATGAGTGTCGACTTTCCGGCGCCATTGTCGCCGACGATGGCCAAGACCTCGCCTGCGTAGGCGTCAAGGTCGACATCAGACAACGCGGTCACGCCGCCAAAGCGTTTGGTAATGTTCCGCATCTCGACCAAAGGCGTGTCTGCCATGACAACTGACGACCTCGCAGGGTTGAACCATCCGTATCGTTCCGTCAGGTTTGTGCCAGAGGCGAAAATTGTCAAGAAAAAAGTTATCGATAACAAAGCAACCGAAATTTGGGCAAGTCTCTTGCAAGAGTCTGAACTCGCGAAAGCGCTCATTGGTCGTTTTCGGGGCCTTTCGGGTCGAACGGCGCTTGTGTGGCGTGGTTTGATCGCGGGGGGCATCTGCGGCACCTGTTTCCCTTTCCGGGAGCGAATCGCGCATGCCTTCGGCCACCGGTCATGCGAAGGGGCCGGCGCCGAGGCGTTCCGGAATGTGATGGTCCGTCCGTCCGGGCAGGGCGGCATGCCAAGCTGCGCGAGCCGGTCGACCGTGAGCGCCACGACCCCTATCACCAGATGAGGCGACGCCTTGGCGTACCCCCGGGCCTATCAACGACACACACCTGACTCCGGTCCGGAGTCCATGCGAATCACGCGGCCATGCAGATTGGCATGCGTCAGGTCTCGTCGGAGACGGTGGAGTGGTTCCGCACGGCCTGCAAGGGCGGTGAGCTGACGCGGACCGCGCTGGCTCGCGAACTCCGCGAGCGGGAGAACTGGTGTTGTTTTTTGAACTGGCTTGACGCGGATTTCCCGCGCTTTTCCGTTCGGATCGGGACGATTTTTCCCGCTTTGGCCTGAACTGGCTGGACGGGTCTTCGGGACATCGTCGTTTCCCGCTTTCGTTCCCGTGACGATTCGGCGCGGTCCTTTCCCGCGTTCCCGTTTTTCGGCTTTCGGCGACGAAGCGGGCGTGTCGGAATCCTCTGCGGATGATTTGCTCCAGCTCTGAATGGGCAATCGTGCCTGTCGCGGATTCCGATGGTGTCGCGGCCTCCCGCGCCGGCTGTGCGCCCGAGCTTTGCTTACATGTCCATCCGCAGATTCCGGCATCGGCAGCGGCCTCCTTCAGGGCCGCAGGCGACGGCAGGAGCGCTGCCGCGGATCGTCGGGCAGGAGGCACGCTTTCCTCCATTGCGCAATCGTGCGGACCGCGGATTCCGTCGTTGCCGATTGCGCCTGACCCGGGCGCAGCCGACCCGAAGGCCTGCGTCCGCTCCGGGCCGGCCCCGTCCCTCCGCTTCTGGAGGATCTCGTTCCAGTCCTTGCCGCCGTCCGGCCGCATGCGCCGGACTTTCGGGTCCTGCGCCTCGATGCATCGCGCGGCGCGGTCGCCGACGGGATCGGCGTCATGGCCGCAGAGGACGGTCCCGAGCCGGAACCCGTCGATCCATTCAGGCATCCTGCCTCGTCGGCGTTGATCACGACGGGCCTCTCCCGCTCCTTGCGCCCGCGCAGCGCCTTGCCCGGGAACCGCTTGGCGGCGTTGGCATTGCGGGTCTGCGACAGGTGGAAGTCGATGGCGTCGCCACGGCCGTCGACCGCGCGGTACAGATACGCCCGTTTCCCTCTGACCTTGATGCATGTCTCGTCCACGCGCCAGGACCGCGAAAGTCCGCCTGGGCGACAGTGCCGGCGCAGCCGCTTTTCAATCTCGGGCGCGCAGGCCTGAACCCATCTGCAGGTCGAGGCGTGGTCCACGACTGCGCCGCGCTCCTCCAGCATTTCTTCAAGATCGCGGCAGCTGATCCCGCATCGGCAATGCCACCGCACGGCCCACAGGATGATCTCGCCCCGGAAGTGCCGCCACTTGAAGTCATGGGTCATGGGAGAGCCTCCAAAAGCGCAATCTACCGCTGCCTCGCTCACAAGGACAGCTGAGAGCGGCTTTTGCAACGGGGCCCAATCTTGCACTCATCCGGAACAGACCCGACCTTGCGATGCCGCGGCTGCAGCTCGCATTGCAGCCATCCGCAGCAAGGGTGAAATTCGAAGCGAGTCGAACTCACTGCCTGCGGGACGAACCTGCCATCCAGATTTCCGGGATCGATGTCCGCAAGACGCTAATCGCCAAGACATGCGGAACACGCCATTGGCAGGACGCGGCCGTGCGCAGAAGCGCATGCAACAGCCATGCCAGGTTTCGAAAACTGGCATTCAGGGACGCCTTGACGGAAATGCGGTCGCGCCAGGCAACTGGGGGAGGAAAATCAGGGGGCTTATATACCTAACTTGACAGCTCGTCAGGCCGCCGCCTCCGGCGCGGCACCCTCAAACGAGACGATCGCGCGAATGATGCCGGCGTGAACGGGAGCACTGTGCGGCAGCGGCTTCCATTTATGAGAATGAAAAGGGAACTTCGTGCTTGACAGGCACTCCACCTGCGGTCAGGATGCGTTGCGAGGCGCTCTCGACGCCCTCGCCCCAGCCCAAGCCGGAGGAACGACCGCATGGCCCTCGTCGCCACGCACAGACAGGTTGTCTGCCGCCTGCTGCCGCAGACGCGCAGCAGCTGGCGGCGGCTCGAGCGGGTGCTGGAGGACCAGCGCCAGCTCTGCAACGCCGCCCTGGAGGAACGGATCGACCGCTACCGGAAGACCGGAAAGGGCCGGACATGCTTCGACCAGTGCAAGGCCCTGACCGAGTGCCGCCGAGACCTTCCGGAGATGGCGGAATGCCCGGTGGCCATCCAGCGCGGAACGCTGAAGCGGCTCGACGGTGCCTTCCTGCACTTCTTTCGCCGCGCGAAGAACGGGGAGACGCCGGGCTTCCCGCGATTCAAGGGAAGGGCGTTCTTCAACAGCATCAGCATCGTCTCCGGCGTCAAGGTCAGGGACGACACGCTGCACGTTCCGTCCTTCGGCGCGCTGAGGACACGACGCAAGGGCGGGAACCCGTATCCCGACAGCAAGCCCGTCTCCGCGGTCCTGAAGCGCGAGCCTGGCAAGTGGCACGCCGTCGCTTGCTGCGCTGTCGAGATCGAGGAGCCCGCCGACAACGGGCACGTTCTCGGGCTGGACCGGAACGGCGGCCAGGTCGCGGACAGCGACGGCACGCTTCACGAGATGCCGGACATGGCGCGTCTTGACGCGCGGGCGCAGCGCCTGCAGCGCAGGCTTTCGCGGCGCCGGAAGGGAAGCAACAGGCGCGAAAAGGCGAAGCGGCACCTGGCGAAGGTGCGGCGCAAGATCGCGAGCCGACGGAAGAGCTGGCATCATCACGTGAGCCGGAAGCTGGCGGCGAAGTCCGGAACCGTTGCGGTCGAAGGCCTGAACGTGAAGGGGATGACGCGCTCCGCGAAGGGTGCCGCCGAGGAGCCCGGCACGATGGTGGCGCAGAAGGCCGGCACCAACCACGTGATCCTGAACACGGGCTGGACGGCGCTCAAGGGGATGCTGGAACACAAGGCGGCGAACGTGATCGTCGTTCCCGCCACGAACACGTCACGGACATGCCACGAGTGCGGTGCGGTCGAAGCCGCGAACCGCAGAACTCGGGACGATTCCGTCTGCCTGGCCTGCGGCCATGCTGCCCATGCCGACCTCAATGCGGCGAAGAACATCCGCGACAGGGCGCTGGAGCGCCTTGCCGCGATGAACGAGACGTCAGGGACCGGCGTATCTGCACGGCGAGCGGCGTTTGCGCTGGCAACCACTGCTGACCCGTGAAATCAATGCCTGCGGCGGACTGCCGGTCTGTCGAGCTAGGTATACAAGTCCCAAATTCAGGTATGTCCGACCAAGCATGGCTTTCCGCAGATGCGGTCATTGGTCGATGGTCGCTTTCTGGCCTTCACTGGTCAGACCAACTGCCGCGGTCTCGGTTGGGTGGATTGAATCCTGAGGGTAGCACGTTGTCCGACTCTTTGAACCTGAACGGGATTTCGGGCGTACACGTTGCCCCGTGGATCACTGGCGGAGAACTGAATGAAGCGGCCCTGAAGAGGAACGTGGACTCGATTGCGTCTGCTGGAATTCACGCGGTCGTCTCGGCCGGCGATGCTGCCGAATGCTTCTCGACGCAGTTGAGGGAGATCGACTGGGTTCACTCGGTGGCCGCCGCAAGCAACGGTCGCTCTGCCGTGATGATGGCGGTTGGCAGGTCGTTGAAGGACGCGATCGAACCCGGCAGCCGCGCAGCCGCGCAGTCGGGCATGGTGCCGGTTTGGTGATGGCCCGTATGCAGACGGACCCTTTTGCGGCACCCCATGGTCAGATCTCCTGCCTTGCTGAAATGGCAGGGAAGCGCGAAAGACCACTGATCGCGTACTTGCGCGGCACCGCAACGGGTGTGGACGAGGTTCTTCGACTGTCAGAGCATGAATGCGTCGTCGGGGTGAAACTTGCGTCGACAGACCTCATGGCACTTCGTGAATGCATCCAGGGCGGCATGGAGCATTCCACCGCCCGGATCCGTGGGCCGGCCGAAGCATGGGCCGCACCCTTCCATGCCATGGGCGCAAGATGTTCATCCGGAGCCGTCCCCGAGTGTCCGCACGGCCCTGGAGTCCGGCGACTGCAAGACGGCGAGGCTTCGGATTGATGAGATCTCCGGCTTTGAGAAAATGAGGACGAGATTCGCGAATGGCGCAGGTGTGACCGTCGTCAGGGAGGCGATGCGCCTTCTCGGCAAGGACCTTGGCGACAGCCGACTGCCGGGGCATGTCGCGCCAGCACCGGAGGACAGGCAAGGGCTGCGTTGCATTCCCGTGTCATGGGGCCTTGTCCGGTCATGACGCAAGTTGCGGAAGAAACGGCCCACATGCCCAAGGCTGCAGCTGATCTCGTTTCCAGGGTCGAGGCCTTCACGCAGCGGATTTCACGCAAGACGGAGTTTCTGTTCGTGCGGGTGTCGCTCAAGTCCGGTGCTCAGGGCTGGGGTGAAGCGACTTTCAATGCCTTGAACGGCCAGGTGCTGGTCGCGTTGCGCATGCTCGCTCAGGGGATCGAGGAGGAGCCGCTTCCGAACGCACGGTCTTTCCTTGAAGGGCAACCCTGCTGGAAACACGGTCGTGCGTTCCGCGTGGCCGTGAATGCGCTGGAAACGGCGATCCTGGATGCCGAAGCGCGGCGGCAGGATGCGCCCCTGAACGCACTCCTCGGCGAACGGCGCCAATCGGCAGTCAAGTGTTACGCAAACATCAACCGCGGCACGATCGACCGAACGCCCGACGGTTGGGCTGCGCGAGCGAAGAGCGCCCTGCAAGCCGGCCATGGATCAGTCAAGATCGCGCCGTTCGACGAAGTCGAGGGAGGCGAAAGCGCTGATCGTCTGCGCGCGGCGCAATCCGGAGTCGATGCGCTGCTGTCCGTGCGTGACGGAATAGGCGACGGTGCCGACGTCCTGCTGGACTGTCATTGGCGTTTCGATGAGCGGAGCGCCATCGGCTTGATCGGCGAGATCGCGGAGGCGGGGCCAAAGTGGATCGAAGCCCCGATCCTTGAAGATTACGAAGCGTTGAGCAGCCTGCGCAGCATTCGCACGGAGGCGAATCGCCACGGAATTGACTTGGCGGGCGGAGAATTGCACTCAGGCTATCGCGGATGGGCACCGATCTTGCGGGGGAACGTCTATGATACAGCCAACCCCGACTTGCGTTTCTGCGGACCGACCGGAATGATCCGCATTGCGGAGGCGGCCGCCCGATACGGAACGGGCTTTGCGCCGCACAATCACCTGGGCCCGGTAATGACCGCCGCCAGCCTCCACGCGATGTCGGTCGCGGCCACGGCTCGGGAACTTGAGCTTCAGCACGGTGAGAGTGACGTCGGGTCCTGCCTGACCGATCCTTCGGTCCTGGAGCCTGACCAGGGAGAATTGTCAGTGCCGAAAACGGCCGGTCTCGGGATTTCAATGAATACGCGAGCGCTGGAACGCGTTCCGCTGGGCTAGGGGCAGATCCATGCGCGACCGTCCGAATTTCGTTGTCATAGTCAGCGATCAGCAGCGTTGGGACACTCTGGCATGCAATGGAAACTCGTTCGTGCAAACGCCCAATCTCGATGCAATGGCCAAGCGCGGAGTGAATTTCTCGCAGGCGTTCACGCCGTTTCCGGTCTGCACGCCAGCGCGGGCCAGCATGTGGACCGGCGTCCATCCGAACCGGCACGGCGTCATCTACAACCGGTACGGAATCGATGACGTCCTGGAATACGAAAGCAAGTTTCCCACGACGATGTTCGAAATCATGCAAGGGGCCGGCTACAAGACCGCCTATTTCGGGAAATGGCATCTTGGCGAGCGGAATTCAGGGCGATTCGACGTCTGGAGCGGGTTCAATTCGCATGGCGGGCACTGGGAAGACGGTCAACAGTCCTTCCAGGGCGGGAAGTACAGGCCTGAAACGCAAACCGAGGAGATGATCGCTTTTCTTGAGGCCGAGAGCCAGGGCTCGAAACCGTTCATCGCCGTGCAAGGCTACTATCCGCCTCACAATCCGTTCACTGCGCCGCTGGAAAGCTACGGGAACTACCGTGGAAAAGGTGTGCCTTTTGCAGGGTACTATGCGGCTGTCACCACGCTCGACAGCTACGTCGGGCGCATCCGCGAGAGCCTGGAGCGCACGGCATTGGCGGATGACACCTACGTGATCTACCTTTCCGATCACGGCGAAACCTTCAACCTCGACGAGACGGCGCCGCACAAGTGGGTATGCCTCGACACGTCCATTCGGGTTCCGTTTCTGATCGAAGGCCCCGGCATCGAGGCCGGCACGGGCTCCAGCGCTCCCGTAGGGCTTGAGGACCTGATGCCGACCGTTCTGGCCGCTGCCGAAGTCGAGGCTCCGGACTACCTTGACGGCGCGAACCTGTTCGACTTGCTCGGCGGTCAGGGGGGTTGGCGCGATGCCTACTATGTACAGACGGAGAGGCGAAAGACCCGCACCCTGCAGCGCTGCATCCGAACTGCCGAAAGAAAGCTCATACTGAGCTGGGACGAGCGGCACGAGCTCTACGACCTCGAACTTGATCCCGAGGAGCAACTCAACATCTTCGAAGTGCCGCGAGCCGACAAGCAGAGGCAGTTTCTGCACTTCGCCGATCAATCCGGGACGATCGTGACCTTGGCACGCAGGATGCTTGAGCGTGCGCAACAGCTGGAGGACTTCGCTGGCGTCGAGATGGCCGGTCGAGTGCTCAGGCAAAACGGGATGCAAGCAACCTAGGAAGCGGCGCTTCGGCACCCTGTCCGAAACCGAATTCCTTGGAGGAGCCAATGCTGGACGCCTTTTTTCAGGGGCTGGGGATGGTGTTCGAACCGAATGCCTTCGTCGCGTTGCTCATTGGCGTGGCCTGCGGGCTGGTCATCGGCATCATTCCGGGGCTGGGGGGCGGCATCGGCATTGTCCTGCTGCTTCCTTTCACCTTCGGCATGGAAGGTGCCGCTGCTTTCGCGTTGCTGCTAGGCATGTATGCGGTGACCATGACGGGTGACACCGTAACGTCCGTGATGCTGGGCATACCGGGAACCTCTGCAAGCCAGGCGACGATCCTCGATGGCTATCCATTGGCCAAGAAGGGCCAGGCGCAAAGGGCGCTCGGCGCCGCGTTTTCATGCTCGGCTTTCGGCGGACTGTTCGGGGCGCTGATCCTGGCGGGATCATTGCCGCTCCTGAAGCCGTTGCTTCGTTCGTTCACCAATGCCGAGCTGTTCATGCTGGGCCTCCTTGGCATCAGCATGGTTGGTGCGTTGAGCGGCAAATCGGTTTTCAAGGGCCTGGCAGCCGGTGCATTGGGCATTCTGATCGCGACGATCGGGTATTCGCAGAATGACGCGGTTCCACGGTACTTCTTCGGCTCGGACTATCTGCTGGACGGAGCGCCACTCCTGCCCATTGTGCTTGGTCTTTTCGCGCTTCCCGAGATGGTCGACCTGGCGGTCCGCAACATTTCAATCGCCCGCGACGGCATGGTCAAGGACACGGGCGGGCGGGCGCTCATGTGGCAAGGCGTGCGCGACGCGGTCCGGAACTGGTGGCTGGTCATCCGAAGCGCGGTGATCGGCACCTACGTCGGGATCGTGCCCGGGCTTGGAGGATCGGTAACGGACTGGATTGCCTATGGTCACGCAGTGCAGTCAACCAGGAAGGATCCGAAATTCGGGGAAGGGGACATAAGGGGAGTCATCGCCCCGGAGACCGCCAACAACGCGATGCGCGGCGGCGGCCTGATCCCCACCATCGTCTTCGGCATTCCGGGAACAACGGGTTACGCCATCCTGCTGGGAGGGATGCTGATCCATGGCCTCCGTCCCGGGCCGGCCATGCTGACAACGGAACTGCCGCTTTCGTTCAGCATGGTCTGGATGATCATAATCGCGAACTTCATTGCTGCAGCCGTCATGATGATCGTGTCGAACAGGGTCGCGCATCTCGCATTCGTTCCGGGTCACTTCATCGTTCCGGGCGTCATCCTGTTCGTGATGATGGGCGCCTGGATGGATACCTCGACCTATGGTGACTGGGTGACCCTGATCATCGCGGGAACGATCGGTTACCTGATGAAACGCGGAGGATGGCCCCGACCGCCGGTCGTCCTCGCTTTCATCCTGGGCGCCATCATGGAAAACTCCTTCCTGATCTCGATGAACATTCATCAAGGGTTCGGTTGGGTCACCCGACCTATAGTTCTTGCGATCCTTGCGGTCGTGGCCATCACGATCGTCGCGTCCATGAAGCGCAACACGTCGTCAGCCAACAGGATCCAGAAGGAGGAAGCGCAAGGCTCGCTTGACGAGATACCGTTGGTTTCGACGGCGCTGGGCGTGCTTTTCCTCGTGATCTTTGCATTTGCGGCGGTCTGGGCGGTGCAGTGGAGCGTCAGCGTGCGCCTCTTCCCGTTCTGGGCATCGATCATCGGCGCTGTCCTTTCGGGCGGCGCATTGGTGCAGGGGATCCTGCGCATGCGATCCGCCGGCGTGGTGCATCGTCTTGAAAGCGAACAGGCGGACGTGCTCCGCGGGATGGTCATGTTCCTTTCGGCGATCCTGGCAGTGATCCTGGGCACGCTCCTGATCGGCCAGAAGCTGGCACTGCCTCTGTTCATCCTGGTGTTCTGCCGCTTTTGGGCCGGCTTCGGCTGGCGGTTCTCACTCGCTTACGCGGCGGCCGGCTGGGCGATCCTGGTCCTGTTCTACGAAAGCGTGCTGACCATCTTCTGGCAGCCTTCCCTGCTTGGCGATGTCGCGCGGGACGTCTTCGGCGGTCAGGCGCCGCTCTGGCCGCTTTTCTGAGCCGCGGCCAAAAGCCTCCCTCAGGCAGGTTCGGAAGACCCTGGCGCCGAGACTGAGCGATCCCTGCCTCGGCGTCAGGATCCCTTTCGAGAGCGTCAGCCCAAACTCGGTCGAAAGCATCTCGAGCCCGTCGGCTTCCCTGTCAACCATGAACTTGGGCAGAAGGGCGACGAGGTCGGTTTCCCGGACAATGCCACGCAGGCTCGACGCCGAGTGGCATCGAACCTGGATCGCCGGGTCCGGTGCGCCAAACCTCTTGCACAATCCTCGCAACCGTTCTTCGCCCGAGGCGCTGGATGCAATCGCCCAGCGCAGCGACCTGAACCCTTCAGGCGTGTCCAGCCTGCCCGCGAGCGGATGTCGCTTTCGACCGGCAACGACAATCCGGTCTTTCAGCAGCTCTTCGTACTCCACGTCATCGGACGGAAGCGGTTCGACCCCGAACTGGGCCAGCGCGATGTCGACGCGACCCAGCAGAAGGGACTCGATGACCTGAAACCGGGGCTCGTAGAGCGCGTCGATGCGGATCATCGGGTGGCGTCTCGAAAAGTCGGCAATGATGCTCGGGAGCCGTTCTTCGAGCCAGGTCGCACCGGCACCGATTCGCACATGGGTGCGACCGTCCCCGGAAAGCGTCTGAAAGGACTCGATCATGCGGCGGTGCGCCGCAAGAATCTGCCGAGCTTCGGCGTAGAGCACCTTGCCATGGTGAGAGAGGGCGACGCCGCGCGGCAAACGGTCGAACAGCGAGGCGTGAAGCTCGCCTTCCAGGCGCTTGACCGTTCGGCTCACAACCGGTTGCGTCGTGCCCAGCCGATCGGCAGCGCCGCTGATCGACATTTCGTCCGCCACCGCAACGAAGGTCCGCAATTGATCGATGTTCATGATCCATGCCCTTTCGGTCATGCTTATCTTGACGGGGCATCATGGCTCAACCCTGCATGTCAGACCTAGGATTGAAACGGCAAGACAGGGGAGGAATTCGGCAATGGCATTCACGGGAAAGGTCACGCGTCGGGCGGCCATGGCCTCGATGGCCGCGCTGTTCGCGCTTGCGCCGGGCATCGCGGCGGCGGAAGACTTCTACGCGGGCAAGACCGTCACGATCATCGTTGGCGCTTCGGCGGGCAGTGGCGGCGACGTCGGCGCCCGTACATTCATGAACGGTCTTGCGAAGCACATCCCCGGCGAACCGAACATCATCGTCCGGAACATGGAGGGCGCCGGGGGTGCCGTCGCGCTGAATTTCGCATACGAGAAGGCCGATCCGGACGGACTGACATTCTACTACGGGAATTGGGACCCCATGGCTGTCCTGGCCGGTGGCGAGGGCATCCGTTTCGTGCCCGAGGAGTTCGGGGCGATCGGATCGGCCGCCAATGAACGCGGAACGGTCTTGAGGACGGATGCAGGCGCGGGACTCGAGAAGCCCGCCGACATTGCAGGCGTCGAGGGACTGCGTGTTGGCGGCCGGTCGTCAAGCAACACGAACGACCTTATCGGCAATCTCGCGTTGAGGATCCTGGGCGTGGACTATCGCTACATTCCGGGATTCAAGTCCATGGGGAAAATGGCGCCGGGCATCCTGTCAGGGGAACTGCAGGCCGGCCACACCGCAACGGGCGGGTATTCGCGCTTCTTCACCGCGACCACCGCGGACAAGGAGACGATGATGCTCTACTATCATCCGTTCTTTGACGAAGCGGGAGAGGTCGTCACGCCGGCCGAAACCCCTTTCCATGACGGCTTGCCAAGCCTGAAGGACCTTTTTGTCGAGATTCACGGCTCGGAGCCTTCCGGCATTCGGTGGGAGACATACAAGTGGCTTCGCACGAACGTGCACGCAACGTCCCCTGCAATGGTCGCGCCTCCAGGAACGCCTGAAAACCTCCTTGAAGTGTTGCGTGAGGCCTATCAGGCAACCTGGTCCGATCCCGCGTTCCGCGAGGGCTGGCTCGCGCAGTTCGGCGAGTTTCCGCACGTCAATCCAACCGGCGCGACAGTCGATGCGTTCAAGGACTACCGGAGCATCACGCCTGACATGCTGAAGGTTGTCAAGGAAATGGTGGCGCTGGGCCCTTGACCTTTCCGCCGCGAGGGGCGTGAAACCGCCCTTCGCCACGCTCCCGGGATCGCCGTGCAGCCGAACATCCTTTTCATCACTGCGGATCAGCAACGCCGGGACTGCTATGGATTTCGCGGGCGCGGTGTCCGCACGCCCCATCTCGACGCTCTTGCGCAGCGTGGCGCCGATTTCAGGAACTGCATAACGCCGTCACCGGTCTGCCAGCCAGCGCGCGCTGCCATCCTGACCGGAATGCTGCCGTTCTCGAACGGCGCAGCGGATAACGGGATCGACCTTGATCCCGCCCTCGCGGACGCGGGCTTTGCCGGACACCTTGGGCGCGCGGGTTACCGGACAGGCCTGATCGGCAAGGCGCACTTTTCGACCAAGGCGACGTTCAGGCCGACGGGGCGTGCGGAATGCGCGACGTCCTCGGCCGGCTTCGCGGAGGACTGGACCGGACCCTACATGGGCTTCGACCATGTTGAACTGGCGCTTTTCGGAAAATGGTTTCCTGAGCGCCCGCCGCTCCGTCCTCCGAACGGGCAGCACTACGAAAGATGGTTTTTTGAAACCGTTGGCGGTGAAGGAGGGTACGAGGCGTGGGCGCAGGAGACGCGCCCGTCGACAGGCGCCCACCAGACATGGAATTCCGCGCTTCCGGTTGCATGGCATCCAACGAGCTGGATCGGCGACCGTTCGGTGGAATTCCTGAGAGACCGGGATCGCGGCAGGCCATTCATGCTTTGGACGTCGTTTGGCGATCCGCATCACCCTTTCGATTGCCCGGAACCCTGGGCGTCGCTGCACGACCCAACGGAAGTCGACTTGCCCAGGAACGGAGAGCTCGACCTCGACCGTCGGCCCTGGTGGCACAGGGCCGTGCTCGAAGGCGAGCCGAAACTCGACGACCCCGTCCTGAGGCGTTTTCGGAAGTCTGGCGCTCGTGTGCTCAGCCAGAGCGAAGAGCAGCTTCGCGACATGACGGCGAACTATTTCGGGATGATCTCGCTGATCGACCATAATGTCGGCCGCCTTCTGGCATGCCTGGCGGAAACAGGCGATCTCGAGAACACCTGCGTGTTCTTCACGTCCGATCACGGCGACTTCCTGGGCGACCATGGCCTCTTTCTGAAGGGGCCAATGTTTTACGAAAGCCTGGTCAACGTTGGCTTGATCGCTGCGGGGCCTGGAATCGGTGCCGGCACAACAATTGATGCGGTCATTTCCACGCTCGATTTGGCATCCACGTTCGCCGACATCGCAGAGGCTCCCCCTCCCGAGGCATGGGAAGGTCAGTCGCTGATGCCCCTGTTCCCGGGAACGTCATCAGGTCGCCGCAAACATGCGTTTTGTGAATGGCGGGTCGGTGAATCTCGATGCGGTGTACCGCTTCGGCTGACATGCGTTCATGACGGGCGTTTCAAGCTCACGTACGAGGCGATGTCTGACACGGGCGAGCTCTATGATCTTGTTTCCGATCCCAACGAAATGAGCGACTTGTGGAACTCCGGGGCGGCGGCCGAGGCGCAAGCCCGGTTGATGAAGCTGATTCGCGAAAGGGACGCCGTTGCACACGACGAATTCGCTGATCCTGTGGGCATGACCTGACAGTTGTGCCGTCCGAAAACGCGCTGGAACGCAAAAGGGCTCCTTGTCTCGCAGACCTTGTCTTTTGACTTGCCTGGGCAAGGGACAAAGGCCGCCTGGCTTCTGTTGCAGCAGTGCCAGCACGGGCGGAGTCAGCCGGATTCTCCCGAAATTGCGGCATCGGTCACGGCGGCCGCCTGGCCTGTGGGGCGTGCTGATTGACGGCCCGACGCGCTGATGCGCCCGACGAATATCCGTGCCTGGTTGCAACGTCTTCCCAATTCAGGCCAGACGCTCGACTTTCGTAGGCTGCCCGTGCCCGGCGCGTCTCGATCTCCGCATCACGGTCAGACCGATCTTTCATTCAAGGATTCCTCCCTTTCCAAGTTGCCAATGCAGCGTATGGCCTGCGGCAGAAACGGAATGAGGTTTGTGCGGCCTGCATCGCCCCCTATCAAGAGTTCCAGCCGAAGGGGACAATGCTTGAAGGAAGGGCCGCACTTCCCCTCAAAACTCCGGCTGGAATGAGAAACCCCCGCCACGCGCAAGGCGCGGCGGGGGCAGGTAAGTGTCCCTGTGGAGGAACCTTTATTACTTCTCGGCTCCGAAGGCGCCGACCATGCGGCCATCAGCGCCGAAGTTGGAGTTGAACCCGCCGGTAACACCGCTTGGCTGGTGACCCTGGTTGTCAATGGCAGTGCCTTGGTCATACATTTGTGCCTGCCAACCGCCGCTAGGAGCACTCTTCACGCCGTCAATGGTCCAGACAGTGTTGTCTGTTCCCGGAGTATCCATGCCACCGGTGGCGTTCAGTTCCTGTGAGTTCAGCTTGACCGCCCAATTCCGCGACTCGTCACCGATCATGAAGTTGGTGACTTCGCCTTCAAGGGTTGAAGTGTCGCCGAAACTTGCGTTCAAGGTGGCATCGGCGGTAAAGGCATCACCAATGTTGTCATCACCCCTTGCAGCATTGAGTGCAGCTTTCCCGACCGCAATCCCGGTGTAGGTCGCCTTGCCAGTCACACTTCCATCGAGGCCTGTCACTCCGTCGCCAGCCTGGACATGCGAGAACGCTCGTGCCTTGGCGACGCCGCCAGCGGCAGCCTCATCAAGCCACCATCCAAACGTGGCGTACTTGGCATCAGGCATGTCTTGCATTGCTCCGGGATCAGGATCGAAAAGCCAGGTCCCAGATCCGCCAAGCTCAATTCCTCCGCCCGCTGCAGCCCGCGAAGTACATGCGCCTTTGTCGGTACCGTCGCAACGGTATTCGCCAGCAGCGCCGTTGAAAGTTCCACGTGTCTTGAAAACACCGTCCGAGACTTCGTGTTCCGTCAGTTCATTGGATGAGAACGCCGCTGCCATGATGGCTGTCGCGGTAAGGCCGGCCGCTGCCACGTCGTCCGTCAATGGCACCTTTTTGCCCACGCCCTTGTTGTCGTACTGCAAGACGTGAATGATCTGATCCGAAGCATTCGTGTCCATGAACTCCTTGGTGTTGTAGCTCATGAACATGCCGGCAACGGCTTTCCCCGCTTCGGTCGGGCCATAACGGTTGTTGCCAACGGCGGCCGCTGTAGTGGCATGGCCACCAGTGCCATCCAAGTAACCGAACAGCTTCTTCGCCATCGCCGCCGCCGCCTTCGCGTCCGCCGCCGCCTTTGCATCGGCGTCCGCTTTTTCCTTGGCGTCCAGTTCGTCTTGGAGATCCTCAGCGGATTTGCACTCGCCGTTGGTGAAAACTCCGTTTTCGGCGTCGCACTGTTCCTCTGGGGTGAGCATGTCGTCCATGTCGTTTTCCATGCCTCCCCCGTCGCTGCTGCCTCCGCACCCTGCCAACGCAAGCGCGCCTGCCAGCAAGGTCGCGGACAAGATTGTCGTTGAGATTTTCATTTCTTACCTCATTGTGTTTGTGGTTTGCGCCGCGATCCTGCGACGCGTTCTTGTGTTGGGGTTTGCGTCAGAACGACATGTTCAGACCGAGGGACCAGCTGTCCTGGTCGTTGCCGGAAGTGCCGAAACCCAACTGAGCCTTCAGCCCGCCACCCAGATCGTACTGGGCCGCAGCGCCGACGCCGTCCTTGTCCATGGCGTCATCCTCGTAGTCGTGCTTGCCGAAGTTGACGTTGAGTGCCACGGGGCCTGTCTCGTAGGTCATGCCAAGACCGGCGTAGCTCACGTCCATGCCGGAGTCGTTATCGTCGCTCGTCTTGGAGTAGTTCAGCACGCCTTTCAGGTCGCCGAACGAAGTCGTGGCGCTCATGCCGGCGATGCTGGCAGCGTCATTCGACTGGAATCCCACGCCGACCTTGACATTGGCCATGGAACCGTTGACGCCGAAACCCAGGGTGTCGCCTTCGCCGCTGTCGTCCTTGTCTTGCGAAATCGAGGCGGCAAAACCGACCTCTCCGAACGAGTTCTCGTAGCGAAGGACCTGACCGGCATCCAGGCCCTTGTTTCCGCCGTTGCTGTATCCGGCATGGGTCGTATGGTCGTCGGTGATCGAGCCGGCGCCTGCGGTTTCATCCAGCGCCCAGTCGAAGGCGCCGTCCGTGTCGCCCATGGCGACCTTGCCGAACGGCCCGTTTATGAAGACCTCGCCTGCCGTGCCGGTCTGACTGCCACCGGAAGCACCACCGGCTTCAGTGTCGGCATTGACCTGGTCGGCTCTCATTGAGCCGCCGAACTCCACACCGTTGTCGGACACGCCCGAGGCCGCGAACTTGATGCGGATGCGGCTGTTGAGCTTGGCATCCTCGCCGTTCATGCTCTGCACGCCCATGCGGGCATCACCGCCAACCGTTACTTCAGCGCCCGCCGATGGCATCCGCAAGTGCCTGACACTCAAAGGACAATCAGGCAATCCAGGACCATGCCCTTTGCTATGCCACTTTGTGCAATCGGCAAAACTCGACAAAAACAGCATGAACACGCAAGGAAATGCCTGCGCGTGGCCGCTTCGTCGGCGAAATCGATGGTCACGCCTTCAGTCAGGTCGCCGTCAAGTGCGGCGCCAATGCAGATCCCGTGCGGTGAAGCATCGGCGCTTGTCGGCCTTGCGCCAGGCATCGGTGTCGGGCGTGGCGAGGACAGCCGAACCGTGCGGCGCATCCCGAATGACGGTGACGTGCGCCCCGGACACTTTGCCACGACCTGAAAGGAACCCAGGCTCCCGAGGGGCCGGGAGACCGGGAGGAGTTGATCCCGTTCAACGCAAATGCCGTGGCTTCGTTCGCCGCATCGAAGGCATCCGCAAGCGCATGCTCGCATTCGAGGATGAAGCGGTCGCCCGGATCCTCGCACCGCATGATCGTGAACGTTGTCGGCCCGCGTCCCTTGGCGGCACCGGCCTTTCTCGTGATCCGGTTGATGCGCGCATGCGTCAGGCTGTGCTTCAGGGCGATGCTGCTCAAGCTCTCGCCGGCAACCACCGCCGCGACAATCTCAGCGTTGCACTTCGGACTGGAAGTGGGGCCTCAAAACCCCGGCTGGAATCAGAAACCCCGGCCCATGACAGGCCGGGGTGATTGCATCATAGCCTAGAGGAAAGGCTATTACCTTTCTGCTCCGAACGCGCCGACCATGTAGCCATCGCTCTCGTATTGGGCCTCGAAACCTCCGGCAACGCCCATCGGTTGGTGTTGGTCTTTGGGTACGTCATAGAACTGCGCCGACCAGGAACCAGCCGCATCTCCTGCGGTCCCGTCGACGGTCCATTTCGTCCTACTAGTGTCGACATCGGTAGCAACGCCGGTGCTGGCTATGTCATGCCCCACCAGCTCGACGGACCAGTCCGGTTTCACACCACCAACATCGAAGCCCGTGATGGAACCACTGAGCTTTCCGTTTCCGGCATCGAAATCGGCATTCAGTTCGGCATCCGCAGTAAAGGCTCCGCCGACATTGGAGTCGGATAGTGAGTGATGGAACGCTGCCTTGCCGACCGCCTGTCCTTTGTAGGTCGCCTTGCCGGACGCTGCGGTGACAGCTGCGTCATCGGTGTCGGAGTCTTCTGTCACGTCATACCAAGCACCGACCTTGTCGTTGGGGTTGGCGTCGTCGCCGTCATCAATGCCTTCGTCAATCCACCAGCCCCACTCGGCGAAACGCGCATCGTCTGCGTCATACTTCTGTCCGAGATTTGCGGTGAAAGTCCAATTGCCACCGAGATGAATGCCATCCTTCGTCCTCTGCGATGTGCATTCAGAACCGCTACATGTGTAACCTCCGGTCGCGCCCATGTAAGAGCCGAGAACAATGGAGGCATCTTTGTGGCTCTTTTTTTCTGCAGCGCCTGTCGCAAACCCGGTACCCATGATGTGTCTGTTACGGGCAATGCCACCAGTGGCAAATGATACAGGTGGTTCATCCACTTTGATCATCGGACCCTTGTTGTCGTACACCATGACGTGGGCTTTCTCTTTCATGCCCTCCCCATTATCGGCGTTTCCGGCCGCTGTAAGTGCATCTCCGAGATGGTCAGATGTCGTGCCGGTAGGCTCCCCACTCGTCGCCATGACAGCATCGACGGCCAGAAGGTCACGCAATTTCTTGGCCATTGCCTCCCTGGCCTCTTCCGCTACTTCGGCGTCGCGTTCTTCCGCGCCCTCTTTCTTGAGATCTTCCTTGGTTTTGCACTCGCCGTCTTCGAAAATTCCGTTATCGTCCTTGCACTGTTGCTCTGGGGTTGGCATGGGCTCCATTTCGTCATCCGTGCCCCCGTTGCTGCTGCCTCCGCACCCTGCCAACGCAAGCGCGCCTGCTAGCAAGGTCGCGGACAGTATTGTCGTTGAGAGTTTCATTTCTTACCTCATTCAGTTTTGGTTTTGCGCCGCGATCCTGCGACGCGATCCTGTGTTCAGGGTTGGCTCAGAAGCCCATCGACAGGCCGAGAGACCAGGTGTCCTTCTCGGAATCGTCCGCCATCTGGGAGTTGCCGTAGCCGAACTGGAGCGCCGCTCCGCCACCCAGGTCATAAGCGGCAGCAACACCGAATCCGGTGTCTTCCATGCCGCCCGTGTCCTTCTGGCCGAAGTTGACATTGACTGCCGTGCCTCCTGCCGTGTACGTCGCGCCAACGCCAAGGTGCGTGGTGTTGTCACCCATGCCTGGGCTCTTCTGCGAGTAGTTCAGCGCGCCGCTGATGTCGCCGAAGGCCGCCGTGACGCTCACGCCTGCCATGTCGGCCATGTCATGCTGCTGGAAACCGACGCCAATGCCGAAATCACCGAAGGACCCCTTGACGCCGACGCCCATGGTATCGCCCATTCCGGCGTCCTGCTCAAACGAGAGAGCAACGCCAAGATCTCCGAACGAGTTGTCGTAGCGCAGAATCTGACCGTCGTTGTTGCCATCAAGGCCGGCGTTTCCATCGTAGCCGGCGTGAGCCGTATGGTCGTCAGCGATTGAGCCAGCTCCAGCAACCTCGGACAGCGCCCAGTCGAGGGCTCCGTCGGTGTCACCCAGAGTGACGTTTCCGAAGGGACCCTTGACGTAGACCGCAACGCCGCCGTGGTCACCAGTGTTAGTGGCCTTGCCCGCGTCGTCGCCCCCTTTGTCCACTTCGTCGATGTCAATCGCCGTGCCGAAGGTCAGGCCAGCGTTGGTCATGGACTCCATCTTGAAGGTGACGTCGATGTCCTGATGAAACATGGCATCGCCTTCGCCGCCGTCGGCAACGCCCATTTCGGCCGAGCCCGAGAGCTTCACGCCCTGAGCGTAGGCGGCGCCTGACATGGCGCCCACCGATGGCATCCGCAAGTGACTGACACTCAAAGGACAATCAGGCAATCCAGGACCATGCCCTTTGCTATGCCACTTTGTGCAGTCGGCAAAACTCAACAAAAACAGCATGAACACGCAAGGAAATGCCTGCGCGTGGCCGCCTCGTCGGCGAAATCGATGGTCACGCCTTCAGTCAGGTAGCCGTCAAGTGCAGCGCCAAGGCAGATCCCGTGCGGTGAAGCATCGGCGCTTGTCGGTCTTGCGCCAGGCATCGGTGTCGGGCGTGGCGAGGACAGCCGAACCGTGCGGCGCATCCCGAATGACGATGACGTGCGCCCCGGACACCTTTGCCACGACCTGAAAGGAACCCAGGCTCCCGAGGGGCCGGGAGACCGCGAATAGCTGATCCCTTTCAACGCCTGTGCCGTGGCTTCGTTCGCCGCATCGAAGGCATCCTCAAGCGCATGCTCGCATTCGAGGATGAAGCGGTCGCCCGGACCCTCGCACCGCATGATCGTGAACGTTGTCGGCCCGCGTCCCTTGGCGGCACCGGCCTTTCGTGATCCGGTTGATGCGCGCGCGTCAGGCTGTGCTTCAGGGCGATGCTGCTCAAGCTCTCGCCAGCAACCACCGCCGCGACAATCTCAGCGTTGCACTTCGGACTGGAAGTGGGGGTTGCATTGTCAGACGCTTTGGTGCTCGGACCCTTGTTGTTGTACACCATGACGTGGGCTTTCTCTTCCATGCCCTCCCCGTTATCGGCGCCACGGGCCGCTGTTAGTGCAGCAACGACATCGGCAGATGGCGTGGTGCCGGTAGGTGCCGTATGTGCCGCCGCGACAGCTGGGAGGTCCAGAATTCCACGCAACTTCTTGGCCATTGCCTCCCTGGCCTTTTGCGCTTCCTCGTCGTCGCGATCTTTCGCACCCTCTCCCCTGAGATCATCAGCGGATTTGCACTCGCCGTCTTCGAAAACTCCGTTGTCGGCCCTGCACTGTTCCTCTGGGGCGGGTTGTGGATCACTTGGCGGCGCGCTATCGTTGCTGCTGCCCCCTCCGCAGCCCGCGAGGGCAAGCGGAACGGCGATCATAACCGCCGTTAGCGCTTTGAATTCTGAGCGCTTCCTGCAACACGGAGCGGCTTGAGCGAAAAAGTAGATCGACAGAGTCCAGTATCCGTGCACAGTGCGCCTAATTCTTGAAGCCTTCTTGCATGAGACAGGTGACATGCTTAGCATCGACCCGAAGGCGATGGAGGACTGGCCTGTGGCCGACATGACGAAAGACCGGCACGGCTTCACGCAGGACCAGCTCGATTTCCTGCGCGAGACGATCATCCCAAAAACTGCGCAGGGCTTCGACCGTCCGACCCAGATGTGGCTGATCGGCGGGCTTGTCGCGCTGGGAGTCGCCGTGGCCGGCGTGATATGGGCCGAGATCGGCTCCGTTCGAGCCGAGATCGGTTCGGTTCGGGACCAGGTGCAAGCCAACACCACCACGCTGGCGCGAATCGAGGTCGAGATTACCGGGCTGAAAGAAAGCATCGCCCGAATCGAAGCGGCCGTCTCAAAGGACGGCGAATAAATGTAGCGACCTGCAATCGTCGTGACTTTCGGCCCGAATTGAATGCGTCCATCGGCGGGGCGGAACGGGGGAGGGAAAAATCTCGAAGAAGAGGCGGGACTGGTTGCGGGAGGATGCTGCGCTTGCCACCCTGCAGCGAACGAAATGAAGTCAGGACGGACTGTCGTCTCCGCTCGATTGAACACTTACAACTGATCTCAATGGTCGACTTTGACAAGCCGTAATCTGCCATGAGGTCCCAGATCAGGACTCCTTGCGCTCGCCTTTCGCGGAGTTCCGCGACTTGGCCGGCCGTGACGGTCGGCCGTTTTCCAAAGTGGACGCCCCGATCCTTGGCCCTCCTGATCCCGGCCGTCTGGCATTCGGCGCGGCTCTCGGTCTCGAACTGACCGATGGCACCCAGCATGTCGAATAGGAGCCGGCCCGCGTGTTTCTCCCATGATCTATCCGGCAGCCTGAAGCGGCGATCTCCAGTTTTCAACGGCGGTTATGATCGCCGGGACCCTGGTCCTCGCGGGCTGCGGAGGGGGGGGGAGCGACGATCCCCCGATGACCGACATGGACGCGGAGAAGGCGGCCATCGAACTCAAGGCCAAGCAGGACGAGCGTCACGGCGATCATGGACGCCGTGGAGACGGCTTCAACTGATGTCAACGCGGTCGGCGACATGTCGTCGGATGATAGCGTGTCGATGGCTGAAGACGCCATTGAAGCCGCAAAGGGAGCTGTCGCAGCGGCAGCCGACCTTCCAGAAGGCGACGCTTCCGTTGTTGAAGCCAACGCCACGATTGCAGCGCTTGAAACGCAACTCATGACCGCCAAGGCGGCACGTACGGCATACATGACCGAAAAGTCCGAGGCCGAACAAGCAGCCGCTGAAACTGTTGAAGGATAACGCAGCCATGTGAAGGCGGATCCGGCCGGATCCGCCGCTTGTAGGCAGACCGTGACAGTCCCGATCCACGTATCATGTTGATACGGTTCAATGATTTCCTTCTCCGGCTCAGAACTTCAGATGAAAGATCGGTCTGGCCGTGATGCGGAGATCGAGACGCGACAGGCACGGGCAGCCTACGAAAGCCGAGCGTCTGGCCTGAATTGGGAAGGGAATTCAACCTTCAGCGAGGCTACAGCCATCACAGTCGCTTCCGGTCGAGGCGGTGACGCTGGGACGCCGGCGCAGCGCCCGCATCCACAGGCGTTGCAGCCTGGGGCGCGAAAGACGCGCAAGAACCGGCTCGACCCCGGGGCGGCGAGTTTGTCAATTTTGTCTCTGGCGATGCGCTGTTGATGAGGTGCTCGCCGAATAGTCAATGACCACTGGCGAAGGCGGTAGTTGTTCGAGAGAACAGCCTCACGCGGGATCGAATTGAATCCGCAGCCGGGTGCCGGTTGCCCGGGCGACCTTCTCAAGAGTCCGCGTCGATGGCGGCACCCGGCCGCTTTCCAGACGCGCCACCGCCGATTGTGTCGTCTTCATCCTCGCGGCCAGCTCCGCCTGGGTGATGCCTGCTCGCGTACGCGCCTCGATCAGCGCGCGGGCCAGCTCGAACTCCGGTCCCGACCGCTCGTAAGCCTCTCGATAGTCCGCATTCCGGCTCCACCGGTCATGCAGTTCGTCAAGCGTGCTCATTGCATTACCTCCCTGGCGCGACGTAGCGCCAATTCTATCTCCCGTTGCGGCGTACGCCGAGTCTTCTTCACGAATGCTCGCACCACGACCACCCGTCGGCCTGTCGCGACGACATAGGGAGCCCGCGCAATGCCATCCCGGCCGCTCAAGCGGATTTCCCAAAGCGGGCCGGTCAAGTGCCTGACATGCGGGGCACCCACGCGCTCCAGCCCGAATGTGGCGATCAACCGGCCTGTTCGCGCAAACCGCGCCCGCATGTCGGCGGGGAGCGCATTCAGCTCCCTGTCCACGGTTTCGTTCAGAGTCTCGACACGCCAAGTCATGAGGTGGCATCGTATAGCATGCGTGCTATGAATCCAAGTCGTTTCCTCCGCCGCTTGTAGGCAGACCGTGACAGTCCCGATCCACGTATCATGTTGATACGGTTCAATGATTTCTCTCTCCGGCTCAGAACTTCAGTTGTATGCTGGAAATCGCCGCTTCAGGAAGCCGGACAGATCATGGGCGCAACACCGGGAACAGCTTCAGGCGCGGCACTGTTCAAGCGGGATCCCGCAGTCCCCGTGCACAGACTCGCAGCCCGAGTTCCCCGCACGCCATTGCCTGGTCAGGCAGGCTCGGCCCTGATCCCCAGAAGGTTCCTTGCCTCGCGGCCGCACGCCACGCCGAGCAGGTGGACGGGCTCCCCGCGGTCACGGTACTTCTCCGCATAGCCGCGTTCGCGCATCTGGGCGATCGCCGCGTCCAGCGCGGCGTCTGCGTCCTCGTCGCTCTCCGCCATCTTGAACTCCAGCACGAACGCCTGCGCGCCGGTCAGCACCACCATGTCCGCGCGACCACGGCTTGAGGCGTCCTCCGCCCGGACATCCACGCCGATGGCGCGGAAGCACATGTGCAGCAGGCTCGCGTACCAGGCCTCGTAGCGGGCGAGATCGCCGGTCGCGTGCCACTGGTAGGGAATCCCGGAAAGGTACGAGCGGAGCCGGTCGCCGAATCCCTGGAAGTCGTTCGCCTCGAGAAGCGCAAGAAGCGCCCGGCCCTCGTCAAGCGGCGCCCTCCCCGCCCTTCCCAGATGGCCAAGCAACCCGCGGTTCAGGCTGAAACGCACCTCGAGATTGGGATAGTCCAGCCGGTAGAGCGTGTCGAATTCATCGCTCTGTTCCTCCGCGATGGTCAGGTAGCCGGTCTGGAACAGGAGCGCCTCGATCCCGATGTCGTTCACGTCGAACCTCGACACGAGCGACATGTCCGCCATCCGGTTCTCCAGCTCCATCGGGCTGACGGACTTCTCCATCAGCGTCCGGAACAGGAAGGTCGGGGATCCGGTCTCGAACCAGTAGGGGCGGAACTCCCTGTTGTCCAGCAGCAGCAGTACGTCGTAGGGGTTGTAGACCTTCTCTCCGCCCCGCCAGTGGTAGCCGTTGTACCAGGTCCGGATCCGGTCCCGGTCCAGCCCGTCGAGCTCGGGCCCGAACACCCGGTCCAGGTCGCTCTCCGTGTACCCGCAGATCGTGGCATGGCGTGGATCGAGGCTGATGTCTTTCAGGTTGTTGAGGCCCGAGAACAGGCTGACCTTGGAGAACATGCTCACGCCGGTGACGAAGACGAAGCGGACATGCTCCGCGCTGCCCTTGATGATGCCGTAGAACCCGCGCAGGTAGTCACGGTTGGCCGTCGCGAGTTCCGGGTCTTGGAGCACGTCGAGGATCGGCTTGTCGTACTCGTCCACAAGGACGGCCACCCGTTGCCCGGTTTTGCGGTGGAGGCGGTCCAGAACGTTCCGCAAACGTCTTGGCCCTGTATCGGATGCCTGGGCAGCGGAGAGGCCATGCCGCCTCTCGATTGCCTCCAGTTGCTCTATGATGTCTCCTTCTATCTCTTCCGGTTCATTGTACTTCCCGTCAAAGCTCAGGCGCACCACCGGATGGGTGGCGGACCAGTCCCAGTGCCCGTGGATGTCCAGGCCCCGGAACAGCTCCTCGCGGCCCTCGAACAGCGATCTCAGCGTGTCCAGGAGGAGGCTCTTGCCGAACCGGCGGGGCCGGGAAAGGAAATAGAAACGCCCTTCGCCCACCAGCCTCCGGACGAGGGGCGTCTTGTCGACGTAGCAGAAATCCTGTTCCCGGATCGTGCGGAAGTCCTGTATCCCGATGGGAAGGCGGCGGGTCATCGGCCTCTCCGTTCGTGGCCTTCGGAAACCCCTTCCGGGGCTCGCACGGTCATACCACGTAACCGTGCCTCACGCCATGTCCGCCCAATCCGGAACGTTTCGTTCCCCCAGGCAAGCACGGAGCGGCGGCCGTTCGACACGAGCGCAGCCAGGCTTCGCCGGACGTTTCGACCAGGGCCGACCCGGCATTCCGAAGTGACGATTTCCAGCATTTCAATGAGCGCACCGCCTGACCGCAACGCTGAGATTGTCGCGGCGGTGGTTGCTGGCGAGAGCTTGAGCAGCATCGCCCTGAAGCGCAACCTGACGCACGCGCGCATCAACCGGATCGCGAGAAAGGCCGGTGCCGCAAAGGGACGCGGGCCGACGACGTTCACGACCATGCGGTGCGAGGGTCCGGGCGACCGCTTCATCCTCGAATGCGAGCATGCGCTTGCGGATGCCTTCGATGCGGCGAACGAAGCCACGGCACAGGCGTTGAACGCGATCATCTCCTCCCGGTCTCCCGGCCCCTCGGGAGCCTGGGTTCCTTTCAGATCGTGGCAAAGTGTCCGGGGCGCACATCATCGTCATGCGGGATGCGCCGCACGGTTCGGCCGTCCTCGCCATGCCCGACACCGATGCCTGGCGCATGGCCGACAAGCGCCGATGCTTCACCGCACGGGATCTGCATTGGCGCCGCACTTGACGGCGACCTGCCCGAAGGCGTGACCATCGATTTCGCCGACGAGGCGGCCACGCGCAGGCATTTCCTTGCGTGTTCATGCAGTTTTTGTCGAGTTTGGCCGATTGCACATAGTGGCATAGCAAAGGGCATGGCCTTGAATTGCCTGATTGTCCTTTGAGTGTCAGTCACTTGCGGATGCCATCGGTGGGCGCCATGTCAGGCGCCGCCTACGCTCAGGGCGTGACGCTCTCGGGCTCGGCCGAAATGGGCGTTGCCGACGGCGGCGAAGGCGATGCCATGTTTCATCAGGACATCGACGTCACCTTCAAGATGGAGTCCATGACCAACGCTGGCCTGACCTTCGGCACGGCGATTGACATCGACGAGGCGAACGCCGAGTCCGTGAATGCCGATGGCGACCCCATAAATCCGGCTACAGAAAGTGACGGTGACCACGGCGGCGTTGCGGTCTACGTCAAGGGTCCCTTCGGAAACGTCACTCTGGGCGACACCGACGGAGCCCTCGACTGGGCGCTGTCCGAGGTTGCTGGAGCTGGCTCGATCGCCGACGACCATACGGCTCACGCCGGCTACGATGGAAACGCCGGCCTTGATGGCAACAACGACGGTCAGATTCTGCGCTACGACAACTCGTTCGGAGATCTTGGCGTTGCTCTCTCGTTTGAGCAGGACGCCGGAACAAATGGCGACACCATCGGCGTAGGCGTCAAGGGGTCCTTCGGTGACTTCGGCATTGGCGTCGGTTTCCAGCAGCATGACATGGCCGACATGGCAGGCATGAGCGTCACGGCGGCCTTCGGCGACATCAGCGGCGCGCTGAACTACTCGCAGAAGAGCCCAGGCATGGGTGACAACACCACGCACCTTGGCGTTGGCGCGACGTACACGGCAGGAGGCACGGCAGTCAATGTCAACTTCGGCCAGAAGGACACGGGCGGCGCGGAAAACACCGGCTTCGGCGTTGCTGCCGCTTATGACCTGGGTGGCGGAGCGGCGCTCCAGTTCGGTTACGGCAACTCCCAGATGGCGGACGACTCCGAGAAGGACACTTGGTCTCTCGGCCTGGCGATGTCGTTCTAACGTAAGTCTGAACACAAGATCGCGTCGCAAGATCGCGGCGCAAACCTAAAACTGAATGAGGTAAGAGATGAATATAATGAAAGGCTCAGTTTCCAAATCGTATGCATGACCTGTCGATTGCGTTGGCGAGGCACGTGCGGGGCGAGGCGTTGTCCAGCTCGACCTGCTGGAACCATCGCAGGCAGTTGTCGAGATACTTGGTCGCGACTCCTCGGTAGCGCCCCAGGAAACCCTTCAGCTGGCCATGGCGGCTGTTGACCGTCTGGATGTGAAAGGCGTTCCGAACCCGCTCGCCTCTGGACAGGTTGAGCGCTTCGTGGCGAACGCCCATTGCTGCGGCGCATGGCGGATATGCGCGATGGCCGTCACTGACCAGGACGATGTCCTCGTCCACGACCGGTTCGATGACGTCTCGCAGGGCGTCGGCATTGACCGCCGGAAGAACCGCGCTGACCGTCATGCCGCTGCGGTCGGCGGCAACCAGAACCGGAACCTGCTCGGACGACAGGCCGCGCTTGCTTGCCTTCCCGCCGCGGCGACGCGCCTTGCGATCAAGGTTCCGCTCGCCCTTGCGGCTTTCCAGCACGTAGGTTTCGTCGGCCTCGACGATGCCGGCGAGCTTTCGCGGACCCCGGCTTCCGGCGGCAAGGAACCGGTGCCGCCAGCGGAAGGCCGTGTTGACGGCAAGCCCGCAACGCACGGCGGACGCGCGCACCGTGTCCCCGTCCGCGAGACATGTTCCGAACGCCAGCCATCTCTCCTTGCGGTGAAGGCCCGCCAACGGCGTGCCTGTCGCTGCATTGAACGTCTTTCCGCAACCCTTGCATTGATATCGGCGCAAGCCGCGCGCCTTGCCGCGCGACACGGCGCCGGGAGTGCCGCAATGCGGGCACCGGCGGTCCTCGCCCACGCCCGCCTCGATCGCGGCCAGCGAGGCCGACGCCCGCGAGCCTCCGGAGAGCACTGCCCCGGCTTCCTTGCGCTGCGCGGTGCTGAGCTGGTCAGCCTGCGAGAGCCAGGCCTGAAACTGCTTGTGATTCATCATCTCTCGTCTCCTGCTTTGCGCAGGAACATACCATGAACGCATACGTTTTGTAAACTGAGCCTAATGAAAACTGGAAAGTCCCTGACGCGACTTTCAACGGCGGTTATGATCGCCGGGACGCTGGCCCTCGCGGGTTGCGGAGGCAGCAGCGGAGAGCCAGAGACGCCGCCGGCAACTGAGGAGCCTACAGTTCCGAAGTCAGAGGCGGACGATGCCAAGCAAGAGGCTGCCGACGAAAAGGCACGGGCCGACGCGGCCGAAGCCGCGCTTATGCAGGCGACGGCTCGAGCCATGTTTGAGGCAATCAAGGGCGGTCCTAAACGGCTACACATGAAAGATGGGGTTCCGTCCGGTGCCGAAGAATACATGGCAGGAATGACTGCGGCCGTAATGAAGCCTTTCGCCGAGGTCTACAACACCCTGGCAGGTGGTGCGTATACGATCCCTACTAATAATCCGGTCAAAGTGGCAAGTTCCAAGGATCTTCCATCAGGCGCCGGAACCATTACGTATGCCACACCGGGTGCTAAGGTATTCGCAGGAACCTTCGGCGGTGCGCCGGGCACATTCACATGCCCGACGGAAGGCCAGGCATGCACAGTGGCTGCCGATGGTGACAATTTGACCTTTGTAGGAGGCTGGACGTTCAAGCCGAATCCAGGGGCGATGGCGACAGTCAGTGACACGGACTACATCACATACGGATGGTGGACTGAAGTTGAAGATCCAAGACTTCAGCGTGTTGGCGACTCTGATACCATCGGGGTGTACAGCTACGCGAAATCTGATGCTTGGGTTAACTCCGGAGCACGACAACTTCCTACTGGAAACGCTACTTACGTAGGGAAGTCTTCGGGACTTTACGCACTTAACGACCCGCTTGACGCAACTAGAGCAGAGGCAGGAAGTTTCACGGCGGATGCTGAAATCAAAGCCAGTTTTGGCGCTAACAACAGTGCCCACCCGACAGCCAATATCAGCGGAACCATTGATAACTTCATGGCCAATGGGGAAGCGAAAAAATGGGCTGTCATGCTTTCTGCCCACACCGATGGCAACGTCGGAGACGGCACAGTGGGAAGCGGAACAGGGACCACGGCTTGGAAGATAAATGGAATATCGTCCGAAGCCACTCCGGGCGAATTTGCCGCGAAACTTTACGCTCCAGGAACGGCAGACGGCGTGCCTACCCTTGTCGGCGGAACATACGGCGCTACATTCGATAGCCTCGGCCAAATGATCGGATCATTCGGCGCGGAGCGCAAATAGCGGCATAACGCTGACTACCCCTGAAATACCAGAACCCCCGCCGCACATAGATGCGGCGGGGGTTTCTAATTCCAACTGGAAATTGCCGAGGCCGACAATCCGCCTACCGAGAAGCTGATTTTGTGAATCTACGCGCTGACGTTCGTTGGATTAAGTGGGGCGGCCGGGTTCTGAGTGGGTTCGTCTTGAAAATGCTCGGGAACATGAACGCGACACTTGTCCAAATTCAAACCACACTCGCGCAGCATGGAGAAGTGCTTGCCACGCTGGCGTCCGGCGGTCGATTAGGAGAAATCTGAATGGCCTTGCCACAGGAAGCCGATTGTCGTCGAAGATTCCGGATGATTCTTGGCGCCCCTGTCAAGTAAAATACGTAGTCCCCTTTCAGATCTAGTAAAGGTGTCCGGGGCGCACATCACCGTCATTCGGGATGCGCAGCACGGTTCGGCTGTCCTCGCCACGCCCGACACCGATGCCTGGCGCAAGGCCGACAAGCGCCGATGCTTCACCGCACGGGATCTGCCTTGCGCCGCGCTTGACGGCGACCTGCCCGAAGGCGCGACCATCGATTTCGCCGACGAGGCGGCCACGCGCAAGCATTTCCTTGCGTGTTCATGCTGTTGTCATCTTGTCGAGTGTGGCCGATTGCGCAAAATGGCATAGCAAGGGGCATGGTCTCAATTTTCTTGATTGTCCCTTGAGTGTCAGCCACTTGCGGATGCCATCGGTTGGCGCTGAAGTAACGGTTGGCGGTGATGGCCGCATGGGCGTGATCAGCACAGCGGGCGGCGATATTGCCTTCACCAGCCGTGTCCGCATCAGCTTCACGGCTACCGGCGAGACCGACAACGGCCTGACGTTCGGCGGCTCGATTCGTGCCGACAATGCCGGAGGCACGGGAGAAGGGGCCGCAGGCGGCGTCAAAGGCAAGGGAGGCAGCGTCAACATTGCCGGCCCGTTCGGCAAGATTGCCATGGGTGACGTTGACGGCGCCGCGAAGGCAGCCGTTGGCCACGCAGGGGGCGTTGGCTTGACCGGCTTGGGCGACCTGAACGAGATCAAGTATCTGTCGGGTGGTGGTGATCCGTCAGCCCTCTGGTCCTACACCATGGGCGAACTCACGCTGCACGCTTCGTCCGAAGATCCCGGACCGGAAGGCGACCAGACATTGAGCGGAGCCTTGGGCTACAACATCGGCGGCGTCGGAGTTGCGGTCGGCGTCGAAAGAAAGGGTGACGAGGATCACGTTGCTGCTGGCGTTTCAGCCGGTCTCGGCGACGCAAGCGTCAAGCTGGTTTTCGGCTCTCAGGATGATGAAGATCAGTACGGAGCGTCTGCGTCCTTCGTTACCGGTTCGGCCACCTTCACGGCCTTCACGTCGAGCAATCTGACCGGTCAAGACCACTTTGGCATTGGCGCTGCCTTCGACCTTGGCGGAGGAGCCGCGATCAAGGGCGGCTTCGTCGATGGCGACAGCCTGGCCGATCCGAGCTTCGATCTTGGCGTTTCGATGTCGTTCTGACGCAACCCTGAACACAGGATCGCGTCGCAGGATCGCGGCGCAAACCCAAAACTGAATGAGGTAAGAAATGAAAATCTCAACGACAATACTGTCCGCGACCTTGCTTGCAGGCGCGCTTGCGTTGGCAGGGTGCGGGGGCAGCGGCAACGAGGCCATGGACGACGACATGGACATGGACAGCGGGCCGACCGCAGAAGAAAAGTTGGCAGAAGCCGAGGCTGAAATTGCGAAGAGGGATAAAGCAGAGGCCGAGGCAAAGGCGGCGGCGGATGCCAAGGCAGCGCTCGCTATGGCGCAGAAGCTTCACGATGTCTTGGCTGGAACTGACTCAGAGATCAAAACAGATACGATGGGTAAAGATGCCAATGATGAGCAGAATAGCATGTCAATATCCGTCATGGGCAAGGCGTTCAGCAAAGCATACCCATCAACACTTGATGGGGTATCCTCAGACGGCAAGAACACACTGACCATCATGGAGTCCGAGGCTAACCCGAGAATCATGGGAAGCGCCTTTTCCACGTCTGAACTCAAGGTTCACACGCAGGACAAGACAAGAACAGTCGGTGACGCGAACCAGGCCTATTTCAGCACTTCCGGCTCCTATCATGGGGTTGCTGGAACCTACGAATGCGTCGCTACCGGAGCGAACGGCTGCACGTCCAAAGTTGACGCCGGAGGCGATGGCATCGTCTTGGTGGGCACGTGGAAATTCACACCGAGTGACGCGAATGCCCCTGTGAGTGCTGCGGATGGCGTGAAGTGGGGTTGGTGGCTCGAAAAAGCTGAAAACGAGGTCTCTCATGCGCACGTATATTACATGAAGGGTAACAACGGCCTCGTAGCTGTAACCGACGGTCTGCCTTCTGAGCACGGAGGAAAAGCTACCTATATGGGAGACGCCATTGGCCAGTATTCGGTGTACGGCGGAGCGAACGGGAAAAACGATTCCGGCGCCTTCGAGGCAGACGCGACACTGCAGGCTACCTTCGGGACCAGTGCGGCAATATCGGGAACCATCGACAACTTCATGGGTGCAGACGGAATGCCGCGCATGTGGTCAGTGGAACTCATGAAAACGCCGGAGGCGGAAAACCTCGACACTGACACTGGCGTAATCTCAGGAGGTAAGGTCATCTGGACGATGGATGGTGCAAAGGGCGGCGAGGCAGGCGAGTGGCAAGTCTCTGCATATGGATCAGCCGCCGATTCCACGGATGATCCTTCCGCCGTTGCAGGTGCGTTCAAGGCCGAGCACGAAACAAACCGCGGTCGCATGATCGGTGCCTTCGGAGCCGAGAAGCAATAGACGTTCGTCCACAAGGACTCGTCTTGCCCCCGCCGCATTCGTGTGGCGGGGGTTTCTCATTCCAGCCGGGGTTTTGAGGGGAAGCTCAGCCCTTCCTCAAGCATTGTCCCTTCCGGCTGGAGATCTCGATAGGGGGCGAAGCAGCCGCACATATTTCGTTCCATTTCTGCCGCAGGCCATACGTTGCAATGGCAACTTGGAAAGGGAGGACTCCTGGAATGAGAGAGCTGTCTGATAGCAATGCGGAGATCGAGACGCGCCGGGCACGGGCAGCCTACGAAAGCCGAGCGTCTGGCCCGAATTGGCAAGACGTTGCAACCAGGCACGGATATTCGTCGGGCGAAGCAACGCATAGAGCCGTCATCAGCACGCCCCACAGGCCAGGCAGCCGCCGTGGCAAATGCCTACAAAGCCGAGCGATCTCTCATGCCTCGCCGCCATAGTGTGACGTCAGTCGCGCGGTAGCCGCTCGTTCAAGATCGCCTCGATGCGGGCGAGGACGGCGGTGTTGGCTTGGACCTGATCCCTGAGGGAACCGATCTCGGTCCGGACGGAACCGATTTCGGTTCGCAGCTCTTCCCGGACGGAACCGATTTCGGTTCGCAGCTCTTCCCGGACGGAGCCGACTTCCGCATAGAGGAAACCAGTCGCGGCCGCCCCAAGCGCGATGAGCACGCTGCCGATCCGCTTGAGCCAGAGAACATCATTTCGGATTGCTGTTAGCTCCGCCGTGCTCGCGGCACCGCCGGTCACGCCCGCCCGAACGGCTTCCGCGATCGCCTCGGCCTGACGACCCTCGATGCCGCTCTCCTGAAGGAGCCGGACGGTGGCTTTGGTGTTGAACGAAGCATCAGCCATGCTGTGAATGTAGCACCCCCCATCTGCCGCTTCAACCTGCCAGCGCCTCTGTCGCCGGATGCGGGTGGAAGCTGGAGTGGAGCCTTCTAGAATGTCGGCGTTGACACAAGAGATGCTTCAATGAACGCAATTGGCACGCTCAAGTCGAGTTATGGGGATGGTGTTGACCGCATGGCTAGCGCATTCGGCGTGACGAAGTGAGAGTTATCATCAGTTTCTGAGGCGACAAATTCCAGCATTCAACGGCGATCATGACCGCCGTTGACGTGCCGAAGAACGTGCGCCAACGAGATTGCCATGTGCGCATGAGCGAAGAGGTCGAAATTGCCGCTCGATGCAGTGGTGGCGGACCTGGAAGCTGGCCAAACGCTTTGCGTCCATGCCCGCGTCATGGCATGCTGGCCCCGGCACGCGGGCAGGAGAGTTCTGGCTGATGGCATTCGACGAGGAAGGGATCCGGGATTTCCTGGCCAGCGGCGAAGGTGCCCCGCCGCCGGTCTTCGTGGGCCGCGAAACGGTCCTGTCCGACATCGAGAGGGCCGGAAGCCATGCCTGGAAGGGTCCGGACGCCACGAGGCATGGCGAACCGAAAGCCACCCGCATCATCCAGGGCGCGCCAGGCGCCGGCAAGAGCTCGATCCTCGCCGAGCTCGTGAAGCGTTCGGGCGAACGGGCCGGCGCCCACGGACAGTCACGGGTCGTGACCGTCGGAAGCCGGCAAGTGGTTGAAAGCCCGGAAGAGGTGATCCGCATGATCGGCGCCGCCGGCGGCATGCCGCCCGAGAGGTGGCGTGACGTCTCCGGCAGACTGGCCCTGGGCGCTGAAGCCATGCTGGGGTACGCCGAAACCGAGCTTTCCTGGACGGCGGGCTCCCGTCCCGCGCCGCCGCATCTTTCGGGTCTGACGGAGCGGTTCCCTGCAAGCCGCTGGCGGGCGCCCGTCATCGTTGCCGTCGATGAGGCGCAGCGGTTCAGGGGTGACGCGTCAACACCGCACGCGCTGTTCCTGCAAGGAATCCATGACGCTGACACGGGACTTCCGCTGACGCTCGTCCTGGCGGGTCTTGGCGACACGCGGGAACGGGCCAGGACCATGGAGCTGACTCGCGGCCTGGAGATTCACGAGGTCGGCGGACTCGGGGAAAATGACCGGAACGATCTGATGCGGCGCTTCTGCCGCCATTTCGGGATGGCTCCGGGCGGACACGAAGTCCGGCTTGACGCCTTGGCCCGCCAGACCGAGGGCTGGCCCCGGCACCTGCATTTCGCGATGCAGGCCCTGGCCGGGGAGGCGCTCCGGCACGGCGGCGACCTCGGCCACGTCGACTGGGACCGGATCGGGACCGAGGCCGCGGAGAGCCGCGTTCGCTACTACAGGGGCCAGCAGAGCGCGGAGATGGCCGGTTCCGCGCGCCTTCTGGCGACCGTGATGCTGGCGCTCGAGCCCGTCATGACGCTCGGCGACGTCCGGGACCTCATTTGGAGGCTGGAGCGGAACCGTGAAGAGAGCCTGCAATGGCGTCTGCCGAAAGGCATGGATGTAGATGACTTCGCCAGTCATCTCGTGCGCCAGGGTGCGTTTCAGACGCAGGTCGACGGCACTGTCGCCTGTCCGATCCCTTCCTTCCGGACGCACCTGGTCCGGGCCGGCGGGCTGGATCAGGATGCAGCGACGGCCAAGGCCGAGGAGGAGTCGTCGGCGGATGACTCTGCCATTCCCGATCCGCCCTCGCCGACACCGTCCTTCGATTAGGGAGTTCGGGACTGCTGCCCATCATGGCTTCCGGCCATCTCGACAGCCGGCATCAAACGGCTGCAAGGGCCAGCTTCTTCATCCCCCACTTCCAGTCCGAAGTGCAACGCCGAGATTGTCGCGGCGGTGGTTGCCGGCGAGAGCTTGAGCAGCATCGCCCTGAAGCGCAACCTGACGCACGCGCGCATCAACCGGATCGCGAGAAAAGCCGGTGCCGCCAAGGGACGCGGGCCGGCAACGTTCACGACCGTGCGGTGCGAGGATCCGGGCGACGACTACACCGGGACGCCTGTTGCGGAAACGCCTGACCCTGTTGAAATGCAGACCAGCGCCATCACGACGGCACATGATGCGGCTGTTGCAGCCGTTACCGACACATCGGACGACGCCACGGTCATGGCGGCAGACAAGGCCGTGATGGACTTGCATGACGCAATCACCGCCGCCGCCGCTGTTGCCGACGACGTGAAGGCTGGCTACCGAGGGCCTCACATGGCCCTTTTGAACCAGCTGGCCGATGCCAAGGCTGACCGCAAGGTGGCGATGGACGCAGCGCAAAAGGCCGCGGATGACAAGGCGCGTGCTGAAATGAACAAGGCTTCGGAAGCCGTTGTCGAGGTAATCGCGGCTCGCAAGGCTGACGCGGTTACCATGGTCGCTCAAAATGGCGCCATTCATAGCGTTGCGGTGAAGCGGCCGTCCGGTGACACCCGCCAGGTCACCGACGCACAGGTGAAGGCGGTTCAGGACCGGCTGAACGCGCGTCCGGGGAAGTCGCTCGGCTGCCTGACGCCGGAGGAGGCGTTCCGGAAGGCGTGACCGCCATGTCCGCTGGCGTAGCTGCCGCTGAAACTGTTGAAGGACATCGCAGCCATGTGAAGGCGGATCCGGCCGGATCCGCCGCTTGTAGGCAGACCGTGACAGTCCCGATCCACGTATCATGTTGATACGGTTCAATGATTTCTCTCTCCGGCTCAGAACTTCAGTTGTATGCTGGAAATCGCCGCTTCAGGAAGCCGGACAGATCATGGGCGCAACACCGGGAACAGCTTCAGGCGCGGCACTGTTCAAGCGGGATCCCGCAGTCCCCGTGCACAGACTCGCAGCCCGAGTTCCCCGCACGCCATTGCCTGGTCAGGCAGGCTCGGCCCTGATCCCCAGAAGGTTCCTTGCCTCGCGGCCGCACGCCACGCCGAGCAGGTGGACGGGCTCCCCGCGGTCACGGTACTTCTCCGCATAGCCGCGTTCGCGCATCTGGGCGATCGCCGCGTCCAGCGCGGCGTCTGCGTCCTCGTCGCTCTCCGCCATCTTGAACTCCAGCACGAACGCCTGCGCGCCGGTCAGCACCACCATGTCCGCGCGACCACGGCTTGAGGCGTCCTCCGCCCGGACATCCACGCCGATGGCGCGGAAGCACATGTGCAGCAGGCTCGCGTACCAGGCCTCGTAGCGGGCGAGATCGCCGGTCGCGTGCCACTGGTAGGGAATCCCGGAAAGGTACGAGCGGAGCCGGTCGCCGAATCCCTGGAAGTCGTTCGCCTCGAGAAGCGCAAGAAGCGCCCGGCCCTCGTCAAGCGGCGCCCTCCCCGCCCTTCCCAGATGGCCAAGCAACCCGCGGTTCAGGCTGAAACGCACCTCGAGATTGGGATAGTCCAGCCGGTAGAGCGTGTCGAATTCATCGCTCTGTTCCTCCGCGATGGTCAGGTAGCCGGTCTGGAACAGGAGCGCCTCGATCCCGATGTCGTTCACGTCGAACCTCGACACGAGCGACATGTCCGCCATCCGGTTCTCCAGCTCCATCGGGCTGACGGACTTCTCCATCAGCGTCCGGAACAGGAAGGTCGGGGATCCGGTCTCGAACCAGTAGGGGCGGAACTTGCGGTTCCGCAGCAGCAGCAGAACGTCGTAGGGGTTGTAGACTCTTTCTCTGCCGAGCCAGTGGTAGCCGTTGTACCAGGTCCGGATCCGGTCCCGGTCCAGCCCGTCGAGCTCGGGCCCGAACACCCGGTCCAGGTCGCTCTCCGTGTAGCCGCAGATCGTGGCGTAGCGCGGGTTCAGGCTGATGTCCTCGAGGTTGTTGAGGCCCGAGAACAGGCTGACCTTGGAGAACATGCTCACGCCGGTGACGAAGACGAAACGGACATGCTCCGCGCTGCCCTTGATGATCCCGTAGAAGCCGCGCAGGTAGTCCCTGTTGGCCGTCGCGAGCTCCGGGTCGTGGAGCACGTCGAGGATCGGCTTGTCGTATTCGTCCACAAGGACGACCGCCTGCCGCCCGGTGGCATGATGCAGGTGATGGAGGACGGCCTGCAGGCGCTCGGGACCTGCGTCGTTCTTCTGTGCCGGATCAAGACCGGCGGCGTGTTCAATAAGCGCCAACTGGTTGAGTATGCTGCGCTCAAGGTCTTCCGGCACATTGTATTTCCCGTCAAAGCTCAGGCGCACCACCGGATGGGTGGCGGACCAGTCCCAGTGCCCGTGGATGTCGAGACCCCGGAACAGCTCCTCGCGGCCCTCGAACAGCGATCTGAGCGTGTCCAGCAACAGGCTCTTGCCGAAGCGGCGCGGACGGGACAAGAAATAGAAGCGTCCCTCGTCCACCAGCCTCCGGACGAGGGGGGTCTTGTCGACGTAGCAGAAATCCTGTTCCCGGATCGTGCGGAAGTCCTGTATCCCGATGGGAAGGCGGCGGGTCATCGGCCTCTCCGTTCGTGGCCTTCGGAAACCCCTTCCGAGGCTCGCACGGTCATACCACTTAACCGTGCCTCACGCCATGTCCGCCAAATCCGGAACGTTTCGTTCCCTCAGGCAAGCACGTAGCGGCGGCCGTTCGACACGAGCGCAGCCAGGCTTCGCCGGACGTTTCGACCAGGGCCGACCCGGCATTCCGAAGTGACGATTTCCAGCATTCAACGACAATTATGTCCGCGGTCCTGCTGGCAGGCGCGCTTGCGTTGGCAGGGTGCGGAGGCAAACGCGCTGACCGTCAAGTCAGCCAAGGCCGACGTTATCAGTCAAATGCCAGTGCCGCCGAAGTGCTGATTCCCGCCGCAAGAACGGCATACGAGAAAGCTCTGGATGAAGACCTTGCCACAGGCGCAATGTCAGGCGGACAACTCGATGGACCATCGGTGAAACAATGGCAGATCCCGGTGGAGAATGGAGTGGCAACTTCTGAAATGCTGGAGATGGCGTTGGAGATGCTCCGAAGAACGCCGCTGGAGTTCTTGCTTCCGCCTATGGAGATGGTGCTGGCCGCATGGTCGGCGGGTTCGGTGTCAGCAAAAAGCAGAACTGTCTTGAGCTGACGGTCATGCGTGCAAGCCCCCGGCGTGTCGTGCGCCGGGGGTTTCTCATTCCAAGCAGTTGTTGCGGGAATGAATTGGAATTTCAATGAGCGCACCGCCTGACCGCAACGCTGAGATTGTCGCGGCGGTGGTTGCCGGCGAGAGCTTGAGCAGCATCGCCCTGAAGCACGACCTGACGCACGCGCGCATCAACCGGATCACGAGAAGGGCCGGTGCCGCCAAGGGACGCGGGCCGGCAACGTTCACGACCGTGCGGTGCGAGGATCCGGGCGACCGCTTCATCCTCGAATGCGAGCATGCGCTTGCGGATGCCTTCGATGCGGCGAACGAAGCCACGGCACAGGCGTTGAAAGGGATCAGCTATTCGCGGTCTCCCGGCCCCTCGGGAGCCTGGGTTCCTTTCAGGTCGTGGCAAAGGTGTCCGGGACGCACGTCATCGTCATTCGGGATGCGCCGCACGGTTCGGCCGTCCTCGCCACGCCCAGCACCGATGCCTGGCGCATGGCCGACAAGCGCCGATGCTTCACCGGGGTGTAACCCAAGTTTCTTGTCAGGCGGCGACAGCCTTTCTCGCCTGCCAGTCCAGGAAATCGGGCAGCCTCAGGTTCATGACGCAACTCTTGAGCCCGAGCATGGCGTTGGCTCCGCGCTCCGACCAGCGGGTGCCGGGACGCTTCAGCCGCAGCCCGAACTGCCTGCAGCCGCTTTCCACGACGCCGCTTCCGACCTGCATGCCCTGGTCGCGGTACTCGTCGTACCGCATGCGCTCGATGTTGTTCCTGAAATAGCGACAACAGGCCTTCACCTCCTCATGACGGCCGCTGAAGGGCTCGAGCTCCCGGATCACCTTGGCGACCCGCCCGGCCTCGATGTCCGCCTTGACGTCCTTGAACCGCCGGTCCCGTTCCGTCTTGTCCGGGAGGATCGCCTTCACGGCGTCGGAGGCGTATTCGAGGACATGGAACAGATCCAGGACGCAGGTGACCTTCCGTCCTCCGAACAGCTCGTCGCAGGTGTTCCGTATCCATTCGGCCCCGTCGGAGATGACGACGAGCTCCCCGGCGTCGTGCAGGCCGCGGCGAAGCGCCTCCCGGTCAAGGCGCGTGGCGAAACCGGAAGGCTCCGGGCTTACGGACCGAGCGGCCGCGCTGTCGATGAGGCAGCCGGACGTCTCGCTGCCCCTGTCCTTCAGCGCCGCGCCGGTCTCCGGATCCCGGCCCTCGGCGGTGTACATCACGGCCAGCCTGGCTTCGCGTGTCTTCGAGGTCCCGTCCTCCTGCTTCCCGGCAACGCCTTCCACGTCACCCTTCCGCATCGGGATCCCGGTCCCGTCGATGGACAGGTGCATGCGCGATTCCAATGGCTTGCCTTCGACGGCCTCCTCCCGCTCGAACCGGAGGACCTCCTCGCCGAGCGCCAGCGACCAGCGCTGCAGCGAGCTCCGGGAGGCGGCCACCCCGGCAAGGTTCGCGATGTGGCGGCTCGCCGCGTCGAAGCTCATCATCGGCACCGTCTCGGCCATGACGCTCGCCATCCCCGGAGTGAAGGCGCTGCCCTCCAGACCAAGGGCCCGGTCCAGCGGGAAGCGTCCCTTGCCGCACGACCGGCAATGGAAATGCGTCCGTTCCACCTCGACCCGGCCGAGCCGGGTCAGGAACGACTTCCGCGTCGCCGGATGCCGGCGCATCGGCTTGCCGCAGCCCTCGCATTCCGGCGTCGGAAGCATGCCGTCGAGATGCTCCAGGAGCAGCTTCAGCGCCGCCGCGCCGCCGCCAAGGGAACTGTCGCGGAGCGCCCGCTCCACGCCGTCAAGGTCGGGAACGCCGGACGCGAGGTCCGCCGCAAGCTTCGGAAGCTGCGGCCCGAACTCCGCCGAAACGGCTCCCAGCAGCTCCTGAAGCGTCCCGCCGTCCGGCCTGAAGCCCGCCAGCGGCAGCTCGTCTTCCGTGATGTCGCGGCTCCGCACCTCGCCGCCCTCCAGCCAGTACTGCGTGAACCCGCCGTCGCGCTCGCGGACCACCGGCGGATGAACCGCCGCCTCGCCTTCCGTCAGTCCTTCCAGATACGCCACCGCGTCCGGATGCCTGTGCCCTTGGTTCCCTTCGTCCTGCGTCATGGTTCGCGCTCCTGCCCGTTGCCTGAAAACGCGCCGCCGACCGATTCGACCGGCCGTTGTCGGACACGCCTCCCCGAACAATGGAGCCAAAAACCAACGGGGTCAAAAAATTGGGATACACCCTGCTTCACCGCACGGGATCTGCATTGGCGCCGCACTTGACGGCGACCTGCCCGAAGGCGTGACCATCGATTTCGCCGACGAGGCGGCCACGCGCAAGCATTTCCTTGCATGTTCATGCTGATTTTGTCGAGTTTTGCCGATTGCACAAAGTGGCATAGCAAAGGGCATGGTCCTGGATTGCCTGATTGTCCTTTGAGTGTCAGTCACTTGCGGATGCCATCGGTTGGCGCTGAAGTAACGGTTGGCGGTGATGGCCGCATGGGCGTGATCAGCACAGCGGGCGGCGATCTTGCCTTCACCAGCCGTGTCCGTATCAGCTTCACGGCTACCGGCGAGACCGACAACGGCCTGACGTTCGGTGGCACGATCCGTGCCGACAATGCCGCCGCGACTACCAATGCCGTTAATGACGACGATGATGATGGTTTGTTAGTGTTTCGGGTAAATGACGCAGTAACTGCCCTTAAGAACACCGGTGGTGGCGTGAATGGTGCTGGCGGCAGCGTCAACATTGCCGGCCCGTTCGGCAAGCTCGAAATGGGTGACGTTGACGGCGCCGCGAAGAAAGCCGTTGGCCACGCAGGGGGCGTTGGCTTGACCGGCTTGGGCGACAAGAACGAAATATCGTACTTGTCGGGTGATGATGATCCGTCAGCCCTCTGGTCCTACACCATGGGCGAGCTCACGCTGTACGCTTCGGCCGAAAATCCCGGCCCGGAAGGCGATCAGGCGTTGAGCGGAGCCTTGGGCTACAACATCGGCGACGTCGGAGTTTCGATCGGCGTCGAAAGAGACGGTGACGTCGATCAGGTCGCTGCTGGCGTTTCGGCCGGTCTCGGCGATGCAAGCGTCCAGCTGGTTTACGGTTCCCGGGATGATGCAGATCAGTACGGAGCGTCTGCGTCCTTCGTTACCGGTGCGGCGACCTTCACGGCCTTCACGTCGAGCAATCTGACCGGTCAAGACCACTTCGGCATTGGCGCTGACTTCGACCTTGGCGGAGGGGCCTCGATCAAGGGCGGCTTCGTCGATGGCGACAGCCTGGCCGATCCGAGCTTCGATCTTGGCGTTTCGATGTCGTTCTGACGCAACCCTGAACACAGGATCGCGTCGCAGGATCGCGGCGCAAATTCAAAACTGAATGAGGTAAGAAATGAAAATCTCAACGACAATACTGTCCGCGACCTTGCTAGCAGGCGCGCTTGCGTTGGCAGGGTGCGGAGGCAGCAGTGACGACCAGATGGGCATGGATGACATGGATGAGATGTGCCCTGAAGGACAAGTGGGGATGCCCCCGGACTGCGCAGCGCCGCCCCCGCCAGAGGATCGGAGGCTTGAAAGTGCCGTCGATGCGGCGGGCATCGCCTCCGACGCAAGAGCCATGGCCATGAAGGAGCACATGGACGCTGTGACCAATGCTGGGAAGACAGCGGCCGGGCGCAAGTCCGCCAACGGTTCTTCGCAAACGGCATATATGAACGTCCTTGACGTCCTCGGAGCCGAAGACGCCATCAAAGCCCAATACAACGCGGCAATGGGGGCGCTCGATGACTTGAAGGAAATCGACACTTCCGACATGTCGGATGCGGATCGGACCAGGATAGAGGGTCTCGTCATGCATGCCGAGGGAGACGCGAATGCTATCAAGGCGATCCTGGACGACAAAAACAAGTCATTGGCGAGCGCCGTTGCTAGCGTGAAGTCGGGAACAAAGGCCGGTGGAACGTCGATGGAGCGTGCGGCACAAAAGGCCGGAGCGGTCGCCACAGCGATCAAGACAGCCATTGCGGGGGCTTACGCCTCTTCGGCTTCCGGCCAATTTGAAATGTCACCGCCGAGCGGCGTGATGCCGATGGAAGCGGGGGTTGATGTAATGTCCGTCGAGGAAATCCTGGGCGGCAGTACCCTTTCAGCAACGGGCATGGATGCATTGAAATTTGGTGCAAGCATCACCGCTATCGCCGATGGCGACCCTGCCAAATACATGGGCATTGACGGCAAATTTCGATGCCTGAGTGCTATCGCTGGTGACTGCACAGTGACTAGTGGAAAAGTGGCAGGGCCAGTGCTTTTCGTGCCCGACGACCTTGCGGGTGCCTATGTTCTTGAGATGGGCAACGAAGGTGACGACTATATCCCGGCAACCAACTACGCCACCTATGCCTACTGGCTGAACGGTCCGGCAATCGTTCTGCACGCTGATAGCCACAGTCTTGCTAACTCCAACAGCAACCTTAAGTGGGACAATGAGGCTGATGGACAAACTAGCACTACTGACCTCACCGCAAATTACAAAGGCACTGCCAGCGGATTTTCGGAAAGGAAGGTAGGCGAAGGCGATGCCGCGAAGCATGAGTCCGGTGAGTTCATGGCCAACGTGAACCTGAAGGCAACGTTTACCGACGATAACACAGAAGCGTCGCTTGCAGGGCGGATCGACGGCTTTGCACCCAAGACTGGCTCCGCCGGAAGCGGTCACGTCAACACAGGCTGGGTGGTCGAGCTGAACAAGAACAGCGTGGCTCGAAACGAGAATCAGTTCTCCGGTGTCGTGGAAGACAATTCCGACTCCTTGGGTGCCAACCACGCTTCGAGCGGCACTTGGACCGCCTTTGGCTACGGTGCGGAAATGAAACGTCCCAGCGGCTTTGTAGGCGCTTTCGACGCCATGTTCGTGGAAGACAGCGGCTCTGCGGCGGGCGTCTTCCAAGCCGACTAGCAAGTCGTTCCTCTGACAAAAATCCTCCCCCGGCCTGTAATGGGCCGGGGGTTTTCATTCCAGCCGGACCCCTAGAGCGGGAGCGCGGTCCTGCCGTTGCAAAGCACGGTCCTTCCCAGCTGAAACTCAATTAGGGGGACAGTGCGCGACCGCACAGCATTCCAGCCGGGTTTTCGAGGGGAAGCGCGGCCCTTCCTCAAGCATTGTCCCCTCCGGCTGGAATCAGAAACCCCGGCCCATGACAGGCCGGGGTGATTGCATCATAGCATAGAGGAAAGGCTATTACCTTTCAGCTCCGAACGCGCCGACCATGAAGCCATCGCTCTCGTATTGGGCCTCGAAACCTCCGGCAACGCCCATCGGTTGGTGTTGGTCTTTGGGTACGTCATAGAACTGCGCCGACCAGGAACCAGCCGCATCTCCTGCGGTCCCGTCGACGGTCCATTTCGTCCTACTAGTGTCGACATCGGTAGCAACGCCGGTGCTGGCTATGTCATGCCCCACCAGCTCGACGGACCAGTCCGGTTTCACACCACCAACATCGAAGCCCGTGATGGAACCACTGAGCTTTCCGTTTCCGGCATCGAAATCGGCATTCAGTTCGGCATCCGCAGTAAAGGCTCCGCCGACATTGGAGTCGGATAGTGAGTGATGGAACGCTGCCTTGCCGACCGCCTGTCCTTTGTAGGTCGCCTTGCCGGACGCTGCGGTGACAGCTGCGTCATCGGTGTCGGAGTCTTCTGTCACGTCATACCAAGCACCGACCTTGTCGTTGGGGTTGGCGTCGTCGCCGTCATCAATGCCTTCGTCAATCCACCAGCCCCACTCGGCGAAACGCGCATCGTCTGCGTCATACTTCTGTCCGAGATTTGCGGTGAAAGTCCAATTGCCACCGAGATGAATGCCATCCTTCGTCCTCTGCGATGTGCATTCAGAACCGCTACATGTGTAACCTCCGGTCGCGCCCATGTAAGAGCCGAGAACAATGGAGGCATCTTTGTGGCTCTTTTTTTCTGCAGCGCCTGTCGCAAACCCTGTACCCATGATGTCTTTGGGACGGCGATTCTCAAAAAGTACAGGTGGAGCATCCACTTTGATCATCGGACCCTTGTTGTTGTACACCATGACGTGGGCTTTCTCTTTCATGCCCTCCCCGTTATCGGCATTTTCGGCCGCTGTAAGTGCAGCGCCGAGATAGGTAGAGCCCGTAGAGGAATTGTCAGGTCGCCCAGGTGTCGCCGCAACAACACCGACGGCCAGAAGGTCACGCAGTTTCTTGGCCATTGCCTCCCTGGCCTCTTGCGCTACTTCGGCGTCGCGTTCGTCCGCGCCCTCTTTCTTGATATCTTCAGGGGTTTTGCACTCGCCGTCTATGTAGAGGGCTTCGCCATCGGCCTCGCACGCTTCCTCTGGGGTTTGCATGGGCTCCATTTCGTCATCCGTGCCCCCGTCGCTGCTGCCTCCGCACCCTGCCAACGCAAGCGCGCCTGCCAGCAAGGTCGCGGACAATATTGTCGTTGAGATTTTCATTTCTTACCTCATTCAGTTTTGGTTTTGCGCCGCGATCCTGCGACGCGATCCTGTGTTCAGGGCTGCGTCAGAACGACATTGAAACGCCAAGATCGAAGCTCGCACCGTCGTCCAGGCTGTCGCCATCGGCAAAGCCGCCCTTTATCGAAGCGCCTCCACCAAGGTCGAAGGCAGCGCCAATGCCAAAGTGGTCACCGTCATCCCTGCTCGACGTGAAGGCCGTGAAAGTGGCTGAACCGGAAACGAAAGACGCAGACGCTCCGTACTGACCATCATCGAAATCATCCCTGGAACCGTAAACAATCTTGACGCTTGCATCGCCGAGACCGGCTGAAACGCCAGCAGCAACGTGATCGACGTCACCGGCCCTTTCGATGCCCAGGGCAACTCCGACGCCGCCGATGTTGTAGCCCAAGGCTCCGCTCAGCGCCTGATCACCCGGCATTTCGGGGTTGTCAGCCGAAGCGTGTACCGAGAGGTCGCCAATGGTGTAGTCCCAGCGTGCAGTCGGAAGATCGACATCCGCGATATACTTGATTTCGTTCAGGTCGCCCAACCCGGTCAAGCCAACGCCCGCAGCATGGCCAACGGCCTTCTTTGCGGCACCATCGGTGTCACCCATGGTGACCGTGCCAAACGCGCCAGCGACATGGACGCTGCCTCCCGTGCCTGCGGCACCGTTTCCGGCATTGTCAGCGCGGACCGAGCCGCCGAACGTCAGGCCGCCATCGCTTTCACCCGAGGCGCTGAAGCTGATACGGACACGGCTGGTGAAGGCAATATCACCGCCGTTCACACTTTTGACGCCCATGCGGCCATCACCGCCAACCGTTACTTCAGCGGCAGCTACGCCAGCGGAGGACATGGCGCCCACCGATGGCATCCGCAAGTGACTGACACTCAAAGGACAATCAGGCAATCCAGGACCATGCCCTTTGCTATGCCACTATGTGCAATCGGCCAAACTCAACGAGATGGCGAAAGCGTAAACACGTAAGGAAGGACTCACGAACGATTTTCAGGCAGTCGACCCGTATGACGAGTCACGAACTGAATTGACCTTCACAATGGTTCGCGACATTGCACGGCCATGAAGCAATCAAACTTGGTGACGGCAAGGCTATGGTGACTTGCAGCGGACTCCCGGTTCGGGACATCGGGAATTTCGCACAGCCGCTCATTCGATGTCGCGGAGTCCGTGGAAAGCAACTGTCATTTTCAATTCGTTTTCCTTTCTTTTCACGCTGCATGGAGTTTCGCGCCGTCATTCCAGCATGAACGGCGCAATTTCAGTCCGCTATAAGCCGGCGGGTATTGAGTGTCGCAACTCGGCAAGCAATTCGTTTCGCCAAGTTCTTGATGGCAAGGTGTGATCACGCACGACCTGAATCCTGATCGGCTTCTTCATTGCTTCCGCGCTTCTCGAAATTCGCGCATGGTGCGACTTGACTTGACCGCGGCCCAATCGCATGGCGTCGCGCTTTCTGGCAACCGCACTTCTTCGCGTGCCTTTGCGCCTTTGCGCTTCGCGGTGTTCGGTTGAATCTCCCTTGCGTCCGGAAACGGTTCGCCGTGCGTCGATGGGAGGCTCAGGCATTTGTCAGGAACATCAACCGCCATCTCGGCAACGTGACCTGATCGCCTTGTCAATCCCCTTCGTGGCTCGGCCGATCATGTCAAATCCCTTCTTGGCGTCTTGTTCGTGCCTTGACCGCCCGAACAGGATCTGGCTCATGCTGGTCAGCCGTTCCGCCGGATTTTTGTGCGTTGCTCATGCAGGTTCGCAACATCGGCGCTTTCGCGGTTCAGGTATGCTGCCCACGCCCCCATGAGTTCGCGCCGCCGCGCGAAAAAGTCCGAACGCGAATAGGCGCGTTCAACCGCATCGCTCACAGTGTGCGCCAGCGCCGCCTCCATGACTGCATGAGGCGTGTTGGTCATTTCGCTTGCCCACGTCCTGAAACTCGCCCGGTAGCCATGCGGAACCCCGTCAATGCCGAGATCACGCAAGAGCCTGCTTAGCGTGCCGCCGCTCAGCTGCCGCCCTGTGAGGCTGGGGAAGATCATGCCTTCGCCGCCGGACAGCGGCCTGGCCTCCTCCAGCACGGCAACGGCCCGGTCGCTCAACGGAACGCGATGCTCACGCCCTGCCTTCATCCGTTCGGCGGGTATGGTCCACGTCCTGGCCTCAAGGTCGATTTCCTCCCACGTCGCGCCCCGGACTTCGCCGCTGCGCGTTCCTGTCAGGACCAGGTACTCGAGCGCCAGCTTCGTCCCGAAATTCGCGCCCGAGTTTCGGACGGTCTCGATTGACCGAGCAACTTCGCCGTGCGGCAAGGCGCGCTGCGGTGTCTTTGGCGCTCCGCCTCTGGGAAGCGCCGACCCAACCCCAATCATGGGATCGTCCGTGCGGTGTCCCTGCGCGATTGACCATTTCAGGACAGCGGAGATTCTTTGCCTCACCTTCACGAGCGTGTTGCGTCGCTCGTTCCAGCTTGGCGCGAGGCAGGACAGAACGTCGGCGGTCGAGATTTCGGCAACCGACTTCTTTCCGATCTTCGGGTAAACGTAGTCGCGCAGGGAACCCGCCCACTGGTCGGCGGTGCGTGGATGCTTGTAGGTCGGCCTGTGCAACTCGATGACGGCTTCGGCTGCTTCCTCGAATGTCGGAACTGCCTTGATCTTGCGCGGGTCGCGCCCCTCCGCCACGTCCTGCGCATTTGCAAGCGCCCGCTTTCGCGCCTCTCGCAAACTGACTTTCGGATATGCGCCAAGTCCCAGGTGCCTCACCTTTCCGTCTATCCTGAGTCGCTGAGTCCAGGATTTGGCAAACCCGCCGCGCAGCGCAGGCGTCACCTGCAATGCGAGTCCGTGGCCGCGCCTGCCGTCCCCGAATCTCATCATCTTCGCTTTCTCGCCGTCACGGTTGAGATGCCCGTCCGGAATGGTCGCCGTCGCGCAAAGTCGCGCGCTCAGTTTCCTTGGTCGCTTCATGGCCTTCACTCCCTATGCCTGTTGCTATGCCACTTTGAGACACGCCATCACGCGGCACTTTGTGAGCAACAGGAAATCATTCGAACGAAAGGCGCGGCTAACGGCCTTGTTTTAAAGTGTAATTCAGCGTCTGCCTGAACTCTTGGCGGTTTTGGTGAAACATTGTCCGCTGCCCAGGTCGTCGCCCATGACCTTCTGGCCGAAGCTGACGTTGAACCCGAAGCTGACGTTGAACGCCGTGACCGACCTGGCTGCCCGCCAGTCCGTTCCTGCTTGCATCAGGTGCCATCCTGGAAAAGTGGGCCACCTGCATGAGGACACATGCAGCCCGTGCCGCGTTCGGTCCTGAAGCGAGCCAGGCACACCGGTTCAGAGCAAGCCTGACACGCAACCGAGACGGCGGAACCGGCGAGAAAGCACCGTAAAATCCGTTGGTTGCCCGTACATGACGCGGCGACTAATCAAAAACGCCGCTCATAACTCCCGCGCGTCCGGATCGCATTTGAAGGTCCAGACGTTCGGAAACTGGTTTTTGAAAGGAATGAAACCATGAAGAAACTTCCGTGCCTATCCGGTTGTCTCCCACATCCACCATATGTAGGGTGCGACGTGGGACGGCTTGAGAGGCGGGCGACGTGGGGATGGACGTGCTGGAACGAAAGACTCTCTCGTTTCCGCGATCTCTTCCGGAGTTCCAGCGACTTTTCCCGGACGACACGGCCTGCGCCGCCTGTCTGGAGAAGGCGCGGTGGGGTGACGGGTTCGTCTGCCCCCATTGCCGGACGGCGGCAAAGCCCTGCCGCTTCACCAACCGGGCCGGGTGTCCTGCGGTGCCGGAAGTGCCGTCGCGACACCAGTCTGACGGCGGGGACGGTCATGCAGCGCAGCCGTACGCCGTTGAGCGTATGGTTCTGGGCGGCTTATCTGATTGCCAGCCAGACGCCCGGCATGTCCGCCACACAGTACCAGCGCCAGGTTGGGCTGTCCCGCTACGAGACTGCCTTTCAGATTCTCCACAAGCTCCGTGCTGCCATGGTTCGGCCGGACCGGGACCGGATCGGCGGCGAAGGCTGCGACCATGTGAAGTCGACGAAACCTGGGTCGGTGGCCGCACGCGCGGCAAGGGCCGGGGTGTTCATGACAAGCTTCTTGTCGTCAGCGCCGTCGAAGTGCGACAGCGCAAGCCGGGAACCAGGCTCGACAGGCGCAAGGGCGGCCGCTACGCCGGACGTGTCCGGCTCGCTGTCGTGCCCGATCGCAGCGCGAAATTGCTCTGCGGCTTTGTCGAGGGCACCGTCGCTTCGGGTGCGTCGGTCATCACCGACGATTGGTCCGGCTATACCGGCCTTGCCAGGCGCGGCTACAAGCACCTCGCCATCGCGGAGCGAGGCGACCCCATGATCGCCGAGGAGCACCTGCCGAACATCCATCTCGTCTTCTCCAACCTGAAGACGTGGTTGAACGGCATTCATCACGGCGTGAGCCACCAACACCTCCAAGCCTACCTCAACGAGTTCACGTTCCGCTTCAACAGGCGGTTCCACCCCTTCAACGCCTTTCGATCCCTGCTCGGAATCTCTGGCGATGTCACTGCCCCCACCTACGCCGAACTCTATGCGGGTGATTGGCAGCACCCTACATATGGTGGGTGTGGGAGATAACCGGATAGGCACGGTTGCACCGTGCCCCGAACGCCAAGACTTCACTGTAGCATTTGAGCCACACTTCGGGGCGAAATATCCGATCCTCCGATCCGGGGCTTGCTCCGAATCAAGAAAGCCGCCCATAAGTCCGCGCGTCTGGATCGCATCTGAAGGTCCGGGCGTTCGGAAACTGGTTTTTGAAAGGAATGAAACCATGAAGAAACTTCTTCTAACATCGACGGCGCTTGTCGCCATGTCAGGCGCGGCCTACGCTCAGGGCGTGACGCTCTCGGGCTCGGCCGAAATGGGCGTTGCCGACGGCGGCGAAGGCGATGCCATGTTTCATCAGGACATCGACGTCACCTTCAAGATGGAGTCCATGACCGACGCCGGCCTGACCTTCGGCACGGCGGTCGATCTCGACGAGGATGCCGGTGCCGTGGGCGCCGACGACGGTGGCGTTGCGGCCTACGTCAAGGGTCCGTTCGGAAACGTCACTCTGGGAGATACCGACGGAGGCTTCGACTGGGCGCTGTCCGAAGTCGGTGGAGCCGGCTCCATCGCCGACAACGAAACGGGGCACGCTGGCTACAGTGGCAACAGCGGCCTTGACGGTGGAGGCGGCGACGGCCAGATCCTGCGTTACGACAATTCGTTCGGGGATCTCGGAGTCGCCCTCTCGTTTGAGCAGGAAGACGGCGACAGCAACGGCGACGTCATCGGCGTTGGCGTAAAGGGCGGCTTTGGCGATTTCGGCATTGGCGCTGGTTTCCAGACGCATGACAGCTCCGACATCGCCGGCATAAGCGCCACGGCCACTTTCGGCGAGATAAGCGGCGCGCTGAACTACTCCCGGTTGAGCAACGACGATGATTCAAACGTCACGCACCTTGGTGTCGGCGCGACATACTCGGCAGGCGGCACGGCGGTTCACGTCAACTTCGGCCAGCACGACAATGGCAGCGCGGACAACAATACCGGCTTCGCTGTGGCGGCCACTCAAGATCTGGGTGGCGGTGCAACGCTCAAGTTCGGGTACGGCAATTCCGAGTATGGCTACGGCGACGACGCGGGCACGGACGAGGACACCTGGTCACTCGGCCTTGGAATGTCGTTCTGACGCAACCCTGAACACAGGATCGCGTCGCAGGATCGCGGCGCAAAACCAAAACTGAATGAGGTAAGAAATGAAACTCTCAACGACAATACTGTCCGCGACCTTGCTAGCAGGCGCGCTTGCGTTGGCAGGCTGCGGGGGCGGCAGCGACGGCGGCATGTCGGACGGCATGAATGAAATGACGCCCGAAGAGGAAATCGCTGCGGCCAAAGCCAAGCAAAAGGAGGCCGAAGACAAGCTGGCAGCCAAGGAAGAAGAAGAGCGGATCGCGGCTGAGAAGAAGGCGGCCGATGATGCGCGGAAGATGGCTCAGACACTTCATGCCGCCATAGAGGCCTCCGATCTCGTCACCACAACAGAAGCCGGCTATTCCAAAAAGGATGGAATGCGCGGTGCGTTCAAGATGATGGGCGACAAGTTCAGCGAAGAATATGACAGTGGAGTCACCCTCAACGGTACAGCAGACGACAAAGTCATGGGTAGTGCCTTCGCCACCGCAACCAGCGGCCGGAAAGTGCACGAGCCAAACAAAATTATCAGTGACGACGAAACTGAATTCGTAACCAGCGGTTCGTATCACGGTGTTCCGGGCACTTACACTTGCACGGCAGATTGCGCATCGCGGATCGACCACACGTCAGGCGACCTGATCCTTGAGGGCGGCAATTGGGGTTTTGAGCCGACCAGCGAGGACGTTCGGGTTTCTGATTCGAACAGCGTTGAATGGGGTTGGTGGGCCGTAAAGGAAAATGACGAAGTGAAATCGGTGCGCGTGTTCTACACCCAACCGGTCCCAGACGGCGTCAAACTTCGTGAAGCCGAGGCGCAAGTAGGCGGCGCGGCCACCTACAACGGCAGCGCCATGGGCAAGTATTCCGTCTATCGCGGAGCGGGCACCGAGAACGACTCCGGTCACTTCACGGCAGACGCGGAGCTGAAGGCCGATTTCAAGGGCACACCCAGCATGACGGGGATGATCGACAACTTCATGGGTGCGGACAACATGTTGCGTGATTGGGAGGTTGAGTTGAGGAAAATGGAACTCGACGACATTGGCGGCACCAAAGATGCTCCCACAGACCCTATGGCAACGCCCGGAATGACCGTTTGGGCCATGGGTGGCGTCAAGGACGGTCCCGCAGGTGAGTGGAAAGCGCAACTGCATGGCCAGAGTTCGACCAATAGAGGTGCTATTCCGTCCAATGTTGCCGGCGCATTCGAAGCAGAGCATGGGCCGTTCGGCCGCATGATCGGCGCTTTCGGCGCTGAAAAAATGGAATAGATCGTTCCTCCGTAGGACGATCGCATCCCCCGGCATGCCGAGCATGCCGGGGGCTTTGATTTCAGCCGCTCATGCGCCGCGTCAAATACATTGTCCCCAAAGAAAAGCCCCGGAGGACGCGCAGCCGGCCTCCCTGACCAGGCGCAAGCCGTTCCGGCCGGACACTCCCAGGGCGGGAAGCTCAGGCCGCACGGGAACGGTTGCGAACAGGCCCCCAATGCCCGTCCGCAAGTCAGGTTGAAGCGCTGCAGGGGCACACCTGCTCGATATTTTGGGGGTGTTGAAATCTCACATGGAGGAAGACTTGCCCGCAGGCATCGCGGTCACGAACACGGACCACACGGTCGATGACATTGGAGCCCTGGCGCGCAGGTGCAATGATACACGACAGTCCCGACGCCTGCGTGCCATCGCGCACGTGATGGAGGGCGAACTCGACGCGGAACGTTCACGATCATGCGGTGCGAGGATCCGGGCGACCGCTGCATCTTCGAATACGAAACGGCACAGGCGTTGAACGGGATCATCTCTTCACGGTCTCCCGGCCCCTCGGGAGCCTGGGTTCCTTTCAGATCGTAGCAAGGTGTCCGGGGCGCACATCATCGTCATTCGGGATACGCCGCACGGTTCGGCTGTCCTCGCCACGCCCGACACCGATGCCTGGCGCAAGGCCGACAAGCGCCGATGCTTCACCGCACGGGATCTGCCTTGCGCCGCACTTGACAGCGACCTGCCCGAAGACGTGACCATCGATTTCGCCGGCGAAGCGGCCACGCGCAAGCATTTCCTTGCGTGTTCATGCTGTTGTTTTCTTGTTGAGTTTGGCCGATTGCACAAAGTGGCATAGCAAAGGGCATGGCCTTGAATTGCCTGATTGTCCTTTTGGTATCAGTCACTTGCGGATGCCATCGGTTGGCGCTGAAGTAACGGTTGGCGGCGATGGCCGCATGGGCGTCAAGAGCATGAACGGCGGCGATCTTGAATTCTCCAGCCGTGTCCGCATCAGCTTCAGCGCCTCGGGCGAAACCGATGGCGGCCTGACGTTCGGCGGCTCGATTCGCGCTGACAATGCCTCGGGCGGCGCCGGCGGCACGGGAGGCAGCGTCAACATTGCCGGCCCGTTCGGGACGCTTGCCATGGGTGACGTTGACGGCGCCGCGAAGGCAGCCGTTGGCCACGCAGGGGGCGTTGGCTATACCGGCTTGGGCGACCTGAACGAAATATCGTACTTGTCGGGCAATACGGAAGATGATCCGTCAGCCCTCTGGACCTACAGCATGGGTGAACTCAAGCTGTACGCTTCCGCCGAAAATCCCGGACCGGAAGGCGATCAGGCGTTGAGCGGAGCGTTGGGCTACAACATCGGCGACGTCGGAGTTTCGATCGGCGTCGAAAGAGACGGTGACGTCGATCACGTTGCCGCTGGCGTTTCAGCCGGTCTCGGCGATGCAAGCGTCAAGCTGGTTTTCGGCTCCCAGGATGATCAGGACCAGTACGGAGCGTCTGCGTCCTTCGTTACCGGTTCGGCCACCTTCACGGCCTTCACGTCGAGCAACACGACCGGTCAAGACCACTTCGGCATTGGCGCCGCCTTCGACCTTGGCGGAGGAGCCTCGATAACGGGCGGCTTTGCCGACGGCGACAGCCTGGCCGATCCGAGCTTCGATCTTGGCGTTTCGATGTCGTTCTGACGCAACCCTGAACACAAGACCGCGTTGCAATATAGCAACGCAAACCCAAACCAAATGAGGTAAGAAATGAAACTCTCAACGACAATATTGTCCGCAGCAATGCTAGCAGGCGCGCTTGCCTTGGCAGGGTGCGGAGGCTCGTCGAACAACGACATGGACGACGGCATGACAGAAATGTCGGCCGAAGAGAAGGCCAAGGCCGAAGCTGCCACTGCCAAGAGAAAGCAGGAAGAGGCCGAAAAAAGAGCCGAAGAGGCCGAAAAAAGAGCCGAAGAGGCTGAGCAAGAATCCGCTCGAGCTGTAGCCCGGGCCATGTTCGATGCGATCAGGGACAGAGGCCACGTCAGCAGCAGCAAGGAGACTGCGGAAGCAAAGGCTGATGAGGACAATATGCATATGGCAGGCTACGAAGCTGCAACGTCGAAGCCGTTTGCGGAGGTCTATTCTACGCTGACAGACGGTGCCTTGGTGTTCACAAACGCGATGAAGATGGACAACAAAGAGGCGAAAGCCTCAAGTCTTCCCATCAATTCGGGCACTCGGACGTATGCCAGCCACGGAGACAAGATATTCGAAGGCACATACGACGGCGCAGCCGGAACGTTTACCTGCACTACATCCAGTGATTGTATGGCGACTGCTGGAGACGACGGAGTGACGTTTACGGGAGACTGGATGTTCAAGCCCAAGGCCGGAGCCATGGTGGCCGTGAAGGATACAAGCGCCGTCATGTTCGGATGGTGGTCTGACGTGGACGACCCGAGAGTTGACCGTCTCGGCGCTAGGCAGTCTATTGGAGTGTTCAGCTACGGTAAACAAGACGCCATAGATACAACTCATGCCGGAACTGTGGCACTGTCAGGCAGCGCGAAGTATACGGGTGATTCAGTAGGCCTGTACGCCCTGAACAATCCTCTTGATGCATCGGTCGCAGAAACGGGAAGTTTTACGGCAGATGCGGAATTGAGCGCAAACTTTGGCAATTCTAATGACGAGTTTGCCCACATTAACGGTACCATCAAGAACTTCATGACGGATGACGGCATGGAGCAAAGTTGGACTGTCAAACTTAACGGGGCTATGGCGGATGCCGACAACGATACCAACACTCCCGATACACCCGATTGGGACGCCATGAGAGGAACGACCGTTTGGTCCATTGACGGCATTCAATCGGAAGTCTTGCGTGCCCGCGACCAATTTTCCGCCCAACTTTACAACTCTGGCGATGATGGAGTACCAAGTCTGGTCGGCGGAACCTATCGTGCTTCGTGGGACAGCCTCGGCATGATGGTCGGCTCGTTCGGCGCTGAACGCAGTGACAACAAGTAGAACACGCTGACGTCCTGAAACATTGACCCCCGGCATGTTCACCGTGCCGGGGGTTTCTCATTCCAGCTTGGGTTTGTCAGGAAGCGCGGCCCTTCCTTCAAGCATTGTCCCTTCCGGCTGGAACTCAATTTGTCGGAACTTCAGGGGGGTCTGAAAAGGGATTCGATGACCAACCTTATGGTTTTCATCGGGTTTCCGGTTCTGCGGCCGCCGGTCAACCTGTCAGCCTTATGGGAACGTTCTGGTCAGGGTTCACACCGAGAGGCTCTGAAAGGCCCGTTTCTGGACCGGGTTCGGCCTGGTGACGACGGACAGCAGGCTTTCGCCATGGCCCGGCAGGCGCAGCTGGTTTCAGCGGCAGCCACGCCAGCGGACATGGCGGCTATTTTCAGAAAACCAACTCGAAACTTGGCAGTTGTGACCGCGCGTTGCCTGTCGACAGACGGTTTCATCCAGCGGTGCTGTCCGTGACTACTGCCGTCAGTGGTGGGATCCAGGAGACATCAGGGTCTGGTCCCCATGACGTCCATGTGCGTTCGTTTGGACGGCTACGAGTCGCGTTCGCGCTTCTTTAGAGGACAGTCACGACCACGCGTAGCGGACAATCATGACTGCTGGCTCCGGTCGGAAACGTCCGGTGGCGTTACCTTGATGCTCGCGATGAATGTGGCGATACAGCGTACGTGAACGGGAGGCAGAAGGGCAACGATCATGACGGGAAAGGGAACCGCTTCGGCAGAAAACGTGGTCCGGTTGCATCCGCCCAAGGATACCGGGTGGGCACCCGAGAAGAAATGGGCAAGGAGGTTATCGCGCTTGGCTTCTGCATCGTTCCGTCGCTGTTGCTGCGGGCGCAGAACCGGCTGGGGCTCAACCCGACGCAACTCGCCGTGCTTATGCAACTCTGCGACTTCTGGTGGGAACGTGACCGGAGGCCGTGTCCCGGCAAGGCAGTGCTGGCAGAGCGACTGGGTCTCAGTCCGCGCCAGGTGCAGCGTCACATCGCGGATCTTGAGACGGCGGAGCTCGTGAAACGCGTCGAGCGTCGAGCCGCACATGGCGGAAAGCAGACGAACACGTACGATCTCGACGGACTGGTTGCGCGACTGAAGAAGCTCGAGCCAGAATTCCGCGAAGTGGATGAGGCTGCCAAGGACGCCCGCAGGGCGGCTTCCAAGCGGGGTTACCGCCGAAAGCGGGTCGGCGATGAGTCCGAGACGCCATGACCGGCTCCGGGAAGCAAACAAAAACCCCGGGCGCATACCTGATGGCAGAGGCGGGTCCGGGGCGTACGAGATGAATGTGGCAGATGGGGGACCGGACGTCAATGCCTTCTGCTATGCAGAAGAGATTCTCGACGATCTCGAGGCATCTCTTTCGCGTGAGCGCCTACGCACCTATCTCGATGCCGCTGGGGGAAACCGGGAAGAGGCAATCCGGCTTCATGTGTGGAATACAGCGATAAGCGGCGCATTCTACGGACCGCTGCAGGTTCTGGAAATCGCGCTGCGCAACGCCATGAACCACAGGCTTGGCGAACGGTATGGCGACGCTTGGTACGACAGCGGCCATGCTGGTCTTGACAATGGTGCCTTGGAGCGGGTCGGGAGCGCCAGGAACGTAGTGGCGCGCGATGGCTACGGAGTCGATCCTCATCGGATCGTGGCAGCCTTGTCGTTCGGATTCTGGATTGCGTTGCTGGGTCCCGGAGGCAGGTCGGCGGGAGGTCGCAAGGCAAACTACGAGATGACGCTCTGGCGACCGGCACTGCGCCGCGCCTTTGCACATCGCGACTCGCTGACGCGCAGGCAGGCTCACCGACCATTGTATGAATTGCGGTCCTTGCGCAACCGGATTGCTCACCATGAACCGGTATTCGCGCGGAATCTCGTTGCCGACCACAGTCGCATTCTGGATGTCGCAGGATGGATCTCGCCAGCGACCCGCACCTGGATCGAACACCACAGCCGGGTGCTCGATGTTCTCGGAACGGAGAAAATGGCCGATGATCTCCGGTTCTGACTGGTCGTCGGCTGGCGTCGGATTGCAGCCAGTTCGCGAATGTTGGCCGACAGCTGATTGAGATCGAGGCTGGGATGGAGGCTCGGGACCTTGGTGACACGGGGGCCAGCCCGCGCCGGACGGCGTGACATCGGCTTGCACACCAGGGAGCCGGGCGTCGGCAAGACCACGGTCTGCAGGCAGGCGGCTGACAGCCTGCACGACGGCCTCCACCAGGTTCGCTACGTCTCGTTCTCGGCTGGCAGCGCCGGCCATGTCGAGGAGCGGCGCGCTGCACTTTCGAACGGCTTGTCGCAGTCGCCCGGCTTTCCGCGCCGAACGTCCGGCGATTGTCCGACGGAACTCTCTCTCACAAGTGATCTTCCCCCAAACCTCGGATGGAATGAGAAACCCCCGCCACACGAATGCGGCGGGGGCAAGACGAGTCCTTGCAGAGGAACGTCTATTGCTTCTCGGCTCCGAAGGCACCGATCATGAGACCGCGGTTTGTGTCGTGCTCGGCCTTGAACGCACCTGCAACGGCGGACGGATCAACCATGTTATCGCCGCCCGGCGCGTATGCAGAGACTTGCCACTCGCCTGCCTCGTTGCCCTTTGCACCATCCATCGTCCAGATGACTTTACCTCCTGAGATTACGCCACCAGTTCCGACGTCGCTCGACTTCATGAGTTCCACTGACCACATGCGCGGCATTCCGTCTGCACCCATGAAGTTGTCGATGGTTCCCGATATTGCTGCACTTCCGCCGAAGGTAGCCTGGAGTGTCGCATCCGCCTGAAACGCACCGGAATCGTTTTTCCCGTTCGCTCCGCCGTACACCGAATACTGGCCAATGGCGTCTCCCATATAGGTGGCTTTTCCTCCGTGATCTGTAGGCAGACCGGCTTCTACAGCTGCGAGGCCGCTGGTACCCGCCTCGTAATATACGTGCGCTTTCTCAGTGACGTTTTTGTCTTTTTCGAGCCACCAACCCCACTTCACGCCATCCGCAGCACTCACAGGGGCATTTTTGTCACTCGGTGTGAATGTCCACGTGCCCGTCAAGACGATGCCTTTCCCGCTGGGGGCAAGGCGGGACTTGCAGCCGTCCGCTGTGCTTGCCATGCATTCGTAGGTTCCAGCAACCCCATGATAGGAGCCGGGAGTGCTGAAATAGATGTCGCGAGTGTCTGCATTGACCCTGTCCTGCTTGTGGGTTTCGGGAGCAGATGTCGAAAAGGCACTTCCCATGATGTTCGCGTCACCAGTGGTGACCTGGGCTAGCGTCAGTTTGTGCTTGCCGTCTGTGGTGGATACCGAAGAGACAGCAGGCGATGTATTATCCGCGTATTCTTTGCTGAACGCCTTGCCCATGACGGATATTGACATGCTATTCTGCTCGTCATTGGCATCTTTAGTATCATCCGCTGGGTTGATCAGCGAAGTATCCCCGGTATTCATCAAAACACCGTAAAGGGTCCTCGCCATTTCGAGCGCTGCCTTGGCATCCGCCGCCGCCTTTGCCTCGGCCTCGGCTTTCTCCTTCGCCGCCAGTTTAGCCTCGGCTGCTTCCGCCCGTTCTTCTGCGGTCGGCCCGCTGTCCATGTCCATGTCGTCGTCCATGGCCCCGTTGCCGCTGCCCCCGCACCCTGCCAACGCAAGCGCGCCTGCCAGCAAGGTCGCGGACAATATTGTCGTTGAGATTTTCATTTCTTACCTCATTCAGTTTGGTTTTGCGCCGCGATCCTGCGACGCGATCCTGTGTTCAGGGTTGCGTCAGAACGACATCGAAACGCCAAGATCAAAGCTCGGGTCGTCCAGGCTGTCGCCGTCGGCAAAGCCGCCCTTGATCGAGGCTCCTCCGCCAAGGTCGAAGGCGGCGCCAATGCCAAAGTGGTCTTGACCGGTCGTGTTGCTCGACGTGAAGGCCGTGAAGGTGGCCGAACCGGTAACGAAGGACGCAGACGCTCCGTACTGGTCCTGATCATCCTGGGAACCGAAAACCAGCTTGACGCTTGCATCGCCGAGACCGGCCGAAACGCCAGCGGCAACGTGATCGACGTCACCGTCTCTTTCGACGCCGATCGAAACTCCGACGTCGCCGATGTTGTAGCCCAACGCTCCGCTCAACGCCTGGTCGCCTTCCGGGCCGGGATTTTCGGCCGAAGCGTACAGCGTGAGTTCGCCCATGGTGTAGGACCAGAGGGCTGACGGATCATCATCACCCGACAGATACTTGATCTCGTTCAGGTCGCCCAAGCCGGTGTAGCCAACGCCCCCTGCGTGGCCAACGGCTGCCTTCGCGGCGCCGTCAACGTCACCCATGGCAAGCGTCCCGAACGGGCCGGCAATGTTGACGCTGCCTCCCGTGCCGCCGGCACCGCCCGAGGCATTGTCAGCGCGAATCGAGCCGCCGAACGTCAGGCCGCCATCGGTTTCGCCCGAGGCGCTGAAGCTGATGCGGACACGGCTGGAGAATTCAAGATCGCCGCCGTTCATGCTCTTGACGCCCATGCGGCCATCGCCGCCAACCGTTACTTCAGCGCCCACCGATGGCATCCGCAAGTGAATGATACTCAAAGGACAATCAGGCAATCCAGGACCATGCCCTTTGCTATGCCACTTTGTGGAATCGGCCAAACTCAACAAGACAGCGAAATCGCAAACACGGAAGGAAAGACTCATGGTAACTGCTCACCCCCTAGTTCGGAACGATGTCGGGGTGACATCCGACGAGATCATTGGAGGCGCTAACTGGCCAGGGCCCGCCGCACGGGACGTCGGTGGCGAGGGGAGTTGACACCGTAGACTGATCCGGATATCGGCGGTTCCCGTGAGCGACGGGGACCGTTGATGGGATATTTTGGTTCCAAAGCAACGAGCGGGCTGTGCCAGATGCTTCTGGGACTCCAGCCCCCGCACGATCTTTATCTGGAGTCTCATCTCGGGGGCGGCGCGCTGATGAAGCGCAAGGCCCCGGCGGCGCGCAGCATCGGGATCGACCGGGACCGGCGCGCGATTGACGGGTTCGAGTGCGGCTACCCGGTGGAGCTGGTGCACGGCTGCGCGCACGCGTTCCTGGCCGGCTTCCCGTTCCGGGGCACGGAACTGGTCTACAGCGACCCGCCGTACCTGCACGCGACCCGCCGGTCGCGACGGCGGTACCGCCACGACTACGCCGAGGCCGACCATGTCGCGCTCCTCGACCTGCTCAAGGGCCTGCCGTGCCAGGTGATGGTCTCGGGACACCCCTCGGCGCTGTACGACGACATGCTGCGGGACTGGCGCCGGATCGCGCTTCAGGTGACGACCCAGGGCCAGGTCCGCACCGAGGTGGTCTGGTTCAACTTCGCGCCCGACCGGATGCACTGGGCCGGCCATGCCGGGCGGGACAGGACCGACCGCCAGCGCATCAGGCGCAAGGCCGCCCGCTGGGCGGAGGGCTACCGGAAGATGCCGCCGGGCGAGCGGCTGGCGGTGGTCTCGGCGATCATGGCGGTGGAGGCGGAGTGATGGCGACGGTGAACGGGGCATCGCTGCGCGCGCAGATGGACGATTGCCGGGCCCGGTTCGACGGCATCAAGCGGAAGGGCGAGGCGGGCGCCGAAACCCTCGCGCTGATCGACGCCCTGTTCCTGCTTCTGGACATCTTGGTGGCGGTGTTCCTCGAGAAGACGACGCCGAAGACCTCGCGCAACTCCGGCCTCCCGCCGTCGCAGACGGACAGGGACGAGACCGCGCGGCGCGCCGGCAAGGGCTCCCGCAGCAAGGGGCCGAAGGCGAGGGAGACGGAACCGGGCAACCTGCGCACGGTCACCGTCACGGAATCCAGCCCGGTCACCGCGTGCCGGCAATGCGGCCACGACCTGTCCGGAACCGCGTGCTCCGGACACGAGGCACGCGTCGAGATCGACATCGTCTTCGAGACCGTCGAGCGCCGGGTCGAGGCCGAGATCAAGGACTGCCCGCGCTGCCGCGCCCGGAACAAGGGCGCGTTCCCCGACACCATGCCGGGGCCGCTGCAGTACGGACCCGGCATCGTCGCCTATGCCGTGCACCTGCTCTGCGCGCAGATGGTCCCGCTCAAGCGGACCGCGGCCATGATCCAGGCGACGACCGGACGGCTGCTCTCCGAGGCCACGCTTCTCGGCTTCGTCTCGCGCCTGCATCAGGCGCTGGAAACATGGGAGGCCGCCGCGATCGGGAAGCTCCTCGCGATGCCCGTGCTGAACGTCGACGAAACCTCGCTGCGGGTGGACGGAAGGAACCACTGGATCCACGTCTGCTCCGGCGGCCCGGTCACCGTCAAGCGGCTGCACCGGAAGCGCGGATGCGAGGCCATCGACGACATCGGGATCATCCCCCGGTACGGAGGCGTCATCGTCCACGACTGCTGGAAGGCGTACCTCACCTGCACGAACTGCAGGCATCAGCTGTGCGGCGCCCATTTGCTGCGCGAGCTTCAGGCCGCGACCGACAGCAACGGCTGGCCGTGGGCGGAGAGGATGCGCAAGCTGCTGCTCATCGCGCGGCGGCAGGTCATGCGACGGCCGGACAGGCGGCTCTCCATGCGCCACTGCAGGCGAGTCGCACGATGCTGCAGGGAGATCCTGGAGCAGGGCCGAAAGGAGATGCCCGAGATCCCGAAGAGGCGGAAGGGCCGCCGCGGACCGGTCGCCAGGTCCGATGCCCACAACCTTCTCGAACGCCTCGCCGCCCAGAGACGGAACGTCCTGCGCTTCACAAGGCGTGCCGACACCCCGTTCTCGAACAACCGGGCGGAGCGCGACTTCAGGATGGCCAAGGTCAAGCAGAAGATATCGGGCTGCTTCCGAAGCGTCGCGTTCGCACACGCCTGGTGCCGCATATCGAGCTACCTCCGGACAATGGCCGCGCTCGGATACAACCCGCTCGTCGCCATCATGATCGCCCTCAAGGGAAAGGCCGTTGACTGTCTCGATCAGGATGCCTGAAAATGGGGTGAGCAGTTACGACTCATGAACGATTTTCAGACAGTCGACCCATGTGACGAGTCACATTGCGCCAGGCCAAGCCCTGGGAAGGAGGACAGGATGACTTGAAACATTTCGTCGTGATCCAGCGGGTTCTACTCCCGCCCGGCAAAGGCGCAGCTGCCCTGCGCCGGCAGCGCGTCGAGGCTGAACTCGTCGGCTTGTACCTGAAGAGCTCTCCTGCGCCCACCGGGAGAACAGCGCGTCTGCGGCCTGCTCCGTCGGCACGCCGAGCGGCGTCCGAACGGAACTCCTCCTCCGGCCAGTCCTCGCCCCTGAAGCCCTTGTGCCGGGTGATCACCGCGATGCCACGCCGGGTCCGGCGAGACCGTGAGATCCGGCGCGTCCGGTCCCGGAAGGCCGATCCGCTTCAGCGCCGGAAGGACGTCGTGCTCCAGGGCGTGCGCCATGGTCGGTCGAGGTCCTTGTGCAGGCACAGCAGCGGCCTGCCGCCGAGCGCGTTGACCCAGCAACTCGTCGAGGCCGGCAGGCAGAGCTTCCGGCGCGACGCGAAGTGCTTCGGAAGGCGGCATGGCCCGCAAACTCCTTTCCGTTGTCCGCGGTGATCGTGCGGACCGGCACGTGCAGCGGCGGCAGCTCGGGCTACGCCCTCGCTAAGGAAATGGCCGGCGCTGCACTTCGGACTGGAAGTGGGCTTCCAAAAGATCGCTCGGCTTTGCAAGCATCGGCCATGGCGGCTATCTGGCGTGTGGGGCGTGCTGATAGACGGCCCTATGCGCGGATTCGCCCGACGAATAGCCATGCTTGGAGGCAACGTCTTCCCAATTCAGGCCAGCCGCTCGGCTTTCGTAGGCTGCCCGTGCCCGTCGCGTCTCGATCTCCGCATTGCGATCAGACAACTCTCTCATTCCAGGATTCCTCCCTTTCCAAGTTGCCATTGCAACGTATGGCCTGAGGCAGAAATGGAAAGAAATGTCTGCGGCCTGCATCACCCCCTATCAAGAGTTCCAGCCGAAGGGGGCAATGCTTGAATGAAGGGCCGCGCTTCCCCCAAAATCCCTGGCTGGAATCAGAAACCCCGGCCCATGACGGGCCGGGGGCAAGTTGGTGCTCCTGTGGAGGAACGCCTGTTACTGTTCGGCTCCGAACGCGCCAACCATGTGGCCAACGGAACCGTAATTTGAGCTGAATCCCCCGACGGCCTCCGTTGGAATGAAAGCGGCGCCACCCACGGGGCCCTTTTGGGAGTGAAGGCTTCCCTGCCACATGCCACCAGCGTCCGCCGCGACATCGTTTATGCTCCAAACGGTGCCCTTGTCCGATTTCGCCCACGTGCCCCCGTCTCCGAGGTCCGTTTCTTCCAGAGTCACTGACCAATTCGGCTGTTCATCGCCAACCATGAAGCCGCCGACCTGTCCGCTGATCATCTTTTTATCGAAATCAGCCGAAAGCGTGACATCGGCGGTGAACGCCCCTGACACGTTATTTCCACCAACAGGCGAGTAGACAACCGCCTTTCCGGCTGCAAGACCATTGTACGAAGCGGTTCCGACTGTAGCCCCGACAGCCACCGGCGCACTACCTCCATGCGTCTGAGCGAACGATTCGATTCTGGCGTGGTCAGTATCTTCGTTGGTAGCATTCTCATTCAACCACCAGCCAAATTCCACGTATTCGGTATCAGCGACTTGCACCATTGCGCCCTCATTGGGAGTGAAACTCCAGGTGCTCGTGCCGCCGAGTTTGATCCCGTCATTGGTCATTTGAGAAATGCAGGCACCCGCAACCTGCGCTCCTGTACAAGTGTAAGTGCCAGAAGCGCCTTGGTATGTGCCCGAGACCCTGACGGGAGTAGCTGCTGTGGCGGTGACCTTGTGATCCTTCGGATTCCCGCTGGTCGCAAACTGACTGCCCGCAATGTATTTTGACATGGAGACGTTAGCACCGCCTGGAAGGGCCACATCAAACGCAGTGGATTTGCCGTCGCCCATGGTGTTATAGCGCAGCACGTGAACCGTCTTCCCGGACTTGACTGTGGCAAACTCGGTATAGTTGAATCCGGCCATCGCTTTCTTCACGGCCTTTTTGGGATCATAGCCCTGTGTCTCCGTGGGGAGCGAATCGCCGAGAGTCTCCGACACAGCAACATGGTCGTGGGCTGCGCTCAACGTGTCGAACAGCTTCATGGCATTCTCGTTCGCCTGCTTGCGGTCCGCTGCGGCCTGTTCGTCGGCCTCCATTTTTTCTTTGGCTTCCCGTTCGGCTATGAGATCATCAGCGGATTTGCACTCGCCGTCGTCGAGTGCTCCTCCATCGGCTTTGCACTGTTCCTCTGGGGTGGACATGTCATCCATGCCGCCCGACCCGCCGCTGTCGCTGCTGCCCCCGCAGCCTGCCAACGCAAGCGCGCCTGCCAGCAAGGTCGCGGACAGTATTGTCGTTGAGAGTTTCATTTCTTACCTCATTCAGTTTTGGTTTTGCGCCGCGATCCTGCGACGCGATCCTGTGTTCAGGGTTGCGTCAGAACGACATTCCAAGGCCGAGGGACCAGGTGTCCTTGTCCGTGCCTGCGGCGTTGTCTTTGTCGCCGTAGCCATACTCGGAATTGCCGTACCCGAACTTGAGCGTTGCACCGCCACCCAGATCTTGAGTGGCCGCCACGGCGAAGCCGGTATTGTTGTCCGCGCTGCCATTGTCGTGCTGGCCGAAGTTGACGTGGACCGCCGTGCCGCCTGCCGAGTATGTCGCGCCGACACCAAGGTGCGTGACGTTTGAATCATCGTCATTGCTCAACCGGGAGTAGTTCAGCGCGCCGCTTATCTCGCCGAATGTGGCCGTGGCGCTTATGCCGGCGATGTCGGAGCTGTCATGCGTCTGGAAACCAGCGCCAATGCCGAAATCGCCAAAGCCGCCCTTTACGCCAACGCCGATGACGTCGCCGTCGCTGCCGCCGTCTTCCTGCTCAAACGAGAGGGCGACCCCGAGATCCCCGAACGAGTTGTCGTAGCGCAGGATCTGGCCGTCGCCGCCTCCACCGTCAAGGCCGCTGTTGCCACTGTAGCCAGCGTGCCCCGTTTCGTTGTCGGCGATGGAGCCGGCTCCACCGACTTCGGACAGCGCCCAGTCGAAGCCTCCGTCGGTATCTCCCAGAGTGACGTTTCCGAACGGACCCTTGACGTAGGCCGCAACGCCACCGTCGTCGGCGCCCACGGCACCGGCATCCTCGTCGAGATCGACCGCCGTGCCGAAGGTCAGGCCGGCGTCGGTCATGGACTCCATCTTGAAGGTGACGTCGATGTCCTGATGAAACATGGCATCGCCTTCGCCGCCGTCGGCAACGCCCATTTCGGCCGAGCCCGAGAGCGTCACGCCCTGAGCGTAGCCCGCGCCTGACATGGCGCCCACCGATGGCATCCGCAAGTGACTGACACTCAAAGGACAATCAGGCAATTCAAGGCCATGCCCTTTGCTATGCCACTTTGTGCAGTCGGCAAAACTCAACAAAAACAGCATGAACACGCAAGGAAATGCCTGCGCGTGGCCGCCTCGTCGGCGAAATCGATGGTCACGCCTTCAGTCAGGTAGCCGTCAAGTGCAGCGCCAAGGCAGATCCCGTGCGGTGAAGCATCGGCGCTTGTCGGTCTTGCGCCAGGCATCGGTGTCGGGCGTGGCGAGGACAGCCGAACCGTGCGGCGCATCCCGAATGACGATGACGTGCGCCCCGGACACCTTTGCCACGACCTGAAAGGAACCCAGGCTCCCGAGGGGCCGGGAGACCGCGAATAGCTGATCCCTTTCAACGCCTGTGCCGTGGCTTCGTTCGCCGCATCGAAGGCATCCTCAAGCGCATGCTCGCATTCGAGGATGAAGCGGTCGCCCGGATCCTCGCACCGCATGATCGTGAACGTTGTCGGAGCGGTGGCGCATGGTTGAGGACAGGCTGGCCGACGGCTGGAGCCCCGAGCAGATCGCCGGCCGTCTCAGGAAGGAGGGCGTCCCGATGGCGGGCCGGCAGGACCTGCCGGCACGTCCGCGCCGACCGGAAGGCCGGCGGCCGGCTGTACCTGCTCCTGCGCCGCCGGGGAAAGCGGCCGAACTGGAAAGGGGGACGTCATGCGGGGCGCGGGCACATCCCGGGCCGCGTGGACATCACCGAGCGTCCGGCGGTGGCGGAGGCGAAGGAGCGGGTCGGCGACCGGGAGGCGGACACGATCATCGGGAAGGGCCGCAGCGGCGCGCTGGTGTCGCTGGTGGACCGTGCGTCGAAATGCACGCTTCTGGCGCTGGTCGGGCGGAAAACGGCGGACGCGGTCGGCAACGCGATGCTCGGAATGCTGCTGCCGCTGTACGCGCTGGTCCACACGATCACGGCGGACAACGGGAAGGAGTTCGCGGGTCACGCCCAGGTGGCTCAGGCGCTCGGTGCAGGGTTCTTTTTCGCCACGCCGTACCATTCCTGGGAGCGCGGCCTGAACGAGCACACGAACGGTCTCGTGCGTCAGTATTTTCCGAAATGGACGGACTTCCGCCAAATCACCGACGCACAGGTGAAGGCGGTTCAGGACCGGACGGACGCGCGTCCGAGGAAGGCGCTGGGCTGCCTGACGCCGGAGGAGGCGTTCCGGAAGGCGCGGCCTCCCTGACGGAAACCGTCCCGGACCGTCCTTCAGGGGACCGGTCCCAGGGGGAAGTGACGTGACCGGCCCGGATTGCCGGTGCCTGGGGCAGGAAAATCCCGCCGCCGGCCATTTCCTCCGCTCGGGCTACGCCCTCGCTACGGAAATGGCCGGCGTTGCACTTCGGACTGGAAGTGGGGAGCGAAAGAGTAGATCGACTGGGTCCATTATCCGTGCACGCTTCTAATGTTGATGAGCCTCCGATAGGGGTGTATTCTTGCGGCATGAAAACCACCATTGACATTCCCGACCATGAGCTTGCGGATGCAATTCGGTTCACCAACGCCCCGACCAAACGCGAAGCCGTCGTTGGTGCCATTGCCGACTTTAATCGTCGCATGCGTATGGCAGCATTGGTCGAGTTTGCAGGAACCTGCGAGAATCTAATGACGCCAGAAGAGCTTCAGAAACTACGTCGTAGGAGCTGACTCTTGATTTTGGTCGATACCTCGAGTTGGATCCACATGCTTCGGTCCAACGGAGATCCGGTTGTGCGGGAACGCGTCAATGCTGCGCTCGCCAGCGGTCTCGCTTGCTGGTGCCCACCAGTGCAACTCGAACTGTGGAACGGCGCCCGTGGCGAACAAGAGTAAAAACTACTTCGGGAGTTTGAAAAGGTTCTCCCAGAACTGGCAATTGACGATGGTGTCTGGAAGAAAGCCCACGATATGGCGCGGCGGGCCAGAGCGCGTGGTGTGACGGTGCCCGCTGCAGATATCCTGATCGCGGCATGCGCACAATCTCACGGTGCCGATCTCGAGACATCAGATAGCGATTTTGCGCGGCTGGCATCAGTTGAGAGCTAATGGCCCGCATAACAGCCGCGCGGAGTTATAGACCCTTGGCAGAGCGTCCTGAGTCGCCCTGCTCTGATTGCCCGAAAGGATCGATTTGAGACCTTTACCGGCTTATGATCGCCGTGACCTTGGCCCTCGCGGGCTGCGGGGGGGCAATGGCATTTCATTAGGCGTCCGGGATCGTGATGTCGTGTTGCATGGCATGACAGCCGGTTGATTCCACGCCGCTTTTTCGGCCCGTGGGGTTGACATGGCCTCACCGCCGTGGCATGCTACGTTCGCACCAGACCGTCCTGCCGGGAGCGCACAGCCATGGATCCGCGAATCGAGGCCCTCAAGTCCACCACCTTCCTCGGCCGTCGCTTCACGCGGCGCCAGATCGCCGACATCCAGGAGACCGTCGCGATGTTCCCGAACGACAGCCGCAACGAGCTGTCGAAGACCATCTGCGAGCACCTGGACTGGACCACGCCCAAGGGCGACTACCGCGTCGCGGCGGGCCTGCGGCTTCTCGAGCACCTGGAGGCGTGCGGGATCCTGACGCTGCCGGCGTTGCGCGACACGGCCGCGAAGTCGCCGCGCAAGCCGGTCGTCCATGTCCGGGCGTCCGACCCGCAGCCGGAGATCGCCTGCACGCTCGCCGCCCTGGAGCCCCTGGCCCTGAAGGAGGCGACGTCGCCCGAGGACGTCGCGCTGTGGAACGCGCTTGTCGACAGGTACCACTATCTCGGATGCCCGCGTCCCTTCGGCCCGTGCGTCCGCTGGTTCGTCCGCGACGGCCGCGGGCGGTGCCTCGCGGTCCTGCTGTTCGAGGCGGCGGCGCGGACGCTGCCGGCGCGTGACGAATGGATCGGCTGGAGCGCGGCCGACCGCGACCGCCGGCTGCACCTTGCGGTGTCGAACTCGCGATATCTCGTGATGCCCTGGGTTCGTGTCGACAACCTGGCGTCCAAGGCGCTGTCGATGGCCCTGCGCCGGCTGCCCGGCCTCTGGGAGGCGCGGCACGGCTGCCGCCCGGTCCTCTGCGAGACATTCGTCGACCCGACCCGCTTCGACGGCGCCAGCTACAGGGCCGCCAACTGGGAGACGGTCGGCATGACGGCCGGAAAGCGCAGCGGGCGCGGCGCCAAGCCGGCCAAGCAGGTCCTGGTCCGGGCGCTGGACCCGGGGTTCCGCGCGATCCTGAAGGGCGAGACCAGGCCCCGGCCGCGGCCGAAACGCCGTTCGCCCGCCGCCTCCGACGACCGCTTCGCCGCGATGTGGTCCGGGATCGTCGACGCGGCCGCCGACATCGCCGCGCGCCACGACGAGACATGGATGAAGCGGCGCCGGACGCTGAACAGCCTGATCGTGATGCTGTTCGTGTTCCGCCTGGTGCTGTCGCGCGGACGGAAGGGCTACGCCACCGTGATCGCCGAGCTGTGGGACCAGTGCCGCCGCCTCGGCGTCGCGCTGCCGCAGCCGCAGCCGGTCGCCATCTCCTCGATCGGCAAGGCCCGGGCCCGCGTGCACGAGGACGTGTTCCGCGACCTGCACCGCGAGATCCTCGCCCGCGACACGCACGACCCGGACTGGAACGGGCACCGCACATTCGCCGTCGACGGCTCCAAGCTGAACCTGCCGCGACCCCTCGTCGAGGCCGGATACCCGCTCCCGAACGACGGCGCCCACTATCCGCAGGGCCTGCTGTCCTGCCTCTGCCGCCTCGACAACCGCATGCCGGTCGACTTCCTCCTCACGCCCGACGCCGACGAACGAGCCGCCGCGCGCACCCATCTCGACGCCCTCTCGCCGGGCGACGTCGTGGTCCTCGACCGGGGTTGCTTCTCCTTCGTCATGCTCCACGCCATGATCACGCGGGGACTGCACCCGGTGTTCCGCATCCAGCGCAACTCCGCCGCCGTGTTCGACAGGTTCCGGGACGGGGACCGCGACGACGCCCGCGTCAGGGTCACCCCGGGAAAGGACGCCCTGCGCAAGCTGAAGGCCGCAGGCATCCCGGCGCCGGACGGCCCGGCCGTCCTGCGCCTGGTCAGCTGCGACATCGGAAAAAACCGCTGCGTGCTCGCCACGACCCTCGCCGATCCGGAGCGCTACAGCGTGAAGGACCTCGCCGCGCTCTATCATGGCAGGTGGGGAATTGACAACTTCCCATCAGTCTACCCCTATAGTGTTTGCAGGTCCGTTTCAGACGCGATCCTGAAGTCGGGCATCGGCCTTCCGTCCTTCTCCGGCTTGGGCGTTTCGCGCCACTTGCGGATGGCTTCGAACGTGTCGCTGGCCGCGTGAATCAGCCAGATCCTTGGCCTGCTCCTGCCCTTGCTCTGGCTGGCGGCCTTTCGGGCGCAGATCCTGCCGTCGTAGATCCACTTGTACAAGGTCGGCTTGCAGACGCCGGTCCTGTCGGCCATTTCGTCCACGGTCCACTCGTCCGGGCCGCGCTCGGCGGGCACCGACCGGCCCCGCTTGATTGCGCGCCTGCCCGCCCCGATCCGTTCCACGAGGCCGGTCACCGTACCTGCGTTGAACCGGCTCTTCCTGGGCGGCTGCAGGCCTTCCCCGTTCAGGATCCCGGCAATCTCGGCGTGGTTGCGGCCCTCCTCCTTCAGGGCCCGGATCCGCGCGCAGAGCTCGGCGCAGTAGCTCAGCTGGCGGGCCTCCTGGACCGGACGGCGGATCTCCGCCCGGGTCCGGGCTCCGCCGTGCCAGAGAATCTCGACCTCGACACGCTCGCTGTCGCCGATGACGGTCGCGGTCACCCGGTCGATCATCAGGCGGAGAAGCTCCGCCTTCTCCGGCGTCTCCAGCCGGCCGCCGTCCCACAGCCCCGATATCCCTGACGCCGAACGCCGTATCTCGTCCCGCTCCTCCGGCGTGAGCCGGGCAGGGAGCCGGCGGCAGTGCCGGCTGTAGGATTCGCCCAGCCTGCGCCGCTCGGCAAGGGCCGCCTCCCACTTGTCCTCCAGCGTCTGCGCGACCAGCCGGTTGCCGCAATCCACCGAGCGCCAGGCGCGCTCGCAGGCGGCCACGTCCAGGTCGGCGCGCTCCAGGCGGAGGCGCCATCGCTCGTGATCCGTCGCCCGCTCCCCTTCGGCGGCGTCGATCGCCTTCAGCGAGATGTCGACCGCGGCCGGGGACAGCGCCTCGACAGCCGCCCTGGAGACGAAGCTGTCGACGGGGAGACCGGGCAGCACCTGGCACTTCCGGTCGCCGCAGTCCCGGCGCCCGCGGCATTTGTATCCCGCTCCCTCGTCGGTGCCGAGGCGGTAATGCACCGTCATGCCCTGGCCGCAGCGGCCGCAGCGCAGAAGGCCGCTCAACAGGCCGCCGCCGCGGCTGCGCACCGGCCACCTGTTGTCCGCCAGCTGGCGCTGGTTCAGTTCGAACTCCTCCCAGCCGATGTAGGCCGGATGGGCGTCCCGGACGAGATGCCGCCAGCGCTCCTCGACCGGAAGCTCGCTGACAAGGCCCTTGGCGCGGCCCCAGGCGAACGCGCCCGCGTAGACCGGGCTCGTCAGCATGTCGTAGAGCGAGGCGCTGAATGGTTCCGGCCACTCCAGCTGGCCGCGCCGCGGACCCCGCGCGCGCCGCACCGGAAAGCCCTGCCCGTCGGCGGCCATCGCGCGCAGGGTCCCGGACAGGCTGCCGTGCTGCCTGAACATCGCGAAGACGCCCTCGATCCGGGCCCGGACGCTGGCGTCCGGATCCTTCACCGTGCGACCCTGCTCGTCGCGCACGTAGCCGCGCGGCAGAAGGGCCGCCAGCTCGCCGCGCGCCGCCTTGGCCTCCCGGCCGGCATGCATGCGCTGGCGCAGGGTGTGGAGTTCGGCCTCGCTCATGGTTCCCCTGATGCCCAGCAGGAAGCGGTCGTTCGGACGCTTCAGGTCATACAGCGTCTCGGCGTCGGCGATCAGCGTATCAGCCCTGCTGCAGAAGTCCAGAAGTCCTCCCCACTCGGACAGGTTTCTCGCGAGGCGACTCACCTCGCTGACGATGACGATCCCCACCTCGCCGAGAACGATGTCCGCGACCAGGCCGCTGAATCCGGAACGGGTCCCGGCCTCGCGGGCCGAGCAGCCGAGATCGTCGTCCACCACCTGGATGTCCACGTCCGCCCAGCCCAGAATGCGGGCGCGGTCCGTCAGCCCGTACTGGATCCTCGTCGACTCGCCGTGGCGCTCAACCTGACCCGGCGTCGACTGCCGCACGTACACCACCGCCTTCCGGCGCGTGTGACTGACGCCCACCCGGCCACGAAGCCGGCTGGCGCTCTCTTCGAGAACCGCTGTCACTGTTCCGATCCTGCTGCTGAAGACGGGACAGGATCATCTGCGCCAGTCTCAGTTCCAGCCGCTGGCGGTGTTGTTCCGGCAGGGTCTTCAGGATGTCCTGTCCGCACATCTTGCCCGTGGTGGCTCCACCACCTCCTCAATCCTGCCAGGGATTGAGAACTCAGTGTAACGGGTCCGATGTCGCCTGTAAAGGCTTTATAGGTATTTTCTCTGCTGCTTCGAAGAGATGTACAAGATTTCGAAGGACGTCATCGCGGTGGACGCGTTCCACGGCAGGAGCGAACGCGGCGTCCGCCAGGAACTCTACGCCCATTTCAACCTGATCGCCATGACGCGCCTGTTCACGAACCGCGGAGACGGCGTGCTCGACGACGCGCACGAAGGCGACCTGCCGAAGAGGCGAACGAACTTCAGCAATGCGCTGGCCATGCTGGCCGGCAGCCTCGAGGAAATGATCCTGGGGCAGGCGGCGGCGCTGGCCGACGCCGTGAGCCGCGTCGCGGACTCGGTCCTCGCGGCCCGGGCGCTCTTTCCCGCGCCGCTCGAAAAAGCCCGTCGGGAAGTGGGACCGCAACCGGAGGCAGGCCGCGTAGCCTCACGCCCATCCGGACCCGGCCGGGGCGAAGCTGCCCCGGAATTGGTGCGCCACCTTAAGGAAATGACGCCGAATCGTTAATGAAATGCCATTGGGGGGGAGCAGTGGCGACGACATGACCGACATAGCGGCAGGCGACACGGCCGCAATGGAACCGAAAGCCAAGCAGGACGCACAGCGCACGGCGACCAACAGTGCCGTCACGGCAGCTCGGTCAGCGGTCAATGCAGTTAACCCATCTTCAACAACCAGTGCAAAAGATCATTTACAAACAATGGCATGGGAATCCAAGTGGCACTACAAGCGAGCGCCGAGCCAGTTCAGGCTGCTATTCGTGCGGATTGCCGACCGGCATTCAGACGACTGTCCTGCGGACGTTGGGCGGCGGCTGCGGGATCTGCATGGCTTGGTAGATTTCGGCCTGGACGCCGTCCGGATCGGCGGTTTTCCGCAGGTGCAGGGCCTTTCCTTCGGCTCTGGCGAAGGCCGTCGTGGTGCGTTGCAGCGGCCGCAGGGCATTGCGCAGCGTGGTCCAGCTGTCGTGGTGGCCGAAGCCTTTCATGCGCGTGCGCAGGACCTGTATGGCCTGGCAGGCGATGACCGAGATGAAGAGGTGAGCGTCGGCCCGGCCCTGCTTCTGGTGATGGACGGGACGCAGGCCGAGTTCGGATTTGAGCGACCGGAACACGGCCTCCACGTCGGTGAGCATGGCGTACGTGCGCCACATGGCTTCCGCGATCCGGCGCTTGAGATGGCCGTGCGGCCCCTCGATCGAGCCGTTCTCGTGCGCCACGCCGCGGTTGTTGCGGGTGGCCTCCATGCCGTAATGCTTGCACAGCGCCCGGTAGCGCCCGGTCATGTCCTCAACCGCGTCCTTGCTCAGGTTGCAAAATGCCGCCGACAGGCTGTCGGTGCGGTGCTCCCGGGGCGCGCCGCCGAGATGCCGCAGCGCGTCCTGCAGCCCCTCCGCCAGCGCCGTGAAGCTCTCACCGCCGAGCACCACCCGGACATGGGCAAAGCCCGACCAGGAGAGGCGGAAGTGATAGAGCATGTGATCCAGCGGCTGCCCGGCCACGGTCACGCCGAGCGGGCCTATGCGGGTGAAGTCGGACAAGCCCTGCCGGCCCGGCTCATGCTTCTGGCGGAAGATCACGTCCTTCTCCGGGCCATGCTCGGCACGCCAGACGCGGATCCGCCGCTCCAGCGTGCGCCGCACCCCCGGGTCCAGATCGGGATGGCGGCGCATCAGCTCCTCGAACACGCCGACCGGGCGAATGTCCGGGCTGGCCTCGAGGATCGGCACGACTTCCTCTTCAAAGATACCGGCCAGAGGGTCCGGGCGGCGCCGGCCCCGCGGCTTCTTCTCCTGAACTGGCAGCGGATCGGCGGCAAGTCGGTAGCCGGTGGCCCGGCTGAAGCCTGCCTTGGCGGCAGCCACCTCGATGGTGTCGGTCTTCTTATGGATCATGAACAGCCTCTTCTGGCAATCGGTTATGTGATGTCCGGGCAATGCCACGCTCCCCTGCTGGGAAAGCACCACCATTCGCCCGGCCAGCCGAATCCGCCAGAAGGCACGGGGGGAAATTTTGCGAGCCGGCGGCCCGGAACTCCGGTCGGGCTACGCCCTCCCTCCGTTCCGGGCCGCCGGCTTTCCCCGTCTCATCCAGATTGTCGCAGGAGTCTCAAGTTGATTGTCGCGCCGCAGTTTCCGGATCCAGCGGCTCGAAGCCCAGCCCCTGCTGGCCCGACATCAGTTCCTTGACGCGACGGCAAGGCAGGGGCCAGGAATCCCGGCCGATTGCGAAATGCCGCCCGAGGTTGAGCAGGGTCCTCTGGCGCACCTTGCCGCCGACGCGCCGGTTCTCGACCAGGCGATGCGTGATGCGCGGCGATCCGTCGGACGCGGCGCCCGTCCTTGTGGAACGGATGAACATGAGCGGCAGGCTATCCCGATCCGCGGCCAGGCGGAAGGGGAAGGTCTCGTAAAATGGCACTGCAAACGGCCCTTGGAACTGGCAACCCATTGACATGATTGAATTGCCGGATTCCCGGACGCTCGAAAATCATCAAATGTTGCTCGAACGTTCCGAATTTGCAGTCAAGTTTGTTGAAGATGGGCCAGGGTCGCGGCGACCATAACCGCCGTTACAAACCTGCAACTGACGGACGTGACCTGAGGTTTCTAACAACCTAAATTCCTTGACGTAACCGTGCAACGGCCGTACAACTTTCGGAAAGGAGACAAATCATGGCAACAGCTGACATGAACTTACCTCGTAGGCGCCTTCGTGCCGAGCGTCTTGAGGTTCGCATGACAGTAGAGCAGAAGAGCTTGATCGAGCACGCGGCGGCACTGCAGGGCCGAACAGTAACGGATCTTGTGTTGACCAGCGTTCAGGAGGCAGCCCGCCGTGCCGTTGAGGAGCATCAGCGGCTTGATCTGAGCATGCGTGACAGTCGGGCTTTCGTGGACGCCCTGATCAATCCCATGCCGACAAACGCCCGCCTCCGCGAAACCGTGGATCGCTACCTACGGGCAAGCGACACCTGATCCGCAATGGCTACGGATTGGGGGGATCTGCGGGTCGAGGTGCTTGGTTCGCATCATGATCGATCGGCATTCAAGAGCGGCGTCGAGGCGCTTGATCGATATTTACGGACCCAGGCCAAACAAGACGCACGGAGAAACGTGGCCGCCCCGTTTGTTCTCCGACTGCCGGACGGTAGCATCGGTGGCTACTACACTTTGTCTGCAGCGGCCGTGAACCTCGGAGCGTTGCCATCGTCTGTGGTCCGCAAGCTTCCACGCTATCCCCAAATTCCGGCGACGCTTCTCGGCCGCCTCGCTGTAGACAGGCGCCATCAAGGCAAAGGGTATGGCAGGTTTCTGCTTGCGGATGCGCTTTTCAGGGCAGTTCAAAGCGAGATTGCCTCCTTCGCAGTAATCGTCAGCGCGAAGGATGAGGCCGCTCGCCGGTTCTACGAACGCGAGAGCTTTCTTCCGTTTGCCGATGAGCCGATGAAACTGTTTCGACCGATGACTGACATTGCTGAACTGTTCAAGCAGTCAGAATAGAGAACCGATGCAAAAACGATCAGAGCTCGGGATACGCTCGTCGGCTGCAGACCTGTAACGCCGGTTGAAGTGGGCTTGGCGGATTGCACGCTGAACTTCCGATCATGATCGGGTTGGCGCTCCGGTCCGGCGAGTTTCGCCCCGCTAACGGTGGTTATGATCGCCGGGACCCTCTGATCTGGCGTGGTTGGGGCGCGCCATCGTCCGCTCAGGCAGGCTCGGCCCTGATCCCGAGAAGGTTCCGTTCCTCGCGGCCGCATGCCACGCCGAGCAGGTGGACAGGCTCCCCGCGGTCACGGTACTTCTCCGCATAGCCCCGCTCGCGCATCTGGTTGATCGCTGCATCCAGCGCTGCGTCGGCACCCTCGGCGCTTTCCGCCATCTTGAACTCCATCACGAACACCTGCCCGCCCGTCAGCATCGCCATGTCCGCCCGGCCATGGCTTGACGCATCCTCCACACGCAAGTCCACGCCGACGGCACGGAGGCACATTTGCAGCAGGCTCGCGTACCAGGCCTCGTAGCGGGCGAGATCGCCCGTCGCGTGCCACTGGTAGGGAATCCCGGAAAGATACGAGCGGAGCCGTTCGGCAAATCCCTCGAAGTCGTTGGCTTCGAGAAGCGATCGGAGTTCCCTGCCCTTGATCAGCGGCTCTGTTCCCGTCTGCCCGAGATATGCGAGAAGCTGGTCGTTCAGGCTGAGCCGCACCTCGAGATTGGGATAGTCCAGACGGTAGAAGGTCCGGTGCCCCTCCTTCCGCTCCTCCGCGATGGTCAGGTAGCCGGTCTGGAACAGCAGCGCCTCGACCCCGATGTCGTTCACGTCGAACTTCGAGACGAGCGACATGTCGGCCATCCTGTTTTCCAACTCCATCGGGCTGACGGAATTCTCCATCAGCATCCGGAACAGGAACGTCGGGGATCCGGTCTCGAACCAATAAGGGCGGAATTCGAGGTTTCGCAGCAGAAGCAGCACGTCGTAGGGATTGTAGACCCTCTCCCCGCCCCGCCAGTGATAGCCGTTGTACCAGGTCCGGATCTCCTCCCGGTCCAAGCCGTCGAGCTCGGGCCCAAACACGCGGTCCAGATCGCTCTCCGTGTAGCCGCAGATGGTGGCGAACCGCGGATCTAGACTGATGTCCTCGAGGTTGTTGAGGCCGGAGAACAGGCTGACCTTGGAGAACATGCTCACGCCGGTTACGAAGGTGAAGCGGACATGATCGGCACAGTCCTTGATGATGCCGTAGAACCCTCGGAGGTAGTCCCGGTTGGCCGTCGCAAGTTCCGGGTCGTGGAGAACGTCCAGGATCGGCTTGTCGTACTCGTCCACGAGAACCACCACCTGTCGCCCGGTGGCATGGTGAAGGCGGTCAAGAATGCTCCGTAGGCGCCTGGGTCCGGTATCGGACCTAGGCGCTGACGCAAGTCCATGCTGGCGCTCGATCGCCTCCAGTTGCTCTATGATGTCCCCTTCGATTTCGCCCGGCTCGTTGTATTTCCCGCCGAAGCTTAACCGCGCTACCGGATGGGTGGCGGACCAGTCCCAGTGTCCGTGGATGTCGAGACCCCGGAACAATTTCTCACGGCCCTCGAACAGTGATCTAAGCGTGTCCAGCAGGAGGCTCTTGCCAAACCGGCGGGGGCGAGACAGGAAATAGAAGCGTCCCTCTTCCACCAGCCTCCGGACGAGTGGAGTCTTGTCGACGTAGTAGAAATCCTGTTCTCTGATCGTGCGGAAGTCCTGTATCCCGATGGGAAGACGGCGGCGGGTCATCGGTCTCTCCGTTCACGACTTTCGGACACCCCGACGGGGTTCGCATGATATTACCACGGAATCATGGTTCACGCCATGTATGCCCAATCCGGACGATCCATTCTTCAGGCAAGTACAGAGCTGCAGGTCGTTTGACACAAGCACAGCCGGGTTGCACCGGTCGCTTCACCCATACTGATCCGGTATCCTGAAGCGGCGAATTCCGGCGTGTACAACGGCGGTTATGATCGCCGGGTCGCTGGCCCTCGCGGGCTGCGGGGGCGGGGACGACGGGCCGACCGCCGAAGAGATCGCGCAAATGGAAGCAGATAAGGCTGCCATGGAAGCTGCAACGGCAGCGACGCGCCTGCCGACCCCCCGGAAATGACCGAGGCAGAAAAAGCGGCCATGGCTGCAGAGTCGCGTTGATTACGTTGAACTCAACATGGTCAACTGCGGGCACAACGAAGGAACCGTGGACTGCTATAGCGACGCCTCCGACGCCGTCATCCTGAACGACGCATGGATCGCAGCAAATGACAGCCCCCGATCCACTCCCGAAACGGCGACCGGTCCGCTGTCACAGCCGCACCTTCCAGCGTATCCGTGAAACCCCATCTGGGCGTCTCGGCGCTGACAAGGTGAGCGCGATGCGTGACTTCAAGATTTTGGCGCCAGGTTTTTCATCAGCGACCGACGCAAGAAGGTGCCGAGGCGCATATGCGGCCCAATTCCGCTCCACTTGATGCCGCCATGGCTGCATGCGCCTCGGTGACGTCGATTCCGGTGTGGCCAACCATTGTCGCCGCCTTTGACCGTTCCTAAATCCACGGTATCAGGGCTCGGAGGCTAAACTCGATGGTGCGCACCTTTTTGCTCATGGCTGCATTGACCGGCTTTGTGGGGGCCTTCGGGCTCATGCTGGGCGGCGAGGCCGGGCTTGTCATCGCGCTCGTGGTCGCCTTCGGCATGAACTTTCTTGCCTATTGGAATTCGGACAGGGCCGTGCTGCGGATGCATGGCGCGCGACCCGTGGATCAGGGGTCGGCGCCCGAGCTTTGGGAGATGACGGCAAGCATGGCGCGGCGCGCCGAGCTGCCCATGCCCGCGCTCCACATCATCGAGACCGAGCAGCCCAACGCCTTTGCGACCGGGCGGAATCCGGAAAACGCAGCCGTCGCCGTGACGCGCGGTCTCTTGCGGAACATGCGCCGTGAGGAGGTCGCAGGCGTCGTGGCCCACGAATTGGCGCATATCAAGAACCGCGACACGCTCACCATGACGATCACGGCCACTCTCGCAGGTGCGGTTTCCATGCTCGCCAACTTCGCCATCTTCTTCGGTGGCGGGCGAGATCGGCCCTTGGGGATGGTAGGCACAATCGCCATGATGATCCTGGCGCCCATGGCGGCGGCGATGGTTCAGATGGCGATCAGTCGTGTCCGCGAGTACGAGGCAGACGCGGAGGGCGCGGCGATCTGCGGGAACCCGGAGTGGCTGGCCTCGGCGTTGAACCGGCTTGGCGTCCTTTCCGGCCGGATTGACAACGTCGCGGCCGAACGAAATCCGGCCACCGCGCACATGTTCATCGTCAACCCGCTGCACATGCATGCCGTCGACAGCCTGTTCGCCACGCATCCACCTGTCGAGAAACGGATTGCGGAGCTGCGCAAACTGGGCGGGAGCTCCATACGACATGCACCTGTCCGGCAGACAAGTGGCGGTCCTTGGGGTTGAACGGCGAATATTGAACACGGTGCGCGCGGCTCCCGAATCAACGCCGCGCAAGGAAATTGGAGGAGCAAAATGACTGAAGCTATCGAGAAAGAGACTTTTCCCTTCCAGGCCGAAGTGGGTCAGCTTCTGGAGATCGTGGCAAGCTCGCTCTACTCCAACCGCGAGGTGTTTCTGCGTGAGCTCGTGTCCAACGCCTCGGATGCCTGCGACAAGCTCCGCTACGCGGCGCTGACGGACGCCAGCCTCGCGCCTCCTGACGGGTTTGCCATCACGCTCGCAACGGACAAGAAAACCCTGTCGGTCTCTGACAACGGCATCGGGATGAACCATGCCGATTTGCTGGACACCCTCGGCACCATCGCCAAGTCCGGCACCGGCGCCTTCATCGAAGCGCTGAAGGCCGAAGAGAAAGACGCGCCCGGCCTCATCGGCCAATTCGGCGTCGGGTTCTATTCGGCCTTCATGGTCGCCTCGAAGGTGGACGTTCTGACGCGCAAGGCCGGGGAAGACGGGGCTTGGCTCTGGTCCTCGGACGGCAAGGGAGGCTTCACGATCGAGCCCGCCACCCGCGATGCCGCCGGGACGACCGTCACTCTTCATTTGAAAAAGGACGCCAAGGAATTCGCTGAAGAGGCCCGCGTCCGCCACATCATCAAGGCTTACTCCGAGCATGTCAGCTTTCCCGTGAAGCTTGGCGACGAGACGTTAAGCGCGGCCGAAACCCTCTGGACCCGCCCGTCGAAGGACATCTCCGAGGAGCAATACACCGAGTTTTACAAGCATGCCTCCCATGCCTTCGATACGCCCTGGCATGTGATGCACAACAAGGTCGAAGGTTCGCTGAACCATACGAGCCTTCTGTTCGTGCCGTCCGTCCAGCCGTTTGACCTCTTCGATGCCGAGCGGAAGAGCCATGTGAAGCTCTACGTGAACCGCGTCTTCATCTCCGAGACGACGAAAGACCTGATCCCCGCCTGTCTGCGCTTTCTGCGCGGGGTCGTGGACAGCCAGGACCTGTCGCTGAACGTCTCGCGCGAGATGCTTCAGGCCGATCCGAAGCTTGCAAGGATCAAGACACAGGTCACCAAGAAGGTCCTGAGCGAGCTGAAGAAGAAAGCCACGAAGGCGCCGGAGGACTATGCCACGTTCTGGGGCAATTTCGGCGCGGTGCTGAAAGAGGGTCTCGTCGAGGATCCGTCCCTGCGCGACCGCATTCTCGAGGTTTGCCGCTTCGCCTCGACTGGCGCGGACGGGTTGACCAGCCTCGCTGCCTACGTCGAGCGGATGAAGGACGGCCAGGAGGCGATTTTCTACATCGCGGGCGAAGACCCGGCCAAACTCGCCGGATCGCCCCACCTCGAAGGCTTCAAGGCCAAGGGCGTCGAGGTGCTGCTGCTCTCTGATCACGTGGACGAGTTCTGGCTTCAGCAGATCACGGAGTTTGAAGGCAAAGGGTTCAAGTCCATCACCCGGGGAGCGGCAGATCTGGACGCGATCAATGAAGACGAGACCGGGTCAGGCAAGGACAAGCCGGAAGGGGCCGACCTCTCGAAGCTGATTGCGGCGATCAAGGCAGAGCTGGGCGAGACGGTCAAGGATGTGCGCCCGTCCAAGCGATTGACGGACAGCCCCGTCTGCCTCGTTGCGGATGACGGCGACATGGATGTCAACCTCGAGCGCTTGCTGAAACGCCACGGCCAGCTGAAAGAGGGCATGCCGCGTGTTCTGGAATTGAACCCGAACCACGCGATCATCTCCAAACTGGCCGGGCGCGTTGAGAATGATGCGGATGACCTGCTTAGGGACGCAGCACACCTTCTGTTCGACCAGGCGCGCATCATCGAAGGGGAGACCCCGACCGACCCTGCCGCCTTCGCGCGACGGCTGAGCAGCGTGATGTCACGCGCCTTTGGGGACTAGTGTTTTGATTCATTCACTTGATGCCATTTCCTGCAGCTTCTGGTGCCCTCTCTTCCAGGCCTCGACGAGGTCTTCCGGCTTCCTGCTCCAGCGGAACGGGCGGGCGTCGTTGGCGTTGTGGTGCTCGATGCAGCCCTCGATGGCCGCGATGCACTCGTCAAGCGAGTCGAAGACCGCGTCCTTCAGCCTCTGCCTCGACAGCTTGGAGAGGAACCCCTCGACGGCGTTCATCCAGGAGGCCGAGGTCGGGGTGAAGTGGAACTGCCAGTCGGGACGGCCCTTCAGCCATTCGCGGACCTCGGCCGGCTTGTGCGAGGAGACGTTGTCGAGGACGACATGGACCGGGGTTCCGGGATCGATCCCCTCGGCGACGTGGTCGAGGAAGGCGAGGAACTCCTCCGGGCGGTGCCGCCCGACCGTCCGGCCGACGACCTTGCCGGTGGCGACGTCGAGCGCGGCCAGCAGGCAGGTGGTGCCGTTCCGCCTGTAGTCGTGGGTCCTGGTCTCGGCGTGTCCGGGCTTCATCGGCAGCGGCCTCTGCGTCCGCCCCAATGCCTGTATCCGGTTCGCGCGCTCACTCGAACCAATGGCGTTCACGCGCTCACTCTCGTCCACCGAGAGGACCACCGCGTGGTCGGGCGGGTCGACGTGGAGGCCGACGACGTCGCGCACCTTGAACGCGAACCTCGGGTCGCGGGAGACCTTGAAGGTCTTCACCTGGTGCGGCCGGAGGCCGTTGGCCTTCAGGATGCCGTGCACGGTGGAGACGGCCATCCCCAGCTTCCTCGCCAGCGCCCGCACCGTCCAGTGCCGGACGTGCTCCGGCGGCGGCGACATCGCCAGCGCGATCACGGCCTTCACCTTCTCCTCGGGGACCGGCTTCTTTCCCGGAGGGCGGGTGGCGTCCCGGAGAAGCCCGTCGACGCCCCCGGCGAGGAAGCGGTCCCGCCAGCGCCAGACCGTCGGCTTCGACATGCCCGTCCGGCGCATGGTCTCGACCAGGCCGCGGCCCGAGCCGGGCTCCAGGATGATGCGGGCTCGCCAGACGTGCTTCCGGGGGCTCCGCGGGTTGCCGATGATCTGTTCGAGGCGCTCGCGGTCCTCGTCCGAAAGCTCGACTTCCCGACGCGTCGACTTCCTGCCCATGGTCCTGTCTCCGTTTTCGCTGGCCGCATGACGGCGGCACGGAGCACGGCATCACGATTCGCGAACAAATGGAATCCTTTGTATAGAACTAACCACTAGGCCACCTCTGGCTTCAATAGTCACCACTCACCAATCGTGTGTTATATTTTGTATCGGTCTGCCCGGTGCGATCCGGCTTGCTGCCGCTACGATGGCCGGCGTGTCGATGCCGAAATGGGCATAGAGGTCGCTGATCCGGCCGGTCTGACCGAAGTGCTCGACGCCGAGTGATACTGTCCGGTGGCCCGAGACCGCGCCTAGCCAAGCCAGGGTCGCCGGATGTCCGTCGATGACGGTTATGATCGTGCAGTGCCGGGGTAGCGGGTCGAGGAGCCGTTGGACGAGGCTGACGGCGTTTGGGCTGCCGCGGGCGCGGGCGCGTTGCGCGGCGGTCCATCCGGCGTTCAGCCGGTCCGCCGAAGTCACGGCGAGCACACCGACATCGCGCCGGTCCTCACCGATCAGGCCGGCGGCACGGATCGCCTCGGGGCCGACGGCGCCCTGGTAGGCGATGACGACATCGGCGTTGGGTCCCGGTTCGCGCAGCCAGTAGGCGCCGTCGACGACGCCCTGTTCGAATCCTGGGTCAGCGCGTCGAAACGGAAGATCGACTGGGCGGGTCGAAAGCCGGAAATAGACCGATCCGCCGGTCTCGTCCCGAAGCCACGTCCGTTCGTCCGGGTCTGCGTCGCCATTCCTTTGCAGGTAGTCGAAGGCCCAGGTCATCAAGATCGACAACTCGTCGTGGAAGGCGGGTTCGAAGCTTGCAAGGCCGTCCTGGCTCATTCCGATGAGCGGGGTTCCGACAGACTGGTGCGCGCCGCCCTCGGGCGCCAGAGTGACGCCTGACGGCGTGCCGACGAGGATGAAGCGCGCGTCCTGGTAGCAGGCGTAGTTCAGGGCATCGAGACCGCGCGAGACGAAGGGGTCGTAGACCGTGCCGATCGGGATCAGGCGCTCTCCGAACAAGCTGTGCGAGAGACCGGCCGCACCGAGCATCAGCATGAGGTTCATTTCGGCGATGCCGAACTCGATGTGCTGGCCGGACGGGGAGAAGGCCCACTTCAGGAGGCTTGGAACCTTTTCGTCGCGGAAGGTGTCGGGAAGCTCGTTGCGCGCGTACAGGCCGCGGCGGTTCACCCACGGCCCCAGGCTGGTCGAAACCGTCACGTCGGGCGACATCGTGACCACTCGATCTGCCGCGTCGCCGCCGGTTCTGGCGACTTCGTCCAGGATCTTCCCGAAGGCGGCCTGCGTGCTGATCGTCTGATCGGTGAGATCCACGCGATCGGGTGGCGTGATCCATGCCGCGCAGTGCCGTCGCGGCCGGGCCCGGAAGAAAGGCACCTTTCCGAGAAACGCCTCAAGCGCCTCGGGGTCGTCGACGCCCGCCATCCGGTCCCATTCCGCGCCCTCGGGAATCGAGAGCTGGTCGCGGAATGCCTCGATCTGGGCCGAGGTCATGATGCCCGCGTGATTGTCCTTGTGCCCGGCAAGGGGCGTTCCCCAGCCCTTGACCGTGTAGGCGAGAAACACCGTGCACCGATCGTTGTCGGCACGCCGGAGCGTGTCACAGATTGTCTGAAGGCAGTGTCCGCCGAGGTTTTCCATGATCCGCGCGAGCGCGTCATCGGAATGGGCATCAAGGAACGCGTCGATGTCGGGGCCGAGATCTCGTGACAGTCGCGCCCGCCATGCCGCGCCCCCTTGGTAAAGGAGCGCCGAGTAGAGCGCATTGGGGCAGTCGTCGATCCAGGCCTGCAGGGCCTTGCCCCCCGGTTTCGCGAAGGCGTCGCGTTGCAGCTTGCCGAACTTGAGCCGCTCGACCCGCCAGCCGAACGCCTCGAACGAGGCTTCGATGCGCTGCCACAGTCCTTCGCGCACGACACCGTCAAGGCTCTGGCGGTTGTAATCGATGATCCACCAGGTGTTCCCGAGGCCGTGCTTCCAGCTTTCCTGGAGCGCCTCGTAGACGTTGCCTTCGTCAAGCTCGGCATCCCCGATCAGTGCGATCATCCGGCCGTCTGGCCGGTCTTTCAGCCAGCCGTGGCTTCTGAGGTAGTCCTGCGTCAGCGACGCGAAGAGCGGGATCGCAGCGCCGAGGCCGACCGAACCGGTCGAGAAGTCGACATCGTCGACGTCTTTCGTGCGCGAGGGATAACTTTGCGCGCCACCCATGTCGCGGAACGCTTCGAGCCTGTCCCGCGCGATACCGCCGGTGAGATAGTGCGCGGCGTGAAAGACCGGAGAGGCGTGGGGTTTCACCGCGATGCGGTCCTCGGGCCGCAGGATGTGGAAATAGAGCGCCGTCATCAGCGATACCGACGACGCGCAACTGGCCTGGTGACCGCCGACCTTGACGTCGTGCCTGTCCTTTTGCCGAAGCGTGTTAGCGTTGTGGATCATCCAGGACGACAGCCAGAGAAGCCTGTCCTGCACAGTTTCGAGGGATGCGTAATCGGTCATCGCGGGGCCTTGTCTCGGGTGATCCGCCGCGACCCGGGTCGTTGGGTCACCGCTTGCTGGCCAGGGTCGGCCTGAAGCCGCGGACAGTTGGCGTTCGAATTCTTCCTGGCCTCGTTTCCGGCCCGGATCTTGCCCACCGGCCCGTGTGCGGCGAGGTTGATCTGGGCGAGCCTCGCGGTGGTCTCGCTCTTCTCGGGACCGTGGAAGGTCGCCCGCTCAATCGTGTCCCCGCCGTCAGCCTCGATGAAGTGGCTCGACTGCACGAACATGCCCCCGAGCCGCAGGCGGGATCGAAGACGATGCCGTGGTCGGGCTCGATCACGTTGACGATGGTCTGGACGATGGAGGGCGGCGTGAAGAACTCGCCGTCGTCGTGCGCGCGCCGCTTCGAGAACTCGGCAAGGAAACATTCGTTGATGCGGCCGAACACGTCGCCCGAGGCCGTGCGCAGCGCCTCGGAATCGAAGGTCCGCATCATCTCTTCGAGGACATCGTTCTCGAATTGCGTGCAGTCCTTCGGCAACTGCCCGGCAAGCGGCGGGAAACGCTCTTCCACGGCGTCCATCGCGGGCGGTGACGTTAGCACCGAGAGTGCCGTCCTTCGGCATCTCCGGCAGCACGTCATAGCATGCTGCCTCGGGCAGCGTCAGGGCACGGCGGCGGGCGAGATCGGCCTCGACGCGCGGGAGGTCAGGCGTTCTGCCAGCGGCCTTGTCGGCTTCGATCGCCTCCAGCGCCGCGTAGCAGAGGTTCGTCGCATGCCGCAGGAAGATCAGGCCCGGGACGGGCATGAAGTGCTCGTTCGACGCGAGGTTCGAGTTGGCCCGCAGGTTGTCTGCGACCTTCCGGAGTTCCGCGCCGAACTGCTCGATGCAGGCAAGGTGGTCCGCGATCATTGTTCCGCCGTCTCTCCCGGGTTCCTCTCTATCGAGGGCGCCCTTGTCCCCTATGGCGCCAGTGGCCGCTCCTGCTCCTGGATCCCTGGCACCACCACTGGCCATTGAACCCGGCAACCGCGACCGCTCCGGCGCGAGCCAGGCAGCCCGGCCGAGATCTTGCTTCGGGTCTCTCCTGCCCTCGGTCCGAGCGAAGCCAGTTATGGTGAAATTGCACTGCACCGCAATAGGCTAACGGGCTGGCGGAAATTCGAGTGCGCTGTCCGGTGAGGGCTCCTTTGGCCAAGCCGGATCGCTTGACACGGGAGACAGCGCCCCTGCATGCAACAGTTCCCGTGCCGGGAGCAATGCACTTGACATGCAAGCGGGAACGGTGCGGACAGGTCATGCGGATCATCGCCAAGAAGACGCTCCGGGAGTCCTGGCAGCGTCACCCGGATGCCGAAGAGCCGCTTCTCGCATGGTGCAGGGAAGTGAAGCAAGCGGATTGGGATACGCCGGCCGCCCTGAAGGAGATGCATGGCAACGCGAGCATCGTTGGCGACAACCGGGCGATCTTCAACATCAAGGGCAAGGACCATCGCCTCGTGGTGAAGATCAATTGCCGGCATCGCGTCGTCTGCATCCGCTTTGTGGGTACGCATGCCGAGTGCGACGCCGTAGACGTGGAGGGGTCTCTCGTTCCCGTCCTCTCGCCGACGGCCTCAAGCGCGGTCATCCGCAGCCCCGTGCGCTCCTCCAGCGTCTCCGCCAGCCGCTCCCGGTTGTCGGTCAGGATCACGGTCTCGTCCCGCGCCCGGCTCACCTCCACGTAGAACGTCGCCTGGTCGGCGAGCGCGCCCAGGCCCGAATCAAGCACCGCGATCACCCGGTCGGCGGTGGTGCCCTGGGCCCCGTGGACGGTGGCGCTGTACGCGTGGTCGAGATGGCGGAGCTGCGGGTCGTCCCGCGAGAGCATGAGGCCGCGGCCGTCCGCCGCACGGAACCGGACGGCCTTCGGACCGACGGAGAGAACCTTGGCCCTCTCCCCGTTCACGAGATCCCGGCGACTGTCGTTGCGCGTCCAGCGGATCGCGTCCCCGGCCCGGATCCGGATCGTCGCCTCCTCAAGGAGCTCGAGCTGGTAGCGGAGCCGCTTGCCGCCGGGGTTCACCGTCAGGACCCGTCCGTCGTCGTGGACGAGCTCCGCGCGTTCGCCGTCGATCGCGTTCACGGTGAAGACCTCGCCCGCCTTCGCCTTGCCGCCCCAGAGGTCGTGATGGAACGCCGCCGCGTCGCCTTCGCTCCAGTTGCGGATGTCGCCGGTCTGCGGCCTTGTCATCCCGCGCGTGACCAGCCGGCGGATCTCCATCTCCCTCCCCTTGAGCGCGCCCTCCGCCGCAAGCCCCGCGCGGACGGTCGCGTTGATCTCCGCCCGGAGCTCGTGCGTCGGCGCGAGGACCGCCGTTCCGGCGCGGGCGGCCTCGTCCAGGTCCAGCCACAGGCGTCCCGCCGTCCGGCCGAGCGCGTCGGCCGCGACCTCGTGGACGTCGTCGCCGAGACTGCCCAGCGCCTCGCCCGGCCTGCCGCCGATGACGTGGGCCACGGCCTCCCTGAGATGCGGCGTCCGCTGCCGGAGCACGTCGTCCATCACCGCCGTCGGCATCCCCGCCTCCTGGAGCTGCCGGAAGGGCTGCCCGGCCTCGATCGCCCTGAGCTGCCGCGTGTCGCCGACGAGCACGAGCCGCGCCGCGCCGATCCCGTCCGCGATCCGCATCAGCGAGCGCATCTGCACGGTCCCGGCCATCGACGCCTCGTCGAGGACCAGGACCGGTCCGGCGAACGTCTCGCGCAGCCGGGCAATCCCCTCCGCGCTCGCCGTGCCGTCGGCAACGTCTCGGTATCGGGACAGGAACCCCTGCAGAGTTCGCGCGGGAAGCCCGGCCTCCCTCCGGAGCGCCCGGACGGCGGCCGCGCTCGGGGCCAGCGCGATCACGCGTCGGTCCCCGGAAAGTTCTCCGACGGTCCGCAGCATCGCCGTCTTGCCGGTCCCCGCGTAGCCCTGCACGCCGGCGATCCGGCCCTTTCCGAGCAGGACCGTGCGCACCGCCTCGCGCTGGCCCTCCGTCAGGTCGCCTTTCGCCAGGGCCCTCTCCACCCGGGCCGCGTCGGCGAGAGGGCCGCCGGCCTCCCGCGCGGACCGCATCGTCGCGACGATCTCGCGCTCCGCCCGGAGCGCGCGGCCCGTCACGAGGCAGGGGCCGAGGCCGCCGCGCACGGCGTCGACGAGGTGGCTTCCGGTCGATTCCCGTCTCCTTCGCCCGGGCGCGCCATCCGGCCTCCAGCTCCCGGTGGTGCGGCTCGTCCTTCGCCTCCCTGGTGGCGAGCGCCGCCCGCTGCCGGTTCTCCGCCGTGTTCGCGAGGCCGCGGCTCCGGACCCGGTCCAGGATCTCCTGCCGCCGGGTGGAGTTCTCGTCCAGAGAGAGAGCGATATCTAGATCGACGTTACGGAACTGAGGTTTGCGGCGGTGCTTCGTTGAGAGTGTCAAAATCAAGTGGTTTCGCGCCCACAGTCACTTCACGGATTCTTTCCACATCTTGTCCACAATGAGGATTCGTCCTACATGAGCGGCAAGGAACCCGATATGTACAACCCACGCAAAGCATCGCAAATTGTAGCGTTTTTCGCACTTAAGACGGCGAAAAAGCGCATCAACGTCTTGAAGGCGGTTAAGCTCGTGTACCTCGCGGATCGTGAGAACATCGCCCAATTTGGCTTCCCGATGTTGGAGGAACGCCGTGTGTCCATGCGTCACGGGCCGGTCAACTCCTACACCTACGACCACATCAAGGGCGAAGTCTGGCCCGAGCATGACGGCGGTTGGTCCGAATTTGTTGCTGATCGCGCAAACCACGAAGTGGGTCTCGCTTCAGGTGATATCTCAGTTGATGACCTTGACGAACTCAGCGACGCCGAGGTTGTGACGCTAGAGACCGTCTGGGAAAGGTTTGGCGGCATGACCCAATGGCAACTTGTCGATTATGCTCATGACAAGGCCAGGGTGCCAGAGTGGGAAGACCCGAACGAAACCGGTCAGAATTCCAAAACTATTGAATTTGAAAACATGTTGGCCGCTATTGGAGTGCCGTTTCACAAAGAACACGCCGCTGAAATGGAAAGCATTGGCAACGCTACAGGAGTTCTTAAAGGTCTGTAAAATTGGTTTGCAAAGCTGGGACGCTCTTAGTGCCGTCCGGCACGTACCATAACCCTGACCAAAAGCACCTCCATATCGTGTGTACTGACCCCGACGATCAAAAACGGGTTGTGCTAGTATCGGTAACGACTTGGACAAATGATCTTTGCGACGGCACCTGTATTCTGCTGGAACATGAACACCCCTGGCTATGGAAGCCCAAGTCGTACGTCTATTATCGTCGGGCCGATCTCTTTGAAGTGGCTGCGCTTGAAAGAGGCCTAGCCAACGGTGACTTGGAAGAGCAAGCCCCTTGCAATGGCCAAGTTTTCCTGCGCGTTCGAAACGGTCTCTGCAATTCGCCCCATACTCCCAGAAAGATCAAACGTGTGATGGGCTGCTAAGTTTTTGGCACCACATCTTGCATCACAAAATTATCATCCCATGTATGTGGTATGGGCGTCAATCGGGGCGTCTCAGTTAAGTGTTTAATCTGTCAAGGCAAGTTGCCGGGTCAGAGCAGATTGCGTGTTCCACAGCGGAACTCCCCTTTGTAAGATCGCAGCGCGATTTGTTGACGATGCGGCAATACCAGATTGCCAGCTTCACGACAGTATACACTATCACGTCGAAGACGAACGCACATCGCAGAACGGCGGGGACGGGAATGAAAAGGGTAAGTGCGTTGACCCGATGTTCCGTCCCCGCTCGCGGGACAGATGACAGAAGATTATTCGCTATCCAATTTTGATTTGAAGCACTACCCGCACTTTGATGCGCCAATTTCATTGAATGAAATTGAGAGGCTTGTCACAAACCCCAAGCGCGTGGCCGCGAACACATTCTATCCGTTCTTCCTGTACCATGAAGAGTGGCAGCCCTACCGCTCCACCGACGTGGCAAAGCCTGAGAAAAAATCCCGCCCCATCCGCTATGGTGCAAGGCGCGACGCATATGTCTTCGCCAACTACCGACGCAAGCTCGCGGTCCTGTACGAACAACGGCTTCAGGAATTAGGCATTTCGGATTGCCCCATCGCCTATCGAAAAATCTCTAAGCCGGGATCAAATGGTGGCAAATGCAACATCGACTTCGCGAAGGACGCATTTGACGAAGTTGACCGGCAAGGCGATTGCGTATCAGTCGCGCTCGATATCAAAGGCTACCTTGAAAGCCTCTTGCACAATCGGATCAAGTGCATATGGCGCGACTTGTTGGGCGTGGACGAGTTGCCACCGGACCATTACGCGGTATTCAAAAATATCACTCGTTACCGGTTCGTCGACCAGCGCTCCGCTTATCGGCGTCTTGGATTCCTTAGGCCAGTACAGCGCGGCAACCTCATGGTCGAGGGCTTCACCGTTCCTCACCGGGACATGCCCAAGCAGATTTGCTCAAATGAAGTATTCAGAGCGAAAGTCTGTGGCGATGATCCCGCCTACAAGAGCCTCGTTCAGCGAAATGAACTTCCACACGGAGTGCCTCAAGGTGCGCCAATCTCTGACTTAATCGCCAATTTCTATTTGTTGGATTTCGATGCCGCAATGAACGCCTACGCGCATGAGCGCAGAGGCGTGTACATGCGGTATTCTGACGACATCCTTTTGATTGTGCCCGGCGGCGGGGATGAAGCCCTAGCCGCGACGGCCTTTGCCACAAGCGAAATTCAAAATCACGGCGAAGCACTTGTGATCAAGGACGCCAAGACTTGCGTGGTTCAGTTTGAGCGTAGTGGGCAGAGCCTGACCTACAAGCACCTCACCGGTCCGCAGGGGCAGAATGGCCTCGAATATCTTGGGTTTAGGTATGATGGAAAGAAAGTCTACGTTCGTGAGAGCACCATGTCGCGCTTATATCGCAAAGTTTCAGTCGCCGCGAAACGCGACGGTACTCAACACGTTATCGGCAATCGGGGCGTATCACCGGCGGCCTTGATTGGTAGCTTTAACTACTCCTTGTTCAGCCAAAGGTTCAGCCGAGTAAAAAAAGGTGAACTGACCAACGACTACAAAAGCTGGACGTTCTACAGCTACCTAAAGCGTGCCGCGCAAACTTTTGGCGGCAAGGGTGATCGCATTCTGCCCCAAGCTCGAAACTTCAAAAAGCAAATGCGCTCTCGGGTTGAAAAAGCAATCCTTCGCGCTCACGCGCGGCAAAATCCGAAGTCCGCCGCCGAAGCCTTCAAGGGACTAGGGCCTGTTGACAATCGAGTTGCGAATCGAGCGGAACGACGCCATTTCCGGTCCCAATGACCGTCGGCACGGCGGCACAGGCAAACGAGCGGGTATCAAGTGAATGCAGGCAGGACGTTGCTGACGGACGCCATGTGGGCGCGGACCGAGCACATGCTGCCCGGCAAGGCGACCGATCCCGGCGCCACTGCGGAGGACAATCGGCGGTTTCTCGAAGCCTTCCTCTGGCGGACCAGGACGGGATCGTCCTGGCGCGACCTTCCGGAGCGCTTCGGCAACTGGAACAGCGTCTTCAAGCGCTTCCGCCGCCGGGCGGTGTCGGGCGTCTTCGAGCGTGTTTCCAGCGCGTTGTCGGACGAGTTCGAACTCGATCACGTGTTCGTTGACGGCACGATCGTCCAGGCACGCCAGAAGGCGGCGGGCGCAAACGGGGGGCCCGCAGCCGGAGGATCGGCCGCTCCCGGGGAGGCCTGACCAGCAAGATCGTGGCCGTTGTGGGCGCGCTCGGTTTCCTTGTGCGCTTCGTGATCCTTCCCGGCCAGGCGCACGACCTCGCGGGCGTGCCGGATCTTCTTGAGGGCCTTTCGTTCGGGGCCCTGACCGGCGACAAGGCGTTCGACGCGACGTGGCTGCTCGGGGAAGTCGAGGCGCGCGGGGCGGGATAGGCCGACGACCATGGCCGTGATGAATCTCGCCAAGGCCCTGCAAGTGCATCCGGCGATCGTCGCAGGGAGGGTTCGACACGAAAGGAAGAACTGCCGGCTGTTGTCGCAATTCGTTGGGACCGGAGAGGTCCGGCGGCACTTCGGCATGGCATCGTGAGGCAATGCCAATTCAAGAAAGCAATGCCTCACGAACAAGGAAGGAACATCATGCTGCGGCGCGATGCGACAAACCGAGCGCGGCCGATGCCGTCCCGCTCCATGTTGCGGGTGTCGAAAGCCCGCATGGAGGAAGACTTGCCCGCAGGCATCGCGGTCACGAACACCGACCGCACGGTCGACGACATTGGAGCCCTGGCGCGCAAGTGCAATGATTCACGACAGTCCCGACGCCTGCGTGCCATCGCGCACCTGATGAGGGCGACCTCGGCCGCGGCATGGCAGCGCTCCGGGCCCGGGTCGACAGGCAGGCGCTCTGCGACCGGGCAGGGCGGCACGATGCGGAGGGGCCGGACGGGCTGAAGGGCCGTCCGCGCAGCGGACGCCGCCTTCGAAGACAGGACCGAAAATCGGCTGGAACTTCAGCTCAAATGCCGGAGTTGTCGCTGCGGTCGGCTGGATGCTGTCAGGAAGCCGGTCTCAATCCAGCGGCGGCCTGCACTTCGCATTCCAACACTCCCGAAAAGTGGGTCCATCGCAACAAAGGGTGCGCCAGGCTAACTGGTGCGAGTGCAGCGGGTGAGAGTCCCGCAGGAAGGGTGCAGCGAATCTAGCTGTTGAACTCGCAGGTGAAAGTCCTGTCGGCGCAATTCTCAGTTTGGCGCCGTAGCATATCCCACTGAACGCAGAGAGATCTGTGCACAGCGAGCTGGGAAGTGCAAAGTCACCGTAGGCCAGTCTATTGACCTGGTCTGGTCAGCCAGGGTGGCGAGCAAACCGGAGGACCGTAGCGAAAGCGAACGATTGTTTGAAGCGACGAAATGGGACTCCCACATGAAGCTGATTTGTGGGGCAAATGGGGACGCCAAGGGTTTCCTTTCTACCTGATGGCTAGAACCGATGCGGAAGAACTGAGGAAAGCACGCATTGGGTCCCCCGACGTATAGACGGCGGCAATTCGGGAAAGTTCAGCGGTGAAAGATCGGAAGGTGAAAGGAACAGACAGGATGACCCATGAATGTCAAAGACCAAACCTATAACCGCAAACGGGAAATGGCGCGGAGTATCTTTCACTGGCGGATGAGGTCGATTAAGCGACGATGGGTGGGACAACACAACCCACTCTGAGCGAGGACCTCTGGGTTCGGGTGGCTACAAGTCCGGCGTCATGGTGTCGGTGCTCAGAAACCGATGTAGAGTGGCGTCAGCCTGTCGCCTACGGATAGGGTAAACGCCTGCGGCGGACAGAGTATGGCTGGGTCAGCCTTAACCTGTTGCAGCATGCGGAAGGCCCTATCTCAACTTTGCGGTGCCCGATGCTTGAAGCCGTACCCGGGAAAACCGGACGTACGGAATTTTAGGGGGGCCGCTGGAAACGTGGTCTATGGTGGAACTGCGCACCCGCCCGCAATCGAAAGAGCGGGACCGGAAAAGCCTCCACCTAAGGACGCGCGCGCCAGCAGCCTACCCAACAAAGGTTAACCACCGACTTTCACCGCGAGCCGTGCGCCGGGCACCGTGAGGTGTCAGGTGAAGCGTCGGCAGCGGCATGTGCGGGCCGGGCGATTGAGCCTCGAAATGGGATTGATCGGATGCGCCGAGACTTTCCTTTGGGTCGAAGGCAACACCCATCAGCCGATATGGTGAGGCGAAATGGGGCATCCCGGGGTCAAAGAACCATGGCACGTACAGAAGCATTCCACCGGGACCTGGGAGGTCTTCAAGTCGCCCCGCAGTCGTGCGGGGCCGCAGCGGAAAGGAGGGGAAACCCAAAGCCAATGACGGACGGCTTGAAGAAGTCAGACCCGTCCATAGTAGCTTTGAAACCAGCGAACAAAGGGCGGCAACGCTCAGCGGAGTTGGCGGAGCCAAGGGACGGGGCCGAGGGAAATTCGGGAAGCCGAAGCAGGCGCCGCGCGCAGAAGCGGGAAAGCCTGTCACAGGAGGCCGACCGGATACGGCAGGCTGCAAAGAGAAACCCGGAAGAGCGTCTCGTGGCGCTCCTGCACCACATCACGGTGCCCGTGCTGGCGGAAGCGTTCCACTCGCTCAAGAGTGACGTGGCCGCCGGCGTGGATGGCGTGACGTGGGAAATGTATGCCGAAGGGCTGGAAGATCGCCTGATCGACCTGCACGGACGGCTGCACAGGGGAGCGTACCGCGCGCCGCCGGTTCGGCGGGTCGAGATACCCAAGCCGGACGGCGGAACACGACCGCTCGGCATCGCCACACTGGAGGACAAGATCGTTCAGAAGGCGGTGGCGGACATGATTCTGGTACCGATCTACGAGTCGGAGTTTCTCGGGTTCAGCTACGGGTTCCGACCGGGGCGCGGGGCGCACAACGCGCTCGACGCGCTCACGGTCGGAATTGAGCAGCGCAAGATCAACTGGATTCTTGACGCGGATATCCGCGCATTCTTCGACAATTTGGACCGGGGCTGGATGATTCGGTTTCTGGAACATCGCATCGGAGACAAGCGCCTCATCCGCCTCATCACCAAATGGTTGAACGCTGGCGTCATGGAGGGGACCGACTGGACGGACACGGGCAGAGGCGTTCCTCAGGGGGCGATTGTCTCGCCGGTCCTGGCTAACGCCTACCTGCACTACGTGTTTGACCTCTGGGTGCACAAGTCATGGCGCAAACGGAAGGGGAAAGGCGACATGATCGTTGTTCGCTACGCGGACGACTTCGTGGTTGGCTTTCAACACCAGTGGGAAGCGGAGAGCTTCCTGAGCGATCTGAGGGAAAGGCTCGCCCGTTTCGGGCTGGACATGCACCCCGACAAGACCCGGCTCATTGCGTTCGGACGGTTTGCGAAAGCAAGACGGAAAGAACGCGGGCAGGGCAAACCGGAGACCTTCGACTTTCTGGGCATGACGCACTTTTGCGTCACCACCCTGCGAGGGAAATTCCGGGTCGGACGCAAGCCGTCCCGAAAACGGGTGAGGCGGACACTCAGGCGCATCAAGGAAGAACTGCGCAAACGTCGGCACATGGGCAAACACGAAGTGGCGCGATGGCTCGGAAGAGTCATCAACGGGTGGCTGAACTACTACGCCGTTCCCGGCACTTCAAAAGCCCTGTCGAGGTTTGTCATCGCGGTCAAGCGGCTGCTCCTGCGCGCCTTGCGCAGACGCTCGCAGAAAGACCGCACTGAATGGTCGGCACTGGCTCGCCTAATCGGAGCCCACTGGCCAGAACCCACCATCCGTCACCCGTGGCCCGGCCAGCGTCTCGCCGTCAACACCCAAGGCAGGAGCCGGATGCGTTAACGCGCACGTCCGGATCTGTGCGGGGGGACCGGGGTAACCCGGTTTCCTACCGCGATTACCGAATGTCCCGCAGGATCTGGCTACGTGCAGCGACCTGCAATCATGATCGCTTCAGCCTGCACCCATCCGATGAGCGCGAATTCAGCCGAACCGGGTGCCGGGATGCCGGCGCACGCCGCCGGCCACCGACTATCTGGCTCGCGCGAAGGCGACGAGCGCGGCGTGCGCCCCGCGGCCGGTCGCGATGACGACGAACTGCCGCCCCGACCGGGCGCGGTAGGTCATCGGGTTCCCGTAGGTCTTGAACGGCGTCGCGCCGCGCCAGAGCTCGGTGCCCGTCGCCTTGTCGAAAGCATAGAGGTGAGGCGCGCCGCCGCCGACGAAGACAAGGCCTCCCGCAGTCGCCATCGGGCCGGAATTGCCGGGCACGCCGAGCCGTGCAGGCAGCTCGATGCCGTTCAGCAAAGGATGCGCGCGCAGTTCCGGGCCGCCCTCGCCGAACGGCACCTTCCACGCGATCTCGCCCGCATTCAGGTCGATCGCCACCAGATGCGCCCAGGGCGGCTTGATGAGGGGGATCGGGCCGAGCCTGCTCTCCGGGGTGTCGGCGGCTCCCGGCCCGTCGGGCTCGCGGAACATGAGCAGCGACGCCCCGAAAGGACAATTGTTGCTGTATTCGACATCGACCTCCGGGTCGTCGCCCTTGTTCACGCAGACCTGGTTCGTGTCCGCGTCCTCCGATGTCCGCACGAACAGGAGCCCGGTCTCGGGGTCGAAGGCCGCCCCGCCCCAGTTCGCGCCGCCGCTGGCGCCCGGGCGCTGGAGGGTGCCGCGCAGGCTGGGCGGCGTGAACAGCGGACCGATCCTGAAGCGCTTCATCTCCGCCACCGCGAGCGCATGAATCTCCGGCGTCAGGTCGTTCGCGTCCTCCAGCGACACGCCCTGCCCGGCGAATGGCGGCGGCTTGGTCGGGAAGGGCTGCGTCGGATAGAGCACTTCGCCCGGCACGTCCGTTGCCGTGTCCACTGCGCGCTCCTCGATGGGCCATACCGGCTCGCCCGTCACCCGGTCAAACACATAGGTGAAGCCGTGCTTGGAAACCTGCGCCACCGCGTCGGTCTCGCGCCCGTCCACGCTTATCGTCACGAGATTCGGCGCGGCGGCGAGGTCGTAGTCCCACACGCCGTGATGCACCGTCTGGAAGTGCCATTTCCTCTCGCCGGTGCGTGCATCGAGGCACACAAGCGATTCGGCGAAGAGGTTGGCGCCGGGCCGGCGGCCGCCCCAGTAGTCGCTGCTCGGCGTGCTCGTCGGCGCGTACAGGAGCCCGCGTTCGGCGTCGAGCGACATCAGCCCCCACACATTTGCGTGGCCCGTGAAGCGCCAGGAGCCGTTCTTCCAGCTGTCCGCACCGAAGTCCCCGGCCGATTGCGGGACGGTGAAGAACACCCAGCGGCGCTCGCCGGTGCGCGCGTCGAACGCCTGTACGGTGCCCGGCGGATCGAACTTGCGCTGCAGGCGGTCGGGAATGCGGCTGCCCACGATTACCAGATCCTCGAACACGACCGGCGGCGAGGTCTGGTCGAACTCGTGGCGGGTTGTCGGGCGGGCGAAGGCGTCGGTCAGCAGGACGCTCCCGCCCTCGCCGAAGCCCGCGTCCGGCTTCCCGGTCGCGGCGTCGATGGCGTAGAGCCGGTCGCGGCTGTTGAGAAATATGCGGCTCTCGTTCCCGTCGCTCCACCAGGCAACGCCGCGATGCTTGAACCCTGTCGGCCCTGCGCCCTTGGGCCCTCCCTCATAGACCCTCGGATCGAAGCTCCACAGCTCGGCGCCCGTCTCCGCATCGAGAGCGACGACCCGCGTGTACATGGTCGAGAGATAGAGCACATTGTCGACCATGATCGGCGTCGCCTGGAACGGACCCGGCCGGGTGCCGTATCGCTCGAGCGGGGTCTCGTTTGGCCGCCATTGCCAGACGATCTCCACTTCGTCGATATTGGCGGCCGTGATTTCTCTGGCCGTGGAGTACTTGGCCTGCGCCTGTCCCGAGCCGACGAAGGGCCACTCGATCATGTCGCCCGGTTCGCGAGCGCTCGCGCATGATGTGGATGAAAGGACGGCGGCTGCGAGGACGGCGGGCGCAACGAAACTGTTCATGGACGGGAATCCGCCGCGACGACCGCAGGTTCTGGCCATAAGGCACTGTGCATCGCGACAGTCCCCTTTCGTCCGACAACCGTGCAGCAGCCTCGCGCGCGTCGAAAATCCCGCCGCAAGCGATGCGCCGCGTTCAACGTTCCGGGCGCCGCGATCCGTTCGCACCCTAGAACTGCGTCCCGAGGCGAAGGCTGACGGTGTAGCTGCTGTCGTCCAGGCCCAGGCCGGAGGCGGAAACCTCTCCGCCCAGCGACCACCGGTTCCAGCGGCGCGCCGCGCCCAGTCCCAGCACGCCCCGGGTCCGGCCGGGTTCCGAGCCGAGGCGCTCGCCCGAAATGTCCACCGCTGTCTCCGCATCCCCCAGAACCCGCTCCACGCCCAGACGCCCGCGCAGGGCAAGCGTCCGTTCGCTGCCGTCCCACGAATGTGCGGATTCCGCGACGATGCCGAGACCGACGATGGAGCGATCCGTCCGTCCGGCCGAAACCCGAGACCCGACGGCATCCCGGAAACCGTCCATCGAAACGTCCGAGCGGTTCCACCACGCCTGGGGCGTCAACGACAGATCGTCGGCGAGCGAGAAACGCCGGCCCGCCTCAACCCCGACGCTGCGCACCGTTACATCGGCTCCCTCCTTCAGCGGACCCCGGCCGTCCGCGCGCAGGTCCGCCCCGTAGCGGGTCACCGAGACGCGTCCGCTCGCATGGTAGCCGGCGAGGTTCTCCCACGAGGCCCCGAACGACGCGCCGAAGCCCGCAGCCTCGATCCTGCCCCCGCCCGTCGGCGCGGACACGTCCGCAGAGCCCCGCACATGGCGCAGCGAGGCCCAGCCTGTCAGGTTCCCCTCCCGGGAGAGCGCGAAATCGACCCCCGCCTCGGCTTGGAGGCGGCCGAATTCGTACGCCGCGCCGACCTGCGAGCGCTCCGGCGCGTAGGATCCCCGGCCGCCCGAGACCCTGATCCACGCGGGCGAACCGGGTCTGCGCAGCCGCGTCCCGGCTTCCTCCCGGCTGTGCAGTCGCAGCATGAACCCGGGCAACGCCTCGTAGACCGCCGCGCGCGGCGCATAGGGCCCGGTCACGAAATCCGCCGGCAGGAACGCGCGCCCCGCAACGGTCTCCGAGACCGTGAGGGACATGTCGCGCGCGCCGTTCGGCGCCTTCGCACCCGTCGCACCCGTCATGCCGTCGTGCAGGACCACCCCGTTGACAACGACAGTCGTCCGGCCATCGTCGTTTCTGATCTCCCCCGCGATGGCATCGCTCGCCCTGCGGCCGTCCAGCCGTGCCTCGACATGCAGCGCGGGCTCGGTTCCCTCGGGCCCCTCGGCCCGCACGGCAACGCCCGAGGCCGCGCCGACGCTTCCACGGGGGCCGATCTCGACCTGGCCGCCGCCGTAAAGCCGGACCCCCGCCCCCACGCCCGAGCCGCCCCGCACGCGCCCGTTCACGACGACGTTCTGCGCGGCTGTCGTTCCGCGCGTGTTGTCGCTGGCGTTCACGGTGACGTTCCGAAGGGCGGGAGCCCCGATCGGCTCAGGCCTGTCGTCGGACAACCGGCCGGTGAGGCCGGCCAGAATGCCGGAACTGCCCTCGCCCTCCGCCGCAATCGTTCCGCCTTCGACACGAATGCCGATGCCGCCTTCGCCCGTGAAGTTGAACGCCCGAATGCCGGCGACGCTCTCTCCCGTCGCCACGACGGTCGAATCGCGAACGTCGATGGAGATGTCGCCCGTGCCCTCGTGGCGCTGGCCGCCGCCAATGCCCACGGAACGGTTGCCCTCGACCCGGATGTCGACGTCGCGTGCCGCGATGTCGATGCCGCCCTTCCGGTCATGTATGAAGGACATGCCACCGGAGTCCGCACCCTTCACCACGATATCGGCACGTCGGACATCGACGCGAATGTCGCCTTCTTCACCCCAGTATCCGCCCCAGATGCCATCGAAGTTCCTCCCTCCTTCCTCGTTGTCGTGCATGCGGTATGCGCCGAGGCTGCTGGAGACATCGATGTCGACGTCCTGGACATCGAAGGAGAGGTCGCCGCCCTCTCCCCACGCATAGAGAAGGGCTATCCCGTTTGTGTCGACTGCCTCCGCTTCGTCGGTCTTGACAGCGATGGTGGTGTCCCGAACGGTGATGTCGGTCTTGCCGCTGCCGAGATGGTAGCCCAGGATTCCGTCAATCATGGTCGGGCCGCCAATGTCGATGTCGACGTTCCGGACATCGATGTCGACGTCTCCGTTGCCGCGATGGGAGGCGAACACGCCAGTGGCCCAAAGGGCATCGACCCTGATGTCGGAGTCCCGCACGGCGACGTTCAGGTCTCCCTCGACGCGTTGGACTCCAACGACGGCGCCCCACCCCCCGCTCAGATCAATGTCGACGTCGCGGACGATGAGATCGTGGTCGCCGCTGAACTCGTCGTTCGTGTCGTACTCGTCGCCACGATAGCTGTGGATGGCGAACGCGCGCTCCCAATCGCTTGCGATCGAGAAGGAGCCGCCGGCGATTTCCGTGCGCAGAGCGCCCGACCTCCCGTAGTGGCCGACCGAAATCCCTCTCGCGTTCGACGACATGTCGGCGGAAGAGAAGAGCGAGATGTCGCCCGCATGGTCCGCACCGGTCTCGATCCTGACGGCGCTGTAGAGGGGGCCTCCCTCGTCAGGCAGAACCAGCTGGTCGTCGTCGGGATCGTCGCGGTCGTAGCGTATCGAGAGGCCATCGGCGAGCCGGATGGCGAAGTCGCTCCCGCTCGTCTCGCCGGGGCGGTACACGATGTTGCCGTCCGTGGCCGCATCGTAGTTCGAGGGCGAGCAGACGACCTGAGTTCCGGCTTCGGGCTGGCCGCATTCGTTCTCGGCCCGCGCCGTGCCGGCGACGCCGAGCGCGACGGCCACGACGATCACGGCCATGCCGGATGGAAGCCCGGCGCTCCAGCGCCGCGCGGGATCCGGACAGGCTGCGTCGCCGATGCCCGGACGAACCGGCAGGGTTGCGGTTCTTTTCACGGGATACCCACCGAATGATCGGGGACATTGTTTTCCTGGGTCCCGCTCAACTCCAGCCATCACGGCGGGCGTCACGGCCGGCGCCAGCTTGTCCATCTTGAAGTCATGGGTCATGGGAGGGTCTCCAAAAAGCGCAATCTGCCGCTACCTCGCTCAAGGACAGCTGGGAGCAGTTCTTGAAACAGGGCCCTTTTTGGTGTTGCGGAGATCGGCATTGGCTGCTGTGGTAGGTGAAAGTGTCAGTGTCGCGACTGAAATCCTACCAGCAACCGGGGGGTGATAGAAGAGGCGAAGTGCGAAAGTTCGCGGGGCGTTATTCTCTCATTGGTCACCGTTTGTTTCTCTGTTGTTCCTTTTGCGAATCACGCGGCGAGCGCGGCCTGCTCGACCGGCCGGTTCTCGTTGGCGCATCGCGGAGGCTTCCAGCCGCCGCCTCGGCCCAGGCGCGGCGCCAGCGCGGCCCCGAGCGCTTCACCCGGATTGTGACGAGAACCTTGCTGGCAGGTTCCACGGCACCGGATCCGACCGCATGGCCCGCGTCGGCGGAGTCCGCGCGTTCCATGCGGCAGGACTTTCCCACGCTGTCGCTGATCTTGATTGGCAACCGATGAACGGGGCACGAATCGTCGTTGCCTTTTTTGCCTTTTGGACTTGACAAGGATATACAGCCACCGATATACGTCCTCAGGACGTATATCGGTGGCTGTATGGTGTTCTAGCCGTCAGCTAAGGGCCAGGATGCAGCCAGCGCGGTCGCCCAAGGACCCCCTTATCCCCGATCCGGTCTTCTTCTTCCTTACATGCTTGCTGCAGCATTGAGGCATTCCTCAAGCGGTCGCCTTGCACGATTCTGCTTGACTTTTGATAGGTTGACCCCTATATGCGTCCTGAGGACGCATATAGGGGTCAACCTACGACAGTGCCTGCTCCGACGCCGATACATTTCCCTAGGCTCACTCGGGCCGCGGAATACCTCGCCGACCGGCTGGAAGCCCACGGCAAGCCCGTCCTCTCTTCCTTCCAGTTTTTCCAGTTCGTGCTGGACATGTACCGACAGTCCTCCGGCAAGAAACTGTACCTGCGCCGGCTGGTGCCTGACCGAAATTATGTCTCGCGCCTGAGGGAAATCTTGAAGGCAGCTGGCGCGATCGCCGGTGATCGGGATTACGGCTCCCGTATCATCCGCGTTCTATCCGTCTCCGACCTTCCTGCCGAAGATATCGTCTGCCTGGTCGATCCCGTTTGCTACGTTTCTCATCTGTCCGCGATGCAACGCTGGGGGCTTACCGACCGCACGCCCCGTGTACTCGCGCTCACCCGGCCCGAACGTGCAACCGCCGTCGCCGCTCTTCGCAACCACATGAGCAAAGCTCAGAACGGGGATGAATACAATCCGTATCCCTTGAGACTGATACAACATCCTGATCGCGTGAGGCGCCGTTCCGTCGCCCTTTATGAAAGCAAGACCGCCGGTCAGTTCCTTGCCAACAGGGGCACACACGTCCGGCTCTCCACCATCGGTCAGACATTTTTGGACACTCTCCAGAGGCCCGACCTGTGTGGTGGCATGGCCCATGTTCTGGATGTTTGGGAAGAGCATGCATCCACCTACCTTGAGGACATTGCCTCTGCAGTGGACCGAACAACGAAGCCGCTCCTCAAGAGCCGCGCCGGCTATATCCTTCAAGAGAGACTGAGCCTCACCCACCCATCCATTGAACGCTTGAAGGAGTTCGGACAACGGGGAGGAAGCCGCAAGCTGGACCCCTACGCGGACTTCGCCTCTACTTACTCCGAAACCTGGATGATCTCTCTCAATGTCTGAACCTCCCTTCGCCGTGGATGTAGCCGCATGGGTGGAGCGCGTCGCACAGGACCCTGTCGCCTATCGACAACGCCAGACTGTGGAGATCGTTCTAAACGCTGTCGCCATGACCGCCCCCCTCAATACCGAACTGGTGCTCAAGGGTGGACTCCTCTTGGGGCTCGCCTATGGGAGTCCGAGGCAAACCATCGATATCGATCTGACTGCCGCGTTTGCCGTCGACGACGATGTCGAGGACAGAATCCGCGCACTGCTGGATTCCGCTTTTCCGCGCGCCGCGGCCAACCTTGGTTATCCGGACCTGATCGTCCACACACAATCGATAAGGCGACTTCCGGCCCACATTCACAGGAAAGCGGACTTTCCTGCCCTGAAGCTCAAGATTGCTTATGCAAGACGCAGCACGAATGAGGAGAGAGCGCTCCGCGAGGGAAGAGCCTCCAGCGTGGTGGATGTCGACATTTCCTTCAATGAACCGCTCAACCATTTGCAGGTTCTGGAATTGACCGGCGGGCAGGCGCTGTATGCCTATGGTCTGATTGATCTCATAGCGGAAAAATATCGTGCCCTGCTCCAGCAAGTTCCCCGCAATCGTTATCGACGACAGGACTTTATGATCTCGATGTTCTGATCTGCAACCACCTTACGAACGAGGTCGCTCCAAGAGATGTTCTGGACGCTCTCCTGGAAAAATGCTCGGCGCGCCGCGTCAAGCCCGACCGTTCCTCTGTCGACGACATCGAGGTCAAGACCCGGGCCGGAAGAGATTGGGACACGATGCGATTGGAGCTGGATGTTTTGCCGCCGTTCGAGGACTGCTACCGTCGTGTAGCGAGCTAATCGATCTCTACCCTGGGAAGACGAATAGGGGTCCTGTTGCAAATTCTGCTCCCAGCTGTCCTTGTGAGCGAGGCGGCGGCAGATGGCAGCCTCTGACAGGCTGCGCTTTTGGAGGCTCTCCCGTGACCCGCGATTTCAAATGGCGACATTTCCGGGACGAGATCATCCCGTGGGCCGTGCGGTGGCATTGCCGATGCAGGACCAGCTGCCGCGATCTTGAAGAGGTGCGGGAGGAGCGCAGCGCAGTCGTGGACCACGCCTCGACCCGCAGACAGGTTCAGGCCTGCGCGCCCGAGACTGAAAGACTGAAAGGCGGCTGCGCCGGCAGTACCGGCCGCGCTGTCTTGCCCGGTCCTGGCGCGTGGACAAGACCTGCATCAAGGTCAGAGGGAAACGGGCGTATCTGTACCGCGCGGTCGACGGCCGTGGCGACGCCATCGACTTCCTCCTGTCGCAGACCCGCAATGCCAATGCCGCCAAGCGGTTCCCGGGCAAGGCGCTGCGCGGGTGCAAGGAGCGGGAGAGGCCCGTCGTGATCAACACCGGCAAGGCGGGATGCCACGGCCAGGCCATTCGGGAGTCGAAGCAGGCCGGCAAGTGTCCCCCCGAGACCGAACACAGGCAGGTGAAATGCCTCGACAACGTCGTCGAGGCCGACCATGGCAAGCTCAAGCGCCCGATCAAGCCGACCCTTGGCTTCAAGTCAATGAAGACCGCCTGCGCCACGATCAAGGGCTCCGGGGTCATGCGCGCCCTCCGGAAGAAGCGGGCCAAGGCCTTCCAGCTCCAGCCAGGGATCAGGGGCGAAGCGCGTCTTGCCGAAAGTGCCTTCGGGGTCGGGCCGGAGATGTTGAACGAGTTTATGTCCCTGCATGGAGCGGAACTTGAACGAATCGCGATCCAGCAAGGATCTTGAAGAAAGACGGAACCAGGCCACGCCCCCGGCAACTGCGGCACGTTTTTGCAACAGAGCCATCTCGTCAATGCGAAATACGATACCCAAGGACCGGGACCGAAAGCCTGCACCCATGTGTCCGACCAATTCGGGCCTTTCTGGATCGGTGCCATCCCGGCCACGGTGAACGAGGCGCCGTACATTCTGGACGGCCTGTGTCTGACCGAGATCGGCAAGCAGATCAAGGAACACTACGCCGACACGGGCGGGTTCACCGACCTCGTGTTCGCCGCATTCGCCCTGATGGGCCATCGCTTCATTCCCCGCATCCGCGACCTGAAATCCAAGCCTTTCCACGTCTTCGATCTCAAAGGCGTTCCCAGGGAACTCAAGGATCTGGTCGGGGGCAAGGTCCGGGAGCAGACCTGTATCGACAACTGGCCTGATGTGCCGAGATGCACGGCCACGATGCTTTCCGGCAAGGTGCCGCCAAGCCAGATTGTCAAGCAATTGCCTGCCCGTCCGCGCAAGCATGATCTGGCTATCGCGATGCGCGAAATCGGACGGATCGGACGGACACCGTTCATCATCGAATGGGCGCTCGACATCGACATGCAGCGCCGATCCAATGTCGGGCTGAACAAAGGGGAAGCGCACCATGCGCTGAAGAACGCTATACAGATCGGTCGTCAGGGAGAGATCCGGGACCGTACTGCCGAAAGCCAACACTTCCGCCTGGCTGGCCTGAGTTTGCTCACGGCAACCATCATTCATTGGAATACGAAGCAGTTGGGCAAAGCAGTCATGCAGCGCAAGCGAGCTGGGCTGCAGGCTCTTCCAGGATGGTCACGTGCAGGCAGCAACGGAATGTGGCGCGCCTTGCGGCCCGACGACGGTCATGTCCTGCATTTTCATCAATCGCCTTCATGCCGGTCCGAACTGCGCTCATGCTTCTCGCAGGCGGTCTCGTTCCAAGCCATGTGGACCTCCTTGCCTGGTGCGAATGTCGGCACGGAAACTCCACATCTGGGGGAGACCGTCCACATTCCAGGTCGGCCTCTGAGTGATTTGCAGGTCGGATTGGAGGATGTTATGGATTCTCCGCTTGTTGTGACAGAACTGTCCGCCGGGGGATCTACAATGCCGCAGGATGCACTCGCAGCCGGTGACTCGGGGTCGAAGAGCGCTGGCGTGAGCCCGCGCACCGAACCCTCGATCCTGAACGCAATTCCTCACTATCTGCCATTGGGCATATTCCCGCTGATCGTGCTTGCCGCAATCTACGGCGGCTGGTGGCTGTTGCCTCCGCTCCTCTTCATGAGCGTGGCAGGGCCGCTTGATCGGGCGCTGGGTGTCGACGGTCGCAACATGGACCCGCTCAAGACGCCCGGGCGCCGGCTGATCTGGCATAATTTGCCGGTCTGGACCTGGGCGTTCCTGTGGCCGCCGACGCTTGTCTTCGGCATGTGGCAGATCCTTGCGGTGAATCAACTTGCCGTCTGGGAAGCGGTGTTGCTGGTGATCATCCTGACGATGGAGGGTCAGGCGGTATTTGTCGTCGGTCACGAACTGATTCACCGACGCACCATCTGGGAACGGCGGGTCGGTGAATTCCTGCTCGCCTCGGCCTCCTATCCTCAATACGCCACGGAACATGTATACATCCATCATGCCCTCGTTGGCACGCCGCACGACGCGGGATCCGCTCCGAAAGGCGAGAGTTTCTGGGAATATTTTCCCAAGGAGGTCGTGTGCAACTTCACGAATTCCTGGAAGGTCGCCACCGATCGGCTGGCACGGCGCCGATTGCCCGCGTTGCATCACAGCAACCCGTTCTGGCGCTACGGCCTTGGCGTCGCGGTCTGGTATGGCCTGGCATTCTGGATGGGCGGGATCTGGGCGGTTCTCGTCTTTGTCTTCCTCGGATTGTCCTGCGTCTTTTCGATGAAGATCAGCAATTACTTTCAGCACTACGGCCTGCGTCGCGTCCGTCTGCCGAACGGCCGTTGGGAAAAGGTGATGCCGCGCCATTCCTGGAGCGCCGACTGGAAGTTCAGCAACTGGATGTTCTTCAACATGCAGCGTCACGCGGATCATCATGCGTCGGCATCTCGGCACTATCCGCTGCTTCAGGTTCACAATGCCGACGAGTCTCCGGAGTTGCCCGGAACCTACGCCGACATGATGAACATCGTGCTGCGTCCGAAACGCTGGTTCGAGAAGATGGATCCGTTGGTGGACCAGTGGCGCAAGCACTTCTATCCTGAGATCGATGACTGGAGCGCCTACGACAGTCCGGTTGCAGCGGCGCGGCCGGATGCCTTTGACGCGATAGTCGAGATCTACGGCGCTTCACCACGGCTCGCCAAGTGGATCGAACGCAACGCGGAACTCCTGGACAACCTGCAGGACCGGGAATTTGCGGATCTTGACCTGCCAAAGGGATTCGGACCGGACGCGGAGTCTGAATTGCTGGCACGGCGCGGCCTGACACGGGTCTACTGGACGCATGAAATGGACGTTCAGGAAATGAAGGGCCTGATCGCGGAATTGCCAACGGCTGATGCCAGGGAGAGCGCCGAAATCGTGCGGAACTGGTCCAACGACAAGGCGTTTCAGATAGGGATGCACGTCGTGCGCGGGAACCTGTCGCCGGCGGAGGCCAAGGTTGCGCTTTCGAACCTTGCCGAGGCATCGATCTCGACCGTTCTGGCCGCCGTGGTTGAGGATTTTGTCAACTGGTTCGGACCGCTGGACGAAGGTGGGGTCGCGGCGATCTTCCTGGGCGATCTCGCCAGCAGGGAAGCTCACCCTGGCGTCGCGGTCAACATGCTGTTTGTCCATGACGGCAGCCACGCCGAAGACAATGAGCGCCTGTGTCGGCAATTCCGCGCGGCCTTGACCGACCTGGCGCAGGGCAGCCTGTTGTTCTCTCCGATTCCGCACGGATCGAATGCCATTCCTGCACTTCCGCTTTCCGGACTGGAAAGGCAGGTCACGAACCGAGATCCCGGAGAGATCCCGGCCCTGGCGATGGCACGTTGCGTCTTTGAATGCGGTGATTGCGAGATTGGCCGTCGGTTCGACGAAGCGCGGAGCGAAGTCCTGGCCGGTTGTGGCGAAGGCGAAGACCTGGTCTCGCGACTGCGTGAATCGCCGGAAGGTCCCACCGAAGCCGACGTGTCAACATTCATCCATGCGCGTGGCGGGCTGGAAGATGTTGAAAGGGCTGCACGGGTCATTCAATTGACAGAGCCCGGACTTGATCTCGACGATCCGGCACCGACGGCTGCGGCAGTGTTTGGTGCCGCCGGCGCCGAACATCTGGAACAGGCCGCGGGCATGTGGCGGACATTGCAAGGCGTTGTGCGGCTCGTCGGAGAGGAAGGCTTTGACGTGACCGAGGCTGGCGAGAGCGTCAGATCCCTCGTTGCGAGCACATGCGGCCAGGAGAATTTCGCCGCGTTGAACTCGGCGGTTGCCGAAACCGCACGTCATGCCGCCAAGGAGATCGACAGGTTGCTGTCGCGCACATGAAGGCCCCGGTCCGGCCGGCACAGAAACCCGAGATGCCGTCGCAGAAGTCCACAATCCACCGGAAGGGGATACTGACTCGAGTCACGCAGGAGGACGAGGGCCTGGTCAAGCTCCCGGCGCTTGCTCCGCACCTGCGATCACACGTTGTCGGCGAAGCGCAGGTGTTGCTGGTTTCGGAGCGGTTCAATACGTTGCTGCATGGCGAGTTGCATTGCAATCTGCTTCCCTTGCTCGACGGCCGGCTCACGAAGGCCGAAATCGTTGCGCGCCTTGAAGGCTCGCATCCTGCCACTGAAGTTCTTGCGGCCATTGGCTCGCTTTCTGCCAAGGGCTATGTCGTGTCCGCCGATCATGGCATGGAGCGACCGCGGGCTGCATACTGGTCTTCACTTGGTGTTTCGCCGCGCTGGGCCGAACGCCGGCTCTTGGAATCACGTGTCGCGATCGAAGGTGACGACGGTCGACTGCGCCGGCACTTGAGCGAGCAGGGCGTCAGTGAGGAGAGCCGCAATCCCAGGCTCACGGTCCTTGTGTGCGACGATTTTCTTGCATCCAGTCTCGGGGAGGTGAATCGGCGCCAGCTTGAATCAGGTGCACCGTGGATGCTGGTGAGACCGCGCGGCATGGAGGCGCTGTTCGGTCCCGTCTTTCGCTCGGACCGGCAAGGGCCCTGTTGGGACTGCCTGGCCCGTCGTCTGCGCAGCCACGAGGAAGTTCACAGTTTCCTGCGCAACGTCGCTGGCGAAAGTGCAGCCTTCAAGCCGTTCGCAGCCCAGCCTTCCGTGCTGGAGGCGCTGTACGGCCTGATCGCGGCGGAAATCGTCAAGTGGCTGGTGCTCGCGGAGTCTGCGCCGGTTCACGAAAACGCAGTCGCGATGAACGTCGGCACGTTTGCAAGTTCGCGGCATCGGGTCGCGCGTCGCCCGCAGTGCTTCTCCTGTGGCGACGAAGCCCTGTATCGCCCGGATCGGCCGCCGGCCCCGCTGTGCCTGCAGGCAAGTCCCAAGGCGCATCGGGGCAATGGTGGCGCTCGGACCGTGGCTCCAGGAGTCACGTTTGCGAGATATCGCCATCTGGTGAGCCCGATTAGCGGTGTCGTGGCCTGGGTGTCACGCACTTCCGATGAAACCGATTCCTGGCTGCATGTCGACTGGGCAGGAAGCAATCTCGGCTTGAGAAGCCAAACCTTGAGCTCGCTCCGACGCAGCTTGCGCAGCAAGAGCGCCGGCAAGGGAAGCACGCGCGAGCAATCCAGGGTCAGCGCCCTCTGCGAGGCGATCGAGCGCCATTCGGGCGCATTCCAAGGAGACGAGATCCGGGTCCGCAGGCGGTTCGTCGAATTCCTCGAGAACGAAGAGGCAATACACCCGAACGATGCGCAACTGTTCAGCGACAGGCAGCTTGATGACGCCAAGAGCATCAACGCCAGGGGACACCCCTACAATGTCGTTCCACCGCGTCTTGACCCCCACGCCGAGATCGACTGGACCCCGGTGTGGTCGCTCACGCAGCAGCGGCACCGGTTCTTGCCGACTGCAATGCTCTACAGCATGGCGCCGGAACAGCGGGGCCCGATGGATCTGATCGCCGATTCCAACGGTTGCGCTGCCGGCAATACCCTCGAGGAAGCCATCCTTCAGGGCTTCTACGAACTGACAGAGCGCGACGCGTTCGCCATCTGGTGGTACAACCGGCTGCGGGTTCCGGCGGTTGACCTTGCCAGTTTCGATGACGGATACCTCGCAGCGGCCTCGGACTACTATGCCTGTCGCGGCAGGGAAATGTGGATGCTCGATATCACTTCCGACATCAAGATCCCCACATTCGTCGCGCTTTCACGAAGAACGGACGCACAGAGCGAAGACATCATTTACGGTGCAGGCACGCACGCGGATCCGCGCGTTGCCGCTCTGCGCGCGGTTTGCGAACTGAACCAATGCCTTGGCTGGCTGCCTCGACCCGGCCGGACCGACAACCGGCCCATGATCGATGACCCGCTGGCCCTGTGGTGGTGGAAGACCGCCCGTCTCGCCGAATGCGGCTGGCTGGCGCCGGCGGCGGGGGAACCGCACCGCAAGGCTGCGGACTATCCGACGGTCGAGACAGCCGACGCGCGCGATGACGTGGACATGTGCCGCGCCGTCGTCGAAGCCAAAGGCATGGAGTTGCTTGTCTTGGACCAGACCAGGCCTGACATCGGCATGCCGGTGGTCCGTGTCATCGTGCCGGGCATGCGTCATTTCTGGGCGCGGTTCGCGCCTGGCCGACTGTATGATGTGCCGGTTAGCCTTGGGTGGCGCACGCACCGACTGGCGGAAGCCGACCTGAACCCCGCACCCGTGATTGCATGAGTCCTTTACCGTCCTGAAGGGCGAGGACTTTCAGAAGTTCAGGAGAACCCGAATGCAGGTCAGAAGGTCGGCGCCGGAAAGGCAAGGGGTGGCCTGTCGACCTGCTCGGCGGCCGTGGATTCCGCGCTGCGAAAGGTTTCATGCCCGACCGGATCTAGAATTGAGACCTCCGCTTCGAATGCCGGGCCGGCCTCGGCAAGGGCGAATCCCGTCGCTCTCTCGCCCGTGCCGCGTTCGCCCATTCGCAAGGTCGCATCCATGATCGATCGGACGCCGCGCAGCAGAAGCGCGACATGGTTCTCAACCTCGTCATCGCCGCCATCATGTTCAGGAACACGCTCTACATGGACAGGCGCCGGACCATCTCCGAAAGACCGGCCAACAGCGTGAACCCGGTCTGCTGCCCCTCGCCTCGCCACCCGGCTTGGAGCGCATCATTCTGACGGGCGGCTTCGACTGGCATTCTGGTGCCGCTGAGCGCAGAATCGCGCATGCATGCACCTCAGATCAGGCAGGGAACAAGCCGCTTGACTTCAAGGGTCCGATACTGGCTCGATGTTCCCGCTTGGCGTGATTCTACGCGTAAGACCATCCGATGGGGCCAGCCAGTGCCAGACATGACTGCCGCGACCGGACGGCGGTTCCGGATCGGCGATCGACGATCCGCTGGCGCTGCGGTGGTGGAAAACGTCGCGGCTGGCGGACCATCCGCATCTGGCGCCGGCGGTCGGGGCGACGGTTCACGGCAAGGCCGACAATCCGGTTTCCGATACGGCGGATGCACGCGACGAGATCGAGCGATGCCGCGCGCTGGTCGAAGCCCGCGGCATGGGTTTTCTGGTTCTCGGCCAGACGCGGCCGGACATCGGCATGCCGGTCGCTCGGGTCACCGTGCCCGGCCCGCGCCGTTTCTGGGAGCGTTTCGCGCCGGGGTGCCTGTACGATGTGCCGGTCAAGTTGGGCTGGCGCGACAGCGCCTTGTCAGGAGGAGAGCTCAATCCCGTGCCGGTTGTTGCGCAAGGAGCGGACATGAATTTTGAGGAAAGTCTCGCCGTTACCCAGAAGCGTCTCGCCGGCGAAGCCGGCTCCCTGGCCGAAGTGCTCGAGCGACTGAGGGGCCAGGTATCGCCCGACCTGATCGGTGACTGTGAGTGGGAAAGTGTTCTGGAGCGCGCCCGGGACCTGCCGGCGGCCATGGCCGCCTTCCCGTTCGGCTTCGAACTGCCGCTGCACGAGAACCAGCCGGGCGCCGACCTCGGGGTTTCGGTTGTCGGCGGCACCGAATCGGCGGAGTTTTTCGAGGAAAGGGCGCGGCTGGACAAACCGGATCCGTCAGCTGCGGCCATCGCGCATCTTCTGGAGCAGACCGAGCCCGACGGTTCGCCGCTTTGTCAGGTCGTCGGACGGAAGTTGATGCTCGAATTCGACGTCGCTTCGAGACCCGACGGCGCGCCGGCGGATCCAGGCATTTTTCTCCGACCGGCGGAACGGCCGATGGTCGGCGACGGCCGATCCCTCGGCGATGTCGTTACGGTGCTCGACGCGCTGGTTTCCGCCGTTGGCTGGAACCCCGATGCGGCCGAGCGAAAGCATGCAGAGCGGATTTACCTTGCACAAGGGCCGGACACGCGCGTCGAATCCCTTGGCGCTTTTCCTTCGCGGGAACGAGCGCTCCGGCTTGCCGTGACGGGGTTTAGAAACTCGCAGGACCTTGCGGCATTCCTCGAACGCGCCGGCTGGCCGGGGCAGCGCCAGGCGGCCGCCGCCGCAGTCGCACGCTTCGAGAAACATGGCGGGTTCTTCGCCCTTGGGGCGCATTTCGACGTCTTGTCCGGCGGCCTGGGCCCAACGCTCGGATTGAGTTTCGTTGCCAAGGAAAGGGTTTCGAAGGATCCGCGCTATTGGCTGGACGATCCCGGCCTTTGGAATGCTTTCGTTGACGGCCTGCGCTCGGAAGGTCTTGGCGTGCCGCGGAAATTGTCCGCGCTGTCAGAATGGACAGCAGGGCCGATCACGCTTTTTTCAAGGTCCGGCCAGTTTGTGCTGCTGCGCGGCATCCACCATTTCAAGATCGTTCTGACCGGCGACGGCATAGGGCCGGCCAAGGGCTACGTTTACATGGCGCTGATCGCCGCGCCGACTTCCTAGTCGGTGCTTTCAGCAGATCATCCGCTCGTCCTTTCGGCCAACGCGCTGAACCGAAACGGTTTCCCGCCGCCGGCGGTGCGGATTTGCCGGGATTGCCAGATGCGCCGCAAGACCCCGTCCTTCAGTTCGGGGATGCAAGGCGCAGACGCCCTGGCGCGTCAATGGGGCGCGTTGGGCTTCGACATGTTTGCGAGTGATGTCGAGCGGCGCCCCGCCGCATGACGCGGCGAAGCAGGACGGGGACCACAGGACGCCTTTCCTGCAGCGTCCGGTGATTTCGGGCCGGAGACGCTTCGCGGGGGACGGCCGGACACGCCCTTCAGGCTGTTGACCAGCCTGGAGAGGGACACCTTTGGAGGGTGGTTGACGAGCAGGTGCACGTGGTCGTCCTCCCCGTCGCATTCGAGCGGTTCGGCCTCGAAGTCTCGGCAGAGCTTCGCGAGGATGGACTAGCGGGCGAAGCAGGCTACCGTCTGAGCGGCAAGAATCCTGGGCCACACCCGGCCATGCAGCCGTGGTCCGGGCGCGGTTCGAGGATGACCCGGGCTTCGTCATGATCCAGGACGAGAAGGCGTACAAGGCCGCATTCGCCAAGGGGATGCTGCGTCTGGAGGATCGGGAGCCGCAGCCCACGGAGATCGAGGCCCGCGTGGCGCGCGCCGTCGTCGCGACGCGTGGCACGGATCGGCACGGGCTGGCGCTGGCCATGGCGGAGGCGCTGGAACGCGGGACGACCGCCACGGCGGACGGAATCCTCAAGGAGCGGGCGGCGGTGCTCGCGGAGTTGCAGGAAGACTGGCCGAAGGGAGAGCACCGGATCGAGAGATCGGTCCGCAAGCAGGCGCTCATGCGGCGGGTCTGCCGGAACTTCACGGGCGCGGAGGTCCGGGAGATGTGCGAGGGCAAGGGGCCGGTCATGGACTGGCTGCCCGGCGACGCGGCGCGGACGCGGGTCCGGGAGACGATGCTCGGGCTGCACCGCGATACGTGGTCTTCCGATCCGTCGCCCTGGCGCGGGCGGCGGGAGACGCTCGCGCGGGAGTTCGGCCTGGTTCGCGAGGACGGGCCGGAGCGCGACCGCGGGATGTACCCCGAGATCGAGCGATGGTAAGGCGGAAACCGTCCGGCGGGAGGCCGCGTTGCCGCGCTATACTGGATCGCGTCGGAACGGGAATGCGCGGCAACCAGACGCCCTGCACGGCAGACCTGCATCGTCGAACCGGGGACTGACTTGCCGGGCGTCGTTCCGGCCGTTCGCGGGGTCGGGGCGAGCGTCCCGAAGGGACTTCACGACACCGTCCAATCTTCCAGTTGAAGATCAGACACACGCTCAAATTCCCTGACATTGTTGCTAACCAAAATGAGACTGCGCGCTTTCGCCTGCCCGGCGACAAGGACATCATAGGGACCAATTGGTGTACCCGATCTCTTCAGTTCCGCCCGAACCTCACCGGCCTGGCGCGAGTCCTCTTCGTCAAAGGGTAGAACGACGAAGTCTCTGAGGAGCAGTCTGATCGTTTCCAGGTTAAACGAGACCTGTTGGCTCTTGTAGGCACCAAAATAGAGTTCATGCGAGACAACCGCAGGTATGCCGATGTCGCCTTCGGGGCAGTTCAGCACCCGATCAATCAGAGCTTCCGATTTTCGACCGAGCAACGATATGACAGCATTGGTATCGAACAAGAACCGCATCAGTTGAGTGCCTTGTCCAGACCGTCTCGGTCTTGTTCTTCGGGCTGCTCTCGACCATCCTTGAGAAAGTCTTCACTCACGCCACGTCTCAACGCGGATCGCAGTGAGCTCCAACCACGATTGCTTTCCGGATGTGGCCGCAGAATGATTGCGCTTCCTTCACGAGAGACTTCGACCTCTTCGACGTCGAACCGAAATTCTTTAGGCAGGCGAACGGCTTGCGAGTTACCCGACTTGAAGACCTTCGCAACTTGTGGCACTATGCCCTCCTCCGATGTATACACAAGTCTGTATATACGCACGGCTGCGTTGGATGTAAAGGCGCGTCAGCATCTTTGCCAACGTCAGGTCAACGCTCGTCGCGTTTCCACAAGATCCACCGCTTTGCGGTACTCTCCGGAATCCTTTTGACAGTAGCACAGACCCCGCAGGCCGTTTCAGGGGCCCTGTTGGCCCCATCGGAAGGTGTGGACCCGCCAGCGCTTCATGAAGAACCCGGACACCGGCAAGCGGGTCGCGCGGATCGACCCGCCCGAGGAATGGATAATCGTCGAGGTTCCCGAGCTTCGCATCGTGGACGACGAACTGTGGCGGGCGGCTAAGGCCCGGCAGGGGGCGATCTCGGAGAGATACGCGACATCCATCGCGGCGAGGACCGCTACCGCTGCTCCAACCACGTCACGTCGGGCTCGTGCGCCAACAGCAGGAGCATCCGGCGCGTCGAGATCGAGGAGCGGGTCATGGCGGGGCTCCGGGACAAGCTGATGGAACCCAAGGCCGCCGCCGAGGCGATGAAGGCGTATGCGGACGAGACCAACCGGCTCAACCGCGAGCGCCGCGCATCGGGCGCGACGGACCGCATGCGCGAACTGGAAGCCCGCCTCGGCACCGTCCTCGAATGGGCCGGGGGCGGGGCCAAAAAAGGAGCGACCGACACTCCCAAAATTGGACTGTCGGTCTCGGTGGTAGCGGGGGCCGGATCAAGCCCGTCGCGGTGTCCCGCACCCCGACGGGGAGATTCCATGCCTCGACCCTGGCCGACGACGGGCGGCCCGCGCCCGAGCCCGCGAAGGCCGTCGATGCGGACGGGGTGACGGGGGTTGACCCGGGGATTGCCGACCTTGCGGCCGAAAGCTCCGGCGAGAGGGTCGACGACCCGCGTTTCGCGAAGCGCGCGGCGGCGAACCTGCGGCGCAGGCAGAGGGACCTGTCGCGCAAGAGGAAGGGATCGGCCAGCCGCGGCAAGGCGCGCGCTTGTCGCCAAGGCGCACGAAGGAACGGCGAACGCGCGCAGCGACTTCCGGCACAGGCTGTCGAAGCGGCTGGCCGACGGGAACCAGGCGGCCTGCGTGGAGACGCCGGAAGTGAGGAACGTGCTCGGGAACCGGAAGCTTTCCGGACACGTCGCGGACGCGGCGTGGGGCGGCCTGGCGCGCAGGCTGGAGTGCAAGGCCGAACGGTCCGGCAAGCGCCTGGCGAAGATCGACCGGCGGGTCGCGTCCGGCAGGACCTGTCCGGGTTGCGGCTCGAAGGCGGAGGAACTGCCGCTGCCGGTGCGGCGCCGGACGTGCCGGGCCTGCGGCCGGGAGCATGACCGGGACATCGACGCCGCCCGGAACATCCGGCGGCAAGGCATCCTGAAACCGAAGGCGGAAGGGCTGTCCGTCCCTGCCTGCGGAGGCCTCCCTTCAGGACGGGCGCATCGCCCGCTGCAGCCTGAAGCAGGAAGCCCCGTCCTCTAGGGCGGGGCGCAGTCACTTCTTGCATGGGAAGGTCCCAGGGCTAACTCGTTTGCGCCACCTTATTTTATGCGTTGCATGAAGTTGACCTGGAATCTGGACATTCCTGGCCCGCCTGTCCATGGTCTCGGCGAACCAGTTTCGGGAGCACGGGCGCGGTCTTTCGGAGGTATCGGTCGACATCGTCGCGGAAGAGGACGAAGCGCGCTGCCGCGACCTGATGCAGGCGCATCATTGCCTCGGCGCGATCCGGCCCGTCGGCGAGACCTTGCGCCACGTCGCCTGCCATCGCGACCGCTGGCTCGCGTTCGCGGCGTTCTCGGCTCCCGCGCCTTGGCCTTGCCCCCGGAATACTGCGTCCTTGCAATGCGCTTTGAGCCTACTTACGCTGCCGCGCGATGAATCGAATACTGCAACCGCCGGATAACGGGACCGAATTGGAAACCACGGTTTCCGAGCACTACGCCGACCTGACCGAGCGCATGGAAATGTTCGGCGGCGACCTGCTGGCCTGTCATTTCGGCCTTTGGGGCCCAGACATGACAACGGACCGGGACGGCCTGCTGCGTGCCAACAGGACGCTCGTGCAGGGGTGTGACCTCGGACCGGGACGGCATGTGCTGGATGCCGGCTGCGGCGTGGGCGGCACCGCGATCACGCTGGCCGAGACCTACGGCGTGCGCGTCACCGGCCTGACGAACTGCGAACCTCATATTGCCGTGGCGACCCAACACGCGGAAGAGCGCGGAGTCGGCCATCTTGTCGACTTCCGGTACGGCGATTTCATGGACCTGCCGTTTCCCGACGGCAGTTTCGACGCTGTCCTGAATCACGAGTCCTTCTGCTATGCGGTGGACAAGCTCACCTATTTCCGGGGCGTATACCGGGTCCTCAAGTCTGGCGGGCGCTGGCAGGCTCTTGAGGGGCTGCTGAGCGGTGCGCCGATGTCCGAAGAACAGGAAGCAAATCATGCCACTGCGCAGCGCGGCTGGCGCATGCCGCCGCTTGAGCGGTGGCGCGATGTGATTGCGTTGCTCGACGAAGCCGGATTTGTCGACATTCGGGGGCGGGATCTTTCGTCGGAAGCGGCGCCGTCGACAAAGCGGCTTCGCGATGGGTGGCTGCTGCTGACTTTCCTGAACCCCCGTTCAGGCGGCCTGAACCGGGCGTCCCAGGAGTTCATGGAAGCGACTGTCAGCTACGATCAGGGTCTGCGCGCAGGCGCGTTCACCTATCACTTCCTCTGCGGGGCCAAGCCGGGTCAATGATCTGCCCGGTCGCGGAACTGGGAACATTCGAACGCCTGATGCATGGATGACGGCCTGATTACGCGGGTTTCTGTGCGCAATACCGCCTGAGCTCGAAGCTCCCGCTTTTCCACGCTTCGTACAGAGTTCCGAACTGATCGATCAGCCCGCGGACCCCCGGCGTTTCGACCCCGGCAAACCGTAGCGTGGCGAGGAAATTGTAGCTGTTTCCGACAAGCCGCAGGTTGTCCGAATCCTTGCCGTCGAATCCCTCGAACTCGAGGATTTCCAATCCCGCTTCGCGCAGTTTCTCTGTGTAGGTGGACTGGGTCTCCAGACTGTCCACGGCAAACGGCTTGCAAAGCGGCACAATGTGCTTCTCGTAGTCACCGGCCACCAGGCCGTCGCGTGCCATCCAGTCCATTGCCGCGATCTTTCCCGAGGGCTTCAGTATCCGGCCCACTTCGAGAAGAAATTGCCTTCGGTCGCTGTAGTGGCAGGCGCTCTCTATGTTGACCACAGTGTCGATAGAATCGTCGGCGAAAGGCAGACTGCGCGAGCAATCCGCATATTCGAAGGAAATGCGGTCATCCAGATCCGCATCGGCCGCTTTTCCGGCGGCAATCTCCAGCTGCATCCTGTTGATGTTAACGCCGGTGACGGTGCATCCCCTGGACTTGGCCAATAGAATGGCGGTTCCGCCGACGCCGCATCCCGCATCCAACACATGGTGGCTCGCCTCAATTCCGGCCGGCGCGACAATGGCCTCGACCATGCGCTCCACGGCCCGGGCGAGGCCAGGCGAATCGACGAGAGCTTCGCCTGGTTCGGGACACTCCCCGGGCTCGAACAGTCCGAAATGGATATGATCGCGGTTCCACCCGTTGAGGTAGATGCCGGGCGTGTTTTCGTCGTAGTAGCCCTCGACCGCACTTCTTTTTTCTGACGCGGATGTCTCCGGACGTTCGTTCACTGTCATCGCCTCAGAGCTTGACCTAAGTTGAGTGGTCTCCCCAAACGTGGCACTTCCCAGCTGGCTGCCACACCAGACAGTGAGAGCCGTATGGCTTGGAACGAGGCCATCAGGAGCTGTATAGACGACCGATGGACAGACATGAAACCGATTTGTGAGCGCCAGGCTAACTTGTGAACGTTCGGCCGGCCGACCGGATACGGCAGGCTGCGAAGAGAAACCCGGAAGAGCGTCTGGTTGCGCTCCTGCACCACATCACGGTGCCCGTGCTGGCGGAGGCGTTCGACTCGCTCAGGGGTGACTTGGCCGCCGGCGTGGATGGCGTGACGTGGGAAATGCATGCCGACGGGCTGGAAGATCGCTTGGTCGAGCTGCATGGACGGCTGCACAGGGGAGGGTGCCGCGCGCCGCCGGTTCGGCGGGTCGAGATACCCAAGCCGGACGGCGGAACGCGACCGCTTGGCATCGCCGCACTGAAGGACAGGATCGTTCAGAAGCCGGTGGCAGACATGAATCCGGTGCCGATCTTTGAGACGGAGATTCTCGGGTTCAGCCACGGGTTCCGATCGGGACGCGGGGCGCACAACGCGCTCACGGCTGGAATTGAGCATCGCAAGATCCGCTGGATTCCTGAAGCGGACATCCGCGCGTTCCTGGGGTCATCTTCATGCCGCCCCCCTAGCTCATTCAAGCTGTTCGAACAGACGTGGCTGATTGTCTGCGACCTTGATGCGCAGCCTTTTTCCTGCCTGCACGAATGTGCGCCGCCTCCAGCGCCCCGTGCCTTGCACGCTGCAACACGGTCTGGCGGGACACGCCGAGACGGCGAACGGCCTCGCGCATCGGCACGCAGTCCGGTGGCGCCTGCTCCATGAGCTGCGGGCGGCATGCCTCCGTGATGCGAATGCGCCATGGTGCTCCCGGCGTGACCCGCTCGCCATCGATGAATCCGTCATTGAGCCATCGATGGACGGTTGAGGATGCGACGCCAGGGATCTCGGCGACCCGCTTGACGGTGACGAGTTCGGCGTCGGCGGCCCGTGTTGCCGGGTCGAGGCGCTGGATGTTCCGGTGGTTTCGGAGACTCCGGACACGGGTCCTGTCGAAGCGATGCCCGCAGGCCGTGGTCTTGCCCTGGCGGTTGAGGATGCCGGCAATGACGTCATCGGAATGGAATTGCGCGAGGCGGCGGACCAGGTCGATCGTGCCGTCATCCGTGCGGATCGTCGCCTGCCGCTTGCGGGGGCGTCCCAGGCGCGTTGCAGGTCGTTTCCTAGGGCCAGGACCGCGGTGCGCTCCGCGTCAGCGGGCTGGCGCGGCCGAACCCGTGCCCGACGCTCGAGTTCCCCCTGTGCGTCTTCGAGAGCGACCAGGCTGCTGCGTTCCCGTTCCGCCTCAAGGCCGCGTCCGACAGGGCGGTTCTCCGGCTCGACGGCCCGATAGCGGCGTGCCGCGCGCTCGGCATCGCAGCGTTCCCGCTCGACAGCCAGGGGCGCTGCTTCAAGGCTTGCCGGCCGGATCGCCGCCAGCACCTTGGCATGGCGGTCTCCCGGTTTCGCAACCGGGACTGTCGCCGCCATCTGGCCGACATGCAACATCCTGTCTGGAAATCACAGACTCCCACCACCTGCTGCACCTCAGAGTGGAACGGGGGATGGTACAGCAGTGCGTTGGGCGGACTTCCTGGACTGGAAGGCAAGCCTGGCCGTGGCTGCATGGACAACAAGAGTGGTTTGCACCCCGGGTGGTGCAGCGGGTTGCCTGTGGAAGGGCTTTGCTGCGATAGGTATCGGGGCCTTCGAATCGCCGTGCCCCGAAGACGGCGCCAACGACCGTGGAACGCAAATGCCTATGATCGAACGCGGTGTCATTCCAAGCCTGAGCAGCGAACGGGTGGACCGTGAACCGCGGTCCCGCGATTTTGGAAGAATGATCGAACGAACGCCGTGGGCCGTGGCGCGGCCGAAAAGCGTCGAGGACGTGACAAGCATCGTCCGATGGGCTGAGAAAGAGGACGTTCGGCTAGCTGTTCGCGGCGGCGGGCACTCCCAGGGCGGCCAAAGCCTGACCGACGGCGGACTGGTGGTCGACACGGTCTGGCTCGGTCGAGTCGAAATCGCCGGCTCTGACCTGGTGCGTGCGCAAGGGGGCGCGCAGTGGGGCTCGATTGTCGACGCGCTGCGCGAAACGAGCCGGCTCCCGCGGGTTCTCGTGGACACGGCGGAAGTCAGCGTGGGCGGCACACTGGCCGCGGGAGGATTCGGAACGATGTCCCATCGGCACGGAGTGCAGGCCGGACAGGTCGCGCAGCTCGAGGTGGTGACCGGAACCGGCGAGAGGGTATTGTGCTCAAACAGCCAGAATCGCGATCTGTTCGATGCAGTCAGGGGCGGGCAGGGCCAGTTCGGCATTGTAACCGACGCCTGGATCCGGCTTCGAAAGGCCGGCAAGCGGATCCGGCAATACGAGCTCCGCTACCGCGACTTCGACCGGTTCGCGCGCGACTTCGAACAGTCCGTCCGCGAAGACAGGTTCGACCATATCCGGGCGGAAACCCGGGTCCATGACGGGGACATCGTCATGAGCGTCGGCATCGAGTTTGACGAGAACCTTGAAGACGGGGCGGCGCTCGATGGGCTGGGATACGACGAGATCGTATCCGCCAGGAATTCAGCCGACGTCGGACGCGCCGGACTGTATCCGAGGTGGGCATTCAGCCGGAGGATGTATCACCCTTGGCGGGACTGGTTCATGCCCTGGGAAGCTCTGCGAACGGTCCTCGCCCAACCGTGGCTCGACCCCGACCGGGTGCCGCGTCCGCCGGAAATCTGGATCGGGTTTTACCCGATCGCAACGCAGGACATCGGCGCGCCGCTCCTCATTCACCCTACGGGCAAGCGAATGTTCTCATACTCGGTCCTCGCCGTATTCGACGAATTCGAACGGGCGAACGAACTGGCGGAAAGACTGCGGCGGATCGACAGAGCGCTGATCCAGCTCGGCGGGAAGGCCTACCTGTCGGGCCGCGTTGGCTACGGCCCCGTCGAATGGCGGGAACACTATGGGGACATGTTTGATACGGCCGTCCTCTGGAAGAAGGAGTTCGATCCGAAACGGGTCTTCCGCGGGGAAGGGATGCCGTTCGGGGAAGACCCTGCCGCTTCAGGCGGCAGCGCTGCCTGAGCCTGGGTCGGCCTCTCCGGAAGCCGGGTCGTCGCGATCGATCGCAAGCAGCAGCGCCGGCAGGAGCAGCAGGTCGGCGACCAGCGCGAAGCCGATGATCATCGCGGTGAGAAGGCCCACCTGCGCTGTCGGGACGAACGGCGACAGGAGGAGAATCAGGAAGCCCGCCACCAGTACGGCCGTGGTCGTGACCAGCGCCCGGCCAGCTGCTTGGAAGGCATAGCGAACGGCCTCCTCCGACGTATGGCCGAGTTCGCGCCGCGCGCGGAGGTACTTGCTGAGAAAGTGCACCGTATCGTCCACGACAATGCCGATCGTCATCGCGACCACCACGGACAGGGCGAGGCCGACTTGCCCGACGATCAGCCCCCAGACGCCGAATCCCATGACGGCGGGCACGAAATTGGGCACGAGGCTCATGATGCCGAGGCGGAGCGAACGGAAGGCGGCAATCAGGATGATCGAAATGCCAAGCAGCGCAACCGCGGTTCCGAGCAGCATGGTGCGGATATTGCGCTGCCCGATATGGGCGAATAGCAGGGCCGGGCCCGAACTGTCGACCCGTGCAATGTTCGGCGCATTGCCTTTCAGCCAGGCTCGCGCACGCGCATTCAGGGCCAGCACATCTCCGGAGGAGAGCGTCTTGGTCGTCACGGTCAGGCGCGTTGCCGATTTGGCCAGGTCGATCCGGTTGTTCAGGTCCAGGCCCTGGGGCAGGGAAAGCTCGTAGAGCAGCAGGTATTGCGCGGAAAGGTCGCGGCTTGTCGGCAGCCGGTAGGCCGCTGGATCGTCGCCATGCATGCTCTTGTTGATCTGCCGGAATGTATCGGTGACGGAGTCGACCTGCCGCGTTTCCGGCTGTTTGCGGTACCAGTCGGCGAAAGCTGAGACATTCGCAAGAAAGGCGGGATCGGTAACGCCGCCTGGTGCGGCCGCGTGCAGCGAATATTCGAGCAGGGTGTTGCCGCTCAACCGCTCGTCCAGAAAATCCGTGTCCTGCCGGAACTCCGTGCTCTCGTCGAAGAAATGAACCAGGACGTCGTTCAGATCATTGCGCGGGATGGCGGCCAGCAGCGCGAGCACGACCGCCACGGAGCCCCACAGCACGGTCTTGCGCCGCCGCACCACGAAGTCCGCGATGGCCGCCATGGCCCGGTCGTCCTGCCGTCCGGGCGCGCGTGCGCGCATGGGGAGCAGCGAAAGCAGCGCCGGCAGAAAGGTGACCGAGAGCAGGAAGGAGGCGACTATGCCGAAGGCCACGAAATTCCCGAGATGCCGGTATGGCGGCACTTCGGAGAAGTTCATGGTCAGGAAACCGAGCGCCGTCGTCACGCTTGCCAGGAAAACCGGATGCAGGTTGATCCGGACTGCCGCGACAATGGCGGCGCGTTTCGAATCGCCGGCCCGCAAGCGCTGCTGCAACGTCACCAGAAGATGCACGCAGTTGGCGACGACGATCATCAGCACGATGGTCGGGGCCGGCGCCGTCGGTGGCGTGAACGGCAGGCCGACCCATCCACCCATCCCCATCGACACGAGGATGGAGAAAACCATGACCAGCCCGGTCGCCGCGACGCCGGCGAAGCCGCGGGTCAGGAGGATGAGGACGACGGCCATGATCGCAAGGCTCGCGGGCAGGAAGACTTTCTGGCTGTCGATCGATGCCTGCGAGAAAGTGTCATTGATGATCACTGTTCCGACAACGCGGACGTCGACGTCCGGAAAGCGCCTTTCCGTCTCGGCTGCGAGCTTGCGGGCGAACCCGGCAACCTCGGGAACCCGGACCGCCTGGTCCTGCTCCGGCAATTCGACGGTGACGTTGACTGCGCTGACGCGGCCGTCTCTGGAAAGGAGGCTGCCGTTGAGCCGCGGGTCGGCGAGGGCCGCCGCGCGGATCCGCGCCCGTTCATCCCGATCGCCCAGCTTTGCGGGATCGACGAGGTCGCGCACGACCAGCTCATCTCCGTCCGCTGTCGTATGCTGGAAGTTGGCGATCGAATCGACCCGGCTGGAATAAGGTGTCTGCCAGGCCCGTTCGGTCAGCCAGACCGCCGCCATGAGGGCCGGTTCAGAGCTGGCGTCGCCAGCCTCCGGCACGATCATGAAGAGGACGTTTTCGGTCTTCCCGTAGGTGTCCTCCAGTGCTTCGTAAGCGAGGAGCTCGGGATTGTCCTGGCTGAAAAAAATTCGGTAATTCGTCGAGAATTGAAGAAAGGCGCTGCCAGCGGCGGCAAGCAATACAAGGATGATGCTTGCCGCAATGACCGGCCAGCGCGACGCGACCACACGCTCCGCAAAGCGTGCCTCGAACGGCAGCGCCGGGTTGACGGGCTGATCTGCCATCGTTGGAGCCGCTACCCGCGAATGCCAAGACCCGCCGAACACGCACGGCCCCGTTCATGGCGGAACCCGCACGAAGGGTTTGCAGCCGGCCGGGGAAAAAACTGGCGCATGGATGCCATTACGACAGCCGCGCCCGAATCGTCCAGCAAGCGAAGTCGTCCCGGCCCGGCCGGCAGCGTCGGTTGTCGTTCAGATGCCGCAGCAGCAAAGCCCGGCCGAGATTGCCTCGAGCTGCTCCTCGTCCATGACGGGATCCGGCGGCAACGCGAGATGAACGGTGCGCATGTCGCTCTCATGCACCACGATATCGATATTGTCCGGAACCGCTATTCCGAATTCCTGGTTCATGACGCCTTTCGGATCGGCGACGAGCTGCGCCCGGAACGCCGAATCCTCAGCCGCCCTGTTCGTGAGGTGGGCGCGCATGTCTTCTGCTGATTGCACGATGACTCTCCTTTGTTGTTAATCCTGTTTGCGAAGTTCGAAGCCCTCGCGATGCAGGACCGGGACTTGGTTAGGTGAATTTTGGCACCTTGTCAAAAAAAATTCCAGTACTGGAGGCTCTTGCAAGACTCTGCGTTCGTGCAGGGTTTTCCTTGAAACAGGCGTCTGCCTGAAGCTCTGGCCTGGACCTGGGGCCGCGCCCCCGCCGGGTTCTCCGAGACCCGCCTTGCGGAGCGCATGCACGAGGCTCTCGCGAAGGACGTCCTGGGAGGGGAGCTGGTCGGCCATGTCTCGCGGGACCCGACGGTGATCGAGGGCCGGAAGACGCCTGCGCCGAAGCCGGCGGCCGGGAAGAGGCCGAAGGGCGGGCGCGGCCGTCCCCGCAAGGGCGAGGAGGCGGAGAAGGGGCCCTGGCGTCTCGAACGTCAGTCGGATGGCATGAGCCTTGACGGGATGCCCGACGACCTGCCGAAAGCCTGCGGCCACGGCGCAAGGAGGAACGCCGAGGGCTTCCCGGTCAGTTGGAGAGGATGCAGGTTTCACCTTGACACGGCCGATTGCGGCGTGCCGGTGAGCGCCGTCCTGACCTCGGCCCCGGTCCATGACAGCCAGGTCGCGATCCCCCTGGCGAAGATCGCCGCCGGACGCGTGGCCAGTCTCCACGATCCCATGGACGCGGCCCATGACGCGAAAGGGATCCGCGGGGCGAGCGAAGGGCCTTGGCCACGTCCCGGTCATCGACGTCAATCCGCGTCGCGACAGGGACCTCAGGGAGGAACTGAAGCGCGAGGCCCGGGCGCTGCGCGTGTGCGGCCTCGCCAAGCCGGAGAGCGCTCGCTGCCGGATCCGTTCCGGGGGTCGAGCGGACCAACGCGCGCCTCAAGGACGGGTTCGGCGCCCGCCATGTGCGTGTCCGGGGGCACGCGGAAGTGTTCGGCCACCTGATGTTCGGCGTGCCCGCGCTGACGGTCGGCCAGCCGACAGCGCCTCGCCGCCCCTCCCTGACGCGCGCATTAGATCGCACAGGGGATCAGGCCTTGCTCGTCGGCAGCTCAACTCGATGGTCTTGCATGAGGCTCACTGTTTCTGTAACTGCGCCCCCCACCGTCGGTTGATCTGATTTTCCTGCATTTTGGCACGCAGCACGAAGTGCGCGGCATTGAGATGCAGCGTGTGCAGGCGGGCGAAGTCGAGACAGGCGCGGTCCATGATGCAAATGGCTCCCGACCCCGGGGCCTTGATGTCCAGGATGTCCAGGATGTTGACATCGTGGAGCCTTCCTTCGGTGAGGTGGATGAACGCGGGAATGTTGCCGCGCAGGTCGAGCAGCGTGTGCAGCTTGACGGCCGCCCTGGTCTTGCGGAACCGCGCCCAGGGAAAGAGGGACAGGCACAGGTCGATCGTGGAGGAATCAAGCGCGTGGACCGTGTTGTCGGGATCGAGCCCGTCGCCTTCCCCGCGATACAGGTCCCTTGCCGCGTGGACCAGGTGCTGCGCGAACGCGGCATAGAGCCACCAGTCCCTGACGTTGTCGGCATTGGAAAGCGTGTTTCTCGCCACGCCGCCGCGGATGCCCATGTGGCAGAGCTTGCCCGCCTGGGCACGCAGGCAGGCCAGGATGTCGCGGAGGCTCGAACGTCAGGTGAGCTGGGCAAACGCCATGCACCGGCACTGATCGCCGCAGGAGAACGACTGGACCTTGCGATTGCCGCTGTACTGGTCAACGAGGCGGTGAATGCTGTGCCATGGCAGATGATCCATGGCTTGAGCGAAGACGGGCTTCCCGGTGTACATTGCCGAACTCCGTTCTGATGGGATCAAACGGCATGGCGCTATGGCTGGAGCGGGTGCCGTTCAGGTCGGAAGCACCTGAAAGTGAGGATTACATGATGAAAGACAATGGATTATGCAATGCCCCGATCAAGACGTCGGGACACCAGTGATGTCGATGTTTTCCTTCAAGGCCTTGACTCCGCGTGCTTGCGTGCCGGATTTGCCGGCTTGGCACGGACGCTGCCACGCGCTTCCCGAGGTCGGGACGGACGTGATTCCGCATTCCCGCCGGATCCGGACGGGATCACGGGGACCGCAGGAACGCGAGGACGTCGTCATCGGGCCTGTAGAAGCCTTCGGGAACATCCGTCGGCCGCGTCCGGTCCATCTCGCGTCTCTTGATCTACCTGCGCGCGGACCTCCGCCTCAAGGAAAGGGCTGTGGAGAGAACCCGCGAGGGACCGGCCCGGATCAGGACGACGGAGCCTGCCCGGCAAGCCCGCAATCAGGCGCAGGGCGGGGAATGCAGTTGCCGAGGCAGGGAAACTCCGCTGAAACGGCCGGAATCGATGCCGGATGGCCAGCCGGCTTCGCCAGGGCCCGCCGAGAAAGATTGGCCGTTCCGGCTTTCGCGTTGGCGGTTGCCTAGCGCCGTGTCCCGTGTTTGAGTGAGGTCGCGAACGTGGGTCAAACACGATCTTGCCGACTCACTTCTGCGAGTGGCGTAATTTGGAAAGGCGCTCCTTGTTCAACAACCCGTTTCACAATTTGTCCGCTGACGCCAAGAACGAGCGCGAGCAGCTAGACCGACTTCTCAGGATAACCGCGCCTCATGAACGTCTGGCGCTCGCCGGCACCGGGTTGGTCGTCGCGGCGTTCGTGGCCTGGTTGCTGTTCGGCAGCGTCGTTCGGAGCGTAACGGTCGACGGCGTGTTGATTGAGCCGGGAGAGCGCCAGGCTGCGGTTTTGGCCGAACCCGGTCAACTCCTCGAGTATCTGGTCCGGCCGGGCGACCGTGTCCGGGCGGGCCAGCCGATTGCGCGGCAGACCGTGCCCGACCTGGATCGGGAGACGACCGCGCTTCGCGAACGGATGAACCTGTTGCGCGCGGAAATCGCGCGATTCGGCGGCACCGACAGCGCCCTCCGTTCGCTGCTGGAATCGACCCGGGTCGCGTTGCTGCAAATGGAGGCGCGGCGCGCGGCGCGGCAGACGATCGTGAGCCGGGTCGCCGGCGAAGTCATGGTCCTGACGAAGGATCCCGGAGATTATCTGCCGGCTGGCGCGACCGCGGCGCAAATCCGAGAATCCGAAAGCCGGCCGCTTCAGGCGGTGCTGCGCGTCGACCGGCCCACAGCGCAGCGCATCCGGCCCGGCATGGCGGCAACCGTCGAGTCATTGCTGCCCGACGGTGCGACACGCCAGTTGAACGGCACGGTCGTCGAGGTGCTCGCCGGGCCGCTGCCGGACTGGCTGGCAAGTCTGAGGCCCGCCGTTCCGCCGTCCCGGCACCGGGTCGACATTCGCCTCGACGGGGCATCGGACCTCACCGTGCCGGACGGCACGATCTGCCGGATACGGGTTGAACTCGGCAGGCGTGCGCCGATCTCGCTCCTCTACGCCGGACGGTCGTGAATGTCTTCTCGCGCGCCGAACGCACCCGCCAGATCGGGAAGGAAGCCTGCCGAAGAACCCGCCAAGCGGCGGGTGACAACGCCGTTCTGGCTTCAGGCGCATGTCACGGAGTGCGGCGCAGCCTGCCTCGGCAGCGTGCTCGCCCATTTCGGCCGCTGGGTGCCCCTCTCGGAACTGCGCGAGAAATGCGAGGTCAGCCGCGACGGCTCCACTGCCGCCGGCATCAGGCGGGCTGCCCGGCATTACGGCCTTGAATGCACGGGCCGAAGCGTTGAACTCAACCAGATCAGGAAGCTGCCGCTGCCGCTGGTCCTGTTCTGGGAGTTCAACCACTTTCTCATCCTCGAAGGATTCGATCGCGAGCACTTCTATCTCAACGATCCTGCTACCGGGCGCCGCAAGCTCTCGGCCGAACAGTTCGCAGAGGGTTTTTCGTCGATTGCCTTGCAATTCCATCCCGGGCCGGACTTCCAGCCCGGTGGCGACCGGCCAAGCATTCTCCGGCAGCTTCCGTTCTGGCTTGCCGGCGCCCGAGGCGCGCTGACCTATACGGCTGTCTGCGGCGCGATGCTGGCCCTGTTGGCGCTGGTGCTCCCGGCGTCGTTGAGCATATTCGTGGACCGGGTGCTCGAAGACAAGGAACCCTGGGGAGCGTTCGTGGCCGGAGTGCTGGCCGCTGCGGCCGTGCTGGTCTACGGTCTCACCTGGCTCAAGCAGCGTTGTCTGAAGCGTCTGGCTGTCCGAATTTCCGTCGCGGCCGGCAATCGGTGCATCTCGCAATTGCTGCGGCTGCCGGTGGAATATTTCAGCCACCGGCTCGTTGGCGAGCTTACCACCCGCGTCCTCTCGATCGACGGCATCGCCAAGCGCATGTCCGACCATTTTCTCGGCCTGCTGGTCGAAATGATCATGAGCGCCGTCTTTCTGATCGTCATGCTGGCCTACGACCCCCTGTTGGCGCTGATCGTGCTGGGCCTGGCGGCGCTCAACGGAGTGCTGGTTCGCACGCTTGCGCGCCTTAGAGCCGACAAGAGCCATGCCCTGGGGCGCGAAAAGGGGCTGCTGCACGGAGTGGGCCTGTTGATGCTGCAACATGCGGGCACCCTGCGGATGACCGCTGCCGACGATCGCTTTTTCTCGCGCTGGGGCGGCCATCAAGCTCGCGAACTGGACGCCTGCCAGCGATACTCTGAACTCGGTTACGTCAACACGGCGGTGCCCGGCGTGCTCACGATTCTGAGCAGCGCAGCAGTCCTGGTTGTCGGGGCGACCCAAGTCATGGCCGGCGAGATCACCCTCGGCGTGCTGGTCGGGTTCTACATTGTGGCGGCAATGTTCCTGGCGCCTGTCGGACGTTTCGTCGAGTTTGCCGACAAGTACCAGGCGCTCGAAGTCGACATGCAGCGGCTGGAGGACATCACCAAGTCCTCGGAAGATCCGGGATTCGCGCGCCGGAACCCGGAAGTGGATTTCATCCCCACCTTCAACGGTCGGCTGCAGCTGACCGGCAAAGTGGAACTGCGCGACGTTACGTTCGGATACAATCGGGGCCGGAAGCCCCTGATCGAGAATTTCAACCTGACGATCGAGCCGGGGCAGCGGACAGCGGTGGTCGGCCCGAGCGGCTCCGGGAAATCGACCCTGTCGCGCCTCATTGCCGGTGTCTACCAGCCATGGTCTGGCGAGATTCTGTTCGACGGCCATCCGCGGCATGAAATTCCGGAGGAGGTGCTGCGGCGCTCCGTGTCGATGGTGGACCAGGAAGTCGTGCTCTTCTCCGCAACCCTACGCGAAAACATCACCCTGTGGAATCCGGCGACCCCCGACGAAGCGATCATCTCGGCGGCGCGGGACGCCTGCATTCACGACGACATACTCAACCGGCCGCTCGGATATGCGACGCCGGTGGATGAAGGCGGCACGAATTTCAGCGGCGGTCAGCGGCAACGGCTCGAAATCGCCCGAGCCCTGGTCAGCGACCCGACGGTATTGGTGTTGGACGAGGCGACCAGCGCCCTTGATGCGGCCACCGAGGAGCTGGTCGACGACGCCCTGCGGCGCCGGGGGGTGAGCTGCCTTATCGTTGCGCACCGGCTTAGCTCAGTCCGGGACTGCAATGAAATCGTCGTGCTCGACAAGGGCGTGGAAGTGCAGCGCGGCACACACGAGGAATTGATCGCCGACGAGAGCGGCACCTATTTCAAGCTGGTCAGGGCAGGTTGATCCGATGACGCCACCCGAACGCCGATCGCTCGCCGGTCTCGCCGCCCGGTCCGGTCCGCCTGTCGCCTGCGCCGGCAATCTGCCGGTCAATCTGGACGATCCGGACTCCTTCTGTTTCATCGACGCAGGCGCGGTTGACCTGTTTCTCGTTGAGAAGCGAGACGGCGTGCAGCAATCGGCGCCACAGCACCTGCTGCGCGCCGAGGCCGGCCGGCTGCTGCCGGGAGTCGCGCCGCACGACGAGGAAACGACACTCAGCCTGATCGCGAAGGGATTGCCCGGTACGACGGTCCGGCGATTGCCAGTTGCCGAACTCGGCATGGTCCACCCCGGTGAACTGGCGAAACAGGTCGATGCCTGGCTCTCGGACGTTTCCGCGATGCTTGTCCGCGACGTCATGAGCCGGCCGCGGCCGGATGCGCTTGTCGAGCCGGGACAGGAGGCCCTGCCGGCAGGTCGGCGGACGCTGTCGGCGCGTCGGGGTGTGGTGTGGGTATTCGGGCTGACGGCGGGGGCAGGCCTGTATTTGGACCTGATCGACCCGGCGGAGCACGGGCCGGACGGCGGTGCGGGAACCCTTCCGCTGACGCCGGCAAGCTGGGTCACCATGTCGAAGGCCGCCCCGTCCGCGGCCCACGCTTCGGAGACATTGGCCGAAGAAGGCCTGTTGCTGCCCGCCTTGTTGTCATTCCACGCCACCGCCTTTGCCCTGGAGCGGCTCAACCGGCATCTGGCAGCCGTCGATCAGGCGAATCTGGAGCGGGCACGGTCGACCAGCCGGCGCAGCGATGAGGAAGGCGCTCGGCGGCACCTGTTTGACCTGTACGGACTGTCGAAAGAGGGGAGGGCCGATGCCGGTGCTTCGGCACTGCCGGAAGCGCTACGGATCATCGGACATCGCGAAGGAATCGCGTTCAATATTCCGTCGCGTTCCGGCCGGTCCGAAACTGCCGTCGGTCTGGCCGACATCCTGGATGCGTCCGGCGTGCGTGCCCGTCAGGTGCGGCTCAAGCGGGAAGACAAATGGTGGTTCGGCGACAGCAATTCGATGTTGGCCTTTCGAGCGAAGGACGGCCGTCCCGTAGCGCTGGTGCCCGGCCTGTTCGGGCGCTACCGGGAGGTCGATCCAGTCGACCGAAGCAGCGCCCGTGTGACGGCCGAACGCGCCGACGGCCTGCGCGCCGACGCCTGGCTGTTCTATCGGCCGCTGCCGTCCGACAGCGCCGGACCGGCCGACCTGTTCAGGATAGCCGGAAAGGGGTTGACGGCCGATCTGGTGCGCCTGGTGCTGGCCGGCCTGCCCGGCGGTTTGATCATGCTGCTGCCAGCCCTGTTGCTGGGCCTCGTTGTGGACGACATCGTTCCGGCCGGCGATACCGGGACGCTCTATGCAGCGACTGCGGGGCTGGCCGCCCTGGCGCTGATCGGGGTGGTGTTGCACGTCCTGCAGGGAATGGCGCTGATGCGCCTGGAAGGGCGCACGACATCCCGACTCGAGGCCGCATTCTGGGACCGGTTGCTCCAGCTGCCGCCAGGCATGCTTCACCGCCACCCGGCTGGTGACCTCGCGATGCGGGGCATGACTTTCCAGAATCTCCGCGACGCCATTCAGGGCGTCGCCGCCAATGCCATCCTGTCGGTATTTTTCCTGCTGCCAGCTTTTGCGGTCATCTTTTTCTACGACGCCGTGCTGGGCGGCGTGGCCGTTGCCTTCGGCCTTCTGTCCCTGATCGTGATCGTGATCCTCGGAATGCTGCAGGTCTCGCCCCACGACCGGGTGATCGGATCCGTCCGCCGGGTTGCCGGACGGCTGTTCCAGATCGTCAACGGCATCTCCAAGCTGCGCGTCGACTGTGCGGAAGGATCGGCCTTTGCCGTTTGGGCGCGGGACTATCGTGAGCAGAAGCGGGCCGAATTGGCACTGGGCAATCTGGAAGAGCATTTGCAGGCTTTCTGCGCGGCGCTGCCATTTCTTGCCGGGGCGGCACTGCTCTTCGCAGCCGCATGGCCGGGCCGGGCGGCAATCGGCACCGGCGACTTTCTCGTCGTCTATACCGTGTTTATGGTATTCCAGACGGCTGTAGCCCGTCTCGGGGATTCGTTCGGGACGGTCGCCGCCTCCCTGCCGGCTTTCGAGCAGTTCCGGCCCTTCCTCGCCGAAGCCCCGGAAGCCAGCGCCGAGGGCGAAGTCGTCGAGCATCTGGGCGGCAACATCCTGTTCGACAATATCTCGTTCCGCTACGACCCCGACGGCCCGCTGATTCTCGACGGCATTACAATTCATGCCCGCCCCGGCGAATTCATCGCCATCACTGGCGAATCCGGGGCCGGCAAGAGCACCCTGTTCCGGCTCGCACTCGGCCTGGACCAACCGTCAGGCGGCGCGGTGTACTACGACGGACGTGATCTCCGGCACCTCAACGTGAAGCAGGTGCGCCGCAGGATCGGCGTGGTGCCCCAAGCGGTGCAGCTTCATCCGCAGGATCTGTGGGACAACATTGTCGCCCATCACGAAGGGGTGACGTCCCAGGAAGCGTGGCAGGCGGCGGGAATTGCCGGCGCCGATGCCGAAATAAGGGCGATGCCGATGGGCATGCTGACCCCGGTGGGCGCGAGCGCGGCGGTGATGTCGGGCGGCGAGAGCCAGCGCATCATGATCGCCCGTGCATTGATCCGCAGTCCGCGCATCCTGCTGCTCGACGAGGCGACGAACTGGCTCGACAACGAGAACCAGTCGAAGGTCATGGACAATCTGGCCGCGCTGACCGCGACCCGGATCGTCATCGCGCACCGCCTGTCCACCTTGCGCCAGGCCGACCGCATCTATGTCATGCGTGCGGGGATGGTGGTGCAGGTCGGGTCGTTCGAAGAATTGATGGCGGCGGAAGGCGCGTTTCGGGATCTCGTCCACCGGCAGATCGCCTGACCGGTAGCGAAGCAAGACCCACAGCGCACATGGCCTTGTCCCCTTTCCCCGATTTCATGCACGCAAGGTGCCAAATTTCACGAAGGTAGCCACCCAATTTCACGCATGGTAGCCACCTAATTTCACTCAAGGTAGCCGCCCAATATCACCATGGTAGCCACCCCCTCGGGGCGACTGGCTTTGGCTTGATTCAGCGTGCCGTTCTACATCCCGGATTTCAGCGATCACTCCGAGGAGCATTGAATGGCACAGAAGAGGCTGCCCATGAGGAAAGTAAGGAAGATACTGGAATTTCACTTTGACGAGAGCCGCAGCGCCAGGGCGATCGCGACCCACTGCGGTCTTGCCCGGCGTTCGGTGGGACAGACGCTGGCACGGTTCGCGGCTTCGGGCCTGAGCTGGCCGGACGCGGCCGGGATGGACGATGCGGCGCTGGAGGCGGCGCTCTATCCGGCGCGGCAGGTCCGGTCTTCGGACGAGGACGTGGACTGGACTGGGCGTCGGTCGAGAATGACCTTTCGGATCCCGGCGTGACGTTGAAACTGCTGTGGGAGGAATGGCGGGAGACGCATCCCGACGGCATGAGCTACGTGACCTGGTGCCGTCGGTTCCGCGACTGGCGGCCGAGCGGGGACGTGACGATGCGCCAGAACCGCCGTCCCGGCGAACGGCTGTTCGTCGACTACGCCGGGATGACCGTGCAGGTTTTCATCGACGGGGTTGAGCGTGACGCGCAGCTGTTCGTGGCCTCGATGGGGGTCTCCGGGCGGGCCTGCGCCGAAGCGACGCTCAGCCAGAAGATCGACGACTGGTGCAGCTCGCACGTGCGCTGCCTGGAGGACATGGGCCGGGCGCCACAGGTTGCGGTGCCCGACAACGTCAAGTCGGCGGTGAAGAAGCCGTCACGCTACGAGCCGGTGCTGAACGAGACCTACGCCGACCTGCTTGAGCATTACGGCATCGAGGGCTTGCCTGCGCGGGTGAGGAGGCCTCGCGACAAGGCACTGGTCGAAAATGGAGTCCTTTTGGTCGAGCGGCGGGTTCTGGCGCCGCTTCGCAACCATGTCTTCCATGACCTGGCATCGCTGAACCGGGCGATCGCGGACCGGGTGCGGGAACTCAACGAGAAGCCCTGTTCCGACGGCACGGGCGAGACCCGCTTCAGCCGGTACGAAAGCGTCGATGTCCCGCACATGAAGCCTTTGCCGGACCGGCGCTGGCAGCGTACGACATGGCGCGAGAACACGGTCCATTCCGACTACCACATCGCGATCGACCGCCATTTCTACTCCGTTCCCTACACGTATGCCCGCAAGAAGGTCGATGTCCGCCTGCGCGGCCGGGTGATCGACGTGTTCCATCGCGGCAAGCAGATCGCGAGCCACATGCGCAGCGACGCCAACGGGCGTGCCACCACGTTCAAGGAGCATCAGCCGCAGGCCCACCAGCGCGCCGGCGTCGAGAGCACACGCGCACAGCTCGAGAACCGTGCGCGGGACATCGGCCCTCATGTCCACGCCTTCGTCATCGCGGTCATGGGACGCAATTCCAACCCGGAGTTCGGCTTCCGTTCCTGCTACGGCGTGCTCCGCCTGGCAGGGAGCCACGGGCCGGAGCGCCTCGACAACGCCTGCCGCTACGCGCTGGATCTCGGCTCCAGGACCTGGCGCGGGCTCGACAACATCCTGCGCACCGGCGCCGATCTCGTCGACGGGCAGGAACCCGAGACCAGACCCATCGAACATTCCAACATCAGAGGACCGGAGTACTACAGATGACCGACACTGCCATCCTGCACCCGCTCACCCAGCGCATCGCATCGCTGCGCCTGCCCGGCATGCTGGCCGCCTTCCAGGAACAGCTGGCACGCCACGATCTGGACGACATGCCGTTCGAGGACCGGCTCGCGCTGCTGATCGACCGCGAGGTCGTCGAGCGGCGCTCGCGCGCGCTGCAGCGACGCCTGAAGAAGGCCCAGCTGCGCCACCAGGACGCCTGCTTCGAGGACATCGACCTCACCCGGCGGCGCGGCCTCAAGCGCAGCGTCGTGCTCGGCCTCGGCGACTGCGTCTGGATCCGGAACGGCGCCAACATCCTGATCACCGGCCCGTGCGGCACGGGCAAGAGCTGGATCGCCTGCGCACTCGCCCACAAGGCATGCCTCGAAGGCTTCCAGGCCCGGTACCTGCGCGTCCCGCGACTGCTCACCGAACTGCGGATCGCTCACGGCGAAGGCACCATTCCCAAGCCCTGCCGCGATCTCGCCAAGCTCGACGTGATCATCCTCGACGACTGGGGCCTGGCCTCGCTCGATGCGGCCAGGGCGCGCGACCTGCTCGAGATCCTCGACGACCGCTTCGACCGCCGCTCGGTGATCGTCACCTCGCAACTGCCAGTGGCCGACTGGCATCAGACAATCGGGGAACCGACGGTCGCGGACGCCATCCTCGACCGCCTCGTCCATGGCGCGATCCGGTTCGAGCTGCACGGTTCGTCGATGCGGGCCGACAGCGCCGAGGACGGAAAATGAGAGCCGGAGCCGGCGCCAGGCCGGGACGTCTGCCGAAATCGGTCCCGGGGGGTCCTGTGGATTTGTGGACGAGCCCTTCGGGCCGGCCCGCGCCCTGCGGGCCGTGTGGACAAGCCGTGGACGACGCCAAGGCGTCGCCCCACCGCATTGACCACACTCGCGGGCCTCTCGCCCACAAGCTCCACAGGACTGCCACGACAACAACCCTTTCATTCTGGATTCGAAACAGGCGTCGCTGACGCTCCGTGTGCGTGCTCATGCGTCGTCGGATTCCCGGTGGCGTGCACCACTCAAAGCGGCCGAACCTTGCGGCAGGGCCTTCGCGGAGATAACTTCAGACCTGGAACAGAAGAGGAGACCCGCTTGCCGAACACAGCCTGATCGCGTCGCTTCGCTCCGGGTGGCTGCCATGGTGAAATCGGGTGGCTACGTTGGGTGACATTGACCGGCTACTTTGGCTGACATTCGGGTGGTACGTTGGTGAAATTTCGCACGCAAGGTCGAGATGCTCGACCTCATGGGTCAATCCGATCCATTCAAGCATGACATGCACGGCCGTGCCGCACGTGCCGGGGGCGGAATGGAGTTTCATCCCGGGTCTCCTTGCTTTCCTTCTGCGTGTACATGGTCCGCGATCAGGTCGGCGACCGATGGTCCCGGACCGACAAGTTCCAGGACGTTGCGGTCCGGATCGCGGATGAAGATCGTCCTGGTGCCGCGGAACTTGCGACGACCGGTTACGGCGATGCCGTTCCGGGCGACAAGCCTTTCCGTTGCCTCGGCATCCGCCACCTTGACTGCAAGGTGAGTGATGCCCGGATACTTGTGCGTTTCATCCATGAGGACGTTCTCGCCGGCGCGCGCCGTTGCCGGACCAAGAAGGTTGATGTTGATGCCGGACGGATGAAGCATCACCAGCGGATGGCCGTTGTCGTACCCGCCATCCGCGACCAGCTCGAATCCGAGGAGTTCGTAGAACGCCACCGACCTTTCCCGATCGCTGATGCGTATGCCGATGTGATCGAAGTTCAGGATTTCGAGCATTTCCATTTCCCTTCCCTGCCGGTTGGTCACGAGATATGCCTGTCCCATGAACGTCACCAGATCGGAAATACTCACGTCCCCTGTCCATGGAGATCACAACCCAAGCGTTGACCGCATGCGGGAGTTTCTTGAAATCACGAGGGCCGGCAGCATCTCCGGGGCCGCGCGTCGGCTCGGGTTGCCTCGGGCGACGTTGAGTCGCCGCCTGTCGGCGCTTGAGGCATCGCTTGGCGTCAGGCTCGTCATCCGTCGCACGACCCGCCTTGTCCTGACCAGGGCCGGGGAAGAGCTTCATCGGCGCGCACGGCGCATCGTCTCCGACTCCGATGCCGCCTGGGATGCCGTTCGCCGGCTCGATGACGTGCCGCGCGGATTGCTGCGCGTTTCGGTTCCAGGCCCCTTTTTCCTCAGGCTCTTCGTCGACTTCCTTTGCGAGTTTCCCGATGTGCGGATCGAGGTGCAGTCGACGTCGCGCCACGTCGATCTCCTGGGCGAAGGCGTCGACGTCGCGATGCGGGTCGGAGCCGTCGAGGATCATGACCTGATCGCCCGCCGCCTGCATTCCGACCGGCTGATCGTCGTGGCCTCGCCGTCCTGCCTGGCGGAAGTCGGCGAACCCGGGCGCGCGCTGGACCTGACGCGCCACAACTGCATCGCCGGCGTTTTCGGCGACTGGACTCCGAACGCGAAATGGCCGCTCTGGTCAGGCGGAACGGTCCCGGTCAGCGGCCGGCTCCATGCCAATGACGTCGACCTGGTCCGCGAAGCGGCGATCGAGGGCCTCGGCTTCGCGCTGATCGCGTCCGCGGTTGTCGCCGGTGACGTCAAGGAAGGCCGGCTCGTTCCGGTTCTGCTTGACGAGGTCGGGGCGGAGTTGCCGGTGAGTCTCGTCTACGCGGACCGTGAGTACATTGAACCGAAAGTGCGGAAATTCGTGGATCGCGCCGCGGATGTCATCGCTCGGGAAATGCCCAAGCCCCTTGACCTGGGCTGACGGCCGGACGCGAAACGCGCGAGAATGCCCTGAGGTCGAGCTGTTCGAGGCATTTTCCGGATGATCGTGGTTTGCATGGCCGAATCGGTTCTGCAAGAGGAAGGTGTTGCTGACGGGTCGATTCGACAGTTCTGAATCTCGATTGCGACGCCAAGCCAACATTGGGTGTGCCAAGCTAACTGGTGCCTGCCAGAAACCCCCTCGTCCGGCGATTGCAAGCCCGGTTTCGCCCGCGTTTGCGCGTCTGTCGCCCGAGAGCGTGGCACGCCGCCGGGCTGGCAGCGCCAAGCTGGCGGCGGGATCGCGTGTTCGGGACGTGCATCCGCGTCCCTGGGCGGCTTCGGCGCATGGGCTGCCGTTCCCGCGCCTTCCGGCGCAGCAGAAGGCCGATGCGGCGGACGTTCAGGGCGACCACGGAGAGGGCGACGACGCGGGCAAGGCCCCCGGCGCCCTGCGCCAGGATCCGGTCGAGACCGCGGTGCCCGAGGTTGCCGGTCGCCGGTTCCACCGCCGGATGCCGGCGGCGCATCGCGGCGAACCCCTCGCCCCGCCCGCTTTCCCGGTCGGCCTTGTCGAGGCAGCCCTTCTTCGGCGGCAAGTTGTCATCGAGCAGCCCGTCGAGGCGGACCCGGTTCCCGGGGCTGTGGAAGCCGCGGTCGAAGCTCGCTGCGCGGAGGCCGGGAAAGGCTGACTGCGCGGCCTCGACCATGGGCACGGCGAAGTCGACGTCGCTGCCCTCCCACATGAGTGATGCAGCACGAAGCCGTGTCCGTCCTCCAGGATGCAGGTCGGGACGCCAGGCTCCACCGGGCATCCCGCCTTGCCCTTCGAGATCCAGCGCGTGTGCGGCTCGAGGATCGAGAACACCTTCTCGTCATGGGGGATCGTCTCGCCCTTGAGCAGGCGGCGGTCGGTCTGGTCGATCTGGCGCACGGCGTGCGACAGGAAGCTCCTGATTTCCGTGATCGTCCAGGCCGTCGCGCCGTTCGCGGCAAGCGCCGGCACACCGCCGCGCCCTCGACAACGAATCACCCGGGAGCCGGAGGCGGCCCCTGGACGGCCTCGAATCCAGGGAGCGCGGCCGAATGGATCGCTCCGGGCGCCTTCAATCGCCGGACATTTGAAAGGAAAGCCTCAGCGCGGGAAAGTCCTGGATCTTCGGGCGGGCACCAGGAGTGGTCCGTGGGTGCGGATCGCCAATACAGGCCTGCAAGAAGGCCGAACGGCACTCAGGCTAACGCTTGGCCAATCCTGGGCCTGGCTTCGGCTGCCGCGCCGGACCAAGCCCGGAACGGCGTCCACAATCGTTTCGCTCTCGGGCGTCGCGATGTCCCCGATCACGGTAACCTGAACTTGCTTCGAGGTCTTGCGTCGCACCCGGAAGCAACCGCCCTGGCGCGGCTTGGAAGCCTTGAGGTTCAATTTGCCCAGACGGGCATCAAGAGCACGCTCTCGATGCCCGCAGGCCGTGGCCCGTGCTTGCCGATGTCGGTCACGCCTTCGGATTCGGCTTCCATGACCGGACGAAGCACGTTCTTGGCAAGGACGCGAAGAAAGTCGCCGTCATCGTGCCTTGCCGGAAGGGCTGTCAGGCGAGGGCCAGATTGGTGGCGCTTTCTCGCCCGTCCCGACCGGCCTCCACGTCGTAGGTCACCTTCTGGTCGTCGGCGAGCCCGGCAATGCCGGACCGTTCGAGCGCAGAGATGTGGACAAAGACGTCCTTGCCGCCCGTTTCCGGTGCGATGAAGCCGAAGCCCTTGGTGGAATTGAACCATTTCACGGTGCCATTGGCCATATCCGTGTCTCCTGTTCTGGTGCTGTCCGCAACATGCGACAGCCTGGCAAAGTCAGTCTGGATCGATCAACTGAGTGCCGGTTAAGGAGAGCAGAGATTCGAGATAGAATAACGATGGCTCGTCCCAGATGGACTCTATCGTGCCGATTCGCAATGGGGTGGTTCCAATGATTCCCGCAAACTCCTTCGCCGGCCCGCTGATGACCGGTTCGGGCGAACGGCGTGTGCCGAGCGTTCCGGGCGCGCACGGCTGATGATCGGGCGGCCGCCCGGGTCCGCCGTTGCCAGGCCATGCACCGTGTCCGGCGCCAGCGCCTGCCGTACCGGCGAGCTGGTGCGTCGCAGGGCGGGAGGGACCGCTGCGCTTGCCGGACGAGGGTGCTTGGTGCGGCCAACCGCCACTTTCAGCCGAGAACGTCTGGAGACCCGGCTTGAAAATGGTCTCGGCTGCGACCTGCTGGACGACTTCAAGGGTGCCCGGCATGGGGAGGTCGGATGTGGTGACCGTTCGGGCGCATCGCTTCGCGACCGGGCTGCCCTGCCGCGCTGGCAGCCATGCTGACGACGCCATGCTCGCTTCGCTGCGCGTGGCTGCCGGCAGGGGGTGCCGATCGCGTCCCTTCGGGCGGGCATCCCTTGCGCGGGCGCGGCTGCAAGGCCGAGAACCGACTGCCAGGCATCGCGCAGACGCGGCCATGCCATTCACCCTACGGGTCAAAGCTGCTGCTCCAGCGTCGCTGTCCTCCGGACAGCCGAGAGGGAGTCTCCTTGCGCCAGGCCAAGCCCTGGAAAGGAGGACAGGATGACCTGGAACCTTTCGTCGTGATCCAGCGGGTTCGACTCCCGCCCGGCAAAGGCGCAGACCGCCAGCAGGAAGCGAGTGTTGCATGGCGCACGGCAACATGTGAAGCGTGCATAGCGGGTGGCGAAGCGACCTGCTGAGCCTCGAGACAGTCAATGCCGGTGCCTTCTTGTTTCCTGACAGCGGGGGCAGCACCGGGACCGCCGCCACGGGCGAGGCGGACCGGACCGACCGGGGTCGGAGAACGTCGCAAGGCCACGGGATGATCGCCAGGGAACCTGGGAGGCTCGGCCTCGTCCATGTGCAGGCATCGCTGGAAGGGGAACGGCCGGCGCGAACAGTCAAGACCCCGGCCCGGAGCAGGCCCGCGCCTGCGCCGGAGCGCGAGAGCGACACCACGAACCTCGCGGGAGCGCATGGTACAGAACGGCGAATCAACAGGCCCAAGGGAAGCGGAGCCGGGAGTCGCAGCGCCTTGACAGTGCCGTCGAGGCCGGGGAACCGTGTCCATGTAGAAGACATTCATGTCGAAACGCACGAAGCCAGTGAGTTGTCGTCTCCCGGAAATCCTGAAGAATCGAGCATGCCGAAATCGCGGGCACGACTTGACCTCCGCGATTCCGGCGCTTTCCATCGACACGCAAGGTCGCCGTGGAGCAACGCACTTACTCCAGATGCAGGTCGGAAACGGACGCCACGATCCGACCATTCGTGTCATCGCTGTCCGCCAAGACGGCAATGCCGATCAGGACGCCCGGCTCGCGGCGGAAGGCGGAGCGAAAATCACGCAGGAAATCAACTCTCTCCCGGAACTGTCCGGGCTCCGCCGAACGCAGGACCTTCAGGCGCAACCGTGCCGAATAAGGGCTCGCAAAGACCGCACCGACCTGATGCGCCCCGCCCCAAACGTAGATCAGCGCACGAGCGCTTTCCTCGCTCAGGATCCGGCGTGCGCTCTTCCCTTCCAACGCGGCGGCGCGGTCGAGATCGACAAAGACAAAGCAAAGCGCAAGGTTGCGATCATCGCCGCCCCTGGTTGCGAGATCCGTTGCAGACACACCCTCGCCCACACTCCAAGACCAGCCCGCGGAGCTCGCGGACCGGTTTTCCTTCCCGACCGGACGCCACAACAGCGAGGCTGTTCCGTCGGAGACAACATCCAGACGCCTTCCCCGCTGGGCGTACTCGTTCGAGAAAGCACGAAGAAAACCCTGCTCCTTCCAGCCGCCATCGAACAGGATGACCTCCATCGCGCTCGCTGGCGCGAACCCGAGCAAGGCGAAGGTCGCCGGAAAGAGAGCCTGGGCGAACTTGCGCATGACGTTGCTCACATCCACCAGGCGCCCGCGCCGGCATCCTGGACCCCCAAGAGAATCATCGTCGAGTTCTCCATTCTGGTGCCCTCCTGTCGGCCTTTGGAACGGCGAGGTTTTCCTTGCGAACGACGTCACTCGGCGCGAGGACGCCATCGGCGCGAAAACTGACCCCCTTGTGCCCACCATTCACCTGACGCAATCGATCCGGAAACACGAGAGCCTCTTGCAAAACTCGAGGCTGACGTGGGCGAGGTCGCAATCCCCTGACATATTGGTTCAAGCCGGGATTTCAACCCGGCCTGACTTTCCCTTTCCCGCAGGCGAATCGCGGCGTCACTTGCAGGGAATCCGTCAAGAACCAGGCCGGACGGCGCAGCTTTCCTGCAGTCCGGCCACGCCTGCCCGGCCGGCGTCGTGCTGACCGGCCCGGTCTCGATCCGCTCTGGGGAGACGCCGTGACGCCTATGTCAGGAGCCGCGTCAACCGGTCCACGGAAAGAGCGATCACGCCGAACATGAGATGCGCGTACGCCTTAGCGTGTCCGCGCACCCGCGGATGGCGGCCTCCGGACTCGTCCTTGAGCCGGGCGTTCACCCGTTCGACGGTGGATCGCTCCCGGCAGCGCCGCGCCGCCGGATCGGCGAAGCCCGCATTTGCGGCCGCCCTGCGCTCCGTGGCAAGCGCCTTCCTGAGTTCCGCATCGCGTCGCGGGTTGGTGTCGATGATGCAGACGCGGCCGTTTTCCCGCGAGTGCTCGTGGATCTGCCTGGCGTCGCAGGCGCTGTCCATGCACTCGCAGGGATACGTGACCCGCTGCGCGGACAGCTCGGCCAGGGGGATCGCGGCCTGGCTGTCATGCATCGAGGCGGAGCTCAGGATGCAGCTGACGGGGATGCCGCCGTCGGCCGAGTCGATGTGGAGCTTCCATCCGGTCCAGGACGTCTTGAAGCCCTTCGCGCCGGTCTTCGTGCCCTTGTCGCAGGCCTTCGGCAGGTCGTCGAGCATCTGCTCCAGCGTCATGCCGCCGGCGGCCTGCCGCTCAAGCCTGGTCATGGGCCTCGGCGCCGGTTCCTCGCCCTTCCTCGGACGCCCGCGCCTGCGCTTCTCCGGCTCCGCCTCGTTCGCCGGCTTCGGGGCTGCCTTCTCGCGCGCGGGTATCGCGGTCGCGTCGCGGCTGACATGCCCGACGACCGCCTCGCCCAGCGTCTCGCCGATCAGCGCCTCGTACATCCGGCCCGCGAGATCGCTCTCGGCAAACTCCGCGAAGGCGCGGGAAAAGGTGGACTCGCTCGGAACCTCGTCGGCGCGGCTCCAGCCGCAGAGCCGGTGCAGCCGGGGGTCGACTTCAAGCCGTTCGATCAGGGCGGTCGTCGTCTGAAGGTCCCAGACCGCCTTCGCCATGAAGGCCCGCGCCAGCGCGGCCCGGTCCTGGGGCGGTCTGCCGTCCAGGCCGGAATGTCTCGGGAGGAAACGCTCCGGGCGAACCAGCTCAAGCACCGTGACGAATCGCTCGCAGTTCTTCGGAAGGGACCCAGGCTCGGCCTCAAGCTCGGGGAACAATTCGCCTTGAAACCGGCACCGGTGATCGCGCAGGCTCGAAAGCAGGGACATGGGGGCCGCCCTCCGGTATTTTGTTGGTTTGCAACTCCATCATGCCAGACAGGCCCCCATTTCCCAGGCCTTCAGCAGAAATAACACCCGCTCAGCGGGAAAAACCGCTCAACTCGGGAGGTTTTGCAAGAGGCTCACGAGTCCACGAATTTCTTCAGGAGGGGTTTCATGGACATTTCCTACGAGAATGCCATTGCAGCGTGTCTTTTCGCTGACGGGCAAACCCTGATCGCCCCTCAATACGACCCTAACGCAACATAGCTCGTGTCCGCCCGAAAGCCCATCCATTCCGCGATTTCCGGCTTCGGTTTCCGCCGCGCCTGCGTATCCGCCGTCGGCTCCGGTGCCGCGACCCTGGCCTGACAGCGCTGTCAGGCCGCAGGACCGCGATTTCGGGACTGGAGTTCGCGCCCCCTGGCGACACCGGCGCACGGTCCTCCCTTCCCGTGCCGGGCGGGGTCTGCAACTTCCGGGTCTGCGGGGGCTCCGTCAGGCGGCGCGCGGCCGCTGTGTCCTCTGGCGCTCCCGGTGGCGCAGAAGCAGGCCGATGCGGTGGACGTTCAGGGCGGCCACGGAGAGGGCGACGGCACGGGCGAAGCCCCTGGCGCTCTCGCTCTCGCGTTCGGCCGCGTTGAGACAGCCCTTCTTCGGCAGCGCGTTGCAGTCGAGCAGCCCGTCGAGGCGGACCCGGCTCGCGGGACTTTGGAAGCCGCGGCCGAAGCTCACCGCGAAGGCCGGGAAAGGCTGACTGCGCGGCCTCGACCATCGGCACGGCATGATCGACGTCGCCGCCCTCCCGCATGACCTCGGGACGAAGCACGAACCCGTGTTCGTCCTCCAGGATGCAGACCGGAACGCCGAGCTCCACCGGGCATCCCGCCTTGCCCTTCGAGATCCAGCGCGTGTGCGGCTCGAAGATCGAGAACACCTTCTCTCCGCACCTTCGGTGCTGAGGGAACCGCAACATTATTCCGAATTCGGAATAATCGGCACTCTTGTACCACAATGTCTACTACTTCGTTCTATTTCTCTATTTCTCTATTTCGGTTTCCGTATCGCGCCGTAATCGTTTCGCAACCTGATTGGGTCAATCCGCTGGCGGCGCAAGGGCGCGCGTGACGACATCCGGCTCGCGGTCGATCACGGTCAGCAGCACACGCGCCGCCCGGTCGGGAACCCGGCGACCCTGTTCCCAGTCCTGAATCGCGCGCGCATCCAGCCCGAAACGGTCGGCGAACTTCTGCCGGCTCAGCTTCATCCGCTTGCGGAGCGCAACGATCCGCTCGGCCGCAGGGTCGTCCACGATCCGGCAGGGCAACGCCGTCTCGCCCCGCACATGGGCCAGCACTTCGCCCAGCGCCGCCTCGATCTCAAGACCGGTCTCGGTGCGTTCCTCTGTCATCATCTCTGCCTCTCCCGTTCGATGGCCGTCACCAGCCGCACCAGCGCCTTGCGGTCCGCCGCCGTCAGATCGTCGCGGTCCGCCTTGGCGTAGGCAGTCAGCATGTAGATCGCCTCCGCGCTGGCGCGCCAGAAGTAGATCGCGCGGACGCCGCCGCGCTTGCCCCGACCGGAACCGACCCATCGCAGCTTGCGGATACCGCCCGTCCCCCGGATGACCGGCGCGGCCTCTGGAGCAGCGACGATGGTCGCCTCCATTTCCCTGCGGGCATCTTCCGGCAGCAGCTTGCGAATGGCGCGCTCATAGGTCCGCGTGACGTATAGGTTCATCGGATATATTTTGCGGCATTGCCGCACATCGCGCAAGTGGACTTCTTTCTGTGGGTTTATCCGCACATCCAGCAGGCGCTCAAATAGCCATTCGAGCTTCCATCCGCCGACGGGTCCTGTTGCTGCGCCGCCGTCCTGCCGCCGTCTCCATCAGCGCGCCCCTAGCCGGCAGGAGGAGAGGACAGGCCGTGAGCCGGGCGGCGGCCGGATGTCCGGGGAGGGCGTCCGGCCGCCTTCCACCCCGACACGATGGAGGCGGCCTCGAATGCGACGACCGTTTCGTGGTCGAGCGGTTCCGCGCCCTGGCCTGCGGCGACATTCGCCCGGTCCAGCCCGAGACGGCGAGCACAAAGGGCCGGCGGAAGAGCAGGCGCACCGTGGTCTCGCGCAAGGAGGCCGAGGCGATGCGCCCGGACTGCACCGAAATCATCATCATCACGGGGCTTCGCAGCCGCGGGGGGAAACAGGCCTGGGGTTTGATCGCCGCGGGCATTCTCTGCGACCGCAAACAGAAGTGCTGACGCCTCCTTCCTGGACATCCTGCTGGCCCGACACCGCAGGGCATCCTTCCATCCATTCCCGGATTGGGCAGGAAGGAGGCCAGTGTGGCTTACCGCGACATACACAAGCGACGCAGGAACGACCTTGCGCACTACCAACACCGCAACGAGGCCCGCCGCGCGGCCGGCTTGTGCCTGCGGTGCGGCAAGACGGGCTCGCGCACGGTCCACCTGTCCCCTTCGGCCGCCGACGTCCTGAAGTCCCTGTCCCGCGATCCCGGCAATCCCTGGGTCGTTCCGGGCGCGAAGCTGGGCACGACATGACCGACATCGACACGGCCTGGCGGTGTGAAGCGCGAGGGCGCCTTCCATCTCACTGCGGCGGCCGTCCTTGGCAGTACAGCGGTGGAAGGGTGCTCATTGCACCCGCATCATGCCCGAAAATCGCGGGCCGCCAGATCGACAATGCGTCAGCTATTTCAAGGCAAAGTGGAATTCCCTGTGGCGGAATCGGATCTATGTTGCGTTAGGGCCGTTCTTCATGCCTCGTCTCCGCCAAGTCGGACCCAGAGCACGCGACCAGCCTCGTCGCCGATGAAGAGCCAGGCTTGCGGTGTGATTGCCAGAGCTGATATCGGTGTGCCGCTCGATCCCTTCACGGCAAGGTCTTCCAGTTCGTTTTCAACTGACACCCGCCCCGCAAGTACACTGCCATCAACAAAGCCTGCAAGGACGCCATTGTGCCCGACAAGCCCGGTCACAGCCGTGCACAGCAGCTTGCCGCCATAGGCGCATGTGGCGGGCGCGCGTCCCATCGGGCCGTCTTTGCCATCGAAGGGCCAGCAGATCGCCTCATCAGCGCCCGACGTGGCGAGGTGAGGCGCGTCTCCAACCCAAGTGAAGCTCTTGACCTTGGCCGGGTAGCCCGACATGCGCATGTCGGCCTTGTCACGCAAGCGCCATCCGTGCAGGGCGTTTCCCTGCATAGTCGTGACCAGGTATTTCCCGTCCGGGCTGAAGGCCGCAGGTCCGTGCGAGCCTTTCCAAACGAGCTTGGACGACTTCCACCGCCGGTCACCGCGTTCCCGGATGGTCACCCCTCCGTAGTGTGCGACAGCCAACCGCCGGGCCTTCGCGTCGAAGGCAAGACCGCCAACTGTACTTGGGTGTTCGAAGGTCTTGGCGTCTCTATCGCCTGCGCGCCAAACATGGGCCGTGCGCCCCGAAGAACAGGCGAGACAGCCCGGTGCCGTCGCTACGCAATCGACCCACTTTGTGCCGAGACTGGCCATTTCTTCGATCGTGCCGTCAGGCGAGACACGCAGGAAACGCCCGTCATCTCTGCCGGTGAGCACCGCGCCCGATGCCCTGTCAGCGGCAAGGTGTTGAACCTCGAAATCTTCAATGCCGGTGCCTTCGTGGTTGTGACAGCGGGGGCAGCACCGGGACCGCCGCCACGGGCGAGGCGGACCGGACCGACCGGGGTCGGAGAACGTCGCAAGGCCACGGGACGGATCACCAGGGAACCTGGGAGGCCCGGCCTCGTCCATGTGCAGGCATCGCTGGAATGGGAACGGCCGGCGCGAACAATCCAGCCCCCGGCCCGGAGCAGGCCCGCGCCTGCGCCGGAGCGCGAGAGCGACACCACGAACCTCGCGGGAGCGCATGGTACAGAACGGCGAATCAACAGGCCCAAGGGAAGCGGAGCCGGGAGTCGCAGCGCCTTGACAGTGCCGTCGAGGCCGGGGAACCGTGTCCATGTAGAAGACATTCATGTCGAAACGCACGAAGCCAGTGAGTTGTCGTCTCCCGGAAATCCTGAAGAATCGAGCATGCCGAAATCGCGGGCACGACTTGACCTCCGCGATTCCGGCGCTTTCCATCGACACGCAAGGTCGCCGTGGAGCAACGCACTTACTCCAGATGCAGGTCGGAAACAGACGCCACGATCCGCCCATTCGTGTCATCGCTGTCCGCCAAGACGGCAATGCCGATCAGGACGCCCGGCTCGCGGGGCTGTGGAAGCCGGGGTCGAAGCTCACCGCGCGGAGGCCGGGAAAGGCTGACTGCGCGGCCTCGACAATGGGCACGGCGCAGTCGACGTCGCTGCCCTGCCACATGACCTCGTGATGCAGCACGAAGCCGTGTTCGTCCTCCAGGATGCAGACCGGGACGCCAAGCTCCACCGGGCATCCCCCCTTGCCCTTCGAGATCCAGCGCGTGTGCGGCTCGAAGATCGAGATCACCTTCCAGGGAAATTGGCATCTCTTCAATCTGCATTGCCGCCGGCCGGACGGTTCTTCTCCAGCCCTCGGGATCGTCGATGCGACCATCACGGCTGCTGATTCCGCTTCGCAGCACGGGCATTTCGGAAAGCACGTCACGAACCGTCACCTTGTGCCCCATTTCCGGCAGTCTGGGCGGCATGAAGTCATCCACCGCCTTCAGCAGATCGCGCCGGATTCCAACTATGATCACCCTGTGCCTCGCTTGAGGAATGCCCTGATGTTCGGCAGTGACGACAAAATCTTGAGGCCTCACGTCGTGCCCTTGGTCAATCGATGCGGATAGCGGAAACAACGCGTATTGTGTCTTTCCCCTGTGGTTTTTCAAGTCTGCTGTCACGAGGTCGAATACCTTCCGCCTTTCGATGCTGGAGGAGAGCATTCCCTTGACGTTTTCCATCACGAAGGCTGCCGGTCGGAGACTTCTGAGTACGCGAATGTACTCCTCGTACAGCAAGTGCCGGTTTTCATCATGCGCCACATAACCGAGATCGCTTGGCTTGCGGCCACGTCCGGCAAGCGAATATGCCTGACATGGCGGGCCGCCGATCAGGATCAATCGGTCGCTACGTCGTTGGCGGATTTCCAGGATTCGCCTTTTGAGTATCTTGGCGGTCTGAGGGTCGCCGAGAGTGAGATTGAGTGTTTCCCTTACGGCTTGCGCCCATTGGACCGGATAGAGTTTTGGCCAATCTGGTTCGTCGGTCTCCCCATGCAGGAAATCTACATACTCTTGCGGTAGGCCATCATCGAACTTGCGCAAGAAGGACCGTAGTCGGAGCGTTGAATGGGCTACGGCATCCATTTCGACGGAAACGTCGATCTCGAAAGCGTTGGCCCTGCCACGCTGCAGGGTGCAAAAGTCCTCACCAAGGCCGCCGGGACCGGAAAAGAGATCAACAATTCCATAGGCATTCCCCATGAAAGACACTTAGGACGAATCGCCTTGAAAGGTGAAGTTCAGATCTGCGGTGCCGAGTGCTGGCCCCAATCGACGCCTTTCGGTGTGACAAATCCAATTGCCATTGCTTCGCGGGGCACCGAAATCAATGCGGAGGGGCCGGACGGGCTGAAGGACCGTCCGCGCAGCGGACGATCCTCGAAGCTGGACGCGAGCCAGAAGGCCGAGGTCAGGCACTGGCTTGAAGACGGGCCTGGCCCTAGCGTCCCGGCCTGGACCCTTGGACTGCTCAAGGAGAGGATCAAGGTCGTCTTCGGTGCCGTGATGTCGCTTGAGACGGTTCGGTACCTGGTCCGGGCGCTCGGCTTCCGGAAGGATCCCCGCACCCTACTTTCTAGAATTGGTATGACTTGAACCGGGGATACCGTGAAGGCCTCCACAGCCCGTATCGGTGACAGCATCGACAAACTGGAGGTCTCCGAAGCGAACCCGCCGGCCCGATGAAGGATCGTGGCGGTCTTGCCCACTTGACGATGTATTCCGTGTCGGCACTGTCCGACTCTTGCCAATTGGCGGGATGTCGCGTTCGACCGGATTCTGGTTTCGGCCGTACGCTTCACTATGTCCGAAGATTGACGCGCGCTTCGGACAAAAGCTTGATTCATCGGAAATATGTATCATATTTCGGACATGGCAGTCTTCACGCAAGATACCGGTTTGCGCTCCCGTCTCCTCGCCCGGATGGCAGCCGACCCAGACGAGGTCTGGGTCCCCGGCGACTTTGCGGACCTCGGCAATCGCGCCGCCGTCGACAAGACCCTTCAGCGCCTAGTTGCTTCCGGGGATCTGCGCCGAATCGACCGGGGCCTTTACGACCGCCCGTGCGCCAACCGACTGACCGGCTGCCCAACCGTGCCCGACTATCGCGCCGTAATCCGTGCCGTGACCCGCCGGGACCAGGCCCGCGCCGTCATCGACGGCATGACCGCCGCAAACGAGCTCGGCCTCACCACCGCCGTGCCGGCGCGCATCGAGGTGCTAGTCGATGCGAGGTTGAAGCCGATCAAGCTGGGCCGACAGGAAATTCAATTCCGATACGCGGCGCCCAGTCGCCTCTACTGGGCCGGACGACCCGCCATGCGGGTGGTTCAGGCTCTGCACTGGTTGCAGGACATGCTGTCCCGAAGCGACGAACGGCAACGCATCCGGACCGCGCTACGCCGCATTTTCGCGGATCCCCGGCACGGACAGGCAATTCGTGCCGATCTGGAAGCGGGCTTCTCCGCACTGCCGATCTGGATGCAAGAATTCCTGCGCGACCTGCTGGAAGCCACCAATTCAGAACAGGTGCGCCCGTGACTGCCTCTGGTTATAGGCAGATCGGAACCGCGCCTGCGCCCGATCGTCTCGACCTTTTTCTCGCGGCTGCCAACCGGCTCGGCGTGCCGGTCAACCATATCGAGAAGGACTTCTGGGTCTGCTGGACCTTAAACGCGTTTTATCGCGAGCGACCTGCCGGCGGACCCCGCCTGCTGTTCAAGGGGGGCACATCCCTGTCGAAAGCCTTCGGCCTGATCCGGTTCGCCGACACCAAGACGGGACCGCGGACGGTGCATCTGAGCGAGGACGCCCGCGCCGTCATCGACCGGCAGGGGAGCGGGAACTGCCCGTTCGTGTTTCCGTCCCCCTCCGATCCGGAAAGGCCGTACGGAAAGGACCTGGCACTGTGGCCCCGGGTCCGTGACCGGGCCGGCCTCCCCGGCGTCCGGCTCCACGATCTGCGCCACACCTACGCGAGTCAGGCCGTCATGAGGGGAATTCCGCTGCCGGTCGTGGCGCGGCTGCTTGGTCACCGGCAAGTGCGAATGACCATGAGATACGCCCACGTCGGGGACCGGGAGGTCATCGCTGCGGCCGAGTGGATCGGACAGGCCGTTTCGCTGGCGCTGGACGGGACCGACTGAAGCGGCGCGCCAGCTCGATTGACTGCCGATGGCCTGCAGCGCAGCATCGAGATACTGTCATCTTGGGTGACCGCCCTGTTTCCTGGCGAATCGGCCCACGCCGCCTCCAGCCCGTCTTCTGTCCGGACCAGCCGCGCCAAGGGACCGCCAGTATCTCGTCGGCAAGCGCGGATAGGGATGTCTGGGGTTCGCCGAGTTCCATGCGCGCGAATGAGATTTCGTCCAGCATCCAGACCGGGATTAGCCTTCCCTCTCTGGGCGCGCTCAAGACGCACAGGAACTCACCTGCGGCGTGCCGTTCACGCTTCAGTTCCTGTACTTCACTGCCAAAGTGGCGATGCCACGGATGGTGATCCTTCAAGATTCGCCCGACACGGGCAGAATGACCAGGGCTCCATCGAGCCACGAAACCTGACAGACCGGAGTGCCGAAGCTGCCAGATGGACCGAAGGCACCACCACCGCCGCCTCAAAGAATTGTCGCGAGGCAGGCGCTTCTACCAGATCCGGGCAGACACATTTTTTGGAGATTTACGCCCTAGCCCCGACGCCTGTCACTTGATAAATCCCAATACTCCTTGGCAATTCTCCGCAGGCTTTCATATAACGACCAAATGTCCAGAGCCATTTTCTGCCCGGTGGATCGGCGAATTCTTCTCATCGTGGCAGCAATGAGACCCTGCTTCTCCGTCCATGATGAACCATCATGACGGGGAAATTTCTTGTCAAGATCGCTTGCGTCATACTTGGTCGCGGCTTCCATTATATTTCGGTATTGGCCTTGCAACACATCTGGAAAATCTTGCTCCCGCAAGGCAACAAGATGGACAGTCGCGTCCTTTAGTCGGCTTCGCACGTCCCCAGATCCGACACAAAGGTCCCTAACTGCATTTGTAACCGGTTCAAGAACATCTCGCGCCTTAGTTTCATCGTCTGTTTGCATATCACTCCGGGCGCGGCACCCATTTGATGTCCACCGGTTGCATGACCAACTTCGCCAAGTCATCAGGCGTCATGTCCGCCGGGAACGAGAAGTCCTCCTCGACCTCGGCCTTCTTCGGCTGATACGAAGACTCCACCAGCGTAACAACGCGCTTCTTGACTTCGGCCATTTCCAGCTCCGTCTGTCCGACATCAACACCAACACCTTTCCGGGACCGGACGCGACAGCCAACTCTTGACTCTTGCGTCCGGTTAATCCGAACCTGCCTCTGCCAACATTCCTTGCAGTCCGGCCAACCTGGGCCGGGCTACTCGTTCCCCACTTCCAGTCCGAAGTGCAACGCCGGCCATTTCCGTAGCGAGGGCGTAGCCCGAGCGGAGGAAATGGCCCGGCGGCGGGATTTTCCTGCCCCAGGCACCGGAAATCCGGGCCGGATGCGGCTGAAGTCCCTCGGGTACGGAGCGTAGTCAGGCTCTCTCGACAGTGCAAGCCCTGCGCAGTGACGTGATCGGCCCGCCGGGCGAAGTGAGGGCGGAGCCCGAACGAGGCCGGCGGGCCGATCACGTCGCTTTCCCCCTCGGACCGGTCCCCTGAAGGACGGTCCGGGACGGTTTCCGTCAGGGAGGCCGCGCCTTCCGGAACGCCTCTTCCGGCGTCAGGTAGCCCAGCGCCTTCCTCGGACGCGCGTCCGTCCGGTCCTGAACCGCCTTCACCTGTGCGTCGGTGACCTGGCGGAAGTCCGTCCATTTCGGAAAATACTGACGCACGAGACCGTTCGTGTGCTCGTTCAGGCCGCGCTCCCAGGAATGGTACGGCGTGGCGAAGAAGAACCCTGCACCGAGCGCCTGCGCCACGGCGGCATGGCCCGCGAACTCCTTCCCGTTGTCCGCCGTGATCGTGTGGACCAGCGCGTGCAGCGGCAGCAGCATTCCGAGCATCGCGTTGCCGACCGCGTCCGCCGTCTTCCGGCCGACCAACGCCAGAAGCGTGTATTTCGACGCTCGCTCCACCAGCGACACCAGCGCGCCGCCGTGGCCCTTCCCGATGATCGTGTCCGCCTCCCAGTCGCCGACCCGCCCCTTCGCCTCCGCCACCGCCGGACGCTCGGAGATGTCCACGCGGCCCGGGATGTGCCCGCGCCCCGCATGACGGCTGCCCTTCCAGTTCGGCCTCTTTCCCCGGCGGCGGAGGAACAGGTAGAGCTGGCCACCAGCCTTCCGATCGGCGCGGACGTGCCGGTAGATCCACTGCCGCCCCGCCATCCAATGGCATTGAATTAGGCCCGATCAGATTTTCCTGATTTTCGCGCCTTTTCAAAGTCCATGTTTTTTGGGCGTTTCCGCGCTCGCGCGGGGATCTTTCGTTCGGGCTTGACTCATGGAGCGGATCGGTTCATCATAGCATCGACCCAGTCCGTCCGTCCCGAGGGAGGCCACGATGGATCCGCGCATCGAGAACCTGGAAGCCACCACCTTTTTCGGCAAGCGCCTGACGCGGAGGCAGATCGCGCTCATGAAGGAGACGGTCGAGCTGTTCCCGAACGACAGCCGGCGGGAACTTGCCCGCACGCTGTGCGAGAACTTCAACTGGCACACGCCGTCCGGAACCTACAGGGAGCAGTTCTGCCTGCGGGTTCTTGAGGAACTGGAGAGGCTGGGCATCCTGACCCTGCCGGAGCGGCGCGAGACGGGCGGGCGGCGCAACGCTCCCGCCCGCACCGAGGCCGGCGAACCCGGGGAGCCGATCAACGCGCCGCTCCCGGCCCTGGAGCCGGTCACGCTGGAAATCGCCGCCGGCGGACGGGATCTGGCGGAATGGAACGAGCTCGTGGACCGGTACCATCCGCGCGGCTACATGTCGCCCATCGGCTGCCATCTCGCGTATTTCATCCTCGACGCTCACGGCCGCCGCCTGGGCTGCCTGATGTTCGAGAGCGCGGGCGCGCTGCCGGTTCGCGACGCGTGGGTCGGATGGGACCGGCGGCAGCGCGACGCGGGCCTCGCCCGCCTTCTCAGGAACAGCCGGTTCCTGGTGTTTCCATGGGTCAGCGTCAGGAACCTTGCCTCCCGGTCCCTGTCGCTGGCGGCCCGACGGGTCGCCGACGATTGGCACCGGCGCTGGGGTGTGCACCCGCTCCTTGTGGAGACGTTCGTCGACCCGCAGGAGCAGGAGGGCAGTTGCTACCGCGCGGCGGGATGGACGGAGATCGGCGCCACGGCCTCCCGCAGCGTACCCAAGAACGTGTACGTGCTCGAGCTGGAGACGGACGCCCGGGCCGCGCTGCGCGGCGAGAGGAAGGAGACAAGACGCAGGCCGGCCCGCGCTCCGGAAAGCGCGCGGACGGCCGCCGGGATGTGGAGCGCGGTCGCCGCCGCCGCCGCCAGGACGTCCGAGCGCCACGACCGCGAGTGGCGGGTGCGCCGCCGACTGATCGGCACCTTCCTGGTCGTCCTCTTCGTCCTCCGCCTCGTGTTCGGCACGGGGCGCAGTTACGGCTCAGCCCTCGCCGAGATCTGGGAGAGCGCCCGCAGGATGGGCGTGACGCTGCCGCAGGACCGCCCGGTGACGCCGTCGTCGATGTCCCGGGCGCGCGCCAAGGTCGACCCGGAGGTCTTCAGGGAGCTTCACCGGGAGATCCTGGCCGAGGCCCCTGACCGCCCGCTCTGGAAGGGACGGCGGGTCTTCGGCGTCGACGGAGCCAAGATCAACCTGCCGAGGCCGCTCGTGGATGCCGGATACGCGACGCCGGGCAAGCATGCACACTACCCGCAGGGTCTGGTCAGCTGCCTTTACGAACTGGAGCCGCGGCTGCCGTTCGACTTCGGACTGCACGCCGACACCAACGAGCGCCGCGCCGCAGCCAGGCACCTCAAGGCCCTGTCCGCCGGGGACGTGGTCGTCTACGACCGGGGCTACTTCTCCTACGAGATGCTTCTCGCCCACGTCGTCCGGGGCCAGGACGCCGTGTTCCGGCTCAAGCGGGATGCGAACGCGGAGACCGTCGCCTTCCTCGCCGGCTCGCTGGACGACAGGACGGTCGAGATCCGGCCCGACGGCAAGGCGCTGGCCCGGCTGAAGGCCCGCCACCCAGGTGCCGCGTTCGGGCCGCTGAAGCTGAGGCTGGTCCGCTACGCCGCCGGCGACACGGTCTTCGCCCTCGGCACCACGCTCACGGAAGACGACGGCTTCCGCGTCGAGGACCTGGCCGCGATCTATCGGGCGCGTTGGCGTCTTGAAGAGATGTACAAGACCGCCAAGTGGTTCCTGGCCGTCGAGTCCTTCCGCGCCGAAAACGAGCGCGGCGTCCTGCAGGAACTCTACGCCAGCTTCGTCATGGTCACCGCCACCCGCCTGATGACCAACGAGATCGACGGGGAAATCAACGCAGCGCCCGGGGACGGACACCCGAAGAGGGTGAACTTCAAGAACGCCGCAGCAGCGGTCTTCCGCAACTTCGAGGCCCTCGCGCTCGCCCAGGCCGACGCCCTCGCCGAAACCGTCTCGCGCATCGTCGACGACGTCGCCGCACTCTGGCAGCGCGAAAGGCCCGACCGCAGCTATCCGAGGATGTCACGCAAGCCCAGAAACAAATGGTCGCGAAAGGGGAAGGTCGCCGCCGCCAGCTGAACCACGCACGACAAGCGGAATACACGCCTTCCGCTGCTGGACCTTCCACGTCCCGTTAAGTCAACAGCGCCGATTCCTTAAGTCAATGCCATTGCCCCGCCATCGGGACGCCCTCCTTCCCGGGACGGCCGGCGATCTGCTCGGGGCTCCAGCCGTCGGCCAGCCTGTCTGTCGACGGCTGTGAAAGAGGGCGGGATATTGGTGGCAGGCCGCGCTTTTCCCAGAATCGTTTCCTTTTCCCATCGTGCGGCTCCTATCGTACGGCTCCTTTCGTGAGGCTTCTGTCGTCCGCATCGACCTGCGGCCCGGGTCCTGTGCCGGGGCTGCGTTCGGTTCGAGCCTGAGGCGCGGATCCGGCATGGGTCGCCTTTGCGGCGCACCCTTGCGGATCGTTCCCTTCCCCAGCCGTGGGGTCCTGCCGGCCGCGGCTCCTTTGCCGCGGCTCCGGCCGGATGGCAGTGTGGCATCGAAGGAGAGAGCGATGCGGCACCGGGCAAGATTGTTTGGAGACAAACCCCGGCGCCGCACCCGAACGAGCCGGTCGCGGGGACCGAACTCCCGTGCATTGTCAGGCAGTTTCGCGTCCGGGTCCACCCCGCTCTTCGGATGGATGTGTGCGAGACGGGACGTCTGTTCAATTGCAACCGGTGCCGTCGGCAGGTCGTGATCTGCCGCTCGTGCGACCGCGGGCACCGGTACTGTTCCAAGGCCTGCAGCGAGCGGTCCCGCGTCGAGAACCGGCGCGAGACGCGACGGCGCTACCGGCGCGCGGAGAGGGGCCGCGAGACGGGCCGGAACCGTCAGCGGCGATACCGGATGCGCCAGGCGGACCTGGCGCGCGCGGCGGCCAGGATCGCGACCGCGGCGGCGGCCGTCCGCGCGCCGGCCGTCCCCGGCGAAAAAACCGTTACGGACCATCCTTCCGGGCCGTTCCGGAAGCCCTTGGTTGCGGAGCTTCCGACGCGATCCGTGCGCGAATCGCCGCCTCGGTGCGTCGGTTGCGGCCGGGTCTGCTCCCATCTGGTGCTGGCGGACCCCTGATCGCGGCATTGGGGACGGCAAAGGAGGTGATCTCATGGCGATCGACGAGGAAACGCGGGCGACGATCGTGCGGCTGTCGCGGGCCGAGGGCTGGCCGGTCGGGACGATCGCGAGGCATCTCGGCGTGCACCACGGCACGGTGACGCGGGCGCTGCGGGCGGCCGGGCAGGAGCGGCGGCCCCGGCCGAAGCTCATCGACCCCTTCGTCCCCTTCATCAGCAAGCAGCTCGATGAGGCTCCGGACCTGCCGGCCAGCACGCTCTGGCGGCAGGTCGGGGCGCGGGGCTGCCGCGGCGGGGAGGACCACTTCCGCCACAGCCTGCGCGCCCTCGGGCTCAGGCCCGCGAGGCGGCCCGAGCCGTCGATGCGGCTCAGCTTCCTTCCGGCGGAGCAGGCCCAGGTCGACTGGGGCGAGTTCGGGCGGGTCCGGATCGGCCGGGCGGAGCACAGGCTGATGGGGCTCCTCGTGACCCTCAGCCACTCGCGCCAGAGCTTCCTGAGCCTGTTCCACGACGCGCGGATGAGCAGCTTCCTGCAGGGTCATGTCGAGGCGTTCGAGGCGCTTGGCGGGGTTCCCCGCAGGCTTTTGCACGACAATCTCAAGAGCGCCGTGGTCGCGCGGCGCGGCAAGGCCGTCACCTTCCATCCGACACTGCTGGCGCTGGCGGCCCACTACGCGTTCGAGCCGTGCGCCGCCTGGCCCAGGCGGCCGCAGGAGAAGGGGCGCGTGGAACGGCGAATCGGGTTTGCGCGAACCGGCTTCTTCGCCGGCCGTGACATCACGGCCCCGCTCGACGAACTCAACGCCGCGGCCCGGGCGTGGTGCTTCGGCGCGGCCGCCGAGCGTCCCTGGCCGGACGACGACAGCCTTCTGGTCCGGGATGCCTTCGCCAGGGAAAGGGAGAGGCTGATCCCCTTGCCCGCCGACCCCTTCCCGAGCGAGGAGCTGCGAGCGGTGCGGATCGACAAGACCTGCCATGCCCGCTTCGACATGAACGACTGCAGCGTTCCGCCCGACTTCGCCGGGGCGAGGCTGACGCTTGCCGCAACCCGCGACACGGTCCGCATCCTCGACGGGACCCGCGAGGTCGCGCGCCACCGGCGCTGCCACGACAGGCAGCGGACCGTCAGCGATCCCGAGCACGCCAGAGCGATCGCCGCGCGCAAGCGGCACGGATCCATGAGCGTCCGCGACCGGCTGCTGCGCACCGTGCCGCGGGCGGAGGAGATGCTCGCGCTTGCCGGACATCGCGGGCGGAACGTCGCGACATGCGCCCGGATCCTGACCGGCCTGCTCGACACGCACGGCACCGACGAGGTCGACCGGGCGGTCGCCGTCGCGCTGGCGCGCGGCTCGTGCGACGCGAACACGGTGCGCGGCATCGTCGAGGCCCGCCGCGCCGCGCAGGGCCTGCCGGCCGTCAGCGTCGCCGACGGCGGCGGCGTCCGCGGAACGACGCCGCGGGCGACCGGTCTCGACGCCTGCGACAGCCCCGGAACCGCAGGAAAGGACGGAACATGAACGGACTCAGGGAGCGGGCCGGAGCGCTCGGCCTGCACGGCATCGTCAGCCGCTGGGAGGACGTTGCCGGCGCCGACTGGATCGAGGAGCTGATCGCCGGCGAGGAGCAGGCACGCAGCGCCCGAAGCTTCGAGCGCCGCCGCGCCGAGGCACGGCTGCCCGCCTTCAAGCCGCTGGCGGACTTCGACCGGACATGGCCGCGCGACATGAGCCGCGCCGGCGTGGAGGCGCTCATGGGCCTCGCCTTCGTCGAGCGCGCGGACAACGCCGTGCTCGTCGGCGGGCAGGGCACCGGAAAGACCATGATCGCCACCAACGTCGCGCACCAGGCGCTCCTGCACGGCCACACGGTCCGCTTCGAGAAGGCGCCGGACCTGCTCGAGAGCCTCGCCGACATCGCCGACAGGAGCGAGCTGCGACGCCGCCTGACCGTGCTCGCGCGGCCCCGGCTCCTCGTCCTCGACGAGATCGGCTACGTGACGCTCGAAGGCCGCCATGCCGACATCCTCTACGCCATCGTCTCGCGGAGGTGCCAGCGCCGCTCGACGATGGTCACCACCACCCTTGGCTTCGCCCAGTGGGACCGCATCTTCCCCAGCGCCTCCGGCATCGCCGGCACCGTCGACCGGCTGATGCACGACGCGACGCTCATCGCCATCGACAGCGATTCGTGGCGCACCAGGCGCGAAGCCGGATGACATGCGCCGCGTCGACTTCGACGCCGTCAAGCGCATGCCGTTCGAGACCGTCGCCGCGCAGTGGGGCTGCGTCCGGGACGAAAAGGCCTCGACGCGCGCGAACCCGGTGCTGCGCGCGCCGGGCCTGCCGAAGCTCGTCACGAGGCTGCGGGACAACGGCCACTGGGTCTGCTTCAACACCCTCGACGCCGACGACAACGGCACCGCGATCGACTTCATGCTCAATCGCGGGCTCTCCTTCGCCGACATCCGCGCCAGGTTCGGGAAGCCCGCCGCCGCGGCACGCGACTTCCGCAGCATCTGGCGCGAGGCCGCGCCGCATCCGGCGCCGGAATGGCTTCTCGGCCGCGGCATCCGGCAGGAAACGCTCGACGCCTGCCGCCCGCTGATCCGACGCGACCGCGACGGCCGCGTCCTCTTCGCCCACCGCGACCAAGGCCGCGCTCTCACCGGGTTCGAGATCGGCCCTCCCGACGGCGCAAGACGCTTCGCGACCGGCGGAACCCGTCGGCTGTTCGCCGTCCGCGCCGGAACCGCCGGGGACCTGGAGGCCCTCGTCATCACCGAAGGCGCCGTCGACGCCCTCAGCCTGGCCCAGATCGAGCGATGCCCCGCCAGTCATGCCTTCCTCTCCACCGCCGGCGCCCCGTCGGCAAGGCAGCGCGAGCAGATCGGCCTCGCCGCCCGCACCCTCCCCAACGTCAGGACCGTTGTCCTCGCGCAGGACGGCGACGAGGCCGGGGAGCGACAGGCAGAGACACTGCGCGAAAGGCTGCAGGTTCCGCCGCGCATCACGTTCCAGAGACGCCGTCCGCCCGAAAACGCAGACTGGAACGACGTCGTGAACGCCGCCCGGACAGGATGACAGACCCGAAGCGCAGGCCTGGACCACGCGCCCGAACGGATCCCCGCAAGCGTCCCAGGCCCCCGCACGCCGCAAACAGCGACGTCACATGGCCCGGATCACGCCCAAAAAGCGCGGCCTGCCGCCAATATCCCGCCGTTTTGAGAAACCGCCGACAGTCCTGCGCCAGAGCCTCAAGTTCGCCGTGGAGCGCGGCCTGATCGGATCCAACCCGGCAAGGTTCGTGCGCCCGAATCGGCGGCCGAAGCTCTCGCGGTTCCTGTCGCGGGACGAAATACGGCGGCTGCATCACGCTCTCGACCGGCATGCCGAAGGCCGCAGGAGCGCGCAGGCCGACATAATCCGCCTGCTGATTCTCACCGGCTGCTTCAAATGGGAAGGTTCCCATGTGCGGCATAATGGGAACCAAACGGTTATGTGAACCTTGATTCCCAAGAGCCTGCCATGACATGCTCCTTTCGGTGATCAGGTTCACATAAGATTTCCGGCTCAGACGTCCGAGAGCATCGCCATCAGCTCGTCCTTCACTCCCTTGAACCGTCCCTTGCCAAGGCCCGGGGAATGCCAATCCGAGAGAGTGTCCAGCTTCTCGGCAGGGTCCGTGCGCAGGTAGATCTCCGTGGTCTGGAGGGACTGGTGCCCCAGCCACAGCGAGACCTTCCGGATGTCGCCGGTGGCCTCGAGGGTGTGCAAGGCGCAGGCGTGCCGAATGGAATGGGGAGTCACCTTCCGTCGCGCGATCGACGGTTCTGTCCGCGCTGCCGTCGCGACATGCAGCGCGAGCCGCCTGGCGAAGCCGCGCCGGGTCATTCCCCCACCCATCGCGTTCAGGAACATGTGCCTGTCCGGGGTCTCGGGACGGATGGAGAGCCAGTCGCCGAGCGCCTTGCCCGTTTCCTTCCAGAGCGGCAGGACGCGGGCGCGCCGCCCCTTGCCCATGACCCGGGTTTCGTCGAGCTCCGGCATCCTGACATCGTCGAGGCCGACGAGTTCGGAGACGCGGAGCCCGGCGTTGCAGGCGAGGCACAGCATCGCCCGGTCCCGGGTTCCGGATCTTGTGGCGGTGTCCGGAGCCTTGAGCAGCGCCTTCACCTCGTCCCTGTCGAGATGCCTGAGCGTGGGAACGTCGCCCTTCTTCTGCGGGATCGCATGCACCCGTGCGGCCATGTCGAGGCAGTCCGGGTGCCGGAACTCGAGGAAGCGGAACAAGCTCTTGACCGCGGCCAGCCTGATGTTGCGGGTGCCGACGCCGTTGCCCCGTTCCGCCTCGAGATGGTCGAGGAATGCGAGGATGGTGTCGACGTCGAGATGGCCGACCTCGAGCCTGCAGGGGCGGATGCCGTGCCTGTCCGCAGCGAAGGGCGCGAGCAGCCTGAAGCTCGTTGCGTAGCTTTCGACGGCATGCCGGCTGGCTCCCCGGTCACGGGGGAGATGCTCCCTCAGGAACGCGGCCAGCGGGGTTGCGAGTCGGGTCATGTTCTTTCCTTTCCTGTTGTCATGTGGAGTTTCTCGGCCGCCTCCGACACCTGGCGCATGAGAACGGGCGTCGCCTCCAGGTAGTAGTAGGTGTCGGTGACGTTGACGTGTCCCAAGGTGGTCGACAGCGCGAGCATGTGCCGGCCGACATCCCTCCGGCTGGAGGAGATGCAGCCTTCCAGCGCGGAGACGGCGAATCCGTGCCTCAGGTCGTGCAGCCTGGGGCCGGGCTCGCCGGGCCCGCCGCGAACCCGCGCCTTGCGTGCAAGCAGGCGGAAGGTCTGGGTCAGGTAGTCCGGGTGCATCGGCCGGCCGGATGCGAGCACGAACATGTGGTCGGCTGGTCCGCCCTTCCGCTTCCGCACCGCGAGGTAGTCGTCGAGGGCGCGGCGGGCGCTCTCGTGCAGGGGCACAAGGCGGTCACGACGATTCTTGGCGTTCCTGACCATCAGCCCGTCCGGTCCCAGGTCGCCCAGCAGCAATCCGGTCGCTTCCGAGCGTCTCAGCCCGGTGCATGCCATGAGGCCGATGATGAAGTGGAAGGTCAGCGGGGTGAGCGACCCGGCCGGCGGCAGGGACAGCGCCTCCGCCATGATCTTCCGGATCTCCTCCGGAGACGGAATGCGCGGCGGCGGCCGATGACGTCGCGGCCTGCCGAGAGCGTCCCGGTGGGGCACCTCGTGACGATCGTCCCCGACATGGAGGAAGACGGCCATGGCGCGGACGATGCGCAGTCGCCTTTGGGCCTCGCCGACCGATGCTGCCGTGCCGGCCCAGTCCAGGACATTGTTTGCATGCACGAATCCGTCGCCCCTGGCGTCGGCATGTTCGGCGTAACGCGTCAACACCCGCTCCTGTCCCCTGAACGACAGGCCCAGCGCTTTCCTGCCGGCGACGTAATCCTTCACGTGATCCGTCATGGTCATCGGGCCTCTCCCTCGAAGGGCCAGGGCTGCACCAGTTCGCGGAGCATCCGGACATCGACGCGGGCATAGATCGCGGTCGTGTCGGGAGAGCGGTGCCTGAGCAGGGCGCCGACGGCTTCCAGGGACGCGCCGTCGCGCAACAGGTTCGTTGCCGCCGAATGCCTGAACAGGTGCGACGATGCCGGACCGACGCCCCGGATGCCGGCCCTCCTGATCGCGCGGCCGACGATGGAAACGCTGATGCTGCTGCGCGTCAGAGGGTGGCGCGGCGCTCGGCAGCGGAGAAACACCTTTCTCTCGTCGCTGCGCGGCCGGCCCTCCAGGATGTAGTCCCGCAGCGCGTCGCCCACATCCTGCGGCAGCGGCAGCTCGGCCTCCCGTCGCGACTTCCCGCTGACCCGGATGACGGCCCTGTCCCAGTCGATGTCGTCGAGACTCAGCCCGCAGACGTCGCCGGCCCGCAACGCAAGCCGGGCGAGCAGCAGCAGGGCCGCCCTGTCGCGCACCCCGATCGGCGTCGCCACGTCGCAGGTCGCGATCATGCGCTCGATGTCGTCCTGCCCGACATGCCGGGGCAGGCTCTCGCCCCGGAGTCCCGGGATCGTCGGGACCGCATGGACGAGTTCCGGCCGGCAGAGGTCGTTCGACCCGAGAAAGCGCAGGTACATCCGGAGCGCTCTCGACTCGCGTCCGACCTCTCCGCGAGAGGCGGTTTCGAGACGGTCCAGGATCGTGCCCCGAACCCGGGCGGCGTCATACGCCCCCGGGTCGTCGCCGAGAGCCGGAAGCAGCATGCGAACGTGACCCTCGTATCTCTCAATGGTCGTGTCCCTGAGACCGCGATGCTGTCGAAGCCAGTGCAGGAATGCATCGAGATGCTCCCAGCACTCCGCACGGGACGGCGAGACCCTCGGCGCCGGGATGATATCCCTGTCTGCCAGGAACGCGGCCAGGAGCCGGAGCATGGATCGGGAATTTCTGGAACCGGCGAACCTGACAGGCCTGTCGAGGAACCCCGGATGAACGCAGGTGCAGTCGTGGGCGAGAAAGCGGCTTCGAACGCGCTCGTCGGACGCCGCCAGGGGAATGTCCGACAGGTGGAGCCAGACGATGAAGTGCCGGCACAGGTTCCCGGCCCCCTGGATCGTCGAACGGGCATATCCCCGCTCCTCCAGGGACTCCAGGAACTGCGCCACGAGGTGCCCGCCGGCCTCGATCTCCGGCGGCGTCCCGGCCCGCCCGGTCTCGAGCAGATGCCGGAGGAACCTGACAGCAAAATGCCTGCGCTGCCGTCCGGGCCTCTTGCCGGTCCAGCGTCGGACCGGGCAACGGCATTCATGGTGCAGGAAGCGGTCAACGAGGCGGATGTCGAGCTTGTCGAGACCCAGTCCGTTGAGCGCCAGCCAGACCGCGATGTGCGTTGCTGCACGGGTCAGCGAGCCGGTCAAACTGTCCGAAAGGCCGAGGCCTTCCAGATGTTCCGCGTAGCGACTGACAGAACGGGTATCCCGCTCCGGAACCAGTTCGGACGGCGGTGTGTCAAATCGTTTCGGTGGCATGAACTCTCTCCTGTTGATGTCAAAACCGACAGGAGTGGAGCAGATTTTTATGTGAACCTGATCACCGAAAGGAGCGTGTCATGGCAGGCTCTCGGGGTTCAAGGTTCACATAACCGTTTGGTTCCCATTATGTCGCAAGATGGAAATCGTCCGTCTCAGGAAGCGCGAGGTCGACGGCGACCGCCTCAGGCTCGAGGACGGCAAGACGGGTCCGAGAACCGTGTTCCTGAGCCCCGAAGCCTGCGCCGTCATCGAGAGACGGCTGGCCGAACCCGGCGAGTTCCTGTTCCCGTCGCCGGTGAACACCGAGAGGCCTGTCTCACGGAACCTGGCCCTCTGGTACCAGGTCCGTCGGGAGATCGGGATCGAGGACGTGCGCCTGCACGATCTCAGGCGCAGCTATGCAAGCCAGTGCGTGATCCAGGGGATCCCCCTGCCGGTCGTGTCAAGGCTGCTGGGTCACAGCCAGCAATCGATGACCCTTCGCTACACGCACGTCGCAGACCGGGATGTCGAGGCGGCGGCGGAGCGGATCGGGGCACGGATTTCCGAATTGCTGTCGTGCGGTTGACCGCGGGCGCGTCGCTCGTGGGAACGGGCAGGCGCTCTCCCGCCAGGCCTGAGAAAGGTGCCACGAGGATGGCCACAAGGAGGAGTGACCCGCACCGGCAAGCGCACGGGCTTCGCAAGTTTCGTCCGTCTCACGGACATGTTCCCACTCGCGGCCTGCTTCACGCTTGCAAGCGTGAAGGGCGGTTCCGGCCTGCGCCGCATGCGGATCGAAGCCGGAACGGTTTCATCCGCACAGAGGCCGGGCACGGCGTTCCCCGGTCCGTTTGGCAAGTCCGGCGCATTGCAGCAGTCGGGGCTGTAGAACAGCCCGTCGATGCCACCGAACGCCACCGACGCCATCACCAGCACAGGGAGAGCCCGAGCCCAACGGCGTGCTCCGGTGTGGCGATGCCGCTCTCCCGTCGCGTCAGCGTCATGTCGAGCGCACCGTCCGCCTCCGGGGCAAGCCGCCAGTCGCGGAACCGGTGCCGATTTCCCGAGGTCAATCGGCATGCGTAGAAGGTTCGTGTCAAACGATGCGCCAAAGCGATAGGGAAATTGCGAGATCATCTGCGGTGCCAGTCGCTGTCATCAGGCCGCCCACCTCGCCGAGAGGACCTCAGCCTGTTGCAAAACGGTCTGAATGGCGGCGTCCCGAAGATCCGGAGGATAGCCGTGCTTGCGGAGGATGCGCTTGACCAGAACTCGCATTCGGGCGCGTGCCGATTCGCGGTGCTGCCAGTCCACGGAGGCGCTGCTTTTCAGGTTGTTCAGCAACTCAAGGGCAATGACGCGAAGGTGATCGTTGCCCATGACCTCGACCGCACTCTCGTTCTGGGCTAGGGCGTCGTAGAAGGCGATTTCCTCCTGGCTGAGGCCTTCTTCCTCGCCGCGCTGGTGGGCGGCGCGAATGTCCCTGGCGAGCGCGATCAACTCCTGAAGGACCTCCGCCGTTGTGATCGCATTGCTGTGGTAGCGGGCGATCGCCTCCTCCAGCCTCTGGGAGAAGGCGCGGGTCTGCACGACGTTGACCTGGCTTCGCGAACGAAGCTCGCCGCTGATGAGCTTGCGCAGCGCCTCCAACGCCAGATTCTTCTTATCCATTCCCCGGATCTCGGCGAGGAACTCGTCGGACAGAATGGAGATGTCCGGCGTATCGAGCCCAGCGGCTTCGAGGATGTCGACGATCTCGGTCGAGACGACGGCGCGACTGACGATCTGCTGCACGGCCAGGTCCCGCTCGGCGGAGGACTTGCCGGCGCCGGGTGCGCTCTTGGCGAGCGCTGCGCGGACGGTCTGGAAGAAGCCCACCTCGTCGCGGATGTGGCGGGCCTCGTCACTGGCAGCGGCGAGCGCGAATGCCCTGGAGAGCGCCAGCACGGCGTCGTTGAAACGGCGATGAGCGCGTTTCTTGCCTTCTTCGGTCGATTCCCGAGCCACCTTCCGTTGCTGCATGCCGAGGACCCACTCGATGGCGCCGGCGAGCGCCGCGAGCCGTTCCTGCGGTAACCCGACAAGGCCCTTGCGGTAGTCGAATCCGTGGAACATGACGCTCACGATCTCGTATTTCTCCTGCATCACCGCGACCGCTTCGGCCTCGTCGATGCCGGCGTGCCGCCGGTCGTCCCGCGAATACTGGCCAAGGGCCGACTTCAGGTTCTGCGCGATACCGATGTAATCCACGATCAGTCCGGCCGGCTTGTCGTGGAATACGCGGTTGACGCGAGCGATGGCCTGCATGAGCCCATGCCCCCGCATGGGCTTGTCGACATACATCGTGTGCAGGCTCGGTGCATCGAATCCGGTCAGCCACATGTCGCGCACGATCGCCAGCTTGAGGGTGTCGTCCGGATCCTTGATCCGCTTGGCGAGCAATTCCCGGCGCGCCTTGCCACCGATGTGCCGTTGCCAGTCCTTGGGGTCCGATGCGGTTCCGGTCATGACGATCTTGAGGACGCCGCTTTCGTCGTCGTCGCTGTGCCAGTCCGGGCGTATCGCGATTATCTCGTTGTAGAGGGCGACGCAGATCCGACGGCTCATGCAGACGACCATCGCCTTGCCGTCCATGCCGACGACACGGCTCTCGAAATGCTCGACCAGATCCCGGGCAACCAGACGCAAGCGCTTCTCCGTGCCGACAACGGTCTCGACGTTCGCCCATCTGCGCTTGAGCCGCTCCTGCTCGCCTGCGGCCTCGTCCTCGGTCAGCTCAGCGATCTCGTCGTCGAGCGTCGGCGCCTCGTCCTCGTCGAGCTCGATGCGGGCGAGCCGGCTCTCGTAGTAGATCGGCACCGTCGCCCCATCCTCGACGCTGCGATTGATGTCGTAGACGTCGATGTAGTTGCCGAATACGGTCAGCGTGTTCACGTCCTCCTGTTCGATCGGCGTGCCGGTGAAGCCGATGAAGGAGGCGTTCGGCAGGGCGTCGCGAAGGTACTTGGCGAAGCCATATGAGATTTCTCCAGTCTTTTGCGCCACACTGGCGCGGAAGCCGTACTGGCTGCGATGCGCCTCGTCGGCGATCACGACGACGTTGCGGCGGTCGGTCAGCACCGGATAATCGGTCTCCCCGCTTTCGGGTGCGAACTTCTGGAGGGTGGTGAACACCACACCGCCGGAAGGGCGGGTCAGGACCTTCTGCAGATCCTCGCGGCTGTCGGCTTGCTGCGGCGTCTGCCGGAGCAGGTCGCGGCACATGGAAAACGTGCCGAACAACTGGTCGTCGAGATCGTTGCGGTCGGTGATGACGACGACGGTGGGATTCTCCATCGCCGGGTGCGCGATGATTTGGCCGGCGTAGAAGGCCATGAGCAAGCTCTTGCCGGAACCCTGCGTGTGCCAGATCACGCCGATGCGGCGGTCGCCGTCCGGCTGATTGTCAACCATGGCGAAGCCATAGCGGGATGGATCTTCGCGCGGCGCCGCGCCATTGCCAGGCGTGGCTTTCTCCGCTTTCGGGAGCGCTCGCAGCGTCGAGCGAACAGCCCGCCGCACGGCGTGAAACTGATGATAGCCGGCTACAATCTTGATGAGGCTGGAACCGGTATCGCCAATGACCGTGAAGTCGCGGATCAGGCTGAGGAATCGACCTTTCTCGAACACGCCACGGATGACGGTTTCGAGTTCCGGCGCGCCTCTCGGCGCAATCTCGCTGCCGTCCACGGTGCGCCAGGGCATGAACCGTTCGAGATCGGCCGTCAGCGAGCCGAGGCGCGCCTGAAGCCCGTCAGAGGTCATCAACGCGGCGTTGGTACGGAACAGGGATGGTATCTCGTCCTTGTAGGTCTGAAGCTGGTTGAACGCCCCTTCGAGGGTGGCGTTTTCGTAGCCGGGCTTCTTCAGTTCGATCACGGCCAGGGGCAGACCGTTGACAAACAGCACCACGTCTGGCCGGCGGTTATGTTCGTGCTCGATCACAGTGAACTGGTTCACCGCGAGCCAATTGTTCGCGTCCGCACGGTCGAAGTCGATCAGCCGGGCAGCATCGCCGCCGATGCTGCCATCATCCCGGGCGACCTCAACGGGCACACCCTCGATCAGGTAACTGTGCAGACGGCGGTTTTCCTCGATCAGCGTGGGGGTTACCGTTTGCCGCACCTTGCGCAGCACATCCTCCAACGCTTCGCCGGGCAGATGCGGGTTGAGGCGTGCGAGCGCTTGGCGGAGCCGCGCGGTCAGCAGCACCTGATCGTAGCTGCCGCGCTCCGGCGCCCGGCCTTCCGGGCCGATGTCCGGGCCGTGCAGCACGGCATAGCCCAGCCCGGCGAGCCATTCGAGAGCGGCGTCTTCCACCTCGCTTTCGGTGATCCCGGTCATCGGGCCGCGACGCTACACGTTCCCGGTACAAACCTCGCGCGCTCGCGGCGGAACATGTCACAGGGGCACATGCAGCGCAGGCCGAGACCGACAGGGGCGTTCGGAAACCTGATCTTCCAGTCCCTTACGCGGTTCATTCAGCCTCTCCCGTCCAATCGAACTGCGCTCCCAACGCTCGAAGCATGACGAACGTGTTGCGCCGGGGGACTCTGAACGCATCGCAAACATCCGGCAGTTTCACGTTCCTTCTGGACGCCGGTGCAGGCTGCTCGTTCGTCACAACGGTTGCACCGCGCACCTGCGCGCAGGCTACGAGCCAGCCATCGGCACCTGTCGCGAATTTCGCCTTTGCATGGTCGAAGTAGTTTGGGTGGCGTTGAACCCACATCATGATGTCCGTATAGACACGCGCCAGCTTATCGGTGTCCACCGGCAGGAAGAAACCCTTCGGGACATCGTTCTTCACCCACTGGAACAGATCCTCATCGCTGCCGCCGACGAGCAGCTCGTTTCGCACTCTGTCAACGCTGAATACCAGGCCCTCTACGTGATAATGAAGCAAGCTCTTCCAAAATCCAGGGCATAGATCGAACGCGTAATACAGATTCTTCGCGGTGATGAGGACGTCAGAGTCCACAAGATATGTCGTTCGATCCGCCATCAGGAGAGCGGGATGCCCAGTCTGTCGGCGTAGTCCTGGAACGTTCCGCCCCAGAGGCCCGTCAGTTCATAGGCTTCCCGGAAACCGATTTCGCCCCCTAACGCCGCGCCCATCACATGGGTCGCGAATAACTTGCCGACGCGCGCATTCTGGTTGTTGTAGAAATCGCCTCCGCCCGACGTCGCACCGCCCCGGTGTTCCCGGCCGATGTAGCGCTCGTAGAATTCGAAGAAGTCGCTGCGCTCGATGAGTTTGAGGTCCAGGGCTCTGCGGGCGGCGACCACCGGGCTCACCTTGAACGACCGGGCGAGCGCCTCGAACCGACGCTGTTCCCGCCTGACCTGTGTCCAGCGCTCTCTCAGTTCGCGCGATGGCACGAGGAATTCCGCCGCTGCCCGGTTGCACCAGTCTTCCACTTTCGTGCCGCCGGGAAGCAGGTTCTCGAAACCCGAAATCCCCCCTTCGCCGAGCCAGATGTGCGCCAGCTCGTGAGCCAGGGTGAACATCTGGGCGGATTTCACATCCGCGCCGTTCACGAAAATCAGGGGCGCGTAGCGATCCGTAAGCGCGAAGCCGCGAAACTCCGCCACGCTCAGTCGACGGTGCGTATTGTTGCCGACGATGCCGTTGATCACCGCCATCGCACCGAGCCGTTCGATCATGCGGCGCAGCTCATGCACGGCATCCTGCCAACTGCGCACTCCCGACGCCCAGCCCTCGTCCAGGCCGAGAGTGCGCCGCATCTCGAGACCCACCGCGCCGGGGTTGTCAGAAATACGGGCGCTTGCCGCGAAATCCAACGGCTCTGCCTCATTCTCGACGAGGTGTTCACGCAGCCACGCCTGCCGCCGTTGCATGGCGTAGAGCGTGTCGATCAGATCCGGGCTCGCGCTGGTCCTTGCCGTGTCCGCAACGGTGCGGAAGTCAGCGATCGGGAGGCGTTCGTCGGGAGGCTCGCGGAGAAACATGTAGCCGAAAGGCACATGGACGGCGCGGGCGAACGCTTCCAGTTGCTTCAGGGTGGGCTGGATGTCGCCACTCTCCCATTCGGGCAGCTTCTTGAACTTTGTCTCCAGGTCTTCCTGCGCAACCCCGGCGCGCTCGCGTGCCCAGCGGAGAAGTTCGCGATTGACAGCGACGCGGGTCATGGGCGCTCCCCTGCCAAACTCGCCAAAGCGGCCATCAGGACTTGGAAGCACACCTTGCCGGTGTGTTCATCCGGTGTGAATCCCGAGACCATCTGCTTGTACGGGTGAATGTAGTTTCGAAAATCGCGCAAGCCGTGACTGAACTTCTTGATGTCAAGCTTCAGAACGCCGACTTCGCACGCAACGTCGATCAATTGCGCGAGGCTCCACTCGTGAAAACGTTTCGGCGATCCGTTCGCCATCTTCGGCGTCGCATTTGCCTGATTGAATCTCGCCGGAGCCTGCTGAGCTGCGCCAAGCAGCACAGCTTCTAAGACGCTACCGCACAGAAAAATCACGGACAAATGAGCACCTGCGCCAAGCGCGACGCGAGCCTCCGTAAGCCGTGCTTCGACTATTGAAACGACCTGCGCGTCAATCGGCATTTTCTGAATGTTCGGTATCGAGAACTCCCGGGCCAGGAACTCGCCTTCCGTCGTTTCAGAGTGAGGTACGGCAAATTGACCGGTCAGACGTCCGGCAATGCCGCGCGCCTTTTCCAGCAATCCTCTGTCTGGGTCCTTGCCATTGAGGTCGCAGTCTGCCTCATAGGAGTTCAGCATCTCAGACAGCACCGTCCCAACCCGCTGGTCGGGTTCCGATGTCCAAAACGCGCGGAGCTTTTTCGCCTTTGACGTTCCGAAAGTCTGATACTTGCGCCCATGAATGTCGACGTCATGCCGTTCGAAGAACGCGCCGAACGTGGCATCCGTGAAGTCGAGAACATAGCCGCCGCCCATATCGAGCAGTTTCTCGAGATAGCGCTTCTCGATGTCTGTCAACGAACTCATGCAACGGCCGCCATCGCCTGCTCGGCTTCACGAAGGCGGATTTCGCCGGACATGAGCTTCGGCAGAAGAAGGTCGCGGGTCTGCGCAAGAGCGGAGGTTTCGCGAATGTTAGCGCAGAGTCGATCGAGAAGCGGCCGTGCGACCCCTTGGTAGGCACAAACAACCTGCTCCGGTGGCAAGCTCACCTTGTATTGTGCCATCATCTTCCAGCTTGTGCGTGGCATTTTGGTGCCGGTCGATGTCCTGTTTGTGTAATCCACGAATTCATCCGAGGACAGGCACGCAAGAGTAAATTCTCCCCACTCCTGTGCCCGTGGGACCGCCACAACAATGTCGGTCGAGCAAATGCCGTCTAGCGGAGCAATTCCGACCTTATGGAAATATGGCCGCAGCTTACCGAACAGCACTTCCCCTCTATGGAACTGAGTCTTGTTGCTCTTGACTTTCCCCGCACCTTCCCAATCCGAGAGCGCAATCGATCGGCGCGGCATATGCTCCAGGCCAATATACGGCGTGTCGTCGGAAACGTCAGCAGGACTGACGTTCCGCCGCGGAGAATCCGCGATATCTGAAAGCGCTCCCTGGCCCCACCCGACCGGCTTGTCCTCGTCGTCCAGCGCGTCGGGAAACAGGTCCCAGAGTTCCGGGGCGAGGTACGGGGCACGGCCTTCCATCTTCGCGCGGGTCGGGCCGAAATCGACGAACCAGCCCTTGAAGATCGCCCGCGCCATTGCCTCCAGCGTCTCGTTCATCCGGCGGTTCAGGTCGATCTTGTCTTCCAACGTCCCGAGAAGACCCGCGATAGCACGTTGAACTTCTATAGTCGCCAGCGGAACCTGGAAGCTCCCAATCATGCCTTTCGTTAGGGCGTTACGCGTGGCGCCAGCGGCAGCCATAGAATGCATTTCAGCCTGCATCTGAGGACTTGCCAGGTAGAAGCGGAGAAACTTCGGATCAAGGCGACAGGATTCTGGGCGTATGATCGCAACGTGTTGGTTGACCCTTGCAGGAATCACGTCCGCGGGAACTTGGCATACGCGAGCTACGCTGTCACCGGTGATGTTCAGCAGCACATCATTTTGGCGAACTTCAACGTTTCTGAGCTGATCCGCGTGTTCTTGAGAAATGAATGCGAGTCCACTTCTTTTAAACCTGTCGTTGTAGACATTTTGGCTTCGAATCAGCGCAACTTCGCCCGCCTCCAGATAGACGTCCTTACCACCTCGCGGCGTCGCGCCGCTGCCAATCTTCAAACACATATCCCGAAGCCGTAACGGTTTCACGAAAGCACACGGCTCAGTTTGGATTGGATAGTTGCGCTCAGTTCTTCGGCCTCGGCAAACTGCTCGGCTAGGATCTCTCGCAGTTCCGCAAATCGCTCCTCAAATGGCACGCCGTCATCTTCGGGCGCCGCCGCGCCGACGTAGCGGCCGGGCGTTAGGACGTGGTTGTGTTCCCTGATCTCCTCCTGCGTGGCGGACTTGCAGAATCCCGGCTCGTCCTCGTATGGCGCCGCGTCGTTTGTCCCGCGCCAAGCGCGATACGCATCGGCGATCCGGGCGACATCCTCGTCGGAAAACTCCTTCCGAGTTCGGTCGACCATGTGTCCGAGCTTGCGGGCGTCGATGAACAGCACCTCGCCGCGCCGGTCCTGCCAGCCTTGGCCGGGGTTCTTGTTGCGGGCGAGGAACCAGAGGCAGACGGGGATCGGCGTCGAGTAGAAGAGCTGTCCCGGTAGCGCGATCATGCAGTCCACCGCGTCGGCCGCGACCATTGCGCGGCGGATGTCGCCTTCCCCGGAGGTGGCCGTGGACATGGAGCCGTTGGCGAGCACTACGCCCGCCGTCCCGTTCGGGGCAAGATGATGATGGATGTGCTGGAGCCAGGCGTAGTTGGCGTTGCCCGCGGGCGGGACCCCGAACGTCCAGCGGGCGTCCTCTCGCAGCCGGTCGCCACCCCAATCGGAGATGTTGAACGGCGGATTGGCGAGGATGAAGTCGGCCTTGAGGTCCGGCAGCTCATCCTTGTGGAAACTGCCCTCATTGTTCCAGCGGATGTCGGCGTCTATTCCGCGCACCGCGAGATTCATCTTGGCGAGCCGCCAGGTCGTGTAGTTGCTCTCCTGTCCGTAGATCGCAATGTCGCCGATGCGTCCGCCATGCTCCTCGACGAATTTTTCGGACTGCACGAACATGCCGCCGGAACCGCAGCAGGGGTCGTAGACGCGCCCCTTGTAGGGCTCCAACATTTCCACCAGCAGCCGGACGACGGAACGCGGCGTGTAGAACTCGCCCCCGCGTTTGCCCTCGGCCCCGGCAAAGCCACCCAGGAAGTACTCGTAGACCCGCCCGAGGATGTCGCGGGAGCGGTCGACCTCCTCCGCCATGCCGATGCTGCTCACTAGGTCGATGAGTTCGCCGAGCATGACCTTGTTGAGCGCCGGGCGGGCGTAGTCCTTCGCCAGCACGCCCTTGAGCGAGGCGTTGCTGGCCTCGAGCGCCAGCATCGCGTCGTCGATGTCCTTGCCGATGGCCGGCTGCTTGGCTCGAGCTTGTAGATGCGACCACCGTGCCGCCTTCGGAACCCAGAATACGTTCTCGGCGAGGTATTCTTCCGGGTCTTCTGCGTCGGCCAGATCCTCCTCGAGAAGCGCCGCCCGCTTCGCCTCGAAGGCGTCCGAGATGTATTTGAGGAAGATCAGGCCGAGGGCGACATGCTTGTAGTCGGACGGCTCCATGTTGCCGCGCAGCTTGTCCGCCGCGGCCCAGAGCTGGGCCTCGAACCCGAGATTGGCGCCGTTGTTGTTCGCTCGCTTCGCCATGTGGTCCTTGACCGTTGTTCTCCGACGGTGACGCAGTTTGCCCCGTCGGCCCTACGAACGCCACGCTGGGCCTGACCGGCACGGCCTGAGCAGGTGGAAATTCCGCGGTACGCCATGTCGCCGTTCTGACGTAGCCGACGCTGCCCGACAGATCAATACGTTAGCGGTTCATGGGACACGGACAGCTCCATGTCGCACGTTTCGCCGTCCGAACAACGGGCAATGAGAGTACGGTCACAGCCAGTCCAGGGCCGGGCGCCCAGGAGGCGCCTCCAGAAAATTTGCCGACCCGGCGTTATCCGTCCGCTTGGTTTCCCTGGATCTGATTCAAAGGGGAATTCGCTCCCCCTTCGGCTCGGTCGGCTCCGCAGAACCTGAGAATTCGGGTACGGCGGCAAGTTTGTCGCCGTGCCAGCCGAACGCGACACGGCAAGCCGTCAGGTCGAGTTGGATAACGCGTCGGCAAATTCCTGCATGGTTCTTCTTCGTCGCACGAATCGGCAGCATGTTCCTGTGGCGCAACTTTCGTGCCCGCCTCGACAATGCTCGTCCGTACAACCCGGAAGAGCCAGCGAGTTGCTTGTCGCGCCCGACGTCCTGTAGCATGCCGTCATCCTGTCGCGAGAACGGCGGGCAGAGCATCGTGGAACGGATCGAACAAGGAACGGCGGTGACGGGACCAGGCGCCCGTCCGATTCTGCTGCGGCGCTCCGTGACCGGGTTCCCGCCTCCCGCCCTTCCCGCCGTCGAGGCCGGCTGATGCTGTCCGGCCCGCGCCCCCTTGTCAGCGCCGGGCAGGCCTTCAGCTACTTCCTGCACGAGTACCTTGCCCGGAACGACGGCTCCCACCGCTCCGCCAACCGCTGGCACGGCATGGGGGCGGAAGCCCTGGGTCTGGGGCAACGCGTCGGCAAGCGGAAATTCATCTCGATCCTGTCGGGCCACGTCCCCGGCGCCGACGTCACGTTGGGCCGCGTCATCGACGGCGAGCGCCGGCACCGTCCCGGCTGGGACATGACGTTCTCGGCCCCGAAGTCTGTCTCGCTGGAGGCGCTCTGCCGCGGCAGGAAGTCGGTGATGCGCGCGCATGACGAGGCGGTCCGCGCGACGCTCGACTGGATCGAGCGCGAGCACCTCCAGACCAGGGGGTACGATCCGGCGACGGGCAGGCGTCCGCGCGAGGCGGCGGACGGCATGATCGCGGCGACGTTCAGGCACATGGCAAGCCGCAGCAACGACCCGCAGCGCCACACGCATGCCGTGGTCGCGAACATGACGCGCAACCGGAGCGGCGAATGGCGCAGCGTCGAGTCGACGCTTCTGAAGCGCAACCGGCGCGTGTTCGGCGCGTGGTACCGCAACGACCTGGCGATGCGGCTGAGGGAACTCGGATACGAGCTGACGCCCACGACGGTGGGCGGCCTGCCCAGCTTCGAGATCTCCGGCTGGTCGCGGGAGTGGCTGGAGGCCTTCTCGACGCGCCGGCAGGACATCCTCCGGCACATGGAGAGCGAGGGCCGGGAGTACACGACCGCGAACGCGCAGGCCGCGGCCCTCGTCACGAGGGGAAGGAAGGCGGAGCCGGTCAAGGGGGAGCTTGTCAGGCTCTGGCAGCGCAGGGCGGCCGCGCTCGGCCTTGTCGAGGCCCGGAAGGACCGGTCCAGGACGACGCCCACGGAGGCGAGGCTCTCGCCGCTGGAGGCGGCCTGGCAGGCGACGCAGCATCTCGAGGAACGCCAGTGCGTCTTCCGGCGCACGGAGCTTCTCGCCGCCGCGCTGGGGCGGGATCCGGGACGGCACTCGCACGAGGAGCTGGAAGCGGCCATCGACCGGCTGCGCCGGGACAGGCATCTTGTCGACACGAGGTCCGGAGACCTGGCCACGCGGCGGACGATCCAGGCGGAACGCGCCGTGATCGCCGCCATGCGGGACGGACAGGGCATGGCCGGGCCGCTGGCCGACGGGAGGGCCGTCGCCGCCCGGCTTGGCGAAACGACGCTGACGGACGGGCAGCGGGACGCGGTCCGCACGATCCTGCTGTCGAGGGACAGGACAGTCGGCGTCCAGGGCTTCGCGGGCACGGGCAAGACGCGCATGCTGAAGGAGGTCGTCCGGCTCGCCGGGGACCGCCCGGTGCTCGGCCTCGCCCCGTCATCCGCCGCGGCGCGGGTCCTGGCCCTGGAGGCCGGGATCGGCACGACCACACTTCAATGGCTGCTCGCGCGCTACGGCAGCCTCGGCGACGCCGACGGCCCCGAGCTGCGGGAGGCCCGCGCCCGGTTCCGGGGCGCCGTGATCGTGGTCGACGAGATGCCGTAATGGGGCGGCGATTCGCACCGACGCCGGTTCGGATTGGAACGTGGGTAGGTTGCCGGTCTGGTGTCGTTGTCCCTGCCACGCACAACATGTGCCATTGTGAGTGGCGGAGGCGGTCCCGAGGGAGCGCGTCCTGATCGAAGTGCAATAGAAAGGGTGCAGCGAATCTAGCTGTTGAACTCGCAGGTGAAAGTCCTGTCGGCGCAATTCTCAGTTTGGCGCCGTAGCATATCCCACTGAACGCAGAGAGATCTGTGCACAGCGAGCTGGGAAGTACAAAGTCACCGTAGGCCAGTCTATTGACCTGGTCTGGTCAGCCAGGGTGGCGAGCAAACCGGAGGGCCGTAGCGAAAGCGAACGATTGTTTGAAGCGACGAAATGGGACTCCCACATGAAGCTGATTTGTGGGGCAAATGGGGACGCCAAGGGTTTCCTTTCCACCTGATGGCTAGAACCGATGCGGAAGAACTGAGGAAAGCACGCATTGGGTCCCCCGACGTATAGACGGCGGCAATTCGGGAAAGTTCAGCGGTGAAAGATCGGAAGGTGAAAGGAACAGACAGGATGACCCATGAATGTCAAAGACCAAACCTATAACCGTAAACGGGAAATGGCGCGGAGTATCTTTCACTGGCGGATGAGGTCGATTAAGCGACGATGGGTGGGACAACACAACCCACTCTGAGCGAGGACCTCTGGGTTCGGGTGGCTACAAGTCCGGCGTCATGGTGTCGGTGCTCAGAAACCGATGTAGAGTGGCGTCAGCCTGTCGCCTACGGATAGGGTAAACGCCTGCGGCGGACAGAGTATGGCTGGGTCAGCCTTAACCTGTTGCAGCATGCGGAAGGCCCTATCTCAACTTTGCGGTGCCCGATGCTTGAAGCCGTACCCGGGAAAACCGGACGTACGGAATTTTAGGGGGGCCGCTGGAAACGTGGTCTATGGTGGAACTGCGCACCCGCCCGCAATCGAAAGAGCGGGACCGGAAAAGCCTCCACCTAAGGACGCGCGCGCCAGCAGCCTACCCAACACAGCGACAATGGAAATCCTTGCCGGACCGGACGTGTCGGTGGCAATCACGTCTGCTTGCGCGCCCGGCGCCGATGGCAGGATCGTGAACGGAGCGAAGGTGCCTTCGGATCCCGGATCGCCCGTCGAGCACATGCATGGCCTGCCCGGCAGCATCGCGGCTGTCGGCCTGGAGGCCGGCCCCTGTCAGGACGGACCGGCGGGATGCCGAGGGCATCGCGCAGCTGCTGCGGACGGGATGGTTCCAGCCCGTGCACTGCAGGCCGGTCGCGTCCCGGGAGACGCGGGCCCTGCCGGGCTCGCGCTGCGCAAGACGCTCTTCCAGGCGGCCACGGCGATGCCGGCCGGCACGAGGAAGGTGAACTGGCTGAAGTCCCGGGCGCTGCGGCTGGCGGCGAGGCGTGGCAGGAAGCGCGCCGGCCCGGCGCATGGCCGTGGTTCCGCTCCGGATGTGGCTGGACGGGACGGAGTTCCGCTTCACCCGCGAGCAGGCGATGTCGCCCGATCCGGCATGAGCGTGGCTGCACCGGATCCGCGGTCCGTGACGAAGAGGGAAGGAGCGGGCACTGCTCACTGAGGGCATCCCGTCCACGGAGGTCCCCTTGCCGGGACGCGGTCCCCGATGATGTCGTCGGACGCCTCGTTGCCGAACCGCGCTGTCGTGTTCGAGCACGCTGATGAGATTGACCCTCGGGGACCGGATGGAACCAGGCATCATGCAGGCGGCCGACGAGCCGGCCACGGACGGACGGAAGATGCCCGGCGGCGGACGTGAAGCGGACCTTCCCGGAAACAGGGGGGCAAGGCCTTGAACGAAACCTGAACGGCTTCGACCCCTGCCGGGGATCACCTGGCTCCGGACCAGAAGCCAACGCCGCTCCCGGCATGAACGCCGCGCCCCCTTGCCGCCGGCGCCGGAACGGTATTGTCGGGTTCGGGCTTCGTGGCCGCTCAGGCACAGGAATCTTGTGCTTGACGTGGGGGGCCCCATTACGGAAGGCAACTCCTGCTTGGCGGTGTCGTCGATTGACCCCCAGGCTCTTGGTGCTTCCGACCCTGCAGGAGATGTGCGGCATGCTCGAGGAGATGCGCGAGCCGACGCCCCGCGGACGCGCATCCTGGCATCCGTCCTCCGTCAGGGCGCTCCTCGACCGGGCGGACCGGCTCGGGCTTGCGTCCCAAGGGGCGTAGGCAACCTCTCTCGGCGGCAGCGATCAGGCTGGCACGCGCAGCGTGGCAGGCAGGGGAGTGCAAGGGCAGGGGAGTCAGCCGATGAATTGCGAGCGTGGACGTGTTGCGCACCCTGATCCGGTGAGATAGAGTTATCCACAACGATGGACGATGGACATGTCCACAAAATAGAGCAGGCAGGCATTCGGATAGGCGCAAGCTTTGCGTTCACGGACATCCGAATGCCAACGAAAGAAGGAACGCAGGCGGATGATGCTTGACATGGCACGTCACGTGCTTCGTGTCTTGGCCACGATGCGGCCGGCCGCCAACCTCGGCGGCAAGGGCGACGCGCCGACGGGAAATTTCGCGTCCGGGGACTTGACGAAGCCGGGTGACGCATTGCGGCAGGCCGTCCTTCCCGCGCCTTCGTGGCGCCGCCCGCGTCGGCGCCAAGCATTGCCCTCGATGCCGCATCCAGACTTCCGGTGCCCAGTCTCCGACGAAATTGCCGAACAACCGCTTGCCACCAGCCGCGGCGAGATTCGCAACATGCACATGGGCGCACGATATGCGGTGGCGGTGGATACCAGTGTCAGCCAGCCTTGTTACAGGCCAAAAGTCATTTCGGCTTCAAATACCGATTGCAAGCTGCCCCTCGCATCACCCCATCCACCATCGGTGGCCGTCGCCGAGCCGTCGGCGCGCCTCCTGATCCAGCAGAAAATCTGACCATGTCCAGAATACTCAAGCCGCTCAAGACACTCTGCCGGCAAGGACCCGTGTTGGCACTCACGGCCCTGGCAACCTCAGGCCTGGCAACAGACGCCCGGGCGAGCGACTGGGCACCTGAGCCGACAGCCTCTGTTAGGTTCAATTCTGATTCCGGTAGAGAAAGTTGGAGAGCCACGATCCCGCTGGAGGGAACCAATAGTGGTGACATCACGATCACGTTTGAGAGCCAAGCCGGCCACGACAGCAACGCTTATTGCAACCACAGGGCATGGGTCGTTGACTGGGAGGTTGTTATTGACGAGGATGGGGAGCTCGTCAACCAACCAATCGAACTCAAAGGTGGAAGCCATTATAAGAACGGCAAATACCAAGTCCCAATCACGCTTTGCAAGCGAGGCATTGGGAATACCTTCAAGGTTGTTTGGACCGCGAAAAACGAAGATTTTGACGTAAACGCCGGGAATTGCTCATCAAAGAAATACTGCCATACGGTGGTCACCATCCATGGGGATGACCCGCCGGTCGCCACATTGGTGCTCGCGCCTGCAGCCATCGACGAGAGCGGAAGCACGAACACCTCCACGGTCACCGCAACTCTGGACAAGGCCGCAGGAGAAAATGTTACCATCAATATCTCCGCGTCGCCGGATTCTCCGGCTGTGGATGGCGATTTCACGCTCAGCCAGAACACCGCCCTGAAGATCCTCGCTGGCAAAAGAACCAGCACCGGCACCGTGACCATCACGGCTGCAGACAATCAGGTTGATGCTCAGGACAAGACCATCACGGTTTCTGCAGCCGCCAGTGGCGCGGGTGTGGAAGTGCCGAAAAGCAAGACCCTTACAATCAGCGATGACGATGCCGCGCCCACCGGCATCACACTCACCGTCGACACCACCAGTATTGCCGAGGATGCATCTGCAACCACCATCACCGTCACCGCCTCGGTCGATGGCACCAGCAGATACGACGCCGACAAGACGGTGCAGGTGACAGTCGGCGGCACAGGGAGCACGGCGACTTCAGGCACCGACTATGCGATGGTATCCAGCATCTCAATCACCATTCCGGCAGGTGCCGCCAGTGCTACCGGAACTTTCAATCTCGAACCGACCGATGATACCGACGACGAGGGAGACGAGACCATCAGCGTCGTCGGCACCTCCGGCAATATCACCATCACTCCCGCCACCATCACCGTCAATGACAATGACGGCACCGCGACCCTGTCGCTCAGCGGCCCCGCCGACGCCGACGAGGGCGACTCAGGCACGTCCGACAAGTACTTTACGGTGAGTCTGTCAGGGACGCCGTCGAGATTCGTGGCCTGGCGGCTCTGCTTTGCCGGGGCCGCGACCATCTACGCCTCGGACGAAGGAACAATTCCGGCCGGCGCTGACTACCAGCCCATTTCCGGCCAGACTCCCATAGACTTGAGCGGCAGGAATCCAAGTTGTACGAGTCGGTCTTTCAACTCGCCTTTCAACTCCCTCCAGAACACTGACGTGGGAATCCGGATAAAGGGTGACACCGAACCAGAGTCTGACGAGACGGTGACTGTGACGCTGAGCATTGACGACGGCCCCGACGACGTCGTTCTGGGGACATCCGTGGCGACGTACACGATCCTCAATGACGACGTCACGTCGCAGCCCACGGCATCCTTCGCTTCCGGGTCCTCGAGCGCGGCCGAGAGCGCCGGCACGCGCAACGTGAAGGTCAACCTTTCATCGGCAGCGCCATCAGGCGGCCTCACGCTCGGCTACAGCGTCACAGGCACGGCAACGGCGGGCAGCGGAAACGACTTCACCATCCAGAACTCCGGCACGCTTGCCGTCGCGGCCGGGGCAACCTCGGCAGCCATCCCGGTGGCCATCAATGACGACGACGACGACGATGATGCCGAGACGGTGATCCTGACCCTCGACGATGGCACCGGCTACACGCTCGGCGGCACGAAGGTCCACACGCTGACCATCACGGAAAACGACCCGCCACCGGGCACGCCGGCGCTGGTGCTCTCGAAGAGCGCGCTCAGCGTCACCGAAGGTGGCACCGGGAACTACACGGTGAAGCTGGCGACCGAGCCAACCGGCACGGTGACGGTCAACATCGCCTCGGACAACACGGATGTAACGGTGAGCGCGACCTCGCTCACCTTCCATGCCGGCGGCGGCAGCGAGCCGTGGAGCACGGCGCAGACGGTGACGGTCTCGGCCGCACAGGACAATGACGCCGCGGACGACTCCGCGACCCTCACCCTCACCGCCACGGGCGGCGGCTACGGCAGCGTGGCGGGATCGGTAACTGTCGAGGTGGACGACCAGACGACGCCGGTTGCGTCATTCGCCGACGGCGCTTCGGAATTTGAAGAGGACGAGGGCACGCGGATCGAAGAAGTTTCCGTGGACTTGCGCCCGGCTCCGCAATCGGCGATCACGCTTCGCTACACCGTGGGGGGTGATGCCACTTCCGGCAACGACTTTACCATCCAGGACTCCGGCACGTTGCATGTGGAGCCCGGAGAGCTCAGCGTGGGCATTCCGGTGAAGATCATCGATGACAACCATCAGGATGACGGCGAGACGGTGATCCTGACACTGAAAGAAGGCGACGACTATTCGGTGGGATCGACGGCCAGGCACACGCTGACCATCAGGAATCACAATGACCACCCCACGGCACCAGCCGCGTCGCCGGCGCAGGCCACCGACACGGGCGGTGGCTTGCCCTCGGGGACGGACGGCGACCGGTCGCCGAGCTTCGGCGACGCGACGGTGGCGGCGCAGACGTACGTGCGGAGCGTGCAGGTCGCGCCGCTGACGCTGCCCGCGGCCACGGGAGGCGACGGAACCCTGACGTACACGCTGACGCCGGACCTGCCTGCGGGGCTGGGCGTGAATCTCGGCACGCGCGAGCTCGCGGGGACGCCGACGGCGACACGGCCGGAGGCGACCTACGTCTGGACGGCGACGGACGAGGACGGCGACACCGCCACCCTCGCCTTCACCATCGCGGTGGCGGAAATCTCGGCGGTGAGCGTCGCTGGAGGGGACGCCGTGACCGAAGGCGGTACAGCGACCTTCACGGTACGGGCCGATCCCGCGCCGGCGACGGCGCTGACGGTGCGATTGGACGTTTCGGAGGAGGGCGTCTTCCTGGCCTCGCCCGGCATGGGCGAACGGACGGTGACCTTCGCCGCCGGGGAGGGTGTCGCGACACTTCGCGTCGCGACGGCGGACGACGCGACCGACGAGCCCGACGGAACCGTCCTGGCTGCCGTGGTCGCGGGAGAGGGATACGTTGCGGGCACGGAGGCCTCGGCACGGATCGCGGTCAGCGACAACGACGACCCGGAGCCGACGGCAGTCGGGAACACGTTGCGGCCCGCGCCTTTCCTGACGCGCCTTGGCCGCACGGTTGCGGCGCAGGCGCTGGACGGCATCGCGGCCCGGATGGCGGCGCAGGACGGCCCGGGCCTGACCGGCACGCTCGCGGGGCAGGCGCTGCCTGAAGCGCGCGGCAACGGACGGGCGATGGCCGCGGCCCCCGCACCGGAGGCCAGGACCGCCAGGGAGTTAGGGAGCGTGATGGATGAGATCCGGCGCTTCCTCGACAGGCTCCATGCCGAAGAGGCGGAATTCGGGACGTCGGTGACGACGATGTCCGCCGAAGAGACCGTCGCGGGGACGGCCTTCGCGCTGACACCGGTTGCCGGCGGCGACATTCCCGCGGCGTTCTGGGGCCGGGGCGCGCGTTCGGGCTTCGGCGGCACGGAGAGCGGAGTGACGCTCGACGGAGAGGTGACGGGCTTCATGCTGGGCGCCGACGGGACGTTCGGGGGCCGGTTCCTCGGGCTGATGCTGTCGAGGAGCCGGGGCGAGGGCGCGCACGGCCTCGCCGGCGGGGAGATCGAGACCGGGCTGACGGCCCTGATCCCCTATGGCGCGCTTGACGTCAGCGACCGCATCCGCGCCTGGGGCGCGGCGGGGCTTGGCCTTGGCGACATGACGCTGACGTGGCCTGGCGGCGGGCCGGTCTCCGCCGATCTCCGCTGGCGCATGGCGGCGGCCGGCCTTGTCGGGGAAATCGGCACGGCGAGCATCCTGGGCGATGCCGATCTCCGCTGGACCGCTGACGCGCTCTGGACGCGGACATCGTCGGACGCCGGGCCGGGCCTGCTGGCGGCCTCCGGCGAAACCACGCGGCTGCGCTTCGGTCTGGACGGCACATGGACCCGCACGCTCGCCTCCGGGGCCACGCTGGTCCGGCGCCTGGAGACGGGCCTGCGCCACGACGGGGGAGACGCCGAGACCGGCCTCGGGCTGGAGGTCGGCGGTGGCGTCGACTGGTCCGATCCCGCTCGCGGCCTGGCCGCCAGGCTGGAGGGCCGGACGCTGGCGATGCACGAGGACGGGGCCTTCGAGGACTGGGGCCTGGCCCTCTCGCTCTCGTACGATCCCCGCCCGGAGACGCGGCGCGGACTGTCCGCTTCCGTCGGCGGATCCCTTGGCGGCGCCCCTTCGAGCGGCGTGGCCGCATTTCTCGACCGGGACGTCTTCCCGGACGCCTCCGACGGTGACGGCGGCGAGGCGTGGAACGCGGAGATGGCATATGGCACGGGCCTCGGGGCAGGCATGGTGGGCAGTTCCTACGGCCGCGTGCGCGGCGGCAACCTCAGCGCCAGGGACGGCCTGCGCCTCGGCTACCGGATAGGGCCGGACGCATCCCATGCCGCCGACGTGAGCGCGGACGTCTGGGCGGAGCCGGAGACGGACGGCGACGGCAATGCCGTTGGGGCCGGACTGGAATGGAAATGGTGAGGGGCTCGGCCGGCACATGGGCTGGGCGGCATGCCGATGCCTGGTGCCTTTTCGGAATTCGGGGCCAACCTGCGCCGGGAGCGTCTGGCCGAAGGAGCCGCTGCGGCCAAACGGCGCGGCACCCGCAAGAGCCGAAATCCGAAGATCGACATGGAGGAGACCAGGCGGCCCTGTTGCAAAGAATGTTGACGCACACCCGCCTGCAATAGGCGTGTTCGCACGCATAACGCACCGGTTTCATCCGCTGCGGGTCCGCGTGCTTCGGATCCACGACCGCGTGACGGTGCTCGACGTGGCGACAGGGCATGCCTTCCGCAGTTTGCCCAAGGATGCCGCAGCGGGCGAGCCAGGCCGAAAGGGCGGCGCGAATTCGGCCCGCGGAGCATGGCGGCTGCCCAGTCTGGAATCTCGAGAAATGCAAGGCGAACCGTGATGCGGCAGCCAATGGAACTGCAGCACAGGTCTGCGACCGGACCTGAGCGCTTGACCTCGTCGCTCGGTCAGTCGCAAATCAGGCCACTTGGCGGACGCCGAGAGGGAATCGCAGCCACCTTCGGGGCACGACCATGACAGATGCAGATCGGAAGACGACCGCAGAGGAAGCCAGGGGGATTCGGACCGCCAAGGAGCTCGAGGCGCATCTTTCCTGGCTTGACACGTTCACCCCTGCAGCGCTCGGCGTTCTCGCGATTGCGTCCGGCATCTACACCTACCTTGGGGTTTCGACACTGCTCGAGAACAACGGCGCCATGAGCTTCCTTGCCGCGGTCGCCTATTCGATCGCGGTTTCCGTCGGGATCTTCGTCTTCTGGAGCTACATGCTCCGGCTCCTGCCATCCATGCGTAGCGCGGCCGGGTTCATCGGGCTGACGGTTTCCACGATGGTGGGATCCCTGGCGATCGTCGCCATGTCGAGCTGGCTGAACGCTGCGGCGTTGGCCGGCTCTGCGGCGGTGGAACTGCATCTCGACAGGACCGTTCGCGACTACCAGTCCGCCCTGGAACAGGCGCACGACATCGCCCTTTCCGGGCAGGCGCTCGGAAGGGAGGTGCGGCGCGCCTGGGAGGCCTTCGACGCTCTTGCGGACCAGGAGCGTTCCGGGCAGCTCTCGGGCACTGCCGGCGAAGGCGCCGTGTTCCGGATCCTGACGCAAAAGTCGGAGGAGCTTGGCAATCTTGAAGACCAGATCAGGGATCAGCAACCGCTGATCGAGCAGGCTTTCGAGGAAGGAAACGCCATTCTGGGTCGCATGCGCGCGCTGACCGTGGCCCCGGGGCCGGTCGAGCAGCGCTCGGTGACGTTCTCGGAGGAAAGCGTCCGGCTGGCCGGCGTGATCTCGACCTTGAACCAGCATTCGGTGGCGCCCCTGCTGGCCCGAGCCGCGCAGGATCTTCCGGCCTCGGTTGTCCTGCCGGAGCTTGACGGACGCGACGCAAGCATCCGGGACGCGCAGTCCTCGACCATCGCGTCCGTTCTGGATGCCCTGGACCAGCGAAGCCGGACGCTGAAGCGCGCGGCGGATGACGTGCTGGCGATGGATCCGCCGCCGGAGACCGCTTACAACCCGATCTCTGCCGCGGATGCCGTGATCAAGTACGCCGGGCACTTCGTTCCCTCCTGGGCGGGCGCGATCGCCATCGACCTGTTGCCGGCTGTCCTCGTCTTCGTCCTGGCCATCACGCAAGCCGCGATCCGCAGCGGTCGCGACGGCACGGGCATCGAGGACACGTTGACGCTGGCGGATCTCAAGGCCGCGATGAATGCAATGCGGGACGTCGAATCGTCGATGGGTGCCGCCGATGCCGAAATCCAGCGCCGTTCCGCCGGTCCGTCCCCGGTGCCAAGGCCGAAGGACCAGGTGGAGGCGGCGGAGTAGGACCCGGTGGCGCCGCTGCGCGACATGACGATGCGGCGCGGCCTCGCGCTGGCCCTGGTTGCCCAATTCGTGATTGCGACCCTTCTCGTCGTCAGTGACCTTGAAGCGAGATTGAACACGCAATTGTCTTCAGGGCCGAATGTCCCCGAGGGGCCCGTCGCTCCAGGGGACCAGGTGCGCCGGTACGAGCCGCGCGAGACACGCCCGACCTATGCCGACCCGTCCACGTTGCCGGACATGGATTTGCCTGCGGACCTTCCCGAACGGCTGGAATTCACGATGCAGGATGCGGGAGAATCCGGAAGCGTCCTGCTCCTGAACGGAGCCATCGAAAACGGGGATGCAGGCCGGTTCGAGGCATATCTGGCAAGCTTGGGCGAATTGACCGTCCCGGTCGCCCTTAACAGTCCCGGCGGTGTCGTGGACGAGGCCCTGGAGATCGGCCGGATTCTCCGGGCGCAGGATGCGGAAACGGCGGTGCTGCCGGGAATGGTCTGCGTTTCGGCCTGTCCCTACATGCTGGCCGGCGGCGCCGACCGCACGGTTTCGCTGCGCGGCGCTGTGGGAATGCACCAGCACTACTACGAGACGCCGGCCTATCTGCCGGCCTTCTGGGCCGTCGAGGACATCCAGCAAGGACAGGGCAGGGTCATGGAGTTCCTGATCGAGATGGGCGTGGAGCCCAGCGTCATGCTGCACTCCCTGAACACGCCGCCAGGCGAGATTTATGTTTTGGTCGAGGAAGAGCTCATTGACAGCCGGCTGGCGACAGGAACAGCAAAGTAGGCCTTGTCGTCGCGGATTCGGCGGGTCCTGCCGGTCCGCACGGCGAGAACGTGAAAGCCAATGACGCCAAAGCCGCACCCCCCCCCCCCCCTCGACCAATGACGGCACGGGAGGGGCGCGTTGAGACGGGAGGCGCAAGCGTTCGGTCGAGCGGTGACGACAGTCCGTCCTGACGTCATTTCGGTCACTGCAAGTCTGGCACCGGCAACTCGGAATCCGGCATGGCATGGCATCGCGCATGGAAATGCGCATCGGGAGTCCGGGACGTCGCCCGTTCCGGACGTTGCCGACGACGGGCCCCTTTCGTCGTCACGGCCTGCGGCGGCACGTCCTTGCCGGTGGCCAGGAAATCCCGGTTTCCCTCGTCATCGAACGCCATCGGGGGCCACTGCCCGGGCCCCGGAACCATCTTGCCGTGGAGCGGGCATGGACGAGGGGCGTTGCAGCGAGCGGGAGAGGTCGATGCGCTACGCCTTGAAGTGAAATTCCCGACCTGAATGCAGCGTTCAGTGGGGGAAACGGAAACACAAAGCGCGAATCAGAATGAACGGCCGACCGGCGACGTGGCGCTTGATGCCCGAATGATGTGCGGGTTTCCATCATTTTCTGCCCACCACTGCCCACAGCATGCTGTGCCCGGCCTTTGACTGTCTACTGCTCTTTGTGCGAATCAAGAAAAGAACATGCGAGGCGGAAATTCCGGTTGTCAAATTGAAACCGTGACAAGTAGGGTTTTTTGCAGAACAGGACAGGCAAGGCGTATCGGAGAGGCACAAGCTCTGGACGCCCGAGAGGCCCAAGGCCCTCGACCGAATCTAGCAGTGGGTTCAAGGATGATGATTCTGGAGATGGCACTTGACGTGCCTCGGACGCCGGTTGCTGCCGGATCGGTCATGCCTGGCGGCAATGGCGATGCGCCGGGGACTTTCGGTCTCGCGTTTTCCGCATCCGGGCGCTTGACAGGTTCCGGTGATTCCCTGCCTAATCGGGTCGCCGGGTCGCCGGGTCGCCGGGTCGCCGGGTCGCCGGGTCGCCGGGTCGCCGGGTCGCCGGGTCGCCGGGTCGCCGGGTCGCCGGGTCGCCGGGTCGCCGGGTCGCCCAGCCTTTGCTGGCGTGGCCCATGCAACCGGCACGGTTCGTCCGCTCCGCCTGACACTTACGCAATCCGCCGGGCCGCGGGCCGCTTCCAACCGACGCTGCATGCAGCGCCGGTTTGCATGCCTTTCACGCCAAGATGCCTGCATTCGGCCGAAGTTCCTTGAGATTCGGGCGGCAGGCACGGCCGTCGACCGTCTCGGGCGCGACCCGAGCTCGGCGCCATGAACTCTCGCAACCCCGATTTTCCCTCACCCACAACCAGGAGCATTGAGCGATGAAGAACTTCCTGAAGGCACAAGGCTGGCGCTCGATTTCAGCCGTGGCGTTCCTGATTGCCACGGTTCTTTCCGGCCCGCAGGCACACGCCAATGACGACCTGCCCACGGTCACGATCGAGGACGCAACGGCCCGCGAAGGGTCGCTGATCACCTTCGTCGCACGTCTCGACAAGCCCAATCCCTTCCGGAATTACATCCGGTTTTCCTGGAAGACGAAGGGAGGCACGGCCACGCCGGGTCAGGACTACACGGACAGCGAATACACGGCCTCGTTCTTGCCCGGTAAGAGCAAGACGGAAATCCATCTGTTCACAACGCGGGACGACCTGGACGAGGGAAGCGAAACCTTCGAGCTGGTGGCCTCCGACCCGTGGCGACTCAAGCTCGGCAACACCACGGCGACCGGGACCATCGAGGATCCGCCAAAGAGGTCGAGCTCGAACCTGCCGGTTGTCAGCGTGCTCCCGGGCGCGGACGTTACGGAAGGTGAAGCCGCCCTGTTCACGCTGGTAGCCAGCCCGCGGCCTGCCAGGCCGCTGAGGGTCAGCGTCACTATCGCCCAGACAGGCTCGTTCGCAGCATCGGGCCAGACCGGCAGGCGGACCATCACCATCCCTTCCCGCGGGGAGGCCAGCTTCACGGTCAGGACCGCGGACGACGGACGGAACGAGGCGCCCGGTTCGGTGGACGTGACGGTGAATTCAGGTTCCGGATACGAGACATCGAGAAGCAGCCATTATCGTTCCACCAGCGTAGATGTGGCCGACAATGACCGACCCGTCATAAGCATCAACGCGGGCTCGAAGATCAGCGAAGGAAGGGCCGCCAGCTTCACACTGTCGGCAAGCCCGCGGCCTGCGGCGCCCATCGCCGTCAAGGTGGACGTGACCCAGAAGGGCGAATTCGCAAGCCAGGGTCAACTGGGCAAGAGAACCGTCACCATCGGCACCAATGGCAGAGAGACCTTCATTGTCGCGACCGACAGCGACACGCGAGACGAGGATGACGGGTTCATCACGGCAACCCTGGGCAGCGGTGAGGCCTATGCCGTGGGCACACCGGCCTCCGCGCGCGTGGGCGTGACCGACGGCGGTGTGCCGACGCCGCGGATCAGCGTCCGCGCCCTGTCCTCCGCCATCGTCGAGGGCGGCACCGCCGGCTTCGAGTTGACCGCGAGCCCCCGGCCCGCAACCCCGTTGGACGTGCGGGTGGAGATCACCGACAGCGGCAGCTTTGCGGGCCAGGGCGAGCTCGGCACGAGAACCGTGACCATCGGCACGACCGGCAGGGCCACCATCGAGGTGAAAACGGACAACGACCTGGTGTCGGAGCCCGACGGTTCCCTGACCGCCCGGGTGCGCGCCGGCCCGGGCTATCTCGTGACCTCCTCCGGCCGGGCCTCCGTCCAGGTTCGGGACGAGAGCGTTCAGGTCCGGATCAGCGCCGCCGGGAACATCGTCGAAGGCGGCACCGCAAGCTTCACGCTGACGGCCCATCCGGCGCCGCCGGAAAGCCTGGTGGTGAATGTCGACATCACGGAGAACGGCAGCTTCCTGCCGGGCGGCACCTATGCGGAGACCATCACGGTGGGCACGGACGGACGCGGAACCTTCTCCGTCGACACGATCCATGACGAGAGGGCGGAAGCGGACGGCGCCATCGTCGCGGCCGTCAAGAGCGGCTACGGCTACGAGCCGGGCTCTCCGGCCCGGGCGACGGCGAAGGTTTCCGACTCGACGCCGACAGTCACCATAGCCGCCGGCCCGGCCGTCATCGAAGGCGATACCGCAAGGTTTTCGCTGACGGCCGATCCGGCGCCCGAACGCAACCTGACGGTGCGCCTCAAGGTGACCGAGGTCGCTGGCGGGAGCTTCGTTCCTTCCGATGAACTCGGGCAGCGGGATGTCACCATCTACGCGGCCGACGGCACGGGAACCCTGGAACTCTCCACCGAAGACGACCAAACGGACGAAGCCGGCGGCACCATCACCGCTGCAATCCTTGCCGATGAGGACGGTTATTACCGGACCGGTTCGCCAGGATCGGCCACGCTCCGGGTCAATGACGACGATCATGGCAGCAACGAGCTTACCGTGTCGGTCGGCGACGCCGAGGTGAAGGAGGGGCAACGGGACGACAGGGGCAGAAAGAGGCTCGCATTCCCCGTGACCCTCAGCAAGCCGGCCGGCCATTGGGTCACGATATATTTCCAGGTCCGTCCCCGGGAGGAGGGCTCCGGGGTGACCCCAGCGACGCCCGATGTCGACTACAGGGCGACCGGCCACCTGGCCGCCCGCTGGATACGGTTCCGACCGGGTGTGACCGAAACCTTCACTCATGTCGATATCTACGATGACGACGAAGACGAGCCGGAAGAGACATTCGAACTGGTCATCCGCCGGGCATGGGGAGCGGAAATAGCCGATGGTCGCGCCATAGGCACCATCCTGCCCGATCCGCTGGACGCGCCGCGCGGCACGCCGGTGGTCACGATCACGGCGGAAGGCGCCGTCGAGGAAGGACGGCGCGCCACCTTCAAATTGAGGGCGGCACCCGCGCCGGAGGAGGATTTGGTCGTCAATGTAACGGTCTACGAAAACAGCTACGGAACCCCGGAGAGCGACTATCTCGCCGAAAGCGACGAGGGCTCGCAGACCGTGACCATTCCCGGCATCGCCAACCGGCGGGTGGCCGACTATTACGGGGACAGTCTCGCAACCTTGAGCCTGAAGACCGTTGACGATGACACCGAGGAAGGGGGCGGCAAGATTTCCGTCTATGTCGACAACCCCAGCGACGGAAGCTACGAAGCCGGCGAGGAGTTCTACTCCGCCGAGGTCGGCGTTCGCGACAATGACGGACCGCCCCTGTCCGTCGCTCCGGCCTTCAGCATTGCGGATGCAACGGCATACGAATCCGACGGATCGATCCGCTTCGACGTCACGCTGGATCCTCCCGTCCCGCAGGGTGCGGGGCCCATGACGGTCGACTACCAGACCTTGACCTGGGCGGGGGAAGCCCAGCGGGAGGACGATTTCGAGGACAAGCACGGAACGCTGACGTTCTACGAAGGAGAATCCTGGAAAGAGATCGAGATCACGATCAAGGACGACCAGCATGACGAGGGCGCGGAGGACTTCCGCGTGTACCTGTGGAATGCCCGCGGCGGCGCCCGGATTGCCGACCATTCGGCGACAGGCACGATCATGAACTCGGATCCGATGCCGGCGGCGTGGCTCGCGCGCTTCGGCCGCACGGTGGCGGAGCAGGCGCTGGACGGCATAGCGGAGCGCCTCGACGCCTCGCGACAGCCAGGCGTCCGTGCCACGCTCGCAGGGCGGGCGCTCGGGCCTGGCGCGGCGGAGGGCGACGTGGTCTTCCATCGCGCCTCGGGCGACGGCGAGCCGCAGGAACTGACCCTGGAGGAAGCGCTGCTTGCCAGCAGTTTCACGGCGACGGGGGAAAGGGACGCTCTGGGCGGCAGCACGGCCTTCTGGGGCCGGGCGGCACGGTCAGGCTTCGAGGGAAAGGAGGGATCCCTCTCCCTCGATGGCGAAACGACGACGGCGATGCTTGGCGCGGACCACGCCCGTGACAGGTGGCTGCTCGGGCTGGCGCTGATGCGAAGTTCCGGAGAGGGCGCCTACGCTGGCAGCGGGACCGCCCGGCAGCGTTGCCCTGACGGCGACGGAGGCACGGGTCCGGATGCGGCGGAGGCCCCTTGCGGTGGCAGGATCGAGGCGTCGCTGACCGCGGCGGTGCCCTACGCCGCGCTGAGAGCCTCGGAACGGCTGGATCTCTGGGCCGCGCTGGGGGCTGGCACGGGCGAAGTGACGCTCGTGCCCGAAACGGGCGGCCCGATCGGGTCGGACCTCTCCTGGTCGATGGCGGCGGCAGGGATGCGCAGCAGCCTGCTGCCCCCGCCGGAGGAAGGTTCCGGTCCGGCGCTTGCGCTGGTCTCGGACGCGCTGTGGACGCGTACAGGCTCGGAGAGGACGCACGAGCTTGTCGCGTCGGATTCGGACGTGACCCGGCTTCGGCTCGGTCTGGAGGGAAGCTGGAACGTGGCCTTGGCGGATGGCGGCGGTCTTGCGCCCAGGCTGAAGATTTCCGCCCGCCACGACGGCGGCGACGCCGAGACCGGTTTCGGGCTGGAGGTCGGCGGCGGTCTCGAATGGTCCGACCCGAGGCGCGGCCTGGCCATGGGGCTTGAGGGCCGGACGCTGGCGTTGCACGAGGACCGGGACTTCGAGGACTGGGGCCTGTCATTCACCCTCTCGTACGACCCCTGGCCGGAAACGAGACGCGGATTCTCGGCTTCCGCCGGCCTTGCCATGGGCGGGGTCCCCGCCGGGCGCGTGGCCGCGCTGCTTGACCCCGTCGCGTTCCCGGACGCTTCCGGCGACGAGGGCGACACGTGGAGCGCGGAGGTGGCGCACGGCACCGGCTTGGGGGAAGGCATGGTCGGGAGCCCCTACGGCCGCTTGAGCGGCGGGACCCTTGGCGCGAAGGACGAGGTGCGCCTCGGCTACCGGATCGGGCCGGACGCCCCGCAAGCCGCCGACATGAGCGTCGACGTCTGGGCGCAGCCGGAGACGGGCGACGGCAGTTCCGTCGGCGCCGGCCTCGAATGGAGGTGGTGACGAAACTGCGCTCCGCCCAACGCGCCGAGGTCCGGGAGATCCCCGACAGGCGTCAACGGAACGCATGTTCCGTTCGTGGTCGCGACCAATGGCAGATCCAGGGTTCCCGCCAGGCGGATGACGCTTGACGGCGGACAATGGCCAGGCTCCGGCGCGGTGACCGCGCCGGGCCGGCGCATGGCCGTGCGCGCCAGCGCGACTGGCAGAACCGGGTCGATTTCCCGCAGGTCGCGACGCCTTGTCCGGTTCCTGCGCCGTCCTCCTGATGCTCATGGCAGAGAGTTCAGGAGCCTCGCGAGGATCTTCCGCTTGATCCGGACCTCGTGCCAGGTCAGGGGCTGCGGTCCATCAAGGTCCTGCATCCGCAGTGCGGCCAGGTCCTTCGTGGCCCCGGGTGGCAGGGACTTGATGCGCATTGGCGAGCCGGGCATGAAGGCGTCATGCCTTGCGAAGGGCCCTGGCCCCTGGTTCGCGACGGCTCCTGTTCAAGGTCCAAAAAGTTCAACGAAGGCATTCCAGGCATCAGGGACCCCTCCCTGAAAGGAGGGACTTGAGGAGCGAAGGCCCCGAAGGCCAGTGCGGAGCGGCAAGGGAAGAGAAAGAGGGCGTCCATCCCGTCCACCTTGCATCATGCGTTCAGGATCCGCCCTCGCGCGCCTTCCCGGCGCCAGACCGTGGAGTCCTCTCGCTGGCTCGTTGACAGGGCAGGAACATCCACTTGCCGATGAAAGCCGTTCACCGTTCACTGGACGGTTGCAGTCCGGCGCAGCTTGTGGCAAAGGGTTCGGACATGCGCGCCGTTCTGGGGGGAATGATGGGCACGAAAACCGATCCGCCGGTGACGGCCTTGCAGATGCTGCGGCCCGAGAGGCCAAATGCACCGGTGCCGGCCCCGACGCCGGAACCGCCGGTTGCGGTGATCGGCGAATCGCCCTGGAAACGGGCGACCCGCCCGGAGTTGAGCACCGGACGCTTCGAGAGGGGGGCACGGACCCGCAAGGAAGGCCCGGGCCCGTTCCCGGCGGCCATGAGCGGCGCGCCCGCATCCGTCGTGCCAGCGGCCTTCTCCCTGCCTCGTCATCGTGAAGAAACCGGATCCTGACCACGAGCGTGACCCGCGGGGTTTCCGCCCTCCGTCGACCCCGTTCCAGGCCCCTTCACGGTCCAGGCGTTGCGGCCCGCCCCAAGCGCATCGAGAGCGGCCGGCCTGATCTCGTTCGGATCGTCGCGCTTCATCGTCGCGCCGTAACGAAGACGGCCCTGCCGCGCCTCCTGGCTGTTCCTTCCGACGGCAGTTTCGCCAGGCGCGTCCGGCCTCTTCCTGCAGGCCCTCGATGTCCTTGAGAAAGGGTTTTCGGCTCTCCGGGTCGAAGCCTTCGGGATGTTCATCCATCCACGCGATCATGCGCTTGCAAAATTCGATCGCGCCTTCTGCCTCGCCGCGCGCTTCGCAGACCATGGCCTTGCGCATGGGCCAGTCGTGCGTCTCCGGGTAGCGGAGCCCCAGTTGTTCGCAGGCCGCGTCGGCTTCATCGAGGCGGCCCGTTTCGACGAGATCAACGACGCTTCCGGAGAGCCGGTCGAGGTCGGTCTCGACGAAGCGGCATCCATGATGCGATGCCGCTGGCGCGGCATCAAGAAGCGCGCCTCTGTCGCGATGCCAGGAGCGGTGCCTGCACTTCCTGCCGCTGACGCACGGGCACTGCCGGTCTCTGCCGACTTTCGCCGTCTCTTCCCCTTTGTCACGTTCCCGGGCGCGCTCGCGGGCAACGCCGCAACCTCGAGATGACAGGCTGGCTGGCCACGCTCTCCGCCGTCAGCGCCCCAAGCCAGCGGTCGAAGGTCGCCTCTTCGGCGGACCGGACCTCATGATTGCTGAAATCGTCGGCGTTCCGCTCCGCAACCGCAATGCCGGGCGCCTCTGAAAACAAGGATCGCTGCGGCCGCGACCGACTCGACCTTCGTTGCAAGGCCTCTTTCCGCTTCCCGGTTATCGTCCGAGCAGAATCAAGAGCCCGGTCGGCAACTCCATCCCTTCCTCTCCGCCCGTCCGCACGGCCCGAACCCGTTGTCGACCCCGGAACGGGATTGGATCATTGCCCGAATCCTCCTGCCGTAAAGTGCCCCCCATGTGCCTGGACAGGGCCGGAACCGGCCCTTCAATGAATGTAATCCTCCTGCCCCAGAACGACCTCATGCGTCATGCCCGGTTCGGTCTCGGCCATGCCCCGAAAGACGCCTTCCCATGCCTCGGCCTGCGCGAACCGCTCGTCGCAGGTCTCGCATCCGCAGGCCGATGCCGAGATCATCTCGGCAAGAGATGCGCACATGTCGGAAAGGGCCACGCAGGCTTCACGGGGAAGCTCGACCCGGACGGTGTCATGGCCATCGTCCTGAATGCGCTCGTTCGCACCTGACGCGCGATCCTTCATTTCGGCCTCCTTTCGCCGTCCTTCCAGGGCACGGGCGGCAGCGCCACCTGCCTCGTCGGCCTTCCGGCCCGCAGGCTGCGCAGGAGGCAGCCCGAGCGGGGCGGGAATGCCAGCCCGGGATCGCCGGCATCGATCCTGTCGCGCAGGCTCCCGGCCACGTCCGGCCAGCGACGATGTGCCGGAAACCTTCCCGGTCCGGCCGCAATCACGCCGTCGACCCCTTCCCTGCGCCCGCACCCTTGGGTCCGGCGACCTTGCAGCGGACAAGGACGGCGTCCGTCTCCTTCCGCACGTCGAACCCGCCCGCCCTCTCCACCAGAGAGCTCAGGTTCGAGCAGCCGTAGCTGCGCGGGTCGAAGTCGGGATGCGCGCCCTGGATGCGCTGCCCGACGCTGCCCAGGTTTTCCCAGCCGTCGGCGTCGGATTCGCCGATCGCGCCCGCGATGATCTTCCGGGCCCTGCCCGGAGGTTCCTTCTTTCGCGCCGCGCCCCCGGCCGCCGCCGCCCCGTCCTTCCTCTCCTCCGGTCCGGCCTCGACAAGGTTCTCGACGTAGATGAAGCGGGTGCAGGCGTTGCGGAACGCCTCGACCGACTTGCGCTCCCCGAAACCGTACACCACGAGACCCTCCTCGCGAAGGCGCTGGGCCAGCCGCGTGAAGTCGCTGTCCGAACTGACCAGCACGACACCGTCGAGGGTTCGCTTGTGCATCAGGTCCATGGCATCGATCACAAGCGCGATGTCGGACGCGTTCTTGCCCCTCGAGTTGCTGCGCTGCTGGTGCTGGAGAATCGCCAGGGACTTGATCGCCGCGTCCCAGCCGGACAGCCGGCTGCCCGAGAAGTCGCCGTAGATGCGCCGTACGTTGGCCTCGCCCAGCTTGACGATCTCGTCGAAAATCGCCTGGGCGTGCTTCGCGCTGGTGTTGTCGGCATCGATCAGCACCGCGAGGCTCCTTGTTTCGCTGGCTTCCGGCATGAACTCTCCTTCTGCGCGTCCCCCTCCGGGGAGCGTCCGCCTGTCGTCTCGTCATCGTTGCCGAACGTCCTTACGTCGATTCCGTCCGGCGCGCCATGCCCGACCGCCTGCTTTCGCACCGACGACGGCAGGTTGCGGCATGCATGGGCAGACACGCACTCGGCGGGCCGGGACACCGTCGTCGGGGCCAGGACCGGCTTGACATTCGCGGCGCCGGGAACCACGTTATCGCGCTGCGGGTGTAGCTCAATGGCAGAGCAAGGGCCTTCCAGGCTCGAGACGGGGGTTCGATTCCCACCCATCCGCTCCAGTTCAGTCCATGCAGCGAACCTCCGCTATGCGTTGCGTGCCGCAGGCGCCGCAACGCATAGCGGCGATGGCGTCACAAACGAGTGCCTCCTCTGAAAACCTGTCATGGGCCGGATTTTCCAGCTGCTTCAGCAACACTCCGGCTTCTGTGTCCGCAGGCTCGACCAATGCCAGGAAGTCGCGGGAGCCCGGGAACCGTGCCAGGGGGTGTCCGAAATGCCGGAGATTGTCGGTAATCAGCATGCCGGTGCGTATGAAACCTACCCGTCGCGGCATTCCTTCAGCGACCAGAATGCGGACGCGGACACGACCGAGACCGAAGGCAAGGGTGAGGGATTTCCCTTCAGCACTCTCAGAGACGAGGCAGCAATAAAGTTCCTTCGCAAGATCTAGGTCGGCGAGATGGCCTGTGTTCTCCGCGGCACGTTTCACGTCTTCCTGCATCCTGAGCTCCGCCTCGATGCATGACAGCCACGCCGCGATCCCCCCTGGCCGAACTGTCCGCGCAGCGGGTCACGTATCCCTGCGAGTGCATGGACAGCGCCTGCGACGCCGGGCAGATCCACGAGCACTCGCGGGAAAACGGCCGCGTCTGCATCATCGACACCAACCCGCGACGCGACGCGGAACTCAGGAAGGCGCTTGCCACGGAGCGCAGGGCGGCCGCAAATGCGTGCTTCGCCGATCCGGCGGCGCGGCGCTGCCGGGAGCGATCCACCGTCGAACGGGTGAACGCCCGGCTCAAGGACGAGTTCGGAGGTCGCCATCCGCGGGTGCGCGGGCACGCGAAGGCGTACGCGCATCTCATGTTCGGCGTGATCGCTCTTTCCGTGGACCGGTTGACGCGGCTCCTGACATAGGCGTCACGGCGTCTCCCCAGAGCGGATCGAGACCGGGCCGCTCAGCACGACGCCGGCCGGGCAGGCGTGGCCGGACTGCAGGAAAGCTGCGCCGTCCGGCACGGTTCCTGACGGATTCCCTGCAAGTGACGCCGCGATTCGCCTGCGGGACAGGGAAAGTCAGGCCGGGTTGAAATCCCGGCTCGAACCAATATGTCTGGGGACTGCGACCTCGCCCACGTCAGCCTCGAGTTTTGCGAGTGGCTCACCACGTGTATTCTGTTCAGCGCCATGTGGTTCTGCCGCTGCCAATTCTGTCATGGTGTGACTATGACAGCGAGGGTACCATGACCGATGCTCGCTCGCCATCCTGTTGCCTAATCCAGTTCATGGCCTTTTTTGCAACGTCATGTTGGAAGTGTCACACAACATTCAGGCACATGGCAAATGTGCAAATGTCCTGCAACAGGTTGCATTTGGGGAACATGCATGAGTCAATACTGTGCGCTACATGCCTGTTTGCAACATCATGCACGCAGAAGGAATGGCGAAGCCTTGAGGACTTTAAAACGGCTTCATGTTTCCACGCCGGAGGCAGCGAATCGGCCCGGCCGGTCGCCATGAGCGCCGCGCGACGGCAACGCGGCCTGGTGGCCGAGGACGCCGAGCGGGAGCGAATCTCGCGGGCCGTCGGGGCGAGCGGCATGAAGAATTCGATGAGCGGTGCCTGCGCGACGCCGGGGCCGGCGCGGCGTGTGAGGACGCCTGCGACGCGAGCGCTGTTCCGGAAGGCCTCCGGGTCGAGACCTGCGAGGACGCCTTCGGCATGACGCGGATGCAAGCCGGGATTCAAAATTCGGTGCAAGGCAAGAAACGGAACTCGAGCCGAGAACCTTGCGTGGTTCGAGCGGACACAGTGATACTCGATTCGCGGGCCAGTGGAGATCGTTGCACGAAGGATTGTCGACATTCGTCCTTGCTCAGGCAGGCTCGGCAAGCTGAATCGTGGAGAATTGACGTGCTCGACGCGAATGCGATTGACGCCTGGCCCGGAAAGGAGATCGACGGCAAATTTCACCCCGCGTTGTGGCACATGCTGGATGTTGGCGCCGTTGCCGATCACCTGATCGAGAAACGCAAGGTCACGGGGTCTTCTGCCTGGGATCAAGCGATCGCGTTGCTGATCGTGCTGCACGATCTCGGAAAGATCAGCGAGAGCTTCCGGAACCAGATCAAGGGATGCGCAGCGCGGGCGGAGCATCATTCCCAGTTGCTTGAAAGCCTCATTGCCGGCGCCCCCGGCGCAAGGCGGGCCCTCTATGCCGCTGTCGCCGGACACCATGGCGGACCGCCGGAACTGGAGGGGGCGGCGGCATTGAAGAGCGTCGATGGATGACCGCGATCGGGACACCGGCCATCGAGGCAGCTTCAGAGATGATCACGTCGGTCCACGCCCTCTTTGCGGAGGCATCACTGAACGGGCTCGCCACGGGAGACGCGAAGGCGCTCAGCTGGAAGGTCTCCGGGTTGACGGTCCAGGCCGGACTGGATCGGGTCGAACACTCTAGCACGACAATCAAGCTGAGAGTCAGCGTCAATCAGGATGAGAGTCCCGTTCTGGGGGCGAAGGCGGCGGCCGTCAGCTCCGGTCGGGCTACGCCCTCCCTGCGCTGACGACCGCCGAAACGATCTTCGTCTCCCCCCTTCGGGAGCCCTTGGTGGTCGCGGCGGGCCGGGTCATCACCTCGCAAACGATCTCGAGAAGAGGAGAGCGAGGTGCCGGGTCTGCACGCAACCGATCACCAGACGAGGACTTTCATGAACCACAGGAAAACGCATTCGACCGAAACGGCGGCCGCGAAGGCCGGCTTCAGCGCCGCCACGGGATACAGGATCCGGAAGGATCCGCGTCCCCCCTCGCAAAAGCGGGCGCCGCGCGGCCGGCGGCGCCCCGATCCGCTGGCCGGGATGTTCGACGAAGAAGTCGTGCCGATGCTGCGGGACAGTGCCGACATCCGCCCGGTGGGCGTGTTCCTGGAACTGATGCGGCGTCATCCCGACCTGGATCCGGGCATCCGCCGCACCCTGGAGCGACGGATCCGTGACTGGCGGGCACGTCATGGTCCCGATCGGGAGGTGATCTTCCGACAGACGCACACGCCCGGCCAGCTCGGCCTGTCGGACTTCACGGTCATGAACGCTCTCGGCGTCACCGTGGCCGGACGGCCCCTTGACCATCGGCTCCATCACTTCCGGCTCCCCTGGTCGGGGTTCCGCCATGCGGAGGCGGTTCTCGGCGGCGAGAGCTTCACGGCCCTGGCCACGGGGCTGCAGGCCGCGCTCTGGTCGCTGGGCGGCGTTCCGGAACCTCGGCAGGGACGATGCGCGGGACAGGACGGAACGCTACGAGGCGTTGTGCGAGCATTGCGGGATGACGGCGTCTCGCAACAACCGCGGCGTGGCGCACGAGAACGGCGCGATCGAGAGCCCGCACGGCCACCTCAAGCGCGAGATCGCCGACGCGCTGGCGCTCCGGGGGTCGAAGGACTTCGCCGACATCGACGCGTATCGCGCCTTCGTCGCCGAGATCGTCGGGCGCGGCAACGCGCGCCGTTCCGGGCGCATCAAGGCCGAACGCGAAACGCTCAAGGACCTGCCGCCGATGCGCACGACGGACCACGAGGAAACCAGCGTCGACGTCACCTCGTCCAGCGGCTTCATCCTGAGGCGGGTGTTCTGCACCGTGCCCTCGCGGCTGATCGGCCACCGGCTCGGGGTCCGGCTCCACGACGACCGCCTGGAGCTCCATGTCGGCGGCGTCCATCACCTGACCCTGCCGCGCAAGCACAAGGGTGCGTCGACGAAGCCCGTGCACGTGGTCAACCACCGCCACGTCATCCACTCCCTGAAGACGAAGCCGATGGCGCTCATGAACCTGACCTGCCGCGACGAGCTGTTCCCGCGCGAGGCCTGCCGCCGCTGCTTCGAGGCGGCATTGTCGAAGGCGGGCGAACGCGCCGCCTGCAGGTTGACGGTGAGGCTCCTGGCGCTGGCCCATGAGGAGAACTGCGAGGCGATGCTGGCAGCCGAGATCAACGGCTGCCTCGCCGCCGGGAAGCTGCCGGACCTCGACAGCCTCAAGGTCCGGTTCGCGCCGGAGCCCGGCGCGATGCCCGAGGTTCGCGTCATCCGTGCGCCGCTTGCCGGCTATGGCGACCTGCTTCGCATGGGAGGCGCGTCATGACACGGATGCCCGATGATTCCGCCAAGACCGTCGACGGGGTGAAGCTGGCCCTGATGCTCTCCGAGCTGCGCCTGCCGACGATGCGGGAGTTCTGGGAACGCTTCGCCGAGCGCTCCGACGCCGAAGGCTGGCCTGCGGCCCGATTCCTCTCCGTCCTCGCCGAGCACGAGCTGGCGGAGCGTGGCAGGCGGCGGATCCAGCGCCACCTGGGCGAGGCGCGGCTGCTGCCCGGCAAGAGCCTGGCCAACTTCGACTTCAACGCGGTGCCGACGATCTCGAAGGCCCAGGTCATGGCGCTCGCCGCCGGCGACGCGTGGCTTGACCAGGGCGCGTGCTGCCTGATCTTCGGGCCTCCTGGAACCGGGAAATCGCACATCGCCTCGGCGATCGGGCTGGCCCTGGTGGAGAACGGCTGCCGGGTGCTCTTCACCAGGACCACCGACCTGGTGCAGCGCCTGCAGGTGGCGCGCCGCGAGCTGTCGCTGGAAAGCCTGCTGGCGCGGCCTGCCCATAGGACACATTTCCCGCTCGACTCGCTAATTCGTTCGCGCTATCATCAAGGGCATGGACGGCCCCGTTTCGATTCCGTGCGCGCTTTCCTCTGCGGAGGGCATGAAGAAGCTGTCGCGGATTCTTGCGCAGCCGGACGCCTCACGGGCCGAGATCGGCCGGAGGGCATGCGACGCTTTCGGCTTTGTTGACCTTCGCGGGCGATCCCAGGTCACGAGCTGCCTTTCCGCCCTTCGCCGTCTTGAGCGTGCGGGCAGGATCGCTCTTCCTGCGCCCCGCCGTGGCGGCGGCCGCGGAACCGTTGCCCGGAGGGAGGCGGCGGTTCCCGAGCCTGCGGGCCTTCCGGCCAGCGCGGGCGCGGTCGAGGGCCTTGAGCTTGTCCGGGTCGAGGGACCGGAGCTTCGGCTCGTGTTCAACGAGCTGATGGCATCGGAGCATCCCCGCAGCGCCCGGCTTCACGTCGGCCGTCAGCTGCGCTACCTGGTCGGGTCTTCGCATGGCTGGCTCGGCGGGCTTCTGTTCGCCCCCGCGACGCGGGTCCTGGCGGCGCGGGACGCCTGGCTCGGCTGGGACGATGCAAGCCGCGAGCGGCATCTCGACCAGGTGATCGGCCTGGCGCGGTTCCTGATCCGTCCGTCGGTTTCCGTGCGCTGTCTCGCATCGCGGGTCCTGGGCATGGCGGCGCGGCGCGTGGGCGGGGACTTCGCGGCGGCCTACGGCATCCGTCCGGTTCTGGCCGAGACCTTTGTCGCGCCGGAGCACCGGGGCAGCTGCTTCCTTGCGGCCGGCTGGCGCCGTGTCGGGGAAACCTCCGGCCGTCGCCTTCGTGACGGGGTCGCGGAACCGGCGAAGCGCATCCTGGTCCTGCCGCTGGCGGCGGGCTGGGACACCTGCCTGGAGGCGCGGCGCGTGCTGGCGCCCGGGGACGGGCTTGACAGCGCGACCTGGGCGGAGAACGAATTCGGCGCCGCGCCGTTGGGGGATGCCCGCCTGACGCAGCGGCTGGTGCGGAGCGCGGAGGTCCAGGCCCGGTCGCCGACGAAGACGTTCTTCGCGGCGGCGGCCGGCTGCGAGGCGACAGTGAAGGGATACTACAGGATGATCGAGCATCCGGACTACGACGCGGTCTCCGCGTCCACCATCGTCGGGGCCCATCGCGAACGGACGCTGCGCCGGATGCAGGGCCAGCCGCTGTCCCTTCTGGTGCAGGACGGCACGGACCTGAACTTCGCGACCCGCCACGGCTGCGAGGGGCTCGGGGAGATCGGCCGCAACAAGGGGTCCTCGGGAACGCCGGGCCTGCACCTGCACACGACCTTCGCCGTGAGCGGCGACGGGGTTCCCCTGGGCGTGGTCGGCCTCGAGTTCGACGCGCCGGACGGCCGTCCCGACAAGGACCGTCCGGTCGAGGAACGCAAGACCGGGCGGTGGCTGCGCGGCCTGCGCCACAGCATCGCGGCGGCGAAGGAGCTGGACGGGGTGAAGGCCGTCGCGGTGATGGACCGCGAGGGGGACGTGTTCGACGTGTTCCACGAACACCGTGCGTCGGGCTGCCGCCGCCTGTCGCTGCTGGTGCGGGCGCAACATGACCGCAGCTTCGGTCGTGGCCGGCCAAAGCTGTTCGAGCGGGTGCGCGCGGTCCCGGAGGCCGGGCAGTTCTCCATCACGGTGGAGCGGCTGTCGGCGCGACGCTCGGCAAGCGGACAGAAGGCCTTCGCCGGGCGGGCCCGGCGCAAGGCCAGGGTGAGCCTGCGCTGGCTGGAACTGGCGGTGCCGCCCCCGGCGAAGGAGAAGGCGCGCTTCGGCCCGGAACCGCTGGCACTGAACGCGGTCCATGTCGCGGAGGTGGATGTCCCCGACGACGGGTCGGAGCCGGTTGCCTGGACCCTGCTCACGACGCTGCCGGTCGCCAGCCTGCACCAGGCTTGCGAAGTGGTCCGGCTCTACGGCCTGAGGTGGCGGATCGAGGACTGGCACAGGATCCTGAAGTCGGGGTGCAAGGTGGAGACGATCGCGCATCGAACCGGCACGCGCATCGAACGGGCGGTGGCGATCAACGCGGTGATCGCCTGGCGCATCGCCACCCTCACCCACCTGGCCCGAACGAAGCCGGAGCTTCCGGCCACGACCGCGTTCACCGACATCGAGCTGGCATTGCTGACGGACTTTGCGCGCGTCCGGAAGCTGCCGCCGCCCGAGGATCTCGGACAGGCCTTCCGCCTCGTGGCGACGATGGGCGGATACCTGAACCGCAGCAACGACGGACCGCCCGGCGCGGAGATCGCCTGGAATGGCCAGGCTGCACTGTCGTTCACCGCGTGGATGCTCGGCCACAGTGTCGATGCCGGGGAAACCAGCGAAGTGCGGAAACACATTAGCTAGCTAGACAGAACTTATGGGCAATGGGTAGGGCGCGGCTGGACCGCTATCATCTCGTGATCCTCGACGACCTCGCCTGCGTCCGCAAGGACCAGGCCGAGACAAGCGTGCTGTTCGAGCTCGTCTCGGCCAGGCACGAGCGCCGGTCGCTCCTGATCACCGCCAACCAGCCGTTCTCCGAATGGGACCGGATCTTCCCGGACGAGACCACTGCCGTCGCCGCCGTCGACCGCCTCGTGCACCGGGCCACGATCCTGGAAATGAACGTCGAGAGCTACCGTCGGCGCGAAGCCCTCAAGGCGAAGCCGCGCAAGCGCGGCCGGCCCGCGAAGAAGGCCACGGAAAAGAACACGCCCACCGGCTGAGCGGACGCCACGCCAGGACTCCTGCGGCTTGAAGCCGGGCCGCAGGCGGCCAGGAGGCGCGTGGAAGGGGCGGGTCAACCCCGCGACCGCAGCCACGCGGAGCCACGCGCAGGGCTTGCCCGAGCATGGCGAGCATGGCGAGGATCGCGCCGGAGGGAAGGGTTGACCCGGCCCTGCAACGGTCACCCTTGAGCGGTCCCTTCCTGAACAAGCCTGCGCAGTTCATGGAAGGGACTGCCTGCCCGGCGAGGGCAAAATGCCAGGATCGCGGCACGTGCCGTCGTCGCGTCCTCCAGACCCGGTTGGCCGCCCGTCTCGTCCCGAAAAGTTCCGCAAACTTCATCTGCCTGCAGGCACGGGAAGAAAACCCTTGCAATCGCCCCAATGTGCCGAAACATTCCGTCCTGCCGCGACGCCAAGATTCTCATCCTGATTGTCGCGCATTCTCATCCAGATTGTCGCGCTATACGAACACTGACTGGTTCGGCCGTCAACCGGCCGACATGCCCGTTGCGAGCTATTGGGCCAAGGCCCGCAGTCGCGCGCAAGTCGCCATCGCGGCAGCGGGCCTGCATCACGCGATTCCGCGAGCGGATGCGGTGATCCTGCGGAACGAGGCAAAGCCGCGCCCGATGCAGCAGGCCGTACGCAAGGTCGACCTGCCCGAGGGCCCAACGCTAGCGATAATGGAAGATGCGACAGGTTCGGGGAAGACCGAGGCTGCACTCATGCTCGCGTCACGCATGATCGCGAATCGAAAGGGCGACGGGCTGTTCTTCGCCCTGCCAACCATGGCAACCTCGAACGCCATGCTGGCGAGAGTCGAGAAGGTCGCCACCGAACTGTTTTCGGGACGGCCGTCGCTTGGGCTTTCGCACGGGCGTGCACGCCAGAACGCGCAGTTTCAGGCAATCCTCGGCAACGACGGTTCCGACCCCGGCGAACCCGTCACCTGCGGCCAGTGGCTTGCCGACGACCGACGACGGATCCTTCTCGCGGACATCGGCGTCGGAACCATCGACCAGGCATTGCTGGCGGTGCTGCCGACGCGGTTCAACACGCTGCGGCTCTGGGCGTTGTCGAACAGGATCCTGATCGTGGACGAGGCGCACAGCCATGATCCGTTCATGGAGGAGGAATTGCGGTCCCTCTTGAGGTTCCATGCGATGCTGGGCGGCTCGGCGATCATGATGACCGCCACGTTGCCGGGGAAGATGCGCGATGGCTGCACCGAAGCGTTTCAGCGCGGGCTGGGGATGCGGCGGCCGTCGCGGATCGAGGGAGACGCCTATCCGCAGCTGCCGGTCGTCTCGAGGCAAGTCGGGACCAGTGCGCCCGCTCCGGTGCCGGCGACCTGCCGGAACGTCGCGGTGACGCGAGCCGACGCGGGAAGGGCCATGGAACTGATCCAGGAGGGTGTGGAGCAAGGTGCGGCCTGCGTGTGGGTTCGCAACGCGGTGGATGATGCCATTGCTGCGGTGCAGGAGCTGGAGAGCAAAGGAATCCCGGTCGATCTGCTGCACGCGCGCTTCATGGTTGCGGACCGGCTGTGCAAGGAGGAGGCGCTGCAGGCGCGGTTCGGTCGTGTCAGGACCGGGCATCGGGGCGGAGTGCTGGTTGCGACGCAGGTCGTTGAAGCCTCGCTCGATATGGATTTCGACCTGATGATCAGCGACCTGGCTCCGATCGGTTCGTTGATCCAGAGGGCGGGCCGGCTCTGGCGGCACCCGGATGTCGTGGAGGATGCCCAATGGCTGCACCGGGTGCTGGACGCCGGTGCCTGGGTCTATCCATTGACCGATCAGTGGCGCACGGCCCGCGCAGTGTTCCAAGCCGGGACGATCAGTGCACCGGACGGTCTGCGCTATCTGATCGAGGCGGTGCACGGCCCGGACCCGGAGGGGGTTCCGGAGGTCTTGAACCGCGCCGAGCAGGACGATCTCGGCAGGCTGATGAGCAAGCGCCAGGTAGCAAGGAGCCAGCTGCTGTCCACCCACCGGGGCGGCCGATGGCCGACTGCCGGGCGAGCGCCCTGGCGCCGCTCTGCGACGAGCTGGACGGGCTCTTCAGGCCGGAGGACGAAGGGCGAGGCCGGACCGACGTCTGGCAGCGCTGCGGGAGACGAAACGGAAGGGGAAGGCGCGAAATGAACGGCGCGACGGATTCCGGAGCGGGCCTGCAGTCACCTGGCCCTCGGCAGCCGCTCCTCCAGGATCGCCTCGATCCGGGCCTGGCCTTTCGCCAGTTCCGCGATCGCGGCCCGGTTCTCGCGGACTTCCTCGCGGACGGACCCGATCTCGTTGCGGAGTTCCGTGCGGACGGACCCGATCTCGTTGCGGAGTTCCGTGCGGACGGACCCGATCTCGGCCCAGATGACGCCAGCGACCGCGATGCCGATCGCGACAAGCCCGCCGATCAGCCACATCTGCGTCGGCCGGTCGAAGCCCTGCGCGGACCTTCGCGCAAACGTCTCCAGCAGGAAGTCGACCTGTTCCCGCGTGAAGCCGTGCCTGGTCCGTTCCGTCGCGTCGGCCAACGACCGCCCTCCTTCTCCCTGCCGTCCATCCTGTGTCCGCTGCCGCCCATCCTATGTCCGCTGCCGGCATTCCGCAAGACGGCCCGCGCACCGGCCGGGACGCGGGCAACGCCGTGGCTCCGGCGACCGGAAGGAAGGAGGCGCCATGACAGGGACATCACGGGAACGGCAGGAGCGGTTCAAGGCCAGGACGGACGAGGATGGCCTGGATCGCCTCGGGATCCGGTTGCCACGCGGCATGGAAGCGCAGGCAGCCGGAGGGGAGGAGGCGCCATGACCGGGCAGGCACGGGCATGGGCGGCAAGGATGGGGCCGGCTCGCGCGGCGCGCCAAGGGGCGCTGCGGGTCCGGAAACAGGCCTGCAGTCACCTGGCCCTTGGCAGCCGCTCCTCCAGGATCGCCTCGATCCGGGCCTGGCCTTTCGCCAGTTCGGCCTGGCCTTTCGCCAGTTCCGCGATCGCGGCCCGGTTCTCGCGGACTTCCTCGCGGACGGACCCGATCTCGTTGCGGAGTTCCGTGCGGACGGACCCGATCTCGTTGCGGAGTTCCGTGCGGACGGACCCGATCTCGGCCCAGATGACGCCAGCGACCGCGATGCCGATCGCGACAAGCCCGCCGATCAGCCACATCTGCGTCGGCCGGTCGAAGCCCTGCGCGGACCTTCGCGCAAACGTCTCCAGCAGGAAGTCGACCTGTTCCCGCGTGAAGCCGTGCCTGGTCCGTTCCGTCGCGTCGGCCAACGACCGCCCTCCTTCTCCCTGCCGTCCATCCTGTGTCCGCTGCCGCCCATCCTATGTCCGCTGCCGGCATTCCGCAAGACGGCCCGCGCACCGGCCGGGACGCGGGCAACGCCGTGGCTCCGGCGACCGGAAGGAAGGAGGCGCCATGACAGGGACATCACGGGAACGGCAGGAGCGGTTCAAGGCCAGGACGGACGAGGATGGCCTGGATCGCCTCGGGATCCGGTTGCCACGCGGCATGGAAGCGCAGGCAGCCGGAGGGTAGGAGGGGCCATGACCGGGCAGGCACGGGCATGGGCGGCAAGGATGGGGCCGGCTCGCGCGGCGCGCCAAGGGGCGCTGCGGGTCCGGAAACAGGCCTGCAGTCACCTGGCCCTTGGCAGCCGCTCCTCCAGGATCGCCTCGATCCGGGCCTGGCCTTTCGCCAGTTCGGCCCGGCCTTTCGCCAGTTCCGCGATCGCGGCCCGGATGACGCCAGCGACCGCGACAAGCCCGCCGATCAGCCACATCCGCGTCGGCCGGTCGAAGCCCTGCGCGGCCCTGCGAGCGATCAACTCCTGCAGGAAATCAACCTGCTCCCGCGCAAAGCCGTGCAGGGTCCGTTCCGTCGCGTCGGCAAAGGCCTGTCCTCCTTCTCCCTGCCGTCGATCCCATGTCCGCTGCCTGCCATCCGCAAGGTGGTCCGCGCGGATCGAGCCTGCCGAAGCGCTGCGCCGGCGGCTGCCCTCGGCCGACCGCCGGTCGCGCCAGTCCGCCTCGGGTACGGACAGCAGCCGCAGCTGGAAGCGTTCCGGCAGGTGTCGTTCGGCAGGCACGCATGTCCTGATGCAGCCATCGGCAGCCCCGCCGGGTCTGTGGCTGATTCCATGCGGGCGGGAAAGCATCCGGTCCGTCGCCAGAAGCGCCGCAAATCTGGGCAGCCGGCCCTTCGTCCGAAGGGGAGCCTTGTCTTGCGCGTCCAGACCGGTGCTCATGTCCTCGAACATGGCACGGGCGACTTGCTGCAGGCGGAAGCTCGTCACGTCGGAGCGCAGCCCGAGCCTCAGGCGCGCCTTTGCGTCTCCGTTGCGGACTTGCTGGATGAGCAGGGCCGTCTCATGGCGGAAGGTCGTTGCAGCGACGGCCTGACCGGCCGTTTCCGAAAGGCGTTCGGCGCCCGGGCGGCGGCCTGTCACTGTCACGTGCCCGGTGACCGCGGCCATGTCCCCTGGCAAACCCTTCAACCGGAGCTCGACGCTTTCCGGCGAATGCCGGTCCGGGGGCACGTGGATCCTGAGGCAAGGGTCGGGACCTCCGACAGCTTCAAGCTGGAACCCGGAGGAACGGGTCGGCATCCGGTCCGTCGCCGGAAGCGCCGTGCTCTCGATCAACCGCTCCTGGTCCGGAAGGGGTCCTCGCTGTGCGAGGCGGGATCGGTGACAATCTCCCTGAGCGTGGCCCGGGCGGCGTCACGCAGGAATTCGGCCGTCGTGTCCCGACGCGTTCTGCCGTCCATGCCCGCATGGAAGTTCGTCCTCGGGATCTCCCGCTCAAGCAAGGCCGCCTCATGGCCGACACGCCGCCAGAGAGACCCCTGGCCTCGATTGTCCCGACGACCGGTCATCATCGAATCCTTCTGTCGGATTCCTGCAGGACCAACATGAAGGACGGCAGGGCGGGCCGCAGCCGCGGGGCGTCCTGCCACAAACGCGCGCGCGCCCCGCGATGCGGAGGCCGGCCAGAAACCCCGTCTCGCGACCGACGCCGGCGGACCGCTCTCGGCACCTTGGCTGCTTCAGTCGGGTTGGAGGGCCCGGCATGAGCAGGTCGGCACGAGAGGCGGCCCGGGAACGGCAGCGACGTATGGTGGCCCGGAAGAAGGCGCTGGCAGAGGGAATGGAACGCCGGACGGGCAGGGCGCTGCCGGCAGTCTACTACAGGATCGCGCTGGACTTCCCGGTCGGCGCCACCGAGATGCTCGCGTTCGAGCCGCGGTCCCACGAGGACCAGGCTGCGCCGGGGCAGGGCACGGCCGCAACGGGCGACCAGACCGCCGCGCCGGGCACGGCGGCGAAGTGACGCTTCAGGGCGACATGTCCGCGGCCGTCGCTGCCGGCCGGCGCGTCCGGGAGCTTTCGGTGCGTCCTTCGGGACGTGCCGGGACCGGTGTGTCCGCTACCTGGCGTCGTGCGTCGTGCCTACTGCCCGGCAAGCGCCGCGACGTAGGAGGAGCCGAAGGTGTTCAGGAACATGAAGAGGGCGGCGGCGAGGCCGCAGGGAAGCGCCAGCTCGGCAAGGAGATGCACCGGAATCCGCGGCATCGGGACGCCCCGCCGTCCGTGCAGGCTCGCCGCAATCGCCCGGGGGCCGGCGAACGGAACGCCCTGCCGCTCGCGACGTCCGGCGGAAGCTTCGTCCCGTGCGGCGAGTCGCCTGACCTGGTCGGCGCGGAACGTCGCCATGTCCCTTCGAAGCCTGCCGAGGGTCCTGACGTCCGGGATGTCGCTGGCCGCCGCGTCGGCGTGGAGCGCCGTCTCCGGCCTATGGCGGGAGATCTTGCGAATCGGGTTGGCGGCGCGGCGGGCTTCCGCCCCGCCGGAGAGTCGTCCGGTGTCCTGCATCTTTCTGCCTCATGCCTGCCCCCAGGCCGTCTTTTTCCGGCAATGAAGCACGCAATGCTGCGGAAGCCAAGGAAAATCTTCCCGAACGCGGCAGCCCTGCACCGCGAGGCCGCTCTCCGTCCTGCGGGACATGGGACGCGGGCAAGCGATGCGCCGGAGGTTGCGCACCGTTCAGGGAAGCGCCGGGAGACGTGGCCTGGGCCGGGTTCCGGCCGTCATTCCCGCAGGAGCTGGTCCGGCCTGTCCTCGATGCGGGCCGTTCGCCGGTCGGAACGTCGACCTTCTCCTCGATGCCGGCCATTCGGCCCCCGAAGCCGGACATCCGCCCGTCAAGCCGGGCCACGTCCGGCTGGAGACCCGGCATGACGAGGACCAGCCGGCCCGGAGCGCTCGGGAACGCCACAAAGACAATGCCGGCCAGCGTCACGGCCATCGGACCGCGGGTCAGGTCGCCGGGCGCGCGCCCGGGCAACGCGCTGGCCAGGATCCGCGCCAGCTCCGGACCTGCGCCGGCCTTCTGCGGTTCCTCGCGCGTCACGTTCATGCACGGAATCCCTTTTGCCCTCCTGCCCGCCGCGAATGGCATGTCGGAACGCGTCGATTCAAGCCGTTGGCGCGCACCGACAAGACATGAGACCGGCGATGCGCGCTTTCAGCTCGCGAACCTCTTCGCGAATTTCATGCCGTTCCTGCCGTGCCTACCGGCCGGCCCCCGACGTCAGCGCCTCGATGATCACGGGCCCGAATGCGCCCGCAAGCAGGATGACGGCGGCCACGGCCCCGAAGGAGGCTGCCAGCAGGAAGAGGAGGTGCATCGCGGTCCTGACGGCCTGCATGTCCGAACTTGCGAGGCGTTCCGCCCTTTCCGCCCATGGATTGGCGAACCTGACGCCCTGCCGTTCGCGACGTTCGGCGGCCGCCATGTCCAGTTCGGCGATGCGCCCGGCCAGGTCGGCCCGAAGGCTGGCCATGTCCTCGCGAAACCGGCCGTTCGCCGTGACCTGCCATCTGTCCCGGTCCGCGGCGTCGGCGCGAACGCCGGACATCATCCTGTGTTGATCGGCCATTTGCGCAGTCGCAGGCTATTCGGCGAGGATGTCTGCGGATGCGAGGCGGCGCTCGATGCCATACAGCCGCTCATCCAGGCGGGCCACGTCCGACTGGAGACCTGACATGCCGAGGACAAGCAAGCCCAGGGTGCTCAGGAACGCCGCAAGGACGATGCCGGAAAGCGTCACGGCCATCGGATTGCGGGTCAGGTCTCCGGGACCGCGCCGGGACAGCCGGTCGGCCAGGATCCGCCCCAGCTCCGGACTTGCGCCCGCGTTCCGCAGTTCCTCGCGCGTCACGTTCATGCCCGGATTCCCTTCCGTCCTCCTGCCGGTCACGCATAGCATGGAAAAAAACGTCGATTCAAGCCATTGGCGCTGGATCGGCGGGACATGAGGCTGGCGACGTGCGCCTTCGTCGCGCGGATCGCGTCGAGGATCCCACGCCGTTCCAGCCAGGCATTCCCTGCGTCTTCCCTGAGCGCCTTCAGGTGTTCCAGGACAAGTTCGCTCGTGACGCTCCCGGTCATCATGGCTCTCGCTTCCAGCGAGTTCTTCTCAGGTTCCGGGCCTCCTGCAAAGGCCGCGCCCAGCTGCACCATTGCCTGCACGAGGTACGCGAACAGGGAAAGGACGGCCGCCAGCATGCCCATGCAGACGCCGAGCCGCTCGTGGCCCGGTCCACGATTCCCTCGATCCTGACGTCCTGTGCGGCGAAGCGGTCAAGCACCCTCTCGTTCTGCGCCGCGAGGCGTTCAACGAATTCCGTGCGGAAACCGGCCATGTCCGTGTGGAATGCCGCCATGTCGGCACGCATGCCGGCCGTCTCCCTGGCCGTTGCCCCATCACGGTCGGCCATGTCGACGCGCACGTCCGCGATGTGCATGGCCTGCCGGCGCAGTTCCGCGGCCGCGTCAGGATCAGCGGAGGCCTTCGCCTCGGGCCCGGTCTCGTCAGCCATCCTGGGGGTCTCCGTTCCCGTCTCCGTCTTCGCCGCTGCCGGGTCTTTTGCATGGCCCGTGCCCGGATGCGCCATGAACCGGGTATCCGTCCTGCGGGGCATAGGCCATCGATCCGCGATGTTCCAGAGGTTTCGAGGCGATTTCCGGGACGTCTAGCAATCGGAACAGTGAAGGAACAACGGCCATGAAACGCCGTTCATTTTACATAATACCTGTTATGTTGTGCGTAAGCTATCGCGGCAGGGAACCGGGTTACCCCGGTCCCCCCGCGCAGACCCCGGCGTGCGCGTTAACGCACCGGGCTCCTCCCTTGGGTCTTCACGACGAGCCGTTGGCTCGGCCACGGGTGGCGGATCCCGGCCTTGGGCCAATGGACGGCGGTCAGGAGATCGATGTCCTCCCGTCCCGTGCGGTCCCTTTGGGACCGACGCCGGAGAGCACGCCAAGTGCAGATACCATGAGCCTTGTCGGGATTTCCCCTTGCCGCTGATTCAGCCCGCAGGGATGGTCAGGCATCAAGATCTGGTGGCAAGGGGCCGATCAACGGCAACCCCTTGCCTTGTGAAAGGAGATCTGGAATGTCGAAGGACTTGAACGACGCAGCCCCTTCCAAGGGCGAGGCTGGCACACTGTTCGTCGCGGTGGAAGTCAGTGACAAGTCGTGGGTCGTCGGGATCGGCGAGCCGGAGGAAGCGGGCAAGGCGGGGATGCACACGCTGCCGCCTGCCGACGCGGCGGGCCTTGCGGAGAAGGTCGAGAAGGCCCGCTGCCGTGCCGGTGGCGCGGCGCGGGCGCTGCTGACCTGCGAGGCCGGGCACGAGGGCTTCTGGCTGGCACGTTGGCTCGGCGAGCATGTGCCGGAGATCGACGTCGTTGTCTGCGACCCGGCGAGCCTCGAGGTGGTGCGCAGGAAGAAGAAGGCGAAGACCGGCCGGATCGACGCGAGGCGGATGGTGCGCGCGCTGAGGGCGTGGGACCGGGGCGAGGCGGAGGCGCTTTCGGTGGTGCGGATCCCGAGGGTCGAGGAGGAGGACGCGAAGCGCCTGCTGCGGCACCGGGAGCGTCTGGTGAAGGAGCGCACCAGCCTTGGCAACACGATCAAGGGGTTGCTGAAGCTGCACGGGATCCGGGGACTGGACCCAAGGAGCCCGACCTTCGCCGCTGGCCTGGCCGAGGTGCGGACCGCGTACGGCGCGTCTCTGCCTCCGGGGATGCGGGACGAGATCGAGGCGACGCACGAGCGGCTTGCCAAGGTCATGGAGCAGCTGGCGGATGTCGAGCGGAAGAAGTCGGCGCTGATCGCGGAGGCGGCTGCGGGGCCATCACCGTCACGGGAGGGTGCGTCTCATGAGGGGAGCGAGCGGATCGGCACAGGGGACGGGCCTGCAGTGCCGGGCGCCGCGGCCTTGCTGGTGCAGCTGGCCGGGATCGGGGCGAACGATGCCCTGCTGCTGCAGAACGAGGTTTTCTGCCGGGACTTCCGGAACCGGCGGGAGCTCGGCGCCTGGGCGGGCCTCGCGCCGGTTCCGTGGGCGAGCGGCGGGGTCGAGAACGACCGGGGCATCAGCAAGGCGGGTCGTCCGATAGTGCGCAAGCATCTTGTGCAGATGGCGTGGCGCTGGCTGCGATGGCAGCCCGGGAGCGAGACCGCGAAATGGTTCGACCGGTACTGCGCCCGCCGGCGCGACAGGCTCATGCGCAAGCGGGCGATCATCGCCGTGGCGCGCAAGCTGCTCGTTGCGCTGTGGCGCTACGTCCGGGACGGCCTGGTGCCGAGCGGTGCGGCGTTGGCCAGGGCGGCGACAGCGTGACGGCATCCACCGGAACCAGGGACGCAGGCTGAGGGAGAAGAGGAGTTTGGAATCCGAGGCGGCTCGACGGGGCCGCGGAGGAACCGGGCGGGCGCGTGATCGATTTGCAGATGGATCCCGTCCCCCGGAACGTCGCAGCCACAGGATGTGGGATCAGGGTCACGAGGCCGGCACGGGCCGGCCAACCGAACCGCATAAGAGTTGAGCGCGCCGTTGAGCGTGCTGGGGAAACGACGTTCACCCGGATCACCTTCGCCGCTTCCGGTCGCCTCCGGAAAGGGCTCCTTGGAAAAAAGAAGCTGCTTGCCCGCTGGCGGGGGACTGGATCCGGGTTCCCCAGCCAGTCAACGTACGAGGGCGGCTCTGACCGACCGCTTCAACAGATCGGGAGATCCGAAATGCGTCACGAAACACAGGACCAGGATTCGGGCTTGCGGAGAGGGCTCATAAGAGCCGCTTGCAGAGGAGAACGAACCTCTCCGGGTATCTGCCGCTCCCGGGGACAGCGTAGTGGTTGAGCCAGCCGTTGATGACCCTGCCCAGCCAGTCAGCCGTTTCGTGCCGGTTGTCGTGCCACCGCTCGCGAAGTCTTTCCTTGATCCGCCGCAAGGTGCGGTTGACCCGTTTCCGGTCGAGCCTGGCCGCGATCGTTTCCAGCGACGGACCCGGCGGCCTCTCGGGCCTGCGGCATCGTCTTGCTTGGTCGGCTCCATTCATATGTATGTTGCCATTCCTGTTTGATTTTCATAGCTGATCCCGTATCGGCAATACCACCGCACGGTCCATAGGATGATCTCGCCCCGGAGATGTCGCCATTTGAAATCGTGGGTCATGGGAGAGCCTCCAAAAGCACAGCCTGTCAGAGGCTGCCAACTGCCGCCGCCTCGCTCACAAGGACAGCGGAGAGCAGTATTTGCAACAGGGCCGACTAGCGCTCGCCCCTTCGATAGGGGGTCATCAACGCCTCCGGCACCCGAGCACGGCGAGCCACCAGGATCAGTGCGACGATGGACAAGAGATAGGGCGCCATGAGGAACAGTTGATAGGGCACGCCTTCCACGACAGCTTGCAGGCGCAATTGGTAGGCGTCAAGAAACGCAAAGAGCAGCGCGCCCAGAAGCGCCTTGCCCGGCCGCCAGGATGAGAAGACCACGAGGGCGATGCAGATCCAGCCTCGCCCCTGTACCATCTCCGGGAAGAAACTGTTGAAAGCCGCGGTTGTCAGGAACGCGCCGCCCAACGCCATGAGTGCGGAACCCGCCATGACGCAACCGATGCGGACGAGCGTCGGATCAAGCCCCTGCGACTCCACCGTGTGGGGGTTCTCCCCTGTCATCCGGATCGCAAGACCAAGCGGCGTTCGGGCCAGCACGTACGCGACGACCGCCACGGATATGAGCGCAAGGTAGGTTGGCGCAGCCTGCGCGAAGAGGACGGGTCCCAGGAACGGGACGTCCGATAGGATCGGGATATCGAGCGGACGGAAGGGTTCGATCGTTGGAGGGGATTCCCCTACGGTCACGATCAGACGGTAAAGGTAATAGGCCAGCGCCGCAGCAAAGAGCGTAATGCCTAGGCCAGACACATGCTGCGACAAGCCCAGTGGCACCGTCAGGAGCGCATGCAACAGCCCGATGAGTGCCCCCGCCGCCGCTGCAACCAGAAGTCCTGTCCACAGATCCGCACCGAGGAAGACCGAGAGCCAGCCGATCATCGCGCCCATGGTCATGATCCCCTCGATCCCGAGGTTCAGGACACCTGCCCGCTCACACAGGAGAGCGCCTAGCACTCCGAAGATTAGCGGAGTGGCGATACGAAGAACCGCCGCCCAAAGGCTCGCACTGAACAGAAGGTCGAGCGATTCTATCATCGGCGGATCCTGTAACTGCTGAAGAGGAGCGCGACCAGCATCGTCAGGAGCGCCAGCGCCACGATGACGTCGGCGATAAAGGACGGCACGCCTGTGGCCCGACTCATCGCATCCGCCCCAACGAAGATCGTGGCCACAAAGACGGCAGCGGCAACTACTCCAGCCGGATGCAACGCGGCCAGCATTGCCACGACAATGCCCGCGTAGCCGAAGCCGGGCGACATGGTGGTTGTCACGCCGCGCGTCACTCCCATGACCTCGATGCCTCCGGCCAGCCCTGCCAAGCCGCCTGACAGAAGGGCCACGCCGATGATCGTTCGTGGCAGGGACACACCTGCGAATTCCGCCGCGCGCGCGTTGAAGCCCGCCGCCCGCGCCTCCGTCCCGAAGACGGTTCGCGCGACAATCAGCCAGACGATGCCTGCCGCGGCCAAGGCGATCAGGAGACCTATATGGAGCCGCGTGTTCGGGATCAGGTCTGGCAGGTGGTAGGCCCCGTCCACCGGCACCGATTGCGGCCAGCCGAACGCCAGCGGGTCGCGCAGCGGCCCCTCTATCATCAAACCCACAAACAGGATCACGACGAAGTTCATCAGAAGCGTCGTGACCACTTCGTCCACGCCGAACCGCAACCGCAAGTAGGCAGGTCCGCTGAGCAGGAGCGCACCTGCCATCATGCCGACGAACGTAAGGACGGCGATCCCTGCTGCCGGAGGTAGACCCGAGATCAGGTCATGGCCCACCCAGGCCACGGCCAGTGCACCGAGGTAGAACTGACCTTCCCCCCCGATGTTCCAGAGACGCGCACGGAAGGCGACAGCGACGGCCAGCCCGGTCAGCACAAGGGGCACAGCGCGGGTCAGCATCTCCGTGACCGCGAGACGGGAGCCCAGCGCGCCGCGCAGCATCTCGACGTAGGCCAAAAGCGGGTTCACCCCAGCTGCAAGGATCAGCACGGCAGACAAAGCCAGGGCCGCTGCGATGGCTGCGAACGGCGCGGAGACCGCCAATGGCCACGGCACCCTTGCGCGTCGTTCAAACCGCATTGTCCGGCTCTTCCCAGACACCGGCCATCATCAGGCCGAGGCGGCGGGAGTCGGTCTCCCCTGCTGCCACCGGTTGCGACAGGCGTCCCCCGACGATGGCCTGCAACCGGTCGGACAGTCCCACGGCCTCTTCAAGGTCCTCCGAGATGAGGATTGTCGCCGCGCCCGCCTCCCGCGCGCGCAGGAGTTCGGCATGCACAGCGGCGATGGCACCTTCATCCAGGCCGCGCGTGGGCTGATTGGCGATGATGACCTTCGGCGCGCCCGCCAGCACGCGGCCGAGGATCAGCTTTTGTATGTTCCCGCCCGAGAGCAGACGGATACGCATCTCGGGCGTGGCGCCGCGAACGTCGAACCGCTTGATGAGGCCCGCCGCATGGCTCCGCGCCGCACCGCGCCGAACGAAGCCGTGGCTGGAAAACCGGGGCGTGGACAGACGTTCCAGAACGCCGTTTTCCCAGACCGGCAACTCTCCAACTATCCCCTCGGCATGGCGGTCCTCCGGGATGCGACCGACCCCCTCCGCGACTAGGGCGCGCGGCCCCAGCCCGCCGATCTCGCGCCCCTCCAGCGTTAGCCGGCCGGTCTCTGGTGCCGCGACACCCGAAAGCAGGGACCCAAGCGCCACCTGCCCGTTGCCGGAAACGCCGATAATGCCGAGGATCTCGCCGGCGTGCGCCGTAAAGGACACGCCTTTCAGCGCAGGCTTGCTGTCGAGATGAACCGTCACGTCCTCGGCCACCAGCCGCGGTGCACCAATCGCGTGAGCTTCCCGCTTGGGTCGCGTCACTCGGGATCCGACCATGAGTTCGGCCAGTTCCGCGGGCGAGGTCTCGGCATTCGTGCGTTCGGCCACCTTCCGGCCTCCCCGCAGGACTGCGATCCGGTTGGCGGCGGCCATGACTTCATTCAGCTTGTGACTGATGAAAATGATCGAAAGGCCCTGTCGGGTCATGCTTTGCAAGTTGTCGAACAGGCGCAGCGCCTCGGGTCGGGCAAGAACGGCGGTGGGCTCGTCCAGGATCAGGATCCGCGCGTCGCGGTAGAGTGCCTTGAGGATTTCGACACGCTGGCGTTCTCCAACCGACAGACCGGACACGCGGGCATCGGGGTCGACCGACAGGCCAAATCGCTCCGACAGGGCAAGCAGCCGGGCGCGGCCCTCCGCGCGGCGGCTCCGGACGCGCAACAGCGGTTCCGATCCCAGCATGACGTTGTCTAGGACGCTCAAGTTGCCCGCGAGCGTGAAGTGCTGGTGCACCATGCCGACGCCGGCCTTTATGGCAGCGCGGGGGCGACCCGACGGCAGCGTCTTCCCAAAGACCTTCACCGTGCCCTCGTCGGCAGCGTAGTGGCCAAAGAGGATGTTCATCAACGTTGTCTTGCCCGCGCCGTTTTCGCCCAGAAGCGCGAGAATCTCACCCTCTTTCAGCTCAAGCGTCACGTGGTCATTTGCGGTCACGCTGCCGAAGCTCTTGGTGATGCGTTCGAGACGCAGAACCGTGCTCATTCCGGCATCCCCGCGACGGGAAATGGATAGGAGATCTGCGGCAGCGCCGGGACGATCCGCGAGGCAAGCGCCAGGAGTGCGCGGTCGGACTGCGGCGGGCCCATGATGTGCACGCCGCGCGGGAGGCCGCCCGACACGGCCGCCGGGATGGCCAGCGCCGGCAGGCCTGCCAGATTGGCGAGCGCCGCGCAGGGCGCCATGGCCTCCATCCGTTCCAAGTGCCTGTCAAGGTCGGCATGGTCAGTGGGAAAGTGCCCGGTCTGGGGCGGAGGACCAGACAGGACGGGCATCAGCGCCGCGTCACATCGCGACAGAAGCGCGGCGTGGGTGGCATCCGACAGTTCCGCCAGCCGGTTGGTCATCGCGAAGACCTCTGTCCCTGACATCGCGCAACCCCGCGCCCGGCTCGCGGCGGCCAAAGGGCTGATCTCCGCGTCGGGAACCGCAAGCGAATCCAGGGCGGCGGCGAGCGCTACGGCGAGAATCTCTCCGATCAGGCTGTGGACCTCCTGGCCCAACGTCTCCGGCACCTTCATGTCCACGATCCTGCATCCCGCATCGGCAAGATGACCGGCAACGCGCAAGGCTGCGTCGGCCTCGTTCGATCCGCACTCCGACGGGATCGCCAGCCCGATCACGGGCGCTTCCGGCAGTCGGGCCTCGGCGGCTGCCAAGCGTGTCAGCTCGTAAGCCGTCGCCACGTCCCGAAGCGACCGGGCCAGGACTCCTTCGGACGAGATGCCCATCAGGTGGTTTCCGAAGCTCGGTCCGGCCACCTCGGCACCGCGCGAGGGTTTCAGCCCCCAGAGCCCGCATGCCGCGGCCGGCACACGGATGGAGCCCGCCGCGTCAGTGGCGTGGGCGATGGAAACGATCCCGCCCGCCACCGCAGCCGCGGCCCCGCCGGACGAACCGCCGGGCGTCCGACCGGTATCGAACGGATTCCGCGCAACGGGCCCTTCCGGCGGTTCGGCACTAAGCGCAAAGCCAAATTCCGGGACGGTCGAAAGACCTACGGGCGCCAAGCCGCCGGCCCGAAACGCGCATGTCAGGCGACCCTCGGTCTCTCGATCCGTCGCTGGAAGTCGCCGGCGCAGCGCCTCAGACCCCAAGCCCTGCCGCAGATCGGCGACCGGGGCGCCAAGGTCCTTGGCCAACATTGGGACGCCGGCGAAGGAGCCACCCGTGGTCGCACCCTCCTCCGCCACGCGCACGGCCTCGCATCTGGGGAGCATGGCGGCGACAGCACCGAGATCCTCGCGCGCACTGGCCGCATCATATGCGGCGTCCACGACCGCCTGCGGGCTGACTGCGCCCGCGGCAATCGCCTCTGCAAGCGCCGTTGCGTCCGCCACGCGCCCGAAACTTCTCAGGCAGGTTCGGCAGGATCGATCGGAACCTCGAAATCGCCCGCCTCGATCATCGCCCTCCTGGCTTCCATGTCCGGAATGGCGTCTGCCGGCACCATTTCGGGCACGTAGACAAGCTCGTTGCCGCCATGCGCCATGAAGGAATACTGGGTGTAGTCGCGCCCCACCGGGTTGCCCGCCTGAACGTCGGCCACGACAGCCGCGATGGTTGGCCCGTAATTCCAGATCGCGTTGGCGAAGACCGTGTCTGGATAGCGCGGGGTGTAGTCGATCAGGCTGCCGATGGCCTTCACGCCCCGCGCCTGCGCCCCGTCCGCCGTGCCGATCCGCTCGCCGAAGAGGATGTCGGCACCGGCATCGATCTGGGCAATCGCGGCTTCCTGCGCGCGTGCCGGGTCGAACCAGGCGCCGATGAAGCCGTTGAGGAAGGTGGCGTCTGGGTTCACCTCGCTGACCCCCATTCGGAAGGCGTTGATCAACAGGTTCACCTCCGGGATCGGATAGCCGCCGACAGAGCCGTAGACGTTGCTCTCGGACATGGTCCCTGCGAGCATGCCGGCGAGATAGGCGGCCTCGTGGTTGCGGGTGCCGAACACGCCAAAATTGTCGCCCTGCGGCCCGCCGGAGGAACCCATGAGGAACGCCGTCCCGGCATAGTCGGTCGCCACTTCACGGGCCTCGCGCTCGACGGCGTAGGACTCGCCCCAGATGAGCTGCATCCCCGCTTCCGCGTATTCGCGCATGGCGCGCGGATAGTCGGTCGCCGCGACACTTTCGGAGAACTCGTACTCGATCAGGCTCGCGTTGGCGGCTTCCTGCATGGCAAGGTGAACGCGGCTGTTCCAGGCGTTTTCGACCGGGCTGGCATGCACGCCGGCAACGCGAATTGCGACCTGTGCGTTCGCGCGGCGGAGAAAGGCAGGCAGCGCCAGCGTGGCGGCTGCCCCCGCCATCAAGGTGCGGCGGGTGGCTCTGGGGGTCATGGTTATGTCCTTTCCTGTTGAGTTGGCTGGCTTGTTTCACTTTCGAGCGGCGCGTAATCCGCCGGATCCAGCATGCCGGGCCGACCTTCGAGCGACATTTCGGCGCGGCGCGGCGGCGTTTGTGACAGCACCCGACCTTCGCGGATCACCGCAAGGCGTGTGGCGCGCAGTCGGATGGCTTCGATCCGATCACGGGCCTGAAGCACCACCATGCTGGCCGGGCCGCCCTCCCGCAGGGTCGGATCCGGCAAGCCCATGGCCGCCGCACCCCCCAGCGTCACGCTGTCGAAGGCCCAGGCCATCGCCGCCCGAGAGGTCATTGGCACGGCGTGAATGCCCATGTGTGCGACTTCCAGCATGTCGGCGGAACCAAGCGAGTACCACGGATCCATGGTGCAGTCCTGCCCGAACGCCACGTTGACGCCCGCTGCAAGGAGCTCCGGCACGCGGGTCAGGCCACGCCGCTTCGGATAGGTGTCCGACCGCCCTTGCAACGAGATGTTGATAAGCGGGTTTGAAATCACGTGCATGCCGGATTCGGCGATCAGCGGGGTCAGCTTCGTCGCGTAGTAGTTGTCGTATGAGTGCATTGCGGTGACGTGGCTCGCCACCGCGCGGCCGCCGAGGCCCAGCCGCGTGGTCTCCGCCGCCAGCGTCTCGACATGACGCGACATGGGATCATCGCTTTCGTCACAATGCAGGTCGACGGGAAGATCCCTGTCGGCCGCGATCTGACAGAGCCGTTTCACCGATCGCGTCCCATCCTCCATGGTGCGTTCAAAGTGCGGGATGCCGCCGACAACGTCGACGCCCATGTCGAGCGCGCGGATCAAGTTTTCCTCCGCGCCGACGGCACGATAGAGCCCGTCCTGGGGAAAAGCGACCAGTTGCAGGTCGACATAGGGGGCAACGCGCCTCTTGACCTCCAGCAACGCCTCGACACCGACCAGCGGCGTCGTCGACACGTCCACGTGGCTGCGGATCGACAGAAGCCCTTGTGCAACGGCCAGATCACAGTACCGCAAGGCCCGGTCGATAACGGTCTCGAGTGTCAGGAGCGGCTTCAACTCGCCCCACAGCGAAATCCCCTCCAAGAGCGTTCCTGACACGTTGAGACGCGGCTGCCCAATGCTTAGCGTCGCGTCCATGTGGAAGTGCGGATCGACAAAGGGCGGTGCGACCAGACGGTCGGTCGCATCGATCACGGTTGTCGCGTCGGCCTCGATCCCCGGGGCCATTCCAATGATGCGGCCGTCCTTGATGGCGATGTCGATCGGTCCGCGCCCATCGGGCAAATTCGCTGAACGTAGCAGCAGGTCGATCATGCCGCATCCCCCGTCATCATTTGACCAAATGGTAAAACGTTGTGCACGGCAGCACAATACTCACTTTCAGTTGCGCTGAACTCTGCATTGAATCGCAATTGTCGAAGGGTTTGTGATCCCGCGTAGACTCCAGAAGCATGCGCGATCAGCAAGACAATTGCGAATCGCGAGGAAGCGGTGACCATTTGCATGGCCATGCAGCAATTCCCGCCAGAATTTATTTTCGTTCATTATCAGTCTGTTGCGCGGGCGCAACGGATTTTCGTTCGTAGACTTTTCGCGCCAGATCGGCCATTTTGCTGCGAAACAGGCAAATGCCGAGCAGCAAAATGTCCAGCACCTCCTTCCGCAAGCATCTGCCGATGCCCGGGATGCTCAAGAAGATACGCGCGTGCTTCTCGCACATCCCCGATCCGATCACCCCACGCAACTTGGGGTCAATCTGGGAAGGGGGCAAAAAACCCCTTTAATGATTTTCCCGATGCCGTTTCATGATGTTCATAACGGTTGTCTTGCTGGTCCCGAGGTCTCGGGCGACCCAACGATAACTTCTGCCTTAGCTGACCGCCTGAATGACCTTCGGAGCGAACTTGCCTGATACCGGTCTCTGACCTGGCTGACGACCGAGCTTTTTGCCTCGTGCACGCGCTGCGGCCAGCCCGGATTTGACACGCTCGCTCAGCAGGTCGCATTCCAGGCTGCCAGCTTTTCCAAAGTCCCCGGCAAATCCCGCGTTGAGCGTCCCCACCTGGAAAGCTCGGTGACAAGGATGGCATCGATCTCGCGGGCCTGTGCCAGCTCAATGACCTGGTTTCGGATCTTGCGTTTGGTCGAGGCGCCTGAAGCAGTTTCCTCGAAAACCCCGATGACATCGTACCCGCAGCGTTCGGCAAATGCAGTCAAATCGCACACCTGCCGATCACGGCTCAGATCTGCGGTTGAAACGCGGGCATAAATGGCGGCAGGCCGTGTCAATTGAACCCTGCTGGCTTTCCGTATCGTAACCCGTTGACTCTTGTCATGCAGGAATCGTCTTGAACAGACACTCCTCCAAAAGGACAAATTCACTGTCAAGACGCAATGTTCTGACGAAACGTCAGGCAACCGCCATCTTCGATCTGCCCACCGACGAACCCGCGCTGATCCAGCACTACACGCTCGCTGACGATGACATCGAGCATGTCCGGATGCGAAGGCGATCGGAAAACCAGCTCGGTTTCGCGCTTCGGCTTTGTGCCTTTCGCTATCCGGGTCGGCTCCTTGAGCCGGGTGAGGTGATCCCCCAGGCCGTATCCGGTTGCATCGCCGCTCAACTCGGCCTTAAACCTGAGGATCTCTTGCCATACGCAACTCGCGTTAGCACGAGACACGAGCACCTCGACGCTTTGCGCAAGACCTACGGCTACAAGAGTTTCACGGGCAAGCGCGTGAAGCGGATGAAGGCCTGGCTCGGTCAACAGGCCGAAGCGGCAGAATCCAGCGAAGGCTTGGTACGGGCTTTCGCGGAAGAATGCAGACAGAGGCAGATCATCCTGCCGGGCGTCACGACCATCGAGCGACTGTGCACCGATGCTCTGGTGGCCGCCGAACGCCGGATCGATGCCCGGATCGTCGCGCGTCTGGACAGCCGGATGCGAAACCGCCTCAACGATTTGCGCGGCGCGGCTGAAAATGGCTGGCAAAGTTGCTTCCTCTGGCTGCGCGGTTTCGAGGTCGGCAAGAACACGGCCGACATGAACCGCCTGCTCGACCGAGTGGAGTTTCTCAAGGCGACCGGACTGGAGCCTGAAGTCCTTGATGACATTCCACTTCACCGGATCAAGCGCCTGCGCCGCCAGGGCGAACGATGCTTCACGGACGGATTGCTGGACATTGGCAGCAATCGTCGTCTCGCCATTCCGGCCACCTGCGTCGTGGAGTGGGGCGCGGCCATGGCAGATACCGTTGTCGAAACAAATGACCGGATCACGGGCAAGGCATGGCGGGAAGCGAAGAAGCTCATCGCGCTTCAGTTCGAGCAGGCGCAGGCGGATATCGCCAGTACGCTGGTCGGGCTTCGATCACTGGGTGCGACATTGCTGATGGCCAGAGGTGATGACGCGGCCCTGCTCGGTGCAGTCGATGAGTCCTGCGGATGGGATGGGTTGGGAACGCTTGTCGCCATGGCCACCCAGTTGATCAAACCCGCCATGGCCGAACCGATGGACCACGTCGTGAAGGCGTTTCACGGCTTCAAACCCTATGGGAGACGCATGCTGAACGCGCTGGATATCCAGGGGACCACTGTTGCGCAGCCTTTGCTTGACGCTGCGGCCATCATCCGGGAAGGGCATGATGCTCCGTCGCAGTCGCTCCCCTTCCTCCCAGCCCGGTCAAAGTGGCGGGACCAGTTCCGAAAGCCGGATACCGACACGGAACGGCTCTGGATTGTGGCCGTGACGTGCCGACTGCGAGAAGCCTTCCGGGCCAACGACATCTGGCTGGACCATGCCCGCAGGCATGCCGATGACAGGAAAGGTCTGGTGCCGCCGGAGGCGGCAAGGACAATGCCGGAACTCGCAATCCCATTCACCGGAGGAGCTGGGCTCGGGGCAGACCGATGCAGGAGCGCAAGCGCAGCGGGAGGACGTCTCCAGCCCGTTTGACATGCCCGATCCCTCCAGGCTTCCGTCCCCGTTCGACAAGTGACTCATTCAAGGCGAGGTCAGGGCCCGTCCGTCTTTCCGCCCTGGTCAGGGCGGACCGTCGTCGAGGGCGCTGGCTCCCGCCTCGATCCGTTCAGGGCGGCCAGCCCTGCCGACACCGTCCGGGGCGACGGGCAACGGAAGGAGGTCCTGCACGTCAGCCGACAGGCCCTTCCGGCTCCTTTCCGCCGCCTTGCGCCAGGCCGGCCCGCGCGCGACGAACTCCGTCCAGACGTCGACGAGGTCGTCCGGACGGTCCCGGGCCAGAACGCGGCAGAGAACATCGGCCTGCGCCATGTCCTTCCGCGCCTTGCCACGCCCGGCGGCGTCGGGGCGGCGACGGTCCGCCACGAGAAGCTTGTGGATGGCGAAGCGCTCCGGGGCCGGCACCTTGACGGGTATGCCAGGGCCATGGAGAACGACCGCCTCGATTTCCCGGTACATGAGAAAGTCGAGGAACCGGAGCGGCTGGCCGTCCCCTCCAGGGGCGGGAAGACGGACGGGGCGGTCTCGAGGCGGACCGCGCAAGGGCGCCAGGATGTCGACGGAAAACCTTTCCTGGCTTCCGTCCCGGACAGCGTAGCGCAGGACGCTTCCCGGATCGAAGGGCGAAGGAACGGCCTCGAACCGGGGATCCGCTGCTTTCAGAGCGGAAAGGAGGTCCGGCTCCATCCGGTCCCCGACGGCAATCGAGATGGCGGGAAACTGTCCGACGTCCACGTCGCCGGTGCGCGCCATCGCGCCGGGAACCCTGAAGGCCAGCATCGGGGCGTAGCATTGGAAGGCGAGGGAACCGACAAGCACGGCGCGCAGGCGAAAGGCGCCGGCTTCGGCCAGGGCGGCCAGCACGTTGCCGCTCAAGGCGTCGGGGGCGGGGATTCCCCCCGCCCGGAGGGACCGGACCATGCTCACGCGTTCCTTTCGCGCATCCGCGATGCCATTCCGCCCCTGGATCCTGCGACGGATCTCGGGTGTGTCCGGGCCAAGATATCGCGCAGGCGGCCGCACGCCGTTCCTGGTCGGGGACTGCCAGTACCAGTATTTCCGGCCCTTGACCGTTTTCACGTGCGCGGACCCGTGCGCATCCATGAGTTCCCTGAAGCTGCCGGTCCAGGCCCTGTCAGCGAGTTCGGCGTGAAGGGTCTGGATCGAGACGGGCAGGCGGTCGAGATCGGCCATGGCGGCGCTTCCTTGTGAACCAAGAGGTATACTCAAGTCTCAATTTTGCATATAACTCTCCAGCCGACAGGTCAAGCAGGCAGGTCAGGCGGGTTTCCAGTCCCGCCAATTCGGCTCGCAGCTCCGCCGCCGGCCAAGAAGCGCGGCCGCAAACAGTGGCCCATGGAAAGGGCTTTCACCCGACAGGAAGGGGCGGACAGGTCAAGGCATTGAAATTACTGGAATTGGTAATGAATGCAAAAACTCCAGGATTCTGTCAACAAAATGCCGGTTTTCAACGATCTGGATGGAAAAACCATCAAGGAGCGGGCCACCCTTTCCTGTCACGGGTGATCTGCGGCCCACTTTCGGCCGAAAGGAACGGAAGGCAAGCGACAACGGCCGGACGTGATCCCAGGCCGCTCCCTCACGCCAGACTGTCATCCTGATTGTCGCGAGGCCGGGATTCCCCGCTGCTGGAAAGCGGCTCTTCTCGGAAAGAAATGCCTGACCCGGACTCTCACTGATCCGCTGGAGAAAACGGTCATGGGAAGCGTGGGAAGAAACCGCAGGCTCAGGCTCGATCAATGTGACACCCTGCAACTGGTCTCCGAGCGCACCAGGGACCGCCTGGCCACCGCCAGGAAGCGCGGCTGCACGCCCGCCGCTGGAACCGGGGACGCTCGCCTCCCTGCGGGCTCTCGTGACGGCCCGGACATCCGTGGCCCGTGCGGCCGGTCTCATATGGGGATCGGTCTCTCGACAGCCCACGGGCCCTCCAGGACGCGGACAGGGTCACCCAGGCGCTCGTAGATCGTCATGCAGGCTCTCTCGAGGACGACATGGATGCTCATCCCGGGGTGTGCCGCCGCCTCGCCGAGTGACCCCAAGGCCCATCTGACCCATCTGACCCTCATCGCTTGACTTTGTCGGGCGGTTCGGCTGAACCTGCCATCGTCAATCGTTTTCAAGCTCGGCTCTATGCCGGGCTGCTCGCTGAATAAGCCATGACTCGGCAAGGACGGTAGCTCCCTCGACGCCAAGCGAACAGGCGGGACACTTTTATCTTGAAAGCGGGTAACTGCTCGCCCCCCTTCTTGACCATTGGATTTCTTGCCTGATTGCGTTCGGGACGAGCGTCCGGCCTTTTGCCGCGGCGCCTTGCGCGGTTCTCGCTGCCGACCTCCCGTCGAGGATTTGCGTTTGACATCACAGAGCGGACATTCCATCGCTGGTCGCGGATCGATTGTTCCGGGGAGGGGCCGTCTCGATGGGGGCATGGTACGGCTCTGTTGCAAAAACTTGTCGCAGTTGCCGGGGGTGTGGCCTGGTTCCGTATTTCTTCAAGATCCTTGCTGGATCGCGATCTTTTCAAGCTCCGCTCCATGCAGCGACATCAACTCGCTCATCATCTCTGGCCCGATCCCGAAGGCACGTTCGACAAGACGCACTTCACCCCTGATCCCTGGCTGGAGCTGGAAGGCCTTGGCCTGCTTCTTCCTTAGGGCACGCATCGCCTCGAAGCCCTTGATCGTGGCGGTGATCTACGACAAGCACTCGGTTGGAGAGGTTTCTTCGCCTGGCGGTTACCTGCGGGGCATGGTTCAGAAGGCCCAGGCGGGCGAACTGCACCTTGAGCGCAGTTTCTATGGTCGCTTGGCGGGGCAGGGCGCGTGACGTGTGTCACGTGACGCTTGACACATCATCGATTGTGAGGTAAGAACTTGCGATGAAGATCGAAAGCATCGGCCATAAGGGCCTCCGGCGCTTCTTTGAAACCGGAAACCCGAAGGGTCTGGTGGGTGACACAGGCAGGCTTCGTAAAATGCTGGCCTTCATCGATGCCGCTGCCGATCTGGAAGAATTAGGCACGCCGCCAAATTACGGCCTGCATCAGCTGACCGGCGACCGAAAGGGTACTTGGTCGATGACCGTGACGAAGAACTGGCGGCTGACGTTTCGAGTGAATGACGACGGTGCGCTCATTGATATGGAACTGGAGGACTATCATGGCTCTTGAAATGCATCCGTCTCTCACGGTTCATGTGGGTGACTGGCTCAAGACGGAGATCGTCGAACCTGCATCGATCACCGTGAAGGATCTGGCAGACCAATTCGGTGTTTCCCGGCAGGCAGTTAGTATGCTGCTCAATGGCAATGCCGGATTGTCGGCCGATATGGCGATCCGCTTCGAAAAAGCCTTTGGTGTCAAGGCGGATACACTGCTGCGCATGCAGACCAGCTATGAGCTGGCGCAAGCACGACAGCATGAAGACGACATCAAGGTGCCAAAACTGCGAGAATTCGCTTGATGAGTAATTTGGCGAAGATCTGATCCAGTTTCTCACAGAGGTGGTGGCCCATGCGAGCGGTGTTGGTGTTGATCGATAACCGCTCCCTTGGCTGGACGGGGCAGGGGCTTCAAAGCCCCGCCGCTTTTGTGAGGTTTACCCGGAATCGATCGCGGCGGCGTTGGTACTGACGTGTCATCTCAGCCGAGGGATGTCCGAGGTGTTCTTGAACGTAGCGTTCATCGACCTCGGCGCTTGAGGCGAGACCGGCGCGCAGGGAGTGACCGGCGAAGTGTTTGACGCGCTCATCATCGGAGAGCTTGGCGAGGGCAGGGCGGTCCAGGCCTACGCCGGAGCCCAGAACCAGCTTTTTGATCAGCCGCACGACACGCTTGTCTGACAGTCGTTCGTTGCCGACCCCGGAATTGTCCCGATTCACCCGCCGGAACACAGGCCCGAAGTCGATGTTCGCAAAATGCAGCCATTGCTCAAGCGCATGGACCGGACAGCTCTGATCGGAAGAGCCGCGCCCGATCTCGACCTCGCGCCAACCGGTCTTACCCTTGATGTAGGGCACGGCCCCTCCGTCGAAAATTTCGACCCAGCCATGGCTGTCGTCGCTGTCGTCTTTGCTGACATCCAGTCCGACGATCTCCGTGCGGCGCAGACCACCGGCATAACCCAGCAGGATGATCGCCCGGTCGCGCATATCACGCAGCCCGAAGGTGAGTGCGGAGACCGTTTCCAGCACGTCGTCCGCCAGCACAGCTTCCTTCTGTTTGGGCGGTTTGCCACGCGTATTTTTGATCCCGGCCCAGACAGTGGTGATGTGTCGGTCTTTGAGGTCGAGGGTGAGCCTGCGCGCGCGGTAGTTGGCCGAAAGGCCCGACATGCGCCGCTCAATGGTGCTCACGGAGAGGGCAGGGGACCCATCCTGTGGAGGCCCTGTTGCAAATACTGCTCTCAACTGTCCATGTGAGCGAGGCGGCGGCAGATGGCAGCCTCTGACAGGCTGCGCTTTTGGAGGCTCTCCCATGACCCACGATTTCAAATGGCGACATTTCCAGGGCGAGATCATTCTGTGGGCCGTGCGGTGGCATTGCCGATACGGGATCAGCTACCGTGACCTCGAGGAAATGCTGGAAGAGCGCGGCGTCGCGGTGGACCATGCCGCCATCCATCGCTGGGTGCAGGCCTGCGCGCCGGAAATCGAAAGGCGCCTGCGCTGGCACTGTCGCCCTGGCGCACTTTCGCGGTCCTGGCGCGTGGACGAAACGTACATCACAGGCTCTACGCCGCGATGAAAGCCTTCGGCCAGATCATCAAGTCCGTATTCATCCTGCGTTACATCGATCAGGTTGAACTGCGGCAGTCAATCGAGAAGCAGCTCAGCAAGGTCGAACTCGCGAACAGCTTCACCCGGGCTGTTGCTATCGGGAATCCCCGCGGTCTCGAGCACGCGGAGAAGGAAGCCCAGGAGATTGCCGAGGGCTGCAACCGGCTCATCAGGAATTGCATCATATGCTGGAACTACCTCTACCTGACCCGTCGTCTGGAAGCTGCCAAGTCCCTGCAAGAGCGGCAACATATCCTGAAGATGATCGCCCTCCACTCGCCGCAGGCATGGGGGCATGCCAACATGCTTGGCGAGTACGATCTTACAAAGGACAAGCTGCAGGACAACACCGGCGTCTTGCCCCCCAAATCCACCCCCAGTGTCATCCCGGAAAATTGGGAGCCGCCGAACAGGCAAAAGTACCAACTATACAGGGGCGTAACGAAATTCCCTATGGCGGAATCGGTACCTATGTGCGTTTAGGGCCGAACTCGGGCGTGTCGTGCGCACACTCTTCTTGCTGCGTTACATCTCCGAAGTCGAATTTCGGCAGACCATTCGCGCCGAAACCACCAAGATCGAGTCCTGCAACGCCTTTCCGGACTGGATCGGCTTCGGTGGCAGCGTCATCAAGAGTGGTGATCCCGTCGAACAGAACAAGCAGATCAAGTACATGAACCTCGTCGTCAACGCGATCATGCTCCACAACGTGGTCGATCTGACAGACATCCTCGAAACCTTGGTCGCTTACGGATATCCAATCACACGGAGGCACGGCGCCTGCCTCAGCCCATACGCGCGAGAGCACATCCGACGATTTGGCTGGTATTTTCTGGAAATGGAGCAGTTGCCCGAGCCGCTGAAACCGCGCTCGTTGCAATTGGCAGCATGAGGCTGGCTGTGCGCTATGACAACCTTTTGCACGTATCCCGAACCTACCCCTACAGGCCCCATCGGAAGGTTTGTACGTAGAATTACTCTAAGGAGGAACGATTGACGAACGTTGCAGATCTCCGTGGGACTTCGCGTTCCTTTATGCCGACGAACCCGAAATGCCGCCAAAATGATCGAACTGCATGACCCTCAACCCGCACTGGGAAAGGGGTGAGCAGTTACGAATCTTGCACGCTCACTACGCGCCAGGATTGTCGGCAAAGTCCCCAAACGAGCTTCTTTGTCAAGCTGAATTGGTTCACAAGGAGTCATGATTGCCTCCCGAGGCCAGGACGTCTGGTGCGCCAGGCTAACTGGTGGAATGTCGCCGGGTGAAAGTCCCGGCAGAAAGAGAGGTCAGCCAGCCACTTTCTCCGCGAACCATGCGCCGGTCGTCGCGAGGCGGCAGGTGAAGCGTTGGCAAGCGGCAGGCGTGGGCCGGGCGATTGAGCCACGAAAACTGACACAACTGGAGTGCCGAGGCTGTCAGACGGGCCGAAGGCAACACTCTTCGAGCCGGTTTGGTGAGGCGAGGAGAGGCTCCGCGGGGTCTGGGAACCAAGGCACGCGTCGAAGCGGTCCACCGGGACCTGGGAGGTCTTCAGTTCGCCCCGCTGTCGTGCGGGGCCGCAAAGCGAAGGAGGAATCCGAAACGGAGATGAACGATCTGAAGAAATCAGATTCGGCCATGGTAGCGAAGAATCCGGCGAACAACGGCCCTTCCGGGTCAGCGGAGCCGGGGGAGCGAAGGGCCGGACCCAAGGGGAATCCGGGAGGCCAAAGCTCGCGCCGTGCGCAGAAACGGGGAAGCGGGTCACAGGCGGCCGACCGGATGCGAAAGGCTGCAACGAGGAACCCGGAAGAGCGTCTCGTGGCGCTCCTGCACCATGTGACGACGGACGCGCTGGCGGAGGCGTTTCACTCGCTCAAGAGTGACGTGGCCGCTGGCGTGGACGGCGTGACATGGGAGATGTACGCCGAAGGGCTGGAAGATCGGCTGATCGACCTGCACGGGCGCGTGCACAGGGGGGCGTACCGCGCGCCGCCGTCCCGGCGGGCATACATGCCCAAGGAGGACGGGGGGCAGCGACCGCTCGGCATTGCCTCGCTGGAGGACAAGATACTTCAGCGGGCGGTGACGGACACGATTCCGGTGCCGATCCACGAGACGGAGTTCCTCGGCTTCAGCCACGGGTTCCGACCGGGGCGGGGGACGCACAATGCGCTCGACGCCATTGCGGTCGGAATGGAACGGCGGAAGGTCAGCTGGATCGTTGACGCCGACATTCGCGGGTTCTTCGACAATCTCGGGCGGGACCATCTGGTCCGGATGCTTGAGAGACGCATCGGGGACGTGCGGGTCATGCGGCTGATCGTCAAGTGGCTCGACGCCGGCGTCATGGAGGGGACCGACTGGACGGACACGGGCAGGGGCGTTCCGCAAGGCGGGACGGTTTCCCCGATCCTCGCCAACGTCTGCCTGCACCATGTGCTCGACGTCTGGTTCCACAACACATGGCGCAAGCGGATTGCCGGAGGCGACACGATCATCGTCCGCCATGCGGACGACTTCGTGTGCGGCTTCCAGCACGAGGGCGACGCGAAGCGCTTCCTCCGGGACTTGGGCGAAAGGCTGGCCCTGTTCGGACTGGAACTGCATCCGGACAAGACCCGGCTCATCGAGTTCGGCCGGTTCGCGAAGGCGAACCGCCGGAACCGGGGGCAGGGCAAGCCGGAGACGTTCGACTTCCTTGGCATGACGCACTTCTGCGACGAGTCGAGGAAGGGAAGGTTCAGGGTCGGACGCAAGCCGTCCCGGAAACGGGTCAACCGCACTTTGCGGCGGATCAAGGAAAGGCTTCGCGAGCGGTGGCACGACAACCGGCACGACACGGCTGCGTGGCTGGGCAGGGTCATCAACGGCTGGCTCAACCACTACGCTGTCCCCGGGCGTGGCCGACATCTGGAGAGGTTCGTTCACCTCTGCAAGCGGCTGCTCTGGCGTGCCCTCCGGCGTCGGTCCCAAAGGGACCGCACGGAATGGGAGGACATCGATCTCCTGACCGCCGTCCACTGGCCCAAAGTCGGGATCCGCCACCCGTGGCCGAGCCAACGGCTCGTCGTGAGGAACCAAGGGAGGAGCCCGGTGCGTTAACGCGCACGCCGGGATCTGAGCGGGGGGACCGGGGTAACCCGGTTCCCTACCGCGATGGTTTGTGGCGCTCGCAGAGTGTCGATTCGGGCAGAATGTCACGATGATTGCAGGTCGCTACAGCTATCGGGCGTGCGGGACATGCCCCTCCGGGCGCCGATAGGGGTTGAACTCTGCTTCGAGCTTGGCCATCAGGAAAAAGGTTTCCTCCACCGCATTTGTGACAAGCAGGATGTTTTTCAGTTCCAGTTGCGACAGGGGTGAGCCCGGTCCCATATAGCGGGCGCGCATCTCGCGCATCTGGGTGCTTCGGTCCCCGATGAGTTGCGCTGCCATGGTCCAGGACAGCTCGTCGCCGGACTCCATGGCGTCATTCACCGCCAGGAACACGGCGTCCACGCCCTCGCGGATACCGTCGCGGAATCTCTCCAGTTCCGGCCGGTCGTTCAGGTCCAGCAAGGCCTCGCACATGTCCCCCACCGCACCTTCCATCCAGGAAAGCAGTTTCAGGCGGCTCATCATCGCATTGCGGCTTTCCATGCCTTGCAAGGGGCTGGACGCATGCAGCTCGTCCAGAAAATGCCTGATCTCGCCGAGCACATCCCGGCACGCATCCCGGATCGGCACCGGGTTCTCGCCTTGCCGCACTGCGTCAAAATATTGCGAGAAGATCCCGAACACGCGCTTCTGTTCCAGGTCGACCAGAACCGCCGCGGTGTCCAGGTCCGCCAACGCATTGTCGTAAATGAAGTGCGGCTTGGACAGCTCGTCGATGGGCGACACTGGCCAGAGCCGTTCGAAAAGCCGGGTCGTCGGATTGAGCAACAGGAGCAGCACCGGAAGCAGGGCCAGCGAGCCGATCAGATAGACAATCGCCAATTGCAGGTCCAGCTCGAACGGGAGGGCAAGAACCAGGGCCTTGATCGCCGGCACATCGAAATAGAGCTCGACGTAGAACATGGGAATCATCACGGCGCAGATCACAACGTTCAGAAGCACCAGAAACATGGAGACCTGGCGGGACCGGCCGGTCAGGTTGGCCGACAGGAAGTACATGATGACGCTCGACCCGATGAAGGTGCCGTAAATTACCATTATGGCCTGGTCCATGGTGAGGATCCCGGCAGCGGAAAGGCTGATGCCGAATATGGATACCGTGCTTGAAGACTGCACGGCGGCTGTCAGCCCCGCCGCAATCAGGAACGCGAGCATCGGCGAAGTCCCGACCCCGGCCATCGCACTCTGGAACCAGGGCTGGTCGGCCAGCGGCGCTGCCGAGTCCTTCAGCAGGGTCAGCCCGAAAACGACCATGGCGCCGCCGAGGAACGCCGCCGCGACCCGGTGGTGTTTCGACAGGGACTTGCTGGCCATTGCAAGGCCGGAAAGGCCGAGCAGGAACAGCGCAACCAGCCGGACGTTGAAGGTGACGACCAGCACGAGAAGCGTGATGCCGCCGCCGCCGCCGAGAATGAGCGCGAACGCGCTCTTCGTTGAAATCATCCCCGAGCGCAGGATGCTGACCACGATAAAGGTCAGTCCGGTCATGCTCTGGGTGGCGCCGCCGACGATCCCGCCCCAGAAGAAGGCACTCACGGGATGCGCTGTCAGGCGCTGCGCGGTTCGGCGCAGGCGCAGGCTCGCCAGTTTCTTCAGGTTCTCCGTAAGGAACCACATTCCGATAACAAACAGCCCCAGTCCGCCGACCATGCCGGCGAAGTGTTCCATCACTTGCATTTCCACCCCTTAGCTGCTTGCCCCTGCTGGCCAATGATCACCCCACTTCCAGTCCGGAGTGCAACGCCGGCCATTTCCTGCCCCAGGCACCGGCAATCCGGGCCGGATGCGGCCGAAGTCCCTTGGGCACGGAGCGTAGTAAGGCTTTCCGGGCGGTGCAAGCCCTGCCGCAGGGACGGGGTGTAACCCAAGTTTCTTGTCAGGCGGCGACAGCCTTTCTCGCCTGCCAGTCCAGGAAGTCGGGCAGCCTGAGGTTCATGACGCAGCCCTTGAGCGCGAGCATGGCGTTGGCTCCCCTCTTGGATCAGCGGGTGCCGGGACGCTTCAGCCGCTCTCCACGACGCCGCTTCCGACCTGCATGCCCTGGTCGCGGCACTCGTCGTACCGGGTCTCAGGGCTGAGCGGAATGCCTGGCAATCCAGCCGCAGGAGGCAGCACCGCAGCAGGAAGAGGAAGAGGAGGCCACGCCCACCACCCCCGAACTCAGCCTCTCGGCCGGCACCGCCATCACCGAGGGCGGGGCTGCCGGCTTCACCGTCACCGCCGATCCGGCCCCGGCCACCGACCTGACGATTGTCTGGACCGTCGCCCAGAGCGGCGAGTATCTGGCCGCCCCCGGCGCGGGCAGCCGGACGGTGGTGCTGACTGCAGGGGCTGCCAGCACCGACCTCTCGGTGGCGACGGTGGACGATGCGACCTTCAACGAGAGCGAACGCTATGGCTGGTTCACGGTGGCCTTGAGCGAGGCGACGGACCAGGATGTGCGCTTCGTCTACGCGACACGCGACTCGACGCCGGTCTCGGCAACGGCGAACGCGGACTACCGCGAGGTCCCGCGCGCGTGGAGGATTGGAGGCAGGATCAGGGCCGGCGAAACGCTCACAGAGGTCCGTGTCCAGATTCGAGACGACAGCCACGACGAAGACCCGGAGACGTTTGAAGTCGAAATCTCCGACGCGTTCGTCTGGCGCGGAAGAAAAGTCGTCGTGCCGATTGCGGATTCGGTGGCCGTCGGCACCATCACCAACGACGACCCGATGCCTGCGGCGTGGCTCTCGCGCTTCGGCCGCACGGTGGCCGAGCAGGCGCTGGACGCCGTCGCGGGCCGCATGGCGGCGCCGAGGACGCCCGGCCTCGACGTTGCGCTGGCGGGCCACGCGCTGGGCAATGGTCCTGGCGCCTCCGGCGACGGGGGGCCTGACGCCGGAGAGGACGGAAGGATGACGCCCTCGGAACGCAGGGCGGCACGGGCCGAGCGCGAGGCGGCCGAGGCCATGGCCGAGATCGCGCGCGGCATCGTCGCGGACGGCTTCCCGGGCGACCCGCTCGGGCTTCGACGGACATGACGGGACCTTCTCGCTCGACGGCGAGGCGACCACCGTGACGCTCGGCGCGGACCATGCGAGGGGGAGATGGCTGGCCGGCCTGGCGCTGCTGCGGAGCTCGGGAGACGGGAGCTACCGGGACGACGGAACCGGGTCCCGCGACGTGTCGCGGACGTGCGCGGAGGCCGAAGGCGGCATGGACCCGGAGGCGCGGGCCGTCCCCTGCGACGGCGCGGTCCGCGAGGGCGACGGCACGGTGGAGGCCACGCTGTCGGCGGCGGTGCCCTACGCCGCGCTGCAGGCCTCGGAACGGATCGGGCTCTGGGGCGCGCTGGGAACCGGCACCGGCGAGGTGACGCTCAGGCCGGAGACGGGCGGCGCGCTGTCCTCGGACCTGGAATGGAGCATGGCGGCGGCGGGACTGCGCGGCGACCTGCTGGACGGGACGGGTGTTGTTTTTGGGATTGCTTCGGCGTGGAATTTCCACGCTGTTTCGTCCGACTTGGGACGTTTCTTCCCGCTTTGTGCTGGCGTGACTGGACGGGTCTTCGGGACGTCATCATTCCCCGCTTTCGTGCCCGTGACGAGCCGGCCCTGTCTTTGGCCGCGGTGCCGTTTCCTGTCTGGGGGCGATGACCGAAGCGCGCCGCGAACCTCGGCTTGAAGTGCCGCGCGACAATCAGGATGTCAGTTTGGCGTGGGGGAGCGAGACCGGCGGCCGTCGACAACGGCGGGCACGCTTCGGCGAGCCATCGTGCAGGCTGCGCGCCTTCGGTTCTTGCACGATCGCGCGGCCAAGCACGGATTCCGTCATTGCCGCGTGCGTCCGGCCTCCGCGTCCGTTCAGGACCGGGTCCGGGACCGCCCCTGAAGGATCTCGTTCCAATCCTTGCCACCGTCCGGACGCATGCGCCGGATCGAGGGATGCCGCGCCTCGAGCATTCCGGCGGCGCGGTCGCCGGCATCGTCCGCGTCGTATCCGCAGAGGACGGTCCCGAGCCGGAACCCGTCGATCCATTCAGGCATCCTGCCGGTGACGCCGGCGGTCGAGATAACGATGTCGATCCGAGCGCCCTCGTCGAGCGTCCATGCCGAGAGGGCGTCGATGGCCCCCTCGACGAGGAGAGCGGTCTCCGGGTCCGTCCGCCGCGCGATCCAGAAGCCGCCCGCCGACTTCCGGCTTCCCCGGGCCATGCCCCTGAAGGGCTGTCCGGGGCGGGGCGGGGATCCGTCGCCGGCGCACGGGCCGGGGGACGCGAGCCCTTCGAGGCGCCGGAGGGCCTGGAGGAAGCCGCATCCCTCGGCATGGATCACGAGGTCGATCGCGCCGCCGCCGCCCCGGCCCCGGACGTGGTCGCAGAACTTCGGGCCGTCGATGCTGATCACGGATCCCGGGCGCTTCCAGCGGGCCGTGTCGGCGGGATCCTTCATGTACCCGAGCCGGCCGGCGACGTCCGGCAGCGGGATCGTCCGCACGGCGTCGGCCCGTTCCCTGCGGCCGGTCACGGGACGACCTCGTCGGCGGCCCGGTTGACGTGGCCGTCGGTGACGGTCCGCTTCCCGTCGGCGGCGGCGGCGGTCAGCGCGTGATGGGCAAGCCGGTCGATCTTCCGGGGGACGCGGCTGGGCGCCAGCGCCTCGACGGCCGCCGGCTCGAAGACCGGCACGTCGGCGGCGGTCAGCGCGTGATGGGCAAGCCGGTCGATCTTCCGGGGGACGCGGCTGGGCGCCAGCGCCTCGACGGCCGCCGGCTCGAAGACCGGCACGTCGGCGCCGGCCAGGCGCATCCGGTGCCCGACACAGGCGCCGACCGCCTCGTGGCGAAGCGCGGGGATGTGGCAGTTGACGGCTATCCTCTGGGCCAGCGGCTCGTGCACCGCCATCCTGAGCCGGTTGCGCAGCTCGGTCAGGCCGACCAGGAGCAGGCACAGCCGGTTCTCGGAATCCATGCGGTGGTTGGCGAGCGTCTTGAACTCGGCGAGGACGTCGTTGCCGAGATGGTGCGCCTCGTCGAGTATCAGCACCGGCAGCTTCCCGGCCTCCCCGACGAGGCGGCTCGTCTCCGCGCGGAGCGCCCGGAACAGCGTGGCGCGGGACTGGCTCTCCTCCAGCCCGAACGCGGTCGCGATGGCGTTGCAGGTGTCGCGGACGCTCCCGGTCGAGAACGAGACGCAGCGGACCTGGTGGAGGCCCTCGTGCAGTCCGTCGGCCACCTGCCGGCAGACCGCGGTCTTGCCGACCCTGTAGCGCCAGAAATTCGCCAGCTTCGATCCCTTCAGCCGCTTTCCGCGCATACGGGGGTCGTCGAGCTTCGAAAGGCGCTCGGACAGGTAATCGCGAATGCGTCCAGCATTCTCCGAGCCAAGCTTCTCGATCTGCTTCGTGGCGTCTGGCGTGACTTTAACGCTCCAGGCCAAGCGCGGCGTCCAGCTCGTCAAGGGACAGGGGCGCTTCACCGGACTTGCGGTGCTTGATCAAGGCCTGTTCGGCGGTCGCCAGGTCCTCGGCGTCCAGGAGATGTTCCTCGATCGCCTCGCGCATATGGAAACTCGCCGTTCGTCCGGTCCTGGCGGCGAGTGCCTTCAGGCGAGCGCAGGTTTCGTCCGGAAGGCGGACCGCAGCTTGCTTGGTGTTCATGTCGCGAAGATATTCGCGGCGTTCGACATCGTCAACATCCTGCCGCGACCGCCGTCACCTTTCGACTGACAGGGCCGGGGCGTCCCCAAAACGCCCTTGCGGGTTTCGGGACGCCCGATATTACCGGGACGGATAAAGGGACGGCTTTCGGGCACAAAACCGTGCCGCGCATGGCCAATGGCGAACAGTCCCGCGAACGGTCGGTAAAGAGACAGGCCCAACCACCCGGAAAGGCGACATCCTCGGCTACGCGCGCGTCTCTACGGCCGACCAGGACGCATCCGGTCAGAAGGATCGCCTCGCGGCCACGCAATGGCATTGAGCTTGGCCGGAACAGATTTTCCTGATTTCGAGGCCTGTCCAAAGTCCATGCCCTGAGGCGTTTCCGTGCGCACGCCGGAATCTTTCTTTCGGGCCTGCCTCATGGATCGGCCCGGTTCAATGTAGCGTCGAATCAGTCCGTCCCGAGGGAGGCCGCGATGGATCCGCGCATCGAGAACCTGGAGACCACCACCTTTTTCTGCAAGCGGCGGCCCTGTTGCAAAAACCGCTCCCAGCTGTCCTTGTGAGCGAGGCAGCGGCAGTTGGCAGCCTCTGACAGGCTGCGCTTTTTGGAGGCTCTCCCATGACCCATGACTTCAAGTGGCGGCACTTCCGGGGCGAGATCATTCCGCGGGCCGTTCGGTGGCACTGCCGACATGGCGTCAGCTACCGTGACCTCGAGGAAATTCTGGAAGAGCGCGGCGTCGCGGTGGACCATGCCGCCATCCATCGCCGGGTGCAGGCCTGCGCGCCGGAAATCGAAAGGCGCCTGCGCCGGCACTGTCGCCCAGGCGGACTTTCGCGGTCCTGGCGCGTGGACGAAACATGCATCAAGGTCAAAGGGAAACGGGCGTGTCTGTACCGCGCGGTCGACGGCCGTGGCGACACCATCGACTTCCACCTGTCGCAGACCCGCAATGCCAACGCCGCCAAGCGGCTCCCGGGCAAGGCGCTGCGCGGGTGCAAGGAGCGGGAGAAGCCCGTCGTGATCAACACCGACAAGGCGGGATGCCACGGCCAGGCCATCCGGGAGCTGAAGCAGGCCGGCAAGTGTCCCCCCGAGACCGAACACGGGCAGGTGAAATGCCTCGACAACGTCGTCGAGGCCGACCATGGCAAGCTCAAGCGCCTGATCAAGCCGACCCTTGGCTTCAAGTCAATGAAGACGGCCTGCGCCACGATCAAGGGCTCCGGGGTCATGCGCGCCCTCCGGAAGAAGCGGGCCAAGGCCTTCCAGCTTCAGCCCGGCATCAGGGGCGAAGCGCGTCTTGTCGAAAGTGCCTTCGGGATCGGGCCAGAGATGTTGAGCGAGTTGATGTCGCTGCATGGAGCGGAGCTTGAAAAGATCGCGATCCAGCAAGGATCTTGAAGAAAGACGGAACCAGGCCAAACCCCCGGCAACTCCGGCAAATTCTTGCAACAGAGCCGAACGAAGTGCGGATTCAGTCCGTTTCGCGGGCACGGATGAGTGTTCAAGCCTCGAACGGGTTCAGCACGTCCACGTCCAGTCCCGCCACGTCCGCCGCGTTGCGTGTCACGAGGGTCAGGCCATTGGCCTTGGCCGTCGCGGCCAGGAGCGCATCGACGACCGGCACTGGGCGGATCGCATTTATCCTGCCCCAATGCTCGGCAACAGCCGTATCGACGGGCAGAATGCGATCGCCAAAGCCCAATGCAACATCGGCAAGCCATGCCTCGATCGCTTCGGCTTTGCGGGGGTCGCGGCGGCGCGCCAATTCCACGCCCTTGCGGATCTCGCCCAGCACCAACGGGCTGAGCCACAGATCATCCTCAGCGACGCCGTTCCACCACGTCGCCACGGCCGGATCGCACCGTTCACCCTTGCGCACCTCTGAGATGACGTTTGTATCGATCAGGAAATTCATAAGGCGGCGTCACGCCCGAAATCGCGCGGACGTTCAAGATCGATCCCTTCGAGAGGCGCTGCGGCAAGCAGCGCCTTGAGCCCTCCAGAGCGTGGTGCGGCGATCCTCTCGCGCAAAATGGTGCGCGTCTCAGTCTCGCGCTCGGGATCTGCCAACGCCTTGGCGACGTCCCGCACGAGTGCAGCGTCCATTTTGCGGGCCTGGATTTCGACACGCACGAAGCCCTGCCGCCGGCGGTGCTCGCGCCACTTGGTTACGGGAGACGGATCGGTGTTGGGCACGACATCCTCCATTTCCGGAAACATAGCCGGAAAGATGGGAAACTGCAAGAAGGGCCCTAAACTGAAGTTCTGAGCCGGATCAAAAAATCATTACAAGCATAACGAAACGGTCCGGGATCCCGGACCGGATGCGGCCCTGCAGGAGCGCCACAGCGGCTCGCTGAGAGGGCCTGCGGTTTGGACCCGCTTCCCTTTTCCCATGCCTCCCCATGCCTCCCCACGCCGCTCCGGGCGCGTGGAAGCCAACACTGGACATGTGTGTGTGTGTGGGGGGGGGGGGGGGTAGGTCGGTGCATGGCGCCGCATCTCTTCGGCCTAAACGGACCGAAGCTGCATATATGGACATCTTGCAGAACAGAACGCGTACAAACGAGGCGTTGATCTGTGATCGGGCGTCTTTGCCTGGGGGAGGCGCGCAGGCCCTGTTGCAAAAACCGCTCCCAGCTGTCCTTGTGAGCGAGGCAGCGGTAGATTGCGCTTTTGGAGACTCTCCCATGACCCATGACTTCAAATGGCGGCACTTCCGGGGCGAGATCATTCTGTGGGCCGTTCGGTGGTACTCCCGATATGGCGTCAGCTACCGTGACCTCGAGGAAATGCTGGAAGAGCGCGGCGTCGCGGTGGACCACGGCACCATCTATCGCTGGGTGCAGGCCTGCGCGCCGGAAATCGAAAGGCGGCTGCGCCGGCAGTACCTGCCGCGCAGTTTTGCCCGGTCCTGGCGCGTGGACGAGACCTGCATCAAGGTCAGAGGGAAACGGGCGTATCTGTACCGTGCGGTCGACGGCCGTGGCGACACCATCGACTTCCTCCTGTCGCAGGCCCGCAATGCCAACGCCGCCAAGCGGTTCCCGGGCAAGGCGCTGCGCGGGTGCAAGGAGCGGGAGAGGCCCGTCGTTATCAACACCGGCAAGGCGGGATGCCACGGCCAGGCCATCCGGGAGCTGAAGCAGGCCGGCAAGTGTCCCCCCGAGACCGAACACGGGCAGGTGAAATGCCTCGACAACGTCGTCGAGGCCGACCATGGCAAGCTCAAGCGCCTGATCAAGCCGACCCTTGGCTTCAAGTCAATGAAGACCGCCTGCGCCACGATCAAGGGCTCCGGGGTCATGCGCGCCCTCCGGAAGAAGCGGGCCAAGGCCTTCCAGCTTCAGCCCGGCATCAGGGGCGAAGCGCGTCTTGCCGAACGTGCCTTCGGGATCGGGCCGGAGATGTTGAGCGAGTCGATGCCGCTGCATGGAGCGGAGCTTGAAAAGATCGCGATCCAGCAAGGATCTTGAAGAAAGACGGAACCAGACCAAACCCCCGGCAACTGCGGCAAATTCTTGCAACAGAGCCATCTCGGGCAACCGCGCCAAGCGCCCGGCCCTGACCGAGCTGATCGATCATGCGCGACCCGGCGACAGCCTCTGCGTCATCCGCCTCGACCGTCTTGGCCGGTCGCTGAAGGAACTGCTCGAGATCGTCGAGGACCTCAAGGAGCGTGGCATTCACCTGGTCAGCCTCGAGGAGGACGTTGACACGTCATTCGCCGCCGGCGAGCTGGTCTTTCACGTCTTCGGCGCGATCGCGCATTTCGAGCGCCGGCTGATCGCGGAACGCACCCGCGACGGCATCGCGGCCGCCAGGAAGCGCGGCAGGAAGCCGGGACGGCCGCCGCTCCCCAGCGAGAAGGTTTCTGCGGCGCAAGAACTCATCAAGGCTGGAATGACGCCCGGTCAGGTCGCAATGCAACTTAATATCGGCAGGGCAACAGCTTACAGGATCGCTCAGTCGATCCGTTGATCCAGGATGTGCACGATCCGTTCTTTCTTAGGGTAATCCAGCTAACAAGTCATGCGATGAGGCCTATAGGGGACGACACCGTATCTAGAGCCGTCATTCGAAAAGAGCGCGAAGAATGGCTGCAATTGAGCCCAAACCGTGAATTGGATTTTCGTGCGGCGCGCGCTCGCAGCGCGAAGAATGCCGCAGGCGCACTGCTGTCCCAGGAAAATCGGATTAACATTCCATAAGATGCTGAAGCAAATGCGCGAACCGGAATTTCCGGGCGCTGCCGACTTGAACCGGAATTCCGCTCAATTCACTCTTCTTCCCTGTTGCGCACCATCAAGAGGGAGAACGCGATGCATTCCGGCAGCCTGGTTTTCGCCCAGATCATGCAGCACCTGCCATGGGACACGTTCCGCCGCTGTGTCTCGCGATATGGCGGGGACCGCTGCGTCAAGGCATTCACATGCGCGGATCAGTGCCGGTGCATGGCTTTCGCCCAGCTCACCCGCAGGAGCAGCCTGCGCGACATCGAAGCCTGCCTGCGCGCCCAGTCCGGAAAGCTTTGCCACATGGGCATCCGTGGCGGGGTGTCCCGCAACAACCTCGCCAACGCCAACCAGGCCCGTGACTGGAGACTCCACGCCGACTTCGCGCAGCACCTCATCCACATCGCCCGGGGCATCCACGCCGGCGACACGCTTCCCGGCCTTGATGTCAAGGACACCGTCTGCGCGCTCGGCTCCTCGACGACCGACCTCTGCCTGTCGCTGTTCCCGTGGGCGCGGTTCCGCAAGACGAAGGGCGCCGTCAAGCTGCACACGCTCCTCGACCTGCATGGCAGCATTCCCGCATTCATTCACATGTCCGACGGAAAGCTGCATGACGTCAACGTCCTGGACATGCTGGTTCCGGAAGCCGGAGCGTTCATGGACCGGGCCTGCCTCGACTTCGAGCGCCTCCATCGTCTTCATCCCTGCGGCAGCCTCTTCGTCCTGAGAGCGAAGTCGAACACCAGGCTCCGCCGCCTTTCCTCCCGACCCGTGGACCGAACCGCCGGACTCGTCTGCGATCAGGTCGTGCGGCCGGACGGCGTCAACAGCGCAACCGATTTCCCGGACAGGCTGCGGCGGGTCAAGCATCGCGACCCGGCATGCGACAAGACCCTCGTCTTCCTGACCAGCAACTTCGCCTTGCCGGCCATGACAGTCGCAGACATCCACCGTTCGAGGTGGCAGGTCGAACTGTCTTCTAAAACGGATCAAGCAGCACCTGCGAACAAAGTCGTTCTTCGGCACCACGGAAAACGCGGTGAAGAGCCAGATCTGGATCGCCGTGTCGGTCTACGTGACCGTCGCGATCATCCGCAAGCGCCTGAACATCGAGGAAAGCCTCCACACAATCCTGCAGATCCTGAGCCTCGCGATCTTCGAGAAAGCTCCACTGAATCAACTGCTTGAGACCGCGGGACGTCAGGACTCGCAGGACAGGCCAAGCAACCAATTGAATCTATTTGATTCTTAATGGGACAGTGGTGCCGCAGGCGCTTAAATTTCAGCGCCGCAGGGCAGCGAGGAGATCGGCCATTCATCGACTGCGCAGAAATTCTCAGAGGACAAATTCACGCAGCGCGGACGAAGCAGGCATTGTCGGTGCTCAAAAGAATGTCCGGTTTTTTCTTGCAGCCGGCATTTACGGGCTAGGAAAAATTCAGCCAAGAACTGCGGGGCAAGGCGGGGAAGATGCCGTTGAAACATTCCTTGGCTTGGTCATCTGCTCGAGCATAGGGCAGATCCCTGATATGCGGAAAAGGGACCCTTCTTGATTGGCAGGCTTGCTGGAGATATCGGGGTAAAGACAGCCTATTCATTTTGTTGCCGTTCTCCGAAGGGCTCGGGAATGTTCAGGTGACCTGTGTGCGCCATGGAAGCCTTCTAGCGGTTGAGTGCTGTTATTGCCACCTGGGCCATTTCTTCTGCTGCCGCGCATCTATGCACTCGGATGCACTGCCGATGGTCAGCTGCGCGCTAGATGATCTCGGCGTAGAGGGTCTGAAAGGGGGTCAGGCTTTCCGGGATTTCGTCAATTCCCAGACCCGGTGCGTCGGAACAATGCCATGCGCCATCTGACACCGGCTCGCCGCCTTCGAAGAACAGCGATCTGAGCGGGTTTTCGTTGACATCGATCTCCAAAAGACCGTCTCCGCCGGCACCGGCCAGAAGTTCGGCCGACGCGGCCAGGCCGATGCCCGCGCCAAGGAAATGGGGGAAATAGCGACGCCCCCGAGACAGCGCATGGCGCGCCACGGCCAGATTGCCGGTGACACCGCCCCATTTTGCCACATCCGGCTGGATCACCGAAAGGAAGCAAGCCTGGATAGACGCTTTGAAGTCGGTTTCGCCAATGATGTTTTCCCCGCCCGCCAAGGGGATTGTGGCGTGATCCGCGAGGTTCTGCCATTCAGAGGCATCACTGAAGACCGGCAGGGGTTCTTCCAGCCAATGCAGCGGCACATCCGTGATGCCGGTGAGGAACGCCTTGGCCTGATCCAGCGTCCAGGCCTGGTTGGCATCGCAGGCGATCAGTTCGCCGGGCGACAAGTCTGCCTGAATGCGATGGATGGCGGCGATGTCGGCCGTCATGTCGAAGCCAACCTTCAGTTTGAACCGCTGGTGCCCATCAGCCCGAGCACGGGGTATCAGGTCATCCATCGCGAAAACCTGAATGCCACTGGCATAGGCCGGAACGCTGTCGGGTGCGTTTTCGCGGATAAGTCGGCGTAGGGGCAGACCCCGGCGCCGCGCGGCCATATCCCAAAGCGCAATATCCAGTCCGGCAATGACCTGCGCGAAGGGGCCGACCTCGCCGCATTGCACGGCACGTATGCGGGTCTGGGCGTCTAACCTGTGGAACATGTCGGAAGGGGTCACTGTCTGTTGCCCCAGGACCAGCTGCGCCACATCCATGTCAAGCAGGCGCACCCGATGTTCCGCCCCGGCCGCGGGCCAGTTGGCCCAGATCTCACCCCAGCCGAATGCACCGTCGCGATCCTCGATCCGGACCAGCACGGCCGGGCGGTCGTGCATGATGCCAAAGGATGTGGCGACCGGCTTGGCGGTCGGGCTGCGAAAGGCCCAGGCCTGGATGCGCGCAACGTCGATCATGCAAGAAGGTCCATATCGAGACGGACAAAATCGCTGCGGTACGTGACATCGGCAAGATAGATCACCCGATCCTGACCGTCACAGATGACGCGTCGGACCTCGACAATCGGGTCTCCGACAGCCAGGTTCAACATCCCCGCCGTATCATAGTCGCACTTGCCGATTGTCAGCGACTGCCGCGCCCGGGCAATGTCGATGTCGTTGGAATCGACCAGAACCGGCAAGGCAAGCTGGGTTCGGAATTCCGCTTCGTGCCGTTCGAAGACGTCCTTTTCGAAGTAGATCGAGATCACGCAATAGGTCTCGCGCGCGCGGGCATGAGTGCGCTTCAGCAGGTGATAACCCCCGTCCGACAGGGTGCCGATCAGCGGTTCGCCCGGCACATCGGCATCGCGATCTTCCAGAAGGTCCAGCGCCGGTTCATCACCACGATAATGGTTGGCCAGGGTGGACAGGCGCGTGCCCAGATGCAGCCTGTCGCGCGCTGGAGGCGGTGGCAGCGCTGTTGTGCCGCGCCCCCTTCGGGATTCCAGAAGACCCTCTTCCTCAAGAATTTTCACGGCCTGGCGAACGGTCACTTTGGCCACAGAGAACTTCGCCGAAAGCTCGGAAATCGTTGGCAAAAGCTCTCCCGCCTGCCAAACGCCACGGTCCAGATCCTGGCGCAGGACTTCGGCGATCTGAAGATACAGAGGCGCGCGGCTTTGGCGAAGTGTGTCGGTCATTGCTTTCAGCCTTCGGATAAACTCTAAAATCCTATATATAGAATTTTTGTTGCGTCGCCAGAGACTTTCGATTAATTCCATAAATAGAACTTTTGGGTGGATGCATGACGGGCTACGACTACATCATCATTGGATCGGGCACGGCGGGGTCAACTCTGGCGGCCCGATTGTCGGAAGATGATGCGGCGCGCGTCCTTGTTCTGGAAGGCGGCGGCGGGGATCGCGGGTTCTGGCTGAAGCTGCCGGTTGGCTACTACAAATCCATTTATGACAGCCGCGTCTCCCACCTTTATCGCGGAGAGCCGGACCCCGGCATCGCAGACCGGCGAATGGATTGTCCGCGAGGGCGAGTCGTGGGCGGTTCCAGTTCTGTCAACGGCCTGATCTATATTCGCGGGCAACGCGTCGATTTCGACGATTGGGCCGCGCTCGGTGCAGAGGATTGGTCATTCGACGATGTTCTGCCCCACTTCCGCGCCGTCGAGACCTATGCGGGGCCGCCTTCGCAACTGCGCGGGGCGCATGGGCCGTTGCAGGTCTCGGACCTGCGCAACGACAACGCGGCCTGCAACGACTGGCTTCAGGCAGCCATCGGGCATGGACTTCCGCGAAACGACGACTTCAATGGCGAGAGCGCCTTTGGCGTCGGTGCCTACCAGTTGACCCTTCGCGGGCGATGGCGCGACAGCGCCGCGACGGCATTCCTGCGTCCTGCCTTGCAACGGCCCAATCTGACGCTGGAGACGGAAGCGCATGTCACCGAAATCCTGTTCAACGGGCCGCGGGCAACAGGCGTGCGGTATATCAAAGGTGGTACGGCGCACGAGGTTCACGCCGACTGCGAAGTGATCCTGAGCGGCGGGTCGGTCCAGTCACCGCAGCTCTTGCAACTCTCGGGCATTGGTCCGGCCGAAGTTCTGGAAAACCATGACATAAAGGTGCGCCACGACGCGCCCGAGGTGGGCGAAAACCTGCAGGATCATCTGCAAATGCGCACCATCGTCGAGTTGGAGGGGCGCGGCGCTTCGCTGAACGACCGCATCCGAAACCCGTTCAGCCTGGCGAAGATGGGGCTTGAATGGCTGCTGCAATCACGCGGCCCGTTGACAGTGGGAGCCGGTCAGGTCGGCGGAGCCGCCTGCACCAAATGCGCCGAAGGGGGCCGCCCCGATTTGCAGCTTTTCGTCATGCCCTTGTCGGTAGACAGGCCGGGCACGCCGCTGCATCGCTATTCAGGCTTCACCACCTCATTCTGGCAGTGTCATCCGGAGAGCCGGGGTTCGATCCAGATCGCCTCGACCGATCCTTTTGCCGACCCGCGCATCCGCACCAACTACCTTTCCGCCGAGAAAGACCGGCAAGTCATCGTCGAAGGTATCCGGCTGGTGCGGGAACTCTACAACCGCCCCGAATTCCGTCACCGCTGGACGCGCGAGGTGATCCCCGGCGCCGAACACCAAAGCGACGCGGAAGTGCTGGAGGCCGTCCGGCGTATGGCGGGGACCGTTTATCACCTTGTCGGCACCTGCCGAATGGGCTCGGACGCCCAAGCGGTGGTCGACCCCGAGTGCCGCGTGAACGGTGTTGAAGGGCTTCGCGTTGTCGATGCCTCGATCATGCCGAAGATCACCTCGGCCAACACCAATGCACCTACATACATGATCGCCGAAAAGGCCGCCGCGATGATCCGCGCCGACGCCAGAGGCACAAGACAGGACATCGCTCATGCCCATTGAAACTCGCAATCCCGCCGCGACCGAGATCATTGCAACCCATGACGCAACCCCCATGGACGCTTTGGATGACTGCATTTCACAAGCGCGCCAAGCGCAGATCGGCTGGGCTGCAACACCGCAGCCGGAACGCGGCGCCCTGGTGGCCAAATACGTCGACGGGCTGGAAGCGCGCGCCGAAGACATCGCGCTCTGCACTACCAGGGAAATGGGCAAGCCATTGGCCGAGGCGCGCGGCGAGGTTGGCAAGGCCATCGGTGAGGCGCGGGCTTGCATTGGTCGTGCGAGCGCGCCGATTGGCGAGGTCTTCCCCTCGCAGATCCCCGGCACGGTTGCCTGTTCCACGCGCCGTCCTCGCGGCGTGATCCTTGGCATCAACCCCTGGAATTTCCCGTTCAGCACGCCGATGCGCAAGGCCATCCCCGCGTTGGTTTGCGGCAACGCGATCATCCTTAAGCCTGCCTCCTTGACGCCCGGGGCCATAGCCATGATGGCCGAGATTGCTGCCGAGGTTCTGCCCCGGAACCTGGTGCGGGCCGTGATCGGCGGCGGCGGCCTGGGCCAGGCCCTGTCTGAACACGCGGGTGTCGATGCCGTCAGCTTCACAGGCTCGGTTGAGGTCGGGAGACGAGTCGCCATGGCGGCGGCAGGCCACTTGGCCGAAGTTTCGCTGGAGTTGGGCGGCAAGAACCCCGCCATCCTGAACGACGCCAGCAATCTGGACGCTGCGCTCGATCAGATCATGGCCTCCGCCTTCGCGGCGTGCGTGCAGAGATGTACGGCGGTCAGCCGAGTGATCGTTAGCCGCGCGCTGGAAGCAGAGGTGGTTGCGGGGCTGGCCAGGCGCGCTGAGGCGATGCGGCCAATGGACGGCACGGCAGAGGGCGCCAGGATCGGTCCCCTGTCCAGCGCGCAACAGCTTCGGGACGTGGCGGGGTTCGTCACCCGCGCCGAAGTGGAAGGTGCGCAAATCGCGGCGGGAGGTCAGACCCTCGACACGGACACAGGTGGGTATTTCTATGCACCGACGATCCTGTCCGGTGTCACGCGAGACATGGAAATTGCGCGCGACGAGGCTTTTGGCCCGGTCTTGTCGGTGATCGCCTATGACACGGTAGACGAGGCTCTGAGCATCGCCAATGACGTCGCCTTCGGCCTGTCCTCCTGCCTCTATTCGGAGCGTGGCGATGTCGTGGAACGCTTCGTCGCCGAAAGCGAAAGCGGCATGATCCACGTGAACGCCGGCAGCTTCCCCGAGAACCACACGCCCTTTGTTGGCGTCAAGGACAGCGCCATGGGCGTCGGCGGATCGAACGGACCGTCGACCATCCAGTTCTACACGACCGAACACGCTGTCTATCGCCGGGCAGCGGTGTAAACCCATGACCGACAAGCCAAATATCTTGATGATCATGGCCGACCAACTGGCCCCCCAGGCGCTGTCGTTCTACGGCAACTCGGTCTGCAAGACACCGCACCTAGACCGGCTGGCCGCCGAAAGCGTGGTGTTCGACAACGCCTATTGCAACTACCCGGTCTGCGTGCCGTCCCGCGCCTCGATGCTGTCGGGACGCTTGACGCCCTCGATCGAGGTTTGGGACAACGCCTGCGAACTGGCCTCCAGCCAGCCGACCATGGCGCATCATCTGCGTCACCTGGGCTATCACATGGTTCTGTCCGGCAAGATGCACTTTATCGGGCCGGACCAGATGCATGGCTTCGAAGAACGCACAGTCACGGATGTCTACCCCTCGGGGTTCGACTGGGTGGCCGACTGGGATGCAGGCCCTGCCTTTGTGCCATCAGCAACGGGCTTGAACGGTGTCGTCGATGCCGGACCCGCGGCACGCACCTTGCAAGAGGATTTTGACGAGGAAGTTGCCCATGCCGCAGTTCAGTCAATCTATGACCTTGCGCGGCGTGGCGATGAAGCGGGGCCCTGGTTTCAGATCGCGTCCTTCACCAGCCCGCATACGCCTTTTGTCGCGGATCGGAGATACTGGGACAGGTACGTTCCGGACGAGATCGACTTGCCTGCTGTTGGTGCGTTGCCCTTCGACGATCTCGACTATGCCTCCCGCGCGCTGTTCTTTGCTCATGGCCGACACCGGCACCAAGTGACCCAGGATGACCTCCAGCGTGCCCGCCATGGCTACTATGCGATGATCTCGTTCATTGACGACAAGGTGGGCGAAATTCTCGCAGCATTGCACGCCTCTGGGCAGGCCGATGACACCGTCGTCCTTTTCTGTGCCGACCATGGCGAGATGCTGGGTGAGCGGGGCATGTGGTTCAAGCAGAGCTTTTATGAATGGTCCGCCCGCGTTCCCCTGATGGTGTCGGCACCCAAGCGGTACGCGCCGCGCCGGGTCGATGACTGCGTTTCCTTGGTTGATCTGTTGCCGACACTGGTGGGCATCGCGGGGGGCGAAGTGAGATTGCCATGCGATGGTGAAAGCCTTGAACCTGCGCTGGAAGGTCAGCCAACCCGCGATCTGGCGATCTCGGATTACTATGGCATCGGTCCTTGCGTGCCCTGTCGCATGGTTCGCCAAGGCCGGTTCAAATTGATCTATACCCACGGCCACCCGGATCTGCTGCACGATCTGGAAGCCGACCCCGACGAGTTGCAGAACCTCGCAGGCGATCCGGCGCACCAAGAGACGCACGGGCGGCTGAAATCCATCCTGATGGAAGGTTGGGATCCGGATGAGATTGACCGACGCATTCGCACCAGCCAAGCCGAACGGCTGTTCCTCAAAGCGACCCCGGGCGCCCATGAAGACTGGGACTATGTGGCGCGCAAAGGGGATGAAGCGCGATATGTCAGGCGCGGAACGGGAGGCGTGGATGGCACGAAGGCGAACCGACGCCTGCCTTGGGTCGAGCCGATTGAACCGCATTTTCCTGAACTTCCTCAAGAGGTTGTGGCGCAGATCATCGATGGGGAGGCACCACTGCCCGCCTATCTTTCAGAATGGGACCGCGATGTCGGCAAGCCCTGAAATCCACGAATGGTTTGACAGAATCGAGAAGCCGTCATTACAAACTAACAGATGGTTAGTAAAGATTCGTCCAGATCAACGCCAGCCAGCCTCCGGCGCACGCACCGGGGTCTCATGCTGAGCCGAATCCAGGCAGTGCCGGGAGTGTCCCGTGCAGAACTTGCGCGCGCCTTCGGATTTTCCGAGATGGCCGCGACACGGATCGCCTGGGATTTGCTGGGCGCCGGGATCATCGAGGAGTTCGAACTGCCCGAGAAAGAGACCGGCAAGCAGCGTCGGCTTGGCCGACCACGAAAGGGCTTGCGGATCAACCCAAGGGGTATTTTCGCCGCCGGCATCACGGTATCCGCCTATTTTTCGGAGGTCTCTGTCTGCGACGGGAACGGCGACACCATAGCTCGTCGGACGGTCGACAACATTTCGTTCGAGGATGCCGCCGACACCGCAGGGCACTATTCGAACGCCCTTCGTGAGTTGATCACCGAAACGGGCATCGATATGGACCGCATCGTCGGTGTCGGTGTCGCGCTTTCAGCCAAGACCACCCCAGACCGCAGCCAGATCGTGCGTTCGGAATACTTCGGTTGGGACAACGACGAGGGCGCATTCTGGAACGAAGTGCGCCGGAACATCGGCCGGCCGGTGGTGATCGAAAACATCGCCAACGCGCTCGCCCTATCCGAATTGCGCTTCGGTGCCGCGCGTGGCGTCTCGGAATTCGCGCTGGCGCACGTTGCGACCTTTGCAGGCGTCGGTGTGGTATCGGAAGGTCGCGTCGTGCGCGGTGCGACGGGAGACTCCGGTCGCATCGGTCACTTTCGGTCGCATCGCCGAACGTTGCGTTGCACATGTGGTCGCGATGACTGTCTCAACTTGTCGGCCACCGGCTTCGGTGTGCTGGCGAAACTTGGCAGGTTGGATCACGACACTTTCGACCGCTCGAAGCTGCCGGTTTATGCCGCGTCGCTGCTTGAAGTGATAGAGGATGACATAAACCTTCCGTGCATGATTGAAGCCGGTGGAATCCTGGCCGAAGCGCTGGATCCGCTGACTAAGCTGTTGGCACCCGAGTTGATCATCCTAAGCGGCACGCTTGGTTCCAGCGATGGGTACTTCAAGGGAGCCGAGGCAAAGCTGACCACCGCCTTTGGCTATGGCCCAGACAGCGGTTACCGACTGGTAAAGGGCGAAGTATCGCCGGCCGAAGCCGCGTCGCTGCTAGCCCTTCATACCTTCTGCTATTCGGATCGGCTGGATTTCGAACAGCTGAACAGCAGTGCGTCTGAGAGCAATGGGGCCGCCTATGCCTGAGGCGACCGGACGGCTCTTTGACTGGACCATCGGCATTGTCTCGGTGCTGCTGGTCGGTCTGACGCTTTACGCGGCCTATTTCGGGGTCTTTCCCGACGGGCTGCAGCGCAGCGGGCATCTTCTTTTGGTGATGGCGCTGGTATATGTCGCTGCTCTTCGCGCGTCCGTAAGCGACGGTGCGAATGGCCCGGCAGTGCTTCTGCAACGACTCTGGATCCTGGTCGTTCTGGCCGCGGGGGTGATCGCCACCGGGCACCATATCGTGAACTTTGATGCCATCAACGACCGCTGGGGCGAGATTACTGAGCTAGAGATCGTCTTTGCAGTCATCCTTGTCATCGCCCTGTTCGATGCATGCCGTCGGACCATCGGCTGGCCCATCGTGATCCTGGCGTCGATCTTCATCGTCTATGGCCTGTTCGGAGCCTATCTGCCCGACGGCCTGGCCCATAGGGGCTATTCACTGAAGCGCGTGACGGCACAGTTGTATCTGGGCGGCGGCGGCATCTTCGGCACGCCATTGGGCGTGAGCGCCACCTTCGTGACCGGCGTTGTGGTGTTGGGGGCGCTTCTGGAGAAGACCGGCGCGGGGCAAGTTCTGATGGATTTCGCCACGGGCCTGACGGGCCGGATGCGGGGCGGGCCTGCGAAAGCCGCCGTCGTTGGGTCCAGCCTGATGGGCATGATCTCGGGCACCGCAGTAGCCAATGTTCTGACGACCGGGCCGATCTCGATCCCACTGATGCGCAAGAGCGGGTATCGCAAAGAGGCCGCAGGCGCCATCGAGGCCGTCGCCTCGACCGGAGGCCAGTTGATGCCCCCTGTCATGGGGGCGGCTGCTTTCATCATGGCCGAGTTCACCGCGACTTCGTACCTGACCATCGCCAAGGCAGCTTTCCTGCCTGCGGTGATCTTTTATGCCGTGCTTCTGGCCATGGTGCATTTCGAGGCGGTCAAGCGGAACATCCCCTTGCTGCGCGACGCGGGCTCGACAACTGACTGGGGGTCCATCGTCAAACGATCCTACCTCTTGGCTCCGCTGCCGGTCTTTGTCGGCATGCTGCTCAATGGCTATTCGATCATGTTGTCGTCCTTCTGGGCCGTGGCCACTTCGGTGATCGTCAGCTTCTTCTCTCACGCTTCGGCGCAAACACCGCGCCGGATGGTCGAAACTGCGGTTGCGGCCGCCAATGCGGTGATCCCCGTTGCGCTGGCTTGTGCTGCGGCGGGGTGCATCATCGGGATCATCACGCTGACCGGCATCGGGTTGAAGTTCTCGACGCTGGTGGTCTTGTTGTCGGGCGGGCAATTGCCAGTCGCCCTGGTGTTGACCATGCTGACCTGCCTGATCCTGGGCATGGGATTGCCGACGGCAGCGGCCTATATCCTGGTTGCCACGTTGGTCGCTCCGGCGCTTGTCGATCTGGGCGTTGGCCTGCTTGCAGCGCACCTTTTCGTGCTTTATTCGGCCATGCTGTCGTCGATCACGCCGCCCGTGGCCCTTGCGGCCTATGCGGCGGCTTCGATCAGCCAAGGCAACCCGCTGAAAGTCGCCGTTCTGGCCTGCCAGTTCGGCATGGGCGCCTTCTCGGTGCCCTACTTTTTTGTCTACGATCCCGCACTTCTGGCCATCGACGTGACCTGGGTGCAGGTCGTCCTATCCTGCGTCACCGCGATCGCGGGCGGCGTTGCGGCAAGCATCGCGATGATGGGCTTCTTCGCTTTTCGGCTTTCCATTGTCGAGCGGCTTGGCTTCGCCCTGGCGGCTGTCCTTTTCCTGAGCTCGGACTGGCGTTTCGACACTTTGGCCGTGCTGGTCGCAGCAGCGCTGATCTTCTGGAACCTGAAGAACGGCACACCTTCGGAAAACACCAACACAGAAATCGGCTCGGAACCGATCGCAACAACCTCAAAGGGAGATATCCAATGAAATTCACTCTAAGAAACACGTTGATCGTAGCGGCCACACTGGTCGCGCCGGTCGCCGCAAAGGCCGAGTTCTTCTCGATCGGCTCCTGCCCTGTCGGTTGCACAGCCTACACATGGTCGGCAGGGATCGCCGATGTAATCAACAAGAAGGTCGACGGCATCGAGGTGACTGCAGAAGAAACCAAGGGCTATGTGGCAAACATCAAGCTCTTGCAGGACAAGGAGTTGGAAGCCTCGATGGCAACGACCCTGTCTTCCTATGAAGCCTACGCCGCAACCGGCCCCTATGAAGGCGGCGAGCCGGGCAAGATCCTGTCATGGATGGCAATCGCGCCCGTCGGCATGCATGTCATCACGCTCGAAGGCGGGCCGATCAACTCGCTGGAGGATCTGAAGGGCAAGCGCATTGGCATGGGGCAGCCCGGCGGCGTTTCGATGCTGGATGCTAACGTGCTGATGGACATGATCGCGGGTGACGACTTCGAGGCCTTCCGCGTGCGCCTTGGCGACATGGTCGATATGCTGAGCGACGGCAATATCGACGCGGCCCTCTGGAACGGCTCCTTCCCGCTGCCGCCGGTGATCAAGCTTTCGGCGCAGCGCGACGTGAAGCTGATCCCGATCCCTGACGATTTCTATGCCGATCTTAACGCCAAGTACCCGCCTTACTTCCGCCTTTCGATCCCCGGCGGCACTTATGAGGACGTTCCTGGCGACACACCGACCTATGGCCTTGCCAACGGGCTGGTGATCTCGGCGGATGTCTCGGAAGAGCGGGTCCATGAAATGACCAAGGCGATCTTCGAAAGCCTTGACGATCTGTCGGGCGTTCACCCGGCCTTTGGTCGTGTGTCGAAAGAAACGGTCCTGAACGGTTTTGGTGCGCCCCTGCATCCCGGTGCCCTGAAGTATTACCGTGAAATAGGCGTGCCTGGCATCGAAGAGTTCGTTGCCCGCGTCGGCGAAAAGTAAGAACAGGCCAAACCCGCCCGGGCCAAGGTCCGGGCGGACGACACTGCGCAAGGAAATTCCCGTGACCCGTCCAAATGTTCTCGTCATCCAGGCCGACCAGATGACCGCGCTTTGCCTGTCGGCTTATGGCAAATCCCATGCGATCACGCCGAACATCGACAAGATGGCCGAGAACGGGACGACTTTCGCAAACAGCTATTGCAACAACCCGGTCTGTGGCCCGTCGCGCGCCTCGATGATGACCGGACGCCTGCCCTCGGACGTGGGCGTCTTCGACAACGGCGCCGAGTTCCTGCCCTCCGAGCCGACCTATGCCCATTACCTGCGCAGGCTTGGATACAAAACCACGCTCTCGGGCAAGATGCACTTCGTCGGCCCTGACCAGTTGCACGGGTTCGAGGAACGCCTGACCACCGACATCTACCCCTCGGATTTCGCCTGGACGATGGATTGGGACAAGACCGACGAGGCCTATGCCCCTTCGGTCATGAGCCTCCTCAGCGTCGTCGAAAGCGGTCATTGCGAACGCAACCTTCAACTGGACTACGATGAAGAGGTTTTCATCGCCGCCAGGAAGGAGCTTTACGACCACGCACGATCCACCGACGACCGCCCGTTCCTTTTGCATGTCTCGTTCACACAGCCGCACAACCCCTTCGTCGCGGGCCGCAAGTACTGGGATATGTACGAAGGCCGTGACATTCCCGAACCAGAAGTGCCCTTCATCCCATACGAGGATCGGGACCCCTGGTCGCAACGCTATTTCATGACCATCCGACAGGATGAATTCGACATTGCACCCGAGCAGTTGGAAAGCTCGCGCCGTGCCTACTTCGCCATGGTCACCCATATCGACGAACTGGTCGGCGGGCTGATTGAAACGCTGGAAAGCATCGGGCAGCTGGACAACACCTATGTCTTCCTGATCTCGGACCACGGCGAAATGCTGGGTGAGCGTGGCATGTGGTTCAAGTTCAACCCTTATGAGGCCTCGCTGCGCGTCCCGATGATCATGCAGGGCCCCGGCGTGAAAGCGGGCCACCGGGAAGAAGCACTGGCGTCCCTTGTCGACCTGATGCCAACCTTCACCGACATTGCCAGCGGTGGCAGCTTCGACGGCTACGTCGCACCTCACGACGGTCGCAGCCTGTTCGATCGGCCCGAGCGAAACAGCCCCGACGACCGGGTCTTCGTCGAATCCACCGGCGAAAGCCTTTATGGCCCTGCCTTCATCATGATCGAGGGCGCGAGGAAGCTGGTCCATACCCGCACCGATCCCTTGATGTTCTTCGACACCGAAGCCGACCCTCTGGAGCTGGCCAACTTGGCCGAGGCTCCAGAGCACCAGGAACAGATCACTCGAATGCGGGCCGCCATGATGGCCCGATGGGATGAAGCAGGGCTGGAAAAACGCATTCGCGCCTCGCAGAAAAAACGCATGTTTGTCCACGACGCAATGAAACATGGCCGCTTCCCAACCTGGGATTTCGGCCCCGCATATGACCCAGGCAAGGTCTATGTCCGCGGCGGCACTGATCCAAGCACAACGGCAACCAAGCAACGCGGTCGTTTTCCTTATGTTCCCGTCACCGCGCCACAGTTCCCACGCGAGCCCAGGAAGTGAAGCAAACGAACGGCGGACGACCTTTTCCGGCTTGTCGAGACAAGCCAAACACCGTTCAACTCCTATAAGGAGAGCACCGCCTATCTCGTGCACGAGATAGGCGGTGCTCTCTCACAACCATCCCTTGAGAACTTCACGAAGTGACTTTCACCGTATTCCATTTTCTTGACGACTATGACTCACCCGGTCGAACCAAGCGTTCGCGGAACCATTCCGCGAGGTCCTCATACCTGGTATCGCCGCGCGCGACGCTGGTAATTGTGTCCGCAATCACGTCGTCGTCTTCGACGATCTCATAGCCGCTCCTCTGGACTGGCAATTCGACCAGATAGAGCGCTGTCCGCTTGTTACCGTCTGCAAACCCATGGTTGCAAACAACGCCGTGGACCAGTGCCGCCGCCTTTTGATGAATGCGTCGGTAATATCCGTGTTAGGGGCGCGCAATCGCCGACTGGATAGCGTGCTCATTGACGATTCCGAGGGCTCCGCCATGCTGTAGCGCTTCCGCATGGCCGCGGACGGCATCCGCTGGCCGGTTCCCCGAAGCCGGCGATTTCATCCCGGGTGCCCAAGAGCCTGTCCCGACCGATTTCCGCATCAAGCGCGGCAAAGGGATCCTGCCCCGGTTCCCGGGCGCGGGCCATGGCATCAATGGCAGAGCCGAAGAGCCGCATCGGCTTGCCGACCCGTGCCTTGCCCATGCGCCAAACCTCCTCCTGGCGGTTGCGGGATCTTGAGAACGGCTGGCCGGTCAGCCGCTCGAACATGGCGATGGTCGCGTCGGTGATCGCGATGGATGAATCCGTCATCCGCGCTGCCGGCGTTGCCATCCGCCGCCGCTCGCCAAAATCGTTCGGCAAACTCGCGGGCGCCACGGCGCCTTCGCGCGCGAACTCGAGCAGCCGGCCCGGGTGAAGGCCCTGCCCGAGGTCTCGCGGCCAGTCCGATGATCGCGGACATCTCGGACGGTCCGGAAGCGCGGTCATGCTGGCGGGGCTCGTCGAATGCGGAAAGCCGCGCAACCAGGCGAGCCGCGCTTGCCCAACGGGTGGGTCGTTCGCCGGAAGCCTCTGCAGCCTGCCGCGCCGCTCTGGCGACAGGGCCCGCGGCGGCAGCCTCCCGCCGCGCGCGTGCGCGGCCCTTCAAGGCGAGGCGCTCGATCGTGTCGACGCCCGGCAACGCCAGGCGGAGCCTTCGCGGTTCCGCAACGAGCGTCTCGACAATCCTGACGCCGTGATCCGTCGCGAACGAGGCCCACGTGGCAATGTCTTCTTCCTGCTGCACATGCTCCGGCCCGAAGGAAGACGGCCCCGAACGATGCATCGCGAGGGCTGGCGTTCGTGCCGGGCGTTTCGCCTGACGGGATGGTCGTCGAGAGAGGGCGCATCGACCTGAAGCTGCCCTGCAACCCAGGTGATCAACTCGACGGGCGGCATGAGGCCTTCGCTCCATCCCGGGCCAGGGTGGCGCGGCAGGGAAATGTGCACCGCGAGCCCAGGGCGGTTTTCGGCGCGACGCCGGGTGCGGATCAGGTCAATGTCATCTCCGCTCGGCAGACAGAGACGGATCAAGGCTTCGGAATCCGTCGGCACCCCGAACGATTCCGCATGGGCGTGGGAGGAAAGAGGTCTGCGGGCCGCAAGGTGTCCTCGAAACGTTGCTGCAGGTCCGAAGACGGCCAATGTCATGGAGACTGCCGGGAAGACGGGTTTGCCGTGCCAATCCAGGATTGGAGCGGCCACTGGCAATCAGGCCCTGAAACGGTCGTTTTGGAGACGCCATGACCCGAACGGGAGACATTCTCGGATACGCAAGGGTCTCAACCGTCGATCGGGATCTGTCCGGCCAGAAAGACCGATTGCTGCAGCACGGCGCGGTGCGCGTGTTCGAGGACGTCATCTCAGGCAAGACGCTCAACCGACCCGGTCTGGCTTCCCTGCTCGACCAGGCCCGCCCTGACGATCCGCTCGCCGTCATCCGGCTCGATCGTCCAGGCCGGTCGCCCAAGGAATCGCAGGAAACGGTCGATGACCTCAAGGCCGGAAGGATCGACCTGATCGGCCTGGAGGAGCGGATCGACGCAACGTCCGCCGCAGGCGAGCTGGCGTTCCATGTCTTCGGCGCCGTTGCGCGTTTCGAGCGCCGCCTGATCTCGGAGCGCACCAAGGACGGACCGATCAACGCCCGAAAGCATGGTCGCGCGCCTGGGCGACCGCCATTGCCGCCCGAGACAATCCCGGCTCTCCAAGACCTCGCCGGTGCTGGAAAATCCGTCTCGCAAGCCGCCAAGCATCTCGGCATAGGCAGATCAACAGCTTGCAAGGCGATCGGAAACGCCACACGGTAACCCGTGCTCAAGCGCCGTTCTCCCTTGGCGTGGTTTTGCGAAGAAACCTTCCGATGGGGCCAGCTGCGGTCTTGGCAAGCAGGAAACCCGCAAGGCCCGAGACGTTCACTTCGGCCGTGTGGGTGACATCACCGTCTCGTACGTTCAGTTCGCATACTTCGAAGTCGCGGGCCGCGAACCCGGTTCCGCGAAGGTTCACGGCCCCGAGGTGATCGCATGCGTCAAACGAAATCGTCGCTTCCGCCGGTTCATCGTGGAGGTCGGCCAGCAGCTCGAACTTGACGATCGGCACATTTGCAGTTCCACCCGCGACCCAGCGCCAGATCGTGGCGTATTCGGGCGCGAAGCCGGCGTTGCGGAGCGCTTGCTCCGGCCGTGCGGCATTCACCGCCCCACAGGCGATTTCGAGGCCGACCTGTACGTCCACATCGATCGTGCCCACGTGATGGAACTCGCTGCCGGTGCAAAGCAGTTCCGGGACCAACCCTCCGAGCACGACGAATTCCGGTTTTCCGCCAGTATGACAAGTTGCCGGACGTTTTGTTGTGTCGCTTCGCGACGAACTGCCGCGTTTCGCACCTGCCATGGCGGTATGTGATCCTGCCTGGCGAGCACGATCTCACAAAGGACAAGCTGCAGGACAACTCCCGGCGTCCTGCCTTCCAAATCCGCCCCCCCCGCATCATGCCCGAAAATCGGGGGCCGCCAGATCGACAATGCGTCAACTATTTCAAGACGAAGTGGAATTCCCTATGGCGGATTCGGTACCCATGTTGCGTTAGGGCCATCATTGGAATTGTCTTCGTGAAAAGCCCGCTCCTGCCACGGAATCTGGCGCATGCCATGTCGGTTGTTCTTGCGCCCTCACCGCAAAGCGAACAGTCGAAGCTGCACCGACCGCTCGTGTCGTGCCCCTGCACCCACGAACAACGTGCGATTTACCCATTCATAACGCCTGTCGCCGGTTTCGAGGCGCGCGTGCGTACGCATGTAGTAGCTCTTCGGGGCCACTCGCTCTCCGTTGGCAATGGCTTCGAGCACGTCTCCCGGCCCGTGACGGTACCCGTAGTTCTTGATCTCGATGGTTGCGCCGTCTTCGGTCTCCATCGGATACCGGGTATCAAGCTCTGCCAGTCCGTCCGCGAAAACTGTTTGCCAATCTGCGCCGATGCCCAGAATGCGCCCGCGCAGCAGGGGTCCCGTCACGGAGCCCCCAGCGATGGGAATGATGCGACGTTGCCCCGCACGCCCCATCCCCACTTCCCGGACTGGATGCAGCGAAATCTCCAAGTCACAGACATGCTCAAGCGTTGGCTCTGGAAGTTCCATGTGGCCAGCCTTTCCGCAATTGAATTGTTTACCACTACAACAAACTTGCGTAGTGATATCCGCACCGACTTGAAAGGCAAGACCGATGACCGGAACACATGCCGGGAACAGAGCTGCGCCGGATGCAAGGACCTCGGATCTCGAGGGACTAATCGGTTACAATCTCAAGCGTGCCTATGTCATCGTCCAGGCGGATTTTCGGGCTGCGCTCGGAAGGGACGGCCTCGCGCCACGCGTGTTTTCGGCATTGTCCCTCGTGGTGCAATTTCCCAACACCACCCAAAGCGAACTTGCGCGAATGCTCGACATCGAGCGCTCGGGCTTGGTCGCGATCGTGGACGAGCTTGAGCGGCGCAGCTACCTTGCCCGGACGGCAGTTCCCGGTGACAGGCGCGTGCAGGCGCTTGTGCCAACTTCTGCCGGTCGCCATGCCTACGCGGAGATCATTGCCAAGGTTCGTGCGCACGAAAGGCGCTTGTTTTCCGGGATGACAATGAGCGAACGGCAATCGCTGCTGGACCTGCTAAGGAAGTTCAGAGAGCTGGAGGGACAGTCGTGACGCCGCACAAATGGTCAGGAACGGCAGCGATCGTCACCGGGGGCGCCTCCGGCCTCGGAGCCGCGACCGCCGAGCGCCTCGCCGCTGAAGGCCTGAAGGTCGTTCTGTTTGACTTGAACGAGGATCTCGGCACGGAGCTCGCGGCAAGAATTGGCGGAGGTTTTGTTCAGGTTGACGTGTCCGATGCAGAATCTGTGTCTGCGGGTCTGGCCGCTGCCGAGACTCATGCAGGCACCGTGCGCGTCCTTGCAAATTGCGCGGGCATCGGCGGTGCCGCCAAGACGGTGTCGAAGGGCGCGCCGCATGATCCTGAACTGTTCGAAAGGATTCTGCGAGTAAACCTGATTGGTAGCTTCAATTGCGCCCGCCTGGTGGCCGCGCGCATGACCGCAGCCGAACCGGTAGATGACGATGGTGCCCGCGGGGTCATTGTCAACACCGCCTCCGTCGCGGCTTTTGACGGGCAGGTGGGGCAGGTGGCCTACGCGGCCTCAAAGGGCGGGATAGTCGGCATGACATTGCCCATGGCGCGCGATCTGGCGCACAAGGGCGTTCGCGTCTGCACCCTCGCGCCCGGGCTGTTCTTCACGCCACTGCTTCACGACCTTCCGGAAGACGTTCGAACTTCGCTTGGGGCCCAGGTTCCGTTCCCGTCACGCCTTGGCGACCCCAAGGAGTTTGCCGATCTGGTAAGCCAGGTCGTCGGGAATCCGATGCTGAACGGGGATGTCATCCGCATCGACGGAGCATTGCGCATGGCGCCGCGATGACGTCGGCCACGCCGGGAGGGAAACAGGAATGACTGCCGGTGCCGCCTTTGACGAAAGCGACTTCTGGGCACCCGAGTTCGACATCGAGCGGCGGGCGGACGGCACGATCTACATGCGGCAGAAAGGTGAGTTGCCCGACTATCTGCCCACTCTCGCCGACTATCTGGACAAGTGGGCGGATGCCACGCCAGACCAGGCCTGGATCGCGCGGCGCGATAGCCGGGGTGACTGGCGTCGGATCAGCTACGGAGAGGCACGTGTGAAGGCATGCGTGATCGGCGCGGCGCTCTTGCGTTTGGGGCTTGGACCGGAGCGTCCGCTCCTGATCCTGTCTGAAAACAGTCTCGAACACGCGTTGATGGGACTCGCCTGCCTTTATGTCGGAATTCCCTTTGCTCCCGTGTCGCCGGCCTATTCGCTGGTTTCGAAGGATCACGCGAAACTCAAGGGCATCGCCGCGCTGCTCCGACCGGGTGCCATCTTTGCCGACGACGGCGCCGCGTTCGCTGATGCCTGGGGATCCATATCGGTCGATGGGCGGCAAGTCATCAATTCGCGCAACCTCGTTGAGGCAGCGATCGACTTTGATTCCCTTTTGAACGAGGATTCGGGAAGCGCCGCCGCCGCGCGTGCAGGACTGACCCCGGAGACAGTCGTCAAGTACCTCTTCACCTCCGGTTCCACGGGGTCGCCGAAGGCCGTGATCAACACCAACGGCATGATTTGCGCGATGCAGGCCATGGTGCGCGACTGCTATCGGTTTCTGACCAAGGACCCGCCCGTGGTTCTGGACTGGGCGCCGTGGAGTCACACTGCGGCAGGCAACAAGGTCGCGTATCTCGTGTTGACCAACGGCGGCACCTATTGCATCGACGATGGCCGCCCGGTTCCGGGCAAGTTTGAAGAGACGCTCCGGAATCTCCGCGATGTGGCCTGCACCTGGTATTTCAACGTTCCGGTCGGCTGGGACATGCTTGTGGAGGCGCTGGAGAGCGATCCGGAACTGGCAAAGACCTTCTTCAGCCGCCTCGGGATGATGTTTTACGCCGGCGCCGGCATGGCGCAGCACACTTGGGACCGGCTATGCGCGATCGGACGAGCCACGACGGGTCGCGACGTGCTGCTGGCCACCAGCCTTGGCGCAACGGAGACCGCACCCTTTGCGCTGGCATGCACCCAGGTTCAGGAGCGGTCCGGCAATGTCGGTGTGCCCGCAAGAGGTCTGGAGATGAAGCTCGTTGCCAATGGCGACCGGATGGAATTGCGACTCAGGGGGCCCAGCATCACGCCCGGCTATCTCGGCGATCCCGCCCGGACGGCAGAAGCGTTCGACGAAGAGGGCTTCTACCAGATGGGTGACGCGCTGCGTCCGGCCAACCCGGATGATCTGACCCGAGGCTTCTTCTTCGACGGCAGGCTTGCAGAGAACTTCAAGCTGGCATCCGGCACTTGGGTTGCGGTCGGTACGGTACGGGCCACGCTGGTTGACGCCATGGACGGCCTTGTTCGCGATGCGGTGATCGTCGGCGAGAACAGGAGCGAACTCGGTGCCCTGCTGCTCTTGTCGGAGAAGGCGGAGCGCATGGACGACCAGGCGCGAATGTCCGCGCTTCACGATCGTCTCGCAGCGGCTGCAGGGGCCGCGACCGGATCGGCCAGCCAGGTGCGGCGCGCCATCGTGCTGCATGGATCTCCGAGTCTTGATCGTGGCGAAGTCACCGAGAAGGGCTCGCTGAACCAGTTGGCGATGCGGATCAGCAACGCGGAGCTGATCGTCGAGCTCTATGCCGGATGCGAGGGCACTCTGAGCGTGTGAAGGATTGTCGGTCAGGCACCTGCTCCGGCTCCGGAATCGATTCCTCGCGGTCACGCGCACATGTCCGCAAGAACCAAGGAGGGGTTGGATCGTTCGCTCATTGCACGGCGTCTCGACGCCGACGTGCAGACCTCCTGCACACGGTGGCCGTCCCTTGCCCTGCGTGAAGGGTGGCGGCTTGCCATCACGCGCTGGCAGGGCCGACGACGGGACGGCACCGCACCATGTCACTTGAGCGCGTCCGTGGCCCAAACCAGCCAGAGCGTGATGGCAGGAAAGCTGGCCAGGACGAGAACGCGAGTGATGTCGGTGATCACGAAGGGCAGGGCGCCGCGATAGGTTTCGGCGATTGGGGTGGTCTTGGCCATCGAGTTTATGATGAAGAGGTTGAGACCCACCGGAGGCGTGATTAGCCCGACTTCCACGACAATCAGGACAAGGATCCCGAACCACAAGCCGAAGTCGTTGTAGCTCATTCCGAAGTCGAGGCCAGCCATGATCGGAAAGATGATCGGAACCGTTAGCAGGACCATGGAGAGGCTGTCCATGATGCAGCCGAACAGAAGGTACATCAGAAGAACGACGGTCAGCACGAGCCAAGGCGAAAACCCTTGGTCCCCAACCCACGCCGCTGTCAGTTGCGGCAGTTGCGTCAGCGAAAGGAAATTGTTGTAGATGCCTGCGCCCAGGATTATGAGGTAGATCATCGCCGTCGAGCCCGCCGTCGCGAGAATCGCTTCATTGAGGCGTGCCCACGACATCTCTCCGGTGGCAAGCGCAATCAGGCCGGTGCCTGCCGCGCCGACGGCGGCCGCTTCGGTCGGCGTGAATATCCCCGCATAAATGCCGCCCACGACCGTGACAAAGATCAAGAGGACGGGCCAGACTTCGCCCAGCGCCCGCATCCGCCCGGGCCACGGCACCCGGGGGCTGACGGCCGCCGTGTTCGGCCGGACGCGCATCCAGATCGAGATCGCGACCATGTAGCCGATGGCTGCCAGGATGCCGGGAATGAGGGCGGCAACGAAGAGCTTTGCGATGTTCTGCTCTGCCAGGATTGCATAGATCACGAGGATCACCGAGGGCGGAATCAGGATGCCGAGCGTGCCGCCTGCGGCCAGCGCACCAGTGGAGAGCGAATCCGGATAGCCGAAGCGCCGCAGTTCCGGCAGAGCGACCTGTCCCATTGTGGCGGCGGTCGCCAGCGACGAGCCGCAGATCGCGCCGAAGCCTGCGCAGGCCCCGACGGCGGACATGGCGACGCCACCCTTGCGATGACCCAGAAAGCTCTCGGCGGCACGGAACAGCGAGGAAGACATCCCGGACAGTGTCGCGAACTGCCCCATGAGCAGGAAGAGCGGAATGATGGAAAACGAATAGTTCGAGAAGGTGCCGTAGGTCAGCGTCTTGAGCTGGTTGAGCGTCATCAGCGAGGTGCCGCTCACCAGGTAAGTGCCGGTGACGCCAATCGCGATCATCGCCAGCGCGATCGGCATGCGGAGAAAGACCAGCGCCAGGAGTGCGGGGAAGGACCAGAGGGCGAGCTCGAGGTTCGACATCCGTCAGTCCTGTAGCCCGGCCAACCGGCGGCCCGCGCGCAGAACGCAGAACAAGGAGACAAGGACGAAGCCTGCCGCGCCGACAAGGCTGGCGGCAAAGCCCTGCCATACCGGGATCTGTGCGATCAATGTGGTTTCGCCGTAGGACAGCTTGTCCAGCATGCCGAGGTAGAGCCGCCATGTACCGACGGCGGCAACGAAGGCCATCGCGATGTTGAAGAGAAGGTCGAGCGCGAGACCGGTCCTTTCGGGAATCGCCCGCTGGGCGAGGTCCACGCGGGCATGAAGCTCACGCAGTTGCGCCCATGGCAGGAAGGCGAACGCCGCCGCGGCGATTCCGATCTCGGTCATGTCGTAAATTCCGCGGATCGGACCGATTCCAATGTCCAGGGGCACGAGTGCGCGACCCGCGATTGAGACGCAGGTCAGCGCAATGAGAGCAACCAGCACTGCGCCGCCTGCCAGGGCCAGCCCACGTGCAACAAGATCGGCGAGAGCGCTGAGAGGACGGTACATGGCACCCCTTTCGCCAAACGGGCGAGAGGGCGCGTTGCGCCCTCCCGGATCAGCAGGAACCAGGCCTAGCCGGCCTTTTCCGCAATCAGGGCGCGGACGCGGTCGATCAACGCCCTGCCGTCGATGCCCTTGCCGTCCATCTCGTCGATCCAGCGGTCGATGACCGGCTGCGCGGCCTCTTTCCAGCGGGCGACTTCGGCTTCATCCAGCTGGATGATGTTGTTGCCGGCCGTCACGGCGATTTCGCGCGCGGGCGCATCATGGTCCCAGATGACTTGCGCGGCCATTTCGGACAGCCTTGCGCCCGCCTCTGCATCGAGGATCGCCTTCAGGTCATCCGGAAGCGAGTCGTATTTCGCCTGGTTCATCACCAGTATGATGGTCGCGGTGTAAAGCGCTTCGGGGCCAGCGAACTCGGTGTGGTTGTCAACGAGTTCGGTGAGCCGGACCGCTGGCGTCACTTCCCATGGGATCACCGTGGCGTTGATGACGCCCTTGGACAACGCTTCCGGGATGGTCGGCAGCGGCATGCCCACCGGCGTGCCGCCCAGTTCTTCGAGCATCATGTTGATCACTCGGGTCGGGCCGCGCACGGTCTTGCCACGCATGTCCTCGAGGCGCGAGACCGGGTCCTGGGAATGGACGAGGCCCGGGCCGTGCATCCATGCGCCCAGCACTTTCACGTCCTTGTACTCGCTGTCCTGCCACTCGCTGTCGACCATTTCCCAGAAGGCCAGCGACGAGGCGACGGGGCTTGTCATCATGAAGGGCAGTTCGAAGACCTCGGTGCGCGGAAAGCGGCCAGGCGTGTAGCCCACAACCGTCATTGCGAGGTCGACCACGCCGTCACGCGCCTGATCCATCAAGTCCGGCGGGCGTCCGCCGAGCGACATTGCGTCAAAGTGCTGGATCTCGATTCGTCCGTCAGATGCCTTGGCCACGCTTTCGCCCCAGGGCTTCAGTATCTTGGCAGGCACGGTCGCGACGGGCGGAAGGAACTGGTGAAGCCTGAGCGTGACTTCCTGTGCGGCCGCCGTGCCCGCGAGGGCAAGCGCGCCGGCGGCTCCGATGAGAGTCCGTTTGGTCAGAGTGTTTCGGTTCATGTCGTTTCTCCTTGGTTGAAGGTTCGGGTGTCGTTGCACCTGTCGTTCTGGCTCGACTCTACCTAAATTTCGGTTCCCTCTTTTCGAGAAAGGCTCTCAGCCCTTCGCTTGCCCCGTCCGATGCCTGGGACATCGAGGCGGCCAGGCTTTCAGTGAACAGTCCGTCGCCATGGGACATGCCGGCAATTCTGGGCAGGGCCTGGATCATCAGGTAGTTCGAGAAGGCTGCGTTGCTCGAGATTTGGCGCGCAAGCTTGAGCGCGAGCGGCAATGCCTCGCCTTCGTCGACTGCGTAATGTGCCAGACCAAGGGCAAGGCCCTCCTTGGCGTCGTATTTTCGGCCCGTCAGCATCATCTCGCGCATCCGGTCCGGCCCGAGCAAGCGACTTACCCGAACGGTCGCGCCGCCGCCGACGAAGATGCCGCGCCGCCCTTCCGGCAACTGGAACTGCGCGGATGGCTCGGCAATGCGAACATGCGTCGCCGCCGCGATCTCCAGCCCGCCGCCGATGACCGCACCGGTTAGCACGGACAGGACGGGAAGCCCGCCAAACTCGATCAGGTCGGTAACGCGATGCCAGTTGCGCGAATGATGAACGCTGGCCACGGGCGTGCGCTCCACGTGTTCGGCCAGATCCAGCCCGGCGCAGAAGTGCCCGCCGCTGCCGGTCACGATCACGGCGCTCACGCCCTTCGGCGGAGCGGAAAAGAAGGCGTCCAGTTCATCGACAAGCGCATCGTTGACCGCGTTGCGCCTTTCCGGGCGATCGAACGTGATCGTCGCGACGTCGCCGTCGATTTCCAGGCGCGTCATGGCCTTGCTGGAGCTGCCGTCGGGCATTCGGTCTTCCTCGGAGGTGGGACGCGTCAATATTGTTGTAGTGGATGACGGTTCTGCTGTATAGCGGTTTCCGGCAGAGCGAAGAAATCGGGGAGAGGCGTCCATGGTCGATTTCGCCGAGGTTCGTGCGATTGACTTCCACACCCATGCCGAAGAGCCCTGCAACGAATGCCGGGACGACGGATACAATGAATTCCAGGCGGGGATGGCGGCCTTTTTCCGGAATCCGTCCGGTGCGAAGGGCATGCTGCCCACGGTCCAGGAAACGGCGGCCTACTACCGCGAGCGCAACATCGCGGCAGTGATCTTTCCGGTAGATGCCGAGCGCGAGACCGGCTTTCGGCGCTACTCGAACGAGGAGGTCGCGGGACTTTGCGCCGAGAACGACGACATCCTGATTCCCTTCGCTTCGGTCGACCCGCACAAGGGCCGGGCAGGTGCGCGCGAAGTGCGCCGCCTGGTGCGGGAGTTTGGCGTGCGGGGCTTCAAGTTCCATCCGACGATGCAGGGGTTTTTCCCCAATGACCGAGCCGCGTGCTACACGGTGCTTGAGGCGTGCGCCGAAGAGGGTGTCATCACGCTGTTCCATACGGGGCAGACGGGAGTCGGTTCCGGCCTGCGGGGCGGGATGGGAATGCGGCTGAAATACTCCAATCCGATGCACCTTGACGATGTGGCGGCGGACTTTCCAGACATGCCGATCGTTCTTGCCCACCCGTCATTTCCGTGGACGGAAGAGGGGTTGGCGGTCGCGCAGCACAAGCCCAACGTCTACCATGACATGTCTGGCTGGTCGCCGAAGTACTTCCCGGAGATTTTCATCAGGTATGCCAACTCGATCCTGAAGAAGAAGATGCTGTTCGGCTCCGACTGGCCTGCATTGACGCCCGACCGGTGGCTGGAGGACTTCAAGGCGGCGCCGTTCAGGGACGAGGTGCGCCCGCTGATCCTTAGGGAAAACGCCCTTCGACTGCTTGGCGAGACGGGATGAGGAGGAGCGATCTCGTGCCGCGACGGGCATCGCCAAACTGCACGCCTCGAAAATGCTGCTGGAGACCGCAATGACCGACCTTGCGCCGCTTGACGAAACCATCACGCTTGACGAGCTCAGCCGCGACCCGTTCCCGATCTACCGACGGTTGCGCCGCGAGGCGCCAGTGCTGCGGGTCAAGGCGGCAGGCCGGACGTTCCTGACGAAGGCGGCCGACACGAAACACGTCAAGGACAACCCGAGGCTGTTCAGTTCCGACGACCCGGACACGCCGATGAAGCGCGCATTCTGGGCGCACACGCTCATGCGCAAGGACGGCGAGGCCCATCTGCGCGAACGCATGGCCATGGCGCCCGCATTCGCTCCCAAGGTGATGCGGGACGAATGGATGCCGCAGTATCGCAGGATTGCCGAAGACTATGTCGCGCGGCTGCCTCGCGGCGAGGTCGTTGATCTCTTTCCGGCGCTCTCCGGGCCGTATGCGGCGCGGGGCCTTGCGGTCCTGCTGGGCCTTGAGGAAGCCACGGACGAGGAGATCCAACGCTGGTCGCAGGCGCTGATCGACGGGGCGGGGAACTTCGGGTGGCGGGACGAACCCTTCGAGCGCGCCGACCGCGCCAACGAGGAGATGCACGCACTCTTCGGCAGGGTGCATCGCAGGCACAGGGCGGAACCGAACGGTTCGGCGTTCTCGGTGATGCTGAATGCCGAGGATCCGATCCCCGAAACCCAGATCCATGCCAACATCAAGATCGCGATCGGCGGCGGCGTCAACGAGCCGCGCGACGCCTTGAACACGACACTCTACGGGCTGCTGGCCAATCCGGAACAGTTGGAAGAGGTGAAGCGCAGCGCCGACTGGGAAAGGGCGTTCGAGGAGGGCATCCGCTGGGTTGCGCCGATTTCGGTGTCGTCGCGCCTGGTCAGGGAGGACACGGAGATTCGCGGCTGCCGGATCCCCAAGGGGGACACGGTCATGACCATTCAGGCCAGCGCCAACCGGGACGAGGATCTCTACGAGGACGGCGAGGCGTTCATCGTCGGCCGGGACAGGAATCCGCACCAGTCCTTTGGCAACGGGCCGCATTTCTGCCTGGGGGCGCATGTCGCCCGCCGCGCCATCGGACAGATCATGCTGCCCGTCCTGTTCGACCGGTTTCCGGACATGACGCTGCCCGATCCTGGCGCGGTGATCTGGCGGGGCTTCGGCTTCCATGGTCCCGCCTGCCTTCCGGTCCTGTTGAATTAGAGACGGCCTGTACGCATGGCAAGCGCTCGGTGAAGGCGTGACGGCCTTTCCTGCCGGCATCTGACGACCATCTTTCCGAGCATTTCAATTTCCTCTGGCGACACTTCTGAACATCTGAGAACCACAAAAATCCGTGGGATCACGCGGCTGACTGGTCTTGTCTCCAATCTGCTTGGTCCAGGCTATAAGGCGTCATCGCATGATTTGTACGCTGGATTACCCTAAGGAAGAACGGAGCATGAACGCCTTGTTGCGGACCTTCAGGCCGACATTCTCATCGGGGCAAGGTTCAGCGGCCGGTATTTCGTCCGCATGACGTCGGCGGCGGCATCCCAGTTGCAGTCTCCGGTCAGGTTGATGTGCAGCCAGCCCAGCGGGGCCAGATGCCGGAGCAGTTTCGGGTTCGGCAGCAGGCCTTGGCGCTTCAGATGGCCGGCGGCCTTGTCCATGTAGAGCGTGTTCCAGTACGTGATGGCGGCGATGACGAGGTTGAGGGCCATGACCCGCTTCTGCTGCGCCTCCGGGGAGCGGTCATGGATGCGTCCCTGGGAATGGGCGAACACGGCCTTGGCCAGGCTGTGCCGGGTTTCGCTCTTGGAGAGACCGGCCTCGCATTCCATCCGCAGCCGGGGGTTCTCGATCCAGTCCAGCATGAAGAGCGACCGTTCGATCCGCCCGATCTCGCCAAGCGCGAGATGGAGCCGGTTCTGCTGCCTGTAGGCCCCAAGCTTGCGCAGCATGTGCGAGGGCTTTGCGGACCCGGTTTTGATACTTGCGGCCAGTCTGGTGACGTCGCTCCCCCAGTGATCGAGCACGACGCTTTCATTGATCGGCCTGCCCATGATCGGGGACAGGCCCTTCCAGCGGCTTGGCTTGCCGAAGCAGGCAAGGCGCCTGTCCGGAAAGTCGCGCAGGCGCGGCACGAGGAAGAGTCCGAGAAGATGGAAGAGCGCGAAGACGTGATCGGACACGCCGCCGGTGTCGACGTAGTGGACCAGGGGGTTGAACTGCGCTGCGTTCCCGACGAGCCCGTCCAGGACGAACGGAGCCTCGCCCGCCGTGGCGCCGATGACCTTCGCGTCGAACGATCCGTACTGCCCGGACAGAAAGGAGTGGATCTTCAGGCCGGGATCGGTGCCGTATTTCGGATTGGCCTGTCCGGAGCTACGCCCCGACGGAAAGAACTGCCCGTCCGAGGAAGTCCGTTCGGCGCTTCCCCAGACCCGGGCGAACGGCAGCGCGTGATGCGCGTCTATGATCCGCGCCAGGGCGTCGGAATACGTTTCTGTCCGAAGGTACCACGAGTTGGCCCAGGAGAGCTGGGCATGGCTCACCTGCCCGGAGGCGTTCGCCATCCGCTCGAGGTCGAGATTGATCGCTCCCGCGAGGATCGCCGCGAGCACGGCAACCGGGTCGGAGTGGACGCGTCCCGAGCGCAGGTCCGTGAACGCGTCCAGGAAGCCCGTCCGCGCATTCACCTCCCAGAGCAGGTCGGTGATCCGGATGCGGGGCATCAGGCCGTCGATCATGGTGTCCAGCCGCCTGACGTCCGGCGGCGTGACCGCCTCGTAGGGGGTGATCTTGAGACGCCCCTTCTCGATCCGGACATCTTCCAGCTGCCCGCGCGTCAGCTTTCTCTCCACCTCACCCGGACGGTGATGCAGCCGCTCGCGACGATCGCCGGGCCAGACCCGGCCATCGGTCTCCAGTCCAGCCCCCGCAAGGACGGAGCGCGCTTCGTCCTTCGGCACGAGGTAGGCGTCGAAGCGGCGGCAGTCCCGGCTGCCCTCGACCCAGGCATCGCCGGCGCGAAGCCGGTCGCGCAGCGTTGCGACCACGGCCGTCTCGTAGATCCGACGGTCGGGCGCGCCTTCCTGCAGAACCAGGGACTCCCAGTGCCTGGCCGAAAACGGCATCGGCACGCTGTCGGGCAGCTTGCGCCGCCCGCTCAGGTTGTGCTCCTTCAGCAGCGCAAGCGCGGCTCGCAGGTCCTCCCCGGCCTGCGGAAAGCTGAAGTCGAAGACTTCGAAGAATCTCGGCGCGAACCTGCGCAGCTGCCTGTAGTTCCTTGCCGCCACCAGCAGGGAGTCCTCGGTTGCCATCTCCCCGTAGCTTGCAATGTCCCCGCGGGCGTTGACCAGACGCTCCCAGCCGACGACCGCATCGAGCGTCTCGAACACGTCATGCTGCCGTTCGCGAGCCTCTGTCAGGGCGTCGATGGTGCCGCCGAACATCGTGATCAGCCGGCCGACAGGCGCCTTGCTGGCCGACCAGGACTGCTCCTGCCTGTTCTTCGAGCGCGAGAACAGCTTGCCCGTCAGGACCTCGAACACGGCGATCGCGGCATCGGTCAGCACGGTCTCGAGCTCCCACACCTGCGAAGCCACGGTGGCGATCCTGCGCCGCTCGCCGAAGTCCTCGATGAGGTCGATCGCGGCCACCCGGCCTTCCCGCGCGAACCTGGAAAGCCTGGCTGGATGAATGTCCTGCCCCAGCTCGGGCGGCAAGGAAAGCGCCCGGACGAACTCCAGACGGTCCAGGATGCCGTCCAGGCCGGAGACGCTTTTCGCCTGCGGCCACCTGCGCAGCCATGCCAGGCGTGACTGGCCGATCTCGGGATCGGTCTGCAGCAGGTTCCCCATGGTCGCCCGCAGCGTCTCGTCGAGACTGTCGTTGACGGCCTGAGCCGCCATTCGGCGAGCGCGGGCGCGTCCGGCGATTCCAATGCGCTCCAGCGTCGCCACGGGCGGAAGGACGAGCCGTGAGGCCTTCATCTCATGCGTCAGCCGGGCCATGATCCTGCGACCGTCGTCGGTATCGAACGCGGCCTGCGCGGCAAGTCCGATCGCGGTCTCCATGTGGAGGTTCGGCACGAATGCGCGCAGGTTGAGATGCCGGATCGCCAGCCGACGATGGGAAGACCGGGTGGCGTCGCGCAGGCCATAGCCGGACAGCGAGGAGGGCGGGACCGCGACCTGCTCGGCCAGCCAGGCGACGAGGGCCCCGGGAAGCGCATCGCCGTCCAGCCAGCCCTGGCCGGGATGGCGCAGGAGCGCGACTTGCACGGCAAGCCCGAGGCGGTTCGCGGCGCTTCTCCGGGTGGCGATCAGCTCGAGGTCGTCCTCGGCAAGGACGTAGTTGCGTTCCAGGGATCCGGTGTCGGCGGCGATTCCGAAAAGGTCATCGCGGGCTGAGGCGGGCAGAAGGCGGCGTGATGTCATGGCATGTCTCCAAAATGCTGTTGCACGTTGCGGGACTTCGCATAATATGGAGATGATTAAAGAGACAGATCGGGAGCCCCGGATGATCGAGATTCGGCCTCTTGGGAAACCGTCCCGAAAATGACCGCCCCACTTCCAGTCCGAAGTGCAACGCCGGCCATTTCCGTAGCGAGGGCGTAGCCCGAGCGGAGGAAATGGCCCGGCGGCGGAATTTCCCTGCCCCAGGCACCGGAAATCCGGGCCGGATGCGGCTGAAGTCCCTCGGGTACGGAGCGTAGTCAGGCTCTCTCGACAGTGCAAGCCCGCGCAGTGACGTGATCGGCCCGCCGGGCGAAGCGAGGGCGGAGCCCGAACGAGGCCGGCGGGCCGATCACGTCGCTTTCCCCCTCGGACCGGTCCCCTGAAGGACGGTCCGGGACGGTTTCCGTCATGGAGGCCGCGCCGCCCGGAACGCCTCCTCCGGCGTCAGGTAGCCCAGCGCCTTCCTCGGACGCGCGTTCAGCCGGTCCTGAACCGCCTTCACCTGTGCGTCGGTGACCTGGCGGAAGTCCGTCCATTTCGGAAAATACTGACGCACGAGACCGTTCGTGTGCTCGTTCAGGCCGCGCTCCCAGGAATGGTACGGCGTGGCGAAGAAGAACCCTGCACCGAGCGCCTGAGCCACCTGGGCGTGACCCGCGAACTCCTTCCCGTTGTCCGCCGTGATCGTGTGGACCAGCGCGTGCAGCGGCAGCAGCATTCCGAGCATCGCGTTGCCGACCGCGTCCGCCGTCTTCCGGCCGACCAACGCCAGAAGCGTGCATTTCGACGCACGGTCCACCAGCGACACCAGCGCGCCGCTGCGGCCCTTCCCGATGATCGTGTCCGCCTCCCAGTCGCCGACCCGCCCCTTCGCCTCCGCCACCGCCGGACGCTCGGAGATGTCCACGCGGTCCGGGATGTGCCCGCGCCCCGCATGACGGCTGCCCTTCCAGTTCGGCCTCTTTCCCCGGCGGCGGAGGAACAGGTAGAGCTGGCCACCAGCCTTCCGATCGGCGCGGACGTGCCGGCAGGTCCACTGCCGCCCCGCCATCGGGACGCCCTCCTTCCTGAGACGGCCGGCGATCTGCTCGGGGCTCCAGCCGTCGGCCAGCCTGTCCTCCACCAGCCGCCACCGCTCCGGCGTCATCTTCCTGGCAACCGACGAGGCCGCGCTGCGCCGTGCCGAAGCCTTCCCCTGCGCCTGCCTGTGCCGATGGCCGCCGCCGTTCCGGCGCACCTCGCGCCAGACCGTCGTCCGGTCGCGGCCCAGCTGCCGCGCGATCGCTGGTTCAGAAAGCCCGCTTTTCCTCAGCGCGCAAATCTGGCACCGTTCCTCCTGGGTCAGATGGTGGTAGCCCTTTGGCATGGCGGTCTCCTGGTGTCGCAACCGGGACTGTCGCCGCCATCTGGCCAACTTGCAATATCCTGTGCCGAAAAAACAGGCACCCGCTACCTCTGGTGCTGCACTTCAGAGTGGAACGGGGGCCGGTAAAGAGACGGGCCGCGCCGCCCGGAAAGGCGACATCCTCGGCTACGCGCGCGTCTCGACAGCCGACCAGGACGCATCCGGCCAGAAGGACCGCCTCGCGGACGCCGGGGCCATCCGCGTCTTCACGGACGTCGCTTCGGGCGCACGCGCCAAGCGACCGGCCTTGGCCGAGCTGATCGATCATGCGCGGCCCGGCGACATCCTTTGCGTCACACGCCTCGACCGGCTCGGGCGCTCGCTGAAGGAACTGCTCGAGATCGTCGAGGGCCTCAAGGAGCGCGGCATTCACCTGGCCAGCCTCGAGGAGGACGTCGACACGTCATCCGCCGCCGGCGAACTGGTCTTCCACGTCTTCGGAGCGATCGCGCACTTCGAGCGACGGCTGATCGCGGAACGCACCCGGGACGGCATTGCGGCCGCCAGGAAGCGCGGCAAGACGCCGGGACGTCCGCCGCTCCCCGGGGAGAAGGTTTCGGCGGCAGAAAAACTCATCAAGGCCGGAATGACGCCCGGCCAGGCCGCAAAGCAGCTTAACATAGGCAGGGCAACGGCTTACAGGATCGCGCAGTCGCTCCGTTGATCCCGGATGTACCCGAGTTGTTCTTCCTTAGAGTAATCCAGCGTACAAATCATGCGATGACGCCGAAAGCGCTTGGGAACCGCGCGCCACTGGCATCCCGTCCCCAGAATGAACTGGACGGCGTTGAAGACCTCCCGCATGTCAAGCTCGCGCGGGCGCCCCATCCTGCCGGGAGGCGGAATGAGAGGCGCGATCACCGCCCACTCCTCGTCCGTCATATCGGTTTCAAATCTGTCCATCGGTCGTCTATACTGCTCTTGAGCGGTCTCGTTCCAAGCCATGCGGCCATCCCTGTCTGGTGTGGAAGTCAGCGGGGAAATACCACATCTGGGGGGACCGCTCAACTTTTAGGTCAAGCTCTAACAGGGATTTGTGCAACAAAGCCATTATTGAGATCAACAGCCGGATTGATATCGGTGCGTTCACTCGCATTCAGGAAGCTGTAAGAGCGAAGGCACTGGACTTTGCGCTGAAGCTGGAAAAGCAGGTTCCCGCCGCCGCCGAAATTTCTGTTGGGCAGAAAAGCAGTGCAATCACTCAGAGGCTGACCTAGAATGTGGAAGGCCTCCCCCAGATGTGGTATTTCCCCGCTGACTTCCACACCAGACAGGGATGGCCGCATGGCTTGGAACGAGACCACCCGCGAGAAGTATAAGCGCAGTTCGGACCGGTATGAAAGCGATTTGACCGACGAGGAATGGCTCTTGATCGAGCCGCTTCTTCCGGCTCCGTCAAAGCTCGGACGTCACCGCACCGTCGATCTTCGGGCGGTTTTCGACGCGATCCAGTACATGCTGGCGACGGGGTGCCAGTGGCGGGCGGTTCCCAAGTGTTTCCCGCCCTTGCGACGGTTCAGAACTACTTCTACGCATGGCGCGACGACGGCGTGCTGGAGCGCATGATGGATGCGCTGCGGGAGCGGGCGCGCATGCAGGAGGGGCGCTCCGGAGATCCGACGGCGGCCGCGATCGACAGCCAGTCGGTGAAGACGACGGAGATGGGCGGCCCGTCGGGATACGACGCCGGCAAGAGGATCAAGGGCAGGAAGCGCCACGCCACGGTGGACGTGGAGGGGTTCCCGATCGCGGTCCGGGTCCACGCGGCCGACGTGCAGGACCGGGACGGTGCGCCGGACGTCATCCTGGCGATGTTGGAGAAGGCGCCTGAGGTGAGGAAGCTGTGGGCGGACGGCGGCTATGCCGGACCGAAGCTGGAGGCCGCGCTGGCGGAGCACGGCCACGGATCGATCCTGGAGATCGTCCACAGGCCCAAGGAAACAAAGGGCTTCACCGTCCTCTATCGCCGCTGGGTGGTGGAGCGGACGTTCGCCTGGCTGTCGTGGTGCCGGCGCCTGGCGAAGGACGTGGAGCGGACCTTGGCGAGTTCCCTGGCCTGGGTCCAACTGGCCGCGTGCCGGTTCCTGATGCGACGGGTGGCGCGAGGGATAACGTCATGAATTACAATAATATAATCAAATCAAGGACTTATGATTCAGCCTCTCAGACTGAGCAAGAGGACATCAAGCATCTGACACAGCAGATCTTCTTCGGTGATGTGACAATCATTCATGCCGAAGCTGGGGCAACTGTGACGTTGAATGTTACAAAAGGAGACACGTTGTCTCTGGTCAAAGCTCTCGAAGTGGCTGGAATTCCATCCGGTGACGCACAGGAACTTGCTGCAATTGCAGATCAAGAAGCGCCGCAGAGCGCCAATGAACCATTCGGTACGAATGCTCAACAATGGTTGAAGGACAAATTGAAGGCGGGGACCGTCGAAGCGTGGGGAATCGGAAAGTCTGTTATCCTTGGGGTTATCACTGCGGCCCTAAAAAAATTCTACGGACTAACGTGAAGAGACAATCTTGGGAAGCACAAGAAACCTTGGGGTCATTGAGTAAGCGTTTCGAATTCCGGCAAACACGTCGGCGCTCGTCTGTCCGAACCGGCCCGAAACCAGTGAGTTGTCGTCTCCCGGCGATCCTGGCCTAAGCCGAACTTCCAGCCGACGTGAGCGCATCTCTTCCAGAAAGTGACGCGTTTTCAGTGCCTTGTTCGTGAGTTTCCTGGCCTTGAGGCCAAAATGCATGCCCATGTAATGTGCAGACGGTCCCGGAAGGCGGATTCCGGGGCTCCCGTTCGTTCCCCAACTTTTTTCGAGATTCTTGCTTGACAGCATGGAGGCGAGCAACTGCCAGTATGCCCATGTATGTCGAATCCGTCCCAAACCGAAACTCCCCGCCCGCCGTGCTGCTCCGCGAGACATGGTGGGACAAGGACGCCAAGAAGGTGCGCAAGCGCACCCTCGCCAACCTCTCCAGGCGGCCGCCCGAACTCGTCGAGGAGATCCGCGCCTGCCTCCGGGGCGCCGCCGCGCGTCCGCTCGAGGACGCGTTCGAGGTCGCGTCATCGCTGCCCCACGGCGCCGTCGCGGCCGCGCTCGGCACGCTCCGCAAGCGCGTGCGACACGCTCGGCCTGACGCTCGGCATCGGCGACACCGACGAGAACGAGCTCTGCGGCGCCATGGACTGGCTTCTGGAGCGGCAGGAGCGCATCGAGACGGAGCTTGCGCGGCGGCATCTCGGCGAGCGCTCCCTGGTGCTGTGGGACCTGACCTCCGTCTGGATGGAGGGCCGGAACTGCGCGCTCGCGAAGTTCGGCCACTCCCGCGACGGCAAGAGGGGCAAGCTGCAGATCGAGTTCGGCCTCATGTGCGACCGCGAGGGACGGCCGGTCGCCGTGGAGGTCTTCGGGGGCAACACGTCCGATCCGGCCACCGTCGCGACGGCGGCCGGACGGCTGCGGACCCGCTTCGGCCTCGAACGGGTCGTCCTGGCCGGCGACCGCGGCATGCTCGCCGACGCGCGGCTGCGCGAGGACGTCCGGCCCGCCGGCCTGGACTGGATCAGCGCGATCGGGGCGCCCGCGATCCGCGCGCTGGCGGAGAACGGAACCCTGCAGCCGTCGCTGTTCGACGACATCGACATGGCGGAGATCGCCTGCGAGGAGATCTTTCCGGGCGAGCGCCTGATGGCGTGCCGCAACCCGTTCCTGGCCGAGGAGCGCGCCCGCAGGCGCGAGGACCTCCTGCAGGCGACCGAGGAGGGCATCCGGGAGGTCGACGCGGCGACCCGGCGCAAGAGCCGCCGCCTCAAGGGCGCGACGAACATCGCCCTGCGGCTGGAGAAGGTCCTGACGGCGCGGAAGATGAAGAAGCACTTCGTCGTCGACGTCCGGGAAGACGGCTTCTCATGGCGGCGCAACGCCGGGAGCATCGCCGCCGAGGAGGCCCTGGACGGCTTCTGCGTGGTTCGCACCAGCCTTCCCGAAAGCGTCATGGAAGCCGGCGAGACGGTCAGGTCGTACAAGTCCCTCGCCCGCGTGGAGCGGGCCTTCAGAACGATGAAGACCGTGGACCTGAAGGTGCGTCCGGTGCATCACCGCCTTGCCGGCCGGGTCCGGGCGCACGTCCTGCTCTGCATGCTCGCATATTACGTGGAATGGCACATGCGGGACGCCCTGAAGCCGCTGCTGTTCCATGACGAGGACCCGCCGGAGGCGGCCTCCGCCGTCGCCCCGGCCGGGACGTCGGACGGGGCCGCGCTCAAGGCGGCGACGAAGCGGACCACGTCCGGACTGCCCGTCCAGGGCTTCCAGGGCCTGATGGCCCACCTTGCGACCCTGTCCATGATGCGCATGAAGCCGAAATCGGAAACGTCCGCGGAATTCGACATGACCTCGACGCCGACGCCGCTGCAGGCCGAGGCGTTCCGGCTCCTCGGCCTCCGGCTTCCCTGACGCCGCGAATTCCTGCCCAGTGCCGTGAATCAGGATTCCGGGCTTTCTGTCCCGAAATCAATCAGGTAGACCTTGAGGCCTTCTGGAAGTTCGGCCTAAGTGGACCATAGCTGCTTATATTCCTCTTTCAGCCCAAATGCCTTGGGACCGAACTGGTTGAGAGCGGCTGGGCTGCGCATGATTGGCGGAACACCGACTGCCATGACTGCCACGCGCTGGCCGAAGCGCAGAGTTTCGTTCGTAATGGGCATTGCTGTTTCGGCATCCAGAACGGTGATGATATCGGGTACAATGGCGAGTACTCGTCCGTCGACTTTGGCGCATAAGTTCTCGTTTTGGAAAGAGATGGTGCACGGTGTGCCGTTGCCGCCGTCCGGAGAGATCGTGACCGCGCCGAGTGTAAAGCCCCGCTTGGTTTGACGATCGAGATCAGTCACCTTGCCGGCAAAAATGCGCTTTGCCATTCCGTAGCTGGTAGTGGCAATGAAGGTTTCGAGTTCCTCGAATGGATCACACTTTTCGTGTCGCGCGGTGCGAATGATCCGTCCTATCCGCTGCGCAAGACTCAGCGTGTGCTTTACCGAGGCTCGTTTCACCTCGGCACCAGACATCGGGTAGTTGGCGAAATAGGCGGTACCGCCCATGCGGATCGTGAGACCGCGGGCCAGCCATTCCATTCGGTGATGATCGTCGGTACAGATTGTAGCGAAGTCGCCCTTTTCGTCAGCGATGCCCATGGGTGTCCCGGCAACACCTTCAATGGCGAAGGTCTCCATTTGCAATTCGGGAAAGGCGCGGCCTTGGCCGTCGGCATCCACCACGGGCAACCCCAACCGGGCTCCGACGAACAGAGGAATGGTGGAGTTGATTCCGCCCACTTCGGTCGGCATCGTCGCCGTCGCCCTGCGCCCCAGAGCTTTCTCCACGGCGCGCAATGCGCGGATCGGTTCCTCGCCCGAGGGAATTTTCTCCAAGAGCACGGTTGGAGCGCCCATCATGGCTGTAGGGATGACCAATTCGTCCACCGCAAGCGTATCGGGATCGACGATTTCGATCCTGCGGCCGACCTCCAGCTCTTTCTTGACCATGAGCCCACCGATATAAGGATCGCCGCCTCCGCCCGCACCGAGAAACGCCGCACCCGTGCACAGGTCGTCGACATCTTCCAGCTTCAGTTCCATGGCACGTAACCTCTCTACAACGGCAGATCGCCGACTGCCTTTACGCGCAGCCGCGAGGGATTCCCGGGTAGGTAGCCAATCGGAATCTGCTCGACTTCGATTACCTCCACGCTCTCGGCGATTGCATCCGCCTTGATCGCATTTCGGCAGGCCTCCGAGCGGGCAGAATCAAGCACCTGCTCGCGGTTGGCCTCGGTGATTGCAACGACGCGATCCACCTCGCCCGCCACCTGGGCAATGGCGGCGCCAACCGCATTGGCGACAGAGGAATAGGGTGGTCGAAGTACTTCGGAGGCACTCTTCACCTCCCAGTCCACCAGGATTGAGCCACCACCAACCAGCAATAGCGGCAGGTCGCGGGCATCGGTCTTCATTCGCTCCACATTGCTGGCAATCAACCGCTGCATCTCGACGCGGGCAGCGCGGATTGTCTCGACCGAGATTGACCTGACCAACGCGGCGTCGCCCACCTCCGCCCAGCCGCCGGCCACGGCGATATCGGTGGCCGTTAGCGTGTCGCCGCCAAAGCAGAGCGCCTTGTCGGTGAGTTGATAGCCCACTGAATCCGGCCCCAGTCGCGCACCTCCGCTCCGCACGCGAGATCCGCCGCCGAGTCCCACTGCCAGCAAGTCTGGCATGCGGAAATTTGTCTTCACTCCACCCACATCGACAAAGTGAGTGGATTGCCGCGGGAATCCCTTGCGCAACATGCCTATATCCGAGGTTGTTCCGCCGACATCAACAACCATCGCATCCTCGATCCCGGCGAGATGCGCCGCCCCGCGCATGGAATTGGTGGGTCCGGAGGCGAAAGTCAGGACCGGATAGCGCTCTACGTTCTCCACCCGCATCAGCGTCCCGTCATTCTGGCTGAAGTACAGTGGCGCTCTCAGCCCAAGCTGATCCAGAGCCTCGCGGAAGGCAGCCACAACCTGCACCGCCATCTCTGAAAGCGCAGCGTTGATGATTGTCGAGTTCTCCCTTGGCAGAAGCCCGAACTGGCCCAATTCCGAGCTGAGCGAAATGGCCAAATCGGGCGCCTCGCACTGAATGATCTCGGCAGCGCGATGTTCCATCTCACCATTCATCGGTGAAAAGACCGAGGTGATGGCAGCTGCTTTCAGCCCCTTTGCCACCCAGCCGCGCGCGGCCTCAGCGACGGCCCCTTCGTCCAGGGGCGCTATCTCTCGCCCATCAAACTCATACCCGCCGCCAACCAGCGTCACGTTGCGCCCCACCGCCTGAACCAGATCGGCAGGCCAGTCGGTGAGCGGGGGAATGGCGGATGTCGCAGGTAGAGCGAGCCGGATCACCCCCACGGGCAAGAGTGCTCGCCGCTCTATCACTGCATTTGTGAATTGCGTGGTTCCGATCATGACACACTTTATGTCGGCGGGCGCGACTCCCGCGCTTTGCATCGCAGCGGTGATCGCGGTCACGATGCCCGACTGCACGTCGCTTGTGGTCGGAGTCTTCTGCCACCCGGCAACTCCCTCCACGCCAATCACCACGGCATCGGTATTGGTGCCGCCCACATCCACGCCGATTTTCACGAAATCGTCTCCTTTTCAGGTCAGTACAGCACCACGCCGCTTTCGGGCCGCCAGAAAAGCGATACTTCCGCCCCCGACGGCAACTGTGCCAGATCGGGGCGATTGGGCACTTCCACTGTCAGGGTCTGCCCCATGGTCTCGATCCTGTAACGGCGTAGCGAACCCTGATAGACCTCGTCGGCCACACGGCCCCGGAGCATCGGGGTTTCCTTGGAAGAGATCGGCTCCAGCCGGATCTGTTCCGGCCGCAGGAGCAGCACCACCTTGGCGCCCATCGGTCCCTGCGCACCCGGGGCGGGTATCGGCACGCCGCCGACCTCAACTGACTGCGCTCCCAACCTCCCGGCGAGCAGGTTGGACTCGCCAATGAACTCGGCGATGAAACGGGAATTGGGGTGTTCGTAGATCTCCACCGGAGAGCCGATTTGCAGGACTCGCCCGGTGTTCATGACCGCGATTCGGTCGGACATGGTCAGCGCTTCAGATTGGTCATGAGTGACATAGATTGTCGTGATTCCGACGGATTTCTGAATGTTCTTGATCCAGAATTTCATCTCTTCACGCATCTTCTTGTCGAGCGCTGAAAGCGGCTCGTCCAGCAGCAGGATCTTTGGTTCGATCACCAACACCCTCGCCAGTGCCACTCGCTGTTTCTGGCCGCCCGACAATTCGCGTTCATAACGTTCGCCGTATCCGACGAGCCCTACCTGCTCGAGCGCGGCCTCGACCTTGAACTTTATTGAACCGCGTTCCTCGCTGCGTTCGATGAGGCCAAAGGAGATGTTGTCAAAGACGGTCATGTGAGGGAATATCGCATAGTTCTGAAAGACGATTCCGATATCGCGCGCTTCGGGTGGCAAGTGAGTAATTTCGCGACCCTGCACGTGGACCGCACCTGTCGAAGGAGCGATGAACCCCGCCAGCATTCGCAACGTCGTTGTCTTGCCGCAACCCGAAGGGCCCAGCAGCGAAAAGAATTCGCCCTCTTCTATTTCTAGGTTCAGTTCCTCGACCGCGACGGTCTTGCCGAAGCTCCTGGTCACGCCTTGGAACTGCACGAATGACATGATTTCTCCTCGCAACGGGGTGGCGGGCCAGACGCGTCCGGCCCGCCGGTTGCCTCAAAGGCCGAAGATCTGGTTCAGTCGATCGGTGATTTCCAGCTTGTTCTCAACAAAGAAATCCCAGTCGGGCACCCAGAACTCGTTGACCGCATCGGCAGTGTTCATCACTCCTTCCTCGGCAAGCGGCGCAGTGATCGAGGCTTGGGAATTGGTGGGCCGCCAGAGGAATTCGTCGCCAAATGCGTTGAGGAATTCCGGGCTCAGCGTTCGGTTGAGAAGAGCGAAGGCAAGCTTCTTCTGCATCGGATCGGCATAGCGGCTGATGGTCTTGGTCTGGGTCAGGATGGGCTTGCTGTCCCACAGCCAGACATCCATCGGCACGCCCTTTCGCTTGAGCGACAAAGCCTCCCCCTCAATATGCACGGCAATATCCACTTCGCGCCGTTCGATGAGTGAAAGCATGTTGAAGGTGAACTCGGAAACCTTCATCGGCATGGCGTCCTCAAGTGCCTGGAAGGCGGCCTGCATGTCGTGCTGGTCCTTGCCGAACTCTTGTGCCGTAGCCATGAAGAATGCGTGCATCAGCCCGTTTTCCGTGCCGTAAGTGCCGCGCTTGTTGGCATAGCGGTCTTCCCAGAAGGCGCGGAACGAAGACGGCGCGTCACCTGCATCCGTCCGGTAGGCATAGACGTAGGGCATGTACGCCCAAGTCACGCCGGCGCCGGACGCAAAGGCGAAGTCCCAGCAATCAGCGGAATTTGGCACGTTTTCGCGGATTTCCTCCACAGTGAGAAAGTAATCGCCCGCCTGCTTGGTCTGTGTCAGGTTTGGCAGATTCCAATTGGCGATGTCGAACACCGGGTCCTGTGGACCCTGGGTGACGAATTTCGGGAACCAGGGGAAGGAGCTGTCCCAGTTGATCTTGCAGTTGAAGTCGCTTTCGAACTGGTCAGTGAGTGCGGCGCGCACGAATTCCTCCCAGCCGCCGCCCCATTCTCCGATGTTCAGCACGGCACCGCCGGCATCGAATACCTCGCCGGCATAGGCTACGTCCTGTGCCCAAGCGTGGTTTACAAAGGGCGCGGGCAAGAAGGCGGCAGCGCCGAGCGTGGCACCACCTTTCAGAATGCCGCGACGGCTGTAGGTGTGGATATGGATATTGCGTGTCATGTCTTTGATCTCCTTTTTGGTTGCGGACACGTGGTTAAGTCAGCCCCGCTGGCGATCCAGCAGGTGTCGGATGTTCACGAGGCGGTTGGTCAGAAGAACTGAAGCAATCACCAGCGTAATGGCGAAGATGCCGGCGGCGGCGGCCGAGGGATCGAATTTGTAGCGCAGCGAATTGTACATCGCGATCGGAAGGGGTTCGGAGTTCGGCGCGGAGAGGAAAAGCGAGACCTCAAACTGTCCAAAGCTGACGATGAAGGCAAAAATCGAACCGGCCTGGATGCCCTGGCTGATATTCGGCAGCGTAACCTTCCGGAAGGCACGCCAAGGCGAGGCTCCGAGCGAGCGGGCCGCTTCTTCCAGCGTGACATCGTAGGCGGCCAGCGCCGCGCCAACCGTGCCAATCACGTAGGGTGTCGAATAGAGAATGTGCCCTATCCAGAGCCCCCAAATCGTGCGCGACAGACCGATACGGGTGGAGATGTAGAATGAGAAGAGGGCGAAGCCCACCACCACCCCCGGCAGCACAACGGGCGAAAGGAAAAAGGCTCGCATCGCACTGCGTCCAACGATGTTTGTGCGGCTGAGAAACAGCGCCGCGGCAGTGCCGAGGATCGTCGATACGATCATTGTCATCAGTGCCAGCCGGAAAGAGAAGAAGAAGGCTGAAAGGTATTTCTCCGAGCTCAGGAAGGCCGCGACCCAGCGTAGCGAGAGGCCCTGAGGCGGGAACGTCAAGAACTCGCCCGAGGTTAGCCCCGCAAGCACCACGACGACGATCGGGGCCAGCATGTAGGCGAAGCCGAGCACTGCAAGGACAAGGAGCGCCAGCGGAATCTCGCGTTCCATCAGGCGAGTCCTCCCGAATGGCGGCTGCCGAGCCGCAGATAGATCGCGACCGCGCCAGCGCTCAACAGGAAGAGGATGACCGCAATCGTGGCGCCGAACTGAAACCTTGCGCTCTCCGCCACTTGCTGAAAGATGTGGATCGGCAGCACACCGACGCGGAACCCGCCCATGAGCGCTGGCACGATGTAGGAGGAGATCGAGAGGGCAAAGACCAAAAGCGAACCCGAGAGGATCCCAGGCATGGACATGGGCAGCATGACCCGGACGAAGGCACGGCGGCGCGAGGCGCCCAAGGAACGTGCTGCCTCCTCAAGGCTTGGATCAATGCCCCGGATAACGCCCATCAGCGTCAGGATCATGAAGGGAAGGGCGAACTGCACCAGCCCCAGCACCACGCCAAGAAAATTGTACATGAGTTGAACCGGCGCGTCCTCGGACGTCAGCCCCAACCCTGAGAGCATTTGGTTGATCAGGCCGTTGTCACCTAGGATCACCATCATCCCGTAAAGCCGGATCACCATATCGAGTTGCATCGTCGCTAGCACGAGGATCAGCAGGAAGGTGTTGCGCGACGGGTTCTTGGTCTTTGCGATCACGTAGGCCATGGGATAGGCGACCACGAGCGTTACCGCCGCCACGACAGCACCCAGAAGCACCGACCGTCCCGCTGCCATGAGATAGTTGGAGCGGCTGAAGAACCGGATATAGTTGTCCAGCGTCAGTTCGAACGTAACCGAGACCTGTCCGATGGCCTGCGGGTTGAAAGAGGTGGCAAATACCAGGCCCACCGGAACCACGAAGAAGAGCACGAAGAATGTGAGCAAAGGCACAACAAGCAGCCATTTCATCCGTGACTGGCGCAGGACACTCGATGCGACGGGCCTCATCCGTGGTCCCTCGGCTCCATCAGGGCAGCGAGATCAGGCCAGGCGTCGAAGCCCCTGACGGGTTTGCGTTCCGGCGCCGGAATGACGGTGGGTGGGGCTTCCAGCACGCGCAGGGCGGAAAGAACGGCATTGGGCAGCGGATCAACAATTCGGTCGCGCGACATGCCCAATGCTTCTGCCACCGGGCGAGCAAAGCCCAGCATCCCGGTGCAGCCATATATGATCGCTTCTGCCCCGTCCTCTGCCAGTGCGGTTTGACAGGCAGCAATGGTCTTGGCGATCGAGGCTGCCCTATCCTGGTCGAGCGCCAGAACTTGCACGCCTATGCCACGGACCGAAGCGAGTTGCGGCCCCAGCCCTTGCCGCCTTGCCAGAGCGCGAAACATTGGCGCTTGACGGTCGAGAACGGTTACTACGCTGAAGTCGCCAAAGGTTGCTGCTGCCTCCATCCCGGCCTCACCCGCACCGATAACGGGGATGGACACCGCTTCGCGAGCCGCTTCCAGTCCGGGGTCGAGCATGCAGTCGATGACCAGCGCCTGCGCCCCGTCTCGCTCGGAGGCAATTGCGGCATCTACGACGCCTGGCGCGGCCAGAACTTCGTCCACTGCCGATTCAACCGAGGCCGGCCCTTTGTCGAGAAAGCGCAAAGACAGGCGGCAAAGGTCGCCGACCGCATCGAACAGGGCAGTGTCGTCCCGGAAACCATCCGAGATGATCGGCGTGATGATGTGGACATGAAACCGGTCCGTCATGGGTCTTCGGTCCTCTTGCTCGGGAAAGGTGGCAAAAGGTTTGGGGAATGCGCGACTACCCAATTGGGTAGTTAGGCATCAAGCATCCCCAAATCGCGTGCACGTCGCACCGCCCGGAGACGGTTGTCGGCCTGGAGGTCGCGGAAAATCTGCTTGAGGTGATATTTCACCGTGTTGCCGGATACCCCCATGATTCGGGCGATTTCCTTGTTGGAATGACCCAGGGCCAGAAGCTCGAGGTACCGGCGGTGCAGAACTGTCCCGCTCTTCCAGCGGTTCCCCGAGCGGCGTCCGCTGGTAGCCCAGGAGAGCATCAATTCACTCAAGCGGAGGCGCTGCGCACGCGTCGGTGGAACCGAGACGTGATCTCCGTCAAGCGCTGCCTGAACGATGAACCGCGTTTCGGCGCCCTCATCCAGAATGAAACGACAGAAGGGCTGATCTCCCAGAAGCCGAATTGCGCTTAGCAGACTCGACGTAGATTCCGTCCTGTTGCCAAGATTCCAGTGCGCCGAGGCAGCTACGACCCGCAGTTTCGCTAGGGCAAGAAGCTGCCCGCGCCGTATGCTCAGATCCTCTGCCGGGGCTATGAAAGCCAGCGCGTCCCGCGCTCGGCGTGACCGCACCATCAGCCGAGCGATGGCGACCAGCGTCGATCCCTGCCTGAAGGCAAGGTCGTCGCTTTCTTCGATCTGGTTGCGATCCGTGGTCAGACCGATTTCGGCCAGCAGTTGCGATCCGGTTGCAATTTCGTTCGAAAGCGTCAGCGCCCGAAGTCGCTCGATCTGCATTAGGCGGTAGAGGCGCGGCATCCCGCGTTCACGTGCAATGCGTTCGCCATGCGACAAGGCTTCGAGTGCGCCCGGCAAGCCGGACTCCGCAAAGGCAAGACGAGTGTTCACGCGATGAGCCGAGGTGAGGATGTCGAACCAGGCATCCTTGTGTTCCACAAGATCGAATGATCTCGTGCAGAGTCGGGCTGCCTGCTCAAGATCGTTGGCTTCATATGCGACCTCGGCCTGCAGGATTCGTGCAACAGCTATCAGCCACTGCGCCTGACCGGGCAATTCGCAAAGGCGTTCCTCCATGATCTGCAACACTTCTCCGGCACCAAGCAGGTCTCCTCGCATCAGTCGTATCTGTGCCAGGTGGGTGTGCAGGTGCAGCGCACCAAACGTCGCTTCGCCTTGGTGGTACAACTCGATCGCTTGTTCGGCATACTTCTGTGCGCGATCAAAATCACCCATCTGCAGGGCGATGTTGCAAAGCAGGTTGTAGGCCAGTGCGTGTCCGATCCGGTCTTCCTCGCGCAGCCCAATGCGAGCCGATCTAAGCCTTTCTACGCTCGAACTGTCGAATTTTCGGTCTTCATAGACTGACAGGTGCATATCCACGAGGGCAAGATCTGACGCCAGAAACGGATCGCGAGCCGTGAATGTCCCGATGGTCTCGGACCAGCGCTCGAAATCTTGTCGGGCCCGGGCTGTCCCTCCGCGCTTGGCTTGGGCGAATATGATTCCCAGCGTCGCACGGGGAAACCGGCTAACCATGGAAGCATCGAGATCGCGCAAGGCACCCGGCGGCACGTCGGTGGCAAAGCGCATGAAGTGCCGCCACCCTCCAGCTTGCTCGGTCGCTTCCAGCCAGTCGATCGTTTCAAGATCACGATGAGTCGCTTTGGCGGACATTGGAGGAGCCTAGACCCGAATGGTCGGAATTGCGACCTTGCCGATCATATTCGGGGTGTAGCCCAAGTTTCTTGTCAGGCCGCGACGGCTTGCCTGACCTGCCAGTCCAGGAAGTCGGGCAGCCGGAGGTTCATGACGCAACTCTTGAGCGCGAGCATTGCGTTGGCTCCTCTCTCCGACCAGCGGGTGCCGGGGCGCTTCAGGCGCAGCCCGAACATCCGGCAGCCGCTTTCCACGACGCCGGAACCGACCTGCATGCCCCGGTCGCGGCATTCGTCGTACCGCATCCGCTCGATGTTGTTCCTGAAGTAGCGGCAGCACGCCGCGACCTCCTCGTGGCGACCGCTGAAGGGCTCGAGTTCCCGGACCACCTTGGCCGCCCGGCCCGCCTCGATGTCCGCCTTGATCTCCTCGAAACGCCGGTCCCGCTCCGCCTTGTCCGGCAGGATCGCCTTCACGGCGTCGGACGCGTATTCCAGGCAGTGGTACACGTCGAGCACGAAGGTGACCTTCCGGCCGCCGAAGATCTCCTCGCAGGTGTTCTTGATCCATTCCGCCCCGTCGGAGATGACAACAAGCTCCCCGGCGTCGTGCAGGCCGCGGCGCAGCGCCTCGCGGTCCAGCCGTGCGGCGAACGCCGAGGGCTCCCTGCTGCCGGACGGTGCCGCCGCGCTGTCGATCAGGCAGCTGAACGTCTCGCTGCTCCGGTCCTTCAGCGCCGCGCCGGTCTTCGGATCCCGCCCCTCGGCGGTGTACATGACCGCGAGCTTTGCCTCTCGCGACTTCGAACTCCCGTCGTCCTGCTTGCCCGCAACGCCTTCGACGTCCTCCTTCCGCATCGGGATCCCGGTCCCGTCGATCGAGAGATATATGCGCGGTTCCAACGGCTTGCCCCCGACCACCTCCTCCCGCTCGAACCGGAGCGCCGCCTCGCCGAGCGCCAGCGACCAGCGCTGCAGCGAGCTTGAGGAGGCGTCCACCCCGGCAAGGTTCGCGATGTGCCGGCCCGCCGCCTCGAAGCTCATCCGCGGCACCGTCCCGGCCATGACGCTCGCCATCCCCGGCGTGAAGGTGCTCCCCTCAAGGCCCAGCGCCCGGTCCAGCGGAAAGCACGCCTTGCCGCACGACCGGCAATGGCAGTACGTCCGCTGAACCTCGATCCGGCCCAGCCGGGTCAGGAACGACTTCCCCGTCGCCGAATGCCGGTGCATCGGCTTGCCGCAGCTCTCGCATTCCGGGGCCGGCAGCATGCCGTCAAGCTGCTCCGCAAGCAGCTTCAGCGCCGTCGCGCCACCGCCAAGAGAGCTGTCGCGGAGCGCCCGCTCCACGCCGTCAAGGTCGGGAACGCCCGACGCGAGGTCCGCCGCCAGCCTCGGAAGCTGGGGACCGAACTCTGCCGAAACGGCTCCCAGAAGCGCCTGAAGCGGCCCGCCGTCCGGCCGGAAGCCCGCCAGCGGCAGATCGTCCTTCGTGATGTCGCGGCTCCGCACCTCGCCGCCTTCAAGACAGTACTGGACGAACCCGTCGCCGTCCTCGCGGATCACCGGCGGATGCACGGCCGCCTCGCTTTCCGTCAGCCCCTCGAGATACGTCACCGCGTCCGGATGCCGGTGCTCTCGCTTTCCCTCGTCCTGCGTCATCGTTCGCGCTCCTGCCTTTTGCCTCTGAAAGCGCGCCGCCGACCGATTCGCACGGCCGTTGTCGCACACGCCTTCAAGAACAATGGAGCCAAAAACTGCCCGGGTCAAAAAAGTTGGGCTACACCCATCATATTCGTGTTGCCTTGCGTGACGCCAACCACTGCGCGTGCCTCGCCCGGAATCGAGGCATACGAACGGCGCTGCGTGGACTGGACGGTCCCAACACTTGGCCGGCGAGCGAAGCAGCTCGGCTACCGACTGGTCCGGCCGGCCAAAGACCCGGATCGGGAAGCACCAAAACCTGGGGGTCAAGCGGCCACCTCGATTTCCTGATCCGTGTTTGCCGCATTGAAGAGCCCGGGATGCCAGGACTGGAACCTGGCCCTGAGCGTGCCGTCGAGCACGCGGGTCCTGGTCTGGAGCATGAGGTGCGCTCCGGATCTTGACCATCGCATCTGCCGCTTCTTCGAGAAGCGCTTTCCCACGACCGTGTTGACCGTGGATTCGACGAACGCGGTCGACACCCGTTCCCCGTGTCGATGGCGCTCGGCGCAGTCCGGCATGGTGTGGGCATTGTCGGCGACGCAGGCCTGGAACTCGCAGGCACCCTTTCGGAACGCCTTGATGTTCGGACACCGGGTCTTGATGCACTCAAGGCCGGCGACAAGGTCGTCGATGCAGGGAAGGGCCGCACGGACATTGCCGCGCCACAGGAACCCCTTGACGCGTCCCGGCGCCCGGTCGATTCCTTCCGCTTCCTCCCGGTCGCGGTGATGGGCGGCAAGGCCCTTGGCGCACTGCCTCGGCACCGTGATGCGCATGGTGACGTGGAACCGGTCGAGCACATGCCCGGCGCAGGGCGACATGAATTCCGCCATGCTGCGGATGCTGTCCTCGCCGTCGGCCAGGAACGTGATCTCCTGGTTCATCTGCAGGCCCTGTTCCTGCAATGCATCGTGCAGTCGGCGCCCGGGTTCTTCGTCAAGGCTCTGCACAAGGCCGAAGCAACGGTCTCCCCTGTCCGCCGCGACGGGCTTTCCGACCACGACCTCGAAGTTCGTCAGCCGTCCCTCGCCGTCTCTTTCGCGGGCACGAACGCATCCTCCGTCCATCCCGACGATGACCGGGCCTTCGGCCGGCGGCAGCGCGGCATGGTCTCGCGGCGCGCCTTCGATGAAGCCGAACCGCTCCTCCCCCGGTTCCCCTTCCATGCGGTTCGCCGCATGGCGGAGGTGGTTGCGCACGGTCTCGGCGTTGAGCGTGGCACCGACGGGAAGCACGTCCTTGAGCAGGCCCGCCGTGGCATCGAAGGAGACCGGGGAAGCCCGTTTCGTTTCCGGACAGGGCATTTCCGGCGCGACATGCTCTTGGAAGAGGCTCGCAAGAGGATTGAAGGTCTCTCCGTCCTCGCTGCCGTTGCAGGAACAGCGTTCCAGTCGCGGCCCGGCAATCGGGATGTCGCCGAAGGGCGTTCGGAACCGGAACGTACGCCGGCCCTTGCTCCAGAGGCGGTTTCCGCAGCGGGGACAGGACCGGCTGTCCTCCACGAAGGCGGCGGCCTGCGCCGCAACGGCTTTCCAGAACGGGCAGAGAGGAAAACCCGCGCGGCGCAGACCCCTCCGTCACGGTGGATCCTGACGATGGAACGAGGCAGGCCGCAACCCGGCTTGCTTTCCGTAACGACGAATGCCAATCCGTGAACGGCTGCATCGAGCGCATTTCCGGCGAGATCACCGACATCCTGCTGCGGGAAGGCATCGACCACATGTCCAGACCATGGCCGTCTTCAAGGCCGCACGCCGACATCGGCGCGACGCGCATCCATGCCGGGACAAGCATCGCGATGCTGCAACGCAAGTTCGGCCAGGTTGCGGATCCGGCCGGCCGCGGGCTTGCGGGAACCGTCAGGAAGCGCCAGGGGGATGACGCCGTCGCGTTCGCTGCAGCCCTCCCATGCACGGACCGGCGCGACCTTGCATGACCTGCTGGTGCATGAGCCGCAGGTGTTCGCCTGTGCGGAACCTCTTGTTGAGCGGCCCGCGCAGAAACCTGTCCTCCAGGAACCGGAGCCGGGACCTGCATCGCTCCGACGCCGCCTCGGCACGCCAAGGCTCATCCTCGATTCCGGACAGGTCTCGCTGGATCACGATCCGGTCGATGAACCCGGCAACCCGGTCCAGGTCCATCGCGGCATCCAGGCCCGTCGCCTCCTCCCGCCATGCGTGGCAGCCGTCGGGACCGCCACATTCCTCCGGAGGGCAGGCGCCGGAGCCGCCGATGCATGCCGGATGCCTGTTGGCCGACCCCGCGGACACGCGATCCTCGACCCTCGGCTCGCGCTCCCACCAGCACCTCATGTCGCAGAGGCAGCGAAACTTCGCATTCCTGCGAAACCGGAAATCCGAAAGGGGAACGTCCACGGGCTGGCCGTGCAGATGCGGGCCGGCGTGCACGACGCCCCGGACGCTGAACTGAAAGAGGTGAATCGCTTCCCGTCCCGTCGCCACCTGGAGCACGCCGCGAAGTTCGTGCAACGACATGGTTTCCGGAACAAGAACGCGTCGCCATGTCATTGAGCTGATTCCCGGCAGCCGGACCTTCAGCTGCAGAACCGATCCTGTCCCTGATGCTGTATGGGCATCCGTCATGCAACAAGGTTGCAGGAGGCGCTTCACAATGCCAGCGGCAGATTGACCCCCAGGTTTTTGGTGCTTCCCAATGTTGATGTAGAACGCCCCTTTGGACCGAATCATCCCCAAGGGCAATTCCCGACAAGGCTCATGGTATCTGGTCGGGGCCATCCACAGGTTCGGCCCGCCCGATGTCATGAATTCCGATAGGGGCGGCCGGTTCGCGTCCCGTGCCTGGACAGATCGCCTGCGCATCTCGATGGACGGGAAAGGCCGCTTCCTCGACAGCATCTTCATCGAGCGGTTCTGGCGAACGCTGAATTGCGAGCGCGTCCACCTGCATGCCGGGGAGGCCGGCTCACAGACGCAGGCTGAAATCCGGAAATGGATGAACTTCCACAGCCGGCACCGCCCACACTCAGCTCTTGGCTGCAGGCCGCCCGCCGTGCTCCATTGGCGGGGAATTGGAACAACCAACCCCGATCAACAGGTGCAACGAGTAACTTAACTTGCGCCAGATCCTGTCCTAAAGTCGGGGAGCAGTTCATTCTTCATGGCATTGTCCCGGCGCTTGGAGGGGCCAATGAATCATACCGAAAGCAGTCCGCTCACCCGAAAGCTCTCCGCGTTTGTCGCACTCTCGGACGCTGAACTCGTGGTCTTGGAACACTTGCATCAACGACGCAGATCGTTTGTCGCGGGGCACGACCTTGTTCACCAGGGGCAGTCGGAACAGGCGGCCTACATCCTTGCGACAGGCTGGGTCTGTTCCTACAAGATCTTGCCCGATGGGTCGCGCCAAGTCGTCGATTTTCAGATTCCGGGGGACTTTCTTGGATTGCGCAGCATCCTGCTTCACACGTCCGACCATGGCATTGAGCCCATCGTTGACATTGAGGCAGCGGAGGTCTTGGCCAGTGATCTACTCGATGCCTTCGCGCAAACGCCTCGACTCGCCACGGCGATCCTGTGGGCGGCTTCACGGGACGAGGCGATGGTGGTCGAACACTTGGTCGGTCTTGGACGACGCAGCGCGGACGCCCGTATGGCGCACTTCCTGCTCGAACTTGGCGTCAGATTGGCGCTTGTCGGTATGGGGAGCAAATCGGGATTTGCCTGTCCGTTGACACAGTATCATCTGGCGGACGCGCTTGGGCTGAGCGCAGTTCATGTCAATAGGGTCTTGCGGAAGCTGCGGGAGGACGGACTTTTGACGTTTCGAGACGGTGAAGTTGTGTTCGGCAACTACAACGGACTTGTGGCACTGGCGAACTTCGATCCCGCGTATCTGGATCAAACCGGACCGCTTCTAAAGTAGCGAGGGCTGCTCCAATTCGAGCCTCGGCGGGCTCACCCCATGGGAGTGCCGCCGACAGTCGAAAGGGGACCAAGACCTGAACGGCGCGAACCTGCGAACGCGTGCTGCCTTCCGACCAAGACCAGCAAATCCGCTTGCCTCGTTCCATGGATCGAGCCCGAACCTTGCGAGTGCGGTGACAGTCGTGACGTCTGCGCCGTTTCGGTCCTCGTCGCCGTTGGCGAACAGGAACGGGTCGAAGTCGTTTCCATCCTGACGGCGGCTGCCAATCTCAGACAGCGACGGCTCCCTTTCTGCGTCAAGCATCCGGGTGAGCAGCGTCGCCAGGCGCCGCGAGACAGGCAGTGCACCCGAACTCGGGACTGGCCTGACCCTATAGGTGCCGTTCCCGAATTGTCCTGACGTGCATCAGCAAGTGCGTGTCTCGGACACACCCTGCCGCCCGCCACTGTGGAACCGAGGACAACCTTTGCGCAAAAAAGTCCTTCATGCGCTAACCTGGATCAGCATGCGACGAGCGTACGTCGTCTAGAGTCGCTCTCGACGCCGCGCTTCGCCGGGAAAGCCCAGTCGAAAGCGGTGGACGGGATACCCTTCGAGACTTGAGGAGGTCAGAGATGGCCAAACGCTCATCCAGATCAATCGTGACCTCCTCGAGTGCCTTCGCATCGCCCGGAGAAGCCGACGAGCTACCCTTGGGCGAGTGCGTGGTCCTTGCCGAGGAAGATCTTCTGCAAGGTCTCAACCTTGAGGCCATTCGACGGACCTCGACCCGAATGATTGTCCGCGGCAAGGGGAGCCACGCTCGCTGCGCCCGGTCACCGAGGCAGACCTGCGAAACACCATTGATGCTTCGACCTGGCCTTGACCCGTTACGACAATGATAACGAAGCGGCGCTTTCTCCGCTGGAGGATTTCAAATGGCTACACCTGAATGGCTGAAACCCGGCATCTACGGCGCATTGGCAGGCGCGGTCTTCGTAGGAGTCGCCGGATTTTCTTGGGGCGGCTGGATGACCGGCGGCGCTGCGGACAAAATGGCGAGCGCCATGGCTCGTGAAGAAGTCATTGCGGCAATGGTGCCGGTCTGTCTCGACATGGCAAGCGTGGACCCGGATCGGGTCGCACACCTTGCCACGATCCGCGCCGCCTCGACCTTCAGGCGTCGCGATGCTGTCATGGCGACTGGCTGGGCAACCGTGCCGGGCTCAGATGCCCCGAACCGTGACCTCGCACAGGCATGCATCGATGGGCTGGCACTGGATGCATCGTAGTTCGGCAAAGTCTACGTCTCTCAAAACATTCGCGACAGTGGTGAAACGGACCGCAGGCTCCTGGCCCGACCTTCGATTTATTGCGATACTTCCTCTCGCGGCATTGCTGGTGGCTTTCGCGCTGCCGTCACTCGCGCAATCCAGCTCAGCCCCGATGCCCGAAAACGCGCATCCCAAGAGTTACGGAGATGGATGGGAGTGCAACCTGTCTTACCGGAACGAAAGCGACCTTTGCGTCTCCATTGTCGTCCCCGAAAACGCCTATGCGACGAACCGGAGCTATGGCGCGGGCTGGGAGTGTCTGCATGGATATCAGGAAGTTGACGATGCGGCCTGTGTCGAGTTGATTGTCCCCGAAGGCGGTTATCTCGACCCTTCAGGACAGAGATGGCGGTGCTTGCGCGGTTTCATTAAGGTTGACGACATTTGCCTGGAAGTTGTTGTGCCGGACAACGGGTATCTTTCGGACAATTCCATTGGCCCTGCCTGGCTTTGCGACCGTGGCTATCAGGCCGTAGGCAGGAAATGCGCCGCGATTGTGGTGCCCGACAACGCCTTTCTAAATTGGTCTTCTTACGGGCAGCCCTGGACATGCGAGCGCGGCCACTTCGAACGCGACGGCGCTTGTGAAGCAGTAATTGTTCCTGAGAACGCCTACTTTCACGACGCAACCTATGGTCCGGGCTGGAAGTGTAACCGCGGGTACGCGGAAGCTCGCGGTGGCTGCGTCTTCATTGACTTGCCGATTAATGCCCACCTCAACCGATCGGGGAACGGATGGGAGTGCGACCGGAACTTCCAGCGGTCGAAAGGCCACTGTGTCCTGAACAATTAGTCGCGACAGCCGCTTGTCCCCAGTCTGGGGGTCCCGTTGCTGGCAGCGGAGACTTACGTATCCCGCAGCGTACATTTCACAACCCAAGTTGGCACTTTTTTCGTTTGTCCGGCACCGATTTGGCCAGCTTCTTCGGATGGACACACCAGATATAGCGTTGCCTTGTGGGTCATGCCCCCATATTTGTGATTGGCGTCCTGAAAGTGTTTTGTAGTGCCAGGACATGACGAAGTTGTCATGATTTCCCTTGGCCCCACCAACAAAGCCGACATGCCTGGACCCGCAACGACCAAATCGGGCCGGGCGACATGTTCATCAGGGCAACCAAGACCCATGCAACCGACGGCAAGCCCGTCCGCAGCCATCGCCTCGTGCTCTCGGAGCGCATCGGCGACAAGGTCAGGCAGCGCACGCTTCTCAACCTCGGTGCCGACTATCCGGTGCCGAAGGAGAAATGGCGCGAAGTTGCCGGACTAGCCGAGGCGCTGCTCAACGGCCGCCCGCCCCTGCTCGAAGCCGCGCCGGACGTGCAGGCCGCAGCCGAGGACATCGTCGCCAGGCTCAGGGCCAGGGGGTTCCGCGTCGAGGCGATGCAGGAAGAGGCGCGCAAGCCCGAAATCGCCACCGTCGACCTCGACACCCTGGAGCACGAGAACCCGCGCACGGTCGGCTGCGAGCGCCTGTGCCTCAAGGCCCTCGACGATCTCGGCTTCGCCGCAATCCTCCACGGCCTCGATGTCAAGGGCCGCGACGGGCGCATCGCCAGCGCGCTGGTCGTCGCCAGGATGGTCCATCCCGCCAGCGAGCGTGACACCAGCCGCTGGCTCCGCCACGACAGCGCGACCGCCGAGCTCCTGGGGCTGGAGGGCGACCGCAAGGCGCTGCGGCGCAAGACGCTCTGCCGCATCGGCGACCGGCTCTGGCGCCACCGGGCCGCCATCCAGCGGGAGCTGTTCAACCGTGAGCGCGCGCTGCTCGACCTGCCCGAAACGATCGCCTTTTACGATCTCGCCAATGTCCACTGCCACGGCCACACCGACGGCGAGCTTCCCAGGTTCGGGCGCTCCAGGCAGAAGCGCGACGACTGTCCGCTCGTCACGCTCGCGCTGGCGCTCGACGGCGCGGGCTTCCCGCGCAGTTGCGAGATCCTGCCGGGCAACGCGAGCGAGCCGGGCACGCTGGAGGACGCGCTGGACCGGCTCGAGGCGGTGTGCGGCGGCACGGCGCCGAAGCCCACGGTGGTCATGGACGCGGGCATCGCCACCGAGGAGAACGTCTTGTGGCTGGGCGAGCAGGGCTGCGACTGGATCGCGGTCAGCCGAGGCGGCAAGCCGCCGCCGCCCGAGGACGGGCCCGAGGCGTTGCTGATCACCAGCGCGCGCCACGAGGTGCGCGCCTGGCGGCTTGCCAGCGAGGACGGCGAGGCGCGGCTCTACGTCGTCAGCGAGGGCAAGAGGAAGGCCGGGAACGCGATCATCGGCCTCAGGCGGCACCGCTTCGAGGCGGCGCTGGAAAAGCTCCACGGCGGCCTCCCGGTCAAGGGCCGCCTCAAGCGCCACGACAGGGTGCTGGAGACCATTGGCCGTCTCAAGCAGCGCTTCTCCGCCGTCGCCAGGCACTACGAGGTCACGGTCGAGAAGGCGAAAACCGGCCCCAACGCCACCGCCGTGCGCTTCAAGCGCAGGCCCCGATGCGACGAGGCCGACGAGGGCGCGGGCGCCTATGTGCTGCGCACCAGCCACGTCGACTGGGACATCGAGACGGTCCTTCGGACCTACTGGCGGATCACGGATATCGAGGCGACATTCAGAAGCTTGAAATCCGAGCTCGGCCTTCGCCCGGTCTGGCACCAGCTCGACCGTCGCATCGCGGCCCACCTGCTGATCGCCGTGCTGGCCTGTCACGCCGTGCATCTGATCCGTACCCGGCTGGCCGCGCGGGGCATCCACAAGTGCTGGGCATCGATCCGCGGGAGCATGCGGACCTGGGTGCGGATCACCACGCGCCTGCGCCAGACCGACGGCACCTTGATCGTCAACCGCCAGGACACGCGCCCGGCCGCCGAGGTCGCCCGAATCTCCTCGGCGGCGGGCGTGGAACCCGCCATCCACCGCAGGAGGACCCGCCTGACGAACTGACAGAATCTCGCAAAATGTAGTGCCATGTTGGAATCGGTCGAGAAAAATATCGTGTCAACTCAAAACGCTAAAGGATGGGATAAGCGAAAAAGTGCCAACTTGGGTGAAGACATGGTTTCTCGCCGCGCATCTCGTGGCCACGCATTCCAACGGGATGTCCGCGCTCCAGCTCCAGGCGCAGCCCGGGATCGGCAGCTGCAAGACGGCCTGGCTGCTGCTGCACAAGCTGCGCCGTGCCATGGTCGACCCGGACCGGAGCCTGCTGCAGGGGATCGCGGAGGTCGACGAGATGCCGTAACGAGGCGGCGATTCGCACCGACGCCGGTTCGGATTGGAACGTGGGTAGGTCGCCGGTCCGGTGTCGTTGTCCCTGCTGGCACGCACGACATGTGCCGTCGTGAGTGGCGGAGGCGGTCCCGAGGGAGCGCTTCCTGATCGAAGTGCAATGGAAAGGACAGCGACAATGGAAATCCTTGCCGGACCGGACGTGTCGGTGGCAAGCACGTCTGCTTGCGCGCCCGGCGTCGATGGCAGGATCGTGAACGAAGCGAAGGTGCCTTCGGATCCCGGATCGCCCGTCGAGCACATGCATGGCCTGCCCGGCGGCATCGCGGCTGTCGGCCTGGAGGCCGGCCCCTCTCAGGACGGACCGGCGGGATGCCGAGGGCATCGCGCAGCTGCTGCGGACGGGATGGTTCCAGCCCGTGCACTGCAGGCCGGTCGCGTCCCGGGAGACGCGGGCCCTGCCGGGCTCGCGCAACGCGCTCGCGGAAGGCCTGACGCGGCCTAAACTCCCGGTGCGCGGCATTCTCCGCAACTTCGGCCTGAAGCCCGGCCGGGTCTCGAAAGGGGACTGCGAGGAGCGGGTCCGGGAGCCGGCCTCGGGCAACGCGACGCTGCCGGACGCCACCTGCCGGCAGCTGATGACGATGCCCGGCACGGGACCGGTCACGGCGACGGCCTTCGTCGCCGCGGTCGACGACCCGGCCCGGTTCCGAAGGGCCAGGGACATCGGCGCCCGGGCGGGACTGACGCCGAAGCGGAACCAGTCGGGAGAGACGGCCGTGTCGGGCGGGATCTCGAAGACCGGCAACGTCGCGTTGCGCACGGCGCTCTTCCAGGCGGCCACGGCGATGCCGGCCGGCACGAGGAAGATGGACTGGCTGAAGTCCCGGGCGCTGCGCGTGGCAGGAAGCGCGCCACGGCCGCGCCGGCCCGGCGCATGGCCGTGGTTCCGCTCCGGATGTGGCTGGACGGGACGGAGTTCCGCTTCACCCGCGAGCAGGCGATGTCGCCTGACCCGGCATGAGCATGGCTGCACCGGATCCGCGGTCCGTGACGAAGAGGGAAGGAGCGGGCACTGCCTCTTGAAAGGCATCCCGTCCACGGACGTCCCCTTGCCGGAACGCGGTCCCCGATGATGTCGTCGGACGCCTCGTTGCCGAACCGCACTTGTCGTGCTCGAGCACGCTGACGAGATTGACGCTCGGGGACCGAATTGGACCAGGCATCATGCAGGCGGCCGACGAGCCGGCCACGGACGGAAGGAAGATGCCCGGCGGCGGACGCGAGCGGACCTTCCCGGAAACCCTCGGCTCCAGGCTTGGACGTCAACGCCGCTCCCGGCACCAACGCCGCGAAACTTGCCGCCGGCGACGGGATCGTGTTGTCAGGTTCGGGCGTCATGGCCGCTCATGCGCAGGACTTAGTGCTTGACGTGGGGGGCCCCATTACGGAAGGCGTCCGTGCCCTGCCGCGACGGCAGCGGCGCGGAAGGGGCGCGGAAGGGGCGAAGGGCGTGTCAGGCCGGGGCCGCAGCGCCGACGGCAGGATCCTCATGGCCGGGGCGGTCGAGATCCCGGAATGCGGGAAGCCGCGCCGCATCCGGCTGAAGGCCGTGGAAAACCACGCCTCCGAGGCTCTGCACGGGTTCGTGTCGGACGCGGTCGCACCCGGCGCGCGGGTCGTCACCGACGGCTGGCTCGGGTACAGCGGCCTGCCCGACAACCCGTGGGAGGAAAGGGTGGTCGGCGACCGCAAGGCGCACGAGATCCTGACCTGGGTCCACCGGGTCTTCTCGAACCTGAAGCGCCGGGCCCTGGGGGTGCATCACGGGCTGAGACGCAAGCACGTCCAGCGCTGCCTGGACGAGTTCGTCTTCCGCTGGAACCGGCGCCGCCACCGGCGGACCTCGCTCGACAGTCTCCTCGGCATCGGCCTCGGGCTGCCGCCCGCAACGTATCAGGACATCGTCGAAGGCCGCGCCTGACGCGGCCCCGGCGCCGGAACCCCGCGCCCGCAGTCCGTCCACGTCCCCGCATCTCGGAAGCCTCCGCCGCCGGGACCGCCTTGCGGCCGTGCCGGCGCGTTCTGCGCAACGGATCCGGGAAACCGGCCGCGCGGGCGCCGACACAACATCGGCCCTAACCCAACATAGGAACCAAAAGTCCCACAACGGGCCGGTGCCAGCGGGAACCGGAGCTCTCAGAGGCCGTTGACGGGCGATTGCGCAGGCAAATGCCACTGTTTGTGACTGAGAGCATCGAAAAGTCCCTGAAATTTCGCCTGTATCCCAGAGTCGCGCGTGAGCTTGACAGGAATTGCCGTCATTTCAGGCGTGTGGTGGCCTGAGTTCCCGGATTCTCTCCGGCCCCCGTTCCACTCTGAAGTGCAACACCATAGGTGGTGGGCTTCTGTGTGTTCGGCACAGGATATTGCAAGTCGGCCAGATGGCGGCGACAGTCCCGGTTGCGAGACCAGGAGACCGCCATGCCAAAGGGCTACCGCCACCTGACCCAAGAAGAACGGTGCCAGATTTGCGCGCTGAGGAAAAGCGGGCTTTCGGAACCAGCCAGCAGCTCGACCGCAGCGAAGCCGTCGCGGCCCTGACAAGGCCCTGAGAGGCAGCCGCATCCCGGCGGTTCCAGGGCGCCGCCGGAAAGACCCCGGTTCCTGACAGCGAAACACCCGGCGACCGAAAACGGGGCCCGTGGCCGCTCGTCAATGGCTCCACCCGGCGCGGAACAGCCCGATTCGGCCTCCGTTCACCGGCTGCCGGAAAGATCTGTCGCAGCGTGGGAAAGTCCTGCCAAATGTCAATGCCGGTCAGGCATGCAATCAGAACCACCAAAATCCGCGGGGTCAACCGGAACGGGGACTCTGAGACCACGCCGGCTGTAGGCGTCACAGCGCGGCCTGCATGGACAGAAATCGCGGCCCGTCGGCCACGTGAGCCCGCGGATTTTGGTGGTTCCCAGAGAGGCAGCCGCATCCCGGCGGTTCCAGGGCGCCGCCGGAAAGACCCCGGTTCCTGACAGCGAAACACCCGGCGACCGGATACGGGGCCTGCGGGTGGCTCCGCAGCCGCGGAACCCGGCCAGGCAAGACAGTTCGCGCTCCGTTCGTCGGTTGCCGGTCAAGATCAGCGGCAGCGTGGGAAAGTCCTGTCTCATAGCCTGAGCTGGTAGGCCGCCGGCACCCAGCGATAGCCCCCATCTGCGGCTTCGACGAAGCCCACTGACGGAAACGGCATGTGATGGCCGACAACGAGGAGGCCGTCATGCGCCGTCATTTGGAGCACACGCTTTCTGGTCTCGATCGCCATCAGCTTGTCGTCATCGTAGCCAACCGTGTTTGCAGGATGCCCGACGGAGAAGACGTAGTGGATCGCAACGTCGCCCCAGATCAACGCCTCCTTTCCGGATGAACGGGCTCGATACATCATGTGCCCGGGCGAATGCCCGAAAGCGGCCTCGGCCGTGATGCCAGTCACGACCTCGTCTCCGTCCTCGAGAAAACGAAGCTGCGCCTCCAGCGGCGCGACGATGTCCAGAAACATCCGCCGGTTTTCTGCGCGCTGCGGGGGGATGCCATCTCCTGATTTCCAGGCATCGAATTCGCGTCGTCCGATCATGAGGTCGGCATTCGGGAAAGCGATCTCGCCATTTTCCAGCAACCCGCCAATGTGGTCGGGGTGAACGTGGGTAAACGCGACGACGTCGATGTCTTCCGGTGCGTAGCCCGCTTTCTTGAGCCGTTCCTGCAGAAAGCCAGCCCCGTTCTTTCGGCGGAAATGACCGCACCCGGTGTCAAAAAGCACCAGGTTCCTGCCCGTGTTCACGAGGGTCGGAACGAAATTGTTCTCAAGCCGGTCAGCGGGCAGTCTGGCCGCCTGTGCGACAGCGGAGATCTCATCCTCGCTCTTGCCAAGTAGAAAAGGCGGGTTGATCGCCATCGCCATCGCGCCATCCAGGATCGTTGTGACCTCGAAGCCGCCGAGAACAAACCGATGAACCGGATGGCGGAGTGGGCCGAGAAGGGAAGCGGACATTGCGGGGGCCTTTCAGGGGAGTGCCAAGATCTCCGGGGTCAAGCGGCGACCTTTTCGTTTCATGACTGCCCCCGTTCCACTCTGAAGTGCATACGAGGTAGTGGGTGCCTGTTTTTCGGCACAGGATGTTGCATGTGGGCCAGATGGCGGCGACAGTCCCGGTTGTGAAGCCAGGAGACCGCCATGCCAAAGGGCTGCCGCCACCTGACCCGGGAAGAACGGTGCCAGATTTGCGCGCTGAGGAAAAGCGGGCTTTCGGAACCAGCGATCGCACGGCAGCCGGGCCGCGACCGGACGACGGTCTGGCGCGAGGTGCGCCGGAACGGCGGCGGGCGCGGCCATCGGCACAGGCAGGCGCGCAGGGGAAGGCGTCGGCACGGCGCAGCGCGGCCTCGTCGGTGCCCGGGAAGATGACGCCGGAGCGGTGGCGACTGGTGGGGGACAGGCTGGCCGACAGCTGGAGCCCCGAGCTTCTGCCTGGAGCACGGCTGGCCGCAGGACGCGGGCATCGCGGTCGACGGCAAGACAATCTGCGGCGCGGTGGACGAAGAAGGGCGCCAGACGCATGTGCTCGGCGCAAGCAGCCATGGCGTCTCCGCGCCTCTTGCTCAAGAAAAACCGTCCTGATCACCGATGGCGACCAGGAGAAGGCCACCAACGAAATCGGCGTCTTCATCCCGACCATGAACCTGATCCCGGACATCGCCGGCCGCACCGTCACCGCCGACGCCCTGCTCGCCCGGACGGCGATCGCGTCCTGCCTGCATGGCCGGGGCGCCCGCTTCCTGCTGGTCGCCAAGGGCAACCGGAAGAACCTGCTCGAGGAGGTCAGGGGCCACTTCGCCTCGCAGTCCCCGAAGACGGCCGACTTCGAGAGCCGCTCGCCGCAGCCGGAGCACGGCCGCATCGAGGCGCGCTTGTCGCGATCGAGGGCCCTGGCGCCTGGTCGGAGGCGGTCGCCGTCGCGCTGCTAGCCGGAGGCGCGGCACGGATCGCGTCGTGGATGCGCCCGGGCGGGATCGGGCGCGGGGACATCATGCTGTTCGCCGTCGTCGGTCTCGTCGCGGGTCCTGTCCTCCTGACGCCCGTCCTTTGCCTTGCCGTCGCGTTCTACCTCGCGTCCTGCGCCGCCTACGGGCTGGCGCGCGGGAAACGTCCGCTGCGGCTGTTCAGGCACATGGTTCCTGCGGCGCTGCCGTTCATGGCGGCGCTGGCGCCCGTCTTCGCCTGGCGCGTCGCGTCGGGCATCCGGCCCGACCTCGTGGCGCCGGCGGAACATTGGGCCGTCGCGATCGCGCTTGCCGGGACGCTGGCCCTTTCGGGCGGGCTCCTGGCCGCCGCGCTGCCCATGGCCGTCCGCCGCCGCGCGATGGCCGGAAGCTCGGGCGACCTGCGGCGCCCCACCCATCAACCCAACCAGCGAGAGGAAACCTGAAATGGCACATTTCAACATCGTCGTGCCCGTGCAAGTCGGCGAGCAGACGCGATACCGTCGCGTCGGCGCGCTGTTCGAGAACCGCGCGAAGGACAGCGGGGAGGTCTACTACAAGATCGTGCTGGACTTCCCGGTGGGCGCCACCGAGATGCTCGCGTTCGAGCCGCGGTCCCACGAGGACGAGACGGCGTCGGGCGACGGCGCGGCCGCAACGTGCGGCCAGGCCGCCGCGTCGGGCACGGCCTCGGCGTGACGATTCGGGGCGCAGTCGTGACCGGCCTCCTTGCGTGCGCCGCAGGGGTGGTCGTTGCCGTGCTGCTGTTCCCGCCGTGGGTCTTCCCCTCGGAGCCGGTTCGTTTCGAGCCGGTCCCGCCCATTCTGGAAACGGCCCTGCGCCCGCCGCCGAGCGCAGGTGAACGGAAGGCGTTCGGCCTCAATGTCGGACAATGCTGGAATGTCGGAGGCCTGTCGGAATGCGCGTTCGCGACAACGGTGATTGCGAGCTTCAACATGGAGCGGACCGGCAAGCCGGACTTCTCGTCGATCAGGACGGACTCGTTCCATGGCGGCGGCGGCCGAGACGTTCGAATCGGCGCGTCGAGCCATAATTCGTGCCTGCCAGAAATCCCCCTCGTCCGGCGATTGCAAGCCCGGTTTCGCCCGCGTTTGCGCGTCTGTCGCCCGAGAGCGTGGCACGTCGCCGGGCTGACAGCGCCAGCTGGCAGCGGGATCGCGTGTTCGGGACGTGAATCCGCGTCCCTGGGCGGCGTCGGCGCATGGGCTGCCGTTCCCGCGCCGGGCGGGTTCCGGATCGTCCGGGTCTTGCGGGGACGTTGTCAGGCGGCGCGGCGCTGCCGTTCCCGCGCCTTCCGGCGCAGCAGAAGGCCGATGCGGTGGACGTTCAGGGCGACCACGGAGAGGGCGACGACGCGGGCAAAGCCCTCGGCGCCCTGTGCCAGGACCCGGTCGAGACCGCGGTGCCCGAGGTTGTTGATCGCCGATTCCACCGCCGGATGCTGACGGCGCATCGCGGCGAACCCCTCGCCCCGCTCGCGTTCCTGGTCGGCCTTGTTGAGGCAGCCCTTCTTCGGCAGCACGTTGTCATCGAGCAGCTCGTCGAGGCGGACCCGGTTCCCGGGGCTGTGGAAGCCGCGGTCGAAGCTCGCTGCGCGGAGGTCGGGAAAGGCTGACTGCGCGGCCTCGACCATGGGCACGGCGAAGTCGACGTCGCTGCCCTGCCACATGACCTCGTGATGCAGCACGAAGCCGTGTTCGTCCTCCAGGATGCAGACCGGGACGCCAAGCTCAACCGGGCATCCCGCCTTGCCCTTCGAGATCCAGCGCGTGTGCGGCTCGAAGATCGAGAACACCTTCTCGTCATGGGGGATCGCCTGGCCCTTGAGCAGGCGGCGGTCGGTCTGGTCGATCTGGCGCACGGCATGCGACAGGAAGCTCCCGATTTCCGTGATCGTCCAGGCCGAAGCGCCGTTCGCGGCCAGCGCCGGCAGCGACGCTTCCACGCGCAGGACAAGCTCGCGGCAGCGCGCGAGATACTCCTCCACATGCTCCGGACTGGCGCGCCGGGTCGACCGGACCCTCTGGAACAGCCTCTTGACCGACTTCTGCAGGTGCTTCCACTGGCGCCAGCCGGCGACGTCATGCTCCGTCGCCGCACGGCCCGTCGTGCGGAGCAGGCAGCGCATCGCGTCCCAAAGGAGGCTGACGTCCGTGGGATGGTGAACGTCGGTCTCAACCACGAACGAGTCACAGCGCCCGCGCAAGGGCGCGCCAGGCTTTTTTCTCGCGACCGCATGGCCGCTCTCCACGATCAGATGGTTGACCCCGACAAGAAGTCCGGGGCTCAGGAGGCTCACGTTGTCCACCAGCGTCTGGCAGTTGCAGCGCTGCTCGTCCCAGACGTCCGCATGGCCGAGGAACCGGCGCAGCGTCTTGTGCTCGTTCGCCAGCTCGTGGAGCCGGTCGAAGTCGCAGCCCAGCCCCTGCTTGACCACGCCCATCACCAGGATCCGCCACATCTCCATGCCCGGCCGGCCGACCTTCCTGTCGATGCCGGGAAGCATGTGCTCGTCCATGAGCGCGAACAGCCGCGCGCGGAAAGTCTCGTCGGAACAGAGATGCTGGAGCCCGATGAGAAGGGCGGGGATGTCGTCCCTGGACTTGAGGTCCAGGTCGATGTCCTCGATGCGGACCTCGCCGAGTTCCAGCTGCGGATTGATTGCCTCTCTCATGCCTGCCTCGCGAAGAATTGCCGGAATCAACCGGAATTGCGCAAAAAGGCCAGGAAAACGGCACCTCCGGCCCGGTCTTCGAACCGGAGAATTCCAGATTCCTTGCATGGAGTCAATAGCTTGAGGATTTTCGGGCAGGCACTAATTCGCGTAAGCGTTCGGTCGAGCGGTGACGAGCTGTCTTCGTTGTCTGCCTGACTTTCTTTCCTGACTGCCGCCGCGCTGAATGCGCAATCGTGCCGACCCCGCTTTCCGCTGCGGTGGCGTCGCCGAGACCGACGTCCGTGCCTCGATGACGACGGGCTGCAATCCGGCCTGCGGACAGGACAGGACGAGGGTCAGCGGTTGAGCGTCCGCTTCCAGTCCTTCCGGAGCGGGCAGAGCCAGATGTCCTTCTTCGGCTTGTCGGCCTTGTTGTGCCGGTCGTAGCGGCCGCGCCCCTTGGTCGTTCCGACGCGGATCCAGCCTGACGCACGATAGACGCCGCCGCTGTGGCGCGGAACCTCCACGAAGGTCTCGCAGAGCACGGGCGTGGTGCCGTAGCGCACGGTCCAGTCCTCGGGCAGGCGCCTGCGGACGAGCGAGAGGATGTGGGACCCCAGGTTCGGAACCGCCATCCATGGAAGGATCAGGAATCTCGGGTTGTCGACCACGAGCGGGAGGTTCCTTTCGCGCAGTTCCGGCGTCCATCCGATGAAGGCGTCCCTCGGCCCAGCCTCCATGCGGCGGTCGAGAAGCCGAGCATGGCCAGAGGCCTGCCGTTCCGGTCATGGACCGCGTAGCGCATCTGCGCGCCGACGAGGCGCGTGTATCCGAGGTAGTGCCAGCGGGCGACGAACTCGTTCCAGAGCCTGCCTGCCCGGGTGCCGCTCCTGACGATCCGGACATCCAGCGGGCGGACCTCGTCGAGGGCCTTCGGAACGGGGAGCAGCGGAGGCGGCTCGGTGTCCGGCCCGAACGTGATCGGCTTCGGGACGGGTGGCGCCCGGGACGGCGGCGGCAGCTCGATGATCCCGTCGCGGTGCATCTTCAGCATGACGACCTTCGCCATCATGCTCTTCAGGCCGCCGTCGGGCTTCAGCCAGCCGATGCGGCGGCAGAAGGCGCGGGCGATGGCCGCCCGGGTCGGCTCCGTGGCGACCAGTTCGCGCAGCAGCCTCATTTCGGCGACGGTGAAGTCATGGCCATGACAGCGGCACTCGACCTCGTCGGTCACGGCGGCGCCAGGAAGGCCTGCCTTCTCTCCTCGCTCATCGACCACGGCAGCCAGGGCGACAGGTCGCCGGGCGGGAGGCCGCCGTTCTCCGCGCAGGCGTCAAGCCACGCCCCGAGCCAGCGCAGGACGTCGAGACCGTTCCTCGCGACCGTGCCGAGGACCGAATGCATGACCGCCGTCATCCGGGCGCCCGCCTCGCTGTCGGAGCCGAAGCTGAGCTTCCGCCCGATGGCCGGACCCCTGACGGCCCTTTCCGCGACGTTGTTGTCCATGGGAACCTCGGGATGGCCGAGGAACACGCACAGCCCCTCGCGGTGCTTGAGCAGCGAGCGCAGGGGCTTGCCCTCCGGCGCCCCCTCCGGAAGCTTCCCCAGCTGGCGCCCGGCTTCCGCGAACAGCGTGGCGACCGCACCCTCCAGTTCGGCCTGCGCCGCCTCGAACCCCTTCTTCCGGGATCCGCTGCCGGGGTCGAGGCAGCCGAGCCGGACAGCGTTCAGCCGGCAGGTCCCCGCGATCCGGTCGACCCGTTCGTCCCTCCACTCCGCCAGCCGCGGCCGCCCGGTCGCGCACTTCAGGAAATCCCGCCTGGAATGGGCCCAGCAGAAGCACAGGATGACGATTGCGGGCAACAGGCGCGCCAGCTTCTTGCAGGCGCTGCAGCGGTCGCAGACCAGATGCACGGGACCGGCGGCGTCGGCGAACAGCTTCGCGGCGGCCTCGGCGCTGCGCGTGCGGTCGACGTGGAAGAGGACCGCGTCATGGCTGACGGACGTCCGGGCCAGGCGCGGTGCGACTTCCGGATCTCCCTCAAGGCCTGGATCCGCCAGCCGGTCTCGTCGGCATGGCGCAGCCCCGCCTCGTTCTGGCGCGCGAGGACCGCCTCCCGGAGAGGCTCGAACAGGGGCGGCATGCGGCCCGTGCCGTCGGCCAGCGTCCCCGCCGAGACCGCCAGGCCCTGGCATGTCAGCCAGGCCGCGACACGGCGGCAGGGCCGCATGAACATGAAGCGCTCGTGCAGGACAAGCGCCCACACGCTGGTCCCGAAGGCCGTGCCGGGGAACAGCCGCGCCGGCGGCGGCGCCGTCACCTCGGACGGCGAGGAGGCGCAGTCGCATCCCCGGCGCCAGCGCGGGCGGACGATCCTCCGCCTGTGCGCCTTCACCTCGATCTCGATGACCTCCGAGTCATGCGAGCCGTTGGCGACATAGGGCTTGCCGCAGCAGGAACAGGTCCGCGCGTCCTCCGGCGGGTCCACCCGTTCCTCCTTCTCCTCGAGGTCCGGCCGGGGCGTGCGGCCATGGCCGGGCGCCCCGGGCCGCTGGCCGCGCCCGCGCCTCGACGACGGCCCCGGCCTCTTCTCGCTCTTGCCGCCGAACAGCGATCTCGACATCGCGGACCTGCTCGAACGAAGCTCGTCGTTCCGCGCCTCGAGCGCCGCGACCCTGTCGCGCAGATCGCCCGCCTCCGCCTTCAGGGCGGCGTTCTCCATGCGCAGGGACATGACCGTGGAACGCTTCCGCGCATCGACGCCGGCCTCCGCGAGAAGCCTGCCCAGCCGCGCAACCTCCTTCTCCAGCGCAATGGCGCGCTTCGCCGTCCGGCGGACATTCCTGACCGCCTCGCGGGCGGCGTTCAGCTTCGCCCGGTTCCTCTCGACAGCCGTTTCCAGGCTGCTTGCGCGGTGCCGGGCCCGCACCTCCCTCCAGCGCAGGTCCTCGCAGCGCGCCTCCGCAGCGTCCGCGCGGGCTTCCGCCTCGTCGGCACGGACACGCTCGCGCTCGCAAAGGGATTCCCGGTCGACCGGACCGGGCGCCGACGCCGCCGGCCGCGACGACGAAAGGGGCCCGTCGCCAGCAACGTCCGGAACGGACGAAGTCCCGGAATCCTCGATGCGCATCTCCATGCGCGACGCGATACCATGCCGGATTCCGAGTTACCAGTGCCAGATTTGCAGTGACCGAAATGACGTCAGGACGGACCGTCGTCACCGCTCGACCGAACGCTTACTAATTCGCTGTGGCAAGGAAGGCTTCGGACTTCCAGTCGAGAATTACGACCGGTGGCGCAAGGTCACGGCAACCTTCAATCCGTCATGAATGATGTTCCGATGACACGAAAACTGTTGGCCAAGCCATTCGGCGGGCAGGGCGTTCCGGCGGTCGCTCGCCTCCGGTCCTTCAGGTCTGCCCGGTTTGGGGAAGCGGAACCTGACCGTCATTCCTGCAGCAGCCGGTCGAGCTTGTCCTCGATTCGGATCATCCGCCCCTCAAGGTCAGCCTGGCCCTCCTTGAGATGCGCCACGTCCGTCCTGAGATGCGCCACGTCCTTCCCGAGAAGCGCCACGTCCGTCTGGGTGCCATTCGTGCTGAGGACAAGCCAGCCCAGGGTGCTCAGGAACGCCGCCAGGACGATGCCCGCCACCGCCACGGCCATCGGATTGCGGGTCAGGTCGCCGGTGCCGCGCCGGGGCAGCCGGTCGGCCAGGAGCCGCGCCAGCTCCGGGCTTGCGCCCGCGTTCTGCAGTTCCTCTCGTGTCAAGTTCATGCCGGGCTCGCTTTCCGTCCTGCCGCCCGTCACGCATAGCATGACGGGAAACGCCGGTTCAAGCCGTGCGCGGCCGCGCCGTGGGTCCGCTTTCTCTCCCGGCTGGCATTGGCCGGCGTTCCGAGACGTTCCGCGCCGCCTTCCGAAACGCTTCACGACACGGAACGATAACGGAACTGTGCTCCAGAAACGCCGTTCATTTAACATAACACATGTTATCGGCCCATTGGATGCGGGGCCGGCAAGGCTGGCGGGAAGCGGACCATGATGACGTTCAAGTGGCCGGGTGCACAGAGACATGCGGCAAGACTCAAGACAGCCGCGGCGCCGGCCCGGGATGCCATGAATGACGGCCTGCAGGAATTTTCCAATGCACATGCCACGGTCCGGAAAGGCGAGGCCAGGGCCGCTGCCGTCGATGCCGCCATGGTCGAACTCAGGGCCGCCATCGACCGCGTCGGGGAAATCCTGGAACAGCGCGCCGGTCGAATCGCGGAATTGGAACGCAGGCTCGAAGCCGCAAACGCCCGCATCGAGGAGCTCGAAGCCGCGATTGACGGGAGCGAAACACGATGGCCCGACCGCCCCGCCTCCGAGCCGCACTCGTCCTGCCCGCGGGCCTCGTCCTTGCCGGCACCGCAGCCGCATCGTGGCGGTGGCTGAGATGACACGCCTCTCCCCTGCCCTTGCCGTGCTTGCGGTCCTTGCCCTCGCCTGCACGCCCGCCACGGTCGTCGGCCAGGACGTCCTGTCCGGCCCGGCCCGCGTCATCGACGGCGACACGATCGAGGTCCGGGGCCAGCGCGTCCGCCTCCACGGCATCGACGCGCCGGAAAGCGCGCAGGACTGCGCCGACGCGGCCGGCCGGTCCTATCGCTGCGGGCGGAACGCGACGCGGGCGCTCGCCAGCATGGTCGGTCGCGCCCCCGTGGCCTGCCAGGTCCGCGACAGGGACCGCTATGGCCGCGCCGTCGCGGTCTGCCACCGGGACGGCGTCGATCTCAATGCCTGGATGGTCTCGCTCGGCCACGCGCTGGCGTACCGTCGCTACAGCCGCGACTACGTCGGTCACGAGAACGCCGCCCGTGCCCGGCAACGGGGGATCTGGCAGGGCCGCTTCGTTCCGCCCTGGGACTGGCGGAGGACGCAAGGCGGCGGAAGTTCAAGCTCCCCGCCGCCGACCGCTCGCCCTGGCTGCGCGATCAAGGGCAATGTCAGCTCTTCCGGCGAGCGGATCTACCACGTGCCAGGACAGCGACACTACGACGCGACGCGCATTTCCGAGCCGAAAGGCGAGCGCTGGTTCTGTTCGGAGACGGAGGCGCGCGCCGCCGGCTGGCGGAGGGCGCGCCGATGACGGGCGACGCAATCATCCGGGCGCGCGACGCCGGCATTCCGTCCGGAATGTCAGTCCTTCTGGGGATCCCTGAGAGGCTGAATCATAAGTCCTTGATTTGATTATATTATTGTAATTCATGACGTTATCCCTCGCGCCACCCGTCGCATCAGGAACCGGCACGCGGCCAGTTGGACCCAGGCCAGGGAACTCGCCAAGGTCCGCTCCACGTCCTTCGCCAGGCGCCGGCACCACGACAGCCAGGCGAACGTCCTCTCCACCACCCAGCGGCGATAGAGGACGGTGAAGCCCTTTGTTTCCTTGGGCCTGTGGACGATCTCCAGGATCGATCCGAGGCCGTGCTCCGCCAGCGCGGCCTCCAGCTTCGGTCCGGCATAGCCGCCGTCCGCCCACAGCTTCCTCACCTCAGGCGCCTTCTCCAACATCGCCAGGATGACGTCCGGCGCACCGTCCCGGTCCTGCACGTCAGCCGCGTGAACCTGGATCGCGATCGGGAACCCCTCCACGTCCACCGTGGCGTGGCGCTTCCTGCCCTTGATCCTCTTGCCGGCGTCGTATCCCGACGGGCCGCCCATCTCCGTCGTCTTCACCGACTGGCTGTCGATCGCGGCCGCCGTCGGATCTCCGGAGCGCCCCTCCTGCATGCGCGCCCGCTCCCGCAGCGCATCCATCATGCGCTCCAGCACGCCGTCGTCGCGCCATGCGTAGAAGTAGTTCTGAACCGTCGTAAAGGGCGGGAAACACTTGGGAACCGCCCGCCACTGGCACCCCGTCGCCAGCATGTACTGGATCGCGTCGAAAACCGCCCGAAGATCGACGGTGCGGTGACGTCCGAGCTTTGACGGAGCCGGAAGAAGCGGCTCGATCAAGAGCCATTCCTCGTCGGTCAAATCGCTTTCATACCGGTCCGAACTGCGCTTATACTTCTCGCGGGTGGTCTCGTTCCAAGCCATGCGGCCCTCCCTGTCTGGTGTGGAAGTCAGCGGGGAAATACCACATCTGGGGGAGGCCTTCCACATTCTAGGTCAGCCTCTGAGAGGCGGCATGCAGCGAACGACGACGCCGGCCAGGACGGCGGCAAGAGCGGCCAGCGTGCAGAGCGCAGGGACAGGGCCGAACAGGGCGAAGGCCGCCGCGGCGGGCAGGACGACGCCGGCGGCGGCCGCGATGCGCGCCAGGAGCACGGCGCCGTCCGACGGCGGGTCGTCGTAGCCGACGAAATGAAGGTGCCGGGGAAGCGTCGGGTCGGGAAGCACGTCCGGCATGTGCCGGGGATACTTCGCGGCATCGAACAGCACGGCGAACCAGAACGGGTCGTGCGCCGCGATGCGCCTCAGGACCATGACGCCGGCGGAGGCGAGCATGACGCCGCCCACGATGCCGGGGAAGGTGATGCCGAAGCCGATGACGGTCACGAAGGCCGCCATGCCGATCACGGCCAGGAACGGCATCCGCTCGCAGCCGAGGATCTGCGGCGGGCGCAGCATCGCCTCGTCGATGAAGCCGTACGGCTGCTCTTCCATGTCGTCGCCCTCCCGATCGGGCACATGAAACCGCGCGACAATGGAGCGTGTCAATGCCGGACGGAATGACGAACGCGACGTCCCTGGCCGACCTGCTGGGGCCGCTGGCGGCCGTGCTGGAGGAGGCCGGCACGGTCGAGATCAGCTGCAACCCTGACGGCGAGGTGTTCGTCGAGCGGTTCGGCGCGGAACCGGAGCGTTGGGGAAGGCTGGAGCCTGGCCGCACGAAGAGGTTCGTCCACTGGTGCGCCAGCTGGTCGGAGACGATGGTGTCCGGGGACCGGCCCATCCTCTCGGGGCGGATCCCGGGGACGGCGCACCGCATCGAGGCGCTGCTGCCGCCGGTCACGGACGGCCCCTGCTTCTCGATCCGGCGCCACAGGGACACGGTGCCGAGCCTCGACGAGTGCGTGCCGGATGCCGTGGCGCGCGAGATCCTGGTGACGGCCATCGCGGCGCGGAAGAACGTCCTGATCGCGGGCGCCACCGGAGCCGGCAAGACGACGCTCCTGAACGCCTGCCTGGGAGAGATGGAGCGGATCGCGCCGGAGACGCGGCTGCTCGTGATCGAGGACACGCCGGAGATCCGCTCGCCGTTCCGGAACTCGGTGGCGCTCCGGACCTCGGACGGCGTCACCATGGACCGTCTGCTGGTCTCCGCGCTGCGCCAGGCCCCCGACAGGATCGTGGTGGGCGAGGTGCGCGAGGGCACGGTGCTGCTCACGTTGATCAAGGCCTGGAACACGGGTCATCCGGGCGGGCTCGTCACGCTGCACGCCAACTCGGCCGACGAGGTGATCGACCGCCTGTCGCTGCTCGCGACGGAGGTCATGACGGCCGATCCGGTTCCCGTTCTCATGCAGGCCACCGACCTGATCGTCTTCATCCACCGCGACACGGGACGTCCCGTGCTCTCGTCGATCCGCGCGGCGGTGCGCGACGCGGACGGCGCAACACGACTGGAGGAACTCTATGACCATCCATCTTCCTGAGCGCCCTGCGCTCCCCCTGGCCATGGCCGCGATGCTGCTGCTTGCGGCGGGTCCGGCCCTTGCCTCCGCGCAAAGCAACCTCTTCGGGGGAAACAACCCGCTGCAGGTCTTCGTCGACTTCATGACCGGACCCTTCGCCTACGGCCTGGTGATCGTCGGGATCGTGGCGACGGGCGCGGCCCTCGTCTTCGGCAGCGAGTTCTCCGGGTTCGCGCGGCGGATGCCGCTCGTGGCCGTCGCCGGCGGCGTCGTGATCCTTGCCGACAACGTCGTCACCGCCATGTTCGGCGGCGGCGCGGGCTTCAATGTCCCGCCGGGCATGCTGCTTCAGGCATGGCCGTGGCCTGCAGCCGTGGAGGCCGGTCCGTGAGGCAAGCGCCGCCGGATTTCCTGCGCCGGATGGTGGCGCCTGCGCCGGTCATTGCCCTCGCCGGTGCCGTGCTCGCCCAGGACGTTCCGCCCGAGGACATCGGCACCGACCTGCTGGGCATCGCGCGGGAAGCCGTAGCCGACGGCGCGGTCGCGAGCGACGATCCGGCGGTCGCCGACGTGCCGCCGCTCGTCGGCGTCCCGCACCCGCTGGGAGGCACGGAGATCGTCCCGGTCCAGGAAAGCGTCGCCGAGGCGGCCCCTGAACCGCTTCCGGCGGCGCCCGCCGTGCAGGACGAGATCCCTGCCCTGCCCGTGGTCGCCGGTACGGACCCGGCCGAGCCCGGTTCGCCCTTGGCACGCGATGCAGGCATAACGACGGCGCCGCCCGAAGTCCCTGCCCCCGCCCCCGCCGACGAGACGGCGGAGCGCGACGTCGCCACAACGGACCGCCCGAAGCCTCTCGACCTGCTCATGGGCCTCTGGCGCGAGGCGGTGGCCTCCGGGGACACCTCCGAGGGATTCGAGGCCTGGCTCTCGGCCGAGCTGCGTCCCGAGCCGGAGGCCCCGGCCGTGCCGGGAAGCCAGGCGACCCTCACGCGCGAGGTTGCCGTTGCCTGGGACCGGCGCACCTCGCCGGTGACGCTCGGCGACGCGGGTCGGGTCGTTACGACCTTCGGGGCGGCGATACCGGTCGCGCACTGCTCGCCGCTCACGGTCTGCTACATCGAGCTGGAGCCGGGCGAGGAACTGACGGACACGCCGTCCGTGGGGGATGCCGTGCGCTGGCAGGTGCAGCCAAAGCAGCAGGGTTGGGATCCCGTGACGGTCGTGCTGGAGATCAAGCCGGCGGCGGACGCGGTGGACACCAACCTCGTGATCCCCACGGACAGGAGGCTCTACACCATCAATCTGGTCAACGACCCGGAATACCACACGCCGATAGTCAGCTTCCGCTGGCCTGACAGCGAGGCCCGCGCGATCGCCGACGAGATCGAACGGCAGAGGGCGGAAGAGCTGGTCGGCGAGGAGGTCCTCGCGGCCGAGGCCGCGGCCCGGGCCGACATCGCCGCGACGGAGATGGCTCGTTCCGGCGTGCCGACCGAGTCCGGACCGCGCGCGGCCGAGTTGCTGGACTTCCGGTTCAAGGTCGAGGGCAAGGCCGCCTTCCGGCCGGTGCGCGTCTTCGCGGACGGCTCCAGGACGTATTTCGATTTCCACCCGCAATACCGGGGACCCCTGCCCGCAATCGTCGCCGGCAAGGCCGAGGGCAACGCGGCGCTCAACACGCGCGTCTCCGCCAGCGGCACCCGCCTGGTCGCCGACCGGGTCGTCACGGACGTTTGGCTCCAGTCCGGACGCGAGCGCGTCCGCATCCGGAGGATCACGAACTGACGAGGTCTCGCGAAATTCCGAAGCGCCTGCGTCACGCGGCCGCGATCGGGGCATTGGTCTTGCTGTCGGCCTGTTCCGGGGACGGCGGCTTTCCGCTCGCGTTATCCGGCCGCGGCGGCGACGCCGGCCTTTCCGACGTGCAGGCGTGCGCGGTCGGCTACGACCTGGCCCGCCAGGTCCACGAGCGTGTCGCGCTCACGCGCACCGTCCTTCTCGCCCCCGCGCGGGAGAACGACTGCGAGCGCCACGCGCTGGAGTATCTCCGGCGCACCGGCTTCCGGATCGACGAGAGCGGCCACGGCGGCGCGAGCTTCACTGTCACGGTCGACCGGATGGAGGACGGGGACGTCGCTGCCGTGGCGGAGATCGGGGAAAGCCTGCGGATCGCGCGGATGTACACGCCCGTCGCGAGCGGCGTGCGCGCGGCCTCGGCCGTCACGGTGCAGGAACTCGATCCGGACACGTACCTGTCGAGGGGGGCGAGCTGGCAATGACCGGGCGGCGTTTCATCGACGTCCTGAACTGGGCCGCTCTTGTGGCGCCCGGCGTGATGGCCTGCAAGGACGGCTCGTTTCTGGCAGGCTGGGAGGTGACGGGCATTGACAGCGAGAGCCTTGAGCCCGCCTCCCTGGCCGGGCGTCTGCGTCACCTCGGTTTCGCGCTGTCGGGCCTCGCCGACGGGGAGGCGGTGTGGGCCGTGTTCGACCGCCGCCCGTGGGTTCCGGACTCGGAGCCGGAGACCACGGGCCATGACGCGCTGGACACGCTGACGCTCGAAGCGCGCCTGCTTCTCGCCCAACCGGGCATGACGTGGAGCGACCGCCTGTGCCTGTTCCTCGCTTGGAGGCCGGAGACGCCCGGCCCGCTGGCCGCCGGGCTTGCCGGGTTCGACGAGGCATTGGCCCGCCTGGCCAGCCGGCTCGGGGCCAGCCTGACGCTGCGCCGCCTCGAGCCGGAAGGCCCGGGCGAGCCCTGCCCGTTCTGCGGCGCGCTGGCCGGGCTGCTCGGCCAGTCGCGGACCGCGCCGCGCTTCGGCGAGAGCGACCTGCCCGTCGGCCTCGACATGCTGCTCGGCGCGGACGTGGTTCAGCCGACGCGCACCGGGCCGCTGACGGTGGACGGGCGCGCGCTTGCGATCCTCGGGCTCGAGGGGCTGCCCGTCACCTACGGGCTCGCGCCGTTCGAGCGATTCCAGGACCTGCCCTGCGCCTTCAGCTGGGTCACGCGCTACGAGGCGCTGTCGGCTGCTACCGCGCGCAGGGCCGTGCGCCGCCGCCAGCGTTTCTGGCGGCAGGGCTCTGCCGACCTCCTCGCGAACGTCGGCGGCGAGAGCGCGGGCCGCCGCGACCTCTACGGGGACGCGATGGCCGAGAGCCTGGAACACGTGGCGGCGAGGCTGTCACGCGGCGAGGAAGGCCACGGCCACTACGTCTCGCTCTTCCTGCTTCAGGGCGAGAGCCGGGCGGCGCTGGCGCCGTCGCTCTCGCTGCTCAGGTCCGCGGCGGATGACGGGCACTACGGGCTGCGCGAGGAGCGCGGCAACGCGATCCCGGCGTTGCTGTCCGCCCTGCCCGGTCATCCGGAGGTCAACGCCCGCCGCGCCGTCCTGCGCGCCCGGGCGATGGCGGACCTGATGCCGGTGCGCACGACCTGGCGCGGGGACGCGACCTGCCCCTCGCCGCGGCTGCCGGCCGGCACGCCCGCGCTACTGGAGGCGCGCACGCGGACCGGCGAGCACTTCAGCCTGAACCTGCATCACGGAGACCTTGGCCACACGCTGATGTTCGGCCCGACCGGGGCCGGCAAGTCCGTCCTGCTCGGGCGCATCGCCGCCGCCTGGCTGCGCTATCCGGACGCGCAGGTGATCTACTTCGACCGCCAGCGCTCGGTCGCGCATGCCTGCGCCGCGCTCGGCGGCACCTTCCTGGAGCCGGGCGTGCCCGGGTCCGGCGGCATCGCGCCCTTCGCGCATCTGCGCCGCCTCGGTACGTCCTGGGGCCTCGCGTGGCTGTCGGCGCTGGCCGGGCACGGCCTGGACCGGCGCCCGACGGCCGACGAGGCGGCCGAGCTTGCCGGCGCGGTCGAGACGCTTGCCGGCGTGGACCGCCCGACGCTGCAGATGGTCTGGGAGATCGTGCAGTCCAGGGAGCTGAGCCAGGTCCTGCACGCATGGACCCACGGCCCGGACGCGGGCATGTTCGATGCCGACCAGGCGGATGTCGGCCAGGCGCTGGACGCCGCGCCGTTCACGGTGTTCGAGACGCACGCGCTTTTCGAGGCGGCCGAGGCGGTGTCGATGCTCTCGGTGGACTACGTCTTCGCGGAGGTCGCCAGGCGGTTCGACGGCCGCCCCACGCTCGTGGTGCTGGACGAGGCGTGGTCGTTCTTCCGTCATCCGCTCTGGCGCGACAGGCTGCGCAGCTGGCTCAAGGAGGGGCGGAAGCTCAACGTCGCGGTGCTGATGGCGACGCAGTCGGTGGCGGACGCAGTGCGGAACGAGCTGACGTCCGACCTGGTCGAGAGCTGCCCGACGAAGATCTACCTGCCCAATCCGGACGCGGAGACGCCGGCGGTCCGCCAGCACTACGCGAGCCTGAGCCTGGAGCCCGCGCAGATCGACCTAATCGGACGGATCGCGCCGAAGCGCGAGCTCTATCTCGTTCAGCCGTCCGGCCGTCGCGTGATCAGCCTGCCCATGGGGCCGATGACGCTGTCGCTCCTGGGCCGCACCGGCGCGGACGACAGCGCCCGCGCGCTGAGGCTTGGCCCCGGCAACCCCGAGTTCTGGAAGGAGGACCTGAGAGATGACACCGGTTTCGATCTGCGGCGGCCGCGGGAAGCGGCCTGATCCGGGCGTGGCCATCGCGGTTCGGGCGCTCGCGGTCCGGGCCCTTGTCCTGGCCGCCTGCCTCGCCCTCGCTCCGCCCTTCGCCCAGGCCGGCGGGCTGACCGGGGCGGCGACGGAATGGACGCAGCTTGCCAACAACGCGGAGCTCGGCCGCCTCCTGGGCATCGAGACCCGGTCGCTGGCGACGGAGACGAAGAGCCTCCAGGCCGAGACGGAGCAGCTCAGGACGCAGCTGCAGGCGCTCGAGATCATGAGGCGCAACGTGCGCGTGCTGCCGGACCACGCGATCGGGAACGTGATCGAGCCGGTCGTGCGCCTGCACCGCGTGGCGGGCCAGGCCGGCAGCCTCGCCGGCAACGGGCGCAGCCTGGACGCGTTCCTGCGCAGCGACCTTATCACGGATCCGCTCTACGACCGCCGCGGCCTCGACCGCGCAAACCTCGCGGAGGACTACGACGACTGGGGCATCCGCTGGAACTCGTCGATGGAGACGAACCTTCGCCAGACCGGCTTCACGATGGATGACGTGGAGTCCGAGGCGGTCCTGATCGACCGGATCCAGTCGCGGATGGGGACGGAAGAAGGCCAGATGCAGGTTCTCCAGGGCGGCAACCTGGTCGCCTCCTCGATGGCCCGTCAGCTGAACGACCTGCGCCGGATCACGGCGACGCAGTCCGAGCAGACAAGCATCGCCTGGGCGCGCCGGCTGGACGAGATGGACCGCCGCGAGGCCGCCGCGCGCGACCACCAGCGCGAGACCCGCGAGGCGAGGGAGAGGCTCCGGAACGCGCCGGCCGGTCCGACGATGAACGAGCTGTTCCGGGTCGGGGAGTGACGGACATGGGCATGCAAACAGTCTGCCGCCGGATCCTGGCCGCGGCTGTTCCTGCCGGCTTCGTTGTCGTGCCGCTGTTCTGGCCCGAGCCGGCGCTGGCCCAGGTGGGCGACGCCCTGGACGCGTCGGTGAGGGCCCTGGAAACCGTGTTCAGGCAGTCGGCCGACACGCTCGGCGTCTGGGCGCGGCAGCTCCTGCTCGGCCTGCTCGTGCTGGACCTCGTCTGGCGGAGCGGCAAGTGGCTGCTCTCCGGACAGTCCGTGGGCGAGTTCGCCGAGCCGATGGTGTACACGATCGGCATCGTGGGCCTTGCATGGGGCTTCACGACTCTGGCGCCGGACGTCGTGGGCTGGGTTGCGCGGCAGGCCACGATCCTCTCCAACGATGCGCTTCCGGGCGCAGGGTCGGCGCTCACGCCGTCCGGCATCATGGGAGCCGGACTCGATCGGGCGCTTGAATGGGTCGAAGCCGCAAACGTGCTGGATCCGGAGAGCTGGGCGCTTCTCGTCTGCGCCTTCATCGCGCTCGTCATGATGGCGGCGGAGCTGGCGATGGTGATCCTCGTCTACGCGGAGATGTACCTGGTGGGCCTGGTCGGCCTCGTCACGCTCGGCTTCGCGGGGCTGGCGCAGACGCGCGGCGTCGCCACGCGCTACGTCATGACGATGTTCGCCAAGGGCTTCAAGCTGATGACGCTTCTTCTTGTGGCGGACGCGGCGCACGGCCTTGCCGAGATTGCGGAGGCGACAACCCGCACGGTCGGGCAAACGACGAACTCGATGCGATTCGCGAACGTGCCGTCGCCGACCTCGTTCGAGGGGTCGGTGACGGTGGCGGGCGCGATGTCGGCGGTCCTCCTCCAGATGATCGGCGTCGCGCTGATGCTCACCCTGCCGGCGGCGGTGGAGCGGCTCGTCGCGGGCGCCGCGGTCGGCGACGCGGCGGGCACCGGCGGGCGGATGGTGGCCGGCGCCGCGGTGAGCGGCGGAGTGGCCGCTGCGGGCGCCGCGCTGGGAGCGACGGGCGGCGCGGCGGCGGCAGGCGGACCGGCCCTGAAGGCGGCCAGGGGCATGGATCCCGCGTCCGCGGCCACGTCCGTGGCCAAGTCCGTGGGTCTGGGTGCGCTGAAGGGCGGCGTGAACTGGGGCCAGGTCGCCTCGGAGCGCGGGGGGATCGGCAAGGAGCTTGGAGCGCGGCTCAGCGACCGCGTCAACCGCATGGGCGCCAGGGATCCGGAGGGCGACTCGTGACGGAGACGGTGCTGGACGCCCTGGCGGCAAGGCCGTCGCTGTGGATCGCCGTGGCCGTGGTGGCGACCGCCGCCGTCCTGGCGCTCGCCCTGCGCCTGCGGAAACCGCGCGTCCTTGTCGGCCCCGTGTGGGTGACGGACGGGGACGGCGTCAGGGTGCGGGGACGCAAGGTCCGGATCGCCGGCATCGACGCCCCGGAATGGGACCAGCGCGCCCAGGACGCGGACGGGAACTGGTTCGCGCACGGAGCGCAGGTCAAGCGCGCGCTTATCGACAAGATAGGCGGGACCCGGGTTCGGGTGGACGTGGAGGAGTGGGACAGGTTCGGACGCGCCGTGGGCACGGTGTACACTCTCGACGGCCGGGACATCGGAGAGTGGCTGGTGAGGGAAGGGCACGCCCATGCCGCCCGTGACGACCGTTACAGGGAGGTCGAGCAGGAAGCCAGGGACGCCTCGCGCGGGATGTGGAGCCACAGGCGGAACATCGACCCGCAGGCCTGGCGGCACGTGGCGCGACGGAAACGGAAGCGGAAATGAGCGGCGAGGCGACCCCCCGGCCCTCTCCCGAGGCCCGCGCCCGCGCGGCCTGGGAGGACCGGCACGGCTCGCTGGCCCGCGAGCGCGACCGCTGGATGCGCGCCGCCATGGGCAGCCTTGGCGTAGCCGCGGTTGCCGTCTCCTTCGGCATCTGGGCGGCGGTGAGCACGGAATACGTGCCCTACGTCGTCACCGTCGACGGGCTGAGCCGGCCTGCGGCCGCGCTCGCGCCGCGCGAGATCACCGACTGGCCGGACGCGGTGGTTCGCCACGAGCTCGCCGCGTTCCTGCGCGACTGGCGCTCGGTCTCGTCGGACCGGGCGGCGATGGAAGGCCGGTTCCGCCGACTGCAGTATTTCATCGAGCGGAACTCGCCGGCCGATCTCAAGGTCATCGAGTGGGCCCGCGATCCGGAAACCAACCCGTTTGAGCTGGCCAAGACGCGGACGGCGGACGTGGAGGTCCTGGCCGTGAACCTGCTCGGCGGCCGGAGCTGGCTCGCCGAGTGGATCGAGACGCGCCGGAACCGCACCAGTGGCAGGGCCGAGGCGGCGCGGCGCTTCCAGGGCACCTTCGAGCTCGGGCGGCGCGTCGTGCGCGACGACGCGGTGCTTCTGCAGAATCCCCTGGGGATGGTGATCGAGGAGTTCGACATCGTGAGGGTCAAGTGAGCGAGGCGGGCGAGACAGAAGACAAGGCGGCGCCACCCGCGCGGGCCGTGCCGCGCGCGACGAGGGTGTTGGCGGGACTGTTGATCCTCGGTGCACTGGCGGTCGTCGGGGTGAGCAGTTTCGTGATCGGCGGCTGGAACTCCGGCCCCTCCCCCGTGGACCTGCCGGAAATGAACTCGGGCGACATCGTTGAACGAGCCGAAAACCTCGTGCCCCAGGCGGAAGGCCAGCCCGCCGCCGAGCAGGAAGCCGAAGCCGACGCGGAGACCGCTTCGGAGGCTTCCCCGGTCGACGACGCGTTCGCGGCCCGTCTGGCGGAGGAGGAGGCGCGGCTCGCGGAGCGCGCGCGGCTGGCGGCGGATTCGCCGCTCGCCCCGGCGGTCACCGCCGCGGCCGAGCTGGTGGAGCGGTGGAGACCCCGGGATCCGGAACCCGCTCCGGCAGGGGATGCGGCGAGCGCCGCCGCTCCGCAGGCACCTCCCCTGCAGCCGGCCTCGGTCGTGGTTCCCGATCAAGGTGCCGACACGCACGTCCTCGCGCGGGGAAGCGTGATCCCGGCCGTGCTGGAATCGTCGATCGATTCCGACCTGCCCGGGCTGGTTCGCGCCAAGGTCGCCGAGAACGTCTTCGACACCTTGACCGGTGCCCGCCTGCTGATCCCGCGCGGGTCCTGGCTCGTCGGCACCTACGGTTCGGGCGCCCGGACCGGCCAGCGCCGCCTCTTCGTCTCCTGGACGGATCTCCTGCTTCCGGACGGAACGCCGGTACCCCTCGGCGGCACGGGCTCCCTCGGGGCCGACGGCGCGAGCGGCGTCAAGGGCCGGCGATCGACGGGCATCTGGACGGCGCTCGGCGCGGCGGCGCTTTTCGACCTTGCCGGAAACGCCTCCCAGATCCTGATCGCAACGGAGACCGGCCAGGCGCCTGAGCGGCAGGACGGGCTGGCGGAGGTCCTGGGGACCGCCGTGGGCAATTCCACGTCGCAGGTCGGGCAACAGTACATCGGGGAGCTGCTGGACCGGGGCACGCGGTTCAAGGTCGATGCCGGCGCGCGCATGAACGTCGTCGTCGAGGAGGACATGCACCTTGCGGCACGGCCTGCCCGGGGAGCCTGGTGAAATGCGGCCGCGCTTCCTTTCCCTGCCCCTCGTCCTCCGCCTCGCGGCTGTCGCGGCCGTGCTCGTCACGAGCGCGGCAGCGGCCGCGCCGAACGCGACCACGGACATCCTCGCGCTCGTCCGGGCGATCGAGGCCGGCGGATACGACGACTACGAACGCCGCATCCCGATCCCGCCGCCGAAGCGGCTCACGGCGATGACGCTGGGCGAGGTGCTGGCATGGCAGGCACGCGTCCGGGACGCCGGCGCGCCCTCCACCGCCGCGGGCGGCTACCAGGTGATCCGGGCGACGCTGGAACGCCTGGTCCGGAGCCACGGCCTTGACCCGGGCGCGCTTTTCGACGCCGCGATGCAGGACCGGCTGGCGCGGCTGCTGATTTCCGAATGCGGCGATCCGGGCCCGCCCTCGCGGCACGCGCGCTTCGCGGACTGCCTCGCCGGGATCTGGGCCGCGCTGCCGCTCGCGACCGGCCCGCAAAGGGGCCGGTCCGCCTACCGGGGCGTCGCGGGCAACCGCGCGCTCGCGCGGCCGGAAACGGTGCTCGCGGTCCTCGCCGGCCGGCCGGTCCCGCTGCCATCCGCTGGCACCCGTCATGAACCTGGAGCGGTCAGCGACGAGGAGGTGCTGGCCTTCGGCGCCGTGCGGCTGAGCCGGATCTCGACCGCCATGCGCGGCGCGGCGCTGGCCGGGACGCTCACCCCCTCGATCCGCGACTGGAGCCTCGATCCCTATGCCGTCGACTAACGGAAAGCGCTCACGCCGGCCCGGGCAGGGCCTTGACGCGAAGCAGGTCCGGGCCGCGCTCAAGGCGCATGCCGAGGAGCTGTTCCGCGCGGCGTTCGGGGAGCCGGCCAGCCCCGGCGCGCACGAGTGGCGGGACAGGAAAGGCGCGGTCTCCATGGAGATGAGAGGCGAGGACCGCGGTGTCTGGAACGACTTCTCCTCCGAAGGCGGCGACCTGTTCGACCTGGTCGCGATCACGCGTTTCGGCCTCCTGCGCGCGAAGGACGACTTCCCGAGAGTCCTCGAGGAGGCGGCGCGAATATGCAGCTTCGCGACGGGGCCCGCCGCCTGGCGCGGGTTCCCGAAGCCGGGCCCGCGGGAGGACACTGCGCCAGAGAAGGACGATGCCGCCCGGAAGGACAGGAACGCGGCGATCGTCATGGCGCTCATGGGCCGCATCCGCCCGGCGGCCGAAACGCCTGCGGCCGCCTACCTCGCCCGTCGCTGCGTCACGGACCTTCCGGAGACGGGGATGGGCTGGCTCCCGTCCGTTCCGGACCTGCCCGTCTTCGACCCGAAGCGCGCCGCTCTCCTCGTCTGGGGGCAGACCGACATCGGATGGCCCGCCGGCGGACAGCGCGTGCTGCTGACGCCCACCGGCCGAAAGCCGAAGACACGGGTCAGGAAGCCGTCTTTCGGGCGGATCCAGGGCTGTCCGGCGCGTTTCCCGGGACGGGAAGGGAACGGACAGTCTCCCCTGGTGGTGGCCGAATCGCCGGAAAGCGCGCTCTCGATCCGGCAGGCGACGGGACTGGAGGCCTGGGCAGTCTTCGGGGTGGGCAACTTCAGGGAAGCGCCGCTGCCGAAGGGACGCACGGTCATCCTCGCGCCGGACCGGGACGCGCGCGACAGCAAGGCCGGCCGCGCCTTCCGTCGCGCCGCGTTCGCCCAGCGGGCGCGGGGCGTCGAGCTCCTGATCGCGGAAGCGCCGGAGCCGGAGGGCAGCAAGAGGGACCTGAACGACACCCTTCAGCGCAAGGGCGACGATGCGGTGCGAGCCGCGGTCGACGGCGCGCGGGCGGTCACGGACGCAGACATGGAGGACCCGGACGCATGACCCGCAAACGCAACCTTGCCGTGGCGGCACTCGTCGCCCTCGCGGGCCCCGCCCTTGCCGTGCCGGCCTTCTTCGTCGAGGACGGGCCCTTCTGGCTGGCCGGGCTGCCCCTCCTTGCCGGGATCCGGGCTGGCACGCTGCTCGCCCGGGCCGCCGCCATGTCCGGCTGGCTGGCCGTTCCGGCCGGGATCTGCGCGATCGGGCTGACGGGGATCGGCCACGCACCGGAGCTGGTCTGGCCCTGCGCGGCGGCCGTCGTGCTGACGCTCGCCCTCCTTGCCGCGCTCGCGGGGATCGGGCCCGTCACGGTCCTGACGACCCTTGCGCCCTTCTTCCCGGCCTCGCCGCTCCTCGTCCTGGCCGACGCGCTGCCCGGCGTGGGCATTGCAGGGCTCTGCATCGTCGCGCTCTGTTTCCTCGCGATCGAGCCCCTGCCCCGTTATCGGGGGGAGTGCCTCGCCGCGCTCGCCGCGGTGATCGCCGCCTTCAACCTCTTCGGGTGGGACCAGGCGTTTCGGGCCGGGCCGTCGGCGTGGGCAGGCTTTCCGGAGCCGCCGGGCGTGACCGGGCGCGGGCGGTGGATCGCGATCCGCGACTTCCTGCCCGAGGGTGCGGCGGCGGTTCTCGGCGAGGCCGTGTTCCGGGCCGAGGACCGGGCCGCCCTGGACTTCTGGTGCCGTGCGGCCGAGGCGCGGGACCTGACGCTGTTCGTCGGCGTCACGGAGACCTGGAACGGGACCGACCGTGGCGCGGTCTGGCGACTCGACCCGGAGTCCTGCGCGCCCGGGGGAGATCGCGTCGTCGCGGCGCGGGCCTGGCTGGGGATCCCCGGCGTCTCCGGGGACTGGCTCCCGATGCCGGACGCGGCCATCGGCGCGGCGGGTCCGGACGTCCTGGTCTGCCTGGAAGCCTTCCTGCCCTGGTCATGGGCGCGGCTGGCGCTGGCCGGCACGGCCCGCGACGTGGTCGTGATCTCCAACGACGGCGCGTTCGGGACGCTGCCCGTGCCCGTCCTGCGCCGGAAGGCGGCGGGCGCGATGGCGGGGCTTCTCGGCCTCGGCATCGCCCACGCCGAGACCGGCCGAACGCTGCTGATGCGCGCGGAGGGGGCGCCCGAATGATGAGGTCGGGCATCAAGACGGGAATCGCGAGGACGGCCCGGATTCTGCGGCGGGTGTCCTCGAACCGCATTCTTCGACGGGTGATGCCGGAGCGGGCCGCGAAAGCCCTGAAACGCGCCCTCGCGGTCGCGGGCGCGTGCGCCTTCGCCGCGCTGATGGTCGCGGCCGGGCTGCCGATGCTGCACCGGTTCTACGCCATCGGCTGGATCGAGGCGCACTGGTACCACCCCGTCTTCGCCGCCCTCTGCATCCTGCCCGCCGTGATCGCCCACGCGGGCGCGGCCTATGCCGGGGCGCGCGGGGCGGCGTGGTGGCTCGCCTGGCTGCCCGGAATCGCGGTCTACGCGGCGTTCCCGTGGCCCGCAGACGGCGGCTGGCAGCCGATCTGGATCTTCGGCCACGCCTGGGACTGGGCGCGCACGATCCTCCTGCACTACGACACGGCGCCGCCCTTCGTCTTCAACAGCTTCGGGGCCTTCGTCGGCATGCTGACGGTGACGCTCGTGGCCGGCGGCAAGCTCTGGCTCGGCATGGCGAAGGCGGCCGGGCGACTCGGCCGCGACTCGGCCGCCGCCGCCGAGGACGCATTGCCCAGCGCGAAATGGGCGGCGCGCGGCGAGGTCGTGGACCGGTTCAGCGTCCCGGGCGGCATCGTGCTCGGCGAGCTGACCGATCCCGTGAAGGACAGCCCGCGCTTCGCGCCCGGGCGCCCGCTGTCCTGGGGCGGGCAAGGACGCGGCCAGCTGATCACCATGAGCCCGACGGACGGGAACGGCCACGTGCTCGTCACCTCCCAGGCCAGCGGATACAAGAGCACCGGCCTCGTGATCCCGAACATCCTGACCTACAAGGATCCGATCGTCGTCTTCGACCCGAAGTGCGAGCTCTACGCCAGGACGCACAAGGCGCGCGAGGACATGGAGTTCAAGCCCGTGGTGATCGACGAGACGAATGGCTTCGATCCGGCACGGCTGATCGCTGCGCTCGCGGTCGACCACCCCAGCGCGTACCTCCGGCTGGCGAAGATGGTGATCCCGAAGGGCCATGGCGGAATCGAGAACTCGCAGTATTTCAAGGATGCGGCGACCTCCCTCTTCACTGCTCTCCTCGCCCACTACGGCGGGACAGGATCCACGAGCATCCTCCAGGACATCGCGCGGGTCCTGTCCCGCCCGCCGAACGACGTCCACTCCGAGCTCTGGGGGACTCTCTCCGAGGCGACGCCACCCTTCGTCAGGAACGAGATCGCGTCGCTGAAGGGCATGGACCCGAAATTCTGGTACAGCGTCAAGACGGAGATCACCAACCAGTTGCTGTTCTGCTCGCTGCCGGACGTGGCGCGCTACATCACGATGAAGGTGGGCAGCGAACTGCCGTCGCAGGTCGTCGACCCGCGTTGCGACATATTCCTCAACATCCCCCAGAACGTCGCCGAGGACTTTGCGCCGATGCTGCGGCTCATGCTCGGAACCATGCTGACCGCCGCTCAGCTGATCGAGGTCAACGAGGCGCCGCGCGCGCGGCGGCTGTTCCTGATCGACGAGGCGGCGAAGCTCGGCAACATGGACATCCTGGAGAACATCCGTGACCGCGGCCGCTCCCTCGGACTGCACCTGATGATGTTCTACCAGACGCCGGGCGAGATCGAGCGGCTGTGGGGACGCGCCGGCATGACGTCGTGGAAGGACGGATGCTCGGCGACGATAATGGGCCCGGTGTCGAGCCGCACCAGCGCCGGGGAAGTGTCCGCGATGATCGGGACGCGGACGCTGCGCGTGCGGACGGAGAGCACGTCCTCGTCGAGCCAGGTCCTGTCGCCGATGTCGGGCAACGTCAGCAAGTCGGAGAGCGAGCAGCTGCGCGACGTGCCCCTGCTCAGCCCGACCGAGATCAGCCAGCTGCCCACCCACGCGTCGATCATCACGGCGACCGGCCGGCCGCCGATCCTGGCGAGCAAGGCGATCTGGTTCACGCGCGACGACATGCAGGGACGGGTCCGAAGCACGAAGGAGATCCGGGACGAGCTTGCAGTGACCCGCGCACAGGAGGAGTTGACGAAGCGGCTCCGGGAAATGTCCGGCACCGCCGACGGCGACGGCGCGGCAGGGAGCAGGCAGCCGCCTTCGGATCCGGAACCCGCGGGCAAGCAGTCCCCTGACAAGGGTGAGGGGCCCGTGTCGAACCCGGTCGCTTCCGAAGAGGCCGTGGAGGCCTTCCTGTCCGAGCGCGCGAGGGCGAGCGGGCCTCGGGAAGCGGAAACCGATCACGAGGCGAAGACGGAAGAAGGGACCCCGGCCGGTGCGGCCGAGGCCGGGGAAACGGCGACACCGACCACCGGTGTCAGGCCGGCGCCCTTCGGCGAGACCGGAAGCGCGGAAACGAACCGGTCCGCCCCGCCTGGCGACCTGGATGCTGGGACGGCCGAGGACGCGACCGATGTGACGCCGGATGCGCACCGGACCGAGAGGGAAACGACGCTCTCAGAGGACGCGGGCGACGAGTCCGGAATGCCGGATGCGGAAACCGGTCACGAGGCGAAGACGCGGGACGGAACGCCTCCGGAGATGGCCGAGGCCGGGGCAACGGCCACCGGCGGCGAAGCGGAGCCCCCTGCCGGCAAGGCCGGTCTGGCAGGAACGGAGAAGAAGCCTGCGACGGCTGCCGCGGTCGCATGGACAACGGCGGAGGGCGTACGGTTCGCGCGCCTGGTCGAGGACGGGCTGTCGTTCGCGGAGATCGCGGCGGACATGAGCAAGAGCACGGCCGAAGTCGTGGCATGGAGCGACAGGCAGCTTGCGCGTGGGCTCGTGGCCGGCGGCGCCGGGGACCCCGGCGGAGAACAGGGCGCCGGGCCGGAAGGCGACGGCCCGGGATGAAGCGGCGGCGGACGATCCTGCGGCCCGGCGCTGTGACGCGCAAGGCGTCGACGTTCCTGAAGCGTCTGGCGGGGCGAAGGCCGGGCCGGCGGTTTCCGCGCCGGAGGCGGGAAAGGTGACCTATGGCGGCAAAAAGCCGCGGAAGCGGGCCGATTCCGCGCCTGGCACCGGCGAGACCGGGCCGGAATCCCCCTGGAGCCGCGCAGGCGTCCCTCCAGGGGAGCTCGCGTGGCCGGCCGCCGCGACCCGAAAAACCGGCTTGAGGGGCATTCTCGGGCGTCCGAGAGGGCCGGCTTCCGGAAACGGGCACGAAATTGCCGAAGACGGCCCGACCGACGCCGCCCCGGTCAACGTGGCGCCCTGGACATGGGAGATCCTGCCGCACGTGAGCGAGACCCGCGACGGCTCGGCCCTGACGCGGCTCATGGACCGGATCGCGTGGCACGCGACCCTGACCGACTCCCGTTACGTCCTGCACGCGGAACGGCTCCGGCGGCGAAGGGAAAGCCTGGTCGCGCGGGGGCTGGTCCGCCTTGCCGCGCTTCTTGCGCGCCGGCCGAGCGGCCCCCCGGCCTGGCTCGCCGAAGACAGGCGGGACGAGGACAAATGAACGTGTCTGCGGTGTTCCCTCGACCGGTGCTGCTTGGGGTCGTGGCCACGGTCGCGATCCTGGCGGCGGTCGGCATTGCCGCCTCGGCGGGGCTGATACTGGGGAACGCCAGCACGTCCGTGCCGCGCGGCCTGTACCGGAAGGCCGGCCCGGACGCGGCGACCTACGTCACGTTCTGCCTCGGCGCGCGGCACCGGTCGGCGGCCTGGTACCGGCACTTCTGCTCGCCGGACGACCCGGACGGTCTCTGGATCCTGAAGCGCGTCGCCGAAATCCGGGAAGGCCATGTCAAGGTCGAGGGCGACGGACCTCGCCCCCTCGACAGTCGCGTCCTTGGGCCGATCCGCGCAGAGGAGATACGAGGCTGGTGGCGTCCGGTGATTCAGTTGGGGACCCGGAGCGATGACGGCTGAGGCAGTGGCGGCGAAGCGCGACACGCTCGATCCGGCCGACGTCCTCGGCGACGGAGAGAGTCTCGACGCCCTGGATGCCAAGATAGCGCGCGTGATCGCGCGCGAGGAGCGTCGTGCCATCGGGATGCTCCGCAGGACCGGGTATTTCCAGGAGGCGACAACGAACGACGAGTTCGAGAGCCTCATCCGGGAATGGTTGCTGACCAAGGAGCGTCAGCCCTCCCCGCTTGCCGGTCTCGAGGCCCAGCGGGAGGCGCGTTACGCGGGCCGCCGGGCCAGGGACGCCCGGCGCAAGGCCCTTCTCGGCGGGTTCGTGGTGGCGCAGTGCCGGCACAAGCCCGACGTTCACTCCGCGCTGGCACCGGACATCAGGGACTGGCTGCTGTCGCACCGGAACGCGAAGGTAGGCGCAAGGAACGTCGAGGCCCTGTCGGGGTTCCTCGCGGATCCCGAGCACAAGGGCGTGTCCGCCGCGCCTGCCATCTCGCGGAAGGCGACGCGTGAACGGACGCATCGGCTGATCCTGCTGGGCGCTTGGGTGCTGGCCCGGCGCGAGGAACTCAAGGGGCTCCGGGACCTGGTCGCCGACGAGCTGGCGCGGTTTCTCGAGCAGGGCCAGCGCGTGGACCGCCACAAGGCGCTGCTGAAGGACGTGCTCGGCAAGTGAAGTGACGAGACGGAGCGCCGCAGGGATCCTGCCGAACGTCACGTCTCCCGGGTCGGGAACCTGGATGCCTCCTGCTGATTGCTTCTCAGGCCCAGGGTCTGCGCAACTTGCCTGTGCAAGCCGACCCATGGGGCGGGCCCTGCAATGTCGACATCGTGCAAGGCCTTGAAGTTCCCTGCCACCCGCGACCTGGCAGCATCGCTCTCCAGCGCCTTCAGGAACGGCCCCCGGCCATCGCAGATCTGCCGCGTCTCGACAAACGTGAAGCAACGATAGATCCGTTGTGCCAGCCCGGCCTTGACTCCATCCGAGTCGTTCTCCCCGGGCTGCGCGAGGTCCGCCAGCAACGCCGTCCGCTCGGCCCGGATGGACTCGGCGGCAGGCACGGTTCCACATGTCAGCGCCTGCACCATCTTCCGGGCCGTGTCCTCGTTCCTGGTTCCGGCCGAGACCACCGCGGCCCGCGCGACGACCAGTTCCAGGTCGGTGGGAGGCACGTCCTTGCGGCCGAGCTCCTCCAGCCTCTCCTTGACGGCAGCGTCATACGGCGTGAGCAAGTCGCCGCGCGAAAAGCCAGGGTGTCCCTCGAAACGGGCCCTGGACGCGAAAAGGGGATTGGTGCTGAATTCTCGCGTCAGCTCCACGCGAAGATCGGTTTCTGCACGCGCTCTCGCGATCTGCGCGGCCAGCCCGTCGACGGCTTCCTGGGACACGCCAACGGTCTTCCCGGCCGCTGCAAGGGTGTCGCGCACCGGCATGCGGAGCGTGCGGTGGAACTCGGGGTCATCCGCGGAAGGCGCAATGCGTTCCGTCAGGGCGCAGGCCAGCTGCAGTTCCCTGTCCTCCCGGAGCCGTTCCTTCTCCGGCGCGCTCGTGATCGTGAACCGGCCTTCCTGAAGCGCCTTCCCGATCCGGTGGAGCACCGGGTTGGCCTCGATCGCCGCGCGGGCTTCCCTGCTCGCCGCATCCAGCAAGCCTGCATCAAGCCGACCTTCGTCCAGGAAGGCATCCAGGAAGGCCTTCTCCTTCTCGTTGAACTCGTACATCGGCGCCAGTTCGCGCCGGCATTTCTCGACCGACACGTCCAGCCACGCCTTGATGCCCCCGAAGGCGTCGAAATAGCCTTCGGGGAGGCAAGGCAGCAAGCTGTCCCGGATATCCTTTTCGGTCCCGCCGATCCTGGCGGAAGACACCTTTCGCCAGTCGTCGGTCGTGATTGTCATTCCGAACACCATGGCGGCAAGCTTGATCTTCTGTGGATCGAGCCCGGGCGTGTCGATGATGGCGTTCGCGTCGAACAGGTCGCGTCCCTTCACGCGCGTGACAAGCGCGTTCAGCTTGCCCCCGATGACCTCGTGAATGTCGAGCACGGGCACGTCGTCCGCCCTGTATTCGCCGAACTGCACCGACTGCCAAATTTCACGAAGGTAGCCACCCAATTTCACGCATGGTAGCCACGTAATTTCACTCAAGGTAGCCGCCCAATATCACCATGGTAGCCACCCCCTCGGGGTGACAGGCCTTGGCTTGATTCAGCATGCCGTTCTACGTCCCGGATTTTGGCGATCACTCCGAGGAGCATTGAATGGCACAGAAGAGGCTGCCCATGAGGAAAGTAAGGAAGATACTGCAATTTCATTTTGACGAGGGCCGCAGCGCCCGGGCGATCGCGACCCACTGCGGTCTTGCCCGGCGCTCGGTTGCACAGACCCTGGCACGGTTCGCGGCTTCGGGACTGAACTTGCCGGAAGCGGCCGGGATGGACGATGCGGCGCTGGAGGCGGCGCTCTATCCGGCGCGGCAGGTCCGGCCTGCGGACGAGGACGTGGACTGGGCGGAGGTCGAGAAGGACCTTTCGGGCCGCGGCGTGACGTTGAAGCTGCTGTGGGGGGAATGGCGCGAGACGCATCCCGACGGCATGAGCTACGTGACCTGGTGCCGTCGGTTCCGCGACTGGCGGCCGGCCACGGACGTGACGATGCGCCAGAACCGTCGCCCCGGCGAACGGCTGTTCGTCGACTACGCGGGCATGACCGTGCAGGTTTTCATCGACGGGGTTGAGCGTGACGCGCAGCTGTTCGTGGCCTCGATGGGGGTCTCCGGGCGGATCTACGCCGAAGCGACGCTCAGCCAGAAGATCGACGACTGGTGCAACTCGCACGTGCGCTGCCTCGAAGACATGGGCCGGGCGCCGCAAGTCGCGGTGCCCGACAACCTCAAGGCGGCGGTGAAGAAGCCGTCACGCTACGAGCCGGTCCTGAACGAGACCTACGCCGACCTGCTTGAGCATTACGGCATCGAGGGCTTGCCTGCGCGGGTGAAGAGGCCTCGCGACAAGGCACTGGTCGAAAATGGAGTCCTTTTGGTCGAGCGGCGGGTTCTGGCACCGCTGCGCGACCATGTCTTCCACGACCTTGCGTCGCTGAACCGGGCGATCGCGGACCGGGTGCGGGAACTCAACGGGAAGCCCTGTTCCGACGGCACGGGCGAGACCCGCTTCAGCCGGTACGAAAGCGTCGATGTCCCGCACATGAAGCCTTTGCCGGACCGGCGCTGGCAGCGTACGACATGGCGCGAGAACACGGTCCATTCCGACTACCACATCGCGATCGACCGCCATTTCTACTCCGTTCCCTACACGTATGCCGGCAAGAAGGTCGATGTCCGCCTGCGCGGCCGGGTGATCGACGTGTTCCATCGCGGCAAGCAGATCGCGAGCCACATGCGCAGCGACGCCAACGGGCGTGCCACCACGTTCAAGGAGCATCAGCCGCAGGCCCACCAGCGCGCCGGCGTCGAGAGCACACGCGCACAGCTCGAGAACCGTGCGCGGGACATCGGCCCTCATGTCCACGCCTTCGTCATCGCGGTCATGGGACGCAATTCCAACCCGGAGTTCGGCTTCCGTTCCTGCTACGGCGTGCTCCGCCTGGCAGGGAGCCACGGGCCGGAGCGCCTCGACAACGCCTGCCGCTACGCGCTGGATCTCGGCTCCAGGACCTGGCGCGGGCTCGACAACATCCTGCGCACCGGCGCCGATCTCGTCGACGGGCAGGAACCCGAGACCAGACCCATCGAACATTCCAACATCAGAGGACCGGAGTACTACAGATGACCGACACTGCCATCCTGCACCCGCTCACCCAGCGCATCGCATCGCTGCGCCTGCCCGGCATGCTGGCCGCCTTCCAGGAACAGCTGGCACGCCACGATCTGGACGACATGCCGTTCGAGGACCGGCTCGCGCTGCTGATCGACCGCGAGGTCGTCGAGCGGCGCTCGCGCGCGCTGCAGCGGCGCCTGAAGAAGGCCCAGCTGCGCCACCAGGACGCCTGCTTCGAGGACATCAACCTCACCCGGCGGCGCGGCCTCAAGCGCAGCGTCGTGCTCGGCCTCGGCGACTGTGCCTGGATCCGGAACGGCGCCAACATCCTGATCACCGGCCCGTGCGGCACGGGCAAGAGCTGGATCGCCTGCGCACTCGCCCACAAGGCATGTCTCGAAGGGTTTCAGGCCCGGTACCTGCGCGTCCCGCGACTGCTCACCGAACTGCGGATCGCTCACGGCGAAGGCACCATCCCCAAGCTCTACCGCGATCTCGCCAGGCTCGACGTGATCATCCTCGACGACTGGGGCCTGGCCGCGCTCGATGCGGCCCGGGCGCGCGACCTGCTCGAGATCCTCGACGACCGCTTCGACCGCCGCTCGGTGATCGTCACTTCGCAACTGCCGGTGGCTGGCTGGCACCAGACAGTCGCGGAGCCGACGGTCGCGGACGCCATCCTCGACCGCCTCGTCCATGGCGCGATCCGGTTCGAGCTGCACGGTTCGTCGATGCGGGCCGACAGCGCCGAGGACGGAAAATGAGAGCCGGAGCCGGCGCCAGGCCGGGACGTCTGCCGAAATCGGTCCCGGGGGGTCCTGTGGATTTGTGGACGAGCCCTTCGGGCCGGCCCGCGCCCTGCGGGCCGTGTGGACAAGCCGTGGACGACGCAAGGGCGTCGCCCACCGCATTGCCCACACTCGCGGGCCTCTCGCCCACAAGCTCCACAGGACCGCAACAACAACCATTTCAATTTGGATTCGAAGAAGGCGTCGCTGACGCTCCGGCAGCGTGCACACGCATTGCCGGAATCCCGTACCGGAGGACCGGTCCTGACGGCCGAGCCTTGCGGCAGGGCCTTCGCGGAGATAGCTTCAGACCCGGAACAGAAGAGGAGACCAACTTGCCCAACACGGCCTGATCGCGTCGCTTCGCTCCGGGTGGCTACCATGGTGACATTGGGTGGCTACGTTGAGTGAAATTGACCGGCTACTTTGGCTGAAATTAGGGTGGTACGTTGGTGAAATTCGGCACACCGACGGGAGCCGCTGGACGTTGAAGAGCGGAATCCGCGCCTGGTAGTTGAAGTCGACGTGCAGGGAGGTCTCGCCGCCCATCGCCGCGGCACAGCGAAACGTCCACTTCCCCCGTCCCTTCGGGGGTGCGTTCTGGACCCTGTATCCCTTGGCTTCCATGATCGAGATGACGCGGGATTCGAACCTGGGCTTGTCGTCCATCATCGCCGACCAGTCCGCAGCGCCCACGTAGTTGATGTCGATGTCGAACGAGAGCCGCGGCAACGGCAGGTGGAAGGCGTTGAGCGCAGTGCCGCCCTTCAGCGCCATGCGCGGCGCGACTACGTCGTCGGCCGCGAACGCGTCGAGAATGTCGAGCAGCCTGACCGTGGTTTCGACCAGGGGAGCGCCGTAGTGCAGTTCCCGTGCCAGATCCTCGATCTTCCCCTTCGTGATGTCCATTCAGAATTCCATCTCCGGATCCGTGCCCTCAAACGACGTGTCGAGGGCATCGGGGGGGAGATACACGCGCCAGTAACGGTTGAGTGCAGAGTGGCCGGGCCTGGAGCGCAGCCCGTAGGGTTTCCATCCTGGGAGCATTTCCTGGAGCCGCTCGAGCGTCAGATGCGACACGTTCAGCTCCGTCTGCCATCGCTCCAGCCACCAGCCGACGACGCCGGCGACCGACCGGACCGCCAGAAGTTCCACGTAATCCGCCACCTTGCGGCAGTCGAAGTCGTCCACGAGGTGGGGCGCGACGTTCAGGCACTCGATGACTTCGTCCCTTCCGCCGGCTCGATCCGCGCGATGAAGCACGTCTACCAGCGTCCGTTCGAAGGCCGTGACAGTCAATGGAACGCCTTGCCTTTTCATTCGCACGGTCAGGAAGTCCGTCTTGCCGGCCTCGACAAGGTTCCGGTGCGGCCTGACGATGCGGCAACGCTGGAAGGGCAGGTCGACAGTTCCCGGTCGCCCGCTGCTGATCAAGTGAACGGTATTGTAGAGAGCGGTGTAGGAGATGCCATGAAGTTCCAGCGCCGTGTGGTATCCCAGTACGCCGTCGGGACGGAGCTTGCTTGCGTAGACATGATCCGGCATCGCGAATGGGCCGGGCAACTCGCTCGTTGGTCCGGCAGCAAGCACGCCGCCATTGAGCCGCTGGATCCGCCCAGCGTCCGCCGCCCGCTTCAAGAGGTGCAGGAAAGTTGCGGAGCGTTCGGGCAAACCGACAGCGGCTGCAAACTCCTCTCGGGTGAACGCCGGGTTCGCATCGAGAAAGCTCGCCGCCCGTTCCTGCAGGTCCCGTGGTGCATCTGAGAGGCCCATTTCAGATTGTCCGGCAGGATCACGTCCCTTGCGGCGTGAAGCTGACGACGCGCCGAACGACGATGGCAGCCGGTCGGAGGCTGCAGGCGATCGGCCAGCCGACTCCCGGTCAGGGATCCGGGTTTCCAGGTGCTCTACATTCATTCCCGTACCGCCCCCTCATTCATGGATTCAGGCAGTGGCCGCCGAAAACCGTGTGGATCACGCCGAGCCGTCGGCCAGGCGAGAATGCACCGCTCGAATTCCGATCGCCATGCGCAGGCCGCATGATGCCCGCGCCAGGCCAGGAACCCGTTGAGCGAGTCGTTTCAAGACCCTGCGCTGCGTGACTTTTCTATCAGGGTGCGTCTCGTTTGTCGAGTTTCACGCCGTGTTCGGACTGCCTGCCAAGGGAACTTGCGCAAGCGATTTCACTGGGTCGAGTCTGGCCGGGTGCAGCCGGCAGAACTCTGCAATGCTTAGGCGATACGCCCCGTGGATGCAATGCGAGGCACAATTTCTGAATCTCACAATCTGACGGGCGAGGCATGCCGATGTGCCGACGGTCCAAATCACAACGCCTGGTGAAGCACCATTTCGACCCGGGTGAACTTCTGGCAGACACCGGCCATGACCCGCGAGCCCGTTTCACGGTCAAGCGAAGCCATTTCAAACCCTGGTGATGACTCTTGTCGCGTCGAGCGCTTCAAGATGCCTGTGAAGATTGCGCGGGATCGAACCGCCGGAAATCAGGACTCCGGCCTCCATGTTCTTCTCCATTGCGTGACCGGTCAGATTCGCGCTGGAGATGAAGCACTGTCTTTCGTCCGCCACCGCGACCTTGGCGTGCACCCTGCCACCCGCAAATTCCTCGGGCCGGTCTCCCCAGAAATAGATGCGCGCCGTCGGCAACGCCTTTCGCATCTGTCCGATACCGTCGTTCGAGATGCTGCCACCATGCTGATCGCTGGACTCCAGGAGCATCGATACCGTGACGCCGCGATCGGCCGCGGCCGTCAACGCCTCCATGATGGATGTGAGCTTGTAGGCCACGAAACTGGTCAGGAAGAACTTGCATTCCGCACCTTGTATCACCTGCAACAGGGCTTGTTCTGTCTTGCGCGTTGCAACGAGTTCGCTTGACGGGCCGGTCCAGACGAGTTCAGCCGCCTGTTCCGCCGTCGCGTTGTGATGGGCATGGCTCGCACCGAGGACCATGCCGGCGAGCTCCGCACCAGAGATGTCGCTGAGTTTCCAGGCATCCGTTAGGGTCTTGACCCTTTGCCTGCCACCGGGCGTCAGCGCCCAGCCTGACAACTTCACGGTCTGCACCGGTCCGGACAGGGACTTGATCTTTCCCGCAAGCTCACGAATGTGGTCGGGAGGCGCGTTGGAAACGAGATCGGTGATGGCACGAAGCAATTCCTGCAATCCAGCACCTCAATCAAAAAAACGCTGCGCCCGCCTCGTCCAGAGTGGGGACGACCAACGCACGATCAATGTAGCGGTTGCCAAATTCGCAGGAGGTCTCTGAAACGAACGTGCAGGCATGGCAGGCCGCTGCGTGCAGCGAGCGGTCCCTTTCCGGTTCGTGCTCCGAGCACAGCGGGTCGGAGGAACAAATCGTCGCCCGACCCAGCGCCTGCTTGAGCAAGCGACCCAGAGTGTCCGGCTTGCCGAGCTCGACCAGCCCACCGAGCGTGCCGTCGGAATCGGCCGCCGCCGTGTAGATCAACACACCTGCCTGCTTCGTTTCTCCTTCGGTGCCAGCATAGATGCGCTCACGAATGCTGGCCGAGTTGTAGCCGCATTCAAGCGCGAGTTCCCTGATGAGCAGGTGCGAGAGCGTGTGCAGCAAGGCATAGCGGATACCCGGATAGCCTTCGGCAGGGTCGAGCTTGCGCGCATTGCGCCAGCCGCGATGGCCATCAGCGAGCTTCCGGTCGCGTGCCTGCACGGCGGGCAACGCCTCCCAGCTTTGCAGCGCATCTTCATTGAAGCGAATGAATATACCTTCGCCATGGACCTGCGTGGCAGGCACCCAATGCGGTGGGTCTTTGCAGAGCGCCGCGCGGACCGGCCGCTCGTCAGGGTTCTCAGACTCCTCAGGCGCCTCGACCCGCGTGAATCCGAGCAAGGCGTTCACCTCGCGCAGCCGTTCCAGCAGCAGCACACTATGGAGTTGCTTCTTGTAGGAGGCGTGAACGGCGGCGGGCCTGCTCAGGAAGTGCGGCCAGTCGGTCGGGGGATCGGGTTCGGTCAGGACGTCCCACTCCGGTCCCTTTATGTCAGCGCCCCCCACGCCGCCTGCCGTGCCGGACTTGACAGCCTGAATCGCGTCCCAGATCGCCTTGGGCGCATGCTTGTCAATGCCGGGCAGCGCGCTGGTTTTCTTCAGCGTCCTGATCGTAATCGCGACCCCGGCTTCGGAATCCAGGTCCATGAAATAGTCCCAGCCGTCCTGAACAAGTTGAGTGACGGGATCGCGGGCGAGCGGTATGGCGAGTGCGGACAGTGTCAGCGGAAACCGGCTGTTCGTGGCACCGAGCAGAACGGCACGGGCCTGTTCTTGGCAATCGTTGTGGAACTGGTCCATGTGCGGATGCCGTCCGCGACACTTGGGAAGGTTCTCCTTGCCCGACTTCCCGAAGGCATGTGCCATGTTGCGGGACGCGCCGCACGTATCGCACTTGACCCACAGGTTTTCTGTCTGGAGCGACGCACCGCTCTCGAAGAACCGCAGCAGGCCTTTGCATGCCGAGGGCCCGCTATGGACGAAGTAGTGCCAGGGAAAGTCGTCAAGGTGCCCGGCGCGACAGGCGAGCAGGAAACGTGCCGGAACGGCGTCCGCATCCTTAGCAGGCTGGTCTCTCTTCGAGCCTCGGCAGTCCTTGTGAACGAAGCGCGTTCTCTCGGGCCGGTAACGGTCTTCCATGCACTCGAACAGGCCGAGGTCGAACGGCGAAAGAAGGCCACATTTGACACAGCGCAGCCAACGCGGGAACGGCCGGACCGGCACGCCAATGTTGGATTCTGCAGACCAGGGATTGAAGTCCTCGCCAGTCTGGAACGGCGGCATGAGGAGTCTTTCGACCTGTGGCCCGAGCGCCTTCCGGACAGCGGCCAGCAAACGAGCTTCCTCGATTGGTTGGCAGCGGCTTTCCTCCCACCGGTCTGTGGCAAGCGTGATGACAGAGACGCAGGGAAGATCGACGAGTGCGCCCGGCCCATAGGACCAGAGAATTTGCGAGGGTCGCACCGCGCCAACCGGTGTCTTCTCGCTGCTCACGGGTCATCTCCATCCATAGAGACCGGCCGCGGTGTCCAGTCCGGAATCGCGGTAGGAAACCGGGTTACCCCGGTCCCCCCGCACAGATCCGGACGTGCGCGTTAACGCATCCGGCTCCTGCCTTGGGTGTTGACGGCGAGACGCTGGCCGGGCCACGGGTGACGGATGGTGGGTTCTGGCCAGTGGGCTCCGATTAGGCGAGCCAGTGCCGACCATTCAGTGCGGTCTTTCTGCGAGCGTCTGCGCAAGGCGCGCAGGAGCAGCCGCTTGACCGCGATGACAAACCTCGACAGGGCTTTTGAAGTGCCGGGAACGGCGTAGTAGTTCAGCCACCCGTTGATGACTCTTCCGAGCCATCGCGCCACTTCGTGTTTGCCCATGTGCCGACGTTTGCGCAGTTCTTCCTTGATGCGCCTGAGTGTCCGCCTCACCCGTTTTCGGGACGGCTTGCGTCCGACCCGGAATTTCCCTCGCAGGGTGGTGACGCAAAAGTGCGTCATGCCCAGAAAGTCGAAGGTCTCCGGTTTGCCCTGCCCGCGTTCTTTCCGTCTTGCTTTCGCAAACCGTCCGAACGCAATGAGCCGGGTCTTGTCGGGGTGCATGTCCAGCCCGAAACGGGCGAGCCTTTCCCTCAGATCGCTCAGGAAGCTCTCCGCTTCCCACTGGTGTTGAAAGCCAACCACGAAGTCGTCCGCGTAGCGAACAACGATCATGTCGCCTTTCCCCTTCCGTTTGCGCCATGACTTGTGCACCCAGAGGTCAAACACGTAGTGCAGGTAGGCGTTAGCCAGGACCGGCGAGACAATCGCCCCCTGAGGAACGCCTCTGCCCGTGTCCGTCCAGTCGGTCCCCTCCATGACGCCAGCGTTCAACCATTTGGTGATGAGGCGGATGAGGCGCTTGTCTCCGATGCGATGTTCCAGAAACCGAATCATCCAGCCCCGGTCCAAATTGTCGAAGAATGCGCGGATATCCGCGTCAAGAATCCAGTTGATCTTGCGCTGCTCAATTCCGACCGTGAGCGCGTCGAGCGCGTTGTGCGCCCCGCGCCCCGGTCGGAACCCGTAGCTGAACCCGAGAAACTCCGACTCGTAGATCGGTACCAGAATCATGTCCGCCACCGCCTTCTGAACGATCTTGTCCTCCAGTGTGGCGATGCCGAGCGGTCGTGTTCCGCCGTCCGGCTTGGGTATCTCGACCCGCCGAACCGGCGGCGCGCGGTACGCTCCCCTGTGCAGCCGTCCGTGCAGGTCGATCAGGCGATCTTCCAGCCCTTCGGCATACATTTCCCACGTCACGCCATCCACGCCGGCGGCCACGTCACTCTTGAGCGAGTGGAACGCTTCCGCCAGCACGGGCACCGTGATGTGGTGCAGGAGCGCCACGAGACGCTCTTCCGGGTTTCTCTTTGCAGCCTGCCGTATCCGGTCGGCCTCCTGTGACAGGCTTTCCCGCTTCTGCGCGCGGCGCCTGCTTCGGCTTCCCGAATTTCCCTCGGCCCCGTCCCTTGGCTCCGCCAACTCCGCTGAGCGTTGCCGCCCTTTGTTCGCTGGTTTCAAAGCTACTATGGACGGGTCTGACTTCTTCAAGCCGTCCGTCATTGGCTTTGGGTTTCCCCTCCTTTCCGCTGCGGCCCCGCACGACTGCGGGGCGACTTGAAGACCTCCCAGGTCCCGGTGGAATGCTTCTGTACGTGCCATGGTTCTTTGACCCCGGGATGCCCCATTTCGCCTCACCATATCGGCTGATGGGTGTTGCCTTCGACCCAAAGGAAAGTCTCGGCGCATCCGATCAATCCCATTTCGAGGCTCAATCGCCCGGCCCGCACATGCCGCTGCCGACGCTTCACCTGACACCTCACGGTGCCCGGCGCACGGCTCGCGGTGAAAGTCGGTGGTTAACCTTTGTTGGGTAGGCTGCTGGCGCGCGCGTCCTTAGGTGGAGGCTTTTCCGGTCCCGCTCTTTCGATTGCGGGCGGGTGCGCAGTTCCACCATAGACCACGTTTCCAGCGGCCCCCCTAACTGAAGTTCTTGGGGAGTTTTCAGGATTTTTGTTTCCCGTCAACGGGATGCCCATGAACGGGATGTCAGTCTCTGCCTACATCTCGGCGCTCGCTACATTTTCGCGATGTCCTTCAGCAGCGTCAGCGCCCTCTCCTGTTCGGCGTCGGGCCGGGTTGTCACCTCGACCATGGTTTCCGCCTTCCCTCCGCCCGTGCATGGAACCGCGTGGGTTGAGCGGACGATGGTTGACAGGCTGTCGAGAAGGGTGCGGAAGCTGTGCACGCGGCTGCCGTCCGGCAGGGTGTGGGCATGTACCTTCGCCAGCGCCGCGTCCGAGCGCCGTGCGGGCAGGACCGGATCCCTGGTCCCGTCGGGTTCGGTGTCGGTGTAGCACAGGGGGGCCCACGCCTTCCGCATGTGCCATTCGACGAGGCATGCGAGCATGCAGATGAAGAAGTGGGCGCGGACCCGGTGCTCGAGGCGGTGCCGGACCGGCCGGACCTGGAGGTCGCTCAGCTTGAGATTTCGGAATGCACGCTCCACGCTGGTCAGTCTCTTGTAGCTCCTGACGCATTCGGCGGCTTCCATGTCGTCGGGTCCGAGCGAGGTGCGGATGACGTATATCCCGTCGAGGGCGGCCTCGGCGTCGATGGACTCCTGCCTGCGGCGGAAGCCGAAGCCGGTCGCGGTGATGTCGAGATCGAAGTGCTTCTTCATCCTTCGCCTGTTGATGACCTCGCCGACGGCGAGACCGATGCCGGCCTCGCCCTTGAGGGTTCCGCCCTCGACCCGCGCGGCGATCTCCGAGAGCGCCCTCTCGGTGGCCTCGAGCAGCTCCTGCCGGACCCGGCCGCGGTGCCCGGCAAGGCGGGGGTTGCGACAGGCGACGAGACGCTCGCCGGGGAAGTCGGGATGGTCCCGGATCTCGAACAGGGTCCGCTCGTGTTCGGGATCCTGGAAACGGTCGAGACGGCCCTGGCGGGCGAGCTTGCGGATGGTCCGGCCCTTGAGGGCGGTGATCCAGTCGGCGCCGTCGCGTTCGCGCAGGACCTCGATGGTGGCCTCGATGATCATGCCGCGGTCCCCGACCATCACCACCCGGGAGAGGCCGAAGCGGCGTTGCAGGCGGTCGAGCTCGGGCAGGAGGGTGTCCTTGTCGGTGACGTTTCCCGGATGGACCGAGACCGCGACCGGGCGGCCGTCACGGTCGCAGAGGAGGCCGAAGTTGATCTGCGGGAGGCCCCGCTTGCGGTCGCGGCTGTAGCCGAAGCGTGCGAGCGGGCAGCGGCTTCCCTCGTACCAGGTCGATGACAGGTCCCAGAGGACGAGGTCGTCTTCCTTGATCCAGCGCCTTGCCAGGCGGCCCTGGATGCCCTCCTGCCGGTCATGCAGCCAGTCCATCGCGGCGTAGAGGCCGTCTGCGTCGACGTCGCGGTCGATGCCGAACTCCTCCGGCAGGGTGGAGCCCTTCCACCAGCGCGTCGTGGCGAGCTTCGAGTCCGGCCTGAGGATGCGGCCGGCGACCATGGCCAGGACAAGCTCCCGTTCCGGGCAGC
>CBDCBG010000006.1:0-3822500 GCA_965214325.1 Paracoccaceae bacterium
TTTGTACTTCCCAGCTCGCTGTGCACAGATCTCTCTGCGTTCAGTGGGATATGCTACGGCGCCAAACTGAGAATTGCGCCGACAGGACTTTCACCTGCGAGTTCAACAGCTAGATTCGCTGCACCCTCTCCTTGAGCAGTCCAAGGGTCCAGGCCGGGACGCCAGGGCCCGGCCCGTCTTCAAGCCAGTGCCTGACCTCGGCCTTCTGGCTCGCATCCAGCTTCGAGGATCGTCCGCTGCGCGGACGGTCCTTCAGCCCGTCCGGCCCCTCCGCATTGTACCGGTCGGACCAGTCGCAGAGCGTCTGTCTGTCGACCCGGGCCCGGAGCGCTGTCATGCCGCGGCCGAGTTCGCCTTCCATCAGGTGCGCGATGGCACGCAGGCGTCGGGACTGTCGTGAATCATTGCACTTGCGCGCCAGGGCTCTAATGTCATCGACTGTGTGGTCGGTGTTCGTGACCGCGATGCCTGCGGGCATGTCTTCCTCCATGTGAGATTTCAGCACCCACAATATGGAGCAGGATGGCATCGGCCGCACACAGTTTGTCGCATCGCGCCACAGCATGATGTTCCTTCATTGTTCGTGGGTCATTGCTTTCTTGAATTGGTATTAGAGGCTTGGCTTGATTTGCTCCGCTACGGGCGCAGCACTTGCGCCCGTCGCCTGAACGCGGCCCAAGATGCCGTGAAACGTGCAGGGCACGAAGCCAGGCACGCAAACGTCGGACAACGCGATGGTCCGGTCTGGATTTCGTCATTTTCGCGCGTCGCGACATGCACGTCGAAATCATCGGAACAATGCAACAGGAAGGACATTTGCGCCTCTTGTGGCCAGTGATTGACGATTGGGCGGGCAGCGAATACGAACGAGGACTTGCCAAGCTCATGGCGCTCGTCGGAGGACGAGCGACGCAGGAAGGGAACACTGACATGCCGCACCCCGCGCTGACTTCAGGATCCGTCGCCACGATCACCGGGGGCGCATCCGGTATCGGTCTTGCCGCGGCCGAACTCTATGCCGCTGCCGGCATGACACTTGCCATCGTGGACAATCGTGAAGCTCTGCTGGGGCCTGCCGCCGAGCGGTTGAATGCTGCAGGCGCGTCGGAAGTCATGGCGGAAGCGGTTGACGTTTCCGACCATGGCGCAATGCAGGCGCTTGAGGCGCAGGTTGCCGACCGGTTTGGCGGGACGGACATCCTCATGAACAATGCCGGCATTCAGCCGGGATCCGCGATGTTCGCGGATGGGGGCGACTGGCGGCGAATCCTGGACGTCAATCTCTGGGGGATCATCAACGGCAGCCGAGCCTTTGCGCCGCGAATGATCGAGCGCGGCAGGCCCGGCGCGATCATCAACACCGGTTCCAAGCAGGGCATTACGACGCCGCCGGGCGATCCTGCCTACAACGTATCCAAGGCGGGCGTGAAAGCCTTTACCGAGGCGCTCGCCCATGAACTGCGAAACACGGAAGGGTGTCGCGTGACCGCGCATCTGCTCATTCCCGGGTTCGTGTTCACCGACCTGACACGCCATGACCGGACCGAGAAGCCGGCCGGCGCCTGGACCCCGGAACAGACCGCAAGGTTCATGCTGGAAAGCCTGGCCAGGGGCGATTTCTACATTCTCTGTCCTGACAACGACGTGGACCGTGCCACGGACGAAAGTCGAATGGCTTGGGCGATCGGCGACATCATCGAGAATCGTCCGGCACTTTCGCGCTGGCACCCGGACCACGCCGACGCCTTCGAGGCCTCTCTCCGGTCGGAATGAGCGAATATCTCCTTACGGTCGTCGTCTCCGAGGATGGCTTCATTGCGCGTTCGGTCGGAGAGCCTCCCCAGGCTTGGGCAAGCGCGGAGGAACAGGAACGCTTCTTTCGCGATGTGGAGGCCGCCGACTGGTCGATCTTGGGACGGCATACGCACGAAGCGGCCGAAAGGCCCGACCGGCGGAGGATCGTGTTTTCGAACAAGGTGAGTGGTTGGAAGAGACCATCTCAACTTTGGGTGGATCCGGCGCACTTGACCCCGAGGACGCTTCCGGAGCAGGTATGCGACGTTCATCCCCTGGCCCGAGGCCTGATCTTGGGTGGCACGCGCGTCCATGACTGGTTTCTTGCCCATCGTGCCATCGATCGCGTGCACCTGACGATCGAGCCGCTCCGGTTCGGTTCCGGGCTCTCCGTGTTCTCGGACGCGCGGAGCGCCGGACCAGTCGAGGAGTTCATTGGAAGAGGCTTTGAAGTCGCCTCGGAAGAGCGGCTCAACTCGGCCGGAACGAGGCTGCTGGTGCTGGAGCCCCTGTCCGTTGCAAATGATTGATAACTGGCGCATATGGCGCGTCGAATTGGCCTCTACCCAAAATGATGGCGTTGGCCTATAGTGCCTGTGCAGAAGAGGGGCAGGTTCCCCTAGGCACAGTCAGGAGGGACGTATTATGCGCTGCCCGTTTTGCGGAAGTACCGACACGCAAGTCAAGGATTCGCGTCCGGCGGAAGATCATGTTGTGATCCGACGACGTCGCTTCTGCCCGGCATGCGGCGGACGGTTCACGACCTACGAGCGCGTTCAGCTGCGCGATCTCGTGGTCATCAAGTCGAGCGGCAAGCGGGAGAATTTCGACCGCGACAAGCTGGAGCGCTCGATTCGCATCGCCATGCAGAAGCGCCCGATCGAACCGGATCGGATCGACCAGATGATCAGCGGCATCGTCCGCAGGCTGGAAAGCATGGGCGAGACGGACGTTCCTTCGACGACCATCGGTGAGATCGTGATGGAGAGCCTGGATCGGATCGACACGGTGGCATATGTACGATTTGCAAGCGTCTACAAGAATTTCCAGGCCGCGGATGATTTCGACAAGTTCGTGAGCGAGCTGCGGCCCGCCCAAAGGAACGAGTGACCGAAATCGACGCCCGCCACATGGCGCATGCGCTGGCGCTCGGGCGCCGGGGGCTTGGACGCGTATGGCCAAACCCGGCAGTGGGGTGCGTGATACTGGCGGATGGCCGCGTGGTTGGGCGAGGTTGGACAGGTGATCGTGGCACGCCGCACGCCGAGACGCGCGCATTGGCGCAGGCGGGCGAAGCCGCCAGAGGCGCGACGGCGTATGTCTCGCTGGAACCATGTGCCCACGAAGGAAAGACCCCGCCCTGCGTCAATGCACTGATCGAGGCCGGCGTGGCCCATGTGGTCGTTCCAATGGAGGATCCGGACGGCAGGGTGGCAGGGTACGGCATTGAGCGCCTCCGCGAAGCCGGAATCACTGTGGACGTGGGCCTCCTGGAGGGTGCTGCGCGGCAAGTCCATGCTGGATTCCTGATGCGGGTTGCGGAGGGTCGTCCGTTTGTCACGTTGAAACTGGCGGCGACCCTTGACGGGCGGATCGCGACGGCGACGGGTGAAAGCCAGTGGATCACGGGCAAGGAGGCCCGTCGCGTTTCCCATGCGCTTCGAATGTCCCATGATGCGGTGATGGTTGGTGCCGGAACTGTCCGAATCGATGATCCGAAATTGACCGTGCGAGGCATGGGCGCCGTCAGCCAGCCGGTTCGCATCGTCGTGAGCGGATGCCAGGCTCTTCCTCCCCAATGTCGGCTCATGGAGAAGATCGAGCAAGCGGGGCCGGTCTGGCTGGCCCATGGGCAGGAAGGGAACGAGGTTGCGACGTGGTGGAGAATTGCGGGCGCCGATCTCGTGCCAGTGCCGGTCTCCAATGGGAAGGTTGACCTGGCAAGCCTGCTGCAAAAGCTGGGAGCGCGCGGCCTCACTCGGGTCTTGTGCGAAGGTGGCGGGGCGCTAGCGGCTTCGCTCTTGTCAGAGGGCCTGGTTGATCGGCTGGTGGTCTTTTTTGCGGGCAAGGTCTTGGGGGCGGAGGGCAAGCCGTCTGTCGGCGCCCTTGACATCGGTCAACTTGCAATGGCTCCCGGATTCAAGCTGGTGGAACAGCGTCGGGTCGGTGCGGACGTCATGCACGTCTGGTGCGCCAGGCTAACTGATGGAATGTCGCCGGGTGAAAGTCCCGGCAGAAAGAGAGGTTAACCAGCCACTTTCTCCGCGAACCATGCGCCGGTCGTCGCGAGGCGGCAGGTGAAGCGTTGGCAAGCGGTGGGCGTGGGCCGGGCCATCGAGCCACGAAAAATGACCATGTTCGGAGTGCCGAGGCTTTCAGACGGGCCGAAGGCAACACCCTCCACGCCGGATTGGTGAGGCGAGGAGGGGCTCCGCGGGGTCTGAGAACCATGGCACGCGCCGAAGCAGTCCATCGGGACCTGGGAGGCCTCGATGTTACCCCGACCATTGCGTCAGGGTCGCCAGAGGAAGGGGGCATTCCCGTAGCTCTGGATGCACGGCATCGAGGAGTCAGACTCGGCCATAGTAGTGACGAAGTCCGCGAACAAAAGAGGCTGTGACGCCTCCGGCGGAGTGGATGGAGCGAAGGGCCGGGGCCGACGGAAGAGCAGGGCGGCAAAGCACTCACGGAGCTCAGAATGGAGCGAAGGGCCGGGGCCGACGGAAGAGCAGGGCGGCAAAGCACTCCGACAATGGGTGTCACATGCGCCGCTCGCTCACGCAGCCCATGCGAGCTGCCCTTTGCGGCAGCAGTGCGGGCTGACGTTCGACCGAAGGCAGGAGCCGGATGCGTTAGCGCGCTCGTCCGGATCTGTGCGGGGGGCGGTCAGCAATGACCGTCCCTACCGCGATGTGCGCCAGGCTAACTGATGGAATGTCGCTGGGTGAAAGTCCCGGCAGAAAGAGAGGTCAAACCAGCCACTTTCTCCGCGAACCATGCGCCGGTCGTCGCGAGGCGGCAGGTGAAGCGTTGGCAAGCGGTGGGCGTGGGCCGGGCCATCGAGCCACGAAAAATGACCATGTTCGGAGTGCCGAGGCTTTCAGACGGGCCGAAGGCAACACCCTCCACGCCGGATTGGTGAGGCGAGGAGGGGCTCCGCGGGGTCTGAGAACCATGGCACGCGCCGAAGCAGTCCATCGGGACCTGGGAGGCCTCGATGTTACCCCGACCATTGCGTCAGGGTCGCCAGAGGAAGGGGGCATTCCCGTAGCTCTGGATGCACGGCATCGAGGAGTCAGACTCGGCCATAGTAGTGACGAAGTCCGCGAACAAAAGAGGCTGTGACGCCTCCGGCGGAGTGGATGGAGCGAAGGGCCGGGGCCGACGGAAGAGCAGGGCGGCAAAGCACTCACGGAGCTCAGAATCCGACAATGGGTGTCACATGCGCCGCTCGCTCACGCAGCCCATGCGAGCTGCCCTTTGCGGCAGCAGTGCGGGCTGACGTTCGACCGAAGGCAGGAGCCGGATGCGTTAGCGCGCTCGTCCGGATCTGTGCGGGGGGCGGTCAGCAATGACCGTCCCTACCGCGATGCGACGGGGACACGGCAATTGAATTGGACCGTTGCCGAGAATTCGGAATGATTGCACGACCGCACCCGGCCAAAGTGTCAACCAAAGCGGAGATTGAGTGGGAATTGAATAGGGTTTCCTGAATCATCCTGCTGGCTTTCAGGGACCTTTCGGTCCGGCAGTCGCCGGTCCAGCCGGCACTCTGGACGTCATCTCCTTTCTGGCAGACTGCAGAGTCCTGCGCCTTGTGCATTTCGACTGAATCTCAAGTCATCGGTTTTCGGAGAGGTCGGAAACCACCCCGTTTGGTCGGATGGCGGCATGTGGGGCAAGATCCTGAGGGATCACGTTTCCACATTGCCAAAGGCCTTGCGATGCTGTGAAGGGATGATGCCGCGCAGCGCGCGAAAGTTGCGCCGGAAGGACTCCAGGCTCTTGAGCCCGGATGCCTCAGCCACATCCGCAAGTGTCGGCCCGGCGAACCGGGCCGGCCTCGGCGACATCGCGCCTGTTCAGGTTTCTCGATCCCGAAGGCCTGCAGCGGGCGCTCGTCCGCCTTGCCGCGGACTGGGCCGGCCGGCTCGGTCCGGACGCGGTCGCGATCGACGGCAAGGCGCTCCTTCGAGGCCCCCTCGAACCGCTCGCCGCTGCATGTCGTCAACGCCTTCGCCGTCGGCGCCCGCCTGACGCTCGGCCAGGTCCGGGTGGACGGCAAGTCGAACGAGATCACGGCGATGCCCGCGCTTCTGGAGCCTCTCGACGTCAAGGGCATGACGGTGACGGCCGACGCGATGCACACGCAGCGGGCGACGGCGGAGGCGGTCACGGCAAGGGGCGGCGACTGCGTCCTGGCGCTGAAGGGCAGCCAGGAGACGCTTCACGACGATGTCCGGCTTCACATGGCGGACCCGGAGAACGCGGGAAAGACGAAGCGTTTCAACGACGTGGACAAGGGTCACGGGCGCATCGAGATCCGCGAGGCGGCCGTCTGCCACGATGTCGGCACGCTGCAGGACCTGCATCACAGGCCCGGCCTGCAGGCCGTCGGGCGGGTCACGGCGACGCGGGAGACCAAGGGGGAGCGGAGCACGGAGACCCGCTTCTTCCTCCTCAGCGAAAGACCCGGTCCGGAGCGGTTCCTGACGACGGTGCGCGCGCACTGGGCCGTGGAAAACTCGCTGCACTGGGTCCTGGACGTGACCATGGGAGAGGACAGCCTCCGGAACCGCAAGGGCAACGGTCCCGAGACCCTCGCGCTGATGCGGAAGCTGGCGCTGAACCTGGCACGGCTGACCGATGGCGGGAAAGTGATGTCCGTGCGCGGCAAGCTGAAGAGGGCCGGATGGGACGACCAATGGCATTTCTTTTGACCGCAAGGTCTGGCCGGACTTTCTTTCGCTCCCGCGAGGCCGTTGTTCCATGGCAGTCGGCGCCGGTGCGGATTTTTTGGCACAGGGGGGTTGACACTTCCGCCGGTCCGTGCAATCCAGGCTGCGGGACACTGCATCTTCCGGAGCGGGAGCGATGGATCCGCGGATCGAGCGCCTTGAGACGACCACCTTTTTCGGCCGCCGCCTGACGCGGCGCCAGATCGCCGACATCCAGGAGACGGTGGCGCTGCTTCCCAACAACACCCGCAACGAGCTCGCGAAGACGATCTGCGAGCACCTGAACTGGAACACGCCCAAGGGCGACTACCGCGTGTCGGCCTGCCTCCGCATGCTGGAGCAGCTGGAGGGGTTCGGGATCCTGACGCTTCCGGAGAAGCGGAGCACCGGCTCCGGCGCGCTGCCGCCGATCTGCCACACGGCGGCATCGGACCCGCAGCCGGAGATCGCCTGCGAGCTGTCCGCCCTCGAGCCTCTGTCGCTGCACGCCGCGGACGGTCCCGACGAGAAGGTGGAGTGGAACGAGCTTGTCGACCGCCATCACTGCCTGGGCTGTCCGCGCCCGTTCGGCCCGCACCTGCGCTGGTTCGTCCTGGACCGTGACGGCCGCCGCCTCGGCTGCCTGCTGTTCGAGGCGGCGTCGCGGACGCTGCCGGCGCGCGACGAATGGATCGGATGGAGCGGACCGGACCGCGAGCGCCGGCTGCACCTGGTGCTGGGCAATTCCCGCTTCATCGTGTTTCCATGGGTGGCCGTGACGAACCTTGCCTCGCGGGTCCTCGGCATGGCGGCGGCCCGCCTTCCCGGGGAGTGGGAGCGCCGCCACGGCTGCCGCCCCGTGCTGTGCGAGACGTTCATCGACCCGACGCGCTTCGACGGGGCGTGCTACCGCGCCGCCAACTGGGAGCGCATCGGAATGACCGCCGGCCGGAAGTCGGGCCGGCGGGCGAAGCCGGCGAAGGAGATCCTCGTCCTTCCCCTCGGCCGGGACTTCCGCGACGTCCTCCAGGGGCGCGCGGCTCCGGCACGCTCGCCGCGCCCGCCGCGTCCCGACCGGGACGATCCGCTGGTCGCGGCGTGGCTGCAGGTCGTCGACGCCGCCACGGCGCTGGCCGACGCGCACGACCGCCGCTGGATGAAGCGGCGGCGGGTCCTCAACAGCCTCATCGTGATGCTGTTCGTGTTCCGGCTGGTCCTGTCGCGGGGGGAGAAGGGCTACGCGACCGTGACCGCCGAGCTCTGGGAGCAGTGCCGCAAGCTGGGGATCGCCCTGCCTCAACGCGAGCCGGTGGCCGCCTCGTCGATCTGCAAGGCCCGGCAAAGGGTGCACGAGGAGCTGTTCCTGGACCTTCACCGCGAGATCCTCCGCCACGGCGGCGAGGGCGGGCGCTGGAAGGGCCGCCGCCCGTTCGCGGTCGACGGAACGAAGATGAACCTGCCCCGGACGCTGGTCGATGCCGGCTACCCGCTCCCGCACGGCGGCGCCCACTATCCGCAGGGGCTGGTGTCCTGCCTGTACCGGCTCGACACCAAGGTCCCGGTCGACTTCTCGCTCTCCGCCCGCGCCTGCGAGCGGGCCGCGGCCATGGGCCACCTGCACGCCCTGGAGGCCGGCGACGTCGTCGTGTTCGACCGGGGACACTTCTCGTTCGAGCTCCTGTACGCCGTCATCCGCACGGGCGCCCATCCGGTGTTCCGGCTCCAGCGCAACCGCGTGGGCGCCTTCAGGGACTTCATGGAGGGCGACCGCACCGAGACCGTCGTCACCGCCGCCCCGGGACCGGACACGCAGCGAGAGCTTGCCGAACGTCGGCCCGGCGAGCGCTTCGATCCGGTCGACCTCCGGCTGGTCCGCTGCAAGACGGACGGCGACGACTGCCATCTCGTCACGACACTGCTCGATGCCGGCCACGTCTCCGCCGAGGATCTTGGCCATCTCTACCATGGACGGTGGGGAATCGAGGAGCTGTACAAGGTCTCGAAGCGAACCATCGCGGTGGACGGGTTCCACGGCCGGACCGAGCGCGGCGTGCGCCAGGAACTCTACGCCCACTTCAACCTGATCGCCATGACGCGGCTGCTTTCCGGGCATGGCGACGACCTGCTCGCAGACATCCGCGAGCAGGGAAAGGAACGCCAGGCCGTGAACTTCAGAAACGCGATCGCGATCGTGGCCGCCAACATCGAGGAGATGCTGCTCGCGCAGGCCGAAGCCGTCGCGCAGGCCGTGACCCGGATGGCCGAGGGAATCCTCAAGGTGCGCGGCCGGCTCCGGCCGGGACGGTCGTATCCCAGGAAATCGATGAAGCCGGTCAGCAAGTGGACCCGAAGGAGAAAGGCCGCAGCCTGAAGCCGGAAAATCTCCGGAAAGGCAGGGCCCCCTGCTGCGAAAAGGCGCGACTCCTTAAGGAAATGACGCCAAATCCTTAAGGAAATGCCATTGATGGGACGACGGCTTCCTTCTGAAGCTTGTCAGCTCCGCAACAGGACTCGCGCAGGATCCAGAACCCTAAGAAATCCAAATGCGATAGCCCTGATAAGTGACCACGTTCTTTTTGTGTTCTTCCGAGCTTTCTGGCAGCATGCGAAGAAAGGGAAGTTCACGCACCCTCGTCGCAGATGTTCAACGCAGGAGCGACCGCATGGCCGTTGCAAGGACGCACCGTCGGGTTGTCTATCGCCTGTTGCCGCAGACGAAGGCGAACTGGCGGTGGCTTGAGACGGTTCTTGAAAGCCGGCGGCAGCCCTGCAATGCCGCGCTGGAGGAACGCATCGACTGCTACCGGAAGACGGGCAAGCAGCCTGACCTACTTCGATCAGACCAAGGCGCTGACGGAATGCCGCCGAGAGCTTCCCGAGATGGCGTCCGTGGCGTCCGCAGTCTGATTGCTGATTCGGCCAAGCACACAAGGCGGGATCGCAAATCAGGCGCAATGCGTTACCACTTAAATTCACACTTCAGGCAACGCCTCGCGCATGGGCGTGAAGATCAGTCAGGGTCCGGCGACCTATGAAGGCGTCTTTGGGCACCACTGTTTCAGGCGGCACAAACCAGTTTTCGGCAGTCGCCTCTACTTTCACAAATGCCATTTCTCTGTCCTTTCTATGTTGGCGGCGCGATCGCCGCCCGCTCCGTAGATCACATTGCCCAAACCAATTACATGCTTGCATTGCCTTGATGTGCTGGCAGTGTAAGCGTATGCTAGCAGTGTTCACAAAAGGAGAAACAAGATGAACATTAGACTTAATGCCGAATGCATGAACGCCATTGAGGAAATCAAATCCACTCTGTCAGACGTAACGGCAGAGAACGGCACTCGAATCGAACCGTCAACGATGGATTTGGTGACGGCGGCCTTGATAAGCTTCGCAGCTGAAGCGGAACGCTCCGATGAAGGAACGATGGACTGGCTTGTTAGCTTGAGGCTTCAGGACCGCATCTAAAACCACAGTCCGGCCCAATGCTTCGGGCAGGGCGGGCAGGACAAGGGGAGTCTCAAAACCCTTGCCGCCCGTCCGCCTCCGGGCGTTAGAGGACAGGAAACCGCCCGAAGCCTGTTTGTTTCGTGCAATACAAAACGTTTCTCAAAATCTTCAACCCTATGTCAGTTGAGCGACGCCCGGTGCGCCTCGCCCGCCGCCCGAAGCTGCACCAATTCGGTAGCCTGCGCTCGGACAACTGCCGTGATCGCCGTAGCAGGGTCCGGCTCACCCGGATCGCTTCCGGTCGCCACGGTCGCCCCTGCGCGGGCCATCGCCTGCGCGGCCTCGACCACGGAAACGCGCAGTTTCACGTCGATTGTTTCCTCGTCCTCGTCCGTCATGGTCGCGTTCTCTCCTGTGTCAGCATTGGCCATCGTGTTCTTGTCGGCTCGTGAAGCACGGCTCGCACAACATCCTTCGCCGAACAGTTGGTTGAAACTTTTTGCCGCACCGCGAGCAAGGCCGCCTCGGGCGGTCTATCTTCCGATCCCTCGCGTGCGGCTTCGAATGTCCCTTCGCGCTCATTCATCGGCCTCGATCAGGCCCGAGATTTCCAAGGCTTGCTGCATCGTGACGCCTTCAATGGACGACAGCTTGGAAGCCACCTGCGCCCGCGAAACCTGATCGCGCGGATACGAATCGAAGACCAGCTTGACCGGCGTTTCCAGCTTCCTCGAAAGCTCCCACTCCAGTTCCCGCGCAATCGGCAGGACGGTTCCAAGGTGCCACCTGCGGATTGCCTCGCGCTGGGCCGTGCCGTCTGCATTGCCAATGAACAAGGCCGGCGGCGTGCCGGTCGCGGCCAGCGTCCGCTCGAAGGCGTCCGCCGCAAGCTGCACCTGCGCGGCGGTCGGTGCAGGTCCGAGTCGTGCGGGCATCCAGTCGCGTTTCGGTGCGCCACCAGCATCTCCAGCTCCGTCCGCGAAGGTCTCCATGAGCATGGTTCTGCCCCTCGCCTTCGCCACGTCCGCCCGCAGCTGCGCCAAGGGATCGCGTTCTGGATCACCGTCGGCATTCGCGCCCTCGGCCCCCAGACCGGCGGGCGTCGGGATGAAGTTCGCAATCGCCGTGCTGCTTTCATCCGCAAGCGCTCTCTCGGCCTCGGCTCCAAGCCTTGCCGTGACGCTCGCCCAGGTGATCGGCGACCTGCCTCGGTATGTCGTCCCGGACCCGCTGCCCCACGGCAGGAAGATGACTTCCGATTGCGACAACAGCCACGTTTCGACTCGGCTCGGCCCGTATGAAGTCACCCGCACCCGCCAGGTTTCGGGATCGGTCGATCCGTCCTGCCAGTTCCAGTCCGCGCACGTCCTCAACTGGACCGCTCCGCTCGCGCCCATGCGGACAGCGTGAAGTGATTCTCCCCGGCGGATCAGGTCACGCCCTATCTGGCCCAGCACACGCGGCGTGACGGCCTCTTGAACCCACTCCGCACCGATCCACCCTCGCAGACGCGAAGGCGCGCCCCAGTGCGCCGCTGGCAGCCTCCACGGCGGCAGTCCTGCCAACGTCGGCGGCATTGCCGAGCGCCTGTTGCTCGGCCAGGGCAATGATCGTGGAGCTGTAGTCTCCGCCCGCCTCGCGGACCTCCTCCTCGTGGAACTCGTCGACCTCCTCGTGCCTCTGCCACGGCCAGCGCATCAGATCACCCCGGCCCGACGTACGCGCCACCGTGCCAGCAATGCCATTGCGCCGCTTTGCCGGAAGGCCTTCGAATGATCGGTCTCGTATCGGACGTTCAGAGGACCCGCAGAGGACGACTTCCGCACCCCGAATCCGGTGCTTTCGGAGTTCCACAGATACCCGACGAATCGCGCCATCGCTTCATTCCGGACTCCGTCCGGCGCTCCCGGCGCGTAGTCTTCAATGACGGCGCTTGCGGCTTCGGCCCTCGCCATGAGGCGCGGGTCTTTCTGGTAATCGCCAAGCCGATCAGCGCCCGGCAGACCCGCCAGCACGGCCAGGGCATTCGTCGCGATGGCCAGAGCCCTACCGCCTGTCTCGTCCGGCCACGGCCACGGCGTAAGCGTCACGTCGCCGAACGGTCCCGCCGATCTGAAAGCTTGTGCGCTTGTCTTCGTCATGTCGTCACCCGTTCATTGGCGCGCCGCCGGATCGAAAAGGAGAAACCCCTCCGGCGACGCGCCAGCGGGGCCATGAGCATGCCCCGCATCTCGTGTTACATCCATGCCCGGAACCGTCGTTCGACCGTCGCTCTCTCTGAGCGTCAGCGCTCGCGGCCGTCGGCGGGCTTGTAGGCAACGATGGCGTTTCCGGCCACCGGCGTCGCGAGGAAGGTCCGTGACTGCCGACGCAGGTATATTTCCGCACCCCGTCAATGTCGGTGAAGTCGCTTCCTTCCACAACGCGGCCCTCCGGCGTGTCCTCAATACCGGCGCGTCGTCGGCCTTGTAGTCAACCAATGGCCTTTGGGCAATGATCCTCGCCGCTGGCCTCGACCAGGAGCGCACCGTCGTCGTCCACGCTCGCCGTCAAGGTCCCTCTCCGGACACTGGCGACGGCATTCTCCATGCCCCTGCCAGATATCAGGAGGATGTCGGCGAACCGACGACCCGCCTGTGCGGCGAGCGCATCTTCCGCAAGATCCTCGAAGGCCAGCGCCTGCGCTTCCGCCAGCATCTCGTTCATCTCGTCGGCGAGGACCGTCATCGCCGCCTTCGTGAACTCAACGTACTTGCAAGCACTCTCCGATGCAGTCGCATGTCAGAGGCGTGTTGACCGGCATCCGTGCGGCAATGAACCGCTGCCTCCGCGCCTCGACCTGACTCGCCGGGTAGGAGGGACTCCGCACCAGCCCGATCCCCGACAGGGTCGCGGCCTCAATGACGCGAATCCCGTCTTGCCGCGTCTCGGCCGTCGCCTTGAACTCGATGCTAAGGCCGGGCAGCCGCCTGTTTTCCACGCTGGCGAGTGCAAGCGCCCCGGCGGGCGTGGGCGGAACCAGGGCGCTCATGCGCAGTTCCTCCCTGCCGTCGGTCAGCTCAAGTCCGCCGTTCGGCATGAACGCCACGGCCTTCATGGGATCATGCCCCAGGTTCAACGTGATCGCCTCGTCCATGCGGAGGCTTCCCGGCTCAAAACGCTCGCGATGGGTCGGCGAAATGTCGCCATAGCGCAGCACGGTCCCGGACAGCCTGCGCCCCTCGGCTCGGCATTCAAGGCCCAGCCAGCGCCGTTCCATTTCTCAAATTTTCCAAATGGCCTGATCGGCCTCTTGAATCAGGAGCGCCGAACCGCCGAACCGTCGCGCCCAGACCCATACGTTGGAATCCCCGGCATTCGTGAACCAGTTGACCGTGCCTGGCTCGTAGGTCTTTCCCGCGACAGTGCCGTCAGGCGTCGCTCCGCCGTCCTCCACGTTGATGCCGGACACGTCCTGGCCGCCGACGTTGACCACGATGAAGCGGCCTCCTGCGGCAAGCCCCGGCGGGCTGGGCAGCATGATCGGGGTGGCGTCCACCGTGATCCGCGCGGTGTTGCCGGGAACGATGCCGGACCCGTCAACCGGAGACACGGCGAGACGCGAAGAGGCCGCGCTCCAGGCCCAAAGCCGGGCGTCCTCCGGCAACGTGATCGTCGCGCTTTCGGCCCGCCCCAAACGGAATCCCGGCCCGTCAGGGGCTGACAGGCCGATTGACCATTCAAGAAAGTCGTTACCGACGTTGACCAGTGACGCGGCATCGCCACTGGTTCCAAGTCCGGTCAGGCGGATCGCGGTCCCGGTCAGGTCGAAGAGCTGGGTTCCTGCCATCGTCAGGACACCTTGAAGTCAACGCGGGTGTAGGCGTCCGGTTGGGTAAGGATCACGTCGCCAAGAAGCACGTGCATGTTGAAGGCGCGGGTTCCTGACGCTGCGCCCGAATAGATGTCGTCGATGTCGACCGATCCCCAGTGCGGGCAAACAGCCCGGCGCATCCCCGGTCTGCCCATCCTGTAGAGGATCGCCGGTTCAATGCTGCCCGAGGGCATACGGGAATTTGTCCAGAAGCCCCCGTAGTGCGCCATCGCGAAGGTCGAGAACGGATCATCCCCGCGCTTCGTGTCGCCACCGCCAGTTGAGTCTCGGAAGGCCTTGGCCGCCAGTCGGAACGTGTCCACCCCGACCACCATCCCGATCTCCTTCTCGGTGCTGGCCCAAAGTCCGTCGATGCCACCCGAGAAGGCCGCCACGAAGTCGTCAAACGCGGCGACGTTGCTTGGGTCGGTCGGATCGGTCAGGCGTCCCATGAACCCTTGCAGGTTCGGCGCGGTCCCGTTGCCGTTGATGGCCTGATTGTCCAGTTCGGCCGACAGCGCGAGGGCCAGGTTGTCACGGAAGACGCTCTCGAAGTTCTCCGCCCCGATGGCCGCTATGTCCTCGATCCGAAATTCAAGCCTGGCGCTGATCCTCTTCGGGGTCGCGGTCTGCACCGTGATCGCCCCTGCGCTCGCGACGGCGGCGTCGCCCTTGGTTTTCGCGGCGACGGTCTGGGAGGTCGTGATCGTGCCGGTGGCGAACGTGCCGGACGCGACGCGCGGCATGTCGATCCCCAGACGCGGCGCGATCGACGCCGCGAACACTGCCGGGTGAATCGGCGAGAAGTTCACGCCCACGATTGACGGTGCGGGCGTCACTGCGCGTTGCTCCCCGTCCTGTGAACGGGTTTCTCTTGGCACGTCCCACAGTTCGATTGGAATGCCCTGCACCTTGGCGGCGGCGCAAAGCTCGGCCTCGGCCCCGCCCACCACCCTGCCCTTGGAAGCGGCCAAGAGGTAGTTGACTAGCATCGCCTTGGAGCGGAGTTCCACCCGCTCCCTCATTTCCGAGTCCGGCTCGGCCTTCGCCTCTTCCTCGGCGGCGCGTTCTTCGTCATCGAGCGACACGACGGCGGCCCTGATCTGCCGTTCAAGGTCCGGGGTTCCGGTCTCGATGGCGTCCAGTTCGGCGCGGGTCTCGTCGGTCAACTGGTCGGCTTGGGAAAGCTCGGCCATCCGTTGCCGTTCGCGGGATTGCCGGTCCCGCAGTTCACGAAGGCGTTTTTGAGCCGGAGTCATTTCTTGGGTTCCTTTCGTCGGGGCCAGTCGTTCAATGCGTTGCCGTCGCCGTCCGCGACGTGCGGCATAATGTCGGTGAGCGTCCAAACCGTCGCGCCGCGTGACGTGACGAATTGAGGCAGCGTCGAGTCAACCAAGAGCGCGTGACGGAATGCCATCTCGCCCGAATCGAGCGCGTCCAGTTCCGCCGCAAAGCGTCGGTCGAGCTGATCGCGGTCGTAGACCCTGCGGCGCGAAGACTTGTCTTTCCCCGCGTAGAGCCAAGCCGCTCGAATGTGACCAGTGCTGCGCAGATTGCGGAAGAGGCTTGGACCCTTCTGGTAAAGCCAGGCGGCCGCTCGTTCCGTGATCGCGAATCGGTGAATCGTCTCCATGCATTAGCAATAGGTGCCAATGAAAAGTCTGTAAAGTATCAATGACTTGTCAACGCCTACGAACGAAAGGGGGCAGCTGCACCCTTTCGATTTGAAACCATGCGCCTGAAAGGTGACAGTTGGCACCTTTCGTTTTGAAGATCGTTTTAAAGGTGACAAATGACCCCTTTAACGATTTGAAGCTCCCGAAAGAAAAAGGCCGCCCCGAAAGGCGGCCCCTTGTTTTGTGCAGCACAATTCAGCCTTCAACCATGATCCGCGAGGACGGCAGCTTGTCCTCCGTCTCGCAGTTCAGGCAAGCAAGCGTAGGGCCGTTTTCGGCCAGGTATTCCGCCCATGCCAGCCGTTCAGGGCCAAGTTTTGCGCGCCGGTGCAGGTCGATGTGGCAAGCCCGGCAAAGCGTTCGCAGGTTCGCCGGATCATATTTCGCCCCGCCCTTCTCAAGCGGCCGGACGTGATGGCACTCCAATCTCCCCGCCGATCCGCATGACGTGCAACGGTATCCGTCACGGTCGAAGCACCGGCGACGCGCCTGCGCCCAGAGTTTCCCGTTCAGAGTCTGGAACCTCGACCTGCCCATTCATGCCACCGCATAGCGAAGGCGAGGCCTCGGCCGGGACCGCTGCCGCTGCCATTCTCCCGCTGCCAGTGCCAGGGCGGCGGCCACGTCGTCGCGGGCCGTGTTGTTCGAGCCGCGCTTCTCGATGCGGCAGTTGCCCTGATCGTCATTCTTGACCAGAGCCACGGCCAGGCTTTCGGTTAGTAAGCCCCGGCTCGACGGCGGGCAGGACAAGGGACCGTCAAGCGCCACCTTTCGCAATGCCCGAATGTCCTCGGCGGCCTCGCTCCACCGCGTGACCCTGGGCGCGATTGACCACCCGGTCGCGCAGTCGCGCAGTTCGGCCAGCCGGAAGCGGTCGCAAAGCACCTTGGACGGCCTGCCCCATGTGTCCGCGATCAGGGCCATCAACTGGCTTGGCGGCTGAACGCGAAGGCCATGAGCGACGCGCAGAGCGCCGCTATCGGCCAGTCGCTGATATGTTCCACCCGGTTGACGGTCTCGCCGCTCTTGCGCGGCGAGGTCCGGGATCCCCGGCGCGACCGCCAACGCCTCGACCCGACCCGAGGGCCAGATTGCAGCTGCGGCGGACCATGCCCGGCCCGCGCCAAGGTCGATCCCGACAATGGGCCGACCGGCGGGCAGGGCCTCAGGGCGGGCGCAAACGCGCTTCCAGTCCTCGACCCGCAGCAGCACCTCGCTTTCGTCGGCGGTCGGCAGGTTCAGGCGGTAGGACAGGAACCGCGCCTTGAGCCGGGTGTCCGCCCTTGCCGCGTCGCGTTCCTCAAGCAGCTTGGCGCGGCTGTCCGGGAAACGGGCCATGAGCGGGTTGGCCCTGCGGATCGTCTGCCACTGGTCCCATGTGTCGCGCTCGCCGACCAGGGCGGTCACGTGCACCGACCCGCGCGACCCGTCCTCAATCATCGACCGCCACCACCCGGCGAGACTGGGGGCCACAGTGCCGATGTAGAGAATGCGCAGAGGGCTTTCCGGCTTGCCCTGCGCAGTCTCCAAGGCGTCCTGCATCAACTCGCCGCCCCGGATCTCCCAAGCGCCGGGTTCGTCGCAGATCGCCCAAGGCGTGTGTACCAATCCCATTGCCGTTTTGCCGTTGCTGCCGATCACCCGCAGCCGGGTGTTGGTCGGCTTGTGCGTGATCGCCACCCGCGTTGCGCTGTCAAGAAAGCGATAGTCAGGATCGACTTCAAGGTCAGCGCGGGCGAACCGGAACACGACGCGGGCCTGCTCGATGCTGGCGGCGCAAAGCACGGACTCCGATCCCTCCCGAAACAGCGGATCGGCGGGCGACAGAATGCGCGTGACCAAGTGACCGGCCAGCGCAGACTTGCCGTTGCCACGCGGCAAAGACAGCGCCGCCCGGTCGATGCCGGGGGCCAGAGCGTCGGCGACAAAGCGCCGCTGGAAGGGCAAAAGGTCAAGCACCGTTACACAGAAGAGCCCCTACTGCGCCCTTCGATCCCCCCGAACGTTTGGGCGGTGCCATAACGGCGTTAGTCGCTCTCAGGCACGCCGCTGACGGCCCGCAGTATGCAAATCGGCGGCACGTCATCTGCCAAGGCCAACAGGCTCAATGCCGCCTGCAACTTCGGCAAACTTGCGCCCGTGCCATGCGCCATCATCGCTATGTCATCGACAGCCGCACCTGTTGAGATCTGGATTGGCGTTTCTTTCTCGTTTGTCATTTTAGATCCTCTCTTGGTTTTGCCGAACGTCGGCGCTGATACTTGTTCATGTTAAAGCCGAAATGGGTCAAATGACACATCTCGCTAACCTTCGTAGGCGTTGACGCCTAAAGCGCAACTTCCCCCTTTCCGCACTCCAGCCAGCCGCATTGCTGCCTTGAAGCCTGCCGATCAGGCAGAGGAGCCAGCCAGCCCCCGCGTACTCGGTTCCCTTCGCCCGCCGACTGCCGGGCGCACCTTCAGGGGATCAATCCCGAAAGTGTCCGTGACCTCGCGGCCAAGGCTTCGTAAGCCCCACTCCATCATGCCGATTGATTGGCATAGTGCACCTGGATGAAACGGCCAGCGTCCTGCCAGAGACGCCGAGTCGGTAATGCAGATCAGAGCCAGGAATATCCGTTTTCACAGCGCCCGGATTAACGCGCCTCGTTTTCAAAAGGCGCTTGTAGGCGTTGACATCGAGTCTGGGGAATGTCATGCAAGGGCTACCTTTTGGAGCGCCGCGCATAATGGGCTGTCACCCGCGCGGCGTTTTCTTTTCGTATCAGGCTGCGGTTCGCTTGAAGTCGTCGAGCCACGCAGCGACTTCGTCGCTCCGCCACCGGTTCAGTTGCGGCCCAAGCTTGATCGGAGCCGGGAAAGCGCCTTTGGCCACCATTCGTTGCAGCGTCCTGCGGCTAACGCCGATGGTCGCTTCGACTTCGTCCCGTTTCATGAGTTTCGGAATGCCGAGCATTCGTGCCCTCCACAGCAATAGTTGCCGCCGGATTGACCGGCGCTTTTTCCACCTTTCTCTTTCTATCTTTCTCTGTGGGCGTCGGCCCGCTAGGGCGGCCGAATCAGAGCCGCCCCTTTTTTCGCACAGCGGTCAGGTCGCGTCAATGTGCACCGCCCATTCCGCCATCAATTCGCGGCGCTTGTCGAACAGATCCGAGCGGGCATAAGCGGCCTCAACCGCATTCCTGACACTGTGGGCAAGCGCCGCTTCCATGACACTGTGGGCGGCGTCGGTTTGCTCGGCGGCCCAGTCCCGGAATGAAGACCGGAACCCGTGGACCGTCGCGGCAACGCCAACGCCTTTCAAGAGGCGTGACAGACGCGTGTCGCGCATTTCGCCGCCGCGCTGGCTCGGAAAGACCAGCCCGCTTGCGTCGGCTAGTTCCCGCGCCTCTGCCAGCAATTCCAGTGCCCGCCCGGACAGTGGAACCCGATGCTCACGCCCTGCCTTCATCCGGTCTGCCGGTATCGTCCATGTCGCGGCCTCAATGTCTATCTCGGCCCATGTCGCGCCCCGGACCTCGCCGGACCGCGCCGCCGTCAGAACCAGAAACTCCAGAGCAAGCCGTTCGGCAACGTAGGCGTCCGACGCCCGCACTGCCGCAATCGCGGCGGGCACGTCCGCATAGGGCAGCGCGGTCAGGTGACGAGTCTTGATTCCGTTTTTTGGCAACGCGGCCTCGGTCGCAAGCACGGGATCGTCAGTCCGATGGTTCTGCGCGACCGCCCATTTCATCACGGCCTGAATGCGCTGCCGGATGCGCTTCATCGTCTCGCGTTTCGTGTTCCACTTAGGCGACAGGACGGCCAGCACGTCCGCCGTCGATATGGCGTCAACGCGCATTTCCATGAGCGGCTTGGCATGGTCGGCCAAGCTGGTCCGCCATTGCGACTCGGTCTTTGAGCCTTCGCGCCATGCGCCGCGCTGAATCTCGATCACCCTTTCCAGTGCCTGGGCGAACGTCGGCACCCGGACTTTCCGGCGAGGATCTTCGCCGCGCCATGCGGCGCGATGGTTGGCCAGCGCAGCCGCCCGCGCCTGGGCCAGCGTCAAGGCCCATGTCGGCCCAAGGCCCAGATCGCAGGGCTTGCCGTTGATTCGAAGCCGTTGCGTCCATGACTTGCGGACAGCGCCGGACTTGCTTTCCTGAACCAGAAGGGACAGGCCATGCCCGCCCCTGCCGTCGCCGTACCGGCCCGGCTTTGTGACCCTCTCGCAGAAGCGTGCTTGAAGCTTGTTCGCCATTGCTACGTTCCTTTCTATGTTACCACTTTTGCCAGTGGTAACACCTGACGCGGGTTGGCGCAAGTTGGCACGGGATGACGCTTTATTGTTCTTAAAAGCCCTTGTTTACAAGGCAATAACTGATCGATTGGCATAGGTTGACATAAGTTGTCACGGGTGGATTGCGGACGTGGCGGTGGCCGTCCAGCGCGGGACGCTCAAGCGACTGGACGAAGCGTTCAAGGGGTTCTTCCGCCGCGTGAAGAACGGAGGGACGCCCGGCTTCCCGCGCTTCAAGGGACGCGCCTTCTTCGACAGCATCGGCATCGTCTCCGGCGTGAAGGTGAGGGACGGGAACCTCTGCATTCCCGGCCTTGGGCCGATGACGATCCGCCGGAAGGGCGGGAACCTCTGCCCGGACGGCAGGCCGGTCTCGGCGGTGCTCAGGCGCACGGGCGGACGCTGGCACGCGATCGTCCGCTTCGCCGTGGAGATCGAGGAACCGGCCGGCAACGGGCACGCGATCGGTCTTGACCGGAACGCGGGCCAGGTCGCGGACAGCGACGGCGAGATGCACGAGATGCCCGGCCTTGGCAGGCTGGCCGCGAAGGGCCGCCGCCTGCAGCGCGGGACCGCGCGCCGGAAGAAGGCGAGCCGGCGCCGCGAGAAGGCGAAGCGGCATCACGCCAAGGTCGTGCGCAAGATCGCGAGGGGCCGCCACGACTGGCATCATCATGTCAGCCGGGACCTGGCGGCGAAGGCCGGGACCGTCGCCGTCGAGAACCTGCATGTCCGGGCCATGACGAAGAGCGCGAAGGGCACGGTCGAGGGGCCGGGCGTGAACGTCCCGCAGAAGTCCGGCCTGAACCGCGTCATCCTGAACACGGGCTGGACGGCGCTGAAGACGATGCTGGAACGCAAGGCGGCGTCCGTCATCACGGTTCCGGCGCAGTGCACGTCAAGAACATGCCACGAGTGCGGAGCGGTCGACAGACGCTCGCGCAGAACTCGGGAAGACTTCACCTGCACGGCCTGCGGCCATGCGGCTCATGCCGACGTCAATGCGGCGAGGAACGTCCTGGACCGCGCCCTTGGCGCCGGTCCGGGAGATGACGAGATGCCGTAATGGGGCGGCGAATCAGGCCAGCGTCGGTCTGGTTCGGAAGGTTGCCGGTCTGGTGTCGTTGTCCCTGCCACGCACAACATGTGCTATTGTGAGTGGCGGAGGCGGTCCCGAGGGAGCGCGTCCTGATCGAAGTGCAATGGAAAGGACAGCGACAATGGAAATCCTTGCCGGACCGGACGTGTCGGTGGCAATCACGTCTGCTTGCGCGCCCGGCGCCGATGGCAGGATCGTGAACGAAGCGAAGGTGCCTTCGGATCCCGGATCGCTCGTCGAGCACATGCATGGCCTGCCCGGCAGCATCGCGGCTGTCGACCTGGAGGCCGGACCCCAGTCGCAGTGGCTCCGCAAGGGACTGAGCGAAGCCGGCCACGAAACCGTGCTGATGGTGAGGCGGGTGAAGTCCGCGCTGAAGGCGGCTCCGGTCAAGACGGACCGGCGGGATGCCGAGGGCATCGCCCGGTTGCTGCGGACGGGATGGTTCCAGCCCGTGCACTGCAGGCCGGTCGCGTCCCGGGAGAAGCGGGCCCTGCCGGGCTCGCGCAACGCGCTCGCGGAAGGCCTGACGCGGCCTGGACTCCCGGTGCGCGGCATTCTTCGCAACTTCGGCCTGAAGCCCGGCCGGGTCTCGAAAGGGGACTGCGAGGAGCGGGTCCGGGAGCCGGCCTCGGGCAACGCGACGCTGCCGGACGCCGTCGAGCCGATCCTGCGGCTGCGCGCGCAGATGCGCGACGAGCCGGCCGTGATGACGAAGAGGGCCGGGACCCTCGCCGGGCCGGACGCCGAAGCGGAACCGGTCGGGAGAGACGGCCGTGTCGGGCGGGATCTCGAAGGCCGGCGGCATCGCGCTGCGCACGGCGCTCTTCCAGGCGGCCACGGCGATGCCGCCCGGCACGGGCAGGGTGAACTGGCTGAAGTCCCGGGCGCTGCGGCTGGCGGCGAGGCGTGGCAGGAAGCGCGCCACGACCGCGCTGGCCCGGCGCATGGCCGTGGTTCCGCTCCGGATGTGGCTGGACGGGACGGAGTTCGGCTTCACCCGCGAGCAGGCGATGTCGCCTGACCCGGCATGAGCGTGGCTGCACCGGATCCGCAGTCCGTGACGAAGAGGGAAGGAACGGGCACTGCCTCTTGAAAGGCGTCCCGTCCACGGACGTCCCCTTGCCGGGACGCGGTCCCCGATGATGTCGTCGGACGCCTCGTTGCCGAACCGCACTTGTCGTGTTCGAGCACGCTGACGAGATTGACGCTCGGGGACCGAATTGGACCAGGCATCATGCAGGCGGCCGACGAGCCGACCACGGACGGAAGGAAGATGCCCGGCGGCGGAGGTGAAGTGGACCTTCCCGAAAAAATCGAGGTGAAGACTTGAGCGAAACCTGAACAGCGTCGACCCCGCCGAGGGTTTCCCGGTTCGCCTCCGCAAGACTCTTGCGATCGCTCCGGCGAACCGGGAAACCCTCGGCTCCGGGCCAGACGTCAACGCCGCACCCGGCCCCAACGCCGCGAAATTCGCCGCCGGCGACGGGATCGTGTTGCCAGGTTCGGGCGTCATGGCCGCTCATGCACAGGAATCTTGTGCTTGACGTGGGGGGCCCCATTACGGAAGGCGTCCGGGACTGGCGCATCTGCACGGCGAGGAGCGCCGGCATCGGCCACTTCAACGACCCGTGAAATCAGTGCGAGGGTGGCCTGATGGTCACTTGTGCATATAAGTCCCCAAGATTACCGAGCGGCGGATGGCGGATTGGCCCCAGGATTCCCTGTTTGTCGTCCATTGCGCCGGGCCGCGTTGCAACGGGGCCAACAAGGCGGCAATCCGTCTGGCGCGCATGGGGCGCCCTGTCAAGGGGATGATCGGCGGTGTGACCGACTGGATCGACGAAGGGTTCCAGATGGCTGCCGGCATGAAGCCGTTCAGCGTGGCGGAAGTCGAAGGTTGATCCGCGTAAACCGGGGAACTGTTGCAGGCCCGTTCGCACTCCTGGGCCGCACGCGATCTGGACAACGTCATGGCGTCCCTCGACGATGAGGCGGCCTGTGAAATCGGATCTGGAGTTTCTGGATCCGGGTCCGCGGCCACTGGCAAGAATGTCAGAATCCGGACTTGCCTCAAGACATGGATGCTACCGCGAAGAGTTCGAAGCCCGTTGCGGGCGCGGCAGCAACGAAGTCACTGCGAGCCGTGATCTGGAAGATGTCTCGTTTGCATGGATGACGGGAAGAACTGGTCGCCGGAACGCAAATTGCAAGCAGCAATGTCCGCATTTTCAGTGCTTCGCGGCGTCGCGAGCTTAGGGTCCACCATGACTTCACTGGCTTCCTGGACGGCGATGCACGGGGGCCCGACAGTCGCTTCGACGTCGTACGCGACTGCCTGGATGCTCCGACCCGTTGCAAGAGCAGGGGTCGGATGGTGGAGGTTAAGGTGCTGCCCGCAGTCAGCTAGGGCAGCGAACAAGGACGGCAAACCGAGGGCAAAGGTCGACAACGGCGGGATGCTTGCGCAAGCGCATCAACGGGTCTACCTGTTTCGAAGCAGCGAAAGGCGAAGCGATGTTCACTGGCATTGTGACCGACATCGGCGAAATTCTCGGAGTTGGGCGAGCTGGCGTCCTCGATGTCAGGATTGGAACCTCCTACGACGTCGGAAGCCTCGAAATCGGGGCGTCAATTGCCTGTGACGGGGTCTGCCTGACCGTGGTTGATGTCGGGAGCGACCCGCGCACGTGGTTTGCCGTTCAGGCGAGCGAGGAAACGCTTTCCAAGACCAATCTTGGCCATTGGGAAACGGGGCGGCGGATCAACCTGGAACGCGCACTCAAGGTCGGTGACGAGATCGGAGGGCATATTGTCTCGGGACATGTCGACGGAATCGCCGTGGTCGAGAGCGTCCGGGAAGAAGGCGACAGCACGAGGATGGTTCTCGACGCCCCGGATGAGCTCGCCCGGTTCATCGCTCCCAAGGGGTCGGTTGCATTGAACGGCACCTCATTGACGGTGAACGAGGTCGACTGCGCGCGCTTCGGCATAAATTTCGTTCCGCACACCAAGGCCGTCACGACCTGGGGCGAGGCAAGGTCGGGCGACAAGGTGAATCTCGAAGTCGACACGCTTGCCCGCTATGTGGCGCGCCTGAAGGAGGCAGCCTAGGGCGCTCGCGGTCCGCACCCGAATTCAGCGGCCTCAACCGAGAAGTGGCCCCGAAATTGCATCCCCAAGCCTCAACGGGCATGTGACGCTCCTGTACTTCTCGCCTCTCGTCAGAATGCAGCCTGCGTGGCGCGGGGGCGCTGGATTGCGACAATGACCAACAGGATCAACAGTGCGGGAACAAAGAAGATCTCTTTAGGCATCCGGTCGTTTTCGACCGCAATCGCCTCGATCCGGGCCGGTGCATCGCCGTAGAAATCATAGTCGTTGGCCAGTTGATCGAAGTATGGCGTGCCCGGGAAGGGTTCGTCCAATGCGAGAATCCCGTCGCTCTCCAGCACCGTCAGTCCAACGGCTTCGAGCCTTTCCAGTCCGGTGCCTTCGAGCTCGGCCGTGTAGGCCAGCGTGATCGTGCCCATTTCGCCCGTGTCGAAGTCAGGAGCCGAGACACGCACCCTTGCCGTTGAGCCGACGGGCAGTTCTTCCAGCGTGGCAAGCGCCGCCGGACCCGTCGTCTCCCTGTATCTTTCCTGCCATTGATCAAGGAAGAAGTCCGGCCGGAACAGCATGAAAACCACGAGCAACATGATCACGGTTTCCCATTTGCGCGACTTGGCGATGAAATAGCCCTGGGTGGCCGCGGCAAAGACCAGCATGGCAATGAGAGAGACAAGGAACACAAGCACTGCCTTGGCCGGGCCTACATCGATCAGCAGCAGATCCGTGTTGAAGATGAACATGAAGGGCAGGAGCGCGGTGCGGATGTCGTAACTGAACCCCACGATGCCAGTCTTGATCGGATCACCGCGTGAAATGGCCGCCGCCGCATAGGCGGCAAGGCCCACAGGAGGCGTGTCATCCGCCAGAATCCCGAAATAGAACACGAAGAGATGCACGGCGATGAGCGGCACGATGAGGCCCGATTGTGCGCCCACCGTAACGATGACTGGCGCCATGAGCGACGAGACCACGATGTAGTTGGCCGTTGTCGGCAGGCCCATGCCGAGGATCAGCGAAAGCACCGCCACCAGGATCAGCAGTATCATCAGGTTGTCGCCGGCAATGGTCTCGATCACCTGCCCGATGATCTGGTGAGCGCCGGTGAGCGAAATGGTTCCCACGATGATGCCCGCGGCACCGGTCGCCACGCCGATCCCGATCATGTTGCGTGCACCGCTTTCAAGCCCGGCGACAAAATCGCGCCAGCTGGCCAGTGCCTGTGCCGAGAAACTGTCGGCACTGCCGCGAAACATCGCCTTCAAGGGCCTGTGCGTCAGTGCCACGATGATCATGGCGATCGTCGCCCAGAAGGCCGAGAGCGCTGGCGAAAGACGGTCCAGATCCTCCGTGCGCACCATCAGGTTCCAGACCAGAACGAAGATCGGCAGCGCATAGTACGCTCCGCCCAGGAAGGTTGGCGTCAACCGCGGCGCCGCGACCACCTTGCTGTTCGGGTCGTCGACCGCGACATCGGGAAACTTCGAGGCGACGTACACAAGCGCCAGATAGGCCATCAGCAAGAGCGCGAGCGCCGGATAGATCGAGGCGTCGGGCGCCATCGGCTCCAACAGGCCTCGGAAGCCAATCACGAGGAAGGTGATCGCCGCCATGCCCAGGAAACCGGTCAGAAACAGCAACAGGATCAGGATCACGCCAATTTGCCGCCCTGGCTTTTTCAGTCCTTGCAGGCCCAACTTCAGGCTTTCCAGATGAACAATGTATAGCAGCGCGATGTAGGAAATCACTGCCGGCAGGAAGGCGTGCTTGATGACATCGATGTAGGGGATGTTGACATATTCCACCATCAGGAAGGCCGCGGCCCCCATTACCGGCGGCGTGAGCTGGCCATTGGTTGACGAAGCCACCTCGACAGCGCCCGCCTTTTCCCGTGTAAAGCCGATACGTTTCATCAACGGGATGGTGAAGGTCCCAGTGGTGACCGTGTTGGCAATGGACGAGCCAGAGATCATGCCAGTCATCATTGATGACAGCACCGCCGCCTTTGCGGGGCCGCCGCGCAGTGCGCCCAGCAGCGCGATGGCCACCTTGATGAACCAGTTGCCGCCGCCAGCCCTTTCCAGAAGCCCTCCGAACAACACGAAGAGGAAGATCATCGTTGTGGACACGCCAAGCGCGACACCAAAGACGCCCTCGGTCTGCATCCAGTAATGCCCCATCGCCTTGGCAAACGATGCGCCGCCGTAGTTGGTGACGCTGCCCACCCATTCCGAGTAGCCGCCGAAGAATGTCAGCGCGAGGAAGGCCGAGGCGATGATCACCAACGGCAGGCCGAGCGAGCGGTAGACGGCCACCATCAATACGCTCATGCCGATGCCGGAAACGACGATGTCCGTGGTGGTCCACAGGCCCGGCCGGTCGGCAATCTCAAAGCGGAAGATGACAAGGTAGAGGCAAGCGGCAACGCCCAGGATGAGCAGGATCCAGTCATAGGCGGGAATCCGGTCCCTGTGACCGAACATCGGAAAGGTCAGCGTAGCGAGGCTCAACGCAAAGGCCAGGTGGACGTATCGCGCCTGGGCCACGATGTTGGCAAAGTCGCCAATCCCCGTGACCTGGGCCAGAACCCCCGGCACCTTCGAGGCGATGTAGAGTTGAAAGAGCGACCAGATGATGCATAGCGCAAAGATCAGATTCTTGACGAACGGTCCCGCACTGCGGGCACCGGTGTCGGCCTCTGCCACCATGTCCTCGGCAGTCCTGTTCGTGGCGTGTGTCATCCCTCTCACCAGTCGCTAATTCTTGTTCTGCAGGAAAAAAAGAGCCAGCGCATCTGAGATGCGCTGGCGAAGGTTTCAGGACATCTTGGCGATGTCCCTCATTCCATCATCAGGCCCAGCTCCTTGTAAGCTCTCTCGGCCCCTGGATGCAGCGGAGCGGAAAGGCCGTCGCTGACCATCTGCTTGGCGTCGAGATTGGCAAAGGCCGGGTGCAAGCCGCGGAAATCGTCGAGATTGGCCATCACCGCCTTTGCGACCACGTAGGCCACCTCTTCCGGCACTTTTGCCGAGGTAACGAAGGTTGCGCCCACGCCGAAGGTTGTTGTGTCGGTGTCGGTGCCTGCATACATTCCGCCAGGAATCGTGGCCACACGATAGAAGGGGTTGTCCGCGACCAGCTTGTCGATCGGCGCACCGGTCACCGAAACCAGATTCACGTCACAGGTAGTGGTGGCTTCCTTGATGGCTGCGGCCGGGTGACCGATTGTGTAGATCATGGCGTCAATGTTGTCGTCGCAGATCTGCTTGGCCATTTCAGAGCCCTTGTACTCGGTGGCCAGGGCGAAGTCGTCCATGGCTATGCCGAAGGCGTCCATCACCACTTCCATCGTGGCACGCTGCCCGGACCCGGGATTGCCCACGTTCACGCGCTTGCCCTTGAGCCCCTCGAAGGACGTGATGCCGCTGTCGCTACGCACCAGGAGGGTGAAGGGCTCAGGGTGGACCGAGAACATCGCCCGTATGTCGGGGAAAGGGTTGTCGGCGAACTTTGACGTGCCGTGGAAGGCGTGGTACTGCCAGTCGGACTGGGCCACGCCAAACTCAAGCTCTCCGGCCTTGATCGTGTTGATGTTGTACACCGACCCGCCGGTGGACTCCACTGCGCAGCGAAGGCCATGCTCCTTGCGGTCGCGGTTCACGAGCCGGCAAATCGCGCCGCCGGTCGGATAGTAGACGCCCGTTACCCCGCCGGTGCCGATTGAAATGAACTGCTGATCCTGCGCAGCGGCAGGAACGGCAAAGGCAAGTGTCGCGGCCGTCAGCAATCCGGCAGTGAGTTTCATATTTTCCATTAGTTTCTCCGTGTCATTCTGCGCGCTTGCGCGCTTGTTGTGACCTGGGGTTTGCCAAAGACTTCCGAGATGTTGTGCAAAGCCCGAAATCTCGGGGAATCCACCTAGTCCAGAAGACAGCTTAGCGGCGAATGCAGGGATTGTAAAAGGGCCCCTCGGCTTCGCATCGAGACACCGTTCCCGAGCATGTCAACTTACATTGGATCGACAGGGATTCCCGAATGCCCTGACGTCCGTTTCGTCGTGACCATTGAAACCAGGAGTCCGGCAGGAATGGCAACGGCCTGGCCGGTCGGCCCCCGCAGTCGTGCCGTTCCGACAATCCAGGCCGATGGGCGGTGCCGCACCTTGATGGCCTGTCTGGGGGCCGTTCCATCCACTGCCGGCAAGTGGAGCCAGCCCTTCTCGCGATACACGTGCCCGACGCTGACAACGGTCTCGCAGGACCATGCCTCGATCACCGAGAAGAGCGTCGAGACGCTGTTCCGGCTGATCGATTCGGGCGAACGTGCGAGGCGGCGGGAGACCACCCTGTACGACGGCACGCCTGTGATGCGGGGATCCGCCTAACAGGTCGATTTCCGGACTTCTTCTGATAAATTTACGCGAGCAAAAAATTACTTGACGCGCGGAATGTTTCGTGCCCGCATCATGGGACAACATCCAATTGAAGGGAGGTGCCACATGTATCTGAGAAACGCACTTGGCGTCGCTGCGGCGCTGGCGCTCTGTTCCGCCGCGTCCTACGCGCAGGACAGGACCATCACGATCGCCACGGTGAACAACGGCGACATGATCCGCATGCAGGGCTACACGGACCGCTTCACCGCGGAGACCGGTGTCGGCGTGGAGTGGGTCACGCTGGAGGAGAACGTGCTCCGCCAGCGCGTGACCACGGACATCACCACCAGGGGCGGCGCGTTCGACATCATGACGATCGGCATGTACGAGACCCCGATCTGGGGCGCGAACGGCTGGCTCGTGCCGCTGGACGACCTGTCCGCCGAGTACGACGTCGCCGACATCCTTCCGGCGATGGCGGGCGGCCTCAGCCACGACGGCACGCTTTACGCCGCGCCGTTCTACGGCGAGAGCTCGATGATCATGTATCGCACCGACCTGATGGCGGCTGCGGGCCTCGAGATGCCGGATGCGCCCACCTGGGAGTTCGTTCGGGAGGCGGCCGTTGCGATGACCGACCGCGACAACGAGATCAACGGGATCTGCCTGCGCGGCAAGGCCGGCTGGGGAGAGGGCGGCGCCTTCATCACGGCCATGTCGAACTCGTTCGGCGCGCGCTGGTTCGACGAGGAGTGGAACGCGCAGTTCGACACCCGGCCCTGGGCCGACACGCTGAACTTCTACCTGGACCTCATGAACGATGCGGGCCCTCCGGGCTTCTCGACGAACGGGTTCAACGAGAACCTGTCGCTGTTCCAGCAGGGCAAGTGCGGCATGTGGATCGACGCGACCGTTGCGGCCTCGTTCGTGACCAGCCCGGACGACTCGACCGTCGCCGGCAGCGTGGGCTTCGCGCTTGCGCCCGACACCGGCCTGGGCAAGCGCTCCAACTGGCTCTGGGCCTGGGCGCTGGCGATCCCCGCCGGCACGCAGCAGGAGGCCGAGGCCAGGCAGTTCATCGAGTGGGCCACCTCGAAGGGCTACATCGAGCTGGTCGCGGCGAACGAAGGCTGGGCGAACGTGCCTCCGGGCGCGCGCATTTCGCTCTACGAGAACCCCGAGTACCGGAAAGTGCCGTTTGCGCAGAAGACCCTGGACTCGATCCTGTCGGCGGATCCGAACAGCCCGACGGTCGACCCGGTGCCCTACGTCGGCATCCAGTTCGCCGCGATCCCGGAGTTTGCAGGCATCGCGACCCAGGTCAGCCAGGAGTTCTCGGCGGCCTACGCGGGCCAGCAGACCGTCGCGGAGGCTCTCGAAAAGGCGCAGGCCATCACCACCGAGGAAATGGAGGCCGCCGGCTACTGAGGCCAGACTCCACCCGGACAGGGGGGCGGCAAATCGGCCGCCTCCTGGAGTGCGGCACCTGCAACTTGCGTTCATCGCCTTGGTTCTGGACTCTTGCCCAAGCGGTTGTGCTTGTGACTGCGCAAAGGAGATGGCACGAAGCGTGCTGCCGTCCCCCGAACTCAAGGGGCCGGGCTTTGCGAGGCGGCGGGGACCGGCGTGTCTTCGCGGGGCTTTGCGGTGGCGGAACCCTGACGAGCCACGAAATCATGAACCGGATCGCCCGGCAACGCGGCGTTCGGTCACGTACATAAGGGTTCCTTCGTTCTTGCGGCAGGACGCCGTCCGCCAACAGGGGAGAAATATCCATGGCAACGAAAGCTTCTCGATCAGCAGCCCGCATGATGCTGGCGCCTGCAGTGGTCCTGCTACTGGGATGGATGCTGCTGCCCCTGCTGTCGACCCTTTGGTTCTCGTTCCGGAAGTACCTGCCGTTGCGGGGAGGTGACCTGGGATTTGCCGGCTTCGACAACTACGTCCGTTTCGTCACGTCGAGTTCCTTTTGGCCAAGTGTGGTTACCACGCTCTTCATCGTCGTCGGCGTGCTGCTGATCACGGTCGTGCTTGGCGTTCTGCTCGCGATGCTGCTTGATCAGCCGATGTGGGGGCAGGGGGTCGTCCGAATACTGGTCATCGCCCCGTTCTTTGTCATGCCGACGGTCTCTGCGCTTGTGTGGAAGAACATGTTCATGGACCCGGTGAACGGGATTCTCGCGCACCTCTGGAAATTCTTCGGCGCGCAGCCAATCGAGTGGATCAGCGACGTGTCGTTGGGCTCGATCGTGATGATCGTTTCATGGCAGTGGCTGCCCTTCGCGACGTTGATCCTGCTGACAGCCATTCAGTCGCTTGATGTGGAGCAGCTTGAAGCCGCCGAGATGGACGGTGCGCCTCCGCTCAAGCGCTTTGCCTTCATCATCCTGCCGCATCTAAGCCGTGCCATCACGATCGTGATCCTGATCCAGACGATCTTCCTGCTGTCCATCTTCGCGGAGATCTTCGTGACCACCGGCGGCGCGTTCGGGACGCGAACGCTGACCTACCTCATTTTTCAGCGCGTGCTAGAAAGCCAGAACGTGGGTCTCGGTTCGGCGGGCGGCGTCTACGCCATTATCCTTGCCAACATCGTTGCGATTTTCCTCATGCGCATCGTCGGCAAGAACCTGGATGCGTGAGGGAGGGACAATCATGGCACGCGAAGTAAAACCCAACCGCAAGCTTCTGAACACCGTTGTCGCATGGGCGATCGGGCTTCTCATCTTCTTTCCGATCCTCTGGACGATCCTGACAAGCTTCAAGACCGAGGCACAGGCGATCAGCGATCCGCCGCTGTTCCTGTTCTTCGATTGGACGCTGGAGAATTACAGCATAGTGCAGGAACGTTCGAACTATATGCGCTTTCTCTGGAATTCGGTGATCATCGCGGGCGGCTCGACGCTCCTGGGAATCATCGTGGCGGTTCCGGCAGCGTGGTCGATGGCATTCGTGCCGTCGAGGCGGACAAAGGACATTCTGCTCTGGATGCTCTCAACCAAGATGCTGCCGGCGGTGGGCGTCCTCTATCCCATCTATCTCGGCTTCATCGGCCTTGGATTGCTCGACACCCGTATCGGGCTGGTGATCGTGCTCATGCTGATCAATTTGCCGATCATCGTCTGGATGCTCTACACCTATTTCCGCGAGATTCCGGGCGAAATCCTTGAGGCCGCAAGAATGGACGGCGCGTCGCTCCGGGAGGAGATATTCTATGTCCTGACGCCGATGGCCATCCCCGGGATCGCCTCGACCATCCTTCTGAACCTGATTCTGGCATGGAACGAAGCCTTCTGGACGTTGAACCTCACGGCGGCCAAGGCAGCCCCGCTCACCGCGTTCATCGCCAGCTATTCGAGCCCGGAGGGCCTGTTCTTTGCCAAGCTCAGCGCGGCATCGACGATGGCCATCGCGCCGATCCTCATCCTCGGCTGGTTCAGCCAGAAACAACTCGTCCGCGGCCTCACGTTCGGCGCGGTCAAATAAGGAGCTAGCAAATGGGACGCATAACTCTTGATAAGGTGTCGAAGAGTTTCGGCGAAGTCGAGGTCATCCCGCCCCTGGACCTGACAATTGACGACAGCGAATTCTGTGTCTTTGTCGGCCCGTCCGGATGCGGCAAGTCCACGTTGCTGCGCCTGATCGCCGGGCTGGAGGACATCAGTTCGGGAACGATCGAGATCGACGGGGAAGACGCCACCGACATTCCGCCCGCGAAGCGTGGCCTGGCAATGGTGTTCCAGTCCTATGCGCTGTATCCGCACATGAGCGTTCGCAAGAACATCGCGTTTCCGATGCGGATGGCGAACGTCCCGAAGGACGAGCAGGAAAGGCGCATCGAGGCTGCGGCTCGAGCGCTGAATCTCACCGACTACCTTGATCGCCGGCCCGGCCAGCTGTCCGGTGGCCAGCGTCAACGCGTCGCGATCGGCCGGGCCATCGTGCGCGAGCCTGCGGCGTTCCTGTTCGACGAGCCCCTGTCGAACCTCGATGCGGCGCTGCGAGTTGGCATGCGGCTGGAAATCTCGGAGCTTCACAAGCGACTCGACACGACGATGATCTACGTCACCCACGACCAGGTCGAGGCAATGACCATGGCCGACAAGATCGTGGTGTTGCAGGCCGGCGTGATCGAGCAGGTGGGCTCACCGCTGGAACTCTACCGCCGGCCGCAGAACGTGTTCGTTGCCGGATTCATCGGGTCACCGAAGATGAACCTGATCGAGGGTGCGGAAGCCCAGAAGCGCAACGCGCACACGATCGGCATCCGACCCGAACACATTGACGTGACAGCCGGTGGCGAGGGTGATTGGTCGGGCAAGGTCGGGGTTGCCGAACATCTTGGCTCGGACACGTTCTTTCACATACATGAGACCGGGCTTGCCGAGATCGTCACTGTCCGCGCAACGGGTGAGGTCAGTTTCAGCCACGGTGACCTTATCGGGCTCAGCCCGCGCGCCGACCTGATCCACAAGTTCGACTCGAAGGGTCTTCGGATCGAATGACGCGGCTTGACGGAAAGACAACGTCTTCCGCCGTGTCCAGGCGAAGAGCAGGCGTGGGCTCCGCTATCGACATGAAGCGACCGCGGCAGACCGGAAGTGCTTCTGGCACGGCGTCTATCGACGTCGGGACATACGTGACCGGAGCATTTCCTGCCGGCGGCGAAGGTCATTGCATCGGCGCGACAACCCATCACGTGGATGGCGGACGATGGGTGAGTGGACTCCTGTGGCGACGTCGGACACCGGTGCAATTCCGCTGCCGGACTCAAACCTGAGCAAGCTTGCGCCCGAAGCCGAGATACCGATTTGCGTCCGGCACAAGTTGACACCCGGGATTGTCCGCACAGGGGTAGTGAACTTTCACCGAGCGCACCAGGCTTGGCACCTTCATCATCGGCTGATGCAGCGAGGAGCCGCTCTGGATTGGGCGATCATCGGTGCAGGTGTGCGTGACAACGCAGGCGAAGTCGAACCGGCAATGGCTTGGGACGACGCTTGAGAGCCAGCGCCTGCCCTGCAGCGCCGGGCTCGAGGAACGCATCGACCGCTGCCGCAAGACCGGCCGCAGCCTGACCTCCTTCGACCGGTGCAAGGCGCTGACGGAATGCCGCCGAGAGCTTCCGGAGATGGCGTCCGTGGCGGTGGCCGTCCGGCGCGGCACGCTCAAGCGCCTGCAGGAGGCCTTCATGGGGTTCTTCCGCCGCGTCGCGAAGGGCGGCGCGCCCGGCTTCCCCCGCTTCAAGGGATGCCGCTTCCTCGACGGCATCGGCATCGTGTCCGGCGTGAAGGTCGGGAACGGCAGGCCGATGACGGTCCGCCGGAAGGGCGGGAACCCGCATCCTGACGGCAGGCCGGTCTCGGCCGTCCTCGAGCGCACGGACGGACGCTGGCGCGCCCTCACCTGCTTCGCGGTCGAGGCAGGGGAGGGCGCCGGCAACGGGCGCGGGAGCGCGCGACGGAAGAAGGCGAGCCGTCGCCGCAAGATCGCGAACCGCCGCCACGACCGGCACCGTCATGCGAGCCCGGACCTGGCGGCGAAGGCCGGGACCGTCGCCGTCGAGGGCCTGAACGTCAAGGGAATGACGAAGGGCGCGAAGGGCACGCTCGAGGAGCCGGGCGCGAACGTCCCGCGGAAGTCCGGCCTGAACCGCGTCATCCTCGACACGGGCTGGACGGCGCCCTGCCGGAATGCAAGGCGGCCGTCGTCATCAAGGTTCCGGCACCAGGCACGTCAGGAACAAGCCACGAGTGCGGAGCGGTCGGCAGACGCTCACGCGGAACCGGGGACGGCTTCACCTGCACGGCCTGCGGGCATGCAGCGCATGCCGGCATCGATGCGGCGAGGAACGTCCTGGACCGCGCCCCTGGCGCCGGTCCGGGAGGCGACGAGGCGTCCGGGACCGACGCGTCCGCACGGCGAGGAGCGTTGGCATCGGCCACTTCGACGACCCGCGAAATCGTTGCGAGGGTGGCCTGATGGTCACTCATGCATATGATGCCCCAACTGTGGCCTTACAACCGAGACGTTTCCCGATGAAGGCCGATTTCAGGCACCAGGCAATTTGATGAACGGGAATCGCGGAAGGAACCAGCCGCCCCACTGCGAGGAGAATCCACATGAAAGTCAATGCCGTTGCGACCAAACCGTTCGACGATCAGGAACCCGGTACGTCGGGATTGCGAAAGAAGACACGGGTCTTCATGCAGCCGAACTATCTGGAAAACTTTGTGCAAGCGATCTTCAACGTAATCGGCGGCGGCGATGGCAAGACATTCGTGGTGGGCGGCGATGGCCGCTTTTTCAATGCCGAGGCCATCCAGACCATCGTCAGGATCGCGGCGGCAAACGGCACGGCAAGACTCCTGGTGGGCGGCGACGGTATCCTTTCGACGCCGGCTGCATCGCATCTCATACGCAAGAACGAGGCCGACGGCGGGTTTATCCTGTCCGCAAGCCACAATCCGGGCGGCATCGACGAGGACTTTGGCGTGAAATTCAACGCGTCCAATGGCGGACCGGCGCCGGAGGGGCTCACTGCCAGGATGTTCGACGCGACCAAGGCGATCGAGAGATACTCGATTGCGGAATCCGATGATGTCGATCTGGGCCGGATCGGGATAGCCAACCGTGGCGGAATGCGGATCGAGGTGGTCGATCCGGTCAAGGACTACCTCGAGCTGATGGCGCAGATCTTTGACTTTGGCGCAATTCGCGAACTCTTTGCCGGCGGATTCGAAATGCGCTTTGATGCCATGCATGCCGTGACCGGGCCATATGCGCATGCAATTCTGGTAGATCGCCTCGGAGCGCCCAAGGGAACCGTGATCAACGGCATGCCCAAGGTTGACTTTGGCAAGGGCCATCCCGACCCGAACCCAATATGGGCAAGGCCGCTCGTGGACTTGATGATGTCCGACGCCGCGCCAGATCTTGGCGCGGCGTCGGACGGCGATGGCGACCGCAACATGATTGTCGGGCGAGGGGCATATGTGACACCTTCGGACAGTCTCGCGATCCTGGCCGCCAACTCGCATCTCGTGCCGGCCTATTCTGACGGACTGGCCGGAATCGCGCGGTCGATGCCGACGAGCGCCGCGAGCGACCGCGTTGCCGAGCGGCTCGGCATCGGTGCCCATGAGACGCCAACCGGCTGGAAATTCTTCGGAAATCTCCTTGATGCCGACAAGGTCACGATCTGCGGAGAAGAGAGTGCCGGCACCGGGTCCAACCATGTTCGGGAAAAGGACGGGCTGTGGGCCGTGCTGCTCTGGCTCAACATCCTCGCCAAGCGCAGGATCTCCGTTGCCGAAGTCCTGAAGGATCACTGGCGCACCTACGGGCGCGACTACTATTCGCGCCACGATTTCGAAGCCGTTGAATCCGGCAAGGCCAATGCGCTCGTCGATGAACTGGGTGGCAAGCTTGCAGAGATGCCGGGCCAGAGCTTCGCGGGCGCGATGGTAAGCGCCGCAGACGAGTTTTCCTACAACGATCCCGTGGACGGGGCGGTCAGCAGCAACCAGGGAATCCGCATCTTTTTCGAAAGCGGCGGCCGGGCGGTGTTCCGCCTGGCAGGAACCGGAACGCAAGGCGCGACGCTGCGAATCTATCTCGAGCAATACGAGCCTGTCGACGGGAACCACGACCGGGATCCCCAGGAGGCGTTGCTGGCGATTCGAAATGCTGCCTACGCGATCTGCCGCCTGGAAGCGTATCTGGGCCGCACGGAACCGGACGTGCGAACCTGAGGAATTGCGAATCTGGGTGAACGCTTTGCAGGTCACCGAACCAAACAGGCAGGAAACCGCTCCAAACCGCATGGGCGCATATTTCTGACGAGGGACCCTCAGCCGAAACCGACGGAATGATGCCGGACCTTCACGACGCCTGGCTGCACGCCCTGCGGTCGGGATCATCGCTTGAGTAGTCCCGATCATGTCGGCGGCTCCTCCGGCGAGCGCGATTTCGGTTGCGACATGCGGAATCCATGTGATTTCCGCTGCGGCGTTGCCTCTGGTTTTCGTTCCCGCACTGGGCTATTGGCGACACTGCAAACGCAAGTCCGGGGTCTTCCGATGTCAACAGAAGCCGCACGAGAGGTTGAAGACCACTGGCGCGACGCCATTTCCTCGATCGAGGAAATCACCGAGGATGCGCGGAACGGGCGCATGTTCATTCTCGTCGATCACGAGGATCGGGAAAACGAGGGTGACCTGGTCATTCCGGCCCAAATGGCAACGCCCGAGGCGATAAATTTCATGGCGACGCACGGGCGGGGGCTGATCTGCCTTTCGTTGACCGGCGAGCGCTGCGACGCGCTCGGCCTGCCCTTGATGGCGTCCCACAATTCCTCGCGGCACGAGACGGCATTCACGGTTTCCATAGAGGCGCGGGAAGGCGTCACGACCGGGATTTCCGCCCATGATCGCGCAAGGACGGTCGCGGCGGCGATCGACCAGTCCACGACCGGTGCAGACATTGCGACCCCGGGACACATTTTCCCCTTGCGCGCACGCGACGGCGGTGTGCTCGTGCGCGCAGGCCACACGGAGGCTGCGGTTGACGTGTCGCGCCTGGCGGGCCTGAACCCGTCGGCCGTGATCTGCGAGATCATGAACGAGGACGGCACGATGAGCCGTCTTCCGGACTTGGTCGCGTTTGCGCAACGGCACGGCCTGAAGATCGGCACGATCAGTGACCTCATTGCCTACCGTCGCCGCCATGACAACCTTGTCGCGGTCACTAGCCGCAGGACGGTCACGTCGGAATTCGGAGGCGCATGGGAGATGCGGATCTATTCGGACACCGCCCATGGCGACGAGCATATCGTGTTGATCAAGGGTGACATCTCATCGCCGGAACCCTGCCTTGTCAGGATGCATGCATTGGATCCGATGCTTGATGTGCTTGGGCTTGGGCCGGCAGGGCGACGGAACGAGTTCGGCGATGCCATGCAGCTCGTCGCGAGCGAAGGACGCGGTGTCCTGGTGCTGCTCAGGGACACGACGATGAAGCTGAGGGGCGGAGACAGCGTTTCGCCGCAGACGCTCAGGCAGTATGGCCTGGGAGCCCAGATCCTGTCCTCGCTCGGGCTGTCGGACCTGGTTCTCTTGACCAATTCGCCCAAGCCAAGGGTCGTGGGACTCGAGGCATATGGCCTCGAAATAGTCGGCACCCGCAAGATTTCGGATCTTGGCTGATGGCCGGGCAGTCCCGCCATGCACTCGAACTTCCATCGTTCGAGACTCCGCCGAAGGTGTTGATTGTCGTCGCTCCCTACTACGTCGATATCGCGACTGATCTCGTAGGCGGTGCTCGCGCCGAGCTGGCGAAGGTCTCGGCGATGGCCGATCTGGTCGAGGTGCCGGGTGCACTGGAAGTGCCGACGGCCATTGGCATTGCATTCAGGCAGGCCGATTACGACGGCTTCGTCGCGCTGGGCTGCGTGATTCGAGGCGAGACGACGCATTACGAGGCCGTGTGTGACAATTCGAACCGGGCGTTGCAGCTCCTGGGCGTGGACGGCGCCTGCATAGGCAATGGGATCCTGACGGTGGAAACCCGCGAACAGGCAGCCGTGCGCGCGAATCCGGACAACGGAAACAAGGGTGGTGGCGCTGCGGCCGCGGCGCTCAGTCTCATTGCGCTCAAGCGGCGATTCGGTTCATCGAAGAGTGAGGTCGGGTCCGGACAGGTCTCCGGTTCCGCATGAACCCTGAACTGCAGATGCGAAGCGTCGCAAGGCTCCATGCGGTGCAGGCGTTGTTCCAGATGGAAGCGAGCGGCCAGTCAGCGACGACCGTTCAGAAAGAGTTCGAGGATCACCGATTTGCCGAAGAGCTCGACGGACTGGAACTGGCGGCGGGCGATCGGGATCTCTTTCGAAGGCTTGTCGACGATGCCGTGACGTGGCAGGCGCGGATTGACCAGATGACGGAACGGGCACTTGTGGCCAAGTGGCCGATTGACCGGATCGATCCCGTCCTGCGTGCGCTGTTTCGCGCGGCGGGTGCGGAACTGGTCTGTGGCGAAGTGCCGCCACGGGTGACAATTTCCGAGTTTGTGGATGTGGCGAAGGCGTTCTCTCCCGAGGGTCGGCAAAGGGGCTTCGTGAACGCGGTGCTGGACCATATGGCACGCGAGGCCCGGCCAGATGCGTTCCAGGAAAAGGTGCGAAGCTAGCAGTTCGGGACGTTGACCGCGAGACCTCCAAGAGCGGTTTCCTTGTACTTCCTGCTCATGTCCTCTCCAGTCTGGCGCATGGTCTCGATGGCCGCATCGAGCGGCACGAAGTGCTTTCCGTCGCCGCGAAGCGCCAGCGATGCTGCCGAAACCGCCTTGATCGCGCCGAGCCCGTTTCGTTCGATGCACGGAATCTGCACCAGACCCTTCACGGGGTCGCAAGTCATTCCAAGGTGATGCTCAAGGGCGATTTCGGCGGCGTTCTCGACCTGCTCGGACGTGCCGTTCATCACGGCGGCCAATCCGCCGGCAGCCATGGCCGACGCCGAGCCGACTTCTGCCTGGCACCCGCATTCGGCGCCCGAGATCGATGCGTTGTGCTTTATGAGCGCGCCGATGGCAGAGGCGGTCAGGAGGAATTCGCCAATGCGCGATGGATGCGCGCTCGGCACATGGTCGATCCAGTACCGGATGGTTGCGGGGACCACGCCGGCGGCGCCGTTGGTCGGCGCGGTCACGACCTGGCCGCCGGCCGCGTTTTCCTCGTTGACGGCCATGGCGTAGGCGCTGATCCAGTCATTCACGACATGCGGGGCAGTCAGGTTCGTGCCGCGTTCGGCCATCAGGTCCGCACGTATCGCGGCGGCGCGGCGCCGCACGTTCATGCCACCCGGAAGCGCGCCTTCAGTGCAAAGGCCGCGTTCCATGCACTCCTTCATGACGTCCCAGATCCGCTTCAGACCCGTGTCAAGCTCTGCCGAACTCATTCGGGTCAGCTCGTTTGCCCGCTTCATCTCCGCAATGCTCTTGCCGTCGGCTCGTGCCATCTCCAGCATTTCGGCCGCTGACCGGAACGGATAGGGCACGGGCGGTCCGTCATGCTTGCTCCCGCCTTCGGCAAGCTCGGCTTCGGTCATGACGAATCCGCCGCCGATGGAATAGTAGGTCTCCTGCCGGATCACGTCGCCCTCGGCGTCGGTGGCATAGAGCCTGAGCCCGTTGGCATGGCCCGGCAGCGCCGTTTCGTGGTCGAACCGGAGATCTGTTTCGGGATCAAAGGCAAGCGGGTCGAACCCGTCCGGCTTGACGCGCTTTCCTTGCCGGATTTCCCTGAGGGCCGCCTCGGCCCTGGCCATGTCGCAGGTGTCGGGCTCGAAACCCGCGAGACCGAGGATCACGGCGCGATCTGTCGCGTGGCCCACGCCCGTGAACGCAAGCGAGCCGTGCAGGGACGCGCGCAGGCCGTGCGGCTTGAAGGCGGAGGTCCGGAGGCTCTCGAGAAACCGCCCGGCCGCCACCATCGGCCCGATGGTGTGAGAGGACGATGGGCCGATGCCCACCTTGAACATGTCAAAGACGCTCAGGAACATGAGCCTCTCTTGCCGGAAACTTGCCGCATTCAAGTGTCTCGACGCGACGCTCCCGGCAGAAAAGGCGTCCTGCGGCCGCGATTCTGGACGTCATTCGAACCGGTCACCGGCCAGGCATCGGCGATTGGCAGGCACGGGCAATCTCAGGTCCTTGCGAGCCACAGCAGAAACACGCCTACGGCAAGGGCGGCAAGCCCGCATGCCCGACGGGTCTCCAGCGGCCAGGACGCGATTGCCCGCACCAGTTCTTCCAGCCGGTTCGGCAGCAAGGCGAGAACAAGGCCCTCGACGACTAGCACGAGGCCGATCCCGAGAAGCGCGAGTTCCATTCGCCTCAGTTGGCCGCAGTGCCGGCGGATTCCATGCCGGCACCGTCGAGGAACTCGAAGAACTCGCTGTCAGGCGTAATCACGAGCGTCGAATTCTGCCCCTGCAGGGCGCGCTCATAGGCGGCAAGCGACCGGTAGAACCGGAAGAAGTTCTCGTCGGCGCCATAGGCATCGGCGTAGATCGAATTGCGTTCCGCATCCGCCTCGCCGCGGACGACTTCGGCTTCGCGGTTGGCCTCGGAAACGATTTCGACCACCGTTCGGTCGGCCTGGGCCTGGACTCTCAGGGCAGCCTCCGCTCCTCGAGCCCGCTCGTCGGTCGCCTCGCGTTCGCGTTCCGCTCGCATCCGGTCGAACGTGGCCGCGAGGTTCTGCTCGGGGAGGTTGGTCTGCTTCAGCCGCACGTCGACCACGTCCAGCCCGAGTGCCGCCGCTTTCGCATCGGTATTGGCCCGGATTCGGTTCATGAGCGCACCCCGTTCAGAGGAGAGGATCGTGTTCGAGGTCACGCCCTCGGCACCCAGGACCGCACGGATTTCGTCGATCAGGATCGACGCCAGCCTGTCCTCGGCAAATCTCACGCCGCCCGGACCCACGGCCTGACGGAACTGGACTATGTCCTCGTTCTGCTGGCCGATGCGGTAGCGTGTGAAGGCGTCAACAACCAGTCGCCTGTCGTCGGAGGGCGTGATCTCGATTTCGGGCGTGTCGAGAGACAGGATCCGGCCATCGTAGCGCACGACTTCCTGGATGATGGGGATCTTGAATCCCAGGCCAGGCGCCGTCTTGACCTGCTTGATCTGGCCGAACTGTAGAACAAGCACCTTCTCGCGCTCATCCACGATGAAAATGGACGAGAGGACGATGGCGACCAGTATGGCCAGAATTGCCGTCAGAAAGACTCCACTTCTCAACATCTCAGTTTCCTCCTTGCGAAGTGGTTGTGCCGCGACGAAGCTCATTCAGCGGCAAATAGGGCACGACGCCCTGGCCCGGGCCGTCATTGACTCCGTCGTCAAGAATTATCTTGTCAATGTCTCCGAGAACCTTCTCCAGCGTCTCGATGTAGAGCCGCCGCCGCGTGACTCCCGGAGCCAGGCGATATTCGGTCAGAACCGCGGAAAACCGGCTGGCGTCACCCTTGGCCTCGTTCACGACCTCGGCGCGGTAGGATTCGGCAACTTCAAGAATCTGCGCCGATTCGCCGCGCGCGCCCGCGAGCACGCGGTTGGCGTAGGCGTCGGCCTGGCGCTCGAGCCGGTCACGTTCCTGCTCCGCTGCCTGAACGTCGCGGAAGGCGTCGATCACCTCGCGTGGAGGGTCTGCCTTGTTCAGGTTCACGCGGACAACGTTGATGCCCGCTTCGTAGCTGTCCAGCGTCGCCTGGATCAGTTCCTTGGCCCGCTGAGCCACGATCGCCCGATCACGGTTGAGGAGGGGTGCAAGTTCGCTGCCCGCCACGATCTCGCGCATTGCCGATTCAGAAACCGCGCGCACGGTTTCCGGTCCGTCTCTCAGGTTGAACAGGAAGTCGTCGGGCCTGGAGATGTTCCAGACGACCTGAAAATCTATGTCGACGATGTTCTCGTCCGTGGTCAGCATCAGGCCGTTGTCGCCCTGACGGCCGACGCCGATGTCTTCCGACTGTTCCCGGGTCACCGCAATGACCTCGTAGGTCATTACCGGCCAAGGCGCAAAATTGAGGCCAGGCTGGCCGATCGAGGAGAATTCTCCCAGGAAAAGTTCGACCGACTGCTCTTCCGGTCTGACCGAGTATAGCGAGGAATAGGCCCAGAGGCCCAGGATGACCGCCGCGCCAATGGCGAGGGAGCCGCGCGAAAGTCTCGGCCGTTCGCCGCCGCCGCCGCCGCCGCGACGACCTGATCCTCCTCGGCCGCCCATGAGCGAGGAGAGCCGCTCCTGGCCCTTTCTCACCATGTCGTCGATATCGGGTATGTTGGGTCCCTGCTGCCCGGGCCGACCCGGCCCGCGGGCATCTCCGTTGCCGCCGTTCTGCGGGCCGCCGCCCCAGGGTCCGCCGCTCTTGTTGGCCATGCGTGGTCCTCTTTCTGAATCTCCTAGGGTGCTAACTGTAGTGTTTGGCGAGGTATTTCAAGTCGCCCTTGCCGGAGTCTGCATTGTCACCAGTTCTTCCGACATCGTCGGATGTACGGCAACGGTTCGGTCAAAGTCCTCTTTCGTCAGGCCCGCCTTCACGGCAATCCCCACCATCTGGATCAACTCGCCCGCCCCGTCCGACACGATGTGACATCCGAGCACCTTCCGGCTGGCCCGTGAGACGACAAGTTTCATGAGCACCTGGTTCGGCCGGTCGCCAAAGGCGGTCCGCATGGGGTTGAACGCAGCCGAGTAGACCTCGATCTCTTCCTGCCTGCGCGCCGCTTCCTCGGTCAGGCCCACGGTGCCAAGCTCCGGCTGCGTGAATACGGCCGAGGCCACCAGGTCGTGGTCCGGCGCGGTCGGGTTGCCCCTGAACACCGTTTCGGTGAACGCTTGTCCTTCGCGGATGGCAACCGGCGTGAGGTTGATGCGGTCCGTCACGTCGCCGATCGCGTAAATTGAGGGTATCGCTGTCTGGCTGTAGGCATCGACTTCGATCGCGCCACGTTGATTCACGGCAACACCGGTCTCCTCAAGACCGAGTTCCATGGAGTTCGGTGCGCGCCCAGTGGCGAACAGGAACCGGTCAAAATGCCGCTCGGCGCCGGTTGCGGCCTTGGCAACGACGGCCCCTGTCGAGGATGCCGCCGCAACGTTGCCGCCCGACGACGAGGGCTGTCCTTCGGCCTTGCCGACCTCCGCCGGACGCAAGTCAACGACGTTCGTGTTGACCTGCAGGTCTATCCCTTGCTCCCGCATCCTTCTCGCGACGACGTCCCGGGCCTCGTCATCAAAGCCACGGAGAATCTGCGGTCCACGGTAGAACTGCGTCACCTCGACTCCCATCCCGTTGAGGATGCAGGCGAATTCGCATGCAATGTATCCGCCCCCGACGACCAGCAGGGATCCGGGCAATTCCTCCATCTCGAAGATGTCGTCCGAAACCAGTCCGAGGGCGGCGTTCGGAAGATCGGGGCGCACCGGGTGGCCGCCCGTAGCAATCAGGATATGTCCTGCCGTTATGCGAGTGCCGTCCTCAAGCTCCACCGTGTTCGGGTCGGACAGGCGTGCGCGCATATCGTGGATGGTCACGCCGGAAGACGCCAGCAGGTTGCGATAGACGCCTTCAAGCCGGTCAAGTTCGGCGTCGAGCTTTGCACGAAACGTCCGCCACTCGAATGCGCCAGCCTCGACGGCCCAGCCGTAACCGCGCGCAAGTGCGGCCTGTTCCCGGAACTCGGAAGCGAACACCATGAGCTTCTTTGGCACGCAACCCCGAATCACGCATGTTCCGCCCATGCGCCGACTTTCCGCCAGAGCGACACGTGCGCCGGTGGCCGCCGCTGTCCGGGCCGCGCGGACCCCGCCCGAACCGCCCCCGATGACGAACAGGTCGACGTCGCAGGACATCATTCGGCGGCGGTCGGGCAATTGTCGCCCGCTCGTCTGGCGCTGTGAGCTCTTGCATGGCCCCTGGGTGCGCTGATTGTCTCGACCGTGCCGTTGAAATTGCCGCAAATGATCGTGTCGCACATGCCGATGAACAGTCCGTTTTCGACAACGCCGGGGACCTGGTTGAGGGCCAGTGCAAGATCGCGAGCATTGCCGATTCGGTTCAGGTGAAGATCAAGGATGTGATTGCCCTCGTCCGTCGCGAAGAGCTCGCCGTTTCTGCAGCGAGGCTCGATTCGGCGACCATCTACGTCCTGGGTCTCGAGGACCCTCTCCAGCAGCGCCTTGGTGGCTTCCATGCCAAACCCCAGCACTTCGACGGGAAGCGGGAATGCGCCAAGCGTCTCGACCTGTTTGGAAGCATCGACGACCACGATCATCCGATCGGATGCCGCCGCCACGACCTTCTCCTGAAGAAGCGCGCCTCCACCGCCCTTGATCAGGCTGAAATCCGGATCGAATTCGTCCGCGCCGTCGACCGTCAGGTCGAGCCAGCCCGCTTCGTCGAGCGTCGCAAGCCGGATGCCTTCGTCTAGGGCCATGTTGGCCGTCGCGGACGATGTCGGCACGCAGAGCACATTCAGGCCTTCCGCTCGAACTCTCTCGCCCAGGCACCTGACCAGGAAGGCCGCAGTTGATCCGGTGCCCAGCCCGACCCTCATTCCGGAGGCGATGAGTGTGCTGGCCCGTTCCGCAACGGCAAGCTTGGCGGAGTCTATGGGGGAAGGGGTTTCGGTCATCTGTCCACCCCGCAGGGAAACCCGTCCTTCAGGGCGGGGAGGAATGCGGGATCCCGCGTTTCGCGCATCGTTGCCGTCTCCCCTTGCCGTGACGACGTGCCGGGATGGCATCCGTACCCGTCGCCGCGCCGGATGATGCGGCAACGCCTGTGCGGGACGCCCTGGACCGTGCCGCCGGCGGCCTGGACGTTGAAGGAACCCGAGGCGCGCACCGCGACGCGTCCGGCATGGACGCCCTGCCTCCTCCCCGAGGGCACGGTCGCGCGCAGGATGCCGCCCGTCCTGAAGCCTCTCACGGACTTCCGCGCCATGAGATGTCCGACGGGGAACCCGAACCGGTTCACGCGCGTGCGCGCATGCGATCCCCGTCCCATCGCCTGGATCCCGGGCACGGGCCGGTCCCGGCCGGTCAGCGCGGGCGTCTCGCCCACGCGGGCGGCGTCCAGGGCGTGCGTCTTCGGGATCCCCGGCCGCGCCCGGCCGGACTCCGTCCTCCCGCCCGAGGAGCCGGAGACGGGAAGGCCGGCGCGTTCCAGTCCCTCGAAGGGGACGCGGCGGGCGGCGCTGCCACGGGCCTCGGGCCGGACGTGGCCGGCCTGGAGAGGGACGTCCGCGGCGTCGCGACAGGCGCGCTTGAGTCCCCGCCTCTCGAGCAGATGTCCCCTGGCCTCGCGTCCCGCCAGGGTTCCCTGCCGGCATTCCGCGCCCTCGATGTCCGGGCTCTCCACCGCCTGCGCGCCGAAGCGTGCCGTCTCGCATTGAATCCGCGTGACGGGCGCGAGCCTCCCGAACCGTTCCGTCCACGAGAGCGTGCCGTCCGCCCGCGACAGCAGCGAGGGCGGGAGCCTGCGCCCCGGGCGCCGGTTCGGGAACCTCTCCTTCCGGTGGCGCGGGCCGGCCGAGCGCCGGCGCCGCCGGCAGTTCGCCCGTTGCTCCACGAGCGTCCGGATTCGCGCGCCCCTGTGCCTGATCTCGGCCGGGGACAGGACCTCGCCGTCGTCTCCCGCCGGCGCAGGGCCGGTCCTCCGCGACCCCGGATCGATCCCGGGATCCACGGGCTGGGTCTCGCCGCCGTCCCTGTCCCGGAGCCGTATGGCGAACGGATGCAGGCGCACCGCGACGGCGCGTCCCTTCTTCAGCGGCTTCCCCGCCCGCGCCGGGTGGCACGGCACCGGCGGGTCCCCCCGCCGGTCGGGGGCGAAGACGCGGTCCACGCCGCACCGGGGGTCGCCGGAGCCTCTCCCGTGACGCCGGCCGGAGCCGGGCCCCTCTCGCGCAACCTGGCCGTCCGCGTTCCGGCCCGCCCCGTTTCGCGCCTGGCCCGGCGTGCCTGCAGGCGAATCCTCGAGAGCCCGGGACCGAGGAAGCGTCCCGGGGCCGGGCTTCAACGTGTGGTTCAAGGCGGACTGGATCCCTTTCTCCCTTCTCGTGCCGGTCGGCATGGGTCCTCGGGACATTCGCCCCTCAAGCCCCTCCCTTCAGGGAGGGGTCGCTGACCCGGAATTCCAGGTTCGTGGGCTGCCTTATATGAGCATTGCCCGGCGAGGGCGAGTGGCCTGTGCACAAAATTCACTCGCGGGATGCATCGGGCTTTGGTAACAGGCAGGGCGTGCGGGTGTGGCGGAACCGGTAGACGCACCAGATTTAGGATCTGGCGCCGCAAGGCGTGGGGGTTCGAGTCCCTCCACCCGCACCAGCAGCGGCGACCCTGGGGCTTCGACGAGGCGGGAAGTCGGCGGCACAATCGATGGTCGTGGGATGCGCCGGGTTCGGTGTGGCGGTGAACCTGCGAGAATCCCGTCGCTTTCGCCTTGCGGACGAATTCTTGCTTCCATAGAAGGAGCGCGGATTTTTCTGGTCCGTGCGGGACTTGACTGGCGCGGGATTGAGAGAGGATGCCCATGCAGGTCACCGAAACCCTTAACGACGGCTTCAAGCGCGCCTACAGGATCACCGTGACCGCGAGCGAGCTGGACGAAAAGGTCAACGGCAAGCTGGCCGAGGCGGCTCCCGAGATCCAGATGAAGGGCTTTCGCAAGGGGAAGGTTCCGAAGGCCCTGCTCAAGAAGAAGTTCGGGCAGCGCCTCTTGGGCGAAGCAATGCAGGAAAGCGTCGATGCAGCTGTTTCCAGGCACTTCAAGGACTCCGGCGAAAGGCCGGCCATGGAGCCAAGGGTCGAGATGCAGAACGAGGACTGGAAGGTCGGCGACGACATTGAAATGGCTCTGACCTACGAGACATTGCCAGAGATTCCGGAAGTGGACTTTGCCGGATTCACGCTGGAGAAACTCGTCATCCAGGCTGACGAGGCTGCTGTCAACGAGGTGATCGAGGACTTCGCGTCCCGCACGCCCGACTACGTGAACCGTCCAAAGCGCTCGGAGGCGAGGGAAGGCGACCAGCTGATTGTCGACTTGACCTGCATGGTCGACGGCGAGGTCCTTCATGAGGCCGCCGGGTCGAGTGTTCCCTTGGTGCTTGGCATGGACCAGTTTGTCCCCGGTCTCGAGACGCCGCTTTTCGGCGCCGTGGAGGGTGAGACCAGGCAGGTCGAGGTCACCTTTCCGGAAGAACATGCAAGCGAGAAATTGGCGGGGAAGCTTGCCACGTTCCAAGTGACTGTCACGGCGGTACAGGAACCCAAGCCTGCAGCCGTCGACGACGAACTGGCCAAGAAATACGGTGCGGAAGATCTCAAGGCGCTCAGGGAGAGGGCGGAAGAGGCCATCAAGAACGAGGGCGAGTCCGTTTCGCGATCCGTCTTGAAGCGCACGCTCTTCGATGAACTCGACAAGGTTTTGTCATTTGACCTGCCTCCGTCGCTTGTCGAGCAGGAAGCCAAGCAGGTCGCGCATCAGCTCTGGCACGATGAGCATCCGGAAGTCGAGGGTCACGACCATGAGGAAATCGAGCCCGACGACGAGCATAACCGGTTGGCGGTGCGTCGCGTACGCCTCGGACTGCTCCTCTCGGATCTTGGCGAAAGGTCAAAGGTGACGGTCTCGGATGCCGAGATGAACCAAGCGGTCATCAGCCGGGCAAGGACTCTTCCGGGAAGGGAACGTGACTACTTTGATCTCGTGCAGAATTCGCCTGCCATCCGAGGTCAGATCCATGCGTCCATATTCGAGGAGAAGCTTGTGGATTATGTCCTCGAGCAGGCGACGATCGAGGAAAGGATGGTTACCAAGGGCGAGCTGACCGAGGCATTCGAGGCGCTGGACGACGACGAGTGAAGCGGCGGCCTTCGCCATGGCCGTTGGCGCAGCCAGTGAGCGACAGCCGGTCACGCGACGCGCGTGAACAACTTTCCTCTTGATTCCCTGGTGGCTCTCTCATGCGGGCGTCATCGTCAATCAAGCGGTGATCCGGCAAACAATTCCAGCTGGATTCCCGCCGATCCAAGACCATCCCGCACGTGGGTGGCCAACGCAACGGCTGCGGCGCTGTCGCCGTGGACGCAGATCGTGTCGATACGTGTCGGCAGCTTCTGACCGTCTCCGGTGATGATCGCGCGCTCCCTGACCATTTCGGCCACGCGTCGCGCAGCTTCGTCACCGTCGCTGATCATCGCTCCCGGCAATCGTCGGTCGACAAGTGTGCCGTCGGAATTGTAGGCCCGGTCCGCGAAAATCTCGCCTGCCCAGTTGCAGCCCATCTCGCGGCAGACCTCTTCCATCTGTGTCGCCGCCAGTCCGACGATGATGATGTCGGGCGCGACATCAAGCGCTGCCTCGTAGCAGGCGCGGGCCGTGTCGGCGTTGACGCTTGCCATGTTCGAGAGCGCGCCGTGAAGCTTTACGTGCCGAACCGTGCCGCCGGCGGCACGCGCCATCGCCTGAGCGGCTCCCACCTGATAGCGGACCATGTTGGCAAGCGTGGTCAGCGGCACCTGCATCGGGCGCCGGCCGAATCCCAGGAGATCCGGGAAACCTGGATGGGCGCCGATGCCCACGCCGTTCTCGACGGCCGTGCGCATCGTCGTGGCCATCGTGTCTGCATCGCCCGCATGGAAGCCACAGGCGACATTTGCGGAAGTCACGATTTGCAGGAGACTGGCGTCATCGCCCATTACCCACGGGCCGAAGCCTTCTCCCATGTCAGAATTCAGGTCAACGCTGAGAGCCATGGAGTCAGAAGACCCCCTGCGCGAGGCGACCGCAAGACCTCGAACGGGAAAACCCGGCGCGAATTCGGATTTCGCCAATCCGCCCTTTCCGTTGCCAAGCCCCTGCCTTAGGAATGAATCCGTTCGCAAGCGGCAGAATTGCGAATCCTTGCCTAGGTGCCATCGGGCGGTACAGGGCATCGTTGCGTTCTCGCCCGTGTCGCCAAGTGTCTCATGGACGCGCCCAGGCCAGTCACGATCAGGGACTTGTACGCGCGCCTTTCGGCGAAAGTCCGCAATGCATTGGACGTCATACGGGAAAGCGGTCCGGGGCAGGTCCAGTTCTGGTTCATTGCGCTCCTGGTCGGCATGGCTGCCGGCGGCGCCGCCGTTCTGTTTCGTCTTGGCATCAACCTGCTGCAGACAACGCTCTACGGCACGGATGATCCAAGGTTCGTGCATTCCTTTGCAGAGACCCTTCCGTGGTACATGATTGTCCTGATCCCCGTGTGCGGCGGTTTGGTCGTCGGCATCATACTGGATCGTTTCACGGCTGACAGCAGGGCCAAGTCCGTCGCGGAGGTGATCGAGGGTGCGGCCCTTCACAATGGTCGTGTCGAAACGAAAGAGGGTCTGGCTTCGGCGGCGGCATCGATGATCACGCTCGGGTCGGGGGGCTCCGCCGGACGAGAGGGTCCGGTCGTGCATCTGGCGGCGGTCTTGTCATCATGGGTGCTGAACCGAATCAATGCCGACGGCATCACGGGTCGCGACCTCCTCGGCTGTGCGGTTGCCGCGGCCGTGTCGGCATCGTTCAACGCGCCGATCGCCGGGGCTCTGTTCGCGCTGGAAGTGATCCTTCGACATTTTGCCATGCATGCCTTCGCGCCGATCGTCATCGCCAGTGCCGCAGGGACGGTGATTTCGCGGCTCACTTTCGGAGACGTGACCGAGTTCGTCCTGATCGAGGAAGGGATGCTGGCGTTCTATGTCGAACTTCCGGCATTCCTGCTTCTCGGGATGCTGTCCGGGTTGCTTGCAGTCGTGATGATGCGCTCGATCTTTCTTGCGGATGACTTCGGCAACCATACGTGCAAGCGCTTCAGCATCCCTCGCTTCATTCGACCAGCTGTTGCCGGGTTGCTGCTTGGAGTGCTGGCGCTTGGCTTTCCGCACATCATCGGAGTCGGCTACGAGACCACATCGGCGGCCTTGACTGGCCAGATCTTGTGGCACGAAGCCATGGTGTTCTGCGCCATCAAGGTGGTAGCGGTCGCGATCACCATGGGCGGGCGGATGGGCGGGGGGATATTTTCGCCATCGATCATGGTAGGCGCCTTGCTGGGTCTTGCCTTCGGGCTGACGGCGACGGCGACCTTCCCGAACGTGTCCGGGTCCGAGACGTTGTATGCTCTGGCGGGGATGGGCGCGGTCGCTGCGGCGGTCCTGGGAGCGCCGATCTCGACAACGCTGATCGTGTTCGAGCTGACAGGGGACTGGCAGACCGGACTTGCCGTCATGGTTGCAGTCTCGATGTCCACTGCAATTGCATCGCGCCTGGTCGACCGGTCCTTCTTTCTCACCCAACTCGAGCGCCGGGACGTGCACCTTGCGAAGGGGCCGCAGGGCTACCTGTTGTCGCTTTGCAGCGTGGCAAGCCTGATGCGCAGGCCCGGAGACCCTGGGGCCGCGTCGGAAGAAGCGGTCTGGGAAGCCATAGCGGAAGGTGTGTGGATCGACGTAGACGGAACTCTTGAACTGGCCATGCCGGTCTTCGAGAGGTCCGGCCTTCCGTTCCTGCCCGTGATCAGTTTCGGCGGGGACGGCAAGCCGCCCAAGGTCCACGGGACACTGTTTCATGTTGACGCTCTTCGAGCCTTCAATCGCGCCCTGGCATCCACGGCAGAGGAGGAGCACAGCTAGGGATGACGCTGCGGGTGCGCGGCTCTCGCTGGCCATCGCGGCCATGCAAGCGCGAACGGCCTGCAACGCGTAGGCGTTTCCCGTCGCCGACGGGGCGTCATCCAGGACCGTGCTTCGCGCGAAACCTGTTCCGGTGCAGGGCAGCGCCGGAATGGTTCAGCGAATGGCGATCAACCGGGGGCCTTGGATTCCAGGCTAACGCAGGCGCAAGCCGTCTTCATCGAAGTGGCATGCGCTTTCCGGCTTGAAGCCGAAACGAAGGTTCTGTCCATTGCCTCGAGCGGACCGCCCCTCTCCGACGGGTGCTCGAGATGATCCGGGAAATCGCACCAGCCTGGAACGTGCATCACCAATTCCGCCAGGTCCCGCGAGTGAAGCCGTGGCAGGGAAACCGTGCGTCCTGAAGTGTCCCGCTGCCAAATTGGCTAGGATGCAAGGCGACGTTTTCTGCATTGGCATCATTAGGAGCTTCCCTTCTTTCAATAGGTATCATAATGGTATTTGCATGAATGATTCACGGAGAATTCCGGTTGTTGCCATTGATGGCGGCGGCACACGGTGTCGACTCGCGGTGGCTGACGGCAAGTCAATCATTGCGGCGGAAACCGGGTCCGCCAACGTCTCCACCGATTTTGAAGGCGCTCTGAGCGAGATTTCCGCGGGCTTGGACAGCCTGGCAGAGCGCGCCGGCCTGACATCGGATGCGCTTTCAAGGATCCCGGCGTTTGTCGGGCTCGCGGGAGTGACGGGCAAGACAATCTCTGAAAGGTTGTGCACCGCCTTGCCCTTCACGCACGTTCGCATCGAAGATGATCGCGCTGCGGCATTGAGGGGGGCGCTTGGCCGGGCCGACGGAGTGATTGCCCACTGCGGCACCGGATCGTTCTTTGCAGCGCAGTCCCGCGGAACCATGCGGTTTGCAGGTGGCTGGGGCCCGGTGCTTGGGGACGAGGCGTCTGCACATGTCGTTGGCAAGGCCGCCCTCGGAATGACGCTCAAATGCACTGACGGCCAATATGCCGCCTCGCCTTTGGCAGAGCGGCTCTTGGCAGACCACGAGGGCACGGCAGGCATCGTCCGCTTCGCAGGTTCGGCCAGTCCCTCGGAGCTTGGCGCCCTTGCGCCGCTCGTGACCGAATTCGCGAGACAGGGAGACACACTCGGCGAACACGTAATGCGAGGCGCGGCGCGGGAAATTGCTGCAGTACTGGCGGTGATGGGATGGAGCAAAGGGCAGCCGATCTGCCTGACTGGCGGGATTGGCCCTCACTACGCTCCGTACCTGCCCGCAGACATGCAGGCCGACCTTGCCACGCCCGTCGATGAACCGCTTGCCGGTGCGTTGTCGCTAGCACGGGAATTCGCCCAGGAGATACCGCCGTGAGTGCCGCCGACTTTCTCCGGCCCGAAGGTTGGTTCGGCGAAGCTGGCGGCCCGCGATACGTTCAACTCCGCCGGCGGCTGGAGCTAGGCATCGAGACCGGTGTCCTGCCGGCCAACTCTTCACTTCCGCCCGAGCGCGAGATCGCCGAAATCACCGGCCTGTCCCGAGTCACAGTCCGCAAGGCGCTACAGGAACTCGTGCGTGAAGGGTTGATCGAGCGACGGCAAGGTTCGGGATCGTTCATTCGCAAGCCCATGGCGGGGATGGAGAAATCCCTCTCGCATCTGACGTCATTCACCGAAGACATGGCAAGCCGAGGGCTCGACACAACATCCCGTTGGCTCGAAAGGGGCCTTTTCAGGCCAACGCCTGACGAAGTGGCCGCACTGAGCCTGCCGGAAGGGGAACAAGTCGCCCGCATTTGCCGACTTCGCGAAGCGGGTGGCCGTCCTATGGCGCTGGAACGCGCTGCGCTGCCTCGGGACATACTGCCCAACCCGCTTGAAGTGACGACTTCTCTCTATGTCGTGCTTGAACGCCTCGGGCATCGCCCGGCAAGCGCGATTCAGAAGATTGCTGCCGTGAACCTGGAGGCGCGGGAGGCGGAACTTCTCGGCGTTGCCGAAGGTTCCGCCATATTGAGCATCGAGCGCAAATCCTTCCTGAAGAGCGGGCGGGTCGCCGAACTCACTCGGTCCCTGTACCGCGGCGACGCATACGACTTCGTCGCGGAACTGCGGCTGTGAAATGGAAAGGCCATCGAAGATGATCGCCGGCAACACGCAAATGCGTCGGGAAATCTCGGACATCCCTGCAGCCGTCGAACGCCTCCTGAGCCGGGGCGGAGACGCCATCGCCTCGACCGCGGCACAAGCGCGCGCAATGAATCCGGCATTTCTTCTCTCTGTCGCACGCGGTTCGTCAGACCACGCCTGCACCTACCTCAAGTATGCCAGCGAACTGGTCCTGAAACGTCCGATGGCCTCGGTCGGTCCATCCGTCGCGTCGCAATACGGCGTCGAGCTGGACGTCAAGGGGGCCGTGTGCATATCGATCTCTCAATCGGGCCAGAGCCCCGACATCGTGCAGATGACCAAGGCGCTTCGTACGAGTGGTGCGTTGACGATCGGCATTACCAACAACCCTGAATCCGACCTTGCGAATGTCGCTGACCGCATCATTCCGGTCCATGCGGGCCCTGAACTGAGCGTTGCAGCGACAAAGACCTTCGTGACGTCTCTTGTCGCCGGTCTTTGGCTGATCGCCGAAATCAGGGGCCACGCTCCATCGTTGTCGGCGATCCGAGCCTTGCCGGACCACCTTGAGGCGGCGATGCATTGCGATTGGTCGCCTGCGGCGGACGCCATCGACGGCCGTTCCGCATTCACGCTCGGCCGCGGGCCGTCATGGGCAGTCTCGAACGAGGCGGCGCTCAAGTTCAAGGAGACTTGCCTGATACATGCCGAGAGCTATTCCTCCGCTGAAGTCCTTCACGGCCCGGTGTCCATCGTCGAGCAGGGCTTTCCGGTGATTGCCTTCGCGGCTGACGACGCCGCTGAAGCGAGCGTTGCGCAAACCGCCGATGCTCTTGCCGACAAGGGCGCGCGGGTCTTCGCTTTGTCCGACAGGGTCAGGAGGGCGGCGAGCCTTCCGCATGTCCGGACCGACCACTGGCTGACCGACCCGGTCGCCGCCATCGTGTCGTTCTACGGCATGGCCGAGGCCGTCGCGGTGCGGCGTGGCATCGATCCGGACACTCCGCGGCATCTCAACAAGGTGACCGAAACAGCATGACCCAGAACGTTGTGACGTTCCGGAACGGACACATTTTCGACGGAAGGAATCTGAAGGCTGGGCGTGCAATCCGTTTCGTGGACGGTCGCGCAAGAGAATTCGGACCGGATGCGGAGGTTCCAAGGGACGGCGAAGTGGTTGACCTGTCTGGCGACCTGCTGACGCCGGGTTATGTGGACCTCCAGGTCAACGGCGGCGGCGGCGTCATGCTCAACAATGATCCGTCGGTCGACACGCTCCGCCGAATCGCCATGGCGCATCGCTGCCTCGGCGTCTCGGTCCTGTTGCCAACGCTCATTACGGACTCGCCCGAAAAGACGCGCGCGACAATCGAAGCCGCGACCAGGGCTGTACAGGAAGGCGTGCCGGGGATCGCGGGGGTTCATCTTGAAGGTCCGCATCTCTCAGTCGCACGCAAGGGCGCACACGATCCAGCATTCATCCGGCCCATGGAACAAGATGATCTGGAAACGCTGGTCGCCGCATCAAGGCTGCTCCCGGTCCTCAAGGTCACCGTTGCGCCAGAGAGCGTGACCGAGGAACAGGTATCAACGCTTGCTCGCGCCGGAGTGCTTGTCTCGCTCGGCCATAGCGACGCGAGCCTCGAGGTCTGCATGCGATATTTCGCCGCCGGCGCACGTTGCGTCACCCATCTCTTCAATGCCATGAGCCAGCTCGGCAATCGTGAGCCGGGATTGGTCGGCGCGGCATTGGCCAGCGGCGGGGTGTCGGCAGGCCTGATCGCGGACGCTGTCCATGTTCACCCGGAAGCAATTCGCGCGGCATGGACGGCAAAGAATGGACCTGGCCGAATATTTCTCGTAAGTGATGCGATGGCCGTTGCCGGGACCGATCTGACCGAGTTCGAACTGGGCGGACGCCTGATCCGGCGCAGAGCCGGCGTCCTGACACTTCAGGACGGCACACTTGCCGGGGCCGATCTTGAATTGACCTCCGCTATCAAGGTCATGGTCGAAAGGGTCGGCGTTTCCCTGGAGGCCGCGCTCCGGGCGGCAACGTCCCATCCGGCAGCCTTGATAGGCATTTCACGCGCCAAGGCAGATGCACCATGGCGAAGTTTGTCCGACCTGCGACGCGTCTCCTCTGATCTGACGAGTTCGGTCGCCGTCCATCGAAGTCACATGTAAATCTGAGCGACGCGTAAAGGTGCTTTGCGCCCCCGTTCCATTCTGATTCTCTGAACATGCGAGGTAGTGGGTTCCTGTCCACCCCGCACGAAACCCCGTCCTTCAGGGCGGGGAGGAATGCGGGATCCCGCGTTTCGCGCGTCGTTGCCGTCCCCCCTTGCCGTGACGGCGTGCCGGGACGGCATCCGCACCCGTCGCCGCGCCGGATGATGCGGCAATGCCGGTGCGGGACGCCCTGGACGGTGCCGCCCGCGGCCTGGACGTTGAAGGAGCCCGAGGCGCGCACCGCGACGCGCCCGGCATGGACGCCCTGCCTCATTCCCGAGGGCACGGTGGCGCGCACGATGCCCCCGTCCGGAAGCCCCTGACGGATTTCCGCGAACCCGGGCATCCGACCGGAAAGCCGAACCGGTTCACGCGCGTGCGCGCATGCGGTCCCCGGCCCATGGCCCTGATCCCGGGCACGGGCCTGTCCCGGCCGGTCAGCGCGGGCGTCTCGCCCACGCAGGCGGCGTCCAGGGCGTGCGACTTCGGGATTCCCGGCCGCGCCCGGCCGGATTCCGTCCTCCCGCCCGAGGAGCCGGAGACGGGAAGGCCGGTGCGGCGCGGACCCTCGAACAGGACGCGGCGGGTGGCGCTGGCTGCGGCGGCGTCATGAAGCGGCGTCCTGGCGTCCGCGGGAACCCGCCGCGGCCGATCCGGCTGTCCGGCGAGAAGGCTCTCGACCGGCTCCGCGCCCTTCGCCTGGCCGCATCTCCCGCAGGCCGGCGCCAGGTTCGAGGCCCGGCCGGACCCGCCCCGCCCCGCCCCTTCGGGTGAACATGGTCGGCCTGGAGCGGGACGTCCGTGGCGTCGCAAAAGGCGCGCTTGCGTCCCCGCCTCTCGAGCAGATGTCCCCTGGCCTCGCGTCCCGCCAGGGTTCCCTGCCGGCGCTCCACTCCCTCGATGTCCGGGCTCTCGAGCGCCCGGGTGTCGAAGCGTGCCGTCTCGCATTGAATCCGCGTGACGGGCGCGAGCCTCCCGAACCGTTCCGTCCACGAAAGCGTGCCGTCCGCCCGCGACAGCAGCGAGGGCGGGAGCCTTCTCCCGGAACGCCGGTTCAGGAACCTCTCCTTCCGGTGGCGCGGGCCGGCCGAGCGCTGGCGCCGCCGATGACCCGCCCGTTGCTCCAAGAGCGTCCGGATTCGCGCGCCCCTGTGCCTGATCTCGGCCAGGAACAGGACCTCGCCGTCGTCTCCCGCCGGCGCAAGGCCGGTCCTCCGCGACCCCGGATCGATCCCGGGATCCACGGGCCCGGTCTCGCCGCCGTCCCTGTCCCGGAGCCGTATGGCGAACGGATGCAGGCGCACCGCGACGGCGCGTCCCTTCTTCAGCGGCTTCCTCGCCCGCGCCGGTCGGCACGGGCCTTCTGGGCCTTGTCCCCTCAGGCCCTCCCTTCAGGGAGGGGTCGCTGACGCCTGTCCACGCCGTAGAAGACCCCGCCAGGGAATGAGCGCTGACCGCGCCTGCAGAATCCATGTGCGGGGAATGGACGACCGGCGCGTAGTTGCTCTCAAGCAGTTCCAGTGCCGAGCGGCTCCCGCCAAGGACTGCACCCCCTGCGCGCACGACCCGCGTGTTCGATGCAGGCCGGACTTCGATGCGGTTTGCCATCACGATTTTCCTCTGCGACCTCAATCTGACGACGCAAACGCGGCAGCTCCACGTCAAGCAAGGGGTCTTGTGGCCGCATCAAGCCACTTTCTGGTCGATGCGGGAAGCAGGTCGGAGAGCTTCTCTCTCACTTCGGCGTGGTATGCGTCAATCCAGCCCCGTTCCCATGGTCCCAGCAGCATGGTGTCAATCAGGCGGAGGTCAAACGGCACGAATGTCAGTGTCTCGAAGCAAAGCCGGCCCCGCTTGTTCAGTGAATTCCCGTCCTCGCGCACAACAACCAGGTTCTCGATGCGGATGCCGAATTCACCTGGCCGGTAGTAGCCGGGTTCGTTCGACAGGATCATCCCGGGCCGGAGGCTTGTCATTCCTGCCGCCGAAATCCGCTGAGGCCCTTCATGCACGTTCAGGCAAGCCCCGACGCCATGTCCGGTGCCATGGTCGTAGTCGAGACCCTTGCGCCAAAGAGCAGCTCGCGCGAGGGCGTCGATGTCGCGGCCGGCATGCCCGTTCGGGAACCGGGCGAGAGAGATGGCGATCAGGCCCTGAAGCACGCGGGTGTAGCAGTCGCGGTGGACGTCCGAAGGCTCACCAACCGCAAGCGTGCGCGTGACGTCCGTGGTTCCGTCAACGTACTGACCGCCGGAATCGACCAGATACAACTCTCCCGGCCTGATCTCGCGGTCCGCCTGCTCCGAAACACGGTAGTGAATGATCGCCGCGTTAGGTCCGGAACCCGAAATCGTGTCGAAGGATATGTCCAGAAGGTCCCCGGCTCGCACGCGGAATTCCTCAAGCGCGCTGGCCGCGGAAATCTCCGTCAGTTCACCCTTGGGGGCTTCCTCGTCAAACCACGCAAGGAACTCGACCATCGCCGCGCCGTCCCTGAGATGCGCGTCCTGCATGCCCTTGATTTCGGCGTCGTTCTTGCACGCCTTGGGCATGAAGCACGGGTCAACGTCCCATACCGCCCGATCCTCGAGAATATCGGCAATCATCCATGGCGTGGTCTTTCCATCGATTCGGACCGGCCCCTCCAGGCTCCTGACGGCGCGCTCGAAGGCGTCCTCGTCCTGGATGTCAATGTTCGGGTCTGGGTCAAGATGCTCGAAATTCTCCGGTGAGGAGAACAGGCTCACGCGACCCGTGTCGTGAAGTATCGCGAACGCCTGGACGACGGGGCTGCGTGCGATGCCGTCGCCTCTTATGTTGAGAAGCCAGCAGATGCTTTCCGGCAACGTGAGAATCGCGGCGCGTTGTCCGGCCTCCTTCAATTCCTGAGCCAGGCGCGCGCGCTTCGACGAAGACCATTCGCCGGAAAGTTCAGGCGGATGCGTACGGACCGTCTGGATCGGCGCCGACGGCCTGTCCGTCCAGAGCCTGTCAACAAGATTGAACGTGGGCAGCAGGACGGCATGGCCGCCGACCGACTTCGTGAGCCTTGTGATGTCGTCCTTCGTGTGGAGCCATGGGTCGAAGCCCACCTTGGCCGGCCGGTCGACATTTTCGGTCAGCCAGGCGCCCGGCTCGACCACTGTCGGGTCCAGCGTCGCGAACTCCTCGGCGACTTGATCGCGCACTTGCAGTCGGTAGCGCCCATCGACGAATATGGCGGCAGCGTTCCGGCAGATTACGGCGAGGCCGGCTGATCCCGAGAAGCCCGTCAGCCAGGCAAGGCGTTCATCGGCGGGCGCAACGAATTCGCCTTGGAACCGGTCGGCGCGAGGCACGAGAAACGCGTCGAAGCCTGCATTCGCCATGGCCTCGCGCAGCGCCGCAAGGCGTGGCGGTCCCTGTTCGGGACTGGCGGCCGTGGCGAAGGACTGAAACATGGCCGCCAATGAACAGGAACCGTCCGCGGGCGCAAGCCGGAACGGCGGCCGGGAACTCGATTTGCAACTTGACCATGCAAGCGCTGCGCGATGCTTCGTGTCACGGATGCACGGCTGGACGTTGACCTGTTGGCGGCATTCCGTGAAGGATGCCGGATTTCGTCCAGGCTTGGCTACCTTGCTGCGACCCTTCGCCCGTCGCCTCGCCTGGCCATGAGCTTTCGCCGAACCGGATCGGCTTCAAAGAGCGCCGCCAGCTGCTCGGTGATGGCGCCGGCAAGCTGCTCCACGTCCGTGATCGTGAGTGCGCGTTCATAGTATCGGGTCACGTCGTGGCCGATGCCGATGGCGAGAAGCTCGACCTGCGCCTTCCGTTCGATCATCATGATCACGTTCCGGAGATGCCTTTCCAGGTAGTTTGCCGGGTTCACCGACAGGGTTGAGTCGTCAACCGGCGCGCCATCCGAGATGACCATGAGGATTCGCCGCGCTTCCTGTCTGGCAAGAAGCCGCCGGTAGGCCCATTCCAGCGCTTCGCCGTCGATGTTTTCCTTTAGCAGGCCTTCCTTCATCATCAAGCCGAGATTCTCTCGGGCGTGCCGCCACGGGGCGTCGGCAGCCTTGTAGACTATGTGGCGTATGTCGTTCAGCCGGCCAGGCAGTTGCGGGCGCCCCTGTTGCAGCCAGTGTTCCCGTGCCTGCCCGCCCTTCCAGGCGCGTGTCGTGAAGCCCAGGATCTCAACCTTGACTGCGCAGCGTTCCAGGGTTCTGGCCAGAACGTCCGCGCAGATCGCGGCAATGGAGATGGGGCGGCCACGCATCGATCCCGAGTTGTCGAGCAGCAGCGTCACGACCGTGTCCCGGAACTCCATGTCCTTTTCCTGCTTGTAGGCCAAGGGCAGGGTCGGGTTGGCGACCACGCGGGCCAGGCGTCCGGCATCGAGGATTCCCTCCTCGAGGTCAAAGGTCCACGTTCGGGTCTGTTGCGCCTGAAGGCGGCGCTGCAGACGGTTTGCAAGACGGGAAACCGCTCCCTTCAATGGCTCAAGCTGGTTGTCCAGATAGGCCCGCAGACGCTCCAGTTCTTCTGACTCGGCAAGTTCGCAGGCAGCGACCACTTCGTCGAATTCGGAATTATGGACCGTGTAGCTCGGGTCTGCATCGCTGACCGGTTGAGGCGATGGAGGCTCAATCTCGGCGTCGCCCTGCGGAAGCTCGGTTTCCTCCCCTTGCTCCACGTCCGCGATCTCGTCGAGCGAGACTTGAGCCTCGGCCTGATCGTCCTGCTGCTCCTGGCTCTCGTCCGGTGCGGCGTCTGAGCCGTCCTGTTCCTGCCGGCTCTGGTCCTCGCTGTTCGCTTCCTCGTCCTCGGGCGTGTCTTCGGCCGCCTCGTTGTCGTCGTCCGGATCCTCGCTGTCGGGGTCGTTGCCCAGCTGGTCGCCATATCCAAGATCCCGGATGACCTGGCGGGCGAAACGCGCAAAGGCCGCCTGATCGGTCAGCGTGTCTTCAAGGTTCTCGAGGGTCGTGCCCGCCTTCGCTTCCAGCTGGTCACGCCACAGATCAAGGACGTTTGCCGCTGCCGGGGGCAGGGGGCGGCCGCTGGCAAGCTGGCGCACCATGTATCCGGCGGCGGCGGCAAGCGGTGCATCCGACATGTCCTTCAGTTCGTCATACCCTTTGCGTGTCGCGTCATTGCTGATGCGCGCGTCTATGTTGCCTGCCGTTCCTGGCATGGCGCGCACTCCTACCGCTTCGCAGCGAGCCCACTCCATGGCTTCAAAGATGTCCTGTGCCATCTGGCCTTGCGGCGAATAGCGGTTGAAACACTTCTCGTCGTGGTGCTTCCGGCGCAATGCGAAGCTGTCGGCGGTGCCGCGAGCGAGCAGGACTTCATCCCGTGTCATCCGGCGCGTGACCTGTGGCAGGCGTACGCCGTCTGCGGACATGCCCGGAGGATCGACCGAATAGCTGACGGCCATCTCAGGATCGTCGGCCAAGGTCTTGGTCGCTCCGGCGAGGGCCTTCTTGAACGGGTCGGCCGGACTGTCGGGCGCGGGAGTCATGGACGAGTCACTTGCCGAATTGCGCGTCAGGACGTCTTGCCGGACCCGAAGCGTTCAAGTTAGTGCGCGGCGGATCCGGCGGCATTCCGGGACGCGTCGGGGCAGGCATCGTTCCTTGCGCCCCTGGCCGGGTGCGATGACCGGGTTGGCCGCCTGCAGGCCGGATCACGGGACCGCCGCGCTTGCCGCGCTTTCCGGCAGCTCCTCGTCAAAGCAACGCTGGTAGAATTCCGCGACGGTCTGGCGCTCGAGCTCGTCGCACTTGTTGAGGAATGTCAGGCGGAATGCATAGCCGTAGCTTCGGAATATCTCCGCGTTGAGCGCCCAGTTGATCACGGTTCGCGGGCTCATGACGGTCGACAGGTCGCCGTTCATGAATGCCGTCCGCGTCAGGTCGGCGACGGTAACCATCTGGCCAATGGTCTTGCGGCCCTGGGCGTTGTTGTAATGCGGAGCCTTCGAGAGCACGATCGCGGTCTCGGCGTCATGGCTCAGGTAGTTCAGCGTCACGACAAGCGACCACCGGTCCATCTGGGCCTGGTTGATCTGCTGGACGCCGTGATAGAGCCCGGTCGTGTCGCCGAGCCCCACCGTGTTCGCGGTCGCGAATAGCCGGAAAGACGGGTGTGGAATGATGATTTCGTTCTGGTCGAGAAGCGTGAGCCTGCCGTCGGATTCCAGGACCCGCTGGATGACGAACATGACGTCCGCGCGGCCTGCGTCGTATTCGTCGAAGACGATGGCGGTCGGATTGCGCAGAGCCCAAGGCAGGATGCCCTCCTGAAACTGGGTGACCTGCAGGCCATCCCTGATCTTGATCGCGTCCTTGCCGATGAGGTCGATCCGGCTGATATGGCTGTCGAGGTTTACACGGACGCAGGACCAGTTGAGCCGGGCCGCCACCTGCTCGATATGGGTGGACTTTCCCGTGCCGTGATAGCCTTGAATGATCACGCGCCGATTGTACTGGAAGCCGGCGAGAATCGCGAGGGTCGTGTCCGGGTCGAACTTGTAGGTCGGATCAGGAACGGGCACGCGGTCGCTTGGTTCGACAAACCCCCTTACCTTCATGCCCGAGTCGATGCCGAAGACCTCGCGCACGTCGATTTCCTCGGTCGGCTTGGCATCCGTGTCCAACAGGCGTTGATCCATTGCACTTCTCTTTCGCTTGCGGGATGAGACCAGATCGGACCCCGACGTGCCTCAATCCGGTGCCGGGTGCAAGGGAAAGCCTGCCGTCGCACAACGCATTCCGGAAGCGATGCGGCGGGGCGCCGTTCCCTGGTTCACGTTCGGGCGGTCCGGTTCCCGGCCGGGTGCAGCAGGACCGCCTACTTGCCCTGGAAGTTCCTGCTGTCCTTGATCTGGTCCCAGGCCCAGACGACTTCAGAGAGCTGTTCTTCATGACCTCGGTCGCCGCCGTTCATGTCCGGATGAAGAATCTTTATCAAGGCCTTGTAGGATTTGCGGATTTCGGCTCTGGTCCAATGTTCCTTCGCTTCGAGTATATCAAGTGCGCGCCGTTCGGTCGGAAGAAGCCTTCGTGATCCCGTGATCGATTTCCCCGGGTTCTGCGTGGCGTTTTCGCCCAGGATCTGATGCGGGTCGTCAACGCCGAGCCGCGACCATGCGCGGGCCTCCTCGCCATCCTTGCCGAACGGCTTGGTTTCGCGCTCCCAGACCCGATCCCTGTCAATCTGCTCGGCCATCTCCTCCTCGGTGTGGCCGTGAAAGAAGTTCCACTTCAGGTTGTACACCCGCACATGCTCCTTGCAGAACCAGTAGAACTCATCGAGATCGTCCGGGGACTTGGGCGCGCGGTACTGCCCGGTGTTCGTGCAGCCCGAGTGCTGGCATTGCCGGTTCGACGTCTCGAACGCGCCTGACATGCCGCGTCGCGTGCGCGACCGATTCTTCTTGTCCGTAGACACGCTGAGATCAAATCCAAACGGATCCTTGGCCATATGCCGTATGCCTTTCCGACTCGGATCGAAGAGTCTAGCTTCTTGGCCAGCGGATTGAAGAGGCAAATGAAAATAATGCGCGTTGAGGAAGAAATTCGCCAGAAGCTTGCAGCTGCGTTTGCGCCGCGTGAGCTCGAGGTCAGGGACGAAAGCGAAAGCCATCGCGGACATGCCGGCTACCAGGAGGGCGGGCAGAGCCATTTCGCGGTTCGGATTGCGTCGGACGCGTTCAAGGGGCAGGGCCGGATTGCACGGCACCGTTCGGTTCACAAGGCATTGGGACCGGACCTGATCGGCCGCATTCACGCGCTTGCGCTCAAGATCGAGGATTAGGCGAGACCTCGGGGACAGGCCGGCGCGACCGGTGCAAACCGAATCCTGCGGGCCCGCTAGAGTCCGAGCTTCTTCGTGACCAGTTCGTTCACCGCCCTCGGATTCGCCTTGCCGCCCGTCGCCTTCATGACCTGCCCGACGAACCAGCCTGCAAGCTTGGGGTTGTCCCTGGCCATTTCAGCCTGGCCGGGATTGTCTGCAAAGACCCTGCTCACGGCCTCTTCGATGGCCCCTGTGTCGGTGACCTGCTTCATGCCGCGGGTCTCCACGATCTCGGCCGGATCGCCGCCATCCGACCAAGTAATGTCGAAGAGTTCCTTTGCGATCTTTCCCGAGATGTCGCCCTGTTCGATCAGGTCGAGGATGGTTCCGAGCCGTGCCGCCGAGACCGGGCTGGCGGCAATGTCCAGATCGTGCTTCCTCAGACGGCCGAAGAGCTCGTTGATGACCCAGTTCGCCGCTGTCTTTCCGTCGCGCCCCTTGGCCGCTTCCTCGAAGTAGGTCGCGGAATCCACGTCTGCCGTCAGGACGCCGGCATCGTATTCGGTCATCCCGTACTCGGCGACGAAACGAGCCTTTTTCGCGTCGGGAAGCTCGGGCAGGGTTTCCCTGATGCTGTCAACCCATGACCGCTCGATCTCAAGCGGCAGGAGATCGGGGCAGGGGAAGTAGCGGTAGTCATGGGCCTCCTCCTTCGAACGCATGGACCTGGTCTCGCCCTTGTCGGGATCATAGAGCCGCGTTTCCTGCTCGACGCTGCCGCCGTCCTCCAGGGTCCGTATCTGGCGGCGAGCCTCGGACTCGATTGCCTGCTGGATGAATCGCATCGAGTTCATGTTCTTGACTTCGCAGCGTGTGCCGAGAACGCCGTGATCCCCGGATGCAAGGTAGGCTTCATGGTCGCCAGGGCGGCACACGCTGATGTTGACATCGGCCCGGAGGTTGCCGTTCTGCATGTTGCCGTCACAGGTGCCGAGATAGCGCAGGATCTGGCGCAGCTTTCCGACATAGGCTGCCGCCTCCTCTGGGCTGCGGACATCCGGTCTCGAGACGATTTCCATCAGGGCGACGCCGGTCCGGTTGAGATCCACGAAGGACGAATCGGGATCCATGTCATGGATGGATTTCCCGGCATCCTGTTCGAGATGAATGCGCTCGATGCGCACCTTTCGCGCAATCCCCGGCGCAAGATCGACAAGGATCTCTCCCTCCCCCACGATCGGATGGTAGAGCTGGCTGATCTGGTACCCCTGAGGCAGGTCGGGATAGAAGTAGTTCTTGCGGTCGAAGGCGCTCACAAGATTGATCTCGGCGTTGAGCCCGAGGCCGGTACGCACCGCCTGGGCCACGCAGAACTCGTTGATGACCGGCAGCATTCCCGGCATTGCGGCGTCGACGAAGGAAACGTTCGAGTTCGGCTCGGCGCCGAATTCGGTCGAGGCGCCGGAAAAGAGCTTCGAAGTCGATGCAACCTGTGCATGGACCTCAAGGCCGATCACGATTTCCCAGGGTCCGGAGTCGCCAGTGATGATCTTGGGTTCCGGAGAGTCGTAGGCCAGGTCAAGCATCGTGAATGCGTCCTCGGATTGGGTCCGGGTGCGTTCTAGGAAACGTCGCTCCAGCCTTCAAGCTGGAATGAACGTTGATCGTCCAAGCCGGCAGGAACCCGATCGCTGCGAGGCAGGGCGCGATCAGGTGCGCGAGCGCATGACGTTGCGGCCGAACACGGAACGGGCAGGAGGTCTATCGAACCCAGCTTGGAATCCGGGTGCTTTGCACAAGCGACACGGTTGGCGCATGCCTCCCGCCAAGCGCCAGCGCCGCCTTCTTCATGACCTCGATCGCCTCTTCCGACTTTGAAGGCAGGGCGGCGGGCGAGATCGGTTCGCCGATCCTCAATCGATAGGGCTGACGGTCCTTGTTGAGGGTCTCGTAGAACAACGTGATGTCGCGGAGTGTCGGATGAATGAGGTCGAAGAGGTAGAAGAGCGCGGAATTCCGTGCCTGGATGTGCAAGGGTATCACGGGCAGGTCGAACTTGCGTGCGATCATGGCCGCTGAAGGCATCCAGTCGCGCTCGTGGAGCTTCAGGCCGCGCCGCTTTGCGAGCCGTCCCGACGGGAAGATCACGCCGATGCGTCCGGCACTGATCGCGGTGCGGGTGTATTCCAGGGTTTCGCGGGTCTTGGCGCGGGTCCTCCTGTCGAGGCGCCATTCGACCGGGGCGATAATGCTCTGAAACTGTGGAAGAAGGCGCAGGATGTCCGAATTCGTATAGATGAACAGGTCGGGCCTGATCGGGGAGATGGAGTGATACAGCATGATCCCATCCGCGATTCCGGTCGGGTGGTTGGCGACGATCAGGGCCGGGCCCTGTCGCGGCAGGTTGTCGAGGCCTGCAACCTCAAGGTCTCGGGCAAGGAGGCCGGCCACATGATGCATGATCCGCTCCGCCGGCCAGGGATCATAGAGTTCGCCGAGCGCAATGGTCCTGTGGTAGCTCAGGAGCGCCGTGAGAGCGTGACGGGACAGCGCGGCAAATTGAGTTTCCCGGAAGAGCCACGGAGCACGTTCCGCGATTAGGGGATCAAGGCGCTCTTTCATGACCCAAGTTCAATCTGACTTCCGCTACAGAACCATGGCACGTTCTTGCACAGGCGATGCAATGCCCCCAACCGAAGTGCATCGGGATTGGCGGGTTTCCGCAAGGATACACGATTCTTTCCGCGCATTCCACATTCAGTTGCTCATGACGAGGATGTGAATTGGGCCGGCCGGCGAGCGGATCACCCGCCGAGAATCCTGGACACGATCTCTCCAAGATCCCGGCTGGGGTCCTTTAGGAGGCGCTTCAGGGCTCGGGCCATCATGTCCTGGCGCTCCTCGTCGAAGAGATGCCTAGTTTCGAACGCCGTGGCCGTGCGCGCGGCGATCTGGGGATTCACCGGATCAAGCCTGCCGAGCCAGCCGGCGACCAGTTCGTATCCTGCGCCCGACGGGTGGTGAAACGCGGACAATGTCGCGGCAAACGCGCCGATCACGGCCCGAAATCGGTTGGGCCTCTTCCAGTTGAACAGCGAATGCCTGGAAAGCTCCCTGGCGGCGGCTAGCGCCGCGTCCGGACCGGCTTCAAGGATCTGGATCGAAAACCACTTGTCCAGAACATCCGGGTCGTCTTTCCAGCGCTCGAAGAAGGCGGCAAGCTCCTCGTCGGCTTCGCTGGCGCGGACCAACGTTCGAAGCGCTCCGAGCGTCTCTGTCATGTTGCCCGCGTCGGCAAAGACCTCGCGCGCGCGGCCAGGCCCCTCCACCCGAACCAGGGCCGAAAGCGAAGCGAGGCGCAATGCACGCCGGCCAGCATCCCTCGAATCCGGGCGATAGGGTCCCGGCACTTCCATCTCCTGAAACAGCCGGGCGAAAGTGGAGTGCAGGTGTTCGGCAATGACTGTCCGCATCGCCTGGCGGCAGTCGTGGATGCGCATCGGGTCCGGGACCTGCCCTTCGTCGCGGACCGCGCGGAGAGTGTCCTCTTCCGACGGCAGGTCGAGCGCTGCCGCGCGGAAGGCCGGGTCAAGCGAGTCGTTTGACAGAAGCTGTCCGAGAACGTCGAGGTATTCACGGCCCGGCTCCGTGCCGCTTGTCACCATCTTGGTGAGCTCTTCCCTGGCCTGCAGCCGTCCGGCTTCCCAGCGGCTGAACGGGTCCGGGTCATGCGCCAGGATTGTCAGGCGCTCGGTTTCGGACATCCGTCGTTCCAGGATAACCGGAGCAGAAAAGTCGCGGTTCAACGAGAGGATGGGCGCGCCGTTCGCGGCGGTCCCAGGAGCGTCCAGATGGGAGTCGGATCCTGTCCAGCCGTGTCCTGGCGCGAAATCCCAGCTCCCCAGCTCCGAATTGAGTTCCAGGATTTCGGTGTCCGCGATCTGCGTGCCGTCCGGATCCAGCACGCCGACCGCGAAAGGGATCGGGAGCGGACGCTTCCCCGGCTGACCGGGGGTGGGGGGCGTTCGTTGGCGGAGCGTCAGCTTCAGGCGGTCTCCGTCCCAATGCCAGGAGATGGCGATGCGCGGCGTGCCGGACTGGCCCCACCAGCGTTCGAAGCCATCGAGTGCATCGCCCGCGACCTCCACGAAGCAGGCAAAGAAGTCATCGATCGTTGCGGCCTTGCCGTCATGTCGCCCGAAAAATGTCTGAAGCGCACATTCGTAAGCCGCGTCGCCCACAAGCGTCTTCAGCATGCGAATGACCTCGGCACCCTTTTCGTAGACGGTTGCGGTGTAGAAATTGTTGATTTCGATATAGCTTTCCGGCCGAACGGGATGCGCGAGCGGGCCGTTGTCCTCCCTGAACTGCCTTGAGCGCAATGCCATGACATCGTCAATGCGCTTGATGGCACGGCCTCTCACGTCGCCGGAGAACTGCTGGTCCCGAAACACGGTCAGCCCTTCCTTGAGGCAGAGCTGGAACCAGTCGCGGCAGGTGATCCGGTTGCCGGTCCAGTTGTGGAAATACTCGTGCGCAACAATGCTCTCGATCGCTTCGAAGTCGCGGTCGGTTGCGGTTTCGGACGAGGCAAGGACGTATTTCGAGTTGAATATGTTGAGGCCCTTGTTCTCCATCGCGCCGGCATTGAAGTTGTCGACCGCGACCAGGTTGAAGACGTCGAGGTCGTAGACGCGGCCATATGCGCGTTCGTCCCATTCCATTGCGCGCTTGAGGCTTTCCAATGCATAGGCGCAGCGGTGCTCGTCGCCGGGCCGGACCCAGATGTTGAGGTCTATGTCGCGGCCATCCGGAGTCCGGTGCCGGCCGCGATGTGCGACGAGATTCCCTGCAACCAGCGCGAAGAGGTATGACGGCTTGGGCCACGGGTCGCGCCATTCCGTCCAGCCGCTGCCTTCCGCGACAGGGTTGCCGTTCGAGAGCAAGACGGGCAGGTCACTTTCCAAGCGAACGTCGAAGGGCGCCAAGACGTCAGGACGATCCGGGAAGTAGGTGATCTTTCGGAAGCCTTCCGCCTCGCATTGCGTGCAGAACAGCCCGTCCGAATGGTAAAGGCCTTCAAGTTCGGAATTGGCGTCCGGGTCTATCTCGACCTCGCAGTCCCATGTGAAGGCCCGTTCCGGGACAGCCGCGGTCAGGCCGATTTCATCGAGGCACGGGCGCGCCGGCTGGCCGTCAATCTCTGCGTGGATGAGACGCAGGCCCTCGCCGTCGAGGCGAAAGGTTCGGTCGCCTGCCTCGGGGTTCGGCGCAAACGCGATGCGCGAAATGACCCGGGTTGCTTTCGAATCAAGCCGGAACGTCAGATTGACCGAGTCCACCAGCCAGGATGGTGGCCGGTAGTCGGCGAGGCGCACAATCTGCGGGCTGCTGTCGTTCATTGGCGCGATCCTGGCCGGTTGACGCGAGGGTTCATGTAGGGCGTAGCGAACAGGCGATCAACGCCGGGCTCTTCGGCGATGCACATTTCTGAAGGTGATCCGGTTCGTGCATGCGGCAGGCATGCAGGTCGGTCTCCGCCATTTTGATTCGCTCACGCTTGACCGGCACTCCCGTTCTGCTGTTGTTCACGGCACTGTCTGCCTTGAATGCAAGGGAGCGGCGGGCCACGGTCTGTTTCGCCCTGGCCAGCATTCTGCATGTTCTGGGCGTGATGGTTCCGACGATGACTGTCAATGTGCCGCTGAACGAGGCGTTGGCGCTGGTCGATGCGCCGCTTGGCCCCGTCGGAGCGCAGGAAACCTGGCGGAAATACTCCGGCGCATGGCAGTCCTGGAACACGATCCGCGCGGTGCCCGCGGGCTGCGTCCTCGCCTTGGCGGGATGGAGCCCCTCGGGCAGCCGACTTGGCTGACTCGGTGTAGTCGGATAGCGCGCGCCGCCAGTTCGGTGAGTTCCACGAACACCGGGATGTCGTTGCGACGGCGACGCCAGCGCCCTTTGCCCAGGAGAACCGACGAGTGGCGGTTCTGCAACAGCATGACGTCCCCATCGAGATGCTCGGGAAGTCCAGGGACTCAAGTCATCCTGTCCAGGGGTGCGAGGCGGAATGGTTCGGGCAAGCGGTTGCATGGGGTTGCATGCGGGGGACTTGTGCCGATACGGCATGCCGTATTAGATGGCGCGGGTGGCGCGCCGCGCATTCTTGTCCTGGGAGGAAGCGATGCCCTTGCCCGTCGTTGGGATCATCGGCAATGCACATCTCATAAGCCGCGAATACCCCGTTCATTCGGGAGGGCGCATGATTTCCGTTGCGATTCGGGATGTGTCCGGGGCCATGCCGCTGATCGTGCCGGCGGATCCTGAACTGGTTACCGTTGCAGAACTGAAGTCAGTCTGCGACGGGTTCCTGTTTCCGGGCGGACGCGCGAACGTGCACCCAGAAGAATACGGAGAGGAACCGACGAGGGCTCATGGCGACTTTGACCGCGCCCGAGACAGGATCACCTTGCCGTTGATTCGCGAATGCGTGGCTGCAGGCCAACCGGTTCTTGCGATCTGCCGCGGATTCCAGGAGTTGAACACGGCGATGGGCGGGTCGCTCCATCCCGAGATACGGGAATTGCCGGGCCGCATGAATCACAGGATGCCCCCCGACGGGACCCTGGACGAGAAGTTCGAGCTTCGCCACGAGGTGATGCTCACCGAGGGTGGCGTTTTCCATCGATTGTTCGGTGCCACGACGGTTCTGACCAACACGCTTCACGGACAGGGCATCAAGGAAGTTGGCGAGAGGATTGTCATCGACGGGTGCGCGGAAGACGGCACCGAAGAGGCGATCCATGTCGAAGGCGCGCCGGGATTTGCGCTCGGCGTGCAGTGGCATCCGGAATACAGGGCGGCGGAAGATCCGGTCTCCCGTCCGCTGTTCGAGGCATTTGGCGATGCGGTCCGTCGCTGGGCCGCAGGGGAGAGGCCGGGACTGCTCAGAAGCGCCTAGCGGCCTGCCAGACCTGTTCGGCGCTGTTCCCATGCAGTTCTGGACATCGCGCGAAGCCTTTGCAGGTCTGGACGCCGAGCGCTCAAGCTGTCACGAATTGCATGACTTACTTGCCTCGGAGAAGCAGATGAAGCGCTCTCGCATCAATGACATCATTGCAAGCGCGGACGAGATGATGCGCTCGTTCGGCTTTGCGTTGCCGCCGTTCGCCTATTGGAGGCCGGAAGAGTTTCGCGCCCGTGTGCACGAGGGGTCGGCGAAGCGCATTGCCGACGCGCGTCTCGGCTGGGACATTACGGATTACGGGCAGGGGGAGTTCGACAAGCTCGGGCTCTTCCTGTTCACGTTGCGAAACGGCTTTCTTGCCGACCTGGAGCTCGGAAGGGGCATGGTCTACGCGGAGAAGCTGCTGATTAGCCGGCAAGACCAAGTCAGCCCGATGCATACACATGTCATCAAGTCCGAGGACATCATCAACCGGGCCGGCGCAATTCTGGCAGTTGAACTGTTTGGTTCTGATGCGGACGGAAACTTTGACGGGGAGAAGGGCGTCACTGTCCTCGCCGACGGGTTGGAACGCCGATTGCAGCCGGGCGAGGTCCTCCAATTGGCTCCGGGCGAGAGCGTCACGCTGAACCCTGGCGACTGGCATTCGTTCTGGGGCGATAACGGTGACGTCCTGATTGGCGAAGTCTCGACCGTGAACGATGACCTGACGGACAATGTCTTCCGTGAACCGATCGGGCGGTTTGCCGACATTGAGGAGGACCTTGCACCGTCGCATCTGCTGGTCAGCGACTACGACACCTGGTTTTCCTGAAGCATGCGTCCTCGGCACTGCCACGCACGACGTCGTGCGAAATTCCAACGAGACCGGTTCTGCCGTTCTCGGAGCCTGGAGGAGCGTGAGCGAACGGGTTGGCCCGGCCTTTGGCGCGTCGCGCATCTTGAGCGTACAGGATCAGACGTCCTGACCTCCTATGCTGAATCTTGCAACTTTCGTGAACCCTTTTTCCCGGATCTTGCCGACGGTTCTGAGGCTGAAACCCTTGTTTTCATGCTTCACCGCCAATGTCCGAGGCTTCAGCCCTCGTATTGGGGTTCATGGAATCTTGCTCGCTCACTACGCGCCAGGATTGCCGACAAATCTCCAAGCAGAGCTTGTTTGCCTGGATAAAATGATCCTCACGGAACCCATGATTGCGCCCCGAGGTCAGGACATCTGAGGATGCCAGCATGATCCGAGTCAGGAAATCCTCGCGAGGCGGTCGAGCCGGGTGCCAAATCACCAGCGGGTCCACCGACGGGTCTCGTGAAGGCTTGCAATGAAAATTTTCCGTGCCCGGAGCATCGCCGGGCCTTGAACGGATATCTCGAAATTCTCATGGTGCAGCAGGTCGCGCCAAGGGCGCGGCGGTCTTCGAGGATTGCGAACAATTTGCGGCGCGTCCTCGCCATGGTGATCGTGAGGCGGATGTTCCGCCAGTCCGGCTCGACGGTCCGGCCGCACTTCACGGTGGCCAGTCGTGCGGTCAGGCAAGTCATGATGCCGTTCATGATCTCAAGGCTTCAAGACGACGGGGCGGATGTCACGAATGCGCATTGCTCGGGCATCCAGCGGCAGGTCGCTGCAAGGCGTCGGATGGACCGCCCTGCTGTCCGAACCTCGGGAGACGCGCGACGGCCGCGCAGTCATGATCGCGTCAGGAAGCGTGACATGCCTGGGAATGACATCTGGCTCAAGCCGCACCGAAGTTGTTGGAAACGCTCCCTGAATGGCTGTGCCTCATTCTCCTGTCAGATCGGTCACGTACAGATGCGGCACATGAAGCGGTTGTGCAAAGCGGGCGCGCCAACTAGACACGCCGGATGATGAAGCAGTCGTTGTGGACGGGGGACGGCCGATGAAGGTCGGAGTGCCAAAGGAAGTTGCGTCGGGCGAGGCGCGGGTGGCGATGACGCCGGCAAGCGCAAGAGACCTGCAGAAACTAGGATACGCGTGCCTAATTCAGGCGGGTGCAGGTGCGGCTGCGGGCTTCGGCGACTCCGAGTACAGGGATGCCGGTGCCGAAGTCTTGACCGGGGAGGCCATCTGGAGCGATGCGGATGTGGTGGCCAAGGTGCAGCCCCCAACTGAATCCGAAGCGGCAGCGCTTTCGCGAGGGCAGACGCTGATCTCGTTCGTCTATCCTGCCGCAAACGAGAAGCTTCTGGAAATCGCCCGGAACAACGGCGCCAATCTCATCGCGATGGACATGGTGCCGAGGATCAGCCGGGCGCAGAAGATGGACGCGCTCAGCTCGATGGCGAACATCGCGGGATATCGCGCGGTCATCGAGGCGGGCAACAATTTTGGGCGGTTCTTTACAGGCCAGATCACGGCTGCAGGCAAGGTGCCGCCGGCGAAAGTGCTCATCGTGGGGGCGGGTGTCGCCGGTCTCGCGGCGATCGGCACGGCCACAAGCCTCGGTGCGATCACCTACGCCTTTGACGTCAGGCCGGAAGTGGCCGAGCAGATCGAGTCGATGGGGGCGGAATTCGTGGCGCTGGAATTCGAGGACAAGCAGCAGGATGGCGCTGCCTCGGGCGGCTATGCCGCGCCGTCAAGCCCGGAATTCAGGGAGAAGCAACTCAAGAAGTTTCGCGAGCTTGCGCCGGAAATGGACATTGTCATCACGACGGCCTTGATTCCCAATCGGGACGCACCGATCCTCTGGACCCGCGACATGGTCGAGGCAATGAAGCCGGGCAGCGTCATCGTCGACCTGGCCGCCGAGAGGGGCGGCAACTGCGAACTGACCGAAACGGACAGGAAGATCGTGACGGACAATGGAGTCACCATCGTCGGCTTCACCGACTTTCCGTCCCGCATGGCTGCGCAGTCCTCGCTGCTATATTCAACCAATGTCCGGCACATGGTTGCGGACCTGACGCCGGAACGGGACGGCGAGATCGTCCACGACATGGAGGATGACGTCATCCGAGGTGCCACGGTGACCTTCGGCGGCGAAATCACCTATCCGCCGCCGCCGCCAAAGGTTCAGGCGATCGCTGCGCAGCCCGCGAAGGCAAGCCCGCGAGAACTGACGCCGGAAGAGAGAAGGGCCGGAGAGCTTGCCGCCTTCAAGCAAGCGACGAAGCGGCAGGTCGCGTTGCTCGTGATCGGCGGCGTTCTCATGCTTCTTGTCGGGTCATACGCGCCCGTGAGCTTCATGCAGCATTTCATCGTCTTCGTCCTCGCCGTTTTCGTCGGATTCCAGGTGATCTGGAATGTCCAGCATGCGCTTCACACGCCCCTGATGTCGGTGACGAACGCGATTTCGGGGATCATCATCGTCGGGGCGCTGCTTCAGATTGGGGCGGTGAACTGGATCGTCGTGTTGTTGAGCTTTGTCAGCGTGTTGATTGCCTCAATTAATGTCGTGGGGGGCTTTCTGGTGACTCGCCGGATGCTCGCCATGTTCCAGAAGTCGTAAGGGGCTCGGACGATGTTGTCGAACGGACTTGTCACGGCCGCCTATATCGCGGCGTCGGTCCTCTTCATTCTGTCGCTGGGCGGCCTGTCGAACCAGGAAAGCGCCAAGCGGGCGATCTGGTACGGAATTGTCGGAATGGCGACCGCCATCCTGGCGACGGTGCTGTCACCGGGAATCCAGAACCTTGCGCTCATAGTCGTCGCTTTGGCGGCGGGCGCTTTCGTGGGCCGGTACGTGGCGGCGCGGGTGCAGATGACGGAAATGCCGCAGCTGGTGGCGGCGCTTCACTCGTTTGTCGGGCTGGCGGCGGTGTTCATCGGGCTGAACGCCGACATCATGCTGAACGCGGTCACCGCGATGCGCGAATCGGGCACGGCACTTGAGGAGGCCGGTCTCACGGCCTTTGGCGAAAAGCTGTGGAAGAAGGACGCGACCGAGATCGCGATCCTGAAGGTTGAGGTGTTTCTCGGAATCGTGATCGGCGCGATCACGTTCACCGGATCCGTCGTCGCGTTCGGAAAGCTGGCCGGCAAGGTCAGCGGCAAGCCGAAGAAACTCATGCTGCCATCGGAGAAGATGCCTTTGCCGGTCGTTTCCGGCCACTGGCTCAACGCAATTGCCGCCATTGCATGCCTGGCCCTCGGATTCCTGTATTTGGACGGGGCCGGACTCTGGACGATGGTCGTGGTTTCCCTCGTGGCGGGATTCATCGGGTGGCACCTGATCATGGGGATCGGCGGCGCCGACATGCCGGTCGTCGTCTCGATGCTGAACAGCTATTCTGGTTGGGCGGCGGCCGCGATCGGCTTCACCTTGGGCAACGACCTGCTGATCGTGACAGGCGCCCTCGTGGGCTCTTCCGGCGCGATCCTGTCCTACATCATGTGCCGCGCCATGAACCGGCATTTCGTGAGCGTGATTCTCGGCGGCTTCGGCGGGGATGGCGGTCCGGCGGCAGAAATGGAAGGCGAGCAGATTGCCATCGATGCCGACGGGGTCGCGACCGTCTTGGGCGAGGCCGATTCGATCATCATCGTGCCGGGCTACGGCATGGCCGTGGCGCAGGCACAGGCATCGGTAAGCGAACTGACACGCAAGTTGCGGGCTCAAGGCAAGGAGGTGCGCTTTGCCATCCATCCGGTCGCCGGACGGTTGCCGGGCCACATGAACGTGCTGCTGGCCGAAGCCAAGGTGCCCTATGACATCGTGCTCGAAATGGACGAGATCAATGAAGACTTTCCGGACACCGATGTGGCAATCGTCATCGGCTCGAACGACATCGTCAATCCGGCCGCACAGGACGATCCGAACTCGCCGATTGCCGGAATGCCGGTTCTTGAGGTTTGGAAGGCCAGGCAGGTCCTTGTTTCCAAGCGGGGGCAGGGCACCGGCTACGCAGGCATTGAGAACCCGCTGTTCTACAAGGAAAACACGCGCATGTTCTATGGCGACGCCAAGGAAAGCGTGAACAGCCTGCTGCCAAAGATCGAGTGAGCGTCGGCCATTTCGGGGGCGAACCTGCCGCGAAGCGTCTCGCGTGATGATTCAGCCGCGGCTGACCGTGATCTCGTGACCGGGTCCTTCCGGTTCGTCGTCTACGATTTCGGAAGGAAAGCCCGGTGCGCGGACGTCCAGGCCGGCGGCTTCCTCGTAGCGCCTGATGATGTTGGGCGAGAGTTCACGCGGGCCGTAGGATGCGACCGCCTCCCGAAACATGTCGACGAGCAGTGGGGAAAGCGCGAGCGGAACGCCTTTGTCGGCGGCGATCTGATCGAAGAGACCAATGTCCTTCAGCACGAGATCCATCGTGAAGTTGATGTCACGCGATCCGTTGAGAATGACCTGGCCTTCGGTTTCGTGAACGAAGGAAGTGCCCGACGAGATCCGGATCGCTTCGTAGGTGGTGGCAAGATCCATGCCGGCCGCCTTCATCGTCGCGAGCGCCTCGGCAAGGCTGACAAGATTGGCGGTAGCAAGATAGTTTGTCATGACCTTCAGGATCGACGCCGACCCGATCCCGCCGGTATGCAACACCCGCCGTCCGAGTGTCGTGAGGATCGGGAGGGCCCTCTCGAAGGTTGGCCTGTCGCATCCCGCAAAGATCGATATGTTCCCGGTTGCCGCACGATGGCAGCCGCCGGAAACCGGACAGTCGATCGCGTTTGCGCCTCTCCCTTCGACAAGGCGCGCAATGCGCCGGACCTCTTCTGCATCCGTGGTCGACATTTCCGCCCAGATGGATGCCGGGCGAATGGCTGTGAGAACGCCGTCCTCTTTCTCCATGACGGCCGCGCAGGCCGACGGTGAGGGCAGGCAGGTGATCACGTAGTCGCAAGCGGCGGCCGTTTCGGCAGGACTCCCGGCCCATTTTGCCCCGTCCGCAAGGAACGGTTCGGCCAATTCGCGATCAAGGTCGCGAACGGTCAGGTCGAAACCGTTCCGCAGGAGGCTGCCGGCAAGCTTGCCGCCAACGTTTCCAAGTCCAATGAAACCAATTTTCATGCCATTTCTCCCTGCGACAATCATGTCCTGTCCCTTCCGGGGCGGATCGTTCATTTGCGGCATCGGGAGGGCGCTTTTGCGGGCTTGCCAGGAAATGTGCCGCGTGCTGAATTCGGTGCGATGAAACGACCATTGGAAACCCCGCTTGCGGGCAGTCTTCCGGCGACCGTGCCGTTTGTGGGCCCCGAGGCCATCGAGCGCCGCCTCGGCCACCGATTCCGGGCCCGGATCGGTGCCAACGAAAGCGTGTTCGGACCGTCGCCCAAGGCAATCAAGGCAATTCAGGGCGAGGCGGGCGATGCCTGGATGTACGGAGATCCGGAGAGTTTCGAGTTGCGCGAGTCTCTCGCCGCTCATCTGGGAATCGCCCGAGACGAGGTTGTCGTGGGCGAGGGGATCGACGGACTTCTCGGCTATGCCGTGAGACTCTATGTCGAGAAAGGCGACCAGGTCGTGACCTCCGACGGAGCCTATCCGACATTCAGCTACCATGTCGTGGGATTTGGCGGCCGGCTCTTGAAGGTGCCGTATCGGGACGACAGGGAAGACGTGGACGCCCTCCTTGAAGCCGCGCGGACATCCGACTCGAAAATGATCTATCTGGCGAATCCAGACAACCCAATGGGTACCTGGCACGATCCGGCCCGGATCGAGGCCATGGTCGCGGACCTTCCCGAGGATTGCGTCCTGATACTTGACGAGGCGTATCTGGAGTTTGCGCCGGATGGAATCGTGCCCGACGTGCCGATCGACGATCCTCGCGTGATCCGCATGCGAACGTTTTCGAAGGCCTATGGAATGGCGGGAATGCGGGTGGGCTATGCCTTCGGCGAGCGAAGCGTGATCAAGAGCTTCGAGAAGATACGCAATCACTTCGGCATGAACCGGATCAGCCAGATTGCTGCGCGGATTGCCCTTTCGGACACGGGCTGGCTTGGCCACGTAAGGCACGAAGTTGCCGAGGCACGCAAGCGGGTCGCGGCGATCGCAGAGGAATGCGGACTGAGTTCGATTCCGTCGGCTGCGAATTTCGTTGCTATTGATTGCGGCAGGGATGGCGCCCTTGCGCGCCGCGTTCTGGAAGAGCTCGAAGCGCGGGATGTCTTCGTTCGGATGCCCGGCGTCGCACCAGGCAACCGATGCATCCGGATTACTGCAGGGCGTCCGGCTGACCTGGAACTTCTTGCGAGTGTCCTTCCAGAGGCACTGGCCGCTGCGAAACGCTGATCTTGCCGGAGCCGCACCGCTTCTTCAACCCAGCGCCTTCAGATCGGAACGCATTGATGGAGGGTTGCAGTGGCCAGATACGTGGTTCCGGGATTTTTGATGGTGCTTGTTCCATGAGCCGTAGCCTGTCTGCGATATCAAGGCGATCCTGATCCGAAGTCGCCCCTGTGGATATATATGGCCTGCCTCTGGAACTTGGCTTCTTGAAGGGCGTTTCACGCAATCGCGACAGCATCATAAGGACCATCGGCAATCGCCTGGGGGATCACCCTGACCTGATGCCCGACTGACAGTTGCTGGCGCTATCCGAGGAAACCCGCGCAAATTGCAATACTTCCGCCGGATTGGCGAAGTCGGCTTTCGGGTGCGGTCAAGGCCGTTGACGGGCTGCCAATGGCGGCTTGGTCCTTCGTCCAGTCGGACCTTCCCTATGGCGAGCTTTGCACCGCCGAGGACTACCTGCGTGCCGCCCACAAGGCTATCCGCGTGGGGGCCGACTGCGTCTATTGCGCCGCTTCAGTCGAGACCGTCCGTACCCTGGCCGCCGAAGGCATCCCGGTTGTAGGCCATGTCGGCTTGGTGCCGTCAAGGGCCACTTGGACCGGCGGGTTCAAGGCGGTCGGCAAGACTGTCAGCGGCTGCGTAAAAGAGCGGGATTCTGGCGGAAAGCCGCGCTTTTGCCAGAATCGTGCCCTTTCCCTGTTGCAAGGCTCCTGTTGTCCGTGTCGCCCGCGGCGTCTTTGCCGTGGTCCGTGCCGGATGCTATTGGGGCATCGAGATGGCAACAGAAATCCATATACGGGGCCTCAGAATCGAAGATTCCATTTTCATGTCAACAGGTTGAACGCAAAATGCCCGTATGAAGTTCCGACTAATGGCGGAGCGCGGAACGCCTGATTGACAGCGGTCAACATTGCCGGCCCATCTGCTTGCCACGGCCCAATATGTCGATATATCCTATCTGCATCGACATATTGGAGTGAAGTGTCGATGAGATCGACATGTTCGGAACACGTGTCGACGGGAGCAGGATACATCGACATGGCGTTCGATCCCAATCACCCCTTCAATGACCTTCCAAACCTGCCGCCGGCATCGGAAACCGAGACAAAGGCCATTCTTCGGAGTTGCATTGCCGCGCGCGCGGCACTGGCGGAGCTCCGCGTCTCCGGGAATCTTATCCCGAACCAGGCGATGCTGATCAACTCGATCCCCCTGCTCGAAGCGCAGGCGAGTTCCGAAATCGAGAACATCGTCACGACGGCCGACCGGCTGTTCCGCTACGCCAACGACACGACGGGTCGAGCCGATCCTGCCACCAGGGAAGCTTTGCGCTACCGCACCGCGTTGCACCGCGGTTTCGAGATGCTGAACCAACGGCCGGTTTCAACCGCCATTGCGGTCGAAGTCTGTCGAACGATCAAGGGGGTGGAGCTGGACATTCGCAACACGCCGGGAACGGCGTTGGTGAACGATGCAACCCAGCAGGTCATCTACACCCCGCCGGAGGGAGAGGACGTTCTCCGGAGCAAGCTCGCCAACTGGGAGCGCTACATTCACGAGGCCGAGGAGATCGACCCGCTGATCCGCCTTGCGGTCATGCATTATCAGTTCGAGCGATCCACCCGTTCGTCGACGGAAACGGCCGGACCGGACGCGTGCTGAACCTGCTCTATCTCGTCAACAAGGGGCTGCTCGACGTTCCCGTCCTTTATCTCAGCCGGCACATCATCCGGAACAAGGCGCTCTACTACCGGTATCTGCTCGAGGTGACGACCCGACAGGACTGGGAGACGTGGATACTCTTCATTCTGGAGGCTGTCAGAACGACGGCGGAATGGACGACGACGAAAATCCGCGCGATCCGGGAGCTTCTCGACGAGACGGGCGCCTCAATTCGACAGAGGATGCCGAAGATCTACTCCCGGGAACTGGCGGAACTGATCTTTGTGCATCCCTACTGCCGGATCGGCGACGTGGTCGAAGCGGACATCGCCAAGCGCCAGACGGCCGCCGTCTATCTGAAAGCCCTCGCAGCCGAAGGCGTCCTCGAGCAAATCAAGGCGGGGCGTGAGAACCTCTACATCAACCCGCCACTCCTGGCGCTTCTGGCCGAGCGGGCGTGACTTTGCGCAGGCGGACCTGGACGATCCAGATCGACGGCTCCTGTGGCGGCGTCAATTCCTCAACGATCTGGCGTCCGAGGGGCTGGAGGACCGGTTCGCTGAAATTATTGACGATCTGGCTCGTGCGTGCCCGGGATAGTATCGCCGTCTGTAGTTCGGCCAAAGGCTTCGGCGCCGCTAACCTTCAGAGCTCCTGACCTCAGGAGGCAATCATGGCTCCTTGTGAACCACTTCAGCCTGACAAATAAGCTCGTTTGGGGACTTTGCCGACAATCCAGGCGCACAGTGGGCGGGCAAGATTCCATGAACCCCGAAGCGGGTGCTGGGGTCGCCGAACATTTTCGATGAAGCAAGAAAACAAGGGGCCCGGCATCAGAGTCGCCGGCGAAATCCGGAAAAATGGGTTCACGAGAGTTGCCAGCTTCTGCCCTCGAGGTAAGGACCTCTGAACCTTGCTGAGGCGTTGAACAGGTCCGGGCTCGACAGGTCATGCCCACGCGCCGAACAACTCAAGGTATTGTCCACAGCCGCCAAGGTCAGGAGACGATGACAGACCTCAGCGAAACAAAACAGCAGCGAATTCGAGAAACCATTGATCACCACCGGTCTGTCAAATTCTGTGGCCCTTCGGACGACCTCGACGAAATCACCGCCGTTACCTTGGGTTACTGCCACTTAGTGGTTCAGCTTCAACGGCTTGCAAGTCCGATTCTTCCGGAACCCGCCGCATCCCTCCTGAACTCTCTTGAGGTTGAGGTCGACAACCTGTACTCGGCATTCGAGGCCCGCGCTGAAATTGAAGCCATTATTTTGGATATTGAAGAAGCCCTCGCCTTGCGCACGAGCTCAGGAGCTCCATTACCCCTTGCAGCCTCCCCATCCCGTCAGCTTCCCGTTGCCGTTTGTTCGATAGTCGGAGAAGCCCTCGGCTCCAGCATCTACCACCACAAGACGCTCGAAAGACTGTTCTATGAGGCGGGCGCCCAGGGCGAAGTTCCAGACGGCAATTGCGTTGTCAAATGCCAAACATGGCTAAAGCGTATGCATACTGAGGTTGAGGATCCGGTTTTACTTCTGGGAAAGGTTATCGAAGAATTCATGGAAGTCGATATTGGCCATTATCACGACCAGAAACACAGTCGCACCAAGATCGAAGATGTCTTCTCCAGACATGGATTATCGTATCACAAAGGTGGAGTTATCCTTGGTTCGGAACGAACATTTTCAACCAAATCACTGAAGAAACTCCTACAGGAAGGGACCTCTCGGCAGTCAATCAAGAATTTACCCGTTGCTTGGACAACGTCGAAACGGATCCTCCTGCTGCAATAGCTGCCGCCTGTTCGATCCTTGAGTCTCTGTGCAAGGTGTACATCGAAGACAACAGTTTCGCAGTGCCGACAAACCAGAGCATCGGGCCTCTTTGGAAAGTCACTAGTGGTTTGATTCATTCACTTGATGCCATTTCCTGCAGCTTCTGGTGCCCTCTCTTCCAGGCCTCGACGAGGTCTTCCGGCTTCCTGCTCCAGCGGAACGGGCGGGCGTCGTTGGCGTTGTGGTGCTCGATGCAGCCCTCGATGGCCGCGATGCACTCGTCAAGCGAGTCGAAGACCGCGTCCTTCAGCCTCTGCCTCGACAGCTTGGAGAGGAACCCCTCGACGGCGTTCATCCAGGAGGCCGAGGTCGGGGTGAAGTGGAACTGCCAGTCGGGACGGCCCTTCAGCCATTCGCGGACTTCGGCCGGCTTGTGCGAGGAGACGTTGTCGAGGACGACATGGACCGGGGTTCCGGGATCGATCCCCTCGGCGACGTGGTCGAGGAAGGCGAGGAACCCCTCCGAGCGGTGCCGCCCGACCGTCCGGCCGACGACCTTGCCGGTGGCGACGTCGAGCGCGGCCAGCAGGCAGGTGGTGCCGTTCCGCCTGCAGTCGTGCGCCTCCTGTTCACCGATCACCATGGCCTCGTGCGGGTTCCCGGGCAGACCGGAGCATCCACTCCAGCCGTCGGTGACGACCTGCGCCCCGGGTTCGACGACGTCGGCGATGAAGCCCTGGAGCGAGTCGGCACTGCAATCGTCCATCTCCTTCAACCGGATGCGGCGGGGCTTTCCATCCTCGGAAAGCTCGACGGCGCCGGCCAGGAGCATCCTTCCCTCCGCGCTGCGGCCCTTTTTCGACCGGCCTTCCGCTCCACGTCCCCCACGGAACGGCATCGACGCCTCGTCGACCTCCACAATCTCCTGGAGGACGCTCCGGTCCGGATCGACCGTCGCCCGACGCAGCTTCTGGAGAAGCGGCCAGGCCGACTTGCAGCTTCCGATGCCCAGCTGCGCCGGCAGCTGGAGCGCCGAGATCCCGTTGGAATGCGTGGCCACGATGCGGGCGGCGAGGAACCAGGTCTTCAGCGGAAGATGGCTGCGGTGCATCACGGTGCCCGCGGTCACCGAGGTCTGGCGCCCGCAATCCGCGCATTCATGGCGGCACCGGTCCCCCTTGAGTTCCCGGCCTTTCGTCCCGCCGCAGGCGGGGCAGACGAAGCCGTAGCCCCAACGAAGCTTCACGAGATGGCGGGCGCAGGCGTCCTCGTCCGGAAAGAGCCTCTCGAACTGCTGGAGCGACATCGGGCGGTCATGCTTGTACCGGTCGGGCATGACGTGAACACAAGACGAACACGGCGGCAGGTCAACCCCTCCGACACAAGATGTGGAACAACCTGTGGCAAAGGGATAAGCCTTTCGATAAAATGCCGCCACAAGAGACGTCACAAGGTATGCTCCCCGCTCGTTCAAAAAAATCTTGATACACCGAGTTTCGGTCATCGTAGCTCTATCTGACTGAATTATAATGGAATTCTGATTCCATAGACCAGGTTGCCAGCAGTACTGCGGCGATTCGATACAATCCCCAAAGGCTTCTCCGAGAACGAACCAAGGAGTCTCTGGCATCGGCGCTCCCATTTGCCAGCATGCTGCAATGCCGCATTGGGACGTGCCTGATTCAAGAGGCGGTTTTCCACGATAGAGTTCGATCTCGCGCAACGCGACCAGCCACGTACCTTCGCCAATTCCGCATCAGTGACAGTGTGAGGCAGCTGCTCCGCCGTCTGTTACGCCCGTGCGGCGATCAGTTCTGCCGCTTTAAGCGCGCCGCCCGGGTCGTGAGGCATGTCGACCGCCATCAGGCCTGCCTCGATGGTGGCGAGAGCGCCGAGAATCATCTGGGCATTGACGTGCCCCATATGGCCAAGCCGGAAGAAGTGATGCCATTCGGGCGCTGTTCTTTCCGCCATCCCGAGGCCGATTCCCAAGGTGAGTCCCGCTCGGTCTTCGCACCATTCCCGAAGCGCGGTTGCCCTTTCCGTGCCGGTGAGCAAGGCAGTCACGGAATGCGACCGTGTCGAACGGTCGGCCGCGTTCACTTCCAGCGGGCCTTCGTTTCCCCAATGGTCGAAGGCGGCCCAGACGGATTCGGCAATGGCCGCGTGTCTTGCCCAGATGTTCTCGAGACCTTCCTCCTCGATCATCAGGAGCGCCTCGCGCAGACCGTAGAGATGGTGCGCAGGTGCCGTGCCCGTAAAATACTGGTAGAAGACCTCGGGCTCGACACGCGTGTGCCAGTCCCAATAGTGGGTCACGAGACCGGCACCGTTCCTGGCTTGGTCAGCCTTGCCGTTGAAATACACGAAGCTGAGTCCGGGCGGAGTCATCAGGCCTTTTTGAGAACCGGCAACCATCACGTCGACGCCCCATGCATCCATTTCGAAGCGGTCACATCCCAGTGACGCCATGCAATCGACCATTAAGAGTGCCGGGTGGCCGGCCACGTCGATGGAGGACCGCAAGGCATCGATTTCATTGCGAATTCCCGTCGATGTGTCCGTGTGAACGGCAAGAATGGCCTTGATCTCGTGGTCGCGGTCCTTGCAAAGGCGCTCGACAAGGCGCTCCGGTTCGACGGCGCTGCGCTGCCCGAAGTCCATGACTTCCGTTTCGACTCCCATTCGCCGGGCCACTTCGGCCCAACCATGGGCGAACGTGCCCGTGGCGAGCGCAAGCACGCGGTCGCCAGCGGACAACGTGTTTGAGATTGCCGCCTCCCAGGCTCCGTGACCGTTTGCAATGTAGATTGCCACGTTGTGCTGCGTGCGTGCGACTTGCTTCAGGCGACCGACAAGGCCGGGCACCATGTCCGCAAGCTCGCCCTCGTAGATGTTGGGCGCGCTCCTGTGCATCGCCGTCAACACCCGTTCCGGCATGACCGAGGGGCCGGGTATGGCAAGATAGGATACGCCGCTGGAAAGGTTCATGACGAAGGCTCCGGAATTCTGGCCGGACATATTCACATTCCGATGGCAGAGACAATGCGTGCCAGTCGGGGAAGCAGGATTCCCCCCGTACCGCGCGCTTGCCCGAATGGACGCCGGGCCTTGCCGAGATCGAGTCCTCGCCGAGTCCAGCCTGCACGTCGTCTGGTAGGTCCATCGTCCCTGATGCGAGCAGGTTGAACGCTGTCAGTATAGGGGCGCTTGCGGGCATCACGTTGCAACGCAACGCCCCTCGTTGTCTGCCAAGATCGAGAGCTTGGGCGCCTTTCCCCACTCTCCCGCCTGCTCGCGAGGCCAGGCGCTGCATTGAGGAATCACGCGAATGCCCTTTGGCTCGCGCTGTCGCGGTACCGAAGTTCAAGAATCTCCTTCGCGTTCATTTTCATGATCGGCGCGGGGCAAGCTTCATCGAACGCCTTCATTGCGTGCTTGTGGATCGAATGTCTGCGGGGCATCGAGGCAGCGTCCGGAATCCAGGGACGCCCGCAAGCTGCCCTAGTCGCCGAGGCTGCCAGGAAAGACCTGAACTGGGTTCCCCGGTCGGAGAGCATGCCTTGCCAGCTTGTGCGTGCGGCATGGGCGGGCTAGCAGTGCTGCGAGGTGGTCCGAGGAATTGAGGGCGTGAGCGAGAATTCCCAGACATCGGCCGAATGGTCCGCGCCGCACCGCGCTCATTCCAATCGCGAACTGATTGGATGGGTGTGGCGCACCTACCTGAAAGCGCATTGGCCCAAGATTGCGGCGGCGCTCGTGCTGATGGCAATCGAGGGATCCATGCTCGGGGCGCTCTCCTATATCGTGCAGCCCATGTTCGATCTGGTTTTCCTTGCCGGGAACCGGACGGCGGTCTACTGGGTTGCGGGCGTGATCGCTGGCATCTTCCTGGTCAGGGCCGTGTCGGATTTCGGGCATCGGCTGCTCATGAACGGCGCCGGCCTCGCGGTCACTTCAAGCATGCAACGTGACATGCTGAGCCATCTCCTGACGCTTGACAGCGCCTATTTCCAGTTCAACGCGCCGGGCACGTTGATCGAGCGGGTGCGTGGCGACACGACGTTGGCCAACCAGATCTGGATGCAGGTCCTGGGAACCGCCTGGCGCGAGGTCGTGACCGTCATTGCGCTGCTTGGCGTCGCGATCTCGGTGGATTGGCGCTGGACGGTCGTTGCCGTCGCTGGCGTGCCAATCCTCATTGGACCGGTGCTCGGCATGCAGCGCTACGTCAGGAAAAAGGCACTTGCGGCACGCGAGTTCGCCGCGCGGCTTTCGACGCTGCTGGACGAGATATTTCACGGCATGGACACGATCAAGCTGAACAACAGCGAGGCGTTCGAGGACGTGCGGTTCGGTGCAGCGGTCGACCGCTACCTGGGCCAGGAGATGAAGACCCGGATCGGGCAGGCAGGACTTCCCTCGACCATGGACGTGGTGGCAGCGATCGGCTTCGCGAGTGTCGTGATCTATGGCGGCAGAGAGATCATTGACGGCGCAAAGACCGTTGGCCAGTTCATGTCGTTCTTTACCGCGATGGCGCTTCTGTTCGACCCGTTCCGCCGACTCGCGAATGTCGCGGGCGCGTGGCAGGCGACGCGTGCAAGCCTGGAGCGGATTCGAAACGTGTTTCATGTGGCGCCGACCATTCATGCACCCGCAATTCCCGCGGCTTTGCCGGACGATCCCCGTGCGGCGGACATACGGTTTGATCATGTGGCTGCGTCCTATGGCCACGTTCCCGCGCTCAGGGACGTGACCTTTGTTGCCAAGGCTGGGGAAACGACTGCGCTTGTGGGAGCTTCAGGCGCTGGAAAATCAACACTTTTCAGTATCTTGACCCGTCTTCTTGACGCCGGTGGAGGGGAGATCACGGTGGGAAGCGTGCCGACCACCAAGCTTGATCTCGCCGATCTGAGGCAGCTCTTTTCGGTTGTGACGCAGGACGCTCCGATGTTTGACGAAAGCCTTCGCCACAATATCGTGCTCGCCACGCCAGACGTGACGGAAGAACGCGTTTCTGCGGCGGTCGATGCTGCGCATTTGAGAGACTTCGTTGCCGGATCCCCCGAAGGGCTGGATACGCCGGCGGGACCGCGGGGCACGGGACTCTCGGGAGGGCAGCGGCAGAGGGTGGCGATTGCTCGCGCGCTCTTGCGCGATGCACCTGTCCTTCTGCTGGACGAGGCGACCTCGGCCCTTGATGCGGAAAGCGAAGCCCACGTGCAGGAGGCGCTTGACCGCCTGGCTGCGGAGCGCACCACTCTGGTGATAGCCCACCGCCTTTCGACCATTCGCAAGGCCGACAAGATCGTTGTCCTGGACAAGGGCCGTGTCGTGGACGAGGGGCGGCACGAAGAGCTTCTTGCCCGCGGCGGATTGTATGCGAGGCTGTACGCGCTTCAGTTCAGCGAAGACTGACGTGCCTGGGCCTCGAATGGCAGGTAGCCCCGTCAAGCCGTTGAATGCCCGTCGGGAAGACTGCCAGACGGGCATGGAACGTGGCGGCATTTCGTTTGCGCCTGAGCGTGAGGCGGTCCCTCAGTTCTTGGCTTGATCCACGAGCTTGCCTGCCGAGATCCAGGGCATCATTGCGCGGAGCTTTTCGCCAACCTCTTCAATCTGATGTGCATCGTTGTTACGGCGTGTCGACTTGAAGAAAGGCTGTCCCACGGCGTTTTCGGTCATGAATTCGCGGACGAACTCGCCGGACTGGATGTCCTTCAGGATAGCCTGCATGCGAGCCCTGGTCTCATCACGGGGCAGGACGCGTGGCCCGGAGACATACTCGCCGTACTCGGCCGTGTTCGAGATCGAGTAGTTCATGTTGGCGATGCCTCCCTCATAGATGAGATCCACTATGAGCTTCACTTCGTGCAAGCATTCGAAATACGCCATCTCGGGTGCATACCCTGCCTCGACCAGGGTTTCGAAGCCCATGCGGATAAGCTCCACAAGGCCGCCGCAAAGAACGGCTTGTTCGCCGAACAGGTCGGTTTCACACTCTTCCTTGAAGTCGGTCTCGATGATGCCGGAACGCCCGCCGCCGATGGCCGAGCAGTAGGACAGGCCGATTTCGAGGGCCTTTCCGGACGCGTCATTGTGAACGGCGACAAGGCAGGGCACGCCTCCGCCCTTGACGTATTCGCCGCGTACCGTGTGGCCGGGACCTTTCGGCGCCATCATGATGACATCGATGCTGTCAGGCGCCTCGATCAATCCGAAATGCACATTGAGTCCATGCGCAAACGCTATGGCGGAGCCCGGGCGAATGTGGTCCCTGACACGGGCTCTCCAGGTTTCGGCCTGCAATTCGTCAGGCATGGTGAACATCATGAGGTCGCACCACGCGGCGGCTTCAGAGATGCCCATGACATTGAGCCCTTCGGCTTCCGCCTTCTTGGCCGAGGGCGAGCCCTCCCGAAGCGCGACGGCGATGTTCTTCGCCCCGGAATCACGCAGGTTCAACGCGTGTGCGTGGCCTTGGCTGCCGTATCCAAGGATGGCCAGCCTCATGTCCTTGATCAGGTTGATGTCGCAGTCGCGATCATAATATACGCGCATCGGAACTTCCTTTGTCGCAGGTTTCGTGAATCCCGAGAGCTTCTAGCGCAGATTTTCGGGGATGCAAGCGACGGTGACAGCGCTCCAGCAATTCCCGGCAGCCTGATCGTCGGTCCGACAGCGGCCGGTCTGGACGGACGGCTTGGGCCGACCGTTCCGAGCACGCACGGCTGATGGCCGGGCGGCTGTCCGGGCCATGAAGTTTCGGCAAAGGGCGGGATCGGGGTCGGTCGAGCGTGTCCTGAGCGGTCGGGCGGCTACGGCCCGTCGGGGAGCATTTCCGCAAGCTCGGGCTTCTTCATCTCCCCGACATGGCGAGATGGCATGTCCGCCAGTCCGGGATGCCGAAATTCTGGAACAGGCTGCGCATCCTGTTCCAAAGGCAGAGGTTGCGCCTCTGGCGTTCGCGCGCCTTCCTGAACAGCGGGCAGCAGTGCTGCTGCACCTGGTCGATCAGGAAGGCGAGCATGGCGAGCGTCGCGAAGACGTCCGCCAGATTCCTGTCTCCATGCCCGAAATTGTGCTCGAACCTGCATGCGTCCCGCGCCTTCAGCGTCTGGAACGTCTCGTTCTCGATGGCCCGTCGACGGCGGGCGGCTCGCATGACGGGCATCACCGTCTCCCGGTCGAGCGGGAGGTCGGTGACCCACGAGAACCTCTGCGTTTTTCCCTTCGTGTCCGTCTCCTCGTGTTTCGGCATGTTGACCTTCAGGCCGAAGTTCGCGTCGTTGATCGGCAGCGCGTGGTCCCACTCGAAGCGGTGCGCCGTGCCGGTCGCCTTGTCGCGCCTCTCCCATGATTCCTTCGTTTCGCCGGCCTCGAACCAGCTGAACAGCAGTTCGTGGTCGCCCGGCTTCGCGCCCAGGATGAAGCGGAAGCCCTTGTCCTGCAGGTGCCTGATGTGGGGCCGGTTGGACGCAAGCCCGTCCTCGACGATGATCGCCTTCATGTGCGGATGCTCCCGGCGGAGGTCGTCCAGAAGCCGCTTCGCCGCGTTCCGTTCGCAGTCGTTCCTCTTCGCGCCGTCCCCCTTCCGGATCGGTTCCGGCGCCAGCGGGAATGCCTCGGCGTGGTCGGGGTGGACAATCGCCGCGCCGAGGACCTGATGGCAATGCGTCTTCGAACCGTCGCGGTGGTTCTTCACGCAGCAGTTCCCGCACTTGACCTTGTGGGAGGAATGGTGGCCGGTCCCGTCCGCCGAGATCAGGAGGCGGCCGCCGAGCACGGTCCAGTCCTCGAGGACCTTCCCGCGCTGCAGGGCGGCATGGACGCCCATGAAGCAGCGGCGGAGGTCGCGGGGGGGTTCCGCCTCGTCAAGGCGTTCGCGCATCCACGTGTCCGAGGGCGGCCTCTCCACGCCGAACAGCGTGCGGAGGTTCCGCGCCTGGACCGGATCCTCGCCGCCGCGCACCTGTGTGTCGAACTGAAGCAGCGACCCCATCTTGAGCGAAAACACCGCGAGGCCCGACATCAGGCAGCCGGAAAGGCTGAAGTCACGTCCGTTGATCGTGTCGGGAACGCGGTCGAAGCATGCGCGCACCATGCGGAGCATGCCGGGCATCGACAGATGCCTGCGGAAGGAATCTCTGGACATTTTTCTGCTCGGCTTTGCCTGTTTTGCCGCAGGAAAGCCGATCCGGCGCAAAAAGTCCACGGTAACTGCTCACCCCTTTCCCAGGGCGGGTTGAGGGTCATGCAGTTCGATCATTTTGGCGGCATTTCCGGCGAGCGCGATCTGGATGGCGACGAGAGGGTTGTATCCGAGAGCCTCCATTGAGCTCAGGTAGCTCGAGATCCGGCACCAGGCGTGGGCGTGGAGTTGTGTCCGGAAGCATCCCGACACCTCGTATGTTCAAAGAATCAGAAACGAATCAGGAGGTGGCTGTGGACAGGTTGGGCGCGGATTCCTGTGGAAAACCATTGCCTTGCCTTCCGCCGCCTCCCCGGTTCATTCCTGTGCAGGGACCGCCGTCGCCATGCATGGCGGCGGCGGAGCGGGGCCTGGCCCCGCAGGGCGGGTCGGACCGGAGACACCCTGGATCGCATCAGCGGATCCGAGATCAAGCGTGGTCGGCCCGCCCTCCCTTCGTCTCCCGGGTCCTGGATGGATGCTGGGTTCAAGAACCGAATCATCGCGAGGACAGGAGCGGGAGAACATGACCATCGTAGTCGCCGGAATCGACGTGAGCAAGAAGTCGCTCAACATTCACCTGAACGGCAGGGACGAGACCGCCGCCAACGACACGGACGGCTTCCGAAAGGTCGCCGGCATCCTGAGGGACGGCGGGGCGGAACGGGTCGTCATCGAGGCGACGGGACGATTGCACAGAGCCCTCCTGCAGTCGCTGCATGACAGGGGATTTTCCGTTTGCGTGGTCAACCCCCGCCAGTCCCGGGACTTCGCCAAGGCAGGCGGCGAGCTGGCGAAGACCGACAGGGTCGACGCCAGGATCCTGGCCGCCTTCGGGGCCGCGTTCCCGGCCATGCCGGCCACCGCGCCGGCCGACGTGACGATCGACCGGCTCCGAGACATGCTGGTGCTGCGGGAGGCCCTTGTCGACCAGCGCGCGCAGCTGAAGGCGGCCTGGGACGAGGTCGGCGACCCTCTGCCGGACGGACCCGTCCCGAAGGTCCTCTCGGAGCTTGACGCCGGCGTCGGCGAGTACGACCGGCGGATCGGGGAGCTTGTCGCCGGCTCGGACGATCTCGGGGAGAGCTACGGGATCCTGACCTCCGTGCCGGGCATCGGCCCCGTCACGGCGGCGTCCCTGATCGCCTGGATGGGCGAGCTCGGCGCGATCGGCAACCGCCAGGCCGCAGCCCTGATCGGCGTGGCCCCCTTCGCCCGCGACAGCGGGACCCTGAAGGGCGGGCGCCACGTCACCGGCGGACGGAGGAGACCCAGGGACGTGCTCTACATGGCGGCAATCGCGGCAACCCGGTTCAATCCCGACATGAAGGACTTTCATGAACGGCTCACGAAAAGGGGCAAGCCCCACAAGCTCGCCGTGACCGCGGTCATGAGGAAGCTGATCGTGACCGCGAACGCCCTGCTGCGCGACCGGCGCATGTGGGAGGACCGGGCGACGGACGCCGCCTGACGCCAGCGCGGGCCGCGTCTCGCGGCGGTCTTGCCAGGCCCGAAACGAAACAGTCTGGCCGGTCACGCGTCGGTGGCCGGGCGGTTCCGGCATGCCCGCACGCCGCCGGACTGTGGACAGGGATGTGGACAACCGTGGAAAACCCGGAACCGCCTCCCCGGAAATTGCCAAAAAATGCTGAATCCGCGCTTGACCCAAGACATGGATGCTTGATCTTGACCTTCGCCATGCGGATCTTCCGCTCCCCGGCATTGTTCGTGAAGCTGACGTCCGGGTCGCCCATGAAGCGCAGTACGGACTCTTCGTGCTTCGCCAGGCGCTCATGGAGGTTGTGTGCGTCGGACTTCGCGATCCGGCCGCGTTTTCCTTTCGGCCGCGGCGGGATCTCGGGCATCTCCCGGGCGCCCTGGGTCAGGATGGTCCGGTAGCGCCTGCGCACGGCCGCGCGCCCGTCCTCGGGCAGGGTCTTGGTGTCGCTCCTGTTGACCCTGTGGCAGGCCTCGCGCAGCAGCCTCTTCATCAGGCGCGCCCAGCGGTAGCCGTTGGAGTCGACGACGAAGGTCAGCTCCCGCAGGAGGTGAGAGCCACAGAGCTGATGGCTGCACTGGTCGTAGGCGAAGTACGATGCCCAGCAGTCGTGGACCAGGGTGCCTGTGCAGCGGGGGATGATGCCGATGTCCTCGATCGCCTCCTTTCCGCGCTTGCGGTGCAGGAACTTCAGGGTCAGGGACCCGTCGGTGACGACATGGAGCCATTGGGTTCTGCCGTCGACCCGGAAGCCGGTCTCGTCGGCATGCAGGGCCGGGCGTTCCAGCAGCTGTGCGATGGCGGCGTGCTCCCATGATGCGAGGGCGTCATGAAGGCGGCGCACGCAGCCCAGGCAGGTGGCTTCGGAGAGCCTGAGGCCCGAGATCGCCTGCACCAGCGCGACGGCCCGGCGCAGCGACAGCATGTGGGCGCCCGGCAGGTTGACGACGAAGGCCTGGAGGCCGGCGCCGTACTGCAGCGGGCCCGGCATGTCGTCGGGGAACCGGCCCTTGGTGCGGGCCCGGCAGTCCGGGCATTCCTTGACCTCGGCCTCCACGCGGCGCTCGACGACCTCGAACACGATGTCGTGCAGGACGCGACGTTCCCGGCCGGCGGGGTCGACGCCGGACAGGTCGGCGCCGCATGTGTCGCAGGCCTCGACGGCGACCGTCTCCTCGACGGTGGTCTTCCGGAGGTTGTCGCCCGTCTGCAGGTTCGGCTTCGCGCCCTTGCCGCTGCTGCCGGCGCGCCGTGCGGTCCCGTCCCTGTCCGTCTGCGACGGCGGGAGGCTGGAGTTCCTCGATCCCTTGCGGGTCGTCCTTTCCAGCAGGACGGCGATCAGCACGCTCATCAGCGTGATCAGCATCGCGAACATCGCGTCGGCTTCCGCCGACACCTTGCCGGCCTCGCGCAGCGTCTTGATCCGCGCCTTTGCCGCCTCGAACTCGTCGCGCAGCGACGCCGCGTTCACCGTCGCCATCACCCGGCCTCCACCGCGAGCCGCTCGCCCGGGGGCGTCGCGCGGCAGCGGCGCTGCGACCTGCGCGTCGACTGCACGCAGGGCGGCTCGCGGCCCTGGAAGTCGAAGCCGGACAGGAAGCGGCAGGCGCAGCCATGGCGGAGCTCGACGGGGCAGTCCCGTCCGAAGCCGTCGATCGCCCGGCGGTCCAGGCCGATGCCGCGCTGCGCGGGCGGCTTGCGCTTCATGATCGCGCCGCCGCCCAAGCGCGTTTCCAGACATGCGGAACGAGGCGGCATGAGGCTCACGATGGCCTGGCAGAGCCCCGTCGTCGCCTTTGACCCGTACCATGCCCCCATCGAGACGGCCCCTCCCCGGAACGATCGATCCGCGACCGGCAATGGAATGTCCGCTCTGTGATGTCAAACGCAAATCCTCGACGGGAGGTCGGCAGCGAGAACCGCGCAAGGCGCCGCGGCAAAAGGCCGGACGCTCGTCCCGAACGCGATCAGGCAAGAAATCCAACGGTCAAGAAGGGGGGCGAGCAGTTACAGTCCACGAAAGAAAATCCGTGACGCTCATGCAACAGACTGATAATAAAAGAAAAGAAAATCTACCGGGAATTGCTGCCAACCCGCTGCAGTTCGCCGCGTCGGCTGGGTTCTGACGCGCGCGCCCTCGGTCGTTGACATTCCGTGGTCCTGGCAGGTTGCCGGCGCGCGATGTTGCGGCAAGCGTCGACGTTCATGAATCTCCTGCGGCTTTCGCGGTGCCTGCAACCCGGAGACCGGGATCGTGGCATTGGACTGGTCCAACTGGCCCTGAATTCCAGGGTGCCGCCACCTCGGTAACGGCCCGGAGAATCAACCCGCAAGACCGGCCCTCATGATGCCGCTGCGCAGGGGCGCCCAGTCGCCTGCCAACCGCAATCCGGCTGAGCGGAGGGATTGCCCGGCCGGTGTGCCGTCGCGGCAGAGCCGGTTGTAGAGGTCGATGATTCCGGTGCGGGCCAGCACGTCCCGCTGCCGGAGTCGGGCAAAGGCGCCGAGTTGAGTGGACGTCCCGAGTTCGTCCGGCGTATCGCGCGCGAGATCGATCAGGCACCAGATGTCCGCGAGCGAGACGTTTAGGCCCTGTGCTCCGATCGGCGGCAGCACGTGGGCCGCCTCGGCAATCACCGCGACGCGTTGCGCGGAGAGCCTGCGAGCCCTCTGGGTTATGACTGGCCACACCTGGCGGCCGGACATTGGAGCGAGAGGGCCAAGCACGTCGCACGAGCGCTGCGTGGCAGCCTCGCCGAGCGCCGAATCGTCAAGGTCGGCGAGCCGTATCACTTCAGGTCCGTCATGCATCCAAACCACGGCAGAGGTCGGTGCGCCGTTCTGATCTGGCATGGGCACCAGAACGAAGGCTCCGCCCGACAGGTACAGTTCGGTGGAAGTCTCATGGTGGGGCAAGGTGTGCGACACTGCAAAGGCCAGCGCCTTCTGGCCGTAACGGGCGGTCTCGATTTCAATGCCTGCTGCCTCGCGCAGGGGTGACGCACGGCCATCGGCTGCAATGGCCAGCCTCGCGCGAAGCCTCGAGCCGTCGGTCAATCCAACTATCGCTTCGCTCTGGCGTGTAACGAGCGAAGAGAATCCGATGCCGAACCTGAGATCGATGCGCGGGCTGGCTTCGGCCAATTCGGCCAGCCTGCGCCGGGTCAAGGCGTTGGGGAGATTCCATCCCAGCGCGGGGATATCAAGGTCCGCGGCACTGAACGAGCGTTCTGTTGCAATCCTTGGCGGCTCCCCCGTGCAATTGATGACGCGAAGGATCTCAAGCGGCGTCGCGGCGTCACTTAACGCATTCCAAACCCCTATCGCTTTCAGCTGCCGACGCGATGGCTCGAGAAATGCCGTGGAACGCAAGTCGTCACTCTTGCCTGTGGCGGGCGGCGGTGCGGAGTCGGCAAGCGTTACCGAGAAGCCTGCATCGGCAAGGCCCAGGGCCCCCACCAATCCGGCAATTCCTCCGCCGGAAACGAATATGTCGGTGTCCTCCGCGCGCATGATGGGAACCATAACCCCAATTTGTCGCTCGTGTAAGCGAACCTGGACTTCTTCAGGCGAGGCTCTTGAGGAATTCGGCAAGATCGGGCGCATGGTGCTGGACATGCGGGGCGGCAATGGGTGTTCTTGCCACCAGGATCGTGCGCATGCCGAGCGCCAGGGGAGCGACGAGATTGCGTGCATCGTCATCGAACATGGCTGCGCGTTCCGGCACAAGGCCGTCCCGGGAAATTATGGTCTCGAACGCGACACGTTCGGGCTTCGGCAGAAAATCCGCGTGCTCGATGCCATAGACGGCGTCGAAATTTCCTGACAGACCGCGGGCCTCCATGACTCTTCGGGCGTAAGGTTCCGATCCGTTGGTATAGACGATTGCCCGCCCCGGAAGGGTCGCGATTGCTCCTGCAAGCTCAGGGTCCGGTTCCAGATGATCGAGGGAAATGTCGTGGACGTGCTCGAGAAACGACTGCGGATCCACGTCGTGTTCACGCATGAGCCCGGCGAGCGTGGTGCCGAAGCTGGCCCAATAGCGCTTTCGGAGTTCATTCGCTTCCGCCCCGTCCACTCCCAGCGCATCGACGACCCATTCGGTCATCCTGACTTCGATTTGCTCGAAGAGCCGTGCCTCGGGCGCATAGAGCGTGTTGTCGAGGTCGAAGATCCACGTGTCCACGTCGCTGAATGCGGAAATCATCATGGGCGACGTGTAGAGCATGGCTCCAGAGATGGCCACATGATCGGATTGAGAGTTACCGGATTGCACTCGGCCATTCGGGCACGATCCTCTCGGCACTGGCCAGCGTGATCAAGCCGCACAGCGCCAAATCGCGCTTGCCGACAGGGTCGCCGAACCCGTCGCAAGAAGGGGTGAGCGGTTGCTGTCGTCGAACGCTTGAGCGTTCGACGTGACGCTGCACGCAAGGGTGCTCAGGGATGATGAAGCTTGGGATTCGCGCCACGCACCCCTTCATTCGCGAGCCATTGGGATCAGTGCAAGCCGTGTCGCTCTCGTCATGCAAAGCATGGCCGCTGATCGCGGAATCCATGGCTCAAGGCGCGATGGCAGAGTTTCATGCGGTTCATTTCGAACGCGAGGCGTCTGCGGCAAGGCCAGCTGCATTGCGCCGATCAACGAGGACCGGAGCCAGATTGAAGGTTCCGTGGTGGACACGATGGCCAGCCTGCGGCTTCACCAGCCAGCCAGCCGACTTTGCAGGACTGGCTCTTGGCGCGCAAGTCCCGATCTGGTCAATCGCTTCACGGCGTACATGGCTGCGTCAATTCCAGCGGCTCTGGAATCCTGTCAGGCCTCGATCGCGGCGACGAAGCGTTCGAACAGGTACATGCTGTCAACCGGTCCGGGGCTTGCCTCGGGGTGGTACTGGACCGAAAACACCGGACGATCCGTCATCCGAATGCCGCAGTTCGATCCGTCAAACAGCGAGACGTGGGTTTCCTTCACGCCGGCCGGCAGGGATTGGCTGTCTACCGTGAACCCGTGATTCATGGACGTGATTTCCACCTTGCCGGTCTCAAGATCCTTCACGGGATGGTTCGCGCCGTGATGCCCGTGATTCATCTTGACCGTCCGTGCGCCGAGGGCGAGGGCGAGCATTTGATGCCCAAGACAGATGCCAAACACGGGCATGCTCGAACGTGCAAGCACGCTCCGGATCATGGGCACGGCGTAGTCGCCGGTTGCCGCCGGGTCGCCCGGACCGTTTGAAAGAAACAGTCCCTCGGGATCATTTGCCATTACGTCATCCGCAGTTGCGGTTGCCGGCAGGACCGTAACGTCGCACCCGACCGTGGCAAGGCAGCGGAGGATGTTTCGCTTGGCTCCGTAGTCAATTGCGACGACCTTGTGCTTCGGGGAGGCCTGCTTGCCGAACCCTTCCGGCCAGGCCCACCGGGTCTCGGACCAGCGATAGCTTTGCGCACAGGTCACCTTCTTGGCCAGGTCGAGACCTTCGAGGCCGCGGAACTCGCGGGCTGATGCGACAAGGGCCTCGACATCGAATTCGCCGGACGGGTCATGTGCCAGGGCGACATGCGGTGCGCCTTGTTGCCGAATCGCGCGAGTGAGGCGTCTGGTGTCGATTCCGCCTATACCGACGCGCCCCCTGCTTGCCAACCAATCCGAAAGCGAACTGCCGGACCGCCAATTGGAAGGCTCGGTCGGATCCCACTTGACGACGAGACCTTCGGCCACCGGGTCGGCGGCTTCGTCATCCTGCGCGTTGACGCCGACGTTGCCGATATGCGGAAAAGTGAAGACCACGATCTGCCCGGCATAGGAAGGATCGGTGATGATCTCCTGGTAGCCCGTCATTGCCGTGTTGAAGCACAGCTCTGCCACGGTCTTTCCGGGCGCACCGAATCCCTGGCCCCAAAAGACCGGTCCGTCGGCGAGGGCAAGGCAGGCGGTTGCAGTCTTGGCGTCTTCCGGCATTGGGTACCATGGAGGTTAGGTGACGATAAACGGTCGTGGATCTATGAGGATGCCGTAATGGGGTCAAGGGGCGCTGCCGATACGGGGCGCGATTCTCGTATGGTTCACCTTTCGATTCCAAGATGTTCTTCTCGCGAATCACGCGGCAAGTGCGACCTGCGCCACCGGCCGGTTGTCGTTGGCGCATTGCGGGGGCTTCCAGCCGCCGCAGCGGTTCAGGCGCGGGGCCGCGGCGGCCCAAGCCCGGTCGAAGCGTCCGGACTTGAGAAGCGACCGGAAGGTCAGGACGCCCTGGCCGCCGTCGCGGCCCCAGCTTTGTCCGGAGCGCTTCATCCGGGCAGTCACGAGAACCTTGTTCGCGGATTCCACGGCACCGGAACCGATGGCGTAGCCTGCGTCGGCGGCGTCCGCGTAGTTCATGCGGCGGCGGTTGTTGCGGAAGTAGGCCAGCTCCTTCCGGATGTCGTCGGCACCCTTGCCCTTCCGCAGCAGGTGGCGCATCGCGTCGATCACCTTGCCGGCGCCCTTGGGGTCGTGGCGCAGGACATGCCGCCACTTCTCGAACCAGGCCGTGCCTCCTGCCGTGTCCGGGCCGTAGGCGGCGTCGGCCGCGGCACTCAAATGCTGAGTCGCGTGCCAAAAATCTATCAGGGTCACGTCGGGGCACAGGGAGTCCAGGAACGCCCAGTTGTCCTTCGCGCCATCGGCGACTGCCGCAAGCTTCAGGTCCGGATTGCGGTCCAGCCAGTGGAACGCCTCGGCCTTCAGCCGAGACTTCAGGCCCGCCTTGCCGGCTTCGGGAAGACGCCCGAAGTACCGGCTCTCCAGCATGTTCCCCTCCGCGTCGACCAAGGCCACGACGCCGCACGACGCCTCGCGCCAGCCTGCGTCCGTTGCCTTTCCGTCTGCCGTCTCGGCGTTCATGCGCATCATGACGCCGTCGAGCGAGACAAGAAGCGACACAGCCTCCGCTGGCATCTCCTCCTGCTCCCGGAGATCGCCCAGAAGCGCGCCGGAACACGCCTCAATACAGGTTCCCGCCTCCCCGGAAAGTCGCACCAGGGACGCCGTCGAAGGCCCCTTGCCGCAAAGCCTCTTCCAAGCGTCCGCGCTCTCGCGGGCCGTCAGGCCGCTCATCAGGTACATCGAGAGACCCGCCGCCGCCGGCGTCAGCCCGCCGGACGTCAGGCCAAGGACGGCCTCGGCCGGAACCAGGGACGCGCCGTGGCCCGAGGGGCGGTACCGCGACCGGAGGAAGTCGACCGGTCCGAACATCGTCATCGCGTGGCCCGGCGTGACCTCTGCCTTCCGGTAGGCCCTGCCGTCGACCTGCAGCGAGGGCCCGTGGTCGTCCAGCGCCGCGAACGCGTCGGCCAGGACCGAACGGGCCATGCCGAAGACCATGTCGCGAACGGCGCCCTCGGCTTCCAGCGGATCGTCCCGGTACAGGGCCGCGACGTTCTCCGCCAGGCCGATCTCGGCGGCCCTCTCGACCAGGGCGACGCCCGCTTTCGTGAGGCCGTCCATGGCCGTCGCGACGGATCCGCGTGCATCGTCGATGTTGGCAATCGGGTTCTCTGGCTGTAGGCTTTCCATCGGAGCGTTCCTTTCCGCCCCCGTCCAGGGGCATTTGATTGATGCAAGGAACGCTCTACCACACCGGCCCGTCAGGGCCAGGCGTCCGCCAGACATGGAAAGAACGCGACCCGCCCGGCGAATTTTCGCGGAATCCGCCGGATCAGCGGCCGTCGCCGGAGACGGCCTCGAAAATGTCGTGTGATTTCAGCGCTCTGAAAAAACCGCCATCCGCCATACAGAAATCGCACCCGCCGATACGAACGCTGCAACAAGACCGGCAAACCGAACCCAAACGCGCCGAGATGCTGCGAGACCATGTGCCATTCATCGCCGTCATGTTGGTCATCCTGATGTTCTGGGCGATCTCGGGCGATAGGTTCATGTCTGTGCGCAACCGGACCTTCATTGCACAACAGACGCCGGTGCTGATGCTGCTGGCCCTTGCGCAGCTGATGGTCGTGACGACCGGGTCGATCGACATTTCCATTGGATCGAGTCTGGCTTTTTGGCCTTTTGCGGCGCGCTTGGGATGCTCTGGTTCGGGGATGCAGGTCTGATCATTTCTATGCCAAAGATCCCGTTCTTGGTGACGACGCTGGCCATGCTCATCATCTTGCGTGCAGTCGTGATCATCGTTTCGGACGGCACTGCAATCTACATCACCGATGAAAGCGTGTCCGGCGGCACCAACATTTCATCGGTTGCTGCGCCGTGGCTGCCGTCGACGGGAAAATTCCCCGCGATCTTCATCTTTGCTGCAATCGTCGCCCTTTTCATGTGGGCATTCCACGAAAGGACCGTTTTCGGTCAGCAATCGCGCGCAGTCGGAGGCAACGAAGAGGTGCTGCGCCTCGTCGGCATCAACGTCACGACCTTCAAGATCAAGGTCTTCGCTGCGGCCGGGCTGATGGTCGGACTTGCGGCTTGCGTCAACTTGGCAAGGTCCGGTGCGGCGACCCCGCAGGCAGGATTGATGATCGGACTGGACGCGATCGCGGCCGTGGCGTTGGGCGGAACTCCCCTCACGGGCGGTTATGGCAGCGTGACAGAGACCATCATTGGCGCACTCACGCTTGCGATCGTGCGGAACGGACTGACCATCGCCGGCGCGCCGCCGTCGTGGAGCCAGGTTGCGCTTGGTGTCCTTCTGATCGCTGCCATCGCGATATCGCTCAACCGGAGCAAGGCTGTTGTCGTGAAGTGAGGTAGCAAGGGACCCGCATTCCAGCGGCCTGCCCAATCGGACGGTGCCTGACAAAGGCTGAAAGGCCTCGATGCCGACCCATGGCGGAAAAACCGACGGAGGCTTGCGCAGCAGCGCATCCAGCGCCATTCCTGCAGTGCCCAACTTCCGGTTCGAAGTGCAATTCCGCCCGTTTCCGGTGCGAGGGCGGGGTTCGAGCGGCGGCGTGAGACAGTCACTGCCTGCTTGCGGGCGTTTCCAGGATCCGCTCTTCAAGGAAATCTGAAAATCCTACGCCGTTCAATCGCGGGCCCGCGTTACAGATCCGGTTCTTCACATCCCTTTCCGCAGGCCGGAAGTCGTGAGGGCGTGCCAGAACCGTCCGGCCACGGAGGCGTGACGAGGCCCTGTCCGGCAAGCGAGAGCAGAACCCGGACATGGCGCGCATGCAGCCTGAATTGCCACGCTGACGGAGCATGTTCGGGGACATTCATGGAAAGAGCCCCCAGTCTTGTTGAGCAGGGCCGGAGCCTGCAGAATGATCTGCGCCTGCAGCCTCGGGAATCCCTGGCTGGCAGCCAGGAACGGACGCCAACTCTGGCCCCAACTCAGTGCATCGGCGATCTTGCCCGGGCTACGACGACAGATCCGGCACGCAAGGAGCGGAAAACACGGGCCTCAAGAGGACACTCGAGAAAAGGGGGAAATTGTCGGCGCAGCCAGAACCGGTGAAGCTGGGTCGGCCATGATGCGCCGCACCGACACCTCGTGCCTCGCGAGGCGCTCATGCGGGTTGCGTGGGTCCGACTTCGCGACCCGCCCCGTTTCCCTTTCGGGCGCGGCGGGAATTCGGGCAGCTCCCCGCCGCGGTGGGATGGTGCGGCGTCGCCTACGCACTGTCGGAACGAATGCGTCCCGGGCAAGGCCGGCAACCAGTTCGCCAACAGAAGGATTCGATCATCGATCAAGTGGGCATGCCAATGTCAGCGAACCAGCGACACCCGAGCCTGTTCAGCGGGGCAAGGATGCGGCCGGACCGTCGGACGAGTCACGTCAGGAACAGGGGCGGGGGTCGGCAACTGCCAATCTGCGCAGGGATGCAGGAAGGGATGGGCGATTGCCTGAAAGCAATGGACGGCGAATCATGGGGTGTAACCCAGTTTTGTTGTTTACGCCGCCAGGGCCCGGTTTGCGTTCCAGTCCAGGTAGTCGGCCCACCGGTTGTTGTGCAGGCATGCCTTGATGGCCATGAGGCGATTGGCACCGGCCTTGGTCCAGTGGCTTCCCGGCTGCTTAAGGCGCTTGCCGACGAGTTGCCGGCCCAGGCTTTCGACCACGCCGGAGCCGACCTGCATGCCTCGCCTGATATACTGGTCGTATTGCATGCGGTCCTGGTTGTTCCGGTAGTGGTCGATGCAGGCAGCCACATCCTTGCCCCGGTCCCGGAATGGCTCAAGCCAGGCAATGACCTCGTGCACGCGCCCAGCCTTCAGTTCATCCCTGATTTCCTCGATGCGCCGTTTCCGCTCGCCCTGGTCCGCAACCAGCACCTTGAGGGCGTCGCCAGCATAGTCCAGCGCGTGCCACAGATCCAGCACATAGGTGATCCTCGGCCCGGGCAGCATCTCCTGGCAGACATTGACGATCCACGTCGCCCCGTCCGAGAGCACGACGACCTCCTCGGCATCGCCGAGCCCGGTGCGATGTATCAGCCGTCCGAGGCGGGCGGCAAAGTCGGAACGGGCGCTCACGCCGCCGATGGCGGCAGCGCTGTCGATGGCGGCGCTGACAGTCTCGCTGCCCTTGTCCTTCGTGACCTCGCCGGTCTTCGGGCTCCGCCCCTGGGCGGTATATGCGATCACCACCTTCGCCTCCCGGGTCTTCGAGCTTCCATCCTCCTGCTTGCCGCGGATGCCTTTCGTCTCCTCTTGGCGCATCGGCACCCCGGTGCCGTCCATGGCAAGATATTGCCGACTGGCCGCCGGTGCCGCACCTTCCACGATCACCCGCTCGAATTGCTCGACCTTGTTGCCGATTGCCCTGACGCGGCGCTGCAATGCGGATGGCGAGACCAGGACCCCGGCAAGGTTCCTGAGCAGGCCGGTGGCCGGGGCGTAGCTGCAGATGGCGGCGGCCTCGGCCATGATACTGGTTGCCCCTGCCGTGCAGTTGTCGCCCTCGGCGCCGATCATGCGGTCCAGGAGGTAGAAGCCACCCCCGCAATCCCGGCAGAGGAAATAGGTGCGGATGATCTCGACATCACCGAGCCGGGTGGTGAAGGTCTTGGCGGCCCGGCGGTGGCGGACCATCTTCCTGCCGCAATGCCTGCATTCGGGTGCCTTGAGGGTGGAGTCCACATGTTCGAGAATGACCTTGAGGCCGACGCCGCCATTACCCAGGGCGCCGTCCCTGAGCGCCCGCTCGATGCTGTCGATGTCGGCACCCTTCTGGCTGGCCGCCCTGACCAGCTTCGGCAACAGCTCGGCATACCGGGTCTCGACATCGGCCATGAGCGCGGCAAGCTCGGCCGAGGGTGCGGCCGGATTGCGGCCGAATTCGGGCAATTCACTGGCGGTGATCTCCCGCCAGCGGACCTCCTTGCCGTCACGCCAGTAGGCGGTGTAGCCGCCACTCCGGGTGCGGATGACCGGCGGATGCAGCCTGGCATCCTTCGTCGACAGCTTGGCCAGATACTCGACCGCGTCCGGGTCGCGGCAATCCGTCTTGTTGTCCTGTCGTTCCATGCCTGCCTCTCCTGCTCTCTACTGCTCGGTCCGCCGGCGGGCAGGCGACCGTGTTCCCCGGTCGTCCCGGCCGTGGCGGCTGTGCCCTTTCAAGGACAATGGAGGCGGCAGTGCAACCCGAAGGCGCAGGAGCGGTGATTCGTGCAGGGTGCAGGCGGCGGGCGTCCGGTACCGTAGCTGCCTGTCGGAGCAGAACAAAGGGGGCTGAAATCAGCCCAAACAACAAAAGTGGGTTACACCCCGAATCATGACGCGTGTTGCGGTGAAGGCATGGGTGGAGTAGTCTTCGGGCTCTGCACCGAACGTGGGGCACAAGATGGAGCTCAGGCAACGGATCGAAGCTGCGTTGAAGCAGTCCATGCGCGAGCGTGAAGCAGTACGGCTCTCGACGCTCAGGCTTATCACGGCCGCCATCAGGGATCGCGACATCGCTTGGCGAGCGCAGGGCGGTGATGCCGCGGATTCAGGTGTCGATTCTGGGGGCATCCTCGAGATACTCGGCAAAATGGTAAAGCAGCGCCAGGAATCTGCGCGTGCCTACGAGGAAGGCGGGCGTGTCGAACTGGCCGAAAAGGAACACGCGGAAATCTCGGTTATCCAGGAGTTCCTGCCAAGGCAGCTGGATGAGGCCGAGACGGAGGCTGCAGTGGAGGCGGCGATTGCCGAAACAGGCGCTAGTTCCATCCGGGACGTGGGCAAGGTCATGGGGGCCTTGAAGGCCAAGTATGCCGGCAGGATGGATTTCGGCACCGTAGGACCAAAGGTGCGAGAGCAACTCGGGTAGATGGTCCCGCGAAGCCACCGACTGGTCGCTTCGGCACGTGCCGAGGCGCGCGGTGCGCAGCGGGTTACGAAGCGCTCCGGTTCAGGTTCGGATGAGCCTCTTGAGTTCGGCATGGAGCTCCTTGCGCTCGGCAGGGGTCAGGAACGCGCCGAGCTCGACCTCCCGCCCGCCGCCGCGGAGCGTCAGGTAGTCCTCGACCGGCCCTTCGCGTGACAGGTGCGCCGTGACCCAGTTGGGGAAGGCGTCCCATGTTCTTGTGGGATGCCCGGGCACTCGATGTTCGAGGTGGACCCGATCGGGAGAGAGTGTCAATTCTTCGTGAATCTGCCTGCCAGCGCGGTTGGCCATGAGCGCTCGCCAGACGCCGCCGACGGCCACGAACATGAACGCCAGCAGGATCCAGACCATTGGCGATCCAATTACCGCGAGGAGGGGCAGGGAGAGAAGCGCTGCCGTTGTCCCGATGAACCACGCGAAGCCCTTGGCCGTCATCGACTGCTGCGGCCAAAGATCTAGTTTCCATCCATGCGCGGTTTCGGTCCAACGATAGGGCATTTCCGCAACCGGGTTCATCCCTCCGACCCGCCCGGGCGGTCCTTCAGGGCTTGGCGCGACAGCGGTGACGCACCCCCGGCAGCGTGGACGGCAAGGGGCGCAGGTGGCCCGCTGGTCACGGGGGACAAGGGGGCACTAGTGAGCGTGGCCTCGGTCCCAGTCCTCGCGCCGTGGCAACGTCTCGAAAGTGTGTGCCGGCGGCGGCGTCGGAAGCGTCCACTCGAGCGTGTCCGCGTGCTCGTTCCAATAGCTCTTCTCCGAAACGGGTCGTCCAGCGAGGATCGTGTAGACCACGATTCCGATAAACAGGAGGAACGAGGCAAACGCGAGGAAGGCGCCCCAGCTGGAGACCTCGTTCCAGTAGGCGAACGCTTCGGGATAGTCTATGTATCTGCGCGGCATGCCTTGGCGGCCGAGGAAGTGCTGCGGGAAGAACGTGACGTTGGCGCCGATGAACATCATCCAGAACTGGATCTTGCCGAGCCATTCGGGATATTGGCGCCCCGACATCTTGCCGATCCAGTAATACATGCCCGCGAATATCGCGAAGACGGCGCCGAGGGACATCACGTAGTGGAAGTGCGCCACAACGTAATAGGTGTCATGGTAGGCCCGGTCGATGCCGGCCTGCGCGAGCACGATGCCGGTCACCCCTCCGACGGTGAATAGGAACAGGAAGCCGAAGGCGTAGAGCATCGGCGTCTTGAACTCGATGGAGCCGCCCCACATCGTGGCAATCCACGAGAAGATCTTGACGCCTGTGGGCACCGCAATCACCATTGTTGCCAGCATGAAATAGGTCTGCTGGGTCAGGCTCATGCCCACGGTATACATATGGTGCGCCCATACGACGAAGCCGAGCGCGCCGATCGCGATCAGCGCCCATACCATTGGCAGGTAGCCGAAGACTGGCTTGCGGCTGAATGTGGAGATGACATGGCTGATTATGCCGAAGCCCGGAAGGATGATTATGTAGACCTCGGGGTGTCCGAAGAACCAGAGAATGTGCTGGTAGAGAATGGGATCGCCTCCGCCTTCGGCTTGGAAGAAGGTCGTGCCGAAGTTCCTGTCGGTCAGCAGCATGGTGATGGCGCCGGCCAGCACGGGCAGCGAGAGCAGGATCAGCCACGCCGTCACGAAAATCGACCATGCAAAGAGCGGCACCTTGAAGAGCGTCATTCCGGGAGCCCGCATGTTCAGGAACGTCGTGATCATGTTGATCGAGCCCAGGACCGACGACGCACCGGAAAGGTGCACCGCAAAGATCGCCAGATCCATTGAGAAGCCCTGTTCGGAGGTCGAGAGAGGCGGATAGAGAACCCATCCTACGCCGGATCCCATCTGGCCATTGCCGCCGGGAGACAGCACGCTGGCAACCGCGAGCGACGAGCCGGCGACGTACAGCCAGTAGCTGAGATTGTTCATGCGCGGGAAAGCCATGTCCGGCGCGCCGATATGCAGGGGCATGAAGAAGTTGCCAAAGCCGCCGAACATGGCCGGGATGACGACGAAGAACATCATCAGGATGCCGTGCGCGGTCACGAGGACGTTCCAGAGGTGACCGTTTGGCGCACAGGTGCCGTCCGCGATCAGCCTTGCCCCCTCTGCGCACATGAACTGCACGCCGGGATCCTTCAGTTCCATCCGCATGTAGACCGTGAAGGCGACCGCGACGATTCCAACGATGGCTGACGTGAACAGGTAGAGGATCCCGATGTCCTTGTGGTTCGTCGACATGAACCAGCGTTCGAAGAATCCGGGCTTGTGATCGTGCTCGTGTGCGGCGGCGTCGGCCATCCATGCCTCCTGAAGTCGCGCTTCTGCAAACGGGCGGCGGGCCGCCGCGTCTTTGGGGCCCTTTCTACGGCCATGGACCGGCTTGAGCAATGGCGGATGGGTGTCTGGCGTTGAGAAAAGTTGTCTCGGTTGTCGCACCCGCGGCACGGGCGGAGTCCCCGCTTGGCCGGACGGAAGGGCCCCGAGAGACTGAAATTCGACATGCCATGTCGCATTCCGTTCAGCGCGGCGGCCGAGTCCCGGCAATTTTTTCTCCCAAGGAGAATCGCCATGGCCATCACGCTTGAGAACGGCCGCCTGTCAAACGAGGACGTGGCGCAATACTGGCGAGACGGATTTCTTTTTCCGATCCACGTCTTCAGTTCCGAGGAGGTGGCCGCCGCACGGACCTCCCTGGAAGACATGGAACGCGACTGGCTGGATGCGGGCCTCCCCTTGCCGCTCAACACGTACAAGCGAGTGAATGCGCAGGTGGTGATGCCATTCCTGGTCGACATCGCTCGCCACCCTGCGATTCTGGACGTGGTCGAGGGAATCCTGGGCCCGGACATCCTTATCTACGCGGCGGAGTTCTTCATCAAGGAGCCCAGGACGGAGTCAATCGTGAGCATGCACCAGGATCTCACCTATTGGGGGCTCGGGGCGATTGACGGTCTTGTGACGGCCTGGCTGGCGCTTTCGCCGGCAACCGCCGCATCGGGCTGCATGGACTTCGTGCGGGGCAGTCACAAGCAGCCGATCCTTCCGCACGAAGACACGTTCGACGCGAACAACCTCTTGAGCAGGGGCCAGGAGGTCAAGGTTGACATTGCGGAAGAGGACAAGACGCCGATCATGCTGGAACCGGGCGAGATGAGCCTCCATCACGGGTTGACCATTCATGGTTCAGGGCCCAACGGCTCGGGGGACAGGCGCATCGGTTGCGTGATCCGCTACGTCCGCCCGGACATGGAGCAAAAGGTCGGGACCGATGACTATGCGATGGAGGCCCGTGGCGAGGACCGGTTCGGGAACTTCATCCTCACGCCCACGCCGCACTCCCTCTTCGCGCCCGAATCCCTTGAGATCTACGACCGCATGCGGGCCGAGCAGGCCAAGGTCAAGATGAGGGACGCCAAGAAATCGACGGAGATCTATTCCTGATGGAGCAAGTCAAGTTCACGGCCATGAAAGATGGCGACAAGGAAGACTACGATCTTCTGTCCGCGCACGAGGTCGAATACGCCAAGGGCACGGCCGACCGGCTTCTGAAGGCACTTGTCCAGCTTGACGAGAGCCTGTCCGGCTACCAGATCACGCGGCTTGGGCATTCGCTTCAGTCCGCGACGCGGGCCTGGCGCGACGGCGCGGACACGGACTGGGTCGTTTCCGCTCTCCTGCACGATGTCGGCGACATGTTCGCGCCCCACAATCACGACGAGTACGCGGCGGCGATTCTCAAGCCCTTCGTTCGCGAGCAGTGCTCCTGGGTGGTACAGGCCCACGGAGACTTTCAGCTTCTGTATTTTGGCGAACACGTGGGAGCGGATCCCATGAAGCGCGACAGGCACAAGGGTCACGTCTATTTCGACGATTGCGCGGAGTTCTGCGAACGCTGGGACCAGTCGAGCTTTGATCCCGGCTATGACACGAAGCCGCTCCCGTTTTTCGAGCCGATGGTACACGAGGTGTTTGCCCGGGACGCCCACGATCCGGCAGTGCTGCGAGAAGGCGAACGCGAACCGCTGGCTGATTCGGAACGGGCGGCACGGAGAAACTGAAGGCGCATGCGCCGCGCGCGGGAGCCGATGCGGCGGAAAGGTGCTTCCGGTGACGGCTCGACGGGAAGTGCATCATCGCGGCGGCGCCCGTCCTGCTTCAGGTGCCTGCATCAAGGCGGACCTGCCGCAGGGTGCTGATCCTCGCCTCGCCCGCCGACCACCTGACCAAACGTCGTCTTCAGCGCGACATCCACGTCCGCCAGGGTTGCGGGCAGGCCAAGCTCGACAAGCGAGGTCACGCCGTGGCCCGAGACGCCGCAGGGCACGATGCCGTCGAAGTGGGAAAGGTCGGGGCCCACATTGATTGACATGCCATGGAACGAGATCCACCTCCGCAGTCGTATCCCGAGTGCGGCGATCTTGTCTTCCCTGGGCGTTCCGTCCGCGAGAGGCGGCATTTCCGGTCTTGCCACCCATACGCCGACACGGCCCTCACGGCGCTCTCCCGTGACGTTGAACTCGGCCAGCGTGGCGATGATCCACTCCTCGAGGTCGTGCACGAATTTCCGTACGTCCTGGCCGCGGGCTGCCACGTCAAGCATCACGTAGACAACCCTTTGTCCGGGCCCATGATAGGTGTACTGGCCGCCGCGCTTGCTCTGATGAACCGGAAAGCGAGCCGGATCCTTCAGGTCCGCCTCGTTTGCCGATGTGCCCGCGGTATAGAGTGGGGGATGCTCGACAAGCCAGATTGCCTCCTCTGCTTCGCCTGTGCGGATACGGGACGCGCGATCCTCCATGAAGGCGACCGCCTCCCGGTAGTCTTGCAATTCGTTCGACTGGATCCATTCGACCATCGTGCCCGCTCCGACGGCAATCATTGCTCGATTGCCGCAGGCAATGCCTGTCAAGTGCACGTGTATCCAATTGGGCCGTCAGTGCCAACGCCAGGTTCCGCGTGCGTTCGGCACGAGCCTGAGCGCTGGCAGACGTTGCAGCGACCGGCCTGACTGACACGCCGCGGGATTGGCGAGAGGTCCTTTTGTTTGTTCGCCCCTTCACAAGTGCGCAAACGCTCGTTAAGAGGCATGAGTTCCAAACCGGTGCGTGCGGTCGTGGCGGAATTGGTAGACGCGCAGCGTTGAGGTCGCTGTGGGGTAACACCCGTGGAAGTTCGAGTCTTCTCGACCGCACCATTTCCGGCAGGCCGCAGCCGACCCGGCGCGGCTGGCATGTCTCTCGAGAGAGCATTCAGCCTTCGCTGGCTTCTCGCCACTCTCGCGCTCTTGACGGGAAGTCTCGAGCCTTTGCCGGACCGCGTCGGCAATCTGCTGGTTCGCTTCGTCGATTCGTGCGTTTCGTATCGCACCTGATGCCACCTTTCTGGACGTCAGCCGGAGACACAAGGCCAAGGGGCGAAATCTGGCAGTCCGGATGTGACAGCGGACATGCCACGGGGCATGGAGTTACCTGTCAGCCCGATCAGTCGTGTCAGAATGCCAATTGACCAAGTGCGCTTGCCGCCCCAGCCGCAAAGTCCAGGATGCAGAATCGTTCTCGCGTCGCTCCATGCCTCTGCATCACTCGATGGCGGCGCGGTCCGGCCGAGGCCCGCTAGGTTCAACATGGCAGGACCTGATGGCTGTCTGAAGCCGTTCATTGTCAGCAGCGTCAGGAGACCCGCAGGACTTTCCCACGCTTGATTTCGTTTGATTCTGCTTGACGTCGTGCATGCATGCGTTTCACGCGCGCGCGTTTCGGCGGGACCGGCAGTTTCCTCTGGCGTTCCCGCGCTGGACGTGCCATGCTCCGGCAATGTCGATTCGCAAGCGCGTGGAATCCTGCCCGGTCCATCGGGACGCTCCCGAAGGCTTCTCCCTGTCCGAGGTCGATGTCCGCCTGGCGCGGCCGGAGGAGCGCCCGCTCTGGGACGCGCTGATGGACGAGCACCACTATCTCGGCTTCCGTCGGCTGGCGGGTCGCGGCCTGCGCTACGTGGCGACCTTCGGGAACCGGTGGCTGGGCCTGGCGGCGTGGCAGAACGGCGCCTTCAAGTGCGCTCCCCGCGACAGGTGGGCCGGCTGGAAGCCGGAGCAGCAGTTCCGGCGGCTCGAGATGGTGGCGAACAACACCCGGTTCCTGATCCTCTCCGAGCCCGGGGTGTTCCCGAACCTTGCCTCCCGCTTCCTTGCGGGGATGACGCGCCGGCTCTCCGGCGACTGGCTGGAGGCGCACGGCCACGGGGTGCTGCTGGCGGAGACGTTCTGCGATCCGGAGGTCTTCGCCGGCACGATGTACAGGGCGGCGGGCTGGGAGGGACTGGGCGAGACGAAGGGGTTCGCCCGCGCCAACGGACGCTACACCGATCCCCACGGCAAGCCGAAGGAGATCTTCGTCACGGCGCTGAGGCCCGACGCCCGGTCGCTGCTGTCGAGCCCGCTGCCGCTGCCGCCCGACGTGGCGCCGCCCGCCGACCCCGCACTGGCGCCCCGGGACCCCGAGGCGATGCGCTCCCTGCACGCAGAGCTGGCGGCGGTTCCGGACTTCCGCCGGGCGCAGGGAAGGAAGCACACCGTGGCCTGCGTGCTCGCCGTGCACGTGCTCGCCGAGCTCGCCAACATGAAGGGCTGCCTCGCCGCCGCGCAGTTCGCGCGGTCGCTGTCCCAGGCGGAGCTGGAGGCCGTCGGCGCGTGGACGGACCCGAGGACGGGGCGTCGCGAGCCGGTCTCCAAGTCCACCCTCCACCGGGTCGTCCAGTCGGTCGACCCCGAGGCGCTGGAGGACGTGGTCGCCCGCTGGTCCCGGCCCCGGCTTCCCATCGCCCGGGCGCTCGCCGCCGACGGCAAGCGCATCCGGGGCGCCAACCGCAACGGCGACGGCCATCACGAGACCGTGGCCCTTGTCGGCCATGAGAGCGGCGCACCCTTCGCGCTCCTGAACTTCGACGACGGCGGCGGCGAGCGGGCGGCCACGCACGACCTTCTTGGGCGCAGCGACATCGGCGGCAGGGTGATCACCCTCGACGCGCTGCACACGACGCGCAAGACCGCGAAGCTGATCACGGAACGCGCGGATTACGTCTTCGTCGTCAAGGGCAACGCGTCGGAGACCTTCGGCATCCTCGACGGCATCGACTGGGAGAGGGACGCCGCCGGCAGCTTCGCGGAGGAGCTCGACAAGGTCCACGGCCGACTGGAGCAGCGCTCGACAAGCGTCCTGACCCCGCCTGACGGCCTGGTCAACTATCCGGGCGTCCGCCAGATCGCCCGCCTCATCCGCTGCCGGGAGCCGTTGAAGAAAGGCCCCGACGACGCCGGGACGGGCGAGAAGGACTGCACGGAAACCGTCTACCTCATCACCTCCCTCGATGCGGGGGCCGCGTCGCCGGAAGAGCTTCTGCGGCTGAATCGCGGCCACTGGGCAGTGGAAAGCCTGAACCGTCGACAAAGAGATTGCGTCTACGGCGAGGACGCCTGCCTGACCCGCACCGGCAACGGCCCGGCGAACCGGGCCAGCCTCGACAACATCGCGCTCGCGGTGATCTTCGCCAACCGCCGCGAGGCGGAGAGCCTCGCCGAGACCCGGCGCCGGCTGCAGCTGGACCGCAGCGAGGCCATCGCCGCCCTGACCAGGCCCTGAGACGCCAATGCGTCCGGGACACGCCGGAAAGCCGCCAGAAATCGAGAACGAATCATCCGGGGCCGGAAACGGTTCCCGCTTCGGCGCGCGCGGCTCCGCAGCCACGGTATCCGACCAGAACATGCAAGTTCGGCACCCGTTCGCCAGCCTCACGAAAGTTCAGCCTAAGCGTGGGAAAGTCCTGGGAGACCCGACCTGCGACCCCTTGTGCCGGAAGCGATCAAGGGTGAAACAGGAGCACTCGGCAGTCCTGCGAAACGGGAGGCGACATGGAGCTTTCGACGGGGTTCAAGGGGAAGGAACAGGAGATCATCGATCTGCTCACCGCGGCATTTGCCGAGTCGGAGGGCGCGGAGGAAGGCGCGCAGATCGGTGATCTGACACTCAACCTGCTGGACACGACAGCGGACGCCGATATCCATGTCTTTACCGCTTCCGAGGAACGAGGGCTGATCGGAGCAGTCATCTTTTCGCGGCTGACCTACGATCTGGATGAACGGACCGTCTTCGTGCTGGGTCCCGTTGCAGTTGCAGCCGACCGCCAGGGCGAAGGGATCGGGCAAAGGCTGCTGATCCACGGCCTCGCTTCCCTGCGGAAAGATGGTGTCGAATTTGCAGTGACCTATGGCGATCCAAAGTACTATTCCAGGGTGGGATTCAGGCCCATTGCTGAAGAATTCGCCCGAGCGCCGTTCAAGCTGAAATATCCGAAAGGCTGGCTCGGCAAATCCTTGACGGATCGGAATATGACGCCGCTTATCGGCCCGTCTCGCTGTGTCGAGGCGTTTCACCGCCCGGACTACTGGTGATTGATCGGCCTCATTCAGTTCGAGGCCGGTGTTGAACACGTATCGCAAGCCCGCCTGCATCGTGCCCGGCGCCAGGCCACGGAAGCGGCGACCGTCCGCCATCCGCAGGGTGCCGGTCAGCTCGGCGCCGGTCACCTGGCCCCGGATGTTGCAAGACCGGGCACGCGCACGCGCACGCGCATTCAGAACGGCGTAAAGCCCCCGTCAATCGTGTAGATGCTTCCGTTGATGAACTTGGCGTCATCGCGGCTCAGGAATGCGGTCAACGCTGCGACCTCGGAGGGTTCGCCGTAGCGGCCGGCAGGAATGGCGGTGATCACCATTTCGCGGGCACGCGCCGCGTCCTCGGGCGAGGCATCCTGTTCCACTGCGGCCAGCATGTCGGTATCGATCTGTCCCGGACAGACCGCGTTGATCCTGATGCCTTCGCCACCGTAGGCCTTCGCGCCGTTGCGGGTCAGTCCAATGACCGCGTGCTTGCTGGCGCAATAGGCGGGCATCGTTGCGCGCCCTCCAAGCAGTCCCGCGACGGACGAGACGTTTATGATCACGCCGCCACCGTTCCTGCGCAGGGCAGGAACGGCATGTTTCATCATCAGGAAGACGCCGGTGACGTTGACGTCCATCACGCGCTTGAAGCTGTCGACGGCCTGATCTTCGATCAGCCCGCTTTCCCCGACGATTCCGGCACCGTTGAACACGACATCAAGCTTGCCAAATTCGGCTTCGGCCCGTTCAACCAGTCCGCGCGCGTCCTCTTCCCTGGACACGTCGGACCGGTGCGCAACGACGTTAGGGCCGATGCTTTCGAGTTCGTTGAGCCGGTCCGCATTCCGGCCGGAGGCGATGACTGTCGCGCCGTCATCGAGCAGGCGCTTCACCGTGGCGACACCGATGCCACCCGTTGCACCGGTGACGATGATGACCTTGTTCTCCAGGGGCCGGCCCATGGGTCAAGCGCCGCCGAACCCGTCAAGAACGGTCTTGCCGATGGCCGCGCCAGCTTCCTGGTACGCCAGCGCTTCGCGCAGGTTGTCCTCGTTCATCGCGCCGCAACGCTTGTTCACGGTCGAGACCAGCGCGCCGTTGTCAAGCATGTCCGCCACTCGGCAGAGCAGCTTGTGCTGCGCGTCCATGTCATCGGTCTTGAACATCGAGCGCGCGAACATGAACTCCCAGCTGTAGGACAGCGCCTTGAGCTTGATCTTCGAGATGTCAATCCCCTGTGGGTCGTCGATCAGGGCGATGTGGCCGCGCGGCTTGACCAGGTCGATGATGGCATCGAAGTGCTTGTCGGTCTGGTTCAACGTCGCGACGTATCTTGGCGTGATCCCAAGCGCTTCCATCTCTTCATTCAGGGGGTTGCGGTGGTTGACGCAATGGTCCGCGCCCATCTTCCTGACCCAGGCCGCGGTGTCATCGCGCGACGCGCTTGCCACGACGGTCAGCCCGGTCAGCTTCTTGGCCAGCTGGATCAGGATGGATCCCACGCCGCCAGCGCCGCCAATGATCAGGATGGCCTCGCCGGCGCCTTCACCTTCACGGATGCCGAAACTGTCGAACAGCATCTCCCAGGCGGTAATGCTGGTGAGGGCCATGCCGGCCGCGTCGGAATGGCTGAGCGAAGAGGGCTTGCGGCCGACCAAGCGCTCGTCCACGGCCTGGAACTCCGCGTTGCTGCCGGGGCGGGTGAATTCACCGGCGTAGAAGACTTCGTCGCCGGGCTTGAACATCGTCACGTCCGTGCCGACCTCCTTGACCACGCCTGCGGCGTCGAATCCGAGGATGCGCGGGCCGCCTTCCGGCTGACGGTTGGCCCGAACCTTGACGTCGACCGGGTTGACGGAGACACCGCGCACTTCGACCAGGAGGTCTCGCGTGCCTGGCGTCGGCATTTCTGCGTCGAACTCGACGACCGATGTCGGGGCCGAGATGGCGCCCCTGTCCGTGTATCCTAGGGCTTTCATGGGTGTCCTCCGTACTGTTCGCTCAGGGATTCGGACGCCAAACTGCGTTCAAGACACGAAATTGACAAGTACCCACATTTTTGTAAGTATTGGAGCGGAAAACTGGAGGCCCGATCATGGCGAGAAAGTACAACTGGAAGACCGGGTGCGATGTCGAAGCGACGCTGAGTGTCATCGGGGGGCGATGGAAGCCGATCCTCGTCTGTCGGCTGTTGAGTGGGCGCAAGCGCTTCAGCGAGCTGTGCCGGCTGGCCCCGAACGCGACCGAACGCATGATCACGCTCCAGTTGCGGGAACTGGAGGCCGACGGAATCATATCACGGCACGTCTTTCGCGAGGTGCCTCCGCGCGTGGAATACGAAGCGACCGAGATGGGGCGGAGCCTGCAGCCGATCATCGAAGCCATGCAGGACTGGGGCAGGGGATTCAAGGAATCGCGTCTTTTTCTGGAAGATCAAGCGCTTGAATCGGAAGCCGTTGGCGCCTGAACGGCTGCGCGGCTTGATCACTGCATCGTTTTCCTGTAGCGCGGAGAGGTCAGACGTCTTATTGGATTTCTGAAATCCGTCCTGCTGTTGATGGAGAAGGCGACGCTGGCCGATCCTACAGACATAACCGTGCGCCTTCGCGAGATGATCGAATCAGACTTCGAGGATGGTGACCGTTTGCCTTCGGAAGTGAAGCTCTCGGAAAGCCTGGGCGTGAGCCGCGCCAAGTTGCGCGAAGCATTCGGGATGCTTTGGCAGGCCGGGCTCATCGAGAAGAAGTGGGGCGTTGGGACAATCGTGCGCAAGCCCAGGGACGCCAGTCATGTGGTGGTCCCGTTGCCGTACATCCGAAGTGCGCCCGCGTTGATTCGGGAAAGCGGCCAGGAACCTTCGCTGTCAGACCTGGCGATCGTGCGCGGACCGGCGGACGCGACTGTGGCGGACCTGCTCGACGTTCCGAAGGGCAGCGAATTCTGGCTGATTGACCGCGTGTTCTGTGCGGATGGCGTGCCGATCCAGCGCACCATAGATGCCGTGCCCGCGATCATCGAAGGCGTGGCGTTCGATGCAACCGGCTTTGACGTGAACACGAACACTCTCGTCGCGATGTTCGCGGCCCAGCTCAACAGCAAGCTAAGGCGATCGGACGGGCGGATCACAGTTGTGCCGGCGCCGGCGGACACCGCGACGTCACTGCGGTTGCGCGAAGCGGATCCAGTGCTTCTTGTGGAATACAGTTCCTATTCCAATCAAGGAACGATCGTTTGCTACTCGGCCACCTGGTACAACACGTCTCGCGTCGATGTCAGGTTCGCCGCAGAGAGGCTCGATACGATGGACTTCCACGGAAGCATTCCCATGGTTGCGCGAAAGCCGGTGCCGCCTATCCAGGTCAGCTCTCATTTGAGCGCACTCAATCAAGCCTGACAGACATTTCGCGTCCGGGGCAGGGGCAGCCCGAACATCAACCCCAACAATTCGTGCTTGACACAAGGGGGCTGGGACTCTAGTGCAACAGGTAAGAGGTCAGACCTCTGACCTCTTACCTGTTCGGCAACAACCAGGAAATGGGCGCTTCCGGACGGGTTGGGGAGGAAAGTGACATGTGCATCTTGTCATGAACGCACATTGCCTCATCACCGGCGGCGCCGGGGCCATTGGGGCCGCGACAGCCCGACTTGCTGCAAGGAACGGGTACGCCGTTTCACTGGTGTCGCTCGAAGCCGAAAGGGACAGCGCGTCGCGTCTCGCCAAGGAGATTTCAGATGCCGGCGGTTCCGCGACGTTCATTCCCGCAGACGTCTCTTCCGAGGAAAGCGTCGTCCAGGCTTACAGGACCGCGACCGAGGTCCATGGAATTCCGACAGGCGTCTTGCATGCGGCCGGCATTTTCGTGGGCGCAATGGTCCGTGATCTGGATTTCGCGGCCATCTCGCGGATGATCGCCGTAAATGTCTCCGGCCTCATGATTTGCTGCCGCGAGGCCGCCCGGCTGATGTCCAACCAATCCGGCGGGCGAGGTGGCTCGATCGTCAACGTGTCGTCCATGGCGGCAACCATTGGCGGTCGGCCCGGGCACAGTGTCTACGCCGCAACGAAGGGTGCCGTGGATGTGTTCTCGAAAGGTTTCGCGAAGGAGGTCGCCCGCGAAGGCATCCGCGTGAACACCGTGAGACCGGGCGTCGTTGCCAGCGCCATGACCGCGGGTCTGGAGGCCAATCCCGACGTCATGAAAGCTGTCGAGGACTCCATCCCGATCGGGCGGATCGGACGGCCCGAGGAAGTCGCTGACATCGCAATGTGGCTCATGTCGCCCGCGTCGTCTCTGGTGACGGGTGCGCAAATCGACGCCGGCGGGGGAGGATTCAATGTCGCCGGGTCCGTCTGAGCGTCGCCGCATGCCCCGTAACCGCGGCACGTCATTGAATGACACTGCATCGAGGAAGTCCGACGCATGCTCCTAGCAAGAGAAGATCGTGAAAGGATCCCGTCGGCCTTCGACGACATCAGTTTCGACCTCTGCAAGCGGCGCGACGACGTAGTCATGATGAGCGCGGACCTGAGCCAGTATGTCGACCTCTACAAGGTCACCAAGGAACTGCCCGAGCAATATGTCGATGTCGGCATGGCCGAGCAAAACCTTGTGGGCGTCGCCGCAGGACTGGCCAAGGCAGGGTTCGTGCCGGTCGCGACCACCTTTGGCAGCTACGCCTCGCGCCGTTGTTTCGACCAGATGCTGATCTGCATGGGCACCAGCAAGAACACGGGCATAGTCATGGGGTTCACCCCGGGCATCGCGAGCCCCGCGCCCATTCACCATCAGGGCACTGAGGATCTGGGCATGACGCGTGCGATCCCGCACGCCACCGTCATCGACGCCATGGACGTGACGGATTTCGCGCAGGCGTTGGATGCGGCCTGTGACACGCCAGGCCTCGTCTACATGCGCGGGCATCGCGGGACCACGCCGCGCATGCTTGATCCAGAGTCCTTCAAGTTCGAACTGGGCAGGACCTATCCGCTTCGAACCGGTGCGGGCGTTGGCATCATTTCCTGCGGTCATGCCTCGCAATGGGCAGTCGAGGCGTCGGACCTGCTGGTGGATCGCGGCTTTGACTATTCCCTGTTGCATGTGCCGACGATCAAGCCGGTGAACGAGCAGGAGATCATCGACTATTGCTTTGCCCATGACCAGATCGCGACGGTCGAGAACCACCAGATTTCGACCGGGCTGGGCGGGCTCGTGAGCGAGATAGTCGGCAAGGTCGGCCGCGGGCCGCGCATCGCACGCTTTGGCGTGCCGGACAGCTGGGCGCCGGGTGGGTCGATCACCCATATCCGCAAGCATTTCGGGCTGGATGCAGACGCCTTGGCCAAGCGGGTCGAGGAGGTCAAGCAATGAGAAGCAACTCCGAAAGGCGCATCAAGTCGTTAGAGCTTTGGGCTGCCAAGATGCGGCGGAACGTCGTGGACATCTGCATGCAGCGTGGCGGCTATGCCGGACAGGGCGTCGCGCTGTCGGATGTCGGAGCCTGCATCTACTTCGATGAGCTGCGGCCCGACGGACACGGGTGGTATCACGACCGGTTCGTCAACTCGAACGGACACGACACGATCGTCAACTTTGCCGCGATGGCAGAAATGGGCATCTACACGATGGAGGAGCTGCGCACCATGGGCGCAGACGGTTCGCCCATCGATCAAAGCCCGATCGAGGGCGCACGCGGGTTCGAGATCACCTCGGGCTCCTTAGGCACTGGCGTGTCGCAGGCCGCAGGGATCGCCCTCGGAGAGCGCAAGAAGGGGTCCGACAGGCGGGTCATCTGCCTTCTCTCCGACGGAGAGTTGCACGAAGGCAGTGTCTGGGAAGCGTTCATGTTTGCCGCCCATCACGAGCTTTCGAACTTTGTCATCATCATTGACAACAACGATCTCGGCGCAACGGGCAAGACTTCGGACGTCCTGGCGGTCGAGCCGGTCAAGGCAAAGATGGAAGCCTTCGGGTTTCATGCGCGGCAAGTCAACGGCAACAGCATTCCCGAGGTTCTCGACGCTTTCGACGAGGCGCGCACGGTCAGGGGCAAGCCTTACGCGATGATCGCGGACACCAAGATCTTCGCGGGAATTGGCGTCTACCAGGACGCGATCCCCTTCGCGCACTTCGTTGGCAAGGATGGGCGTTGGGACACCGGATATCTCGATTGGGAGCCCGGCTGGCAGGAAATTCTCGAGACAATCAAACGCCTGGAGGCCGAACTGGCTGCGCTGGACTGAGGGCGCTGCAGGCTCGCCCTCCCGGGATTGGGGCAATCTGAGAGGAACGCATGAGACTATTGGTTACCGGAGCAAGCGGATTCATCGGGTCCCGCCTGGTGCCCGCCTTGGTCGACCAGGGTCACGACGTCGTCGCCACAGACATCGTCGCAGAGCCGCAGTGGCTCACGTCACGCGAAGGCGTCGAATATCGACGCGTGGACCTGAGCCGCGATCCGGATGTCCGGGAGCTCGTGTTCCGGTCAAGGCCCGACAAGGTCGTTCATCTGGCCGGACTGCTCGCCGAGCCGTGCGAGGCGGCTCCCTTGCGCGCTTTCAAGGTGAATCTCATGGCGACGACTTCGTTGCTGGAGGCCTGCGTTGCCACTGGCGTCGCGCGTTTCGTGATGACGAGCTCTCCTTCGGTGTTTGGCCGGGGGCTAGCGGAGCCGGTCGTGGAAGATGCCGCAAGGCCGCCTGTAACCGCGTACGGACAAACCAAGCTCGCCTGCGAGCACATGCTCGAATGGTGCAGGCGGGCTCGTGGCCTCAGCGTCGGGGCAGCGCGCTTCCCGTGGGTCTATGGCCCGGGGCGCACCACCGGTCTTGCGGCCGGGCATTGCTCCCTCCTTCTGGACGCAATCGCGCGTGGCGAGACCGCAATTGTCCGGAATGCAGATCAGGTCGGTGACTGGCTCTATGTCAAAGACGCCGTCAAGGCCCTGATCCTGCTGCTGGAAAGCGATGACAGGCCGCCCGTCACGCACAACATCATGAGCGGCGTCCATTCCGTCGCCGACGCGATGGCGGTCGCGAGGGAGCAGTTTCCCGACGCACGGATCAAAGTCAGGAAAGCGCCGGGGGCGCATTATCCGTATGCGTCCTCGTTCGATGGCACACGGGCGCGAAAAGAGATCGGGTGGAACCCCGATCGCTCGATACGGCGAGGCTTCAAGGAGCGTGTCGAGACAGTGCGCAGTTCTTTGGCGGTGGCGTGATGTCCGCGGCCCGAGACAACAGAGCGGAAGAACGCTTGAGCAAAACCAGATCAACACAAAGGAGACTGAAATGAAACATTCCAACTGGATCAAGACGCTTGCGGTTTCCGCGGCAGCTTCGGTGCTCATGGCACCGGTCGCGTTTGCCAAGGAACTCAAGGTCGGCAGCTACGAGCCGGAGAGCCACTACCTCGTGGAGTTCGTCTACAAGCCCTACCTCGAGGAAGTCACGCGGCGAACCAACGGAGAACTCACTTTCAAGTGGTCCCACGGAGGGACGCTTGTGAAGGCGCCGCAGACCGTCGACGGCCTGAAGTCCGGTCTCGTCGACCTAGTGGTCACAACGGGCATCTTCACGCAGGAAAGCCTGTTCCCGACAACCCATGTCATGACCCTGCCGTTCCAGTTCGACAGCACGGTCGAGGCAAACCACGTGTTCCAGAGGATGTACCACGAAATTCCTGAAGTTCAGGCCGAGTTCGAAGGCCTGGTGCCGCTGGGTTTCCACGTGTCGGACTTCTTCAACCTGCACATCCACAAGGACGTCGAACCGGTCCGGACGCTTGAAGAACTGCAACAGCTGGAGATCGGGGCGTTCTCGAAATCTGGCGTGACCTACAGCGAGCTGCTGGGCGCCACGCCCCGGAACATCAAGCTGGAGGATCTCTATGTCTCGCTTCAGCGCAAGGCCATCGACGGCATCTGGTTCCCGACCGCGCCGCTGATCAAATGGAAGATGACTGATCATACCAGCAACCATTCGCTGGTCGGCGGCCCGTTCGTGATGATCCCGATGACAATGTCGCAGCAAACCTGGGACGGCTTGACCGACGGGCAACGTGAGATATTCCGTTCGATGGAGAACGAGCTCACCAACTTCACCGGCGCGATAGTGGACAACCGCCGGGGGTCCTCCGTGGCCAAAATGGAAGGCCGCGGCGATACCATCATCAGGCTTTCGCCCGAAGAAAAGGCCAAGTGGGTTGCACAGACGAAGCCTGCCTATGACGCCTGGCTGGCGCTGATGGAGGAAAAGGGCAACGACGGTGAAGCCATCCTTGCAAAGGTGCGGGAATACGCCGCCGAATTCAAGGGCATGGACTATGCGTCGGCAGAGTGGTGGGGCGACAACTGGCAGGAATGACGACCTGCCGCCCTTGCGACCGTGCCCGACCGATGAGTCTGGCTGGAGCGGACCATGAAAGTCTCGTCGTCTCCCGTACGTGCTTGCGGCTTGACGGGAGAGGCGGTCCGCTCCTCCATGCGCGTTTCGGCTTCACTGGATCGCAGCTTGCCAGTTCAACCGGACGCGCGGCCATCGGGATGACACCGAACCAGAACGTCCTGGAAGGGGGAGTTTATGGCACCACAGGAGTCCGGCCCAGACAGCCTTCTTGAAGCTCAGGGTCATGGCCCAGGCGAGCCATCCCCGGCCGGGCTGCCGCATGACGCGTTTGCAGTGGTCGCCCGGTCGCTGCATCGACTTCTGGACCCGATCTGTCGCTATCTTTGCTACGCCGCCGCCATCGTGACCTTGCTGATGGCGATCGGGATGGTCGTGGACCTGGTCAGCCGCATGGTTTTCCGCAATCCGCTGAACGGCATGATCGAACTGCAGACGTTCATGCTGGTCATCATGGCGTTCTTCAGTGTCGCCTACACGATGCTGAAGAACCAGCACGTCGCCGTCGACCTGATCACGTCGGCCTTGCCGGACCACGTGAACAGTTTCCTGCAAAGCGTATTTGGCATTTGGGGCGCGTTCATCTTCGGCGCCATGGGCTGGCTCAGCACTTCAAGGGCGATCGAGGCGTTCGAGAGGGAAGAGATTGCGGACATAACGCAATTCCCGTTCTGGGTGCTCTACGCCACCGTGGCATTGGGCACCTTCCTTCTGGCCCTTGTCCTGTTCGCGGCCCTGTTTTCCCATCTGTCGGGGCTCTACCAGCACCACAAGGGCACCGCGGGCTTCTGGATCACCTGTGTCGCGATCGTCGTCGTATCGGTCGCCGGGGCATTGTCCGCGACGATTCTGAAGGCAGTGTTCGGCGATCTTGGTTCGGGTGCAGTTGGGGGCATCTACACTGTCCTGATGCTGATCATCCTGTTGCTAGGCTTTCCCGTCGGATTCTCGATGGCCTTCGTGGGCCTGACCGGACTGATGTACCTGATTGGCGGCGACGTCGCGTTCAACGTGGCCAAGACAAATACATATGACGCGGTCGCGAACTACTTCTTCGTCGTCATTCCGTTTTTCCTGCTGATGGGATTCCTGGTTCTCCATGCGGGCATCGGGGCGAAACTCTTCAATGCGGGGATCAAGGTATTTGGGCGCCTGCCTGGCGGGCTTGCGGTCGGGACGGTGGCGGGTTGCGGCGGGTTTGCCGCGATCTGCGGCGAGAGCGTTGCCTCCGCCGCGACCATGGGGGCCGTCTCGATTCCGGAAATGAAGAAATACGACTACGACGATTCACTCGCGACCGGCTCCGTCGCCGCCGGCGGCACGTTGGGGATCCTGATTCCGCCGAGCATTGGTTTCGTCATCTATGGCATCATCACCGAACAGTCGATCGGCAAGATGTTCATGGGTGCACGCCAATTTTTTGGGTCAGGCTGCGGCGATCCGTTGAGCCTTCCAGAAAGCGAACTCTTCCCACCCTGAGTTTTCCCAGCAACTTTTCAGTGCCAGCAGTGCGTTCGCGCCCCGCTTCGACCATTTGCATCCCGACCTCTTGAAGCGGGTGACGACAATCTGCTTGCAGCTGCTCTCGATCTGGCCGCTTCCAATCTGCATGCCGCGCGCCCGGTATTCGTCGTAGCGCATCCTCCCCTTGTTCGAATCGAAATAGTCAATGCACTTCGCCACCGCTTTCCCTCGACCGCGGTGCGGTCGCAGGTCCGCCATGACGCGGCCAACTTTCCCGTCCAGCAGCTGGGCCTTGATTCCCGCCAGGCGCGCCTTGCGCGCGAACTCGCATCCGACCAGCACCTTGAGGGCTTCGGATGCGTATTCGAGCGCGTGGAACACATCCAGGATGTAGGTCTTCCGCATGCCTGCAAGCAGTTCGTCGGCCACGTTGGTGATCCAGGCCGCGCCGTCGGAGATGAGGACCACCTCCTTGGCATTGCAGACGCCGTCCCGGCAAAGCTGCCGGTCAAGCCGGCCGGCGAACTCCGATGCCCGGCTGACGCCGCCGACCGAAGCGGCGCTGTCGATCAGGGCGCTCACCGTGTCGCTGCCCTCGTCCTTCGTCGGCTCGCCGGTCTTCGGGCTCGCGCCCTCGGCAGTGAAGGTGACAATCACCTTCGCCTCCCTGGTCTTCGCCGAGCCGTCCTCCTGCCTGCCCTTCACGCCCTCCGTCTCGCTCCGGCGCATCGGGACGCCGGTGCCGTCGGCCTCGACATAGACCCGGTCCGCGGCAGGCCCTCCCTCCTCGACGACATCCCGCTCAAACCGCTGCGCTTCCTCGCCGAGCTCCAGGGTCCATCGTCGCAGCGTCGTCGCGGGAACCTTCACCCCGGCCAGGTTGCGCAGCTTGCGGGACGCCTCCTCGAAGCTGTCCGAGACCACGGCGTCGGCCACGATGCTCGCCGCGCCAGGCGTGGCCGTCTGCCCCTCCAGCCCGAGGGCGCGGTCCAGGGGGAAGAAGCCGGAACCGCAGTCCCGGCAGCGGCAATACGTCCGCTCGACCTCCACGGGTCCCAGACGCGAGGCAAAGGACTTGCCGGCCTTCTGGTGCCGTTCCATCGGCTTGCCGCATTCCGGGCAGTCGGGCGTCGGAAGCTCCGCGTCGACCCGCTCAAGCAGCGACTTGTACATTGCAGCGCCGCTGGAATGCGTCACGTCCCGGATCGCGATCTCGATGCCGTCGAGGTCCGCGACCTCCTTGCCGCCCAGATCGCTCTCCAACTTCGGGGCCAGGTCCGCGAAGCCCGAATGCGCCGCCGCCTCGAACGCGGCCATGGATGACGCAGCCTGCCCGGCGGACGGAACGTCGCGGCTCCGGACTTCGCCGCCCTCAAGCCAGTACTCCGTGGAAACGCCGCCACTCTCGCAAACGATCCGGTGTTTCCCCGAACCCTTCCGGGCCAGATCCTTCAGGGATGCCGCCACATCCGGATCATGGGACCCCGGCTCATTGTCACTGCCGCACATGAATCGTTTCTCCTGCTCTCCTCTTCCCGGTCACGCGGCGCCGACCGGTTGATCCGGTCATTGTCGGCCGCGCAGGGATCGAGCCCGGAAGAACATGGAAGCAGGAAAGCTTCAACCCTCCGCGCGACCCGCCGAACTCTCGCAAGGAAGAAAGGAATCAGGTCAACCCCAAAAATTGGCGTGCACCCGATGTTCATGGCGGGCATCATCCCTGGGCTCATTCTGGTCACGGGATTTGCATTGGCGGTCTACGTCCAGTGCCTGATCAATCCGAAACTGGGACCGAAATCGGAAAGGTTCACGCCGTCCGAGATCATTTGGTCCATTGTTCAGATTTGGCCAGTCATGTTGCTGTTCGCGGCGGTGATTGGCGGAATTTACTCGGGAATTCTCACTCCGTCCGAGGCAGGCGGGATCGGTGCCAGCGGGGCGTTGCTGATCGCGCTGTTCGCACCGGGATTCAACCGGCACAAGCTCTTCGACGCGCTCCTCGAGGCGACGACGACAAGCGCAATGATCTTCACCATTCTCATTGGCGTCGGACTGCTTGGCTACTTCGTGACCCTGACAGACATCCCCGTGTCCTTTGCCAATTTCCTCAAGGAACTAGATGTGTCGCGCTACATCATCTACATGCTGATCCTGTTCCTTTACCTCGTCCTTGGCATGGTGATGAACATCATCCCGATGATGATGCTCACCCTGCCGGTGCTGTTTCCGACGGTTGTGGGCCTTGGCTTCGATCCGATCTGGTTTGGGGTCATCATGGTGATCATGATGGAGATGGGACAGATCACGCCGCCCATCGGCATCAATGTCTTCGTCATCCATGGCGTGGCCAAGAAATACGACGTGTCGATGGCGACGATTTACCGAGGGATCATTCCCTTCGTTGTCGTGGAGATCCTCGTGATCATTCTGTTGACAGTTTTCCCGGACATCGCGCTTTGGCTGCCAAACTCGATGGATATCCTGGAACCGCTGGACTGAGGAGGATTCCCGATGGACGCGAATGAAGCCGGACTTGGCGTTTCCCTGACCGGCACCAGGGCCGTTGTTTCCGCGGGCGCTGCGGGAATCGGACGTTCAATCGCGGAATCGCTGGTCGGGGCCGGGGCCAGGGTCGCTGTCTTCGACGTGTCGCAGTTCGCGGTGGACGCCATGAAGGCGGCGCATCCCGATGTCGTTGCCTCAGTTGTCGACGTGTCCGACCGGTCAGGCGTCGATGCCTTCTTCGAGCAGGTCCGCGATGCCTTCGGCGGTCTCGATGTCTTGGTGAACAATGCGGGGATCGCGGGACCGACAGCCAAGGTCGAGGACATTGATCCCGACGATTGGGAACGCACGATTGCCGTCAACCTCACGGGGCAATTCTACTGCGCGCGCAAGGCGGCGCCCGCGCTCAAGGTTTCGCCCAACGGGTCGATAGTCAACATCGCCTCGGTCGCCGGTCGCCTGGGATACGCCAATCGCACGCCGTATGCCGCCTCGAAGTGGGCAGTCATCGGATTTACCAAGAGCCTCGCCATGGAAATGGGCCCTGACGGGGTCCGCGTGAATGCAGTCCTCCCCGGCGTTGTCGAAGGCCCGCGCATGGATGCCGTGATCCAGGCGCGGGCAGACGCGACCGGTGCAGGCTTCGACGAGGTGCGCAGCGACTACTTGGGCAGGATTTCCCTTCGCCGGATGGTGAGCATGTCGGACGTCGCCAACATGGCGCTGTTCCTGTGCTCGCCGGCCGGTCGCAACATTTCCGGGCAGGCGCTGAGCGTTTGCGGCAACGTCGAATCCCTTTGAGGCGGAACGGATCACATGGCCTCATCGAGAAAAGTCATCATCACCTGCGCCACGACCGGGGCGATGCACGTCCCCGCCATGTCACCGCATCCGCCGCTCACGCCGGATCGGGCCGTGGCAGACGCCCTCGGCGCGGCAAGGGCCGGGGCTGCCATCCTGCACATGCACGCGCGTGACCCCGAAGACGGACGTCCGACGCCTGATCCCGATGTTTTCCTGCCGATCCTTGAACGGCTCAGGCAGGCCACCGATGCCGTCATCAATGTCACCACCGGTGGCGGCCGCAGCATGACGGTGCAAGAGCGGCTGGTCACGCCGTTGAAAGCGGCTCCGGAAATGTGCTCGCTGAACATGGGATCGATGAATTTCGGTCTGTGCCCGATGCTTGGCAGGTTCGAGACGTTCAGCCACGCATGGGAGCCGGAACACCTCGAAAGCGCCCGCGACCTCATCTTCGAGAACACCTTCGCGGACATTGAGCAGATCCTGAAACATCTCGGCGAGGATTGCGGCACCCGGTTCGAGTTCGAGTGCCAAGACATCGGGCACCTGCACAACCTCGCGCACGTGGCGGACAAGGGCTGGGTGAGGCCGCCCACCTCCATTCAGCCGATCTTCGGCATGCCGGGCAGCATTGCCCCGGACACTGGTCATCTGATGCGCATGAAGCGCACGGCCGACCGGCTCCCTGGCGAAGACTTCGTCCGGAGCGTTCCGGGGGCAGGGAGGCAGCAGCTGAATTTCGCGACGATGGGCGCGATCATGGGCGGCAATGTCGTGCCGGGCTGGAGGACAGCGTCCATGCCGGCAAGGGCAAGCTCGCGACGTCCAGTGCGGAACAGGTCCGGATCGTGCGCACGATCCTCGAGAACCTGCCGATGGAAGTCGCAACACCGCAGGAGGCGCGAGAGGTTCCGCACCTGAAGGGCGCGGATTGCCTGGGCTTCTAGTCGCTCGATCCGCGCTCTGGACGCGCCACGCAAACATGGAGAACACCATGGCAATGAAGGAGAACAACATGCCCGACCTGAAACCCCTTGCCGGAAGAGCAGCCGTTGTCACGGGCGCGGGACGCGGCATCGGTCGCGCCATCGCGACTGGCTTCGCGAAGGCCGGCGCTGACGTGGCGATCCTTGCGCGCACGGAAATCGAACTCAGCCAAGTGGCCGAGGCTGTCGAATCCCATGGAGTCCGATGCCACGTGGGCCTGGCAGATCTTGCCGACCCGAAGGCCACCCGCAAGGCATGCGCCGAGGTGGTCGCCCGCTTGGGCAAGGTCGACATCCTTGTGAACAACGCGGGCGTAGAACTGGAATTGGGTCAGGTCGCCGACTCCGATCCGGAAAGGTGGTGGCGCACGATCGAGGTAAACGTTCGCGGAACCTATCTCGTGCCTGCCCGAAAATCCTCAAGCCATTGACTCCAATCAATGAATCTTTCATTCTCCGGATCGAAGACCGGGCCGGAAGTGCCGTTTTCCTGGCCTTTTTGCGCAATTCCGGTCGATTCCGGCAATTCTTCGCGAGGCAGGCATGAGAGAAGCAATCAATCCGCAGCGGGAACTCGGCGAGGTCCGCATCGAGGACATCGACCTGGACCTCAAGTCCAGGGACGACATCCCCGCCCTTCTCATCGGGCTCCAGCATCTCTGTTCCGACGAGACTTTCCGCGCGCGGCTGTTCGCGCTCATGGACGAGCACATGCTTCCCGGCATCGACAGGAAGGTCGGCCGGCCGGGCATGGAGATGTGGCGGATCCTGGTGATGGGCGTGGTCAAGCAGGGGCTGGGCTGCGACTTCGACCGGCTCCACGAGCTGGCGAACGAGCACAAGACGCTGCGCCGGTTCCTCGGCCATGCGGACGTCTGGGACGAGCAGCGCTACAATTACCAGACGCTGGTGGACAACGTGAGCCTCCTGAGCCCCGGACTTCTTGTCGGGGTCAACCATCTGATCGTGGAGAGCGGCCATGCGGTCGCGAGAAAAAAGCCTGGCGCGCCCTTGCGCGGGCGCTGTGACTCGTTCGTGGTTGAGACCGACGTTCACCATCCCACGGACGTCAGCCTCCTTTGGGACGCGATGCGCTGCCTGCTCCGCACGACGGGCCGTGCGGCGACGGAGCATGACGTCGCCGGCTGGCGCCAGTGGAAGCATCTGCAGAAGTCGGTCAGGAGGCTGTTCCAGAAGGTCCGGTCGACCCGGCGCGCCAGTCCGGAGCATGTGGAGGAGTATCTCGCGCGCTGCCGCGAGCTTGTCCTGCGTGTAGAGGGGAGCTTGCCTGAGCTGGCCGCGAACGGCGCTTCGGCCTGGACGATCACGGAAATCAGGAGTTTCCTGTCGCATGCCGTGCGCCAGATCGACCAGACCGACCGCCGCCTGCTCAAGGGCGAGACGATCCCCCATGACGAGAAGGTGTTCTCGATCTTCGAGCCGCACACGCGCTGGATCTCGAAGGGCAAGGCGGGATGCCCGGTTGAGCTTGGCGTCCCGGTCTGCATCCTGGAGGACGAACACGGCTTCGTGCTGCACCACGAGGTCATGTGGCAGGGCAGCGACGTCGACTTCGCCGTGCCCATGGTCGAGGCCGCGCAGTCAGCCTTTCCCGACCTCCGCGCAGCGAGCTTCGACCGCGGCTTCCACAGCCCCGGGAACCGGGTCCGCCTCGACGAGCTGCTCGATGACAACGTGCTGCCGAAGAAGGGATACCTCAACAAGGCCGACCAGGAACGCGAGCGGGGCGAGGGGTTCGCCGCGATGCGCCGTCAGCATCCGGCGGTGGAATCGGCGATCAACAACCTCGGGCACCGCGGTCTCGACCGGGTCCTGGCACAGGGCGCCGAGGGCTTTGCCCGCGTCGTCGCCCTCTCCGTGGTCGCCCTGAACGTCCACCGCATCGGCCTTCTGCTGCGCCGGAAGGCGCGGGAACGGCAGCGCCGCGCCGCCTGACGACATCCCCGCAAGACCCGGACGATCCGGAACCCGCCCGGCGCGGGAACGGCAGCCCATGCGCCGACGCCGCCTAGGGACGCGGATTCACGTCCCGAACACGCGATCCCGCCGCCAGCTGGCGCTGTCAGCCCGGCGGCGTGCCACGCTCTCGGGCGACAGACGCGCAAACGCGGGCGAAAACCGGACTTGCAATCGCCGGACGAGGGGGTTTTCTGGCAGGCACTATCTCGTCACGCGTTTCCTGCTGGAACACATCAGCGAAGGCGGCAAGATCATCAACATGTCCTCCGGCATGGGGTTGCGGGCTGCGGCCCGGCAAAGTTCGTACACCGTGTCGAAGGCGGGTCTGCACATCTTTACCGAATGTCTGGCCAACGAGCTTTGGCCACGGAAGATCGACGTGAACAACCTGATCCCCGGGCCGGTCGCAACCGACATCTTCAATCGGGAAGGTCGGCCAGAACGATATACGCCGGAAGAGGTGCTTGCGAAGTTCAAGGACGAGCTGCCGCCCGGATTTCCGCCGCAGGAACGGATCAAGCACCCTGACGAAGTGGGCGAGCTGGCGGTCCACATCGCGTCGCAACCTGTTGGCGCAGCGACGGGTCAAACCTTCTCCCTTGCCCGTCGGCCCTTGTAAGGAGCGTCCGGCATGAAAGCTGCGGTCCTCTTCGAACCCAACACTCCCCTTCAGGTCGAAGAGCTTGCCCTTCGCAAGCCCCGGTCTCACGAGGTCCTGCTCAGGACGTCTTTCGCCGGCATCTGCCACACCGACCTGCACTACATGGAGGCACAGACGCCTTACCCTATGCCCGTTGTTCTCGGGCATGAATCGTCAGGCATCGTGGAAGCGGTCGGGGAAGAGGTTCGCTACGTAAGGCCTGGCGATCACGTCGTGACGTGCCTGTCGGTGTTTTGCGGCACCTGCGAGTATTGCACTACCGGTCGCCCTGCGCTGTGCTTCAACCCCGAAGTGAAGTTGCCGCCCGGCGTTGCCGACCGCCTGCATTGGAACAAGCCGTGCCGTGTGCACACTTTCATGAATCTCTCGTCCTTTGCCGAACAGATGCTGGTGCACGAAAACGCGGTCGTGAAGATCCGCGAGGAAATGCCGCTTGACCGTGCTTCGCTTGTCGGGTGTGCGGTGATGACCGGATACGGCGCGGTCGTGAACACCGCCGGGATCGGTCCGGGCGACACCGTTGCCGTGACAGCCTGCGGCGGTGTCGGGATGGCAGCCGTGACCGCGGCGCGCGTGGCCGGTGCCGAGCGGATCATCGCCATCGACACGAACCCGGAGAAGCTGGCGCTTGCACGCAAGTTCGGCGCGACAGACGTGATCAACCCCAAGGATGGGAACACTGTCGAGCAGGTCATGGAGCTGACCGACGGCGGCGTGGATCATGCCCTGGACTGCCTGGGTTCCAAGCGCACAGCCGAGGACGCATTCCAGATGCTTGCATTTGACGGCACCGCGACGCTGGTCGGGCTGTTTCGCAAGGATGAGACGATTGAACTTACCGGATCGGACTTCTTGCGCGAACGCAAGATCCAAGGCTCGCTGCTCGGCTCGAACCGGTTCCGGGTGGACATGCCCCGGATCATCGAGTTGTACATGCAGGGCCGCATGGAACTGGACATGCTCATCTCGCAAAAGATCAGGCTCGAAGGCATCAACGATGGCTTCGCAGCCATGCGCGAGGGAAGGGTGTTGCGCAGCTTGATAGACTTCGAGGCGGCATAGACGGCAATTCGAAGCGGTGCGCCGAGGGGAGACAACTCGCGCGGCGGGACACAGGGATGGCTGCGTGTCTTCGGTGGCGCGGAACGGCTCGCAACGAACGGGACAGCATGAGATGCCATGCCGGTTCCGCCGCACGCCTCGCGCACTTGGTCACGAGCCCGGGCCCGCGAATCTGCGTGGTTGCTCGATGGCCGGCCTCATGCAATCGCTGCGGAGTGCCATACGTTCTTTGTTGTCATGTAGCTCTCGAGGCCTTCGGTGCCGCCTTCGCGCCCATAGCCGCTGGACTTTACGCCGCCGAATGGCGTTTCCGGCAGCGACGCCTCAAGCGTGTTGATCGAGAGATTGCCGACTTCAACCTCGTCGACCAGGCGGTCGATGTAGTCCGCCCGGTTCGTGAAGGCATATCCGGCAAGCCCGAAGGGTGCGGAGTTGGACTGGGCGATAGCATGATCAAGTGACGCAACAGGGTTCAGGACCGCCACCGGGCCGAAAGGCTCTTCCTGCATGATCCGGGCGGTTTCGTGCACGTTCCGCAGCACTGTGGGTTGAAAGAAATACCCTTTGGTGCCGTGCCGGGCGCCTCCGGTTGCTACAGACGCGCCCTTGTCGCGCGCGTCTTCAACCAGCGCGGCCAAGACAGGGACGCGGCGGTCGTTGGCGGTGGGACCCATCTCCACGCCCGCATCCAACCCGTTGCCGACCACCGTCGTCCTGGCGCGGGTTACGAAGGCGTCGGCGAAGGCTTCAAAGATGCTGTCGTGGATGAAGAATCGCGTGGGAGAGGTGCAGACCTGCCCAGCATTTCGCATCTTGCGGATCGCGCCGGAAATGGCTGCGGCCTCTACATCCGTGTCCTCGCAGACGATCACGGGGGCGTGGCCGCCCAGCTCCATCAGAACACGCGTGTCGTTCTGCGCGGCGAGGCCGGTGAGCCGTCGCCCCACCGCGGTGGAGCCGGTAAAGGCCACCAGCCGCACCGGGTCCTGCGGGATCAGATGGCCGGAGATTTCCGAGGGCATGCCGAAGACCAGGTTCAGCACGCCCGGCGGCAAACCCGCATCTTGAAAGGCGCGGGCGATTTGGATTGCGCCGGCAGGGGTTTCCTCGGCCGCCTTGATGATGATCGAACAGCCCGAGGCAAGCGCACCCGCAATCTTGCGTGCAGGCTGGCTCATCGGGAAATTCCACGGGGAAAAGGCGGCGACCACGCCAATCGGCTGGAGGTGCACCGAGAACCTCTGCCCCTTCGGCGCGGGGATTACCCGTCCATAGGTTCGCATGGCCTCGCCCGCATCCCATTCGAAGAACTCTGCGCCGCGGATCACTTCAAGGCGGGCTTGGGACAGGGGCTTGCCGTGCTCAACGGTAATCGCCCGGGCGATCTCTTCCCGGCGCTCCCGCATCAGCGCCGCCGCGCGCCGGATGAGATTTGCCCGGTCGCGTGGCGCTGTGCGGCTCCAGACGCGGAACCCGTTCACGGCTGCGTCGAGGGCATCATCGAGATCGGATTGCGCCGCGCATGGCAGGCGGCCAATCTCTTCCTCAGTGGCCGGGTTGACCACGGCCAGATCGTCCGCGGTCTTGCGCCATCGTCCGCCGATGAAGAGATTCAGGTCCGGATACATCAGCGGGCCTCCTGCGTCCACCGATCCAGATCAGGCGAAGCGGGCCGCGGCTACAAGCGAATTGGGGGAATACTGATATCAATTCGAAGAATATCAGGCTTCGCGCTCGGCCGCCACCTTGTGCAGCGCCGCCTTGAACGCGCGGGCCGCCGGAGACAGGCTGTCATCGGCGCGAAGCGATATGCCGATCGGCCCCTGGCCAAATGGCACAGGCCAGTCGAGCCGGGCCAAATGCCCGTTGCCGACGTCATGCGCGGTCACCTCCTCCGGCATCAGGCAAATCACGTCACGCGACTGCAGGAGCGCCCGGTTGGCCAGGTAGGAAACCGATTCGATCGCGCGAGGCGGTGAATAATGCCGCTGGTTGATGAAGAACTGATCCACCTGTCGGCGCAGCGTAGTCTCCAGGGGTGGCAGGAGCCAGCCATAGGGCCGGATCTGGTCAAAGGATACGTTCGGCTTCCCCGCCAGCGGATGCTCCGGGCCGGCGACCGCGACGATCCGGTCCTCGATAAGTTTCTCCCGCGTGATTTTCTCGCGGTAGCGAAGGGTGGAAAGGCGCCCGACGATCATGTCGATCTTTCCGGAGAGGAGCGACGGGATCAGGACTTCGTTCGTGCCTTCGCTGATCTTTATGGCAACCTTGGGCCGGTCGGTCAGGAGACGGTCGATCGCGGCCGGCAACAGGCTGGTGGAAGCGGCAAGCAACGTGCCTATGACCACGCGGCCCGAATTCCCCTCGCTCAGGTCGTCCAGTTCCTGGGCGGCATAGGAAACCTGCGCAAAGATGAGCTTGCCGTGGCGGATGAGGGTCTCGCCGAAGACGGTCGGGATCACGCCGCGATTGGTTCGGCTGAACAGGGTCACCTCGAAATCCAGTTCAAGGTCCTTGATCATCTTGGTGGCGGCGGGTTGGGAAATGCCCAGCTCCCGCGCGGCGTTCTGTATGTTGCCGTGATTGCCCACGGCCACGAGCAGGCGAAGCTGGCGAAGTTTCAGGCGGGTCAGCGCCCGGTCGAGGATGCGGGAATGCCGGGAGATCATGACACGACCCGGCGCGACATTTGATCGAGCTTGGCGACCACGCTCATCGCCGCCAGCGCGGAACTGCGCGGATTGCCCGGAAGGGACCTGCCGCCGATGCGGAACTGGAACGCGCCAAAATCTCCCTGGGCCTGGATCTCGTGGACATTCTCGAAAGTGTCTGCATCGGCGATCAGCCTGACCTCCGTTCTGTCGAATCCGAGTCCGGCCAGCGCGACCGCGGCGGCGACATTCGCATTCCTTGGATATTGCAGGGCGGCGTCGCGGGCGGATCCAAGGAAATGCGTCACTGCGCCGCTTTGCAACGCGTCAAGGTTCGTCACGGATTCGGCGGGCGAGCCTTTCCAGCCCTTTGGGGGTTTCCGTCCGACATAGGTGACCCTTTCCAATGTGCCCACCCGCGCGGCCTGCAGGCAATCGAGCGCGCCGATCGCGCCGCTTGCCAAGTGCAAGCGGGCGTTTCCCCGGGCGGCGGCCTCTTCAAGCGCGTCAGACAAGTCGTTGTCGGCCAAGGCGCCAACGGACACTGAAACCAGATCCAGCCCACGTTCCAGGACCGCGGCTCCGTGGTCGCGCAGGGCGCCATGACCCGCACACTCAATGACCAGCTCCAGCTCGTCCGGCAGGCCAGCGACAGACCCGACAAAGCGCTCGGGAGCCTCCGGGACACGTTCCGGCCGCACAAGAAACGCCGAGATCGTGTGCGGGGTCGCGGCGAGCGCCATTCGCACATATCTCGCAATCGCACCGGTTCCGATGATGGCGATTTTCATGCAATTGCTCCCTTGCGGGAATCAGATATCCTGAACCGCACATGCTTTGGTATGCTTTTTTTCGATAGCGACTTCCGCTGATTCGAATTGGATGTGGCGGGCTCGTGCGTCCTCTGGGGCGCAGCGACGACAATGCGGGAGGCGCCGATGAAATACGCCAGGCATGAGGCCAAGGACCACGCCCGCGAAAACATGCGTGGCATCTGGGCGGCGGCCCTGAATCCGTTCAGCGCCGATTCCGCGTTGGACGAGGCAGGACTTCGGTCGAACATCCGCCACTGGATCGACGATCTCGGGATCAGGGGCCTGTTCGTGGCGGGCAAACAGGGCGAGTTCTGGTCCATGTCGCTGGAGGAGCGCAAGCGAAACATGACCGTCGCGGCCGATGAGTGCGGCGGCAAGGCCGGGACGATCATGTCGATCTCCGACCAGAACATGGACGCCGCGCTGGAACTTGGCCGTCACGCAGAGGCGTGCGGCGCCGACTATGTGGTGGTGCATGCGCCGATGCTCAGCTTTTGCCATGACCGGGGCGAGCTGCTCTATCGGTACTACAAGCGGTTCTGCGACGAACTGGATATCGGCATTGCCATGTGGAGCCATCCGGACAGCGGATACCTCATGCAGCCCGAGGAGTGCGCGCGGATTGCCGATCTGCCCAATATCGTCGCGATCAAGTATTCGGTTCCACGCGAGATGTATGTGCGGCTGACCCGCATGGTGGGCGACAGCATCCAGGTCTCGACCTCGCTGGAAGACGACTGGCTGGACAACATCGAGGAACTGGGCTGGCGCCTGTATCTTTGTTCTTCGCCGCCCTACCTGCTGCAAACGGCAAGCGACAGGAGGATGCATGAATACACCGAACTTGCCTTTGCCGGAAGGTTCGCCGAAGCGCGCAAGGTGCGCGACAGCCTCGACCCGGTTCGCGAGGCGATCAAGCGCAGCAAGCCGCCCGGCAAGCCCACTGCCTTCGGCAAGTGCTGGCAGGAGCTTCTGGGCCAGGTCGGCGGACATGTCCGCCCTCCAATGCTGGAGTTGACCGAAGAGGAGAGATCCGCCGCGCGCGCCGCGTTCGAGGCCAGCGGGCTCGGGCTGTAGGGCGTTGCTCGATATATTTTTTTCCGATAGCCACATGCGGAAAATTCCTTTGCGGTTATGTTGGCTGTCAGGAACAGTCCACCCAATCAGGAGATCGTCATGGCCAGACTGGGCGCTTTCAACTTCAAGGCTTGGATCGAGGAGCACCGCCATCTGCTGAAACCGCCGGTCGGCAACAAGATGGTGTTCGAAGACAGCGACCTGATGGTGACGGTCGTGGGTGGCCCGAACAAGCGCACGGACTATCACGACGACCCGGTCGAGGAGTTCTTCTACCAGCTCGAGGGCGACATGGTGCTCAAGCTGTATGATGGCGAGGAATTCTACGATGTTCCGATCCGGCAGGGCGACGTGTTCCTGTTGCCGCCCCATGTCCGTCATTCGCCGCAACGGCCCCAGGAAGGCTCGGTCGGCCTGGTGATCGAACCCAAGCGGCAGCCGGGCCAGCTTGACGCGATCGAATGGTATTGCTTTGAGTGCGGTGAAAGGGTGCACCGTGCTGAAATGCAGCTTCTGTCCATCGTGAAGGATCTGCCGCCGGTCTACGAAAGATTCTATGCGGATGAAGAGTGCCGCACCTGCCTGAACTGCGGGACCGTGCATCCGGGCAAGGAACCGCCCGAGGGCTGGGTGAAACTCTAGCCTTCGCTTCGCGACCGGGGCGCTTGAGAAACGCAAGGGTTTGCGCCGGGCTGACGGTCTGTGGATCCTGAAACGGAACAACTGGGAGAATGACATGAAACTCATTAAAATCAATGCTCTGTCCGGACTTCTTCTGTGCTTGACGGGTGCGGTGGCGCTGGCAGAGGATGTGAAGATCGGCATGATCACCACGCTTTCGGGTCCGGCGGGATATCTGGGCCAGGACGTGCGTGACGGCTTCATGCTGGCCATAAAGGAAGAGGGTGGCATGCTCGGAGGCACCAAGGTTGAGGTGCTGGTGGAGGACGACGGCCTGAAACCCGAGAACGGCAGGGCGATCGCCGAGCGCTTTCTTGAGCGCGACGAGGTCGAAATCATGACCGGCGTGATCTTTTCCAACATCTCGCCAGTGGTCGCGCCATTGACGCTTCGTGCCGGACGGTTCTACATCACGCCGAACTCGGCTCCTTCGCAATTCGCGGGCAAGAGTTGCCACGAGAACTACTTCGCCGTTGCGTGGCAGAACGACTCCCTGCACGAAAGCGCAGGCCTGAACGCAACCGCGCAGGGCTATGGCAACGCCTTCGTGCTGGCTCCGAACTACCAGGCCGGCAAGGACGCGATCGCCGGGTTCAAGCGCTATTTCGAGGGCGAGATCGTCGGAGAGGTCTACACGCAGCTTGGCCAGACCGACTATGCTGCGGAGATTGCAAGAATCCGTGCGGCCGGACCCGAGATGGTCTTCCAGTTTCTTCCTGGCGGCATGGGCATCAACTTCGCCAAGCAATACGATCAGGCGGGGATGAACGAAGAAGTGCCAATGGTTCTGGCGGCCCCTTCTTCTGACATCAACATTCTGCGGGCTGTGGGCGAGTCCATGGTAGGCGTTTCCAACTCGTCGCACTGGAACCACGATTTCGACAATGAGGCCAACCGAGCCTTCATCACCGGTTTCGAGGCGGAATATGACCGATCGCCCACAGTTTACGCCAGTCAGGGCTATGACACCGCCAAGCTGATCGCCAGCGCGCTCAGCAAGACGGGCGGCAAGGTCACCGAGGACATGGGCGGCTTTCGGGCCGCGCTCAAGGCGGCTGATTTCGACTCCGTCCGTGGCGCGTTCGCGTTCAACACGAACAACCACCCGATCCAGAACTGGTACTCTCGCGTTGTCGTCGAGCGAGACGGGGAATTCGTGAACGAGACCACGGGCGTCATCGCTGAGAACCACCCTGACGCCTACGCTTCGGAGTGCTCCCTCAAATAGGGTGGCTGCAGGAAGGACGACATCGCCGGCACTCCCTTTCGGGCGCGCCGGCGATGTCGGGATGCTTGGTCCAGCGGCATAGAAGGGCAGGCAGGAATTGACGTCCCAGCTATTCCTTGAGCAACTGCTCAACGGTGTCCAATTGGGCATGTTCCTGTTTCTGGTCTCGGCCGGGTTGACGCTGGTGTTCGGTTTCATGAACATAATCAATCTGGCGCATGGCTCGCTCTTCATGATTGGCGCCTATGCGATTGCGATGTTCGGAGGCGTGACCGGCTCGTTCCTGCTGGCCCTGATCCTGAGCCTTCCGGTCGTTGCACTCGCGGCCTGGGTGATCGAGGTCGTCATCATACGCCGGCTTCATGCAAGAGATCATCTGGACCAGGTGCTTGCGACCTTTGCGCTGATCCTGTTCATCAACGAAGGCACGACGATGCTCTTTGGCCGGGTGCCGCTGTTCATGGATGTGCCGCCGTTGCTGTCAGGGACCGTGACGCTGCCCGGCGGCGTCACTTATCCTCTCTATAGAGTCGCGATCATTGGCGCCGGGCTGGCAGTGGCCGTGGCGCTTTGGCTGATCATTGCGCGCACCCGCGTCGGAATGCAGATTCGCGCCGGCACGACAAACCGCGAGACCGTCGAGCAACTGGGTGTCAACATTGATCGTCTCAACACGTTGATCTTTGTCGTCGGTGCAATGTTCGCGGGGTTCGCCGGTGCGCTGGCCGGGCCGCTGACATCCGTCGAGGTCGGCATGGGCGAGAACCTCCTGATCCTCTGCTTCGTGTGCATCGTGATCGGCGGCATCGGATCGATCCGTGGCGCGATGTTGGGCGCGATCACGGTTGGCGTGGTCGACACGATGGGCCGCGCCTTCGTGCCGGACATTCTCGGACAGTTTCTGGACCCTGCCACGGCAAGCGGCATATCGGCAGGCCTGTCATCGATGTCGATCTATCTCCTGATGGTTGTGGTCCTGGTCTTCAGGCCGACCGGGATGTTCCCGGCGGCGCGGAGCGGCTGACGTGAGGTACACGCACCATCTGCCGTTCCTGCTGGGCAGCCTTGCGGCGCTCTTGATCCTGCCGGTCGTGCTGCAAGCGATGGGATCATCCTACCTGATCTCCACCGCGACCCGACTGGTGGTGTTTTCCATTGCGGCCGTCAGCCTCGACCTGCTGATCGGCTACACGGGGCTTGTGTCCTTCGGCCATGCAGCCTTTCTGGGGGTCGGCGCCTACACGGTCGGGATCCTGTCCTTTCATGCATATGAGGAGACAACGCTGATTGGCCTGCCCGGCACCCTGTCCGGCCTCGTGGCGATCCCGCTGGCCTTGGCGCTGTCGGCGCTGGCCGCGCTGATCATCGGCGCCTTGTCGCTTCGGACGCGGGGCGTCTATTTCATCATGATCACGCTCAGCTTCGGACAGATGCTGTTCTTCCTATTCGTCTCGCTCGAACAATATGGCGGTGACGATGGCATGATGATGTTCCTGGGACGCAACACGCTGCCCTTGCTGGACCTGAACGACCGGATGAGCTTCTACTACTTCTGCCTTGCCTGGTTCGTTCTGTTCTTCTGGTCCTGCACCTGGCTGGTGCGTTCGAAGTTCGGGCGCACGCTGGCCGCCATCAGGCAGAATCAGGACCGCTTGTCCTCGATCGGGATCAACGCCTTCTGGGCCAAGCTGCAGGTCTTCGTGATCGCGGGCGTCGGCGCCGGGCTGGCCGGGGCGCTTTCGGCGAACCACACCGAGTTCGTCAGCCCCGCATTGACACATTGGACCCGTTCGGGAGACCTGATGATCGTGGTGATCCTGGGCGGCATGGGCACGCTGATCGGACCGGTGCTGGGCACCTTCCTGTTCCTCCTTCTGGAAGAGTTCCTGCCGCTCATCCTGCACGGGCTGGGGCTTGAACTGTTGTCCGAACACTGGCGGTTCGTCTTCGGGCCAATCCTGATCCTGGTGGTTCTCTATGCGAAGACGGGTCTATACGGCCTGATTTTCGCGCGAAGGGACTGAGGGATGCTTGAGATCCTGAACCTTTGCAAGTCCTTCGGTGCGCTCAAGGCCGCCGACGACGTCTCGCTGACGGTCGAACGCGGCACGATTCACGCGCTGATCGGCCCCAACGGCGCTGGCAAGACCACGTTGATATCGCTGCTTTCGGGCTACCTGCGGCCCTCAAGCGGCGCCATCACCTTTGACGGGCAGGACCTCTTGGCGGTCCCCGCGCATCAGAGGCCCCATGCGGGGCTGGTGCGCAGCTTCCAGATCACCTCGGTATTTCCCGAAATGACGGTGCGCGACAACGTTTGTCTCGTATTGCAGTCCGTCGCGGGGCAAGCCGGAAGCCTCTTTCGCATGGCGGCGGCCGATCGCGCCGAACGCGAAGAGGCCGAGGCGATCCTGGCCCGCGTGGGGCTGATCGATCAGGCTGACGCACTGACGGGCAATCTTGCCCACGGCCAGAAGCGGCAGGTCGAGATCGCGATGGCGCTTGCCGCCAGGCCCAAACTGTTGCTCCTTGATGAACCAACGGCTGGAATGGGGGTGGAGGAAAGCCGCCGCATCATGGACTTGCTGGAAGATCTGCGGGACGCGGTCACGATGCTGCTGGTCGAACATGACATGGACGTGGTCTTCGGTCTTGCCGACAAGGTCTCGGTCCTGGTCTACGGCAAGGTCATCGCCTCGGACGCGCCCGAGCGCATCCGGGTGAACGCGAACGTGCAAGAGGCCTATCTTGGCGATCATGAGCTCCACGAGGAGGCGGAGTGATGCTGCAGGTCGAAGGTGTCGAGGCAGGCTATGGCGGCTCCAAGGTGCTCTTTGGGATAGATCTGGAACTGGGCGAGGGCCAGCTTGTCGCGATGATGGGTCGAAATGGCATGGGCAAGACCACAACCGTCCGGGCGATCAGCGGGTTGACGCCCGCCAGGGCAGGTTCGGTCCGGCTTGCCGGCCGTGACATCACTGCGCTCAAGCCCTATCAGATCGGGCAGGCGGGCATCGCGCTGGTGCCCGAGGGTCGGCAGGTCTTTCCGAGCCTGACGGTGCGCGAGAACCTGATCTGTACCGCAAGCAACCGGTCGGGCCTGGGGCTATGGACGCTTGATCTGGTGTTTGACCACTTTCCGCGCCTGGGGGAGCGGGCCGGGCAGTTGGGGAATTCGCTCTCGGGCGGCGAACAGCAGATGCTCGCCATCGGTCGTGCGCTGATGACAAACCCGAAAGTGCTGATTCTGGACGAAGCGACCGAGGGTCTGGCTCCGCTGATCCGCAAAGGCATCTGGAAGACTCTCGGCGCCTTGAAGGCGCAGGGGCAGACGACTCTCGTGATCGACAAGAACCTCGACGAAGTGGCGAATGTCGCCGATCGCGCGACGGTCCTGGTCAAGGGCAAGGTCGCCTGGGCGGGCGACATGAACGCCATGCGCGCCGTGCCGGATTTCGCCGAGACCTACCTGGGGGTGTGAAACACACCTACAAGACAAACAGATTACATAGCAAAGTATAGAGCGCCTCAAATCCTTCCCGATAGCGTGCTTTTACAGCATGTTGCATTGGCTGTCCACCTCTGATTGCCCTAACAGGACATGTCTAATGTCAGCACTTGAAAAAGAAAAAGTTGCATATTTGGAAAGTCACATGTAGATAATCTCTGTTGATATTGGATGAATTATACACTCATGACAATCAATGCACGCATAGGTTTTGGATACAAAATAGGATAAAGAGAATGAAGTGCATAGCGAGGTCGGGACATGCAACATGACGATGACGGGCCCGATGGCCCGAAGCGGCAGCGCTCGGTGATGGCCACCGACAGCGAATGGGCGCGCATCGCCGAGCGGGCGGCGGCGGCGGGAATGTCGATCTCCGCCTTCATCTGCCACCGGGCGGGCGGGTCTGACCGGATGCCTGCCGACGCACCGCCAGAGGAAGGTTTCGCCAGGCTGCAGCGAATCGAGATCGCGGTACTGACCCTGGCCGAGATCGAGCGCATGCGTCTTGCCGAGCGCGGCGAGGAGGAGGGCTGGGAGGCGGCGCTCAGGCGGGTGAAGCTGCGCCTTCGCGGCGGGCGGACGCTGTCCGGTGCTCCGCAATGAGACGGGCCCGGCGCCGCAGCATCTACTGCGATCCGCTGGACTGGGCCAGGATCGGCGAGCGGGCGGCCGATGCCGGCATGACCACCTCCGCCTTCGTCATGGCTTGCGGGCAGCAGGAGGAGGCGCCGCCGCCCGCCATGGCCAGCCTTCACCTCTCCGAGGAGGAGCAGCGAGGCCTCTACCTCATGATCGAAAGGCTGGACCGGTGCAGCCGGGCGCTCACCGAGCCCGTCCCCGGGATCGGCATGTCGGCGCTCGAGGCGCTGGCGGCGGTGGAGCGGTTCCATCGAGGCAAGGTGTGACATGGCGCGAAGACGGAAGCCCGGAAAGCAGAAGCAGCACACCATCTCCTGCCGCGATGTCGAATGGGAGAGCGTACGGAAACGGGCGCATGCGGCCGGCATGTCGATCTCCCGCTTCCTGGTCAGCCGCGCCCTCGAGGTGGAGATCATCACCGATGCCGGGGGAAGGCGGCGGATGCAGCCCCGCCTCGTTCTCTCCGAGGAGGAGCAGGTGGAGATCCCGGGCCGGGTGGCGCAGATTGCCGAACGGATGGCGGGGCCCGCAAATGCTGCCGATCTCGAAGGGTTTCACAGCCGGGTGAAATTCATTCTCGCAGCAACCATGGACGACATGGTCGAGGGCGGCCGGACCCAAACGATGACCGCGATCCTCGTGGAGATCCTGGGCCCGGAGAAGGGCGAGAAGGTTGCCGCCAATTTCGTGGCCCGGGTCCGCCGGCGGGCCAGGCCCGGCTGAAGCGCTACATGTCGAAGCTGGAACCGCGGTCGTTGTCCTTGTCGCCCGCCGCCTGCCAGGTGGGATCGTCCTTCTTCACGGGCCTTGCCGCACGCACCTCGCTGTCCTCGGCCTCCCGCCAGGCTTCCGCGATCACCTCGCTGAGCGGCCGCAATGCCGCCGGCGAGCCGTCCGGGAATTCATGCGCCAGCCACCATTGGTCATCGTCCCGGACGTAGAAACGCTCGCAGCCGGCGTTCAGCGCCTCTTGCCAGTGTTCCTCGAGCGACCGGAACTCCAGCGGGCACGCGGCAGACGCGTGACCGGCATCATCGAGCCTCGTGGCCACGCCATCCCTGATCTTCGACAGGTGGCCCAGCGCCATCAGCTCCTGGACATCCCTGTAGGTGGTGAAACGGGTGTGCAACTCAAGCCCCAGGCCCAGGCCCAGGCCCGGTGGCCCTGCATCAATGTCCTCGAGACAGCAGATTCCGAAATCCCGGGGCTTTGCACGGTGCACAATCCAGCTTCGGGTGCCCGTCTCTCTCTTCGCCGCCTGCCGCCGCCGCTCCCCGGCCGGGCCCCAGTCCTCGAATTCCGCCGCCGCCCGCTCCGCATCCAGCGCCGGTATGTCACTCGGCCAGACCTGCCGCAGCTCCGCCGCCGGCACCATGTCGAAATCCGGCCAGCACGACCGCAGCGCCTTCAGCCCCTCGGGGCCGGCGGCGGGGTCCTGGAGAGCGACGTGATTCCATCTGCGCATCAGGCTGCCTTCATCCGGCACGTGGTCCGACGAGGAGACAACGAACAGCATTGGCCGGTCGGGAGGATCATCCCATGGCAGCCTGGTCGCCGGCTCACGGCGCCGGTGGAAGAAAAGCCCGTCCGCCGTCATTTGCGCCACCCGCGCCTCGGCCGCATTCCGGCGCCGTTCGGCCGCATTCCGCCGCCGCTCGGCACTCGTGTACATGGATGCAAGACGGCGTGTCTCCCTGTCCGGCGGTGCCGGCAGTGCCGGCAGATTGTCCAGTTCCGTCTGCAGGCCTGCAAGCTCCTCCTCTGCGGCCCTGATCGTCGCTTTCACGCCTCGCCGCTGGCGGCGGGCAAACACCGACAGGCCTGCCAGCTCGTCCCGCGCCCTGCCCGTCCTCTCATGCGGCCCCTTCATCCTCCGGTGCAGTGCCTCCCTCTCCGCCTGGCGCGTCGCCTCCGCCTTCCGGTGCCGACCGACATCCCGGCGCGCGGCCTCGATCTGCGGATCGGGCGGCGCTCGCAGCGCCGGCGGCGACCAGCCATCCCGCGCCGCCGGCTGGCTGAACTGGACCCCCCGATCCGCAGCCCAGCTGGTCAGGCGCTCCCGGACGCTGACCGACAGCCGCAACGGCATCATGGTCAGGCTGGCCACATCCCGCAGCCAGCCGAACAGGCGGGGGGACGCGTCGGCCGCCTCGCAGGTGAGAGCGGCATCGCGGCTCTCGTCCATGTCCAGGCGCCGCAAGTCGAGCCGGTCGAGGCATATGGTCAGGCTTTCGAGATGCATCGGACATGGCGGGCCGCGGTAGTCTCCGGCCTCCCCCAGCCGGCCGGCGATTTCCTTCTCCTGCTCCTGCGCCGCCGCCTGCCGTGCCTCGTGCCCGGCGAGCACCGCCGCAAGGTCGGCCGAACATTCCTCGCCCAGCCCGGCGATCCGGGTCATCAGCTCCGCATGACCCGGCATGGATGCGGGGTCCCGGTCCTCTTGCCCTGCCTTATTCTCGAGCGCCCGCCAGTCGAGCCAGACACGGGCCGACACCTCGTCACGCTCGATGGCAGCGCGGATAGCGGCGCCGAAGGGGTCCTCGGCGTCGTCCGGCAACCCGGCCGCGAGGTGGTAGAGCTCCTCGTCCACCTGCTCCCGCCACCTGCTCCATTCCTCGGTGCGGGCAATCGGCAGCGCCGATCGCTCCTTCATGCGGCCCAGCTCGCCCATCAGCTCCTTGAGGATCGCCTCGGCCGCCTCGGCCCGCTCCCGTGCCTGGTGCAGGGCGAGCGCATCCACAAGCAGTGGCGACAGTTCGCCCGCCCGGGCATCCGTCTTCAGCTCCCTGATCCCGGCCAGCACCTCCTCGCCCGCTGCACCGCCTGCCAGCTTCTGCGCGAGCCGCCCGGCCCGGCGGTCGAATTCGAGGTCACGCGCGAACCCGTCCAGGGCTTTCCTGAGTTCGGCCTGCCGTGCATCGTCGAGATGCGGGCCGTAGCGGGCAGGATCGGCAAAAAGTTTTTGGAACTCCGCCGCCGCCCTCTCCCCGGCTGCAGCCCATTCATCATGGCCCGCGACATCGGCGGGCGCCAGCTCCTCGGCGCACGCCAACTCCAGCAGGGTCTCGCGATCCCTCGCCAGGCCGGAGGCGGCATCGATTACCCCCGACACCCGGTCCCGGTCGACCCGGAACTCATCGAACTTTCCCGGCAGTTCCCGCATTGCCGTTGGCAGCGCATCTGCCTGCGTCTTCGAGATATCGCCGATGATCGGCGCGCCGCCTTCGGCCGAGAAGGGATGAACCCCGTCCTCCTTCGCACGCGCCTGATGCGCATGCCACACATCGTGCAGTCGGACGACATCCTGGTCGAGGCGGGTCAGCCACCGGATCTCATTCGACACCACCGCCACCCGGAACCCGAATTCGCCGGCGAGCAGCTCCGGTTCCTGTCTGAGCGCCTCGTCTAGCCGCTGCCGCCAGTCGGCGTAATCGGCATGCATTGCAACGGGGCCACCCGAGCCGGCGATCAGGCCTCGCCGCTCGGCTGCGAGCGCCTCGAGGCCGGCAAGGTAGTCCTCGAACTGCGATTTTTCGGCCTCCCGCGCCTTGTGCCCGGCCAGCACCTCCGCCAGCACCGGCGGCAATTCGCCCATCCTGGCTTCGCCTTTCAGCACCTTGGCCTCGGCCAGCACCTCTTCGCCCGCCGCACCGCCTGCCAGTCTCTTCGAGAGTTGCCCGGCCCGACGGTCGAAGTCGCGATCGCGCCCGAAGCCGTCCAGTGCGGCCCTGAGTTCGGCCTGCCGTGCATCGTCGATATGGATGACGTAGCGAGCAGGATCGGCAAGGATTGTCCGGGCCGCCACCGCCGCCCGCTCCCCGTCCTTGGCCCACTCGTCATGAACCGCGGTATCCGCCGGCGCCAGCCCCGCGGCAATGGCCCGCGCCACCAGCGCCTGGCGGCGCCCCGCCAGGCCCAGGACAGTGTCGGTGACTTTCGCCACCCGGTCCCGGTCTTCCTGGAATTCATCGAACCTGGCCGGCAATTCCTGCATTGCCGTTGGCAGGGCATCCGCCGGCGTCTGCGAGATCTCGTCAATCAGCGCCTTGGCGCCTTCGGCCGAGAAGGGATGCATCCCGGCCCGCTCCGTATCCGCCGCATGCGCATGCCACCGCACATGCAGCGCGGCGACATCCTGGTCCAGCTGGACCTGCTGCCGGGCCTCTTTCGCTGCCGTTGCCGCCGCCTCCCGGAATTCGCCGGCGGGCAGTTCCACGGCCTCGAGGTCTGCGAGCACCGCATCCACCCGCTGCCGCCAGCCGGCGTAATCGGCCTGCCCGGCGACGGGGCCTTCCGAGTCGGCCCGCATCTCCTGGTGCTCAGCTGCGAGGGCGGCGAGGCGGGCAAGGCAGTCTTCGCACTGCAACCTTGCCGCCTGCCAAGCCTCATGCTCCTTGAGCACGCCGTCAAGGACGGCAGGGCATTCCTCCAGCCCGCCGATCTGCCTCATCAGCACCGCATGACCCGGCATGGATGCGCGGTCCCGTCCTTCCTGCCTTGCCGCCTCCTCGAGGGCCTGCCAGCCGGTCCACACGGTGGCTGCCCGTTCGTCACCGGCCATGGCATCCCGGACCCGGCCAGCAAGCTCGCTCTTGCCGGCCCCCGGCTCCACCGCTTCGAGCCGGGCAAGGGCCAGTCCGGCGCCTGTATGCCAGTCCGACAGTTCCGCGGGCACCGCCGCGCCGCCTTCTCCTGCCAGGCGCTTCAGGCGCGCCGCCAGCCCGGCCTCGAGGCGCGAGCGGCATGTGCCGGCAATCGCCAGCAGCCGGTGGTTACGGCGAAACTGCAGCTGTCCCGGCGGCATCTCGCCCGGACGGGCGGCCCGTTTCAGCTTGCGGATTCGCCTGGCCAGCTCGCCGGCCGGCTCTCCTCTCTGCATCCCGTCCTGGATCGCCGCTGCCTCCCGGTCGAATCCGAGCGCCCGTTTCAGCTCGCCGATGCCTCCCCGCTCCACGCCGCCGGCTTCGGCCACGGCCTCCCTGGCGTCCTTGGTCCAGCCTGCATGCTCCGCCATCCGGAAGAACGGCCTTCCTTCGCCGCCAGCCCGCCCCAGGAGATGGCGCCGTCGCGCATGCAGCCGGGCGACATCCTGGTCCAGCTCGATCTGCTGCCGGGCCTTCTTCACCGCGCCATCCACCGCATCCCGGAATTCGCCGGCGGGCAGGCCCGGCGCCTGGCCCAGCACCTCGCCGAGCCGCCGCAACCAGCCGGCGTAGCGAGGATGTTCGGCGACGGGGCCATCGGAGCCGGCCCACATCTCCTGGTGCTCGGCCGCGAGGGCGTCGAGGTGGGCGACGCACTTCCCGGCCAGGCGCTCCTGTCGCTGATCCTCCAGCCAGCGCGCCCGCGCCGCGGCCAATGCCGGCGGCATCTCGCCCGGCTGCGCCTTGCTTGCTGCATCGGCGATTTCGGCCGCCAGCGCCTCGTCCATGCCGCCGTCGGCGCAGGCCGCCAGCAGGGCGCCTGCCTGCTCGTCGGTGTGCAGGGCCCGCGCCAGCTCGCCCATCCGTTCCTCGAGCTGTTCGGCCCCGTCCATGTGCTGGCGCCAGCGCCGGCCACCGGCGAGCATCTCCTTTCCCTCATCCACGGCGCGCGCCGCCTCTTCCCGCCAGCGTGCATGACCGTCCAGCTCCTGAAGCGCGCTCGATGTCGCCCGGGCAGCATTCAGCAGCCTTGTCCGCCCCTGGCTTGCCGACGTCGTGAGCCTCACCCAGTCGGAGACCCGCTCCCGGTCGGCGGCGCGCCGATCGTGATCGGCCAGCGCCCGGACCAGCTCGGCCGGCATCTCCGGCACGGCCTGGCTGCGCCGGCGTATGCGCCCCATCAGCTCGCCATAGCCTTCCATCTCCCAGACCGACCGCCGGGCCGCTTCGGCATCTTCTGCCAGCGCCCGCCAGTCATCGGCCGCCGGACAGAGCGGGCCGCGGCCGCCCGCCTCCTCGCCCGGGCCCGGGGTGAGCCAGCTCTCCTCTCCGGTCTCCTCGAGCGCCGAATGCGGTATCTCGCCCTCGGCCTCGAGCCGGTGGGCCAGCTGTTCGACATCATCGGTCAAGAGGACGAAGCCATCGCGGGCCCGGCTCATCTCGACATAGAGCATGGCCCGGTCGCTCATCATGCTGCTGGCGTCCAGCACCGCGATCACGTTGTCCCTGGTCATCCCCTGCGCCCGGTGGACGGTCGAGGACCAGGCATGGTCGACATGGCCGAGATCATCATCATCCACGCCGAAGGAAAGGCCGCGCCCCGATGCAAGGCGGATGCGCACCCGGCCCCGATCGATCGCCTCGATCCGGGCCCGCTCGCCATTGATGATGCGCTGGCGCTTCAGGTTGCGGGTAAAGACGATCTCGTCGCCGGCCATGAGCGAGATCGGGCGGGTCTCGCAGACCGAGACATTGCCGGCGGCGTTGCCGGAAGGGCGGAAGCCGCCTTCCTGCCCCTTGCGGGCAAGCCCGACCCGCCCGGGCCCGGCGCCGGTGACGGTCCAGGCCTCGCCCTCCCCGAGGCCGTAGACATCCCGATTGGCAATCACGACGTCGCCCTCGCGGTAGCTCGCGACATCGGCGGCCAGGGGCCGGGTGAGCCGCCGGTCGACCAGCCGCATGATCTCCAGGGGCTTGCCCCGCAGCACCCCCTCATCGGCCAGGCCTTCCCGAATGACGGCGTTGATCTCCTCCCTGAGCGCATGGGTGGGGGCTAGGATGGCGGTCTTCGCCCGTGCTTCCTCGGGCAGTGCCAGCCACAGCCTTGCCGCGGCCTTCCCCAGCGCATCCGGCGGCAGCTCCCGCACATCGCCGCCGAGGCTGGCCATGGCCAGTTCGGGATCCCCGGCCACCATGTGGGCGACCGCCCCCTTGAGATCTGCCGAGCGCTGGCGCAGGATGTCGTCCATCCTTGCCGTCGCCATCCCCGCCTTCTGCAGGAGCCGGAATGGCTGTCCGGCCGAGACCGCCTTCAGCTGCATGCTATCACCCACCAGCACCAGCCGCCCGAGGCCCAGCGCCTTTGATACACGCAAGAGCGCCTGCATCTGCACCGTGCCGACCATCGAGGATTCATCGACGATCATCACCGCGCCGGCGAACTGCTCACGCGCCGCCTCGATCTCGGCCTCGGTAGCGGTGCCCTCGGCGATGGCGCCGTAGCGGGCCAGCAGGTACTGGAGTGTGGTCGCACCGATGCCGGCCTCCATGCCCAGCACCCGGGCTGCTGCCGAGGAGGGAGCCAGGCCGAAGACCCGCTCCGCACCGGCCAGCCTTGTGATCTCGTTCAGCATCCTGGTCTTGCCGGTGCCGGCAAAACCCTGAACGCCGATCACCGCGTCCTCCGCCAGGAGGATGTGGCGAGCCGCATCCCGCTGCCCATCGGTGAGGGCTGCGCCGGCCAGATGCGCCTCGGCCGGCGCCGCCTCCACCAGCGGTCCTGCCTTGCCGCGCCCCGCGCGCATCAGCGAGACCACTTCCTTCTCGGCCCTCAGCGCGCGCCGGGTGGTGTAGTCGCCGGCCTTGGTGCGAACCAGATGGCCGTCCGCCTCCAGCCGGGTGATCGCCGCCTCCAGTTCGACATGATCATGACGCCCGGGATCGCGCCCCAGCGCCGTGGCCAGCAGCTCCTGCGGGCGGAAGACCGCATGGCGCTCCTCGAGATGCTCCAGCGCCTGCCAGGCCGCCTCGAGGGCGGAAAAGCGCGGCGGGGACCTCTCCAGCTTCCTCGCCGCCTTGCACCGCCGCAGCAATGCCGGGTCGCGGGCAAGACCGAGGGCTCTTGCCTTGCCACGCCAATCCCCGACCAGTTTCCCGATCCTGGTCTTGATCTTCCCGCCGCGGGTGGCCAGGTTGGCAAGCTGGGCATTGTCCGAGGTATCGGCCATGCCCTTCTCTGCCATGTACCGCAGAATGTCCTGGCGCCGGGTGGAGAAGGCATCCAGATGCGCCTGCGAATAGCCGGCCAGCTCGAAGCCCGGCAGGCCGCCGATGGTGGTCGGGACAAGATTGTAGCCGGCCTCGCCCAGTATCCGGGCCAGGGCGTTTCGGTACCAGGCGCCGATCAGCCTCCGGTTGCGCATGATGAGCGTCGGCTCGACGCTGCGCCAGTCGCCGGACTGGCTCCGGGTCATGTTGGCCAGCACCACATGGGTGTGCAGCTGCGGATCCTCGTTGCGGCTGGTCACATGGCGGAAGGTGGCGGCGAGCATGCCGGCGGCTGCCTCCCGCGGCCGCTTGCCGGTTTCGGGATCATAGCCCCTGGTCTGGAGGAATTCGACCTCGATCCAGTCGAGCGTCTCCCGCACCGCCCGGTCATGGGCCCGCATCACCCGGCGCTTGCCATGGAGGAGCGCCTCCAGCGAGACCGATTTCGGGGCCGAGAAGGTCAGGTCCCAGCCCGGGCGATGCTGGTGCTCGCCGGCAAGAACCCGGCCAAGGCGGATGTCGGTTCCCGGCACATGACCGGAGAGGATGGCGGTGAAGACCCGCTTGCCCACGCGCCCCGGCAGGCGCAGGAGCCGGGCTCCCTTGCCGTGCCAGCGATTGGTCGAGCGGTGCGAGGGATCCTTGAGGTAGTCATGCAGGAAGTAGCTGTAGGCCACCTCGGCGCTGGCCAGCTGCCGCGGGCCCGAGAGCATCAGCAGGCACCGGGCCGGACGGCCGGCGAGGTGGCAATGCTGTCAGTCGTCATCGACAATGTTCCGCCCTTGCCTGCCGCCCGCGTGCCGAACATTCCCATGATCTTCGCGCCGCGGCAACACCGCAGCGGGCTCCAGGAACCGGACGGGCCGCCAGAGCGGCGCACCCGAAGGGCCGGTCCGGGCCGCAGAGGCCTTGGCCTATCGTGCAGTGCCGGGGCTCCAGGGGCGGCGAGCGCCCTGGCCGCCGGAGGCAACGAGGTCGGACAAGCCGGCCTGCGAGCCTGGCGACTGACCATGTCGCCGCCCCATGCATTCCCGGCCAGGGGCTCTCCCGGCCATCTGCCGCTGCCCCGGGCAGGCGGCGTTGCAAGATTGAACCAGCCGTGAGCAGATCGACCTCGCCTGGCGCTGTTGTCGAGAAGTGTCCCGAATACATGCAGCTGTAGCAGCTCTCACGAGATCGAGACGTTCGAAATGTCAAAATTGATTGTCGTCATTGGCCTTCTGCCGCGTATCGCTCCGTGCATCATCGGCTTGATCTTCGTAGTCGAGGGCCATCAACAGCTTTCGGCAGGTTTGCCTGGCTTTCATGTTAGCCGCAACGTTGCCGAGCTTCAGGGCGACGCCAATGAACTCCTGTTCGGCATCGGCTTGATTTTGTGCGGCATTGCCGGACTCCTCGGCGGAGCGACTGCAGCAGTGTTTGCCCTTGTCTTCACCAGGAAGGTGAGACAGCCGCAACATCCCTGCCGGATCCGGTCCTCCCTGATGATGGTGCCAAAGGCCTCGGCGAGAGGGGTGTTGCTCGGGAACGTCATGGGTGGCGCCTCTCGGGAACATCGCCAGACTTCAAGCATGTTCGACGTCGGCTGTCCCAGGAACGGCCGTTCGAGGGACGGTTTTGCCACGCGTGCTCCGAGACGCCGTTCCGCGCCCCTGGCCGTCCCTTTGCCCGTCTCCACATCATCGGCGTCCCGAAATGGACAAGGGCGTTTCGGGGACAGGGACTCCTTCGAGGCGAGGTCAGGGCCCGTCGTGCATTCCGTTCGCCTCGGAGAAGTCCGGAGGGCTCTCCGGGAAAGCCGGAAACCGCCCGCCGCCATCCACGGCCGGCCGGCTCTCGGCCACGTTCCCCTCCCTGTCCGTCGGGACGCCGCCGTCGTCGACCGGGAGCCCGCCGAGCATCGCCTCCGGCATCTCCTTCAGGAAGCTCTCCGCGGCATCGAACGCGTCGATCATGTGAAGCTTCACCTCGCCGGCATCCATGCCGTCCAGGACCGTGCGAAGCCTGCCCGGTTCCTCGTTCGACGTGGTGGTCATCCTGTGCCGTGCCATGTCCACCAATTTCATCGGCCCAGCCCGGGGAGCCTTGAGCGAGGCGCCCAGGAACAGCGGGCCCAAAGGGCAGTAGTGACGCGAGATCAGGAAGAGATCGGCAGCGTCGCGCGTTTCTCTCCTGGATGCGGCAGCGATCGCCTTGTTGACCGCCAGGTCGGACCTGTGCAGCCGGACGCCCCAGAGCGGGTCGGAAACCAGCGGGAAGAAGCGTGTCCGGGTCTCGGACATCCACTGGACGAGGGTCTCCTGGCGCGACTCGTCCCTGATCCTGGCCTCGACGCACCCCGCAAGCTCGAGAACGACCTCCACGTGCAGCCCGTCATCCTCGAGCGCCTGGACGTCCTGTTCCCATGTCCTGTCGACCACCTCTTCGGTGTCGCTGAAGACGCCCAGGTCGTCCGACACGCGTTTCGTGTGTTCGTTGAGAGCCGCTCCACCCGCGAAATGGCTGTCCTCGGAACGGTTCGCCGCCATGAGCCTGGCGGTCCGGGACTGGAGCGGGGTCAGCATCGCGCGTCCATCCCGTCCGCGGCGGCGACCAGCTTGCGTCCCAGGACATGGCCTGCGCAATCGGTGCGCTCCATGATCGCCTGTCCCACGACGCGCAGCCGCCCGGAAAGCGGATACGCCTTGACGGTGCGCTCGCAGAAGTTCTCGTGGATCCAGACGTGGCAACGCCCCTCCGCCTCGGCGGGAAGCGCGATGATGTCCTCGTCAGCCATGCGTGAAACTCCGGTTCCCGAACGTCCGTCCCGGGGGCCGTCAACATCAGGCCATGCGTGGAGGAACGGTCAAGGCCGGTCAAGGCGTGTCGCACGGCCAGTTTCTTCTCGGCGGGCCTCGACGTCGCGCTTTGGCCGCTTGCCTGCGGATGCGCGCGCCAGTGGCCCGCCCGACCCTGCCGGTGGCGTGGACGCGCCAACCGGATCCCCGCGAGGCAACGGCATTCAAGCATGCGCGGCGGGGGGACGGCGGTTCCCGAGGACGCGGGAGACCTGCGAGGCGCGCGGAACGCTGCCGTCCCGGGGATTCCGCGCCGTGCCGCCGGCGCGCGGGCCGGGTCAGCCCGTCCCGGACCGGCCCTTCCGCCCTTCGGCCCACCTCTCGAGGATCCGCCGCACCATCTCCGGCCGGGTGGGCAGGTCGCTTGCGGCCCGGCGCGCGTCGTCGAGCTCGTCCACCAGCCCCTTCCGCATCCGCACCACGACCGGCTGCGTGTCCAGTTTCGGACGTCCGCGTGATCCCATGATCATCCCTTGACAAAGTGATTCTATAGTATCATGTTAAGCACGTGAGCGACGGAGGTGCAACTCCATCGCCCACGCTGACCATAACGATCGATTAGGGAGATCATCATGGCTGACAAGCCCCCTACCACGCCGCACGCGGCGGCAGAAGCCGCGAATCCCGTGACATCGCCGGACCGGACCGCATTCCGCCGGGCGCTCCGCCTGTTCGGCGCCGCCCTGCGCGCCGACTGGGCCGCCCGCGAGGGCCATGCCGGTCCGGACGCCACGGTCCTCGGGAGCCTGCGCAGGACGGCCTGAGCGGCCCCCCCCCGCACGCCATTCACCTTGACGGACAAGACGTCCGGCCGTCGCGGTTCCCGCGTCCGGGGCCGGGCGCAGGAGGAGCGTCAGATGCCCGCATCCACAGCCACCCATTACCCCTTTCCAATCGACGGCAAGTTCCGGAACGTCTTCCCCTGCGAGACGCCGCCGCACTGGCACGCGGCGGCCGAGGGCAAGGGTTTCACCATCGCAGGCAGGGCGGTCGACCGCCTGCACGTCGTGCTCTGCTGCCACGCCTGCGGCCGCCCCACGCTGAAACGCGTCAACGTCGTTTTGGGCTACAATCCCGAATGTCCACACTGCATCCTGGACCGGCGCAAGGCGGCCGCGCGGGCCGCCGGCGCCACGCTGCTCGGGCCGGATCCCGAGGGCGACCGCCACTACGGCGTCTACGCCCTTCCCTGCGGCCACGAGGACCGCCGGCAGCACACCCGCGTGGCCGCCGCCGGCGACGGCGGCCACGGGCTTGGGTGCGAGACCTGCCTGGCGGCGCGGCTTGCGGCCGAGGCCGCGAGGTGGGACTGGCGGCCGGTCGGCCCCGCCGCCCGGAAGGACCACCGCCGCTACGAGCACGGTTGCGGACACCGGCAGGACGTGGCCGTCGTCAACATGCGGCATGGCGACGTCGACTGCGCGCGCTGCGGCGAGAGCTGGTCGTCGAAGCCGAACAAGATCTACCTCGTCGAGCTCGCGCTGCCGGACCTGCCCGTCATCAAGCTGGGCCACAGCTCGGACCCCGGATTCCGGCTGCGGCAGCTGCAGCACGACCCCGCGCGGACCCGCGGCGCAATCATGCGCGAGATCGCGATGGAGACCGGGCACCGCGCGGTCTGCGTCGAGAAGGCGCTCCACGCCCTCGTCCGCCGCCGCCGGCCGGACCTTGTCGTCCCCCCGGAACTCTTCCGCGACCACCTCCGGACAGGGAGCGAGGTCTACCATCGCCGCGGCCTTCCCTGGATCTCGGGGCTCCTGGACGACGTCGAGGCGGGACGGGACCCGGGCGCGCGCGACCTCTCCGGCGAGCCGGACGGATCCGGATCCCGCCGCTCCCCCTCCCGGAGCCGTTCACGATGACCCCGCCGGAAGCGCGGGACGGCGGCCTCCCGCCGCACGTCCTCGCGATCCTCCGCCCGCTTCTCCGGCACGTCGCGTCCGGCCGCCCCGACGCGCCGGACCCGGGCGACGGCCCGGGCGACGGAGGGGACGGCCGCCCGCACCTCCCGGTCCGGCCCATGACCGTCGCCGCGCGCCTCGCGACGGTTCTCGCCGATCCCGCGACCCGGGACGCGCTCCGCCTCCCGTGCGCCTGCGCCGTCCTGACCATGCCGTCCGCGGCCGACCGCCTCGCGGTCCACAGGGAGACCGCCCATGTCCCGGAGTGGCTGTCCGTGATTCCGGACCCCTCGGGCGACGCCTGGCGGACCGTCGCCGTCCTCATGCTCGGGGACGCCGGCGAGGCGCCGGAAGCCAGCGCCGCCATGCGCGAGAGCGAATTCGCGAGATCGGTCGACCGGGCCGTGGGCGAGGGACGCCGGGTCCTCGCCCTGCTGCCGTCCGCCGACCCGGTCTCCCCGGTCCTGCGCGCGCTTTGCGAACGGACCGTCGCCTTCCCCGCCCTCACCGCGGGCCTCTGCGCGGAGATCCTGCGCGTGACGCACCCCTCCCCGGACGGGGAGAGGCCGGAGGACGCGCTGCCGCCGGACCGTGATCTCGCGAACCTGCCCCTGCGCGTCGTCGAGGCCGCGTTCCGCGCGGACACCGCCTCCGCCGTCGCGCGGGAGCTGGCGCGCGCCGCCGGGCGCCTCCGCGCGGCGCCCGTCACGACCCTTGCGGACGTCGTCCTGGCCGACGCCGTCTCGGGGCCGGTCCGCCGGCTGGTCGCGGACATGGCCGCGTGGCGCGCCGGGACGCTGGCATGGGACGAGGTCACGTCCTCCGTCCTGCTCAAGGGACCCCCGGGCAACGGCAAGACGCTTCTCGCCGCCGCGGTCGCCGGGTCGGTCGGGGGCGCCCTGGTCGCGACGAGCTACTCGGACTGCCAGAGGCACGGCCACCAGGGCCACATGCTGGCCGCGCTGGCCCGGAAGGCCGAGGAGGCGATCCTCGCGAGCCCGAGCGTGTTCTTCCTCGACGAGCTGGATTCGTTCACGCACCGGCACGCGCCCGGCCGGCACGGCGACTACATCGTCGGCGTGGTCAACGGGCTGCTCGAGCACCTGTCGCGTCTGAACGGCACGCCGGGCGTCATCGTCCTCGGCGCGACGAACCACCCCGACAGCGTCGACCCCGCGGTCACGCGTCCGGGGCGGTTCGACCTCCATCTCGAGATCGGCGCGCCGGACCACGCGGCGATCGTCGCGATCCTCCGCCAGGCGGTCGGGGAGGCCGCCCGGGCGTTCGACCTCGGCCCCGTCGCCGACCGGCTCCTGGGCCTGTCCGGCGCGCAGGTCGCGGCGCTTGTCCGCGAGGCGCGCGGCCTCGCCCGCGCCGAGGGGGCCGCGCTCGCGCAGGGCCACCTCGACGCCGCCGCCGCCCGCATCGCCCCGGCGCCGGACCCGGAGACGTTCCGGCGCGTCGCGATCCACGAGGCGGGCCACCTGGTCGTCTGCCACCGCCTGGGCCTGCCGCGGGCGACGCGGGCCACGCTGACGGCCGCGGGCGGCCTCGTCGAGTTGCCGGTGGCGCCGTTCGAGAGCCGTGACAGCGCGCTCGACCGCATCGCGGGGATCCTGGGCGGGCGCGCCGCGGAACGGGTGGTGCTGGGCGATGCAGGCAACGGCGCGGGCAACGGCCCCCGGTCCGACCTGGCCCTGGCGACCGACCTCGCCGCCAGGATCCGCTTCGAGTGGGGCCTCGCCGGCCAGCTGGCGTTCACGCCGCGCCGCGCCGTCGCTCTCCCCGGCGCGGTCCGGGAGATCGACGCCGTGCTGCGGGACTGCCTGGACCGGGCGGAGCGCATCGTCGAGGAGGACAGGTCCCTCGTGATCCGGATCGGGGAGGCCCTGCTCGAGGAGCGGGAGCTTTCGGCGGAGCGGCTGGCCTCCCTGCTGGGAGAGGGCCCCGGGGACCTGTCGATTGACAGGGGCGCGGGAATGCCAGATCGCCCGGCCCGAGGCCGGGGCGACAGGGCCCCTCCCGGGCCTGCTCATTGAAGGGAAGAGCGGAAGATCCGGTCTATCGGCATAAAGGTACGTGGGGTCCCGCAGGAATTGGCGGATTTGGAGTTTCCTGACGGTTCCGAAAAGTGATCAGCCTTGGCTGCCTTGCGAGCTGTCTGGCTTGATCGCTTCGTTAAGAGCGGTCTTTGGGTCTGTCCCGACAAAGGGGGCGCCAGGCGCGGATCGTCCTCGAATGCGAGGATCCGGAGTGCCGGCCGAAACTGGATTGACGTGCCGGCAGTGCCCGGGACTGCGATGAGTGCCGCTTGGGCGGCGTTCAGACCAGGAAGCCGAGGATCGCGACGGCAAGGCCGATCATCGCGGCCATGGACAGCAGCATGCGGGTTTCGCGCCTGGCCGACTCGGCCCGCATCTCGTTCAGGGTCGAATTCACGTTCGCCTGCATGACTTCAAAATCCTTCTTCAAAAGCCCGAACCGCTTCGCAATCTCCCGATTGTCCGGCTCGTCGCTCACGTTTCCAAGAATAGGTCCGGCCGCCGGGCCGGTCAATGCAGTTGCGCCGGATCAGGCACCCCTGCCAGCGCGCGAAGGGCTGCCACACGTCCCAAGCGGCGCGGCAGTGGGCCAGGCGCAACTATCCCGACCCAGGAGCGGATCGTTCGGAAGCGTGAAGATCCCGAGCGCAAGCCGACCCTGCCATACCTGTTGCCGATCACCGGCACGACGGGTCTATCGGCATAAAGGTACGTGGGGTCCCACAGGAATTGGCAGATTTGGAGTTTTCTGGCGGTTCCGAGAAGATGATCAACCTTGGCTGCCTTGCGAGTTGTCTGACTTGATCGCTTCGTAAAGAGCGGTCTTTCCAACTTTGATGCGGGCCGCTGCCTCGCGAACCGTCAGACCTTTCTTGATCAGCATTTTCGCCCTTGCCAGTTTTCAGCGGTGATGACAGCCTTGCGGCCGCCTTTTCGTCCACGCGCAGCAGCGGCGCTTAGGCCAGCGCGGGTTCTTTCGCGGATCAGATCGCGCTCGAACTGGGCAAGAGCGCCGCCGTCGGTGGCATGTTGACCTTTCGCCGGAGTTTGGTGCATTGTCCGGACGGGCAGACGATGCACGTCAGCGGCGGGAGCTTTGCATGTTGAGCCAGGGACGGATGCTTGCGGGTATTGCCGGGCGCATGACGCATATCCTGAAAATGCACTTGACAAGGCCTGAGGGCCCCAAAAACGATAATCGCCGGATCGCCGGATCGCCGGATCGCCGGATCGCCGGATCGCCGGATCGCCGGATCGCCGGATCGCCGGATCGCCGGATCGCCGGATCGCCGGATCGCCGGATCGCCGGATCGCCGGATCGCCCTTCCTGCGTCTTCCGGGTGGCACCGCCTGAGGCACTCCGCCTCCCGACCTGAGTCTCACGCTTGCGCCGGGCGGTGCTCCGCGTCCAGACACCCCGCTTCCTCCTCCCGCAGCCCTGGTTCGGTATCCGCGCCCGGCCACCGTTTTGCATGTGAGGACAATCCAGCTGCCTGGACGGCTCTGAACGTGTCTCAGGCCGCGGCACCGGTCACCGGGAAGGCTGTCCGCGGCAGCGATTACCGCCACAAACGACCGTATGCGATCCTGCTGGTGGCTCTGGCCGCGATATGCGTAGTCCTCTCGCCGACCAAGGAAGCTGCAGCTGGCGCAAGCAAGATTGGGACCGTATGGGAGAGTTCGAGCGTCATCACGCCTTCCGATTCCTCCGCCTGCACGGTCTCGGCGGCCGAGACGCCCCGGGACGACCGGACTATGAACGAGAACGGCCCCTACGCCCTCGCGCGATCGGCCAACGCCTGGATTTTCAATGCCAGCTGCGATGGCGGGGCGAACACGTTCGAGATCCGGGTTCATCCGGATTTCACCACGCAGCAGGACGCAGCGACCGAGGCCGAGAAATACGGCAAGGCCGCCGGACGCCTGCCGAAGGTGCTGCGATCCGGAACCGACAAGACAAAAGGGATTCGTACTCTCGCAATACACAAGGGAAGTCATCTGTGGCACGCGTCCAGTCGGCTTGGCCGCATCAGTACCTATACGGAACTCACCTCGGATGCGTATATCGAGGAAGTTATGTTCCACGAGGCGGCGCATGTGTCGCTGGACAAAGAGGTCAAATCAGACTCCAAATGGCTGGCGGCACAGAAGGCCGACGGCGCGTTCATCTCGAGCTATGCGAAGGACAATTCCGCCAGCGAGGACGTAGCGGAATCCTTCCTGGCGTATTTCTCCGCCCGGTACGTGCCGACAAGGATCGACTCCGACTGGAAAGATCCGATCCTGCAGACGATTCCGAACCGGATCGCCTATTTCGACGCCTTGCTGTCGGCCGGCGACATGAAGCCTTTCACCGCAGCCCCGGTGAAGAAGGTCGCGCTGCCGTCGGTCTCGGTGGCGGCGAAGGCGGCTTCGGCAACCGAGGGCGCGGGTGCGGTGTTCACCGTCACTGCAAGCCCGGCGCCGACAGCAGACCTCACGGTGTCGCTGGCGGTCGCCGACGATACGGCGAGCGACTTCCTGGCTGCGAGCGATGAGGGCAAGAAGACGGTCACCATCACCGCCGGGCAGAGCTCGGCCGAGCTGACGGTCCCGACGCAGGATGACAGCGCGGACGAGGCGGACGGCTCGGTGACCGCGACCATCCAGGCGGGAGACGGCTACACGCCGTCGGGCACGAACGCCTCGGCATCCGTTGCGGTCTCGGACAATGACGCGGCACCGTCAGCCTGCGTGCCGGAGCAGCTTCTGGAGAAGGTCGAGGGGTATTACGACCACAACAAGGCCAGGCCGCCCGGCTACGGGGTGAACTGGTTCCGCGCCCTGGTGGCGCTGGGCGCCCGCAGCCCGGATGGCTGGACCGCGGACAGCCGCACCATCCTGCCGATGACGGCTGCCGACGCCCGCGCCAGGGAGGCGAACTGGTTCGGCTGGGCACCGGTGGCGGAGGCGCTGGAATGCCTGGAAAAAGCCGTCCCCGCCGAGCCCGAGATCACGATCGCCGGCGGCGCCGGCATCACCGAGGGCGCGGGTGCGGTGTTCACCGTCAGCGCCAGCCCGGCACCGACAGCGGACCTCGTGGTGACGCTGACCGTCGCCGACGACACGAATAGCGACTTCCTGGCACAGGCAGATGAAGGCATGCAGACGGTCACCATCGCCGGGGGCCAGGCCTCCGGCACCCTGACATTCACCACCGTCAACGACAGCACCGACGAGGCGGATGGCAGCGTGACGGCCACCGTCTCAAGTGCCGCCGGCTACACAATCGGCAGCCCCTCCATCGCCACGGTGGCGGTTGCGGATGATGACGTGCTGCCTGCGGTGGGCATCGCCGCCGGCAATGCCGTCACCGAGGGCGCGGCTGCGGTGTTCACGCTGACCGCGACGCCGGTGCCGCAGAGCGACATCACGGTGAAGGTGAACATTGCCGACAGCGGTGCGTTCGCGTCGGGCGGCGCAGCCGGTGCGCGGCAGGTGACCATCGGCACGAGCGGCACGGCAACGCTCGATGTCACCACGGACGACGATGCAACGGACGAGCCCGATGGCGGCATCACCGCCACCATCGAGGCAGGCAGCGGCTACACGATCGGCACGAGCGGCACGGCATCGGTCGCGGTCTCGGATGATGACGAGCCGGTGCTGTCGGTGACGATCTCGCCGGCTTCGGCTTCGGAAGGCGATACGGGCCGGACCTATGCGACGGTGACATTCGGTCTCGATCCGGTGCGCGGCGAGGCAACGAGCTTCAAGGCATGCCTGAAGAACACCGGCACCGCGGTGCGGGGCGCCGGCGCCGACTACCAGTTGGTGGGCGCCGGCAGCGACACGCCGCTCACGCTCGCCAGTGACTGCCACAGCTACACGCTGGCGGCAAACGCGGCGAGCGGCACGGTCCGGCTGCTGGTCCGGGGCGATGCGGATGTCGAGCCCGACGAGACGGTGGTGGTCGAGTTGCAGGACCCGCCTGCGGGGGTGACGGTTTCCGGGATTGCGGGATCGGCGACCTACACCATCCTCAATGACGACGCCGCCCCGACCGCCTGCGTGCCGGAACAGCTTCTGGCCGACGTCCAGGACTACGCGGCCGAGACCTGGCGGACCTCGCCGGGCCATGTCGAGCGCTGGAGCCGGGTGCTCGCCGCCTTCGGGGAGAGCAACGCCTACAGCAGCAACCCGATGACCGTCGCCGAGGCGCAGGCGCAGGCCGATCGCGGCCTTCAGCGCTGGGTGCCGGTGGCGGAGGCGCTGGAATGCCTGGAAGGGGCCGTCCCCGCCAAGCCCGAGATCACGATCGCCGGCGGCGCCGGTGTCACCGAGGGCGCGGGTGCGGTGTTCACCGTCACTGCCAGCCCGGCCCCGACAGCGGACCTCGTGGTGACGCTCACCGTCGCCGACGATACGAATAGCGACTTCCTGGCACAGGCGGATGAAGGCGCGCAGACGGTCACCATCACCGGGGGCCAGGCCTCCGGCACCTTGACCGTCACCACCGTCGACGACAGCACCGACGAGGCGGATGGCAGCGTGACGGCGACCATCCTGGCGGGCAGCGGCTACACGCCGTCGGGCACGAACGGCTCGGCATCCGTTGCGGTCTCGGACAATGACGACCCGACTCCAACACCGGTGGTGAGCATCGCCGCCGGCAGCGGGGTGACGGAAGGCACGGATGCCTCCTTCACGATCACCGCCAGCCCGCCGCCAGCCACGCCGCTCGCGGTGGCGCTGACCATCGGACAGGGCGGCGACGTCGCCCTCGCCGGCGAGACCGGATCGAAAACGGTCACCATCCCGGTCTCCGGCAGCCTGGGCATCGACATTGCCACGGTGAATGACGCCTTGGGCGAGCCGGATGGTTCGATCACGGCGACAGTGGATGCCGGAGACAGCTACACGGTGGGCAGCCCGTCCTCGCAGACGGTGGCCGTGGCCGATGATGACGCCACCCCCGCCACCCCCATCCTCAGCCTCTCACCCGGCACCGCCATCACCGAGGGCGGGGCTGCCGGCTTCACCGTCACCGCCGATCCGGCCCCGGCCAGCGACCTCACGATTGCCTACAGTGTCACCGAGACCGGCGATCACCTGGCCGCCCCCGGCACGGGCAGCCGGACGGCGACGCTGACAGCGGGGACTGCCAGCATCGACCTCTCGGTGGCGACGGTGGACGATGCGGCGGACGAGGCCGACGGCTCGGTGAGCGTCACCCTCGGCACGGGCACGGGCTATGCCGTGGCCACGGGCAAGGGCAGCGCCGCGGTGGCGGTGCGCGACAATGACGAACCGGTGGTGAGCATCGCTGCCGGCAGCGGGGTGACGGAAGGCTCGCCGGCTTCGTTCACCTTCACGGCAAGTCCGGCGCCGGCAGCCGACATCACCGTCAGCGTCGCCATCACGCAGAGCGGCGACTTCGCGACGAGTGGGCAGACGGGGACGCGAACCGTCACCATCCCGGTCGCCGGCACCGCCACCCTCACCGTCGCCACGACGGACGACGCCGCCGACGAGCCGGACGGCTCGGTCACGGCAACCGTGCAGACGGGCACCGGCTACACACTGGCCGTCGCCCCGGCCAACGCCGCCACGGTGGCGGTGTCCGACAACGACGCGGCGTCGTCGGGCCCGACGATCTCGATTGCCGATGCGACCTTCACCGAGAACGAACGCTATGGCTGGTTCACGGTGGCCTTGAGCGAGGCGACGGACCACGACGTGCGCTTCGCCTACGCGACACGCGACTCGACCCCGGTCTCGGCAACGGCGAACACCGACTACCGCGAGGTCCCGCGCGCGTGGAGGATTGGAGGCCGGGTCAGGGCCGGCGAAACGCTCACAGAGGTCCGCATCCAGATTCGCAACGACAGCCACGACGAAGACCCGGAGACGTTCGAGGTCGAAATCTCCGACGCCTTCGTCTGGCGCTCGGGCAAGGTGCCCATCACGATCGCCGACGGCGTCGCGGTCGGCACCATCACCAACGACGACCCGATGCCCGCGGCGTGGCTCTCGCGCTTCGGTCGCACGGTGGCCGAGCAGGCGCTGGACGCCGTGGCGGGCCGGATGGCGGCCGCGCGGACGCCCGGCCTCGACGTTGCGCTGGCGGGCCACGCGCTGGGAGCGGGTCCTGGCGCCTCCGGCGACGGGGGGCCTGACGCCGGAGAGGACGGAAGGATGACGCCCTCGGAACGCAGGGCGGCGCGGGCGGAGCGCGAGGCGGCCGAGGCCATGGCCGGGATCGCGCGCGGCATCGTCGCGGACACGCACGGCACGTCCGGCGACCTCGCGGCGGACCCCATGTCCATGGACGCGCGGGACGCGCTCCTGGCCAGCGGCTTCACGCTGACCACGGGAAGCGGCGACGGCGGCAGCACGGCCTTCTGGGGCCGGGCGGCGCGCTCGGGCTTCGACGGGCATGACGGGACCTTCTCGCTCGACGGGGAGGCGACCACCGTGACGCTTGGCGCGGACCATGCGAGGGGGAGATGGCTGGCCGGCCTGGCGCTGCTGCGAAGCTCGGGAGACGGGAGCTACCGGGACGACGGAACCGGGTCCCGCGACGTGTCGCGGACGTGCGCGGAGACGGACCCGGAGGCGCGGGCCGTCCCCTGCGACGGCGCGGTCCGCGAGGGCGACGGCACGGTGGAGGCCACGCTGTCGGCGGCGGTGCCCTACGCCGCGCTGCAGGCCTCGGAACGGATCGGGCTCTGGGGCGCGATCGGGACCGGCACCGGCGAGGTGACGCTCAGGCCGGAGACGGGCGGGGCGCTGTCCTCGGACCTGTCCTGGAGCATGGCGGCTGCGGGACTGCGCGGCGAGCTGCTGGACGGGACGGGCCATGGCAGCGGTCCCGCGCTGGCGGTGGTCTCGGACGCGCTCTGGACGCGCACGCGCTCGGAGAGGACGCATGAGCTTGCGGCGTCGGGCTCCGTCACGTCGCGGCTGCGTCTCGGCCTGGAGGGCGGCTGGACGGTCGCGCTCGGGAACGGCGGCAGCCTGTCGCCGAGGCTGGAGGCGGGCCTGCGCCATGACGGCGGCGACGCGGAGACCGGGTTCGGGATCGATCTCGGCGGCGGGATCGCGTGGACCGATCCGGGACGCGGGCTCTCGCTCGGCCTCTCGGGGCGCACGCTCGTGGCGCACGAGGACGGGGGCTTCAGGGACCGGGGCCTCGCGCTCGACGTGGCCTGGGACCCGCGCCCGGAGACGGGACGGGGCTGGTCGGCCTCGCTGAGCCGCTCCCTTGGCGGATCCTCCTCCGGCGGCGTCTCGGCGCTCCTTGGCCCGGACGCGTTCCCCGACGCCTCCCCGGGCGAGGGCGGCGCGTGGAGCGCGGAGGTCGCGCACGGCACGGCGCTCGGCGCGGGCATGGTCGCCAGCCCCTACGGGCGCGTGGGCGGGACGCTGGGCGCGAAGGACGAGGTCCGCCTCGGCTGGCGCGCCGGGCCGGACGCGCCGCACGCGGAGGACGCGACGCTCGACCTCTGGGCGGAGCCCGTGACGGGCGACGGCGGACGCGCGGTCGGCGCCGGGCTCGAATGGAGGTGGTGACGGCGCTCCCGCCCGCGAGGAGGGATGCCGTCGCATGCTTCAGGCCTTGCGGAGAGGATGCCTGACGGCGACCCGTTGACGTCAGGGCGGTTCGGCATGCATGCCTGCCGCCGAAAGCCTCTCCGGCCGCTCCCGGCCGAAGGACATGGCTGCCAGGGAGCCGCAGCCACATGGAAACGCGCCGTTCCGTGGCGCACGGACAGGCGCGGACCCGACGCTGCAACGCACCGGCGGACGAGCCGGCGAGGAGACACGATGAACGACGATCCGGATTTCCGGGCGCCCCGGACATGCCTGCGGGAACCCGTCCCCGAAATCTTCCATGCCGCGGAGCTTCCGGGCCGGGCCGTGGACGCGCATCTGGTCGGCGACCGCACCCGGTCCGCACGGCTCATTGCCGAGGCCGACATGCCGGAGGTCAGGGAATGGGTCGAATCCCTGTGGGGAAGCACGTCCCGCGACATCCATCGCGTCCGGGAAGCGAAGGGAGCGCCCCCGACGCTCGACAAGGGCGACCGGGATCCGAGACGCCGCGCCACACGGGAGCAGGAAAGGGCGCTGATCGAGCGCGACGGCTTCCAGTGCAGGTTCTGCGGCATTCCGGTCGTGCGCAAGGAAATCAGGAGCGCCATGCATCGCGAATACCCGGAAGCGCTGCCCTGGGGCGGCGGGAATCAGGAGCAGCATGCCGCATTCCAGTGCCTGTGGCTGCAGTTCGACCACGTGCTCCCGCACAGCCGCGGCGGGCTCACCGACCTCGACAACCTTGTCGTCACCTGCGGGCCCTGCAATTTCGGGCGAGCGGAACGGACGCTCGAGGAAGTTGGATTGACCGACCCCCGCAGCCGTCCGCCCGGGCAGGCCGGGTGGGATGGACTGGAACGCTTCCTGGCACTTGATTGATCGAGGCCGGCGACCGGATGCCTCGCTCGCGGCAGCTCTCCCCTCTCCGCTGAGCCGAAGGATTCCGGTACGGTTCGCGACGAGCGATCAGGGTTTGCCCGTCAGCAACAAGCCGGCCGGAAACGGCCTTCTCGCACCAGGCCCCATCGGAAGGTTTGTACGTAGGATTACTCTAAGGAGGAACTTTCCACGAACGTTTTCCGCTGGCTGGTTTCACTGATGATCTTGTAGGCTGTTGATCTGCCTATTCCGAGATGTTTTGCGGCCTGTGAGACGGATTTCCCGGCTTCGTCGAGATCTTGGTGGGCTGAGATCGTTTCGGGTTGCAGCGGCGGGCGACCGGGGTTTCGCCCATGCTTCCGAGCTGTCGCCTACTTGCCCGACTTTCGTGCGCTCAGATGTCAGCCGGCGCTCGAAATGCGCAATGGCGCCGAAAACATGGAACACCAGCTTGCCAAATTTCACGAAGGTAGCCCCCGCCCGCGCGCGGCAAGCCCTGTCGCGAAAGTAAACGGTGCTTGCGGCGGCGGTTCAGAGGATGTGATCTGTCATCAGGTCGGTGCAGTCGAGGTCGGAGTTGCAATGGCGTGCCCAGTCACCCGCATGGTAGCGTGGCCCGAACCATGATCGGCGTCTGTCACTGATGGCGCGGGCCCTGTCCGTGACCTCGTTCAAGAGACTGAGATTCAGCCGTGGTTCCTCTCCGGCCCGTGTGAAGCGAGGCGAGAAGAGGAGTGAACCGCATGCCACGCAAGCGAAGAGGGAAGGCCGAGAGCCTGGAGGTCGTGACCCGGGACTGCGCCGGGATCGACATCGGCAAGGACACGCATTACGTCGCGGTGGTCCACCAAAGTTCATATGGAATCGCAGGGCGAAGAACTGAGCATCTGCGACATTTGGTCTTGCGGCCGTTCGATTTGCGTCTCGTTCTTGACGGGTCAGGCAGTGACGCTGGAAGACGTGGCTTCGTCAGTTGAGCTTCTTGAAGCTCCAATTCGGTCGGCCTCACAGACGTTTGGCGGTATTGGCGGTTCGGTCTACGGGACGCAGAGCGGTTTTGAGAGAGTGCGGATTGTGGGCGGCAGGTATGGCCCGGCGGCGGGATTTCCCTGCCCCAGGCACCGGAAATCCGGGCCGGATGCGGCTGAAGTCCCTCGGGTACGGAGCGTAGTCAGGCTCTCTCGACAGTGCAAGCCCCGCGCAGTGACGTGATCGGCCCGCCGGGCGAAGCGAGGGCGGAGCCCGAACGAGGCCGGCGGGCCGATCACGTCGCTTTCCCCCTCGGACCGGTCCCCTGAAGGACGGTCCGGGACGGTTTCCGTCAGGGAGGCCGCGCCTTCCGGAACGCCTCCTCCGGCGTCAGGTAGCCCAGCGCCTTCCTCGGACGCGCGTTCAGCCGGTCCTGAACCGCCTTCACCTGTGCGTCGGTGACCTGGCGGAAGTCCGTCCATTTCGGAAAATACTGACGCACGAGACCGTTCGTGTGCTCGTTCAGGCCGCGCTCCCAGGAATGGTACGGCGTGGCGAAAAAGAACCCTGCACCGAGCGCCTGAGCCACCTGGGCGTGACCCGCGAACTCCTTCCCGTTGTCCGCCGTGATCGTGTGGACCAGCGCGTGCAGCGGCAGCAGCATTCCGAGCATCGCGTTGCCGACCGCGTCCGCCGTCTTCCGGCCGACCAACGCCAGAAGCGTGTATTTCGACGCTCGGTCCACCAGCGACACCAGCGCGCCGCCGTGGCCCTTCCCGATGATCGTGTCCGCCTCCCAGTCGCCGACCCGCCCCTTCGCCTCCGCCACCGCCGGACGCTCGGAGATGTCCACGCGGCCCGGGATGTGCCCGCGCCCCGCATGACGTCCCCCTTTCCAGTTCGGCCGCTTTCCCCGGCGGCGCAGGAGCAGGTAGAGCTGGCCACCAGCCTTCCGATCGGCGCGGACGTGCCGGCAGGTCCACTGCCGCCCCGCCATCGGGACGCCCTCCTTCCTGAGACGGCCGGCGATCTGCTCGGGGCTCCAGCCGTCGGCCAGCCTGTCCTCCACCAGCCGCCACCGCTCCGGCGTCATCTTCCTGGCAACCGACGAGGCCGCGCTGCGCCGTGCCGAAGCCTTCCCCTGCGCCTGCCTGTGCCGATAGCCGCGGCCGCCGCCGTTCCGACGCACCTCGCGCCAGACCGTCGTCCGGTCGCGGCCCAGCTGCCGCGCGATCGCTGGTTCAGAAAGCCCGCTTTTCCTCAGCGCGCAAATCTGGCACCGTTCCTCCTGGGTCAGATGGTGGTAGCCCTTTGGCATGGCGGTCTCCTGGTGTCGCAACCGGGACTGTCGCCGCCATCTGGCCAACTTGCAACATCCTGTGCCGAAAAAACAGGCACCCACTACCTCTGGTGTTGCACTTCAGAGTGGAACGGGGGCGATGATTCTGTCGAAGGCTTTGGGTTTTGGGGTGATCACGGGTTCGCTGCCGTGACCTCCATTGAGGCCACAATCTCCGGATCAATTGGGGCAACGCGCTTTGAGGATCTGACGTTGATGCAAAACGGCGGAATGGTCATTGGACGCGCAACAGGCAGCAATCCCGCAACAAGCGCGACATGGCGCGGAATCGCTCAATCCTATGATGCCAACGGGCAGACAGGGAGCGGAACAGCAACGCTCAAGACCAATCTGTCCACTCGCCCAACGGTCGATGCAAACGTCAGGATAGGCGGCACCCGGATCGGGTCGTCTGCCTGGTCGAGCATCCCGCTTCCCGGGGGCCGGTTCGAGACCCGAAGCGGATTCGATGACCGAATTATCGGGAACTTTCATGGCCGGAACCACGAAGAGGCCTGGCGTACGTTCGATACCAGTGACTGGTCAGGCGTCTTCGGCGCGAAGAGGTAGCCTTGCCCTTGAAGCGGCCCTGGCGGTCAGGACGAAAGACGGATTCGGTTCAAGGCCTTGCGCCCGAAGCCGGCCCGGTGTCGGCGATCAGGTTCTTGATCGAATCCGCTTGCTTGCCAGCTCCACCGCGGCAACCACCGCCCTGATGTCGATGATGTGCTTCTCGCCCCGGTCTGCACGTCGTCCGATTCGCAATGCGGGCAGTGAAGGAATGGCGCGGGGCAAGAACCGTGGACGTGACCGTATGCGGCCCCACGAGGCGGGCGTGACCCGCCTTTCCCGACGCCGGCCTGTGAAGCCGCGCACGGAATCGCGAGCCGCCGCCTACCGCCCCATGTCGATCTCGGCGCCCATGCAGCGCGACCTGTCGGGGCTCCTGGACCGTTCCAGTTCCCGTTCCCGCTGGCGGGCCGCCCGTTCGCGCTCGATCCTGATCCCGTACGCCGCCTCGGCCCCCTTGCCGTGCCAGCGGTTGGCGGAGCGGTGCGAGCCGTCGTTCCGTGCGAGATACTCGTGCAGGAAGTAGCTGAAGGCCTGCCCGGCGCTCGTGAGGGGGCGCGGGCCGGACAGCATCAGACGGCCTCGACGGCGGGCAGGGCGGGAGGCGGGAACCCGGTCACGGTGCGCCGGAGTTTCTTCGGGCCGGAGACTGGTGGCTTTCCGTCTGTCCCATGATCGATCCGTTCCACGAAGTTCCGTCCGTTGTCAACGCAACCGAATGACGGGCGAATGACGGGAAGCGAGGTTCGCAACTCGCGGGCTCCGGGCCTGCGCGAACGCAGGCGATTGATGCGGAGCCTTCGGCACCCGCCGCCGATTCGTGCAGTGAAGAAAGGCCGACGATTTCCTGTCCGGTCTCCTGAGCCGGCTTGACGCCCCGCCTCGCATCTTTCCGCCGAATCTACGAAATCCACCCGCACCACCCCACTTCCAGTCCGAAATGCAACGCTGGGTATTGACGGCGAGCAGGTGGCCGAGACTGGCAGCGCCGGAAAACTCTGCGGCAAGCCAAATTCAGGCATGGCTCCGGCACGGGCGGAACAGGATTGCACCACAGCGACCAAGGAACTAGACGCATGGATTGAGGGGCTGTTCGACGCAGAGCCGATTCCAGCCGTGTCCGACCCGCGTCGGATGCACTGACAGGAGAGCGGATCTTGGACCTTTATGCCCATTCGATTCCGGGCGTCGAATGTTCGCGATGGGAATCGCTTATCGACCATCTAAACGCGGTCGGCGTTTCAGCGGGCCGGAATGCAGGTTCCTTTGGCTCCGGAACCTGGGGAGAAATGGCTGGGCTTCTTCATGACATCGGGAAGGCAAAGCCCGAATTTCAGGCCAGGATACGCGGACGGAAAGTCCCGGTTTCGCATAGCGGAGAAGGCGCGCGCCATGCTGAAAGCCATTGCGGCGGTTTGGGGAGGCTTCTGGCTTTCTGCATCGCCGGGCATCATTCGGGCCTGCCTAACGGCGCAGTCCGACCAGAAAGCGGTCGTCCGCCGACGACTCTGGCAAGACGCATTGAGGAAAGCGAGGACATAGGCCTTCCTGACGGAATCAGCCTGCCGCAGCTGGAAATACCCGGTCCCCTGAAAGACATGAATGGCGGTGCTCTGTTCGAATTCCAGCTTTTTACACGGATGCTGTTTTCTGCGCTTGTCGATGCCGATTTCATGGAAACGGAACGTTTCTACTCGCCCGATGCACCGCGGAAATGCACCGCAGACCTCTCATCCCTCAGAGCCGCGCTTGCCGAACGTCTTGACGCCTTTCCCACGCCTCAAACGGAGGTGAATCTGCTTCGCGCGGAAATTCTTGAGGCGGCGGGCCGCTGCGCAACGCTTGAACCCGGATTTTTTTCGCTGACTGTGCCAACAGGCGGGGGGAAAACCCTGTCATCGCTTCGCTTTGCCTTGGATCATGCGGTAATGCACAATCTGCGGAGAGTCATCTTCGTCGCTCCGTTCTCCGCCATCATCGAGCAGACGGCGGATGTCTTCCGGGACGCCCTGAAGGATGAGGACGCCGTTCTTGAACACCACTCCTCGTTCGATGCTTCGAAGCACGCCAACGATGAAACCCGGGCCGAGCGCATGAAGCTGGCGGCACAGAACTGGGACCGTCCTGTGGTGGTGACGACAGCCGTTCAGTTCTTCGAAAGCCTCTTCGGCAACCGAACCCAGAAGTGCCGCAAACTGCACAACATTGCGCGGTCCGCAATTGTCCTGGACGAGGCGCAGACGCTGCCTGTGTCCTTTCTGCGTCCGTGTCTTGCGGTCCTAAAGGAGCTGGTGCGCGGATACGGGTGTTCGGTGGTGCTTTGCACCGCGACCCAGCCAGCGATCCGGGAAACCGACGGCTTGCACGCCAAAGAGGCCATCCCCGAAAGCGCGACCCGGGAAATCGCGCCCGATCCGCAATCACTCCATCAGCGGCTGAAGCGGGTCGAGGTGCACTTTGCCGGGTCGCTTGACAATGCGACCCTGGCTGCAAACGTGGAGAACCGAAGTGCACTGGTGATCGTCAACAACAAACGGCACGCGCGGGCGGTTCATGATCTGTTGGGTGCGGGAAACGCGCTGCATCTCAGCACCAACATGACACCCCGCCACCGGCGCGACGTCTTGGCGCGGATCAAGCGAGGGTTTGACGGTCCGGTAATCTCGACCGCCTTGGTGGAAGCCGGCGTCGACCTGGACTTTCCATGTGTTTGGCGCGTCGTGGCGGGACTGGATTCAATCGTCCAGGCCGCCGGGCGTTGCAACCGTGAAGGTGCGCTGGACGGGCTGGGCCAGGTTCACGTTTTCGAGCCCGAGGACGGGTTTCCGCCACCCCCCGAGTTGAAGCTCAACGCCGACATTGCCCGCGACGTCCTGCAGAAGCATGCCGAAGACCCGCTATGCCCTGACGCTGTCCGGACCTACTTTCAACGCCTGTACTGGGATCGCGATGCCGATCTGGACAGCCGCGGAATTCTCAAGAAGATTGAGGACAGCGGGAACAGGTTTCATTTTCCCTTCGCCGATATCGCCGTGCAATTCCGCCTGATCGATGAGGAAACCCGGTCGCTCATCATCGGCACCGGGGACTACGGTCTGGATGCCGAGTCGAGGCAGTTGCTGGAACATGGCGACTACGCTGGGTCCATCGCCCGGAAAGTGCAGCCGTTCACCGTATCGGTTGCGCCGCGCCTCGTTGACGAGCTGATCAGGCTGGGGGCCGCGCACAAGGTGCGCCCGGACGCGTTCGACGACCAGTTCGTTGTCCTGGACAACCCCCGACTCTACGACGAGGCTGCGGGGTTTGCGATGGAGAATCCGGAGGACCTCGGGATGTTGGTGGTTTGAGAGCCTGACACAATGGTCCAGCCTATGCACAACTTGTTGTTCATGCACAACATATTGTCATTGCACCCGCTCTTTCGAGTTGATCCCAGCACATGGCATCTTGATTCAACTTCAAAAAAATAAAGCTCTGCACTATTGAAAATATATCAAGCATGTCATAAATGCCAATGAACGCAATGACGGAGCCTGCGATGAAAGTGCCAAAGGAACCCCCTTCGTGGATCGCCCTGTTGGAGACGGGCCTGCGCTTGCGTGTCGCACTCGTCACCTTGTTGCGTTGACGTGGGTCGCCGTGTACCTCGGCGCGGATTGAAACAATAGGGCAGAACTGTTGGCGCGCGAAACCGGGCGAGGCCGAAGGGCCTCGCCGAACGCTCGGAGCATGAAGTGAGCTATGGAGTAAAATTGCACGTATGGGGCGACTACGCCTGTTTCACACGGCCCGAGATGAAGGTCGAGCGCGTTTCCTATGACGTGATGACGCCTTCCGCGGCGCGTGGCATACTGGAAGCCGTGCATTGGAAACCGGCGATTTGCTGGGTGATAGACCGTATCCACGTGCTCAATCCCATTCGGTTCGAGAACATTCGCAGGAACGAGGTAGGGGTCAAGATCTCCGCCCGCAACGCCAAGGCCGCCATGACCTCGGGCACGTTGTCCGGACTGCATGCGAACGTGGATGAATTCCGCCAGCAGCGCGCCACGATGGCCTTGCGGAACGTGGCCTACGTGATCGAGGCGCATTGCGAGATGACCAGGACCGCCGGCGACGACACGCCAACAAAGCATCGCGACATCTTCCGCCGCAGGGCGCAGAAAGGCCAGTGCTTTCATCGCCCCGCGCTCGGCCTGCGCGAGTTCACGGCTGACTTCGACTGGGTCGAGGAAGCGCCGCCATCGGCGCTCACGGGAGCGCGGGACCTGGGGTGGATGCTGTATGACATCGACTTTGCAAATGATCGGGCACCGCTGTTCTTTCGAGCCAAAATGGCTGACGGATTGATCGACGTGGCCGCTGCGCGCAAGGCAGGACTGGTCCAATGACGATCCTCAGCGCTCTGCAGCGTGTCTACCACCGGATGGCTGAGAGTGGCGATGCGCCGCGCCCGGGCTATTCCAGTGAGAAGATCTCCTTTGCCGTGGTGCTGGACGCAAACGGCCACCCGCTTCGGCTGGCCGACAAACGGAGCCACGCGGGGAACAGGCCCGCGCCGGTGCCGATGAACGTGCCAGCCGGAGGCCGGACATCGGGCGTCAAGCCCAACCTTCTCTGGGACAAGACCGCCTATGTCTTCGGTGTCATTGCGGTCGAGGAAGAAGATGTCGATGGCAAGGTTCGCGTGATCCCCGGCCAGGGCAGGCGGACGTCGGACGAGCATGCCGCCTTTGTTGCAGCACACCAGGAACTGCTGTCCGGGGCAACCGATCCCGGGCTGGTGGCGCTCAAGAGATTTTCAGAGAATTGGCGACCGGAAATGTTCGCCAGGTTGCAATTCAGTTTCGATTCGCTGGACAAGAACGTGGTGTTCGAGTTCGATGACGGCAGCGGTCCACGCTTCGTTCACGAACGACAGGCCGCGATCGAGCTCTTCGACAGACCCTCGCAAGCCACGTCCGGACTGTGTCTCGTAACCGGAGAACACGCGCCGATCGAACGGCTGCATCCCAAGATCAAGGGTGTCATGGGCGCGCAAAGCTCTGGCGCCTCACTTGTGTCTTTCAATGACGATGCCTACGAATCGTTCGGCAAGTCTCAGGGCGCAAACGCGCCGGTATCGAAGCGTGCCGCCTTTGCCTATGGCGCGGCTCTGAACGCGCTGTTGGCGAGAGGTTCGGAACGCCATTTCCAGGTGGGCGATTCAACGGTCGTATTCTGGGCGGAGGCCGACCGGCCCGAAATCGTCAGAACGATTGAAGAGCTCATGGCCGGAACTCTACAGCCTCCTGATGAAGCGTCAGAGGCCATGAAGCTGAAGGCGGCGATTTCGGACGTGGCTTCGGGCCGACCGGCCGAACCTGGGCTTGACCCGGCGACCCGGGTCTACATCCTCGGGCTGGCACCCAACGCGGCACGATTGTCGGTACGGTTCTGGCATCCCGGCACGTTCGGAGAATTCGCCCGCCACGTCGGCAGGTTCTGGGATGACCTCCAGATCGAACCGGCTCCCTGGAAGGGGCCGCCCGCTGCCTGGTCGCTGCTCTACGAAACCGCGGTCCGGTTGGGCGGCAAGCCGAAGACCGGCACCATTCCGCAGCTCCTGGGCGGTCAGCTCATGCGATCCGTCCTGACTGGCCAGCCGCTGCCCAGCACGCTCCTGTCCGCCGTCATCGCCCGCATCCGCGCCGATGGACAGGTCAACGGCCGTCGCGCCGCGATCTGCAAGGCGGTGATCAACCGCACCACGAAAGAGGAGGAAATCCCCGTGAGTCTCGACCCCGACAATTCCGACCCGGCCTATCGCCTCGGGCGTCTTTTTGCCGTTCTCGAGCGGGCGCAAACCAAGGCCCTTCCGGGGCTGAACGCCACCATCAAGGACCGCTACTTCGCTGCCGCATCGGCCACGCCTGCGCGCGTGTTCCCGCTTCTGGTCAAGCAGGCAACCCACCACATTGCCTCGCTGAGAAAGGACGAAAGCAACCGGCGGTTCGGCAATTGGCTGGAAAGGGAAATTGGCGCGATCTGGCTTGGACTGGACGCCGACATGCCCCGCTCCTTGCCTCTTGAAGACCAGGGGCGCTTCATTGCCGGGTACTACCACCAGCGCTGGACGAAATCCAAGGAAGACAAGGCCAGCGAAGGAACCGTCGAGAAAGAGGAGACAGACCAATGACCGCACTGCAGAACCGCTATGATTTCGTGCTGTTCTTTGACGTTGCGAACGGCAACCCCAATGGCGATCCGGACGCCGGCAACCTGCCGCGCATGGACCCGGAAACCAGCCAGGGACTGGTTTCGGATGTGGCGATCAAGCGCAAGATCCGAAACTATGTCCTGGCTTCCCGTGAAGGTGAGGCGGGACACCATATCTACATGGCCGAGCGTGCGGTCCTGAACGATCAGCATGGCAAGGCATACGAGGCGATCGGCATCACGCCGCAGGCCAAGAAACTGCCGAAGAAGGACGAGGAGGCCGCTGCCCTGACCAGGTGGATGTGCGACAATTTCTTTGACATTCGTGCATTCGGGGCCGTGATGACAACCGAAGTGAACTGCGGCCAGGTGAGGGGTCCGGTGCAGATTTCCTTTGCCCGGTCCGAAGAGGCGATCCTGCCACTGGAAATCTCGATCACCCGGTCTTCCGTGACCAACGAGAGAGATCGCGACAAGGAGCGCACCATGGGTCGCAAGCACATCGTCCCTTACGGCCTTTATCGCGCTCATGGATTCATCAACGCCAAGCTGGCGGAGAGGACCGGCTTTTCCGAAGACGATCTCGAAACCCTTTGGGACGCCTTGCGCGACATGCTGGATCTTGACCGGTCAGCCGCACGAGGCGAAATGGCCGCGCGACGCCTGATCGCCTTCCGCCATGACAGCGCTCTTGGCAACGCCCAGGCGCACAAGCTCTTCGGCCGCGTAAGTGTGCATCGTCGGTCGGGCGGAGACCTGATTCCGGTAGGCGACTCCCGCGGTCACAACCTGCCACCGGCCCGCGCCTTCAGCGACTACGAAATCATGCTGAACCGGGAGGAACTGCCCATGGGCATCGAGATCGTTGAACCCTTCTGAGGACATTCCCCTTTCGGCTCTGCAGCACTGGCTGTTCTGTCCGCGCCAATTTGCGCTGATTCACATCGAACGCGTGTGGGCCGAAAACCGGTTCACTGCCGAGGGACGCGAGATGCACGGGCGGGTGCATGGAGGCGGATCCGAGACCCGCCCGGGGATCCGAACACTTCGCGGCGTTGAAATCCGCTCGGGCCGGCACGGTCTGCACGGGGTGGCGGATGTCGTGGAACTGCGCGGCGGGGAACCCTATCCAGTGGAATACAAGCGGGGGCAGCCCAAGGCCCATCGCGCGGATGAGGTTCAACTCTGTGCACAGGCATTGTGCCTGGAAGAAATGTTCGGTTGTGAAATTACCGAGGGCGCGCTGTTTTATGGCAAGACCCGGAGACGCACCACAGTGCAGTTGAGCGGCGAATTGCGGAAACTGACCCTGCAAACCGCCGATGCCATCCGTCAGTGCCTGAATTCCGGCATCCTTCCCACCGCAATCCATGACCCTGCGCGCTGTGATCGCTGCTCGCTTCGGGATAGCTGCCAGCCCCGACTTGGTGCTCGCCGCAAGGGTGTGGCGGACTGGATGGCTCGTGCCCTGGAAGCCGGAGGCGCGCCTGAGTGAAAAAGCTCCTGAATACGCTTTATGTCACCTCAGAAGGCGCGTGGCTCCGCAAGGACGGCGCGAATGTGGTGGTCAGGGTCGAGGGTGAAGAACGCGGGCGGGCTCCGCTTCACCTTCTTGGGGCGATCGTGTGCTTCGGGCAGGTCGGCGTTTCTCCGCAATTGATGCATGCCGCAGCTGAAACGGGTATATCCATCACCTTTCTCGGCTGGTCTGGCCGCTTCCTGGCAAGGGTCGAAGGTCCACAGAGCGGCAGTGTCCTGCTGCGACGGGCGCAGCATCGGTGTACGTGCGGCGATCCTCTGCCGGTCGCGCGCGCCGTTGTGGCCGCGAAGGCAGCAAACCAGCGCGGTGTCATCCGCCGTGCCATCCGTGATTACGGTGACGGGACGGGAGACCTGGATGCGGCGGAGCGACGGCTCACGGCTGCCGTCCGTGCAGCGCATTCGGCGCCGGAACTTGACATGCTGCGTGGCGCCGAAGGCGAAGCGGCCAATGCCTATTTTGCCGTCTTCGGCGCGTTGATTCGGGCGTCCGACATGACTTTCTGCGGGCGTTCGCGCCGTCCGCCGCTTGATCCGGTCAATGCAGTCCTGTCCTTTCTGTACGTCTTGCTGGCTGCAGACTGTCGGGCTGCGCTGGAAACGGTCGGCCTCGACCCTCAAATGGGATTCCTGCACAGCGACCGTCCGGGTCGGGCCAGCCTGGCTTTGGATGTCATGGAGGAGTTTCGCGCTCCGCTCGCCGATCGGGTGTGCTTGACCCTTGTCAACCGTCGCCAACTGGGACTTGCGGATTTTCGGAAGGAGGAAACGGGCGGCGTATTCTTGACAGAGGACGCGCGAAAGACCGTTCTGACCGCGTGGCAGGAGCGGAAGCGCACCGTTCTTGCCCATCCATTCCTGAACGAGAAGATGCCCTTGGGGCTCTTTCCGTACGTTCAGGCACAGTTGCTGGCCCAGTTCCTGCGCGACGACCTTGATGGCTATCCTGCATTTGTCTGGAAGTAGCAATGATGGTTCTCGTGACATATGACGTGAAGACGGAAACGGCGGCTGGCCGAAAGCGTCTGCGTCGGATTGCCCGCGTGTGCCAGAACTTCGGTCAGCGTGTTCAGTTTTCAGTGTTCGAGTGCGAGGTCGATCCGGCACAGTGGACGGCGTTGCGGGCCAAGCTCCTGTCCGAGTTCTTGGAGGATGAAGACAGCCTGCGTTTCTACATGCTGGGCGCTAACTGGAAGCGGCGCGTTGAACATCACGGGACCAAACCCGCCATCGATTTCGATGGGCCGCTTATCATGTGATCAGCCGGCATTTCTCGGCTTCTGCGAACCTCAAGCACACATTGAATTGGCAGAAGTTCGCTGCTGATCTTGCTCTTTGAAATCGTTGTATTTTGTCGAATCCTCGCGACCGTTGATGCTGAGACGCATCGTCGCGCATTGTCTGTTCGCGCAAAGAGCATGGTTTTTCTTTGGCCAAGAACCAGTTACCAAAGGAGGGGGTCGCCCCTTCACCGGGGCGCGGATTGAAACTCGCCCTTCTCGATGGCCTCTGCCCGACGCTTCTGGTCGCCCCTTCACCGGGGCGCGGATTGAAACTCCGACCCTGCGGTGGCGGCGCCGACATGGACGGGTCGCCCCTTCACCGGGGCGCGGATTGAAACACTGTCCGTGTTCGGCTATGCAAGGCGGCTGATGGTCGCCCCTTCACCGGGGCGCGGATTGAAACCAGGTCAACCTGTAGAGCGGCGAACCAAGCCCTTGGTCGCCCCTTCACCGGGGCGCGGATTGAAACACCCGTCCGAATGTCGATGCCGACACGCAATACCGGTCGCCCCTTCACCGGGGCGCGGATTGAAACGTCCAGCCGTGGGTCGACGACAGGCCGGACGCCGGTCGCCCCTTCACCGGGGCGCGGATTGAAACGACGACTCGACATCGCAGTCCCCGATATGGACACGGTCGCCCCTTCACCGGGGCGCGGATTGAAACAGGATCAAATATGGACTTGGAACCGTCCGGGCGACGGTCGCCCCTTCACCGGGGCGCGGATTGAAACCGTCCAGATCAGCATTTGACTTTGATCGCCGAACGGTCGCCCCTTCACCGGGGCGCGGATTGAAACGGAATAACGGGCGGCGAGTATGACACCGTAAACGGTCGCCCCTTCACCGGGGCGCGGATTGAAACCTTTATTGGAAAAACGCCATCGACAACGGCCCGCGGTCGCCCCTTCACCGGGGCGCGGATTGAAACTCCGACCCTGCGGTGGCGGCGCCGACATGGACGCGGTCGCCCCTTCACCGGGGCGCGGATTGAAACTTTGCCGAGTCGCTCGAAGTGGTCAATCAATCGGGGTCGCCCCTTCACCGGGGCGCGGATTGAAACAATAAAAAGAAGGTAACTGCTCACCCCATTTTCAGGCATCCTGATCGAGACAGTCAACGGCCTTTCCCTTGAGGGCGATCATGATGGCGACGAGCGGGTTGTATCCGAGCGCGGCCATTGTCCGGAGGTAGCTCGATATGCGGCACCAGGCGTGTGCGAACGCGACGCTTCGGAAGCAGCCCGATATCTTCTGCTTGACCTTGGCCATCCTGAAGTCGCGCTCCGCCCGGTTGTTCGAGAACGGGGTGTCGGCACGCCTTGTGAAGCGCAGGACGTTCCGTCTCTGGGCGGCGAGGCGTTCGAGAAGGTTGTGGGCATCGGACCTGGCGACCGGTCCGCGGCGGCCCTTCCGCCTCTTCGGGATCTCGGGCATCTCCTTTCGGCCCTGCTCCAGGATCTCCCTGTAGCATCGTGCGACTCGCCTGTAGTGGCGCATGGAGAGCCGCCTGTCCGGCCGTCGCATGACCTGCCGCCGCGCGATGAGCAGCAGCTTGCGCATCCTCTCCGCCCACGGCCAGCCGTTGCTGTCGGTCACGGCCTGAAGCTCGCGCAGCAAATGGGCGCCGCACAGCTGATGCCTGCAGTTCGTGTAGGTGAGGTACGCCTTCCAGCAGTCGTGGACGATGACGCCTCCGTACCTGGGGATGATCCCGATGTCGTCGATGGCCTCGCATCCGCGCTTCCGGTGCAGCCGCTTGACGGTGACCGGGCCGCCGGAGCAGACGTGGATCCAGTGGTTCCTTCCGTCCACCCGCAGCGAGGTTTCGTCGACGTTCAGCACGGGCATCGCGAGGAGCTTCCCGATCGCGGCGGCCTCCCATGTTTCCAGCGCCTGATGCAGGCGCGAGACGAAGCCGAGAAGCGTGGCCTCGGAGAGCAGCCGTCCGGTCGTCGCCTGGATCATGGCCGCGGTCCGCTTGAGCGGGACCATCTGCGCGCAGAGCAGGTGCACGGCATAGGCGACGATGCCGGGTCCGTACTGCAGCGGCCCCGGCATGGTGTCGGGGAACGCGCCCTTGTTCCGGGCGCGGCAGCGCGGGCAGTCCTTGATCTCGGCCTCGACCCGGCGCTCGACGGTCTCGAAGACGATGTCGATCCCGACGCGTGCCTCGTGTCCGGAGCACGCGGTTCCGGACAGGTCGTGGCCGCATTGCCGGCACGCGGTGACCGGGCTGGATTCCGTGACGGTGACCGTGCGCAGGTTGCCCGGTTCCGTCTCCCTCGCCTTCGGCCCCTTGCTGCGGGAGCCCTTGCCGGCGCGCCGCGCGGTCTCGTCCCTGTCCGTCTGCGACGGCGGGAGGCCGGAGTTGCGCGAGGTCTTCGGCGTCGTCTTCTCGAGGAACACCGCCACCAAGATGTCCAGAAGCAGGAACAGGGCGTCGATCAGCGCGAGGGTTTCGGCGCCCGCCTCGCCCTTCCGCTTGATGCCGTCGAACCGGGCCCGGCAATCGTCCATCTGCGCGCGCAGCGATGCCCCGTTCACCGTCGCCATCACTCCGCCTCCACCGCCATGATCGCCGAGACCACCGCCAGCCGCTCGCCCGGCGGCATCTTCCGGTAGCCCTCCGCCCAGCGGGCGGCCTTGCGCCTGATGCGCTGGCGGTCGGTCCTGTCCCGCCCGGCATGGCCGGCCCAGTGCATCCGGTCGGGCGCGAAGTTGAACCAGACCACCTCGGTGCGGACCTGGCCCTGGGTCGTCACCTGAAGCGCGATCCGGCGCCAGTCCCGCAGCATGTCGTCGTACAGCGCCGAGGGGTGTCCCGAGACCATCACCTGGCACGGCAGGCCCTTGAGCAGGTCGAGGAGCGCGACATGGTCGGCCTCGGCGTAGTCGTGGCGGTACCGCCGCCGCGACCGGCGGGTCGCGTGCAGGTACGGCGGGTCGCTGTAGACCAGTTCCGTGCCCCGGAACGGGAAGCCGGCCAGGAACGCGTGCGCGCAGCCGTGCACCAGCTCCACCGGGTAGCCGCACTCGAACCCGTCAATCGCGCGCCGGTCCCGGTCGATCCCGATGCTGCGCGCCGCCGGGGCCTTGCGCTTCATCAGCGCGCCGCCCCCGAGATGAGACTCCAGATAAAGATCGTGCGGGGGCTGGAGTCCCAGAAGCATCTGGCACAGCCCGCTCGTTGCCTTGGAACCAAAATATCCCATCAACGGTCCCCGTCGCTCACGGGAACCGCCGATAACCGGATCAGTCTACGGTGTCAACTCCCCTCGCCACCGACGTCCCGTGCGGCGGGCCCCGGCCAGTCAGCGCCTCCAATGATCTCGTCGGATGTCACCCCGACATCGTTCCGGAACTAGGGGGTGAGCAGTTACAAAAGAAGAAAAGAGAATACGGGCAATAACGGTCGCCCCTTCACCGGGGCGCGGATTGAAACGTCCGGCATTCGGGAGCGTCCTACGTCGCGCTCGGGGTCGCCCCTTCACCGGGGCGCGGATTGAAACAGGTATCTGGTGGACGAGGCCGTGGTTGACCGGCGGGTCGCCCCTTCACCGGGGCGCGGATTGAAACACCCGTCCGAATGTCGATGCCGACACGCAATACCGGTCGCCCCTTCACCGGGGCGCGGATTGAAACGCCCGATGCGTCCGGCGGAGCGGGGACGCCGACGGTCGCCCCTTCACCGGGGCGCGGATTGAAACGTACGCACAGCAACAAGAGGCTCAGCACCCATAGGTCGCCCCTTCACCGGGGCGCGGATTGAAACAACTCAACAACCATGTCATCAAGAGACTGCGACGGTCGCCCCTTCACCGGGGCGCGGATTGAAACTCTCGAGAACCAGAAGCAGTAGTAGTCACCGTGGGTCGCCCCTTCACCGGGGCGCGGATTGAAACATCGGCAGAAGGATTGAGGGCCACGAGGTGGACGGGTCGCCCCTTCACCGGGGCGCGGATTGAAACGTCATACTGGTTGAACTTCTCCTGGCCGAAGCTGGTCGCCCCTTCACCGGGGCGCGGATTGAAACGCGGATACACGGCTGCTGCGGCACTGGTATCGGGGGTCGCCCCTTCACCGGGGCGCGGATTGAAACTTCTGGACAATGACTTTTTCGGCAATCCTGCATGGGTCGCCCCTTCACCGGGGCGCGGATTGAAACGACAAGTGCCAGTGGAATTTCGGGGTGATCGGCGGTCGCCCCTTCACCGGGGCGCGGATTGAAACTTGTGCCCTGCCCGCCGGAACGCTGCTACTCATGGTCGCCCCTTCACCGGGGCGCGGATTGAAACGCCTGCTCAGCAGCCATGCGCTGTTGAACCAATTGGTCGCCCCTTCACCGGGGCGCGGATTGAAACAACTGAACACGGACAATGCCGCTTTCCACGAAGGGGTCGCCCCTTCACCGGGGCGCGGATTGAAACGGTCACGCGCGCGACCAGGCCCGTCATTCTCGAGGTCGCCCCTTCACCGGGGCGCGGATTGAAACATTATGGAGGCGGTGACCGTAACTTGTCCATGACGGTCGCCCCTTCACCGGGGCGCGGATTGAAACGAGTTCTACCAGCGGGAGAACGCCATCACCGGAAGGTCGCCCCTTCACCGGGGCGCGGATTGAAACGCTAAACTCGCAGCGGATGGCGACCGGGTCGAAGGTCGCCCCTTCACCGGGGCGCGGATTGAAACAACTCTGAATATGACGTCATGCCAGCCTTCGACTCGGTCGCCCCTTCACCGGGGCGCGGATTGAAACCCGCACATGTGACGTTTGAGCGTCACGGCAAGCGGGTCGCCCCTTCACCGGGGCGCGGATTGAAACACATAGAGGACGATACCTACCACTTCGGCGATGGGTCGCCCCTTCACCGGGGCGCGGATTGAAACCCCGTGTATCCCAGCGTGCCCGGCAACTACGACGGGTCGCCCCTTCACCGGGGCGCGGATTGAAACGCCTACAAGTACCACCCCTCAAAGCCACAACCCTAGGTCGCCCCTTCACCGGGGCGCGGATTGAAACACGTCAAGCGCGGCGGCCATCTTGAGGGCTGGCGGTCGCCCCTTCACCGGGGCGCGGATTGAAACAAGGATGGTTGGGCAGCATGGAAGTACAAGGAGGGTCGCCCCTTCACCGGGGCGCGGATTGAAACCGGCGCTTGCCGTGATATGGGTCGGCGTGCGGAGGTCGCCCCTTCACCGGGGCGCGGATTGAAACGTCCTTGTCGCCCTCGGCGAGCAATTCAAGCTGCGGTCGCCCCTTCACCGGGGCGCGGATTGAAACCTCGACAAACTGAACCCCTTCGGTCACGGCAACAGTCGCCCCTTCACCGGGGCGCGGATTGAAACGTCCGGTTCATCGGATATGCCGCAGAAATCGGGGGGTCGCCCCTTCACCGGGGCGCGGATTGAAACCATAACCATGTCGTCAAGAGACTGCGAAGCAAACGGTCGCCCCTTCACCGGGGCGCGGATTGAAACTGCACCTGACGTGTCTGGCCGACCTTGGTCCAATGTCGCCCCTTCACCGGGGCGCGGATTGAAACCATCGTCACCAAGTTTGGCCGTCACAAGGCGATGGTCGCCCCTTCACCGGGGCGCGGATTGAAACAAGCCCCCCGCTGGCCGGACCATCGCGCCCGAGAGGTCGCCCCTTCACCGGGGCGCGGATTGAAACTTCGCCGCGCCTTTGGCTCCGCCCATAGACCAGTGGTCGCCCCTTCACCGGGGCGCGGATTGAAACCGGGGTGAACTGGAGATGCTCTCGAGCTACATCGGTCGCCCCTTCACCGGGGCGCGGATTGAAACGACGGCCAGCCCAAGGCGGAGGCCGTCGTCACCGGTCGCCCCTTCACCGGGGCGCGGATTGAAACGACGGCCAGCCCAAGGCGGAGGCCGTCGTCACCGGTCGCCCCTTCACCGGGGCGCGGATTGAAACATATTCGGACCACTCGCAGCGGATGGCGACCGGGGTCGCCCCTTCACCGGGGCGCGGATTGAAACATCTCCCGGTCGAGCAGCCACAACCTTGTCTCCCGGTCGCCCCTTCACCGGGGCGCGGATTGAAACACCTCCAACGGCAATGTGCCAATCATTACGCAGACGGTCGCCCCTTCACCGGGGCGCGGATTGAAACCGCTCCTTGTCGCCGCCCTCGTATGCCGCCGGGCGGTCGCCCCTTCACCGGGGCGCGGATTGAAACGCGTGTTGGTAGCCCATGGCATAAACGCGTGGCGGTCGCCCCTTCACCGGGGCGCGGATTGAAACCTGCCCGAGCCGGGCGAGCAATGGGTCCGCATGGTCGCCCCTTCACCGGGGCGCGGATTGAAACCGCTCCTTGTCGCCGCCCTCGTATGCCGCCGGGCGGTCGCCCCTTCACCGGGGCGCGGATTGAAACTTCACGGCGCCGACGGGGCGGCCCGTCCGGTCATGTCGCCCCTTCACCGGGGCGCGGATTGAAACAAGAGCATCGTTGTTGATGAGGCTCATCATGTCGGTCGCCCCTTCACCGGGGCGCGGATTGAAACATCAAACATCAGCTCAACAACCATATCGTCGAGAGTCGCCCCTTCACCGGGGCGCGGATTGAAACGAGTGGTCAGGTCGGCATACTGCTCAAGCGCGTCGTCGCCCCTTCACCGGGGCGCGGATTGAAACCGGACACGTGGACTCGGACGGATTCCGGGCACTGTCGCCCCTTCACCGGGGCGCGGATTGAAACACGAATACTACAATCGCGCCCTCGATGCGATTGCGTCGCCCCTTCACCGGGGCGCGGATTGAAACTGGATTCATACCCCTCCGAGCGGTTCGGCTTCCTGCGAGGCGAGGTCGCCGACATTGCGGCGGACTCGACGCAGGTCGGCGAAGGCCAATGGGGATACGTCGTGCGCATTGCACCCCGTCAGTCGTTCCAGGAAGCAGGATCGGACCAGTACTCCCTGCGGCCCGGAATGACTGCCACGGTCGATGTCACCACGGACGAACGCAGGATCATCAGCTACTTTTTCGCGCCGATCATGCGCACCATCCAGGACGCCGTGGGCGAGCGTTGACTGGGCAGGACGTAGGCAGCGGGACAAATGGGCGGGAAGTCTTCGGCAAGGAGAACGAAACGGATTTCCGATTTCCGGATATACACCGCAGGCCATCTACAACATGGCCAGGAGAGGAATCAGGAAAGTCCGAAAGGTCTTGTTGATTCTTGCTGTCGGCGACGTCGACGATCGCTGGATCTCAGCGATTCGTCAGACTTGCCCAGGTTTTCACCTTTCCTGTTGTTCGACTTCAATAGTCCCTTTTCGCTTGCATGCTTGCCGATTCCGCTATCGTCCGCACGACAGCAGTTCGGAAATCCGCGCCCCGATCCGTTCCGCCGCCGCCTCGACATCCTTGTCAGAGACATGAGTGTAACGAAGTGTCATCGATTGCTGGCTGTGACCAAGAAGCCTCGAGACGACCGGCAGGGGAATCCCCTCGATCACGCACTGACTTGCGTAGCTGTGGCGAATGTCGTGCAGGCGCACGTCCTCGATCTCGATCTCCCGACGGATTTGGTACCAGAGTGCGAGGTTCTTGGAGACCGGCCTCTCCGGGTCCTTCGGCGACGGGAACAGGAACTCGCCGGGCGCGTCCATCCGCCTCTCGACGATCTCGCGGGCCTCGGGGCTCAGGAACACCGTTCTCGGACCCGTCTTGGCGTCCTCGAGCCTGAGACGGTCCCCGTCGACCTCGCGCCTCCTGAGACGGACGATCTCCATTTTGCGGCAGCCAGTGACAACCAGCAGGCGGATTATGTCGGCCTGCGCGCTCCTGCGGCCCCCGGCATGCCGGTCGAGGGCGTCGTGCAGCCGCCGTATCTCGTCCCGGGACAGGAATCGCGACAGCCTCGGCCTCCGGTTCGGGCGCACGGAACTCGCCGGGCTGGAACCGATCAGGCCGCGCTCCACGGCGAAGCCCAGACTCTGACGAAGGACTCGCAGCGCGTCGTTCGCGCCGCCGGGGGCGGATTCGCTGTACCCGTCGAACCAGTCCTGGACGTCCCGCCGCGTGATCCGGTCAAGCCGCATCGGCCCGAATCCGGGCAGGAGCTGCCTCGCCAGGACGGATTCCCGGCCCTTGACCGTCGTCGGCTTGCACCTGTCGAGCCACGAGTTTCGCCAGACGCCCAAGGCGAATTCTTCATAGGTCGGGACATCCCTCTTCGGTCCGGTCCCCTCGACCAGAAGCCGGAGGCTCTCGCGACGCGCGTCCACCACCGACACGAGGTCCACCCGGCCAAGCGACACCTTCCGTCCGCCCGTGGTACAGGTCCAGGTTCTCGTGCCCGACGGGTAGACGCGAACGCTCAGGGACGGAACGGCCCTGTCGTGCACGGAATACTCGCTTGCGGTCGGCTTGAGCCGCCTCGCGTTCGCGTCCGTAAGCCGGACCCGGGTCATGTCTGCCTCCTGCCTAGAACGGCACCCATCGCGACAGCGGCCCGCTCCGCATCGGTCTCGGCATGGTGGGCGTACCTGAGCGTGGTTCCCGGATCGTTGTGCCCGAGCAGCCGTCCTACCGTGAGGACGGTCTCTCCGCTCATGATCGCGGAACTCGCGTACATGTGGCGAAGATCGTGAAGGCGGACGTCCTTCAGTCCGGCCTCCGCCCGGATCCCGGCCCAGGCGTCGCTCAGCGTGGAATTCGCGATGGGACCGTCGATCCTTTCGGAAGGGAAGACCCAGGGGGACGTGCGGGGAAGGCCGTCGAGAACTTCGCGCGCGGCCGAGGACAGCCATACCGTGCGGGGACCCGTCTTGCTGTCGCGCAGATGGACGTGCCCGTCGCGGCAGTCCGTCCAGCGAAGGGTCCTGATTTCGCTCGACCGGCAGCCGGTCAGCGCCAGAAGCCGGATGATCGAGACCGTCAGGGAGGGCGCGGCTTCACGCAGCACCCTTCCGAGCCGGCCAATCTCTGCGGCGGACAGGAACCGGTCGCGGTTCTTCCGCCTGTATCTCCCGATCCCCCTGCACGGGTTGCTTCCCTCGGGCCGCAGGCCGTCGTCTTCGGCCAATTTCATGATGACAGAAAGTACCGGCATCGACCTATCCGCAGCCACCGGCGTCGCGTGCAGGGACGCGAACCAGTCCCGCACGTCCCGCGACGTGATCCCGGCAATCTGTCGACCCCGGAACCAGGGCAGGATCTGCTTGCGGAGATAGTGCCCGTTTACCGTGAGCGTGCTCGGCTTCCAGATCCTGCCGTGCCGGCGGAACGCCTCTTCGGCCACGGTCTCGAACATCGTCTCGTCGTCCGAGGCCGGACGTCCGGCCCGGATGGAGGCGAGCATGCCCCTTGCCGTTTCCCGCGCCTCGTCGACGCTCATGTCGGCGGGATCGCCCACGATCCTCCAGGTGCGCCGGCCTTCGTGCTGGACGTGAATGAAATACCGCTTGCCGCCGCCGGGCAGGACCCTGACGCCAAGTCCCGCGAACAAGGTGTCCCGGACGTTCCTGGCGGTCCTTGCCGGACGCAAGGCGCGGACCCTCGCGTCGGTGAGTCTTGTTCTGGACATGATTCTCTTCCTCCTGTCGGTTGCAGGGACGGGAGGAAACGCGTAGGATTCCACCCGAAGCCACGATTTGGAGAAGAGAAAAGAGACGCTTTATCAAAACCTTAGCACCGAAGGTGCGTCTGGGGGTGTGATCATGGGGGACAGTTGGAGGAAGCTCGATCAGGACGAGTTGGAGCGCCAATACGATGCCCGGGCCTCGGTCCCGGACTTTGATGCGGAGATCGCGCGTTACCGCGATCTGAGCGACGAATGCTACGCCGATTGCGAGGTGATCCGCGACTTGGGCTTCGGGCCTTCGGAGGATGAGCGCATTGACTACTTTCCTGCAGGCCCTGGCAAGCCGGTCCTGATCTTCTTTCACGGCGGCTATTGGCGACTGCTTGGCCGGTCCGAAAGCGCGTTCATGGCAAAGGCGCTCGTCAGTCGCGGAATCAGCACTGCGGTCGTCGAGTACAGCCTTGCGCCCAAGGTCAGCCTTGACGCGATCGTTGCGCAGTGCCGCCGCGCCATTGCCTGGGTTCACGGAAATATCGCTTTGCACGGTGGCGATCCGGCAAGGCTGTTCGTTGGCGGTTCGTCCGCAGGGGCCCATCTGGCCGCGATGGCGCTGGCCACGAACTGGAGCGGGTTCCCTGGCGTGCCGGGCAATTTGCTGAAAGGCGGGGTTCTGGCAAGCGGGCTCTACGACTTGGAGCCGGTGCGCCGTTGCAAGCCGAATGAATGGCTTCGGCTCGATGCCGCTGCGGCATGCCGAAACTCGCCGCAGCGCATGACCTTTCCCAAGGAGCCTGAATTGCTGATCGCTTGGGGCGGGCAGGAAACGGATGAGTTCAAGCGCCAAAGCGAGGACTTTGCCGGGAAGCTGCACGACGCGGGACTGATTGCAACGTGTCTCGAGATCGCGGACCGGAACCACTTCGACGTCATCACGGATCTGGCCGACCCCGGCAGGAGCCTGCATCAGGCAGCGGCATCATTGATCGACGGTTTCGGAGCAACGTGAAGCGATCGGTATTCGCCAAGGCTGAAGCCAGGTTGAACCAGCACGCTGCTCAAGTAAGTCATTGGGATTTCAAGACCTGCATTGGCGGGATTTGGTGCGGTGACGGTTCCTGAAACTGACTCTGGAGCCGAATCCGGCCGGACGGTGCTCGGAGATGCCAAGCGGGTCTGGCGCCAGTGCCAGCACCATCCGCTCCAGTTTCCACGCCTCGCCCAATTTGCCGACAACCGGGGAACTCGATTCAGGACAGTGATGCTGGGTCGCCGCCCGCCTAGCACGTAACCGGCTGGTTCACGCCACCGCGTACATATTGCCTGCTGCCGTCGAAGTCCGGCTGATGATCCCATGCGTAGCCAGGGCTCCCCTTGAGGCTTTGATGCAGGAAGCGGCGCTGTTTCTTGTTTTCGATCACCATGGCGGTCAGGGCATCGAGATCGAACTGGCCGACAAGTGTTTCATGCAGTTCGGCAACCAGGTTCGCGTGATCTCGGTCGTCGATCAGATTCCGTGTCTCGTCAGGGTCGTTGGCGAGATCAGTCAATATGCCACCCCAGCCGTGGACATAGGCATATTTGTGATCGCCCCGTCGAATCGCAAACCACGGAGATTCGATGCCGGGTCCAAAATACTGCATTATGGCGACATCTTTCCAGCAGGGATCATTTCCGGACAGCAGGGACCCGAAACTTGCGCTGTCCTGACTGCCCCAGCGCGTGCAGGCTTCCTTCGCGCCACCTATCTCGGAAAGGGTGGGGCAGAGGTCTGCCAGCGTAACGGACTGCTTGACGCGTCGGGACCCAAGCCGGGATGGCTGGTGAAACAGCAGCGGCACCTTGACGGAATGTTCCCAGAACGTGCGCTTGAACCACATGTTCCGCTCGCCCATCATGTCGCCGTGATCGCTGGTGAAAACGATGAGCGTGTCGTCGTAGAGACCCAGCAGCTTCAGTTCCGCCAGAATTTCCCCGACAAATTCGTCAAGGTGCGAGATCATCGCGAAGTAGGCTTCGCGAGAAGCGCGGATTCTTTCCACCGTCGGCGGAAACCGGTCAATCCCGTGGTGCACAGCCAGCCAGTCTGTCACAGGGTTGGGCAAGGGCTCGGAGTTGAGTCGCGGCATGGCGATGTCCACGTCCTTGTATTGATCGAGGTACTTCGGCACCGATTGGTAGGAGTCATGCGGCTGCGTGTAGGAAACATGCAGGAAGAACGGCTGCTTCGGCCGCTCCAATGCCTCGTAGCGCAGAAACTCGATCGCGCGGAATTGCACTTCGGAGTCGTAAAGGATCTGGTTGTTCGTCCGGCAAGGCCCTGAAACCGCCAGTTTCTGCACCGATGTGCCAGGTCGGTGATCGACTGCGGGATCCCAATCGATCGACCAGTCGAAATTTGATGGATACATGTCCGTGGTCAGCCGCCGGTCGAAGCCATGCAACTGATCCGCCCCTACGAAATGACATTTGCCCGAGCAAACAGTGCGATATCCGGCTGAGCGGAGGAAGTGCATCACGGTTGGCGTTTCGGAAGGGAGTTCGGCGCCGTTGCCCCAGACCTGATGGCTTGTCGGGAGGCGTCCCGTGAACTTGGATGCTCGCGACGGGCTGCAAAGAGGCGAATTGCAGTAGGCGTTCTCGAACACCACGCCGTCCTTGGCCAAAGCGCTGAGATTCGGAGTCTTCGCCTGACCGTCCGGGTTGCAGAAATCAAGGGGAAACGCCGCCATCTGGTCGGCTTCGATCAACAGGACATTGGGACGATCTTTCACTCGAAGACTCCTTCGTCGGGAATTTGGCCAGCGTCTTTCCGGCGGACGCGATCGCTCATCTACCACGGCGGCGCCATCTTTCCGCAGTGGATGCCGATCCAACGAAGGCAGTGTGCACGATGCCGGCAATTATCTCAAGAACCGCCAAGATCCGCATGGCCCAAGCTGGCACGCCCTTGTCCGGACGCCAACCCCTGATCCACCCCGGTCTCCGCGCGGCGGGCAGAGCGACGAGCGTCACCGCGGCGGCGCATCGCCTCGTTCGCGAAGCGGCGCTTCCGTACGATCCGAATTCGGGTCAGGCGCTGGAGAGGGGCTTGGTGATTGTGGTCAGCCTCAGCGTGCGCTATGTGTGCAGTCAGGCGCCGCGGAGCGGCAGGTTCGGGGCGCCTGAGCGTATCTCGGCGCAGCAGAAGTCGCCGGCAACAGTTTGAAGATGCACGGAAAATGCAAACCTGTCATCACGCAATGCTTTCCACGGCGCCAATGATGGATTGGACAGATCGCCATTGCCGGTATCTGCACAGGCTCATGTCGCGCCGTGTCCGGCTCTATACCGAAATGATGACATCCGCCGCATTGGTTCGAGGCAACGCCAGGCATCTCATCGCCTTCGACGACGCCGAACATCCGCTGGCCCTTCAGCTTGGCGGCTCGGACCCGTCCGAGCTGGCCGAAGCCGCGCGGATTGCCGTTGCGGAGGGTTATGACGAGGTCAACCTGAACGTCGGCTGTCCTTCCGACCGGGTGCAATCGGGAGCGTTTGGCGCCGTGCTCATGAAGACACCCGGACTGGTGGCAGAATGCCTGGCGGCAATGCGATCCGCCGTCGCCGTGCCTGTCACGGTCAAGTGCCGGATTGGAGTCGATGATCAGGACCCTGCCGTCGTGCTTCCTGATTTCCTGCAGCGCGTCCGGGACGTTGGCGTGGCGACCGTGGTGGTCCATGCGCGAAAGGCGTGGCTGAAGGGACTCAGTCCGAAGGAAAACCGCGAAGTCCCGCCTCTTGACCATGACCTCGTCTGCGCCGTGAAGGAGCGGTTTCCGGACCTCAGGATCATCTCGAACGGTGGCATCGCCTCTCTGGAACAGGCACGTATCCTGCTGGACAGGGGCATGGACGGCATCATGATCGGGCGGGCCGCCTATCAGTCGCCTTGGCATGTCCTCGGCATGGCTGACCGCGATGTCTTCGGAGAGGAGCCGCCATTCGCTACGCCCTCGGAAGTGGTTCATGCCATGTGTCCCTATATCGAGCGCCACCTTGGCGCCGGTGGCCGGCTCCATGCCGTGACGCGCCACATGCTCGGGCTCTTCGCAGGGCGCGCGGGTGCGCGTCGCTGGCGACGCATTCTTTCCGAGCGCGCCCGCAACGAGGGGGCAGGGGTCGGAGTGGTGCTGGAAGCTCTTGAGGCGGTCACTCATTCCGCTGCAGACGAAGGCATGCATTCCGGAAGGGCCGCCTGACCGAACCTTGCAGTCCCGGCCCTGGGCCGGGACAGCTGAAGGCAGGATGCGTCGCAGTTCCGCCTTGTAGCTGCCTTGCTGGAGGATTCGACGGCAACGGCAAGCCGATCCATTCAAGGATTTCGCGCAGCCGATCCGGTCTTGAAGCCCCATGAACATCGAGGCGCCCCTCGTCCCGGGCGGAAGACTGCAGCATGACCGCCCCGGGCGCGCATCCATGCTCGGGAACCATGGCCTTGATCCGGCGCACCGGTTCCAGAGCGGTCTCGCCGACCGGGCTCTGGCTGCTCAACGCGTCCACAGCTCACCGGCCCGCCGCAGATGGGGCCGAGGCTCGCGCGGGCGCGATCCATTTCGACGCCCTTGCCACGGGTGTCCGGCCATGCCCGGCGCAGTTCACCCGTTTCTTGCGACCGCCGGTCGAGTCGGTCTTCCGCCTCGCACCATCCGCGCAGGCAACCGTTTCGTGGCTGTACTAGCCTGTTTCCGCCCGTGAAGCTGCCTGCATCTGCGCAAGTTCCTCTCGCCCGAGGTGGCAATGTATGACGTGACCGGATCCGCCTTCTCGCCGCGGCGGCGTGTCGGTTTCGCATATCGCACCGAGCTTTCGCGGGCATCTGCGCTGGAACGGGCATCCGGTTTTCGGCGGAGCGCGCTCAACGACATCGTCGGCCGAAAGGATCGGGGCGGTATCCGGGTCCGGCTCCAGCACCGCACCCAGCAGAACCTCGGTATAGGGTTGCGAAGGCGCGCCGTAGACCTCTTCGGTTGGACCGATTTCGCAAATGCGGCCCTGGTAGAGCACGGCAACCCGGTCGGCAAGCGCGCGCACAACCGCCAGATCGTGACTTACAAAGACATAGGTCGTGCCCTGCGTCTGTTTCAGTTCATTCAAGAGGTCCAACACTGCGGCTTGAACGGACACGTCCAGCGCGGAAGTCACTTCGTCGCACAGCACGACGGTCGGGTCGGCCGCAAACGCCCGCGCGATCGCGACACGCTGCTTTTCGCCTCCGGACAACTGGCTGGGCAACCTGTCGAGGTAATGCGCTCCTAGCCGCACGCGTTCGAGAATCTCGGCGCTGCGGGCTCTCAGCGCAGCGCCTGTCAACCCGAAATGCAGCCGCAGCGGCTGTTCGAGAATGTCCGCGACGGTGTGACGCGGGTTCAAGCTGTCGTCAGGATTCTGGAAAATCAGCTGGACTTGACGCAGATGCTCGGCTCCGCGTCCTTCGACCATGCGCGGCAAGGGTTCTCCGCCAACGGTCACCGCGCCGCTGGATGGGGGCAGCAGGCCGGCGATGGTCTTCAAGATCGTCGACTTGCCGGACCCGCTTTCTCCGACCAGCCCCAGTGTCTCGCCTTGTGCGACCGAGACTGAAACGTCGGCCACCGTAGGCAAGCCTTCCGGCTCGCGACCAAGCAATTGGTCGAAGATTCCGGGGCGGGCGTAGGTGATGGAAAGACCGTCGAGACCGAGCGCCACCTCTTCACGCCCGGTTGGCCGAATCGCCGCTGCACTGGCCCCCTGCAGGGGAAGGCCTGATGCTTGATCGGGAAAGAAGCACCGCGTTGCCCCGCCCGTGTCCAGTGGCGTGAGCCTGGGCCGCGTCGCGCGGCACCGGTCCTGCACCAGGGCGCAGCGGCCGGCAAAGGCGCAGCCCGGTCCCGCCTCGCCGGGGGCAGGCGGACGCCCGTCAAGCGCCACCGGCAGGGTCGGGTCGCGCAGTCTGGGGATCGATGCCAGAAGTCCGCGCGCGTACGGGTGCGCAGGATCCTTCAACACTTGGCGCGCAGCGCCTTCGAGGGCGATCTCGCCGGCATACATCACAACGACGCGTTCGCAGACGCGGGCGATCGCGCCCAGGTCATGGCTGACATAGACCATCGCCATGCCGCGCGTCGCGGCGATTTCGCGCAGCAGTTCCAGGATATGCGCCTGCGTGGTCACGTCGAGCCCGGTCGTCGGTTCGTCGAGCAGCAGCGCTTCGGGTTCGCCGGCCAGCGCCATGGCCACGGCAACACGCTGTTGCTGGCCGCCGCTGAGTTCGTGCGGGAAGCGTGTCACGATGCCCTCGGGATCGGGCAGGCGGACCTGGCTCAAGAGTTCGACCGCCTTGGCGGCATGACCTTCCGGCGGCAGCGATGCATGCAGCCGCAACGCTTCGGTCAATTGCGCGCCAATCCGCAATGTGGGCGTAAGGGATTGACCGGAGTTTTGGGGGATCAGGGCCAGCTGTCCGCCCCGGATGTGTTCCAGCTGCCGACGCGACTGGGCAAACATGTCGATGCCATTGAAGTGCGCGTGCCCGTTCAAGAGCCGCAAGCCGCGCTTCAGGTAGCCCATGGCACCGAGCGCAAGTGTCGACTTGCCGGAACCGCTTTCGCCAACCAGCCCGACGCACTCCCCCGGTGCCACGCCAAGGTCGATGTTGCGCAGCACTTCGCGGGTGCGCCCGTCGCGACCGGCGAACCCGACGGAAAGGTCGCGGATGTCGATCAGTGCGGTCATACCGGGGCCTTTTGCGCCCGGTCGATGCCAAGCGCCTTGGCCAGTGCATCCGCAGTCAGGTTAATGCCGACAATGAGAGACGATAGAGCGATCACCGGTCCGAGAACCCCCCAAGGAGCGAATGACATGAAACCGCGCGCATCCGCGATCATCAGACCCCAGTCCGGCGTCGGCGGCGACACTCCGAAGCCGAGAAAGGACAGGGAAGAGAACGCAAGCAGCATCCACGACCAACGCATGGCGCCTTCGACCAACAGCGTGTCCAGCACATTCGGCAGCAATTCACGGCGGATGATCGTCATGCGCCCATGCCCGCGCGCCCGGGCCGCTGACACGAAATCTCGGGCGACGACATCGTGTGTCGCGGCGCGGGCGATGCGAATGACGGGTATGCCGTAAAAGAAGGCCAGGGTCGGGATCAGCACCTCGATCCCGGTCCCGAACGTGACGATCAGCACCAGCATCTTCAGGATCCAGGGAAGGGCGAGGAATGCATCGACCACGCGCATCAGCACCTCGTCGGTCCGTCCGCCGACCAGCCCGAAGAAGATGCCTGTCAGACCACCCCAGGCAACCGCGACGGGCGTGGCGATGCCGGTGACGAGCAGCGCTTCGCGCCCGCCCATCAGCGTTCGGGTGAGCACGTCACGGCCCAGATGATCGGTGCCAAGCCAATGGTCGCCGGACGGGCGGTTCAGCATCAGGAGGCTGTCCATCGACCTGTAGTCGTATGGCACGATCCAAGGGCTTGCGAGCGCAAGCGCGACATGAAACACGACCAGCGCCAATCCGATGGCACCCGACGGCCTGGACGTCACGTCGCGCAATACCGCGGCCATGCGCTGCAGGCGCGTGTTTTCGGCCGGGGTTGCGGTTGCGTCGGTGTTCATTGCCTCAGCGCATGGGTCCGAAGCCGGGGGTTCAACAGCATCGTCATCAGGTCGGCCGTCAAGTTCACCCCGACATAGACCGTTGCCACGATCAGCGCGATGGCTTGGACGACCGGGAGGTCACGATCGGAAATGGCATCGATCATCATTCGGCCGAGCCCGGGATAGTTGAACACGACCTCGATCACCACGACGCCTCCCAGAAGCCATGCGACGGTCAGTGCCACGACATTGATGGCAGGCAGCAGTGCGTTGGGAAGCGCGTGGCGGAACACGATGCGCCAGTAGGGCACGCCCTTCAGAGTAGCCATCTGCACATAGTCTCCGGCCATGACCTCGATCACGCTCGAGCGCACCATGCGCAAGATGTGCGCGGTCATCACCATCGCCAGAACGATGACGGGCAGCAGGATTTCGGGAAAGAACTCGTGGGCCGAGGCGCCGGCGGAGGTCAGGACGATGCCAGGCAGCCAGCCCAGCCAGACCGAAAAGACAAGGATCAGGACCGTGGCCGAGACAAATTCGGGGATCGTCATGGCGAAGATCGCGCCCGTCGAGAAGATCAGGTCGACAGGCTTGTCCCGCCACAGCCCGGTCACCACGCCAAGGAAGATCGCCAGGGGCACGCCGGCCAGCAGCGCGCAGGAAGCCAGCAGAAGCGAGTTCTTAAGCCGGTTTCCGACCAGCTCGGTGATGCTTTTCTGACCGTTGGCCGACACCCCGAGATCACCCTGAAGGGCGGCTGAGGCCCATTCGAAATATCGTTCTGCAGCAGAGCGGTTCAGCCCTTGCGCCTCGCGGCAGTTCTCAAGCAGCTTGCCTTGAGCCTCGCGTTCCAGAAACGCGGTGCAGGCGTCGCCGGGAAGCACTTCCACCCCGGCAAAGATGATCACCGAGACGATCCAGACGGTGACTGCGCCCAACAAGAGCCTGCGCAGCAGCATGTTCAGCATCTCGACATCCCGACCCCCGAAGATCGTGGGCCGGGACTTCACGCCATGCAGGCGCCGGCCCCGGCCGAATTTTGCTGCAGCCTATTCGCTGACGGCGATCTTGTGCCAGCGAACGGCGTCGTTCTTCACTTCGTCCAGATTGCTGACGCGGGACGAGACGCCGACAAGACGCGTCACGTGATAGGGGATCAGCGTGCCGGCGTTCTCCCAAAGGTATTCCTGGGCCGCCACGTACAGTGCCTTTCGCTTTTCGAAGTCCAGCTCTCGCCGCGCGTCGGCGAGCATTGCGTCGAAGGCCTCGTCCTTGAAGTAGCTCTCGTTCCATTTCGCTGTCGACAGGTAGATTTCGTGCAGCGCCTGGTCGGCGGGGCGCTCGTTCCAGCGCGTGGCGGACACATCCTTCTTCATCCAGACCTCGGACCAGTAGCCGTCGGTCGGGGCCTGCACTACGTTGACCTTGATCCCGGCAGCCGCCGCCTGTTCCTGGTACGCGACGGCCAGCGTTGGCCAAGTGGGTTCCAGCGTCGCGACGTGCACGTCGATGTCGATGCCATCGGGATAACCCGCTTCGGACAGGAGCGACTTCGCCATCTCGACATCCTGCGGGCAGGACAGGTCTGCGCGGTACTGGTCGTTGGGCTCCACCGGCGTGTCGCATGCGACGACGCCCTGGCCGCCGAGGATAAGGTTCACCAGCTCTTGCCGGTCAGCCGCAAGGCGCACCGCTTTGCGGACGCGTGGATCGCTGAATGGCTCTACATCGGTGCGGAAGACCAGCCCGCGCCAATTGCCCGTCGGGATTTCCTGGATCTCGAACCGGTCCGAGCCCTTCAGCATCGGCGCCTGCTGCGCGGTGATGCCGCGTTCCATGTCGATCTGCCCGCCCAGCAAGGCCTGCAGACGCGCCTGGCCGTCCGGAATGCCGATGACCTCCATGCGCGCCACGCCCGGCTCGCCTTCCCAGTAGTCCGAGTTCGCCACCAGAACCGTGGTGCCTTCGGCATCGAAGCTTTCCACCTTGAAGGGCCCGGTGCCAATTCCCGTCATGGCGATTTCGTCACCGGCGCCTTCCGGGATCATCCGCAGCCGGTAGTCCATCAGCTGCAGCGGCATGTCGGCGAAAGGCGTGTCAAGCGTGATCTGGACGGTCATGTCGTCCAGCGCCTTGACCTCGGTGATCATCTTGACCGCCGACCGGGCCGGACTGTCGCTATCCGGGTCAAGCACGCGGTTGAGCGAATGGACCACATCGGCGGCATCGAAGCCGGAGCCGTCGTGGAACGTCACGCCGTCGCGCAGCTGGAAGGTCCAGACCGTGGCGTCGTCATTCGCGGCCCAGCTGACGGCCAGGTCGGCCTGGGGCTTGCCGTCAAGCCCTGGCCGCACGAGGCGATTCATGACCTTCTCGGTGATCTGGAACACGCGCCCCTTGGAGATCGGATCGAGGCTGGACTGGGCGCCAAATCCATATTCGTGAGCCTGGCGAAAGGTTCCTGCCGGTTCGGCCAGCGCCATTGTGCCGGAAAGCAAGGCTGCCAGCGCCGTCATACTCACCATCATCTTCATAGTTGATTTCCTCCTGGTTGCCGCAGGCGCCTTTCCGTCGGCGTCTGTCCGCATTAAGAAAGGCTCATTCGTGGAACCTCGATGAACAAGCGACATTTGATGGCGCGATGGATTAAGATATATTGATCCATCAGGCCACCCTTGACCAGAAGTGTCTATCGTTCCACACAATTGCACAAATCACGAAATTTTCCCGACTCATTCGCCGACCATATGAATTCCGTTTCGCGCTGCCGGGGGGGGGCACGCCATCAAGCAGTCTGTCCTGATCGCCATTGGCGGTGGCGGCGCCACCCACGGGACCCATCCCGACATTGACCGGTTCTGCCTGCAATTCCTGCCGGAGCGGCCGCGCATCGGCTATGCCGGTGCCGCCAGCAATGACGACCAGGGCAAGTTCGGACGGTTTGCCGCCGTGTTCCGGTCACGCGCCCGGCCGCTGTCGTGCTTGCCACCGGACTGTTCCCGGTCCGAGGCCGAGGATTGGGCAGCAGCGCTTGACCTGATCTATGTCGGTGGCGGCGACCCGATACGCCTGCGCAACAGCTGGATGCCTCGCTGCATACACGGCGCAATTCATGCCGCGTCGCGGCAGGGGACGGTGATAGCCGGTGTCAGTGCAGGTGCAATGTGCTGGTTCGAGGGATTCCTGTGGCGGTCCCCGGGTGGAGAATTGGAGCTGTCGCAGGGTTTTGGCCTGGTTCCGGGCATCATGACCCCGCACAGCATGACCGAACCGGATCGGGTCGTGCACTTGAAGGCGTTGGTTGCGCGCGGGGAGGTGTCCGATGCCGTTGCCGTCGACGATGGCGCCGCGCTGGTTTTGAGCGACGGGGCGCCTTCAGCGGCGCACCCCGGCGATGGTCCGCCCTTTGTCCATCAGATTTCCAGCGACCGGCGTGGCAAGCCCTGGCAGGAGGCCTTGATGATCTGAGCCGGCTTCGGCGATCATCCAGCGAAAGACCTCATCGATTTCACGTCGGTTCCGTGCACCGGGCCGTGTCAGCAGGTGAAACGAGCGCGCCGGGGAAAGGTCGATGCCGAAGGGCTTCAACAGCCTTCCGGCATCAAGGTCGGGCTGACAGAAAGGAAAGATGCCAAGGGCCATGCCCTGGCCGTCGACCGCCGCTTGAATGACGACGTTGGTGTCGACAATGACCGCCTTGTCCCAAAGCTCGACGCCCGGGCAACCGGCCAATCGCAGCCATTCCTGCCATTCGCCACGGTCCTGTTGGTGGATTATCGGAAAGCGCACGACATCGCTGGCTGTCTCCGGCAGGCCGAGCGTTTCGACCATCCGGGGGCTGACCACCGGAGAATAGCGTATTTCCAGCAAGGGATGCACGTCAAGGCCAGACCAGTTTCCCGTTCCCCAATCCACCGCGATGTCGCAGGTCATCATTTTTTCGTCGGTGATTCGTGGCGAGTTTTGCAATTCGAGCTGAATGCCGGGCAGGTCGGTCAGAAGCCGGTCCAGTCGCGGAATCATCCAACGTGAGGCAAATATGGGCCCGACAGCGAGCGAGACGGATTTGCGGGGCGGTCTGACATGGGTGGTGACTTCCGCGCGAATGTCCTCCAGCGAGCGCGTCAGGACCCGGGACAGCGACCTTCCCGCATCGGTAAGCACAACCGCGCGAGTCTTGCGGATGAACAGCTGGCAGCCAAGGTCCCGTTCAAGCCGCCGTATCTGGTTGCTGACCGTCGTTGCGCTGACGCAAAGCTCGTCGGCTGCGCTCTTGAAGCTGAGTCGTCGCGCGGCAACCTCGAAAGTGCGTAGTGCCGCGAGCGGCAGATTGCGGATATGCATGCCGAAGCGCCCTCTCGGCCATGGACCAAATAATGTTCATCCATATTCGCCCGACTAGTCGCTTGTCCAACAAATCCCTCATGAGAGCATCAAGGCCGTGTCAATGAACAGGCGATAACCGTGAGACGCAGCAGACGAGGCGGCGCAAGGACGCGTACGGGCAGAACCGGCTCCGCGGAGATTGCCCAGATGCCGGCATTGCCGACCGAGGGGGGGCGGCTCAGCCTCCTGACCGATGCGGAATTGAGCCGGATTCACGAGACCTCGCTGACGCTGTTGGCAGACTTCGGGCTGAGCGAAGCCCCGAAGAGCGTCGTGGACCTGGTTTGCGCGGCGGGCGGCGGGATATCCGGCGAGGGCCGATTGCTGTTTCCGCGGGGACTGGTCGAGTCCGCGATCGCGCACGCGCGCCGCGGGATCACGCTCTACGGCCGGGGTCCAGGTCACGACCTGCGAATGGACGCTGGCGCCGTGCACGTCGGCTCTGGCGGTGCGGCCCCATTGGTCATGGATTTCGACGGTGGACGCTACCGTCCCTCCACGCTGGCGGATCTCTACGACGCCGCGCGGATGGTCGATGCCCTTCGTCATGTTCAGTTCTTTTCGCGGTCCCTCGTAGCCCGAGACATGGAAACCGACAGGGTGCTTGACATCAACACGTGCTACGCTGCCTTGGCGGGAACATCGAAACATGTGCTGGCGAGTGCCAATGCACCGGCCCACGTGGACGACATTGCCTTGATGTGTCACCTCGTGGCCGGATCAGCCGAGGCGTTCGCCGAGCGGCCCTTCCTGTCGCTCAACATAAACCACGTCGCGCCACCGATGCGGTTCTCGACCAATGCAGCCGAAGTTCTTGTCGCGGCGGCACGGGCAGGCATTCCCTGCATGGTCAACACTTTCGGACAAATGGGGGCGTCAAGCCCGGTGACGGCAGCGGGCTGCATAGCGCAAAGCAATGCCGAAACCCTGGCCGGCCTGGTCGTCGCCTGGCTTGCCGAACCGGAAACGCCCCTGATCTACGGGGCCCGGCCCATGGTGACAGACCTGCGAACAGGGGGCATGGCCGGCGGCAGCGGCGAGCAGGCCATGTTGACGGCGGCCGCAACGCAAATGGCGCGCTACCACGGATTGCCGAACTCGACCATCGCTGGCGCGACCGACAGCAAGCTGGCAGATGCGCAATCGGGCTACGAGAAGGCGCTGTCGATAACCATGGCGGCGCATGCCGGCGCAAACCTGATCACCCAGGCCGCAGGCATGCAGGCCGGGTTGACGGGGGCGTCATTCGAGGCCTACGTGATCGACAACGAGATGCTTGGCGCGGTCCGCCGCGGCCTTGCCCCCATCGAGGTCAGCGCGGAAACGCTGTCACCCGCGATGATCGCCGACACGATAAGGGACCAGGGGCATTTCCTTGGCCACGCGCAAACCTTCGGGCGGATGAAGTCTGAGTTTCTCTACCCCGACCTCGCTGATCGCCGTTCGGTCCAGGACTGGGAAGCCGCCGGCAGGCCGGAAATCGGGGCGGGCGCGAGAATGGTTGCGGCCGAGGTCCTGAGCTCGCACTTCCCCGAACACCTTGCCAGCGACGTCGATCGTGAAATCCGGTCGAGGTTCGACATTCGCCTGGCCCGATCCAGGATGCAGGGACGATGAAGATCGCCATTCTCGGCACGGGCGCAATGGGGTCGGTCTATGCCGGCCTGTTCAGCGAGGCCGGGCACCCGGTTTGGGCGGTGGACCCGTGGCGTGATCATGTGAGCGCGATCCGCAAATCGGGACTGCGGCTGGAAGGTGCCAGCGGCAATCGCGTCGTTCACGGCATTTCCGCGACGACTGACTTCTCTGACGCGGGAGCATGCGATCTGATCGTGATTGCGACCAAGGTCGCCGGCGTTGAATGTGCCGCCCGGTCGATTGCGCCATATGTGTCCGAAGCGACGCTGGTGCTCACGATCCAGAATGGCCTTGGCGCGGCGGAACGGATCGCGGCGCACATGTCGTTGGAGAATGTCCTTCTTGGCGTGGCGGACGGTTTCGGGGCGTCGCTGAAGGCTCCGGGACACGTGCATCACTATGCCATGAACCTGATCCGCATCGGGGAGATTGCCGGAGGTGCCAGCGCTCGCGCCGAGGCACTTGCGGAAATCTGGCGCGGGGCCGGTTTCAAGGCCAGGGCCTTCGACGACATTCAGCAACTGATCTGGGAGAAGTTCCTCTGCAACGTCACGTTCAGCGCAGCCTGCACCGTGTTCGACACGACCGTGGGTGAACTCATTGCGCATCCAGAACGCTGGCAGATCGCCTTGGGCGCAATGCGGGAAGCCTATGCAATTGCCCGTGCCAGGCAGATCAATCTGAGCTTCGACGACCCGGTTGCCTATGTCACCGCCTTTGGCGCTAGAATGCCCGATGCGCGTCCCTCCATGGCTCTTGACCACAGGGCACGCCGCGTCTCGGAACTGGATGCGGTCAACGGGCAGGTGCCGATCCTTGGCCGTGCGCACGGGATCGCAACACCGTACAACGACACGCTTGTGGAGACACTGCGTCAGCGGGAGGAGGCGTTTCCAGGAAGGCCGAAGTGAAGCCGGCCAGTTTCGAAGGGGCAGGGCAGTCGGGCCTTTGCGCCACTGGCGGCGATGTCGTGATTCGGTTACCGGACGCGGTGCATGCCAACTTTCCTTGAAAGGCCCCCGGCCGCGTAGCGGCCCTCCCGGCGCCGGTCCATCCACACCGAAGCGCCGAGAATCCTGGCTGCGTCCTACTGGCTTGGATGCCCGGCCTGTCTTCGCTCGAAGAGTTCCGCGAGCTTCGCCTGCATTCTCCTCAGCATCCCCCGGAATTCGAAAAAATGGCTCAAGGGAAAGGACTTGCGTGCAGACGATCCGCCTTGTTCGCCTTGCAGTTCCGCCCGGACGGGAACGCGTCGCGTCTGGCCTGAGACATGCAGACGCTTTCCGGGGCGAGGCAGGGATTTCGTGGTACAACGCGTCCGCTGCGGCCGGTGGCCCCTGTTGGACGCGGCGCTCCTTACTTGAAGGGCAGGGCCGAGACGGTTCCGCCGCAGACGACATGGTCGGTGCGGTGCACCGTGACAGGCTGGCCGGCATCCCAGAAATCCCGGTCGATCAGCGACAGGCCGACATTGCGCTTCAGGCGAGGGGACCAGATCGCACTGGTCACACGGCCGACCTGCTGGCTGTCGACATGGACCGGCCAGGGTTCAGAACAGGTGGGGCAGGGGCCGCCGTCGAACAGGATTCCGCGAATTTCGCGCGTGGCGCCCTTGTCAGCCAAACGGCGCAGGGCATCTTGACCAAGGTAGTCGACCGTCCCGTCCAGACTGCAGAATTTCTTGAGTCCGATTTCCAGTGGATTGTTTTCGCGGGTCATTTCGTTGCCATAGGACAGGAGTCCCCCCTCGATCCGTTCGATCAGGTTGGGACATCCGGGGGCTATGCCGAACCTCTGGCCGGTCTGCCAGATCGCATCCCAGAGCGCGGCTCCCAAATGTCCGCCGTGAAGATAGATCTCGAACCCTCCTTGCCGAGAATAGCCCGACCGTGCGATCATCTGCCGCGTCCCGGCGAAGTCGATCCAGCCGAACTTGAAGAATCCTATGTCGCGAACATGCGATCCGAACAGGTCGCAAAGCAGGGCTTCGGCCTTTGGCCCTTGTACGGCCAGCGGCGAAACATCGGGTTCGTCAACTGACACGTCGAACCCGCGCCCAAGGGCCAAGCCCTTGGCGAACAACAACACGTCGGAATCCGCGATGGAGAGCCAGAACCGGTCTTCCGCCAGCTTCAGCAGCACCGGGTCGTTGATCAGACCGGCGCGCTCGTCCGTGATCGGCACATAGAGGCAGTCGCCCACATTCGCGCGCGAGATGTCGCGCGGCGTCATCCACTGCACCAGCCGCGCCGCGTCCGGGCCTGAGACATGAACCTGACGCTGGCAGGCAACGTCCCAGACCTGAACATGCTCGCGCAAGTGCCAATAGTCCTCTTCGACCGTGCGGCCATAGGCCCTGGGCAGGAGCATGTGATTGACCACGGAGTATCCGGCGACGCCGCTGGCTTCGGCCGAGGCCGTGTAAGGTGTGCGGCGCAACCGGCGGGAAAAGCCCAACTCGCTAGCCATGCTCGGTGGAACACCAGAGGGAACAGCCGTGCGGCGACAGGATCAGGGGCATGTGGTAGCGCCCCTCTGCGTCGGGCATGGCGAAGCGGATCACGATCTCATCCATGATCCGAGTCCCGTGGCTGTCGGAGACACGGTCCTGCCAGTAGGCACCGGTCTGGAAGACCAGTTCGTAGCGTGCCGCCGGATCGGGTGCGGCGACCTCCCGCAACAAGCGGCCGCCATCGTCAACATGAGTGTCGAAGACTGTCTCCCCGGTTGTCAGGTTGGCCAGCCGCACGGCGATTCCGCCAGCGTGGCTGCCATCGACGGCATTGAGCGTGTGTGTTGAAACGACGGCCATTACTCGATCGATGCCTTGTCGCGTTTGTCCGAAGTCGCCGCGACAATCGGCGAGATCACGCCCCGGCACTTGACGTTCACGCAGGCCGTCTTGCCCGAGGCCATCGCCCGGCGCAGCGCGGGGCCTAGTTGGTCGCGTGTCTCGACCAGTTCGCCATGCCCGCCGAGGCCCTCGAACATCGTGTGGAACGGAATGTCGCGGAAGTCGGTGGCAAAGTGCTTGCCATTGGCGAACAGGCGTTCCTGCTGCTGGCTGATGCAGTCGAGGCCGCCGTTGTTGTCGATGACCACCGTGATCGGCAGTCCTTCCTGGAACGCTGCCTCGATCGACAGGCCGCCGGAAAGGAACGCTCCGTCGCCCGAGATCACAACGACATTCCTGTCCGGATGCGTTGCCTTGGCAGAAATGCCGAAGCTCACGCCGACACCCAGCAGCGAGTAGTTTCCGGGATGCAGGATGCCGCCCAGCTTCTGGCCCCGCCAGCCCGCCATGTTCACCGCGATCTCGTTCCAGAAATGGGTGTTGCCGCCGTCGAAGACCAGCCAGTCCTCGCTCCCCATCTCGGCCTGAACGTCGAGGCCCAGCTGCAACGGGTGCATCTTGCCGCCCGAGACGTCGTCGCGCCCGGTTTCGACGCCAAGATGCGCCTCCCACTCGGCAACCCATTCGGCTCGGCGTCTCCTTTGCAGATCGAACCACGGCGCCCAGGTTCTCCCGATGCCGGAAAGCGCTTCCAGAAAGGCGCCTGGGTCGGAAAGCAGGACCTCGTCCGCGGCATGGTTGTATTCAAGTTCCTCGGTTGAGCCGTTGACGCAGATCAGCGCTGTCTCCCTGGCAATGAAAGGCGGGTTGCCGAAATTCATCTGGTTGTCGAGGCGCCCGCCGATCATCACCACGACATCGGCTTCGTGAATGGCGGGCTTGGACGGATGATACTGATGAAAGTCCGCAAGACCCATGTAGGCCTCGCATTCCTCTCCCAGCAGCTTGGCGTGATAGGGCACGTTGAAAACGGGCAACCGCAAGGTGCGCCCCGTCGCTTCGAGCCTGTGCTCGGAACCCGACCACCAGACGCCGTGACCGCCGATGATCACCGGTCGTTCGGCCTTGCGGATGATGCCCAGCAGTCGATCCAGCTCCGCCGGCTCCGGCCAGGCCCGTGGCGTGCGACGCGCCGACCGGGACCAAGGGCGTTCCGCCCGGCCCGCATCCTCGTCGAAGGAGGAGAACATCACGTCGACCGGCAGGCTGATGTGCACCGGTCCGGGGTAGCCTGTCGTCGCGGCATGCCACGCCCGGTCGACGAACTCGCCGATGCGCTCGCCGTCCGTGACCTGAACCGAGTATTTCACCAAGGGCGCAGCGATCGCCACGTCGTCGATCTCCTTGAAGCCGCCGGCGCCTTGGCGCTTCAGGGTCGACGATCCGGTCACGAAGATCACCGGGGACCGCTCGCCGCCGGCCTCCAGCATCGCCGGGACGGCGTTTGCGAATCCCTCGGGACCGACCAGGCAGACCGAGGGCTTGCGCGTGATCCTGGTGTGCCCATCCGCCAGGTGACCGGCGACCTGCTCGTGCGGGCAATTGATCACGGGCATCTGGCATTCCATGAAGCCTTCCAGCGCCGGATTGCAGAATCCGCCTGCAAGGGTGAAGACATGATCCACGCCCTTTTCCTTGAGCGCACGGGCCAACAGCGCGCCCCCGCGAATTCGATTGGTCTCGCTCATTTTTCCACCCCGCATTCCTCCCAGAAAGGGAGGGGTCGCTGACGCCTGCATGGCACTCACTCTAGGTCTTCGCCGCGATCTTGAGCTTTCGCGGCTCGCCCGGACGGGTCTTGCGGATCTCTCCTGCCGAGTCAAAAACCGCGTCTGCCCGAATCTCCGCGACCGTGTTCACGCCCAGCTGCGCGATCGCGATGTCGATGTCCTTGGCAAAGCAGTCCAGAAGCATCGACAGGCCGTTTCGCCCTCCGGCCCCGAGCGCAAAGAGCACCGGACGCCCGATCATGACGAAATTGGCCCCGAGCGCCAGGGCCTTGACAACGTCTTCACCGTTCCGAATGCCGCTGTCGAAGATCAAGGGCGCATCCGGTCCCAATGCAGTGCGGATTCTTGGCAGAATGTCTATGGCGGCTGGGACGCTGTCCAGCTGCCGGCCGCCGTGGTTAGAAACGTAGATGGCGTCGGCCCCGGTGTCATGGGCCCGCAGCGCGTCTTCCGCGGCGGTGATCCCCTTGACGATCAGGTTGCCCTTCCATTGCTCGCGCAGCCTGGCCAGAAATTCCCAGTCCGCTCCGGCTCTGCTCGCGCCGCGGTCGAACTTGGCGCCATTGCCAGTGTTCTGCGGGGAGGGAATGCCTGCAACGAGGGTCGTCAGGGACCAGCGAGGATGGGTCGCGAAATCGAGGAAAGACTTGGGCGTCAGACGAAAGGGCACATTGAACCCGTTCCGCAGGTCGCGGATGCGCCGAGATACCTGGGGGACATCCACGGTCAGGACGAGGGTGTCGTAACCCGCGTTGCGCGCCCGGTCCACCGTGGCCATCGTGAATTCGACCGATTGCCCGAAATACAGTTGAAACCACGCTCGCTGCCCAGCCCATGCGCGCATGTCTTCCAGCGTGCCGGATGCGGCAGAGGAGAGGCAGACCGGCATGCCGACCCGGCTGGCCGCCTCGGCCAACATCCGGTCTGCTCCGGGACACACCAGATTGCACATTCCCATCGGCGCGATCCCGAGGGGAAGATTGAACTTCTGCCCCAGAAGACGTGTCACAAGGCTGCGGTCCGCGACATCGGCCATGACCCGCGGCTGCAGGCGGATGTCGTCGAACCGGGATTCGTTTCGGCGCATTCCAGCCTCTCGTCCGGCCGCGCCCTCGACAAAGTCGAAGACCAGCCGCGGCAGGCGTCGCCTGGCGATTCGGCGCGCATCCTCGGTCGAGAACAAGTTGTGATTTCTGGCCAGCATTCGGTCGTCGCTTGCTATGAAAGCACTTCGGGAGAACCATACAGACGAGGCTTCTGAAGTGACCAATCAAAAAATGTCCGGCACTCATACGCTATGTCTATGTTGCCGCGGTTCGATTGCGTTTCCACGGATTCATAGGAAATTCGCATGGATAGCGCAGAGAAATAAATTTGTCGCAGTGGTTGCGCGCGGCCTAGTATCCCGGACGTGGCGGTGAAGCCGAGTGCCGGAAATGCTGGATCACCCCGCAGTATGGATTGCAGCGGCAGGGCCGCAGCTAGGGAGGCTATCATGAAGTTACTGGTCATGTCACTACGTTCGGTCGCCGGGGTGGGCGTCGTGGGCTTCGCGGCCCTTTTGCTGTTGGCCGGGAAGACTGCCGCCGCCGAGGAAATCGTGGCCCGGCTTTCGGTGCATTGGGGGCCGAAGCATCACAGCGCCATCCACGCGCAGATGTACGCCGACGAGGTGAACAAGCGTGCCGAAGGGCGGCTTCGGATTGAATTCTTCCCCGCGGGCCAGCTGTTCGGCATCCGCGAGCAGCTGGGCGCCGTGACATCGGGTGCGGTCGAAATGGGCGGCATCGTGGCCGTCGTGTCCTTTCCGCCGATCAACAAGAACTTCAACGTTGTGTCGATTACGGGAATGTTCGACAGCTACGGCGAGCAACGCGCGTTCTTCACCGAGGATCCGGTGGGCAAGGCTGTGTGGGAGGACATAACCACAAAGTCCGATTCGATCCTGCTGATGCATGATCCGGTGGGTCCGGTCATGACCTTTTCGACGAAGGAACTCGACGGCGTTTCATCGATGTCCGGCCTCAAGGCGCGCGCATTGATCGGCGCTGAACGTCCGATGTGGGAGGCGCTTGGCGCCAACACCGTGTCAATGCCAACGGGTGAAGTCTATTCGGGCTTGCAGACCGGAATGATCGACACGATCAACAGCCCGCCTGGTTCGATCCGCGCATTCAGCTGGTGGGAATTCCTGACCCACGGTCAAAAGCCCTACCAGTACTTTGCCGACGCTTACATCATGGCCAACAGGACATGGTTCAACGGGCTTCCTGAGGATCTCCAGCAATTGCTGATTGAGGTAGGCCGCGAAGTCGGGCAGATATCGACGGACACGATCATGCAGACCGGCGAGGAGACGCTTGCCGAGTTCGAGGGGCGTGGCGGAGTGGTTCGAACGCTTGACGGCGAAAAGCTGTCCGAATTCAGCCAGCTGATGAGCGATCAGGTCATGCCGGTCATCGCCGAGACGGTCGATGCCGAGGTGCTGGAAGCGGCCAGGGCGTTCACATCCAACTGACCGGTGGCGGGCCGCATCCGCGCCCGATTGCACGGATGCGGCCTTGCACGCGAGGCTTCTTGCCGTGACGCTGATCCTATCGCTCTTGCGTGCCGTCAACGGTGCAATCGAAAGGCTCACTGCCGTGACGTCGTCCTGTCTCGCGGCGGTGATGGTCCTGGCCCTCACGGCAAGCGCGGCCACGCGCTATGTCAGCGGGACGGGCTATGACTGGTTCATTGAACTGCCTCCGGCACTGGTGCCGTGGATGGTCTTTCCACTGCTCGGGCCGCTGCTGCGCTCAGGCTCACACATCCAGGTGGACATTTTGCCGACATTCCTGCACGGAGCGGCGGCTCTTTGGCTCAGGCTCATAGTCTATTCCTTGATGATCGCTGGATCCGCGATCTTCTTCCAGGCCGGCAACGAAGCCGTCGCACTCTTTCGCCGCCTGGGCCAGTTGATGGAACTGGAAATCGAACTTCCCATCTGGTGGATGTATCTGGCCTTCCCCACGGGCTTCGCGATTCTTGCGCTGTTTTCGTTCGAGCTCTGGCTCGAGACGATCCGTGATCTGGCGACCCGCGAAAGGGCCGCGTCATGAACGCCGCCGCCACGCTTCTGTCCATGCTGCTGCTGCTCTTGTCGGTCCCGATCTTCATGGTCTTTGGCATAGGCAGCGCTTCGGTCGCGATCTGGGGCATGAACCTGCCGTGGTCGACGCTGATCCAGGTCTCGTTCGGTTCGATGACCAAGCACGTGCTGATTGCGGTGCCACTGTTCATCTTCACGGGCATGGTGATGCTGAGGGGTGGTGCCGCGGCCCGCCTGGTGCATTTTGCAACCACGCTTGTGGGCCATTGGCCCGGCGGCCTTGGAGTGGCCATGATCCTGGCCATGGGGTTCTTTGCCGCGTTCTGCGGTTCGATCCTGGCAGCGATCACGGCTGTCGGGACCATCATGATTCCCAAGATGGTCGAACAGGGCTACCCCAAGCCTTTCGTGATCGTCCTCGCGGCCTCGGCCGCGTTTCTCGAGTCCCTGATTCCGCCGTCAAATGCCGCGATCCTGTTCAGCGCACTGACGGATGTGCCCGTCTCCTGGACGTTCGCCGCCGGATTCGTGCCCGGACTCGTGCTGCTGGTGCTGTTGTCCATCGTCGTCACCTGGCGTTGCCGGACCCTGCGCAATCCGGCGCGTGCGACCACGGCCGAGCGCCTGTCTGCGCTGCGGTCAGCGCTGCCAGGCCTGTTTACGCCGGTCATCATACTGGGCGGGATCTATGCGGGGTTCCTGACGCCGTCGGAATCCGCGGCAGTCGCCGGGATCTGGGCAATTCTGATCGGCGTGCTGGTGCACCGCGAACTGACCTGGCGCGGGATCACCGAAGCATTGCACCAGACGGCGCGGATCACTGCGGTGATTTTTTCCATTATCGCGATGGCGACTTTCCTGAGTGTCGTGCTGACCTACAGCCAGGCGCCGCAAAGGATCATCGCCTTCTTCACTGAAATGGGCGGCACGCCCATGGCCTTCTGGCTGGGCGTGGCCGTGATCTGCCTGATCCTTGGAACGTTCATCGAGATTGTCCCGGTCTTTTACTTGACCGTGCCGATTTTTGCCGCGCTGGCATTGTCGCTTGGTCTTGACATTCTGCATCTCTACATCGTGTTCGTCGCATTTGCCGGGATCGGCATGATCACGCCACCGGTCTGCGTGGGCATCTACACGGCCGCAGGCGTGGCCAACGAGAGTCCGGAAAGGGCCTTTCGAGAGGTTCCCTTGTTCGTGATCATAGGGATCGTCTTCGGCGGGTTGATGATCGCCTTTCCGCAGGCCGCAACATGGTTGCCCGGGATCTTGAACTAGTCCGTTCCCCGAAGTGCTTCGACCTGCCGGACCCTTTCAAGCAACTGGTCCGCAAACAGGTCTGCGAACTGCAGCGCCTGGCGTGACAGCTGCTCCCGCCCGGCGGCGATCACCGTCACGAAGTAGGTGAGAGGCTGCCTGATCGGGCGAAACACCACGCCGCCCATGCGCACCGCCTGCTCGGCCGAGAACGGATCGGCGATTGCGAGGACCGAAGCCTCGCGCACAAGGGCTGCCGCCAAAGGCATGTTTGCAACAGAAAGGCGGGATCGGCGGCGCAACTTTTCGGACAGGTCGCTGTCGATGGACATCATGGTGTCTGGATAGGTTCCGCCGAACGTCACGAATGTCTCGGCCTCGGCAAGCTCCTCCAGATCGACAGGGCCGTGCACTCCCGCCAAATGGTGATCTTCGGGCAGCAGGCAGACGTAAGGCGCGGACGTCTGGAACAGGACCTCGACCCCGTCATAGTCGGGCTCTCGTCCAACGATTCCTAGATCAATTTGGTGCATCTGCACCGCGTCGACGATCGCTGGCGTGTTGCGGGACTGGATCACGAACTCGATGTCGGGATAGTCCCGGTACAGCCTGCCAACCGTCTTGGGAAGCTCGATTGTGGCTATGGACTGGATAGTGCCGATCGAAACCGTGCCGCCCTGCGAGGATCGGATCGACCGTGCCAGATCCTGCAACCGCTCGATGCCGACAAACAGGCCCTCAACGCCTTGATAGAACTTGCGGCCTTCCACCGTTGGCGCCAGGCCACGACCTACCCGCACGAACAAGGGAAATCCTGCCGAGTGCTCGAGATCGGCGATCAGGCGGCTGACACTGGGCTGCGAGATGTGCATCATCCTTGCGGCTTCGGTGATTGAACCGCAACGGATCGTTGCCCGAAATGCTTCCAGCTGGCGCTGATTCACTGCGTCCACTCATTTGACATGCTTTCTCGTAAGCCTAACGCATGACCAATTGCCATGTATAGGCCATGAGCCGATCTCGTTTTGTCATTTCGGGCAATGGGCTGATGTCCCGCCCTGCCACGGACATCAATTCGAAGGCACTCAGCCATACAATTGGCCGGGACATCGGTTCTGCTTCACGCGGCGGCAGGCGCATCGTGCTGCAGCCCTGCGCCGGTGCGAGGAAGATCCAGAGCGTCGACATCTGCGGTGTTCGGTACCGCATCGCCAGCCGGATTGCGCTGCCTTGGGCCGGTCATTGGGACCTGCGCGCCATGCCGAGGCTGTCGCCGGCGCGCTGGCGGACTTGAATTCGCTTGCTGCATCTCTCATGGCATCCGGCGCCCTGGATCGGGCGGAGGAAGTGATTGGGACTTATATACTTAAGTGACCATGTTCTTGTTGTGTTCTTACGAGCTTTCTGGCAACATGCGAAGAGAGGGAAGCTCACGCACTTCTCGCAGACGCCCACCGCAGGAGCGACCGCAATGGCCCTTGTGTCCAGCCACCGGCAGGTTGTCTACCGCCTGCTTCCGAAGACGCGCAGCACGTGGCGGTGGCTTGAGACGGTTCTTGAAAGCCAGCGCCAGCCCTGCAATGCCGCGCTGGAGGAACGCATCGACTGCTACCGGAAGACAGGCAGGGGGCGGACCTGCTTCGACCAGTGCAAGGCGCTGACGGAATGCCGCCGAGAGCTTCCCGAGATGGCGTCCGTGCCCGTGGCCGTCCAGCGCGGGACGCTCAAGCGCCTGGACGAAGCGTTCAAGGGGTTCTTCCGACGCGTGAAGGCCGGAGGAACGCCCGGGGCTTCCCGCGCTTCAAGGGACGCGCCTTCCATGACAGCATCAGCATCGTCTCCGGCGTCAAGGTGAGGGACGGGAACCTCCGCATTCCGGGCTTCGGGCCGATGAAGATCCGCCGGAAGGGCGGAAACCTGTATCCTGACGGCAGGCCGGTCTCGGCGGTTCTCAAGCGCACGGGCGGACGCTGGCACGCGATCGTCTGCTTCGCGGTCGAGATCGAGGAACCGGCCGACAACGGGCACGCGATCGGTCTTGACCGGAACGCAGGCCAGGTCGCGGACAGCGACGGCGAGATGCACGGGATGCCGGACATGGACCGGCTCGCGGCGCAGGGCGGACGGCTGCAGCGGAAGCTCTCGCGGCAGCGCAAGGCGAGCCGCCGACGCGAGAGAACGAAGCGGCATCACGCCAAGGTCATGCGCAAGATCGCGAACCGCCGCCACGACTGGCATCATCACGTGTCGCGCAAGCTGGCGGCGAAGGCCGGGACCGTCGCCGTCGAGAACCTGCATGTCCGGGCCATGACGAAGAGCGCGAAGGGCACGGTCGAGGAGCCGGGCGTGAACGTCCCGCAGAAGTCCGGCCTTGAACCGCGTCATCCTGAACACCGGCTGGACGGCGCTGAAGACGATGCTGGAATGCAAGGCGGCGGCCGTCGTCACGGTTCCGGCGCAGTATACGTCACGAACATGCCACGAGTGCGGAGCGGTCGACAGACGCTCGCGCAGAACTCGGGAAGACTTCAGCTGCACGGCCTGCGGCCATGCGGCCCATGCCGACATCAACGCGGCGAGGAACGTCCTGGACCGCGCCCTTGGCGCCGGGACGGGAGGCGACGAGGCGTCCGGGACTGGCGCATCTGCACGGCGAGGAGCGTTGGCATCGGCCACTTCAGCGACCCGTGAAATCAGTGCGAAAGTGGCCTGATGGTCACTCAAGTATATAAGTCCCAGGTGATTGGACGAGCAAGTTGCGGCGCTGATGTTTCGGGCGGATCTCTTCGAGGACGCACGTCGCGCAAGGGATTGGTCAGACGATCCCTTTTGAAGCGCAGCCGCTCATTTCAGTGCCTTGAGGACGGAATCAAAGCCCTGGGCCATGTGTTCGTCTATGTGGGACAGCATGGCGTTCAGGCTCTCGCCATTCGCGAGTTCGCGGTAGCGCGCTGTCATTTCGCCGAAAACCCCGTGTGAACCATGCAAGTTATGGTGCAGCGACATGTAGATGCGCACCAATTGCGACAGACGGGACCAATGGTCTTTGAGAAGGCCATGGCCCGTCGTCTCGTAGACCCAGCCGTGAAACGCGATTTCGTGCTCGATCGCACGGGCCTGGTCCAGGGTCCTGTGGGTCGCCATCAGTTCGGCGTATCTCTTGTCGAGCAGATCAAGGCTGGCAGGCGTACGTAAAGGCCAGGCCAGGGCGAAGGCGAATTTCTCGAGCGCCGTGCGCATCGAATAAAGCTCAGTCAGGTCGCGTTCGGACACGGGTCGTACGCGGAACCCCTTGTAAGGCTCGCTGACGAGGATGCCTTGGTCCACGAGTTCGCGGAGCGCTTCGCGCAGGGGCGCGCGGCTAACCCTTAGCTGTGACGACAGCGCGGTTTCCACCAATTTCTGTCCCGGCTTGAAATGGCCGTCCAGAACCCTGTCAAGAACTTGTCGCCGCACCTGTTCACGCAGGGTCCGGTCTTCGACGGGACAGAGCGCGGCCGCGGGCCTGTTCACGCGCCCGCCCCAGCAATCTCCGCTTTGAAGAGACAGCGAATGCGACGGAACATTGGCCCGGCCTCGCCGCCACCGATGGCGCGACCGTCGAGCACGAAAACCGGGGCTTGCGCGCTGAAGGGGCCGGTCAGGAAGGTCTCGTCGGCACCGCAAGTGTCAACCAGCGAATGATTGCGCCCGGAGACGGGGATGTCATCTGTTCGGCAGAGATCGATCGTCTTCCGGAGCGTGATGCCGCCAATGAAATCATCGCCAGTCAATGGCCGGACCAGGTCTTTCCGAGCGATGAAAAAATTGTCGGCGTTGGTGGCGCCTGCGAAGCCGAGGGGGCCGGGCATCAGCGCCAGGCCGGTCCTCCTCGACCCCGGGTCGATCTTGAGTTCCAGGGGCCGCGGCTCCCCTCCGATCCAGTCCCGGAGCCGTATGGCGAAGGGATGGAGGCCCACCGCGACGGCGCGCCCCTTCTTCAGCAGTTTCCTCGCCTGCGCCGGATGGTACGGCATCGGCGGGTCGCCCCGCCGGTCGAGGACGAAAACGCGGCTCACGCCGCACCGGGAGCCGCCGGAGCATCTCCTGTGACGCCGGCCGGGGCCGGGCTCCCCTCGCACAGCCTGACCACCCGCGATCCGATTTGCCCCGTTTCGTGCCGACCCGGCGTGCCTGCAGGCGAGTCTTCGAGAGCCTGGAACTGGGGAAGCGTTCCAGGGTCGGTCTTCAACGCATGGTTCAAGGCGGATTGGATGGAATTCTCCTTTCTCTTGCCGGTCGGCATGGGCCTTCGGGGCTTTCGCCCCTCAAGCCCCTCCCGTCCGGGAGGGGTCGCTGACTCGGGCATCTGGCGTAGCGGCGGCGGCGATAGGACCGCCGCCGCATGTTGCATCAGTTGTTGAACAGGAGTTCGCGCTGGATGACAGGCGAGGATTTCGGGTCAAGGCCGAACTCGCTCAGGAACTCCTCGTACCAGCGCTGCGTGCGGCCGGTCTCATAGTAGTAGAAGATCGTGTGATCGACCCAGTCGCGGAAGGTCTTGTCGTCTTCGCGGCGGACCGCGATGGAAGACGGCGACGAAAATGCCGGCGTCGGAATGACCAGTTGTCCCCGGCCCAGTTTCTGGCGCGCGGCCAGAAGCGGCGGGTGGAACAGCGACACCGCATCGACACGGCCCGACTGGAACGCGGCGATGGCGGCGCCGTTGTCCGGGAAGCGCTGGATGTCTGCGTTCGGGATGTTGCGCGTCAGGAATGCGTCCATAGAGGACGCCTGCGGCACGCCGACCGTCACTTCCGGATTGTTCAGGTCTTCCCAGGCCGAAACCGAAAGCTCTTCGTTGGCCAGCACCGCCAGGGAGATGTAGAGCAGCGGCTGTTTCGGGTAGTCCACCACCATTGCCCGCTTGGGCGTGGCATCCAGGAACATCATGTCGATCTTGTCGGCCTGAAGCGCCGCGATGGCGGTGGCCCAGGTGACCTCGACCATTTCAAGCTCGACCTCCAGTTCCCCGGCCATGGCTTTGCCGATGGAGACGATCAGCCCGCTTTCCCATTCGCCCGTGGCCGGGTTCTTGGAATACCACGGTGGTGCTTGCGTGACACCCATCCGCAGCTTGCCGGTCTCCTGGATCTTGTCCCAGGTCGATTGCGCCTGCGCCGCGCCGATTGTCAGCGACAGCATGGCAAGGACGGCAAGAAGCGCGGCCCCCGTTCGTTGCATCAGTTTCATCATTTGATCCTTTCCCTGTTGGAGTTGGCCTGCCGTCAATCCGGCAGCTTGAAAAGCGAATGCCCTTCCAGGAATTCGCGCATTCGGTCGGTTCTGGGCGCCTTCAGAATGCTCTGAGGTTCGCCCTGCTCCAGAATCGTGCCCTCGTTCAGGAACACCACGCGGTTGGCGACATGGTAGGCAAAGCCCAGTTCGTGCGTGACGCATAGCATGGTCATACCTTCCTCGGCCAGTTGCCGCATGGTCTTGAGCACCTCGCCCACGAGTTCGGGGTCGAGCGCCGAGGTCACTTCGTCAAAAAGCATCACGTCCGGGTCCATTGCCAGAGCTCGCGCGATGGCAACGCGCTGTTTCTGCCCGCCGGACAGGCGCGCAGGATATTCGGCGGCTTTCTCGGCGAGGCCGACGCGTTCCAGCTGCGCCGCGGCCTTGTCCTGCGCCTCGGGTTTGCCGCGCCCCAGGACGATGACCTGGCCCTCCATGACGTTTTCCAGAACCGTCATGTGCGGAAACAGGTTGAAGTGCTGGAAGACCATGCCGATCCGCGACCGCAGCGCGCAAAGCGCTGCTTCGCGGTAGTGCATCCGGCCGCCCCGCTCCGTCCCGATCAACTCGCCGTTCAGGTGGATCCTGCCCTCGGTCGGCGTCTCCATGAAGTTCACGCAGCGCAGCAAGGTGGATTTGCCCGAGCCCGAAGAGCCCAGAATAACCACGGTTTCCCCGAACCGCACGGTCAGGTTGATGCCTTTCAGGACCTCCAGATCGCCGAAGCTCTTGTGCAGGTCTTCAATGCGGAGGATCTCGGACATCAGTCCCCCTTTCGCAGCATGCGCTCAAGCACGTAGGTCCCCTGGACCACGGGATAGAGCACGACAAGGAAGATGATCGCCACGGCCGTGTAGCTTTCGATCGGGTTGAAATTCAGGTCCGCGATCAGCTTGGCCTGGTTGAGCGTTTCGACATAGCCGACGACGGACGCCAGCGTGGACATCTTGAAGACTTCGATCCCGCGGTTGGTCAGGGCGGGCAGGACGCGCTTGACCGCGACGGGCAGGATGATGCGTCGCAGCGTCTGGTTGTAGCTCATGCCGACGGCCTTGCCTGCCTCCCACTGGCCCCGGTCGACGGACTGGATGCCCGCGCGGTAGATCTCGGCGGAAAACGCCATGGTGTTGAGGGAGATTCCGAGGACGGCGGCCAGGAACGGATCGGTCTCGATCCCGGTCAGGATCGGGAATGCGTAGAAGAACCAGATGATCTGGACGAGGACGGGCGTGTTGCGGAAGACCTCGACAAAGGTGCGGGCGGGCCAGTTGATGAAAGGCGACCTTGCGTAACGCGCGACACCGACGATCAGTCCGCCGCCAAGGCCTAGAACGACGGTGATGACGAAAATGAATACCGTGCCCTTGATGCCGACCCAGAGGACGGGCCAGTTCAGAAGGATCGTGGCAAAGTCCCAATCGTGTCCCATCAACGCACCGTCCCTTCTCCCGACTTGGCAAGGCGGTGTTCGACCGCGATGGACATCTGGCTGAAGAGGAAGATCAGGACGAAATAGATCGCCGCGACGACGGTATAGACCTCAAGCGGGCGGAAGGTCTTTTGTGCCAGTTCATTCGCTTGAAACATGAGGTCCGCATAGGCCACGGTCGAGACCAGCGTCGTTGTCTTCAACAGCTCGATCGAGCGCTCCATGAAGGCCGGGATCATGCGCTTGACCGCCTGCGGCAGGATGATCCGGCGCAAGCACTGGCCGTAGGTCATGCCTATGGCCCTGGCACCCTCCCACTGTCCCTTGTCGATCGACTGGATGCCGCCCCGGAAGATCTCGGCGAAGAAGGCCGAAGACTGGATCGAGAAAGTGACGACCGCCGCGATCAGCGGGGTCATGCGGACATCAATCAGGATCGGCAGCGCGAAGAAGAACCAGAAAAGCTGCACCAGCGGCGGTGTGGTGCGGAAGAACTCGACGATGAAACCGGCGATGCCGGAGAGGACGCGGAAGGTCGAAAGGCGCGAGAGGGCAAGGACCAGTCCAAGGGGAACGCCGAACACAAGCGCCAGACCGGTGACTTTCAGCGTGTTCAGGAGGCCCAGCATCAGGAGATCAAGATCCCTCAGAACCGCCAGGAAGTTCCATTCCATCTGCGCATACCCCTGCATGCTGCCGAATCCACGCTTGTCGGTTGTAGAACTCGGATAGTATGATTGTCGACAATTTTCCGCACGGTGCTTCCCATGAGACCGAACATCCTTTTTGTCCAGGTGGATCAATTGGCGGCCCAGTTCCTGCGCTGCTACGGCGACCCGATTTGCCAAGCGCCGAATCTGGATCGTTTGGCCGGCGAGGGCACGGTATTCCAGACGGCGTACTGCAACTTCCCGCTCTGCGCACCTTCGCGTGCATCGATGGCGACCGGCAGACTCTGTTCGGAATTAGGGGCTTACGACAACGCCGCCGAACTGCCCGCCACAATCCCGACCTACGCACATTACCTGCGCGCCGCCGGCTACCAGACCGCGCTGTCCGGCAAGATGCACTTCATCGGCCCCGACCAGCACCACGGTTTCGAACGCCGCCTAACCCCCGATCTCTACCCCGCCGATTTTTCCTGGGTGCCGAACTGGGGCGACGAGGGGGCGCGGGACACAAACGATTCCCGTTCGGTGACGATCGCCGGGACCTGCGAACGTTCGGTGCAGATCGATTTTGACAATCTGGTGACGTTCCACGCGGTGCAGCACCTCTACGATGTCGCGCGATCAGCGGATGACCGTCCGTTCTTCCTGCAAGTCTCCTACACTCATCCGCACGAACCCTATCTTTGCCAGAAAGCGTTCTGGGACCTTTACGAGGACGTCGAGATTCCCTTGCCAGCAGTGCCGGCGTTGCACGAAAGCCAGCATGATGCGCATTCAGTGCGGCTTCTTTCAGACTTCGGGATGTTGAATGTCCGGTTTTCTGATGACGACGTCTTGACGGCGCGGCGCGCGTATTACGGCTCGATCAGCTACCTCGACAACGTGATCGGACAGTTGATCGAAACGCTGGACCGGACCGGGCTACGCGACAACACGGTCATCGTCTTCACCTCTGACCACGGCGAAATGTTGGGCGAACGCGGCATGTGGTTCAAGAAGCACTTTTTTGAACCGTCTCTTAAGGTGCCACTGATCATCGCGGGAGAGGCTTTCTCGACAGGTCGCGCAACAACACCCGCGTCACTTGTAGATTTGCTGCCGACCTTCATGGGAATTGCCGAAGGACGCGGCTGGACCTCCCCGGTCGAGCCGCTGGACGGCGAAGACCTCTCGACCAAGCTGGCGGACTCCGAACCTGACCGGCCAATCTACGCCGAGTATCTGGCCGAGGCCACGACCGCGCCGATCTTCATGGTACGGCAGGGTCGCTTCAAGTACGTCCATTGTGTTGACGATCCTCCGCTTCTCTTCGATGTGGAGGGCGACCCCAGCGAGCGGCGGAATCTTTCGGGGATCCCCGAACATGCGGACACTGAAGAGAGTCTTCGGGCAATGGTCGTGCGACGCTGGGACAGCGCGGCATTGGCCGATCGCATTCGCCTCAGCCAGAAGCGGCGACGTTTCGTGCTGGAGAGCGACCTGAAGGGTCTTCGACCTCGCTGGAACCACGATGAGGAACCTGGGTCTGAGGTCGCCTGGTACCGGGGAGAGACCAGCTACAACGACTGGGCCTTCCGGCATCTGCCGATCGTCGAAGACGGATGACAACGTGGGGACCGGCAGCACTCCCTTGATCGTTCCCGCCGATGTCGATGAAGAGGTGACCGTCTGCAAGGAAGGCTATGGCGGTCTCCGAGCGGCGTTGATCCCGACCACGGGGCCGTGATCGATACGCGCCACGACCTGCACGGTCCGTCCCTCGCGGGCAAGACCGTCCTTGGGTCGTGGTCATAAAGCGCTGGGTCTACGTCATCATTCAATTCAATCCGGTGTCCCGCGCGCCGCCCGGCGGGTCGGGAAGCAGGCAGAGAACTGCGCCCGCACCAGGGAACTCGCCAGGCGCCGGCGCCGCGACATCCCGGCGAAGACGCGCTCCGCTGCCAGCGGCTGCAAATGACGGCGAAGCCCTTTGTTTCCTTCGGCTTGCGGATGAACTCCAGGATCGGTCCGCAACCGCGCTCCTTCGGCGCGTCCTCCGGTTTCCGCCCCGCACAACTGCCGTCCGCTCTCGGCTTCGTCAACTGCGCCGCCGGGACGGCAAGACCGCGGCAGGCGCTTGAAGCCCGGCGAGAATTGACGAGACCTCGAACGGTTCGGTCGTGCACCTGCAACCTATCACGCCCGAGTCCTGAACGATGCTCACGAATCCCCATTTGCTTCACAAATGGGTTCATTCGCAATTTCGATTGGCGCTCGTTCCGCCCCATGCCTAGCATTTCGGACATCGCAGCAGGCGAGACAACGCAATGGCGGAACTGAGCTGGCCGGATACCCCTTGGATGGATGCCGAACTCGAGATCTTGGCGGATGCCTGCCGCCAGTTCTACGAGCGCGAGTGTCTGCCGCATTACGAGACGTGGGAGAAACAGGGTTCCGTCGGCCGCGAATTGTGGCTCAGGGCGGGCGAGATGGGTCTGTTGGGCGCAGAGGTCCCGGAAGCCTATGGCGGGCCCGGTGGCACCTTTGCCCACGACGCGGTGATTGCCTACCAAGGCAACCTGGCGGGTGTCGACGGCTGGGGTGGCGGGCTGCACAGTTCGATCGTGATCCCGTATCTGATCCGCTACGGATCCGAAGATCAGAAGTCCGAACTCCTGCCGCGCATGATTTCGGGCGATTTGATCGGGGCCATCGCGATGACCGAGCCGGGCGCAGGATCTGATCTGCAGAATATCAAGACCACGGCGGTCAGGGACGGCAACCATTTCCGCATCAGCGGATCGAAGACCTTCATCACGAACGGCGCCCTCGCGAACATGATCATCGTGGCTGCCAAGACAGACCCGTCGGCCGGCGGCCGGGGAATCTCGCTCTTTCTGGTCGAAACCGACGGGCTCGAGGGCTTCCGGCGCGGCCGCAATCTTGACAAACTGGGAATGAAATCGAACGACACGTCGGAGCTGTTTTTTGACGATATGCGCGTACCCGCCTCGGCACTTCTGGGTCATGAGGAGGGGGAGGGCTTTGTGCAGATGATGGAGCAACTGCCGCAGGAACGGCTCCTGGTGAGCGTCTATGCCGTCGCCCGCATCGAACGCGCCCTGCGTCACACGCTCGCCTACGTCACCGGGCGGAAGGCCTTCGGAAAGCGGATCGCCGACTTCCAGAACACCCAGTTCGTCCTTGCCGAATGCGCCACCGAAGCGACAATTGCAAAGACGTTTCTCGATGCCTGCATCGTCGAGCATCTCGGCGGAAAGCTTACGACTGAAAAGGCGTCGATGGCGAAGTACTGGCTGACCGATCTTCAGGCCACGATTGTCGATCGGTGCCTGCAACTCTTTGGCGGCTATGGCGTCATGGCGGAATATCCGATGGAACGCATGTATCGCGACAACCGGATCGAACGCATCTATGCGGGAACGAACGAAATCATGAAGCTGGTCATCGCCCGCGATCTATTGAAAGATTGAGCGATGGATGAAGAAGCCTTTCTCGAAGAGAAGATCGGAAAAGTCGCTCGTTTGACGGTGAATCGCCCGTCGGCGCGCTACGACATTTCGCTGAAGATGATCGGGGATCCCGGCCAGGCCGTCCTTTGCCTTGGTGCGGCGCCGGATGCCGAAGCGGGTATCGGCGTGTTCATCGAAAGGCGTGCGCCGGACTGGCATCTGCAGGGGATGGGCTGAACGATGGAATGCTGCGGACCTGGATATGCGTCGCCGCAGGAGGCCATGAAAGCCCCGCGCGAGAGGATTCTTTACACGATCGCGATCTACACCGGGACTGGGATCCAGAAACCCGACTACCTTTGCACGATCGACGCCGATCCCGAAAGCCCGACCTATTCCAAAGTGATCCATCGGCTGGAAATGCCGGGGATCGGCGACGAACTGCATCACATGGGCTGGAATGCCTGTTCCTCCTGCCATGGCGATGCATCGATGAACCGGCGCTACCTGATCGTGCCGGGTGTGCGGTCGTCGAACCTGCATGTCGTCGACACGATCGATCCACGCGCGCCCAAATTGCACAAGGTCGTGGAAGGGGCTGAAATAAAGTCCAGGACAAACCTCAGCGCGCCGCATACAGTGCACTGCCTGGGCTCCGAGATCATCATCTCGATGCTTGGCGACGCCATGGGAGCGGCTCCGGGCGGGTATTTGCACCTGAACAAGGAATTCGAGATCGTCGGCCGCTGGGAAAATTCCATGGGCGACATCCCGTTCAGCTATGACTTCTGGTATCAGCCGCGCCACAACGTGATGGCCTCCAGCGAATGGGCGGCGCCGAACACCTTCATGCCGGGCTTCGACCTGGAGGAGGTGGGCCACCTGAAATACGGTCGCCGCATCCACTTGTGGGACTTCGAGAAGAAAGAGCCCAGCCAGACCTTCTATCTTGGCGAGGACGGCTTGATCCCGCTGGAAGTCCGCTTTCACCATGATCCCGACAGCACGCACGGATTTTGCGGCGCGGCCTTGTCGGCCAACATCATTCACTGGTGGAAGGACGAAGCGGGCGACTGGCAGTGGGGAAAGATCGTCGATGTCGAAAACGAACCGCATCCTGATTGGCCAATTCCCGTGCCGGGCGTGATTTCGGTCATCTTGCTGTCGATGGATGACCGGTTCCTGTACCTGTGCAACTGGCTGCACGGCGACGTCAGGCAGTATGACATCACCGATCCGCACGATCCCGTCCTTACAGGGCAGGTCTGGATGGGGGGGCTTCTGGGCAACGCGCCTGAAGTCAACGGGGTGAAAGTGACCGGCGGGCCACAGATGATCCAGCTCTCGCTCGATGGCAAGCGCCTCTATGTCACCACGTCGCTCTTCAGCACATGGGACAACCAGTTCTATCCCGAGATCCGGACAAACGGCGGTTGCATGCTGATGGTCAACTGCGACACGGAAAGTGGCGGGATGGAGATCGACCCGGACTTCGTCGTGGATTTCGGGAAGGAGCCGAACGGCCCGAGCCGTTGCCACGAGACCCGCTATCCCGGGGGCGACTGCACAAGCGACATTTGGGCATGAGGACATGCACCGTCACCATTTCGAACCGTGGCGGCGCGACCCATCGGGTCGATGCTCGCCGCGCCTTGCTGGACAGCCTGCGCGATCAGGGGGTCGATCTGCCCTATGGCTGCAGATACGGCGGATGCATCACCTGCGCGGCCAGGCTGACGATGGGTGAGGTCGATCAGCGGCGCCAGGTCGCTCTGAACAACCGCCAGATCGCGGACGGCTACATAATCCTGTGTGTGGCGCGTCCCTTGTCGGACATCACGCTGGAGATCGGCGTGGACAGCCATGACACGCTGTACCGCAACCCGTTCCTTGACCCCCTGGAGCCTCACGAGTTGAAGCCGGATATCGCTGCGCGAAAGGACGCATGAGAATGCCCGAAGCCGCCATCGACCACATCTACGACTACGATCAGGCGTACTTGGCCGACATCTTGAAGACTGTGAAGACCATCGCAATGGTCGGGGCCAGCGCGGACAGGACCAAGTTCAGCTACGGCGTGCTGCGGGTGCTGCACGAAACCGGATATGACATGATCCCGGTCAACCCTAACCCGAATGTGACCGAGATCCGCGGCATCAAGGCGTACCATTCGCTGAAGGAAATCGACCGTCCGGTCGACATGGTGGAGGTCTTCCGCCCAAAGGAGGAGCTGTATGGCATCGCTGAGCAGGCCATCGCCATCGGGGCCAAGGTGCTTTGGGGCCAGATCGGCGTCTATGACGACAGGGTGGCGGAGCTTGCAAAGGAGGCCGGACTGAAGGTGGTGATGAACCGCTGTCCCAAGATCGAGCTGTTCCGGCCGTTTTGGAAGCCTCGGCTCGATCTGGAGATCTGAGCGCTTATCCCGCGGCCATGTGACTGGATGCCCGCTCCCGAGCTGATCGTCGGAATGCGGGTTCAGCGCCCCAGGGCCCAGACATTCTGACGAGCGTGCACCGGGGTGCCCGTCGTGTCGGTGGAGCCTGCAGGAGCGCGATGGCCGGGACCGCGCCCCGCGATGCGTGCATTGTTGACAGGAATTTGCCTGCAGGCGGAAGGCTGACCCCGTGTTGACGGGATGAAGCTGCGACACGGTCATGAGCGGTTCCTGCATCCGACGCATGATCGGCGTGCCTGCACCCTCGGTGATCTCAAGTCGTGCGGGTCTCTGGGCTTTGCTCCGGATGATCGAGACACGTTCCCTGACCTGCCCGAAAGCGGAGCAATCGGCGACCCGCGGAATCGCCAAGTCGTATCCGCGAAGCTCGCCGTCGGTGGCAAGATTGAATGACGCCGGTTCGCGACGGTTCCCGGCAATCCCAGTTCGCACCCGGATGGAGCATGCAACTTGGGGGCAACAGTGGACGTTTCCGACCTGCGGCGGGCCCATTGCTCCAGGCCGGTCGACCAGCTCGAATGGCAGGTTGGCAGGCGATGGACAAGGCAGTTTCTCTCATCCGCCACATCGCCAACCCGACGTTGGCAAGTCAACGCAGCACGCCCAGTGCTGCTGCAGGGAACGGTGGGTTCGGGCCCAGCGCACGTTTCGGATGCTTGCGGCCGTTCGGTCAAGGCGAAGACTGCAGCGAGACCTGCGTCGCCGGCCTCCAAGGGCGATCCAGAGACAAATGACGTCGGGTCGTGACGGACTTCAATGATCCAGCCCCGATGGCGTTTGCCCCCATTGCCACCATTTGGGCTTGCGTCTACATTTGCGCGAAACAGGGAGAAATCGGATGCTTGCAAATCTTCGTCGAACGCTGACCGCGGCGCTATTTCTGGGAATGCCCGTCGCAGCCGCGGATGCGGCCGAATGGAAATTCAACAATGGGCTTCCGGAAGGTCGTGGAGAGTCTGCGCAACTCGAAACCTTTGCTGCGGATGTGACGGAGCTGAGCGGCGGCAGCCTCATGATCGACGTCTTCCACGGCGGTTCGCTGAACCTCAAGGACAACGACGTGGCGCGGTGGCTGCCCCGTGGGGCCGTCGAGATGGGTCTGGTCTGGGCGAACTACCTTGGCCGCGACGTGCCCGCCCTGAACGCGGTGATGATCCAGGGGTCGGTCGGCAGTCCCGAGGAACTGATTGCGGCGCTGCCAGAAATCCAGGAGATCTACGCCGAGGTGCTGGGCGAAATGGACATCGTGCCGACCGGGTTCATGGCTCTTCCGCTCCTGAAGGCCTCGATCTTCTGCCGCGAGGAGCCGGTTCGCTCGCTCGAGGAACTCAGGGCGAAGAAGCTTCGCGTCTGGAGCAACGATCAGGTCGAGACCTTTACCAAGCTTGGCGTCTCGGCCCAAATCGTTGGCCAGAACGATCTCTACGTGGCGCTCCAGACCGGCGTTGTCGATTGCGCCGTCTATCCCGCGCTCTTCGCGCACACGATTTCGCTTCAGGAAGTGACCAAGTACGCCTCCTACCTTTATCCGGTGGCAGGCGTTCCCTACGTTCTGGGTGCGTCGAAAGGTGCGTGGGAAGGTCTCAGCGACGCCGAGCGCGAAGCGGTCACCACGGCGGCCGCCCGTGTCTGGGAGAGAACCAACGAGTATTCCAAGGCGGAGGAGAACGAGCGGGCTGCTCGTGCCAAGCTGACCGAGCAGGGGATCGAGTTCCTCGAGCCGTTCTCCGATGAGGATCGTGCCGCGTTCCTTGATGCTGCCTCTGCCACATGGCAGGAAATGGCCGAGGAAGCTGGGGGCATGGCGCCCGAGTACCGCCAGAGAATTCTCGGCGTCCTCGGACGCTGAGCTTGAGCGAACGCGAGAGTGAATGCAGGCGTTTGGCAACCGCGAAACGCATTGAGAACCTGCTGGCGCCTGTCTTCGTCTCCATGGCTGTCCTGGCAGCGCTGGCTGGAGGCGCGATCGTCGTTCTGATCGGCGCAAGCGTGACCATGCGGTATTTCGCGTTCGCGCCGTTCCGGTTTACCGAAGAACTTGTCGGGCTTCTGATGACGGCCGCGTTCTTTCTTGCGCTTCCACTGGCCACTCTTCGGGTCGAGCACGTTCGCGTGCTTGCGCTTGTCTCCGCGTTGCCTGACAGGGCAGCGCGTCCGGTCCGCGTTTTGGCGGCGCTCTTCGGTGCCGCGTTCTGTCTGTGGTTCCTTGCGCTCTGCCTTCCCTGGCTGGAATTTGCATTCGACCGCAACATCAAGACCGAGGTTGGCCGTCTCCTGATGTATCCTTGGATGGCGCTTCTTCCCTTGTCCACAGGCTTGAGCATGGTGGCGTTCCTGGCGCGTGGCTTGTCTGGTGGCGGTGGAGCGAAGTCGGGCCAGTCCTGACCTGGCAGAAGGAAAGCGATGTTTGGTTTCTGGGTGCTACTGGTCGGCGGCCTCGTGGCATTTGCCGGCTCGGGGCTTGCACTGGGAGCGGCGCTTGGACTTACCGGGCTTCTGATCCTTCACTTCCTTGCCGGCGGGTCGACCTATGTCGCAGTCGACGCTGTCTGGAACGTGCTTAACTCCTTCACGCTCAGCGCCATTCCGCTCTTCATAATGTTGGGCGAGATCATGCTGCGGAGCGGGGTCAGCGAGAGGATTTACGCGGCGCTAGTGCCTCTTTTCCAGCGCGTTCCCGGCGGCCTTCTGCATACCAATATCGCGGTCTGCACGCTCTTCGGCGCGGTCAGCGGCTCAAGCCTGTCGACCGCCGCGGCGGTTGGTTCCGTCGCCTATCCGGAGATGACCGAACGCGGCTATGACCGACGGATGGTCGTTGCGTCGCTGGCCGGGGGCGGAACGCTTGGCTTGCTGATCCCGCCCAGCCTTTCGCTGCTGATCTACGGGGCGTTGACCGAAACCTCCATCGGGCGGTTGTTCCTGGCCGGCCTTTTGCCCGGCCTGCTCTTCGCGGCGATGTTCATGCTCTACATCTTCCTGCGGTGCCTTTCCCGGCCAGAGCTTTCTCCGAGGAGCGATGCGGCTGCCGGTCTGGGGACGATCTTGCTCAAGCTCCTGAGCCTTTGGCCTTTCCTGCTGCTGATCCTGGCGGTCATGGGCAGCATCGCTTTCGGCATCGCCACGCCGACGGAGGCCGCGGGGATCGGGGTGATCGCGACGATTGTCGTGGGCCGGCTTTGGGGCAACCTGACCTTGAAGACACTGGTTGAGAGCTTCTTTGCCGCGATCCTTCTTTTCGCTTCGATCGCATTCGTCGTCATGGGCGCAACCATTCTTGCACAGGCCGTGAGTCTCCTCGGTGTTCCGCAGTCAATCCTCGAGGCGGTGCGCGCCGCTGATCTCGGACCGCTGCAGGTGCTGGCGCTGGTCGTGCTGATCTACTTGGTGCTGGGCTGCTTTTTCGACGGGCTCTCGCTGATGATCATGACGCTTCCGATCGTGGTGCCGCTCATGGTGGGGCTGGGCTATGATGCGATCTGGCTGGGCGTCATAATCACCATCCTGATCGAAATCGGGCAGGTGACACCGCCCGTAGGGCTCAATCTGTCCGTCCTTGTCTCTGTCACGAAAGAGAAGGTGTCCCTAGGTGAAGCCGCCGTCGCCACGATACCCTACTGGCTGATCCTGCTCGCCGGAATCGCGGCCCTGACATTGTTTCCGCAATTCGCGCTGTACCTGCCGACGCTGTTGATGTGAAGAGCGGCGTTCAGTTAGGGACCTGGACAAGATTGAGCGGCAGCGAATTCGACATTTCGTGCCCGGTCTCGCACATCAGGGCTTGCTCTCTCTTGAGTAAGGATGAACCTACGCCATTGACTCCAAGCCATTTTCCGGATCCGGGTCTTCGGACATCATGATCAGCTGGTAGCCGAGCTGCTTCGTTCGCCGGCCAGGACTGGAGACGTTCCGATCGGCGCGGCGCTTTTGTGGGCTTCGATCCCGCGCTCCACGTACCCCTCCCCTCGGGAGATCAGGGTGTAGGTCAGGCACGCGAGCTCGCGCGCGGTCGGCAAGTGCCTGAAAGTCGGACCGTGACAAGATGGCCCCGAAATGCCGCAGGTCTGGGTCGTCGTCGTGGACCGGCTCGTTCGCAGAACGGATGCGATCGACGTAAGCCGTTGCTTTGTGGCCACAGAATTCCAGGATGATCCAGTCCTCGGAGCTTGTCCCGGGCGCGCGGCCTGGCGCATCGGAATGAAATGCCCTTGCCGCAGCCAGGTCGGTGGCCGTGAATGCGAAATCGAAGATTGAAGCAGGCCGGTTGGACATGGCTCAGGCGTCCATTTCGATTGCCGGAACCTGGCTCACGGCGTTTCCCCGAAATCCCGGACGAACGTCGCGTAATCGGCCAGTGCCGTTGATAGCGGACGTGGCGTCCAGCCCGTTTCGGCGGCCACCCGAGAGATGTCATAGGCGCCCCAGCGTCCGCCGATGAAGGTCGGGTCCATCACGATGTCGCACTCTGACTGGTCTGCGATTTCCCAAGTCAGGCCGGGCAGAATGTCCCGGACACATTCCAAAAGTTCCTCAAGCGTCACTGCCTCGCCCTGTGCCACGTTGTACACGGAATGTGCGAATGCCCCGTCCTTTTCTAGAAGCGTGATCAATGCGCGTGCGACATCCTGCGAATGGATGTGGTCGCCGATCCCTGAAGGGGCATTGATGCGGACGGGTTTTCCTGCAAGCGCGTGGTGGATCGCGACGTAGGGCGGGCAATGATAGGCCCGGCTGGGCCGCCACCGGTCCATCGGGCCGTAAACACCGGACAGCCGGCACGACGCCACCTTGAAGCCGAAAGTGTGGCCATAGTGCTTGGCGGTCATCTCGCCGGCAAGTTTGGTGATGCCGTAGAATTCCGGTGGATCGACCCATCCTTCTTCCGGCATGGGGCCCGGTGGTTCGGGGCCATAATCGTTATAGACGGCGCCGGAACTGAGATTGAGAAAGCACTTGAGCCCAGGAATCTTTCGCGCCAGTTCAAGCAGGCGCACCGTACCCATGATATTCACTTCGAGAACGGTCGCAGGGGCGTCAGTCTCGGGGTTTGCGACTTTTGTGCCATCTGGCAACTCTGGCGCGAATAGCGTGACCGTTGCAGCATGGACGATGCGGTCGACGTCCTCGGTCTCGGCAATCTGGTCGAGCAGTGCAGTATCCAGCACGCTTCCCTGAACGTAACTCAGCCTGTCAGCGACAGACGCGAAGAACCTGTCGAGCGCGGCGTCCCTGGGGCCGGCATCCAGCACCACGACCCGTTCGCCGGGATGTCTCTGCAACCACAAAAGCGCGAGGCTGCTCATCACGAACCCCCCGCCGCCGGTTATGAGAAGCGTCATGGCACGTCCTTTCGCAAAGCCGTCAACTTGCGGACCATCCGCCATCCACCATCAGGTTTACACCGGAAATGAAACTGCAGTCGTCGCTTGCCAGAAACAGCGCCGCCTTCGCCACGTCGTCGGGACGCCCGAGGCGCGGGTATGGGGTGCGCTGGCGCGCCTCCGCCAACCCTTTGGGTTCGGTCGAGACACCGGGTTTGCCGGTGATGATGCGTCCAGGAGCAACCGCGTTGCAAATGATGTGGTCGCGTCCGTAGTCCGTTGCGATCTGCCGCGTCAGGTAGACGCTGGATGCCTTGCCTGTTCCATAGGCGACATCGTTGGGCGCCCCGATCATGCCGTGCTGAGAGGTGATGTTGACAATGCGCCCCCGGGCGTCGCCGCGCACCGGTTGGCCTAGCATCTGCTGGACCGCGCGCTTGCAGCACATGAAGTAGCCGTCGGAATTCACTGCCATCACTTCGCGCCACTGGTCGTTTGTAGTGTCGGCGAGCCGCGTCGTGGTCCAGTGCGCGGCGTTGTTCACCAAAATATCAAGGCATCCCCATTCCTCGACGACGCGCGTCACCATCGCATCGATGTCTTCCCATTTCGATATGTCGCAGTGCATGGCAATTGCACGTCCGCCCGCATTTCGGATCATGGTCTCTGTCGGGCGGCCGCCCTCTTTCGGCGTCTCGCGGATATCGGCGACGAGCACGCTGGCGCCTTGGCTTGAGAACAAAAGAGCGATCTCGCGCCCGATGCCAGAGGCGGCACCGGTCACAATCGCGGTGCGACCTTCAAGGCGTTTCATTATCCCGCTCCAGTGTCTTGCGCAAATTCATCTGCCTTGTCTGTTAGTAGCTTAGAAATGCCTGACCGACGACGGTGTGCCCGATGCGTCAGGTGCATGACGGAATTCGACTGGCCCTACCGGCTCGCGCGCCGCCGAAAACTGGGCAACTCTTCGTATGCGTCGCTGTATCGCCGGGTAAAATGAGAGGCATTCCGAAAACCGCAGCGAAGTGCAACTTCGACAATCGGAAGATCGGTTTTCGCCAGAAAGCTGTGCGCCGTCTCCAGGCGGATGCGCATGTAGTATTGCGTTGGTGAGACGGCGAAGAACCGTGCGAACAATCGCTCCAGGTGGCGGACACTTGCGCCGGTGCGCTTGCCGATCTCGGTAATGGAGATCGGTGTTTCAATGTTGGCCTCCATCAATTCCACAGCGCGGGTCAGATGCCGATTGACAACTCCGGTTCGGGTCACAAGCGACCCGCGAGCGGGTTCGCCGTCACCGCGTTTTGACGGGTAAATCAGCGCGTCCGCCACATTGAAGGCAAGCTGGCTGCTGCTAAACCGTTCAATCAGATGTAGCATCATGTCCAGGGCGGATATGCCGCCAGCGCAGGTGATCAACCGCCCGTCCACGCAAAAGACATTTCCCGTCACGATGGCACGGTGGAAGTTCTCCTGCATCGCCTGGACGCTGGCCCAGTGTACAGCGCAGCGGCGATCGTCGAGCAAGCCTGCATGCGCCAAGAGCATCGAGCCGCTGGAGATCCCGCCCACGATTGCACCGCCGCGATAAATCCGTCGAAGCCATCGCAGCACCTGCGGCTCACTGAAGCGAAAGCTGGCGTCCCCCAAGCAGACCAGCAGAACGTCGAGCGGGGGGCTTTGATCGATGCGGATCGTGTTGACGGCGGGAAAGTCGCAGCTGGAAATCACTGGTTCGTCGTCGGATGCCAGCGAGACATGCGTGAACAACCGTTTCCCGGCAATGCCATTCGCGATCCTTAGCGAGTCCAGCACCAGAGAAACCGGGGCAAGCGGGAATTGCTGTGTCAGGTAGACCCCCAACTGCACCGGACCGCGATCGTTGTGACGCTGAACGGTATGGGAATTCCCGGTCGAGGGCGTGGTTGCCGCGTGCATTGGGTCAGGTGATCCCCGGAGAAGGCCGCCGGCGCATTGTGGACGGCGCTGCGGCACCGACCATCGCCGGACAGTTCGCCGACGCAACCGCGGCCCCGGGTGCGCGCAGAATATTTCTGGCGCACGGAACAGGGGTCAAGTGTCTGGTTCTGGTCATATGCTCCGAATGCGAACGACTGTCGCATTCAGAACAGTGCACATCGGACAGGGACTTGTCAACTATGCTGAGTTGAGGCCGGATGGCGCGCGATCCAGTGGCGCGCAATCTCTTCGCGGGTGGGGATCCAGACCTTGTCATGCGTCAGGACATAATCAAGGAACCGCTCCAACGCAGCAATGCGCCCTGGCCGGCCGACGATCCGGGGATGCAGGCTCACGGTCATCATCCGGGGATGTGCCTCGCCCTCGCGATATAGTACGTCGAAACTGTCACGCAGATAGGCCTCATAGTGGCCGCCATACGCGAACCCGTTCTCGTGGACGAATTTTGAATCGTTGGTATCGAACTGATGCGGGATCACGAGGTGACTGCGACCCGATACCCGCTCCCAATAAGGCAGATCGTCGGAAAGTGAATCACTGTCGTAAAGAAATCCGCCTTCTTCGACGACCAGCCGTCGCGTATTCATGCTTGGCCGCCCCGTGCACCAACCAAGCGGCCGTTTCCCACAGATCCGGGTGATGGATTCGATGGCGAGGCCCATGTGGTCCCGCTCGACCTGCTCGGGCACGGCGGCATAATCGATCCACTTGTGGCCATGCGCAATTACTTCATAGCCTGCCGCAACTGCGGCCTCGGCGGCAGCCGGGTTTCGTTCGATTGCCATGCCCGCGGCATAGACGGTCGCGGTGAGTTCGCGTTCTTGCAATGCCCGCAAGACCCGCCAGTATCCTGCCCGGCTGCCAAACTCGTACATCGATTCGATGTTCGGCTCGCGTCCGCCCACCACGGGCGACAGGCCCGCCACCTCGGACAGGATCGATTCCGATTGTCCGTCTCCGTGCAGGATGCTGTTTTCGCCGCCTTCCTCGACACTGACGACCAGAGACACGCAAATCCGTGCGCTTCCCGGCCAGTTGGCCTTCGGCGGCACCGGCCCATAGCCAACGAGGTCGCGGGGATACTCTTCTTCGGACATTCTGGCGGCTCCTTTGCGCGGCCCGTGTGTTGCACTCGGGCACTCTCCGCGAGACACGATACAATGCGATGCAACGTCATACCGGACCGCCGGTCAATGCTTGCAATATCCAATGTGATTCCGTCAACTAAGGCCGGCCGAGGCGATCCTGCGTCGGTTGCGCACCCGGAGAGCCGTCATCGAGCCTGTCCTGAATATCACCGATCTCTCTATCAGCTTCATGACCCATGCGATCGAAATTCCGGCAGTGGCCGGGTTCAACTGCACGGTCATGCCGGGCGAAATTGTCGGTCTTGTCGGCGAATCCGGCTGCGGCAAGTCCACCGTCGCGCTTGCGGTTATGCAATATCTCAGCCGCGCAGGGCGGATTACAGGTGGCAGCGTCCGGTTCTTAGGCGAAGATCTCGTCACGGCCTCGAAACGGCGGTTGTTGCAGATCCGCGGTTCGGAAATATCGATGGTTTATCAAGAGCCCAGTTCCTCGCTAAACCCGTCGATGAAGATCGGCAGGCAACTGAGCGAGGTTCCCATAGTCCATTTCGGCACCTCGCGGGAAGATGCCGAGCGGCAGGCCCGCGACATGTTGGAAGCCGTGCGGCTGCCTGATCCCGACCGGCTCATGCACTCTTACCCGCATCAGATTTCGGGCGGCCAGCAACAGCGGGTGGTCATCGCGATGGCGCTGCTGGCCAAACCCAAGCTGCTCTTGATGGACGAGCCGACAACCGCGCTCGACGTAACGGTCGAGGCCGGGATCATCGACCTGATCCGCGATCTGAGCTCGCAGTTCGGGGCGTCGATCCTGTTCATCAGTCACAATCTTGGGCTTGTGCGACGTACTTGCAACCGCATTGTGGTCATGTATTCCGGCCAGGCGGTCGAAAGCGGGCCGACCCTGGAAGTCTTTGACCGCACGCGTCATCCTTACACCCAGGGTCTGCTTCGCTCATTGCCGGTGCCAGATGCGGACAAGTGCGGTCATACGCTACGCACGATTCCCGGGCAGGTGCCGCTGCCATTCGAACGCCCTCCCGGGTGCGCCTTTGGCCCGCGTTGCGACCACTTCGTGGCTGGCCAGTGCGACAGCGCGCCCGTGGAAATGCGCTCATTGCCGGGAACCAAATGCCACACCGCGCGATGTCTGCGTTTTGAAGAGATCGACTGGACCGCGAAAGACGAGGCCAAGCCTGTCGGGCTGGCGCCCGAAAGCAACGAGATGCTGATCGAGTTCGACGCACTGGTCAAGCACTACGAACAGCACGGCGGCTTTCTGTCCGGGTCCAGACAGCGCGTGGTGCGTGCCGTGGACGGCGTCAGTTTTTCCGCCAGAAAGGGCCAGACCCTTGCGCTGGTGGGAGAATCGGGATGCGGAAAGTCGACGCTGGCCAAAGTGCTGACCGGGCTGGAAGTTTCCACAAGGGGTTCCATCCGGTTTGACGGAGACGAGATCGCCGCGACGGCCGTCCGCAAACGCGACCGCGAACTGGTGCGCAACATCCAGATGATCTTTCAGAATCCCTTCGACACGCTGAACCCCAAGCGCTCGATCGGCGCGCAGGTGGCACGCGTTCTCAAAAAGTTCGGTGTAGGTGACAGTCACGCGGACCGCGCAACCAAGGTCGATGCGATCTTCGACAGCGTGCGCCTGCCACGCGAATTCGCCAAAAGACTGCCGAGGCAATTGTCAGGTGGCCAGAAACAGCGCGTGGCCATCGCCCGTGCTTTCGCGGGCGACCCGCGCGTCGTGGTCGCAGACGAGCCAGTATCGGCGCTGGATGCCTCCGTTCAGGCAGCGGTCACTGAACTCCTGACGGCAGTACAGGTCGATCATGGGACAACGTTGATCTTCATCAGCCACGACCTGGGACTCGTCCATCATCTGGCCGATTGGGTCGTCGTCATGTACCTGGGCCATATTGTGGAACAGGGTCCTACGGCAGACGTGTTTGCACCACCGTATCATCCGTATACGGAATCGCTTCTATCTGCGGTGCCCATCGCCGACAATCGGGTGGAACAGGCGCGCATTCTGCTCGAAGGTGACATTCCGTCGGCGCAAGATCCACCATCGGGATGCCCTTTCCAGACGCGGTGCCCGCGCAAGGCGCAGGCACAAGACGAGGCGGGCTGGGCCATCTGCGAAACCGAGATGCCGGCGATGCGTGAGATTGGTGATCAGCTTGCCTTGAAATGCCACCTGACACAGAACGCGCTTGACTTGATGGAACCGGTAATCCGCCTTCGTGACGCTCCGTTCGCTTCACCCGAGGCGCGGTGAGGCCGTCACCAGCGGCAAGTGTGTCCGCGCTTCACGAATTGCGATCCAGACCAGTAGATTCGCCGCGACAAAATATGCGCAGATGCCGATCATCTGCTGGGGAAACGTCAGGCCAAGATCAATCAAAGCGCCCGAGATGCCAGGGCCGACCGCGCTTCCAAGGACCATGACACTGGCAGAAACGGCCTTGATTGCACCTATGTGACGAGTGCCGAAAAACCTTGCCCAAATTGCGGTCGGCAAAGTCCCCTGAATTCCGTACGCAATCCCAAGTATCACCATGCCAACTGCAGCCATCGCCAAGGAATCCGCAAGCCCGATGACCAAGAACGCAAGTGCAATGGGCAGCAGACAAACAGTTGCCAGACGCGCAGATCCAAACCGGTCTATTGCCTGCCCCGATATCACGGCGCTGACAACGGAAACGGCAGCCAAAAGAGGGATCAGCGCCAAATAGTCGACCAACGGCCAGCCTTTGACCGCGGCAATATGCACCTGCTGGAAAAACAGCGCCGTCCCCCAGGCAGATGGCCCCAAGATCATCGGGAAAAGCATCCAGAATAACCGCGACCGCAGAAATTCGGATCTGGTCCAGTGCCGACCATCCATACCCGCGGCGCTGGATGTCTCGACATGCGATTGCGGTGTGCGCTCGGCAGACAAAAGCCATAGGATCAGGGGAAATGTGAGCATCAAGGGCACTGCAGACAAAACCCAAACAGCGCGCCACGACAAGATCCCGAACAATAACGCGACCACCACCGGAAACGTCGCCGTCCCGACGGCAAGACCCAATGCCGAAATTGACAGCGCCAAGCCCCGTCGGGCGGCGAACCAGCGCGCCATTGCCACAACCGCCAACTGGGTCATCATTCCCTGTCCCAGAAGCCTCAGTAGAAATACAATTGCGATCAGCCCGACAATCGTCGTGTTTGCCGCCATTGCCAGGCAGACAAGCGCCAATCCGGGCATAACGATCCAGGCAAGTGCGCGTACGCGAAATATGTCGGCCAGCCCGCCGGCCCAAAACATGACGATCGCGGAAGCGGTTGTGCTCAGGGTATAAATCCCGCCCCACTGGCCGTCGCTGAGACCATAGGTTTCCATGATCTGGGCCGCGAATATCGCAATGAAGAATGTCTGACCGTAGGAAGATGAGAACGACAACAATCCGCCGACGGACAGAAAGCGGACGTTCTCACGGAGAAATTCCAAAAGAGACATGTCGCCCTCTGTCTGCTTCCTTTTGTCGAGCGAAAAGTGACCATCGCCGCGCGAAGAACATGTGGCGGCTCACGTCTGACCCGCACAAAAAGCTTGCTGGAATCGGATTGCCTATCCTTCTCGCAGCGTCGTCAAACAAGGCGACATGGTCGTCCAGACGCGCATTCAGCCAGCGGACCGCGCCAGATATGCGCCGTGATCCTGCGACCCTAGAAACTGATCACCGTCAACGATCATCCTGCCACGGCTAAAGGTTCTTTCCACCTTGCCTTCGACTTCCCAACCTTCCCAAACGGAATAGTCGGTGTTCGAGTGCAGACCCTCCACGCTGTAGATGTGGCGCGCATTTGGATCGAAAATGACGATATCGGCATCATACCCCGGAAGCAGCCGTCCCTTGGTTGTCAGATCGAAAATCCGGGCCGGCGTCGTGCAGCAAACGTCCACCCACCGCTCCAGGCTAAGGCGGCCCTTCCTGACTCCCTCAGAGAAAAGTAGCGGAAACCGGGTTTCCACACCGCCGGGCGGCAGCACGGGCATCAACCGGTTGCCTTCGGCGTCTCTCGGCGTGTCGGGCGTTGCCGGCGGCGCATTGACGTCGTGCCCGAAGTAAGCGGCAACCTCGCGGGCCTGATCTTCGGGCACGAGACGCATGGCGGCGTGGTCGGTCGACGCGACGTCGAGGGCGCCTCCCTGAAGGCCGCGCCAGAGCGCATCGCAGTGCTGCGCGCCCCGGACCGGCGGGGTCAGAAGGAATGGCAGAGCCGCCACCTGATTTCCAGCATAGACCTCATCGGTATGGGTCAGCCACGCCAATCCCGCCTCGCCATAGGCCCGCAACCCCCGCTCTTTCGCGGCACGGATGGCTGCGACTCCCTCGGTGCAGGTGTTGTGAAAGATCAAGGTGCGACCGTCGGCGGTTTCTGTCATCGCCATTGCCAGTGCGATTGCGGCAGCTTCGGCGGCAGCCGGGTAGCTGCGAGTGAAATCGGAGATGTCCCGTCGCCCCTCGGCCGCCGCTCGGCGACGCATTTCCAGGATAACCCCCTGATTTTCGGCGTGAACAATGGACAGCCCACCCAACCCGGCGACTTCGAACATGCCACGTTGCAAGAACGCGTCCGGTATGCCCCAGCCGGGGATGGCCATGAACCACTTGAAGCTTGAAATCCCGCGCGCCACGATCGTCGGAATCTCGGCCAATCGCTCCTCGATCGGCTCGCGAATATTCATGTGAAAGGCGAAATCGACGCAGCTTTGCCCCTCGGCCAATGCCATTCGCGCATCCAGTTCATCAGTCAGCGTCCGTCCGTACTCTGCCTGCACTTGATCGATGATTGTGGTCGTGCCTCCAAAAGCTGCAGCGACCGAGCCTGTGGCGAACGTGTCGTCGTAGCAAAACGCGTCCCGTTCGGTCCGCATATGCACGTGGCCATCGATGGCGCCGGGGACCACGTATTTTCCAGCGGCGTCGATCTCTTTTCTGCCACGAAGCTCAGTGCCTATGGCCGCAATCCGTTCGCCGGAAATTGCGATGTCAGAGATATAGGTGCCGGACGGGTCAATCAGCACTCCGTTGCGGATTGCGACATCGTGTTCCATGGCACAAATCCCCTATTTGGTCTCAGCGATGTTAGGCTTGTACACCGCAAGATGTACTCCGGATACGACCAGATCCGCCAGAAAGAGTCGCCTGCAGCGGGTCAGGTAGATCAAAACGGACAGTAAATTAAGAAATGTTGTTCACAGAATCTGGCAACCGCGGAGGCTCGCTCTAATGACGGTGGTGCCAACAGTTGATCTGGACCGATTCGTGCATGGCGGCGCCGCTGACCGCAAGGCAGTCGCCGCCGAGACCGACCGGATCTGCAGAGACATCGGGTTTCTCTGCATCCTCGGTCATGGCGTGCCGGACGAGGTCACTCAGGCCGTCTACGACATCTCTAAGCAGTTCTTCCGGGGGCCGCTGGAGAGCAAGATCAAGGTGGCCCAGCCGCAGCCTGACGTTATCCGCGGGTATATCGGTTTCGGCAAGGCAGCACTTGGCGTCACGGCTGGCGAGGAGACCCCGCCGGACCTGAAAGAATCGTTCTCGATCGGGCCAGAGGCGGCTTCGGACGCGCCCTACTACAGCGCGCCCGGAAGCCGTTCGCATTTCGCGCCGAACTTATGGCCACAGGACATCCCCGAATTCACGACGGCGTGGCAAGCGTATTGGACCGCAATGACGGATTTGAGCCAGACAGTGATGCGTTTGTTCGCGCGTGCGCTGGATCTGGACGAGCATCATTTCTCACCTGTCACCGACCGGCATATCAGCATCCTGGGTGCCATGTACTATCCCGACCAATCAGAACCGCCCCAACCCGGGCAGTTGCGCGCGGGTGCGCACACCGACTTTGGCACCATGACGATCCTGAAACCCGACAACGCCCCCGGCGGTCTGCAGGTGCTGACAAAGGACGGCGAATTCGCGCCCGTCATCGCGCCGACTGGATCTTTTGTTCTCAACATCGGCGACATGATGGCGCGCTGGACCAATGACCGGTGGGTCTCGACCCTGCACCGGGTGGTCAATCCGCCGATCGACGCCAGAATGGGCAGTGAACGGCTGTCGCTGGGGTTCTTTCATCAGCCGAACTATGACGCTGTGGTGGAATGCCTGCCCGGGTGCCACAGCGCCGAGCAACCGGCAAAATACCTGCCTGTGACCGCCGGCGAACATCTGCACACCCAGTTTTCCGCCCAGGCCCGTCAGCCGGAAGGAGCTGCTTGAAGTGGGATCTCACGCTGATCCGCATAATGACTGCCCGTCTCGATGGATCCACAGGCAATACATTGCTGAGCGCGGGGGCTGGGCATGACGCGCTTTGTCCTGCGTCGCCTCATGCTGATGGTGCTGACGATGCTGGTCGTGTCGATCCTCACCTACCTGCTTTTGGAGATCAACGGCGACAGTGTCGTGGTCAAGGTGCTGGGGCCCTATTCCACAGACGAGCAGCGCGTCCTTTGGCTGGACGCGAACGGCTACAACCGGCCGGTCTGGGAACGCTATCTGGCCTGGCTTGGCGGTATGGTCACCGGCGATTTCGGCCAGTCGTTGAAATACAGGGTTCCGGTGTCGGACGTGTTGTGGCCACGGCTGGCAAATACCGGCATCCTCGCGGCAACCGTGTTCGCCGTAATGGTCCCGCTTTCAATCGTCGCAGGTGTTCTGGCAGGCATGAAGGAGGGCGGAGCCCTGGACCGCGTGATCTCACTGTTTTCCATTGTCACGACGTCGGTGCCGGAGTTCGCAAGCTCGGTTCTCCTGGCATTTTTCTTCATACTTCTGCTTGGCTGGTTCCCGGCGACAAGCACCATGTCCAACGGCTTTGACCTGTTGCAACTGGTCATGCCCGCGATGGTGCTGGTCCTGTTTGGATTCGGATACGTTGCCCGGATGATGCGGGCATCAATGGCCGAAGTTATGCAAAGCAACTATGTCCGCACGGCCATACTGAAGGGCATGCCGTTTCGCCGGGTCATTTTGCAGCATGCGCTCCGCAATGCGCTGATCGCCCCGTTTACGGTGATCGTGCTTCAGATCAACTGGCTGCTCTCCGGTGTGATCGTGGTGGAGTTCTTCTTTGCCTATCGCGGGTTCGGAGCGCTGCTTTTGGAGTCATCGCTGACCCAGGATATCTTTATGCTGCAGGCCTGCGCGATGATATCGGTCATCGTTGCTGTCGGAACGCAGACCATCGCCGACGTCGGATATGGCATGCTAAATCCGCGGGTGCGGTTTACATGACGGAGTTCAATCTAAATCCGGGTTCCTCAGGACTGCAGGCGCGCCCGGTCAGGGGCTGGCGCTCGCGTCTGCCAAGAATCCTTTTCAGCCCGGTCGGGCTGATCGGCGGGTTCATCTGCCTGTTTTGGATTGCAGTGTCGCTGGCAGCCCCGCTATTTTCGCCTTTCGGGCCGACGGAGCAGGTAGCGCCCTTCCAGACGCCCGGGATGATCGCCCCCGACGGGCGCGTGTTCTGGTTGGGCTCAGACCATCTTGGGCGCGACATCATGTCCCGCATCATCTGGGGCGGACGTCGGGTTTTGTTCTTTTCGACCATCGCGACTGGATCAGCCTACGCAGTGGGTGTGTCGCTCGGGCTGGTTGCCGGTTATTTCCGGGGTTGGATCGACGATCTTGTGTCCAGCTTTGCCAATGTCGTGCTGTCATTCCCGGTGCTGGTTCTCTACGTGGTCATCATCTCCACCTTTGGCGCCTCGGGCCTCAACATCGTCGTGGCCGTGACATTTGCCAGCGCGCCGGGCATCATGCGGATCGTTCGGGGCATCGTTCTGGACCTGCGCAGCCGCGACTACGTGGCATCGGCCCAGACCCGCGGCGAAAGTGCAGCGTACATCATGTTTCGCGAGATATTGCCCAATGCGACGTCCCTGCTGATCGTCGATGCCTGCCTGCGGCTTGGCTACACAACGATCACAATCGGCGTCTTGGGCTTTCTCGGGCTGGGATTGCCGCCGCCGCAACCCGATTGGGGAGGCATGATCAACGAAACGCGTGCCATGGCCACTTTTGCGCCGCACATGACCGTGTTTCCCTGCATCGCGATCTCGTCCTTTGTACTGGGCCTCAACTTTCTTGCCGATGGCCTTCGTGAAAGCACGTTGAAAGACTGATCAAGACGTCCGCGCATCAACCAATTTGCGCGTTCCTGATGTAGAAGAGGAGAGAGAAGGCCCCGACCGGGGCCCAAACAAGAGGCGGAACGTTTCGCAAAACGACATGCTGCGACGTGAACGACCACGAATAAATTGCAACCAAAAGGAGGAGAAAAATGACCGAGAATGCAAATATCCCGAAACTGAAGAACTGGTATCAGAACGGAGAGCTTAGCAGAAGAGACTTTCTGCGACAGTCCACATTGCTAGGCCTGTCCGCAACGGCGGCCTATTCCTTTGTCGGCCTTGCCGCACCCAGCCCCGCGAGCGCTCAGAACATGCCCATGGGCGGCACCATCCGTATGGGGATGCGCGTCCTCGACGTCAGCAGCCCACATGCGATTTCGTTCGAAGAAGCAGGCAGCGCGACGATCCGGCCCGTGTGCGATTTCCTCGTTCGGACGGGGCGGGACAACATCACGCGGCCCTGGCTGCTGAGCAGTTGGGAAGCGACCGATGACTTGCGCACCTGGACGCTGCACGTCCGCAACGGCGTGAAATGGCAGAATGGCCGGCCTTTCACTGCAGAAGACGTCGCATGGAACGCCAGGCACGTGTTAACGCCAGAGGTCGGGTCGTCGATCCTTGGGCTTATGGGCGACTACATGCTGACCGAGGTCGATACCGGAGAAAAGGATGGCGACGGCAACGCCGTTATGCGGTCGGAGCTTTGGGATGCGAACGCAATCGAGGTAATCGATTCCTCGACATTGCAACTGAACCTCAAGAATGCCCAGGGCGCCGTTCCGGAACATCTGTTCCACTTCCCGTTCTACATGCTCGACCCCGAAGAAAACGGCGTCTACGGCGAAGGTTCCAACGGCACCGGCGCATTCAAGCTGGTCGAACACAATATCGGCGAGAACGCGGTCCTCGAACGTGTCATGGACAGCCATTTCATGGGTGAAGGACCGTATTTGGACCGGATCGAAATCACCGATCTTGGCGAGGATCCCAATGCCGCGCTCAGCGCCTTGCTGACCGACCAGATCGATGGCGTTTACGAGATCTCGGAAAATCAGGCGCCGATGGTGATGGCAAACGAAAACATCGAGGTCTACAGGGCCACCACCGCCGCCACGGCTGTCGTGCGGGGCAAGATGAACCAGCCTCCGTTTGACAACCCGAAAGTCATGGAAGCACTTCGACACGCAAGCAACGGCGCAACTATCATTGATCGGGGGATGCGGGGCAATGCGGCGCTGGGCGATCACACCCACGTTTCGCCGATTCATCCCGAATGGGCCGATCTGGGGCCGTTCCCGTTCGATCCCGAAAAAGCCAAGGCCATACTTGCCGAAGCCGGATACCCGGATGGAATCGATCTTGAGATCAACGTCAAGACGCAGCCAAGCTGGGAACTTGATGTAGTTCAGGTGATGGTCGAGGACTGGGCCAAGGCCGGGATCAACGTCAAGATCCAGACGCTTCCCGCGTCGGTGTTCTGGGACCGCTGGACGGAGTATCCTTTCAGCTTTACCGCATGGGGCCACAGGCCGCTTGGCATGATGGTTCTGAGCCTGGCCTATCGCACAGGTGCGCCGTGGAACGAATCCAGCTTTTCGGACGCGGAGTTCGACAGCTTGCTGACCGATATCGGCGGCACCATAGATCCAGAGCGCCGCAGGGAGGTCATGGCGAAGCTCATGACAATCATGCGGGAACGCGGCCCGATCGTGCAGCCGTTCTTCATGCAAGTGGCGACGGCCTACAACAAGCGGGTCAAGGGAATGGCAATGCACCCGACGAAGTATGTCTTCTTCGACCTTCTTGCGATTGAGACCTGACAGAACGTGGGGCGGGCGCATCCTTGGTGCGTGCGCCCACTGTCTCGATCAATGGATCGACCACACCAGCAGGATTGGCCGCGCGCCGGCCAATTCCGCCAGCGTTGTCGCGTCCAAAAGTGAGGTGGTCATGCAAGATGGTCAGCAGGACCTGCGCAATGGCGACATAGTCATGGAGCTGGCCTAGGGGATGCGAACGCCGATTGTCATTTTGCACATGGACACGCCCGCACCCGCGCTCGAAATCGTGCGGGCTGCGCACCCAGATCTGCCAGTCCAGTCCTGCGACAGCTACGAATACCTGCCAGAAATGATTCAGGCGACGTGCGCAGAAGTGGTCTATTCCGTGCGTTTCGCAGGGACGTCCGGATTCCCCCGGCAAGCGCTTGTGAACAGCGACACCGTTCGATGGGTCTCGGTCGGCGGCTCGGGGACGGATCACCTTGCCGGTTGGGACTCCGCGCGACTGACCGTAACCAATGCCGCCGGTGTCGCCGCAGGCATGATGGCGGAATACACGCTGGGCGCGATGCTGCATTTCTCGCTCGACCGGTCCGGCTTCGTCAAGGCACAGGCCGCGCATCGATGGATTGCGGGCCGGGTCACGCCGATTGAGGGGCGCCGCATCCTCATCGTCGGCTTGGGGCAGACCGGGCGCGCTGTCGCCCAGCGATGCAAGGCGATGGGTCTGCATGTGACGGGGGTGCGCGCCCGCCCGTCGGCGATGGACCATATGGACGAAGTGCACGGCGTCGACGCACTGCCAACTCTCTGGCCAATGGCTGATTTCATCGCAATCTGCGTGCCCCTTCTCGAGAGCACCAGACGTATGGTCGATGCGGCGGCCATCGCGCAGATGCAACCGGGCGCCGTGCTGATCGACGTCTCGCGCGGCGGGGTTGTGGATCAGACCGCATTGGCGGCGGCGCTCACCAACGGAAAGCTGCGAGGCGCCGCGCTTGATGTTTTCGAAACCGAGCCACTGCCGGCAGACAGTCCGTACTGGGATCTCGAAAACGTCATTCTCACCCCGCATTGCTCGTCGGTCTACGAAGGCTGGGAGCTGAAATCCGTCGCAATGTTCAGCGAAAACCTGTCCCGCTATCGTCGGGGCGATCCGCTTTTGAACATCGTGGACCCGGGCCGAGGGTATTGATCCTAGTATGCTACCATCATTGAATTGATGGATAAAGCGACTTCAGCTTGATGCGGGAGTCCTCGGCGCGGAACCGCCAGTTCACCGGTCTTGCCGACGCGTTGCGATGCTTCTGCCATGCCCCGACCTCGCGTGTCATCGTCTCCCGGTCCGGGATCCGACGGTCCAGGCACTGGCGGGACAGGACGTTGATCTCGATTTCGGCCATGTTGAGCCAGCTGCCGTGCTTCGGCGTGTGGTGGACCTCGAACCTTCCCGCGAGGCGCGCCGCCTCTTCGGGCGCGAACGTCTCGTAGAGCGAAGACAGCCTGTGCGTGTTCAGGTTGTCCATCACCAGGACGATGTTCCTGTCGGGAAAGTGCATGTCGGCAAGGTCATTCAGCACTCTTGCGAAATCCTGCCTGGTGCGGCGGTCCGTGACCCTGGCATGGCGCCATCCGTCGGGCGGGGCGCAGGGCATGAACAGGTTCGCCGTTCCGTTGCGCCCGTATTCGAGATCGTGTCCCGCCGGCTGGCCGGGACGCGCCGGCAGCGGTGTCCGGGTCTCCTTCGCCTGCTGCCTCGACGTCTCGTCAAGGCGGACGGGCACGGTGTCGTCTTCGCATTCGCGGGCGCACGCCTCCGACACGTGTACAGGGCCTCCGGATGGATCCATGTCGGAACGACCCAGGGACGGGGCCGGTACGACAGGAACCGGGAGTTCGGAAAGCCCGGGAAGGACATCTGGCTCCGCCCGCTGCGGAAGGACTGGAAGCGGACGCTCAACCGCTGAACCTCGTTCCGTCCACAATCCTGCGATCGGCCGGTGGCCTGACGCAACCGGAACCTGACCTTCGTCCACCTCTTCTTGAAATACCCGGCACGACGGTCGTCAAGTGCCGACAGGAAAGGCCGTCACGCCTTCACCGAACGCTTACACCTATCGAAATTGTCGCGCTGAAAGGGTCAGCGAAAGTTTCCCAGACCGGGCCTCGAAACGTCCGTTTAGAGCTCCAAATGATGGAGGCAACGCTTTCAATCGGTCGGGCCTGGACTTTCAGATGGTCGGATCGCGTAGAGAGGCTCGCAAGGCGTTTCGCAGAATCATATCGCGATCTCCGCGCCAGATGCGGATTTACACGCATGATCTGTAGACCTGCGGTATGCCGTGCAGGTCGCATGGACGTCCTGCGGATCCGTCCGTCGTGAGGATGAGGCGGCAGGACTGCCGCTTTTGCCGAGAGTACGGGTTGTCCGAAGCGTTGGCACATATTTCGGACAGGAGTGGTCTGGACCGGACCCACTCCTGCCGGCTTGCCATCTGATGCAATTTGCACCATCAGTCAGATTTGACGGTTAAAGTAACATTGGACGTCAGATATGGCGGTTAAGGTGAACTCTGTAAGCGCGCGCCGAGCTCTGGAGGCTCTAGGTGCGAACATCAAGACAGCGCGTCTGAAGCGACGCATCTCCGTGAAAGGGTTCGCGGAGCGGATCGGCGTGTCCGAAAGCACCGTGGCGCGCCTCGAAAAAGGCGATGACGGTGTGAGCATTGGTACGCTCGCCATGGCATGCCTCGTTCTGGGCGAGATCGACCGGGTATCCGATTTTCTCGATCCCGGCTCGGACGATACCGGATTGCTGCTCGATCGGGAAAGCCTTCCCAAGCGGATCGACCGCAAGCGCAAGACCAAACCCTCAGGCGGTGACGAGACAAAAGCCGATCCGGTAGCCGATGGCGATGACGAAGAAGGGGTCGGTTTCTGATGCCGGAGGCCATCGTCGCGCTTGGCGAGGGAAAGCGGATTGTTGGCCGCCTGCGCTTCGAAAGCGACGGGCGTCGCCAGCATTCGCAGTTCGAATATGAGGATGCGTGGCTGGCGGCGGATGATCGTTTCGCACTTTCGCCGGGATTGCTGTTGCGCGAAGGCAGCCATTTTTCTTCCGGCAAGGATGACAAACGTTCTGCGCTGCCGGGCTGTTTCGCCGATGCCGCGCCGGACTCCTGGGGTCGGGCGCTGATGACCAAGGCGCTTGGCGGTGGTCTGAGCGAATTCGACTATCTCGTCCTGTCAGACGATCGGACCCGGCAAGGGGCGCTGCGCTTCCTCGGCGATGACATGGAGTCGCTGTCCGATCTGACCCCGCCCATCCCCAGGATGGTGGAGCTTGAGCGCTTGCGCGCCTTGGCCCAACGCTTCGAGCGGGATCCGGGCGGCGCGGAAGAGGAAGCCCGCGATCTGGCCGGGGTGGCCGGGTCATTGGGCGGCGCGCGCCCCAAGGCCAATGTCGAAGGCGACGGTCATCTCTGGATCGCCAAGTTCACCTCTGCGCAGGACACAAATCCGGTCGAGCGTGCCGAAGTGGCGACACTGAAACTGGCGCGCATGTGCGGGCTGCGCGTGGCCGACGCCCGGCTTGAGCTGCGTGACAGCGACAGCCCGATCGCGCTGATCCGCCGGTTCGACCGCCGCGGTGACACGCGCATCCCTTACATTTCAGCCCGCACCGCATTGGATTGGCAGAGTGACGAAGGCGGTTTCTACACAGACATTGCCGAGGTGATCCGCCAGATTTCCAGCAAGCCGATCGACGACTTGCATGAACTCTGGCGACGGATCGTGTTCACCATCCTGGTGTCGAACAAGGACGATCACCTGAAGAACCATGGGTTCATTTATGCCGGCGGGGATCGTTGGCGGCTGTCATCAGCGTTCGATATCAATCCATCCCCCTCGCGGCACCGCGTTCTCGAGACTGGCATCATTCAGGGCGGGTCGTTCGCGGCGTCGCTCGAAATCGCGCTGGAGGCATGCGAGTTTTTTGACATACAATTGGAGAAGGGTAGGCAAATAGCAGGTGAGATGGCCAAATTGGTCACGGCAAATTGGAAGCAATCTCTTCGGGAGCAGGGAGCTTCGGGCGATGATGTTCGTATCTACACGGAAGCATTCGAGCACTTGGAAATCGAAACTGCATTGAAGCTGGGCTGACGGCATTGATGACGCCAAGTCTCGTGATCAATCTTGTATCACCTCAGGAAGCAAAGAACTTTGCCCTCAACTGCGGCTTCTGCCGAAGCAGTCGTTCGATCTCAAATGCCGAGAAGTGCTTCTGGGAGATGTTCCTGCGTTTGCAGATCGCGTCCGCCACGTCGAAGAGTGTTGCGTCAATCACGGCCGAAGTCATGATTCCAAAGCCCTCCGCATCGTATTGATCCAGCATGTCGCCAATGTCAGTGACGTCACGCTTCCCGAGTGATTTCTTGGACGTCACTAACTTGCATTGAAAGACGAACTTCTTGCTCGGCTCTCTGTATGCGATCGGTTGGGTCCAGACGACAATGTCTCGGCCGCCGTCTCTTGAGCGAGAGTTTCCCATCTTCCCGATTGTTTCGTGGCCGAAGCCGGGGTGGGCATATATGATATCGTAGCAGAGGGTCTCGAACTGTTCGTCGTCGAGAGTGCGCCAGTCGAACCGGTGCGTCCCGGAGAGGCCAAGAGCTTCTTCAATGCTTTCCGAAAGCCTCGTGATTTTGTCACCCAAAGCCTTGGTTTCGAACGTGTTGAGCGGCCTGGTATCAAAGAACACATGATACCAGCCTTCGTCAGAGTCGGAAAAGACAATCAACTCACCGCTTTCGTGAACAAGACAATCGTGTTTCACAGTAGATTGTTGAAGCGCTTCATTTCCGCCGGCAGCTAATGATGGAAGCATGGCGGGTGAGATCGAGAACAACGGCCGCTGCCATCCCAGACGCAGGCCCTGATCCTCGTCGCCGAGAAATGACTGGCAGACTCGCGCTTTGAGAAAGCTATCCAAGGGGAAGTGTACATGCTGACCGCCGTTTGTCGCAATGCAATCTCGGTCCAGCATCGCAAGTCTTGCTGCGTGAAACTGCGAGGTTTTCACATCCTGATTGATGGTCTCGAAGAAATGATCGAGATAAACTTCGTCAGGGATGAGCCAGCTTTCGATTGACGCGTAGGCGTCACCGCCGAGCCGCGCCGAGAAGGCAGACTTGTGAAAGCCGAAACGCCTTTCAGGGTAGCGCGCCAAGTCGGTCTGTACCCAATCGGTCTGCTCGTATGCGTAGTACGCGCCGTTGATGAGGTTCGCATAATAGTCATCGATCAAAAACGGGAAAGAGAATTTTGCCTCGTCCAGACCTTTCTTGTAACGCTCCATGGTGTCTGGATATTCGTGCCCCCGTTCCACTCTGAAGTGCAACACCGAGGCAGTGGGTTTCCGTGCCCCACTTCCAGTCCGTAGTGCATCGCCGGCCATTTCTTCGGCGCGCAGCACACGATGGAACGACATGAAACCGCGTTCTATCGACCGATGCTGTCAGATTGGACCAACTACGAGAATTGGGAGGCCGCTGGCGCGCAAGAGGCGGTCGCACGCTCGACGTTGTTATGGCGAAGTGCGCTGGATGAATATCAGGAACCATTTCTGGAGGATGCCGTGTACGAAGAACTCGAAGCATATGTGGCGAAACGAAAAGAGCAGATTGGCACGGGTGATCCCTGGCGCGGCGGCCCGAGGGCCCTGGTTCCGCGCGTGGGCATCTTCGAACGCCTGCATCAAGCCATCACTTCCACGTTTCGTCCATAGGATAGGTGGACAGCGCCTCGCTGCCGGATTCCGTGATAAGAACCTGTTCTTCGAGTTTCACGCCGTCAGGGCCTCCGACCTCGCCTACATAGCTTTCGATGCTGACCGTCATGCCTGGCTGCAAGACCGAGTTCTTCACGCCCCGGTGCGCGAATTTTGCGGGCACGGCCACCGGATGCTCGTCACCCAAACCGACACCGTGGATCAGGCCCAGGTATTCCTGGTGTAGAAATTTCTCGGGCATCCGAAACGATAGTTCCGAAATCTCTGCCGTTGAGACACCGGGCCGCAGTAACGCGCGGTTGTGTTCGATCTGGTCTTTGGAGACCGAAAGCAATTCGCGCTGCCTGTCCGTCGGTCTTGTTTCCCCACAGACCCACGCACGTGAGATGTCACAAACATAACCGTAGGGACCTACCAGATCGGTGTCGAAGCTGACAATCTCGCCCTCTTTCAACAGCTTTGGACCGCATTCCTGGTACCACGGGTTGGTTCGTTGGCCCGAACACAGAAGCCGGGTCATGATCCATTCGCCGCCAAGTTCGATATTCGCCTGGTGCAGCAGCGACCAGAGCGCGTTTTCCGTCATACCGGGCCGAAACGCCGCGCGCATTCGGCGCACGCCCTCTTCGCAGGCCGCAACCGCGATTCGCATTGCGGCGATTTCGTCAACGGACTTGATCAGACGCGCTTGCTCGGCAAGCGCCATCCCGTTTTCGATTACCAGTCCTTCTGCCAAGAGGCTGAATGTTCCAATGGTATCGACGCGGTCTACGGCAATCCGCCGATTGTCGTCCCCGTGCAAGCGGACCTCTTCGGCAATCTCGGCGGCGAATTCCTTTGCTTTTGCGACGCACTGATCGCCAGCCGCAAAGTGGAACCAGGGCGTTCCAACCCGGACGTCAGTAATCAGCGGCAAGTCCTCGGCCAAATGCTCTGCCCCGGGGAACTCCCATAAGATTATGGGCCCGTTTGCCGCCACGAGGACGTAGCGCGCGGGATTGTGCAGCGTCCAGACCTGCATGTTGGTGCAATCGACCGCGTAGCGGATGTTCACCGGATCGAGCAAGAGCGCCGCCGCGAAATCGCGGCGGTTCAATTCCTGCCGCAGGCGACCCAGCCGATACGCGCGCATCGCGTCGAGGTCCACGGCGGGATCTGCGGATTCAGTGTTGGGTTGAACCTTCAAAGACGATCCTTGTCCGGGGCCGCGGTGGCACCGCTCGAAATGGGGCATCCAGCGGCGATGGAGCTGTCCCTGGCTTATCTGGTCGACGTGCCATCTGGCCGCCCGGCCGCAGGTAGCTTGTTCCAAACGATACGTTTTGACCATGTAAATCTTGGGGACTATGTAGTTGACCGAACTTTCCGTTGAATTCCGTGAAAGTCCTGCCATGGTGCGTGGGAAGGGCGTTGGAAGCGCCCAACCCCAAACGCATGCGGGAAGGCGACCGCATGACACAAGATACTGATCCCGGCGTGAATGGAATGATCACGATGCGGACGATGACATGCGCTGCCAAGGTGAACGCGGCAACGCATTGCCGCCTTGACGCCTTTCTGCGGCAGCAAGCCGTCCCGTGGAACGCGGCCCTGGAAGAACGAATTGATTGCCACCGGAAGACCGGCAAGACAATCACCGCGTTCGATCAGATGAAGTCCCTGACCGTCATTCGGAAGGAAGACGACGAATTCAGCAAGTTTCACGCCGCCACTCAACGTTCGGTCCTGCGTCGCCTTGATCGGGCGATGCAGGCGTTCTTCCGTCGTGCCAAGGCTGGCGGCAAGGCGGGCTTCCCGCGTTTCACGGGCCGCAGTCGCGGCATCCGGTCGTTTGACATGCCAGATCCTGTCATCAAGGACGGATCGCTGCGGGTGAAAGGCGTTGGCCGCTTCAAGGTGGCGTCCGTTCCGGAAGGCAAGGCCAGGCAAGCCCGCGTGATCAAGACGCCATTGCGGGTTTCCGTCCGGTTTGCCGTTGAAATCGAAGACAGGCCCGCAGTCCCGTCCGTTCCCGTGGGCATCGACTTCGGCATCAGGGACCGTGCTGTCATGTCCACAGGCGAGACGTTTCCAGCCGTCCGACCGGACCGGCGTTCGCTGAAGCGGAAGCAGCGCGCCCAATGGCGGGCGAAGAAGGGTTCCGCAACGCGCCGCAAGAAGGTTGCCGCGCTTCGCCGCGAATGGGAGCGGACAAGGATGCGGGAACGCGATGCGCTCCACAGGATTTCGGCTGACATCGTTTCGCGCCGTAACCGGATTGCGGTTGAAGACCTCCAGGTCTTGAACATGCTTCGCAATCCGAACCTGGCGCGTTCGATGGCCGAACAGCAATGGGGAACGTTCGTGCACCAACTGACCTGCAAGGCTGAAAGCGCCGGTGGGGAAGCCGTGCGGGTCGTTCCCCGGCACACCGGCACGGACTGCCATGTCTGCGGGCACCGGCAGCCCATGCCCTTGCATGTGCGCGAATTTGCCTGCGGTGGCTGCGGTCTGGTGACAGACCGTGACGTCAACGCGGCACGCAACATTCTCCATCGCGGCGTTGCGATGGCCGGGTGGGAAATCGGTTCTTCGAACCGTCCCGGCGTGTCCGAGGGTGTTGACGTATCACATGTCGCCGGGTTGCCGGGGCAGGACGCAGAACGGCATCCGGCTGAACATGGTGTTCGGTCATGGATATAAGCCCCAATGGGAAGCAATTGCAGAACCGGGTAGCGATTGTCACCGGCGGTGGCAGTGGGATCGGGCAGGCCATCTGCAACGCGTTCGCACAAGAAGGCGCGAGCGTCGCCGTGCTGGATGTTGCGGGCGATGCGGCGCAGGCGGTGGCGGCCTCCATCGATGGCCTCGCCATCACGCTGGACGTCTCGGATGCCAGCGCCTGTGCCGACGCGGTCAGCGAGGTTGCAGGCAAACTGGGGCGCCCTACCGTGCTGGTCTGCTCTGCCGCCTATTTCGCAAAGCGCGTTCCTCTCGCTGACGTGGCCGACGACGTCTGGGAAAGGACGCTGAACGTAAATCTCGGCGGGCATTTCAACATGTCCAAACAATGCATTCCACACATGGTCGAAGCTGGTGGCGGCTCGATCGTCCATATCTCGTCGATCATGGCGCAGGTCGCGAATTTCGGGCAGACCGCCTATTGCACGACCAAGGGTGCACTCACGATGCTCTCCAAGGGCATCGCGCTGGACTACGCCGAAGACGGCATCCGGTCCAACACATTGATGCCGGGCGGCATTGCCACAAAGGGAATGGCCGACCTCTATGGCGGCGACATGGATCGCGCCGAAGCCGAATGGGGTGCGGTGATGCATCCGCTGGGGCGCTTGGGACGTGTTGATGAAATCGCTGATGCCGCGTTGTTTCTGGCAAGCAACAGATCCAGCTTCATCACCGGTGTCGATCTGCCAGTCGAAGGCGGCTATTCTATCCGGTGAACCTGGAACCCCAAGGCGTGAATTTGTGTTGCAAGAGGAAACTGGCTCAGGCGTGCTGGAGCGATTTTCTGGCGTAGTACGACGGCCAATCGCAGTTCTTCTCGTTGCTTCAAGACGAGTCCCAATTCATCCCTCCACTTCCAGTCCGAAGTGCAATCCGGCATGGGTGTGATCTACGAGATCGATGCGATTGCCAGGGCAGTGATCGGAGGCGTGTCCCTTTCCGGTGACGGTTATCGGCACGGTGCTCGGCGCAATGAATTTTGGCGTTATCACATCGGGATTCACTTTCCTGAGACGGGACGCGTTCTATCAGGAAATGGCCAAGGGCGCGATCATCGTTGCGGCAGCTGTTCTGGACCAATGGCGCCAGAAGCGAATTGCAATGAGAACCTGAGAGAGGACGGGCAACGAGCACAATGGCGCTACGCGATATGGGTGACAACATTCCGGAAACCCGCGGGCGGGTTGACCAGGCACTGAGGCGGTGTCCACGCGGTCGAAGATGCCGATCTCTTCCTGTGCAAAAGAGAGCACGTCGCGATCATGGGAAGACGCCTGCACTGGTGGCCGAATGCCTGGCAGCCTTGCGATCTGCGGTCACCGTTCCGGTTGCCATCAAGTGCCGTAGCGGCATTGACGATCAGGACCCTGCCCGCGTGCGTCGGGATTCCTGCAGCGCGCTGAGGAAGACGGAAACATGCATCCTGGACGGGTGGCTTGACCCGAGCTTGGCAGGCCTGGTCCGTAGGTCGGATTCGCGAATTCGGGATGCGACGCAGTTCAATCGTGAAGCTGCACTGGCAGCCAGTTGCCGTGCACGCCTGCGGGTTGCAACGCCTTCCTCGGCGCTATCCGGGTCGATAGTCCCGATGCGCCTCGGGATCGTCCATGCTGTAGGGCAGGGAGGCGAGCGCCTCCAGAAGTTCCGGCGGCAATGACACGTCGTTCCATTCAAGCATTTCGCGCACCCGTTCCGGTCTTGAAACCCCGACGATCGTCGAGGTGATCCTCGGGTCCCTGGTTGAGAACTGCAGCGCGACCGCCCCAGGTGCGACTCCGTGCTCGGCCACGAGAGACTCGATCCGGCGCACCGGCTCCAGAGCGGCCTCGTCGGCCGGGCTGTAGCTGATCTTCGGCATCCGGTCCGCGCCCTTCGCCAGAACGCCGCCCGCAAAGGGCGCCGCGTTCAGGATCGCGATCCCGTTTGCGTCGGCGTAGTCGAACATTCCGTCGGCCGACCGGTTCAGCAATGTCCAGCGGTTGTGGTTGATGAGTGCGTCGAACGGCCTTTCCTTCAGGATCGGAAGCATCATGTCGACCCGCCCCATTGCCAGGCCGACCGCATCGGCGATTCCCTCTTCCTTCATCGCGAAGAGTTCATCGAGCGCGCCGCCCTTGCTCGTGATCTCGCCCAGGTCCGCTGCGTGTTCCGGGTCGTGCAGGTGCAGGAGGCCGACCTTGTCCGCCCCCAGCCGTTCGAGACTCTGTTCGATCGATCGGCGCGCCTGGCCGGCATCGAGTTTCCCCGTCTCCATGTCGCGGTCGAGCTTGGTCGAGATCACGAAACCTTCAGGCAGTCCGCCACGGGCGCGAATTGCCTCGCCGATCCGCATCTCGCTTCTGCCAAACCCGTAGTTGTTCGACGTGTCGAGGCAATTCGCCGGCCCGTCGAAGATGGCATCGAGAGTTGCGCGGGCGCGATCCTCGTCAACGCCGTAGCCATAGGTGTCCGGCATGTGCCCGAGCGCCGAGGTGCCGAACATGATCGGCGTGACTTGAACTGGCGTCTTCCCGATGGAGCGACGTTCCATGGATCCTCCTCAGATCGAGCCGGCCTCGACCATGTAGTTGCTTGCCGCGCACATGGCCGCGTCGTCTGAGGCCAGGAAGAGGACCATGCGGGCCACGTACTCCGGTTCGATCAGGTCGGGCAGGCACTGTCTTTCCCTGTGGGCGGCAAGGGCCTCCGGTGTGGCCCAAAGCTTCTTCTGCCGCTCGGTCATGATCCAGCCGGGGACAACGGCGTTGACCCGAATCCGGTACTTTCCGAGGTCTCGTGCCATGGTCCTCGTCAGGCCGTGAACGGCGGACTTGGCGGTTGCATACGCGGGAAAGCCGCCGCCAGCCTCCCACCAGCTGTTCGAGCCGAGATTTATGATGGATCCGCCACCAGCCTCGATCATGCCCGGAGCCACGGCCTGAATCGCGAAGAACATGTGGCGAAGGTTCGTGGCCTGGCGTTCGTCCCAGTATTCCGGGGTCACGTCCTGCCAGTCGTGGCGATCGTCGCGGGCTGCATTGTTGACGAGCACGGAGGCGTTCCCCAGGCGGCTGGCGAGCGCGGCGATCGCGTTCCGCTGCGCGTCGATGTCGCGAAGGTCACAGGTTTCGTAATCGACGGTGCCTTCAATGCTCGAGGCCAGCGCAGCGCTGCCTCCGGAATCAAGGTCGAGGAACCCGACCTTCGCGCCCTGGTTCGCGAACGCGCGGACGATCTCGGCCCCGATGCCCTGTGCACCACCGGAAACGAGGACGGTCTTGCCCTTCAGGCTGGGAAAGATGGCGAATTCGGGCACGGCACCTCCTGAAAGCCGGGCATGGATCACCCCCTTATTGCCTACGCTTTCGAGTCGTTGCTGGCAAGCCGTAGCAAGGTGGCTGATGGGGCGAAGGTACCTGTTGCGCAGTGGCCGTGACGCTTCGGGGCGGTCTTGCTGGTCGTCACCCGTTGAATCGCGATTGGGGGAGGCCCTGCACGCCAAGCCCGGAAACCGCAAAAAGCGATCCGGCTTCCGGCTGTTCGCGCCCCGCGCTCAGGCCAACCGCAAGTGAAGTGACATAGAGCGTATCAAGGTTGGATCCGCCGAACATTGGTCGCGAGGGGCGCTCGACGGGAAGGTCCACCGTCATGTCGACACGGCCCTCGGGCGTGATCCGGTAAAGCTGCCAGCCGTCAATTCCTGCCTGCCAGTAGCAGCCGTCGGCATCGACCGTCGCGCCGTCCGGGCGCCCGGCAACGCATCTTGTATCGAAAAACACTTCCGGTTCACCAGGGGTGCCCGTATCCGGATCGTAGCTTGCGCGCCAGATCGTGCGCACCGCCTTGCTGCTGTCAGAGAAGTACATCGTCCGCCCGTCGGGCGAGAATGCGAGGCCGTTGGTGGTGAAGAATCCGTCTTTCCAGGGCGTGACCTCCAGGTCCGTGTCAAGGCGGTAGAATCGTCCCTTGCGCTCTGGCGTGCCGCCATCCTTCATGGTTCCGGCCCAGAACCTGCCCATGGTGTCGGTCGCCCCGTCATTGAAGCGGTTCATCGCGAGATGCGCTTCTGGATCCGCGATCGGCTGGCGCTTGTTGCTGTCGGGATCGAAAAGGCAGAAGCCAGATTTCGTTGCGAGAATCAGCCCGCCCGCCTCGCGAACTGCAAGGCACCCGACGGGCTCGCCATAGTCAACGGTGATGTTCCTGCCACTCGACGGGTGGAAGCGATGAATCAATCCGGCCGGAATGTCCACCCACCAGAGCACCTGATCCCGATCATCCCAGACGGCCCCTTCGCCAACCTGGCTTCGGCTTCGGACTACGCATTCAGTTTTCATGGGCAAGGCCCTTCCTCAGGCAGCTTTTCCGTCGAACCAGGGCCGACGTTCAGAGAATGGAACCTCGTTTCGAGAAGTAGATCCGCAGTTCCGGAGAATGATGTTGCTCGGCTCACGAGATGGACGAACGAGGTTCGAGCGGGCTACTGGAGTCCCGGAAACCCATGTCGTGACATGCTCCGCGGCGACGATGTCGTGGTTGGGCCGTAGCACGTTCGCAATGAGGGCGACCGGATCGAGCCATTGCCATGACGTGCGTCTGAACGTTTCATGGCAGAGGTTGAAACCGGCAACATGGATGTAGGTGCGCATCGAAAGGTCCGCCGCAAGAGCAGGGCCCCCGAAGAGGCCCCGCACCTTGCGGCCGAGAACCGCAAGGGGTGTCAGCGAAGATCTAAGTCAGGCCCGCACGCGAATCAAGAACCGCTTGAGCACTCTGAGGAAATCTCACGCACGAAGGGCAAGTCGATCACGGAAAGTTTCCGCCCTGAGCGCACGCGTCGGGGCCCGGTGCACTGGTGCCGTGACGCGTTTCGGAAACTTCCCTCGACAACAGGCTTTTGCTGGAAATTCCTCTCGCCTTGCGCCATACCCCAAACAAATCGGAAGGAAGGTTCGCGATGAGCATTTTCAACACGCTTATTCGGGCGGTCACCTGGTGGAACGGCCAGACTTGGGGCACCCAGTTCCACACCTGGCTCAAGGGCAAGCGAGTCGGCGAAGACGAGCAGGGCAACGTCTTCTACCAGTCCCGCGACGGAAGGCGATGGGTGATCTACAATGGCGAGGCCGAGGCAAGCCGGATCGGCGCAGACTGGCACGGATGGCTGCACTATACCTATGACGAGCCACCGACAGAACGGCCGCTCGCCCGCAAGGACTGGGAAAGGCCGCATCAGGAGAACCTGACGGGCACGCCGCAGGCGTATGCGCCTCCCGGTTCGATCCGGCGTTCCGAGCCGGTCGACCGGAAGGACTACGAAGCCTGGGTTCCCGAGTGATCGCCATGTCGGAAAACACGACGGAAGTCCTTACAGGCGCCGGCGTTCTCGCCATGGCGGCAGGATTCCTGATCTACCTGGCGCAGGTCGGTGGCGTGAATCTTTCGGCGTCGGGCATGGAGACCTACACGGCATCCTTTCGTTCGGCGGAAGGCGTCGGCATCGGCACCGACGTGCGGCTGTCGGGGGTCAAGGTCGGTTCGGTCCTCGACTTGAATCTCGATTCGCAATCCTTCCGTGCCAATGCCGTAATCGGCGTTCAGGATGACGTGATCTTGCCGGACGACACAGCCGCCATAATTTCCTCGGAAGGTCTTCTTGGCGGCAGCTTCGTGGAGCTACTTCCCGGCGGGTCGATCGTCAATCTCGAGCCGGGAAGCGAAATCGAGGACACGCAAGGCGCGATTTCCGTCGTTCAGCTGCTCATGAAGTTCGTGGCCGGACCCGAAGAGTGATTCATGTCCTTTTGCTTCCGGTGTTGCTGGCCGGTCCGGCCGCCGCCCAGGAGGATGTCAACACATCTGCCATTGACGAATTGCCCGTGGCCATTCCCGATGCCATGCCCGAGGAAGTCAGGGTTGTGCGTTCCGGCGGCGTCATACTCAAAGGCCTCGACAAGGTGTCGGGTGAAGTGGTCGATGTCGAGCTTCGTGTCGGTGAAACCGTCACCGTGGGGCGGGTTGAAGTCGGTCTTGGTGAATGTCGCTACTTTGAGGACAATCCGGCGGGCGAAGGATTCGCGTGGCTCACGATCCGCGATTCCGTACGTGATGCAGTCGTCTTTGATGGCTGGATGGTCGCGTCAAGCCCGGCGCTCAATGCACTTGATCATCCACGATACGACATCTGGGTCATCCGCTGCACCACGGCCTGAGGATCGGTTTCGAGCGGTTCCCGAGTGATGTCGGCCGACGCTTCAAGTGCGCGGGCCAGTGAAGCCCTATAGGTCGCGCGCGTGACCTCCCTGACGCCGAGAGACGCCAGGTGCGGTGAACTGAATTGCGTGTCGCAGAGGACGAACCCGGTTCGCCGGAGGTGATCGACGGCCCACGCAAGCGACATTTTCGAGCCATCGGTTTCTGCGGAGAACATGCTTTCGCCAAAAAACGCGCCGCCGAGCGCGACTCCGTACATTCCGCCGACGAGACGACCTTTTGACCAGGCGCCGAATCCATGTGCATGTCCCATGGCATGAAGCTTGGACACCAGTTCCCGGATCGTCCCGTTGATCCAGGTTTCCTCTCGATTGGCACAACCGTCAACTATCGCTTCGAATTCGACGTCGAGGGTGGCCGTGTAGTTTCCGCCTCGCATCCGCCGTCTGAGAGACCGCGACAAGTGGAACCCGTCAAGCGGCAGCACGCCCCGCACTTGAGGATCAACCCAATGGATGTCGGGATCGTCGCGTGAATCCGCCATCGGAAAGACGCCAGTGGCGTATGCTCCAAGCAGAAGTTCCGGGGTCAGGTTCCGTTCGCTCACGAGATCCATCCAGGGTGGGGCGGCGCAATCTTCATCACGGGCGGACGCCTCCCTCGAAATTCTTGGCGAGCCACTTTTCCAGCCAGTGAATGTTGTAGTCACCTGACCGAATCGCGGGCTCTCTCAGGAGAGCGTCGAAGAGTGGCACGTTGGTGTCTATCCCGTCGACAATCAGTTCGGAAAGGGCGCGACGCAGTCGTGCCAGCGCCTCTGGGCGGTCACGTCCGTGGACTATCAGCTTGCCGATCAGGGAGTCGTAATGGGGCGGAATGGAATACCCGTCATAGATTGCCGAATCCATACGCACTCCCAAGCCGCCAGGAGCGTGATACTGGGTGATTCTCCCCGGGGAGGGAGTAAACCTGGGAAGCTTCTCGGCATTGATCCGGATCTCGATGGAGTGGCCGTCGATTTGCAGGCTCTTCTGGGAAAAGGAAATCAGTTCGCCGGCAGCGACCCGGATCTGTTCGCGAACCAGGTCGACGCCGAAGATCGCTTCAGTCACCGGATGCTCGACCTGCAAACGGGTATTCATCTCGATGAAATAGAATTCCCCGTCTTCATGCAGGAATTCGACAGTTCCGGCTCCTGCGTAGTTGATCCGCGCAACGGCATCCGCGCACGTCTTTCCGATTCGGGCACGGGTTCTCTCATCGATTGCAGGACCGGGCGCTTCCTCGAGGACCTTCTGGTGGCGGCGCTGCAGCGAGCAGTCGCGTTCGCCAAGATGCACGGCGTTGCCCTTTCCGTCGCCGAAGATCTGGATCTCGATGTGACGAGGCTTGCCCAGGTACTTCTCGATATACACTTCGTCGTTGCCGAACGCGGCCTTGGCCTCCGAGCGCGCGGTACGGAACGCCGTCTCCATTTCGGTGCCGGCCTTGGCCAGCTTCATGCCCTTGCCGCCACCTCCGGCCGTCGCCTTCACGATGACCGGGTAGCCAAGTTGCTTCCCGATCCCGATTGCTTCATCGAGTGTCTCCACTGCGCCTCCGGAGCCGGGCACGCAGGGCACGCCCAGGGCTTCCATCGTCTCCTTCGCGGTGATCTTGTCCCCCATGAGGCGAATGTGCTCTGCCGAAGGCCCGATGAACTTGAGCTCATGGTCCTCAAGAATCTGCGCGAATTTCGCGTTTTCCGAGAGAAAGCCGTAGCCCGGATGCACCGCCTGCGCACCGGTGATCTCGCAGGCGGACACAATGGCCGGGATCGACAGGTAGCTCTGCGCGCCGGGCGGCGGCCCGATGCAGATGCTTTCGTCCGCCATGCGCACGTGCATGGCATCCACGTCGGACGTGGAATGCACCGCGACTGACTGGATGCCCATTTCGCGGCAGGCTCGGACTACGCGAAGCGCGATTTCGCCCCGGTTTGCAATCAGGATCTTCTCGAACACGGGCGCGAACCTACTCGATCACCATCAACGGCGCACCGAACTCAACCGGCGCACCGTCTTCGACTAGGATGCGCCTGACCTTGCCCGACTTGGGCGCCGGGATATTGTTCATGGTCTTCATGGCTTCAACGATCAGCAATGTCTGGCCTTCCGTGATCTCGTCGCCAAGCTTGACGAATGGCTCGGCACCGGGTTCCGGATGCAGGAAGGCGGTTCCGACCATGGGCGAAACCACTGCCCCAGGCAGTGAGGCCGGATCATCGCCGTCACCATCCGGCGGCACGGCAGCCGTGCCTGGTTCGGGTGTCGGGGCGGGGGGCGGTACATGTGCCTGGACGGCAGGCGCCTGGACCGGGACGGGCGCAGTGTTCGAGCCCGTCTTGCTTACTCGAACACTAAGGCTTCCGTTCTCGGGATGCTCACGCTTTACCCGCAAATCGGAAAGGTCATTCTCGCTCAGAAGTTCAGCCAGTGACTTGATGAACTCCACGTCATCGTCATGCGATCGCTTTGCCATTCTTGCCTCTCGGCTCTGCTCGCGTGCCATTACGCGATGTCTATATGGTGCGGGCTCAAAGGAAAAGTGTCTTCGATTTGCGCGTCAGATGCGACAGCCGGGCGGCACAGGCGGAATTTCTGTCAGGAATTCACGTGCCCGTCGGCTGCACCGGGTTTCGCGGGCAGCCGTGACCATGCTGCAGGGCCTTGTCCCGTGCCCCGCCATGGAGTCATTCGAGAGACGGCAGTGAATTGATCCGCCCCTGCCTGGGAGCCCAAAAGCGCACTCTAGCGCCAGCCAGCGAAAGCCGGGGTCGAACCGTGTCAGCGCTTGACCAAGCCTTCAGTCAAGGGACTGGGCCGATTTGGGTTCTCGTGCGATGCATGTGGCCATGCCTGCCGTCATGCGTGCCGGTTTCCGCCCTCGGCGCATGCAGATGGCCGCGCATTCATCGAGTGACGGCCGTGCAGGATGCCGCCATTCGATCAAGCGGCCAGCGCAACATTGCACCGGAAAGGGCACGACGCAATTTTTCCCCGGTGTTCCAATTGTCCGGACATGCTTGCCGCGGCGCTCGGCAAGGGCGAATTCCAAGCCGGATCATCGCGTTGATCGAGGTTCGCGTGTTCGGCTTCGCGCCATGCACGATTCACGGCAACTTGGGCCGTCTGGGGGCGGCAGGAGCAGATGTTGCGATCGTTGCGGACAGAAAATTGCTGCCGATTGCCTGTCGTTCACAAAATGGGGAACGGTTGGTTCATGCGCGACTTGCCGCTGCGCGCGTGATTCTCTAGGCACTGAGAGGGCGGCAATCCCTTGGTGCCGCCTCATTGTCCCGCCGCAGGCAGATGGAGTGAGAAAATGACCCGCCATGACACGAAACTTGCCAGTGACGAGGCAACGATCCGCGTTGATCTCGCAGCCGCCCTCCGGCTGTCCTGCCGCAATGGATGGCACGAGGCGGTGGCAAACCACTTCTCCGCTGCAGTCAGTGCGGATGGCAAGGAATTCCTCGTCAATCCCAAATGGGTGCATTGGAGCCGTGTTGGGGCTTCAGACCTGATCCTCTGCAATGCCGGCGATCCTTCGACCACGGAACGACCCGACGCTCCCGATCGAAGCGCTTGGTCGATCCACTCCGCCCTGCACAGAAACCTTCCGCAGGCCCGCGTTGCGCTTCACATCCACCCTCCATACGCGACTGCGCTCGCGAGCCTGAAGGATCCGACGGTCCGGCCGGTCGATCAGGTGACGGCCCGCTGGTTTCGGCGGCTGGCGTATGATCTGGCTTTCGGTGGAATCGCCTCCGACGAGGAAGAGGGGGAACGGATTTCGCGAACCGTGGGCAACCATGGAGCGGTGCTGATGCAGAACCATGGTGTCACCACGTTCGGCGCCAGCGTCGCCGAGGCCTGGGACGCGCTGTACCATCTTGAACGCGCCGCCCGGACAATGGTCATGGCCTACCAGACCGGGCGGGAGCTTGCCGTGATGCCGGATGAACTTGCCGAGGCGACAGCAAGCGAGTGGGAGACCTACAAGGATGCGGAAACCGCGCATTTCGAGGAGATGAAGCTGGTGCTGGACAGGGAGGAACCAGACTACAAGGATTGAGATCAGGGGGAGTGTCATAACGCGGTCATGGCTGGAATGTTCTCGCAGCAGTGGCGCCCAGCTTCGCGGATGACATGGCTTTGTGGAAGCCGTGGCAATCCGCGATGGAATCAACGCCGCTCGCACCGGTTTCCCGCATCCGATGGGCGTTGCGGGCCATGTGGTCCGCGACATTCCGGCAATCGGGATCGATTCCTGCAAGGTCTTGCGTGGATCCTACGCCATCCGGGACACACGCAGCGCGGCCTTTGCCTCCCCCCAGCGAGTTGTCAAGGCGTTGGCACATGATCCTGTGAGAGAGGTTCCGCAGGATGGCGGGATTTTCGCGAGCGCGATTCCGCGAAACCGTCCAGTTCAGTCGCCTTTCCGAATGCTGGCCAGAAGATTGACATTTTGCCCTTTCAGGAAATGGAGCATGTCGATGAAGATCCAGTTCTCGGCCAGTTTGTCGCCATCGCGGCGGTAGAGATCCACGACACGCATTTCGGCGAGGTTGTCGTTTGCGGGCACACCCATGTAGTCGCCAATGTTTCGCATTCTGAGACATGGCCACCACATGACCGCACTGAAGTTTCCTTCGGCTACGGTCACCTCCTCGCGCAGGATGTCCACCGTATCGAGCTTGTGCTCGAAAGGCCCCGTGTGGCCGCGCCGATAGCCCTTGAACCCAAGACTGGTTCCGATTCCCGTTGGGCCGAACCAGACCATGTCGTCATGCCAGAACCGTTTCATGTGATCGTCAGGGGAGGCGTAGGACTTCGCCAGGTCCGCAAGCATCTCGTATGTCAGGGTGAAAGTCGCCTCTGTCGCCGCCGCGTCCTGCGGTTCCGCAAGCCGCCCGTCATGGGTCCGCGGACCTGGTGACATCATGTACCCGCCGGAATGATGCCGTAACCAGGGATTGAGCCCGGCCTGGGTGATCACGGCAAGCACGTCGAGGAATTCGACCATCTCGACGATCCTTGCGTCCTCGATCCGGTAGAGGGACACGTAAGGCAGGTATGCGGCTCTTTGCGTGGCCGGGATGCCCAGCCAGCCGTCCGTGAAATCCCCCAGAAGGTTCCCCGTTTCCACGACCCAGAGTCCCGATTCCCCTGGCAGGGCGTTGTGACCGCACAGAAAGATATCGATTCGACGCTGGATCAGCGGCATGGCGTCTTTCAGCGGAGACCAGACGCGGTCTGCGACGACATCCGACCCAAAGAGCGTGTCAAACGGATGAACACCGCGATACTTGAGATCTTCGGACGCACCGGATTGAAAGACCGATCCGGTTTCATCGCCCGCCGCGGCACGGTCCAAACGGTCAATGAAGTCCCGGACCAGCGCTTTGGCGTTCTGCAGTTCGCTCATTTGTCCGTATTGCGGGAAACCCCGTTCTTCAGGGCGTGGAGGAATGCGATGTCGCGTGCTCGATGCATCGGTGCCTTCTCCTCTTTCCGGACAGTGTCGAAGTCATGGCCGTACCTGTCCTCGAGCTGGGCGATGCGGCAATGCCTTCGCGAGACGCCCTGGACGGTGCCGCTGGCGGACTGGGCGTTGAAAGAGGCCGAGGCCTGCACCGCGACGCGCCCGACATGGACGTCGTGCCGCTTCCCCGAGGGCATGGCGGCGCACACGATGTCGCCCATCCTGAACCGCCTCGTGAGCGTCTCCGCCATCGGGCCACCGGTCTTGCGGTAGCAGTCGAAGCGCTCGTCAAGGGCGGCGTTGCAGGGAATCCACTGGCCTTCGACCAGTTCCGCAAGCCGGGAACGCTTTGCCTGTGATGGCATCAGGCGGGATTCCATCTTCAGGATCATGACCCGACATTGCCTGCCCACAAGCCGGGGCGCCACCGAAGAATTCAATTTTCCGCAACGTATCGGCACGACCCAAGGCAGCGGCGCTGAATCTCTCGGTGCCAGGTCGTCGTGGCTGTGTTGGACGGTCGCGCCGAGGATGCCCTCGGCGCGACCCTCCGGAACATGATCAGCGAACAATGAGCGGTTGACGCGACACAGATCAGGACGTCATGTCATAGGCTCGCTCGCCACTCTGCGCGATGTCGAGGCCGGCAACCTCAGTCTCTTCATCGACGCGCATGCCTATGGTCGCTCTCAAGGCGATGGCGATGACGGCTGAAATGGCGGTTGCATAGAGTCCGACGACCACGACTCCGCCGAGTTGCCCGACCCAACTGGCATGGCCGAGGAGCGCGAGCATGACGGTTCCAAAAATTCCGCCGATTCCGTGGACGGCAAAGACATCGAGCGTGTCGTCGATCTTGAGGCGGTCACGGATGAAGTGGACGCCCTCCAGGCAGAGGATGCCAGCTATGGCTCCGATGATGAGCGCTTCGAGAGGGCCGACAAAGCCGGATGCCGGCGTGATCGATGCAAGCCCCGCAATGGTGCCTGTCACCATGCCGACGAGCGATGCGGTGCCGTGCTTGATACGCTCCCACAATGCCCAGGTCAGCGAAGCCGTTGCAGCCGAAATATGTGTCACGGTTACCGCCATGGCAGCTCCGCCGTCGGCCGCGAGTTGCGAGCCGCCATTGAAGCCGTACCATCCGACCCACAGCAGCGCCGCTCCCACCATGACGTACCCTGGGTTATGGGGCGGTCTTGACTTGTCCCTGCGCGCTCCCAGCAGCACGGCGAGGACAAGTGCGGCGATGCCTGCCGTCTGGTGGACCACGATGCCGCCGGCAAAGTCGCGAACTCCGACTTCGCCGAGAATCCCTCCGTCGGACAGCATGCCGCCGCCCCAGATCCAGTGCACGACGGGCGCGTAGCAGATCAGCATCCAGATTGCAGAGAAGGCGAGGACGAACGAGAACTTGATGCGCTCCACGTAGGCGCCGACAATCAGCGCCGGCGTGATGATGGCGAACGTCATTTGGAACGCGAAAAAGAGAATTTCGGGCAGCGTCCCCGAAATGCTGGCCGTGTCGACGCCGTTCAGGAACATCTTGCCGAGACCGCCCCAGAGGCCGCTGGTTCCGCTGCCGAATGCGATCGAATATCCCGCAACCAGCCACAGAACGCTCATCAGACAAGCCAGTGAGTAACAGTGCATCAAGACGCTCAGGACGTTCCGAGCACGCACAAGCCCGCCGTAAAACAATGCCAGTCCTGGCAATGTCATCAGTAGCACGAGTGCCGTGGCTACAATGATCCAAGCCGTGTCTGCCCCAACCATGGAATTTCTCCTTTCGACGGTTTGACTGCGCCGCCAGAAACAGCAGCGTCGCCGGAAACGAAAGCCGGACAGCGCAAAACTTGCCCGATTTGCGGGCCGCTTCTGAAATTGCCTAGTTTTTTGGCAAATTTGACGTCACTGGCCAATCATTTGAGCGATTCGGCAATGCCGGAATCGAGCAGAGCCAAGGCGTGCTGCACGCTGGCGGCCCTTACGCTCTCGCGGCCAACTGCGCCGAACCGCCGGGTCTCGGCAAGCGTGTCGGTGTTCACCGAAGCCAGGCCGAAGCAGACCATGCCTTCTGGCTTGCGGCCAGCGCCGCCCGGGCCTGCGACCCCGGTTATCGAGACGGCGACATGCGCCTCCGAGTTGTCGATCGCGCCCTCTGCCATGGCTCTCGCGACTTGTTGGCTGACCGCTCCGTGCCGCGTGATGGTCCCGGCATCAACTCCCAGCAGATCGATTTTCGATATGTTCGAATAAGTGACGAAACCTCTCTCGAAAACGTCCGATGAGCCGGGAATGCCGGTGATTCGGGCCGCAACCAAGCCGCCTGTGCAGCTTTCGGCCGTGGCAATCTTCACGCCGCCGCGTCGGGCACGATCGAGGAGATCGGACACGTTCATGGAGCAGGCCCAAAGTGAGCGAGGGCCGCAAGTGCCGTGATCCCGCACGCCGCGAATGTGCCGGCCCAAAAGTCGTCAAGCATGACGCCAAATGCGTCCTCGCGACGGTCGGCATGTCCCACAAGCCATGGTTTCCAGATGTCGAACAGGCGGAACAGAAGGAATGCCGAAAGGATGCCGGGCCACAGACCAGTTGGTGACGCGCCCGACACGGTGGCGCCGACAGCGACCGGAAGAAGCGCAATCCATTGTCCCACAACCTCGTCAATGACGATCCAGCCAGGGTCGTGAACGCCGGTTTCCCTGAGTTCCCGTGCAATTGCCATTGTGCCCGCAGTGAAAGTGGCAACGATCGCGACGGCAAGCAGGATCGCCCCGCCGACCTGCCAGAACGCCCATGCCGCAGGAAGGGCCGCCAGCGACCCCCATGTGCCTGGGGCAGGGCGCAGGAAGCCTGCGTAGAAGAAACTGAGGAGGAGGCGCCGCGTCACTCTGCCACCAGGGCGGCAGTCGCGATCGCTGCGATGCCCTCGCGACGGCCAGTGAATCCCAGTTGTTCGGACGTTGTCGCCTTGACGCTGATTCGATCCTTGGCAAGCCCGATGATCCCGGAGAGCCGCGCCTGCATCGTGGACACGTGAGGACCGATCTTCGGGAATTCGCAAATGATGGTGGTGTCGACATTCGCGATCCGAAAGCCTCGCTTGCCGGCAAGCGAGACGGCATGCTTCAGGAACACTGAGCTTTCGACGCCTCTCCATTGCGGGTCTGTCGGCGGAAAGTGCCGGCCTATGTCGCCCTCTGCCACCGCGCCGTAGATCGCGTCGGTGATTGCATGCGTGGCGACGTCGGCATCCGAATGGCCGGCAAGGCCGCGATCATGGGGCACAGTCACCCCGCAAATCGTGACGTGATCGCCGGGACCGAACCGATGCACATCAAAGCCGTTGCCTAAGCGCAATTCCATCGGGGACCGTGTCCTTCACTTGATGCCGCCTTGTCTATGCTGTGCCCGTGCTGCTGACAATGCCGACCGGCCGGGCTGGCCCAGGTCGGATGCGCGTGATACCGGATTCGGCCGCTTTGGCGTGGCCTGGCTCCAGGCTCGCTTCTCCCTTGATTCCAGTCTTGGACCCCAGAATGCATTGCCATGTGACTGGCACATTGTGACTGGCACATTCGTTGAACCCGATGGAATGTTCGCTTGACGCGCCACTACTTCCGGCAGCGCAAGGCAGGCCCGCTCGCCTTCCGGCGGGCTCGTCAACTCGCAGCCGAAAACGGGGCGCGTCAGTTCGTTCAGCCCGTTTTCTTGGATGACACCGCGACCCGCCGCGGGAGGACTGGCAGCCGCAGTGCAATTGCGTTTGCGAGGTTCTCGCCGGACACCTCGCCCCGGAGCCGGGATGCCTGCAGGGAGCCGAGGCCCTCGTGCGGTGTGTCTTCGGGCGACTGCTGTCCCGCATGGGCGCCGGCACCGCCGGCCGGGTTCCGAAGCGCGAAGCTCGGGAAATCGGCATCGAATCCGTTTGCCGTCTTGACGCTTTCTCAACGGCATGATCCAAAAGGAAAAAATTCTTGGATGATAAGCTTGGGTAAGTGTTGCCCGATATCGGGCATGTGCAGTTCCATGCAGCATTTCTTGCTCGGGCAAGACCGGTGCGGCGACGTGCCGGGCGGAGGAAAGGGCATTGGAAGCAGCGACTGAGTCTGAGTTCTCGATTCCTCAGCATGGATTGTCGCTGGCCACGACCCTGCTGCAGGACCGGGCGAAGCGCCGGCAGATCAGCGTGCAGGCATCCCGTGCACCCGGATCCGGAAGCCGTGCCGGCATCAGGGGCTGTGCCAGTTCCGCATGCGCGTCCATGTTGGGGGTGCCGGCATCAATTCGCGCGGCGGTTCATGAATGAACGGGTTCCGGGACAGCTTCTGGTTGTCGTTGCCCGTGCCCGCAATTCTGCTGGACGAGGAGGACAGGATCGCTGGGATGAATCCGGCGGCGGAGAGCCATCTGAATTCATCCGCCCGGCAGGCGGTCGGCGCATCCGCATTCGATGCATTTGTCACGGACGCGTCGATGAGCGAACATGCTGCGAGAGTTCGACGCGAGCAGGCCCCGCTCTTCATGAACAACATGAACGTGGTCACGGGCGAAGGCGCGGCCGAGCGCTGCGACATCAAGTTGGCGCCCGTGGTCGGCACGGCAGGTCACCTTGTAATGCTGGTTGAACCCAGGTTCGTGGGAGAGCGGCTGGACCAGGCGATGTCCGGGCGCTCGGCTGCCAGATCCGCGATCGGCATGGCCGAAATGCTTGCGCACGAGATCAAGAATCCGCTGGCAGGCATCACTGGTGCTGCGCAGCTGATCGGCATGAACCTTTCCAAGGACGATCTTGCCCTGACCGACCTGATCGTCAGCGAGACGCGGCGCATTCTGGGGCTTCTCGAGCAGGTGGAGCAGTTCGGCAACCTGCGGCCACCGGTATGCCGGGCGGTCAATGTCCATGATCTCATTGTTCGTGCGAGGCGTTCGGCATCCGTGGGATTCGCGGCCCACATGGAGTTGGTTGACGAGTTTGATCCGTCGTTGCCGCTGGTTTGGGTGGACGAAGACCAGATGCTTCAGGTCTTCTCGAACCTGTTGAAGAATGCGGCCGAAGCGACAGGCGGCTCGCCCGGACGCATCCTGATCCGCACATTCTATGACGTGTCGTCGAAGTTTCGACGCAATCGGCGCACCAACGGACTGGCGCTGAACGTCGAGATCGTTGATGACGGTCCGGGCATTCCGTCGAACATCCTGCAGGACATTTTCGATCCATTCGTCTCGGGCAGGGAGAACGGGACCGGTCTGGGTCTTGCCCTGGCCTCGAAGATAGTCTCCGACCACGATGGCTGGATCACCGTAGACAGCATGCCGGGCAAGACGGTCTTTCGCTTGTCGCTTCCAGCCGCCCCGAAAGATCAACAACAATAGCGAGGCAAGGGACCAATGGATGGCACGGTACTGGTAGCTGATGACGACCGCACGATCCGCACCGTGCTGACGCAAGCCCTGACCAGAGGCGGCTGCAAGGTTCACGCCACATCTTCGCTGCTCACCTTGATGCGATGGATCAACGAGGGAAAGGGCGACCTGGTGATCACCGACGTGATCATGCCGGACGGGAACGGCATCGATCTGGTCCCGGAGATAAATTCGGTGCGTCCTGATCTGCCGGTCATCGTGATCTCTGCGCAGAACACGATCGTTACCGCGATCCAGGCGACCGAGGCGGACGCATTTGACTATTTTCCCAAGCCCTTCGATCTGCCCGACCTGATGAAGCGGGTGAGCCGGGCACTTGCCGACAGGCCGCGGTCCGGTGGACAGGCATCCCAGGCCGACGATGCCGTGGCTGAGGACCTGCCGCTTGTCGGTCGCAGCCAGGGCATGCAGTCGCTCTATCAATTGATTGCGCGGGTGATGAACGCTGATCTGCCGATTTTGATCACCGGCGAAAGCGGGACGGGCAAGTCCCTGATCGCACGCACCATTCACGACCTGGGTGATCGGCGCACCATGCCTCTTGTCACCGCGGCCGGGGCGGACTTCCAGGCCGTCGAGGAGCCCTCCTCCTTGATCAGCCGGGCGCGGAACGGAACCCTGCTGCTCGACGAGGTCGCCGATCTTCCGCTTGAAGCGCAAACCCGCATTGTCCGCATGATTGACGACTTGAAGGAGGACGGCCCGCGCATCATTGCAACTACGCAGGCCGATCTTGCAGCGGCCATGGACAAGGGCGGCTTTCGGCAAGACCTGTACTACCGGCTGAGCGGAGTGACATTGAAACTGCCGCCGCTTCGAGACCGGATCGACGACATCATGCTTCTTGCCAGGCACTTCGCGCAGCGGGCCGAGCAGGATGGACTGCCGACACGCCAGTTCGACGGCCATGCCATCGAGCTTCTTCGCGCGTATTCCTGGCCCGGAAACGTTCGCCAGCTCGAAAACACCGTGCGACGGCTGATGCTCGTGGGCGGAGAGATCCAGGTTCTGCGGTCGGACGTGAAGTCGGTTCTTGACAGCGAGCCGGAGGCCGCTCCCAACGCTGGTGCCGACGACGGAGTGTCCACTTCGGTTGCCAAGCATCTCCGGAGATACTTCGACCTTCATGGAGGGCATCTTCCGCCCGCCGGGCTTTACCATCGGATCCTGCGCGAAGTCGAACTGCCGCTGATCGAAGCAGCCCTTGATGCCACGGGCGGGAACCAGGCAAAGTGCGCTGAACTGCTTGGCATGAATCGCAACACGCTGCGGAAAAAGATCACCGAACTCGACATTCGCGTGGCACGGCGTCGCAAATTGATGTAAATCGGCAACAATAGCGTGTCGAACCGGCGATCCCTGTTGCAGTTCATCAACATGCAGCGGCGGTGGCTGGATTTGACCCGACATGTTGACAGGAACGTCTGTGGCCCAAAGAGCACGCACAACGCCGCCGATGGCGGTCAGCCAGTTCTGGGGATTGCGGCGGCTCCGAAATGCGGGGCCATTGAGCCTCGTCATTCTGGGACCAGTCCTGGTCCTGGCAACCTTCCTGGTGCTCGGTCCGCTTGATCGCAGCTCGTCGCCGTTGACGCTGCGTCTCGTCTTCCTGGCGGATCTGATCTATGTGTTGGCTATTACGGCTCTGGTTGCCAGGCGGATTGCAGCGATGATTGCCGCACGGCGTGCGAAGTCAGCCGGTTCCCGGCTGCACTTGCGGCTGACCGGTGTCTTTGCCCTGATTGCGTTCATCCCGACCGCCATGGTGGCCATATTTGCCGGACTGACGATCAATGTAGGGCTGGAGAGCTGGTTTTCCGAGCGGGTGAGCGGAGTGGTACGAGCGTCATTGTCGGCAGCCGTGGCCTATCAGGACGATCAGCGACGCGACCTTGCCGAAGATGCCGAGGCGCTGGCGGAGTTCCTGAATGCCTCGCGCAGTCGGACGGCATTCGTTTCCGACGGCGAGCTCCGGCAGTTGCTGGGGCAGGGGCAGAGCCGCGTGCAACGCGGATTGCGAGAGGCCTACGTCATCGACGGCGCCGGGGAAATCCGGTCCCGCGGGGAGCGGTCCTACCTGTTCGACTTTGAAATGCCGAGCGAGGGAGAATTCGCCGCGTCAACGCGTGGAGAGACGGTGATCATCGAGGACCTGGAGACGGACGAGCTCCGGGCCCTCGTGATGCTTGCGGCGTTCCTGGACCGGTATCTCTACGTGTCCCGCAGCGTCGACGGCAAGATTCTGGGACTTCTGGACGAGGCGGAGGAAACGGCGAAGCTGTACAATGAGCTGGAGGCGGCACGCGGACGGCTCGTCTTCGAGTTCGGGCTGCTTTATCTTGGCTTTGCCGTCATCCTGATCCTGGCAGCGATATGGCTGGGCCTCTGGTTCGCCGAGCGGTTGTCGCGTCCGGTTGGCCGTCTTGCCGGGGCAGCCCACCGCGTCGGCGCGGGAGACCTCGACGTGCAGGTCCGCGAAGAGTCCGGAGATGACGAAATCGCCATGCTTGGCCGCCTCTTCAACCAGATGACTCGCCAGCTCAAGGGCCAGCGCGAGCGGCTGCTTGCGAAGAACCAGCAGATTGAACGGCGGCGTCGGCTGTTCGACAGCGTGCTTTCCTCGGTGACCGCAGGCGTGATCGGGCTCGACACCCAGGGGCGGGTCACGTTCATCAACCGCTCAGCGGAACGCATCCTCGAGATCGAGGGAGACCTCCTTTCCGCGCCGCTGGAGAAGGCGGTTCCGGAGTTCGGCCCCCTGCTCGGCCGACTGAATGCAGGCGGTCGCGTTACCGAGCAGGACGAGATCCGGGCGTCTCGGGGCGGAGTCGCCGAATCCCTCCTGGTGCGGATCGCAAAGCGGCGAGGCGTGGAAGGCGAGGAGGAAGGATACGTGATCGCGTTCGACGACGTGACCGATCTCGTCACGGCCCAGCGAATGGCCGCTTGGGGCGACGTGGCGCGGAGGATCGCGCATGAGATCAAGAATCCGCTGACGCCGATCCAGCTTTCCGCAGGGCGGATCAAGCGGAAGTTTCGTGCAGCGGCAGGAGACGAAGCCGACCAGCTAGACCAGATGACCGATGTGATCGTGCGCCAGACAGACGACCTGAGGCGCATCGTGGACGAGTTTTCCAGATTCGCGCGGATGCCGGAGCCGGAACGCAGTCGACAGGACTTGGCCGCGGCCATGCGGGATGTCGTGACTCTGCAGGAGACATCCGAGGCGCATGAGCTGACTTCGGAGATTCCGGAGACGCCGATCTGCGCCGACGTGGACAAGGCAATGATGGGCCAGGCACTGACAAACCTGATCAAGAATGCCGGCGAGGCCATTGAATGCATCATGGAAAAAGGTTCAATGCCAAATGTTTACTCACCGAGAGTTCATGTGAGCCTGAAAGTCGAGGGACAAGTCGCGCGAATTGCGATTTCCGACAACGGGATCGGGCTGCCAGAGGATCGGTCACGGCTCTTCGAGCCATATGTGTCGACACGCGCAAAGGGCACCGGGTTGGGCCTGTCCATAGTGAAGAAGATCATTGAGGAACACGGGGGGTCGCTGGTTCTGACAGACGCCGACCCTTTGGACGATTCTGGCCAGATCGGGGCTCGCGCGGAAATCTGCCTGCCCTTGGCTGCCGGCATCGAACAGGCCGGCGAGCCTGGGCTTGCCGAACGGCGGAGAGGCGTTGATGGGTGACATTCTGATTGTCGATGACGAGGAAGACATTCGGACTCTCATCTCGGACATTCTTGGAGACGAGGGATTCGACACCCGGCTGGCGGCGAATTCGGAAGAGGCGATGGCCGAGCTGAACCGGGACCCGCCGGGCCTGATGATTCTCGACATCTGGCTGAAGGACAGCCGCATGGACGGGATTGACATCCTGAAGGCCACGAAGCGCGACAATCCCGACATTCCGATCATCATCATTTCGGGGCATGGCAATATCGAGATCGCCGTCGCTGCCATCAAGCAGGGTGCCTACGACTTCATCGAGAAGCCGTTCAACATCGACCAGCTTCTGGTCGTCATCTCGCGGGCGATGGAAACCTCGCGGCTGCGGCGGGAAAATTCCGAACTGCGCCGCAAGGAGCTGAGATCGGCAAACATCATCGGGTCGTCGTCGGCGTGCAAGGTGTTGAAATCCAAGCTGGACAAGGTGACCAAGTCGAACGGGCGCGTGATGCTGACCGGCCCGTCGGGATCGGGAAAGGAGATCGCGGCGCGCTACATCCATGCAAATTCGGACCGCGCCAGCGGCCCGTTCGTTTCAGTCAGCTCGGCATCGATCGAGCCGGAGCGAATGGAAGAGGTGCTCTTCGGCCGCGAAAGCGCCGGGCGCGGGATCGAGCAGGGACTGCTCGAGGAGGCACATGGCGGCGTGGTCTTCTTCGGCGAAGTTGCGGACATGCCGGCCGGAACCCAGCCGAAAATCCTCCGCGTGCTGACCGAGCAGCAGTTCCAGCGTGTCGGGGGCACGGACAAGGTCAGGGTTGACTTGCGGGTCATCTCTTCGACGACACGGAATCTCGAGGCCGAGGTCGAAGCCGGAAATTTCCGCGAAGAGCTCTTTCACAGGCTGAATGTCGTTCCGATCACGGTTCCCGACCTTGCCGACCGCAGTGACGACATTCCGGAACTCGCCCGGCATTTCATTGCGGCGTTCAACAAGTCGCAGGGTCTTCCGTTGCGGCATCTTGCCGACGACGCGGTCGCGATGCTTCAATCGATGACCTGGCCCGGCAATGTGCGCCAGCTGAAGAACACGATCGAGAAGGTGCTGATTCTGGGGGCGGACAAGGGCGATATCACTGCGGCCGAAGTAGAGGGCGAGAGGCCAGCAAAGACGCAGGATGGTGGCCAGGCGGCATTGTCCGGGGATTTCACCAACATGCCGCTGCGGCAAGCGCGAGAGATCTTCGAGCGAGAATACCTGAACACTCAGCTCGCGCGTTTCGGGGGCAATATCAGCCGGGCGGCGAAGTTCGTGGGAATGGAACGTTCGGCTCTTCACCGCAAGCTCAAGTCACTGAATGTCATGTCATCTACGCGCAGCGCCGCGTCGGATGGAGCCTTGCCGGGTGATGCGGAGGATAGGGTCTGAGGCGCGGAATCGCTGAATTTGACGAATTTCCAGATCCGGACGCATCCTTGCCTTGCCGTGTTTGCCGGCTGGACCACGCATGCTGCCAATTGTCGGCTGGCCCTTTCGCAGGCGCTCCAGCCAAGAGATCCAGCCTGGCCTCAAGCGCCACGTGATCTGACACGAAGTGGCCGTTCGAGCCGTCCAGTGTCAGCCCAAGCGGCTCTTATGAGCCCTCTCCGCAAGCCCGAATCCTGGTCCTGTGTTTCGTGACGCATTTCGGATCTCCCGATCTGTTGAAGCGGTCGGTCAGAGCCGCCCTCGTACGTTGACTGGCTGGGGAACCCGGATCCAGTCCCCCGCCAGCGGGCAAGCAGCCTCTCTTTTCCAAGGAGCCCTTTCCGGAGGCGACCGGAAGCGGCGAAGGTGATCCGGGTGAACGTCGTTTCCCCAGCACGCTCAACGGCGCGCTCAACTCTTATGCGGTTCGGTTGGCCGGCCCGTGCCGGCCTCGTGACCCTGATCCCACATCCTGTGGCTGCGACGTTCCGGGGGACGGGATCCATCTGCAAATCGATCACGCGCCCGCCCGGTTCCTCCGCGGCCCCGCCGAGCCGCCTCGGATTCCAAACTCCTCTTCTCCCTCAGCCTGCGTCCCTGGTTCCGGTGGATGCCGTCACGCTGTCGCCGCCCTGGCCAACGCCGCACCGCTCGGCACCAGGCCATCCCGGACGTAGCGCCACAGCGCAACGAGCAGCTTGCGCGCCACGGCGATGATCGCCCGCTTGCGCATGAGCCTGTCACGCCGGCGGGCGCAGTACCGGTCGAACCATTTCGCGATCTCGCTCCCGGGCTGCCATCGCAGCCAGCGCCACGCCATCTGCACAAGATGCTTGCGCACTATCGGACGACCCGCCTTGCTGATGCCCCGGTCGTTCTCGACCCCGCCGCTCGCCCACGGAACCGGCGCGAGGCCCGCCCAGGCGCCGAGCTCCCGCCGGTTCCGGAAGTCCCGGCAGAAAACCTCGTTCTGCAGCAGCAGGGCATCGTTCGCCCCGATCCCGGCCAGCTGCACCAGCAAGGCCGCGGCGCCCGGCACTGCAGGCCCGTCCCCTGTGCCGATCCGCTCGCTCCCCTCATGAGACGCACCCTCCCGTGACGGTGATGGCCCCGCAGCCGCCTCCGCGATCAGCGCCGACTTCTTCCGCTCGACATCCGCCAGCTGCTCCATGACCTTGGCAAGCCGCTCGTGCGTCGCCTCGATCTCGTCCCGCATCCCCCCGGAGGCAGAGACGCGCCGTACGCGGTCCGCACCTCGGCCAGGCCAGCGGCGAAGGTCGGGCTCCTTGGGTCCAGTCCCCGGATCCCGTGCAGCTTCAGCAACCCCTTGATCGTGTTGCCAAGGCTGGTGCGCTCCTTCACCAGACGCTCCCGGTGCCGCAGCAGGCGCTTCGCGTCCTCCTCCTCGACCGTCGGGATCCGCACCACCGAAAGCGCCTCCGCCTCGCCCCGGTCCCACGCCCTCAGCGCGCGCACCATCCGCCTCGCGTCGATCCGGCCGGTCTTCGCCTTCTTCTTCCTGCGCACCACCTCGAGGCTCGCCGGGTCGCAGACAACGACGTCGATCTCCGGCACATGCTCGCCGAGCCAACGTGCCAGCCAGAAGCCCTCGTGCCCGGCCTCGCAGGTCAGCAGCGCCCGCGCCGCGCCACCGGCACGGCAGCGGGCCTTCTCGACCTTCTCCGCAAGGCCCGCCGCGTCGGCAGGCGGCAGCGTGTGCATCCCCGCCTTGCCCGCTTCCTCCGGCTCGCCGATCCCGACGACCCACGACTTGTCACTGACTTCCACCGCGACGAACAGTGTGCCAGCCTCGCCCCTGGAAGGGGCTGCGTCGTTCAAGTCCTTCGACATTCCAGATCTCCTTTCACAAGGCAAGGGGTTGCCGTTGATCGGCCCCTTGCCACCAGATCTTGATGCCTGACCATCCCTGCGGGCTGAATCAGCGGCAAGGGGAAATCCCGACAAGGCTCATGGTATCTGCACTTCGAACCGGTCCGTGGCAAAACTGGCGTCGCATCGCCGACAAGACAGGGGCTGGCGTCGGGAAGGGCATTGCGGCCGCGGCGCAGATCGGCGCCCGCGAACAGGCCGCGCAGCACAAGTGCGCTGTCGGTGATGCAGGCAATCGGCGCCGATTCGGGTGTCGCATTGAAATCGCCGGCCGGAAGGATTGCATCGGTCTGCCAGTGCGTGGCCGCCGCGGTCAGGTGACCGATGATCGTTTTGCACTGGGCAGGACGTTCGCCATGTTGCTCGTGGCGAAATGCAAGATCCGTTTTGGCGACAAGCATTCCTTGCCCTTGATAGTCGGAAGCGGCGATCTACAGCCTTCGCGAACCGTCGCCTCCGGCCGGCGGCAACATGAAGCTCTCGAATGAGAGCAAGGGAAGGCGCGACAGCGTGGCAAGCCCTTCTTCCCGTTCCTCCCACTGGCATTGCGAGGAATAGAGGCGCGCAATGTCCGGCGCCCGAGTGCACGGGAGATCCGGCTGCGGTCGGCCGCCCTCTACGATGCCGACATTCGGCGGCTTGGGCAAGAAGTGTGAATTCGCCGCGTCCGGAACCGACGTCCGCTCGGGTCGAGAAGCGGTCATGTTGTCCGTTCTTGCTTGATGCGGAGGCACACCAAGATGGCGACCCGATTGCGTCGGACTGGCCGGATTCCGCCCTGATCCGGCCGGACTGCGCCCAAGAAACCTGGCAAGCGCGGCGGACGACCCAGCCGCTCCAAGCTCATCGCTCGCCGCGTCCGGTCGAATCATTGATTTCGACCGAGATTTGGGTGGCGGGACGGCGCGCCGAAAGGCTTTCCGGATGGGAGGTGCACCTCTACCGGTCTAGCTGCATCTTGATCACGGCCGTTGCGCGTGCCAGAAAAATGTCACCGGAATGGCCATGAGGCTTATTCATGAAGGTTATCATTTGCGGCGCGGGCCAGGTCGGCTGGCAGATCGCGCGGCATCTCTCGGGCGAGAGAAACGACGTGACCATCGTCGACAGGAATCCGGATCTTGTGCGCAGGGCGACGGACACGCTGGATGTTCAGGGCGTTGCCGGACATGCCAGCTATCCTGACGTCTTGCAGCGTGCCGGCGCCAGAGATGCGGACATGATCATTGCCGCCACGCATTCCGACGAGGTGAACATGGTCACCTGTCAGGTGGCCCATTCGATTTTCAACGTGCGACGCAAGATCGCGCGCCTCCGGGCGCAAAGCTATCACGCGGAGATCTACTCCGACCTGTTTCGCAAGGATCACATGCCGATCGATGTGGTCATCAGCCCGGAACGCGAGGTCGCGGAAGCCGCGCTGCGACGCCTGAACGTGCCGTCGGCATTCGACACAGGGGTTTTTCTTGGAGGGAAGGCGCAGTTGCTTGGAATCCAGCTGGACGAGGACTGTCCGGTTCTCGACACGCCGCTTCGGCAACTGACCGACCTGTTTTCGACACTGAGGGCCCTTGTCGTGGCCATCAGGCGAGACGGCAGGCTCTTCGTGCCCAGCCCCGGCGACCAGCTCCTTGCCGGCGATCAGGTTCATGTCATGACCCATTTCGAGGACATCGCGCGCAGCTTGCGGGTTTTCGGCAAGACGGTGCAGCGACAGGAACACGTCGTGATCCTCGGCGGCGGGAATGTCGGCCTGGCCGTCGCGGAGGCGCTCGAAGGGCGTGCCGAACGGCAGCACGTACGCGTTATCGAAAAGGATCTCGCACATGCCGAGAGCGCAGCCGATGCTCTGGAACGCACCATCGTTCTGCACGGTGACGCCATGAACTCGGAACTTCTGAAGGAGGCCGGAGTCGAGCGTGCCGACGCAATTCTTGCAGTGACAGACGACGACAATACCAATCTTCTGGCTTCGGTTCGCGCCAAGCAGGCCGGGTGTCCGTTCGCCACCGCTCTCGTCAACGATCCTACCCTGATCCCGCTGATGGATCCCTTGTCGATAGATGCCTACATCAATCCCCGCGCAACAACCGTCAGTTCGATCCTGCGTCACGTTCGCCATGGCGGCCAGGTCAGGAGCGTCTATTCCATCGGAGATGCCGAAGCCGAAGTGATCGAGGCGCCGATCCTTTCGACCTCGTCGCTTTCCGGCAGGCATATCCGCGATATCGAGTTTCCGGACGGAGTGATCGTGGGAGCCGTTGAGAAGAGTGGCAGGATGGAGAAGCCAACCGGTTCGACGCGCATTGATGAAGGCGATGTGATCGTGGTCTTCGCGCTTGCAGGCGAAGTGTCTGAGGTTGAGCGCCTGTTCCAGGTCTCGATCGACTTTTTCTGATGCTCAGGCTTGGCGATGCCCCTTTCATCGTGAGCCTGATGGGGCTTGCCGGACTCTCGATGCTGCTGCCCGCGGCACATGCCCTGGCCATCGACGATCATCTAACGTCAAGGGCGTTCTTCTACGCTGCCCTTCTGTCTGGCCTTCTGTTCCTGATGGTGGCCCTTGCGATGGCCGGCATGCGGATTCGGAGTCTTGGGCGCAGCCACCTGATCTCTACCGTTGCCAGCATGGTGGTGCTTCCCCTTATGCTTGCCGTTCCGGTTTCGGAAGCCGTGCCCGGAGCCGCGTTTGTCGATGCATATGTCGAGATGGTTTCCAGCCTCACGACGACCGGGCTGACCATCTTGAATCCGGAAACCATTCCGCCCTCGGTCCATCTTTGGCGCGCGCAGGTCGGATGGATGGGAGGATTCTTCATCTGGGTGGCCGCAATCGCGATCCTGGCCCCGTTGAGCCTCGGCGGATTCGAAGTCACGTCTGGCACGGAAATCGGGCAGCAAGGCCAGTTGGCAAATCTGTCGGTCAATCCCTCCTTGCGCTTGCGGCGCCATGCATTTCGGCTCTTTCCGGTCTATGGCGGACTGACGTTGGTGCTCTGGCTGTCGCTGTATCTCGCGGGCGACAGCGCGCTTGTGGCGCTTTGTCATGCAATGTCCACAATCGCGACATCGGGAATCTCGCCGGTCGGCGGCATGGAAGGAAGCGAGGCCGGCCCGATGGGCGAGTTCATCATCCTGATTTTTCTTGTTTTCGCCTTGTCGCGCTTGACATTTGCACGCGATGAGCGCCCGCGTGGCTTGCGAAGCCTCGCAGGCGATCCTGAACTCCGGCTTGGACTCGTCCTCGTGCTGGTGGCTGCCGCGTTGCTGTTTCTGTGGCACTGGATGGCGAGCTTCGAGACGAATCCCGGTATGTCCCTGTCCGACGGCCTGCGCGAGCTCTGGGGCGCGCTCTTCACGGTTGCCTCTTTCCTCACGACAACAGGATTTGTCGCCGGGGAATGGAACGTGGCCCGGGCATGGTCAGGTCTCAGCGCGCCGGGCGTGCTGCTCCTCGGGCTGGCCCTGCTGGGCGGCGGTGTGGCCACCACCGCTGGCGGCGCGAAGCTCTTGCGGATCTATGCACTCTACCAGCACGGCGTGCGTGAAATGGAGAAGCTGGTCCAACCGTCCTCGATTGGCGGGTCGGGTCGGGAGGGACGCCGATTCAGGCGGCAGGGCGCATACGCCGCCTGGGTGTTCTGCATGCTCTTTGCCCTGTCCTGTGCCGTGGTGATGACCGGGTTCTCCCTGATCGGAGGACTAGGTCTCGAGGAATCCCTGGTACTGACGGTCGCGGCGCTCTCGACGACGGGACCGCTGATCGAGATTGCCGGCGGCGTGCCGATGGAACTGGCGGGTCTCGGCAATGCCGCGTTGGGTCTCCTGTGCGCGGCGATGGTCCTGGGCCGCCTGGAAACGCTTGCCTTGATCGCGCTCCTGAACCCGGATTTCTGGAGATAGGTGTTCACCGAAGAGAATTATTGGACGATTGGGCGCAATTGGGGTGGTCATGAACCTCGCGGAACCCCATATTGGGCGGCAAAACTTGTGACAGGTCGGAGAAACGGCCGCAAAAAAGAAGAGGCTGTAACCCATGGCAACAGACAGACAAAACTTGCAAGATGTATTTCTGAATCACATCAGGAAGTCGAAGATTTCCGTGACGGTATTCCTGATCAACGGCGTGAAGCTGCAGGGCGTCATAACGTGGTTTGACAACTTTTGTGTTCTGCTGCGGCGTGACGGCCAGTCTCAACTCGTCTACAAGCATGCGATTTCGACCATCATGCCGTCCCAGCCGATTTCACTATATGACGGTGAAGAGGGCGAGTGAACGATCTTGACACCGGGTGCGTGCGCGCCCTCGTGATCCATCCGGACATTCCAGGCCGGGGACGGCGGCGTGATCCGGCCCTGGCAGTTGAAGAAGCCGTCTCGCTCGCAGCGGCGTTGCCGAGGGTCAGGCTTGTCGGCACTGAACTGGTGCGGATTCCGCGGGTCGCTCCCGGGATGCTGTTCGGCAAGGGAAAGGTCGAGGAATTGGGTGCGCTCGTCGCGGCCAGCAAGGCGGATCTGGTTCTCGTGGACGGGCAGGTGAGTCCCGTGCAGCAGCGAAACCTGGAGCGGGAGTGGAAAGTCAAGCTCCTGGACCGTACGGGACTGATCCTCGAGATCTTCTCGGACCGTGCGGTGACACGCGAGGGCGTGCTGCAGGTCGATATGGCCGCACTGTCCTATCAGCGGACGCGTCTGGTCCGGGCATGGACGCACCTTGAGCGCCAGCGGGGAAGCCTGGGATTCGTGGGCGGTCCCGGAGAGACCCAGATAGAGGCTGACCGTCGGGCCATCGATGAACAGCTGGTGCGCCTGAGGCGTCAACTGGAAAAGGTCGCCAAGACGCGAGGCCTGCACAGGTCGGCCCGTGCAAGGAAGCCGTATCCGGTCTTGGCGCTCGTCGGTTACACGAACGCGGGCAAGTCGACGATCTTCAACCGACTGACGGGGGCGGGCGTGCTGGCGAAGGACATGCTCTTTGCAACGCTTGATCCGACAATGCGCGCGGTAAGGCTGAGCAATTCCGGCCAGGACGTGATTCTGTCAGATACGGTTGGTTTCATCTCCGACCTGCCGACGGAGCTTGTGGCGGCATTTCGCGCAACGCTTGAAGAGGTTCTGGTGGCCGATGTCATCGTGCATGTCCGGGACATTTCCCATCCCGAGACCGAGGAGCAGCAAAGAGACGTGCTCGCAATCCTGGAAGATCTGGGGGTCGGCCAGGAGAGTGTCGTGATAGAGGTCTGGAACAAGATCGACCGCCTGGACGCGGATGCACGGACATTGCTGGCGGCGATCGCGTCACGCAGGGAGGACGCAGTGATGATCTCCGCCCTGGACTCGGTCGGCATTGCGCCTTTGCTGGACCGGATCGAAGCGTCGCTTGATGTCGGGCGAAGCCGTGCCGTGATCGAGGTCACGCATCAGGAAGGACGCAAGCGTGCCTGGCTTCACGCTCAACGGGTCGTGGCGGGAGAGGTCGGGAGCGAGACCGGAAGCCGGATCGAGGTGAGATGGACCCCGGCACAGTCCGCCCGCTACTCGAGGCTTTGAGCGGCGCCTTCGTCATTCGCTCGGCAGCAGCCACGTGGTTCCGATCGAGCCGGCCCGCGCGAGTTCCGGATCGAGCGCCATCGGGATGTACTCGCCGCGCCGCCAAAGTTCGCCGAGATCGTCGTAGTGGGGGCTCAGCGGGTGCCCGGACTGCCCGGTGGAGATCACGAAGACGGAGCTGTCCGGATCGGCGAAGTCGTACACGCCTCGATATCCGGCCCCGCGGCTGTTGAGAAAGGGCTCGGGCCCGACGCCGGCGGTCTGGCCGCGAAGCAGCGTGTGGTCTCCGCCCGAAGTCGACTGGCGGATGTTGACCAGAGCGGCCAGCCAGGCGTTTTCCCCCAGCACGGGGTGGTTGTGGATGGCCTGATGCGCGTCGCCCCAGCGCAGCGTTTCCAGCGGCTTGCCATAGGTCTCGTCGATCCAGAGCAGGGCGTCGTCAAGTGAAAGACGCGCGATGTCCCCGCAGGTCTCGACGGCTTCGGACTGGATCACGTCGCACCACGCGCCGGCTCCCTCGACATTCCGGAAGACGCGTTCGAGGAAAACGGGCTCGGCGTTCGGGAACCTGGTTGCGAGCGGCCCGAGCTCGTCCCTGATCAGCCGGTCCTGCAGCCGCTGCATCCAGGCCGCATAGATCAGCGGTTCCGGGATGTGCTCGTTCATTTCGCCGTTCCAGTCGGCCAGGAGGTTCAGGGCGTCGCGGCGCAGGCGCTCGACCGTGCCGCTCTCCGCGGCTTCGCCCGTGAACCAGAGGTCGCGTGCGACCAGCGGCAGCAATGCGCGCGCGGTGACGGAGACGGCGTCAAGCTGCGCCTCGATGAAGCTCTCGCGGGTGTGCACCTTTCGGCTCTCCATCAGGCGCCGCCATCGCTGAATCCTTTGCGTGTCGCCCCAGCGATGGCTGACATGCAACGGGTAGGCCCGGTCCGTTGTCCTGTTGTTGGTGTTTCCGATGATGCCGTTGGGCGGGTTCCGGAACTCCGGGTTCGTCGAGTACGGGAGGATGCCCAGCCAGCGGTTTTCCGAACGCCAGCCCGGCGTCGGGACGCGACCCCTGGTCTGGCTTCTGGCCGAACGGCGGGGCAACGCGCCAATCACCTTGAGCGCGACTTCCTCAAGATCGGCGACAACGAGGTTCTGGGATGGCGCGACGAAGTCCTTGCCCGCCGCGATCGCCTCGTCAACGCTCCTCGCCCTCATTATTCCCGCCATGGCTTGCGCCGACGTGTCGGCGGCATCCAGGGCCGTCCATGCAAGGGCCGCGACATGACCGGGCGGGACGACGGACTCAAGGCCGTGGCTGGAGCTGGACAGGATCGGGCCGTTTTCGCTCCATCTCAACGTGACGGTCACCGGCCTCGAGTTCTTCACGTCAATGATTGACGGCCGCGATTCGAGCCGCTTCCATCCGTCCGGCGTCAGGACCTCCTCCGGGTCGTCGGGGTTCAGCCTTTCCAGAAAGATGTCCTGATCGTCGGCATAGGCCGAGGTCAGGGCCCAGCCAAGGCGCGCGGACCGGCCGGTCAGCACGGCCGGCATGCCCGGGATCGTCCCGCCGATCACGCCGCCCGTGGCCAGTTCCATCCGCGCGAGGTACCAGATTGACGGTGCCGTGAACCCGAGATGCGGGTCGCTTGCAAGAAGGGTGCCGCCGGCAGCCGACCTTTCGGGCGCCGCGGCCCAGGCGTTCGACGCGCCTTCGGCTCCGGGCCTCGCGACGGGCGACAGCCGCATGCCGGGTGCCGGGACCGCTGCATGCCGGGGCGGGGAAGTGCCGAACAGCGTCTCGAAACCGGACGTGGCGGCCATGCTGCCAGCGGGCATGTCAGGAAGGAGATCGAACAGGCGCGCCTCCGGCAGCACGCCGGAAATCCGGGCGCGCAGCACCTCGGCGCCAAGATGTCCGGAGAGCCGCAAGGCCATGAGCTTTCCGATGGCGATCGAGTCGGCCGGCTGCCAAAGCGGGACAGGGGATCCGAACAGCCAGAATTCGGGCGCCCCCCGACCATGCGCCCCCGTGCTCACCTGGGCCAGCCAGACGTTGATTCCCGCAGCATACGCCTCGAGCGCCCGGCGCGTGTAGGCATCCTGCGCCTCCGCCGAGGCGACTGCCCTGGAATGAATGTCCAGCCTCCGCATCAGTTCGTCGACCGGCAGCGTGCGGGTTCCGAAAAGCTCGGAAAGCCGGCCCTGCGCCGTGCGCCGCAGCATGGTCATCTGCCACAGCCTGTCCTGAGCGTGAGCAAGGCCAAGTCCGAAGAACACGTCCTGGTCGGTTTCTCCAAAGATGTGCGGAACGCCTGCATTGTCGCGCACGATCTCGACGGGAGCGGTGATGCCTGCAACCGTCAGGGCTTCCGAGTAGTCCGGAATCGAGCGCGACAGGAGCCAGTACAAGCATGCTGAAAGCAACAGTCCCAAGGCCAGCAATCCGGCAACGACTCGAGTAAGCCAGCGAAAGAGAGCGACCATGAGTGCCTTGTTGACTGCGTCCGCCGGTGCGGTAGGAAGTCCCGCAAGCGAAGATTATGCCGGAGCGAAGGGGGATGCCATGGCAAATTGCGCGTTCATAGGGCTCGGCGTCATGGGGTATCCGATGGCGGGTCACCTCGTTGCCGCAGGACACGACGTTGCCGTCTACAATCGCACCGGAGCAAAGGCCGAGGCTTGGGCCAAAGAGCATGGCGGCGGTTTTCGCGCAACGCCCCGAGAAGCGGCTGAAGGTGCGGAATTCGTCATGGCCTGCGTCGGCAATGACGACGATCTGCGTTCGGTTTGCCTGGGAGAGGAAGGAGCCTTTGCGGGAATGGCGGCAGGATCGGTCCTGGTGGACCACACAACGGTCTCGGCGGCTGTCACGCGTGAACTATGCGAGGTCGCCGAAGGGCTCCGCCTTTCCTTCGTTGACGCCCCGATAAGCGGTGGGCAGGCAGGCGCCGAGAGCGGCCAGCTTTCGATCATGTGCGGCGGTGACGGTGACGCGTTCCGTCGTGCTGAACCGATCATGCAGGCATATGCACGGATTTGTCGCAGGATCGGAGAGAGCGGCTCCGGTCAGTTGACGAAGATGGCGAACCAGATCGCGATCGCGGGACTCGTCCAGGCGTTGTCCGAGGCTCTTCACTTTGCTGAAAAGGCGGGTCTCGACGGGCGTGCGGTCGTTGAGGTCATAAGCCAGGGCGCCGCTGGCTCCTGGCAGATGTCAAATCGCCACGCAACGATGCTGGACGATCACTTCAAGCATGGCTTCGCGGTGGACTGGATGCGGAAGGATCTAGGCATCTGCTTGGCTGCCGCGAACGAGGTCGGTGCCAGTATCCCGGTCACGGCATTGGTCGACCAGTTCTACAAGGATGTGCAGAAGATGGGTGGAGGGCGTTGGGACACCTCCAGCCTGTTCAAGCGTCTGCGGGAACTTGACTGAGAGGCAAGCTTCCTGCGCTCGCCGGATCTGGCGACAACCGGTGCAGATCAGGGAACGATCCGCGTGTATTTCGTTCCGGTTGCGGAGGCTCCTGCGAGCAGTCCGGCTTGGCCGAACACGATGCCGATTATCGGGGCAAGCGCAGTCGTGGTTTCGGCGCCAATGTTGCCGGCGATTGCCTTGGAGGCGTATTCGACGTCGGCGCCCGCAGCCCATCCCGGTGAGGCTCGGAAGTCGGAGAGCGCCTCCTCCGTCATGAAGAACAGGATATGCGCGTATTGCTGTGCGCCGGCCTGGAACCCGAAGCTGGCCTGGGTCGCCGAATAGTAGTCCACCGTGGCATCATTGACCCTGAGCGCGCCGCGCCCGTAGGCGCCGCCATACAGGAAGCTTGCTTCCGTCACCAAGGGCATGACCAGCATTCCTGTGGCCTTTTCACGGAGTTCCCGGGTGCCGGGATGTTTTGTGTCGATGAACGCAAGCGCTGCATCTACGCGCGCGTCGACCTTTGCTGCACCGCTTTTGCCGCCGCTGCTGCAGGCGGACAATGCAAGTGTTGCTGCGGCACCCGATAGCAGAGTGCGACGGGGGATGGATTTCATCAGATCTGCCCTCAATTGGTTGCAGCCTCATTGATGGCCTTTGCGGCCACTCTTGTCGGCACCATAGGACTTGATGACCCGGGAGTCACTTCAATATTGCGAAATTTGGCAGTCTTGTGAGGCCTGCCCCCGTGACTTTGCGCGCGCATGGCGACCGTCAATTCGGATGAGGAATCCTGATTCGATCGGCGATCGCAGGCGCGAGGCATGCATGATGCCGTTGCACGCCGTGCCAGAGTGCAGCCCGTACGTCCGTCAGGCCACGTGGCGAAGGCCGGCTGTCGGGGTGGTTCTGAGCGCACGGACGATCTCGCGGGTCAGATGCGGCTTGTTGAGCGTATAGAAATGCAGGTTCTCGACACCGCCCTCCGCCAGGTCACTGCAGAGTTCCGTGCAGACGGAAATCGCCAGAAGATCATGGCGGTCGTCGCGAAGCGCGGTTTCGAAGGCGTCCGCCAGCCAGGTCGGAACATGTGCGCCGCAACGCCTTGCGAAATTCTTCATCCGCGTCCAGTCCTCGATTGGCAGAATGCCTGGAATGATAGGCGCGTCGATGCGGGCGGCATCGCAGGCATCACGAAAGCGGAAGTAGCTTTCAGCCTCGAAAAAGAACTGGGTGATCGCTGACGATGCACCGGCGTCAACCTTGCGTTTCAGCCATTCGACGTCCGCGTGCGGTGCAGGCGCTTCGGGATGCGGTTCGGGATAGGCGCTGGCGCGTATCCTGAACTTGTTCAGGCCGTCAATCGCCGAGATCAGTTCGCAACTGTCCTTGAAGCCGCCAGGATGCGGGCAGAAAGCATCGGTGCCGCTCGGCGGATCACCTCGCAGTGCGACAATTTCCTGGATGCCGGCGGCAGAGTAGGATTCAGCGACGGCCAGCGTCTCTTCGCGGGTTGCGTTGCAGCAGGTCAGATGCGCCGCAACCGTGAGATCGAATCGCTTCTTGATCGCCCTGACCGTGTCGAGCGTCAGGTCGCGTCGTGTGCCGCCGGCGCCGAAAGTCACGGAGACAAAGTCGGGGTCAAGGGGAGCAAGTTCGTTCACTGCCTCCCAAAGCCGGAAAGACGCTTGGACTCCTCGGGGCGGGAAGAACTCGAAAGAAAGGCTGGGTTGGGACATTGGCTTGAGATCCCTTTCGACTGGAGACCTTGTGCCATAGGAAGAATTGTGAGACAATTTCATAATACTCACTAAGATCATGAGGCTGGCACATGTACTTCGAACTACGCCATCTGCGCACGATCAAGGCGGTCAACGACGCAGGGGGGCTTGCGCGTGCCGCCGACCAGTTGAACATAACCCAGTCTGCCCTAAGCCATCAGGTGAAGGGGCTTGAGGATCAGGCTGGTGTCGAGCTCCTCGTGCGGCGAACAAAGCCGTTCCGCCTCTCGGCTGCCGGCATGCGGTTCCTGAAGCTGGCGGAAAGGGTCCTTCCCGAAGTGGAAGCGCTGGAGGAGGACTTTCGCAATCTCCGTCAGGGACGGTCCGGAAGGTTGCATATCGCAATCGAGTGCCACGCGTGCTTCGAATGGCTCTTTCCGGTTCTGGAGCAGTTTCGCAGGGCGTGGCCGGATGTGGACGTGGACATTCGCCCGGGTCTGGCCTTCGACGCATTGCCGGCGCTTCAGCGCGAGGAAGTCGACGTTGTCGTTTCATCGGACCCGGAAAGCATGGACGGAATCGACTATTCGGCGCTCTTTGACTATGAGCCGGTCCTTGTAGCGTCGTCGCAGCACCAGCTTGCCGACAAGGACTTTGTCGTAGCTGACGACTTTCGCGACGAGATCCTGATCACCTATCCGGTGGATCGCTCCAGGCTGGACGCATTCACGGAACTGCTGTTGCCCGCAAAGGTCGAGCCTCGAGCGATCCGCCAGGTGGAACTGACGGCCGTGATCCTGCTGCTCGTGGCATCAAACCGCGGCGTGGCCGTCCTGCCCGACTGGGTGTTGCGGGAAGTGAAGTTTGATTCCGACTACGTGACCCGACCGCTGACCGAGAAGGGCATCACAAAGCGGCTATATGCGGCGACGCGGGAAAAGGATACCAGCCAGCCGTTCATGGCAAACCTGTTGCGTCTGGCACGTACGGAACCGCTGAAGCCGCGGCGCATGTTGGCCTGATCCTGTGCAAACTGGCCTCCTGTCCGCGTCAGAATGGTCTCGCCGTCGCCCTGCGTGAAGTCGGGCGGGTTGGGCGCAACTTGTTCATGTTTGACTGGGCACGAACGCGGCCATGCAACGCCGGGTGCAGATTGGTCTCGACAATGGTGAGGCGCATCATGCATTGAAGAACGCTCGCCTGCCGGACTCGTGGCGCTGAAAGCTGCAGCGCCTCGTGCGCGCAGCACGGGCCCATGTCGCCGAGGGGCATTTGCCGCAAGCTGCCCTGGAACCGGCGGTCGGGCGGCGGAAGGATGAACGCTTGCCGGCGCTGGTGGCCGCGATGGCGGCGGCACGTCCTGACGTCACCTTGAGTCCGATGAACGATATCGGCAAAGTCGGCGATACGCCGCGTTTTTGCCAGGATCGTTCTCTTTCCCTGTTGCAAGGCTCCTGATGTCCTTGCCGTCCGCAGGCGCGTGTCCTGTCCTGCGGCGGCGTGCACGGGGGTGCCGGGCAGGTCCTCGACCGTGGCTCCGCGATCTGCGTCGGTGGCCTCGGGAGGCGGCGCCGGGCTCTCGAGAGGCATCAGCCGGCGTCAGGGATTGACAGGCGCGGCACGTGGATCGGCCGGCGACCGATGTCGCTGCCGCAGGACACGAACAGGCATGCCTCCGGACGCACCATGCGGAAATGCGGGCAGGAGCTGCCTGTACGCGAGTCGCGAGAAAGCGCGGTATGCGGCTTTTCGCGCGGACGGGGGAGTCCGGCGCCCTAGGAACGGGACGCCGTCGAGGAAATCTGGCAGCTGTGCATTTCGCGACCTTCGAAACCGTGAACAGTACGCTTCTTACAAGCGGGTCGGGGATCGCTGTCGCCCCTGGCCGTGGCCAATCTCCACCGTCGCGCGCGCCAGGGCACTCCCGGGACGACAGCGGCAGCTACAGGAAGCAGGTTGCCCCCCGCCCCGGGGCTTTCAACCGGACACTGTTAACTCGATGTCTTCGCCATGCACATGGGCGGGACGAACCACAGGAAGCGGCCCGGACCAGCCGAATCGGCCCAAACGGTCATGGATTTCGCGGTCGCCGCCGTGCTCCTCGCCGAATTCATGCCACCTATTCGCCAGCCAAAGCCGGAGTCACGGAGACTCCGGGAGGGATGCCCGATCCTTTCGCCATTCCTCGAACGCCACCGGGCCAAGCGCGACTACACCGCCTTCGAGTCAACAGTGTCCGGTTGAAAGGCCCCGGGGAGGGATTTTGCAGAATGTTGACGGCGGGTTCATGCGTCCGCGGGCGGCGGGTTTACCGGTGTGCCGCCGGATCGGCTCAGCCCGGCACGTCCCGTAAGGTCTGCCAGCGACGCGACCAACTGCACCAGCGCAACCGCGATGCGGCTTTCCGCCGGGGTCGGGCCGAGCGCCATTCCCGCCCTTCCTGGGCCGATGCCGCTGTGGTCCGCCGAATCGAACACCAGCGGGAGCGCGCCCATGCCGCCTCGGCTGGCCCCGACGCGCGCGTCGCGCACGGGGCTGGCATGCAGGCCCAGCCGCGAAGGGGTCTCCCGGCGGCCGAGCAATGGCATTGACTTAAGGAATCGGCGCTGTTGACTTAACGGGACGTGGAAGGTCCAGCAGCGGAAGGCGTGTATTCCGCTTGTCGTGCGTGGTTCAGCTGGCGGCGGCGACCTTCCCCTTTCGCGACCATTTGTTTCTGGGCTTGCGTGACATCCTCGGATAGCTGCGGTCGGGCCTTTCGCGCTGCCAGAGTGCGGCGACGTCGTCGACGATGCGCGAGACGGTTTCGGCGAGGGCGTCGGCCTGGGCGAGCGCGAGGGCCTCGAAGTTGCGGAAGACCGCTGCTGCGGCGTTCTTGAAGTTCACCCTCTTCGGGTGTCCGTCCCCGGGCGCTGCGTTGATTTCCCCGTCGATCTCGTTGGTCATCAGGCGGGTGGCGGTGACCATGACGAAGCTGGCGTAGAGTTCCTGCAGGACGCCGCGCTCGTTTTCGGCGCGGAAGGACTCGACGGCCAGGAACCACTTGGCGGTCTTGTACATCTCTTCAAGACGCCAACGCGCCCGATAGATCGCGGCCAGGTCCTCGACGCGGAAGCCGTCGTCTTCCGTGAGCGTGGTGCCGAGGGCGAAGACCGTGTCGCCGGCGGCGTAGCGGACCAGCCTCAGCTTCAGCGGCCCGAACGCGGCACCTGGGTGGCGGGCCTTCAGCCGGGCCAGCGCCTTGCCGTCGGGCCGGATCTCGACCGTCCTGTCGTCCAGCGAGCCGGCGAGGAAGGCGACGGTCTCCGCGTTCGCATCCCGCTTGAGCCGGAACACGGCGTCCTGGCCCCGGACGACGTGGGCGAGAAGCATCTCGTAGGAGAAGTAGCCCCGGTCGTAGACGACCACGTCCCCGGCGGACAGGGCCTTGAGGTGCCTGGCTGCGGCGCGGCGCTCGTTGGTGTCGGCGTGCAGTCCGAAGTCGAACGGCAGCCGCGGCTCCAGTTCGTAAAGGCAGCTGACCAGACCCTGCGGGTAGTGTGCATGCTTGCCCGGCGTCGCGTATCCGGCATCCACGAGCGGCCTCGGCAGGTTGATCTTGGCTCCGTCGACGCCGAAGACCCGCCGTCCCTTCCAGAGCGGGCGGTCAGGGGCCTCGGCCAGGATCTCCCGGTGAAGCTCCCTGAAGACCTCCGGGTCGACCTTGGCGCGCGCCCGGGACATCGACGACGGCGTCACCGGGCGGTCCTGCGGCAGCGTCACGCCCATCCTGCGGGCGCTCTCCCAGATCTCGGCGAGGGCTGAGCCGTAACTGCGCCCCGTGCCGAACACGAGGCGGAGGACGAAGAGGACGACCAGGAAGGTGCCGATCAGTCGGCGGCGCACCCGCCACTCGCGGTCGTGGCGCTCGGACGTCCTGGCGGCGGCGGCGGCGACCGCGCTCCACATCCCGGCGGCCGTCCGCGCGCTTTCCGGAGCGCGGGCCGGCCTGCGTCTTGTCTCCTTCCTCTCGCCGCGCAGCGCGGCCCGGGCGTCCGTCTCCAGCTCGAGCACGTACACGTTCTTGGGTACGCTGCGGGAGGCCGTGGCGCCGATCTCCGTCCATCCCGCCGCGCGGTAGCAACTGCCCTCCTGCTCCTGCGGGTCGACGAACGTCTCCACAAGGAGCGGGTGCACACCCCAGCGCCGGTGCCAATCGTCGGCGACCCGTCGGGCCGCCAGCGACAGGGACCGGGAGGCAAGGTTCCTGACGCTGACCCATGGAAACACCAGGAACCGGCTGTTCCTGAGAAGGCGGGCGAGGCCCGCGTCGCGCTGCCGCCGGTCCCATCCGACCCACGCGTCGCGAACCGGCAGCGCGCCCGCGCTCTCGAACATCAGGCAGCCCAGGCGGCGGCCGTGAGCGTCGAGGATGAAATACGCGAGATGGCAGCCGATGGGCGACATGTAGCCGCGCGGATGGTACCGGTCCACGAGCTCGTTCCATTCCGCCAGATCCCGTCCGCCGGCGGCGATTTCCAGCGTGACCGGCTCCAGGGCCGGGAGCGGCGCGTTGATCGGCTCCCCGGGTTCGCCGGCCTCGGTGCGGGCGGGAGCGTTGCGCCGCCCGCCCGTCTCGCGCCGCTCCGGCAGGGTCAGGATGCCCAGCCTCTCCAGTTCCTCAAGAACCCGCAGGCAGAACTGCTCCCTGTAGGTTCCGGACGGCGTGTGCCAGTTGAAGTTCTCGCACAGCGTGCGGGCAAGTTCCCGCCGGCTGTCGTTCGGGAACAGCTCGACCGTCTCCTTCATGAGCGCGATCTGCCTCCGCGTCAGGCGCTTGCCGAAAAAGGTGGTGGCTTCCAGGTTCTCGATGCGCGGATCCATCGTGGCCTCCCTCGGGACGGACGGACTGGGTCGATGCTATGATGAACCGATCCGCTCCATGAGTCAAGCCCGAACGAAAGATCCCCGCGCGAGCGCGGAAACGCCCAAAAAACATGGACTTTGAAAAGGCGCGAAAATCAGGAAAATCTGATCGGGCCTAATTCAATGCCATTGGGCGGCCGAGCAATGGCATTGACTTAAGGAATCGGCGCTGTTGACTTAACGGGACGTGGAAGGTCCAGCAGCGGAAGGCGTGTATTCCGCTTGTCGTGCGTGGTTCAGCTGGCGGCGGCGACCTTCCCCTTTCGCGACCATTTGTTTCTGGGCTTGCGTGACATCCTCGGATAGCTGCGGTCGGGCCTTTCGCGCTGCCAGAGTGCGGCGACGTCGTCGACGATGCGCGAGACGGTTTCGGCGAGGGCGTCGGCCTGGGCGAGCGCGAGGGCCTCGAAGTTGCGGAAGACCGCTGCTGCGGCGTTCTTGAAGTTCACCCTCTTCGGGTGTCCGTCCCCGGGCGCTGCGTTGATTTCCCCGTCGATCTCGTTGGTCATCAGGCGGGTGGCGGTGACCATGACGAAGCTGGCGTAGAGTTCCTGCAGGACGCCGCGCTCGTTTTCGGCGCGGAAGGACTCGACGGCCAGGAACCACTTGGCGGTCTTGTACATCTCTTCAAGACGCCAACGCGCCCGATAGATCGCGGCCAGGTCCTCGACGCGGAAGCCGTCGTCTTCCGTGAGCGTGGTGCCGAGGGCGAAGACCGTGTCGCCGGCGGCGTAGCGGACCAGCCTCAGCTTCAGCGGCCCGAACGCGGCACCTGGGTGGCGGGCCTTCAGCCGGGCCAGCGCCTTGCCGTCGGGCCGGATCTCGACCGTCCTGTCGTCCAGCGAGCCGGCGAGGAAGGCGACGGTCTCCGCGTTCGCATCCCGCTTGAGCCGGAACACGGCGTCCTGGCCCCGGACGACGTGGGCGAGAAGCATCTCGTAGGAGAAGTAGCCCCGGTCGTAGACGACCACGTCCCCGGCGGACAGGGCCTTGAGGTGCCTGGCTGCGGCGCGGCGCTCGTTGGTGTCGGCGTGCAGTCCGAAGTCGAACGGCAGCCGCGGCTCCAGTTCGTAAAGGCAGCTGACCAGACCCTGCGGGTAGTGTGCATGCTTGCCCGGCGTCGCGTATCCGGCATCCACGAGCGGCCTCGGCAGGTTGATCTTGGCTCCGTCGACGCCGAAGACCCGCCGTCCCTTCCAGAGCGGGCGGTCAGGGGCCTCGGCCAGGATCTCCCGGTGAAGCTCCCTGAAGACCTCCGGGTCGACCTTGGCGCGCGCCCGGGACATCGACGACGGCGTCACCGGGCGGTCCTGCGGCAGCGTCACGCCCATCCTGCGGGCGCTCTCCCAGATCTCGGCGAGGGCTGAGCCGTAACTGCGCCCCGTGCCGAACACGAGGCGGAGGACGAAGAGGACGACCAGGAAGGTGCCGATCAGTCGGCGGCGCACCCGCCACTCGCGGTCGTGGCGCTCGGACGTCCTGGCGGCGGCGGCGGCGACCGCGCTCCACATCCCGGCGGCCGTCCGCGCGCTTTCCGGAGCGCGGGCCGGCCTGCGTCTTGTCTCCTTCCTCTCGCCGCGCAGCGCGGCCCGGGCGTCCGTCTCCAGCTCGAGCACGTACACGTTCTTGGGTACGCTGCGGGAGGCCGTGGCGCCGATCTCCGTCCATCCCGCCGCGCGGTAGCAACTGCCCTCCTGCTCCTGCGGGTCGACGAACGTCTCCACAAGGAGCGGGTGCACACCCCAGCGCCGGTGCCAATCGTCGGCGACCCGTCGGGCCGCCAGCGACAGGGACCGGGAGGCAAGGTTCCTGACGCTGACCCATGGAAACACCAGGAACCGGCTGTTCCTGAGAAGGCGGGCGAGGCCCGCGTCGCGCTGCCGCCGGTCCCATCCGACCCACGCGTCGCGAACCGGCAGCGCGCCCGCGCTCTCGAACATCAGGCAGCCCAGGCGGCGGCCGTGAGCGTCGAGGATGAAATACGCGAGATGGCAGCCGATGGGCGACATGTAGCCGCGCGGATGGTACCGGTCCACGAGCTCGTTCCATTCCGCCAGATCCCGTCCGCCGGCGGCGATTTCCAGCGTGACCGGCTCCAGGGCCGGGAGCGGCGCGTTGATCGGCTCCCCGGGTTCGCCGGCCTCGGTGCGGGCGGGAGCGTTGCGCCGCCCGCCCGTCTCGCGCCGCTCCGGCAGGGTCAGGATGCCCAGCCTCTCCAGTTCCTCAAGAACCCGCAGGCAGAACTGCTCCCTGTAGGTTCCGGACGGCGTGTGCCAGTTGAAGTTCTCGCACAGCGTGCGGGCAAGTTCCCGCCGGCTGTCGTTCGGGAACAGCTCGACCGTCTCCTTCATGAGCGCGATCTGCCTCCGCGTCAGGCGCTTGCCGAAAAAGGTGGTGGCTTCCAGGTTCTCGATGCGCGGATCCATCGTGGCCTCCCTCGGGACGGACGGACTGGGTCGATGCTATGATGAACCGATCCGCTCCATGAGTCAAGCCCGAACGAAAGATCCCCGCGCGAGCGCGGAAACGCCCAAAAAACATGGACTTTGAAAAGGCGCGAAAATCAGGAAAATCTGATCGGGCCTAATTCAATGCCATTGGGCGGCCGAGCCGAATCGAACCGCCTCCGTCGGGACCGCCGGGGAGGGGCAGGCCAATGGCATTAGGACAAGCTTTCTTGACTTTCGGATAAGAAAGCCCACGCGCTTCGGGCGTCTTCCGGAAACTGGGGGCCTTTTCCGTGGCCAATTTCGATGTCAGGCCAGGGACCGGTCCTGCCACTTGCTCCCTAGCTGCAAGGACTGCCGCAGTTAGCTGCGTCCGGGCCTGTCTCGCTGGATGCACCGCGACAGTCCGGTCATGGTCTGCGCGACGGATTGCCTGACCGTTTCGGCCCGCATCAGGAACAGGGCCTCGATTTCCTTTCCGACGAGGCGCAGGCCGTTCCGGAAGTAGGCGAGCATGGCGGGCAGGTTGTTGCCGTCACCGCCGTTGATGTCATCGTCGCACCGGTTGGAGAACCGTCCGAGCTGCACTCCAGCTCGTGGCTGGGGCTCGCGCCGGGAACCCGCATCAGCGGTGGCAAGTCCCTGCCGGGGCGCTCGCCGAATGCGGTCGACAAGGTAGCGCGATCCTTGCGCATGGCCAACATGACCGCTCGAAGGAGCCAGACCTTCATCGGGGCCAGGCACCGCGCGCGCCTCGCCCGGAAGGACGCGCCCGTGGCGCTCGCCGCGACCGCGCGCGAGCTTGCGTGGCTGGCCTGCACGCCCGTCACCCGAGGGGAGGAATCCGTGGGACGCGGGTTCAAGCCCTGCGAGCGGCGCCGCGTCGACCGGACCGTCTCCAATCCTGGCCGTCGAGCGAAGCGGCTTGGTTGCCAGCTGGTCAAGATGCCAGAAGATCCGGATCCTGAAAATGGCGTGGAGTCAACTGCGTAGGTTCCTTCTTGCTCAAGAGGTCTTGGCAATGGCCGGCCTTCAAGAGACGGCGCATTCCGATCAGGACCTAGACAGCGCGATGCTTCTCGAAGCGATCTCTGGAAAGGAATTGCTTCATGAATTCGGCCGATTCGCTACTCGACGCGTCATCCATTCTCCTGCTGCCATCCGTGGTCGGGCCAACGGCTCGTCAATGCCCAAGGGAGGAGCCCGGTGCATAAGCGCGCACGCCGGGACATGTCCGGGGGAACCGGGGCAACCCAGTTCCGCGATCGAACTTGCTTGCACACACTTCACCACTCGGCAGGGCAAGCACTCTGCTCAGGAGAGGATTCAAGTGGTCGAAGAGACAGTGATCGGCTTTCCCGACCATTGCTGCACGCCTGTTGAACCGGAAAGATGCGGGACAAGCCGGTCATCCAACTGGGATGGACAAATGTCTGCCTATTCGAATTCGCGCCACGGAAAAGAAGTTGTGGTCCCAGGCGACATGGCTGATCAATGCCCAGTCGAGACCTCTCCAGTGAGGACAAATGCAACAATATGGGGCTCTGTTTGATCCTTTGACGTTACCCTGCGGCGTGGTGCTCAAGAACAGGATCGCGAAATCGGCCATGTCGGATTCCCTAGGGGACGGCACAGGACATCCGACATCCGAACAAAGTCGTCTTTACCACATTTGGGCTGCAGGCGGGGCTTCCGTGTCAATCATCGGAGAAGTGCAAGGGACGGGCGGCTTTGCCGAAAAGCCGGGAAACCTTGTGCTGAATGAAGAGTCGGACCTCGCGAAATTCCGAACTCTGGCCGATCACGGCAGCAAGAACGGCACTCATCTGTGGCTGCAGCTTGGGCATGCGGGTGCGCTTGCCTACGTTCCGACGAGCTCTCCCAAAGGGCCTAGCGCGCTTGATCTGCCAGGATTGCGATGCGAAGAAATGACAAAGGATGAGATCCGTCGGATTCCAGCAGAATTTGCAAGGACCTCAAAACTGGCGCAGTTGACCGACTTCGGCGGGGTGCAAATTCACGCGGCCCATGGATTCCTGCTTAGCCAGTTCCTGTCGCCTCTCTTCAACAGGCGCAGCGACGACTACGGTGGACCGATTGTTAACCGAATGAGGCTTCTGTTGGAGACTGTCGAGGCTGTCCGCGAGGCCGTCGGACCACAGTATCCAGTGGCGGTGAAACTCAATTCCTCTGACCAGCTCGAAGGCGGATTCAGTCAGGAGGATGCTCTTGGAGTCGTGGAGGCGCTGGACAAGTCCTCCATCGACCTGATCGACATCAGCGGAGGGACATATTTCCCCGGCGCGAAACCCGCATCGGATGGCGCAGGGCGCGGCCCGTACTTCTTGGAATTTGCGAATCGCGCGCGAACCAGAACATCAAGGCCGTTGATGCTGACCGGCGGTTTCAAGACCCGCGCGCAGGTCGAGGTGGCCTTAGCGAGTGGCTCAGTCGACGTCGTCGGACTTGCTCGCGCGCTGGTGGTTGAGCCTTCGCTTCCAAGTCTTTGGAAAAAAAATCTAAAACCGGATCCGGTACTTCCAAGGTTCGACGAGACGCCAGAGGGCGGGGTTACGGCGTGGTACACGATGCGATTGACCGAGGTAGGATCTGGCAATGGACCGGCTGCATTTGGCGGCATCTGGCAAGCCATGTCCGACTATGAAGAGCGCGACAATGCGCGAACGGAAATCTGGTTGCAGCATTTTGGGAATTGACACGCTGGAGCGTCACGAAGGACGCGCAGGATTCCGAGCGCTGGGTACCTTGGGCATCTTGCACGCAATTGGTGTCAGGAGGATCGGGTCATCAGCTCTCCCGCCGCCAGGTGGCTGGCGTTCGCATTGACGATGTGCGCGTTTCGACGTGGGACAACCTCTTGGGTTCAGATCCATTTCGGTTCAGATCCATTTCAGCGGAAGCCCGATTATTCCGTGGCTGCCGCGCGACTCTCGACTGATACGGAATACCAGGGCTGGAGCGTCGTCTTCGGATTGGGCGCCGGGACCGATTGTTTTGTCAGATGCGCCGCAAGACCCCAGTCCTTCAGGTCGGGTATGCAAGGCGCAGACGCCCTGGCGCGTCAATGGGGCGCGTTGGGCTTCGACATGTTTGCGAATGATGTCGAGCGGCGCTCCGCCGCATGACGCGGCGAAGCGGGACGGCGACCACAGGACGCCTTTCCTGCAGTGTCCGGTGATCTCCGGCCGGACGCTTCGCGGGCGACGGCCGGACACGCCCTTCAGGCTGTTGACCAGCCTGGGAGAGGGACACCTTTGGAGGGTGGCTGACGAGCAGGTGCACGTGGTCGTCCTCCCCGTCGCATTCGAGCGGTTCGGCCTCGAAGTCGCGGCAGACCTTCGCGAGGATGTTTCGCGGGTCCTGCACGGCCGGCTCCGACAGCACGTCGCGCCGACACTTCGTGACAAGGACAGGACGGGCATGAAGTGCAAGGACGCAATGCCTGCCGGCTCGATGTCCTGTCGACCCTTCCGCACGCCAATCGCATTGCAGGACCATGCTGAAGGCGATCAAGGCGCGATTGCATCCGAACGCGGAGCAGGAGAAGGCGCTGGCCTTCCGGTTCGGCGCCGTGCGCCGGGTGCACGCCTTCGCGCCGGAGCGGCGCGCGAAGGCGTGGAAGGAGAGCGGCGAGAGCGTCACGAAGCGGACGGCCCCGGACAGGCTGGTGGAACCGAAGGCCGCCGAGGAGACCAGGTGGGCTCAGGGACGCCGACAGCCAGGCCTTGCAGCAGTCGGTGATCCATCTGGACGAGTTCCTCGGCAGGACGGCGCGTCATCCGCGCTTCAAGAACCGGCACGGCCGGCAGGCCATGTCGTGTCCGCAGCGCGTCAAGGTCGGGACGGTCAGGGCGGTGCCGCACCGGGAGATCGCGGGCCGGATCAAGCCCGTCGCGGTGTCCCGCACCCCGACGGGGAGATTCCATGCCTCGACCCTGGCCGACGACGGGCGGCCCGCGCCCGAGCCCGCGAAGGCCGTCGATGCGGACGGGGTGACGGGGGTTGACCCGGGGATTGCCGACCTTGCGGCCGAAAGCTCCGGCGAGAGGGTCGACGACCCGCGTTTCGTGAGGCGCGCGGCGGCGAACCTGCGGCGCAGGCAGAGGGACCTGTCGCGCAAGAGGGAAGGATCGGCCAGCCGCGGCAAGGCGCGCGCTTGTCGCCAAGGCGCACGAAGGAACGGCGAACGCGCGCAGCGACTTCCGGCACAGGCTGTCGAAGCGGCTGGCCGACGGGAACCAGGCGGCCTGCGTGGAGACGCCGGAAGCGAGGAACGCGCTCGGGAACCGGAAGCTTTCCGGACACGTCGCGGACGCGGCGTGGGGCGGCCTGGCGCGCAGGCTGGAGTGCAAGGCCGAACGGTCCGGCAAGCGCCTGGCGAAGATCGACCGGCGGGTCGCGTCCGGCAGGACCTGTCCGGGTTGCGGCTCGAAGGCGGAGGAACTGCCGCTGCCGGTGCGGCGCCGGACGTGCCGGGCCTGCGGCCGGGAGCATGACCGGGACATCGACGCCGCCCGGAACATCCGGCGGCAAGGCATCCTGAAACCGAAGGCGGAAGGGCTGTCCGTCCCTGCCTGCGGAGGCCTCCCTTCAGGACGGGCGCATCGCCCGCTGCAGCCTGAAGCAGGAAGCCCCGTCCTCTAGGGCGGGCAGCAGTCACCGATCGGCACAGCATCCCGATGGCCAGGTTTGGCGCAATCGCAACGGTCCGGCAGGACCAGCGTTTGAGGCTTGAATTCGTCCCGATCTGCCTTGGCTGAAGATCAATAGTTGGGATTGGCGAACCAGGGTTCATAGACTCGCTGCACGGTTGGTCTTTGCGCCACGGCGCCTGCGACACGATTGACGTTTGGAAATTCTTCGATTGATGGATGCCCTTTGGCCGGGCGTAACCAAGTGGTCAGCATGAACAGGTAGATGTCGGCGGCGCTGAAACGATCGCCCAGCACCCATTCCTTGCTGCCGATTTGCCGTTCCGTCACCGACCAGGTCTCTCGCAGTCGACGGTTGCCTCGCTGTTGCACGCCGGGTTCTCCTTGGAGAGAATTGGCAAATCGGTCGGGATAGTAAGTGATCTGAAACGCGTTCTGTACCGAGCTGGAAAAATAGACGAGCGTTTGGAGATAGTGCGCCCGTGCAGGCTCGTCGATCGCAGGTGCGAGGCGAGAATCGGGGTGACGGTCACACAAAAAGATCGTTATCGCGGCGCACTCATACATTGCGCCTGAATCCCACAACAGCACTGGAACCCAGCCATTTGGGTTGATCTTCATTTGCTCGGGTGGTCGTTGTTCACCCATCACGATCGACGTTTCGAGAAGCTCGTACGGAGCGCCGATTTCGTCTAGGATCACCCGGACGCCCATAGAGGCGCTCTTGAGCGCGTAGTAGAGCTTGTACATCGCGATTGCCTTCTGCGAATTCAGATGAGTTGCACGGCCTGGCGAGCATTCTCGAATCAAGGCACCGGATCAAGTCCCGGTGAATGAAGGGTCGGCAGTTCCAGTTCCCTGCGTCGGTCTCCCAGGTCACCTTGCGCTGCCGGACTGGCCAAATCGGCAGATACACGCGTATCAGCGTGCCTGCGAGATTGCCGTCGTCACGAGGTGGCCGATCTCTGCGACTGAGGCTCGCCTTGGGTTGGTGGCCGCGGCGCTGTCTTGAATGGCCTTCCGGGCGATCCTGCCTGCACAATCCGCTGGAACTCCTATTTCGCTTAGTGATCTGGGTATGCCGATCTCGTCCAGCGTCGATTCGACATCGCGGACAAATCCATCGACGGTTCGATCCTCAAGACCCATCGCCTCGGCCATTCGGATCACCTTGGCGTCCAAGCCAGGCAAGTTAAACCGCAGCACCACCGGCAAGATTATCGCATTGGTCAGGCCGTGTTGGGTGTCGTATTCTGCGCCGACCATATGCGAGATCGCATGCACGAGACCCAGCCCTTTGAGAAAGGAGATTCCGGCAAGGCAAGACCCAACAAGCATTCCGCTGCGTGCTTCAAGATTGCTTGGTTCACGGACAGCGACGGGCAGCGACTTCGCCACCAGCGACAACCCTTGTAGCGCGGCTCCGTCGCATAGCGGATGGAAGCCAGGCACGAGATAGGCCTCTATCGCGTGGGTCATGGCGTCTGCGCCGGTCCAGGCTGTCAGGTTTGAAGGCAAGCCAAGTGTTAAATTCGGGTCGAGCAAGGCCAAAGCCGGTTTGCATTGCGGGTGCCATATGCAGAGTTTCATTCCTTTCCCGACATGGGTCACCATTGCCGTGCTTTCGGTTTCGGCTCCGGTGCCGGCAGTGGTGGGGATGGTTATCAAGGCTGGAAATTCTGCCGCAACATCAGGTACGGGTCTCTCATGCTCGAACGCCCAAAGGTCCACGCCGCTCCTCACCGTCAGACAGATCGCCTTCCCGCCGTCCATCGCGCTTCCACCCCCGATGGCGATAATGCCGTCATGGTCGCCAGCGACGAATGCCGCGCAGCCGGCTCCGATCTCATCATCACGCGGATTCGGCGAAATGTCCCGGAAAAGACCCGACCTTAGGCCTGATTGCACCAGGCATGCCTGCAGCTGACCAACAAACGGCAAGCCATGGCTATTCCTGTCGGTAACTATCAATGGCCTCGTGATGCCCAAGCCGTGGCATCTGTCCCCGATTTCTGCCAGTCGGCCGGGACCAAAGGCGATGGGCACTGGGAACGTCCAATCCCGAGGTTCAAGAATTTCAGGCATGGTCATGCTGTGCCACTGCCAGGTGCTTTGATCGATGACGCAATCTACCTTAACTCGCTCTGCACAACATCAAATGAAAATCTTGGTGAGCAAGGCCGCAGCCCGATGCGGGCCTCAATGGCGGACCACGACGTGACCAGGAAAGTTCTCCGATGATCGGCGGCCAATCTGATTGCCGCCAGCGGTCCGGTCGAGGTGTCAGGGATTGCCCGAGAAATCGCTCCGCCCGGACACCGCATTCATGGCCAGGATGAAGGCCATCACGCCCCAGGGGGCCGCAGCAACCATCGTCGCTGGATTCCTGGGCTAGTAGGGCGCCAGGTGCAGCCCCCCGCGGTGAAGTCGCTCATCCACTGTACAGGGCGTCGAGGGCGAAGCAGACGCGGCCGGCGGGTCACAATTTCCACGTGTGGCAGGGAGACGATAGACGTGGGTCGGCAATGCCAGGGTGCGCACGACCTGGACCGCAGCCTTACCTTGCGGAAAGGGGGATCAGTGGAATAGCAAGACGTGTAAGGAAATTTCTATAATCGGGAGAGATTGATCATGTCTGAGTCAGGGACGCTTTTTGATCGCTTCTGTTTTGCGCAGGCCTCCTTTGAGAGCTCGCGCCATGTCTATCGACGCGAGCACGCACCGGGTCAGGTACGCCGTTTCTTTAACACCAGTTTTACCGCGTTCGAGTTGCGCCGGCACATGATGAACCACTATTTCTCCAAGGGTAGCTTCACTATCTCGGAACTTGTGGAAGTCTCTGAATTCAGTCGTCCAACCGTCACTTCGACTGTGCATGAAGCCTTGGAGCTCGGCTATTTGGAAGAGCTGCCAGGCACAGGTGACCGCCGTCGCCGCGACTTTTGCCCAACCGAGCCGATGCTGGAGGCCTGGCGCAACTATTGCAATGCGCTTCTCGCAAATCCGGAGTTCGCCCGTGCGCTGAAACTCGCTCAAACGCTGATGTCGATGCGGGAGCTTGAGGCTCATCCATTGGGCAAATATATATGAAATTTTTTAATCTTTTTCGAGCGACACCCCATGTGTTGTAGTGAATGACAGCGGGTGCCGGATATCGGCGCTACTCATCGGCGCCCTCTGATGAAGACACTTTTCAGGGGAAGTCACGCAAATGTTGGACACGCCAGAGCTGCGATATGTATCGCACAAGGGCGGTCGTCTCGCGTATCGCGAGACAGGCACGGGGCCGACTCTCTTCCTGCTCCACGGCATGAACGGCAGCAGTCAGAGCTGGGCTTACCTGTTTCGGGCGCTGGGCGCTTCATTCCGCGTTGTCGCGTGGGATGCACCGAGCTTCGGCGCATCCGATGTTTTTGGCGACAGCGTGGACGACTATGTCAACGCCGCCAAGGCCCTAACGGATGCGCTGGAACTCAGGGACGTCGTCGTGATTGGCCATTCGATGGGGGGCGTGGTGGCCGCACGGTTGGCCGCGGACAGGGATGCTTCAACGGCAGGCCTGGTTCTGTCCTCGACCCATCTGGGATTTGCACGCCCGAAAGGCGAGGCGTTGCTGGCGCGCTACGCCACCCGGATCGACCGCATCAGCGCTGACAACGCGGACATGACCTACGGAATTGAAAGGGCTCAACGCATCGCTCCCGAAGGCACTTCTGACGCGGTCATCCGATTCCTGGCGAATGTCGCAATGGGTGCGCGCATGGAAGGCATCCGCGACGGTGGCCGCATGTGCCAGGAAACTGACAACGCAAGAATTGGCCAGAGGGTGAGCGTTCCCGTACTCATTCTGTCAGGTGGCGAAGACACCGTGATCTCGCCTGAAATGCATGCGTCGCTGGTCGCGGCATTTCCGAAGGCACAGCAAGTCGTGTTCCCCGAGGCAGGCCACGCCTCCTACGCGGAATGCCCCGACCTCTTCAACGGGCAGATCAAGAAATTCGCAACGAATGCCTGGGAGTAAATTCGGGCCGTCATCATCAAGGAAGCAACCGAAAACCGATGAAAGGGAGAAAAGAAATGAGAAAATCCATCTTGAAGCCAGCGGCTCTGCTGTTCTCTGCGGCTGCGGGCCTCGGGCTTGTGGCCAGCCCTGTGCTGGCAGACGACCTGACGCTGGCACTGGCCGCCGAACCCACATCCATGGACCCGCACTACCAGAACCTGACCATCAACAACTCGATGGCGACGCAGGTCTACGATGCCCTGGTCCTGCAGGATGTGAACCAGAAGCTGATCCCGGGGCTTGCCGCGTCTTGGGCGCCAATTGACGAGCGCACATGGGAATTCAAGTTGCGCCCGAATGTGACCTTTCACAACGGCGCGGCATTCACTGCCGAAGATGTGGTTGCCACGATGCAGCGCGCGGCGAACGTGCCCAACAGCCCGTCCAGTTTCGCGACCTTCATAAAGGGCAAGACGTTTGAAGTTGTCGATGATCTGGCCCTTCGGATTTCGACCGAGAAGCCATACCCATTTACGCCGAACGACATGTCGCGGATTTCCATTATCGATTCCGCGTTCGTCGATGCCACGACTGAGGACTTCAACACCGGAGCGGCCTCATTCGGGACGGGCCCGTTTAGCTTCACCAAATGGCTGCCCGGCGACGTGATCGAGTTGTCGCGCAATGACGGCTATTGGGGGGCGGCCGTGGATTGGGACAATGTCATCATTCGCCCCATCGGCGACGGGACAACCCGGGCAGCTGCGCTCATCGCCGGTGACGTGGATTTCATCGAGCGGGTCGCGCCCTCTGACTTGCCCAGTCTGGAAAGTCGCGACGGGCTGTCGGTCTTCAAATCGGTATCCAACCGCCTGCTCTATTTGACGCTGCATATGACGGATGACCGGATCAAGCCCTATGTCACCGATCACGATGGGAATCCGATTGCCTCGCCCTTCCAGGACATTCGCGTGCGTGAAGCCGTGTCTCTGGCGATCAATCGTCAGGCCATTGCGGATCGCGTGATGGACGGGCTGTCCGCGCCTGCGGGTCAGTTCTCGCCCGAAGGATACATCGGCTATTCCGACAATCTCAATCCGGATGCCCATGATCCGGACCGTGCCAAGCAGCTGCTGGCAGAAGCAGGCTACGGCGATGGGTTCAAACTGACCATCCACGGTCCGGCCGGCCGCTATTCCAACGACACGCGGATTCTCGAAGCCATCGCGCAGATGCTGTCGCGCATCGGCATCGACACCAGTATCGAGACCATGCCCGCCTCGGTCTTCTTCAAGCGCTTCTCGCGCGGGGGGCCGGGTGACACACCCGAGTTCACGGTTGCCATGTCCGGCTATGCGAATGGCTCGGGCGAGCCTTCGCACCCGCTGCGGATCTTCATTCACACGAAGCAGAAAGAGCGCGGTTACGGGCCGGGCAATCGCAATGGCTACAGCAATGCCGAGGTCGATAAGCTGATCGAAGATGGGCGATCCTCGATGGACATTGCCAAGGGGGAAAGTGCCTTCATCCAGGCGACCGACATCGCGATGCAGGAATATGCGCTTGTTCCGATCCACCACGAGATCGCGACCTGGGCCGCGCGCGACGGCATCGCTTACGGACACGGAGCCCTGGACAGCACGTTCATCCACAATATCCGTGCGCAAGAATAAGGTAAGACCGGCCCGCCGCATGCCGGCGGCGGGCCGGTCTACGAAGGGAACCTTCCGATGTTAGCCTTTGTGCTGAGACGCGTCATGCAAAGCGCGGTCGTTCTCTTCGTCATGTCGTTGATCGTGTTTTCCATGATCAATTTGGTCGGTGACCCCGTCGACATGCTGGTCAACCCGGAAAGCCTGCCCGAGGAGGTCGAACGTGTGCGCAGGGACTTCGGGCTCGATCAGCCGGTCCAAGTGCAATATTGGAAGTTCCTGACGGGTGCGCTGTCGGGGGATCTGGGCAATTCCTTTATCTTCGGACGACCGGCACTTGCACTCATTGCCGAGCGTTTCCCGGCCACGCTCGAACTTGCGACATGCGCGCTGATAATTTCCGTGACGGTGGGCCTGCCATTGGGGGTCTATGCTGGCCTGCGCCCTGAAGGATGGGGCGCACGCATCATCATGGGTGGCTCGGTGCTCGGCATTTCGATTCCGACCTTCTGGCTGGGCCTGATGATGATAATTGTCTTTTCGGTCGTACTCGGTTGGCTGCCGGTGTCCGGCCGAGGCGAGACCTCGCGTTTCCTAGGCATCGAGAGCAGTGCCTTTACGCTGGACGGGCTGCGCCATCTCGTCATGCCCGCCACCAATCTCGCACTTTTCAAGATCGCCATGGTCATCCGGCTGGCGCGCGCTGGAACGGTTGAGGTCATGGCGCTTGATTTCATCAGGTTTGCCCGCGCCAAAGGGCTGTCGTCAAGCCGCATCGTACGCGCTCATCTTATGCCCAATATCCTCATTCCGATTGTCACTGTGGTGGGGATCGAGTTCGGTACACTGATTGCATTTGCGACCGTGACGGAATCCATTTTCGCCTGGCCGGGCCTCGGCAAGCTCGTCATCGACGCCATCGTCAATCTGGACCGCCCCATTGTCGTGGCCTACCTGCTGTTTGTGGTGGCCCTTTTCTTGGTGCTCAATCTGGTCGTGGACATCATCTACGCCGTGCTCGACCCACGTGTGCGCCTGCAAGGGGACGAGACATGAGCGAGACGCAGGCCACGCGCGCCGCAAGTCCCGGCTCGGCGCAGTTTGCCAAGGCATCGAGCGCGATCGTGTCGCGCCCCGCGTCGCTGGTTGCGGGCATCTTGCTCCTGTTGATCGCCACGTCCGCGATTTTCGCCCACTACATCGCGCCAACCAACCCTTATGATCTTGCCACTGTCAGCGTGCTGGATGGGCGGCTTGCGCCAGGCGAGGTGATGTTGGACGGCACAGTTGCCTGGCTGGGCACAGATGGAGCCGGTCGCGATGTTCTGAGCGCCATTATCTTTGGGTTGCGCACCAGCCTTGCCGTGGCCATCAGCAGCGCCCTCATCGCGCTGACAGTCGGACTTGCGGTAGGGCTGACCGCCGCCTTCTATGGCGGACGGACCGACGCGTTCCTGATGCGGATTGTCGACATCCAGCTTTCCTTCCCGGCCATTCTGGTCGCGCTCGTGCTGTTGGCGTTGCTGGGCAAGGGCATCGACAGGGTCGTAGTTGCGCTCGCCATCGTGCAATGGGCGCTTTATGCGCGGACGGTGCGTGCCGCCGCCATGGTGGAGCGACGCAAGGAGTATTTCGAGGCGGCCACTTGCCTGGAGCTCAGCAACGCCCGCATCATCTGGAAGCATCTGCTGCCCAACAGCGTCTCGTCGCTGATTGTGCTGGCGACACTGCAGACGGCGCACTCCATCTCGATCGAAGCGACGCTCAGCTTCCTCGGTGTGGGGGTGCCCATCACGGAGCCGTCGCTTGGCTCGCTGATCTCCAACGGATTCGACTACATTCTGTCGGGTGCCTACTGGATCACGTTCTTCCCCGGTGTCATGCTGTTGGCGACCGTTGCGGCGATCAACATCGTTGGTGACCAATTGCGCTCCGCGATCAATCCAAGGCTTGCGAAATGACACAGGCGAAACTCTTGGCCATTCGGGGATTGCGCACCGAATTCCCGACTCCGGACGGGCCGCTTGTGGCTGTGAACGACGTCGATCTTGAAATTGCAAGCGGGGAAGTGCTTGGCATCGTGGGGGAATCCGGGTCCGGCAAGACTGTGCTTGGGCTGTCAATCATGGGATTGGTGGACCGGCCGGGCTGCGTGACCGGCGGACGCATTGCCTTCGATGGCAAGGATGTCACGCACTACTCCGAGGCAGAGTGGCAAGGCTTGCGCGGCAATAGGATCGCAATGATATTTCAGGATCCGGCAACGAGCCTAAATCCGGTGCGACGCATTGGCACGCAGATGATCGAGGCCATCCAAGCCCATCGAGCCACTTCGGCCGATGCGGCGCGGCAGATCGTGCGCGAAGCGTTGGTGCGCGTGGGAATCAGCAGCCCCGATGAACGGTTGGAGGCCTATCCGCACCAGTTTTCCGGCGGGATGCGGCAACGCGTGGTCATTGCCATTGCGCTCTTGAACGAGCCGGATCTGATCATCGCCGACGAACCAACGACGGCATTGGATGTTACCGTGCAGGCGCAAATCCTCCGCGACATGCGGCGGCTCTGTCGCGTTACGGGCACGGCGCTGATCTGGATATCGCATGATCTGGGCGTGGTGGCGCAGATCGCCCACCGCGTGGCTGTCATGTACGCGGGCCGCATCGTGGAAATGGGGGCTACGGAGATGATGCTGAAGGCGCCGTCGCATCCCTACACCGCAGGGTTGATGGCCAGCATGCCAGCGACTACTCCGCGCGGGCAACGCCTGACGTCTATTCCCGGCGGCCTGCCGCAATTGTCGAGCCTTCCGAAGGGTTGCTCTTTCGCGCCACGCTGCGGACACGCCACCGATGCCTGCGAAGTGCTGCCGGACCTGTCCTGCACATCACGCGATCACGTTGTTCGCTGCGTCTTTCCGCTACAGGAAAGGGCTGCCCTTGCCGAACGTGATTGAACTCAAGTCTGTCCGGCGCTCGTTTATCAAGAAACCAGACCTGGCGGATCGAATCGCAACCGCATTTGGGGCGAAATCCACGGCCCATGTGTTGCGGGCCGTGGACGGAGTTGATCTGACGATTGAGCAAGGCGAAGTGCTGGGGCTTGTGGGCGAATCCGGCTGTGGGAAATCCACGCTAGGGCGTCTTGTGGCGGGCATTCTGCCGCCCGATTCCGGCGAAGTGCTGTTCAACGGCAACCCCATGGCGGACAAGGCCAAGGAGAGGAGCGGGATGGGCTTGGGCGTTCAGATGATCTTTCAGGACCCCGCCGCCGCGCTGGACCCACGTCAGCGCATAATTGACGCGATCACCGAAGCCCCGATTGCCCACGGGCTGGTCCAAAGGCGGGAGGCCCGCGCATTCGCGATCGAGGCGCTCGATCGGGTCGGACTGCGAGAAGATGCGCTGGACCGTTATCCGCATCAGTTTTCCGGCGGGCAGCGTCAGCGGATCTGCATTGCACGTGCGCTGGCGGTCGATCCGGACGTCGTTGTCTGCGATGAATCCGTGGCCGCTCTGGACGTGTCGATACAGGCGCAGATCATCAACCTGTTTCTTGACCTGCGTGACAGTTTGAACCTGTCGTATCTCTTCATCAGCCACGACATCAGCGTGGTCGAACATGTCTCGGACCGGATCGCGGTGATGTATCTGGGGCAGATCGTGGAACTTGCCTCCGCGGCGGACCTGCTGGCAAATCCCAGTCACCCCTACACGCAAGCTCTGCTGAGCGAGGTCCCCACGCTGGACAAGCCCTTGTCCGAGAAACACGCGCTCAAAGGGGAATTGCCTTCGCCATTGTCTCCCCCTTCAGGCTGCAGGTTCCACCCACGATGTCCCATCGCGATGGACGACTGCCGATTGCGGACACCGCGATTGGAGCGCTTGTCAGCAGGCCATCAGGTCAGCTGCCTGGCCATTCAGAAACAGATCTGAACGATAGATTGGCCAATTGCACTTCCCCGCCGCTTCCACGTGTCCGTTCGCTTTGGCGACGATCAAAATTCATCAAGTCCGGGACCTATGTTGGGCTGTAAAGGGTAGAACGTTGCGTGGAAATCTGGCTTGGCAGTCAAAGCGAGCTCAGGCCCGTTTCTGCCGAAGGGAAGGTCGGCCCGCGCGGACTTCCATGATTCCGAAGCTTAGCCGGAACTTCAGGGGGATCTGAAAAGGGATTCCATGACCAACCTGCTGGTTTTCGTGAGTTTTCCGGCCCTGCGGCCGCCCGTCAACCTGTCATCTTTATGGGAACGTTCTGGTCAGGGTTCACTCCGAGAAGCTGGAAGGCCCGTTTCTGGACCGGGGTCGGCCTGGTGACGACGGACAGCAGGCTTACGTCATGGTCCGACAGGCGCAGCTGGTTCAGCGCCATCCCCGAGAGATCGTCGAGCAGGGTGCGGAAGCTGTGGGCGGGCAGGTCGTCTGCGGTGCGCTTCGTTGCGGCCTTCCGCCGGGCGGATTCCGACGGCCGGGCCTTCTCCACCGGCGAGTTCCGCCGTTCCCGGGCGTCCGCGCGGTCGTCGTCCTCGAACAGGAGCGGCGCGAGGCGCCGGCGCATGTGCCATTCGACGTGCAGGGCCAGCATGCAAAGGAACACGTGCGCGCGGACGTGGTCGGGGGAGTACACGTAGACCGGACGGATCCGGAGGTCGCTCCTGTCGTTCCGGAACGCGCGCTCCACGCCGGCGAGCGACTTGCAATCCTCGACGGCCTCCGTTGCGCCCATGGAGGCGGAATCCAGGCTGGTGCGGATGACGCAGCCGCCGTCGAGCCTGGCCTCCGCCTCGATCCGGTCCTTCCGCCTGCGCCAGGAGACGCCCCTGTCGGTCACGTCGACTTCCATGTGCTTCCCGACCTTCCGGCGGTTGACGTCCCTGCCCACCCGGCGGTCGATGGCCTCCCGGCCCTTCAGCCGGCCCGAGCGCGCCGACCTCGCGATCGCCGCCAGCGCCTCCTCGGTGGCCTGGAGCAGGGCCGAACGCTTGCGCGCCCGCTCCTGCCGCAGCCGGGGGTTCATGCAGACCATCAGCCGCTCGCCGGGGAAGTCCGGGCCCGTGACCTCGGCCACCGCGTCGGGAGCCAGGGCCTCGGGCACCAGAGGGGCCGGGGCGCCGTCCGCGCCCTCCTTCAGGAGCTTGCGGATGTCTCCCGTCTTCAGCGCCGAGATCCAGTCGAGCCCCGCCGGCTCGATGTCCTCGCGGATCCGCGCCGTGGTCAGCATCCCCCTGTCGCCCACGAGGGCGATGCGGTCGATGCCGAAGCGCTTTCGGATCCTGTTCACCTGGCTTGCCACCGTGGACGGGTCCGCGGTGTTTCCGGGGAACACCTCCACCGCGACCGGGCAGCCGTCGGAGGCGCAGAGCATCCCGAACACGATCTGCCGCTTGCCCCTCTTCCCGTCGCGGCTGTGGCCGAAGGCCGCGAGCGGGCAGCAGGTGCCCTCGAGGTAGCTCGAGGAGACGTCGTACAGGATGAGCGTTCCGTCCTTCAGGTGCCGGCTGGCCAGGCTCCTCTCGATCCAGGGCTGGCGCTTCAGCAGCCAGTCGAGCATGTCGAGCACCTCGTTGCCGGCGACGGGGCCGAGCCCGAGCAGGGCGCCGAGGCTGCTCGTCGCGGTCTCGGGCGACAGCCGCCGGGCGGTGGCGAGCTTGGAATCGGGCGACAGCACCCTCGAGACGACGGCGGCCAGCGCCAGCTGGCGCTCGCGGCTGCGGGTCCGGTGGAGCATGCGCTCGAGGCCGAGGTCCCGCGCGGTGCCGAGGACGGCGGCGACATGCCCGTGCAGGAGTGAGCGCTCCACCTGCATGAGGTCGCCGACGTCGCTGACGGCGACGGCGCCCTTGAGCACGGCCCGGAAGCCATCGACGATCTCGGGCGGGAACTTCGAGAGGTTGGCGACGGTCCTCTTGCGGACCCGCTTTCCCTCCCGCCAAGCCTGGCGGAGGAGGATTGCGGGCTTTCCGGCCTGGTTGGGCACGGATTCGATGTTGAGGGCCATGGCGGGCATCCGTCATGGGAACTTCCCGGGCATCATATGCCGACCCGTCCCATGATGTCAAGCGGAAAATCGAAAAAATGTTGCGTCCTCGTTCAATCCCCTCGGGACCGCTCGCCGGATGCGCCGGAATCCACGCCTGCGGGCGTTATGGCAACAGAAATCCATCTACAGGGCCTCAGAATCGCAGATTCCCGTTTCATGTCAACGGGTTGCACGCAAAATGACCGTGTGAAGTTCCGCTTAGCGGCATCGGTCAAAAATGGGCTCGAAACATGGAATCGCCGCCGCAGCGCGAACGGCTGCCATCGCACAAACGCGGGATTTCGCATTTTCTCGCGAAGGAGCCCTTCAGGGATCGGTTCATCATAAGCGAGCAGAAACCGGAACTGTCCCGTCGCCCCTATTCCCGGTCACATGACTTGCTTGCGGACTTGGTTCGCCTGGCGCGGGCATGTCCCGAAACCGGATCTCGGATTGAAAGCGTCGATCCACGAAAGCGCAATCACGTCGCGCTTGTAGCGTAATGCTTGCAACGCAAGGCGAACATCATCGAGCAGATGATAGCGAGCAACAAACCGGCCGCAGGGCTACAGCCAAAGGGAATGGATTTCCGCCATGCCCAAAAGGAGACGGAGAAAATTCAGGATTGGGGCGGACTGGCCCGGTCGTGAACGAAATCGTGCGTTGGACGGACTTTGGCCGTAGCACCGTCCCAAGGTGCCTGGAGCGGGATCTTCCGCGCAAGGCCGTCGGATTTCCAGGAAGAGTGTCCGGAGAGGAAAATCCAGGGATGCACACGTGACTGAAGCGGTGCCGCCTGGCACGCAATTCGTGCCGGGCGGTCCTGCCGCCGATCTTCGAAACGGCATGGCGCGGCACTGCTTGCGCGGATGAGGGCCCGGATTGCGGGACACGACACGGGGCGTCCCGGATAGGCGCATCCGCAAGGCGAGGGGAGTTTGGGTTGCCAACCCCTGCGAGCCGCGAAGTCAGCCGGGGCTGGATCGCACCGAGTCTCGTTCAACGGTGCAATTCCTGAACCCTGTGTGCATTCCGGCCCTGTCAGACGACGGCTGCATTCCGGCATCAGGGCGCTTGATCGCCAAGGTGGCCGGCCGCCCGTGACGGATTTCCCGCTCCGGACGCTTCCTTGCTCGGTTGTGCGGAAACTCGCCTGTTGCCGGACATGTCAGCAGGGATGCCGTCATTCGGCTCCAGTCCGAACTGCTTGGCGAGCAGGTATCGATAGAGCCTGAAGGCGAGACGCTCATCATTCGCCTCCAGCCGTAGCCGTGCGGCCGATGCAAGCGCCATCGTTCGGCATGCCTCGTCCGCAACCACTGAGGCCGTTTGCACACGGAACGCATCTGGCTGCCCGATCGCGTCGCCCGGGCCGAACTGGTGCAAGCGTGAGCCGTCGCCGTCGCGGGCGGAGGCCCGGCCGGAGATCAGGAATTGCAACCGCACTTGGGACGTATCCTCACCTGCCAAGGATTCGTCGGCGGCATATTCGCAAGGCGTGAGCCAGTCGCGAAGTTCGTTCATCAAGTCCTCGAACTCGATTTGCCTTTCCAGATGGCGTTCGAGATTGTAGCCGACATGCTCAAGCAAGGCCGTGCGTTGGTCTTCTGCAGCGCTCGCATCCGACCTCCATGCCGCGATGACAATGTCCTCGCAGCATTCGAGGGCGCGGTCCGTGTCCGGTTTCAGAATCAGTTCCGCGAATGCAGGTTCAGGCAGGCTTCGGTTCAGGCTCGTTCTCAGCTGATCGGACACCGCGCTCAACACCACTTTCGTCCCGACTTGGTTCGCCGCAGACAGGAATCTGGATAGCGCATTCACCGCGGAGAAGTCGAAACCCGAAACGGCTGTGAAATCCAGCATCAGGCAGATAGGACGGGAAGAATCCTCGACAATCCCTTTGAGGCGGCTGATCAGAGGGTCGACGCTGCCGAAAAAGATGTAGCCGCGCAATTGATAGGCGTGCGCGCGCCCACCCTCTTCCAACAGGATTGCCCGATCCGGTATGCTGCGCGCCTTGTTGCTTCGCCGTTCGCTTGCCGTGAACTCGGATTCGATCAGGTTTACGCGGCTGAGGCGCACGGTGAAGAATATGAGCGTGGCCAACATCCCCGCGCCAACGCCCTCGACCAGGCCGAAAAGGACAATCACGGCGAAAATCATCAGCACGATGGCAAACTCTGCCCTTGGCAGGAGCTTGCGGTTCTTGGCCAGTCCTTCGTCCAGCATGCCCAAGCCTGCAAAGATCAGGATGCCGCCGACCAGAGCCGCAGGAATGAATTCCAGCATCGCGTCGCCGAAGAATAGGGCGGCCCCTATGACCGATGCGGCGATCACACCGGTAAGCCTGGTGGTGGCCTTGAGCAGTTTGCTGCGCAGCGACGTGGGCACGATCAGCGTCGCCACTGTCCCGCCACCGATGCTTGCAACCACACTGGCAAATCCGCAGGCCCTGAACTCGCGGTTCCAGTCGAGATCCTGATTTGCCGCAAGTTCCAGCCCGGCAACGTTCATTACGACGCAGATGAAGGCGATCAGCATCAGCGTCGCCATGTTGGGGATTTGGCCGGCCAAGGCGACCCACTCCACAAGTGCCAGGTCAGCTGGCAAAATTGCGGGCCACAGGCCTCCGTCCGCCGTGCTCGCGAGCAGCAGGCCGGTCTCTCTCGCTTCGTCGCCGGAAACGCCAAGGGCACCGAGAGCGAGATGGTATGCACCGACCGCGACGATCGCGCTCGTCGGCAGGATCAGTGCATTGCCCCAGCGCTTCATTGCGGCATAGAGCGCGATCCCGTACGCGGCGCCAGGCAGCCACGTCCCCAGCACGGCGGGCTCCAAAAGCGCGGACGCCGTCTGCCATCCTGGCTTTGCGCCCATGAGCGACATGGCCGCCAGGCACACCGTGCCCCCGATTCCAGACACGAACCCCGCTGCGACAGGGTAGGGGATGAAGCGCACCAGATTGGCGAGACGGAATCGCCCGATCATGAGGCAGCATATGCCGGTGGCGAGCGAGCCGATCATGAGTGCGCAGGCCACGGTCACGAACAGCGGCTTGCCTTGCCCGTCCGTCGTGCTCGCGATCAGCGCCATGATGATCACGAGCGCCGGAGACAGACCTGCGACCGCCCCGCGATATTCACTCGTCAAGGCAACAAGCAGGCAGGCGGCGAAGTTTCCGAACAGGATCATGCCGATGCCTTGGGAGGAATAGGGCGCCAGTTCGCCGGAGAAGATGAAACTCCCGAAGGCAACCTGAGCAACGAGCAGGGCGAGACCGGACGTGATGCCCGCCGACAGCGCCGGAACGGCTTTAGCCGACTGGGCGTCAATGCGAAGTTCGGATCCGAGATTCCGGAGCGCAGGTGTCATGAGGACGGCCCGCCCGTGCAATTTACAGTCCTGATTTCATTCCAGCCACATAAGACTGGAAACCGCTCGCCCATCACTTGAGGCTGTGAGGTGGCTGCGGCACATGTCAAGCACTTTGTTGTGCACTGCCATCGAGTGCCGGATGAATGACCACGGGACTCTCCCATTCGACGCGATGATCCCGTTCCAGCGCGTTGCACGGGACGGCAACCATTGAGGTGCGCATGGCGGCACGAAAATGCGGGTTCGGTTTCCGCTGTGCACGAAACGGCCTGCATCCTCGGCAGCCCCTTTTGAGGGTGTCCGACTTGTTGCCCTTCTCGATCCATTTCGCGTCAGGATCGCTGTCCAGGACGATTCCGCTCCCCGCCTGGATGCGGTGTTGGCGGTCATTCAAGACAGAGGCGCGGCGAGCGATGCACATGTCCATATCTCTGTCGGCACTGAGGCGGCCGGCCCCAACGCCGCAGAATCTGCGCCGTTCGGGTTCGAGCCTGTCGAAGATCTCGATTGCCCGGACGTTTGGCGCGCCTGACAGTGTGCCGGCCGACAGCCCCGCAAGCAGGGCGGAAGGCGCGTCGTGCCTTTCCGAAAGTTCGCCAACGACGTTGGAATCGATGTGCATCACGTGACCGCAGCGTTCGATCGCGAGCTTCTCGATTGGCCGCACGGTGCTGACATTGGCGACGCGACCGGCATCCTTGCGGCCCAAGTCGAGAAGCATCAGGTGCTCGGCGAGCACCCTTTCGTCCGACATTCGCGCGGCTTCCATGGTGCGGTTCTCCTCCGGCGTCCGTCCCCGTGCACGAGTGCCCGCGATGTGATCGCGAGCCTCCCTGACTGCGGCCAAGCAGTCTTCCTTGGAGAGTTCAAGACCGGTTCCGGAGCGCCCACCTCGTCCCCTGGGTCACGGCCTGAAGGGTGAACGGGCCGGTCAAGATCACGGGCGGCATCCATCATGCGCCAAGCGGCCTGATTGCACGAGGCTCGCACCGAAACGCCGGGCCTGGCCCATGCCGGCGAGACCACGAACACGTCGACCTTCACGCCGTCAGGAACGGCGACCGCCGAGGGGCGCGGCAGAACTGCGTCGGGGAAGACCCGCAGGGTCTGGGTTCATGTCAGGCAGCTTCTCGGCGAGCCGTATCATGTTGTAGCCGAGACAGCGAAACAGTCCGGCTGAATGGGCTGGCAGGTCGGCTGGCAGCTTGATGCGGCCTTCGCCGTCGACCGTCTTCCTGAGGCCCGAACACATGGGGGTCTGCCCCAATGACGCAGGCACTCTCACCGCGGTTTCGGAAATGATTGATGACTGCGAACCAGGAGGAGTGGAGAGTTCCCTCGGGAACGTCTCCATCACTCGCAGCAGCACATGGTGCGTGCTGCAAGGACAACGACACCAGACCGGCAAGCTTCGCAACCCGAACCGGCACCGGTGCGAATCGCTGCCTCATTGCGGCATCTGTTGACAATCCAGATTCCGCGACTACTCCCGAGATGCAAAGTCAGCCATTGACAGAATTGTGGCACATGCAGCAACAATGCCGAGCATTCGTCGCGCAAGGCGAAGACGCGGTCCCGCAACCGCTTGAGGGCGACACAAGGGCAGGCCAGACATGACAGACAAAGGGAGAAAGAAATGGTGCACATGAACAGACGACAATTGCTCGCGATTGCGGGGGCGGCGGCCGCCTCGGGCCTTGCCGCGCCGGCGTTGGCCAGCAACCGCGCCATCAAGGTGGGTGCACTGCGCTTTACCTCGCACTCCGGCAGCTTTGTCGCTTTCGAACGAGGATATTTCGCCGATGCTGGACTCGACGTGGAGTTCGAGTTCTTCCAGGCCGCACAGCCCATGGCTGTGGCGATCGCGAGCGGTGACGTGGACTATGCGGTGACAGCGATCACGGGCGGCCTGGTCAACCTCGCGGACAAGGGCGCGATCAAGGTGATCGGCGGCGCATTGTCCGAAGAGGACGGCATCGACGGCCAGAAGTTCCTCGTTTCGGCGGCGGCATTCGAGGCCGGGGCAAGGGAGCCGAAGGATCTCGACGGGAAGAGGTTCGCCATAACGCAGTCCGGCTCTTCCTTTCACTACATGGGATCGAAGATGGCCGCGGCCGAGGGCATCGAGTTGCGGTACACGCCGCTTCAGAAGGTTGGCGCGATCATCGGCGCGATCAAGTCTGGCCAGGTCGACGCCTGGTCGATCGTGCCCCACATCGCCAAGCCGCTCGCGGGTTCGGGTGCCGTGCACATCATCGGCAACGTGGCCGATTACATCCCCAACTACCAAGTGACCACGGTATTCACCTCGACGGAAAGGGCCACGAACGAAAGGCGCATGACCGAGGGCTTCCTCGCAGGTTTCTCGAAGGGGGTGGACGACTATGCGGCGGCCATGATCGACGGGACGGCCGACCAGGACGCGATGCTCGACCTGATCCACAAGTACGTCTATGTCGACCGCCCGCGCGAAAAGGCGGCGCCGTCGATCATCAACGGAACCATGCGACTCAACAGGGGTGCGGCGCTGAACAAGGCGTCGGTCCAGGATCAGCTGAGCTGGTTCCAGTCCGAAGGGCTGGTGGATGCCGACATCACGATCGAGCAGCTGGTAGATCCTTCATACGTCGAGATCATTGGTGCCTGAGGTCTTGCCCGGCGGCGTGGCCACCGCGCTGCGCCGCCGTCAGTCCGAGAGGGCGACATGGAAATTCGACTGGATGGCATCAGCCATTCCTACGGCAACACGGAAATACTGCGCGAAATCGACATGGACGTACCCTCGGGCAGGATCGTGTGCCTGGTCGGTCCGTCCGGATGCGGCAAGTCGACCCTCCTGCGCTTCATAGGCGGGCTGGAACGGCCGGCGCAGGGGCGGGTTCTTCAGTTCGGCACGCCGCCCGAGGGCTGCCTCAATCCGTTGACGTTCGTGTTCCAGGATTTCGCGCTTCTGCCCTGGCGCAGTGTCCGGGGCAACATCTCGCTCGTGCTCGAAGACCACAGGATCCGTGGAACCGAGGCCGAGCGCATCATCGCCGATGTGCTGGCGCGCACCAAGCTTTCGGAATTCGCGTGGGCACTGCCCAGGCAGCTTTCCGGCGGCATGAAGCAGCGTGTGGCGATCGCCCGGGCACTGGCAGTCAACCCGGTTGTCATGCTGATGGACGAACCGCTTTCCGCGCTCGACAGCCAGACGCGGGCGCTCCTGATGGATGACCTGATCACGCTTTGGGAGCGTCAGCCATTTACGGCGGTCTACGTCACCCACAACCTGGCCGAGGCAGTACGGCTAGGCCACAGGATCGTGGTTCTGTCACGTCGCCCGGGCTCGATCCGCGAAATCGTGGAAATTGACAAACCGTTGTCGGAGCGCGGTTACGCCGACGCGGAGCTGGAACGCGTCCAGAAACATCTGTGGGACATGATACGCGACGACGTGCGCGCAGCCGACAAGGAGCTTCTCGATGTCTGACAGCACGCAGCCGTACGGATCGGCACAACTTGAGGTTCGCTTTCGCGGTGGGGGGTTCTCGCCGATTCCGCACCGCTGGACGGGCGCATTCGTCTTTGTCGTCTTGATCGTCTTCATCGAGTGGGGGGCGCGGGACGGTTTCATCTCGGCTCTGACGCTGCCGCGACCGTCGGACGTGTTGACGACATTCGGTGAACTTTGGGACTCGGGCCAGCTGTTCCGGCACCTGGGCCTGTCGCTCAGTCGCCTTGTCGTAGGCGCGACACTGGGCGCGAGCCTTGGCATCGGCGTGGGTGTCCTGATCGGCCTCTTTTCGTACTTCCGCGCAGGGCTGGGACCGCTCGTCGCTGCCATCTTCCCGATTCCCAAAATCGCGCTTCTGCCACTCTTCGTCATCTGGTTCGGCATCGGCGAGGGATCCAAATACGCGCTCATAGCCCTCGGGACGTTCACGCCCACCGTCGTCGCCACCTATGGCGCGGTCGACAATGTGGACCGGTCCCTGATCCGCATGGGCCAGAGCTTTGGCCTCTCCTGGCTCTCGATCGTGCGCAAGATTGTGCTGCCGGGGGCCATGCCCGGGATCCTCTCGGGCCTGCGCATTAGCCTGGCGATCGCGATCATCCTTCTAGTCGCGGCCGAAATGCTGGGTGCGCAGTACGGGATCGGCGCCTATGTCCTCGAGGCCGGATCCCTTTACGATCTCGAACGGCTCTTTGCCGGGGTCGTGATGCTGTCGATTCTGGGCGTCCTGACTTCGGGCGCCATCGCTCTGATCGAGCGGCGCCTGCTGGACTGGCGCGTTTGAGCCGCCGGCCCGAATGCGAATTTGAGGTCATCATCGCCGACTGCTGAGCCCGGGACGAAGGCGTGGCGCCGGGCGCCTCGCCCCGCGATCGATCAGAACGCGCGCCTCAGGCGCGAACCGAACGCGGCGACGCCGGCAAGGCCATCGTCACCGGCGTCAAGGATCGCGTGACAGGTCTGTCCGTCGCAAGGGCGGTGCCGGGCGCCACGGCAAGGACGCAGCAAGGCTTCGCGGTAGGCCTGACCGAGGAAACGGCACAGGTCTGCACCGACGCCAGGCGGCGGCCCAATGGCATTGAATTAGGCCCGATCAGATTTTCCTGATTTTCGCGCCTTTTCAAAGTCCATGTTTTTTGGGCGTTTCCGCGCTCGCGCGGGGATCTTTCGTTCGGGCTTGACTCATGGAGCGGATCGGTTCATCATAGCATCGACCCAGTCCGTCCGTCCCGAGGGAGGCCACGATGGATCCGCGCATCGAGAACCTGGAAGCCACCACCTTTTTCGGCAAGCGCCTGACGCGGAGGCAGATCGCGCTCATGAAGGAGACGGTCGAGCTGTTCCCGAACGACAGCCGGCGGGAACTTGCCCGCACGCTGTGCGAGAACTTCAACTGGCACACGCCGTCCGGAACCTACAGGGAGCAGTTCTGCCTGCGGGTTCTTGAGGAACTGGAGAGGCTGGGCATCCTGACCCTGCCGGAGCGGCGCGAGACGGGCGGGCGGCGCAACGCTCCCGCCCGCACCGAGGCCGGCGAACCCGGGGAGCCGATCAACGCGCCGCTCCCGGCCCTGGAGCCGGTCACGCTGGAAATCGCCGCCGGCGGACGGGATCTGGCGGAATGGAACGAGCTCGTGGACCGGTACCATCCGCGCGGCTACATGTCGCCCATCGGCTGCCATCTCGCGTATTTCATCCTCGACGCTCACGGCCGCCGCCTGGGCTGCCTGATGTTCGAGAGCGCGGGCGCGCTGCCGGTTCGCGACGCGTGGGTCGGATGGGACCGGCGGCAGCGCGACGCGGGCCTCGCCCGCCTTCTCAGGAACAGCCGGTTCCTGGTGTTTCCATGGGTCAGCGTCAGGAACCTTGCCTCCCGGTCCCTGTCGCTGGCGGCCCGACGGGTCGCCGACGATTGGCACCGGCGCTGGGGTGTGCACCCGCTCCTTGTGGAGACGTTCGTCGACCCGCAGGAGCAGGAGGGCAGTTGCTACCGCGCGGCGGGATGGACGGAGATCGGCGCCACGGCCTCCCGCAGCGTACCCAAGAACGTGTACGTGCTCGAGCTGGAGACGGACGCCCGGGCCGCGCTGCGCGGCGAGAGGAAGGAGACAAGACGCAGGCCGGCCCGCGCTCCGGAAAGCGCGCGGACGGCCGCCGGGATGTGGAGCGCGGTCGCCGCCGCCGCCGCCAGGACGTCCGAGCGCCACGACCGCGAGTGGCGGGTGCGCCGCCGACTGATCGGCACCTTCCTGGTCGTCCTCTTCGTCCTCCGCCTCGTGTTCGGCACGGGGCGCAGTTACGGCTCAGCCCTCGCCGAGATCTGGGAGAGCGCCCGCAGGATGGGCGTGACGCTGCCGCAGGACCGCCCGGTGACGCCGTCGTCGATGTCCCGGGCGCGCGCCAAGGTCGACCCGGAGGTCTTCAGGGAGCTTCACCGGGAGATCCTGGCCGAGGCCCCTGACCGCCCGCTCTGGAAGGGACGGCGGGTCTTCGGCGTCGACGGAGCCAAGATCAACCTGCCGAGGCCGCTCGTGGATGCCGGATACGCGACGCCGGGCAAGCATGCACACTACCCGCAGGGTCTGGTCAGCTGCCTTTACGAACTGGAGCCGCGGCTGCCGTTCGACTTCGGACTGCACGCCGACACCAACGAGCGCCGCGCCGCAGCCAGGCACCTCAAGGCCCTGTCCGCCGGGGACGTGGTCGTCTACGACCGGGGCTACTTCTCCTACGAGATGCTTCTCGCCCACGTCGTCCGGGGCCAGGACGCCGTGTTCCGGCTCAAGCGGGATGCGAACGCGGAGACCGTCGCCTTCCTCGCCGGCTCGCTGGACGACAGGACGGTCGAGATCCGGCCCGACGGCAAGGCGCTGGCCCGGCTGAAGGCCCGCCACCCAGGTGCCGCGTTCGGGCCGCTGAAGCTGAGGCTGGTCCGCTACGCCGCCGGCGACACGGTCTTCGCCCTCGGCACCACGCTCACGGAAGACGACGGCTTCCGCGTCGAGGACCTGGCCGCGATCTATCGGGCGCGTTGGCGTCTTGAAGAGATGTACAAGACCGCCAAGTGGTTCCTGGCCGTCGAGTCCTTCCGCGCCGAAAACGAGCGCGGCGTCCTGCAGGAACTCTACGCCAGCTTCGTCATGGTCACCGCCACCCGCCTGATGACCAACGAGATCGACGGGGAAATCAACGCAGCGCCCGGGGACGGACACCCGAAGAGGGTGAACTTCAAGAACGCCGCAGCAGCGGTCTTCCGCAACTTCGAGGCCCTCGCGCTCGCCCAGGCCGACGCCCTCGCCGAAACCGTCTCGCGCATCGTCGACGACGTCGCCGCACTCTGGCAGCGCGAAAGGCCCGACCGCAGCTATCCGAGGATGTCACGCAAGCCCAGAAACAAATGGTCGCGAAAGGGGAAGGTCGCCGCCGCCAGCTGAACCACGCACGACAAGCGGAATACACGCCTTCCGCTGCTGGACCTTCCACGTCCCGTTAAGTCAACAGCGCCGATTCCTTAAGTCAATGCCATTGGGCGGCGGCCATGTCGACATCGACCGGCCGCATGGGAGCGGCAACCAGTGCGCCGGGGAGCATGCCAGGGAGATGAATCGCGCGCACGAACGTCGTAGCGAACCTAAGCGTGGCGCGTGAGCGCGGCAACAAGTGCGTCCAAGTTCAGGAGCGCCCCTGCAATGGCTTGTGGACGAGTTCTCCGGGCGGCGCAGCGTGCGCGGCGCCGATGCCGAGCGGCAGACGCGCGGCGTCGTGTCGGGCATGGTCTGGAAGGAACTGCGCCATGCGGGCCTCACCGCGGATAACGGGCTGGCGTCCGGCGCAAGAAGCTTCTGGAATCGCAACGCCCCGCAGCGGCGGCCAGACCTGCGGGGCGCGTGCTGATGCCAACCTCTCGGCCAGCGAATCCGGCGAGAGAGTATCGCAATTTGCGGAGCGAAACCGAGCGTGAGGCCCGCCAACGGTTCCGGAACGGCTTTCGCCGACCGGACGTTCGTGCGCAGTTCGGGTCCGAGATTCCGGAGCGCAGGTGTCACGGGGACGGCCAGCCCGTGCAATTTGCGGCCCCAGTGGCACTCCAACTGCGAAAGGCCGGAAACCGCTCGCCTATCCCTCGATGCCGTGAGGTGGCTGCGGGACATGCCTGGCGCCTTGTCCTGCCCTGGCAACGAGTGCCGGTTGAATGAGCACGGGACATTCCCATTCTACGCAATGATCCCGTCCCGTCCCGGCGCGTCGGACGGGACGGCAACCAGGGAGATGCGCATGGCGGCAGGGAAATGCAGGCTCAGTTTCCGCTGCGCACGAAACGGCCCGCATTCTCGGCAGCCCTTCTGAGGGCGTCCGACTTGTTGACCGTTTCGATCCATTCCGCTTCGGGATCGCTGTCCCAGACGATGCCGCCGCCCGCCTGGATATGGAGTTGACGGTCCTTCAAGACAGAGGTGCGAAGAGCGATGCACATGTCCATGTCGCCGCCTGCACTGAAGTAGCCGACCCCACCACCGTAGACTCCGCGTTTTTCGGGTTCGAGCTCGTCGATGATTTCCATTGCCCGGACCTTTGGCGCGCCTGACAGCGTGCCGGCCGGGAGCCCCGCAAGCAGGGCGGAAAGCGCGTCGTGCCCTTCCGAAAGTTCGCCAACGACGTTGGAAACGATGTGCATCACGTGACTGTAGCGTTCGATCGCGAATTCCTCGGTTGGCCGCACTGTTCCGATCTTGGCGACGCGACCGACATCGTTGCGACCCAGGTCCAGGAGCATCAGGTGCTCGGCGAGCTCCTTCTCGTCCGACAGCAGCTCGGCCTCCAAGGCGCGATCCTCGTCCGGCGTCCGGCCCCGCGCCCGAGTGCCTGCGATGGGGCGAATGGTGACTTCGCCGCCGAAGACGCGGACCAGGATTTCAGGCGATGCGCCAATGACCTGGAAACTGCCGAAGTCGAAATGGAACATGAATGGCGAAGGGTTGATCCGGCGCAGCGCGCGATAAAGCGAAAATGGCGGCAGCTCGAACGGCAATGTCCATCGCTGGGAAGGGACAACCTGGAAGATGTCGCCTGCCGCGATGTACTCGCGAGCCTTCCTGACCGCGGCCAGATAGTCTTCCTTGGAAAAATTCGAGACCGGTTCCGGAGCGCCGACCTCGTTTCCGAAGTCGCGGCCTGAAGGGGGAAGGTGCCGGTCAAGATCACGGACGGCATCCATCACGCGCTCAGCGGCCTGGTTGTACGCGGCGCGCGCGGAGACGCCGGAACCGGCCCATGCCGGGGCGACCACGATCACGTCGCCCTTCACGCCGTCAAGAACGGCGACCACCGAGGGGCGCAGCAGCACTGCGTCGGGGAGACCCACAGGGTCCGGGTTCATGTCCGGCAACTTCTCGACGAGCCGGATCATGTCGTAGCCGAGATATCCAAACAGTCCGGCCGAAGCGGCTGGCAGGCCGGTCGGCAGATTGATGCGGCTTTCGCCGATGATCTTCCGGAGCGAGGAGAGGGGATCTGCCGGATCCTCTTCGAAGGCACCCGGACTGTGGCGGAACTGCCGGTTGACTCGAGCCTTGCGCCCATGACATTCCCAAATGAGATCCGGCTTCATTCCAATTATCGAGTAGCGTCCACGCACTTCGCCGCCGGTCACGCTCTCGAGGAGAAATGAATGCGCCTGCGCGCCGGTGAGTCTCATCATCAGCGAGACTGGGGTATCCAGATCGGCTGCGAGGCGCGTATAGACCAACTGGTTTGCGCCGCGCTCGTAGGCCGCCGCGAAGGCCTCGAAAGACGGTTCCAGCGTCATGTCAGCGCAGTTGCGCGTGGACGGCGTTAAGTGCAGCCTGGTCCACTTCGACTTCCGCCTGCTCGACCAGGGCTTGAGTGTAGGCATTCAGAATGCCGCCAGACAGTCCCGCCGCGATCCAGTCGGCGAAAGTATCCCGTTCCGCTGCAGTTTCCGGCGAATCCAGGTCAGGTCTCGTGATCATGTCCAGCCGCATCAGCCAGATCTCGCCGTCGAAGGGCAGGCTACGAATCTCATCACGCTCCATGTCGAAGAGAGTCTCGATGAAGTCCGGCGGCGTGCCATCGACGAATCCGTTGCGCGGAAGGTCTCGATCCGACTCCAGGTCCAGATCGAGCGCCGCCATTTCCCGACCTGCGCGCAGTTGTTCCGCAATGGCCTCGGCTTGAGCCGTCAGCGCCTCTTCAATGCGGACGCGGGTCAACGCCGCCATGACATCTTCGTGCACGTCAGCAAGCGGCCGGAGCACAGGTTCACGGACCACTTCCACCACCATCGCGAAAATGCCACCGTCTTCCAGTTCAACAACTTCGGGGAACGTGTCCGTCCCGGCTTCGGCGGCCGCAGCGCGAAATTCTGCGTAGGCCGCAATTCCATCGAAGACGTCCTCGCTCCATTCGATCCGGCCTTCTTCCATGTCCGTCCGCTCTGCCAGCATGGCCATGTCCGCCCCGCCCGCGAGAAGATCCTCGACTTCCGGCACCAACTCCAGGACCTGACGCCTTGCCCGGTCAAGTGCGGCCTCCTGCCGGAGCTCTTCCCTGGCATCCTCAAAAGTGGATTCCTGGCTGGCCAGGATGCCGTTCATGCGGTAGAGTGCCGGTCCCAGTTCGGACGGCAGCGGGCCCACGACGTCGGGCTCCTCCAGCGCGAACACTTCGGATGCGGCCTCTCCAAGATCCACTTCGGCAACATCGCCGAGATCGACATCTGAGAGATCGAGACCCCGTTCCGCCACCAGAGTGTCAAAGGTGACTTCCTCCCTGTCGATGCGATTCTTGGCAGCTGACGCCTGTGTTTCGTTCGTGAATACGAGGCGTTCGACGAGACGCCTCTCGGGCTGCACGAATTCGTCGATGCGGGAATCGTAAAGCGCGCGAACCTGACCGTCGTCGACCTCGATCCGTCCGGCCAGGTCACCAGGTGTCAGCAAGGCGTACCGGATCGCCTTCGTTTCGGGCCGCGTAAAGGGATCGGGATTCTCCCGATGGTACGCTGAAAGCTCGCCCTCGGTTGGATCCGGGACCGGCGCTTCGAGATTACCGGCAGTCAGCCGGGCCCATGTCACGTCGCGGGTCTCGCGTTCGTGGTTGAACAGCGTGTCGACCAGGATGTCGGGCGCACGGGTTCCGCCGCGAATGGCGCCTCGCAACAGTTCTTCGGCGACGTCACTCCTGATCTCGGCCTCGAATTCGCTTGCGTTCAATCCGGCCCTTTCAAGCGTGAACTCATAGACCTGTCGGTCGAACTCGCCGGACGCATCGTGAAACTCCGACAATGACTGGATGCGGCCACTCACGGTCTTGTCGCCGGCCGAGATCCCAAGCGTTGCCGCTTCGCTTTCGACTGCGGCCGCATTGATGAGCTGGGCGAGCACCGCGCTGTCCAAGCCGAAATTGCGAACATCCTGGAACGTCGCAGGCTGCCCGATCTGGCTTTCCAGTCTCTGCATGCGGGAGTAGATGGCGCGTGCGTAGTCGTTGATGCCGACCTCGGCTTGGCCAACAGTGGCCACGGAACCCGTCGAGCCGCCGAAATTGGTCACGCCAAAGCCGGCCAGCCCGAGAATGAGCAGGGCCATGATCACGAAAGTGCCGGTGCTCCTTATCTTGTCCTTTGCCATGTGAACTTGCCTCTGGTTCCGGGTCGCGATGTCCTAGCCGAGGCGCGGGCTCAGGGCAAGTGTCGCCCGTCAGGGCGGCACGATGTCGCCTTCGGCACGGAGCGCGTGGAATTCAGTTTCGAACGCTAGAAACCGCGCCTCCCTGATCGCCCCCCGGATGCCGGACATGAGTTCTTGGTAATAGTGCAGATTGTGCCAGGTCAACAGCATCCCCGAAATCATCTCCCCGGCGCGGAAGACATGGTGAATGTAGGCCCGGCTGTAGTTGCGGCAGGCGGGACAGGTGCAGGCATCGTCCAGCGGGCGAGGATCGTTCGCGTGCCTTGCGTTCTTCAGGTTGAGCGTTCCCCGGCGCGTGAATGCCTGGCCGGTGCGGCCCGAGCGCGACGGCAGCACGCAGTCCATCATGTCGATCCCGCGCTTGACGGCTCCGACGATGTCGTCGGGCTTTCCGACCCCCATGAGATAGCGCGGCTTGCCGTGAGGGAGCATTGCAGGCGCATGATCGAGCATGTCGAGCATCTCGTCCTGTCCTTCCCCTACGGCCAGCCCGCCGATCGCATATCCATCGAATCCCAAGGCTGCCAGAGCCTCGGCGCTTTCCTCCCTCAACTCCCGGTTGAGGCCGCCTTGCTGGATCCCGAACAGCGCATGCCCCGGTCGCTCTCCGAACGCGGCCCGTGATCGATCCGCCCATCGCATCGAGAGGCGCATGCTCCTTGCGATCGCCTTGTCGGATGCGGGGAGGGCGAGGCACTCGTCGAAACACATGGCGATGTCACTTCCCAGCAGGCGCTGGATCTCCATGGACCGTTCCGGCGTTAGCGTGTGCCTGGAGCCGTCGATGTGGGACCTGAATCGGACCCCGTCTTCGGTCACCTTTCTCATTCCGGCGAGGCTCATGACCTGAAACCCGCCGGAATCCGTAAGAATCGGCTTGTTCCAGTTCATGAACTTGTGAAGCCCTCCAAGGCTCGCGACCCGTTCGGCTCCGGGCCGTAGCATCAAGTGATACGTGTTCCCGAGGAGGATGTCCGCGCCTGTCGCCGCCACGCTTTCCGGAAGCATGGCCTTCACGGTGCCCGCTGTGCCAACCGGCATGAATGCGGGCGTCCGCACGACGCCCCGCCCGGTCTTCAACACGCCTGCACGCGCCGCGCCGTCCGTGGCGCTCAGCTTGAAGGAAGGGCTCTCTGTCATGGCGCGGACCCGGTTCAGGCCGAAATTTGCTCCATGAATTCCTCGGGGACGTCGAGATTTGCCGTCACGCGCTGGATGTCGTCGTCGTTCTCCAGCGCGTCGATCAGGCGCAAGAGTTTCTGAAATCCCTCGATGTCCAGTTCGGCAACCGTCGTGGGCTTCCAGATCAGCTTCGTTGATTCCGCCTCGCCCAGGTCCGCCTCGAGCGCTCGGGAGACATCGTTCAGCGCTGCATCGGCGGTCAGGACGACATGGCCGTCCTCGCCGGATTCAATGTCCTCCGCTCCGGCCTCGATGGCCGCCATCATCACGGTGTCTTCATCGCCGGCAGATGCAGGGTAGATGATCTCGCCCTTGCGTTCGAACATGAAGCTCACCGAGCCGGTCTCGCCGAGGTTGCCGCCGTGCTTGTCAAAGCAGGCGCGCACGGTTGACGCGGTCCGGTTCCGGTTGTCGGTCAGCGCCTCGACGATGACCGCAACGCCGCCCGGTCCATACCCTTCGTAGCGGATTTCCTCGAATTCATCGCCGTCCCCGGCCTGTGACCGGGAAATCGCGCGTGCGATGACATCCTTGGGAACCGAGTTCGATTTCGCTTCCTTCACGGCCAGCCGCAGTCGCGGGTTCCTCTCCGGATCGGCATCACCGAGCTTTGCCGCAACGGTGATCTCCTTGGAGAGCTTCGAGAACAGCTTGGACCGGGCCGCGTCCTGGCGTCCCTTGCGGTGCTGGATATTCGCCCATTTGGAATGGCCGGCCATCGCGTTTCGGTCCCTTTCGCCTCGTGGGTAGGTCAAGGATATAGGGCAGGTGGCGGCTTGCGTGCAAGGGAGGGATGGTCCTGGCATGGATCCCGCCTGCAGCGCCGTGCCTTCTATGGACCCGGGCGCAAAATGATGCTACGGATTGTATGATGAATTCCATGGACCCCAAGATGGGTGGCGCGCCGCCGGTCATTCGCCGTCTGGAAGATGCGGCGATCAATCGCATTGCGGCTGGGGAGGTCGTCGAGCGACCCGCCTCGGCGGTGAAGGAGCTTGTCGAAAACGCGATCGATGCAGGTGCCCGCCGCATTGCAGTCGCTGTGGCCGATGGCGGCAAGCGATTGATACGGGTGGGGGATGACGGTTGCGGGATTGCCGAAGACCAATTGCGGCTCGCCCTCTCGCGCCATGCGACATCCAAGATCGACGGGTCGGACCTGTTGAACATTCAAACGTTGGGTTTTCGCGGGGAAGCGCTTGCATCGCTCGCTGCCGTCGGGCGGTTGAGCGTCACGTCCCGGCCCGAGGGGTGCGCCGCCGCTGTCATCGAGGCGGCCGCTGGAACTGTGGAAGCGGTGCGCCCTGCCGCGGGCAAGCCAGGCACGACGGTGGAACTGCAGGCTCTCTTCTTCGCCACTCCGGCCCGGCTGAAGTTCCTGCGCAGCGAACGAGGCGAGATGCAGGCGGTCACAGACGTTGTGAAGCGGCTGGCAATGTCGGAGCCGTATACCGGCTTCGAGCTCTTCGACCACACGGATGCGCCGCGCAAGGTCTTTGCCCTCCACGCTGAGGTCGGCGATCCCGTGCAGGCGCTGTCGGGCCGGATCCAGGCCATTCTCGGGAAGGAATTCATCGAGAATGCCATTTCCGTCGACGCCGAGCGCGGCGGCCTGCACATGACCGGATTTGCGGCGTTGCCGACCTATTCTCGCGGCTCCGCAGTGCATCAGCATGTCTTCGTCAATGGCCGACCCGTGCGTGACAAGCTCTTGATCGGCGCTCTCAGGGCGGCCTATTCGGACGTGCTCAGACGGGACAGGCACCCTGCTGCCACCATCTTCATCGATTGCGAGCCGACCTTGGTCGACGTGAACGTTCACCCGTCAAAGTCCGAGGTGCGCTTTCGCGAACCCGGGGTGGCGCGCGGGCTTGTCGTTTCCGGCATTCGACATGCGCTCGCGGAAGCTGGCCATCGGTCGTCAAGCACGATCGGAACCGATGCCCTTGGCGCGTTTCGCGCGCTGCCAGAGGAAGCGCGCGCCTACCAGATGGACCGCGGCAGGCCCGGGCGTGGGAACGCGACAGTCATCGAGCAGGAGATTCATGGCGATGGCGGCCTCTTGCAGGACATGGACGGCGTCGCAGCCGGTCGCGTCGACTCCGTGGACGCCGAGAGCGAGGAACTGGACTTTCCGCTGGGTGCGGCCCGTGCGCAATTCCATGGGAACTACATCCTTGCCCAAACCCGAGACGGAATCATCCTGGTGGACGCACATGCCGCGCACGAGCGCATCGTCTATGAACGGTTGAAGGCCCAGATGGCCGAGGCCGGGATTGTCCGGCAGGCGCTCCTCGTCCCGGAAATTGTCGAGCTTGGTGAAGCGGCGGCGGGCGTTCTGGACCACGCGGAGGATCTTCGGGAACTCGGGCTTTCGATGGAACCTTTCGGCAATGGGGCGATTGCCGTGCGGGAAGCACCCGCGATCCTCGGTCAGGTCGATGCATCCCGACTCTTGAAGGACATTGCCGATGAACTTGAGGCAGGAGAGTCGTGCGGCACGCTCAAGGCGCGAATCGATGCAGTCCTGTCTCGCATCGCCTGCCACGGCTCGGTTCGGGCTGGTCGATTGATGCGCGCCGAAGAGATGAATGCCCTATTGCGCGAGATGGAGGCAACGCCGAATTCAGGTCAATGCAATCACGGGCGGCCGACATATGTCGAATTGAAGATGCACGATGTGGAGAGGCTCTTCGGGCGGCGATGACACCTATCGGCGCAGCCGCGCCTTGCGGCCGCCACGGCGCCCGGGCAGTCGCGACTTTCGGCCGGGCAATTCAGCCATGATTCCGTGACGTTCCTCCGGGCTCATCTGGCCCCATGACCTGATCTCATCGCCCGTGCGGTGGCAGCCAAGGCAGATCCCGGCATCAGGGTGTATCAGGCATACTTGGACACAGGGGCTCTCGATGTCTTCGCGTCTCCAGAGGTCGTCGCTCATGTGGCCCCCAAATGGCAAATCCGGTCAAGCGCTCCCTGCAGAATGTAGGTGGCGGCCACGTGGTCAATGACCAGGCCGCGACGCCTGCGTGACATGTCGGCCTCGAGAAGCGCACGTTCCGCCGCCACTGTCGAGAGCCGTTCATCCCAGAAGGCGATGGGAAGTTCGGTCGACTGCGCGAGGTTTCTTGCAAAGGCGCGTGTCGCCTGGCAGCGGGGACCTTCCGAACCGTCCATGTTGAGCGGCAGACCGAGTATCAGCCCGACGACCTCCCGTGAAGCGCAGATCGACGTGAGGGCCGGGATGTCCCTTCCAAGCTTCGTCCTGCGGATTGTCTCGACCGGACTTGCCACGCGCCGCCGCGTGTCACTTGCCGCGACACCGACGGTCGCGGTGCCGAGATCAATTCCCGCCAAGGCACCCGAGACGGGCAGTTCTGCCGCAAGGGCTTCGATGTCGTCGCAGATCATTCGGCAAGTCCGGCTCTTGCGCCCGCATCGCGGATGATTGCCATTGCCGCCTCGTCGTCGCCAAAGACATCCTGCGCTTCTGCGTAGATGTCTCTCGCCCGCCGCTCGTCTCCCAGAACCATGAGCGAGCGGACAAGGCGTGCCCACTCTTCCGGCCCGCCGCCCTCTTGCGCAAGGCGGGCCGCAAGACCCTCGACCATTCCGCGGATCATGGCTTCCCGGACTTCAACGTCAAGGTCTTCAGCATCTTCGACTTCGGCAGCGGTCGGCCCTCGGACAGCGGGTGGTTCATATGTCACGCCAGCGCCCGCGGCGACATCGGCAATCCCGGCGCGCAGCACGGGCACCCAAGGCTCGTCCGCCATGCTGGTCTCCAACAGGTCGCGCCAAAGCGGAAACGCGAGATCCGGCCTGCCGGCCTGCACACGCAGCAGCCCGAGAAAGTAGCGCCCCGCGCGGTTCCCTGGGTCGCGGGCAAGCAGGCGCGCGACATGTTCCCCGGCTTCCGGGGAAACGTAGCCACCTGCCGAAAAGACCATCATCTCGATCATGGCGGCGAGATCGCCGGTCGTGATTCCGTCGCCCTTCGCCGCAAGGATCTGCTCCTGCGCCCGGCGCGCGGCGGCAAAATTGCCAAGCCGGGCCTCGTTTCTCGCCAGGAGCGCGAGGCCCTGGATGTCGGACGGGCGCTCCTTGACCGCCGCTCTGAGCTGGTCCATCAGTTCCAGAAAGTCCGCAGGCACGGTGCCGGGGCCAGGAAGATTCGGCGCTGCAATTGTCTCCGCCTCATTCTGGTCCGGGCGATCACGGGCAGCCGCGTCCAGAGCCGTCAGCCTTGCGCTCATCGGAAGATCCGGCGTTCCTGGCGCGCCCTGCGCCAGATAGATGCCGATCCCGCCCGCAAACAGTGTCGCAACGATGACCCCTGCGCCGAGCATCTGGTTTCCGGGAGCAAGTTCGTCACGCGCCTGCGCGCGCCGGTCGGCATCCAGCAGCCTTCGGGAAATCTCGAGGCGTACCGCTTCCGCTTCCTTCTCTGCAAGCACGCCGCGCGCCTCGTCTCTCGTCACCTCGCTCATCTGGTCCAGATAGACCTGCACGTCCGAAGCGGCGCTGCCCGTCTTGCTGCCGCGCGCGCGCATCAATGCACGGACCATCACGGCGGCGACCCCAGCAATGATGAGGCATGCAAGGAACCAGAACATCATGGAATCCACTTAATCCGCCTTTTGTCCGGCGGGAAGACCTGCAAAGGAATAGAGTGTCGCGAATCAAGGCTCGCCTGCCGCTTGCCGCCAGACGCCTCTTCGGGGATTCTGGGAGGGAGTTGGCGAGTCGACGCCGTCGAGATGCGAGTTCCAGGACATGGGTCACTATTCGATCTTTGCTGTGGCACGGGAAGCGTTCCGGGATCACCGGGGCTGGCGGCGTGCCTGGAACAGCCCCGAACCGCGGCGGCGCTACGACGTGGTCATTGTCGGGGCAGGCGGGCACGGGCTGGCTACGGCCTATCACCTCGGCAGGAACCACGGCATCACGAATGTCGCCGTCCTTGAAAAGGGCTGGCTCGGAGGAGGCAACACGGGCAGGAACACGACGATCATCCGCTCGAACTATCTTCAGGACGCTTCGGCCGCGATCTACGAAAGGTCGCGCGCGCTCTACGAGACGCTGAGCCAGGATCTCAACTACAACGTGATGTTCAGCCCGCGCGGTGTAATGATGCTGGCCCAGACCCAGCACGAGGTTCGCGGCTACAAGCGGACGGCGCATGCCAATGCGCTTCAAGGTGTGGAGACGGAATTCATCGGACCCTGGCGGGTCAAGGAACTCTGCCCGATCATCGAGGTCCGGGGCCCGCGTTATCCGGTGCTCGGCGCGCTTTGGCAACCAAGGGGCGGCACCGCGCGCCATGACGCGGTGGCTTGGGGATATGCCAGGAAATGCTCCGAAATGGGCATGGACATCATCCAGAAATGCAAGGTCACGGGCATTCGCACGCGCGGCGGCGAAGTTGCGGGGGTGGCAACGACGCGTGGCGACATCGATTGCGGCAAGCTCGGGATCGTGGCCGCCGGCCATTCCGGCCATCTGGCGGAAATGGCGGGATTCAGGCTGCCCATCGAAAGCGTGGCTTTGCAGGCGCTGGTCAGCGAGCCGGTCAAGCCGTGCATGGACGTGGTCGTCATGGCAAACACCGTTCACGGCTACATGAGCCAGTCCGACAAGGGCGAAATGGTCATCGGCGGCGGCGCGGACGGTTTCAACAACTTCACGCAGCGAGGATCCTTTTCCCGCATCGAGGAAACCGTGCGAGCCCTCGTCGAGACCTTTCCGATGATCTCGCGCCTGAAGATGCTTCGCCAATGGGGCGGAATTGTCGACATGACGGGTGATCGCTCGCCGATCCTGTCCCGGACACCTGTCGGCAACCTGTTCGTCAACTGCGGCTGGGGGACCGGCGGATTCAAGGCGATCCCGGGATCAGGGTGGGCCTTTGCAGAGCTCATGGCAAGGGGCGAAAGCCCGCTTTGCGCCGAGTTCGGGATCGATCGCTTTCGCGAGGGCCGCTTCATTGACGAAAGCGTTGCGGCCGGCGTTGCGCATTAGGGGAGACGATTCGGTGAAAGAGGCGACCGGAACCGGCGAGGATGGGGCCTTTCGGGCATCCTGCTGCACCGGTTGCCGCACTGGCCGTGCCGGGCAGCATTCGCTCCGACCCGGGAAACGCAAAGGCGTGCCATGTTGGTCCTGACCTGCCCTTGTTGCGGCACCCGTTGCGACGAGACCGAGCTCGCGTCCGGCGGCGAGGCGCATCTGAAGCGTTTCGGACCAGGTTCGTCCGACGAGGAACTCGAGGGCTATCTCTTCATGCGCGCGAATCCCGACGGCGTGCATTTCGAACGCTGGCGTCACGCCTACGGCTGCGGCAAGTGGTTCCATGCGGCGCGGAACACGGTAACGCTTGAGGTCTACGGAACCTATCCGGCACAGGTCCACGAGCCTCCAAGAGAGATCAGGGATGCAATCTCGGCCCGGGTGCCCGGGTGGCGCTGGGAGGATGGCCCGTGAGCCGTCGCCTTCCAAAGGGCGGCCGCCTGATCGACCGCTCGAGTTCGCTCAGGTTTTCCTTCAACGGCAAGGAAATGCGGGGATATGCCGGCGACACGCTGGCGTCCGCGCTCTTGGGCGAAGGCCAGGTGCTCATGGGGCGATCGTTCAAGTATCATCGCCCTAGAGGGGTTGTAGCGAGCGGACCGGAAGAACCCAACGCGCTGATGGGCCTCGGCCGCGACGGATCCTTCGAGCCGAACGTCCGGGCCACGACAGCAGAGCTGTACCAGGGTCTCGAGGCGCGAAGCCAGAACCACTGGCCAAGCCTGGACCGTGACTTCGGCGCGATCAGTTCCGCACTGTCAAGGTTTTTGCCGTCGGGATTCTACTACAAGACGTTCCTTTGGCCGCGTGCCTTCTGGAAGCATGTGTACGAGCCGGCGATCCGCTCTTCCGCCGGTCTCGGCAAGCCCCCGATGCGGCGTGACGCCGATCATTACGAGCATTTCAACATAACGACCGATGTGCTTGTGATCGGTGGAGGAATAGCCGGGCTTGCCGCGGCGGCAGCCGCCGCCGAGTCCGGGGCGGACGTGCTCCTGGTGGAGCAAGCTTCCGTCTGGGGTGGCCGTGCGCCGGTCGATGGCGTCAGGGTTGACGGAACAAGCGCCGAAGCGTGGACGGCGAGCACGCTGAAGTCGCTGCAATCCATGCCGAATGCGCGCGTGCGCGCGCGAACGACCGGGGTCGGAATCCATGACCACGGATACGTCCTTCTGCACGAGCGCCTGACCGATCACGCGCCCGACCATTCGGTGCCGCGTCACCGTCTCTGGAAAGTCAGGGCTGGCCGGGTCGTGGCGGCGACCGGGGCCATTGAACGTCCCCTGAGCTTTGCCGCAAACGACCGTCCGGGCTGCATGCTGGCAAGTGCCGTGCGTGACTATGTCGTCAACTATGGCGTGGCTCCCGGTGAAAGGACGGTGATCCTGACCAACAACGACGACGCGTACCGGACGGCGCTGACCCTGCGGGAGGCGGGTCTTGATGTCCCCGCAATCCTGGACACGCGACAACATGCGACAGGTTCTCTCGCAGAGGCTGCGCGCAACGCAGGCCTGACGGTGAGACCTGGCTGCGGCATTGGCGCCATCGTCGGCCGGAACCGTGTCGAAGGGGTTCAGGTATGCGGCCAGGACGGCGACGGCTCGATGATCGACGAGATCCAGGCTGACTGCGTGGCCATGTCTGGAGGCTGGTCACCGGCCGTTCACCTCTGGTGCCACGCAGGCGGCAAGCTTTCGTGGGATGGCGGAGATGCCCGCTTTGCGCCGGATCCGGCACGCCCGCCGACCGGAGCCGACGGCGTGCCCACGATGCGGGCCGTCGGCGGCGCGGGCGGCGCCATGCATGCTGGCGCGGTCCTGGAAGGCGCCTACGTCGCAGGATTTTCGGCTGGGCAGGAGTTCGACGAGGGCCGCGGCGGGAAGCTCGGTCGTGCGCCGGTGGGCGAGGACGAGCCATACCAGCCCATGGAACCCGTTTGGCTCGTGCCCACGCGAGCGCCTTACTCCAGTCGGGCGATGTCGTGGCTGGACTTCCAGAACGATGTAAAGGTCTCCGACATGGAGCTGGCGGCACGCGAGGGCTATGAAAGCGTCGAACATGCCAAGAGATACACGACGCTTGGCATGGCGACGGACCAGGGCAAGCTGAGCAACGTCAACGGGCTGGCGATCCTTTCCCGGGAGCTGGGCGCGCCGATCGAGAAGGTTGGCACAACGACCTTCCGCCCGCCTTACGTGCCCGTGACCATGGGTGCCATCGCGGGCGAGGCACGCGGCGACCTCTTTCAGCCGGTGCGCAAGACGCCGATTCACGAGTGGCATGAAGCAAACGGGGCCCATTGGGAGCCGGTCGGGCACTGGCGGCGTCCCTTCGCCTTTCCGATGCAAGGCGAAAGCGTGCACGACGCGGTGAATCGGGAAGTGCTGGCGACGCGTTCGGGGGTCGGGCTTCTTGATGCCTCCACGTTGGGCAAGCTTCTCGTGAAGGGTCCGGATGCCGGCCGGTTCCTCGACATGCTCTACACCAGCATGATTTCCACGCTGAAACCAGGCAAGTGCCGCTACGGACTCATGTGTTCGGAGAACGGGTTCCTTGTCGACGATGGCGTGGTTGCGAGACTCGATGAAGACGCCTGGCTGTGCCACACGACGTCGGGCGGAGCGGATCGGATCCACGCATCAATGGAAGAATGGCTCCAGACGGAATGGTGGGACTGGAAGGCCTATGTTGCCAACGTCACCGAACAGTTCGTGCAGATCGGAGTGGCAGGTCCGAGGTCACGGGACCTGCTGAACGCACTCGGACCGTCCATGGAACTCTCCAAGGATGCGCTTCCGTTCATGGCCTGGGCGGACGGTGCGCTCGGCGACATTCCCGTACGCGTCTTTCGCATTTCCTTCTCGGGCGAGCTGTCCTTCGAGATTGCCGCGCCGGCCGGACAGGGGCGGGCGCTCTGGGACAGGCTCCTGGAGGCTGGCAAGCCGTTCGGCATCACGCCTTACGGGACCGAGGCCCTGCACGTCATGCGCGCCGAGAAGGGCTTTGTCATGATCGGGGACGAGACGGACGGCACGGTGATTCCGCAGGATCTCGGGCTTCATTGGGCGATTTCCAAAATGAAGGACGACTTTCTCGGAAAGCGGGCGCAGGAACGCGAGCACATGACCGACCCGCTGCGCTGGAGGCTGGTAGGGCTTGAAACGCTTGATGGATCGGTGCTTCCCGACGGGGCGTACGCCACGGACGAGGGGGTGAACGGCTATGGCCAGCAAAGAACCCAGGGCCGCGTTACCTCCACATTCTATTCGCCAACGCTTGATCGCGGCATCGCAATGGGCCTTGTCGAACGGGGACCGGACCGGATGGGCGAGATCCTTGAGTTTCCTGTCATCGACGGCGAGCCGGTCAGGGCCAGGATCGTGAGTCCTGTATTTCATGACCCGGAAGGAGAGAAGCAGAATGCCTGATTCCGTCACTCCCCTTGACGGGGCAAGCTGCTCCGGGTTCGTCACAATAAGGGATGCCGGGCCGAGGGGCATGATCCAGCTCAGAGCCGAACTCGATGACGCGGGCGTGGCCTCGGCGCTGAAAGGCGCTGGCTTCGACCTTCCAGGTGTCGGGGAACTCGTTGGCACGCTGGAACGGGGCGTTCTCTGGATGTCGCCCGATGAACAGATGATCCTGTGCAGGCGTGACGAGGCCGAAGCGACCGTGGCGACACTGGCGGAAGCGCTGGGCGGACTGCATGCGCTTGTCGCAAACGTGTCCGATGCGCGCGCCGTATTTCGCCTGACGGGCGAGGGGGCGGCGGTTCGCGAGATGCTGGCGAAGCTTTCGCCTGCCGACCTTCGGCGGCGCGCATTGCCGCCGGGGCGCGTCAGGCGGACGAGGCTGGCACAGGTGCCTGCAGCCTTCTGGTTCGTTGGCGACGACGAGGCGGTGCTCACTTGCTTTCGGTCTGTGGCGGGCTACGTCCTTGACCTGCTTTCGAAGGCGACGACGCCCGGCAGCGAGGTCGGGCACTTCTGAGACCGGCGACGGCGGCAGATCGTGACCGGACCCGGACTGTCCGGCGGCGGAGCGCCTCCATGCATGGCGGTGCGTGGTCCTTTGGGAACCTGTGGCGCGGGTCCACGCTTCACTTGCATTGAATGCCGGGTCTTCGGGCTGGCACCTGTCCGCAGCGGTGGCGCAACGGCCCCGGTCAGGCGCCTGATTGCGCAGGTTTGCGGGCCAGCACGAAATACATCGGCGTGAAGATGCCCGACTTGCCGCCTTCCACCAGTGCATCGGCAGCTCTGTTCAGCAACGTGCTGACCGCGCGGGAGCCTTTGGGAAACACTCGCGCCGCTTCCCCTGCTCGCAATGTCAGATTGACCAAAGTGCGGCCCAAGGGCGTGCGCGGAGTGCTTGAAAGGGTGAGGTCGCGCCTCTGCAAGGCCCGGTACCAAGGAGTTTCCCTGTCCGAATCGAATGCCCGGTCCCGGGCATCCAGGAGTTCGAATCCGACCGATTGCAAAGCGGAGTCAACCTCTGGCGTGCTCAGGATGTCCGGCAAGCTGTTCCCGATCATGATGGCATTCTTGATTTGCTGATGCTTCGCGTTGCCGGCGTCGAAGCCGTCAGTCAGGCACCACTCGGAGCTCGCAAAGCGTGCGCCTGGACGAAGGACGCGGAAAATCTCCCGGTACAGTTCTGTTTTGTCCGGTGCATGAGGTGTGGCTTCAATGGCGTAAACTGCATCGAAATGATCGTCGTGTTCGGGAATCTGCATGAAATCTGCCCTGATGAAGCGGCAGAGTGAACGGGTGTCCTTGGTAGGGTGTAACCCAGTTTTGTTGTTTACGCCGCCAGGGCCCGGTTTGCGTTCCAGTCCAGGTAGTCGGCCCACCGGTTGTTGTGCAGGCATGCCTTGATGGCCATGAGGCGATTGGCACCGGCCTTGGTCCAGTGGCTTCCCGGCTGCTTAAGGCGCTTGCCGACGAGTTGCCGGCCCAGGCTTTCGACCACGCCGGAGCCGACCTGCATGCCTCGCCTGATATACTGGTCGTATTGCATGCGGTCCTGGTTGTTCCGGTAGTAGTCGATGCAGGCAGCCACATCCTTGCCCCGGTCCCGGAATGGCTCAAGCCAGGCAATGACCTCGTGCACGCGCCCAGCCTTCAGTTCATCCCTGATTTCCTCGATGCGCCGTTTCCGCTCGCCCTGGTCCGCAACCAGCACCTTGAGGGCGTCGCCAGCATAGTCCAGCGCGTGCCACAGATCCAGCACATAGGTGATCCTCGGCCCGGGCAGCATCTCCTGGCAGACATTGACGATCCACGTCGCCCCGTCCGAGAGCACGACGACCTCCTCGGCATCGCCGAGCCCGGTGCGATGTATCAGCCGTCCGAGGCGGGCGGCAAAGTCGGAACGGGCGCTCACGCCGCCGATGGCGGCAGCGCTGTCGATGGCGGCGCTGACAGTCTCGCTGCCCTTGTCCTTCGTGACCTCGCCGGTCTTCGGGCTCCGCCCCTGGGCGGTATATGCGATCACCACCTTCGCCTCCCGGGTCTTCGAGCTTCCATCCTCCTGCTTGCCGCGGATGCCTTTCGTCTCCTCTTGGCGCATCGGCACCCCGGTGCCGTCCATGGCAAGATATTGCCGACTGGCCGCCGGTGCCGCACCTTCCACGATCACCCGCTCGAATTGCTCGACCTTGTTGCCGATTGCCCTGACGCGGCGCTGCAATGCGGATGGCGAGACCAGGACCCCGGCAAGGTTCCTGAGCAGGCCGGTGGCCGGGGCGTAGCTGCAGATGGCGGCGGCCTCGGCCATGATACTGGTTGCCCCTGCCGTGCAGTTGTCGCCCTCGGCGCCGATCATGCGGTCCAGGAGGTAGAAGCCACCCCCGCAATCCCGGCAGAGGAAATAGGTGCGGATGATCTCGACATCACCGAGCCGGGTGGTGAAGGTCTTGGCGGCCCGGCGGTGGCGGACCATCTTCCTGCCGCAATGCCTGCATTCGGGTGCCTTGAGGGTGGAGTCCACATGTTCGAGAATGACCTTGAGGCCGACGCCGCCATTACCCAGGGCGCCGTCCCTGAGCGCCCGCTCGATGCTGTCGATGTCGGCACCCTTCTGGCTGGCCGCCCTGACCAGCTTCGGCAACAGCTCGGCATACCGGGTCTCGACATCGGCCATGAGCGCGGCAAGCTCGGCCGAGGGTGCGGCCGGATTGCGGCCGAATTCGGGCAATTCACTGGCGGTGATCTCCCGCCAGCGGACCTCCTTGCCGTCACGCCAGTAGGCGGTGTAGCCGCCACTCCGGGTGCGGATGACCGGCGGATGCAGCCTGGCATCCTTCGTCGACAGCTTGGCCAGATACTCGACCGCGTCCGGGTCGCGGCAATCCGTCTTGTTGTCCTGTCGTTCCATGCCTGCCTCTCCTGCTCTCTACTGCTCGGTCCGCCGGCGGGCAGGCGACCGTGTTCCCCGGTCGTCCCGGCCGTGGCGGCTGTGCCCTTTCAAGGACAATGGAGGCGGCAGTGCAACCCGAAGGCGCAGGAGCGGTGATTCGTGCAGGGTGCAGGCGGCGGGCGTCCGGTACCGTAGCTGCCTGTCGGAGCAGAACAAAGGGGGCTGAAATCAGCCCAAACAACAAAAGTGGGTTACACCCTCCTTGGTATGCAGCCTGGCGCGCTAGTGGTTAGTTCTATACAACGGATTCCATTTGTTCGCGAATCGTGATGCCGTGCTCCGTGCCGCCGTCATGCGGCCAGCGAAAACGGAGACAGGACCATGGGCAGGAAGTCGACGCGTCGGGAAGTCGAGCTTTCGGACGAGGACCGCGAGCGCCTCGAACAGATCATCGGCAACCCGCGGAGCCCCCGGAAGCACGTCTGGCGAGCCCGCATCATCCTGGAGCTCGGCTCGGGCCGCGGCCTGGTCGAGACCATGCGCCGGACGGGCATGTCGAAGCCGACGGTCTGGCGCTGGCGAGGAAGCTGGGGATGGCCGTCTCCACCGTGCACGGCATCCTGAAGGCCAACGGCCTCCGGCCGCACCAGGTGAAGACCTTCAAGGTCTCCCGCGACCCGAGGTTCGCGTTCAAGGTGCGCGACGTCGTCGGCCTCCACGTCGACCCGCCCGACCACGCGGTGGTCCTCTCGGTGGACGAGAGTGAGCGCGTGAACGCCATTGGTTCGAGTGAGCGCGCGAACCGGATACAGGCATTGGGGCGGACGCAGAGGCCGCTGCCGATGAAGCCCGGACACGCCGAGACCAGGACCCCACGGCTGCAGGCGGAACGGCACCACCTGCCTGCTGGCCGCGCTCGACGTCGCCACCGGCAAGGTCGTCGGCCGGACGGTCGGGCGGCACCGCCCGAAGGAGTTCCTCGCCTTCCTCGACCACGTCGCCGAGGGGATCGATCCCGGAACCCCGGTCCATGTCGTCCTCGACAACGTCTCCTCGCACAAGTCGGCCGAAGTCCGCGAATGGCTGAAGGGCCGTCCCGACTGGCAGTTCCACTTCACCCCGACCTCGGCCTCCTGGATGAACGCCGTCGAGGGGTTCCTCTCCAAGCTGTCGAGGCAGAGGCTGAAGGACGCGGTCTTCGACTCGCTTGACGAGTGCATCGCGGCCATCGAGGGCTGCATCGAGCACCACAACGCCAACGACGCCCGCCCGTTCCGCTGGAGCGGGAAGCCGGAAGACCTCGTCGAGGCCTGGAAGAGAGGGCACCAGAAGCTGCAGGAAATGGCATCAAGTGAATGAATCAAACCACTAGTCTTCTGTAACAATAGTTACTATCAAAACGGCGGATGACACCAGCAGGAGGCGGTTCGATGAGAGGCAAGGCGGTGGAAGTGGTGCTGAGCGACGACGAGCGCGCGTTTCTCGAGGCGCATGTCCGAAAGCACAAGGCGCCGAGGTCGCTGTCCGACCGCTGCAGGATCATCCTTCTCTGCGCCGAGGGGCTGCGAAACAGGGAGATCGCGGAGCGGACCGGCGTGCACGAGCACACGGTCGGCAAGTGGCGCAGGCGGTTCGCCGAGAAGCGCATCGAGGGCCTCTCGGACGAGTGCCGGTCCGGACGTCCCCGCACCGTGACGGACGGCAAGGTGGCGGAGGTGGTCGAGCGGACGCTGACCACGATGCCGAAGGACGCGACGCACTGGTCGGTCCGGAGCATGGCCGAGAGGACGGGCGTGTCGCACACGACCGTGCACCGGATCTGGTCGGCGTTCAGCCTGAAGCCGCACCGGAGCGAGACGTTCAAGCTTTCGACGGACCCGCTGTTCGTCGACAAGGTGCAGGACATCGTGGGGCTCTGCATGGCCCCGCCGGACCGCGCGGTCGTCCTGTGCGTGGACGAGAAGTCGCAGATCCAGGCTCTGGACCGGACGCAGCCGGTCCTGCCGATGGCGCCGGGGGCGGCCGAGCGGAGAACCCACGACTACGTCCGCCATGGCACGACGACGCTCTTCGCCGCGCTCGACGTCGCCACCGGGGCGGTGATCGGGAAGTGCAGCAGGCGCCACCGCGCCACGGAGTTCCTTGCCTTCCTCAAGGAGATCGAGGCGGCGATGCCCGAAGGGCTGGACGTGCATCTGGTGATGGACAACCACGCGACGCACAAGACGGAGAAGGTCAGGAACCGGCTTGCCCGCCGCAGGCACTGGCACGTCCACTTCACGCCGACCTCGGCGTCATGGATCAACCAGGTCGAGCGCTGGTTCGCGGAACCGGCCAGGAAGAAGCTGCAGAGGGGCGTGCATCGTTCGGTCGCCGAACTCAACGCGGACATCATGTCCTTCATCGACGCGCACAACGAGAAGCCGAAGCCCTGCAAGTGGGTCAAGTCCGCCGACGAGATCCTTGCGTCCGTCAGGAGATTCTGCCTCAAGGCGAACGCGCTCGGCGAAAGCGAAGAGGTTTGATACGAACTTAAGATTCAGGAGACTAGGCGTTGTTGTTGATGCCGACGATGCTGGCCCCGAGTGGCGTGCAATGCAGCGCATTGGCCCGCCGACACCGCAGCCTAGATCAAGCACATGCATTCCTGGCTCCAGTGACAGCTGACCGGCAATGAAGTGTTCGTACCTGACCAGGGAATCCTTGAAGCGCTCGCCTCGGCGACGGGGCGCAAAGTGAAAGGACTGCCCCCATCCGAATTCGTAGAAGCCGGTCACCAGATCGTAGTAGTGATTCACGAGCGAGCTGCATTGCTCTTTCCTGCCGGTCTCACCGGCACCATGGATCGCCTCGTATCTGTCAACCGCGGATTTCACTTCGGACGGAGCAAGGTTTCCGAGCGAGCGGGCGCCTTCTTCGTTCGAAGAGAAACCGAACATATGCATAGTGTTCCAAGGGCGAAGGATGCCCGCAAGCGCAAAGATCTCTTGCGGGGGAAGCTCGCCAAAGGATCATCTGCATGCGACGGCGTCCAGACTGACGGTCGGAGCCGCACGCAAATTGCGTGAAATCCGGGACTGTCCCCGAGCCGAATCGTGACTCCTCGGACGGCGCGCCTTCGTGCAAGGCAAGTGGTCGCGGGAATTGTCGAATTGATTGATCGTGAACCTGCCGTCCGGCCAGGCACGGTTGCTGCCAGTTTTCCCGGGTCCGGAGAGAGCCTTGCGCTCGCCCGTCCGGCCTGGAACAGCCTGGCTTGGCGGGAGGCGAAACGAACGGTTCGACCGCCACCCATGCCGTGCCCGTCAATTCGGTTTCCTGCCGGTCCCGCTGGCGCAGACGCTGCTCCCGACCGGTCCTTCCTCAAGCCACGCGGGCTTCCCGGTCCGGTGTGCATTCCGACCGGAAGGCACGGCGCTTGGGAGAGGCCGCTCGACTCCTGGCTCAAGCTCTTGCTGCCGCAGCGTCGGCCAGGCATGACCGCACTTCCAGTCGATGTAGTTCGCCCGGGCTGCCTCGGGATGGTTCGCCTTTGGTCCGGAGAAACAGGCGGCCCTGTCCGGTCCAATGCGAATGTTCACAAATCCCGAAAGCGAGAATACCGAAAAGGCATGACATTCTGCAGCGCGACCGGCAACGGAACGAAGTGTCCTTGAAGGCGGTGGACATGAAAGGCAAGGAAAGGAAAGGCGATGAAGCCGAAACGGGTCGCCATAATCGGTGCCGGCGTCTCGGGCCTTGGGGGTGGCTTGGGCGTTGAGCCAGCGCCCCGAACGGTCCGGGTTTCGTGTGCATGAAGCTCGGGAGCGGATCGGCGGAAACGCCATGACCGTAGAAACGCCGCAGGCAGATGGAACGTCAATTCCGTTCGACATCTCGGTGAACGCGCTCATTCGGTCAGTCCATCATCACATTCTGCTGCTCATGCGGCAGTTCGACATTGAACTCGTCGACACGGTCTTCAGTTGCGGCGTGAAGCGCGGCGGCAGCACCCACGCACACGACATGGTGTCGGACATCAGGAACCGGTGCCAAACCGAAATCGGGAGATTCCAGAGGTCGCCAAGGCATCTGAAGTGGTTTGGCCGGCTCAATCGAACGAGATCGAAATTGCTCGGTGCCCTCAATCCTTTCGACTATGTCAGCATGGGTGCAATTCTCAACGTTGGCGGTTTCTCCGGCGATTTCGGGTTCAAGACGCTGAAGCCGATGTTCGTGAATTTCCTGATGGCCACAAACGTGCTTGACATGCCTGCATCACTGTTTGCCCGGTGCCTTGAGTTCTTTGACGTTGAATCCGCGACACCTATCCGGACCCGGGACCAAGGGACCCGGCGAACTCACGAGAAACTGTCGGCCGGCTTTAGGGACGAGCTGTACCTCCAGCGGCCGGCAAGAAAGGTGTTCAGGCGAGGGTCAGGCGCGGTGGTTGGGGATGAATGCGGACAGGGAGAACTGTTTGACGACGTAGTCTTCGCATGCAACGCGAACCAGACGCTGATGACAATGGACAAGCCGAATTTCTTTGAACGCTGGCTGCCTTCAGCAATCCGGTATGGAAGCGAGTTGCATGACCATGCGGTGGTTCAGCCGGATGCCTCTGTGCTGCACGACACCGCTGCCAAGCCGATTTCAACCAGGAGCAACCATATTGGGCAATTCGGTGCCTGGCCAGAAAACTGCGAGATCGCCTACATCATGCACAGCCAGCAGCCTTGGGCCGATCGCTCAGGCAAGCCATGTCTCGTGGCCTACAGTCCGGCAGGCCGAATTGACGAGGCCAAGATCGTGAAGAGGCGGTGGTTCCAGCATGTCGTCCACGATGTCCGGTCCGGCACATAGCGCTTCTGATGCACTGCTTCCGTCTCATTCAGGGCAAGCGGGGAACTTGGCATTGCTGTGCGCACACGTTGATGAACGGTCAGGAGACCTGCTTCGTATCAGGACTCGTCACCGCGAGACAGTCGGGAGCTGACTATCCGTTCCAGGATGCTGAAGCGCGAAAGTGGTTCAACTTCAATGGACGAATGATGTTCGGGCGGCGTTTCGGAAGGGCGCGCTGGGCTGAAGATTTCAGAGCGACACGGAGCGCTGCGTGGGCCCGGCAGCCGCAAACCCGGCCCGGCACCTTCCGCGCCAGCGAGCAGCCAGGGTGGATCATCGAGACCATGGCATGATCCGAAACGCCCAGGTGGAAAGGCTCGGCCGGGACGCCAACCGACGGTTCATGCGCCGTGGCGATGTCGGTTTCGTCCTGCGTCCGAGGCAAGAGGTCCCTGCAAGACGATGTTCGTCTCGTCGCTTTGGCATGGTCGGGATACGACGACTGCAAAGCGTCTCAGGCATGCAGACAGGGATTCCGGACGGCTGGAGACCCCCCTGAGCGGTTGCCTGTCCAATCGTCATGGAGATCGTGGGGACAGCGCCGATTGGCGGACATCCAGGGCGCCCGTGCGGTCGCCACGACCCGGGTTTCGTGGGCCGCCGGTAGCCGGAGATCGCAATTGCCTCGTGAATTCAAGCCTGGCCGATGCTTGATGAGCGGCAGGACCCGTGCTAGCAGGAATTGGCAGGTCTGGAAGTTGGCGGACGCATCTGGGGCAAGGGGCAAGGCGTGGTTTCGGCAGCGCCGCTGCCTGGGGTCGTTGCAAGCGTGAAACTGCGGACTTCGATGCCGCCAAAGGAGGAAGTGAAGATGCACGTCTCTCGCATTCGTTTCATGCAAGCACTTTCCTGGATCCTTCTCGCCATGCCGGTCCTTGTGTTGGAGCCATCCGCCGGGCACACAGCCGAGACTGCCGAACAGGCCGGGCTGAGGATCGCCGCCGAAGCCCGCGAAAGCCAGAGGGGTTTCGGGAACTTCACCGCGAGCCTCGAGATGATTCTCCGCAACAAGCGGGGACAGGAAAGCCGTCGGGAACTCCGCATAAAGGTCCTGGAAGTGCCGGGGGAAGGCGACCGCACGCTGCTCGTCTTCGATCGCCCGCGTGATGTCAGGGGTACCGGGTTCCTCGTTCATTCCTTCAAGCGGAAGCCGGACGGGCAATGGCTCTATCTTCCCGCCCTGAAGCGGGTCAAGCGGATCAGTTCCTCGAAGCAGTCCGGCTCCTTCATGGGCAGCGAATTCTCCTATGAGGACATGGGAACGAGCGAAGTCGAGAAGTTCACCCACCGCTTTCTGCGCACGGAACCGTGCGGCTCTCGCGAATGCACGGTCAGCGAACGTGTGCCAGCCAACAGGGATTCTGGCTACTCGCGTCAATTGATCTGGCTGGACGGTCAGTATCGCACCATGAAGGTTGAATACTACGACCGCAGGAATGCGCACCTCAAGACGATGGTCGCCGAGGACTACAAACAGTATCTGGGCCGCTTCTGGCGGGCCGGAAAGCTGACGATGACAAACCATCTCACGAAGAAGAGCACCGTGCTGCTGTGGTCCGACCATGAGTTCGGCACCGACCTTGACGCGGGCGACTTCTCCTCCGCGGCTCTCCGGCGGGTTCGGTAGGGACGCCGTCGCGGAACCGGGACCCCCTGGCACTGGCGCATCCCCGCAGGGCGGTTGCGGGAGGGGTGGACGAGCTTGCCCGGCAACGCTGGATCATGGCGCCCGCCAGCCTCGTTGCGTTGCGTGCTGAATTCCCGCATGCGGCAGGTCTTCTGGCAGAAATTCACGGCCATCCGCCCATTCAGCCTGCAGCAGCGCAAGACTCTTAAGTTCGGACGTCCTGAGCTCGGGTGCTGAATCTTCCAACTTTCGAGAACCTTTTTTCCCGGATCCTGCCGACGGTTCCGAGACTGAGCCCCTTATTTTACGCTTGAGGTGTTCCCTGCCGATCGTCCGCTCAAGCTCAGTCCATTTCCGTCGATGTCCCCCAGCAAGTCTCTTCAGCTAAAGATCGTCGAGAAAAGACGCGAGCTATCTGCCTGACGCGTGAAACTGGGTGGCGGCCGCCCCGGTGGCCGGCAGCGCGCCAACGCATCGAAGGCTTGGAGTTGCATGACCAAGTGTTGCCTTTGCCCAAGTTGGCACTTTTCCGCTTCCCATTCTCTTTATCGTGCTGATTTGACGCGATATTTTTGTTGGCCGATTTCAACATGGCCCCACATTCTGTGAGATTCTGTCAGTTCGTCAGGCGGGTCCTCCTGCGGTGGATGGCGGGTTCCACGCCCGCCGCGGAGGAGATTCGGGCGACCTCGGCGGCCGGGCGCGTGTCCTGGCGGTTGACGATCAAGGTGCCGTCGGTCTGGCGCAGGCGCGTGGTGATCCGCACCCAGGTCCGCATGCTCCCGCGGATCGATGCCCAGCACTTGTGGATGCCCCGCGCGGCCAGCCGGGTACGGATCAGATGCACGGCGTGATATGCCAGCACGGCGATCAGCAGGTGGGCCGCGATGCGACGGTCGAGCTGGTGCCAGACCGGGCGAAGGCCGAGCTCGGATTTCAAGCTTCTGAATGTCGCCTCGATGTCCGTGATCCGCCAGTAGGTCCGAAGGACCGTCTCGATGTCCCAGTCGACGTGGCTGGTGCGCAGCACATAGGCGCCCGCGCCCTCGTCGGCCTCGTCGTATCGGGGCCTGCGCTTGAAGCGCACGGCGGTGGCGTTGGGGCCGGTTTTCGCCTTCTCGACCGTGACCTCGTAGTGCCTGGCGACGGCGGAGAAGCGCTGCTTGAGACGGCCAATGGTCTCCAGCACCCTGTCGTGGCGCTTGAGGCGGCCCTTGACCGGGAGGCCGCCGTGGAGCCTTTCCAGCGCCGCCTCGAAGCGGTGCCGCCTGAGGCCGATGATCGCGTTCTCGGCCTTCCTCTTGCCCTCGCTGACGACGTAGAGCCGCGCCTCGCCGTCCTCGCTGGCAAGCCGCCAGGCGCGCACCTCGTGGCGCGCGCTGGTGATCAGCAGCGCTTCGGGCCCGCCCTCGGGCGGCGGCGGCCTGCCGCCTCGGCTGACCGCGATCCAGTCGCAGCCCTGCTCGCCCAGCCAGACGATGTTGTCCTCGGTGGCGATGCCCGCGTCCATGACCACCGTGGGCTTGGGCGCCGTGCCGCCGCACACCGCCTTGAGCCTGGCCAGCGCGTCCTCCAGCGTCCCCGGCTCGCTCACGTTGCCCGGCAGGACCTCGCAACTGCGCGGGAAGCCCGCGCCGTCGAGCGCCAGCGCGAGCGTGATCAGCGGACAGTCGTTGCGCTTCTGCCTGGAGCGCCCGAACCTGGGAAGCTCGCCGTCGGTGTGGCCGTGGCAGTGGACATTGGCGAGATCGTAAAAGGCGATCGTTTCGGGCAGGTCGAGCAGCGCGCGCTCACGGTTGAACAGCTCCCGCTGGATGGCGGCCCGGTGGCGCCAGAGCAGGTCGCCGATGCGGCAGAGCGTCTTGCGCCGCAGCGCCTTGCGGTCCCCCTCCAGCCCCAGGAGCTCGGCGGTCGCGCTGTCGTGGCGGAGCCAGCGGCTGGTGTCACGCTCGCTGGCGGGATGGACCATCCTGGCGACGACCAGCGCGCTGGCGATGCGCCCGTCGCGGCCCTTGACATCGAGGCCGTGGAGGATTGCGGCGAAGCCGAGATCGTCGAGGGCCTTGAGGCACAGGCGCTCGCAGCCGACCGTGCGCGGGTTCTCGTGCTCCAGGGTGTCGAGGTCGACGGTGGCGATTTCGGGCTTGCGCGCCTCTTCCTGCATCGCCTCGACGCGGAACCCCCTGGCCCTGAGCCTGGCGACGATGTCCTCGGCTGCGGCCTGCACGTCCGGCGCGGCTTCGAGCAGGGGCGGGCGGCCGTTGAGCAGCGCCTCGGCGAGTCCGGCAACTTCGCGCCATTTCTCCTTCGGCACCGGATAGCCGGTGCCGAGATTGAGCAGCGTCCTGTGGCGCACCTTGTCGCCGACGCGTCGGGCGAGCACGAGCCGATGGCTTCGGACCGGCTGGCCAGCCTTGTCGGTGTGTGTCCTGGTTGCCTTGATGTACATTGCGGCACCGTTTCTGCGAGGCCTGTTTCGCATACACGGCGTGCGCGGCGTCTGGCAACAGGGATATCGATCTATCCCCAAGGTCCTGGCCCCACAATTTGCTTTCAGGGCCACGAACGGCAGATATGGCGGTTGGGGGTCTGCCAGCCCGAACATTTAGTGGTGCGGTGCGGGAAAACTGGCCCGGTCAGGCTCGGCCGGTAGGAAAAGTGCCAACTTGGGTTTGGATTGCAATTCCGTGTCAAGCTTCCGATGGGAGGCATGACGGCAAGGCCTCGACCTGCACGGGCTCGATGTCGCGGCGCTCGCCGCCATCACCTGCCACCGGGCAACTTCGCGCGACGGGCTGAAGGACATCTTCGGACTTGAGATCAGCCGGGACCTGATCGGGCGGCTCCGCGCAGCCCCGGGCGCGTTGCGCCCTGCACAATTGTCACGGCCGAGCAGTTCCTCGTCGCCATTTGTCTGGAAACTGTTCGCGGTCCACCTGACGAAGTGCAACCGGACGATGCGGGCTTGTTCGCTGCACAGCAAGTTATGTCGTCACTTTGGACATTGCGACCACGACTGTCAAAGTCACGCAGAAGAGTCCCCATCCATAAAGAGATTGGGAAAGAGCCGCTCCCGGCAGTCCATCGGAAACGCCAGCCGAACCGGCGTCTTCGGCGATGCGGAAGCGAGGTATCCGGCTGCGGTGAGCTTGCTGAGCGTGTTGCGGGCTGTGCGCTCGGAGGTCTTGAGCACGACCTTTGCGTCGCCGCGTTCCAGCGCACCATGCCGCAATACTGCGGAGACCAGATCGGGCGCACGCTTGTCGTCGACCGTATCCTCGACAAGGCGCCGGTACCGCTTGTCCAGTCCCCCAAGGTCGAACAGTTTCGCGGAAAAGGCGATCTGATCCAGCGCGACCTTCAGGAACCATTCGCAGAAGCGCTTCAATGCCGCCTCGGACAGGTTGCCGCGCCCGTCACGTTCTCCGCGTCGTGGACTGTCCGCGTGATCCATCATGCGTTTGTACTCACCACGATCGGTCAGCCCACGGGCCAGACCGCGAGAAATGGACCAAAGCCCTTCTCCGCCGATCCCGGCGGAGAGCGCCATGGCATGAGACATCAGGCGGCTGACCCGGCCGTTGCCGTCCGGAAACGGATGAATGTAGTTCAGGCGATGATGCGCTGAGGCAATCGCAATGATCCAGCCACTGGCCGAGCACGCCGCGATCTGGAACCGCCTGTCAAAATGATCCATGAAGGCCGCGACACGGTGCGACGATGGGGGCAGGTGGCGCCCCACTGCCACATCCCGGTCTCCTTTCTGGCGCATGCGGCCGGGCATGATCGGTTCCTGCGTCCCGTCTGGATGTTCGATCACGCGAAACTCGCCGGGCATCTCGTCGTAGAAGGTCTCATGCACCCAGGTGAGGAACGCGACGGATGTGGGCCGGGGCAAGGTGCCAGCGCGATGCATCTCGTCGATCGCCCGCTGGGCGATGACATGCGCGCGCGCTTCCAGCGCAAGCGGGCGGGTTTCTTCCTCGATCTCCGCACCGGCAAGCGCCCGTTCGATGTCTCGGGGTCGCGTGTTGTGGCCTTCGATCAGGTTCGAGTAGTAGCAGTTCATCACCCGGACGAGGTCGGTCAGTTCGGTCGCGCTGTCCGGATGCAGTCCCTGTCCCAGCCGGGTCGCCTCGCGCTGGACATCGACCGACAGGTCCGCCAGTTCGGCGGGAATTTGCCCCTCGAAGAGGCAGGGCTCGATTCTGCCGGGTGTTTCCAACATTTTTGCCGATCTTGCATGCGCGAAAAGTTCCACATTTATATGCACTTTTGGGCACTCACGGCAAGGTCTTGCCGATTGGTGTTGCCGATCTTGCGTGCCGACCGGTCGCCGTTCCACGAAATCCATCGCCGGCCGAGTGGCCCGAGCCCCAAGTGCGCGCTCGGACTTCCCTTGCCGAGTGCGCGGATGACTGGCGCGGCGCGGCCATGCAGGCTGGCGAAACCTGCAGCGCCGCGGCGACCAGCTTCAATATCGTTCCGTTCACTGCCAGGAACTGGAACCGGGCCGCCCCGAGGTCCGGGTCCGGAAGCCCGGCGGGGATCTGCGGCTGCCCTGGATTCGCCCGTCAGCCCAAGGGGGAGTGGAGTCGGGAACAGGTGCGGAGATATCCCGAGATCACGATCAGGGAACTGACGCGCCGGGCAAACGAGCTTCTCGCCGCGCAGCCGGTGCGCGCGCGCTCGTACCGCCGCCCTGCAATCCGGACCTGAACCCATTCGAACTGGGAGTGCGTCGGCATCAGGCACCGGATCCGGGAAACTGCCTCCCTGTCCCTGGAAGCTTTCTGGCGCGCCGCCGGGAAGTCCTCGAAGCCATCGAACCGCAGGAATGCGCGAGATGCCTCAGGAGTGCAAGATTTGTCTCGAATTCAACCGGACACGCTCTGGCCGGCTTCCTGCCGCAAGCGATCCCTTATCTGCATGGTTGACTCCCTCGCGCCGTCAAGCGCGATCAGGAGGGGCGGCAGGAACAGGAAGTCCGCCAGCAGGGCAATGACGACCGTAGTTCCCATGAGCAGGCCAAGCGCCTGGTTGCTCGTCATTCCCGACGCGCCGAACACCAGGAAACCAAGCGCAAACACGACTGTCGTCGAAAACAACGCCTTGCCCACCGCGCGCAGCGCAGATTGAACCGATTCCGACGGCAGAAGTCCTTGTTTGCGGGCTCGAAGGTACTTGGTCAGGAAGTGAATCGTGTCATCTACGATGATTCCGAACGCCAGGGCGGTCACCACCGAAGCCGCAACTCCAATCTCCCCCACTGCATAGCCCCAAGCGCCCATCGCCATGGCGGCAGGAACGAAATTGGGTATCAGGCTAATCAGGCCGAACCGCAGGCTTCTGAAGATGAAGAAGAGCAGCAGCGAGACAACTGTCATCGCGATAAAGGTACCGATGAGCATCTTCTCGATGTTTCGCTTGACCGAATAGGCCCCGACCAGCGTTATTCCAGCGGCTCCGGTTTCCAGACTTGGTGCGTTTTGCTGCAGCCAAGCCTGCGCACAGTGGTCAAGATCGATCTTTTCGCGCGCGGAGAGGCTCTTCAGCACGACCGTCATGCGTGTGGCAGACCGTTCGACATCGATGAGATTGTTAAGGTCAAGCCCTGTCGGCAAGGAGAACTCGTACAGCAACAGATATTGCGCGGCAAGGTCGGACCGGCCTGGTACCGCGTAATAGTCCGGATCGTCACCATTCAGGTTCCTGTTCAATCGCTTAAGGTTGTCGGTAATGGCAAAGACGTGGGCGACTTCCGGCTGCGTCCTGTACCAGGCGGCAAAAGCATCGACATCACGAAGGTAATCGACATCCGTGATGCCCGCCTCCCGTCCGGCGCTGAGTGAGTACTCGAACGGTTCCAGTCCGGAAAAACTCTCGCTGACGAAGTCCGTGGACCGACGGTACTCGTAGCTCCTGTCGAGAAGTTCGAGAGTATTCTCGTCGAGCTCGATCCGTGAAATGCCGGCTATCAGCGCGATGACAATTGCCCCGAAAGAGAACAGCAGCGCAATGTGGTGAGAGACGACAAACCGCCCGAACAGATCGAAGAAGGTGCGCTTGCCCGCGCGCAGGGGCCGGGCGCTGACCGGAAGGATTGAAAGCAATGCGGGCAACAGTGTAACCGCGAAAGCAAAGGCGCACATCGCGCCGAACGCGACGATGTTGACCATGACGCGAAACGGCGGCATCTCGGAGAAGTTCAAGCTCAGGAAACCGATCGCAGTCGTGGCCGACGTGAGGAACACCGGCCACATGTTCGATCGCACGGAATGAATTGCCGCCTGCCGTCGGTCCATGCCTTGCCGCATCTGTGCCAGCATTCCCCCAATGACTTGCATGGAATGCGCGACGGCGACCGCCAACAGGACGAACAGTGCTGCCCCGCTTTCGCCGTACAGCTTCATGCCGGTCCGGCCAGCGAATCCAAGTCCCGACATGATGACCGCGACCAGCATGACGACGATGGCGCCAACCGCGGATATCGAGCGAAGCAATGCGAACGCCACGACCAGCATTGTCAGAAACGCGATCAGTCCGAGCTTCCCCATGTCTTCGTTGATCGCATCGCGCACGGAACGGTTGAGAATGATTTCGCCCGTGAGGTGGTAGTCGGTGTCTGCGTGGCTGGCGCGGGCTTCGGCAGCGGCGGCGTGAAGAAAGTCGACCACATCCGCTTTGGCCTGTTGCCGATCGACTTCCGGAAGCACGAGATTGACCGTCAGTCCAGCAACGCGCCCATCTCGGGAAACGAAGCGACCAGCGATCTCTTCAGTTCCGAGCGCAATTCCTCAGATCCGCTCCAAGTCACTCTCTGTCAGCCCGGCGTCGTCGTCAATCAGTGCCTCGACGAAGAGCTCGTCTTCGGCTCCCCAACTGTGCGAGTAGTTGGTAATCGAGTCGACACGTGTTACGAACGGGGTTTGCCAGAGCAGTTCCGTCATCTCCTCGACAGCGACGAGCGTCTCGCGGGTGAAGATGGTGTTACCCTGCGGAGCCATGACAACAAGAAGGGAGTCGGACAGTGCGTAGGTTTCTTCCAGCTGTTCAAGCGCGACAAGGCGCGGGTCGTCCGTGCTGAAATGATTCCGGAAATCTACGTCGACCTCGACCAGGCGCCCGGTGCCTGCAGCAATTGGCAGAAAAACGAGCGCCATGAACAACAAGGTGAGCCATCGCCGGCTCATTGCAGTTGAAATGAAGGCGTCCATGGTCATTCCGGCGTATCACGTAGCCAGAGGGCGGTGTCAATCGACCGCCCGGCCAACGGCCAACTCGTCCCGCCGAGAATTGACGGAATCAGTGCCCGGGCACTCCAACATGACCTCGTTTCAAGCGCGACCCGCCTCAACGAATGAACTGATCGACATAGTTTTCACCCAATCCGACATCCGCAAAGTGCGTCCTGCACATGTCGATCTTCGTGAAGACGTCTTCATGGCCCTGGACCTTCCCGTACGGGTCCACGTAGATCATCACGCCGTTCACCTGAAAATACGTGATCATCTCCTCCACATCCTCGGGCACGACCAGGGTATGCGTCTCGCCCGGTGCCTCGAACACGTATGAGCCTTCGCGTGCGACCCAGTCATGTTCGAGGTAGTGCCAGCTTCCCTTGAGGACGAATCCGTGCACCGGCTGCGGATGCCGGTGGCGCGACAGGACTCCGGACTGGCGAACCCGCAGCAGGTTCATCCAGTAACCGTGGCTTCGGTTCAGGCACAGTGGACGGAAGGACACGGTGTCGGTCTGCGGCACCCACAGGCGCTCGTCGTCCGGAATGGCGTCCGCTATGACGATCTCATCCAGCGCTTCCTTCGGGAAGGGCAACTGGTAGGGCGTCGTCGGGTTCGGATCTTCGGATTCAATGGGCATGTCGTTCACATCGCGGAATAGCCGCCGTCCACAGGGTAGGTTGCGCCGGTAACGAATGAAGCCTCCTCGGAAAGCAGCCAGGCCGCAAGAGCGCCTACCTCGGCGGGCCGGCCCCAACGAGACAGAGGGGTTCGGCTCATGATGGCCGGTTCGCGCGAATCGTCGCCGCGAATGGCCTCGGTCATCGGCGTTTCGATCCATCCCGGCGCTATGGCGTTCACGCGAACGCCGTCGGAGCCCCATTTGCCGGCGAGCGCCTTGGTCAGCAGGGCCACGGCACCCTTCGACGCCGTGTAGGCTGGCGCGTGCGGTCCGCCGAAATACGTGTACATCGACCCGGTGTTCACGATCGCGCCTCCGCCAACGGCGAGAAGCCGGTGGGCAGCGAGGCAGCACCGCATCGTTCCGGTGAGGTTGACGTCGATCACTCTCTGGAATGTGTCCAGATCGTATTCGTCGAGCTTGCTGATGATGCCGGCACAGTTCACAAGACCGTCCAAGGATGAAAGGCCATTGAAGAAGGCCCCGACCGCATCGTCGTCCGTGACATCCAGGGCGACCGCCGATGCGTCCGGCGCCGCCTCGACGTATCTTTCGACCTCGCCCGCAGTGGCGCCAGTGACTGTCGATTCCCAGCCCTTGTCGACAAGCACTCGCGCAATCCCGGCTCCAATCCCGCCTGTTCCGCCAATGATGGCTGCCTTTGGCATGGCTTCCCTCGTTTCGTCACCGTCATCAATCCGGCCGACGCTCCGGGATCATTCGGCAATGCGCCGGGAATTTCCAGAAATTTCCTGGCTCCGCCTTGACCCGACCCACAACCCTGCGCAGGTAGTGTACATCAAGTCAACAGAAGGGAACCCAACAATGGCATTCGATCTTCCCGATCTTCCGTATGCACATGATGCGTTGGCATCAAATGGGATGAGCGCCGAGACGCTCGAGTATCATCATGACCTCCACCACAAGGCTTATGTCGACAACGGCAACAAGCTGATTGCCGGCACCGAATGGGAGGGCAAATCTCTGGAGGAGATAGTCAAGGGGACATACGACGCGGGCGCCGTGGCGCAGAATGGCATTTTCAACAACATCAGCCAGCTTTGGAACCATAACCAGTTCTGGGAAATGATGGGCCCGGGCGACAACGGCATGCCTGGAGAACTCGAACAGGCACTTGCAGACAATTTCGGGTCGGTGGACGAGTTCAAGTCCCAGTTTGCCGCTGCCGGCGCCGGACAGTTTGGCTCAGGCTGGGCATGGCTCGTCAAGAACGCGGATGGCTCCCTTGCAGTGACCAAGACCGAGAACGGCGTGAATCCGCTTTGCTTTGGACAGGTTGCGCTGCTCGGCTGCGACGTTTGGGAGCATTCCTACTACATCGACTTCCGGAACAAGCGCCCGGCCTACCTGGAGAATTTCCTGAACGACCTAGTGAACTGGGAAGACGTGGCAAGCCGCATGTAGACTCCCACGAACTTCGCCACGGCCCGTCGGCACGTCTTGCCGACGGGCGAATTCGATCCGCGTTTCTCGTCGCTGCAATGAATGGATCCGAGATTGCGGAGGCGTTTGCCCGGGTCCTGGCGCGCAGCGCGCTGTCCGTGCTTCATGCTTGGTGAATTTCACGCACCGACCGTCTCAATTCAACCACCAGTCCATCCACGTCCGGCAGCGCCTTTACCAGGTCGCCCAGGCTTGGATCCGCGAATCCCTCGGCGATTACATGCCTGATAAGCGCCAGGAGTGGTTGCCAGTATCCTTCAACGTCGACCAGATAGACCGGCTTTTCGTGCAACCCGAGTTGCGCCCAGGTCAGGACTTCGAAGAACTCGTCCAGCGAACCCGCGCCGCCGGGCAGGACAGCCACCGCATCCGCGTTCATCAGCATGATTTTCTTTCGCTCATGCATGGTCTCGGTGACGATTCGCTCACCGATGCATCTGTTTGGAGCTTCGCATGCCAGCAGGTGGGTCGGAATCACGCCGATTGCGGAAGCGCCGTAGGCGGTTGCGGCATCGGCCAGGGCTCCCATGATTCCCACGTCGCCGGCGCCATAGACAAGACGCCATCCGTTTTCGCCAATGGCCTGTCCGAGCTCGCGGGCTGACCGCAGGTAACTCGGGTTTCGTCCTTCACGCGCGCCGCAATAGACGCAGAGCGAAAAGGGGGCCGTTAGAGTCATGCGCGCTGCCATAGGTTGCAAAAGGTGTTTTGACCCCTGTTAGCGGCGTTGATACTGTCCCTCAAGCGCTTGGCCAAATTTTGGTGCGTGGCACTGGCCTGGAGCAGACCCTGAGGGAGAGAGCAAGTCGTGAAGCCAATTTGGAAAGGCGCCATTGGTGCCGTCACCATTGCCCTCGTGCTGGCCATTCTTTGGATATTGCTGCTGCCTGAGAGTCCGGTCACGGGAATCGGGCGTGATTCTCCCGCCACGACGGAGACTGTCGGCGACATTGAGTCGGCGGACGATTCGGACGAGACCGCGCCTGAAAGCGTTGCAGATTCGGACACCGTGGCGCCGGCGGCGGGCGACGGCTTGACCGACGGGGGCGACGGGACGGCGGACACGGCGGAGGCTTCTGGCGAGGCCGCTCCGGAAAGCGTTGCGGCCCCGGACCCTGCGGAACCGGTGGCGCCGGCGGCGGGCGACGGCGTGACCGACGGGGGCGACGGGACGGCGGACACGGCGGAGGCTTCTGGCGAGGCCGCTCCGGAAAGCGTTGCGGCCCCGGACCCTGCGGAACCGGTGGCGCCGGCGGCGGGCGACGGCGTGACCGACGGGGGCGACGGGACGGCGGACACGGCGGAGGCTTCTGGCGAGGCCGCTCCGGAAAGCGTTGCGGCCCCGGACCCTGCGGAACCGGTGGCGCCGGCGGCGGGCGACGGCCCGACCGACGGGGGCGACGGGACGGCGGACACGGCGGAGGCTTCTGGCGAGGCCGCTCCGGAAAGCGTTGCGGCCCCGGACCCTGCGGAACCGGTGGCGCCGGCGGCGGGCGACGGCCCGACCGACGGGGGCGACGGGACGGCGGACACGGCGGAGGCTTCTGGCGAGGCCGCTCCGGAAAGCGTTGCGGCCCCGGACCCTGCGGAACCGGTGGCGCCGGCGGCGGGCGACGGCCCGACCGACGGGGGCGACGGGACGGCGGACACGGCGGAGGCTTCTGGCGAGGCCGCTCCGGAAAGCGTTGCGGCCCCGGACCCTGCGGAACCGGTGGCGCCGGCGGCGGGCGACGGCCCGACCGACGGGGGCGACGGGACGGCGGACACGGCGGAGGCTTCTGGCGAGGCCGCTCCGGAAAGCGTTGCGGCCCCGGACCCTGCGGATCTGGCGGCACCGACGGCGGATTCGACGGACGATTTGGGCGAGACTGCGCAGGAAAGCATCGCAGCGCTGGACCCTGCGGGACCGGTTGCGCCGGAGAGCGTTGCAGCGCCTGATGCCGTCGCGTCGCTCACTTCTGTGCCAGCCACCTTCAGCAGGGCAACATTCGACATTGTCCGTATTGAGCCAGGTGGCAGCGCGGTCATCGCAGGGCGCGGGGTCGAAGGGGGGGCGACGGTTTCGTTGTATCTGAATGGTGAACTGGTCGGAGAGACCTTCGCAGATCGAACGGGCAGCTTCGTGATTTTCTCCGAAGTGGGCGTGTCAGATCAACCTCGTGAATTGACGCTGACCGAGACCCGCTTGGACGGCACCATCCTCGAAGCCGAATCGTCCCTGATCCTGGGACCCGTCGCGTCAGTGGAGATTGCAAGTGAAGCCGATTCTGCCAGCGAAGAATCGTCAGAGGCCGAGGCGACTGCTTCAATTGGCGAAGCAGTGCGATCCGATGACGGGCGGACCGTAGCGCCAAGCGACCAGGCGGGGCCGTCCGACGAGGAGCAGGTCGCATCGCCTGCCGCCACGACCGACGATACGGCGCAGCCCGACGACGGGCGGACCGCATCGGTCGCTGCTTCAAGCGACCAGGCAGAGCAGCCGGATGACAGTCAAGCCAGGCCAACCGTTCTTCTCTCGGATGGGCGTGGTGTTCAGGTTCTTCAGGATTCCGGCGACGGAACCGACGTTCCGGCAAACGTCTCGGTGGACACAATTTCCTATGACGAGAAAGGTGAAGTAACGGTCGGAGGTCGCGCTACAGGCACGGAAACGGTCCGAATCTACCTGGACAACAAGGATCTGATCGATGCCGATGTCGGCGAAGGCGGTCAGTGGCGCACCCCGTTGCCGGGTGTCGACACGGGCACCTACACGCTTCGAGTCGATGAGCTCAACGCGGAAGGCAGAGTGATTTCGCGTGTGGAGACTCCATTTCTCCGTGAAGCGATCGAAGACATTCAGGCGTTGGACAAGAGTCCGGCAACAATCCTCGCACCAGTTTCGCTTGTTACGATCCAGCCCGGCAATACGCTTTGGGGCCTCGCGCGAAAGAAGTACGGCAGGGGCATTCTCTATGTGCGAGTCTATGAAGCCAACACGGACCGGATCCGCGACCCCGACCTGATCTTTCCCGGCCAGATATTCGCTGTGCCTGATTGAACGGGGAGCGGATGACAGGCATGCTGGCCGCCGGGTCCACGGCACGAAAGTTGCGATAGGCAGCGTTTCGATCCGGTTTCGACGGTGGCAAGTGACGGGACTCACTTGAAATTCTGGACGGGTGCGTTGACAGGCCGTTCGAATTCGTCGCAGCTGGCTGCCAACGCCGAACACCGACTTGAGCACACCTTTGGTGAAACGGCGAATTCCGGCACGAAGTTGGTCAATCGTGCCGTTCCCGGGCGCAATTGCTGATTTCAGCCATTCCCATGCAATGCGAAGCCGTTCGATATGAGAGTTCCGGTCGTTCGTCTGGGCAATCGAAGCATTTGGGCCTTCCCGACAAGAGAATGCGCGGCCCATCGACATTGAGTCGTCGGCTAATTCCCCTTCCGGCATTGCATATAGGCCCCCAAGTGACCATGTCATGCAGTGTTTTGCCGGGGAGGAGCCAGGGCTGGGTATGCGAACCGTATTCTGGCCCTTTGAATTCGTCGCCGAACCTCCGTATGGACGGCCGAACCAGGAGCATCGTGCCGGCTGCGGGGCATGCCGATGGCGCGTGGATTCGTTTGGTGCGGATGCCGCGGAGCGATGCGCCTGTCCCGCCTGTGCCTATGGTCGGACGGTGGAGGGCCGAAGGCATGGTTGCTTAGTTTGAGGAACGGAGCGGGATGACCGACGTCCATTCTCCAGCCAGGGAACGCGATAGCGGCCTGAACATCGTCAGGAAGCTTGCACCGTTCCTTTGGCCGTCGGACAGGCAATGGGTGAGACGGCGCGTCGTGCTGGCCCTGTTGGCCTTGTTGCTTTCCAAGATTGTCGCGGTTGGCACGCCCTTTCTCTACAAGGCTGCGGTTGACGTGCTGGCCGGTGAGGACGTGGATCCCGTCTGGGCACTCGGCATCGGCGCCGTCGGAATCACGGTTGCCTACGGCATGGCGCGACTCCTGACGATCGGATTCCAGCAGCTGCGGGACGTCCTGTTCGCCGCCGTTGGCCAGCGCGCCTTGCGGCAGATTGCGCTCGAGACCTTCAACCACGTGCATGCACTTTCGTTGCGCTACCACGTCACGCGAAAGACCGGCGGTCTCAGCCGGATCATCGAGCGCGGCGTGAAAGGCGTCGAGTTCCTGCTGCGGTTTCTCCTGTTCTCCATCGCTCCGCTCGTTGTGGAACTGGTGATGATCGCCGCCGTCCTGGCGCTCGTGTTTGACGTTTGGTACCTGGTCACCGTGGTCGTGACCATATTCCTGTATGTCTGGTTCACATTCAGGGTGACCGAGTGGCGGGTGAAGATCCGCCGGGAAATGAACGAGCAGGACACCGACGCAAATCAGAAGGCAATCGACAGCCTTCTCAACTTCGAGACGGTGAAGTACTTCGGTGCCGAGGAACGCGAAGCGAACCGGTATGACGGCGCAATGGAGCGCTATGTCTTTGCGGCTCTCAAGACATCCTATTCCCTGGCCGTCCTGAATCTCGGCCAGGCGTTCCTGATTTCGAGCGGCCTCGTTGCCGTCATGGCCTTGGCTGCGATCGGGGTTGCCAACGGAACCTTGACCGTCGGTGATTTCGTGATGGTGAACGCCTACATGATCCAGATCACCATGCCCCTGAACTTTCTCGGCACCGTCTACCGCGAGATCCGGCAGAGCCTGGTGGACATGGGAGAGATGTTTGATCTGCTGGCGCAGCCCGCCGAAGTTCAGGACAGGCCGGGTGCCCCCGATCTCGCCATCGTCGGCGGCAAGATCACGTTCGATAACGTCCATTTCGGCTATCAGGACGACCACGCGATCCTCAAGGGCGTGACGCTTGACGTGCCAGCTGGCCGCACGGTCGCGATCGTGGGTCCGTCCGGCTCCGGAAAGTCCACGATCGGGCGACTGCTCTTTCGCTTCTATGACACGAGCGACGGGGCGCTCCTCATTGACGGGCAGGACATTCGCGACGTGACGCAGAAGAGCCTGCATGCGGCGATCGGCGTCGTGCCTCAGGATACGGTCCTGTTCAACGATACCGTCTACTACAACATCGCATATGGTCGCCCTGAGGCGTCGCGTGCAGAGATCATCGAGGCAGCGCGGGCGGCCAAGATCCACGATTTCATCTCGGGGCTGCCGGACGGTTACGACACGGCCGTTGGCGAGCGGGGACTCAAGCTCTCGGGCGGCGAGAAGCAGCGTGTCGGGATCGCGCGAACGATACTGAAGAATCCGCCTATCCTGCTTCTGGACGAGGCAACGAGCGCCCTCGACACCGAGACCGAATCCGAGATCCAGAACGAGCTCCAGGCAATTGGCGAGGGCCGCACCGTGATCACCATTGCGCACCGGCTGTCCACGATCGCCCATGCCGACCGGATCGTGGTGCTCGAAAACGGGAAAATTGTCGAAGAAGGCGATCACGACGCGCTGCTAGCCAGAAACGGACGCTACGCCTCCCTCTGGCTCCGGCAGGCTGCCGAGGACGACGCGGCCTGAGACCTGTTCGGGACTGCGCCTGCAAGCCTGGAATCCGAAGCGCAAACTGCATGTGGGCTCCTGAGCCGATCACGACCCGAAGGTCGCAGGCCCGAGTCCCGCCCTGCAGCCACGTGACCTCCGAACGCGCTCAAGCTCCCGAGATCGATGCCATGTCCGGAATGGCGGTTTGGCAAGCTGGCAAGGCATTGGCAAACAGGTTGCTTCGAACAGGAGGCGGCGCATGCCGCCGCTGACGCGAAGTCCGGGGCGACGCTTGAACGGGGGATGCAAGGATCCAGTCAGGCCGCAGGATCAAGTGGAACCGTGCTGTTGCCGACTGGGTTTGGTGTCGCGCTTCGCCGACAGCCGGCCATCCATTCCTCGTCGCCGCATCCCGGCGATCGGTCGCGCCATTTCGGCAGGTCCTGGTCCGCGGCAAGATCCGGCTCGTTTCGAACGCAGCCAAGGATTCCCTGCCGAACAGGTGCTCGCTGTTCTTGCCACCGCCCGTCCGAAACCGGAAGGCAGCCAGGGTTCTCGACGGCATCAACGGTCCGCATCGCCGCGATCAGGGTACTGGAGCAGCCCCGCATTTCGGCGCCGGTCGGGATTCACATCCATGACCAGGAAGAAATCGCTCGTTTCGTCACACGCCCCGAGCGGTGAGAGGCGGCCACCGACCTGCTGGCCAGCGAATTGCATGCGAGGTTGACCAGGACGGAATTTTCCCCTTTGGCAAGGTTGGCGGAGAGCCCGGACCTGATCGCCATGGAATCCGCGTTGTCGTTCACGGCCCGGGCCACGACCTCGAGGCCGTGGTTGCGCAGAACCTGTGCGGTCGCGGGCCGAAGTCGCTCTTCGGATTGCATTGATGAGGATGGACTTGTCCAAATCCTCGAGCCGCGTCTGGTCCGCTCGCTAGTGGTTAGTTCTATACAAAGGATTCCATTTGTTCGCGAATCGTGATGCCGTGCTCCGTGCCGCCGTCATGCGGCCAGCGAAAACGGAGACAGGACCATGGGCAGGAAGTCGACGCGTCGGGAAGTCGAGCTTTCGGACGAGGACCGCGAGCGCCTCGAACAGATCATCGGCAACCCGCGGAGCCCCCGGAAGCACGTCTGGCGAGCCCGCATCATCCTGGAGCTCGGCTCGGGCCGCGGCCTGGTCGAGACCATGCGCCGGACGGGCATGTCGAAGCCGACGGTCTGGCGCTGGCGAGGAAGCTGGGGATGGCCGTCTCCACCGTGCACGGCATCCTGAAGGCCAACGGCCTCCGGCCGCACCAGGTGAAGACCTTCAAGGTCTCCCGCGACCCGAGGTTCGCGTTCAAGGTGCGCGACGTCGTCGGCCTCCACGTCGACCCGCCCGACCACGCGGTGGTCCTCTCGGTGGACGAGAGTGAGCGCGTGAACGCCATTGGTTCGAGTGAGCGCGCGAACCGGATACAGGCATTGGGGCGGACGCAGAGGCCGCTGCCGATGAAGCCCGGACACGCCGAGACCAGGACCCCACGGCTGCAGGCGGAACGGCACCACCTGCCTGCTGGCCGCGCTCGACGTCGCCACCGGCAAGGTCGTCGGCCGGACGGTCGGGCGGCACCGCTCGGAGGAGTTCCTCGCCTTCCTCGACCACGTCGCCGAGGGGATCGATCCCGGAACCCCGGTCCATGTCGTCCTCGACAACGTCTCCTCGCACAAGCCGGCCGAAGTCCGCGAATGGCTGAAGGGCCGTCCCGACTGGCAGTTCCACTTCACCCCGACCTCGGCCTCCTGGATGAACGCCGTCGAGGGGTTCCTCTCCAAGCTGTCGAGGCAGAGGCTGAAGGACGCGGTCTTCGACTCGCTTGACGAGTGCATCGCGGCCATCGAGGGCTGCATCGAGCACCACAACGCCAACGACGCCCGCCCGTTCCGCTGGAGCGGGAAGCCGGAAGACCTCGTCGAGGCCTGGAAGAGAGGGCACCAGAAGCTGCAGGAAATGGCATCAAGTGAATGAATCAAACCACTAGGGACGTAGCTGGGCGTGCATTTCCCGTAAGTCGGGTCAGTGCCCTGCGGGAGCAACGGGTCGTCTCGTCGTCCGCGACGGATCGCCGGTCGCGCGGCGATCCCCGTCCTGCCGGGCGGCTATGCGTTCGGGACGATGGTCGATGAGACAGGACAGATGAAATTCGCGTTGTCCTGGCTGATGAAGTGGTTGCTGAGCGGGAAGCGGTTCGCCTTGTGCGAGGAGCAGGGGAGGCGCTCCACTCTCTCTTCGGACGCCGACGCCGACACAGGAGTGCCGCCGCGACCGGGTCAGGCAGGAATCGCGACGATTCCTTCCGCGGTCGTGCAAATGTGCGGGAGAAGCCCGTTCTCGGCCGACGTCACGGGAGAAGCTCAAGCGACTCCCGGTGCCGTGTGAGCAGCGATTTCGTCCCCGGCAGGCGGGCGGCACGGCGGACGCGCTCGGGCGGCCCACCGGCACGAAGAGCTCCCGGGTTCGCGGTTGATGCAGGCCCGGCCTGGATCGTCCTGCCAAGGAAATGACAGGAAATCATGGGAGCGGCAGAGGACAACGGCCGCTCCGCGCATTCAGTCGGCAGCGGACCTTGCGGGACGCGACCACAGGCAGACCGAAGCGTGGGGGTGTCTTTTCGCGCGAGGTCCATCCTCGCCAATCTGCTTCCGCGGCTCGCCCAACCTCGGGTCGGAACCTCGCTCAAGTGCAGACAGCGTTCGGCCTCATTCGGCTGCCCTCAATTCGCGTAGTGGGAGGACAGTTTCGGCAGGGCCGCCGTTTGTGTCCCAGACAATGTCCGCCCCCTTCACCTTCCGGGCCGCACGATTCAGCGCCCAGTCCCGGGCGCTGCGACTTCTTGCGCCGCGGCTCAGGGCGCTCAGCGCGCTCAGGGCGTTGGCGAGGATGGTCCAGAACCAGACTCGCAGAGCCAACATCGAAGGCGTAAGCACAAGAGTCAGAAGCGTGGAGGTGCCAAGGCCGAAGACCACGGCGGTCGCAAGTGGCTTCCACCAGAGTGCCGTGGGGGCGTCGAGCGAATACCCCCCACCGAAAAAGTCGAGCGAAATGCCCAGCATCATCGGTGTCAGGCCCGCCATAGTCGTTATGGTTGTCAGCAGGACCGGGCGGAGGCGTGCCTCGGCAGTGCGTATGATGGCCTCGATCCGTGGCATGTACCGTGAATATTCCTGATACGTGTCGATCAGCACGATGTTGTTGTTCACGACAATTCCCGCAAGCGCGACAATGCCGGTTCCCGTCATGATGATCGAAAACGGCTGCTCCATCACGAGCATGCCGATCAGGACACCCGTGGTGGACAGGACCACCGCAAGCAGCACCAGTATCGCGTTGTAGAACGAATTGAACTGCGCCAGCAGGATAACGAACATGAGACCGAGCGCGGCCATGAAACCCGTCTGCAGAAAGGCTTGGGATTCTGCCTGGTCTTCGGCGTCGCCGGTCCATTCCCATTCGACGCCGTCGGGGAACGGTCCTTGTTCCTCGATCCACCTGGTCAAGGTCCCGATCCGTTCGGTCGCATTGACCGGAATGACCTGCAGGTCTTCCTCGGAGATGCGGATTGCCAAGGCGCCGCTGTTCGCATCCGCTGCCCCGACGACCCCGGCGGTCACGCCCTCGGAATCAACCAGCTTCACGAGTTCCTTCTCAACGTCGGCCTTGACATCGAAGAAGCGGACCTGGTCGGTCCGGGTGATCTGCGCGAGTTGCGAAACCGGCTTTCGGGTAATCAGGTTCGAGAGCGGCACGAGACCTTCACGGGTCCGGACCTTGAGCGAATCAAGCGTTGACAGAAACCGTGCGTCCTCGGGGAGGCGGACACGGATATCGACTTCCTCGTCCGAAGAGTCCACGCGCATCGTGTCCATAAGGACGCCGCGCGTAACGAGCTGGATCATGCCGCCAATCGTCGCGACATTGGTGCCGTATTTCCCTGCTCTCTCGACATCCACGTCAATCTGCCAGTCAATTCCGGGCAACGGCAGGTTGTCTTCGATATCGACGAGTCCGGGAGTTGCCTCGAACCGGTTGCGTGCGGTCCGTGTCGCTTCGGTCAGCTTGCTCCAGTCATTCGTCTTGAGGCGCAGATGCACGGGCTTTGCAGATTCAGGGCCACGTACCAGGGTTCGGACCTCGACCTTGATGCCCGGGATCCCGCTGAGTTCCGCCTGGAGGTTTTCCAGGACGACGTTGCCGTTGAGGTCGCTGATCTCAATGCCATGCGCATCGGCATGGGCCGGACGGTCTTCCCAAGCCACCAGCTCGATCTGGATCTGGCCGATCGCATCGATCGGACCTGTTGCTCCTCCGGTATTCGAGTTCAGCCCGCCAGCGCCTGCAAACGCGAACGCGTTCTTCACTCCAGGGACGGCGAGGGTGGTTTCCTCCACCTCCCGCACGAGCGCGTCCTTTTCGGCAAGGCCGAGATTTCCGCGCGCGCGCACGTAAACTATGGCCTGCTCCGCCTCGGTCTCCACGAAGAACTCGACACCCCTGTTGTTCGCGCCGAAGTAGGTGAAAACCGAAATCACGAAGAAAATGATCGCGCCGATTGTCACGACCGGCATCACGGGATTGCCCGCAATGAAAGCGATCAGGTGCCCGAAGGGCGTAAGCGTCCTGCCGGAGCCTGCGAGGCGGCCGCTGCGCTTGAATCTGACGGCGTTGAGCGCGACGGACAAGAGCGTCGCCGAGCTCACGAAAAGGACCGCTCCAATCGCGGATCCAAAGGTCGCGGCGCCAGTTCCCGCAAGCAGCGTCGGGTTGAGAACCTGCAAGGCGGCAAGGAGCATCAGGTAGATCGCAAGGGGGACGAGAGCTGCTCGAACAGGCCATGGAAAATTGCGCACAAGCGCAGCCGAAAGCCGTTCAAGAATCCGGCTCATCCGGCCCGAAATCCCGCCGACGACGGGCAGGTAGATCAGGGCGACAATCAGCGATGCCGAAAGGACGAAGATGAGAGTGACCGGCAACGTGCCCATGAGCTCGCCGGACACCCCTGGCCAGAAGAGCATTGGCAGGAAAGCGCAAAGTGTCGTTGCCGTTGACGACACCACAGGCCAGAACATGCGCTTTGCCGCCTCCACAAAGGCGTGCATCGGACCGGTGCCGGCCTGGATCCGCTTGTCGGCGTACTCCACCACGACGACGGCTCCGTCGACCAGCATGCCGACGGACAGAATCAGGCCGAACATCACGATGTTCGTGATCGCGACCCCCATGACCGCGAGGAAGGCGAAGCAGAGAAGGAACGAAGTCGGAATGGCGAATCCGACAAGAAGCGCCGAGCGCGTGCCAAGCGACGCCAGGACGACGATCATGACGAGGGCAATGGCGGTCAGGACCGAGCCTTCAAGCTGGCTCACCATCGACTCCACCTGCGACGATTGATCGTTGGATGTGCCGACCGTGATTGCCGCCTGCAGATCGGGTGGCCAGGTCGCTCGCTCCGCCTCGATCTCGTTTCGGACAAGCTCGCTCGTTTCGATGGTGTGAAACCCCTTACGTTTCACGACCTGAAGAGCGACAGTGTTGATGCCGTTGAATCGTGCCGTGCCCGTCCGGTCCTCGAACGTCAGGCGGATGTCGGCAATGTCGCCCACCGTGATGATCCGGTCGCCGTCTACCTTTAGCGGCAGCCGGAAAATGTCCTGCTGTTCGTCAAAGGAAGAGGGAATCTTGATGGCAAAGGAGCCTGTTTCGGTCTCTACGTCGCCGGCGGCAATCAATTGGTTGTTGGTGGTGAGCATGCCAATGAGCTCGCTCACCGTGACATCAATGGCCTCGAAGCGCAGCGGGTCGACCACGACCTCGACCAGTTCGTCACGATGCCCGGCAAGCGCGGCCTCAAGCACGGGCTCGAGCTCTTCAAGCCGGTCTTGCAGGGACTTCGCGACGCGCAGCAAGGTCCGTTCGGGCACGGCGCCTGTCAGGTTGACGATTATGATCGGAAATTCCGAGAAGTTCAGTTCGTCGATGGTGTATTGGTCAGCCCCGGCCGGAAACTGCGCCTCGGCATTGTTCATTGCGTCCCGCACGTCTGCCAGAACCTGCGTCTTGTCCCACCCGAACTCGAATTCCATTATGACGATGGCATAGCCTTCGGCCGCCGTCGCTTGCATCGACACCAGGCCGTCGATGTCGGCAAGCTCGCTTTCCATCGGCTTCACGAGGAGCGCTTCGCTGTCTTCGGCACTAATTCCAGCAAAGGGCACGCTCACGAAGATCGCCGGGATCTCGATGTCAGGCGCGCCTTCCTTGGGAAGCTGGGTATAGGCAAAGGCGCCCGCCATCAACGAGAGCGCGATGAACGACAGGACCATTCGGGCTCGTGACGCGGCCCAGTCGACGACGCCGGTCACCTGCCAGGTTCCCGAAACTGCGCGGCGACCGGCGTGCCGTCGGTGACGTATTCCTGGCCGACCACGATCACGTCGGCCTCGGGTTCCAGGCCCGCAACCCACATGCCCTCCGCTGAATCCCGAATCACGCTGACTTCGGCGAAGGCCGCCTTCCTGTCCCTAATGATCCGGACGCCGAGCTTGCCGTCATCATTCAGGGTCAGGGACGATTGCGGCAGGAGATGCGCTGCCCGGCCGGCGGACTGAATGGCGATCTCCGCAGTCTGTCCGTCGCCGATAGCGAGATCGTGGTTCGCGACCTCCACTTCCACCCTGAACGTGCGGGTGGCCGGATCGGCTGATCGCGAGAGGAACGTCACGCGCCCGACGACCGTTCGGCCCGAAATCAGCCGGGCCCGGGCGGGCGCTCCCACGGAAACGCGTTCAAGGTGAATTTCGGGGAGGAAGCCGACAAGCTTGATCGTGTCGAGCTGGATCACGGTGGCGCAGAGCGAGCCCGGCTGGAGAAGGGAGCCAAGCTCGGCTGCGTCACTTTCGAGAAGCCCGGAAAACGGTGCGCGGATATCAAGCTTGCCAAGCTCGCTCCTTGCTGCGGCCACGGCCGCTTCCGCCGCCTGGATTCCAGACCTGGCGCTTTCGACTCCGGCGCGCGCGGCTTCCACGGCCGCGGCTGTCTGCGCAACCCGCGTCTCCGAGGCGAAGCCGCCTTCGTTGAGACGGGCTGCGGCGCGGCCATTGATTTCGGCTTCGACAAGCCGCGCCGCCGCTTCGGGCAGGCGGAGCTCCGCCTCACGGAAACGGGCCTCGGCCTCGGCCAGGGCAACCTGCCGTGTGCCTGCGTCCAGAACGCACAGCAGATCGCCTTCGGTCACCGTTGCGCCGCGCCTTGCCGGCTCACTGACGACCCTGCCGGACGTTTCGGCACGGACGTCAACCTGTCGTGCGGCCTCGGTTCGGCCCCGCAGGATCACGGCGCTGTCGACGGTTTGCGCGACCGAACGCACCGCCACGACGGAAATGGCTCCGCCATGGCCCGAAGGTCGAACATCGGCAGCGCCTGCACCGGCGGGCTCTTCCGTCGTGACGGCCAGGGCGCTGCCGCCGGCCGCGAACTCCAGGACCGCTTCCCGCTGAAACACGAGGAGGTACAGCGCCGCGATCACCAGGATCGATGTCAGAACGGGAAGCAGGCGCATGGCTCTCTTGTCCTCGCGGCCGCCGGCCAACGGGCCAGGCGTGCCACCTTTTGCAACAAGGCACTCATATGGCCATAGGACTATATAGTTCGACAATCCACGGCAAGATTTCAACCATGTGACCGGATTGTGTTCTTTGCATTCCCGCATGCAGGCGATATGAGAACGCTGACCACGGCAACGGACGGAAACAAGCAGTGACCAGCCAGGACTCTTTCATCAACGAAGTGACCGAGGAAGTCCGTCGCGACAGGCTGTTCCGGCTCACGCGCCGATATGGCTGGATTGCAGTCGCCCTTGTCGTGCTGGTCGTGGGCGGGGCCGGCGCCTTCGAGTGGCAAAGAGCCCAGGCCCGGGCGGAAGCCGAAGCGGCCGGGGACGCCTTGTTGAATGCTCTGTCGGAAGATGCACCGGAGGTCCGGGTCGAAGTTCTTGCCGCCCTTGAGAGCGGGTCCGCAGGCCGGAACGCGATCGTTCGACTGTTCCGGGCGGCCGCGGAAGTCGAGGCAGGCGACGTTGGACGCGCGCTGGCGACATTGGAGGCGATTGCGGCCGATGCTGAGGCGCCATCCGTGTATCGCGACCTCGCGGCGCTGAAATCCGTGATGATCTCGGATGCGGCGCCAGAAGAGCGGATGGCTCGACTCGAACCGCTCACGAAGCCCGGCAACCTGTTCCGCCTGCTGGCAATTGAGCAGCGTGCCCTTGCGGAAGCTGAACTCGGCCAGACAGAGACCGCCATCGGGACCCTGCATGGCATTCTCGCGGATGCCGAGAGAACGGACGGTCTGGGCAGGCGTGCTTCCTGGCTGATTGTGGCTCTTGGTGGAACGCTTGAGGATGCATAGGCCGGAACGTTCAGTCCAAGAGGTGCAAGTCGTGAAGAAACTTGGCATTCCGCTCTTGGTCGCGTTGGCGCTCGCCGCGTGCGGCGCAAGGGAAGATTTGCTGGAAGGAGAGCGGCTGGACATAGCCGGCACGCCCAGGAACGTCATCGAGAGCCGCGCCGCGCCGCTGAACCTTCCGCCGGCTCAGGCGAACGCGGGATGGACCCATGTCAACGGCAACGTGCGCCATCACCTGACGCACCTCGCGCTTTCCCGCGATCTTTCGCTGGCATGGAGCGCGTCGATCGGACAGGGCAATGATCGAAGGCACCGGATCACCGCCGATCCGGTAGTTTCGGACGGGCGGATCTATGCGCTCGACAGCAGGGCGCGGGTTTCGGCACACACGACAGCGGGAGAACCGTTGTGGGCCCAGGACCTGACGCCGGCCTCCGAGAATGCGGACGAGGGATCGGGCGGTGGCCTGGCCGTTGCGGGCGGTGACGTGTTTGCAAGCTCGGGCTTTGGCACCTTGACCGCATTGGAAGCCGCGACGGGCAGCGTGCGCTGGGTTCAGGACCTTGAATCCGCGGTTGCCGGCGCTCCCACCGTGCACGAGGGCGTCGTCTATCTGGTCACGCGAAACGCCGTGGGCTGGGCCATCGACGCCGGGAACGGGCGGGTCCTGTGGCAGGTCATCGGCTCCACCAGCGAAAACGGGATCACGGGCGGCTCGGCGCCCGTGATCGCCGGGTCCCAGGTCGTTTTCCCGCTGCCGTCCGGCCAGCTTGTCGCCGCAACCATCGGTTCCGGCGCGCAGACCTGGGTGGCAAGCGTCACAAGCGAGAGTCTCAGGCGCGCATTCAGCCGATTCTCCGAATTGACCGCAGCACCGGTCGTGGCCAACGGCGTCGTCTATGCCGGCAATCATTCTGGTCGTGCCTCGGCATTTGACGCTGGCACGGGCGTGTCGATCTGGGACGTTCACGCTGGCGGTCTCAGCCCTGTCTGGGTCGCTGGCGGCTCGGTCTTCCTCGTGTCCGAGGAAAACCTCCTGATGCGACTTGACGCGGCAACCGGAGAGGCGATCTGGGCGCAGGAACTGCCATATTTCGCTCGCAGTCGCATCGCGCGGCGAAAGGCGATATTCGCACATTACGGGCCGGTTCTTGCAGGAGGGCAGCTGCTTCTGGTCTCGAATGATGGCCTGCTGCGCCGGTTCGATCCCGTGTCAGGCGATCTGGCGGGAGAGATGACCTTGCCCGCTGGAGCGGTCCGCAATCCCGTGGTCGCTGGCGCGACCCTGTACGTCGTTACTGAAGAAGGCCAGCTCCACGCCTTCCGTTGATCCGTGTGGGCGCATGACCCATGACATTCATGCTGGCCATTGTCGGGCGCCCAACGTGGGCAAGTCCTCGTGAGGTGGCGTCCCGCGCTCGTCGATGACCAGCCGGTCGTGACGCCGGACCTGCGGGAGGGCGAGGCACGACTCGCTGGAGCGCATTGCACAGCCATGGAATCCGGCGGGCGGGAACGGAGTGTCGACGAGTGCCAGAAGTGTCGCATGCCTGGAGCGATCGAGCTCGCGGCCAGCTTGCAACGACCAGGGAGACCCGTCCGAACACGACAAGTCGTCATCAACCCGTCAACAGTCCGCAATGTCAGCCGGGGCGTGGGAGATCCCGCTTTCGGGAAATCGAGATGACAAGCCGGGGCCTTGCCAGTTCGGCAATGCGTCAAATGGAACGGATGCCGAACTCTCCGTACCTGAACCAAAGGATCATGCTGGATCTCGACGCTGCCGTTGAAGCCCGCGCAGAAAGCATGTCCCTTGACGACATAACGCGCGCACCGGGCAGGGATGACATTTTCCCGATGGCCGCCATGACTGCTGCGGGCGCGCAGCGTGAGGCGACGGCACCGGTCTTCGCGAGCCTTGTCACTCGTCTTGGAGCGCTGCCGATGTCGGAAGTGACAGACGCTGACCTTTTTGCGCTGCTCCCCGTCGTCCATCTGCTTGCCGAGTGGCGCGAGACAAGCGCTTGCCCTTTCTGAAAATCCTGCGCCGCCCCGAGAGAGACCTCGACCAGCTTCTTCCTGATGATTCGCTGACCGAGCACTCTTCCCGCGTGGTCGCGTGCTTGTTCGACGGCGATCTTTCCTCTATCCTGGAGGCCATTGAAGATCGTCGGACTTGCTTCATTGTCCGAAGCTTCCTGTTCGACGCACTCGTGCTGCTTGCAGAGAATCGTCCCGACCGACGCCCCGCGATAGAAGCGTTTGTCCGTGGCTTTATCGCAGGTAGCCACGCCGCGCCGCATGATCCCGTTGTTGGCTGGTTGGAAGCGGTGGTCGCTCTTGGTCTTGTAGACATGAGCGAAACGTTGCGTTGCCTGTTCGACACGGGCATGATTCCTGAAGAGTGCTGCACTTTTTCGGAATTTCAGGATGCGTTGCGGGAAACGGCTGCCACGGGCAGCGCGCCCGCATGGTGGGTCAGGCGCGAAGGGCTTGTCGAGGATGCCATCGAGGAACTGTCGTCATGGCATTGCATTTCCGATGAGCACTTCGCGCGGCAAGGGCGGAACAAGGCGGGAAGCGTCCTGCAGATGGCTCCTTCCACAGTTCAGGGCGAACACCGGACATCGAAGACCGGCCGCAACGCGCCCTGTACGTGCGGCAGCGGCAAGAAGTGCAAGAAGTGCTGTCTTTCGCAACGTTGCCGGAACTGCGGGAGCGCGGGTTGAGCTGGGAGAATGCCAAGACAGGCGATCTCGGCAATGCGACGGAATTCTTCAAGGCATCCGGCAAGCTCCGGCACAATCTTGATCACTTGGAACACAAGGATGTCGCACTGGGGCTGACCTCTTGGAAATTCACCGTCGGCACGTTCGGCACATGCTGTGCCAGGCCAGGCGCGGAGGACCAGGTCGTCTCGGCGCCCGGAACGCCGCGTCGGCCCGTATTGCCGACGAATTCCAAACGTCCCGGGACCGCGGTTGAGGATGGCTGAACGATTGAAGTCAGCTGGATCAGCGACCTGGCCATGGAAGGCAGCGAAAGCGCTCTCAGCAATGCGTGGCCCAAGGGCTTGCTGCCCAATGTCCATGCCTGTCCTTCGCTTGACAGCGACATTTCGCGGCAAGCATTCGACCTGCTTTCGAATTCCCCGATGCTTGCCGGCAGAGCCAGGGACCGACTTGGCGGAGGTTGCGGGCGTTTCCTGTCTGGCCTTGTTTCCTCCGAAGGGCCGCGCGATGGTGTCATTCCCTCGAAGGTTCAGAAGCGCAGTCCTGGAGAGGGTGGGGGTCGGTTCCTGGAGGACACGGACCCCAACATCGTGATCGCTGGTGTTCAATCCGAAACTTTGCTGGCGGAGATGGAAGCTGACTCACGTTTGGCTGCGGTTGAGGAATGAATCTCATGCTGACAAAGCTCATCATTCGAAATTTCAAGCGCTTCGACGACGTGGAGGTCGAGCTTGGCAACCCGGTCGTGTTCGTGGGACCAAACAACTCCGGCAAGACTTCGGCCATGCAGGCGCTGTCGCTCTGGAACATCGGCGTAAAGCGCTGGCAGGAAAGACGGGCCGGAAAGAGAGCCCCGGAAAAGAGGCCGGGTGTCACAATTAACCGAAGGGACCTTCTGGCCATACCCCATCCGGCGGCCAATCTGCTTTGGCGCGACCTGCATGTGCGAAACGTGAGCAAGGCCAATGGCGATCAGCGAACGGGAAATGTCCGGATCGATGTCGTGGTGGAGGGCGCGAGCAACGACACGTCATGGACCTGCGGTTTAGAGTTCGACTACGCAAACGAGGAATCCTTCTACTGTCGACCGCTTCGCCTCGGAGAAGGCAGGCATCCTGACCGCATGGTTGTCCCGGACGGGGCCGGATCGGTCGAGATCGGGTATCTGCCGCCCATGTCCGGACTCGCAGCTGCGGAAACGCGACTTGATCAAGGCGCTGTCAATGTGCGTGTCGGAGAAGGACGCACCGCCGAGGTGCTGCGAAACCTCTGCCATCAGGTGCACTCCAGGAGCCCCGAATTCTGGGGCGATCTCGTCAACCGGGTGGAGACGCTCTTCGGTGCGACACTGGAAGCTCCCCGTTACATCGAGGAGCGCGGCGAGATCATCATGAGATATCGGGAAGGCGGGTCGTCTCTTGATCTTTCGTCAAGCGGGCGTGGGCTTCAGCAGACGCTGCTCATTCTCGCCTACATGGCGGCGAATCCCGGGGCCACTATCCTGCTCGACGAGCCAGATGCGCATCTCGAAATCCTGCGCCAGCGTCAGATCTATCGGGTCATCACCGAACTGGCGACCAGACAGGGCAATCAGATCATCGCTGCCAGCCATTCGGAGGTTCTCTTGAACGAGGCTGCCGGCAAGGACCTTGTCGTGGCGTTTGTCGGAAAGCCGCACAGGATCGATGGCCGCGCCAGCCAAGTGCACAAGGCGCTTTCCCGGATCGGCTTCGATCAATACCATCAGGCCGAAATGACGGGCTGGGTGTTCTATCTGGAAGGCCCCACGGATCTGGCAATCCTGCAAGCGTTTGCTGAAAGGCTTGGCAACCCCGAGGCGGCGCGTGCGCTCGAAAGGCCGTTTGTCCACTATGTCGGCAACCGGCCGAAGAAGGCCGAGGAGCATTTCCTTGGACTGCGGGAGGCGTTTCCAAGTCTCAGGGGCGTGGCCATTTTCGACCGGCTTGAACAGGGCCTGCCCGAAAACGCCATCCTGACGCATCTTGCCTGGAGGAAACGGGAGATCGAGAACTACCTCTGCACCCGGCAGACGCTTGAGACCTTCGCGCGGGCATCAGGGCAAAGCGAAGCCTCAGGCCCGCTGTTCGAAGCGCAGGAAGCCGAAGGCCGCCTGCAGGTCATGCAGGAAGCCATCGGGGAGGTGACAAGGGCCATGCAAACTCTCGGCAAAGGGTCTCCCTGGAATGCAGATGCGAAAGTCAGCGATGATTTTCTGGCACCCCTTTTCAAGGTCTATTACGCTGGGCTGGGATTGCCCAACTTGATGGAGAGGAAGGACTATTGCGAACTGGCCTGGCTCATTCCCAAGCACGAGATAGATGCCGAGGTCTTTGACAAGCTTGAGGCGGTCGTGGCTGCTTCGAAATCGGCGGATTGAGTTTCTTCGAGGCCGCGTTTACGCTGGGAACAGGCCCGCTGGACGAAAAGGCAAGCCGAACGAGAATCAGGGCACGCATGACCGATCAGGAGCGGCCAGGCAGCGATGGCCGCCTCATGAATGAAGGCCAGGCACCACCGCCAAGGGCGCCATCAGCTTCCGGACTGTGCAATGCGTCCAGAGTTTCTCTTTCCAACCTTTTGGCATGCAAAGGAAAAATACTTTGGCCCGGCGCAGGCACAAACTGAACATCTTCCGACTGCCGATCACTCTCCTGTACGTGGAACCCAAAGTGGTGCGGCGGCTTGACGTGCCCGTCGACATCCGGCTTGACGACCTGCATTGCTTCATCCAGGCAGCGACGGGATGGGAGGACTGCCATTTGTGGGGATTCAATGCGAGGCGGCACGGGAAACGGTTCATTTGGTCCCCGGGCGAGTCTGTCGGCGAAGTCCCTGAGACAATCAGCGACGCATTGTCCGTTCTGCAAGGCAAGAGAGATATCGAGTATCTCTATGATTTCGGCGACAGTTGGTCGCACAGGATCCGGATCGCTCCAATGCAGGAAGCCCGCACGGACCGGACCTATCCATACCTTGCGGGCGGATCCGGCAAGTGTCCGCTGGAGGACATTGGCGGCGCATGGGGCTATGCGGATTTCCTGGATGCATTCAGCAATCCGGAGTCGAGGTTTCGGGAATATCTTCCGGAGTATTTTGAGGACGATGCGCCAGCTTACGACCCGGAAGACGCGGAATTGGAAGCCAGGATCAAGGCGGTCGAGGCGTTGAAGGGCTGAAAGGACATCGCTGGTGGGATCAGGCGCATTGCAATCGTTCGGCGTTCAAGGCACTCATTCATGCGTCCGTCGAACGGCCGGCGGCAGACGTCCCGCCCTGGCCGAGGTTTGGGGAAGGGTCGCGCGCAAGGCTCCGCATCCTTCGCCAATGCGTGCGGCGCCGGCGATTGCGTCGTGTCCGGATCGCAGGATAGGCTCTAAGGCAGGAATCCGCGTTGCCCCGGTCGTTCCATCAGCCGGGGCCCGCTCCCGCTGCGAGAAAGCGGGACGGGCGGCGTCCTGCGAAGTGAATCTGGGGCCGGATCTCGACATGTTCAATGCACCGAATGCGGACTCCGGAACCGGCCTTGGTTGGGCATCGCGCCGGTAGGGGCTCTTGGCGGCGACCGGCAACATATGTCCGGGACATGCTCCCTTCAAGCTGGCCATTGTCGGACGTCCAAACGTGGGCAAGTCCACGCTCTTCAACCGCCTCGTGGGGAAACGTCTCGCGCTCGTCGACGACCAGCCGGGGGTGACGCGGGACTTGCGGGAGGGCGAGGCACAGCTGGCCGGAACGCCTTGCACGGTCATGGATACGGCCGGGCTGGAAGAGGCAAGCGACGACAGCCTTCAGGGCCGCATGCGGCAACTGACCGAGCGCGCAATCGACGCGGCCGATGCGTGTCTCTTCATGATCGATGCGCGTGCGGGCGTCCATCCGGATGACATGATGCTTGCAGGCATTCTGCGACGCAAGTCCGCCGCCGTTGTTCTCGTGGCAAACAAGGCTGAAGCGCGCGCAGGGGAGGCCGGGCTTCTGGAAGCGTATTCTCTCGGCTTCGGCGACCCCGTGGCATTGTCGGCCGAACACGGCGAGGGCATGCACGAGCTGCATGCGCAGCTGGAGCCTTTGGTTCGCAAGGCGGAACAGGACGTCGGCGCGCGTGAAATCGAGTCGCATGCCGAAACCGGTGACAACAATGCCGAAGAGCGCGTTCTTGCGCCTGAATTCCCCCTTAGGGTTGCCGTGGTCGGCCGGCCAAACGCAGGGAAGTCAACGCTCGTGAACCAGTTGCTGGGCGAAGACCGCCTGCTGGCCGGACCGGAGGCAGGCATGACACGCGACGCGATTTCCGTCTTTCTTGACTGGGACGGCTTGCCGGTCCGTGTCTTCGATACGGCCGGCATGCGGAAGAAGGCTCGCGTGCAGGACAAGCTCGAAAGGCTTTCGGTCGGGGACGGGCTCCGCGCGGTCAAGTTCGCCGAGGTCGTCATCGTCCTTCTTGACGCCGCGATCCCGTTTGAGCAGCAGGATCTCCGCATTGCCGACCTGGCCGAGCGCGAGGGCCGCGCGGTCGTGATTGCAGTCAACAAGTGGGACCAGGCAAAGCAAAGGCAGGCAAAGTTCGGAGAACTGTCCGACAGGTTCGAGCGGTTGCTGCCACAGCTTCGCGGCGCTCCGCTCGTGGCGGTCTCGGCCCGCACGGGCAGCGGCATGGATCGATTGCGTGAAGCGGTGATCCATGCATACCGGGTCTGGAATCGCCGTGTTGGCACTGCCGAGCTGAACCGCTGGCTTGTGGAAGTGGTCGCGGCGCATCCTCCGCCCGCGCCAGGGGGGCGCCGCATCAGGTTGCGGTACATCACTCAGGCCAGAACCCGACCACCGGGCTTTGTCGTCATGTGCTCCTATCCGCAAAAGCTGAACGAGAGCTACAGACGGTACCTGATCAATGCCCTGCGCGAGGATTTCGACATGCCGGGCACGCCTGTCCGGCTGACCTTTCGCGGCCAAGGTCACAAGAATCCCTACCGCGACAGGAAGAAGCCAGGCCCGTCGCGGCTTCGCAAGCATCTTGGCACGGGCGAGTCAAGAGGCAATTGACAAGGTCGACCAGGCCGGAGCGGTTCTGCGCCGGCTCGTCCCAAGTCTGGGGCTGAAGCAGCGGACGTCGCGGATGGTGCCGGCACGCGCGAAGCGACTTCAGTCCGGTCAGGCTCGGTGCGGATGCCGCGAACTGCCCGAGCGGCCGGTGAGGAGGCCGCTCGCCCGCCCCGTCACTCGAGCAGGCCTTCAGGCGTGATTGCCTTGGCGCCGCCGAGCCAGGGCAGCAGGCCTTCGGGCAGTGCAACGCCGCCATCGGCAGCTTGGCCGTTCTCGAGGACCGCGATCAGCGCCCGTCCCACTGCAAGGCCAGAGCCGTTCAACGTGTGCACGAATTCCGGCTTGCCCTTGCCATCGCGAAACCGCGCGTTCATCCTTCGGGCCTGGAAATCGCCGCAGCTCGAGACCGAGGAGATCTCGCGGTACGTGTTCTGTCCGGGCAGCCAGACTTCGATGTCATAGGTTCGCCGGGCGCCGAATCCGAGATCGCCTGTGCAAAGCGAGACCGTGCGGTAAGGCAGGTCAAGACGTTCCAGTATCCCCTCGGCACAGCGGAGCATCCGCTTCTGTTCCTCTTCCGACGCGTCTGGATGCGCGATAGATACCATTTCGACCTTTTCGAACTGGTGCTGACGGAGCATGCCCGCGGTGTCCTTGCCGGCGGCACCGGCCTCCGACCGGAAACACTGGGTATGTGCCGTCATTCGGATCGGCAGGGCATCGGCATCCAGAATGCTCTCCCGCACAATGTTGGTGAGCGTCACTTCGGATGTCGGGATCAACCACAGGCCTTCGCGCGTGGCGTAACTGTCCTCTGCAAACTTGGGCAGCTGGTTTGTCCCGACCATGGGTTCGTCACGCACGAGCACCGGCGTCATGGTCTCGATGAGGCCGTTTTCCGATGTGTGGATGTCGAGCATCATCTGAGCCAATGCCCGGTGCACCCGGGCCACCGCCCCGCGGAGCACCACGAACCGGCTTCCGGAAAGCTTGGCGGCAGTCTCGAAATCCATGCCCGGCCTGACGCCTGCAATCTCGAAGTGCTCGACCGGGTCGAAGCCGAACGCCGACGGCTCGCCCCATCGATGCAGCTCCAGGTTGTCGCTCTCGTCGTCCCCATGCGGCACGTCGTCATGCGGCAGGTTCGGCAGCGCCAGCAGGAAGTCTCGCATTCGCGCGTCTTCCGCGGTGGCTTCGCCTTCGAGCCGCGCGATCTCGTCCTTCTTTTCTGCAACGAGGGCTCGCAGGCGTTCGAACTTTGCATCGTCGCCCCTGGCCAACGCTGCGCCAACTTCCTTTGTTGCCGTGTTTCGAGCAGCCTTGACGGCCTCCGCCGCCGCGATCTTGGCACGACGCGCCTTGTCGATTGCGAGGATCTTCGACGACGGACCCAACACTCCCCGACGCGCCATCGCGGCATCGAAAGCGGCGGGGTCTCCGCGAATCGCGCGAATGTCGTGCATCTGTCGTCTCCAGCGAATGAGTTTCCGCGCGCCTGGGCGCAGGCGAATTCGGGCGCGTGTATACCCGTTTGCCCTCAACAAGCAAGATGACCGCAATCACTAATCGCTTTCGTGATTTTCAAGCGCTTGCCAAGATGCTGAATTACTTCATTTGATTCCTGGTCTTGCCGGGTTTCTCGAATTGATCGGCAATCAGGTGTCATTCACTCCTTTTCCTTCACCGCCGGTTTCGGGAGTTCGCCGTTCATGCTCCATTCCCGCAGGCATCGCTAGCCAATGGCGCCCTGGAAAGCGCCCGCCGTCTTCACGCACTTCAGGAGTCGCTGTTGTTGTGAATGCTTCGCGCTGCAATTTATGCAGCCTGCAGAGCATGGCCATCGGCGTCGAGGAACGAACATGGCCGTTCCATGCAGTCCGTTTGACATTCAACGTGGCGTGCAAGTCCTTGCGATGGCGGGAACAGTTCATGCGCGGAGTTGCTGTCACCGACATGCATCCATTGCGTGACCGTGTCGCGGAATGAGTCCAATTTGGTTCAGCTCTTTTCCCGGACTGCCTGCCATTCGCGGTCCGGCATGGTGACAATCACCGGCGGGATGACATGGTGACCGAGTCAAGCCTCGGGTCTTGCATCATGTCCGCACCTGGATGTCGTCCTCCGTGCACAGGGGAATTGTCATGGATGAACCCGTGGGGTGAATCCAGTTCCGGCTTGTCCGTTCCGTGAAGTTTGCGCGGTCTTGATGATACGCAGCATTGGGCGACCGCCATTGCAGGCATCATTGCGGTCGACAACGTCACTCTCGATTTCCGTTTCGTGAGTCGTCTCCTGTCTCCTGTCTCCTGACTTTTCGACGATTTGGCTTCGGGCCAGGTGAGAAGAGCTGGAGATTGGTCATTCCCGCCCATTCGCCAAGGCGCGGGGAGCTCTCCTTGCCGGACATTTGGCGGTTGAATTTCGTGTCCCGCTCCCGGAAAATCGGCCCGCCCTGCATTCGGGTCCGCTTCAATTCACTTCAGCACATGGCCGATCCGGCCGAAGAGGCCGCTCGCCAGATCGTGGAAGCGCATCGCTCATCGCCATTCCCTTGACATGTCCCTCGAGGGTCACAGTTCGCGTTTTGTCAGGCAACCCCTCCCGGGACCCTCGGAAAGGCGTCCAAGGCCGGTCTCGAAGGCCTCAGGAAGTTCCTTGCGTGAGTTTGGCAATGGCGTGCCTCAAACCCGGTTCATGAGACGACCCGCCTGGCGCAACGGCAACCGCACGCGTGGCCCAAGATGGCCCTTCCACTCGAATGTTCCAGGCGACATGGGCGACTGCCATGCCATGCCATGCCATGCCGTGCCGGAGTCTCATTGGCAATCTTCACTGCCCGGCCATTGACACCTTGCCGAATGCTTGGGGCTTGTGCCAACGCAGCAAGTGCGGCCGTCCTGGGCATATGGGCGCGAGGCGAGCGGCAGGGCCGTGGAGCCTGGCAAGGCGCTGGTCCGTTCGACCGAGAGAGCGATTGCAAGGCCCTGTTCCGGAAGCGACTGCGCCAGACGGGCGAGTTCCACGGGAAAGATCGTGCCGCCGCATGCAGAAAACAATGTAATCAATTGCTTTGCAACGAAAACCGCCCTTAGATTCGGTTCGAAACCACGAGGGGCCTCTTCGCCGACCGGAACTTGCTTATGGCCGGGCTGGCCGGGTCCGCCGCTCGGTGCGGGCGCTTGGCACTGGAGCGCTCCTGGATTGGCCCCGCCGCGCCTTCACCGCTCCGGAGCTTCGGGAAACCGCCGAACCGGCTGCGCCGCGACAGCAGCATGTCACGCGGCTGAACACCTTGCTTGTGCGACCCGCACTCAATCCCTTAAGCTGGCATTGACCAGAGTTTGGAGGGCGAGATGCCGCCCAAGAGTCGTGCCGGTGCAGGGCCGTTCCCGGTCGAGGTAGATGGCGCTGCGCCGGAATTGCCGGATCCGGCCGATCTGTACATGGCGCTGGATCTAGGCACCAATTCCTGTCGGATGCTGATTGCGCAGCCGAAAGGCATACAGTTTCATGTCGTCGACAGTTTCTCCAAGAGCGTTCAGCTAGGGCAGGGCCTTGAAGCCAGCGGCTTTCTCTCACGCCAGGCAATGCGCAGGACACTGAATGCGCTGAAGGTCTGCCGCACGAAACTCGACAGGCACGGTGTCAAGCGCATGCGGCTGGTCGCAACAGAAGCCTGCCGCCGGGCAAGGAACGGCAAGTCCTTTCTCAAGACGGTGGCCCGCGAGACGGGTTTTGAACTGGAAGTGATCGCTCCCGACGAAGAGGCGCGATTGGCAATGATCTCCTGTGCGCCCCTGGTTTCGCCCAGGACCGAACAACTGCTTGTTGTCGATATCGGTGGCGGGTCCACCGAACTGGTCTGGATCGACCTCAGCCGTGTGCGGAGGATCGAGCGCCCTCAGGCAATCATGCGCCTCAAGACGGGGTTCAGGCCGGACGCTTCGTCGCCATTCCCCACGGCTCATGTGGTCGACTGGATATCTGTGCCGCTTGGCGTTTCGACGCTGCGCGACCAGTTTGCGGATGTCGAAGAGGATGCCGCACAATTTGCCTTGATGAGCTGCTACTTCGAAGAGCGCCTCTCGGAATTCTCGCCGTACGAGGCGGAACAGACGCGCGAAGGGTTCCAGATCATCGGAACATCCGGGACGGTTACCACGGTGGCCGCGAGCCATCTTGGGCTCGCCAGGTATGACCGTACAAGGGTGGATGGCCTCAGGATGACCTCCGAACAGATCGACAAGGTCATCAACAGGTATCTCGAGCTTGGACCGCAAGGTCGCCGTGCAGACCCGCGCATCGGGAACGACCGACATGCATTGATCATGTCGGGCGCCGCCATTCTGCAGGCTCTGCTCAGGATCTGGCCAACTGATCGTCTGACCGTGGCGGACCGAGGCCTGCGTGAGGGCCTCCTTTACGCGCAAATGTCAGCTGACGGCGTGCTCGAGGACGGCGTCCTTTAGCTTCGCAACCTGACCTGAGCTTTCCGGCGTCCGGTGCATGGCGCCGTCTGCCAGACCTTGCCCGGACCCCTTGCGCGATCGGACCGGTGCTTGTTCCGCATCCGGCGGACCGGCCGTGACATCAGCCGTTCAGGTCGCAACCCAGGAACCTGCGGTTATGCTGCAGTGCCGCGTCAAGCACGGAAAACGTGCCTGCCGCGGGGTCAATGACAAAGTCTCCGTCATTGCTCACCGCAGAAATCAGGCGCCCTTGCAGTTCGATCGGCTTGGCGTGTGGATTCTCGCGTCTTGACACCCTTTCCAGGACGACGTCCGTGATGTTGTGGACTTTCCAAACGCCCTTTGCCCTGCAAGGCCGCTTTTGGAGGACGATGCAGTGTTCCGCACGGCGCCTGGTGCGATACCCCATGCCGAACGTGCCCTTGTCCCACGTCACCAGGTCTACGATTTCCAGGACCGTTCCTTCCAGCCAGGGACGCACTCCCTGGCACAGGTGAAACTTGTCCAGCCAAAGGAACAGGTGCCCGGACGGAATCAGCGCGCGGTCAATGCCCCGCACGAATTCGGCAATCGTCCCGTCAGGCATTTGGGTCAGGGCGCTGCGTTTCGCGCCGCGCGACTTGCCCTCGTTGCCATAGGCGAGCTTGTCCAGAACGCCACGGTACTGTGGGTCAAGGAAAGCGACGGGAATGACGCTCTCCGGGAGCAGGGACAGGAATTCCAGGCCATCCATCTTGAGACGGGTGTCAGGCTTGAGAGACGCTGGCATCGTGAACCGAGGAACGTCCACGGTTCTTTGATTCGAGAAGACCGCCTTGTCAGCCTTCCCTCGGGCGGGGCCCGGCCCCTTGGTCGCGTTCTGTCGTGTGTCAGGCATCGTTGCCCCCTCTTGTGCTCGGTCTCGACACACCTGGCTCCGTGCCTGGAGCGAACGGGTTGCCGTCAGCCTGCCAGGCGATCAGACGCAAGACTTGCGGCTTCCTGAGCCAGGGCCTCGATGTCGTTCCATCGGCCCCGAGACACCAGGTCGTCGGGCGCCACCCAGGATCCGCCGACGCAGATCGTGTTCTCAAGTGCGAGATAGCTTCCGACATTGTCCATGTTGATGCCACCGGTCGGGCAAAACTTGATCTGCGGCAAGGGGGCGGCAAGTGACTTCAGCGCCGGCGCGCCGCCGGACGCTTCCGCCGGAAAGAATTTCTGGACGGTGTAGCCTCTCTCCAGCAGGCGCATCGCCTCGCTGGCGGTGGCAGAACCCGGAATTATGGGAAATCCCTCGGTTTCGGCAGCACTGAGAAGCCGTTCCGTCGCCCCTGGAGAGACGCCGAATGCCGCCCCGGCGGCCTTTGCCGCGCGAATGTCTGCGGGCGTGAGCACCGTTCCGGCTCCGACGACGCTTCCCTCGACCTTGGTCATGGCACGAATCGCGTCAAGAGCCGCTGGTGTCCTGAGAGTGACTTCCAGCACGGGCAACCCGCCATTGACCAGCGCGTTGGCCAGTCGACCGGCCATGCGGGCATTGTTGACGGTCAAGACCGAAATGACAGGCGCCAGCCGGCAAATCCTGGACGTCTCGCGGCAGCCTTCCTGAGATTTCATTGCACGCCCCCGCAACCTGGGCATGCGCTCGCACGTGCCCTCCGGTTCGAATCCAACGGAAGTCTCGGGCGTCTGGGCACTCGCGAACGGATGCGTCCGAGCAGCCATGACCGCCAGGGCAGGGGTTGGCCCAACTCGCATTCCAGGCCGCAGTCACGCCGGTCGGGACAGTGCGCAAAGTTCGAAGATGATGCGTTCAATGTGCAATTGCTCCGCTGGCGAGGAATGCAGATTCCGCATGACTGGCATGCAGATGGCCGGGCTGCAAGATGCCTCGTAGTCGCCTATGTGAGGCTCGACAACCATGGAGTGCCAAATGATCAGCTTGAACTCGCCAGATGACATTCAAGGACTCGAACTCAAGGCCCGCAAGCTTCGCGCCGAACTCGTGAAGTCTTTCCTTTCCCGCCTGGGTCGGCGTTGAACCCGACCCAGCCGCAGCCGGAGTTCATTGGAGTGCCGCTCTCGGCCCGACCGTGCCGGCATGCTCGCCGGCTTACTGGCGGGCAGCGCCCGTCCAGCTGGCCTCGAGCTTTTCGATGGCCGCGATTCGGTCGCCGGTCTTGGGGTGGCTGAGAAGCCATGCGGGCACCGCTGCGCCGCGGGCACCTGTCAGCTTTTCCAGCTTCTTGAACAGGGACTTTTGCGGGTCGGTTCCGATCCCTGACTTTATCAGCAAGGCCGAAGCATAGGCGTCCGCCTCGTACTCGTCCGAACGCGAAAGCCGTGCCGCAAGCATGGTGGTGAGGACATTGGCAATCATGACGCCGAATCCTGGCAGAAAGCGGCCCAGGACCATCATGAGCGCAGTGCGAAGCGCGTTCTGACCCGAAAAGTCAATCATTCTTCTTCGGGCATGCCCAAGCGCCACATGGCCGAGTTCGTGAGCGATGACCGATGCAATTTCCTCGCCGGCAATCTCTCCGTTGCGGTATTTCTGGTAGAATCCTCGGGTAAGGAAGATGCGCCCGTCCGGAGCCGCAAGCCCGTTCACAGGCTCGATTTCATAGAGATGCACCCGGATGCGAGGGAGATCCAGGGCTCTCGACATGCGATCCAGGAGCTTCTTGAGCTCCGGGTCAACCAGTTCCGACGAATTCTCGTTCAGCTCGGCCGAGGTCTTCCAGGCCGAGAACTTGTACATCACCAGCGCGTAGAGAATCGCGAGAGCAATGGGCGCGAACTTTAGCATGACTGGAATATGGGGTGACAAGGCGCGCGTTCCAAGCATTGAATCGCCTGGCCGGCGTGACGCCTTGCACGGGGCCGGAAATTCCCTGACCGCGCCAGGCACTGCCCGAGCCGGCAGCGTCACCCGGAAGCATCAACGCCAGGCACTGTCGATGCCAAGGGACAGGAACACGCCGAGCAGCGCGAACGCGATGCCATAGACGACTGCATACCTGAGCTTGTCTACAATTGCGCCGCGCCGCCTGTGCGCGGCACGAAGGCCCAGTGCCGCGCCAAGGATCAGGCAAATGACGACAATCATGCGCTCCTGCCCCTTCCTCGGAGATCGTGACGGCACGATGCCGCCCCACGGTCATTGCATCAAAGGCCGCTGGCGGCAACTTGCAAGGCTTCATGCCCACCAAATGCCGCGCCGGGTCCGCGTGTCCAGCCTCCGCAACATCCGGCGTCCGTCGGGGAACCAGCCGTCAACTGGTCATGCCTGCGACAGTCCGGACTGCCGTTCCGGCTTGGAATTGCGCCGAGGCGGAATGTGCTGCTTCCGGCTTCACCTCGCCGGAATTCCTCCGGGGAGAAGCCGGCACGAACGCCGGCAGGAACCCTGCAGGCCCGCAATGGACATCTGTCTCAAGTGGTCGTTCAGGGGATCGAAGGCGGGTGATGAACAGGTCAGGCGCTCCCCGCGACCGCGTCATCGCCTGGAAATCGCGGTGGCCACGGGAGCCGGACCAATCAGGGTCCAGGGTCAACGTGCCAACCGGAAGATGAAGGCCGACTCACCAGCACATCCTCCGTCGCTTGCCTGAAAGGCATGACCGGCACTTGATACAGCCCTCCGCCAAGGCGTCCCATTTCCCCTTCTCGGTCGAGGATTCCAAGGCTGACTTGCGGCGCGCGTCCGCTTTCGGCGACGGCAATCGCAGAGATTCCCAGTTTCAGGCCAGTGGCCCTGAAACAGGGGTGTTCTCCGACCGACACGCCGTGATCCGAACCGGACGAAGTCGGTGGCTCGTTGCGCATTCCTGCCATCGCGCCAAGACCGAACGCATCGACGACCGCGCTGTCGCCGATGGCGCCCAAGGCGCGGGACGGTGGCAAGTCAACGTCGAACGCGCCCTCAGGCGGTGTGGCGGGGACGGTGTACCAGCGCCCCGGAAATGCGGATACCTGGATGCCGACCTCGCGTCCGTTGCCGCCGGCCGCGGTGACAAACCCGGAACTCGGGACGTCCTCTGCCCGGCTCATCATCAGCTTGGTGGCCGCCATCCAGAGATTGAGGAATATGCTGGGCGAGCCCCTGAGAAACCCGAGGACCTCGTCGTCGCCGATGCCGTTCGGCGAACGGTCGATCAATTCGTGGACAAGTGCAGCGCCCGCGACAGGTGTCCGCCCATGGCAGTCATCGCCGCCCTTGAGACCTTCGACGGCCAGCGGCACAAGGGCGATTCCTTCCGCCAAGCCTCCTTGAAGCACATCGAGGCAACGGGTGTTGAGCCATCTGACGTGATCCAGTACGGCTTTCGATTTCAGGCCAAGGCGAAGGGCGGGCCGATTTCCGCCGTTGATCGGGGCAAACGCTCGGTGCTGCCCTCGCCAGGCATCGTATACGGAATGCAGCGGCATCGAGGCGCTGACCACGGCAGCAAGCGGTGCAACGACGTTCACGTCCTGCGCCGGCTTCAGACGGATCTCCTCGGACGATATCATGCGTTCGGCCTCGTCAAGGCTTGGCGCGAGCCCTTCGTAGACTGCTGCAACGCAGGCCGAGTTCAGAATTGGGCGAGTGACCGTGCCAGGGTCAGGGAAGGGCGGTCCGGCATGGAGAAGGACGTTGTCCGCAATGCCGGTCACGTCTCGCGCGAGATCGAACCCGTTCCAGACCGGTTGCGTGACCATGGCTCGGTCGAACGCCAGCCTGTCGCCCTGACAACGCGTCATTCCGCGCCCGGCGGGTTCACCCACGTCTCGCTGAAATAGAGAAAGGCGGTCGTCGTCTCGAAGCCGGCCTGCATGCGGCTGCCTACCTGGCCTGGCAGCGGGCGGCCGTTGACGATGACCTGCGCGTCTCTTGCGGGAACGAGGAGCGTGAACATGGTGTGAGCGCCGGTGCCGACCTGGTCAGGCGTGAGTTCCAGCATCCTTGGCGCCTCGAGGTTCTCCCAGACCAGTTCGACGGACAGGCCCTCGCCGGCAATGGATTCGGCGTATCTGTGGCCTGCCGGATCACCGGAGCTCCGTACGGCCTGGGCAAGGCGTGGTGACATGCCTTCGAATGCCGGCACGTCGCGGAAGGCGCCGAGGCGGCCGACGAAGTTGGACTTCAGGTAGGCGGCGAGGTCGACGTTGTCGGCCAGTACGACGTTCGGGGCCTCGGGCGTGCCAACCTTCGACCCGGGCGAGCCGTAAAGCCAGAGAACCTGGCCCTGGCCGGCCGGGGACCAGGCCACCCGAAAGAAGAGCGCCATCGCGGTGAATGCCCCGCTGTCATCCTTCAGGAGAATTCCGGGGTTCTCGCCGGTCCAGTCGACGTTGCCAGGCGTGATCGGCGCGCTTGACGGCATCAGGGATCCTCCGTTGGCGTGACCCATGTTTCGGAAAACGCGAGGAAGGCGGTCGACATCGTGCGGCCAAGGAACTGCCGCTCCGCGACCTGGCCGGGAAGCGACGTCCCGTTTATGCGCACCTCCGCAGACCTCGCTTCGAGAAACACGGAGTACATCTCGTGGGCCTTTGTGGCCGAATTCTCCTTGGTGGCCTCGACCGGCAGGGGCGGCCCAATGTCGCGCCAGATCATTTCAAGGGTGACGCCAGATCCACGAACCGTTTCCGAGTACCGGGTCTTCAGGTCGCCCGGCCGCCTTTCGACGCTGTCGCAATCAAGCCAGGTCATGGACTTCAGCCCGGACTTGCCGGCGAAGGTTGGCATCCTCGATACCCAGCCATCCACGATCCAGCGCATCATGCGTTGGTTGTCGGTCATGATGAAGTTGGGTGCATCGGGCCAGCCTGCAGCCCTGTCAGGCTGGCCGACGACCAGCCCGGCATGTCCGCGCCCGAAGGGGGACAGGACAACGCGGAAGAACAGGGAAAGGACGTCGGGCCTGTCGGCGGAAGGATCGGCTTTCAGGTAAATTCCCGGATTCTCGCCAGACCAGTCGACAAGGCCTGGATTGACGGAAACGCGCGTCATTGCCGGCTCGCCTCGTATTCCATGAGGCGTGACCGGATGAACTCGTTTCTTGCATCCCCCTGCAGGTGATCGCCGGACCGGTAGATTTCCGCGACGTCGATCGAGATTTCCTTGAGGACCGCGCCGTCATCGCGGCCGTCCTGCGCGGGAATCCTGAGCATCGTGTCACCTCCATAGGTCGGGATCACGCCGTCGACTCCGTCCGTCGGCTGCGGTGCCGGGTTCCCGGAGGCAACCGAACGGATGGCGTTCCGCAGGAGGCGGCGGGCCTTTGCGACGCCCCTGTCCGTGAATCCCATGTTCTCGCGTGCATGGACGTTCTTCGGCCCCTGGCTGACCCACGCGTCATAATCCCCGGGGTCGCGCTGACGCTGCTCGTAGGAGCGGTCCGGTCCCTGGCCGTAGAAGTCGGTCGTCCCGAAGCCGACCTTGGACTTGTCGGTCAGGCCCCGGGGGTCGTCGCCGTCGCGAAAGTGGCGCCAGGCGATCACCATCGCGTGCGTGTCATCCACCGGAGTGATCCAGCGGCTGAGTCCGCAGCGCCCGAAGTACCGGGGCCTGTCCGGCACGGGAAAGTGTCCGCCGTTTTGCGTGAAGCTTGGCAGCATGTGATCGTGGCACCGGATCCAGACGATGTCGTCAACGCGCCGGACGTTGGTGTAGAAGTCACCCGTCCGGCTCTCGTGGAACTCGATCATCGGCATTTCGGCGAAGGCGTCGATGAACTGGCTGCGCACCGCGAGCGTGTGAAGGTACACGACGTGGAAAGGGTCCCACGCGTTTTCCATCACCTGAAGCCAGTTGCACGGGGACTCGATGAGGTAAGGCAGCATTTCGTCGCCAGGCTCGTCGAACGTGTCCATCACGGGAAACCGGGGCTGCTCCTCCGGTGGCCCCATGTAGGCGAACGCGAGCCCCTTGGATTCTATGACCGGGTAGGCGCCCAGACAGGCGCGCGTCCTGACCTGGCTGGCAGGAGGTTCGCAAGGCGTCTCGAGGATTGTTCCATCGAGCCCGTACTTCCAGCCATGATAGGAACAGCGAATGCCGCCATCTTCGACGATCCCGAATTCAAGGCTCATGTTCCGGTGGCGGCAATGCAGGTGAGTAAGGCCGAGCTTTCCCTCGCCCTTCTCCCGGAACAGCACCAGGTCCTCGCCCATGATCCTGATCCGGCGGGGAAGGTCCCCGACCTGATCAGTCATCGCAACAGGCAGCCAGTAGCGGCGCAAGTATTCGCCGCAGGGCGTGCCAGGGCCAACCTCGGTCAATTCGGGATCAGGCCTTTCGGCCCAGACGGACTGTTCGGCGTGCCCTCGAAAGTTGCCTTTCGGCACTGCAAGCTTGTCGTCCATTTCATCTGCGTCCCGGTCGAATGGCGGCAGCCGGGCCGGCAATCGGGGCCGGCGGCAAGGCAATCGCCTGCATCTTCAAGTCACGTCCCTCGCGACGAGATGCAGCAGTTCTCCCCGCCTTACAAGACCACGGCAGGTGTGCGCCAGGATGAAACCGTCAGACGGGAACTTCACGTCGCTTGAAGGCCGCTCCGGTTCGAAGACGTGGTGAAGCCTGCCGGCCAAGGCGCCGGACCTCGCTTCCTGTCCGGCTGCCGCGGCCCTGTCGAACACTCCGTCGCCTGTCGCGTGGAGCGACGAAGCGGATGACGAGATTTCAACGATTCGGGCATTTCGCGGCTCTGCCTCTCCCGCGACGATCCCCATGGTCCGGAGCAAGCGGACCAGGCCGGCCTCTGCATGGCCCGTGATTTCGGGATCCGTGCCGCCGCCGCCTCCAAGTTCGGTGGCGATCATGGGAACGGCTTGGCGCTCCGCGGCCGCGTTGACTGACCTGTCGTCGTTCTGGGCGCCCAGCCGCCAGATCAAGGGCAGGCCGAACGCGCGGGCCAAGGCGAGATTCGCCTCGTACAGCGCGCTGTCGGCGCAGTGCGTGACCAGCGCGCAGGGTTGGAAGAACGATGCCTTGCCGCCTGAATGCAGGTCGACCACGGCGTCGGCACGGGGAAGCAGCTCGGTTTCAACGAAGTCCGCGATCATGGCTGTCGGGCCGCCGTCCGGATCGCCGGGAAAGGCCCGGTTGAGGTTCGCGCCGTCAAGCGGACTGACGCGGGAGGAGCCGGCGAATGCCGGAGCGTTCAAGGCGGGCACGAGAATGACCTGTCCGGCGAGATCCGCCGGATCGAGACACTGCGCCAGGCGCATGACCGCGGCCGGTCCCTCGAACTCGTCGCCATGCGTGCCGCCAATGAACAGGGCGACAGGACCTGCGCCGCCCTTCAACGACATGACCGGGACCGGATGGTATCCCAGCGGGTTGGAATTGTCGGACCAGCGAATGCGGATGTCGCCGGCGTGACGACCAGGCTTGTCGAGGTCGATGGACGTCGATACCCTGGTAGCAGCCAAACCGGTTTCCTTCGCCGAGAGGTTTCCTTGCCGTTTACATAGGATTTGATGAAGGTAATGACCACACCTTTCCTTGCATGCGGTTCGTGGCGTCGAACCGGGAGGCGACGATGGCGGGACCGAGGGCAAAGCCGGGGATTGAACGGATCAAGGCACACATGCTGGGGTCGGTTGCCGACGAGCTGCCGCCCGCATGGGCCTTGCTGAACTCCAATGAGAGCGTCTTCGGCCCGAGCAGGCATGCCAGGGACGCCGCTCGCGCGTCCGTGTCCCGAATCGAGCGATATCCGGAGGGAGCCGAAGCCGCGCTGGCGTTCGCGATCGCCGCGCGGCACGGGTTCGATCCGGACCGGATTGTCGTTGGCCAGGGAGCGGACGACCTTCTGGCGCGGCTGTTCCGTGCATATCTCGGACGGGGAGATCAACTGGTCCGTACCGCGAACGGATATCTGAAGGTTCCCAACTATGCCCGCGCAAACGGGGGCGAGGCCGTGTCGGTCGAAGATGACGACCTGACCCCGTGCGTCGACGGAATGATCGCGGCCGTCACCGAGCGGACGCGGGTGGTCTACCTCGCCAATCCTGAAAACCCGGCCGGCACGCATCTTCCGAAGGCAGAGGTCGAACGCCTGCACGCCGCGATTCCCGATGACGTTCTCCTGGTCCTGGATTCCGCATATGCCGAATATGCCTGGGCCGACGAGTACGATCCCGGACATGACCTTGTCGCGAGATCGGCCAACGTGATCGTCTGCCGGACGTTTTCCAAGCTCTACGGACTTGCCGGGGCGCGCGTGGGCTGGGCTCACGGCCCCCGGGACGTGATCGACACGGTGCGCCGGATCGGCCTGACCTTCCCCGTGGCAGCGCCCTCCGTCGCAGCCGCGACGGCGGCACTGGAAGACCAGGCGCATGTCGCGTTCGTCCGCCACGAAAACCGTGCGCTGCTGGAGCGGTTCTGCGATCGGCTGGCTGGCCTTGGGGTGGGTTTCGTTCCGTCGCAGACCAACTTCGTCCTCGTCAGGATGCCCGGGGCGGCTCAGTCGGAGTCCGCGGTTCTGGCGTTGGGCGAGAAGGGAATACGGGTCCGGCGAATGAATTCACCTTCATATGCCAATTGCTTCAGGGTCTCCGTCGGCCTGCGGCACGAACTGGACGCAACCGCCAACGCGCTCGAAGGCCACCTTGCGGAGGCAACATGACGACCGCAGCCCCATCGGCCGGGACGCAGGTTCCGGCGGCTCGCCCCTCGGGCGCACGCATCATCGAACTCCTCAAGGAAAGCGGAGTTGGAGAGGTCGTCGCGCTGCCCGACATCGTCACGAGCGACGGGCTGCTTTGGCCAATATCGCGTGACCCGGAGATTCGCCTGACTCGGGTCTGCAAGGAGGACGAGGGCGTCTCGATCTGTGCCGCAATGTCGTGCAACGGGACGCGGGCGGTGCTGCTGATGCAGCAGACCGGACTCATGGACTCCCTCAACGCCGTCCGTGCGATCGGCGTCGATTACCGAAGGCCGGTCGTCATGCTGGTCGGCCTGCTGGAAAAGGAGCCCCATCTGCCCGCAAGCAAGTCCGCAGCCTACGGAGTGAGGATTGTCGAGCCGGTGCTCGACGCGATGGAAATTTCGCATTCCTCCATCGAGGAGCCGGAGGACGTTGAAAGCTTGGTTCGCCTGATTGACGAGGCATATGCGAACTCTCGTCCGCATGTATTCCTGATCGGCCGCGCACCGGTGGCGACATGACCATCAAGCGCGACGGGGCGCTTCGGACTCTCGGGCCGCTCGTGCGCGATGACGACATCGTCGTTGCCGTTTACCAGACGAATTTCGACTGGATGGGGATCAATCCCAGGCCGCTGAACTACGTGGCCGTTGGAGCCATGGGGCAGGCGGCGTCGCACGGGCTGGGCCTCGCCCTGGCCAACCCGGAGCGGCGGGTGTTCGTGCTTGACGGCGACGGCTCCCTGCTCATGAACCTCGGGGCGCTCGTCACCGTTGCCGGCGCCGGCGTCACCAACCTCTATCATTTCGTGTTCGCGAACCGCGTCTACGAAGTGAATGGCGACCAGCCGCTCCCGAACGCCGAGAACATCGACTTTGCCGGGTTCGCCACGGCTGCGGGATACGCCATGTCGCATTCGTTTGACGAGCTTGACGAATTCGCCGGCGCGGTTCCACGCATCCTTGAGCATGCCGGTCCCCAGATGGTCAGCCTTGAGATCGAGCCCGGCGAACCGTTCCCGAGGGACTACGACTACATCCATAGCGCCGGGGCACGAAGGACGTTCGAGGACGCGCTGAACCGAAGGGAATAGGTCAGGCGCGTCGAGGCGCTGGCGCCTGCCAGAGGCCGCCAATGCTTTCCGTTGCCACGCGGGACGTGATGACCATGGAGATCATCAGTCCCGTCGTGACGGCGGCAGCGACTCCGAACCAGACACCGATTTCGCCGAACTGGAACACGCCGACAAACAGCCAGACAAAGAATGCAATGCCGAAGGCCTGGCGGTAGAGACCGATCCAGACGCTCCAGATCGGGCGCTTGAGCGCCTGCAGGAAAGAGTTGATCGCGAAGAGCATCATGTAGGCCGGAAGGATCAGGCTCTCGACCCGGAGGTAGGCGAGGCCGACCCGTATCACGTCCGGATCCTGGGTGAATCGCTCGAGCACCGGGCGCCCGAGGATCCAGATGATCGGCAACGCGCAGGCGGTCATGATGAATCCGACCTTCCAGCAATGGAAGAGAGCCTCGCGCACACGATCGTGGTCGCGGGCGCCGAACGCCTGGGCCGCGATAGGGAGCAACGCCCCGGTCATTCCGAGAACCGGGAGAAGCAGGATCTGTTCGAGCCTGATGGCTATGCCGAACCCGGCGATCGCGTGTTCGCCGAAACCCTTGAGAACGAACTGCACGACGAAACCCGACAACATCATGATCATGAGCGCGAATGCGGTCGGAAGTGCCTGAACGAATATTGCCCGAAGCTCGGGTCTGCGAGGCGAGAAATGCCGGGGCCGTATCCGGGAAAGCGTCGCAAGCTTCAGCAGCCTCCGCAGCAGGTAGATCATTACGCCGGTCTGGCTCAGGACGGTGGATGCCGCCAGGCCGTCGAAGCCCATCCCTGCCCAAAGGCCGGGAATGCCGAAAATCAGCAGCGGGTTGAGGGCGATGTTGGCAAGGAACGCGGCAATCAGGGCGTGCTGCATCGATCGCCCGTCGCCGTGCGCCTGCAATGCCCCGTTGCAGGCATAGGCGATCATGAAGCCGGGCAGCGCCAGGGAAAGGATCAGGTAGTACCGCGTCCCCGCATCGCGATAGGGTCCGGGTTCGGACACAAGCTCCACGAGTGCCGGACCGTACCAGCATCCGATTGCCGCAAAGACCAAGGCGGCAATGGCGCCGAACGTGACGCCTTGTGCCGAGAGCCGTCGGGCGGCGCGCCGGTCCTTTGCCCCGAGAGCGTTTCCGACGACCGCACCCATTGCGGCGCCAAGGCCGAATCCGACGGACAGCGCGATGTAGAAGGCCTGAAAGCCCAGAGAGATGCCGGCCTGCGCACTGGTCGACAGCAGGCCGGCGAAGAACATGTCCACGACGTTGTAGAGGGTGTTGAACAGCATCCCGATCGCGGCGGGGACGGCAAGCGTCCGGAAGTGACCGCTGATCGGACCGGTCGTCAGGTCGCTGGCGAGGTCACGTGTCATGCATGGCCGCTCAAGGGCGCTCCGCCTGGACGGTCAGAAACGCGAATTCCGGTGTCAGGACGTCCACGAGCCCGTGGTTCAGTTCGGCGTCCACGCTCAGGCTGTCGCTTTCGGACAGGGTCAAGTGCTGCTGGCCGTAGCGATAGACTGCCCGGCCAGCGAGCACGTGAACGAAAACGACTCCGTGGCCGACATAGGTCGGTGGCTTGCCGCCATCCCGGGTCAGCGTGACCTTGCGGGCCTGGAAGCGAAGGTCCTTGCGCGCGCGAAGGGCGGGATTGACGTAGTCGTGCCGATGCCCTTCGGTGAGGCGGGCGGATTTCAGGCCTTCGCCGGCGCGCACCAGGGTGAAGTCCGCATGATCGGTGCGCGCCTCTCGAAACAGAGACACGACAGGAACGCTCAACGCTTCCGCGAGCGCCGCGAGCGTGGAAATGCTCGGGCTCACCAGTCCGTTCTCGATGCGGCTCGCCATGGCGGCGGATACGCCGGAAAGCTCCGCCAGCGCCTGGGCGGAATGGCCGCGGTCGCGCCGGAGCCCCTTCAGTGATTGCCCGATGGCTTCGTCGATGCGCTTGCCGGCCTTCTCGGACGCCATTTCGTGCCGTCACGTTTCTGTGTAATAGCCGACCACGTCACCGGCCGTTGTCACGCCTAGCCCGTTGAGCAACCGGTTGGCATAGTTGAAGTAGCAGATGATCTGGTTCATCTCCAGGATCTCGCCGTCATCCCAGCCCGCTTCGCGAAGGGCGCGAACGACGTCTTCCGAGATTGCGCCGGGCTGAAGGGTCAGGACTTCGGCATACCGGAGCGCCGCGAGTTCGCGGCCATCGAACTGGAACTCGGGCTGCCGGTCCCTGAGCGCCTTTTCGATCCGGGCGGCGCGCTCGTCGTCCGCGATGAGATGTTTCGCGTTGGCCCAGTGATTTGCATAGGAGTAGGCGCAGTCGTTCAACATGGACACGAATGAGCCCATCACTTCCTGGAACCATTGCGGAACGCTGTTGGCGTCGTCATGAAGGCAGGCGCGGTAGAGCGTGACGTGACCATGCATGGTGCTCGGCCGGAGCGAATGCACGCGCATGACGTTGTCCACGGTTCCATGCGGGGTCCGCGCCTGCCCCAAGGCTTCCGAGAGCGACTCGTCGGCGTCCTCGTCGGAGATCATCTTGATCCATGCCGTCATGTCGGCTCCTCCGGGTGGCTGGCAGGCCGCGCTCGAAGTTCTTTCGAACCATTCCTTGCCTAAACCGTCATGCAACGCTATTGAGTGAAACGCAAGAATGGGAGGGGGTGCCTGACTTTGCGTTCTCGCTGCAATTGGCCGGGCCGAACGCCGAGCGAAATGCGCCTTGCATCCATGCGATCCTTGACACGCGGCTGCATTCGCGAAGTCGCTCGATGCCGCAGTGGAGAAAAGCTGTTGCCAGTCCTCTTCGCCTGCTGCCATGGTTCTCCGGAACGTGCGCCGGTCGTCACGGAAGGTGGAGTGCATGAGTAGCCAGCCGATCATCGAAGTTCGCAACCTCGACAAGTTCTACGGCAATTTCCAGGCCCTGAAGGATGTCAGCATCTCGGTCCGTCAGGGTGAGCGTGTGGTGGTGTGCGGCCCGTCAGGATCCGGCAAGTCGACGTTGATCCGCTGTTTCAATGCGCTGGAAAACCATAGTTCAGGCACTCTTGTGGTCGACGGCATCGAGGTCTTCGAGGGATCGAAGGACGTTCGGAAACTGCGGCAGGAAGTCGGCATGGTCTTCCAGCAGTTCAACCTCTTTCCGCATCTCACCGTGCTCGAGAACCTCATGATCGGGCCGATGAAGGTCCGGAGGGTCGCGCGTGAGCAGGCGGAAGAGACGGCGCGGAAGTATCTGGATCGGGTGCATATTCCCGAACAGGCGGAAAAGTACCCGGCCCAGCTTTCCGGAGGCCAGCAGCAGCGTGTTGCGATAGCCCGGTCGCTGTGCATGGAAACCCGGATCATGCTGTTCGACGAGCCGACATCGGCGCTGGACCCCGAGATGATCAATGAAGTGCTCGACGTGATGGTCGAACTGGCCGAAACCGGCATGACCATGGTCGTGGTCACGCATGAAATGGGTTTCGCGCGCAAGGTGGCCGACACCATGGTGTTCATGGAGGAGGGAAGGATCGTCGAGGTCGCGCCGCCTGAGCAGTTTTTCACCGCGCCTTCGAGCGAGCGGTGCCGGATGTTCCTGGCGCAGATCCTGGACCACTGAGATGGCGTTGAGCGGGACAGCAAGCCTGAGCGGCGCTCCGACCCGGAAGCCGCCGGTGCATCAGCAGCTCCTGAATTCGGCACCGGTTGCCGTTGCCATCTACGCCATCGTTGTCGGGCTGATCGTCTACGGCTCGTTCGTCGGGGCCCAGAACATGGGCTACAACTGGCAGTGGTACCGCGTGCCGCAGTACTTGTACAGTTTTACTGACGACGGATTTCAGTGGGGCGAGATTGCGGTCGGTCTTGTGGCGACCATCGAGCTCTCCATCCTGTCGTTCGCGCTTGCCACGCTTCTCGGGCTCGTCGTGGCGCTCCTGCGGCTGTCAGGCCTTGTCGTGGGGTCTGCCGTCGCGGTCGGATTCCTCGAACTGGTCCGCAACATTCCGCTCCTGGTGCTGCTGTACCTCTTTTACTACGTGCTGGGACCGATCTTCGGACTCGATCGCTACGTTGCCAGCATCCTGACGCTTGCCGTCTTCCATTCCGCCTTGCTGTCCGAGATCTTCCGGGCGGGCATAAATGCGGTCGCCGTCGGGCAGTGGGAAGCCGCGAAGTCGATCGGGATGTCCACCGGCCAGGCCTACCGCTACATCATTCTGCCGCAGTCCGTTCGTTTCATGCTGCCGCCGATGACGGGCGAAATGGTGCATCTCGTGAAGTCGTCGGCGATCGTCAGCGTAATCGCCGTGGCAGAGCTTACGACAATCGGGCGCAACATCATTTCTGACACGTACATGAGTTTCGAGATCTGGTTCACCGTCGCAGCCGTGTACATGGTGGTGACCCTGATCCTGTCCGTAGGCGTGTCGTTCGTCGAACGAAAGTACACGGTTGACCAATGATGCGGTCGAAGACCTTGCCGAACGCGTGCGGCGAGCAGGCCGCTTCCAAGCCGATGTCCGGTGTCATGAGCCGGGCCGCGGATCGGTGCCGGACAGCTCCCGTGGATTCCGGGCCGGCCAGGCCCGAATCTCGCCGACGTCCGGAGAATCCCGGACTTGACCGGCAAACGGACAAGTGAGAAGACCATCAAACAAGGAGGATACCAAATGAAACTCACTCGCAGAATGCTCGGATGCGCCCTGGCGGCGACCGCGACCGCGGGCCTTGCGTTGCCCGCAGCGGCGCAGCAGGCCACGCAGGCGCTGTCTTCGGAAAGCGTGATCGAACAGATCAAGCAGGACGGCGTGATCAGGATCGGCTTGTCCCTGTTCGTGCCCTGGTCGATGCGCGACAAGAACGGCGACCTGATCGGGTACGAACTCGATGTCGGCCGCAAGCTCGCGGAAGACATGGGCGTCGAAGTCGAATTCGTTCCTACGTCCTGGGACGGGATCATCCCGGCCCTCGTTTCCGGCAACTTCGATGTCATCATTTCGGGCATGTCGGTCACGGCGCAGAGAAACCTGACGGTGAACTTCACTGATCCGTACGCTTTCTCGGGTCTCGCGATCCTTGCAAACAAGGAAATGACGGCAGGCATGTCGCAGGAGGACCTGAACTCGCCCGACGTGATCTTCACGGCCCGCCGGGGCGCAACCCCGGCTGTCGTGATTGCCGACAACTTTCCCGAGGCGCAGCTCCTTCTCTTCGACGAGGACGGCGCGTCTGCCCAGGAAGTGCTGAACGGCAATGCCCATGCGACCATGGCCTCCCAGCCGACGCCCAACCGTGAAGCGGGCAGGCACCCGGAGACCCTGGTCGTCGTTGAAGGCGAACTGTTCGATCCGCGCGGAGAGGCCTTTGCATTGCGCAAGGGAGACTCGGACGCGCTCAACTACTTCAACAACTGGATCGCGCAGCAATGGCGCAGCGGCTGGCTTGAAGCGCGCCACAACTACTGGTTCGCTACCGAGGAATGGGCCGACCAGGTCGCCCAATAGGCCAAGGTCGAGGCCCGTGGAGCCATGGCTCCCGGGCCTCGATCAGCAAGGCGCCGGACATTGCGCTCGTTCATCAACAGGATGCGGTGGCCTGACTACCTGATAGTCGCGATGCTGGTCGCGTTCTTCGGGTATGTCTGGTTCACCATCGAGGGTACGCTGAACTACAAGTGGCGCTGGGAGCTCATACCAGGATACATCATCGGCTATCACACAGGCCGAGAGGCGTATTTCGCCAACATCCTGCTTCAGGGCCTTGCCGCCACGATCAGGATCAGCATCTACGCGAGCATCCTCGCCTTGATATTCGGCACGATCCTCGGCGTCGCACGGTGCTCGCAGAACCTGACCATACGGATGCTGGCGCGGACGTATCTGGAACTTCTGCGGAACATCCCCCCGGTCGTCGTCGTCTTCATTTTCTTCTTTTTCCTGTCGCAGCAGTTGATCGACGCACTCGATCTGGCGCGCTGGTCGCGCAATATCGCGCGACAAGAGGACATCTGGCTTTGGGAACTGTTCTTCGGTGACATGCGTCGCTTTCCCTCTATCATATCCGGCGTGATCGTTCTCGCGCTCTTTGAGAGTGCATTTGTCGGGGAGATCGTTCGCGCAGGAATTCAGTCGATACCCAAGGGACAGCGGGAAGCGGCCCGGTCCATCGGCATGAGCCGCCTTCAGGAACTGCGGTACATCGTTCTGCCGCAGGCGTTGAAGAAGGTCGTTCCACCGCTCGCCAATCAGTTCATATCGCTCATCAAGGACAGCTCGATCATATCGCTCATCTCGGTCCAGGAACTGACGTACAAGACGGTTGAACTGGTGGCCTCGTCCCGGATGATCTTCGAGGCATGGATCACGACCGCGGCGTTCTACTTCGTGGTCTGTTTCGGGTTGAGCCGGCTGTTCTCGCGACTGGAGCGCAAGCGGGAAGGCCAGGCCTAGGCGGAGGCCTTCAGTCCGGGCGGGACGACACCGTGATGAACTCGATCTCAAGGCTCTCGATCTCAACGACGCCGTGCTCGAGCTTTGCGTCGAAGCTCAAGGTGTCGCCGGGCGCGAGTTCGAACTCTGAATTGCCGCACGAGTAGCGTCCCTTTCCGGAAACAACCGTCAGGAAGACATGGCCGTCGTGCTGGTACCGGGGCAATTCGCCTGCCTCGTCCCGGATGATCCGAACCCGGGCGGCCTCGAAACTGCCTCCCGGGCCGCCGTGCTTGCCGAGCAGCAGAAACTCATGGGCATGGCTTGGCGTGATCCGCCGTGACGGGATGCCGCCGCCGGCCTTCAGGTGATAGACATCGGCCTTTCCGCCGCCTTGCGCGAGCAGCGCCATGACGGGAACCGACAAGGCCTCGGCGATTGCGTCAAGCGTTCCGAGGGACGGGGAAACCTGCCCGTTTTCGATGCGGCTTATCATGCCGGCCGACATCCCGCCACGCTCCGCGAGACCCGTGACCGTCATCCCGCGCTCACGGCGCAGCCTGTTGACTGTCCGTCCGACCACGATGTCGAGCTCCGCCCTTTCCGGCATGACGTTCACCTGCCTTCCAGCCGCTTGACACCACGTTACCAAAAGTAAAATATATTACCAGCATGCAAAGCTACTCGATCTTCTCCCTGCTGCGCCATGCGATGAGCGGCCACGCGACATGGACGCCTGCCTGGCGCAGCCCGCCCTTGAAGGAAGGCTATGAGGTGGTCGTCATCGGTGCCGGCGGGCACGGGCTGGCAACCGCCTACTACCTCGCCAAGGAGTTCGGCATCACCAATGTCGCGGTTCTGGAGCGAGGCTGGCTCGGTGGCGGAAACGTTGCGCGAAACACCGTCACCGTCCGGTCAAACTACATGCGCGACGCGTCGATCCCGTTCTACGTGAAATCGGTCGCGTTGTACGAGGGACTGACTGACGAGCTGAACTTCAACATGATGCATTCGAAACGCACCATGATCGACGTGGTTCAGACGTTTCCGAAGATGCGTGAGCTGCGGCGGCGTCAGCTGACCATGGACATTTACGGCTCGACCTACGAACGGATCTCCGCCGAGGAAGTGCGCCGACGCATTCCGGCGCTCACCGGTGGCGGGCATGGCTCGCGACTGCCCGTGATCGGCGGGATGGTGCATACCGATGCCGGGGTGAACCGGCACGATGCGGTCGCGTGGGGATATGCGCGCGGAGCCGACTCGAGGGGGGTCGAACTGCACCAGCAGACGCCGGTCACCAGGATCTTGCGGGGCGGCGACGGAGCCATCAAGGGTGTCGAAACGCCACGCGGCGTGGTGCGGGCGCGCAAGGTTGCGGTTGCGGCATCCGGGCATACGACCACGTTGACCGAAACGGTCGGGCTCAGGCTGCCGCTGCGGACGATGAACCTGACGGCCTTCGTTTCCGAACCGGTCAAGCCGCTCGTCGATGTCGTCGTCAATTGCCCGGACAGCGGATTCTATTTCAGCCAGTCGGACAAGGGCGAAATGGTGATTGGAGGCGCGCCTGACATGGGTCAGAGCTTTCGCCGGGACATCAAGCAGCACGTATTCGAAGACACCGTGACGGCCATGCTGTCACTGTTCCCGTCGTTCAAGAAACTGAAGCTCCTGCGCCAGTGGGGCGGACATCTGGACATCGCCCCGGACGCCTCGCCGATCATGGATGAAACGGACGTTCCGGGGCTGTTCGTGACGGCAGGCTGGTGGGGCGGCTACAAGGCGATCCCGGCTGGAGGGCTGACTTTCGCGCATCTGATCGCGAAGGGCGAGCCCCATTCCCTGATGGCGCCGTTCACTTTGAGACGGTTCAGGCATCTGGACTACGTGATGGAATCCGGAACGACGACCGCACGATAGGGAGACGGATCAATGATGCTCATCCCCTGTCCGTTCTGCGGGCACCGCAACGAAAGCGAGTTCGCGTACGGCGGTCCCGTGAAGCCGGATCGACCCGATCCGCATGTGACAAGCGACGAAGGCTGGGTCGAATACCTGACAACCGTCCCGAATCCGCTTGGCCCGGTCGAGGAACGTTGGTGGCATGTGAAGGGATGCGGCGCATGGCTGACGATTTGGCGGGATACGCGAACCCATGACATCGTCGAGGGGCCAGGTGATGCAGGATAGGCGTCTCCTCCATGGCGGAAGGATTGACCGGAACCGGCCTCTGGCCTTTCGCTTCAACGGGAAGGAGTACCGGGGGTTCTCGGGCGACACATTGGCGTCCGCGTTGCTTGCGAACAGCGTTCGACTGACCGCACGAAGCTTCAAGTATCATCGGCCTCGAGGGATCGTCGGGTCCGGCCCGGAGGAACCGGCGACATTGGTGGAGCTGGAGGGTCGCCACGCATCCGCCAACCTGGCGGCGACAACGATCCGGCTGGAAGAGGGGATGGCCGCTCGGTCGGTGAATTGCTGGCCGTCACCCGGACTGGACGTCGGTGCGGTCAACCAGCTGATTGCGGGACTCATTCCGGCGGGTTTCTACTACAAGACATTCAAGTGGCCGGGCTGGCGTCTCTATGAGCCGGCGATTCGAAGGGCCGCGGGTCTTGCCGGCGCACCGGACGCGCCGCCGTCGGACGGCCACTTCGAGGCGGTGCATGCGCATGCGGACGTCCTTGTCGTCGGGGCGGGACCGGCCGGGCTGATGGCGGCCCTTGTCGCCGGTCGCGCCGGGCGCCGGGTCTTCCTGGCTGATGAGCGGACCGAGGCGGGCGGAAGCCTGCTTGACCGGCGCCTGGAGATCGCCGGAAGACCGGCAATGGACTGGGTGGCTGATTCCGTTGCAGAACTGCAGTCGATGCCCAGTGTCACGCATCTGCTGCAGGACGCGAGCGTCTGGGCCTACCGCGAGCACAACTTCCTGATGGTGAACGAGCGGTCGCCCGCCAGCCCCAGCGTGCTTGAACGGAACTGGCGCGTGCGGGCGGGGCAGGTGATCCTCGCGACGGGAGCGATCGAAAGGGGCCTCGTCTTTCCCGACAACGACCGTCCAGGCGTGATGCTGGCCTCGGCTGCGCAGGCATACGCCAACCGATTTGCCGTGAGGCCGGGCGAAAGGGCCGTGGTCTTTGCCAACAACGACAGTGCCTATGCCGTCGCGGCTGATCTTCAGGCGTCGGGCATTGACGTTGCCGCCATCGTGGACAGCCGCGACGCGATTCCCGACAAGGCACGAGATCTGGCGGGAGACATCCCGGTCAAGGCCGGATCCGTCGTCGTTGGCGTTCGAGGGAGACGGGAGGTCAAGGGCGCGACCGTTGCCGGGCAAGACGGGCATGGGGCCGTGACGATCGATTGCGACCTGCTGCTCCACTCCGGTGGATGGAACCCGACCGTGCACCTGTTCTCCCAGTCACGCGGAAGTCTCCGCTACGATGAACCTCTCGCGGCATTCGTGCCGGACGAGGCGGCGCAGGCCTGCGTCTCGGCCGGTGGCGCAGCCGGAGAATGGTCGCTCGCTTCAGCGTTGCGGACCGGTGCAGAGGCGGCGGCCAGGGCAACGGGAACAGAGTCGCCGGATCTGCCCGCAGCGACGGCGGAATGCTGCTCGGTCGCGCCGCTATGGCGAGTCGATGCGCGGGGTGAAAGGGGCAAGGCGTTTCTGGACATCCAGAACGATGTCACGGTCGACGACGTGCATCTCGCCCTGCGCGAGGGATATGACAATGTCGAGCATGTCAAGCGCTACACGACCGGCGGCATGGGATTCGATCAAGGAAAGACGGGCAATGTCAACATCATCGGCACGATTGCGCTGCAGAAGCGCCTGCCGCTTCAAGACGTCGGCACAACAACCTTCCGCCCGCCTTACACGCCCGTGTCCTTTGGTGCGATCGGAGGCATCCGTGAAGGGAGCGTCGTTCTGCCGTACCGGCACACGCCTGTTACCCGATGGAATCTCGATCACGGCGCATTCATGTACGAGGCCGGTGCCCGTTGGCGGCGGCCGGGATATTTCCCGCGCGGCGACGAGACCTTTCAGGAGACCGTCAACAGGGAGTGCCGCGCCGTGCGGGAAAGCGTCGGTGTCTATGACGGATCTCCGCTTGGGAAGTTCGAGTTGAAGGGACGAGATGTCGGTCGCTTCCTCGACCACATCTACACGAACCTGATCTCAACGCTGAAGCCCGGCCAATGCCGCTACGGACTCATGCTGACCGATGACGGCCTGATCCTTGACGACGGCATCGCCATGCGACTGGGTGAGCACCGCTGGCTTGTCTCCACCTCCACCGCGCATGCGGACACCGTGCATGGACACATGGAGGAGTTGCTTCAGACGCGGTTTCCGGACTGGAACGTGCATGTGACAACCGTGACCGGCCAGTGGAACAATGCGACCGTATGCGGCCCGAAGGCGCGCGAGGTCATGTCCGCCCTGGGCGCTGACATCGACCTCTCGCCCGAGGGACTTCCGTTCATGCGATTCGCGGATGGACATGTAGCCGGGCTGCCTGCGCGTGTCGTTCGGGTCAGCTTCACGGGCGAAATGTCGTTCGAGACAAACGTTGCACCTCGGCACATGCGCGATCTTTGGGCGCGGATCATGGCAGCCGGCGCACCCTTCGGCATCGAGCCGGTGGGATCGGAAGCCAGCCACGTGCTGCGGGTCGAAAAGGGATTTCTTTCCCTGGGACATGAAGTGGACGGGACGGTGGATGCCCATGACCTTGGCATGGGCTGGATCATGTCGAAGAAGAAGGCGGATTTCGTCGGCAAGCGATCGGTCGGGCTGCGGCGTCGGAGCGGCGCGGTTCGACGTGAGCTTGTGGGCTTGCTGCCCGTCGCTCCAAAGGACCAGATCCCGGAGGGTGCGCCGCTGACCCCTGGCGGTCGGAAGCGCCCGACCGAAGGGCTCGTGACCGCCTGTGTCTGGAGCGTCGTCCTGAACCGGTGGGTCGCGCTGGCGCTGCTGGAGAACGGAAGGTCTCGGCACGGTGAAACCGTTCAAGTCCGGCTGGAGAGCCGGACGATCGCCGCCGATGTCACCGAGCCGGTGTTCTACGACCCCGAAGGCCGGAAGCCGAGGTCCTGAGATGAGCTACGACGCAACTTTCGAGAAGCTTCCGATCAACGCGTGCTTCGACCTGAAGGGCGCGCAAGGCGCTCTGGTTGAATGGATTGACGAAGGGGTCCTGCCGGACTTTCCGGCAGAAGCAAATCGCCGTTGCCGGGCGGATGGCGTTACGCTTGATCACGTAGGCCCGCGCAACTGGCTCTTGCAGGCGGACATTGACCGGGAAGGCGAACTGATCGCGGCGCTGCGTCCGCACGAGGCTCCGGCTGAAGTGAGCATCGTCAGGATCTCGGACACCATGACGGCCTTTCGCGTCACCGGAACCGATGCGGGACATGTACTGGCCATAGGCTGCCCGCTCGACTTGCATGAAACTGCATTCCCGGAGGATGCAGTGAGCTTCACCGAACTCTTCGGCCAGAAGGCGCTGGTCCGCCGATGCGCGGGCGGGTTCGACGTGTCCGTCGAGCAGAGTTTCGGCGACATGATGGAAGACTGTCTGGAACGCGCGTTGCGTTGATCCGGAGGCACGAATGACACGGACCCATATACACAAGTACGAAACCCGCTATCATGCGAAGGCGACCTATTCCAAGGCCGTTCGGGCTCGAGGCGACCTTGTCGTCATGCAAGGTCAGGTCGGCACGCTGCTTGACGGTACCGTCGTCGGGGAAGGAGATCCCGGCGCACAGGCAGATCAGGCATGCCGCAATATCGAGCGTTGGATGACCGAGGCCGGCGGCGATCTGAAGGACGTCGTGAAACTGACCGTCTATGTCACGGATGTCAGCTATCGCCCGGCCGAGTACGACGCAATCAACCGTTGGTTCGAGGGCGTGCACCATTGCTCGACCGGAGTCGTGGTCAGCGCCCTGGCTGACCCGGCACTGCTGGTCGAGATCGACGCGATGGCAGTCAGGAACTCCGTCGCGCGATGACGCCCGAGCGCTTGCCGAATTGGCGACGACTAGGCACCAGGCTCCTGAATCTCAAGTTCGCATCAAGCCGCTTCGCTCGCTCCGGGTTCGTTCATCTTGAGGCGGAACCGCCTGACGGACGCGAGAATCCCGTCCGCGGACTTGGCCCGCTTTCAAGGCCTTGGCTTCTCGTTGTGCGCGTCGATGAAGGGCATGATGCCCGCCATGAGTTCCGCGACCGAACGATGCGCGCCCCTCTTCAGCCTCTTCCCGGCCGGTTCCGCGAACCGGCGCTCGACCCGGTTGATCCATGACGCCGAGGTCGGCGTGAAGCGGACATGCCAGTGCCTGCGGCGGGCAAGCCGTTTCCTCACTTCCTCCGTCTTGTGCGTCGCGCAGTTGTCCATCGCCAGGTGCACGTCCAGCCCGTCCGGCACCGCCGCCTCGATCTCCTTGAGGAAGCTCAGGAACTCCGTCGCGCGATGACGCAGCCGAAGCGCTTGCCGATCACCGCGCCGGTGGCGACGTCGAGCGCGGCGAAGAGCGTCGTCGTGCCGTGGCGGACGCAGTCGCGGGTTCTCCGCCCGGCCACGCCCGGCGCCATCGGCAGGACCGGCTGTCCCGGCCAAACTCAACGCCATTGGTCCGGCGCCTGGATCCGGTTCGCGCGCTCACTCGGAGCAATGGCGTTCACGCGCTCGCTCTCGTCCACGCACAGGACGATCGCGCGGTCCGGCAGGGGGGGGGGCTGCAGCCCCACGATGTCCTGCACCCTGTCGACGAACAGCCGGTCCCTGGACAGCTTGAACGTATCGCTCCGGCGCGGCTTCAGGCTGGACGCCGACCGGATCCGGCGCACCGTCGTGTGCGACACGCCCGTCTTCTCGGCCATGCTTTGGACCGACCAGCGCGTCGCGTCCTTCGGCATCGTGTTCGGCGTCCGCTCGACCACCTCCGCGACATTGCCGTCCGTCACGGTGCGGGGACGTCCGGAGCGGCACTCGTCCGAGAGGCCCTCGATGCGCCTCTCGGCGAACCGCCTGCGCCACTTGCCGACCGTGTGCTCGTGCACCCCGATCCGCCCGGCGATCTCCCTGCTTCGAAGCCCTTCGGCGCAGAGCGGGATGGTCCTGCAGCGGTCGGACAGCGACCTCGGCGCCTTGCGCTTGCGGACATGCGCCTCGAGGAATTCGCGCTCCTCGTCGCTCGGAACCGCTTCCGCCGCCTTGCCTCTCATCGAGACCGCCTCCATGACGGTGCCATCCGACGCTTTGACGGCAACTATCGTTACGGAAGACTAGATCCTGACTTGAACCATCCCGTTCTCCACGCGGGTCTCGAACACCTTCATCGCGCGCGTTGCCGGTGCGCAGACAGGCCTTCCGTCACGAACATCGAATGCACCCTGATGCAAAGGGCATTCGATGACGTGACCGTCGAAATACCCGTCGCAAAGATCGGCACCGCCATGGTTGCAAAGCGCCAGCGATGCAAAGACGCCGGTCGGCGTATCGTAGACGGCAACCAGCCGCGGGCCAAGCGGCACCCGAGTGACCCAGTTCCGCTCCAGCGCGTCCACTGCGATCAGATCGGTCCAGGAGCGCCTTGGCCTGTTCACGTCTGGTCCGCCGCTGCGGCCGGATCGCGCCGAATGAGCTGTCGCAGGATGTCTCGATGCGCCCCGAGATATCCATGCCTTTCGACGTGGATGTGGTCCTTCAGCTTTTCGTGCAGTCTCGGGAGGGCATGAAACGGCACGGACGCCACGTAGTGGTGCTCTGCGTGATAGTTCATGTTCCAGCACAGGAAGCGCCATGGGGCGGAGACGAGATTCGTCCGTGTGTTCTCGGACATTTGCGCCACGGTCGGTCGCCCGACATGTTCCGTCATTCGAACAAAGCGCATCACCGGCTCGCCCAGGAACAACGGAATGAGCCAGAACCAGATCAGGCCCCACCAGCCCGCCACGGCCATGCCAAGGAAGATGGCGGCATAGACCGCCACCATACGGCGCGCATCCAGGAATACGGACTTGTGCTCCTCCGGCGGAATGAATTCCCTCTCCGCTTCGCTCAGCTGGCCGGCCGCATGCCGAAAGACCTCGGTGAACTTGCTTCGCCAGTAGGGAATGGCACTCAGGTACCACAGGTACTCGCCAAGGGTCCTGGGCATCAAGATCATTTCCGGATCATCGTCGTGCAGTTGCGTGTACGTGTGATGGTCGCAGTGCTCGTAACGGAAGAACCTGTGCGGAAGCATGATGACGAGCCCGCAGACCTGCCCGACGAGGTCGTTGAGCCAGCGGGTGCGGAACGCCGTGTAATGCACGCATTCGTGCTGGAGCGAGAAGTGATGCACCAGCACGGTGCCCTGCAACAGCATTGCGGGCCATATCAGCCAGCTGTTCCAGGCAAGCGCTGTCAGCGAGGTGGTAACGGCAAGGAGCCCGACCCAAAGGACCAGGCGACGCAACGCCGGCCCGTCTGAACGGCGCATGAACTGCTTCAACTCCTCGCGCGAAAGTTTCCCCTCAGCCAACGCTTGGGTCAGGGGTGTGACAATGGGACTTGCCATGGGAACCCTCGTGATTTGCCGACCGCAGTGTCCTTTTCACCATTCTGGACGGCTCCGGAGACGGGAGTGCTCCGCACCATGTGACCGGTACATCTGGCCGCATTGCCAATTGGTTACCGCATTCCGCTTGGTGACGCAATTGCGAGTCCTCGCTTGGCGCATTTGAGACGGTTCGGGCTTACGGCACGTCGGCTGCCCAGTCGCGTGACGGAGGGCTCGAAGGCGCTTGAACAAGAGCAAGGCCCTTCTTGAATTCATTGACAAACTCAGCCTGCGGCAACTTTGCAAGCCTTGCCAGGCCAGTTCCATGTTCTTGGCACTTTCCGGCAGCAGGCCCTGAACTTCCTCGTGCGTTGCGGATCATCGGCCGGATTGTCGTGCTTGACCTTGACATGAATCGTGACTGGTCACAATTGCTAGTCATATGACCAAGATCAACGCATCCGAATTCAAGGCGAAGTGCCTCGCCATCCTCGACAAAGTCCATGAGACCGGTGAACGAGTGGTGATCCTGAAGCGCGGACGGCCTGTCGCCGAGCTGTCACGCGTGACAGGTGATGGCGAAAGGTATCCCCAAGCTGAACTGGAAGGAACTGTCGAAATCGTCGGCGACGTCCTGGGGCCGGTGCTTCCGGAGGAACATTGGGACAGCCTTTGCAAATGAAGGCGCTGCTCGACACGCATGTTCTGCTCTGGTGGCACGGCGACCGTGACCGGTTGTCGCAGGACCAGCGAAAGGTCATCGCGGCCGCCGATGCGGAGGCGCCGCTGCAGGTCTCCGACATTTCGCTCTGGGAAGTGGCCATGCTGCACGGCTTAGGCCGCATTCGCCTGACGATTCCCCTCCGGGAGTGGCTGGAAATGGCGGTTGCGCCGCCGCTGGTAAGGCGTCACGGCATCTCTCCGGCGGTGGCGGCCGAACTGGCGTCCCTGCCCGAGTCGTTTCATCGCGACCCGGCCGGGCGGATCCTGGTTGCGACCGCCCGGGCAACTGGAGCGGCGCTTCTGACGCGGGATCGCGGAATCTCGGGAGCGGGGCTTGTCGACACGCTGGGCTGACACCGAAGCGCCATGGATGCTCGCACCTGTACTGCGTTGGCCACCCCGATGACCCGTGAAACTGAGCATGCGAAATGTGTCCTGTCACAAGTCTGGATGCCCGCGTCAATCGCCATGACAAGCTCCCGGGGATGGACTGGCAGCCGCTGAACCCGATCCCGAGATGCTAGGCGTCCGCCGACATGCCGATGTTCCGGTCAGGGTGCTCAAAGAGGCTTGCGGCACAGGGAAAGCGGGACAGAATGTCGGCACCTCTGGGCAAGAGACTTGCCTTGAAAACCCCGTTTTCCCAGTACTTTATTCCGTCAGCTTCAACTGTTGGATCAATCACGTTCCAGGAAATCTCGCCCGGCGCATACGCACCGCATGTGTGAAAGTGGAGAATGCGCGGATTGCCGAACGCTACGCCTCCCCAGCGCTCGTAGCTTGACCTGGCATCCCAGGGAAAGCCGCAACCTGGGTGAATGCCCGCATGCCAGGAGTGAACGAAGTCCCTGTCGACGCCGAACAGGCTTGAAACCCGGTCGTAGTGGGCATTGGCGCGCCCGACATCCGAGGGGTCGCCCTCGAACCCCGCAAGGCGTCCGTCACTGAGCAACGCGTGAACCGGCCCGTCCAGCTCGACCGTGTAGTCGTCATAGTAGCGCGAACCGGTGCCGGTCAGGAATCCGGGCAAAGCAACCCGGCCGGAAAACCCGGTCGCAGGCAAGGGCGTGAACACGGACATCGGGAAGCGCATGATCGTCGTGTCGCTCTCGGGCCCTGGGACAATGCTGGACTTTCCCACGACGTCGGAACCGGCCGGGCAGGTAATCCTTACTTTATCTGCACGAGAAATCACGGAGTTCGCTTCGTTCTTGAGCTCCAGGAACGCCGCATGGTGGGCGTTGCCGAACCCTGTTCCGAGCAGGTAGGCGTTCAGCGCGAAGCTGACGATGACCTTCTTGCCCGGCGGCATGTCGGAGAAGCGAAGCTGGTCGCCAAGCCGGGCGAGAAAGAGGATGATGTCGAAGTCCTGCATCCTCCGGTGCAGCGCTTCCGACAGATGGGGATTGTCGGCGTCAAAGCCGACATCCACGACATCGACGGCAAGGCCGATTCGCTCTGCCTCCCTGGCAACGCAATCATGCGCGTCGTCGGCGAAGTAGCCATGTTCCGGCGGTTCGTAGGCAATGAGCAGCCGGTCACCTGACCTTGCTCCGGCGCAGTTCATCAGGAGGTTTCTGGCACCAAGCGCAGGGGACATCTCCGCCATCATCGGCCCGATCAATTGCCGTTCACGTTGATCATCCGGTCACCCGCAATCCTGCGCCATTTGAAAGTCGTTATGCCAACCATTAGACTGGCTAATATGATTATCAACATGCCGTTCGCGTCCCTTCGCGCCTTCGAGGCGGTGTTTCGGTTGTCCAACTTCTCGGCGGCTGCCATCGAGCTGGGTGTCAGCCAGAGCGCGATCAGCCAGCACGTGAAGGTTCTGGAGGAGTGGCTGGGGCAAGACCTTCTCCTGCGCGGCGCCCGCAAGTCAGAGCCGACGCTGGAAGGTGAAAGGCTCGGCCGCGCAATTTCCGAAGGCCTGGGACGGGTATCGGACGTTTGCATCGACTTGAGGGACAGGAGGCGGGCTGACAGAACGATCATCATCAGTTGCCTGCCGGGCTTCGCCTTCACCTGGCTCTTCCCGAGACTTCTGCGCTTCGATCTTGCGCACCCCGACCTGTCCATCTCGATCACCACCGACACCGGACAGCGGCCGTTTTCGGGTGCCGATGCGGATGTCGGGATTCGATACGGGCTTGGCGATCATCCTGGCCTCCACGTCGAGCGGCTTATGCCGGAGCGCTTGTTTCCGGTTTGCGCCCCGGCGCTCCGGGATGGGGCGCCGGGCCTGAAGGCATTGTCGGATCTCGCGCATCACACGGTGCTTCAGGACGAGAACCTGAACTTTGGCGGATCAAGTCCGACATGGGAATACTGGGCGAGGGAAGCCTGCGTCTCGCTGCCGGAGCCATTGCGCACCAGACGCCTGGGTCAATCGAATCTTGTCATTCAGGCGGCAATCGAGGGTCTCGGTGTGGCGTTGGGCCGCGAGCCGCTTGTCGTGGACGCTCTCGACGAGGGAAAACTGGTGCGGCCGTTCCCCGAGATCGTTTCGTCGCCACTGTCGTACTGGCTGGTTTGTCGAAGCGGGATGCTGGAAAGCGCCAAGCTGCAGGTGTTCCTGGCGTGGATCAAGGCCGAAGCCGCCAATCAGCCTTCCATTCCCGGGAGTGCAACGGCGAATGATTAGCCTCGCTAATGATCCTCATTGTCGGAATGCGCTGGACCGACGCATCGGCAATGTCCCATATTGCGTAAGTGACACGAATGGAGCGCTGACATGTTTCTGAGGAATTGCTGGTACGTTGCAGGATGGAGCAAGGACGTCGGCCGGGAACTCAGGGCCGAGACGTTCCTGGGCGAGCAGATCGTGTTCTACAGGCAGGAAGACGGCACGCCGGTCGCCCTGGAGGATGCATGTCCACACCGAAAGCTCCCGTTGTCGGACGGCGCCCTCAAGGGCGATCACGTCGAATGCGGCTATCATGGCCTGACCTTCGACTGCAGCGGGAAATGCGTCGCGGCGCCCACCCAGCAGAACGACGTCCCTCGCCGTGCTGCCGTGAAGGCCTACCCGGTCATTGATCGATATCGCTTCCTTTGGATCTGGATGGGCGATCCGGCGCTGGCCGATCCCGACAGGACATTCCCGATCGAGAACTTCGAGGACCCTTCCTGGGGAAAGACGGACGGCGGGGTTCTGGATATCGACTGCAACTACCTGTGGGTCTGCGACAACCTGCTCGATCCAAGTCACGTGGCCTGGGTGCACGTGACCTCCTTTGCCGGGGCAGGGACGGACGAGGAGCCGCTGAACGTCGAGAGGACGGATCGCGGTGTCGTCGTGTCAAGATGGATCGCGGACAAGCCGCCGTCACCCTACTACGCAGGGCTTGTTTCCTTCGACGGCAACTGCGACCGGCTTCAGCACTACGAGATGTGCATGCCGGCGATAGGTCTCAACAAGTCAATCTACACGCCCGTCGGCACGGGCGGATACGGGAAGGACCCTGTCGCGGAGACCTTCATCAACATCTCCTACAACTTCATGACACCCATAGATGAGGATCGGACGCGCTATTTCTGGTTCCAGCACCGGAACTCCGACCCGGACAACCGGGAAGTGTCGGAATTCATGAACAACGGTGCCCGCACGGCCTTTGAAGAGGATCGCGCGGTCCTCGAAAAGGTTCACCTCGGGATGAAACGCAAGAGGACTCCAAGCATTGATCTTGGCCTCGATGCCGGAGCCAAGCAATTTCGCCTCATGCTTGGTCGAGCAATCGAGGCTGAAAGCGCCGCAGGGGAGGCGGCCCGGTCCGCGAAATGACCATGCCAGGCGCAATCTCCGATCTGCCGGTCCTCGACTTCTCAAGCGTCGAATACCGGAATGCGCCGTTTCCGGTTCTTTCGGGCTGGGCGCGGAAGTGGAAGATCGCGCAAAGCGGACGTGGCGTGGAATTGCTCGACTACGAACTGTGCCGAAAGGCGATAGTCGACCGGAATCTTGGAACGGGTCATCCCAGGCTCATCGACCTTCTGGGCCTCCCGGAAGGCCGTCCGCTCGATTACAAGCGCAATTCGATCTCCTTTCACGATCGCGGCGACCGCCGTCGTGATCTCCGGCGCCCTCTCACGAGGCTCTTGAGCGAGGAGGCAGCCGAGAGCTTCCGGCCCAGCATTCGCAAGGTCGTGACCGAAATCGTGGACGCGATTCCAGCGGACCGGCCCGTGGACCTCATTTCGACCCTGTGCGACAGGATACCCTCCGTCGTCTATTGCCACTGGGTCGGCGCCCCTATGGGCGACGCCGATTTCGTCGCGCGGACATCCCACACCGTCCAGCAGGTCCACACGCGCGAATCCCGGCACGCGCCCGCAATCGTCGAGGCGTTCGAGGCCCTCATCGACTACGTTGACGAACGAATTGCCGACCGGCGCCGGACGCCGGGGGACGACCTGCTTTCCGACTTGATCCGCGCCCAGGAAGCAGGACGGCTGAACGACGACGATGTACGCAACTGGACCATCAAGCTCGCGGAAGCCAATACCGACAACTCGTCGCACCAGATCGCGATCGCGATCATCGAACTCGCGTCGCGGGCCGACATATGGGCGTTGCTCGGCGCGCAGCCGGAACTGGCTTCGCGCGCCGTTCAGGAGGTCATGCGGTTTCATCCGCGAACCATCTCCACGTCGCGCGAGGTCCTGTCGGCGACGGAGCTTGACGGGGTTGTCCTGCCGAAGGGAACGCCGGTATTCGCGAATGTCGGCGCAACGCACTGGAATGCGGACTATTATTCCGCCCCTGAGGTCTTCGACATCAACCGCATGGACGAGCCGCTGCACCTGAACTTCGGCGGCGGCGTGTTCTCGTGCATCGGGCGCTTCCTTGTCACCGTGGAGGTCGAGGAGACGATCGCCTTGCTCGCAAAGAGGTTTCCCGGCCTGACGCTGGAAGCCACGGGTTTCGCACATTCACCCATGTTCACGTCTGTCACGCGGTTGGCGGCGCGGCTGGAGCCTGAAAGCCCGCAGTGCCGCGCCACGTCAAGGCGCTATGCCGCCTCGTAGATCAGCGGAAACTTCTTGCCAACAAAGGCGGATCCATCCGCCATGCCAGGATCGTGCAGCCATTCCGTGACGGAATCGCGAGGTTGATAGGTCGCGCCTTCGCAGGCAAACCGGATCGCGTAACCACGTCTGCGACGGGTGCTCGTCCGATTGCCCATGGCCGAATGCACGATCATCCCGTCGAAAGCGAGCGCGTCGCCTGGCTCCATGTCAAAGTGGATGATTCGGTGCCGTTCACGCTCCGCCTCGAAGTCGGGCATGTCGGAGTATTCGGGATTGTCCTCCTCCAGATAGTGGAGGAATGCACCCAGTTGATCTGTCTTGAAAGGCCGGTACCTTGCGCCCCAGGCGTGCGAACCCGGAATGAACTCGAGCGCGCCGTTGTCGGGGTCGACTGGATCGAGCGCAATCCACATCGTCATGATCGGGCCGGCGACGGGCCAGTAGGGCTGGTCGCTGTGCCAGCCCGTCTGCGTCCCGGTGCCGGGCTCCTTGACGAAGAGCTGGTCAAACATGAGGGATGTCCAGCCCGAGCCAGCCACTTCAGCCACTCGCTTCCCGATGCCTGACGTCAGGCAGTAGTCCTGGAACGTCCCGGGACGCTCGCGCATGTTCTTGTAGGCGAAGTATCTTTCGCCTTTTTTCACCTCTTCGTCGACGGCGGAGCGAAGGCGCTCCAGCCAGTCCTGGGTCAGGACATTCCTCAGAAGAACCACGCCATCCCTGGCATAGGATTCCTGGATCTCTTTCAGGCTTGGAGCTGTCATTTGATCTTCCACTTCTTCATGCGTTTCGGAACTAGCGACCGGCGGTGAAGATCAGTGGAGCGGTGAACTCCGGCAGTTGATGACGAAGTTCGGCCAGCATGACCTGAACGTCCATCCACCGGTCATTCGGCAATGGAATTGCCTGGCCTTTAGGGTCATCGCAGGGTGCCTCTCCTCCCGGAAGTCTCGATCGCAATAAGCCGCTGCGCAAGCAGGAATCAAGGCCCGCGAGGCACTTTCTCGGAGCCGCGTCTTCGGGCCTGTCATGGAAGCATCGCGCCGGATCGCGGCGCCCTGGCGGCTCGTGGCCCGGCGTGTCGCCGATGCCCGGGCAGGCAGGGCGGCGAACAGGGGCACGGCCTGACCTTCGTTCCGCGTGGTCCGTTCCAGTGTCGGGACGGCCGCGCTTAGGGCGCTCGCTCGCCTTCGGAATGGCGGGCTCCGGATTCGGGGCGCGGATGGAAGCGCCCCCGTCGGCGTTCGAGGCGTAGCTGACAAGCCGCTCGTTCAGGTTCGTCCGCACAAGTTCGACGTGACAGGCGGATGGAGCTGCGTGCAACGGGCTTCCTGACTTCAGGATCCACCCATCCCGAAGGGCGGTCCGGATGCGCGCATTCGTGTAGTGACAAGCATGCGCTGATCGGATATGTGCGCGCCGTACGATAATTCGAGTGTTTCAAGAATGCATGCAAGACGAAAGAAAGTGAAAGCCGCCGCCGTTCGCAATGATGACTATCGTCCTGCCGATGACGAACCCTTCATGAACGAACGTCAACTCGAGTACTTTCGCAAGAAGCTCCTGATCTGGAAGTCTGAACTGATGGGTGACAGCAAGACCACGATCGAGGGACTTCAGGACACGACCCGGAACATTCCCGACATCGCGGACAGGGCCAGCGAGGAAGCGGACAGGGCACTGGAACTTCGCACCAGGGATCGCCAGCGCAAGCTGGTAGCCAAGATAGATCAAGCCTTGCGCCGCATCGATGCTGGAGAATACGGCTATTGCGAGGACACGGGTGAACCGATCTCGCTCAAGCGGCTGGACGCACGACCGATCGCGACGTTGAGCCTCGAGGCCCAGGAACGCCACGAACGGGCGGAAAGGGTGCATCGCGACAACTGAGGCGACGGCAACGCACCGATCGCCTCATCGGACGCGGCGCAGGCCTTGGTTCCGTCCAGAAGGCCACCGTCCATGAGACCTCTCAAGATCACGATTGCCGGAGCCGGAATTGGCGGGTTGGCTGCCGCGGCTGCTCTTGCAAGGGACGGGCATTCAATCCGCGTGATCGAGCGGGCGCATGGGTTCGGTCAGGCAGGTGCCGGCATCCAGATAAGCCCAAATGGCATGGCGGTCCTGGAAGCGCTTGGACTGGAAGGGTTTCCGCCCAGGACTTGCCGGCTTGAAGCCGTGCGCCTCAGGGACGGGCCGAGCGGGCGGGAGGTCGCGACCCTGGATTTCAGGCGCCATGCCGGCGATCTTCGATGGCAACTTGCGCACAGGGCAACCCTCGTTTCGCAACTGGCAACCGCCGCGAGGAATGCCGGTGCCGCGATCGAGTTCGGCTTCGACTGCTTGCCGCCGCCTGCGGGACAGGCGCATGACGGCGATGATCTTCTGATCGGCGCCGACGGAATCAAGTCCCGCGTGCGCTCACGCGTGGAAGATCCATCACGGCCGTTCTTCGCTCGTCAGGTCGCCTGGCGGTCCGTGATGCCCGATCCGGGGGGTGAACCGGTGGTCGAGGTTCACATGGGTCCTGGCCGCCATCTCGTGACCTATCCAATCGGGGGCGGGCAGCGCAACATCGCGGCGTTTGAGGAACGCACGAACTGGGTGGAAGAGAGCTGGACCCACGAGGATGACCCAGACAATCTTCGCGCCGCGTTCGCCGGGTTCGGGCCGGAGGTCCGCCGCTTGCTGGCACCAGTTGCGCGCGCGCATCTCTGGGGCCTGTTCCGGCATCGTGTGGCAAGGCGCTGGGTCCATGGCAAAATGGTCCTTCTCGGCGATGCCGCGCATCCGACGCTTCCGTTTCTCGCGCAGGGGGCGAACCTGGCACTCGAGGATGCGTGGGTTCTGGCAGCCGCAATCCGTCGGCACGACCTGCCCGAGGCGCTCGAAAGATATCAGGCGCTCCGGATTCCCAGGGCAACGCGGGTCGTGAATGCCGCCACCAGGAATGCACGCAACTATCACCTCCGCATCCCACCTCTCCGCCTTGCCGCCCACACGGCGCTCAAGGCCGCAAGCGCGATTGCCCCGGCGGCGATTCTCAAGCGGTTCGACTGGATCTATCGCCATGATGTCACCTCGCTGGACGTCTGACTTGATCCTGCAATTCGTGTGTGGTTGACGGCACCAATGGGACAAGTGACCGAAGCGTATGAGGTGCGGGTCGCAAGCGGCGACCTTGATGCAGACCCGGCGCAAGCGGCAGTTCTGCCCGAGCTGGACCGGGTCGCCCGGGCGCTGACGACCGTGCCGTCGCGGAAAGTGTTCGGACGCGTCCTGAAGCGGACGCCGGAAATCACCGCAGGCATCTACCTCTGGGGCGGCGTCGGCCGGGGGAAGTCCATGCTGATGGATCTTCTTCACGAGGTGGCCGGCGGGGACCGGTCACGCCGAATCCATTTCCATGCCTTCATGCAGGAGGTTCAGGGCCGCTTGCACGAAGCGCGCAAGACCCGGGTCGATGATGCGCTGATTCCCGTTGCAGCAGCAATGAGCAACGGGCTCAGGCTCCTGTGTCTTGACGAGATGCAGATATCCGACATCGCGGATGCCATGATCGTCGGACGGTTCTTCGAGCAACTTCTGGACGCCGGAGTGGTGGTTGTGACCACATCCAACCGGCGGCCGGACGACCTGTACAAGGACGGCCTCAATCGTGCCTTGTTCCTGCCGTTCATCGAACTCGTCAAGACGCGATTGTCGGTCATCCAACTGGCGTCGCTGCGCGATTACCGCCAAGACAGGCTGGCAGGCGAACAGGTCTACTTTCATCCGGCGGATGCATCGGCACGCGCCGCGGTGGAGAGGTTTCGGAGGGACTTCTTCCGCTGCGGTGCCGAACCCCTTGTGCTTTCCGTGAAGGGGCGCAAGACCAAGATTCCCGAGTTTGCAAACGGCGTGGCGAAGGCAAGGTTCCCGGATCTGTGCGGCCAGCCGCTGGGCCCGGCGGACTATCTTGCAATTGCGGATGCGGTTCGCGTCCTGATCCTCGAGGAGATTCCGTATTTCAGTTCCGAGAACGCCAACGAGACCCGCCGCTTCGTGACCTTGATCGACGCGCTCTACGAGGCGCGCGTTCGGCTCATCGCCACGGCAGCGAATGCGCCGGAACGGCTGCAACTGGAGGGCAACGGCGCATTCGAGTTCGAGCGCACCGCAAGCAGGCTTCGCGAAATGCAGTCGGCGGAGTGGTGCCGGGCCTGATCCTGCACGCACATGTTGACCTGACAAGTTCCGGGAGCGCCGATGAGGCGATGTGGATCGATGGCACTTGACGTAAGGCAAGCTTCGTGTGCGTTCTGGACGCAACCGGCTCCGGATGTCCTTGCACGCGGACCGGATGATGAGGGAGTGCGGTCCTGTCGAGTTGATTGCATGCGATGGAATGTCCGCGATGAAAGACGTAGCGTCACTCAGCCCTGAGGAAGCCAAGGCCGAACTGGCTCGCTTGGCAAAGGTGCTGCATGCAGCCGCCAAGGCGTATCACCAGGAAGACGCGCCGGAGCGCACGGATGCAGACTACGATCTCCTGAAGCGCCGGAATGCGGAAATCGAGCGACGCTTCCCGGAACTCAAGAGAGACGATTCTCACACCGAGCAAGTGGGCGCCGCGCCCTCCGAGGGCTTCCGGAAGGTCCGGCATTCGATCCCGATGCTGTCCCTGGAAAACGCGTTTGATGAAACGGACGTGGCGGAATGGCACTCGACCGTTCAACACGGAAATTCCTGGGCATGTCCGAGTCCGACCCCTTGGCCTGTACTGAAAACGCGTTTGATGAAACGGACGTGGCGGAATTCGACCGTTCAACACGGAAATTCCGTCCGAGTCCGACCCCTTGGCCTGTACTGCGGAACCGAAAATTGACGGCCTGTCATTGTCCCTGAGATACGAGGATGGCCAACTGGTCTGCGCGGCGACGCGTGGTGACGGCACGACAGGTGAAGATGTCACGTCCAATGCGTTGACAATCAAGGAAGTTCCGGAGCGCATCAAGCCGGCCCCCGCCCTGCTGGAGGTTCGGGGTGAAGTTTACATGAGCCACGAGGACTTTGCGGTGCTGAATGCCCGCCAGGCCGAGCGGGACGAAAAGACATTCGCAAATCCCCGCAATGCGGCCGCCGGGTCGCTCAGGCAGCTGGATCCCCGGATCACGGCCAAGCGGCCATTGAGGTTCTTTGCCTATGCTTGGGGCAGCGTCAGCGAAGCGCTGGCGGACACTCAGGAAGGGGCGATCAGGCGGCTGAAGGACATTGGCTTTGCGACCAACCCGCTCATGGCGCTCTGCAACGGCACCGCGGAGCTGGTCGCCCATTACCACCGGATCGAGGAGATGCGCGCCACGCTCGGTTACGATATCGACGGCGTTGTCTACAAGGTGAACGATCTTGGCCTCCAGGCCAGGCTCGGGTTTCGCTCGACGGCGCCCCGGTGGGCGGTTTCGCACAAGTTCCCGGCGGAACTTGCCTGGACGCGGCTGGAAGCGATCGACATCCAGGTCGGGCGCACCGGCGCGCTTTCGCCCGTGGCGCGGTTGAAGCCGGTAACGGTCGGTGGAGTGGTCGTGTCCAATGCCACCCTTCACAACGAGGATTACATCGCGGGCCGCGACGCGGGCGGCAACGAGATCAGGGACGGCAAGGACATTCGTGCAGGTGACCGGGTCCGGATCTATCGTGCCGGCGACGTGATCCCCAAGGTCGCGGACGTCGATCTCTCAAGGAGGCCAAAGGACGCGGAACCTTACGAATTCCCGGAAAGGTGTCCGGAATGCGGATCGCCCGCCATCCGGGAGGAAGGGGATGCCGTGCGCCGATGCACCGGAGGTCTCGTCTGTCGCGCCCAGGCTGCAGAGAAGCTCAAGCATTTCGTTTCGCGCGGGGCCTTCGACATCGAGGGTCTCGGGGCGAAGCAGGTTGAGGACTTCCATGGTCGCGGCTGGATTGCCGAACTGGCCGACATCTTCCTGCTGGAGGAACGTGACCGCGAAAGAGAGAAGCGGTTGAAGGACCACGAAGGTTGGGGGGAAAGATCTGCCGAAAAGCTCTTCGCTGCCATCAATGAGCGCAAGAGGATCGATTTCCATCGGTTCCTGTTCGGCCTGGGCATCCGGCATCTCGGCGAGGCGGCTGCCAAGGACCTTGCGCGCCACTTCATCGAATGGCCCCCTCTCGCTGCCGCTGCAAGCGACGCGGCAAGAGAGCCGGCCAAGGACGATGCGTCACAAGCAGCCCTTGACGGGAGTCCGGCCTGGAAGGACTTCCTGTCCATCGACGGCGTGGGCCGAACCCTGGTCCGGTCATTCGTCCTGGCCATGGATCAAGAGGCGGAACGCGCCTCGATCGAACGCCTCGTGGAGCACCTCGAGATCGTTCCGCCTGATGCTCCGGCATCCGACAGTCCGGTTGCCGGAAAGGCCATTGTCTTCACGGGCACGCTGAGCAGGATGACTCGCAACGAAGCCAAGGCTCGAGCCGAGGCGCTTGGAGCAAGGGTTTCCGGATCCGTCTCTGCCAAGACCGACCTGGTTGTGGCCGGACCGGGCGCGGGGTCGAAAGTCAGGAAGGCTGCCGAGCTCGGTGTCGAGACGATGGACGAGGACGACTGGATTGCCCTCATCGGCGACGCATGAGCGGCCGGCCCGAGGTTCTCTTTCCGCTCTTTGCCTCGATCGATTCGCTGCCCGGCATTGGTCCGAAGCTCGCGCGCGCGTTCGGGCAGATGGAAGTCAGCAAGTCTCGGGACCTGCTCTTCACGTTGCCGAATGCCGGCGTTGACCGCCGGATCCGGCCCACCGTCAGGGGCATCACGCTTCCGGCGACGGTCACGACCGAAGTGACGGTGCTGCGGCACCTGCCGAACCAGGCCAAGGGACGCCCCTATCGCGTAAGCGTATCGGACTCCGAGCTCGAGTTTCCGCTGCTCTTCTTCCACGCAAGACCCGACTGGCTGCAGGAGAGGCTTCCGGGAGGTGCGCGTCGCGTGATCTCCGGCAGGACCGAACTGTTCGATGGAACGGTGCAGATGGTTCACCCTGATTACATCCTCGCGCCAGAGGAGGCCCGTCAGCTGCCGAAGTTCGAGCCTGTGTATCCCCTGACACAAGGCCTCTCGCAGAGAGTCATGGCCAAGACCGTGGCTGCGGCGGTTGAACGGACGCCAGAACTCGACGACTGGCTGGAGTCCGCGTTCCTGGAGAGCATGGGCTGGCCTGGCTGGCATGATGCGGTGACGGCAGTTCATGCGCCCGCCTCCGCGAAAGACATCGCTTCCGATGCGCCTGCACGACAGCGGCTTGCATACGACGAGTTCCTTGCCCACCAAGTGACGCTCGCGCTCGCCCGTTCGCGTCGCAGAATGCGCAAGGGACGGCCATCAGCTGCAGCGGGCAATCGTCAGGCAAGCGTCCTCGAGGCTCTTCCATACCGTCCGACAGGCGCGCAGGAACGTGCAATGCGCGAGATTTCCGACGACATGGCCGCTTCCGAGCGGATGAACCGCCTGCTTCAAGGCGATGTCGGCTCGGGCAAGACGCTTGTCGCATTCATGTCATTGCTGGCAGCTGTGGAAGCGGGCGGGCAGGGCGTGCTCATGACGCCGACCGAAATACTGGCTCGCCAGCATCTGGAGGCGCTCAGGCCCCTGGCCGAGGCCGCACAGGTTGTGCTCGAGGCGCTCACGGGGCGCGACACCGGCAAGAAGCGCGTGGCCAAGCTTGCCGCACTCAAGAAAGGGGAAATCCAGGTTCTCCTGGGAACCCATGCCGTGTTCCAGAAGGGTGTCGAATTCCAGGATCTTCGCTTGGCCGTGATCGATGAACAGCATCGATTCGGTGTGGCGCAGCGCATGGAGCTCGGAAAGAAGGGCGATACGGTCGATGTGCTGGTGATGACGGCCACGCCCATCCCCCGATCCCTGAGCCTGACGCATTTTGGCGACATGGACATGTCCGTGCTGGACGAGAAGCCGCCGGGCCGAACGCCGGTGACGACCGCGACGGTGCCAGACGACCGGATAGGCAAGGCCATGACCCAGTTGAAAGCTGCAGTGGCGGAAGGTCGGCAGGCATACTGGGTCTGCCCGCTCGTCGACGAAAGCGAAACCCGACTTCAGGCCGCCGCCGAGGAGCGATTTCAGCGACTTCGCGCGGTTCTCGGCGAGCAAGCCGTGGGTCTTGTTCATGGGCAGTTGCCGCCCGGCGAACGGGATGCCGCCATGGCAGCATTTGTCGCAGGGGAAACGCGAGTCCTGGTTGCAACGACGGTCATAGAGGTTGGGGTCGACGTGCCGAATGCCTCGATCATGGTGATCGAGGGTGCGGAGTCCTTTGGCCTGGCACAACTGCATCAGTTGCGAGGCAGGGTCGGTCGCGGCGCAAAGCGGTCAACATGCCTGCTGCTCTATTCTTCCCCGCTTTCCGATTCCGCCCGGCGACGCCTCGAGATCCTGCGCGCGACGGAGGACGGGTTCCGGATTGCGGAAGAAGATCTTGCAATGCGCGGGGCGGGGGACGTGCTCGGCACGGCCCAGTCCGGGCTTCCGCAATTCCGGATCGCCGATCTGGAATGCCATGGAGCGCTGCTTTCTGCCGCGAATCGTGATGCCAGGGAACTCGTTGCGAGTGATCCGGAACTCGGGACACGGCGTGGAGAGGCCTTGCGAAAGCTTCTTTGGCTGCTGGAGCAGGACAAGGCAATCGCAATGCTTTCAGTGGGTTAAGAAAAGCCTGCGCTTTTTGTTCGCAAATGTTCGCATAAAGGTCTTTACACTTGATCAATAATGAGAACACTTAGGAAACACGGACGCTGTCCGTCGATCTCAGGCGAATTGAAGGAATCCCTTGGAATGAACGAGCTGAAAGACACGTTTGCTCGCAACGTTGATACCTTGTCTGGCGATTTCGCCGGGGCTGCAGCGTTGGTGCTGGTTACGTTTGCTGGTTTGTCATTGTCCGGACTTTTCTGAACTGCGCTCACCTGCCCGCGGTCTGGTGGGCCAATCTCGGACGTCCTGACCTCACGAGTGGTTTTCAGGCGCTCCGAGGGCCGTTTTTTCAATCCATTGCCTTGCGTGCATGCAGCGCCCCGTCACCACCTCCATTCGAGCCCGGCGCCGACCGCGCGTCCGCCGTCGCCCGTCACGGGCTCCGCCCAGAGGTCGAGCGTCGCGTCCTCCGCGTGCGGCGCGTCCGGCCCGGCGCGCCAGCCGAGGCGGACCTCGTCCTTCGCGCCCAGCGTCCCGCCCACGCGCCCGTAGGGGCTGGCGACCATGCCCGCGCCGAGCGCCGTGCCGTGCGCGACCTCCGCGCTCCACGCGCCGCCCCCGCCCGGGGAGGCGTCGGGGAACGCCTCCGGGCCAAGGAGCGCGGCCACGCCGCCGGAGGAGGATCCGCCAAGGGAGCGGCTCAGCGAGGCCGACCAGCCCCGTCCCGTCTCCGGGCGCGGGTCCCAGGCCACGTCGAGCGCGAGGCCCCGGTCCCTGAAGCCCCCGTCCTCGTGCGCCACGAGCGTGCGCCCCGAGAGGCCGAGCGAGAGCCCGCGTCCCGGGTCCGTCCACGCGATCCCGCCGCCGAGATCGATCCCGAACCCGGTCTCCGCGTCGCCGCCGTCATGGCGCAGGCCCGCCTCCAGCCTCGGCGACAGGCTGCCGCCGTTCCCGAGCGCGACCGTCCAGCCGCCCTCCAGGCCGAGACGCAGCCGCGACGTGACGGAGCCCGACGCCGCAAGCTCATGCGTCCTCTCCGAGCGCGTGCGCGTCCAGAGCGCGTCCGAGACCACCGCCAGCGTCGGGCCGCTGCCATGGCCCGTCCCGTCCAGCAGCTCGCCGCGCAGTCCCGCCGCCGCCATGCTCCAGGACAGGTCCGAGGACAGCGCCCCGCCCGTCTCCGGCCTGAGCGTCACCTCGCCGGTGCCGGTTCCCAGCGCGCCCCAGAGCCCGATCCGTTCCGAGGCCTGCAGCGCGGCGTAGGGCACCGCCGCCGACAGCGTGGCCTCCACCGTGCCGTCGCCCTCGCGGACCGCGCCGTCGCAGGGGACGGCCCGCGCCTCCGGGTCCGTCTCCGCGCACGTCCGCGACACGTCGCGGGACCCGGTCCCGTCGTCCCGGTAGCTCCCGTCTCCCGAGCTTCGCAGCAGCGCCAGGCCGGCCAGCCATCTCCCCCTCGCATGGTCCGCGCCGAGCGTCACGGTGGTCGCCTCCCCGTCGAGCGAGAAGGTCCCGTCATGCCCGTCGAAGCCCGAGCGCGCCGCCCGGCCCCAGAAGGCCGTGCTGCCGCCGTCGCCGCTTCCCGTGGTCAGCGTGAAGCCGCTGGCCAGGAGCGCGTCCCGCGCGTCCATGGACATGGGGTCCGCCGCGAGGTCGCCGGACGTGCCGTGCGTGTCCGCGATGATGCCGCGCGCGATCCCGGCCATGGCCTCGGCCGCCTCGCGCCCGGCCCGCGCCGCCCTGCGTTCCGAGGGCGTCATTGCGCCGGCTTCCCCTTCGCCGGGTCCCCCGTCGCCGGAGACGCCATGCCCCGCGCCCAGCGCGTGGCCCGCCAGCGCGGCGTCAAGGCCGGGCGTCCTCGGCGCCGCCATGCGGCCCGCCACGGCGTCCAGCGCCTGCTCGGCCACCGTGCGCCCGAAGCGCGAGAGCCACGCCGCGGGCATCGGGTCGTCGTTGACGATGGTGCCGACCGCGACGCCGTCCGCAATCGACACCGGCACCTTCTGCCCCGAGCGGTACATGAACGCGTCGATGAGTTCGACCTCGAACGTCTCCGGATTCTCGTCGTGGTTGTCGTCGCGAATGCCGATACGGATCTCTGTGAACGTTTCGCCCGCCCTGACCCGGCTTCCTATGCGCCACGCGCGCGGGACTTCGTTGTAGTCCCTGTTCGCCGTTGCCGAGACCGGCGTCGAGTCGCGCGTCGCGTAGGCGAAACGGACATCCTGGTCCGTCGCCTTGCTCAAGCTCACGGTGAACCACCCAAGGCGTTCGTTCTCGTTGAGCGTGGCATCGGCAATCGAAATGGTCGGAACCCCGGCCGTCGCGTCGTCGTCGGCGACGGTGACGCTCGCCGCATGGTTCGGCGCCGTCGCCACCGTGTAGCCGCTGCCCGCCTGCACGGTGGCGGCGATGGCCCCGTTCGCTTCGTCGGTACTGTCGTTGACGGTCGTGACGTTGACGGTGCCGGTGCCGCTCGACCCGATGGTGACGGTACGTGTCCCGGTCTGTCCGCTCGTCGCGAAGTTGCCGCTCTGCGTGATGGCGACGCTGACAGTAATGGCGGCTGCCGGCGTCGGGCTCGCCGTGACGGTGAACGCTGCTGTTCCCCCTTCCGTCACCCCCGTGCCGCCCGTGACCCTGACCACCGGAACGTCGTTGTCATCGACTCCAACCGTGGCTGCGTTTTGCGTCCCGTGCGCGGTGTAGCCGGTGCCCGCCTGCACGGTGGCGGTGATGCTGCCGTTTGCCTCGTCGGTGCCATCATCATCGGTGGCGACGGTGAGCGTCGCGGTGCCGCCGGTTCCGATGGTGACGGTGCGCGTCCCGGCTTGTCCGCTGCTCGCGAAGGCCCCGCTCTGCGCGACGGCGACATTGACGGTGATGGACGCGGTCGGTGTTGGGGACGCTGTGAGCGTGAACACGGCGTTCCCGCCTTCGGTGACGCCCGCGCCCGCGGCGATGCGCACGACGGGCGTTCCTTGCGCCGCCGGGTCGTTGTCACTCACTGCCACCGTGGCGGTCGACGGGCTTCCGACGGTGTAGCCGGTGCCGCCGGAGACGGTAGCCGTCACGCTGCCGTCGGCCTCGTCGGTGCTGTCATCTTGCGTCGGGACCGTCAGGGTGGCGGAGGTCTGGCCACTGGCGATGGTGACCGTCTTCTCGCCTTCGTCCGATGACGCCAGGAAGTCGCTGCTGGCGTCGTCGGCGACGGCGATCGTCACCGTGAGGGCCGCCGCGGGACTTGAGCTCGCGCTGACAGTGAACACCGCATGGCCGCCCTCGGTGACGGCGCTGCCGCCCTGCACCGTGACTTGGGGGACGGTCGGCGGCGTCGTGCCCTCGAGGCATTCGAGCGCAGTCACCACCGGCACCCAGCGCTGAAGGCCGCGATCCGCCTGCGCCTGCGCCTCGGCGACGGTCATCGGGTTGTCGTCGTAGCTGTTGCTCTCCCCGAAGGCGGCGAGCACCCGACGCCAGCGCGGGACATGGTCCGGCGAGTTCGGACGGCTCTCGCCCGCATAGCCCTGGACGTCGCTCAGCAGCTGCGCCGACACGCAAGCCGTCGGCGTGACGGGGTCGTCGTTATCGGTGATGGTGAGCGTATGCACCGTCGTGCCGCCGAGCGTGTAGCCCGTGCCCGGGTTCAGCGTCAGCACCACCGTCTCGGCGTCGTCGTCGGTGCTGTCGTCATTGATGGCAATGGGGACGCTCGCCGCGGTCGCTCCGGCGGCGACGCTGAGAGTTCCCGACCCCTGGATGGTGAAGTCGTTGCCGCTGCCTGCCGTCGCCGTGCCGGTGACGGCGTAGGCGAGGGTGAGGCCGCCCGAGGGCGCCGCCGGGGCGAGGTCGAGCGTCACGTTGTGCGTGCCGGCGTCCTCGGCCGCGCTCGAGGTGGCGGAGGCGAACCCGACCGCGGGCGTGCCCGGCGGCGGGGCGGCGCCGTCGTTCACCGTCACGTCGAAGGTGTTGTCCGTGCCGTGCGGGTCGGCGCCGCCGCCGACATTGGTGCCGAGCGCGGCTTCGTCGAAGGCGCTGTCGCTGCCGAGCGCGATGGTGAAGGTCTCGCTGCCCTCCGCCGTGCCGTCCGCCGTCGCGGTCAGCTCGAGCGTCGCCGTTTGCGCGCCCGCGCCCTCGAAGCGCACCTTCGGGGTCGTGGTGCCCGCATCAAGGAGCGTGACACCCGTGTTGGTCGCCCCCGGCTTCGGCGCCAGGCTCCAGTCGCCGGCGGTCACGCCCGTGCCGCCGACGGCGAGCGGCACATCGATGGTCTCGCCGGCGACGAGCGCGCGGCCGAGCGTCACGTCAAGCTCGACGGTGCCGCCTTCGGTCACCGCGCCGGTGCCGGTGCGCGCGAGACGCACCACCGTCGGGTCGTCGTCCCTGATCGTAGTCGTCGCCGAGGGCGGGCTTCCGACGGTGTAGCCGTCGCCGCTGTCGATGGTCAGCGTGACGCTGCCGTCGGGCTCGTCGACGGAGTCGTTCTGTGAGCGGGGGCCGTACTGCCAATTACCGTGGTCGCGGCTGTACGACAATGATCGCTTGCCAAGATGTTCGGATTGGAAGAAATCGCCGCTCTGGGTCATCGTCACATTGAGCTTCAGGTTTGTACTCAGCGCCACGTTCGGACTCGCGGTGAAGTGTGTCCTTACGCCTTCGGCGACCACCGAGTTGCTGGCCACGACCGTCACCACCGGCTGGGGCGGCGGTGTGGTGCCGTCGTGGACCCAGTACGTGCTCGTGAATTCGTTCCACCGGGTGAACGCGTTGCCGCTGCCGTCGGTGATGTCGTTGTCGGGCGCGAGGCCGAGCGTGACCTGTCCGCCGGTGATGCGCCCGAGGTTCCCGCCCGAGGCGGTGACGTCGAACGCATGCGTGCCCGCGACCCGCGCCACGGCGAGCGTCGCGCTGGTGCCCGTCAGCGTGAAGTCGCCCGCATCGACGGCGTGCACCTCCTCGTTGAAGGTGACTCGCCAGGTGAGGCTTGCCGGAGAGACGGCCGTCGATGCAGCCGGGTCGTGATGCGCAACCGACGTCAATCGCGGCGCGACCGTCTCGCGGTCGGCCACGGTGAAGCTCACCGTGCGGGGGGTGCCGGCGCGGTAGAACGGTTGCCCCGTGTCGCGGTAGACCTTCGGGAGCTCGATCAGGGTGAGGGTTGCCGTCTCGCTTCCCTCCTTGCGCCCGTCTTCAAGCGCCGTCACGCGTACGCGGGCGCTCGGCGTGCCCGCCGGGATTGCGATGAAGCGCGTCGAGCTGGTCCACCCGAGCCCGGGGTACCAGTACTCGATGCGGTAGTCGCTGTGCGAGCTTGCCCGACCCGACAGCCGTACATGGGCAAAGCCGTGCCCGTCGGCCTCGTCGAAATACGGCGCGCGGGCGTCCAGGGTGAACTCGAGCGCCCGCCCGCCTTCGAAAACCCTCGTCGTGTCCGGGCGGGTGAAGGACAGGACCGCCGCGTCGTAGATGGTGACGTAGGCCAGGTCGGGTCTGACCTTCTTGAGGTCGTTCGGAAAGTCGCCGTCGTAGATGTCCACGCGGAAACGCTCTCCGTTCGCATCCTCGAGGAGGTCGTCCACCCTGATCGGTATTTCGAAGGTTGCGCTCGTGCTCCCTGCCGCAAACGTCGCGACAAAGGTCAGGCCGGTGTAGTCCACGCCGCTGCCCGTCGCGGTCAGCGGCGTCGCGGAGACCCTCACATTGGTGGTCGCGCTGCGCGCTTCGGACATGACGAGCGTGACCGTCACCGGCCCCTTGCCCTCGATGACGGGGTAGTCCGTTTGGGCGAACGCGACGGTCTTCTTGCCGTCGTCGGTGACGGTGCCCGAGAGCGTCTTCCTGACCGCGCCGTAGCCGCCGCCCGAGGCGGTGTGGGTGAGCGTCACGGCCTCGCTGGCGGTGTTGGCGTCGCCGCGTGCGTTGACCGTCACGGTCTGCACTTCGTTCCAGAGCTTGCTGCCGCTGGCGTTGAAGGTGAGCCTGTTCTGGTTGCCGTTGGTGTCATCGTTGTCGGTATCGACCGTGACGTCGCCGTTGCTCGACCCGATGGCGACCGTCACCGTCCCGGTCGGCTTGGCGGCGAGCGCGACCGTGTAGGTGGTGCTCGCGCCCTCGGTGACGCTGAGCGTGCTGGTCGAGAGCACGAGCGCCGGGGTGCTGGTGTCGGTGACGGTGGCGGCGACGGTCGCGGTCTTGCCCTCATAGTCGCCGCCCGAGGCGGTCACGGTCAGCGTCGCGGTGTCGTCGCCGATGTCGTCGTCGCTCGTGGCATGGACGGTCACGGTCCGCAGCTCGTTCCACCCCCTGGTCGAGTGATTGGTATTGAAGTAGCTGAGGCTGGTGGGGCTGAAGGTGATGTCCGGGTTCGTCGAGGCGAAGGTGAGGGTCCCGCCGGCGGACGGCTGCGTCCCGAGCTTCACGGTGAAGGTCGAGCTGCCGCCTTCGGTGACGCTGAGCGCGGTCGGCGCGACCACCAGGTGCGGGACGTCGTTGTCGGTGACGGTCACCACGATGCCCTGGGCCGCGCCGAAATCGGCGCCGGGGCGTGGGCCGTAACCGGCGCCGGACCCTTCGTGGTTGATGGCGGTGGTGTCGTCGGTGCTGTTTGCGTCCTCGCCCGCAGTGACCTTCACCGTCTGTCCGGACTGCCAGAGGTTCCCGCCCACGGCGTCGAAGCGCAGCGTCGTCTGGTTGCCGGCCTTGCTGCTGTCGGTGTCCACTGTGAAGTCGCCGAGGGGCGTCAGCGTGACGGTGACGCCTTCGGGCTCGTCGAGCGGCTGCGAGGTGAGCTCCACGGTGTAGGTGGCGCTTCCCCCTTCCTTGAGCTTCAGCCTCGCGGGTCGGAACCTGAATCCGCGTGTGTCGTCGTCCGCGACGTTCACCTGCGCGGATTTGGCCGCCCCGACCTCGTAGCCGGTCCCCGCCTGCACGGTCGCGGTGATGACGCCGTCGGGCTCGTCGACCCAGTCCTCGCTCGTTGTCACGGTGAACGACTGGCTCGTGCTGCCCGCGGCGACGGTCACCGTGCGCACGCCCTCGTCGGCGGCGGCGACGTGGTTCTTCTCGGTGTCGGCGTCTTCGTCCTCGGTGATGTTCACCTTGACCGAGAGGGCTTGCGCGGGGGCGTGGCTCGACTTGACGGTGAAGGTCGCGTTGGTGCCTTCGGACGCCGTTGCACCGCCGGTGATGGTCACGGTGGGCTCGGAGTCGTCGTTGGTGATGGTGTAGGTCGCGGTGCCCTTGGAGGAGGAAATCCTGACGCCCGACGACGGGCTTTTCAGCTCAAGCACGACCTTCTCATGCTCTTCTTTCTGGTTGTCTCCGAAGATGCCGATACGGACCCGGTGTTGGCTGGTGTTCTTCTTGATCGCCATCGTGTGGCAGTTCGATGCGTCGACGGTGAGCTCAACCAGGTTGCCGCCGGTGTTGAGCAAGTACTCGTAGAGGTCGAAGTCGCGCTCGTTCGCGCTGGTGCTCTTGCGAAACGTTGCCGTGCTCGTGTTCTTGACGCACATCTTGAACGACGTGTCGTTGGGTCGCGCCCTGTCGAGCTTGACCGTGACGATGACATGGCTCCCCCCTGAATTGAGCTCGTTCCCCGAGGTCTTGTCGAGCGAAATCGAGAGCCTCGGATCCTTCACCACGGTGAAGATGGGCGAAAGTCCGAAGATGCGGTGTTCCTGGGCGGAGCTGCGCGCGTCGGAGCTCAGCGGGCTGCCCGAGCCGAGCCTGGCAAGTCTCGTATTGCCGATGGCGAGACCGGCGCGCTGCGTGGGGTGAACGCTGCCGTTGTTCAGGCTTCCGGTCCAGACACGGTCGTGGCTGGTTCTGGTGCCGTGTTCGTTCTTGTGGTCACGGCTGTCCCAGGACCCGTCGTAGAAATCGGCATAGTCGTCGGCCACCTTTTGGCCGGCGAGCCACCATATGGAGGCGTCGGTGTCGCTTGACCTGGTGGACGTGTTCTGCCTCGCGCTCCAGCCCTGGGTCGAAATGAGCGCGGCGAACTTGCCCGCACACCCGTCGGTGATGGCCGAGTGTCCGGCCTTGGCCCGGTTCTCGACGAAGGCGTCATACACTCCGTTGGTAGCGGCGCGCGCGTCTCGCGTCGTCGACGACGCGAAGAGCAGGCGGAACTTGTCCCCGTCGTTCAGGTTCGACGGCGTGAGCGCCCAGTTCTCGTGCGCCTGGTAATTGCCGTCCGCCCTGCTGCAACCGGGGTTGTTGGCTTGCGCCGAGGGCGCGAGCAGCGCGAGGAGCGGCAGCGCGAGCAGCGCGGCGGCCAGGACGGCGCGCCGCGCGCGGGAGGGAGTTTCAGGAGCGGGGCACATCGAGCCTGCCGCCCGACAGGTGCGCGATCCGGCGATCCGGCGATCCGGCGATCCGGCGATCCGGCGATCCGGCGATCCGGCGATCCGGCGATCCGGCGATCCGGCGATCCGGCGATCCGGCGATCCGGCGATCCGGCGATCCGGCGATCCGGCGATCCGGCGATCCGGCGATCCGGCGATCCGGCGATCCGGCGATCCGGCGATCCGGCGATCCGGCGATCCGGCGATCCGGCGATCCGGCGATCCGGCGATCCGGCGATCCGGCGATCCGGCGATCCGGCGATCCGGCGATCCGGCGATCCGGCGATCCGGCGATCCGGCGATCCGGCGATCCGGCGATCCGGCGATCCGGCGATCCGGCGATCCGGCGATCTCAATGAGGGGCGTGTCCCCGGCCCTTGTCAAGACCCGCGCCGGCCAGGATTTCGTGCGCAGGACAACTGTCGCAAGGGTTGAACCCAGCGCGCGAATTGCCGTTCGTCCTTGACCCAACATGGTCATCGCATCGACCCGGACAAGATTGGCCCGACCGGTCCATGCAACTGCACGAAACGCTTTGCCTCTCCTGCTCTTGTAGGACATTTCAGCGAAAAAGGAAATATCAGGTAACCAAATGGTGATTTGCAGGGCCGTGGCGACCTCATCTGGCGGCAATTGCCGCTTCGGCAACAAGATGGTGCGTGCTGTCGCCGGGCGCGTCCCGGTCGGGGATGACGCTCATGACGGCCGCCGCGAAGCCTGCGGTCCCTCGGGCCGGCGTCCCTGACGTTCGCGGCGCCGATCCCGGGGAGAGAACGGTCCAGGCCGGGCCCGCCGGCCCGGACCCTTGCCGCGAAGGCCCTGAGCGCGCCTTCGGCGTTCAGCGCCGGCGTGTCCGGATGGAGCCTGTTTCGGCCGATGGGAAGGCTGCGGGCGGACCCATGGCGTCGCAGGCGCCGTTCCAGGCAGAAACGCTGACGCCAACCAGGTTATCGCGGCAGGGACGGTCATTACTGAGCGCCCCCCGCACGGATCCGGACGGGCGCGCTGACGCATCCGGCTCATGCCTTCGGTCTGACGTCAGCCCGCACCGCTGCCGCAAAAGGCGGCTGGCACGGGCTGCGTGAGCGAGCGGCGCATGTGACGCCCATTGTCGGATCCCGATCTCCGTGAACGCCTTGCCGCCCCGCTCTTCCGACGGCCCCGGCCCTTCGCCCCATCCACTCCGCCGGCGGCGTCACTGCCCCTTTTTGTTCGCGGACTCCGTCACTGCCATGGCCGGGTCCGACTCCTCGATGCCGTGCATCCGGAGCTGCGGGAACGTCCCCTTCCTCCGGCGACCCTGACGCAATGGCCGGGGCAGCGTCGAGGCCTCCCGGGTCCCGCGGAGTCCCTCCTTGCCTCGCCGATCCGGCCTGGAGGGTGCTGCCCTCGGCCCCGCCTGAAAGCCTCGGCACTCCGGACATGGTCGTTTTCGTTGCCCGACAGCCCGGCCCACGCCTGCCGCTGGCCAACGCTTCGCCTGCCGCCTCGCGACGACCGGCGCATGGTTCGCGGAGAAAGTGGCTGGCTGACCTCTCTTTCTGCCGGGACCTTCGCCCGGCGACATCCCGCCAGTCGGCCTGGCGCACCGGACGTCCTGGCCCCGGGGCCCAATCATGGGTTCCATGAGGACCATTCTCCCGGGCAAGCAGGCTCTTCTTGAAGTCTTGCCGGCAATCCTGGCGCGTAGCGGGCATGCGGATTCCATGAACCCCAACGCGATGGCTGAAGCCTCGGACACTCGCGGTGAAGCATGAAAACAGGGGCTCAGCCTTGGAACCGTCGGCAAGATCCGGGAGAAAGGGTTCACGAGAGTTGCCGGCTTCTGCCCTGGAGGCAAGGACATCTGAATCTGCGGATCCTGTCCCGAATCCGATGCGCGCCGACACGATTGTCGGGGGCTCTGTCCCGAGTCCGAGACTGTCCAGAAGCCAGACGCACCACTTGCCCGCGGTCGCTCCCGGAAATGCGACGGACCCTTTTCTCGCACGGCACATGCAATGCTCCTGAACAGGCGGCGGCTGTCTCAGCCGCGGACCGGTCCGGATTGGGAAGGGCGCACTCGACTTCCAAACGGGGTCGTCGCTGACAACATTGCCGTCAATAGGTCACCAGGCATGCAAAGGGGATCGAGCATGCCGATTCCAACCGTTCGCAACCTGCCAGGTGACGTGCACTGTGTTCCGCGCGGCCGCAGCACCGAGTCCTGGGTGCGTGCCAACAAGCGGGCGGCGTCCTGCCGGAGGCCAGCAACGGCGCGAGGCAATTGCCCGGGTGCTTGCCATGCGGCCCAATGTGATGCTGTTCGACATGGCGACCCCGGCGCTTGATCCGGAAGTGATCGGCGAGGTGAGGAATGTCATCCGCGCGCCCGTCAGCGAATGCATTTTGACGATGCTGATGGTGACGCACCGAATGGAAATTGCCCGTGACATTTGGGACCGGGTCTGATTCTCTGATGACAGCATGATCGAAGGAAAGGGCTCGTCGGCGGACCTGTCCGGCAGTCCGAATTCGGGGAACGCACGCAACAGCTCCTGAGCGCGGTCAGGGAAACCGCGTGATGGGCACAGTGCAGTTCTCACGGCTTTGCCGACCACCGGGTCCGGGCCGGCGATTGACGGCAGGACTGGACGGAGACAGCCTGGTCCTTCGAGGAAGGAGCCGATCGAATGTTCAAGTCCGGCGATACGGCGAAATCAAGGGGCTGGAACCCAGTGCTGGACCGGGGTCGGCATCACCGCGCCCGCCTGGGATTCATCCTCATGTCGACCGATCTGGCGTCGGAGGCGGATTTCTTCGACATGGTTCCCGAGGGCGTCGCGGTGCACGTCACGAGGCTCAAGACCGAAGACTGCACCACCAGCGAGACACTTGCCCGCCATATAGAGCACATGGCGGACGCCGCTTCGCGCATCCAGCCTGATCTCAAGCCCGATGTCGTGAGTTACAGCTGCACCAGCGGATCCATCGTGATCGGCGAAGACCGCGTCATGGCCGAGATCAGGAAGGGCGCCCCTTGGGCGCAGCCGATGTGTCTCGTGCAGGGCGTGCTCGATGCGTTGCATGAACTGGCGGCGAAGACGCTCGTCGTCGGCACGCCCTATCTGGATGAGGTGAACACCGCGGAAGCGGAATACCTGCTGGAGAAGGGTTTCGATGTCCTCGACATTCAGGGGCTGAACCTGAGCACCGGCACCCAGATGGGGCAGGTGACTCCGGATTTCTGGAAGGAGTTTGCGGTCGCGATCGACCGGCCCGAGGCTGACGCGATCTTTCTCAGCTGCGGCGGCATCCGGTCGCTGGAGGTCGCCGACGAGATCGAGCGGGCGACCGGCAAGCCGGTGATCACCTCCAACCAGGCCCAGTTCTGGAGTTGCCTGCGCCGGGCCGGGATCGCGGATGAGTTGAAAGGGTTCGGGCAGATCTTCTCTTGCCCCGGAACGGCATTGCTGCCAAGAGACGCCGCCGCTTAGGAAGATGGATCGTTGCGGGCTGGATATTGCCGGCCGGCAGGGCCGGGAGATTGCCTTGGAAGGATGCGACATCAGCCTGTCGGCACTGCGGCAGGAACTTCACCGCTTCCCCGAACTCGGTTTCCAGGAGAAGCGCACCAAGGCCAGGGTTGCGGCTCTTCTGCGCGCACATGGCCTCGAAGTGCATGAGGGTGTCGGTGTGGTTGGGGTCTTGCGATCCGGGAAAGGAAACCGCGCGATCGGGCTGCGCGCCGACATGGACGCCCTGCCGATCCAGGAGACGAGCGCCCACGACTACACTTCCGAGAATCCCGGTGTCATGCATGCCTGTGGTCACGATGGCCACATGACCATGCTCCTGGGCGCGGCGCGGGTCCTGGCTGCCGATCCCGGGTTCGACGGAACCGTGGTGTTTCTGTTTCAGCCCAACGAGGAGCACGGGCTCGGCGCCCAGGCGATGATCGACGAGGGCGTGCTTGAACGGTTTCCCATCGAGGAGGTCTATGCCATGCACAATCTGCCTGGCGCGCCGGTCGGCCAGGTGTCGACCCGACCCGGCCTGATCTGCACGTCAGAAAGCCTGTTCGAGATCACAATTCTCGGTCAGGGCGGCCATGCCTCAATGCCGCAGGTCGGGCGCGACGCAATCTCCATCGGCGCGGAAATGGTCCAGGCCCTGCAGACCATCGTATCGCGGAAACTGGCGCCCGGCGCTGGCGCCGTGATCTCGGTGACCGAATTCCTGACCGACGGCCAGCGCAATGTCTTGCCCGGCACGGCGACACTGAAAGGAGATGTGCGGGCTCGCAGTCCCGGCGACCGCGAAAGCATTGAAGCCCTCATGCGGCAGCTCGCCGAAGGCGTCGCGGCGGCCCACGGGGTGTCCTTCAATTTCAAGTTCGACACCGAGTTCATCGAGACCATCAACGCCGCCGGTCCGACAGTGGCAGTGATCCGGGCCGCGCAATCGGCCGGGCTCGACACGATACCCGATCGGCAGCCGATGAGCTTTTCCGAGGATTTCGCTCATTTCAGTGCCGCGGTGCCAGGCTGCTTTCTCTTGCTGGGCAATGGCGATAGCGGGCCGCACGGCCAGCCGCTGCATTCCTGCGACTACGACTTCAACGACGCGCTCCTGCCGATCGGCGCGTCGCTGTGGACGCAACTGGTCCTCGACCGACTGCCCTTGGAAGGAGACGCCGAATGACCTTCCTTGCCGCTCGAATGCAAATGTTTCGCCAACGGCTGGACGAGGCCGGCATCGATGTGGCGCTGATAGCCGATGACGACAATGTCCGCCATCTCACCGGCCACTTCGGCTACCTGAATATGGAGTTCGGCCGGGTCACGATCCAGGTCGTGCCTCGTGACGGCGAAAGCCTGCCCATCACCCCGACCATCAACCTGAACAGCGCCCTTGCCACAGCGCGGGTGGGCAGGATCGCCGCCTGGAATGACGGGAAAGGCGGTGATTGGCTCGAGGAACTGCCTGGCACCGTCAGGAACGCGGCCCGCATCGGCATCGAGCCGGATCACGTGCCGCCGATGGCTCGTTCCTATTTCGACAGTCTCGTGGGGGCGGAAGCGCAGACAAGCGCGGCACCGATCCTCGCGGAAATGCGGATGATCGAGTCGGCCGGGGAAACGCGGCTCGCCCGTCACGCTGGCCAGGTTTCAAACGCAATGATGGCGGCGGGCCGTGCCGCCATCGGCGACGGAGTGCCGGAACATGAAGCGGCGATTGCAACCTCACAGGCGGGCGCTCGCGAAGCGGCAGCGCTTCTGGCAGTCCATCACGACGACGGCGACATGTCGCCCAACACCCAATTCCTGCAGTTCATGGCCTCGGGTCGCGACATCGTTAAGACCCGTCACCATGCGTCGACACGCGTCATGCAGCGTGGCGAGCCGGTTTTCCTGCGCTCTTGCGGCATGACCGATTTCCACCGCTTCAAGTCGGGCTTCGACCGCACCTTCCGGATCGGGGAAATCGCCGACAAGACGCGGGCGGCTGTCCACGAGGTGGCGATGGCGAGCCAGCAGGCCCGCGCTGGACGCGCCGCGCCCCGGGGCAACAGCCGAAAGCGTGCACGCCGCCTATGCCTAAGTCATGCAGGGCGCGGGTTGCGAATATCCGTTCCGCTGCGGGCGAGCGACGGGGTCCGGCTTTCCGGAAAGCCCCCAACTCGTGACCGGCGACAGGACCGCTATCCGGCCGGGCATCGTTTTCGCCGTCGACGGCTCGGTCCTGACCGAGAGCTTTCGCGTCCAGTCGGGCGACAGTTTAATCATCACCGCGGACGGCTGGGAACCGGTAGCCGATCATCCCAAGGCTCTGGACAGGGTCGTCCTGAACCCATGAAGTCGCGGTTGCCGCAAACGCGTTGCGGCCAGGGCCAGCCTGCCCAGGATGCATGACCCGACAGGGGTCAGGGCAAGGGCCTGAGCGTTGCCGAGCAAGTTTTGGAGGGCATGCAGATGAACGCATCCCGGCAAGTGTTGCCGGCACGGGGGTTCGCTTCGGCGGAATTTGAAGCGCGCACCGCGAAGGCGCAGCTCATGATGGCAGACCGGGGCATGGACGCGATGCTTTTGTCGACCGAAGCCGAGGTGCGCTATTATTCAGGGTTTCACACGCCGTTCTGGCAAAGCCCGGCGCGGCCCTGGTTCCTGGTCGTCCCGCTGCAGGCCAGGCCGGTTGCGGTCATTCCCGGCATCGGCGCGGCCTGCATGGCGACTACCTGGATTGAGGATGTCCGCACCTGGCCCGCACCTCGGCCAGACGATGACGGCGTGTCGCTTCTCGCAGATACGCTGAACGAACTGGCCGGCACTGCCGGAGTGATCGGCATGCCCATGGGACATGAAACCCATGTCCGCATGCCTGCAGCCGACCTGGACAGGTTGCGCACCCTGGTTGGGGGCGATCGGCTCGTGGACGCCACGGATGTCGTGCGCAGGCAACGGATGGTGAAATCAGAGGCCGAGATCGAAAAGATCTTGCATATTTGCGCCATTGCGTCCGACACGTTCGAGGCCATCCCCGAGTTCGTGCAGATGGGCGACACCGAACGCGGCGCCTTCGCGAGGATGCGGATCGAGCTCTTGAAGCGAGGCGCGGACGAGGTTCCCTTTCTGGTCGGCGGTTCAGGGCCGGGCGGTTTCGCGGATGTCATCAGGAACCCCACCGACCGCCGCCTTGGTCCCGGTGACATGATGATGCTTGACACCGGTGCCGTGTTTGACGGCTATTTCTGCGACTTCGACCGGAATTACGCATTCGGTCACGCCTCGGACGAAATGCGCCGCGCCTATGATGTGGTTTATGCCGCCACCGAGGCTGGCATCGCCGCGGCCGTGCCCGGAGCGACGGCCGCAGACCTTTACCATGCCATGGCCGACGTGATGTCCGGCAGCGGGGCCAGCGAAGGCGATGTCGGGCGTCTGGGGCACGGGCTGGGAATGCAGTTGACGGAATGGCCTTCGCACACGTCATGGGATCAAACCACGCTTGAACCGGGCATGGTCATCACCATCGAGCCGGGCATGCGCTATGGTGATGGATTCAACATGCTGCAGGAGGAAAATGTCGCTGTCCGCGAGACCGGCGCAGTGCTCTTGTCGCGCCGCGCGCCGGAACGCCTTCCGGTGATCAAAAGGTGACCAACCCAAGGCCTCGCGCGTGATCGGCTTCATTTCCAGGCGCACATGCACGGTTCCGGCGCACAGGGTGCATCAGGATGGCAACATCAATCCACGACCGAACTCTTCCGGCATCTCGGCGACGCAGCCTCGCAAGCGAATCGCCCGGTTGCGCAAGGAACCGCCACAATGATCTGCTTGCTGCCTGACGTCTGTCGCCGCGTTGCTTCAATGCGGCAGGACCCCATCGAGAGGACTTGACATGACACCCGGCCTGGAAGATCGAATCATCGATCGGTCTGCATATGACCGCAATCTCGAAAGGCTTCGTGAAGCTGGCATAGCCTTGCCAAGGATCAAGGAGCTTGCCGATCCTGTTCGCCATCTCTCTTCGAAGTCTCACGACATCGCTGACGCCGATCCAGATGCTCCGGATGCGCGCAACCTGTTTCGGGTGCACTGGCACAATGCGGCGGATCGCAAGAGCCTTGTCGATGTGCCCGAGCACATAGTCCTGCCCGAAGCGCTGACAGGGGTGAAAGCTAAAATCGCGGTTGCCTTGGGCAACCGCTTCCCAATGATCAGCACGCATAAGGTTCTGGCGGCCTACGGCTGCCTGATCCCGCGCCTGATGTCGGGCGCATTTGACGTCACAAGGCACCGTGCGGTCTGGCCGTCGACCGGGAACTACTGCCGTGGCGGCGTTGCCATTGCCACCTTGCTGGGATGTCGTTCGGTTGCGGTGCTCCCCCAAGGCATGAGCAGGGAACGCTTTGACTGGCTGAACCGCTGGCTGGTCGACGCCAATGACATTTGCCGCACGCCGGGCACCGAGAGCAATGTCAAGGAAATCTATGACGCGTGTCACGGCCTGGCCAGGGATCCGGTCAATCTCGTCCTCAATCAGTTCGGCGAATATGGCAACTACATCATCCACCGCGCGGTCACCGGACCTGCGCTGCAGCGGATTTTCGATCACCTGAACAAGGACGGCGGCCTGACTGCACGCGCATTTGCAGCGGCGACCGGTTCAGCCGGCACGCTGGCGGCGGGGGATCACCTGAAGCATGTGCTGGGCACGCATACCTGCGTGATTGAGGCGCTGGAATGTCCAACCCTGCTTTACAACGGCTATGGCGAACATAACATTCAGGGCATCGGTGACAAGCATGTGCCCCTGATCCACAACGTCATGGGCAGTGACTTTGTCATTGGCGTCCCAGACGGCGCCTGCGACGCGCTCAATCTGGTGTTCAATACCAGTGCGGGGCGCAAGCATCTCTCGGATCACCGTGACATGACGCTGGAACAGATTTCCGCCCTGGGCGATCTGGGCCTGTCGTCGATTGCCAATGTGCTGGGCGCAATCAAGTACGCGAAATACATGGACATGGGCGAAAGGGATGTCGTCCTGACAGTCGCGACTGACGGTGCGGACATGTATTGCACCGAGATGTCGGGTGCTGAAAAAAGGCACTATCGGGATGGGTTCGCCCAAGTTCAGGCTGCCGAGGCATTTGGCCGCTACATTCTGGGCGCAGGCATTGACCACATGCTGGAGCTGGACCGTTTTGATCGCGAGCGCATCTTCAATCTTGGCTATTACACATGGGTCGAGCAACAGGGCACCCGTCCAGCAGACTTCAACCGCCGACGCGATCAGGCGTTTTGGGATGGATTGCTGGATCTGGTGCCGGTTTGGGATGGCATGATTGGCGAGTTCAACGACGTCTTGCACAACTGAATGCCGCTAGCCGGCGAGGCAGCATTCAGCAACCCCTTGCAACATGCTCTGCCGAGCGTCCCGATCCGAACTGGTCCGCCGCGTTGTCCAGGGCCCGGATTCCAGAACGAAAGACAGAATCTGGATCTTGATGTCGCTTGCCGCCGCGTAACGCTCGATTCTTCTCGTGTCATTCATCATGATCTCGCCCTTGCGCTACCGGAAGCGCTCGAACCGCTTGCGCGGACAGGTCGACATTGAGTTCATCGTGATCAGGAATCCGGGCCGGGCGTGGACCGCGACCGAAGTTCGGCGCACGAATCCGCATTCGGCTCTCTGCCCGGCTGAAGATCTGCTTCGGCAGCGCGGTTGCGCCGTCAACGGGACCGGCAGGTGCCGAGGTCACAACTGCGTTCATCCCGATGAACGGGAGCGATGCCGTTTCGCCCAGGGCTTGCTCAACGCCGATGATCGAGCGTGTGAGGTTCCGGCACGGCGAACGCAAGGACGTGACCAAAGACGACCTGGTGTTCGGGCGCCGACTCCTGGCGCCGCCATCGGACAGCGAGACGAATGCGGCCCCGCACGTGATCGGGTTCGGGCAAGCGCGTCGGGTGCGGGAAGACACCGCCGAAGAAGCGCCAGCCTTGCGGCCTGGGACATGATCGCCTGGAGGAGGCAGCCTGGAGCGCCAGTGGCGTTTGCCGCAGCGATCGCGCCCGGAACCTGCGTGTCTGATCGGCACGCAGGTCAAGCAAGGCGGGGAAGGCATGGAGCGCGGAATCGAGGCCTGGAAACGGCGCCGCGCGGACCGGACTGTTTCCAGACCTGGCCGGCGAGCGAAGCGGCCCGGCTGTCAGCCGGTCAGGATGCCCGAAGACCCGCATTCGGAAAATGGCGTGGAGTCAAAGGCGTAGGTTCCATTTCTTGCTCGAGTGGGGCAGGGGCCAGGCCGCATCTCCCGTTTCAACCGATCCTCCCGGTGATGTAGGATTCCGTACGCGGATCTTCCGGGTTCGTGAAGATCTGTCCGGTCTCTCGATACTCGACAAGATTGCCAAGATGGAAGAAGGCCGTCTTCTGGCTGACCCGGGCAGCCTGTTGCATCGAGTGCGTGACGATGACGACCGAGTAGTTTCGCCTTAGCTCGTCGATCAGGTCTTCGACTTGCGCCGTAGCGATCGGATCAAGCGCTGAGCAAGGCTCGTCCATCAAGAGGACCTCGGGCTCGGTTGCCACGGCGCGTGCGATGCACAGCCTCTGCTGCTGACCACCCGAGAGCCCCGTGCCGGGTTCACGCAATCTGTCCTTTACCTCATCCCAGATCGCGCCGCGCCTCAGAGACTTCTCCACGATTTCGTCAAGCTCGGCCTTGGTCCTTGCGAGGCCGTGAATGCGCGGACCGTACGCGATGTTGTCGTAGATCGACTTGGGAAACGGGTTTGGCTTCTGGAAAACCATGCCGACCCTCGCTCTCAATTGAACGGGGTCGATGCTGGGATCGTGGATATCATTGCCATCCAAGTGTATGTCGCCTTCGACTCGCGCTATGTCGATCGTGTCGTTCATTCGGTTCAGGCACCGGAGGAAAGTCGACTTCCCGCATCCCGAAGGCCCGATGAAAGCCGTTACGGTCTTGTCCAGAATGTCGACCGAGACGTCCTTTAGCGCGTGGGTGCCGCCGTAGAACACCTGGACGTTCCGCGCCTGGATCTTGATATCGCTTGTCGCCGCGTCACGCTCGATTCTTCTCATGTCATTCGTCATGATGTCCTCCTTGCGCTACCAGCTTCGCTCGAACCTGTTGCGGAGATAGATGGATATTGCGTTCATCGTAACCAGGAATCCGAGCAGGACGAGGATCGCGGCCGAGGTCCGACTCACGAATCCGCGCTCGGGGCTGTCAGCCCAGATGAAGATCTGCGTGGGCAGCGCAGTTGCGCTGTCAAAGGGACCGGAAGGTGCCGAGGTGATGAATGCATTCATCCCGATGAGCAGGAGCGGTGCCGTTTCGCCCAAGGCTTGCGCAAGGCCGATGATCGTGCCTGTCAGGATCCCCGGCATGGCGAGCGGAAGGACATGGCCAAAGACCACCTGGTGTTTGGACGCGCCAACTCCGAGCGCCGCTTCCCTGATGGACGGCGGCACGGCCTTGAGCGCCGCGCGTGTCGCGATGATGATCGTCGGCATCGTCATGAGCGCGAGTGTCATGCCGCCGACGAATGGTGCCGAGCGAGGCAACCCGAACCATCCGATGAATACCGCGAGAGCCAGGAGTCCGAATACCACCGATGGCACGGCCGCCAGGTTGTTGATGTTCACTTCGACAAAGTCGCTGAACTTGTTCTTGGGCGCGAATTCCTCGAGGTAGATGGCCGCTCCTGTGCCGAGCGGGAATGAGATCATGAAGCAGACAAAGAGCGCCCAGAACGATCCGATCAACGCGCCCTTGAGGCCGGCAAGCTCCGGAAATCTGCTGTCTGCATTGGTGATGAGTCCCGTGTTCAACGGCTTGGTGATTGCGTCCTGCGCCTTGAGCCGGTCGAACCAGGCAATCTCGAAGTCCTTCAGCCTGCGGAACTGATCGGCGGTTCCGCGATCGATCAGGCCCTTGTTGAGCTGATCGTACGGATCCGAGACAGGCACGGTCATGGTGACCGTTTGCCCGATCAGATCCGGGTTTTCGACGATGCGGTCCCGCAACCTGAACTGGGCTCCGTTGCTTGGCAGGGCGCCGAGTGCACGCATGGTCGCCCGGTCACCGGAGTCGACATCTCCGAGCATGGACGTCAGGGACGCCTTGAGCACGTCATCAAATCCGCCTCGCGGTAGCCGCTCCAAGGGCACTTCGTCGGGATCGATGAAGACCTCAAGCGTGACGTGGGTCTGCGTGAAAGCCTGATATCCGGACGAAACCAGCGACGCGACGAGAATGAACAGCATGAGAAACGCGAAGCTGATCGCTCCGAACCCCAGCGCTTTCAGGATCCCCTGCTTCCGGTTCCGACGAGCAAGGCTCGCACGAACGGCATCCGCGGTTGAGCCCGTCTTCGTGGCCGGATCGATTCCTGCGGTGTTGTCAGCCATGTAGGTGCCTCACTCGTAGGCTTCCCGGTACTTGCGCACGATGCGCAAGGCGAACACGTTGATTATGAGGGTCACGATGAAAAGCATCATGCCGAGTGCGAAGGCGGCAAGCGTCTTGGGGTTGTCGAACGACGTGTCGCCGATCAGCAGCGTCACGATCTGAACCGTGACCGTCGTCACGCTGTCAAGCGGATTGATCGTGAGTGACGCGATCAGGCCCGCTGCCATGACAACGATCATGGTCTCCCCGATTGCGCGGCTGATCGCGAGCAGGATCCCGCCGGCGATTCCCGGAATCGCTGCCGGGAAGAGAACGTTCAAGACGGTCTCTGCGCGGGTCGCGCCGAGAGCAAGCGCCCCGTCGCGCAAGGATTTCGGCACTGCTGAAAGCGCGTCATCGGTAAAGGAGGAGATGAACGGGATGAGCATGATGCCCATCACGCTTCCAGCCGCAAGCGCCGCATTGGGCGATACAGGGATCCCCAGCGAAGCGCCGAAACCGCGCATCGCCGGCGCCACCACGAGGATGGCAAAGAATCCGTAGACGACCGTCGGCACGCCGGCGAGTATTTCGAGCATCGGCTTTGCAATGGCGCGAAGACGGGAGGGCGCGAACTCGTTGAGATAGATCGCCGACAGGAGTCCGACCGAAACGGCAAGGAACAGCGCTATGACGGTGATGACCAGCGTGCCGAGAAAGACCGGGATCCAGCCGAACGCACCCTCGGCTGCGATCTGGTCCTCGCGCAGCGGAATTTGCGGCTCCCAGTTCAGGCCAAGCAAGAATTCCGTGATCGGCACCCGCTCGAAGAAGCGAATCGACTCGAAGAGAAGGGCGGCAATGATGCCAAGCGTCGTGAATATCGCGACAGTCGAACAGAAGAGCATGAGTCCGGACGTGATGCGCTCGACACCGTGCCGTGCACGGAAATCGGCGGCGACGCGGGAGCGGGCGAGCCCCACGGTCCCGAGCGAAGCGACAAGCACTGTTCCGAGCAGCACCCAACCTGAAATTGCGTGGAGCCGGATGTATCGATCTGCCGCATCGAGCTTCCAAACCGCCGGTTCGCCAAAGATCCGGCCCCGTGAGACGGACTTGATCTCTGCGAGAACAAGCTGACGACCGCCAGCATCGAGCTCGTCGAGGCTGCCCGGTGGCAGGCTCGACATCGTGAAGCGATCAATCAGCGGTCCCTGGAGCATGAGCCAAAGGACGATGAGGACGACAACGGGAACGAGCGTGGACAGAAGGCAATAGAGCCCATGGTAGCCCGGAACGGAGTGCAGCCTGCTCCCGCGTGCCCGCAACCTCGTCGCGGCCTGCCTGTTCAGCGCGTAACCAAGGATGCTGACGCAAAATAGCGCCGCAAAGGCGAAAGCGGTCATCTGCCCCTCGGGCTCAAAAGGACAGGCTGCCCAACGCCATTGCCGGGCAGCCGTTTTTCTTCAATGGGCCCGAGCCTTACGACTTGGGCTCCATGTTCGCTCCGTTCAGCACCGCGTCCTGCAGTTGCATCAGGAGATCGTCAGCAAGCGACACCAGCCCGCGCCCGGAGAGGTAGCCTCCTTGCGCGAGCGCGTCGTCCGACATGTATTCCTCGAGAAACTCGTTGAGGTTCGGAATGACGCCACGGTGCGCGTTCTTTACGTAGAAGAAGAGCGGGCGCGATACCGGATAGGACTTGTCGGCGATCGTGTCGGAATTTGGCTCGACACCTTCGATCGACACCGCTTTCAGCCTGTCCAGGTTTTCGAACAGGAACGAGTAGCCGAAAATTCCCACTGCGTTCGGGTCGGCTTCAAGGCGCTGCACGATCAGGTTGTCGTTCTCGCCCGCTTCCACGAAAGGTCCGTCGGTGCGCATGCGCGAGCAATTCTCTTCGACCCAATCGCCTTCGAAACCGCCGTTCTGGACGTATTCGAGTTCTTCGCAGCCCGCATGCATCGCCAGCTCAACGAAAGCGTCACGGGTGCCGGAGGTCGGCGGCGGACCGTAGGCGAGGATCTCGACGGCCGGCAGACCGGGGTCGATCTGGTCCCAGGTCATGTAGGGGTTGTCGACCCATTCACCGTCGACAGGAACCTGGGCGGCAAGCGCCAGATACACTTCGCCGAGCTTTAGGTCCCAGGCGAAGTCGTTCGCACGCGAGATGGCGATGGAGAGGCCGTCGAAGCCAATCAAGGCTTCGGTGATGTCGGTCACGCCGTTTGACTGGCACAGTTCGAATTCGGACGCCTTCATCGCCCGGGAGGCGCCCGTGATGTCGGCGGTGTTCTCGCCAACGCCTTCGCAGAAAATTTTCATGCCGCCGCCGGTGCCGGTCGATTCCACGATGGGCGAGGGTGCTCCGGTGATGTTGGCGAACTGCTCGGCGACCGCCTGAGTGTACGGAAACACGGTTGACGAGCCTACGATGCGAATCGCGTCACGAGCCAAGGCAGCCGTCGCTGCAACGGCTGTGATCGCCAGAACAGAGGCTGTCAGTTTGATGCTGTTCATGAGTTACTCCTGAAAGTTCTGTTTGGGCCGCCCCATGCGGCCTTGCGCGGACGCTGAACACGCTTGGCGTAGCTTTTATGATGGATTGTTGACGCTTTTGTGACAGGCAATCTTGGGGGATCATATACACAAGTGACCACGTTCTTGTTGCGTTCTTCCGGCTTTCCGGCAATATGCGAAGAGAAGGCAGTTCACGCACCCTCTCGCAGATGCCCAACGCAGGAGCGACCGCATCGCAGTCATGAAGACGCACAGGAACATTGTCCATCGCCTGCTTCCGCAGACGCGAAGCAACTGGCGGTGGCTTGAGACGGTTCTTGAATGCCAACGCCAGCTCTACAATGCCGCGCTAGAGGAACGCATCGACTGCTACCGCAAAACGGGCCGCAGCCTGACCTACTTCGACCAGTGCAAGGCGTTGACGGAATGCCGCCGCGACCTGCCGGAGATGGCGTCCGTGCCCGTGGCCGTCCAGCGCGGGACGCTCAAGCGCCTGGACGAAGCGTTCAAGGGGTTCTTCCGCCGCGTGAAGAACGGAGGGACGCCCGGCTTCCCGCGCTTCAAGGGACGCGCCTTCTTCGACAGCATCGGCATCGTCTCCGGCGTGAAGGTGAGGGACGGGAACCTCTGCATTCCCGGCCTTGGGCCGATGGCGATCCGCCGGAAGGGCGGGAACCCCTGCCCGGACGGCAGGCCGGTCTCGGCGGTGCTCAAGCGCACGGGCGGGCGGTGGCACGCGATCGTCTGCTTCGCCGTGGAGATCGAGGAGCCAGCCGACAACGGACACGCGCTCGGCCTTGACCGGAATGCCGGCCAGGTGGCGGACAGCGACGGCGAACTGCACGGGATGCCGGACATGGACCGGCTCGCGGCGCTGGGCGGACGGCTTCAGCGGAAGCTCTCGCGGCAGCGCAAGGCGAGCAAGCGCCGGGGCGGACCAGGAGGCACTTGGCGAAGGTGCGGCGCAAGATCGCGAACCGCCGCCACGACTGGCATCATCACGTCAGCCGGGACCTGGCGGCGAAGGCCGGAACCGTCGCCGTCGAGAACCTTCACGTCCGGGCCATGACGAAGAGCGCGAAGGGCACGGTCGAGGAGCCGGGCGTGAACGTCCCGCAGAAGTCCGGCCTGAACCGCGTCATCCTGAACACGGGCTGGACGGCGCTGAAGACGATGATGGAATACAAGTGCGCGACCGTCATCACGGTTCCGGCGCAGTACACGTCACGAACATGCCACGAGTGCGGAGCGGTCGACAAACGCTCCCGCAGAACTCGGGAAGACTTCACCTGCACGGCCTGCGGCCATGCGGCTCATGCCGACGTCAATGCGGCGAGGAACATCCTGGACCGCGCCCTTGGCGCCGGTTCGGGAGATGACGAGGCGTCCGGGATTGGCGCATCTGCACGGCGAGGAGCGTTGGCATCGGCCACTTCAACGACCCGTGAAATCAGTGCGAGGGTGGCCTGATGGTCACTTATGCATATAATTCCCCAAACTTGAAACATGTCGGCTCCAGGCGCTCATGACCGGGCAGTGCTGCTCGCACCGCGCTGGCTTGCACCTGTCCAATGCCGATATCGGTGGTCCCGGCAGCCGGCCTCGGGATTGGCGATGACGGCAGGGCTTCCGACATTGCTACCGATTTGGCAATTGATCGGGCGCAGTTCCATCCGTTCCTTGCCCAACGGCCGGATCCGACGGATTTCTTGTCGCAAGGGAAGGTTCCTTGCCGCCTGTGCCGCTGCCTTCCGGGAGTTGCTTGCAGGAGTGCGCGGAATCCTGCGTCAGCGAACTGGAACCAGATTCCCGAAGGCGCGCAGGTTGCCGTTGGGGTTGACGAACCTGTGGAGCATGAGCGGTTGAGCGCAAGCCGAGGAAAGAGTGTGGCTGTACCTGTTCATGCGTTGCGCCTGCTGTTGTCGATGACGTCGCGGGCACGATAGGTGACGTCGGCAAAAGGCAGAAACCATGCACCGCCGGGCTTCCACCAGCGGGCGGGAAGAGCGGTCTGCGAAAACGCCGTCTCCCCTTCCGGATTGCCGATCATTTGCAGCGCGGCCTTGTGGCCCAGCCACGGGGCCATGGCATTGCCGCTGCCCGAGTAGCCCAGGGCATGCCAGACACCGTCGATCTGTCCGACATTGGGCAGAAAGTCAAAGCTGCAACCCGTGCGCCCCCGCCAGGAATGAGTAAAGCTCACCGGACCCAGATCCGGGAAGACCTGCGTCAGCAAGCGGCGCAGCTCGGCGCTGGCAAAGCGCTGCGGCACTTCGAACGTCGCCGCGCGACCGCCAAAGACGATGCGTGTGCCGCAGGGCGACGGGCGATAGTAGCAATGCCGCGCGCGGCTTTCGACTACCATGCGCCCTGACGGAAACAGCGTGCCGATGCGGTTGGCGCCGACGGGTTCGGTGACGGCAATGAAGCTGGGCACGGGAACGATCCGCCGCCGCAGGGCGCGCAGAAAGGCAGGGGTGTAGCCGTTGGTGGCAGCCAGCACCTGTGCGGCGCGGACCATGCCGCGCGGAGTCCGGATGCGCCACTCGGTGCCGTCGCGCTGCACGCCGGTCACTGCCGTATCGCCCTGAATCGACGCGCCTGCCCGCAGGGCTGCGGCCATGAGCCCGGCAACCCATTTCGCCGGGTTCAGCCCGGCGTGGCGCGGAAACGCGACGCCGCCGCGATAAAGGTCCGAGGCGACCTCGCTGCGCTGGCGCGCCTGCGGGATCATCTCGGCCTCCAGCGGGATCAAGGACTGCAGCCTTTCGAGCGATCGCGCAGTGGACTCGTACTCGGACGCGTGCCAGAAACCCCGGAAGCGGCCCGTTTCCTTGAAATCGCAGGCGATGTCTTCCTCGGCTATCAACTTCCGGACAAAGGAAAAGCTGTCGAGATGCGCTTCGCGCAGCAGGCGCCGGCCCAGATCCGGGCCATAGCGCGCCTCCATATCGTCCAGAGACAACCGATGCCCGCCCCCGAGCATGCCGCCATTGCGGGAGGACGCCCCGACCCCTGGCGAGCCGGAATCCAGCGCCAGCACCGACCGGCCATGCCGCGCCAGCGTGCGGGCTGCAGACAGTCCGGTCAGCCCTGCACCGATGATCGCGGCGTCGACCTCCTTTGGCAAATCGGTCAGGGGCGGTGGGCGGGGCGGCCCCGTCTCCTCCCACCAGAAAGGCTCAGATTCCGTCATCGCCGATCTCCCGTGTACAGCGTGCGACATGGAGGTCCATGGCTTCGGCCACGCCAGGACCGGGCGTCGGAGCACTTCGGGCCGCCGGCGTCTCCCTTCCCTTCGCGGTGGTCGGTTCGGCGGTGTTCGCCTTGCACGAGGCCTCTTGGCGCTCATGCGGTCGCCATCTGGACGGGACCGGAGGATGGAAGGCGGAGTCACGGCGGGCCTGCGCATGCTCGCATCCCGGGAAGCGCCTGCCCGCGCCGACAGCGTCGATGGCCTGCATGGCTCCTTCCGCGTCCGGGAAATCGATCCCGGCACGCAGCGCTCCCATCATGCCGATGATCTCGGAGTCAGGGATTGGATTCTCGTATCCGGTGGTCAGGCCACCCTCCATCCAGCAATGGGCGCGACAGACATCATGCGCGCCCGGCAACTGCGCCGTCCAGAGCGAGATCCATGCTTCCGGCCTCGTTCGTGACGACGTTACACTAGGCGCAGGCCGCCGTCTCGGCTTCGGTCACAGCGTCCACCGTGGCGTCGAGCGAAAGGAGGATCGACGTGTGCCGGTTTCGGAATTCTGCGGCAGGCGCCAGCACCTCGAATTCCTGAAACGGAACATCGGGAACCGCGCCTCCGTCCTTGAGCATTGCGCGAAGCTGGTCGCGAGCTCGCTCCACGTCCTTTCGTTCAAGCCCGATGACATTGCGTGCCAGGATTGAGGCCGAGGCCTGTCCCAGCGCGCACGCCTTGACGTCCTGGCCGAAGGCCGAGATCCGGCCGCCCGCCAGCGCGACATCGACGGTAACGGTTGAACCGCAAAGCGGTGAGCGCTTCCGCACCGTGCCGTCAGGGGCTTCCAGACGCTCGGTCAGCGGAATGTCCGAAGCAAGTTCCAGGATCCGGCCCGAATAGAGCTTTATGAGATCTCTGTCCGCCATTGCTTTCCTTTGCGTGCCTTGCGCCATATCTAGGAACCGCACCCTGTTGTCAAAAGGATTGGCGCATGACCTTTGATCCTGCAAGCCTGGAATACAATGACCAGGGCTTGATCCCGGCGGTCGCTCAGGACGAGCGAACAGGGGAGGTCCTGATGATGGCCTGGATGAATGCAGAGGCCGTTGCCAGCTCTCTTGCGACGGGACGGGTGACGTATTGGTCACGCTCGCGGCAAAAGCTATGGCTAAAGGGAGAGACATCCGGCAACACGCAGGCGCTGGTCGACTTCCGGATCGACTGTGATCGCGACTGTCTGCTTCTGCTTGTTCGACAGAAGGGGCCGGCTTGCCACACGGGGCGGAAGAGCTGCTTCTACACGGCGGTTCGCCAGGACGCGGAAGTGGAACTCATGGCACCCGAGGTGCCGTCGAACTGACCCGCCGGTGTCGCAACGGCTTGACGGGCAGTTTCCTGGAGCCTTCAGAGGCCTGCACGGTTGCGGATGTCGTCCGGAGTGGCTCCGGCTTCACGGTAGGAGCGGATCGCCATTGAATCGCGACGCTTCGCCAACCGGTTCCCGGATTCGTCACGCAACAGTCGATGATGCATGTAAACCGGGGCTTCAAGGCCGAGGAGGCGTTGCAGCAGAGCGTGGATCAGCGTTGCGTCAAAGAGGTCCTCGCCGCGCACGACATGCGTGATGCCCTGGAAGGCGTCGTCGACCACGACGGCCAGGTGATAGGACGTGCCAAAGTCCCTCCTGGCAAGCACCACGTCTCCAACCCTGTCCAACAGGTGTGCATATGACGAGTGAATGAGTCCGGTCTCGCCGTCCGGACCGCTTCCCGTTTCGCGAAATGCTGGAAACCTGCCGCCCCCTGGCGCCGCCTCACGGAGTCCGGATCGTTCCATCCCTGACTCCTTCAGCGCCGAAGACATGTCGAGGCGCAGCGCAAAGCCTTCGGGCAAGTCCCTGTGCGCCCTTGGTTTCGAGCGGCAAGTGCCCGGATACACGATGCCGTCGGGCCCGACGAGCGGCTCGCCTTCATTCGGAGCCGAAGCGGCCGAAAGAACGTCACGCCGGTTGCAGGTGCAAACATACAGCAAGCCCCGTTGCCATAGACTGTCGAGCGCGGCGCGGTACGCGTCCCGCCGCTCGGACTGGCGGAGCACTGGAGATTCCCATGACAGGCCAAGCCAGCGAAGGTCTTCGTGGATGAGCGCTGCCCATTCCTTGCGGGAGCGTCCCTGGTCGATGTCTTCAATGCGCAGGATGAATTCTCCGCCGGCGTCCCTGGCCAGGTCATGGGCGCGCAGGGCGGAGTAGGCGTGACCGAGGTGCATGGGTCCGGTCGGCGAAGGTGCGAAGCGCGTCCTCACGTTCGTTTCAGAACGTAAACCGTTGATTCGATTTTCTTCTCGGGCAGGTGCGGCCCGTGCTCCTCCGACACGAGAGCCACGCCGTCGATCTTGCAGGCAGAGTCGAGGGCATCCATGTAGCCGCTGTCTGCAAGGGTCGGGTCATTATACGAGAACGCGAGCAGATTCCCCGGCGCCAGCAAGGAGACCAGGAGTGCAAGCGTTTCCGGCGGCGCAGCCCCCATGCTGACCACGCCGGTCGCCACGATTCCGGCGTAGTCTCCAGGCCGGACTTCATCGCACTTTCCGGGACGGCCCAGCCAGGCTGACCGGTACAGATTCCGTTTCTCGGCCTTTGCGAGCATTCCGGGCGAGATGTCCGTGCCGTCAATGAGCCTGAAGCCTTCCGCCGCGAGGGCCTGCCCCGACAGTCCGGTGCCGCATCCAAAGTCGAGAACCGGCTGGCTGACGTCCGCGCCGGCGGCCCGAAGCGCGCGTGCCACCCTCCCGGGGGTCGCGTAGCCCCACTCCAGCACGTCCCTGTCGTACTCCTTGGCCCATCTGCGATAGATGTCCTGGGTTTCTTCGACAGTGTGTGGCGTCCAGAGTTCGTGTTCGGAAACCTCGCTCATTCGGGCAGGCTACACAAGCGCCGCGCGGAAATCCAGCCTGGCGCCGCCCGGCAGCGAGCATGGAGCCGGCGGAATCCCTGCGCGCAAGCATTGAACGTGACGACATGACGGAGCGAAGCAAGCGCGGGAGCGATTCGGCCTCATGGCATGACTTGTTCACCGAATTGCCGTTTCGCCGCCTCCGCAAGCCTTCTTGGCTGCCACCGGCCGAAGCGACGATCTGCCGGGCGGGCTTCGCGCCCACGGGGATGGCGCGCCCTTCCACGGCACGCTCGGCAACTCAGGCTGGGATGGCTGGAACTCGCGGTTCACCCCTTGAATGCGCAGACCCGTCAGCTGCCGTCCGGGCGGAGTGCAGAGAGAGAGGCAATTCCGGACCCTTGGTCACCTGCGCTGCGAGACATTCGAAAGTGCGGATTGCGCCGGATTGCTGAACTCGAAAGACCGACCCCAGCATTGGCAACCAGGCGACGCGCCCCCGATTCAAAGGGAAAGCGATGTCCCTCAGCATGACCATGATCCTGTCAGCCAGTGCATGCGGCTTCGTATCTTCGGAGGATGGATTCGACTGCTGCCAACAGAATCCCGTCGGCGTCCGTGCCAGTGACATGCGGCAGGTATTGCCCAATCACGGGCGCAGGGATTTTCTTTCCCGCCAGGCGGGCCATCAGGCGCGAAACCGCGATCTCGGCGGCCGGAGCAGACCAGTAGTACCGGATGCGGTCCGAGTAGCTGAAGTGCCTTTGCAGCCACAATTCGTTGTCGTCGCCCTCGTAGTGTCTGTTCCAGTTGCCGGGGGCGGCGACCATGATGTCTTCCATTGCGGCCATCAGTTCGCCCTTCGGTGGGAAGCCGCGCAGAACATCGGCGGCGGCATCGAGCGCGTATAGGGCCTCGCGCAGTGCAAATGTCAGCCAAGGCCCAACCTTGAGGATCGCAAAGCCGTTGCCGACGAGTGCCCGCAGGCCTTCACGGGTCTGGTAGTCGGTAGAGTGGGCCTCGAACACGAGCCCGGGGTAATTCGCCAGCGTGGCCGAAAGCGCTTGGGCCGCGCCGACATCGAAGTGAATGACATCGGTGCGGCTGAACTCGACCCCGGGCTGGACCACAAGCGCGATGACCCGCGCGAACGCATCGCCTAGCCCGCGCGCCTGGAATGCCGACCTGTGAGCATCGTGGGTTCGGGCGACGGCGTCGGGCGCCGTCAATTCGAGGTGATCGAGTGCGTGCGTGCTGCCGCCGGGGACCGGAACCTCGTTCCCGATGACGTAGACCGGCGGCAGGTCACCCTTGTTCGTTTCGGCGATCTCTGCCAATCGTGCCGCGCGTTCTGCAGCTTCTTCGTCGGCAAGCGCGACGCGCTCGCCCTTGCAGCCCATGGATGTGTCCAGGTGCAACTTGGAATAGCCTGCCTGCGCGTAGGCCGCGACCATCGCTCCGGCCTTGGCCATCGCCTCGTCGGCCGGAACGTCCTTCCATGGGTTTGGTCCAAGGTGGTCGCCGCCCAGAACGATCTTGCCATTGTCCAGCCCGACCTTGTCGGCGATGCCTTCGACAAGTTGCCGGAATGCAGCGGGCGTCATGCCGGTATAGCCGCCGTCCTGGTTGACCTGGTTGCAGGTCGCCTCGATCAGGACAGTCTTGTCCTGCCGTTTGGCCAGCCGAAGCGCCGCTTCGATGACCACAGGGTGAGCGGAGCAAACCGAGGTGATCCCGAGGTGCTCGCCCCGGTGATAGGCCTCAGGGATGGCCAGAAGCGAGTGCTTCATCGGGAAGTTCCCCTGGCACGCCGGATGAAGTCCTCGAGTTCTGTGAGCGTGGCGGTGCCTTCCATCGGCCCGCGTCTGGTCACGGCCAGCGCGCCGCTCGCGGCCGCAAGTTGCAATGCGTCTTGCGCATCCGTGCCTCGCAGCCATAGCGCGGTGAAGGTGCCGCCGAAACAGTCGCCTGCGCCGGTCGGATCGATTTCCTTGACCGTGAAGGCGTCAACGGCCAGGGTCCCAAGTCCGTCATGAAAGCTCGCGCCGTCTGCACCGCGCTTGTGGACAATGGCCTGCACGCCACGTTCGAGCAGCTCCTCTATTGCGGTCTCAGGCGCGGCGGCTTCTGTCAGAAGGGTGAGTTCGCTGCCACTCGGCAGATACAGATCCGTCATTGGGACCATCCGCGACATCGCTTCAGCCATGCCCTCGGCGGACAGAAACTCACGCCGCAGATTGGGGTCGAATGAAACCGTGCCGCCGTTGCCACGAACAACTTCTGCGGCGCGAAGGTTCAGCGCGACGAATTCGGGGCCGGAAAGCGATGACCCCATGACATGCAGATGGTCGGCCGAATCAAGCAAGGCCTTGACCGTGTCGGACACATTCGGGCGTCCCGCCGCACTGTGGCATATGTTGAAGACGAAATCTCTGTCGCCACTCTCGCGATACCGCACGAAAGCGCTGCCTGTCGGGCGATCCTTGTCGATGAAAACGCCTGAAACGTCGACACCGTCCTGGCGAAGCCGGTCGAGGTTCAGATGCCCGAAGTCGTCGTCACCGACAGCCGACACGATCGCGACAGGCTGACCCATCTTGGCAACCTGATCGGCGAATATCGCCGGCGCCCCGGACGGGAATGGCCCAGTCAGCGACTGAACCTCCCTGAAGCCCTCGCCGGTCTCTCCAGCCATGATCTCGACCAGGACCTCTCCAATGACAAGAACCTTTTTCATTGACTTTGCCAGCGCTCGAAACGGCGCCTCCGACCTTTCCTTGAAGTGGTCCCAGCCCGCTGCCCGGCGCTCGGCGGACGGTTCGTCTCGGGCCTGTCCTGCAGTCCGGTTGCGGCTTCAACCTGCTGGTTGCGGCTTCAACCTGCTGGTTGCGGCTTCAACCTGACTTGCCAGACATGGTACCGACATTTTTTTCATGTGTCAAAAATGAAATTGACGGAACTTCGTCAGGGGGCCTATCGTAGGGGAATCGCACACGAGATTCGGTGTTTCCGGACCATGGCGAAGCCCAAAATTAACACGATGAAAGAGCTGTCGGAGGCCATTGGGGTCTCGCGACCGACGCTGTCACGGTACTTTCGGGATCCGTCAGCTGTCCGGCCATCGACGTCGAAGAAGATCCAGGACCGGCTGTCAGAGGTCGACTACGTCTACAATTTTCTGACAACGCGGCAGAACAGGAAATCGACGGAACTGATCGGCGTGATCGTTCCAAGCTACAAGGACCTGTTTTTTGCAAGCCTGGTCGAGAAGATCGAGCGGTCTGCCCGGGAACTGGGGTACACGATCATCACCCAAAGCTCCAACGGCGACCCCGATGTCGAGACCCGTGCGGTGCGCAAGTTGCGATCGATGAGCGTCGATGGTGCAATCGTGGCCCCGATTGGTGCCGCTGCCGACAATGATGCCTTGGCTGCAGCGAGCGAAGAGTTTCCGTTGGTGTTCGTTGACTCGAGACCAGCGAAGTCAATCCCCTTGGCGGACTTCGTTGGCACCGACAACACGCAAAGCATTGGCGCGATTGTGGAATACTTGTGCAGAATTGGCAGTCCACCCGTATTTCTCGGCATGCCGCATTTGAACGCCAACGCTCAGGAGCGAGAGGATGCCTATCGAGCGAAAATGCTGGAGCTGAATCACGAGGCCATAGCAATCGAGCCCGCCGTTGCGGGCGGATCCTGGGAGTTCGAGGCCTTCGGCCATACGGTCATGGACGACTGCTTTGGCCGCCGGGAGTTCACGAATTCCACGATCCTTTGCGCCAATGACCGTGTCGCCATCGGAGCGATCCGCGCGGCCAACAAGCACGGCCTCTTTTCGCGCGGCGGCATTGCAGGTGGCGGTAATGCAGGTGGCGGTTGCCGAATCGCGGGCCATGACGACCATCCGCTCAGCCAGTACATGTTTCCGGCACTCACGACGGTGGCCCAGGACGTCGAGGGCATAGCCGACGCGGCCGTCCAGCTATTGGCAGAACGTGCGCGGGGCGAGCGAAACTCGAAAACCGTCGAGGTCTTTCTCAGCGCGACGATGAAGCCAAGAGAGTCTGCATAGCCGTTCGAGTTTGGCCACTTTCCGGCGAGAGCGGGATCGAGAATCCGCTTGACTCCGGGTCTTCTGCCGTCATAAAGTTTACACGTGTCAAAATGGAGGACTAAATGTCTACGAAGCGCACACTGCTTAGTACCGCAGTCGGCATTGGGATCGCGGCGTTCGCATCCACGGCCTTGGCGGAAGAAATCACAATCGCGACGGTCAACAACGCTGACATGATCGTCATGCAGAAGCTCGCTCCGCAGTGGGAGGAAGCGACCGGCAACACGATCAACTGGGTTGTCCTGGAAGAAAACGTGCTCCGTCAGCGGACCACGCAAGACATCGCCACCGGAGGCGGTTCCTTCGACATCATGTTCATCGGTGCATATGAGACGCCGATCTGGGGCGCCAACGGCTGGCTGACGTCGCTGAACGACTTCGGTGATGACCCCGACTATGATCTGGAAGACATCTTCCAGCTCGTGCGGAACGGTCTGTCTGCCGACGGCAACCTCTATGCGGTGCCGCTCTATTCCGAGACCTCATTCACCTTCTATCGCACGGACCTGTTCGAGAAGGCCGGCATCGAGCCGCCGATGGAGCAGATCACCTACGCCGAGTTCGCTGAAATGGCAGCCAAGCTCCATGATCCGGACAACGGCGTCTTCGGCACCTGTCAGCGCGGCAAGGCTGGTTGGGGCGAGAACATGGCGTTCGTCGGCACCCTGGCCAATGCGTTCGGCGCGCGCTGGTTTGACATGGACTGGAATCCTCAGCTCGACAGCTCCGAATGGAACGCGGCGATCACGTACTATGTCGATCTAATGAACAACTCCGGCCCTCCGGGTGCGACCGCAAACGGGCACAACGAAAACCGCGCCCTGTTCAAGGACGGCAAGTGCGCAACCTGGGTCGACGCCACTTCTGCCGCCAACGACGTTCGCAATCCCGCGACGTCCAATGTTGCCGACGTCACGGACTTCTTTCAGGCGCCCAGGCAGGAAACAGACAAGGGAACCGGTTGGTTCTGGTCCTGGGCCCTTGCCATCCCGGCAAGCTCTCAGAAGGCCGACACGGCCAAGGACTTCCTGAAGTGGGCGACCTCGAAGGAATACTTCCAGATGGTCGGTGATACCGAAGGCTGGGTTGCCGTGCCCAGCGGTACGCGTGCCTCAATTCACGAGGACCCGCGTCTCCTGGAAGCCGCGCCGTTCGCCGAAACCATCAAGAACGCGATCTTCTCGGTCGATCCGGCCGACCCGACGCGTGACCCGGTTCCGTACACCGGCGTTCAGTTCGTGGCGATTCCAGAGTTCCAGGGAATCGGCAACTACGTCGGCCAGCAGGTCGCCGCGGCATTGGCCGGTCAGGTGTCGGTTGAACAGGCCCTGGCCAACGGCCAGCAATTCGCGGTACGCGAAATGACCAAGGCAGGTTACATCAAGTAACTTTCTCCTGAGTGGGCCGTGGCTGCGTGCTTCGGCCCATTTCGACTTGCGACCCGCGAATGCCAGCGCTTCGGCAAGGGCCTGAGGCCTTTCCTCAAGTGCTGATCCGCAATTCGTTTTGGGAGGGCTATGCGAGTGTCCACGAAAGCGTCACGGTCCGCCGCGCGATTGATGATCTCTCCCGCCGTGCTGCTGCTTCTTGGCTGGATGCTCGTCCCGCTGTGCCTGACCCTGTATTTTTCCTTCCTGCGATACAACCTGCTGCAGATCGGTGAAACGCCGTTCGCGGGCTGGGAAAACTATTACTGGTTCGTCACCGATCCCAGCTTCATGGCCGCGATCAAGAACACTCTGGTGCTGGTTGGCGGCGTGCTGGCCATCACCACGGTCGGCGGGCTCTTCGCCGCGATTCTGCTGGACCGGCCGATGTTCGGCACCGGGATCATCCGCATCATGGTTATCGCCCCTTTCTTCGTGATGCCCACGGTGTCAGCGCTTGTCTGGAAGAACATGTTCATGAACCCGGTGAACGGAATCTTCGGGCGTGTCGCCGCAAGCCTGGGATTTCAACCCATCGACTTTTTTGGCCAAATCCCAATGGCCTCGATCATCATCATCGTGTCCTGGACATGGTTGCCATTTGCGACGTTGATCCTGCTGACGGCGCTGCAGTCGCTGGATCAAGAGCAATTGGAAGCCGCCGAGATGGATGGCGCGGCCTGGTGGAACAGGTTCTGGTTCGTCATGCTGCCGCATTTGGCTCGAGCGATCACCGTCGTGATCCTGATCCAGACGATCTTTCTTCTGTCGATTTTCGCCGAAATCCTTGTGACCACGAACGGCGGTCCCGGCACGGCGACCACAAACCTGACGTACCTGATCTATGTCTCGTCACTTCTGCAGTTCGACGTTGGCATGGGCAGCGCCGGCGGTGTCATCGCCATCATCCTCGCCAATGTCGTCGCGATCTTCCTGATGAGGATGATCGGCAAGAACCTCGACGCCTGAGGAGAAGGGGTCATGGCACGCGCAATCTCGAACCGAGCCAAAGTCGTCAACACGGCAATTGCCGGAACGCTCGGGTTCCTGATGTTCTTTCCGATCCTCTGGATCCTCCTCCTCGCGTTCAAGACTGAAGAGGACGCGATCCGGGCACCGTTGGAAGTGCTGTTTGGGTCCGGCTGGACGATGGAGAGTTTCACTACGGTCCAGGCCCGGTCGGATTACTTCAAGCACTTCTCCAACTCCGTGATCATCTCGCTTGGATCCACATTCCTGGGACTCATGGTTGCCGTGCCCGCGGCTTGGTCGATGGCGTTTGTTCCATCCAAGCACACCAGGAACGTGCTGATGTGGATGTTGTCGACAAAGATGCTGCCGCCCGTCGGCGTCCTCGTGCCCATTTACCTGATCTTCCGTGACCTGGAGCTCCTGGACAGCCGCTTTGGGCTGACGATCGTGCTGATGCTGATCAACCTGCCGATCATCATCTGGATGCTCTATACCTATTTCAAGGAAATCCCGGCGGAAATCCTTGAGGCCGCGCGCATGGATGGCGCGAGCCTGCGTGAGGAAATCCTTTACGTGCTGACGCCGATGGCGATCCCTGGAATGGCCTCAACCGTGCTCCTGAACATCATTCTTGCCTGGAACGAGGCGTTCTGGACGATCAACCTGACAGCTTCAAAGGCCGCGCCGCTGACGCAGTTCATTACCAGCTATTCCAGCCCCGAAGGCCTGTTCTACGCCAAGCTCAGCGCCGCTTCCGTCATGGCGATCGCGCCTATCCTGATCATGGGCTGGTTCAGCCAGAAACAACTCGTCCGCGGCCTGACCTTCGGCGCGGTGAAGTGAGGAACAGACAATGGGACAGATTCAACTTGAGCAGGTCAGCAAATCCTTCGGTGATGTCGAAGTGATCCCGCCGCTGGACCTGCATGTCGAGGATGGGGAATTCGTCGTCTTCGTCGGACCTTCGGGATGCGGCAAGTCCACGCTGTTGCGGTTGATTGCCGGGTTGGAGGACGTCACTTCCGGCAGCATCAGGATCGATGGCAACGACGCCACCGCCACCCCCCCGGCCAAGCGTGGCCTGGCGATGGTGTTTCAGTCCTATGCGCTCTACCCGCACATGTCAGTCAGGAAGAACATCGCCTTCCCGCTGAAGATGGCCAAGATGGACCGAGCCGAGATCGACAAGCGGGTGGCCAATGCCGCCAGCGTGCTGAACTTGACAGATTACATCGACCGCCGGCCCGGCCAGCTCTCGGGCGGCCAGCGTCAGCGTGTCGCCATCGGCCGCGCGATCGTGCGCGAACCAGCGGCGTTCATGTTCGACGAACCGCTTTCCAACCTCGACGCGGCTCTGCGCGTCGGCATGCGACTTGAAATCAGCGAGCTTCACAAGCGCCTCGACACGACGATGATCTACGTCACCCACGACCAGGTCGAGGCGATGACATTGGCGGACAAGATTGTAGTGCTGCAGGCTGGCGTGATCGAGCAGGTTGGCTCTCCGCTGGAACTCTACCAGACGCCGCGCAACAGGTTCGTGGCCGGATTCATCGGATCACCCAAGATGAACTTCATCGAAGGCACCGAGGCGCAAAGTCACGGTGCCCACGCAATCGGCATTCGGCCCGAGCATATCGAGGTAGGCGACAGTGGCCCGTGGAAGGGCGTGGTCGGCGTGGCGGAGCACCTCGGGTCGGATACCTTCTTCCACATTCACGACACCGGGTTGGCAGACCCCTTGACCGTGCGTGCCTCCGGCGAGGTGGCATTCAGTCACGGTGACACGATCCATCTGGCGCCGCGCGAGGACCGAATTCACAGGTTTGACGAACAAGGGATGCGGATCGCATGAAGCGATTGGACGGAAAGTTGGCACTCGTGACTGGTGGTGCGCGCGGGATCGGACGCGCGATCTGTGAGGCCTATGCGCGCGAGGGTGCCAAGGTCGCTGTCGCCGATCTGCTGGAGGCCGATGCACTGGAGACTGCAGAGGCCATCGGCGGCTTGGCCGTCATGATGAATGTCACCGACATTGCTTCGATCCGGAGCGGTGTCGCGTCGGTCGAAGAGGCTTGGGGCGGGATCGACATCCTGGTCAACTGCGCTGGCATCTTCAACTTGGCGCCAATCGACAGGATCACGCCCGAGGACTATCGCCGCCAGTACGACGTCAACGTCGGCGGCACGATTTTTGCGTGCCAGGCGGTCATTCCGTCAATGAGGAAACGCGGCGGCGGCGCCATCATCAACTTTGCCAGCCAGGCAGGGCGCCGGGGCGAGCCGAACGTCACCATCTACTGCTCGACCAAGGCGGCGGTAATCTCGATCACGCAATCGCTCGCCCTGGAGCTGGCGGGTGACAACATACGTGTCAACGGCATCGCGCCGGGCGTTGTCGACACGCCGATGTGGGATGTCGTGGACGCAAAATTTGCCGAACACGAGAACAAGCCCATAGGCCAGAAGAGACGCGAGGTCGGCGAGTCCGTTCCAATGGGCCGCATGGGCGACCCGGCGGACGTCGCCGATCCGTGCGTATTCCTGGCCTCGGCCGATTCGCGTTACATCACCGCCCAGACGCTGAATGTGGACGGCGGAAACTGGATGAGCTGATGCTTGGTCCGGTCAAACTGTCCGACGCCAATCTCGGCAAGCTGCCCAAGGGCGTGCTGGTCCCGACCTATGATCGGTCGCGGCTGACCCCAGGGATCGTGCATATCGGCCTGGGAAATTTCCATCGCGCGCATCAGGCCTGGTACTTGCATCGGCTGATGCAGCAGGACCTCGCGCATGACTGGGCCATCGTCGGCGCCGGTGTGCGTCCCTTCGACGAAGCGCAGCGGCGGAAGATGGCGGCACAGGACTATCTGACGACGCTGATCGAGCTGGACCCGGCGGGTAGCTCTGTCGAGGTCGTGGGCTCCATGACCGACTACGTGCCCATCGCTCCCGGCAACGGCCCGCTGATCGAACGCATGGCTGATCCCTCGATCCGCATCGTTGCGATGACCGTCACCGAGGGCGGCTACTACATCGATCCCGCGTCCAAGGGCTTCGACGCCGGGCACGCGGACATCCAGCACGACGCCGCCAATCCCGGCACGCCGCGCACCGCATTCGGCGCCGTCGTCGCCGCTCTGGCGAAGCGGCGCGCGGCGGGTTCCGGACCGTTCACGCTGCAAAGCTGCGACAACCTGCAGGGCAACGGCGTCGTCATGCGCCAGACCGTGGTGTCGCTGGCGAATCTCTCGGACCCCGACCTGGCCGATTGGATCGACGAAAACTGCAGCTTTCCCAACTCGATGGTCGACTGCATCGTCCCCGCAACCGGCCCCAACGAGCTCGCAGCCGTGTGTGAGCACGGCATCGACGACGCGGTGCCGGTCCTGCATGAGAATTTCCGCCAATGGGTCGTCGAGGACGATTTCTGCGTCGGCCGGCCGCCCTGGGAGGAGGTCGGCGCGACAATCACACACCAGGTGCACGAATACGAGGCGATGAAGATCCGCATCCTGAACGGCGGGCACCAGGTAATTTCCAACCCCGGCGAAATTCTGTCGGTCGCGACAATCTCTGGCTGCATGGAGCATCCGCTGATCGGGCCACTGTTCCGAAAGGTGGCGATGGAAGAGATTGTGCCGCATGTCCATGCGGTGCCCGGCATGACGCCCGAGGCCTATGTCGACCTGATCGAACGCCGGTTCTCCAATCCGCTGATCGTCGATACCACGCGTCGCGTGACCTTCGACGGCTCTTCCCGGCACACCGGATTCATCCTGCCGGTGGTGCGTGACGCCTTGGCGAAAAGGGCGCCGATCGAGGGCCTCGCTCTGACAGAGGCGCTCTGGGCGCGCATGTGCGAGGGGACACGGGAGGACGGCAGCTTGATCGAGCCCAACGATCCGATTTGGGACAAGCTGACTGCTGCGGCGAAGGCGGCAAAGGAAGACCCTCAGGCCTGGCTCGAACAACGCGCGCTCTACGGCGATCTGGCGGACAAGCGCCGCTTCGCCGAAGCATTCGCCCGCTGGCTCACACGTGCTTGGTCCGAAGGTTTCGAAGCAACGCTAAGCCGGTATCTCGGAAGTCAGGATCCTGGATCGCCCGGCCAGGAGTGTTGAATGAAGGCAATCTTGTTCCCGTCTCCGAATGACGTAGTTGTCGGGACCTTGCCTGTTCCCGACCTGGGCCGAGGCGAGGTACTGGTTCGCGTCAAGGCGAGTGGAATTTGCCATACCGACATCGAGGTGATGCGCGGCAACTACGGAGCCTCGACCTATCCGATTGTGCCCGGCCATGAATTCGCGGGCGAGATAGCGGACATCGGCGCGAATGTCTCCGGCATCTCCATTGGTGACCGCGTTGTCGTCGATCCCAATCTCCAATGTGGCATTTGCCGGTCTTGCCTGCGGGGCTGGGCGCACCTCTGCGAAAGCCTCGGAGCCTACGGTGTCACGTTCAATGGCGGTTTCGCGGAATATTGCACCGTGCGCGCGGACGCCGTTCATGCGATTGGTGCCATGAGCTTCGCTGAGGCCGCGCTGGCGGAGCCCATGGGATGTGTTCTGAACGGCCTCTCGCCGTTTCAGGACCGAATTGTCAAACGCGCCATCATCTTCGGCACCGGGCCAATGGGACTCTTGATGGGGCTCGCGCTCAAGTCACGCGAAACGGCCGAAGTGATCATGGTTGATCGGCTTGACGACCGGCTGGACAGGGCGGTGAGCGTCGGCCTGGACGCGATCAGGGCCGGCGCTGGCGAGATGGCCAGACTGACCAGGTCCTGCGACCTGGCCGTCGACGCTACCGGCGTTCCTGCCGTCATCGAGAAACTCCCGGAGTATGTCGGAAATGGCGGAGCTGTATTGATTTTCGGCGTGTGCCGGGCAGACGCAAGGATCGCCGTTTCCCCGTTTGAGATTTTCCGCCGCCAGCTCTCGATATTTGGAACGCATTCGCTGAACCACAATATTCCCGACGCGCTGGACTTGCTCAAGATGGTTGGCGGAGACACGCAAGAGGTGATCAGCCATCAGTTGCCATTCGAAGAGATCGCTTCGGTCTTGGCCGGCCGACACCTGCCAGGAAGCATGAAAATACAGATGGCGGCTTAGGAGCTCGAGTCAGGTTCAAGACTGGTTGCCGCCAGCCAGGACGTCCAGTCCCGTTTGGCGCGGTCCGTGTATGCCTTGTAGCGGTCGCGGCGTGCGCGTCGACCACCTCGGGCATCAATGGGCGGGAACAGGCCGAAATTGACATTCATCGGCTGGAAGGTCCGCGCCTCGGCGCCACCGGTGACGTGGTTGACAAGTGCGCCAACGGCTGTGGTCGGCGGCACGGGTGGAAGTGGCCGTCCCGTCATCGTCGCTGCCGCCATGCGACCTGCCAGCAAGCCCATTGCGGCGGACTCCACGTAGCCCTCGACGCCGGTGATTTGCCCCGCGAACCGAATGTGTGGCTTGGAGCGAAGACGCATCTGTTCGTCGAGCAGTCGGGGAGAATTGATGAACGTGTTCCTGTGAATGCCGCCAAGGCGAGCAAATCGGGAATTTTCCAATCCAGGAATCATCCTTAAGACATCATGTTGTGATCCGTATTTCATCTTTGTCTGGAAGCCTACGATGTTGAGCAGCGTGCCAAGCTTGTTGTCGCGCCTGAGCTGAACGACGGCATAGGGCTTTTGATCCGGTGCATGCGCGTTGGTCAATCCGACCGGCTTCATCGGTCCATGGCGCAGGGTTTCGCGGCCGCGCTCGGCCATCACCTCAATTGGCAGGCAGCCGTCGAAGTATTGCGCCGTTTCCCCGTCACGGAATTCCGTCTTCTCGGCCTTGAGCAAGGCGTCCACGAAGGCTTCATACTCGCCTCGCGTCATTGGGCAGTTGACATAGGCCTTGCGCTCTTCCTCCGTCTCACCCTTGTCGTATCGCGATTGCCGCCACGCAACTGACATGTCCACGCTTTCCGCGTAGACGATCGGAGCAATGGCATCAAAGAATGCCATGCTCTCTTCGCCGCTTTCGGTCCGCAGCGCCTCGCCAAGGGCACTTGAAGTGAGCGGTCCGGTCGCGAGGATCCAATGTCCGTCGTCTGGCAGATGAGCGATCTCTTCTGTCTTGAGCGTGACATTCCGATGCGACAGCAGCTTCGAGGTCACGGCGTCTGCAAATGCCTCGCGGTCGACTGCGAGCGCACCGCCGGCGGGAAGGCGGTGACGGTCGCCTGCCTCGATGACAATCCCGCCTGCTTGCCGCATTTCCCAGTGCAGGAGCCCTACGGCGTTATGCTCGTGGTCGCCGGATCGAAACGAGTTGGAGCAGACCAGCTCGGCCAGCTTTCCGGTCTTGTGGGCGAAGGTACCGGACTCTGGCCGCATCTCGTGCAAGACAACAGGGACGCCTCGCTCGGCGGCCTGCCACGCAGCCTCCGACCCCGCGAGGCCGCCGCCAACTACATGAAGCGATTCTGCCATGTCCGCGATGTAGCGTTCGCGGCACGGTTTTGAAAGGGGCGCGTCTCTTCCACTCGGCGCATGGTCCGGCACTGTCATGGCAAGCGGCATGACAGTGCCGGGCCTCCGCCCGGCCCCAGACACGACATCCGAATGATGACCGCGCACTTCAGCGAGGATCGGTCGGGATCAGGGTTCCGCCAAAAGCTCACTCGTCAAGAGCTGGTTCGTCGCCTTCCTCGTCGCCCTGATCTGCAATCCTGGCGACCGAGACTACCTTTTCGCCCTCGGATGCATTCAGGACCCTGACGCCGCCAGCCGTGCGGGACCGGAAGGAAATGCCCTTGATCGGAACGCGGATTGACTGGCCAGTCGAGGTCGCAAGCATGATCTGGTCGGACACATCCACGGGGAAGGAGGCCACAAGCGGGCCGTCGCGCAGTGCCTTGTCCATGGCCAGGACACCCTGTCCGCCGCGTTGACGCACAGGATAGTCATGACTGGAAGACAGTTTTCCAGTCCCGCCGGACGTGATCGTAAGGATCAGGTCTTCGGCTGCCGACATTTCCGCGTAGCGTTCGGGCGACAGCTGGCCGTCCGCGGGCACGTCCTCGTCCACATCCAGATCGTCTTCCGGCATGCCGGCCATCAAGCGCCGCTGCTTGAGGTAGGCGGCCCTCTCAGCTGGGCCGGCTTCGAAATGCCGGACCACCGCCATCGACACGACATGGTCGCCGCCAGTCAGCCTGATGCCACGAACGCCGGTCGAGCCACGGCCCTTGAAGATGCGCACGGCCGTTGTCGGAAATCGGATGGCGCGTCCGCGTGCCGTAACAAGCATAACATCGTCGTTCTTTGTGCAAATTCTAACATTTACAAGAGATACTTCATCTGGCAGCCTCATCGCGATCTTGCCATTCGACTTGACGTTCGTGAAGTCGCTGAGAGCATTCCGCCGTACGTCGCCGTCCGATGTCGCAAAGAAAACCTGCAACTGGTCCCATTCCTCCTCGTCACGGTCGGTCGGCATGATTGCCGCGATGGATACACCCGCTGGAATTGGCAGGATGTTGACGATGGCCTTCCCGCGCGAAGTGCGCCCGCCCAACGGCAAACGCCATGTCTTGAGCTTGTACACCATCCCGTCTGTCGTGAAGAACAGGAGCTGGGCATGCGTGCTGGCAACGAACAGTGTGGTGACCACGTCGTCGTCCTTGAGCGAGCCGCCCGAGAGCCCCTTGCCGCCGCGCTTCTGGAAACGGAATTCCGCCAGCGCCGTCCGCTTGATGTATCCCTCTGCGGTGACGGTGACGACCATGTCCTCGCGCTCGATCAGGTCCTCGTCCTCAAGGTCGCCGTCCCATTCGATGATTTCGCTGCGGCGGGGCACGGCGAACTGATTCCGGACGTCGCGGAGCTCTTCAGAGATGATCGTCATGATGCGTTCTCGTGAAGACAGGATATTCAAGTAATCCTTGATGCTTGCGGACAGCTCTTCAAGTTCGTTCGTGACTTCCCTGACCCCGATATGCGTGAGGCGATTCAGACGCAAGTCCAGTATCGCGCGGGCCTGCAGTTCCGATAGGTTGTAGGTGCCGTCCTCGTTGATCATGTGGCTGGGGTCGTCGATCAGGCGAATGTACTCGGCGATGTCCTTGGCTGGCCAGCGCCTCTCCATCAGCCTCATGCGCGCTTCCGCTGCGTCCGCTGATGCGCGGATCGTGGCAACCACTTCGTCAACGTTGGACACGGCCACAGCAAGTCCGCAAAGAATGTGGCTTCGCTCGCGCGCCTTGCGCAGGTCGAATGCGGTGCGGCGCGCCACAACTTCTTCCCGGAACTCTATGAAACAAGACAGGAAGTCCCGGAGAGTGAGCTGCTCGGGACGTCCGTGGTTCAAGGCCAGCATGTTGCAACCGAACGAGGTCTGCATCGGCGTGAAGCGATACAGCTGGTTCAGCACGACGTCAGGAGTTGCGTCGCGCTTGAGCTCAATGACCACGCGCACGCCGATTCGGTCGCTTTCGTCGGCGACCGACGAAATGCCCTCGATCCTCCTTTCCCGCACGAGATCCGCGATCTTCTCGATCATTGCAGCCTTGTTGACCTGGTAGGGGACTTCGTCGATGACAATGGCGAAGCGATCCTTGCGAACCTCCTCGATGCGGGTCCTGGCCCGAGTGATGACGCTGCCGCGCCCTTCCAGATACGCCTTGCGAGATCCGGAGCGGCCCAGGATCAACCCGCCTGTCGGGAAGTCCGGCCCGGGAACGATCTCGGTCAGGCGCTCTGACGAAAGGTCGGGGTCCTCGACGAGCGCCAGCGTGGCATCGATGACCTCGCCCAGATTGTGCGGCGGAATGTTGGTTGCCATGCCCACGGCGATCCCGCCGGCACCGTTGACCAGCATGTTAGGAAAGCGCACGGGAAGGACCGTGGGTTCCCGATCCTTTCCGTCATAGTTATCCGTAAAATCAACGGTTTCCTTCTCGATGTCGGCCAGAAGGGCGGAAGCTGGCCGATCCATGCGCACTTCCGTGTACCGCATTGCGGCCGGGTTGTCGCCGTCCATCGACCCAAAGTTGCCCTGGCCGTCAAGCAACGGGAGCGACATGGAGAAGGGTTGCGCCATGCGAACCAGCGCGTCATAAATTGCGCCGTCACCGTGGGGGTGGTACTTGCCCATGGTGTCGCCAACCGGCCTTGCGGATTTCCGATAAGGCTTGTCATGCGTGTTCCCAGTCTCGTGCATTGCGTAAAGAATGCGGCGGTGCACGGGTTTCAAGCCGTCCCGCAGGTCAGGAATGGCACGGGAGACGATCACGCTCATCGAGTAGTCGAGATACGAGGTTCGCATCTCGTCTTCGATCGTGACCGTCGGGCCGTCGTAGCGCGGCGGAGCGGGCGGGAGTTCTGCCGCGTCGTCTGGTGCTTCGGGAGTATCGCTCAAGAGGCTGCCTTTGCTTCAACGATAAGACCATATCTCGTTGCCTGCACCTTATCAGACGCCAATCATGGTGTGCAATGGGAGACTCGGCTCGTGGCACGGTATCTTGAGATCCGATATGCATTTTCCGGGCCTCAACCACCTGGCGCAGGCAGGTATTCGTGCGGTCACTTGCAAGATGTGGCAGGAATGCGTCGGATTCCCTGGTCTGCCAAATTGCCTTGTCGGCAGGGATGCATCGCAAGTTCGTGTTTGCCGCTGACTTGGGAGCTTGCCATGATTCAGTCCGCCGAGTGCTGAACGACGGACTGATTGCGTCGCCGGTGGTTCTCGGTTGCAAGAGGTTGAGCAGGGACATCGATCATGACGCGGTGGTCTTGCTGTCGGGTCTTGGCTCCGACGGCGATGTGGAACGGACGATTCCGTTTTCTGAATACGCGCCGCCAGCAATTCTCGGACACGCTTCACCAAGAATGTGCCTACAGGAATCTCCACAGGCAGCCCATGGGATTGCGCACGCCAATCTGCGGAGTTGCTATTCCAGTCATTATCGACTACTCAACACGGACTAGATTGCGGTTTTCGACCGATAGGGCACATCGCCTTCCTTCGTCAGCGGCAGTCACTCATCAAGAATGCTCACTAGTCACGCCCGACGAGGGCAGGTGTTTGGAAAGGGTGCCGAGGTCATCGCGCACAAACCTGCCTATTGTGACATCCGGCATCGCGCCCCGTTGATCAAAGGGGCGGGGCCGAAAATGACCTGTGCATAAGACCGAAGAATCATGAACGAATTCAAAGTAGTGCGGCGGCACTTCCTCCGCCGGAGGATATCAAATGACTATTCCAGAATGGACAAAGCCGGGAGTTTGCGGCGCTTTTGTTGGTGCGATCGCTGTTTCGATCCTCGGATTCACTTGGGGCGGATGGACGACAAGTAGCAACGCCCAAAAAATGGCGCAGACCCATGCGACTGAAGAGGTGACGTTGGCGATGGTGCCCGTGTGCCTCGACATGTCAGCGGCTGACCCGGATCGCATTGCCAAACTTGCAACGGTTCAGGAAGCTACCGCTTACAATCGCCGCAAGGCGATGATGGACACTGGCTGGGCAACTCTTCCGGGCTCGGACCGGCCAAGTCGTGATCTCGCCGAGGCATGCATTGAGGGTCTTGAGCTAGATGCTTCCTAGTGGTTAGTTCGATACAAGGGATCCTATTCTTTCGCGAATCGTGATTCCGTGCCCCGTGCCGCCGCCATGAGGCCAATGACAGGGGCGATGGGCAGGAAATCGACGCGACAGGAAATCGAGCTTTCCGACGAGGACCGCGGGCGTCTCGGACAGATCATGGGCAGCCCGCGCAGCCCCCGGAAGCACGTCTGGCGGGCCGGCATCATCCTGGAGCCCGGCTCGGGCTGCGGGCTGGTCTCGAGACCATGCGGCGGACGGGCATGTCGAGGCCGACGGTCTGGCGCTGGCGGGACCGCTTTCTTGAGGAGGGCGTCGACGGCCTGCTGCACGATGCCACCCGTCCGCCGGGAAAGAAGCCGATCCCCGAGGAGAAGGTGAAGGCCGCGATCGCGCTGGCGATGTCGCCGCCGCCGGAGCGCGCCCGGCACTGGACGGTGCGGGCGCCGGCGAAGAGGCTTGGGATGGCCGTCTCCACCATGGACGGCATCCTGAAGGACAACGGCCTCAGGCCGCACCAGGTGAAGACCTTCAAGGTCTCCCGCGACCCGAGATTCGAGATCAAGGTGCGTGACGTCGTCGGCCTCCACGTCGACCCGCCCGACCACGCCGTCGTCATCTCGGTGGACGAGAGTGAGCGCGTGAACGCCTTCGGTTCGAGTGAGCGGCGAACCAGATCCAGGCGCCCGGGCGGACGCAGAGGCCCCTGCCGATGAAGTCCGGACATGCCGAGACCACAGGACACACGGCTGCAAGCGGAACGGCACCACCTTCCTGCTGGCGGCGCTCGACGTCGCCACCGGCAAGGTCGTCGGCCGGACGGTCGGGCGGCACCGTTCCGAGGAGTTCCTCGCCTTCCTCGACCACGTCGCCGAGGGGATCGAGCCCGGAATCCCGGTCCACGTCATCTTCGACAACGTCTCCTCGCACAAGTCGGCCGAGGTCCGCGAATGGCTGAAGGGCCGTCCCGACTGGACGACCACTTCACACCGACCTCGGCCGCCTGGATGAACGCCGTGGAGGGGTTCCTCTCCAAGCTCTCGAGGCAGAGGCTGAAGGACGCGGTCTTCGACTCGCTTGACGAGTGGGTCGCGGCCATCGAGAACTACATCGAGCACCACAACGCCAACGACGCTCGCCCGTTCCGCTGGAGCAGGAAGCCCGAGGATCTCGTGGAAGCGTGGAAAAGAGGGCGCCAGAAACTGCAGGAAATGGCATCAAATGGTAACTGCTCACCCCCTAGTTCCGGAACGATGTCGGGGTGACATCCGACGAGATCATTGGAGGCGCTGACTGGCCAGGGCCCGCCGCACGGGACGTCGGTGGCGAGGGGAGTTGACACCGTAGACTGATCCGGTTATCGGCGGTTCCCGTGAGCGACGGGGACCGTTGATGGGATATTTTGGTTCCAAGGCCGCGAGCGGACTGTGCCAGATGCTTCCGGGGCTCCAGCCTCCGCACGACTATGTCGATTCATAATGCCCACCTCGGTATGTCGTTGATTTTACGCGTAATATTTTGCCGCACATTGTGATAGCGCCCCCTTTCTGGCCACTTTGGCCGCTCTGTTTGACGATCCGACCCCTGTTTCTTGCGCCTGAGCGGTCTTCCGAACACCGAACGTGATCGTCGCCACCGCACGTCCGGCCCGACACCCCTTGCAGGCCGCGATGATCGCAGCGCACTTGTCATTTCCGCCGTTTCCGGCCGATCCGCGACAGAACCGTTTTGCAGTCGATGGCGATCATGTCCAGCTCCGCCGATCTCCGTGACATGGTTGCTCCTTCAGTCTTCGCAGGGCTTCCCGCTGCCTGGCAGCGGCTGTTCCAGCTCTTCGAACAGCGCCGGCTGAACCGTGTCAGGCCGCTCGTCCGTGCGCAGGCGTTCGACATCGGTCGCAGAGATGATCCAGGGCGCCCTCGGGCACAGCTGCCGCGCGGGCAGGCGCCCCTCCTGGATCAGGCGATGCGCCTTCTGATAATCGACCTTCAGGGCTGCGGCGGCTTCGGTCAACGTCATTTCGCCGCGCTCCTGCCGCTCGCCCTCCCTGTAGGGAGGGATGTCGCGCCTGTTGCGGAAACTGCAGACGCTTGCCTTTCTCCAGCCGTGGCCCTTGCCGGTGCGCCGTCCCAGCCGGTTCAGCAATGCCGCGATCGCCATGTCCGGCATTTGTCGCGCCAGTCCCGTGATCAGGGCTCCGGTGTCGGCATCGGTCGCATGGCGATGCAGGCCCTTGGACCTCTGGGCGACGAACAGCTCCGTGTGGTCGCCGCCACGCCAGTGCAGCAGCAGCCTGGTCCGCCGGTCCTCGCGCCAGGCCATGACTTCCTCGAGCGCGGCGCGCAGGATGCGCTTGCGGGCCTCCGCCGTGACGCCCTCGTGGTTCCATGCCTCCTCAAGGTCGGCGCCGAGCTGCAGGCAGGCATCCCGCTCCCCGTCGTCCATCCTTGTGTCCGCGTGGGTTTCACGCGCGCTTTTCAGCGCATCCTCGGCGGTCTGCACCGCAACCAGGCGCTCGTTCCATCGCCGCTCCAGTTCACCCGCCACCTGCCGATTCCCGGGATCGACGGCATCGTACTGCCGCCACGCGCGATCGGCCTCGTAGCGCGCGCGCTCGATCACGATCTCATGCTGGCGAACCGCCTCCGATCCTGCCTCGGCATCGTCATCGATCGCGCGGAGCGCCGCCTCCAGGCCGATCGGCTCGAGAATGCGGACGATCTCGCCGCCGACCGCCTCGTCCACGGAAAGACCGCCGAACGAGATGCACGCCGTTCCGCCGGAATTGGCCGCGCCCCTGCAGACGTACCGCAGCACGGCGCCTCCACGGCCGTTGCAGGACACCGTCATCCTGCGGCCGCAGTGGCCGCAGCGCAGCAGCCCCGCAAGCAGGGCGGCGCCGCCGCGCACCGCGCCGCGCCGTCCCGAGGGCATCATCTTCGTGCTGTTGTCCGCGATCACGCGCCGGTTCCGTTCGCAGGTCTCCAGGCTGACATAGCCCTCATGGCTGTCCGGGATGAAGACCTGCCAGTCGTCCGGGTCGCTCACCACCTTTCGCGTGACCTTCTTCCGCCCGTCGCGAAGCTCGACCTGGCTCTCGGTGCGTCCGTACGCATAGGCGCCGGCATGGACCGGATTGGTCAGGATCTCGTGCACCCGCGCATGGTTCGGCACCTGCCACCGCAACTGTTCCCCCTCGCTCTTCGGCCGTGACGGCAGTTCGAGACCCTCGTCGCGGAACCAGAGATGGACCTGCCGGATGCTCTGCATCTCGTCGAACTTGCGAAAGACGAGCTCGATCGCCGCGCGGACGCGCAGGTCCGGATCCTTCTCGATCGCGTTCCGGCCGACGCGCCGGTATCCGGCCGACACGGCCAGGAACAGCTCGCCCCGCGCCGCCTTGCGGTTCCGGCCCTCGACCGAGCGCCTGCGCATGTTCGCAAGCTCCAGCTCCGACATGGCGCCGTGCATGCCGAGCACCATCCTGTCCGTCGGCAGGCGGGGGTCGCAGACCGTCTGCTCGTCGGCCAGCAGGCAGCCGACGACGCCGCAGAACTCCAGAAGCGTGTGCCATTCCCGGCCGTTTCGCGAAAGCCTTGTTGCGTCCACCGAGAGGATGATGCCGACTTCCCGGTTGCAGACGGCGTCGAGCATGATCTCGAAGCCGGGCCGAGAGGCGCCGCCGCCGCCCGACAGGCCGAGATCCTGGTCGATGAAGGTGACGTCCGGCCAGCCGAGGTCCCCGGCACGGGCCTTGAGCCCGTACTGCCACTCCTGGCTCCCCGTGTTGTGACGCACCTGGTGCGCGGAGGACTGGCGGACATACACGATCGCCTTTCGCGCGAGATGGTCAGGCGTGATCTTGTTCATGCCCGCCTCCCTCGCCTGCCGCGCGGTTCGTCGCCGCCTCCCGGATCAGCTGCGCCACTAGCGCCAGCAGTTCCGCCTTCCGGTCTCCCTCCAGGACGTTGCGGGGACCGTCCGGCCCGAACAGCCGCCCCTGTCGTGTCGTCCGCCTGTCTCGCTTCATCGTCGCCTCCGTCGTCTGCAAGGTTCGAGACAACAGTGTCGACGATCATGCGCAGGTCCGACAAAGCCTCGCGCGAGAGCCTCGGACGGTCACGCACCGCCCAGGCCGCCGACTCCGGCCAGGTCATCCATTCGCGAATCGCCAGCGTGCGACCGCTTGACAGCAGGCGGACATGAAAAGTGGCCCCGGACGGGGACGGGAGGCGCTGCCTCACTTCCACCTTCTCGCCGACAAAGGGATGGAACCGGTAATGGATCGTCAGTTCGGAAGCGTGATAATGGGCAGTATGTCGGGACGTTGTGGATCTGCATGTCGAGACGCATCCTGGGGGCGGGGCGCTGATGAAGCGCAAGGCGCCGGCGCTGCCCTCGATCGGGATCGACCGGGACCGGCGTGCGCTTGACGGGTTCGGGTGCGACTGCCCCGGTGGAACTGATCCACGGCTGCTGCCACCGGTTCCTGGCCGGGTTCCGGTTCCAGGGCACGGAACCGGTCTGCAGCGATCCGCCCTGCGTGCAGTCGACGCGCAGGGCGGACCGGCGCTACCGCCACGACTGCACCGACGACGGCCATGTCGCGCTCCTTGAGCCGCTCAAGGGCCTGCCCTGCCAGGCGATGGTCTCGGGCCACCCTTCGGACTACACAAACGATTGCACCCCTTGACGACGATTCTACGAGAACGTTTGCGGTCACCCACCCTTTCCATCCCCTGAGCGGCCGCCGTTTCGAGGCGCTCGAGACCCGGGTCAGCCGGGGAGAGGAGCGTGTCCATTTCATCGGCGCGGATGGCCGGTTGCAGCGTTTGCGGGTGAGCTGGACCAGCCTGCAAGCCAGCGACCCCTTCGTCGAGGTGTCGGCCGGGCGTTCCCCTTTCCGGGCCCTCGACCTTCTGGCGCTGTCCGACCTGGTTGCCTCGCTGTCGGAGACCGAGGCGTGACTGTCAAGATCATTACGCCGCCATATGTAAGATTGACTATGCCGCATGATGATAACCCGCGGGTCGCACCATGCCGGGGGCGCTGTCGCATTGTTGGCCATAAAGTCGCTTCCTGTGCATGCATTTCCGCCGAGTCTGCAGTGACCGTGCTTGACATCTCTCCCAGTGTGCGGCATAGATGTCATTACATTCCGTCTTGGAGAACGCGCCATGACCCGGAAGAACGACAAGGCCGAGAGCCTCAGGAGGCTCGGCACCCTGAACCGCCATCCGGAACGCGTGAGCGACCCCCGGTTCCTGTCCGATCCCTTCTTCGATCCCCGGGACCTCGTGCAGGTCCGGTACGAGATGCTGCGACGGGTCCACAGGGAGGGGCGGTCGGTGAGCGAAAGCGCGCAAGACTTCGGCGTCTCGCGACCGACCTGGTATCACGCCGCAAGCGCCTTCGAGGAGAACGGACTGGCGGGACTGGTCCCGGAACGCCCGGGACCGCGGCGCGCCCACAAGCTCGACGACACCGTCATCGAGGCGCTTGTCGAGGCCCGGCGTGCCGCGCCCGCCACCACCACCGCCGAACTCGTCGTCCTGGTGCGCCGTCGCTTCGGCATCTCCGTGCATCGGCGCAGCATCGAGCGCGCCCTGCGCCGTGTCCAAAAAAAACGCTGAACCGCACGTCGGCGCCGTTCGCCTGTCCGCGGCAACGGACCGAGGACTACGAACGCCTGCGCCGTTCCAGGAACGACCAGGCCGCCGGGCGCAACGGGCGGGCCGTGCTGGTTCACCGGGGCATGGCGGCCTGGTGCGCCATCCTCGATGCAGTGCCGCCCCCTCCGCCGCGTGTCACGGATCAAGGCCGCCGTCCCGCGCCGGAACTGCCCGGTGACGTCGAATCCGGCCTGGTCGACATCATCGTGTCGATCGCGATCGATCAACTGAACGGAGCCGCATCATGAGCAGCGAACAGCATAAGGTGACGGCCGGCCATCTCGCCCGGAACGCGTATCTCCATGTCCGCCAGTCGACGCTGCGCCAGGTGACGGAGAACACCGAGAGCACCCATCGCCAGTACGAGCTGCGCAACCGCGCACATGCGCTCGGCTGGCCCGTGGAGAACGTCATCGTGATCGACTCGGATCTCGGCCAGTCCGGCACCGACCGGGACCGCGAAGGCTTCAGGAAGCTGGTCGGCGAGGTGTCCATGGGCAACGCCGGGATCGTGCTTGGCCTCGAGGTCAGCCGCCTCGCGCGGAACTCCAGCGACTGGCATCGGCTGCTCGAGATCTGCGCGATGACCGGCACGCTGATCCTGGACGAGGACGGCCTCTATGATCCGTGCGGCTTCAACGACCGGCTCGTGCTCGGCCTCAAGGGCCAGATGTCCGAGGCCGAGCTCCACTACCTGCGCGCGCGGCTGCACGGCGGAATCATCAGCCGCGCCCGGCGCGGAGAGCTCAAGCTGCCGCTCCCGGCCGGCTTCGCTGCCGAATTTCACCAACGTACCACCCTAATTTCAGCCAAAGTAGCCGGTCAATTTCACTCAACGTAGCCACCCAATGTCACCATGGTAGCCACCCGGAGCGAAGCGACGCGATCAGGCCGTGTTGGGCAAGTTGGTCTCCTCTTCTGTTCCGGGTCTGAAGCTATCTCCGCGAAGGCCCTGCCGCAAGGCTCGGCCGTCAGGACCGGTCCTCCGGTACGGGATTCCGGCAATGCGTGTGCACGCTGCCGGAGCGTCAGCGACGCCTTCTTCGAATCCAAATTGAAATGGTTGTTGTTGCGGTCCTGTGGAGCTTGTGGGCGAGAGGCCCGCGAGTGTGGGCAATGCGGTGGGCGACGCCCTTGCGTCGTCCACGGCTTGTCCACACGGCCCGCAGGGCGCGGGCCGGCCCGAAGGGCTCGTCCACAAATCCACAGGACCCCCCGGGACCGATTTCGGCAGACGTCCCGGCCTGGCGCCGGCTCCGGCTCTCATTTTCCGTCCTCGGCGCTGTCGGCCCGCATCGACGAACCGTGCAGCTCGAACCGGATCGCGCCATGGACGAGGCGGTCGAGGATGGCGTCCGCGACCGTCGGCTCCGCGACTGTCTGGTGCCAGCCAGCCACCGGCAGTTGCGAAGTGACGATCACCGAGCGGCGGTCGAAGCGGTCGTCGAGGATCTCGAGCAGGTCGCGCGCCCGGGCCGCATCGAGCGCGGCCAGGCCCCAGTCGTCGAGGATGATCACGTCGAGCCTGGCGAGATCGCGGTAGAGCTTGGGGATGGTGCCTTCGCCGTGAGCGATCCGCAGTTCGGTGAGCAGTCGCGGGACGCGCAGGTACCGGGCCTGAAACCCTTCGAGACATGCCTTGTGGGCGAGTGCGCAGGCGATCCAGCTCTTGCCCGTGCCGCACGGGCCGGTGATCAGGATGTTGGCGCCGTTCCGGATCCAGGCACAGTCGCCGAGGCCGAGCACGACGCTGCGCTTGAGGCCGCGCCGCCGGGTGAGGTTGATGTCCTCGAAGCAGGCGTCCTGGTGGCGCAGCTGGGCCTTCTTCAGGCGCCGCTGCAGCGCGCGCGAGCGCCGCTCGACGACCTCGCGGTCGATCAGCAGCGCGAGCCGGTCCTCGAACGGCATGTCGTCCAGATCGTGGCGTGCCAGCTGTTCCTGGAAGGCGGCCAGCATGCCGGGCAGGCGCAGCGATGCGATGCGCTGGGTGAGCGGGTGCAGGATGGCAGTGTCGGTCATCTGTAGTACTCCGGTCCTCTGATGTTGGAATGTTCGATGGGTCTGGTCTCGGGTTCCTGCCCGTCGACGAGATCGGCGCCGGTGCGCAGGATGTTGTCGAGCCCGCGCCAGGTCCTGGAGCCGAGATCCAGCGCGTAGCGGCAGGCGTTGTCGAGGCGCTCCGGCCCGTGGCTCCCTGCCAGGCGGAGCACGCCGTAGCAGGAACGGAAGCCGAACTCCGGGTTGGAATTGCGTCCCATGACCGCGATGACGAAGGCGTGGACATGAGGGCCGATGTCCCGCGCACGGTTCTCGAGCTGTGCGCGTGTGCTCTCGACGCCGGCGCGCTGGTGGGCCTGCGGCTGATGCTCCTTGAACGTGGTGGCACGCCCGTTGGCGTCGCTGCGCATGTGGCTCGCGATCTGCTTGCCGCGATGGAACACGTCGATCACCCGGCCGCGCAGGCGGACATCGACCTTCTTGCCGGCATACGTGTAGGGAACGGAGTAGAAATGGCGGTCGATCGCGATGTGGTAGTCGGAATGGACCGTGTTCTCGCGCCATGTCGTACGCTGCCAGCGCCGGTCCGGCAAAGGCTTCATGTGCGGGACATCGACGCTTTCGTACCGGCTGAAGCGGGTCTCGCCCGTGCCGTCGGAACAGGGCTTCCCGTTGAGTTCCCGCACCCGGTCCGCGATCGCCCGGTTCAGCGACGCAAGGTCGTGGAAGACATGGTCGCGCAGCGGTGCCAGAACCCGCCGCTCGACCAAAAGGACTCCATTTTCGACCAGTGCCTTGTCGCGAGGCCTCTTCACCCGCGCAGGCAAGCCCTCGATGCCGTAATGCTCAAGCAGGTCGGCGTAGGTCTCGTTCAGGACCGGCTCGTAGCGTGACGGCTTCTTCACCGCCGCCTTGAGGTTGTCGGGCACCGCGACTTGCGGCGCCCGGCCCATGTCTTCGAGGCAGCGCACGTGCGAGTTGCACCAGTCGTCGATCTTCTGGCTGAGCGTCGCTTCGGCGTAGATCCGCCCGGAGACCCCCATCGAGGCCACGAACAGCTGCGCGTCACGCTCAACCCCGTCGATGAAAACCTGCACGGTCATGCCCGCGTAGTCGACGAACAGCCGTTCGCCGGGGCGACGGTTCTGGCGCATCGTCACGTCCGTGGCCGGCCGCCAGTCGCGGAACCGACGGCACCAGGTCACGTAGCTCATGCCGTCGGGATGCGTCTCGCGCCATTCCCCCCACAGCAGCTTCAACGTCACGCCGCGGCCCGAAAGGTCCTTCTCGACCTCCGCCCAGTCCACGTCCTCGTCCGCAGGCCGGACCTGCCGCGCCGGATAGAGCGCCGCCTCCAGCGCCGCATCGTCCATCCCGGCCGCTTCCGGCAAGTTCAGTCCCGAAGCCGCGAACCGTGCCAGGGTCTGTGCAACCGAGCGCCGGGCAAGACCGCAGTGGGTCGCGATCGCCCGGGCGCTGCGGCCCTCGTCAAAATGAAATTGCAGTATCTTCCTTACTTTCCTCATGGGCAGCCTCTTCTGTGCCATTCAATGCTCCTCGGAGTGATCGCCAAAATCCGGGACGTAGAACGGCATGCTGAATCAAGCCAAGGCCTGTCACCCCGAGGGGGTGGCTACCATGGTGATATTGGGCGGCTACCTTGAGTGAAATTACGTGGCTACCATGCGTGAAATTGGGTGGCTACCTTCGTGAAATTTGGCAGGCTTCGCCTATGACCCGCTCGACAGGGTCGTCCTCGACCCTGACGCCCAGGTCCGCAAGACCGTCACCCTGCTGTTCGACACCTTCTCTCCGCACCTTCGGTGCTGAGGGGACCGTAACGGTCTGAACGTAAAGGCTTTCCTCTCTCGCGTCAGGAACCGGAAACCGGCGAATTTGGCCGTTTCAGGTTCGCCAACGCAACTGATTCGGGAGAGAGCCCATGGCCAACCGACGACTGACCGAACGCCTGATCGACACACTCAAGCCCGGAAAGTCCGTTCGCGAGGTCCGCGACACGGAACTCCGCGGATTCGGCGTCAGGATCCTGCCTTCCGGCCTTCGGCGCTACTTCGTGCACGCCCAGAAGAACGGGCGGCGCACGTGGGTCACCATCGGCGACGCGGGCACGATGCCCCTGAGCGATGCCCGGACCCTCGCCCGGTCGCGTCTGGCAGCGAGCCGGACGGACGATCCGCACCGGTCGGCGGGCGCCTCGGCAGAGACCCCGTTCGAGGACGTCGCCGAGGCCGCTTTCCGCCGCCATGCCCGGAACTGGAAGCCCGGCACGCTTGCGGTCAATCGAAACTACCTGAGGAACCAGATCCTTCCAAGGTTCCGCGGACAGCCGGTCGGCGCGGTCACGAGCGCTGACGTCCGGCAATGGTTCGCCTCGCTCCGGTCGACCCCGTCCGCCGCCGACCGGGCGATGCCGGTACTTTCGGTGATCATGCGCGAGGCCGAAACGCTTGGCTGCCGTCCGGAAGGCAGCAACCCTTGCCGGAACATCCGGAGGTACCGGCGTCGCGGACGCGAGCGGTTCCTGTCCCGGGAGGAAGCCCGCCGGCTTGGCAGGGCGCTGGCCAGGCATGACGGCAATGTCCTGGCCGCCGCCGTGAGGCTGCTGACCCTGACCGGCTGCCGCAAATCGGAGATCGTGACCCTGCAATGGCAGGACTTCCGCGACGGCCATCTCTTCCTGAGAGACGGCAAGACGGGGCCGAGGACCGTCTGGCTGTCATCTGCCGCCCGCACGGTCCTGGACGGCCTGTCACGAACGGGCCCATGGGTGTTTCCGGGGAGGAGCGGATCCGGTCCGGCACGGGGCCTGGACCACTTCTGGCAAAAGCTGCGGGACGAGGCCGGGCTGCGGGACGTTCGCCTGCATGACCTTCGGCACAGCTACGCGAGCCTGGCACTTCGATCAGGCGAAACCGTCCTGACCATCGGCCGCCTGCTCGGCCACGGGAATCCGGAAACCACCCTGAAGTACATCCACCTTGCGGACGAATCGGTGCGCGCCGCCGTCGAAGGCGTCGCGCCGGTCCTTGGCGGGGAGGGTCGTCCATGACCCGCCGGATGCGCCTTGCCGACGCCGGCATCATGCGTCTCAAGCCCGGCAGGACGGACTACACGGTGTGGGACACGGTCACCCCCGGCCTCGGCGTCCGCGTCCGGTCGTCCGGATTCCGGGGATACGTCTTCCACCAGAGGGGATCGGGCAACGCCCGGCGCATCTCGCTGGGCCCGGTGACGCTCAAGAGCGTCAGGGACGCCCGCAGGGAGTGCCTCTCGCTCCAGCTGGACCGGAATGCCGACGAAGCCGGTACGGGTCCGGCGTCCGCGCCCGCCGTTCCCCGGTTCCGGGACTACGTGCACGACACATGGCTGGCCGACAATCTCGGCCGCTGGAAGCCGTCGACACGCAGGGTCGTGGATTCCCGTCTCCGGAGCAAGCTGCTCCCGGCCTTCGGGCGCATGCCGCTGGACCGGATCGGTCCGGCCGACGTGGACGCCTGGTTCGACCGCTGCAGCGTCACGGCGCCGGGCAATGCCAACATGGCCCTGGCGCTTCTCCGGCAGATCATGAACCATGCCGTGTCCGGCGGCCTGATTGCCGTGAACCCCGCCCGGAGCGCAAGGATGAACCCGAGGCCCCGGCTCACCCAATGGCATTTCTTTTGACCGCAAGGTCTGGCCGGACTTTCTTTCGCTCCCGCGAGGCCGTTGTTCCATGGCAGTCGGCGCCGGTGCGGATTTTTTGGCACAGGGGGGGTTGACACTTCCGCCGGTCCGTGCAATCCAGGCTGCGGGACACTACATCTTCCGGAGCGGGAGCGATGGATCCGCGGATCGAGCGCCTTGAGACGACCACCTTTTTCGGCCGCCGCCTGACGCGGCGCCAGATCGCCGACATCCAGGAGACGGTGGCGCTGCTTCCCAACAACACCCGCAACGAGCTCGCGAAGACGATCTGCGAGCACCTGAACTGGAACACGCCCAAGGGCGACTACCGCGTGTTGGCCTGCCTCCGCATGCTGGAGCAGCTGGAGGGGTTCGGGATCCTGACGCTTCCGGAGAAGCGGAGCACCGGCTCCGGCGCGCTGCCGCCGATCTGCCACACGGCGGCATCGGACCCGCAGCCGGAGATCGCCTGCGAGCTGTCCGCCCTCGAGCCTCTGTCGCTGCACGCCGCGGACGGTCCCGACGAGAAGGCGGAGTGGAACGAGCTTGTCGACCGCCATCACTGCCTGGGCTGTCCGCGCCCGTTCGGCCCGCACCTGCGCTGGTTCGTCCTGGACCGTGACGGCCGCCGCCTCGGCTGCCTGCTGTTCGAGGCGGCGTCGCGGACGCTGCCGGCGCGCGACGAATGGATCGGATGGAGCGGACCGGACCGCGAGCGCCGGCTGCACCTGGTGCTGGGCAATTCCCGCTTCATCGTGTTTCCATGGGTGGCCGTGACGAACCTTGCCTCGCGGGTCCTCGGCATGGCGGCGGCCCGCCTTCCCGGGGAGTGGGAGCGCCGCCACGGCTGCCGCCCCGTGCTGTGCGAGACGTTCATCGACCCGACGCGCTTCGACGGGGCGTGCTACCGCGCCGCCAACTGGGAGCGCATCGGAATGACCGCCGGCCGGAAGTCGGGCCGGCGGGCGAAGCCGGCGAAGGAGATCCTCGTCCTTCCCCTCGGCCGGGACTTCCGCGACGTCCTCCAGGGGCGCGCGGCTCCGGCACGCTCGCCGCGCCCGCCGCGTCCCGACCGGGACGATCCGCTGGTCGCGGCGTGGCTGCAGGTCGTCGACGCCGCCACGGCGCTGGCCGACGCGCACGACCGCCGCTGGATGAAGCGGCGGCGGGTCCTCAACAGCCTCATCGTGATGCTGTTCGTGTTCCGGCTGGTCCTGTCGCGGGGGGAGAAGGGCTACGCGACCGTGACCGCCGAGCTCTGGGAGCAGTGCCGCAAGCTGGGGATCGCCCTGCCTCAACGCGAGCCGGTGGCCGCCTCGTCGATCTGCAAGGCCCGGCAAAAGGTGCACGAGGAGCTGTTCCTGGACCTTCACCGCGAGATCCTCCGCCACGGCGGCGAGGGCGGGCGCTGGAAGGGCCGCCGCCCGTTCGCGGTCGACGGAACGAAGATGAACCTGCCCCGGACGCTGGTCGATGCCGGCTACCCGCTCCCGCACGGCGGCGCCCACTATCCGCAGGGGCTGGTGTCCTGCCTGTACCGGCTCGACACCAAGGTCCCGGTCGACTTCTCGCTCTCCGCCCGCGCCTGCGAGCGGGCCGCGGCCATGGGCCACCTGCACGCCCTGGAGGCCGGCGACGTCGTCGTGTTCGACCGGGGATGCTTCTCGTTCGAGCTCCTGTACGCCGTCATCCGCACGGGCGCCCATCCGGTGTTCCGGCTCCAGCGCAACCGCGTGGGCGCCTTCAGGGACTTCATGGAGGGCGACCGCACCGAGACCGTCGTCACCGCCGCCCCGGGACCGGACACGCAGCGAGAGCTTGCCGAACGTCGGCCCGGCGAGCGCTTCGATCCGGTCGACCTCCGGCTGGTCCGCTGCAAGACGGACGGCGACGACTGCCATCTCGTCACGACACTGCTCGATGCCGGCCACGTCTCCGCCGAGGATCTTGGCCATCTCTACCATGGACGGTGGGGAATCGAGGAGCTGTACAAGGTCTCGAAGCGAACCATCGCGGTGGACGAGTTCCACGGCCGGACCGAGCGCGGCGTGCGCCAGGAACTCTACGCCCACTTCAACCTGATCGCCATGACGCGGCTGCTTTCCGGGCATGGCGACGACCTGCTCGCAGACATCCGCGAGCAGGGAAAGGAACGCCAGGCCGTGAACTTCAGAAACGCGATCGCGATCGTGGCCGCCAACATCGAGGAGATGCTGCTCGCGCAGGCCGAAGCCGTCGCGCAGGCCGTGACCCGGATGGCCGAGGGAATCCTCAAGGTGCGCGGCCGGCTCCGGCCGGGACGGTCGTATCCCAGGAAATCGATGAAGCCGGTCAGCAAGTGGACCCGAAGGAGAAAGGCCGCAGCCTGAAGCCGGAAAATCTCCGGAAAGGCAGGGCCCCCTGCTGCGAAAAGGCGCGACTCCTTAAGGAAATGACGCCAAATCCTTAAGGAAATGCCATTGGGAGATCGCCTGCACCAGCGACACGGCCCGGCGCAGCGACAGCATGTGGGCGCCCGGCAGGTTGACGACGAAGGCCTGGAGGCCGGCGCCGCACTGCAGCGGCCCCGGCATGTCGTCCGGGAACCGCCCCCTGGTGCGCGCCCGACACTCGGGACACTCCTTGACCTCGGCCTCCGCGCGGCGCTCGACGGCCTCGAACACGATGTCGCGCAGGACGCGACGCTCCCGGTCGACGGGGTCGACGCCGGACAGGTCGGCGCCGCAGGCGTCGCAGGCCTCGACGGCGACCGTCCCCTCGACGATGGTCTTCCGGAGGTTGTCGCCCGTCCGCAGGTTCGGCCTCGCGCCCTTGCCGCTGCTGCCGGCGCGCCGTGCGGTCTCGTCCCTCCCCGTCCGCGACGGCGGGAGGCCGGAGCTGGCGCCGGTCTTGCGGGCCGTCCTCTCCGGCAGGACGGCGATCAGGATGCCCGGCAGGGTGAACAGGACGCCGATCACGGCATCGACCTCTTCGGACACCTTGCCGTCCTTTCGCAGCGTCTTGATCCGCGCCCTCGAACTCCTCGCGCAGCGACGCCGCGTTCACCGTCGCCATCACCCGGCCTCCACCGCCATCACCGCCGCCAGCACCGCGAGCCGCTCGCCCGGGGGCGTCGCGCGGCAGACCGGCTCGCGGCCCTGGAAGTCGAAGCCGGACAGGAAGCGGTGGGCGCAGCCATGGTGGAGCTCGACGGGGCAGTCCCGTCCGAAGCCGTCGATCGCCCGGCGGTCCAGGCCGATGCCGCGCTGCGCGGGCGGCTTGCGCTTCATGATCGCGCCGCCGCCCAAGCGCGTTTCCAGACATGCGGAACGAGGCGGCATGAGGCTCACGATGGCCTGGCAGAGCCCCGTCGTCGCCTTTGACCCGTACCATGCCCCCATCGAGACGGCCCCTCCCCGGAACGATCGATCCGCGACCAGCAATGGAATGTCCGCTCTGTGATGTCAAACGCAAATCCTCGACGGGAGGTCGGCAGCGAGAACCGCGCAAGGCGCCGCGGCAAAAGGCCGGACGCTCGTCCCGAACGCGATCAGGCAAGAAATCCAACGGTCAAGAAGGGGGGCGAGCAGTTACGATTTCTTTAGCCATTCGCAGTGAGCGCCTCGAGATAGGGACGAACGATCGTTGAGACGCCACCGTTCGCTGCCGAGCGGGCGATTTCCGCCGGCGTTGCCTTGCGCTGCCGAAGCGCCTCTTGAAGTCCTTCCAGCGCTACTGAGTGACCGACCGACCGCCGATGCCGGAAGCAATCAGCAATTGTCTTTGCAACACCAAAAACCTTCACTGGCACGCCTTCGATCGATGTCGTCTCGACATCTTCCTTCAGCAGATGGTCCGTGAAGCGAACAATCCGCAGGGCTGTCCTGTCGTCTGTTGGTGACCAGTCGTTCTTTCCGATCGCCAGCCAAACTGATCGCGGCAGTTGGTCCGTAAGCTCGTGAAACGCCAGAGCTGAGGTGAGACAGACCACACCCTTTGGGACGCGTTTCGCCGCTTCTGCAAGACTATGATTCACGTCCAGCGACGCGTCGGGCAGTTGATATAGCCCACGCGCGAGGCGCAGGACTTCACCATCCTTGCGCATCCTGCCGATGGTCGCCGCCGTGATGCCCGCCGCCTTGAATTCCGACAGCCGGACAATGCCTCGATCTTGAAGTGTCTCAAGCGCGCACTCGCGTTGCGTTTTCCCTCTCGACATTGATACTAAACCACAAATCTCTGGACCTAAGTTCTGAGGTTTTGTATCATGAGCGCAACTCCCGGTAAAGCCGATTCAAACGCTGGAACAATCGGTTAACAAAGGAGATCAGGCAATTGGCTGGTAGTAAGCGTTCGGTCGAGCCGTGACGAGCTGTTTTCGTTGTCTGCCTGACTTTCTTTCCTGACTGCCGCCGCGCTGAATGCGCAATCGTGCCGACCCCGCTTTCCGCTGCGGTGGCGTCGCCGAGACCGACGTCCGTGCCTCGATGACGACAGGCTGCCTTCCGGCGAACGGCCTGCGGACAGGACAGGACGAGGGTCAGCGGTTGAGCGTCCGTTTCCAGTCCTTCCGGAGCGGGCAGAGCCAGATTGTCAATAGGCGTCCAAAACAGACCCACCATCGGCGTCCAAAATTGACCCGCCTTTTCCCGTCTTCCTTTCCCGGTAGCGTTTTTTCGGCGGACACCGGCGGGAGGGCGCGTGATGGCGATGAGAGATCGACAGGAGCTTCGAGGCTTGGCGGATGCGGTACGCTTGCGGCCTCTGGACGAGGTTGCGCCGCTTCTGGGCTACGTGCGGGATCCGGCCGACCGGTCGCGCTGGCAACGGGACGGTTCGGTGCTCAGCGTGACGGGCATCCGTTTTTTCGATCACGTCCAGGGCCGGGGCGGTGGCGGCGCCATCGACCTTGTGGCCCATGCCGGCGGGTGCAGCCCGGCGGCCGCGATCCGGTGGCTTGCCGGGCTGCCGCCCGTGCCGGCGCCCGGGGCGCCGGTTAGGGCCGGGCGGCAGCCGGCTGCGTTCGTGCCGCCGGCGCCGTGCGCGCGGAACTGGCCACGGGTGCGGGCCTGGCTTCTGGAGGAGCGCGGCCTCGAGGCGTTCCGGGTTGACGGGCTCCATGGGTCCGGGCTTGTCCATGCGGACACGCGAGGCAACGCCGTGTTCCTGTGCCGCGACATCCGGGGCCGGGTGACCGGCGCAGAGCTGGCCGGCACCCGGCGGATGGCGGACGGTCGCCGCTTCCGGGGCCTGGCGACGGGCACGCGCAGATCGGCGGGCGGCTTCCGCATCGGCGCCGAGGAGACGGGACTGCGGCACGGCGCGGCCTTTCTGGCCGAGAGCGCGATCGACGCGCTGTCGGCCCTGTCCCTGGGCGCCGGCGGGCTGGTGAGCTTCCACGCGTCGACGGCGGGTGTCTGCCGGCGCCTGCCGGACTGGCTGCGCGACGCCGACCCCCTGACGGTCGTCTGCGGGTTCGACGCGGACGCGGCCGGCGACACGTCGGCGGCGGCGCTGGCCGCATCCGACCGCCGGGTGCGCAGGGCCCGGCCGGACGGGGCGAAGGACTGGAACGCTCTCTTGCAGCGTGACGGCATATGGGCGCTGACCGGCGGCCTGCCGCCGCCGGCCTACGGCTCCGGATCCTGACGGCCTGATCCGTTCCGGTTCCGGAACCGCCAGCTTTCGTTGCCGGTCTCCAGGATGGCGCAGTGATGGGTCAGGCGGTCGAGCATGGCCGCCGTCATCCGTTCGTCGCCGAAGACGCCGACCCACTCCCGGAACGGCAGGTTGGTGGTGATGATCACCGGCGTGTGCTCGTAGAGGCAGGAGAGCAGGTGGAACAGGAGGTTGCCGCCGGTTCGCGAGACGGGCAGGTATCCGAGCTCGTCCAGGACGACGAAGTCGCGGCGGCGCAGGGCGTCGGCAAGGCGCCCCTGGCGCCCGTCGCCGTGCTCGCGTTCCAGAAGGTTGGCCAGCTCGACGACGTTGAAGAAGCGGCCCCGGGCGCCTTCGCGGATGCAGGCACGCGCCACCGCCACCGCGAGATGCGACTTTCCGGTTCCGGTCCCGCCCACGAGGACGCAGTTCCGGTAGCTCTCGATGAAGTCGCCCCCGGCGAGCCGCCGCACCGCCGCCTCGTCGACCGGGCTGGCCGGGAAGTCGAACTCCGCCAGCTCCTTGGCGTTGGGCAGCCGGGCGACCGTAAGCTGGTACTTGATCGACCGGGCCGTCTTGTCGGCCACCTCGGCCTCCAGAAGCGTGCCGAGAACCCAGTCGGCCCCGCGCTTCTGCCTGCGCCCGGCCTCGAGAGCCTCGTCATACGCGGCCTTCATGCCCCGCAGGCCGAGGGCCGTCATCAGGGTCAGGATCTCGCTGCGCTTCATCCGCGCCTCCCCAGCAGGTCGTCGTAGCGGGCGCAGTCGGCCACCGGCTCGGCGCCGAGTTCCAGCCCGGCCGGCGTCGCGACCGTCGACGCCGGGCCGGGATCGCACCGTCGCGACAGGATGTTCAGGACCAGGTCGGCGCTGCAGGCGCCGGCCTCCAGGGCCTCGGCACAGGCTGCGGCCACCGGCTCGAGCCCCCGGTCGCGCGCCTCCAGAAGTATGCGCACCATCTGCCTGCCGCCGTCCTCGCGGGTCTCGAGGCGCGCCCTCACCTCCGCCACCGCCGGCGGCAGATGCTCGGCCCGGAACGGCGCCCCGTTGCGCAGCGCGCCCGGCTTGCGTTCCAGGATCGGGATGAAGTGCCGGACGTCGTAGACGTGCCGGTTGCGGCCGAAGTGCCGCTCGTGGTCGGCAACGACCCGGCCGTCGAGACGCACCTCGACACGGTCCGCGTAGGCGCGCGCCTCGACAGGCCGGCCCGCGGCCCGGGCCTCCACCGAGTACCAGTTCGTGTCGAGGCGGACCATGCAGGTCCTCGACGCCTTCGTCACGACCGGGACATGCCCCCGGAACGGCGGTGCCGGTGACGCCAGGCACCGCCGCTCCTCGCGCAGGAAGACCTCGTGGACCGACATCTCCCGGAACTCCGGATGCGGCTGCGTGCGGGCGTGGCGCAGGACCCGCTCCGCCAGCTGCCCGTTCAGGCACTCCAGCGTCCCGACCTCGGGCGACGGCAGGAAAAGGGTCCGGCGCAGGGTTCCGATCTGGCGCTCCACCCGCCCCTTCTCCCAGCCCGCCCGGGGCGTGCAGAACTCCGGACGGATCAGGTAGTGCGAGCACATCTGCTCGAAACGGGCGTTGATCGTCCGGTCGCGCCCGACCAGAACCTTGCTCACCGCCGTCGTCATGTTGTCGTAGATTCCCCGCACGGCCTGGCCGCCAAAGGCCGCGAAGGCCCGGTCGTGCGCGTCGAACACCATCTCCTGCGTCTCGCGCGGATAGCAGCGAACGAACGGCATCCGGCTGTAGCAGAGCGTGAACTGCGCCACCTTCACCACCTGCGGCATGCCACCAAGCCGGACCCGCTCGTGGCTCCAGTCGAACTGGAACGCCTCGCCGGGGTCGAAGGCCAGCGGCACGAAGGCCCCCGACAGTCCGCCGCCCTGCCGCTCCTCCCAACGCCGGGCATGGCGCCGAACCGCGTCGTAGCCCGCCTGGCAGCCCAGGTCGCAAAGCTTCTTCCAGATGGACTTGAGCGTCTCCCGGTCCCGCTTCCTGCGGCCTGCGTTGGTCGTCAGGAGACCCTCGAGATCCTCGATGAACCCGTCCAGCTTCGGATAGGGCTGCGCATCGCCGCGGTCGTAGCGACGCTCCGTCGCTCCGCCACGGACCACCTTGCGCACGGTGTTCCGGGCCAGCCCCAGCTCCCGGGCCACCGACCGGATCGACCGGCCCTCGACCAGGCACTTCCGGCGAATCTTCGCCATCGTCTCCACCACCAGCATCCTCTGATTCTCCCGCAAACCGACAAAACGGCCGCGAGAATGTCCGATTCGCTACCGGGAGGGTGGGTCAATTTTCGACGCCGATTCCTCCCTAAGTGGGTCAATTTTGCACGCCGCTCCACAGCCAGATGTCCTTCTTCGGCTTGTCGGCCTTGTTGTGCCGGTCGTAGCGGCCGCGCCCCTTGGTCGTCCCGACGCGGATCCAGCCTGACGCACGATAGACGCCGCCGCTGTGGCGCGGAACCTCCACGAAGGTCTCGCAGAGCACGGGCGTGGTGCCGTAGCGCACGGTCCAGTCCTCGGGCAGGCGCCTGCGGACGAGCGAGAGGATGTGGGACCCCAGGTTCGGAACCGCCATCCATGGAAGGATCAGGAACCTCGGGTTGTCGACCACGAGGGGGAGGTTCCCTTCGCGCCGTTCCGGCGTCCATCCGATGAAGGCGTCCCTCGGCCCCAGCCTCCATGCGGCGTTCGAGAAGCCGAGCATGGCCAGAGGCCTGCCGTTCCGGTCATGGACCGCGTAGCGCATCTGCGCGCCGACGAGGCGCGTGTATCCGAGGTAGTGGTAGCGGGCGACGAACTCGTTCCAGAGCCTGCCTGCCCCGGTGCCGCTCCTGACGATCCGGACATCCAGCGGGCGAACCTCGTCGAGGGTCTTCGGGGCGGGGAGCAGCGGAAGCGGCTCGGTGTCCGGCCCGAACGTGATCGCCTTCGGTCGGGCGTCTTGCTGCGCAGGGCGGCGCCGGGTCCGAGGATGTGGGTCCTGACCTCGTCATAGGCGGTCTCGATCTCCCGCCGCTCGTGGTACAGCGCCGCGAGCGTGACGGTCTCGTCGCCGCCCTCGATCCGGCAGGCGACGATCCGCAACGGAAGCTCCCCGCGGCCTCGCCGGCGGTCGCGGCCGCTGCCGCGGATCACGCTCCGCCACGAGCCGTCGTCCAGCGCCTCGACGACCGGGAGCTTCATGTTCCCCTTGAACCGCCAGAGCAGGTCCGCTCCCGTCGCCGCGGCCCGCGACCACAGCGGAAAGCCGCAATGGCAACGGTCCGCGAGCGCCAGCATGCCGGGCGAAGGCCGCGTGCGTGCCGACCTCCACCATCGCGGTCAGCCGCGCCTGCGGGAACGCCGAGCTGCCGCGCGACGATCCCGGAAGGCCGAACGCCTCGCGGTTGCGCGCCTCGTCGGGCAGGTTCAGCGACGAGCCGTCGAAGGCCGCCTGGCGCAGCCCGCGGTACCACGCGCCGGGCGTCCCGGGATGCGCCAGCGGCGCCACGCAGCTGTCGCGGAGCGCCGAGACGCGCCCGCGAGATCGACGACTTGCCCGACACCCGGACCGGAAGGTCCGGCGATATCCACCGCAGGCCGTCGACCAGGCAGCGCAGGACCACGCGCGCCGAAACCGTCCGGAACAGCGCCATCGCGATCACGTGGCAGACCATCACCTCCGCCGGCTGTCGCGGCCACGGGACCGCAGCGCGGCGCGCACCGCCTCGCGCGGATCCACGCGCGCGATCACGCTGACACCGAGATGGTCCGACAGGCGCATGCCTCCGGCGAACCTGGCCACCGTTCGGGCCATGGCGGGATCCTCCACAGGTTGCGGTGCCCCGCCATTCCAGCACAAGAAATTCCGTAAATCAACAGTATTGCGGCTAGTCGAGGTTTCCGGGACAGGGCCGCTCAGCCGACAAGATCGACGTCATAAACCGCGATCTTCGTGTCGGAACTCGCCAGATGCAGGCCTTCGCACCGGGCCTGTGCGATCAGCATCCGGTCGAACGGGTCATTGTGATGTGGCGGCAGCGCCGCCGCGGCATCCGCGTGGGCCCAAGAGATGGGAAGCGGTCGGCATCCGGCATCCACTGAGATGTCGAAGATTTCCTCCGGAACCTGGAGCTTGCCAAGCGCACGCTTGATCCCGATCTCCCAGACGCTCGCTGCCGAGACATAGAGGTCGCCGTCCGCGATGGCCTGCGCCTGGGTCTCCGTGAGGCGCGGATCGTTCAGGACGGCCCAGAGCAGAACGTGGGTGTCGAGCAGCAGCCGCACTTAGGTTGCCGTGCACTGTTCAAACATCTCCGCGATCTCGTCGTCGCCGTCAAACATGTCGTCCGGCAGGGAGAACGCGCCTTCCATGGCCCCGATCAGAAGTCGGCCGACTGGACGGTCTGCACCTGCGATCCGGGCCACGGGCCGGCCATAGCGCGTCAACTCGATCGCTTCTCCCGCCTCGGCACGGCGGATCAGCTCGGCGAACCGGGCCTTGGCTTCGGCTATGGCGATCTGCATGAGCACACTCTCCCGTAGTTGCCCAAAATATAGGTCATATTTGTGAATGGCGCAAGAAACCCGATCAGCCTCCCAGTCAGCGTGAACACTCCATCGCCTGAAGACGACGGCTTCTCGGCCAAGCTACGCGGCAACCCGCCCACTCTGCGGATGAAGGGCGCGGATGACAACGACCTGGGCCTTGGCGCCCTGTCCCGCCTTGTCAAGGGGCTTGTCGCCCAGGAAGAGGATTGCGAACTCCCCGAGGGCATGAGCGCCAAGGGTTTTCTTCAGAACCTCGTGCATCGGGGCGCGCTGCAGGAACGGTCGGACGGGACCTTCCACTGCCCCATCCCCTCCTTCCGCACCTATCTCGTCGAGGCGGGGGGCCTGGAGCCGTCCCCGACACGGGACGAACCGGAAGACGACGACTGGACGCCGCCCGAGCCGACCCCGTCCTCCGATCCGACCGACCCGCACAAGACGTGATCCGTCCGCCGCGTCAGGCGGCCGCCCGCCCGTCCCTTTTTTCTTCCATGGCCGTTTTCCCGTGCTCCTGGCTTGCAATCCTTTCGGCCTTTATCCGCTTTCCGTGTGAGCAAGGGGTGTCCTCGATGGCAGGGGCTTGACATAGCCAACCTGGCTAACTACGTTGTGACGATGCAGCCTTCAGTTCACTCCGTCCACGCCGCCAAGAGCCAGCTCTCCAAGCTGATCGAATCCGCGCTGCGCGGAGAGGAGGTGGTGATTGCCAGGGGCAAGAAACCGGTCGTGCGCCTGGTGCCGTTGCCGCAATCCGGGTTTCGCCTTGGAGTCCTGAAGGGCAAGGTCGGCACGCCGCCGGATTTCCTCGAGCCGATGAGCGAGGATGAATTGCGTGCGTGGGAAGGTCGGTGAGTGCAGGTTCTCCTTGACACGCATGCCTGGGTCTGGAGCTTTCTTGACGATCCGATGCTGAGCCATGGAGCAAGGCAGGCCATCGCCGGCGCGGACGCAGTGTTCGTCAGCCCGGTCAGCCTGTTCGAAATCAGCCAGAAGGTGCGCATCGGGAAGTGGCCCGAGATGGCGGATCGTCTGGACGGCTTGCCGGACACCTTGGCGGAACAGGGCGGGCTCAGTGCAACGTTGACCCTGGAGGTGGCCCTGTACGCCGGTGCGCTTGAATGGACCCATCGCGACCCCTTTGACCGGATTCTAGCCGCGACAGCGACACTCGGAGGGATGGCCCTGGTGTCCGCAGACACCGTGTTCGACGGCTTCCCTGAACCAGGCCTGAACCGGATCTGGTGAGATGAAGGCGCTTTCCTGAGCAATGCCGATCATTGACCACCTCTCGCGCTGCGCGCAGCGCATTCGTGATCTCCGCCGTGCGCATGCCGCGGTTCAGGAGCCCGCCCTCGCGCCAGCCTTTCAGCAACTTCTGGAAGGCGTTCTGGGCGAAATGCCCGCCGGCGCCCGCCTCACCGTGGTGCCCGAGTTCGACAATCCAGGCATAGGGCGACCAGACATTGCGCTCGTTCCTGACCGGCCGCCTGCGGGCCCATCCCACACCCATCTGTTAATCCGGCCCCAATCCGTCTACACTGCGCCCATGCGACACGGCACGCCCAGTAAGACACGGCACGGAGGACGCCATGGCCGGACCTGACCGTTCTCCCCTCCTCGAAGCCGATGACCGGCACCAGGGCGATCGCCGGCCTCCTCGTCGCGCTCCTGGCGCTGCCGGCAGCGGAATCCGAAGCGCAGGCGCCGCGTCACGGGATCAAGACGAAGACGTTCACCTGGATCCAGGTCCGCGATGACGACCCGTGGCTGGTCCACAACGGCTACGTGAAGCCGCCGAAGGTGGAGCTCTGCGAAGATGGCCCTAACCCAACATAGGTACCGAATCGGCCATAAGATTTCATGGCTCGGGTTTCCTGATTTCGTTCTTCTTCATCCAGTTCGAGAGGTTTGCGGGCGTTGTGTTGTAGCGCTTCGCGATGAACCTTTGCGTTGATCCGTTCGCGAGCAGCGCTTCTATCTCCGGGCGAAACGGATCGAGCTTGCTCTTGCCTGGCCCTTTCGGCCGCCCGAGCGGCTGCCCGGAGGCCTTTCTCGCTCTGAGCGCTTCCCTGGTTCTGGCCGAGATCAGGTCGCGCTCGATCTCTGCAGCCATCGAGAACGCCATGGCGATGATCCTGCTCTGGATGGTTTCGTCGAGCCTCCAGGTCCCCTTGATCGCATGGACCCGAATGCCGGCGTCCGAGGCAATGGACAGGATTTCCATGCATTCGAGCATCGAGCGTCCGAGCCGTGAGAGTTCGCTGACGATCAGGACATCGCCCTCGCACGGTTCCTCCAGAATGTCCGCGATCCTTCGCTTGCGCCACGCGATCCGGCCGGACGCCTTCTCCTCGACGAATTCGACGCGGCCGAGATCCTCCCTGTTGGCAAGGGCGAGGATGTCGGCCCGGTTCTTGTCCAGGTCCTGCTCCTCCCTGGACACCCGAAGATATCCGATGGTTCTGGGCTGGCGTTCGACCATCATCCGTCAGAATTCGAAGAAAACGCTGTCTTTCAACATAACGGATAACTTTTCCGGTGGTTTGATCAATGACATTCATTTTACAGAACGCGTGGGAAAAACGAACGTTTTCCTCGAAGTTCCCGACGGCGGATTCCCTCATGCCCCGAATGCGCATCCTGAATGCGGCCGAACAGGCCCATTACCACAGCCCGCCGGTCTTCAACAGTGTCGAACGCAAGCGTTTCTTCGACTTCTCCCGGTCCGTCATGGATGCGGCGCATGGCCTGCGCAGCCCGGCGAGCCGGGTCGGGTTCCTGCTGGCATACGGCTATTTCCGTGCGACGCGGCGCTTCTTCCCCGCGGAGAGATATCATGAACGCGACATCGCTCTTGTTTCCCGGATTGCCGGGACCTCTCCCGACGGATTCTCCGCCGAGGGCTGCAGGGAAAGAACCCGTCTGCATCATCAGGACCGCATTCTCGACCTGCAAGGCTTCCGGCGGTTCGATGATCATGCCGAAGGCAGGCCGGTTGCGGAGATTGGCAAGATGGCGCGCGTTCATCTCAAGCCCCGGCTCATCTTCTGGCGCTGTGCCGACTTCCTGGTCGAGAAGCGGATACAGCTTCCAAGCGCGCGACGGCTGACAGACCTGATCCGAGCCCGGCTGAGCGAGAGGAGGCGAGAGCTCGCAAGCGTGGTCGACGCGAACCTGTCGACGGAACTGCGAATGGCGCTGGACGACCTGTTCTCGCAGGAGGGCGGGGAAAGCCGGTACCGGCTGACGCTGCTGAAGAGGATCTCGCAGTCCACGCGTCCGGGCATGATCAGGAAAACAGTTGCCGATCTGGAGGTCATGGCGGACCTGTACGAGAGGGTCACGCCCGTCCTGGAGATCCTCGACATCGGAACCGAAGGTGTCAGGCACTACGCCGGCGGGGTCCATAGATCGGAAATGTTCCAGCTGCAGCGTCGCTCGGACGCCGACCGCCATCTCCATGCCATTGCCTTCATCGCGGACCAGCACCACAGGCTTCAGGACGCCATGGCCGACATCCTTCTCAGCGTCATGCAATCCTTCCGGACAACCGTGGACCGTGAGCACAGGGACGAGGTGTTCGCGCAGCGGAAGGCCGTGGGCGCCCGGCTTGAGGAAATGCTGGATGCCTTCGACACCGAATCCCTCGACCTGCGGCACGAGATCCGTGCCCTGCTCGACCACGAAACCATGTCCGATGCGCTGAAGCTGGACGGCATCAGGACCGTTCTCGATCGCGACCGGGAGAGTGCCGCCGACGTCCTGCGGGAGGACATCCGCAAGGGCGCTGCCGACGACGAGAGCGTGTTCCATGACATTCTCGAGCATCGTTCCATTCGGTTGCAGAACCGGATCAGCCCGATCCTGAAGCAGATCGAGTTCGTTGGCGATGCGAGCGTGACGGACCTGATGGCCGCACTGGCATGGTTCCGCGAAAAGGACGGCAGCATCGGCCCGGGAATGCCCCTGGCGTTCCTGACCGGTCCCGAACGTGATGCCGTGTCGAACGGCCCGAGGGGGTTCAGGGTGTCGCTCTGCAAGGTGTTCCTCTTCCAGCACGTCGCCGCGGCCATCAAGGCCGGCAGCCTCAACCTCGAGGGATCCTGCAAGTATCGTCCCCTGGATGACTGCCTGATCGGCAGGGAACGATGGGAACAGGAGCGGCAGGCGCTTCTCGAACGCGCGGGGCTTGCGGACTTCGCCGATCCGGTGCCGGTGCTCAAGGAGCTCAGGTCCGCGCTGGACCGGCAATACGAAGCGACCAATCGGGCAGCCCGCGATGGATCCAACCCGTACCTGAAGTTCAGCTCCCCAGGCAGTTTCCGGGTGGCGGCACCCGCTCTGGACGAAGTGGAAAGCGAGCCGTTGCGGGACGTCATGCCGAAGCGGCGCCTGGTGCCTCTGTCGGAAGTCCTGGCCACCGTCGACCAGCACTGCGGCATGCTCGGGGAATTCAGGCACTGGCAGCAACTCAACGTCGACCAGGCGCCCTCGCCGGCGATCGTGATCGCCGGCATCATGGGGCTCGGCTGCGCCATCGGCGTCCGGAAGATGGCACGGATCTCCCACGGCATAGCCGAGCGCGAGCTGGAGCATGCGGTCAACTGGCGTTTCTCGCTCGACAATGTCGCGGCCGCCAACGATCGTGTCGTGTCCGCCATGGAACGCATGGAGCTGCCGCAAGTCCACCGGCGCTCGCGCGAGACTCTCCACACCTCGAGCGACGGCCAGAAGTTCGAGGTCCTGAAACCCTCGCTCAACGCCAGCCACTCGTTCAAGTGCTTCGGCCAGATGCAAGGCGTCAGCGCCTACACCTTCATCGACGAACGCAGCATCCTCTGGCACTCGCTGGTGTTCAGCGCCGCCGAGCGCGAGAGCACCTACGTCATCGACGGGCTGATGCACAATGACGTGGTCAGGAGCGACATCCATTCCACAGACGAGCATGGCTTCATGGAGGCGATCTTCTGTGTCACGCATCTGCTGGGCATATCCTGCGCACCGAGATTCAAAAGAAGCACAAGCTCTACAGGTTCCGGAGCAGCAGGGACGAAGAGGCTGAATGGCTGATCGTGCCGGCGAAACACGTCAACGAGAAGGCCGTTCGCGCTTCATGGGACGACCTGCTGCGCCTCGTGGCCACCGTCAGGCTGAAGGAGGCGACGGCTTCCGAGATCTTCCGCCGCCTGAACTCGTATTCCAGGCAGCACAGGCTCTTCGCAGCGATGAAGGCGTTCGGCCAGATCATCAAGTCGATGTTCATCCTGCGCTACATCGATCAGGTCGAGTTGCGGCAGGCGATCGAGAAACAGCTTAACAAGGTCGAGCTCGCCAACGGCTTCACCCGGGCTGTCGCGGTCGGAAACCCGCGCGGCCTCGAACATGCCGAGAAAGAGGATCAGGAGGTCGCGGAGGGCTGCAACCGGCTGATCAGGAACAGCATCATCTGCTGGAACTATCTCTACCTGAGCCGTCTGGTGGAATCCGCCAAGGCACCAAAGGAGCGAGGCAGGATCCTGAAGATGATCGCGCTCCATTCTCCCATGGCATGGGGGTACATAAACCTGCTTGGCGAGTACGATCTCACGCAGGACAGGCTGCAGGACAACACTGGCGTCCTGCCCCCCAAATCCGCGCACAGGATCATTCCAGAAAATTGGGAGCCGCCAGATCGATGATGCGCCAGCCATGACAGGGCGAGATGTAATTCCCTATGGCGGATTCGGTAATCGCGGTAGGAAACCGGGTTACCCCGGTCCCCCCGCACAGATCCGGACGTGCGCGTTAACGCATCCGGCTCCTGCCTTGGGTGTTGACGGCGAGACGCTGGCCGGGCCACGGGTGACGGATGGTGGGTTCTGGCCAGTGGGCTCCGATTAGGCGAGCCAGTGCCGACCATTCAGTGCGGTCTTTCTGCGAGCGTCTGCGCAAGGCGCGCAGGAGCAGCCGCTTGACCGCGATGACAAACCTCGACAGGGCTTTTGAAGTGCCGGGAACGGCGTAGTAGTTCAGCCACCCGTTGATCTGAAGTTCTTGGGGAGTTTTCAGGATTTTTGTTTCCCGTCAACGGGATGCCCATGAACGGGATGTCAGTCTCTGCCTACATCCTGGCGTTTCGCTACATTTTCGCGATGTCCTTCAGCAGCGTCAGCGCCCTCTCCTGTTCGGCGTCGGGCCGGGTCGTCACCTCGATCATGGTCTCCGCCTTCCCGCCGCCCGGGCGCGGGACCGCGTGGGTTGAGCGGACGATGGTTGACAGGCTGTCGAGAAGGGTACGGAAGCCGTGAACGCCGCTGCCGTCCGGCAGGGTGTGGGCATGGACCTTCGCCAGCGCCGCGTCCGGGCGCCGTGCGGGCAGGACCGGATCCCTGGTCCCGTCGGGTTCGGTGTCGGTGTGGCACAAGGGGGCCCACGCCTTCCGCATGTGCCATTCGACGAGGCATGCGAGCATGCAGATGAAGAAGCGGGCGCGGACCCGGTGCTCGAGGCGGTGCCGGACCGGCCGGACCTGCAGGTCGCTCTGCTTCAGGCATCGGAATGCACGCTCCACGCTGGTCAATCTCTTGCAGCTCCTGACGCATTCGGCGGCTTCCATGTCGTCGGGTCCGAGCGAGGTGCGGATGACGTAGATTCCGTCGAGGGCGGCCTCGGCGTCGATGGACTCCTGCCGGCGGCGGAAGCCGAAGCCGGTCGCGCTGATGTCGAGATCGAAGTGCTTCTTCATCCTTCGCCTGTTGATGACCTCGCCGACGGCGAGACCGATGCCGGCCTCGCCCTTGAGGGTTCCGCGCCCGACGCGCGCGGCGATCTCCGAGAGCGCCCTCTCGGTGGCCTCGAGCAGCTCCTGCCGCACCCGGTCGCGGTGTCCGGCAAGGCGGGGGTTGCGACAGGCGACGAGACGCTCGCCGGGGAAGTCGGGATGGTCCCGGATCTCGAACAGGGTCCGCTCGTGTTCGGGATCCTGGAAACGGTCGAGACGGCCCTGGCGGGCGAGCTTGCGGATGGTCCGGCCCTTGAGGGCGGTGATCCAGTCGGCGCCGTCGCGTTCGCGCAGGACCTCGATGGTGGCCTCGATGATCATGCCGCGGTCCCCGACCATCACCACCCGGGAGAGGCCGAAGCGGCGTTGCAGGCGGTCGAGCTCGGGCAGGAGGGTGTCCTTGTCGGTGACGTTTCCCGGATGGACCGAGACCGCGACCGGGCGGCCGTCACGGTCGCAGAGGAGGCCGAAGCTGACCTGCGGGAGGCCCCGCTTGCGGTCGCGGCTGTGGCCGAAGCGCGCGAGCGGACAGCGGCTTCCCTCGTGCCAGGTCGATGACAGGTCCCGGAGGACGAGGTCGTCTTCCTTGATCCAGCGCCTTGCCAGGCGGCCCTGGATGCCCTCCTGCCGCTGGTTGAGCCAGTCCATCGCCGCGCAGAGGCCGTCTGCGTCGACGTCGTCGGCGATGCCGAACTCCTCCGGCAGGGTGGTGTTCCGCCACCAGCGCGTCGTGGCGAGCTTCGAGTCCGGCCTGAGGATGCGGCCGGCGACCATGGCCAGGACGAGTTCCCGCTCCGGGCAGCGCTCGCGGGAGACGGGACGGGGGAGGCCGATGGCGTCCATGGCCGTCCGCACCGCCTGCACCGCCCCGTGGTGGCGGGAGCGGACCGGGTCCCCGAGAACGTCGCCGGCCTCCGCGTACCGCTTTCCCGCGAGTGCGCCGCGCAGGAGCGGGATCGTGTGCGGCGGCAGGCGGGAGAGGTTGGCCAGGGTCCGCTTCTGCACCCGGTTGTTGTGGTCGCGATAGCTCTGTCGGAGGAGGACGGAGGTGTAGGTCCTTCCGTTCTGGCGCGACTTGATGACGGCCACGTGCATGGATGAGGTCATGGGGCTCCCCTCGTGCTAGTGCCTACCTTCCGTTGCCTTTCTGGACGAGCCTCGCTATATTGTCAAGCCAAAAGATCCACCACATTGGGACACGTCATGGAAATGCAGCGCATGCCCGCCATCGGGCCGCAAGGTGCGCCGCATCCTGCTACTGCCTACACGTGACCATCCTGGAAGAGTCGGCGGGCCCGCAACCCATTGAACGAAAACGGCAAATTCCAAATCAGGACCGAAAATCGGCTAGAACTTCAGGTTGATGACTCTTCCGAGCCATCGCGCCACTTCGTGTTTGCCCATGTGCCGACGTTTGCGCAGTTCTTCCTTGATGCGCCTGAGTGTCCGCCTCACCCGTTTTCGGGACGGCTTGCGTCCGACCCGGAATTTCCCTCGCAGGGTGGTGACGCAAAAGTGCGTCATGCCCAGAAAGTCGAAGGTCTCCGGTTTGCCCTGCCCGCGTTCTTTCCGTCTTGCTTTCGCAAACCGTCCGAACGCAATGAGCCGGGTCTTGTCGGGGTGCATGTCCAGCCCGAAACGGGCGAGCCTTTCCCTCAGATCGCTCAGGAAGCTCTCCGCTTCCCACTGGTGTTGAAAGCCAACCACGAAGTCGTCCGCGTAGCGAACAACGATCATGTCGCCTTTCCCCTTCCGTTTGCGCCATGACTTGTGCACCCAGAGGTCAAACACGTAGTGCAGGTAGGCGTTAGCCAGGACCGGCGAGACAATCGCCCCCTGAGGAACGCCTCTGCCCGTGTCCGTCCAGTCGGTCCCCTCCATGACGCCAGCGTTCAACCATTTGGTGATGAGGCGGATGAGGCGCTTGTCTCCGATGCGATGTTCCAGAAACCGAATCATCCAGCCCCGGTCCAAATTGTCGAAGAATGCGCGGATATCCGCGTCAAGAATCCAGTTGATCTTGCGCTGCTCAATTCCGACCGTGAGCGCGTCGAGCGCGTTGTGCGCCCCGCGCCCCGGTCGGAACCCGTAGCTGAACCCGAGAAACTCCGACTCGTAGATCGGTACCAGAATCATGTCCGCCACCGCCTTCTGAACGATCTTGTCCTCCAGTGTGGCGATGCCGAGCGGTCGTGTTCCGCCGTCCGGCTTGGGTATCTCGACCCGCCGAACCGGCGGCGCGCGGTACGCTCCCCTGTGCAGCCGTCCGTGCAGGTCGATCAGGCGATCTTCCAGCCCTTCGGCATACATTTCCCACGTCACGCCATCCACGCCGGCGGCCACGTCACTCTTGAGCGAGTGGAACGCTTCCGCCAGCACGGGCACCGTGATGTGGTGCAGGAGCGCCACGAGACGCTCTTCCGGGTTTCTCTTTGCAGCCTGCCGTATCCGGTCGGCCTCCTGTGACAGGCTTTCCCGCTTCTGCGCGCGGCGCCTGCTTCGGCTTCCCGAATTTCCCTCGGCCCCGTCCCTTGGCTCCGCCAACTCCGCTGAGCGTTGCCGCCCTTTGTTCGCTGGTTTCAAAGCTACTATGGACGGGTCTGACTTCTTCAAGCCGTCCGTCATTGGCTTTGGGTTTCCCCTCCTTTCCGCTGCGGCCCCGCACGACTGCGGGGCGACTTGAAGACCTCCCAGGTCCCGGTGGAATGCTTCTGTACGTGCCATGGTTCTTTGACCCCGGGATGCCCCATTTCGCCTCACCATATCGGCTGATGGGTGTTGCCTTCGACCCAAAGGAAAGTCTCGGCGCATCCGATCAATCCCATTTCGAGGCTCAATCGCCCGGCCCGCACATGCCGCTGCCGACGCTTCACCTGACACCTCACGGTGCCCGGCGCACGGCTCGCGGTGAAAGTCGGTGGTTAACCTTTGTTGGGTAGGCTGCTGGCGCGCGCGTCCTTAGGTGGAGGCTTTTCCGGTCCCGCTCTTTCGATTGCGGGCGGGTGCGCAGTTCCACCATAGACCACGTTTCCAGCGGCCCCCCTAAAATTCCGTACGTCCGGTTTTCCCGGGTACGGCTTCAAGCATCGGGCACCGCAAAGTTGAGATAGGGCCTTCCGCATGCTGCAACAGGTTAAGGCTGACCCAGCCATACTCTGTCCGCCGCAGGCGTTTACCCTATCCGTAGGCGACAGGCTGACGCCACTCTACATCGGTTTCTGAGCACCGACACCATGACGCCGGACTTGTAGCCACCCGAACCCAGAGGTCCTCGCTCAGAGTGGGTTGTGTTGTCCCACCCATCGTCGCTTAATCGACCTCATCCGCCAGTGAAAGATACTCCGCGCCATTTCCCGTTTGCGGTTATAGGTTTGGTCTTTGACATTCATGGGTCATCCTGTCTGTTCCTTTCACCTTCCGATCTTTCACCGCTGAACTTTCCCGAATTGCCGCCGTCTATACGTCGGGGGACCCAATGCGTGCTTTCCTCAGTTCTTCCGCATCGGTTCTAGCCATCAGGTGGAAAGGAAACCCTTGGCGTCCCCATTTGCCCCACAAATCAGCTTCATGTGGGAGTCCCATTTCGTCGCTTCAAACAATCGTTCGCTTTCGCTACGGTCCTCCGGTTTGCTCGCCACCCTGGCTGACCAGACCAGGTCAATAGACTGGCCTACGGTGACTTTGTACTTCCCAGCTCGCTGTGCACAGATCTCTCTGCGTTCAGTGGGATATGCTACGGCGCCAAACTGAGAATTGCGCCGACAGGACTTTCACCTGCGAGTTCAACAGCTAGATTCGCTGCACCCTTCCTGCGGGACTCTCACCCGCTGCACTCGCACCAGTTAGCCTGGCGCACCCTATGTTGGGTTAGGGCCAATATCGTGCTCTAAATCATCCGCACTGACCCGACCCGAGCATTTGCGATTGCCGCCGGATTGCCAAGCCGCACGAACAGAACCGGAGATAAAGATGGAAACTGCGAAGACCAGACTGAACCAGAAGCTGGATCGAATTCGCGGCGGTGCCTACCGGCCGCAGGACTTCATCATCGCGGACGCCAAGGACGGCGATATGGGCGGCGGCGCGGGTGCGATGGGGATCGACCGAAAGACCGGCCTGGCCCACCCGGCCGCGGTCTACCGGTCCGCAATGAAAGAAGTGGTCGCCTCTGATCTTGTGGACATCATGCTGATGTCGCTTGCCTCGGCCGAGGCGCTGGCGGCAGATGGTGTTTTTGCCGCAAGCGACGTAACCCCGGCTGTGCGTCTGAACGAGGGGACCGACATCTGGGGCCATCGCGGCGCGGATTACAGAAATCACCAAGCGCGCCCGTTCCGGACCGCCAGGCTTGACCGCGCGCGCGCACTTTGCGACCTGGGCCTTTATGCAGTGACCATCTACAACGACGTTGACCGCGACGTGGCGACGCTGAATGCCTATTCCGGATTCCGTGATCAGGTCAGCGGGGCCGGGATGCGGCATGTTCTGGAAGTGTTCAATCCCGCATTTCCCATTGCTACCGCTGGAGAGGAAATCGGCTTTTTCATCAACGATGCAATCGTGCGCTGTCTTGCCGGTGTGGCCCACGCTGAACGACCGTTGTTTCTGAAAATGCAATTCAACGGCGCGCGTGCGATGGCCGAGCTTGCGGCTTTCGATCCCGAAAACCTGATCGTCGGGATCCTGGGCGGCAGCGCCGGGACAACGCGCGACACGTTCGAGTTGATCAGCCAGGCCGAGCGGTTCGGCGCGCGTGTCGCCCTGTTCGGACGCAAGATCTACTTCGCCGAGGATTCCGTGGAAATCGTCCGCTCGATGCGCCTGGTGGTCGAAGGCAAGCATTCACCCGCCGAGGCGGTCAAGGCCTATCATGATCACCTTCGCAAGAAGGGGCTGACGCCAACCAGACCGCTTGAAGATGATCTGCTGGTGACCGACCCGACATTGCTGCCCGAAGCGCAATGAGACTGGGTTCGCAGAAACGCAAAGGCATTGTCACCGGGGGGACGTGGTGCGCGGATCACAATAAATGCGTCTCGCATTGGCCCGGCGAAGAGGAAGTGGTGGAAATCCTGGCCAACGAGGTGCGCGGCGGCGGCTCGGCCTGCAATCTTGCCATCGATTTGAAACGTCTGGACCCAGATTTCTCGGTCTCTACAATCGGCCTTATCGGCGACGACGAAGACGGTCACACGTTGATTGCCGAGGCCGATGCCGCTGGCATCGACCTGTCCGGCCTGGCAATCGCCGAGAACGGCAGCACATCGCACACCGACGCTTTCACCGCGGCTGACACCGGGCGGCGCACACATCTGCATTTGCCGGGAACAGCCGCCCAGCTGACCCCGGATCACTTTGATTTCTCGGGGGTTATGGCCCGTATTCTGCATCTTGGCCTGCCGGGCCTTCATGCCAAACTGGATAGCGCCTGGGGCGATGACGTGAATGGCTGGGTGACAGTGCTGAAAAGGGCGCGCGCGGCCGGCATCGCGACGAACCTCGAACTGTGCTCGATCCCGGCAGAACGCATTGCGCAAATCGTCCGTCCCTGCCTTGCCCATCTCGATCTACTGGTCGTGAATGATTTCGAGATCGCCGCAATCGCCGGGCCGGAGACCGGGCATGGGGTGGAGGTGGATGTGGAGCAATGCCTGAGCGCCGCCCGCAAGGTGTTGTCAAAAGGCTCGATGCAGCTGGTCGTCGCGCATTTTCCCGGCGGAGCGGTCGCGGCAGACCCGGGCGGCGAGGAAGTCTTGAAACCGTCGTTGGACATCCCGGCGGAGGCGATTCAGGGCACCAACGGCGCCGGTGATGCCTTCGCTTCAGGTTTGCTCTATGGCCTGCATCAAGAATGGAGCGTGACGGAAGCAATGGAGCTTGGCCATGCAGCGGCTGCGGCATCGGTGCGCGGGCTGGGGACAACGGACACGGTGGTTTCATGGCGGGAGTGTCTTGAACTGGCATCCTGTTGGGGCTGGCAAAACTGATTTTGGGAAGCGCCTGCAGCTCCACCTGAGTTCAGATATTTTTTGAAGGCTCAGTTTCCAAATCGCACGCATGACCTGTCGATTGTGTTTGCGAGGCACGCGCGAGGCGAGGCGTTGTCCAGCTCGACCTGCTGGAACCATCGCAGGCAGTCGTCGAGATGCCTGGTCGCGATCGTGATCCGGCCGCAGTCGCGGGCATGCCAGCGTGCGACCTCCCGATCGATGTCGTCGATCCCGACCTCGGCCAGGGCCACTCCGCCGCGATCCAGGCGATCAAGGAAGCCGTCGACGGCACGCAGGCGGCAGCGAACCGTCGCTTCGGACAACCCGCGCTCGTCGCGCATCCAGGCCTCGAAGGCCGCGACCTCTCCGGCGTGGGCGTGCCGCGCCCTGACCGGTTCGACGAGCAGGCCGGCGAAGCGCAGCCATCGCTCCGCGTGGCCGATGAACCGCTGGCGTGCCTCGGGGCATGCGGGCCGGCTGCATCGCCGTCCGCCAGGCAGCGACCATTGATCGGCTTAGTGCTTCCCAGTACTCCTGTAGGATCTTCCGTCACTCTCGAAACTGAGCCTCTTGTGAAAATGGAAGGGCTAGGTATCCACCGGGGCCACGGCCCACCCGCCCACGCCATTGAGAAACGTATCACCAGCGATCAGTTGTTCGATCGACACGAACTCATTGGCCCTGTGGGCCTCGCTGATGTTTCCCGGTCCGCAGAGAACTGCCGGAATTCCGGCCGTCTGAAATATTCCAGCTTCGGTCCCATAGGACACTGCTCGGGATTGGTTTTGCCCGGTCAGGAACTCGATGGCAGACAAAGCTGCTGGGTCTGTCATGTTTGCCAGGCCTGGAACACGAGCCCAACAATTCAGGCGTATCTGCGAATCCGAGAATCCCTCACAAAGCGTTGGCAACACTTCTTCGTCAATGTGAGTCTGTATGTCTCTCAGAATCTGATCGACGGAAATACCGGGCAGCGTTCGGAACTCCCAGTCGATCAAGCAATGATTTGCGATGAAGCTCGTGGCAATCCCACCGGAAAGCCGGCCAATGTTAAATGTCGAATAGGGAGGCTCGAACAATTCGTCGTCCTGAAATCGCTTCCTCAAGTTCGCAAAGTAGTTCCCAAGGAACGCGATGAGTCCCATGGCGGCAAGGTTGGCGCTGGCCCCTAGATCGGGTCGGCTGGAATGCGCTTCCTTGCCAATGATCTCAGTACGGAACAACGCCATGGCCTTGTGGTGCGTGACAGGGCGCAGTTCAGTCGGTTCGCCGACAATCGCCAATGTGGGCTTGGGCTGCGTGCCAACAAAGTGCTCGACCAACGCCGGTGCTCCGATGCAGCCTGATTCCTCCCCGTAGGTAAATGTCAGGTAAATCGGACGTGTGAGGGGCAAAGAAGCAAAGTGGGACGCATTTGCCAGCATGAGTGCAAGAAACCCCTTCATGTCAGCCGTCCCCCTGCCATATAGGCGACCGCTCTGCTGGGTCAGGGCAAATGGATCGGTGTTCCAATGCTGATCTTTTACTGTCACGACATCCGTGTGCCCGGACAGGATGATGCCGCCGGGTCTCTCGGGCCCGATCCGTGCAAGCAGATTCGCGAAACGATTCTCTGCATCGGGGAGCACGTCAATCTGTGCACCGGTGTCTTCAAGACGGTTTGCCAGCCAGTCAATCATGTCGATATTGGATTCATCCGGTGTCGTGGGAAAGCGGATCAGCCGGTCAAGAATCCTAGACAGTTCTTCAATTTTGTCTTCCATCAGTGAAATCGACCACTGTGCGATTCCATCACCGTCGTGTGATTTGGCGACGTGCCCGCGCGGGCGCCCCAATAGGGCAAGTGTTGATATCGTTGCATCATTTCCGCGAGATGTCACCGGCTGCTGACGAAATCCGGCAGCCAAAGTGCCAGCTGCGGATAGGCAATCAACGCCAAGACGGTCAGCGCCATCGCAATGACGAACGGTGCCGAACCAATCGCGACGTCATTGAAATCAATGTCGTTTCGTATGCCCTGGATGACATAGAGGTTGATGCCGATCGGCGGCGTAATCAGCGCCATTTCCAGCAGGACCATCAGCAGGATGCCGAACCAAATCGGGTCATAGCCCAAGGAAATCACGATCGGCGCGATGAGCGGAACCGTGGTCAGCATCATCGAGAAGGTCTCCAGAAAGCAGCCGAGGATGATGTAGAACACGACGATGGCGAAAATCATCTCCAGCGGCGACAGCCCGAGGCTTTCAATGAATTGGGTCAATTCGCGCGTCAGTCCGATCGCGGCCAGAACGAAATTCAGGTACACTGCGGCGAGAATGATCAGCATGATCACACCTGTGGTGCGCATGGCCGACAAGAGCGCATCCGTCAGCATGGTCAGGCTCAGAGTTCGCGTCCATGCCGCCAAGGCCAGGGCGCCGACGACGCCGAGGGCGGCAGCCTCCGTCGGTGTGGCGAGGCCAGCATAGATCGAGCCAATCACCAGAATGAACAATATGAGAGGTGGTAACAGGTCGATGAGTGACGCGAACCGCGTGCTCCAGGAACTGTAGATCCTTTCGCCCCCGAATTCGGGCTTGATGAGGCAGGCCATAAGCACTGTCCCCATGAACAGAAGCGCGAGCAGGAAACCGGGTATGAAACCGGCCAGGTAGAGCTTCGGAACCGACGAACTGGTCAGGAGCCCGTAGACGATCAAGTTGATCGAGGGCGGGATCAGGATGCCGAGCGTGCCACCGCTGGCAAGGGTGCCGAAGAACAGGCGCTTGTTGTAGCCATGACGATCGCATTCGGGCATGGCGACCGTGCCAAGCGTTGCGGCGGTGGCCACGCTGGAGCCTGACGTCGCCGCGAACATCGCGCAGCTGCCCACGTTGGTGTGCATCAGTCCGCCAGGAAGCCAGCTCAGCCAGTGACCGAGCGCATCATACATGCGCTTGGCGATGCCCGCCCGCAGAACCAGTTCTCCGAGCAGGACGAACATGGGAACCGCAACGATGAGGAAATCGTTGCTGCTGCGCCAGAAGATCTCGCCCAATGCGCGGTCCAGCGCCACGGGCGAGAATGCAATCCCGAGCCCAACGCCCAACAGCCCCAGCGCGGCCGCAATGGGAATGGCAAGTGCGATCATCGCAATCAGCGCTACGGCGGTCACTGCCAGCATGTGAGTGTCCTACGTTGGCACGTTGTCAGAGATTTCAGCCTGTTGGTCCCGCGTGCCGACGACCTCCTGAACCTTGGCGATATCGCCAGCGCCGAATGCAACCACGCTGCGTAGAAGCGTCACGGCGAATGCGATTGTGAAGAAGGTGAGTCCGGCAATCCAAAGGGATTGCGGATAGACCTGTGGCATGCTGAGCGGGCCGATCGAGCGGGAACTCCGATCGATGGTCTCTATCAGGACGAGGCCGCCGCGATAGGTCAGCAGGAGTCCGAAACCGCCAAGCGCCAGCAGACCAAGAATATCGAGAAGCGCCCGCAAGCGCGGCGAGAATACGCGATAGAGCGTGTCGACCCGAATGTTGAACTTGCCGAGCAGGCAGTAGGGCATGGCCCAGGTTGTTCCGATCGCAAGCGCGTATCCCGAGAGTTCGTCAGCACCGCCAAGAGTGGTGCCCGCAACGCTTCGCAAAATGACATCGACGAACACGACCAGAGCGGCGGCCAGGACCAAGAGGCCGGCGATGATGGCCGCGAGTCTCGAAAGCTGTTGGAAACGGAAAGCGAGAGTGTCCAGCATATTGCCCGTATCCGGTCTGGTCAAGAGATGGCGGGGAAACGTCGGGAGAAGTCCGTTTCCCCGCCAAGGTCTTATGGAGCGTTCATTCGGTCGGCGCCGTCAGGCCGAGAACGCTGCCAGCGGTCTCGTTCCACGCAGCGACACAGTCTGCGCCGCAGCGTTCACTCCAACCGGCAAGAACGTTTGCCTCCACCATGGCCTTCAGACGCGCCAGATCGTCGTCGCTTGGCTGGACCCAGGTCATGTTCTGCGAATCGCCGAAGGAGCAAGGGCCGTTGCCGGTGTTGCAATCGATGCCTTCCTGGTCCGCGCTCTGGCCGAATTCCCAGGCCGAATTCTCGAAGATTGCGGCCTGTTCAAGGACCAGGGCCTGCGAGGCCTCGCTCATGCTGTTCCAGGTGTTGTTGCTCACGGCGAGGAACAGGCTGGAACCTTGCGCCGCGTGCAGCGTGAACAGGTGCGTGGCGACCTCATACCATTTCGCGGTGTATCCCGAGAGGGTGCCGGTCACAGCGCAGTCGACAACACCGCGCTGAAGGGCCGGAACCACTTCGGCAAAGTCGATTGATGTCGGGATTCCGCCCATGCCTTCAACCAGATCGGACAGCGCGCGGTTGTAGACCCGCACCTTACGCCCTTCGAAATCGTCGATGCCGGTGATCGGAACCCGGCAGTAGAAGACCTGGGTCGGCTCCGAGTAGATGGCCAGAAGTTTCGCATCGAAGGTTTCGTCGATCTGTCCCGCTAGCAGCGGGCGATAGGCGTCAACGGACGCGCGTGCGTCATCCCAGTTCTGGATCGTGCCAGCCAGATCGACACCTTCGAACATCGGGTTGTCGCCGGCGACATACGTGAACCCGGCGTGAACGAAGTCGAACAGGCCAAGCTTGAGCATCCTGCCAACATCGAAGCCCTTGAGGCCCAGCTCGTCAAGCGGTGTGAGCTGCGCGGTCAGCGCCCCGTTGCTGACGCCGGGCAGGGTTTCTTCCCAGAAGGGTTTCTCGGTGTTCTTGAAATGCGGTGCGTTGGTCCAGTTGCCGATCACCTTGAACGAATGGCTGCTCAAGTCCTGCGCACTGGCCAGCGTGCCTGACATACCCAGGACGCCGAGCGCTGCCACGGCGGCAGAGATCGTAGCTTTGATTGGTCTTTCCATCGATTTTCTCCGTTGTTTGGCACGACAGATACGACAGACAAGAACTTCAATCCGCACCTGTCAGCGCTTACGTGAGTTAACGGTAGCTCACTGATGACTGAACGCAAATCTCAAAATTGGCGGTTTGTTGTGAACAAATTTAACACAAAAGAGCGCCGGTTTCGGACGGGCTTCCGGCGGGCGATCGTGCCCGGAGGTGTCTTCCGTTCGACGACGTTCCAAAGGTGCCAAGAACACGGCGTGTTTTCCAGGCGCTGGTCGCTGGCATGCCTGTCGCGAGGGGTGGGCAACACTTGCATGAAAGCCCTTCTACATATCGGGTCTCTTATTGATTTGCGTCACTGCTACGGCGAACCTAGTTTGGCATCGAGGCACGAAAGCAGCGGGTGATTTCATGCGACGTTCCAGGGGAAGGCGCAACCGGACCGGGCGAGAAGGAATGTGCACGCCCCCACCACTTGGCGGACGATTTCGTCCTCTCACCTGCAGCGCCGTGGCTGAGACGATCGAAGCGGGATTTGCCATTCTCGAACGCATTGGCGTGGCCGGCGCGCCCGAGACCACTCTCAAGCTTGCGCTCGAAAACAGGGCAGTCCTACGGCCCGACGGACGCCTGACATTCCCGCGCAGCCTGGTAGAGGATATGATCGCCAAGGCGTGCCAACGGGTCGAATTGCCGGGGTTCAGGCGTGATCGGGGTATCGAGATCGGCGGTGGGCGGGTCCATATCGGAACGGGCGGCGCCGCGGTACAAGTGCTGGATGCAGCAGACGGCCGCTTTCGTGACTCCTCGCTGAAAGACCTCTATCACCTGATGCGCATTGCCGATGCCTGCGATCATATCCACTATTCCCTGCGCCCGGTGGTGGCGCGCGATATCGCGGACCCGCTTGAACTTGATCTCAATACCGCCTTCGCCGCAATGAAGGCCACGTCGAAACCCATTGGCATCAGCTTTTTTGAGGCGGCCAATGTCGGACCCGTTTTCGCGATGTTGGATGCGGCATTGGGCGACGTATCCTTCACGGCGCAACCGTTCTGCATTGCATCTGTCTGTCACGTGGTACCGCCGCTGACCCTTGCCGGGGAAGCCTGCGAGGTGATGACGGATTGCGTTCGGTTGGGGATCCCGCTGCAGATCTGCTCCGCGGCGCAGGCAGGGGCAACCAGCCCGGCCTCGCTGGCGGGGGCGCTGGCGCAGGGGCTTGCGGAATCGCTGGCCGGGCTGACGCTGGTCAACATGATTCAGCCGGGATTTCCCTGCGTCCTCGCATTCATGCCCTTCATCTCGGACTTGAGGACCGGCGCCATGGCAGGCGGGTCGGGTGAAGCCGCCGTTGCCAATGCGGCCGCCGCGCAATTGCTGTCGGAACTGGGACTGCCTTCGACCGTTTCGGCCGGAATGACCGATGCAAAGACGCCCGATGCGCAGGCCGGCTACGAAAAGGGCTATACGGTTGCGCTGGCCGCTCAGGCCGGGGCCGACATGATCAATCTGAGCGTCGGCATGCTAGGCTCGATCATGGCGGCGAGCAAGGAAGCCCTGGTGATCGACGATGACATGTGTGGCGCGATCCTGCGCTCGGTGCGTGGGGTGGAGCTTTGTGACGGGGCGATCGACCTGGAACTGATCGAAGAGGTGGTGACGGGCGAGGGCCACTACCTCGGCGCCGCCCAGACGCTGGACCTGATGACCCGCGAATTTGTCTATCCCGGCCTTGGTGATCGTCAGACCACCAGCGACTGGCAGGCCGGCGGTGGCCAGACGATCTGGGACAGGGCCGTGGCAAGAGTGGCCGAGATCGAAGCGCAGCCTGCGCCCGCGCACCTGCCCGCCGACATCGAGGCCGCGATCCGCGCCGAGCTGCCAATTCACCTGCGAGATTGACCCATGAAGGGCCAGGCAAGAGTCGTCATCATCGGAGGCGGTGCGGTAGGGGTGTCGACCCTCTATCACCTCGCCAAGACGGGCATCACGGACACGCTGCTGATCGAAAAGAACGAGCTGACCAGCGGTTCGACCTGGCACGCCGCGGGCAATGTCCCGACCTATGCCAACAGTTGGAGCGGAATGCGGGCCGGAAATTACGCCTGGCGGCTTTACAAGGATCTGGCAGAGGAGGTCGACTACCCGATCACCTATCGCCACACCGGCGCCCTCTGGCCCGCCCATACGCAGGAACGGATGGACCTCTACCGCCACCTTGTCGGCATCTCCAAGGGGCTGGGATACCAATTGGCCATGCTGTCGCCATCAGAGATGGACGCGATGCATCCCTATTTCAGTTCGGGCGACAGCATCATCGGCGGGATCTTTGACCCGTATGAGGGTGATGTCGATCCCAGCCAACTGACCCAGGCGCTGGCGAAGGGCGCACGCGACCGCGGCGCCCAGATCGCGCGGTTCACCAAGGTCTCCGCCGTCACCCGCCGTCCGTCCGGCGAATGGCAGGTGGAAACCGACAAGGGGAACGTGATCAGCGATATCGTCATCAACGCCAGCGGGTACTTTGGCCGTCAGGTGGGCGTGATGGTGGGCCAGAAACTGCCGGTCGTGACGCTGGAACACCAATACCTCGTGACCGGCAGCCTGCCCGAACTGAAAGCGAACCCCGACAACTTCCCGCTCGTACGCGACCCGGACATCATGTACTATCTGCGGCGCGAGCGGAACGGATTGCTGTTGGGCTCCTACGGGCACGAAGGGCGTCCGGCCTGGCTTGACGGCATGCCGGAGGACTTTGCCAATCAGCTCTATCCCGACAGAGTCGATGATATCGCCGAGGTTCTGGACGCGGTCGTTGCCCATGTGCCGATCCTGGGCGAGGCGGGCATCAGCCGCTTCGTCAATGGCCCGATCCCCTACAGCCCCGACGGTGCGCCACTCTGCGGCCCGGCGTTCGGGCTGCCGAACTTCTATCACGCCTGCTGTTTCCCCGTGGGCATCACCCATTCAGCGGCGGCGGGCAAGACGCTCGCCGAATGGATCACCGAAGGCGAGCCGGAATGGGACACGTCGATGTGGGACCCGCGCCGGTTCGGCGAGGAATGGGCGACATTCGACTATACCGTAATGCGTGCCAGCGAGCTTTACGAGAACCAGTACGCCATTCCTTATCCACATCGGCTTTGGAAATCTGCCCGCCCGGTTCAGACCACACCGCTATATGAAACGCTCAAGGACAAGGGGGCGGTATTCGGACAGGTCGCCGGTTGGGAACGGGCGTTCTGGTTCGAAACCGATGCGGCCAGGGACGACGGACAGCTGAGTTTCCACCACGAAGCCTGGCACGACGCGGTCAGGGCAGAATGCGAAGGTGTTCGCGACAGTGTGGGCGTGATGGACCACGGTGGGTTCACCCGCTTCGAGGTCGAAGGGCCGGGAGCGACCGATTTCCTGAACCATGTTTTCTGCGGCGCGATGCCCGCGGTTGGGTGCGTCAAGCTCAGCTACATGCTGACGCCGAAGGGCAGGATCTGGTCCGAAGCGACGATAGCCCGCCGGGATGAGGACAAATACCTGCTCTGCGGCCCGACCTTGGCCGATCAACGGGATTTCGACTGGATGTCCCTGTTTCTGCCCGAAACCGGCGTTACCCTCAAACGTGGGTCTGAGTTTGACGCGGCGCTGATGGTCATGGGCCCGAAATCCCGCCAGGTACTCCAGCCATTGACCGATAACGATCTATCAAGAGGGGTCGCACCTTGGATGTCGGTGCGTGAGGTCACCATTGCAGGCGTGCCCGTCATCGCCCTTCGTGTGTCCTATGTCGGCGAACTGGGCTGGGAACTGCACATGCGCAACGCCGATCTGGTGAAGGTCTATCAGGCGATCATGCAGCAGGGGACGGACAAGGGCATGGTCGAGTTCGGCTCTTATGCCCTTAACGCGATGCGCCTGGAAAAGGGTTATCACGCATGGGGCGCGGATTTCGGGAACGAATATACTGCCTTCGATGCCGGGCTAGACCGGTTCGTGAGCCGCAAGAAGGAGAGTTTCGTGGGCCGTGATGCGTTTCTTGCCCAAGCCAAGCAAGAAAGAGCCTATCATTTCACTGCCTTCGAACTCGACGGCCATGGTCCGGACGCGCTTTCATCAGATCCGATCTGCCTCGATGGAAAGCCGGTGGGCTATGTCAGCTCGGGCGCCACCGGGTTTCGCATCGGAAAGCGGATCGTTCTTGGTTATCTGACGGTACCGGCCGAGCCCGGTGAGGTCTTTGATATCGAAATTCTCGGCCAGCCTGTGCGCGCGACGGTGGCGGCGCCGCAGTTCTACGACCCGGACAACGAACGACTTCGAGCCTGACATATGACAAGAGAACTTCCCGAAACGGTTCAGGTTGCCATCGTGGGCGGTGGCATCGCCGGCTGCGCCACAGCCTATCATTTGGCCCATGCGGGTTGGTCGGTCGCGTTGTTTGAACGCAAGAAACTGACCAGCGGCACCACCTGGCACGCCGCCGGACTGGTCAGTGAAACCCAAGGCGTGCCGGTGATGTCAGCATTGGCGCAATACGGCCTTGATCTGATGGAGCGGCTTGAGGACGAAACAGGTCAGGATACCGGGTTCAGGCGCAACGGCTCGCTGACACTGGCGCTGAGCGACGCCCGGATGGAGGAGTTGCGGCGCAAGCTCGACTACGCCCATGGCTGCGGCATCCGCGCCGAGGAAATCAGTGCCGGGGAGGCGAAGGATCGTTGGCCGCTTTTGTCCACGCACAGGGCAACGGGAGCATTCTGGTTCCCCGGTGACGGCTACACCAACCCGATTGACACCACCTTGGCGCTGGCCAAGGGCGCACGGATGCAGGGCGCGCAGGTCTACGAGGATACGGCGGTAACCCGCGCGGTCATCGAAAAGGGGGTCGCCGTCGGGGTGGAGACCGCCCAAGGCCTGGTGAGGGCCGATCACGTGGTCAACGCCACCGGTATGTGGGCACGGGAATTCGGATTGTCCCACGGCGTGCAGATCCCGCTACACATGACCAATCACTACTATGTCGTGACCGACCCGATTTCGGGCGTCACCGGCGACTTGCCGATCCTGCGGGTAATGGATGAATTTGCCTATTACAAGGAGGATGCCGGCAAGCTGCTGATCGGCTGCTCCGAACCTGACGCGACGCCATGGCTGCCCGAAGGCGGAATCCCCCGGAATTTCGAATTCGACGAACTGCCATGTGACCAGGAACACCTCTATCCCATCCTCGAAGCCGCAATGGAACGCGTTCCTGCACTGGCTGAAACCGGCATCCGGAAATTCTTCAACGGGCCGGAATGTTTCACCCCGGACGCGAAGCACTATCTCGGCCCGATCAGCGAGGTTCCGGGCATTTGGATCGCCACCGGGTTCAACTCGACCGGCATCCAGAACGGGCCGGGCGCGGGCAAGGCGCTGGCGGAATGGATCATGTCCGGTCAAATGACCATGGACCTGACCGACGTGGACGCGCGCCGGATCCATTCCGGTCTGAACGCACCGACATATGTGGCCGAGAAGGCCGCGGAAACGCTCAGCCACGCCTACGCGATGCATTGGCCCTATCTGCTCAAGACGCAGGCGCGCGGGCTGCGGCGGACGCCCTATCATCACCACCTCAAGGCCGCGGGCGCACAGTTTGCCAGCGCGAACGGATGGGAGCGCCCCCTGATCTATGGCGCAGAGCTGACCGACGGGTTCGACCGCCAGCCATGGTTCGATGCTTGGAAGGGCGAACATGAAGCCTTGCGGGATGATCTTGGCCTGATCGACCTCACCTTCGGCCGGTTCATCGTCGACGGGGCCGGGGCCGAGGCGGAGATGCAACGGACCTGCGGAGCGGACATGGCGGTACCACCCGGCGCGCTGGTCTATACCGACATGTTCAACGTGCAAGGCGGAATCGAGGCGGATGTGACCGTGGCCCGCATGAGCGGAACCCGGTACCTGGTGATGGCATCAGCGGGCGCGGAGCCGCAGACGGAGCGGTGGCTGAGATCGCAGGTCGCAGGGGCCAGCGTCGTCAACGTGACTTCGTCGGAGGCGACGCTGGCGGTCATGGGGCCGAGGTCGCGGGATTTCCTGGCAGGTCTGACGGGCGCGGACCTGTCCAACTTGGCTTTTCCCTTTGCCACCTGGCAGGATCTGCATGTCGGGCATTGCCCGGTCCGGGCCCAGCGCATCACTTATGTAGGCGAACTGGGTTGGGAATTGCACATCCCTGCCGAATTCGCGCAACAGGTGTTCGAAACCATCATGGCCGCATCGCAGTCCCCACGCCTGTGCGGGGGCATGGCGGTCGACAGCTGCCGGATCGAGAAGGGCTTCCGCCACTGGGGCCATGACATCGGCCCCTTCGACAGCCCGGTGGAGAGCGGTCTGACATTCGTCTGCGACTTCGACACCAACTTCACCGGCAAGGCCGGGATCCTTGAGCGACGGGCAACGGTCCCGAACACCCGCCTGCTGCTGTTTCGCCTGAACGACCCGGACGCGCTGATCTTCGGCAAGGAACCGATCCTGCGGGATGGCGAGATCGTCGGGCGGCTGACATCGGCAAGCTACGGCTGGAGCGTCGGTGGGGCCGTTGGCATGGGCTATGCCGCGCGGCCGGACGGGTGTGCATTGAGTGACCTTGCCAGCGCCGCCTATCAGGTCATGGTCGCAGGACGTGCCGTTGCGGCCGTGGCTAGCCTTCGCGCCATTCATGACCCGGCCAACGCTCGGATGCGGAGCTAGGCCTGCGCGCTTCTCAGGTGGCGTGAAACCCGGTACCGGATTGGCTGCACCATTCCGCAAGCAGCTCTGCAACCTGAAGGATCGGATCGTCTTCGCCCATGTCTTCGGTGCGCAAGACAGCGCACCAGGGTAGCGAGATGCCGTCCTTGGTGACCTGGGCGCCGGCGATGCGCCCTTGAGCCAGAGCGGTCTGAAGTGCCCAGCTCGAAAGGACGCTGGTTCCCAGATCCGAGGCGACTAGTTCAACGATCGCTTCCGGCAATTCGACGGTGGCCGCCCATTTCGGGTAGCTGTCGGTCGGACGGAACATTCGGGCGAATTCACGGTCCGGTTCGGGCACCTTGGTGTAAGTGATGAACGGCTCGCCGACGATATCGCTCCCGTCGACATATTCCCGGTCTGCCAGCCGATGCGTGGGAGACGTGATGAATAAGAGCTGGTCAACAAACAATGGCAGTGTCGACAGCCCGGCATGAGACGACGCCCCCGACATCACGGCGATGTCGATATGTCGGTTCAGGACACTGCTCAACGGATCACTTCGTGCGCCGGCCATGATCTGTAGGTCAATCCCTTCGGTCCGGGATTTCAGAAACCTGATGAAAGACGGCAGCCATCGATAATTGCTGTAAGCTTCAACCGACAGGCGGACCACGTGCTGAATGCCCGCATTCATTCGCCGCACATCCTCTTCGGCGCGGCTGAGTTCTGTCAGTATTCGTTCTGCAACCACGGCCATATAGTCCGCAGCCGGTGTCTTTCGAAGACGTTTGTGCATGCGCGTAAACAAGGGCACGTCCAGCCGCCGTTCTGCCTCGCGAAGGCGGTGGGACAACGCCGATGGCGTCACGCCGAGCTTCTCCGCCGCATCGGTGATCCGCCCGGTCTCAATGATTGCCTGGATCAATTGCAGGTGCCGCACATCAAGAGACGTTTTCATTCTTGTGCCTGAAATATCTTCATCAAAGAGAGAAAAGTTCGAAATTGTGATTCAGTCAAGAAAATAGTGAAATCACACAAATGAGTTCAAGCGGAGTGCGCCCAATGAATGTCGATGCGCAGCGAGCGATTGCAAGCGATATTGCTCACCATGTCCTGCCCCAATCCAATCTTCGTCAGCATGCCGAACAGGGGCCGACGATGATCACCCATGGCAAGGGAGTCTACATCTACGACAGCAACGGGCGAGAAATCATCGACGGGTTTTCCGGACTTGGCTGTGTGTCGCTTGGCTATCACAACGAAAGGTTGGCCGGCGCCGCTTTTCGTCAGATGAACACACTGCCCTTCGCGCCAACCTTCTACAACCGCTCGCACCCTCGGATTGCTGAATTGGGCGAGCGATTGATTGGCTTGGCGCCGGGTGACGTGAACCGGGTCATGTTTCAGTGCTCGGGCTCGGAGGCGAACGACACGGCGATCAAGCTGCTTTGGTACACGAACAACGCCCGCGGCGAACCGGAGCGGCGCAAGATCATCGGGCGTGTCCGGGGGTATCACGGCAACACCGTGGCCACCGTTTCTTTGTCGGGGCAGCCGCACATGCATGCAAAATTCGGCCTGCCACTACATGAGTTCAAGCATACAGAGCTACCCAATTATTGCCGGTTCCATGTCGACGGGGAGAGCGAGGAGGAGTATTCGGCCCGTATGGCTGGGAAGTTTGAGGAATTGATCCTGTCCGAAGGCGCCGAAACAATTGCTGCATTCTTCGCCGAGCCGGCGATTTCCGGCGGCGGGGCGTTGATGCCGCCGAAGCGATATTGGGAGGAGATGCAAGCCGTCTTGCGGAAATACGACATCAAGTTCATCGCCGATGAGGTGGTCTGTGGCTTCGGCCGCACAGGCAACATGTGGGGTTCGGAAACCTGGGGATTGAAACCTGACATGGTATCCTGCGCCAAGGCGCTGTCGGCGGCGTTCTTCCCAATCTCGGCGCTGATGTTCAAGGACGAGATGTATGCCGACATGATGAGGAACTCCGACGAGGTCGGTGTCTTCGGGCATGGCTATACCTATGCGGGCCACCCTGTTGGCGCAGCGGTGGCACTGGAGGCCCTGGACATCTATGACGAGATGGATCTGGTAGGCCATGTGCGCAAGGTGTCGAAACGGTTCCTTGAGCGCTGCCACGCGATGGCGGATCACCCGCTGGTTGCCGAGGTGCGTGGCGTGGGGCTGTTCTGCGGGTTCGAATTGATGAAGGATGCGCAAGCGCGCGAACCGTTCGATCCGAGTTGGAAAGTGGGCGAGTTGGTGCAGAATTTCGCCCATGACCGCGGGCTCTACCTGCGCGCCATTGGTGACCGGATGAGTTTCATGCCGCCGCTGATCATCAACGAGGAGGAGATCGACGTGGCAACCGAACGATTCCTGGGTGCAATGGATGATGCGTGGGAGGTCGTCCGTGGTCGTGTCTGAGATTGAACAAGTCGCCGTGATCGGGCTAGGCGCGATGGGCGGACCGATGGCCGCACACCTCAGGTCTTCGGGCCTTCACGTCCTGGGCTTGGATTCGAATCCCGGTGCGGTTGACCGGTTCGCCGGGGCGGTCTGCCCGGATGAGGCAGACCTGCACCGAGTCGGCGCGATCGTGACAATGCTTCCGGAGGGCGACCACGTCAGGCAGGTCTATGAGGCCGTCATCTTGCCTGCAGCCGGACCTGGCACGACCCTGATCGATTGCTCGACCATAGACGTGGGAACCGCCCGGGCGCTGAACCGTATGGCGCGCGAAAAAGGGCTGGCGCAGGTCGATGCGCCCGTGTCTGGCGGGCCGGAGGCGGCGGGAACCGGCGAACTGAGCCTGATGGTCGGCGGAGCAGATGACGACGTGGCGCAGGCCCGCCCGATACTGGACATACTTGGCGCCAAGATCACCCATTTTGGCCAGGCGAGTGCGGGTCAGGCGGCAAAGGCTTGTCACAACATGATCTGCGGCATCACCGCCATGGCGGTGATGGAGGGCTTTGCGCTTGCCGAGGCGCTGGAACTGGATCCGGGGCAGTTCTACCAGCTTTGTGCCGGGGCAGCCGCCCAGAGCTGGACGCTTGAAAACCGCTGTCCGGTCCCCGGCGTTGCGCCGAACACACCCGCCTCAAACGGCTACGCCCCAGGCTTCGCCGCCCGGCTGATGGCCAAGGATCTTCGACTAGCGCAGATTGCGGCGGATACCAACGGTCAGGTCACGCCTTTCGGGGCCGAAGCCGCGCGCGCCTTTACCTTGTTTGCCGAGGCGACCGGAGGCAATCTCGACTTCTCTTCCTATTACACTCAACTCCGACAAGCCGTGGACGCATGACATGACGCTTCTAGATTGCAAAGTGCCCGAGGCCGGACTGGCCGGGTCCTACATCAACGGCGCGTGGCATTGGCCCGAGGGGCGGCTGACGGTTGAAAACCCGTCCCGCCGCGAGGCGATCTGCGAGGTAGGTTGCGGCACCGCGACCGAAGTGGAGATGGCAGTGAGGGCCGCCCGTGGCGCGCTGCCCGCATGGCGCACCCTGGCCGCCAGCGAGCGCGGCAAGCTGCTGAGCGAACTTGGTCTCCGGCTGGAGGAGAACGCCGAGGAGGTAGCGCGGGTGCTGGCGGCGGAAAGTGGGAATGCGATCAAGACGCAGTCGCGCGTTGAAGCGATGGGCGCCTCGGGAGTTCTGAAATATTACGGCGGTGTCGCGGTCGAGCAAAAAGGGGAAACTCTGCCCCTTGGCCCTAGCCTCTTCAGCTACTCGACGCGCGAACCGCATGGGGTTGTCGGGTCCATCATTCCTTGGAATTCGCCGTTGCAGCTCGGGTCCGTGAAGATCTCCATGGCTCTGGCCACGGGCAATTGCCTGGTTCTGAAGCCCGCCGAGGACGCGCCGCTGGCGATTCTGAAACTGGCGGAGCTGGCTGATGGGCTGTTTCCGCCCGGTGTGTTCAACGTTGTCACCGGGCTCGGCGCAGAGGCAGGCGCGGCTCTGGCAAGCCATCCGGGCATCGACAAAGTCTCCTTCACCGGCTCCTCGGAGGTCGGGCGCCTAATCGGACATGCAACGGCGGACCGCATCGCCAAGCTGACGCTGGAGCTCGGCGGCAAATCGCCCGCCATCGTCTTTCCGGACGCCATTGACGGCGGGCGGCTGGCGGCCACTGCTCGGCACGTCGCTAATGCCATGCGCTTCGGCCGCCAAGGCCAAAGCTGCACCGCCGGATCGCGGCTCTTCGTGCATCGTGACGTCTGGGATGAACTGATGCCAGTGGTGGCCGAAAAATCCGCGGCGCTGAGAGTCGGCGATGCCCTCGATCCCGAAGTGGATGTTGGCGCGGTTGTGAACGCCGAACGCTACGACGAGATACGTGGCTACGTGGCCGAGGCTGAACGGCAGGGCGCCACTTTCCTGATCGGCGAAACGCCCGAGGCGGACCCGGCCGGCTTCATGCCGATCCCGACGATCCTGACAGGCATCGACAACAGCTGGCGCATCGCCCGCGAAGAAGTCTTCGGGCCTGTCATGGTGGCGATACCGTTCGACACCGAAGCCGAAGTGATCGAAATGGCCAACGACACCCATTACGGGCTGGCCGCCTTCATTTTCACCCGAGATGTCAGCCGCATCACCCGGCTCACCCGTTCGATCGACGCGGGCTGGATTCAGGTTAACCAGGGCGGTGGCCAAATCCCAGGCATGTCCTATGGCGGCACCAAACAGTCAGGCACGGGCAGCGAATACTCAATCGAGGGCGCGCTGGAAGCCTACACCTACCGCAAATGCGTCACTTTCAATGTCGAGATCGGGGAATGACAACCGACCGATTCGGCAATGACATAGACTCAAGTGTCGGCTATGCGCGCGGGGCGCTCCTGGGAGGCTCCGCCGATGAGGTGCGCAGGCTGGCGCAGGCGGGGCGCGTGGCGGCGGATTTCGTCGCCCGCGAGGGGATCGAAAAGATCGCCATTTGCACCGGCAATCTGCGCTTCTTTCCGGTAACACCGGACGATCTGCCGCTGCTTTGCGAGGAATGGATCGGGCCCGACCTGTTCAGCGAAGAGTTGCGGCTGGCGGCAATCGCGCATTTGGGCGGGCAGGGGCACGAGGCGGCCGTCGTGGTCAATCGCACCAGCGCAGGGATCGTCGCCACGATCCTCGCTCATGGGGGCGGCAGGCCTGTCCTGTCGCTGGTTCCCGAGGGCGACCGTAGCCACGCCTCCGTGACCCGCGGGGCACGGCTGGCCGGGGTCGAGGTCATGGAAGTACATGGTCTGGGCGGGATCGGCAAAGGGCTGCTGGAGCACGCGCCCGCGCTCACGATCATCACGCCGGTGACGTCCGAGCTCGCGATGTTGCCCGACGATCTGATCCGCGACGCCACGGCAAAGGCGTGCGCGGCGAAGTCAACCGTTCTGCTGGACGACGCATATGGCGCGCGCTTCCGCCCAGTTCTGCATGACGGCGCTCCTTCCCTGTCCTTTGGCGCCGATCTGGTCATCACCAATGCTGACAAGGCAGGCTTGTCGGGCCCGCGCGCAGGCGTGCTGTGCGGTGATCCAGCGGCGCTTGTCCCGGTGCAGGCCAAGGCTAGTGAGCTTGGAATGGAGGCCCGCGCACCCATTGCCGTGGGCGCGATGCGCAGCTTGCAGGGGTTCACTCCGGAATTGCTCATGGAAGAGGCGCAGGACGGGCAGGATCTGGCGGCCGCGCTGGAAGCCGTCCTTGACACGCGGCGAGTGATGCGCTCCGCCCTAGGTCCCAAGATCAGCGAAGAGGACGCGGCGCACATTGTTTTGGGCATGGCGGGACGTGATACGACCGACCGTGTTCCGGCCGAGATCACCGTGGCAATTGGGATGATCCTCTTGCGCGAGCGTGGCATCGTGACGGTGAATACCCATGGCCAGCCGGGCGGGCGGGTGTCCATCCGCCTGAAACCCAAGTCCGGCGCCGTTTCCAGAGCGGGCGGCGCCGATGCGGTAGCCGCGTGCCTGAAGAGAGCGATGCAGGAAGTAGCGTCAAATCTTGACGACGGCGCCTGGTTCTCCAGACTGCTGTTCGGAGAGCAGTGAATGACGGACCGAAAGCAGATCGCAAGGCTGGATGACCGGCTCGACCGGCTGGTGAACCTGGACATGGGAGAACGCGGTTTAGAGCCGCTATTCGAGGAGGCGCGCCGCCTGCAGGGCGGGTCCCTCGCAGGGGCGGCCGCGGATGCGCTGCTGGCGGTGCCGGAAGGCGGCACCGTCGTTCTGACCACGGGCTCCGTCTCGCGCGCATGGATCACGCCCAATCTTGGCGAAAGTGACGGCCCGTCCGGGGCCGCGGCGATCGCGCGGGCGCTGGTGCTGGCGCGTAACGCAACCTGCGTGATGCTTTGCGAGGATTGCCTGCTGCCCGCCATTCGCAACACCTGCCAATCCGCCGGCTTGTTCCCGGTTACCTTGTCGCAAGCGGCCATCGCCCGCGCAGAGAGGAGCCTCGCCACCATCACCATGTTGCCCTATGCAACCGACGATGCGGAAGGGCAGGAACAGGCGGCGCGGCTGCTGGAAGAACTGCAACCGGACTTGCTGTTTTCCACCGAAAGGGTGGGGCGCAATGAGCAGGGCGTTTACCATTCGATGAAGGGGATTGACTACGGCATTGGTCGGGCACGGGTTGATCTCCTGTTCGACGAGGGCCTCGCGCGCGGCATCCCGGTTGTCGCGGTCGGCGATGGTGGCAACGAGATCGGCATGGGCCGGGTTGCGGGTCACGTCAAAGCGCATGTCCCCTTTGGCGATGCCTGCCAGTGCGGTTGCGGCGGCGGGATCGGGGCGGTCACGGGCTGTGATGTGCTGGTCACCGCCGCCTGTTCCAACTGGGGCTGCACCGCGATCGCCGCCGCCATGGCCGCGCGCGCCGGTTCGGCAAAGCTGCTGCACACGCCTGGGCGCGAAGCGCTGCTGCTGGACACGATGGTCGCACAGGGCCTGATCAACTCGACCCATGGACTGGTCGACGACAACGTCGACGGCATTCCCCGCAATTCGCATCTGGGCATAGCGGAGCTTTGCCGCGCCATCGTGAGCCGGGCGCTCTGACAACGACAACGCATCGGCGCACAGACAGGACCATGCCGGCTCTGTTGCACTTCAGAGTGGAACGGGGGCTGCTGAAACTCATTCGGACACTCTGGTCGAAAAACGAGCGGGGAGCGTTGCTCCCCGCCCATTGCACTGCCTATTGCAGGGGCTCAAACTTGAAGGCATCGCCTGCGCGAACAACACGTCCCGTTCCCGGATATGTCAGATGAGTGGCCGAGAAAACATGACCGCTGTCGGCCAACTGATTCAGCAGATCAACCCGGGTTGCAATGGCCTGCTCGGGATCTGAATCCAGCGCGTAGCGCACGTTGGGGTTCTCAAATTGGAGAGCTTCCGAGATGATCGCATCGCCCACGATCAGGAATTCATCACCGTTTTTTTCGGTGACACGAACACCGCTATGGCCTGGAGTGTGGCCGATCATCGGTGCAAGGGCGATGCCATCGCCCAAATCGGCTTCTCCGGTGTAGGTCGTTACACGATCGGCAACAGGGCCGGCGATGGATTGCAAGAGCCCGATCATCGGCTTGTCGCCTTCCGGAGCCGCTTCAAGCAGACCGGGATCGGTCCAGAATCCCCATTCTGATTCAGCCACGTGCAGGTCCGCGTTGCCGAAGCCGCCTGCATCGGCACCCAGCAGTCCGCCAATGTGATCTGCGTGCATATGGGTCAAGACGATGTCGGTGATATCAGCTCTTTCGATACCCTCAGCGGCCAGCAACGCGTTAAGCTTTCCAACGGTGGGGAACACTTCCGCCAGTGCCTGGCCCGAGCCGGTATCGACCAAAATTCTGCGTTCACCAGCTTTGATGAGCCAGGCGGTCGCCCCGATCTCGATGAGGTTTCCTGCTGCGGCAAGCGCTGCCTCGCTTGCGTCGGTGAAGAACGCGGACGGAATGTCAAAGTGGCCGTCCGACAGCATCGAAACTGCCTTGTCACCGACACTGACTGTTGCGACTTCTGCGGCGAAGCTCATGCCGGGCATCACGGCCCCTGCTGTGGCTCCGGCAAGGGTGAACGAGAATGATCGACGGGTCATTATTTGTGAGGTCATGGGGGTTCCTGTGTTTCTTTCAGTAATTCCCGGTAGATTCTTGAGTTCAGACCTATTCGCTTGCAAGCGTCTGAAATCATTGAGTCCGCTTTCGAGAAAGGGCACTGCATTTCGGCGCTCCCGGCGCCGCCATCCGGGCAGGTCGGCCCGTCAGGTCCGCTTTTTCCGCTCCCGTCGCTCGTAGGCGAACGGCGCCGGGTTCCACTTCAGCCCCAGCGTGCGGTAGATTCGTCGCGCGTCGGACGACGCCGCGCTTGGCAGGCCGAACGTCCTCGACCGCCTGGCATCGTGCAGGATGCCGATCTGCAGGTCGTTCAGCGCCCGCCGGATCCGGTCCGGGCTCATCCGGTGCCCCTGGACCGCCAGCCGGTGGCGCACGTGCTGGAGGCAGCAGAAGGCCATGTAGCAGATGGCGATGTGCGCCCGCACCCGGCGCTCCTTCCGGTGGAAGACCGGCCGGATCCTCAGATCGTGCTTGTTGGCGCGGAAGCAGGCCTCGATTTCCGACAGCCTGCGGTACTGGACGACCAGGTCGCGCGGGTCGGCCTCGTCGCAGCCCCAGGCCACGATCCCCCGAAGCCCGTCCCAGCGGGCCGCCTCGGCCACCTTCGCCTCGTCGAGGCGCACCTTCCCGTCGGGGAAGTCGAGAAACCGGGCGGCGCCGCGGTTGCTCAGCGAGGCCGGGGTGTCGCCGGTCTCCAGCCTGGCGCGCAGCTTCTCGACCCGGCGCTCCCGTTCGCGGGCGTCCTTGCGGGCGCGCTTCGGCGAATGGGTGACGATCAGCCTGCGCTCGCCGTCCTCGACGCACTGATAGCTTCCGATCGACCGCGCGCATTCGTCCCGGCCCCACTGGACGTAGGCGTCCGGGTCGAGGATCCGGCGCTTCTGCGTCGCCGGACGGGACTTCAGGCGGGCGCCGAGGATGCAGGGCGTGCCCCGCGCCTGCAGCGCCGCCTCGTTGTCCTTGCTGATCATCCCCGCGTCGGCCACCACCGTGAACCGCACCCCGGCATGGTCGCGCTCCAGCGCCTCGAGCGCCGTCACGAGGGTGTGGCCCTCGCAGGTGCTGCCCGGAAACAGCTCGTAGCCGACCGGCAGGCCCTCCGCCGTCACCAGAAGGGCGAACACGACCTGCACCCGGTGCGGCTTGCCGTCCTTGCTGTAGCCCTTGAGCCGCAGGCCGTCCTCCCTGTCGCTCTCGAAATACAGGCTCGTCGTGTCGTGGAAGATCGCCGTCAGAGGCTCCGGCAGCAGGGTCTTCGCGACCTCCAGCGACCGGCGGCGGATCGCCTTGATCCGCCCGTCGTCGAGCATGTCCATGCTGCGGCAGACGCAGTCCAGGTCCAGCGCCAGCTCGCCATGGGCGTCGAGTTCGCGAACCGTGGCGCGCTTGGACAGCGGCCGGGCGATCCGCGCGAGCACGAGCTCCTTGACGATGCGGTTGGCGCTCGCCCGGCGCGCCCCGAACAGGCGGTCCCAGCCGAGAAGGTCGTAGACGGCGCCGAAGGCCTCCCGGACCCCGACGACGACCCGGCTCTCCTCGCGGCAGTCGGCCAGGTCGGTCCCGAACGGCGCGGGATCGCGGACCGCGCGCCGGGACTGCTCGATGAGATCGACGAATTCCTTCGGCGAGAACAGGGCGGTTCGGGAGCCGTCGGCGTCGCGCATCTCCTCGATGACGAGGCGGGCGAGGCCTTCGAGCTGTTCGAGCTGGGCCGCGCTGGTCGCGGTGCCGACATGGCGCAGGACGCGCTGGCGGACCTTGCCGCCGCTGCGCACGGACTTGACGACCTGGACCTTGACGCGGTCGCCGGGGAGCTTCTTCCTTCGCACGAACATGGGTGGATGATGGCAGCGGGCGGGCGCGTGTCAAGAGACAACACGACCGAGGGCACTACAACGCCAATCTCGCCCTCCGGGGCCAGAAGAATCAACTATACAAGGCTCCCCGAAGTCGAGAGTCCGGTAAAAGGTCTGAACTCAAGACCAGCTTTGATGAGCCAGGCGGTCGCCCCGATCTCGATGAGGTTTCCTGCTGCGGCAAGCGCTGCCTCGCTTGCGTCGGTGAAGAACGCGGACGGAATGTCAAAGTGGCCGTCTGACAGCATCGAAACTGCCTTGTCACCGACACTGACTGTTGCGACTTCTGCGGCGAAGCTCATGCCGGGCATCACGGCCCCTGCTGTGGCTCCGGCAAGGGTGAACGAGAATGATCGACGGGTCATTATTTGTGAGGTCATGGGGGTTCCTGTGTTTCTTTCAGTAATTCCCGGTAGATTTTCCTTGAGCCTCTTGCAAAACTCCGCGTTCGTGCAGGATTTTCAGTGAAACGGGCGGTTGTCTGAAGTTCTGGCCTGGACCTGGAGCCGCCCCCTGCGGCACGTTGATGGTGCTAAACCGCAACATGACAAGGAAACTGGCTCCATGTCCTTACGGTCGACCCTATCCAATGTCTGGCACCGGTTTCAAGGAAAGCGCTGCACGAACGCGGAGTTTTGCAAGAGCCTCCAGTTTAGCTCCTCTTCAGCCGCTAACAATCGAAATCCCATTCGACCAAGGCAATGTCGACTCTCCGCCCAAACAGTTGGCGCATCGTGTCGGCAACCTCGTGCAGGTTTGGTCTCAACTTGTCCTTTTCCGCAATGCTCGTCGCCTCGCGCAGCGCGATGCGGCCACCGGAAAACAATGCAATCACGTCGGGGAGTCCTCCGAGCCCGCCGCGCTCCTCCCGCACGTTCTGCAGGATCCTTCCCGTCTCGACATGACTGCCGGCACAAACAAATTTGCCCTTTGCCAACTGCGGAACGCAGACGAGACTTTCGTCAACCGCGGCCATGCACTTTCCCCAGAGCTCGACAGCGGAAACGCTTCCGGACCATCCTGACCAAGGGAAGACGGGAGCTTCCGAAGCCGCCGCCGCGCGCCAAAGGCAAGCGTGGGCGCGTCGCAAGGTCGGATGCCGAGAACCTGCATGCCGCCCTCAAGCGCCATGAGGCCGAGATCCTGCGGTTCGCGCGAAGTCCCGAGGTGCCGTTCACCAGCAACCGGGCGGAAAGGGACATTCGCATGGCCAAGCTCAAGCAGAAAGTCTCCGGCTGTTTCCGGGCGCCGAAACACGCCGACGCCTGGTGCCGCATCTCAAGCTGCCTGAAGTCGATGGGCTGCAAGGGATGCAACCCCATGACCGCCATTCAGGTCGCGCTCATGAGCAAGGCTGCTGAAACGGTCTGAGATCAGCCGTCGGATCCTGCCCAAAAGGGGCCCGAGCGGTTACTCCTCATGCATGACCTCTCCGTCCGGGGCGCGTCCCGCCTCGTTCGTTTCCAGGCCCGCGGTCTTGCCGCCATGCAGCGTCGAGACACACGCCGTGAGGCAGGGCCAGGCAGGGACTTCCGATTGTTCGCAAGGCGGCTGCGGCTCCCCGATGCGGCAACTTCACCCGTCACGACTTTCACGAAATGCTCGTGATCGCATTCCTGGCCGACCTTCCACCTGTTCCCGAACGGCTTGATCACGGCATTGCATTGACGCCGCATAGTCGCGCGTGAAGGCGACGTAGCCGTCCGAGATGACCCGGTGCCGGCCCTGCATGTGATCATGCAGCTCGGGCAGCTTGTGAAACGGCACCTGGGGCATTGTGTGATGCTCGACATGATACGGCATGTTCCAGGTCAGGAACCGCACCAGACGGTTGGTGTAGGTCGTGCGCGTGTTCCGGAACATGTCCGCGACAAGGGCGCAACGCCCGTGTTCCGCCAGAAGGTAGAGCCGCAGAAAGGGCTGACCCAACAGGCACGGAAGTATCCAGAGCCAGAAGAGCAACGACGTGAATGGCAGGCTGATCGCCGCAAGAGCATAGACCAGCAGCATCCATCGGGCTTCACGCGCCATTCTGTGGCGGGCGCGTTCGGGTGAATAGGGTCCAGGGTCCGCTCCCAGGGCGTTGAGGAGGATTCGGCGCGCCATCGCCCACCAGAAAGGAAGGCCGGAAACATGAAACACGTACGATCCCCGTGTTTCGGGCTTGGCGCCGGCAATCAGCTCGGGATCACGCTCGGGATCGTTGGTGTATTTGTGATGCGCCAGATGAAAATAGCGGAACCATTCGAATGGCTGCAGGATTGGCAGCCCGGCCAAGCGTCCGACCCATTCATTCAGCCAGAGCGTTGCAAAGGGCGTCTTGTGCGTCGCTTCATGCTGCAGGGTGAAGAGAAAGCAGATGGCGATGCCAAGAGGCGTGACAGCCAGCCACCAGAAGGGCGCGCCCGTGGCGACGTACAGTCCCAAGGAGAGGGTGCAGCGAATCTAGCTGTTGAACTCGCAGGTGAAAGTCCTGTCGGCGCAATTCTCAGTTTGGCGCCGTAGCATATCCCACTGAACGCAGAGAGATCTGTGCACAGCGAGCTGGGAAGTACAAAGTCACCGTAGGCCAGTCTTTTTTTTTGACCTGGTCTGGTCAGCCAGGGTGGCGAGCAAACCGGAGGGCCGTAGCGAAAGCGAACGATTGTTTGAAGCGACGAAATGGGACTCCCACATGAAGCTGATTTGTGGGGCAAATGGGGACGCCAAGGGTTTCCTTTCCACCTGATGGCTAGAACCGATGCGGAAGAACTGAGGAAAGCACGCATTGGGTCCCCCGACGTATAGACGGCGGCAATTCGGAAAGTTCAGCGGTGAAAGATCGGAAGGTGAAAGGAACAGACAGGATGACCCATGAATGTCAAAGACCAAACCTATAACCGTAAACGGGAAATGGCGCGGAGTATCTTTCACTGGCGGATGAGGTCGATTAAGCGACGATGGGTGGGACAACACAACCCACTCTGAGCGAGGACCTCTGGGTTCGGGTGGCTACAAGTCCGGCGTCATGGTGTCGGTGCTCAGAAACCGATGTAGAGTGGCGTCAGCCTGTCGCCTACGGATAGGGTAAACGCCTGCGGCGGACAGAGTATGGCTGGGTCAGCCTTAACCTGTTGCAGCATGCGGAAGGCCCTATCTCAACTTTGCGGTGCCCGATGCTTGAAGCCGTACCCGGGAAAACCGGACGTACGGAATTTTAGGGGGGCCGCTGGAAACGTGGTCTATGGTGGAACTGCGCACCCGCCCGCAATCGAAAGAGCGGGACCGGAAAAGCCTCCACCTAAGGACGCGCGCGCCATGGTGCAGCCGTACCCGGGAAAACCGGATCAAGCCAACATGCAACGCAAGATGGCGCAAGCCGGCAGCGTCTTCGGTCTTGCTCAGACCGGCCACGACAGGGCCGGGCACCGAATTGACGAAGGCCTTGTGATCCATCACGGACGCAGTCTAGCCCGAATCCAGGGAAAGGTCACCTTGCGATTTCAACGCCGATATTCCAGCTCACTAACCTGATCATTTGAAATGGCCTCCCTTCCATTTGAATCTTGTCCGGGTGCCAGAGCACGCCAGTGTGTTGCCGACCTCGAGAGCCCAGCCATCCGTCAACTCACACCTTCGAGTCGCACGAACAAGTGACAGCTTCAAGTTTGCGACCGTGACCACTCCGCACGGAGGCAGGGGCCCATGAGAAGGAGGGGATGCCGGCCGGCGCATTGGCATGGGTCATGGCACTTTTGGGCGCGGGTTCGGAGATCGAGGCGCGCACAAATTTCGGTCAGCGCCCGGTCGATCTGGCCAAGGCAATCCTTCGCTTGGCAGACTACGGTGTCCTGATCAGGGACGTGGCAACCTCCAAAGCCAACGAAACTGGACATTCGTGTCGTCCGGTGTCCGAGCATGCCACGTGGCATTGCGAAGCGGGTGGCCGAAGGCAGAATCCCGGACCGGTCTCCCTGGATCAGGCTGTTCGGATCGCCCTGATCCAGCTCCAAGCAAGTACCAGCGACAGAACCGCGTTCCAACTGGCCATGGACAGGCCTGCAAAGGACCAGGCGACCACGTCACACATGACGATGTCGCTTGCAACATCAAGGGATAGAAGGTCGTTGCCGGAAAGACCGGCCAGATTGTCACCGTTCCCGGTGCAGGACGCCGGTCCGTCCCATAGGCCTCGTTCGATTCCGGTGTGATAGATGCCTATTCCGGCGGTCGTGAGGGCCGAGAGGGCGCCAGCCAGTCCGAGAAGCATGACCGGTCCGGCAAGCAGGATCAGCACGCCTGCCGCAACTGCCACGCCGTGCGGCCAGCGCTGCCAGATGCAAAGCTCGCAGGGCGCATGGCCAAGCATCTGGAATGCCAGTGCGCCTGCCAGGAGAGCGAGGGACCCTGCGGCGGCAAGGAGCATGGTGGCGCGTCGGGTCACAGGTGCCTCACCATTGCAACGCCTCCGATCAGCAGAACGACGAATGCGGTGAACAGGAGACCGAGATGTCTTTCGATGAATCTGCGCATGGGCGCTCCAAATTTCCAGAGCAGCGCAGCCACGACAAAGAATCTGAGGCCGCGCGCGACAATCGAAGATGCCGCGAAGACAGGCAGGGACAGGCCCGTCCATCCCGACATGATTGTGATGACCTTGTATGGAAACGGCGTGATGCCGGCAACCAGCACGGCCCATGCGCCATGCTGGTTGAACCGGTCGTTGAAGCTCTCGGCTGCGGCCACCTGTCCGTAGAAGTCGAGAACGGCCAGACCCGCCGTGTCATACAGGGCGGCGCCGATGAAGTAGCCGAAGAGGCCGCCGAGCACGGATGCCGCCGTGCACACGCCCGCGATCACGAAAGCGCGCGATGGCGTCGCGAGAATCATCGGTATCATCAGAACATCGGGCGGTACAGGAAAGACCGAGCTTTCGACGAATGCCACGATTGCGAGCACAGCGAGCGCCCGAGGATGCCCGGCAAGGTTCAGTGTCCATTCATACGTTCGGCGGATCATGGTCTCGGAAAGCTCCGCGAGAGACGTGTTTACATCAAGGGCGCTCAGTCCAGGCGGCCCGCATCGCACGGGAATTGCCGTCAGTGCGCACGTGCCCTGACGAAGCGGCGCGGGCCGACGCGGCTTAGCAAGAGAAGCGCGATCCCGACATTGAGCGCGTTCCACGCGATGCCGTTCCAGATTGCAAGCGCGTAATTTCCGCTCTGGTCATAGAGCCAGCCGGACATCCAGCCACCAAGGGCCATTCCGGTGATCGTGGCGCCAATGACGATCCCGATGCGCCTTCCGGCCTCACGCGGAGGCATGTATTCCCGGACCGTGATCGCGTAGCTCGGCACGATGCCGCCCTGGGCCAAGCCGAAGGCAAGCGCGATCAGGTAGAGCGATGCAAGGCCACCCTGGATCAGGAACAGGCACAGAGCCAACATTTGCAATGTACCGCCAATGAAGAGCGTCATCAAACCGCCGAATCGATCCGAAAGCGCGCCAAAGCCAAGCCGTGAGACGACTCCGCCCGCAAGCATCAGGCTCAGCACTTCCGCACCGGCCTGAGGACCGAAGCCTCGATCAATGCAGAGCGCGACGATGTGGACCTGCGGCATGGCCATGGCCACGCAGCATCCGATTCCGGCGAGTGCAAGAAGTGTCTGAAGCGCTCTTGGCGAGAGCGCGATCGACTCCGCCCGCGCTGCTGCGTCGACCGTGGCGTGCGCAGTCGATGACACATCAATGCGCCTGCGCAGAAGCAGCGACCCGGGCAGCAGGACCACTATGACCAGGCCGGCCAATGCAAGATAGGCGCCGCGCCATCCGTGGTCGACCATTACCATGGCGATAAAGGGCGGCCAGACGGTTCCAGCAAGATAGTTGCCGCTCGCGACTACGGCCACCGCTATGCCACGCCGACGGAGAAACCATTGTGACGTATCCGCAATCAGCGGTGCGAAGCTCGCCGCGGCACCTACACCGAGAAGCAGGTGCAGCAGCGTGATCGGCGGGATCGAGGGTGCCAAGGCGGAAAGCGCGAAACCTGACGAGAGAATGAGCGCGGAAACGGCGAGCACCGGAGTGATGCCCCAGCGATCCGCGGCGCGTCCCATAAGGAGATTTCCCGCCGCGAAACCAAACATGGTCAGGGTGTACGGCATGGAGGCGGAAGCCCGGCTGACGCCGAAATCTGCCTGCATGTCCGGCAACACGACGATTGTCGCCCACATGCCGATGCTGCCCACAACGGAAAGGCCCAGGCTCATTGCGAGCCTGAGCCAGGAATACGCGCTGTCATGCTGAGACTTGCTCATGCCGCGACGCTATGGTCAGGCGGTGCCAACGTCCATTGGAAATGCCATTGGCCGGGCAGGGGGGGGGCCGGCCACGGCGCGAAAGGACGGCGGGATGGCGCTCAGGCTCGGCATCGTGAAGGAATCTGCGCGGATCGATCCTGCTTCAAATCGCCAGCCGGGTGGCTTGCGCTCCGCGTTCGCGATAGGGCGTGATGTTGTATTGCCCCCGGTAGCATTTCGAAAAGTGCGACGGTGACGCGAACCCGCAGGCAAGGGCCACGTTTATGACGCTCATGTCCGTCTGCATCAGGAGGTTGCGGGCCTTTTGGAGGCGCAGTTCCATGTAGTAGCGCTTCGGGCTGCGGTTCAGATAACGGCGGAAGAGCCTTTCCAGCTGTCGCGTCGACATGCCGACCTCCTTTGCGAGAAGCGAAGGGCTCTTCGGTTCCTCGATGTTGCTCTCCATCATCTGGATGACCGAAGAGAGCTTCGGATGCCTGACGCCGATCCGCGTCGGGACGGAAAGCCGCTGTGTGTCCTGGTCGGTGCGGACCGTGGTGTAGATCAGTTGATCGGCAACCGCGCCGGCGAGGTCCTCGCCGTGATCGTCGGCGATGAACTTGAGCATGAGGTCGATCGAGGCCGTGCCGCCCGCGGTCGTGAAGTACCTGCCGTCCACCACGAAGACCGACTTGGTGAGCGTAACGTCGTCAAATTCCTCCTGAAAGCTGTCCTGGTTTTCCCAGTGGATCGTTGCTCGCTTGCCGGAAAGAAGGCCAGCCTTTGCCAGCGCATAGCTCGCGGTGCAAAGACCTCCCATGGAAACGCCGCGACGGGACTCGCGCCGGATCCAGTTGAGGATCGCCTTGGTCGTCGCCGATGCAACGTCGATGCCGCCGCAGAGCAAGACCGTTTCGTCGCGCGCGACCTCGTCAAGACCTCCATCGAGCCCAAAGGATGTTCCGGCGGAGCAGGTGACGGTTGTGCCGCCTTCGCCGATCATTCTCCACTCGTAGAGCGTCCTGCCGCCCATGCGATTGGCAATGCGAAGGCTCTCGACCGCACAGGCATAGCAAAGGAGCGTGAACTGGTTCAGCAGCACGAAGACGAAGCGTCGCGGCGTGCCCGAAGCCTGTACGTCGACAGTCTGAACCGGCGTATCGCCCATATCTGTACCTTTTCGGGCAGCAACACTTGTCTCAGACGGACCACGAATCAGCGCGCTTGGCAAGAATCAAGCGTCGAGTTTTTTGTGCCGCAACGGTTTCCTTCCAAGCCGCCCGGAGATATAGCTGCCGTCCGCGACCTATCGAACCTTGAGGACGACAAGATGAAAGACTGGCAAAGGACCGGGTGGAGATCGAAACCCAGGGTGCAGATGCCGGATTATCCGGATGACGATCGACTCAAGGCCATCGAGGAGCAGCTTGCAAAGTATCCGCCGCTTGTATTCGCCGGAGAGGCGCGGACCCTGAAGCGCCAGCTCGCTGCCGTGTCGCGCGGAGAGGGCTTCTTGCTGCAGGGCGGAGACTGTGCGGAAAGCTTCTCGGAGTTTTCGGCCGACAACATCCGGGACACCTTCAGGGTGCTGCTCCAGATGGCCATCGTGCTCACCTACGGTGCAAAGGTGCCGGTTGTGAAGGTGGGCCGGATGGCGGGACAGTTCGCAAAGCCACGCTCGGCGCCGACCGAGTCCGTGGACGGCGTGGAACTGCCGTCCTATCGCGGCGACATCATCAACGAACTCGATTTCACCGTGACGGCCCGTACGCCTGTGCCGGAGAAGATGTTTCAGGCATACACCCAGTCGGCTGCCACGCTGAACCTGCTGCGCGCCTTTTCGACTGGCGGCTTCGCGGATGTTCACCGAGTGCATTCATGGACGCTCGGCTTCACCGATCGAGACGAGGCGCGGAAATACCGCGACATCGCGAACCGCATCCAGGACACGCTGGACTTCATGGCCGCGGCCGGACTGACTGCCGACAGGGCCCGCGAACTGGATACGGTGGATTTCTTCACCAGCCACGAGGCGCTGCTGCTCGAGTACGAGGAGGCGCTTTGCCGAATCGATTCAACGACCGGCCTGCCGCTGGCCGGATCGGGCCACATGATCTGGATCGGCGACCGCACGCGCCAGCCGGACGGGGCGCACGTGGAATTTGCGCGAGGCGTCCAGAACCCGATCGGGCTCAAGTGCGGCCCGTCGATGACGGAAGACGATCTCAAGAGCCTCATGGCAAGGCTGAACCCCGAGAACGAGAGTGGACGCCTGACGCTGATTGCACGCTTCGGGGCAGACAATGTCGGCGTTCACCTGCCGCGGCTCATAAGGGTGGTGCAACGGGAAGGCGCCGAGGTCGTCTGGTCCAGCGACCCGATGCACGGCAACACCATCAAGTCTTCGACCGGATACAAGACACGTCCCTTCGACGCGGTCTTGCGCGAGGTGAAGGAGTTCTTCCAGGTTCATGCATCCGAAGGAACGATTCCGGGCGGCGTTCATTTCGAGATGACCGGGAAGGACGTGACCGAATGCACGGGCGGGGTGCGTGCAGTGTCAGAACAGGACCTGTCCGACCGATACCACACGGCCTGTGACCCACGCCTCAATGCAAGCCAAGCGCTCGAACTGGCTTTCCTGGTGGCCGAGGAGCTTTCGGCACGCCGGTCAAGCGCGGGCAGCGCAGCGGTTGTCTGAGTGTCTCGGCAGTGCCCGTGGGAGATGCCGACGGTCCCGGAAGGGCTCCCGCCGGGCGGAGACGGAGCCCCGACGGAGGCGGTGGATTCCTGAACTCGCAAAACGGGGGGCGAAGTCGCGTGCTAAAAAGCGTCCGGCGGCGGCGGGAAAGCAAATGACGGGAAGCCGCCGGTTCCCGAGGCGAATGCGCGGCGGCGCCCGCGCGTCCGCCGTCTCGGTCGCCGACCGCGAGGCGGAACGGACCGGCAAGCATGCCGTCACGGCCTGTCCTGGATACACGAGCCGGGAATGCTCAAGGAATCCTTCGCTGGAAGGGCTTGACGCAGAATTGTGCGCGGCCTGACATGTGTCGCAGTCCTGCAAGTCCCGAACGCCTTGGACTGCTCATCATTCTTTCGTCGCCGTCGGGGGCGGGCAAATCGACCTTGGCGCGGCGGCTGCTTGAGTGGGATGCGGAAATCCGGTTTTCGGTTTCCGCCACGACGCGGAAGCCACGGCCCGGCGAGGCCGATGGAGTGGACTACGCATTCCTGAGCGAGGACGAGTTCCAGCGCATGGTTGACGACGGCGGGATGCTGGAACACGCGCATGTCTTCAACAACCGCTACGGATCTCCCCGCAAGCCGGTGGAAGAGGCGATGAATTCGGGAATCGACGTCCTGTTCGACATCGACTGGCAGGGCGCACGGCAAATCACGCGCTCTCGGCTTGCAGGCTTCGTCCTTTCGATCTTTCTCCTGCCGCCGTCCATTGGCGAGCTTCGCGGCAGGCTCGAAAGCCGCGGACAGGACAGCACCGATGTCATCGCGCAACGGATGAAGAACAGCTGGGACGAAATCAACCACTGGTCCGACTATGAATATGTCTTGGTAAACGACGACCTCGACACGACAGAGGAGCGGCTCAGGAACGTGATCAAGGCGGAACGCCTGCGTCGGGCGCGGCAGCCGGGACTTGCCGGTCACGTGCGCCGGCTGCAGAGAGAATTCGAGGCGCGGAAGTGACAGTCTATTCCCTCGGCGACCGGCAGCCCTCCCTGCCGGGAGACGGCGAATTCTGGCTTGCGCCGGATGCAAATGTCATCGGAGACGTGCGAATCGGCCGGAAGTGCTCGATCTGGTTCTCGGCCACGCTTCGGGGTGACAGCGAACCCATCGTGATACGCGCGGGTTCGAACGTGCAGGAAGGCACCGTGATCCATACCGATCCGGGCTTTCCCTGCTCGATCGGCGAAAACGTCACGATCGGTCACAAGGCCATGCTTCACGGTTGCATAATCGGGGACGATGCCATGGTGGGCATGGGCGCGACGGTACTCAACGGCGCGGTGATAGGCACGAACTGTCTCATCGGAGCGGGGACGCTTGTCCCCGAGGGCATGGAAATACCCGATCGCTCGCTTGTCCTTGGAATGCCGGGCAAGGTCGTGCGCCAGGTCGAGGAGCGTCATGTCGAGATGATCCGGGCCGCAGCCGGGCACTACCAGCGACGCCAGCGGGAATACCGGGAGGGCCTGGCTGTGATGGACGGCTGACAGCCTGCCGCCGGGAACCCGTGATGCCGGACGTCATTCTCCTGGATGGCCACGAAACGCGACAGCGATTCAAGCCGGACTCCGGCCACTCGCCGGGGCAGGGGTTCGCCAGGCGGGCCCATTGCAGCAATGGACCTGACACGGGGCAGCGGGACAGGCTGCGCACTGCCCCGAGCTTCTCGCTGCCGGGTTGCGGCTTCATCCCTGCTGCCGCATGCGGTAACAGGGTGGAACAGTCATAGACGGGTCATGGACATGTGGGAAAGCGTCGTCGAAGCGATCTCCATTCCCGGGATTCTGGTCGACCCGAGTGGCCGCATCCGTGAAACCAACGCGGCCGCACGGCGGCTCTTCTCGGACCAGATCAACGGGCACCACTATTTTGCCGCATTGCGACAACCATCGATTCTTGATGCGCTGGAACAGGCATTGGCGACAGGCGAGGTGACTTCGGCGCATTTTGTTGCGGCGGATGAACGCGGCGACGCCGCACTTGAGGCGACATGCACTCCCGTAGGCGACACCGGGCACGTGCTGGCATGCTTCGAAGACCGGACCGCGATGGAGGAAGCAGGGCAGATGCGGCGGGATTTCGTGGCAAATGTCAGCCACGAGCTTCGGACGCCGCTGACGGCGCTCCTCGGATTCATCGAGACCCTGCGCGGGGCGGCGCGCGACGATGCAGCGGTGCGCGAGAGGTTTCTCGAAATAATGGAACGAGAGGCCAGCCGGATGAATCGCCTGGTTGCCGACCTCCTGTCGTTGAGCCTCGTCGAGGCGGAGGAAAGGTTGCGACCTACGGATCCGGTCGAACTTTCAGCAGTCGTTCAGTCCGTCGTCAATGCACTTGGACCGCTGGCAGCCGAGCACGGCGTGCAAGTGGCGATTTCCGGGCTCGATGGCGACCTCACCGTGCCGGGCGATACGGATCAATTGGCGCAGGTGGCGACGAATCTTGTCGAGAATGCAATCAAGCATTCGGGACCGGGCGCCGTCGTGGACGTATCCGTGCAGTCCGCGGACGCTCATCCGATGATTCAGGACGATGCCGCACTCCTGGTCGTGTCTGACACCGGTGCCGGCATCGACGCCTTTCACATTCCCCGGCTGACCGAACGGTTCTACCGGATCGATTCGCATCGGTCGCGCGAGATGGGCGGCACGGGGCTCGGGCTTGCGATCGTGAGGCACATCGTCAATCGGCACCGGGGACGACTTCGCATCGAGAGCGAACCGGGCGGGGGAAGCCGGTTTTCGGTCGTCCTGCCGCTCGGCGAGGCTCTCGCGCGCAATGAAAGTTCGGGTGAATCGTCATAAAAGATTCATGGAGATGTAGCAAAGGCGGAGGCAGCGACCCGCAGGCAATGATCTCCGGGCCGCCGTGAATCGGCCCAAGTCAACCGGGAGAGAGCCAATTCCTGAACCCCGCATTTGCCGCACCTGCCGCGGCGAGCCTCGAGTTGCACTTGACCGCCGCCAAAGCCCGTGACCAGGCCTGGGTCACGGGTTGGTCGGTGCAGTTGCCCGATGCCTCCATCCTTGCCGCGGCCCGTTTCGCTGCCGGACGATCCGTGTCCGGCTCTCGATCCAGTTTTGGCCGCCCGGACCGAGGACTGCGACGACGAGTTGAAGCGGAACTTCCCGGTCGCTATCGTCACGTTGGCGATGCGGCAAGCGGTCAGGGAATGCCGGAGAACTGCCGCTCTCGATCTCGGCAACCCGTGAAGTCTCGCGGTGCCGGAAAGACGTTCAACTGCCCCGAATGCTGCCGGACGGACAGCGGCATCGCCGGCCGTATCGGATAGGAGCCTGGAAATGAACGAGCAACACATTGCCTCCGCGTTCGACCGCGATCTCGAAGCGGTCCAGGGAACGTTGATGAAAATGGGCGGCCTGGTGGAGCGCGCAATCGTTGACAGCGCCAAGTCACTTGAAGTGCGTGACATCGAACTGTCCAGAATTGTCCAGGAGGGGGATGCAGCAATCGATGATCTTGAGGAGCAGATCAATGATGAGGCGACCCGCATAATTGCGCTTCGCGCGCCCACGGCCAGCGACCTGCGAACCGTTTTGACCGTAATCAGGATCAGCTCCAATCTCGAGCGTTGCGGCGACTATGCAAAGAACCTTGCCAAGCGCACAAAGGTGCTGGTGGAGTCTCCGCGTGTCGAGGACGCGGACGTGTCGATCAAGCGAATTGCGCGCGAGGTTCAGTTCATGCTCAAGGACGCGCTGGACGCTTTCATTCAGCGCGATGCCGATCTGGCGGAACGGATCATCCTGCGCGACGAGGACGTGGACCGGCTCTACAACTCGATCTTTCGCGAACTCTTGACCTACATGATGGAGGATCCACGCAACATCACGCCTTGCATGCATCTCCACTTCGTCGCCAAGAACATGGAGAGGATGGGCGATCACGTGACGAACATCGCGGAGCAGGTGATCTACATGACCACCGGAAAGCTGCCCGACGATTCAAGACCGAAGAAGGACAGGACTCCCTACATCAACGAAGGAACCTAGGAGATGCCGGCCAATCAGCCAAGCGTTCTGGTCGTCGAGGATGAGGCCGCTCAGCGAGAGGTGCTGGCGTACAATCTCCAGGCGGAAGGCTATGACGTTGCCAGCGCGGATAGCGGTGACGATGCGCTCCTTCTTGTGGACGAGGCTCCACCGGACGTGATCATTCTTGACTGGATGCTCCCGGAGGTCTCGGGGATCGAGATCTGCCGCCGCCTCAAGGCGCGCACCGAGACGCGGAACATTCCCGTCATCATGCTGACGGCGCGCTCGGAGGAGGGGGATCGCGTGCGCGGCCTGGAGATTGGCGCGGACGATTATGTCGTGAAGCCGTATTCGGTTGCAGAGCTCATGGCGCGGGTCCGGACGCAGTTGCGGCGCATTCGTCCGACGACGGTCGGCATGCGGCTGCAATTCGAGGACATCGTGCTTGACTCCGAGACGCACAAGGTCACGCGCAACGAGAAGCCGATCAAGCTCGGCCCGACCGAGTTCCGCTTGCTGGCGACGTTCATGGACAGGCCGGGCCGGGTCTGGTCGCGGGAACAACTGCTTGACCGGGTCTGGGGCCGGGACATCTACGTGGACACGCGTACGGTCGACGTTCACATTGGCCGGCTCCGGAAGGCGCTGTGCAAGCACGGCGGAAGCAATCCGGTTCGCACCGTGCGCAGCGCGGGCTACGCCCTGGGCTGACCCAAAAGGCGCATAATGCGCATTATGTTAAATTAGTGACGTGTCGTGGACGGAAACTGCGGCTCTCGCCGGGTACGGCAGCGAAAAGTGGACCAAATTCAACATGAGCCGTCACGATATTGATTTTCATTTCAATTTCTTGATTGTCCGGTGCAAGATTGGTGATTGGCAGGCAAAGTCCTGAGAGCCGTCATGAATGACAACGGACGCAATGCGTCCCGTCGCCGAACTCCGCAAAGTCTCGCCTCTTGAGAGGCTGATCGTCAACCGACTTCTGCGGCAAAGGGAGCCGATCGGCCAGACCGCGCTCATTGACGGCCTGCCGGATGCACCGAGCCGGCCAACAGAGGGGCACCGTCACGGATGGCGCGGCCGTTGAAGACGTGCCTGCGCCAATGGAGGCCGCCTTGTTGGATCTGGCGGACAGAGACCAAAAGGATCTTGCCGAGATCGTCGAGGAAGGGTTGAAAACCCCAATCCGGCGCAGGCCGTCATCTGCGGCCTCGGGGACGACCGGGTCGCCTCATTCGTCATGTGTCGCCGGATCCTCATCAACCAGGGCGGCCTTCGCGACCTCTGCCGCGAAGTCCTCTTCCCTCTTCTCGATGCCCTCGCCAACCTCGATGCGAGCGAAGCCCGTCACCTCGATGCCGGCCTCTTCCGCCGCCTTGCCGACCGTAATGTCCGGATTCACCACAAAAGCCTGGTTCAAGAGCGTGGATTCGGCAACGAACTTCCTCATCCGGCCCTCGATGATCTTCTCGACGACCGTCTCGGGCTTTCCGCTTTCGCGTGCGATCTCCATCTGGATGCCGCGCTCCTTCTCGATCGCGGCGGCATCCAGGCCGGCTTCGTCAAGCGCCGCGGGATTGATGGCCGCAATGTGCATGGCAACCTGCCGCGGAAGCTCCGGGTCCTCGCCCGAGTAGGCCACAAGGACCCCGATCTTGCCCGCGCCTTGGGCGACGGCGTTGTGCACGTACGAGGCAACATGTTCGCCATCCAGTCTGGCCATTCTGCGAAGCTGGATGTTCTCGCCAATCTTGGCAACGGCTTCGGCGATCACTTCCGAGACAGGTTTCCCGCCCAGATCCACGGACTTCAACGCCTCGACATCGTCAACGGCCAGCGCAGCCGTGGCCAGGTCCGTGACCATCGACTGGAACTCCTCGTTCTTGGCGACGAAATCGGTCTCGGAGTTCACCTCCACGGCAACGCCCCTGCCCCCATCGGTCCTGATTGCAACGAGGCCGTCGGCGGCCGTGCGTCCCGATTTCTTCTCAGCTTTCGCCAGGCCCTTCGTGCGAAGCCAGTCCACGGCGGCCTCCATGCTGCCGCCCGCCTCGGTCAGCGCCTTCTTGGCATCCATCATGCCGGCGCCGGTTGCGTCGCGAAGCTCTTTCACAAGTGCTGCAGTGATTGCCATCCTGGCTCTCCTTGACCGCGTGTCCCGGACACGGTTCCCCGCGCCCTGGATTCCATCTGCCTGAACCGGCTTCAGCCTGCCGTTCCGGCCTCGGCAGGGCTCTTCGGCGCCGCCGTCACTTCGACTGCCGATGCGCCTTTCCTGGAGGCTGCATCCTCAGGTGCCGCCACCTTCGCCGCAGCGGTCTCGTCTGGCTCCCTCTCTTCACCTGCCTCAGCGTCTTTCGCAGTTGTTCCGGCAATTGAGGCAGGCTTGCTCTCGGCGGCCTCGACCACCTTCGCTTCCGGTGTCTCCGTGGAAGGCGCCTTCTTGGCCGCGGGTTCCTCCATCCCTGCCGAGGGCGTATCCTTGCCGCTCGTGGCGTCGTCGGCCCTTGCCTCCTCCGCCTGCGCAGCTTCAGCGGCTGGCACGGCAACCGGAGGGATTTCCGCGACTGGCGCGCCGGGCTCCGCTTCGAGAGCCGGCTCCTCCGTGGCCGCCTCCATCTCGCCAAGGTCGATGCCGGCAGCGCCAAGCTGGACGCTCATGCCGTCAAGTGCAGCTCGACTCACAAGGTCGCAATAGAGCGCCACCGCCCGCGAGGCGTCGTCATTGCCAGGGATGATGTATTCTATGCCTTCCGGCGTGCAGTTCGTGTCAACGACAGCAACGACCGGAATGCCAAGCTTTCTTGCCTCCGCGATCGCAAGGTCTTCCTTGTGCACGTCGATCACGAAGAGAAGATCCGGAACGCCGCCCATTTCACGGATGCCGCCAAGCGATGCCTGAAGCTTCGATTGTTCGCGCTCGATGCCAAGGCGTTCCTTCTTCGTCAGGCCTTCCGCCCCTTCCGACATCTGCTCGTCAATCTCGTTCAGGCGCTTGATCGACCGCGAGACCGTCTTCCAGTTGGTCAGCGTGCCGCCAAGCCAACGGTGGTTCATGTAGTGCTGCGCGCACTTCTCGGCCGCATCGGCAATCGGCTTCTGCGCCTGCCGCTTCGTGCCGACGAACAGAATGCGGCCGTTCTTCGCCACGGTTTCACGGATGACATTCAGCGCCGCATCCAGCATGGGCACTGTCTGGGTCAAGTCGATGATGTGGATGCCGTTGCGTTCACCATAGATGAACTCCGACATGCGCGGATTCCATCGCTGCGTCTGATGACCGAAATGCACGCCAGCTTCCAGAAGCTGGCGCATCGTGAATTCTGGGAGCGCCATGTCCAGTTCCTTTCCCGGTTTGCGCCTCGGCAGGACGTCAGAGATCTCTCCCAACCGGCGGACCAGCGAGGATGCATCCCTCGACGGCCCAGGCCCTGCCTGTGAAGTGGGCGCGGATTATGATGGCGCGCCGACAGTTGCAAGCCAAAAGTCGCGGGCGCCTGCAATTTGCAGGTGACGGCGCACCGGCAGAGGGCGGATGCCGCTTCCGTTGCCAGTTTCCGGGAATTCAGCCGAGAAACAGTCAGCACAAGAAAGCCGGAGCCCATGGGTCCGCCGACGTCGGCGTCACCGGAAGCGCCGCGAGTGCTTCGACGGCGCTTCAAGCATCTGCGCCGCGCTTGTTGCCGCAGCAAGATTCAGGGCCGGTCAAGCGTTCATTTCACCGGGAGGCCGTAACCCGAATCAGCGATCAGGTCCCGTGCGCTTTCGGTCCCCAACCAGTTCCAGAATGCATGTGCGGCCTCGTTCCCGGCAGCTCTGGCAAGAAAGGCCGCGTGCTGTGGAATTCCAGGAATCAGCGTCTCAAGGTCGAACACTTCGGGCGCATCGAGAAACGGCACTTGTGACGCCGCCACAAACGCGGCATCGGCGTTGCCGGTCTCGAAGAGAGTGGCTGCCTGCCCCACGTCGATGACCAGAAGCGTCCGGAAGTCGGCGGTATCCAACTTCAGCCGCTCCATCGCCCTCGTGGATGCCTTGCCATAGGACGCCGCAATCGGGTCGGCCAAGGCAACAGTCTTGCCCTTCAGGACAAGGGTGGCGGATTTTCGTGTCAAGGGCTCCAGTGAAACCAATGCAAGATGTCCCACCGCATAAGCGCGGGTTTCTATCGCACGCCCACTGGCCAACAGAAGCGCCGGGCGTTCGTCATCGCCTGCAAGAAGCACGTCGAAAGGCGCGCCGCGCGCGATTTGCGTATACAGGTGTCCGGTGGCACCGTGGCTGACGCCGACGGAGAGTCCGGTCTCGCCCTCGAATTCGGCGGCGAGCCTGAAGGCGGTCGTGACGAAATTGGACGACACGGCAACGGTCACGTCGGCAGCCGTCGCGAGACTGGCCCAACATGCAAGAACGAGAGAAGCAAATGCGTGTTTCATTGACCTTTAGGTCGTTTCCTGTCCAATTCTGGCTCCCAATGCATCTGCAAGGAGATCTTGGCGCATTCTGGTGCCCGAGGCGAGACTCGAACTCGCACGACATTGCTGCCGGCGGATTTTGAATCCGCTGCGTCTACCATTCCGCCACTCGGGCACATTTCGGCGCATTTAGGCCATAGCCGACGCAAGGTGCAAGACGTGTTGCGAGGTTTGAGGTGCCTGAGTCTGTCGCAGTTCTTTCGAGACCGGAATTAACTCCGTGCATTTGAAGCCAATTCACGTGCGACGACGAAAGCGCCCTGGACCCGATCCCGGGCCTTTCGCCAGTCTCGGCGCACGATGAGCCTGTTGCCCCTTATCTTCGCAAGCCCGTTCTGATCGCGAACGAAATCCACGAGACCTTCCGGATTCGCGAATCGGTCTTCATGAAACTGGACCGTCGCTCCCCTTGGCCCGGTGTCGAGGCGTGCAATTCCGGCCTTCCTGCATTCGCTCTTGATGCGTACCACGAGAAGCAGGGCGTTCACCTCCTTCGGCAACTTGCCGAAGCGGTCAATGAGTTCGGCAGCGAACGCCTCGATCTCGATCTTGGACGACAAGCTTGAAAGGCGGCGATACAGGCCAAGCCGAACGTCAAGGTCGCGAACGTAGCTTTCCGGGATCAGCACTGGCACACCGAGCCTGATCTGCGGCGACCACCGGTCTTCGGCATCGGCGAGGCCTTCAGTTTCACCTGACCGGATCTTCGCCATCATGTCTTCCAGCATGGAACGGTATAGTTCAAGGCCCACTTCGCGAATGTGTCCCGACTGCTCCTCGCCGAGGATGTTGCCGGCTCCGCGGATGTCCAGGTCCTGGGTTGCGAGGGTGAACCCTGCGCCAAGCGAGTCCAGGGAACCGAGAACCCTCAGCCGTCTTTCTGCCTGCACCGTGAGCCTCGAATTGGGTCGGGTCGTGAGATAGGCGTAGGCGCGTGCTTTCGAGCGCCCTACCCGCCCCCGAATCTGATAGAGCTGTGCGAGCCCGAACATGTCCGCCCGATGGACTATCATGGTGTTGGCAGTTGGAATGTCGAGGCCGGATTCCACGATCGTCGTGGCCAGGAGTATGTCGAACGCGCCTTCGTAGAAGGCGTTCATTCGATCATCGAGCGTGCCTGCCGCAAGTTGCCCATGGACGACGACATGGGTGAGTTCAGGAACCTGTTCGGACAGCCACGTCTCGATCCCTGGGAGGTCGCTGACCCTTGGAACAACGAAGAAGGACTGCCCGCCCCGATAATGTTCGCGAAGCAAGGCCTCCCTGAGCGTCACGCTGTCGAATTCGCTCACATAGGTGCGCACCGCGAGGCGATCGACGGGAGGCGTCCCGATGACGGACAAGTCGCGGACGCCCGTCAGCGACATCTGAAGCGTCCTCGGAATGGGCGTTGCCGTGAGCGTAAGGACGTGGATGTCGGAACGAAGCTGTTTCATTCGCTCCTTGTGAGTCACTCCGAAATGCTGCTCCTCATCGACGACCAGCAATCCGAGATTCCGAAAGTGCACAGATCTTGAAAGAACGGCGTGCGTGCCTATGACAATTTCCACCGAGCCGCCTGCAAGTCCGTCGCGTGTCCTTGCGGCCTCTTTCGCGGGAACAAACCTTGACAGTTGCCGAACTTCGACCGGAAATCCCCGGAACCGCTCGACAAACCTTGCCGCGTGCTGACGAGCGAGCAGCGTGGTCGGGGCGATGACCGCGACCTGCACGCCTGACATGGCCGCAGCGAACGCCGCCCGCATCGCCACTTCGGTCTTGCCGAAGCCCACATCGCCACAGATCAACCTGTCCATCGGCTTGCCCGAAGCCATGTCAGCAAGCGTTTCGGCGATGGCCGCGAGTTGATCATCGGTCTCCTGATAGGAAAACCGCGCCAGAAACGCTTCCCACGCGTCGTCCGGCGGCACGATGACCGGAGCTTTCCGGAGATGCCGTTCGGCGGCAATGCGAACGAGTCTGTCGGCGATTTCGCGAATGCGCTTCTTGAGAGCCGCCTTTCGAGCCTGCCAGGCGGCGCTTCCAAGGCGGTCCAGAAGGCCCTCATCGTGGCCGTAGCGACTGAGAAGCTCAATGTTCTCGACAGGCAGGTACAGCTTGTCACCGCCGGCATATTCAAGATGAATGCATTCATGTGGCGCACCTAGGGCCTCGACGACCTCAAGGCCCTTGTAGCGCCCGACGCCGTGTTCCACGTGAACAATCAGGTCCTCCGGGCTGAGGGATCTGGCTTCCGTCAGGAAGTCGTCAGCCCGGCGCCGCTTCCTGGGTCGGCGAGTCAGGCGATCGCCAAAGACATCCTGTTCGGAGATGACCGTGAGGCCATCCCTGTCCTCGAATCCGTGCTGCAGCGCCCACACGGCAAGATAGACACCTCCCTTGCCTTCGGGAATGTCGCCGAATTCGGAAATCGGGGCGGCACCCAGAATGTCGTGGTCTGCAATGAGACCCTGCAGCCGTTCCCGCGCGCCCTCCGAATAGGACGCGATGACCACTTGATCCGAGCGCGCCCTGGTCTTGATGTGGCCTGCCAGGGCCTCAAGAAGAGCTGTGGATTCCCGCTGACGCTCTGGGGCGAAGTCGCGACCGATGCGGCCGCCTGCATCCGTGCACCCCGGTCCCTCCGGTTGCGGTGCAACGGCAAGCTGCAGGATCCTGCGCCCCTTGGTTGCGGCTTGCCACGCGGCACCGTCAAGATAGAGTCGCCCGGGCTGCATCGGCTTGTAGACGCTGTCCATCTCGGTGACGGCAAGCCGTGCTTCCTGGCGCGCCTCGTATTGAATGTTCACGGCTTCCCAGCGTGCCTCGTGCATGGCCTTGGTCCGGTCATCAAGCGTGATCGTCGCATCGGGCAGGTAATCGAAAATCGTCTCGAGACGCTCGTAGAAGAATGGCAGCCAATGCTCGATGCCTGAATGCCGACGCCCCGAGCTGACCGTCTCGTAGAGCGGATCGTTCGACCCTCCCGCCCCGAATTCCAGCCTGTAGTTTTGCCGAAAGCGGGAGATGGACGTCTCATCGAGGATGACCTCGCTGACCGGCGCGAGCTCGACGGCCGGAAGCTGTGCAACGCTCCTCTGCGTGACCGCGTCGAACCGCCGTGCGCCTTCCAGCATGTCTCCGAAGAGGTCGAGCCGCACTGGTCCACCCTCGCCCGGCGGAAAGATGTCGATGATGCCGCCGCGAATCGCGTAGTCTCCGGGCTCCGCCACGGTCGGGGCCTGCACGAAACCCATGCGGGACAGGAAGTGCCTCAGCGCCGTCTCGTTCACCTGCTCGCCGGTCCGCGCCGTGAAGCTGGATTCCCGGACGAGTTCACGTGGCGGAATTCTCTGTGTTGCCGCGTTGAGAGTTGTCAGCAAGACGAAGGATCCAGGGGCGTCGTGGACCAGGCGCGCCAGTGTTCCCATGCGTTCTGCCGAAATGTCCACGTTCGGCGAGACACGCTCATAAGGGAGGCAGTCCCAGCCTGGGAGCCTCAGCACCTGGACGTGCGGCGCAAAGAACTTAAATGCCTCCGCCATGGCTGCCATGCGCTTGTCATCTCTTGCGACGTGGCAGATTCTTGGCGAGGCCTCCATCTCACGCAGGACGAGATAGGCGTCAAGTCCTTCTGGCGCACCTGAGAGGGTCCTCATCTGCCCACCCCGCAGGGAACCCCGCCCCTGTCTGTCCGGAAGTCTGGGGAGCCAAACTTGTCCGCAGCCGCTGCCGGCTCGTGGAAAATGTGGCCAACTTCCGCTTGAAGGGCGGTGTCCCTTCTGGATGCCGTGCGGGACCGACGCCCCATTTCAGGGCGGCGGCTTGCGGGGGAAGCGGCCGATTCCCCCGCAAGGAAGGGGTTGCTGACGCGTTGATCTGGCATGGAGCCGAGGTAAAGTCTTCGCACCCGGTGTCAACGGGCTGTTCGAGTTCGCTCTCGCACCGCCCCGAATCGGGCATTGTGGTCGCGAGGTCGGCGATCGCCGGGCAACCGACCGGACAAGAGTCTGGACGCGCCGAGGAACCGCGACGCTCTGCCTGGAGCATTGCGCGAGTGGCGCCGAATCGTCCCGACGGCAGGAGGAGGGAACAGTGTGACGGCACGGGAAGAACCATGCCGCGTGGAGGAGACGGCTACCGGGAAAGGAATGCCCGGGCCAGGACTTTCACGATGCCGGAAGCGGCGCGAGCGGATCGGAAAATACGGGCGTGAAAAGAGGGGGCTCTTGAGAGGCTGAATCATAAGTCCTTGATTTGATTATATTATTGTAATTCATGACGTTATCCCTCGCGCCACCCGTCGCATCAGGAACCGGCACGCGGCCAGTTGGACCCAGGCCAGGGAACTCGCCAAGGTCCGCTCCACGTCCTTCGCCAGGCGCCGGCACCACGACAGCCAGGCGAACGTCCGCTCCACCACCCAGCGGCGATAGAGGACGGTGAAGCCCTTTGTTTCCTTGGGCCTGTGGACGATCTCCAGGATCGATCCGAGGCCGTGCTCCGCCAGCGCGGCCTCCAGCTTCGGTCCGGCATAGCCGCCGTCCGCCCACAGCTTCCTCACCTCAGGCGCCTTCTCCAACATCGCCAGGATGACGTCCGGCGCACCGTCCCGGTCCTGCACGTCGGCCGCGCAATGGCATTGACTTAAGGAATCGGCGCTGTTGACTTAACGGGACGTGGAAGGTCCAGCAGCGGAAGGCGTGTATTCCGCTTGTCGTGCGTGGTTCAGCTGGCGGCGGCGACCTTCCCCTTTCGCGACCATTTGTTTCTGGGCTTGCGTGACATCCTCGGATAGCTGCGGTCGGGCCTTTCGCGCTGCCAGAGTGCGGCGACGTCGTCGACGATGCGCGAGACGGTTTCGGCGAGGGCGTCGGCCTGGGCGAGCGCGAGGGCCTCGAAGTTGCGGAAGACCGCTGCTGCGGCGTTCTTGAAGTTCACCCTCTTCGGGTGTCCGTCCCCGGGCGCTGCGTTGATTTCCCCGTCGATCTCGTTGGTCATCAGGCGGGTGGCGGTGACCATGACGAAGCTGGCGTAGAGTTCCTGCAGGACGCCGCGCTCGTTTTCGGCGCGGAAGGACTCGACGGCCAGGAACCACTTGGCGGTCTTGTACATCTCTTCAAGACGCCAACGCGCCCGATAGATCGCGGCCAGGTCCTCGACGCGGAAGCCGTCGTCTTCCGTGAGCGTGGTGCCGAGGGCGAAGACCGTGTCGCCGGCGGCGTAGCGGACCAGCCTCAGCTTCAGCGGCCCGAACGCGGCACCTGGGTGGCGGGCCTTCAGCCGGGCCAGCGCCTTGCCGTCGGGCCGGATCTCGACCGTCCTGTCGTCCAGCGAGCCGGCGAGGAAGGCGACGGTCTCCGCGTTCGCATCCCGCTTGAGCCGGAACACGGCGTCCTGGCCCCGGACGACGTGGGCGAGAAGCATCTCGTAGGAGAAGTAGCCCCGGTCGTAGACGACCACGTCCCCGGCGGACAGGGCCTTGAGGTGCCTGGCTGCGGCGCGGCGCTCGTTGGTGTCGGCGTGCAGTCCGAAGTCGAACGGCAGCCGCGGCTCCAGTTCGTAAAGGCAGCTGACCAGACCCTGCGGGTAGTGTGCATGCTTGCCCGGCGTCGCGTATCCGGCATCCACGAGCGGCCTCGGCAGGTTGATCTTGGCTCCGTCGACGCCGAAGACCCGCCGTCCCTTCCAGAGCGGGCGGTCAGGGGCCTCGGCCAGGATCTCCCGGTGAAGCTCCCTGAAGACCTCCGGGTCGACCTTGGCGCGCGCCCGGGACATCGACGACGGCGTCACCGGGCGGTCCTGCGGCAGCGTCACGCCCATCCTGCGGGCGCTCTCCCAGATCTCGGCGAGGGCTGAGCCGTAACTGCGCCCCGTGCCGAACACGAGGCGGAGGACGAAGAGGACGACCAGGAAGGTGCCGATCAGTCGGCGGCGCACCCGCCACTCGCGGTCGTGGCGCTCGGACGTCCTGGCGGCGGCGGCGGCGACCGCGCTCCACATCCCGGCGGCCGTCCGCGCGCTTTCCGGAGCGCGGGCCGGCCTGCGTCTTGTCTCCTTCCTCTCGCCGCGCAGCGCGGCCCGGGCGTCCGTCTCCAGCTCGAGCACGTACACGTTCTTGGGTACGCTGCGGGAGGCCGTGGCGCCGATCTCCGTCCATCCCGCCGCGCGGTAGCAACTGCCCTCCTGCTCCTGCGGGTCGACGAACGTCTCCACAAGGAGCGGGTGCACACCCCAGCGCCGGTGCCAATCGTCGGCGACCCGTCGGGCCGCCAGCGACAGGGACCGGGAGGCAAGGTTCCTGACGCTGACCCATGGAAACACCAGGAACCGGCTGTTCCTGAGAAGGCGGGCGAGGCCCGCGTCGCGCTGCCGCCGGTCCCATCCGACCCACGCGTCGCGAACCGGCAGCGCGCCCGCGCTCTCGAACATCAGGCAGCCCAGGCGGCGGCCGTGAGCGTCGAGGATGAAATACGCGAGATGGCAGCCGATGGGCGACATGTAGCCGCGCGGATGGTACCGGTCCACGAGCTCGTTCCATTCCGCCAGATCCCGTCCGCCGGCGGCGATTTCCAGCGTGACCGGCTCCAGGGCCGGGAGCGGCGCGTTGATCGGCTCCCCGGGTTCGCCGGCCTCGGTGCGGGCGGGAGCGTTGCGCCGCCCGCCCGTCTCGCGCCGCTCCGGCAGGGTCAGGATGCCCAGCCTCTCCAGTTCCTCAAGAACCCGCAGGCAGAACTGCTCCCTGTAGGTTCCGGACGGCGTGTGCCAGTTGAAGTTCTCGCACAGCGTGCGGGCAAGTTCCCGCCGGCTGTCGTTCGGGAACAGCTCGACCGTCTCCTTCATGAGCGCGATCTGCCTCCGCGTCAGGCGCTTGCCGAAAAAGGTGGTGGCTTCCAGGTTCTCGATGCGCGGATCCATCGTGGCCTCCCTCGGGACGGACGGACTGGGTCGATGCTATGATGAACCGATCCGCTCCATGAGTCAAGCCCGAACGAAAGATCCCCGCGCGAGCGCGGAAACGCCCAAAAAACATGGACTTTGAAAAGGCGCGAAAATCAGGAAAATCTGATCGGGCCTAATTCAATGCCATTGGTCGGCCGCGTGGACCCGGACCGCGATCGGGAACCCCTCCACGTCCACCGTGGCGTGGCGCTTCCTGCCCTTGATCCTCTTGCCGGCGTCGTATCCCGACGGGCCGCCCATCTCCGTCGTCTTCACCGACTGGCTGTCGATCGCGGCCGCCGCCGGATCTCCGGAGCGCCCCTCCTGCATGCGCGCCCGCTCCCGCAGCGCATCCATCATGCGCTCCAGCACGCCGTCGTCGCGCCATGCGTAGAAGTAGTTCTGAACCGTCGCAAGGGCGGGAAACACTTGGGAACCGCCCGCCACCGGCACCCCGTCGCCAGCATGTACTGGATCGCGTCGAAAACCGCCCGAAGATCGACGGTGCGGTGACGTCCGAGCTTTGACGGAGCCGGAAGAAGCGGCTCGATCAAGAGCCATTCCTCGTCGGTCAAATCGCTTTCATACCGGTCCGAACTGCGCTTATACTTCTCGCGGGTGGTCTCGTTCCAAGCCATGCGGCCCTCCCTGTCTGGTGTGGAAGTCAGCGGGGAAATACCACGTCTGGGGAGGCCATCCACATTCTAGGTCAGCCTCTGAGAGCCGTCGCCTGCGAACCGTCCGTCCCGAAATCACCGGACGCTGCAGGAAAGGCGTCCTTTGGTCGCCGTCCCGCTTCGTCGCGTTCTGCGGCGGCGCGCCGCTCGACATCATTGGCGAACATGTCGAAGCCCAACGCGCCCAGCGACGCGCATGAAATCCTTGTCAGTGTCTTCACGGGTGCCGCGAAGGAGCCGCCTCACTCTCAAGCTTCATGCGAATCGGGCATGCGCGGCCGAAGCTGATTCCGCACTCAACACACTCGGTTCAATTCCATGAGAAACTACCTGACCTGACTTTTTGCGAATGGAATCTGACACATGGCCAACCCGGTGCACGCTCCCAAAAATTCGTTGGCGTGAGGTGCGCACCTAAAATAGCGTCCAAACATGGCATCGAGGCCAAGTGAAGGGGGAATGACATGGCGCAATTCGTCAACGCCAAGGAAGATCTTGTCAAGGAGGCCATCGACGGGCTGCTAGCGTGCTCAGGCGGCAAGCTCGCGCGACTCGATGGCTACCCGCACGTAAAGGTCGTCTACCGCACCGACTGGAATCGTTCGAAGGTCGCGCTGGTCTCGGGTGGCGGGTCCGGGCACGAGCCCGCGCATGCAGGGTTTGTCGGGCCCGGCATGCTGACCGCTGCCGTGTGTGGAGAGGTCTTTGCGTCCCCGTCGGTGGACGCCGTTCTGGCCGGCATTCTCGCGGTCACCGGGAACGCCGGGTGCCTGCTGATCGTCAAGAACTATACTGGCGACCGTCTGAACTTCGGCCTCGCCGCCGAACTCGCCCGCGCCCTTGGTCACAAGGTGGAAATGGTCGTGGTGGATGACGACGTTGCGCTCCCGAACCTGCCACAGCCGCGGGGCGTTGCAGGCACGCTGTTCGTCCACAAGATCGCGGGTGCCATGGCAGAATCCGGAGCGTCGCTCGAAGACGTGGCAAAGGAGGCGAGACGGATCATTGGCAACGTCGTCTCCATCGGCAAGAGCCTTGACACCTGCACCATCCCCGGCTCGCCAAAGGAAGACCGCATTCCATTGGGCAAGGCCGAGCTTGGCCTCGGCATACATGGCGAGCCGGGTGCCGAACAGGTCGATTTCGCTGGCGCGGCAAGGGCGATGGAAATCGTGCTTGAGAAGCTCCGCCCACATGTGAAGAACGGGCCGTGCGTCGCCTTGATGAACAACCTCGGCGCAACGATGGCCTTGGAGATGTCCGTCCTTTGCCACGCGCTGACAGGCGCAGGCATGGTCACCCACATGATCGGCCCTGCACCGATGATGACATCGCTCGACATGCACGGCTTCTCGGTCTCCATCCTGCCGGCGACCAAGAGCGACCTCGCCGCGCTCGCAACGCCTGTGCCGATGCCGGCCTGGCCTGGCCTGGCAAGGGTGACCGCCGTGGAAGTCACGCCGCTCCCGGACAGGTTGACACCGATTGAACCAATCCCATCGCCCGACCCGAAGACCCGCGCCGTCATCGAGCAGGTGGCGGACCTGCTGACTGGCGCCGAAAGCAGGCTCAACGAACTGGATGCCAAGTCCGGCGACGGAGACACCGGAAGCACGCTTGCTGCCGCTGCCCGGTCATTGAAGGCGAACCTCGACAAGTTGCCGCTCGCCGACCTCACCAAACTGTTTCCCGCCCTTGGCAACGAGTTGAGCCAGACCATGGGCGGCTCCTCCGGTGTCATCCTGGCGATCTATTTCAACGCGGCAGGGGATGCCTGCTCTGGTGGCGCGCCCGTGGAAAGGGCCTTGAAGGAGGGTCTGAAGCGCGTCTCCGAAGTCGGCGGGGCCAAAGCAGGTGACCGCACGATGATCGACGCGCTCGAGCCTGCGCTCGAGGCGATGGGCGGCGGCCTCGCCGCAGCGGCAATTGCCGCGCGCAGGGGCGCCGACGGCACGGCGTCCATCCACAAGGCGAAAGCGGGCCGCGCGGCATATGTGCCGTCCGAGAACCTCAAGGGTCACAACGATCCAGGCGCAGAAGCGGTTGCGTTGCTCTTCGAGGGTCTGGCCAAGGCCGTTGAGGACTGACGCTGGCCGGAGGCGGCATCAGGTCGAACGGAATTCCACCGTCAACGACATTGCGCGTGTGGCAGTTGCTTCGCCTGCGACCGTGGTCGGGCGCCGATCGCGCGGGCCGGCGTGCGGGACCCGTATCGAGAGGGTCGGCAGCGCCGTCGCGGCATCGGGCCATGCTCCCGACCCGGACAGCCGCCTTGAGGCCGGCCTGGGCCTTGAACTGCCTACGACATGCCGAAGGTGCCACGGCCAGGACATGCCGGGAGACAACTCCATGTCCTTGGCTGCCTTCGTATCAGATACGTGAATGCGGTTTCGCGGACGACATCCGCCGCGCGCCACGGCCAAGCTTGTTGCGAGGGAAACGGGATGTCCCGGTCTCTGGCCCATCGGGCCGGTCACCCCTTTACGGCGCCGGCGGTCAGCCCTGACACGATTTGCCTTTGGAAGACCAGCACGAGCAGAAACAGCGGCGCGGTGATGGAAACGGCTGCGGCGATGGCCTGCACCTCGTCCGATGCCGTGGTCTCGCGGTTGAACATGTTGGCGATGGCGGGCACCATGGTCATGTTCTGAGCATCCAGAAGCAGCGAGGTCACAAGGAAATCATTGTAGGCCAAAAGGAAACTGAACAGCCCCGTGGCGATCACGCCGGGCCACATGACCGGCACGATGACCCGGCGGAACGCCCCGAAATGAGAACACCCGTCGACCCGTGCGGCTTCGTCCAGCTCCGCCGGAATGTTCTGGAAAAATGACCTCAGCATCCAGATCGTGAAAGGCTGGTTGATGGCGACAAGAACGGCGATGATCGCCCAGGGCTTGCCGTAGAGTGTCGGCGCCGCGTCGCCGAAGACCGGGGCAAGCCATTCCGCGGACGTGATGAAATACGGCAAGTAGCCCGACACCAGAACCGAATGCGGAAGCGACCTGAACACCAGCGCGATGACCAGCAGCCAGAAGGCGATGAGCGAATCCGATCGCGCCAGGCCATAGCCCGCAAGCGTGCCGACGGTGAGGGAAACCGTCACGACGCCTGTTGTCACGATCATCGAATTGGCGAAGTTGCGGGTAAAGCCCCGGTCGATCCAGACTGCTTCGTAGTGCTCCGTCGTCAGGCCCAGGACACTGGATCCAAGCGGGCCCAGCAGCGGGTTCAGCACGCCCAGCACGGCGGGCAGAGCGACAACCAACAATGCCAGCGAGACAAGGGCGTAGGCGCCGCCGCCAATCAACCACGGAATTCCGGTCCGGCCGCCTGGCGCGTATTCGACGACCTTGCGGGGAAGCCAACGGATCGCCTGACGGATCAGCATCCACGCAAGCGCGAGTCCCAAGAGAATGTCGACGACCGACAATCCTCCGATGTTGGCACGCGTGTGCGGCCCGAGGATCACCCGGAACGGGTTTGAATCAAATGCGTCCAGGGGCGTCTTGAAGCTCATGACCCCGATCCATACGATCGGGAACGCCGCAACCAGGCACCAGAATGCCAGGAACCCGTTCGAAAGGGCCTTCAAGCTCATCGGCTGGCGCAGGGCGGCGCTCGACATGATGCTAGCTCCCCCTCTGCTCACGCCAGACCCGGCGCAGCGGCACACCGAGCAAGACCGCAATCCCGATCATCGTCAGGATCGCGCTGGCCGACGCTCGGCTGATTGCGCGTGCTCCGGTGCCGTCTTGAAGCAGGAATTCGTAAGTCAGCCATTGCAGCGAAATGACGTGGGCCGAGGCGGAAAAGCCGACAATTTCCTCGAACACCCGGTAGGCGTCCATCAGGTGGATGAGCGTCAGGAAAATCACCAACGGCATCAGATGCGGAATGATGACATATCGCAGCCGCTGCCATCGTGACGCTCCATCGATGATTGCAGCTTCCACTGCGTCGTCGTTTACGGTCTGAAGGCCCGCGTAGAAAACCACGAATGCAAACGGCGCCACGTGCCAGACCCGGTAGATGTACATCATCAATTCGATGGTCCAGGCTTGGGCGAACATGGCAATGTCCCTTTCCAGCCACCATTCAAGCCCTGCTGTCAGGATGCCGTCGCCGATGAACAGCCAACGGATCGACAGCGCTCCGATCACAGGCGTGACGATAAAGGGCAGCAGCGAAACGAAGATCACCGGCCCCTTTATCCGCTGCAGCGTGTTGTTGACCGCAAGCGCGATGAGCAGCCCGGTGCCCAGCACCAGCGGCAGCGTCAGGATCGTGAAGACAAGCGTGAACCGCAACGCCGACCAGAAGCGTATGTTCATCAGGTCCCGCCAGCTTCCATTTGCAATCGCAGTCAGCAGCTTCTCAGGCTCAATCACGTTGCGATAGCTCTGCAGCCCGACAAAGGCCGTCTCGGTCAGGATCTTTCCGCTTTCATCGAGGAGCGGCCGGGTCTTCAATTCGGTTGCACAGACCGAACCCAGGAGTCCCGGCGTGCAGGTCTCAACCTCTACCTGTTCGTATACGGGTTGCGTGACATGGAAGCTTTGCCAGAGAACCGACAGCAAAGGGGCGGCAATGAACAGGACCATCATGAAGACCGACGGGCCTACGAAAATCGCGAAGGTCTTCCGTTTCATCTGCCCGCCTCGGCTGTGAATGGCGGGTGCCAAAGTCGAAGTTGGCACCCGCCAGTTCTTGCGTTGCCGCCTTACTTCAGCAAGCCCTTTTCCTTGGCGTCGGAAACATAGGCGGCCTCGATGTCGGCAAGCGTTGTCGCCGCGTCCTTGTCGCCCGTCATGAAGGCGGCAAGACCCGACCCAAGTGCGCTATGCATCGACCCGATGTACTTGTTCATCGGATAGGGCACGGCGTCCCCGGCAGCAGTTTCGAATGCGCCCTTGGCCGCGTCGCCCGGCACGAATCCATTCGCCAGCCAGATCGCGTCGTCATTGTTGGCCTGGATCACGTCTTCTGCCATCGAGGCGACGATCAGCTGCATCGCCGCTTCCGCTTCCTCGTCAGGGATGTTCTTGGCAATCGCCCAGCCGTCCCACCAGATCGTCGAGGCAATGCGTTCCGCCCCACGCAGTCCGGCGGCCATCACGACCTTGCCTGAGACAGAGGATTCAGCCGGGTCGTTCACCGCGCCCGCGCGTGACGCCCAAAGGTTCGCCATCGCGATCTTGCCCTGCTGCATCTGCTTGGTGACGAACGTGGTGTCAGAGACGAGATACTCGGGATCCATGTAGGTTCCGAGTTTCGCCATCCGCTCCAGAACCGCCAAACCCTTGTCGTTGTTGATCGAGGGGGTCCAGTCGTCGTTGAAGATCGCGCCGCCTTCGCCCAGGTAGTGGTTGACGAAAACGAAGGCCAGGTTCCAGCCGTCCTTCATATAGTGGCCGATCGGATAGTCAACGACGCCGGCAGCCTGGATCTTCTCGGCTGCCGCGATGTATTCGTCCCAGGTCGCCGGCACCGCGATGCCAAGGTCGCTCAGGATGTCTTCGCGATACATGAGATGCTGCGTGTTCGCGAAAGCGGCAATCGCCATTGTTCTGCCATCGATCTCGATGAACTGGTTCGGATTCAAGCCAGCCCCATGCGCCGCAATCAGGTCGTCAAGCGGGCGCAACAGATCCGCGTCGATCATCGGCACCGAAGTGGAGTTCGTAAGCGACGTCATCGAGTAGAGTGACGGATTGGCCGAAAAGGCGTCGACGATCTTCAGCCGATGATCCTTGTCGAGCTCGCTTTCCACGTTTCCGCAAGCGGCCATGACGCCGGTCATGATCTCGTAGGCAGGAAAGGCGTTCGAGATCGTTTTCACCGGCACGGTGTTCGTGCAGTCGGCGAATGCCATGTTGGCTGCCACCGCCATCGCGCCTGTCAGCAGGATATGTCTTGGTTTCATGTTGGAACTCCCCATTGTCCTTTTGCCCTCGTGGGCGGATGAGTCGCGGATTGACTCGTCTACTTGATCATGCCGATCACGTCGTCAGTCTTCCGAACGTCGCCGAAACTCTGGTAGAATGACGTGAGCCCCGCAAGGTGGTCGTCATCGTACCGTGCGGCATTTGCGTCCTCGACCATCACGACCTTGTAGTCCAGCATCATGGCGTCCCTTGCGGTGGATTCGCTGCACATGTTCGTGGCCGTGCCGGCCACGATCAGGTTTCCGACGCCCATGCCCTGCAAGATGTCGTGGAGATCGGATGCGCCAACAATGAACGGAGAGAACCGTTTCTTGGTCACGATCCGGTCCTCTTGCCTCACGTCGAGGTCAGGATAGATCTCATAGCCCTGATTGCCGGGGGACAGCTTGGTCAGGTGGTTCTGGCCTTTGGCCTCGGTGAAGAAATAGTCGTGATAGAGCTGCCACTGGCTCTGCGCGCCCTCTGCTTCGGCACAACGCATGATCACCCAGATCACCGGCACCCCCTTTTGGCGACAGGCAGCAGCGATGCGATTGATGTTCGGCACGATGGAAATCGCCGTATCCACCTCGGCAACATAGAAATTCTGCATGTCGATGACGAGGAAAGCGGTCTTTGCGGCCTCGAATTCGTCAAAGACCTCAAGCTTGCCGCGTTTTGCCATGATCCTTTCGATCACGTAGTCCGGAATCTCGACGCTATGCGGCATGTTCCCCCCAATGCTCAGCCCTTCTGCCCACCATGTTCCCACTAAGCGCATTAGTCAACGAGATTCTGGCTTTCCTTCACCGCCGCCACCGGATGTCGCCGAGAATCTCCCGTGCAGCATTGTGCCCGGGCACGGCCGAAACCGCCCCGCCAGGATGTGTTGACGCCCCGCACTGATAGAGCCCCTGAATCGGGGAGCGGTAGTCGGCGTAGCGCGGCACAGGTCTCATGAAGAATATCTGGTCAAGGGTCAGTTCCCCGTGCTGGCTGTTGCCGCCCGGCAAATTGATGTCAGCTTCAATGTCCTTGGGCGTGATCAGCTTGTGGCCGATGACACTGTCAGAGAATCCGGGCGCGAAACGATCCATGACCGCGAATGCGTTCTCCACCAGTTGCGGCCCCTCGCGTTCCCAGTCCGAATTGCGTAGCTCATAAGGTGTCACGCCTCCCTGAAAGATCACTACATGCTTGCCTTCGGGCGCGAGCGTCGGGTCGGCGTAGCTCGGCACGTTGGGACTCAGGAACGGCTCCTTGCTGTACCAGCCGAACTTCGCGTCGTGAAAGGCACGCTCCAGGAACTCCGGCGTTGGACAGATATGGCAATAGGCAGGGTATTCCACTCCGGTTCTCGCTTGAGAGAATCCCTTGTACCGGGGCAGCCGGTCAACCGCGCAAAGCAGCTTGAAGCTCATGCCTCGGCAGCGGAAGCCCTTGATGTCATTCACGAATTCCTCGGGCAGATGCGCCTCGTCGACCATCTCGAGGAACGTTCGCCTGGCGTTGGCATTGGACACGATGCGAGCGGCCTTGATCTCCTCTCCCGAGCGCAATCGCACGCCGCAAGCCCTGCCATCCCGGATCAGCACCTCTTCCGCCCAGGCGTCGCAGCGCACTTCCATCCCGTGCGCCTCGCCACTGGCTCTCAGTGCATCCGCGATCGCCCCCATCCCGCCCCTGCAGAAGGACATGCCGGTTTGGCCGATCAAGTGGGTGACCAGGTAGAACGCCGTCCCAGGGCTGTAGGGTCCGACGTTTCCGCCGATCGTCGCCCAGAACATGAACTTGGCCTTGACCAGGTCGTTTTCGAACCACCGGCTGACGTAGTCATGGGCGCTCATCGACAAGGCCCGAACCAGGTTGTAGGTCTCCTTCTCCGCATTGCAATACCGCCAGGCGAACCGCGCGGTCTTCCAGATGCCAGCGGGATCCATGCGGAATGGATTGACGGGAGTCTCGAGTTGCAGCCGACGCAGGAGCTCGATCGTTGACTGCAGGCGTTCGAAGAACCTCGGGTAGTTCTCCGCATCTCTCTGAGAGAACCGCGCAATCTGTTCGCGGGTCTTTGCCGGATCCTTGGAAAAGACGATCCCGTCATCCTCGGTCGGGTTGAAGACATTGGGTTGCGGGTAATGCTCCAACCCGTATCGCTTCAGTTCCAGTTCCCCGATCACCTTCGGATGCATCTGGCCGGAAATGAAAGAATAGGTCGAGGCCCGGAAGCCCGGGGAAAACTCTTCCGTGACGCTCGCTCCGCCCACGCAAGGCTTCTGCTCAAGCACCAGCACCTTCTTTCCTGCCCGCGCCAGATAGGCCCCGCAAGTCAGCCCGTTATGGCCAGCGCCGATGATGATGGCGTCGTAGCTCATTCGCCCTTGAATTCCGGCTTGCGCTTCTCGACAAAGGCGCGGAGCCCCTCTTTTCGATCTTCCGAGAACATCAGGAGCGCGGACAGGTCGCCTCCTTCGGCCAGCGCTTCATCGAAGCTCTGCCTGCCTGCGCGACTGATCGCCTGCTTGATCGCCATTACCGACAGCGGTGCCGATCCGGCAATTTCCTCGGCGATGTCGAGCGCCCGGGCCAAGGCTCCTCCCGCCGGCGTCAAATGATTGAGAATGCCCAGCTCCAATGCCTCCTCCGCCTCGATCCGTCGCCCCGTGTAGGCCAGTTCCCTCGCCTTGCGCTCCCCGACCGCGCGGGTCAGTGACCAGGCCCCACCCAGAATCGGGAAGAGCCCGAGCCTCGCCTCGGGCAAGCCCAGCCTGGCCGTCTCCGATCCGACGATGAAATCGCAGCGCAACGCGACTTCAAGCCCGCCTCCAAGGGCATGACCCTCCACCGCCGCGATCACGGGCTTGGTAAAGCGGGCGAGGAATCGCATGAACTCGTGCCAACCGCCCTGGGTATGGCGATGGCGGTACTTCTCGAACGCGTCCATGCCCGGCGACACCGTGCCCTTCACGTCGCCGCCTGCGCAGAAGGCCTTCTCGTCCCCGGTCAGCACGACAGCTGCAACTGACCTGTCCTGCTCCCAAGCCACCATTGCCGCGCGGGTTTCCGACAACATCGCGTCGGTCAACGCATTGCGCGCCTCTGGCCGGTCGAAGCGGATGACGCCTGCAGCGCCTTCGATCGCTGTCAGGATCTCAGGCATGCCCGCTTCCGCGCAAGCTCACCGGATTGCCGCCGACGGCGTAGTCGCCGTCCCGGATCTCGTTCACGTAAACCCGCACCTGTCGAGGATCCGCCCCCAGGACGTCGACAACCGCATCGGTCAGCCGCGACATAAGCTCCGTCTTCACATCGGACTGTCGACCTTCGATGATGGTCACGCTCACTATCGCCATGTCCTGGCTCCTCTCTGCGGGTGGGGAATTTCCGGACAATCCCGGCAGTGCCCTGCGAAACGGCCGGCTCTCCGGGCCATCAATGGAGCACCCCGCCTCCATCGACCCCAAGCGACTGGCCGGTAACAAATCCCGCCTGGTCGCTGAGAAAGAATGCACAGGGCCCGACCAGATCCTCGGGTCGCTGGTCCCTTGCCAGCGACCGGTTGGCCGCAATCCCGGGCGCACGCTCCCGAATGCCTTCGCGAGCGAGCACGCCCTCGCTCATCGTCAACCCTGGCGCGACGGTGTTGACCCGGATGTTCCTCGGCCCAAGTTCGCGGATCAGGGACCGGGTCATCGCCAGCACCGCGCCCTTGGACGCATCATAGTGCAACATCCCGGGATGCCCCTGGAAGATCCGGTTCGTAGCGATCATCACGATTGACCCGCCCCCCGCACGCTCCATCGCCGGGACCGCGGTGCGGGTGCACAGCCACGGGCCCTTCACGTTGACCGCCATGACCCTGTCCCAAAGCTCGGGCTCAATCTCGTCATGCATGGCAATCGGAAGCGTCGCGAACAGCGCCGCGTTGTTGACCAGCCCGTCCAGCCCGCCAAGGGCCTTCTCCGCCGCGGCGACCATTCGCTCGCAGCCTGCGAGATCCGTCACGTCCGCCTTCACGCTCACTGCCTCGCCACCCTTGTCCCGAACCCGCTGCGCGGCGGGTTCGGGGTCCGCGACATCGGCCAGCACGACCCTTGCACCCAATCCAGAAAATCCGTCCGCCAGCACCGCGCCAATTCCCTGGGCCGCACCGGTCACGATGATGCGCTTGCCGTTTAGAAGCCTACCCATGCGCAATCACCGTCGTCTTGGTCTGCGTGTTGTTCATCCATGAATGCACGCCCCCCTCGCGCCCGACCCCTGACGCCTTGCAGCCCCCGAAGGGCGCGTTCAGCTCTCGCTGGAAGATTGAATTCACCATCATCGTCCCTGCCCGCACCGCCTTGGAGACGCGCATCGCCCGCCCGACGTCCCGCGTCCAGACGTAGCCCGCGAGCCCATGCTCGCTGTCATTGGCCAGAACAATCGCTTCGGCCTCGTCGACAAAGGTTCGAAACGCGGCAACGGGCCCGAAAACCTCTTCCCTCCAGAGCGCACAATCCGTCGATGCAACCTCCACCGCCCCGGGAGTGATGAAAAAGCCCTCTCCATGGACATCCCCGCCAAAGATCCTCTCGCCGTTCGAGGCATCGTAATATGAAGCAACCCGATCCCGGTGCGCACTTGAGATCATCGGGCCCACGGTCACTCCATCGGCGCGCGGGTCGCCCACCTTGAGGCCCCGCGCGGCCTCGGCGAAAGCCGCCCGGAAGTCCTGGGCAATTCGTTCCTGGACCAGAACGCGCGTGCCGTTCAGGCATGCTTCGCCATTGTTGCCGTAGGCCGACATCACCGCGCCCCGGACGGCGGCGGGGATTTCGGCATCGTCGAAGACAATCGTCGCCGACTTGCCGCCGAGCTCGGTCACGCAAGGCAAATGCCGCCGCGCCGCCGCCTCGGCGACCGCGGCGCCGCCAAGATGCCCGCCCGTGAAAGAGATCATGTCGATTTCCCTCGCCTCGGCAAGCGCCATCCCGGTGGTCGACCCGCGCCCGTTCACGACGTTCAGGACGCCGGTCGGCAATCCGGCACCGTTGATCAGCTCGGCGAGCCGTCGCGTGACCATGGGAGTCATCTCCGAAGGCTTCCAGACCACTGAATTCCCGGCCGCCAGCGCAGGCGCAATCTTCACGGTCGAAAGCGCGACAGGGACGTTCCAGGGCGTGAACATCGCGCAGGTGCCAATCGGTTCCTGTTCGACAATCGTGGTCGCCCCTGCCGTCTGGCCGTGAACCTGCCCCGCCACCGTGGCCAGGAAGTCCGCGAAATAGTCGAACCAGGCCGCCCCGATGCCAATTTGGCCGCGCACGGCGGCCGGGATGATACCGGCCTCTGCCACCTGCAACTCCACGATCTCCTCCGACGCTGCCCGGACCGCGGCCGCCGCCCTGCGCAGCACCGCCTGCCGTTCCGCAATCGGCGCGCGGGACCACTCGCCGGTCTCGAAGGCGTGCTTCGCCGCCTCTGCCGCCTCGTTGACCTGAACTGCGCTCGCTTCGCTGAGCGTGGCGATTGCCTTGCCTGTCGACGGATCAAGGTCGTCGATCAACGCGCCCTCACCCGCAACACTCCGGCCGTCGATGAAGTTCAGGATCTCCGTCATGCCTCAGCCCCTTGAAATCGCCAGATCGACGCCGATCGCGCCCGATTCCGTCACGATCAGAGGATTGATCTCCAGCGAGGGCAATCCTGGTGCAGCTTCGGAAAGGCGCAGCACGGCATCCACCAGCGCCGCCCGGTCCACCGCGGGGGTCCCGCGCCAGCCGCCAAGCATGCGCGCCGCTCGCGTCGCATCAACGATCTCTTCGGCATCCTGACGCTCAATCGGCGTCTTGCGATAGTTCAGGTCTTCGTGAAGCTCGCACATCGTCCCGCCCGAGCCAACGAACACCAGCGGACCAAAGTTCGGATCCTGCCTGACGCCGATCAACATCTCGACGCCTTTCAGCATCTCCTGCGCGATGATGGAAAGTCCTGGATGCGCCGCCTCCAGTTCCGCGATTCGGGCCGATAGAGAGGCAAAGGCCCGCCGCACCGCTTCTTCATCCGTAAGTCTCGTCGCAACGCCTGCAAGCTCGGTGCGATGCTGCAGGCTCGGAGCCGAGAGCTTCAATGCGATCTCCCCGTGCTCGCGCAACGCGTCCAGGGCGCACTCAACCGAAGCCGCCGGAACCTCTTCGGCCAGCGCAACGCCGGCGCCGGCCAGGACGGCCCGCACGTCCGCCGCATGCTCCCTTGCCGCCACCGGGACGCTCGCCGCCTTGGCAAACGCGCGACCCGCCCTCACCAGTTTCGCAACCGCCAGCGTCGCCACGGCCGGATCGTCAAAGACGGCGATGCCGGCCTGCACCAGTTCCCTGCGGTCTTCCTGGTGAAAGTTCCCGGCGATCGCCACCAGCTGATCCGGATTTCCACTTGGCAGGTCGAGAAGCCAAGGCATGATGTCCCCGCGCGTGCGCGGCACCAGCGGCACGTGGCTGACATATCCCAGCATCACCGGCTGCCCACGCTCGGTTCCCCATTTCAGGTGCCCGCCGGTTATGGCCATGTCGCTCATCGACGGCGCGGAAATGTCGATTGGATTGCGTTCGTTGACAAAGGGGTTCGCCTCCTTCAGCTCCGCCAGCGCGGCCTCCGGATAGTCCGGCAGTTCCAGGCCGGCCGAGGCCGCCGCGTCCGAAATCATCACTGCACCGCCTCCCGAAACCGAAACTGCGGCGACCTTGTTCGAGATCGGGACGACGTCGGCGCTGCAGGCCGCCGCCAAGTCGATGAGTTCACTGATCGATCGCGCCCGCAGCACACCGTATTGTGCGAAGACGTCATCGACCAGTTGATCCTCGACATACATCGCCGCCGTGTGCCCTGCTGCCGCGGCCCCGCCCAATGGCGTCGTGCCCACTTTGAGAATCGCCACGGGCTTCTTGGCCTCCCGCGCCAGTTCCAGCGCCTGGACGAGTTTCAGCCCCCGTCCGGCATCTTCCATGTAGACCGCGATGGTCCTGGTGGCTTCATCCGTCGCGTAATAGGCAATTGCATCGGCCACATCGATATCGGCCTGGTTGCCGGTGGAAATCCAGTTCGCCAGCCCCAGGCCTCGATCTCGCAATTGCGCAAACATCTGGATGCCTACAGCGCCAGACTGGCTCGCCACCGACAAGGTCCCGACCTCGGGCCAGCCATTGCCGTCGTGATGTTCGGGCGCGGACGAGAAACTCGCCACGAATCCCGAGGCAAGCGACATGACACCCATGCAGTTCGGCCCGATCATCCGCATCCCATGCGCTCGCACGATGTCCAGAAGCTCCTGCTGCTGTGCTGCACCCGCATCCCCGGCTTCCGCGAATCGCGCGCCGTAGACGATGGCGACCTTCGCGCCCCTCTCGCCTGCCGCGATCAGGCTTTCCTTCACCTGGGGCCCAGGCACCGCGATCACCGCGATGTCCGGCGCTTCCGGCAGATCGGCGACCGAGACGAAGGCTGGCACTCCCTGGACCACGGCGCTGTTCGCGTTGACGGGATAGAGCCGTCCCTTGTAACCCCGCTCGAGGCAGAACTTCATCGCCCGCCCGCCGAACTTCATCGGATTGGTGGAGGCTCCGATGATTGTCGCGCTTGCAGGAGCGAAACACATGGCGAGCCTTGCCGCTTCGGAACGGTCGAGTTCGATCATGCCGCTTTCCTCGTGACCGAAAAAGCTTCATTCACGAACCAGAGGCCGCCGTGTCTCCGAAGCACGTCCTCCGTGACCTCCAGGTATCGTCGCCCTTCGTGAATGGCTTCCTGAGCAAGTTCCTCTCGCACCTGTGCGAAGTAGACGGCATTGTTGAACGCTGCCGACAGGGACTGCGTGCCAAGATTCTGTCCCTCGATCACCGGAAGCGTATGCATGTCGAATCGGAAGAGCGCATGTGTGTCGGTCAGTCCAGAGATCGAAGCCTCATCGCCCGCCAGCGCCTTCCGGAATTCCCGAATCACGTCGTAGCGACTTGGCACCGGGGCCTGATCGGGCCAGAGACGTGAAACGATCTCATGCGCCGGGTCTTGCCCGAGCCCCTGTATCACTGTCATGCGGCCCCCGTCCGCCAGCCGATCGAAGACCGGCCGCAGTACATGGTCCAGGCGGAAGGTCATTGTATGGCTGTGCAGATAGGGGTGGTTCAACAGCGCATAGTCGTAGCGCAAGGCTGCATCGCCCGGCTTGGGCAGGATGCGCTTCAACGCCTTCGCGCGATCCGCCCTGTAGATCGTCACCACCGAGGGCACCGCGTAGACCGGCTGCAAGTTCCTTCCCTGGTGAATCAGCCACTCTCGGCTGAGCTCGCCATAGAGGTCCGCGACCTGCCCTTGAAAGTCGTATGTCCGGTTCCCGCCCAGCGCCTTGTCGCGCCAGACCAGGCTTGCCGGGCTGTCGTCCGAACGCTTGGTCAAGTCCACAGCCTCGCGCAGGTACATGTTGGTCATCGCAAAGACCGATAGAGGATGTTCTGCCAGCCGATCGACAAGTCGCCCCATTGTGTTGCGCAAGTCCTCGAGTCCCCGCCCCTTCATCGTCACCAGAACCGGCACGTCCGGGTGCAGCGCATGAAGTGCACGAAGCGTACGGGTCAGAATGATCCCGTTGTCCATGGGCGTGTAGAGCAGCCTGAACCCGTCTCGCCCGGGCGCGATGTCGGCCAGTTCCGCTGACACGCGATCCGCCACCACCCAGCTTTCGTTGGTGGTGTTGGCAAAGACATGAAACCTTTGCCGCTGTTCGTGGAAGGCGAAGCTTCCCGGCGTCCGCACCGAACTCTCTCGAGAGATCAGCTCTGCCATCTTCTCGGCGTTGGAGTCGGATATTTTCCGCTTGGGGCGTCCTCGAAGCACGACTTCGCCACGTTCGACCCGTGCCATGAATTCCTGCATCCGCCGCGAGGTCTCTTCCTCGATCCAGCTTCCGTTCGCAATCCGGTTGACGAGCTTGCCGTCATTGACCGCATGCCGTCCGAAGGTGCTTTCCGCGATCCCGTAACGGTCGCAGAACTCGCGCACCTCTTTCACGAGCGCGGCGATATCCTTGTCTATGGCCGCCAATCCACTAGTCCCCGATCAGGAAGATGCCCTCGACTTCCACCGGTTGCCGCTCGGCCAGGGTTGCCACCCCGACCGACGAGCGGGCATGGCAGCCGATCTCGGGTCCGAAGACCTCGTGGAAAAGGTCGCTTGCGCCGTTCAGCACCACGTTCGGCCTTTCGAATTCGGGGTGTGCATTGACCATGCCCAGGATCTTGACGACCTTTTCCACCCGGTCCAGGTCCTGGACGTGATGCTTGATCGTTGCAATCATCTTCACCGCCAACGCTCGCATGGTTGCACGGGCTTCCTCCGGGGTGACATCCACGCCAACCTTGCCGCGCCGCTTGACGCTGTCGTCATCCAGCAAAGCCGCGCCATGACCTGAAACATACAGCATCGCCCCGACCTGGACGGCAGAGGTCCGGTTCGGGCTTGGCAGCACCAAGGGCGTGGGCAGCTCGATTCCCATCTCGGCAAGTTTCCTGTCGATTCGACCCATCTTTCCTCCCGGAGCAAGATTTGCCTTGCACCCTGCCCATTTTCTGCCCACTAGTAAAGAAGAAAGAAACGGGAGGATCGGGATGCCGGCTTCGACGCTTCAGGGCAAGATCGACCAGGCGGGCGACCCGCTGGCCATGCTCAGGAACGCGCCCTCTGGCCCCTACCAGTTCCCGATCAAGGCGGAATTCACGAACTGGCGGGACGAGCAGGAAGCCTGGCGTCACGGCGCTGTACTGTTCGACCAGTCGTTTCACATGACGGACCTCTACGTCGAAGGGCCGGACACGAGGCGGCTTTGCGATTTTCTCGCAGTCAACTCGATGGCAAACTGGCGGCGCGACATCGCCAAGCAATTCGTCCATTGCACGGAAGATGGCTACATCGTCGGCGACGCGATCATTTTCGTCCTCGAGGAAGAAAGAGCCAGTATCGTCAACAAGCCCATGAATGCCAACTGGGTGATGTACCACGCCGAGAAGCATGGATTCGACGTGGATTTCGACCTGGATTCCCGCGCCCTCGACAACAAGGGACGCCGCAAGGGATACAGGTTCGAGGTCCAAGGCCCGAACGCCTGGGGAATCCTGGAAAAACTGAATGACGGGCCGATTGACGGCTTCAAGTTTTTCGGCATGGGAGAAATCAGCATTGCCGGTCGCCGCGTCCGGGCCCTGCGTCACGGCATGGCCGGCGCCGCAGGGCTGGAGCTCTTCGGCCCCTACGAAGACTACGACCTGATCCGCGACGCCATCCTGGAAGCCGGCGAGCCCGCAGGTCTCCTCACAGCAGGTTCCAAGGCCTATTCGACCGTCGCCCACGAAAGCGGCTGGTTCCCTTCCCCGCTGCCGGCGATCTACACTGGCAACGCGCTCGCCGACTACCGCAATTGGCTGCCTGCTACGAGCCTTGAAGCCAACCTTTCCCTTGGCGGCTCATTCATCGGGAAATCGGTCGAGGACTATTATCTTACTCCCAATGACATCGGCTACGGTCATATCGTGAAGTTCGACCACGAATTCATCGGTCGCGACGCACTCGAAGAGCGACATGGCGAGCCACACTTGCACAAGCGCACCCTGCTCTGGTCCAAGGCCGACGTTGTCAGGATCTTCGCGTCCCAGCTCGGCGAAGGCGAACGCTGCAAGTTCATGGACATGCCTGCCTCCCACTACGCGACCTGCCCCTATGACGAGGTGCGAAAGGACGGAAAGCCTGTTGGGATTTCCCACTATCCGGTCTACACGTCAAACGTCCGAAACTGGATCTCGCTCGCATTGCTGGACGAAAGCGTGGCGGAGCCAGGAACGCAAGTTTCCCTCACCTGGGGCGAACCCGAAGGTGGTTCCGGCAAGCCGAGCGTGGAACGCCACGCCCAAACGACGGTCGCCTGCACGGTCGAAACCTGCCCCATTTCCATCACCGCTCGCGAAACGCACAAGGCCTGACGACATGCTAGGAGCCTACGACCTCCCCGGAGACATGCCTGGATTCGCCGAGGCGCAGGCCGAGATGTCCGTGCGCTCCCGGGATGCGGCGACGCTTCCCGGTGCGCAATGCGATGTCGCGTACGGTCCGCATCCGCGCCAGCGACTTGACATGTTCCCGGCAGGTTCGGACACGCCTGCGCACTTGTTCCTTCGGGGCGGCTACTGGATGCTTGGCGAGAAAGAAGACCGTCACTTTCCCGCAAACGCCTGGGTTCCGCGCGGAGTGGCCTGGATCGTTCCCAACTATCGTCTCGCGCCGGAAGCATCCTTGCCGGACATCGTGGAAGACGCCCAAGCCTCGTTCGAATGGGTCATCTCGAATGCCGAAGCCCACGGGATTGACATGACCCAAGTCCATCTAATCGGCAATTCCGCCGGGGCGCATCTTGCCGCAATGGTGGCCGCGCGGATCCCGCCCGAGAGAATCGCCTCGCTCACGCTTGTCTCTGGACTCTTCGATCTTCTGCCTCTCCTCGACGAAGCGCCCAACGGCTGGCTCAATCTCAACGTTGGAACAGCCCGTGCCATGAGTCCCGTTCACCATCTCCCGCCTCCTGAACTGCCTGTCACGGTCGCTTGCGGCGAGGCGGAAACCGAGGCATTCAAGTTGCAGTCCCGTGAATTCGCCGAGGCGCTGAGGGCAAATGGCAATCCGGTCGACCATTTCGAAAGCCCGGGCCGGAATCACATGGAGATCATCACCGAGATCGGCACTCCGGGAACTCCGGTCTTTGCGGCCATGGAACGGAATCTGGAGAAAGACCGGATCCGGCCCGAAGAAATGCAAGGATCTTCCAAGCACGCGAACCAATGACTCAGGTCGCGTTCCGGGGTCTTCGGTTCGTCGGCGCAATGGTACATGAGGCGACATGGCCAGCCGCGAGTTTTCCGCGCCTGACAGGAGTCCGGCCTGGCTTTGCGCTCCCCGAATTCGAGGCTGGTTCAGGTCGCTGGATCCGGGGAGAGGATTCCGAGAGCGTCGCGGAGCCTCTCGTCGGAGAAATCGAACCTGCCGAGCATGTTGACGTGTGCCCGAGACATGGGCGGATGGGCGGCGATGCTGCAACGCAGACATTCCCGCGCCTCTTCATCGCGAGCCGTTTCGAGTTGCCTGGCGACGCAGAGGTAGTGCCCGCCCGGGAATCCTCAAGCCATCGACTCCAATCAATGAATCCGGCATTCCCCGGATCGAGGACCGGGCCGGAATGGCCGGTTTCCAGGCCCTTTTTGCGCAATTCCGGTCGATTCCGGCAGTTCCTCGCGCAGGCATGAGAGAGGCAATCAATCCGCAACCGGAACCCGGCGAGGTCGGCATCGAGGACATCGACCTGGACCTCAAGTCCGGGGACGGCATCCCCGCCCTTCTCATCGGGCCCCGGCATCTCTGTTCCGACGAGACTTTCCGCGCGCGGCCGGTCGCGCTCATGGACGAGCACATGCTTCCCGGCATCGACAGGAAGGCCGGGCGGCCGGGCATGGAGATGTGGCGGATCCTGGTGACGGGCGCGGTCAGGCAGGGGCCGGGCGGCGACTTCGACCGGCTCCGCGAGCCGGCGGACGGGCACAGGACGCTGCGCCGGTTCCTCGGCCATGCGGACGTCCGGGACGAGCGGCGCTGCAACCGCCGGAGGCTGGCGGACAACGTGAGCCTCCTGAGCCCCGGGCTTCCTGTCGGGGTCAGCCATCCGGTCGTGGAGAGCGGCCATGCGGTCGCAGGCAAAAAGCCTGGCGCGCCCTTGCGCGGGCGCCGTGACTCGTTCGTGGCCGAGACCGACGTTCACTGTCCCACGGACGTCAGCCTCCTTCGGGACGCGGATGCGCTGCCTGATCCGCACGATTGGCCGTGCGGCGACGGAGCGTGACGTCGCCGACCGGCGCCAGTGGAAGCGCCTGCAGAATCCGGTCAAGAGGCCGTTCCGGAAGGTCCGGTCGACCCGGCGCGCCGGTCCGGAGCGTGTGAAGGAGTGTCTCGCGCGCTGCCGCGAGCCTGTCCTGCGCGTGGAATCGTCGCTGCCGACGCTGGCCGCGAGCGGCGCGACGGCCCCATGACTTTCCAAGGATTCCTGTCTGAACCCTCAACGAGGATCAGACCAGGCGGGCTTTCTTCCGGACGGCCCCACGGAGGCGCCGCAACCCCGACGTTGTCACCAAGACGTTCTCCGGGCAGATCCTTTCCACGATTCGCCAGAAGGCTGTGTTGCCGGCCGGCCCGTCGACGACATCCGCCGCGACGCCGCAGGTCCTTGCCCCAGTTCCTTCGGCAAATTCAGCAGCGGCTGCGTTGGCAAAGACCATGTCAAGACCGACGATCGCAATGGCATGGCCAACCTCACCAAGCGCTTTGGCGACGGCAAGCCCAATGCCATTGGCAACGCCGCTGACCATGGCGGCCCCCTTGGCTTCTTCTATCGGTGTCGTCAGGGCGACATTCTACCTGAAGGATTGAAGGCTGACTCGTTCAGGCACGGCGTCATCGTCAATGCGTACATCAATGACAGCCGGTTTCGGATGAGCCATCGCTTCCGCAAATGCGCCGTCGAGCTCGCCGCTGTTCTCGACCCGAATTCCGTGACATCCAAAGGCCCTGGCGATGCTGGCGTAGTCCAGTTCTGAAAACTCGGTCGAGATATACCGGCCATCGAAGAACAGGCGCTGGTTGTCTTTGATGAAATGCATGTTGGAGTTGTTCATGACGACAATGGTCAGATTCGCGCCGCTACGTGCGGCAGTCTCCAATTCCTGAATGACCATGGCAAAACCGCCGTCGCCCGTCAGGCACACGACGTTCTGGTCCGGCGTCGTCAGGGAACGTGATATGGCCGCGGGCGTCGCGTAGCCCATGACGCCGAAGCCACGCGGCCCGAGGTAGTTCCGGCCCGAACTGCGCACCTCGAAATACTGCCCGCCCCAGATCTGGTTGAACCCGGAATCGCAGACCAGAACGTCATCATCCTTCATCGCATCGCGCATCGCCCGGATCACTTGAATCGGATGAACGGGCCTTGAGGACATGTCCCTTGCCAAGTCGGATTCGATGCCCTTCTCACGCCGCCATTTGGTGGTAATGGCCGACACTGCATCGCGTTGCGCGGTTCCTGGCGTCACACGCGGATCGTCCCGGAGTTTGTCCAACATATCGCGCAAGACGGCCCTTATGTCTCCGGTCAGGGCAATTTCAACCGGGTAATTCCGCCCGACCTGGGTCGGTTCGATGTCAATCTGCACAAGGCGGGTGGCCTTGTCCGGGATCTGCCAGGCTGCAGTGCCGACGTTGTTGAAGCGCGTTCCGAGGGCCAGGCCGAAATCAGCCTGCAGCACATAGTCGTTTGAGGACGGACGCCCCAAGAGCCCATATGGACCGAGGGAGAGTGGGTGATTTTCGGGGATCGTGCCCTTGCCCATGTACGAGGTCGCCACGGGCATGTCCAGTAGCCCTGCGAGTTCCTGAACCTCGTCCATGGCGCCGGACGCCATCACCCCGCCGCCCGCGAAAATCATCGGGCGATCCGCCGCCAGCATCATGTCTATGGCGGCCGTGATGTCCGCGTCCTGTGGCATCAAGCGGTTTGCCGGGTAGCGAGCGTATCGCGTGCCTACCTTGAACTCGTCCTCTGAGAATTCATGCTCGCCCCGTAGCGTCGTCATCGGGAAGCTGAGCAGTACCGGACCTGGGCGTCCGGTGGTCGCTATCTGGAACGCACGCTTGATGAACTCCGGAACGCGCTCAACGTGATCGACGGAAAAGGCTTTCTTGGTGATCGAACGGAAAAGCGTTGTCTGGTCGATTTCCTGAAACGAGTCACGTCCGCGCCAGTCCGCGCGCACGTCAGACACAATCGCCACGACAGGGATGCCAGAAAGGAAGGACTCCGAGATGCCTGCAATCAAGTTTGTTGCTCCCGGACCGACCGTGGCGTCGCAAACACCGACCTTGTTGGTGGAGCGGGCATAGGAATCGGCCATTTTTGCAGCCGCTTGTTCGTGGCGCACCAGAAAATGACGGATGTCGTTTCGGCGATAGATGGCATCATGGATATGGGTCTGCTCGCCAGGCAGACCGAACATCGTGTCCACCTCGAAGCGACGAAGCATTTCGACGATAGCCTCGCCGCCATGCATCCTTCTGGTTCCACTAGGGTCCGACATAAAGGCCTCCGTTCACTTCTATCGTGGTCCCGGTCAGATATTCCGCGAGGTCAGAGGCGAGAAACAGGCAGACCTTTGCAATGTCCTCTGGCAGCCCAAGGCGGCCAACCGGGATATTGGCGGCAATTGCCTGGTTCACCTCGTCTGGGACGTCACTGATCATCCGGGTGTCGATCCGTCCCGGATTCAGCGCATTGACGGTTACGCCAGTCCCGGCCAGTTCGCGGGCCACCACCTTTGTCAAGCCCAGAACGCCGGCCTTGCCGGAGACATAGTGGACCGGCGCAACTTTCCCCCCAATCCGGGCGGCGAGAGACGCGATGTTGACAATCCGCCCGTGACCACGCTCCAACATCGGCGGTATGAAGATTCCCGTGCATTGGAAAACGGCAGTCAGGTTCACCGCCAGGACTTGGAAAAAGTGATTCACTGGCATTGTCCATGTCGTCCATGGCTTCCCGTCCGGGCCGGTCTTGGGCGTCACGCCCACACCGTTGATCAGAACATCAGGTGCATCGTCTGACTTGGCCAGTGGTCGCAATTCTTCCTCGACTGCATCGGCGTCCGCGAGATTCAAACGAACGAGGCGCACACCGCTGCATTCGGCCGCCAGCGCCTCTCCTGGCGCAATGTCCAGGTCGACCAGAGTCACCCGTTTGCATTCGCCTAGAAACGCGCGTGCGATGCCAAGACCTATGTCGCCGCAGCCGCCGGTGATGAGCACGTTGTTCCCGACGATCTCCATCGATTTCCCATCCCCACTTCAGCTGGCCTGAACTGCCCCTACGGCACTTCGATTGCGCTGGGAAGAAGCACCTCATCGAGGTATTTCTTGGCCTCGGCGTGTGTCACCCAGTCGGGCGGCGGGAAATCGGCCGCCATATCCCAGTCGTCGCCGGCGGCTTTCATGTGGGCGTCCAGGCGGGCATCGAATTCATCCATCAGGGACGCGTAGACCGGATCATCCACCAGGTTGTGTTGCTCGTCGGGGTCGGCACGTTCGTCAAAGAGCAAGATGCGCTCGTCCTTGTGACGCATATAGAGCCAGTCCTTGGTGCGAATGCCGCGCTCGCCGAAGGGTGCAAATTCATGCGGATTGCCGCCCGTTTGCGTGAAGACCTGATACCAGATTTCAGAACGCGCCACTGTCGCTGTGCCGTCGAGAACAGCCAGGTAGCTTTCGCCGTCGATGCCTGCAGGCACATCCGCGCCGGCGATGTCAAGAATGGTCGGCATCATGTCCAGGCCCACATCGATCATCGCTTCAGACCTTAGCGATTTGAACCTCGCAGGGTAGCGAACGATGAGCGGCACCTGCATTGCCGCCCGATAGGCCTGGCTCTTGATGCCGCAATAGTGGCCATGCTGTCCGCACATGTCGCCGTGATCGCTGAAGAACAGCACGACTGTCTCATCGGCCACGCCCTGTCGGTCAAGCTCGTTCAGGATCCGCCCGAGGTTCCAGTCGACATTGTGAATCATGCCGTAATATTCGGCAATGAACCGGCGGATATCGGCCTCGGTTTCCGGCTCGCCTCTCGGGATGGTGTCGTATCTGGCGTGACTTTCGTGGCCTGACCGCGGATCACCGCCGCACCAGACCTCATTGCGAATGCGCTGGAACCTGCGTTGCAGTTCCATGTTCGGCACGCCCGGTGGCAGCGGGACTTCCTCGGGGCTGTAAGCCTTGCGGAGGTAGTCCGGCATTTCCATCGGAAAATGCGGGGGACCATAGCTGACATAGCCGATCCAGGGTCTGCCATCCTCGGCTGTCGACGCTGCGGCAATGAATTCAATGAGCTGATCTGTCTGATAGTCGGGTTCGTAGCGCTTGGAATGGTAGGCCTGGCCTTCGTCATCATAGTAGATCGACGACATGTATTCGTGACCCCGGTTGAAGCCAACAAAATGGTCCCAACCAAAGCGCCGTTCGGGCGGCACGAAACCCGGTTTGGGACCGCCTTCCAGATGCCACTTGCCGATGTATCCGGTGCGATAACCAGCTTCCTTCATCAGATCGCCCAGAAAGATCTGGTCGCCGCGCAAGGGGAAGTGGTTCTGGACCATTCCATGGTTCTGGGCATACTTGCCGGTCATGACCGATGCGCGAAACGGGCAGCAAATCGGGTTTGACGTGTAGGCTTCGGTGAACTGCACGCCCTCGCTTGCCATCCGGTCGATCTGGGGCGTCTTGATGACCGGATTGCCCGCACAACCCATGGCGTCGTAGCGCATCTGGTCAGCATAGATCAGCAAGATGTTGGGGCGCTTTTTCATTTGTCTTTCGCTTTGCCTTCGTTGATTGCGGATCTGCGGCCTCTGACCCGGGTAAAGATCGGTTCCCAGAAAATGGTCAGCGCAAGAGCGGCATAGATCCCCAAACCGATTGGCGTGTCGAAAAACTCCGCCACGCTGCCGTCTGCAATGGTGATCGACTGGCGCAGGGAATTCTCGAGGATATGACCAAGCACGAATCCGATCGAAAGTGGCGCGATCGAATAGCCCAGCTTGCGGACAACGTAGCCAAGGATGCCGGAAGCCAAGAGGACACCCACATTGAAGAGGCTGTTGGAGACCGCGTAGATCCCGGTGACGCTCAGCAACAGTACTGTGGGCACAATGACCGTCATTGGCACCAGGATCAGCTTGGCGGCGAATCGGATCGCGACCAGGCCGACAAGCAACAGCAGTACATTGATCAGAAACAGCCCGACAAAAAGCGAGAACATGATGTCCGGCCGCTCATCGAACAGTGTCGGACCCGGCGCCAGCCCCTGGATCAGGAAGGCACCGAGCAGGACCGCCGCTGCCGGGCTTCCAGGAACCCCCAGAGTCAGCGTCGGAATCAGCGCGCCTCCAACTGTAGCGTTGTTCGCGGTCTCGGGCGCGACGACGCCTTCCGGATGCCCGGTGCCGAATTTCTCGGGCTCCCTGGACCGCCGCTTCTCCTCGGAATAGGCGAAAAATGCGGCAACCGCGGCGCCTTCTCCGGGGATAATGCCAATGACAGTCCCAAGGACGGACGACCGCATCAGGTTGCCTTTGAGCCTGGAGAGCATCTCCATCCCGGGCAGTTTTACCGTCAGGCTCGACTGGTCGAACTCGATCTTCTTCAGCGCACGTTCAGCCCCTATGAGAACTTCGGAGACCGCAAAGAGCCCGACAAGGAATGGCACCAGCGGAATGCCTTCGTAGAAGTGGTACGTCCCGAACGTGTAACGTTCAGCGCCGTTCAGCTCATCCAGCCCCCAGGTTGTCAGGAATATTCCCAGGGTGCCAACCAGAAGCCCCTTGAACAGGTTCGCCCCAGCCACACGCACCACAACGACAAGGCCGAAGACGCTGATCGCCAAGAACTCTCTCGGACCGAACTTGATCGCCACTTGGGCAAGCAAGGGGGCGATGAATGCCAGGCACACAACACTGACCAAGCCACCAATGATCGAGCCGCTCAATGAAAGGCCAAGGGCCTCGCCGCCCCGGCCCTGCTTGTACATGGCGTGTCCGTCCGTCACGGTCGCTATCGCGGCGCCTGTACCTGGTATTCCCACTGCGATCGCAGAAATGGAGCCGCCGTAGATGGCCGCATTGTAGATTGCGAGAAGGAGGATCAGTGAGGGAACCGCGTCCATGTAAAACGTAAAGGGAAGCGCCAACGCGATCGCGATCGGGGGCCCGAGCCCCGGCAGGATTCCAATGACCAATCCGATGATGATCCCCACCACCAAAAGGAGAAGCGTGAAGGGATCAGCAAGATTGGCGAACGCAACCCCAATTGCGACGGTGTCAAACATCGAAACGCGTTCCGAGCAACTGGGTGAAGATCAGGTAGACGACGGCAGCCAGCGCCAGCACCACAACATAGATCACGGGGTTTCGAACACCCATCGCGGCGCAACACGCAGGTCCAAGGAATACAGCCATGGCGACATAGCCCCAGGCCTGCCAAATGAAATACCCGACAACCATCACGATCAGGGTCAAGATCCCGCGCATGGCTTCCGGAGCGCCGGCATAGACGTGTTCGCCCTCACCCTCCAGCGCAGTGCCCTTCGCGATGTATGCGGCCAAAACGACAACTGCACAGGCACCCATGAAGGCAAGCATCAATTGCGGAAAGAACTTTGAAGGCAATCCTGAGCTTGCCAACAGGCCTACCGCCTTGAAGCCCTCCGCGAGCCAGGCGAAATAGGCGCTCACAACCAACACAAGGACAAGGAAGACAATGTTGGCCAGTCGTTGAGCAACCATTGGTCCCTCCAGATGCAAGGTCTGACGAAGAGCACCGCACGATTCCGTGCGGTGCCTCCCGTTCAATCACTTGTGCAGCAGACCCAGACCGTCGAGTATTGGCGAGTAGAGATCAATGCCGGCCTGAACGACCGCGGTCACGTCGGAGCCGGCTACGTACTCGACGTCGATTCCCGGAGGTACCCTGGCCGCGAACTCGGGCGTGCCCAGTACAGCAGATGCCTCGATCAGGCGGTCCACGATCTCCTGCGGTGTACCTGCCCTCACGGCAAAGCCGCCACGAACCCAAACTCCCGCTTCCTTTCCGGGAAAGGCCTCGCCAACGGTGCGAACGCCGGGCAGACGATCTTCGAAATAGGGCAGACGCACGTTGTCGAGGATGATCAAGGGACGAATGTCGTCCTTGAAGGCCGCGTGCGATGCAAGCTGACCGACGGCAACGTCAACTTGTCCGCCGATCAGGCCGGTAATCGTCGCAGGAACGGTCTTGAGCGCGATGGTCTTGAATTCGAGACCGAATTCCGACGCAAGCTGAACGGCACTCAAATTTGGCGGAGCGCCAAGGTTGTTCACGCCCATGCTGAGCTTTTTCGCCTTGGCGGCCTCAATGAAATCCTCGAAGGTCTCGATCGGGCTGTCCGTGCGTACGTAAAGCGCGTTCGACGCGGTCGCCAGCGCATAGATCGGGACGAAGTCCTCCATAACGTCGTAGGGCACTTCCCGGGTCAACGGAACGACCATGAAGCTGGGCGGCGACCAGTTGAATAGCGTGTAGCCGTCAGCCGGCGCTTCAACGACACTCATCGTCGCCGGAATGTGCGCGCCACCTGGTTTGTTGACCACGTTGACCGGAACACCCAGTTCCGCGCTCATCGCTTCGGCCGAAAGCCGGGCGAGAATGTCGGCGTTGCCACCTGCCGCGAACGACACAACGACGGTGATTGGCTTTTCGGGATAGTCGGCCAGAGCATCGCCTGCGCTCAACCCAAGTGCAGCGATACCGGCCGCCGCGAGTTTGATCAGGTTCATTTTGAAGCCCTCCTGTGCTTCGATCAAGATTATCGGTCTAGATGTGCGTACCTTTGTTCCTCAACAAGGGCCAAAAGTCAACACTCATGCGAATGACCAACACGGAAAAAAATTTCCACCGGCCTTGACGAGGCTCTCTGCCGGGCCGGCTGGTCATCCGGCATCGGGTCCGACTGTTTCGGCGACGGCTTGCCCCGCCTTGCGCTTGATCGCGGGCATGCTGAAGAGCCCGCCCGGCGTTGCCGGACGGGCTCTTCAGCCCTGGATCCGGTGCGGTCCCTTGCGGCGCTACGCGGCGGAAATCGCGCCTGTAGGCGTGTTCCCGCCGAGCCGAAGCCACGCAAGCGCCAGACGCGGGTTCCGGGCCGGTTCCATGATCGTCGCGCGACTGGCCTTCCATCCTTGGATTCCTTGATCTCGATGTCGCCATTTCAAGCCAAGTCTTCCAACTGGTCGAGCATCGCATGGCTTTCTGGCGGTTCAGCCTTCATCTGAAGCGAAACGCGATTGGTCACTTGCACCTGACGCAAAATGGCTCCTCTGCCGGAATGCCTTTCGACCAGGCCTTCGTCTTCAAGGGAACTCGTCGCCTGAACCACCGTCAAGCGCGCAGCGCCCAGTACTTCGGCCAGTTCCCTCGGCGCCGGCAAACGCGCATCCGCGGCAGGCTCCCCAGGCACGATCTGCTGGCGCAGAACCTCTGCAACACCGGCATGCAAGGGCGCAGCCCGTCCGCGCATCGCCAAAAGATTCATCTTGACAATCTCGCCAAGACAAAAGGTACAAAGATACAGAACTCTTACATCCTGGTAGGTCCATGCAAGTCAAGCGCAACCTGGAAGGGCTGGAATGGATCGCGGCGCGATTGCGGATGCATGTCGTCGACAGGGCGTCGCCGAAACCGATTGATCCGGAATTGATCCCTGAACGCGCGGATACAGCGGGCTCCATCGTTGCCGCGGAAAGCCACATCGTCATTGGCGGGTCGGGTTTTGCGGTCGCGAAAATCCTTGCCGAATCCGGCGCCGCTCCAGGGTCTCCAGGGTCCGGGCGCGTTGGCGTGCGGGAGCGGTCCTGCGCGGGCGGAACGACGCCCCGCCTCTTGGTCAGATTAGGCTTGGACGCATTGGCAATTGCCGAAGTCGACCGAGAGGCAATGAAATTGAAGAAAGCGTGATGGCTTATCGTTACGAATTTGGTTCCGGCGAAAGCGCATACGAAACCGTGAATCCGGCAAGCCCTTCGGAAAAGATCGGAGGCTACGCGATCCCGGGCAGCGACGAGCTGGGCCAAACGGTGGACAGTGCCAATGTCGCCCAAGCCGAATGGGCGCGCGTGCCGGGGCTTGAGCGTTCGCAAAGGCCGAACGCCCTTGTCGATGCAGTGGAGGCCCGGGTCGAGGAACTGGCCACGGCCGGGACCCTTGAGCAAGGCAAGCTGCTACGCGAATCCAAGGGTGAAGTCCTGAAGAGCTGTTCCGAAGGACGGTTCTCGGTCGGTGAAGCGGCCCGCATGGGGGCTGTGGCGGCCGCCAACGGGCGCGCGGACTCTTCGAACCAGATACTCGGGCGTCCACGAGGCGTGACACTCTGCGTCAGCCAGTGGAACTTCCCGAACTCAGCACCGATGCGAAAGACTTGCCCGGCACCGGCCTTCGGCAGTGCCGCGATCATGAAGCCGTCGCAATTCACGCCTGCCGCCAATTTCATGCTGGCCAGGATATCCGAGGAATTCCTTCCCGCAAACCTCGTGCAGGTCGCAATGGTTTCCGGGCGTGCAGCCAGCGAGGTCGTGGCATGCGGACATGTCCACGGCGTCAGCTTCACCGGATCGGCTCCAACCGGCAAGTTGGTCTATGGTGCCGCGGCGCGAGATCTCGTTCCTGTTCAGTTGGAACTCGGGGGAAAGAATGCGGCAATTGCAAACGACAGCGAGGATCTGGAAGACGCGATATCTCGTGTCATGGGTGCGGCCTTCATGACATCGGGCCAGCGATGCACCGCAATCAGCCGCGTCTTGGTTCACAAGGACCTTGCAGCCGCCGCCAAGGAACTTCTGGTAGAATTGGCGAATGCGCTGAAAATCGGCCCGGGGATGGAGGCTGAAAGCGACATCGGTCCGTTGTGCAACCTTCCACATTGGCAGGAAGTCTGCGAGACGACCCGGAAAGCAATCTCGGAAGGTGCCAGACCCTTGGCCGGAGGATCGGCGCCAAATCGGCCAGAAGATGTGTATTTCTATCGTCCGACAATTCTGGGCGACGTGGCGCATAACTCCACGGCAGGACAACATGAGATCTTCGGACCCGTCTTGTCGGTCCTTGATTACGATACTTTCGATCAGGCGATGGGGATGTTGAACGGCACCGATTTCGGGCTGGCTTCGGCGCTGTCTTCGAACCGGAACGGCCTGATCCAACGCTTCCTGGCGGAAAGCCAGAACGGCATGATCCACGCCATTCTCGGTTCGCTCCCTGACAACAACATGCCGTTTGGCGGCATCAAGAATTCCGGCGTCGGTGCCTGTTCCGTGGGCCCGACGACGGTCAATTTCTACGCCTCCGAACACTCAGCCTATGTCGCGTGGTGATGGTGAGCCTTCGCAATTCCATAACAATCGCCAACATCGGCGTTTACCCGATCCGGGCTTCTGGCGGCGTGTCGCCAAAAATGGCGCTTGGGAGCATGCCCACCCGCCCGGCGCTTCTGTTGCGGGTCGAAGACACTCACGGCGGCTACGGCTGGGGTGAGGTCTGGGCCAATTTTCCGCCGCGGGCGAACAATCACAAAGCACACATTTTCGAAGACGTGGTTGCGCAAAGTCTCAAAGGGCAATCCTTCGTCGAGCCGCGCGAGATCAACCTGGCCCTTCTTGACGCCCTTTCGGTCTTTTTCGTGCACGTAGGACAAGTCCAGGTCTTCGAGCATATTTTGGCGGGGATCGATACCGCGCTTTGGGATCTTGCCTTGCGTAATCAGGGGCAATCGTTCGCTGATTTCATGAACCTCGCGTCGCCTTCGGCGCAATCCTATGCGACCTCGATCAACGCCGAAGATCTCAAGCGCCTGATCCCGAAACACGCAGGCCTGGGGCAACGCTATTTCAAACTGAAGGTCGGATTTGCGGACCATGGCAACCGTGAAATCGTCGCGCGCGCCGCGAAGCTCTGCCCGGATGGTGCCAGGATCATGATCGACAGCAACCAGGCCTGGGATCTGCAGCAAGCGAAGTCGTGCCTTCAAACCATTCAGGAATTCTCGCCCTTCTTTGCGGAAGAGCCCCTCCCGGCAAATGCGCCACTAGAGGTCTGGGAAGAACTGGCGAATTCGACGGACATCCCCCTGGCGGGCGGAGAGAACATTTACGGTATCGAAAACTTCCTTTCGATGATCAATGCCGGTTTAAGGGTCGTTCAACCCGATGTCGCCAAATGGGGCGGCGTTACAGGCTGCCTCGACCTGGCAAAGGCCCTGCCTGACGGCGTCATCCTGTGGCCACACTTCATGGGCACCGCGATCGGGCAAGTCGCAGCACTGTCTATATCGGGCGCGATCGGCGAAACTTCGGTCTGTGAAGTCGATGTCAACGAAAACGCGCTTCGCGACGAACTGTGCGGAAGGCCCATAACAATACGAGATGGTTCGGTCGGCTTGCCGCAGGATCCTGGGCTCGTCTTTGAGCCGGACCCAAAGATCCTGAACAGATTTGCCAACACGCTCTGACGCGCAAGCCGCATCCAACGACGCGAGGAGGACAAATGACAACGCCAGGCACCAATGTTCCCAACGGGCAGATGTTGGCCTCTATAGGGAGATGCTGCGAATTCGGCGTGTCAAGGAACAGATCGGCAATGACGCGAGGGCTGGCAATTTCCCGGGCGCTGTTCACCTTTACATCGGGCAGGAGGCGGTCTGTGTCGGCTTTGTTCGCAACCTGGCGACGACGACTGGATCGCTTCAACCTGACTGTGCATGAAAAAATGCTTCCGGCCGCCAAGCAGGACCCTGACGCCGAATCCCGCAAGGACCGTGTCGCGGACGTTCCTGGTGGCCTTTGCCGGACGCAAGGCGCGAACCCTCGCGTCGGTGAGTCGTTCTCTGGACATGATTCTCTTCCTCCTGTCGGTTGCAGGAACGGGAGGAAACGCGTAGGATTCCGCCCGAAACCGCGATTTTTAGAGGGAAAAGAGACGCTATATCAGACTCTTAGAGCCGCAGGTGCGTGCAATGGTGTCATGTTCGAGCACCTTGCGGATGAAGGTGACGACATCCCGGTTGGCGACAACGTCTGCAGGATTGAGATACCGGAATCGATCACAATATGAACCACTTGTACGACAAAATTGCATTGATCTCTGGCGGCGCGCAGGGAATTGGTGCCGCCATGGCCGAGAAATTCGTTGCGGCAGGCGCGACTGTGGTCATTACCGACATAGACGGACAGGCAGGCGCTGTGACGGCTGCAAGGGTTGGCCCGGATTGCACGTTCATTCGCCAGGATGTCACGTTAGAAGCGGATTGGGCGCGTGTCATTGCGTCAATCGAAGGTGAGTTTGGAAAGATCGACGTTCTGGTCAACAACGCCGGCATCTTCAGTGTTGCGAGCCTCGAGGCGACAGGTCTCCAACTTTGGGATCGAATGATCGCGGTCAATCAGACCAGTGTCTTTCTGGGGCTGCGCACCGTTGCGCCCGTCATGAAGCGCCAAAGCTCGGGAAGTATCGTAAACTTGTCCTCGATTGCCGGGTTGTCTGCCAATCCAGGCGGGCGCGCCCACGCATACGCAGCCACCAAATGGGCTGTTCGGGGCATGACGAAATCGGCGGCCGTTGAACTCGCGCCGTTTGGGATCCGGGTAAACTCGGTTCATCCGGGGCTCATTGACACAAGGATGATAGACTTGACCGACAGCGCGCCCGAGGAACTTGATGCCCGTGTCCCGCTGGGTCGAAGGGGCACCGTCGAAGAGGTTGCAAAGATGGTTCTGTTTCTGGCTTCAGATGATTCAAGCCACTGCTCTGGGCACGAGTTCGTCGTGGACGGGGCGATGCGAGCATAGGTCTCCTGCAGGATTTCCAGGTTGCGCCTTGGTGGAAACAGAATTCGCGTCGCGCTTCGTCAACACTGCATGCCGATCCACACCACGACAGAATCCCTTTCCCATGGGCACTGCAAGGCCGGTTGGAGCGTCGGCTGGCCGTCCGGCACCGGACCCCGACAGATTCGGCTGCGATGCCGTGGCACGGCCTGGTTTTTCCGCCCTGCGCGTGATCTCGGGCATGCCGATCTGCCCTGCCTGGCGCTGCCAGACAGGTTCCGCATGTCATCCCTTTGTCGAAACTCGGGCCGAGGATTTCCTTGGATCACGGTGCCTGGGGCATAAGATCATGTGTCGTCTCTTGTGCCTCCGTGCCGATAACCGCGATTTTCAGGAACCGCTGGCGTTTCAGGAAAGCGCCGCAGTTCGGGCGCCCGCATTTGCATCTTCGACGATCATGTCACTCGCACTTTCCGCGATCATGTTCACGGCTGCATTCGTGTTGCCTGAAACTGAAGTTCTAGCCGATTTTCGGTCCTGATTTGGAATTTGCCGTTTTCGTTCAATGGGTTGCGGGCCGGCCGACTCTTCCAGGATGGTCACGTGTAGGCAGTAGCAGGATGCGGCGCACCTTGCGACCCGATGGCGGGCATGCGCTGCATTTCCATGACGTGTCCCAATGTGGTGGATCTTTTGACTTGACAATATAGCGAGGCTCGTCCAGAAAGGCAACGGAAGGTAGGCACTAGCACGAGGGGAGCCCCATGACCTCATCCATGCACGTGGCCGTCATCAAGTCGCGCCAGAACGGAAGGACCTACACCTCCGTCCTCCTCCGACAGAGCTATCGCGACCACAACAACCGGGTGCAGAAGCGGACCCTGGCCAACCTCTCCCGCCTGCCGCCGCACACGATCCCGCTCCTGCGCGGCGCACTCGCGGGAAAGCGGTACGCGGAGGCCGGCGACGTTCTCGGGGACCCGGTCCGCTCCCGCCACCACGGGGCGGTGCAGGCGGTGCGGACGGCCATGGACGCCATCGGCCTGCCCCGCATGGTCTCCCGCGAGCGCTGCCCGGAACGGGAGCTTGTCCTGGCCATGGTCGCCGGCCGCATCCTCAGGCCGGACTCGAAGCTCGCCACGACGCGCTGGTGGAAGGGCTCCACCCTGCCGGAGGAGTTCGGCATCGACCGCGACGTCGACGCAGACGGCCTCTACGCCGCGATGGACTGGCTGCATGACCGGCAGGAGGGCATCCAGGGCCGCCTGGCAAGGCGCTGGATCAAGGAAGACGACCTCGTCCTCTGGGACCTGTCATCGACCTGGTACGAGGGAAGCCGCTGCCCGCTCGCACGCTTCGGCTACAGCCGCGACCGCAAGCGGGGCCTCCCGCAGATCAACTTCGGCCTCCTCTGCGACCGTGACGGCCGCCCGGTCGCGGTCTCGGTCCATCCGGGAAACGTCACCGACAAGGACACCCTCCTGCCCGAGCTCGACCGCCTGCAACGCCGCTTCGGCCTCTCCCGGGTGGTGATGGTCGGGGACCGCGGCATGATCATCGAGGCCACCATCGAGGTCCTGCGCGAACGCGACGGCGCCGACTGGATCACCGCCCTCAAGGGCCGGACCATCCGCAAGCTCGCCCGCCAGGGCCGTCTCGACCGTTTCCAGGATCCCGAACACGAGCGGACCCTGTTCGAGATCCGGGACCATCCCGACTTCCCCGGCGAGCGTCTCGTCGCCTGTCGCAACCCCCGCCTTGCCGGGCACCGCGGCCGGGTCCGGCAGGAGCTGCTCGAGGCCACCGAGAGGGCGCTCTCGGAGATCGCCGCGCGGGTCGAGGGCGGAACCCTCAAGGGCGAGGCCGGCATCGGTCTCGCCGTCGGCGAGGTCATCAACAGGCGAAGGATGAAGAAGCACTTCGATCTCGACATCACCGCGACCGGCTTCGGCTTCCGCCGCAGGCAGGAGTCCATCGACGCCGAGGCCGCCCTCGACGGGATATACGTCATCCGCACCTCGCTCGGACCCGACGACATGGAAGCCGCCGAATGCGTCAGGAGCTACAAGAGACTGACCAGCGTGGAGCGTGCATTCCGAAATCTCAAGCTGAGCGACCTCCAGGTCCGGCCGGTCCGGCACCGCCTCGAGCACCGGGTCCGCGCCCGCTTCTTCATCTGCATGCTCGCATGCCTCGTCGAATGGCACATGCGGAAGGCGTGGGCCCCCCTGTGCTACACCGACACCGAACCCGACGGGACCAGGGATCCGGTCCTGCCCGCACGGCGCTCGGACGCGGCGCTGGCGAAGGTACATGCCCACACCCTGCCGGACGGCAGCCGCGTGCACAGCTTCCGCACCCTTCTCGACAGCCTGTCAACCATCGTCCGCTCAACCCACGCGGTTCCATGCACGGGCGGAGGGAAGGCGGAAACCATGGTCGAGGTGACAACCCGGCCCGACGCCGAACAGGAGAGGGCGCTGACGCTGCTGAAGGACATCGCGAAAATGTAGCGAGCGCCGAGATGTAGGCAGAGACTGACATCCCGTTCATGGGCATCCCGTTGACGGGAAACAAAAATCCTGAAAACTCCCCAAGAACTTCAGCTGAAACGATCATCCGCATCACGGAGGCGCCGATCACCCCGGCACCACTGTTTCCCATTGGGAATGGCTCAGTTTACAAAACGTATGCGTTCATGTTATGTTCCTGCACGAAGCAGGAGACTACAGATGATGAATCACAAGCAGTTTCAGGCCTGGCTCTCGCAGGCTGACCATCTCAGCACCGCGCAGCGCAAGGAAGCCGGGGCAGTGCTCTCCGGAGGCTCGCGGGCGTCGGCCTCGCTGGCCGCGATCGAGGCGGGCGTGGGCGAGGACCGCCGGTGCCCGCATTGCGGCACTCCCGGCGCCGTGTCGCGCGGCAAGGCGCGCGGCTTGCGCCGATATCAATGCAAGGGTTGCGGAAAGACGTTCAATGCAGCGACAGGCACGCCGTTGGCGGGCCTTCACCGCAAGGAGAGATGGCTGGCGTTCGGAACATGTCTCGCGGACGGGGACACGGTGCGCGCGTCCGCCGTGCGTTGCGGGCTTGCCGTCAACACGGCCTTCCGCTGGCGGCACCGGTTCCTTGCCGCCGGAAGCCGGGGTCCGCGAAAGCTCGCCGGCATCGTCGAGGCCGACGAAACCTACGTGCTGGAAAGCCGCAAGGGCGAGCGGAACCTTGATCGCAAGGCGCGTCGCCGCGGCGGGAAGGCAAGCAAGCGCGGCCTGTCGTCCGAGCAGGTTCCGGTTCTGGTTGCCGCCGACCGCAGCGGCATGACGGTCAGCGCGGTTCTTCCGGCGGTCAATGCCGACGCCCTGCGAGACGTCATCGAACCGGTCGTGGACGAGGACATCGTCCTGGTCAGTGACGGCCATCGCGCATATCCGCCATGCGCCGCAGCAATGGGCGTTCGCCACGAAGTGTGGAGTCGCGTGCAATTTTGACCCACTTCGGGGGGTGATTCGCGTCCAAATTTGACCCACCCCTGATCAGGTGGAAACGCCTGCCTCGCAACGAATCAGCGAGGCAGTGGAGATGGTGTCAGTGGAGACGATCGGCAAGATACGGCGTGCGTGGCACGTTCGCGGGAAGTCCATCCGGTCGATCGCGAAGTCGATGGGCGTGTCGCGCAACACGGTCCGCAAGGTGTTGCGGTCGGACGTTTCGGCGCCGAAGCACCGGCGTTCGGACCAGCCGCACTTGAAGCTCGGCGACTTCATCCCGGAGCTTGAGCGGAAGCTGGAGGCCAACAAGGGAAAGAAGCGGCGCGACCGCCTGAGCATGAAGCGGATCTGGCGGCAGCTTGCGGACCAGGGATGCGATGCGAGCTACAGCGCCGTCTGCCGCTACGCGGCGGCATGGAAGCAGCGCCATGGCGGCGGCGTGTCGGGCGCCCATGTTCCCCTGGAGTTCGAGCCCGGCGAGGCGTTCCAGTTCGACTGGAGCCATGAACGGGCGGTCATCGCCGGCACGACGGTTCGGCTCAGGGTGGCGCACATGCGCCTGTGCCACAGCCGCAAGAGCTACGTGCGGGCGTATCCGCGCGAGACCCAGGAGATGGTGTTCGACGCCCACAACCGGGCGTTCCAGGAGTTCGGGGGGTCCTGCCAGCGGGGCATCCACGACAACATGAAGACGGTCGTCGACGTCATCTTCGCGGGGCGGACGCGCAAGTTCAACGCCCGCTTCCTGGAGATGTGCGGGCACTTCCTCGTGGAGCCCGTGGCCTGCACGCCGAACGCGGGCTGGGAGAAGGGCCAGGTCGAGAGCCAGGTCCGCGACATCCGCGAGCGGCTGTTCCGCGAGCCGCCGCGCTTCGACAGCCTCGAGGATCTCAACGACTGGCTCGAGGAGAGCTGTCGCAGGCATGCGCGGGAGCATCCGCATCCGGAAGAGCCGGAGATGACGGTCCAGGAGGTGTTCGCGTGCGAGGAGCGCCGCTGCCTGATCCCCTTTCCGGGTCCTTTCGACGGCCACCGCACGCAGAGCCGGAGCGTCTCGAAGACCTGCCTGGTGCACTTCGACGGCAACCGCTGCAGCGCCGATGCGCGGGCGTCCGAGCGGGCGGCGGAGGTGTTCGCCTACGCGGACCGTGTCGATGTCCGCCTTGACGGCGAGCTGGTCGGCAGCCACCCGCGCAGCTTTGCTCGCGGCAGGACTGTCTGCGACTGGCTTCACTGCCTGCCGGTGCTCGAGCGCAAGCCCGGCGCGCTGCGGAACGGGGCGCCGTTCCGGAACGGGGCGCTGCCGGAAGAGCTGGAGGCGGTGCGGGGCCGGCTCGGCGCCTTCGACGACGGCGATCGGCAGATGGTCCAGATCCTCTCAGCCGTGCCCGAGGACGGGCTGGAGGAGGTGCGCGCGGCCTGCGGCGACGCGCTGGACGGCGGCGCGGTCTCCGCCGACGTGATCCTGAACGTCCTGTCGCGACGGCGCGACCCCGGCCCGGCGCCACGGATCGAGCTTCCCGAGCGCCTTCGCCTGGGCGTCGAGCCGGAAGCCGACTGCGGCCGCCATGACAGCTTGAGGGAGATCCCCGAATGAGACGCAAGGACATTCTGGAACTGATGGGCACGCTCGGCCTGAAAGGTATGAAGGCCGCCTGCGACGAGGTGCTCGCCGACGCCGCCCGGCGCAACCATCCTCCCGAGCGGGTTCTCGGCACGCTGCTGAAGGCGGAGATCGCGGACAAGCAGGCGCGCTCGATCAAGTACCAGATGTCGGTCGCGAAGCTGCCGACGGCGAAGGAGCTTGACGGCTTCGACTTCGAGCAGAGCCTTGTCGAGGAGCAGCAGCTGCGCCGGATCGCGGACGGCTCCTTCCTCGATCCGCCGCGCAACGTGGTGGCGATCGGCGGGACCGGTACCGGGAAAAGCCACATTGCCGTGGCGATCGCCCGTGCCTGCATCCGCCGCGGCGCCCGGGGCCGGTTCTTCAACACCGTCGAACTGGTCAATCTCCTGGAACAGGAGCAGCGCGACGACCGCCAGGGCCGTCTCGCCGACGCCATGCGCCGGCGGGACTTCATCATTATTGACGAACTTGGCTACCTGCCCTTCGCCCGCACCGGAGGGCACCTCCTGTTCCACTTCGTCTCCTGCCTCTGCGAGCACACGCCGATGGTCATCACCACCAACCTCCCGTTCAAGCTGAAGTTCTAGCCGATTTTCGGTCCTGATTTGGAATTTGCCGTTTTCGTTCAATGGGTTGCGGGCCCGCCGACTCTTCCAGGATGGTCACGTGTAGGCAGTAGCAGGATGCGGCGCACCTTGCGGCCCGATGGCGGGCATGCGCTGCATTTCCATGACGTGTCCCAATCTGGTGGATCTTTTGGCTTGACAATATAGCGAGGCTCGTCCAGAAAGGCAACGGAAGGTAGGCACTAGCACGAGGGGAGCCCCATGACCTCATCCATGCACGTGGCCGTCATCAAGTCGCGCCAGAACGGAAGGACCTACACCTCCGTCCTCCTCCGACAGAGCTATCGCGACCACAACAACCGGGTGCAGAAGCGGACCCTGGCCAACCTCTCCCGCCTGCCGCCGCACACGATCCCGCTCCTGCGCGGCGCACTCGCGGGAAAGCGGTACGCGGAGGCCGGCGACGTTCTCGGGGACCCGGTCCGCTCCCGCCACCACGGGGCGGTGCAGGCGGTGCGGACGGCCATGGACGCCATCGGCCTGCCCCGCATGGTCTCCCGCGAGCGCTGCCCGGAACGGGAGCTTGTCCTGGCCATGGTCGCCGGCCGCATCCTCAGGCCGGACTCCAAGCTCGCCACGACGCGCTGGTGGAAGGGCTCCACCCTGCCGGAGGAGTTCGGCATCGACCGCGACGTCGACGCAGACGGCCTCTACGCCGCGATGGACTGGCTGCATGACCGGCAGGAGGGCATCCAGGGCCGCCTGGCAAGGCGCTGGATCAAGGAAGACGACCTCGTCCTCTGGGACCTGTCATCGACCTGGCACGAGGGAAGCCGCTGCCCGCTCGCACGCTTCGGCTACAGCCGCGACCGCAAGCGGGGCCTCCCGCAGATCAGCTTCGGCCTCCTCTGCGACCGTGACGGCCGCCCGGTCGCGGTCTCGGTCCATCCGGGAAACGTCACCGACAAGGACACCCTCCTGCCCGAGCTCGACCGCCTGCAACGCCGCTTCGGCCTCTCCCGGGTGGTGATTGGTCGGGGACCGCGGCATGATCATCGAGGCCCTGCGCGAACGCGACGGCGCCGACTGGATCACCGCCCTCAAGGGCCGGACCATCCGCAAGCTCGCCCGCCAGGGCCGTCTCGACCGTTTCCAGGATCCCGAACACGAGCGGACCCTGTTCGAGATCCGGGACCATCCCGACTTCCCCGGCGAGCGTCTCGTCGCCTGTCGCAACCCCCGCCTTGCCGGGCACCGCGGCCGGGTCCGGCAGGAGCTGCTCGAGGCCACCGAGAGGGCGCTCTCGGAGATCGCCGCGCGGGTCGAGGGCGGAACCCTCAAGGGCGAGGCCGGCATCGGTCTCGCCGTCGGGGAGGTCATCAACAGGCGAAGGATGAAGAAGCGCTTCGATCTCGACATCACCGCGACCGGCTTCGGCTTCCGCCGCAGGCAGGAGTCCATCGACGCCGAGGCCGCCCTCGACGGGATATACGTCATCCGCACCTCGCTCGGACCCGACGACATGGAAGCCGCCGAATGCGTCAGGAGCTGCAAGAGACTGACCAGCGTGGAGCGTGCATTCCGAAATCTCAAGCTGAGCGACCTCCAGGTCCGGCCGGTCCGGCACCGCCTCGAGCACCGGGTCCGCGCCCGCTTCTTCATCTGCATGCTCGCATGCCTCGTCGAATGGCACATGCGGAAGGCGTGGGCCCCCCTGTGCCACACCGACACCGAACCCGACGGGACCAGGGATCCGGTCCTGCCCGCACGGCGCTCGGACGCGGCGCTGGCGAAGGTACATGCCCACACCCTGCCGGACGGCAGCCGCGTGCACAGCTTCCGCACCCTTCTCGACAGCCTGTCAACCATCGTCCGCTCAACCCACGCGGTCCCGCGCCCGGGCGGCGGGAAGGCGGAGACCATGATCGAGGTGACAACCCGGCCCGACGCCGAACAGGAGAGGGCGCTGACGCTGCTGAAGGACATCGCGAAAATGTAGCGAAACGCCAGGATTCAGGCAGAGACTGACATCCCGTTCATGGGCATCCCGTTGACGGGAAACAAAAATCCTGAGAACTCCCCAAGAACTTCAGTTCAAGGAATGGGCCGAGGTGTTCGGGGACCCGAGAATGACCACGGCCCTGCTGGACCGCCTCACCCATCACTGTGACATCCTTGAGACCGGGAACGAGAGCTGGCGGTTCCGGCACCGCAGCTGAAGGCACGCCGCGACGCCAGGAGTCTCATCCAGATTGTCGCGCCATGCTCCAGACCGGCTCGCCCGCCGTCTCCCGAACAAGCAGGTCGTTCCAGTCCTCGCCCTCGACCGCCGGACGGCAGCGGACGACCCTGGGATCGCTCCGGGCGAGCCTGGCCGCCGCCGCGTCCCCGGCCGGATCGGCGTCGTAGCCGCAGAGGATCCGACGCAGGCGCCAGCCGTCCAGCCAGCGCGGAACCGTTGTCGCGACGCCCGCAGCCGACACCGCCGCGAAGCCGCCGGATCCAGTCCACGGGAAGCTCCGCAGCGTCAGCACCGACAGCGCGTCGATCGCGCTCTCGACGAGAACCGCACGCTCCGGAGGAGCGGCGTCCAACGCCATCCAGAACCCGCCCGACTCTTTCCGCGAACCAGGGGCCATGCCCTTGAAAGCGGCACCGCCGAGGCCGACGACCTCGGCCCCGGTCGCCGCCCCCGAGACGTCGCGTGAGACGAACACCGCGTTCCTGCGACGGTCCGCGCAGACCAGCCCGCGGGCGTGGCAGACCTGGAGCAGCATCTCGCCGATGCCGCGCTCCCTGACAAGGTGATCGCGTACCTCGGGCCACAGGGCCTGCGATCGGACCGGGAGTTCGAGCCGTCGCCGGCTCATCGGAGGAGCCGCGCCGTCCCGGCCGCGCGGGCTGCAGGAGCGAAGCCCGCGCTCCGACAGGAAGGCGACGGCGTCGCGGAAGCCGCCACCGTGAGCGTGCATCACCAGGCTGATCGCACCGCCGCCGCCCGTCCCGGCCAGATGGTCGAAGAACTTCTCGCCGGTGATGCTCAGGACGGACCCCGGCCGCTTCCAGCGCGCCTTGTCCGTCACGTCGCGGCGGTAGCCAAGCGCCGTCGCGACCCTGTCGAGCGGCAGCGAGCGCGCCGTCGCCACCAGTCCGTGCCAGTCGGTTCGACCAAGCGTTCCCATCTTCCTCCTCTCCTGCAGCGGAACCCGAACACCGGAGCGGATTGCCCGGCAGGAGAGAAGCTACTTGGAAAAGGGAAGGCCGGAAGGTGGGTCAAAATTGGACGCGACTCATGGGTCAGAATTGAACTGGACTTGACACCGAAGCGCTCAACCTGTCCAGAGGCGAGCGGGTTCGGAACGCATTTCACATCCAGACGGTCAACAGCCGCCATGGCCAGCTGAAGGGTTTCCTGGGGCGCTACCGAGGAGTCGCGACCAAGTATCTCGACAACTGCCTGCGATGGTTCCAGCAGGTCGAGCTGGACAACGCCTCGCCCCGCACGTGCCTCGCCAACGCAATCGACAGGTCATGCATACGATTTGGAAACTGAGCCTTGGGAATTATATACATGAGTGACCATCAGGCCACCCTCGCACTGATTTCACGGGTCGTTGAAGTGGCCAGTGCCAACGCTCCTCGCCGTGCAGATGCGCCAATCCCGGACGCCTCGTCACCTCCCGAACCGGTGCCACGGGCGCGATCCGGGACGTTCTTTGCCGCATTGATGTCGGCGTGCGCTGCATGCCCGCAGGCCGTGCAGGTGAAGTCGTCCCCAGTTCTGCGTGAGCGTTTGTCGACCGCTCCGCACTCGTGGCATGTTCTGGAGGTGTCTGGTGACGGAACCTTGATGACGTTCGCCACCTTGTATTCCAGCATCTGGCAGAGCGCCGTCCAGCCCGTGTCGAGGATGACGCGGTTGAGCCCTGCCTTCTGCGGGACGTTCGCGCCGGGCTCCTCGACCGTGCCCTTCGCGCTCTTCGTCATTCCCTTGACGTTCAGGCCCTCGACGGCGACGGTCCCGGCCTTCGCCGCCAGGTCCCGGCTCGCATGATGATGCCAGTCGTGGCGGCGGTTCGCGATCCTGCGCATGACCCTGGCGTGATGCCTCTTCGCCTTCTCGCGCCGCCGGCTCGCCTTCTTCCGGCGCGCGATCCTGCGCTGCAGGCGCCGGCCCTTCGCGGCCAGCCGGCCGGGGCCGGGCATCTCGTGCATCCCGCCGTCGCTGTCGGCGACCTGGCCCGCGTTCCGGTCAAGGCCGATCGCGTGCCCGTTGTCGGCGGGTTCCTCGACCTCGACCTTGAAGCAGACGATGGCGTGCCACTTGCCGCCGCTCCGCTTGAGCACGGCCGAAACCGGCCTGCCGTCGGGATACGGGTTCCCGCCCTTCCGGCGGATCTTCATCGGCCCGAAGCCGGGGACGTGCAGCGTGCCGTTCCCGACCTTCACGCCGGACACGATGTTGATGCTGTCGAAGAAGTGGCGTCCCTTGAAGCGGAGGAAGCCGGGCGCGCGGCCCTTCGCGACGCGGCCGAAGAACCCCTTGAAGGCCTCCTGCAGGCGCTTGAGCGTGCCGCGCTGGACGGCCGCCGGCATGGACGCCATCTCCGGAAGCTCTCGGCGACATTCCGTCGGCGCCTTGCACTGGTCGAAGTAGGTCAGGCTGCGGCCCGTCTTGCGGTAGCGGTCGATGCGTTCCTCGAGCGCGGCGTTGCAGGGCTGTCGCTGGCTCTCAAGCGTCGTCTCAAGCCATCGCCAGTTCGCCTTCGTCTGCGGGAGCAGGCGATGGACAATGTTCCTGTACGTCCTTGCAAGTGCCATGCGGTCGCTCCTGCGTTGAGCGTCTGCGAGAGGGTGCGTGAACTTCCTTTCCTCACATATTTCCGGAAAGGCGGAAGAACGCAACAAGAACATGATTCACTTATGTATATAATTCCCTTCCCATTCGTCGAAGTCCTCCCGATGCCCACGCACATGCATGAGTCGATTGATGGCAGAGGACCCTCCCATGCCCCGGCCGCGCCGCCAAGCGAGGCGGTGCCCGTTCATGTGCGGCGCCCGGCCCGGCCGGTTTGCAGCCACAAGTCGTGACGCGGATTGCCAATGGTCTTGGAAAGGCTGATCGGCACCCGGATCCACAGGTTTCGGTTCCAACTGCCGGCCTCCAGCAGCAGGACCAGGGTTGAGGAATCGGCGCTCAGCCGTATCTCCAGCACGCTTCCTGCGGTTCCGGTCCCGACTACCTCGCAATCCCAGTCGCCTTGGATCGTCCCGCCGGCTCGTCAGATGAAATGCGGCACATCTTTCTGCGTCGGCCCCACGGAATACCGTGGCCTGGGCCGCGTGTCGCCCCAGCGGTCGGCATCCAGCGGCTGCAAATGCATCGCAAGACGCAACTCCCGCCCCAAGACCGGATCGACGAGGCTCGCTTCGGTTGCCGCAGCTTCCGCTGCCCGCACCAGCATAAGGCCGCGTGGCAAGGCGTCATCGGTGCCTCCGGCGCCTGCAATCAGGTCCGAGGGCAGATCCAGATCTGCAAGCGGAGTGCTGTTCAGTGTCACTTCGCCGACATGACCATCAAGATTGCTGAGCCGCCAAGCTGCCCGTGCGGCGATGACCAAGCCGTTTGAAATGACTTGCGCAGGCAGGATCAGCGCGCCGCCGCCAAGCGCCATCAGCGCGTAGGCCGGGCGGGAAGAGGCATCCGCCCCGACCCCTTGCCAGCAGTCATGGGTCAAGAGCGCAAGCGATCGCCTTTGGCCATCCACCAGAAGGCAGTCAACGATGACGTCCGGCGTCGTGATCTGGCCTTCGGGGCCCGTTACATGCGGTTTCAACAGGAACATCAGCCCTCTCCTCAGACCGGCGCCCACGTGATCATGCGGACCTCGCCTAACTCTCGCTTCATCTTCTGCCAGCTTTGGCCGCCGTCAACGCTCTTGAAAATCTGCCCGAAGATCGTGGCGGCGAAGAGCAGGCCCGTATCGGCGGCATTCGTTCCGATTGACCAGATCGTGGAATTTGCTGGGTGTGACATCTCGCATTCCGCCCAGCTCTCGCCAAAGTCGTTCGAGATCAGCAGTTGCCCCGCCTCCCCCGACGGCTTGTCGCCGACCGACGCGATGACGGTGTCCGAGTTTTCCGCCGGTTGCTTGAGCGAACGAAAGTAATCCCATTTCGCTTGCGGCACGACGAGCCGCTCCCAGGTCGTGCCGTTATCGTCCGACCGGTGCACCCCGTCTTCGGTGGAACACAGCACGGTTCGGCCGCCGTCTTCACGGTCACGGAATACGATGTCATGGGTGTCGTTGTCATGCAGGCCGCGGATGATCATTTCCCAAGTCCGGCCGCGGTCGCTTGACCTGAAAACCCCATCGATCTCCACCGTAATCCAGATGGTGTCGACGTCCTTCGGGTCGAAGTGAACAGACGTCACCCTCGAGGTGTTGATGAACCAGCATTCAGTCGAGGCATCGAGGTTCGAGCGCATCCAGGTCGCACCGTTGTCCTCCGAGATGAATATCTCGGCAGGTCGCGTCCCGCAGACAATGCAGTTCGGGTCAATGGGGGATTGCGCGATCTTCAGGATGTGAAGTTCTTCCATTGGCGAAGGGACATGGTCGAACCGCTTGGTTTCCTCGCTGAAACGATAGAGCCCCTGATCTGACCCGGCGAGCAATTCGCCTGGTCGGGCCGAATGCGTGCAAATGGCCCAAGTGCGCGCCTCGTTGTAGAAACCTCCGGTCGGCGTCAGAAGGCGGTTCCAGCTTGCGCCTTCGTCCTCGCTGAACCAAACATTTTGCATCGTGGCGGCATACGCCTTGTAGGACATTTCCAATCCCCCTCAGACACTCGTGCCCCCTTGCCCACCATGATCCCACTAGCGTCCGTGTCAACGGATAATTTTGGGGCTTATGGCTATTGTTGAGTCCTCAGTAATGGAGAGTTGAGTGATCAAGACATTGTCTTGAAGGAATATCCGGTTCGATCACTCACCGTTACCATGCCGCCAGACCAGGAAGTGAGCGCAAGCGCCTCGATACGCCCCAGAGGGAGTTCGTGGCCTTTCCCTGCCCCTGCAGGTGATCGAGAAACGTCCCAAGGAGGCGGAGGCTCTGCTCGAGTTCACCAAGGGTCGGCATGTGTCCGGCCTGCTACTGAAAACAAGCAAACGGAAGAACTGACACTCTCCTGCGACGCCCGCCGTTTTCGATCTTCCGCGCAAAGTCCTGACGGGGCAAGTCTGCTGCAATCGGCTGGCATTCACACTCATGGTTGACGAATTGCCGCAATACCTGGTCATCGACGGTCTCAAAGTCGAAGTCATTCTGGTGCAACCAGGCGAGGAAATGATGGGCTACTCCTGCAAGCTGGCCCGCACAATCAGGCGTTGATGGACAGAGGCACTTCAGCCTGATGCGTTGGTACTTGGTCGGGAAGCTGCTTGTTGACGCATCGGAGTGCCATGGCTCCGATCTTGATTTCCGCCGAAAATTTCGCGAAATTCGTGTTCGATGTGAAGAGTTCGTGATCCACTCCACTCCGATTTGCACTTTCTGGCCCATTGTTCCCAGCGGCGAGAAGGAACGACCCCGGTCACTGGCCGATCCTGCGACCCGGATGTGACGCAATCCCTGCCGAACCCATTCGCGGAGCATGCAGGGCGTTGCAAGCGGTCTATTCCCCGGACGCCGGACATGAGTGAGATGCCTTGACCAAACATTGTTGCGTCACTACCGCATGGGTTGTCAGAGTTGGCGCACTAGGGGATCAGTCAATGGTGACCGCACCATACCCGGCAGGACGCTTCCGGCGTACACGGCGAACGGAAGCCCTTAGACGGCTTGTCCGCGAGAGCACGCTTTCCACCGATGACCTGATCTGGCCCGTGTTCGTGCGCGACGGCAAGGATGACGAAACGCCGGTACATGCAATGCCAGGGGTCTCGCGATTGACTGTGGACCGATTGGTCATTGCCGCGCGCGAAGCCGCCAACTTGGGCATCCCGGCAATTTGCCTTTTCCCCTGCATTGACGATTCTCTGAAGACCGAACTGTGTGAAGAGGCATGGAATCCAGACAATCTGTCGAACCGCGCCACGCGCACCGTCAAGGAAGCCGTACCGGAGATTGCGGTCATGACCGACGTGGCGCTCGACCCATACAACGTCAATGGTCATGACGGAATTGTACGTGACGGCGAAATCGTGAACGACGAAAGCGTGGAAGCCCTCGTCCGGATGGCGGTCGCACAAGCCGAGGCCGGAGCGGACGTGCTTGGTCCGTCCGACATGATGGACGGGCGCATCGGGGCGATGCGGCAGGCACTGGAAGCGGCAGGCCACCAAGGCACGTGCATCCTGAGCTACTCCGCAAAATATGCGAGCGCCTTCTATGGTCCGTTTCGTGACGCGGTTGGAGCGTCTGGGCTGCTGGTTGGCGACAAGAAGACCTACCAGCTCGAACCCGGCAATTCGGATGAAGCTCTGCGCCTGATCGAACGCGACCTTTCTGAAGGCGCGGACATGGTGATGGTAAAGCCGGGATTGCCGTATCTCGACATCTGCCGCCGAGCATCGGACGCATTCGGTGCGCCTGTCTTCGCCTATCAGGTTTCAGGTGAATATGCCATGATCAAGGCTGCAGCCGAGAACGGTTGGATCGATGGCGACAGGATCATGCTCGAGAGCCTTGCTGCATTCAAGCGAGCTCGCTGCGCAGGCATTCTGACCTATTTTGCCATGGATGTTGCGCGTTCGCTCGCCTGGTGACCGGCAACGCCGACGTGGAAGCGTGGAAGTGCCCGGACGCCGCTTCCTGCGCGAACATCGATGGCCGATTGCGCGTGCCGCAGGGTGATTCCTGTGTCCGGGAAGTTCGGAACGGGCGCGCGAATCCCTTGGTTCACACGTATACGGCTTGCAGAATCATCTTGCCCCCATGGGCGGTAATGTCGATAGACGCCTCATGCTGAAGACCCGGGTAATACCGTGCCTCGACGTGGCTGATGGCCGCGTTGTGAAGGGCGTGAATTTCGTCGATCTCGTCGACGCCGGAGATCCGGTCGAGGCGGCAATCGCCTACGATGCAGCCGGGGCCGACGAGCTTTGCTTTCTCGACATACATGCAACGCACGAAAACCGCGGCACGATGCATGCTCTCGCGACGCGGACCGCCGAACACTGCTTCGTGCCCTTGACGGTAGGTGGCGGGGTTAGAACGGCCGAGGATGTCCGCGCCCTGTTGCTGGCGGGAGCGGACAAGGTCTCCTTCAACTCGGCAGCAGTGGCAGATCCTGACGTGGTGGCGCGCGCAGCGGCTAGGTTTGGCTCACAGTGTATCGTTGTAGCGATCGACGCGAAGTCAACGGGACCGAACAAATGGGAGATCTTCACGCATGGAGGGCGACGCCCGACCGGCATCGACGCCGTTGAGTTCGCGCGGACCGTCGAAGCAAAGGGGGCGGGCGAGATCCTGCTCACCTCCATGGACCGGGATGGGACACGTGCGGGCTTTGACATTCCGTTGACCCGAACGGTCGCGGACTCCGTGTCAATCCCGGTGATCGCGTCCGGTGGCGTAGGCGCGCTGGACCATCTGGTTGAGGGCGTGACCGAAGGTAGGGCCGGTGCGGTATTGGCCGCGTCGATATTCCACTTCGGAGAGTTCTCAATTGCCGAGGCCAAGGCGCACATGTCGGTCGCAGGCGTTTCAGTGCGACTAAATCGAGCACCTTTCCCGCCCCGCCCCGCGCGGCAAGGTATTTCAGAGGACCTGGAAGTACAGAATGCTTGACTGGAACCGGACAGCGGCAGAGCAGGGAGCGGCCCGCCGACCGCCTCATCGGTTGTGGTTCTCGCCCCTGGAATTGACGTCCCCGGCAATCGCCGGTTCAGGAAGGTACGCCGTGTCCTCCGCAAGTTCGCGCGTTACAGGCGGGCCCTCGCAAGAAGCGCCCACGCACGGCGCCGGTGCGTGCGTGTTCCACCGAAGAACGAAATGCTGTACCAACGCCAATCCGCCACGCTCGCTTCGTGGCGCCAACAATGGGAGCGCGATATCGGTCGCGGCTGCAATGCCGGGGCCTCCAGCGCGAAAGCCAAATGACTGACATTCTTGACCGTCTCGCCCGGACCATCGCTGAAAGGAAGGCGGCTGACCCGAAGACCTCCTGGTCTGCGCAACTTCTTGCAGCCGGTCCAGAGATGGCTGCCAAGAAATTCGGGGAAGAAGCCGTCGAAGCCGTCATTGAAGCGGTTCAGGGTAACCGCGACAGGCTTGCTGCGGAAGCGGCAGACGTTCTCTATCACTTGCTTGTGATGCTGGCAGCGCGCGACATCGAACTTGACGAGGTGTTGAAGGTCTTGGAAGAGCGCGAAGGCATCTCGGGAGTTGACGAAAAGGTGGCGCGCAAGCGTTAGGCCATCAAGGCCCCTCGCAACTTGCGCCAAACCATAGCCCAGCGACAAACCCGCATCATGCTCGAACTACGATGTGCTGAACGAGACTGGAATCCGTCCATGTCCTGGTGGCAATCAAATGCAGGCGGCTCAATCCGAACATGCGTGTCACGTGAGTCCACGGAACCAAGACACGCTATCTTCCCCCACTTCCAGTCCGAAGTGCAACGCCGGCCATTTCCGTAGCGAGGGCGTAGCCCGAGCGGAGGAAATGGCCCGGCGGCGGGATTTTTCTGCCCCAGGCACCGGAAATCCGGGCCGGATGCGGCTGAAGTCCCTCGGGTACGGAGCGTAGTCAGGCTCTCTCGACAGTGCAAGCCCCGCGCAGTGACGTGATCGGCCCGCCGGGCGAAGCGAGGGCGGAGCCCGAACGAGGCCGGCGGGCCGATCACGTCGCTTTCCTCCCCGGACCGGTCCCCTGAAGGACGGTCCGGGACGGTTTCCGTCATGGAGGCCGCGCCTTCCGGAACGCCTCCTCCGGCGTCAGGCAGCCCAGCGCCTTCCTCGGACGCGCGTTCAGCCGGTCCTGAACCGCCTTCACCTGTGCGTCGGTGACCTGGCGGAAGTCCGTCCATTTCGGAAAATACTGACGCACGAGACCGTTCGTGTGCTCGTTCAGGCCGCGCTCCCAGGAATGGTACGGCGTGGCGAAAAAGAACCCCGCGCCGAGCGCCTGAGCCACCTGGGCGTGACCCGCGAACTCCTTCCCGTTGTCCGCCGTGATCGTGTGGACCAGCGCGTGCAGCGGCAGCAGCATTCCGAGCATCGCGTTGCCGACCGCGTCCGCCGTCTTCCGGCCGACCAACGCCAGAAGCGTGTATTTCGACGCTCGGTCCACCAGCGACACCAGCGCGCCGCCGTGGCCCTTCCCGATGATCGTGTCCGCCTCCCAGTCGCCGACCCGCCCCTTCGCCTCCGCCACCGCCACCGCCGGACGCTCGGAGATGTCCACGCGGCCCGGGATGTGCCCGCGCCCCGCATGACGGCTGCCCTTCCAGTTCGGCCTCTTTCCCCGGCGGCGGAGGAGCAGGTAGAGCTGGCCACCAGCCTTCCGATCGGCGCGGACGTGCCGGCAGGTCCACTGCCGGCCCGCCATCGGGACGCCCTCCTTCCTGAGACGGCCGGCGATCTGCTCGGGGCTCCAGCCGTCGGCCAGCCTGTCCTCCACCAGCCGCCACCGCTCCGGCGTCATCTTCCTGGCAACCGACGAGGCCGCGCTGCGCCGTGCCGAAGCCTTCCCCTGCGCCTGCCTGTGCCGATAGCCGCGGCCGCCGCCGTTCCGGCGCACCTCGCGCCAGACCGTCGTCCGGTCCCGGCCCAGCTGCCGCGCGATGGCTGGTTCCGAAAGCCCGCCTTTCCTCAGCGCGCAAATCTGGCACCGTTCTTCCCGGGTCAGGTGGCGGTAGCCCTTTGGCATGGCGGTCTCCTGGTCTCACAACCGGGACTGTCGCCGCCATCTGGCCCACATGCAACATCCTGTGCCGAAAAAACAGGCACCCGCTACCTCTGGTGTTGCACTTCAGAGTGGAACGGGGGTTCCAAAAAATACAATCAGACCGGCTTCTTAAGTCAAGTTCCTAAAATCAAGATCATGAAAATCAAGGAATTAACTTAAATTATTGAATTAATTTCAGAACTTCATATAGCGACCGTCGAACCGCCACGCCCACCGTCTTCGCCTAGCCGCGCCCATAGAGATCTTCCGCGCGGCGCTCAAAGGATTGCACAACGCGCTGCGTCACTTCATTGAAAAAGAGCTTGGCCGTGGTCTGCAAGAGCCTGTTTCGGAGTTCGAAGTCGACATGAAAATCCAGGTCAGAACCGCCTTCCTCGGCGTCAACGAACTCCCAAGCCGACGTCATTCGGCGGAATGGGCCGTCAAGATACTCGGTGTTGATCCTGTTTGCGCCGGGCCAGAGTGTGACCCGGCTGCCGAACTTCTCGCTGAACACCTTGAAGGAGATCACCAAGTCGGCGAGCATCACGACTTGGCTGCCTTCATGGCGCATCTCGCGAATGCGCGCGGCGGCGGTCCAAGGCAGGAATTCCGGGTATCGCTCCACGTCCGCCACAAGGTCGTACATCTGTCTCGCACTGTATGGAACGCGGCGGCATTCGGAATGGGAGGGCATGTGCTCGGGTCTGGAATCGTCCTTGCCTTTACGTGTAGGGAGCGGAGACGGGGGTCAAGGGGAGACTCGTTGTGACAAGACCATATTCGATCGTTGAGTTGATCTCGGCACGGACCATTGCAACACGTGTCGAGGAACTCGCCCGGGAAATCCAAGCGACCTTTCGCGACACCGACAAGCTGATAATGGTCGGGATCTTGCGCGGTTCCTTCGTGCTGATTTCCGATCTCGTGCGCAAGCTTGACATGAACGTCGAGGTCGACTTCCTCGAAGTTTCCTCCTACGGGAACGAGATGGTCTCGAGCCACCAGGTGCGCATCCTCAAGGATCTCCGGGGCGAAATCGAAGGCGAGGACGTTCTCGTGGTCGAGGACATCGTGGACACGGGATACACGCTGAGCCACGTCTTGAGATTCTTGCAGGCGCGATACCCGCGAAGGCTCGAAACGATCGCACTTCTTGACAAGCCGTCGTGTCGTGAAATCGACATTTCCGCCACCTGGACCGGGTTTGAGATTCCCGACGAGTTCGTCGTCGGCTATGGAATCGATTACGCACAAAGAAACAGGAACCTGCCCTATATCGGACGCGTTTGCCTTGAGGACTCGAATTGCGGGGACAGCAACGAGTTGGCCGAAGACTCGTAGTCACCGAACGAAAGCACTCCCGCAATGTTCCCATGGCCGAGAGCGGTGGCATTCCTGGAGTCTTTGGCTAACATGCAAGGCATAACGGACCATGCTTCTAGGAGAGGCAGATGAAATTCACGAAGCAATTTGCTCTCATGTTTGCCGCGCTTGCATTGGTGGGAGTCACGCTCGCGCATGCAGACGGACATGACGGCAATCCGGCCGCCAGCGCTCGTCAGGCGCACATGAAGCTCTATGCGTTCAACCTCGACTTGATCGGAGCCGTGGCGAAGAGTGAATTCGACTACGATGCAGATGCAGCGCATTCGGCCGCGAACAATCTCCTGGCGCTCGCAATGATGAACCAGGACGCCTATTGGGCACCGGGTACGTCCGCGGCGGAATTGGGCAATGAGACCAAGGCTCTGCCCTCCATCTGGGAGGAGGACTTGCGATTCGGAGAGTCTGTCGTTCAACTGGTCGAGGCCGCCGGCCAGCTCGCGGCGGCGGCGGGTGAGGGTCAAGACGCGTTGCGCGGCGCAATCCGGGGTGTTGGCGGCGCTTGCAGCGCCTGCCATAGAAACTACCGCCAGCGCTGAGACCGACGGCAACGAGAACAACCTGTCAGCCGAGGTGAAAGCTAATGACGCGTGCTCTTACGTGGCTGTCCTTGCTCGGAGCGCTTGGCATTGCGGCAGCACTTTGGCTGACCCGTCCCGCGGTCGTTGACCCGGCAAGGTTTGCGGCGCTCCAAGGCAATGCGGCGCGAGGCGAAATGGTGTTCTGGGCAGGTGGGTGCGCTTCGTGCCACAAGGCCGAAACGAGCAACGACGATCTGGCGCTTCCAGGAGGCCGACGCTTCGTGACGCAGTTCGGCACATTCATCGCACCCAACATCTCGTCTGATCCAACCCGCGGAATCGGTGACTGGCAAGTGGTTGAGTTCGCCTCTGCCCTGCTCCATGGCACGTCACCCGAGGGTCGGCACTACTACCCGGCGTTTCCATACACATCCTACGCCCGGATGAATGACCAGGACGTTGCCGATCTTTGGGCGTTCATGCGAACGCTGCCAGCATCGCCTGCATCAAGCCAGCCTCACGAGCTGGGTTTTCCGTTCAATGTCCGCGCCTCGCTCGGACCGTGGAAAGCCCTGTTCCTGAAGCCGGCATGGGTGCGGCCTGCCGAGACACCCGAACTGAAACGCGGCCGATACCTGGTGGAAGCCCTGGGCCACTGCGCGGAATGCCATACGCCTAGGAACCTGCTTGGAGGCAGCCTTGTTTCAGCGTGGATGGAAGGCGCACCACATCCGGCCGGGAAGGGACGCATTCCCGCGTTGGTGCCGGGCGCTCTGGACTGGAGCGCGGAAGACATTGCCTACTACCTTGAAACCGGATTCACGCCGGACTTCGACAGTGCGGGCGGCGAGATGGCCGAGGTTGTCGCAACCATAGGCAGGCTTTCACCCGAGGACCGTCTCGCCATCGCGCATTACATCAGGGCGCTGGAATAGTCTCGCCACGTCTCCTGGACCCAATGAAACGCGCATGCCTGCAAGGGCCAAGAGATGCCTTGCGTTTCCCGAGCATCCCGGGGCAATGAGCGAAAATGGCAAGTTTCATCCTGGCTGTCTTCTTTCTGATCATCACGCCAGGTCCAGGAGTCCTGTCTCTCGCAGGTGTCGGCTCGGCGTTCGGATATGTGCATGGTGTCCGGTATCTAGCAGGACTCTTTGTCGGCACGAACCTCGTGTGCCTTGCGGTGATCAGCGGGTTGGCGGCACTGGTGCTAGCTGAACCCGGGATCCGAGTGGCATTGGCCGTGGCATCAGCGGCCTATCTGCTGTGGCTGGCCTTCCGGATCGCCGTTGCCGGTACGAGAATTGCATTCATCGAGCAGCCGAGGCCTCCCGGAATCCGAGGCGGGATCCTGCTTCAGGCGGTCAATCCGAAGGCCTATGTGGTGAACACGACATTGTTTTCCGGATTTGCATTCTTGTCCGAGAACCCCCTTCTTGAAATCGGAATAAAGCTACTTCTTCTTAATATGTTGTGGATCGCAATTCATGTAGTCTGGCTATGCGCCGGTGTCACGATTCGGCGGATGAACCTGCCCGAGAGTTGGCAGCGAAGCATCAATGTGGGAATGGCGGCAACGATGGTCGCCGTTGTGACGCTGACAGCAATTGCGCCTCAAGGATGACCATCAAGCAGCAAAGGATCATGGAACACATTCTTGTTGACGGCGGTCAAGTCGACGAGGAGACGAACTCGCGGCAATTGCCGAAGTTCGAACGGGCCTGGCCCGGCGGCAGGTTCATCCACGTGCATGTCGACAATGCCCGCCATCACCACGCATGGACGCTCAAGCCATTCAAGGATGGGCCGGAATGCCGCGCCAGTTGCACATACCGTTGCACAAGCACCGCGCATCCCGGTCCCTTGGAGCGATATTCGGGTGTCATGCATTGCCATGTGACGCACAATCGGTTCCGCCCGAATTGCCGCCCGTTCACTGATGCAGGCATTGCGCTCCTTAACGAAATCCGCCGTCGGGAACGGCAACGATTGCGGATTCCGTCGTCTGCGCGAATTCCGTGTCATCACCCATGACCAGCGCCGCACAATCAGGTAGCAGGAGGACGATGCGGGATTGACAGGACCCAACTGAGGAGCAACCAGACATGAAAATCCCTTCCATTCTTGGCTTGGCGGTGGCGACGGGTCTGTCTTTCGCAGCCTGAGGCGTTGCAGATACGCGTGCCCGTGATCCCGAGGACATCAGGGAACTCACCGGCCTGTCCGTGCCGGTCGAGACGGGAACGGCGCAGCGGCAACGCCAACAGGAGATCGTCTCGCGCACGGATTCCCTGATACCTCCACCTTGCACATTGAGGTCATGTCCCAAGACGGAACCCAGAGGTTCCGGTTGCCGCCGGACTGCTCCGGTCCACTTTGCGAACTGCTCAACCCCGTGACCGGCGGCGCCGAGACGCGGTCGTGATGGCGTCAGGCGATGTCGATGCCATCGGGGCGGCACATGGGCGTGGACGGGACCTCGTTCGGCACCTGGATGGACCATTGCGCGTTCGTGCTCAGCACCGAAAGCGCAATCGGTGAGGAGATCGTGTCCTGTTCCGTGTGCACGCTCGCGCCGGGAGACTTCACGGACTGCACGCCGGCCGGAATTGCCACGTGGCTCGGCAACATGGTGAGAACGCCCATCGCTGAGGACGACAAGGGCAATCAGGTCGCCGGAACCGCGACCCGGAAACACGACATGGCTGTTGGCGGGCTTGATGCGGCATTCAGTGGCATCCGGCACATTGACCGTGGGCAGGCGCATCCTGTCGAGGCGCTGATCCTTTCCAACATCGCGGTCGGCGTCAACGGAACCTTTGCCACCGGTCAGTCCGGCACGCGCATCTAGGGTGGCTTCCACGGCCCCGAACACGCAGAGGTTGCAGGCTTCTTCGAGCGATCCGACATCATCGGCGCCTTCGGCGCTACCCGGCAATAGAACCCCCACTTCCAGTCCGAAGTGCAACGCCGGCCATTTCCGTAGCGAGGGCGTAGCCCGAGCGGAGGAAATGGCCCGGCGGCGGGATTTTCCTGCCCCAGGCACCGGAAATCCGGGCCGGATGCGGCTGAAGTCCCTCGGGTACGGAGCGTAGTCAGGCTCTCTCGACAGTGCAAGCCCCGCGCAGTGACGTGATCGGCCCGCCGGGCGAAGCGAGGGCGGAGCCCGAACGAGGCCGGCGGGCCGATCACGTCGCTTTCCTCCCCGGACCGGTCCCCTGAAGGACGGTCCGGGACGGTTTCCGTCATGGAGGCCGCGCCGCCCGGAACGCCTCCTCCGGCGTCAGGCAGCCCAGCGCCTTCCTCGGACGCGCGTTCAGCCGGTCCTGAACCGCCTTCACCTGTGCGTCGGTGACCTGGCGGAAGTCCGTCCATTTCGGAAAATACTGACGCACGAGACCGTTCGTGTGCTCGTTCAGGCCGCGCTCCCAGGAATGGTACGGCGTGGCGAAAAAGAACCCTGCACCGAGCGCCTGAGCCACCTGGGCGTGACCCGCGAACTCCTTCCCGTTGTCCGCCGTGATCGTGTGGACCAGCGCGTGCAGCGGCAGCAGCATTCCGAGCATCGCGTTGCCGACCGCGTCCGCCGTCTTCCGGCCGACCAACGCCAGAAGCGTGTATTTCGACGCTCGCTCCACCAGCGACACCAGCGCGCCGCCGTGGCCCTTCCCGATGATCGTGTCCGCCTCCCAGTCGCCGACCCGCTCCTTCGCCTCCGCCACCGCCGGACGCTCGGAGATGTCCACGCGGCCCGGGATGTGCCCGCGCCCCGCATGACGTCCGCCCTTCCAGTTCGGCCTCTTTCCCCGGCGGCGCAGGAGCAGGTAGAGCTGGCCGCCAGACTTCCGGTCGGCGCGGACGTGCCGGCAGGTCCACTGCCGCCCCGCCATCGGGACGCCCTCCTTCCTGAGACGGCCGGCGATCTGCTCGGGGCTCCAGCCGTCGGCCAGCCTGTCCTCCACCAGCCGCCACCGCTCCGGCGTCATCTTCCTGGCAACCGACGAGGCCGCGCTGCGCCGTGCCGAAGCCTTCCCCTGCGCCTGCCTGTGCCGATAGCCGCGGCCGCCGCCGTTCCGGCGCACCTCGCGCCAGACCGTCGTCCGGTCGCGGCCCAGCTGCCGCGCGATCGCTGGTTCAGAAAGCCCGCCTTTCCTCAGCGCGCAAATCTGGCACCGTTCTTCCCGGGTCAGGTGGCGGTAGCCCTTTGGCATGGCGGTCTCCTGGTCTCACAACCGGGACTGTCGCCGCCATCTGGCCCACATGCAACATCCTGTGCCGAAAAAACAGGCACCCACTACCGCTGGTGTTGCACTTCAGAGTGGAACGGGGGAACCAAGAAAGAGGCGGACCGAGCGGAGTGAGTCCCTGAACACAGCCTGCGGTTGCAGCGGGACACCAAGGACGGGGACCGCTCCGACGTTCGTGCGATTACCCCAATGATACCAATTCAAGAAAGTAATGACTCACGAACAAACAAGGAACATCATGTTGTGGTGCGATGCGACAAACTGTGTGCGGCCGATGCCATCCTGCTCCATGTTGTGGGTGCTGAAATCTCACATGGAGGAAGACATGCCCGCAGGCATCGCGATCACGAACACCGACCGCACGGTCGATGACACTGGAGCCCTGGCGCGCAAGTGCAATGATTCACGACAGTCCCGACGCCTGCGTGCCATCGCGCACCTGATGGAAGGCGAACTCGGCCGCGGCATGACAGCGCTCCGGGCCCGGGTCGACAGACAGACGCTCTGCGACTGGTCCAACCGGCACGATGCGGAGGGGCCGGACGGGCTGAAGGACCGTCCGCGCAGCGGACGATCCTCGAAGCTGGACGCGAGCCGGAAGGCCGAGGTCAGGCACTGGCTTGAAGACGGGCCTGGCCCTGGCGTCCCGGCCTGGACCCCTGGACTGCTCAAGGAGAGGATCAAGGTCGTCTTCGGTGCCGTGATGTCGCTCGAGGCGGTTCGGTGCCTGGTCCGGGCGCTCGGGTTCCGGAAGGTGTCCCCGCGCCCGCTTCACCCCAAGGCGGACCCGCAGGCGCAGGAGGATTTCCGGCGGAATTTCACACGTCCTGACCTCGCGGGCTGATTTCGATGTCCTCCAGGGCCCGTTTGGCCAACAAAACAACGACAATATGCAGATTTCCGGCTTGACAGGCACGCCGGAAGCGGGCAATATGACATGAGGCTCACTTTCAGGTTTCCCGCTTCCCATGAACACGCTCGCCATGCACCCTTCAGACGCCGTCCAGATCGGCGCTTCGTGCTTCTCCTTCGCATCCGAGGACGGCCAGACCGTCTGCTTCTCCAACCTCGAGCCCTTCGACTGCCACGACGAGAACGACCGCCCGGCCATGAGACTGCGGATCGCCAGGTTCGCCAGGCACGGCATCCGCCACAGGGACCTGCAGGCTGCGTTCGGCGTTGGCCGCGCGACGGTTCAGCGTGCGGCGGACAAGCTTCGGAACGAGGGCGAGGCGGCGTTCCACGAGCCGCGCCGGGGCCGTGGAACGAGCGTGATCACCGGCGAGACGGCGCGGGAGGCGGACCGCCTCCTTTCCAAGGGCATGAGCGGCACCGCGGTTGCCCGCGAGCTGGAGGTTCCCGCCACGACGCTGAACCACAACCGCCGCAAGGGGTTCATCGGCGCGCGACAGCCCGAGCCGGAGAACACGAAGCCGGAGGCGCAGGAGGAGCAGCCGGCCGGAACGGACACGCAGGACGAGGATGTCCGGGCAGGCCTGCTCGGCCGCAGCGAACGGGACCGGCGCGACCGGGAGGCGCCGATGGGCCGGGGCGCGCGCGACAGCGCGGGGCGCGTCGCGGCCTCGGCGGGGGCGATGGCCGAGGCGCATCCGCGCTTCGACGAGCCTCTTTCGGCGGTCGCCTGCGGCGGCGTGCTGGCCGCGCTGCCGACGCTCCTGAAGGAAGGGCTGCTCGACCGTTCGGGCGCGTTCCTGTCGCTGCCGAAAGGATGCCACGGGCTGACGAGCACGCTTCTCCTGCTCGCGTTCCTGTTCATGGCCCGGGTCCGCAACCCCGAGGCGCTGCGCCACGAGGCTCCGGGGGAATGGGGCGCGGTCCTGGGGCTGGACCGCTGCCCGGAAGCGAAGACGCTGCGGCGCAAGATCCGGGCGCTCGCATCCGACGTTCAGCGGGTGAAGGGCTGGCAGGACGCGCTGGCGCGGGCGTGGATGGCCGACGAGCCGGACGCCCACGCCACGCTGTCGGTGGACGGGCACGTGAAGGTCTATGCCGGCCGCAAGGGCCGCCTTCCGAAGCACTTCGTGTCGCGCCGGAAGCTCTGCCTGCCGGCCTCGACCAGCTACTGGGTCAACGCGCTCGGCGGCAGGCCGCTGCTGTGCCTGCACAAGGATCTCGATCCCGGCATGGCCAAGGCGCTGGAGCACGACGTCCTTCCGGCGCTGGATCGGCTGGGCCTGCCGGGACCGGACGCGCCGGATCTCACGGTCTCGCCGGAGGCCGCGCCCGCGCTGACGCTGGTCTTCGACCGGGAGGGATGGAGCCCGGCCCTGTTCGCCCGCCTCGCCCGGCGTGGCATCGCGGTGATCACCTGGCACAAGGGCTTCAGGGGCGAGGACTGGCCGGAGGAGGAGTTCCGCGCCGTCGAGGCGCCGCTCCACGGTCCCGGCGGCGCCGGCTCGGCCGAGGTCCGCCTTGCCGAGAGGCGGATCAGGCTGGGCAAGGGCGGCAAGGGGCCCGAGGTTCGCCAGATCCGCCGCTTGCTGGACTCGGGCCGGCAGGTCCCGCTCGTGACCACCGACTTCGGCGTGCCGACGGAGCAGGCCGCAGGCGCGCTGTTCTCCCGATGGGCGCAGGAGAGCTTCTTCAAGTACATGCGCGACGAGTTCAGCCTCGACGCGCTGCCGGTGCACGGCCTTGCCGAGCAGGATCCGGAGGCGCGCGTCGTCAATCCGGCCCGGCGCGAGCTGGACCGCCGGATCAACCGGATGCGGAACAGGCTCGGCACGCTGCGCAACCGCGTCGCCGACCTGACCGGGGGCGGGCCGTCCGGCACGGCCGCCAGGTCCGCCGAGAGGCTGAAGGCCGAGATCGGGACGCTCGACGCCGAGCGCGAGGCGCTCAAGCTCCGGCGCAGGGATCTGCCCACGCACGTCAAGGTCGCGGAACTCGGCGAGGATGAGTGGCTTGACGCGCTGCCCTCCGGCGAGAGGCTGCTCCTCGACGTCATCCGCATGATCGCCTGCCGCGCCGAGACCCGGATGATGCCCGCCGTCGCCGACGCGCAGGGCGCGAAGCAACGCCCACGCCGCACCCTCGCCGAACTGTTCCAGTCGGATGCCGACATCGTCCCGGACCCGGAAAACGGCATCCTGCGGGTGCGCATCCTCGGCACCGCCAGCGATGCGGGCGACGCCGCCGTCGCGGGACTGCTCGAAGAGCTCAACCAGACATGCACGATCTTCCCCGGAACCGGCCTGCGCATGGTCTGCGAATTGCCCGGGAACAATGCCAGGGCGGGGAAACCCGCCTCATGAAAGTTGCCTGTCGCAAGGGGCGAGGTCAGGACGTGTGAGTTTCAGCGAACTGGCGATGTCCGCCCTGCCGGAGGGCACGGATCCGGCCTCCGTGGACATCTGGTACGAAGACGAGGCACGCATCGGCCAGAAAGGCATGCTCACCCGCGTCTGGGCGCTGCGAGGCAGCAGGCCCCGGGTGCCAAGGGACCATCGCTACGGCCATTGCTGTCTGTTCAGCGCGATCTGCCCTGATGACGGTGCGGCGGCCGGCCATGTCTGCGACAGGGCGAACACGCAGGAGATGAACCGTCACCTCCTGGACATCGGCGCCGCGGTTCCCGACGGCCGTCATGCGCTGGTGGTACTTGACGGCGCAGGCTGGCATCGGTCCAGGGAAATCGACTGTCCGGAAAACGTCTCGGTGCTGCGGCTGCCGCCCTACAGCCCGGAGCTCAATCCCGTGGAAACGGTGTTCCGGTTTCTCAAGGCGCGACACTTCGCCAATCAGGTCTTCGAGACCGCCGAGGCAGTCACGGAAAGGGTCGCCGAAGTCCGGGAAGGCTTTGCGGCGTCACCAGACCGGATCCGCTCCATCGGCCATCGGTCATGGGCACGTCTCACACCCGATGCCACGCCGGCAAATCAGGGCCATGTTCATGTGTGAAAACTTTCTGGGATTGGTATGAGTGCTCGGACATGCACGGATCTCCCTACCAAAGCCGACGAATTCTGCGTCGCAGGGCCCATGACGCCCGGCTCACTTCCAACAAGGCTGCTGACACTGACATCCCCGCTCGGACTACTTCTGCATCGGGGGAGTGCCAGAATCCCCGGAGCCATGCCACGGCACCGGAGGCGGTCAGTTGCCCGGTTTCGGAAAGAACTGGTCGACAAGGACCGGGTTCCCGTCGGGGTCCGTGATGAATGTGCTCGCCGGTCCGGTAGATTCCGGATCGGTGTCGGTTGCCATTTCGATCCCGTCGGCCAAGAGTGATGCGCGGATGTCGCGCACGTCGGTGAAGTCGGTGAGACGCGACATGTCCTGGGACAGCCCGGGATTGAAAGTGAGGATGTTTTTCTCGAAGAGCCCCTGAAACAGGCCGATGACCGTCGTTCCGTTCACCATTATCAGGCATTCCCTTTCATCGCCGCCGGTCACGTGGAAGCCGAGCTTCTCGTAGAACGACTGCGACTTTGCAAGATCCAGAACGGCAAGGCTGATCGAGAAGGCGCCAAGCTTCATTTCCATCTCTCTTGACGAGCGGTTCCGGGATCCGGTGCCCGACGCGACGATGGTAGCGCGGTCGAAACGGGAAGGAAAGACGTGATGGCAGGTATCTTCGCTGCATGCAGCAGCCGTTTGCCATGCCAGCTGCCTTCGCAGCCGACCGCGGGAGCGGCCTCCGTGCAGGAGGGAAGTGCCAATCGCGCGGGGTCGGCACTTGCACCCGGGTCCGGAACTAGCCGAAACGAGACGTTCGCTTCCGGGAATCGCAAACTGGAGCGGCATTTCGATGTCGCGGGGGGGGGGGGGGCCAGAAGAGTGCGGACCAGCGAGGCTTCCAGGTGCGGGGCGAGCGTTCATGCTCCTGCCTGCACCCGGCGGCACATTCGGTCAGCGGCTTGACCTTGTCTTGGCAGGAAACTGCGCAGCCCCAGCCGGTCAATTTCGGCCAATCCGACGTCCGACCTGCAAGACCGCCGGGAGCTTGCCGGCAATGGTGCATGCTTTCGCCGTTTCGCTGACTTTGGCGAAACCTCCACGCGGATCACGCTGGCCGGAAACGCGGCCAACATGACAAGGCTGCACTATGTCCAACCAGGCCATAGTAGGGGTGAGCAATTGCCCTGATTCTTTGCAAGGATCGAGGCAGGCAAGAACCCTGAATGCCGCCAAAGATGGTCCCGGCGGTGCAAGACTGCGGAGCGGCGAGATGCAGGATGAAGGTCATCTCCTGGAACTTCGGTCACCGGTTCCGTCCTTGGCGATGCATGATCGACATGGACATCGACTTGGCGTTGCTGCGGTGCCTATCCTTTGGTGCGCCCCCACCCAGGATTGCCGGGACCCTTGAACGATTGCGCTCGGCGCAGCCATGCGGGCAAGGATTTCACGATGGCAACGCGATGGCGGCCGATCAGGCGAGCAATTTCATGGCGGACGCGTGCAATTCTGTCGTTGCAGCCGCCAATACCCTGCCCCCGTCGTGAGCCGGCTTGCCTTCCCAATCGGTGACGATTCCCCCTGCCGCCTCAATCACGGCAATGGGTGCCTGAATGTCAAAGGCCTTTAGGCCGGCTTCGATGACAAGATCGATTTGGCCGGCGGCGAGCAGCGCATATGCATAGCAATCGCAGCCATAGCGGGTCAGTTGCACTTTGCTGGCAACGCGTCGAAACGCGGCGGCTTCGGCGGACGTGCCAACTTCTGGGAATGTCGTGAACAGCGTGGCGTCAGCCAATGATGTTGTTCCGCTTGCGCTCAAGGGGCGGCTGCCTTGCGGCCCCTCAAGAACAGACCTGCCTCGACCGCCCATGAATCGCTCGCCGATATAGGGCTGGTCGATCAGCCCTAGAAACGGCCCGTCGTCGTCTGAAATTGCAATCAAAACGCCCCAAGTCGGCGTGCCGCTAATGAACCCTCGAGTGCCGTCAATCGGATCAAGAACCCAGGTCAAGCCGCTGGTGCCATGCTTCGGCTCAAACTCCTCGCCCAATATGCCGTCCTCCGGTCGACACTCCTCGAGGACCGCGCGCATCAAGGCTTCTGCATTCCTGTCGGCAACCGTAACCGGGTCAAAGTCTTCGCTCTTGCTTTCCGTTGTCAGACTCCTTGCGCGGAAATGGCGCAGAGTCTCCTCCCGAGCGGCATCCGCCAATCTTTCGGCCACGGACCAGAGCTCAACGCTTTCTGTGTCGCCCTCCGGCATTGACCTCCCCTTAAGCGCACGCGCATTGCGGGGTATGCGGTGGAAACAAGGCCGTCAAGTCTCGCTTCATCACCGACGCATCCTCCGCGATGGCACATCGGGCCGCACGGTCGACACTGGTTGGCCAGTCGCAGGTCCACCATCGTCAAGTGCGTGAAATTCCATCGCGTTCGTTCATTGCGCCTCTGGGAATCGGCACTTACCTCGCAGCGTCCAAGCCGAGCACCCAACACGCTTCATGGGTTCCCAACCGTGGCTTGCCGGGCCATTCTGTGTCCGGGCCGAGGCTGCCTCGACGTCCGGACGTTTCCATCATGCCGTCATCCTCCCCCAATGGGCATTGAATGCGCGCAAAGGCTCTCACAGCCTCGCTAAGAGGCTGACCTAAAATGTGGATGGCCTCCCCCAGATGTGGTATTCCATGCTGACTTTGACACCAGGCGAAGAGGGCCACACGGCTTGGAACGAGACCACCCGCGAGAAGCATAGGCGCAGTTCGGACCGGCATGAAAGCGATCTTCGCTGAGTTCCAGAATGTGACTGTCGATCAACCGCGCCAATGCCGTGTCCCGTATTTCGTCAGCATGCCGGGTGGCGCGCTTCACCCAGTGAAGAGCGTCGTGGGTCCGGTCGGCACGCGCGATCTCTGCGAGCACCGGATCGAGCAATTGGTCCCCCACGGATGTCGTGTCGACCATGAACAGTCTCTGGGCGTCCGTGTCGATGCGATGCTCCAGTGCCAGATCCATCAACACAGCACCAGCAAGCGCGTGCCGGGCGGACCATTCCGGCGCTCGTGACAGCGCACCATCCTCGTCACGGAGCAAAAGCAGAAGCTCTTCGGCGAGTCTCATCATCCCGCGCTTCCAAGGAAAATCGCCGACAGCAGGTAGTAGATCACCACCGCGATCACCGCGCCCGCCGGATGCGTGACGACCAGGACGCCAAAACCGTGCGGATCACACCGAAGTCCAGTTCACCGAACACCGCGTGCGAGGCCAACCCCCAGCATGGCGCCCAACAGCGTCTGGGTCATTGAAACCGGCATACCGGTGCCGCTGACTACCACGACCGTCGACGCGGCCGCGAGTTCGGCGGCGAATCCGCGGCTCGGCGTGAGTTCAGTGATCTTGCGGCCAATCGTGGCCATGGCCCGTTAGCCGAATGTCGCCAGCCCGACCATAATGCCTCCCGCTCCCAACAGCAGGACCCAGACCGGAATCACTGACTTGGCGGCCACTCCGCCCGTCGACACCACTCCGACGACAGCCGCGACGAGCCCGATCGCGTTGGCGGCATCGTTGGAGCCGTGCGCGAACGCCATGCCTGATGCAGTGACTATCATCAGGATACCGAACACCCTCCAGGTCGCTATAGCGCGACTGTCCTCCGATCGGGGACACGAAGCTCCGGAAACTCAGCCGATCGATCACCAGATGGCCCACAAAGGCGACGATGCCTGCGGCAATCACGGAATAGAGAAGCGCGACCGGCATGCTGAGGTCCAGTCCGACATGCTTTAGAGGCTGAATCATAAGTCATTGAGTTGATCATGTCATTGGTTTTCATGGCGTTGCCCCTCGCGCCAGACGGCGGGCCAGGAAGCGGCACGCGGCCAGCTGGACCCAGGCCAGGGAGCTCGCCAGCGTCCGCTCCACGTCCTTCGCCAGGCGCCGGCACCACGACAGCCAGGCGAACGTCCGCTCCACCACCCATCGGCGACAGGGGACGGTGAAGCCCCTTGTCTCCCTGGGCCCGGGCACGATCTCCAGGATCGATCCGGGGCCGTGCTCCGCCAGCGCGGCCTCCGGCTTCGGTCCCGCATGCCCGCCGTCCGCCCACAGCTTTCTCACCTCCGGCGCCTTCTCCGGCACCGCGAGGATGACAGCCGGCGCACCGTCCCGGTCCTGCATGTCGGCCGCGTGAACCCGGACCGCGATCGGGAACCCCTCCACGTCCACCGTGGCGTGGCGCTTCCTGCCCTTGATCCTCTTGCCCGCGCCGCATCCCGACGGGCCGCCCATCTCCGTCGTCTTCACCGGCTGGCTGTCGATCGCGGCCGCCGCCGGATCTCCGGAGCGCCCCGCCTGCATGCGCGCAAGATCGCGCAGCGTGCCCATCATGCGCTCCGGAACGCCGTCGTCGCGCCATGCGCAGAAATGGTTCCGAACCGTCGCAAGGGCGGGAAACACTTGGGAACCGCCCGCCACCGGCACCCCGTCGCCAGCATGTACCGGATCGCGTCGGAAACCGCCCGAAAGTCGACGGTGCGGCGACGGCCCGGCCTCGACGGGGCCGGCAGGAGCGGCTCGATCACAAGCCGTTCCTCGTCGGTCAAATCGCTTTCATGCCGGTCCGAACTGCGCCCGCGCTTCTCGCGGGCGGTCTCGTTCCAAGCCATGTGGCCCTCCTTGCCTGGTGTGGTGATCAGCATGGAAATGCCACATCTGGGGGAGGTCATCCACATTCTAGGTCAGCCTCTCAGGCCCTTGACGAAGGTCACAGCCGAAGTCACGAACGCCGAAGCGAAGATGTAGACGGGAACGTAGCGACGAGCGTAGTACATTGGATCGCTCTTGTCGAAGATTGGCCGCTGCACGCTCAGCACCAGGAAAAACGAGATCGCTCCGGCGAGGACAGGGGTTGCCACCCAACTCGCGGCAATAGCTGCCACGTCCCGCCAATGGACCGCGTCGATGCCGATCGCAACCACGGCAAATCCGATAATGGCTCCAACAATCGAGTGCGTGGTTGACACCGGCCAGCCAAACGCCGACGCGACCGTCAGCCAGATTGCGGCTGCGAAGAGCAAGGAGAGCATGCCAACGACCAGGAGTCCGGGTCCTTCTCAAGTGCTTCGGCGTCGATGATGCCCTAGCGAATCGTAGACGTCACCTCTCCGCCCGCCAGAAGTGCCCCAAGGGATTCAAACACTCCGGCGATCACGATGGCCGCGCCGACCGTGATTGCGCCAGATCTGACAGACGTTCCCATCGAAATCGCCACGTCGTTGGCGCCGATCGCCCAGGCAATATAGAGTCCGGCGGTGATCGCCATGGCCAGGACAATTGCGAGGCTCACATTCATGAAACGTGACTCCCGGCCCACACTCTGCACGAAAGAACATGTGGAATCGGTTCCGGCAGGGGACAGAGTCCCACTCCAAGCACCGCCGCTTCGGCAACCTGATCCCGGGTCATGTGGTTCAACCTACCCTGGTTCAGATCTCAGGAAACTCGGAAAGGAGCTCTCCAACAAGGCCAGGCCAGCATCGCCGCCGAGAAAAATGGCCGCCGCGCTGACGATTCCGGCGGGAGACGTCAATTTGGCAGCATGACAGCTCGGCGCCTCGATTTTGAACTTGGCGTCGGAACCGTTCCCCGCAGCTTCGGAGATGTCTTTGAGAACATCCCCGCGTCGCAGCACCGCCCTGTTTGAAACGACCTTGACCAACAACAATGGCCGCGCCGAGTTTGTCGTTCCGAATGCCGAACAGGCGGGACAGTCAATGGCGCCAGCCAGTGGAACGCGCATTCGGAACCGCTGGCCCGACCACCCGAGAGGCCGACAAAGGGCCCTGCGCCGCCGGAATCGCCGAACACGGGAACCGAATGGCCTCCATGAGGTCGCGAAGCTTGCGGGATCACGGGAAACCAACGTGCCTGGCAGATCTCGCCCTGGCGCATGCAACTGGAGCGAGCGCCTCGGGTCTTTTGCCATCTGGCTGTTGAAATTCACGCTGATTTCGCCATATTGAACTTTGAAAGCCGTATTCCGGTATTTTGAAAGCCGTATTCCGGTATGTTGAGACAGGAAGGAGCAACATCGATGGACAGGTACAACACCATCCACACGACCACGACGCAGGCGGAATCGGTCGAGATTCACGAAGGTCTGCGCGCGCACATGAACAAGGTCTACGGCATCATGTCCATAGGCATGCTGGTCACGGCAGCCGTGGCTTGGTCCGTTGGCACGAGCGAAGCACTCTCGGCGATTTTCCGCGACCCGACTACCGGAAGCCCGAACATTCTGGGCTGGGTCGCGATGTTTCTCCCGCTGGGAATGGTCTTCCTCTTCGGTGGCATGATCAACAGGATTTCGGCAGCTGCCGCGCAAACCTTCTTCTACGTGTTTGCGGCTGCCATGGGCCTCTCGATCTCCTGGATATTCGCCGTCTTCACCGGCATATCGATTGCCCAGACATTCGTTGCAACCTCGGCTGGCTTCGCGGCTCTTAGCCTTTGGGGCTACACGACAAAGCGTGATCTTTCAGGCTTTGGGTCGTTCCTGATGATGGGCCTGATCGGCTTGATCATCGCAATGGTGATCAACCTCTTCGTAGCATCCAGCGCACTGGCTTTTGCCGTCTCGGTGATCGGTGTCCTGATCTTCGCCGGCCTTACCGCCTATGACACCCAGAGGATCAAGACGGACTATCTGGCCCATGCGCATGCCATGGATCAGGAGTGGCTCGAGAAGTCCGCAATCATGGGGGCGCTGCGCCTCTATCTCGACTTCATCAACCTCTTCATGTTCCTGCTGCAGTTCATGGGCAGCCGCGAATGACAGCGGTTGGAGAGTTCTGATATGGGGCCGGTCCATGCGCCGGCCCATTCCTTTTCGACCACAACCAGCTCCAGATGCGGACTTCCCGCAAGCTGGCCTGTTATTGCCGATGCGCTTGCCTTGGGCAGCGACAGGAACGCAAGCTTGATCCACGAGCAGAGGTTGAAGGTTACCTGACCCGAAACCAAGTATAGATTTCGTAATCAGGAGAAGGACGGCACTGTCGCAATCTCGGCCGGACCTTCTCGCAATGCGGGACAAATTCATGACCAAGCCACTGCCAACGCCATTTCCGGTGCTTCCCCTCAGGGACATCGTCGTGTTTCCGCACATGATCGTCCCGCTGTTCGTTGGGCGTGAGAAGTCGGTGCGTGCACTCGACGAGGTCATGCGGGAAGACAAGCAGATCCTGCTCTCCAGCCAGATTGATCCTGCCAACGATGACCCGGAGATTGACGGCATCTATGAGGTTGGCGTGCTGGCCAGTGTCCTGCAACTCCTCAAGCTGCCCGACGGTACCGTCAAGGTGCTGGTGGAAGGACGAAACCGCGTGCGCATCACCGAATACCTGGACAACGAGAGCTACTTCGAGGCACGCGCCGAAGTGCTGGAAGAGGAGGCCGGCGACGAGGCTGCCATCAAGGCTCTCGTCGGTTCGGTGGCAAAGGAGTTCGAACGCTACGTGAAGGTCAGGAAGAACGTCTCCGAAGATGCGTTGTATCAGGTCGCCGAAAGCAAGGACGCATCGAAGCTGGCCGATCTCGTCTCAGGCCATCTGGGCGTCGAAGTCGAGAAGAGGCAGGCGCTTCTGGAAATGCTGTCCGTCGCGGAACGGCTCGAGGCCGTCTACGGTCTCATCAAGGGCGAACTGGAGGTTTTGCAGGTCGAGAAGAAGATCAAGACCCGCGTCAGGTCCCAGATGGAGCGGACGCAAAAGGAATACTACCTGAATGAGCAGATGAAGGCCATTCAGAAGGAGCTTGGCGACGGCGAGGACGGTTCGAACGAAGTCACCGAGATCGAGGAAAAGATCGCCAGCACGAAGCTTTCCAAGGAAGCCCGCGAAAAGGCCGAGGGCGAACTCAAGAAACTGAAGTCAATGTCGCCGATGAGTGCCGAGGCAACCGTGGTTCGCAACTACCTTGACTGGATGCTGACAATTCCATGGGGCGTGAAATCCCGCGTCAAGAAGGATCTGGGCCGTGCGCAGGAGATTCTCGACAGCGATCACTACGGGTTGGAAAAGGTGAAGGAACGCATCGTCGAATACCTCGCGGTCCAGCAGCGATCCAGGAAACTGAAAGGGCCGATTCTCTGTCTCGTCGGACCGCCGGGCGTCGGGAAGACCTCGCTTGGCAAGTCGGTGGCAAATGCAACGGGCCGCGAGTTCATTCGCATCAGCCTTGGCGGCGTGCGCGACGAGGCGGAAATCCGCGGTCACAGGCGCACCTATATCGGCTCGATGCCGGGCAAGATCATCCAGGGCATGAAGAAGGCCAAGACCATCAATCCGCTGATCCTGCTCGATGAGATCGACAAGATGGGTCACGACTTTCGGGGAGATCCCGCATCCGCGATGCTGGAAGTGCTGGATCCCGAGCAGAATTCGACGTTCACCGATCACTATCTGGAGATCGAGTACGATCTCTCGAATGTCATGTTCCTGACGACCGCGAACACATATAACATGCCAAGCCCCCTTCTGGACCGGATGGAAACCATTCCGCTCGCGGGCTACACGGAAGACGAAAAGCGCGAGATCGCGAAGCAGCACCTGCTCGAAAAGCAGACCAAGAACCACGGACTCAAGACGTCTGAATTCGAGCTGTCGGAAGAGGCCCTGACCGAGATCATCCGCACCTATACGCGCGAAGCCGGAGTCCGGAACCTTGAGCGCGAGATCGCGAAGCTTGCACGCAAGGCCGTGACGCGCATTGTAAGGAAGGAAGACAAGAAGGTCGTGGTGACTCCGGAAAGGCTGGAGGACTTCCTCGGCGTCAAGAAGTTTCGCTACGGGCTGGCCGAAAAGTCTGATCAGGTGGGTGCCGTCACGGGACTTGCCTGGACCCAGACCGGAGGAGACCTCCTGTCGATCGAGGCACTGAAGCTTCCCGGAAAGGGGAGAATGAAGACCACCGGAAAGCTTGGCGACGTGATGAAGGAGTCCATCGACGCCGCTGCGAGTTTTGCAAGGTCAATCGCACCATCCATCGGCGTGCAGCCAACCCGGTTTGATACAATGGACATCCACGTCCACGTGCCGGAAGGCGCGACGCCGAAGGATGGTCCGTCGGCGGGCGTGGCAATGGTCACCTCGATCGTTTCGGTGCTCACGCAGATTCCGGTCCGGAAGGACATTGCGATGACCGGCGAAATCACGCTGCGTGGGAATGTCCTGGCAATTGGCGGCCTGAAGGAGAAATTGCTGGCGGCCCGCCGCGGCGGCGTCTCGACCGTCTTGATACCCGAAGAGAACGAGAAGGATCTGCCGGAGATCCCCGACAACGTGAAGGAAGGACTGAACATCATTCCCGTCTCGATGGTATCCGAGGTCCTGAATCACGCACTTGTCCGGCAGCCGGAGGCAATCGAATGGGACGAAGAGGCCGAATATGCCGAAATGGCCCAACGCGCAGCCGCGGCCCGATCTGGCGAAGCCGAGGTCATGACCCACTGAAGCGACCTGGATGAACAGGTTCACCACGGCGGGGCACGTCGTCGCTTCCGTCTTTCAGCGACGCGCGCGTAAAGGTTCGGCAAGACGGCATGCCTGCAATCGCGTCCTGTGCGACGAAAGCGAATTGAGCGGGCGGCATCGCACGCTTCAGATCGGGATCGCCGACTCTTCACGCCTGGGATGGAGCACTGACAGGTCCGCGCCAGAAATCTCGGCCGACATGACCAGCTTCCGGATGTAGGATCGGGCCTCGCGAACCCAGGCCGCCTTTTCCATGGCATCGGATATCTTCCGGCGAACGGCCTCGAACGGCAGCACGGCTCCCTCGTTGACGGCATCCATGCGGATGACGTGCCAACCGTGCCGCGTGAGAACGGGCTCGACCGTGAAGTCCCCTTCGGAAAGCCGGCGCAAGGCGGCCTCGAACTCGAACGAAGTCTCTCCCGGCCCGAACTGGCCAAGCTTCCCGCCCGTCGCCCGAGAGTTGCAGTCGCTGTCCGTCGCGGCAATTCGGGAAAAGTCGCGCGGGTTGTCGCGCACGCGGGTCGCAAGCTCGAGCGCCCGGGCCTCCGCCCTGGTCCGGCTGGTCGCGTCGTCGGGATCGCAAGCCACCAGAATGTGTGACGCTTCCCAAAGAGGCGGCGTGCGAAAGCGAGACGGATCGCGTTCCCATTCCGCGCGGACGGCCCGCGCGGTCGGCGGGTCGGGTTCAAGAACGGTCTCGAGAAGATTCCGGATCAGGGCCTCTTCATCGGTTTCGAGCCGGTCCGCTCCAACCCGTGCCGGTTCCGGGACGAGCCCCCGCCGGCTTGCGTCCTGCAGGAGGAGCGCACGCACGGCCACCGCGTTGGCTGCCTTGCGCCACGCCAACCCGGGCTTGCCTTCGGGAACGGGGTGGTTCTGTGCCTCCGCGGCAATGGCCGCCCGCGGGATCGTCTCGCCATTCACGACAAGAGGCGGGAAAAGGGACGCGTTCATCACTGTTGCTCCGCCGGGCCCGCGGCCGCGCCGGAGGCCGGTCCCGGCCTGGACTTCGCAGTGTCGCTCCTCTGAGTTGCAGGCCCGGAGCGGCTCGGCAACGGGGCGGTGCGGCGTGAGCGCACGACTTGGTAGCCCGGGCGTGTCAACAGGTAGCGGAACGGCACCGCAAAGCCCGACAGGACATGGACAAGCCGTGTGAACGGGAACACCAGAATGATCAACAGCCCAAGCACCAGGTGAAGCTTGAATATCAGTGCCGCATCGGCAATGTAGCTCGCCGCAGCCGCGTCGAATGTGAAGATGCCCTGTGCCCAGTACATGAATGTCACCATCTCGTGCCCGTCAAGATGGTTGATTGAAACAACGATCGTGCCGAGGCCCAGGACCAGTTGCGCCAGCAGCAATGCAAGGATCGCGATGTCCCAGAAACTCGAGGTCTGGCGAACGCGTGGGTCCGTGCATCGACGATGCAACAGCATTCCGCCGCCGATCAACGCCACCACGCCTGCAACTCCGCCCACGACCAAGGCAAGCACTTGCTTGGCGCCATGGCTTATGCCGATGAAGTCGAACATCCAGATCGGTGTCAGCAACCCAACCAGATGGCCAAAGAAGATCACCAGCACACCGACATGAAACAGGATCGAGCCTATCGCCAGTTGCCGTCGTCTCAACAACTGTGACGAAGAGGTCTTCCAGGTAAACTGGTCGCGCTCATATCGCGCAATCGTGCCCATGATCCCTACCCCGAGCGCGATGTAGGGAAAGATTCCAAACAGGAAGTCGTGCATTTTGGCCTCCGTCACTGAGTTGTCGCACTGGACGCGCGGCGTACGGGTTCGTCGATCCGGGCAAGCATGTCGCGCGCTTGCGGGCACCCTGCCGAAGGGTCGGGCCCGAAACGGACCTCGCTCTCCTCCCAGACCTCGTCCAGCGCTTCCAGGTTGTCGGGATCGACTTCGGGTTGCCCGAGCAACTCCGAGACCGCCGAGCGGTCGGCCTTCGCTCCGGAGAGCTCGACGAGGGCCGCAAACACCCCGGAAAAGGAGCTCTTTCGCCGAGAGAGCCTGGTTCCCAGCGCCTCGAGTATATGCGCCGCGTCTGCCAGGATTTCCCGGGCCTCCTGGCGAGGACGCATCGAAAGGAACTCCAGGATTGCCGGCAAGTGATCAGGCAATTCCGCCGTGGCAAGATCGAACCCCCCTGCACGGTAGGTCTCGAGAAGCGACACCATCGCGCCGCCTCGATCCCTGCTCTCGCCATGCACGTGTTCGAAGAGGTTCAGGGAAAGCGTGCGCGAGCGATCAAACAGGCCCACGTACTGCTCTTCCAGATCGTAGATGTCGCGTGCCTCAAGTTCCTGCACCAGAAGGCGCAAGGATCGACGGGTCATGCCGCTCAGGCGACGGTCCGAGTCGAGAACTTTCCCGATTTCCTGCAAGACGGCCTTCAGGTCCCGAGTCGGATAGCTCAGAACCAGGGACAGGGACTTGAGTGTGCGGTCCATCAATTCGCCTCCTCAGGCATCTTCAAGGGCGTTCTCTTGCCGCCAAACAACGATCCGCTGGAGATTCCCGTGGAGCAGGCGTTGCCGTCGGTGAACCCGCAGTCGCCACGGAGGTCGTAGGCATCCTCAACTTCCTCGCGATGCGTGGTCGGGATCACGAAACGGTCCTCGTAGTCGGCAAGAGCCATGATCCTGTACATGTCCTCTATGACCCCGCCCGAGAGTCCCACGCGGGCGGCAATGCCCTCGTCATGGACGCCGTCCAGGGTCTTGGACCGCATGTAGCTGCGCATGGCCAGCATCCGTTCCAGCGCCAAGGCGATCGGCTCTTCATCTCCCGCCGTCAGCATGTTGGCGAGGTAGCGCAGCGGAATGCGGAGATTGCGCACGTCAGGCATCGCGCCTTCCATGCCGATCGCGCCTGCCTCGGCCGCATTCTGAATCGGCGAGAGCGGCGGGATGTACCAGACCATCGGCAGTGTCCGGTATTCGGGATGCAACGGAAACGCGACTTTCCATTCCATCGCCATTTTCCAGATCGGGCTCTCCTGCGCCGCCTTTAGCCAATCACCAGGAATGCCGTCCGCCCGCGCCGTTTCCACGATCTCCGGGTCATGCGGGTCGAGGAATATCCCGAGCTGGGCATCGTACAGGTCCTTCGTTTCGGTCACGTTCGCGGCTTCCTCGATCCTGTCGGCATCATAGAGCATCACGCCAAGGTAGCGGATGCGACCCACGCAGGTTTCCGAACACACGGTCGGATTGCCGCTTTCGATGCGCGGGTAGCAAAGAGTGCACTTTTCGGACTTTCCGGTTGACCAGTTGTAATAGATCTGTAACTGCTCACCCCCTAGTTCCGGAACGATGTCGGGGTGACATCCGACGAGATCATTGGAGGCGCTGACTGGCCAGGGCCCGCCGCACGGGACGTCGGTGGCGAGGGGAGTTGACACCGTAGACTGATCCGGTTATCGGCGGTTCCCGTGAGCGACGGGGACCGTTGATGGGATATTTTGGTTCCAAGGCAACGAGCGGGCTGTGCCAGATGCTTCCGGGGCTCCAGCCCCCGCACGATCTTTATCTGGAGTCTCATCTCGGGGGCGGCGCGCTGATGAAGCGCAAGGCCCCGGCGGCGCGCAGCATCGGGATCGACCGGGACCGGCGCGCGATTGACGGGTTCGAGTGCGGCTACCCGGTGGAGCTGGTGCACGGCTGCGCGCACGCGTTCCTGGCCGGCTTCCCGTTCCGGGGCACGGAACCGGTCTGCAGCGACCCGCCGTACCTGCACGCGACCCGCCGGTCGCGACGGCGGTACCGCCACGACTGCGCCGAGGCCGACCATGTCGCGCTCCTCGACCTGCTCAAGGGCCTGCCGTGCCAGGTGATGGTCTCGGGACACCCCTCGGACTACACAGACGATTGCACCCCTTGACGACGATTCTACGAGAACGTTTGCGGTCACCCACCCTTTCCATCCCCTGAGCGGCCGCCGTTTCGAGGCGCTCGAGACCCGGGTCAGCCGGGGAGAGGAGCGTGTCCATTTCATCGGCGCGGATGGCCGGTTGCAGCGTTTGCGGGTGAGCTGGACCAGCCTGCAAGCCAGCGACCCCTTCGTCGAGGTGTCGGCCGGGCGTTCCCCCTTCCGGGCCCTCGACCTTCTGGCGCTGTCCGGCCTGGTTGCCTCGCTGTCGGAGACCGAGGCGTGACTGTCAAGATCATTACGCCGCCATATGTAAGATTGACTATGCCGCATGATGATAACCCGCGGGTCGCACCATGCCGGGGGCGCTGTCGCATTGTTGGCCATCAAGTCGCTTCCTGTGCATGCATTTCCGCCGAGTCTGCAGTGACCGTGCTTGACATCTCTCCCAGTGTGCGGCATAGATGTCATTACATTCCGTCTTGGAGAACGCGCCATGACCCGGAAGAACGACAAGGCCGAGAGCCTCAGGAGGCTCGGCACCCTGAACCGCCATCCGGAACGCGTGAGCGACCCCCGGTTCCTGTCCGATCCCTTCTTCGATCCCCGGGACCTCGTGCAGGTCCGGTACGAGATGCTGCGACGGGTCCACAGGGAGGGGCGGTCGGTGAGCGAAAGCGCGCAAGACTTCGGCGTCTCGCGACCGACCTGGTATCACGCCGCAAGCGCCTTCGAGGAGAACGGACTGGCGGGACTGGTCCCGGAACGCCCGGGACCGCGGCGCGCCCACAAGCTCGACGACACCGTCATCGAGGCGCTTGTCGAGGCCCGGCGTGCCGCGCCCGCCACCACCACCGCCGAACTCGTCGTCCTGGTGCGCCGTCGCTTCGGCATCTCCGTGCATCGGCGCAGCATCGAGCGCGCCCTGCGCCGTGTCCAAAAAAAACGCTGAACCGCACGTCGGCGCCGTTCGCCTGTCCGCGGCAACGGACCGAGGACTACGAACGCCTGCGCCGTTCCAGGAACGACCAGGCCGCCGGGCGCAACGGGCGGGCCGTGCTGGTTCACCGGGGCATGGCGGCCTGGTGCGCCATCCTCGATGCAGTGCCGCCCCCTCCGCCGCGTGTCACGGATCAAGGCCGCCGTCCCGCGCCGGAACTGCCCGGTGACGTCGAATCCGGCCTGGTCGACATCATCGTGTCGATCGCGATCGATCAACTGAACGGAGCCGCATCATGAGCAGCGAACAGCATAAGGTGACGGCCGGCCATCTCGCCCGGAACGCGTATCTCCATGTCCGCCAGTCGACGCTGCGCCAGGTGACGGAGAACACCGAGAGCACCCATCGCCAGTACGAGCTGCGCAACCGCGCACATGCGCTCGGCTGGCCCGTGGAGAACGTCATCGTGATCGACTCGGATCTCGGCCAGTCCGGCACCGACCGGGACCGCGAAGGCTTCAGGAAGCTGGTCGGCGAGGTGTCCATGGGCAACGCCGGGATCGTGCTTGGCCTCGAGGTCAGCCGCCTCGCGCGGAACTCCAGCGACTGGCATCGGCTGCTCGAGATCTGCGCGATGACCGGCACGCTGATCCTGGACGAGGACGGCCTCTATGATCCGTGCGGCTTCAACGACCGGCTCGTGCTCGGCCTCAAGGGCCAGATGTCCGAGGCCGAGCTCCACTACCTGCGCGCGCGGCTGCACGGCGGAATCATCAGCCGCGCCCGGCGCGGAGAGCTCAAGCTGCCGCTCCCGGCCGGCTTCGCCTATGACCCGCTCGACAGGGTCGTCCTCGACCCTGACGCCCAGGTCCGCAAGACCGTCACCCTGCTGTTCGACACCTTCTCCCGCACCGGATCGGCGACGGCGACCGTGAAGGCCTTCCGCAAGGAGGGGATGCTGTTTCCCTGCCGGCCGGGCTCGGGCGGCCACCGCCGCGGAAGCGGGATGATCTGGAGCGAGCTGACCCATACGAGGACCCTGCAGATCCTCCACAATCCCCGTTATGCGGGCGCCTTCACGTTCGGCCGCACCCGCAGCCGGCGGCGTCCCGACGGCACCCTTGCCTGCCGCCGTGTGCCGCTCGACGAGGTCGAGGTGCTGCTGCGCGACCAGCATGAGGGTTACATCTCGTGGGAGCGCTTCGAGGCCAACCGGCAGCGCCTCGCCGACAACAGCACGAGCGGCGGCGGCGACCGGCGACCGCCGCGAGAGGGTCCGGCCCTCCTGCAGGGACTCGCGATCTGCGGCAAGTGCGGCAACGCGATGACGGTCCGCTATCACGCACGCAACAAGCGTCTGGTTCCAGACTACATGTGCCAGAGGCAACGGATCGAGCGCGGAACGGCGGTCTGCCAGCAGGTGTCGGGCGGCGGCACGGACCGGGCGATCGGCGAACTCATGGTGGAGCTCATGTCGCAGGCAAACCTGGAGGTGGCGCTGCAGGTGCAGAAGGAACTCGAGGCGCGGGCGGAAGAGGTCGATGCCTGGCATGACCAAAAGGTACAGCGTGCCCGGGAGGAGGCCGATGTCGCGCGGACGCGGTTCATGAACGTCCACCCCGACAACCGCATCGTGGCCGACGTGCTGGAGGGCGAATGGAACCAGAGGCTGCGCAAGCTCGACGAGGTCCGGCGCGACCGTGACAGGCGTCGGGGCGAGGACCGCAGAAAGCTCGAAGACGATCAGCGCCAGCGCATCCTCAGGCTCGCCTGCGACTTCCCGCGACTGTGGAACGATCCGGCGACCCCTGTCCGCGAACGCAAGCGCATGGTCCATCTGGTGATCGAGGACGTCACCATTACACGTGGCGAGGAGATCGAGCTCGGCGTCCGTCTTCGCGGCGGCGCCACCCGGCAGCTCGCCGTTCCGCCCGACCTGCCGTCCTGCAGGCTCCACGTCACGCCGCCCGAGGTCGTGGAGGCGGTCGACACGCTGCTCGATGACCATTGCGAGAGGGAGATCGCGGAGATCCTCAACCGGCGGGGCTTCCATACCGGGTACGGCAAGCCCTTCAACCTCCGGCGGGTCGCGCGCGTGCGTCAGCTACACAACCTGAAGACACGGCGTCAAAGATTGCGCGAACGCGGCCTGCTGACCCCCAGCGAACTGGCGGAACGGCTCGGCGTCAGTCAGAAAACGGTCCGGTCCTGGCGCCAGCGGAACCTGCTCGCGGGCACAAAGTACAACGACAGGAACGAATGCCTGTACGAGATGCCGGATGATCCGCCGGCAATGCATGGCCGCAAGATCCGCCGCCGTGCGGCGCCGGACGAACGAGCCGGTACAGGCGGACCGGGCTGAAGCGATCGACGCATCCCATGGTCCCCGCTGCATTGCCAGCGCCGCTGCAGAGCCTATACATGGACGCCAAACGCGGTCAGCGCGGCACCAATGCACGGGCGTCCAGGCCCCTGAATCAAGCCGGAAAGCCGGGAGTTTGCCCGGATCGACCTAAAGGAGCGCAGTATGCCACCGAGCCCTCGGCGCTGTACGACGACATGCTGCGGGACTGGCGCCGGATCGCGCTTCAGGTGACGACCCAGGGCCAGGTCCGCACCGAGGTGGTCTGGTTCAACTTCGCGCCCGACCGGATGCACTGGGCCGGCCATGCCGGGCGGGACAGGACCGACCGCCAGCGCATCAGGCGCAAGGCCGCCCGCTGGGCGGAGGGCTACCGGAAGATGCCGCCGGGCGAGCGGCTCGCGGTGGTCTCGGCGATCATGGCGGTGGAGGCGGAGTGATGCCGACGGTGAACGGGGCATCGCTGCGCGCGCAGATGGACGATTGCCGGGCCCGGTTCGACGGCATCAAGCGGAAGGGCGAGGCGGGCGCCGAAACCCTCGCGCTGATCGACGCCCTGTTCCTGCTTCTGGACATCTTGGTGGCGGTGTTCCTCGAGAAGACGACGCCGAAGACCTCGCGCAACTCCGGCCTCCCGCCGTCGCAGACGGACAGGGACGAGACCGCACGGCGCACAGGCAAGGGCTCCCGCGGCAAGGGACCGAAGGCGAGGGAGACGGAACCGGGCAACCTGCGCACGGTCACCGTCACGGAATCCAGCCCGGTCACCGCGTGCCGGCAATGCGGCCACGACCTGTCCGGAACCGCGTGCTCCGGACACGAGGCACGCGTCGAGATCGACATCGTCTTCGAGACCATCGAGCGCCGGGTCGAGGCCGAGATCAAGGACTGCCCGCGCTGCCGCGCGCGGAACAAGGGCGCGTTCCCCGACACCATGCCGGGGCCGCTGCAGTACGGACCCGGCATCGTCGCCTATGCCGTGCACCTGCTCTGCGCGCAGATGGTCCCGCTCAAGCGGAGCGCGGCCATGATCCAGGCGACGACCGGACGGCTGCTCTCCGAGGCCACGCTTCTCGGCTTCGTCTCGCGCCTGCATCAGGCGCTGGAAACATGGGAGGCCGCCGCGATCGGGAAGCTCCTCGCGATGCCCGTGCTGAACGTCGACGAAACCTCGCTGCGGGTGGACGGAAGGAACCACTGGATCCACGTCTGCTCCGGCGGCCCGGTCACCGTCAAGCGGCTGCACCGGAAGCGCGGATGCGAGGCCATCGACGACATCGGGATCATCCCCAGGTACGGAGGCGTCATCGTCCACGACTGCTGGAAGGCGTACCTCACCTGCACGAACTGCAAGCATCAGCTCTGCTGCCCCCATTTGCTGCGCGAGCTTCAGGCCGCGACCGACAGCAACGGCTGGCCGTGGGCGGAGAGGATGCGCAAGCTGCTGCTCATCGCGCGGCGGCAGGTCATGCGACGGCCGGACAGGCGGCTCTCCATGCGCCACTGCAGGCGAGTCGCACGATGCTACAGGGAGATCCTGGAGCAGGGCCGAAAGGAGATGCCCGAGATCCCGAAGAGGCGGAAGGGCCGCCGCGGACCGGTCGCCAGGTCCGATGCCCACAACCTTCTCGAACGCCTCGCCGCCCAGAGACGGAACGTCCTGCGCTTCACAAGGCGTGCCGACACCCCGTTCTCGAACAACCGGGCGGAGCGCGACTTCAGGATGGCCAAGGTCAAGCAGAAGATATCGGGCTGCTTCCGAAGCGTCGCGTTCGCACACGCCTGGTGCCGCATATCGAGCTACCTCCGGACAATGGCCGCGCTCGGATACAACCCGCTCGTCGCCATCATGATCGCCCTCAAGGGAAAGGCCGTTGACTGTCTCGATCAGGATGCCTGAAAATGGGGTGAGCAGTTACATAGATCTTCTTGTACGGACAGCCCGAGACGCACATTCGCCAACCGCGGCACTTTTCCTGGTCGATCAGGACGATCCCGTCCTCCTCGCGCTTGTAAATCGCTCCAGACGGGCATGATGCGGCGCAAGACGGGTTCAGGCAGTGCTCGCAGAGGCGCGGGAGATACATCATGAAAGTGTTCTCGTACTCTCCGTAGATCTCCTTTTGCATGCCTTCGAAGTTGCAGTCCTGACCGCGCTTGGAAAACTCTCCGCCCAGAATCTCCTCCCAGTTCGGGCCTTTCTCGATTTTCTCGATCCGCTCCCCTGTGATCTGCGAGCGGGCACGGGCCGTCGGGAACGCTTCCATTTCCGCCGCCGACTGCAGGTGGTCGTAGTCAAAGTCGAACGGTTCGTAGTAGTCGTCGATTTCCGGAAGGTCCGGATTTGCGAAGATGTTTGCCAGGATCCGCCACTTGGATCCTTGTCTTGGCTGGAGCTTGCCGGATCGTGTTCTCTCCCAGCCGCCCTTCCAGCGCTCCTGATTCTCCCAGTCGGTCGGATAGCCTGTGCCCGGCTTCGTCTCGACGTTGTTGAACCACGCGTATTCGACGCCGTCGCGGCTCGTCCAGACGTTCTTGCAGGTGACGGAACAGGTGTGACACCCGATGCACTTGTCGAGGTTCAGCACCATGCCGATTTGCGCGCGCACTCTCATTCTGCCGCCTCCTTCGCCTTCGCTTCACGTTCGAGCCAGTCGATTTTCCGCATCTTTCGAACAATTACGAACTCGTCCCGGTTCGAGCCTACGGTGCCGTAGTAGTTGAACCCGTAGGACTGCTGCGCGTAGCCGCCAATCATGTGAGTTGGCTTCAGTACCGCTCGCGTAACGGAATTGTGGATGCCGCCACGCCTGCCGGTTCGCTCGGAACCTGGCGTGTTCACGATCTTTTCCTGCGCATGATACATGAACGTCGTGCCGTCCTTGATCCGCTGGGACACGACCGCGCGGGCCGTCAGGGCTCCGTTGGAGTTGTAGAGCTCGACCCAGTCATTATCGACGATTCCGGCTCCTGCGGCGTCGTGCTCGGAGATCCAGATCACCGGCCCTCCCCGATTGAGCGTCAGCATCAGCAGGTTGTCGGAATACGTGGAGTGGATGCCCCATTTCTGGTGCGGCGTAATGAAGTTCAGGACGACATGCGGCGCCCCGTCCCGGGCATCCAGGTTGATCTCCTTCGTGATCGACTTGAGATCGACCGGCGGGCGATAGGACATCAGCCCCTCGCCGAAGGCCCGCATCCACAGATGATCCTGGTACAACTGCTGACGGCCGGTCAGCGTGCGCCAGGGAATCAGCTCGTGGACGTTCGTGAAGCCGGCATTGTAGCAGACGTTTTCGCTCTCCAGACCGGACCATGTCGGTGACGAGATGATCTTCCTGGGCTGCGCGGCAATGTCGCGGAAGCGGATTTTCTCGTCTTCCTTGGGCCGTGCAAGATGTCCATGTTCGCGACCCGTCGTCTTGCCGAGCGCCTCCCACGCCTTGACTGCAACTTCGCCATTCGTCTCTGGCGCAAGCATCAGCACGACCTCGGTCGCGTCGATGTCCGTGATGATTTTCGGACAACCCTCGGCCGGCCCATCCTCCCACACGCCATTCAGCTCGCGCAGGTGCTGGACCTCCTTTCCTGTTTCCCAGGAAATGCCCTTTCCGCCGTTGCCGATCTTGTCCATGAGAGGCCCAAGGGCACGGAACCTGTCGCCGATCGCGGCGTAGTCTCGTTCGACCGCGACGAAGTTCGGTGCCGTCTTGCCCGGGATCAGGTCGCATTCCCCCTTCTTCCAGTCCTGCACCTGGTCCTGGGCAAGCTCCGCAGGCGTGTCATGCAGAATGGGCAGCGCGACGATGTCGGTCTCGACACCAAGTATCTCCGGCGCGACCTCCTGGAACTTGCAGGCGATGGCCTTGAATATTTCCCAGTCCGACTTGCTTTCGTAGGCAGGATCCACTGCGGCCTGCAGCGGATGAATGAATGGATGCATGTCCGAGGTGTTGAGGTCGTTCTTCTCGTACCAGCTGGCGGTTGGCAGCACGACGTCGGAATATACGGCCGTAGTGGACATCCGGAAGTCGATGCAGACCAGGAGATCGAGCTTCCCGCGAGGCGCCTCCTCGTGCCACTTCGCTTCCTTCGGCCGTTCGCGGCCTTCCTCGCCCAGATCACGGCCGAGAACGCCGTGATCGGTGCCAAGAAGGTGCTTGAGGAAGTACTCGTGCCCCTTGCCGGAGGAGCCGAGAAGGTTCGACCTCCAGACGAAGAGATTGCGTGGCCAGTTCTCAGGCGCATCCGGATCCTCGCATGACATGTCCAGCTTTCCGGACGTCAGGCGCTCGGCCACGTAGTCCGGAATTTCCCTGCCCGCCTCTTTCGCGGATTTGGCAACCGTGAGCGGATTCGTACGGAGTTGCGGTGCGGATGGAAGCCAGCCCATCCGTTCGGCACGAATGTTGTAGTCGATCATGCTGATGTCCCAGTCGCCTTCCGGCGCGGTCGGCGACAGGATTTCGTCGGTCGTCAGCGTCTCGTAACGCCATTGGTCGGTATGGGCGTACCAGGCGGATGTCGAGTTCATGTGCCGAGGAGGGCGAGCCCAGTCGAGCGCGAAGGCAAGAGGCAGCCATCCAGTCTGCGGTCGCAGCTTTTCCTGTCCCACGTAATGCGCCCATCCACCGCCTGACTGCCCGACGCAACCGCACATCACCAGCATGTTGATCACGCCGCGGTAGTTCATGTCCATGTGATACCAATGGTTCATTGCCGCGCCGATGATGATCATCGACTTGCCCCGGGTCTTCTCCGCGCTATGAGCGAATTCGCGAGCGACATGGACGATCTTGCCGGCCGGCACGCCAGTGATCCTCTCTGCCCAGGCAGGCGTGCCCGGCACGTCCTTGTCATAGGAATCCGACACCCATTCGCCGCCGAGCCCCCGATCAAGACCGTAATTTGCGCAAAAGAGGTCGAAGACGGTGGCGACGGCGGTTTCGCCGTCAACTGTCTGAACGCGCCTTATCGGCACGTTTCTCGTCAGCACATTCGGGCGGTCGTCACCGGTCGAGAAAGCCTGGCTCGCGTCTGCGCCGAAATACGGAAAGTCGACGGCCGCCAAGTCGTCATGGCAATCATCGAGAATCAGCGACATCAGGAGCGAGACGTCCGAGCCGGAAGCCCTTTCCTCCAGGTTCCATTCGCCTTGCTCGCCCCAACGGTAGCCGATGGAGCCGTTTGGCGAGACAAGCGACCCTGAATTCTCGTCGAATGCGACGGTTTTCCACTCGGGGTTGTTGTCCTCGCCAAGCGCGCCATCCAGGTCCGCGGCCCGCAGGAAGCGCCCCGGGACGAGCTTGCCGTCCCTTTCCTCGAGCTTCACGAGCATTGGGAAGTCGGAGTACTTGCGGCAGTATTCCTCAAAGTACTCCGTCTGCCGGTCGAGGTGGAACTCGCGCAGGATGACATGGCCAAACGCCATCGCCAGCGCCGCATCGGTGCCTTGCTTCACGTTCAGCCAGACGTCACCGAACTTGGCGGCCTCGGAGTAGTCGGGGCAGATCACTGCTGACTTTGCGCCGCGGTAGCGCGCTTCCGTGTAGAAATGCGCATCCGGCGTCCTGGTCTGCGGCACGTTGGATCCCCACAGGATCAGGTAGGCGGCGTTGTACCAGTCCGCGCTTTCCGGCACGTCTGTCTGCTCGCCCCAGGTCATTGGCGAAGCCGGCGGAAGGTCGCAGTACCAGTCGTAAAACGACATGCAGACCCCACCAATCAGGCTGAGGTAGCGAGAGCCGGCGGCGTAGGAGACCATCGACATCGCGGGGATCGGCGAAAAGCCAAAGATCCGGTCGGGACCGTAGGTCTTGACGGTGCAGGCGTTGGCCGCCGCGATGATCTCGGTTGCCTCGTCCCAGGATGCGCGAACGAAGCCTCCCTTGCCGCGAATCGCCACGTAGGAGGCGCGAAGCGCCGGATCACTCTGCAAACTCGTCCAGGCTTCAACAGGTGTCATCGTCGCACGCAGCTTCCGCCAGGCCTTCATGAGCCGCCCGCGCACAAGCGGGTGCTTCACCCTGTTGGCGCTGTAGAGATACCAGCTGTAGGAGGCGCCGCGCGCGCAGCCGCGCGGTTCATGGTTCGGCAGGTCGGGCCTGGTGCGTGGGTAGTCGGTGTGCTGGGTTTTCCAGGTGACGATCCCGGACTTCACGTAGATCTGCCAGGAGCAGGATCCGGTGCAGTTCACGCCATGTGTAGAGCGGACAATCTTGTCGTGCCTCCAGCGGTTCCTGTAGACGTCTTCCCAGTCGCGACTCTCGCGGGTCACTTGACCGTGGCCGTCCGAGAATTGCTCAAGTTCCTTTGGTTGCAGGAAGTTCATTCTGTCGAGCAAGTGGCTCATGTCATTTCTCCTGAGGTCGTCCGTGCGTGGGCAAGCGTTCCCCTTGCCCGTTGTTCAACATGGAACCGGTGCATTCTTGCGCGTGTAGAAGATCCACGTGATGACCACGCAGGCCACGTAAAAGACCAGGAAGAGCCAAAGCGCCGCTGCCGGCCCTCCCGTCATGCCGATTGACGTGCCGTAAGCCTTGGGGATGAAAAAGGCGCCATAGGCTGCTATCGCGCTCGTGAACGCGATGATGGCGGCGCCTTCCATTTCCGCCTGCCGGTGCGTGTCGGCCTTGTCGATTTCCGGATAGAGCCGCGGGACTTCCTGCTGCATGATCGACGGAATCATCTGAAAGGTCGAGGCGTTGCCAACGCCAGTCAGGAAGAAAAGGGCCATGAAGCAGAAGAAGAAGCCCCAGAAGTTTCCGTCTCCGCTGTCCTGCGGCAGAAACTGAAGGACGCCGAAGACCGCAACGGCCATCCCGAGGAACACCCAGATGGTCACACGACCGCCGCCGTACCTGTCGGAGACCCATCCCGTTGCAGCACGGCTCAGAGCGCCGACGAGCGGACCGAGAAACGCGTACTGAAGAACGTTCACCTCCGGAAACTGCGTTTTCGTCAGCAGCGGGAATCCGGCCGAATAACCGATGAAGCTCCCGAATGTGCCGGTATAGAGAACGCACATTATCCAGTTGTGCCTGCGCTGGAGGATGGTGAGCTGGTTCGACAGCGAAGCCTTGGCATCCGCGATGTCGTTCATCCCGAACCAGGCCGCGATGACAGAAACCACGATGAACGGCACCCAAATGTATCCCGCGTTCTGCAGCCAGAGCTGGCTGCCGTCGCCGAGTTCCTGAGGCCCGCCGCCGATTGCCCCGAACACTCCGATCGTGATGACGATCGGTACGACGAACTGCATGGCCGACACACCCAGGTTTCCCAGTCCCGCGTTCAGTGCGAGCGCATTTCCTTTCGTCTTCTTCGGGAAGAAGTAGGCAATGTTTGCCATCGACGACGCAAAGTTCCCCCCGCCAAATCCGCAAAGCAGGGACAGGGCCAGGAACACGAGATAGCTCGTGCCAGGGTTCTGGACGGCCGTGCCGATGCCCAAGGCGGGCAGGAGAAGCGAGGCAGTGGACACCGTTGTCCAAAGCCTCCCGCCGAATATCGGGATCATGAAGCTGTAAAGGATTCGAAGTGTCGCCCCGGACAGCCCAGGAAGTGCGGCAAGCCAGAACAGCTGATCGGTCGTGTAGTCGAAACCGATGGCAGGAAGCTTGGCAACCACCACCGACCAGACCATCCATACCGAGAAAGCAAGCAGAAGGCACGGAATCGAGATCCAGAGATTTCGGGTCGCGATGGCGTGGCCACTGTCATTCCAGAACTTTTTGTCCTCGGGACGCCAGTCCGTCAATGCGCGACCTCTCCGACCTGCCTCTTTGTCCGTGAACGTCATGTGATCGATCCTTTCGGCTTCGCCTTGGTGGCCGGGCCGTCGAGCTGGCGGCCCGGCCATTTTGCCAGATCAATGGCCGGCAGGAGCCGGATGCGGTTCCCGCGGTACGTCGGAGAGGTAGGTCTCCTCGGCCAGCGCCGGGTGGCGGGAACGCTCCATCCGGCGGATGGCGACGTGCATCCAGACCGTTGACACGAGAACAATCCCGAGGAGCAGCATGTACGGCGCCGTCCAGACACCTGAGGCATCCAGGAGAATGCCGAACGCGATGGGCAGGAAGAAGCCGCCGAGTCCGCCGATCATGCCGACCATACCGCCGACCGAGCCTACGTGGTGCGGGTAATAGACCGGGATGTGCTTGTAGACCGCGGCCTTCCCGAGGCTCATGAGAAAGCCGAGAACCACTGTCAGAGCGACAAAGGTGCCGACGCTCAGGCCGAAGCTGAACTCGATCGGGCCAGAGATGCCCTGCACGACATAGCTTGTCTGGGGATAGCTCATGATGAACAGGACAAGGAGCGAACCTATGAAGGTCAGGTACATCACGAACCTGGCGCCCCAAATGTCCGTCATCCATCCGCCAAGGGCACGAAACACCGAACCCGGGAGAGAGTAGAGGCCGGCGAAGACGCCGGCCGCCGTGAGTTCAAGGCCGTAAGCGCCGACGTAGTAGCGCGGCAGGAAGCTCGCCAAGGCCACGAAGGCCCCGAACACGAAGAAGTAGTAGGTGGCAAAGCGCCAAACCTGGATGTTCTTCAGCGGTTCGAGCTGCGAGCCAGCCGAAACCGGTCGCTGGCCGGTGCGCCTTCGCTCCTCCTGAACCGGGTCAGTCTTCGCAAGGACGTAGAAAAGCACGGCAGTGATCGCCAAAACGATGGCGTAGACCCGTGCAGTCCCCTCCCAGCCGAGGGCGACCACAAGGAACGGAGCCGCGAAATTCGTGACGGCGGCGCCTGCGTTGCCGGCTCCGAAAATTCCAAGCGCCGTGCCCTGGTGCTCCTTTTCGAACCAGCGAGACGTATAGGCCACGCCGACGATGAAGGATCCGCCGGCAAGACCAAGCCCGAGAGCCGCCAGCAGAAACACCTCATAGGTCTGAACGCTGGTCAACAGCCAGACCGCAATCGCGGTGACCAGCATCTGCATTGGGAACATGAGCCGGCCGCCGAATTGCTCGGTCCAGACGCCGAGGAAAATGCGGCTTATCGAGCCGGTGAGCACGGGAGTTGCGACCAGCAGCCCGAATTGCGTGTCGTTAAGGCCGAGGTCTTGCTTGATCTTCACTCCAATGATCGAGAAAATCGTCCACACGGCAAAGCACACCGTGAACGCGAATGTGCTCAATCCGAGCGCACGGTATTGATCTGAAAGAGAGAGATCGTCCTGTGCTTGCATGTGTCGCTCCTCCGGCATTCACGTCAGGATCAAGGAACCATGGCGGGCTTGCGTGAGAGAGTGCGGGCATCGGGAGCGCTGAACACTTGATTCAGATCAAGAAAGTCGGGAATGCATCCCCACTTCCAGTCCGAAGTGCAACGCCGGCCATTTCCGTAGCGAGGGCGTAGCCCGAGCGGAGGAAATGGCCCGGCGGCGGGATTTTCCTGCCCCAGGCACCGGAAATCCGGGCCGGATGCGGCTGAAGTCCCTCGGGTACGGAGCGTAGTCAGGCTCTCTCGACAGTGCAAGCCCCGCGCAGTGACGTGATCGGCCCGCCGGGCGAAGTGAGGGCGGAGCCCGAACGAGGCCGGCGGGCCGATCACGTCGCTTTCCCCCTCGGACCGGTCCCCTGGAGGACGGTCCGGGACGGTTTCCGTCATGGAGGCCGCGCCGCCCGGAACGCCTCCTCCGGCGTCAGGCAGCCCAGCGCCTTCCTCGGACGCGCGTCCGTCCGGTCCTGAACCGCCTTCACCTGTGCGTCGGTGACCTGGCGGAAGTCCGTCCATTTCGGAAAATACTGACGCACGAGACCGTTCGTGTGCTCGTTCAGGCCGCGCTCCCAGGAATGGTACGGCGTGGCGAAAAAGAACCCTGCACCGAGCGCCTGAGCCACCTGGGCGTGACCCGCGAACTCCTTCCCGTTGTCCGCCGTGATCGTGTGGACCAGCGCGTGCAGCGGCAGCAGCATTCCGAGCATCGCGTTGCCGACCGCGTCCGCCGTCTTCCGGCCGACCAACGCCAGAAGCGTGTATTTCGACGCTCGCTCCACCAGCGACACCAGCGCGCCGCCGTGGCCCTTCCCGATGATCGTGTCCGCCTCCCAGTCGCCGACCCGCTCCTTCGCCTCCGCCACCGCCGGACGCTCGGAGATGTCCACGCGGCCCGGGATGTGCCCGCGCCCCGCATGACGTCCGCCCTTCCAGTTCGGCTTCTTTCCCCGGCGGCGCAGGAGCAGGTAGAGCTGGCCGCCAGACTTCCGATCGGCGCGGACGTGCCGGTAGATCCACTGCCGCCCCGCCATCGGGACGCCCTCCTTCCTGAGACGGCCGGCGATCTGCTCGGGGCTCCAGCCGTCGGCCAGCCTGTCCTCCACCAGCCGCCACCGCTCCGGCGTCATCTTCCTGGCAACCGACGAGGCCGCGCTGCGCCGTGCCGAAGCCTTCCCCTGCGCCTGCCTGTGCCGATAGCCGCGGCCGCCGCCGTTCCGGCGCACCTCGCGCCAGACCGTCGTCCGGTCGCGGCCCAGCTGCCGCGCGATCGCTGGTTCAGAAAGCCCGCTTTTCCTCAGCGCGCAAATCTGGCACCGTTCCTCCTGGGTCAGATGGTGGTAGCCCTTTGGCATGGCGGTCTCCTGGCTTCACAACCGGGACTGTCGCCGCCATCTGGCCAACTTGCAACATCCTGTGCCGAAAAAACAGGCACCCACTACCGCTGGTGTTGCACTTCAGAGTGGAACGGGGGCATGGAAAAATAAATGCGTTGTCAAAGTTCTTCTTGTCGCCGACAATGATTCGTCAAGGCGAACTTCGACACAGGTCGGTCATGCGCTTGAAATCCATCAAGCACGTGTCCGCTTTTCCTGGAGAGGTCTGCAATGGTGCGCTTGGGCCTGCCCGAATCGGACTGCCCTGACATTCGGGAGCTGCACATGTTTTCGGACATGGCGGATGAGCAGTTCATGGCGCTCATCCGCGGCGCCTACGTTCAGAACTTTCCGCCACGCATCGAACTGATCACCGAAGGCGACCCGAGCGATTTCCTGCACATCGTCGTATCCGGTTCCGTCGATCTGTTCTCGACGTGGAACGGGCGCGAGATAAGCATGGCAACCGTCTGGCCTGTCTCCACGTTCATTCTCGCTGCAACGATCAAGGACGCCCCTTACCTGATGTCGGCAAGAACTCTTGAAAAGAGCCGCATCGCCCTGATCCCAAGCAAGGACGTCCGGGCCGCATTTGACGCCGACCAGGGCTTTGCACGCGCCATCGTGTCGGAGCTTGCGCAATGTTACCGTACGGTCATCAAGGCGCAAAAGAATCCCAAGCTCAGAACTTCGCTCGAACGGCTTGCAAACTTCCTGCTGCGACAACAAGTGCATTCAGGTGACGCTACGGAATTCGACCTTCGGCATGAGAAGCGGCTGCTCGCGTCCATGCTCGGCATGAGCCCGAGAATCTGAGCCGGGCATTCAAGGCCCTTCGTCCCTATGGCGTGGCCATCGACGGCAACCGCATAACGATTGCGGATCCCCAGGATCTCAAGCAGTTCGCGAAACCCGATCCCCTCATTGACGATCCTTCGACTTGAGGTTCGGCTGAATGATCCGCCTTGTGATGCAGCGTCGCGGCCATGATCCGGTTGCGAAGCGCGTCGGACCGCCGCGAATCCCACGGAACGCCGGAATCGCCAGGTTCCTCACGGCGCGCTGACGGTGCCGCCGCAGACGGGCTTCATTGCACCCGTTGTTGCCGGAGCAGATGTCGGCAAACCCATGCAGGCCCTTGCCGCAAGAAAGGCGAATGCCTGCGCTTCAAGCATGTCGCCATCCATCCCGATCTCCTCCACCGGAATGACCGGACAAGCGAGCGCATCAGAAACCAGCGCCATGATGCCAGGATTCCTTCGGCCCCCGCCAGAAACATGCACACGCATGGGCGCATTCGGGCAATGGGTCAGCCCAAGAGCGATCGCTTGCGCCACGCCAGCTGCGAGGGTTGCCGCAGCGTCGGCAGGCGAGCATGCAGACACTTCCGCGAGCCAGTCTGAAAATTCGTTTCTGTCCAGTGATTTAGGAGGTCGTCTTGAGAAGTACTCCTGGCTTGCAAGCAGGCGCTTCAGGATTTCCGCATCGACATTTCCCGCAGAGGTCAACTGACCATCCTGATCCTGCGGCGCATTGAGCCGGGCCTGGCAGAGGTCATTGATTGGCGCATTGCCGGGCCCGGTGTCGAATGCAAGGCAGGCTCCCGGAAACTCGGGAGCTTCCCGCGAAGGGTCCAGCCAGGTGAGGTTCGCAACGCCTCCAATGTTGAGGAATGCGACCGGCTCGGTGATCTCAAGCATTCGAGCGAGCGCAAAGTGATAGAACGGCGCAAGTGGCGCGCCCTGCCCTCCGCACCGCATGTCTTCCGAGCGGAAGTCCCAGACCACTGGCACGCCGAGCGCATGTGCCAGCGACTGGCCGTCGCCGATTTGGCGCGTTCGTCCCTCGTCGGGAAGATGGAGTGTCGTCTGCCCGTGGAACCCTACCAGTTCCGCGTCCTCGAATCCGGAAAGCAGTTCGACATGCGCGGCTTCCACAACCTTGGCGGCGGCATCGATCTCGCTTCCGTCTTCGTGCCCCAAGGCGTATCGCAGGATCTCTCGTTCGGCCGCGGAATAAGGCCGGTATCCCGTCCTGCCGAATTCCAGGACGCGCGTCCCGTCGGTCCGGACCATTGCGGCATCCACCCCGTCCAGCGACGTGCCGGACATCGTGCCAGCCACCCAGAGCGAGCCTTCTTCAGCCATCGCGTTTGCGTTGCCTTCGGGGCGCGTATAGAGGTCGTCGCCGCATGGACGCAGAATATACGGAACGGCGATGACCTATCACCCCAAATCGGACTTTCTTGCCATCGCGACATCTCGCGGGTTTCTGGCCGATTGCACCGACCTTTCCGCGCTCGACGAACAAATGCGCAAGGGAGCCGTCACGGGCTATATCGGCTTCGACCTGACGGCGACGTCGCTGCATATCGGAAACCTCGTGCAAATCATGCTCTTGCGATGGATGCAGAGGACCGGGCACAGGCCGGTCACGCTGATGGGCGGCGGCACGACCAAGGTCGGCGATCCTTCGGGCAAGGACGAAATGCGCAAGATGCTGCCCGTCGAGAGGATCCGGGAAAATGCCGAGGGCATTCGCGAGGTCTTCACGCGCTACATTTCCTATGGCGACGGTCCTACGGATTCGCCGCTCGTGGACAATTCCGAGTGGCTCGACGACCTGGGATACATCGGCTTTCTGAGGGACATCGGGAAGCACTTCACGATCAACCGGCTCCTGGCCTTCGAAAGCGTGAGATCGCGCCTTGACCGGGAGCAGGCGCTTTCCTTCATCGAATTCAATTACATGCTTCTTCAAGCCTACGACTTTCTCGAATTGTACCGACGCTTCGGATGCACTCTGCAGATGGGCGGATCGGACCAGTGGGGCAACATCGTCTCGGGCACCGACCTGATCAGGCGCGTGGAAGGGATCGATGCCTTCGGCCTGACGACACCGCTCGTGACCCGTGCGGACGGTCGAAAGATGGGCAAGTCTGCAGAGGGTGCCGTCTGGCTGAACGAAGGCATGATGTCGAGCTACGAGTTCTGGCAGTGGTGGCGGAACGTGCCCGACGCTGATGTCCGGAAATTCCTGAAGATGTTCACGGAACTGCCCATGGACGATTGCGACAGGCTCGGGGCGCTCGGCGGATCGGAGATCAACGTGGCGAAGATTCGGTTGGCAAATGAAGTGACCACGCTTTGCCGGGGCGCCGAGGCGGCCCGTGCAGCGGAGGAGACTGCCCGGGAAGTCTTCGAGAAAGGCGGCGTGGGTGAAGAGTTGCCCACTCTGGAACTGACGCGCGAAGACGTTGGCGACGGAATTTCCGCCGCGCAACTCATCCTGCGTTCCGGACTTGCTAAGTCCGGAAGAGAGGCCAAGCGCCTCATCGCGGAGAACGGGGCAAGGGTCGACGACAAGCCGCTGACAGATGCAGGACTGATGTTTGACGTTGATGTGCTGGCCTCACCGATCAAGCTCTCGGCCGGCAGGAAACGACACGCCCTCGTCAAGCTGCAGGAATAGGCACTGCGTCTGGGCGCGCGACCCCTGCGCCGCGCTTCCAAGGCGTGCGGCACGGCATCCGTCCAGCCGTGGCAGATACCTGGAACTCTTGTCGAAGGGCACCAGCCCGTCGCTGCGGTTCACCTCCAAGTTCCTATGATGCAGGCAATGCGTTTAGGCATGGGTGTCCATCGCGCGCCGGTTGTTCCGAACGACCTTGTCAAACCGGAGAAAGCGCACCGCGCGCACCATCAAGATGCCTCAGCCGAAAGAATGTGCCTGCACCGCATCGGACGACAGGCTTACCGGAATCGGCGCCTTCCCGAAATTCTGAGCTCATCGACATGATTGTCTCTGTGCCGTCGAATTGCAGCATGCGGTGAACCGCCAGTGATGGCGCGTGCAATCGGTTGACGATTTCGCAGTGCTGGCGTTTCGCCAAGCAACCCAGACTGCCGACGGCGAAAGGGCCAGCCGAAAGGGCATCGGAATTCCGAACATGACCGCGTTTCATGGAAGTGGCACGGCAGCCAGTGGAGCAGCTGGAGCGGTTCGGACGGAAAGGCAAGAGGTGGCGCCGACCTTGGCGGACCCTTCGGCGCCCGCTCGCCGCGACTTGATCTCCTCTCGCATGCGCTGTCACCCATCGCGCCCTTGACGGCAGGCGTGGCTGCGGGCTGCCGTCAAGTTGCCGCACACATCATGATGGCACAAGCAGGTGGCTTTACTGGCAAGCGCTTAATCCTTATATGATCTCTAAACCAAGTGAGGTTGCCATGACCGTTGAGCCGACCGAGCAGCTTGAGGGCACGCCGCTGATCGCGCCGTCGTCCACTGATCATCCGCTCTACGACTCCATCGTGGAGGCGTGCCGGTCGGTGTACGATCCGGAAATTCCGGTGAACATCTATGATCTCGGCCTGATCTACACGATCGACATTTCGGGCGACGGGGCCGTCACCGTGCTGATGAGCCTGACCGCACCGGGATGTCCGGTTGCGGGAGAGATGCCTGGATGGGTGGCCGAGGCCGTGGAGCCCCTGCCCGGTGTCAGGCAGGTCGATGTTTCTCTCACCTGGGACCCGCCTTGGGGCATGGAGATGATGTCCGACGAAGCGCGGCTGGAACTGGGATTCATGTGATGTTCGGAATTCCTGGAAAGGCGGCCTTGACCATGACGCCGGCGGCGGTTGGCCAGATCGCGAAACTCATGGAACGCGATGGCCGCGCGGGCCTTCGCATTGGCGTGAAGAAGGGCGGCTGCGCAGGCATGGAATACACCATGGACTACGCTGATGACGTGGATCCGTTGGACGAGGTGGTGGAGAAGGATGGTGCACGCGTCATGATTGCGCCGATGGCGCAGATGTTTCTCTTCGGAACTGAAATCGACTACGAGAGTTCGCTGCTCGAGTCGGGCTTCAAGTTCCGGAACCCGAATGTTGAAGACGCCTGCGGCTGTGGCGAATCCATCAAGTTCAGGGACGTCGACCAGCTTTCGGCCGAACGGGAAGCCGAGTCGGCGCAATGAGTCTTCATCGCAGGACTTTCACGCGGCCCGGTGCTGAATGATGCGCAGATTGGCGGCCGGCAACTGGAAGATGAACGGAACGGCCGAGAGCCTGGATGAAGCCCGGGCCCTTGCCGCGGCATTTCCGTCTCCGGACTGCGACATCCTGATCTGTCCGCCCGCGACGCTGTTGTCCCGTATGGCTGAAACTGCAGCGGGAACCGCCATCGCGTTTGGTGGGCAGGACTGTCACGCGAACGCGTCGGGCGCCCATACTGGTGACATATCGGCCGAAATGATCGCGGATGCCGGCGGCAGCTGCGTCATCGTCGGTCACTCCGAGCGGCGGGCCGGCCATGGTGAATCCGATGCCGAGGTCCGCAGAAAGGCCGTGGCAACTTGGGCCGCGGGTCTTGCCGCGATCATTTGCGTTGGCGAGACGCTGCAGGAAAGAGAGGCCGGCCGAACGATTGAGGTCGTGCGTGGCCAGCTCGGCGGATCGGTGCCCGATGGTGCAACCGGACAAAACACTGTCATGGCCTACGAGCCGGTCTGGGCGATCGGGACCGGCAAGGTGCCCACGCTGGCGGAGATCGCGGAAGTGCACGAAGACATTCGCATGGAGCTGACCGCCCGCTTCGGAACCGAAGCACGGAAGATCCGGTTGCTTTACGGCGGCTCGGTGAAGCCGTCGAACGCGCACGGGATATTCGGCGTCCCGAACGTGGACGGTGCTCTTGTTGGCGGCGCGTCACTGAAGGCGGATGAATTCGGCTTGATCATCGCGCAGTTGGAGCGGGCGTAGCGTCCCTTGTGCCGCGATCCGGAAATTCCGCAGCGCGAGAGGCAATGACATGAAATGCCGCGTGGCCGTTACGCCACGCGTGATTCCAGATGCTCCGCCAGGTGTTCCAGCCGATCCTGGCCCCAGAAACGCTTGTCATCGTCCGTTATGAAGAAGGGGGCGCCAAAGGCGCCGGCGTTCACCGCATCCTCAAGGTTCGCTTCATAGGTTTCCGCACCAGAGAGAAGCCCGCTGTCGGCAAGCCCGGGGTCGAAGCCGCCGGATTCAAGGCAGGACTTGATCACGGAATCTTCGGCGATGTCCTTCTCTTCCGCCCAGCAGGCCCGGGTCATTGCCGCGACCAGTTCTGCCAAGTCGCCGCTGCCGTCCTTCTGCGCCGCGATGATCGCGTAGGATGCGGGCGCAGGATTGGTCGGCCAGTGAGCCGGATGCAGGTTGATCGGCATTCCGGCGATCTTCGCGTTCCGCTCCATCTCGACAAGCCGGTATTCCTGGCGGGATACGTGCCGCTGCGCGGGCGGAACGCCCCCGGTTCGCGCGAACAGCGCCATCAGGTCCAGCGGCTTGTAGGTCATGGTCGCACCGTGTTTCGACGCAATCTCGCCGGGTCGTGTGCCGGCAAGGTAGCAGTTGGGCGAGAACACCCCGAGATAGTAGTCGATATGAGCCAATTCCGCCTCTCCCACACAAGTCAGTTTGCCTGACCGTACGCCCGTGTTAAGCGGTGTCAACTTTTGATTCCGCCGCGCGCACCGGCCAGGAAGGACACCGTTGCCAATGCCCCAGATTGAAGGCCCGAAGATACTTGCCGGAAATTCAAATCCCTCAATGGCATCGGCTGTCTGCCGTAGGATGTCGATGCATTGCGGAACAAGCGTCGACCTGGTCAAGGCACGGGTTGAGCGCTTCAACGACGGCGAAATATTCGTGGAAGTGTTCGAAAACGTTCGTGGCGAAGAGACATTCATACTGCAGTCCACGTCAAACCCGGCCAACGACAACTTGATGGAATTGCTGATCATGGCCGATGCACTGCGACGGTCCTCCGCCCAGCGCGTAACGGCTGTCGTTCCCTATTTCGGCTATGCACGCCAGGACCGGCGAACAAAGTCCCGCGTTCCGATCTCGGCCAAGCTGGTTGCGAACATGATCGTGAGTGCCGGCATCGAACGAGTCTTGACCATGGACTTGCACGCTGCGCAGATTCAAGGCTTCTTCGACGTGCCGGTCGACAACCTTTACGCATCGCCGATCTTTGCGCTCGACATCAAGCACGCATTCAAGAAGAAACTTGACCAAGTCACAGTCGTTTCGCCGGATGTCGGTGGCGTCGCGCGAGCGCGCGAACTGGCCCAGCGCATCGGAGCCCCGCTGTCAATCGTCGACAAGAGACGTGAGCACCCCGGCGACGTGGCGGAAATGACCGTGATCGGAGAGGTGAAGGATCGGGTGTGCATTGTCGTTGACGACATCGTCGATACGGCAGGCACCTTGTGCAAGGCGGCCGAAACGCTGGTCAACGAGGGGGCGACGGAGGTTCACGCTTACATCACGCACGGCGTCCTCTCGGGACCCGCAATCGAACGCGTTACCGGATCCGTCATGAAGAGCCTTGCGATCACTGACACGATCGAATCCTCTGAGGAAACGAAAAAGGCGAAGAACATCCGGGTCATTCCAACCGCGCCAGTGTTTGCGCAGGCGATTCAGAACATCTGGCAGGGTACCAGCGTATCAAGCCTGTTCAGCGCCACGATGCTGGAACCGATCTATGACGGGATGTACTCAAGCTGACCCGTTGCCTCCGCGTTTCGCTGAACTGATTCATCCAGGGGCACGCGGAGATCCCGTCCCACTGAAACTCCTCAGCTCTGCGGTCGCATAAGCGGGATTCCGCGTCGCGCCCGCCCGCAGGTCCCCGAATTGCGCCGCATGCGAGCCATGGACTGACCGGCGGCCTCCCAAGAGCGCACTCGTGATGGATTCCAGCGTATCGTGGATCTGCACTCGATGCGCCGTGGGTGCGATTTCTGTATGGCGGATGGCGGTTTTTTCAGAGCGCTGAAATCACACGACATTTTCGAGGCCGTCTCCGGCGACGGCCGCTGATCCGGCGGATTCCGCGAAAATTCGCCGGGCGGGTCGCGTTCTTTCCATGTCTGGCGGACGCCTGGCCCTGACGGGCCGGTGTGGTAGAGCGTTCCTTGCATCAATCAAATGCCCCTGGACGGGGGCGGAAAGGAACGCTCCGATGGAAAGCCTACAGCCAGAGAACCCGATTGCCAACATCGACGATGGACGCGGATCCGTCGCGACGGCCATGGACGGCCTCACGAAAGCGGGCGCGCCCTGGTCGAGAGGGCCGCCGAGATCGGCCTGGCGGAGAACGTCGCGGCCCTGTACCGGGACGATCCGCTGGAAGCCGAGGGCGCCGTTCGCGACATGGTCTTCGGCATGGCCCGTTCGGTCCTGGCCGACGCGTTCGCGGCGCTGGACGACCACGGGCCCTCGCTGCAGGTCGACGGCAGGGCCTACCGGAAGGCAGAGGTCACGCCGGGCCACGCGATGACGATGTTCGGACCGGTCGACTTCCTCCGGTCGCGGTACCGCCCCTCGGGCCACGGCGCGTCCCTGGTTCCGGCCGAGGCCGTCCTTGGCCTGACGTCCTTGGCCTGACGTCCGGCGGCGGCGGGTCTCTCGATGTACCTGATGAGCGGCCTGACGGCCCGCGAGAGCGCGGACGCTTGGAAGAGGCTTTGCGGCAAGGGGCCTTCGACGGCGTCCCTGGTGCGACTTTCCGGGGAGGCGGGAACCTGTATTGAGGCGTGTTCCGGCGCGCTTCTGGGCGATCTCCGGGAGCAGGAGGAGATGCCAGCGGAGGCTGTGTCGCTTCTTGTCTCGCTCGACGGCGTCATGATGCGCATGAACGCCGAGACGGCAGACGGAAAGGCAACGGACGCAGGCTGGCGCGAGGCGTCGTGCGGCGTCGTGGCCTTGGTCGACGCGGAGGGGAACATGCTGGAGAGCCGGTACTTCGGGCGTCTTCCCGAAGCCGGCAAGGCGGGCCTGAAGTCTCGGCTGAAGGCCGAGGCGTTCCACTGGCTGGACCGCAATCCGGACCTGAAGCTTGCGGCAGTCGCCGATGGCGCGAAGGACAACTGGGCGTTCCTGGACTCCCTGTGCCCCGACGTGACCCTGATAGATTTTTGGCACGCGACTCAGCATTTGAGTGCCGCGGCCGACGCCGCCTACGGCCCGGACACGGCAGGAGGCACGGCCTGGTTCGAGAAGTGGCGGCATGTCCTGCGCCACGACCCCAAGGGCGCCGGCAAGGTGATCGACGCGATGCGCCACCTGCTGCGGAAGGGCAAGGGTGCCGACGACATCCGGAAGGAGCTGGCCTACTTCCGCAACAACCGCCGCCGCATGAACTACGCGGACGCCGCCGACGCAGGCTACGCCATCGGTTCCGGTGCCGTGGAATCCGCGAACAAGGTTCTCGTGACTGCCCGGATGAAGCGCTCCGGACAAAGCTGGGGCCGCGACGGCGGCCAGGGCGTCCTGACCTTCCGGTCGCTTCTCAAGTCCGGACGCTTCGACCGGGCTTGGGCCGCCGCGGCCCCGCGCCTGAACCGCTGCGGCGGCTGGAAGCCCCCGCAATGCGCCAACGACAACCGGCCGGTGGCGCAGGTCGCACTTGCCGCGTGATTCGCGAGAAGAACATCTTGGAATCGAAAGGTGAACCATACGAGAATCGCGCCCTGCGCCGTCGTCCGCCCTTGCAGGAATGCAATTGGCAGGATACGCCCCGTCGCATGCGCATCATTCGCGACACCACGTATGTGCAACCTCAGGACCGGGGAGCCACTGCCGCAATCGGCAATTTCGATGGTGTCCATGTCGGCCATCAAGCGGTCCTTGGCATTGCCGCGAACGCCGCCGATGCGCCCCTCGGCGTTCTCACTTTCGAACCGCATCCCAGGGAGTACTTCGCACCTTGCGCGCCTCCCTTCCGGCTAATGAACGCAGCCGCGAGGGCGCACCGCCTGCAAGGCCTCGGCGTCAAGCTCCTCTACGAGATGTCGTTCAACGACCGCCTGGCCTCCCTGAGTCCGGAGGCATTCTCCAGAGAAGTCGTCCGCGACGGCCTCGGTCTAGTCCACGTCACTGTGGGGAGCGACTTTTGTTTCGGGAAGGATCGGGCCGGCAACGCGGAGACCCTGCAAGCGCATGGCAAGGAAATGGGATTCGGCGTCACGATCGCAGAACTCGTTTCCGAGAGCGGAAACGAAGTTTCTTCGACCCGGATTCGGAAGGCCCTCAGTGACGGCAATCCCGAGGAAGCAGCCGCCATGCTTGGACATTTGCACCGCATCGAGGGCGAAGTGCTTCGTGGAGACCAGCGCGGACGCGAACTCGGGTACCCGACGGCAAACATCTCGACGGAGGGGCTGCATCCTCCCAGGTTCGGCGTGTACGCGGTGAGGGTCGACGTCTTCGACGGTTCCTCCAAGGGCAGCTACAAGGGTGTCGCCTCACTGGGCGTGCGACCGATGTTTGGCGAAAACAAGCCAAACCTTGAAGCACATCTCTTTGATTTTTCGGGCGATCTTTACGGCGCGAGCCTGAGCGTTGCCCTTGTGTCCTACCTGCGCCCCGAGAGCAAATTCGAATGCGTGGATGCGCTTGTCGCCGCAATGGATGATGACAGCGCAAGAGCCCGCTCCCTGCTGGCCGGGAATCAAGCGTGAGCCGATCCATGCCTGAACTCGTTCCGAGGTCGCCGTGAGTGGACCGGACCCGATAGACCGCGACGGACTGCGCGAGCACTTCTGGGAGCGAGTTCCCCTCGAAGGCCTGAGCCAGAAGGAATGGGAAGCGCTCTGCGACGGCTGCGGACGTTGCTGCCTTAACAAGCTTGAGGATGCGGACTCGGGAGAGATTGCCTATACGCGCATTTCCTGCCGTCTTCTTGACGGTGAAGCTTGCAGATGTTCCCAATATGACATCCGCAAGCGACTGGTTCCGGACTGTGTTGTCTTGACGCCTTCGAACATCTCCGAGGTCGCGCACTGGATGCCGCAAACTTGTGCGTACAGGCTGATCTGGGAAGGCAAGCCGCTATTCGACTGGCATCCGCTGATTTCCGGTACATCCGAGAAAGTGCATGAAGCGGGCGTTTCTGTTCGGGGCTGGACCGTGCCCGAGTGGGAAGTCGGAGAAGAGGACTGGGAGGACCACCTCATCTCCGACGCGTGACCTTCGTGGATTCCTTGCCATCAATTCGCTAGCATGGACATCATGCGGCTATCTGTCCCCCTTGCGGCTCTCGCTGTCCTTGCAGGCTGCGCGTCGCTTTCCGAAACCGATTGTCGGCAGGGCGCCTGGTACGAAATCGGCCTCGCCGACGGCGCGCGCGGACAGCGATCGAGCTACGTTTTCGAGCATTCCAAGGCGTGCGCTGAATTCGGCATCACTCCGGATGCGCAGGAATGGCATCAAGGCCGCGAGGTTGGGCTGAGGCAATACTGCACCACCGCGAAGGCATATGACATTGGTACAGCAGGCACTCGTCTTGCGCCCGTCTGCCGCCCGGAAGACGTGAACGCGCTGCAGGCCGCCAACATGCGCGGTTTGCGATGGAATGAAATCGGCCGAGAAATCGATCAGGCGGAGCAGGAAATTCGTGAAATCAACACGCGACTGGCAACGCTTGCCGCGGACAGCGCCGAAAGTGAATCGCTTGCGTCGCGGCGAAGCTTCCTCCGTCTCGAGATTCTGATTCTCCGGGCGCAAAGGACGCACTTTCGCTTTCGGCAGTGAGGCCGGTTGGTGCGGGCGGCCGGACTTGAACCGGCACGGGCCATCGCCCCAGAGATTTTAAGTCTCTTGCGTCTACCATTCCGCCACGCCCGCTCGAACCGTGCTTAGGCTCGCCTCGCGCCCGTAGCAAGACCCAAGGAAGACCGCGGGACGCGGATCGCACGTGCGGAAACGAACAAGATTGCCGAGTCTTCTCATGACGGCAGGATGGAATCCGGAAGATCCAGTGCAAATTCAAAGCCTGCGTGCCGCCCAGATCAGCGAAAGACGTCGCCGGAACTCGCTTTCCTGAAGGGTTTCGTTCGCAACCCTGCCGGGCTCGTCTGCCGCGCGACGCAGGATGGTTGCGGCACGCCAGGATGCAAGGGAGGCGGCGCGACCGGCTCTGGGAATGCGCAGGGCACGGAGCTCTGACAACGCATCGCTTGCGAGCATCTTGACGGTTTCCGAACCGTCTTCAGGCAGCGGCCAACCTGTTCGTGCTTGCAGCCGTGGCACGGCAAGAAGGAAATTGGCCAGACCACTGACCTTGCCAAGCGTGCGGTAGCTGGCCTTGTCTTCGCCTCCCAGGGCGCGTGCGGCGACCCACATCAAGCCGCCTCCGGTCGCATCAAGGTATTCCCGCAATTGCCCGACGTCCCCAAATGGTTCCGAATTGAGGTCCCTCCACCGTGCCTGCACCAACCGGTCAAGAATTCGCGCACCTTCGCTGTCCAGGACATCCGCCAGCGGCGTGATGACCTCATGCTTTCGAGCGGCATTGCCGTCCGAAATTTCGTCAAGAGCTTCCCGGAGCCATTGAAGGCGCATTTCGCCGATCATGGGGTCGGATGTCGCCCAGGTTGCGCGAGCGACCTCAACATTGAAGGCATAGATCGGGAACAGCACGGCACGTGCCGCGACCGGTGCGGCCATGCAGGCATCGAATCGATCAGGATCGCCCCTGGCAACGATGTCGGCGACTGCCTGAAGACTCATTCCGGACATGCCGGGCAGGAAACACGGATCTCGCCATGTTGATTCGCCATGAGCGGAAATCGCACAGCCTGCGTCACTCCGCGGCCCTGGTCATCTCGCCCTCCTCGCGAACGAGTTTCCAGTTCACCGCATCCAGCAACGCCTCGAACGAGGCATCGACGATATTCGCGGACACGCCCACGGTTGACCATGACCGCCCTGAATCATCCGCAAAGTCGATGATGACGCGGGTCACGGCTTCAGTGCCACCCTGAGTGATTCTCACCTTGAAGTCGGTCAGGCGCACGTCCTCTACCCGTGACTGAAACGGTCCGAGGTCCGACCTGACCGCCTGCCAGAGCGCGTTGACCGGCCCGTCATCGTGCAGGTCTCGGGCGTGTTCGTTCTTGAAGTAGCTTGTTCGCTTCCCGTCCCGGGTCGAAATCGTGACAACGGCCTCGGATTCGACAACGATCTCGCCGCGCGCGTTGCGCCGCCGCTCCGAAATCACGCGGTAACGCTCAACTTCGAAGAACTCGGCCGCGAGGCCAAGCTCGGCGCGCGCAAGAAGCTCGAAACTTGCCTGGGCGCTGTCATAGGCATAACCGAGTGCCTCCCTTCGCTTCACCTCGTCAAGAATGGCCATGAGGGCCGGATCTCCCTTCTCGACGCAGATGCCCATTTCGGACAAGCGCTTGATGAGATTCGATTGGCCAGCCTGGTTCGACACGGGAATCACGCGGGCGTTGCCGACCGACGCCGGATCAACGTGCTCGTAGGTCGTGGGATCCTTCGCAATTGCCGAGGCATGAAGCCCCGCCTTGTGGGCAAATGCGGACGCTCCGACATAGGCGGCGTACCGGAGAGGCACACGATTCAGGATGTCGTCCAGGACGCGGCTGGTGCGTGTAAGGCGCGCCAGAGCCTCTCTGCTGATCCCTGTCTCGCACCGGCTTGCGTAGGGCTCCTTGAGCATCAGCGTCGGAATGAGCGTCGTGAGATTCGCATTGCCACAGCGCTCGCCCAGCCCGTTGAGCGTGCCTTGAATCTGGCGTGCGCCCGCGTCAATGGCCGCCAGCGTGCCCGCGACGGCATTGCCGGTGTCGTCATGGGTATGGATGCCCAGGTTGTCACCAGGGATTCCGGACTTGATGACAGCCGAAGTGATCTCCGAAATTTCGTGAGGCAGCGTTCCTCCGTTCGTATCGCAGAGCGCCACCCAGCGAGCGCCTGCCCCGAAAGCTGACATCACGCACTCGAGCGCATAATCTGGATTTGCCTTGTATCCGTCGAAAAAGTGCTCGGCATCGAATATCGCTTCTCGGCCTTGTCGCACCAGATGCGCGATGCTGTCGTGAATGCCGCGCAGGTTTTCGTTCAGGGAGATTCCGAGCGCTCTTTCGACATGGAAGTCATGAGTCTTGCCGACAAGACAGACAGCGGACGTGCCTGCGTTTAGCACCGCAGCCAGAACGTCGCAGTTTTCCGCCGAACGCCCTGCCCGCTTTGTCATGCCGAACGCGGTAAATGTCGCGCGTGTCTCTGGACGCTTGTCAAAGAAGGCGTCGTCGGTGGGGTTCGCTCCAGGCCAACCTCCCTCGATGTAGTCCACGCCGAGCGCATCAAGCAAAAGCGCGATCTCCGCCTTTTCTTCGGTTGAGAACTGGACGCCCTGGGTTTGCTGACCGTCCCTGAGGGTCGTGTCGAAAATAGAGATTCGTTCCGTTTTCACTTCAAAGCCTCCAGCTTGTCTTGATCGAAGCATGGTCCAACGTGCCAGTCGACGCCCGCCGAAGTATCATTGATGACGATGCCGGCTTCCGCGAGTCCCTCGCGAAGGTCGTCGGCTCGCGTGAAATCCCGCGCCGCTCTCGCTTTCGCGCGCTCTTGCAGCAGCGCATTGACCAGATCCGTCACGGCTTCCGACGGTGCCGTCTCCCGAGCCCAGGCTGGCACGCGGTCGGTCATCAACCCGAGAAACTGCAATCCGGATGCCAATGCCTCGACATCCCCCTTCGCTGCGCAACGATGCAGCGACGCCAAGGCCGCATGCGTGTTAAGATCATCCGCCAACGCATTTGCAAAAGGTGAAATTTTCTCGTCCCGCCATGAGCTGACCGTTGCGGTGTCGACCACCGCATACCATTTCCGGAGCGTCGTCTCGGCTTCGCGAGCCCTGTCCTCGGTCCAGTCCATCGGCTTTCGATAATGCGTCGAAAGGAACACGAACCGGATCACCTCGCCGGGCACTTTCCAGCCGCCGCTCCAGTTTCCGTCCAGGAGGTCGCGCAAGGTGAAGAAATTGCCCAGTGACTTCGCCATCTTCTTGCCATCGACCTGAAGCATCTCGTTGTGCATCCAGAGACGTGCAAATTCATGGCCCATGCATCTTGATTGGGCGATCTCGTTCTCGTGGTGCGGGAAAACCAGGTCGTTGCCGCCGCCATGAATGTCGAAACGTTCTCCTAGAAGGCCCGCAACCATGGCTGAGCACTCAATGTGCCAACCGGGCCTGCCACGACCCCAGGGACTGTCCCATCCGGGCGTCTCCTCGTCCGAAGGCTTCCAAAGCACGAAATCCATCGGATCTTCCTTGAAGGGCGCGACCTCGACACGGGCGCCAGCGATCATGTCATCGACGGAACGTCCGGACAGGTCTCCGTACCCGGGGCATGAGCGTACCCGGAAGAGCACGTGACCTTCGGCCACATAGGCATGGCCCTTGTCGACCAGCGCAACGATCATCTCGACCATTTCCCCGATCCATTCGGTTGCTCGGGGCATTGCATCCGGCACAAGCGCGCCCACGGCGGCCATGTCGTCAAGATACCATTGCGTCGTCTCTTCGGTGATCTCGCGAATGGGGCGCCCTTCAGCCGCGGCGCGTGCGTTTATCTTGTCGTCCACATCCGTGAAGTTTCGCACATAGGTCACCCGATCAGCCCCATACACGTGGCGGAGAAGCCGATAGAGCATGTCGAATACAATGACGGGTCGTGCATTCCCGATATGAGCCCTGTCATAAACGGTCGGCCCGCAGACATACATCTTCGGGTGCCCATTCGTGACGAGGGGTTCCAACGGTCTCTTCTTCCGTGTCGCGGTGTCATGGATCTGGATATTCGTCATGAGCCAACCTCTATTGGGCCAACCTGTCCCTCACGGGCTCCGACAAGGTCATTTCAAGATAATGAAGAACCGGCCCGCGTGAACGATGTCAGCGGATAATGCAGCAGATGATGCAGATGCGGTTCATGTCCTCGACATTTAGCTGTGGTCCGCCAAAAGTGCAAAGGGTTTTCATGCCGAAATCTGTCAACGGCCAGAATCGCCTGGCATCATTCGATTGACTTGCCGCTCAAGTTGCCGCCCTTGTGGCGCATGACCAATCTCTCGCATCGCATCAAGACCCTGACAGGCGGCGGTTCGGACGGGTGGGATATCTACCGCAAGAGCCGCGCCATGAAGGATCGTGGCATGCCCGTCATCGAACTGACGATTGGCGAACATGATAGAAAGACAGACCCGGCGATTCTCAACCAGATGCATGACTCCGCGATACGCGGGCATACTGGCTACTCAACGATTCCCGGCACGGACGGGCTTCGTGATGCCGTCGCCAGGCGAATCGCCAGAATGACAGGTGTAGCTACGGAACGACACAACGTGGTCATCACGGCAGGAGGCCAGGCTGCACTCCTTGCAGCTCACATGGCGGCATGTGATCCGGGAGATTCCGCGCTGTACATCGACCCATACTACGCGACCTATCCTGGCACGATTCGCGCCACCGGAGCATTGGCGGTAGCGGTCACGGCGCGCGCTGCAAACGGATTTCAGCCTTCTCGCGTGGATCTTGAGGAAGCCTGCGAGGCCCGATCGCTCCTGATCAACTCCCCTAACAACCCGACCGGGGCGGTCTACTCCCAAATGAAGCTGCAAGAGATTGCGGAATTCGCCCGGCAAAGGGACATGTGGCTGATTTCGGACGAAGTCTATGACACGCAGGTCTGGGAAGGCGAGCACTTCTCGCCGCGCGCGCTGCCCGGAATGGAGGACCGGACTCTTGTGACCGGCTCCCTTTCCAAGAGCCATGCGATGACGGGGAGCCGGATTGGCTGGCTGGTCGGCCCCGAAGAGGCGATCAGGCATGCAATCAACCTGGCCACGCATACCAACTACGGCCTGCCCGGTTTCTTGCAGGACGCCGCGGAATTTGCCCTGCAGCAAGGTCCGGCGCTGGAAGACGTCATCGCGGCACCTTTCCGGCGACGCCACAAGGCCGTCAATGACATGTTCGCGCGGGAGGGCCTCGCCATCGTGCCGTCCGTCGCAACGATGTACGTCATGGTTGACATCAGGGCGACCGGAATGAGCGGCATAGAGTTTGCCGGGGCGCTGCTTGAAGAGCATCTCGTCGCCGTCATGCCCGGCGAGAGCTTCGGGTCGGCCGCAGCCGGACATGTTCGCGTTGCGCTGACAATCGACGATGCCGCTCTGGAAAAGGCGGCAACGGTCATCGCCGAGTTCTTTCGGAAATGTGCGGGCAACGCGCGGTCCGCAGCAATGTCCGGTTGACAAATCAGCCCGCGCATTCGGCAGATTCCGTCCCGCACTCGCATCGCGCCGCTGAATTCGTCGTTCAGGAGTGCGAAATCCTATGCTCCCATCAACGCCCTGACGGCGGCGACAGCGTCCTCGGCCTTGTCTGCGCTGGGACCCCCGCCTTGCGCCATGTCGGCACGTCCTCCACCGCCCTTGCCCCCGAGTTCGGCAACGGCAGCGCGCACCATGTCCACGGCTGAGAGACGCTCGATCAGGTCTTCCGTTACACCCGCCGCCACTGCTGCCTTTCCCCCGGCAGCCGAGATCAAGAGCACGGCCCCCGAGCCGACTCGCGCCTTGTATTCGTCGATCAGCGGCGGAAGGCTCTTGCCATCCACGCCTGTGAGCGTCCGGGCATGCAGCATCATGCCATTGACTCTTTCCGGCCCCAACTCGGCTTCTCCACCGGCCAGGGCAAGTTTCTGGCGCAATTCGGCAACCTCGTCCTGCAAGGCGCGTCGCTCGGCCTGCAAAGCCCTTACCCGCGTCGCAACCTCCTTCGGCGGAGCCTTGAGCGTCAGTGCCGTTTCCGCAAGCCGATGATCCTGGTCCGAAAGATACCTGAATGCGGCCTCGCCGGTCAGAGCCTCGATTCTGCGAACTCCTGCCGATGACGCGCTTTCGCCAAGCGTCACAAAGACGCCAATGTCGCCTGTACGCGACACATGCGTGCCGCCGCAAAGCTCGATTGACCAAGTGTTGCCGTCAATTCCCTTGCCGGTTTTTTCGACACCCATCGAGACCACGCGCACTTCGTCGCCGTACCTTTCGCCAAAGAGGGCCTGCGCCCCTACGGCGCGGGCATCATCTGGCGTCATTATCCGAGTCTCCACCGGCGAATTCTGGCGAATGAACGCGTTGACCTCTGTCTCGACCGCCTTCAATTCGTCAAGCGTCAGCGCCGAATGATGGCTGAAATCAAATCGAAGCCGATCAGCTGCATTGAGCGATCCCTTTTGCGCCACATGATCTCCAAGGACTTGCCGCAGGGCCTCGTGCAGCAGATGCGTCCCTGAATGGTTGGCACGGATGGCGGAACGGCGCGCAGGGTCGACTTTCAGGACGACGGGATCACCCGTCGTCAGTTCGCCCTTCCCGACAGTGACCTGATGGCCAAGGATGCGCCCGCCTGCGAAGCATTGCACGTCCGTTACTTCGGCCTGGTCCTTGGCCTCGCCCGTGCCTCGCATCATTCCGGTGTCGCCGACCTGCCCGCCAGCCTCGCCGTAGAAGGGTGTCTGGTTCGCAACCACCCATCCTGTCTCGCGGTCGCCGAGCGAGTTGACGGAGCCGCCGTCGCGCACGATCGCAACGATCTGGCCTTCGGCTGTCTCGGCTTCGTAGCCGAGAAACTCCGTGGCTTCGGTGTCTCCTGCAATATCGAACCATATGGCCGCGTCTCCTGACTCCCCGGATCCCGCCCATGCCGCCCGCGCCCGCGCTTTCTGCTCTTCCATGGCTGCATCGAAACCCTCCGTATCGACGCCGCGGCCCATTTCGCGAAGGGCATCCTGCGTGAGATCCAGCGGAAACCCGTACGTGTCGTAGAGCTTGAATGCCGAGTCCGCCGGCAGGTCGGCGCCGTCCGGCAGCTTCTCCAGTTCCTGGTCCAGCAGCCGCATTCCCCGGTCCAGCGTTTGCAGAAAGCGAACCTCCTCGTTCTTCTGTGTTTCCTCGATCAGGGCCTGCGCACGGGCCAGCGCCGGGTAGGCCTGTCCCATTTCGGTCACGAGCGCAGGCACGAGGCGGTGCATTAACGGGTCGGTTGCACCGGCCATGCGTGCGTGACGCATGGCCCGCCGCATGATCCGGCGAAGGACGTAGCCCCTTCCCTCGTTCGACGGCATGACTCCATCGGCAATCAGGAACGATGTCGAACGTAGGTGGTCCGCCACGACCCTGTGGTGCACGTTCGCCGGGCCGTCGGCATCGGCATTCGTGGCGTTGGCGCTTGCCTCGATCAAGGCACGCATCGTGTCGGTATCATAGTTGTCGTGCTTGCCTTGCAGAAGCGCTCCGATCCTTTCAAGACCCATGCCCGTATCGATCGATTGCATCGCGAGCTCGCACATCGTTCCGTCTTCGAACTGCTCGTTCTGCATGAAGACAATGTTCCAGATCTCGATGAAACGATCACCCTCCTCTTCCGGCGAGCCAGGCGGTCCGCCCCAGATGTGATCACCGTGATCGAAAAAAATCTCGGTGCAGGGCCCGCAGGGCCCGGTCGGCCCCATTTGCCAGAAATTGTCATCAGTCTCGATCCTGATGATCCGATCCTCGGGCAGACCCATCTTCTTCCAGATGCCGGCCGCTTCATCGTCCGTACGATAAACGGTGATCAAGAGACGCTTCTTGTCGATGCCGAAATCGCGCGTCAGCAGGTTCCAGGCAAAAGGGATTGCTTCGTCCTTGAAGTAGTCTCCAAAGGAGAAGTTTCCGAGCATCTCGAAGAACGTGTGGTGCCGAGCGGTGTAGCCGACATTGTCGAGGTCGTTGTGCTTGCCGCCGGCACGAACGCATTTCTGGGCGGTTGCGGCTCGGGAGTATTCACGGGCTTCCAGTCCCGTGAAGAGGTTCTTGAACTGCACCATGCCCGAGTTGACGAACATCAATGTCGGGTCATTGCGCGGAACAAGCGGCGAGCTTTCGACGACCTCGTGGCCATTTTGCTCAAAGTAGTCGAGAAAGGTCGAACGTATTTCGTTCAGGCTGGTCATTGGCGGCATCCGCGATCGGCATGTTGCGCCTGATTATCCGGCGCCGTCCTGACTGTCCACCTGACAGAAATGCGCAGCCTGAAGCGATTCGTGCAGTCGAGACCAGGCTGTGCTCCGTACAAGTTCGCAGGCAAGCGTCATTTCCCGTGATCGATCCGGTCGCCGCGCTGTCACCCATACATTCGGTGTCATCAAGCTGGCGCTGCGCAACGTGCCAATCAATAATGGGACGTAAGGGCGACATGCCGAAAGGCGTCCTCGTCCCGCTCCCTGATCACTCATGCCGTCGCGTCCACCTTGTCGACAAAGTTGCGGGTCGCACTGCCGCACCCGTGCTTGTCTCTCGGGATTGAGCCGCCGGCCTCATTGTTGCGGGCTTTGCGCAGTCGCTTCAGGGCACCACCGCAGTCTTCTTCCATCCGTGTGTCGGCTACGCTCCCAAAGCCACCTCTTCAGGCCCGTCACCTTCATCCGATTCGGCTTCATTCTCAACTCCATGCGCGGCCCGGATCTTGACTTCGATCTCAAGCGCGATGTCGGCATTTTCCTTCAGGAAGGCCTTGGCATTCTCCCGGCCCTGCCCGATCCGTTCGTCGCCGTAGGAAAACCAGGATCCGGACTTCTCGACCACGCCGGCCTTGACGCCGAGGTCGATTAGCTCGCCAGTCTTGGAGATGCCTTCTCCATACATGATGTCAAATTCCACCTGCTTGAACGGCGGCGCGACCTTGTTCTTGACGACCTTGACGCGCGTGGTGTTGCCAACGACCTCGTCGCGATCCTTGATCGCGCCAATTCGGCGAATGTCGAGGCGAACGCTGGAATAGAACTTCAACGCGTTGCCGCCGGTGGTGGTCTCGGGCGAGCCGAACATGACACCGATCTTCATGCGGATCTGGTTGATGAAGATCACCATGCAGTTCGAACGGGCGATCGAGCTCGTCAGCTTGCGCATCGCCTGGCTCATCAGGCGGGCATGAACGCCCACCGAGGAATCGCCCATGTCGCCTTCAAGCTCCGATCTCGGCGTGAGTGCCGCAACCGAGTCGACCACGACCATGCTGACCGCGCCTGAGCGCACCAACGTATCGGTGATTTCAAGTGCCTGCTCGCCCGTGTCCGGCTGCGAAATCAGCAACTCGTCCAGATTGACGCCAAGCTTCTTGGCGTATTGCGGATCCAAGGCATGCTCTGCATCGACAAATGCGCAGACACCACCCTTCCTTTGCTCTTCGGCAACGCAATGCAGCGTAAGCGTGGTCTTGCCGGAAGATTCGGGGCCATAGATCTCGACAACCCGTCCCTTGGGAAGCCCCCCGATCCCCAGCGCAATGTCAAGGCCCAGCGATCCGGTCGATGTAGCCTCGATCTCGGGCATCTCGTTGTCGCCGCCAAGCTTCATGATCGAACCCTTGCCGAACTGGCGCTCGATCTGTGCCAGCGCCGCATCAAGCGCCTTTTGCTTTTCGCCCTGCTTTCTGGATGTCATGTCAAGAAGTTCCGCCGTTGCCATTGCTCTTGCCTCCTTATTTCATTTCCGCCGGTCGGCGGCAACGATGCTTGAGTTTGCATTATGTTCCCTTGGGGCCTTATGAGATCAAAAAGGGAACATTGCAAGCCTTTTTTTGACCATCCTGCAGTTCGCTCCCGTGCGAGCATGTTTCATGGCACTGCCGGTCGGCAGGTCGCGGCCTTTCATGATCCGGCTTCTGCACCCCGGCGTTCACCGTTGCGGCGAAACAGGGCAAGGAAAAACCCGTCTCCCCCGTCAATCGGCCCGAAATGTTCGGAGCCGAAATTCCGCCAGTTGCCCTGACGCCTCAGAAAGGTGCCGACGCGAACTTCGTTTTCGACCCTGAGGACCGAACAGGTCGAATAGGCCAGCACCCCGCCCGGCGCAACGAATCGGCTGGCCTTGTCGAGAATCGTGTCCTGGAGAACGCAAAGTTCAGCCAGCCGGCCTGGGGCAAGCGTCCACTTGGCTTCCGGCTTTCGCCGCCACGCACCTGTTCCGGAACAAGGCACGTCGCAGAGCACAAGGTCGAATTCGCCCTTCGGCGCGTCGGTGACATCTATTGGGGTTCCAGCCCGCTCGGCACGAGCCGGAATGTCCGCCATGCGCGTAACCTCCGAATCGTGTGCCGTGACGATTCCGGCCCCGCATGCCGCAAGCGCCAGCGCCTTGCCGCCTCCGCCCGCGCAATAATCCAGCACGCGCCGTCCCCTTGCATGTGGAAAGAGGCATTCAACCACGGCCTGGGACGCGACGTCCTGAAGTTCAACCAGACCAGTCTTGAAGGCCTTGCTGTGCCTTACGCGGCGGGCGTTCGCCGTGACCTCGAGCGCAGTGCCGCAAAGCTGGTGGGGAGCCGTTTCGATCCCTTCCGCGTACAGTTCCCTTCGCGCGGCCGCCAAGTCGGTACTTGCCGTGTTGATTCGCAGAAAGACAGGTGCACGACGTTGCATGAGACCAAGGATCGGCTCCACATCGTCACCAAGCGATTCCGCCAATTGCGGCCAGAGCCAGTCTGGGCAGTCGAGCCGGACCGCACTGGACGCCTCTTCCAGGGAGCGAACGGTTCGCGCTTCCCGTTCGCTCAGGGGAGAAGGTGCGTATCCGGTTCCCGTGAATACCTCGCCCGGATCAATCCCGGACCTGTGCAGATAGCCGATCATCAGTCCGCGGCCATCTTCCGCACCGCCCATCCAGGCAAGCGAGCGGCGACACCTGAGCGCGTCGAAGACGAGATCCCGAATTGCCGCACGGTCGCGGGATCCGGCAAAGCGGTTCCTTCGCGCCCAGCGGTTCAAGCAGCTTCCGGAAGCGGCTCCCTCGAGAATTGCATCCAGGATCTCCACTGCAGCCGCTACGTGCGCCACCGGTGTCATGCCGAATTCATCCGCCCTCGATCGAGCGGCGCGGCGCCCCAGCCGCCCCTGGCAGCCTTGGCCCGCTCAATTGCCCATTCGGTAATTCGGGCTCTCCCGAGTGATCTGGACATCGTGAACGTGGCTCTCCTTCAGTCCCGCCCCGGTGATCTTGACGAACTTGCAGTTCCCCTTCATTTCCTCGACGGTCTCACAGCCCGTGTACCCCATGGCTGCACGCAACCCTCCGATCAATTGATGGATGACGGTTGCCGCAGGACCCTTGTAAGGCACCTGTCCCTCGATTCCCTCGGGCACGAGCTTGTCCGAGGCAACATCCGTCTGGAAATACCGGTCGGCCGAGCCCCTGGCCATGGCCCCCATGGATCCCATGCCGCGGTAGGACTTGAAGGTTCGGCCCTGGTAGAGAATCAGTTCGCCAGGCGATTCATCAGTTCCCGCAACCAACGAGCCAACCATGGCGCAGGACGCACCTGCCGCGATCGCCTTTGCAAAATCGCCAGAGAACTTGATCCCGCCGTCGGCGATCACGGGTATGTCTCCTGCGACCTCCGCGCAGTTCATGATCGCCGTGAACTGCGGGACGCCGACTCCGGCCACGACACGGGTCGTGCAGATCGAGCCGGGCCCGATTCCGACCTTGACCGCATCCGCCCCGGCATCGATGAGCGCCTGCGTTGCCTCGCCCGTGGCCACGTTGCCCGCGATGATCTGGACCTCGTTCGAAAGTTCCTTTGCACGCGTGACAGCCTTGATGACCCCTTCGGAATGCCCGTGCGCCGTGTCGATGACAACCACGTCGACTCCCGCATCCACCAGCGCTTCAGAGCGTTCTTGCCCGGCATCACCAACTGTCGTGGCCGCCGCCACCCGAAGACGGCCGAGCCGGTCCTTGCAGGCCTGGGGGTTCAGAACGGCCTGTTCGCTGTCCTTGAGGGTCAGAAGGCCGGTGAGCTTGCCCTGCCAATCTGTGACCAGCAGCTTCTCAATCCGGCGTGCCTTCATGAGGCTTCGCGCCTGGTCAAGATCTGCGGGTTCCGTCAAGACAGCGAGATTGTCGGCTGTCATCATCACGCTTACCGGAGTGGCATCGTCCTCCGCAAAGCGCATGTCGCGGTTTGTCACGATTCCAAGCACCCTGCCCCGGTCATCCACGACCGGGAATCCAGTGACCCTGTATCTTTCCTGCAGCACCTTGGCATCGCCAAGCGTCTGATCAGGCTTCAGGGTGACGGGGTTGTACACGATGCCTGAGATGAACCGCTTGACGCTCCGAACCTGTCTTGCCTGCTCCTCGACATCAAGGTTCCGATGGATGACGCCCATGCCGCCGACCTGCGCCATCGTGATCGCCATGCGGGCCTCTGTCACTGTGTCCATGGCAGAGCTCAGGAGCGGGATATTGACATGGATGTCACGCGTGACCTTGGTTCGTGTGTCGACCTCGGATGGCAGGACCTTGGAGGCTCCGGGCACAAGAAGGACATCATCGAATGTAAGCGCCTCACGAATCTCCATCGGCAATCTCCCTGGGAGGGTTCGTCTGGCGACCCCTTATTGCATCTCCTCCCTGAAACAAAAGGCCAAATGTCGGCTCCCGCTGCAATTCACTGGAGGCAACGCCCGAATCCATGCACCCTCGCCGGCCTCAAGCCGGCCTCGGGGCATTGCCTGGTCGCAATCAGGTCCAGTCCGGCGACTGCCTCCGGCCTGCCTGGAACCGACCAAGGCGTGCACTCATGCGAAATTGAGTGCCGATGACCGCTCTCTGCAGACCCCTCGAAACCGACAGACTGGCCGCGCAGGTCGGCCATTCGGACGAATTTGCGCTCGTCAATCCCGGAGCTCCGCTCAACCCAGCGTCTTGTGCATGATCGGGCGGGTTTCGGAGCGACGGATAGCCTCTTCGAATCCCGCATCGAGGAATGCTTGGGGATTTACGTGCATAAGCGTCGTCTCAAGCCATTGCCAGTTCGATTTCGTTTGCGGAAGCAGGCGATGGACAATGTTCCTGCACGTCCTTGCAAGTGCCATGCGGTCGCTCCTGCGCTGAGCGCCTGCGAGAGGGTGCGTGAACTTCCTTTTCTTCGCATGTTGCCAGAAAGTCGGAAGAACGCAACAAGAACGTTGTCACTCAAGAATATAGTTCCCCAAGACTGCGACTGCGCCGCTTCCTTTGGAGAGGGACCGACATGTTCACGAAGATCCGGATGTCATGGAAACACATCGGCCAAAAGGGCGAATTCGGATTGCTCACCACGTCGTCCGGCTGGTCGCCGGGGTCCGTGCGGCCATTTGCCTCGACCCACCGAACGTCCGCTGCAGGCGCTTCGCATCGCAGTGGTCAACCGATGCAAACATGCAATCAATAGGTTGCGTAATTCGAGATTCCTTGCCATTGGATGCCACCAGGGAGCTGCACATGGAAAGTCAGATTGAACGAACAATCTACCTGAATGCCCCTGCTGAACGGGTGTGGGTTGCCCTGACCGATCATGAGGAGTTCGGCTCATGGTTTCGCCTTTCGCTTCACGGTCCCTTCAAGGTTGGCGAAGTGACGTTCGGCGAGTTCACCTGTCCGGGACATGAGGGTCTGCCGTTCTGGGCACGTGCCGAGGTAATGGATGAACCACGTTGCTTCAGCTTCGTCTGGCCAATGGATGAAACGATCCGGCCGGATGATTCAGGCACTATCGACAAGTTGACGCTGGTTGAGTTCATTCTTGAGCCGTCTGGCAAGGGTTCAAGACTGACCGTTCGCGAGAGTGGCTTTGAAAGCCTGCCGGAAGGGAAGCGGTTGCAAGTGTTCCGCGACAACGCGGGAGGCTGGGACGCCCAGATGAAGAACATCAAGGCATTCGTGGAGCGATGACCAGCCACCGTCTCCATCGACAAGATCTCGCAGCCACTTTTTCCGCACTCGGAGATCAGCGCCGTCTTGCCATTGTAGCGCGATTGCGAGGGGCAGATGCGCTGTCCGTCTCATCCCTATGCGAGGGAATGGAGGTGTCGCGACAAGCGGTCAGCAAGCACCTGAAGATGCTGGCTGACGCCAAGCTTGTGTCCGTGATGAAATCTGGCCGGGAAACGCGTTACAGCCTTGAACTGAAACGCCTGGAGGAGGCAAATGCATTTCTGGTCCTCGTGGGGACAAAACGGGGTCGCGCATCGGGACGGCTGAAATCCCGTGTTGAATGAGAAATGCCCGGGGCGCGGGATCCTTGCGGCCCACCGCAGACATCCCGCATGGTCTCCCAGGACTGCTCGCGAGGGTCACCTGATGTTCGAAGGCCACTGCCATTGCCGTGCACTTCTTTGGAAACATGACAGAACGCTCGATTCAGCGACCGCCTGCAACTGCACGGCCTGCCGACGGCACGGCGCACTCTGGGCCTATGGCTGGGAGGGCGAGGACGTATCCACCCTCGGCAAGAGCGTGGTCTACTCGCGCGATGTGTCGATCGGCCTTCACCTCTGTCCGACCTGAGGCTGCCTCGCCTACTGTCGAGCATTGGACCCGGCCGGCGAGGGCAGACGGAAGATGGCCGTGAACCTCCGAATGGTTGGCGATCTTGAATGCGTTGCGGCATTGCCGATCCGCCATTTTGATGGTCTTGATCGGTTCGAAGAGCTGCCTCGGGATCATCGCCGCGCGGCGGACATGTGGTTCCGAGAACTCTCCAAGCATCACGAGAGAAAGACCCAATCGACGTCAGTTTTTGGCACCCGCAATTTGGGAGGTCGAGTCACGGATACGCCCGATTGCCTGCCGTCTCATGGGTACACTGCCCGGGCGAAGGCGGATGCGTGAACTGCGCAGCGGCTGGCAAGAACGTGTCAATGCGCCTTGACCGGGATGCGCTTTGTCCGACGGTCACGGTACAGAAGCGATTGGGTGTCGTGGAAGACATGCACCTTCGACGGGTGGGCGGTCAGCGCAACATTGTTGCCTCGCTGGTCCCGATGTATGCCAGCCAGCTTCGCGATCACCGGATCGGCTTGCCCCGCCGGCTCGAAATACAGGATCGTCACCTCACCAAGCGCCTCGGAGATGCTGACGTTGCCTTGAAAAATGTGCGTGCCATCGGCCGCCACGAAATCTTCCGGACGCACCCCGATATTCACGTTCAATCCCGCGTCTTCCGGCAACGACGGGACGTCCGAGACCGCCTCGCCCCCGTCGGCGAGCTTGATGCGGGTCTGCTCACCCGTTTCGGAAATCTCGCCTGGAAGCAGGTTCATGGCCGGTGAGCCTATGAATTGCGCGACAAACTCGTTTTCCGGCCGCTCGTAGAGATCCAGCGGCGTGCCGACCTGGGCTATCCCGCCGCCGGCCAAAACCACGATGCGTGACGCGAGCGTCATGGCTTCGACCTGGTCATGCGTGACATAGATCATCGTCGATTCAGGCATCGACTCCTTCAGTTGCGCGATTTCGATCCGGGTTGCCACGCGCAGCGCGGCGTCAAGGTTCGAAAGCGGTTCGTCGAAGAGATAGACTTTCGGGTCGCGCACGATGGAGCGTCCGATCGCGACCCGCTGGCGCTGACCTCCGGAAAGCTCTTTCGGAAGCCGGTCCAGCAGATTGTGGAGCTGCAGCGTTCTTGCAGCCGCCTCGACCCGTTCGTCGATCTCGGCGCGGCCCATCTTCGCGATCTTGAGCGCGAACGACATGTTGTCACGCACAGTCATGTGCGGATAAAGCGCGTATGACTGGAAGACCATGGCAATGCCACGCTCGGACGGTGGCGCGTCGTTCACCACCATGCCGTCGATTTCGAGCGTGCCGCCCGAAATCCTTTCAAGGCCGGCAATCATGCGGAGAAGAGTCGACTTGCCGCACCCTGACGGTCCGACGAAAACGATCAGCTCGCCGGTATCAATGTTCAGGTTGATGTCCTGAAGAACGTCGACGACGCCGTAAGACTTGGCGACATCCGTAAGTACAAGATTGGCCATGCCGTTCCTCCCTCAGCCCGCTTCCATGAAAGTTGCCTGCCACGGCGGCAGGATGGCGCCGTCGCCGGCGTCGAACGGCGCGTCGCGATCTGGCGCCCACGCACCGGCGGGCAGGACCACCTCACGCGACCGCCCCGAAAGATTGAATGCCGTGAAGAGACGGTTCCTGCCGTGAGTCCGGACTGCCGAGAGGAACCCCTCGTCCGCCTCGACGACATCGAATGCGCCCTTGACGAGAGCCGGGCGCGCGGCACGATAGGCGATCATCCGGCGGTAGAAATTCAGAATTGAGTCGGGATCGCACTCCTGCACATCAACCGCCCGTGATGCGTGCTCCGCCGCAACGGGCAGCCAAGGCTTGGCTTCGCTGAATCCGCCGTACTGACGATTCGCGTGCCAGACCATCGGTGTCCGGCAACCGTCACGGCCCTTGAAGGCCGGCCAGAAGCGAATGCCATATGGATCGTGGAGGTCCTCAAAGGCAACGTCTGCTTCACTCAAGCCCAGTTCCTCGCCCTGGTAGAGGCAGACTGAGCCGCGCAATGTCAGCAGCAGCGCAAGATATGTCCGATGCGCTTCCTGCGACAGCGACCAGCGCGTCGTATGGCGCACCACGTCGTGGTTCGAAAACGCCCAACAGGCCCAGCTGTCGCTCGCAATGCGCTGGAAGCGCTCCAGCACCTCGGCGACGCGGGCGCCTGTCGGGTAGCAGCTCGAAAGAAAATCGAATCCGTAGCACATGTGCAGTCCGTCGCGCCCCTGCGTGTAGGCGGCCTGTATCTCCAGCCCACGCTGGTCATCGCCAACTTCGCCTACCGACGTGATTTCCTGGAATTCATCCATCACGGCGCGAAGGCGTTTCAGAAACTCGATGTTCTCGGGCCGGGACTTGTCATGGATGTGGCTCTGAAAGCTGTAGGGATTGACGGACGGCGCGGTCATGCCCGTGACCTCGACGTTCGAAAGCGGCGGATTGTTCCTGAGTTCCGTGTCATGCAGGTAGAAGTTCACGGTATCCAGACGGAACCCGTCCACTCCGCGCTGAAGCCAGAAACGCGCTACATCGAGAAGCGCGTCCTGCACATCCACGTTGTGGAAGTTCAGGTCCGGCTGCTCGCGCAGGAAGTTGTGCATGTAGTACTGCATGCGCGCGCCTTCCCATTCCCATGCCGATCCGCCGAAGACGGACAGCCAGTTGTTGGGCGGCGTTCCGTCCGGCTTCGCGTCCGCCCAGACATACCAGTCAGCCTTGGCATTGGTTCGGTCGGCACTGCTTTCCTGGAACCATGGATGCTGGCTGGACGTGTGGCTCAGCACGAGATCTATCATGACGCGCAATCCGAGCTGATGAGCCCGTTCGCTCAAGGCATCGAAATCCTCGAGCGTGCCGAATATCGGGTCAACGTTCCGGTAGTCCGAGACGTCGTAGCCGAAATCCAGCATCGGTGACGTGAAGAACGGCGAGATCCAGATCGCATCCACGCCGATCGAGGCGATGTAAGGCAGCCTTTCGGTGATGCCCGGAAGGTCTCCGATGCCATCTCCGTTCGTGTCCTGAAAGGACCGGGGATAGACTTGGTAAATCACCGCGCCGCGCCACCAGTCCGGGTTGGAGGCGAGGATGCCCGGAGTCGCGGCGGGGATGGCTTCGACAAGGCTCATGGGCGACGTCCTATTTCACCGATCCGGCCAGAATGCCGCGGACGAGGTACCGTTGCATCGCGAAGAAGACGGCAAGCGGAACCGCGATCGAGATGAAGGCGGCGGTGGCGAGAATCTCCCAGTTGCCGCCACGCGTGCCGAGAAGATCGGTGATCTGGTTTGTCATCACCGTGGTTTGGCCGGTTGCGTCGATCAGGAAAACCTTTGCGACCAGAAGGTCGTTCCAGGTCCAGAGGAACTGGAAGATCGCGAAGGACGCCAAGGCTGGAAACGAGAGCGGAAGGATGATCTTGACGAAGATCTGGAAATCCGTGGCACTGTCGACCTTGGCATTCTCGATGACGTCGCGCGGCAGGCCGACCATGTAGTTCCGCAGGAGATAGATCGCGAGAGGAAGGCCGAATCCGGTATGGGCGAGCCAGACTCCGAGATAGCCCTTTCCGATGCCGATGCCGAGATGCAGCTTGAGCAGCGGAATCAGTGCAAGTTGCAGCGGCACGACGAGCAGTCCCACGACGCATGCAATCAGCAAGGCACGCCCCGGGAAGTCCATCCATGCCAGTGCGTATGCGGCGAAGGCCGCGATCACTATGGGTATGATCGTGGCGGGAATGGTGACGGTCAGCGTATTGAAGAACGCCTTGGCCATGCCTTCGACGTTGCTTTCGTCGAGAAGCATCTTGTCGTAGTTCGCAAGCGTGAACTCCGGCGGCGCGGTGACAGTCGCAAAGACCCTTTGCCCCCGCCCTGCAATCTGCTCGTCATTGCCGCGCCAGTCGTAGTCGCCGTTGGCCAGAACCGTGATGGTTTCCCCCTCGCCCAGATCAGCGGCGTCACCCGCAACGTATGAATCGATGGCGCGCGACGAAGTGCCCCAGACGCTGATCGTCTTGTCCTCTCCGTCAAAGAGGTTTCCCGAAACGACATACGTGCTCCCGTCCGCCACCCGGTTCTCGTCGGGATCTGCCGCCCTGGCCACCACGTTCTGCTCTGCCGGGAAGAGAGAGGCCCACCAGCCGGATGTCGAGATCTGGTCTGCCGTGCGAAAGGACGAGACGAAGAGCCCGAGGGTCGGAACCAGCCATAGCACGACCATGACAACGACCGAGATGTGAACGGCCCAGGTGAGCGACGACTTGCTTCCGGCAATGGATTGCATCAGCGCATCTCCTTTCGGGCGTTCCAGACGTTCCAGGCAAGGATTGGCGAGACGAGGATCATGATGATGATCGCCGAGGCTGATCCCACGCCCCAGTCATTGGCGCGGAACAGCTTGTCGAACATGTAGTTCGCCAGCACCTGCGTCTGCCACTGCCCGTTCGTCATTGCGAACACGATGTCGAACACCTTGAGGACAACCAGCGTGATCGTCGTCCAGACGACCGTGATGGTTGGTATGATCTGCGGCACCTTGATCCTGAAGAATATCTGCAGGGGGCTTGCGCCATCGATGACGGCCGCTTCTATGGTTTCCTCCGGAATGCCGCGCAAGGCAGCGGAAAGGATCACCATGGCGAATCCGGTCTGGATCCATATCAGCACGACCATCAGGAAGAAGTTGTTGTAGAAGGGAAGCGTGAGCCAGGCCTGCGGCTTGCCAAAGGGAGGCTCGGCCCTGGCAAGGTCGAGAATCGACCAGGCCGAGTGCCAGATCAAGTACAGTGCCAGGGCGGCGGCTGCGGCGCGCGCGGCAAGAACGAAGATGCCGCTTCCACCCGAGAGCGCAGGCCGGAAGATGATGTAGCCTGCATAGGCGACCAGGGCCGCAAAGATGAAGACGATGACGATCGGCAGCACCTGCAGGAAGAGCACTGATATGGCTCCCCCTTCGAACTGGACCCAGATCGCGTTCAGGAGGCCGATCTGCGCCTTGTCCTCGGGGCGCGTGTCATAGATCAGCTTGAAGATGACCGAGGCGCCGACAAACGAAATGGCCATCGGCATGAAGACGAGCGACTTGGCCAGGTTGCCCCAGGCGATTCGGTCCGTGAGTTGCGCGGCCAGCAGGCCAAATGCCGTCGAGGCGGCCGGCACCACGATCAGCCAGAGCAGGTTGTTCCGCATGGCTTCCCAGAACTTCGGCTCGGCCAGCATTTGCTGGTAGTTTGCGAAGCCGACGAAGGCGCCGTCCTGGCTTCGGTCGGTGAACGAGAGGCGCAGCGTCTCGATCACCGGATATCCGAGGTATAGGCCAAGCGCGAAAACGGCCGGCGCGAGGAACAGCCACGGACGCACCTGGTTGGCGCGGTTGATGTTCCGCCCCGCGTTCGGTCCCTTTCCCGGGAAGAGCACCTTGTCCAGAAACAGGTTCGAAAAGTAGAAATACCCGATGCAGCTGCAAACGCCGATGACGATCGTCAAAAGTCCGAGCAGTGCAGGATGCATGGGTGGCCCTCCCCGCGGCAGGTCGAATGGATGCGGCGGGGCCCGTTGGTCGGGCCCCGTCCTTGCGTGACTACTTCAGCGAGTCCCAGCTGTCCTGGATTTCCTGGGCGACCTCGGCGGCGCTCTTGCCTCCCGAATAGTCGACCATCCCGGTCCAGAACGAACCGGCGCCGACGCCGCCGGGCATCAGGTCCGAGCCGTCGAACCGGAACGTGGTGGCGTTCAGGAGGACCTCGTTCATCTTCCTGAGCGTCGCATCGCCGAACGCGTCTGGGTTCACGCCCTTGTGCGGCGTTAGAAAGCCCTTGCGCGCCATCCAGATTTCGTGCGCGGCCGGTTCCTTGAGATACTCGATCAGGTCGTGCGCGGCCTGGCTTTCGTTGGTGATGGCCCAGACCGTGCCGGCGCCCAGCACCGGCTTGCCGAGATCCCTGCCCGCGTAGGCCGGAAAGTAGAAGAAGTCCACATCCTCGCCGACCACTGTTCCTTCCGGGAAGAAGGCCGGAATGAACGAGGCCTGCCGATGCATGTAGCACTGCGGCGGGCTGTCGAACATTCCCTTCGGGCTGTCGCGGAAATCTGTCGAGGCGACCGCGGCCGCGCCTCCCGCGACATAGTCGTCGTTGCGGGAAAAGGCGCCGAACTCCTCGATCGCGCCCACGACGGCGTCGTCGGTGAAGGAAATCTCGTTCGTGACCCACATGTCGTAAGTGGCAGGCGGCTGCGTGCGCAGCATCATGTCCTCGACCCAGTCGGTTGCAGGCCAGCCCGTCGCGCCGCCCGAGCCGAGACCGATGCACCAGGGCGTTTCGCCGTCGGCGACGATCCTGTCGGTCAGCGCCTTCAGTTCCTCCATGGTCGCGGGCACCTCGTAATCGGCATCCTCGAAATTCTCGGGGGCGTACCAGACGAGGGACTTCACATCGACCTTGTAGAAAAAGCCGAAGAGCTGGCCGTCGCCGTTCTCGTCGGCATAGGTGCCAAGATCGACCCAGGACTGCCCTGCGGCGTAGTTTTCCCGAATCCAGTCGCCGGTGCCGCTCTTGAGGGGCGTCAGGAAGCCGCGGCCCGCCATGTCGGCGGCGAGACCTGGTTGCGGGAACACCGCGATGTTCGGCGCCGATCCTGCCTCTGCGTCCACGAGAATCTGCTGCTCGAAGCTGTCTGAACCGACATAGCTCACGTCATGGCCGGATCTTGCGGCAAAGTCCGCCAGCACCGCCTCCACGTTTTCCTGGTCCGGGCCAAGCCAGGGACCGAAGACTGTCAGCTGTTCGGCACTTGCGCCGCCTGCGGCCAGCGCCATCACCGCCACGCTGGCAAGTGGTGATCGTAGTGATCTGTTCATGAAGCTCTCCATTTTTGGGGACCCGAGGTCCATTCGATGGTCGTCGCGATGACATTCTCAAAACGCTTTGGATGATTGAGCATTTCCGAAATTTCTCCATATGTCAACGAAAATCTTGCTTGATCCTCTCCCTTTGACAATTTGCTGTTGTCCAGTAATCTGACGAAAACTTGAAAACGCTTTGAACAATGAACCTGAAAGAATTCTCGCACCGCATCGGGCTTTCCCCCACGACCGTCAGCCGTGCGCTGAACGGATATCCCGAAGTCAGCGAGAGCACCCGGCGAAGGGTCCTGGAATCCGCGGAACGACTCGGCTACACGCCGAACTCCCGGGCGGCGCGCCTGGCAACGGGCCGTGCCATGACGATCGGCCACATCCTGCCCCTGTCGAAAGAGCACGAAATGGTGAATCCGATTTTCTCGGATTTCATCGCGGGTGCCGGCGAGCAGTATTCCAAGTCCGGCTACGACCTTTCGCTCTCCGTCGTGCGGGACGAGGATGAGGCGGAAGCCTACCTGGATCTCGCCACTCGCGGCGTGGTCGATGGCGTCGTGATCCATGGGCCGAAGGTCGATGACCCCCGCATCCGCCTGCTCCAGGATCTCGACCTGCCCTTCGCCGTTCACGGGCGATCAAGCAGGGTCCACGGCGAATACAACTGGGTCGATGTCAACAACCGACGCGCGTTCTCGCGCGCGACGGATTTCCTGCTTGACCTGGGACACCGCAGGATCGGCTTGATCAACGGCCTTGACGGCATGGATTTCGCAACCCGCAGGCTGAACGGCTACGGGGACGCACTTGAGGCACGCGGCATAGGCCGTGATACGGAACTGGTCTTCAGTGGCGAGATGACAGAAAACTACGGCTTCGCCACGACCATGCAGATGCTTGACTCGCGCAATCCGCCGACGGCAATCCTGATATCGTCCATCATTCCCGCGATGGGCGCACGGAGGGCGCTTCATGACTTGGGCCTCGGGCTCGGGCAAGAGGTTTCCGTCGTGATCCACGATGACGACCTGTCCTATTTCCGAAACGAGGGAGACGTTCCGATCTTCACCGCCACGCGATCTTCGGTCAGGGCAGCCGGGCGGCTCTGCGCCGACATCCTCCTCGACACGATTCGAGGCGCCCAGGGCGGTCATCGCCATGTCCTGCTTGAAGCGGACCTCACGGTGGGGCAGTCTACCGGCCCGGCACCGGCAATGCGTCACCTGCTTGACCTTGACGGATCCGAGGCCTTTCGAAGTCCGCGCACTTTGACTTAGCCCAAGGTCAAAGACCTGATCGGCTGTCACGGTCCACGCGGCCAATCAGGTTCATCGAGCATGTTCGTAGCCGGCCGGCCTTTGGCGTACGGCACAGCATTCCGGCAATTTTCGCCAGGTCTTCGGTCTGACGGGCATCTTGATTCTTGTCCCATGGAGCAGATCCGGTGCCGGGCATCCGACAGATGGCCTGCAGGCGGCACTCACCGCGGGTCGCATCCGGAAGGAGAGGGCCGCCGCGGTCCTTGCGTCAGAAGGTGCCGGCGACGCGCTGCCAGCCCTCGGGGGGCACGCGAGCTGCCCGGCATGCCTGTTCGCGCCGCTCGCGCGCGCTGGCGGATTGTCCGCACCGGTTGGCTACAAGGCTGCAAGGAGTTCGCTGGCTCAATGGTCTCTGGATCGCGTGCATCTGCCGCCGCAATTGGGATTTACGGCAAGAACTTCCACAGGACCTGGTTCAGGCGAAGGTTCGGCACCACTTGTTCATTGGCTCGCGAACTGCAGGTGCGAATCCGTCGACCATTCAGGACTCCCTTGCAGAACGGAAGGCGCCAGACAGGCTTGTGACGGCTTCAGCAGGTATCCTGCGCCGAAATCCCCTCGCCCCAGGTCGGCGAACATTGGAGGAGCGGCCATATGCAAGTTGCAGGATTGCTGCACGGGTCCGGATTGTTGAAGCATGTGGAATTCCCATGCTCGGAAGTGCTGGGCCCCGGTGCAAGCGAAGATGACATTCAGGCACTGATTGAAAGGCGCGGGCTGGTCTTCGTCAGACCCATTTCCAAGGGCGGCGTCGGGGAAAGGGGCAAGGCAGGTATCGGCTCCAAGGCACGCGACCTGAAGTCGGCACTGGCCGAAAGGGAGCGGCTCAATTTCGCGAAGCATCAGCATGGCAACGTTGTCGCAAAGGCCACCGGCGTTACCTTCGAGGCAGGAGTGCCGGCCGAGCACGAGGTCTATTTCCCGATCACGGACGACAGCCGCTTTCGCGCGCCGACGATGACACCGAACCATCGTGGAGGTGTCGACATCGAGGAACTCGGCAATGACGAGATCGCGACGGTTCCGTTCGACGCGCTGACCGGGCTGAAGGCATTTGTTGTCGCCAATGCGCTTTCGGACATCGGTGCGCCGAGGGAAATCATTTTGCCGCTGGTTCAGCAATTGCCAAGACCTTGGGAGTTCATGCACCACTACGACATGACCACGCCGGAGCTGAACCCGATCAGGATGCAGCCCGGCGGGAGCGGCCGGCTTGCGCCGGTTGCCTGTGATCTCAGATCCGGGTTCGATCGAGACGATCCCCGCCTGCTGCGCCTAGGTCTGCCGGATCAGCATTTCGCGTCCGACATCTCGGCATTGGAACAGGGAGTGAACCAGCTCCGCACCCGCCAGGGACGGTTGGATGTGTTCGTGATCAATGGCAATGGCACCATGCGCCGAAGCGGTAGGAGCCCGAAGGATGCTGATCTGGAGGATGCGCAACTGGCGGGAATTCAGTGCCACTTGCCATCTTGACGCCCGCTCAACGGCATGATCTCAAATGGAAAATTTTGGGGTGCCGAACATGGAAGGTCCCCGGGGAATTCAGGACTGCTACGCCATGCCGCACCACAGGGACAGTGTGTCGCTCGTTGCCGATGTTGGTGGAACGAATACGCGTGTGGCCCTTGCCGAAGGGCGCGCGCTCCTGGAAAGGTCCGTACGGAAATTCCGGAACTCCGAATTTGAGAACCTGGAATCCCTTCTCTTGCAGTTTGAAGACGATGTCAGCCTCGTGTGCGACGCGGTCGCCGTCGCGTTCGCCGGACCCGTCCATGACGGACGCGGCACGTTGACCAATCTTGACTGGACGGTGGAGCGCGAGGCTCTCTCCAGCGTCACGGGCGCGCAGACCGTGTCCGTTCTCAACGACCTGCAGGCGCAGGCTCACGCCCTTCAGACGATCCCGCGCAGACATCTCACTCCAGTCATTGCGGTCGAGCCCGAAGAGACCGGTTCCCGCAGGCTGGTGATCGGCATCGGCACAGGCTTCAATTCCGCGGTTGCCATCCCGAACGGCCCGGCCTTGATGGTGACGCCTTCCGAATGCGGCCACATCCACTTGCCGGCCGGCAATGCCGAAGACCTGGAACTCGCCGAATTCATAGCGGCTTCCGCCGGGTTCGCCTCTGTGGAAGATGCGCTTTCGGGCCGAGGCATCGAGAACATCCATGCCTGGCTCGCGTCCAGGCTAGGCGAGAGCGAGGCGCGGTCGGCCACGGATATCCTGAAGGGAATCAGGGACGGTGATGACCTCGCCGAAGAAACCCTCAAGACCTTTGTCCGGATCATGGGATCGGTCTGTGGGGACCTCGCCCTGATTCACCTGCCGTTCGGAGGAATCTATCTTGTCGGGGGCGTGGCCCGCGCCGTCGCGCCTTATCTTCGTGACTCCGGATTTGAGGAGGGCTTCCGCAACAAGGGCCGGTTCTCCGAGTTCATGGAGCAGTTCCCGGTCCATGTTGTCACGGATGACTTTGCAGCGTTGTCAGGCTTGGCGGTTCATCTGGAGGAGTTGCGCCAAAAGTGACGCACGGGACTCAACACGTTCCGGATCCAGGTTGCGTCGTGCAGATTTGAGCCGATTCGATTTCGGCACGGCACGGCTCCGGAATACCGCTACCGTCCTTTGCGCATGAACAAGTCGACCGGGCGGGCCGTTGGCACGCCCTGCCCGGTCGCCAAGCCCCGGTCACGCCTCCAGTTCGGCGTCCCAATACAGGAAGTCGAACCAGGTCTCGTGCAGGTGATTAGGCGGGAACTTCCTGCCTTGGTTCCGAAGCTCGACCGACCCGGGCCGCTGCGGCGTGCGGCGCAGCGACATGCCGGCCTGCGCGAGCGAGTTTGCGCCCTTGCGAAGATTGCATTTCGCACAAGCCGCGACCACGTTCTCCCAGCTCGTCGTGCCGCCGCGAGACCGGGGAATGACATGGTCGAAAGTCAGCTCCCCTCGGGCGCCGCAGTACTGGCACCGAAACTCGTCTCGAAGAAACAGGTTGAACCGAGTGAAGGCCGCCCGCTTCTCCGGGTGGACATAGTCCTTCAGGACGACCACGGACGGAATGGGGATTTCCGTGGACGGGCTGCGGACCACCTCTTCGTACCGTGCCAAGACCTCCACCCGATGCAGCCACACGGCCTTGACCGCTTCCTGCCAAGGCCACAGGGACAGCGGAAAGTAGCTCAGCGGCCTGTAGTCGGCGTTCAACACCAACGCGGGGTGATGCTTGAGGCTCTTCGGCTCCCGTACAAAACCTGTTCTGAAACTGCCGCTCATTTCCGTTCCATCCGTCCTCCGGCGCCACGCAAGTCCTTTCCCAGGGCCGTCCGATTTTCGGGCGACTATATATGGCGGCGTCCGCATGGCAAGTCCCATGAATGTTGGGTGCTGCCGCAGGAGGATGTGACAGGAACGCGACAGGTTTTCCACAGGCTTGTCAACAGGCCCGGACCGTCAGGTCTCGCCTGCCTCGATTCCGAACCGCTTTCGAATGAATGCCAGCGCAACCGAAAGCCCGTCTGGCGAAATTCCGTGCCCCGTTCCCTCCATCACATGGCTGGAAACCTCGAAACCCGCAGCCTGCAACGCTTCCGTCGCCGCCCCAAGCTCGGCAAAGGGCACCACCTCGTCGACGTCTCCGTGAACGAGCAACGCAGGCGGCCGCGACCTGGCCTCGTCGGCGATGCAGCCCGGAAACATCAACCGCCCCGAAAAACCCACGATCCCGGCCAAGGGATCGCTCCTCCTCGGGGCAACATGCAGGCCCATCATCGTGCCTTGGCTGAATCCGAAGAGCGCAATGCGATCGGGATCGAGACATTCGTCCGCCAGGATCTTGTCAACGAAGGCATCAAGCAGCTTCGCGGACCGAACCAGTTCCTCGACCATCGCCGCTTCCGTCGATCCGTCGAGCCACGGGACAGGAAACCATTGAAAGCCAGCCGGATTTGCCACCGATGGGGAAGGCGCATCGACGGCCATGAACACTGTGTCGGGCAGTGCCGGCGCAACCTGCTCGCCGATTCCGAGCAGGTCGAGACCGTCCGCGCCATATCCGTGAAGGAACAGCACGAGCGAACTGTCCTTGCCAGAGGCACTGCCCCGGCGCTTGTGATTCAGCACGCTCATCGAATCCCCTCTCGTTGCTTCGCGGCGCGGTAATAGGCCCAAAGCAGCCGCGCGGCGACGCCGCGCCACGGCGACCATGCCTCCGCCATCTGCCGCAATTCGCGTTCCGTGGGCCTTTCCGGGGTCTCGAACAGAATGCGCGCCGCCTCCTGAAGCGCTAGGTCGCCAGGTGCAAAGACGTCGGCACGGCCAAGCGAGAACAGTGCGTAGATCTCCGCCGTCCAGCGCCCGATCCCGGGCACTTGGACCAGCGTCTCGATGACCTCGTCCGTGGGCAGCCCGCGCAACCGGCTGAAGCGGATGCCCGATGCGGCAAGTTCACGGGCGTAACGCATTTTCTGGCGCGACAGGCCGCACGCCCTGAGCTCGTCGTCGCTGGCCGCCGCTATCTTCCGCGGGCCGGTCAATCCGGCGGATTTCAGTCTCCCCCAGATCGCATCGGCCGCCGCCACGGAAACCTGCTGGCTGACGATGGCGTCAAGAAGCGGCGCAAATCCGTCCTTGCGTCGTCGAAGCGGCAGCGGTCCGGCAATGGCAAGCGCATCGCGAAAGCGCGGCTCACGTCTTGAGAGGTAGTCGGCCCCCTCGGCAACGCAGGCGGGGGTCTCGATGATGCGGCCTATTCTCTCTGGCACGATGTCCTCCCGAACGGCGCGCGGACGGTAGTCGCAGGAACGACAAAACGGAAGCCCCGACCTTGCCGGCGCCGCCGGAACCGAGTACCGGGCCTGCATGCCGGAAACTTCAGTCATTTCCACGGCGCGGCGGAACGTGACGGTCCTGGTCATCGCCCAAGGCTATCTCGGCTCACAGATGCCCATGATGTTCATCGTGTCCGCCCTTGCCGGGCAGTCGCTTGCACCGAACGCCTGCCTCGCCACGCTGCCGATCTCGCTGATCGTGCTTGGCTCCATGCTGGCGGCGACGCCGCTGTCGAACATCATGCAACGGCACGGACGCACGCTTGGCTTCGTGATCGGAGCGACGGGCGGCGCCATTGGCGCGGCACTGTCAGCCTGGGGCCTTGCCACCGGAAGCTTCACGCTCTTCCTGGCAGGATCGGCATTCGCCGGCATGTACCTTTCCTCCCAGGGCTTCTTCCGTTTCGCAGCTGCCGACACGGCATCCGCGACGTTTCGCCCGAAGGCGATCAGCTACGTCATCGCGGCGGGGCTTGCGAGCGCGGTGATCGGCCCGCAACTGGTCAAGGTGACCGCAGATGCCTCGGCGGTGCCGTTTCTTGGCACGTTTCTCGCGATCATCGCGATCAACGTGAGCGGTGCATTCCTGTTCCTGCTCCTGGACATTCCGAAGCCAAAGGTCGTCGAGATCTCGGAAAGTGCCAGGACCCGCCTTGAACTCCTGAAGTCGCCCAGGGTGCTGGTGGCAATCATCTGTGCGATGGTTTCCTATTCCCTGATGAATCTCGTGATGACCTCCACCCCGCTCGCGGTGGTGGGCTGCGGGTTCAGCAGCAACAACGCTGCCGACGTCGTCTCGGCCCACGTCCTGGCCATGTTCGCGCCGTCGTTCTTTACCGGGCACCTGATTGCGCGATTCGGCGCGGAACGGATCGTTGCCATCGGGCTCGCGATCCTCGCCGCGGCCGGAGGCGTTGGCCTTTCGGGAACCGATCTCAGCAACTTCTTTGGCACGCTCATTCTCCTGGGGCTGGGCTGGAACTTCGGCTTCATCGGCGCGACCGCAATGCTTTCGAGCGCGCATTCACCCGAGGAACGCGGTCGAGTCCAGGGCTTGAACGACACGATCGTGTTCGGCTGCGTGACGCTGGCGTCGCTTTCGTCCGGCGGGCTGATGAACTGCACCGGCGGTTCGGCAGTGGAAGGCTGGACCTCCGTGAACATTGCCATGGCACCGTTTCTGGCACTGGCGGGAGGCGCGCTGCTCTGGTTGGTGCTTGCGCACCGAACACCGGATCGTGCGGCAAATTGACTGCTGCTGCCCGGTGCATCGGCATTGCGGACAAAAAAACGCCCGCACAAGGCGGGCGCTTAGTTATTGAGGCAGGTTTCATACAGGCAAGAAACCTATCGAGCAGTGACCCGCTTATACGCCACGTTTCGCCAAACTCCAAGCCAAAAGTTTGACAACTTGAGAAACGCCCGATAGGCCGCCAGGAACATGTCGGCAGAAGGACGTCCACCACGATGAACCCATATCGCAGACTAGCGCTGACAATGGCCCTTCTGTTGGCGGCGGGATCCGGGCATGCCGAGCCAAAGCATGGCATAGCTATGTATGGCGCCCCCGCACTGCCACCGGATTTTGTGTCTTTGCCCTATGCAAACCCGGATGCGCCCAAGGGCGGACGCATCGTTCAGGGAGAGGTGGGAAGCTTTGATTCCCTCAACCCGCACATCCTGAAAGGCCGCGTTCCCTGGCAGCTGAGATTCCTGGCCCATGAAAGCCTCATGGGGCGCAATTGGGACGAACCGTTCTCCCTATACGGCCTCCTTGCCGAATCAATCGAAGTGCCCGACGACCGCTCGTGGGTCGAGTTCACGCTGAGACCGGAAGCCAGGTTCTCTGACGGCACACCGGTCACGGTCGATGACGTTCTTTGGTCCTACGAGACGCTAGGCACCGTCGGACATCCACGCTACCATGGATCGTGGAAAAAGATTGCCAGCGCCGAACGCACGGGCGAGCGAAGCGTGAGGTTCACGTCCAACGTGCGCGACGATGAACTTCCGCTGATCCTTGGCCTCCGCCCGATCCTCAAGAAATCGCAATGGGAGGGACGGGATTTCGCGGAATCAGGCACCGAAGTCATTCCGATCTCCTCCGCACCTTACGTGATTTCCGACTTCGAGCCTGGGCGCTATGTGGTCCTGACCCGAAGTCCCGACTACTGGGGCGACGGCGTCGTTCCCTATCGCCGAGGAACGGCCAACCTGGACGAGATCAGGATGGAGTTCTTTGCCGACGGCACCGCGATGTTCGAAGCCTTCAAGGGCGGATTGCTGACCACCGCGCGCGAAACCAGCGTGCAAAAGTGGAACAGCCAGTACAACTTTCCGGCCGTGCAGTCTGGAGAAGTGGTCAAGTCCCTGATCCCTCACAAGCGTCCGTCCGGAATACGCGGTCTCGTGATGAACACCCGGCGGCCGCAGCTTCGGGATTGGCGGATTCGCGAGGCCTTGATCACGGCCTTCAACTTCGAATTCATCAACCAGACGATCAATGGCGAAGTTCAACCCCGCATCACGTCTTACTTTTCAAACTCGATTCTTGGCATGAGCAAAGGACCGGCCGAGGGCCGCGTGCGGGAATTTCTCGAGCCCTTCGCAACGGAACTCCTGCCCGGCGCGCTCGAAGGCTACGAACTTCCCGCAGGAGACGGCACCGAGCGGAATCGAAAGAACCTGAGCGCCGCGCTTGCGCTCATGGACGACGCAGGCTGGTCGCTCGAGGACGGCAAGCTGAGGAACGAGGCGGGCGATAGCTTCGGTTTCGAGATTCTCCTCACTTCCGGGGCCACTGAGACGCACCAGATCGTGGACATCTACACGGCCGCGCTGGAACGCATGGGAGCCGACGTCACGGTCACCGCGGTCGACGCCGCAGAATTCAAGGAACGCACGAACAAGTTTGACTTCGACATGACGTGGTATGCGAGGGGCATGTCGCTCTCTCCCGGCAACGAGCAGAATCTCTACTGGAGTTCTGAGGCTGCGGATTCCGAAGGAAGCCGGAACTGGATGGGAGTCCGGAGTCCCGCGGTGGAGGCCATGATCGAGCGGCTCTTGACATCCAGAAGCCAGGACGATTTCGTCGCTGCGACCAGGGCCCTTGACAGGGTCCTGACAACGGGACGCTACGTGATTCCGATCTGGCATGTTCCGGTCTCGCGGATCGCGCATATAAGGCAGCTGCGATACCCGGACGGGCTGCCGATGTACGGGGACTGGATCGGTTTCCAGCCTGACGTCTGGTGGTATGAGGAGTGAGAAAGTGCGAAAGATCATGCTGCTTGTGGTACTTCTGATCGGACTTGCCGCGTGCAATACGGTAGAAGGCATTGGAAGTGACGTGTCGGCAGGTGCTAGCGCCATAGGCAACGCGCTGCGGTAAGCCGCCCTGCCAACACACCGGCGCGAGCGCGGAAAGCCAGGGCGCTTTCCGTGCCGCAACGTTGTCACTTGCCGCCGTCCGCGCCTTGGACAGGATGGCTCTCGGCCACCAGGGCAAGAAAGTGCTTCGAATCGCTGCCAACGGCCTCGGTCGAACGGGGAACCTGCCGCTCCGACAACTCTTTGGCGAGGCGCGCGGCGGCGAGGTCGCCGCGTTGAACGGGCCCTTCGCCGAATTAAGGCAGCATGCCCTGCTGCCGGAACTCGACACGGTTCATGACCGCTGGGGCCACGGCATCGAGGCAAGGGACGGTCATCTTTCCGTAGATGGGCTTGCGATGCGGCTCACGCAGGTCAAGGTATTCCGTGACTTGCCGCTTCGGGCACTCGGCGTCGAACCGGCCCTCGATTGCACCGGCGTCCACAGGTCCGCAGCGAATCTGCGCATCTGCGTGGACGTCGGCATTCAAAATGTCAGTATCGACGCCAGTGAGGTGCAGGGGCGTCCTGAACCTTGCCCGCGCCACCAATCACGACCTTTACGATCTCGCGTCCACGACATCGCCACAGCCGCATCCCGCACGACGAGCCGTCTTGTGCCATTTGTTAATGTCATGTATGATTACTCATATATAACTCGTTGTTAATTAACAATAATACATGATGATGCCTGCGCAAATACCATGGTCGACATCGCGTAAAGTGATCCCCGGCACGCACGTTCCGTCTTGAATTCCCTGATCCCGGCCTCAACGGGTTCGGCCACCGCAATCTCGCTCATCTGTCTCGAACCCGCAGGACGCCTGAACGCTCCATCATTCCGGGGTCCACTCCCAAATGCATCATCGGTCCACGAAGTGTTCGAGTTGGCAAGCGAGGCAAGCGCCGCGAAGGTGAACGCTCCATTTGCCGATCAGGCCTCGGGAAGCCTGAAAGGCATCCTCGGCTACGAGAAGCGTCCGCTGGCAGCCGGCGACGTCCTGCATGCACCTCGCGATGGCCAAGAGCGCACGAATCGCCATGGATGTTGGATTCCAGTTCATGTCGCACGACGTTGGTCGCCTCGTCGGCACCTTTCTATCCGACCTCTGCCATCGGTTGCGGGTTGTCGCGGGATGCCCGGGAATGACGGCAATCGTGTCGGCGCCGAGCATCCATGCCGCTGTGCGCTTGGCGCGTCGAAGTCCAGTCTCCTCCTAGGGCCATGTGCCGGATCGGCATTGATGCGGGTCGCTCCCGGCAGGCAGTCTCTTGCACATGCCGACGAGGAATGCCAACGAGTGCGAATGATGATCAAGCTCGACATCATGAGCGACCCGATTTGTCCATGGTGCTACATTGGCAAGAGTAATCTCGACAGTGCGCTTGAGTTGCGCCCGGATCATCCGTTCCAGATTCAATGGCATCCGTTTCAGTTGAATCCTGACATGCCGGGCGGCGGCATGGAGCGACAAGTCTATCTTGATGAAAAGTTCGGCGGGAGACAGAACGCCAAGCAGGTCTACGATCGGGTCGTCGAGGCCGCGAGAACCGCCGGGCTGAAACTCGACCTCGATGGAATCAAGCGAACGCCCAACACGCTTGACGCCCATCGCCTGATCCACTGGGCAAGTCTCGAAGGATGCCAGAGCGCGGCGGTCACCCGTCTTTTCGCGGCGTATTTCGAGGAATGCAGGGACATTGGAGACCGACTGGAACTGCTTGGCATCGCGGCAGCCGTCGGCCTTGATCGCGCCGTGACGGAACGCCTGCTTCGCAGCGACGCAGACATCGACGAAACCTGCGCAAGGGACGCGCATGCCAGGAATCGTGGCGTAGCCGGCGTTCCCGCATTCATCGTTGCCGGCCGCCAAGTCGTTCAGGGTGCGCAGCCAACGGCCCTTTGGCTCAGAATCATGGACGAATTGTCCGGGCAAGCCGAGGCGACTTCGTGACTGGTGCCGGACGGGAAGAAGCCAATCGCGCCTCGATCACCGCGTCCCGTGCAGAACTCATCGCCATCATCGCGATGATGGCAGCAACGGTCGCCTTTGCGACGGATGCCATGCTTCCCGTTTTCCCCGACATCAGTGCGGACCTCAGTCCGGGCAACCCGAATCTTGCGCAGCTTGTCGTGGCGTCGTTCATGGTCGGGCTTGGCGTCGGGACGCTCTTTGCCGGGCCGCTCTGCGACGCCTTTGGTCGCCACGCCGTCACGATTGCAGGATCCGTGATCATCATCCTCTTCGCGACCGTGTCGGCGCTGGCCCAGAGCCTTGAGGTGCTGCTGCTTGCAAGGCTCCTCCAAGGCGTGGGCTCGGCCGGACCGCGGATTGCAGGCATGGCCATTGTGCGCGACCTGTTCCGAGGCCGGGAAATGGCGCGGATCCTGAGTTTCGTGATACTGGTGTTCACGCTCGCACCTGTCTTCGCACCGTCAATCGGATGGCTCCTCGCCAAGGGATTCGGCTGGCGCTCGATCTTTGTCTCCTTTGCCGTGTTTTCGATCATCTCCACCGGCTGGCTGCTGCTCCGGCTTCCCGAAACGCTGGCCCGTGAAGAACGTCGGTCACTTCGCGCCCGAGAACTTCTTGACGGCTTGCTGGAGGTGTTTTCCAGTCGCCAGGTCATGCTCGCCATCGGCTGCCAATCGCTGCTCTTCGCCGTGTTGATGTCGACATTGCTGTCCAGCCAGCAAGTCTTCGACAAGGTCTTCGACCGCGGCGCCAGCTTTCCGCTCTGGTTTGCGCTAATGGCGGCTCTCGCTGCAGGTTCAAACCTGTTGAACGCAGCCATCGTGATGCGCGCCGGGATGCGAAAGGTGGTCCGGATCGCCCTGCTCGTTCACAGCAGCTTCACCGGCATTTTCCTGCTTGCGATGATCACCGGCCTGCTTCCGGCATCATGGCTGTTTCCGGTTGGATTCCTCTGGTGCACGTCGGTCTTCATACTGGCGGGCTTCGGGCTTGGAAACGTCAACGCGATCGCCATGGAGCCGATGGGACACATGGCCGGGCTTGCCGCTTCGATCATCACTTCCGTCGCGACGATCGTGTCGATCATTATCGCTGCGCCCGTTGGCCAGGCATTTGACGGAACCCTCGTGCCGCTAGCGGCGGCAATCCTCGTTCTCACCACGCTTGCCTTGCTGCTCGCGCGCCGCCTCGAAGAATGATGAAAATTGAATGCTCCTGTGCAGCAATCTGTGCCGCACCTACCCAATAGCCCGTTATGAGGGTTGCTCCGGCCGGGATCACTCTGCGAACTGCCTGCATCATTTCACGGCATCATCGATCGGTGGACCGACGCCTGCCCGGGCACGCTCGTGACTTCCGGCATGTTCATGCAGCTACGCGGCACCGCAAGACTTCAGGCGTTGCGCCACAAGGCGTTCAAGTTCATGAACTTTCAGCCGGGCGCCGTTCGCCTGCCTGCCGCGCGCGGCCGAATCCGCTCCCGCTTTTTGGCGAGCACCTTTTGCCGTTCTTTCCATTCGTAGTCGGGATCCGCCGAAACCGGAACAAATGTCAGAATGCCCCCCAGACGCCAGGGATCCAGCACTATGCCGCGTTCAAAGCCGTCGCCCTTCCGACTTATGATCGCGGTGCTGTGTTCGATGCGCAGCGGATTGAAGGCGTTCGCGATCGCTCTATGCATCGCCAGCGTCTCCAGACGTTCGGCAAGCAGGCGCGCCTCCACGTCTTCGGCCCAGTGCCAGCAGAGTCCGCGTTCCTTGAGCCCGAGATTCACCTTCAGGTTGTGCATCAACGGCGATCCCGTGATCTGATATGAAACGGCAAGCTCGCGTGTATGCTGAAACGCGACCCGCGCCGCGCGCCCGGCTTCCTCGGGGCTCACTCCAGGTCCAAGCGCAAGGATCATGCCTTCAAGCGACGCAATGTCCCCTGCGTTCGGGGATTCAAGTCGCCCTGGGCTTGCGTCGCAGCCCCAAAGCGACATCAGCAACGGCAGGACGACAAGAGTTCTGGGGATAAGAGTTCTGGGGATTCTCAACGCTCTCATGCAAGCTGCCCCACGCGGCCAGTCGCATTCAACGCTATCCGCTCCGCAACCAGGTGTCGAGATATCCGTAGAAGCCTGAACGTCTCCGCAAGGCGTGCGAGTCGAATTCGGCGTGACCTGAAGCTTCCGGAAGAACGCCGGTCACAAACTGCAAGTCAGCTCAGCCAGTCAGGTCCAGGGCCATTGCTCCCCAATCATGTGTTCATCGAGTTCAGGGATCTCCTTCCGCACCGTCATGATCGGGTCGACGAGAGGCACCTGGATGACAGGCGCCTTGCTCTATTGCTCAACCGCTTCAGCGATCAGGCTTTGGATGTGAAATGCGGCCTGGAGTCAAACCCGGCGCCGTCGAACGCGCTGCGCAAGCGGCAGGAGCGCATTGCTTCGAACAGCCATCTGGAAGATTCCAGCGCCATCAGGCTCACCAAATTCGTCCGTGGCATTGCGGCATCACGTCGCTGCTACGTCGTCGGCGTCCTGCGGAGGCCAGCCGGCGTCCCGTCAATCAAACGGCTGGCAAGCCAAGCGCTGGCAATCATGGTCATGAGCGCCAGCACGGCGGAAAGGCTGAGCGATGCCGTGCCCGAAAGTCCGGCACCCACGGTGCATCCGCCTGCCAGCACCCCGCCCACGCCCATCATCGCCGCGCCAGAGAGGTGGCGCATGGTCTGCCCGGGCGTCTCGAAGCTCTGGAGTGCCAGTTCGCCGCGCGACAAAGCGGCCAGGAAACTGCCGAGCAGCGTGCCGCCCACGAGTCCGACGCCAAATCCGGCGGCAATCGAGGTGGAAGCGACGCTCCAGAACAGGGCGTCCGCCCAAGGAGCAGTGAACGAAATCGACGCCATCGGGATCGGATCGAACGCGTCCTGCAGAAAGACGCCGGTCCCAAACCACCCGAGGGGCACGAGCATGCCGATCGCGGCGCCAAGCAGCAGTTGAATCAATCGCGCACCTGAACGGCAGGCCACGGCTGCGAGGACCGTGAGCGCGATGGCCACCCAGGGAATCGTGCCGCCCGGAAGATTGCCAAGGGTTGCGAATTCGCCGACTGCGAGAGTCACGGCCCCGAGCCAGACTCGCAGCGGTGCCAGGACACCCTTCAGTGCCGCGTGGGCCACGACCGCAAAGACCACGACGCACATGGCGGCGCGCAGGTTGCCAGTCGCGGACAAGACCGTCAGCCGCGAAATGCAGCCGCGCGTCAGGACCATTCCCGCGCCAAACAGGGCGCCGCCAACGAGCACCGTCAAGACTGGGAGCGCGCTTGCGTGAAGCCTGTGCTCGACGAAATTCACCTGACCGTAGAGAACCAGTGCCTGGGTGCCAAGCATCGCGGCGACAAGAGCCATGAGCCAGGTTCCGAGCGCCGGGAAATGTCCAACCGTGAACTCGACTACGCTGCGCCTGAGGCAAAAGCGTGAAGTCTGGGCTGCATAGCCGAAGGCCAGGCCAACCAGAAAGCCAAGCAGGCAGGAGGCCAATACCGGATTGATTTCGATGTCATAGAGATCGTAGAGCATCACCGGGTTCCTGTTCGAGGCGCGGCCGCCAGATCGTTTGCGGGAACACGTCAACCGAGGCAGAAATTCCGGCGTCACTTCACAAGGCGGGCCGCCTGGAGTGAATCCGTGCCTTTCACGAGTTATGTCACGACTCTTGTCCCGCAAAGGTGCAGCAGACGAAATTGCTTCCCGATATCTCGCTGCCCCAAGACGTGCAAGAGGACGCCCGTTCAGGGGTGCACGCCAATTTTTTGGGTCAGGCTGCGGCGATCCGTTGAGCCTTCCAGAAAGCGAACTCTTCCCACCCTGAGTTTTCCCAGCAACTTTTCAGTGCCAGCAGTGCGTTCGCGCCCCGCTTCGACCATTTGCATCCCGACCTCTTGAAGCGGGTGACGACAATCTGCTTGCAGCTGCTCTCGATCTGGCCGCTTCCAATCTGCATGCCGCGCGCCCGGTATTCGTCGTAGCGCATCCTCCCCTTGTTCGAATCGAAATAGTCAATGCACTTCGCCACCGCTTTCCCTCGACCGCGGTGCGGTCGCAGGTCCGCCATGACGCGGCCAACTTTCCCGTCCAGCAGCTGGGCCTTGATTCCCGCCAGGCGCGCCTTGCGCGCGAACTCGCATCCGACCAGCACCTTGAGGGCTTCGGATGCGTATTCGAGCGCGTGGAACACATCCAGGATGTAGGTCTTCCGCATGCCTGCAAGCAGTTCGTCGGCCACGTTGGTGATCCAGGCCGCGCCGTCGGAGATGAGGACCACCTCCTTGGCATTGCAGACGCCGTCCCGGCAAAGCTGCCGGTCAAGCCGGCCGGCGAACTCCGATGCCCGGCTGACGCCGCCGACCGAAGCGGCGCTGTCGATCAGGGCGCTCACCGTGTCGCTGCCCTCGTCCTTCGTCGGCTCGCCGGTCTTCGGGCTCGCGCCCTCGGCAGTGAAGGTGACAATCACCTTCGCCTCCCTGGTCTTCGCCGAGCCGTCCTCCTGCCTGCCCTTCACGCCCTCCGTCTCGCTCCGGCGCATCGGGACGCCGGTGCCGTCGGCCTCGACATAGACCCGGTCCGCGGCAGGCCCTCCCTCCTCGACGACATCCCGCTCAAACCGCTGCGCTTCCTCGCCGAGCTCCAGGGTCCATCGTCGCAGCGTCGTCGCGGGAACCTTCACCCCGGCCAGGTTGCGCAGCTTGCGGGACGCCTCCTCGAAGCTGTCCGAGACCACGGCGTCGGCCACGATGCTCGCCGCGCCAGGCGTGGCCGTCTGCCCCTCCAGCCCGAGGGCGCGGTCCAGGGGGAAGAAGCCGGAACCGCAGTCCCGGCAGCGGCAATACGTCCGCTCGACCTCCACGGGTCCCAGACGCGAGGCAAAGGACTTGCCGGCCTTCTGGTGCCGTTCCATCGGCTTGCCGCATTCCGGGCAGTCGGGCGTCGGAAGCTCCGCGTCGACCCGCTCAAGCAGCGACTTGTACATTGCAGCGCCGCTGGAATGCGTCACGTCCCGGATCGCGATCTCGATGCCGTCGAGGTCCGCGACCTCCTTGCCGCCCAGATCGCTCTCCAACTTCGGGGCCAGGTCCGCGAAGCCCGAATGCGCCGCCGCCTCGAACGCGGCCATGGATGACGCAGCCTGCCCGGCGGACGGAACGTCGCGGCTCCGGACTTCGCCGCCCTCAAGCCAGTACTCCGTGGAAACGCCGCCACTCTCGCAAACGATCCGGTGTTTCCCCGAACCCTTCCGGGCCAGATCCTTCAGGGATGCCGCCACATCCGGATCATGGGACCCCGGCTCATTGTCACTGCCGCACATGAATCGTTTCTCCTGCTCTCCTCTTCCCGGTCACGCGGCGCCGACCGGTTGATCCGGTCATTGTCGGCCGCGCAGGGATCGAGCCCGGAAGAACATGGAAGCAGGAAAGCTTCAACCCTCCGCGCGACCCGCCGAACTCTCGCAAGGAAGAAAGGAATCAGGTCAACCCCAAAAATTGGCGTGCACCCCCCGTTCAGGGAACGAACGCACGGTTGCGAAACGAGGGACAGTGTCAATCAGGGTCAGATGTTTCGAAGTCCGGCGCAGGCAATTCAAGTGGAGGCGACGTGCGTCCAACCGAAGGCACGTCGCAAGGTCGTGATCAGTTTGCCTGCATCATGGTCCGAGGACGCCGGGCCAGTTGGCATCAGCGCGCTGAATGTTGCCTTCGACATCCTTGAGCCAGGTCCTGTGCACCCCGGTGGAGTAGTTCAGGTAGAGCCGCCCGTCACGAATCGACCAGGCTTCCGGAACAGTTGTTGCCGTGGCCCCTTTCGACACGGCATAGGCACAATAGCCGCCGTATTTAGGAGCGTATTTTTCCGGATCCGCGTCGAACAGAGCCTTGTGCTCGGCGCTGGCAAAGCGAAATGTCGCTCCTTCCAGAACCGACGCAATGGCCGCGTCGCCCTCCACGGGCCTTGACATCGTGAAATACGCAACAGGGTCATAGCCGTGAATCGCCACGCCATCCGTGGCAAAGACCGGCGGTTGAGCCGCATGCGCTGGCAGTGCCCCAATCGCGCCTGCCAGAAGTGCCGCGACGGAAAGGGCCAGGAATGACCGACGTGTCTGCATGTGCGTATCTCCCATAGTGTCTTCGTGCCTTGCTCGACAGTGTTCGTTGCCGCTTTCGAAAACGCAACCAACGCGCCATCAAAATTCGTTGTCGATACCTGCAACCTGCCGCCGTGCCGCGGCGTACAGGGCCACAGCCGAAGCATTGGAGACATTGAGCGAGTCAAATCCTCCGGCTGCCCCGATCCTCGCCAACCGGTCGCAGGTGTCTCTCGTCTTCATTCGAAGCCCCTGCCCTTCGGCTCCCAGAACCAGCGCGATGCGACCGGACACCTCCGCAAGAGCGGCCTCAAGCGCAACGTCGGCCTCTCCGTCGAGTCCGATCAGGGAAAACCCGAACCTTCTGAGTTCCTCCATTGCAGATGCCAGATTGCGCACCCGGACATATGGCAGTCGTTCCAATGCGCCGCTGGCTGACTTGGCCAATGCGCCGGTCTCTGGTGCGGAATGCCGCAGGGGCGCAATCACAGCGGCGGCCCCAAAGAATTCAGCAGATCTCAGTATCGCTCCGACGTTGTGGGGGTCGGTGACCCGGTCGAGGCAGAGCACGACAAGGTTGCGACGATCCGGCAAGAAACTTTCAAGAACGCCCCAGTCTATGGGTCTGACTTCAAGCGCGGCACCTTGATGCACCGAGGCGGGGTCCAAAGGCGCCGGAAACTTCCTTGCATCCGCGATCTCGGGATCGATACCGGATTCCGCGACCATATCCGAAAGCCGGTCGAAGGCGTTCCTTGTCAGAACGAGGCGCAGTTTTTCGCGCGCCGGATTGGCCAGCGCATGCCGCACCGCATGAAGCCCGAACAGCCAGACGGTGTCCCGCCTGAATTCGCGTTTCCTCCCTTTGTGCCAAGTGGGCCGGTCCGGTCCTTTCATTGCACGGCTATCCCTCGCCTCTGGCGCGAGCGCAACCCGCATTCCCGCTTGACCGGTCGTGACCGCGCCGCTATCTGACCCCGGCATGCCGATGACGGCATTGTCATGTGGGCGACAGGCCGCAAGGTGTGGCAGGGGACTGTAACTCCCTCGCGGAGACGCATGCTAGGTTCGATTCCTAGGTCGCCCACCATTCATCCTGACGGTTCCTTGCAAGCAACACGGCATGTCGTAGGCAACAGTGAATCACCGCGCCGGCATTGTCGTGAAGGGGCACATTCCTTCGGTGGCCGCGACTTGAATCCAGAGCATGTTCAGAAGTCGGTCGGTGCGCCACCTTCCCGCTTGCGCCGTTCGACAAACGTCACGAGTTCTTCGCGCCTGTCCTCATCCAGCGGAGGCGGTTCGAATCGGTCGATGATCTGCTTGTAGAGCGCGTGCGCACGTTCTGCCGTCCAGATGCCGCCGTTGATCATCCACGCCTCGAAATTCGTCCAGTCGCTGACAAACGGGCGATAGAACGCGGTCTCGTAGCGGTCCTGCGTGTGCTGGATCCCGAAGTAGTGGCCGCTGGAACCCACCTCCCGGATCGCCTCCATCGCAATGTCGTCGGGATTCGTCGCCACGACTTCCGGCTCCATGTATCGCTGGATCATCTGGAGCACTTCGCAATCCATCACGAATTTCTCGGGACTCGCGATCAATCCACCCTCAAGCCAACCGGCCGCATGATAGACCATGTTCGTTCCCGACTGGACCGCCGCCCAGAGAGAGTTCGACGTCTCCCACATGGCCTGTCCGTCCGGAACATTGGCCGCGCAGACGCCCGAGGAACGCAACGGCAAATTGTAGTAGCGTGCCAATTGTCCCGTCATCTGGGTCGCGCGCATGTATTCCGGAGTCCCGAAGGCTGGCGCGCCCGACTGCATGTCCACGTTTGAAGTGAACGTCCCAAGCATGCAGGAGCAGCCGGGCGAGACATGCTGGAACAAGGCGATGGCCGACAGGGCCTCGGCAATCGACAAGGTCACGGCGCCAGCCAGTGTCACCGGTGCCATCGCACCGGCAAGCGTGAATGGCGAAACCACCACGGCCTGACCTCTGCGCACCAAACGCAGACAGCCATCGATCATCGGCTGGTCGTGCTTCAGCGGCGACGTGGAGTTGATGTTCGTGTACATCCGCGGGCACGCCCGAAACTCATCCTCCGAAAGAGCGCTGGCGATCTTGACCATCTCCATCACGTCCTCGACCCGCTCCTTGCCCAGCGAGTAGGCGTGCGGCACCTTGTCGGTCAGCGTCAACTTGTCATAGAGCATGTCCAGATGCCGAACGCTTGGATGAATTTCGACGGGCTCAACGGGGTAGCCGCCCGCGAAATGGATACAGTTGAAGTGCTGGGTCAGCTTCAGAAGCCTGACGCATTGCTCGCGAGTGCCGGGAACCTTCCTTCCGAGTTCAAGGTCAAAGTAGTTCGGTGGTGACGAGACGTTCCCGAAGACGATGCGCTTCCCGCCGATCGTCAGCTTTCGGTCCGGATTGCGCGGCAGAATCGTGAAGGAGGCCGGCGCGCGCGCGACCATTTCCATAACCCAGTCGCGGCCCATTCGCACATTCGACCCCTCGACCTTGCAACCTGCCTTCCTGAAGATTTCCAAGGCCTCTTCGTTCAGGAACTCGACGCCGATTTCCTCCAGAATGTGCATCGCCCCGGCGTGGATCGCCTGGATGCCGTCTTCATCCAGCGGTTCGGTGGGTGCATCCTGATTGACGGGAATGCGCCAGGGCATCTGCGGGAACAGTTCGCCGGACCGCCTGTCACGGTTTCCCGCGCGCCCACCTGCGCGGCGCCTTCGTTCCTGCCTGGCCATTGCAAACTCCCGATTCATCGGAAGTCTTGGTCGAAGTGCCGCAAGTTGGATGACCGTTTCCGACACCTCTTGTCGTTTTTCGTGTCGTCCGTGATTTAGTCGGCGATCCAGTCGGCAAGTTGTCCGATGTCAGAAAGCACCGCCTCTGCATCGCATGCCAGTTCTTCCGCCTCTGCGACGCCTGTCAGGACTGCAATGGGTCGCATTCCCGCGGCCCGTGCGGCCAGCAAGTCCAGCCGGCTGTCCCCGACCATCAGCGTTCGCTCGGGCGCAATCGAGGTGGCCTCGGCGAATGCGAGCAAGGGATCCGGCGCGGGCTTGGACCCGTATCCGGTGTCGCAGCCGGCAAGGAACGCAAAGCAGTCAGCGATCCCGGCGGCCTCGAGCTGGAGGCGCGAAGGAGCCTCGGAGTCATTCGTGACAAGCCCGAGCACGTAATCCTGCCCGAGTCTGCCGATGCAGGACACAAGGTCCGCCACTGGCACCATTTGCGCCTGTTCCGCCATTTCGTCGATCAGGCACAGCGCCTCGTGCTCGTCCCTTTGCATGTATGGCGCCAGGACACGCGCCAGATCGATGGAGGTTCCGGCGACGGCCATGCTGCCGGGCATGAACCTCGCTCGCTCCAGATCAAAGCCAAGGGCAAGCGCCGCGGCCTCAAGACTGCCAGGTGCGACCGAACGTTCCAGCAGATCGGTCATCGCATCGCCCCAGGAACGCTGATAGTCAAACAACGTCCCGTCCTTGTCGAAAATGATTGCCTCTACGGTCACGATTCGTCCTTTGCCAGCCTGAACCAGAATGTCCTTGGACTCGTTCCGAGCAGGATTCCCATACTGCAAGAATCTTTAAAACACTTTTGTTTCAAGGAGCATGACTCATATTCTCAAGTTGAGCCGATCCACACCTGTCCGGGTGCCCCAGGTCTCGGACATGACATTCGCTTCGCTTGATTCCGAGTGCTGCAACCGCAACCCGAAATACATCCAACTATCGAGATCGTGGAAGCAGAGTTCTTCAGGCCTGGCAGCCTGGCAAGCTGACCAGAAAGCGCGACGCATCGCCACTGTGTCAAGACATGCACGAAACTCTCGCAGCACCCGGCCAGGCGCGAGCTCCAAAGACCGGATCAGGCACTAATCCCCAAGCAAGACCCTGGCCTCGATCGTCACCCCGTTCACTGACAGCAACCGGTGATCGTTCGCGTTCAGCGTGATCAGAATCTCCACTTCGCCTTCCGGCAATGTCCCGATGTGCATCCATGGCCCATACAGACGTGCGATCTTTCGCCCGTTCACGTGGACATGCGCATGGCCCTCGCCCGGCACATGGGGGCGGCCGACATTCGCGGGCGAAAACGTGAAGCCAGTCGTCATCACGTGCAGGTTCCAGCCTTCATCCGGGTCCTTCTTCAACTGGACGTCAAGCGTTGGCCCATTGCTCCCCGCAAGATCCAGCTTTTCGTGAAGATCATGGCCATTGCCGGGAATCCCCCCAATGCCAAGATGCGCCAAACGGCGGTCGTCCGCATGAACGTGACCGTCAAGCGTCACGCCGTTGGCCGCTGCCAACACGAAGCCAAAGGCACCACCGAATGCCAGTCCGATAATGGACAGGGCGAGCGAGCGGTTCACGAAGCCATCTCGTTGTCGCTGGCCCAAAGCGCCCCGGAAAGAAGTCCGAGAAGCACCCAAGCAACAAGACCGACTCCCAAGACACGCGCCGCAAACAGGGCGCCAAGTTCGGTTGGTGCCGGGCCCGCGAAGCTGTCAGGCTCCGGCGCTCCGATGGCATGCGGCGCAAGCAGCAGAACGACGACGGCGCCCCATGCCAGCCAGCTTCGCCCAAACGCAAGAAGCCACATGGCTGCCCCTGCGGAAAATGCAGTCGCAAACCACCACACCTGCCTTGGCACGATTTCCGCTGACGCGACGCCTGGCACTTCCGGAGCGAGGGAGAAAGCGGGCGCGAGCAGCACTGCGGCGAATCCGGCAATGCCCCATAGCATGCCGCTGCGCGAGGAAATCATTGCCCCGCGCCCTTCGGCCAGCGCCATGAGCGCAACAACGACAAGCGCATAGCCTGCATATGTCAGCATGCTGAATATCACGCTCAGCCCGTCCCGGACCGGATTGAACCCGATCGCAGGTCGGGAAACCGGGCCGGAGGCCACCCCGAAATGCACCAGTTCACCGCTCTCGTAGAGTTCGGCATGGAGGAGGACGGGCTGAATGAACAAGAGGTGAAGAGCCGCGGCACAAAGGCCGGCCACGGCTCCAGCGATCAATCCGCTGGTCAGGATTCTGCCGAGCATTGACTAGTGACAGGGAAAGCCGTTGGCGTGACGCACGTCGTGGGCGGCAGCATGCAATGCATCGGCCTGGACGTGGCCTGTCAACACGATGATCCCGAGGCCGAGAAGAGCCGCCATGAGCGCCCCAGTGAAAGCCGATGCGGGATGCGCCTCGGCAAGCGTACGTGTCGTCATGTCTACCTCCTTGCCGCCCTGCCCGACGGCGGTTGATCCAAGCCTGACAGGTTTCCTGGCTCGCGGGTCATCGCGCCTCGCCCTCCTTCCCCCCATGCGGTCCGGGAGTGGGTTCCGGGCAGCGCTCTCCGCTTACAGTCGCGGGGGCGGCTGCGGCATGAGCCCTCTGGCTTCACCGCATTCCCTCCAGCCTGCCGGTCGCCCGGCAGGATCAGGCACGCCCATGTAACCTGCACAACGTTCCGGGCGCAACGGCATTCGGCGGCAGGACACGATCCAATTGCGACGTATCGGCAGATATGTCTCCTCGAACCTGTCATACGCCTCACACGCAGCCGCCCGGGTCTCGGCAATTCGCTTCGTTGCCTCGTGCCCTCCCTCTCCTCGCAACCGGCGTCCGGCCGTGATCGGACCTCCTTGGACATCCCCGCTCTTCCTAGACAGCGCGACCTGCAAGCAACCCTTCCAGAACCGCTTCCTCCGCAGTGCGTGGCGAGACGCAGTCACCGACGAGGTGGTGATCAACGTCGAGTCGGCGCACGAGATCTTCCACCGCGTTCTGCGGACTGTGGCCCTGGCACAAGACAAGTGTGTCAATGCCTTCGCGAATCACGGGCTCGTCGTTCATGATGTGCTGCAGGTAGACCGTATCTTCATCGGCTCCGAACAGCCGAACATAGGGCACCATTTCCACGCCGAGGCTTTGAAGGCGTCCGATGCTGGCATCACGCACATACATCTGGATCGTCTGGCCGGGCATGTAGCCGTTGACGGCCAGCGTCACCTGATGGCCTCGCTGTGCCAGATGCTCGGCAATGCCGATCCCTATCCAGTCGGCACGCCAATCTGCCACCAGTACCGACTTGCCGATGTTCGCTTCGTTTCGAAGAACCTGCCAAGCATCGACGACATGGGCGTCATCGCGGCCTTCGAACTCCGGCCATCTTGGTTCGGCACCGGTTGCAATGACAATCGTGTCCGGGCCAAATTCAGTGATTGCCGTCTTGTCAACGGCGATTCCATTGCGCGTTTCGACTCCTGCGAGTTCCATTTCCCGTACCAGGTTGGTGATGATCCCGCCGAATTCCGCACGATGGGGCAATGCCTGCGCCAGCCGCGCCTGGCCACCGAGCTGGGCCTCCCTCTCAAAAAGCGTGACGTCATGACCGCGCTCCGCGGCGACGGCAGCACTCTTCATTCCACCGGGCCCGCCCCCTACGACCATGACCCTCCGCTTCGTGCGCGCCAATGCAGGTCGACCGAGAGAGGTCTCGCGACCGCTGACCGGGTTCTGGATGCACGAAATCGGATAGCCCGCGTGAAAGTGGCCAATGCAGGCCTGGTTGCAGCCAATGCAGGCGCGGATGTCATCGGCACGTCCCGTCCTGGCCTTTTCGCCCAATTCCGGATCGCAGATCATTGCGCGCGTCATCCCGCAAAGGTCCGCCTGTCCTGAAGCAACGATGCGTTCAGCGTCCTGCGGCTGGATGATGCGGCCGGTCACCATCGTCGCAACACCCGTCCGCGCCTTCACTGCAAGGCCCAAAGGCGCGGTATAGCCCGCCTCTTCGTACATGGGTGGTGCAATGTGAACCGAACCTGCGAGGGTCGCGGAGGATCCGGCAACAACACTGAAGTAGCTCAGCGTCCCTTTCGCGGCAAAGAGTTCACAGGCGTCCAGCATCTCGGATTGCTCGATGCCCTCAATGCTTCGCTCGTCCCCTGAAAGCCTCAGGCCAATGACGAATTCCTTGCCTGCCTTGGCGCGAATGTCGGATGCAATTTCGAGAATGAAGCGGGCGCGGCCCTCGAGCGAACCTCCGTACCCGTCGCTGCGCTGGTTGACGTGGCGGCTCAGGAACTGCGCCGGAAGGTATCCGTGCGAACCAACGATCTCGACCCCATCGAGGCCGGCTTCCCGCATCCGAAGGGCAGCGTCACCGTGTGCCGAGATGACCTCGGAAATCATGTCCTGGGTCATTGGACGCGGCATGACGTGGAAGCGTTCGTTTGGCGTAGGCGAAGCGCTGTAGGAGACAGGCGCAGTGCCGTCTTCCGATGCCAGCATCTCGCGCCCGGGGTGAAACAACTGGGCGATCAGGCCGCAACCGTGACCGTGAACCGCCTGCGCCAGCCGCCTGTATCCGGGAATGCAGTCATCCCTGTCAACCCGGATCGGACTGGCCACGAACACCGCACTGGAATGAACCAGCGCAACTTCGGTTACGATCAGTCCGGCACCGCCACGGGCGCGTGCCTCGTGATACGCAATCATCGCATCGCCGATCTGGCCATGCTCATTCAGATGGGTTTCGTGTCCCGTCGACACGATCCGGTTGCGGAGCGCGAGGTTTCCGATGTCGATCGGGGAAAACAGGTTTGGAAACGGCATGTCGTTTTCCCGGAAGCGCACTTAGATTTCAATTGACCGGGACGGTCGGACTTGCAGCCACTATGAGCATGAATTTGAGCTTCTTGCAAAACCCGGCCATTGGACGTGCCTTTCCCGAAAGCGGCCTCCTGGACTCAGGACTGCGACGAAAGGTGTGCGTCCGGCGCGAAATGGGCACCGGAACGAAACGCGGGCATGGCAAGGTCGATCGAATTGAGGTGCCATAATCATGGCAAGATGTTTCAACACCTCTGTGGGCCGCCGGCCTGCCGTTGCACTCTGTCAACACGGACTCCGTTCTCTGCCCGTGTGTAACATTTTTTTGCCCATACATATGCCGAAGAGATCGGTGCCTTGTCACCGAAATTGCGCGCCGCTCAGGGGCATGCGCGGCAAATAACGCGCAATTGCAGAAGAGGCCCACGGTGCCCGCTCCCGGTGCTGAATCACGCAGTGACCTGGGGTGCAATGGCTGAACACCCGCAGGCCGCCAACCAATCGGATGCGGAGAAACTCCCCCGGCCGCCTTGGCCGACAGGAGTCCCGTCGCGTCATGGCGACTCGGACAAGTGAATTTGATGCTCTCATTCGGGACGATCACCTTGGTTCGCCGAATGAAGGGCGGGAATGACTCCATGCGAGGCCGTCCATGGTTCGAGACATGGTCAGCTCCTTGCCTAAGCGAGCGTCTCGCGGCAGAAGCAGGCGGTGAGCCGCCAGCGCCGCGCATTCAATGACCATGAGTGACAAGACGTCCGGGCGAAGACCGCAAGCAGAATCTGAATTGATGCGGGACTTGCCGCAAAGAAGGGCAAGATCCTCGTTCCGTCTCTCCGTGGAACCGCGGAACATGAAGCACTCAGGATCGCCCGCCGCCTTGGACATTTGCAGTGACGTGCCCGCATCAACTCGCGAATGCGTGCCTTCCCACCTTCAATTGCGACGCTTCAGGAGATAGGTGTCCATGATCCAGCCGTGCACGTCACGCGCAGCCGCCCGGGTCTCGGCAATCCGCTCCGCGGCCTCGGCCAAGGGTCCGCTTGCCAGCACCTGTTCCTTCATTCCGAGATACGCGCCCCACCAGACATGCAACTGGCTCGGGTCAAGTTGCCGGAAGCTCAGTTCTCCGTCCAGCATCACCGCAACGGTGTCCGCGCCCTCGGGCCATCCCTCTTGTCGCAACCTTCTCCCGGTCGTGATCGTGACCGGCGCGTTGACTTCGTTGAGAGGAATGCCGTGCGCGGCGGTCAACGCCTGCAGCGCAGTGATGCCCGGCACGATCCTGACCTTCGGCACAGGGCGAAGTCGCGCCGCGATCCTGAGCGTGCTGTCATAGAGCGAGGGATCGCCCCAGACGGGCAATGCCACGCGCACCGCATCCCGGAACCCGAGAGCCGCATCCCACGCCTTGCAAATTTCGCCATGCCAGGCATCGACGCTCTCCAGATAATCGGACCCGGAATCTCGGACCGGCATGTCGAAATCGAGGAATCGCGATTCAGCCTCCTCCCCCAGAACCGACGCGCAGATTCCCTTTTTCAATTCCGCAAGATCCGACTTTTCCGGCCCCTTGCTTGGAACGAGGATGCAGTCCGCCCTTCGAATCTCCGCCTCCCCTTCGCGTGTAAGGTGATCCAGGCTTCCCGTGCCGATTCCTATCAGGACCAGTTCATCCATCGGACAGCGCTCCATAGAGGACGAGCGTCGGCGCATGCCCCGCCTCTCCCTCGCGCAATCGATCTGCCAGTTCGGCGACCGTGCACCTGGCGATACTCTGTTCGGAGGTAGTCACGCCCTCCGCCATCAGCGCAGGCGTTTCGCCGGGCAGGCCGTGCGCCATCAGGATTCCGGCAAGGTCGGCAAAGGTGCGGCGACCCATGTAGACCACCGTCGTTGCGCGGGTGTCGGCGAGCGCCGCAACGTTCAAGTCCATGGGCAGCTTCCCTGCCACGTCGCGGCCGGTGATGAATTGCACGCGGCGCGCGGCCAGTCGTCGCGTCAACGGAATTCCGGCCTCCGCCGCAGCCGCGCAGGCGGAGGGCACGCCTGGAATGATCTCGAATTCCAGAGCCTCGGCTCGAAGTGCCGCCAGTTCCTCTTCCAGCCGCCCGAAGATGCCGCCATCGCCCGACTTCAGCCGCACGATCCGCCCACCCCGCCTGGCATAGTCGACAAGGAGGCGACTGACATGATCCTGCCGAGGCGATTTCCGGCCTGCACGCTTGGCAACGCTCACCAGGTCGGCATCGGGTCTTGCATGTTCCAGGATCGGACCTGACGACAGGTCGTCATAGAGGATGGCATCCGCGCGCTGCAGCCGGTCAACCGCCTTCAGCGTCAGCAGCTCCGGGTCGCCCGGCCCCGAGCCGACGAAACTCACGATTCCGCTCATGCCTCCCCCGCGATCAGGTGAAAGAATGTCCCCGTGACGTGCCCGCGTACGGATCCCGTTTCGGACACGGCCTTGCCGTCCGCGTCAAAGACCTCGGCCAAGGGTGCGTCTGGTTGCTCGAGTATGGTCGAATAATGGAACTCGTGCCCCCTCAGCGCGCGCCCGGGCCCGAACCCTGGCAATCCAGCCACCAGGATCGCGCGCCGGTAGCCCAAGTGGAACTTGCGCCGCTCGTAGCTCGTCACGAGTCCCAGGAGGCCGGCCATCCGGTGCCTGCTGCCATCCTTGTCGACCAGCGCCTCTCCAAGGACCATGTATCCTCCGCATTCGCCGTGCACTGGCGCTGTTGCAGCATGCCGGCGCAGACCATCCATGAAACGCGCCGAGGACGCCAGCCGCCCAGCGTGAAGCTCCGGATATCCGCCGGGAAGCCATACGAGATCAGCCGAGGCATCGGGCGGCTCGTCTGCGAGGGGCGAAAAGGGCACGATCTCCGCCCCGGCCCGTCGCCAGCCTTCCAGGAGATGCGGATAGGCAAAGGAAAACGCCGCGTCCCGCGCAAGCGCGATCCGTTGCGCAGGTGGCTCCGGCAGGGCACCGGGGGCGGGCAGGCCGGTCGATGCAGCCAGCTCTCTTAGTGCCTCCAAATCCACATGCTCGCGAAGAAACGCCGCATAGTCCGCAATTGCACGATCCAGATCGGGATGCTCCACCGCCTGGATGAGCCCCAGGTGCCGTTCGGGCAGCTGCAGGTCCCCGCGCCTGGGCAGAACGCCCAGTACCGGGATGCCGACACGTTCCATGCCAAGCCGCGCCAGGCGTTCATGCCTTGGGCTCGCGACCCGATTCAGTATGACACCCGCGAAAGGCAGTTCCGGATCATAGGACCTGAACCCGAGCGCGGCGGCTGCCGAGGATTGCGCCTGGCCACTGACGTCAACGACCAGCACCACCGCCCAGCCCGCCTCCCGAGCGGTTTCGGCGCTTGATCCGAACCCGAATGCGCCACGCCCCGCAACTCCGTCAAACAGGCCCATCGAGCCTTCCGCGACGACGATATCGGCGCCGGACGCCTCCGCCGCGATCGTGGAGAAGAGGGCCTCGTCCATGGCCCAGCTGTCGAGGTTGAAAGAGCGTCGTCCCGCCGCCGCCTCGTGAAACGCGGGATCTATGTAGTCTGGCCCGCTCTTGAACGGCTGAACCTTGAGCCCTTCGTCACGAAGCGCCCGCAGGAGACCCAATGCAACGGTGGTCTTGCCTGTCCCTGACGCGGGAGCGGAAACGAGAAGCCCGGGCGGAAGCTGAACGGAGCTCACGGCAAGCATCCCCCGTCATCAGATTCGGGCGGAAGCGATCCTGCGACCCAACCCGAGCGCATGCCTTCATGCCTTGATTCACGTCGGACCGGCCAGTGCGAGGTCCCGTGACTTGGAATTTTCCCAGCCCTGAAGGATGAGGACTTTCAGAAGGTCTGGACAACCCGGAGGCTAACCTGCCACACACGCTCCGTAGCGTCAACAAAGGCAGCGCGCTTTCCTTCCCGGCCTGTACGCTTGGGAATCCAGCGCGAGAGCTTACATTGAACGGGGAATGCGAGAAAGGAGCGTCACATGACCAAGGGAGCAAACGCAACGAACGGAACGGCCAGGACGGCAGTCGCCCTGGCGCTGGCCGTCACTCTTGGCGGCTGCATGGGGTCCAACGAACTGGCCGGCACGACATTCGGCGGCATTGCCGGGGGCGTGATCGGCAACCAGTTCGGCAAAGGGGACGGCAAAGTCGCCGCCACTGCATTGGGCGCCGTGATCGGCGCGAGCCTGGGCGGCGCTTTGGGACGCTCCCTCGACGAGCAGTCCCGGGCCATGGCCGATCAGGCGACCTATCGGGCGCTGACATCCTCAAGGCCTATCTCATGGGAGAACCCCGCCAATTCCAGCGGTCCGGCGGCCGGCGAGGTCCGCGTCACCCGCGTGGGCAGCGACTCGGGGGGGCAACCCTGCCGCGAATACGTCAGCACGGTCAGGATCGCCGGCGAGAGCCAGGAAGCCTACGGCACTGCCTGCCGGGAGGCCGACGGCAGCTGGCGGATCCTCCAATAGAAAAGGGACATCCGCGAGCGGACCGGACGCCGGCGGGAAACGGGCCGGCGCCCGGGGGACCTCTCCCGGTCTAGTCGCGATCTATGGAGCCCGGCTGCGTGTCTGGAGCCACGCGGGGCCTGTAACGCCGATCGTAGTCGGGCGAGTACAGCGCGCTCCGTCCCCCAGGCTCGCCGGCCAGTGCCATTCCGACCAGAATCAGTGCCGTCCGGGTTATGCCGTCATCAATTTCCCCCGCGATTGAGGCGAGCGTGCCGCGGAAGATTCTCTCGTCTGGCCAACTTGCCCGAAAGACCACGGCCACGGGACAGTCCGCGCCGTAAAAGGGCAGCAGTTCCGCCGCGACTTCCGACAGGCGGTGAACCGAAAGGTGGATGGCAAGCGTTGCGCCCGTGGCTGCGAATCCTGCAAGCGTCTCGCGTTCGGGCATGGCGGATGCGCGCCCGGAGGTGCGTGTCAGGACAACTGACTGGGCCACTCCCGGCAAAGTCAGCTCCTCCCCAAGTGCGGCCGCAGCTGCCGCGAACGCTGGCACGCCGGGCGTCACCGACACCGGGATGCCGTCTTCCCGGAGCCTTTCCATCTGCTCAGCCATGGCGGACCAGACAGAGAGGTCACCGGAATGCAGGCGGGCCACGTCCTGACCGGCATCATGTGCCGCGCGGCATTCGGAAATTATCGCTTCGAGATCAAGCGGCGCGGAATTCACGATCCGCGCGTCTTTCGGGCAATGCGACAGGATCTCCTCAGGCACAAGCGACCCCGCGTAGATGCACACCGGACAGGAGGCGACCAGGTCACGACCGCGCAGCGTGATCAGGTCTGCGGCCCCAGGCCCGGCCCCGACGAAATGCACCGTCATGGACTGCGCCTCCCTTCTCCCGCAATCGTGGATTGATCGCCGGGCACAACCGCTGTCATCGTTCCACGCTCCATTGCACGACAGGATAGGCCGCCTTCCAGCCCCGGAAGCGTCCGACCGGAGCGACTTCGGCCAGCTCTATCTTGGTCAGCGTACCTCCGGATTCTGCCTGCGCCTCGGTCAGGTGGGTGCTCGTCTCGAGCGTCACGGCATTGGCAACAACCCGCGTGCCGGGAGCGACTTGGCCCCAGATCCAGCCAAGGAGATCACGGTCAAGGCCACCTCCGATGAACACTGCATTCGGAGCCTCAAGGCCATGGAGCGCTTCCGGGGCCCGGCCCTCCACCACAACGAGGCGGCCTTGGCCAAGCGCCTCGGCATTCCTCCGGATTCGCGCGGCGCGGTCAGCACTCATCTCAATGGCGACAGCCTCGGTCGTTTCATGCGCCATCAGCCACTCTATCGCGACCGATCCCGAGCCCGAACCGATGTCCCAGAGCCGTTCCCCGGGCCTTGGCGCGAGCGCAGACAGCGTGATTGCACGGACGGGGCGCTTGGTCATCTGCCCGTCGTTCTCGAAGACATCATCAGACTGCCCGCAGGACGCCGATAGGCTCTTGCCCGGACCAGCCACCTCGACCGCGACGATCACAGGATGGGCCACGTCCATGAGTGCATATGCGCCCGCGGCGACTTCACGGCACCGTTCGCGTGGGCCTCCAAGCGCTTCGAGGACATGCATTCGCGTCTCGCCGAAGCCGAGTCCGTCGAGATAGGCCGCCAGTTCGCTGACCGCCGCCCCGTCTCGAACCGTTGCGATTGCATGCTGTCCATCTGCCAGATGCGGCCTGAGCAGGGTGAACGGCGCGGCGTGAAGTCCGAGACAGGCCACGCTCTCCAGTGGCCAGCCCAAATGCGCCGCCGCCCGCGAAAACACGGATGCACCAGGAATGGCGCGCCACTCACCCGGGGCGAAACGCCGGGCAATTGCGCTTCCCGCTCCGAACCAGAAGGGATCCCCGGACGCAAGCACGACCACCCTGCGGCCGCGAAGGCCTTCGAGCACTGGCAATCCATCCTCGAACGGCCTCGGCCAAGTGATCCGTTCGGCACCGTTGCCCTTCACCAGTGACAGATGCCTCTTGGGGCCCATGACCACTTCCGCCGCATCCAGCGCATCCAGGCTTGCAGACGGCAGACCCTCCGGTCCATCTTCGCCGAGACCAATGATCGTCAGCCAGCGAGCTTCAGACATGGTGCCAAACCTCCTGATCCTGGGCGGCTCCGCAGAGGCGAGCGCACTTGCGGCGCACGTTGCCGCCCTGGGACTGCGCGCCACGTTTTCCTATGCCGGCCGCGTGGAAAGGCCCATCGCCCAGCCACTGCCGACCCGAACCGGCGGATTTGGCGGCGCGGCAGGCCTGATCGCCTACCTCAGGGACCGTTCCGTCACGCACCTGATCGACGCCACCAACCCGTTCGCCGCGCAGATGAGCCGCAACGCGAACGCGGCCAGCGCAGCCACAGGCGTGCCCTTGATCGCGCTCACGCGACCGCCCTGGACACCCGGTCCCGGCGATCGCTGGACCAGAGTGCCGGACGCTGCGGGAGCAGCCAGCTTTCTTTACGGCACGCCAAGGCGGGTTTTCCTTGCCATCGGGCGAACGGAGATCCCAGTCTTCGAGGCCGCGCCGCAACATCGCTATCTCTTGCGATTCGTCGACGCCCCGAAAGACCGCCCTGCTCTTCCGCACCACGACATCGTCGTGGACCGTGGACCATTTGCCGAAGCGGATGAACGCGAACTCCTCGAAACGCACCGGATTGACCTTTTGGTGTCCAGGAATGCCGGCGGCACCGGCGCCCGTGCCAAGGTCGATGCCGCCAGGGGACTCGGCTTGCCGATTCTCATGATCGACCGACCTGACCTGCCGCAGCGGCACGAAGTCGACACCGTCGAAGAGGTTCTGGAATGGATTGCTCATTCCGGTGCCGATCTTGGAGTGTAGACGAACGGCGAAGCTCCGCTCCGCTCGATCCTGCGGGTGCGGCTCGAGCCCAGGATCACGACGGTATGCATGTCGGCCATTTCAGGTTTCGCGTCGGAAAGCGAAACGGTCCTGACCGTCTCTGCCGAAGTCGTCACGGCGCGGGCAAACACTACAAGGCGTCCAGGCTCGCAAAGCTCCCGCAGCAGTTCCAGCACGCGTGCGAACCCGTCAGGCCGAGCCTTGGATCGAGGATTGTAGAGGCCGCACGCGAAGTCGCCATCGACCACGAGCCGCAGCCTTTTCTCGATCAGGGCCCAGGGCTTGAGGTTGCCGGAGAGGTTGATGGCACAGAAGTCATGGCCCAGAGGAGCGCCCACGCGCGCGGCAGCGGCGAGCATCGCCGTGATGCCGGGAAGAACACGGATATCCAGGTCCCGCCAAGCTTGCGGCCCGGCCTCCATCGCCTCGAACATTGCTGACGCCATCGCAAACACGCCCGGATCGCCGGACGAAACCACGACCACGCGGCGGCCCTCGGCGGCCAGTTCCAACGCGTGGCGCGACCGGTCCGTCTCAACCCTGTTCCCCGACGCATGTCGGGCGAGCCCTTCACGCATGGGAACCCTGTCGACATAGCGGCGATACCCCAGAACGTCGGTCGCCGCAGAAAGTGCCGTCCGGACCTCGGGCGTGATCAGGGCGTCGCTCCCCGGCCCGAGGCCCGCAACCGCGACCCATCCGCTCACGGCCGCCTCCCCTGCCCGTGCACCAGGACAATCGAAAAATACGGAGGCACATGATCATCCGGCACGTCGGCAAGAAGCGCAACTGCCTGATCCGTCATCGCGGCGCATTCGATCATCCAGGCATCCTGCGCGCGGCCGGCCCGGTCTAGCGCGGCTCGCACCTTGGGCAGGTTGCGCCCCACCTTCATCACGACCAGTGCATCGGCAGCCTCCATGTGCCTCACTAGGACATCCTCTGCGAGCGTTCCCATCAGCACGGTCAGGACATCATCGCCCCAGGCGATCGGCACGCCACTCGCTGTCCATGCCGCCGCCATGCCAGTAATGCCCGGGACAACCTCGACCGGCACCCGCGCGTTCAGGCGCTCATGCAGGTGCATGAAGGAGCCGTAGAACAGGGGATCGCCCGCGCAGAGAACGACAACGTCCTCACCGCCCTCAGCAATGGTGGCCATGTGGGCCGTGCAGTCGTCGTAGAACGCTGCCAGGGCCCGGTTGTAGCGAGGATCCTCAAAGGGGATTTCCGTCGTCACGGGATATTCCATTGCGAATTCGACCGCATCCGCCGGCACCAGGTCGCCTGCCAGCGTCCGGGCGCGTCCTGCACGTCCCTCCTTGCGGAAGAATGCCACATGGCGGGCGCGCGCCAGAAGCCTGAGTGCCTTCGCGCTCATGAGATCAGGTTCTCCAGGCCCCAGGCCAACACCGTAGATCGTCCCGGTCATTCCGCGGAACTCGCGATCGCGTTGATGGTCGCCACGGTGACCGCACTGCCGCCTAGACGCCCCTCAACTATGCAGCATGGCGCCGGCTGATCCTTCCACAGAGCCGCCTTTGATTCCGCAGCGCCGACGAATCCAACGGGGCAACCGATGATCGCGGCAGGTCGGGGGCAGTCCGGGTCTTCCAACATGTTCAGGAGGTGAAAGAGCGCCGTGGGGGCGTTTCCGATCGCCACGAGCGCACCTTCCAGGCCAGGACGCCAGAGCTCCAGCGCGGCAGCCGAGCGCGTGTTGCCCATCCGGGCCGCGAACTCCGGAACCGCAGGATCCTGAAGCGTGCAAACCACCTCGTTGGATGCAGGCAGCCGTGCGCGTGTCACGCCTTCACTGACCATCCTGGTGTCGCAGAATATTGGGGCGCCGGCGTCCAGCGCACTGCGCGCCTTGATCACGAAACCGGCCGAAAACTGCAGGAAGCCAGCGATCTCCACCATTCCGGATGCGTGGATCATCCGCACCGCGACCCGTTCTTCATCCGTGTCGAAACGGGCAAGGTCGGCCTCGGCCCGTATGGTCTTGAAGGACCGGGCATAGATGGCCGCGCCGTCCCTTTCGTAGGAATGAGGCATCAGGGAAACAGCTCCAGAAGTTCGGCCTCGGAAATGCCGGTCCGGTCCGGGGTGTCTCCGACCGAGCCGCCCCTGACAAGATCGAACACCCCCTCTCGCCCGACCAGCGTCACATCCGCAGGTCCGGATCTTGCGCAGCCCTTGGCGCAGCCTGAAACATGCAGCGCCCTGATGCCGCGTTTCGCCAGCAGCTGCGCGACCGACCGCGTCGGCACTGTCGCCCGAGTGCACCGAGGCGCGCCCGGGCAGGCAGCGATGTCAAGCAGGGATGCCGATGAATCGTGAATGAAGGCCGGATGCGTCACGGGCCTGGCCGACTCCAGGTAAAGGCATCGTCCCGGCATGACCTGCACGCAACCGGGATCGGCTTCCGCGATCAGCCCGGCGAGTGCGTCGGCCGACATCGCGCCGAATGGCAAGCCGACAACCGCGCCTCCCTTCGTGCGCCCCGGCGCGCACAGGCTGCCGCCTTCCGCCGGCACGGCAAGCTCCCAGTCTTCGGGCAGGGACATCTTCGAGACATGCCGCTTCATTCGCCCGCTCTCGCGGCCGCCGGATTCCACGAACCAGGCTGCCATCTCGTTCAGCGCGTCGAATGCGTCTGCCTCGTCGATGCTCCGCCCTCGCTCCGCGCCATCGCCGCGAAGCAGCAACGCCCCTTCCCCGTCCCGTTCGAACCGGAAGTCAGCCGGGACGTCCTGCAGCACCGGCATCGTCCCTGTATCGATTGCAATGCCTGCTTTCGCGGGCAATTGCGGCAGTTCCGCCAGGCGCAGCGACAATGCGCAGGCCAATCGGTCCGTCAGGTCGCAGGAGGTCCAGAACGGCGTCACGACGAAGTTCCTGCGCGCCTCGATGTCCGGATCGGGATCTGCGAGCCCATTGGCCACGAGCGCACGCAGCAGTCCGGGATGCACATCTTCCGCTACGCCCCTGATCTGAAGTCCGGCGCGCGAAGTCAAGTCGATCAGGCCGTTTCCGAAGCGGTGCGCAAGTTCGGCCACCGTGCGCGCCTGGTCCGCTGTCATCCGCCCGGCCCTGGGCCTGATTCGCACCAGCAACCCGTCACCCGACATCATCGGGCGATGCGCGGTCGGGCACCAGCCCCGAACTCGGGGCGCATTCATTCCGCCGCCTCCAGGCCGGCTCTAATCGAATTCCGCCGGGTACGCCACAATCCTGATCTGTGCAGCGCGTCGAACCGCGCACGCATGGCGGACAACGCTTCCGGATTTGCCGCCTGCATGAACTCGATGACGGAGGCATCGCCCAGTGTGGCATCATAGTAGGCATCGAACAGGTGCGAGCCCACGACATTTGCGAGATTCGCGAAGGCAGCCATGTGATCGAGCGTCGCAGCAATTTCGGCAGCTCCCTGAAACCCGTGTCGCTTCATTCCAGCCAGCCATCCCGGCTGCACCGCCCGGGCATGCACGACCCGTGCGACCTCTTCCGTCAACGTCCGTGCGCGCGGGCGGAGAGGGTCGGAATTGTCCAGATGATAAAGCGCGGCTTCCCGGCCGCCAGTCACCGCCTTGGCAGCTGCGAATCCGGCCTCATGCGTCGCAAAGTCCGCGGCCAGCAGAAGATCGGATTCGGGCAGGTCCTGAAGATGGACGAAAGCGTCGGCTCCGGCCACCTGCGCCGCCAGTCCGTCCGGATCCTCAATTGCGCAGTCGCCGTCCATGGTCCAAGCACTTGCGGCGAGCCATGCCTTGCCCGCCTCGTGGCGTGCGTCCTCGGTGAAGTCCTCTCGCAAGCGCTCCATGTCCAAGCCAAAACTTCCCGGTTCCGGTCCGTAGACGCGGTATCCTGGCTCGGTTCCGGCAAATGGATTCCAGTCCGTTGCCTCCTCTCGCGCCGCAAGGGCGCGTATGGCCTGCGAATAGAGCGCCGGGAGCGTGGCAAACACGTCCCGGAACAATCCGGACACCCTAAGCGTAACGTCCAGTCGGGGACATTCCAGTTCTTCGATGGGCAGCACCTCGATGCCGGAAACCCGCGCGGTGCCCTCGTCCCAGGTCGGGCGCACGCCAAGGAGATGAAGCGCCATCGCGAATTCCTCACCGGCGGTGCGCATGGTCGCCGAACCCCAAAGGTCCACGACCAGACCCCTTGGATAGTCGCCTTGGTCTTGAAGGTGACGCCGCACGAGTTCCCTTGCGAGCCTGACGCCCTGAGCATGGGCTGCACGGGTCGGCACGGCCCGGGGATCCGTGGCAAAGAGATTGCGCCCCGTCGGCAGGACATCCGTTCGACCCCGGTAGGGAGATCCGGCCGGCCCTGCCTCGATGCGCTGTCCGGCGAGCGCGTCAAGCAACGCCTCTCTTTCCGCCTTCGCTGATGCCGCGACATCCGAGCGGGCCAGAGGATGCATCGAGGCGTGGCCGCGAGCCGCTGGCTCGCTCCCTTCGGAAGCGTGTTCCCGTCCCCATACATGCAACCCGTCACCGAACTGGCTGTCCTTCACGTCACAGACAAAGCGGTCGATGCGCGTGATGGCCTCGGCCGCGCCTACGGTTCGGTTGAGGCCGAGATCCGCTTCGAGTCCGATCGCTTTCGCCTCGGCCTGGATGTTGTCCTGCAAGCGGTCGCGGCGACGCGGATCCAGTCCGTCAGCATTGGAAAATTCGTCCAGCAGGGCCTCAAGTCGCGCGAGACTGTCCGGCGTCTCGCTCCTTGCGGCCGCCGGAGGCAAATGACCGAGCGTCACGGCGCCGATCCGGCGCTTGGCCTGAGCAGCCTCGCCGGGGTCGTTGACGATGAACGGGTACAAGACCGGGAGCGATCCGACCAAGGCCTCCGGCCAGCACTGGTCGGAGAGAGCTACCGACTTCCCGGGCAACCACTCCAGCGTGCCATGGGCGCCGACATGGACCAGCGCATCAATGCAGGCGACCTTTCGCAGCCAAAGATAGAACGCGACGTATTCGTGACGAGGCACCCGTGAGAGATCGTGGTACTCGTCGTCACGCCTGTCCGCACTGCCCCTCTCGGGCTGAAGGGCCACGACGACCTGCTCAAGGCGAACGGCCCGGAAATGAAACGCGCCATCGCGGACTGCGGCATCTTTCTCGGGCTCTCCCCAGACAGCCTCAAGGTCCGCGACAAGACGATCGGGCAGCTCCGAAAGCGCGGTCTTGTATTCCGCGACGGACCAGGAGATCGAATCTCGGACCAGTGCCGTCTCAAGCCTGTCCACTGATCCGACCGCATAGCCCTCGGCATCGAGGTCGGCCATGATCGCCTCCACCGAGGCAATCGCGTCCAGGCCAACCGCATGGGCCATTCTCCAGGCCTTGCCCGGGTAGGTCGAAAGCACGACGGCAATGGAAACCTCGCAACGGGCCTTTGCCGCGAGAGCCACCCAGGCCGCGGCTCGATCAGCTATCGCGGCAATCCGGTCCGGGTCCGGCCGATGCGCCACGAGCCGCGATTGCAGGTCGGCGTCCAGGTCGCCCGATTCCTTGAATGAGGCGACACCTGCAAAGATGCGCCCGTCCACTTCCGGCAGCACGACATGCATGGCCAGGTCAGCGGGCGACAGGCCTCGCACCGCGTCCTTCCACGCGGAGCGGGTCGACGTGGCCAATGCCACCTGGAAGACCGGCACGCCCGCCGCATCCAACGGGGAATTGCCATCGGCACCCTTGCCGGAAAATGCCGTCGCGTTGACGATGGCGGCAGGCGACAGCATGGCAATCCGCTCGCGGAGCCAGTGTGCCGCAGCAGAATCTTTCAGCGAGGGGACGAAGAGGCCGAGCGACGAAATACCGCGATCCCTGAATGCCTGCATGAGTTGCTCGACCGGTGCGGTGTCGGCGGCGGCGAGATAGGCCCGGTAGAACACGATCACTGCCATTGGCCGAACCGGCCCGCCAAGGCACTCCGAGTGGCATGAGAGGCCGCACTCCCGCATCGCAATGTGTGCAGCCGCACCTGCCCGAACGAGTCCGGTGACGGAACCCGCTCCCCCTCTCCGCGCACCTCGTTCTGGCGTCCAGCACCCGAATGCGGGGATCGTCCTGATGCCGTCCACCGGCCCCGCATAGAGACCGGCCGCCAGGACCAGCTGCGCCAGGGCCGCCTGCCCGGCCACGGCCCCGCCTTCGCACACCAGCGCGTCAAGGCGAGTCAGGGTCGCGTGCGGGACGGTCGAGATCGCCTCAAGCTGTGCGTCCGGCCTGCCGTCGCCCGGCAGCACGGCCAGAGTCGTCCCCCTGGATGCGGACAGGGCACTCACCTGGGCCAGCCCGTATTCCCAATACGGCATCCCGCCGATGACGCGGATAAGGATTGCCTTGGCGTCGGCAAGTGTCTTCTCGACGTAGGTGTCGACGGAAACCGGATGCCTGAGCGCAGCAAGGTTGGCGAGTCTCAGGCTCGGCAGCGGTGTGCCCCGCTCCTTGGCTCGATGCCAGCCTGCCGCGAAGGCTTGCAGGTCGCTGTCAGAGAACGACAGGACCACGAGATCGGCCGGCGCCTGGTCGAGGTCGGTCGGGGTCTCGGTCTCTTCGAGCCCGTGGCTCTCGCGAAAGATCACGTGCATGTACCGGATTTCCTTGCCAAGGGGCTCCGACCGCGCATTGCCGGCATGTGCGGAAGGCGCCAGATGCGTCGCGTGCCGATCTTGGGCGGCCGGATCAGCGCGCCACGCGTCACTGCACGGGCTCTTCCGGAACCAGGATCGACCGAATCGCTTCGGAATCCATGTCGTCGTGCTCCGCAATGACGACGAGGCGTCCTTGCCTGTCCTCGCCCAGATCCCAGGCCCGGTCAAACTGGTGTCGGACCCGTGTTCCGACCCCCTGGACGAGCAGACGCATTGGCTTGCCGCGCACCGAGGCGTATCCCTTCACGCGAAGGATGTTCTGTTGACGCGCAAGGGCCTCGATTCGCGCCACGAGGTCTTCGGCGCTCCCGGCCTCGGGAACATCCACGACTATCGTGTCGAAATCATCATGATCATGCTCGGGCACTCCGTCGTGATGCGACGGACGCGCTGCCAGATCGCCTTCGGCTGCCGCTCCGATGCCGAGAATCACGTGCGCGTCCACCACGCCCTCCGACACTTCGATCATCGGCACAGCACGCGGTGATTCCCGTTCTATGATTGCCCTTGCCTGCGCCACTCCTTCAGGTCCCGCGAGGTCGGGCTTGGTCAAGAGCACGATGTCGGCGCATGCGATCTGGTCCTCGAACACCTCCGAAAGCGGAGTTTCGTGGTCAACGCTGTCGTCGGCGAGCCTCTGCGCATCCACGCGGTCGACGTCAGGCGCGAATCTTCCTGCCACCACCGCGTCGGCATCGGCAAGCGCGATGACACCGTCCACAGTCACCCTGCTTCGAATTTCCGGCCAGTCGAAGGCCTTCAGCAGCGGCTTGGGAAGGGCAAGCCCGGAGGATTCGATCAGGATGTGATCGGGCACGAGGTCAAGGTCCAGCAGTGCGCTGATGGCAGGAATGAAGTCATCCGCAACCCTGCAGCAAATGCAGCCGTTGGCCAGTTCGACTATGTTTTCCGCCGGACAGTCGGGGATGGCGCATCCCCTGAGAATCTCCCCGTCAACGCCCACATCGCCGAACTCGTTCACGATCACCGCCAACCGATGGCCCTTGTTGAACTCGATGAGGTGGCGGATCAGCGTCGTCTTTCCAGCCCCCAGAAAGCCCGTGATCACGGTGACAGGAATCTTGGCAAGATCGCTCAATTGGCAGCCTCCACAGGTTCGGTCGGCGGAATCCGGGCAATGCAGTTCTTGCGGAAATGCTCGGGACGTTCCCGCCATGGGACGAGCCCGTCGGACGTCGCGCGATATCGTGCCACGCAGTCCAGGATCATGTCGACGCTCGACGGATCGAGATTGCCGTAGACATATGTCCAGCGGCGCAAGCCTCCGCGCAGGGCGATGGAACAGCCAAGGTCGCAATTCGAAAAGCACTCGACGCCGCGAAGGCTGACGCCCTCGGGCAATTCTCCGGCCGCCAGCGCACGATGCAGGAGCGCTCCGGGGCGCTCGTCCCCATCAGACAGCTCCTGTCCCCGGCGGCAGGTGGTGCAGACCAGAAGTTCAACCGGCGCAAAGTCGTTCACGGATCCCTCGTTCCTGCTTTGGAAAGGGGAGGCAACGAGGGCGCCACCCTGGCAGCCCCGCCCCGGAATCCCCCGTCCGGTCACGTCCAGTCGGCTGGCAGGTCTCCCGGCTTGCGGATGATTGCGGGTGATCCGGCCTTCCCAGCCCCACGGGCCAGTGGCGCGATGGATCCCCTCTCCGGCTACGGTCGCGGGGGCGGCTGCATTTGGGTCGCTGACCCTTTCGCATTCCCTTTTCACCTGCACGAACGGGCAGGCACCAGCACTTGATGACACTTCGACGAATCCCGGAGCCAAGTCAAGCGGGTGTCCGCATTCGCCTCAGCTTCGCAGACCGCCTTGGAAACCAGGTTGCCTGCCCCGCCACATTTTCAAGTTCCCGAAACCATCGGCAGATGCGATCCATTCAGGCCTGCAGGGACGCAGGTTGCGCAGGCTGCGCGTCCGGGCCCGTTCCTCGCCCGACCCGGCGGCAAGCCGCGCGTTGACGACAAGCGCGTGCCGAACGGGATCGTCCCCTGTCCGAATCCAAGCTGGCTGTGACCGTCACGTTCTGCACATTGGTCCAGATCCTGGCAGCCCAGCCCCTGGGACACCTGGCGTAACCGGTGAGGGGAACCGCACACTTCCGGTTCCAGTCCGACTTGTCGATGACCGCCTGATTCATCAGCTGGATCATATCGTCAAAGCCTTGGAGCGCATCACGGCCCGCGATTTCGGGGTCCGCCACCTTGCGATGTTCCGGCCAGGCGCGGTCACGCGCGTATCGTCAGAATCCGGCATCAAACTTGGAGCCACAGGAATAATGCCACCTGATGAACAGACCTTAACTCACTGGAATCATATACATAAGTGACCATCAGGCCACCCTCGCACTGATTTCACGGGTCGTTGAATTGGCCGATGCCAACGCTCCTCGCCGCATTGACGTCGGCATGAGCCGCATGGCCGCAGGCCGTGCAGGTGAAGTCGTCCCGAGTTCTGCGGGAGCGTCTGTCGACCGCTCCGCACTCGTGGCATGTTCTTGACGTGCACTGCGCCGGAACCGTGATGACGGACGCCGCCTTGCATTCCAGCATCCTCTTCAGCGCCGTCCAGCCCGTGTTCAGGATGACGCGGTTCAGGCCGGACTTCTGCGGGACGTTCACGCCCGGCCCCTCGACCGTGCCCTTCGCGCTCTTCGTCATGGCCCGGACATGCAGGTTCTCGACGGCGACGGTCCCGGCCTTCGCCGCCAGCTTGCGCGACACGTGATGATGCCAGTCGTGGCGGCCCCTCGCGATCTTGCGCACGACCTTGGCGGGATGCCGCTTCGCCTTCTCGCGGCGCCGGCTCGCCTTCTTCCGGCGCGCGGTCCCGCGCTGCAGGCGGCGGCCCTTCGCGGCCAGCCTGCCAAGGCCGGGCATCTCGTGCATCTCGCCGTCGCTGTCCGCGACCTGGCCCGCGTTCCGGTCAGGGCCGAGCGCGTGGCGCAGGTCGGCGGGCTCCTCGGTCTCCACGGCGAAGCAGATGATGGCGTGCCACAGCCCGCCCGTGCGCTTGAGCACCGCCGAGACCGGCCTGCCGTCCGGGCAGGGGTTTCCGCCCTTCCGGCGGATCGTCATGGGGCCGAAGCCGGGAACATGCAGCTTGCCGTTCCCGACCTTGACTCCCGACACGATGCTGATGCTGTCATGGAAGGCGCGTCCCTTGAAGCGCGGGAAGCCGGGCGTCCCACCGTTCTTCACGCGGCCGAAGAACCCCTTGAACGCTTCGTCCAGGCGCTAGAGCGTGCCGCGCTGGACGGCCACGGGCACGGAAGCCATCTCCGGAAGCTCTCGGCGGCATTCGGTCAGCGCCTTGCACTGGTCGAAGCAGCTCAGGCTGCGGCCCGTTTTTCGGCAGCGGTCGATGCGTTCCTCAAGCGCGGCGTTGCAGAGCTGTCGCTGGCTTTCAAGCGTCGTCCCAAGCCAGTGCCAGTTCGCCCTCGTCTGCGGGAGCAGGCGATGGACAATGTTCCTGCATGTCCTTGCAAGCGCCATGCGGTCGCTCCTGCGTCGAGCATCTGCGAGACGGTGCGTGAACTGCCCTTTCTCCGCATGTTGCCAGAATGCCGGAAGAACGCAACAAGAACGTGGTCACTCATGTATATGATCCCCTAACTCAGCATCCGCTTTACGAGAAACCGGTTGACCGTTGGTGCCTCACGTTCAAGATGTTCTATCGAACGGTTGAGGCGCACATTGAGAACCATGCCGATCTGCAGCTGGGCGGATACGATCGCAGTTGCTTCGAGGGCCTCAGTAAACGCGGCGGCATTGCTAATGCGGGCCACCGCACCATCGAAGAGCCGTCGGTGGACAAAATTGGGAAACTGAATGACGGCTCGCCGTTCGAATTTCGAGACGCCATCAGTTTCAAGGAACTTGTCAAAATCCTCAACGACTTCGTCAGGGTTTGAAATGTTCTTGTTGAAGATATGCACGTAAGGAACATGAGTTGTAATCGGAATCACGAATCCGTAATCGGATGGCCACCAGATTGATTCGATCCATGGATCCGGCGGGTCCCCGAATGTCTGCAACCGTTCCGCGGTTCCTCGCAACCGATTCACACACTGCCACATTCGACATTGCATGCTACAATTTCCGTATGTTCGCCGGTTGCGTACATACCTTATTCTGCCGTTATGTCGCCATTCCCGGAGTTGTCATGACCTCTCGCTACTTCGCCCCGACCGGTGGGCACCCGCCACAGGAACAGTTGCTGACGGACCGCGCCATGTTCACTGAGGCATACGCGGTCATTCCCAGGGGCACCATGCAGGACATCGTCACGAGCTGCCTGCCTTTCTGGACTGACACGCGACTGTGGGTCCTGTCGCGCCCGCTAAGCGGGTTTGCCGAAACCTTCTCCCAATACATCATGGAGGTCGCCCCGGGCGGTGGATCCGAAAGGCCGGAAACCGACTCCTGTGCAGAAGGAGTCATCTTCGTCGTGGACGGCACGGCCGGGATCGCCATCGAAGGCAAGGCACACGCACTCAAGCCCGGGAGCTATGTCTACCTGCCGTCGGAAACGGCCTGGACGTTCAGGAACGACGGCGACGCTGCATGCCGCTTTCACTGGATCCGCAAGGCCTACGAACGCGTCGACGGTCTTCCCGACCCCGACGTCATCGTCGCAAACGAGCAGGACATCCTGCCAATGCCGATGCCTGGGACAGACGGAAAGTGGGCCACTACGCGGTTCGTTGATCCAGGAGACATGCGCCATGACATGCACGTCAATATCGTGACCTTCGAACCCGGCGCCGTCATTCCCTTTGCCGAAACACACGTCATGGAGCACGGCCTCTACGTGCTCGAAGGCAAGGCCGTCTACCGGCTCAACCAGGATTGGGTCGAAGTCGAAGCCGGAGACTACATGTGGCTCCGCGCCTTCTGCCCGCAGGCGTGCTACGCTGGCGGTCCGGACCGGTTTCGCTATCTGCTCTATAAGGACGTCAACAGGCATATGTCCTTGCGACCCGCTCACAGCGATGCCCACCTTCCAAGCGCCGCTCTCAAGACAGCGGGCAAGTAGATGGCGACCCTCCAATGGCGGCAGTCAACGCACACGCCGCTTGCATAACGGCATCCGCGCAAGCTGGCGCTTTGCCCGTGCAAATGCGGCTCGTCGGACCCGACACGGAAATGCCGGCGACTGTTTCACCATGCACGTCAAAGACCGGCGCCGCGATACAGCGCATCCCGAGGTTGCTTTCCTCGTCGTCGATCGCATGGTCGCGTTCCCGAATTTCCGATGGATTCGCCAAGACATCGTTCAGATCGATTAGGGCCTGTTGACAATCGAGTTGCCAATCGTGCGGAGCGGCGCCATTTCCGGTCCCGATGACCGCCAACACGGCGGCACAGGCAAGCGAGCAGGTATCAAGTGAATGCAGACAGGACGTTGCTGACGGACGCCATGTGGGCGCGGATCGAGCACATGCTGCCCGGCAAGGCGACCGATCCCGGCGCCACCGCGGAGGACAATCGGCGGTTTCTCGAAGCCATCCTCTGGCGGACCCGGACGGGATCGTCCTGGCGCGACCTTCCGGAGCGCTTCGGCAACTGGAACAGCGTCTTCAAGCGCTTCCGCCGCTGGGCGGTGTCGGGCGTCTTCGAGCGTGTTTCCAGCGCGTTGTCGGACGAGTTCGAACTCGATCACGTGTTCGTTGACGGCACGATCGTCCAGGCACGCCAGAAGGCGGCGGGCGCAAACGGGGGGCCCGCAGCCGGAGGAGCGGCCGCTCCCGGGGAGACCTGACCAGCAAGATCGTGGCCGTCGTGGACGGGCTCGGCTTCCTTGTGCGCTTCATGATCCTTCCCGGGCAGGCGCACGACCTCGCGGGCGTGCCGGATCTTCTTGAGGGCCTTTCGTTCGGGGCCCTGATCGGCGACAAGGCGTTCGACGCGACGTGGCTGCCCGGGGAATTCGAGGCGCGCGGGGCGGAGGCGGTGATTCCCTCGAGACGGAACCGGACGGAGCCCCGGGACCACGACAGGGAGATGTACCGGTGGCGACATCAGATCGAGAATTTCTTCTCTAGGATCAAAGAGTTCCGTGCGGTGGCGGCCCGGTACGACAAGACGGAGGACAGCTTCGCGGCGGCGATCCATCCCGTCGCCGGCGTGGTAGCGGCGACATGAATGTCAACGGGCCCTAACCTGTTCGAGATTCGACATCAAGGGAGGTACCCCATGTACGATTTGGCGATAATGTGGGACTGGATCGCATTTTCGGTGCGATGGCTTCACGTCATTGCGGCGATGGCGTGGATAGGTGCGAGCTTTTATTTCATCGCGCTTGATCTGTTGCTGAAACCTGCCCCTGGCATGCCCGAAGGTGCCAGTGGCGAAGAGTGGGAAGTCCACGGTGGAGGGTTCTATCGCACCACGAAATTCCTCGTGGCGCCCGCGCGAATGCCAGAGCACCTGACCTGGCACAAGTGGCAAAGCTATACGACATGGCTCTCCGGAGCGGCGCTGCTGATTGTCATCTATTGGGTCGGCGGTGAAATATACCTGCTCGACCCGACGAAGGTCGAACTGTCGCTGTGGCGGGGCATCCTGATTTCTGGCGGTTCCCTGACCGTCGGTTGGCTTGTCTACGACTTCATGTGCAAGTCGAAGCTCAGCGAGCGGCCCACTCTCCTGATGCTGCTTCTGTTCATCATCCTCGTGGCGATGTCATGGGGCTACAATCAGGTCTTCACAGGTCGCGCAGCACTTCTTCACCTCGGCGCCTTCACCGCCACCATCATGACTGCCAACGTGTTCTTCCAGATCATTCCCAACCAGCGGATTGTGGTTGAGGACCTAAAGGCTGGACGCACTCCCGATGCGAAGTATGGCAAGATCGCCAAAGTGCGCTCAACCCACAACAACTATCTGACGTTGCCGGTTGTTTTCCTAATGCTGGCGAACCACTACCCGCTCAGCTTCGGCACTGAATTCGCGTGGGTCATTGCGAGCCTGATTTTCCTGACCGGTGTCACCATCCGCCACTACTTCAACACCATGCATGCCACCGGCAAGGGCCCGCATTGGACCTGGGCTGTGACCGTCATCTTGATGATCATCATGGCTTGGCTTTCGACCGTTCCCGCGATGGACATGTTCGAGGAGGCTGGAGCCCGCGAACTGACGCCTTACGAAATGAAGTTCGCCTCCGCCGAAGGTTTTGAGGACGCCTATAACGTGGTGCTCGGCAATTGTTCAATGTGTCATGCGCGGGAGCCATTCTACAGCGAGACGATGCTCTGGCCGCCCAAGGGTGTAGTACTGGAAACCAAGAGCGACGTAGCGCGCTACGCCGAGGCCGTGTTCCTGCAGGCCGGCGTGAGCCACGCCATGCCGCCGCCCAACGCGATCAGAACGATGACCCGGGAGAACCGGGCCACAATCGTGGGCTGGTATCGGGACGCGACCCGCGCTGGAAACTAGGTTGGCGGCGTGCATCTTGGCATCATAGGTTTCGGCAACTTTGCAACGGCGCTGATCGACCTTCTTGCCGCGGCGCCAATTGCACGCGTCACGGTGACGGTGCGGCCAGGTTCCAAAGGTCTGGCGCGCCACCGTGCGGACCAGAAACCCGCGGGCATGAAAGTCGATGTCGTCTCGTCTTTCAATGACCTGCTTGAAGCCGCTCCCGGTCTCGTCGCGGATACCGCGGGACAAGCGGCAGTTGCCAGCTTCAGCTCGACCCTGCTCGAATGTGGCACCGACAAAATGATCTTGTCCGTAGGTGCGTTGGCCGGGGAGTGATTTCGCTAGTAAGCGTTCGGTCGAGCGATGACGAGCTGATTTCGTTGTTTGCCCGACTTTCTTTCCCGACTGCCGCCGACACCCTGGGCCCTGCCGTGAACCGTTGCCCGGCACGTGCGCCCGCGCTGAGTGCGCAATCGTGCCGACCCCGCTTTCCGCCGCGGTGGCGTCGCCGAGACCGACGTCCGTGCCCCGGTGACGACAGGCTGCCATCCTGCCGCAGGCCCGCGGACAGGACAGGACGAGGTGTCAGCGGTTGAGCGTCCGTTTCCTTCCGGAGCGGGCAGGGCCAGATGTCCTTCTTCGGCTTGCTGTGCCGGTCGTGGCGGCCGCGCCCCTCGGGCGGCGGGCGAATCAATTCCGCTACCAATTGGTCAGGCTGCCCGAAGATCCGGATACGGAAAGTGGCGTGAAGTCAACGGCGCAGATTCAATTTTCTCAAGAGAGAGAGAGGCTCCTCGAATTCGGCCTTCCGCCTCGCCTTCTGCAAGCCGAGGCTTGCTCGAGGAAGTCCGACTGGGGTCTGAGTCACCGGGGATCTGTTGCCCTGTCGGCTGTGATCAAGTGTCAACCGGCTGACCATAATATTCTAATATTGGAATTTTGCCGATGTTCGGTCTATGAAACCATGAGACGGCGGAATCCGTTTCCAAAAGTCGCGCAACGCATCAATTCTCACCGGTGGGACGCCATGAAATTCAGAATTCGGGCTGTATCACGTTTTGCCGCGAAGTGCTGAGCATGCCCGTCTCGCACCACCCCAACATCCTTCTCGTCCTCTTCGATTCCCTGAGCTCAATCGACAGCGGATTGCCACGACCGTCAGGCGCCACGCCCGCACTTTCCGGACTGTCCCAAGAATGCGCGTTGTTTACCAGCGTGTACGTCCCCTGTCCCGAAAGCAGCCCCGCGCGAGCAAGCCTCTTTACCGGGCTCGATCCTTGCGTACATGGATTGTGGACCAATGGCGTCGAACTTCCGCGGCGCGAGCGGACCTTTCCAGAAATCCTTGCCCAGGCCGGCTACACGAATTGGCTGGTGGGACGCCGGCAGTTGGCTGGAGTGGCGAACTGGACGACAGAGCATGCCCGTCCGGACGAATTCGCGCAGGTGGAATGGGCGCATGGACCATTGCACAGGTCACGGCAGAACGCCTATCTGGCCTGGCTTCAGCGACATGCGCCTGATTGCCATGCTCGAGTCTTCGCCTCTCAGGCCAATGCAGACGACACCAATGTCCCGCAAGAGCAACGTGCGGCAATGTCCGAGCTTCCGGACGAGCTTTGCTTCAATCATTGGGTTGGCGAGCGCATCTGCGACTTGATGTCCGCCCACCCGGCGGACCGGCCGTTTCTGGCCGTTGCCGGGCTTTCAGTCGGTTCCTCCATGGGTGCGGAACCGCCGCAAGATCACGACGGCGAGGGTCTGAGCGAACGGGCATTCCGGCAAGCCGACACGGCATTGGGACGCATTCTTGACCAACTGGCCTCAAGCAGCCGCGCCGAAGATACCGTCATTCTTGTTGCGGCGGGTCGCGGGAATTGCGTGCCGGGAACCAAGTCCGATCCGATGAACGAACGGTCGATCAGAGTGCCATTGCTCATGCGCCGGACGGGGCAACAGCGACGGATCGTGGATGCGCCTGTTTCGACGACGGACATTGCGCCGACCATCCTGAACATTGCCGGGTTGCCTGTCGGTCCGCGCATTCAGGGCAAGTCTCTGCTTGACGTAGCAAATGGAGCCCACCCGCCCCGAGGTTGGGCACTGAGCCGGTTCCGCCGGGGCTCGTTCTCCCAGTTCCGCAATTGGCAGACAGCATTTCGCGCTGACAACTTGAAGCTCGTGATCAGCCACGGAAGTGCAACAGGCGCTGCGCCGGCAACGTACAGGCTCTTCGACCTCGATGCCGATCCCGACGAGCTTGACGATCTGGCTGTCCAGGAAGCGCACGTGGGCGATCTTGATGGCATGATCGACCGGATGATCGACGCACGCTGCGCGCTCGAGGACCGGACGGAACCGCGAATTGCGGAATTCTAGGAAAACTGACGTTCATGACCCATCGAAGGCGACGACCAAACATCCTGTTCCTCTGCACCGACCAGCAAAGAGGCGATAGCCTGCAATGCACGGGTGCAACATGGGCAGTGACACCCAACCTCGACAAGCTGGCGCGCGACGGCGCGCTCTTCCGAAACTGCTATGTGCAGAACCCGGTTTGCAGCCCTTCCAGAGCCTCGCTATTTACCGGAAAGTACGTGGCCAATCACGGGCTCTACGCCAACGGCGTGCCGCTGCCCTCCCGCCAGCGCATGTTCACGCGAACGCTTGCAGAGACCGGCTACGACTGCGGCATGATCGGCAAGCAGCACTTGCATCCCTGCGATTCATGGCAAACTGAACCGCGCCGGAACGACGGATACCGCGTCTTCGAGTGGGCGCATGGACCCAACCACCGCGCGCTCGAGAACGATTACCACCGTTGGCTGCGAAGGACCCACCCGAGGATCTTTTCGGAGGTCTTCCCCGAAATGGGGGCCAACGAAAGCCCCGCCTATGGCAATGTGGCGAAAGCCGGCACACCGATTGATCAGGTTCCGGTGGAGGCCCACTACTCGCACTGGGTGGCCGAGCGCGCCATGGATTTCATCAATCACCCTAGGCGTGAGGGAGAGAGCTTTTTCTTGGTCGCGAATTTCTTCGATCCTCACCACCCGTTCGGGGCGCCGCAGGAGTTTCGTGACAAGATCGACGCAGACGCGATTCCGCCGCCCAGCACGCGCATGGACGAATTGAAAGACAAGCCGCGCGAGCAGGCATGGTATTCCGACAAGAGCTACGGCGGCACGGCTCCAGGCTTCAAGGAGTACACGGAGGTTCAGATCCGTGAGCTCCGTGCTCAATACTGGGCCATGATCGCGCTGATCGATCATGAAATCGGGCGGATACTGGCCGCGCTTGAAGCGGCGGGACTGGCCGAAGACACGCTGGTAGTCTTTTCCTCCGATCATGGCGAGATGCTGGGCAATCACCAACAACTCTTGAAGGGTCCGCAGCTATACGAAGATCTGACCCGCGTTCCGCTGATCGCGCGATGGCCCGACAGGATCTCGACAGGATCTGAAATCGACGAATTGGTGCAGTGGGTCGACCTGCCCGCCACGTTTCTGGATGCAGCGGGATGCGCACCAGGCAGAGGCGTGCAGGGAAGGTCGCTTCTGCCGCTGATGTCTGGAAGGCGGGATGGCTGGCGAAACTGGGCGCTTAGTGAGTACCGGTCTTCCGGTTTCACGACCGATCCACCAATCATGACAACAATGCTACGATGTGATCATTGGAAGTTGATCATTTGGCACGGAAGTCCTGCCACGGGAAGCCTGCGCGACGGCGAGCTGTACGATCTGTCCGTTGATCCAGGCGAGCTTCAGAACCTGTTTCACGACCCCGATCACGCCGAGACCTGCCGACGATTGAAGGGCGTTCTGCTTGACGTGATGGCCGAGACGGAAGATCGAACGGAACCGCAGTCCCGGCTCTGGTAGTTCGGCAATCCGCCGTTCATCGCCAGCCATGCTGGATGCCCGTTTGACCCTTTCGCGGCAACCATTGACGGAGAATTTCATATATGGTAGATCAAAATGCCAATAGTGGAATTTTAAATTCCATTGACCCGCGGCGCAACATGAACCCGACGGAGCGAACGCTGCAAGTTCTGGAGTACATCATGGCTGCGGGGCCGGGACCGGTGAAACAGGTCGATATCGCCCGCGACTGCGGATTGTCGCCCTCCACCCTGAACAGGATCGTCAAGTCACTTTCAGACTGGGGTTATCTGTTCCGCACCAGCGAGAAGTACTGTGTGCGCAATTTCCGGCTCGAGCGGAACGTGCCAATGTCGGAAACCTATCTGGCCCGACTCGATAGCACCATGCATGATCTCTCTGACCGGTTCGGTGTCTCCGCGGAAGTGGTGGTGGTCGCCGGTCACGAGCTCCTTTGGCACTCCAAGACCGAGCACTCGAACCCCAGTGTCCTGATTCGCGCGAGTGTCGGCTTTCGCCGTTCGCTCTATGAACTCGACGCTCTGGCCCAACTCTACCTAAGCCGCATCGACTGGGACGAGGTCGAGGCGCGCTTCTTCGTTGAAGGATTTTATGCGACCGTGCGCCGCACGGGTCAGGAAACCCGTTGGCTGCCGGCAGCTTCGGTCAAGGATCGCCTGGACGCAATGCGCGGAAAGATCTTTGCCGCCGACCTCGAAGGCAATCACATGGGGATTCGCCGCTTTGCTACAGTCGTCGAGGATCCTGACGGAAAATTCCTGCATCTGCTGACGCTTGCAGAGCCGGTAGGCACGATAGCGGATGAGGCGGAACATGTCCGCCGCTATCGCGACGCACTTCTCAATGCGCGCGACGACCTTGCGAAACTCGTATTCACTGAGAGCGCCGCAAAACGACTGCGGCCAAAGCACCACGTCTTGCCACATAGGGGCGGATAGTCCCCGGGGCAGGCACAAACCCATAGGAGGAAATATGAGAACCCTACTTGCCACTGCATTCATTGCCACTCTGGTGGTCGGCGCACCATGCGCCCCGGCGATTGCCCAATCCGACGAAGTGAACGTCGTTCTCTTCGGCATGCCATACACTCGCGGACTTCAGGCGATCGCGGACGACTTCGAGGCGGAAACCGGGATCAAGGCGAACATCAATGTGGTTGGGCAGGATGTATTCGAAAACCGCATCACGCTCTCGTTCACTGGTGCGACCGGCGACATTGATGTCGTCCATACACCTGTCATCCAGGTTCAGCGATGGGTTGCCGCAGACTGGCTGAAGCCAATTACCGAGGAAGTCGATGCCATGCCCGGAAAGGACGATATCCTTGCCGGACCGCTTGATGCGTATCTCATCAACGGTGAACGCTGGGCCGTGCCATTCATGGCTGGAACCGGGCTGATGACATATCGAATGGACCTGTTGGACGCTGCAGGCCTGGACGTACCCGAAACCTGGGAGGAAATGCTGGAAGTCGCGGCTGCAATCCACAGCGACGAGACCGCTGCCATCGCGCTGCGCGCAGTGCCCGGGCAAGGCTTCAACATGTTCATATTCCCGATGGTCATGCGCGCTTACGGAGGCAAGTTCTTCGAGGACTATGTCAACGGCGACCTGACCCCGGCGATCAATTCTCCCGAGAACCTCGAGGCGTTGAACATCTACATAAGGCTGCTGAACGACTATGCGCCCCAAGGCGCCGGCAACTTCAACTTTTCCGAAGTGAATGCGGCTGCGCAGAACGGTCAAATCGTGTTTGCAGTTGAAGGTACCGGAGTCGTCAGCCAGATCGTGGACCCCGAGAAAAGCAAGTTCGCGTCAGTCACCGGCCTGGCCCTGCCTCCAGGCGGTCCGGCGGGACGATCGCCCGCGATTGCCGTCCACGGCCTCGGGATTCCGGCGAGCGCCGCAAACCCTGATGCCGCAGCCAGGTTCATTGAATGGGCAGTCAGCACGGAAACGGTTGCCAAGATCTCGCTGGCACAGCCGTTCCCGGATTTCACGACCGGCACCGTCGCGGACAACGAAGACGTCATCGCGAAGTACGCCGACGTCCATCCCGACTTCCTAAGGCTGCGCGTGGAGGCGCTGAACCTCGCGATTGGTCACTATCGGCCGTTGCTCCCCGATTGGCCTGCGCTAGGCGCGGCAATTGGCGAGAACATCAATGCCGCCGTCAACGGCCTGATGTCGCCGGAGGAGGCACTGGCTGCCGCAGAACAGGAAATGGCTGACATCCTGGGGCAATAGCTCTCCTCCCTGTGCGCGCTCGGCGGGTTGCATACCCGCCGAGCAAAATGCAACGAGCTTCCGCGAACGCACCAATGGCCAAAGATTCCAAACGGCGACCAGGCGCAACGTGGCAGCTGGAACGAGGCTACCGCAGGATGATACTCCCTGCGGTCCTGGCCGTCGGCTTGTTTGCGATCGTGCCGCTGGCAGGGATGTTGGCGCTGTCCTTCAGCGACTATCACCTGATCCGGGGCACGGACTGGAAAGTCGGCTTCCATAACTTTGTCCGCCTCGTTTCCGATCAGCGCTTGCTGAACTCGATCTACGTGATGACCGTCCTCTCGGTCTTTGGGGTCGCCGCGCAGGTCGTGATCGGCACAGCGGTTGCAGTTGGCCTCGACAAGGTCGTCGGCAAGTGGCGCCTGGGCCGGGTCTTGTTTCTCCTGCCCTACGCGGTGCCGCATGTCGCGGTCGCGCTCATCTGGCTTTCGCTTTTCACGCCGACGCTTTCACCGATAAACGCGTTCTTCGATCTGTTCGGCATCACCGTTCCTGCATTCCTCACCACCCAGAACGGCGCAATATTCGCTATAATCGTCGCCGACACGTGGACCAATTTTCCCTTCACGATGCTGATAATCCTGGCGGCGCTGCAAGGAATATCGACAGAGCTCGACGAGGCGGCGGCTCTGGACGGCGCAACGCGTGTCAAGACATTCATATTCATCACCTTGCCACTCCTGGTGCCGGCCCTTCTGATGGTGACGCTGTTCCGTTTCATCGACTCGCTTAAGCATTTCCCGATGATCTTCGTAATCACGAAGGGCGGTCCGGGTCGCTCGACGCAGGCGACGAACTTCTATGCGTACATTCAGACGTTCCAAAACTCCAACGTCGCCTACGGTGCCGCGATAGCCGTCTTGCTGTTCATTATTGCTGCAATGATCAGTTTCTACGTCGCGCGTCTCAATCAACGGGTGTCATCATGATCGACAATGGCACCTCCTACCGCGCAAAGAAGGCGCTTGGCGTCGGCATGATGCTGGTCTTGCTTGGCTTCGCAGCGTTCCCGACGTTATGGGTTCTGGTCCTTTCGATACGGGATCAATCCGCAGTCTTTGAACCGATTTGGGAAAGCCCGCTGGCGATCACACTGGACAACTTCTTCAGCATTTCCCGGTCCGACTTTCCCCGTGCGTTGTTGAACAGTTTTGTCACCGCAGGCTGCTCTACGGCGCTTGCGATGCTGGTGGGCGTACCTGCCGGATTCGCATTGGCCAAGTCCCGCATATCGGGCAAGTTTCTTGCATCCTGGATGCTGCTGTTGCTGCGCATGGCACCGCCCGTAGGCTTCGTGATCCCGCTGTTCTTGCTCTACGTGAACGCTGGACTGATCGACACTTACACCGGGCTGATCGTTGCATACATGACGCTGACGCTTCCACTGATCGTCTGGTCGATGTGGAATTCGTTCGCACAGGTGCCGGACGAACTGATTGAGGCGGCAATCATGGACGGAGCTTCGCTGTTCAATGCATTTCTGCTTGTGGCCCTTCCGGCCGCTCGGCCAGGAGCAGTTGCAGCAGCGATTCTGGGCTTTCTCATCTCTTGGAACGATTTCTTCTATTCACTCATCATAACTCGGTCTTCCACCAGCACGGCACCTGTTGCCGTCATGAACTTCATTTCGTTTGACAGTGTCGATTGGGGTTCAATTGCCGTGGCCAGCATGGCTCTCACCCTGCCGATCCTGCCGCTCATGGCGATTGCCAACCGGTATATCGTTCAAACGCTCTCTGGCGCCGTCAAGGGGTGAACATGTCAGACCGTCCAAACATCGTATTGATCCTGACTGACCAACAGCGCTACGACACGATCGCCGCGTTAGGTTTCGATCACATGTTCACACCGAACCTGGACCGGCTGGCCGAGCGCGGCACGGTGTTTGAAGGGATGTACATTACATCACCCTCATGTGCGCCGTCGCGCGCATCGCTCTTTACAGGCGTATATCCACACACAAACGGTGTTTTCCGAAATGACGAGCCTTGGAGCTACTGCTGGGTAAAGGATCTCGCGGAAGGCGGATATCACACGGTCAACATCGGCAAGATGCACACGATGCCCGTTGAGGGAGCATTCGGCTTTCACGAACGCCACGTAGTTGAGAACAAGGATCGCGATCATCCTCACCTGCCGTTCTACCTGGACAATTGGGACAAGGCGTACTTTCTCCGCGGGATGGAAAAGCCGTCGCGCGTTACAAAGCGAAAACGGCCGGACTATGGCGACCTCTTGGGGGCTTGGGTCTGGGAACATGACGAGATTCTGCACCCCGACGTGTTCGTGGGTCAAATGGCCTGTTGGTGGCTTGATCGCTACACGGGTGACGAGCCGTTCTTCCTGCAGGTAGGCTTGCCAGGTCCGCACCCGCCCTATGATCCAACCCAGAAATACCTTGACATGTACAACGGCCGGGACTTGCCCGAGCCGATCGCGCCAGACGTGGGCGCTCAGCCTGCGGCGCTCCAGAAACTGCGTGAGCGCCACTTGAATGACGATGCGGACGGAATCGTCCATTTGGAAGGTCCCGATCCGGAGCAGTCAAGGCGGCAACGCGCTCACTACTACGCAAACGTTTCCATGATCGACAATCAGGTGAACAGCATCCTGGAGGCGTTGGAGCGTCGAGGCGTACTGAACGATACAATTGTCATCTATACGTCCGATCATGGGGACTGCCTGGGAGATCACGGACATTCGCAGAAATGGAACATGTACGAGTCGACAGTGCGCGTGCCTGCATTGATATCCTGTCCCGGGCGCATTCCCGAGGGACGGCGCGTTTCAGATCTGGTTGCGCATTTCGACCTTGCGCCGACAATCCTCGAATTCGCGGGTTTGGAAGTGCCGCCGTGGATGGAAGCCATATCCCTGAAACCATATTTTGCTGACGACCCGACACCTGCGCGGCATCGGGTCTATGCAGAGCATTCCAATGACGCTCTCCTGACAGGCACACGCTGCATGACCATGATCCGGGACGGTGCGATGAAGCTCGTGCACTTCGTCGATTCAGACGAAGGCATGCTTTTCGATCTTGAGAATGATCCAAACGAGCAAACGAACCTTTGGGACGATCCGGCATACGCAGAGACCCGCGATTGGCTGATTGATGAAATCCTCAAATGGCGCTTGGAGAGCAGCCTCAAGACGCAAGGATTCATAGAAGCCTGCGTACGCGGGTCACATGCGATGATGTCCCCACCGCGGAAGCTCGCGCGTGGTCAGTACCGCGATGCCAGCAGGTAGCCAGGTCCGATGAATTTTCCCAAATGCAATGCGCAATGTGACTGAGACGAAGCTCTTATGAGCGGCCGCCTGCGCGCGGCGCCGGCCCTGTCGCGAAAGCAGAATTGACGCTTGCCGAGGCGACGCCGAGCGTGTGAACGTCACGGACGGTCGCGGCAGTCGAGGTCCATGAGGCAATGGCGTGTTCCGTCACCCGGTCATGAGCGTGACCCGAACCATGATCGGCGTCTGTCACTGATGGCGCGGGCCCTGCCCGTGACCTCGTTCAAGAGATTGAGGATTCGCCGTGGTTCCTCCCCGGCCCGAGTGAAGCGAGGCGACCAAGGGAGGGAACCGCATGCCACGCAAGCGAAAGGGAAAGGCCGAGAGCCTGGAGATCGTGACCCGGGACTGCGCGGGGATCGACATCGGCAAGGACACCCACTGCGTCGCGGTCGACCTGGACCGGTGCCCGGAGCTGGTGCGGTCGTTCGAGGCGTTCACGCCGGACCTGGAGGAGATGGCGGCATGGCTGTCGTCCTGCGGGGTGGAGAAGGTGGCGAAGGAGTCGACCTCGGTGTACTGGATCCCGGTCTTCGAGGTGCTGGACCGTGCCGGCTTCGAGGTGATGCTGGTGCCGCCGCGGATGACGAAGCAGGTCCCGGGGCGCAAGAGCGACGTGCCGGACTGCCAGTGGATCCGTCAGCTGCTGTCGTACGGGCTTCTGCGCGGGGCCTTCCGTCCCGGCGACGCGGTGTGCCCGCTGCGCTCCTGCGTCCGCCAGGCGCGGCGGCTGACCGAGGACCGCTCGCGCTGCGTGCCCACATGCAGAAGGCGCTGACGGAGATGAACGTGCGGCTTGACTCGGTGATCAGCGACATCACCGGAGCGACGGGGCAGAGGATCCTGCGCGCGATCGTCGACGGCGAGCGCGAGCCCGCTCCTACCAGGGCGTTTCCTGTCAGGCTTGCGGGGAGCGAGCCTCCAGACCGCGGTCGGGAAGCGGGGCATTGCGGCAGGCCCCGGCCATCGCCCGGACGTGCGCCGGCAGGGTGTCGGCTCGGGCGTTCGAAGGCATTCCGCAGACGTCCGAGGACAACGGCCTACCGGCGATGCTGGCCGCCACTTCCCGAGAAGGAACGATGAAAGGCTGGAGGCCGGCACAACCGTCCATCAGCGAGGTCCGACACCTGATCCTGGAAGTGCGACACGGGCAGGCACGAGTTGACGAGGTCGCTTGCGAGGATGGGAAAAAATTCTTTGCGATCGCGCGCCATATGCGTCAAACTGCGTGAAGGTGCCACGGAGATGGCAGCAAAGAGGCAGTGATGCGTACCAGCAAGCGAACCGGTGTCGGCGACTTCGCCTACTTTACGGTCATGTTCCTGCTCGCGGCCTATTTCATGTTCGCCAGCGTGCAGGGTGATTTCGGCCTGTTTCGCCGCATAAAGATCGAAGCCGAACTCGTCTCGCTCAAGAGCGAGCGTGACCGGCTGAACACGGAAGTCTCGGCGCTGGAGAACAAGACCCGGCGGCTGTCCGGCACCCATCTTGACTTGGATCTTCTCGACAGCCAGGCCCGCGACATCCTCGGCCTTATCCGACCCGACGAAATCGTCCTGGACTGAATCCAGTCCGCACGAGCCTTGCATCTGTTGCATGGCGGCCCTGCCTGCGTACGCAACATTTGCCCGTGCAATTCGAAAAGTGCTGGTGTATTGGATTGTTTAACGTTGAACAATCTGCTCCGGAACAGGGGAGGATCGCGCCCATGGCTGCTCGACGCGCAACGAAGAAACAGGCCGCCTCGAAGAATGCACTCCTCAAGTACTACCGGGACATGCTCCTGATCAGGAGGTTTGAGGAAAAGGCGGGACAACTCTACGGCATGGGCCTGATCGGAGGTTTCTGCCATCTCTATATCGGACAGGAAGCTGTTGTAGTCGGCCTCGAATCCGTCACCATTGAAGGCGACAAGCGGATAACCACCTATCGAGACCACGGCCACATGCTTGCATGCGGCATGGATGCAAACGGTGTCATGGCGGAACTGACGGGGCGTATCGGAGGATATTCCAAGGGCAAGGGCGGTTCCATGCACATGTTCTCGAAGGAGCGCGAATTCTACGGCGGACACGGCATCGTCGGAGCCAACGTGCCCCTCGGAGCGGGTCTTGCGTTCTCTGACATGTACAAGGGCAACAAGAACGTCACGTTCACGTATTTCGGCGATGGTGCAGCCAACCAGGGCCAGGTCTACGAGACCTACAACATGGCCGAGCTCTGGAAACTGCCGGTGATCTTCGTGATCGAAAACAACCATTACGCCATGGGCACGAGCGTGAAGCGCGCCACCAAGTCATCCTCCTTCTGGGAGCGGGGCACCGCCTTCTCGATCCCGGGCGAGCAGGTGGACGGGATGGATGTGCTGGCAGTGCGCGCCGCAGGCCTGAAGGCCGTCAAGCACTGTCGGGCCGGGAAAGGCCCTTACATCCTCGAGATCATGACATACCGCTATCGCGGCCACTCGATGTCCGATCCGGCGAAATACAGGACCCGTGACGAAGTGCAGAAGGTCCGCGAGGAGCGCGATGCCATCGAACAGGTCCGCGGACGCCTTCTTGACGCAGGCGCCAGCGAGGCCGAACTGAAGGCTATCGACAAGGAAATCAAGGACATCGTCAATGCCTCGGCCGAATTCGCCAAGGAAAGCCCCGAGCCCGACCCCTCGGAACTCTGGACAGACATCACAGTAAGCGCTTGAGGGAGGAGGAAGACGTGGCAACGGAAATTCTCATGCCGGCCCTCTCGCCCACCATGGAGGAGGGCACGCTGGCAAAGTGGCTGGTGAAGGAGGGCGACACCGTTTCGGCAGGTGACATCATGGCCGAAATCGAGACTGACAAGGCAACGATGGAGTTCGAAGCCGCCGACGATGGCGTCGTGGGCCGGATTCTCGTCGCCGAAGGAACCGAAGCCGTCAAGGTCAACACGCCGATCGCGGTCATTGTCGAAGAGGGCGAAAGCACAAGCGACATCGGGGCGCCCGCCCCTCCGGCGACGGTTCCGGAGGTCGAGGAGACCTCGCCGGCACCTGCAGCCGTGGCCGACGCGCGCCCAGCGCGGCCCGCGGTCGACCGTTCGCCCGACTATCCCGAAGGCAGCGACATGGTCTCGACGACGGTGCGCGACGCACTGCGCGATGCCATTGCCGAGGAAATGCGGGCCGACGAAGCCGTCTTCGTCATGGGTGAGGAGGTTGCGGAATACCAGGGAGCCTACAAGATCACCCAAGGCATTCTTGAGGAATTCGGTGCGCGACGTGTGATCGACACGCCGATTACCGAGCACGGCTTCGCAGGGCTGGGCGTTGGGGCGAGCTGGGGCGGCCTTAAACCCATCGTGGAGTTCATGACCTGGAACTTCGCCATGCAGGCGATCGACCACATCATCAATTCTGCCGCCAAGACGCTCTACATGTCAGGTGGCCAGATGGGGTCGTCCATCGTGTTCCGGGGCCCGAACGGGGCGGCCGCACGCGTGGCCGCCCAGCATTCCCAGGACTATGCCGCCTGGTATGCTTCCGTGCCCGGACTCAAGGTCGTGCAGCCCTTCTCCGCAGCTGACGCAAAGGGCCTCCTCAAGACGGCGATTCGCGATCCCAACCCCGTTGTCTTTCTCGAGAACGAAATCCTCTATGGGCGCGCCTTCGACGTGCCGAAGCTCGAAGACTTCACGATCCCCTTCGGCAAGGCCCGCATCTGGCGGGAAGGTTCGGACGTCACGCTCGTGTCCTGGGGAATCGGAATGAGCCATACGCTCGAAGCCGCAGGCGAGCTAGCCAAGGACGGGATCTCGGCCGAGGTCATAGATCTCAGGACCCTGCGCCCGCTCGACATGACAACGGTGATCGAGAGCGTCAAGAAGACCAATCGTTGCGTGACGGTCGAGGAAGCCTGGCCGGTTGCCTCCTTGTCCGATCATATCGGCTCGGACATCATGCGCGAGGCGTTCGACCACCTCGACGCACCTGTACTCAAGTGCACCGGCAAGGACGTGCCCATGCCATACGCGGCCAATCTCGAAAAGCTCGCTCTGACGTCGGTCAAGGAAGTGATCGATGCCGTCAGGGCCGTAACCTACAGGTAGGGAGAGGGAAGGATGCCCACTGAAATCCTCATGCCGGCCCTCTCGCCCACCATGGAAGAAGGCACGCTTGCAAAATGGCTGGTCAAGGAAGGCGACGCCGTGTCCGCCGGCGACCTTCTTGCCGAGATCGAAACCGACAAGGCAACGATGGAGTTCGAGGCCGTCGACGAAGGAACCGTGGGACGGATCCTCGTCCCTGCAGGCACCGAGAGCGTGATGGTCAATTCGCCCATTGCCGTCCTCCTCGCCGAGGGCGAAAGCGAGGCCGACATCGGTCCCGCAACCGCGACCGCCGAAACCGCTCCGCCAGCACCGGTCGCGAAGGTTGCCCCTGCAGGCGCGGAACCGCCGCCGACCACGAGCGCCCGGCCTGCGGTTCCCTCCACAGGCTCCAAGGGCAATCGCGTATTCGCATCGCCGCTTGCCCGGCGAATTGCCGCCGACAGGGGCCTTGACCTGAGCCAGATCAAGGGGTCGGGACCCAAGGGCCGGATCGTCAAGGCGGATGTCGAAGGCGCGCTGGCCCGACCCGCGGCCGCTCCGTCTGCGCCCGTGCCGGACACCCCCGGCGCCGAAGCGGTCAAGGCGATGTTCGAGGATCGAGAATTCGAGGAAGTCTCGCTCGACGGCATGCGCAAGGTCATTGCAGCGCGCCTTGGCGAAGCCAAGCAGACGATCCCGCATTTCTACCTTCGCCGAGACATCAGGCTGGATGATCTCCTCGGCTTTCGCGCGCAAGCCAACCGGCAACTCGAGGCCCGCGGCGTCAAGCTCAGTGTCAATGACTTCATCATCAAGGCCTGCGCCTTGGCCCTCCAGACGGTACCTGACGCCAACGCGGTCTGGGCCGGAGACCGGATCATCAAGCTCAAGCCTTCCGACGTCGCCGTCGCCGTGGCTGTTGCAGGCGGTCTCTTCACGCCGGTTCTCAGGGATGCGCACCTGAAGTCGCTCTCGACCCTGTCAACCGAAGTGAAGGAACTGGCAACGCTCGCACGCGACCGCAAGCTGGCGCCACATCAGTACCAGGGCGGCAGTTTCGCGATCTCCAACCTGGGAATGTTCGGCATCAAGAGCTTCGACGCCGTCATCAATCCGCCCCATGGATCGATCCTCGCCGTCGGGGCCGGCGAGAAAATGCCAGTCGTCAACGAGGACGGGGAAATTGCCGCTGCCACCGTCATGTCGGTGACGCTCTCGGTTGATCACAGGGTCATTGACGGCGCTCTCGGCGCTGAATTCCTGTCAGCAGTGAAGACGAACCTCGAGAACCCGATTGGCATGCTGGCATAGCCTGGGAGGCAATGGCTTCCGACCGGCAGTGGACCGCAGAGGTTCAGTCAGCGACGAATCCGTTCAGGATCTGGTCCATCGTCAGGGATGGCTGATCACACCCCGCCTCGCCGACGATCTTGGCCGGCACGCCCGCGACCGTCTTGCAAGGCGGCACCTCCTGCAAAACCACGGAACCGGCTGCTATTCGGCTGCAATCGCCAACTCGAATATTGCCCAGAACCTTGGCGCCGGCCCCGATCAGGACGCCGTCGCCGATCTTCGGATGCCGATCGTCATCCTCCTTGCCGGTGCCGCCCAACGTCACCGAATGAAGCATGGAGACATTGTCGCCGACGGCTGCCGTCTCGCCGATCACGATGGAATGGGCATGGTCGATCATCAGCCCCTTGCCGATCCTGGCGCTCGGGTGAATGTCGATTCCGAAGATCTCGCTCACGCGGGCCTGGATGAAATAGGCCAGGTCCTTGCGTGAGCGCGCCCACAGCCAGTGTCCGATTCGATAGGCCTGTACGGCCTGGAAGCCCTTGAAGAAGAGAAGCGGCTGCATCAGCCGATGGCAGGCGGGATCACGCTCATAGATCGCAACGAGGTCGGCCCGTGCAGCCTCGCCCAAAGAGGGATCCTCGGAATAGGCCTCTTCCGAAATCTCGCGCATGAGCTGTCCGGTCATTTCCGATGAAGAGAGCTTGAACGCGAAGCGATAGGCGAGCGCGCTCTCGATCGAACCGTGATGCAGAATGGTCGCATGTACCATGCCGCCGATCAGCGGTTCAGCGGCAATTGCGGCATGCGCGTCCTCCTTGATTCGGTCCCAGACCGGATCAAGTGACGAAATCTGCGGCTTGTCCTTTGCCATCGCGGACTCCTAGGCTGGCCCGGCACCCCTGGATCAGATAGGATGCCGTGCCTGGAAACAGTTGACTGACGACGAGGAAATACCACTGAACGGCTTGGACATAAAGGTCTATCGAGACGCCCTGCTGGCGGAACGCTCACAGCTTTCCAGCGAGGACGCTGCCTCAGCCGAGGACCGTGGCACGGTCACTCTGGACCAGCAGTCGGTTGGCCGCCTCAGTCGCATGGACGCAATGCAGCGTCAGGCAATGGCACAAGCGACAATGCGCCGGCGCGCTGCACGTGGCGCAAGAATCGATGCGGCCCTTCGACGCATCGATGAGGGTGAATTCGGATTCTGCCAGAATTGCGGCGACGAAATCGCCCAAGAGCGCCTCGATCTCGACCCGGCAGCACTTGCCTGCATTTCCTGCGCGACGGGCCCAGGAATCGGTTGAAAGCCGAGACAGTCGCGACCGGCATTCAGCCGGACTCATGAACAAGCAGTTCGTCAGGTCGCGGCCAGGCATGGGAGCGCTTGCCAAGTCCATTCGAGAACTTGGCGCCCGCAATGCGAGGCGCATCGAATCCGTTGGGCAACTGACGACGGCTATTTGTCGGCCCGCTCGGCCTGCAATTTCCGCCAGCGGGCAACATTCGCATTATGCTCGCGAAGCGTTTCCGAAAATGCGTGCCCGCCCGTGCCATCCGCAACAAAGAACAGGTAATCTGACTCCCCTGGCGACAGTGCGGCTTCGATTGCCGCCTTGCCGGGATTCGCGATCGGCGTCGGCGGCAATCCGTCTATCACGTACGTGTTCCACGGCGTCTCGCGGCGCAACTCGCTTTGCCTTAGACCGCGCCCGAGAACGCCTCGGCCCTCGGTAACCCCGTAGATGACCGTCGGGTCGGTCTGAAGCCTGATTCCCCTCCGAAGCCGGTTTGCAAACACGCTCGCAATCAGCGGCCGTTCGTCAGCAACTCCGGTCTCTTTCTCGATGATCGAGGCAAGTATCAGCGCCTCCTCAGGCGTCTCGACAGCCGCATTCTCGGATCTGGCGAGCCAAGCCGCGTCGAGACGCTCCTCCTGCCTTTCGCGCATTTTGTCGAGGATGGCCTGACGGTCGGTTCCCGGAATAATCTCGTAGCCGTCCGGTGCCAGGGAACCTTCATCGGGCACCTCGTCGATCTCGCCCTCCAGCAAGTCGCTGGCCTTCAGTGCCTCGACGACCTGCCAGCTTGTCACGCCCTCGGCCACCACGATGCGAAACCTCGTCGCCACGTCGTCCAGGGCTGCCGTGTAGGAAGTTGGCATTGCGGGCTCCGATGCTGGATCGAACTCCGCCGTGACCGAAAAATTTCCGGTCGCCGCGTTCAATTCGCGCACTCGGACAGTCTGCCCGCTGACCGAAATCCGGTAAACGACCTCAACGCCGCAGGTTGACTGGCCGTTGCCGGTGATCGCGGCCACGATGCCTTGCATGGACGCGCCTGCTTGTATCAGGAAGGATCCTGCCTTCACGTGCGGTGCACGCCCGGAATAATCGGCGCCCAACCGGAAGATCATCGCACTGGAAATCGCGCCCCTTGCCTCAAGATCCTCAGCCAGGACGGCAATTGATCCGCCGCGAGGAACCTTCAGGCAAATCGCTTCAGCCAAGGGACCCTGACCGACGAACCTGCCCTGTCCCCAGAAGATGATCGCCGCAACCAGAAAGAGTGCGACGAGCAGAAAGGTCAGGAAGTTGGAGGCAATGCTCCGCAACATCAGCGATCGACCCGCCCCATCACAAGCGTGGCATTGGTGCCGCCGAATCCGAAGCTGTTTGACAGCGCAACGCCGATTTCCCGCTCGCGCTTCGAAATGGGGGCGAGGTCAAGCATCGGCTCGACGTCCGGATTTTCCAGGTTGACGTTCGGTGGCGCAACTTGATCGCGAAGCGCCAGGATGCAGAATACTGCCTCGACAGCGCCCGCCGCGCCAAGCAGATGGCCGATAGAGGACTTTGTCGATGTCATCGTGGCCCCGCGAGCGGCATCGCCCATCACGCGTTCGACGGCTGCCAGCTCGATCGTGTCCGCCATGGTTGAGGTACCGTGCGCATTGATGTAGTCAACGTCGCTGGCTTGCAGGTTCGCCGAGTTCAGCGCATTCCTCATGGCCCGCTCCCCGCCTTCGCCGTCCTCGGACGGGGCCGTTATGTGGTAGGCATCGCCGGAAAGGCCATAGCCCAGCACTTCCGCATAGATCTTCGCGCCGCGCGCCTTGGCATGCTCAAGTTCCTCGAGCACAACCGTGCCCGCGCCTTCTCCAATGACAAACCCGTCCCGGTCAGCGTCGTAGGGACGGCTGGCCGTTTCCGGCTCGTGCCCCCTCTTCGTGGACAGGGCCTTGCACGCATTGAAGCCGGCGATGCCGATTTCGCAGATCGGGCTCTCAGTCCCGCCTGCCACCATCACGTCCGCGTCGCCAAGCATGATCAGCCGCGCAGAATCGCCAATTGCATGGGCGCCCGTCGAACAAGCCGTCACTACGGAGTGATTCGGGCCCTTGAATCCGAACCGAATCGAGACTTGGCCAGAGACCAGGTTTATCAGGGCACCGGGAATGAAGAACGGCGACACCCTTCGCGGACCCCGTTCCTTGAGGATCACGGCAGTTTCGGCGATCGACTGCAGACCGCCTATCCCTGAGCCGATCATCACGCCGGTTCGTTCAAAGTCCCGTGCTTCCTTGGGTTCCCAACCGGAATCCTTAACCGCCTGTACGGCGGCGGCAATTCCGTAGATGATGAAATCATCGACCTTGCGCTGCTCCCGAGGCTCCAGCCAGTCGTCGGGATTGAAGGTACCGTCCTTGCCGTCGCCCCTCGGAATCTCGCAGGCATACGTGGTCGCGAGGTGTTGCGCATCGAATCTTGAAATGGGGCCCGCGGCAGACCGGCCGGCCAAGAGACGGGACCAGGTTTCCTCGAATCCGCACGCCAATGGCGAGACGATCCCCATACCCGTAACGACTACCCGACGCATGCCAGATCCCCACATCGCTGCTCTCGGGTCGAGACATACATGCGCCCCCCTTTCTCCGCAATCTGCCAAGGGATCCGCACGCACCGAAATGGCTGAGATCGACACGGCGCGCCGACGGCGCGAACTTCGCGAATTTGACAGGCCGGAACGGAATTTCCGAGCACATGAAAGAGGTCGGTCTCGCGGGCAGGAAGATCGAGTGGCGCCTGTCAGCGCCGGGGGGGGACTGTCTCAGGCCTCCGGCTCCACGGCCGCAAGCTGCCAGATCTTTCCCTGAACCAAGTCCCCGCTGAAGTGCCGGACCGGCCAAACGCGCGGGACTCCACCGCCCGAGGAAAAGCGAAGGTCATCGATGCAAGGAAACGGCCCCCGAGTCATCAGGAGCCGAAATTCCTTGCCGTCACTTCAGGTGGTCAGGTGGCATCCTTGATGAACTTCACGGCGTCGCCAAATGTCTGGATGGCCTCGGCCGCATCGTCCGGAATCTCGATTCCGAACTCTTCCTCGAAAGCCATCACAAGCTCCACGGTATCAAGGCTGTCGGCACCGAGATCATCGATGAACGAGGCACTGTCCGAAACCTTGCTCTCTTCGACGCCCAAATGCTCGACCACGATCTTGCGCGTGCGCTCTGCGATGTCGCTCATGTCAATTCCTCACCTGTTCCTCGGGATCCTTGGCCCGGTACTTTCCTGCCGCCCCCGAGGGACGAAAAACTGCCGGGCCAATCAGGCTCCCGGCTGGGATTAGCGCCGCCTAAACCATATTCGTCCGAAACGCAATCGATATGATGCACAGGATGCGCTCCATTCCCGGTTCACAACATGGCCATTCCGCCGTTGATATGCAATGTGGCGCCCGTAACATAGCTTGCTTCAGGACTTGCCAGGTAAAGAACCGCAGCGGCCACTTCGTCCGCCTCTCCCATCCGGCGCGCCGGCACCTGGGCCAGAATCGCAGATTTCTGTTCTTCAGTGAGCTTGCCGGTCATTGCGGTAGAAATGAAGCCGGGAGCCACGCAATTGACAGTGACCCCTCGCCCGGCGATTTCGTATGCGAGACTCTTGGACATGCCGACGAGCCCTGCCTTCGATGCCGCGTAGTTAGCCTGACCGGGGTTGCCCGTCGCGCCGACCACCGAAGTGACGTTCACTATCCGGCCCCAACGCGACCTCATCATCCCGCGCAGAACCGACTTCGACAGCGTCATCGCGCTCTTCAGATTGACCCGCAACACTACATCCCAGTCCTCCTCGGACATGCGCATGAACAGGTTGTCACGCGTGATGCCGGCGTTGTTGACGAGGATGTCGACTGCGCCCATGGCATCCGCCGCCTGCGTCGGCAGCTCGGCAACCGCATCCGTATCGAACAGGTCGCACGGCAGTGCGTGAGCCCGGTCACCCAGTTCTTTCGCCAGGGCCTCAAGTGGCTTGACGCGGGTGCCCGAAAGCGCCACGGCAGCGCCTGCTGAATGAAGCGCGCGTGCGATGGCGTTCCCGATCCCGCCTGAAGCCCCGGTGACCAGCGCCGCACGGCCGCTCAAGTCAAACATGTCATCTTCCTCGGTTGTGGCAGGTCCCGACAAGCATCCTACCGCGAAGCCACCGCCTCGGCCACATCGCTGGCCGTTCCCACGGCGCGAGTCGTCGCATTCCTGACGGTTCGCCGGATCATCCCGGCGAGGGCTTTGCCTGCGCCAAGCTCCCAAAATTCCGTCACTCCGTGCTCAGCCATCCATTCGACGCTCTCACGCCACCTCACCCGGCCTGCCACCTGGCCGACAAGCAGCGAACGAATGAGAGAGGGGTCCGTCGCTGCGGTCGCAAGCACGTTTGCCACGACCGGCACCCTTGGCTGGGCAATCTCGATGTCGCCGAGGGCTTGCGCCATCGTGGCAGCAGCCGGACTCATGAGGGAGCAATGGAATGGTGCGGACACCGGCAGCATCACGGCCCGCCTGGCGCCCGCCCGCCTTGCATGCTCCACGGCACGTTCCACGGCCTCCCTGCTGCCCGATATCACGTTCTGCATCGGATCGTTTTCGTTGGCGACCTGGCATACACCGCCCTGCACCGCACGTTCCGCGACCTCCGTCACCGCGTCGCAATCAAGACCGAGAATCGCAGCCATGGCACCTTCCCCGACGGGAACGGCCGCCTGCATTGCCTTGCCTCTCAGCCTCAGGAGCCTGGCCGCATCCGACAAGGCGATTGCCCCGGCCGCGCAAAGCGCCGAATATTCACCGAGAGAATGTCCGGCCACGTAGCCCGCGTCCGCGACGTCAACGCCTTCTGCCTCCAGGGCACGAACGGCCGCGATGGAGGTCGCCATCAGCGCAGGCTGCGCGTTTTCGGTCAGCGTCAGGACTTCGGCATCACCTTCCCAGACAAGTGCCGAGAGCTTCTCCCCAAGCGCCTCGTCGACTTCCTCGAACACGGCCCTGGCCGCCTGGCTGGCCTCGGCAAGATCACGACCCATGCCGACGGTCTGTGCCCCTTGGCCGGGGAATACGAATGCAAGGCTCATCTGCGTCCTCCTCGTCGCCGCGCCGGGATAAGGACGCGACGCTCCGCCCGAGCAGCCGAATTCGGGTCACGAGCCGCAGCAAGGCAGGTGACCTGAACTCAGGCGCTGATGTCAACCACGACCCGACCCTTGACCCTGCCTCTCAGGATGTCCGCTCCCAATTGCGGCAAGTCCTCCAGGCTGGCCATCTGAACCATCGCCTCAAGCCTTTCCATTGGCAGGTCGCGCGCTATCCGCTTCCATGCCCTGATCCTGTTTTCGCTGGGCTGCATCACCGACTCGATTCCGAGAAGATTCACGCCACGCAGGAGAAAAGGAATGACTGTCGCGGGCACGGCCGCGCCCGCGGCAAGTCCGACCGCAGCGACCGACGAACCGTATTTCATCTGTCCAAGGATGCGGGCGAGCATCGCGCCGCCGACGGCGTCAACGCAACCTGCCCAAGTCTCGGTTTCCAGGGGCTTCTTCACGGCCTCGGCCAGTTCCTCTCGCGGCACGATTCTGCTCGCGCCGAGGCTTGCCAGGTAGTCCGCTGTCTCCGGTCGCCCGGTCACGGCAGCAGCTGCGTAACCCAGATGCGCGAGAATCGCCGTCGCCACTGACCCCACGCCGCCTGCGGCACCCGTCACCAGGACTTCGCCATTGTCTGGTGCAAGGCCGTGATCCTCAAGGGCCATGACAGCCAGCATGGCGGACAGCCCCGCCGTTCCCACTGCCATTGCCTGGCGGGGCGAGAGACCTTCGGGCAACGGCACGAGCCAGTCGGCCTTGACGCGTGCCTTTTCGGCATATCCACCCCAATGCACCTCGCCAACACGCCAACCCGTCAATATCACCTTGTCGCCTGGCGAATAGCGCGAATCGTCTGACGCCTCGACGGTTCCTGCGAAATCGACGCCGGGAATGTGGGGATAGGTTCGCACGACGCCCCCGCCCGGGCCAATGCACAGGCCGTCCTTGTAGTTCAGGGTCGAATACTCGACGGCGACCGTCACATCCCCTTCCGGCAGACGATTTTCGTCAATCTCCTGTACCGAGGCGGACGTCTTCCCATCCTCGTTCCTTTCGACAACCAGTGCCCGCATGTCACGCTCCAGCTCGCTTGCCCGAATTCCTCGGGTGTGCTGCGCACAAGGGGAAGGGCCACCCGTGCACAACCGCAATCATTGACAAAGCCCTTCCAATTCCGGTTCGCACCTCTTATATTCGCAGCGTTCCGGAAACGGAACTATGGACATAAACGCGCTCGCAATAAGCGGACCGGACCCGGGGGCGGTACCCGGCGGCTCCACCAAGGTCCCTGTCGTTGGATGGGAATGCGGGGCCGAAACAGGATCGACGGACGTCTAAAGGGGTTTGCTTTGTCCCGGTGAGGTACCACCGACATCGGTCCAAACTGCATAGTTGCCAACGACAACCGTGCTCCGGTGGCTCTCGCTGCGTAAGCGGTGCGAAATGCCGAAATCTAAGTCCTTGCGCCTAGCCGCGTAAGGCGGGGTCCGCCGGAACCTGGCAACAGAATCCGGCACATCCTTTTGCGGACGAACGGGTTCGTGCCGCAGATGCCACGAGCCCGGACCGGAAATTGCAGCCGGATTTGCGGCTTCATCGCCTGGTCGAAGGACCACCTGGCCGTTCGCAGAGCAAGCAAGTGCAGGTCGCGACCGCTTGCAGACGGCATTGATCAGGCCTTCGAAATGCCGTCATTATAATCGGGCTCCGAATCCTCTATTCTGAATGCGGCAGAGAGAAATGCGAGATGGCCGGAACGCTTGACTACGGAAGCCTGATGCACCGCGCGATGCGGGGGCTCTTCCAGGAAGTCCTGCGCGAGGTGGCGGAAAACGGCCTGCCCGGCCAGCACCATTTCTTCATCTCGTTCGCCACTTCGCATCCCGACGCAATGCTGGCCGATTGGCTCCTGGAGCGTCATCCAAAGGAGATGACCATCGTCATCCAGAACTGGTTCGAAGATCTCAAGGTGACTGAGGAAGGCTTCTCCGTGACACTGAATTTCGGAGACGTTCCGGAACCGCTCTACATCCCGTTCGACTCGCTTCTCACCTTCGTGGACCCTTCGGTCGAGTTCGGAATCCGCTTCGAAACCGGGGACGAGGATCCTGCACCGATTCCGGCGGAACTTGAACCGGTCGGCACGAAGGAAGGCGAAGCCGAGGTCGTCAAGCTCGACAACTTCAGGAAGTAGACCGATTCCCTGACTTGCCGGCCGAGTCAGCCGGTCGCGACTTTCGCGCCCTTCCGCCCTGCCAGGTCGATGAAATACTGCCAGGCGACCCGTCCGGAACGCGCACCTCTCGTCGCCTGCCACTCGACCGCCTCGGCGTGCAGCGTGTCATCGTCGGTCTTGATTCCGTATGCGTTGCAATAGCCTCGGATCATGGCCAGGTATTCGTCCTGGCTGCAGGGGTGAAAGCCCAGCCAAAGCCCGAATCGATCCGAAAGCGACACCTTCTCCTCCACCGCTTCCGACGGGAGAATCGCGGTCGAGCGCTCGTTCTCGATCATGTCGCGCGGCATCAGGTGGCGCCTGTTGGACGTGGCATAGAAAATGACGTTTTCCGGACGTCCCTCGATCCCGCCATCAAGCACGGCCTTAAGCGACTTGTAATGATGGTCGTCGTGGCTGAACGAAAGGTCGTCACAATAGAGCATGAACCTTGCATCGGCGTCTCCAAGGTGGCCAAGGAGGCGTCCGACCGACGGCAAGTCCTCGCGCTGGACCTCGACGATCTTCAACTCGTGCCCGTCTTCCTGCACGGCTGCATGCACGGCCTTCACGAGGCTCGACTTGCCCATGCCCCGCGCGCCCCAGAGGAGCGCGTTGTTTGCCGGAAAGCCCCTCGCGAACTGCAGCGTGTTCTCCAGGAGAACGTCCCGCGCCCTGTCGATGCCCACCAGCAACTCGATGCCTATGCGATTCACCTCGTTCACCGGCACAAGACGATCCGGAGAGACTTGCCAGACAAATGCCTCCGCGCTTGAGAAATCCGGCGCCTCGACCGCTCCCGGAGCGATCCTGTCCAACGCGGCTGCAATGCGCCTCAGGGAATCGCCGTCCTGCTTGGCGTCACCCATGGCGCGACAGCCTTCGCGATGCGCGTCGGGACCGGTCCCGGCCTGCCGCGAAAGGTTGCGGGCGCAGTGGACGGCACCTTGCCCCGGGCGATACCGAGGACCGGTGCATGCCGGAACCGATGCGCAGCCCCTTCACGCCTTCACATCCCCTTCGTCTCCGTCGTCGTCCTCGAACTCGGAATAGAGATCTTCGTCCTCGCCAAGGATGCCTTCTTCACGGAGCTTTTCGACGCGCTTTTTCTCGACCAGCTTCACCAGCTGGATCGAGATTTCATAGAGGCCGTAGACAACCACGAACAGGATCAGTTGCGTGACGACATCGGGCGGTGTCACGAGGGCGGCAAGAACAAGTATCCCGACCATCGCGTATTTCCTGACCTGTGCGAGGCCGCGCGCCGACACAAGGCCGGCCTTGCCCATGAGCGTCAGGAGAACGGGCAGTTGAAAGCACAGCCCGAAAGCCATGATGAACTTGAGAGTGATGTCGAGCGACTCGTTCACTTTCCCGAAGAACGTGATCTTCACGCCTTCCTGGGTTTCGGGAACGACCGCGGCGGGGTCAGGAAGCTCGCCTACCGCGCCGGAGAGGAGATTGGCGAAGATCGACGAAACATCTGCAAATCCGAGAAAGAAGTTCATCGCCAATGGCGTGACAACGTATTGCGCAAACGAGGCGCCCAGCAGGAACATCACCGGGGAGGCAATGAGGAACGGCAGGAAGGCCGACTTCTCGGTTCGATATAGCCCCGGCGCCACGAATCGCCACATCTGGTGGCCGATGACCGGAAAGGCCAGGGCGAACCCGAAGACCATTGAGATCCGGAACAGCGTGAAGAGGTACTCCTGCGGGCTGGTGTATTGCATCGTGGGCGACGGGTCGCCTAGTTGGCGCAGCGTCGCCTCGATCGGCCCGAGCAGGAATTGCAGGATCGGTTCCGACACCGCAAACGCGGCAACGATGCCGACGACCAAGGCCAGGACCGAGCGGACAAGGCGAGTGCGAAGTTCCGCAAGATGCTCGAGAAGCGGCGCCGAACTCCTTTCGACCTCGTCGTCGGGATCGCCCTCATCCTTGGCTTCGCTCATGCACCGTCTCCCGGCCTGGATTCAGGCGATTCCGTTTCCGGCTCCGATTCCGCAACCTCTGCATCGACCCTTGTCTCCGCGGCTTCGATTTCCCCTGCCCGCGCCGCAGCAGCCTTCTCTGTCGAGTATTCGCGAATTTTCCGGGCCGCCTCCGCGCGCTCTTCAGAGAGCTTTTCCGTCTCGGGCCCGATGTCCTTCGCCTTCCTGGACGCTTTGGCAGGGTCCCAGTCCTCGAACCTCTTCGCCGCTTGGTTGAGCTTGTCGAGACCCGCCTTGGACGGCGAGGCGAAGCCCTTCAGGTTGTCGGCCGCTTCCTTCACCCCCGCCTCGTCAGCGGCATCCTCCATGGCACGCTGAAACTCGCGCGCCATCCTGCGCGCCTTGCCGACGAACCGGCCAAGCGTGCGAAACATGCCCACCAGGTCACGCGGACCAAGAATGATCAGCGCGACAACGCCGACGACAAGAAGTTCACCCCAGCTCAGATCGAACATCGTTCGGGAACCGCCCTAGGCCTTGGCCTCGTCCTCGGACTTCTCCGCGTCCTTGGCAGTCTCTCCTTCGGGCGTCACGTCGCGGGCAGCCGATGCCGCCTTGTCCTCCATCGCGTCGTCGATTTCCTTCTTTCCGTCGTCGACACCTTTCTTGAAGGCAGTGATGCCCCTGCCGACCTCGCCCATCAGGGACGTGATCTTGCCCCGTCCAAACAGGATCAGGACGACAACGGTTATGAGAATGAGGCCTGGAAGGCCGATGTTGTTGAACATTGACTTACTCCCCTGTCTGTTGAGAGCTATGTAGGTGAGGGAATCGCCAAGTGAAAGCGGCAAATCGGGATTCAACGCCGATTCCCTCAGGCACGGGAGCAAGGGCCGGCGACCGCCGTCCCGGCTTGGCCATGTATCCGCGGGGCGCAAGAGCCAGACCGCCGAGGAGCTCCCGCACCACGCTTCCGAACTGCTCGAACGGCCGGGCGCCGCAAGCCGTCGTGCCTACAGATTCCCGCTCGAGCGGCACTTGTGTGGCAGCGCCCGCCCTCGCGGGAACCCGGCAGCAAGAGCCGGTCCCGCCAAGACTCATGGCATCAGCTTTGGAAAGACAAGGCAGCGCCGTCGTCGCATCATGAGCCAGAGCTGCGTGCCCGGCTTGGGCAGAAAGACGGACGGCACCGTCGCGGTCAGCGTCGAGCCGTCATGCTCCATCCGGAACTCGACAAGACTTTCGTTGCCCATGTACCTTGCTCGGACGACGCTGCCCTTCGCGGCGACACCGTCCTCCCGGGTCGGATTCGGCCCCCTGCCACCCCGGTCAAAGTCAATCCTGAGGTGCTGAGGACGTATGACGATCTCGACTTCCGTTCCGTCGGGAACTCCGGGAATCAGGAACTCGCCGAAAGGCGTGCCAGTCAATGCGCCCCGGACTGTCCCACAGATCACGTTGACATCGCTGAAGAAGGCGGCGGCTTCACGATCAACGGGCGCGTTGTAGATGTTGTAGGGCGCCCCGCTCTGCGCGATGCGTCCATTCCGCATCAACGCGATCTCATCGGCCATCCGCATCGCTTCCTCCGGGTCATGGGTGACCAGCACGACCGCGGTAACCTCATCCTTCAGTATATCAAGCGTCTCGTCACGAATGCCATCCCGCAGCCGGTCGTCCAGCCCGGAAAACGGCTCGTCCATCAACATGATCCGAGGTCGTGCCGCCAAGGCCCTCGCCAGCGCCACGCGCTGCTGCTCGCCCCCAGACAACTGATCGGGATAGGCCTGTTCAAAGTCCGCAAGCCGCACCCGTTCCAGCATGCCGGCCACGCGGCGCCGCCTTTCCGAGGCCGCGCCCCTCAGGCCAAAAGCCACGTTTTCGGCCACCGTCATGTGCGGGAAAAGCGCAAAATCCTGGAACATCAGGCCGATGCGCCGGATTTCTGGCGGGACATGCCGGGCCTCGTCGGACAACACCTCCCCGTCTGCAAGCACCCGACCAGCGTCGGGGCGTTCAACCCCGGCAATCAGCCGCAGCATCGTGGACTTGCCGCAGCCCGACGGCCCAAGGAGGCATGTCACCTGACCGGGACGCACCCTGAGCGACACGTCGGACACGACGGCGCGTCCGCCGAGACGACGGGTCAGGCCCTCGATCGTCAAGCCATCCAAACTGTCATCCACGGCGACTCACCCCTAATCCCGAGCAAAGCTCTCGGAATCAGCGTCGGATAGCAGCGCGGTGCCGCATCGACAAGCCCCCGTTGCGATGACGGTCACACGGTCAGGTTGGTTGCGCCTCCGTCAAGCAGGAAATTCTGCCCAACGATAAAGCCCGCATGCCGCGAGCAAAGGAAGGCGCATGCGGCCCCGAACTCCTGCGGCGTGCCGTAGCGCCCGACCGGAATCGTCGCCTCTCGACGCCCCCGCGCCTCCTCGAGCGTTATGCCTTCATCCTTGGCCACGCCCCCGTCCAGGGACACCGCACGATCCGTCGCGTGTATGCCGGGCAGGAGGTTGTTCATGGTCACGCCAGCCGAAGCCACCTGCCGCGAGGTGCCCGCCACGTAGCCCGTGAGGCCAGTGCGCGCGGCATTCGACAGGCCCAGCACGCCAATCGGCGCACGCACGGATTGCGAAGTTATGTTCACGACCCGGCCCCAGCCCCGTTCCATCATGTCCGGCGCCAGGGCCTTGATCAGTGCGATCGGCGCGAGCATGTTGGCGTCGAGAGCGGCGACGAAGTCGTCCCGTTCCCAGTCATGCCACATGCCAGGCGGCGGTCCGCCCGCGTTGTTGACCAGTATGTCGATCCTCCCGCATGCGGCGAGCACCTTGCCCCGCCCATCATCTGACGCGATGTCCGCGGCAACTGCGGTTACGTCAACGCCGTGTGCAGTGCGAATTTCTTCGGCGGTTGCCTCAAGAGCCTCCGCACCGCGCGCGTTCATCACGAGGTCAACTCCGGCTTCGGCCAATGCCTCGGCGCAGCCCCGTCCCAGGCCCTTCGACGAAGCGCAGACCAGTGCACGCTTTCCCCTAATTCCGAGATCCATTGCGATCCTCCGCTGTTTTCCTGCTCCTACCATCCTGTCGCTTGCGGCGAAAGAGTGGAGCGGCCGCAAAGCCCATGATAGAGGGAGACCATGTCCCTGGAAGCCAAAGCAGCAGAAGCTCTTCGCCTGATTGCCAGGGCCGGTTTCAAGACCGGTCCGGATTGGGACAGGGCACACCAGATTGCCCAGGCTCACGAAGGGGAAGCCATCTTCGACGCGATCCATGCGCTCCTGCACCGCATTGAAGGTGACCGCATCAACGCAGGCTACTGGGACCGAAAGGCTGGAACGGATCTTGGCAGAGACGGTTTCTCCGCCGAAGCGGATCGTCTGCGCGCCATGATGAATGCCGGCTCCACGAAGGCGACCTGACCGGCAGGATGCGCCGCCGCATGCGTTGGCCAGTTGCTTGAGAGAATCGGAAGGGCGGCGCGCGACATCCCGAATCGACCTGCACAAGCAACGGTCGACGGGTCTTGCCTATTTCATTGGAGCCATGAAGAAGGATTCGCGCACGATCTTGCCGTCCTCGACCTCATAGAGCGCGACTTCCTTCGCCCTCCATCCCTGGCCGCTTGCCCGTTCCGACACATCGATATCGAAGATCACGCTGAACTTGTCGCCGTTGATGAACGGGCCCTCGACTCCGGTGCTGTGCACCTCGAAGTTCTCGGCCCACCATTTGTGCTTGTCCTTGAGTGCGTCGACGCCCTTGCTGACGGGATCCCGTCCCTGGTCAGCCATCGGTTCGACGGAAACGATGGCTCGCGAGTACAATTCTTCAATGCCTCGCTCCTCCGTCCCGCCGCGGCAATGCTGGCAGAGTCTCTCGGCAACTTCCTGGGTCGTCATCATCACTGCTTTCCTTGTTTTGGCTCAGTTTGCCCGGACTTGGATCGCGAGCATCGTTCGTTTTATGTTCCTACATTGTCAAAGGGACCGTTCGTCGTCAATCCGCGAATCCGTCGGATTGCCTGCGCGGCGAGAGATGGCTATACGCCGCCAATGCCCGACCGCGCCTCAAATGCCGCTCCATTGCCGCCGGAGGTCGCCCGGCGCCGGACCTTTGCGATCATCTCGCACCCGGATGCCGGAAAGACGACACTGACCGAAAAGTTCCTGCTCTACGGAGGCGCGATCCAGATGGCTGGGCAGGTCCGCGCGAAGGGCAGGGCCCGGCGGACACGCTCCGATTTCATGCAACTCGAAAGGAGCCGGGGAATTTCCGTCAGCGCCACTGCCATGTCATTCGACTATCGCGACTTCCGGTTCAATCTCGTCGACACGCCCGGACACTCGGACTTCTCGGAAGACACGTACCGGACCCTGACCGCCGTCGACGCCGCGGTAATGGTGATTGACGGCGCGAAGGGCGTGGAAAGCCAGACCCGGAAGCTGTTCGAGATATGTCGCCTCCGGGACCTGCCGATCCTGACATTCTGCAACAAGATGGACCAGGAGAGCCGGGACACGTTCGAGACCATCGACGAGATCCAGGAGAGCCTCGCCATTGATGTCACGCCCGCTTCATGGCCCGTGGGAATGGGGCGCGACTTCATAGGAAGCTACGACATCCTGAATGACCGGCTGGACCTCATGGAACGCGCTGATCGCAACAAGGTTGCCGACTCCGTGGAATTCAGCGGGCTGGACGATCCCAAGCTGGCCGAGCACGTGCCGGGCACGCTGCTTGAACAATTCCGGGAAGAAGTCGCGATGGCGCGCGAACTCCTGCCCCCATTCGAGCGACAGTCGTTTCTTGACGGCACGCTGACGCCAATCTGGTTTGGCAGCGCCTTGAACTCATTCGGTGTCAAGGACCTGATGAACGCCGTCGGCGACTTCGGGCCGCCGCCCCAGCCTCAGCCCGCCGAGCCGCGACAGGTTTCCCCTGAAGAGGAAAGGGTTTCTGGATTCGTCTTCAAGGTTCAGGCCAACATGGATCCAAGGCACCGCGACAGGGTCGCCTTTGTCCGGCTTGCGTCAGGCCACTTTCAAAGAGGCATGAAACTCCATCACGTACGCTCCAAGGCGCCCATGGCGGTCTCCAACCCGGTCCTGTTCCTGGCCTCGGAACGCGAACTCGCGGAAGAGGCCTGGGCCGGCGACATCATCGGCATCCCGAATCACGGACAGCTCCGAATCGGCGACACGCTGACCGAAGGCGAAGCGCTGCGCGTGACGGGCTTGCCGTCGTTTGCGCCCGAACTGCTGCAAGGCGTTCGGGCCGGCGATCCCATGAAGGCGAAGCATCTGGACAAGGCGCTTATGCAATTTGCGGAAGAGGGCGCGGCCAAGGTCTTCAAGCCGACAATAGGATCCGGATTCATTGTGGGCGTCGTGGGACCGCTGCAATTTGACGTGCTCGCCAGCCGGATCAAGCTCGAATACGGGCTCCCGGTCCGCTTTGAGCCGTCTCGGTTCACGTCCGCGCGCTGGGTTTCCGGGCCGAAGGAATCGATGAGCGTCTTCGTGAACGCAAACAAGGGTCACATCGCGCATGACAATGACGGCGACGTCGTTTACCTCACCCGCCTCCAGTGGGACATTGATCGCGTCGAAAGGGATTACCCCGATCTCGCACTCTCGGAAACCAAGGAAATGCAGGCCGCTTAGCCGCTTGCCCGGCTCTGCGGCAATGCGGGATTTCCACTCGCGCAGGGGCCGCTTTCCGCGCTCCGCGAGGTCCGTTCCTTGGGTGCAGATGCAGGAATTCCGGAGGCTCCGGCGAAACCCGCGGCATGGCCGGCCTGCGCTCCGGTTCAGGCGGAAAGTTCGCGCCGCATTGATTGCCCGGGCGCCATGCCGGCCAACTCCTGCACATGCCGGGCAACGAATTGTCATGGCCAGTGGATCGTCTTGGGAAGATTTCCTGACGTGAATCGACGTGTGAGAATAATTTGCCAATTGTTCAATGGATTGCATCTGGCGTTGACGCCAATGACGCAATGCAATAGGTCTTCCACGATCCGCGGTGGCATGTGGATAAGGTCGTGGTCGTCCGGACCCCCGCCGCTCTGCCCGCGGACCGATGCAAGTCCGTAAAATATGGACCGATATGACAAAATTCTCCGATCTGGCACTTTCGCCGAAAATCCTTGAGGCCGTCGAGGCCGCAGGGTACGAAATTCCCACACCGATCCAAAATGGCGCCATTCCGCCGGCGCTCGAAAGACGCGACGTGCTGGGCATCGCGCAGACCGGTACCGGCAAGACCGCAAGTTTCACGCTTCCGATGATCCACATGCTTGCATCGGGCCGCGCGCGCGCCCGGATGCCGCGTTCGCTGGTGCTCTGCCCCACACGCGAGCTCGCCGCGCAGGTCGCCGAAAGCATCGACACCTACTCACGAAACATCAAGCTCTCGAAGGCGCTGCTGATCGGCGGAGTCAGCTTCAAGGAGCAGGACGCGCTGATCGACCGTGGTGTCGATGTGCTGATTGCGACGCCCGGCCGTCTTCTCGACCATTTCGAACGTGGCAAGCTCCTGCTGACAGGCATCGAGATCATGGTGGTGGACGAGGCCGATCGCATGCTCGACATGGGCTTCATTCCCGACATCGAGCGAATCTTTTCGCTGACGCCTTTCACCCGCCAGACGCTATTCTTCTCGGCCACGATGGCTCCGGAAATCGAGCGCATCACCAACGCGTTTCTGTCCAATCCAGCTCGCGTCGAAGTCGCGCGCCCGGCAACGGCATCGGAAACGATCGCCCAGGAAGTCGTGCAGTTGAAGCCTTCTCGCCGCGACAGGGCCGCAAAGGAGAAACGCGAACTGCTCCGCGCCATCATCGAACGCGAAGGGGAGGATTGCCGCAATGCCATAGTCTTCTGCAACCGGAAGACCGATGTCGACATCGTGGCAAAGTCCCTGCAGAAGCACGGCTTCGACGCTGCACCAATCCATGGCGATCTTGATCAGCCGCAGCGAACCCGCACCCTGGACAAGTTTCGAGATGGCGAGCTCAAGTTTCTTGTCGCCTCCGACGTGGCGGCCCGGGGCCTCGACATTCCGAGAGTCAGCCATGTCCTGAACTTTGACGTGCCGTCCAATGCTGAAGACTATGTGCACCGGATCGGACGTACCGGGCGCGCCGGACGCGAAGGCAAGGCAGTGATGATATCCCGGCCGGCGGACGAAAAGCTGCTCGACGCCATCGAGAGACTCATCGCAAAGGACATTCCGCGTGTCGGGAGCCCGATGCAGGCCGCATCACCAGGAGCCGAACAGCCGAAACGCACGCGTGAACGCAAGAGGCCGAAGACGCCTGCCCTGGAGACGGTCGGACGCAGAAGCGGTCGCACAGTCGGCATGGGCGATCACATGCCGAGCTTCATTGCCATGAGCCTCAAGGAGCGAGCGGCAGTTTGAGCAGGCCCGGGCGCCACCAGAACATGCGCTTCACGCGAATCCGGCCACTCGAATCCTTCAACTGAACAATTCGGTGACCTCCGTCTTCCTGCCAATTTCGACATCACGGATTCTGCGCACGGCGCCTCGAGACTCGTCTGCCTGCATTTCCTGACTCCGCAAGCTTGATCCTCAACGAGATCAATTGCTTCGCCATTTGGCTCGGTCGCCCAGATTTCCGGCAGTCTTGCCCGTGATGCCAGTGCCGCGCGCATTTTCCGGAACCACTTTGGAATGGACTTCGATATCGGCCTCGGTTTCGGTCACGAAGCCAATCCGGTCCAATCCACCTCATTGCCTGCGCTCATCCGAGCCCATGCGCCGCTCCAGCCAGCGCACGCCTGCGCTGATGATCAGAACCAGCAACAGGTACTCGAAGACCAGCAGGGTGTAGATTTCCAGCGGGCGGTATTCCGTCACCACCAGCTCATTGGCGCGGCGGGTCAGTTCCTGCATCCCGATCACGCTGGCAAAGGCGCTCATCTTGACGATGTAAATGAACTGGTTGGCCAGCGGCGGCAGAATTCTCCGGATCGCCTGTGGCAGGACCACGTAGCGCATGGTCTGGAAATAGTTCAGCCCGATTGTCTGTGCCGCCTCGCTTTGGCCCCTTGCTATGGATTGTATCCCTGCGCGGTAGATTTCGGCGGTGAAGGCGCTGTCTGAAACGGCCAGCGTGATGATCGCGCCCCAGAACGGGTCAATCGGGACATTCACGCCCATCGAGCGAAACACAATCGGCAAGCCATAGAACACCCAGAACAACATGGGCAGCAACGGGATCGAGCGGATGAACTCGACATAAATCCGGTTGACCAAACGCCAACCACGCCTTTCAGACAGGCTTGGAAGGGCGACGATCAGGCCAACGGCAATCGAAAGGAACGCCGCAATCAGCGAAATCTGGATTGTGGCACCCATCCCCGAAATCAGGAACTTGACGTTGGTCCGCCCGGTTTCGGTGGTCGGGTCGATCACGTACCAACCCCAGGTCTGGGACGAGGAACAGCCGGCAGCCAGCACGAGAAGGGACAGCAGGAGAAGCGCTCTTTGCATCGGATCCGCTCAATGCTGCAAGATCTGGCTCAGGAATTGCCGGCACCGTTCGGACTGTGGATCGGTAAAAAAGTGCTCAGGCTTGCCCTGTTCCACAGTCTCGCCTTCATCCATGAAGATCATGTTGTCGGCAACCTTGCGGGCGAACCCCATCTCATGCGTCACAACCACCATGGTCATGCCCTCTTCTGCCAACTCGACCATAACATCCAGTACTTCGGAAATCATTTCCGGATCCAGCGCGGAGGTCGGTTCATCGAACAACAGGACCCGAGGTTCCATGCACAGCGATCTGGCGATGGCCACGCGCTGTTGCTGACCGCCCGACAGTTGAATGGGACGTTTGTCGGCCTGATCCGGGATATGCACGCGCTCAAGATAGTGACGGGCTCTCCCTTCGGCCTCTTTCCGGCTCAGGCCGCGAGCCTTGATCGGGCCTAGGGTCAGGTTCTCTAGCACCGTCAAATGCGGGAACAGGTTGAATTGCTGGAACACCATGCCAACCTCGGACCGGATCATCGCCACGGATTTCGGGTCATCGGTCAATTCGACCCCACCTATGCGGATCGTGCCCGTCTGGTGCCTTTCCAACTGGTTGATGCAGCGTACAACCGTGGACTTGCCGGACCCGGACGGTCCACAGATGACGACCTTTTCGCCGCTGCCGATCTCAAGGCTGATGTCCTTGAGCGCATGAAACGCGCCATACCACTTGTTCACGTCAACAAGCTCGATCGCGGCGTCTGGCATCAGCTAAACTGCCCCCAATTTAATTCAGGGTAGAAAATTTTATTGAGGCTATCTTGTCCCTGTGCTTAGATCAAGTGGCAGCATGACAGCAAGGCCCAACAGCCACCAACAGGAGAAATGGATGAACCAGTTTTTGAAAGCCGCGGCAGCCGTGGCGCTTGGCCTGGTATTGTCGAGCGCCGCTCAGGCGCAATCGGCGTTGAACGAAATTCTGGATTCGGGGGCGCTCAAGGTCGGAACAACGGGCGACTGGAACCCGATGACCCTGCGTGACCCGGCCACAAACGAGTACAAGGGCTATGACATCGACATCACGACCGAGCTTGCCAGCGATCTTGGCGTTGAGGTCGAATATGTACCGACAGACTGGAAGACGCTGGTCAACGGCGTGGTCGCCGGCAAGTACCACATCACTGGCTCGGCATCGATTTCGCCGCCACGGATGAAGGTCGCGGGATTCTCGGACAGCTACATCGCCGTCGAACTGTTTCCCTTCACGACAAGTGACAAGGCCGACAATTTCGATGGCTATGATTCGATCAACCGCGCGGGCGTCAAGGTTGCCACAACCTTGGGCACAACGTTTGAAAAACGGGTGCGCGAGTGGTTCCCGAATGCCGACATCAAGGTGGTCGAGGCCCCGGCGCGCGGGTTCCAGGAGGTTCTTGCCGGGCGCGCGGATGTGTTCATCACCTCGAATATCGAAGGGTCGACACTCGAAGCCAAGTTTCCGGTCGTGCGCGTCAAGAACGCCGGTCCCCGGGCTCCCTCGCCCATTGCCATGCTGCTGCCGCAGACCGACCAGGTCTGGATCAACTATGTGAACAACTGGATCAAGGTGAAGAAGGCGCAGGGCTTTTTTGAAGGAAACCGGGAAAAATGGGGTCTGTGACCGGATTGTGAAAGGAGCGCGTCACCCTTCTTTCAGCGCGTGATGAGCGGTGGATTCGATCCGCCAACCGTAGCGAACAATGCGCGAATAGGATGGACTTCCAGACGATTCGGGCATGATCCTCCTTCGTTCGCCCGCGTCATCACGGCCTGAGAGAACGCTCACGGAAGCGCCCGGCTTCCGCAGTCGGGCGTCTTCAACTCCTGCTCGGCACCGCCTTTGAGATCACGGTCACGAAACTGACCGTATCCGTCTTCAGTTCAACCGGGCCATGTGTGGCGTTCGATTCGAAGCTCAGGCTGTCGCCCTGTCGCATGTCGTACGATTGCTCGCCGCAGCCATAGACCATCTCGCCATCGGTGACATGGATGAATTCGACACCCTGGTGTTGGTACAGCGGCCTTGGAACCAATGGCGCCTCGAGCGTGACGCTGAAGCTCTCGAAACTCACATGTTCGGCCTCGGCCCTGCCGATCAACTTGTGGCGGTGACCGTAGCCGCTGCCTAGGCGCTGAACCGTCACGCCCTCGCCCGCCGACACGAATGAGACATCCGAGCGTTCGACTGTCCCTGCGAAAAAATTGATCAACGGCACGCCGATCCCGCTGGCCAGCGCTTCCAGCGATCCAAGCGAGGCCGAAACCTGCCCCCGCTCGATCTTCGAAATCATGGCGGTCGAAACGCCGGCACGACCGGACAGCTCGGCAAGTGTCAGCCCTGCCAGCAAGCGATGTGTCTTGACCGCCGACCCGACCAATTGATCCAAAGGCGGCCCTTTGGCGCTCTTGGAAGGCTTGTCTTCCATGGGGTCAAGGTACCGTCGAGTTGCAAAATGGAAAGGTAATTCTCAGAATGCGGCACAACGCGTCAACGCATCCGCAGTCAGTGGCCTCTCCCTGAAGGGAGAATCTTGAGAAGTGAAAGCTCGGAAAGCCCATGCCGACCAGGACAAGGAAGGAGTTTTCCATCCGATCAGCCTTGCATCACGCGTGCAAGGCCAGCTCCGGGATGCTTGCTCGCTCCCGGAGCCTGGAAGATTCGTTTGCAGGCACGCGGGCCAGGCACGAAATGGGGCGAATCCAAGCGCGGCTATGCAAGAGGTGCGAGGGGAGCCGGCCACGCCGGGTGTCACCTTGGGAGCTTCGGCCACCCTGCGAGCGGCGCAGGCCGCACGGCGACGCAAGCTCCATGCCTTCCCTTGTCAGTGCAGGGGCGCCCCGGAAGGGCCACCTTGCAACTCTTCCGCGCCCTGAAGGGCGGGGTTCCTGCGGGAGCACGAGATGAAACTGGAACACATGACCTGGTACGATGTTGACGGGCGCATATCGGCAGGCGCGGCCGTCATGCTGCCTGCCGGCTCGACCGAGCAGCACGGGCCAATGGGTCGAATCGGTACCGACACGATCTGCGCCGAAGCCGTTGCACTGGCTGCCGCCAAAATCTGCGATGCCATCGTCGCACCCCCGCTGGCCTATGCGCCCGCGCCTTTCAACACCGGGTTTCCCGGAACAGTCTCGGTGTCCGCAACTACATTCCGCACCCTCGCGAACGAAGTCATTGCCGGGCTCCTGGCACAGGGATTTTCGGGCGTGTTCGTGTTGAACGGGCATGGCGCCAACCTGGAACCGCTCAACCAGATTGCCGGCACGATCCCGCCTGAAATGCTGCAGATCCGAAGCTGGTGGGAGCCCGCGCCCGTGAATGAAATGCGCGAGGACTTTTACGGGGATTGGGAAGGCATGCACGCCACGCCGTCCGAGATCGCGATCACCCAAGGCCTTCTGGGGCCGCTGCCACCCAATCAGGCAACCGAACCGCCAGAAAGGCTGAGCGCCGCGTATCTGCGCGCGCGCAAGGGCGATCTCCACGGTCCGCCGGATGAACATCGTGCAACATTTCCGGATGGCCGGGTTGGCTCCCACTCGGCGCTTGCCACTCCGGAAGATGGCGAACGGTTGCTGACTGCCGCCGCCAAGGCCATTGCGCAGGACTACGCCGCGTTTGAGGGACGGTCCCGCAGGCGATGACTTCAGGTCCTCAGGAGGGGTCGACCGACCGGCGGGCCGGCCGTCGTTTCCCGTTCGATCGGACGCCCTCCGGAATCCGGACCCAATTCAGGTCAGACCAATGCGCATCGGACGCGCCTCGCGCGGTTCCAGACACTCGAGCCTATCGACTGATCAAGACGGTAACTTCCGGCTTCTTGCCGATTTCCGCGTCACAGATCCTGCGCACGACGCTTCGCAGCTCGCCTGCAAGTTCGTCATCAAGTCCGGCATGCCCCGAACCGCCAAGCACCGCCGAACGCCGGACCTGCCGGTCTAGCTCCGTCTCCAGAACTGTTTCAAGGGATTTCCCCGACACGCCAATCCCCGGCAGCCCCGTCAAGTCGGCCCAGGGCCCGCCGTCGGATTCGTCCCCCTCCAGAATCAGGGTAACCGCAACGTGGCCGTTCATGGCCATTCTTGTCCGATTCCGGACGACCCCGTCCAGCGCCCCGATCTGCACCTTGCCATCAAGGAAGGTGCGCCCCGGCTCTGCATGGCCCGTGACTTTCGGCGCGCTGCCAGTGAGGTCCACGATTGAGCCATTGCCCGCGACGAGCGAGGCAATGCCGTTCCTGGCGGCCAGTCGCGCGTGCTCCTTGAGGTGACGGCACTCTCCGTGCATCGGAACCACGATCCTGGGCCGGAGCAACTCGTGCATTCGGTCCAGGTCGGGTCGGTTCGCATGGCCGGACACGTGATAGAGGCTTGACGTGTCATCAATCACGTCGACCCCTTTCCTCGCCAAGGCGTTCACGACCCGGAGCACGGCCTTTTCGTTGCCCGGAATGGTCTTCGACGAGAACAGGAAGGTGTCGCCTTCGGACAGTTCCAGGCCTTGATACTTGCCACGGGACAGTGCCGCTGACGCGGCGCGACCTTCGCCCTGCGAACCGGTCACCAGAAGCATCAGATTCTCACGAGGCACGCTCTTGGCCTCTTCTGGCGAGACGGTCTTCGGAAAGTCGGTGAGAAGGCCGGTCGTGACCGAATCTTCAACCATGCGCCGCATCGCCCGACCTAGCAGGCACACGGACCGGCCGGCCGCCTCACCGGCCGAAGCGAGAGTCTTCAGCCGTGCCACGTTCGAGGCGAAGGTCGTGGCGGCAAGCATGCCGGACGCAGTCGCCGCCAGATCTCGAATCTCGGCCCCGATGCTGGCTTCGGATCTGCCGGGCAAGGGCGAAAACACGTTCGTTGAATCACAGGTCAGCACGTGCACGCCATGATCCCCGATTCCCTTCCAGAACGTCTCGTCGAATGCCTCGCCCACGACTGGCGTCGCATCGAGCTTGAAGTCGCCCGTATGCACGATCCGGCCACCGGGCGTGTCGATGATCAGGGCGGAGCTTTCCGGAATCGAGTGGCTGACAGGTGCGAACCCCACCCGGAACGGGCCGACCGGCACGGTCTCCGGCCATGGTTGAACGACCTTGACGACTTCGCTGTCCATCCCCCGTTCCTCGATCTTGCGACGTGCCAGGTGTCCGGTGAAAGCCCGCGCGAAGACCGGCGCTTGCAACTGCTGCCAGAGATGGCCAAGCGCACCTACGTGATCTTCGTGGCCATGCGTGATGAAGATGGCGTCGACCCGGTCCGCCCGCTCAGCCAGCCAGCCTATGTCTGCAAATATCAGGTCCACTCCTGGCGTGCTTTCCATGTCCGGGAAAGCCACGCCAAGGTCCACCACGATCAGGCGTTCCCGGTCTGGCGAACCGTAGCCATAAACATAGGTGTTCATTCCGACCTCGTCCGCGCCGCCGAGCGGCAGATAGAACAACCGGTCCCTAGTCATGCTTGATCCTTGTTGAAGCGATGAATGACGGCCAGCCCGTAGATCGTCAGGTCGTCGTCGATCGCGTCAAACCGGATGTCGCCCTGCGCGAACAGCGGCGCCAGCCCGCCCGTACCTATGACTTTCATGTCCCGCCCGTATTCCGCCGTGATGCGGGACACGACGCCTTCGATCAGCCCGCTGTAGCCCCAGTAGACGCCTGACTGGATGCAGGCAACCGTATTGGCGCCGATCACCCGTTCGGGCTGCGTGATATCCACATGAGGCAGAGCTGCGGCTCCGGCATGAAGCGCCTCCAGGCTGAGATTCACCCCAGGCGAGATCACGCCGCCGACGTAGGCCCCGTCATGCGCCACGACGTCGAAGTTGGTAGCTGTGCCAAAGTCAACGACGATGGCATCGCCGCCATGTCGATCGGACGTTGCCGCTGCATTGGCGAGCCGGTCCGGGCCAGGCGTGACGCCCGCCTCGACCCTTGGCGGAACCGGAAGCAGACAGTCCGGTTTGCCCACAACCAGCGGCCTGCAATTGAAGTAGCTGTTGCAAAGAACGCGAAGATTGAACACGACACGCGGAACCGTCGAGGAAATCACGACCTCGTCGATCTGCACACCCGAGAGGCCTTGGGCCTCCATAAGGGTCGAAAGCCACACGAAATACTGGTCCGCAGTCCTCTGATGCTCGGTCGAGGCACGCCAGATGCCCAGAAACGAAGTGCCGTCCCAGATCGCGAAAACAGAGTTCGTGTTGCCCGTATCGATGCAGAGAAGCATGTTTCCCCTCAGAGCCCCACTTCAATGCCTGGGCGCGAGTGTCTGCAGTTGATCAACGCACCCATGTCAGATCTTGTCAATATTCGCCAGACTTCTGATGGCATGGGGCGGTCTTGTCCGTTCCGGCGACGCCGGCACCCACCGCGCCCGTCCGAAGCGCCGGATTCCGCGCAAGTGGCAACGTCGCTCCTTTCAGGCGGGGACGCCTACGGCGCACGGAGGCCCGCCAGCCTGCACGGGTCGCGCACAGGATCCTCTGCCCCGCCGCCCAGGTGAGGTCGACGGTCGCCGAGCAAGCCGCGCGGTCTTCGGTCAGCCGCTTCTCCTGGCGGACGCAAGCTCGCAGCGGACAGCCTTCATCCCCTGGACGGAAGGCGCCGCGCGGACGTGGCTGCTCAAGACTCGTCGAGGAGACCTGCGATCAACGCGTTGGAATGCCGAGGACGTTCGAGATCAACGGCATGTGCGCAAGCGGGTACGACCGCAAGGTTGCCGCCGGGGATCGTCCACCATGGCGTCCCGATCTGGAACCATTCGCAAGTGCGGTCGCGGTCGCCCCAAAGGAGCAGCGCAGGCGCGGAAATATTGACGAGGTGATGAAGCCCAGACCAACCGCGCATGGCTTCCAGCCCCGCGATAGTCGCCGCCAGCCTGGCTCGCTCCGCGATGGCAGCGCAGGCGGGGTATTCCGGCGCGGATTCGCGTTCGAGAAACCATGTCGCGGCGATCCGGCGCGCAGCGCGCTGCGCGCCCTCTGTTCGGGCGCGTTGCATCGAGGTCTCGATCGGCTCAAGCCGCCCTGGCGATGCGCCGGCCGCACCGGTTCCATGGAGCACCAGTTTGCGAACACGACCAGACGCAAGACGCATCAACTCTTGCACGATCATCCCGCCCATGGAGTAGCCAAGCAGATCGAATTCTTGGGGCGTGACCTCCGCCAGCACCCATTCTGCACAGCCCTTGGTCGTGTTGATGGTTGGCAAATGCGCGTCTTGCCAAAGCCTGGCAGGTCGACCGCAACCAGTTCACGTCCTTCTGCCAAGGGCGCTTGCATGACCGATTGATCGCTGCCGCCCATGAAACCGTGGACAAGGACCAATGGCTTCATCGACGGCCACCTTGCACGATGCGGTCCAGAATCATGGCGCAGAAGGGGATCGAGAAGCCGGCAAGACTCCATTGTCCCGCCTCGGCGTACTGCAATGCCTCCAGGGCGTCTTCGCCAAGACCCTCGGCGCCTTTCAGCGAGCCGACGACACCTTGGCGAACGACAGCATGATCGCCTGGTTGATGCCCGCACGGACCGAGGGGCTGGCGAGCGGCAGGTCGACCTCTGTCAGCGGACACCACTTATTCGCGCCGAAACCGATTGCGGCCTCCCGCGCGCTTTCGGGCACGCCGCGCATGCCTGGAACTTTCAGGCGCACCACCGGGGTGCCGCCGAAGATCATCGTGGTCGCCACGGCGGCTGGCTTGCCTGTGCCGAAGAAGGCGATGACGGGGATCATGAAGCCCCCGTTGGGAAGGCTCGCCATCAGCTCCACGACGTGCAACTGCGAACGAGCCTGCAAGTTGCGTCGAGCCACGGGACGACGAAGCTTATGCTGGTCGGAGGCGTGAGGATCGAGACCGGGACGAGCCTGCGGGTGCTGAAGCGGATGCTCAGAAAATGACGTCGCCCGCCGGTATCCCAACTTGACCTGTTGAGGTCCGGAGCACAAGCTGGCCAGCCTCGTTTACGGTCTCGAAGACGCCAGTGATCTCCGCCGTCCCCGTGTTCACGGTCATGGCCTCGCCAATTCTCGCCGCCCGCGAGAGCCAAGCCTCCCGAACGGGCCCGAAACCCTCTCGTTCGAAAAGCGCCTTGCCTTCAGCCATGGCAACAGCAAGACGCACCAGCAGGTTGTCGGCCGCGATGTCCGCTCCGGCGTCCCTGAGGCAGACCGGTGGCAGTTTCGCGTCGCAGAGGCCTTTCGGGGCTTCGACGAGGTTGACCCCGAACCCGATTGCCAGCCAGTCGAGTCGCTCGGCGGCTCCGGAACTCTCGAGCAGGATGCCAGCCACCTTGCCGCCAGAAAGCAGAACGTCATTCGGCCATTTGAGCGCAAGCCGCGCTTCCGGAACTACGCCGGCCAGCGCGACATAGAGCGCGTTCGAGGCCGTGAACGTATGCAGCGCCCCCTCCGCCGGCGTCGCGTCAGGCCGCCAGATCAAGGTTGCCGCGAAATTGCCTGCCGGATTCTTCCAGGCTCGCCCCCGGCGACCTCGCGCGGCCGTTTGGCGTCGCGCCATAATCCAGGTCGGCCGTTCAAGATCTCCGGCCCGCCGCGCCGCCTCGGCCATGGTGCTTTCGACTTCGTCCAGGACGATGCGATCAGTTCCGTCAGGCCAGACCGGGATGGCCGTCGATGTCCGCTTCTCTGTCACGGCATGCCCGCAGGACATGCATGGCTCGGTGGATCGGCGCCCAACGGGAAGTGCATCCTCTACCGGACCAGCGTTGATGCAGCCGCCGCTGCCGGACCCTCAATGCCAACGAGGTTCCAGAGGCCGAAGAGCATCAAGGCCGCAGACGCGACCAGAAAGCCCGCGAGCACGGTCGAACCGCCCGCGTCAAGCTCGCTTTCCTCGTCGCCGAAATACATGATGTAAACGATGCGAATGTAGTAGAAGGACCCGATCACGCTGGCGATGACACCCAACGCGGCCAGCCAGACGAGGCCCGCGTCCACTGCCGCCAGCAGAACGGAGTACTTGGCAAAGAAACCGACAAGAGGCGGAACGCCCGCCAGGCTGAACAGAAGCACGAGCATCGCCAGCGCCCTTGCAGGGCTGCGCCGCGAATACAGCGACAGCGCCGAGATCTCGACCACAGGCGCACCGTCCCTTTCCATCGACAGAATAAAGGCGAACGTGCCGACATTCATGGTGACATAGATCACAAGGTAGATCAGCATTGCCTCGACGCCGGCCGCCGTGCCTGCCGCCAAACCCATCAGTGCGAACCCCATATGCGCGATCGAGGAATAGGCCATCAGCCGCTTGATGTTGCGCTGCCCGATTGCCGCCACGGCGCCGAGGAACATGGAGGCAACGGAAAGCGCCGCGAGAATCTGCTGCCAGTCACCGACGATGCCGCCGAACGCGCCGTAGACGACCCGCGCAAGCAGCGCCATTGCCGCGATCTTGGGGGCGGTGGCAAAGAACGCGGTGACCGGCGTCGGCGCACCTTCGTATACGTCGGGCGTCCACATATGGAACGGCACTGCGGAGACCTTGAACGCCAGTCCGGCGATGACAAGCGACAGCCCGATCAGAAGCCCCACCGGCGCTCGGCCTTGAACCGCCTGGAATATGCCGGAAAATCCCGTGGTGCCCGCGAATCCGTACACCAGCGACGCGCCAAAGAGCAGCAGGCCCGACGAGAGTGCCCCAAGAACGAAATACTTGAGGCCGGCCTCAGTGGACCTGACGCTGTCACGGCGCAACGCCGCAACCACGTAAAGCGACAGGGATTGCAGCTCGAGCCCCATGTACAGCGCCATCAGGTCGCTCGCCGAGACCATCACCATCATGCCGACCGCAGCCAGCGCGATCAGCAACGGATACTCGAAGCGAAGCAGGTCGTGGCGCGCCATGTATCCCTCGCTCATCAGAAGAACGGCCGCCGCCGAAAGCAGGACCGTCACCTTCGCGAACCGCGCAAACGCGTCGTCCGTGAACATTCCGCCAAACGCCGTTGCCGTGCCCGCCCCTTGCAGCCCGATCCAGGCCGCAAGCACGGCGAGCAGCGCCGAGGTCGTCCAGACCATCGCCGGGCCCAGGCGGTCACGGCCGCCATAGGCCCCCGCAAGCAGTCCGGCCATCGCAAAGATCGAAAGCACGATCTCCGGCAAGATGATGGAAAGATCTCCCGTCTGCATCAGTGGCCTCCGTGCCGAGCGACCTGGGTCGTCCCGTTGTATTGAGCAACGGCCTCGCCATAGCCGTCCAGAAGCGCCCCGACCGACGGGCCGATGATGTCCGTCACCAGGCTGGGATAGACGCCGAGCAGGATCGTCATCACGACAAGCGGCGCAAAGATCGCCTGCTCCCGCCGGTTCATGTCGGTGATCGAGCTGAGGCTCTCCTTGAGAAGCTCTCCCATGACAACCCGCCGGTAGAGCCAGAGCGCGTAGGCCGCGCTCAGGATCACGCCGGTCGCCGCGACGGCGCAAACCCATGTATTGGCCTGGAAAATGCCCACGAGCGTCAGGAATTCGCCCACGAAACCGGAAGTCCCTGGCAGGCCGACATTCGCCATCGTGAAGAGCATGAAGACCGCTGCATAGATCGGCATTCGATTCACGAGGCCACCATAGTCGTCGATGTCACGCGTGTGCATCCGGTCATAGACGACGCCCACGCAAAGAAAGAGCGCGCCTGAAATGAATCCGTGGCTCAGCATCTGGAAGATCGCCCCGTCGACGCCTTGCTGGTTCGTCGAGAATATCCCCGCCGTCACGAATCCCATATGGGCCACGGACGAATACGCGATCAGCTTCTTGATGTCCTCCTGCATCAGCGCGACAAGCGAGGTGTAGACGATCGCGACCGCGCTCAGCCACAGCACGAAATCCGCCAGCAGGCTGGAAGCGACCGGGAACATCGGAAGGCTGAAGCGCAGGAATCCGTAGCCGCCCATCTTCAGCAGGACCGCGGCCAGTATGACCGAGCCCGCTGTCGGTGCCTGCACATGTGCATCCGGCAGCCAGGTGTGCACCGGCCACATCGGCATCTTCACCGCAAAGGACGCAAAGAAGGCAAGCCAGAGCAATGTCTGGAAGCCGCCAAGGATGTGGAAACCCATGATTTCCATGGTCTCGGACCCGAAATCGTGCCCAAGCAACGCCACGATGTCCGATGTGCCCGCATCGACATACATCGCGATCATCGCGACCAGCATCAGGACCGAGCCGAGGAACGTGTAGAGAAAGAACTTGAACGCCGCGTAGATGCGTTCCTTGCCGCCCCAGATGCCGATGATCAGGAACATCGGTATCAAGCCGCCCTCGAAGAACAGGTAGAAGAGCACGAGATCCAGTGCGCAGAAGACTCCCAGCATGAGCGTTTCGAGCACGAGGAACGCGATCATGTATTCCTTGACCCGATGTGTCACGGCCCAGCACGCGAGGATGGTGATCGGCATCAGGAACGTCGTGAGCATGACGAACAGCACCGACAGGCCGTCGACACCCATCTTGTAGCTCAGGCCCAGGATCCACTGGCCCTCTTCCACGAACTGGAACCCGGTCTCTTCGGGATCGAATGCGGCAAGAAGGATGAGCGATGCCAGAAGCGAGGTGCAGGTCGCCGCCAGCGCAACGAACTTGGCGTTCCGCCTCGCAGGCGCGTCATCTCCGCGCAGGAACAAGGCAAGTATCGCCGCACCGATGAGCGGGACGAAGGTGATGATCGAAAGCAGGCTGCCAAGGAGCATGGTCTATTGCCCTCCCGCAACGGTCATCCAAGTGATGAACACGAGGATTCCAAGCACCATCCAGAATGCGTATGTGAAGATGTATCCAGACTGCGCCCGTCCCGCGAGCCGCGTGAGGAAGGGCACGACGCCCATGGCAACCCCGTTCAGGATGCCGTCGATTGCCCCAAGGTCCCCCCGCTGCCAGAGAAACCGGCCGATCGCCTTGGCAGGCCGGACAATGGCATGGTCATACAGTTCGTCGAAATACCACTTGTTGAGGAGGAACTGGTAGAGCGGCGCCTGGTTCGCGGCGAGTTTCGCGGGCAGGTCCGTCCGCCTGACGTAGAACAGGAATGCAAGGGCAAACCCGACCAGCATCGCGACGAAGGGCGAGAGCTTCACCCAGGCCGGAACATAGTGCGCGTCGTGCAGCACGTGGTTGCCGGGCGCCATGTAAATCGCGCCCTGCCCGGGCAATGCGGCCTTGACGTATCCTTGTTCGTCTCCGCCGGCCTCATCCTGCTCCTCGGCTGCATGAGACGCGCCGGTCACGAGTACCTGGGCATGTTCCTCGCCCTCGGCAATTCCAAACCATTCCTGGACGCTTTGCTCGCTGCCGAAGAACGGCTTGTACCAGACCATCCCGGCGAGGACCGCTCCCACCGCGAGGACGCCCAATGGCACAACCATGCTCGCAGGGCTCTCTTGCGCATGCTCATGTGCATGCATGTCGCCCCTCGGCTCGCCGAAAAACGTCATGAAGAGGAGCCGCCAGCTGTAGAAACTGGTGAACGCCGCGGCAACCACCAGCGCCACGAAGGCGAACGTGGCAGCGTCCGTCCCGCCTGCAAAGGCGCTCTCGATCACCGCATCCTTCGAGAGGAATCCAGCAAACCCGATGCCTGTCAGCGGGACGCCGACTCCGGTTATCGCCAATGTCCCGATCATCATGGCCCAGAACGTGTAGGGCATCCTGGTCCTGAGACCGCCGTAGTTCCGCATGTCCTGCTCGTGATGCATCCCGGTGATCACGGAGCCAGCCCCGAGAAAGAGCATCCCCTTGAAGAAGGCGTGCGTGAACAGGTGGAACATCGCGACACTGTAGACGCCGACGCCGGCCGCGACGAACATGTAGCCGAGCTGCGAGCAGGTCGAGTAGGCGATCACGCGCTTTATGTCGTTCTGCACGAGACCCACGGTCGCGGCGAAGAACGCCGTGATCGCGCCGATATAGATTATGAAGCTCTGCGTCCAGTCGGCGAACTCCATCAGCGGAGACATGCGGCAGACCAGGAAGACGCCGGCCGTGACCATCGTCGCGGCGTGAATCAGCGCGGAGACCGGAGTTGGACCCTCCATGGCGTCCGGCAGCCACGTGTGGAGGATGAACTGCGCCGACTTGCCCATCGCCCCCACGAAGAGAAGGAAACAGACGAGCTCGATCGCGGGCCAGGTCGTCCAAAGGAATGTCACCTCCCTCTCGGCGAGATCCGGCGCGGCCGCGAACACGTCCGTGAAGCTGATCGAGTCGACCAGGAAGAAGAGCGCGAAGATGCCCAGCGCAAACCCGAAATCTCCGACACGATTGACGATGAACGCCTTGATCGCCGCCGCGTTGGCGCTCGGCTTCCGGAAATAGAACCCGATCAGAAGGTAGGAGGCGAGACCTACGCCTTCCCATCCGAAGAACATCTGGACCAGGTTGTCCGCTGTCACCAGCGTCAGCATCGCGAAGGTGAAGAACGAGAGATAGGCGAAGAAGCGCGGACGATACGATTCCCTCTCCTCGTCGAAGTTCTCGTCATGTGCCATGTAGCCGAAGCTGTAGAGGTGCACCAGGGCGGAAACCGTCGTGATCACGACGAGCATGATCGCTGTCAGCCGGTCGAGCCTGATTGCCCAGTCCGTTGCGAGGGAACCGCTTTCGACCCACGGCAGGATATGCGTGAACCGGGTCTCGCCATCGAACCCGACAAACACGATCCAGCTCAGCACGCAGGCGATGAACAGCAGCACCGTCGACACCGATTGCGCGGCAGTCTCCCCCATGACGCGCCAGCCAAGGCCGCAAAGCAGGGCGCCGATCAACGGGGCAAAGAGGATGATCGTCTCCATCACGCGCTTACCCCTTCATCACGTTGACGTCTTCGACATCAATGGTGCCGCGGTTCCGGAAGAAGCACACGAGGATCGCGAGCCCGATGGCAGCCTCTGCCGCGGCAACCGTCAGGACGAAGAGCGCGAAAACCTGTCCAGTGAGATTGCCCTGATAGGCCGAAAACGCGACCAGGTTGATGTTGACCGAAAGCAGCATCAGTTCGATGGACATCAGGAGGATGATCACGTTCTTCCGATTCAGGAAAATGCCGAAGATCCCGGTGACAAACAACGCGGCCGCGACAATGAGGTAGTGTTCCAGTCCGATCATTCGTCCCTCGCAAAATGCAGCCCGGCCCGGGGGATGCCGGTGTCGGCCTGAGCGCGCATCACAGTCCCTGCCCCGGCTCTACGTCCTTCAGTTCGACCGCAGCCGAAGGATCCCGATGCATTTGCTGAATCACGTCCTGCCGCTTGACGTATTCGCGATGGCGCAACGTCAGCACGATCGCCCCCACCATGGCCACCAGCAGAATCAGCCCTGCAAGCTGGAACAGCAGGAAATACCTGTCATAGAGGATGCGCCCGAGCGCGTCCGTGTTGTGCTCGCCCCCGCCCGCGACGGCATCCGGGCGCTCGGCAAGAACCACGCCTTCGGCGGCGGTCCAGACCCCCAGCGCCATGCCAAGCTGCATCAGGATCACGACACCGATCAGGAGCGCCAGCGGCATGTAACGCGCCAGCTCCGCCTTCAACTCCGCAAAGTCCACGTCCAGCATCATGACGACAAACAGGAACAGCACCGCCACGGCGCCGACATAGACGATGACCAGCAGCATCGCGACGAATTCGGCGCCCAGAAGCACGAACAGCCCGGCCGCCGAAAGAAAGGACAGGATCAGCCACAGCACCGAATGGACCGGGTTCCGGGCAACGACGGTCAAGACCCCGCCGACGATGCAGGCAATGGCAAAGAGGTAGAAGGCAAGGATCTGGGCCGTCATTCGCCACCCTCCTCGTCGGGCTTCATCGCCGAGCTCGCCAGTTCCATCGCCCTCGACATGGCGGGAACGCCGCAAAAGACTCCCATCACCGCGATTGTCTCCGCGATTTCCTGCCTGGAGGCCCCTGCCTCAATGGCGTGGCGCACGGTCAGCCGGATCTGGGGATCTGCCTGGGCGCCGAGCATCGTCAGCGCGCCAAGGGTCAAGAGCAGCCTCGTCTTCGCATCCAGCCCACCGGGATTGAAGGTCTTTCCGATCACGGCTTCCATAAATCCCCTGGGCATAGTCGGCCACAGCGACTCGAAGACCGTCGGAGAGAATGACTCGAGCGCGGGATTTATCGAATTCGCCCAGTCCCTGCTCATCGAGAGCATCGCCTCGAAAGGGTTGTCCTGATCACTCATCGGTAGGGCGCGTCCATTTCCAGGTTGCGGGCAATCTCCGCCTCCCAACGCTCGCCGTTTTCCAGGAGCTTCTCCTTGGTATAGAAGAGCTCCTCGCGGGTCTCGGCCGCGAACTCGAAATTCGGGCCCTCCACGATGGCGTCCACGGGGCAGGCCTCCTGGCAGAAACCGCAATAGATGCACTTCGTCATGTCAATGTCATAGCGCGTGGTGCGGCGACTGCCGTCTTCGCGTGGCTCGGCGTCAATGGTGATCGCCTGCGCCGGGCAGATGGCCTCGCACAGCTTGCAGGCGATGCATCGCTCCTCCCCGTTGGGATATCGCCGCAATGCGTGCTCGCCGCGAAAGCGCGGCGAGAGCGGACCCTTCTCGTGAGGATAGTTGACCGTGGCCTTGCTCGAGAAGAAGTACTTCATGCCAAGTCCGAACCCCTTGATGAAGTCCCAAAGCAGGAAGTACTTTGCCGCGCGGTTCCAGTCGACATGCGCCATCAGGACACCCCCGATCTGACCATGTCCTCTTCGGACAGGATATTGCGGACACTTTCCATCAGGCCCCCATCACCCAGCGGGCATATGCGCCGTCGAGAAGCTCGAACTTTGCCAGGAAGGCGACGATCACGACCCAGGCCAGCGACAGGGGCAGGAAGACCTTCCATCCAAGCCGCATCAACTGGTCGTAGCGGTAGCGCGGAACGATGGCCTTCACCATTGCGAACATGAAGAAGAAGACCGCCATCTTGGCGACCATCCAAGGCGGCCCGTCGGGCAGGAACGGCACAGGGCTCAGCCAGCCGCCGAAAAAGAGCAGCGACGTCAGGGCGCACATCAGGAAGATCGTGATGTACTCGCCGGCCATGAACAGGAGGAACGGCGTGGACGAGTATTCGACCTGGTAGCCCGCCACGAGCTCGGATTCCGCCTCCGGCAGATCGAAAGGCGGGCGATTGGTCTCCGCGAGCGCGCTGACGAAGAACAGGACCAGCATCGGAAAATGCGCCAGCCAGTACCAGCTGAAGATCCCGTAGCTCCCGTCCTGGGCGCGAACGATGTCGCCCAGGTTCATGGACCCTGTCGTGAGGATCACCCCGATGATGATCAGGCCTATCGAGACCTCGTAGGAGATCATCTGCGCCGCCGATCGCAGGGAGCCGAGAAACGGGTATTTCGAGTTCGACGCCCATCCGCCCATGATCACGCCGTACACTTCCAGCGACGATACCGCGAAGATGTACAGAACCGCGATGTTCAGGTCCGCCACGACCCAAGTGTCGTCGAAGGGGATCACCGCCCAGGCCATGATGGCCAGGACAAAGGAGATCAATGGCGCGAGCACGAAGAGAGTCCGGTCCGCACCGGCAGGGATCACGACCTCCTTGACGACATATTTCAGCGCATCCGCAACCGACTGGAAGAGGCCCCATGGCCCGACCACGTTGGGACCGCGCCGCATCTGGACGGCAGCCCAGATCTTCCTGTCTCCGTAGACCAGGAACAGAAGGCTGATCATCACGAAGGCCACGATCAGCAGCGCCTGCGCGGTCACTATGACGAGCGTACCCAGCGGTGTGGTCAGGAACTCAGCCATTTGCCTACTTGTCTCTCAGTCTCGAGCCCTTGCTCCGGGCCGTTCTAACCCTTGTTCGGCGACAAGCGCCAGCCCCGGACGGGCACCCGCCGGCCTCCCTATTCGGCTGCCAGCCGTCCCGTCGTCCTGGCGCGCACGCGCGCCTGCAGATCACCCATCAGGGGCGAAGCGCGCAATACCGGGTTGACCAGGAAGTGATCGACGACCACCGACCCGAATTCCCCCTGAAATTCGCCCTCATCGCCGTTCGCCCCGGAAATCCGCCACGCGTTCTCGGGCACCTGGTCGATTCCAGCCAGATGCGGCACTTCCTTGATCAATCGCTGCCGCAGTTCAGCCAGGGTGTCGTAAGGAAGGGTCGCACCGAGTTCCGCCGACAGAGCGCGCAGGATCGCCCAGCTTTCCTTTGCTTCCCCCGGCGGGAATCCGGCCTTCATGGCAAGTTGCGGACGGCCCTCCGTATTGACGAAGAGCCCGTTCTCCTCCGTCCAGGCAGCGGCAGGCAGGATAATGTCGGCCCTGTGCGCGCCCCGGTCCCCGTGACTGCCCTGATAGATGACGGCCGGCCCGTCCGGAACGTCGACCTCGTCCGCTCCCAGGCTGAAGACAACCGACGCGCCCTCGAGAGCTGCATTCACTCCGCCATCATTGACGGCTCCGATGTCCAGGGCGCCGACGCGGGACGCTGCAGTATGCAACACCAGGAATTTCGACTCGGTGGCTTCGGCGTATCGCATCGCGTCATGGAGCGCGCACGCCCCTCCCGAACCGACCAGCGCACCCATGCCAATTATGACAACCGTGCCCTTGCCGTGCGCGTGGCCCGGATTCATGCCAAGGATCTTCTTGAGCGCTTCGTGACCCGTGCCTAGATGGGCATAGTCGTAGGTCAGGTCCACCGCCTCTCCGACGAGACCGATCCGGGCCCCGCGCGTCCACGCCTTGCGAATCCGCGCGTTCAGCACCGGCGCCTCGGCGCGCGGATTCGTGCCGATCAGCATCACGGCCTCAGCACTTTCGATGTCCTCGATCCGCGCCGTGCCCACATAGGCCGAGCGATTGCCCGAAGGCAGTTCCGCCCCGTCGGTCCGGCACTCGACGACTCCGCCCCGCCCTTCGAGCAGTTCCTTCAGCGCGAGGACGGCCTCTGCCGGGGCCAAGTCGCCCACGAGCCCGGCCACCTTGCCCTTCTCCCCGAGGACCTCCGCGGCAGCGGACAGTGCCTCATCCCATCCAACCGGAACGAGCTTGCCCTTGCGACGCAGATACGGTTTGTCGAGCCTTTGCCACCGCAGGCCGTCCCAGGCATGTCTTGACCTGTCGGACAGCCATTCCTCGTTCACGCCGTCATGGTTGCGGGGCAGGATCCGCATGACCTCGCGTCCCTTGGCATCGACCCGGATATTCGATCCGAGCGCATCCATCACGTCCACGGATTCCGTTCTGGTCAGCTCCCACGGCCGTGCGGTGAATGCATAGGGCTTGCTGGTCAGTGCCCCCACCGGGCAAAGATCAACGATGTTTCCCTGCAACTCGCTGTCAAGCGTCTGACCGAGATAGCTCGTGATCTCCGCGTCTTCGCCACGCCCGGTCTGCCCGAGTTCGGGAACTCCCGCCACTTCCGTTATGAACCGGACGCAGCGCGTACAGGAAATGCAGCGGGTCATGGCCGTGCCGACCAGCGGTCCCAGATCCAGATCCTGGACCGCGCGCTTCGGTTCGCGGAAACGCGAGAAGTCGACCCCGTAGGCCATCGCCTGGTCCTGCAGGTCGCACTCGCCGCCCTGGTCGCAGATCGGGCAGTCGAGCGGATGGTTGATCAGCAGGAACTCCATGACGCCCTCGCGGGCCCCCTTGACCATCGGGCTGTTCGTCCGCACGATCGGTGGCTGCCCTTCGGGCCCCGGACGCAGGTCACGAACCTGCATCGCGCAGGACGCCGCCGGTTTCGGCGGCCCGCCCACAACCTCGACGAGGCACATCCGGCAATTGCCGGCGATCGACAGCCGCTCGTGATAGCAGAATCGCGGGATCTCGATTCCCGCCTGTTCGCAGGCCTGGATGATCGTCAGGTCCGAATCGACCTCGATCTCCGTGTCGTCGATGATGAGCTTTCTGGGTTCGGACATGAGCTCCGGTTCCTCAGGGTTCCGCCGCCCGTGACAGGCAGACGTCACTTGGCGCGCAGGAGCCTTCCTGCGACGCTGCCCTTGGCTATTTCTTCGTGGCCCACAGTGCAATAGCCTTCCGGAGTTCCCGGCGTCGCACCCCGCTTTGCAAGATCGGCCCGGATTCGTGCCCGCAGCCTCTCCTTTGCCGCCCTGTTCTCGACGAATTCATCGATCTCCCCGTCCGAGTATCCCGACTTTCGGGCATAGCGCCTGATTGAATCCAGGAATCTCCATGCCCGAAACATTCGCGCGTCGATCACGGCGCAGTTCCTGCGCACTTCGTCCGCCAGGCCAAGCGAATAGAACGCCTTCACAACGGGCGGGTTCTCGTGAAGGGGCTGACGCGCAAAGGACGGGCCGGCGGCACTGATCAGCAGGAGGATCCCCAAGACTCTCAGCATTTTCCTGTTCGCTCAAGCATCGCACCGGACGGTTCGCATGGTACCTGTGCCGGCCGATTCCAATTGTCATTGGCACCATTGAATCTCGAAGGCGCACGGTCTGCCGCCGAGGATCTGGCGGCTTCACAGATGCGCTGCGCCATCAACCCGTCGTTCAATGTAGCAAGCGCCGAGTGATGCCTGCCTGAGGCGAGCACGGACAGGAAGGCATCGAGCTCTCGCTTGTAGGATTCCGCAAAGCGTTCCTGCCAGGTCGCAAGCCTGTTTCCCGGCCGCACGCTTTGGCCATCGGCTTGAACGACCGTTCCCACCGCGTCCTGATGGCTTGCCAGCAACCCGCGGGACCCATGGATCTCTATGCGTTCGTCCTGCCCATACGACGTTCTCCAACTGAAATCGAAGCGACAAAGAACGCCACTGCGCATTCGCATCGATATCAAGGCGGTATCGTGTTCACCGATCTCCTCGAATCCCGGATCGACCAGGACCGCACCCATGGCGGTCAATTCCTCCGGCTCCGCGCCGGAAATCCATCGGGCAAGGTCGAAGAAATGGCTCCCCTTTTCGGCAAACAGCCCACCCGATGTCCGACTGAACTCAACCGTGGGCGGCGCAGTGCTTCTGGACGTGAAACAAAGCAGTTCGCACTGCCCGATCCCGCCTGCCAAGACCGCATCCCGCATTGCCGCATACTGTGGATGGAATCTCCGGTTCAGCGCCGTTGCGGCAACAAGGCCGCTCTCCTCGACTGAAGCGACGATTCCCGCGGCGGACAGGCTGTCCTGCGCGAGCGGCTTCTCACAAAGGAATGGGACTCCCGCAGCCACGCACTCTCCGACGATTTCGCCGTGCGTTGCAGTTGACGAAGAGATGATCACGGCGTCAGGTTGAGTATCAAGCAATTCTGCTGCGCTGGATGTCGTCCTTGCGCCCGATTCTTCCGAAATGGCTTTCGCAGCCTCCGGTCGAGGATCACAAACCGCCGACAACTCCGCTTCCCCGTGCGCGATGAGATTGGCGGCATGTATTTTCCCCGCGGCACCCAGACCGATTACGGCGATCCTTGGCATTGGCCGAATCCCCTAGACACCCAATCGATAGCAAAGCCTGACCATATGAGCCAAGTTTCAACTGGAACGACCTTACGCCGCGTGCGGCGGCGACGTCCAGAAGCCGGCCGGTCTCCTCGTCGAAGCTGCGGACCGCGCGCCCGAGTCTGGCGGCATCCCCTTGCAGGATTCCGGGGCCATGGCCGGGGTGCACGCGACCGCTGGACCGGGTTGCAACCGATCGAGGCGCTTCAGCCAGGACAACAACTTCGCAAGCTGGTTTCGGGCAATTGCTCGCCTGAGCTTGTCAATGATGCGATTGCAGCGATTGCGTACCGGACCGAATTCAGGCCCAGCAGTCTCAATGCCGGCGCCGCATCGTCCGCATTGGCTGCCAGCGGCACGATCCGCCAGCGCAAAGGAATTCCGAATCCCTTCATTGCGAAAATGGCACCGAGAGACATGCCGCATTGACGAATGCCTGCATGGACGCAGCGCTTCGAATCGAAGCCGATGGGTCCGCCCCGCGGTTCAGGCATTCCTAGAGCCTGACTTCAACCGGAGCGTTGCTCAGCGGACCGTGCACCGCCCCGAAAACACCATGGATTCACCGTCGCGGGCAAATTCCCACTCTCCTGAGGCAGGGTCCGTCACCCAGTCGACATCCGAACCGCCGTAGGTCTCAAGACAATGCCGTGTTGCCGGCATTCGTGCAGACTCCCGCACCTCGTCCACCGTTGCATCGCTTGCAGTCACGCTGACCGTGAAACTGCGCGGATCCTCCGCTAGCGAGAGACTTGCACGATACGGGAGGCCGGCCTCCGAGCCGTCGTCACCGAGAAGTCCGCTGAACCACCCGCCTGCTCCGCAGCCGGAAATACACATGGTCAGTGCCAAGACAGGTATCAATTTGGCAAATTGCATTATGTTCGTCCTTGCCAGCCTCCTGCAGTCCATACGTCAAAGAACGCGGCAATTGAAGCCTTCCCTGCCCATCTCGACCCGACGCGCATCCCGCGCTTGCGAATTCCGGAAACCACGAGGGCCCGACAGCCGAGCGGAAACAGTTGCGGTTCTAGCCTGCCTTGAAAATCAATCCGTTAAAGGTCGGTCAGCGATTCCCCTTTGGCGCCAACCCTGAAGTTTCCGGACCATCCCGGGAGAATCCGGCGATCCGTCCGCTCGCGCGCGCCCTGCCCGGAAAGCCCTGCCCGGAAACCGGTCCCATCCTGGTCGATTCGGTGGGACGGAAGCGCAATCGTCCATGGTCGGGCTTGGGCGTTCGCCGGCTGCGGGACGATCCTGGCAACTTCAGGCTCGACGTGTCCAGGCAACAGGTTGCGGGACCAGGCGACCGCAGTCGCAAGCCCGCGGGAGCAAGCGTCACCGGAAACGGCGGAATGCCGGCCGTGCGAACGCTCGCTCGGCTCGACGGTCTCAGCAGCGCATGCCGACACACCGGAGGCGCTTGTTGCGAACCGATGTGCCGCATTTGGCAGCACGGCCGTCCGCCAACCGCTTCGGGCGGTCCGTCCCGGCAGTCGGCTCCGTGCGAGGACGACCCGACGGCCCCTTCCGTTCCCGTCAAGCCGCCCCCTCGGACACGAACTAGGTCCCGGACAGTTGATTCATTTGACAATGCAGCCGCACAGACGCAGGATTGACCAGGCTGCATTGGTCCATGCCGGTCGAACTGATCAGGCATCGGACCCGATTTCGGGAGGGATTTCGATATGGATTCATCAGGCCCGTACGATCCGACACTTGACTATCCTGAGGGACCGGCAATCGCGGAGATCGCGGGCGGCGGAGACATCAAGCCCTGGCGCCCCTTGCACGTGACGCGCCGCAATTTCCTGCGGGGAGTTGTTTGCTCGGGCATTGTGATTGGCGGGTCGTCCTATCTGTTCTCGACGGCAACGCCGGCGCGTGCTGACGCACGTGGCGTCGAGCGCATGATGTCCCTTGCGGTGAACGGCAGGACGCACCATGTCGACGTGGCGCCGAACGAGACGCTCGGCTACACGATCCGTTACCGGTTGGGGCTCACCGGCACAAAGATTGGCTGCAACCAGGCGGAGTGCGGTGCCTGCACCGTCATGGCTGATGGAAGGACGATCTACTCGTGCTCGACGCTCACGCACCGGATGCGTGGCAAGGATATCGTCACCGTTGAAGGAATTGCGGCCGCTGACGGAACGCTGCATCCCGTGCAGCAGGCGTTCATCGACGAACTCGCGCCGCAGTGCGGCTTCTGCACGCCGGGCCAGGTAGTGGCCGGGGTCGCGCTGCTCAACGCAAACCCGAACCCGACCGAAGAGGAAGCCCGGGTGGCGATGTCCGGAAACCTATGCCGATGCGGCGCGTACGAACATTACCTGCGCGGCGTCATGAAGGCAGCGAGGGAGATATAGATCATGGCTTACAGACTGATTGGAAATGACTTCACGCCGCCGGACGTCGAGGCGAAGGTTACCGGTTCGGCGAAGTACGCGGAGGATTTCCGGGCCGACGGCATGGTTCATGTCAAGTTCTTCTCATCCCCCATGCCCCACGCGAGGGTGAAGTCCGTAGACGCGGACGAAGCCATGAAGATTCCTGGCTTTGTCGCGGTGCTGCTGCCCGACGAGGTCAAGCAGCCGGATGTCACCGGGTTCCCGATCCTGACATCCGAGCCGAAATACTACGGCCAGCCGATAGTCGCCGTAGCGGCGGAAACCGAGCAGGCGGCCGCAGATGCCGTTGCCGCCCTCGAGGTCGACCTGGAAATGCTTCCATTCGTCACCGACCCGCTCGAAAGCCTGAGGCCGGGCGGGATCAACGCGCTTGAGGGTGGAAACATCTCGGGTCGAGGCGTTGACTTCGGGGAACTGAAGTGGACCGGCAAGGACTTTGCTGCCGCAGCCGAGGACGAATTGCCGAGGGGTGCGGCACCCATCGAATGGGGCTTCGGCGATGTCGATGCAGGGTTCGCCGATGCTGCCGTGACCGTCGAGGACTCCTTTGTCCATGCCACCAATTCCCACCATGCCATGGAACCCCGCTCCGCCGCTGCATTCTGGGAAAACGGCAAGTGCCATGTCTGGGGATCGACCCAGTCCACGTCTTTCGCACAGCCGGGGCTCGCCCGCCTGATCGGCATTGAACTGAAGGACCTCGTGTTCGTCGCCGAATTCTGCGGTGGCGGGTTCGGCGGCAAGGGGGCGTCGTATCCGCTGATGGCGCTTCCGGCGCTGATGTCGAAAAAACTCGGCGGAAGGCCCTGTCACATGCGCGTGTCGCGCGCCGAGGAGTACGCCAACGGGATGGCGCGTTCCGGATTCCAGGGCTGGACCAAGCTCGGATTCGCGTCTGACGGCCGGATCACCGCCGCCGACATCTTCGTGGTCCAGGACCTGGGTCCGACGACCGGCTTTCCGGACTTCAACAACGTCGGCAACGCGTTCAGCATCGTCTTCCAGCCGCCCAACATGCGGTTCCGCGCGGTGCCCGTGCTGACCAACACGGTTCCCAAGGGGCCGCAGCGCGGACCGGGCGAGAACCAGACGGCGAACATGTTCGAACCGCTGATCGACAAGGCCGCAAGGGAGCTGGGCCTCGACCGCGTGGCCATCCGTGAGGTGAACGCTCCCGGAAACGGCGGGGAAGGCGCGAAGATCGGCGCCAAGCAGGGACCGCTGACCTCGGCCTTCCTGAAAGAGGCCCTCACGCAGGGTGCCGAGACATTCGGATGGGCCGAGCGTTCAGCCAATTCCGGAATGCGGACGGGGCCCAAGGCACGCGGCTACGGTGTCGCATCAGCCTACCACTCGGCCGGCTCCAGCGGGTTCGACGGACTTGTGAGGATCACGCCGGACGGAATCCTGCACGTCCACACCGGTGTCGGCAACCTTGGCACCTACTCGTACGGCTCGACGTCCCGTGTCGCGGCCGAGGTCCTGGGCTACGACTGGGACCACGTCGTCATAGAACGCGGCGGCACGGCCAAGCACATTCCGTACAATCTCGGCCAGTTCGGCTCGAACACGAGCTTCACCATGTCCAGGACCAACTACGTCGCCGCAATGGACGCAAGGGCGAAGCTCCTGGAGATCGCGGCGTCCGCTCATGGCGGCAGCCCGGGTGATTACGATCTCAGCGACGAGCGGATCGTCAGGAAGCCGGACATGGGCGTGCTGATGACGTTTGCCGAGGCGGCGCAGATGGCCATCGACATGGGTGACAGGTATGCAGGGCACGTTCTTCCCGAGGACATTCACGAAATGACCCGTGCTGCGGCGACGGCAATCGCCGGAACCGGCCTCATTGGAGTGGCGAAGGACACGATTCCCAAGGACGGCACGGCGCCGGCCCTGACCACGTCGTTCGTCGAAGTGGACGTCGATCTGGAAACAGGAGCGATCGAGATCCTCGACTTTCTCACTGTCTCGGACTGCGGGATCGTCAACCACCCGACCGGTCTTGCCGCACAGTCCCGTGGCGGGGCCGTCATGGGGTTCGGGCTCGCCTTGACCGAGCGCCATGTCTACGATCCCGCGTACGGAATTCCGAACGCCGTTTCGTTCTATCACGGCAAGCCGCTGTCCTACCTCGACGTGCCCTTGAACACGCAGTGGGGTGCGGTGAACCTGCCGGATCCGCAGAATCCGATGGGCATAAGGGGTGTCGGAGAACCGTTGCAGGGCTCGGCTTCGTCCGCATTGCTTTGCGCGATTTCCGATGCGCTTGGCGGCCACCTGTTCAACCGGATTCCGGTTGTCACGGACATGATCGTGAATGCCGCTGCAGGCCAACCTCAATCGCACAAGCCGCTTGCGACCAACACGGTGTAAGAGGCGGGAGGAACAACAATGTCTGATGTAATGCAAAATTTCGAACTCTACCAGCCTGATTCGGTTCAGGGGGCAGCCGATCTGCTCGGGGAGTTCGAAGATGCCTGGGTCATCGCCGGCGCGAAGGACAGCCTCGGCTGGTTCAAGGACCGGGTGAAGCAGCCTTCCGTCGTCGTCGACATCGGGGGAATCGCGGAGCTCAGCGGCATCGAGGCAACCGACGACGGCGGCCTCTATATCGGTGCAACGACCACGCTGACCGATGTCGTCGAGAATCCACTCGTCAACGAGAGGTATCCTATCCTGTCGCTGGCTGCGTCAAAGGTCGCCTCACCTCAGATCCGCAATGCCGGAACGGTCGGCGGCAACATCTCCCAGGACACCCGTTGCGTCTATTACCGCAGCGGGTTCCCGTGCTACCGGGCTGAAGGCAACACCTGCTATGCCAACACCCCGACGGCCATGAACCGTGATCACGCGCTGTTCGAGGTCAGCAGGTGCGTCGCGGTCACACCCTCGGACGCCGCACCGGCGATGGTCGCGCTCGACGCGAGCATGGTCATTCGCAGGAAGGGCGAGGATATCGAGGTGTCGGCAAGCGAGTACTTCATCGGGCCGGAGATCGATATCACCCGCATGACCGTCCTCGAGCACGGGGACATCCTTCTCGGCATACGCCTTCCAGGAACCTGGGCAAACGCCCTGCACTATTTCGAGAAGGCGGCCGATCGGAACACGTGGGACTTCGCTCTCGTCAGCATCACCATGGTGGCGAAGATGGCAGGCGCCGCCATCGAAGATGCGGCAATTGTCTGCGGTGGCGTACAGTGCACGCCGCGCAGGCTGAGCGAGGTCGAGGACGTGATCAGGGGCGAGGTTCCGGGCCCGGAGTTGGAAACCCTCGTTCGCCGGGTGGCTTCACGCGGCGCCCAGCCGCTGAACTTCAATCACTTCAAGATTCCCCTGATGGAGAGCCTTGCAGCCAGGGCGGTTCGTTCGCTGACCTGATCCAGTGGACCTGTTTCGCTTCACCAAGGACATGTTCGGCCAGGAAATGCTGGTCGGCGTCAACTGGGAGATTCTGTGGCTCCCGGTTGCCGCCGCGGCGCTCGTCATCTTGGCACATCTGTTCATTTGTGCAATTCGTGGGAGGAACTGATCCCGGTTGCAGCGGGTTGCGAGAACTGCAATCGGGAGGTTCACGTCGGTCTACCGACATTGCGGAGATTGAATGGCCGTATCTGGGGAAGCGTCGGGAGTGAGACACCAGTTCAGCGACCGGCTGTTTCACTGGGTCATGGCGGCCTGCATCTTCGTGCTGGGAGCAACTGCGTTCCTGCCCATCATCGGAATCAAGTTCGATTGGCTCCCGATACACTGGTGGACAGGGGTCGTTCTTGTCGCCGCCATACTGTTCCACCTCTACAGGGTGTTTGCAGTCCATGGCATCAGGAAGATGCTGCCCATGGCCGATGATGTGAGAGAAACCGTACGGGTCGCCTTGAACAAAGGCACGGAAGACCTGAAGCCGGCAAAGTACGACGCCTTCCAGAAATCCTATCACTGGACCGCCGCATTCTCGGTGCTTGCGACGGCGGTTACCGGGGCGATCATGCTGGCCAAGATCGACACCAGGTTCTGGAAGCGCGATCCCTCGCTTCTTTCCGAACCGGTCTGGGGCGTGATTTACGTCATCCACGGGCTGGGAGCGATGTTGCTGCTGTTCCTTGTGATCCTTCACATCTATTTTTCGCTCATTCCCAGTCACCGTGCCTACCTGGCCTCGATGATTCTGGGCCACGGCCCCGAACTCGCGCGAAAGGACTAGCAGCCATGCTTGACGATGCCGCCGCCATCCGGATGCGCAGTGCCTTCGACATCATCGAGGAGGCGTACGAGTTCATGCTCGCCTATGCGGCGCAGGGCCGGAAGTCGGAGGAAAGCAAGAGTTCCGGCCCGAGCCAGATTCGCCAGTTCCTCATGCGGTTCCGCGACGCAACGCAGGATCTGGTCGACGTGCTGGAGAATCTGCAGGACGATGACGGCGGCGTTGAGTTCCGCAGGCGGTGGCTGGACGACGCCCGGGGCATTGGATCGGTGATCGACCTGCTGTTGGCCCAACCATCGATCAGCTCCGAGATGATTGACAATACAAACGGCCTGATCGTGATGAGGTCCTTTCTCACCGACTTGTTCTTTGCCGATCACGTCATGCTTCCGAGACGGTGAGACCGGCGGCGCTGGCCGGTCTGCCGGAGCCGTTGGCGGAAGAGTTCCAGGGGCACGTCCCCAACCGATGCAATCAGGAAGGGCGCCATGGCTTTTGTCCCCCTTCCGGATCCCTGCCTTCGCGGAAACAGCAGGCTTGCGCCGGGTCGCGGGATCGCTGGGGCGATCGCAATGCCAAGGAGGAAAGACTGAACAGAGTCAGAGCCAGTCCAAGCACGCGTGCGTTGGTTGCTGCACTTGCGCTTGCATCAGTATCGGAGCCCGCCTTCGCCGATCGGCACTGTGCGCCGGCATTGGAAGCCTATTGGCGGGCAAGAACGTTCCTGTTGCAGGAGAACCGGCCATGTGCCGATGCAATTCGCCTGAGCACGCCCGATTTTCACGAAGCCGCGGCCCAGGCCAGGATCTGCGGATTCATGTCGCTTCATGACCGATTGAATTCGTTGTTCTTTGGAGATGCCCCGGCGGGAGAGGAGGGCTGCAGGGCAAGGGTGGAGCGCATTCTCGATTTCGGTCCGGAATTGAAGGAAATCGTGGAGGCATACCACTATTGATCCGGCATCAATGGCTGTCCGACAGCCTCCCCTGCCCGCGTCGCTGCCCGCCGCTCCGTGTCCCTACTGCGCCCCTGCCGCACCGGTTGCGTCGCGGCAGGCCGGTGAGCGGCGAAACCTGGTTGCAGCTTGCCCGGCCGCGAACGCATGGTTCGAGCCCGTCGTACGCCCATTTGAATTTATGGTAGCCAACATTCGCGGCTCGACGGGCGTCTTGACCAATTTGACGGGATTCGACGCGAGGAACGCCCTGTTCCCAAGCGCCCGGCTTCCTGGGGTCGCGTGTCGCTCCAGCCTGCCCCCATTAACTGGATGTCGCCGCGACTGAGTCTTCGCTCATGTTCGTGCGTTGCAGGAAAAGTCTGCGAACAAAGTCTCCTATAACGCTGATTCCAAAAATTTTTTTCGCATACGAGTCGTCAGGCATCTTGACCTGTTGGCAGCCGGGCCGCTTCGCTTGGCGGCCAAGATGGGAGGCGGCCGGTCCGCGCGGCACTGCTCGAAAGCCTTGATGCCGCGCTCCAACGCATTCCATCTCTCGGATGCACATTGGTGCAGACGCGGCAGGCTATCTCGCGCACGGTTCCGGTGATCGCCGCGGGTGCGTCCGTTCGTCCAAGCCGCGCCCCGTTCGAGGTTGAACAATGGCATCCTTAAGATCCGGCCCAGAAGTCATGGGTGCTGGATCCCCCGCCGGTTCAGAACGACACGATAGACCGAGGTGGTCGCGGTAACGTAGAGTTCGTGTTTCGCGCGTCCGCCGAAACAGACGTTCGAAACCAGTTCGGGCACCAGGATCTTGCCCAGAAGATCCCCGTTCGGGGAAATGCAGTGGACACCGTCGGCGGCGGAGGACCAGAGATTTCCGTCGCTGTCGACACGCAGGCCGTCCGAGCAGCCCGGATCGACCACGTGAAACACCTCGCCCCCGGCCAGCCTGTCGTCGGGGCCAACGTCAAAGGCCCGGATGTGCTGCGGATCATCGCTGAACATGCGTCCGGTATCGGCCATGTAGAGCCGCGACTCGTCAGGCGAAAACGCCAGGCCGTTCGGGCAATTGGCATCCGTCACCATCGCGTCCATTTGTCCGGTGGCCGGGTCGGCACGGTACAGGTTGCATGGCAGTTCCTGCTCTGCGGCGTCGCCCTCGTAATTGCTCATGATCCCGTAGTGCGGGTCCGAGAACCAGATCGTGCCGTCGGACTTCACGACCACGTCGTTGGGCGAGTTGAGCCGCTTGCCTTCGAAGCTGTCCGCGATGACCGTGACCTGTCCGTCATGTTCGGTCCGTGTCACGCGCCGGGCGCCGTGTTCGCAGGAGACCAGCCGACCCTCGAGGTCGCGCGTATGGCCGTTGCTGTGGTTCGAAGGCTGTCGATAGGTCGTGATGCCGCTTCCCGGGGTCCAGCGCATGATGCGGTTGTTCGGTATGTCAGAGAATAGCAGAAAGCCGGCATCGCCGAACCAGACCGGCCCCTCAACCCAGTCGAACCCGGTGGCGATCTGCTTGACCGGCGCGTTGCCCAAGACGTATCCGTCGAAAGCGGGGTCATAGGCCTCAAAGAACGACATTTGAATGCTCCAGGTTTTCCAGCTTGAAAGTTGTCGACACCACTTTGAAGAGAATCATCTCCCAACGACCGTGTTGACCGTGTACACGACGAATGCGGTTGAGACCCGCTCCCCGAAGCGATGGCGCCCTGCTCAGATCGAGATGGAATTGACATCATCGGGGATGCACACCTGCAACTCGTAGACGCCTTCGCGGAACGCGTTGATGCTTGAGCAGGCACAGCCCCCCATCCGCGCGGTGTCACTCCGCGGCCACAGCGCTCATCGTGCCGGTACGTGCAGCCTTGATCCGATCCTCGATCTCGCCGCGAAAATGACGAATCAACCCCTGGATCGGCCACGCCGCCGCATCGCCCAGGGCGCAGATCGTATGGCCCTCGACCTGGGTCGAGACATCGAGCAGCATGTCGATTTCCTCGATTTCGGCCTCACCCCTGACCAGCCGGTCCATGACCCGCATCATCCATCCCGTGCCTTCGCGACAAGGCGTGCACTGTCCGCAACTCTCATGCTTGTAGAACTTCGAGAGTCGCCAGATGGCCTTCACGATGTCGGTCGACTGGTCCATGACGATCACGGCAGCGGTACCGAGACCCGATTTCTGGTCGCGCAGCCAGTCGAAGTCCATGATGCACTCTTCCTTCATCAGCTTGCCTGGCAGGCAAGGCACCGAGGACCCGCCGGGTATGACGGCCTTGAGGTTGTCCCAGCCGCCCCTGACCCCGCCGCAGTGGCGTTCAATGAGTTCCGCAAAGGAAATCGACATTGCCTCTTCGACGACGCAAGGGGCTTCCACATGTCCGCTGATCGCGAACAGCTTCGTCCCGGAGTTGTTCGTGCGGCCGAAGCCCGCGAACCATTCAGCGCCACGCCGCAGGATCGTGGGAACCACGGCAATGGATTCCACGTTGTTCACGGTCGTCGGACAGCCATAGAGGCCGGCCCCCGCGGGAAACGGAGGCTTCATTCTCGGCATGCCCTTCTTGCCTTCCAGGCTTTCAAGAAGCGCGGTCTCCTCGCCGCAGATATATGCCCCGGCGCCATGATGAAGATACAGGTCGAAATCCCAGCCTGATCCTGCAGCATCCTTGCCTAGAAGGCCGGCATCGTAACATTCGTCAATCGCGGCCTGCAGCGCCTCGCGCTCTCGAACGTATTCGCCTCGAATGTAGGTGTAGCAGGCATGTGCGCCCATTGCGAAGCTGGCAATCAGGCAACCCTCGATCAGCGTGTGCGGATCGTGGCGCAAGATTTCCCTGTCCTTGCAAGTGCCAGGTTCGGATTCGTCGGCGTTGACCACCAGGTAAGAAGGGCGGCCATCCGATTCCTTCGGCATGAAGCTCCACTTGAGGCCGGTCGGAAAGCCCGCGCCCCCACGACCTCTCAGCCCGCTCTCCTTGACCTGCTCGACGATCCAGTCGCGACCCTTCTCGACCAGCGCTGCAGTTCCGTCCCAGTGGCCACGCGCCTTCGCCCCGGCCAGCGTCTGATCATGCATGCCGTATAGGTTCGTGAATATGCGGTCCTTGTCCTCAAGCATCTGCCTGTTCCGTCCTGCAACCGGCCATCACAAGTCAACGCATCTTGCGCCGCTTGTGCCAAATTTGCCATGTCACGATTAGCGCCCAGAGAAAACCCGCAAGGGCGAAAAGATCGACCAGAAACGCGTACCGTCCCGGCAAACCAAGCCAGCCCCCTGCCGACTGGGCCACGAACCAGAGGATCATCGTAAGCGCAATGACGAGCGCCACGGTGCGCCCTTGACGTCCAAGTTCCCGATCCATGTCCTTGCCATCAGCCATGTGCCACCAACATGGTCATGGCGGAGCATTTTGACCGGTTCAAGACCGAGGCAGCGTTGCGTTCCCGGCAGTGCGGAACGATGGCCTCGCGGCGACGGCGTGCCATGACCAGGTTCCCGGTGACGTCCACGCTGCCAATTCCGACACTGCAGGCAGGACCGGGCATGTCTAGTTCCCGTCGATTCGCTTGACCGTGTCGCTCAGCGTGACAGCAAGCCGCACACTCGCGTTGTGCCCTTGCCTCTCGCCTTGCCGCTCGTCGAGACTGGTGAGCCCCGAAACCGGCTCCGAGGCGAACCGACCGTTTTGCGGGCCAGGCACCGGAACCCTGCCATCAGCGAGTTCGTCAATGATCTCCGCCAACCGTTCGACAGTCAGGTCTTCATAGTAGTCCTTGCCGATCTGCGCCATCGGCGCGTTCGAGCAGGCCCCGAGGCATTCGACTTCCTCCCAGGAGAATTTTCCGTCCTCGGAAACCCTTAGCGGGGACACGGCGATCTTCTCCTTGCAGACCGCGATCAGGTCTTCGGCCCCGCAAATCATGCAGGAGGTCGTGCCGCAGACCTGCACATGGGCCACGCTTCCGACCGGCTGCAACTGGAACATGAAGTAGAAGGTCGCGACCTCGAGCGCCCGGATATAGGCCATGTCCAGCATCGCCGCGACACGTTCGATCGCGGCCCGGCTGAGCCAGCCCTCCTGCTCCTGCGCCCGCCAAAGAAGCGGGATGATTGCGCTGGCCTGCCTCCCGTCCGGGTAATTCGCGATCTGACGTTCCGCCCACGCCTGATTGGCGGGCGTGTAGGCAAAGCTCTCCGGCTGTTCGGCGTGAAGGCGTCGAAGCATCAGTTCCTCACTTTGTTCGCGAAGGCCGAACCCTCACGGCCCGTTCCTGACTGCAACGGACGAATGACCTGACCGAACCCGTCATCGGTCCACCTCCCCGAACACGATATCCATCGTTCCGATGATGGCGGATACATCCGCCAGCATGTGCCCTTTCGAGACATGGTCCATGGCCTGAAGATGCAGGTATCCCGGCGCCCGGATCTTTGCGCGATAGGGCCTGTTGGTGCCGTCAGCCACAAGGTAGACGCCGAACTCGCCCTTGGGGGCCTCGACGGCTGCATAGACCTCGCCCTCAGGAACGCGAAATCCCTCGGTATAAAGCTTAAAGTGGTGAATCAGCGCTTCCATCGAAGTCTTCATTTCACCCCGCGGCGGAGGTGTCAGCTTGCCACGGGCGAGCACCTTGCCCGGTTCCGCCCTCAGCTTCTCGCATGCCTGCTTGATGATCTTCAGGCTCTCCCGCATCTCGGCCATGCGGCAGAGATACCGGTCGTAGCAGTCGCCGTTCTTTCCCACGGGAATCCGGAAGTCGAACTCGTCATAGCACTCGTACGGCTGCGACCGCCGGAGGTCCCATGCCATGCCGGAGCCGCGCACCATCACCCCGGAGAATCCCCAATCCAGGGCTTCCTGTTCGGAGACAATGCAAATGTCGACGTTCCGCTGCTTGAAAATCCGGTTCTCCGTCAGGAGACCGTCGATGTCGTCCAGCGCCTTCGGGAACTCGTCCGCCCACCCTTCTATGTCGTCGACGAGTTCCGGGAGAAGGTCCTGATGCACGCCGCCAGGACGAAAATAGGCTGCATGCAGTCGTGCCCCGCATGCCCTCTCGTAGAACACCATGAGCTTCTCGCGTTCCTCGAACCCCCAAAGCGGCGGTGTCAGGGCTCCGACATCCAGCGCCTGCGTCGTCACGTTCAGCAGGTGGTTCAGGATGCGTCCGATCTCCGAATACAGCACTCGAATCAACGACGCCCGGCGCGGAATCTCGGTGCCGGTAAGCCTTTCGATCGCGAGGCACCAAGCATGTTCCTGGTTCATCGGCGCCACATAGTCCAACCGGTCGAAATACGGCAGGTTCTGCAGGTAGGTGCGGCTCTCCATCAGCTTCTCGGTGCCGCGATGAAGAAGGCCGATATGCGGATCGCAGCGCTCGACGATTTCGCCGTCAAGCTCCAGCACCAGCCGCAGAACGCCATGTGCAGCCGGGTGTTGCGGCCCGAAATTGATGTTGAAGTTGCGGAGCTTCTTCTCGCCAGCCGAGGCTCCGTCAAGCTTGCCATCCATCATTCCGACCTTTCCGACCGCTCAGGCAATCCGCCGAGAAGGATGCATGTCGCCTCGCCACCCACAGGCACGCAGCGCGATCCGCCCGTACCGGAAACCGGCGCCTGCCAGGCGTTCGCGACGCGATTCAGGCGGAACGTCATCAATCTCATGGTTCAATCTCTTGCCCGGCCCGCTCGTCCCCCGGCAGGATATAGTTCGCTCCTTCCCATGGGGACATGAAGTCGAACTGGCGGTATTCCTGCACCAGCTTGACGGGCTCGTAGACGACACGCTTCAACTCCTCGTCGTGACGCACCTCGACATACCCGGTCGTGGGGAAATCCTTCCGCAGCGGATGACCCTGGAACCCGTAGTCGGTGAGGATGCGTCTCAGGTCAGGATGGCCGGAAAAGAGGATGCCGAACATGTCAAACACCTCTCGCTCGAACCAGCCCGCCGACGCATGAACGTCTGTCAATGTCGGCACGAACTCATTCTCGCGCACGGCGACCTTCAAGCGAATGCGCCGGTTCTGGTGCATCGAAAGGAGATGATAGACCATGTCGAAACGCACTTCCCGCGCCGGATAGTCAATGGCGGTGATGTCAACGAGCGTCGTGAACCGGTAGCTCTTGTCCGACTTCAGGAAGTCCACGAAGCCAACCAGCGACGGCAGTGCCGCCGCGACCGTGAGTTCTCCGAAGGCCACCGCATGCGAGAGCACGCAGTCCGGCCGCTTCGCCTCGATCCCGGCTGCAAGTTCTGTGAGCTCTGCAGACATCGCCGCCTCCTCAGCGCGTGATTGTGCCCGTGCGGCGGATCTTGCGCTGCAGCTGAAGGATGCCGTAGAGCAGCGCCTCCGCGGTCGGCGGGCAGCCCGGAACATAGACATCGACGGGAACGATCCGGTCACAGCCTCGGACAACCGAATAGCTGTAATGGTAGTAGCCACCACCATTTGCGCAGGATCCCATTGAGATCACGTAACGCGGCTCGGGCATCTGGTCGTAGACCTTGCGCAACGCTGGCGCCATCTTGTTCGTCAATGTACCGGCCACGATCATCAGGTCCGACTGGCGCGGGCTCGCACGAGGCGCAGTGCCGAAACGCTCGAGGTCATATCGCGGCATGGACGTGTGCATCATCTCGACAGCGCAGCACGCCAACCCGAACGTCATCCAATGGAGACTTCCGGTTCGCGCCCAATTGACGATGTCCGCTGTGGAGGTGACAAGAAAGCCGTCGTCCTGCAATTGCCGGTTGAACTCCCGCGCGTCCACGTCGCGATCAGGACCGGCGGAGTTTCGCGATGTGGCAACGCTCATGAGTTCACCTCCTGAGAGCGCGGTTTATCCGCTCCCCCGTGAAGCGTCAACGCGACCAGACGCAGCAGGCATTGAATTCCACGAACGCCAGGCCGGGTGCATCCTGGGGCGAGGGCGGCAATGCCAGGAGCCCGGCTCTTCAGGATCACTCCCAGTCCATCGCGCCCTTTTTCCACTCGTAGGCAAATCCGACTGTCAGAACCACCAGGAAGACCATCATCGACCAGAACGCCGAATCTCCCAGGTCACCGAAGGCGACCGCCCACGGAAACAGGAAGGCAATTTCGAGATCGAAGATGATGAACAGGATCGCAACCAGATAGAACCTGACATCGAACTTCATCCGGGCGTCATCAAATGCATTGAATCCGCATTCGTAGGCGCTGAGCTTCTCCGGGTCGGCATCACTCGGCGCCAGGACGACGGCCGCGAGGATCAGGACCATCCCAAGCCCGCTCGCGATCACGAGAAAGACCAGGATCGGCAGGTATTCCCGCAACAGGTCTTCCAAGGTCACCTCCGCGTAGGTTGCCGTCGATGCGCCCTCCCTACAGCCCGAGCCGGCCGTGGTCAATGTCGAACGAAAGGCGCAGCAAGCCGCATGTGCGCGAACTTGAGCCACAGCGACCGAGCACGGTGGCCGGTGGTTGAACGCTGGATTGCCGGGATCTTCATCAGGTGTCTTCCGGCGCCGGGATGCTCATTCGGCCTTCGATGATGCCCTCGTTGACCTCAAGCCAGCGCGCCCGGAACGCAAAGCGCGCCGCCGACGCAACGTCGTGCTGAAAGGCCGCGTTCACGCCTGCCCCGACCACCGCCCCGACGATCGGCACAACCTGGGCCATCTTTCGGGTCGAAAGATTGACTCCGAGCGTCGTCGCCAGCCTTTGTATCGCCACGACCGAACCCGTCGCCCGTCCGGTCATGGCCGCGATCTTCTGCCAGTCGTCGCGATCGAACTGCGCACGGGACTCGGCAAGACGCTGCAAGGCCGCCTTGCGCTCCTCCACGGTGTTCGCACCTGCAAGTTTCAGGACATCGAGAACGTGAACGCGCTCCCGCTCTCCGACGCCGCCAAATCCATAGCAGAGACCGGTGAGCCGAGCCGTTCTGAGTGCCAGCGTCACGGTAGCGGGGATGTCAAAGACCAGCCCTGCCGCTCCCAGGACGCCCGTTGCGCCACCATTCGTGGCCGCATAGCCCAGCGCCCAACGCCGCACATCCGCAGCAGCCGCGTCGCAGGCTTCGATATCCGCGAATTCATGGGAAATGGCTGCGGTTCGGATCGAGGACGAAGCAACCCAGTCAGCACCCCGTATTGCCGCCTCGACGGCGCTGGCAGGGATCAACCTGTCGGTCAGGCCCCCGAATGGCCCGGTGACCGACCTGACAACACTTGGCAGCAAAGACGGGCCTGCTTTCCGGTAGGCATCCTGTTCGGCCAGAACCTCTTGGACATAGGGCTTCACCTCATTGCGTTCGGTCATTTGACGCCCCACTTCCAGTCCGAAACGGCCCGGCGGCGGGATTTTCCTGCCCCAGGAACCGGCAGTCCGGGCCGGTATGCGGCCGAAGCCCCTTTGGAGCGGAGCGTAGTCAGGCTCTCCGGACAGTGCAAGCCTCGCGCAGTGACGAGGCCGGCGGGTCGGTCACGTCGCTTTCCCCCTCGGAGCGGTCCCCTGAAGGACGATCCGGGGCCGGGCAGGAGGGGTCGTTGCCGAGCCCCTCCCCCCACCGAGCTGGACGTGCCCGCATCAGGGCATCCGGTTGCTCGCATGGCGGGTTCGCAGATCCATTGCGGCTGTCCGGGACCGTTGCGTTGTCACGCAAGGCGAGCGCTGTGTCTCGGCGTGCTTCCCTCCTCCGGTTCCGTCCATGCGACGCCTCGCTTCCCTCCGCCGGGTCCCGATGGACACGGTTCCCCGGCCTCGACGGCACTGTCAAGGCGCTGCGACTCCCGGCTCCGCTTCCCTCGGGCCTGTTGATTCGCCGTCCGGTACCATGCGCTCCCGCGAGGTTCGTGGTGTCGTGTCGCTCTCGCGCTCCCGGGGCAGATGCGGGCCTGCTCCGGGCCGGGGTCTTGACTGTTCGCGCCGGCCGTTCCCCTTCCAGCGATGCCTGCACACGGACGAGGCCGGGCCTCCCAGGTTCCCTGGCGATCATCCCGTGGCCTTGCGAAGTTCTCCGACCCCGGCCGGTCCGGTCCGCCTCGCCAGTGGCGGCGGTCCCGGCGCTGCCCCCGCTGTCAGGAAACAAGAAGGCACCGGCATTGCCTGTCTCGAGGCTCAGCAGGTCGCTTCGCCACCCGCTGTGCACGCTTCACGACACACGTTGCCGTGCGCCATGCAACACGCGCTTCCGGCTGGCGGGCTGCGCCTTTGCCGGGCGGGAGTCGAACCCGCTGGATCACGACGAAAGGTTCCAGGTCATCCTGTCCTCCTCTCCAGGGCTTGGCCTGGCGCAAACGGTTTCCGTCATGGACGCCATCTCCGGAACCTCTCGGCTGCATTCCTTCAGCGCCTTGCACCGGTCGAGGCAGGTCAGGCTGCGGCCCGTTCCGCGGCAACGGTCGATGCGTTCCTCGAGCCTGGCGTTGCAAGGCAGGCGCTGGCTCTCAAGCGGCGTCCCAAGCCATTGCCGGTTCGACTTCGCCTGCGGAAGCAGGCGATGGACAATGTTCCTGCACGTCCTTGCAAGTGCGATGCGGCCGCTCCTGCGTCGAGCGTCTGCGAGAGGGTGCGTGGACCTCCCTTTCTTCGCATGTTGCCAGAAAGCCGGAAGAACGCAGAAAGAACGTGATCACTTATGTACGTCATTCCCATGAAAAGGCTTCCGACGTCTTCGCATCGGGATCGACAAACCGGAAATGGGAAACACCCCCGCGGGCGTGGACGAGAGCACCTCGCAGGCCCTGTCAGGCACAATATCGAAATTTTCGGTCGCCTTTCGCTGGTGGGTTTCGACCCATCGCTGGTTCTTGAGACACCGACGGAAAAGGCGGCGCCGGCGCCCTTTACGCTCCAATGGCATTCTGGGGGTGTATCCCAATTTTTTTGACCCCGTTGGTTTTTGGCTCCATTGTTCGGGGAGGCGTGTCCGACAACGGCCGGGCGAATCGGTCGGCGGCGCGTTTTCAGGCAACGGGCAGGAGCGCGAACCATGACGCAGGACGCAGGGAACCAAGGGCACAGGCATCCGGACGCGGTGGCGTATCTGGAAGGACTGACGGAAGGCGAGGCGGCGGTTCATCCGCCGGTGGTCCGCGAGCGCGACGGCGGGTTCACGCAGTACTGGCTGGAGGGCGGCGAGGTGCGGAGCCGCGACATCACGGAAGACGAGCTGCCGCTGGCGGGCTTCAGGCCGGACGGCGGGACGCTTCAGGAGCTGCTGGGAGCCGTTTCGGCGGAGTTCGGGCCGCAGCTTCCGAAGCTTGCGGCGGACCTCGCGTCCGGCGTTCCCGACCTTGACGGCGTGGAGCGGGCGCTCCGCGACAGTTCCCTTGGCGGCGGCGCGGCGGCGCTGAAGCTGCTCCTGGAGCATCTCGACGGCATGCTTCCGACGCCGGAATGCGAGGGCTGCGGCAAGCCGATGCGCCGGCATCCGGCGACGCGGAAGTCGTTCCTGACCCGGCTCGGCCGGGTCGAGGTGGAACGGACGCATTTCCATTGCCGGTCGTGCGGCAAGGGGCGCTTCCCGCTGGACCGGGCCCTTGGTCTGGAGGGCAGCGCCTTCACTCCGGGGATGGCGAGCGTCATGGCCGAGACGGTGCCGATGATGAGCTTCGACGCGGCGAGCCGCCACATCGCGAACCTTGCCGGGGTGGCCGCCTCCCGGAGCTCGCTGCAGCGCTGGTCGCTGGCGCTCGGCGAGGAGGTCCTCCGGTTCGAGCGGGAGGAGGTCGTCGAAGGCAAGCCATTGGCATCGCGCATGTACCTGTCCATCGACGGGACCGGGATCCCGATGCGGAAGGGTGACGTGGAAGGCGTTGCCGGGAAGCAGGAGGACGGGACCTCGAAGACACGCGAAGCCAAGCTGGCCGTGATGTACACCGCCGAGTGCCGGGATCCGGAGACCGGCGCGGCGCTGAAGGACAGGGGCAGCGAGACGTCCAGCTGCCTCATCGACAGCGCGGCCGCTCGGTCCGCAAGCCCGGAGCCTTCCGGTTTCGCCACGCGCCTTGACCGGGAGGCGCTTCGCCGCGGCCTGCACGACGCCGGGGAGCTCGTCGTCATCTCCGACGGGGCCGAATGGATACGGAACACCTGCGACGAGCTGTTCGGAGGACGGAAGGTCACCTGCGTCCTGGATCTGTTCCATGTCCTCGAATACGCCTCCGACGCCGTGAAGGCGATCCTCCCGGACAAGACGGAACGGGACCGGCGGTTCAAGGACGTCAAGGCGGACATCGAGGCCGGGCGGGTCGCCAAGGTGATCCGGGAGCTCGAGCCCTTCAGCGGCCGTCATGAGGAGGTGAAGGCCTGTTGTCGCTATTTCAGGAACAACATCGAGCGCATGCGGTACGACGAGTACCGCGACCAGGGCATGCAGGTCGGAAGCGGCGTCGTGGAAAGCGGCTGCAGGCAGTTCGGGCTGCGGCTGAAGCGTCCCGGCACCCGCTGGTCGGAGCGCGGAGCCAACGCCATGCTCGGGCTCAAGAGTTGCGTCATGAACCTGAGGCTGCCCGATTTCCTGGACTGGCAGGCGAGAAAGGCTGTCGCCGCCTGACAAGAAACTTGGGTTACACCCGGCATTCTGGACCCAACTTGACACGCGGGAAAAATGCGGTCCTCATCCTGATCGTCAGGCGGAATTGGAGGTAACGGAATGGAAACGAGCGAGGATGGCAGGCATATTCGCTATGCGGCTGACGAAAAGCCTCCAACGCCACTGGCATTCGGTCTCGGCCTGCAACTGGCGCTTCTCACCATTGCCGGGATCGTGCTCACCCCGTCCATCGTGATCCGCGCCGCCGGAGAAGGCGATCCCTACCTGTCCTGGGCGGCGTTCGCAGTCGTTGCTGTCAGCGGGTTCAGCACGATTGTCCAGGCGGTTCGCGTCGGCCGGTTCGGCGCAGGCTATGTTCTCCTCATGGGAACCTCCGGGGCGTTCATTGCGGTCAGTATAGCGGCGATCGCGGCAGGCGGCCCAGCGTTGCTTGCCACGCTTGTTGTCATTTCGTCCCTGATCCAGTTCGTTCTTGCCACGCATCTTGTCTGGGTGCGTCGAATATTCACGCCTACGGTAGCCGGCACCGTCATCATGCTTATCGCGGTGACAGTGATGCCGATCGTATTCGACATGCTGGAGCAGGTGCCTGAGAATGCCCACGATCTGGCATCGCCGCTTTCGGCGGCTGCAACAATTGCGGTGGTCGTCGGCATCGCGCTTGCCGCCTCCGGGGTCTGGCGTCTGTGGGCTCCGGTGATCGGGGTCGTGGTCGGTTCGGTGGTCGGCTGGACATTCGGAATATACGAAGCGGAACGCGTCGCCCAGGCGGCCTGGATCGGGCTGCCGCAAGGGGGCTGGCCGGGCTTCGACGTGGATTTTGGTCCGGCCTTCTGGAGCCTGCTGCCGGCCTTTGTGATCGTGACCCTTGTCGGCGCGATCGAGACGATCGGCGACTCGATGGCGATCCAGCACGTTTCGTGGCGCGACCGTCGGGCAGTGGACTACCGGGCGGTCGAGGGGGCGGTCGCCGCCGACGGGCTTGGCAACATGCTTTCCGGCCTGCTCGGCACAGTTCCGAACACGACCTATTCCACCAGCATTTCCGTGACCGAGCTTACCGGGGTGGCATCGCGTCGGGTCGGCGTTGCCGTTGGCCTCATTTTCCTCGCCATGGCCCTTCTTCCCAAGTCGCTAGCGGCAATCCTCGCGATTCCCGGGCCGGTCGTGGCCGCTTACGCGACCGTGCTGCTGTCGACGCTGTTCGTCGTCGGAATGAGGATGGTCGTGCAGGACGGGCTGGACTATCGCAAGGGGGTGGTGGTCGGCGTTTCATTCTGGATCGGCGTCGGCTTCCAGAACGGCGCGATCTACCCTGAATTCTTTGAGGGATTCGCGGGAGGCCTGTTTCAAAACGGCATGACGGCCGGCGGTGCCTCGGCCATCCTGCTGACAATTTTTCTGGATGCGGCAAAGCCTCGGCGCAGGCGCATGGAAGTCCCGTTTGACGACACAGCGCTTGGCCCGATGAGCGCGTTCCTGAGGCAATTTGCCTTGAGCAACGGATGGGGCGCCGCTATGGCGCAGCGGCTTGACGCCGTGGGCGAAGAGACATTCCTGACACTTCGCGAGAACCAGAAGGACGATCGATCCCGCCGGTTCCGCGTCTCCATTTCGCGCGATGAAGGCGGGGCCATCCTGGAGTTCGTTGTCGCCTCCGGCGAAGAGATAAACCTCGAGGATCGCATTTCCCGACTTGGCGAGCACACCACCGGCACGTCGCTCGACCATGAGGCTTCGCTTCGGCTGTTGCGGCATCTCGCATCGTCAGTCCATCATCAGCAGTATCACGACACCGAGGTCGTGACCGTGAAGGTCAAGGCACCGGAACAGAGCTGACCAAGACCCCTTTCGTACCGCGACGTGCCGGGGACCGCCATGCTGAACGGCGCGATGACCTGGTCAACCAGTCTTCCGATGCCGCGCCGAACCGTCCCGACGACAACATCCACGGACCCGGTCTGATCGGACCTGTCCCGCGCGCATCGGCGAGGATGCGGCGTGCAAAATCGGCAATGTCCACCGCGTGATCTGCTGAGCCTTGCGCATGTGATTTTGCGGCAGCGCAAGGTGCATGCAATCAAGGCCGAGACGTGACTGCACTCAAGGCGCTGCAGTCACCCGCCTCACGCAACCTGCCCCATCAGCTCACGGCCGATGAGCATCCTCCGGATCTCGCTTGTTCCCGCACCGATCTCCATCAGCTTCGCATCGCGAAACAGACGAGACACGGGATGATCGTTCATGAAGCCCGCAGCACCCATTGCCTGCACGGCTTGATGCGCCTGTCGCATGGCGGTCTCGCTCGCGAACAGGCAGCATGCAGCGGCGTCCTGCCGCGTCACGTCGCCCCGGTCACAGGCCTTTGCCACTTCGTAGACGTAGGCGCGCGACGAATTCATCGCCGCATACATGTCCGCGATCTTCCCCTGCATGAGCTGAAACGACCCGATCGGCTTCCCGAACTGCTTGCGCCCGGCCATGTAGGGCATCACCTCGTCAAGGCAGGCCGCGATGATCCCCGGTCCGATTCCCGCCAGCACCACGCGCTCGTAGTCCAGCCCTGACATCAGCACGCGAACCCCCTGCCCCTCTTCTCCGAGCACGTTCTCGAACGGAACTTCCACATCCTCGAAGATCAGCTCTGCCGTGTTCGATCCCCGCATGCCCAGCTTGTCGAAGTGGGCGCTCGTCGAGAATCCGGTCATTTCCCGTTCGACGAGAAATGCGGTGATCCCCTTCGATCCCGCATCGGGATCGGTCTTGGCATAGACCACCAGCGTGTCTGCGTCAGGCCCGTTGGTAATCCAGTACTTGGTCCCGTTGAGCCTGTAGTGATCGTTCCGCTTCTCGGCACGAAGGCTCATTGAAACGACATCCGAACCGGCCCCGGCCTCACTCATCGCGAGCGCTCCCACATGCTCCCCCGCGACAAGCCGGGGCAGGAACATGGCCTTCTGCCGTTCGTTCCCGTTCAGCCTGATCTGGTTGATGCAGAGATTCGAATGGGCTCCGTAGGACAGGGAGACGCTGGCGGACGCCCGCGCAATCTCCTCGACGACGATCGCGTGAGCCAGATATCCCAGACCGGCGCCGCCATATTCCTCCTCAACGGTGACGCCAAGGATTCCCAGCTCACCCATTTCCCTCCAGAGCTCTGACGGAAAGGCATTCGCGCGATCTATCTCGGCCGCCATGGGCCGAACCCGTTCCCGAGCCCAGCGCTGCACGACATCGCGAAGCGCGCCTATGTCCTCGCCGAGATCGAACCGCATGGATGCGTCGAACATCTGGGGCCCCCGTAAATGAACGAACGTTCATTTGCCTAGCTGCGCCGGTGCCGCGCGTCAAGCGCGGCGGCCTTCGCGGGCGCGATTCTCATATGGTTCACCTTGTGATTCCATGATGTTCCACCTGCGAATCACGCGGCGAGCGCGATCTGCGCCGCCGGCCGGTTCTCGTTGGCGCATTCTGGTGGCTTCCAGCCGCCGTTGCGTTTCATGCTCGGGACCAGCGCGGCCCATGCCCGGTCGAAGCGTCCGGACTTGAGAAGCGACCGGAAAGTCAGGACACCCTGTCCGCCGTCGCGTCCCCAGCTCTGCCCTGAGCGCTTCATCCGGCACGTCACGAGAACCTTGTTGGCAGATTCAACTGCACCGGACCCGATCGCGTAGCCTGCCGCGGCGGCGTCCGCGTAGTCCATGCGTCGGCGGTTGTTGCGGAAGTAGGCCAGCTCCTTCCGGATCCGGTCGGCCCCCTTGCCCTTCCGCAGCAGGTGGCGCATGGCGTCGATCACCTTTCCGGCGCCCTTGGGATCGTGCCGCAGGACGTGCCGCCACTTCTCGAACCAGGCCGTTCCCGCAGGCGTGTCCGGGCCGAAGGCGGCGTCGGCAGCGGCACTCAGATGCTGAGCCGAATGCCAAAAATCCACTAGCATGACGTCGGGGCTCAGCGATTGCAAAAATGGCCAGTTGTCTTTCGCGCCATCGGCGACCACCGCGATCTTCAGGTCCGGATTTCGCCCGAGCCAGTGGAACGTTTCGGCCATCAGCTGCGACTTCAGGCTCCCCTTGCCCTGCTCCGGCAGACGCCCGAAGGACCGGCTCTCCAGCATGTTCCCCTCGGCATCGACCAAGGCCACGACGCCGCACGACGCCTCGCGCCAGCCAGCGTCCGTTGCCTTTCCGTCCGCCGTCTCGGCGTTCATGCGCATCATCACGCCGTCAAGGGAGACAAGAACCGACACGGCTTCCGCCGGCAGTTCCTCCTGCTCCCGGAGACCCGGCAGAAACTCGCCGAAACACTCCTCCGCGCAAGCCCCGGCCTCCCCGGAAAGCCGCACCAGCGATGCCGTCGAAGGCCCCTCGCCGCAGAGCCTCCTCCAGGCATCTTCGCTCTCGCGGGCCGTCAGGCCGCTCATCAGATACATCGAGAGACCCGCCGCCGCAGGCGTCAGCCCGCCGACCGTCAGGCCAAGGACGCTCTCGGCCGGAACCAGGGACGCGCCGCGACCCGAAGGACGGTACCGCGACCGCAGGAAGCCGACTGGGCCGAACATCGTCATCGCGCGGCCCGGCGTGACCTCGGCCTTCCGGTACGTCCGGCCCCCGGCCTCCACCGCCTCGCCGTGATCGTCAAGCGTCTCGAACGCGTCCGCCAGGACCGACCGGGCCAGGCCGAAGACCATGTCGCGGAACGCGGCCTCGGCCTGCAGCGGGTCGTCCCTGAACAGCGCCGCGACGTTCTCCGCCAGGCCGATCTCGGCGGCCCGCTCGACCAGGGCGACGCCCGCCTTCGTCAGGCCGTCCCTTGCCGCCGTGACGGATTCGCTTCCGTCGCAGATGTTGGCAATCGAGGTTGCAGGTTGTAGACTTTCCATCGGAGTGCTCCTTTCCGCCCCCCGTCCAGGGGCGTTTTCAAATGGTTTGGAGGAGCACTCTACCACACCCGGATTCCAGGGCCAGGAACGCCGCAGACACGGCGGACGTGGAAAAATTGCGGCTTGCGCGACGAATTTTCGCGAAATCCACCCAATCAGGGGCAATCTCCAACTCCGGCTCACGAAAAATCGTTTGATTTCAGCTCACTGCAAAAACCGCAGTTCGCCATAGCGAAATCACTCCCGCCTTCGCGCTTTCCCGATGCAGAGCGGTCACGAAGATCGACGCATGATTGCAATTGAGGGAAGTTCAGCCGCGCTCACCGCCAACTTCCTCGCGGATGATTCCGGCGATGACCTCGCAGTCCTCCTTCGAAAACGTCAGGGGCAGGCGCATGTCCAGAAGTCCGGCCATCACCTTGTCGGTCTTCGGTAATGCCGGCGCGTCCGCGTAGGCCCAATGGCGATAGGTGGACGTGAACCCATGTGCCCGAGCGGCGCCAAACCATTTCAATTCGACGCCGCGGCGCGCGCACCGTTCCACAAGGTCCTCGACCTCGTTCGCTTCGTGATCCGGCAGCCGAAACTGGAATGACGACCCGACTCGCATCAGGTCCGGGTGCCGATCGATCAGGCTCAGGCGGCGCAGGGCGCGCAGGCCGCCTTCCATCGCGTCATGCAGGCCGGCCCAGCGCTGCACGCGTTCGGGAAGGGCAGCAAGCTGGGGACGCAGGATTGCCGCCCGCAGGTTGTCCATGCGTCCCGAGAGATTCGGCGTGAAGTCCCGCATCGCCTCGAACACGTCCGTGTCAGGACCGGCACCGTGGCGCTCGTAGAGCATGTAGCTCCCGGACAGGAGAGTGGCGCGCGCCGCCACTTCCGGGTCGTCCGTTGCCAGGATGCCCCCTTCGCCCGAATTGATGTGCTTGTAGGTTTGGGTGCTGTAGCACGCACTTGCGCCGTGGCGCCCCGAAACCACGCCTCGCCAGGAGCCGCCCATCGTGTGGGCGCAATCCTCGATGACCACGATTCCGCGATCCTGCGCGATACGCGTGACCTGGTCCATGTCGGGTTGATGACCTCGCATGTGGCTCAACATCAGGACCCGTGCCCTCGACATCTCTGCCATCTCCTCGAGGTGAACCAGGTCGATCGTCAGGGACTCCGTCGTCTCCACAAACACCACTCGTGCCCCCACGCTCGCGATCGCTCCTGGCACAGGCGCCAACGTGAAGGCGTTGCTCAGGACGGCATCGCCCGGTCGCACTCCGTGAGCCCGCAGCGCCGTCGCAAGTGCGTAACCTCCCGACGTTGCCGCCAGCGCGAAGCGTGCTCCCGTGAACGCCGCAAATTCGCGTTCCAGGAGCGAAGCCTCTCCGACCTCGTCCTCCGTCAGATTGTATCGATGCAGCCTGCCATGCCTCAGGACCTCGGTCGCGGCGTCCATCGCCGCTTCCGGGATCGGCTCCTGCTGCGTGAAACTGCCCTCAAATCGATGCAACATGTCGACTACCCGATCAGTTCGGCCACGATCCTGCCAAGCGCTCCAAAGTCCGGCAAGAGCGCATCCGGCTCCAGCCGGGCCACGCCCTCCCCCTCGGGTCCGAATGACACGAGCGCAACCGGAACGCCGGCCGCCCGAGCGGTCCTGACATCGGTTTCCGTGTCTCCAACTAGCATGGATAGCGCGGGATTGCCGGACGCCCGGGCCACGGCTTCGAGGAAGGCCTTGGGGTCGGGTTTTCGCACAGCCAGCGTATCGGCCCCGACAAGCGACGCAAACCGGTCTCGGACACCCAGCCGGCCGAGAAGGAGATCGGCCAGTTCCTCCGGCTTGTTCGTGCAAATGCCTACCCGGTATCCCGCGTCACTCAGCGCATCGACCGCCGCCACCGCGTCCGGGAACAGAACGGTCCTGGCATCGATGCCTTCCCGATATCGGTCCAGGAATTCGGAGAAGGTTCGCTCCACCGCCTCCTCGCCACCCTGGCCGGAACGGGCAAATCCCAGCCTAAGCATCGCCCGCCCGCCATGAAAGGCTGCAAGCCGATCCTCGGTCTCGTCAAGCTGGTCTCCGAGGCCGCGTGCCCGGAAGCAGGCATTTGCAGCTTCGATCAGGTCGGCGCTTGTATCTGCCAGCGTTCCATCAAGATCGAAAATCACGCACTTCATTGGCCCACCCCTCAGGAAACTCCGGCCTTCAAGTTGGGGAGGCGTGCGGGATCCAGTGTTCCATGCAACGCCGCGGGCTCCCCTTGCCGTGGCGACGTGTCGAGGTGGCAGCCGCACCTGTCGCCGCGCTGGACGATGCTGCGGCAGTGCAGGTGCGAGACGCCCTGGAAGGTGCCGCCGGCGGCCTGGACGTCGAACGATCCCGAGACCCGCACCGCGACGCGCCCGACATGGACACCCTGCCTCTTCCCCGAGGGCACGGTCGCGCGCACGACGTCACCCGTCCGGAAGCCCCTGACGGGCTTGTCCGCAATCAGGCAGCCGACCGGAATCCGGGACCGGCTCACCCGCGCAAGCCCCCTGAGCCGTTCCGTCCAGGCGAGCACGTTGTCCACCCGCGACTGAAGCGAGGGCGGGAGCCTGCGTCCGGAACGCCGTTTCAGGATCCGCCTTTTCCGGTGGCGCAGCTTCGCCGGACGCCGCCGTCTCCGGCAAACCGCCCGTTGCCGCATCGACTTCCGGACCTTTCCTCCCCTGTGCCCGATCTCGGCTAGGGACAGGACCGCGCCGTCGTCTCTCACCAGCGCCAGGCCTGTCCTCCTCGACCCCGGGTCGATCCCGGGGTCGAGCGCCCGCGTCTCCCCTCCGGTCCTGTCCCGGAGCGGCATGGTGAAGGGATGGAGGCGCACCACGACGGCGCGCCCCTTCTTCGCAAGGCTCCTCGCCCGCGCCGGATGGCACGGCATCAGCGGCTCCCCCCGCCGGTCGAGGGCGAAGACGCGGCTCACGCCGCACCGGGAGTCGACCGGGCCTCTCCCGTGACGCCGGCCGAAACCGGTCTCCCCTGGCACATCCTGACCGCCCGCGTTTGGATCCGCCCCGTTTCGTGCCTGACCCGGCATGCCTGCAGGCGAATCTTCGAGAGCCTGGAACTGAGGAAGCATTCCGGGGTTGGCCTTCGAGGCATGGTTCAAGGTAGACTGGATGGTGTATCCTTTCTCGTGCTGGTCGGCATCGGCCTTCGGGGACGGGTCGCTGACGCTCTTGTCCTACGGCAACTCCGGGCCAGTGATGTAACTTGCGGCAACACAAGTTGATGGCAACAACCTTTCAGGCCTTCACGCACGCGGCTAAAAGGTCGCGACGAAAAAGGAAAGAGCAGATGCCAACTCACCTGATCGTTCTCGCCGCAGGAGCAGGAACGCGGATGCTGTCCGACGGTCCGAAGGTGCTGCATGAAATCGGGGGAGCTCCAATTGTTGCGCATGTGCTTGCGTCCGCGAAGGCGCTCGACGGCGAGCGTGTCCTCGTGGTCGGTCGAGATGGTGATTCCGTCAGCAGGACAGCGCTGGAAACCGACGGCAGGATCAGGATCGCCGAGCAATCCGAGCAGCGCGGGACGGCACATGCCGTCACGGTGGCGGCGCCCGAGCTGGAGGGCAAGGGCGGAGACACGTTGGTGCTACTCGGTGACACGCCTTTCATTCGCTCCGAAACGATCACCGCATTGGGCAAGGCCAGGGCGGACGGCGCAGACATTGCGTTTCTCGGCTTCGAGGCGCCGGATCCCGGACGCTACGCGCGCATCGTCGCGGAGGGGGCGTCATTGCACAGGATCGTCGAATGGAAAGATGCCGATGACGCGACGCGCGCAATGACGCTTTGCAACGCGGGACTGGTTCTGGCCAGGACCGGCACGCTCCTTCGTCTCGCCGCGGCGGCAGGCAGGGACAATGCGGCCGGAGAGCACTACCTGACCGACATCGCCGCCCTGGGCCGTGCCGAGGGGCTCGATGTCCAGGTCGTGACCTGCACCGAAGAGGAAGCGCTCGGCGTAAACACCTGTGCGGACCTGGCCCGTGCAGAGCAGGTGTTTCAGGCGCGCGCGCGCAACGCGGCCCTCGCAAGCGGCGTGACACTTCACTCGCCGGACACGGTGCACTTCGCTTTCGACACCCGCATTGACCGCGGCGCCGTGGTGGAGCCGAATGTCGTGTTCGGCCCGGGAGTCGTGATCGAATCCGAAGCCCGCGTCCGGGCATTCAGCCATCTGGAAGGCTGCCGCGTCGGACGCGGCGCCGTCGTCGGGCCACATGCGCGTCTCCGACCGGGCACTGAACTGGGCAATGACGCCCGCATCGGAAACTTCGTCGAAGTGAAGAATGCCGAGATCGGCGAAAGCGCCCAGGTCAAGCACTTGTCCTATATCGGCGATGCGTCGATAGGCCGGGTCGCGAATGTCGGCGCGGGAACCATCACGTGCAACTACGATGGCGTCTCCAAGCACAGGACCGAAATCGGCGAAAAGGCCTTCATCGGTTCCAGCACCATGCTGGTCGCGCCGGTCAAGGTCGGCGACGAAGCGATGACAGCGTCGGGTTCAGTCATCACCCGCGATGTTCCCGGCGGCGACCTCGCGGTCGCCAGGGGGCGGCAGGAGAACAAGTCGGGCCTTGCCCGCAAGCTGCGGGCAAGGCTGCGCGCGATCAAGCGCGCGGGCAAGCCGGGATGAGGCCATGTGCGGCATTGTAGGCATCCTTGGCGACCATGAGGCGGCGCCAACCTTGGTCGAGGCGCTGAAGCGTCTTGAATACCGGGGATACGACAGCGCCGGAATTGCAACCGTGAACGAGGGGACGCTGGACCGCCGTCGTGCGGTCGGCAAGCTCGCAAATCTCTCGGACATGCTGATTCACGACCCGCTGCCAGGCAAGGCCGGAATCGGACACACCCGCTGGGCCACACATGGTGCACCCTCGGTGGCGAACGCCCACCCCCACAGGTCCGGGCGCGTTGCGGTCGTCCATAACGGGATCATCGAAAATTTCCGCGAACTGCGCGAGGAACTCGCCGCCTGCGGCTATGCCACCGAGACCGGGACCGACACCGAAACCGTGTCGCTGATGGCGCAGTTTCATCTTGATCAGGGACTTGCGCCTCCTGCCGCGGCCAAGGGGACGATCGCACGTCTCGAAGGCGCCTTCGCGCTGGCGTTTCTGTTCGATGGCGAGGACGACTTGATAGTCGCGGCGCGCAAGGGATCGCCGCTCGCGCTCGGCTTTGGGGACGGTGAAATGTATCTCGGTTCCGACGCCGTCGCGCTGAGCCCGCTGACCGACCAGATCAGTTACCTCGAGGAAGGCGACTGCGCGGTTCTCACGCGCGCAGGCGCGGAAATCCGCGATGCGAAAGGGCGCCGCGCAAACCGTGAAGTCCACACGATCCGGATCGATCCGCGCCAGATCGAAAAGGACGGCTACCAGCACTTCATGGCCAAGGAAATCGCCGAGCAGCCGAGCGCTCTGGCGGACGCGGCCCAACATTACATCAGAGACGGCGCGTTGTTCCTTCCCGACGCGTGTCCGGACTTCGCCGAGGTTGACCGGATCGTCATGGTTGCCTGCGGCACCGCGTTCTATGCCTGCCAAACGGCGAAATACTGGCTCGAGTCGCTCGCGGGAGTTGCCGTCGAGGTGGACGTGGCTTCGGAGTTTCGCTACCGCGACACGCCTGTCGGCCCCGGCACGCTGGCGATCTTCGTCAGCCAGTCGGGCGAGACAGCCGACACCCTCGCCGCGCTTCGGCACGTGACGGAACGCGCCCGGACCCTGTCCGTGATCAACGTTCAGGAAAGCTCGATTGCGCGTGAATCCGACGTTGTCCTGCCCATCCATGCGGGCCCCGAGATCGGTGTTGCCTCCACCAAGGCGTTCACCGGCCAACTCTTCGCGCTCCTGGTTCTTGCGCTGCGGGCGGGGAGCGACCGCGAGCAACTGGACGCCGAGACGCTTGCGGACCACTTGCGTGCGCTTCAATCCCTTCCCGGACTTGTCGCTCAGGCTCTTGGCTGTTCAAGCCAAATCGAGGAAGCGGCACGTGCCTTGGCCGACTTCCAGGACATCCTGTTCCTGGGGCGCGGCGCAATGTACCCGCTTGCCATGGAAGGCGCGCTGAAGCTGAAGGAAATCAGCTACATCCACGCCGAGGGCCATTCATCCGGCGAACTGAAGCATGGTCCCATCGCCCTCGTCGACCAGTCCGTTCCCGTGATCGTCATGGCTCCAAGGACGGCGCTCTTCGACAAGACCGTTTCGAACATGCAGGAAGTGCTGGCCCGGGGCGGAAGGATCGTCCTGATCACTGACAGCAAGGGCCGGCGGATCGCAGGCGACGGATTGTGGCGCGTCATCGAGATGCCGGAATTGCCGGAGCTGATTGCGCCTATCCTCTATGCCGTTCCGGCCCAGCTTCTTGCGTACCACGCCGCGGTCGCGAAGGGGACTGACGTGGACCAGCCCCGCAATCTGGCGAAATCCGTGACCGTGGAATAGCCGGGTCCGCGGCCGCATTCACGGAAGCGCATGGACCTCAAGCGTCGGCAGGCCGGCGAGAGGTGCATCCAGAAGCCGCATTGCCGCAAGCGAAACGCGACTTGAACCGCCCTCCGAAGGCAACAACGTGACCTCGACGCTCCTGCCACTGGCCTGATACACCAGTCGGCCCGGCCCCTCCGCGGTGGCCAGCGGGGTCTCGATCCAGAAGCCTGGCGTCGTTGCGTCGCCAAGCGAAGCAACGGTTTGACCGAGAAGCCGTCCGGCGGCGCCGGATGCAACCGCGGCGTCGCGCTCGGCGGCGGTCGTGGTGTCAAGCTCCTCGACGGTCATTGCCGCGGAAGGCGCAAGTGGGGATGTCGCCGGCCGAGGCTCCCGGACTTCGACCTGCTCGAACTGTGCGCAACCCGAGAGCGACAGCGCCGCTGTCACGATCAGAAACCCTGAACGAACGACCGGATTCAGCATTTCGACTCCCTGCAGCCTCGATCGCCGGCCGCGCCGAAGATGCTCAAGCGCATGCCTGCATGCATCGACGAGCGCCTCCTCGCGGTTGGCCGGGCGGCCACCGACCACGCACCGGACCAATGCGAACATGTCACGGAATGTGCAGGTGTCAACAACAGACCCGGCAGTGCGGATTCCAAAATACCCGGCTGCAGCGCAGCGTTCAATGGAATTTCTGGCGGTGACGATCACGGCGCCGTCCACTCCGGAAGTCCGCTTCAACTGCGAAGGCGGCTCATCAGGTGACCACATCGCGAGGAGCGGCACGACGGCGCGCCACAGGACAGGATCAGGGATTTCCCTTCGAGCGAGAAGACAGCTTTTTTCGCACATTCCCTGCAAGCGGGTCTTCGGTGATCCCGGGACAATCGGGGTCAGGGCCTCCTTCCCGGGCTCGTTCAGGCAGCAGCAGGGAGGGCACGTCGGAAAGCGATTGTCCGGGGGGCCTCCTTCAATCCCCGGTGAGCGCAGATTTGGAATCACCGGACCCAATTCCCTGTTGTCAAGTTGCGACGACCGCGCAATTGTTGGACGGCGAGACAGGAAATTCCGCCAAGGGAGGATTCAGACATGACTGCTTATTCGCCAAAGTTCCGTCCCGACCGTCGCGGCCTCTTGGGCAGTGCAGCGGCATTTGCCGGGCTGAGCTTGCTGCCACGGGGCACGATGGCCGCCGAGGAAAGGAAGCTGAACTTCTACAACTGGGACACCTATATCGGTGAGACCACGCTGGGAGACTTCAATGCGGCCACCGGCATCGAGGTCAAGATGGATCTCTTTGCCGACAATGACGAGCTGTTCGCCAAGCTGCGAGAAGGCAATCCGGGCTATGATCTGATCGTTCCGACCAATGACTATGTCGAGCGCATGCTGGTCGCTGGCATGCTGCTGCCGCTGGATCATGACAAGATCCCGAACATGTCAAATCTAGGCGCCAATTTCCGCGACGCCAGCTACGACCCGGGCCTCAAGCACTCGGTCCCGTACATGTGGGGGACAATAGGGGTCGGCTACAATGCGAGGCGAACCGGGGACATCACCAAGTCCTGGAGCCATCTCTACGATTCCGATCTGTTCGCTGGCAAGATATCGCTGCTGGGCGACGGGCCGAATGTGCTCGGCCATGCCATGAAGTACCTGGGCAATTCGCTGAATTCGACCGACCCGGCGCACATCAAGGCGGCAGAGGAGTTGCTGATCGCGCAGAAGGAGAACATCAAGGTCTTTGCAGACGACAATGGTCAGGACCTGCTGGTATCGGGTGAAGTGGTGATCGCCCAGGAGTGGAACGGCGACATCCTGCAGGTCATGGCGGAAGACGACGACCTTTCGTTCTACGTTCCCGACGAGGGCGGCCTGATATGGCAGGATTGCCTGTGCATGCCAAAGGGCGCGCCACACCCGGAAAATGCGCACGCGTTCATCAACTTCATCCTTGATGCAGACGCCGGCGCAGCCATCGCCGACTACATCCAGTACGCGACGCCGAACGAGGCCGCGCGGGCCAGGCTCGGACCCGAATACAACGAAAACCCGGCGATCTTTCCGTCCGATGAAACCGTCGCCAAATGCGAGTTCCAGCTCTATCTGGGCGAAGAGCATGTGAAGAACATCAACGACGCCTGGACCCGGGTCCAAGCCGCCTGACCATCGCCCGGGCGGGCCTGTTCCCGGCATGGAGAGTTTCCGCAAGAATCAAGGGGTCTTCTGGATCCTCGCGGGCCCTGGCTCTTTCTGGCTCCTGTTTTTCTTCCTGGTGCCGCTCGGCATCGTGTGGATTCTGTCGTTCGGCGAAAAGGCGGTCATCGACGGCAAGATCTCGATCACCGAAACCGAAATCACCTGGACCTTGACCAACTATGTCCGGGCGCTGGCAGATCCGGTCTATCTGGTGATCATCTGGAAATCTGTCTGGATCTCGGCACTGGCGACGGTCCTGTGCCTGATCATTGCCTACCCGGTGGCCTTCGTCATTTCCTTCGCCACCCCGCGCTTGCAGCCATGGCTGCTGCTTGCGGTGATCCTGCCGTTCTGGATCAATCTTCTCATTCGCACCTATGCCCTGATCGCGGTGTTCCGAACCCGGGGCTACGTGAATTTCGCATTGGAATGGCTCTACGACACGCTCTGGCTCGACAGGCTGTTCGGGCCGTTTGAACCGCTGGAGTTGCTGTATAACGACTTCGCCGTCGTCGCTGGCCTGGTCTATGTGTTCATGCCCTTCATGGTGCTTCCGCTTTACGCCTCCGTCGAACGGCTGGACCGCTCGATGCTTGAAGCGTCCCTCGACCTTGGCGCCTCGCAGTTGGCCACCTTCCTGCGCGTGACAGTGCCGCTGACCATGCCCGGCATCGTCTCCGGGCTGATTCTCGTGTTCATCCCCTGCCTTGGCTCGTTTCTGACGGCTGACTTGCTGGGGGGAACGAATGCCACAATGATCGGCAATGTCATCGAGCGGCAGTTCAAGGCGGCCAATGACTGGCCGTTTGGCGCCGCTCTCAGTTTTCTGCTCATGTACGTCACGTTCGGTGTCCTGGCGCTGCGTGCCCTGCTCGGCCGGGATGCGGGGATGCGGTCATGAGGGCCTTGCGCCGCCAGACCGACCCGCTGGACTATGCCGGGCGGACCTGGATCAGGATCTTCTTCGGCATGGTGTTCATCCTGCTCTATGCCCCGGTGGTCCTGATGATGGCATTCAGTTTCAATGACTCAAGGCGCAACATCGTCTGGAGGGGCTTTACCACCAAGTACTACGAGAAGGCGTGGAACAATGACGGGTTGATCGAAGCCTTCGTCAATTCGTTGACCATTGCGGCCATAAACACCGTTGTGGCTACCGCTCTCGGCGCAATGGTGGCGTTGCTGTTGTGGAGATTCCGGTTTCCGTTCAAGAGTGCCTACGAGGGATTCATGGCCTTGCCCATCGTGATTCCCGAAATTTGCATGGGGGTGGCCATGCTTGCCTTCTTCTCACGCATCGGCTGGCCGACGGGAATGCCATGGCCACTCAACCTTTCCGCAATCACCATCGCCCATGTCGCTTTCAGCTTCCCCTTTGTGGCCATCGTTGTCCGCGCCCGCATGGCAGGCTTCAATCGCGAACTCGAGGAAGCGTCGCGCGATCTGGGAGCCTCGGAATGGCAGACGTTCCTGCACGTGATCCTTCCCTACATGCGGCCCGGCCTGGTGGCTGGCGCACTGCTGGCCTTCACGCTTTCGCTTGATGACTTCGTGATCACGTTTTTCACATCCGGCCCGGAAACGGTGACCTTTCCGGTCAAGGTCTACTCCATGGTCCGGTTCAGCGTAACCCCCGAGGTCAACGCCGCTTCGACCGTGCTGGTGGTGATCACGCTGATCGTTGCAGCGCTGATGTTGCGGGTGCAGCGTCCTGACCAGGCGGGCAATCCATGAGCATCATTTCCATTCGCAACGTCACCAAGGACTTCGTCGGGATCTCCGCCGTCGACAACGCCAATATCGACATAGCGGCGAACGAGTTCTTCGCGGTGCTCGGCCCGTCCGGCTGCGGCAAGACCACGCTCCTGCGCATGATTGCAGGATTCGAGACGCCAACGGCAGGGGAGATTCTGATCGATGGCGTGGATGTCAGCGCCATGGCACCCAACAAGCGACCGGTGAACATGGTCTTCCAGTCCTATGCCGTGTTCCCGCACATGACGGTGCTGGCCAATGTGGGTTACGGCCTGAAAGTGACCGGAGTTCCTGCGGCCGAGACCCGGCAGAGGGCGGAGGAAGCCCTGGAGATGGTCCAGCTGGCCCACCTTGGCGGGCGCAAGCCGGATCAACTCTCCGGAGGCCAGCGCCAGCGTGTCGCCCTTGCGCGCGCGCTGGTTAAGCGCCCGAAGGTTCTGCTTCTTGACGAGCCAATGTCGGCGCTTGACGCAAAGCTGCGCGAGCAGATGCAGCTTGAACTGACGCGCCTGCAGGAAGAGGTGGGAATCACGTTCATCATTGTCACGCACGACCAGGACGAGGCACTGTCAATGGCCGATCGCATCGCCGTGATGCAGTCAGGGCGCGTGGAGCAGATTGCCACCCCCGAACTGCTCTATGAATCTCCGAATTCGCGCTTTGTTGCCGACTTCATCGGCAAGGTGAACCTCCTCGACGGGCAGGTCGCGGGGGCCTCCTGTCAGGGTGTCACGGTCGACGTCGCGCACCTCGGCAAGGTGACGGTCCCCTATTCGGGCCGAGCGCAAGGCCAGGTCTCGCTGGCGGTCAGGCCCGAGAAGGTCCGCATGACCGCAAGCAGGCCCGAATCCGGCCTCCTCGTCCAGGGCCGCATTGTTGATTGGGCCTACTACGGCGACACATCGCACATCCGCGTGCAGCCGGCCAGCGGACCGCCCGTGTCGGTCACTGTCCAGAACGATACCCGATCAACCATCGAGAACGGAGACGTGGGCGATCAGGTCTGGCTCAGCTGGCGGGCGGAGGACACCCTGGTCCTTGATCGCTGACAGATGGAGTGGCTGAGCGGCGTCAGACCGGTGTCCACCCTTCCCTGACAAGGTCGCCGTGAACCTGCTCGATCGCCTGTCCCAGGCGATCAACTGCGAAGTCAATCTCTGGCCTGGTGATGACCAGCGGCGGCGACATCACGTTCAGCCGCCCGATTGGGCGCACCAGCACGCCAAGGGATTCCGCCGCGTCGGAAATGCGCTTGCCGATGTCGACCTCTTCAGGAAGCGTTTCCTTGGTGGTTCGGTCCAGGACGTTTTCCAGACAGCGCATCAGGCCGATTCCGCGCACGTTGCCGACCAGTTTCATGCCCTCCAGGTCGCGGAGCCGTTCGCCGAAATAGTCTCCGACCTCCCGTGCATGTTCGAGAATGCCCTCGCGCTCCATGATTTCGATGTTCTTCAGTGCCGCCACGCAGCAGACCGGGTGCCCGGCATAGGTGAAGCCGCTGGTATAGACGCGTGAAGGATCACCGCATGCGATGGTCTCATGAATGCAATCCGAGTAAATCGTCGCGCCGATCGGCAGGTAGCCCGATGAGAGCCCCTTTGCCGAGCAAATGATGTCGGGGATGATGCCGAACACGTCCTCGGACGCGAACCAGTGTCCCAATCGGCCGAACGCGGTGACCACTTCGTCGGCAACAAAAAGGATGTCGTGGCGCTTGCACACCTCGTGCATCCGCTTGAGATAATCTCCGGGCGGCACCAACACGCCGCCGGCACCCATGACTGGCTCCGCAAAGAACGCGCCCACCCTGTCAGGGCCGATCTCGGCGATCTTGTCCTCGAATTCCCTGACCAGGTGGCAACAGAACTCGGCTTCCCCCATGCCGTTCGGGGCCCGGTACAAGTCCGGCTCCGAGATGTGATGGATGGTGTCCTCGATGTACCTGAACCCGTGCCGACGATCCGCCGCCTTGTAGCCGATCGATATCGTGGCATAGGTTGACCCATGATAGGCTTGTCGCCGTGCGATGACATGGCTCTTGCCAGGCTTGCCCGCACATTGCTGGTAGAAGTGAACCAGGCGCAACGCGCTGTCGACCGCTGTCGAGCCGCCAGTGGAGAAATGCACGCGATTGAGGTCGCCAGGCGCCAGCTCGGCCAGTTTGGCCGCCAGCCGGGCCGCTGGCTCATTGGACATGTCGGTGAACGTCGAACTGTAGGACAGTTTCGTGACCTGTTCGGCGATCGCATCCGCCATTTCCTGTCGACCAAGCCCAATGTTGTTGCACCAGAGACCGCCAAGCATGTCGAGATAGGTCTGACCGTTGGCGTCGGTCATCTCGGAACCGGATCCCCTTGACATGATCAGCGATCCCGATGCCCCGTAGCTTTCGAAATGGGTAAACGGATGCAGGAAATGCCTTCGATCCAGTTCCCGCAAGTCATGCGTTGCGTCGTTTCTCAGCTCCGGCGAATTCATCTGTCCACCCCGCTGGAGACCCCGCCCTTCATGGCGGGGAGGAATTCGGAGTCCCATGTTCCATGCATCGTCTTTGTCTCCCCTTGCCCTGACGACGTGTCGAGGTGGCAGCCGCACCCGTCGCCCCGCCGGTCGAGGACGAAAACCCGGCTCTCACCGCACCGGGAGCCGCCTTGGCTTCTCCCGTAACGCCGGGCGGAGCCGGGCTCCCCTCGCACATCCTGATCGCCCGCGTTTCGGTTCGCCCCGTGTCTTGCCTGACCCGGCGTGTCTGCAAACAAGCCTTCGGGAACCAGGATCTGAGGAAGCATTCCAAGGCCGGTCTTCAACGTATGGCTCAACGTGGATTGGATCGTCTTCTCCCCTCTTGTGCCGGCAGGCACGGGCCTTCGGGGAGGTGTCGCCGGCGTCCTGCCCGTCCATGCCAGGTTGCTCCGATCACTGTGGTCAGCAATTGCCTCCTGCGCATGCAAACGTGAACTTGCCGTCGCGAATCGCGAGCGTGCCTGGAGAACTTCTCCGTCACGCCAGTCAGATTCGTCTTCTCTGACCGCCCGGCCAGACAAGGAACTTGCGGGAAACAGAATGCAACCGGGATGGCAGCCGTCAAGAATCCGCGTACGCTCTTCAATTCAGCCAGGCGCCTTTGGCGTGCAGGGAATGCTCCGCGCATGGAGGCGGCGGCAGGCCAGCGCGGCACCGTCCTTGCTCAGGCCCAGAAAATTCGCTTCCCACCCCTTGGGTCCGCGAACAACGGTCCGATGGGCGGCATCCAAGGTTGAAATCTCCACGAGCGCCGTCTGCAGCAGCACACGCTCCGCCTGTCCGCGAGTACCGAACAGGCCGACGTTGATGCCCCAACGACGTTCGCCGCCGGCTGAAGCCCGCGACACGACCCGCCCCTCTTCAAGTTCCGGGTCCAGTTCCTCCCGCGCCGAGCCTTGAGCCACCAACGGCCTGAGGACAGGTCTTTGGCCGATGCCTGTCCGTTCGGCGCCCAGGCCCGCCCCCTCCGCAATTTCGGCAAGACCCGGAACCGTCCCATCGCTGAGCGCAACCTCGGCCAGCACGTCGGAAATGTCCTCGGCGACCGCGATGAACGCATCGTCCGCCGGAACCGGAACCGGCCTCAAGGGAGGCCGGGAAGATCGCACGACTCGCCCGGACTGCGCAACGATGCTTGCTGGCAAGCTGAGTGCCGGACGCCGGGGCCTCTTGACCGCCACACGGCTCGGGGACCGGGAGAAACCCATGTCAAGCAGTTCGGCAACGCGCTTGTTGCGCGTTGCCACGGACCTTCCCCCGAAGACCGTCGCGATCACGCGCTTTCCTCCTCGCTCTGCCGAAGCGACGAGGTTGAATCCGGCCGCACGCGTGTAGCCGGTCTTGATTCCGTCCGCTCCCCTGTATGCACTCAGGAGGCGGCGATTCGTGTTTCTCACCATCTGCGTTCCGGCGCTGGTCGAGCGACGGGAGAAGAGATTGTAGTAATCGGGGAAGTCGTAGAACAGGTGGCGTCCCAGGATCGTCATGTCGCGCGCGGTCGAGAGATGGCCCCGCTCCGTCAGTCCGTGGGCATTCTTGAACGTTGTCTTGGTAAGCCCCATGGCCTTCGCCATGTCGTTCATGCGCCGTGCGAAATCGGCCTCGCTGCCTGACACGGCCTCGCCGAGAGCCGTCGCCGCGTCGTTGGCGGACCTCACGGCGGCCGCCCGGACAAGGTAACGGAGCTTAACCTTCTGACCTGCCCTGAGGCCGAGTTTCGAAGGCGGCTCCTTCGCCGCATTGCGGGAGATCCTCACTTTCTCGTCGAGACCGATCTCCCCGCGTTCCACCGCATCGAAGACGACATAGAGCGTCATCATCTTCGTGAGCGACGCCGGATGCAGCCTGGTGTCGGCATTCCTGGAATGCAGGACCTCTCCCGTTCGCGCATCCATCACCATCGCCGCATACGGAGCGGCGCTTCCGGCGACCGGATGCAGGAGGAAACAAGCGATGAACGCAATGTGGAATACGGATCGATAGATTTTCACGAAAACTGCCCCTTCAACTTGCCTCGGCCCATTCATATGCTGGACCTTCATTGTTTTGGAAAGCCTAACACACCTGAATATATCAAAAAAAGATGAATCTTGAACAAATTCGAAAAGTGCCTGATTGCCACCAGATAAAGTAACGGATTTCAGGCGAAACACTACATATTGCCGCAAATTTCGTTGACGACTCCAGGAAGATCGGACAGCGCGGCGATCTCGCGGAAGCGTTCGTGGTGCATCGGCGCATCGGCCGCCTCGTGGTCCCAGGCCGGATCGTAGGGCACGTGCACGCCCCATCCCCCGGCCGAAATCACAGGATTCACGTCGGACTTGAGCGAGTTTCCGGCCATCAGCGCAAGTCGCGGTTCGATCCCGCGCCCGGCGAAGATGCCCGAATAGACCTCGCTTGTCTTTTCCGAGACGATTTCAACGCCGTCAAACAGTTCGCCGAGTCCGGACTGAGCGAGCTTTCGTTCCTGATCCAGAAGATCTCCCTTGGTGACCAGCAGCAGCGTGAATTCCGCCGAGAGGGTCCGCACAGTCTCTTCCGCCCCGTTCAGAAGTTCGATGGGGTCGCGCAGCATCTCCTGACCGCAGGCAATCAGCTCGGCGATGACCTCTCCCGGGACCCGGTTCCCCGTCACCTGGAGAGCGGCCTCGATCATCGAAAGCGTGAAGCCCTTGATGCCGTATCCGTAGCGCTCGATGTTTCGCCGCTCGGCATCACGAAGGCGATCAGCGAGGTGATCGCTCGCCGCGTGGTCCGACAGCAGCTTGGCGAATCTTTCCTGCGTGAACCGGAACAGCCGTTCGTTGTGCCAGAGCGTGTCGTCTGCATCCAGGCAGATCGTTGTCAACATGGCTTCGCCCCCCTTTGCACATTTGCAGGATCGCCTGTATTGTGCAGCCAATCCAATTCTGGTGCCAGATTCGCCATGACTTCATCTGCCTTGCAATCGATGGCCGACCGCGACGACACGCCTGATGGCGGTGCAGACGTCCTTGTCAAGACCAAGCCGAGGACCGAGCGCCCCCCGCTTTACAAGGTTCTGTTGCTGAATGACGATTACACGCCCATGGAGTTCGTGGTTCACGTGCTCGAGCGGTTCTTCGGCATGAGCGACGCGCAAGCCTTCGAACTGATGCTGGCGGTCCACAAGAAGGGACTCGCCGTGGTTGGCGTGTTTTCCCTCGAAGTGGCGGAAACAAAGGTCGCGCAGGTCATGGACTTCGCCAGGCGCCACCAGCACCCGCTCCAATGCACGTTGGAAAAGGAGTAGGGTCTCGCGTGCCGCGATCGCAATGCATGCTTGCCCAACGACTTTCGCTCGCCCTTGAACGAGGGATCATGAGCTTGCCGGAAAGCGGGAGGATCGCGGTGGTCTCGCCGGATGTCGGCACCGAGCTTTCAGCCTTGCCACGCGAACGGACCGAAGTGGTCTCGCGAAGCTTCCGCGCCCACAGAGCGTTCACGGATTCGGGTTTCCGCGCAGTGACGGCGCCGGACGGGCCGTACGCAATGGCGATCCTCTCGCTGCCCCGCGCCAAGGCCGCAGCACGGGCCGCCCTTGCCGAAATCGTCCCGGTCACGCGCGGTCCCACCGTGATCGACGGGCAAAAGACGGACGGCGTGGAAAGTTTCCAGAAGGAACTTGGGCATCGGGCGTTCATGGGCGAGATTCTGGTCAAGGCGCACGGCAGGATGTTTGCTGCAGCCGGAATAGACTGCGCCGGATGGGACGCCGTGCCCGGACGGGTGGCGCGTCCGAAGGGTGGCGCCTACAAGACGTCGCCCGGTGCGTTTTCCTCGGACGGAATCGACCCTGGATCCCGCGCGCTCGCGGATGCTCTGCCAGACAGGATGGACGGCCATGCAATCGACCTGGGTTCCGGCTGGGGCTACCTGGCGGACGCGGTCCTGGAACGCGGCGGCGCCATCTCGGTGGATCTGGTCGAGGACGATCTTGCCGCGCTTGAAGCGTCCCGGGCGAACCTCGATGACGCTCGTGCCCGGTTTCACTGGACAGATGCGCTGACGTTCCGTCCCGATCCGCTCGCCGACCACGTCGTCATGAACCCGCCTTTCCACGCGGGCCGGAACGCGGACGCCTCCATTGGACACGGATTCATTCGCGCCGGCGCAGGAATGCTGGCCCGCAAGGGCACTCTTTGGCTTGTCGCCAACAGGCATTTGCCCTACGAGAGGACCCTTGTAGAGGTCTTTCGTGACGTTCGCACCCTGGGGCAACACGCCGAGTACAATCTCTTCATGGCCGCGCAGCCCCGAAAAATCCGCGAGAGATAGTCCATATGTCGTTTTCGATTTCCGGCAAGACCGCCGTTGTCACAGGGGCCGCCAATGGGGTTGGCCTCTCCATCGCGCGGCATTTCCTGAAGCAAGGCGCCAAGGTGATGCTCGCCGACATGGACGAGACGCGGCTCGCCGAGGAAGTGAATGGCATCGAGGAAGGCAGCGAAAGCGCAACCTGCTTTGCGGGGGACCTGCGCGAAAGGCTCACGGTTGCAAACCTGCTCTCCGCAACGATAGACCGCTTCGAGCAGGTGGATATCCTCGTCAACGCGTCCCGACAGGTCATGACCGGGGACCCGCTCAACTCCAATGGCGACGGCGTTCAGATGCTCATCGAGCAGAACCTGATGACCTCCCTGCGGGTTTCGCAGATATTCGCGAAACGCATGATCAAGCAGTCCGAAGACGGCGTCGGCGAATCGCCTGCCGGGTCAATCATCAACCTGTCTTCGATTGCGGCATGCCGGTCCCAGCCAAGGCTCATGGCCTATTCCGTGAGTTCCGCCGCGCTCAATCAGATGACGCGCGCCTTGGCCGTAGCACTCGCGCCGCACCGAATCCGCGTGAACGCCATCGCGTTCGGCTCGGTCATGAGCGCCTCGTTGAAGGATGCCCTGGAAGGCAACAAGGGCATGCGCAACGAGATCATCTCCTCGACTCCGCTTGGACGCATCGCGAGTCCGACCGAACTTGCGGATGTCGCGCAGTTCCTGGCCTCGGACGGATCGGACTTCGTTACGGGGCAGATTCTCACGGCGGACGGCGGAAGGACTCTTGTGGATGCCGCTGACGCCCCGGCACACTGACGCCGCCCGCTCCGAGAGACCTCAAGCCGCACGTCCCGCGACTCGCTGGAGGGATCGGTCATCGGGCTGCCGAATTGAGGGCTTGACTGGGCATGCCATGCCTTCGGGTTGCGGCTGCCGGACCAATCACGAGCGCTGCCAGGTTCATGCGCAAGACAATGGGCCATGTCATGTCGGGGCGCCGCCCGCCGGATCGGAGCCGTTCACTGTCAAGCAAGCCGAAAGCGGCGATGATCAGCGAGTCGCCCGCGACCCGGATGGTCGGATGCACAGGCACGAGAAGTCGCAGGCGAAGGCCGACGGACGGCGGCGCATTGGGATCGGCGCGACGTTTCGCCGACTTGCAAGGTCCAGTGGCTGGTCGCTCGGTGACAGGATGCGCTCAGGCGGCGGCGCGCGAGCCCATGATATGCGTGACGATGGCTTCGCGAGTGACTTCGCTTGTGCGCAACTGCGCGTTGACCTCACCGCGGTGCATGACCGCGATGCTGTCAGCGCAACGGAATACGTGCTCGAGGTTGTGGCTGACCATGAGCACGGTCAATCCCTGGTCGCGCAGGCGCTCGATGATCGTCAGCACCCGGTCGGTTTCCTCCACGCCGAGCGCCGCGGTCGGCTCGTCCATGATGATCAGCCGGGCATCGGAGTGGATTGCCCGACCGATGGCAACTGCCTGCCTCTGCCCACCAGACATGACGAACGCATTCGCGTAAGGATTTCCGATGCGTATCCCCACCCGCTCTGTCAGGACCTTGAGTGCCTCGACGCGCATGGCCGCCTTGTCCAGCACCTTGATGAGGCCGCCGAGATGCGACTTCACGCGTTCCTGGCCCAGAAAGAAGTTCTGGACAAGGTCGAATGTCCCGACCAGGGCCAGATCCTGGTAAATGGCTTCGATGCCGAGGCTGCGGGCGGCCTCGGGGTTCGGGACGCTGATCTCCTGGCCATCCAGGACGATCGTGCCGGAGGTCGGCGGATGCACCCCCATGACGATCTTGATGAGGGTCGACTTGCCCGCTCCGTTGTCCCCGACAAGGGCCGTCACCTCGCCGCGCGGCACATCGATGGAGGCGCCGCGCAGGGCCTGCACGCCGCCGAAGGACTTCCTGATGTCCCACAGCGCCAGCAGCACCTCCCCCGCCGCGGCGGGGGAGACTTGGCTTGAAGGTGACTCAGTTGCCACTCTGCAGCTCCTTTTCGATCTCCGGCCAGTTTTCCATGAGACGGAGCGCGCCCTCGGGCACCTTGGTGAGCACGTCCTCGCGCGAAGAGACCATCACCATATCGAGTGGGTACTGCCTTTCGATCTCCTGTCCGTTGGAATGGCGGGCGATAGCGTCGGCGATGTAGCGGCCGCTGGACTGGCTGTCCCGGAAGATGGAGCCACGGATGAGCCCTTCCCAGATCATGTCGAGTTCCGGCGGCACGGCGCCGAAGCCGAAAACGTCAACGCCGTCTTCGCCCATCCCCTTCAGGGCGCTGGCAACACCCATGGCCATGGAGCTGTTGCCGGCATAGACCGCCTTGACGTCCGGATTTGCGAGGATGAGCCTCTCGGTGGCGTCGAACGCACGCGCCTGTTCCCAGTACGCGTAATGCTCGAACGCGATCTCGATGCCCGCTTCGGTCCACAGATCGCGTGCGGTGCCGACACGTTGCTCGGAAATCTGGTTTCCGGGCTCCGCGAACATCAGCCCCACCTTGTCGCCCGCAGACAGGACGTTCTCAAGCGCCCACTTCGCGGTGACCTCGCCACCCTCGGCGTGGGAGTAGCCGCTGTAAGCAAGCACGTCGACGCCCGCGTCCTCGGGATGCACGTCGAGGTGGTTCACGACGATGATCGGGATGCCAGCCTCGTTGGCCGCCTTCAGCGCCGGCACAATGCCGAAATAGTCGATCGGCCCGACGATTATGTAGTCCATGTCTAGAGTGATGAGATCCTCGACAATGTCCAGCTGCTGCTGGACATTGGCCTCGGCAGTCGAGGCGCGGGCCGTGAACTCGATGGCAACGCCCTGGCTCTCCATCTCCTCCTGGAAGGCCACGGCGAACTGGCCGAAGTAATCCAGGGTGTCATAGACGGGCGGCGCGAAGCCGATCTTCAGAGGCCCATCGGCAGCCATGGCGCCTGTGCCAGCGCCCATTGCCAGAGTGAGTCCCACGGCGATCCCGGACAGGTGTCTCTTCATTGCAATTCCTCCCATTTTTTCGGGCATCCAAATTCCTGGCCATGTGGTCAGCCGCTCGCCATGCCCTGGCGGCGGAAACGGTAAAGCTGAATGGCAACGGCGATGACGAGGGTTGTTCCGATGACGATCTGCTGCCAGTAGAAGGGCACACCCATCAGAAGCAGGCCGTTTTCGGCGACGCCGAGAAAGACCGCCCCGAAGAACGTGCCAAGCAGCGTGGCGTAGCCGCCGAACAGGAACGTTCCGCCCAGGACCACGACAGCGATGGCGTGAAGCTCCATGGTGGCCCCGAGCACCGCCTGCGCTGCATTGAGGCGCGCCACCAGCATGGCACCGGCCAGCCCTGCCAGCGCGCCGCACATGATGTAGGCGCCCATCTCGTACCGGCGAACGCGGATGCCGGCGCGGATGGCGGCGCTGCGGTCCCCTCCGACCGCGAGTACATAGGTCCCGAAGCGCGTCTTGTTCATGATGAAGGCACCCATGAGCACCACGGCGAGCGCGATGACCCCCGCGGCGGGCAGTCCAAGGATCCGACCCTGTCCAATCCAGAGAAACGAGTCCGGAAAGTTGCGCACTTGGTCGGATCCCATGACGAGGTAAGCGAGCCCGCGAACTGCCGTGAGCGTGCCGAGCGTCACGATGAGCGGCGGCACCTTGAGTGCGGTGACGGCAAATCCGTTTACCAGACCAACAGCCGCGCCCACCCCGATCGCCGCGACAATCGCCGCGACCGAGGCGAGCCCGTCGCCGAAGACACCGCTCTTGAGAACGATTCCCGTGACACAGCCTGCCAATGCGACAGTCGACCCCACCGAAAGGTCGATGCCGCGGGCGGCCATGACGATCGTCATGCCCGTGCCGAGGACCAGGAAGATGGCAATCTGGCGAAACACGTTGAAGACGTTCCGGCCATCCAGAAAGACCGGATTGATGACCGTGATGAGAACGATGAGAAGCACAAGTGGCACCAGCAGACCGAGCGGCGGCACCAGCCCCGGATTGCGTTCCAGAAAGCCGAAGCCCTTCCCGGCGCTGGCAGGCGCTTGCACGTTTGCCGTCGTCATTCAGAAGACCCCTCCCCGGGGCGGCGCAGCCGTGTGCCTACGCCGTGCTGTCGCTAGCTTCGCGACAATACTTCATGATGTCAAGAAGATTTGTGAAGTTAATTCTCCAAATTTGGAGCTTTCAACGGCCTTTCAGCACGTGATAATTCGTTTTTCAGGCCCTAACCTGACATCTAGGCTCGAAAAATCCGCATGACAGCAAGTACTGCGCCTGAATACACGTCGCGCGGCTGACACTCAATACTTTACATATCTTTTTTGATCTGTGAGGTTGCTTGAAGTTGGAAACGCGAATTGACAGGATCCGCCCATGACCCCGAGCCACGCGACAGAGCGGCTTCGCACGAGGTACGCCTCTCGCCTCAACTCCTTCGCTTCAGCGCCCGAACTCTATTGGGGAGCGGAAGCCGCCAAACCGTCAGTCGCCGAAATGGTGCGGCGCGCCGCGACAGCAAGGGGACTGGGACACTTGGACCTGAACTACCCGGATCACTTCAAGGATGATTCTGTCGACATCGTTGGCGTCGTCCGCAACGAGGGGCTCGACGTGAATGGGCTTGCAATGCGGTATTACACGGATCCGAGGTTCAAGCTCGGTGCCTTCAGCAATCCGGAAGTCGCGGTGCGCCGCAAGGCACTGGACCTCACGAAGGCGGGCATCGACGCGGCTGCCGAAGCCGGCGTGGGCCTCATGACCATCTGGCTGGGACAGGACGGCTTCGACACCCCCTTCCAGGTGGATTATGCGCGCCTGTGGGAACTGGAAGTGGAGGGCATTCGCGAGGTGGCGGACCACAATCCCGCTGTCGACATCAGCATCGAGTACAAGCCGAACGAGCCGCGGGCCTTTGCGCTGCTGCCGGACATGGCGACGACGCTGATTGCCCTTCGGGAGGCCGGCTCGCCGAACCTCGGGGTGACTCTCGATTTCGCGCACATGCTCTACGCCAGCGAACAGCCCGCCTACGCTGCCATGATGGCCGCCAGGCACAGCCGTGTCCTCGGCGTCCATCTCAACGACGGATACGCCAAGCGCGACGACGGGCTGATGGTCGGAGCCGTCCACACGATCCAGACGATCGAGATGTTGCGCCGAATCCGACATGACGGCTACGACGGCGTCATCTACTTCGATACGTTTCCAGACGTAACTGGTCTCGATCCCGTGGCAGAGTGCGAGGCGAACATTGCAGCAGTGGAAGCCATGCTCGCAGCCATCGATCGCATCGACGCGGACAGCGGTCTCTCCCGCGCGCTGGACCGGCAGGACGGGACCGCCGCACAAAGGATCGTGCAACAATGCATTTTCCGGCACTGACGGACTTGTCCACTTCAGAGGGGTCGAAGCTGCGCGCGGTGGGCCCGCGCATCCGCATGATGCTGCCCCAGATGACCACTCTGGAAGCGCGGGTGGTGGAGCTGGTGCTCGGCAGACGCGATTTCACCGAGGCGACGCCGTTGCAAAGCGTCGCGAATGCGGCCGAAGTGTCCGAGGCCATGGTCGTCAAGGTCGCCAAGAAGCTGGGTTTCGATGGCTATCGGGACTTCCGTGCCAGCCTCGCCGCCTACAACCGCCTGCCGATCGTCGAACTGCACGAAGAGCTCTCTCTCGAGGACGACACCGCCACGATAATGAACAAGGTCGTCCGTACCGCGATCCAGGCGCTTGAGGAGACCCTCGCCATTCTGGACCCTTTGGACATCGAGCTGGCGGCCGAGCTTCTCGACGATGCCCGGATCCGCGACTTCTACGGCCTCGGCGGTTCCGCACAGATCGCACGCGATGCCGCACACAAGTTCCTGAGAATCGGCGTCAGGGCCACCGTCCACGACGATGCGCACATGATGGCCATGTCCGCTTCCCTGCTGTGCCCGGGCGACGTCGTCGTGGCATTCTCGCATTCCGGAGAAACCGACGCGGTAATCGAGGCGGTCGCCATCGCCAGGTCCGCGGGCGCGTCCGTCGTGGTTGTCACCAACCACGGAAACTCGTCGCTCGGTGGCATGGCTGACGTGGCTCTGTGCTCAACCGCCCGGGGCTCGCCGCTCACGGGCGAGAACGCGGCCGCACGCGTCGCCCAGCTCAACATAATCGACGTGGTGTTCGTGGCGGTCGCCCAGAGAGGTGGTGCAACGGTCGAACGCAACCTTGAAAGGACCATGCGATCTGTGCGCGCGAAACGGCGAGCCAATCGAAGATGACGGACCGTGCGCCCAAGTCAGCAGCCGTCGCGGCCGTTGGAAGCCTCCACTATGACATCCTTGTGACCGGCGCCGATCGTCCGCGCCGCGGGGAAACCCTGTTCGGCGAGGAATGGGCGTGGAAGTGCGGCGGAAAGGGCGGGAACCAGGCCATTGAAGCCGCCCGCCACGGGGCCGCGACCGCGTTCGTAGGCGCTGTGGGCGAGGATGATTTCGGCGAGGCCCTCCTCATTCGTCTCGGCGAGGCGCTAGTGGACACGACCGAGGTGTTCCGCCTCGAGAACATCGGCTCCGGCATGTCGGTTGCCTTGCTTGATTCCGGCGGCGACTACGGCGCGGTGATCGTGCCTGGCGCCAATTGGGGCATGACCCCCGCCATGCTCGAAGACAGCCGCGCGGTGGAAAACTGCCGCGTGCTCCTCTTGCAGAACGAGATGCGACCGGAAGCCAACCTTGCCGCCGCGACCATCGCCCGCAAGGGCGGAGCGACGATCGTGCTCAACGCCGCCCCGGCAAGGACGGTTGCAGACGGGCTCATGGTCCTGGTTGATCTTCTTGTCGTCAACGAAATCGAGGCTGAAACGCTGGCGGGATGCCCGCCGGTTTCCGGCTTCGAAGCAGCCGAGGCCGCAGCGGCGACGCTGCTCGGTCGCGTACCGCAGGTGATGGTCACGCTTGGAGGCGATGGATTGGTGCTGGCAAGACGCGAAATCGCTCCTTTGCGGCTTTCAGGCCACACCGTCGCGGTGGAGAGCACGCACGGTGCGGGCGATGCCGTCATCGGAGCCCTGGCGGCCCAGCTTGCTGACGGTGTGCCGCTGGGGGACGCTGCGCGCTACGCCAATGCAGCGGCGGCTGCCCTGGTGGCGACGCCGGAGCATGCACGTTGCGCCCTCTCGCGCCAGGCCACGCTGTCGCTCCTGGCCATGCAGACCTAGGACAGCTTCAGGTGCCATCACCTGCGGGTTCCCGGCCGCCAGAGGGCCCATTGCATCTGATGGTCGACATCCTGCTCCTTGCTGACGACCAGCTTCTCCGCCCCGCGGCAGCTTGACGATCTCGTCGGTGCCGTTCCCGATCTCGAAGTGTCCGCCAAGGGCGGCGGCCTCGATAGGTCGCCGCTCCTCGCGGTTCGGTCGCGACGGCATTCCCCGGCAACGGCCCGGCGAGGCGGCAACCAACCTGCGCGCAGGACGCAACTGCGCAGGCGGCCGCTGGGCGGCACTGGACACGAAAGCGGCGCGGGCGCTTTCACGGGCCGTCCCGCTCGATGTTTTCGGCCATCGGCGATCCAGCACGGAGGGCCGCTCGGCCTCCGCGGGAATGCCGCCGTGAACCGGACCGGCGCCCCTGCTGGCAGGTCCTTCACCCGCTGCCGGCGACGCGCCCCTTGCAGGAGATGCCAAGCGCCCGGCAGCGAGCTGCCCCACGCAATCCGGTCCAGGAGCCGCGGCAAGCCGGTCCGTAGTTCCCTTCGCTCAGGTGAGGAAGTGTCTCCCTTGTCCACGTCCACGGCTTCGGCTTGATCGGAGGGTCCTCATTTGGCATGCTGCAGGAAATTGACCCGCTCACTTGACGTTCCGTGATCGCTCTGCCCAATTGTGCCGGCGGTCCCGAAGAGAAACGACCAGCGCTGGAACTGTGGATGCCGGACACCTGTCATGCTGCTTCTGATAGACAATTATGACAGCTTCACCTTCAACCTCGTCCATTTTCTGGGCGAGTTGGGGGCCAAGTGTCGCGTCTTTCGGAATGACGCCCTGCCGGTTGAGAAGGCCATGGCGCTGAAGCCGTCCGGGATCATCCTCTCTCCCGGACCCTGCGACCCCGACAAGGCCGGCATCTGCCTCGCCCTCGTGCAGGCGGCGGCCAAGGCCGAAGTGCCCCTGCTTGGCGTCTGCCTCGGGCATCAGGCAATCGGACAGGCGTTCGGCGGCAAGATCGTGCGTTCACGTGACATCGTTCATGGCAAGCCCGGGACGATTCATCATGAGGGCCTTGGAGTCTTTCAGAGCTTGCCCTCCCCGTTTCAAGCGACGCGTTACCACTCGCTGGTCGTCGACCGGGCCAGCCTTCCCGACTGCCTCGAATCGACTGCCGGACTGGAAGATGGCACCATCATGGGTCTTCGCCACAGGAACCACCCGGTCGAGGGCGTACAGTTCCATCCCGAATCCATCCGTTCCGAGCATGGGCACGCGATGCTGCAAAACTTCCTCAATTCCGTGCCGGAGCCGGCATGAGCGATTCGATGAAATCCCTGATCTACGCAGCCTCGGAGGGGCCGATCAGCCGCGCGCAGGCGGAAGAGGCGTTCAACATCCTGTTCGACGGAACGGCCACGCCCGCACAGATGGGTGGATTCCTGATGGCGCTTCGGGCGCGCGGCGAGGCTGTCGCCGAGTACACGGCCGCCGCCGCAGTGATGCGCGCCCGATGTTCCGTCGTGCGCGCTCCTCCCGGTGCCATGGACATCGTGGGCACGGGCGGTGACGGAATGGGCACGCTCAACATCTCGACCGCCACATCCTTCGTCGTGGCCGGGGCCGGCGTTCCTGTCGCAAAGCACGGAAACCGCAATCTCTCGTCCCGGTCCGGTGCCGCAGATCTGCATGCCGCCATGGGGATCGAGGTCATGGTCGGGCCAGACGTCGTGGAAAGGGCGCTCGCCGAAGTCGGCATCGGGTTCATGATGGCTCCGATGCATCATCCGGCGATGAAGCATGTCGGCCCGATCCGGATGGAGCTTGGCAGCAAGACGATATTCAACATTCTCGGCCCGCTGACGAACCCGGCGGGCGTCAGGCGTCAATTGACCGGCGCCTTTGCAATCGACCTGATCTTCCCGATGGCGGAGGTCTTGAAGGAGCTTGGCAGCGAGGTCGCGTGGCTGGTTCATGGGGCCGACGGCACCGACGAGATATCGATCTGCGGCCTGACTTCCGCTGCCGTGCTGAAGGACGGCAAGATCACTTCGGCCGAGATGCACCCGGAAGATGCGGGCCTTCCCGTCCACCCCCTCAGGGAAATACTCGGTGGCACGCCGGACGAGAATGCCGCCGCATTCAGCGCCCTTCTCGACGGCGCACCCGGCGCCTATCGCGATGCGGTGCTGCTGAACTCCGCGGCTGCGCTCGTGATCGCGGGCAAGGCGAACGACCTCAAGGTCGGCGTCGAGATCGCCGCGGAAAGCATCGCCTCCGGCGCGGCCCGCGCCAAGGTCGAAGGGCTGGCGCGTGTCACGTCAGGGTCCTGACACGCGCCCGGCCGCAGCCAGGCTTCCGGTGGCCAGTTGAACGCAAGTCTCGGCGCGTGGGCGGAACTGCCTTTCTTCGCGGAAGACTGGCCCCGAATTTCTGTGGCACTTTTGGTCGACACGCGCCGGATCCTGCCGCCCGCGCAAGTGCGATTTGCCGCCCTTGAGCTTTGCCAGCCGACAGACACCCGCGCGGTCATACTTGGCCAGGATCCATATCCGACGCCCGGCCATGCCAATGGACTGGCGTTTTCGGTAGCCGCCGGCAAGGCCCTGCCAATGTCACTCAGAAACATCTTTCGCGAGCTTGACGACGATATCGGACGTTGTCCGGCAACCGGGGATCTCGCCAGCTGGGCGAATGCGGGCGTACTGCTCCTCAACACCGCACTCACGGTTCCGGAGGGGGATGCGGGCGGCCACCTGAATCTGGGTTGGGACGCGCTTGCCGCGCAGGTGCTTCAACGGCTTTCCGATTCTCCGCGGGCATTCATCCTTTGGGGAAGGCATGCAGAAGGTTACGCAGGGCATATAATGGGCGATCACCACCTGATCCTCAAGTCCGCCCATCCCTCTCCGCTGTCCGCCCGTCGCGGGTTCTTCGGGTCGCGTCCGTTCAGCCGCGTCAATTCATGGCTTCAAGAGCATGGCCATGCACCAATTCCATGGGCCTGATTCCAGTGGCGCAAACGGAACCCGCGGAAGCGCACGAGTCCATGACCGTGCCCGGCCCGGCACGATCAGCCCTCGCCGCCAGGGAATCCCCGAAACTTCGACAAGTGTGAGGGGCGGAGCATCGACTTTCCAAAATGGCGCCAAAGGGATATCCGAAATCCATGACGAACGTGCTCGACAGGATCAAGGCCTACAAGCTTGAGGAAGTGGCTGCCGCCAAGGCGCAGCTTCCCCTCCGCGACATTGAAGCGGCGGCACGCGAGGCGTCAACGCCGCGTGGCTTCGCTTCTGCACTCATGAAGCAGCCAAGGACCGATTACGGCCTGATCGCCGAAATCAAGAAGGCAAGCCCGTCACGGGGGCTCATCCGTGCCGATTTCGATCCGGCGAGGCTTGCGCGCGCATATGAGGCGGGCGGTGCGACATGCCTTTCGGTGCTGACCGATGCGCCATCCTTCCAGGGTGCACCGGAATTTCTGGGCGAGGCGCGGGCGGCAAGCGGACTGCCCTGCCTGCGCAAGGATTTCATCTACGACACGTACCAAGTGGTCGAGGCCCGGGCGTGGGGCGCCGATTGCATCCTGATCATCATGGCCAGCGTTTCCGATGCGCAAGCACAGGAACTCGAGGACTGCGCGATCAGCACTTGGAACATGGATGTCCTGATCGAGGTCCACGACGAGCACGAGCTCGAGCGCGCCATCTCCCTGACGTCTCCCCTCCTCGGCATCAACAACCGCGACCTGAAGACATTCGAGACGGATCTTGCTACCACTGAACGGCTCGCGAGGCATGTCCCGGCCAACCGGCACGTCGTCTCCGAGAGCGGGATTTTCACGCAGGACGACCTGTCCCGCCTCGCGAAATCTGGCGCACGCAGTTTCCTGATTGGCGAAAGCCTGATGCGCGAAGACGACGTGGCCGCCGCGACCCGATTCCTTCTCGCCAAGCCGGTTCTGGCCGAAGGAGCCGCCTGATGCCCGACCTGACCCATTTCGACAGCAAGGGCGACGCGCACATGGTCGATGTTTCCGGGAAGCCCTCAACGCACAGGATTGCGGTGGCGGAGGGGCGTGTACGCATGTCGGAGGAAACCCTCGAGGTGATCGCCGAGGGCCGTGCGGGCAAGGGAGACGTGCTGTCCGTTGCGCGAATCGCCGGCATCATTGCTGCCAAGAAGACATCGGACCTGATTCCGCTTTGCCACCCGTTGAAGCTCACCAAGGTCGAGATCGACCTTGCCACCGAGCCCGACCTGCCCGGAATCCGCATTGAGGCGACGGTCAAGTCTTCCGGCCAGACCGGCGTCGAAATGGAGGCCCTGACGGCAGTCGCGACGGCTTGCCTCACGGTCTACGACATGGTGAAAGCCGTGGAGAAATCCATGGTGATCGAAAACATCCGCCTCGTTCTCAAGGACGGCGGAAAGTCAGGCCCGTTCGAGGCACCCCGGTGATTTCCGTTGGCGAGGCGCTCAGCCGCATCTTCGAGCTTGCAACACCATTGGGAACGGAACCGGCACCCCTGCGCGTGGCGTCCGGACGAGTCCTTGCGAAGCCCCTCTTCGCAGCCCGCAGCCAGCCGCCATTTCGCTCCTCCGTGATGGACGGCTACGCGGTCGCGGGGAACGCAGAGAGATTCTCCGTGGTTGGCGAGTCCGTTGCGGGGCGAGGCTTTGAAGGAGCGATCGGACCCGGAGATGCCGTGCGCATATTCACGGGTGCGCCGGTCCCCGAAAACGCCGCACGCGTGATCATCCAGGAAAACGTGACTCTCGTGGGCGACAGCATCCACGTCGTGGAAAACGCGGACCTTGAAACATATGTCCGCGAGGTCGGCACGGACTTTGCGGCGGGTTTCCGCATCGACGCGCCACGGCGGATGTCGCCGGCAGACATCGCCCTCGCGGCAGCAATGAACGTGCCCGAGATTGTGGTCGCCCGCCGACCGCAGGTTGCGCTGATCATGACCGGCGACGAACTGGTCATGCCCGGCGAATCCCCGCGTCCGGACCAGATCATCGCTTCGAACGCATTCGGGCTTGCGGCAATAGTCGAGTCCGAGGGAGGCGTTGCCCGCATACTGCCCATCTGTGCCGACACTGCGCCCTCGCTTGAAATCGCCCTCGATCTGGCTGGAGATGCCGACGTGATCGTCACCATCGGCGGCGCATCCGTCGGAGATCATGATCTCGTTGCGAACGCGGCGCACCGGATGGGCTTCGAACGCACCTTCCACAAAGTTGCGATTCGCCCCGGAAAGCCGATGATGGCTGGTCGTCTCGACGGCACGCCGATGGTGGGCCTGCCAGGCAACCCGGTCTCTTCGATGGTATGCGGTCATGTCTTCCTCAGGCCCATGCTGCGGGCAATGCAGGGGCTTCAGGCACGGCCACTCGAGCGATGCATGGCGCAGCTGTCAGTCCCGGTCGGTGCCAACGGTCCTCGCGAACACTACATGAGGGCGCGGCTCGACCACGGCCACATCGCGCCGGCCGAGCGCCAGGACAGCTCGCTCCTGACCATACTTTCCGGAACAAACGCCTTGATCGTTCTCCCGCCGGAAGCGTCCGCTCTTGATGCTGGCGATCCGGTTTCGTTTGTCGAATTCTGACGACTTGTTTCGCAACTCATACCAATCCCAGAAAGCTTTCACACATGAACATGGCCTTGATTCGCCGGCTTGGCACCGGGTGTGAGACGTGCCCATGACCGATGGCCGATGGAGCGGATCCGGTCCGGTGACGCGGCAAAGCCTTCCCGGACTTCGTCGGCCCTTTCCGTGACTGCCTCGGCGGTCTCGAAGACCTGATTGGCCAAGTGTCGCGCCTTGAGGGCCTGACCGAGCCAATCCAGATGCTGCTGGCATAGAGACTTCCCGAGATTCCAGACCCATCGTGTTCACATTCCCCAATACCGTACCGCAAAGGACTGCAGGCAATCCTCAACGACCATGAATCCGCCCTCCAAGAGTGGCGTTACGCCCACGAACGCAACAGTCTCGGATTCGAACACGTGTTCGACGAGGTGCTGAACACGCTAATCAACTTAGGCTGGAAGTTGCACGACCTGTGGCTCGGGAGGCTGCGGGAGGGCGGCGCAGAGGCTCCGATCCAGCCGTAAATCGCTGGATGAGCAACGAGGCCGAATGCAGGGGCAAGCGACGACTCGTCAAGACGAGGCGGTCAAGGCGCGACCGCCCCGAACGCATCCAGCGGCGAGGCGCATCGAGCGGGTCGCGGGGCAGAGACAGACGAAACTCCGCCATTCAGGGAACCACCAAAGTCTGCGGGCTCACCTGGAATGGGGATTCTGAAGACTACGTCGGTTGCGGCCTTTTCAATCCGGCCTGCACAGACAAGACACACAGGCTGTCAGCCACGTGACCCCGCAGACTTTGGTGGTTCCCTGATCGATCCCGAACGATGGAAGCAGGAGAAGCGGCATCTGCTGGATCGGGCGGATCTGGCGGAGCTCGTCGTCGACCCTGCGCCTGTCCTGGCCGCGCTCGGCGATGCGCTGGACGAGCAGTGCCGGCGCACGAATGCCAACGCCGTCGCAAACGCGCACCTGAAAGCGCGCGCCGACGGCACCTTCCACGTCGCAACCCGGCTGCCGGATCCGATGAGGAAAGCCCGGTTGGCGAGTTGTTTCCGGAGAGCGCCGACCAATTGAAAGTGAATGCCCGGCCAATTGAATGCAATCACTGTCATCGAAATGCTGACGCAGGTCGATTCACCTTAGGTTGACGCCTTCCAAGTCGCTTGGCTTGAGACGGTACCTGATTACGTTCCCCTCATGTAGACCTGCAAATTGATCCCGAACATAGGCGACAACGTCCTCGCGATCAGTCTCGGTCACACCCTCTTCGACAGCCATCGTCCGAACCTCATCGTGACGGAATGCCTTGAATTCCAGAACACATCGGCGAACAGCGGTCCGGACGAAGTCTCGATAAGCCAGCGCCGCCTTTTCCGGGCTCTCCACCTCGGCGCGTAGAACGCGGTATTTTTCCGCTGATGCCAAATAGGCCTCGATATAGACCTCGCGGAGCAGTGACACGTTGTTCAACTCGTAGACCCCGATCAGCCCGTCAATGTAGTCTCTGTCGTCCATTGAGGTGAACGACATCGGTGCAAGGCCCGATTTCAGAAGCGGGATGTTGGATGCGACCCGCGAGGTCCGCTTGTTGACGTCAGCAAAGGCTTGCAGATACGGGATGTGGACCAGCAGAAAGAAGGACTGCTCGAAAGGGTCGGTGATCTGTGCCGCCTTGTGCAGCAAAATGTCGAATTCCTCGGCGACAGTGAAGGCGTCGTCTAGTGGCCGGTAGCTCGAATGCGAAATTCCAACAGGCATCGCCCGCAGGCGACCTGACATTGCCGGGTCGGCAAGCAGGCCATCCGACAGAAGCGCATGGATCGAAAAGAGGTCGGGTCGGCGAAGACTGATCACATCGAGATTGTCGACAACATACTGGATCGCCTCCTTGTGGTTCAGGATCATCAAGGCTTCCTTGCGATCCTTGCCCGCCGCCTCCTCGCCGAATCGGATCAGCCGCTCTGTTTGCAGGATGTCATAGGTGTTGCCTTCCATCCGGGACGATGCCCAGCTGAGATCGACAAGGAGTTGCACTAGGATTCGACGCGCATAGGTCCCAGCTGGCATCGCGTCGCCGAGTGGTCGCCCTGCCTCAATCAGCTGCGCGCGGTCAGCTTCCGGCAGATACCATGTCTTCCCCGGTACATATGCGTCCAGAAACGCGGGCTTGTAGAGTACGGGCGGGCGCCGGTTGTAAGGAGTCGACAAATGCGCCTGGACAACCGCCACGCCGGCGATCTGATATCCAGTCGCCCTCCCCTTCCCCGACACCTCGAGGCGGCCTTCGTCCACCAGACGTTTCAAGACTCGCCATACTGTGGTTTCGCTCACCTCTCGAGCTACGCCCTTCCGAATGGCATCTCGTCCGGCGCCCGGGTTTCCTGCCACGAAATCGAGAACGTCTTGATCTGAGAGAGCCATGAAACGATAACCGGTCAGCGTGAAGCGATTATTGCATTGATACACTTACATTTTTCGCAATGGCAAGTTTTCGTTTCACAGGAATTGCAACGATTAACCGGAACTTCAGGGTGATCTGAAGAAGGATTCCACGACCAACCTGCTGGTTTTCATGGGTTTTCAGGCCCTGCGGCCGCCCGTCAAGCTGCACCTGAAATGTTGCATGCAACATTTCAGGTGATATGCCTCAACAACGTCGTCGAGGCCGATCACGGCAAGCTCAAGCTCCTGATCAAGCCGATCCTTGGCTTCAAGTCAACGAAGACCGCCTGCGCCACGAGGGCTTCGAGGTCATGCGCGCCCTCCGGAAGAAGCAGGCCAAGGCCTTCCAGCTTCAGCCCGGCATCAGGGGCGAAGTGCGCCTTGTCGAACGCGCCTTCGGGATAGGGCCGGAGATGTCGAGCGAGTTGATGTCGCTGCATGGAGCGGAGCTTGAACAAATCGCGATCCAGCAAGGATCTTGAAGAAGGGCGGAACCGGACCAAACCCCCGGCAACTCCGGCGAATTCTTGCAACAGAGCCCACTCAGCAATTCCCGGTAGATTTTTTTTCGTTCATTATCAGTCTGTTGCGCGCCGGTTCCGGATTTTCTTTCGTAGGCATTTTGCGCCGGATCGGCTTTCCTGCGGCAAAACAGGCAAAGCCGAGCAAAAAAATGTCCAGAGATTCCTTCCGCAGGCATCTGTCGATGCCCGGCATGCTCCGCATGGTGCGCGCATGCTTCGACCGCGTTCCCGACACGATCAACGGACGTGGCTTCAGCCTTTCCGGCTGCCTGATGTCGGGCCTCGCGGTGTTTTCGCTCAAGATGGGGTCGCCGCTTCAGTTCGACACGCAGGTGCGCGGCGGCAAGGATCCGGTCCAGGCGCGGAACCTCCGTTCGCTGTGCGGCGTGAAGAGGGCGCCCTCGGACACGCGGATGCGGGAACGTCTTGACGAGGTCGATCCCCGCGACCTGCGCCGCTGCTTCAAGCAGGTCCACGCGGCCCTGCAGCGCGGGAAGGTCTTCGAAGGCTGGACGGTCTTCGACGGACATCTTCCGATCTCGGTGGACGGCACCGGGTGCCATTCCTTCCACAAGGTCAGCTGCAGGAACTTCTGCGTGAAAAACCACCGCGACCGTTCGAAGACGCATTGCCATCAGGTTCTCGGCGCGGCGATCGTCCGCCCCGACCACGCCGAGACGTTCCCGCTGGCGCCGGAACCGATCCGGAAGGGGGACGGAACGACGAAGAACGATTGCGAGCGGAACGCGGCGAAGCGGCTCTGGAGGACCTCCGCCGGGAGCATCCGCACATGAAGGCGGCCATCGTCGAGGACGGGCTTGCGTCCAACGGCCCGCACATCAACCTTCTCAAGGACAAGGGCTTCCGCTTCATCCTCGGCGCGAAGCCGGGCGACCACGAACTTCCGTTCAGCTGGTTCGAGGCCGGCGAGACGAAGGAAACATTGGTGAGGCGCGACAACAAGGCGACCGGCACGGCGCACCGCTTCGCGCGGGACCACGGCCTGCCGCTCAACGACGCGAACTTCGGCCTGAAGGTCAACATGCCGAAACACGAGGAGACCGGCACGAAAGGAAACACGAAGAGGTTCTCGTGGGTCACCGGCCTCCCGCTCGGCCGGGAGACGGTGATGCCCGTCATGCGAGCCGCCCGCCGTCGACGGGCCATCGAGAACGAGACGTTCCAGACGCTGAAGGCGCGGGACGCATGCAGGTTCGAGCGCAATTTCGGGCATGGAGACAGGAATCTGGCGGACGTCTTCGCGACGCTCGCCATGCTCGCCTTCCTGATCGACCAGGTGCAGCAGCACTGCTGCCCGCCGTTCAGGAGGGCGCGCCAGCACCAAGGGCGCATCCTCTGTCTCTGGAACAGGATGCGGGAACCGGTCAGAACATTCGCCTTCCCGGACTGGGAGACACTCTGCCGCGCGATCGCGGGGAAGCTTGGCAAGGAAGACTGCGTCGGCCTGATCCGCGCCGGGCCGTAGCCGCTCCGGCACGCTCGAACCACCTCAATCCCGCCCTTTGCCGAAACTTCGGAAACCGGGCAAGTGCCCGGCCATCAGCCATGCCCGTCCGGAACGGTCGGCCGCACAATGCGCCCGAACTGGTCGTCGGGCAAACCAACGACGAGGCTACCGGGAATTGCTGGAGCCCACTCACTTGGTGATGACGAAGGCCCGGAAAGGTGCTACCGCTAGTGGCGCATGAAGAATTTCGCGGCAATTGATTTCGAGACGGCAGATCGCCACTCCGACAGTGCATGCTCCGTGGGCGTCGTTCACGTCAAGGACAACCGCATTGTGGAACGGTACCATCGACTCATCCGGCCACCGAGGAAGAAATTCGTCTTCACGTATGTCCATGGCCTGTCCTGGAACGACGTCCGAGAAAGCCCATCCTTTGGCGAGCTTTGGCCCGAGTTGCGACAACTTCTGGACGGTGCGGACTTCCTGGTTGCGCACAACGCGGCGTTCGATTCCCGGGTTCTGCGCGCATGCTGCAGACGCGCAGGAATCCTTCCGCCGCGATACAGGTTTCGTTGCACGGTCAGCATGGCACGCAACACATGGAAACTGAAGTCGGCAAGGCTCCCTATCGTCTGTGAACATCTGGGGATTTCGCTAAACCACCATGATGCGCTCAGCGACGCTGAGGCATGCGCCAAAATTGCCTTGAGGGCGCTCGGATAGGCCTGCGGCGCAATTTGAGGCCATTCGCATTATGCGAACGTGCAGCCAATCGTTGAGGCGAGCGCAAGATCCGGAGGAAAGAACCCGCACTCTCACACTTGGTCGGAAACTCGACGAAGCCTGCGGTGAACCGAATTGGATCGTGCCTGCGGGGATTCCTCAGGGCAACCACAAGGCAGGACTTTCCGCCGATGACGCGGGCGGCCTGGCTGGCGCCAGGGTGGCTGATGGCGCCCTTGGGCGGGGTCGTGACACGGACGGACCGCCGCTCCAGGCGCCCGCGGGCCTTTTCGACATCCTTCTCGAAGCGGCCGGCGGCGTCCCTCTCCCGGTCGATGCCGTCGAGGATGGCATGGGTCTCCGGCGCGTTGCCCTTCACGGTGAAGACGTAGTCCGCGCCGCAGCGTTCGGTGATCAGCCTCGCGGTCTTGCGCACCGTGTGCAGCGCGTCGAGGGCGATCGCCTTTCCGCGGATGTCGCTGCGCTCCAGGAGGTCGTGCGTGGCCGCCAGCTCGCCGCCCTCGTCGCCGAAGTCCGGGAGCGCGAAGGGCGCGCCGGAGGCATGGCCGGCAGGCGCCACGGTCTCGTGACGGTCCTCGCCGTTGCGGTTGGCGCCGCGGATGCGCTTGCCGTCGGCGGCGAGCGCCCGTCCTCGGGTTCGTCCATGCGCCGGCGGCCTCCAGCTCCGCCTGGGACGGCGACCGCGCGAACTGCGCGGCCGCGAGGCAGCCCTTCATGTTCGCGAGCTCGGCGAGGAGGTGGATGGCGAGCACGAAGGCCACCGTGTGCTTCCGTCCCTGCGCCCGGCGGAAGTCCGGAACCGCCGCCAGCTCGGCATGCAGGGAGCGCATCGCCCCAGGATTCCGGGGCGCCAGTTCAGGGCCGGCGGGCGGCGCCACGTCGGGCGGCAGCGGCATCGGGTTCGAAAGCGGCTCACGGGCGTCGGGCCTCGGCGGCGTGACGAAGATCTCCTTCGGCTTGCCGCGGGGGCCGGTGCACCGCCCGTCGGAACGGGAGAACCCCCTGGTCCCGCCCGGCCCCGTCCAGCCCGCCGCCCTGTGCATGGTGCCCGGAAAGAGCTCCGGATCGCAGGACGTCTCGGCCAGGAGCGCCCTGTGGCCGTGCGCTTCCAGCCAGTCGCCGGCGAGCCGGCGGGTCATCCCCGCAAGGAAGCGGGAGGCGAGGTTCGGGAACACGCCGGGCTCCGGGAGCGCGAGGAACCGCGTGCTGGTCGCGATCATCCCAGGCCGCGGCCCGCAAGCCGGCGAAAGCCGGGACAGTGGCGCTCGTCCGTCAGGGCGTCCCGGAGCGGGCGCTCCACCGGCGTCGCCAGGCGGACCTCGACCTCGGACAGCACGAACCCTTCGGGAGCTTCCCGGCGAACCGGGCGCGCCTCCATGCGATTGCGGATCGACATGCCGCGAGCGTCGCGCATGTTGCGCGGGAACGTCGGAGAAAGCCGCTGACGATCCCGCGAACGGACGCGCGCGTGCAACGCGGGGATGCCCGACGTCAAGAAAAATCAAACGGATTCAGCGTGGGATGCTCCTGTCACAAGAACGCCAACACTTGACACAAAGAGCGAACACGGATAGAACATAGGCGAACGCAGCCGCTGGACTGCCAAATCGAGTAGAGGAGACTAGGCAAATGCTCACCCGCAAGCAGCTGGAACTGCTCAGGTTCATACGCGATCGCATAAAGCTCGAGGGCGTTCCACCATCCTTCGAAGAGATGAAGGACGAACTCGACCTGAAATCGAAGTCCGGGGTCCACAGGTTGATCACGGCCTTGGAAGAGCGTGGCTTCATCTATCGCTTGCCACACCGGGCGCGCGCGCTCGAGATCGTGAAGCTTCCCGAGGCCCTGCAAAGAGATACGGGATTCACGCCGCAAGTGGTTCAAGGCGACAAAGGCGACACTTCGACCCCTCTCGCCAGCGCCGCCGTACCAGGAACGCATGCAATGGAGTTGCCGGTGATGGGCCGGATCGCGGCCGGTGTGCCGATCGAAGCGATCAGCGAAGTTAGCCACAATGTAGCCGTGCCCAGCCAAATGATGGGAAGGGGTCATCACTACGCTCTTGAAGTGCAGGGAGACTCCATGATCGATGTCGGCATCAACGAGGGCGACATAGTTGTCATCCGGGAAGCTAGCACGGCGGACAACGGTGACATCGTGGTTGCCTTGGTCGATGACCATGAAGCCACCCTCAAGCGGTTTCGCAAGTCCGGCAAAACGATTGTCCTGGAAGCGGCGAACCCGTCTTACGAAACCCGGTTGCTCCGCGACGATCAGGTCAAGGTGCAGGGACGCCTCATTGGCCTGATGCGCAGCTATTGAGCTTTGCTGCGCCGTCGCGTTGCAAAGGCGCGATCCAATGCGTGCCAGTCCCGATGCATTGTTCGAAAGTCGCTGCAGCCCTGAATTTTCGAGGTCCGGCCAAAATCGGCCTTGTCGCGCGAATGTGCGTCCCGGAGATTCATGTCGTGCCTGCAGCGTGCCAGCCGGGCAACATGAGAAATGCTGGACCACGAACTGGTCATACCGCAACGGAATTCAGCAAGTCCTAATGCAATCCGGGCCGGAGTCCGAGTGCCTTGGGCTCCTAGTTCGGGGCATGTTGAATCACGCTCGCGTCAAGAGAGTCTCGGAACCTGTGCTCGCGCTCCAGTCTTTATCGGAAGCGAGGATGCCGCCGAATTCACGCGCAATTTGCGACGTGGAATCAAATCCCTGCGAAAACAACCAGCCAGCCGTGCGCCCGCCAATCCCGCTGCTGCCGTCATGGGAGGCTCGTGGCTCTGGACCGGCCTGCCCTTGTCACTCCAAGACGGCTAAATTACACCGGATGGAAGCCCGTTGAACCCATGGACTCCTTAAGGTTTGTCAGCCGATGACCGAATCGCCTGTTGTCACCCGCTTCGCGCCATCGCCCACCGGGAACCTGCATATCGGGGGCGCACGCACCGCTTTGTTCAATTGGCTTTATGCACGCCATGCAGGCGGATCCTTCTGCCTTCGCATCGAGGACACTGATCGCGTACGGTCGACGCCCGAAGCGACGGAAGCCATATTCACAGGACTCAATTGGCTGGGCATTGACTGGGACGGAGACGCAGTCAGCCAGTCAGAACGCGCTGGTCGTCACGCGGAAGTGGCGCGCGAAATGCTCGCAAGAGGCTCGGCCTACAGGTGCTTCCTGAGCCAGGAAGAAGCCGCCGCACTCCGTGACAAGGCCAAAGCGCAGGGCCACTCCTCCGCGTTCCGGTCTCCATGGCGGGATGCGCCCGAGAGCGATCACCCGGATGCACCATATGCTGTCCGCGTAAAGGCCCCCGATCATGGCGAAACGAAAATGCAAGACAGGGTCCAGGGCGATGTCACCGTCCTGAATGACCAACTCGACGACATGATCGTGCTCCGATCAGACGGGACGCCCGTCTACATGCTGGCCGTCGTCGTTGACGATCACGACATGGGCGTCACCCATGTCATCCGAGGTGACGACCATCTGAACAACGCCGCCCGGCAGATGCTGGTCTACAGTGCCATGGGATGGGATGCACCTGTCTGGGCTCACGTGCCATTGATCCACGGAGAAGACGGAAAGAAGCTATCCAAGCGCCATGGCGCGCTCGGGGTCCAGGATTGGGCGGCCATGGGATATCCGGCCGCCGGCATGCGGAACTACCTTTTGCGCCTCGGATGGAGTCACGGGGACGACGAACTGTTCACCATGGAAGAGGCAAAGGCCTGGTTTGACCTAACCGGATTCAAGAGGTCGCCTGCACGGCTCGACACCAGAAAGCTCCAATACATTTCCGGTAGGCACATTGCCGCAATCTCCTCCGATCCAGAACTTGTACAGGGAATCCAGGAGTACCTCGCGTTCTCTGGCAAGGACGCCCTCACGGCCTCGCAGATCTCGGACTTGGAACGCGCCATGTACTGCTTGAAGGACAGGTCAAAGACATTTCCAGAACTGCTTGAGAAGGCTCGCTTTGTGCTAGCTTCCCGACCGATTGTCCCCGACGCCGGGCTCGCAGACGAACTGGATGCGACATGCCATCGCATCTTGCCAGAATTGACGCCGCACCTGCAAAATGCTAGTTGGGAGCGCGGCACGTTGGAGAGCATCGTTCGCGAACTCGCCGAGGCGAATGACATCAAGTTCGGAAAGCTCGCCGGCGCAATTCGGATTGCATTGGCCGGCCGCAACGTCTCTCCCAGCATATTCGACATGATGCTGGTGCTTGGACGCGGCGAAACCGTGCTCAGGCTGACAGATGCATCAACCTGACAGTTGGCGTCTGGCAGGTGCGGAGCGCCTGATCGACAATGAAACAATGGGTAGCGAGGGACATGAAAGAATCTTCGAAATCAGCCATGCTGAACATCGATGGCAAGGAATTCAATCTTCCGATGTTCTCGCCGACCTGCGGCCCCGACGTGATCGACATTCGCAGACTGTACGGTGACGCCAATGTCTTCACCTATGATCCAGGGTTCACTTCGACTGCATCATGCAACTCCACGATAACGTTCATCGACGGCGAAGACGGCATTTTGCTGCACCGCGGCTACCCGATCGACCAACTTGCGGAAAAGTCGCATTTCCTGGAAGTCTGCTACCTGCTTCTGTACGGCGAACTGCCATCGGCGGATCAGCTTGAAGATTTCGAATCTCGCGTGACCACTCACACCATGCTGCATGAACAGATGGTCAACTTCTTCCGCGGGTTTCGCCGTGACGCCCATCCAATGGCGATCATGGTCGGCGTGGTCGGCGCAATGTCCGCATTCTATCACGACTCGACGGATGTCAACGAACCCTGGCAACGAGAAGTTGCCTCTATTCGGCTTGTGGCGAAGATGCCGACGATCGCGGCGTGGGCGTTCAAGTACCATATCGGACAACCATTCGTTTATCCTAGGAACGATCTCGATTACGCATCGAACTTCCTTCGGATGTGCTTCAGCGTTCCCGCGGAAGAATATGAAGTGAACCCGATATTCAGCCGGGCAATGGACCGGATCCTGACGCTCCACGCGGATCACGAGCAGAATGCGTCCACTTCGACCGTTCGATTGGCATCTTCGTCCGGCGCCAATCCGTTCGCCTGCATTGCAGCAGGCATCGCCTGCCTTTGGGGCCCGGCTCATGGGGGCGCCAACCAGGCATGCCTCGAAATGCTGCGCGCAATCGGGTCGGTGGATCGCATCCCGGAATTCATCGATCGCGCCAAGGACAAGGACGATCCGTTTCGCCTCATGGGCTTCGGTCACCGGGTCTACAAGAACTTCGACCCTCGCGCGCGGGTCATGAAGCAGTCCGCAGACGAGGTGCTGGGTCTTCTTGGGATCGAGAACAACCCGACCTTGCAGGTGGCGATGGAACTGGAAAGGCTTGCCCTGGAGGACCCGTATTTCAAGGAAAAGAGACTCTATCCCAACGTCGACTTCTATTCCGGCATCATCCTGGATGCGCTGGGTTTCCCGACATCGATGTTCACGCCGATCTTCGCGGTGGCACGTACGGTTGGCTGGATCAGCCAGTGGAAGGAAATGATCGCCGATCCACAGATGAAGATCGGTCGTCCGAGACAGCTCTATGTAGGCGCTGACATGCGCGACTATGTGGACGTGGAGCGTCGCTGAGCGTCTAAGGCGGCCGAATTCGTCAGCGCCCTTCGTACTCTGCAGGACGGCCGTCGAGGAATGCCAACACTCCCTCGCGGAAATCCCGGGTCTTGCCGCAACGCCCTTGCAACCTGGCTTCAAGGATCAGTTGCTCCTCAAGCGAGTTATCGTACGTGGCCCGGATTGCTTCCTTGGCGCGGCGATAGGCCTCGGTTGGCCCCGATGCCAGTTGCGCCGCCCGTCTCCGCCAGTGCGCCTCGAATTCGTCGTCCGGGACCGCTTCCCAGATCATGCCCCATTCCGCTGCCTGGCGTGCTGGCACCGGTTCGGCAATGAGCGCCATCCCCATGGCCCGGGCAAACCCAACCTGACGCGGCAACCAATAGGTTCCACCTGCATCGGGAATGAGGCCGATCCGGGCAAACGCTTGCAGAAACACCGCACGCTCGGAAGCAATCACGACGTCGGCTGCCAGTGCAAGATTCGCTCCCGCACCAGCGGCAGCGCCATTGACCGCCGATATCGTCGGCACCTTGCAATCAAAAATCGCCAGCAAGAGCGGCATGTATTCGTCCCGGAGCGTCCGCTCGAGATTGGCGTTTGACACCGAATGCCGTGCATCCGTCAGATCCTGGCCCGAGCAAAAGGCGTCTCCTGCCCCGGACATGACGATCACGCGCGCTGCATCGGATGCCTCCTTGATTGCGTACAGCAATTCCGCGCGCATCTGGCTGTTGAGCGCGTTCTTGACGTCGGGCCTGTCGAGCGTGATTTCAGCGCAGCCATCGGCGTATGACAAGCGAATGGTCTGATACTCCATTGAACGAGCGCCTCCTTGGTGGATGTCTTGGACATAGGTAAACGGACACGCTAGCGAAAGAGTCAACTGAAGATGCCGCCATCGGCATCCCGGGCTGTCTATTCGTCCATCAATTCCGCAAGGCGCGCCTTTTCCTCTGCAGTAAGCGTGTCAGGCCTCGCGGACCGGCGACGACGAACCAGGAAGGTGCCGGCAGCGGCAAGCCCCGCCAGCAGCAGGATCGGACCTGCAGCCCACAACGCGAGATTGGCCCCGTCCTGCCGCGGATTCAGGAGCACATATTCCCCGTAACGCTCGACGACGAAAGCGAAGACCTCCTCGTCACTGTCGCCGTCAACTATTCGCTCCCGGACAAGATGGCGCAGGTCGCGGGCGAGGGCTGCATCGGATTCATCAATAGATTCATTCCTGCAAATCAGGCAGCGGAGCCCCTGCGAGATGTCGCGAGCACGAGATTCCAAGGCCGGATCATCAAGAACCTCGTCGGGCTCGATTGCCCAGGCAGTCCCGGCAAGCAGTGCCAGAAGGAGTGCTCGAAGGATCATTCCGCCACCACGTGCATGGCTTGCCGCCGTGCGCCCGCCGCAACCCGGAATCGCCGGTCACTCAGCGACAGCGCACCACCAAACGCCATGATGATCGCGCCGGCCCAAATCCAGCTCGCAAACGGCTTTATGTAGGTCCGTACAGCCCATCCGCCACCTTCCTGCGGATCCCCAATCACCAAGTAGACGTCGCGGAAGATACCGTTGTCGATAGCGGCCTCCGTTGTTGGCATCCCGGCAACGGGGTACATTCGCCGTTCCGGACGGAGTACCGCCACATCGCGCCCGTGCCGAGCCACCCGAACTTCCGCGATCGTCGAGTGGTAGTTTGGACCCTGAACCCTTTTCACGCTGGCTAACGTGAATTCGTAGCGGCCCGCCGAAAAGGTTTCCCCCTCCTTTGCGACGCGAATGTCCTCGACCTCCCAGGCAAGCAGGAGCGAGATACCGATCATCGTGATTCCAAGACCGGCATGCGCCACGACCCGGCCCCAATCGGAACGCGGCAATCGGATGGCGCGACGCAACCTCAGGGAATGCTTCTGTCCTGTGCGTGCCCGGAGATCCGCAGCTGAGCCAAGAATGACCCAGCTGCCAAGCAAGGCCCCGACCGGACCCAGCATGGTTCGTCCTGATCCGATCGCCCAAACGAAGGCCGCAATTCCAAATGCTCCCACTGCAGCAAGCCAAACGGCCCGGAAGGTTCGCCCGGATCTCGCCCGCTTCCAAGGCATTGCGGCTCCAACGGGAAGGATCACGGCGAGCGCCATGAAGAAAGGCGTGAATGATGCATCGAAGAAGGGCGGCCCGACCGACACCTTTCGAGAAAACGCAATTTCCGCGACAAGGGGCCAGACCGTGCCAATGAATACCACTAGTGCCGCAACCGCCAGCAAAACATTGTTCAGCACCAGCGCACTTTCCCGGCTGACCGTACCGAAGACGCCGACGCTCTGGATTGCGCCGGCGCGCGTAGCATAGAGTAGCAGTGCGCCGCCCATGAAGAACCCCGTAATGGCCAGCAGATAGACCCCGCGCTCGGGATCATTGGCGAAGGCGTGCACGCTTGTCAGAACGCCTGAACGCACAATGAACGCGCCAATCAGCGAAAACCCGAAGGCGAGAATTGCGAGGAGCACCGTCCAGCTCTTCAGTGCCTCGCGTTTCTCGACGACGACGGCGGAATGCAAGAGCGCCACGGAAATCAGCCAGGGCATGAACGACGCGTTCTCGACCGGATCCCAGAACCAGAATCCGCCCCAGCCAAGCTCGTAATAGGCCCACCAGGAGCCAAGCGCGATGCCGACGGTCAACATGAGCCAGGCCAGCAGGGTCCACGGCCTGACCCACCTGCCCCATGCCGCGTCCACGCGACCCTCGATCAGGGCCGCAACTGCAAACGAGAACGACGTGGACAGGCCGACATAGCCCAAATAGAGAAAGGGCGGGTGGAAGGCGAGACCCGGATCCTGCAACAGCGGATTCAGGTCGCGCCCGTTCATGGGAGGCATGTCGAGGCGGACGAACGGGTTCGACGTGAAGATCAGGAAACTCAGAAATGCAGCGCCGATGGAGGCCTGAACCCCCAACACACGCGCCCTCAACCGGTCAGGCAGATTGCCCCCGAACTGGGCAACAAGAGCTCCGAAAAAAGCGAGGATGAAGCACCAAAGCAACATGGAGCCTTCGTGGTTCCCCCAAACGCCGGAGACCTTGTAGATCGTCGGTTTCAGCGTGTGCGAATTCGCTGTCACCAATCGAACGGAAAAGTCCGATGTGACAAATGCATAGGTCAGGGCAACGAACGCGACCGCCAAGAGCCCGGCCTGCACCAACGAAGCCGGTTCAGCCACAGCCATCCACGCACTCCAACGCCTGTGCGCACCGACAAGAGGCAGCACCATCTGGAGGCAGGCAACGACAAGCGCCAGAATCAGGGCAAGGTGTCCGATCTCCACGACCATGTGCCAGAACTTAGTGCGCACTCGGCGGGTCGCCAAGTGCACAAAGAAGCCATCTGCCTCGGCTACGTCAGGCGCCTCCATGACGCGCTGCAGCTATGGGAGGAGGCCGCCATCGCGCATCTCCTGAAACGCCCGGCCCTGCACCGACGAGACCGGCTTCCGGGTCGACGGCAGGACCCGGTGGCTCCATGTCGTCACCGACGGCTCCCTGACCCTGAAGTTCCTGCACCGGAAGCGCGTGTAGGGAGGCGATCGACGAGACCGGCATCATCCCGCGCTACGCCGGCACGCTGGTCCACGACTGCTGGGCGACATGCTTCGCCTATGACCAGTGCAGGCACCAGCTGTGCGGCTCGCACCTCCTGAGGGAACGGCCTTCATCGTCGGCTCCAACGGCTTCCGCTGGCGCGCCTGATGAAGAAGCTGCTGCGCGAGGCCTGCCACAGGGTCGACAGGAGCGACACCAAGACCCTGCCCGAGGACGGGCGCGCGGCCGTGCGCAGGCGATACCGGACCAAACCTCCATGAGCGCCTCGTGAAGCACGAGGTGTCCGTGCTGCGCTTCATGGCAGACCCGGATGTCAGTTTCACGAACAACTCGGCCGAGCAGAAGATCAGGATGGCGAAGGTCAAGATCAAGCATCCGGATGCTTCCGGACCCGGCTTCACGCCGAAGCCTGGTGCCGGATCTCAAGCTACCTGATACCAATTCAAGAAAGTAATGACTCACGAGCAAAGAAGGAACATCATGCTGTGGCACGATGCGACAAACCGTGTGCGGCCGATGCGGTCCTGCTCCATGTTGTGGGTGCCGAGAGCTTCTTCAGTCCAAAGCGATCGAAGTTGTACGAGAAGTATTGGAAAAACTTGGAGACGCGGGGATCGTCGCAATTGCAGTACACGACCTTGCCGCGAAAGTGTCGACTGTAGTGGCGCAGTTCGTTCTCGATGTCGGGAAGCTGCGTGTAGAACTCGCCGTTGCGTTGCCGCTTAGCCCTTTGCAAGTTTTCGTTCAGAGACATGGGTATGCTCCCGCATCAAGCCCATTATCAGAGATCAGTTCTAGACACGGACAGGCGCACCAGCCCGAGCCGACAGCGCCGACGGCGCGGGCCTCGATCATGCGTGCAGCGCCCTCACGCGCCGATCCGCAGCCGTCCGGTCGCGCCGCGCCTGCGCTAGCTCGTAGCTCGCCTGCATCCGCATCCAGTGCTCGGCGGTGCCCCAGCCGATGTCCTCCAGCGCCAGCGCCATTTTCGCCGACACGCCCGCCTTGCCGTTCAGCAAGCGCGACAGCGTGCCGCGCTCGCAGCCGAGCCGGGCCGCCGTGTCGGTCACGTTCCAGCCAGCATCGTCCATGCTCTCGCGGATCAGTTCACCCAGGTGCGGCGGGTTCCGCATCGGGCCGACGCGCTCGCTTGCAATGTCGTTCATGGTCAGCACTCCCCTTCGTTCAGTGATAGTCGATCAGATCCACATCCACGGCCTCGCCGTTCTCGAAGCGGAACACCACGCGCCAGTTGCCGGAGACGCGAACGCTCCACTGGCTCGCACGGTCGCCCTTCAGCGGGTGCAGCCGGAAGCCAGGCGCATCGGCGCTTCGCGGGTGTGTCGCCTCTTGCAGCCGGAACAGGATGCGCTTGAGCCGTGGCACCAGACCCGCAGGCACCTGCGCGGGATTGTCCCTCTCGTGCAGCGCCCGCAGTCCCTTGTGCCTGATCATCATGCCGCACTGTAACGCGTCGCGCCACACGCTGCAAGCGTCCGCTGTGCCGTCAAGACCGCCGATGACGATGCGCGGCGGTAACATTTAGGCTCAGTTTACAAAACGTATGCGTTCATGGTATGTTCCTGCGCAAAGCAGGAGACGAGAGATGATGAATCACAAGCAGTTTCAGGCCTGGCTCTCGCAGGCTGACCAGCTCAGCACCGCGCAGCGCAAGGAAGCCGGGGCAGTGCTCTCCGGAGGCTCGCGGGCGTCGGCCTCGCTGGCCGCGATCGAGGCGGGCGTGGGCGAGGACCGCCGGTGCCCGCATTGCGGCACTCCCGGCGCCGTGTCGCGCGGCAAGGCGCGCGGCTTGCGCCGATATCAATGCAAGGGTTGCGGAAAGACGTTCAATGCAGCGACAGGCACGCCGTTGGCGGGCCTTCACCGCAAGGAGAGATGGCTGGCGTTCGGAACATGTCTCGCGGACGGGGACACGGTGCGCGCGTCCGCCGTGCGTTGCGGGCTTGCCGTCAACACGGCCTTCCGCTGGCGGCACCGGTTCCTTGCCGCCGGAAGCCGGGGTCCGCGAAAGCTCGCCGGCATCGTCGAGGCCGACGAAACCTACGTGCTGGAAAGCCGCAAGGGCGAGCGGAACCTTGATCGCAAGGCGCGTCGCCGCGGCGGGAAGGCAAGCAAGCGCGGCCTGTCGTCCGAGCAGGTTCCGGTTCTGGTTGCCGCCGACCGCAGCGGCATGACGGTCAGCGCGGTTCTTCCGGCGGTCAATGCCGACGCCCTGCGAGACGTCATCGAACCGGTCGTGGACGAGGACATCGTCCTGGTCAGTGACGGCCATCGCGCATATCCGCCATGCGCCGCAGCAATGGGCGTTCGCCACGAAGCGCTCAACCTGTCCAGAGGCGAGCGGGTTCGGAACGCCTTTCACATCCAGACGGTCAACAGCCGCCATGGCCAGCTGAAGGGTTTCCTGGGGCGCTACCGAGGAGTCGCGACCAAGTATCTCGACAACTACCTGCGATGGTTCCAGCAGGTCGAGCTGGACAACGCCTCGCCCCGCACGTGCCTCGCCAACGCAATCGACAGGTCATGCATACGATTTGGAAACTGAGCCAACATTTACAAGGCTCGGCGCTGCGCTGCCGGAACGTGTGAGACGGCTCCCGGTGTGCTCTGGTAACGTGTGAAGCTGCACCGCCGCCGACAGTGCGGAGCGAGTGAGTGACGCCGCGTGTGTCCATGCCTTCCTGCATTGATTTGTTGCCTAGTGCTTCCAATAGTACGGCTTGGAAGCCGCGCGGCGGTTCGGGACCCCTTCCCGCAGGTGCGCGGCGGGCGCTGCCGCTCAAGCGCCGCTCGGGCAAAGTGCCGGATGCATAACGGCTTTCATCGCCCGACGGTTTGAGCGGTCAGGAAGCGCGATAGCGACGCCCTTCGGCGCGTGGGTAGCCACACCCCACGCAGGAAGAGGTTGAGACGCTACAGCAGCAAGAAGGATCCGTCGGATTTCACCGCCCGCGAAGACGAGCGCCAGGCTTGACGGTCTGTTCGCCGAGCTCGAACGCATCCGGAAACGGAGCTGGTCCTTCGATGATGAAGGGCACTGTGCGGGCATGCGCTTTGTGGCCGCGCCGATGTTCGGACCCCGGGGGCGAGGCGATCGCGGCGATTTCCGTCCCGGTGCCTTTCGCGCAGAATGCCGATCGGAAGGTCGCTGACTTCAGCGCCACGATTCGCGAATGTCATGAGGTGCGGTCGCGCAGGTCGTGCGCGTGTCTTCATGATCCTGTCGATCAATGCCTGCACAGTTACTCGGACCCGCGTTTCCTGTGCCACGCCGGGCGAAACCTTGCCGCCAAGCAAGTTCCGCAAGGGCAAAGGCCGTCATTTTGGCCTGTCCAAATCTGCCAGCCGCTTCTCTATGGCGGCAAGGCGGCGAAGAACCTCGTCGCGATAGATGTCGGTCGCCCCGGATTGCTCTTCGTAATGAGACTGCTGCATCGCATTGACTATGAGCCCGACCACAAGGTTCATGACCGCGAATGTGGTGACGATGATGAAGGGCACGAAGAAGATCCAAGCATAGGGATAGTCTGCCATCACGACACGAACGATACCCATGGACCAGCTTTCGAGCGTCATGATCTGAAAGAGCGAATAGGCAGATCTGCCGAGCGTTCCGAACCACTCCGGAAAGTCGCCGCCGAACAGTTTCGTGGTGATGACGGCGCCGACATAGAAGATAAGGCCCGTCAGGCCGAGAACCGACGCCATGCCGGGCAAGGCGCCGATCAAACCCTCCATGACCCGGCGCAGGCTTGGAACCGTGGACACCAGACGCAAAGCCCGCAGGATCCGGAGTGCGCGCAAGACCGATAGAGTGTTTGCTCCGGGCACGAGCGAAACGGCGACGATGATGAAGTCCGCTAGGTTCCACCCGTCACCGAAGAACCTGCCACGGTAGGCATAGAGCTTTGACAGGATCTCGGCCGCAAAGAAACCGAGACAAATCCTGTCCAGCAGGACTACAAGCGGCCCGGCACGCGTCATGATGAGTTCGGACGTCTCCATGCCCAGAAGGATTGCATTGAAGATGATCACGCCGATAACCATACGCTGGACGGCGGGCCGTTCGAGCCAGGTTGCGAGCTGTCCCCGTACACCTGTCATTTGCAACTTCTCCGTCCCTTGCCAGCTCTGCCGGTTGCATATCTCGTGGCGACGCGGTCCCGGATCAAGACTGTCCGACGAGGAATTGCGGGACAGGCACGCGCGCAGGACGGTTCACGAAGACGAGTGTTGCATCCCGATCGCGACAGCGGGGCAGCATCGGGAATTCGTGCAAAGGCCTCCTTGAAACGGGAGCATTGAATCTCGTCGACAGGCGAGCCGGACAATTTCCGGACTTGATCGGCAGCCACAGTGCGCGATCCATTTCGAGGAGCGTTCAGAAGCCCGCTTCTGATCGCGGAACCTGCCGCACCGCCCTCGTCATCAACGGCGAGAGGCAGGCCCCCCGTGTTTGCCCGGAAAATGCCTGCTTGCGATTGGCGGAACTCCTCCGGGCCAGGAAATCGCCTCAGAATCTTTCTGGGACCTGCTTTTGATCCTCTCAAGCTTACCGGTTCAGCCCTTGGAGAATTCAGGATACGCTTCCATTCCCAGTTCGGCAATGTCGAGCCCCTTGATCTCGGCCTCTTCGTCCACGCGAATGCCCATCGTGCGCCTCAGGACCGTCCAGACGGCGAACGAGAGAACGAACGTGAACGCCCCTATGGCGACGATCCCCAGGATCTGGGAGCTGAAGCTTGCGTCGGCATTGTAGACGGGAACCACAAGCGTGCCCCAGACGCCAGCGATCAGGTGAACCGGGACCGCACCGACCACGTCGTCTATGCCGACCCGGTCAAGCATCGGCACAGTCAGCACCACGATTGCACCGCCAACAGCCCCGATCCAGAGCGCGCCGAATAGTGTCGGAGCCAGAGGTTCGGCGGTGATCGAGACGAGGCCAGCCAAAGCGCCGTTCAACACCATGGTCAGGTCCACTTTCTTGTACACGAACTGCGTCAGCACGAGCGCCGCGATCGCACCGGACGCCGCCGCCATGTTGGTATTGGCGAAAATGCGACTCACGTCGGCAATGTCGCCCACGGTGCCTGCAGCCAGTTGAGAGCCGCCGTTGAAGCCGAACCAGCCTAGCCACAGGATAAACGTGCCGAGAGTTGCGAGCGCCAGATTGGACCCCGGCATCGGGTTGACCCTGCCGTCCTTGTACTTTCCGAGGCGCGGGCCAAGGACAATCGCGCCGGCCAGCGCGGCGAAACCGCCTGCGGAATGGACCAGCGTCGAGCCAGCGAAGTCGCTGAAGCCCGCCTCGGACAGCCAGCCGCCGCCCCACTGCCAAGACGCCCCGATCGGGTAGATCAGGCCGGTGAGCACAACGACAAAGATCAGGAACGGCCAGAGCTTGATGCGCTCGGCCAGAGTGCCCGAGACGATCGAGGCGGTGGCTGCACAGAACATCAGTTGGAAGAAGAAATCCGACCCAGCAGATGCGTAGTCGAGCGCTGCAGCGGCAGGCTCGAGACCGACCGGCTCGAGCGCGGCTGGCGAAATCAGGATGCCGAGCCAGCCCGCAACCGACCACGCGTCGCCTGGATACATGAGATTGAATCCGATCAGCCAATACATCACCGACGCAACGGCGAAGAGCGAGATGTTCTTGGTCAATTGCATCGTCACATTCTTGGATCGGACGAACCCGGCCTCGAGCATCGCGAATCCCGCGGCCATCCAGAATACAAGGAATCCGCCGACCAGAAAGAGGAGCGTGGTGAAGACGTAGGGATTGACGTCCGTCCCGGCTTCCTGGGCGGCCACAACGGTCGGCACGAGCGTCGCGAGGAGGCAAAGAGTGATGAGTTTCATGTGCTTGTTCCTTTCTCCCCTCAAAGGGCGTTTTCATCGCGTTCGTCCGGGCATGCCCGTATTTCGCCCTGTACTTCCCGTATGGCCGGCGCTACGGCGTTGCCGTCGACGATCCATCCGGTCCTGTCAGTGCTGGAGATGGCCACGGCCACCCCTTCGGTTATGCTGTCAGGACTCACGCTGTCGAGCTTGATCCTTGGCACGCATTTCACTGCCAAATTCGCGCGGCTTCGGTTCTCGGCATAATCCGACCGGGAACCAGACGCCTCGTTGTCGGACGCCAGCATGCCGCGCATGCCCGGCGAGACGAACGCTCCGCGCACCTCGTCGAGCTTAAGCGGACTGATCCTTGCAATCATCGAGTTCATCTGGCTTCCCCTCGCGTTTCGGAGGCATGTCGCACCGAAAGCCGCCTCGTCAGATGATCGGAGCTGCTGCAGTGCAGCAAGAATTAGGCCTGCCAGCTTCGCGACGAATCGGCCAAAGTGACGAGAATTGGGCAAAGATTGAGGCCGATGATGGATTTTTGGGCGACAGTCGTGCTGCCTGGCGCCGAATAATTGGAAATCGTGTGCAAATCTTGGGGCGAGGGCTGAGAGCTAGGCTATCAGCAAAAGACGGACAGCAAAGCAGCGTACAGAACGGAGGTCAGGAAACCTGCTGCCGCCAGCGGACGCCTGCAGGTCCGCTTCGCGCCGATTTAGGCGCGCTGCACATGCGAAAATGCGCATCGAGAGGCACGTTGAGCGTCTTCACGCAATGTGGCGGTGCATTGATCATGCTCTTGATGGACTTTGGGCTGCGACATTCACTCTCGCAGCGGTTCGCCGCGTCTGCGTGTCCCAGGAAGGCCCAAAATGCGGGTGCATGAAAGCGTGGAACCGGAGAACGAAGTGTATGACAGTTGGCCGGTCAAGCATGATTCCGTCATCACCGTTACAGACCCCATGATCGACTTCTCGCGAACTGATAGACGGGCGCCCATCCCCGGACGTCAAGCAGTTCGCGCGGAACCGACCGGATTCCCCAACCCCCGAAACTCTCACCGGGAAGAAGAAACGGCTGTGGGGCAAGCTGAAGCGTACGGCCCGGGTCAACCGCTTTCTGCCTGGCTCGTCCCGTTCGGCGCGCAGCTTCGAAAGGGGCAAAGACATGCGAGGCAATTCCGGCGTACCGGAATGGACAAACCAATTGCATAGATTTATTGATTTGATCAACTGATCGGCATACAATGCGGCCCGTGCGGCGGCGCGATGCAACAGGTCAGGGGCGGATACGGCATGCTGTCTCAACACGAACTGAAGCTAATGCAGGACCGATGGCTTTGGCTGTCGTGCAGGATGATTCACGACGCCAACCACCTGCGTCACAGGACCGACGCCCTGAAGGTCGTCGGGCACCAGGCCAGCTGCGCCTTGATGGGGACCATATTGACCGCACTTTATGGCCATGCGCTTCGCCCGCAAGACAGGGTTGCCATCAATCCGCATGCGGGGCCCGTATTCCACGCCCTGCGATGTCAGGCCGGCAATCAGACTCTGGAGAACACTCGGATTTTCCGCGGATACGGCGGCGTGCAGAGCTATCCAAGCCGCACGAAGGACGGCGCCGACGTGGACTTCTCGAGCTCGGCATCGCCGAAATGAACCTGATGCTCATGCTCGGCGCGGCGGGGCTAAGCCACAGCCTGTTCGGCGAGCGCCTGCTGCGGGTGGGAACCGTCCATGACCCCTTCGTGACGTGCGGGCTCGATGCGTTGAACTACGCTTGCTGCCAGGAGGCGCGGTTTCTGCTAGCCGGGACACCCCCGGGCGTGTCGCTTGTCTCGGAAGGCGGTGCACACCAATCCATCGCGACGCCGCTGATCGGGATGTCGCAGGACGGGCTTGCAGGCTTCGAGCCGGCCTTCGACTACTTGCGGCGCGATGACGCCGGCGCCGATGCGGCCGACTGGAAGCGAGAGGCCGGAGGCGGATCGGTCTATCTGCGCCTGTCGACCAGACCGCTCGAACGGCCCCGCCGCGAACTCGATGCGATTCGGCAAGGCGTGATCGAAGGGGCCTACTGGCTGTGCGAACCGGGGCCGAACTGCGACCAGGTGCTTGCCCATCAAGGCGCGGTCGCGTCAGAGGTCCTGGCCGTCGCCGGCTCGCTGGCGGAGGGGCGGCGCAACGCGGGCATTCTGGCGGTGACATCGGCCGACCGGCTCAATGCCGGCCAGCAGGCAGCGCAAACGGCGCGAATCAACGGACGTGTCTGCCAAATTGCGGTCGAGGGACTGCCGGACCCGCTGCCGCGCGATTGCCTCCTGGTCACCGCAATCGACGGCCACCCGGCCACGCTATCCTGGCTCGGCTCGGTGCACGGGCACCGGGTGGCGGGATTCGGGGTCGAGCATTTCGGCCAGACAGGAAGCGTCGCGGAACTTTGCCGCCATTTCGGCATTGACCGGAATTCGATCCAGAAAGTGATCGAGAGCCTCTCTCCCGGGCGGCCGCCGCGGGCGGTCGGAGGGCTGGGTTGATGCACCGGTTCTGGGCCAAATTCACGGCACGCGAATTTGCGGCTCTCGAGCGTGAGAGCCTCATTGCCGTCCTGCCGATCGGCGCGATCGAGCAGCACGGACCGCACCTGCCGCTCTCCGTTGACCGGGCGATACTCGACGGGATCATCGCCGCTGCCTTGCCGCAGATCCCCGAATCCTTGCCGGCCCTCTTTCTCCCGACCATGCCCGTGGGCAAATCAAACGAGCACAGCGCGTGGCCCGGCACGCTGACCCTGTCGGCCCAGACGCTCATTGCCATGTTGATGGAGATCGGCGGCTCTGTCGCCGCCGCGGGAGTGAGGAAGCTGGTGATCCTGAACTCCCATGGCGGCCAGGTCGCGCCCATGGACATCGTCGCCCGCGACCTGCGCGTCAGGCACGGGATGCTGACCCTTGCTGCGAGCTGGTTCGCGCAAGGAGTGCCCGACGGGCTGTTTTCGGCAGACGAGCAGCGCTTCGGCATTCACGCCGGAGACATGGAAACCAGCGTGATGCTGGCCCTGCACGGCGATCTCGTTCAGATGGAACATGCGCGCGACTTCCGCACCGCGGTCGCCGACATCGATCGCGCGAACCGCCATGTCGGACTTTCGCCAGCCGGGAAAATTGGCTGGATGGCACAGGACATGAACGCCGCCGGCGCCTGCGGCAACGCCGCGGCCGCCACCGCGGAAAAGGGCCGGGCGGTGATCGAGCATGCTGCACGGCAGCTGGTTTCCCTCCTGGAAGAGGTGCACTGCTTGCCGCTGTCGTTTCTCGACACAGTCGCCGACCCGGATGCCGCCGGATGACTGGCGATCCGATCATCACGTTGGACCGCGTGTCCAAGGATTTCGGAGACGTGCTCGCGGTCGAGGACATGAGCATGGACATCCGCGAGGGAGAGTTCGTCACGTTCCTCGGCCCCTCCGGATGCGGAAAGTCCACCGCATTGAAAATGGTCGCCGGGTTCTTGCCGTTGACGACCGGAAAAATCAGGATCTCGCCGGCGAAAGGCGATGCTGAACACGATCTCGGCTTTGTGTTCCAGGAACCCACGCTGATGCCGTGGGCATCGGTCTTCGACAACGTCTATCTGCCGCTGCAGCTTGCCGGCGTCGAACGCGGCGACGGCGAGCCCCGGGTGCGTGAGGCATTGAGGGAAGTCGGCCTCTCGCGCTTCGCGCGGTCCTACCCGCGCCAATTGTCGGGGGGGATGAAAATGCGGGTGTCGATCGCCCGGGCGCTGGTCACCCGGCCGCGAATTCTCTTGATGGACGAGCCCTTTGCCGCGCTCGACGAGATGACCCGTTCCAAGCTCAACAACGACCTGATCCAGTTGGCGGATGCCCATGGACTGACCGTGATCTTCGTAACGCATTCGGTGTTCGAGAGCGTCTATCTCTCAACCCGCGTCATCGTGATGGCGGCACGTCCCGGACGGCTGGTGGCGGACATGCCTCTGGATGCCCCCTGGCCGCGCAACGAAGATTACCGCACGTCGCCAGAGTTTACCGCAGAGGCCCGGCGCATATCGGAAACCCTGAAAGGCACACTCAATGTCGATGAAATCGACCACTGACCACGCCACTGATGTCCGCGACGACGCCGGCGCCCCGGTCAACACCGGCCATCTGCGCCGCGCCAGGCGCGAACGGATCCTGAGCTGGATCATGCCGATCACGCTGCTCGCCGTCGCGATCTGCCTCTGGGAAATCCTGGTCCGGTACCACGAAATTCCCACATACCTGATCCCGGCCCCGAGCTTGATCGCCGAGACCCTGGCCAGAGACTTCGTGTCGTTGATGGCATCGTCGTGGTTCACGGTGAAGCTGACCTTTCTCTCGCTCGCGCTGGCGGTCGTGGGTGGCGTGCTGCTGGGGGCGCTGTTTGCCCTGTCGCGACCGGTGGAATTGAGCCTCTTCCCGTTTGCCGTGATCCTTCAGGTCACGCCCGTTGTCGCCATCGCGCCGCTCATTCTAATCTATGTCGACAGCACCTTTGCCGCGCTCCTGATCTGTGCCTGGATCGTCGCCTTCTTTCCGATCCTGACAAGCACGGTGGTTGGCCTTCGATCCGCCGATCACAACCTGCGCGACCTCTTCGCCATGTACCGCGCAACGCCGTGGCAGAAGCTGCGATACCTTCTGGCCCCGTCCGCCCTGCCATATTTCATGGCCGCGCTTCGTGTCGCCGGCGGGCTGGCACTGATCGGCGCGGTGGTGGCGGAATTCGTGGCCGGGACTGCGGGGCAGCACACCGGACTCGCCAGCCGGATCATCGAAAGCTCGTTTCGCAGCGAAATCCCACGGATGTTTGCCGCGCTGTTTCTGGTGTCCATGCTGGGTGTCGTCATCTTTCTCCTTACCAGTTGGGCCTCGCACAGGGTTCTGGGACACTGGCACGAAAGCGAGATCCGACGTGAACACTGAGTTCAACCATGTCCTCCTGAACGGACGAACGGTCGCTCTGAGCCTGCAGCAGGGCCGCATCGCCGCGATCGAACCGCGGCCGGGGCCAGCACGCCACGTGGCCATCCCGCTTCCCGTGGACCCGCATGTGCATCTGGACAAGACCTTCACCGTCGGGCGCTGCAAGTCAGCCAGGCCCGGCCTCTTCGGCGCCATCGACGCAATGGAAGCGGATTTTGCAAACTGGAGCGAAGAGGATCTGCGCTCCCGCATGGGCAGTGCACTGAAGGAAGCCAGCCACAATGGAATTGTCGCGCTTCGCAGCCATCTGGACTGGTCCGGGCCGCAGGCGCCGCTCGCGTGGCACGTGCTGGGCGAGATGGCTCAGGACTGGCGCAGCCGCGTTCACGTGCAGCGGGCCTCGCTGTCACCGCTCGACCTGTTGGGCGATCCGGACCACGGACCGGGAATCGCGGAACAGGTGGCCCGCGATGGCGAGGTCCTGGGCTGTTTCGTCTATCGGAATTCCCGGATCGACGAATGGCTGGAGCAAGTGTTCGCGCTGGCCACGAAGCATGGCCTGCGCCTCGACTTTCATGTCGACGAAGGGCTTGAAGCGGAAGCGAACGCCTTTGACCGCATCGTGACCCTGACGGCCGGGCACCGGCTCGCAGGACGGGTCCTATGCGGTCACGCCTGCTCGCTGTCGATCCGACCCGAACGGGAAGTCGCACGCGTCGCCGACGCGGCAGCAGAAGCCGGCGTCGCATTGGCCGTGCTGCCGACCGCCAATCTCTGGCTGCAGGACAGTTCCAGCGACCGCACTCCAAGGATGCGCGGACTCGCGCCGGTTCACGAGATGCGCGCCGCCGGGGTTTCGGTTCTATTCGGATCGGACAACGTTGCCGACCCGTTCTTTCCCTTCGGCAGCTACGATGCGATCGAAGTGCTTCGGCTGGCATCGGTATCGGCGCAGTTCGATCCGGCCGGATGGCTGGATGCGATTACCACCGGACCCGCCAGGGCATTGGGGCTGGACCGGCCGGAACTCGCGATCGGTTCCCGGGCGGATTTCCTTCTCATTGAAGGGCGTGACTGGAACGAGGCACTGCGAAGCCCGCACGTGCGCCGGCTGGTGGTGCGGACAGGTGAGGTCGGACAAGGCGACAGGGTGGCAGCATGAGCGCAACGGCTGAACAGCTGGCGGCGTTCCGAGAGGACATCGGGACCATCCCCTGCGATGACGACGCAGGGCTGCTGCGGGCGAAATCACGGGACTACTACTGGTACTCGCCGATCCTGAAAGAGAGGCTCGATCACTGCTCGGGCCAGTTGCTGGTGCGTGCGCGGACCGAGGACGAGGTCAAGACCATTGCCAGATCGGTGGCCCGGCACAAGATTCCGTTGACCGTCCGGGGCGGCGGGACCGGGAACTACGGGCAATGCGTTCCGACAAAGGGTGGCGTGATCCTGGAAATCACCGGACTTGCGGCCATACGCGAGATCACCGACGGGCGCGTGATCTGCGAGGCAGGCGCCCGCATCGAGCTGGTAGAGAAGGAGGTGGCCCGTACCGGGCAGATGCTGACCATGTTTCCCTCGACCAAGCGAATGGCCACGATGGGAGGATTCGTTGCCGGCGGATCGGGCGGAATCGGTTCGTTGCGCCACGGAATGCTGCGCGATGGCAGCAACATCACGTATCTGCGCATCGTTACCGTCGAGGAAACGCCGAGGGTCATCGAGCTCCGTGGCAGAGACATCCTCAAGGCCCAGCACGCCTACGGCACGAACGGCATCATCACCGCGATGGACTATGCGCTCGCGCCGGCCACTGACTGGATTCACGCGATCGCGCTCTTCGACGGCTATCGCACGGCGCTTGCCTTCGCCGTGCAGGCCCAGGCCGCAGGTCTTGACGCCTACCTGATGACGGTCGTCGAGCGCGGGTTTGCCCGCTTCTATCGTCGGTTCACCGACCATTTCCCGTCCGGTCGGGACGCGGTCTTCTCTATGGTGGCGCCGGACGCGATACCGGAATTCCGTGACCGAGTGGCGAGCCTCGGCGGGACCGTCAGCCTTGCGAAATCCCTTGACGAGATGGAAGCTGCCAGCCTGCCTCCGGCCTGGGAGTGTGGCTGGAACCACACGACCCTTCAGGCGCTGAAGCTCGAACCAGGCATCTGGTCCTATTTGCAGGTGGCCTATCCGCGCCCGTTCGATCCCGACGTGGTCCTGCGCCAGCAGGACCGCTACGGCAACGAGCTCCATTTCCATCACGAGATGGCGCGCATGGACGGCGAGGTCCAGGTATTCGCCCTGCCGCTCGTGAGATGGCACGGCCGGGAACGCACCTACGAGATCATTCGCGAGATGGAGGATGTCGACGGCTGCACGATCTTTGATCCGCACGCCATCACCATCGAGGACGGGGGCATGAAGGAGATCGACTCGGTGCAGATCGAGTTCAAGAAGGAAGCCGATCCGTACGGCTTGATGAACCCGGGAAAGACCCGGGGCTGGCTGCCCGAAATGGAACGGGCGTAACTCTAACAATCAAAATGAGGAGAATGGAACCATGATGACAAGAATGTTTGCCGCGCTGTCGGCAACCCTGATCGCAAGCGGCGCCCTGGCAGCCGACAAGGTTGTCTTTGCCACCAACTGGCTTGCCCAGGGCGGCCATGGCGGCTTCTACCAGGCGCTGGCCGACGGGACCTACGAGGAGCACGGGCTGGACGTGGAAATCCAGATGGGCGGCCCGCAGATGAACAACCGTCCGCTGCTGGCGGCAGGCAAGATCGATTTCCTCATGACCGGCAATCTCCTGCTTTCGATCGACAACGTCCGCAACGGGATCCCGACGATCGTCGTGGCGTCCTATTTCGAAAAGGATCCGCAGGTCCTGATCGCCCACAAGGGCCAGTATGACGGCTGGCAGGATCTGGTGAATGCGCCCAAGATCCTGATCTCGAAGGACGGACAGTTCAGTTTCTGGCAATGGATGACGGCCGAGCACAGCTTCAGGGACGAAAGTCTTCGTCCCTACGGCTACAACCTTGCCGAATTCCTGAATGACGAGAAGATTGTGCAGCAGGGCTACGCGACCGCGGAGCCGCTCTACGCGGAGAGTGCGGGGGCCGAGGTGGAAACCTATGTCCTCGCCGACCACGGCTGGAGCACCTATTCGACCACCGTCGAAACCAGGGTCGAACTTGTCGAAGACAATCCCGACCTCGTGCAGCGCTTCGTCGATGCGTCAACCATCGGCTGGTACAACTACCTCTATGGCGACAATTCCGCCGGCAACGCGGCAATCATCGAAGCCAATCCCGACCAGACGCCCGAAAAACTTGCCGGCGAGGTCGCGCAGATGAGGGCGCTCGGAATCATTGACAGCGGCTATCAGCTTGAGGCAGGAATCGGCGCGATCGACCTGCAGAGGGTCAAGGCCTTTCACGATCTTGCCGTGGAAGCCGGAATCATCGAAGCCGGTTCGGTCGATGTCGAAATGGTCGCGACCGACCGTTTCGTGAACAGGATGGTCGGCATGGACCTCAAGCCGTAGGAGCGCGGGGCAGTGCGACTGCTTGTGGTCTTCTGCCATCCGAGCCGCCAGAGCTTTGGTGCCGCCCTCTTCGACACGACCTGCCGCACCCTGCGTGCGGCAGGCCACGATGTGCGCGTGCGCGATCTTTACCGAGAGGGATTCGAGCCGGTCCTGAGCGAGCAGGAATGGTCCGACTACCTGCCGCACACCCGGACCATCATTGACAAGCACCCCGATCACATTGACGATCTGAAATGGGCTGAGGGGCTATTGGTGGTCTATCCGACCTGGTTCTATGGACCTCCCTCGATGCTGAAGGGCTGGCTTGAAAGAGTGTGGCTCCCCGGCGTCGCGTTTGAAGTGGCCGGCGCCCGGCTGAAACGCCCGATGGGGAAGCTGGGCAATGTCCGGCTTTTTGTGGGGATCACCACGTCCGGCTCGCCCTGGTGGTGGCTCCGCCTGATACGCGATCCCGGACGCAGCTTGTGGACACGGGCACTGCGCCCGCTGTTTTCGCCGAATTGCAGGGTGATCTGGCTCCAGCTCCATGACATGAACAACTCAAGCGAAAGTCATCGGACCGACTTTCTCACCCGCGTCGAAAAAACCTTGCAGCGCATTCCGGCATGACAATGATCAGCATTCCACTTGCACCCGGGGCCACCCCGAGTAGGCACGGCGCACTCGTCTTCCACTCCGGCGGCATTGTTGTCGGCCGCGGAACATGCACGAATACCGCCGGCGTCACCGTCCTGCGCCGCAGATCCCGCCGACCCGGCGTTCGCTCCGCACGTCATGCAGCTGGCGCCGGTTCCGGAACGGCATGGCCTCGCACGGCATGGCCTCGCACACCGGGCATTGCGGAACGAGACATTGTGGCGATGAAGCAAGCCATCGACGGGATGGAGGATGCTCCCGGGTTGCCGGGCCGCCTTTGCGAGAGCCCTGAGTTTCCGCGTGTCGGTCCGGAATTGAAGCCGTTTGGGCCGGACAAGCCGCTGGTCTCGACCGACGTCGAGGTTGCGAAGACCACGCTCGGCAGCGAAATGCGGTTCGAGATCGACGCAGCAGCCAATTGCAGGGTCGGCGCATGAATTCGCGCACTGACTTCGCTCGGAAGCGCGAAGCGCTCAATGTGAGAATTCGCGAGGCCGCGATTGCGGAATTCGCCGAGCACGGCCTGCGCGGCACGACGACCCAAGCCATTGCCGATCGCGCAGGACTAACAAAGACCAGGCTTCACTATCACATCAGCGGCAAGGAAGAACTGTACCTGGACGTCATCGACCAGATCATCGGGATCTGGGCTGACCTGTTCGACGGGAGTGCCGTCAACCGGGATCCGGAAGCCGTGTTGAGGGACTACATTGTCCGCAAGGTCCGGTTTTCGCTTGAGCATCCCAACAAGGTCAAGCTGTTCGCAAACGAGGTCATGCGCGACGCAGGCATGTTGCAGGATCACTGGATTCGGTCGCGCGAGGATGTCAGGCGCTCGGCCACGCTGATAGAGAGCTGGATTGCCGCGGGACGAGTACGCCCAGTCGATCCGGTCTTGCTCCTGTTCCACATCTGGGCAATGACCGAATACTATGCCGTCATGGGCAAGCAGGTGCGGTTCTTTCTGGAGATCAAGGATTCGGAGCCGGTCAATGCAGAGCACATCGCCTCCGAGATTGCCAATTTGGTCCTGAACGGATTGCTCGAGGCCGGCACCGGGAGACAATCCGACACCTGAGGCCGGTGATTCCGGAAGGCATCCCGTTGAAGGCCCAGGCCGGGATGCGAGAGTGATCGGGACTGGGCCATCGAAGCTTCATCGTGTGCAGTCGCGTCTTGAGCAATTCAAGACTGGCGCATCTGGCCCGATGGCCGGCCAAGGCTGGCAGATGTGTCGACATTTCGCATCCTGAACCGTGCGGCGCACAGGAAAACTCACACGTCCTGACCTCGCCCCTTGCGACAGGCAACTTTCATGAGGCGGGTTTCCCCGCCCTGGCATTGTTCCCGGGCAATTCGCAGACCATGCGCAGGCCGGTTCCGGGGAAGATCGTGCATGTCTGGTTGAGCTCTTCGAGCAGTCCCGCGACGGCGGCGTCGCCCGCATCGCTGGCGGTGCCGAGGATGCGCACCCGCAGGATGCCGTTTTCCGGGTCCGGGACGATGTCGGCATCCGACTGGAACAGTTCGGCGAGGGTGCGGCGTGGGCGTTGCTTCGCGCCCTGCGCGTCGGCGACGGCGGGCATCATCCGGGTCTCGGCGCGGCAGGCGATCATGCGGATGACGTCGAGGAGCAGCCTCTCGCCGGAGGGCAGCGCGTCAAGCCACTCATCCTCGCCGAGTTCCGCGACCTTGACGTGCGTGGGCAGATCCCTGCGCCGGAGCTTGAGCGCCTCGCGCTCGGCGTCGAGCGTCCCGATCTCGGCCTTCAGCCTCTCGGCGGACCTGGCGGCCGTGCCGGACGGCCCGCCCCCGGTCAGGTCGGCGACGCGGTTGCGCAGCGTGCCGAGCCTGTTCCGCATCCGGTTGATCCGGCGGTCCAGCTCGCGCCGGGCCGGATTGACGACGCGCGCCTCCGGATCCTGCTCGGCAAGGCCGTGCACCGGCAGCGCGTCGAGGCTGAACTCGTCGCGCATGTACTTGAAGAAGCTCTCCTGCGCCCATCGGGAGAACAGCGCGCCTGCGGCCTGCTCCGTCGGCACGCCGAAGTCGGTGGTCACGAGCGGGACCTGCCGGCCCGAGTCCAGCAAGCGGCGGATCTGGCGAACCTCGGGCCCCTTGCCGCCCTTGCCCAGCCTGATCCGCCTCTCGGCAAGGCGGACCTCGGCCGAGCCGGCGCCGCCGGGACCGTGGAGCGGCGCCTCGACGGCGCGGAACTCCTCCTCCGGCCAGTCCTCGCCCCTGAAGCCCTTGTGCCAGGTGATCACCGCGATGCCACGCCGGGCGAGGCGGGCGAACAGGGCCGGGCTCCATCCCTCCCGGTCGAAGACCAGCGTCAGCGCGGGCGCGGCCTCCGGCGAGACCGTGAGATCCGGCGCGTCCGGTCCCGGCAGGCCCAGCCGATCCAGCGCCGGAAGGACGTCGTGCTCCAGCGCCTTGGCCATGCCGGGATCGAGATCCTTGTGCAGGCACAGCAGCGGCCTGCCGCCGAGCGCGTTGACCCAGTAGCTGGTCGAGGCCGGCAGGCAGAGCTTCCGGCGCGACACGAAGTGCTTCGGAAGGCGGCCCTTGCGGCCGGCATAGACCTTCACGTGCCCGTCCACCGACAGCGTGGCGTGGGCGTCCGGCTCGTCGGCCATCCACGCCCGCGCCAGCGCGTCCTGCCAGCCCTTCACCCGCTGAACGTCGGATGCGAGCGCCCGGATCTTGCGCCGCAGCGTCTTCGCTTCCGGGCAGCGGTCCAGCCCCAGGACCGCGCCCCATTCCCCCGGAGCCTCGTGGCGCAGCGCCTCGGGGTTGCGGACCCGGGCCATGAACAGGAACGCGAGCAGGAGAAGCGTGCTCGTCAGCCCGTGGCATCCTTTCGGCAGCGACAGGAACGCGCCCGAACGGTCGAGCAGCCCTTCCTTCAGGAGCGTCGGCAGCGCGGCCAGCACGCCGCCGCAGGCGACCGCCGAAAGAGGCTCGTCGAAGCGCGGATGCGCCTCGGCCATCGCCCCCGCCGAGGCCGCGACGCGCCCCGCGCTGTCGCGCGCGCCCCGGCCCATCGGCGCCTCCCGGTCGCGCCGGTCCCGTTCGCTGCGGCCGAGCAGGCCTGCCCGGACATCCTCGTCCTGCGTGTCCGTTCCGGCCGGCCGCTCCTCCTGCGCCTCCGGCTTCGTGTTCTCCGGCTCGGGCTGTCGCGCGCCGATGAACCCCTTGCGGCGGTTGTGGTTCAGCGTCGTGGCGGGAACCTCCAGCTCGCGGGCAACCGCGGTGCCGCTCATGCCCTTGGAAAGGAGGCGGTCCGCCTCCCGCGCCGTCTCGCCGGTGATCACGCTCGTTCCACGGCCCCGGCGCGGCTCGTGGAACGCCGCCTCGCCCTCGTTCCGAAGCTTGTCCGCCGCACGCTGAACCGTCGCGCGGCCAACGCCGAACGCAGCCTGCAGGTCCCTGTGGCGGATGCCGTGCCTGGCGAACCTGGCGATCCGCAGTCTCATGGCCGGGCGGTCGTTCTCGTCGTGGCAGTCGAAGGGCTCGAGGTTGGAGAAGCAGACGGTCTGGCCGTCCTCGGATGCGAAGGAGAAGCACGAAGCGCCGATCTGGACGGCGTCTGAAGGGTGCATGGCGAGCGTGTTCATGGGAAGCGGGAAACCTGAAAGTGAGCCTCATGTTATATTGCCCGCTTCCGGCGTGCCTGTCAAGCCGGAAATCTGCATATTGTCGTTGTTTTGTTGGCCAAACGGGCCCTGGAGGACATCGAAATCAGCCCGCGAGGTCAGGACGTGTGAAACTGGTCAAGTCGCGACTTTTGCAAGGGCCTCGGCTGTACCTGCAAGAATGTCCGGATTCGCGCCATTGCGGCAGATTCGGGGCGTCGGTGCGGAGGATTCTAGCTGTTCGGATCCCGGTAAACGCCCTGCTCCTTCAAGGCATCGATCACCTCGGCAGGCATGTAGGTCTCATCGTGCTTTGCGAGCAGGTCATGGGCCTGGAACACGCCGTCCACGTAATAGCCTTTCGCTATGGTGCCCTGACCCTCTCCGAAAAGGTCCGGGGCCGGATCTCCGCCGACATAAGTCACGGGAACCTCCGCAGCACCGTCGGTGATCACAAAGGAGAACCGCACTCCGTCCACTTCTGTCATTGAGCCGTCCTTCACCAGCCCGCCCAGCTGAAAATACTCCTCCGCCCCGGGGGGTGCGAACAGAACTTCGCTCGGGGACCGAAAGAACTGGAAAGCGTCCTTTGGCAAGAACCACAGGACGACCAGCATCCCGGCAAGGCATGCGCCCGCCAGTGCAAGCACCTGTATGCGTCGCTGCTTCTTCAGGCCCTTCATCTGTCCGCCCCGCAGGAAACCCCGGACTTCAAGGCGGGGAGAAATGCGGGGTCCAATGTTCCAAGCATCGTCGCTGTCTCCCCTGGCCGTGGCGTGTCGAGGCGGTATCCGTACCCGCCGCCGCGCTGTACGATGCGGCAATGCCTGTGCGAGACGCCCTGGACGGTGCCGGCGGCGGCCTGGACGTTGAACGATCCCGAGGCTCGCACCGCGACGCGCCCGACCTGGACGCCCTGCCTCTTCCCCGAGAGCACGGTCGCGCGCGCGATGTCACCCGCCCGGATGCCCCTGGCGGACTTCCCAGCCATCAGATGCCCCACCGGAATCCCGAACCGGTGGACCCGCGTCCGCGCACGCGGTCCGCGGCACATGGCCGTGATCCCGGGCACGGGCTGGTCCCGGCCCGTCAGCGCGGGCGTCTCCCCCACGCAGGCCGCGTCAAGGGCATGCGACTTCGGAATCCCCGGCCGCGCCCGGTTGAACTCCGTCCGTCCGCCCGAGGAGCCGGAGACGGGCAGGCCGGTGCGGCGCAGCCCGTCGAACAGGACGCGGCAAGAGGCGTTGACCGCGGCGGCGTCACGAAGCGGCGCCGTGGCTTCCGCGAGAACCCGCCGCAGCCGTTCGGGCTGTCCGGCCAGAAAGACCTCCCCCGGCTCCGCGCCCGTTTCCCGGTTGCAGGACGGGCAGGCCGGGGTGAGGTTGGACACCCGGTCGGTCCCGCCCCAGGCCTTGGGACGGAGGTGGTCGACCTCGAGCGGCGTCTCCGTGGCGTCGCAATACGCGCATTTGCGTCCCCGCTTCTCGAACGGGCATTCCCGCACCTCGTAGCCGGCCAGCGTGCCCTGCTGATACTCCACGCCCTCGATGTCCGGGCTCTCCGGCGCCTGCGTGTCGAAGCGCACCGTCTCGCACCTGGCCCCGGTCGTCGGCGCAAGCCTCCTGAACCGTCCCGTCCAGGAGGGCGTGCTGTCCGCCCGCGACTGCAGCGAGGGCGGGAGCCTTCTCCCGGAACGCCGGTCCAGGAACCTCTCCTTCCGGTGGCGCGGGCCGGCCGGGCGCCGGCGCCGCCGGTAACCGGCCCGTTGCAGCATCGACTTCAGGACCTTTCCTCCCCTGTGCCCGATCTCGGCCAGGAACAGGACCTCGCCGTCGTCTCTCATCAGCGCAAGGCCGGTCCTCCCCGACCCCGGTTCGATCTTGAGGTCGCGCGCCCGTGACTCCCCTCCGGTCCAGCCCCGGAGCCGGGTGGCGAACGGATGCAGGCGCACCGCGACGGCGCGCCCCTTCTTCAGAATTTTCCTCGCCCGGGCCGGGTGGCACGGCACCGGCGGGTCTCCCCGCCGGTCGAGGACGAAAACGCGGCTCACGCCGCACCGGGGGTCGCCGGAGCCTCTCCCGAGACGCCGGCCGGAGCCGGGCTCCTCTCGCACAACCTGACCGTCCGCGTTCCGGTCCGCACCGTTTCGTGCCTGGCCCGGCGTGCCTGCAGGCGAATCTTCGAGAGCCCGGGACGGAGAAAGCGTTCCGGGGTCGGTCTTCAACGCATGATTCAAGGCGGACTGGATCCCTTTCTCCTTTCTCGCGCCGGTCAGCATGGGCCTTCGGGGCTTTCGCACCTCAGGCCCCTCCCTTCTGGGAGGAGTCGCTGACCCGATCACTCCGCGCAGGTGACGCAATCAATGGATCCTGATGCGACTTGACGCCGTGATGTTCCGCAAGGCCGACGACGCGCAATTGCATCCCTGATCCACGATGCAGCGGCACAAGGCCGAAACGCAGCCGCCAAATGGCCACAGTCAGCAACCAGGGAGTCCGAAGCAACGCTTCACGGATAGACGGGCGCGGCCATGAGCCCGGCCGTCTCGTCTTCGCCGAGCATCAGGTTCGCGTTCTGGATCGCCTGCCCGCTCGAGCCCTTGGTCAGGTTGTCAAGCACGACTATCACGGTCGCGACCCGCTCGCGCCGGTCCCCCACCACGCCCATATGGCAGAAGTTCGATGCCCGCACATGCTTCATCTGCGGCACCTGACCGAACGGCAGGACATGGACGAAAACCTCGTCGCCGTAGACCTTGTTCAGCGCCGCATGGACCTGCTCCGGCACGCCCTTCACGTAGCAAGTCATGACAATGCCCCTGGTTGACGGCAGAAGATGCGGGCTCAGGGTGATTCTCGGCGCGCCGTCCGCCAGCTTGGCCAGTTCCTGGTCGAACTCCCCGAGGTGCCGATGTGTGCCGCCTACCGAATACGGCATGACGTTGTCTTCCATCTCGGCCATCAGCAGCTGTTCCTTCAGCGACCGTCCCGCACCGGAGACAGATGCCTTAAGGTCAAGAACTATATCGTTGAAGTCTATGCATTTTTCCATGAAAAGCGGCCGCAAGCCGTACAGTCCGGCGGCCGCGTTGCAGCCAGTGCCCGCGACAAGCCGCGCCGACCGGATATCCTCCCGGTAGAATTCGGTCAACCCGTAGGCCGCCTCTTCCTGCAGGTCGAGTGCCGCATGGGGCTTGCCATACCACGTCTCGTAGGCACCTGGGTCGTGCAGCCGAAAGTCAGCGGAAAGATCGACGACCTTCACCTGCCGGGGAACGGCCGGAACGACGGCCTGGCTTGTCGCGTGCGGAAGCGCGCAGAATGCAAGTTCAATTCCTGTCCAGTCCACTTGATCGATGGCGACAAGGTCAGGCAGCTTCAGGTGTCCAAGATGCGGAAACACCGATGACATCGGCTGACCCGCTTTCCGGTCTCCGGTCAACGCTGCAATACGCATCGACGGATGTGTCGAGATCAACCGAACAAGTTCGGCGCCTGTGTATCCGCTGGCGCCAAGAATGACGACGTCATGGGGCATCGGGGCCCTCCTCCTTCGGCAAATCACGAATGTCTATCGCGACAAGGGCCGCGCGGCAATCACGCAGCGTGGAACTCCGTCTTCCGACGGAGAAATCGGGTTGCCTGAAGGGTAACGCGTTGCGGGTCGCCTGTAGTCAGGAACATGGGGATCTCGCCAGTGCCACGCATTTCGGGATGCCGTTCCAGATAGTCGGCCAGGCTGTCGGCCACAAGGGCCGGCTGGCTGAACACTTTGACGCCAGGACCCAACGCGGCCCGGAATCCATCCTCCACGATAGGGTAGTGGGTGCATCCCAGAACGGCGGCCTCCGGCCTTGGCATCTTCCGCCTCAACGCCTCGACATGGCTCCGCACAAGCGCGCCAGCCAAGATCAGGTCGCCCTCCTCGATGGCGTCGACAACGCCTGCACATGCTTGCGTCTCCACGTCAACGCCGATCGCACGAAATGCCAGCTCGCGCTGGAATGCACGGTTTCGGACCGTGGCCGGCGTCGCAAAGAGCGCCACGTTCTTCAATTCGACTTCGCGGGGCGGGGAATTGTCGCCCCATTGCCGCTCGGTGAGGGCCTCGATCAACGGCACGAACACGCCAAGCACTCGCTTGTCCGGCGGAACCCACTCTTCCTGGATCCGACGGAGCGCGGCCGAAGACGCTGTGTTGCATGCGAGCACGACCAGATCGCAGCCAGCCTGAAACAGCCGCGAAACCCCTTGAGTGGTCAACTCGTAGATGTCGTCGAAGTCGCGCACCCCGTATGGCGTGCACGCGTTGTCGCCAAGATAGACGAGCGGCACATCGGGAAGCCGCTGTGCCACGGCCCTGTAGACGGTCAGGCCGCCCAGCCCGCTGTCAAACAATCCTACCGCCATTCGCGTCCGCCCATCCAAGTCCCGCCCATCCTGCACCCCGGCCAGAGGCCCGGCCCGCCTGAACGGCAAGGCATATGTGCAGCGTTGGGAAAAGTCCATTGCCCACAGACCGGTTCACACAAGGCCGAGGCAGGACCATTCGGTGTCGAGCGCGACAGGGGGCGCTATTCGGCAGCGGCGCTTGCGGCCACGGTCGCCCCGTCTCTGAAGGACTGGAGCAGCGTTTCCCGCCGCTCGGCGACCTTGCGCGCGTTGGCTTCCTTCACGGGGCCAAAGCCGCGCACGTCCAGTGGCCATTCGGCAAGAGCGATGGCGGCGCCAATGTTGCGATCCGGTTCCGCCAGGACTTCCGCCAAGTCGTGCTCGTACTGCCGGATCAATCGCCGTTCCATTCGGCGCTCTGAACTGTAGCCAAAGGGATTGAACGCGGTGCCGCGCAACCACTTCAAGCGAGCCAGCAAGGGCCACACCCGTTCCGAAAACGCACCGAAAGCGCGCTTTCCGGCCCGTCCGGACGCATCGCGTCCGGGCAGGACAGGCGGCGCGAGATGGAACGTGAGTCTCAAGTTTCCATCGAAGGCCTCTTCGGCCTTGGCGCGTGTCTGGGAAAGAAGCCGCGCAACCTCGAACTCGTCCTTGTACGCCAGCACTTTATGGTAGCCCCTCGCGATCGCCTCCTGCAACGCAGGATCGTCGGCCCGCGAAACCAACTTGCGGTACCGGCGTGCCAGCCCTTCGGACTGGTAGGCGGCAAGGTGCCTGGCGCGAACATCGACCCTTTCTTCCAGCGTCCCAGGCAAGCGCGTCACGCCACCCGTTGCAAGCCGCATCGCCTTGTCCGGATTCAGTGCCGCCCATCGGCCGATCTCGAAAGCACGCATGTTCTCCTTCACCCGGGCACCGTTCAGCTCGACTGCCCGCGAGATGGCTGCCAGGCCAAGCGGCAGCTGCCCGGACTGCCAGCACGCTCCAAGCAGAATCATGTTCGAATAGATCGAATCACCGAGCGTGGCTTCGGCCAACGCGTACGAGTCGAGGCAAGCCAACCCATCCCGTAGCGCGGCTTCCAGCGACAGCCGGAGCTGCTCTCCGGGAATGCGGAAATCGGGATCTCTCGTGAATTCTCCGGTCACCGTCTCATGCACGTTCACAACGCCGCCGGTCCGGCCGGCCCGGACGAGCTGGAGGGTCTTGTGACCTGCGGAAACGACAAGATCCCCGCCAATCAACGTGTCAGCCTCCCCAACCGCAACCCTGATGGCGGTTATGTCCTCCGGCGCGCTTGCGATCCGGCAGTGAATGTGGACCGCACCCCCCTTCTGGGCGAGGCCCGCCATCTCCATCATCCCGGCGGCCTTTCCATCGAGATGCGCGGCCATGGCAAGCAGCGCGCCGATCGTCACCACACCGGTTCCGCCGACACCGGTGACGACAACGTTGTGTGTGCCCTTGATTGCGGGAAGCCTGGGGGCAGCCAGCTCTCCGATCTCAAGATCCACAGCCGCGCGTTTCCGAGGCTGTCCGCCCGCGACGGTCACGAAGGAGGGGCAGAACCCGTTCAGGCAGGAAAGGTCCTTGTTGCAGGAAGACTGGTCGATCGCGCGCTTGCGCCCGAATTCGGTCTCGACCGGAACGACGGATACGCAATTGGACTGAAGCCCGCAGTCGCCGCAGCCCTCGCAGATGTCGGAGTTGATGAACACGCGCCGGTCTGGATCCGGAAACGTGCCGCGTTTGCGGCGGCGCCTCTTTTCTGCGGCACATGTCTGGATGTAAATGATCGCGCTGACGCCTTCGGTATCAGCCATGCGTGCCTGGACTTCCGGCAGCCTCGCTCGCTCGTGCCAGCCGACCTCCCGAGGAAACGCCGACCGGTCCGGCGCCTCCTTGGCGTCGAAGACGACGGCCACTTTCTTCACCCCCATGGCCAGCAACTCGCGAGCGATCCGCTCCGGCGGCAGGTCGCCATCATTCTTCTGGCCGCCGGTCATCGCGACCGCGTCATTGTAGAGAATCTTGTACGTGATGTTCACGTTTGCCACGAGAGCGGCCCGGATCGCCAGAATGCCGGAATGGTTGTAGGTTCCGTCGCCCAGGTTCTGGAATACATGCCCCCGGCTGGAGAACGGCGCCTCGCCGATCCAGTTCGCGCCTTCGGCTCCCATATGCGTGTAGCTGTCGGTCTCCCGGTCCATCCAGAGCGCCATGAAATGGCAACCGATGCCCGCATAGGCGCGCGAGCCATCCGGCACATTCGTCGACGTGTTATGGGGACATCCCGAACAGAAATAGGGCAGTCGCGCCGCAATGTCCGGGGCATTGCCGCCCGCACGCGCAGCCACCACCAAGTCGAGTCCAGCCTTGATCCTGTCCGTGCCTCGTCCCTCTTCAACCAGGATGCCGCCGATTTTCTCCGCGATCATCGCTGGATCCAGGGCGAACCTGGCCGGAAACAACTCCTCCTGATGCATGCCGCCAGCGCCGCCTTTGTACCAGCCGTAGACCCTGCGACCTCTGCGGTCATCGAATAATGCCTCCTTGATCTGAACCTCGATCAGCTTGCGTTTTTCCTCGACCACGACAATCAGGTCGAGACCCTCGGCCCAGTCATGAAAGCCCTTCATGTCGAGCGGGAATGTCTGGCCTACCTTGTAGGTCGTCAGTCCGAGGCGTCCGGCCTCCTCCTCGTCAATGCCCAGAAGGCTGAGGGCATGATTCAGGTCCAGCCAGTTCTTGCCAGCCGCAACGAAGCCGATCTTGGCGCCTGGGCCGCCCCAAACTCGCCGGTCGATCCGGTTGGCGTGAGAGAACGCCTCCGCCGCAAAGCGCTTGTAATCGATGATCCGGGCCTCCTGGTCGATCCAGTGGTCGCCCAGCCGGATATTGAGGCCGCCATCAGGCATCGCGAATTCAGGTTCGGCAAATGACATCCTGTCGATGCGGCCATCGACAACGGAGGTCACCTCGACGGTGTCCTTCATCATCTTCAATCCGCACCACGTCCCCGAAAAGCGTGACAGCGCATAGCCGTAGAGGCCGAGATCCAGGATTTCCTGCACGCCCGCGGGTGACAGAACCGGCATGTAGGCATCGACCAGAGCCCAATCCGACTGGTGACACACGGTCGAACTCTCGCCGGTATGGTCGTCCCCCAGCGCCATGAGCACGCCGCCATGCGGGGAGGTTCCGGACATGTTCGCATGTCGCATGACATCGCCTGAACGGTCCACGCCCGGACCCTTGCCGTACCAAAGCGCGAAGACGCCGTCATGCGTCCCCTCGCCCCGCAGTTCCGCCTGCTGCGTTCCCCAGATTGCGGTGGCGGCCAGGTCTTCGTTCAGGCCGGGCTGGAACTTAATTCCCGCTGCAGTCAGCGTGGCCTCTGCGGCTGCCATCTGCTGGTCGACCGCTCCGAGCGGCGAACCACGATATCCTGAAACATATCCTGCCGTGTTCAGCCCGGCCATCCTGTCTCGTTCCGCCTGCATCAGCATGAGGCGCACGAGAGCCTGGGTTCCGTTCATCAGGACTGCGCCGCAATCAAGGTCGAACTTGTCGCCTAAAGTGACCTCGCGGATCGACATATTCCTTACCCGGGCCGTTTTGCCGCACTATAGGTCAAATTTACTGACTTACAAACTCAAACTTTGCCACGAGCGCGTTTGCATTCCCGGTCGTGACGGGGATACTTCATGGCAAAACGCGCGCGCCGTCGGGATGGCAGGGTTTCATCATGGACTGGGACAAGCTTCGAATCTTTCACTCGGTTGCTGATGCCGGGAGCTTGACCCACGCCGGTGATTCGCTGCACCTCAGCCAATCCGCCGTGTCACGACAGATTCGTGCGCTCGAGGTTAGCCTGAACACGACATTGTTCCATCGCCATGCGCGCGGCCTGATTCTCACCGAACAGGGCGAACTCCTGTTCGATGCGACATCGGCAATGTCGCGCCGTCTTGAAACCGCGGAGGCCCGGATTCGCGACAGCAAGGAAGAGGTCTTCGGCGAGTTGCGCGTGACGACCACGACCGGCTTCGGTTCGCTCTGGCTCGCGCCTCGCCTTCCGAAGCTCTACGAAAAGTTCCCCGACCTGAAAATAGACCTGATTCTTGAAGAGCGCGTGCTGGACCTGCCGATGCGGGAAGCGGATGTAGCGATTCGCATGAAAGAGCCTAGCCAGGCAGACCTGATTCGCAGGAAGATCATGACAGTCAAGATGCGCCTCTATGCGAGTCCGGAATACCTGTCCACGCATGGCGTTCCGGAGGACCTGGCACATTTGAGGAAGCACCGGCTGATCAGCCAGAGCGCCAACGCCACACAGGTGAGCGCGGGAGCGCAGCTTGTTCAGGAACTGCTGGCCCATGACGTCCCGTTCCTCCTGACAGTGAACAATTACTTCGGCGTCTTGCAGGCCGTTCTCGCGAATCTCGGAATCGGGGTTCTGCCCGACTACGTGACACAGGACTTCCCTGACCTTCAGCGCGTCCTTCCAGACATCGAGTCCAATGACGTCCCGGTGTTCCTCGCCTTCCCCGAAGAGCTCCGCCAATCCCGCCGAATCGCGGCCTTTCGCGATTTCGTTACCGAAGAGATCATCGCATACCGGAAGAAACTGAAGGCCGGCGTCACTGCATAGCCAGGGGATTGCAAACGCAAGGTTGGCACACGGCAAGCGCCCAGCCGATCACAAGGCAGGGCGCACCTGTCCGCAGCAATCGGACTTGTCGTGTGGAGCCGCACGCGGGATGCAGTTCGGCTTTCGCCATGCCCGGTCTTTAGACCGCCCCGACGTCGCCACGCCAATGCGCAACGTCGCGAAATTGACAGGTCGGCTGAGGTTGCCTTGGCAAACGCGTCTCGACGTCCAGCCGCGCCGAGCCCCCGGCGCCGGTAGCCGAGGCAGCAGCTCCTGGCACACCCATGGAAATGCACAACGTCGTGCCGCGAAATCGGAACGCGCAGGTGCCAACCAGTCGTTGCTAGTCCCCGTAGCTATGCATCAGGAACAAACCTGCCTTGACGAATCTCCTTGCTTCAATGGTTGATTGCGCGCCTCACGCCGCGTAGATTTGTCTCGAATGCAACGGCATGACTGGAGCATTCACACCTCCCTGTTGGACTGGCCGGGCTCTGCCCGGCCAATTTCCGGATCGTGCTCCTGCTGTCGCAGGTTGAATTTGGTTTGCGCGAACGAGTGGCACGTGGCATTCCGCAGGGACCAACGGAAATTCTCGCAATGAGCCACCGTCTCAGCATCCATCTCGAAACCCATGACTGGGTGCTTGCGGACGGCGCCACTGGCACCAATCTCTTCAACATGGGGCTGTCCGCAGGGGAAGCACCGGAATTCTGGAATCTTGAACGGCCGAACGACATCCGGAGGCTCTACCAGGATTCCGTGGACGCTGGCAGTGACCTTTTCTTGACGAATTCGTTTGGAGGAAATGCGTCGCGGCTGAGGCTCCATGACGGCGAAGGGCGAGTCCGCGAACTGAACCGGGCGGCGGCTGAAATCGGCCGCGACGTGGCAGACGGAGCGAGTCGCCCGGTCATTGTCGCCGGCTCGGTCGGACCGACAGGCGAGATCATGGAACCGCTCGGCACGCTTTCCTATGCCAATGCCGTCGAAGTCTTCCACGAACAGGCAGAAGGCCTGAAAGAGGGTGGCGCGGACGTGCTTTGGGTCGAGACGATCAGCGCACCGGACGAATACCGCGCGGCGGCTGAGGCCGCTGCACGAACTGGCATGCCGTGGTGCGGGACAATGAGCTTTGACACGGCGGGTCGAACCATGATGGGCCTGACCTGCGCCGACATGGTCAAGATGGTCAATGGACTTGACGAGCCGCCGGTCGCCTTCGGCGCGAATTGTGGCGTTGGAGCGTCAGACCTCCTTCGGACGGTCTTGGGATTTGCCGTGATGAATCCGAAGCTGCCGCTGATCGCCAAGGGCAACGCCGGCATCCCCAAATACGTCGACGGACAAGTCCGCTATGACGGCACCCCGAATCTCATGGCGGACTATGCCGCCCTGGCTAGGAATGCCGGTGCCACGATCATCGGCGGCTGTTGCGGAACAACACCAGAGCACCTGCGGCTCATGCGCGAAGCGCTGGAGACCCGGCCAAGGGGAGAGCGCCCGGCGCTGGAGGAAATTGCAGAGCGACTCGGTGGATTCTCTTCGGTCGACGACGGCACCTCCCGTGAGACGCCCGCTCCCCGCACACGGCGCAGGCGGCGACAGGTCTGACACCCCGCTCACGCGGCAAGCAACGCCCTTGCCGCCGCCCTTGCCTCGGCGGTCACGGTATCGCCGGACAGCATTCTGGCAATCTCGTCGACGCGGTCTTCGTCCGACAAGGGCGTCACGCGGCTCAGGGTCGTGCCATCCTCAACCGACTTTTCCACCCTGCAATGATGCGTCGCCCGTGCCGCGACCTGTGGGCTGTGCGTCGCCACCAACACCTGCGATCCGCCCGCGAGCGTTTCAAGCCGTCGGCCTACCGCATCGGCAGTGGCGCCGCCGACGCCGCGATCAATTTCGTCGAAGACCATGGTCAGGCCGTCCGCTCCGGCGGCGAGGCATACCTTGAGCGCAAGGAGAAACCGGCTGAGCTCCCCGCCCGAAGCAATCCGGTTCAACGGGCCGGCAGGCAATCCCGGATTCGTTGCAATCCTGAATGCGACATGCTCGCCGCCCACGGGCCCGGGATTCGCCTCGGTGACTTGCGTCGAGAACCTTGCTCGTTCCATCTTCAGCGGAGGCAGTTCCTTCGACATCGCCGCATCCAGCCTCTTCGCCGCCCTCACCCGTGCCCTGCCAAGTTCGGCTGCAGCAGCGTCATAGGCCTTCCGGAAATCCTCCACGGCCCGCTTGCGCTCCTCGAGGCCGCTTGCTCCATCATCAAGCGCGGCAAGTCTTGCCCGAAACTCGTCCGCGAGCCCCGGCAGGGCGCTTGGCGACACATCGTGCTTCCGCGACAGCGCCCGAATGTCAAACAGCCGCTCTTCGATGCGCTCCAGTTCGGCCGCATCAAACTCCATGGCCTCAAGAGCCCTGGCCACGCCCTGCTCGGCATTGCCGATCTCTTCCATCGCCCTCGACAGCGCCGCCAAGGCCTCGTCCAGCGCACCTTCGGCGCTCGCCGCGGCACCGTCCAGCCACCGCGAAGCGTCACGCATCATGCCCTCCGCCCCTTCCGGACCAAGCGCCGTGCGGGCTCGCGCGACGTCCTCCCGCATCTGCTCGGAAGCCCGCATGAAACGACGCTTGGCATCCAGCGTGACATCCTCCCCGTCCGCTGGAGCCAGCCGGTCCATTTCATCGACCGCATGCTGCAGGAAGTCCTCTTCCTCTCGCAATGTCGCAAGCCGCACTTCCACTTCGGCAAGCGCAGATTCCGCATCCTTCAGGTTGCGCCAGGCCATCTCGCATCGCGCCACCTCCTTCTCAAGGCCGCCAAACGCGTCCAGCAACCGGCGATGAACGCCTGGATTCAGAAGCCCATGGTCATCATGCTGTCCATGCACCTCCACCAAAGTGTCTGATAGCTGCCTGAGAATCTCTCCAGACACCCGACGGTCGTTAACCCAGGATGTCTTCCGCCCATCTCGCGCATTCACTCGCCGCAGGATCAGGCCGTCTTCAGCAGGGAGCCCGGCCTCCTTCAGCACCTCGTGAGCAGCATGTTCACGAGGAACGTCGAATTCTGCGATGACCTCCCCTTGTTCCGCACCCTTCCGAACCAGTTCGGCACGACCGCGCCGGCCCAGCACGAAGCCAAGCGCATCCAGAAAGATGGTCTTTCCGGCCCCGGTCTCCCCGGTCAGCACGTTCAGGCCGGGTGAAAGCGTCAACTCCAGCCTGTCGATGATCAGAATGTCCCGGATGTCGAGACTTCTCAGCATGGCGCTTGTGTCAAAGCCACTCGCCGCGAAGCGTCTGCCTGAGCACCCGCCTTAGCCAACTGTCGCCCTGTGCCCCGGGCTCGAGTCCGTTGCCGGTCAGCAGCGCATAGCTGGACTCGTACCATTCCGTGCTCTTGAAATTGTGGCCAAGAACGGCTCCGGCGGTCTGGGCTTCACTTTCGAGGCCAAGAGCGAGATAACTCTCGACCAACCGGTGCAGAGCCTCTGGCGTCTGGCTCGTCGTCTGGAAGTTCTCGACGACGACCCGGAATCGATTGATGGCCGCAAGGTAGTGGCCGCGCTTGAGATAGTACCGGCCCACTTCCATTTCCTTGGCGGCGAGGTGATCGAATGCCAGATCGAACTTGAGGGCCGCTGATCGCGAATGTTCGCTGTCCGGGTATTCCTCCAGGACCTTTCTGAGCTCCTGAAGCGCCCGATACGTCAAGCCGTGATCACGTCCGACGTCGTCGATCTGGTCGTAGTATGAGAGGGCCACGATATACTGTGCCCAAGGCGCGTCTTCGTCAGCTGGAAAGTTGCTCAGGAATCGCTCAGCCGCGCCCCGGGCCGCCTCGTAGTCCCGATCCACATGGTAGGAATAGGCCTGCATGACGAGTGCGCGCCGCGCCAGCTCGGAATACGGGTACAGCCTTTCGACCTCGCCAAAGAGCTCGGCCGCCTCCTCGCCGCCGCCGGATTCAAGCGCGAATTCCGCTTTCCGGTATATCCCTTCGGCAGTGCGACCTTCGGGCGACTCGGCATCGTCCGATTGCTGGAAGACCGCACACCCTGCCATCATCAACAGGCATGTTCCGGTCACGGCGAGCCGATGCGCAGCCATTGTCCACTTTCCTATTTCAGTCATGCCCAGCCACCCCAGTAACGGACTGCTTGGTAGCACGGGTGGATAGCGGTGCAAATTGGTTTTGAGCGGGATTCGCAGGCAGCGTTCAGGCCGCAATGCCAAGTACATCCTCGCGCACGAGGCCAGCGCCAGGAAGCCGGCTTGCCGTCCGGGAATCGCATTCGACCATCTCGAATGCCTCCGGGTCGGCCAAGAGCCTGCGCAACAACCGGTTGGTCGTGGAGTGGCCTGCACGCCGGCCGATGTAGCGACCGAGAATCGGGGCGCCGGCGAGCGCCAGATCCCCGAACGCGTCGAGCATCTTGTGGCGCACGGGTTCGTCTGCGTGACGCATTCCGCCTGGGGTCACGACTTTGTCGCCATCCACGACGACGGCCGAGGTGACCGATCCCCCAAGGATCAAGCCACGGGCACGCATTTCGTCGATATCGGCTTTCCGGCAGAACGTCCGGCTGTTGCAAAGCTCGCGCACGAAGCCGCCGTTCGCCATGTTCAGGCTCCATTCCTGATGACCAATGACCGTGTCGGCGAAGTCGATCTCGAAATCAATCTTGAGGTCATCCGAAGGCACGAGGGCGGCCTTGGCGTCGCCGTGCGTCACCTCAACCGGTCGAAGCACGCGAACGGCACGCACCGGTGCGTCGAGCGTCTGCAGGCCGCGCGACAGGATTCCGGCGACGAACGGCGCAGATGAACCGTCCAGCAAGGGCACCTCGGGACCGTCTATCTCAACCATGGCGTTGTGCAGGCCACAACCTGCAAATGCAGCCATGATGTGTTCGACTGTCGAGACACTGACGCCGCCGGCATTGGTGACGCGAGTGTTGAGTTCCGTATTGGTGACCAGATCCCAGCGGGCGGGGATCAGCGGGTCAGCACCGCTGACATCCGTGCGATGAAACCAGATGCCGTGTTCGGCAGATGCCGGCCGCACGGTCACGCAAGCCACCTGTCCCGTGTGCAGTCCGGCACCAACGAAAGCTGCCGAAGATCTGATTGATGTCTGCAAGAACTTATCCTGAACGCAGCGTCGGACCCCAATCCGGCACGAGGATGCTACACGCACGGAAAGACAGTCTCAAAACACTCATTGCAACAGCCTGAAACAAGCCTGCGGCAATTCGGCGGTTTGTCGCCCAGAAGCATCCGCGTGTGACGTCGACGCTTCGAACGGGTCTTCCGCCCATTCATCCCTCCGCCAGGGCTTTCCTGGCGCAAATTGGTTGCAACGACCATGGAAACCACGCGGCAAGCTCCGTAACATTGAGCCAACGGCAATTTGCCCAAGGCGCGGCAAGAACGGACGCTCGCGAACAAGACGCGGGCGGAAGCTGCCAAACTTCTTGCCGAGAACTGCCTGAACGGCGTCAAAGCCGTCCCCGCTCCGGCGCTTGTGGCCGCGGTTGCCATGGACGCGACTGCGGCGCTCGGGCAGCTGTTCTCCTGATTGCGCGCGGATGAATCGCATGATGTCCATCGAAAGCGGGGTCTCGGCGCGGACGGAGCCGCGCGGCTCTTCATGGCATCAATCGATCGAATTGTCCGGCGCTGGCGGAGCGGTGAACGAGACATTCCTGAACCGGTTGCAGTTCTCATGCGCGCCTTGATGGACAGCCCGTCGGAAGGACGCTCTTTCGGTCCGAGCACGGTTCACCGATGCCACAATTCCTGCCCTCCACCGCTCTGCGCGTGCCGGGAAGATGCCTTGTCCATCTCTTCCAGGTCTCGGCGACGGTCAGTCCCCCAAAAGTTCACGGATGGCAGCCTCGAGCGTAGCCGTGAATCCTGGATCATTGCCCGGGCTGGCGGCGCAGTGCCCCCAGCGGGAGGCGTAGGGCCGGAGTTCGGCATTCGGCATGTGCCGGGCCTCGATCTCGTTGTCTTCCGGCGGGAAGTAGAGGTCCTGAGTGCAGGGCATGAGGATCGCGCGGGCACGAATCGCACCAAGCGCTTCGTGGAATTCCCCCTTGTAGCGTGGACCTGCCGAGATGTCACCTGCCTGCCATGTGGCCAGCTTTGCAAGAAGATTGTTCGCATCCCACCCTTCGACATGGTCGGCCTCCCAGTCCGCCAGCAGGTCCTCGATCGTGTCAAACCCAAGCTCCTTGTACAGCGCCTCACGATAGAATGCCTGGGAAAAGGCCCATCCCGCGTACACGCGGCCAAAGGCCTTGAGCCCGGCCACGGGCGGGCTGTCATAGTCGCCGCCATTCCAGGCCGCATCGGCACACAGCGCCGCCTTGACCCCTTCGAGGAAGACGAAATTGTGCGGGGAGGTCTTGGCAGAGGCGCAGAACGGCAGGATCGCCTCGACCATGTCCGGATATTGCGCGGCCCATTGATATGCCTGGCACCCGGCCATGGACCAGCCTGCAACCAGCGCGACCTTGTCGATACCGAGTTGATCGTGGATCAGCCGATGCTGGGCGGCGACATTGTCCCACATCTGGACCAGCGGAAAGCGGGGTCCGTCCTGCGGCGCGGCCGCGTTGGACGGAGATGAAGACCGCCCGTTCCCGAAGAGGTTCGGGCTGACAATGAAATGCCGCGCCGGGTCGAGAGCGCGGCCCGGACCGAAGAACCCTTCGTTGCGGCTGTCAGTGCCGGTGAAAAACGTCGGGAGCACAACGACATTGTCGCGCGCGGGCGACAGGGTGCCATGGGTCTGGTAGGCCAGATGAGCGCTCCTCAAGACCTCGCCCGACAGAAGCGGGAAGTCACCCAAAGGGAAAATCCGGCAATCGGGCGCGGCGGCGTCCTGCCAACGCGCGTTCTCGTCACGGCATGCGACGTTGCTTACTCCGGCATCAGGCACTGACCTCACTCTTCCTAGTAGAGCCGCAAATACTCCCGAACCTCCCAATCGGTGACGGACTGGTGGTACCTCTCCCATTCGTCCAGTTTGTATTCGAGATAGGAATGGTGCATGATCCGGCCCATGACATGTTCGGCAATGTCATCGTCGTGCAGCGTCTCGACCGCATGCAACAGCGTACGCGGCAGGCGACGGATGCCCATCTCTTCCAACTCGGCCTCGGATTTCGAATAGAGATCGAAATCGGCGGGCTTTCCGGGATCGATCCTGTTCTTGATGCCGTTCACGGCACAGATGAGATGCATCGCCATCGCCAGATAGACGTTCATTGTCATGTCGCTGGCACGGTTTTCGATGCAATAGCGGGTTTGCGGCAAGCGGAATTGAGCGGAACGGTTGTTGAAACCGTAGGCGACGCTGGTCGGCGCCCACGTCAAGGTCCCGCCTTCAAACCCGCCCACCCGCGGCACAAGCCCGTTATAGGAATTCACGGTCGGGCAGGTGATCGCCGTGATCGAACCAGCGTGCCGCAGGAGACCGCCCACGGCCCAACGGCATTCGTCTGACCAGTCACCATCGGGGGTTTGGAAAATGTTCGCTCCGGGTCGGCTCTCGTGCTGCAACGATATGTTGACATGCGCGCCCGAGCGCCAGTCGCCGACCGTGGGCTTGGGCATGAAGGTCACGAACATGCCGTGTCTCTTGGCAACCTCTTTCACCGTGATGCGCAAGAAGGCAAACCGGTCGGCCATCTCCAGCATGTTGGTATAATGGAAATCCAGCTCGAACTGGGAATAGCCTCCCTCGCAAACCACGTCGTGCAAATTCCAGCCGAGCCCTTCGATGATGTCGATCATGTCTTTCAGGAAGGGCATGGAATCGATGGAATATTCGAGGTCATAGCCGAACGGCTGCCGGCGCGGGCGGATCCCGTGTGCCGGATCGTCGTCAAAGGCCTTTGTCGGCTGACCGGCCTCGTCATATTTCATGACGATGAACTCGGGCTCGACCCCGGCAAAACCGGTGTATCCGTCCTCGGCGGCCTCCTGCATGGCGCGTCTGAGCGCCTGTCGGGGGCAGACGTTGTAGGGCGCGTCTTCCCAATAGAGATCCGAGAAGATCATCGCCATCGAGCCATCCCACGGGCAGACATAGACTGCGTCGAGGTCCGGCACGACGACCTGATCGCGGTCGGCGGAGGTCAGGTCAGGCACGTACGAAACTGAATGCACCGCGAACTGTGGTCCCTTGCCCAGGCAGAGCGGTTCGAATTCCGACATCGGCACGGGTTTGGTCTTCGGGATGCCATGCATGTCGATCCAGGCGGCCATCACGTATTTGACGCCCGCATCCTCAAGCTGCTCCTTGACCTCCGCTATGCGCGGGCGGTTGCGATCGACCGCCTCTGCAAAGCTCTCGATGTAGATTCTCGACATTCTTACCTCCTCGCGGACAGTTCAGCCCGGCAGGAAACCATCCCGTTTGAACTTGATTGCCCGTGGCCTGTAGCCCATGGCTCAGCCGTCTTCCTCGGCCAGGTGCTTCAGGATGGATTCATTGAGTTCGACCTTGTAGCCATCGGGATCTTCGCAAAACGCGATCACCCGGGTGCCGTTTTTCATGGGGCCGGCAGGCCGGGTGATGTTCACGCCGGCAGCGGCAAGATCCTCGCAGGCCTTGTAGACGTCCCGGGTCTCGATGCAAATGTGGCCCCATCCGTCGCCCTTGTCATACTCGTCCTCCTGGTCCCAGTTGCAGGTAAGCTCCAACGCCGGAAACTCCGCCTCGGGCCCATAGCCGACAAAGGTGTTCGTGAACTTGCCTTCCGGATAGTCGGTGCGGCGCAAGACCTGCATCCCGAGAATGTCGCGGTAGAATTTCAGGGACCTGTCGGTATCCTTCACGCGCATCATCGTATGCGCCAGACGGAAGCCCTTGCAGATGCTGTCACTCATGCCTGTCTTACCTGTCCGGATGAATTGATCCCGGCGACATCGCGGGCGACCCTTTCCTGAAACGCCCGGACGTTGTCTTCCCATACCGGAGACAGCACGCCACCATCGTTCGCGATGACCGAGCTGCGGCCCCGTTGCAGCCGTTCGGTCATCTCGTGATCCTCCTTGTGCACATCCCACCACAGATTCTTGAGCCCGGCGATCTCGTCATCGGACAGCGTCTGGCCCTCGGTCGTGTAGAGCGCGCGTTTCTGCAAAATCGTGTCGGGTCCGGTGGGGATGTTCAGATAGACGCCCAACTGATCGGGAAAATATCGTCCAAGGATGAAATTCGGATAGAGAGCGAGAAAACGCGAGCTGACGGCCAGGCTGCCGTCGGTTCCCGATTCCTCGTCCAGATCGACTGCGCTGCCCAGGCAGTTGCCGTCCACGATGGTATAGTGATCTTTCAGCGGCTGGTCGGTGGTCGAGGAATGCACGAACTGGACATGATAGGGCTCGATGAAGTTCTCCATGATGAACTTCCAGTTGCAGGCAATCTCGCCGAAGTCGAGCTGGCCAATGCAATCAGCCTTGTCCCAGTCAATGCCGTCCAGCCGTGCGATCATCGGAGCCGCGTAGTCGTCAAACGGTTCGGCTGTGCCGTCGACATTCACGAATATCCAGTCATGCCAAACCTGGGCACGCACAGGTACAAGCCCGTGTTCGGCACGATCAAACCCGTCGGGCTCCTGTATGTTGGTGCCGCCGAAATGCGGTGAAGCGTGCAGACGTCCTTCAAGATCGTAGGCCCACGCGTGATAAGGACAGCGGATCAGTTTGCCGACATTCCCGGGCTGATCCACAAGCGTCAGGCAACGATGACGACAGACGTTGTGAAAAACTCCGATCTCACCCGTCTGGTTCAAAACCATCACGAGGGGATGCCCGGCGATCGTGACCGGCACCGCGTCGCCGACTTTCTTGAGGTCATGCACGAACCCGATGCAGACCCAGTTCCTTGCAAACACGGTGTGTCGTTCAGCGCGCCAGAAATCGACCTGCGTATAGGCTTCCGACGGCAAGCCCCGGCGCGGGACGGTCTCCTCAAGAAACGACTGCAGATCAGGCACGGAATGCAACATGGGACGACCTCAACCTCTCGCGGTGCCGAGTCTTGGCGGAACGGCATGTCACCGATACAGGGATACGAAAACGCACTCGGTCGTTGCTCATGCATAAGTACTGATTCGACACTACGTCAAGCGGACTCGTTCGGGCCCCCTCGAATCGAATGGCGCATGTTTGCCGCCCCCGGATCGCGCATGCCCCGTCGACGCCTCCTTTCACGCATCGGGCGAGCGGCCCCCGCATGCCTTCGACCACCGGTTCCGTGATCTGGCCGATGCCTGGAATTTCCGGAATGTGCCGGTTCGCCCGCCTGGGCAATCCGGTCAGGTTGGCGCGCTGGCCGCCATTCTCGCCTTGCGCTCCCTGCCTTGTCTGCCGCCGGCGGGCCGGTCGGCGCCCTGGCCCTGCCCCGCGGCCAAGCCCGCTGCGAACCGCCCATGGCGCGCCGTCTGCGCACCGGCCCCCTCGGCAGGCCGGGGCAAGGGAGCCAGGAATCCAGTTGACATTGCAGGTCGGGCGGTGATCGGGATCGGGACGAGGGCATCGAGGGCGATCGGGGATTCCTCGTGCGCGGCCGGGTCCTGGAGAATTCCAGGCAGCCGCGTCGGAGCCATGGTGGCCGTCCAGCATCAGCCGACGAGCCAACATGCCGCGTCCCGAGCCGGGCGCGCGCATGAAGGCCTTTCAAGTCGCGACCCCTGCAAGGGGCTCAGCCCATGGGCGAAGGCAATTCGGGAAGGCGGGTCGGCACGACGGCGACCCGGGGCACGGCACCTGGGTCCTCAGTTTGCCTGGCGACGGAGGAATGCCGGCACTTCCATGCTCTCGTCACGCACGGCATCGTCGAAATGCGGCTCCGCCGGCGGCAGATCCGCACTGTCATTCCTTCGACTTGCCATGCGGTTGATGAACCTGTTTATTCCGAATTTCGGTCCTGCATTGGAGCCGGGAGCCTCTGGCGTTTCCCTGCCATAGCTGGCTTCCCCTGGAACGCGGCCCGCCAGCGAGCCTGGTTCGCGGCCGACGACTTTCTCGAGGCGTGTAATCACCTCAGGCGCCGGTGCGCCTGGCACCGGCCGAAACGCCACCGGAGAACCCGCCTCTTCCGTGAGAGGCGGCTCTTCGACTTCAACATGTCTCGCCTCGGCCACCGCTTCGGGCATGGCTTCCGCAAACAGGCTCCGATCCTCGTCATGGAAGGCGGATGCCGCCGCCGGTTCGGGCTCGTATTCCCCTTCGGACGCGGCTTCCGGTTCTGGCTCGACCGGAACCGGTTCCTCCACCGAAGCTCCTGGATCACTCCGGGAATGCGACAAGCTGTCTATTCCTGTCGCCACGACGCTCACGCGCATCCTGCCCTGCATGGAAGTATCCAGCGTTGAGCCGACAATGATGTTGGCCTCGCCTCCGACTTCGCTGCGAATGCGGTTTGCGGCCTCGTCGATTTCGAACAACGTCACGTCATCCGAACCCGTTATGTTGATCAGGACGCCGTTGGCGCCTTGAAGGCTGATCTCGTCAAGAAGCGGGTTGGCAATCGCCATCTCGGCAGCCTTCACGGCTCGATCCTCGCCTTCCGCCTCGCCCGTTCCCATCATCGCCTTGCCCATCTCGTCCATGACAGCGCGGACGTCCGCGAAATCGAGGTTGATAAGGCCCGGGCGAACCATCAGGTCGGTGACCCCCTTCACGCCTTGGTAGAGGACGTCGTCCGCCATCGAGAATGCCTCGGTGAATGTGGTCTTTTCGTTGGCGATCCTGAACAGGTTCTGGTTCGGGATGATAATCAGCGTATCGACCACCTTTTGCAGTTCCTCGGCGCCCTCTTCCGCCTGCAGCATCCGTTTGGTCCCTTCGAACTGGAAAGGCTTCGTCACCACGCCAATCGTCAGCACCCCGAGTTCTCGGGCTGCATGCGCGATGACCGGTGCCGCTCCGGTGCCCGTGCCGCCGCCCATGCCGGCCGTGATGAAGCACATGTGCGCGCCAGTCAGGCAATCGACAATCTCCTCCAGGGCCTCTTCGGCCGCGGCCGCCCCGACCGACGGGCGCGCGCCTGCACCCAGGCCCTCGGTCGCCCGCAGCCCCATCTGGACCTTGGTCGGCGCATTCGATTGCTGCAGGGCCTGCGAGTCAGTGTTTGCGGCGATGAACTCGACGCCCTCGAGATTCATGTCGATCATGTTGTTGACCGCGTTGCCGCCTGCGCCTCCGACGCCGAACACCGTAATGCGAGGCCTCAATTCCTCATGCGACGGGATAGTCAGATTCAATGTCATTGGATTGCCCTCCTGCTTCATTTCACTTGCCTGACGAGACGCCGCTCTTGCGTTCGTCCCTGCCGCCCGCCTCATCTGCCTACCCTAGGCACCAAACGACAAGTCGATCACTTGATCTGTGGCCGAAACCACGAAATATGGCAAGCGATTTTGCAGGTTCCGCATCATGTCGTGCTCGGCCCATCATATTGCGGCATGGCGGAATCCATCTGCCAGTTCCGCCAGGCTCCGCGTCCCGCTGACCTTGGCTGTGCCAAGACACCCGCGTTGAGCGACATGATTGCGTGGTATCTGCTCTGCCTTCATTCGTGGCCGTTTCCCGACCTTGTGGACAACCTACCAGATTCTCTTCGCGTGGTCGCGCATTAATTTGACAGGAAAAGCATTTTCCGTTCTGGCATGGCCATCTCGGTTCGGAGCGGTGTAACCCGCTAAAATGTAACAGAATTGCGGCGGGTTCCCGTATCGATCATCGAACCCTGGAACTCCTGCCGCGCTTGCATCATCGGAGCCATGAGCCCAAGGTCGGGAATCAGGCGAATTCCATGACCGGCCTACCAATTGGCCTTGAACCACTTCACCGCGCGCTTGAGCGGACGCGCCGACCTGAAGTCATGTGGCATTTCAAAGTCCCAACACTCGTCTTGGGGATGGGCCGCCAGAAGACCGAGCCCGACGGCGCTGGAAAACGCGGTGCCGGTCACGGCCTGGGGCAGCCCGCGCATCCTCAGGGGGTGTCCGATGCGCACCTGCTGGCCGAGAATCCGCGTTGCCAGCGAATCAATCCCGGGGACCTGGCTGGCCCCTCCGGTCAGCACGATCTGCTGGCTCGGCAAGTGCTCGAATCCGGCGGCATCAAGACGCAGGCGTACCGCTTCGAGGACCTCCTCGACCCTGGGACGCATTATGCCGATCAATTCCGCCCGGCTCACGGCTCGCCTTTCGCGACCCCAATAGCCAGGCTCACCGTCGATCTCGATCATGTCGCGGTCGTCCATGCCAGTCGCGACAACGCCGCCATGAATCGTCTTGATCCGCTCGGCCAGACTCGCCGAAACCTTGAAGCCCATCGCGATGTCATGAGTGACGTGCTCGCCGCCGAGACGAACCGCGTCGGCATAGATCATGTGGCGCGCCAGGAAGATCGAGATGCCCGTCGTGCCCCCGCCCATGTCAATGCACGCCGCGCCAAGTTCCTGTTCATCCTCGACCAACGCCGAAATCCCCGACACGTAGGACGACATGGCCAACCCGGCCAGTTCCAGGTCGCAGCGACGAACGCAGTGCACGAGGTTACCGATCGAGAGCCGGTCTACCGTCAGCAAATGGACGTCGCAGGCAAGACGCTGTCCGATCTGGTTTCTCGGATCCGTCAGGCCCGACCTGTGGTCCAGCACGAAGTTTACCGGCTGCGCGTGCAGGATTTCGCGGTCCGCTCCGTAGTCCGGCATGTCGCAGGATGCGAGAACCTGGGCGATATCGGATTCGGTGACAACGTCCTGCTCGACCTGCACCTGTCCGGCGAGGCCATAGGATCGGGGCCCCCCCCCCGAAGTGCAGGCGAACACGTGGTCGACGCGACATTGCGCCATTTTCTGCGCGGCCTGCACGGCGGTTCGAATTGCGCGCTCGGTCTCGTACGAAGCCATGGTTTCTCCGAATTCGACGCCTCGCGACCGCGTGGTCGCCGCTCCGATGACCCGAACCCGTTCCTGCCCCGCCAAGTCACCGACGCCCTCGTCGCTTGCGGCTTGCGCGCTTTCGTCGAAGACCAGGATCAAGCAGGTGATCTTGGACGTGCCGACATCCAGAACCGCGAAGACGCCCCGCTGGATGGCCGCTTGCCGCATCGCTCGCATTGCCTGCTGGTCGCGAAAAAGGTCACCCATCATTGGCCAGGCCCGTAAGTTGCGCATCATTAAGTGTTCCGGTCGCCGTCTTGCCAAGGCGCAGAACCGGTCGCTGCGGGTTGCGGAAATCCACAACCGAAATGTCCCGCTCGAGCAGGTCCTGCGCCACATCCAGCTCAATGACTCTCTTGAGCGCGGTCACCGCCTCCGCTTCCGGCAGCTTGATCGTCTGCCCGCGATCCAGGACCACGTCCCAGCGCCGTTCGCCGACCCGAACGAGGCCGCGCAGGCGGTTCCGAATCGGTCCGACAACATCAAAGAGCTGCAGCGCTTCGGGAATTTCAGCATCCGAGCCAAGGCCCGCGACCAAGGGCAGATCCGGCCGGGCTGCACGCGACGGCACGGTCGCTGCCCGGTGCCCGGCCTCGTCAAGTAGCGCCAGGCCGTCCTTGGAACGCCACACCGCAACTGGCACGCGTTCATCGACTTCAACGACCAAGACGCCTCTCGATTGGACTTGAAGCGACGCATGTCTGACGGCGTCGAGCGCCTGGACACTCTGCCTCAGTTCGGCGAGTTTCAGGTCGAAGGAAGACATCGGGAACTCGATGGACAGGGCTTCACGAATGCTCGCAGCCAGTTCCGGCGACGCTCCCTCGACAATCATCATTCTCACCGTAAACTCCGGGCGCTCCCCGATCTCGTTGCGAAGCTCGGCAAGGAGCGCCACGGTCCTCTCCCAGCGATCCTCGTCGACCGACCATAGACCGGCCAGGGTCGCCAGGACGACGACGGGCAGCCCGTAACGCCGGATAGACCGCATGGACGGGCGCAGCATCAGCCGGTTCATCCTGTATTCCAGGCGGGAGGGAGCGGGATCCTTCATCGTTCGCATGACGCATCCTTGACGATCCAGTCGCAGAATTCGGGGAAACTGATTCCAAGATGGGCGGCCTGTTCCGGCACGAGCGATGTCGGCGTCATTCCAGGCTGGGTGTTCGTCTCCAGCGCAAACAGGCCCTGCAGCCCTTTCAAGTCGTCCCATCGGAAATCGATCCGGCTGACACCTCGGCAACCAAGGACGTCATGAGCCGTCACGGCATGCGCGAGGCAGGCCTCCGAGACCTCGTCCGGGAGGTTCGCCGGCAATTCGTGGCGTGACGCGCTGGGCACGTACTTTGCATCATAGTCGTACCAGCCATCGGTCAGGACTTCAGTCACGCAGAGCGCCTTGTCGCCCATCACCGTCACCGTCAGTTCGCTGCCCGCCACATACGCCTCGACCATCAGGGTCTCGGGCATGTCGTCGGCAATCTCCGGCGGCCGGCTTGCTCGTTCCGGCACGATGTAGACGCCAATCGAGGAGCCCTCGTTGTTTGGCTTGACGACATAGGGCGGCGTCATGACGTGCGCTGACGTGATTGCCGTCCTGGAGAACAGGCCGCCCTCCGGCACGGGGATGCCCGCATTGGCAAACGCCGCTTTCGAGCGCGTCTTGTCCATGGCAAGGGCCGACGCCAGCACCCCGGAATGCGAATAGGGAATCCGCAGCCACTCGAGAATGCCCTGAACGCAGCCATCCTCTCCCCAGCGTCCATGCAACGCATTGAAGACGACGTCGGGCGACGCATCCGTCAGCCGCTCCACGATGTCTGGTCCGGCGTCGATGGCGACGACATCGTAGCCCATCTCGCGAAGGGCCTTGACACATTCGCGACCAGAGGACAGGGACACCTCGCGCTCAACCGAGAGTCCGCCCATGACTACCGCGATCTTGGGGAGTGCCTTGCCCGACATTCCTTCCCCGCCTGTTATCAGGGCGTTATCCGCCCTCGATTGCTTGCCTCATGCCGTCGGGGCCGGTTCCCCGACCCTCGCAATCTCCCATTCTAATGCAATTCCCGAGTGTTGGAAGACCTTTGTTCGCACTTCTTCGCCGAGCGCCTCCAATTGGGCCGCGGTGGCGCCTCCGAGATTGACGAGAAAATTCGGATGCATTGCAGACATCTCCGCCTGACCGCGACGCGCGCCACGCAAGCCTGCATCCTCGATGACCTTCCACGCCTTCAGTTCGTGCGTGTCATCCGCCTTGCCCGTGGAGCTGTGACCGCCCGGATTCCGGAACGTCGATCCTGCCGTCAGCGCCTTGATCGGTTGCGCTTCCTCTCGCTTGGCGAACTGCGCCTTCATTTTCGCTGCCAGGGCTCCCGGGTCACCTGGATGTGCGAGAAACCTTGCCGAAGTGACTACGGCACCCTCCGGAAGGCGGCATTGCCGATATCCGAAGTTCATGTCTTCAGGACCGAGATTCGCCCGGCGCCCGTCGCGCAGCACCACCTCGGCCGACACGAAATGGTCCGAAACGTACGAGCCGTAACATCCGGCGTTCATCCGGACGGCGCCACCGATCACGCCCGGGATGGTGCAAAGGAACACGAGATCAAGCCCGGCTTCCGCTGCCTTTCTGGCTACCTGGGCGTCCATGGCGCCTGCGCCTGCGGTCACGAAGCAGTCATCAACGGAGATGCCGGCAAACTTCCGGCCCAACCGGATAACGACCGCGCGAAGCCCGCCGTCGCGAACGATGAGATTCGACCCGACCCCCATCGGGAAGACTTCAATGCCGCCCGGCAAGGCCGCAAGGAAAGCGCCAAGGTCATCAATGTCGTTGGGCAGGAACAGCCAGTCCGCCGGTCCGCCTACGCGCAGCCACGTCAAACCGGAAAGGTCGTAGTCCGGCACAAGCCGCCCGCGCACTTCAATTTTGTCCACGCCACCCATCGCGCCGGAGCTAGCACTGCACCCTATTCAAGGCCAGCACAATCCGGAAGCGTGCAGCCGTCCGCAGCGGCAGGCGCAAGGTGCGGATGAGACATGCGCAGGCGGCAACGCGAAGACCTCAAAAAAGAGAGAGCTGATCCCCCACCCTCACCGGCCGCTTGAAAAGGCCGGTTCGCAGCGGAGGCAGATTCGTGGCAAGACCCAACCGCCTCGCCGCAATCGAGAAGCGGTGTGCGACCATGTCCGCAAAGACCCCCTGACCGGTCAATCGCCTGCCCCACTCAGGGTCATAGTCACGTCCGTCATGCAGTTCTCGCACGCGACCCATGACCCTGCTTGCCCTGTCAGGAAAGTGCTCTGCCAGCCATTCCTGGAACAGGGTCGAAACCTCGAGCGGCAGGCGAAGCATGATCCAGCTTGCGGCGATTGCACCGGATTCGGCGGCCTGGGCAAGGATGGCCTCGAGTTCGTGGTCGGTCAGCGCCGGCACCACGGGCGCCACCATGACCCGCACGGGACACCCGGCCTCGGCAAGTCGTCGAATCGTCTCGAGCCTCCGTTTCGGCGCAGGCGCCCTCGGCTCCATCTTGCGACCCAGCCGGGCATCCAGGGTCGTCACGCTCATGCCGACCCGCGCCAAGCCGAGGCGACCCATCTCGCCCAGGATGTCCGTGTCCCGCTCGATCAGCGTTCCCTTGGTCACAATGGCCACCGGATGCCTGTATTCACGCAGCGTTTCCAGGATCCGACGAACGATCCGGTGTTCGCGCTCGATTGGCTGGTACGGATCGGTGTTCGTTCCCATAGCAATGACGGCCGGGCGGTAGGACTTGGCCCGAAGCTCCCGCTCAAGGACCTCGGGAGCCTCCGGTCGCGCGACGAGCCGCGTTTCGAAATCGAGCCCCGGAGACATTCCGAGAAAGGCATGTGTCGGGCGTGCAAAGCAGTAGATGCAGCCGTGTTCGCATCCCCGGTAGGGATTGATCGACTGATCGAAGCCAATGTCCGGCGAGCTGTTGCGCGTGATCACCTGCCGCGGCCTTTCGATCGACACCTCCGTGCGCAACGGCGGAAGGTCGTCCCCTATCGGCCAGCCGTCGTGAAATGCCTCGCGCTCCTGCGACTCGAACCGGCTGGACGGATTCGTCCGGGCGGCGCGGCCGACAGCTCGGAATCCTGCCAATTGATCAATTTTCGGCATGCCGAAAAATAGAACATGTGAAGAACATTCGCAACAGGTAACACTTGTTCCGAAACGCTTGTGCACAATCCGTCAGGAGAGGTGCGGACATTCTCCCGGAAGCCCCGGGAAACAAGGCGAATGTGTCAAGTTCAGCTCATTCCGTTGAATTCAACGCCCTTGGTCTCAGGTTCCGCGCCGAAGCGGCGCCTCCGCAATGACTCGGCGGAAATGACAGTTCAAACCGAACCTCTGCGGCGCGTCTCGACACGCCTGAAGCGCGGCAGGCATTTCTGGAAGCGGTCTTGGAGGGACGGAGGCCCGGCAGTGATCGTGGCTGTCGTCGGCGACATTGCCAGTGCTGGCGGAATTGGCGGGATCGCAAGCCGTGTCGACGCATCACGCCCGTCCGGGAGGAGGACCCGCTTGCGACGGAAAGTTCGCCAATCGCCCAGGATTCCGCCAGCCATCAAGTGGCGGTGCAGGTCGCAGGTGCAGAACATAAAGTCGCAATTTGGCGTTCAATTGCACTCGATTCCCCAATAGACCGGAAAAACTTGGGAAGTCTTTGCGGAGCATGAGGTCATGGCAGACGAAGACGACGACATCATCCTGAGCGAGCTAGACAACGATGAGCTCGTGCTCCAGATGCATGACGACCTCTATGACGGCCTGAAGGAAGAGATCGAGGAAGGAACTCGAATCCTGCTTGATCGCGGCTGGATGCCCTATCGTGTCCTGACCGAAGCCCTCGTGGCGGGCATGAAGATCGTGGGCGACGACTTCCGGGACGGAATCCTGTTCGTGCCCGAAGTGCTGCTGGCCGCCAATGCAATGAAAGCCGGCATGACGATCCTGAAGCCCCTCCTGGCCGAGACCGGTGCGCCGCGAATGGGCAAGATGGTCATCGGCACCGTCAAGGGCGACATCCATGACATCGGCAAGAACCTCGTGTCGATGATGATGGAAGGCGCCGGGTTCGAGATCGTGGATCTTGGCATCAACAACCCCGTCGAAGACTACATCGAGACCCTGCAGAAGGAAGAGGCCGACATTCTCGGGATGTCCGCACTTCTCACGACCACGATGCCCTACATGAAGGTGGTGATCGACACCTTGGTGCAGATGGGCATCCGGGACGACTACATCGTGCTCGTCGGCGGCGCACCTCTGAACGAGGAGTTCGGAAGGGCCATTGGAGCGGACGCATATTGCCGCGATGCCGCCGTGGCCGTCGAAACCGCGAAGGACTTCATCGCCCGCAAGCACAACCAGATGATGGCGAGCTAGGGACCAAGACCGAGTTTCCCTGATTCTGCGAGCGCGGATTGAACGCGAACGCCGTTCCGCGGGCCAGGAAATCAGTAGTCCAGCTGGGCCCGCGTGAGCGCCTTCCCGATCTGCGTGGCGAGCATGTGCTCCATTGGAGAAAGCGAGCGCCTTGCCGAGATCAGTATCCCGACATTGAGGGATTTCAGGAAGTCGTTGGCCACGGGCAGGTACCGCAGCTCGCCGGCATCGATTTCGTCCCTGAAGCCCAGCTTGGTGTAGAGCCCGATCACCTGGCCCCTCTGGATGGTCTTCTTCGCGACAGGCAGGGAATCCGTGAACACCTTCGTGGCCAGGCTCGCGGTCGCACCCTCGATCGCCTCGTCCAAGAGGGAGTGATGGCCCCGTGCATCGATCGAGCGCACGAGCAGGTAGCTCTCCAGGTCGCCGATGGTGAGCTCGGTGCGTTCCGCCAAGGGATGGTCCGACCGCATCACGGCCCCGATCGGCGCCGCCTTCTCGAATATGGGCCTGATGCTCGGATGGTTTTCGTTCGAGAAGGAAAGACCGATGTCAACGGCTCCTCCAGCGACCGCCTCGACGATTTCGTCGGGCTGGCCGGTCGTGACCGAATACGTCACGCCCGGGTAGTCAGCGGAGAACTCGCCCAGCACGTCCGGCACCAGTCCCAGCGCGGCGGAGTCGATGACCATCAGCTGGATGTGCCCGCTGCGGGCCGAACGGATGTCGTCCACGACCGCGCGAAGCTGCTCAAAATCGTACAGGGTCTTCCGGCAGTGCTCCACGACTATCGAACCTGCGGCGGTCAGGACCACGCCGTCGGACGTGCGGTCCAGGAGCCTGACGCCAAGGTCCCGCTCGACATCCTTCAGCTTCCGCGTGACTGTCGTCGAGCACACGTTGAGGACGGCTGCCGCCTTTCGGATCGACCCCTGACGCGCGACGGCGTCGAAATACCCGAGAAACTTTGAATGAATCACCTGGACATCCGAATTCTGCTACCGATGCAAAATATGCACTGCTATGCTGCATATACAAAAAAATATGCACTGCTAGCCTGCTGGATGTCAATGGTCGCCGCATGCGACCACCGAACAGAAGGGGGACCTCACGATGGCGAAATCGCAGGACATGATTGAACGCAGAAGCGTGCTCCGCGGGCTGGCGGCACTGGGTGGGCTGGCGGGCGCCGGGACGTTTGTCTCGGTGACGCCTGGGCGCGCGGCCGATGCCTACAAGATCCGGCTGCAGCTTGGCTGGCTCGCGTCGAACGGCATACTGGGCGAGGTGGCGGCCGACAGGCTGGGCTATTTCGCTGACGAGGGCCTTGAGCTGGAAATCGTGCCCGGCGGCCCGAATGTCGACGGAGTCGCAGCCGTCGCATCCGGCGCCAACAACTTCGGATCGATTTCCTCCAGCCCGTCCTTGATGCTTGCCCGGTCGGCCGGCATCCCGATCAAGTGCATCGCGGCCGGCTATCAGCAGCATCCGTTCACGTATTTCTCGCTGGAGCGGATGCCGGTGCGCGAGCCCGCGGACCTGGTCGGGAAAAAGGTGGCGACGCAGGGGACCGCCCGAATCCTGTTGCGGGCGCTTCTCGCCAAGAACGGCATTTCCGAGGACAGCATCGAGGTGTCCGTCATGGGTGGCGACATGGGGCCGCTCATGACCGGCCAGGTAGACGTCGTCACCGGATGGAAGACCAACGTGAACGCGCTGTCCATCCTTGGGGACGAAAGGGTCGACATGGCGCTCTGGGACACCGGAATCCAGCTCTACGCAAACCCGTACTACACCACTGACTCGGTCCTCTCGGAAAACCGTGACGAGGTGGAGGCAACCATCCGGGCGGTCGCGCGCGGGTGGGGCTGGGTCCACGACAATCCGGAAGGCGCGGTTGACCACCTGGTCGAACGGTATCCCAATCTTGACCGCGATGCAGAACTCAGGGCCGTTGGACTCGTGATCGGCTATTCCTTCAACGACCGAACGGCAGCCAAAGGCTGGGGCACCATGACCCGAGGGAACTGGCAGGCCCAGATCGACATCTACGACCAGTTGGGACAGTTCGCCAACGAAGCGCCTGCCCTTGAGGACGTCATGACGCTGGACATCCTTGAAGCTACCGCGGATGCGCGGCCGATGCTCGGATAGCCTTGGCGGGTGCTGCTGATCCTGCGGGCACGGCGCACGACCACGCGGCGGTCTTGCGCAATGCGGTGGTGCGCTTCGGCGGCTTCACTGCACTGCAGGATATCAGCCTTGAACTGGAACAAGGCGCATTCTGGACAATTCTCGGCCCCTCGGGCTGCGGAAAGTCGACAATGCTGCGCCTTGTTTCCGACCTGGTTCCGGCCGCGTCGGGCGAGGTCTCCGTGCTGGGAAAGTCAACTGAAGAGGCACGCTTGGCGCGCGAGTTCGCCTTTGTCTTTCAGGACGCGACTCTCCTCCCGTGGCGAACGGCTCTGAAGAACGTCGAACTGCCCCTGGAGATCGGTCGCCGACGAAACACAAGGATTCCCGTCAGCGACCGGTCGCCACGGGACCTTCTGGCGCTTGTGGGCCTGCAAGGTCGCGAGGATGCGCTGCCCCATGAACTCTCCGGCGGAATGCGGCAGCGCGTGGCGATCGCACGCGCGCTTGTCTGCCGACCCAAGCTGCTGCTGATGGATGAACCGTTCGGCGCCCTCGACGAGATGACGCGCGATCACCTGAACCTGCAGCTTCTTCAGATCTGGGCGGAAACCGGCGTGACGATCCTTTTCGTGACCCATTCCATTCCGGAGGCGGTCTTCCTGGGGCAGAAAGTCCTGATGCTGGGGGCAAACCCCGGCCGGCTAAGGGAGATCGTTGACATCGACATCCCCTCGCCAAGGGCCATCAAGGTCCGCGACACGCAGGAATTCACCAAGTACACGGCATATTTGCGCCGACTGCTGGAGGCGGGCTGATGTCTGGTGCCGACGGTCGGAACTCGCCGACACCCGAGCCGGGTGCAGGCGATCGGAAATTCCGGCACCTGCTGGGATATGCCATCCCGGTCGGCACCGCCATTGGCATCTTCCTGATCTGGGAAGCCGGCGTGCGCACGTTCCAGGTGCCGAACTACATTGCGCCCGCCCCCAGTGACGTGGGCCGGACACTGGTCGAGCAATGGCCGCTCCTGCTGAGGAACTTCTGGCCCACGTTCTACGAGAGCATCATGGGCTTTCTCTTCGGCAACATGGCCGCAATCCTGATCGCGGTCGCCTTCGTGCATGGCCGAACCGTCGAACGGGCGTTCTTTCCGATCGCCGTCTTCATCAACACGATCCCGATCCTCGCCATCGCGCCGATCCTCGTGCTGATCTTTGGCGCCGGACTGACGGCGAAAGTCGTGATCGCCGCGCTGATCTGCTTCTTCCCGACGCTGGTGAACATGGTGCGCGGCCTGAAGGCGGTCAGCCCAGAGACGCTGGAACTGGCGCGGATCCTGTCGGCGTCAAAGGCCGAAGTCTTCTGGAAGATCCGCCTGCCTTCGTCGCTGCCGTTCCTCTTTTCCGCGCTGAAGATCGCCGCGACGACTTGTGTCATCGGGGCCATCGTCGGCGAGTGGATCGGCGCAAACCTGGGCCTTGGAGCGCTTATCATCGACAGCACTTTCAACTTCCGGTCGTCGCTTCTCTACGCGACCGTCTTCCTTTCGTCCGGGCTGTCCGTGACGCTTTTCGCCTTGGTTACCATCGCCGAGAAACTGGTGGTGCGCTGGTAAGTGCCGAACCGCCGAATGGAGAATGTGGGAGCAAGCCAATGACGCAACGAGAGAACACCATGTTACGCATCGAGGGCGAACGGCTTCCGGTCGTGGACGACACGGATGTCCTGGTGGTCGGCGGCGGTCCGGCCGGCCTGTGCGCCGCCGCATCCGCAGCCAGGAACGGCATGCGCGTCACGCTGCTGGAGCGTTACCACCACCTTGGCGGGATGGCGTCGGGCGGCATGGTGCTGGTCCTCGACGACATGGTCAACGAGGGAAACGAGATCGTCACGACGGGTCTCGTCACGGAATTCGTGGAGCGCCTGGAGCGTCAGGATGCCGCGGTCTATCCACCGCCTGAGGATTGCCAGACAAACTGGGAAATGTGGCAAAAGTGGTCCCGTTGGGGATGCATAGACTTCCACAAGGCAGGCATGCCTCAACCGATCATCCACGCGGTGGCATTTGACCCTGACGCATGGAAACGGGTCAGCCTGGACATTGTCCGGGAAGCGGGCGTCAATCTGAGACTGCATTCCTGGTTTTCGGACGCGCTTGTTGCGGGTGGCCGCATCGAGGGCGTGACGGTCCAGACCAAGACCGGCCGCCAAGCCATTCGCGCGGCGGTGGTGGTCGACGCAACCGGCGATCTTGATGTCGGCGTTGCCGCCGGTGCGTCCTATGTCGACGGCCAGTACATCGTGACAACCGTGTTCCGCCTCTGCGATGTGGACACCGTCAAGGCGGAGGCATTCGAATACGCCAATCCCGAAGAGTACAAGAGACTCGACCGCGCCGCGCGGCGGGAAATCGGTGGAGCCTGGGGCATGTGGTGGCTGAAGACCCCGTTGCCTGGTGTCGTCTGGTGCAACTGTCCGCACATGCCCGGATACGATGGCATCTCGGTCGAGCACCTGGTCGCAGCCGAATGCGAAGGCCGCGAACGCATGATGAATCTCCTGAAATTCGCCCGCGAGAACCTGCCTGGCTTCGAGAACGCCAGGATGCTGGGCGCGGCGGAGCAAATGGGCATACGTCAGACCCGCCTGCTTCAGGGCGAGTACATAGTGACAAAGGATGACATCGCGTCGCGACGCCATTTCCGGGACACGGTCTGCCGCGGACGGGACTACTACACGCCCTACCGTGCCATGCTGCCAAAGGGCATTGACAACCTGATCGTGGCTGGCCGGCACTACTCGGTCGAAGGCGAAGCCCAGAAGCTCTCGCGCGAGATTCCGCCCTGCATGGCACAGGGCGAGGCCGCAGGGATCGCTGCGGCGCTCGCGGTCAAGGAAGACACGACACTGCGACGCGTGAACTATCGCGACATCCAGAAGAAGATGCGCGCCCAGGGCGCCGACCCGGGCGACAGGCCTTCCTCGAACGCGCTGGTCGAAGAACCAATGGTGGCAACATGAACACCTTGCCCGATGAATGCGCTCCCCTGCTGCCCTTGACCGGCGTGCGCGTCATTGACTTTACCCAAGTTATGCTTGGCCCTTGCGCAACGCAGATGCTGGGTGATTTCGGCGCCGACGTGATAAAGATCGAGCGCCAGGGCTCGGGAGACCTGTCGCGCCAGTTCTTCGGCGGCGGGTCAAGGTGCGATCAGAACAACGTTGTCTTTGGTTCGCTCAACCGAAACAAGCGGTCGGTCGTGATCGACATGAAGTCCGACGCGGGGAGGAAGGCAATCCACGGACTGGTTCAGGCTGCGGATGTCGTCGTCGACAATTTCCGGGCCGGAGTCATGGAAAGGCTCGGCTTGGACTACGAGGCTCTCAGCGCAATCAACCCGGGCATCATCTGTGCTTCCGGGACAGGATTCGGATCGACCGGCCCTTATGCGCACAAGGGCGGGCAGGACGTGCTCGCCCAGGCATTGACTGGCGTGATGGACAAGACCTCGGACCCCTCGGTGCCGCGTTCGATCTATCCAACCACGCTGTGCGACTACACGGCCGGGATGCACCTTGTCCAAGGCGTGCTGGCCGCGCTTCTTCAACGGGAAAGGACCGGACGCGGCCAGAAGGTCCAGGTCTCGCTGTACGACAGCATGATCGCGATGCAGATGCAGGAAGCTGCGCAATGGAATGCGCACGGCAAAGTCCTGAACTGGGCTGCAATGCCTCTGACAGGACTGTTTGAAACGATGGACGGCGCGATCGTCATCGTTGGCGCATTCAAGGCGAACCCGTTGCAGGACATCTGCAGCGCGCTGGACATCGACGACCTTTCCCTGAGATATCCGGACCTGGAGAGCCAGGGGAAAGCGAAGCCGCATCTCCATGAGCGCTTCCGGTCGGCATTGGCAAAGAACACGACCAAGCACTGGCTGGGCAGGCTTGAGGATCATGATCTGCTTTGCGCTCCGGTGCGTGATCTCGGGGCCGCGCTGAAAGACCCGCAGACCGCAATCAACGAGATGCTCGTCAACATCCAGACGCATTGCCATGGACCGGTGAGTTTCGTCGGATCGCCCGTTCACCTGAGCGACGCTCCGTTGATCGTTCGACACAAGCCCCCGCTTCTCGGAGAGCACACGGACGACGTTCTGGAAGAGCTGGCGGCGAATGCTCCAGCAAGGGAACCTGCCCGGTGAGCATTGAACTGGACGTTTCCGAAAATGTCGCCCGAGTGACGATTGATCGCCCGGAGCGCATGAACGCGGTCGATCAGGCCGCTGCGAACCGGCTTGCCGCGATCTGGGACGAGATCGAGGGCAATGCCGACATCCGTTGCGTTGTGCTGACCGGCGCCGGCGACAGGGCCTTCTCGGCCGGAGCCGACCTCAAGGACGCCGGCGGACCAAGCGGTGCGGTCTATTGGCGGAAGACAATCGAGGACCGGTTCCGTGGCATCGCGCTGAGAGCGTCGATGTCCGTGCCAGTGATCGCCCGCGTAAACGGCCTGGCGCTGGGTGGCGGCTTCGAGATGGTGCTCGGATGCGACATGGTCATCGCGTCCGACACCGCTTCGTTCGCATTGCCGGAGGCGAAGGTCGGACGTGTGCCCCTTGATGGCGGCATGGTGATGCTGCCTCGAGTCCTGCCCCGCAACATTGCATTGGGGATGATGCTGACCGGTCGACGCGCCTCCGCAAGGGAAATGTTCGCCCACGGAGTGGTGAACGCCGTCGTTCCTCCTGAAGACCTGGACGCCGAAACCGATCGTTGGGTTGCGAACATCCTCGCCTGCGCCCCGCTCAGCGTGAGGGCGATCAAGGCCGTGGCTCGCGGCACGGCGCATTTGCCGGTCCACGAAGCATATGCACGTCACAGCGACCAATTGCTGGATGCGCTGTCGTCGGAAGACGCCATCGAAGGGGTGGCGGCCTTTCGGGAGAAGCGGTCCCCGGCCTGGCGCGGACGGTAGCGAATGACGCTTGCGATACTTTCCCCATGCATTGACGTGAAGGACGGGACATGCACCGAGGTCTGCCCCGTCGACTGCATCTACGAGGGCGGGCGGATGTTCTATATCCACCCCACCGAATGCATCGAGTGCGGCTTGTGCGAAAGCATCTGCCCTGTAGACGCGATTCGCTATGATGACGAGGTGCTTCCTGCCGAAATGCAGTTTCTCAAGCTCAACGGCGATCCCTTCCGCAATTCGGACGGTGAACTGGACCAGCCCGGCGGCTGGTCACGCAACGATCCGCCGCTAAGGGATCCCGCAGTGATTCGGGACTTCCCGGATTCCTGCCGAGTGCAATCGAAGGTATCCGGATGACGGGTGCTCCGCTGCGATTCAGGTACGGACCGACCGCCGTCATCAGCCGTTCCGGAATTCGGCCAGGTCCGCCGACTCCCTTGCCTCTTGTGTCAGGAGTCATCATTCGTGGCGGTCAAGGGGGAACGCCTCCTGGCGCCGTCGCACCGAAAATCCACTCGGGCGCAAGGGCAGCCCGCAAGCTCGAGAGATAGTTCGGGATGGCGGATTCGCAGATTTGGCATGCCCGGTTCATGGGATTGTGCGATCATGTCTCTGAATGGTCGGAAGATCCCCATTTCCGCGTAGGATGCGTCATCGTCGATGCCAGGCATGTGGTGCTGGCGACGGGCTACAACGGGTTTCCGCGAGGTGTGCAGGGCCGCGACTCCAGCCGATTCAACAGGGAGAGCGGCGAGAAGTTCTTCTGGTTCGAACACGCCGAGCGCAACGCAATATACAATGCTGCAAGCACCGGCGTTTCCTTGTCCGAAGCCACCCTTTACGTGAACCGCTTTCCGTGCGCGGACTGCGGCCGCGCAATCATCCAGTCCGGCATTGGCGCACTGGTTTGCCCGCCAATTCCGGACCTCGACGGCGCCTTGGACGACAGCTTCCGGGCAGGAGCGGCAATGTTCGAGGAGACGGGGCTGCCGGTGACGATCTTCTCGCGCACGAAGAGCGAGGAACAGTCCCCGCGCGATCAGTGTCACGGGTCTTCACGATCCGGGCAGCGAGACCGGGCACCCCAGCGTTCACGCCCGTGAGCGACGCCGGATCGGCCAAAGGCCAAATTAACTCTTGCAAAGCAGGAAGTTCACGGCTTTTCTTGGTGGCCGACAGGAACCCTCCGGCTTTACGCCGCATCGGGACGGAGGCGCGCGGAACCAACCGCAGGAACAGAAAGCGGCATCGGACATGCGATGCGCGAAATTGTGTTTCTCCTGAACGGAGAACCGGTCGAGCTGAGCGGCATCCCCGCGACCCGCACCCTGCTTGACTGGCTCCGCGAAGACCGCGGCCTGACCGGCACGAAGGAAGGCTGCAACGAGGGCGATTGCGGAGCCTGCACGGTCATGGTGTCTGACGCAAACGGCACCCGAACCCTCAATGCCTGCATTCTGTTTCTGCCGCAGCTTCACGGCAAGGCCGTGCGCACCGTCGAGGGCGTTTCCGGGCCGGACGGGTCGCTTCATCCGGTCCAGGAAGCAATGGTCAGGCACCACGGGTCGCAATGCGGATTCTGCACGCCGGGATTCGTTGTCTCGATGGCCTGCGCGCACAGGAACGGACGGCGTGACTTCGACGTCCAGCTCGCCGGCAACCTCTGTCGCTGCACCGGCTATGCTCCGATTGTGCGCGCCGCCGAGGACGCGGCGTCGGAACCCGTCCCGGACTGGATCGCCGAAGACTGCACATCACCTGCAACCGTCGCGCCTGCCGCAGGAGCAGGCTCATCCGGCAATGCCCCGGCAAGTGCGGACGAGCTGGCGACCTTGTATGCGGCCCATCCCGAAGCCGTGCTCGTTGCCGGCGCAACCGATGTCGGACTCACGGTCACCAAGGCCTTGCGGGACCCCGGCACGTTGCTCTTTCTCGGCGGCATCCATGATCTCGGGGCCATCGACGTCGGCCCGGAAAGGGTCCGCATCGGTGCCACGGCCACGCTCGCCGAAATGGGCGACATGATCGACGACCTGCATCCCGGGCTTGGCGGGCTGATCCGGCGTTTCGGTTCGGTGCAGGTCCGCAATGCCGCCACCATCGGCGGCAACATCGCCAACGGCTCGCCCGTGGGGGACTGCCCGCCGGCGCTGATCGCGCTCGGCGCAACGCTGCACCTCAGGCGCGGCAACGATCGCCGGAACCTGCCGCTTGAAGACTTCTTCCTTGACTACGGCGTGCAGGATCGCGCGCCCGGCGAGTTCGTCGAGGCGGTGAGCTTCCCGCTCCAGGCCAACCGGTTGAAATGCTACAAGCTGTCCAAGCGGTTCGACCAGGACATTTCCGCCGTCTGCGGCTGCTTCAACGTCTGCGTCCGGAACGGGCTGGTGGAGGAGGCGCGCATCGCCTTCGGCGGCATGGCAGGCATCCCGAAGCGCGCCCGGCACGTCGAGGACGCGCTCTCCGGCCAGGCGTGGAGCGAGGCGACCGTAAGGGCTGCACGAGACGCGTGGGAGCTGGACTTCGCGCCGCTCACCGACCTGCGTGCCTCGGCCACCTACCGGCTCGATGCGGCCCGGAACATGCTCACCCGCGCTTTCCTCGACGACCGGGGCGCCGACACGGATGTCCTGAAGGTGACCCCGTGAGCATCGGCACGGCCCTGCCCCATGACGCAGCGCTGCTGCATGTAACTGGCGCCGCGCACTACGTGGACGACATCCCGGTGCCGGGCGGCACTCTCTCGCTCGCCTTCGGCATCAGCCCGTTGGCTCATGGCCACATCACGGGCATGGAGCTTGGGGACGTGCGCGCCGCGGCGGGAACAGTCGCGGTGCTGACCGCAGGCGACCTGCCGTTCGCCAACGACGTCTCGCCGTCCGTCCATGACGAGCCGCTGCTCGCCGACGGCAAGGTCCACTACATTGGGCAACCTCTCTTTCTCGTGGCCGCCGACACGCATCTGGCCGCCCGCAAGGCGGCGCGCCTTGGCAAGATCGGCTACGAGGAGCTGCCCGCAATTCTCTCGATCGACGACGCGCTCGCGGCTGACAGCCGTTTCGAGGAGGGGCCACGCGTCTACCTCAAGGGCGACGTCGAAGCCGCGCTTGCCTCGGCGGCACATGTCGTCGAGGGTTCGGTCGAGCTGGGCGCGCAGGAGCACTTCTACCTCGAGAGCCATGCCGCGCTGGCGTTGCCCCAGGACAGCGGCGACATGATCGTGCATTGCTCCTCGCAGCACCCGAGCGAAGTCCAGCACAAGGTCGCCGACGCGCTCGGCGTGCCGATGCACGCCGTTCAGGTCGTGGTGCGTCGCATGGGCGGCGCCTTTGGCGGCAAGGAAAGCCAGGCCAGCACGGTCGCCGTCGCCTGCGCCGTCGCGGCACGTGCGACGGGGCGTCCCTGCAAGATGCGCTATGACAGGGACGACGACATCATGATCACCGGGAAGCGCCACGACTTTCGCATCGACTACCGGGCAGGATTCGACGACATCGGGCGGCTGGCCGGCGTCGATTTTGCCCAGTATTGCCGTTGCGGCTGGGCACAGGATCTCTCGCTGCCCGTCGCTGACCGAGCAATGCTCCACGCCGACAACGCCTATCACCTGCCGGCCGCTCGGATCACGTCTCACCGGCTAAGGACCAACACCCAGTCCGCGACCGCATTCCGCGGATTTGGCGGCCCCCAGGGAATGGTTGGCATTGAGCGGGTGATTGATCATGTCGCCCATCAGCTCGGCATCGACCCGCTGGATGCTCGCCGGATCAATTTCTACTCCGCCGCCGGCAAGGGCCCGGCAGGCAACGCGGCAACGGCGCGCAGCCCTGCCGGGCGGACACTGCAGACCACGCCATATCACATGCCCGTCGAGGATTTCGTGCTGCACGAAATGATCGAGGAACTGGAGGGAACATCGGACTATCGCGCCCGCCGCGAGGCAATCACGGACTGGAATTCCGCAAGTCCCGTGCTGAAGAGGGGCATCGCCCTGACGCCTGTCAAGTTCGGCATTTCCTTCACGCTTACTCATCTCAACCAGGCCGGCGCGCTCGTGCATGTCTACCATGACGGCTCGATTCACATGAATCATGGCGGCACCGAAATGGGCCAAGGGCTGTTCCAGAAGGTGGCGCAAGTCGCGGCAGGCAGCTTTTGCGTGCCGCTGGACGGCGTCAAGATCACCGCCACCGACACGGCAAGGGTCCCGAACACGTCCGCCACGGCCGCCTCGTCCGGCTCGGACATCAACGGCATGGCCGTGAAGGCGGCGTGCGACCAGATCCGTGAGCGCATGGCGGCACATCTGGCCGAAACGCGCCAGGTCAAGCCGCAGAACGTGCAGTTCCGCGCAGGGAGGGTGCAGGCAGGCGCCGACGACATAAGCTTCGCCGAAGCGGCAAGGGAGTGCTACGAAGGGCGCGTCAGCCTGTCATCCACCGGGTTCTACCAAACTCCCCGGATTCGGTGGGACCGGATCAGGGGAGAGGGCCGGCCATTCTACTACTTCGCCTATGGCGCTTCGGTGAGCGAGGCCGTGCTCGACACGCTCACGGGTGAAAACCGCATCCTGCGCACCGACATCCTGCATGACGCCGGCGCTTCGCTGAACCCGGCGATCGACATCGGTCAGATCGAGGGGGGATATGTGCAGGGCGCAGGCTGGCTGACCATGGAGGAACTGGTCTGGGACCGGAAGGGCCGCCTCTCCACGCATGCGCCATCGACCTACAAGATCCCGGCCTGCTCCGACCGGCCCGACATCTTCAACGTGTCGCTGTGGTCCAGGGGACGGAACGTGGAAGAGACGATCAATCGCTCCAAGGCAGTTGGCGAACCCCCGCTGATGCTGGGAATCTCGGCGTTTCTTGCGTTGTCCGATGCGGTCGCCGCCTGCGGCAGCGCCTATCCGGCGCTCGACGCACCGGCAACGCCTGAACGCCTCTTGCACGCAGTGAACCGGGTGCGCTCATCATGAGCATGGACTTGCACGATCTCGGGCGAGCCGTCGCGGAGCATGGCCGGATTGCCCGTGTCGTCGTGGCGACCGTGGAGGGCTCGACGCCACGCGAGCCAGGCGCAGCGATGCTGGTCTGGCCGAACGGCCAATCGGGCACGATCGGCGGCGGCGCCCTTGAATTCGAGGCGGTGGCCCACGCTCGAAAGGCGCTTGCCGAGGGCGGTGACTCGCTCGTCCCGCGGCCCCTCGGCCCCGCGCTCGGCCAATGCTGCGGCGGCGCGGTCGTGCTGGCCACCGAAATCTATGACAAGGCGCGCCTGGCCAACGTGTGCGGCGAAATCTACTTGCGCCGAGTCACGGGACAGGCGGATCAGCCGCTCGCATTGCAACGCGCAACCGCCTGCAGCCGCAACTCGGGGGAGCCCGTCGAAACGCAGTGCCACTCGGGGTGGCTGATCGAGCCCATCGCACCGCGCCTCCGGCCACTCTGGATCTACGGGGCCGGCCATGTCGGTCACGCGATCGTCGCGGTGATGGCGCCGCTCCCGGACATTGCCATCACCTGGGTCGACGCCCGTGCCGACCGGTTCCCCTGCGAAATGCCTGGCAACGTCACGAAGCTCCTGGCGGCCAATCCGGCGAGCGCCGTTCGCCACGCGCCCGGCGATGCGGAGCACCTGGTAGTGACCTATTCCCATGCGCTCGACCTCGAAGTCTGCCACCTGTTGCTCAGCCACGGCTTCCGCGCGACCGGACTGATCGGCTCGGCGACCAAGTGGGCACGCTTCCGGTCACGGCTCAGGGCGCTCGGGCACGCGGACGCGCAGATCTCCCGTATCCGATGCCCGATCGGCAACCCGGCGCTGGGAAAGCACCCGCAGGCGGTTGCCGTTGGATTTGCCGCCGAATGGCTGTCTGAATCCACTGCAGCGGACACCGTCGCGGTGGCCAAACCGTGATCGTGGCGGCGCCGGCCATACAACGACTTCCTTGCAATTCCAAGGCCTGTCTCGGCGTTCGGCGTTCCGGCACCGAATCGCGCCGGCACCTGCACGGATGCAAGACCTGGCCGATACATCCCCGTGCCCGTCGCGCTGCGCTGCCCGGACCGGCACAATGACGGCCAAGACGCTGATACTGGGCCAGACGCTGACCTTTGCGGACGATCCCTTCAGGGTGCCGGTGGCGGAGGCCGCGATGCACGAACCGCGTGGCGGCGTACTCGTCGAGGACGGGCTGATCGCGGCGCTCGGGCCAGCCGACGACCTTCTGCACGCGCATCAGGACTCAATCGTCACCGACATGGGCTCGCGACTGCTGACTGCAGGCTTTGTCGACTCCCATGCGCACTACCCCCAGACCGCGATCATCGCGAGCTGGGGCATGCGGCTCGTGGACTGGCTGAACACGTACACCTTTCCGGAGGAGGCACGCTTTTGCGACGCTGCCTATGCCCGCGAGACGGCAGCGCGCTATCTTGACCTGACGCTCATGAACGGCACGACCACGGTCTGCTCCTTTTGCACCATCCACCCCGAAAGCGTCGAAGCGTTTTTCGCAGAGGCCCGGAAGCGCGGGCTCCGCGCCATCGGAGGAAAGACATGCATGGACCGGAATGCGCCAGACAACCTGCGTGACACGGCCCAATCGGGCCATGACGACAGCAAGCGGCTGCTCGAGCGTTGGCACGGCGTTGACCGCCTCGGCTACGCAATTACGCCGCGCTTTTCGCCGACATCTACGCCAGAACAGCTTGAGGCGCTAGGCGCCCTCTGGGCCGAGCACCCCGAATGCCTGATGCAAACCCACCTCTCGGAGCAGACCGACGAGGTCGAGTGGGCGCTCAACCTCCATCCGGGCGCCAGGGACTATCTCGAGACCTACGAGATGCACGGGCTGCTCGAAGAAGGCGCCCTGTACGGCCACGCGATCCACCTGACCGAACGCGAGCGCGCCCGAATCGCGGAAGCCGGCGCATCGGTCGTGCATTGCCCGACTTCCAACACGTTCATCGGTTCGGGTCTCCTCGACCTGGCCGGGCTTGATGCAAGCGGCACCCGGATCGCGCTCGCGACGGACACCGGCGGAGGCTCATCCTTCTCTATGCTGCGCACGATGGCGGCCGCCTACGAGATAGCCCAGCTCCGTGGCGCGGCGCTGCACCCGGCACAGCTCTACTGGCTGGCCACGGCGGGGTCCGCCCGGGCGATGCGCCTCGACGGGAGGATCGGCCGGCTTGCTCCAGGCCTCGAGGCCGACATGATCGCCCTCGACCTGGCCTCGACGCCGGCAATTGCGCAGCGCGCCGACCGGGCCGAGGACATCTGGGAAGCGCTTTTTCCGACGATCATGATGGGAGACGATCGGGCGGTCGTGCAAGTGTGGGTCGCAGGGCGAGCCATGCGTTGACCGTGTCTTGACCAAGGGCATCATGCCGCATCTGGCGTCCTGAACTCGCGTCCTGCGGCCCACCTCGCGCGCCACCTGGGCAAAGACCCGGTACCCGTGCAGCCAAGGGCGGATCCCGCAACGGCCCCCAAGCCGAAGTTCTGGGGCAGATGCGTCAATTGCTCGATGTGATCGATCGGTTGCCTGGTTCGAATTCTTTGGGAGGCTCCGCCTGCATTTCCGCCAGGCGGATCAAATTGTCGATGGCTGCGAAAACGGGCGGAATCCCGGCGGCACCGCCCTGCGCCACGACCGGATCGACGCCCCTTGGTGTTTGACCGACCGGTCAACGGAGAGGTCTTCCCGACCTGTGTGACGCGAGAGCCGGTCCCGGCTCTGAGCCCCGGCGTTGTGGCGGTGATGGACAACGCAGCCTGCCGCAAGAGCCCGGACGTCCTCAAGGCGATCCGCGCGGTCGGTGCGCAGGCGCTCTTCCTGCCGCCGTGCAGCCCGGACCTGAACCCGATCGGCAGGCGTTCGCCAAGGGGATCAAGCATCGCCTGCGCAACGCCGCGGTCCGGTCCCTTGAGGGCCTCTGGTGGGCCGTCGGCGAAAATCTCCACGCCGTCGGGCCGCAGGAATGCGCGAACTGCCTCGGAAACGAAGGCAATGTCTCCTGCCAGTCCGGACAGCCTCTAGACCGCGCGTGCCATTCCGGTGATGTGGTGCACAATGTCGGCGGCCGACACATCTTCCGTCTTCAGCCTCGACCAAACCTTGCCCTGCCGCAGGACGACAATGCGCGAACTGAGAGTGGTGATCAGATCGATATCGTGCGCAACGACGACGACCGCGACACCCGACGCAATTACGCGCTGAATGAGCTCTGCCACGGCGTTCGTCTCCTTGACGCCCAAGGCGGCCGTAGGCTCGTCCAGGATCAGGCACTCGCTGCCCCAGAAGATGCTCCGCGCGATGGCGATGCTCTGGCGTTGGCCGCCGGACAGCTCGCTGACCGTCGCACTCATGCTCGGGATCGAAATGCCGATCCGCTCCAATTCCTCGGCTGCCTGGCGTCGCATGACCTTCCTGTCAAGATACCGGATCGAGCGCCCCCAGCCGGTATGAATTTCGCGGCCAAGGAAGAAATTCGCCGCGACATCCAGTTGCTCGACCAGGGCCAAGTCCTGGTAGACGGTCTCGATCTTGTGCTGCCGGGAGTCGCTGGGCGAGGCGAAGGACACTGTCCGGCCCTGGATCTGCAGACTGCCGGAGGATTGCGGATGATACCCCGAGACGACCTTCACAAGCGTGGACTTCCCGGCCCCGTTGTCGCCGACCAGCCCGACACATTCGCCGGGCATCACCGCGAAGGAAACACCGTCCACGGCCTTGATGGCCCCGAAATGCTTGGTGACCTCCACCAGTTCGAGAATGGGTGTCGTCGCCGTCATCTGCCCACCTCGCAGGATGCCCCTTCCTTCTGGTCGGGGAGGAATGCGGAGTCTCGTGTTCCGTGCATCTTTTCAGTCTCCTTTTTGCCGTGACGTGTCGAGGTCGTATCTGTACCCGTCGCTTCGCTGGACAATGCTGCAGCGCCAGTGGCAGATGCCCGGGACGGTGCCGCTGGCGGTCTTGACGCTGAAGGGGCCGGAGGCGCGCGCAGAGACACGGCCGGAATGGGCAGTCCGCCGCTTTCCTGCGGGCGCAAGCGCACGCGCGATGTCCCCCGTCCGGAAGCCCCTGACGGCCTCTTCGCCGTCTGGGGCCCGGCCGGAAATCCAAACCGGTCCACCAACGTTTCGCTTCGCCCCGTTTCGTGCCTGACACGGCATGTCTTCTGACGGACCTTCGATAGCCCGGCGCTGAGGAAGCGCGCCGGGATCGGTCTTGCACGTATGGTTCAGGCAGGATTGGATGACAGTCTCCTTCCTCGTGCTGATCAGCATGGACCTGCGAGGCTTCCGCCCCTCAAGCCCCGTCCTGCAGGGAGTGGCGCCGACCTGTTGCCCTCTCCTGCTGGGGCGCACCCCGGAAACCCGGGGCGCGCCAGACATGTCATTCCTGCCACATCTCTTCGGGGATCAGGGGCCGGAACCCTTTCGATTCCAGCATCGCGCGCGGCACGGTTTCGAAGATCTGGTCACAGTTGGTGATCGGAACCAGCTGGGTCTGATAGACGTCCTGGATTTCAGAACTCCTGCCCGCGAGATCGAGCTCAACGATGTGCAGTGCGAGATCCGACATCTTCCGCGGATCGCGGAATGGCACCGTCATGATCTCGCCGCGGCAAACCGCTGCCAGCTCGTCGAGCTGACCGCCCTGGCCCGCAATCCAGATTCCGTCGGCGCCAGGCGCATTTCCGATCGCCTGCAGCCCTTCCATAATGCCAAGCGCGGTGTTGCTGTTTGCCCCGAACACCACATTGATTTCGGGATGCGCCGTCATGACCGGGTCGATCGTGCGAAAGGCAAGCTCGCGGCTGAAATTGGTGAATTCCTCGCGCACGATGTTCAGCGTGATGCCGCAGTCTGCAAGCCCCTTGGTGATCGCTTCAAGGAACCCGGCGCTGCGCAGCTTGCCGATCTCGCTGGTCGGAATGCCGTGGAACATCGCCAGATTGACAGGGTCACGCTTCTCGTTGCAGGCCATCGTCGCGATGTCGTTGCCGGCCATTTGACCCATCACGTCCTCTGGAACGATAATGTATGCCAGCGGATCGACCGGGTGCTTGTCGAGCCCGATGGGTGGCGCGAAAAGGATGAGTTTCGAACCCTTGGCTGCCGCTTCGTTCAAACGGTCATATATGTCGTCCATGCTCGTGGCAGGAGTCACCATCAGGTAGTCCGGCGCCAGAACGACCTGGTCCGAAAGGATCCGGTCGTAGGCGGCGGGGTCGTTATGGGCGGGCGGAACGGCGCTGAAGAACTTGAAGTCTCCCTCCATGGCCTCCAGACCTTCGGCCACGCCTATCAAGGTCTGGCCGGGTCCGGTCGTGATGTCGGCGCTTGGCGAGATGTAGGACACCGTCGTTTCGGCAGTGGCCATAGTTGCGCAAAGTCCCGCAATGCCCGCCAGAATGGTAAGCTGTTTCAAGTGCATTGTACTCTCCTTCGAGTTGTGGACCGGATCATAGACCGGTCCGGTTGCCGCGCGTTCGATAGACTTGGATCGCGACGGAAATGATGAGCAGGAGCCCGAGCAGGATCTGTTGCCAGAAGAAGCTCGCACCGGCCAGCAGGAGGCCGTTCTCAAGAACGGCGATGAGGTACATCGCAATCGCCATTCCCCAGATGCGACCGATCCCGCCGAAGAGACTGCTCCCACCAAGGATGACGCCCGCGATGATGTGAAGCTCAAGCCCCTGCCCCAACGTGGGATGCGCGCTGTTCATGCGCCCCATGAGCAGAAACGCGGCCAGTGCGACCAGGGCGGCTTGCACCACAAAGGCGATGATGATGTATCTGCGAACCTTGATGCCGGCAATGCGGGCGGCCTCTGGATTGCCCCCGATGGCCAGGATGTAGCGCCCGTATTCAAGACGCGTGAGCACGAAGTGGCCGACGATGACCACGAATGCGGCGACCCAGACGAGGTTCGGCACGCCCAAGGTGTTTCCTTGGCCCAGAACGACGAAATTGGCTGGGAAACGCACATGATATGTGCCGTACATCACTTCCTGGACCACTCCGCGCGCCAGCACAAGCATGCCGAGGGTGCCGAGCAACGCGGGCACCCTCAGGTAGCCGACGATCAATCCGTTGCACATTCCGAGGGCCGCTCCCACCGCGATTGCGAATGCGAAACAGAGGATGACGGGATAGCCATTAAAAACGAGGAAACCGGTCAGGCAGGCGGTCAGACCCATGACCGATCCGACGCTGAGGTCGATCTGTCGCGCGGAGATGACGAAGACCTGACCGACGCCGACGATCATCGCGACCGCCGCCGAGCGCAGGATATTCAGCTGATTCTCGACAGTCAGGAACTTGTCGGAAAACAGGGAAAGCAGAATGACGCACAATACGGTGGGGAACACCACCGTATTGACGTTGCGCAGGAGCGTCTTCGCGGGATCCAGTTTCCCCGTGTTCTCTGCGGATTGGCTTGAATTCGCGGTTTCCGTCATTCGGTGTCTCCCTGTGCATTTGTCGGTCTGCATCCCGGACCGAAGCCTGATCCTGCTCGCTCGGAATGTCCGTGCCGCCTATAGAAGGGCAATTGTCTGTTCATGGAGCGCTCGATATTTCCGTTGCAGCGCGACATAGAGCGCGCGGTTTTCACTGTTCGGCGCGACGGTGCCGCCGGTGGTAACCCATTCACCGATCACGGCGCGGTCCCGGATCAGGCCTGACGCAAGACCGGCCAGGAATGCGTCCCCGTATGAGGCACCGATCGTGGTGGCGCAGATATCCTGCGGCACCTGCGCGATGTCGCTTGTCGCCTGGAGCCATGTCGGGTTCTTGGTTCCACCGCCTACGGCGACCAGCCGTTCGATTCGGGCACCGGCCTTGCGCATCTCCTCAAGGCAGTGAGCTATGGAACTGCTGACGCCTTCGAGGGCCGCCCGATAGAGGTGCCCGCGTGTGTGGCGCAGTTCCAGTCCAAAGATGATGCCACGTGCCTTGGGATCGTGAAGCGGCGATGTGGCACCGGTGAAATAGGGCAGGACAACGACGCCATCGGACCCGGGCGGGATCGCGGCCGCCTCGTCGGACATGGCCTGGTATGCCTCATCCCCGCCCGATCCGTCGGCCTGCACGATGTCGCGGCCCATCAGGTCGCGCATCCACCTCGTCAGCGAACCGCTGGTCATGATTGCCGCATGCAGGCAAAACGTACCTTGAAAGAGGTACGGCGAGGACCAGAGCGCGCGGTCCCGCAGTGGTCGGTTGGCAAGGAGAGTCATCCAGGCGACGGAACCGTACATCAGCATCGCGCTGCCGGGATTCACGACACCGATTGAGAGTGCCTCGGCAGCGGCATCCGACACGCCCGTGGTGACCGGGGTTCCCGCAACCAGCCCGGTGGCCGCTGCGCCTGCGTCAGTTATCCTCCCGGCGACCTCGCTGGTCCATTGCAGTGTCGGCAGTTGTTCGGGCGCGCAGATGCCCCCGCACATCCCTGCATTCCATTGCTGTGCCGAGAGATCATACATCGGCGCATAGAATGCCGCATCGTAATGGCTCATTACGCGCTCGCCGGTCAGGCGCGCCACGATGAAACTGGCACCGTGCAGGAATGCAGCGGCATTGCGATGAACTGAAGGCTCATGGTTCTTGAGCCACTCGATCTTGGGACCCATGGACTGGGAACTGAGCGTATTTCCCGACGCCTCGAAAATCGCGTCCTCGCCGAAGCGGGCATTGACGGCCTCGACCTCGGACAAGGACCGGGTATCCACCCCGTAGAGAATGCCGCCCGGGCGCAGCGGATCGTTGTTGGCGTCGATCGGCAACATGGAGAAGACACAGGAGACGCCGACCCCGCGAATCTCCGCCGGATCGACCTTGCCGGCGAGCGTTCGGGCGATTTCACAAAACTCGCCCCACCAGATCGCCTCGGCGTCATGCTCAACCCGGCCGTCGCTCAGAAACTCAAGCTGGTGCCTAACAATGTGCTGCGCGTGGATCTTGCCCTGCGTGTCGGCCAGAACGCCCTTGGACTCGTAGGAACCGATGTCAATCCCAAGAAGATAGTCGGCCATGGTTCCCCCATTCTCCTCAGTGGATCAGCCGCGACCCGGTTGCCTTACCGGAATGATGCGCCCGCTGCCGGGCAACGGTCCGTGACCCCATGCCGCCGCCGGTGCGGTCGGGCTGCCCGGTCTCGAAGCTGCCGATTCCTTCCAGTTCACGGCGAATGCCATCGGTCTCCCGGCCAGCACGTGGCGCGGTGCGCAGCTGCGCGAACCGAAACTTGTGGCGCCGGGCAACTGCCAGGCCGCCCAAATCCTTGTCACGCAGAACCATGGCAGCGGATTCGCCGACGGCAATCGACCGGTCAGGATCGAGCAGGATCTCGACCCAGGCACAGGGCCTGCCGGTTCTCCGCAGCTTCAATGGTGCCATCAATGTCCTACAAAGCCTCCTGCTGAGCATCGGAAAAGTAGGTGCCGGTCCGTCGGGCGCCGAGGTCTTCATCGTCGATGCCCAGGGACCGATCAGCGAGTTCCTCGACCGCGCGGACAAGCGCGGTCGCGTCAATGCCATGGCGGGCCATCAGGAACTTGGGGCTGGCGCCCTGAAGGTAGGTGTCGTTCAGCGCCAGGCGGATTTGCCGCTTGCCGATCCCATGGTCGGCCATCTGTTCGGCCACGCAGGTACCGAGCCCTCCGAGGCGCGTGTGGTTTTCCATCGTGATCACGCCCATCCCGGCACGGCGGCACGCGTCAAGGACCTGCGGATCGTCGAAGGGCTTCAGCGTCGTGACATGCAGGTGCCGCAGGCCCACGCCGCGCGCGCGCAGGAAGTCGACCACGCGCATTGCTTCCTCGGTGCAGACTCCACTGCTGAGAAGCGCAATGTCATCTCCATCGCTCAGCTGCCGGGCCTGACCGAGCCGCATCCGGTCGCTGGCCGGAAAGAGCCTTGGGAGCGCGCCGCGCAACATCCGGCAATAGACCGGCCCCTCAACCTGACCGGCTACCTCCAGCATCGATTCCACGTCCGTTGCGTCCCCGGCCTCGATGATCGTCATGTTTGGCAGCGAGCGCAGCACCGCGATGTCGTTTATCGCCTGGTGACTGGCACCGCCCGGCGTCGTGACGCCCGGAAGAAAACCCAGTATGCACACCGGCAGATTGGGATAGGCAATCGACATTTCGATCTGATCCAGTGCTCGACGATACATGAAAACGGCAAAGGTATGGACAAGAGGGCGCAGCCCTTCGCGCGCGAGCCCGGCGGCAAAGCCCATCATGTTCTGTTCGGCAAGTCCCATGGAAAGAAAGCGATCCGGAAACGCGTCGCGGAACAGGTCCGCCTCGCAGGAGGCCGTTAGATCGCCCGACAGTACCACAGCATCAGGATGCGTCCTGCCCCAGTCGATCAGGGCCTTGGCGTGAACGCGGCTGACCGTCTCCACCCTAGTCTCCCATCGCCTTCAGGGCGTCGACATAGCGGGCGCGCTCGTCCTCTCCCTTGAATCGGATGTAATGCAGATTGGGCCAACGCTCCTTCAGGAGTCCAATGCCATGCGTGGGGTCCGTATCGGCGATGATGACCAGAGGCTTGCCGGGATGTGGCGTCTCGAACGCGGCATCGAGCGCGGCCAGATCGTGACCATCGGCGCGCAGGCAACGGGCGCCGAAGGCGGCGAACTTCGCATCGAGCGGCTCCAGTCCCATGACCCGCTCGGTGCGCCCGTCCACCTGCTGGCCGTTGTTGTCTACCACGATGTGTATGTTGTCGAGTTTCTGGAATGCCAGGTTCATGATCGCCTCCCAGACCTGACCTTCCTGGCACTCGCCGTCCGACATGAAGACCCAGACCTTTCCGGCGTCGCCGTTCCTTCGCCGGGCCCATGCCACGCCGGCAGCCTGACTGATCGTCTGCCCGAGACTACCGCCGTTGGTCTCATGCCCCGGCGAGTGTTCGCCGCCGATCATTTCGACCGTCGAGCCATCGGTGTTGAACTGCGACAACCCGTCCGGCCCTAGCCGTCCGCACTCGATCAGCGCGGCGTAGAGCGTCATCGCGTAATGGGTCGGCGACAGAAAGAACCGGTCCCTGTCCGCGGCCCGGCGTCCGTTATAGAGCATCCCGCTGGTATAACCGGGATTGCCCCTCGACGGCGCGACGGAATAGGGCGGCGGCACCAGCGGCCCTTCGCTGGGCCCGAGGTTCATTCCCCGACCATAGAGAAAGCTGACCACCTCGGCCGAGGAACATGCCTGGGAGAGGTACCCCCCATGCGTCACTGTATGGCTCAACACGCGCCGTCGAATGCCATCCGCAAGAGCCTGGCATTCCGCAATCCAGCGGTTGTTTGATCGAGGGGACTGGGTCATGAAAGTTCCCCGGATGACGTCAGCACTGCGCGGCACTAATCGAAAGGCCGTAAATTCCTGGCCGCTGACGCGATTTGCAATTTTTTTACATTGGATCAAAAATTCTTGCAACATTTTCTTTGCGAGTGGAAAACTTGCATCTCGGGATGTGACGGAGGACAGTGGCGTCATGGCTTCGGATCGCGACGAACTGCTCGCCCAGGTCGCCTACGCCTATTATCTCGGAGGCGAAGGGCTCAGTAAGATCGCCAAGAGACTCGGGCGGTCGGTTTCGATGGCATCGCGGCTTTTGCAGGAAGCCCGGGATCGGAACCTGGTGGACATTCGCATCAACTACCCACTGACGCGGCTATCGGACATGGAAGCGGAATTCGAAGAGCGATTCGGCATCGACAAGGCGCATGTCTTTACGCAGCCGTCGCGCATCGACAGTGGCGAACAACTTTACCGGTACGGCAGCCTGTGTGCAGGGTCGATCGAGAAGGCGCTGCGCGAGGCCGATCTCGTCGCGGTCAGCTGGGGGCGCCACGTCAATACCATCGTTGGCAACATTTCGGCCGGCCCTTCCGACCGGCAAGGCATTGTGGTGCAGGCGAGCGGGGCCTCAGGCGCCCTGGGGGATGACCACGACGGTGCCCGGATCGCTCAACGACTTGCCGACCGGCTGGGTCATTCCGCGCAATTGATGCCGTCGCCACTGATCGTCGACACGGTCCATGTTGCCGAGGCATTGAGAAATTCCGCGTCGATCACCTCGGTTCTGGATTTGCTCAAACGCTCCGACATTCTTCTGACGAGCGTCGGCGCGCCATTCTCGGATACGTCAGGCCTGGCCCGTTCCGGCTATCTCAGCGAAGCCGATCTGCGCGACCTGAGGGAGAAGAATGCGGCGGCGGACATTCTCGGGTTTCATCTCGACCGGAACGGCGAGCTGCTTGACGTCGAAATTAATCATCGGGTCATCGGCATCCTGCCGGAGGACTTGCGCCGGATCCCCAACGTGGTGCTGGCCGTGACGGGAACTGACCGCGTTGCTGCAATCCTCGCGATCCTCCGAGGGAGATACTGCAACTCGATTCTGACAGATCGCGCGACGGCCGAGTCGCTGCTCGATGTCGTCGACTAGCCCGAACTTACACGGCGCACGGAGGTTCGGACTAGCCGCAATACTGTTGCTTTAAGGGATTTCTTGTGCCAGAATGGCGGAGCACCGCAACCTGTGGAGGATCCCGCCATGGCCCGAACGGTGGCCAGGTTCGCCGGAGGCATGCGCCTGTCGGACCATCTCAGTGTCAGCGTGATCGCGCGCGTGTATCCGCGCGAGGCGGTTCGCGCCGCGCTGCGGTCCCGAGGCCGCGACAGCCGGCGGCGGCGCGACCTTCCGGCGGAGGTGATGGTCTACTACGTGATCGCGATGGCGCTGTTCCGGACGGTTTCGGCGCGCGAGGTCCTGCGCTGCCTGGTCGACGGCCTGCGGTGGATATCGCCGGACCTTCCGGTCCGGGTGTCGGGCAAGTCGTCGATCTCGCGGGCGCGGGCGCGTCTGGGCGCGGCGCCGTTCTCGGCGCTCCGCGACAGCTGCGTGGCGCCGCTGGCGCGTCCCGGGACGCCCGGCGCGTGGTACCGGGGGCTGCGCCTCGTGGCCTTCGACGGCTCGTCGCTGAACCTGCCCGACGAGGCGCGCAACCGCGAGGCGTTCGGCCTTCCGGGATCGTCGCGCGGCAGCTCGACGTTCCCGCAGGCGCGGCTGACGGCGATGGTGGAGGTCGGCACGCACGCGGCCTTCGCCTGGCATGCCGGGCCGCTGGCCGAGAGCGAGGCGGAACAGGCCGAGCGGCTGCTCGGGCACCTGTCGTCCGGCATGCTGGCGCTCGCGGACCGTTGCCATTGCGGCTTTCCGCTGTGGTCGCGGGCCGCGGCGACGGGAGCGGACCTGCTCTGGCGGTTCAAGGGGAACATGAAATTCCCGGTCGCCGAGGCGCTGGACGACGGCTCGTGGCGGAGCGTGATCCGCGGCAGCGGCCGCGACCGCCGGCGAAGCCGCGGGGAGCTTCCGGTGCGGATCCTCGCCTACCGGATCGAGGGCGGCGACGAGACCGTCATGCTCGCCACCACCCTGCTCGACCACCGCGCCGCGCCGGCCGCCGAGCTCGCGGCGCTGTATCACGAGCGGTGGGAGATCGAGACCGCCTATGACGAGGTCAAGACCCACATCCTCGGGCCCGGCGCCGCCCTGCGCAGCAAGACGCCCGACCTGGTCTACCAGGAGATCGACGGGCTCATGCTCGCCCACCACGCCGTGCGATGCCTGATCCACGAGGCCGCCGGCAAGGCCGGGGAGGATCCCGACCGAATGTCCTTCGTGCACGCCGTGCACGTCATGCGCCGCCGGATCATCAATCCCGGCGACTTTCCCCCCTGAGGACAGGCCGGCCGTCGTGATTGACGAAATCCTCGAGGAGCGCGTCGTCTCCAGCCGCGGCCAGTCCAGGCCCCGTGGCGTCAGGCAGAAGATGAGCGGCTTTCCCCTCCGCAAACGCGGACCGGTGTCGCGCGAGAAACACGACTGGACGCCGGAAATCGTCCCGAAATGTGCTTAAAGCAACAGTATTGGGACTAGCCGTGCCCTTCCGGTCGTCGCTGAACTCTACGCAATCTTCACTCGATTCTCGGGAAGGCCGGCCACGTCGGTACGTATGGCCCAGAGGGATCCTGCCAGCCTGTCGCCGGGATTGCGAAGCGCAGAGGCCGAAGTGATGTAGAGTGTCTTCAGTTCCGGACCACCGAACGTGGCGGTGGTGATGTTGCGGACGGGCATTTCGATGACTTCCAGCAAGGCCCCGTCGGCGGCGATTTGCAGAATTGCTCCACCGAAGAAGCGGCAGTTCCAGAGGTCTCCATTGCAGTCCATGGCGGAACCGTCCGGAAGTCCGCGGTCATCGGCGCCAAAGAATGTCCGCCGGTTGCCGATCCCTTCCCCGATCACGTCGAATGCGTAGATTTCGTTGGCCAGCGTGTCTGCAGTGTAGAACGTGCCGCCGTCGGGACTCCAGCAGAGCGTGTTGGAAATGCCCAGACCGTCCATGTGCACACTCGCAGACCCGTCGGGCGCGATCCTGAAGAGGACGCCATCGGAGCCCCCGGCCTCTCCGGCCTCGCCATCCGGCAGGACGTTGTTCTTCATCGAGCCGACCCAGAAATTGCCTTCAGGGTCGGCGCGTCCATCATTCAGGCGCACTTCGGGCGAGCCGGGCAAGACAAATCCGTGATCCGCACGCCGGTCGGTCGCTGGCCACCACCAGATCAGCTTCGAGGCGAGCGCAACCAGGAGACGTCCCTCTTCGGTGGTCAGGGAAAGCGCCACTACCGGTTCGTCGAAGTGCCAGCTTTCCACGGCGCCAGTATCTGAATTCAGGCGATGAATCAGGAAGCGGTTGATGTCGGTCCAGTAGACCGCCGCTTCCGAGGCACACCAGAGGGCGCCTTCGCCACACACATCACCCGCGGGGGCAATACACCGGATGTCGTACGTCATGAAGCCTCTCAGATCCTGATGCCGCCGGTCTTCAGGCCGTTGATGATGGAGCCGGTCGCCGGCATGAGCGGAATGAGCGCCGCCTGAAGCGAATGATAGAGGTCCGGCTTGCCAAACCAGGGGTCGGTCACCGGCACCAGATCATCATTGAGCTGGTGATGCCAGGAGCCCAGTTCGCGGTCTATCAGATGCGTCTCGCACCAGTCCCAGACCCGGCGATACCAGAATTCATTGAAGTCACCACCGACATGCTCGCCCAGCCAGTAGGCGGCGCCAATGCACTCGGTGCATGGCCACCAGTAGCGGTCACGGTCCACCGGACTGCCGTCCCAACCCACCGTGAAATAGAATCCCCCGCCATTGCGGGCCCAGCCTTCCTCAGTTGCCTGGCGGAACATGGTCCGGGAAGCTTCCTTCATCCAGTCGTGCCTGGATTCGCTGGCGACCCAGAGTTGCAGCAAAAGCCTGGACCACTCGAGCCAGTGGCCGATCGTCGAGCCAAAGGGGCGGAATACATCGCGGTCATAGTCGAAATCAATCGACCAGTCGGACGTGAAATGTTCGGGGAGGCGCCAGTCGTTGTTCGCCGTGATCTTCTGAATCAGCAAGGCGGCTATCCTTTCCGCCTTCCGCAGGTACTCACCGTCGCCGGTAACCTCGTACGCCGCCATGAGCGCCTCGGTCAGATGCATGTTCGAGTTTTGCCCGCGATAGGGTTCAACTGGCGTCCAGTCGGCATGAAAGTCTTCGTGGATTGCACCATGTTCCTCTTCCCAGAAGCGATTGAAGAGAATGTCCGTGATGTCCTCCAGAAGCTGGTCGGCGTCGGGATGTCCGACAGCCTTTGCGCTGGCGGCGGCCAGAAGGGCAAATGAATGGCCATAGGCCACCTTGGCGCTGTTGGTCGGTCCGTTGTGGCCCGTCGCCCAGTGATAGCCGCCGTGCTCCTGATCGCGATGTCCCTTCAACATGAACTCGACGCCATGGTCCACGATCCGGGCCGCGCCCGGTCGACCCATCAGGTGTCCAATGGCGAAACAGTAGATCATGCGCGTGGTGTTGAAGAGGTTGCGGGTCGGCTCGGGCGCGGGCGGCCAGCCGGTAGGCAGGGGTTCGCCGCGGTCATCCAGGTCGAAGAACCCGCCGCGAGGGTCGATCGAGCGCGCCTGGTAGAAGTCGAACAACCGTGCCGCCTCGCCAATCAGCCAATGACGGTGACTGGATTGTTCGACCCAGCGTGGCCCTTGCAGCGTGCACGGATCATCAATTGGCGGCATGACCTAGGATCCTTCCCAAAGAATTGACGATCGGGTTGCCGGTTCGGGCAAGTGCAATGGCGGAACAATCACACATTCCAGCACGTCCCTGATCAACTGCACGTCACGCTCGGCATCCACGTTGCCATCCGCAAGGGAGACGACGCTGACGGCGGCAACCGCCCTGCCACCACGTAGCACGGCGACAGCGACGCCGACAAGTCCCTCCACATTTTCCTGACTGTCGATGGCATAGCCGCGTTCCCGTGCGTCGCAAATGCATTTCCATTCGCCGTCCAGGTCACTTGGCGCATTGGGCGTGCGTGGACTCAACGCACCTTCGAACCGTGCCCGGAAGGAATTGTAGGTCGGACACTCATGCGCGATCATTGCCCTGCCCATGGCGGTTGTAAGCGCCGGCAGACGTCCGCCCACCCTGGTGCCTGGTTGGATCGCCTTGGTGGACTCGATCTTCTCAATGTACAGGATTTCACACCCGTCGAGCACCGAGATTTGGCAGACTTCGTCTATCTGCTCGGCCAGCCGCTGCACCGCCGGGCGCAGCGTCGCGCGGATGTCGAGCGAACCCAGATAGGTCTGCGAGAGCTGCTCCAGCGCCGGGCCCAGACGATAGAATCCTGTCGAGGGGGATTGTTCGACGAATTTCCTGAAGCGCAGCGCCGAAAGCGTGACATGCAGGCTTGACTTGTTCAACTCGAGACGGTTGGCGATGTCGGCAAGCGGCAAGCCCGCCGGGCCCGCATCGGCCAGTGTCAGCAATGCCCGCAACGCCTTGTCGATGCTCGGCATGCTTGTTCTGGGCATCTCGTCGCCTGGCTTGGGGCGCACTTGGCCCCGGACTTCATCGGGCACGCAATTTCCTTCCTTTCTGCAAGTCTCGCAAGTGTTCCGCCTGCATCCTGGTTCGCTGCGCCTGGGAAAGGGGCCGGCGCTCTCACGTGATCAGATGTGCGGACCCCGAGCGAACCGGACGTTGCTTGACCTCCGCCTCGCTCCAGAGTATGGTTTACTAATGCCAAACGGCGTTTGTCAATAACAAATCGTGTATCGATGGAGAACGACAATGACCTCATTGAGGGACGGTGTGATCGTAACGGGTGCCGCTTCGGGAATTGGCCGTGCCTCGGCGCTGGTCTTTGCGAAGCTGGGGGCAGACGTCTTCGGCGTGGACCGCAACGGCGAGGGTCTGAGGAGCCTGCCGGACAACATCACCACGATCGAAGCGGACATCACGCAATCATCCGAATGCCTGAAGGCTGTCGAGGTCGCCTCGTCACGCGGACCGCTCAGAGGCGTCTTCAATTGCGCCGGGCAGGAGTTGCACGGCACTGTTGTAACCATGCCAGAAGCGGATTTCGATGCGGTGATCGATGTGAATCTCAAGGCCATTTTCCTGATGTGCAAACATGCAGTGCCAGCCATGGAAGCGGCAGGCGGCGGGTCGATCGTCAACATGTCCTCGATCCAGGCCATGGCCACGCAACAGGATGTGGCCGCTTACGCAGCGAGCAAGGGAGCCGTGATTTCCATGACCCGTGTCATGGCGCTGGACCACGGGCACAGGAACATTCGCGTGAATGCGATCTGCCCTGGCACGATCCAGACGCCGCTGGTTGAAGCGAATGCCAGGCACTTCCGCCCCGAGGCGCCGGAGGAACAGCTTGCCGACTGGGGCAGGCTGCACGCGCTTAACCGCGTCGGAAAGCCTGAGGAAGTCGCCCGGTTCGCTGCTTTCCTGCTGAGCGACGACGCGTCATTCACAACCGGCTCGCACCATCTTGTTGATGGCGGCCTGCTGGCCTCGTTCTGATCCTGGCCCCGGAACCCGCTAGACACCCAACTTCACGGCCTCGCAAGGAGGGCGCAACCAATGCCGTCAGACACTGTTCACGCAGGCAATACGCTTGATCTCGACACCCTGGCACGGGAAACCTATTCGGCCGTCTACTCGGACGTCTGCGACACGCTCGGCAAGCGCTTCCAGACATTGGCGCCCGGCGCCCGCCGCGTCGCAGGGCCGGATTGCGTGCTGATCGGACATGCACGCACGGCAATCTCGATGCCGGTAGGCGAAATCCCGGAACGCCCCTATGGTGGCGAGATCGACTTCGTCGATTCGCTCGACAATGGCGATCTCGTGGTGCTCGATTGCTCGCGAGCACCAGTTGCAGCTTGGGGCGAACTGTTCTCTACAGCCTCTGCCGGCCGAGGTGCACGCGGCGCGCTGATCGACGGTCTGACCCGTGATGTTGCGAAGATCAACGAGTTGGACCGGTTTCCGGTTTACGCCCGAGGTGCCCGTCCAACCGATGCGCTGGGCCGGGTCGCGATACGCGAATGGGATGTGCCGGTCTGTGTCTACGGGCTGACCGTTTTTCCCGGTGACCTGGTGGTCTGCGACAGTGACGGCGTGACAGTTGTGCCAAGAAAACACATTCCCGAAGTCGTCCCGCGCGCCCTCGAAAAGGCGAGAACAGAGTCAGAGGCACGCCAGCTACTGCTCGGAGGTGGATATCTTCGCGATGTCTGGGAGAGTTTCCGGGTGCTTTGACTTCCCGGCGCAACCCAGCAGGTCATTCTGGCGCAGCCTGGCGATCCCCGGGTGCGCTGCGCCACCTGTCCAACCGGCCAAGTCCATCCTGCGAAACGGTTCGCCGCGTCGCCCATCTCGGCGGATTTCGGGACCGCAAGCACGATCCGGAACCCGGGACCGGATCATGGGGCTTGGCCAGACCCGCCTGACGAGCGCCTCGTTCAGCAATCGGATCAGGTCCGGCCATTTCCCGCATCCGGAAGAGTCGCGCAACGAATCCGCTTTCCGGAGTTCAGCGAAACGCAGTGGCCGATAATGGTGCACGGCACTGCCGCAACGACAGTTCCGGGCCAACTGTGACTGCTGCCCTCGAAGGACGGCGCTATGCGGCGTGTTCGAATGTTCCGCCCTCGGAACGCACGAAATCGACCCGCAGGGTCGAGACATCCGGGCTTGCATTCGGCACTTTCGTCGCGGATTCTTCCACCAGTGCCAGAACAGGTGGCAGCGCCATGGACATTCCAAGCGACGGCGAACTGACCGAACGGGGGCTGCGCTCGGCGGGGCACGGTCGGATCCTCGTGCTCGGTTGCGGTGCCCTCGCACGGGAAATCCTGGCCTTGACCCGCGACTTCGATCACATTGATCTCCTTTGCCTGCCCGCCATCTACCACAACCATCCCGAGAAGATCGTGCCTGCCGTGCGCAACGCCGTGACCAAGGCGAAGGGCTATGATCGCATCTTCTTGGCCTATGCCGATTGCGGCACGGGCGGAGAACTCGAAAAGGCTGCCGACGAACTCGGCGTCGAGATGATGGCCGGACCCCACTGCTTTGCCTTCTACCAAGGCACCAGGGACTTCCTGGATCGGGCCGACCAGGAGTTCACTTCATTCTACCTCACCGACTTCCTGGTCCGGCAGTTCGACGCCTTTGTCTGGAAGCCTCTCGGACTCGACCGGCATCCAGAGTTGCGGGACAGTTATTTTGGGCATTACAGCGCACTCGTGTACCAAGCACAGACCGATGATCCTGCGCTTGTCGAGAAGGCCCGCGATTGCGCCAGGCGCCTGGGTCTGGATTTCGAGCATCGCGTCACGGGCTACGGAGAACTCGAGACAGCACTTGCTGCGCTCGCCGAAAGTGCTTGACCATATCTTCAAGACGACATGTTCATAAACCGAAAAACTGACGTCACCGCGGGTTTGGTGAGATATGCGGGTTAGATCCGCTCCGAAAACCGAATCATTTCGGCGGCGGTGGCGACGAGCCCCAGCCCGGCAAGGATGGCGAGATAGTCTTGTACGGAGATGGGTGGCGGCACCAACCGCTCTCGTATCTTGCGCACGGTGTCGCAGAAAGGACATGGCATCAGGTCAAGGTGATTGGACAGAAAGTTGTCGGGGTGGAGGACGTCGATCCGATATGGCGCGACCGCATCCTCCGGAAAGTCGCGCAGGTCGCAGGTGACGATCACGTCGCGGCGTCCGACTATAGCTTCGGCGAGAACATGACGGTCGTCGGGATCGGGCAGGTCGAGTTTAGGCTGAAGTTCTTGGGGAGTTTTCAGGATTTTTGTTTCCCGTCAACGGGATGCCCATGAACGGGATGTCAGTCTCTGCCTACATCTCGGCGCTCGCTACATTTTCGCGATGTCCTTCAGCAGCGTCAGCGCCCTCTCCTGTTCGGCGTCGGGCCGGGTTGTCACCTCGACCATGGTTTCCGCCTTCCCTCCGCCCGTGCATGGAACCGCGTGGGTTGAGCGGACGATGGTTGACAGGCTGTCGAGAAGGGTGCGGAAGCTGTGCACGCGGCTGCCGTCCGGCAGGGTGTGGGCATGTACCTTCGCCAGCGCCGCGTCCGAGCGCCGTGCGGGCAGGACCGGATCCCTGGTCCCGTCGGGTTCGGTGTCGGTGTAGCACAGGGGGGCCCACGCCTTCCGCATGTGCCATTCGACGAGGCATGCGAGCATGCAGATGAAGAAGTGGGCGCGGACCCGGTGCTCGAGGCGGTGCCGGACCGGCCGGACCTGGAGGTCGCTCAGCTTGAGATTTCGGAATGCACGCTCCACGCTGGTCAGTCTCTTGTAGCTCCTGACGCATTCGGCGGCTTCCATGTCGTCGGGTCCGAGCGAGGTGCGGATGACGTATATCCCGTCGAGGGCGGCCTCGGCGTCGATGGACTCCTGCCTGCGGCGGAAGCCGAAGCCGGTCGCGGTGATGTCGAGATCGAAGTGCTTCTTCATCCTTCGCCTGTTGATGACCTCGCCGACGGCGAGACCGATGCCGGCCTCGCCCTTGAGGGTTCCGCCCTCGACCCGCGCGGCGATCTCCGAGAGCGCCCTCTCGGTGGCCTCGAGCAGCTCCTGCCGGACCCGGCCGCGGTGCCCGGCAAGGCGGGGGTTGCGACAGGCGACGAGACGCTCGCCGGGGAAGTCGGGATGGTCCCGGATCTCGAACAGGGTCCGCTCGTGTTCGGGATCCTGGAAACGGTCGAGACGGCCCTGGCGGGCGAGCTTGCGGATGGTCCGGCCCTTGAGGGCGGTGATCCAGTCGGCGCCGTCGCGTTCGCGCAGGACCTCGATGGTGGCCTCGATGATCATGCCGCGGTCCCCGACCATCACCACCCGGGAGAGGCCGAAGCGGCGTTGCAGGCGGTCGAGCTCGGGCAGGAGGGTGTCCTTGTCGGTGACGTTTCCCGGATGGACCGAGACCGCGACCGGGCGGCCGTCACGGTCGCAGAGGAGGCCGAAGTTGATCTGCGGGAGGCCCCGCTTGCGGTCGCGGCTGTAGCCGAAGCGTGCGAGCGGGCAGCGGCTTCCCTCGTACCAGGTCGATGACAGGTCCCAGAGGACGAGGTCGTCTTCCTTGATCCAGCGCCTTGCCAGGCGGCCCTGGATGCCCTCCTGCCGGTCATGCAGCCAGTCCATCGCGGCGTAGAGGCCGTCTGCGTCGACGTCGCGGTCGATGCCGAACTCCTCCGGCAGGGTGGAGCCCTTCCACCAGCGCGTCGTGGCGAGCTTCGAGTCCGGCCTGAGGATGCGGCCGGCGACCATGGCCAGGACAAGCTCCCGTTCCGGGCAGCGCTCGCGGGAGACCATGCGGGGCAGGCCGATGGCGTCCATGGCCGTCCGCACCGCCTGCACCGCCCCGTGGTGGCGGGAGCGGACCGGGTCCCCGAGAACGTCGCCGGCCTCCGCGTACCGCTTTCCCGCGAGTGCGCCGCGCAGGAGCGGGATCGTGTGCGGCGGCAGGCGGGAGAGGTTGGCCAGGGTCCGCTTCTGCACCCGGTTGTTGTGGTCGCGATAGCTCTGTCGGAGGAGGACGGAGGTGTAGGTCCTTCCGTTCTGGCGCGACTTGATGACGGCCACGTGCATGGATGAGGTCATGGGGCTCCCCTCGTGCTAGTGCCTACCTTCCGTTGCCTTTCTGGACGAGCCTCGCTATATTGTCAAGTCAAAAGATCCACCACATTGGGACACGTCATGGAAATGCAGCGCATGCCCGCCATCGGGTCGCAAGGTGCGCCGCATCCTGCTACTGCCTACACGTGACCATCCTGGAAGAGTCGGCCGGCCCGCAACCCATTGAACGAAAACGGCAAATTCCAAATCAGGACCGAAAATCGGCTAGAACTTCAGTTTAGGGACAAGCGTCTCGTATCCGGTGATCAGGCAATCCCGTGTCGCCTGATCCATCCGATCGCGGGTGCGCTCCAGGGTTGCTCGATCGCGGTACGGTTCGTTGCGGAGCAGGGCATTGATCCATTCCCGATGGATGTCAGCGATCCACTTGGCGCGAAAATGATCGTCAACCGCCAATTGCAGAAAAATGTCCCGCATCGGTGCGGGATAGAGAGTGTTGGCGTCAAGAAGGGCGCTGAGGCCCGTCACCGGACGCCATATCCCATGTCATGGGCCTGGACTTCCTCAGTTCACTGCTGTCCCAGGAAAATCGGATTAACATTCCATAAGATGCTGAAGCAAATGCGCGAACCGGAATTTCCGGGCGCTGCCGACTTGAACCGGAATTCCACTCAATTCACTCTTCTTCCCTGTTGCGCACCATCAAGAGGGAGAACGCGATGCATTCCGGCAGCCTGGTTTTCGCCCAGATCATGCAGCACCTGCCATGGGACACGTTCCGCCGCTGTGTCTCGCGATATGGCGGGGACCGCTGCGTCAAGGCATTCACATGCGCGGATCGGTACCGGTGCATGGCTTTCGCCCAGCTCACCTGCAGGAGCAGCCTGCGCGACATCGAAGCCTGCCTGCGCGCCCAGTCCGGAAAGCTTTGCCACATGGGCATCCGTGGCGGGGTGTCCCGCAACAACCTCGCCAACGCCAACCAGGCCCGTGACTGGAGACTCCACGCCGACTTCGCGCAGCACCTCATCCACATCGCCCGGGGCATCCACGCCGACGACACGCTTCCCGGCCTTGATGTCAAGGACACCGTCTACGCGCTCGACTCCTCGACGACCGACCTCTGCCTGTCGCTGTTCCCGTGGGCGCGGTTCCGCAAGACGAAGGGCGCCGTCAAGCTGCACACGCTCCTCGACCTGCATGGCAGCATTCCCGCATTCATTCACATGTCCGACGGAAAGCTGCATGACGTCAACGTCCTGGACATGCTGGTTCCGGAAGCCGGAGCGTTCTACGTCATGGACCGGGCCTGCCTCGACTTCGAGCGCCTCCATCGTCTTCATCTCTGCGGCAGATTCTTCGTCCTGAGAGCGAAGTCGAACACCAGGCTCCGCCGCCTTTCCTCCCGGCCCGTGGACCGAACCACCGGACTCGTCTGCGATCAGGTCGTGCGGCCGGACGGCGTCAACAGCGCAACCGATTTCCCGGACAGGCTGCGGCGGGTCAAGCATCGCGACCCGGCATGCGACAAGACCCTCGTCTTCCTGACCAGCAACTTCGCCTTGCCGGCCATGACAGTCGCAGACATCTACCGTTCGAGGTGGCAGGTCGAACAGTTTCTTAAATGGATCAAGCAGCACCTGCGAACAAAGTCGTTCTTCGGCACCACGGAAAACGCGGTGAAGAGCCAGATCTGGATCGCCGTGTCGGTCTACGTGACCGTCGCGATCATCCGCAAGCGCCTGAACATCGAGGAAAGCCTCCACACAATCCTGCAGATCCTGAGCCTCGCGATCTTCGAGAAAGCTCCACTGAATCAACTGCTTGAGACCGCGGGACGTCAGGACTCGCAGGACAGGCCAAGCAACCAATTGAATCTATTTGATTCTTAATGGGACAGTAGTGTCCTCAGTTAGTTGTTTCAGCACCTGCTCGCGTTCCCGGTCGATGGCATTCTTGTATGCCATGACATCCTCCATACGAATCCGGCGGTGCTTGCCGACCTTCCGATGCGGGATGGCCTTCTGGTCGAGGAGCTTGATCAGGAACGGACGGGAGACGTTCAATACGTCGGCCGCCTGAACCGTGGTGAGTTCGGCGCTTTCCGGAATCAGTGTCACGCCCTGGCCCGCGGCCATGGCTTCCAGGACATGCATGAGCAGGTCGACCGCGCCGGCCGGGAGATCGATAGGTTGTTCCTGTTCGCCGTCTCTGACGTGCAGCTTCAAGGGTCGGTCCGTCCCGCCGTAAGGGGACAGAGCCCGGTGAGTGCTTCGTGCGATCGCGGCCTCCCGAGGGGTAGGTGGGAGCTGCCGATGAGCTAACGTGTTCATGCAGGCCTCCTTTGGAAGGCTTGACCACATGGAGTCAAAAAATATATGCAATAAATGAAGCAATGGAAGCAAATGTCAATGGGGCCGTAGGCTGATACGTGAGCTCGAGCGTCGATTGGGCTCACTCGGGGAGCAACGATCTATCTGGTTTGTGTTCTCCCGGCAGGCTTCAGCCGATGCTTCCGGTGATCCGCGAAGCTGCGGTCTGGACCGAGTCCCAGGCTAGATGCGCGTACCGGGCGGTGTTGTAGTGGTCACACTGTGCCAACCAGCGTGCCGATTTGGGCATGCAGTTCGCCGCATCGCCGTTCTCCGTCGTGCACGCGCAGATGCCGGACGCACCCGGCGGAGCATTGGCCCGACTTGAAATTGCGTGCCTGCCGGTCAATCTGGACTCCAGACCATTTACTGGAGATTCCCGTGAAGGCGCTTTCTGTCCTGCTGGCCTTGATTTTCGCGACCGGTGCCACCGCGCAAACGCCGGTTCCCGCAAGCGCGGCCCAGATCGAGTTGAGCTTTGCACCGGTGGTCAGGGCGGTTGTGCCGTCGGTTGTCAACATCTACGCCCGGCGCGTCGTCGAGACGCATGTCTCGCCCTTTGCCGAGGATCCGTTCTTTTCCCGGTTCTTCGGAAATTTCCAGACCCGTCCACGGCTTCAGAACTCGCTCGGATCGGGCGTGATCCTGGGGCGCGGCGGCTTCGTCGTGTCGAACTTCCACGTGGTCGGAGACGCCACGGACATCCGCGTGGTTCTGCCGGACAGGCGCGAATTCGACGCACATATGGTGCTTGGCGATGCGGAAACCGATCTTGCGGTGCTGCGGCTCGTCGACGCGCCGGACCTGCCGGCGCTGGAGCTTGCCGACAGCGATTCTGTCGAGGTGGGCGATCTGGTCCTCGCCATCGGCAACCCCTTCGGCGTAGGGCAGACGGTTACGAGCGGCATCATTTCGGCGAATGCGCGCTCCAACCTGGCGAGCGGGCGGACGTGCTGCTTCATCCAGACCGATGCACCGATCAACCCCGGCAATTCGGGCGGCGCTCTCGTCGACATGGCGGGACGGCTCGTGGGAATCAACTCCGCGATCATGACGCGTTCAGGCGGGTCGCATGGAATCGGATTCGCGATTCCGGCCAGCCTTGTCAGGCAATACGTGATGCAGGCGGAAGCCGGAAAGAGTGACCTGGTGCGCCCCTGGGCCGGGATTGCCACGCAGCTAGTCGACGGTCCTCTCGCCGAGGCGTTCGGACTCGAGTTTCCGCAGGGCGTGCTGATCAGCGCACTGCATCCGCAAAGCCCGTTCAACGCCGCAGGACTGCAGACGGGGGACGTGATCATCGCCATTGACGGACGACCGGTGGACGGTGGGCCGGAAATGCTGTTCCGCCTGCTGACGCTCGGGGTCGGCACCTCGGCGGAGGTCACCTACCTGCGTGACGCCACCGAGCATCGTTCAAGTTTCGCGCTCGCCCCTGCCCCGGAAAACCCGCCTCGCGACCCAATCCGGGTCGAGGCGCAGACCGCACTCGACGGGCTGAGCGCGGCTAACGTCAACCCGGCGCTGATCGTGGAATTCGGACTTCCTCTCAATGGCGAAGGCGTCGTCGTCACCGCTGTCGAGGGCCCGGCGTACCGCACGCGACTGCGCCCGGGGGACTTGATCCGCAGCATCAACGGATCCTGGATCTCTGACACGGGTGACCTGCGCAGGATTGCCCGGACCCGCGCGCCCGGCTATGCGATCGAGTTCGAACGCAACGGGCAACGCGGCATCATTCGGTTGCGGAATTCGTGAGTCTGCGCGGCGGCTGAAACTCGATGTTGCCGGCCCCGACTTCGCGGCAACAGGAGACAATTCACTGTTGCACCGGAGTGCGCTGCGGCCGACGGCGAAGCTGCCGGAAATCGGCTCGGCGGCGACGATCGGCCGGGACACCGCCTGCGGCCCACCCGTCTCGCGGCCTGCCCGTCTCGCGGCCTGCCCGTCTCGCGGCCTGCCCGAAGAGTCGCGAACGGAAATGAGAGCTTCGCCTACAACCTCATCGGCGGACGGCATGGCCGCTGACCGCGGCCGCCAACGCCAGCGCATCAATTGAAAGCGAGTAACTGCTCACCCCCTAGTTCCGGAACGATGTCGGGGTGACATCCGACGAGATCATTGGAGGCGCTGACTGGCCGGGGCCCGCCGCACGGGACGTCGGTGGCGAGGGGAGTTGACACCGTAGACTGATCCGGTTATCGGCGGTTCCCGTGAGCGACGGGGACCGTTGATGGGATATTTTGGTTCCAAGGCAACGAGCGGGCTGTGCCAGATGCTTCTGGGACTCCAGCCCCCGCACGATCTTTATCTGGAGTCTCATCTCGGGGGCGGCGCGCTGATGAAGCGCAAGGCCCCGGCGGCGCGCAGCATCGGGATCGACCGGGACCGGCGCGCGATTGACGGGTTCGAGTGCGGCTACCCGGTGGAGCTGGTGCACGGCTGCGCGCACGCGTTCCTGGCCGGCTTCCCGTTCCGGGGCACGGAACTGGTCTACAGCGACCCGCCGTACCTGCACGCGACCCGCCGGTCGCGGCGGCGGTACCGCCACGACTACGCCGAGGCCGACCATGTCGCGCTCCTCGACCTGCTCAAGGGCCTGCCGTGCCAGGTGATGGTCTCGGGACACCCCTCGGCGCTGTACGACGACATGCTGCGGGACTGGCGCCGGATCGCGCTTCAGGTGACGACCCAGGGCCAGGTCCGCACCGAGGTGGTCTGGTTCAACTTCGCGCCCGACCGGATGCACTGGGCCGGCCATGCCGGGCGGGACAGGACCGACCGCCAGCGCATCAGGCGCAAGGCCGCCCGCTGGGCGGAGGGCTACCGGAAGATGCCGCCGGGCGAGCGGCTGGCGGTGGTCTCGGCGATCATGGCGGTGGAGGCGGAGTGATGGCGACGGTGAACGGGGCATCGCTGCGCGCGCAGATGGACGATTGCCGGGCCCGGTTCGACGGCATCAAGCGGAAGGGCGAGGCGGGCGCCGAAACCCTCGCGCTGATCGACGCCCTGTTCCTGCTTCTGGACATCTTGGTGGCGGTGTTCCTCGAGAAGACGACGCCGAAGACCTCGCGCAACTCCGGCCTCCCGCCGTCGCAGACGGACAGGGACGAGACCGCGCGGCGCGCCGGCAAGGGCTCCCGCAGCAAGGGGCCGAAGGCGAGGGAGACGGAACCGGGCAACCTGCGCACGGTCACCGTCACGGAATCCAGCCCGGTCACCGCGTGCCGGCAATGCGGCCACGACCTGTCCGGAACCGCGTGCTCCGGACACGAGGCACGCGTCGGGATCGACATCGTCTTCGAGACCGTCGAGCGCCGGGTCGAGGCCGAGATCAAGGACTGCCCGCGCTGCCGCGCCCGGAACAAGGGCGCGTTCCCCGACACCATGCCGGGGCCGCTGCAGTACGGACCCGGCATCGTCGCCTATGCCGTGCACCTGCTCTGCGCGCAGATGGTCCCGCTCAAGCGGACCGCGGCCATGATCCAGGCGACGACCGGACGGCTGCTCTCCGAGGCCACGCTTCTCGGCTTCGTCTCGCGCCTGCATCAGGCGCTGGAAACATGGGAGGCCGCCGCGATCGGGAAGCTCCTCGCGATGCCCGTGCTGAACGTCGACGAAACCTCGCTGCGGGTGGACGGAAGGAACCACTGGATCCACGTCTGCTCCGGCGGCCCGGTCACCGTCAAGCGGCTGCACCGGAAGCGCGGATGCGAGGCCATCGACGACATCGGGATCATCCCCAGGTACGGAGGCGTCATCGTCCACGACTGCTGGAAGGCGTACCTCACCTACACGAACTGCAGGCATCAGCTGTGCGGCGCCCATTTGCTGCGCGAGCTTCAGGCCGTGACCGACAGCAACGGCTGGCCGTGGGCGGAGAGGATGCGCAAGCTGCTGCTCATCGCGCGGCGGCAGGTCATGCGACGGCCGGACAGGCGGCTCTCCATGCGCCACTACAGGCGAGTCGCACGATGCTACAGGGAGATCCTGGAGCAGGGCCGAAAGGAGATGCCCGAGATCCCGAAGAGGCGGAAGGGCCGCCGCGGACCGGTCGCCAGGTCCGATGCCCACAACCTTCTCGAACGCCTCGCCGCCCAGAGACGGAACGTCCTGCGCTTCACAAGGCGTGCCGACACCCCGTTCTCGAACAACCGGGCGGAGCGCGACTTCAGGATGGCCAAGGTCAAGCAGAAGATATCGGGCTGCTTCCGAAGCGTCGCGTTCGCACACGCCTGGTGCCGCATATCGAGCTACCTCCGGACAATGGCCGCGCTCGGATACAACCCGCTCGTCGCCATCATGATCGCCCTCAAGGGAAAGGCCGTTGACTGTCTCGATCAGGATGCCTGAAAATGGGGTGAGCAGTTACGAAAGCGAATTGGTAACTGCTCGCCCCCCTTCTTGAGCATTGGATTTCTTGCCTGATTGCGTTCGGGACGAGCGTCCGGCCTTTTGCCGCGGCGCCTTGCGCGGTTCTCGCTGCCGACCTCCCGTCGAGGATTTGCGTTTGACATCACAGAGCGGACATTCCATTGCCGGTCGCGGATCGATCGTTCCGGGGAGGGGCCGTCTCGATGGGGGCATGGTACGGGTCAAAGGCGACGACGGGGCTCTGCCAGGCCATCGTGAGCCTCATGCCGCCTCGTTCCGCATGTCTGGAAACGCGCTTGGGCGGCGGCGCGATCATGAAGCGCAAGCCGCCCGCGCAGCGCGGCATCGGCCTGGACCGCCGGGCGATCGACGGCTTCGGACGGGACTGCCCCGTCGAGCTCCGCCATGGCTGCGCCCGCCGCTTCCTGTCCGGCTTCGACTTCCAGGGCCGCGAGCCGGTCTGCCGCGACCCGCCCTGCGTGCAGTCGACGCGCAGGGCGCAGCGCCGCTGCCGCGCGACGCCCCCGGGCGAGCGGCTCGCGGTGCTGGCGGCGGTGATGGCGGTGGAGGCCGGGTGATGGCGACGGTGAACGCGGCGTCGCTGCGCGAGGAGTTCGAGGGCGCGAAGGCCCGCATCGCCGCGCTGCGAAAGGACGGCAAGGTGTCCGAAGAGGTCGATGCCGTGATCGGCGTCCTGTTCACCCTGCTGGGCATCCTGATCACCGTTCTGCTGGAAAGGACGACCCGCAAGGGATCGAGGAACTCCAGCCTCCCGCCGTCGCAGACGGACAGGGACGAGACCGCACGGCGTGCCGGCAGCAGCGGCAAGGGCGCGAAGCCGAACCCGCAGACGGGCGACAACCTCCGGAAGACCACCGTCGAGGAGACGGTCGCCGTCGAGGCCTGCGACACATGCGGCGCCGACCTGTCCGGCGTCGACCCCGTCGACCGGGAACGTCGCGTCCTGCACGACATCGTGTTCGAGGTCGTCGAGCGCCGCGTGGAGGCCGAGGTCAAGGAATGCCCGGACTGCCGGGCCCGCACCAAGGGCCGGTTCCCCGACGACATGCCGGGCCCGCTGCAGTACGGCGCCGGCCTCCAGGCCTTCGTCATCAACCTGCCGGGCGCCCACATGCTGTCGCTGCGCCGGGCCGTGTCGCTGGTGCAGGCGATCTCCGGCCTCAGGCTCTCCGAAGCCACCTGCCTGGGCTGCGTGCGCCGCCTTCATGACGCCCTCGCGTCATGGGAACGCGCCGCCATCGCACAGCTGCTGGAACGCCCCGCCCTGCATGCCGACGAGACCGGCTTCCGGGTCGACGGCAGGACCCGATGGCTCCATGTCGTCACCGACGGCTCCCTGACCCTGAAGTTCGTGCACCGGAAGCGCGGCAGGGAGGCCATCGACGAGATCGGCATCATCCCGCGCTACGCCGGCACGCTGGTCCACGACTGCTGAACATCGTGGACTCAAAAGCGCGTCATGACCGGATTCGGCGCTTTCCGGGTCACTGCCCGACGGATCGAAGTGCTGCGGCGGCGATGACGGCGGCACGGGAACCGAATGGCAGATGGTGACCTCGTCCTTTCCGACCTTCACCTCCCGGACGAGCAGACGCACGATGCGCTGCCGCTCCTCGAAGGCCAGGGACCTGGCAATGGCATTTCTTTTGACCGCAAGGTCTGGCCGGACTTTCTTTCGCTCCCGCGAGGCCGTTGTTCCATGGCAGTCGGCGCCGGTGCGGATTTTTTTGCACAGGGGGGTTGACACTTCCGCCGGTCCGTGCAATCCAGGCTGCGGGACACTGCATCTTCCGGAGCGGGAGCGATGGATCCGCGGATCGAGCGCCTTGAGACGACCACCTTTTTCGGCCGCCGCCTGACGCGGCGCCAGATCGCCGACATCCAGGAGACGGTGGCGCTGCTTCCCAACAACACCCGCAACGAGCTCGCGAAGACGATCTGCGAGCACCTGAACTGGAACACGCCCAAGGGCGACTACCGCGTGTCGGCCTGCCTCCGCATGCTGGAGCAGCTGGAGGGGTTCGGGATCCTGACGCTTCCGGAGAAGCGGAGCACCGGCTCCGGCGCGCTGCCGCCGATCTGCCACACGGCGGCATCGGACCCGCAGCCGGAGATCGCCTGCGAGCTGTCCGCCCTCGAGCCTCTGTCGCTGCACGCCGCGGACGGTCCCGACGAGAAGGTGGAGTGGAACGAGCTTGTCGACCGCCATCACTGCCTGGGCTGTCCGCGCCCGTTCGGCCCGCACCTGCGCTGGTTCGTCCTGGACCGTGACGGCCGCCGCCTCGGCTGCCTGCTGTTCGAGGCGGCGTCGCGGACGCTGCCGGCGCGCGACGAATGGATCGGATGGAGCGGACCGGACCGCGAGCGCCGGCTGCACCTGGTGCTGGGCAATTCCCGCTTCATCGTGTTTCCATGGGTGGCCGTGACGAACCTTGCCTCGCGGGTCCTCGGCATGGCGGCGGCCCGCCTTCCCGGGGAGTGGGAGCGCCGCCACGGCTGCCGCCCCGTGCTGTGCGAGACGTTCATCGACCCGACGCGCTTCGACGGGGCGTGCTACCGCGCCGCCAACTGGGAGCGCATCGGAATGACCGCCGGCCGGAAGTCGGGCCGGCGGGCGAAGCCGGCGAAGGAGATCCTCGTCCTTCCCCTCGGCCGGGACTTCCGCGACGTCCTCCAGGGGCGCGCGGCTCCGGCACGCTCGCCGCGCCCGCCGCGTCCCGACCGGGACGATCCGCTGGTCGCGGCGTGGCTGCAGGTCGTCGACGCCGCCACGGCGCTGGCCGACGCGCACGACCGCCGCTGGATGAAGCGGCGGCGGGTCCTCAACAGCCTCATCGTGATGCTGTTCGTGTTCCGGCTGGTCCTGTCGCGGGGGGAGAAGGGCTACGCGACCGTGACCGCCGAGCTCTGGGAGCAGTGCCGCAAGCTGGGGATCGCCCTGCCTCAACGCGAGCCGGTGGCCGCCTCGTCGATCTGCAAGGCCCGGCAAAGGGTGCACGAGGAGCTGTTCCTGGACCTTCACCGCGAGATCCTCCGCCACGGCGGCGAGGGCGGGCGCTGGAAGGGCCGCCGCCCGTTCGCGGTCGACGGAACGAAGATGAACCTGCCCCGGACGCTGGTCGATGCCGGCTACCCGCTCCCGCACGGCGGCGCCCGCTATCCGCAGGGGCTGGTGTCCTGCCTGTACCGGCTCGACACCAAGGTCCCGGTCGACTTCTCGCTCTCCGCCCGCGCCTGCGAGCGGGCCGCGGCCATGGGCCACCTGCACGCCCTGGAGGCCGGCGACGTCGTCGTGTTCGACCGGGGACACTTCTCGTTCGAGCTCCTGTACGCCGTCATCCGCACGGGCGCCCATCCGGTGTTCCGGCTCCAGCGCAACCGCGTGGGCGCCTTCAGGGACTTCATGGAGGGCGACCGCACCGAGACCGTCGTCACCGCCGCCCCGGGACCGGACACGCAGCGAGAGCTTGCCGAACGTCGGCCCGGCGAGCGCTTCGATCCGGTCGACCTCCGGCTGGTCCGCTGCAAGACGGACGGCGACGACTGCCATCCCGTCACGACACTGCTCGATGCCGGCCACGTCTCCGCCGAGGATCTTGGCCATCTCTACCATGGACGGTGGGGAATCGAGGAGCTGTACAAGGTCTCGAAGCGAACCATCGCGGTGGACGAGTTCCACGGCCGGACCGAGCGCGGCGTGCGCCAGGAACTCTACGCCCACTTCAACCTGATCGCCATGACGCGGCTGCTTTCCGGGCATGGCGACGACCTGCTCGCAGACATCCGCGAGCAGGGAAAGGAACGCCAGGCCGTGAACTTCAGAAACGCGATCGCGATCGTGGCCGCCAACATCGAGGAGATGCTGCTCGCGCAGGCCGAAGCCGTCGCGCAGGCCGTGACCCGGATGGCCGAGGGAATCCTCAAGGTGCGCGGCCGGCTCCGGCCGGGACGGTCGTATCCCAGGAAATCGATGAAGCCGGTCAGCAAGTGGACCCGAAGGAGAAAGGCCGCAGCCTGAAGCCGGAAAATCTCCGGAAAGGCAGGGCCCCCTGCTGCGAAAAGGCGCGACTCCTTAAGGAAATGACGCCAAATCCTTAAGGAAATGCCATTGAGGGACCTGGCCCCTTCGCGCATGCGCCCGAGAAACCGTTCCAGTGTCGTGGCCAGCGAAAGCCGGGCGCCTTCATCCAGTTCCGCTGTCTTCAGTGCGTCCAGTTCGGACCTCAGCGAGCGCTGCCGGGTCTGGAGGGGCGCCTTTGTCTCCCGCAGCTCTTCAAGGGTGATGACCTCTTCCTGACATGCATCGATCAGGCGGCGCAGCCGGGAGCCAATCCGCGCGAGCTCGCCCTGCAGCGCACGGGTTCGCCGACGGGCGCCGTCAGTGTCTTTCGCCGCCTCCAGCCTGCGGCTGATTTCCGCCTGGATGAGCTCCGGGTCTTCAAGCAGGGCCAGCACCTCCGCCCAGACCGCTCCGTCGAGCTCATCGGTGCGCACGGGCGGATTGTCGCAGACCGCTCCGCCCGGAAGGTGCCAGCCTTGGGTTCCGAGGCACCGGCAGTACAGTCGCCAGCTCCCGTCCGCGCGTTTCCGCCCGGACGTCCGGCTCAGGGCGTATCCGCAATGCACGCACACGCAAAGCCCCTGAAGAAGCGACGGGACGACGGTCCTGCGCGCCGAGAAGCGCTGGTTGGAAGCGCGCGACCGCTGGGCGCGGGCGAAGAGCGCCTCGTCGACGATCGCGGGAACCGGCAGTTCGATCCACTCCTCCTTCGGGCGCTTCCGTCGCCCGGCCAGGCGCTTGACGGCGCCCTCCTTCTGCCGGCCAGCGCGGTTGCGCCGGGAAGGCTTGCCCGAATTCGCCGTCTTCAGGTAAGCCGCCTTGCCGACACAGGCCTCGTTCTGCAGGATGACGCCCAAGGTCGAGAGCGGCCAGTGCCGGGCGTGACGCGGCCGCACGCCCTCTGCGTCAAGCAAGGCGCCGGTCTCGCGCATCTTCAGCCCCTTGTGCACATGGAGTCCGAATATCCGTCGCACCGTGCCGGCCTCGGCCGCATCGACTTCAAGGCGCGCGCCGCAGGTCTCGCTCTTGCGGATCAGGCGGTACCCGTAGGGCGCCAGCGTGATCATGTTCAGCGAACCCTGCCGGGCGCGGTGGATCCTGCCCCGACGACAGCGCTCCGCGATCTGCGTGCGCTCGTATTCGGAAATCACCGACAGTACCTGGCGCAGCAACATGCCGGAGGGCGTGGAATCGTCCGGTTCCTGGACGCAGACGATCGTTGCGCCGCTGCGGCCGAACTCTTCCTGCAGCAGGATCTGATGGGCAAAGTTCCGGCTCAGCCTGTCGACCGACCAGACCAGCACGGTCCCGACTTCGCCGCGCGCGACGCTGTCGCGCAGCGCTTCGAGCGCCGGACGCTCGAGCGTCGCGCCACTGAACCCGTCATCGGCAAACTCGCAGCCGTCCGGAATTTCCCAGCCGCGGCTGCGGCAGTGATCCAGAACGGCCTCCCGCTGGCTGCCGATCGTCTCGCGCTGGCGCTGTGTCTGGCTCGACACCCGCAAATGCACCGCCAACGGCGCATCGCCCACCGTATCCGGCTTCATCGGCCTCTCCTCTCCTTGTGGACCAGCTGCGTTCGGGCACCAATGCATCGCAGGCCTCGCAAACACGTTCTTCGGCGCAACGGTCGAACACACTCAGCGAGCGGACGCGGCGCATTCAGCCGGACGACCTGCCCAACCAGCCGGCCACCGCCTCGGCAACCAGGGAGCCGAGGCCGCGCCCGGTGGCGCGCGCATGCAACCGCAGCCGGGCGAGCAACGGGCGCGGGATGCGCACGGTGACCGGATCCTTGATCTCGGCCCGCGCCAGAGGACATTCCTCGCCCGCGGCCCGCACATAGCGCCGGGCCTGCCCCGGCGACAGCGAAAAGCGCTCCGCCAGCAGCCGAGCCGCTTCGGCGGGAGCGTGGTCCTGCGCCAGTTCGCGGGCGATCTTCATCCGCTCGGCGCGCTGCTTCATCGTGGCACGTGCCATGAATCTCAAAATAACGTCTATATCCGATCATTTCAACACCTTCTTCTTCATCGACCGCGAAAATCTCCGCTCAAAGCGAATTGCCCTGTTTGAGTCCACGATGTTTGGGCGACATGCTTCGCCTGCGACCAGTGCAGCCATCAGCTCTGTGGTTCTCACCTCCTGAGGGAACGGCCTTCGTCGTCGAGTCCAACGGCTACCGCTGGGCGCGCCTGATGAAGAGGCTGCTGCGCGAGGCCTGCCACAGGGTCAACAGGAGCACGACCAAGACACTGACCGAGGACGGGCGCGCGGCCGTGCGCAAGCGGTACCGGACCATCCTGACCCAGGGCGGCAGGGAACTGCCCGAAATCCCGCCGCGCCCGAAAGGAAAACGCGGACGGATCGCGAAGTCCGACGCACACAACCTGCATGAGCGCCTCGTGAAGCACGAGGTGTCCGTGCTGCGCTTCATGGGGGAGGCGGACGTCAGCTTCACCAACAATGCGGGCGAGCAGAAAATCAGGATGGCCAAGGTCAAGATCAAGGTATCCGGATGCTTCCGAACCCGGCTTTACGCCGAAGCCTGGTGCCGGATCTCAAGCTGCCTGAGTTCCATGGCGGCACTCGGATACAACCCTCTCGTCGCCATCCAGATCGCGCTCGCCGGAAATGCCGCCAAAATGATCGAACTGCATGACCCTCAACCCGCCCTGGGAAAGGGGTGAGCAGTTACGCGAATTGTTCACGCCCGAACGTCCGGGGCGGCCTGCTTCCGTGTTCGGATCCGGCCCGCGGCACGGACCGGAATTTTCGGCGCTCGCGGCGAGACAGACGTGATCCCAGGCATGTTCCGATCAGTCTTGCCGGGTTTCCATGGTTCGGCACTCGGCCAGCTAGCGGCTTCGCTGGAGGCGCGCCTCGCCGTCGACCCAGGAATTTCCGGCCCAATCGACGGTCCATCCCGGTTTGACTTGCCGCATTGCGCCAAGGTAGGGTTTGCAGGCGTCTGGACGGAATTCGATGGACTGCCGATGCGCGCGATCACCTTCACGGATTTCCGAGCTGCAAGCGACGCAGATGAATTGCGTGGCTCCGATTCGCCTATCCGCGACCGAAACGGATGATGGCCGTGGCCGGGATCAAGCTGCGGGTCGAGAAGTGGTTCGAAGCATCGGCGGCCTGTCTCTGCCGAAAGAGAGTTCCTGCAATCATCGTCGTGCTGCTTGCCACGGCTGCTGCGGCGACCGGGCTGCGCAACCTTGTCATCGACACGTCGACCGAGTCCTTTCTTCGGACCGGGGACCCGGTACTTGAACGATATGAAGAGTTCCGCGACCAATTCGGCCGCGACGACGTGATCATCGTTTCCGTCGAGCCGGACGAGATGTTCACCCTGGAGTCCCTGACCAGTCTGAAGGAGCTGCACGACGCCCTTGCCGCTGGCGTTCCCAACCTTGCGAGCATCACTTCCATGGTCAACGCCCGCAGCACGAGGGGAGAAAGCGACCGGCTGATTGTCGAGGATCTCCTGCAAACCTGGCCGGACTCCGAGCAGGACCTTGCGACCCTTCGGACCCGGGTTCTGGCTAATCCCCTGTACCGCAACCTGCTGATCTCGCCCGATGGCACGGTGACCACGGTCGCGCTCGAGCTGGCGAGGTTCACCGAAATCGAAAAGCAGTCGGTCGACGACGCGCTTGCCCTGTTCGACGAATCTCCCCTAGACGCGGATCCCCGCGAACGCCTGAGCGATGACGAGACACAAGAGGTGGTCGAAGCCGTCGGCGAAATTGTGGCAGAGCATCAGCGCGACGGCTTCGTCCTGCACGCCGCGGGAACCCCTGCGGTCACGGAATCCCTGAAGTCGGCGCTTCAGAAAGATGCGGGACGCTCCATCCTGCTGGCGATCACGGTGATAGCGTTCCTCTTGTTCGCAACGTTCCGGTCGGCTGCGGCAGTGATGCTTCCCTTGGGAGTCGTGCTGCTGGCGCTGCTGAGCACGCTTGGGCTCATGGGTCACATGGGCACCCCCGTGACATTGCCGACCGTCATTCTTCCGTCCTTTCTGCTTTCCGTGGGCGTCGGCGCGGCGGTTCACCTGCTTACCATCCATTTCAGGAACGTCCGCGCCGGACATGACCGGGAGCAGGCGATCATCGCTGCGGTCGGCCATGCCGGACTGCCGGTCCTGCTGACCAGCCTGACCACCGCCGCCGGCTTGGGTTCCTTCGCCGTCGCCGAAGTCGCCCCGATCGCCGACCTGGGCCGATATTCCGCGATCGGGGTCCTGATCGCGCTTGTCTACACTTTGGTCCTCCTGCCTGCAGGGCTTGCACTCATCCCGTCGAGGGCCATGCACGCTGGCGCAGTGACCATCAAGGCGTCGGCCATGACTGACAGGGTGTTGGCTGCATTCGCGAGATTTGGCGTTCGCAACGCCGTGCCGATCGTCTGCGCGTTCCTGGCCGCGTCGGCAGTCGCTTTCGGATTCGCGGTGCAACTGCGCTTCTCGCACGACATCCTGTCATGGCTGCCCGATCACTGGCCGGTGCACCAGGCAACCCGCGCCATAGATCGCGATCTGGGAGGGTCGGTGTCGCTCGAGGTCGTGCTGGACACGGAGACCGAAGACGGACTGCACGACCGGGACACGCTGATCAAGCTCGATGCGCTGAAGCGGGACATCGAGGCAAACGCGGCAGGTCCAACCAAGGTAGGTGCCGTCCTGTCCGTGGCAGACCTGCTGAAGGAAATTCACCAGGCACTGAACGAGAACCGCGCGGAATTTCGCCGCATCCCGGAAAATCCCGCGCTGATTCCACAGGAATTCCTGCTCTTCGAGAATTCCGGCTCGGATGACCTGGAGGATCTCGTCGATTCCCGATTCAGCCGCGCACGCTTCAGCATGCGGGTGCCTTGGCAGGACACGCTGACATATCCGCCGTTCATCCGGGACGTGGAGGCGCGATTCGCGAACGCCTTCGAAAGTTCCGCCGAAGTGACCGTAACCGGCATCATGAGCCTGCTGAGCAGGACCCTCGAGAACGCGATCCGCTCCGCTGCCCGCAGCTATCTCATCGCGGGAATCGTGATCACGCTGATGATGATCGCGCTCATAGGGCGCATCGGAACCGGACTCATCAGCATGCTTCCCAATTTCACGCCGATTCTCTTCACGCTCGCGCTGATGCAGATCGCCGGGATCCCCCTGAATCTCTTCACCATGCTGGTCGGCTCGATCGCCATTGGCCTCGCCGTGGACGACACGGTCCATTTCATGCATCACTTTCACAGGTATCTTGAGCGCACCGGGTCCGTGGAGGCCGCCGTGCAGGAGACATTGCAAACCTCCGGTCGCGCAATGCTGGCGACATCCACGATACTGACCGCCGGATTCTTTATCTTCTGCCTTGCAGACATGAAGAACCTGATCGATTTCGGGTTCTTGACCGGCATCACCATCGTGACGGCACTGGCCGCGGACTTCGTTCTTGCGCCAGCACTGATGGCACTTCGCTATCGCAGCCTGCAGCGGCCGGATTCAACGGCACAACAGGGAGAAACCGAATGAGGAATGCCGCACTTGTCCTGATCGCCTGCATGCTCCTGCCACTTCCCGCAGCGCAGGCAGCCGACGATCAGGCACTGGAGATCATGCGACGGGCCGATGCGCTTGATGACGGCGACAACCGCACGGCCCGCATGTCCATGACGCTGATCGACCGTGACGGAAACGCCAGGACACGCCAACTTCAGACATTCATGAAGGATCGGGGCCAGGACACTCTCAACCTCATGTTCTTCCTTTCGCCGTCGAACGTGCGCAACACGGGATTCCTGACCCGTGATTTCCGCGACCCGGGTCGGGATGACGACCAATGGCTGTATCTGCCCGAACTGCGAAAGACGAAGCGCATCGCCGGATCCAGCAAGTCGCAGTCGTTCATGGGCACCGACTTCTCCTATTCGGACATGACGCGGCGCGTGACGGAGGAATGGGACTACAGGCTTCTGGGTGAACGTGACGTGCGCGGTGAGCCGGCCTGGCTCATCGAGGCAACGCCGGCATCGGCGGCGGTCAGGGAACGCTATGGCTATGCGAAGTCGGTGTTGTTCGTTCGCAAGGACATCGACGTGGTGGTACGGGCAGTCCACTGGCTGACGAACGGCGGCGAATTGAAATACCTGGACATCGCCGGGCTGGAAAGAATCGACGGCATCTGGACGCGCGTCGAACTCGACATGCGCACAGTGAGAAACGAGAAGACGCAGCATCGCACGGTGCTGCGCTTCGAAGGCGTCCGCTATAACCAGGACCTTGGCGAGGACCTGTTCACCTTGCGGCAGCTCGAAAGGGGCCTTTGATCGTTGCCATGACAATGCGGGCCGTCCTAGTCCTGATCCTCGCAGCCGGCCCTGCCCTCGCTCAGGGTGAGCTTGACCGCGTGCTTGAGGGATTCGAAGACACGCCCGCATTTCCGCCGCCCGATGACATCCAGACTGTCCTGGCAGGCTTCGACACCGGACACGGACCGGCGCCCGAGCAGCCGCCCCCCCTGGAAGCGCCTCCCGCCCGGCTCCGGTTCGGAGGACGGCTCAGCCAGCGGTTCGTGGTCAATGTCGCCCATGACGCCCCGCCGCCTGCCGAAGTGGATCATCGCGGACTGTCCTCGATGCAGTCGCGGCTGGACCTCGAAGCGGACGTCAGGCTTGGATCTGACTGGAAGGCCCGAATCGATGGGCATCTCTGGCACGATCCGGCGGCCTACAGGGCAAGTGGCGAGGCGGAGCGTCCATCGGGATTTTCCGACGCGTACGGACGCGAAGCGGAAATCGACGAGTTCTTCCTTCAGGGGCCGGTTTCGGGGAGCTTCGACATCACTTTCGGTCGTCAGATCCTGGCCTGGGGCAGATCGGATCTCTTTCGAGTGACGGATGTGCTCAATCCAATCGACAACCGCCTTCCGGGCCTGAGCGACATCAAGGATCACCGGTTGCCGGTCACGGCACTTCGGCTGGACCATTACGCGAATCCCTGGTCAATCAGCATGATCGCCATTCCCGAGCGCCGCTTCGACAAGCTTCCCGTGCCCGGCAGCGACTTCTTCTTCGGAACGGGATCACCGCCGCCACGTGCATCACCGAACGACACGTTCGGCGCGCCGGAACTGGCATTGGCGCTGAACGGCACGTTTCGGGGCTGGGACATTTCCATCTACGGCGCACGATTGTACGACGACCGTCCACACCTCGCAGCGACACCTTCCGGAGAGCCGCAACTGCGCCACGGCCGGATCACGATGGCAGGCGCGGCCGGGAATCTCGTGCGCGGCAGCTGGCTCGTCAAGGCGGAAGCGGCATCGTTCGCAGGCCTGCGCTTTTCCAACGCGGGCGAACGGACATTCTCGCGCCTGACAACGCTGGCAGGCATCGAGTATTCCGGAATTGCCGACACCGCCATCGCCCTTGAAGCCCGGAATCACCACATTCCTGAATTTGACGACCGCCTTGCCGTGATGCCCGATGAGCGTCGGCGCAATGAGCCGGCGACCGCTCTCCGGGTCCAGAGAACCTTCCTGAACGATACGCTTGACGTTACGATCCTTGCGCTGACCTTCGGGAAAACCGGCGAACTCGGCACCGCCCGCAGGCTTCAGCTTGACTATGCCTGGACAGATGCGCTTCAGTTGTCAACCGGACTGGTGGCCTACCAGTCGGGAGAGCAGGCGCCGTTTCGAGGAATCGGGAACAACGACCGCCTGTTTGCCACGCTCAACTTTCATTTCTGACTTGTGCCTGCGGGTGGTAGGGTCGACTCGATGAACGAGGTTTTCCAGAGACTGAATCTGCCCGAAGTCCGCGCCAGCCTGGAAGAGTGGTTCCTCACCTACGTGCTGGCGGCCGAAAGCGCGGTTCAGGCAGGACTGATCCTGCTGGCGTTGCTGTTCGGCCGATTGCTTGGTCCGCGACTGCGCCGCGCCATCGCCGCGGCACCGGCGTTCCGAACTCGCCATGCCGAGTTGCGGGGCTTCGTCGATCGCCTCGCTGCACTGTCCACCCCGATCGTCATCCTCCTGTGCCTGTTGATTGCTGTCGAGGCAGGGGCGCAAACCCGTTTGTTCGGCCATCGCCTTACCCAGATCGCGGCGAGTCTCGCTGGGGCCTGGGTGGCAATCCGGCTGATCTCGGGATTCATCAGCAACGACCTGGTGGCCAGACTGGTCGCCTGGATCGCCTGGATTCTGGCTGCGCTGGTCGCCCTTGGTCTCTTTGACCTGACGATCGCGTTGCTCGACGGCATTGGCATGACCTTCGGGCAGGTGCGAATTTCGCTGCTTGCCATCGCGAAGGGCATCCTGGCCCTGGGAGTCCTGCTGTGGATGGCACTGGCATCATCCAACCTTCTCGAACGGCAAATCAAGCAGTCGGACAACCTGACGCCGACGGTCCAGGTGCTGGTCTCCAAGATCGTCAAGATCGTGCTCGTGACCTTTGCTTTCCTGGTGGCGATCGGCAGCCTGGGCATCGACCTCACGGCACTCACGGTGTTCGGCGGCGCACTTGGCATCGGCGTGGGGATCGGCCTGCAGAAAATCGTGTCCAACCTGATCAGTGGTCTCTTGCTGCTGATGGACAAGTCGATCAAGCCGAATGACGTCATTGCGGTTGGCAACACCTATGGATGGGTCGCTTCGCTTGGAGCGCGCTATGCGGCGGTCCGAACCCGCGAAGGCGTCGAATACCTCATCCCGAACGAGGAATTGATCACGCAACGTGTCGAGAACTGGTCGCACAGTGACAAGGCGGTCCGGCTCTGCATTCCGGTCGGAATTTCCTACAGTTGCGATGTACGGCTCGCGATGGACCTTTGCTGCCAGGCATCTGCAGGCGCCGAGCGGGTGCTGGCCGACCCGCCGCCACGATGCCTGCTAAGGAGTTTCGGAGAGAGCGCGATAGACCTCGAGATCCGTATCTGGATCGACGATCCGGCCGACGGCCGTGCCAACGTCATCAGCGAGGTACTGCTGCAAGTCTGGGACCTGTTCCGCGAGCACGGCATCCAGATTCCCTTCCCGCAGCGCGACCTGCACTTGAAGTCGAGCGGCATTCACCTGTCGTCCGAGGTCTCCGAACGGTCACCTTGAGAACTGCAGGACCGAAGTGACGAGCAGGGGGCAGACTTCAGTTTCGCGTTTCTTGGGGGGCTGTTTCGCCTCGCCGCCGGAACTGACGCTCAAGATCTGGGCGTCGTTCCCCTTGGGCCCTTGGATCCTTCGCAAAACAGGGAACATGCGCGATGCAGGGTTGGTGCACCATTTCGGCCACGGCATGGTCACAGACGACCGCGACAGGCGCGAAGTCTCGCAAATCGAGAATCGAGGCACAGAATCCGGTCGCCAAATTGTCGCCTTGATGCGAATCAATGCATCATGCAAATGCCTCGGGTGCGGATGCTTTCCTCTCCAAGACAAATGCATCCAGCCCTTCGGCAACGCCTGGATCCATTGCCGGCTGCTCGTACTGCGCAAGCAGCGTCGCAACCCGCTCGGCGGCCAGCGCCTGGGTGTCTCGTCCACCTTCCTCTGCCCAGGTCTCGAACGGCTTGTAGTCGAGCAGGTCGCTGCGCCAGAACGCCGTCTGGAAGTTTGCCTGGGTATGGGCACAACCCAGAAAGTGCCCTCCCGGTCCGACCTCGCGCATCGCGTCCATTCCCTGGCCGTTCTCCGACACGTCGATTCCGCGCGCCAGCCTGTGCAAGGTGCCCAACTGGTCGGCATCCATGACGAACTTCTCGAAACTTGCCACCAGCCCGCCTTCCAGCCAGCCCGCTGCATGCAGCATGAAGTTCACGCCTGAAAGAAGCCCGACGTGCAGGCTGTTCGCGCTTTCGTAGGCCGCCTGTGCGTCGGGAAGCTTCGAGCCGCAGAATGCGCCCGCAGAACGATACGGCAGGTTCATCCTGCGGACGATCTGTCCCATGCCGAGCGTGACCTGGGCCGCCTCGGGCGTTCCGAAGGTCGGTGCGCCGGAATTCATGTCGATCGATGCCACGAACGCTCCCGCGATGACCGGCGAGCCCTTGCGAACAAGCTGGCTGTAGGCAACGCCCGCCAGCACCTCTGCCGTCACCTGCGCCAGCGTGCCGGCCACGGAAACCGGCGACATGGCTCCACCGACGATGAATGGCGAGATGATCGAGGCCTGGTTCGCCGCCGCATAGACCTCCATCGCCCCCATCATCGTGTTGTCAAAGGTGAGCGGCGAGTTGACGTTGACAAGAGAAGTCATCACCGTGTTTTCGGCAACGAATTCCTTGCCGAAGAGGATCTCGCACATCTCGATCGAATCCCGAGCCCGCTCCGGTTCCGTGACAGATCCCATGAACGGCTTGTCGGAAAGCGTCATGTGGGCATGAAGCATGTCGAGATGGCGAACGTTTACCGGTACGTCAGTAGGCTCGCAGACCGTGCCGCCGGAATGATGCAGCCACTTCGACATGTATCCCAGACGCACGAAATTCCTGAAGTCCTCGATCGTCGCGTAGCGGCGCCCGCCTGCAACATCGCGCACGAAAGGCGGACCGTATACGGGGGCCAGCACGAGGTTGTCGCCGCCGACCTCCACGTTGCGCCCGGAATTGCGGGCATGCTGGACGTAGCTTGACGGTGCCGAACTGCAAAGCTCGCGCGCGAGACCCTTCGGCAGGCGCACGCGATCGCCATCGACATCGGCGCCCGCATCGCGCCATCGCGCGAGCGCGGCCGGGTTTTCCGTGAAGATGACCCCGATCTCCGCCAGGATCCCTTCTGCATTGTCTTCGATGATCTGAAGCGCTTCCTCGTCAAGGATTTCGAGGTTCGGCACCTGACGTTCGACATACTTCGCCGCCTCAATCCGAACTGCCGTTCGTTCCGCTCTCCGCGCGGCGCCGCCGCCACGGCTGCGCCTTGCCCTGCCATCCGCCATTGGATCTGCTCCAGTCCCAAGTCACTAGGTCACTTCGCACGAAACCGTCCGGGAATTCAGGCAAATTGCGTCCTCTGCCACAGGAATGCGACATGTCGGACCCACGGAGGCGGCGGCCCTGTCAGTCCACGGGCTGTCCCTCGCGAGATCGGCCCGCCTCTTGTCACTTTCTCCAAGCGGACCTATTCCGACGCCATGGCCGTTTCCCCTCACCAACGCCTTCTAGTGGTGGACTTTGGCAGCCAGGTGACCCAGCTCATCGCCCGACGGCTGCGCGAACTGAACGTCTATTGCGAAATTCATCCGTTCCAGAACGTTACCGAAGCGTTCCTGCAGGGATTTGAACCAAGGGCGGTGATCCTGTCGGGCGGCCCCTCCAGCGTCCTGGACGGCGAAGCGCCTCGCCCGCCCGCGGGCATCTTTGAATTCGGCGTGCCGGTCCTCGGCATTTGCTACGGCCAGCAGGTCATGATGGACATGCTCGGCGGCACTGTCGAGCGGGGCAGGATCTCGGGCGGTGGCGGCACCGCCGAGTTCGGTCGCGCCTTCGTGGAGCCCAAGGGCAGGCTTCCCGTTCTGGAGGGCTGGTTCGACGGAGGCCGCGAGCAGGTCTGGATGAGTCACGGAGACCACGTCTCCAGTCTTGCTCCGGGCTTCGAGACATTCGGCACGTCGCCGAATGCGCCATTCGCGATCATCGCGGACACGGAAAGGGACCTCTACGCGGTCCAGTTCCATCCGGAAGTGCATCACACCCCGAAAGGCTCGAGGTTCTTGGAGAATTTCGTTCGGCTCGCAGGCTTCACCGGCGACTGGACCATTGCGAGCTACAGAACCGAAGCGATCCGGAAGATTCGCGAGCAAGTCGGCGAGGCGCGCGTGATTTGCGGACTGTCGGGAGGCGTCGACAGTTCCGTCGCGGCGGCACTGATCCACGAGGCGATCGGCGACCAGCTCACATGCGTCTTTGTCGATCACGGCCTGCTTCGCCAGAACGAGGCCTACGAGGTCGTCACGATGTTTCGTGACCATTACAACATCCCGCTGATCCATGCGGACGAAGCCGAACTCTTCCTTTCCGCCCTTGACGGCCAGAGCGATCCGGAAACCAAGCGGAAGATCATCGGCGGACTCTTCATCGACGTCTTCCAGAAATGTGCCGACGAAATCGAAGGCGTGCAATTCCTGGCCCAGGGAACGCTCTATCCTGACGTCATCGAGTCCGTGAGCTTTTCCGGGGGACCGTCTGTCACCATCAAGTCGCACCATAACGTGGGCGGCTTGCCGGAAAGGATGGGTCTAAGGCTCGTCGAACCGCTCCGTGAACTCTTCAAGGACGAGGTCCGCGCCCTTGGCCGAGAGCTCGGGCTGCCAAGGGAGTTCATTGGCCGCCACCCCTTCCCCGGCCCCGGCCTTGCGATCCGGTGTCCCGGGGAAATCACGCGCGACAAGCTCGGCATTCTTCGTCAGGCCGATGCCGTCTACATCGACCAGATCCGCCGCCACGGGCTCCATGACGAGATCTGGCAGGCATATGTCGCGATCCTTCCCGTGCGAACCGTCGGCGTCATGGGCGACGGACGCACCTACGACTACGCCTGCGCGCTTCGCGCGGTCACGTCGGTCGACGGCATGACTGCCGATTACTACCCGTTCAGCCACGAATTCCTTGGCGAGACCGCGACCAGGATCATCAACGAAGTGCAGGGCATAAATCGCGTGACCTACGACATCACGTCAAAACCACCGGGCACGATAGAATGGGAATAGAGGCCGGCAGCCGTTCGACCCCCGCATTCGCTCCGCACGCGGCAACCACTGGCCGCCGGTGCCTCTTGCAACTCGACGCGCCGGGCGGGGCTTGTTGCGAGGGACGACCCGGGCAAGGCAGGGCCTGGGCCGGAAGCAGCCGGGCGCACTTCGCGTGACGGACGATTCAAGGCCCCTGCTTGCGGCCCTGTGGATGACGGGCGCCGTTGTCAGCTTTTCGACCATGGCGGTCGCCGGCCGCGCCGCTGCCGTCGAACTCGACAGTTTCGAAGTGATGATGTACCGCTCCTTCATCGGCCTTGCGATCGTGCTTGCCGTGGGCGGCGCCATCGGCAAGATCCGTGAAATCAGGTTTGATCGGCTGCCTCTCCACCTGGTGCGCAACATCGGGCACTTCGCAGGCCAGAATCTCTGGTTTTCCGCGCTGTCCCTGATCACGCTTGCGCAACTCTTCGCGCTGGAGTTCACGACGCCGGTCTGGGTGGTGGTTTTCGCGCTTGTATTCGCGGGCGAGCGGCTGAGCCGCGCCCGCGGAATGGCTGTCGCCCTCGGTTTCGCAGGAGTTCTCTGCGTTGTCCGCCCCGAAGGAGGCGGGGACGCGCTGGGACTTGTGCTGGCCGCGGCATCCGCAATCGGGTTTGCGTGCTCGATCGTAGGGACCAAGCTTCTCATGCGGACCGAGACCGTATTCGGAGTGCTGTTCTGGCTGACAGTCATGCAGGCGCTGATGGGGATCGTCACCGCGGGCTGGGACGGCGACATTGCCTGGCCTTCGGCCCGGACATGGCCCTGGGTGGTGCTGTTCGGTTGCGGAGGGCTTTTTGCGCACACATGCATAACCAATGCGCTCGCGGTCGCGCCAGCCGTCGTCGTCACGCCAATGGACTTCGTCCGCCTCCCCGCGATCGCGTTCATCGGTGCATTCTTCTATGCCGAGCCACTTGATGCATGGGTGCTGCTTGGCGCCGCCCTGATCTTCTGCGGCAACTATGCGAACCTGCTGAACGAAACCAGGCGCGGGCTGCGCGCCTGACGGACCCGAGAAGCGACAGCGTCGGACCGGAAAGTTCCATTCCTTGGCACACGCGTGACTGGACGTCCGCAGCGGACCCCTCGCCTCGGGCCAGAGCGGGCAAGGTCGCCCATGCCGGTTCAGGATCGGGGGAATTCAGCAATTTCCGGGTCGCGTTCGACGCTTCCGGCGAATTGGCGGCTCCCGTGGCCAAAGATCCGGATTCCCGGACTCGCATGGATCGACCTCGCGCTGCTGGCCCTTATTTTGGGTGGCTCGTTTCTTGCGATTCGCGAGGCGCTCGACGATATAGGCTTCCTCTCTTCGGTCGCGAACAGGGTGGTCCGGGCGTCGGTCGTGCACTGGATCATCGTGGCCGTGTGCCGCCTCGCCGTGCCACGATCACTTCGTGAATGGGGTGCGCTTTTCGTCATGGGGTGCGCTTTTCGTCATGGGATGCCTGAACGACGTGATTCCGTTCTCGCTGATGGCGCGGGGCCAGCAAAGCATCAAGATCGGGCTGACGGCGATCCTGAATGCCGCGACGGCAATTTGGGCCGTTCTTGTCGCGGCGCTGCTCTTTGCCGACGAACGCCTGACCATGCAACGGGCCATCGGTGTCCTGACCGGCATTCTGGGCGTTTCCACCGCGACCGGACTTCAGAATCTCGCAAGCCTTGAATTGCGTTCACTGGCGCAATTGGCCGTGATCGGAGGAACGATCAGCTATGCCTTCGCGGGGTGCTGGGCTCGTGCCATGCTGCCGGACCAGCCGCCGCTCGTCGCGGCGGCCGGCATGCTGACATGCTCCACCCTTGTCATGCTGCCTCTGCCATGGGCGGCCGAGGGACCGCTTGAATTCAACCTCAGGCTTTCGACCTTGGCCGCCATTGCCTGCTTCGCCCTGGCGGCCACGGCAGTAGCCTACGTCCTGTATTGCCGCATTCTGGCGTCGACCGGAGCGGGCAACCCGCTTCCCGTGACGTCGATGATTCCTCCCGTCGCAATCCTGCTTGGCTCCTGGGCGCGATACGAGACCCTGGCATCCGGCGCCGATCCCGGTTTCGCTCTTCTTGGGGCGGGACTCCTGGTTCTTAACGGGCGGATCGGCACCGCCATCAGAAAAAGCATGTCCCGCTGATTGACCGGACCTGCCTTGCCCCTTAATCCCCATGCCAATGACAAGGACGGGACAAATGCTCTACAAAGGCGCGCAGGAATGGCGCGACGCACCCGAAAAGAGGATCCTGCTGTTTGGCATGTCAGGGCTCGGAAAGACTCACGTCTCAGACATGCTCCGGGCAACCGGCACATGGTTCCACTACTCGGTCGACTACCGCATCGGCACTCGCTACATGGGCGAGGCGATCTCTGACAATCTCAAGCGCGAAGCGATGAGGAGCCCGCTCCTTCGCGAGCTGCTGTTGACGGACTCGGTCCGGATCCGCCCGAACGTCTCGTTCGGAAACCTGGCGCCCCTCTCCGCCTATCTCGGCAAGCCCGGAGATCCCGACAAGGGCGGCGTGCCTTGGGAGGAGTACTTGCGTCGACAGAAGCTGCATCGCGACGCGGAGCGTGCCGCAATGCTGGATACCGGCCACTTCGCCGCCCGCGCAGCGGAGATCTACGGCTATCCGCATTTCGTTTGCGACACGTCCGGCTCGATCTGCGAGATCGTGTCGCCGGAAAATCCCGAAGATCCGATCCTGAGCGCGCTTGGAGATCAGGTCCTGATGGTCTGGATCGAGGGCTCCGACCACCATGCCGAAGAACTCTCCAAGCGCTTTGACAAGGCCCCAAAGCCAATGTGCTTCACGGATGACTTCCTCGCGGAAATCTGGGGCGCCTACCTCGCCGAGGCCGGCGACACGCCCGAGACCGTCGACCCGGACACCTTCGTGCGCTGGGCATACGCCAAGGCGCTGGCACACCGCCAGCCGCGCTATCGCGCCATGGCCGCAAAATGGGGCGTGACCGTCAGTGCCGACGCGATCGACGCCGTCGAAACCGAAGCCGACATGATCGATCTCGTCGCGGAGGCGCTCGGCCAGGCCGACGCCTGACGCCACCTGACGGAAAGCGGAAAGTTCCCTGTCTTGTGAATCGTCCGGCCTCCCGGTATCCCGCAAGGTCTGAACCGGAGACGCCTATGCCGATCAAGCTGCCATCGAACCTTCCTGCCTTTCAGGTCCTTTCGCATGAAGGGGTGATGGTGATGGATGAGGAACTGGCGTCCCACCAGGACATCCGGCCGCTGAAGATCGGGCTTCTCAACCTGATGCCCAAGAAGATCCAGACCGAAAACCAGTTCGCCAGGCTGATCGGCGCCACGCCGCTGCAAATCGACTTCAGGCTGATCCGCATGTCCGAACACAAGACCAGGAACACGGCTGCCGAACACATGGCCGAGTTCTATCGGCCATTTCAGGAAATCCGCGACGAAAGGTTCGACGGCCTCGTCATCACGGGCGCGCCGATTGAACACCTGCCGTTCGAGGACGTGTCGTACTGGAACGAGCTCAAGGAGGTCATGGACTGGACGCAGTCACACGTGCATTCCACCTTCGGCATCTGCTGGGGCGGAATGGCCATGATCAACCATTTTCACGGAGTCGAGAAGCACCTGCTCAAGGCCAAGACTTTCGGCTGCTATCGGCAGGCCAACATGGACCCGGCATCTCCCTACCTTCGCGGTTTCTCGGACGATTGCTACATTCCCGTCAGCCGTTGGACCGAAATGCGTGAGGACGAGATTCGGGCGGCCGGCCTCAAGACGCTCCTCGGCAGCAAGGAATCCGGGCCCTGCCTGGTGTCCGACGAGGCGCATCGGGCACTCTACATCTTCAACCACTTCGAATACGACAGCGGAACCTTGAAGGAGGAATACGAGCGCGACATCGCCAACGGGACACCGATCGACGTGCCGGTGAACTATTTCGTCGGCGACGATCCGGCCGCCGAACCGATGAACCGCTGGAGAAGCCATGCGCATCTCCTGTTCGGCAACTGGGTTTCGGAAATCTACCTCACGACACCCTTCGACGTGAATCGCATCGGCGTGGAATCGACCGATCTCCGCAATTGACCGAGGCCGGATTCCGGGCCGGCTTGCGACATCCCGTCAGGCATTCCAGCCTTGCCGAACATGGCCACAGAGTCTCGATCGCCGGCGCCGACATCCGTCGAGCGCCTCCACGGATTGCGCCTTTGCCGCTCCGTGCATAGATATTGGACAAAATAAAGGCGCTTAACATTTTCTGCCCCTGCGAGGGATTCATGTCGAATTCTCGAAATGCCGCCGATCACGACGGCACCTGTTGCGGAGATGCGGGACCTGGTCCCGGCGTCGACGGGACCGGACTCGGCACTGCGTCACGAAACTTGATCGGGTCGGAATTCTCCAGGTCTCCAGCCGGCCGGAATGGCTAAGCGCGGCTATCATCACGGCGACCTTCGCCGGGCCCTCATCGACGCGGCGCTGAAGCTGATCGAGGAGAAGGGACCGACGGGCTTCACGCTGTCGGAAGCGGCGAAACTGGCCGGCGTGACGCCTGCTGCCGTCTACCGTCACTTCGAGGGTCGCGATGAACTGATCGCCGAGATCGCCCTTCAGGGATTCGAGACCTTTGCCGATCTCATGGAATACGCCTACGAGAGCGGACAGCCCTCGTCGCTGGCGTCGTTCGAGGCGACAGGCCGCGCATATCTGGCTTTCGCCCGGCGGCACTCCGGACACTATGTGGCCATGTTCGAGAGCGGGATCTCGATCAACCGCACGCCTGAACTCGCGCAGGTCTCCACGCGTGCCTTTGGCGTTCTGGAGAAGGCCGCCGCCGAGCTGTCAAAGAACATCCCTCACGACAAGCGTCCGCCGCCACAGATGTTCTCGGCACATGTCTGGGCGCTGAGTCACGGCGTCGTCGAACTGTTTGCGCGTGGCGCGCCCGGGACCAGGTCGCCCTTTCCGCCTGAAGACCTGCTCGAGGCCGGCATCGGGATCTACCTGCGCGGACTCGGGCTGATCGACCGGGACGAGTGATCGCGGGCATGCACCGTCACTGCCTGTCGGGCCTCCAGTAAAACGAGCGAAAACCGGGCACGACGGCAGTCAGCGAGCCACCCAATGGCATTGAACCTGGGACGCGCGTTCGTTGACCTGCCGGGACAACATGGAACGTCCCGCATGGAAATCAGGAATTCGGCGGGAAGGCACCGGTTCGGTTGGCGGGTCCGGCCTGTCCCTGACGCGGCCATGCGCCGGCCCGCTTGCGCGACGCCTGGGGATGGTCACGGCCAGGCCTTTCCCGCGTCCGGCGAACCCCTCAACGAACCGTCCCGGCCCGCCCGCCCAAGCCATGTCATGGACATGTCGGGATCGTGGAACCGCTTCGCGAGACGGGCCCCGGCGAACTGCGCCAAATCAACCAGGAGACCAGGTCTCAGGAGGGTGCAACGAAGCGGGCCCAACCACCCCACCGGACCGCGCGCCGACAGTGTCGCGTTTCATCATCACGCGGCATTGCCGCCGCTTCCTGCCTCCTCAAGAACTCTGACCGATCGCCGGATGTCTCGAATGAAATGAACAGGGGCCACAAAAGGAACGGCACCGACGAACGACACTGCAATGCCGACGGCGGAACCCAATGCCCCTCCTGCAGCGGCACCAACCGTCCACCGGCCAGGCGCGGCACCAAACCCGAATCCACCGATTGCGCGAATTGCCAACAATATCCACAAGGAAGGCTCAAGCAGAATGCCATGGCCTTTGATCACGAGATTGCTCGACATTTCACGCGTCTCCCACATTTCAACTGCGCGCCAAGCTTGCACATCCCCCGCAAACAGGGAAATCCCGTTAGCCCGGCCGAAACGATCCGGCGCGCGCGAGAGATCCTCCGGACAAGGTCAGTGGCCTGCCGCGGAAGCCGGGAATGTCCGCCAGGACCGAACTCAATGCCATGGGAAACCACGAGATTGCCGGGTCCGTGTTCCGGGCTGCAGCGATGCAACCGGGCGGGCTGGCAAAGGACGCCGCAGCCACCTATCTGAATGTCATGGACTTCGATCAGTTTCCTCGCCTCGTCTATCTGCTGCTGCTGCTGACTGCCATCGGCGGCTGGATCATTGCGGAGAACAGGACAGCACTTGGCAAGTCGCTGCGCATGTTCCTGGCCTGGGGGCTGATCTTCCTTGGTGTCGTGGCCGTTTATGGGCTCTGGGACGACATTCGCCGCGATATCGTTCCCCGCCAGGCCGTGCTTTCGGACGGATCGTCGATTCACGCCCCTCGCGGACGTGGCGGACATTTTTTCCTCCGGGTCGACGTGAACGGAACGCCTGTCGACTTCATCGTCGACACGGGCGCCACGGAAGTCGTCCTGTCGCTTGAAGACGCGCGCCGTGCGGGATTCGACCCGGACAACCTGGCGTTTCTGGGCACGGCTCGCACGGCGAACGGACCGGTGAAAACCGCCTTTGCCACGGCAGACGTCATGTCGCTGGGGCCGGTTCGATTCAAACGCGTGCGCGTTGCGGTGAACAGTGGGGACATGGACGAATCGCTTCTCGGAATGAGCTTTCTTTCGCGATTCGAGCGGCTTGAAATTTCCGACGAGGGCCTGATCCTGACGCCTTGATCGGCATCTTTCCCGCAAGTGGCAAACTGCGGCACGCCGCTATTCCCGCTTCGAGGCGCGTTCCGCCTTCTTGGTCCAGCGCCCCTGTTCCTCCGCCCAGTATTGCGCCTCAGCACCTGCCTCAGTCAGTGTCCGCCACTGCTCACGCGCATGCTCGACGGCTTCGGCGTCGGAACCATTGAACAGGATGCAGACCCTTTGTTTCGCCTCGACCTCCCCCACGCTGACTTCGGCTCCGTCCACGCTGATAAGGCAATCTGGGTCGTTGTCGGGTTCTCCCGTAGTCAGGAGCACAGGCTGCTCCCTGTCATGCTTTCCGCCGGCAAGTCCATGGGGCAGGAACCCGTCGTCGAGCCAGAGCTGCCTGTCCAGTCGCTCGAGCAGAGACCTTTCGCGCGCGCGAATCGCGACCCGCCAACCCGCCTCAAGCGACTTGCTGACCAGGACCGGCAGCGTCGCCTCGAGCGGACGCCTAGTCAGGTGATAGAAATAGGCCGCCCCCATCAGCAGGCTCCGCGGCATCCCAACCCGCCGGGTGCAGCGGGGACCCGCCCTCCCTGGACGCGGATGCATTCAGTGATGGCCTCAACGAGTGCGGAGCGACAGTTCATTGCGATTTCGGTTCCTGGCCCGGTTCGCCCCAGCCTAAAGGACTTCGCACGCGGGTGGAATCCTCGATTTCGAACAACTGCCCGGTCAGCCTGCCGAGGCTGATGGCGGGCCGCGGCTGCACCATGGACGGAATCCACGCGCGCAGGAACGTCTGGATCCAGGCTGGCCCATCTTCAACAAACAGTGCAAAAGATCATTTGCAAACAATGGCACGGGAATCCGAGTGACACTACAAGTGAGCGCCGAACCTGTTCAGGCCGCCTTTCGTGCGGATTGCCGGCCGGCATTCGGACGACTGTCCTGCGGACGCCGGGCGGCGGCGGCGGGATCTGCATGGCTTGGTGGATTTTGGCCTGGAAGCCGATTGGATCGGCGGTCTTCCGCAGGTGCCGGGCCTTTCCGTCGGCTCTGGCGAAGGCCGTCGCGGTGCGTTGCAGCGGCCGCAGGGCATTGCGCAGCGTGGTCCAGCTGTCGTGGTGGCCGAAGCCTTTCGTGTGCGTGCGCAGGACCTGCATGGCCTGGAAGGCGATGACCAGGATGAAGAGGTTAGCGTCGGCCCGGCCCTGCTGGGGGACCGGCTCGTGCAGCAGGCCAAGGTTCTTCGGGCAAACCCTGATCTTTCCTGTGCCTTTGACAAGAACGCTTTCCATGGCGGGAGTTGCAGAAGGAAGTGACATACGCAACGAGGCAGCGCACGTCGAACCGGTCGGAAGGCGAGCGTCTTCGAGAAGCTCGATGCTTCCTCCCGAAATTTCGATGACGTGCCTGACGGGCGGGCGGCCGGACCGGGCGACGCGGTCCGGTGCGGCGACCACCACATCGACTGCCTCTCCGCGCAAGGCTCGTTCCAGCAGGGCGACATGGCCTCGTCGCCTGAAATCGAACCGGATCCACCGTCACGGACAGCGCGCCTGTCCGGAGACCGCCGCCTTGGGCCGCCCGCGCGACAACGGAGGACAGTGCCGGGCTCGCCGGGAACCCGGGCCCCGCAATTGCCTCCGGGCAACCGCTCAGGTCGTTCATCGCGTCCTCCCCCAACCGGCGTCGCATGGGTTGCGTCACGGCTTTCCGGCGTCCCGACAGGCGTGTCGTCGTCATCCACGTGTCGTGACCTGTCCGACGTTCCCGGATTGTTCAAGGAAGAATGCCTGAATTTTTGCGTTCGTTGCTTGATCAAGAGGCAGCCACTCAGAATTCGAGGTTCGGACAAAACGAGCGAAACCAGGGCGAGGACCCGTCGGCATGGCTCGCCTCCAAGGCATCGACGGGTCCTCGCAGCGCCCGGACCGAAAAACCGCTGGATCCACGTCTGTGCCGCCGTGACCCGGCCGGTGTTCGATCCAGCGAAGATTCCTGACCTGATCCTGGGCGGCCCCGCCATGTGCCGCATGTGGGCCGGCCGGACCCCGGAAAGGGCAAGAGAGAGGGCGCCAGCCAACATGTCGGGCACCTCGACCATCCTTCGGGACCGGGCGGCGCACCGGCGCGGACAGAGCCCATGATCCCCAGACCGGTTCAAGAGTCATTCGCGGAAGAACGAGGGATCGGCGGCCACGCCGGCAGCCGCGAATGCTCCAGGCCGCGTTGGCATGTTCTTGCCGAACGGGAACGAGCCAACCGTGTTTTACCCGCCCGGCCTATGGTCTAGACTCGGAGCGGATTGCGATGGACCTCATGCTCAGGCGATTCGACAGATACCTCCTTGCCCAGTTGCTGATGCTCTTCGGCTTCTTCGCGCTGGTGCTCGTGCTGATCTACTGGATCAATCGGGCGGTCGTGCTCTTCGACCAACTCATCGCAAACGGCGAGTCAGCCGTGGTCTTCCTGGAATTCACGGCACTTTCACTGCCCAACGTGGTCCGGCTCGTCCTGCCCGTCGCAGCATTTGCCGCCTCGCTCTACGTCACGAACCGGCTGATGTCGGAAAGCGAACTCGTGGTCGTCCAGGCAACCGGCCACTCCCCGGCCCGATTGATCCGGCCAGTGTTGATGTTCGGATGCATCGTTTTCGTCATGTCCTCGGTTCTCGCCCACATCCTGGTGCCTGCAAGCCAGGCCCGCCTCAGCGAAAGGAGCGCCGAGATTGCCGAAGACATGACCGCCCGTCTTCTGCGCGAGGGACAGTTCCTGCACCCCGCAGCCGAGATCACTTTCTATATCCGAGAAATCTCGAGGATCGGGGCGCTTCAAGACGTGTTCCTGTCCGACGCGCGCAAACCTGGCCGCCCTGTCGCCTATTCGGCCCGGGAAGCCCTTCTGGTCCGCGGCGAGCATGCGCCAAGCCTCGTCATGATCGACGGCATGGTGCAAAGCTATGACGTCGGCGGCAAGCGGCTGTCGGTCACCCGCTTCGACGAATTCGCCTTTGACCTCTCGGACCTGGTCCAAAACAGCGCACTGACACTACGCAGTCCCCGGGAACTTCCCACATCCGCGCTGATCGATGCCGGCAAGGACGTCCAGGCCATAACCGGGGCGACCCACTCAACCCTAGTCGCGGAGGCGCACGAACGTCTAAGCGACGCATTGAACGGGCTGGTCGCACCGCTCTTCGGCTTTGCCGTGCTGATGGTGGGCGGGTTTTCCCGCTTTGGCGTCTGGCGACAAAGCGTCGGTGCAGTGGTCGGGCTGATCCTGATTCAACTGATCACCCAACTGGGCCAGGGAACCGTTCGAGCCGACGCGGACAACTGGCCACTTGCCTATGCCGGATCCCTTGCAGGGTTCATCGCAACATTCGGTCTTCTCTTCATTGCGGCGCGGCCGGGACTTCTGGCTCGCGCGAGGCAGCCTGCGCAATGACGCTCCATCTCTATTTTGCTCGCAAGTTCCTGAAGAACTTCTTCTATGTCTTCTTCACCCTTCTTGCGATTCTGACGCTGACCGCTCTCATCGAACAGATCCGGAGGTTCGGTGGCTTCGACGATGCCGGCTTTGGCACGCTGCTTGTTCTCGCGTTCCTGAGCGTGCCCGAAGACCTTTACAAGATACTTCCGCTTATCATGATCCTGGCGACGGTCAGCATGGTTCTAGGACTTGCCCGGTCTTCGGAACTGGTGGTCACACGCGCCGCTGGACGTCCGGCGCTCAAGAGCCTGATGGCGCCGGTCCAGCTGGCTTTCCTTATCGGCATTTTCGCCGTGGCTGGCATGAATCCGATCGTTGCGGCGACGCAAAGGCAGCATGAAGCCCAGGTCGCTCGTCTTTCCGGCGCCTCGTCAACTCTCTCGGTGACGACGGACGGGTTCTGGCTTCGTCAGGGCTCGCGCGAGGGACAAACGGTCATTCGGGCGAACAGCTCCAACCTTGACGGCACAAGCCTCTTCGAGGTCACCTTTCTTGGCTATGCGCCGGACAGCAACCCGACATACCGCATCGAGGCGGAGCGCGCACTGCTGGTCCCCGGCGCCTGGCGCATCTCCGGTGCAAAGGAATGGCGATTTGACACCGGCGCGCCCATCCCGGAAGTCGAAAGCGTCGAGATGCAGGAAATGGTCCTCGCGTCGAACCTCACGCGGGAACGGATTCTCGACAGCTTCGGCACGCCAAGCGCAATTCCGATCTGGGAACTGCCCGCCTTCATCGCACGCCTGAACGCGGCCGGCTTCTCGGCTCGAAAGCACCTGACGTTCTTCCACATGGAACTTGCGTTGCCGCTGCTCCTGGCCGCAATGGTGCTCGTCGGTGCCGGATTCACGATGCGCCACACGCGAATGGGGCGCACGGGGCTCATGGTCGTGTTGGCGCTCGGCCTCGGGTTTCTCTTTTATTTCATCAGGAATTTCGTCGCCATACTGGGCGAAAACGGCCAGATCCCGATCGTCATGGCCGCATGGTTGCCACCGGTCGCGATTCTGCTGCTGCCGCTTGCACTGCTCCTGCACCTGGAGGACGGATGACGAGGCATCTCGCCGCATGCCTGACCGCACTTGTCCTGTGCCTCGGCGCGGGCGGCGTGAGGGCCCAGGAATTCGCCTCGCTTATCGCAGATTCGATTTCAGTCAACCCGGCCGGAAGCCTGATCGCCACGGGAAATGTCGAAATCCGTTTCCGGGGCACGCGCCTCACGGCGACTTCCGTCACCTATGAAAGCGACGGTGATCAGTTGACCATTGCCGGCCCGATCCAGGTCACGGACGAAGACGGCACGGTCTTTCTCGCCGATCACGCCGACCTCGACCGGAGCCTGCGTGACGGCGTGCTGGTATCTGCAAGGATGGTGCTCGAGCGGCACTTCCAGATCGCCGCAGATCGCATTGCGCGCACCAGCAGTCGCTACACGCGGCTCGACAGGATTGTCGCCTCGTCCTGCGAGGTTTGCGCGGCCAACCCTGTGCCGCTCTGGGAAATCCGCGCCTCAAGCGTCGTGCACGATGATGTCGAACACCAGCTCTATTTCACGAATGCCCGGCTCCGCTTCGCCGGCCTGCCGATCCTGTACGTTCCACGTCTGCGTCTTCCCGACCCGAGCCTTGACCGCGCCGACGGATTTCTCATCCCGCAGATCAAGGCCACGTCCGATCTGGGAACCGGCATCAAGCTCCCTTACTTTCTCGCCTACGGGAACCACCGCGACCTTACCCTGACCCCTTATCTCTCCAGCTCGACAACGACTCTCGAATTCAGATACCGTCACGAACTGGAACGCGGGCGAATCGAGGCGGTCGGCGCCACCTCCCGCGACGACATCGGAGGGTCACGCAGCTACCTTCTTGGCAGTGCCAGCCATCTCCTGCCACGTGGATTCCTGTTCGAGGCGCAGGCGGAGTTCTCGTCAGATCCGGGCTATCTATTCACGTATGACTATGCCGACCGGGACAGATTGACCAACCAAGTGTCCGTCACGCGAGTTCGGAACAAGGATGTCTTTCGATCCGAGATCACCGAGTACCGCACGCTCCGGGATTCCGAGATCGAGACTCGCGACACGCTGCCGGCCCGTTTGCTCAACATCCACTACGAACGCGAGTTGCCGAAGCTCGCGCTTGGTGGACGCACATTTGCCAGCGTCTCTTCCAGTTCCCTCATCCGACCTTCGTCGGAAAGCACGGAAGAGGGCGTCGGCCGGGACGTCAACCGCCTTGGAGCATCCGTCGACTGGTCACGTGCGCTGACATTCTCGTCCGGTCTCATCGCAAGGGCCGAACTCGGAATTCGCGGAGATGCATACACGGTCGCGCAGGACATCAAACTAGAAAGCAACCTCACGCGCCTGATGTCCAGGACCGCACTCGAGCTGCGATTCCCGATGGCCCACAGGATGTCCGGCGGACGCCGCGAATTTCTCGAGCCGATCTTAAGGATCGACGCATCCGACGCGAACGGGGATGCTGTACCCAACGAAGACAGCAGAGTGGTCGAATTCGACGAAGCCAACCTCTTTGCCCCTACCCGCTATCCTGGCGTTGACGGAAGCAACGACGGCATCCGTGTCGCCGCCGGGGGCGCCTGGAGCCGCGAGGATCCCGAACGGGGGGACATTGACGTCGCCCTCGGTCGCGTCCTCAGCGTCTCCGGCGATTCGGAACCTCACGAGTCCGAATGGCTGGTTTCTGGTCGGCTCGGAATCGGTCGCGACCTCTCGATCCATTCGAGATCGCTTGTGAACAGCGGGCTGGACATCACGCTGTCCGAAACGCGCCTTGACTGGGCTGCAACCCGCCACTCGCTCTCTTCCAGCTATTTCCATGCCGAGCCAGATGCCGCCAAGGGCCGGAACAACCGCCTTTCGGAATGGTCCTTCAACGGATCCTACGATGTCAGTGGCGGGTGGACCGTGCGCGCAGACTGGCGCTATGACTTCTCCGCCGACCGCGTAGCGCGCACCGAACTGGGTTTTGACTATCGGACGGAATGCATGAACATCGCGCTTTCGCTCTCGCGTCGTTCCGCCAATTCGACTAGTGTCGATTCAACAACCGAAATTGGCTTCCATGTATCCCTTCTCGGATTTGGAAGCCGGGATGATGATCGCGCGGGGCAGCGCATTTGCAGGGGATGAGGGCCTTGATGGGACGTTGGTTGCTTGCAGCAGCTGTCGCGCTTTGCGCGCAGCTTCCGGTCTTGGCGGAAGCCCAGGGACGTTTCGCACCGGAACTCCAGGTGGGTGACCAGGTCATCACGCGCTACCAGATTGACCAGCGCGAGCGGTTTCTCACGCTCCTTGGCGCAAGCGGCGACGTGCGTCGACATGCGCGAGAGCAGCTGATCAATGAAACCGTGCAACGACTCGCGGCGCAGGAAGCAGGTGTCAGCGTCGCTGCCGCACAGGTCGATGCTGACATGGAGGAATTCGCTGAGCGTGTCGACCTCCTGCTCGAAGATGTCCTGTCCATCATCGAGGAAGCCGGCATTGAACGAGAGTCCTTCCGTGCGTTCATAGAGGCCGGCGTTGCATGGCGCCAGCTTGTGCGAAATCAATTCGGGGAGTCCGTCCGCGCCTCGATTTCCGATCGCCAGATTCGCCGCACTCTCGCAACCACGGGAACCGAAGGTGGCACAAGGGTCCTGGTCTCGGAGATCATACTCCCGGCAGGAGATCCGAACACTGCCATTGCATCACGCGGGCGCGCCGCCCGAATCGCGGCCCTTCAAGGCGAGGACGAGTTTGCCGCAGCCGCCCGAAGCTACTCCATGGGCGCGTCGGCGGATCGGGGCGGCGAAGTCGACTGGCAAGCGCTGGATGCGCTGCCGGAAGACATCGGCAACATCGTATCCGGGCTCGAGGTCGGCGAAATCAGCAGCCCGATGGAACACGAAGGCAATATCGCGGTTTTCCTGCTTCGAGACATCGAGCGCGTTCGGGAGGGCACTCACGAAGCCCTGCTTGTCGACTATGCGCTTCTCCTTCCTGAAGGCGGCGCTGCGGAAATTGCGAAAGCGGTGGACGAATGCGGAGATCTCTACCGGATCGCCCGCGACTTGCCTGCGGACCGGCTCGTCCGCGAGGCCGTTCCGTCCGCGGAACTGCCCGCGGACGTGCGTGCGGCTGTCGCCGACCTCGACGACAACGAGATCTCGACCGAATTGGTGCGTGACGGCAACGCAGCCTTGCTGATGCTCTGCGAGCGCCGCCCGGCCCTGAAGAGCAACATTGATTTCGACATCGTCGGCGGGCGGCTGCTGAACCTGCGGCTCAGCAACGCTGCAGCGCATTACCTCGCCGAACTTCGCGCATCGACCAACGTGATCGATCTCACGAATTGACGCATGACCGAACCTGACCTGCTTCCCGTCGCGGTCAGTTGCGGCGACCCGTCCGGCATCGGCCCCGAAATCATCGACGCGGCATGGGCGACCCTGCGGGACGAATTGCCGTTCTTCATGATCGGCGATCCGGGTCATGTGCCCGCCGGCACAAGGATCGTCGCCATCGACTCGCCCGCCGATGCCGCTTCGGCCATGGCAGGCGGACTGCCCGTGCTGCCGGTTGCGTTCCCGAAGCCGGCCAGGCCGGGCCAGCCCGATCCGGGAAACGCATCCGGAGTGGTCGACGTCATCCAAAGGGCCGTTGAGCTGGTTGTCGAGGGCGCGGCTTCCGCCCTCTGCACGGCACCGGTCTCAAAGCGGGAACTCGTGTCTCACGCCGGGTTTGCCTTTACGGGACAGACCGAGTTTCTCGGCCAGCTAGCCGGGGGCGGACAACCCGTCATGATGCTTGCCAGCGAAGAGCTGAAAGTCGTGCCCGTCACGACACACATTCCGATGTCCGAAGTTCCCCGAACGCTGAACGCCAACCTTCTCGAAACGACGATCCGGGTCACCGACCGCGCCCTGAGCGAAGACTTCGGCATCCCCGAACCGCACCGGATTGCCGTTGCGGGGCTAAACCCGCATGCGGGTGAAAACGGTATCCTGGGAGACGAGGACGCAAGCATCATTGCTCCGGTCTGCGACCGACTGCGCGCCGAAGGAATGTCAATTGCCGGGCCGCTTGCCGCCGACACGATGTTCCATGCACGGGCCAGGGCACGTTATGACGCCGCGATCGCGATGTATCACGATCAGGCCCTGATACCGATCAAGACGCTCGCCTTCGACAGTGGCGTCAACGTCACCCTCGGGCTTCCTTTCGTGCGCACGTCACCAGATCATGGCACCGCCTTCGACAAGGCGGGGCGCCGCGAGGCCAATCCAGATTCGATGATCGCGGCCCTTCGGCTTGCCCGGAAAATCGCTTCGGCGCGTCTGGCGAACAAGCGCAAGTGAACGCACTGGATGCTCTCCCCCCGCTTCGCGACGTGATTTCGACGCACGGTCTCGCGGCGCGGAAGTCACTGGGCCAGAACTTCCTTCTGGATCTCAACCTGACAGCAAAGATCGCTCGGGCAGCGGGCGTCCTGTCAAATGCCGACGTGCTCGAAATTGGCCCCGGACCGGGAGGCCTCACGCGAAGCCTTCTCGCCGAAGGCGCCCGCCGGGTCCTGGCGGTCGAAAGGGACCGGCGCTGCATTCCGGCTCTTGCGGAAATCGCCCGGGCCTGTCCCGGTCGGCTCGAGGTCGTCAACGCCGATGCGTTGCGGTTCGACCCCCGTGAACACCTGTCGCCCCCAGTCAAGGTGACGGCCAACCTGCCATACAATGTCGGCACCGAATTGCTGACACGCTGGCTGTCGCCTCCCGAATGGCCACCCTTCTGGCAAAGCCTCACGCTCATGTTCCAGCGTGAGGTGGCGGAGCGAATCGTGGCAGAGCCAGGCGGCAAGTCCTATGGCCGCCTTTCGATCCTGACCGGGTGGCGCAGCCGGGCTGGCATCTTCATGGACATTCCGGCCCGGGCGTTCACCCCGCAACCCAAGGTCGATTCAGCAGTGGTTCACATCGAGGCGCTGCCCGCACCGCGCTTCCCCGCCGACGCGGAGAACCTGGGGAATGTTGTCGCCCTTGCCTTCCGTCATCGCAGGAAGATGTTGCGCTCAAGCTTGAAGGGTCTGGCTCCCGACATCGAGGACAGGCTTCGAATGGCAGGCATCAGGCCAACCGACCGACCCGAAACCGTCGACATCGAACGCTTCTGTGCGCTGTCCGAGGTTCTCGGGAAGGGATGAACGCAGCATCGTGTCGCCGAGCAGACGGCATGCTCGGGTCGTGAAGACCTACTATTCCGCCGCGTCGGATGCCGCCAAGGCTGGCTCGTCCAAGGGCGTCGAACTGCGAGGCGGGCGCGGCCTCCGTGGCGGAACGATGTTTTCTTCAGGTGTTTCGACCAATTCGCTGTCCCCCGGTGCGACACCCATGACATCGCTCGCAACAGCTGTTGCAGCAACCTCCGGTGCGGAAACGCCGACCTGGCAGTTCCCGGCAGCAGCGGCCTCGTCTCCCTTTTGCTCGATCCGATTTGCGGCCTGTTGCGAACTTCGGCGCTCCTGTTGCTGCGCCTGGCGTTCCGCCTGCTCGCGCTGGGCCTCCGCCAGCATGCGAAGGTAGTGTTCGGCATGCTGCTGAAAGTTCTCGGCCGCAACGCGGTCATTCGACAGCTGCGCATCTCGCGCCATCAGATTGTACTTGTCGATGATCTGCTGCGGCGTTCCGCGCACCTTGCCCTCCGGACCCGACGAGTCGAATACCCGGTTGACGACATTGCCCATCGATCGGTTGCGGTTCGACTTTGACCGCGATCGTGATTTGGAAGTTCTCATTTGTGTTTTTGTCCAGCTTCTTGTCTGGTCATGCGTGGAAGATCCAAAGGCCTGCCCGCTCCTCGGGACCCTTTTCCTTGCATGGATTTGGCAGAAACATCAGGGGAGACACATGACGCTCCCGCCGTCTGCAAGCCATTGTCTATCCAGTGAAGACGTGGTTGCCAAGGGGTTTTTTCGCAATTTCCGCGAAAACTTCCGGCGCTCCACACATTACCATACACTTTGCCATGCACCGGATCAAGCCGGATTCCTTGCTGCCACGACTCTGTCCCTTCCATCCAGGTCGGCATGTACCGCCACGCTTTCAAGGCCGGCATCCGCCAGCAAGTTCCGGACTCCGTCAGCCTGCGTTGACCCGGTCTCGACCAGAAGCCTCCCGCCCGGAGCAAGATGGTTCCGGGCCCCCGCCGCAATTGCGCGATGGGCCGAGAGCCCGTCGGCCCCGCCGGACAAGGCCACATGCGGCTCATGTCTCCGAACTTCCGGCGGCAAATCCCAGATTTGGTCCTCCGCGATGTAGGGTGGATTCGAAACGATGAGATCGTAACGTCCGCCCACATTTTCATACCAGTCCGAAATTGGCAGGATCACGCGTTGAGCCACGCCCATGGTTTCGGCATTTTCACAAGCGACCAGCAACGCCTTCTCAGAAATGTCCGTGCCGACACCAATTGAATCCGGGCGTTCCATCAGGAGCGAGATGACGATGCAGCCGGATCCGGTTCCGAGATCCAGAACGCGGTCAAACGGCTCCTGAATTCCCAGTTCGACCAGCAGCTCCGTTTCCGGACGGGGATCAAGCACATCGGGCGTGATCTTGAACGTTCCCTTCCAGAAGTCCCGCTTGCCGACGATTTGCGACACCGGCCGCCTCAACTCCCTCTCGGAAATCCCGAAGTTCAGCATTTGGAGCGAAAAGGCGTTCGTTGCATCACGGATCCCAGGCTCAGCAGCGGTCATGCCCACCTCGCAAGCCCAGTCGAAGATCCGCCGGAAGTCGCCTGCCGCGTCGGGCACGCCGGCGGCGCGCAACCTGGCAATCCAGCCATCGCGCCCGGTCGCCCGCGTTTCTCGTGCGCGGATTGCGGCCGCATCGCGACATCGCAGCTCGCGGGTCACATTCCCTGCTCCGCCAGCTTCTCGGCCTGATCCGCTGCGATCAGGGCATCTATGACTTCGTCGAGATCGCCGCCAAGAACACCGGCGAGGCGATAGATCGTCAGTCCGATGCGATGATCGGTCATCCGGCCCTGGGGGAAATTGTATGTCCGGATTCTCTCCGAACGGTCCCCCGACCCAACCATGGCCCTCCTGTCGCTGGCACGCTCTTCCGCCTTCCTTTGCCGCTCCATGTCGTAGAGCTTCGCGCGCAGACGGGCCATGGCGACCACCCGGTTCTGATGTTGGGACTTTTCCGACGACGTCACCACGATGCCTGACGGGACATGCGTGATCCTGACTGCCGAATCGGTCGTGTTCACATGCTGCCCACCCGACCCGCTTGCCCGCATCGTGTCGATGCGAATGTCGTCGGCAGGAATGTCGATGTCGACCTCCTCGGCTTCCGGCAGGACCGCGACGGTGGCTGCGGAAGTGTGGATTCGCCCGCCGGATTCCGTTTCCGGAACGCGCTGGACACGGTGAACGCCGCTCTCGAATTTCATGCGTGCGAACACGCCGTCCCCCTCGACATTGGCAACGGCCTCCCTGACGCCGCCAAGCTCGGACTCGGACAGCTCGATCACTGAGAAGTTCCAGCCTCGATCTTCCGCGTACCGCTGATACATCCGCAGCAGTTCCGCGGCAAAGAGCGCGGCCTCCTCGCCGCCGGTGCCGGGACGAATCTCGATGATTGCGGGCCGCGCATCGGCGGAATCCTTGGGCAGAAGGGCAATTCTCAGGCGCTGCTCGAGGGCCGGGATCTCGTTCTTTGCCCGGACAAGCTCTTCCTGGGCAAGCTCGTGCATTTCGGAATCATCCAGCATCGCCTCGGCCTCATCCCGTGCGGCAAGCAACGCCCGATAGGCGTCAATCTCGGTCACGAGGAGTTTCAGTTCGGCATATTCCCGCGAGAGATCCGCGATTTCGCCTCCCTTCACCCCGCTTGCCATTTTCGCTTCCAGGAACAGAAAGCGCTCACGGATCTGCTCAAGTGTGTCGAGGGGTACCATGCCTTCGTCTCACGCATTGGCCCCGCCGCGTCAAGATTGGCGGCCGCGAAGGTCAACGGCGACCAAGTCACGATCTGGCCTCACGACCGCGTGGAACGTCTTCCCAAATTGCCTGAATCGGATATTATTCCGCCATGCTTCGCACAGCCATTCTCCTGGCAATTTTGGCCACGCCCGCCCTGCCCGACGTCAAGTCGCCAAGCGGCAAGACGGTCGAATGCTATTGCACGGACACGCATGGACTGCGTGTATCTCTTGGGGAAACCATTTGCCTCACCGTCAATGGCAGGTCCTTCATGGCGCAGTGCGACATGTCGCTGAATGTCCCGGCCTGGCGCGACACCGGGCTCGGCTGTCTTTCGTCGGAACTCCTGCTGACGCCTCTTGAGCAACTACGCCGCCTTGTTCCACCGCCAACCTAAGGCTTGGCGGAATTTCGCTTCAGGAAGGCTCGGCCGGTCCTCTCGAACGCACGAACCATCACGCGAATTGATTGGGGATCATATGCGCGAGTAACCATGTTCCCTTGGCGTTCTCCCGCATTTCCGGCAAATGGGCGTGGAAAGGGCGTTCACGCACCCTCTCCCAGGCTCCCGGACAGGAACGGCCGCATGGCAATCGTGAAGACCTGCAGGAACATTGTCTATGGCCCGCTTCCGCGGACGGAGGCGAACCGGCACTGGCTTGGGACGCCGGACAGGTCGCGGCCGGCGACGGGGAAACGCGCCTCATGCCCGGCCCCGGCAGGGTGGCCGCGAAAGGCGGGCGGCTGCAGCGCAGGATCGCCAGCCGCGGCCTTGCCGGAAAGGCGGGACCGGTGGCGGCCGGGAGCCTGCTGTCCAGGCCATGACGAAGAGCGAGAAGGGCACGGTCGATGAGCCGGGCACGAACGTCCCGCAGAAGGCGGAGCTCAACCGCGTCATCCTCGACACGGGACGGACGGCGGTGAAAATGATGATCGCCTGCAAGGCCGCGAACGTCGTCAAGGTTCCGGCGCAGTGCACATCAAGGACATGCCATGAGTGCGGAGCGGCCGGCAAGCGCTCCCGCAGAACCCGGGAGGACTTCGCCTGCACGGTTCCCTGGCGATCATCCCGTGGCCTTGCGACGTTCTCCGACCCCGGCCGGTCCGGTCCGCCTCGCCAGTGGCGGCGGTCCCGGTGCTGCCCCCGCTGTCAGGAAACAAGAAGCACCGGCATTGACTGTCTCGAGGCTCAGCAGGTCGCTTCGCCACCCGCTGTGCACGCTTCACATGTTGCCGTGCGCCATGCAACACTCGCTTCCTGCTGGCGGTCTGCGCCTTTGCCGGGCGGGAGTCGAACCCGCTGGATCACGACGAAAGGTTCCAGGTCATCCTGTCCTCCTTTCCAAGGCTTGGGCCTGGCGCAACGCGATTTTGTCTTGAGCGCGACTTGCGGCGGCGAGTGCCGATACGCCGGCGTGGTCGAGGGGCGGCGCAACTTCGACCAATCCGGCCTCGATCAGGTCCATGCCAGAGAGTTTCCGCGGCGGCGCCGACCTCGGTCCCAGCATCTTCCAGTGGCATTGAACCTTCTCGCGTTTCCGGCGAAAGCTGGACCTGACAGGCATCCGAGCAGGGGACAGACATGGCCGACAGTGATACCATCCATGAAATGCCCGAGGGCACCTTGAAGCTGATCGAAATCATGCGCCGCCTCCGCGATTCCGAGACCGGCTGTCCTTGGGACGTCGAGCAGGACTTCGCCTCGCTAGCGCCCTACACGATCGAGGAATCATACGAGGTTGCCGATGCCATCGAGCGCGAAGCCTGGGACGACCTGGAAGGCGAGCTGGGCGATCTCCTTCTGCAGGTCATCTATCACTGCCAGATGGGCAGCGAGGCGGGGCATTTCGACATCGCCAGCGTTACACGGAGAATCTGCGCAAAGATGATCGCACGCCACCCACATGTCTTCGGCTCCGACTGTCGCGCCAAGTCGGCGCACGAACAGGCCCGGGACTGGGAATCCGCCAAGGCAGCCGAGCGCACGGCATCGGGTGAGACACGGACTCTCGACGGCATCGCGCTCGGGCTCCCGGCTCTTCTCAGAGCCCTGAAACTACAAAGGCGCCTCGCAGCAGTTGGCTTCGACTGGAAAGACCCCCGTCCGGTGCTGGACAAGATCGCGGAAGAGGTTGCGGAATTGAACGAGGCATTCAGTGCGGCGAATGAAAGCATCGAGGAAGAGTTCGGCGACCTCCTCTTTGCGCTGGTCAATCTCGCGCGGCACTGGGACATTGATCCCGAAGCTGCACTCCGGCGCGCCAATGCCAAGGTGGAGAGACGATTCGCTTCCGTCGAAGACCGGTTGGCCGCGACCGGCAGACTCGCGGCGGAGGCCACGCTTGCCGAAATGGATGGCATCTGGGAGTCAATCAAGCTGGAAGAAACGGCGCGACCGACGCGATCCAGGCGCGGAACCTGACCCGTCAGGCTTTCGGCCAGTCGCAGGACGGCCACCAAGGCCGGAATGCGCTCACCTCACCGCGAAACAGCACCATCCTGCCGTGTCGCCGGCTTTCGGCCACTGCGTCAGCACCTTCAATCCAATGCCAGACTAAAAAAGTCATCTATTGATCTTAGTAAAATACTCAGGTATTTGCGCTGCACGAATCATGAAAAGGAATCTCGAAAGGAAGCTCGCATGCGCATTGCATCCCTCGCCGTCGCGGTCCTGACCACGGTCGCACCGGCATTTGCAGACCAGGTCAACGTCTACTCCTATCGTCAGCCTGAACTGATCCAGCCGCTCTTCGAGGTCTTCACCGAGAAGACGGGCATCAAGGTCAATGTCGCCTTCCTGAACAAGGGAATGGCCGAACGACTGAAGGCGGAAGGCGCCCGCTCTCCGGCCGACCTGGCCTTCACCGTCGACATTGGCCGGCTTGATGCACTCAAGACCGCAGGCGTTCTCACCCCGCTGGTGACCAACAGCATAAAGGCCAACGTCCCGGAACAATACCGTGACCCGGAAGGCGAGTGGACGGCGCTCACGACCCGGGCGCGCATCGTGTACGCCTCAAGAGATCGCGTGGCAGACGGCGAGGTGACGACCTACGAGGGTCTGGCTGATCCCAAGTGGAAAGGCCGGATCTGCACGCGCTCCGGCACCCACGTCTACATGCTGGCGCTGACCGCAGGAATGATAGAACGGCATGGCGAAGAGTATGCCCGGAACTGGCTGACAGGTCTCAAGTCCAACCTGGCCCGGAAGCCGCAAGGCAACGACCGCGCCCAGGTCAAGGCGATATGGGCCGGGGAATGCGACATCTCGATTGGCAACACCTACTACATGGCCCTCATGTTGAAGAACGGCGAGCAGAAGGCTTGGGCCGACAGCGTCCGAATCGTCTTCCCGACGTTCGAAAGCGGCGGAACTCACGTGAATGTTTCGGGCGTCGCGCTCACCAAGGCGGCGCCGAACCGGGAATCCGCCATCCGGCTGGTCGAGTTCCTGGCATCGGAAGAAGGCCAGAGGATCTATGCCGAAATCAACAGCGAATACCCCGTGAACCCGGATGTCTCGGCACTCTCGGTGGTCGAGGCATTCGGCAAGTTCGCAGCAGATGACGCAAACCTGCAGGTGATCGCCGGTTTCCGGGACGAGGCGCTGCGCATCACCGAGGAAGTCGACTACGACGGCTGAACGGCGTCCCCGGACAACAGTCAGGCACGGACCCGCCCCCTACCCATTACCCACAAAGTGTGTACAGCTAGCCGATTGACTTCAGCAGGACGCTGTCGTCCCCGGCATTGACGCTGTGGCCGACCATCCACGCGGCGAAGGCCAGCGAGGACTGGCCGTTCCAGAGAATCTCCGCCCCGGGCGGCCCGTCGTTGCTTCGTCCAAGGTAGCCGCCCATGGTCGCCACGAGGCGGAACGCGGTCCCGAGATCGGCCGGCGGCGCCATCCGGCGGGCGGCGGCGAAGTCCGAGAGCAGCCCGATCTCGATCTTCGAGAAGGCGCTTTCCAGCGGCCGTCCGGGTTCGGTGCGCGCAAGCTGCGCGAGCGCGGCGATCCGCCAGGCAATGACGGCGTTCATGGCCACCGCGCGTTGCAGGCGTTCCCTGTTCCGGTGGGCGGTGTTCTCGACGTTGCAGCCGGACTTCAGGATCCTGTGCCAGTCCTCGATCCGCCACCTCAGGCCGTACAGGCGGAGGACCTCGCGCGCCTGCTCGGGGCGTCCGGCCTCGAGCGTGGTGAGCAGGCGCCAGCATGTCGGCTTGCAGCCGGCCGGCGGGTCCGCTTCCTCGGCAAGGACCGCGTTCACGGCGATGGGGTCGGGACCGAAACGCGCCCTCTCCCTCTCCGGCGGCGGCAGGTCGACCGGAACCGTGCGGATGGCGAGGACGGCCCTGCGGGCCGCGCGCCCGTCGAAGGCGGCCTGCCCGCGCGTGGAATTGCGCTCCGACTGCCGTTCGAGCTCGATCGTGAAGCGGCCGGTCTCCGGTTGCGCGGCCATCGTCTCGAACAGCTTCGGGCGGCCGCGGCCGAGGCTGCGGTCATGGCGGGCGCGGACCAGCAGTTCAAGGCTGCGCCGGCCGAGCGCCCGGTGTTCGGCGAAGACGTCGAAGGCGTCCGCCTCCCGGTCCATCGCCGCCACCACCCGCACCCCGTCAAGCTCGCGCGCGATCCCGGCGCTGTCGCGCAGCCCGCGCAGCCAGCGGCCGGTCTTCCGGTCCTCCACGTCCTTCGCCGGCTTCGCCGCCCCGAACGGCGGCGCGTCGAACTCCATGCGGACCACGCCGAGCGGCACGCCGTCCGCGCCGACCGCCAGCGTCGAGTGCAGGTGCAGCCCGCGCGTCCCGGTTCCGCCCTTGTTGCGGCTGATGCTGCCAAGCCCGTCGCAGCCGCGATGCGTCGCGAAGTTCAGGTCCGTGCCGTCCTGGACCAGCAGGGCAAGCCGTTCGGCCTGCATCCGCCGGACGCTGCGGGCCCGGTGCCCGGAAAGGATCGTCGTCGCCGACACCGCGTCGTGGTCCGGATGCTCGATCATCCTGCAGTACCCCTTCACTGCCGCCTCGTCTCCGGCCGCGGCGCCGAAGAACGTCCTCGACAGCGACCGCGCCTGGACCCGCGCGCTCTGCACCAGCCGGCGCGTCAGCCGCGCATCGCCAAGCGACGCCGCCCCGAACTCGTTCCCGGCCCAGCTCTCCGTGTCAAGCCCGTCCCCGGCCGCCAGCGCGCGGTCCACGCCTTCCAGCCGGTCCCGCCAGTCCGCCGCCAGCGGCCGCAGGAACACCGCCTTCGCCGGCTCCGCACGCCCGTCACGCAGCCGTCGCCCGCAGGTCTCGCCGACACGGCGCCAGCCGGCCGCGCGAAAGCAGGACCCGGAATGCTCCGGGGCGACATAGGTCTCCATCAGGACCGGGCGCACCCCGTACGCCGCCTCGAAGTCGCCGGAGACCCGCCGCGCCGCCATGCCAAGCAGCCTCGACGCCAGGTTCCTCACCGAAGCCGAGGGACGGACCAGGAACCGGGCCAGCGAGATCACGCGCCCGAGGCGGCGCTCGCGCGCGTCCGCGTCCCAGCCGATCCATTCGTCCCGCGCCTCCAGCGACCGCGTCGCCGGGGCGAACAGGAAGCCCCCGAGCCAGCCGTGCGACGACCCCGCGAGATACCGCACCTGGCGGCCCACGTGAAGGCGCGCGGCGCGCGGATGCTCCGAAGCCATCAGCTCGTTGAACACCAGCCGCAGCGCGTCGTCCCGCACGGCCACGAGTTCGAGCCCGTCGATGTCGCCCGCCCGCGACGGAAGCCCGGCGGGCTCCGGAACCGCGACGCCCGGGCGGGCGACCCGGCCATGGCCGCCGCTGCCGCTCGGCGCGGGCAGCGCGATGCGGCCAGAGCGCTCGAGACGGCGCAGGGCCGCAAGACAGCTTGCGACCTGAAGGTCGCCCCGGTGGTCGAGAAACCCGAACGCCGCACACACGCGCCGGCCGATCTCGGCACGGCTGTCATCGCCCATGCGCGCCAGAATGGCCGTGAGCTTGCCAAAGCCGGCCTCCGACGAAAGCGCCCGGGGAATCGAAATCTCGCCCACCATGAAGGCACCGTAGCAGGTGCGCTGCGGCGAGTCGAGTCGCAATTGTGTCCTATGGGCAGGGCGCAACGGCGCGTCTCCAAAGTCGCAGGGGCGGGTGGACACGCTGGCCGCGACGTGTTCAAGTTTTCCTCCGGAAGGAACAATGACGCGGCGCAAGATCATCATCGACACCGATCCGGGCCAGGACGACGCAGTGGCCATCCTGCTGGCGCTTGCTTCGCCGGACGAGCTCGAGGTGCTGGGGATTACCGCCGTCGCGGGCAACGTCCCGCTCCCGCTCACGCAGAGAAACGCCCGGATCGTCTGTGAACTTGCCGGCCATACCGACATTCCCGTCCATGCAGGCTCGGACAGGCCGCTTGCAAGACCTCTGGTCACGGCGGAACACGTCCATGGAATGACAGGGCTTGACGGACCAGCGCTTCCGGACCCGGAAATGCCGCTTCAGGAAGGCCATGCCGTCGAATTCATCGTCGACACGTTGCGCAACGAGCCGGCCGGAACGGTCTCGCTCGTTCCCATCGGCCCGCTGACCAACATCGCCCGGGCGTTTCAGGATGCGCCTGACATCTTGCCGCGCGTTCAGGAAATCGTACTGATGGGCGGCGCATATTTCGAGGTGGGCAACATCACGCCTTCAGCCGAGTTCAACATCTACGTCGATCCGGAAGCCGCAAAGATCGTGTTCAGGTCGGGCGTCCCGCTGACCGTCATGCCCCTCGACGCGACCCACAAGGCATTGATCACGGAGGACCGGGTCGAGGCGTTTCGTCAAATGGGCACGAGAGCGGGCCGGATGGTCGCCGCGTGGACAGACTTCTTCGAGCGCTTCGACAAGGAGAAATACGGGTCCGAAGGTGCGCCGCTTCACGACCCCTGCACGATCGCCTACCTGCTGGCGCCCGAACTCTTCTCCGGCCGGCACATAAATGTCGAGATCGAAACGGATTCCGAACTTACACTTGGCATGACCGTCGCCGACTGGTGGCGCGTGACCGATCGTCCGGCCAACGCCACATTCATGGGAGACCTGGATGCAAAGGGCTACTTCGACCTATTGTTGGATCGCATCGCCCGCCTCTGACGCGGCGCGCGCCTTCATGGCCAGGGCGGACGGCCAGATCGCCCGCCTGTCTTGTGCGGCAGGCTCGAACCCGTGAGCCTCGCCTTGCCCTTCGACAACTCGTACGGACGCTTGCCGGACCGCTTCTATACCAGGATGACTCCGTCACCGGTGGCGTCACCTGCAATGCTGGCCCTGAACGTGCCGCTTGCCCGACGCCTCGGAATTGACGCGAACGCGCTGACAACGCCGGAAGGCGTCTCTGTCCTGGCCGGAAATGCGGTGCCAGCAGGGGCCGATCCCCTGGCCCAGGTCTATGCCGGCCATCAATTCGGCGGCTGGTCTCCGCAACTCGGTGACGGTCGCGCGATCCTGCTCGGCGAGATTGTCGCGCCCGACGGGGTCCGCTTCGACGTCCAGCTCAAGGGCTCGGGCCGAACGCCCTATTCACGCATGGGGGACGGCCGCGCATGGCTCGGACCCGTTCTTCGCGAATATGTCGTGTCGGAAGCCATGGCGGCCCTCGGCGTGCCGACGACCCGGGCGCTTGCCTCCGTGACGACGGGAGAGAAGGTCTTTCGCGAGGCGCCGCTGCCCGGCGCGGTGCTTACCCGTGTTGCCGCCAGCCACATCCGGGTCGGCACCTTCCAGTACTTCTACGCGAGAAACGACCGCGAGGCGCTTGAGGCGCTGGTCAGCCACGCCATCGGGCGCCATGCCCATGAAGCGGACGGTCCGCTCGGCCTTCTGAACCATGTCGTCGAACGGCAGGCGAAGCTGGTGGCGGCCTGGCTCGGGATCGGATTCATTCACGGCGTCATGAACACGGACAACATGTCCGTATCAGGCGAAACAATCGACTACGGCCCCTGTGCCTTCATGGATGACTTCAGCCCGACACGCGTGTTTTCGTCGATCGATCACCAAGGCAGGTATGCATATTCTCGCCAGCCTGACATCGCGATGTGGAACCTGGCACAACTGGCAACAGCGCTCCTCCCGCTCCTTGGAGACGTGAAGGACGCGCAAGCCGCCGTCGACCGCTTCCCGGCGCTGTTCCGCGACGCCTGGCTAACGACATTCCGCGCAAAGCTCGGCCTGCAGGCGGCGGACAAGGGAGACTACGAGCTGATTCTCGCGCTTCTTGATGCGATGGCAAAGGGACAGGCCGACTTCACCAACACGTTCCGCTCCCTCGGCGCCCCCGAGGCAAGAGAAGCGTTTTCCGACCCTGAGACCTACGAGGCCTGGGAGAAGTCCTGGAGGAAGCGACTGGCCAAGGAGGGCGCGGTGCCGGACGACCGGTTCGGAATCATGCATGCGGCGAATCCCGCGCTCATTCCCCGCAACCACAGGATCGAGCAGGCGATAGAGGCGGCGGTTGCAGGCGATCTGGGCCCCTTCGAGCGCCTGAATGCAGCCCTTCTGGCTCCCCATTCCGATCCCGGAAAATTCGCGAATCTTGCAAAGCCGCCGACCGAAAGCGAAGTCGTCCGTCAGACCTTCTGCGGCACCTGAGCAGGGCGGTTGATCAGCACGAGACCTGCGCAGACAAGCGCGAGGGCCGCCAGGACCGGCAGCCCCAACTCCTCGTCCAGCAACCACCATCCCAACAGCACGCCGAAGACCGGCCCGAGGAAACTGAATGCGGCGACACTTGACGCCGGATAGATTGCCAGCAGCCAGAGCCAGAAGGAAAACCCGAGAGTCACCACGACCACGATCTGGAAGGCCAGCCCCCAGAGGTGGATGGGTTCAAGCTCGCGCACGAAGGGACCGAAGAAGACTGCGGCAACGAGAAGAATCGGGGCCGACACAAGCACCTGCCAGAACAGTTGCCGGTCGGGTTCGACATCCTTGAGCCCCGTGCGCGCGATCAGCGTCAGCGCGGCCCACATCATGGCTCCAAGCAAGGCCAGAAGGTCGCCGAGCAATGCCCCTTCTCCGCCGTCGCCACGCCAGAAAATCGCAACCGCAGCGCCAAGGAACGCAAGCAACTGACCGACGGCCTTGCGGCGCGTGATTCGCTCGCCGGGAAGGAATGCGTGAGCTAGCAGCGCCATCCATAACGGCATCGTGTAGAACAGAACCGATGTTCGGGAGACCGTCGTCAGATCGAGTGCGACGAACAGGAACACGAATTGGAGCGCGAATAGCGTCCCCATGAGGCAGCCAAAGAACAGGTTCCTGCGCTCGAGCCCCAACGGCCGGCGGCGAATCGCGAACCAGAGCCATAGGCAAAGGACGGCACCCACCGACCGGACGCCAGCGAAGAAGACCGGTTGCAATCCCTCGTTCACGACCCTGATGACAACCTGGTTGAAGGCCAGCAGCAGCGAGAAGCCGGCAAGCGCCAACGCTCCCGCAGCATCGATCCGGTCCTTGCGCGTCATTCCGCCATCCATCCTGTTCGCGCAGCCGGTTTGCGCGAACCTGCAATGCGTGGAGCCCTGCCGGAACCCGGCACCGGAGGACCACATCCGCAGCGCGCTGGCGCGCACCGGGACCTGACGGATGAACCAGCCCGCAGGAAACGCTCCGGGTCGCAACCGACGCCCCCTGTATTGCCATGCAGGCAAAGAGGCAAGACAGAGTCGCGCAGCCGATTCCGTGCACCAATGAAGGCAATCATCGACATGCCGCAAGCGACCTCGCCTCTCATGACCGCCACCGCCGTGTTCGGGGCGCTGAACCCTGTCCTGCCGGCACCTCGCGTGACCAGCGTGTTGCGACCTGACGACCAAAGTCGAACCAAGGAATTCACGCCATGGCTGCGGGAGGGCGGGGCGAAGGCTGGGCATGCTGTCACAACAGCATGGCGCATTCCATCATCGCGGCGCTGGCCGGCCCCCCGGACGCAAAGCCACGGGACATTGTCATGTTCGGCATCGCGACTGCGCAAGGCTGGATCGTGCGGGCTGGACTGCATTTCGCCCCACGGCTTCGCAACCCGGCCGGACTTGCGACCGTTGGTGGCGCAACGCCATCCGGTCGCCCCCTGCCAAGCGCGGGCGAAGTGCATGTCCCGCAGCGATCGGCGACGCTCTTGCAGCGCATCTCATCCACCACGATGGCGGTGCCGGCTTCACTGCGGACGGTGTTCGGCACGATTGGAAAGTCCAAGGCAGACCGGCCCTTCATGGTGCTGATCTTGACAGGCGCACCAGGCCTGCGGGACCTTGCGCAAATGCTGTCCCGGAGACTCGTCCTGATTGGCCTCGGCACCCTGCCCCTTCCTGCGCACGCAAGGCTCAGACGCTACGAACTGGAGCCCCGTGCCTCGCGCGCGGGGTTCATCTACTGGATGAACGGAGCCAGGCGGCAAGGCGAGATGCCGGTCGGTCGAGCCGACTTCCAGCTCGATCCGTCCGACATGGCCGCCAGCTCGACTGACGTGACCCTGCGCGCAGACCGGGTGCGCACCGGCTTTTTCCTTGCCACAAGCATCCTGAAGAGCGCTGCAATGCTGGACACTGATCGCTATCCCACCATTCGCTTTGTCTCTACCGCTGTCCGGCCAGCCCCGTCCGGCCGGCTGACGGACGGCGCGAAGCTGGACGGAGAGCTGACGATACGCGACGTGACGCAGCCAGTGACCTTCGACGCCCAATTCGGGCGCAGCGCGGGCAGCGCGCCGGGCGGCCCTAGCCGCTTGACCGTCCGCCTGACCGGCCGGATCAGCCGGTCACGTTTCGGCGCAACCGGGTACAGGGTTCTGGTCGGAGATGACGTGGAATTGAACGTGATGATGGCCATGCACGCCATCGACTGAACACGGTGCCGCAAGCAGGACAATTCGGGCATCGAGGCGCAGCCAGCCCCGGCACGCAACCTTGCGCGGCCTTTCGGCATTCGTCGAGGCAGCGGGCGGTTGCCGGTCGACCGGCAACCAGATGCGTCTGGCGACCGCACGTGAGCCGCATGCCTTGGCACTGCATCATTCGCCGAAGCCGTTCCGGACGGTCCCGACAGCCCTTCGGCTTTCACTTGCGGATCGCTTCGCATAGAACAGGGTGCCGCAACGGAAGGGCGGGCATGGTGGACACGATTCTCGAAAGATGCGAGGCGCTGGGACTGCGCCTGACGGACCAGCGCCGCATCGTTGCTGCCGTTCTTGAAGAGGCGGACGACCATCCTGATGTCGAGAAGCTCTATGCACGAGCCTGCGCCGTCGACCCGGGGATCTCTCTGGCCACGGTCTACCGGACCGTCAAGCTCTTCGAAGAGGCGGGAATCCTGGAGAAGCACGAGTTCCGGGACGGGCGCGCGCGATACGAGGATGCCGAGCGAGACCATCATGATCATCTGATCGACATGAACTCCGGCGAAGTCTTCGAGTTCGTTGATGCCGAAATCGAAGCGCTCCAGGAAGGGATCGCTGCGAGGCTGGGCTACCAGTTGAAGGGGCACCGGCTGGAGCTTTATGGAGTCCGGCGCAAGAGAGGGTAGCCAGGCAGCCGCCCGAACACGGCCCATGCCGCCGCGCCCCATTCTCTCCTGATTCCATACGGACTCGCGCGGCACGTACGCGGCCCAGCGCCAAACATTACAGGGATCTCAGTGCCAGCACCGCGTTCTGCCCGCCAAAGGCGAATGCGTTCGACAGGACATGCGAAACCTTTGCCTCGCGAGCTTCATTTGGAACCACGTCCAGAGAGCATTCCGGATCCGGTTCCTCGTAGCCGATTGTGGGCGCGATTATCCCGTCATTGAGCGCCATGAGGCAGGCAAGGAGTTCCACGGCACCGGTGCCCCCGATCAGGTGGCCGTGCATCGACTTGGTCGACGAAATCATGACCTCGTCCGCGTGGCGGCCAAAGACCTTGGACACCGCGGCGCACTCGGTCTTGTCGTTCGCAGCCGTGCCTGTGCCGTGCGCATTGATGTAACCCACCTTCTCGGCGTCGATGCCCGCATCCTTTAGCGCGCCCGAGATGGCACGCGTTGCGCCCTGCTGGGAAGGCATCACGATGTCGGCCGCATCGGATGTCATCGAAAAGCCCACGACCTCGGCGAGAATGCCGGCGCCCCGCGCCTTCGCATGCTCGAGTTCCTCGAAAACGAAAATGCCCGCCCCCTCACCCTGAACCATCCCGCTGCGGTTGGCGGAGAACGGGCGGCATGCGTCCTTGGACATGACGCGGAGGCCTTCCCAGGCCTTCACGCCGCCGAAGCAGAGCATGCTTTCCGACCCGCCAGTCACCATCGCCGTGGCCACGCCCGACCGAATCAACCAGAAGGCCTGGCCCATGGCATGGTTCGACGACGCGCATGCCGTCGCGACAGTGAAGGACGGCCCCTTGAGATTGTAGTTCATCGACACATGGCTCGCCGCCGAATTGTTCATGAGTTTCGGCACGATGAATGGATGAACCCGGTTCTTGCCCTCTTCGTACACGGCCCGGTAGTTCTCGTCCTGCGTGTTGAGACCGCCGCCGGACGTGCCAAGCACGACACCGGATTCAGCGGCGACATGGCCGGAGAACTCAAGCCCGGATTGCGCAATCGCCTCCTCCGCGGCGATCAAGGTGAACTGGGTGAACCTGTCATACAGGGCCTGCTGCTGCCGATTGAACCGCCGGTCCGGATCGTACCCCTTGACCTGCCCTCCGATCCGGATCGAAAGGCGCTCGATGTCTCGCATTTCCAGCTCGCCGATTCCGCACCGGCCCTCGCGCATGGCTTCCTGGGTTTCGGGCACTGAATGACCGAGAGAATTGATTGTCCCGGATCCGGTGATGACGACCCGTCGCACCGCTAGTCGGCTTGCGCCGCGACGAGTTTCTCGACGGTGGTCACGACCGACGCCACCGAGGAAATGTCGAAGTCGCTCTTTTGGGGTTCGTTCGCGTTGAAAGGAACCTGGATGTCAAAGCTCTCCTCGATCGAGAAGATCGCCTCGACGAGCCCCATGGAATCCACGCCCAGATCCTCAAGAGACTGATCGAGCGAAACGTCTGATGGCTCCAGAACCGCCTGTTCGGCGATGATCTCGATCACCCGTTCCCTGACGCCACTCATGGTTCCTCTTCCGCAAACCGAAGCCGTTGGCAGATGTTTAGTCGCCCTTGCCGCCCATTGAAACTGCTTTCTTGAGCGCTTCGATGTCCTTGAGCATCCGGGGCAATCTGCGCCAGTTCCTCGAAGCGGCGATGTACTGGTCCATCTTCATGGCCGGATAGCCGAGAAGAACCCGACCGGCGGGTACGCGCGACAGCACGTTCGTGCCCCCGCCCAACACGACATCGTCGCCTACCGCGATATTGTCGGAGATGCCCGCCTTCCCGCCCATAATGACCCGGTTGCCCACCACGGACGAGCCGGCGATGGCCGCATGTCCGCAAATCAGGACGTCCTCGCCAATCTGCACGTTGTGACCGATCTGCACGAGGTTGTCGATCTTCGTGCGATTGCCGATCCGGGTCGCGCGGATCGTGCCGGCATCCACCGCAGTATTGGCGCCGATCTCGACGTCGTCCCCGATCTCGACCGAGCCCAGCGAATGGATGCGACGCCAGCGGGACTTCATTTCACCAGCCTCGGTTCCGAGCGAACGGCGCACCTGCTCGACCCGGTCCGATCCGGCCGCCACGAAGCTGAACCCGTCACCGCCGATCACCGCGCCAGGCTGGCAAATGAAGCGTTCTCCGATCCTGGCCCTGGCTCCAATCCGGACGCCTGCGTGAATCAGCGTATCCCGCCCAATTTCCACGTCCTCGGAGATGGTGACATGCGCCGCGATGCGGGCATTTGCGCCAATCCGCGCCCGGGCACCAACGACGACCAATGGGCCGAAGGACGCGCCCTTGCCGACTTCGGCGCTCGGATCGACCACTGCAGACGGATGGATGCCGGGCGCTATCTCGGGCCCTCCGTCCAGCAACGATGTCAGGCCCGCCATCGCCATTCGCGGGTGCTTCACCTTGATGGCGGCCTCCAGGCCAAGATCCTGCCAGTCGGCATCATTCCAGACGATTGCGGCGCGCGCGCTGCCGTCTGCGAGGGCCGAGGCGTGTTTCGGGGTCATGGCCAATGCAAGTTCGTCCGACGCTGCCTCGCCTGGCTCCGCGGCACCCTTGACGGAAAGACGGACGTCACCAAAGGCATCCGCCCCAAGCGCTGCCGCAATTTCCTCGACTGTCTGATTCATGTCGGACCCGCGAACTTGCGATGGGGAACTCGCCTTGCAGGTCTTCAAGCTGCCGGCGTCATTCCGGCCTGAGCCTTAGCTCCTAACGCCCGGAAGCGAAACCCCGGCATTTGTCAACGCTTTCCAGATGCGCGCATCACGTCCGTAAATGTCGCGCCGGAACTGGATCCTGCCGTTGTCCTTCGTGAACGCGGTCCGATACACGAGATGAACCGGCACGTGCTCCTCGAGACTGACCACGAGTTCCGTGCCCGTTGCCAAACGCTCGTGCACGAACGCCTCCGGGTCCGCGACCTGCCTCTTCAGGAGAGCGTAGGCAAAGTCGATCGGGTCGCCGAGACGGATGCAACCATGGCTGAAGGCCCGGACACCCTCTCCGAACAGCTGTTTCTCGGGCGTGTCGTGGAGATAGACGTTGTGCCGGTTCGGAAACATGAACTTGACGACGCCTAGCGCGTTTCCTGCGCCCGGCAACTGTTTCATTTCGAAGGGAAAGGTCTTCTCGTCGAACAGGGCGAAGTCCACGCTGTCCCGCTCCACGACCTCTCCCACGCTGTTGAACAGCGTCAGGTGAGACACAGAAGTCGGATCAATCCTCAGTTTCGGGAAGTATTCCTTGACCGTGATCGAGCGTGGCACGTACCAGGTAGGGTTGATCACCAAGTGCTCCATCACGTCCGAGAACTCGGGCGTTCGGCGGTTGTCACCTCTGGCGCCCACGACGGAACGAGTCACGAAAGTGACCTTGCCGTCATCCACGATACGCACGTGGAAGTCCGGGATGTTCACCCAGACATGACGTTCGCCGAGCGGCATGTTGATCCAGCGCTCGCGCTCCATGGCAACCAGAACCTGCGAGAGCCGCGCCGTCGGCTCGACATTGATCTCGCGCAGCGTGTTCGGACCGGCCACTCCATCGGGCAACAGCCCATGATCGAACTGGAAGATGGCCAGGGCCTGCTGCATCCTCAGATCATACACCTCGCTCGCGTGCCGCCTGAGGTATCCCATTGCGACAAGCCGGTTGCGCAGTTGCACGACCGCCGCGCCTTCCGAGCCGGGCTTCAGCGATCGGGCAAGCACCTTGGGACCCCAGCCATTTCGCCCTATCAGTCTCTCGAGACGCTCCTTCTCCTCCCTGAGCCGCGCATATTCCCGACTGGATGGCGGCAACGCCCGGATGAAGGCGTCAGGCGACGAGCTTGAGAAAGCCGACAAGACCGTCGCGCCTTCCCTGCGAGGCACGCTTCGCGCGATTTCCTCGTCGACCTTGCCGGGCACCAGGATGCCCGTCTGCACATCGCGCGCGTAACGAAGGAACAGGCGGCTCAATTCGACCTCAAGTCGCCCGAGATCCTGCTCGGAACGCACTCGGCGGGGATTGATGTTCAGTATCTCGGGCCGGTAGCGGTCCGTCGGCAGTCCATGGGACGGTGCGTCGCTTACCGCCTTCAGGAACGCGGCCCGTCGCTGCCTTGCCTTGCCGCTTCTGTCCGTCCATATCGGACTGTAGCCTGTGGCCTCGTAGAATTCGGCAATGACGCGGTCTGCTGCCGCCGCCCTGGCCACGGCCTGCTCGAATTTGGAGGACCCGTTCTGGGCGAAAGCCGGATGATGGGCCCAGCCCACCATCAGGAGCAGTGCGCAAAGCATGCCGGGAACGGCGTGCCTCAAGGGGAAGGTTCCGGTTGCCATCATTCGCAATTTGCCTGCACCTGACCGTGACAAGGGCTCAACGTCCCCCGTTTGTCCAAATATGCCGACGCTGTCCATTCACATCTGTGTAACTCAATTTCAAGAAGCCGATTCGCCAAGGTCGGCCTCCTGCGGAGGCCTTTGTCTAGGTGTCTGACTCTTAAAGAAAAATGGAGCCCGTTGGATCCCTTCTTGGCAATTTCATGCATCAATTGGGTCAGGTTCGGCCGGAATGGCCCCGCCACCGGTGCTCCAACCGCCGCAAGGCAAGTGAAAGGCTGATCGTGATTGCCAGGTAGATCAGTGCGACGATATTGTAGGTTTCGAAGTAACGAAAATTGCTCGCGGCGGTGACCTTGCCCAGCTGCGTCACGTCCAGCACGCCCAGCACCGACACCAGGGAACTGTCCTTCACCAAAGCTACAAAGTCATTGCCCAAGGGCGGCAGCACGGTCCTGATCGCCTGCGGAAAGACAATGAACCGAAATCGATGCAAGCCCGAGAGGCCCAATGCCTTGGCGGCCTCGATCTGTCCCGCGGGAACGGATGCGAAGCCGGCGCGGAACACCTCGGAAATGAACGCCGAGTAGGCAATGACGAGAGCCAGAACCGCTCGCCAAAGCAATGGAAAGTCACGTGATCGAACGGGCTCGAACCCAAGTCTCCCGCCGATCCAGTTGGCAAAATCCACCAGCGCCGGCGCAAGCACGAACGCAACGTAGAGCAAGAGGACCAGTATCGGAACGCCGCGCACGATTTCGACATAGAAGCGTGCGAACTGCCGCACGAGCCTCCACTTCGACGAGCTGCCCAGTGCGAGAAGCAGCCCGACCCCGGCTGCCAGCGCGAAACCGACCAGCGTAACGAGCACGGTGATCTTCACGCCCTTCAGAAGTGTGACGAGTATCTGCCGGCTCATGCTGTCCGAAAGCACCTGCCAGAATGCGTATCCCGCAAGCGCCAACACGGCAACGAGTCACCAAGGGAACTCTTCGTCTTGAGGCGCAGGAGCGTCCATTCGTGAACCCGGCCGGAGCCGCCCCTTCATGCGGAGGGGCGGAACTCGCTTACTGACCCAGCCTGTATTCGAGGAACCACTTGGTGTTCAGCTCTTCGAGCGTTCCGTCCGCCCGCATTTCGGCGATCGCGGCGTTCATCGGGCCGACCAGGCCGCTGCCTTTGGGAAAAATGAAGCCAAACTCCTCGGTTCCCAAGGGCTCTCCAACGATCTTGAGCTTGCCCTCCGACGCGGAGACATACCCGTTTGCGGCCGTGCTGTCGGACAGGACAAGGTCGACATCGCCCGTCCGCAGGGCCTGCAGGGCAGCCCCAAAGGTCTCGAACTGAATGACCCGAGGATTTGCCTCGTCTCCGTCAAGGATGTCGTAGATCGTGACATAGAACGGAGTCGTTCCAGGCTGCGCACCTGCAAGCAGGTCAGGGTCAGCCGCAAAGCTTTTGTCGTCATCGATGCGGGACTCGTCTCCAGCGACGATCATCATCATTTGGGATACCATGTAGGAGTCTGAAAAATCTACCTTTTCCATGCGGTCTTCCCGAATGGTGATGCCAGTCATCCCCATGTCATACTGGCCCTCGCTCACTGCGGCGATCATCGCGTCCCAGCTGATGTTCTCGTAGACGACGTCGATGTTCAGGCGCTTCCCGATTTCTGCCATGGCGTCGTATTCCCATCCGATCGCCTTGCCCGAGTTCGGATCCACGAACTGCAGTGGCGGATAGGCGTTCTCCGTCACGACCACCACTTCGCGCCCGCCCAGGTCCGGCAGCTCCGCGAGCGCGGAATCCGCCCAAATGGCCAAGGTCAGCGCAACGGTTGTCAGGGCCGTCTTCATTTGGAATCTCCTCTGGCTAGTGCCAGTCCTCAGACTGCACTCCGCGACCCGGGGCGGCAAGGAAATTCCAAGGATGCTTCCCGGATTCGCGTGAGTTGCAACAATCACGTCGCTTGCACCGAGATGTCGCCCATCTTGCGGCCTGAATTGCCGCATCGCGCAAGCAGATGTCCCGGTTGGCGGATTCTTGCCGATTTTTTTACCCTGACTGCAAAACATGAAACAATTGGGTTCCGTCTGGCATACATTTGGACTATACGGCTATCGCGCCCGGGGGACTATGAAGGTGCAAAAATACAGGACGTTGGCTTCAGCATGGAGACATTCTATCCGAATGGCTTGACGCGCCGAGGATTGCTGGGAGCGTTTTGCGCCACGGCGGTTGTCGCGGCGCCGGTCTACGCGAACGCATCCGGTCTTCTGCGGGGCGCAGGCGACATACGAAAGATCAACATGTATTCCGGTCGGACCGGCGAAGACATCGACATGGTCTACTGGATCGAAGGCGAGTACGTCCGCGAGGCGATGAAGGACGTCAACCGCTTCATGCGCGATTTTCGCACAAATCAGGTGAAGACAATCGACACGCGTGCAATTGACATCCTTGCGGCGTCCCATCGGTTGCTGGACGCTGATGCGCCCTTCCTCTTGCTTTCGGGCTACCGGTCACCCAAGACGAACGCGATGCTGAGACGGCGTTCTCGGTCTGTCGCGCGGAACTCGCTGCACATGAAGGGCCAGGCGGCGGACGTCCGTCTGCACGGGCGCAGCGTCGCCCAGGTCGCCAGAGCGGCGGTATCCTGCTCTGCGGGCGGCGTCGGCAGATACTCCCGCTCCGGTTTCGTGCATATGGATTGCGGCCCGGTCCGAACCTGGGGGCGGTAGTCCCCGTTCACGTGAACCGAGGCTGACGGCGGCATTTCCTGCCTCGTCAAGGAAGTGCAGCCGCTCCGACGGCGCCACTTCCATGATCCCGACGATGCCGGACCTGCTCACGCAGGTGCTTTGTCGCTGTTGAGAATCTCGATCACCATTGCGGCGGTCCAGGTGAAATCGCTGCCGCCGCAGGGTGCTGCAGTGACCGGGTCGTAGTTTTCGGCAAATCCGCTTTCCTCGATCAGGCGGATGCTGTCTGCGTCGATGCGATGCGCCACGGAGTCTTGACCCGCGGCCTTCAGCCCGTCCGATATCATGTAGTTCACGATAAGCCAGACCGGGCCGCGCCAGTAGCGCAGGCCGTCAAATTCCGGCGAGGCCGGATCGTGGCTCGGCACCATGAAACGCGCACTTTCGCCAAGCTTGCTAATGCGTGCGGCCAAGGCTTCCGCACGGGGCTTCGGGACGGCGCAGAAGACTGTCAGAAGTCCGCCTAAGGACGGGCTGTCAATCAGCTTTGCCGCCGCGCGATCATAGCACGCGTACTGGCCAAGTCCTTCGTGCCAGAGACTGTCCAGCGCCTTGATGCCCCGTTCGACAAAGGCACGGGACTCGGCGGCGATTTCGGACTCTCCCAGCCGTTCGGCAAGATCGGCGAGATCGCTGCATGACCGGATCAGAATCGCGTTGAAGGCCGGGTCGACCATGCGGAACGGCGACGCATCGTGCAGCTTCGAGTCGTCCCAGCCGAGGCTGCGGAAATGCTGGACTAGCCAGACATATCGCTTGTACTGCTCATCCGTTGGTCGATGGGCAGGGTTCGCGTGGCTTGTGTCACGGCGCTGAAATTCGCCGACACCCTCAGTCGGAACGCGGGTCAAGGCATCATCCCAGTCGACCGAATTGTCACGGCCCGATTCCCACGGGTGAACGATCGCCACCAGCCCGGTGCCCTGCGGGTCCCGGTTGCGGTAGAACCACTTGTGCCAGCCATGAATGCGCGGCAGCAAGGCGCAAGCGCGTTTCTCGGCCATTGCCTTGTCGCGGGCACGATCGAAGAAGCGCCTTACCACAAATCCGGTGACCGGTGGCTGGGTAATGCCCGAGGTCGGGACTGTCCGTTCCGTGCCCCAGACATCCGGACCAGGGAAATAGCCGTCATCCGACTCATGGAAGATGATATGCGGAACCTTTCCGTCCTCCCACTGGTGCACGAAAAGGGTCTCGACCTCGGTCCATGCGCGGGCCTCGTCGAAATGGGCAAAGCCCAACACGCTCAGGGCGGAGTCCCAGTTCCACTGGAAGGGATAGAGCCCGCGTGTCGGCACTGTATAGTGACCGCGATCGTTGCGCTCGAGCACCGCGCGGGCCGTTTCGATCAGGTCCTGTTTCATGGACGGTCCTCAGGCAACTGCATGCGTGGTTTCGGGATCGAACCAGCGCATCCGGTCGGGTTGCGGCGCAAGGGTCAGTTGATCGCCCGGCTTGACGCTCATGTCGCTGTCAAGCACCGCGCGGAACACCGACCCCTGGATGTCGCAGGTGACCAGCAGATGCGCACCCAGCGGCTCCACCACCTTGGCCGTCGCGGCCAGGCCACTGTCGGCAGGGCGCAGGTCTTCAGGACGAATCGCGAATCTAAGCGGCTTGCCGCTGCTTGGCCCGTCCATGACCTCGCCAGCGACTGACCACTTTCCTTCCCCGGCGGGAGCAGCCGGCAGGAAGTTCATCGGCGGGTTGCCGATGAACCCGGCGACGAACTCCGCCGCCGGATTGCGGTAGATCTCGATGGGAGAGGCGGCCTGCACGATCTCGCCCTGATGCATCACGCTGATCCGGTCGGCCATGGACATCGCCTCGACCTGATCGTGGGTGACGTAGATCGCGGTGGTGTTGCTTTCGGCCAGAACGCCCTTCAGTTCGGCGCGCATCTCCATCCGCAGGAGCGCGTCAAGATTGGACAGCGGCTCGTCCATCAGGATCACGTCCGGCTCCATCGCCAGGGCACGTGCCACGGCAACACGCTGTCTCTGACCACCCGACAATTCGCCGGAATAGCGTTTCAGAAGCTGCTCGATATGCATCAGCTCCGCGGTGCGCTCGACGCGGCGCGTCACCTCGTCGTTGGACAGCTTCTGCATCCGAAGGCCAAAGCCAATGTTCTCGAACACGGTCAAGTGCGGAAAGACGGCGTAATTCTGGAACACCATCGCGATGCCGCGATCCTTGGGCGCCAGGCGGTCCACCCGACGCCCGCCGATCCAGGCCTCGCCGGTCGTGGCAGTCTCCAGCCCGGCGATGATCCGCAGAAGCGTGGTCTTGCCGCAGCCCGAGGCGCCGAGCAGCACCATGAACTCCCGATCCTGGATCGTCAGGTTGATGTCGTGCAGCGCCTGGTAATCCCCGAAACTCTTGGCGACGTTCTTGATCTCGATCTGAGCCATTTTCGTTTCCTTTCAGATGTGCCCCGCCTCAGCGGTTGGCGATGCCCCACATGGCAAAGAGGTACTTGCGCACGGCGAAGATGAAGATCAGCGCCGGCACGACAAGGATGAACCCGCCGGCAAACTTCAGGTGCAGGGGCGAGGTGTCGAGGTTCTGCAGGAGGAACGCGGTAAGCGTCCGGTTCTCGATCGTCAGCACCGCAGCCGCGAAGACCTCGTTCCACGAGATGACGAAGGCGAAGATCGCGGATGCCGTGATCCCTGGCAGGATCAGCGGCAGCACGACCTTTGAAAACGCGGTGAGCCTCGTGCAGCCCAGCGTCCAGGCGGCCTCCTCCAGTTCCAGCGGAATGCCGGAGAAGAGCGCGAAGGTGATGAGCACCGCAAAGGGTATCGCCAGCGTCGTATGGACGAGCGCAAGGCCGAACACGGTGTCGTCGAGCCCGGTCTGGATGAACATCACTGCAAGCGGGAGCGCGAGAAGCGGCAGCGGAAACGCCCGGGTCAGAAGGATCAGGAGCCGGAACAGTTCCTTGCCTCGGAAATCGAAGCGCGAGAGTGCATAGCCTGCCGGCGCGCCGATCACGATGGACATGATCATGGTCAGTCCCGCGACGAGCACCGAGTTCTTCAGAGCCGTCAGCATCCCTGCGAAATTGGCAAAGAAGGACAAGCTGCCAAGGTCGAACTCGGGGATGAAGGGCTTGGGAAAGCTGTTCACCGTTTCCGGGGAGCTGAGCGTGTTGATCAGCAGGAAATACAGCGGAACGAGAACCCACGCGCAGAGCAGGGCAACCGCGCTGACATAGACCCAGCGGCCCGCCTGCCGCGCGTCGGGCGCGGCGACGTCGGTGGCGACGGCGGTCATATCGTGGCTCCTTTCGGGACGCGCAGGACGCGCAGGATGATCAGGGTGAAGGCGATCGAGATGACCAGGATGATCAGCGCCATCGCTGCAGCTGCACCGCTGTTCAGAAGATCGAACTGGTAGGCGTAGGTCTCACCCATGAGGACGGGGAATAGCGTGCCGCCCAGGGCAGCCACCACCGCGAAGATCTCGAAGGCCAGAATGACCCGCAGGACGAGCGCGGTTTGCAGGCTGGGGCGCAAGAGCGGCAAGGTGACGCGCAGGAACCGTTTCCACGGCGATGCGCCGAATACCTCGGCCGCCTCGTAGTATTCCTTGGGGATCAGCCCGATGCCTGCGACGAGGATCACGAGCATGATCGCGGTTGCGCGCCAGATCTCGGCCAGCATGATCGCCAGGAACACGATGCCGGGGTTCTGGAAGGTCAGGAGGTTCACCGGCTTGTCGACGATTCCGATACCGCTCATCATCGAGTTCAGGAACCCCGACTGTTCGAAGATGGCCAGCCAGATGATGCCGGCGGCAAGGTCCGAGATGCCAAGCGGGATGGTCCAGACGTAGAGCACCAAGTCGCGGCCCTTCTTCATCCTGTTGACCATGGTGGCCATCAAGAGCGCGAGCGCCAGCTGGATCGGCACCACCGCCGCCGCCAAGAGCAGCGTGTTGCGCATGGTGATCGGGAACTTCCAGTAGCTCGTCACCTCGCGGAAATTGTCGAGCGTGAAGCCGGCTCCGGTGCTGAAGGCCTGTTTCGAGACCAGCAGGAAAGGGTACAGGAAGAACAGGCACAGGAACAATGTCACTGGAAGGATCAGGACATAGGGCAACAACCGAGCGTTCATCGGACCGCTCCTTTCTCTGCGCAAGGATGCGCCGTTGTCGGGTTGTCTTCGGAGGGTGTGCCCGGACCCTCTTGCGGGTCCGGGACGCCGGGACGCAAGGCCCGAACGGACTTATTCGACCGGGCAGGCGCCATCGGAAGGTGCGTCGGGAGCCCAGCAAGGCGCGCCGGTCTCTTCCATGATCGCGGCCAGCCGGCCCTTCTGGTCGTCCAGGACGGCGCGGATGTCGTGGCCGGCCAGCACGATGCGCTCGAAGCTGTCGACGAAGACGCGGTTGAAGTCACCGCCCTTGTCGCCCAGACCTGCGGGCAGGAGGCCCGGGTTGGCATCGGCCGAAGCGCTCATCTTCGCAACCGCGTCGCCGGCGGCCTTGACCGACGGCGGCAGATCGCCGGGCAGCGCCACGTCGACAACGGGGAAGAAGTTGGTAGCGCGCAGCGTTGCGACCTGGGTTTCCGGCTTCAGCATGTGCTCAACCAGTGCCCGCGCCGCGTCCATGTCGGGCGCGGTGCGCGGGATGGCGACACCTGCCAGAACCGGCATGAATCCGCGCCCGGTCGGCCCTGCGGGAGCCGGGAAGGCGACGAAATCGTCGGGACGCTCGTTGAACGCCTGCGCAAGGCGCGAGGTGTGGTCGAAAACGATCCACGCGTCACCCGACAGCAGCTGTTCCTGCATGAACGAGAAGTTGGTCGAAGCCGGGTTCGTGTGCTCCCACAACTCGCGCATCTTTTCCCAAGCGGTCACGGCTTCGTCGGAGGCGAAAGTGCGGACCACGCCATCGGTGAACGACGGGTAGAGATAACCCTGGAAGAATCGATGCTTCAGGCCTTTCGGGCCAGCCGGGAACCCGAACTTGGGTTCACCTGCCGCAGCATGCGCGTTGGCAGCCCACTCGATCAGCTGGTCGTAGGTCAGCGCGTTGACGTCGGCACCTTCGGGCAGGTACTGCAGCGCTTCCTTGCTGGCCGCCATGATGTAGCTGGCCTGCATCCAGGGGATGTACTGCATGCTGTCCGTGCCGAGCTTGGCGAGATCGTTGAACGTGCCCGAGGCGCTCATCACGCCCAGGTCGCCGAGGTCGACAAGGTCATCGGTGTTCATGGCGGAGAAATCGCCGTGCAGCGCACCGAGAACGCCGATCGAGCCGGATCCGGCCTGCAGTTCAGCCTGAAGCCGGGTCAGCCACGGGCCTGGATCGTTGGGCTGGTACTCGACATCGCCGGCATCGGCGAGGACCTGCTCACGCATGGCTTGCGCCTCTTCGACGGGTTTGGCCTGCGTGGACCAGAACAGCACTTCGGCCTGAGCCGCGAATGCGGTGCAGGCAATGGCAACGCCGGACGCTGCGCCAAGAATTCTCGAATATTGGGACATGGTTCCTCCCTTGAGTGTCGCTTGGGGCCGACCATCACGCCGACGCCCATCTGAAAACGGCCTCGCCTCGACCGCAGTCGAACGGTCAGCCCTGTCGGGTGGCAAGCATCGGTCCATGAACACGACCGCTGCGAATCACCTCCCTTGAGCACGATTTGATATATCGTTATATCCACCCCGTCAACCGAACTCTTGAACTAGGATCGCTATTATGGTTCGACTGGACGCGATTCCTCTTGCAAATCCGGGTTTCTGCGCGCACAGTTCAGCCTAAACGTTATATCTAATCGGAAGGTTCAGTCGTGTCCGGCAAGCCAACACTGGAAACCGTCGCCAAGGAGGCCGGCGTTTCGGTTCCGACCGTGAGCCAGACCTTGCGTGGCACTGGGCGAATCTCTGATGAAACCCGCAAGAGAGTCCTGAAAGCGGCAAGCAAGCTGCATTACGTGAAAGACTCCCGTGCCGCCTCCATGCGGTCGGGCGACAACCGCGAGATCGGCTTCGTCATCAACCAGCTGCAGAATCCCTTCAATGCGGAGGTCATCAGCGGCGTTGTGCATCAGCTCGAAGCGAAGGGATATCTCGTCTCCATCGTTGACACTTGCGACGACTCCGGTCGACAGCAAAGGCAGCTCGAAGCCTTCATCCGGCACGGCCGCGGCGGGCTGATTTGGGTTCCGGCAATGGACACGCCACCCGAGGCCCTGGAACTGCTGAACGCGCACAGGATGCCCGTCGTCACCTTCTTGCGACCGGTGCGCCGCGATTTTGATCATGTTGGCATCCGCAACGCCGAGGCGACCGCGACGGCAACCGGCTACCTGGCTGACATGGGTCACAGGCACATTGCCTATCTCGGCGGGACCGAGATGACCCACGTCCGCAGGGAAAGGATCGAGGGTTACGAACAGGAGAGGGCGCGACGCGGCCTGGCCCCGTGCGTGATCTGGGAATGTGAGTTCAACAAGCTGGCGGGGCTGAATGCCCTGCTGGACCTGCGTCGCGCACACCCTGAAATCACCGCGGTCGTATGCAATGGTGACATGGTCGCGCTCGGCGCCAGCCTCGCGCTCATCCGGTCGGGCCAAAGGCCGGGCCACGACGTTTCCGTCATCGGCTTCGACGACATTCAGGACGCGGCGGCTGCCACACCTCCGCTGACGACAATGGCCGTGCACCCGCAGAAACTGGGTCGCAAGCTGGCAAGGGTCCTTTTGGATCGTATCGAAGATCCCAGCATGCCGGCGACCGTGTCCGAGATTTCTGCGGAACTTGTGATCAGGGACACAACGGGTGCGCCGAAAGATGTCGCCTAGACATGCCGCTTGGTAATTCGTCTTGCAAAATTCGCCCTGCGCAATGTCGATTGCCTTGACCACGCGGCCGTGCGAGCGACGCGCCACGCCAGACTTGAACCTGAAGTTCTGGCGGCTTTCGGCGTAGATTTCAAGGTTTATTCCTTTTTTACAAGAGGTTGTGGACCCGGGGCGCTTCGCGAAGTGGATTCGCGTAGGCACGACTGACTTCACCAGGCCGTATGCCCCGCCGGCAGCATTCCCAAAGCACATGAAAAAACATGGCTCAGTTTCCAAATCGTATGCATGACCTGTCGATTGCGTTGGCGAGGCACGTGCGGGGCGAGGCGTTGTCCAGCTCGACCTGCTGGAACCATCGCAGGTAGTTGTCGAGATACTTGGTCGCGACTCCTCGGTAGCGCCCCAGGAAACCCTTCAGCTGGCCATGGCGGCTGTTGACCGTCTGGATGTGAAATGCGTTCCGAACCCGCTCGCCTCTGGACAGGTTGAGCGCTTCGTGGCGAACGCCCATTGCTGCGGCGCATGGCGGATATGCGCGATGGCCGTCACTGACCAGGACGATGTCCTCGTCCACGACCGGTTCGATGACGTCTCGCAGGGCGTCGGCATTGACCGCCGGAAGAACCGCGCTGACCGTCATGCCGCTGCGGTCGGCGGCAACCAGAACCGGAACCTGCTCGGACGACAGGCCGCGCCTGCTTGCCTTCCCGCCGCGGCGACGCGCCTTGCGATCAAGGTTCCGCTCGCCCTTGCGGCTTTCCAGCACGTAGGTTTCGTCGGCCTCGACGATGCCGGCGAGCTTTCGCGGATCCCGGCTTCCGGCGGCAAGGAACCGGTGCCGCCAGCGGAAGGCCGTGTTGACGGCAAGCCCGCAACGCACGGCGGACGCGCGCACCGTGTCCCCGTCCGCGAGACATGTTCCGAACGCCAGCCATCTCTCCTTGCGGTGAAGGCCCGCCAACGGCGTGCCTGTCGCTGCATTGAACGTCTTTCCGCAACCCTTGCATTGATATCGGCGCAAGCCGCGCGCCTTGCCGCGCGACACGGCGCCGGGAGTGCCGCAATGCGGGCACCGGCGGTCCTCGCCCACGCCCGCCTCGATCGCGGCCAGCGAGGCCGACGCCCGCGAGCCTCCGGAGAGCACTGCCCCGGCTTCCTTGCGCTGCGCGGTGCTGAGATGGTCAGCCTGGGAGAGCCAGGCCTGAAACTGCTTGTGATTCATCATCTCTCGTCTCCTGCTTTGCGCAGGAACATACCATGAACGCATACGATTTGTAAACTGAGCCAAAAACATGACCAGATCTGCCGATTTCCGCTTGACAACAAATACGGAACTGTCCATGATCGGCTCAGGAATGTAGGCACGTCAGGATTCCACCATGTCCAGAACCGCAGGGATGCATGTCTCCGTCCTCAAGAAACACCGCAACGGAAAGACATACACCTCCGTCCTCCTCCGACAGAGCTATCGCGACAACAACAACCGGGTGCAGAAACGCACACTCGCCAATCTCTCCCACCTGCCGCCGCACACGATCCCGCTGCTGAAGGGCGCGCTTGCGGGACGGCGGTACGCGGAGGCCGGCGACTTTCTCGGGGACCCGGTCCGCTCCCGCCACCACGGGGCGGTGCAGGCGGTGCGGACGGCCATGGACGCCATCGGCCTTCCCCGCCTCGTCTCCCGCGAGCGGTGTCCGGAACGGGAACTCGTCCTGGCCATGGTCGCCGGCCGCATCCTCAGGCCGGACTCGAAGCTCGCCACGACGCGCTGGTGGCAGGGCACCACCCTGCCGGAGGAGTTCGGCATCGCCGACGACGTCGACGCAGACGGCCTCTGCGCGGCGATGGACTGGCTCAACCAGCGGCAGGAGGGCATCCAGGGCCGCCTGGCAAGGCGCTGGATCAAGGAAGACGGCCTCGTCCTCCGGGACCTGTCATCGACCTGGTACGAGGGAAGCCGCTGCCCGCTCGCACGCTTCGGCTGCAGCCGCGACCGCAAGCGGGGCCTCCCGCAGGTCAGCTTCGGCCTCCTCTGCGACCGTGACGGCCGCCCGGTCGCGGTCTCGGTGCATCCGGGCAACGTCATCGACAAGGACACCCTCCTGCCCGAGCTCGACCGCCTGCAACGCCGCCACGGGTTCTCCCGGGTGGTGATGGTCGGGGACCGCGGCATGATCGTCAACGCCACCATCGAGGTCCTGCGCGAACGCGACGGCGCCGACTGGATCACCGCCCTCAAGAGCCGGACCATCCGCAAGCTCGCCCGCCAGGGCCGTCTCGACCGTTTCCAGGATCCCGAACACGAGCGGACCCTGTTCGAGATCCGGGACCATCCCGACTTCCCCGGCGAGCGTCTCGTCGCCTGTCGCAACCCCCGCCTTGCCGGACACCGCGACCGGGTGCGGCGGGAACTGCTCGAGGCCACCGAGAGGGCGCTCTCGGAGATCGCCGCGCGGGTCGAGGGCGGAACCCTCAAGGGCGAGGCCGGCATCGGTCTCGCCGTCGGGGAGGTCATCAACAGGCGAAAGATGAAGAAGCACTTCGATCTCGACATCAGCGCGACCGGCTTCGGCTTCCGCCGCAGGCAGGAGTCCATCGACGCCGAGGCCGCCCTCGACGGCATGTACGTCATCCGCACCTCGCTCGGACCCGACGACATGGAAGCCGCCGAATGCGTCAGGAGCTGCAAGCGGCTCACCCGCGTGGAGCGTGCATTCAGATGCCTGAAGCAGAGCGACCTGCAGGTCCGGCCGATCCGGCACCGCCTCGAGCACCGGGTCCGCGCCCGCTTCTTCATCTGCATGCTCGCATGCCTCGTCGAATGGCACATGCGGAAGGCGTGGGCCCCCCTGTGCTGCACCGACACCGAACCCGACGGGACCAGGGATCCGGTCCTGCCCGCACGGCGCTCGGACGCGGCGCTGGCGAAGGTCCATGCCCACACGCTGCCGGACGGCAGCGGCGTGCACAGCTTCCGCACCCTTCTCGACAGCCTGTCAACCATCGTCCGCTCAACCCACGCGGTTCCATGCACGGGCGGAGGGAAGGCGGAGACCATGATCGAGGTGACAACCCGGCCCGACGCCGAACAGGAGAGGGCGCTGAAACTGTTGAAGGATATCGCAGCCATGTGAAGGCGGATCCGGCCGGATCCGGCGTTTGTAGGCAGACCGTGACAGTCCCGATCCACGTATCATGTTGATACGGTTCAATACTTTCTTGATCCGGCTCAGAACTTCAGTTCAACAATTTCGTCTACGTCTGGCTGGCGACCGGGGCCGGGCCTGGAACCTACACCAACGTCCTTGCAACCGAGATCTACATCCGCGCCTTCACGGATCTGCGCATCGGATACAGCTCCGCAATCGGTGTCGTGATGGCAGTCGTGATGGCCGCGTTTGGGGCGCTCTATTTCCGAGTTTCCGGGCTCATGGACATGCAGGACAGGGTCGGATGAGCGGCATTGCCGAGAGACGGGGGCTTGTCGGCCTTGTCGAGGGTGGCGGCCTGCTTCTTGCATTCGCGCTGTTCGTCATCTTCCTGCTCGCACCCGCGATCTTTGTCTTCAAGGGCTCCGTCGAGAACATCTCCGTTTCACTGGTGGCGAGTGGCGGTGGCCTCACCCTCGACAACTATTCAGGGATTCTGGTGGACGGGTATTTCCGCTATGTCTTCAACAGCCTTTACATCTGCGTCGCGGCTACCGGACTGGCTTGCATGATCGGGCTTCTGGCAGCCTATGGCCTGTCACGGTTTCGGTTTCCCGGACGGGCATTCCTTTTCGGCGCGATCATGGGGGGGGGGGGGGGGGGCAGTTCTTCCCATGGATCATTCTCGTGAACCCGATCTTCATCGTCTTTGCGCGAGCCGGGCTGATCAACAGCCATCTTGGGCTGATCCTGTGCTACACTGCCTTCATCACGCCATTCACGATCTACCTCCTGGCTGGATACCTGGCGACGATCCCAAGGAGCCTTGACGAGGCTGCATTGATGGACGGCGCTTCGCGGCTTCAGGTGATCGTTCTCGTCATTGTGCCGACCATGTGGCCGGGCCTCGTGGCGGCAGCGACCTTCGGGTTCCTTCAAAGCTGGTCAGAATACCTGCTGGCACTGGCCCTCATCACTGACGACGGCCTCAAGACCATTCCCCTTGGCCTCTACCAGTATTTCGGCGACGTCCAGATCGACTGGGGCGCGGTCATGGCCGGTTCGGTCGTGGCGACTTTGCCCACTCTCCTCTTGTTCCTGCCGCTGCAAAGGAAACTCGTGGCCGGCTTGACATCCGGCGCTGTAAAATGAGCCGCATTCTGTTGGCCGTTCGCATTCGGTCCGAACGCCGGCAAGACGGCTCTGTTGCAAGCCCCACTTCCAGTCCGAAGTGCAACGCCGGCCATTTCCGTAGCGAGGGCGTAGCCCGAGCGGAGGAAATGGCCCGGCGGCGGGATTTTCCTGCCCCAGGCACCGGAAATCCGGGCCGGATGCGGCTGAAGTCCCTCGGGTACGGAGCGTAGTCAGGCTCTCTCGACAGTGCAAGCCCCGCGCAGTGACGTGATCGGCCCGCCGGGCGAAGCGAGGGCGGAGCCCGAACGAGGCCGGCGGGCCGATCACGTCGCTTTCCCCCTCGGACCGGTCCCCTGAAGGACGGTCCGGGACGGTTTCCGTCAGGGAGGCCGCGCCTTCCGGAACGCCTCCTCCGGCGTCAGGTAGCCCAGCGCCTTCCTCGGACGCGCGTCCGTCCGGTCCTGAACCGCCTTCACCTGTGCGTCGGTGACCTGGCGGAAGTCCGTCCATTTCGGAAAATACTGACGCACGAGACCGTTCGTGTGCTCGTTCAGGCCGCGCTCCCAGGAATGGTACGGCGTGGCGAAAAAGAACCCTGCACCGAGCGCCTGAGCCACCTGGGCGTGACCCGCGAACTCCTTCCCGTTGTCCGCCGTGATCGTGTGGACCAGCGCGTACAGCGGCAGCAGCATTCCGAGCATCGCGTTGCCGACCGCGTCCGCCGTCTTCCGGCCGACCAACGCCAGAAGCGTGTATTTCGACGCTCGGTCCACCAGCGACACCAGCGCGCCGCCGTGGCCCTTCCCGATGATCGTGTCCGCCTCCCAGTCGCCGACCCGCCCCTTCGCCTCCGCCACCGCCGGACGCTCGGAGATGTCCACGCGGCCCGGGATGTGCCCGCGCCCCGCATGACGGCTGCCCTTCCAGTTCGGCCTCTTTCCCCGGCGGCGGAGGAACAGGTAGAGCTGGCCACCAGCCTTCCGATCGGCGCGGACGTGCCGGCAGGTCCACTGCCGCCCCGCCATCGGGACGCCCTCCTTCCTGAGACGGCCGGCGACCTGCTCGGGGCTCCAGCCGTCGGCCAGCCTGTCCTCCACCAGCCGCCACCGCTCCGGCGTCATCTTCCTGGCAACCGACGAGGCCGCGCTGCGCCGTGCCGAAGCCTTCCCCTGCGCCTGCCTGTGCCGATAGCCGCGGCCGCCGCCGTTCCGGCGCACCTCGCGCCAGACCGTCGTCCGGTCGCGGCCCAGCTGCCGCGCGATCGCTGGTTCAGAAAGCCCGCTTTTCCTCAGCGCGCAAATCTGGCACCGTTCTTCCCGGGTCAGGTGGCGGTAGCCCTTTGGCATGGCGGTCTCCTGGTCTCACAACCGGGACTGTCGCCGCCATCTGGCCAACTTGCAACATCCTGTGCCGAAAAAACAGGCACCCGCTACCTCTGGTGTTGCACTTCAGAGTGGAACGGGGGGCGGTTGAAGAAACCGCTGTTTCGGCGAAGGCTCCAGGCGCAAGGCAACGCCTGGAAGGACAAAGTTTCGTGCCACAGCGAGCATGTTGCCAAACTTTGGCGGCGCACCTCGACAATTCCGCCGTGCCAATTCGGGCGCAAGCGCAAATCCTGCAAAACAGGGCATGAGCGGCCGCCGTTTCGGTCCGAATTCCCACATTCTGGCCGGCGAGTTTCCCAAGGAAAACTCAATCAATGTGAACGATGTCGTCGCTTCCAGCCGGCAGGCTGACAACCATGCCGTCCTCGGCGACCGTAATCCTGCCGTCGAACCTCTGCAGCGCTTCTCCAAGAAACAAGCCGTTAAGCAGCGCGACAGGTACGGGCGGAGTGATATGGTTTAGCATAAGTTCTCGCACGCCAGCCTCACGAGCGGCACGTGCCGCCTCTTCGGGCGTGGTGTGGTAGCTCAGCACGCCTTGCGTGATCGCCTGCATCCGGGGCTCGTTGTTCTCCTTGGCCACACGCTCAAGAATGCCCAGCATCCTCACCGAAAGCGCCTCATGGATCAGCAGATCAGCCCCGGACGATGCACGGACGAGGTTGGGATCATAGGCGGTGTCGCCACTGAAGACGACAGAACGGTCCTTGTAATCGAAGCGATAGCCGAAGGCAGGCTCGACAGGTTCGTGGCTCACGCTGAAGGCGGTAATCTTCAGATCGCCCTCTTCCAGAACCACGGCACTTTCGCCCACCAGCGTGATGGTCTCGCCTTCGAAGCCGTAACCGTTCGGGTCTATCATTTCCGGCTGGTGGTCCTGACGGTAGCCGCGGTCGGGGCCATAGGCGATATTGAAGCCTTCGACCACCATGTCCACGCCCTCCGGGCCGGACACGGGGAGCGGGCTGGTGCGCCCGCCGTCGATCCACGCCTGGATCATGGTTTCGCCAAGACCCTCGATATGATCGGAATGCAGGTGCGTCAGATAGACCCTTTCGATCTCCCCGACCGGGAACTGGCCGAGAGCCAGGTTACGCGCACCGCCCGCCCCCATGTCGACTGCGAAGATTCGCTTGCCAGCGATCACGCCGTTGCAGGTTCCAGTTCGGGTCGGGTCCGGCATCGGAGAGCCCGTGCCGCAGAAAAGGACATGCAGGCCGTCGGAGAGGCCATCCCGCAGGTCGCTGCCAATGTTCCTTTGAGCGAAACCGGTGAAGATGGCTTCGGCGATACGGTCCCGTGACAGCCATCCTGCTCCGGCCGCGAGGATCAAGGCTGCCAGCAAGCCGATCAGAACGCGTTTCAGTGTCATGTCATCTTCCTTTCACCATGATCCTGGCGCGATGGTGCGGGTCGCCGCCACCCTGGCCCGCAGCGGGTCTCGGCTCACTTCGAGCCGATCGGGTCGCCAAAATACATCAGTTCCCAAATCGCCTTGTCGCTGGTGTGGGATTCGGAAAGGCTGCCCTTGTGATACACATCGAGCCGCGCCTTGCCGATCATCCGATAGTAGGCGCTGCTCTTGCCGGTGACCAGCTTGACCAGGCTCAGCAGATAACGGTTGTGGATCGCTTTGCCGAGCAGATCGAGGGCGGTGACGTTGCGGTCCTTCCTCAACGCAAGAACATAGCTTACGTCGTCCTCCGGGCTGCCATAGACATACATCAGGTTGTCGCTCATGGGCTTGCCGAAGTCGGCCTGCAACCTGGGCGCACTGCGGAATCCGTCGATTCGGTCACGGTCATCGGCCACCGTCCGGCCGTCGCGGGCGAGATAGAAGTTGAAGGTCGTCGCGTAGCCGTATTTCTCGTCCGCCACCATGTCGGCAATCACGACGGTATAGGGGCCAAGTTCGGTCCGCGCCCAATACCAGTGGTTGCGAACATCCAGCATGTTGACGTTGCCCCAGTTATGATCGTGATAGCACGACCCTTCGAGCGTCTCTTCCGTGCCGTCGAGCGCAATGCGCGCCTTGACCCTGCCTTGGGGAACCGGCACCAGCCAGGCACCGAACACATCGCGTTCCTCACCAAAAAACTGGTGCCCGGTATCGGCGCGCCAGCTCTCCGTCGTACGGGTCACGTCCAGCGTCAGGTCAATGTGCCCGTCCTTCACATGGATCTCGTAGCGTTCCAGGTTGCCGCGGAAAAAGTTGTGGGCGATCTTCACGTCGCACCTGTCGGTCGCGGCAGAAAATTCGTCCGAGCCGAACTTGAGATCACGCTTGTACGACGTGCCGTCAGGCCGGTCAAACTCAACATTGATCATCGGGGCCAGCCCCTTGCGCATGGGTGCCATCGGCTTCGGGAAGAAAACGACGACAAGCGTGGATCCATCATCCAGATGCGCGTCGAAATACCACCATTCGTAGTTCTTTCGCTCGGGATCCGTGCGCATTCCGTCTTCCCAGGCCTCGGGGACATTGCCGGCTCTCATGCCCAGTCTGGCAAAGTCTTCGGCCGATCTCGAAATTCCTTCAAACTGCAGGGCGCGTGCGCTCTTCTTGCCCATCATCCACACCTGTCTTTCCGCTGAGAAGCCAATGGCCCCGGTCGTTCATGTTCTGTTCAAAAAATGCCGACCGCACATCCCGGCACCCCAGTTTCCGAGAGATTGCCGCAAACCTCCCCGCCCCAACGAGCGGGCATAGCCGGACTTGCCGAGCATTTCCGGACGACTGGCGCGGGCTGGGCATGTTGTCAACCCCCTGACCCCCTCCAGGCGCAAGGGTGCACGCCAATATTTCGTTGGACACTCCGGTCTCGTGGCAAGACCACCCTCGCTCTGAGAGACCGTTGTGAATCGGTGTCAAAGGGGTCTAGGCCAGGACCTCCAGTTCTGGGAAATACCCACATGGCCTGCAAGCCGAACATCGCAAGAAACGCCTTCGTCGTCACGAACGTATGCGGCACCCCCCCGGCCAACCGAACCGGATAGGAAAGGAATGTCCGGACCGGAACCTCCCCGATGCCCGGCAAGGCGGATGCGGTCAGGAAAAGTGCTTGACAGGAGGGAGGCTCAGTGGAGCTCCTTCCGGAAGAGTTGGCCGTACCCCGCACACACTCACCGGCCCTCTTCGCGCTTGATTCAACCGCCGATACACTTAGGTGCCCACAAGTGGCGAACCGTCTTCGATGAGATCGAGAGATGAATTGCCGTCCTGTCGCTCCCGCCCAGGCCGGACCCTGCACGATGAGCGTTGTGCTGAATGCCGTCGTGGAGTGCGGGGGCGTCAAGCCGTCCATATAGGTTCAGGCACTATTCCAGCCTCCCTATTTGTCCGTCTCACGCCAACTCCAAATCCCTCTTCAGCCTTTTTCGGGCTGTCAGAACTCAATGTTGGAGGACATTGCGTGGCACGAGTCGAGGATTCATGGCCAATCACGGGATCGAGCCGGAGTCCCGGCATCGTCCGGATCCGGTATCGATCGACGTTCGCAATGCCAGGCGACGCAACGCACCGTCCCCCCGACCGGACAAACCGCACCGAGGCAGCGATGCACCGGCATCAGCGCACGGAAGCGCGACTCTCCCCTTCCTCAATGACGTCGACGGATACCTCCGAATGATCCAAGGCCTTGCTCCCGCAGATGGTTCGCCGGAACCATGCTTGGGCACGGCCACATCCGCGCTAACGCAAACGAGCGCCGTTCTGGCCAAAGAAATACACACGTCCCGGCTCAAACAGAAGACCTACCCGGTCTCCCGGGCTGCTTCGGGTGTCGCCGCGCTCTTCAATGATCATCTTTTCGCCCGTGTCGCAGGTCAGGTAGGCATAGGATACGCCGCCCAAGGCCTCGGTAAGCTCGACCTGGTGCGTGTCTCCCTCGAGATCGATCTCGACATGTTCGGGCCTTAGGCCGGTAACGACGGCCTCACCCGCCTGTGGCAGTGCAACGCTGGTCGGAACGGTCCGCTTCAGGCCCGGGACCGAGATTCCGCCAGACTCGGCGATTCCGTCGAGAAAGTTCATCGACGGCGAGCCGATGAACCCGGCGACAAAGCGGTTGTCCGGGTCGCGATAGAGTTCCAGCGGCGCACCGACCTGCTCGATTATGCCGTCCCGAAGCACCACGATCTTGTCCGCCATGGTCATGGCCTCGACCTGGTCGTGGGTCACGTAGATCATCGTCGCGCCGATCTCCTTGTGAAGCCGCGCGATCTCGACGCGCATCTCGACCCTCAGTTCGGCATCGAGATTCGAGAGTGGCTCGTCGAAGAGAAAGACTTCCGGGCCACGCACGATGGCGCGCCCTATCGCCACGCGCTGGCGCTGGCCCCCCGAAAGGGCTGCCGGCTTGCGCCTCAGGTATTCGTCCAGCCGCAGGATCTGGCTGGCCGTGGCGACCTTGTCCCGGATCTCGGTCGCCGGGTGCCCGTTCATCTTCAGTCCGAAACCCATGTTCTGCTCGACCGTCATGTGCGGATAGAGGGCATAGGTCTGGAACACCATCGCAACGCCACGTTCGGCAGGATCCATTTGCGTCACGTCCCGGGAACCGATCCTGATCGTGCCCTCCGTGGTCTCCTCGAGGCCCGCGACCATCCGGAGCAACGTGGACTTGCCGCAGCCTGACGGCCCCACGAATACGCAGAACTCGCCGTCCTCGACATTCAGGTCCACACCATGAATGACCTGAACGTCGTCATATCGCTTGATCACCTTGGAAAGGGAAACGCCGGACATTTCGTGCTCCTTTTTTAGTTGGGGAATTGCCAGGGCTGGATGTCGGCCGCGATTCTCGACGCCGTCTCGCGCAGGGTGGGACTCAGGGTCCTCAATTCGTCGAGTGAGCGCCGGGACGTCGAAGTCGCAATCGAAATCGCTCCGACAACGCGCCTCTGGTCGGGGATGATGGGTGCGGCCACGGAGATGATGCCCTGTTCATGCTCTTCCCGGTCGAATGCGATCCCTTCGTTCCGGATCTGGTCAAGTTCCGGCCACAGGCTCTTTGGAGACCTGTGAGTGTGCGGAGTGTAGGCCACAAATGCCTGCATCTTCAATGCTTGGCTGCAGGAATCGTCAGGCAGGAATGCCAGGATGGCCTTGCCGACACCAGTGCAATAGCTGGGCGCAACCAGACCGGTCTGGGCCAGCGTATCGAACATGTTCGTCTTCTTGCGCTTGTCCACGAAGACGACATGCCCATGATCGATCTGCGCCAGATGGACCGCCTCCCGCACCACTTCAGCCAAGGCGTCGACATGGGGGCGCGCGATCGGAGCCAGCGACGAGTGTTGCCAAGCGGCGTGGGCGAGCCGCACCAGTCTCAGGCCCGGCATGTAGGTCTGCCGCTCGGCATCATAAGCCAGCATGCCCTGGCCCACCAGCGATTGCAGGAACCGGTAAAGCGTGGCCTTGGGAAACCGCGACCCGTCCAGCAGTTCGGAAAACCGGACCGGACGACCGTGGTCCGCCACCTGGTCAAGAACTTCGAGTGCCTTGCCGACCGTTCCGTTTCGCTCCAACACCCGTTTCTATCCTCCGTCCGACCTGCTAGGAAAGTGCAATGCCGTGTTGACAAGGCTAACTGAAGTCGTTTAAGATTTCAACATGCAAAACTTGGTTTCATTATTTGAGACCAATACATGGGACAAAATGGGAGGAAAAGCATGCGTTCCATTCTAAAGGCGTCCATAGCGGCGCTTGGCCTTGCCGCCATGACGGTCGGAGGGACATCCGCGAGCGGCCAGTCGCTGTCGGGAGACCTGAAGATCTTTCTTGACACTTCGAACCCTGCGCCGCGCGCGACCATGGAAGCCGTGATCGCCCGGTTCCAGGAGAAGCATCCGGACCTCAACATCGAGACCACGGTGATCGATCGAGAGGAATACAAGACGCAGATCAGGAATTTCCTGACCGCCAACCCGCCGGACGTTGCAACCTGGTACGCGGCGAACCGGATGCGGCCCTACGTGGAAGCGGGCTTGTTCGAGGATGTCTCCGATCTCTGGACTGAGCCGGAAATCGCCAAGAACCTCGCCTCGACCAAGGGGGCAATGACCATCGACGGCAAGCAGTGGGGCGTGCCCTACAGCTACTACCAATGGGGCGTCTATTACCGGAAGGACATCTACGAGGAACTCGGCCTCGAGGAAGCGACCAACTGGGACGAATTCAAGGCGAACTGCGAGGCCATCCTTGCCTCGGGCCGCAAGTGCTACACCATCGGAACGAAGTTCCTGTGGACCGCCGGCGGCTGGTTCGACTACCTGAACATGCGGACCAACGGCTTTGATTTCCACATGCAACTCGCCGGTGGCGAGATCAGCTGGGAAGATGACCGTGTCAAGCAGACCTTCGCCAATTGGCGTGAACTGATCGACATGGGCGGGTTCATCGACAACCACCAGACCTACAGCTGGCAGGAAGCGCTGCCGTTCATGGTCAACGGCGATGCGGTGCACTACCTGATGGGCAACTTCGCCGTGGCCCCGCTGCGCGATGGCGGCCTCACCGACGATCAACTGGACTTCTACCAGTTTCCGGTCATCACCCCCGGAGTCGCGCTTTCCGAGGACGCTCCGACCGACACCTTCCACATTCCGGCAAATGCCGCGAACAAGGAAGCGGCACGCGAGTTCCTGCGCTTCGTCGTCTCGCCCGAAGAGCAGACCGAGATCAACAACGGCAACAATCTGGGCCAGCTCCCGGTCAACGCAATGTCGTCGGTCGACGACGACAAGTTCCTGAACGAAGGCTTCGCCATGCTGTCCTCGAACAGCCCCGGCGGCGTCGCCCAGTTCTGGGACCGCGATGCGCCAGCCGAAATGGCAAAGGTCTCGATGGAAGGCTTCCAGGAATTCATGGTCAAGCCTGACGACCTGGATCGCATTCTCGGCAAGCTCGAGCGTGCGCGCAAGCGGATCTACAGGTAGTCCGTACCTTTGCGGGCACCCATCGCAGGGTGCCCGTTCACAACGGCAACTGGTTTCGAGATTGATTCAATGCTGTTTCCTGCGGGAGCGAGGCAATGAGCGAGTCCAGCCTTCGAGAGGTCCGGGCGGTCAGCGGCGGTTCGTGGTTTCACCGGAACCAGATCGCCATCACGCCCTGGCTCTTCCTTGCGCCCGGAGTTCTCTTCTTCATCTTCTACGTCATTTCTCCGGTCTTCCAGTCCTTCAACATCTCTCTCTACGAATGGGACGGGCTCGGAGAGGCGGAATACATCGGATTGCGGAACTACCAGGATCTCTACTGGGAATTCGTCGACCGGGACGCTTTTTTCGTTGCGCTCAAGAACAACGTGATCTGGCTGTTTCTCTACCTCCTCGCAATTCCGGCGGGACTGATGATCGCTCTCTTTCTCAACCAGAACGTCTGGGGCATCAGGCTCTACAAGTCGCTCTTCTTCTTTCCTTTCGTCATCAGCCAGGTCGTCGTGGGCCTGGTCTTCACTTGGTTCTACGATCCGACATTCGGGCTCCTGAACTCGATAATCGGCTGGGTCGGCCTGGGGCCGATCAACGTCCTGGGCGACGAGCGCTTCGTGACCTATGGGATCATCGCCGCCGGCCTGTGGCCCCAGACAGCCTATTGCATGATCCTCTACCTCACCGGCCTGAACGCGGTGGATCCCGAACAGGTCGAGGCGGGCCGTCTCGACGGGGCCAAGGGCTGGAAAATGCTCTGGCACGTGATCATCCCGCAACTCAAGCCTGCAACCTTCATCGCCTTCGTCGTGACGATCATCGGAGCGCTGCGCTCATTCGACCTGATTTCCATCATGACTCAGGGCGGACCCTTCGGATCATCGCGCGTTCTTGCCTTCTACATGTTCGAGGTCGCGCTTTCGGAATACGGCTTCAGGATGGGATACGGCGCAGCCATCGCCGTGGTCCTCTTCCTGATCATGCTCTGCTTCATCGCCTACTTCCTCTGGTCGATGTGGAGGGACGAGAAGGGAGCGCGCTGACATGTTTCCGAGACCGATAGAAACCACCGCCCGAACCACGCAGGCCGCCTACAAGACGCTGCTGCCGATCGCGCTCCTGATGTGGCTGGCGCCCTTGCTCGCGGTCGCGGTCTTCTCGATCAAGCCGGATGCGGACTTCACGACGGGAAACTACTGGGGAATTCCCTCGAGCTTCGAGGGCCTGACCAACTATGGCAAGGTCTTCCTGGAAAGCGACATGCCGCGCTATCTCCTGAACTCCGTCTTCATCACCGTGCCGACGGTGATCGGGGCAGTCGCGCTGTCGTCGATGACGGGGTTCGCGCTCGGCATCTACAAGTTCCGCGCGAATCTCTGGATCTTCTTCATGTTTGTCGCGGGAAATTTCGTGCCGTTCCAGATTCTCATGGTTCCGGTGCGGGACCTCACGCTGGACCTGGGCCTCTACAACACCAAGACCGGCCTCGTCCTCTTCCACATCGCGTTCCAGACCGGATTCTGCACCCTGTTCATGCGCAACTTCATCCGTGCGCTGCCCTTCCCGCTGATCGAGGCGGCCCGGGTCGAGGGCGTCGCCGAATGGCGCATCTTCTGGTTCGTCGTCCTGCCGCTGATGAAACCGGCCCTCGCCGCCTTGTCAGTGCTGATCTTCACCTTCATCTGGAACGACTATTTCTGGGCGGTCGTGCTGACGCAAGGACCGGAAAGCCAGCCCGTCACCGCAGGCATCACGTCCTTCAATGCCCAGTACCGAGCCGCCTATCACCTGATGAGTGCAGGCTCGATTGTCGCGGCCCTGCCGCCGGTACTGATGTTCTTCCTGATGCAAAGACACTTTATTGCCGGTCTTACGCTTGGCGCCGTGAAGTAATGCAGGCATGGAGACTGGACGACGGCCACCAGACCCTGGTCCTGGCTGCACGTGACACTCGCCTGCCCGAGGTCATCTACTGGGGCGCCAAACTGCCCGCGTCAGAAGACCTGGATTCGCTCGCGGACGCGAGCGGCCTCGACGTCACGGGCGGCATGCTGGACGAGAATCCCGATCTCTCCATCTGCCCGGAATCGGCCCGCACCTTTCCCGGCCATCCCGGCATGATCGTGCATTCCGTTGACGGCGCGCCGATCCATGGGAACTTTCTGCTCGCCTCCGCAGACGCCGACGACTGTCGCATCGGCCTGACTTGCCGCGACGAAACGAACGGAATGACATATCTCGCGGAATTCGCAATGGATCCCGAGACCCGTGTCATCACGGCGTCCGCATCGCTCAGATCGGACAAGCCGGTTCGCGTGCTCTGGCTGGCGGCCCCAGTGATGCCAGCCTCGCAGCACTCCGGCGAGGTGATCGACGTTTCGGGCCGCTGGTGCAACGAATTCCGACTGAACCATACGCCATGGAGCCCAGGCATTCGCCTCCGCGAGAACCGCACGGGACGATCCGGCCACGAGCACTTTCCGGGACTGTTCGTGCCGGCACGCGGCGCAACAAACACCCAGGGCGAGGCTTGGGCGTTTCACTACGGATGGACCGGCGGCCACCGCATGGTTGCGGAGGAACTCCCGGACGGGCGACGCCAGATCCAGTTCGGACATGCCACGGGTGTCGATTCGAGGCCTGATCTGGAGTTTGCCACCGCACCTCTATTTCTCGCCTACTCCCGGACCGGGCTGAACGGGTGCGCGGTGTCATTCCAGCGACATGTCCGAGATCGCATCGTGACCTGGCCAAGACCCGAGCGCCCGCGTCCAGTGCACTGCAATTGCTGGGAAGCGGTCTACTTCGACCTGAAGCCCGAAGTGCTCAAGGACATTGCAAGTCGCGCCGCCCGGCTTGGCGCTGAGCGGTTCGTGCTCGACGACGGCTGGTTCGGCGCACGGGATGACGATACCAGCTCGATTCCTGACTGGGATGTCGACCACCGCAAGTTCCCGGAAGGCCTGAATCCACTCATTGAGCATGTTCATGGCCTCGGCATGACATTCGGCATCTGGTTCGAGCCCGAAATGATCAACCCCGACAGCGACGTCTATCGAAAGCACCCGGACTGGGCATTTGGGCCAAGCGACCAGATTTTCGGGCGCCAGCAGATGGCACTCGACATGTCGAACGAGGACGTGCGCAAGCATGCGTTCGCGAAAGTCTCCGAGATCCTGCGTGGCCACGACATCAGCTACATCAAGTGGGACCACAATCGCGTCCTGCCCGTCCCGGATCACGCGCAGGCCGAAGGAACGCTTGCCTTGATGGGCCAGCTTCGCGAGGCGTTTCCTGACGTCGAGATCGAGACCTGTGCCTCGGGCGGTGGGCGACTCGACTTCGGAATCCTCTCGCACACCCAGCGGGCCTGGCTTTCGGACTCGAATGACGCCCTGGAACGCCTTGCCATGCAGTACAACGCCGCTCTCTTCCTCCCGGCGGCGGTCACCGGCAGCCATGTCGGGCCTCGCGCCTGCCACACGAGCGGCCGGAACCTTGACATCCGGTTCAGGGCCTGGGTTGCCGCGAGCCGGCACATGGGAATCGAGATGGATCCCCGCGAGTTGACCGAAAATGAGACGGAAGTGCTCACGGAAGTCATTTCTTGGTGGAAGACCAATCGCGACTGGATGATGCAGGCAGACATTCTGCGCCTGGACAGCGCGGATCCGGCGATCATTGCCGAGATGCACGTCTCGGCAGACCGCTCCCGCTTCGCTGCCTTCGTCGGCAAGGCGGCGACCTCGGCACAAATTTTGCCCCGCCCCTTACGCCTCGCGGAACTCGAACCGAATGCGTCCTTTCGAGTCGAGCTTGTCAACCGCGATGACGCCGTACGGCTTTCGCGCGGCAACGTTGCGCTGAAGGACGGTCCTCTGGCGCTCTCGGGACGCTTCCTTGTCTCAAACGGCCTCACGCTTCCCTGGAGCTATCCGGAATCTCTCTGGGTCATCGAGGGCCGGCGCCTCTGATCCGCGCAACTTGCGTCGTGCTCGAAATGCACCGAACGTTCTTTCCGGACATATGTCGGGGCAGTTCGGGATGGCGCGAACGCACGGCGCGCTTCACGCCGAATGGGCACCGTCGGCAAGCTTGCGGACGAAGTCGAGCACCTCCGCAGGCGGGCGCCCCTTCCCGACGAGATCGACGATTGCAGATCCGACGACTGCGCCGTCCGCGATACGGGCGATTTCGCGACCAGCCTCCGGCGTCTTGATTCCGAAACCTACCACGACCGGCAGTTCCGTCACCGCCCTTATCCTGTCGACCTCCGGCCCGACTTCGCAGGCAACCGCGTTGGCCGCGCCCGTGATTCCGGTGATCGAGACATAATAGACGAAACCGGACGTGTTCTGCATGACCCTTGGCAAGCGCCTCTCGTCCGTGGTCGGCGTGGCGAGCCGGATGAAGTTCAGCCCTGCCGCCTGCGCCGGAATGCAGAGCTCGTCATCTTCCTCGGGCGGCAGGTCGACAACGATCAGGCCATCCACGCCGGCATCCTGTGCATCGCGCAGAAAGGCCTGGACTCCATGGTTCATGATCGGGTTGTAGTATCCCATCAGTACGATTGGCGTTTCGTCGTCTTCCTCACGAAACGCCCGCACCAGGGCCAGTGTCCTCCTGAGCGTCTGCCCGGCTGCCAATGCGCGCTGTCCAGCAAGTTGAATCACCGGCCCGTCCGCCATCGGGTCGGTGAATGGCAAGCCCAGCTCAATCACGTCGACTCCGGCACCGGGCATGCCATTCAGTATCTCAAGCGAAGTATCATAGTCGGGATCCCCCGCCATCACATAGGCGACGAAGGCCTTCCGGCCCTCCGCCCTCAGGGCCGCGAAACGGGCATCAATCCGGGTCATTCAACCACTCCGTCAATCCCGATCTCTGTGCACAATCGGCCAGGGAAGATCAACTCGTCAGGGCATTTCGTCGCAACCGATCATCCAGAGGACGCCGTAACGGTCGGCCAGCATTCCGAAGCCCGCGCTCCAGAAGGTTGGCGCAAAGGGCATGGTGATCTCCCCGCCGTCCGCGAGCCGCCCGAAGGCGGTCTCCGCATCTGCCTTCAATTCGAAGTTCGCCATCACGTTTGCCCCGGCCATCGGTTCCGACGGTCCCGTGAGCGCATCCGATCCCATCAGCTTGCCACCTGGAAAATTCATCTCGCAGTGGGCCAGCCAACCTCTCTTGTCCTCGTCGATGGGAAATTCGGGCGGCATGTCGGCTGCCGCGACGACCATGCCCAGTTCGCCTCCCAAGATGTCGGCATATGTCTCCATCGCCTCCCGGCAGTGGCCATCGTTGAAAAACAGGTACGGTGAGAGTTGCATCATGGATCCTCCCTTTTTTTCGATCCCACCATAGCACGCCTTGCACGGCAAGCAGGTGCCGGATATTGCCCCGTGGCGACACGCAAGGGAGATGCGCTTTGGGTTTCAGGACCGGGATCGTCGGACTGCCGAACGTGGGCAAGTCGACTCTCTTCAACGCTCTCACCAGAACCGCCGCGGCGCAGGCTGCGAACTTCCCGTTCTGCACGATTCAGCCCAACCTCGGAGAGGTCGCCGTGCCGGACAATCGCCTTCCCAGGTTGGCGAAAATTGCGAAGAGCCAGGACGTGATTCCGGCCCGCATGACCTTCGTCGATATCGCCGGCCTCGTTAAGGGCGCATCAAGGGGCGAAGGCCTCGGCAACCAGTTTCTGGCCAACATACGGGAGGTCGATGCAATCGCGCACGTGCTGCGCTGCTTCGAGGACGGCGACGTGACCCATGTCGAGGGTCGAGTCGACCCCGTCGCTGACGCGGAGACAGTGGAGACGGAGCTCATGCTCGCCGATCTCGAATCAGTCGAAAGGCGCCTTCATGGCATTGCCCGCAAGGTGAGGGGCGGAGACAAGGAGGCCATCATGCAGGAAGGTCTCCTGACGGTCGCCCGAGCGGCCCTCGAAGCCGGCCGGCCGGCACGAACCGTCGAGGTCGCGGAAGAAAGGGCGAACGCCTGGGGCATGCTGCAGCTGCTGACCGCAAAGCCCGTGCTCTACGTTTGCAACGTTCCGGAAGACGTGGCTGCAACCGGCAACGAACACTCCGCCGCCGTGCACCGGATGGCGATGCGCCAGCACGTGGCCTCGGTCGTGATTTCGGCCAGGATCGAGGAAGACCTCAGCCAGCTTGAGCCCGAAGAGGCGGCATTGTTCCTCGCCGAAATGTGCCTTGAGGAGCCAGGTCTGGACCGCCTGGTTCGCGCGGGCTACGAGCTCTTGGGGCTGCAAACCTTCTTCACGGCCGGCCCCAAGGAGGCACGCGCCTGGACCGTCCGGAAAGGCGCGCGCGCTCTTCAGGCGGCCGGCGTTGTCCACAGCGACTTCGAGAAGGGGTTCATCCGAGCCGAGACGGTAGGTTTCGCGGACTACGTTGAACTAGGCGGGGAGAGTGCCGCACGGGACGCCGGAAAGCTTCGTGCCGAAGGCAGGAACTATGTTGTCAAGGACGGCGATGTGTTGCATTTCCTGCATTCTGCGTAGGAGGCCCCGAGTTTCGACGGCCCGGTCCGGCGCGGTCTTTTGACCCAGACATCCAAGGAGAGCCCATGCCCGCTTCCAATCCTGAAGTGCTGAGATTCCTCGAAACCCGCCGCTCGCGTCCCGCACGAACGCTTGCGGCCCCGGCACCGGACCGGGACGCGCTGCGCCACCTGCTCGCGATCGCCGCCCGATCCCCGGATCACGGCAAGCTGGAGCCTTGGCGCTTCCTTGTCCTGGAGAAAAAGGCGCTCGAGCGACTTGCCCTGACGCTTCCCGCCAAGGGAGAGGAGCTTGGCATCGAACCGGCAAAGATCGCCAAGTCGGTGGACGAATATTCGCGGTCACTCCTCGCCGTTGCGGTAGTCGCATGCCCGGAACGATCCGAAAAGATCCCGGAAATCGAACAGACCCTGTCTGCCGGCGCCGTCTGCATGCAACTCCTGAATGCCTGTCTCGCCGCCGGGTGGGGAGCCAACTGGCTTACTGGCTGGGCCTGCCATGATCGCGACTGGCGGGAACGGCATCTTGGACTCGAAACCGACGAGTGGATTGCCGGCATCATCCATGTCGGCAGCGAAACAGGCGCCCCGCCGGACCGCCCGCGCCCCGATCTCGATGCGATTACCGAATGGGTGGCATCCTGATCCCGAGGGCATTTCTGGCTGCCCTTGGCCAGATCCGGGATGGCCGGTTTCGCACAGTACTTGCGAAGGGTCTGCTGCTGGCGATCCTGCTGCTGACCGCACTTCATGTCGCGGTCCTCTCGATCCTGCTCTGGATTCTTCCGGATGCCGTCGTCCTGCCCTGGATTGGTGAGATTTCGGTTCCCCGGCAACTCGTTTCCTGGGGGTCCTTCCTGTTCATGGCGGTGTTCTCGACATCCCTGGTGGTACCCGTCGCTGCTGCATTCACAGGCATTTTCCTAGACGAGGTGGCCGACGCGGTCGAGGCCAGTCACTACCCCTCGCTGCACCTTGCCTCGCGCATCGGATTGATGGAGACCTGTGCGGGTCCGGCCAAAACGGTCGAACGGCAGGATGGATTCACATCGCCGCCGGCCCACGCGGGATCCGAATGCGCGCAGCACCCCGCAATGCCACAGTCACCGCTGCGCTCCACCAACTCGTCCGAGAAGGCCACATCGAGCGGATCGCAGGCGGTCTCCCCAACTTCACCGATCGTCGTCAGCAACGGCACGCCGGGAGACGGCGCGAATCCGTTGGCGAGCCTGCAAGCCAGCCGGGCAGCGGCAGCACTTGTCATTTTGCCTTCATCTAGATAAAATGCATGCAAGCTACAAAGGGTCATTGGCCATGGCAATGCTGACGGTTCGCAACATCCCCGACGAGGTGCATCGCGCGCTGCGCGCAAGGGCCGCACTGAGGGGTCGCAGCACCGAAGCGGAGGTGCGCGCCATCCTAAGGAAATCCGTGCTGCCAGAAGGGCGTGCGACCTTGGGCTCGCTGCTGACCGAGGTCGGCCGGCGCGCAGGGCTGACGGAGGAAGAGTCAGAGTGCTTCGCGCGACGCGACACCACTCCGGCCCGGCCAGTCGATCTGGAATGATCCTGGTAGACACCAACGTGGTGTCGGAGCCGCTGCGCAGGATTCCGGAGCCACGCGTCGCCGGTTGGCTCGACGCCCAGGCGCTGGAAACGTTGTATCTGTCCGCCATTACCGTCGCCGAACTGCGCTTTGGGGTTCGGTCGCTTCCGGCCGGTCAGCGCCGGAGCCGGTTGCATGAGGATCTGGAAGTGCAGGCATTGCCCATGTTCGCCGGGCGCGTTCTGCCCTTCGATCTTGCGGCCTCGCAGGCCTATGCGGAGCTGATGGCGAAGGCGCGGTCCGAGGGGCAGACGATTCCGGTGTCCGACGGTTACATTGCGGCGACCGCCGCAGCCAACCGCATGATGGTGGCGACGCGGGACACCGCGCCGTTCGAGGCGGCAGGATTAAGGACCGTGAATCCATGGACGGTGTAGGAGGTGACCGCTTTGAGCATGGCCTTGCATTGCGCGTCACTTTATTGAACCCAAGCTAGGCAGCGCCTGTCCTGCCTTGTGCCCCAAAATCTACTCAAGTATATGATTCTATAAAGGAAATCACCTTCCTGTTCCGTTTGACATGGCGAAATCTCGGGTCCAAGCGGATTCCCGGAAGCATATTGGCGCGGGAGGCGCTTTGGGATGCCGGAGAACGAGGATCACGGACAATCAGAACGATCAGATTGCCCGCGACATTGTACCGGCGCCGACAATCAGGTTGATGGGAGCCATGCTCGGCGAACTGAATCCGACCCGGCTGGCCTGACCTCGTGGAATCGGCACCGAAGCTATCGGGAACTCTCGGCAGATTCCATCCGGTCGAAAATGTCAATGTCCCTGACCGTGATTCCTCCCCAAAGTATGACGGAGGCAATCAGCGCCCAGACCAGCACCGCCCAGATCGTGGTGATCTTCAGTTTGTCAATCATGGAGAATGACGATGCCGGAGAGCTTGCGTGCGTGCCGTCGACGCTTTCGCCAACGTCGCCCTGCGTCTTCAGGCGAATTGGCAGGACGACAAACAGGACCATGAACCAAACGACCGCGAGCAGAACAATGGCCGAAAGGACGCTCATCAAGCTTCTTCCAACTCGATCAGGGCACCATTGAAATCCTTGGGGTGAAGAAACAGCACGGGCTTGCCGTGAGCCCCGATCCTCGGTTCGCCGCCGCCCAGAACGCGCGCGCCCGCAGACCTCATCGCATCCGCCGCGACCCGGATGTCTTCAACCTCGTAGCACAAGTGGTGAATGCCGCCTGAAGGATTCCTTTCGAGAAAACCCGCGATGGGCGAGTCTTCCCCCAACGGGTGAAGAAGTTCTATCCTGGTATTCGGCAGCGAAATGAACACGACCGTGACGCCGTGTTCCGGCTCACCCTGCGGAGCTCCGACCTCCGCACCCAGCACATCCCTGTACTGCCGCACAGCGATCTCGAGATCGGGCACCGCGATCGCCACATGGTTGAGCTGTCCGATCATCTGTTTCTCGCGCCGGAAACCCCGTCCTTCAGGGCGGGGAGGAAGGCGCGTCCCTTTGTTGTTGCGTGAAATATGTGGCGGGCGACCGAAACCGCCTGCCACCGTGCGCGAAGGATGACTTGAAATGCGGCTTGCGCTGCGGTGCGGCTCACGCCGCTCGCGGGATCGCCGAGGCTTCCCCGGTGACGCTGGCCGAAGCCAGGCTCCCCTCCACCATCTTGCATGCCCGCGTTTGGATTCGCCCCGTTTCGTGCCTGACCCGGCGTGTCTGCAGGCGCATCTTCCAGGGTCCGGAACAGAGGAAGCATCCTGGAGTGGGTCTTGAGCGTGACATGCAAGGTGGATTGAATCGTGTTGTCCTTTCACGGTCTGGTCAGCATGGGCCTTCGGGTTTCCCCTCAAGCCCCTCCCTTCAGGGAGAGGTCTCTGACGTGATGTCCTTTCTGCGACGGATATCATGTCAAGCGGTACGGCGCATTGCGGCACAGGTGGCATGTCGCCGCAGCACGGCGGAAGTCAAGCGCCGCGTTCTGCCGAACCTGCGTGATGCCTGAGGCGACCCTTGTCCTCCACGGTCACGAGTTCAAGTTTCTGAGGCTATCTCTTCGAATTCCGCTCGGAAATCGCGATCTGCGCGGCTGCAAGCCTAGCCACGGGAACGCGGAAAGGCGAGCAGCTCACGTAATCGAAACCCGCCGCACGGCAGAAGGCGATCGAATCCGGGTCTCCGCCATGCTCGCCACAGATCGAAAGGATCAGGTCGGGATTTGAACCCCTCGCGCGATCCGCCCCCATTGACAGGAGCTCGCCAACGCCGTCCATGTCCAGTCGATGGAAGGGATCCTCGGGGAAGACCCCGAGGCGCACGTATTCCGCCATGAACCGGCCCGCATCGTCCCGCGAAAGGCCGTAGGTCATCTGCGTCAGGTCATTGGTGCCGAAGCTCAGGAACGCGACCTGCTGCGCGATTTCGTCTGCTCTCAGCGCGGCCCGCGGCGTTTCGACCATGACACCCAGCTTGTAGTCGAACTGAGCGCCCATTCGTGTCCGCACTGCTGCAGCCACCGCCTCGATCCGGCTGCGCACCAGTTCGACCTCGCGGCTGGCAGAGACCAGCGGGATCATGATCTCGGGCGACACGGGGCGCTCCGGCCTGCTCGCGAGGATCGTCGCGAGGAAAATCGCTTCGGCCTGCGCCTCGTAGATCTCGGGAATCGTGACCCCGAGACGCACGCCCCTCAGCCCGAGCATCGGGTTGAACTCCTCGAGCGCCTCGACATGGCGCGTCACCTCGGACAACGGAAGGTTCATGGCGTCCGCGAGGTCGCGCAGCCCGTCGCGGCTCTTCGGCAGGAATTCGTGAAGAGGCGGGTCGAACAGCCGTATGCAGACGGGCTTGCCGTCCATCAGGTCGAACAGTTGCGTGAAATCCTCAACCTGCAACGACACGAGACGCTCGAGCGAAGCGGCCCGGCCCTCCGAGTTCTCTGCAAAGATCATCTCGCGCATCAGCGTAAGGCGATCCTCTTCAAAGAACATGTGCTCGGTTCGGCAGAGCCCTATCCCCTCAGCCTCGAACGCAAGAGCGACCTTGGCCTCGGAATGCGTGTCTGCATTGGCCCTGACACGGATGTCCCTTGCCTCGTCCGCCCAGTCCAGAAGCGTTCGGAACGCGTCGTCCTGAGAAGGTTCAAGCAACGGCACCTCGCCGGCCAAAGCGGTTCCCGAGGTTCCATCAACGGTGACGTAGTCTCCTGCCTTGAAGACACGCCCGTCCTCTGCGGTCAGACTCTTGTCCCGACGGTTGAGCACGATTCCCGAGGCCCCTACCACGCCGGGCAGGCCAAGACCCCGCGCAACCATCGCGGCGTGGCTTGTCATGCCACCCCTTTCGGTAAGAACGCCGACTGCCGCGTGCATGCCGCGAATGTCCTCCGGTGAGGTCTCGCGCCGAACGAGAATCGCGGGCTCGCCCCGGGCATGGGCAGCCTGTGCTGCAGTCGACGTGAACACGAGCCTGCCCGTTGCGGCACCGGGACTCGCAGCGACGCCCGTGGCCAGCACGTCCCTTTGCGCGGAAGGATCCACTTGGCGATGCATCAGTTGCGAGAGAAGCCCGGGATCGATCCTCGAGACGGCCTCGTCCCTAGTGATCACTTCGTCGTTCGCGAGCGTGACGGCAATCCGAATTTCCGCGTGTGGCTGGCGCTGGATGCGGATTGCATCAAGAACATTCAGTTTTCCGCCAACCAGAGCGAATTCGATCTGCATCTCCTCGTGCAGCCCGTCACGACAGGTCGTCCCAAATCGGACCAGTTCGGCGAACGCATCCGGACAAAGCTCTTCCAGGGATGTTCCTCGGGAATTGCGCGCAAGATATATCGCATCCTTGCTCCGCAGCGCATCGCGCCCTTGGCTCTGGCTCAGGTATCGGCCGATGATCTGCGCCTCACCGGTATCACCTGAAACAAACTGAATTGCGCCGGAACCCGATTCCGGCGGCCCGAGACCCGCTGCCATGGCTTGCACGACAAGGCCGAGTCCTGCATCGGGTGGCGCACCACGCGCCTGGCGCAGAAGCCGGGCCGACGTGCCTTCCCATGCCCGGGCCATGGACTTGAGAACATCCGTGAGCTGGCGCTCGGGATCCTGCGGAAACGGCTCATCCATCTCGGCTTCATAGGCATCAAGCATGGATCTCAGAGTTTCCGCACCCGCTGCCCTGGAAGACTCGAAGGCATCCGGATCGAGATGCGCGACCTGTACCGAGTAGGTCTGCACGAAGCGGCTGTAGAGGCGGTCAGCCGCGTCCGGTCCCAGGAGGCTGGCATATTCCGCGTGCCGGGCGTCGTTCATGCCGATATTCAGGATCGCTTCGGGACCGCCCCATTCCGGATTGCCGGAAGACGGACGCACCGAAACGAGCGGGGCCTTGCCGAAATGCGCCAACACCTTCGCGGCGTCCACGGTGCCACCGGATGCCAGCGACCGCACCGTTGCAACGGACAGCGCAATCGATGCGGGAACCGGCAGATTCAGCCGGATTAGCCGCTGCAGGCACTTCGCTCGCTCGCCATACGTCCCGGCCGCGACCGGGGCGGTCGCGTCGACAACAACAAATTCATCTATTTCAACGGGTTTCTGCACTGCGGCGATTCCTTTGCCTCGCAGCATACGCAGTAAGCGTCAACGTTCAAGAATCGTTGTGGCCAAGGGTCGGGCGGCATTCGCATGGGCAACCTGCTCCCAGACATTGCATTCTTCCCGTGCTTCGAGGCTCAAGGCACGGCTGCATCGTCCTGATCGGCGAAACGTGGCTAGCGTGGCGGCGGAAGAACGGCAGGGCGGACCATCCTTGGTGCCACATTGCCGACCGCTCCCGATGCAGGAGTCCAAACGTGACTGCTATCCCTCGATCCTGTTCAGGTCCGCCACGGCAAGGCATGTCTCGCTGATGCGGTGCAGGAGATTGAGACGGTTGCGCCTCAGGCTTTCATTCTCGTCGTTCACCTGCACCGCCTCGAAGAATCCGTCAATCGGCCCTCTGAGTTCCGCCATAGCCGACATGGCGGCATCGAAACGCTCGTCTTTCATGGCAGGACCAATTGCCGCCTCCGCTCTTTCCAAGGCATCAAACAGCGCCCGCTCCTCGTCCGTTTCCGCCAGCTTCAGGTCCGGATCGCGCGTGCATTCGACGCCATCTTTCCTCTCGGCCTGCTTCAGGATGTTGTGCGCACGCTTGAAGCCCTGGGTGAGGTTGTTGCCATCTTCGGTGTCCAGAAACGCCGAGAGGGCATCGGAACGCTTGACCAGCAATGTCAGATCATCCGCGCCTGGCATCGCAAGACAGGCGTCAATGGCATCATGGCGAAGGCCCTTGCCACGAAGAAAGACCTTCATGCGTTCATGAAGGAATTCGAGGATCTCATGCTGCAACGCCGGATTCTTGTCACCAAGGGTCTTGTGACCATTTGTCTTGTCCCGCAAGAAATTCAAGGCCTTGCTCTGGCCTTCCGCCTTGGAGCCATGCTCCGCTGCGGCAGAGGCGGCCCGCCAGCTTGGCTTCCTTGCAATCTCGGCGAAGGGAAGTCGGAGGCCGTTTTCAAGAATCAGCCTGATCACGCCGAGCGCTGCGCGCCTCAGAGCGAACGGATCCTTCGAGCCGGTCGGCTTCTCGCCGATTGCCCAGAACCCCGCCAGCGTGTCGATCTTGTCCGCAAGCGCGACCGCGATCGACAGGGGGCCGTTCGGCACATCGTCGGACGGGCCAAGCGGCTGGTAGTGCTCGCGTGCAACTCCTGCGATGTCGCCGGAGACGCCAGCGGCACAAGCATAGCATTCTCCCATTACACCCTGGAGTTCGGGGAACTCTTGGACCATCTCGGATGACAGGTCGGCCTTTGCAATCCGCGCTGCCTCGATCGCCTTGTCCGGATCAGCTCCCAAAGCAGCTGCAATCTCGCCGGCCGAAGCCGAAATCCGCTCGATTCGCTCCGCCTGACTTCCAAGCCTGTTATGGAACGTGACCTTGCCGAGCATGTCGGTCCACGCCTTCATGCCCTCCCCGGCCACGCGCAGATCGTTTTCCCAGAAGAACTTGGCATCCGAAAGACGGGCCCGAAGAACCTTTTGGTTCCCGGCCATGATCGTTGCGCCATCATCAGGCGTCTCCCGATCCGCGACCGCGACGAAATGCGTGATCCGGCCTGAACGATCCCTTACGCTAAAGAACTTCTGATGTGCCCTCATGGAGGTCTGAAGCACCTCGAGCGGAAGATCAAGAAACTCCTCTCCAATCTCGCCAAGCAGAACCACGGGCCATTCGACAAGGCCCGCGACCTCTGCCAGAAGGCCGGCATCCTGCACGACTTCGAGGCCCTGCGCATCAGCCGGCCGGACTGCCTCGCGCATGATGATCTCTTCACGCTCATCGGCGGAAACGACGACCTTGGCTTGTCTCATCTTCGCAAGGTAGTCGTCAGGGGACATGACGCTTAACGGCTCCGGCGCCATGAATCGATGGCCCGCTGTCCGGTTCCCTGCACGTATGCCATCTACATCAAGGTCAACGACCTGCGTCCCGTCGGCATCGCTAAGCAGGCAGATGATCGAGTGCAGCGGCCGCACCCATCTGAGACTTCCGGAACCCCAACGCATGGACTTGGGCCACGGGAAATCGCGAATGACCGCGCCGAGGACCTCGGCCACGATCTGGCTGGCCGGGCGTCCTTCATGCTCGATGACCGCGAACCACACCTGCCCTCTCTTGTCTTCCCGCGCCTCAAGGTCCCCCTTCGAAAGGCCGGTCGAGCGCAGGAATCCATCCAGCGCTTTCTCCGGGGCGTTGACGCCCGGCCCCTTTCGCTCCTCTCGCTGCACCGGACTCATCTTCGGCAAGCCCGACGCCGTCAGGATAAGTCGCCGCGGCGTGACAAAGGATGCGGCCTCGTCATGAGACAATCCTGCCTCTGCAAGGCCATCGGTCACAAGACGCTGCAAATCCTCCGCTGCAGTCACCTGCATCCGTGCCGGGATTTCCTCCGACAGGAGTTCGATCAGCAAGTCAGGCATGGATCAGATCCTTGCATCGGCCATGTACGGGGCAGGAAGTCTGCAACTGCATCTGCGCTCTCGGCATCACTTGCTCTCCTTCAGCGGCGGCGGCGGGCAGGCTTCCGGCATGGATCGCCCGTCGAAATGCCTTTCCCCGCAATGGTTCAATTGGTGCCAAACGTAGCCATGCCCGTCCCCCGAGACGGCCACAACCCGGTCAAAGCCGTAAACGACATTGCCGGTACCCAGAAACGCGATCGCGGAACCTTCTTCCAGCGCCGCTCCGATTTTCGGCGCATCAAAGCACTCGAACCATCCGGGCGCCACGTTTGGCACCGGGTCGTCATGGACCACATAGGTTTCCCTAAGCGCCGCAAGGCTCAGGCGGGTCGTGAAGCAGGCACGGTAGCGGAGAGGTGAGCTTTCCGCGTCAATGGCCTGGAATCCTTCATGGATTATTTCTTCTGGCTTTCCGGAGTGTAGCGTGGTCAGCTTCACGTCCGATGCCCCGCTTGGTGGAATCTCATCGTAGAACCCGTGTACCTGCAAGTAGTACAGCCCGCCGCCCGCAAGCGCGCAACAGAACCCGAGAATGACAGCAACCGCTTTCCCGCTCATGCCACGTCCTGCTTCGCGCAGGACCGGTCTCCGCTTGGCCTGCATGGTATCAAGTGCGGGGCCTTTCCCGGGGCGTGCCGCCGACATTCCCGGCAGGGCATCTGTTCGCAATCCACCGCCACCATCACGCGCCCGCCGCCGCCTCGGTCGTCACGAACGCATCGGCACAGGCTTTCGCCAGCGACCGGACCCGCCCGACATAGGCCTGGCGCTCGGTGACGGAAATCACGCCCCGGGCATCGAGCAGGTTGAACACGTGCGAAGCCTTGATGCACTGGTCATAGGCGGGATGCACCATCACGATCCGCCTTCCCGTCTTCGGATCCACCTCTTCCGCATCCAGGATCCGGCGGCACTCGGCCTCTGCATCCTCGAAATGCCTGAACAGCATGTCGGCGTCCGCCACGTCGAAATTCCAGCGGGCATATTCCTCTTCCGTCTGCCGGAATACGTCGCCGTAGGACAGTGCAATCCTGGATTGCGGATCATTGAACGGCATCTCCATCACGTGGTTGATGCCAAGCACATGCATGGCAAGGCGTTCGAGACCGTAGGTCAGTTCGCCCGAAACCGGGTGGCAGTCATGCCCGCCGACCTGCTGGAAATACGTGAACTGGCTTACCTCCATGCCGTCGCACCAGACCTCCCAGCCAAGCCCCCAGGCACCCAGGGTCGGGCTCTCCCAGTCGTCCTCGACAAACCGGATGTCATGCAAGGCCATGTCGATTCCGATCGCCTCAAGCGACCCGATGTAGAGAGCCTGCAGGTCGGGAGGCGACGGCTTGATGATCACCTGGAACTGGTAGTAGTGCTGAAGGCGATGCGGATTCTCACCGTAGCGGCCGTCCGTTGGGCGTCGCGAGGCCTGCACGTAGGCCGCTGACCACTCCCGCTCGCCTAGCGCGCGCAGCATCGTGGCCGGATGGAAGGTGCCCGCCCCGACCTCCAGATCATACGGCTGAAGCAAAACGCAGCCATTCTCGGCCCAATAGCCCTGAAGCCGAAGGATGACGTCCTGAAAACTCTTCGGGCGCGTGTCTGCGTCCATGGGTTGCCCCCGGTGGAAAACGATTGCGCACTCAATAGGCAAGGCCGCTGGAACGGTCAATCAGGCTCGGGCCGGAAGACGTTGTCAAGACACGGAGCCACGATCTCAGGCACGCCAGAACCGTGACGTGAACAGCACGAACACCACCAGCAGTTCGAGCCGACCCACAAGCATCGCCGACAACAGGATCCACTTCGCGGCATCGTTCAATCCGGCAAAGTTCCCGTCCGGGCCAATCTTGGTGCCAAGGCCCGGACCCACATTGGCAATCGCCGTGGCCGCGCCGCTTACGGACGTGACGAGATCAAGCCCCGTCGCCGAAAGGAGCACGGCCACGATTCCGAACGTGACAAGGAACATCGTGAGGAAGACCATGACCGAGGAAAGCACGTCCTCGCTCAGGCGCCGTCCGGCATACTTGAGCTGGTAGACCCCGTGCGGACTCTGTATGCGGCGGATCTGGTTCGCCACGGCCTTCAGCAGAATCTGGTACCTGAACACCTTGACCGAGCAGCTGGTCGACCCCGCGCACCCGCCGATCAGGCCGACAAGGAAGAACACCGTAACCGGAAACGCGCCCCATAGCTGGTAGTCCGTGCTCGCGTAGCCTGTGCCCGTCATGATCGACGTTATGTTGAACAAGGCCTCGCGCAGCGCGACGTGCGCCGCCGCACCCTGCGCCAGAAGCCTGTGAATTGCGACCAGGACGACAATTGTGAGCAGTGCCGCCAGAAAGGCACGCACCTGGCTGTCGCGCAGCAGCGGCTTCGACGAACCGGCAAGAATCTGCACGTAGCGCACGAAAGGCAGGCTCGCCAGTATCATGAAGACCACCGCGACATACTCCGGCGCCCCTTGAAAGGTGCCGAATGACTGGTCATGGGTCGAAAAGCCGCCTGTCGCGATGGTGGTCATCGCATGGTTGGCGGCCTCGAAGAGCGGCATGCCGGCAACCAGGTAGGCCATTGCGCATGCAAATGTCAGGAAAAGGTAGATGATCGAGATGCGTGACGCGATTTCGGCAGCACGGGGCAGCACCTTGCCATCAGTGTCGAATCCCTCGGAACGGAAGATCTGCATGCCTCCGACCCTCAGCTCGGGAAGGAAGGCCATGGCAACGACGATGATCCCTATGCCGCCGAACCATTGCAGCATGGACCGCCAGACAAGCAGGCCCGAAGGCACCGCGTCCAGCCCGCTGAACACCGTGGAGCCGGTCGTTGTCAGTCCGGACATCGCCTCGAAATACGCGTCCGTGAAATCCGCTCCGAGTTCACCCCACATGAACGGCAACGCCCCGAAGAACGGCAGCACGACCCAAACCCCTGTTGTCAGAAGGAAGATCTGCTGCAGATTCATGCCGCCTGCCACCGAATTGGACGATGCCATTGCCATCAATCCGCCGATCAGGAGCGTGATCAGGGCAACTTCCAGAAACGCTCCCGCGTGTTCATTGCCCTGGGCAAGATCCACGAACATCGGAATCAGCATGGAGATGCCAAGCGCGGCGACAAGAAGGCCTATGACGTATCCGATTGGCCTGAAATCAACCATGCAGCGAGCCTTGGCCATGGGACCGGCCCAAGTCAACTGCAGAGCGACATGCGCCGCGCCGCCCGTCAGCCACCACGGTCAGCTTGCTTCCCGGCGGTCCGTGGGCTCTGCAGGAAGCGGCAATTCTTGACCGCCTCCTGGTCGGCAGCCAGGCTGGCCGGGCCGGTTGCTTCCGTCTCGGGCTCACGGGTGCAGCCGTCCTTCGCGTTGCACAGGGCCGGCATCCGGAAGTCCGGGATTCCGACATGCAGAAGCTCCCGCCGCTCGCCAGCCGTCCGCGAGGCCAGGCCGTTCCGGAACTCGGCCAACGCCACATGGCATGCGGCCTCCGGCTTGACGGGTTCGCGGCATCGATCAGAACGGCCCTCCGCGGACACCAGGCTCAATTGGTCGGCCGAATGCCTGCTCCGAGGCGCACGGACGTGCACGTCAGTCTCCCGCCACTCCGGCGACGGGCCACCGGGCTGCTTTCGGTGGCAATCCAGTGCCGTTCCCGGCATCTCGCGCGTCGCGTGACCTGCCGCACGTCACGTAGCGCGCCACGAATCGCTTCAGGATGCGCTCGGGCTCCGCCACATCCGCAGCCAGGCATGCCTCGGTCAGGGCGGCGGCCTCTTGAGGCAGGAAATACCCGAAATCGCGATAGATCCGGATGCGGTCGGCAAAGATCTGCCCGTCCGCCTCCGGGTGAAACTGCGTGGCATAGACGTTCTCGCCCGCCCGGATCATCTGGAAGGGGCACGTTTCCGAGGACATGAGATGCACCGTGCCGTCGGGCAGTTCCTGAACCGCTTCCTTGTGGCCAAGCAGAGCGTTGAACCTGAGCGGCAGCCCGGCCAGCAACGGATCCACCTGCCCCGCCTCCGTTACATTGCACGGCACGGCCGATACCGGCTCCGAATACCGTTCCTTCGAAACCCGCGCTCCCTGGTGATGCGCCAGCAGGCCAATGCCGTAGCAGCACCCGAGGAACGGCATGTCCCGGGCAAGTATCTCGGGCATCAATGCCAGAAGCTCCGATTCCGCCCGCGCCTCGACCGGATCGCGCGTGGCCGGATCGTCGCTCACGCAGCCTGGGCCGCCGCCGACAATGACGGCCGAGTAGTCGTCGAGCGAGAACCCCGTCGGCAATGGCCCCGTCTCCATCCTGTGTCGGCGAACCTCCGATTCATTCAGGCGACCCTTTTCGAGGAACGCGCGGAATTCGCCATCCGACGCCTCGTCCTCCGGGCGCAGTTGAAGAATGAGAACCGGTTTCGGCGCCATCAGGGCCAAGGCCCTTTCCGCGGGCCCGGCCCGAAAGGGTTGCGAATCGGCAGGCCGCATATGGCCGGTCTCCGCTTCATGCGGCCTCGAGAGCCTGCCGGATGTCCTGAATCTGGTCGTCGACGTCTTCCAGTCCCACGGACAGGCGGACCAGCCCAGGTGATATGCCCAGTTCGTCCCGCTGCTCCTCGGTCAGTCGCTGATGAGTCGTGGTGGCCGGATGCGTCACGATTGACTTTGCATCCCCCAGATTGTTCGAGATGATGACTATCCGGAGCGCATTCAGGAACCTGAACGCGGCCTCCTTTCCTCCCTTGAGCACGAAGGTCACGACCGTGCCGCCCATCTCCATTTGCGCCATCGCGGTTTCGTGCTGGGGATGAGACGGCAAGCCCGGATAGACGACCCTTTCGAGGCGCGCGTGACCCTCGAACGCCTCTGCCAGCTTCCGGGCGCTCTCCGACTGCGCCCTGACACGTAGGTCTAGCGTCTCAATGCCCTTCAGCAACACCCATGCCGTGAACGGGCTCATCGCGCCGCCCGTATGCTTCAGGAAAGGTTCCAGCGTCTTGCGGACATAGTCCCTGGTTCCGAGCACGACGCCACCCAGTACCCGCCCCTGACCGTCGATATGCTTGGTCGCGGAGTAGACGACGACGTCCGCCCCGAGATCCAGCACCCGGCTCAGAACGGGAGTCGAGAACACGTTGTCGACTATTAGCTTCGCTCCCACATCATGCGCAATCGCCGCCACCGCCTTGATGTCAATCACTTCAAGCGTGGGATTGGAGATGCTTTCCAGGAACACGGCCTTGGTGTCCGGCCTGACCGCCGCCCGCCACGCATCGAGATCGGTGCCGTCAACGAAGGTGACGTCCACGCCGAAGCGCTGCAGCACTTCCTCCAGGATGTAGAGGCAGGATCCGAACAGCGCTCGCGCCGAAACCACATGGTCGCCCGCCTTGAGCATCGATGCCAGGGACGCGTAAACCGCCGCCATGCCGGAGGCCGTGGCGAACGCGTCCTCGGCGCCTTCTATCGCGGCGGTCCGCTCCTCGAACATCCGCACTGTCGGGTTCCCGTAGCGCGTATAGACGAATTCGTCCTCGCCAGCCTCCTCGAAACGCTGCGCGGCCTGTTCGGCGGTCTCGTAGACAAAGCCCTGCGTGAGAAAGATCGATTCGGCGACCTCCCCGTACTGGCTTCGCCGGATGCCTTCATGCACGAGTTTCGTGCGATTCTTCCAGTCTTCGGTAATGGGGACGCCTCCTATCCAAACCCGGTCCGACTGCGAGAGCGTCAGGGGCGTGAACGTCCCAGACCTCTTTAGCGGTGTCTTTTTCGTGGCCCGCAATCCGGTGAACAAATCGCCACGTGCAGCACTGCGTACTAGTGCCCGGAACCGGGGTCAAGGGCGACGCCGAAGGCATCATGGAGAGTTCTTCGACCATTCTCGCCGCTGAAGCGAAACGCCAACCCTGAATCCGGGCGACATCGCAGAAGGCAAGGCTTGAGGAAGCCGGAACCCGTTACCTGCCATGACGCGCGCGCCGGCGACGGAACACCGCACGAACTGGACGCGGCGCCGGCTCTCACCGCCCACCCGATGCAGACTTTCCGGCGCAGGCGTTCAACGTCCGTGCGCAAGGCGCAGCGCGGGGCATGTTGCCAGTGCAAGGCGGTGCCTGATTCGGGAGTCCTCGCCATGAAGACATCGCGGCCGTCACCGGAAGGCATGGCCAAGCCGCCATCGACATCCCGGCAAGCGGAACCGGCGCCCCTTGAACTCGCCCCAAAATACGCCACCTAGTGCCGAAGCGACAAGCGGCCCCGGAAAGGAAACGGCATGCCCGACCCGATAGATCTCCATTACTGGCCAACCCCGAACGGCTGGAAAGTCACCATAGCGCTCGAGGAGATGGGCCTGCCCTACGCGCTTCATCTTGTGGACATCGGCAAGGGCGACCAGTTCGACCCGGAATTCCTCAAGCTCTCCCCCAACAACCGCATGCCGGCCATCATTGATCCGGACGGACCGGAAGGCCATCCGATCTCGATCTTTGAATCCGGAGCCATCCTGCAATATCTCGGCCGCAAGACGGGACAATTCTACGGATCGTCGGATCGCGACCGGATCGTCATCGACCAGTGGCTGATGTGGCAGATGGGCGGTGTTGGCCCGATGGCAGGCCAAGCGCATCATTTCCTGAAATACGCCCCGCAGCGCACACCCCCCGAAGTCCTTCCCTATGCACAGAAGCGCTACAGAAACGAGGTCGGGAGACTCTACAACGTGCTCAACACCAGGCTTGAGGACAACCAATTCGTCGCCGGTGACTACTCGATTGCCGACATGGCCATCTGGCCCTGGGCGCAAAACTGGGAAGGGCAGGAACAGGCCATCGACGACAAGCCCCACTTCGCGCGCTGGCTGGACGAGGTGGGAAACCGCCCTTCAGTCATCAGGGGCAAGGCGGTCGCGGCGGAAGTGCGTGACCGTCAGCAGTCCCCTGAGGAAAGGGAGGTTTCAGACAAGATTCTCTTCGAACAGAAGGGGTGACGTCCCCGGGCTCCCGACCGACCGTTTGGCCCAGCCACCTTTCTTCGAAGGCACGCCTGTCAGCCGCTGTGCCGCGCTCGGGCGGCGCCTATTCCGCCCCGTCTGCCTGTTCCTCAGTCAAGTCATGCCGCAGGGTCAGCATCTGGAGCCAGACGAACAGGAACAGCGCGATCGGGAACCCGAACGTCTCGATCTTGACCCAGGCATCCGTCGACATCGTTCGCCAGACAATCTCGTTGGCCAGCGCAAGTCCGGCAAAGAAGGCCGCCAGACGCTTGGTGAGCTTCATCCAGCCTTCGCTCGTCAGGGGCAGGAATTCGGCCATGGCCCAAGCAAGGTAAGACCTGCCTTGCAAGAGCCCGATCCCGAGAATGCCAGACAGGACCCCGTAGACCAGGGTGGTCTTCACCTTGAAGAACCGCTCGTCGTTCAGCCAGACCGTGAGGCCGCCGAAGATCACCACCATCACGATGGTGAAGACCTGCATCCGGCTCAGGCGGCCCGTCAGCTTCCAGAGGATCGCCATCGAGACCAGCAGGATCGGCACGAACAGGCCAGCCGCCACGATGAATCCGGAATACTCCGTGCCTCCGAAGGCGTAGGTGTCATCCCGCATCCACAGATAGGCCACGAAGAACAGCAGCGGCGGGCCCAGTTCGAGCACCTGCTTGACCGCCGGATTCAGCTTGGATTCACTCATCCCAGAGCCCGCCAGCCGATATCTCGTCGGCACATTCCGCCAGGCCAGTCGATCCTGTCGACCAGCGCATAGGCGGCATCCCGGGCCTCCTGCAAGCTGTCGCCACGGGCGGTCGCGTTCAGGACCCGGCCACCGGCGGAGACGATTCCGTGTTCTGTCCGCGAGGTTCCCGCGTGAAACACCATCTGGCGAGAATCGCCGGCCAGACCGTCAAGGCCGGCGATTGGATTGCCCTTCTCGTAGTCACCCGGATAGCCCTTGGCGGCCATCACGACTGTCATTGCATGGTCCCCTGCCCAATTGACTCTCGCTTCCGAAAGCCTTCCCTCGGCAGCGGCCTGCATGAGATCCAGGGCCTGCGCGCCGAGCCGCATCATCAATGGCTGGCACTCCGGATCACCGAACCTCACGTTGTACTCGACCAGCCGGGGGGTGCCGTTCTCAATCATGAGGCCCGCGTACAGCACGCCCTGATAGGGAGTGCCGCGCCGAACCATTTCCGCAAGCGTCGGGTGGATGATTTCCTCCATCGTGCGGGCGGCGACGGATTCGTTCAGTACGGGCGCGGGCGAATACGCGCCCATCCCGCCGGTATTGGGTCCCGTGTCGCCCTCGCCTACCCGCTTGTGATCCTGAGCCGTGCCAACTGGCAAGGCGTCCGTTCCGTCACAAAGCACGAAGAACGAAGCCTCCTCGCCATCCATGAACTCCTCGATCACCAATTCGGCGCCGGCGGCCCCGAGCGCGCCTCCGAGCATGTCGTCAACGGCCACTTCCGCTGCCGCCGTGTCCTGGGCAACGATGACGCCCTTGCCAGCCGCCAGCCCGTCTGCCTTCACGACGATCGGCGCGCCGCGCTCGCGAATGTAGGCCTTGGCGGCGGCTGCCTCCGTGAATCGCGCCCAAGCTGCCGTAGGAACGTCGGCGGCGTCACAGACTTCCTTGGTGAACCGCTTCGAGGATTCCAGTCGCGCCGCCTCCCGCGACGGACCGAAAACCTTGAACCCGGCGGCGCGAAAGTCGTCGGCCACCCCGGCCGCCAATGGCGCCTCCGGCCCGACGACCACGAGATCAATCGAATTCGCATCGGCGCATTCCACCATTCTTGGCCCGTCCTCGATATCGAGAGAGGCGCATTCGGCAATCGCCGCGATCCCCGCATTGCCGGGCGCGACGATCAGCCGGTCACATTTCGGATTCTGCATCACGGCCCAGGCCAGCGCGTGTTCCCGTCCGCCGCCGCCAAGAATCAGAATATTCATCGGCGCTCCGCTTCCCCTTCGTTGGCTGGCGTTCTAGGGTCCCGCCCGGGGAAGCACAAGGCGACCGCGGACGCGAACATGGAGCTATTCGAGGAAGTATCCGGCGACAACACGCCCGAATTCACCGTGAGCGAGATCGCGGGTCGCGTGAAGCGCCTTGTGGAATCGGAACTCGGCTGGGTTCGCGTGCGAGGCGAAGTCGGTCGGGTGGTGCTGGCGCGGTCAGGGCATCTGTATTTCGACCTCAAGGATGAACGCTCCGTGCTCTCGTGCATGACGTGGAGGAGCCAGGTGCCCGCGCTGGCCATGATGCCCGAAGAGGGCATGGAGGTGATCGCCGAGGGCAAGATGACCGCCTCCGGATTCCAGTCGAGATTCAGCCTGAACGCCGAGCGCATCGTCGTTGCAGGCGAAGGCGCACTGATGGCGATGCTTGAAAGGCGCAAGAAGAAGCTTGCAGCCGAAGGCCTCTTTGACGAAGCGAACAAGAAACCGCTGCCATATCTGCCAAACGTCATAGGAGTCATCACGTCGCCGCAGGGGGTCGTGATCCGGGACATACTGCACAGGCTCCGCGAAAGATTTCCGAGGGAAGTCGTCATCTGGCCCGTAGCCGTGCAGGGTGACGCCGCCGCACCGGAAGTGGCGCGGGCCATTGCCGGGTTCAGCGCGCTGCAGCCTGGCGGGTCCCCGCCCCGCCCCGACCTCCTGATTGTCGCGCGGGGCGGCGGTTCGATCGAGGACCTCTGGGGCTTCAACGAGGAGATTGTGGCACGCGCGGCATCGGCATCGGAAATTCCGCTGATTTCCGCGGTCGGGCACGAGACCGACACAACGCTCCTGGACTTTGCCGCCGACCGCAGGGCGCCCACGCCGACGGCAGCGGCGGAGATCTCGGTGCCAGTCCGTTCGGAAGTGCTTGCGGACCTGGCCGGCCACGAGGCGCGGCTGTCGCGGAGCATGGCACGCAACGTGGACACGCTGCGCCAACGGATCACCGCGCTAGCACGCCTCCTGCCGCAGCCGGAAGCCCTCATCGCCGATCCGGGCCAGCGGCTCGACCGCGCCAGCGAATCCCTGCCCAGACGGCTCACCCAACTGTTGGAACGCAAGCGAGGCCACCTCGTCGGCGCGGCGGCCGGCCTGCGGCCAACGCTCTTCAAGTCCAGACTGGGCCGCGAGAGCCAGTTGCTCGATCACCGGACGAAAGGCCTTGCAGGGGGTCTCAGACACGCAGTCGAACGCAGGAACGAACGCTTGTCTGCGTTGGTTGCCCGTCTCCGCATCGGGCAAATCCGGGAGCGGGCACGGCAAAATAGGGGAGACCTTGACCAAGTCGGCACGAGGATGACGACGGCAGTCGAGACCGGACTGGCTCGGCTCGCCGACCACCTTAAAGCACTGGAGCGAACGCGGGCCAGCCTTGGCTACAAGGCGACGCTGGCCCGTGGCTATGCGATCGTTCGCAGCGGCAAGTCCGTGCTGACCACGGCAGAAGAGGCCCGCCGCGCAAAGTCACTGGAAATCGAGTTCCGGGACGGGCGGATCGAGGTCAGGGGCACGAAGGACGATTCGAGGAAATCAGGAACGCCCGGGGCACGGACCGGCCGGAACATGCAATCCTGATACTCTTCACGATCCATCTTCCATCTCGGACCTTCCGGGATTAGGTCGTGGGCATGGCGTTTTTCTCCAAACTGAAGGAACGGCTCTTCAGGTCGTCATCGAAACTCGACGAAGGTCTCGACGCAATCATCGAGGAAGGCGGCAGCGTCGAGGAGGCCCCTGGCGCAATGGGGCCGGAATCGCCCCCAACGGAAGCCGCAGATGCTGCAGCACGGGCACGGATCGCGCCCGATTCATGTGACAGAAACGGTGCGGACAGCACCGGAACCGCCGCCCGAACGTCAGGTCGCAGCGCAACGGGTGCCGTGGTCCGGCGCGCCCTGGATGACGACATGCTGGAGCAGGTCGAGGAATTGCTCATCGCTTCGGACATGGGCGTCGAGACGGCGATGCGGGTTGCGGCCAACATGGCAGAGGGACGAATCGGGCGGAAGTTCTCGACTGCCGAGTTGAAGGAGCTGATGGCCGACGAAATCGCCCGCATCATGGAACCGGTGGCAAGCCCGATGCCGATCTTCCCGAAGCGGCCGCAGGTCGTGCTGGTGGCGGGGGTCAACGGTTCGGGCAAGACCACAACCATCGGAAAGCTCGCTTCCCAGTTCCACGATGCCGGAAAGTCCGTGGTGATCGCTGCCTGCGACACCTTTCGGGCGGCCGCAGTCGAGCAGCTTCAGATATGGGGCCGGCGGGCCGGCGTCCCCGTTCTCACGGCACGGGAGGGTTCGGATCCGGCAAGCCTGGCATTCGAAGCCATGGCGCAAGCCGAATCGGATGAGGCGGACATCCTCATGATTGACACGGCGGGTCGGCTCCAGAACCGGAACGACCTGATGGAGGAACTCGCCAAGATCGTTCGCGTCATCCGAAAGAGGGATCCGGAGGCGCCACACAACACGCTTCTAGTGCTCGATGCCACGACCGGACAGAACGCGCTTTCCCAGGTTGAGATATTCCGCGAGGTCGCAAGTGTCTCCGGTCTTGTCATGACAAAGCTTGACGGCACCGCGAAGGGCGGCGTGCTGGTTGCCCTGGCCGACAGGTTCGGTCTGCCGATCCACGCGATCGGGGTCGGCGAACAGATCGACGACCTGGCGCCCTTCGATCCACGAGAATTTGCGGCGGCCCTGACCGGGCTCGACGCGTGACGACTCCGTACGTGCGGGATCGCATAGCTCCGGACGCGCGATGGACCCTGCTGCGATGAGCGAGTGGCTGATCTCCATCGAGGGAACGGAAGCCGGGCGAACGGCAGCACTCGTTCTGGCATTGCAGGCCGCCTTCCTGCACGCCTTGTTCGGAGCGCTGCAGAAGACACGCTCCGATCCATGGACCATGCGCAGTGCGATCGATGGCTGCTACGGCCTGATTGCCTTGCCGATCGCGCTCTTTCTCGTTCCCTTGCCCGAACCGGAACTTTGGCCGCTCTTTGGCGTCGCATGGGTGGTGCACACCGGTTACAAGATCGCTCAGGCCAGCGCCTACACTGTTGGTGCCTACACGGTGGTTTACCCGGTGGTCCGGGGATCGGGGCCGGCATTCACGGTCATTGGAGCCGGCATCCTGTTCAACGAACAATTTGCGCCGGTCCAATGGCTCGGCGTTGCCTGTCTCACGCTGGGAATCTTCGGTCTTGCGGCCTACAACCTGCGCCATACCGTGACCGACCGCTCTAGATTGCCGCTCGCGCTCGGCCTTGCAGTGATGACAGGCGGCATCGTTGCGCTCTACACCACTTGGGACGCCTACGTCATCCGCGCGACCGGAAACCCGTTCACGTTCCTGGCGTGGTTCTTCCTGATCGACGGAATTGCCTTTCCGATCGGGTACCTCATATGGCGACGCGGACAGTTGCCCCAGCCGTTCGTGCCGGTGCTGCGGCTCGGAGTCCTTGGAGCGTTCGTGGCTTACTTCTCCTTTGGCGGCATCATGCTGGCAACGCGCCTCGACAAGGTCGGCGAGGCGGCGGTGCTCAGGGAAACCTCCGTCGTGTTCGCCGCCCTCTTCGGCTGGCTGATGCTTGGCGAAAGGGTGGGGCCGCGGCGACTGGCCTTGATGACCTTGATCGCAGCGGGTGCGGTGATCGTGGAATGGGGAAACTGACCTTCTCGTGCAGGCGGGGTTGCGAAGGGCCATTGGCTCGCTTAGATACCGCACACTCGCAAACAGGGCCGCATTCGCCATGGACAACGTCGTTCTCATCGTCCACCTGATTCTCGCTCTCTGCCTCATTGGCGTTGTGCTCCTGCAGCGCTCGGAAGGCGGTGGCCTCGGCCTTGGTGGCGGAGGCGGCGGGCTTGTGACGTCGCGTGGCGCGGCAACGGCGCTCGGCAAGGTGACCTGGGCTTTCGCAATCGCATTCATCATCACGTCGCTTACGCTGACGATCATTGCCGCTCAGAACTCGGCCAGCGGCTCCGTGCTGGACCGGCTCGGCATTGCCGCGCCGGAGACAGGCCCTGAACCGGGCGAAGTTCCGGAAGCCGATTCGCTGCTGCCGCCCGTGGGAGATGGCACGTCGAGCGGCGACCTCCTGCCCCGCGCGGACGAGTAACGAGCCCGCGGCCTCCTCCTTGATCGAAAATGCCGTCCTTCATCCGGCAGGATGGCGACAGTCCTGGCATGGTGCGGCCGCGAGACTGGAGTTCGGGATGGCCATCTGCAGGGCAACCGGCCAATTCCCTGCGTCCGGAACGCGTCCAACGCCCTGAAATCGCGCGACTCCTTGATCAAGCGAAGCAGCATTGGCTAGCCTTGTCGGCGCGAAATTCCACAAGACTTCGATCATCTGCGAAAATTTTCTCAATATATTGCGGCGATCCACTTGGCAAGTCGCCGCGAATCCTTTAACGGTGAAGCCCCGTGATGCCGCGTCATTCGAACGACGAATCGGGCGGCCAAAGCGGTCACGGGGAGTATCCAACAAGATGGCGAGGTTCGTCTTTGTTACCGGCGGCGTGGTGTCATCGCTCGGAAAGGGGCTTGCGTCCGCCGCGCTCGGAGCGTTGCTCCAGGCACGCGGATATTCGGTTCGGCTGAGGAAACTCGATCCCTACCTGAACGTAGATCCCGGAACGATGAGTCCGATCGAGCACGGCGAAGTCTTCGTCACCGACGACGGCGCCGAGACCGATCTCGATCTCGGCCACTACGAGCGCTTCACCGGTGTTCATGCGCGTGGCACCGATTCCGTCTCGTCGGGCCGCATTTATTCCAACGTCCTCGGAAAGGAGCGGCGCGGCGACTACCTCGGAAAGACCATTCAGGTGATTCCGCACGTCACCAACGAGATCAAGGACTTCATCAGCATCGGAGAAGACGAGACGGACTTCATGCTCTGCGAGATCGGCGGCACGGTCGGAGACATAGAAGGGCTGCCATTCTTCGAGGCGATTCGCCAGTTTGCGCAGGACAAGGCTCGCGATCAATGCATCTTCATGCATCTGACCCTGTTGCCCTACATCGCCGCGACGCGCGAGTTGAAGACCAAGCCCACGCAGCACAGTGTCAAGGAGCTCCGTGCGATCGGTCTCCAGCCCGATGTCCTTGTCTGCCGCTCGAAAATGGAAATCCCGGAAAAGGAACGCGCAAAGATCGCGCTGTTCTGCAATGTCCGGCTGGAAGCGGTGATACCGGCTTACGATCTCGTGTCGATTTACGAGGCGCCGCTTGCCTATCACGAGTTCGGCCTGGACCAGGCGGTTCTTGATGCATTCCGGATCGCGCCGGCACCCACGCCCAAGCTGGACCGCTGGCATGACGTGAAGGACAGGCTCGACAAGGCGGAAGGTGTGGTCAAGGTCGCGATCGTCGGGAAATACACGCAGCTCGAAGACGCCTACAAGTCCATCGCAGAGGCGCTGATCCATGGCGGCATGGCCAACCGCACCCGCGTGAAGGCCAAATGGATCGATTCGGAAGCGTTTGAAAGCGAGGATCCAGCCCCGCATCTGGAAGGCTTTCATGCGATCCTGGTTCCCGGAGGCTTCGGGGAGCGGGGAACCGAAGGCATGATTCGGGCAACCCGGCACGCGCGAGAGAAGAAGATACCCTATTTCGGCATCTGCCTGGGCATGCAGATGGCGGTCATTGAGGTTGCCCGCAATCTTGCCGGCATTGCCGAAGCGGGATCCGAGGAATTCGACCACGAAGCCGGCAAGAAAAGATTCAAGCCCGTCGTCTATCACCTGAAGGAATGGGTTCAGGGCAACCATGTATCAAGGCGCAGGATCAGTGACGACAAGGGCGGCACGATGCGCCTGGGCGCCTACACGGCACATCTCAAGGATAACTCAAGGGTCGCGGAGATATACGGGGACACCGCCATCGAGGAACGCCACCGGCATCGCTACGAGATCGATACAAGATATAGAGACAGTCTCGAACGGCACGGCCTCTGTTTCTCCGGAATGAGCCCAGACGGGCGATTGCCCGAGACAGTCGAGATTGCTGATCACCCGTGGTTCGTCTGCGTGCAGTTTCACCCGGAACTGAAATCGAAGCCGTTTGAGCCACACCCGCTGTTCGCGGATTTCGTCCGGGCCGCCGTGGAGACAAGTAGGCTCGTGTAGCGGGAACGCGGCCGCCACGACCGGCACAACAAGGCCGACAGGCCGAGGAAGGACATCCGGCCCTGCCCGCTCCGGAAGGAAGCGGACGCTCAACCGCTGACCCTCGTCCTGGCCTGTCCGCGGGCCTGCGGCAGGATTGCAGCCTGTCGTCGCCGGGGCACGGACGTCGGTCTCGGCGACGCCACCGCGGCGGAAAGCGGGGTCGGCACGATCGCGCATTCAACGCGGGCGCACGTTCCGGGCAACGGTTCACGGCAGCGCCTAGGGTGTCGGCGGCAGTCAGGAAAGACAGTCAGGCAGGCAACGGAAACAGCTCGTCACCGCTCGACCGAACGCTTGCGAGCGTCATTCGTGCGGCTGAACTTACGAAGGAACTGAGGTTGCTCCTGAAATTTATTGGGCTGGTTCACGATGAAAATTGATGCAATCGGACAGAAAATGCGTTTCGACTCTGTCCCAAGTGCCCGAATCACTTCAACCGACCAATCTGGAACACACTCAATCTGGAAAAATGTTTGGTGAACTGCTCCGCCGCATGGCGGCACCCGAACCCGAGACGCTTTCCGGTGACGATGCCCGGGTGGCGCTTGCTGCGCTGCTTGTCCGGATCGCGCGTGCTGACGGAAGTTACGACGATTCAGAGAAATTGCGCATCAACAAGGTTCTGGCACGGCGCTTTGGCCTGACGCCCTTCGAAGTCGCAGAGATTCGCAGGAATGCCGAGACACTGGAATCGGAGGCCCCGGACACGGTGCGCTTCACCCGTGCCATCAAGGCGGCCGTGCCACACGAGGACCGCGAACAGATCATGGAATCCCTCTGGGAAATCGCTCTCGCGGACGGTTCACGAGACCACGAGGAAGATGCATTGATGCGCCTCGTTGCCCCCATGCTCGGGATCAATGACCGCGACAGCGCCCTCGCCCGCCAACGCGCCGCGAAGAAGGGATGATCGCGAGCTTGCCCATGTATGACCGGCCGGAGACCGCAACTGCGCTCGATCGGCTCTGGGGGAACTTTCGGGATGCCTGGCCGGGCGCACCGGCAGCCCTGACGCGCAGCGGCAACCCGTGGAGCCATTGGAGACATCCCGATCTCCTGCTTTCCCAGACATGCAGCCTGCCCTACCGAGCACGTCTGCACGGAACCGTGCAACTGGTCGGCGCACCGGCTCATGACCTGCCGTGCACGGAAGGTCACTATTTCAGCACTGTTATTGCGCGAGCGGATGACAGACGGACGACGCTGGCAGAGTTCGCGGACGCGCGCCCCGCGATCAATGACCCGCTGTCCCAGTCGGGATGGGCTGCCCTTGATGCCATGGCCAAGGACGAAGGGGTCCGCTTTTCCTCGCCGGTCGTGACCGGCTCGCACGCCGCGAGCGCTCATGCGGTCGCGAAACGTGTTGCAGACGTTGCCGCAATTGACGCCGTATCTTGGAATCACATAAAGAAATTCAACTTCTTGGCGATCAAACTTAAGGCGATCGTCAACACGCCTTCCACGCCAGCGCTGCCCTACATCACCGGCAAGGCACAAGACGTGCGCAAGGTCTTCGGCACGTTTCGAGGCGCGATCCAGCATCTGGACGACGCCGACAAGGACTTGCTCTGCCTCAACGGCCTCACGCAGGTGCATGCAAATGACTATCTTGAATTGCCAATGCCGGCCGCGCTTCCACGCAGATCGACGCGCTCGCGCTCCTTCTGAAGGGCGGACGCGGCATTTTGCGTGGCCAGGGCCCCGGGATTGAGGCACATTCTGAATCGGACGCAATTGAAATGCGGCAGGGCGAGTTGAACGACAAGAGTTGCTGTACACCAGCGCGAGACGGTCTGTCCGGGGAAAGGCAGGAAGTGTTGCAGGAGACCGGAATTGACCGGCGCGCCATGCACGCTTGCCGCGCGATTCCGGGCGGCAGAGCGCTTCTTGGCACCGACCGGCCATTGATACCCGTCGACGAGGAAGGTCCGGCTCTACGCAAGCGCGTGTCCGGGTTTCACATGATGGAAACCGCGGTCACGAACGCGATGTTCGCAACCTTTGTCGAGGACGCCGGGTTCGTGACCGAAGCCGAGCGGTTTGGCTGGTCCTTCGTGTTCCACCGATACGTTGCGGAAGCCGTCACCGAAGCGCAGGCCGTGCTTGGCCATGAGTGGTGGCGCAGGATCGATGGCGCTTCGTGGCGATTGGTCAACGGCCCAGGCTCCGAGGATGCCTGGCAACCGGATCACCCGGTGGTTCATGTGTCCTGGAACGATGCGCGGGCCTACGCGGGCTGGGCTGGCGGGCGCCTCCCCACTGAAATCGAATGGGAGCACGCAGCACGGGGCGGACTTGGCGACGTGCCGTTTCCGTGGGGCGACGAGGAACCCGACGAGCACGGCTTCTTCCCCTGCAACATTTGGCAGGGCAGATTCCCGGACGAGAACGCCTGCGCCGACGGATACGCAACTACGGCGCCAGCGAAGTCCTTCGCGTCGAACGGCCACGGTCTCTACAACATGTGCGGCAACGTATGGGAATGGACGGCAGACCCCTTCAAGCTCCGCTCGCTGTCGAAGCGGGCAAAGTCCCATCACGCCAATCAGCCAAGGTCGAAGGTTCTGAAGGGCGGCTCCTTCCTTTGTCACAAGAGCTACTGTTTTCGCTATCGCATTGCGGCCCGGACCGGCACGACGGCCGACACGACGACGGCGCATCAGGGATTCAGGCTGGTCTTTGACGACAGACGGCATGGATGAACCGGGATCAATGCGCCGGCAGCTGCTGCATTCGCCGGAACTCACCAGCCTGAGTGCTTGGCGATTGAGTTGAATGGCCTCCTCAATTGTGGAATCTCCCGGTCATTCTGGACCCGGGAGCGGCGACTTTCGAGACGTCAAGGACCGAGGCCGGTACATCTCCCACATAAAACGGCATCCTCCGATTCATGACACGGCAAGCGTGTGCTCCAGGTCAGTTTCGATGCGACGCCGCAGAATGTGTGCGCCGTGCTCCACGCCCGCTCTCAGGTCAGCAGTTCGTCGGCGAATTGCCGACAGCCGGCCGGCAGGATCCGGCGCTGGCGAAATCGCTTCCTGATCGATCATCGCCCAGCGGAAATCCGGCCGAAAGCGCAAATCGGCAAAAGCGGAATCCTGGCTAACCGCCCGCCGAGACAACGCACGATCCAGCGCCGATGCCAGCGGCGGGTCCGTCGCACCGCACCGCCGCTCCGCCCCTTGATTCGCAAGGAACCGGCTCGCGGCATCTCCGCAACATTACGTGAATCCGCTCCGGCGAAGGGATGCGCCATTCCAACGGCCCCAGGCGGATCGAGCAAGCTAAAGCGCACCCTCGGCGCGCAGCTCTTCGTACTTGGCCTGATCCCACCACCAGTAGTCGATGCCCCTGTCGTAAGGCGGCTTGATCTCCGGTCGCCCGAACACGTCCCAATAGGCGACCCAGTGCGCCCCCTTGTACCAGTTCGGCACCCAGATCATGCGGTCCCGCAATACCCTGTCGAGCGCCTTGACGCGCACTTCCATCTCGGCCCGGGTCCCGGCGCCGACGATCTCGTCGATCAGGGCGTCGACAACCGGGTCGGCCAGCCCGGTCAGGTTGAACGTTCCCGGGGTATTGGCGCTTTCACTCGAAAACAGGATTCTCAGCTCAAGCGACGGGCTCAGAGGCAAGACGAAGCGGGCGACGTAGACATCGAATTCAAAGTCTTCCTGTCTCTGTTCAAGCTCGGCACTGTCGATCAGCTCGAAGCTCGCCTCAATGCCGAGAAGCTTCAGGTTCTCCGCGAAGGGCAGGACAATGCGCTCGAATGCCGGCCCGTCATCGATGAACTCGATGCTCAGCACCTCGCCCTCGGCGCTGCGTCGCAGCCCGTCATCACCGATGGTCCATCCTGCCTCTTCAAGAAGGGCGTTTGCCGCCCTGACAAGCCGGCGGTCCGTCTTGCTCGTTGTGCTGACCGGCGGCACGAATGCCGGCTCGGCGAATACGGTCTCAGGCAGCTGGCCGCGGTAAGGCTCAAGCACGGCCAGCTCCTCGCCTTCCAGCATGCCCTCCGCCTGCATCGGTGAATTTTCCCAGAAGCTGTCGAGCCGAGCATAGGATCCGTAGAACAGGGTTTCGTTCGACCACTCGAAGTTGAACATCATCCCGATTGCCTCACGCACTCGCCGGTCCTGAAACTTGGGAAGCCGCATGTTGAACCAGAATCCCTGCGCGCCGGAGGGCCGGCCGTCGTCAAGCACCTCGCGCTTCACCCAGCCCCTCTCCAGCGCCGGAAAGTCATAGGCTGTCGCCCAGAGAGCCGAGAAGAACTCTTCGTGAAACAGATAGACACCCGCCTTCAGCGCCTCGAAAGCTGCCGTGTTGTCGGCAAAGTACTCGTAGCGGAAGCAGTCGAAATTGTACGTGCCCACGTTCACGGGCAGTTCGGCAGCCCAATAGTCGGGATTGCGGCAATAGACGATCTGGCGTCCTGCATCGACCTTGTCGACAAGGTAGGGCCCGGAGCCGAGGGGAGGCTCCAGCGTGGATCGCGTGAAATCTACGGTCTGATAGTAGTGCGCCGGCAGAACAGGCATCTGGCCGACCTCGGAAATCAGGTCCCGCGTCGCGACGCCCTCCGCGAACTCGACCCGAACCTCGCGCTCCGAAAGGGCCTCGACACTTTCCACGTCCTCAAGCGCGATTCTGTAGTTCGGGCTGCCATCGGCCTGCAGCGTCCTGATCGTCCAGACCACGTCGGATGCCGTCACCGGCTCTCCGTCGGCAAATGTCGCATGGTCACGCAAGGTGAACACGACCCAGGATCGGTCTTCGGGGTACTCCAGCCTTTCGGCGAGCAGGCCGTAAACTGCGTCGGCCTCGTCATAGCCCCGCACCAGAAGCGAGTCATAGATCAGTCCAAGGCCCTGCGCCGGTTCGCCAGCAAGGATGAACTGGTTCAGGCTGTCGAAGGTCTGGCTTGCCAGGAAGCCCCGAAAGCTCATCGTGCCCCCTTTGGGCGCATCAGGGTTCACATAGTCGAAATGCGGAAAGTCCGGCGGGTACTTGAGTTCGCCAAACGCCGAAATGCCGTGACTTGTGATCGTGTCCTGACGGCTTTCGGCAAATGCCGCACCTGTCAGGCCGAGAAAAATGCAGAATATGGCTGCCCGCATTGAAAGCTCCCTTGCGAATCGAGCCTGCGGCCGACTTGCCCGCCTTGCGGCGGCCGCATCCGAATGCCGGGTACGACGGTCACATCGGCCACTTGTGCACTTCTATACATGCGGATTAGCTTCGCAACAATGACCCGCCTGTTCACTGACAGTAACCGTCCCGTTCATTTCGGCCCCTACCCGCTGGAACGCCTCCGCCGATCCGCGACGGCGGATGTTGCCGACCTGCCCTGCCCCGAGCCGCTGGCCTTCCGGCATCCCGACGACCCGGAACGCATCGTGACCGCAATGGCGGAATACCAGGCGATGATGGACGCGATCAGGGACGGTCTCGTCAACAAGGCCGTTGCCGAGTGCCCGGCGGACCCGACGGAGCGGGCCCGTCACCTGAAGTCGTTCGGGTACTTCTCGGATTCCGCGATGGTCGGCATCTGCCGCCTGCCCGACGACGCCCTTCTGGAAGAGCCCTGGAGGAACCCTGACATCGACCGGCTGGCAAATGACCTGAAGACACGCCAGACAAAGACGCTTGCCAGCGGCATCGACATGATCATGGCGGACCTGAAGGAGTCGATGGAAGCCCCACCGTCCACCATTGCCGGTCACACCCATGCGGTGGTCCTCCTAAATTCGCGGCCGCGACCGATCCGGGACGGCGAACCGGGGACGGAGTGGATTGAGGGGGCCGAAAACCATGCCGCCTGCCTTCGCGCATCGGAAACCGCTGTCATCCTGGCAAACTACATTCGCCTTCTCGGCCACGACGCAAAGGCGCACAGCGCGACCTCCTCGGATGTCGACCTGAACAGGCTGGCCGTCGAAGCCGGGCTGGCGATCGCCAGGCAAGGCGTTCTGCGCAATCCGTTCCTCGGTGACAGGTTCGGCCTCGCTGCGCTGACCACCACTTTCGAGATGGCGCCCGACCTGCCGCTTGCCGCGAAGCAGCCGCTGATCGGCACACGCGGCCCTGCCTGGTGGTCTGGCTACAGGACGTCGAAGAACGCATTCAACAAGGATCCCTACAGGCGTCGCAACTATGTCGACGGCCCGCACCCGTTCGAAACCTTGAAGCGCGTGGATGACCCGACGACCTTCATTGACGAGCCGCGTGTGCCACGCGTGCCGAAGCGAACCGACATGTTTGCACGCGCCCAGTTCGGCGACATGGGAAAGGCGGTGCAGGACGGCGCAAGGAACGGACATTACGCCCGGAAAGCGCCGACGGCCGCTGCGCAAAGACGCATGCTCGGGGCCTTCGTGCTCTTGCAGGACGGCACGCCCGATGCTGGCCATCGCCCTTCGGACGCGGAACGCAACGCCGCGAACGTGAAGGCGGCAAGCTACTTTCTGGGCGTTGACGCGGTCGGGATCAGCCGCTGCCCCGACTGGACCTGGTACAGCCACGACGCGACTGGCGCGCCCATCGACCCGCCCCACGGCCAGGCGATCAGCATGATCATCGACCAAGGCTACGAGACGATGGAGGGCGCAAGCGGAGACGACTGGATCAGCGTCGCCCAGTCCATGCGCGCCTATCTGAGGTTCTCCCTTCTGGGAGGCGTCATTGCAAGGCACATCAGGAGCCTTGGCTACAAGGCCAAGGCGCATACGGTCCTCGATGGCGAGGTGCTCCAGCCGCCGCTTCTGCTTCTGTCGGGTCTTGGCGAGGTCAGCCGCATCGGGGAAGTGATCCTGAATCCTTTCCTCGGTCCGCGCCTCAAGTCGGGCGTCGTGACCACGGACATGCCGCTCGCCCATGACCGGCCGATTGACTTCGGGCTCCAGGCATTTTGCGAGGCCTGCAACAAGTGCGCGCGGGAGTGTCCGTCGGGCGCAATCACGGCGGGACCCAAGCTGATGTTCAACGGCTACGAGATCTGGAAGTCCGACAGCCAGAAATGCGCCACCTACCGCATCACGACACCCGGCGGCGCCATGTGCGGCAGATGCATGAAGACCTGCCCGTGGAACCTTGAAGGGCTGTTTGCCGAGAAGCCCTTTCGCTGGGCAGCCATGAACGTGCCGGCGTTGGCCCCTGCCCTTGCCCGTCTTGACGACCACCTGGGCAACGGCGGCCTGAACCCTGTCAAGAAGTGGTGGTGGGACATCGAGATCGAGGAGGACGGCGGTTACCGGCCGGCCCGCGAACCGGCAAACGCCCGCGACCTGCAACGGGGGCTCGACCTGAAATACGAGGACCAGACGCTGGCCGTCTACCCGGCGCATCTCACGCCGCCGCCCTGGCCCTACCCCTTTCCGATGGACCGCGAGTCGGGGATCAAGGCCTACGAGGCCATGCTGACTCCCGGGGAGTACAAGGCGCGGCTTGAACGCCGCGACACCGATGGCCTCGCGCATGAGGTCCTGGACCATGCGGACAGCCCGGTCCTGAAGATGGTCGTGTCAAGGGTCGATGCTCGAGGCGGCGACATAACAATCTACGAATTCCGCGACCCCGACGGACGCGACCTGCCGGAGTGGACGGCTGGCGCGCATCTGGACATCGTCGTGGCGCCGGAGTTTCTTCGGCAATATTCCATGTCCGGCAACCCGCAAGACCGTTCGGTCTACCAGATCGGTGTCCTCCGCGAGGATGACGGGCGCGGCGGCTCGAGGCTGATGCATCGAATTTTCACGGAAGGCCGCCGGGTCTTTCTGTCCAAGCCTATCAACCATTTCCCTCTTGAGGAACGCGCAAGGCGGACGCTTCTGATGGGCGGCGGAATCGGGGTCACGCCAATGGTGGCCATGGGACATCGTTTGCATGAACTCGGCCGCGACTTCACCCTTCACTACTCGGTGCCGTCGCGTGACAAGGCCGCCTATCTTGACGATCTCCTCGCCGCGCCTTGGGCCAGGCATGTCACGCTGCACGTCTCCGACGAAGGCGGCCGGGCGGACCTGCATGGCATTCTCGGGCCGTTCACGGATGGAACGCACGTTTACGCATGCGGCCCGGAGCGCTACATGTCCGCCGTCCTGGATGCCGCCGAACGTCGGGGCTTCCCGGAAGAGTCTCGCCATCTCGAGTACTTTTCGGTGCCCGGGCTTCCCGAGTACGAAAACCACCCGTTCAAGCTGAAGCTCATCCGATCCGGAATCACGCTTGAAGTGCCCGCTGACAGGAGCGCGACCGATGTCTTGACCGATCGCGGCATTTCCGTTGACGTGAAGTGTTCGGACGGGCTTTGCGGCGTCTGCAAGTGCGGCCTGGTCGCAGGCGAGGTCGAGCATCGCGACTTCGTGCTTTCGGTTGCGCAGCGCAAGGATTCCGTGATTCTCTGCCAGTCCCGCGCGGCCGAGCCGGACGGCACAATTGAGATCGACATCTGAAGCAATTCGATGCCAGCGTGCGTCCCATCCGGCATCGGTTAGGCAGCCGGCACGTTTCCCAAGCCATCCATCCACGCTGTCGCCGCGAAGATTGCGGGCGGTGCCGTGCAGGCCGTGCCGACATCGGAAAAGTGGGCATGGGAGGAAACGGCGTCGACCACCTTCCGGACATTCAAAGGCTTCCAGGCAGCTCAATTGATGGCGAGCTTGGCCGCACCGCTCCTTGCACCAACCGTCGCGTTCATGATGCCATTGCTCTGCGCACGCGGGTGAACCGGTTCGGCCTTTCGGTCGGCTGCCTGGCGGCGCGGAGGTCCGTCGGGGCGCCCGGACGGGTGACATGGCGCGCGCGAGCGCGCCCACGGGAAAGAGTCAGGGCATCCGTTTCGACGCGTCGCGGTGCGCGCCTCGGGAACATTCAACTCCCAAGCACGGGTGGCACCGTGCAGGGCGTCTCGCACCGGCATTGCTGCATCGTCCATTGGGGCGACCGGCACGGCCACGACCTTGGCACGTCACGGAACAACGAGAATGCGCCGATGCGCGGAACACGAGGTCCCGCATTCCTCCCACCCTGAAGGTTGGGGTTTCCTGCAGGGCGGACAGATGAATGTTCAGCCGACCAGTTCGAGACCCGAGAAGAAATACGCGATCTCGACCGCAGCGGTGTCCGGCGCGTCCGATCCATGCACCGAGTTCTCGCCCATGCTCCCGGCAAATTCCGCACGAATCGTGCCGGGGTCGGCATCGGCCGGGTTGGTCGCACCCATCACCTCGCGATTCCTGGCGATGGCATTCTCGCCCTCGAGCACTTGCACGACGACCGGACCCGAGGCCATGAACCCGCAGAGCTCGTCGTAGAAGGGCCGTTCGGCATGCACTTCGTAAAACCTGCCTGCCTGCGCCTTGCTCAGCTGGATGCGCTTCTGGGCAATGATGTGCAAACCGGCTTCCTCAAGCATCGCATTGATCTTGCCGGTCAGGTCTCTCTTGGTCGCATCGGGCTTGATGATGGACAATGTGCGTTCGATCGCCATGTGGAATCCTCGTCATTCAGTTGTGCCGGGCATCACGAATCCCCGTGCAATTTTCGGGTCGCCTAACATGGCAACCCATCGAGGAAAAGTCGCCGCAGACGAGGCGGACGGGCTGAATCGGCCACAAATCACAACCTGGCCCGTGAGACGGTGCTTGCCATGCGCGAAGCGAGGGAATGAAGCGGCTGCCTGTTCGAGAGGAAATGCTGTGCCGGCACACAGTTCCGCAGAGGTCATGTCGAAGACTTGAGGCTGCTGCGCGAACTGGTGACGATCGACGGCCTGCTGGCCCCAAATGCGTGCATCGTTCATGCCTGCGGGTTTCGTGCCGCGGGCACTTCAACCCAAGGCCTGGGCATCCGCTTGCGAAGCCGAAAATCGCCGTCCCAAGTGCGCATCATCCACCATTGCTCGATCTCTCGCCGACCGCGGCTTCCGGCGCCGCTGCGCATCTCGGGACTCAGTCCGGCCAGGACCTGCCGCAAGCGCCACACGTTGGCCTTCCGCATCAAGCTTGCAAGCAGGAGTCAGCCTTGCATTTGGCGCTCAGCGTTGTTGTCAAGTGTCGAGTCCTTGGTGTCATTACGTGTGTTTGGATACGTGACCTCCCTGAGGAGCTCGATCAATTCTTCGGTCGCGGGCTTGCCCAGGCATTGCAGCAGCGCTGAATCCTGGCCTTCGACCTCCTGCCTGATCTGCAGCATCCGCTTGCGTCCCAGTGCGGTGGCAAGGACGTTGATCTGACGATGATCGTGCCGGGCAACCTGGCGATGCACGAGACCGTCTGAAACCATCCGGTCAACCAGCTTGGTCAACGTCGGAGGGTTCATCAGCACCACGTCTGCAAGTTGCCCCATGGTCAGGCGCTGACCGGTTTCGAGAGTTTCCAGGATCCGCCAGGCCTCTATCTGCATGCCGTGCTTCTTCAGACGCGCGTTGAGAGACAAAGCGACCTTCCGATGCGCCGCGGCCAGTGCGTATGAAAGGTAGTTCCGGATCGGATTCGGGTTCGGTTCCATGTGGCTCACCGCAGTTGTCCAGGCAAAACTAGTTGACTTGGAAAATGATTTCAATTGGTATGTGAACGTTCTCGATCCAGCAGGTAGGGATGGTTCATTCGATGAACATGCCGCCGAGCGTCCCGACCGAACTTGAGGAACTGCGCGAAGATCCTGTCTTGCGCAGCCGGGGCACGTATCGCATCGCGCTCCTGATTCCCCTTTGCGGCGCAGCCGGGCTCTGGGCGCCGTCCTGCATTTCGAGCGCACAGGTTGCCACGGAAGAGTCGAACCGGTCCGCCGGCATAGCCGGGCTGAAGGTTCGGCTGGATACACACAGGCGATCTCGCTGCCTTCGATGAAGAGGGTTTCTGTTCGATCGTCGGTCGCGTGAAAGACATGATCATCCGGGGCGGCGAGAACATCTCTCCGCGCGAGGTCGAGAATTGCGTGATCAGCCATCCGAAGGTGAGCGACGCCCAGGTCTTCGGCATTCCCGATGAGCGACTTGGCGAGGAAGTCTGCGCCTGGGTGATCGCGAAACCAGGAAAGGAGGTTTCCGGAAAAGAACTGCGGGCGGCCCTGAAGGGGCAAATCGCCCACTTCAAGGTTCCGGCGCACTTCAGGGTCGTTGACGAAATGCCGATGACAGTCACCGGAAAGCCGCAGAAATTCGTGATGCGTGACAAGATGATCGAGATGCTGGCGGCGGGAGAGTAAACGATTCGTCATGACCTGGGGTGCCAGTTCGGAGAAGGATGCGCTGGCGCGAGCGCCTGGCCCGAACCCCCGCCGGGCCGCCGGTCGCAAGCCTCGATCGGGACGGCGGACATGGCATGCACAATGACGTCGACATGAGGTTCCGGTTGGTGCCCGGGAACGCAGCTAGTCCCCTCGCGGCGGCGCTGTGCTTTGCCGTTCGACAAGCACCGGCTCGGTTTCAATGGTCGATTCGCCGGACAGCGCATCCGCCTCGCCGGTGACCAGTTCCACCGCCTTGCGGCCCATCTCGTAAAGCGGCATGCTGATCGTAGTCAGCGGCGTGCACAGGTCCCCGGCCAAGGCAATGTCATGGATCGCGACGACCGAAAGGTCATCCGGCACATTCACTCCAAGCGCCGCCGTCGCGCGCAGTGCGCCGATCGCGAACATCACATTGAAACAGACCATCCCGGTCATCGCCGGATACCCCTCCAGCAGACGGCGCGCCGCTGTCTCGCCATCTTCAAGGGTCGGCGGGCTGTAGACCACACGGCCCATGTCGGCATCCGCCCGTACCACGTGGCGCCAGGCCGCCAGCCGCGCCTCGGTGAACTCCAGACCCTCGACCGTCGCCAAACAGCCGATCTCGCGATGCCCGAGATCGACCAGGTGCCGCGTTGCGATCTCGACCGCGCGCCGGTCCGGCAATTGCACCAGATGCGCCTCGGCCCCTTGCCTGGCCTGCAACAGGACCGTGGGCATGTCCCGCCGCGCCGCACGGGTCAGTATGTCGTCGACCTCGGCGCCGGCACCTTGAATGATCACTCCGTCCAGCCCGCCGCCACTGATCAGCTGTGCCAGACGCATCGCGCTCCCGGAGCTGACCGAGGCGTCGCTCAGCACCAGGGCGATACCTGCCTGTGCAGACGCATGCTGCGCACCGCGCAAGATTTCCGCATAGACCGGGTTGGCAATGTCATGCACGACCAGCGCGACGATGCCGGACCGTGCCGACCGCAGCGACCGCGCCGCGACATTCGGCGCGTAATCCAGCTCGACAAGCGCACGTTCGACCTTGGCGCGGGTCCCGGCGCTGATCCGAAGGCTCCCGTCCTTGTTCACAACCCGCGAAACCACCGCAGGTGAAACGCCAGCCTCTTTCGCGATATCGGCAAGGGTCGTCATCTTCGCTCAGTTTCCAGCAGTCCTGCCCGGTCCGCATCTCCTCTTGCAAGTTTGGATTGCGCTCTGGTAAAACGTGTTACCAAGGCAGATTCGCAAGATCAATGGCGGCGAAACGGGTCAGGGACCTCTCCCTCGAGGGAGAGGCTTGACGGGAAACCCGAATGCCCGTGCCGACCGGACCGGGAAAGGACAAATCGATCCAATCCATCTTGCATCGCACGTTCAGGACCCACTCCGGGATGCTTCCTCGGTCCCGAACCATGGAGGATTCGCCCGCAGGCACGCCGAGTCAGGCACGGAACGGGGCGAAGCCAGACGCAGGCATGCAGGATGGTCGAGGGGAGCCTGGCTGCGGCCAGCGTCACCGGGGGAGCTTCGGCGGCCCCGCGAGCGGCGCAAGCCGCAACGCAGCGAGAGCTGCACTTCATGTGTTTCTCCCTGCATGGGGGCGGGCGGTGCCAGTCGCCCGTCCAGTCTTCACACAGGCAGAAAATGGAAGCGCCTTCCTGCCTGGCCTGAAGGACCGGGCATCCGGCCCGAAAAGCAGATGACCTCGGTGTCGGCGCCAGCAGCGCTAGAGGGGATCCGGGTTCTGGATTTCACACAGATGATGCTTGGGCCGCTTTGCACCCAGACGCTGGCCGACATGGGCGCCGACGTGCTGAAGGTCGAGCGTCCCGGCAGGGGCGAGTGGATCCGCGGCATGCCGATGATCGGCCAATTGGTCGGCGGCGACAGCGCGGCGTTTCACTCCTTCAACCGCAACAAGCGGTCGGTGACGGTTGATCTGAAAAGCCCCGAAGGGCGCGAAGCACTGCTGGAGATGTCCAGGCAATGCGATGTGGTGGTTGAGAACTTTCGCTCCGGCGTGATGGACCGGTTGGGGCTCGGCTATGGAGATTTCAAGGCCGTGAATCCCAGGATCATCTATGCCAGCGGCTCGGGCTGGGGCGCGGACAGCCACATGGCCAGGAAGGGCATGCCGGGGCAGGACCTGCTGATCCAGGCCATGTCTGGCCTGATGATGAACACCGGCCGCCGCGGCGATCCGCCGACCAACTGCGGCACGCCGGTCGCGGATTTCGCCGCCAGCCAGGCACTGGCCATCGGCATCCTCGGCGCCCTGATTGCGCGGGATCGGCACGGGATCGGCCAGAAGGTGGAAACCAGCCTCTATTCCGCGACGCTCAACATGATGGGGCAGGAAAACTTCGCGGTGCTCAACCAAGACATCACGTTGGAACGGTCGGAGGCCGGCGTGGCCTCGTGCTGGAACGATGCGCCCTATGGCGGACACCCCACCGCCGATGGCTGGGTCGCCATCGCGATGTGTCCGCTGGAAAAGCTTGGCGGGCTCCTGGGCGATCCGGGACTGGCCGAACTGGACCCGTGGACCCAGCGCGACGAGGCCAAGTTGCGAATCGACGACAGCACCAGGAAATTCGCAACGGCAGGGTTGATGGAAATCCTCGAGGCGGCGGACGTTTGGGCGGCGCCGATCCGCACCTCGAAAGAGGCCATGGATGAACTGGTTGAACTGCATTCGCCGTGGCTGGTCGAGATGGAGCACCCCAAGGCCGGCAGGATCCGCGCCATCGCCAATCCGGTCACGCTCAGTGAAACTCCCGTCACCCTGCGCCACGTCCCGCCCCAGGTGGGCGAGCATACCGACGAAGTTCTTGCCGATCTGCTGGGCGAAGAGGCGGCCGAGAATTTGCGCAGAACGGGCGCTCTCGGATGACCGAGGAGCGCCTGCACCCCAACCTTGTGCTGGAACGGCGCGGTGCCATCGAGGTGCTCCGGGTCGACCGCGAGGAAGCACTCGGCGCGCTGAACTTCGAAATCCAGGCGGCGCTCGGCGACCATGTGGCCGGGCTCTATGACCGTCGCGAAGAGGTGCGCGCGGTGATCCTCACCGGCACCGGCCGCGGATTCGTCGCCGGCGCTGACATAGGCGGCTATCATGGGGTCGGACAGACCGTGTTCGATAGTTTCCAGCGCCGCTCGCGCCAGACTTTCGATGCCATCGCGAACCTGCCGCAGATCACGATCTGCGCCGTCAATGGCTACGCGCTCGGCGGCGGTTTCGAACTGGCGATGTGCTGCGACTTCATCTTCGTCAACAAGGAGACCAAGCTTGGCCTCCCTGAAATCAAGCTTGGCCTCCTCCCGGGCGGCGGCGGCACGCAGCGCTTGCCCCGCTTGGTGGGACCGATGCGGGCCAAGGACATCCTGCTGACCGGCCGGATGATCACCGCGGCCGAGGCGGTGGAATACGGCGCCGCGCTGGAAGCCTGTGCGCCCGACGCGCTGATGCCGCGCGCGCTGGAGTTTGCCGAGGAGTTGGCAAAACAGGCCCCCGTTGCCTTGCTCGAAGGCAAGCGCGTGATCGACGATGGGCTCGACGCGGCGCTCAGCGCCGGGCTGACCATGGAACAACGCGTGCTCGGGACACTATTCGCCACCGAGGACGGCAAGGAGGGCATCGCCGCATTCATGGAAAAACGCGACCCCAGATTTGAAGGACGCTGAAAGATGCCGGACGACAAGAAAACCGTGATCAGTTACCGATCCGGCCCCTTTGCCACCGTTTCGATGGGCCTGCCGGGAGACCACGAAGGCAAGACCTCCACACGCGTCTTCTTCGTGCGCGGTCCCGACAAGATTGCCCTGATCGACAGCGGACTCCACGGCGGTCTGCCAGCGCTGAAACAAGCGTTCGAAGAAATCGGCGTCGAACGCAGCGACCTCGACCTTCTGCTCTTGACCCATGAACACATGGACCATGTCGGCAACAACGGATGGCTCAAGCAAGAGACTGGCTGCACCATAATGGGCCACGCCGCCCGCGCCGACCGCGTCGCCAGCAACATGCTGAACGCCAAGGCCATCGTGCACGCCTTCCCCGAAGGCGAACATTTCGACCTGAATGAGGAATATCTCGACTGGATGGGCCCCACCGAGGGCCCCATCGACGAGTTCGTCAAGGACGGCGACTTGGTCGACCTCGGCGGCGGGGTCGCGCTGGAGGTGGTCGAGGCGCAAGGCCATTCCATGGCCGAGATCGGGTTTTTCGAACGTTCCACCCGGACGCTGGTCATCGCCGACCCGCTGCTGCCGCCTTTCAATCCGGTGCTCTATCTCTACGAAGACCCCACCGTGATGCGCGCGACCTTCGACAAGATCGAGAGGTTCCTTGTCGAGCGCGACGTGCAGGCCGTGCTTTTTGCCCATGACGAGGTCAAGACCGCTGCGGAAACAAGGGAATTGGTCGACGACTGCCGTGCCCGGGTGGACAAGATCGAGGCGTCGATGGTTACGCATATGAAGGCCAGTCCCGGCATTTGTTTCGCCGAGCTGCGCGACAGGTGCTGCGACGACCAGGACAAGGTGCACGAATGGCGCGCGTTGGTGTCAATCGACGCGAGCCTCAAGGACTTCGTCGCCAAGGGCCTCGCCGAAAGACGCGACGGCGGCTGGCACTATGTCAGCTGACCTCCCGGTCTGCGCGGTCCTGTGCCCCGGCACCATGGGCGCCCAGATCGCTCTGTCGCTTGCGCTGGGCGGGGCAGCCGTGCGCCTTTGGGGGCGTCGGGCAGAAGCGCTTTCGCCGGCGCTCGAAAGGTGCGCCGCCGACTATGACTTCCTCGCCGGGGAGGGGCTCGCCGAGCCGGATGACCGCGGCGCCATCCTGTCGCGGATCTCGACGCATGTCGAACTCGCCGAAGCGGTCGCAGGGTCGGGCTTCGTCATCGAGGCCGCCGCCGAGGACCTGGGTGTCAAGCAGGATCTTCTCGCCGGTGCCGAACGTCACGCCGGCGCCGATGCCATCCTGTCTTCGACCACTTCGGCGCTGTCTGCGAGCGGCATCCAGTCGGCCCTGAAACGGCCGGGGAACTTCTGCATCGCTCACTACGCTCAGCCCGCCCATCTGGTGGAACTGGTCGAGGTCGTCCCAGGCAAGGCCACCGCACAGGCCGCGACCGACTTCACGATCAACCTGCTGAAAGTCACGGGCAAGACCCCGGTCCTGTGCCCGGACATCCCCGGCTTCCTCTGGGCCCGCATCCAGCACGCCGTCTTGCGCGAATTCGCCTCGCTGGTGGGCAGAGGTCTGGTCACGCCGGAGGCCTGCGACACGATCCTGAAAGTGGGCTACGCCTCGCGCCTGCCCGCAATGGGTGCGTTCGAGCATGCCGACCTCGCCGGGCTCGACCTGATGAACGGCGCGGCGGCCAAGGCGGTCTGGGCCGATCTCTCGAACGTATCCGACCCGGCGGACACGCCCGTCGGGGCGCTCTTTGCAAGCAGTCACGCAGGGATGAAGTCGGGCCGCGGCTTCTATCACTGGACCGCGGGCGGGTCCGAGGCATTCAAGAGCCGACGCGACGCGGAAATCGTAAGGCGGATCAAGATCAGGCGGCAGGAGATGGGATAGTCACGTTCGGTAGTCGCCTTTTGGGAACATCATGCGCAATTTGCATGCATGGCGCTTCGGGTTGAGTTAAGTTTGCATGCAGCAGTTCGGGAATCGGCCACGCAGGTGTCTCGAACGAGACCGGAGGAAACGATGAGCGGTGTACAACTCACCGAAGTGACCAAGTCATACGGATCGATCAACGTGATCCCGCCCCTGGTGCTGTCATTCGAAGAAGGTGAGTTCGTGGTCATTGTCGGCCCGTCAGGCTGTGGCAAGTCCACCACGCTGCGAATGATCGCCGGACTGGAACCGGTGACCAGCGGCACCATCCACATCGCCGGCAAAGACGTCACGTGGGCCCGCCCAAAGGAACGCGACATCGCCATGGTGTTCCAGTCCTACGCACTCTATCCGCATCTGGATGTGGCCGGGAACATGTCATTCGCGCTGAGGCTGGCCGGCACGCCAAAGGCCGAAGTGCAAAGGCGTGTCCACGCCGCTGCCGAGATGCTGGAACTGACCGAGTATCTCAATCGCAGACCCAAGGACCTGTCGGGTGGCCAGCGCCAGCGTGTCGCAATGGGCCGCGCGATTGTGCGCGACGCCTATTGCTTTCTCTTCGACGAACCCCTTTCGAACCTCGACGCCAAGCTGCGTTCAACCATGCGCACCGAGCTGGCGCTCCTGCACAAGAAACTCGACCGCACGATGGTCTATGTCACCCATGACCAGATCGAGGCGATGACCATGGCCGACCGGATCGTGATCATGGAAAGGGGCCATGTGCAGCAGGTCGGCACCCCGCGCGACGTCTACAACAACCCCAGAAACCTGTTTGTCGCCGGCTTCATCGGCTCGCCCTCGATGAACCTGCTGGATGCAGAACTGACCGGCGAGACGCCGCATGTCGTGGGTGACGGCTTTGAACTGCCACTGCCGTCGCGTTTGCATGCGGCCGCACGCAATCACCGTTCGCGCGATGTCGTCGTCGGGTTGCGACCCGAACATTTCGCGGCCCTGCAGGGCGGCGGCACCACCGAGTCCGTCTTCTCGCCCGTCTCTCTGCACGTGAAAGTCGCGGAATATATCGGCTCCAGCCAGTTCCTGGCGGCCGACGTCGGCGGCAAGCAGATCTCGGCCGCCATCGAGGTGGGCCCGGACAGCGCGCCGCTGACCAGCGGCGACTATCACTTTGACACCAGCCGTTTGTACCTGTTCGACCGTATGACCGGCGAAGCGATCACCTGAAACCCCCAGTTCAGCAAAGGAGGAAGTTGAACAATGTCGATAATCTCAACCATCAGGACCGCCGCGACCGGCGGAGCGCTTGCGGCGCTTCTGTCGGCCACGGCGGCACTAGCCAACCCGTACGAGCAGTACGAAGGCACGACCGTCGTCGTCAGCTGGCCAGCACTGGCGCATTTCCAGGCCGCCGAAGAGCTGATCGCGGAATTCACCGAGGAAACCGGCATCGAAGTCGAAGTCGACGCGCTGCAATACCTCAAGCTGCGCGACCGCCAGCTTTTGGAGATGTCCAAGCCCGAGGGCGAGTACGACGTCGTTTCTTGGGTGGTGATGTGGAAGGGCGAATACGTCTCGAAGGGCCTTCTGACCCCGCTCAGCCAGTTCTTCACCTCTGGCAGCCTCGTCGACCCGCAATACGACATCGACGACATCGCCGATGCCTATCTGCAGAACGGCGGCGTGGTCGGCGGCACCAAGGGCTACATGCCGGGCCGTTCCGGCGCGCTTTACGGCATCCCGTTCGGAGCCGAAACCTCCATCCTCGCCTACCGCGAGGACATATTCGAGGAGCACGGCATCGAGGTGCCCACCAACTATGACGAGATGCGCGCCGTGATGGCCAGCCTGCATGAGGCCGGCGTCCCGGCGCTCACCTCGCGCGGCAAGACCGGCCACCAGGTGACCGCTGGCTGGCTGCTGCACCTCGCGCCGCTCGGCGGCAAGATCTTTGACGACGCGTGGAACCCGGTGGTGAACTCACCCGAGGCAGTCGAGGCCGCGCAGGTCATGCGGGAGATCGCCCAGACCGGTCCTGTCGGCATCCAGACGTTCGGGTTCGGCGAGGCCTCGGCCGCCTTCCTGCAGGGTGACGCAGCAATGTATGTCGACACGCTGAAGATCGCCGCGATGTCGCGCAATCCCAAACTGTCGAAGGTCGACGGCAAGGTCGGCTTCGCGCTGCACCCCGTCGGCTCACGCTGTGGCTCGGAAACCGGCGGATTCGCCATGGGCATCCCTGCCAATGCGCCGAACAAGGAGGCGGCATTCCTCTTCATCCAGTACATGACCAACAGGGCCGGCGACCAGCGCATGGTCGAACTGGGCGGCGACCCGATCCGGATCTCGACGCTGCTCAACAACACGCAAGGGTTCCCCGAATACCCCGTCGTGGCGGAACAGCTGCCCTGCGCCGATCCGGATTGGCGCCCGCTGATCCCGGAATGGAACGAGATCAACATCGACGTGCTCGGCCAGGCATTGACCCAGGTCATCACCACAGACGATCCGATCCAGCCGATCATGGACGAGGCAAACGCGAAGCTCCGCGCGATCATGGAGCGCGAGGGCTACTACAAGTGGGCCGACTACCGCATGGCCAAGTAAGCACCCACTGCGGGCGGCGTCCGCGCCGCCCGGTTCCCTGTCGCCCTGAGGGACATTCCGCTATGGCCGACACCACGAAAACCTCCGTCCAGGTCACCGCCGGCCCGCCGACGGATCTCCGCGTTCTCGGCCCGTATTTCTTCATTCTCCCCGCCGTGGCTGTCATGATTGCAGGGCTGGTTTATCCCGTCATCCAGGCGCTCTATCTCAGTTTCTACGATTGGAAGATCGGCACCGATTTCGCCGATGCTCCTTATGTCGGCCTGCGTCACTTCACGCGCATGGTCACTGACGAAAACGTCTGGGAATCGATCTGGGTCACGTTCCGCTTCGGCTTCTGGACCATCTCGATCGAGATGGTCCTGGGCATCTCGCTTGCACTCCTGTTGGAAAAGCCGATCCGCGGCGCATCCGTATTCCGCACCATCTTCATCCTGCCGCTCATGGTCTCGCCCGTCGTCGTCGGCCTGATCTGGCGCTATCTCTTCGACGCCCGCATCGGCTGGATCAACTACTATCTCGGCTTCATCGGCATCGAGCCGCAGGTCTGGCTCGGCGACGCCGACCTCGCCTTCTTTGCCATCGTCTTCACTGATATCTGGCAGTGGACGCCGTTCATCTTCATCATCGTCATCGCGGGACTTCAGGCGCTACCCTCGGAAGTCTTGGAGGCCTCCAAGATCGACGGCGCCAATTGGTGGCAGCACATTCTTTTCGTCAAGCTGCCGATGATCCGCTCGATCCTGTTGATCGCGCTGCTCATGCGCCTGATCGACGTGTTCCGAGCGCTCGAGGTCATGTTCATCCTCACCGGCGGCGGACCGGGGCGGGCGACGGAACTCCTGTCGCTGCACATCTACAATCGCGCATTCGACACCCAGCAACTGGGCTACGCCTCGGCCATCTCGGTGCTCCTGATCGTCATCGTATTCCTGCTCAGCCTCGGCATCCTGATGATGGGCAACCCCATGAAAGAGAAATCGGACATCTGATATGGCGGCCCGGCAGATATTGAACCCTTGGAACACGTTCGGCCATTACGCCGCGCTGGTTGTGCTTGCCGTGATCACGCTCGCGCCCATCTGGATCATGGTTGCCACCGGTTTCAAGGACGACGTTCTGGTGCAGCAGAAAGAGCCGGTCTGGTTCTTCTTCGTGCCCACGCTGGAGAACTACGAACATATCATGACACGCGGCAAGTTCGACCGCTATCTCGTGAACTCGATCATCGTCGGCACCTTGGCCACCTTATTCACCCTGCTCTTCGGTGGGCTTTGCGCCTACGCGTTGGCGCGCACGGAATTTCGTGGCCGCGTGCTGGTCGCCAACTCGACACTCCTGGTGCGCATGGTCCCACCGGCGGTGTTGGCAGTTCCGGCCTTTGCGATGGTGATCAATTTCAGCCTCGACAACGACCTGGCCGTCCTCACCTTTTTCTACACCGCGCTGAACCTCCCCTTCGCAATCTGGATTCTCTTCGGCTTCTACAAGCAGATTCCGGTGGAACTGGAAGAGGCGGCCATCGTCGACGGCGCCACCGCGTTTCAGGTCTTCTACAAGGTGTTGATGCCATTGATGAAATCCGGCTACGCAGTCGCCGGCATCTTCACGTTTCGCATCGCCTGGAACGAGTTCATCCTCGCCCTTCTGCTCACCGGGCGCACGACTCGGACGCTGCCCGTGGGGGCCGCAGGCTTCATCACCGACACCGGGGTCGAATGGGGGCGGATCATGGCCATGGGCACGCTGATCGTGATCCCGCCCTTGCTCTTCACGTTCTTCGCCGCACGCCAGATCATTGCCGGCATGACCGCCGGCGCAGTCAAGGGATAGGGCGGGAGAGCCGCTCCGGGTCTTGCACCGCGCGCGGCGTCGGCGCAACTCTGACATTGCTCACAGAGCCCGCGGCACATCGTCGATCCTGTAGGCGCAGCGACGGCCTCCCGAGAAAATGACGCTTTGCGTGCGCGGGACCTGCTCACCGGAGTCCGAGTTTCGAAACCCGCATCACCCCGGATTGATCAGCACTTTCCCCACGGCTCGGCCATCCGCCATCATCTCGCAGGCCCTCTGGGTCTCGGCGACCGGGAAACGCGCCGCGGTGATTCCCTCGAAATCCACAGTTCCACTCTCGATCAGCGCCACCGCATCGGCGAATTCACGGGTGAACAGGATCGAGCCGACCGACGAGACCTCTTTAAGCGCGTTGACGTGCAGGTTGATGGGTGTTTCCGACGGCTGGATCAGCGACAGCACACCGATGACCCCCTGTTTCCGAACCGCTTCCAGCGCCTGGTTGTAGGCATGCGGGCTGCCCGAGGCTTCGATCACCACGTCATAGGCATTGGCCGGCGGCACGCTTTGCCCGATCGCATAGCCGCCTTGCGCCCCTACGGCCCTGGCCGCCGCGATGGCCTCCGGTTTCAGGTCCGTCACCTCGACCTCCGCACATTTCGCCACGGCCCCGACCGTCGCCAGCAGCCCCATTGGCCCACAGCCGGTGACCAGAACCTTCTGCCCGGCGTCGATCCTGGTCCGGTTTACGGAATGCATTGCGCAGGCCAGCGGTTCGGCGAAGGTCAGGTGATCTGGCTTCACTCCGTCTGCAACCATGTGGCAGCACCGCGCCGGAAAGTCGAAAAGGTCACGAAAGAACCCGTTGATGTGCGGCTTGGTCGTGGCCGAGCCGGGGAACCGCTTGGCCGGGCACATGTTGATGTCGCCCGCCCGGCACTTGTCGCATTCTCCGCATTCGATCACCGGGTTGATCGCAACAAGCTGGCCCGCCATGAAATCATGCCCGTTGGCGTCTTCGACATAGGCACAGGCCTCGTGGCCCAATGTCACCGGGCAGTCCAGGCTGTAGCCCGCATTCGCGAAATGCCGGAAATAATGCATGTCGGTACCGCAAACGCTGGCGGCGGCCAGCCGCAACCGGATGTGGTCGGTCGCGATCTCCGGTGGCATCTCGGCCTGCACTATGCGGATCTCGCGGGCGGCGGTCAGAAGGGACCTGGTGTACATCTCAGAACCCAATGGAAAAGCCGCCATCCACTGGCAGCACCACGCCGTTGACGTGACCGGCCTGGTCAGAGGCCAGATAGTGAACCGCGTTGGCCACGTCTTCAGGCTGGCCGAAGGCTCCGCCCGGGATCCGTCCCTCGATTCTGGCGCGTCGGGCGGGGTCCTTTTCAAGGATCGCGCGGGTCATGTCGGTGTCGATGAAGCCCGGCGCCACGGCGTTGCAGCGAATGCCAAGCGGCGCGCCATCGACCGCGACCGAACGCGTGATCCCGATCACGGCCGTTTTCGCCGTCACATAGGCCGCGGCCGACGGCAACGCCATAAGCCCGCCCATGGACGAGATGTTCACGATCGCACCGCCCGTTTCGCGTTGCAGTTCAACGAAACGCCCGCAGGCGGCGAAAACCGCCTTCACGTTCACGTCCAGCCGCAACTCCAGCTCCTCCGGACTGACGTCCCAAACCGGTTTCTTCAGGTGCATGCCGGCGTTGTTTACCAAAACGTCGATGCCGCCGGATTCTCCGTGGACTGCATCGAGATAGCCTGTGTCGCGCCAGTCGCTCAGATCGTGGGCATGAAGATGCACATCACCCGCAAGCGAGCCGAGTTCCCCCTCGGAGCGGGCCACCACATGGACCCGATACCCCTCTGCAAGGAACTTCGCCGTCTGCGCAAGCCCCAGCCCCTTGTTTCCGCCCGTGATTACTGCTGCTTTCATGCCGCCACCGCCAATCTTGAATACTTGCGAAAAAGCTTGTTGATTCCCGCGAGGAACCTGGACTCTTCCCGGTCTTTCAGGAAGAAATCCGGGAAGATCTCGCAGACCTCGTCGACGAAACCCAAGAACCAGATGTCGCGTGGGCGAGTCCAGGCGTTTTCCATTGTGTGGAGCGCCCCGGTCAGGAAACCCCGATAGAGGACATCGTCACCCATCCTGTGCCAGCTCTGGCGGTGAGCCGGCTGGCCTTCATTTTCCAGGTACATGCCGGATTGAACCGGTTCTGATGTCACCCAGCGGGCAAAGCCGATGGCTTCGGCAGGATAACTCGTCAACGCCGAAGCGCCGATGCCGGCGCCGCCGAGAATGCCGCGTTGCAACGTGCTGCCGCGAAAGATCGGCAGATCAACATAGTCGAGCGCATGCGGCCGGAAACCGGTTCTCGCATAGTTGATGTAACCGAACAGGCAGGGTGAGTACCCGAATTCATCGGTGGTTGACATCGCCTCGAGCACGTTGATCGGGTTCCATCGCACTGCATCCGAAGGTCCGGCCTTGTAGAGCGCCTTCAGCACCCGCAACGCCAACTCCCCGTTTTCGTCGGAACAGAAGCGATCGGCCGAATGGGGCAAGTTCTCTTCGCCGCGGCTGGCGATCAGCGTCATCATCATGTCGAAAGCATCGACCGGCAGCAGCGCCGTGGCGATGGACCCGGCGGAATGACGGCCCTGCAACATCGTCTCCCAATCGGGCAGCACCTCGAAGCACAGATCGGGTCGTCTCACCCCCACCTGACAGGTCGCGTCGATCGGGTAAGCCCAAAGTTGTCCGTCCCAAAGATAGCTTTCCAGACTGCCTCCGATCGAGGCGGTTGCGGCATCTTCCGGCATCGGCAGCGGAAGCAGGCATTCGCTCTCGGCGATCAGGCCGACGTGAGGATGGTCCAAGACGATTAGATCATACTCTGCGGCCAGCGCCTTGATCGAGGCATCGGCGAATGCCTGCAGGCTGCGGCGGTCCCACCGGATCTGAGCACCGGTCGCCTCGGCAAAGACTTTCGATGCGGCTTCCAGCGGTGAGTAGGCCCGGGGATGCTCCCAAGTCATGCCTTTCAGATGGACGGTTTCCATATCGGTGGTCTTCCCGGGATCAGGCGGAACATATTGGTTGATACAGCGTGGTAAAGCGTTTTACCATGAAACTGGATGCCCGTTTAGATCAATTCTGGAAGAACTCGACGGATCAGCGCGACGCCACATCGGAGCCAAGACCAAGCGACCCGCCGACGTAGCCACGAAGGACCCCCGCACCATGAGACACAGTACCGACCGCATCCTGACCACCCATGTCGGCAGCCTGCCGCGGCCACACGACCTTCTGGACGCCTTGAAAGCACGGCTCGACGGGGAAGAGGTCGATCAGGCGGCCTATGACAAGTCAATCGCGGACTCTGTCGATTCGATGGTCGCGCAGCAGGTCGAGGCCGGGATTGACATCGTGGCCGATGGCGAGATGTCCAAGCCCGGACATGCCATCTATATCGAAGAGCGCCTGTCTGGCTACGAGCAGCGGCCGGGCCACGACATGGGGTATTACGCCGCTGAAAAAGCTGCCTTTCCAGAATATTACGACGACTATTTCAATCGTGCGCATCTGGGCGGAGCAATCGCGGCGGCACATCCGGTCTGCTGCATCGGCCCGGTGGAATACGTGGGGCGCGAAGCTCTGGAAATGGACCTGCGGAACCTGCGCGCCTCGTGTGAGCGGCACGGGGTGGAAGAAGCGTTCATGCCCTGTGCGGCAGTCACTGGCGTGGGCTTCAACGAATTCTATCCCAGCCAGGAAGACTACATGTACGCCGTCGCAGACGCATTGTCGGTAGAGTACAACGCAATAGTCGACGCAGGCTTTCTTCTGCAGGTCGACGACCCGTTCCTGCCCCATGTCTACATGGACAAGTCCCTGAGCGAGGAAGAGCGCTTGGCCAAGGCCGCGATGTATGTCGAGACCGTTAACCATTCGATCAAGGGGATCGCGTCCGAAAGGATCCGCTATCACACATGTTACGGCATCAACCAAGGGCCGCGAGTCTACGAACCCGACCTGCCGATGATGATCAACGAGGTGCTCAAGGTGAATGCCGGTGCCTATTCCTTCGAGGCCGGCAACCCGCGGCACGAGCACGAGTACCACCTTTGGGAGCATGTGAAACTGCCCGAGGGCAAGCTGGTGGCCCCCGGCGTGATCACCCATGCCTCAAGCGTCGTCGAACATCCGGAGTATGTCGCCGAGCGCATCATCCGATTCGCCGACCGCGTGGGCCGGGAGAATGTCATCGCCAGTACGGATTGCGGCTTTTCAAGCCAAGCAATTTACAGGACCGAGGTCGAGAGCCGCGTCGTCTGGGCCAAGCTCAAGTCCTTGAGTGCAGGCGCGAGGATCGCCTCGGATCGCCTTTGGATCTGACCGAAATGCTGTTGCTCCGAGGGGATTCCAGTGTCGGGATGGCGGGGACATCGCAACCTGTGGCGGTTCCTGCGATGGCCTGGACCGTGGCTGCATTCACTGGAGGAACGCGTCTGTCGGACCATTTCAGCGTGAACTTGATCGCGCGCGTATCCGCGTGAGGCGGGGGAATTCTGCACGACGGTGCATGACGGACGGACGCAACGAGCAAGCGACCCCTCCCTGAGGGCAAGGGGGGCTTGAGGGAGGAAGTCCGGAGGGCCCATGCTGACCGGCACGAGAAGTGAGAAAGGGATCCGTCCTGCCTTCAACCTTACGGAATTGCCTGCCGGCACGCCATCTCTTCTCGTGTGGGCAGCAGCCTGACCAGCCAACCGCCACCGTCTTGCAGGTCGGGTCGCCTTTCGCGGCCAGCGTAGTGCCGTCCGCCTCGCCCGCGGCGTACATGTGCGCAAACGACCTCCAATATCGACGACCTCACGATCTCGCATTCCGCCGGCCCGATCACGTAGCGGATGGCGCAGTCTACAGCGAGCTTGCAATTCGCACATTCCTGCCAGCCTGACAGGCGCAGCACGTCTCACGGCGGACTCGCCCCGGGCACCCTCGCCTAGAAATTCAGAGAGATGTCGCGATGAGCGGCATTGCAGCGGGAGATGTGCAATGCCTGGTCGCGGCTCAGGCGCTCTTGCTGGCGCGAGCCAACCGTGTCGGAGATGGCCTCAAGATACGCCCGAACGCCAGTCGACAGGGCTCCCGCCGCGGCGCGGCGCCACTCGATCTGGGCCTCGAATTCCTCCGCGGCGTCAGCCCAATCCTCCGCTGCCTTTTCGCGATCCTCGCGACCCTCGCGCAAGGAACGGCGCACCTTCGACAAAGCCGAACGAACGTCGTCGGCACCAGCCAGCTTCCCGAAGGCGCTGCCGAGATCCTTGGCCTTCTCTTCCGCGATGGCCCTGTCACCCGTGGCCACCAGGCTCCGAATGCCGCGCAAATCGCTCTCTAGCGCGAAGAAGGCGTCGTTGGCTTCCACAATGGCAAGGAAATCTCGCGCGGGCCCGACCGAACCGTCCGCTGCCCGGCGATAGGACGCGCGCGCATTGTCTTCGGCCTGAACGAGGGCGCTGAACTCCGTGTAGACTTCGTCCCAACCTTGCGGCAGGGTCGCGGCGAGTTCCGCACGCTCGGCCTCCACTTCCGCAATTCCCTCCTCCAGCCGCGCCTTGCGTTCGGCCTGATCCCCGGATGTCAGAAAGCCCGCCTGCCTGGCCAGACTCTCGATCTCATGATCATGATCGCGGAGCTGCTTTTCGATGAACCTCACCCGTCGATGCAGCGGGCGGTATCCGACCGTGGCCGCGACCACCTTGTCATGGGCGGCCCAGGCGCCTTCAAGATGTCCAAGGGCAGCCTCTGCGCTGTCAAATGCATCCGCCAGGCCGCCGCGAACACCGCGCGGCAGGACTGACAGATCGAGCCCGCGTGCCGTCTCGATGGACGCCAGGACTGCCTCGCGGCTCTCGGCCAGCCGGGCATGGACGTAGTCTTCGAGGCAATGCTGCAGCTTCGGGTTCCGTGGAGGCGGTGCCGTCTCGCCCAGTAGCGAAACACGGTTCGGCAGATAGTTCACGAGCTGCGGATAGTAGCCGACGATTCCCAGCGCGATCAGTTGCAGGCAGATGAAGGCCACGACCCCCTTGTAGATCTGGACCGTCTTCACGGTCGAAGGCGCGACGCCTCTCAGGTAGAACAACGCGAACCCGAACGGTGGCGTAAGGAAAGAGGTCTGGATGTTCAGCCCGATCATCACGCCAAGCCAGACCGCCGTTATGTTGGCCGTGGGATCCGCCAACAGGATGGGCGCAACAATCGGCACGACGACCACCGCAATCTCGATGAAGTCGAGAAAGAAGCCGAGCACGAATATCACGGCCATGACGATGACAAACTGCGTCCAGAACCCGCCCGGCAACGAATTCAGGAAGTCCTTCACCAGTTCCTCGCCGCCGAATGCGCGGAATGCCGCGGTCAGCATTGCGGCGCCGAGCAGGATGATGAACACGAGCGACGTGGTCTTGGCAGTCTCGACCATCACGTCGCGCAGCGTGTTCTCGGTCCGCAGGACGCGAACGCCCGACCAGATCAAGGCGCTCAGCACAAGCGCTACGCCGACACCCCCAAGCCAGACTCCCGTCATGTCTCCGCCCGTGGCGATCACTGACTTGACGTTCGTGTCGAAGGTCGAAAGGGCAAACGCGATCACGGCGAGCCCGACAATTGCAAGAAGCGCAGGCACGAACGTGCGGCGGTTCTGCTCCACCAGCCGGTAGCCGGCCATGATCAATGCACCGGCTGCGCCGATGGCCCCTGCCTGGTTGACGGTCGCGATTCCTGAAAGGATCGAGCCGAGAACAAGGAAGATGAGGGCCAGCGGCGGAACAAGCGTCAGCAGCACGTTGCCCCAGAATTTCGCGTCGCGCGCACCGTCGTACGGAACGGCCGGCGCCACCTTGGGCCGGATCAGCGCGAGTCCCAGAATGAAGAGCATGTAGAGCAGGACAAGCACGATGCCCGGCACGAATGCGCCTAGAAACATTTCGCCCGCGCTCGTGGAGGACACGTCGAAGACCGAGGGCATGGTCAATTCCCCGGTTGAACCCTTGTGCAGCGCCTTCCGCGCTGTCGACGCCTGATCCGAAGCGCTGGCCAACTGGTCGGCCAGGATGATGAGGACGATCGACGGCGGGATGATCTGTCCCAGCGTGCCCGAAGCGGCGATTGTTCCTGTTGCAAGCGGCTGGGAGTAGTTGTTGCGCAGCATTGCCGGCAGGGAGATTAGTCCCATCGCCACCACGGTTGCGCCAACGATCCCGGTCGTGGCCGCAAGCAACGCGCCAACGAAAACCACCGAAATGCCCAGCCCTCCCGGCACCGGCCCGAAGAGGCGCGCCATGGTCACGAGCAGGTCCTCCGCGATCTTCGACCGCTGCAGCATGATGCCCATGAAGATGAAGAGAGGAATCGCAATCAGGGTGTCGCGTTCGACCTCCCAATAGACGCCCCTGAGGTTCGTCACCCCTGCCGTGAGCCACTGCGACGGCCCGCCGGAGTGGAAGAACGCGTCCATGTTGTCGGCAAAGACGTAGCCCGAGGCCGCCGCGGCAGCGATCGAAATGATCGCTGCGCCCGGCAAAGCGAAGGCAACGGGAAAGCCTGAGCCCAGGGCGGCGGCCATGACGAAGATCAGCAGGGCGAGAAAGAACAGTTCCATCGGCGTTGATCCTCAGTGCGCGGCCGGTTCGACATCACGGTGTCCGGGCTCGTCGCGCATGTCGGCCACGGCCTCGAACAGGTAGCTCACGAACTGTATCAGCATCGTGATGGCGAATATCCCGAGGAACGCGGCCATCTGGTACTTGGTGTACATGCCCGCGGTGCCGGTCTGGCTGACTTCGAAGTTCCTGATCGGCGAATTGACGATGGAATTGGCCGATCCCATGCCGACCAGGATGATGACCCAGCAGGTCGACATCCCGAGCAGGATGGAACCCGCCGCGTTCACCCTTCCCTTCCGGCGGACGTCAAATCCCGCATAGAGTACATCGACGCGCACATGGCCCTCGTCGAGCAGCGTGTAGGCCGAGGAGAAAAGGAACAGGGCCGCATACCAGTAGCGGACGAGATCTCCCATCAGCGCCTGTTCGTAGGAGAAGACGAAACGGGAGAAAACGATCAGCAGTTCCGCAATCACGATCAGCAGCGCCAGCCACATGAAGCCCAGCGAGCGCGTGAATGCAGCCACGGCGAACCCGAGAGCCGCCAAGGGAAAGTGAATCCACGGACCGATGAAATGTGACCGTATCAGATCGTGCGAGAGCTTCTCGCCAAAGACGAAGGGCAGAAGGCCCTCGACCCGGATGAATGCGATCGTGGCATCCGCAATTCCGGTGAAAAGCACCGCGAAATAGCAACCGCGAATGAGGTAGGCGTTGAAGTCACTGATCGCTCTCGCATCGTCCCGCAATGCACGATCAGGCGTGCGCAGCACCCAGAAAACCGCAACGGCGACGAGGAGAACGTAGATCGCGACCAGCAGCCATGCACGTCCATCACCACCAAATGCTTGCGTCGGCTTTGGAAACCCCCAACCCACGACGAACACGTTGTTGATCATGAACGCGGCAAGCAGGGAGAGCATCGCCCACCCGAACACGCGCGTCACGGGCGCGGGCGTGCCGTGACGAGACGGGATGCCTGGATCTGACGCGGTGCTCATCTGCCTCCTCCGACCTTCCCTTTCCATGGCACGCATCAGAATTCACGCTGCAGAACGCGCTTCGATGGAAAAAGCAGGAGCCGGCATTCCGCCGGCTCCTGCCTTGGCTATCAACCAGTTCCGTGCAAGGACTCAGAGCAGACCAAGAACACGGTTGCGCTGGTTGGAGAACTCGATCTCCGCCGCAGCGCGCCATGCACCGATTTCCCTAAGCGCCGCCTGGAAGGCGTCGTTGATCTCGGCCGCAAGCGCGGAGTGATCCCGGGTCTCGGCGAACACTTCTTCCGCTGCGTCACCGAAGGCGTCCCAGACATCCTCGTTGAACTCGCGGACCTGGACGCCGTGGTCGTCCACGAGACGTGCGAGGTACGCGCCGTTGTTGGCCGAGGCTTCCTCGGGCTGGGCCGCGTGCTCCTCGTAGCAGGCCGCCGTGATGAGCGCCTTCTCCCAGTCGCTCAGACCGCCCCACCAGGAAGCGTTCATGCCGAAGGTAAGGCCGCCACCCGGCTCGTGCATGCCAGCGGTGTAGTAGAGGTTGGCCGCCTCGTAGAACTTCATGAAGTAGTCGTTGTAAGGGCCGACCCATTCGGTGGCGTCGACAGCGCCGGAAACGAGGTTCTCGTAGATCTGGCCACCGGGCAGCGAAACCGTCGAAACGCCAAGCTTCGACATCACGGTTCCGCCAAGGCCAGGGATACGCATCTTCAGTCCCTGAAGGTCGTCAGGGCTGTTGATCTCCTTGTTGAACCAGCCGCCCGCCTGGGCACCTGTCGCACCACATGCAAGGGGCTTCAGCCCGAACTCTCCGGAGATCCTGTCCCAGAGTTCCTGCCCGCCCTTGAACTTGATCCAGGCATTCCATTCCGGGGTCGTCATCCCGAACGGCACCGAAGTGAAATAGGCGAATCCCGGGTGCTTCCCGATCCAGTAGTAGTCGGCAGCGATGTAGGCCTGCGAGTTGCCCGAAGACACTTCGTCGAACACGTCGAAGGCGCCGACGCGCTCGCCTGCCGCAAAGTACTCGGTCTGGATGGCGCCCTGGCTCAGTTCGGTAATTTGCGAAGCCAGGCGCTGGGCGCTGAGTCCAAGGCCAGGAAAGTCTCGGGGCCAAGTCGAAACGATGGTCAGGGTGCGTGCGCTCTGCGCGTTCACCATTGGCGCGGCAAGCGCGGCGCCTGCCGTGCCGAGTGCGGCGGCTTTCAGAAACTTGCGACGTTGCATTGTGTGTCTTTCCTCCTGCTATGTCATAGGGTCATCGGGACAGGAAGGCCTGCCCGTGCAGGAAAGCAGGTTAAAGAGAACGCGAAGAGATGCAACCATTTCCTTCGCCGCACTCCTGGCACGGAAGTCCGCGACGCGAAGCCTCGGATTGGTCCCTGGAGAACGGGAGACGCTTGCCGCGCACCCGCCTGTTCGCCTGCTCAGCCTGTTTCGAACTTCGTGGCGAAGAAATCCACCTGTTCCGACACGTGGGTGTCGCCCCGGCCCATCGCGATCGCCTCTTCGAGCGCTTGCATCGCGCCTTCCGCCATGATCGAGCGTACGCCCGCATCCTCGGCCATCTGCCTGTAGTAGCCGACATCCTTTGCAGCGTTCCGGACCGAAAACGCCAGCATTGCAGGGTTGCCGTCAACCGCATACGCCTTGACGAAGTCCATCATGCCCGACCCCACGGGCCCAGCGGACATCACGTCGTAGATCGCCTGACGGTCGACTCCGGTCCTGTCGGCCATGGCAAACGCCTCCGCGACGGCATTGGCCACGCATTGCGCACAGAAATTGTTGATGAGCTTGATGACATGGCCAGTTCCCGACGTGCCAAGGTGAAAGACGTTCTCGCCCAGGTCATCCAGCACCGGCCTGACCCTGTCGAACGCCGGCTTGTCGCCCGCACCCATGATGTTCAGGAGACCGTCCCGGGCATGCATCGGCGTGCGCCCGAGCGGCGCGTCCAGATAGGCGCCGCCCGCAGCGGCGACCTCTCCGGCCAACTTGCGCGTGGAGCCGGGAAGGGACGTCCCGAAGTCAATCACGACCGCTCCCTCGCGAAGCCCGGCGATTACGCCTTCCGGCCCGCGCATACGGCTTTCGACCTGCGCAGACGTGCCGACGCAAAGCATGACGATGTCGCCGGCTTCGGCGACTTCCCTTGCAGTGCTGACCTCGGTCGCGCCACGCGCAATCGCGGCATCAACGTTCTCCCGCGACCGGTTGGCAATGACGGTCAACGAATGGCCTCGGGACTGCAGGCGCTCCACCATGGCGGACCCCATGAGGCCGAGTCCGATGAAACCGATCTGTGGCTTGTCCATGTTACGGCGCTCCGGTTTGAGCAGCGACCATCAAGATGCGATTCAAGGCGGCAACGAACGACATGGACGTGCGATGCCAGCCCATGCTCACGCCCAACAGTTCCAGCGATGCTGATGTTAGCGCTTGGAGAACTGGAAGCTCTTGCGCGCCTTGGCCTTGCCGTACTTCTTGCGCTCGACCACACGGCTGTCCCTGGTCAGGAATCCAGCCGCCTTGAGTGCCGTGCGAAGGCCGGGATCATAATGCTGAAGCGCCTTCGAAACCCCGTGCTTCACTGCCCCCGCCTGCCCGGAAAGACCACCACCCTTTACGGTCGCCATGACGTCGAACTCGCCGTCAACGCCAGCCACCTTGAAGGGCTGCCGCAGGATCATCTGCTGCACGGGACGCGCAAAGTAAACGTCCATGTCCTTGCCGTTGACGACCACCCTGCCCGAACCCGGCTTGATCCAGACACGAGCCACGGCCTCCTTGCGCTTTCCGGTCGCGTATGACCGGCCAAACTCATCGCGCACCGGCTCGCGGGCGGGTTCTGGCTCGGTCGCCGCGACTTGCGCGTCCGCAAGAACGCCTTCGGGCAATCCTGCAGTTTCCTTCGGTTCGTGCGCCGCAGCGACATTTTCAGCCATCGATTCAGCTCCGGGTGTTCTTCTTGTTCAGGGACTTGACGTCGAGCACTTCCGGCTCTTGCGCGTCATGCGGGTGCTCGGTCCCGGCATAGACGCGAAGGTTCGTCATCTGTCTTCGCGACAGGCGGTTTCTGGGAAGCATTCGCTTCACGGCCTGCATGACCGCGCGTTCGGGATGCGGACCATCAAGTATCTCGCCAGTGGTCCGCGACTTGATTCCGCCCGGATAGCCGGTGTGCCGGTAGTTCGGCTTCTCACGCTTGCTGCCAGTCAACTGAACCTTGCCGGCATTGACGACGATGACGTTGTCGCCCATGTCCATGTGCGGCGTGAACGTCACCTTGTGCTTGCCGCGCAGGCGCATGGCAATGATCGAGGCGAGACGTCCCAATACGACTCCTTCGGCGTCGATCAGAATCCAGTTCTTTTGAATCTCCGCCGGAGTTGCGGTGAACGTGCCCATGAGTCTTCCCGGTTCGAGGAGTTGGCGAATGCGCGGGTTCTACGCATATTTCTGCCGCAGTCAAGTGCGCCAATCATGTTTTTTCCCTTTGATTCCAGCCCGCCTGGATGTCATGCCAACGGATCGCCTCGCAGGCTTGCAGGGAACCCGATGTCGATCGGTCGAGCCAAGCTTCCCGACGCTCCTCGAGCAGGCACCGGCACTTCCGAAAACGCGTGGATGAACCTGCTGCCAGACCTGTTCGGCCTGTCACCCGCCTTCGGCCCGTTCCTCCAGGTCAAGCCACTCGGCCTCTGCGGCAGCCAGGCGCGCCTGTCTGTCGACCAGCGCGTCGGCAGCCTTCCGGAACTTGACCGGTTCCCTTGCATACAGCTCGGGATCGGACATGAGCTCGCCCAGCCTTGCAATCTCGGCCTCAAGCCGCGCGATGATGCCGGGGAGCCTTTCCAGGCGGTGGGATTCCGTGAAACTCAGCGCCTGCGTCCCCGCCTGTCTCGACTCCCGCATCTTGCCGGGTGTGCGCTTCCGCACCGCTGGCGAACCGCGACGTGCCCGCGCTGCCTTGTGATCCGGGCAGGCAATGTCCAGCCAGCCGCCCGCGTGAACCGTGATCCGGCCGTCGCTCTCGAAGGCCAGGGTCTTGGTCGCCACCCGTTGAACGAAATCCCGGTCATGGCTGACAAGCAAGACCGTGGAATCGCTGCCGGCGAGAAGGTTTCTCAAGAGATCCAGCGTCTCCATGTCCAGGTCATTCGTAGGCTCGTCCAGCACCAGCAGGTTTGCCGGCTTCGCCATGATGCGCGCAAGCAGAAGACGCGCCCTTTCGCCGCCGGACAGCGACCGGACCGGAGCCCGAGCCTGTGTCTCGTCAAACAGGAAATCCTTCAGATAGGTCACGACATGCCGGGGCCGGCCGCGCACCATGACCTGGTCGGACCGCCCCGGAAGCCGCATTGCCTTGTCTCCCGTCAGGCTTTCCCAAAGCGTCGCATCGGGATCGAGTTCGGCGCGATGCTGATCGAAGACCGCAAGCTCGACATTCGTGCCCAGCTCGATTCTGCCTTCGTCCGGCACGGCGCGGCCCGACAGCATTTCGATCATTGCGGTCTTGCCGACGCCATTGGGACCCACCAGGGCGATCCTGTCGCCGCGCGCCACCCGCAGCGAAAAGTCCCGGCAAATCACCTTGCCGTCGAATTCCTTGGATACCCCTCGCGCTTCGATGACCCGCTTGCCCGACCTCGGCCCGGACACCAGGTCCATTCTTGCAGTTTCCTGGCGCAAGACCTGGTTCGCGCGCTCAGCCCGCATCGCTTCCAGGGCCCGCACGCGACCCAAGTCCCGCCGCCGACGTGCGCTGATGCCCTCGACCGCCCATCTACTCTCGCTCAGGATCTTGCGGTCGAGCTTGTGCCGTGCCGTGTCCTCGGCCGCCCAGACGCGGTCGCGCCAGTCCTCGAAACCCGCAAAGCCGCCGTCGCGCCGGCGCACGACCCCCCTGTCGATCCAGATCGTGGCGCGCGTGAGCGCCCGCAGGAAAGCGCGGTCGTGACTGATCACGACGAAAGCCCTGCCGGCTTCGCCCAGGCGCGCCTCAAGCCAGGCAATCGACTCGATGTCCAGATGGTTCGTCGGCTCGTCCAGCAGCATGAGTTCCGGCGCTTGCGCTATGAGCCTTGCCAGCCCGGCCTTCCGCCGCGCGCCGCCGGACGCGGCCTCGACGCGTGTGTCGACATCGAATTTCAGCCCGCCGGCAGCCGCCTCCACACGCCAATGCTCCGAGGCATCAATGCCTCGGGTCGCCAAATCGCCAAGCGTTGAGCACCCCCGCAGTTCAGGTTCCTGCTCCATGTAGCCAACGCTGTCTCCCGGCGAGAGTGTCCGCTCACCCGCGTCGACATCGACCAGGCCGGCCAGGACCTTGAGAAGTGTTGATTTCCCAGAGCCGTTCCGCCCGACCAGCGCGAGGCGATCTCCCGGCTGGATGGTCAGCGACAGGTCTTCAAAGAGTGCATTGCCGCCGAATGTCAACGCGACGCCGGCCAGTTGCAGAAGCGGTGCTCGTGCCATGCCTACGGGCTATGCATGACGCCGAGACGGGGTCAAGCGTGACAATCGGGCGAGACCGCAACTGCGCGCGGCAGGCGTGCTCGCTCCGGAGGGATCGAATCGACCCCCAGCCCGGTGAAGACATGAAGCGTGTTCGGTTCCCGGTCGATGACTGCATGGTCGCTGACCCAGCGACCCATGGACAGGCAACTCCCGAGCATGGGCGGCATCGAGCACAGAGCCCGGCGCGGGTCCGGCTCTTGCCGAAGCCGCTGCGCGAACCTGAACACGCCCGGGGCCTTGATCCAGGGAAGCCAGCGTCGTGGCGCGAGATGCCGTTCCCCCGGCATGGCGAATGCATCACTGCAGACCCCTGCATCGGCTCCGTGAAACGACGAGCAGCCGAAGAGCAGCTTGATCCCGTCCCGGTCAACGAACGCAGCCAGGACGCTCAATGCTGCACGCAGGATGCCGGGATCGCGTTCGCCCGGCCCAATGCAGAACCGGCCCACTTCAACCATCGGCCAGCGGAACCGGGCCAGACCCGCCAGCCCGAAATGCTGCGCAGAGTTGCTCTTTCCGATTTCGGCACCGGATTCGAGCGACTGCATCCGAAGCGTGGCGACGGTCCGGTCGCAGCCAGCCTCGTCGACAAGGACCTGCTGGCAAATGTCGTCAAGGCAATCGCCGTCCAGCCCGTCAGGACGGCCCACGGCATCCCGGCACGCAATGAAGGGGACTTATATTCTTAACTGAACCAGTGACCATGTTCCTGTTGCGTTCTTCCTGCTTTTCTGGCAATATGCGAAGAGAAGGAAGCTCACGCATCCTCTCGCAGATGTTCAGCCCAGGAACGCCCACAATGGCCCTTGTGTCCAGCCACCGGCAGGTTGTCTACCGCCTGCTTCCGCAGACGCGCAGCACGTGGCGGTGGCTTGAGACGGTTCTTGAAAGCCAGCGCCAGCTCTACAATGCCGCGCTGGAGGAACGCATCGACTGCTACCGGAAGACGGGCAAGAGCCTGACCTACTTCGATCAGACCAAGGCGCTGACGGAATGCCGCCGAGAGCTTCCCGAGATGGCGTCCGTGGCGGTGGCCGTCCAGCGCGGGACGCTCAAGCGCCTGGACGAAGCGTTCAAGGGGTTCTTCCGCCGCGTGAAGGCCGGAGGAACGCCCGGCTTCCCGCGCTTCAAGGGGCGCGCCTTCCATGACAGCATAAGCATCGTCTCCGGCGTCAAGGTGAGGGACGGGAACCTCCGCATTCCCGGCTTCGGCCCCCTGACGGTCCGCCGGAAGGGCGGGAACCTCTACCCGGACGGGAAGCCCGCATCGGCCGTGCTCAAGCGCACGGGCGGGCGGTGGCACGCGATCGTCTGCTTCGCAGTGGAGATCGAGGAGCCGGCCGACAACGGATGCGCGCTCGGCCTTGACCGGAACGCGGGCCAGGTGGCGGACAGCGACGGCGAGATGCACGAGATGCCGGACATGGACCGGCTCGCGGCGCAGGGCGGACGGCTGCAGCGGAGGCTCTCGCGGCAGCGCAAGGCGAGCCGCCGGCGCGAGAGAACGAAGCGGCATCACGCCAAGGTCATGCGCAAGATCGCGAACCGGCGCCACAACTGGCACCATCACGTGTCGCGCAAGCTGGCGGCGAAGGCCGGGACCGTCGCCGTCGAGAACCTGCATGTCCAGGCCATGACAAAAAGCGCAAAAGGAACCGTCGAGGGGCCGGGCGTGAACGTCCCGCAGAAGTCCGGCCTGAACCGCGTCATCCTGAACACGGGCTGGACGGCGCTGAAGGCGATGCTGGAATACAAGTGCGCGACCGTCATCACGGTTCCGGCGCAGCACACGTCAAGAACATGCCACGAGTGCGGAGCGATCGACAGACGCTCCCGCAGAACTCGGGAAGACTTCACCTGCACGGCCTGCGGCCATGCGGCCCATGCCGACATCAACGCGGCGAAGAATATCCTGGACCGCGCCCTTGGCGCCGGGACGGGAGGCGAAGAGGCGTCCGGGATTGGCGCATCTGCACGGCGAGGAGCGTTGGCATCGGCCACTTCAACGACCCGTGAAATCAGTGCGAGGGCGGCCTGACGGGTAGCCACGTATATAAATCCCCAATGAAGGCCCGAAAGCGAAGCCGCTGTGCAATCTTGATGTCCTCTGGCGCAACCGCTATCCGGGCTCTGCACGTTGCGCGCGCCATGATCTCCCCTTGGTGAATCGGGTACGTCGGCTCAAGTTTCGCATGGGCCATTGTACCACGCGATCGTGACCGTGAAATGACATGGGGGAATGCACGTGGAGAAGATCGCCAAATCCGATGAAGAGTGGCGCGGCCAGCTGGACGGGCTGGAATACGACGTGCTCAGGAAGCACAGGACCGAACGCGCCTTCACGCATGACAATTTCCCGAAAGATCCGGGCGTCTTCACTTGCAAGGGCTGTGGATCACGCCTTTTTGACCAAGCCCACAAGTTCGACAGCGGCACCGGGTGGCCGTCCTTCTACCAGCCGATTGACGACGGCATGATCGGCGAGCGCGAGGACCGCAGTTTCTTCATGCGCAGGACCGAGGTGCATTGTGCACGTTGCGACGGGCATCTGGGGCACGTGTTCCCCGATGGCCCGAAGCCGACGGGTCTGCGCTACTGCATCAATGGCGTCGCACTCAACTTCGAGCCCGGCGCGGCAGGCGACTAGTTCTCGTTGAAGAGCGCGGCCGGGTCGAAATTGCCGAAATTGGAGAAGAGCTGCCGCAGGAAGCTGATGCCCTGCGTGTTCGAATCCGTGACCCTGCGCTCAAGCGCAACGACGCGGCCATCCTCCAGCCCGAAGCGTTCGACGTTCTCGACAACGTCGTCTTCGGTGAACGAGACCGCAAGCACTTCGCGGTTCACCTCGACCGGCGCGCGCCAGAGACGGCTCTCGTAGTCGGACTTGACATAATACCAGCCGCTAACGTCGACGATCCCTTCCGCGCCCGGGCGACCGAGAATGCGGGCGGCTGTTTCCTTCGTGTCGACACCAACCTGGACATCCTCGACGAGCGTCGCTTCCGGAACATAGCCATGACTGTCTTCTAGGCTTGAACAGGCGGACACAAGCACAAGGGCGAAAAGCGCCGCTCCTGCCCCCAAGACAGTCCCACGCGATACCTTCATTGCGCCCACCTCTTGCTAAATCCGCGACCTCCGCCTAGTCGGCATATCCATAGAAGGTCACAGGTTCAAGGATTTGCTCGTGGCATCCGGCACAGGCAATCACATCATCAAGTGCCAGTCCGTCAGAGAGAGGATTTCGTTCTCGCTTGCGCCGGATGCGGACGCACGCGCGGAACTCGCTCAGGCGCTCGGCATCAGGGGAATTCGAAAGCTGAAACTCGAGGGCCGGCTCTCGCCGGACGGGGACATGGACCTGAGGCTCGACGCCAGGCTGGGGGCGACGGCCCTGCAGGAATGCGTGGCCACGGGCGGCCCCGTGACCACCCGCATCGAGGAACAGGTGACCCGTTTCTACGTGCATGGCCTGCCGGTGCCCGAGGGCGACGAGGTGGAGCTGGCCGCCGACGAAAACGCCGACCCGTTGCCGACCACCCTTGACCTCGAGGAAGTCCTGGCCGAAGCGCTCGCTCTGGCCCTTCCGCCATGGCCGAGGGTCAAGGGCGTCGATCCGGTCAGCATCTCTGTTTGCGAGCCCGGAAAGCCCCCGATGACGGATGAAGGTGCCCGCCCGTTCGCGGCCTTGAAATCGCTGCAGGAAAAGTCGCCTGACACCGGCAGGAACCGAGGGTGAATTCATCCTTGCCCTTGGACGAAATCGCGCTATGTTCCCGCCTCCGCACGAAGGACATCGGATTGGACATTGAGCGTGCCTGCGCATAAGATCGCTGGGGCCCTGTACGGGGCCAGGCACTTGCACACTGAACTGAGGATCTAGGACATGGCCGTCCCGCAGAACAAAGTCACCCCGTCTCGCCGCAACAAGCGCCGCGCCCATGACGCGCTGGTCGCCTCGAATCCCGGCGAGTGTCCCAACTGCGGCGAATTGAGGCGTCCGCACCATGTTTGCGCTGCATGCGGCCATTACAATGATCGCGCGGTTGTTGCCCAGATCGAGGAATTCGATCTGGACGAGGACGCGGCCTGAACCCGACCTCAAGCACCCTTGGGATGACAGATATCCCCGATCAAACGAATGACGCAGACGGACGCATGACGATTTCCGTTGACGCCATGGGAGGCGACCGGGGACCGGCCGCCGTCGTCGCCGGAATTGCCAGGGCCGCACGAAAGCACCCCAACTTCGACTTCCTGCTCTTCGGCCCGGAGCCCGAGCTGCGCAAGCTGGTCCGCAGACGGAACAGGCTGGGCAACAAGCGCAAGCTGATGGACTGCAGCGAGATCCGTCACGTCGAAGAAGTCGTCAGCATGGAAGACAAGCCGAGCCACGTATTGCGCAACGGCAAGGGAACGTCCATGTGGGCGGCGGTCGAGGCCGTCCGAGGCGGCGAGGCCGATGCCGTGGTGTCCTGCGGAAACACCGGCGCCCTGATGGCGGTCTCCATGATCAGGCTGAAGAGGCTTCCCGGCGTCGACCGGCCGGCGATCGCCTGCCTCTGGCCATCGCGGAGCCCTGGCGGATTCAACATCTTGCTTGACGTCGGCGCCGACATCCGGGCCGACGCCAGGAATTTCCTTCAATACGCGCTCATGGGCGCCTCCTACGCGCGAAACGGCCTGGAACTGTCCCGGCCGCGCATCGGGCTCATGAATGTCGGCACCGAAGAGAACAAGGGACACACCGAGATTCGCGAGGCGCACGACCTTATCGCTTCGGCTGCCGATGACGCAAGTTTCGAGTTTGTCGGCTTTGTCGAGGGCGGTGATATCCCGTCCGGACGCGTGGACGTGATCGTGACGGACGGGTTTACCGGCAACATCGCGCTGAAGACCGGGGAAGGCACGGCATTGCTCATCCGGCAGTTCCTGCGCGAAGCCTTTCGCGCCACGCCGCTCTCAAGAATAGCAGCGCTGCTGGCTGTGACGTCCCTTCGCCGCCTTTCGAGGCGGATTGATCCCAGGCGGGTGAATGGCGGCGTGTTCCTCGGTCTCAACGGCACCGTCGTCAAGAGTCACGGCTCAGCCGACGCAATCGGCGTAGCATCCGCCATGGGGCTGGCATGTCGACTGGCCGAGAGCGGATTCAACGAACGCCTTGCGGCGCGGGTTGCATCCTTCAACCCCGCCGGGCAGGATGAGAACGAGGAAACCGCCGAAGCGGCTGGCACGGACCGGGAATGGTCAGGGTCCTCTCCCTGAAGAGAGAGGCTTGACGGGTGAAGACCCCGAATGCCTTTGCTTGCCGGCACGAGAATGGAGACTTCCATCCAACCTGCCTTGCATCACACTTTCAAGTGCCGCTCCAGAACGCTTCCTCAGTCCCGGACCCTGGAAGGTTCGTTTGCAGGCACGCCAGGTCAGGCACTATCCGGGGCGAATACAGACCCGGGCATGCAAGGCTTGCGGGGAGAGCCCGGCTTCGGCCGGTGCAACCGGCGAAGCATCGGCAACCCCGAGGGCGGCGCAAGCCGCACGGCAGCGCGAGCTGCAGTGTCATCCGTTGACGACGCAGCGGCGTCCCGGAAAGGTCACCCTGCATTCCGCCCCGCCCTGAATGCCGGGGTTTCCTGCGGGGTGCCCTAGATGAAGACACGCGCGGTGGTGCAAGGAGTCGGACACTGCCTGCCCGAACGGGTGGTTCCAAATTCCTGGTTCGAGAACAAGCTCGACACGTCCGATGAATGGATCAGGGCGCGTACGGGAATCGAGTTCCGACACTTTGCGGCCGAGGGCGAAACTGTCTCCGAACTTGCAGCCAAGGCCGCCTTGTCGGCCCTGGCTGCGGCTGGCCGCGCCGCAGATGACATCGACGCGGTAATCGTCGCCACGTCGACACCGGACCTGACTTTCCCCTCGGCGGCGACGATAGTGCAGGGAAAGCTCGGCATGACGCGAGGGTTCGCCTTTGACGTGCAGGCAGTCTGTGCGGGATTCGTCTTCGGCCTGTCCCAAGCCAACGCATTGATCGTCTCGGGCCAGGCCCGCCGCGTTCTCGTGATCGGCGCAGAAACCTTCAGCAGCATTCTTGACTGGAGCGACCGCTCCACCTGCGTGCTGTTCGGAGATGGTGCGGGGGCGGTCCTGCTCGAGGTTGCCGAGTGCGAGGGGTCCAACAAGGATCGCGGAATCCTGGCAACGGATCTCCATTCAGACGGGCGCTATCGCGACATTCTCTACGTGGACGGCGGCGTGTCGACCCAGGAGATCGGACATCTGCGCATGCAGGGCCGTGAAGTGTTCCGGCATGCCGTGGAGAAGCTGGCTGGCACGGCGAAAGCCTCGCTGGACAGTCTCAAGCTCACCGGTGCAGACCTGGACTGGCTCGTTCCGCATCAGGCAAACCTGAGAATCATCAAGTCGACCGCCCAGAAACTCGGTCTCGACCTTGAACGGGTCGTGCTTACGGTGCAGGAACACGGGAACACCTCGGCGGCATCGATTCCCCTCGCGCTGTCGGTCGGGGTCGAACGCGGCCAAATCAAGCAAGGCGACCTGCTGATGACCGAGGCGATCGGCGGCGGCCTGGCCTGGGGATCCGTCATTCTCCGCTGGTAGTCCGGCCCGGCCCGCTTTTCCCGGCCCGCTTTTCCGGCGTCCCGTTATTGACTCGGCAACCCTACCCGCCCATTCTGCCGCTACAAAGCATTTTCGTACGGGGGGAATTGATGAGCGAGCAGACATTGACTCGGATGGATCTCAGGGATGCCGTGTACCAGGAAGTCGGCCTCAGCCGCAACGAATCCGCTCAATTGGTTGAAAGCGTCATCGAGCACATTTCGGACACGCTCGCCAAAGGCGAACAGGTGAAGGTCTCCTCCTTCGGCACATTCTCCGTCCGAGAAAAGGGCCCCCGCGTCGGCCGCAACCCCAAGACGGGCGAAGAGGTGCCGATCCATCCACGCAAGGTCCTTACATTTCGTCCCTCTCATCTGATGAAAGAGCGAGTGGCTGCCGGCAACAAGGCTTGATTCAAGGTGCAAAAGTCCCGCGAGGCGTTCCGAACCATTTCCGAAGTGGCCGACTGGCTGGAAGTTCCCGCGCATGTCCTTCGATTCTGGGAAACGCGGTTCACGCAGATCAAGCCGACGAAACGAGCCGGAGGACGCCGCTACTATCGCCCGGCCGACATGCTGGTCATCGGGGGGATAAAGACGCTTCTGCATGACAGGGGCATGACAATTCGCGGGGTACAGAAACTGTTCCGGGAGCAGGGAGTGAGCCACGTCTCCTCCTTCTCGATTCCGCTCGAAGCAGAAACGACGGAACAGGAAGCTCAAGGCCAGATTGAAGCCGTCGCTGACGACGCGCCACAGATCCCTTCCCCTGCACCACCGGACAAGTCCGATGACGAAGTCGGGCTCACCGGGACCGACTTCAGCGAGGAGGAAAACCGACCCCGTGAGGAAGCGGGTTCTGCAGAGGTCCTGTCAGGGCATGCCGCACCGGCAGCTGGCAGGGAAGACCCCGGTGAGCCTGCAGCGGAAACCATGGAACCGGCAGGTGCAGCCTCGCGACCCGCAGGGGAGGCTTCCGAAGAGATCGCCGCTTCCGATATCTTGGCATCTGACCCCGAAGACGATGCAGAGGGGTTTGCTCAGGGCCCAGGCATCGCCGCACGCGTGATGCTGGCCGATCCCCGCCGGTTGAGGACGCATCGCGACAAACTGCTGAAGGCCGTCGAGCGACTAAGAGCCCTGCAATTGAGCAGGTCCGAAGATTCGTGACATGCTGCGGGTTCAACTATTGCCACCGGTCCCCAATTGCGACAGAAGGCCGGAAGTCGGGCTATGGCGCAGCTTGGTTAGCGCGTCCGTCTGGGGGACGGAAGGTCGCAGGTTCAAATCCTGCTAGCCCGACCATCGCCTGAGTGGCACGGGCAACCGATGTCGAGGCCATCTTGGAGAAAGAGACACGGCTGCAGCAGCCCGCGTGCGCGTCGTGACATCGTGTGCCTGGCAGTTCGTCGTCCCGGTCGATGTCGTCGAGACGCCGCCCCAGCGATTTCGCCGCCCGCACGGGAGTGTCGCCCATGAACGGCGTTCTGCCTGACACCGAGATCCGGCACATGATCGGGAACGGCTCGATTGACGCCGACGCGGAGTTCGCGGACGCGCAGGTCCAGCCTGCTTCGCTTGATCTGCGCCTCGGGTACGTGGCCTATCGTGTCCGTGCATCCTTCCTCGCAACCGGCGGCGCCAGCGTCGAGGATCGGCTGCGCAAGTTTGAAATGCATCGAATCGATCTCCACGAAGGCGCGGTGCTCGAAAGGGGATGCGTCTATGTCGTGCCGCTGATGGAACGACTTGCCCTGCCCGCGGCCGCTTCGGCAGTCGCGAACGCAAAGAGTTCAACGGGCAGGCTTGATCTCCTGACCCGGACCATCACGGACGGAGCGACAGAGTTCGACCGGATCCCGGCAGGCTATCGTGGACCCCTCTATGCCGAGATCTGCCCGCGGTCGTTCTCCGTCCTCGTCCGGCCGGGCATGCGACTCAACCAGATCCGGTTCAGGAAAGGGCACGTCGCTCTTGACGATGCCGCCCTTGCCACGCTCCACGAGGAAGTCGGCCTGGTGTCCGGCAAGGCAATGATCTCTGACGGTCTCGGATTCTCGGTCGACCTGGATCCGGCCGAAGGAACGCTTGTTGGCTACCGCGCGAAGCCGCATGGCGGCGTTATCGACCTGGATGCCGTTGCTGGCTACGAACCCGACGAGTTCTGGGAAGAGATCCGCACCGGCGAAGGGAGGATCATCCTGGATCCGGGAGCGTTCTACATCCTGGTAAGCCGGGAGGCCGTGACGATTCCTCCAACCCACGCCGCGGAAATGGCGCCGTACCTGGCCATGGCGGGAGAGTTTCGCGTCCATTACGCAGGCTTCTTCGACCCGGGATTCGGCTGGGCCGAAGCGGGCGGCGCCGGTTCCCGCGGCGTACTGGAGGTGCGATGCCATGAAGCACCGTTCGTTCTCGAGCATGGCCAGACTGTCGGGCGCCTGGTTTACGAAAAGATGTCGGAACGGCCTGCGGCACTTTATGGAAGCGCGATTTCGTCCAACTACCAAGGTCAGGGGCTCAAGCTCTCGAAGCAGTTCCGGATGGATTGAACGATCCACTCGTTCTCCGAACCGTACTGGAACACGCATCCGCCCGGTGAACTTCCACCCATCCGAGCGTGTCCGGAAAGGTGTGCCGTCTTGGCCGCCAGATCCGAAAACCCAGCTGCCATGCGTTGAGCCCTTTGCGACAGACCGGAGAAACCATGACAAGGCGGGCACATCCCGCGGCGAATGCAGGACCGGGCCGGCATCGGCAAGCAGTCAAGGCTCCCACGGCCGCAAGGGCCGGAACACAAGCCACTGACCGCCTAGCTGAAGATTTCCAGCCCTCGTTCACGATGGACATGGCGGCAAACCCGCGATGCCCGGCTCTCCGGGACGCAACGTCTCCCCTGGCAAGTCAAGGGGGCCTGGCAGCACCACGAAGCCCGTGCATTCCCATCCCGGCGGCAGGAGCGCAACGGGAGAGGCCCGCGATGCGTCTCCGCCCTCTCCGCGCAACGACGGCGGAATCGCCTCGACCGGAAATGCGACTGCCGTGACCGCGCGGCGGTCGGGGGCTCGAGCGGGTTCCGGCGCTAGCCGGCTCCTGCGCCCCTGGCAGTTCGTCTTGACATCCCCTCAGCCGAGCGGCTGGCCGCGATGCGCCACGGGCCAGGCCGAACCTGCCGCCCGGCATACGCTGCTGCACCGGGCCCGGACCTACGCGTGCAGTCCGGCTGCCCGCAGGGTGATGCGCCGTCGAAGCGCACCCCGCTCCCGAGATTTCGACGACTCTTGCTCGACCACAAGGGCGTGTGATGGTAGTCGGGGTTGAGAGGGGCGGCCCGCTGCGCGCCGAACGCGCTCTTGCTGCAACGAGCATCTTTCGAGCGCGCCCAGTTCGCCGTCGCTTCGCTTGTGCAAGAAGGGGATCGGAGTCAGATGAGACAGAACTTTCTCAAGCAGAGGCTGGCCATCACCGTGTTCGCCTTGGCCATGTTGGCACTCGGTGCCACAGAGACACGGGCAGCAGACGGCGGTGGCGACGAGAATTACGCTGGCGTCTTCGTCGGCACCGGAAAGGCGGCGGGCAAGATCGTTGACATCGATGGATTCGCGGATTGGGGCAATCCAGGATCAACGAGCAGGCTAAACGGTTCGGCCGCACTTGCCGGGGTGCTGGCGGGCCGGCGCTTTGACATGGGCAATTCGGGACTTCGTATCGAGATCGACGCCTTGGCCGGCAACCTTTCCGCGAACACGGACAAGCTGGACCCGACATGCAATGACGAAACCGCGGCGGCGCGCATCCGCTGGATGGCCACGGCCCGCATGGGCATCGACATGGATGTCGGCAACACCCGGATCTTTCTTGCCGGCGGACCTGCGCTGGCACGGATCGTCAATTCCGTTTCGGACATAGACTATGCGGGGCCAGGTTGCCTTGAGGGAAACCTGCTCTTTGACGACGACGACTCGTTCCGGAGTGATGAAACCCGGGTCGGCTGGGCGCTCGGGGCCGGTCTGGAAATGCCGCTCTCCTCCCGCTGGACGATGCGGCTCGACGGGACGCGCTTTGACTTCGGGCAAGAGAGCTATCAGGTGAACGAATCCGGCAACAATCGCTGCAGTCGGGGCGGCGAGTTCAGGCCCTGCACCTATTCGCTCGACAACCGGGGCGCCATGGCGCGCCTGATGATCTTCTACCGGTTCGACCAGTGACCTGCCACGCCGTCAGCGACCTCTCGCTGAATTGAAGGGTCGCCTGACAGCTCCGGCTTGCGTCCGGCCACCGACCGGCCTGCCGCAGCGTGACGATCCAGCGGGCCGTTCATTTCCCGTGCCTGACGTCTTGTCCAAAATCGCCGCACCCCGCAAGAATGTTCTCTTCAGGAGCGACAGTCGTGCTATGCCCGGTTACGGTGCGCAGTGGGCGATTCCCTTCAACCCTGAACGCGCAGTCGAAATCGTGGGAAGCCCGAGCGCACCGCCATTCCCGACAGTCCAGGCATGCCCGCCGGCGCATCGGCGGCAGAGCATGTCCTGTGCATCACCCGCCAGATGCGTCCGCCCGTTCGTCCTCGGCAAACATTTCCGCCTGGTGAGCAGACTCCTCGCCGCTCTCATCGGGTGCAGCGCCGGGCGGAGGACGGCTATCCAGAAGGCCGGCTGACCGAAGCTCTTTCAGGCCGGGAAGGTCCTTCGTGCTCTCGAGTCCGAAGTGGTCCAGAAATTTCTGGGTCACGACATAGGTCACGGGCCGTCCGGGAGTCATCCTGCGCCGGCCCAGCCTAATCCACTCAAGCTCGAAGAGCTGGTCAAGCGTTCCCCGGCTGACGCTCACGCCGCGAATTTCCTCGATCTCCGCGCGGGTCGCCGGCTGGTGATAGGCAATGATCGTCAGCGTCTCGATCGCGGCTCGACTCAACCTGCGCGTCTCAACGGTTTCCTTCGTCATCAGGAATCCGAGATCGGGCGACGTCCGGATTGCCCAGCCACCGCCTGACTTCCGCACGGTCACGCCCCGCCCCTCGTAACGCGCCTGCAACAGTTCAAGCGCCTTGGCTGCGTCGCTTCCGTGGGGCATGCGTGCATTGAGGTCGACAACGGAGATCGGTTCCGCTGACGCGAACAGGATGGCCTCGACCATCCGCTCCTGCTCGTCCAGCGGCGGGGCCTCGAACAGGCTTTCGAGCGCCTCCACGGTCTCGTTCGTGTCAGCCACTCTGAACCACCTTGATCTGGATCGGCGCGAATGTCTCGCTTTGCCGAATCTGAATCGCTCCGCCCTTCGCAAGCTCCAGCGATGCGGCAAAATTGGATGCCGTGGCCGAACGGCGCCGCTTCGGGTCGGTCTCCCAGCCTTCCGGCAGGTAGGACATCAGGTCGGTCCATTCGCCCGCATATCCGATCAGGCCTCGCATTCGCTCCAGCGCTTGCTCGAGCGTCATGACGTGTTCGCGGATGAACGTGAACGGGCGAAACTCGTCGCGGGTGCGAACCCGGGCGTAGCCCTGCATGAGATCCAGGAGAGAAGCGGTGTAGCGAACGCGGCGCACGCGGGTCACGTCTTCAGGAATGCCGCGCACAAAGAAGTCCCTGCCCTTCTGGTCCCGTGCCATGAGCTTGGCCGCGGAATCCCGCATCGCGGCCAGACGTTCGAGCTGGAACGCAAGACGCGCTGCCAGTTCCTCGCCTGATTGTCCCCCGTCATCCAGGTCTCGCGGCAAGAGCAGCCGGGACTTCAGAAAGGTCAGCCAGGCCGCCAGGACCAGATAGTCGGCCGCGAGCTCGATCCTGAGGGTCTTCGCGCGCGCGATGAACAGGAGGTACTGCTCTGCCAGTGCCAGCACGCTGATCTTGCGAAGATCCACCTTCTGGTTGCGCGCAAGCTGGAGAAGCAGGTCGAGCGGCCCCTCGAACCCGTCCACGTCGACGTGCAACGCATCGGGCTCTACGCGGGCCACGATCTCGTCGAAATCTGCGTCACCGTCCGGCATTCTTCCCCGCTTTCTGAATCAGTGCCGCAAATTCGGCTTCAATTTCAGAAATGTCAACATCTAGTAGGTGCTTCCGCCCCGAAATCGCAATATCTGCCAAATGCCCTGCCGATGGCGACATTTCCCCCACTGCCGCCGCAATTGCCGACATCTCGGAGAGATCGCCATTGCAATGGAGAACCAGATCGCATCCGGCCTCACGTGCCGATGCGGCCCGGGCATCCACCTTGCCGGACAGCGCCCCCATCGAGATGTCGTCCGTCAGCAAGAGCCCCGAAATCCCAAGCTCCTCACGCAGATACGTCAAGCCGGACGCGGAAAGCGTCATGGGCCGACGAGAATCGATTTCCGGAACGACGACGTGAGCCGTCATCGCCATTGGCAGGTCTGCGAGTTCGCGAAACGGCACGAAATCGGTCTCGAGAAGTTCGGCAAGCGGGGCGTCGATGCAAGGCAGGGCATCGTGACTGTCGCGTGTGGCGCGTCCGTGGCCGGGCGCATGCTTGAGGACGGGCAGGCAGCCGGCATCCGTCAGGCCGGCGACCAACGCACGTGCCATGGCTGTTACCACTGATGCAGTGGTGCCGAGGCAGCGATTCCTGATGAAGGGATGGGTTTCGGGCCTGGCGATGTCCACGCATGGGGCGCAATTCACGTCTATCCCGTGATCGAGAATCTCGGTCCCGATCAGGAACCCGCGCAGATACATCGCCCTTTCGGCCTCGGGCGACACGCCACCGCAACCGGCGAACGCCTTCACCTGATCGAGGGGAGGCATCCACTCGCGCCAATGGGGCGCCCGCATCCGCTGAACGCGGCCGCCCTCCTGATCGATCAATATCGGTGCATCACGCCCGACTGCCTCGCGAAGCTCCGCCGTCAGGCGGCGAAGCTGACCGGGCGACTCGCAGTGCCGTTGAAACACGATGAACCCGAAGGGCTCCGCCTCGGAGAAAAACCTGGCCTCTCGGCGACCAAGCTCCGGCCCCGACGGCGCAAAGATATACGCGCCGGTCTGCACTTACTGCTGCACAGCGGGGACGCAGTCTGCACCATCCGCCTGCAACACGGAGCAAAAGCGCCGAGCATCGGCCAAATCCACAAAGCCCGTTGCCCGCAACCTGTAGAACGTGCGGCCACCTGACTCCACTTCCTGCACGACCCGTTGCTTTCCGACCATGTAGTCACCGAAGCGAGCAGCGATTTTCTCCCACTCAGCATCCGCAGCACCCGCGTCGCCATATGCGCCGAACTGCACGAGCCTCGTGCCCGGCGGGACTTCCATGTGCCGGGCCTCCTGGCCGGTGCCTGAGCCTGCAGCAGGCGCAGCCGAGGCCCGCAGGCCCTCCGGACGCCTCGGAGGCGGCAGAACGGTCGCCGGAATCAAAATTGCACCGGTCGTGCCTCCAGTCGTGGCCGAGGCTGGCGTCAAGAGATACGCCAACGCTTCCCGAACGGCCAGGTCAGTTCCGGAAAGCACCGTGCCTTCCTGAACGCCGTTCACCAGCTCCGGACCGAACTCCGGAGTCTCGCCGACCCTCACGACCGCCTCTTCGACTTCGATCGCGCCACCGGGCAGCGCCACGCCTGCTCCGCCATCAGTGGCGCCCTGCAGCGCCCCCATGGCAAGATCCTCGTTCTCGTCAAGCGCGACCGGCTCGGAAACCAGCACCACCCTCCTCTCGGAAGTTACATCCGTTCGTTCCTCCGCGATCCGGTTGACTGTAAGGCCCAGATTTTCGCTCGCCAGCCCGCCGGGGTCTTCAGGCAGCACCCGCATCGGACCCGAGAGCGCCTTTATCACAGGGACGCCTGTCACGTCCCTGACCCATAGTTGCCATGCCCAAGTCATCAGCCCCGCAATCAGCAGCACCGAAAGGAGCGCCCCGGCCAAATTCATGGCAGCCTCAAGGAATCCACTCTCGGCAGACTCTTCGTGATCTTCGAAATCGATTGCCGTCATTCCGTGCCTCATTACTGCCGCCGGTTGCTCCAGCAGTCATCCTGCTCGTCACGCGCACGGTCCGGGCACTTGTTGTTTTTCAGCGCATTTCCTCGACCGGCGTCACGCCCAGAATACCCAATCCATTGGAAATTACAATGCCCGCGGCGCGGGGAAGCGCGATCTTCCTCGCTGTCGCCACGGGATCCCCCTCGTGCAGGAAACGCAGTGCAGGCTTGGAATTGCCAATGTTCCAAAGGGCATGGAACTCTGATGCGAGGTCATGAAGATAGAAGGCGATGCGGTGGGGCTCATGGTTTCGAGCAGCAAGCTCGACCAGCCTGGGCCACTCGGCGACCTTGCGTGCCAAGGCAAATTCGGCCTCGTCCTCAAGCTTCGCATCGTCAGACCAGTCGAGATGCATCTCCTCGGCCCTGCGCATTACGGAGCGAACGCGTGCGTGCGCATATTGCACATAGAAGACGGGATTGTCCTTGGATTGCTCTGTCACCTTGTTGAGGTCGAAGTCCAGCGGCGCGTCATTCTTGCGGGTCAGCATCACCATCCGGGTCACGTCCGCACCCACGCGCTCAACCAGGTCCTGCAGCGCCACGAACGTGCCTGCCCGCTTGGACATCCTCAAGGGCTTGCCACTCTCCCAGAACCGGACCAGCTGGGTCAGCTTGATGTCCAAGGGCACGCGCCCGTCCGAAAGAGCCGATACGGCAGCCGACATGCGCTTAACGTAACCGCCGTGGTCGGCACCGAAGACATTGATCAATTCGTCGTAGTCCCGAGAAATCTTGTCCCAGTGATATGCGATGTCAGGCGCAAAATACGTCCATGAACCGTCTGACTTCGTAATCGGCCGGTCCACGTCGTCGCCGTGCGCCGTGGAACGAAAAAGCGTCTGTTCGCGCGGCTCCCAGTCATCGGGCAGCTTGCCCTTCGGAGGCTCAAGCGTGCCCTGATAGATGAGATCGCGCTTCTTCAACTCTCCAACCGCCGCCTCGATCCGGCCCGTGCCATAGAGCGACCTCTCGCTGAAGAACACGTCCATCGTCACGCCGATGGCCGAAAGGTCGTCCTGGATCAGCTTCATCATCGCCTTGGTCGCGAAATCCCGGACTTCCGGAAGCCACGCCCCTTCGTCCTTGCCGACATGCGCGGCGCCCGCTCTTTCCTTGAGCGCCTCCGCCACCGGAACAAGGTAGTCGCCCGGGTAGGTGTCCTCGTCGAACGCAACGTCCTGCCCATGCGCCTCCAGGTAACGGAGGTATACGGACCTGGCCAACGTGTCGACCTGCGCGCCGCCGTCATTGACGTAGTATTCGCGCGTGACGTCATGGCCCGTGAATTCCAGCAACGATGCAAGCGCGTCGCCGAAGACCGCTCCCCGCAAATGCCCGACATGCAGTGGCCCGGTCGGATTTGCGGACACGAATTCGACATTGACCCTTGTGCCGGCCCCTATGCCGGAGTGACCGAATTGCCGTCCAGCATCGATCGCCTCCGCCAGCACGTCATGCCAGATCACGGGAGCCAGCCGCAGGTTGATGAAGCCAGGGCCTGCAACTTCGGCGCGAACGATGCTCGGATCATTCATCAGCCTCTCGGCCAGTGTCTCGGCGAGATCTCGCGGCTGCCTGCCCGCGAGCCTTGCAAGCACCATCGCGGCATTCGTTGCCATGTCGCCATGGGCCGCGTCCCTTGGCGGCTCCACCGTTACACTGCCCCATGAGAGGTCAGCCGGCAGCACACCCTCCGCCACCAGGGCGTCAAGCGCTTCCAGAACCGATGCACGGATTTCGCTGAAGATGTTCATGTGCGCGGTTTATCACCCGACAGGTTGCAGTCAAACTAGGGCGCGGAACACGACCTGCGTCCAAGGCGCGGATCCGGGCCTAGTGCCTCGGTTCGACGATGAACTCCTCATGGCACTGGAGAGCAAACCGGTCCGTCATCCCGGCGATATAGTCCGAGACGATCCGGGCCAGCTCGGTTTCGCCGTGGACCTTCTCGATGTCTTCGCGCCAGCGGCGGGGCAGCCTTTCAGGGTGCGCGAGAAAGTGCGGAAACAGGTCCTTGACCACACCCGTCACCTCCTTGCGCCTTTCGACCACCGACGGCGCGCGATACATGCGATCAAACAGGAAATCGCGAATCGCCTTCAGATCCTGATGGAGCGCATCCGAGAACAGAATGATCTGGAATCCGGCATTGCGAACGTCATCGGGCGCCCGCGGAGCGAGCGTGGCCAGGTTCTGCCTTGCGGTTTCGATCACGTCCTCGACCAGGACGCCGAAAAACCTGCGCAACGCCTCGTGGCGACGGCGATAGGGGTCGAGACCCGGATGCATTTCGTCCACGCGCGCGAAGCACCGGCACAGAATCGGCAACCCGGCCAGGTCGTTGGTCGAAAACAGCTTCGCCCTCAATCCGTCATGCAGGTCATGGTGGTTGTAGGCAATGTCGTCCGAAACCGCGGCGACCTGAGCCTCAGCGCTGGCGAACGTGCCTGTCTCGAGATCATGGCGCTGCTGGTAGGCAGCAAGCGCCCAGGGCAGGTCGCCAGTCACCGGGCCGTTGTGCTTCGCGATTCCTTCCAGCGTCTCCCAAGTCAGGTTGAGGCCATCAAATTCGGCGTAGTGCCGCTCAAGATCGGTCACGATGCGCAATGCCTGCGCGTTGTGGTCGAAACCGCCGTAAGGCGCCATCAGTTCCGAAAGGGCATCCTCGCCGGTGTGACCGAAGGGTGTATGGCCAAGATCGTGCGCCAAGGCCACGGCTTCGGTAAGTTCCGTGCTGATTCCGAGCGCACTTGAAATGGTGCGCGCCACCTGGGCGACTTCGATCGAATGCGTCAGCCGCGTCCGGAAGTAGTCCCCCTCATGCTCGATGAAGACCTGCGTCTTGTGCTGGAGCCGGCGGAACGCGCTGGAATGAATGATGCGGTCGCGATCACGCTGAAAGCACGACCGGAAAGCGCTTTGCCCCTCGGGAAACAAGCGCCCGCGACTCCTTGTCGGATCCGATGCATAGCGCTCCAACATCGGCCTTCCCTTGCCCGGCTGTGCCGCGTCCCATATATTCAGCTATGCCTTGAATGAAAACGCCGGAGTTCGGCATGGACATCGCCATCCCCCCTCAGGTCACGCACCGCGCATTCGACCGGCTGGCCGAAATCAATTCAGGCGTGAAGGATCCCAAGGCGCTGCGCGTCGCGGTCGAGGGCGGCGGCTGCTCCGGCTTCCAGTACAACATCGACCTCGACGAACCGACGGAAGGAGATCTTGTTCTCGAATGCGAGGGACAGAAAGTCGTCGTGGACGAGGTGTCGCTTCCATTCCTGTCAAACGCGGTCATTGACTTCTCGGACGAACTCATCGGCGCGCGCTTCGTTGTGGAGAATCCCAACGCGACATCCAGTTGCGGCTGCGGCACTTCGTTTTCGATCTGACCCGGTCACGCGCACCGACGATAGGCTTCGGCCGCGCGATTCTTCCTTGGGACACGCCCTGGTTCACCGCGATCGCGCCGCTGGCGCCGGCGTTGGCACGGGGTGCTGCCCTTCCGGCCTGCTTGCCGAGTCCGGGCGGATGGTCCAAAACCTGACACGGAGGGACCAAATGCGCATCGCGACATTCAACATCAACGGAATCAAGGCGCGCTTCGAAGGGTTGACGGACTGGCTTGGCACCGGCGCGCCCGACGTTGCCCTTCTTCAGGAGGTCAAGTCTTTGGACGAGGCCTTCCCCCGTGAGCGCTTCGAGGATCTTGGCTACGCCGTGGAGACCCACGGCCAGAAGGGATTCAACGGCGTGGCAATACTCTCAAGGCTCCCGCTCGAGGATGTGATCCGCGGCCTCCCGGGCGATCCGAACGACGGGCAGGCACGCTGGATCGAAGCGACCGTGATTGACAGGAAACCGGTTCGCGTCTGCTGCCTCTATCTTCCAAACGGCAATCCGGCCCCGGGCGAGAAATACGACTACAAGCTCGTCTGGATGAAGCGCCTGCAGCGAAGGGCCATGGAATTGCTGGCTGCCGAGGAGCCGTCAGTCATGGCCGGTGACTACAACGTGATTCCACAGGACGAGGATGCGGCCCGGCCGGATGCATGGCGCGAGGATGCGCTTGCAAGGCCCGAAACCCGCGCAGCTTTTCGCGAGATCCTCAACCTGGGCTTCACCGACGCCTTCCGCGCGCGGCACCAGGATCCCGGTCACTACTCGTTCTGGGACTACCAGCGGAATGCCTTCGACCGAAACGACGGCATCCGGATCGATCATCTGCTGCTGACTCCGCAGGCAGCGGACCTGATGAGCGACTGCTGGATCGAGGTGGAGGTGCGCGGTCGTGAAAGGCCTTCGGACCATACTCCTGTCTGGATTGAACTGGACGCCTGAACCGGCCTCCCACGCTCCAGGGCGCCCTCAGCCTGGCGGTGCTGCAGGGAGCACTCACCGCGACTATTCCGCGGCGACGCTTTCGGCTCCGAACAGGCCTGCCAGGTACCGGCCGGTATGGCTGTCCGGCGACTTGGCCACTTCCTCGGGCGTGCCGACTGCGACGATCTGACCTCCGCCGTCGCCGCCCTCAGGCCCGATGTCGATGATCCAGTCGGCAGTCTTGATGACGTCAAGATTGTGCTCGATGACGATGACCGAATTGCCTTGTTCGACCAGTTCGTGCAGCACTTCCAGAAGTTTCCGCACGTCCTCGAAGTGCAACCCGGTGGTCGGCTCGTCGAGGATGTAGAGCGTGCGGCCCGTCGCGCGTCGTGACAGTTCCTTGGAGAGCTTTACCCGCTGCGCCTCGCCGCCCGACAGCGTAGTTGCCTGCTGGCCGACCTTGATGTAGCCGAGCCCGACCCGCATCAGTGCATCCATCTTCTCCCGGATCGAGGGCACCGCCTTGAAGAACTGCTGCGCGTCCTCGACCGTCATGTCGAGAACATCGGCGATGGACTTGCCCTTGAACTTGATCTCCAGCGTTTCGCGATTGTACCTCGCGCCCTTGCAGGTTTCGCAGGTCACGTAAACGTCCGGCAGGAAGTGCATTTCGATCTTGATGACGCCGTCGCCGTGACACGCCTCGCAACGCCCGCCCTTGACGTTGAAGCTGAATCGCCCGGGCTTGTAGCCCCGAGCCCTGGATTCCGGGAGGCCCGTGAACCAGTCCCGGATCGGCGTGAAGGCTCCCGTGTAGGTCGCCGGATTTGAACGGGGGGTTCGGCCGATCGGCCGCTGGTCGATGTCGATCACCTTGTCCAGGCTTTCGAGCCCCTTGATTCCCTCGCAGGGCGCAGGAGTCTGGCGTGCAGCGTTGAGACGCATCGAAGCGGTCTTGAACAGCGTTTCGATGGTGAGAGTCGACTTGCCGCCTCCGGAAACGCCGGTCACGCAGGTGAACTTCCCGAGCGGGAATTCCGCCGTAACCTCTTTCAGGTTGTTGCCGGTCGCCCTCATGACGCTGACCGACTTGCCCTTGCCGACCCGCCTCGACACCGGAACGGCGATGGCGCGCCGGCCGGCCAGATAGTCGCCCGTGACGCTATTCTTGCTGGCAGCGATCTGCGCCGGAGCGCCTTCGGCCACGACCTGTCCGCCGTGCACGCCCGCACCCGGCCCGATGTCGAAGACGTGATCGGCTCCCCGAATCGCCTCTTCGTCATGTTCCACCACGATGACCGTGTTTCCCTGGTCGCGAAGGTTCTTCAGGGTCTGCAGGAGGCGACCGTTGTCGCGCTGGTGCAGCCCGATGGAAGGTTCGTCAAGAACATAGAGCACGCCGGTCAGGCCGGAGCCGATCTGGCTTGCCAGCCTGATCCTCTGGGACTCGCCGCCGGACAGCGTGCCCGCGTTCCGGCTGAGCGTAAGGTATTCAAGTCCCACATTGTTAAGGAACCCGAGCCGCTCGCGGATCTCCTTGAGCACCGCATGCGCGATCTCGTTCTTCTGCTTGGTGAGTTTCTTGGGAGCGTCTTCGACCCATTCGAGCGCCTCGCGAATCGACATCCGCACCACTTCACCGACATGCAGCCCGCCAATCTTGACTGCGAGCGCCTCCGTCCTCAGCCGATGCCCCTCGCAGGCCCCGCAGGGGCGGTTGTTCTGATAGCGCTCGAACTCTTCGCGGATCCAGTTCGAATCGGTTTCGCGATATCGGCGCTCCATGTTCGGAATCACGCCTTCGAACGGCCGCTTCACTTGGTAAATCCGGCCGTTTTCGTCGTAACGGAACAGGATCTGCTCTTCGCCGGAGCCGTGGAGGAAGACGCGCCGGACCTCGGCAGGCAGGTCCTTCCACTTTGTGCTGGCGTCGAACTTGTAGTGCTTCGCAAGGGCCTCGATGGTCTGCCTGAAATACGGGCTCCTGCCCTTGCGCCACGGGGCAAGCGCGCCGTCATAGACCTTCAGGTTCCCGTCCGGGACCACAAGGCGCTCATCGAAGAACAGCTCGGCGCCCAACCCGTCGCAGTCCGGACAGGCCCCGAAGGGCGCGTTGAACGAGAAGAGCCGGGGCTCGATTTCGGGGATCGTGAAGCCGGAAACCGGGCAGGCGAAATTCTCGGAAAACGTGATTCTCTCCGGATCGCCGTTCGTCGGGGCAGTTTCCAGGACCGCGATGCCATCAGCGAGATCAAGCGCGGTCCGGAAACTGTCGGCCAGCCGCGTCTCGATGCCTCCCTTGATCACAATTCTGTCGACCACCACGTCGATGTCGTGGCGGTACTTCTTGTCAAGCGCGGGCGGCGCCTCCAGATCGAAGAACTGGCCGTCCACCTTGATGCGCTGGAAACCCTGCTTGCGAAGCTCCAGGAATTCCTTGCGGTACTCGCCTTTCCTGTCGCGAACCATGGGAGCCAGGAGATAGGCCCGGGTTCCCTCCTCCATCGCCATGACGCGATCGACCATGTCCTGCACCTGCTGCGCCTCGATCGGCAGGCCGGTCTCCGGCGAGTAGGGCGTGCCGGCGCGGGCAAACAGGAGACGCAGGTAGTCGTAGATCTCCGTGACCGTGCCAACCGTGGAGCGCGGGTTCTTGGAGGTTGTCTTCTGCTCTATCGAGATCGCGGGCGACAGCCCGCTGATTTGATCCACGTCGGGCTTTTCCATCATGTTGAGGAACTGCCTGGCATAGGCCGAAAGCGACTCGACGTAGCGACGCTGCCCCTCGGCGTAGATCGTGTCGAAGGCAAGTGACGACTTGCCGGATCCCGAAAGCCCGGTGATCACCACCAGGTTGTTGCGCGGGATGTCGACGTCGATGTTCTTGAGATTGTGCTCGCGGGCGCCTCGGACCTCGATGTTCTTCTGCTCGGCCATTCGCCTCCCCTCTGTCGCGCCCGATTGATAGGCTAACCCACACGGACAGAAAAGATGATTCGTGTGCGGGAGCGGACGAGTTCATCCTGCAAGTCAGCTTTGCGGAACCGCAAGCTCCTCCCGCCGACCAATGCCTGCTGTCTCGCCAGGATTCCTGAATTTCGTTGCTTGCCAGGCTTCCCGGCCCACGCGCCGGCAAGCAGTTTCCATCGACCGCAGGCGGGTACCGCACGACCCGCAGAGTTCATCGTGCCTAAATCTGCTCAAGCAAGTGCCGGATTCCGAACTCAATGGCAGTCAAGTCCGTCCCATGGCACGTTTCGGCGAGCTCGCAACGCGCTTTGCATCGGCTCCGTCAAGGCCACTTGGCCGAGACGACCCCAAAAAATGTCCAGGTCGCCGGACCGATCCTCGCACGGCCACACAGTGTATCCAAGGGCCGCGCGCTCCCACTTGCCGCCGCTCCGGCGACGCCTCGGAATACAACGTGCATGCACATCGTGCCGAGAACGGCATAGGAATCTCTTGAAGCGAGGCATGTTGCTGCGTATCGTGATCGTCAACCTCGCATTGCTCATGCAGCCGAAAGATGGCACACTCGAAAGAATGCACAAGTCCCGGTCGCTTCTCGCGATCACGGTGCAGAAAGCGGCTGATCCAGCCGGTCAGAACCGCCGGGAAACGGGGAGAAAGAGACATTGCTGACCCTCGCTGAAGAAATCGTTCTTCTCATGCTCGAAGATGAGAGCGGAAAGTTCGTTCATGTTCCCGAGCATTCTGTCAGTTTCGCGCTTTCCGGCGCGGTATTGATGGACCTTGCATTTGAAGGCAGGATCGACACCGATCTGGAGAGACTCGTTGTCACGGACAGCGAACCGACCGGGGATGAACTGCTCGATTCGGCACTTCGTGACATCTGTGCCTCCGAGGAGGAGCATGATTCCCGCTACTGGCTTGAATTCTTCGGCCGCAAATCCGCTGACATCCGGAATGCCGCCCTTGCCCGCTTGTGCGCCAACGGGATCCTGAGGGAGGAGGAAGACCTTTTTCTCTGGGTGTTCAGGTCTCGCCGGTATCCCACGCGCGAGGGTGCGGTCGAGCGACGGGAAGTAAAGCTCCGCATCATGTCCCTGCTGTTCAGTGACGAAATCCCGGAGCCGCGCGACATTGCAATCATAGGCTTGGCAGACGTGTGCAGGATATTCGAGCATTTGCTTGCACGACCAGAGCGCGAAAGGGTCCGCGATCGCATTGTCCAGATTCGGAAACTGGAATTGATTGCAGATACCGTGGTCACGGCTGTCCGAGAAATCGAGACGCGAATTGCGCAGTCCATGACGATGCATCCAATGTAGGGGACTTATATGCATAAGTGACCATCAGGCCACTCTCGCACTGATTTCACGGGTCGTTGAAGTGGCCGATGCCAACGCTCCCCGCCGTGCAAATGCGCCAATCCCGAACGCCTCGTCACCTCCCGGACCGGCGCCAAGGGCGCGGTCCGGGAGGTTCTTCGCCGCATTGATGTCCGCATGCGCTGCATGACCGCAGTCGATGCAGGTGAAATCGTCCCGAGTTCTGCGCGAACGGCAGTTCACCGCTCCGCACTCGTGGCATGTTCGTGAGGTGTCGCGCGCCGGAACGACGATCACGGTCGCGCACTTGCAGTCCAGCATGGTTCTCAATGCCGTCCAGCCCGTGCTCAGGATGACGCGGCTCATGCCGGACTTCCGTGCCACCATCGTGCCGGGTCCTCCCGCCGTGCCCTTCGCGCTCTTCGTCATGGCCCGGACATGCAGGTTCTCGACGGCGATCGTCCCGGCCTTCGCCGCCAGCTTGCGGCTGACATGATGATGCCGGTTGAGGCGGCGGCCGGCGATCTTGCGGCGCACCTTCGCCAGGTGCCGCTTCGTCCTCTCGCGCCGGCGGCTGGCCTTGCGCTGCCGCGAGAGCTTCCGCTGCAGCCGTCCGCCCTGCGCCAGGAGCCGGTCCCCATGCCGGGCATCTCGTGCAGTTCGCCGTCGCCGTCCGCCACCTGGCCGGCGTTCCGGTCCAGGCCGATCGCGAGGCGCAGGGCGGCTGGTTCCTCGATCTCGACCGCGTGGCAGACGATGGCCTGCCACCTGCCACCGACGCGCTTGAGGACGGCAGAAACCGGCTTGCCGTCCGGGCAGGGGTTGCCGCCCTTCCGGCGGATCGCCATCGGCCCGAAGCCGGGAATGCAGAGGTTCCCGTCCCTCGCCTTGACGCCGGAGACGATGCTGATGCTGCCATGGAAGGCACGCCCCTTGAAGCGCGGGAATCCCGGCGTTCCGCCTTCCTTCACGCGGCGGAGGAACCCCTTGAACGCTTCGTCCGGTCGCTTGAGCGTCCCGCGTTGGACGGCCGCGGGCACGGACGCCATCTCCGGCAGGCCGCGGCGGCATTCCGTCAACGCCCTGCCTTGGTCGAAGCATGTCCGGCTGCGGCCGGTCTTGCGGCAGCGGTCGATGCGTCCTTCCAGCGCGGCGTTGCAGGGCTGGCGCTGGCTTTCAAGAGTCGTCTCAAGCCACCGCCACGCGCTTCGCGTTTGCGGCAACAGGCGATGGACAATGTTCCCGTGCGTTCTTGCAAGCGCCATGCGGTCGCTCCTGCGTCGAGCATCTGCGAGAGGGTGCGTGAACTTCCTTCTCTTCGCACATTGCCAGAAGGCCACCAATGTAGCCTTGCCGACCACCGGCCCTGGCGCCCGGAAGCTCCCGAATTGCCGGATGCAGGCCTGTAGGTTTCACGCAGGTCCCTCAGGTTGCAGGATTGTCCCGTTCAGATCTTTCTTGGCAGACTTAGCGATTCAAGCCGCTCCTGAACGATGCGAGGTGTCGGGAACGAACAACCAGGCTGTCCGGAACGACGCCAAGGCACTCAGCCGGGCGCATTCCCTCGTGAACGGGATGTCTTCCAGCGGGCGCCCTGGTTCGCCTTTCGCACGGAATGAGGGAACTGCCGTCTGGCCTCTCTGGAAACTGCGGGAGACGGAGCGACCATAGACCCGCAAGTCGGATTCATTGCCGAGCGCGCGCATCGGTCAATGGACGCGTCGACATATTGAGCAAGGGCCACGCAGGCGGTGGCGGTGGCGCATTCCCCGCGATCCATAATCGGGCCTGCCGGCATGAAAGTCGGCAGGCCATGGACTCGCGCCGCCGACCGGCGGCCGAAGTTCCCCTTCGGCACCCCAATGGTCCCGGCCCGCATGCTGCCGTTGGGTCAGCAGTGCGCGCTCCGCCCCGCTACGGCGATCGCAGGCAGGATCGTCTCAATTGCGTCCAGATCAGATGTGGATGGCGCGATCGTAGGCGTCCAGAACGCTTTCGTGCATCATCTCGCTGAGCGTCGGATGCGGGAAAACGGAGTCCATGAGGTCCTTTTCCGTCGTCTCGAGCTGCCGACCCACGACATAGCCCTGAATGAGCTCGGTGACTTCCGCGCCAACCATGTGAGCACCAAGCAACTCGCCGGTCTTCTCGTCGAAGACCGTCTTGACCAGCCCCTCCTGCTCGCCAAGCGCGATCGCCTTGCCGTTGCCGACGAAGGGGAAACGGCCGACCTTGACCTTGTAGCCCATTTCCCTGGCTCTGGCCTCGGTGTGCCCGACGCTTGCGATCTGCGGATGGCAGTAGGTGCAGCCCGCGATGCTCTCCGGCTTGACTGGATGCACATTGCTCTTGCCCGCGATCAGTTCCGCAACCATGACCCCTTCGTGGCTGGCCTTGTGCGCAAGCCAAGGCGCGCCGGCGACGTCGCCGATCGCGTAAAGCCCTTCAACGCCCGTCCTGCAGAATTCGTCAGTCACCACATGCGTCCGGTCTATCCCGACGCCAAGCGCTTCGAGACCGAGGCCCTCCGTATTGCCAACAATGCCCACGGCAGAAATGACCGTGTCGAAGTCGTGCTTCTCGACCTTGCCACCAATCTCGACATGGGCTGTCAACTTGCCGCTCGCGCGGTCGAGCTTGGTTACCCTCGCGCTTTCGAGGACCTTCATTCCCTGCCCTACGAAAGCCTTCTTCGCAAATGCGCTGACTTCGGCGTCCTCGACCGGCAGTATGCGGTCCATGACCTCGACAACGGTCGTCGCCGCTCCGAGCGTGCAGAAAAAGCTCGCGAACTCGATGCCGATCGCGCCGGAACCAATCACGAGCAGCTTCGTCGGCATGCGCGGAGGCATCAGCGCGTGCTTGTATGTCCAGACACGCTCACCATCGGCTTCGATGCCAGGCAGTTCCCGGGCACGTGCTCCGGTGGCAAGAATGATCGACTTGGCGGCGAGCTTCTCTTCTCCGGCGTTGGTCTTGACCACGACCTTGCCCTGGGCGGGCACTGTCGCCTCTCCCATGACAACCGCGACCCTGTTCTTTTTCATCAGATGGCCGACGCCGCCGTTCAATTTCCTTGCGACATCGCGCGACCGCTTGATCACGGCATCAAGATCATACTCGATGCCGTTGACCTTCAGTCCGAACTCTTCGGCACGGTGCATCAGGTGGAACACTTCTGACGACCGCAACATCGCCTTCGTCGGAATGCAGCCCCAGTTCAGGCAAATGCCCCCCATGTGCTCACGTTCAATGATTGCTGTCTTGAGGCCCAGTTGGCTGGCGCGGACCGCGGCAACATATCCCCCCGGCCCCGCGCCAATCACGATGACATCAAATTCCCTTTCAGCCATGCCGCTCTCCAGCACAAAAATTGTTTGACGTTAAACAATCTGTCACAGTCTCGGCCAAAAGTCACCCTTGGACCATTGAGACTTGGGAATGTCCGCCATGCGAAATTGCGGCAACTGCCGGCCGCCTGCACACCAATCCAGAGGATGTCACGCAGGCCTCAGGCACAGTTGCGTCGAGCCACGATTCAGCCCAAACCAAGTTGTCGTGCAAATTGCAGGAGAGGACTCGAAAGCCGTATGGTTCCGAAGGGGCGAGCAGAGTGTCGGGAGCCCTGCCACGGGAGAGACGCTTGCCGCACATTCCGTCCACCTCGCCACTCGCGACGTGGCCTCTTCACCATGCAGGCGGGCCCTGCCGAGGCGTTCAGGCCGCCTTCATCTCTGCGACGACCGCCCTGTAGCCGCCTGAGTCAAGATAGGCTTGCTCAGCGGCGTTGCTGTCCCGCGACAGCGCTTCATTGCGCGTGGGGAACCTGCCGAAGCGACGGATCACCTCGCGATGCGCACGCGCGTGCGGCAAGGACAAGTGGCCTGTCTCCAGCATCCGCGACATTATCAAGCGGACCGCGCGATCTTGATCCACAAGGCACTCCGAGTGCACGAGCGGCATGTAGAAGAACTGTCGCGCAGGCTCATCGAACCGTGTGTCCCAGCACTTCGCTATCGCCATCTTTGCGGCTGCCTTGGCAAGCCCGTCGGACTCAAACGCCTTTGGGCTGTCCCGAAACATGTTCCTCGGGAACTGATCAGTCAGCACGATGTACGCTAGGGCTCCCGACGGGTTGGCAAGCCAAAGCGACAACCTGCCTTCGCACGCGTCTTCATGATCGACCTGGAATCGGTCTCGAACTGCCTGGTCCAGATCCTCGCCGCCCGCATACCATCCGGACGGTCCGGTCTCATCCAGCCAAAAAGTCAGGATCTCTTCGGGGATTGACATGAAACACCACCTCTGGTCGCTCCGTTTCCGCCCCCCAAGGACGACTCAGCGTCACGCTCGCTTTACATTCGATCGGGCATCCACCGCAACACAATTCTTGCCTTCTCGAAGGTTGTCGGACGCGACATGGCAGTTTGGCCACATCGGGCCGGCGTTGCGGAAGACGTGCACGATGGTACCGAAGCCGCTCCCCGCTTGTTGCGCCGGAGGCGCTGATTGCAGCCAGCCCCTGCAGTCTCGATCACATTGGCCCGGGATCGGTTTCCACGCACACCGATTTCGCAAGGGCTGGCTTCGACATTGACAGGCCTGCGGGCAGCCGCGCCCGTTCAGGCATGACCCTGCAGGTCTTCGTCCCCCCCGGCCTCGGCTTCAGTGTTCTCGGCGTAGATTTCCTGCGCCGCCTCGACGGCGACCGGCGTTGCCGTGGGCAGAACGGGCGCGTAGCTCACCGTCCCGGTCGCATCGTCGCTCGCATATGCCGACTGACGCCGCGCCATTCTGTAGGCCACATATGCCGTCAATACGAGCATGACGGCGGCCATGAACATCCAGAAACCGTTCGGCCCGAAGGCCGACATGGCCCACCCGACAATGATCGGGCCGACAATGGCACCTAGCCCGCTCACGAAAATCAATCCGCCTGATGCTGAGGCCATGGCCTCCGGTTCGAGATAGTCGTTCGTGTATGCAATCAAGAGCGCATAGAGCGGATTCGAGGCGCCTCCCGCCACGAAGCCTGCCACCAACGTCACTCCAAAGACGTCTCCCCAAAGAAAACCAATGCCCCCGCCGATGGAACCGCCCACGGCTGCCACGAAGATCAGCACGCGGCGGTCCATCCGATCCGACAGCCATCCGAACGGGTATTGCAGAACCATCCCGCCGACAAAGATCGCGGAGACGAACAGCGCGATCTGGGAAACGGTGAAGCCTGCTTCCGTTCCGTATATCGGCGCCATCCCGAATTGCGCCGAGAAGATCAGACCAAGCAGGAACATGCCCACGACCCCGGTTGGAGAGACCTGGTAGAGTTGGGCTAGGTTCATCGCCTTCGTCGCTTCGAAGGCAGGCGTCGGCGTCGCGGCAAGCAGGATCGGAACGAATGCGAATGAGACCAGGACTGACGGAATGACGAACAGTTCGAACCCTGCTGGATCCGCAACGTTCAAGAGCGCCTGGCCGCACACTATGCCAGACATCTGAACTATCAGGTACAATGACAGTGCCTTGCCGCGGCTCTCGTTTGGCGATGCATTGTTCAGCCAGCTCTCGGCCGTAACGTAAACGCCGGAGAACGAGAAGCCGATGATCACGCGCATCAGGATCCACGCCCATGGAAAGGTGATCGTGGGATAGAGGATCAACACCGCGGAGATGAACGAGCCAAGTGCTGCAAAGACCCTGACATGGCCGACGCGGCGAATCATTGCGGGCGCAAGGCGCGAGCCGAAAAGAAACCCGACGAAATAGGCCGAAGAGACGACGGCGAGCTCGGTGGTCGAGAACTCCTCGATCGCGCCACGGATTCCGATGAGCGTACCCTGGAGGCCGTTTCCGACCATCAAGAGGAACATGCCGAGCAAGAGTGCCCAAACGCTGCCTATGACCCTCAGCATCGGTGTGCTCCGTTTTTTGTTCCGAATAGACGCATTGGGAATGCTTCAAATGCTCGTCTGCGACCAGGACATGTCGGAAATTCGCCCTGTGCGCCCCTGACGGCGGGAACGCTGCTCGGGGGGAAGCCAACTTTTTTGACGCTTGCGGTCTTTGGCTCCATTGTCCTGGAAGGCGTGCCCGACAACGGCCGGGCGAATCGGTCGGCGGCGCGCTTTCAGCCAAAGGGCAGGAGCGCGAACCATGACGCGGGACGAAGGGAATCACGGGCACAGGCATCCGGACGCGGTGGCGTATCTGGAGGCACTGACGGAAGGCGAGGCGGCGGTCCGGGCGGCGGCGGACGCGGCCGGGCGCGCCGCGGAGAGCACCGTCGACCTGGTTCGGAACCTGTCTGCTCACTGCAACGACAGAACGGTGGCGCGGGCTCTCAACAAGCAGGGGCGGCGCACCGCCCACGGCCTTCGGTTCACGAGGGACCTGGTTTTCGAGCTGCGTCGCAGCCGCGGCATTCCCGCCCATGCCGCTCGGGAGGGGCAGGAGGACGGGGCGCCGCTCAGCGTCGCCGAAGCCGCGCGGGATCTCGGGGTGAACGAGGCAACGCTGTATCGCTGGATTCACGCAGGGCTCGCGCCGGTCATCGATCCCGGCGTCGACGGGGCGCCGCTCAGGGTGAGAATGACGGAAGGGCTTCGCGCCCGTTTCCGTCCGCAGGCGCCGGAAGGGTTTGTGCCGGTGCAAGTCGCGATGCAGCGCCTTGGCGTGAGCCGCCAGACGATCTGGAACCGCGTCAGGGCGGGCGAACTGGCCTCATGCCACGTCACGCACGGCAACAAGCGCGGCCTCTGCGTCGAGATGGCGGAAGAGGAGGCGCTTCCATTGTTCGAGGCGCCATCCGCAGGGCGGCAGGCATGAACGGGAGCGACGGATGCGCCGCCCCGAAACGGCCGTGCCGTCAATTGCGCAAGGGCGCGAGACGGCCTCTGGCCCGTCTCGCACGATGCAAAGGGGCGGGCAGGAAAACCGTTCGTTCAAGCAGTCGCCTGATCTTGTTCGCTTTTTCCATGAACCCGCCATTCCGTGATGTGGAGTGGCAGTCCAATGCCAAAGCTTCCAGCAGCAGGACCTCGTGTCCGAAGCGGGCCGGCCAGTCCCGGACCAGGCGGCGCGCGCACAGCGCGAGCGCCCGCGAACCGAGGTTGCGCGGGCCGCCGGGCAGTGTCAGGAACCGGGAGTTGTTCGAGACGAGATGCAGGCGGCCGAACTGGACGCTCCAGTCCCAGCAGATCCAGCGGTCGCGCGCGCCGCACTTCAGCGCAGGAGCCGAAAACACCGCAAGCGCCAGCCAGCGGTCGCGATGGCGGGCGACGTTGCGTAAGGTCACGCCGACGGGCCGGATCGCGCCGAGGAAGTGATGCGCCTGCATCAGGTCGCGAAAGCGCGCCTCGTCCTCTTCCGCGACGATGTCGACCGATACCTCCGAAAGATCCACGTCCGGGCTCCCGCAACTGATGCGCCGGACCCATGCAGGCAGTTCCCGGAGCCGTCCGGATTCAAGGTCAACTTCATGTCAGGCTTGGAAAAAGTGACGCGGACCAATTGGCCTTGCGCATCTGCCTCCGCCTGGAGGTCGGAAACTCACTCCCCGGGCAGGAGCAGCGAAGCGTCGCCGTAAGAGAAAAACCGATACTCCTGCGCAATCGCATGGGCATAGATCTCGCGGATTCGGTCCATGCCCATGAAGGCCGAGACCAGCATGATCAGCGTAGACCGCGGCAAGTGGAAATTGGTCATGAGCGCATCGGAGATGCGGAACCGATAACCTGGCGAAATGAAAATCTCCGTGGATCCATTCCATGGCCCTATCGACCCATCCTCATCCGCGGCGGACTCGAGCAGCCGCAACGCCGTTGTTCCAACCGGGATGACCCGCCCGCCGGACTCCAGGGTCTTCATGATCTCTGCAGCAGCGGTTTGCGAGATCACGCCGCGTTCGGCATGCATCCTGTGGTCGCGTATGTCGTCCGTCTTGACGGGAAGGAACGTGCCTGCACCGACGTGAAGGGTGACGAAGCTGCGATCTATTCCAGCCCTGTCAAGCCCGGCCAGGACCGCGTTGTCGAAGTGCAGCGAAGCGGTCGGCGCAGCGACCGCACCGCTCACTCGCGCCCAGATGGCCTGGTAGTCCTGTCGGTCAAGATCGTCCGCTGGCCGCCTGCTCTCGATATAGGGCGGCAGCGGCATGGCGCCCGCCTCGGCGAGCGCGGCGTCGAAATCATGCCCATTGAGGTTGAAACCGAGACAGGCGGTCGCTTCTCCCTTGCCCTCGACCACGGCAGAGAGTTCGTTAGAGAACTCGATGACTTCGCCCTCACGCACCCGCCTCAACGGCTTCAGCAGCGCTTCCCAGGCGCCATCTGCACATGGCTCCAGCAGGGTCGCCTCGATCCTTGCGCCGGTCTCGCCGTACGGACCCTTGCGCACCCGCGTACCGTTCAGCCGTGCAGGCATCACCCGCGTGTCATTCAGCACAAGGCGATCACCCGGGCGCAGATGATTCGGCAGATCGATGGCATGCGCATCGATGCAGTCGCTCTTCGTCGCGACCAGAAGCCGGGACGATGATCGCGGACGCGCCGGGCGGGTCGCGACCAGGCGCTCGGGCAAGTCAAAGGCGAAGTCGGAGAGGCGCATGGGAATCAACTTGGAATTCATTTGCGTGACGGCGCGACGGACCACCTGCGCCTTGACTCCCCAGAGCGTCGGAACTGCCTGCGCAGACGCCCGTCGCCCTGCGGTCTCGCCAGGTGCCGCCCATCGAGCCCGGGCTTCGCGGCACGGTCGATGCCATGCGCTGCCCGGACGGAAATCGTCAGGTTGCAGGTCCGCCCTCCGGGCCGGGAACCCGTCCCGCAGGCCGCCTGCGAGGTCTGGTGCAGGCCTCCCATCTAGTTCTCCGCCGGTGGATTGGCACGGAAGACTTCACGGAACATCCCCGGTGTCAGAATCGACAGTGGATTGACCGAGACTTTCGGATCGTCCGTCGTTCCGGCAATGCGATAGTTGAAGCCGAACAGTCCCTCTCCCCTGCGCGAGAATATCGAGCCGATCGCGTTCAGGAAGTAAACCGGTGAAATCACGCCTTCCACATCCAGTTCCCTGGTATCCAGCTGATAGAGCCCGTTCGCGGAAAGCCCGAGCGAGCCGCCGACCGCCGCCGCCTCGTGGATGCGAATTTGCCCCGGTGCCAGGCGGAAGCTTCCGTCGACGTTCGAGAACTTGATTCCGGGTCCATCGAGCTGATCCAGCAATCCGACCACGCTGATCGCGTCAAGCAGTTCCGCCATTGCCGGCGCCCGCCTGAGGCGCAAGTCCGTGATCTGGAACTTCCCGTCATATGTCTTGCCACCCGCGCCGGGGACCGGAACCACGGCAAGGTCAAGCGTCCCTTCCCTGGCATTGGGCGTTATGCCCGCATCCCGAAGGACCCCGGCGGCATCATCAGACTGTATGCGAATTGCTGTCCCGCCGTCCGTCGGCACAAGGCGTCCCGCAATCGCCGTGCGCCCGTTCACGCGGCTCTCGATTTCGCCGGAGAAGCCTTTGGCTACCCTCTCAACCCGACCAACGAAAGGGGACAACACGATGCTGTCCGACATGATCAACCGGTCCAACGTGATGTCGATCAATGTATTCTCCGTCCCGCCGGATTCTCCGCCGCCGCCAAGCTCGCTCTCCCGCAGGTCAAGCGTGCCTCCCGTGATCGCGAGAACCGTGCCGCGCGAACCAGACGAGAGTTCGGCAGAAACATCCAGCCAGTCGCCGATCCTGACTGCGTCGATTGCCGCACGCCCGAGACCTCCTTCGGACAGTTCAACCGACCCGACGAAAGTCATGCCGTCGCCTGAGAAGGCGAGGCGCTCGATTTTCGGTGCGTCACCCAGCCTTGCCTCCGCCTCGAGCAGGGCGACGGCATCCGCCGGCTTGCGCCACTCGATTTCGGGCACGTTGATCGAAATTCCTTTGAGATCAGACGTGAGAACCAGGCGAGCCGCTCCAGTCAACGGCAATTCCAGGTCGAATTGCGCGACGGCATTTCCGCTGATGGATCTAGGCAACGGCACGCCAAACGCAGCCGCGGCTTCCGGCGAAACGACCACCGTCCCCTTGATGCGTCCCCCGTCAGATGCATTTTCTCCCAGGGGCTGACGCCAGCTTGCGGTCAACGGAACGCCATCCAGAGTCGCGGATCCTACAATGCCGACCCCGGACACGTTCGCTGCAAGCACCAATTCCGGTGAAGCGAAGGCCCGATTCTCCACCAGCAGATCCGAACGCACGTTCCGGATTCGCGCATCAACCTGGTACGTGACGTCTTCCCGTCGGATGTGTTCAACCAAGGGCAGGCGCACGACCGCGCGCGCCTCTGCATCGGCGTCCGCGATGTCCGGAGGCTGGCCAGCCCTGTCCATGATGCTCAACGGGGGGCTGTTCAGGGCTGTCAGGACAGCGATCAAGGATCCCGTGACGTCAATCTCGATGACGCTCTGCCCCGGTCTCGCACGCAAATCGGCGACCCGAAACACGGAACCGGCAAGATCAAGCCTGTCGCCGGTTGCGACCGTCAGTCCGCCTTGATGCATCGCCAGGACGAAGGCGTTGTTTCGAATGGTCGCCAAGGCACTTACTCCGTCGAGCACCGGCAATCCTGACAGGACCCTGGCGACCCCGCCCGCGACTTCAAAGCTCAAGGAGTACTCGAACGCCCTGTCCCCGGACTTGTAGCGAACCGCTGCCGAGGCATTGCGGAGCACGCCGCCAAGCACTTTGCCAGACAACCAGCTTCGGGTCCTGGGGGCCAATCGCAGCGGCCACAGTTCCATGACGCGCCTTGGGGCAACCCTGTCGGTCTTCGCGTCGATCGCCGCATGCCATCCACCGTCGCGGACGCTGACACTGCCGGTTGCACGTAGTGGAACCCCTTCGTTGTCGACGACGAACTGCGCCAGTTCCACCGAAAACGGATCAAGCCTCAGCCGAACGTCCACCCTGACATCCTCGAACGACAGCGGAGCCTGGAAGATGTCGCCGGAGTAGGCAAGCCTCTCGATCCTGAACTGGCCGAGGAACGAACTGGGCCAAATCCCGTCGAGATCGCGCAGGTAGACGTGGCCGGTGGCAATGACTTCGCCGCTCCAGCCGGAAAAAGACATCTCGGAGAACAGGATTCTCTGCCTTTCGGAATCGAAGGTGAAATAGGCCCGTGCGGAATCGAATTCCACTGGCGGAACATCTTCGGTGGGGCGAAGCGCGCCCTGCGCAATGTCCAGCGTCCCGGCAAGCGAGATCAACTCGCCGTTCGCTCCGAACTCCGTTCGCACGGAGCCCGACATCGGCGCGTCCAGCACGCCAAGCAGGGAAAGAGCCGGGGACTGTAGCGCGATGTCGGCCGCCGGCATGTCCGTGACCTGTGCACCAAGCGAAACTCGCCCGGTGTCGCGGTTTCTCGAAATCGAAAGCTGCATTTGGGCGAGCTCGTCAGTGCCGCTAAAGACATCCGAACTCGCCGAAACCGTCAGCACGTCCTCGGACTGCCTGAGCAAGGCCGAGGCGTTGGATGCCTGCCAGATCCGTCCGCTACGGGCATCCTCAAGGGTCAGCACGATTCCGGTCGCCCGAACCTCTTCCAGGGATGACAGAGCCGGGCCGGCGAAGAAGCGGTCGATTCCCTCGAGAGTTCCGGAAAGCGGCGCCGCCTCCGAATCCCAGACCTGCTCCTGCGAACGATAGGAAAACCCTCCCTCACGGTCTCGTCGCACCGTGACCTGCGCGCCCTCCAAGAGCATGTGCGAAACGGACACCCTTCCGCGAAGCAGGCTCTCGAGCGACAGGCCCACGCCAAGGCTGTTCAAGTTCGCGAGCGAACCACCGTCCCGCTGTGCCACGAGGACGTCACGCATCAGGATCAACGGCGAACCGTCGCGCTCGACGGAAAGACTTACGCTTCCCAGGCTGATCGCCACATCCTCGGACATGGTGTTCGCCCGGCCTTCGATCATGGCGCGCGCGAACTCCGGCAGCGGCAGCGGCCGTCCTGACAGGACCAGCGCCAGAACAACGATCGCGAGGCCGGCCGCCACAAGCGAAAGCAAGATTCCGAAGCTGGCGCGCATGCGTCGGCCTGTTCCGCCGGCTCTCCGGGTCTCGGGGTCGTCCCGGATCTCGCATGTCTCCGATGTCTTCATGTGCGGCAGAATCTAGCAGGATTTGCAAGGAGCCGAAATGAATCAAGCATCCATTCTGCAGGGACATCTCGCACCGACCGTTGCGCCGCCTTGCGCCGCCCCGGGTGTGGGGCTGCCCAGTCACGCCTCGCGAGCATCGGCCCCGGTGCGACGTGCTTCACGCCCGCGCGCGCGAGAGTTCGCCCAGACACGCATCGCAGGTCGCTGACTTCGCGAATCGCCTGCATGAATTCACCGTTCTCGATGCAGCTGAAATCCGCATGTCCAAGGGCACGGTCGCCAGTCGCCAAGATTGCCAGCGACGGACGGTTCTTCAAGAAGTGCACCCCGGCGTCCTGCCGGCCCCAGACCAAATTGCAACATCCGAAAGCTCCACGACATTTTTGGAATGGAAGAGTGATTCACGGTTTGCCGAACGCAGTGTTTCACGTTCTGCAAAGCGATGGAATGCAGCGACCTGTCAAACTTCCTTGATGCGTCCCATGGTTCCTGGACGAGCCCGGTGGGCCGGGGTCCCTGAACGGGTGCAGCGCCGGGCGATGCCTGCAGTGTCCGCGTTCCTGTGGCTCGGGTGCCGAATTTCGGCAAGTTTCCGCCCATTTGGCCGGTCGCGGCTCCCGTCAGGTGAGCGACGCCGAATGAGCATGTCGCAGGAGTTGACACGATGCGTGGCGTCAAGGGATGAATCCATGAACCCTGTTCTCATGGAAGGGACGGCTCCACGTGAATCTGTTTGGAATGAAATTCCGGTCACTGCTCGCACGCGCCCTTCCAGAAAGAAGGCTCTTCCTTAGATCGGATCGCGAAACAAGGTTCATTCGGCTCACACCCTTTGTCCAGGCCGCCGGAATGTCCGGCTGCGCGTTGTTCCTTTGCTGGACGATCGTGTCGTCTGCCATGTTGGTGTTGCACGGTTTCGGATCAGGCACTCTCTACGAGCGGGCGCTCCGGGATCAGGCCGTCTACGAGGCGCGCCTCAACGGACTGGCGATCGAACGCAATGCGCACGCAAGGAAGGCGGCCGACGCCAACGATCGGCTTGCCGCGGCCCTGGCGGAGATATCGACGATCCAGTCCCGGCTGCTTCGTTCCGAAGATCGCCGCCGCGAGCTGGAGACCGGCGTCGACGTGATCGCCAGCACGCTTCGAGAGTCCATGAAGGAGCGTGACGAGGCGCGGCTGCAGGCCGAAGACCTGCTTGCCAGGCTTGGAGAAAGTTCCGGGGGGCTTGCTGCCGAGGCGCCGGAAGAGGAACTTGCCGCAACGCTCAGTTTCCTGACCGAAACGCTGTTCAACGTGGCGCAGGAAAGGGACGCTTTGCGGAGCGCCGCAGACGCGGCGGAGGACCGCCTTGACGAGTTCGCGTTCGAGAACAGACTCGAGGCCGAGCGAAACGAACGGGTTTTCCGCCAGATTGAGGATGCCATCGAGACCTCTCTGGCGCCGATCAAGAACATGTTTGCTGCCGTCGGCCTGCCGACCGACAGCATTATCGAACAGGTGCGACGGCGCTATTCCGGTCAGGGCGGCCTGCACTCGCCGGTGGTATTTTCGACGTCCGGCGAAGCCGACGAGAGTCCCCAGTTGCTCCGTGCCAGCGAAGTACTGGAACAGCTTCGCGAGGCCGAGCTATACCGGGTTGCGGTGCAGGGCATGCCCTTCGGCTATCCGATTCGAGGCATTCACCGGTCGACCAGCGGATTCGGCATGCGTTGGGGCAAGATGCACCGGGGCCATGACTGGGCGGGGCCATCCGGAACTCCCATCCTCGCCACCGGGGACGGCGTCGTGACCTTTGCAAGGCGACATGCTGGATATGGAAAGATGGTCAAGATCAAGCATGATTTCGGCTTTGAAACCCGATTTGCACATCTTTCGCGATTCAGGGTGAAAGAAGGGCAAAGAGTCTCGCGCGGAGAGAGAATCGGTGATATGGGGAGCACTGGAAACTCGACGGGGACCCATCTGCACTACGAAATCCGCACGTATGGGAAAGCGATCAACCCACTGATTTACATCAAGGCGGCAAGAGATGTTTTCTAAGACCAAGACAAGCGAACCGGACTCGAATCAGAAAGCCGGCGAGACCTACAGGGCCAAGGCCGGAGAAGACGTTCCGACCGTAAGTGAAGTGCCTGCACGTGCCCAGAAGGCCAAGCCCCCACCTTCGGTGCTGGCATCGGACCTAAAGATTATCGGCGACATCAGGACGTCCGGCGACATCAACATCGAAGGTGAGGTGGAGGGCAACATTCACGCTCATCTCCTCACTGTCGGAGAAAGCGCGACCATCAAGGGCGCATGCAACGCGGACGATGTGGTCGTTCACGGACGCGTCGTCGGCAAGGTGCGAGGGCTCAAGGTGCGTCTCACATCCAACGCGCGCGTCGAGGGCGACATCATCCACAAGACGATCGCAATTGAATCGGGCGCCCATTTTGACGGTTCGGTTCAGCGGCAGAAAGATCCGCCCGACGTCAAGCCCGGCAGCAACCCGCCCAAGGCTCCCGGATCGCCTCCTCAGGGCGCCCAGACGCAGGCTGCATCAATCAAGACCTGAACCGCATGCGATGAAGTCAGGGGGGCCGCGACTTCGGCGCCCTTGTTCCGGACGCACATCCGCTGCCGGCAACATCCAGGCCGATGAGTCACGAGCCTGCCGCCGGGAAGTCATGCCTCCGCGCGGCCGTGCCGAGAACTTGTCAATCGTGAACAGGGCAAGCAATGTGGCTGCAGCGTTCGACGAAAGTCATTTGGCATGCCGAGTCAGGATTCGACGATCACCGACCCAATCGACGAGATCTCCCTTGCAGGAATCTGCAGGCCGATAAGATGCGTATCGGAGGAAGTCGCAGGGGCGGTGCTGAACGATCTTGGCGAAGCCGGATCCGACCATCGTGAGCTGATCGCGTTCCTGAACAGGGAATCGCGGAACCGAGACCTGCTTCTTGCATCGATCGCGCTGTCGCCGCACCTTCGCCACATCGCGACCACTCACCCGGAATGCATCCTGCCAACCTTTTTCGAGGTGCCGGACGAGTTGCTTGACCGTCTCGTCGAGGATGCAAGGGGCGCATGGCGCGCCCACCCTTCCAAAACGGACCTCATGCAGCGCTTGCGCGAGCTCAAGCGCCAGCTTGCCTTCTCGCTGGCCCTCTACGACCTCAGGCGAATCCTCGAGACGCGACGGGTCACCTCGTGGCTCAGCGCCTTCGCGCGCGCGGCTGCATCGTCGGCGATCAACCATGTGCTGATGGCCGCGCACAATTCCGGCAAGCTGATCCTGAACGACGAAGTTGAGCCGAGCAGGTCGTCCGGGCTTGCCGTCATCGGCATGGGCAAGCTCGGTTCGGGCGAGCTGAACTATTCCTCAGACATCGATCTCGTCGTGATCTACGATCCGCAGGCAGGGATCGTGAAGGATGCGGAAGAAGCCACGCGTATCTTCTCCCGCATGATCCGAAGTCTCATACAGATCCTGCAGGAACGCACGGGAGACGGATATGTCTTCCGGACCGACCTCCGCCTGCGGCCGGACCCAGGCTCCACGGCCCTTGCGCTGCCCTACGAAATCGCGATGCGCTACTACGAGGACAGAGGCCAGACATGGGAGCGTGCCGCCTACATCAAGGCGGGTGTCGTGGCTGGCGATCTTCAGACCGGCAGCGCCTTCTGCCAGGACATGATGCCGTTCATCTTCCGCAAGTACCTCGACTACGTTGCCATCTCGGACATCCACTCGATCAAGCGGCAGATCCATGCGCACAAGGGATTCGGCGAAATCTCCGTGCTTGGACACAACGTCAAGCTCGGACGCGGCGGCATCCGGGAAATCGAGTTCTTTGCCCAGACCCAGCAACTGATTGCCGGCGGACGCATGCCTGCCCTGCGCACGCGTCCTACGGAGAGGTCGCTCGCGGCGCTGGCCGAAGAGGGATGGATCGACCGCAAGACCGAAATCCTGCTCCGGGACGCCTACTGGTTCCTGCGCGATGTCGAGCACCGGATCCAGATGCGCCGCGACGAACAAACGCACCTGCTGCCTGACAATGAGGAAGAACTCGGCGAAATCGCCCTGATGATGGGATTTGAGACCGCCGAAGCCTTTGCCGGCACGTTCCGGGAAACGCTGGAACTGGTAGAAGGCCACTATGACCGGCTCTTTGAGCAGGACAAGGATCACCCCGTCGAGGAAGGCAGCTTTGTCTTCGCTGGCGACGGCGACGATCCGGACACTCTTGAAACGCTGGGCAGGATGGGGTTTCAGCGCCCGTCCGAAGTGTCGTCGACCGTCCGGACGTGGCAATCGGGCCGTTATCGTGCAACCCAGACCGACGCGGCACGCCATCGACTTGCCGACCTCATGCCCCGGCTTCTGCAGACATTCGCCGATACCGGGCAGCCTGACGAAACACTCGTGAAGTTCGACGCGTTTCTTTCGGGACTGCCGGCCGGCATTCAGCTGTTCTCCATCCTTGGCAGCAATTCCGGCCTGATGTCGCTGTTGGTCAGCATTCTTAGCGCGGCTCCGAAACTTGCTTCGGTCATAGGCCGCAGGCCGCATGTATTCGACGGCATGCTAGATCCGGCGTTGCTGTCGGAGCTTCCGGTCCGCCGCGTTCTGTCGGACCGTCTTGACGCGTTCCTCAGAGGAGAGTTCGCCCATGAGGAAATTCTCAACCGCCTGCGCATCTTCGCCGCCGAACAGAAATTCCTGATCGGCGTGCGGCTCCTGACCGGCGCGATCAACGGCGAGCGCGCAGCCTGGGCCTTTACGGACATAGCCGATCTGACGATGCAGGCCGCACTCGCTGCAGTCACGAGGGAAATGGAGGCCGCACATGGCCGCGTTGCAGGCGGCAAGGTGACAATTCTCGGGCTCGGCAAGCTCGGAAGCCTGGAGATGACCGCAGACTCCGATGTCGACATCATCCTGCTCTACACGCACGACCCCGACTGCCCGGAATCAGATGGCGACAATCCGATCGACCCGGTTCGCTACTACACCCGGCTTACGCGACGCCTGATCGCCGCCCTTTCCGCCCCTACCGCAGAGGGCGTGCTCTACGAGGTCGACATGCGCCTCCGGCCCTCCGGCAACAAGGGCCCGGTGGCAACCAACATCAAGGCCTTCGGCAGGTACCAGCGCGAGGACGCCTGGACCTGGGAACACATGGCGCTGACGCGCGCGCGCGTCGTTGGCGGCGACCAGACGCTCGCCCTTGATGTGTGGGAAGTGCTTGACGACGTTCTCTTTGCCGTCCGCGACTTGAAGAAGTCCGCCAAGAACATGTCGGAGATGCGGCAGCGAATCGCGGACGAGAAGCCTCCCGCAAATGTCTGGGACCTGAAGCTGGTGCCCGGCGGCCTGATCGATATCGAGTTCATTGCGCAGTTCCTGCGCCTGCATGCCGGGCATGTCATGGATGACCTCCCCGCACCGGGAGCCGAAACGCGGTCGACGCTAGAGGCCCTTGGGCCGACCATGATCGGTGCGAACGAGACGCAGGCACTTGTCGATGCGTTGCATCTCTATACCCAGATCCAGCAGATCATCCGCCTTTGTCTCAAGGAACGGTTCGACCCGGAGACTGCGCCCCGCGCGTTCCGGGAACTGATGCTCGGATGTGTCGACTTTCCCGACTTCGACACGCTTGCAGCCCATCTGGAGGTCACCGCAGAGGCGGTGAGGGAAGTGTTCACGCGCACGATAGTGGAAGGGAAGCTGCACGTTGAGACGGGTGGCTGAGGCTTTCTTCCCTCACGAACGGATGCTCCGATAGACCGCTACCTCGTGATGATTTCCGGGCCCATGAACGTGTTTGGCAGGAAGGTGCTGAGCCAAGGCACGTAGGTGACCAGGACCAGGAACACGACCAGGACGGCCAGAAACGGCAATGCGGCGCGCACCACGGCCATCATTGGCATGCCCGCAACGCCAGACGTCACGAAGAGGTTCAGGCCCACTGGCGGCGTGATCATGCCGATTTCCATGTTCACCACCATGATGATGCCCAGGTGGATCGGATCGATCCCTAGCTCGATGGCGATCGGGAACATCAACGGGGCGACGATCACAAGCAGCCCGGATGGCTCCATGAACTGCCCGCCGATCAACAGGATGACGTTCACGACGATCAGGAACGCGACTGGCCCGTAGCCAATTTCCAGCATCGCGGCGGCAATGCCTTGGGGAATCTGTTCATCGGTCAGCACGTGTTTCAGGAGCAGTGCGTTCGCAATGACGAACAGAAGCGTGATCGTGAGCTTCCCGGCTTCCAGAAGCGTGTGCCTGGTGTCCGGATGAACGAACGACGTGATCAAGGCCTGTGGCTTGCGATACAGCGGAATGCTCGCCTCATCCGGTGCCGTCGCGAGCGGACCCACGTCCCGGTAAATGAAGCAGGCAACGACGAAGGCGTAGACTGCGGCCACCGCAGCCGCCTCGGTCGGGGTAAATGCCCCGCCGTAGATGCCGCCAAGAATGATGACTATGAGGAGCAGGCCCCAGCCAGCCTCGCGTCCGCTCTCGAAAATCTCCCGAAAGCCCTTCCAGTCACCCCGTGGCAGGTTGCGGACCCTGGCTGTCACGCAGATCGTGACCATCAGCATTAGACCCGCGACAATGCCGGGGATGACCCCGGCGAGAAACATCCGCCCCACCGACACCTCGACCGCCGCTGCGTAGACGACCATGACAATTGACGGCGGAATCAGGATGCCAAGCGTGCCGGCACTGCAGATCACGCCAGCCGCGAATTCCTTCGAGTATCCGACTTGACGCATGCCAGCCACCACGATCGTGCCGATCGCGACAACCGTTGCAGGGGAAGAGCCCGAAAGTGCAGCAAAGAGCATGCAGGCAAAGACGCCCGCGATTGCCAGGCCGCCCGGCAGGTGCCCGACGCAAGCAACCGAGAACCGGATGATCCGGCGCGCCACGCCACCCGTTGTCATGAAGGCGGATGCAAGAATGAAGAACGGAATCGCAAGCAGCGTGAAATGCCCCTCGAAGGCCTCGAAGAGCGTACCCGCCACGGATGCAAGCGAACTCTCCGAGAAGGCCAGCAGGAACAGTGTCGAGGACAGCCCGAGCGCAACCGCGACCGGAACGCCGAACAGGAGGAGGCCGATCACCATCGAGAACAGAAGGACAACCGCCACTATCCTTTCGCCTCCTCACCTGTCCGGACCTCCGCCAACTCGTCGTCGATCTCGTGACTGACAACCAGGCGGTCGGCCGCGCCCCGCCAGATGCACCATGCCGCCTGCAGGAATCGCGAAAGCAGGAGCGCCGCGGATGCAGGAAGCACGATGTAGGGGATTGCCTTCGGCACCTTCTCGAAGGGCGGGTCGCCCGGATGCAGCAGCCAGCCCTCGACGAATCTCAAGAAGCCGGGCAGCGGAATGTCGTTCACCTCATAGAATGACTGGCTTCGGAAAGTGTCGGAAAGTCCCACGGGAAACCAGCGCCCCTCGGTAGGCGGCAGGTCTGCAAAGACCGCCCAGTAGTCGTAGCCGCCTTTCAGCAGCAGGAAAGCGAACGCAACGCAGAAAGCGACCGAAACCAGGCCAAGGACGCGACGTGCGCGTGGCTGCACTGCATTGACGACCATGTCGACACCCAGATGCATGCCCTTCTTGACCGCGTAGGACGCGCCAAGGAGCACAAGCCAGGCGAAGGCGAAGACCGTCAGTTCAAGTGCCCAAAGGATATTCGAATTGAACACGTAGCGGGCAATGACGTTGGCAAAGGTCAAGAGGGTCATCAGACCCAGAAGTGCCGCAATCAGCGTTTCCTCGATCGAATCCACCCAATTCGCGCGCATCGCAAATGTCCCTGTGCCGCCACGATCACTACCCGACCCGGACAGCGCGTGCACTCCGCAATTCAAGGCTTCCCCGACACGACGGGGCTGAAGCGACGCGCAGGCTGCCGGCGCCATGCTCCAAGGCGTCATCCCGACATCCGATCCATGACCTGTCCCGGACGGGAATCGTGTGAAAGCGGGGCATGGAACTAGGCCGCAGACTCAGCATGGCGGCCCATTGACGAGGCGAAAGCCCGCCCCGGAATTTCACGTTCGAATTCTCCGCGTGCGGATTTGAGGGCCGGCCCGGAAGTCCGCACGCATCAGTTTCTAGATGCTCATGTTGATGTCTTGGGCGGCGTCGATCAATGTCGCCGGAACGTCATCCGAGAACTTGTCCCAAACCGGACGCATTGCATCAACCCAAGCCGTGCGCTGCTCCGGAGTCAACTCGCGGATTGTCCCGCCTGCGTCCTGAATTGCCTGGCGGGCCTGCTGGTTTACGGCATGCGCCTCGCCGTTGCGGGTCTCGGTCACTTCCCGCAGGATCCCTAGAAACTGGTCGCGCACATCGGAATCCAGGCTGTCAAGCCAATCCGTCGAGGCGACTACCAGATAGTCGACTATGCCGTGATTGGTCTCGGTGACACCGTCCTGGACTTCGAAGAATTTCCGGCCATAGATGTTCGACCAGGTGTTTTCCTGCCCGTCCACAACACCCTGCTGCAGGGCGCCGTAGACTTCCGAAAAGGCCATCTTCTGCGGGTTCGCGCCTATGGCCTCGAACTGCGCCTGCAAGACGTCGCTCGCCTGAATCCGGAACTTGAGCCCTCGGGCATCGGACGGAGACAGAAGCGGCACGTTGGCCGACATCTGCTTCATGCCGTTGTGCCAGAATTCCAGTCCCTGGAGGCCTCGACGCTGCATCGAGTCCTTCATGGCCTGTCCGGTTGCCGAAATCTGGAACGCGTCCACGGCCTCAATGCTCTTGAACATGAACGGCAGGTCGAAGAGCCTGAACTGGCGTGTGAAGTTCTCGAGCTTCGACAGCGAGGGCGCGGCAAGCTGCACGTCGCCCTGAAGAAGCGCCTCGAGCACCTTGTCGTCATTGTAGAGCGTGGAGTTCGGGAAGACTTCCATGCACATCTTCCAGTTCATTTCCTCGTTCACGCGCCTCTCGAGAAGCGTTGCGGCAATCCCCTTCGGATGCTTGTCGGCGTTTGCGACGTGGCTGAACTTGACGACGGTCTCGCCATCGTCACAGGCAGCAATGGCGGGTTGTGCGCCAAGGGCCAATGTCATGGCCGCTGCGGCGGCCGCGAAGCATTTCATGCGAAGCGTTCTCCTTTGCTGAACAGGGTGGGTCGCCCGGACCCCACAATCCCGGCGCGCAGTTCGCCGGTTGCCGAAGCGATCGGCTTTGGGTTCCGTTCTATCTTTCGATTCGGCTAGGAAATCCATCCCGGATTCGCGGCAACGGGGGCATCGCGCAATTTGAGCACTCGCGTGAGAGAATCACCAAGGAACTGAGAGGAGAGTCGTCCACATGCTGCTGGAATGCGGCTCCCTGTGGACAACTCCGCAACTGCGGAGCACCGTCCCGATTCGTCCCCTGCTCGGAGTCGGCTCCGCCGATTGTGGACCGACGGCGTCAGTGCGGCGTTCAAGCCCCCGCAAGGTGCACCGGACCGGTCAACACTTGGATTCTCGGATCCGTGGTCGTGCGCGGTCGGCTCGCCTTCCCGTTTGTCTCCCGTATCCTGGATGGGTGCTGGGTCTGGAGCGCATCGCATCGCAAGTGGTGGAGAGGGACGCTCTACCATTTCGAAAGAGCCTTCCGGCGTTTCAACCAGCCCGGAGACGTGCAGACGCCGCTATGGCCCTCGGTTCCAGCGATCAGGCAATTTCCGGCATTGCGCTTGATTGCGGGCTCGAGAAAGTGAGTCACTTATGCAAGCGCCACTTCCATTGCGGCGTGACGCCACGTGCCTGCAGCACGGTTCATGCACGAATCCCGGTCCAGGCGGCGACCGACAGCAATTCACTGGCCCGGTTGCCGCAGCAATCCTGATGACAAGGAACGCCGCCATGGCACGGGTTGTCAGACAATCCGTCTCATCGTTATCAGCGTGATGTCGTCGGCCTGTGGCGCGTCCCCCGCAAACAGGTCGATCTCTTCCAGAATGCGACCCGACACTGCCGCGCAGTCCGGACTCTCGGCCTCGCCAATCACCTTGCCGAAAATCTCCATGGAGCTGTCCCGGCCCAGTATCTCGCCATCCCGTGTCTGCGCCTCGTCGAAGCCGTCGCTGTGGAAAAGCAGGCTTTCCCCTGGATTCAAGGTCAGGTGATGAAGCGACCAATCCACGTCCGGGAGGACGCCGAGAACGAGATTGGGCGGCCTCATTTCCAGCCTGACCTTCCCGTCTGGGTCGGCAATCATCGGCGGACAGTGACCCGCGTTGACGAAGGCGACCTCGCCCGTTCGCGGCGTGATGAACGCCACGATCGCGGTAAGGAACATCTCTTCAGGGTTTCGTTGGCAGAGCGCGTTGTTCGCCGCCTTGATCTGCTCGGGCAGGTTTTCGGGCATCTGGCAATGCGACCGCAGAACAACGCTCGCCTGCGCGGCAAAGAGCGCCGCGGCGATACCCTTGCCGGACACGTCCGCGATCACCGCCGCCACGCGACCGTCATCCACCGGAAAGGCGTCGAAAAAGTCCCCCCCGACATCCTGCGCGGCACGCATCCGTGCGCTGAAATCGAGGTCGGGATGCAGGTCAAAATCCACCGGCAGCAGCGATTGCTGGATCCGCCTTGCGCTCTCGAGTTGCTCCTGCACGGCGATCAAGGCATTACGGGCGTCGATGCTGGCGCGGAACCGCTCCACCGTGTCCAGGAGCGTATCGATTTCCGCAACCGACCGCTGGGCGATGTTCGCCGACCCCGAACTGTCGGACTTCTGATCTTGCCTGACGACACTGTGATACGCAAACTGTTCCGGCACCCCTTCAACTTGGGTGGCGGGCTCCGGTCGTGGTGTCACATCGCGCATGCGCAGGCCGGTTTCTCCTCGCGCCATGGCTTCGAGCAGATACACCACTGCACCCAAGGGCCGGAAACCGAGGCGCAGCGCCCGCGCGAGAAGCCCGAGCGAAAGAAGAACGACTACCAGCACGGACGAGAGCGCAAGCGTCGCCAGCACTTCCTCGCGCTCAAGGGCGTCAGAGATGTCCCTCAGGAGGATGAATTCGCCGGCGAAGTTTCCGTCTTCGTCCCTCAGCGGCAGGGTCGCCACGTCGAAACGCCTGCCATCCAGGCCGGACAGAATCCGGCGCCGCGCCTGCCCATCGGGTTTCGGAAGGGCGGATTCGAAGGTTGGCACTTCTCCCGCAAGCCCGAGCATCCCGCCCGTCGGCTGCGCAAATGCCAGGCCGACCAGTTCCGGAAAAAAGATGGAGACCCCGTCGCTGATCTCGATTGACGCCGCGACCTGGGCCACGACGGCGTCGCCGCGCCGCACGGGTGCGTTATGCACCAGGAACGGAGACCCGCCTGGAGAGACAATGATGCGGTTCCGGATGGCCTCCGTCGCTCTTTCAAACACTGTCCCCGATTCAACGAGCCCCGCCTCGTCGCCCGTGGTGGCCAGAATCTGTCCAGAGGCGGCAAGAACGGCGAATTCGGGCCGTGCACGCAGCGTGTTCCTGGCGCGCTCGATCAACCTGTCAAGTTCTTCCGAGCTGCCGCTGCTCAGCGCTGCGTCAATCTCGGTAGCCAGGACAACCGTCCTGACAACGTCCCCCAGTCGCCCGCGATAGAGGGCCAGCATCGTGTCAAGCAAGTCCGACTGCACCTGGATCCAGGCTGTTTCGTATCTCCGGCTCACCAGGTCCTGACGGAATTCCGCATAGGCGATAATGATCGCAGACACCGCCAGCAGGGCCGCCGCCGCAATCATGGTGATGCCGCGCCGCAGGCTTCGCCCTTTCCGGGTTCCATGATTTGTGGAGCTTGCCGTCATGTTTCCGAACCGTCGATCCCCGCGACCCTACTCGGATCCCGCCGCGTAGCACAGGGCGCAGGTCTCGCCCCGTTCCAGGCTCACCCCGACATAGCCGTCCGCCAGCATTGCCCCGTGGTCCGCCACGCTTCCAAACGCCGGCAGTGCCAGCTTGCGAAGCGGGCCCGACAACGCCTTCTGCCCAAAGTCATGCCGAAGCAGGAAGCGAGGATGTCCGTCCAGCATGTCCTGCAATCCATAGGCTCGGAGCTCGGCAGCCAGCAGGTTGCCGAGGGACACCGGATTGTAAGGCGATACCGTGCATTGCACGGAAGCGAGCCCGGCCTTGCGAAAGATGTCCAAACGAGTCCGAATCAGCCTGCCGTGCCAGCCCTGCGCGCGCGCCTCGGAGCCAAGCACGGTGCCAAAGAGCAGACCCGGCTCCTGACGGTACGACCCGGCAAGGAAGGGCGGATGGTCGCCGTTTGCCTGCATCGCGTTGCTGTATCCCAGAATCTTGCTGCCCAAGACAGGCAGCAGCACAATCCCGTCCCGGATGAAGCCGGCCAGGAATGCCTCGGACATGCGCAGGAAAAGTCCCTCCCGTTTCGCCTGCCTTGTCGCCCAGTCCGTGATCTCCATTAGCGCCGGAATGTCCGCCGTCGTGGCAAGCCGCATACCGGTTCTGGCCGACTTGCCACGAGCCCGCAGGTCAAGCCAGGCTTCCGCGACATCGCGCAACCCGCCCCTCCCCGCATTGATGCCTGAACTCGCTGGGAGGGGGGGGACGGTCATTGGCCAATGATTTCCGCGTAGTCGAGAAGCGAAAGATTGGGCAGGATGTTGAGGGACTGCGCGACATCCGCGCGGATCTGGTACGAGAATTCCGGCATCACCTCTACGGGAATGTCTGCCACGGCTTTCTCACCGCAAAGTATGTCCTCCGCCTTCTGGGCCGTGAAGCGTCCGACCTTCCGGTAGGGCGCCACCAGTCCGTACAGCGCATCCGACGAGGCAAGCATCCGCTCGGTCGAGGCGAAGGAGGGAAGCCGCTTCGCGTTTGCAAGACCGGTGATGTACTTCGCGTGCTCGCCTACAAAGCTGTCAGGTCCCAGATAGAGGAACTGCGGCCCGCCATCCGCAGCCTCGTCGATAAGGTCCGGCAGCGCATCCCTGCTCGGATTGCCCTCGGAATCAAGCGGCACCGGGAACTCGTCGACCCGGATGCCTAGACGATCACCCAAGGAAGCGAGTTGCTCGACGGCCAGCACCGAATTCGGCTCCGTTGGGGTGTAGATGACCGCGATGCGGTCTACGGGCATGTAGGCAAGCATCGCATTGACCTGCGTTTCGACCGGCACGATGTGACTGACACCCGTCACGTTCCGGCCTGTCGGGCCGAACGATTCAATGATGCGGGAGCGGACGGGCTGCGACACCATAGTGAACAGGACCGGCCGGTCGAGGATCATGGGCGGATAGTCGTCCGCGCCTTCGGCCAGACCGGGGTCTCGTCCGGCAATGCCGAGCGTGACCGACGTGCCCCAAGTGTACACGAGATCGGGTTGCGCGCTCTCGATTTCCGCGATGATCGCCGGAAGCTTGCTCACGTCCCGGCCTAGGGAACGGATCGTGATGTCGATCTGACAGTCGGCTCCGGCGAAATAGTCGCGAAAGCCTTCCTCGACTTCGGTTTCGCCACGCCACAGAACCATGAACACGGACTTGCCCGACGCGCTCGCGCGGAGGCGTCCGGGCATCGAACCGGCCACTGCAAGGACAAGCGGCCCGGCAAGCAGCTCACGTCTCGAATAGCAGGTCACGAATCGCATCTCCTTCTTCCTGATCCCCGAAGGCCAGATACCAGCTCAATCCGCAGGCCATCAGCAGCACGGCCGCAATGCCCATCAACATGAGCGCCTCCTCCGGCGTTGACGCAAGCAGCAAGCCGCTGGCGACCAGGGGGCCGAAAAGCGAGCCCAGCCGCTCGATGAAACGGAACGTGCCAAGCACCGCGCCTGCACTGGTCTCGGAGCCTCTCTTCTCGTTCACCTGCATGAGATAACTTATCTGAGCCGGAATGGACAGGGTCTGGCCGATGCCAAAGAGCAGCGTGGCAACCATGAGCACGATCAGTCCTCCCTGGCCAAGCGAGTCCCATGTGTGAGGCAGGACGAGCCCCATCCCCGCGATGCTGCAGCCTACGGCCACCCAAAGATGGAACTTCCGCCAGCGATCAGCAAGCGGCGCCATGATCGGCGCAAGCAAAAGGATGGCGATGCCATAGGCCATGATCACTCGGGCACTGTCTGAGGCGCTGCCTCCGGATCCCGCGACGGCAAGCGGCATCAGAAGGAACAGGCCCCCGGTCAGGAGCGCCTTGGAAGGAATCGCGAAACAGACCATCGCCACCATGAATCTCGGATTCAACAGGACTGTCCGAAATGCATCCCATTGCAGGCCGGGCGAGTGCCGCGCGGCATGGGAATCAGCCTCTCCATCAGCCAGGTCCTCCGGCGTGCCCGTCGCATCCGTCAGTTCCGGCACCGAACGCGAGATGAGCAACGTGCAGAGCAGCGCCGCAACCGCGGCAACGACGGTGGCCGCCACCAGTGCGGAGGCCTGGCCAAGCCGGTCCGCGAGCACGCCGCCCAGGGCCGGGCCGCAGATTTCGGCAGAGACAACCACGGCAAAGAACACGGAGAATCCGGAGCTTCGGCGATCTAGCTTTGCATGCTGGCTGATGTAGATCTGAGCCGCCGCGTAAACCAGCCCGTAGCCGAACCCCGTAAGCGACCTTGAAAGCAGGATCGTGGCAAAGCCTTGTGCGGCGAGATGGCCTGCTATGCCGGCGGCGCTCAGGACGGCGCCCCAGAAGAATATCCGCCGGACACCGAATCTTTCCGCCAGGATCGAGCCGACGAGCACCGAAATCAGGGAGGCCGCCATGAAACCGGCCATGATCTGCCCGATCCGCAGCCCCGCGTCGCTGTCAGGCGGCGCGAACTGCCCGAGAAACTGGGGCAGGATCGGGCGCAGGATGGCTTCCGAAAGGAAGAACATGAACAGCGGCAGGCGAATGTAGGAGACGGCGGGAGATTGAATCGTTCGCGGGCCATCGGCACCAGGCAGAAGAAGCCCAATCTCGCCAGCACGGGTCCTGGCAACGTCAATGCCCTGCCAGATCACCTCGTTGATTCGTCGAACCAGCGTCTGCATGCCGCCGCCCCAAAGTGAGTCGGGCACAAATCGCAGATCCTTGGCCGACAGCCTCTTCGTGAGGAATTCAATCATCCAGAGCGGGCGGATGATCAGGACGGCGTAGATCAGGATCAGAAACTCAATGGATACAATCGCGATCGCGATCACCACGGTGACGATGTCAAACCAGATTTCGCGAGTCAGCGCATCGATCACCTCGATATTGACGCCTGCATGCAGGAAGCCGACGGGATTGTCGGGATCTCTCCCGAGTGGCAGGCTGGACAGAAGCAGATTTCCCACGCGGCGACCGGACATCTCGATGGGAGAGAAGAGCGGCCTGCCGGTAATCAACTCCCATGTGCCGAAGATTCGGTCGGCCATCGCCATCTGGACCGGATCGGTCAGCCTGGAAAGCGTCTCGGCGACACTGCCTGGATCATTCGCGGAAAGGAAGAGGACTTTCCCTTCCGGGTCCGTCAGCGCCAGAAACTCCATGCCTGCCGAAAACGACCGTGTCGCGTCAAGCGTCTCTTCGGCGCCACGCAGAGATTCCAGGTTGCCGGAAAACGCAATGGCGAGATTGAGACGCCGCTGGAGGCCTAGGCCGGAATTGATCGTCTGGCTTTCCACTGCTGGCAGAAGGCGGGCTTCAAATATGCGAATCGACAGGATTCCGAACAGCAGGAACGGAATCAGCGTCAGCAGGACCAAGGTCAGCATGAAGAGGGCGGGAAGACGGGAATTCATGTCAACCAGCCTTCCCCGTCTTGGCCATCTCCTGCCCGATCCTCCACACCGCCTGTACAAGCTGGTCGGAGGACTCAGGCCTTGGGGCGTCGGCCTTGCTCGCCCGCTGCACGGTTTCGCTTCGCTTTGCGATCTGTCCCTCGATTCGCCCCAGAACGCCCACAGATCCCAGGATCAGCAGCGGGATGACCGGCAGCAGCGAGCCGAACAGGGCAAAGCCAAGTTGCGACGGGGTCTCCTCCAGGTCTTGCCTGACAGTGCCACCGTCATGGGCCAGCACCAGCATCCCCACCGGCCTGCCGTTCTGCAGGATCGCCGTCCAGGCCGTGAATTCCTGGCCGGAGTCGAAAGTGTGCAGGACGTCGCCCGGCGTGGGTGTCTCAAGCCCTGTGACCCCGTCTCCAAACCCGACGCTTTCCTGTCCCTCGGGGGACGGCCGGGTCGTGTAGAGCACAACGCCGTCGCCGTCCGTCACGAAAACGTCGAAGGCACCTTCGAACTGGCTTACGGAGCGCTGGATCAACTGTTCTGTCGATCTGGTCGTTCCCAGGGTCAGCCCCTCTGCGAGGCTGTTTTCGATGGCCAGGACCAGATCGCGCAGCACGGCATCGTAGCGGGCCGCAACGCTCGAGGCGAGCAGCCGCTCGAATTTCAGGTAGTTCAGGAAAGCCGCAGCCGACAGCCCGATGATAGGCAACAGGCACAATACGAAGATGAATTCGATCGTCAGCCTACCGGGTCGCATCTGTTGACCGCCCTGACTTGCCGGAGCTTGATGACGGAGACTCCCTTGACGCAGCCCCTGCCGATCCCTCCGCGTGCACTTCCGTACCGGCGTCGGGCGGCGATTCTCGGCCAAACACGGTAGTGATCCGATTGCGCTTGTCGTATTCGTAGCTCACATGATCGGCCATGTTTCGAACCAGCATGATGCCAAGTCCGCCGATCGGCCTGTCTTCCACGCCGGACCGCGTGTCCGGCGCAGGACCATCCTTCAGGACATTGAACGGCGGAGCGTCATCCTCGATGACGAGTGCCGCACCTTCCGGCAAGGGATGCAGGGCGAGCCAGACCGGGCCGTCGTCGCGGTCAGCACCATAGCCATGCATCACGGCGTTCATGAACAGTTCCTCGACGACCAGATGCATCTTGTGCCGGAACTCGACCGCAGGGAAATGAGATTCGCAGAATGAATCTATCCAGGCTTCGATCTTGGAGAGGTTTTCGGTCTGGCTGACAATCTCAAGGCGCTCAACCTTGGGCATTTCAGGCCCGTCCTGGACTCGCGGCCGCCTCGGCCAGTGCCTCTTCACGCGTTTCGTGGACTTGGAAGATCCTGTCAAATCCGGAGATGTGGAACACTTCGGCCACGGGGCCGCTGAGGCCACAGAGCGAGAACGACACCGACTGCTTGGAGAGCCGCTTGGCGACGACGAGAATCGCCCGGAGTCCGGCACTGCTGACATAGGAAACGCCGCCAAGGTCACAGACCACAACGTTATCCGTCTCGGCGATCTCTGCCATCATCGAATCCTCCAGAGCCCCGGCCGTGGCGCCATCAATGCGCCCTTCGACTTCCACCACCACTGAATTTCCGTCCCTCGAGGCCCTGCAATCCATTTCAATCTCCTTACCCAAGACCTGCGCGGCCATGGCTTCCGCGGCCATGGCTTCGCCACGAAAACGGCAGACAAGGCTATCCGCCCACAATTTCCGACAATTGTCTGCCGACGATGCATCGCGGTGTCAAGGGCGCAATTGAATTTCGAAATTGTCGCCGTCGGTTCAGCGTTGATTTTCGGGCTCCGCCGTGACATGCCTAGGTGGGTTCACGAAAGACAGGGACAAGATCATCATGCATAAGCTGTTGGACATTCTGGGACTCGCAGCGATTCTGGGCCTCTTGCCGGCCTCAGCCTTGGCGCAGGCCAGCACCGAAACCGGATTCGTGCTCAACACGTTCGCATTCCTTATCTGGGGTGCGCTGGTCATGTGGATGTGCGCCGGATTCACGATGCTTGAAGCCGGATCGGTTCGCACAAAGAACGCCTCCGTCATCTGCATGAAGAACATCGGGCTCTACTCGATTGCCGGGCTGGCCTACTACGTGATCGGCTACAACATCATGTATGTCGACGTTGACGGCGGATTCTTCGGATCCCTTTCGCTGTTCCGCGGCAATTCCGCCAGCGAGGTCGCGTTCCTGAACGCTGCACCAGAAGCGATCGACCAGGCTCGGGAGACATTGCTGGCGGATTCCGCCGGACATGCCACGATGTCGGACTGGTTCTTCCAGATGGTCTTCGTTGCCACAACGGCGTCAATCATCTCCGGCGCCCTTGCGGAGCGCGTGCGGCTGTGGTCGTTCTTCCTCTTCGTGGCGATACTGACCGCCTGCATTTATCCGATCGTGGGTGCATGGACCTGGGGCGGCGGCTGGCTGTCCAGCATGGGCTTCAAGGACTTCGCAGGGTCGACGATCGTGCACTCCACCGGTGGATGGGCTGCGCTATCCGGCGCCATGGTGCTCGGGGCACGGCGCGGACGGTTCCGCAAGGACGGCACCGTTCGCCAAATGCCGCCCTCGAACGTGCCCATCGTCACGCTGGGCGTATTCATCCTTTGGCTGGGCTGGTTCGGATTCAACGGCGGTTCACAGCTGGCAATGAATTCGGCGACGGACGCGCTTGCGCTTGCCAGCATATTCGCCAACACCAACATCGCCGCGGGGGCGGGCGTGATCGCGGCCCTGGTTCTGTCCAAGCCGATCCTGGGGCGCATGGACCTGCTCGCAACGCTGAACGGAGCGATCGCGGGGCTCGTGGCGATTACCGCCGGGCCGGATCTCGTCGACCACCAATGGGCGATTCTGATTGGCGGAATCGGCGGCGCCGTCACCGTTGCCGGAACCCGGCTGCTCGAGAAGTTTCGCGTCGATGACGTGGTGGGCGCGATACCGGCCCACCTGTTTGCCGGCATCTGGGGAACGCTGGCCGTTTGCATTGCCGCCGGCGGAAACCTGATCGTGCAGCTGACCGGCATCGTTGCGGTAGGCATCTTCGTCTTTGGCGTCTCGTCAGCGGTCTGGATGCTGATCGACCGGCTTTTCGGACTGCGCATTTCCGATAGCGCCGAACAGCTGGGGCAGGATGTCGTGGAGCTCGGCATCGAGGCCTATCCGGAATTCGTGGCCATCCCGGAGCCGGACGACGACGACTGACGCCTGGCCGACGCTTTCGGGAGCCGCGCCGCACCGGGCAGCTTTCCCTTTCGCAGCAAATGGTGACATGCAGTCGTCCGTCGAGACAATCAGCAAGGGCCTGCTTGCCCTGACCGGAGGCGGATTCTTGCATCGTTGCCGCCTTCGGTGCGGCCTCCGTACGTGAGCGCATGGCCGACCTGAGCTCACTTCTGGACAGGATCGACAAGATCAAGTTGGGCAGGGCCGGAAAGCAGCCAGCGGCGCACAAGCCCTTGCTCATCCTGCTTGCGCTCGGCGAGATGAACAGGGGCAGTGATGCGGTCGCGTTTCGTGAACTGTGAAGACAAGCTGAAGAGGCTTCTGGAGACATACGGTCCGCGGACGCCAAGTGAAGTCAGGCCAGAGTATCCATTCTGGAGGCTCCAGAATGACGGGTTGTGGAAAGTCAGGGCGGACGGGCCGATCCGGACCTATGGCAAAGGCGGCGATGCGAGCAGGCCCGACTTGATCAAGAAGCATGCAAGAGGAGGATTTGGAGACGACATCCTGCAAGTCCTGGATGCCGATCCGAGAAACCTGGGCCTCGTGGCAAGGCACCTTCTGGACAAGCACTTTCCCGACTCCCTGCATCAGGGAATCCTCGATGACGTCGGGCTCCGCCTGGATGCAGGAACAACGGCATCCGAACGAAGGAGGCGGGATCCAGAATTTCGCCAAAGAGTCCTGATGGCATACGAGTCGAAGTGCTGCGTCTGCGGCTACGATCTGCCGCTCGGGGATCGGATGGCCGGGCTTGAAGCCGCGCATATCAGGTGGCACACGCACGGCGGACCCGACGACGTGCCGAACGGCCTTGCGCTTAGCGTGCTTCATCACAAGGCATTCGATCTCGGGGCATTCACCGTCCCTGGCGACGGACGAACCATCGCCTGCAGCCAGCACCTCTCGGGCTCAACCAATGTCGATTGGCTGATCGGATTTCATGGCAAGGGATTGAAGGAACCCCAGAGCTCGGAACATTGCCCAAGGCGGCGCTACCTGGACTGGCATCGCGACACGATCTTCCGGACTCCCGAACGCGAATTGTAGCGAGGCCGGACGGCGCAGCCCACATGCAGGCCGAGCCCCGCAGCGGCACGTGCCAAGATCACGTCAGCGGATTGTAGAGCGCGCGTCTGTAGAGGTGCCAGGTTGCATGTCCAAGGACAGGCATGGCCATGAGAAGCCCCAGGAACAGGGGCAGCATGGCGACAAGCAGGCCGATGGCGATGATCGCGGCCCATACGCACATGACCAGCTTGTTTCTGGCAACGGTCCTGACGCTGATCAACATTGCCGTCACGAAGTCGATCTCCCTGTCCACAAGCAACGGAAGCGACACGACCGTCAGCGCGAATGTCAGGAACGCGACCGCACCGCCGATGACACCTTGAAACGCCAGCATCGAGAAACCGGCAGGCGACAGGTACACATCCCACGAACTCAGGACGTTGGTCATGGCCGCACGCCCGAGAAACAGCGCGAAACTCATGTGGGCGAAAATGCTCCAGAACAGGAATGCGAATGCGAGAATCGCCCCGACCCAAGGCAACTGGCGTCCCCGCTCCTTCCAGACCACGGTTAGAATTCCGGACCATTCCAGTGACTCATCGGCCTCGATCCGGCGGCTCGTCTCGTAGAACCCGACGGCGGCAAATGGAGCAACCAGAGGAAAGCCGAGCGCAAAGGCAAGAGTCCAGAAGATGGTCCCGGCGCCGAGCCAGACCAGCAGCCATCCCGAAACGACGTAGACGCCGACGATCCGGCGGCTCGCTGAACAGGAATCCGTACAGAGGCGCTCTCCGGAAGTCGTGGACGCCGGCCTTGATCGACACGAACAGTTCGGCCAGCGTGACACCCGCAATTTCCGGAACCGGACTGGCAGCCGGTTCGCCCTGGACACCGTGATCCATTGCCTCGCGCCTACGAAAATTCCTGGTCTCGCCCTTGCGACACCAATCTGGCGCGTCCCGTTCGCACCTGCAAGCGGCTTGAAGCCTGCACCGGGCATTGCTATCACCCGTCAGCCAAGACTTGCCCGGGAGAGGTGCCATGCGTGCCGAGGCGGAAAACACGGTCGCCGCCATCGAGAAGTCGCTCGACCTGCTGGCCCGGCGCATGGACTGGGACACGGCGGAACATCGCCTGGAAGAGTTCAACGCGATGGCCGAAGACCCCAATCTTTGGGACTATCCCGGACGCGCGCAGGCGCTCATGCGCGAACGGCAGACGCTTGTCGACGCAATGGAGCGGCTCACGTCCATGCGGCAGGAACTCTCGGACAACGTCGAACTTATCAGGCTCGGGGAGCAGGAGAACGATTCAGGGGTCCTGGAGGACGTGAAAGCGGCGCTGGACTCTCTTGCCGAACGGGCCGCCCAGGCTGAATTCGAGGCGCTTCTCGATGGCGAGGCCGATGGCAACGCCACCTATCTCGAGATCAATGCGGGTGCCGGCGGAACGGAGAGTTGCGACTGGGTGAAAATGCTGGCGCGCATGTATGAACGCTGGGCCGAAGCCCATGACTATGAAGTGCAGGTCCAGTCCGTGCAACCCGGCGAAGAGGCAGGGCTCAAGTCGGTCTGCTTCAAGATCACGGGCCCGAATGCATACGGGTGGCTAAAGACCGAAAGCGGAGTGCACCGGCTGGTTCGCATTTCTCCTTTCGACAGCGCGGCGCGACGGCACACGTCATTCTCGTCCGTCTGGGTCTATCCTGTCGTCGACGACAGCATCGAGGTCGAGGTGAACCCGGCGGATGTCCGCATCGACACCTTTCGTTCGTCCGGGGCTGGCGGGCAGCACGTGAACACCACGGACTCCGCTGTCAGGATGACACACGTCCCGACCGGCATCGTGGTCACCTCGTCCGAGAAGTCCCAGCACCAGAACCGCGAAATCGCCATGAAGACCCTGAAGTCGCGACTGTACCAGCTGGAACTCGAAAGACGGAATGCCGCGATCACGGAGGCCCATGAAGGCAAGGGAGACGCCGGATGGGGCAACCAGATCCGGTCTTACGTCCTGCAGCCCTACCAGATGGTGAAGGACCTTCGCACCGGGCACGAGACATCGGACACAGCAGGCGTACTGGACGGTGACATCGATGCATTCATGGCTGCAACGCTGGCTCTCGGCGTGTCCGGAAAGAAACGGGACGAAGCGCAGCCGGGCTAGCTGGTGCCTGCCCGAAAATCCTCAAGCCATTGACTCCAATCAATGAATCTTTCATTCTCCGGATCGAAGACCGGGCCGGAAGTGCCGTTTTCCTGGCCTTTTTGCGCAATTCCGGTCGATTCCGGCAATTCTTCGCGAGGCAGGCATGAGAGAAGCAATCAATCCGCAGCGGGAACTCGGCGAGGTCCGCATCGAGGACATCGACCTGGACCTCAAGTCCAGGGACGACATCCCCGCCCTTCTCATCGGGCTCCAGCATCTCTGTTCCGACGAGACTTTCCGCGCGCGGCTGTTCGCGCTCATGGACGAGCACATGCTTCCCGGCATCGACAGGAAGGTCGGCCGGCCGGGCATGGAGATGTGGCGGATCCTGGTGATGGGCGTGGTCAAGCAGGGGCTGGGCTGCGACTTCGACCGGCTCCACGAGCTGGCGAACGAGCACAAGACGCTGCGCCGGTTCCTCGGCCATGCGGACGTCTGGGACGAGCAGCGCTACAATTACCAGACGCTGGTGGACAACGTGAGCCTCCTGAGCCCCGGACTTCTTGTCGGGGTCAACCATCTGATCGTGGAGAGCGGCCATGCGGTCGCGAGAAAAAAGCCTGGCGCGCCCTTGCGCGGGCGCTGTGACTCGTTCGTGGTTGAGACCGACGTTCACCATCCCACGGACGTCAGCCTCCTTTGGGACGCGATGCGCTGCCTGCTCCGCACGACGGGCCGTGCGGCGACGGAGCATGACGTCGCCGGCTGGCGCCAGTGGAAGCATCTGCAGAAGTCGGTCAGGAGGCTGTTCCAGAAGGTCCGGTCGACCCGGCGCGCCAGTCCGGAGCATGTGGAGGAGTATCTCGCGCGCTGCCGCGAGCTTGTCCTGCGTGTAGAGGGGAGCTTGCCTGAGCTGGCCGCGAACGGCGCTTCGGCCTGGACGATCACGGAAATCAGGAGTTTCCTGTCGCATGCCGTGCGCCAGATCGACCAGACCGACCGCCGCCTGCTCAAGGGCGAGACGATCCCCCATGACGAGAAGGTGTTCTCGATCTTCGAGCCGCACACGCGCTGGATCTCGAAGGGCAAGGCGGGATGCCCGGTTGAGCTTGGCGTCCCGGTCTGCATCCTGGAGGACGAACACGGCTTCGTGCTGCACCACGAGGTCATGTGGCAGGGCAGCGACGTCGACTTCGCCGTGCCCATGGTCGAGGCCGCGCAGTCAGCCTTTCCCGACCTCCGCGCAGCGAGCTTCGACCGCGGCTTCCACAGCCCCGGGAACCGGGTCCGCCTCGACGAGCTGCTCGATGACAACGTGCTGCCGAAGAAGGGATACCTCAACAAGGCCGACCAGGAACGCGAGCGGGGCGAGGGGTTCGCCGCGATGCGCCGTCAGCATCCGGCGGTGGAATCGGCGATCAACAACCTCGGGCACCGCGGTCTCGACCGGGTCCTGGCACAGGGCGCCGAGGGCTTTGCCCGCGTCGTCGCCCTCTCCGTGGTCGCCCTGAACGTCCACCGCATCGGCCTTCTGCTGCGCCGGAAGGCGCGGGAACGGCAGCGCCGCGCCGCCTGACGACATCCCCGCAAGACCCGGACGATCCGGAACCCGCCCGGCGCGGGAACGGCAGCCCATGCGCCGACGCCGCCCAGGGACGCGGATTCACGTCCCGAACACGCGATCCCGCCGCCAGCTGGCGCTGTCAGCCCGGCGGCGTGCCACGCTCTCGGGCGACAGACGCGCAAACGCGGGCGAAAACCGGACTTGCAATCGCCGGACGAGGGGGTTTTCTGGCAGGCACTAGCTGGATCCTCCTAGGGTGGCAGGCGCGTCGTTTCCGGGAATTGACGCGTTTTCAATCCTCTCCACGTCTACGTCCCCTGTGGATGCCGGGTAAGCGTTCGGTCGAGCGGTGACGAGCTGTTTCCGTTGTCTGCCTGACTGCAGCCGACGCCCGGGGCGCTGCCGTGAACCGTTGCCCGGAACGTGCGCCCGCGCTGAATGCGCAATCGTGCCGACCCCGTTTTCCGCCGCTGTGGCGTCGCCGAGACCGAAGTCCGTGCCCCGGTGAAGACAGGCTGCAATCCTGCCGCAGGCCCGCGGACAGGACGAGGGTCAGCGGTTGAGCGTCCGTTTCCTTCCGGAGCGGGCAGAGCCAGATGTCCTTCTTCGGCCTGTGGGCCTTGTTGTGCCGGTCGTGGCGGCCGCGCCCCTCGTATGTTCCGACGCGGATCCAGCCTGACGCACGACAGACGCCGCCGCTGTGGCGCGGAACCTCCACGAAGGTTTCGCAGAGCACGGGCGTGGTGCCGTAGCGCACGGTCCGGTCCTCGGGCAGCCGCCTGCGGACGAGCGCGAGGATGCGGGCCCCCAAGTTCGGATCACCATCCATGGAAGCACCATGAACCGGCTGTGCCGGACAACCCGCTGGAGGCCGTCCTCGCGCTGGCGCTCCGTCCATCCGATCCATGCGTCGCGGACCGGAAGCGACCCGGAGCTTTCGAACATCAGGCAGCCCAGGCGGCGGCCGCTGCCGCCGAGGACGAAATACGCGAGGTGGCAGCCGATGGGCGACCTGCAGCCGCGCGGATGGCAGCGGTCCACGAGTTCGCTCCATTCGGCAAGATCCCGCCCGCCGGCGGCGACCTCCAGCGTGACCGGCTCCAGGTCCCGGAGCGGCGCGTCGACCGGTTCCCCGGGCTCGCGCCTTTCCGGCAAGGTCAGGATGCCCAGCGACTCCAGCTGCTCCAGCACCCACAGGCAGAACCGCTCCCGGCAGCTTCCGGACGGCGTGTGCCAGTCGAGGTTCTCGCACAGCGTGCGGGCCAGTTCCCGCCGGCTGTCGTTCGGGAGCAGCTCGACCGCCTCCTGCATGGCCGAGACCTGCCTGCGAGTCAGCCGCTTGCCGAAAAAGGTGGTGGTCTTCAGGTTCTCGATGCGCGGATCCATCGCGGCCTCCCTCGGGACGGACTGGTTCGACGCTACGTTGAACCGGTCCGGTCCATGAATCAGGCCTGAAAGGAAGATTCCCGCGCGTGCAAGCAAACGCCTCGGGACATGGTCCTTGGCCGGTCGCGGAAACCAGGGAAATCTGTCCCGGCCAAACTCAATGCCATTGGGTCGCGGCCCGGCTTCCTTGCGATGGCTGGTTCCGAAAGCCCGCCTTTCCTCGGCGTGCAAGTCTGGCACCGTTCTTCCTGGGTGGTGGCAACCCATTGGCATGGCGCTCTCCTGGCGTCACAGCCGGGACTGTCGCCGCCATCTGGCCGACATGCAACATCCTGTGCCAAAACACAGAAACCCGTTCTGGTGTTGCACTTCAGAGTGGAACGGGGGGAAGGAAAGCCTTGGCGATATCCCATATCAGCGGCAGCTCGACCCTGTGATATACATGGACCAAGAGGGTGCGGAGGGGAATGGCCTCTTGCACGTTCGGGATCCGTTCGGCCGTTTCCGGCGCGATCCTCTTGAGTCAGGTCAGCGCCTCGCCAACGGTTATCAATTGCCGTTCGACGCCGGACTGCAACAAGGGATGGACCAGGTACGCGTCGAGATCCTTTCCAGCTATGAACCGCTCGATCTCAGCGCTCGCCTTGTCGTGATCCTGGAGATATGACCTGGCATCAGGCTTCATACAAAAGCTCGCGACAATGGTTGATGCCGGCCACGAGGTACTTGTTCCCGGGCAGGCCCGTAAGCAGGTCCACTTCACGGCCCAAGGTGGTCGCAAGATCGGCATGGAGCCCGAAATACCGGGCGGCAATACCCGGCGCACGCCGCGAGTCAAACTTGACCAGGAAATCCACGTCGCTCGTGACCGGGTCGAAATCGGTCCCGCGAGCGGCATGCCGAAGACCTCAAGGCGGATCACGCCGTAGCTTTGGCACAGCTTGGCGATCTCCTTCCGTCGCTTCGCGATCTCCGCGTGCATTGCGTTACCTTCCCCGGACGGCCGGCAAGCGTCCCGTGACCAACATAGCAGCGCGGGCCGGCGATTTCCATTGCGCGTTTGGCGTCCGGCTCCCTGGCTCCCGGCACAGGCAGAGGTTGCAAACCGCCGTCCGCGCTGGTCCCGGGCTGTCGCGGTCGGGACTGTCCGCGCTGCAGCGGACTCCCGTCATCGCTCGTGCGCGATGTCACGGTAGCGGCCGCGTTCCCGCCCGCGCTCGGCGCCGAACGAGCGAGCCAGCGCCCTGTGCCGCCCTTGCCATGGCGACGGTACAGTGGATCAGGACCTGCTGTGCAGCCCCGGCAAGGCCTTCACGGCCCGGTCCCGTGCGCGTCGTCGGGCAGGCGTTCCAGGATCGCTCCCCGGCCTTGGGACAGCGCGCGAACCTCCGCGGCGGTGAAGCTCCGGTAGATGCGCCGGAGGAGCGACCGCTCCTGGAAAGTCTCCATGGACTTCGGCCCTTCCTGCAGCTGCGCGACCAGCGCCTTCCGCTCCTTCCGGAAATCTTCGGCGGCGGGCGTAGCGCCGCATTCCAGCGCCTCTGCCATTGCCAGTGCCAGCCCGTGCCGCTCCGTGCCGTGGGTCGCGACGACGGCGCGGGCCACGCGCAGCTCGATTTCCGCGGGCAGATGATCGTCTCGACGGTGTGCACCCTCGTCCGGATCCGCTCGCATGATCGCCTCCCGCATGCGCGTCCGCGCCTTGTCGGCGATCCGCAGCAATGTGTAAATCGGCACATAGGGCCGGATCCAGATCGCGCGGACCGGCGGGCGCCTCGCGGGCTGGACGTTGTTTCCGGCTCATCGGTCAGCCGACGTGATCGCTTTCCGGGTTGACGAGAAGTAGCCTAGCGGCGACATTCGGTGCATGTTCGAGGCGCAGAACGGATGTCTGCGTGAAGTGGCTTGAGGGCTTGAGGGATGCCCGCGCACGTGCACGCGTGCTTGCCAGGACAGAGCGGCTGGCGGCGGGAAGCCCGGGCGATGTTCGCCCTGTCGGAAAGGGCGTGTCCGAACTTCGGATCGACCATGGGCCCGGCTACCGGGTCCATTTCACGAAGCGTGGGCGAATGACCGTCGTCCTGCTGGCCGGCGGGGACAGGAGTTCCCGGAGCCGGGACATCAAGATGGCGGGGCGTCTCGCGCAGAACCTCCAGGAGGCTGCAATGACAAAGACCGTGACGAGGCCCCATGACGTGGCCGACCACCTTCACACGGCGGAGGACATGGCCGCATATCTGGAGGCGTGCATGGAGGAGGCCCCCTCGGATGCCGCTTTCATCGCCAAGGCGCTGGGAGACATTGCCCGGGCCAGGGGAATGGCCCAGGTCGCAGGCGCGAGCGGCCTGTCACGGGAGAGTCTCTACAAGGCCCTGTCCGGCGATCGCAACCCGAAGCTGGACACGGTTCTCAAGGTGCTTGACGCCCTTGGTCTCAGGTTCCGCGCCGAAGCGGCGCCTCGGCAATGACATTTGTGCCAGCCAGGAGAAGCGCGATGGAGGAACGTCGGTACATCGTTCACGCGAGCAACGACGAAGACCTGGAGCCAGGCGGCCATCCAGAGTTTGGGGCCGTCCTCTTCTTCACGGACGGGGGCCTTAGAATGCGACGAAGATTTCCGCGAGAGAAAGACCAACTGTTTCCTCGGGCCTGAGGCCAAACATCCGATGGATGGCGGCGTTCGCCATCCTTACCGACCCGTAGAAGCCGATAACCATCACCCCGTCGGGAAGCCCGTCAAGAAGCCGCAGGTAAACGTCCGGGTCGCGACGAGTTATCGCGCAGCCTGCTCCAGTTGGATACCCCAGCGATCCAGCGTTCTTCCGGCGGTGTGGTCCAGCCGCGCCATTGCTTCAAACAGGTCGAGGATTGCGTCCGCTTCTTCCTGTTCGGCGGCGACAAGCTCGTCTTCGGAAGCTGCCACCTCGAAAGTGGATGACAGGCCCTGGCCAAACTTGGCCTTCTCCACCGCCTGATTTCCTTCCGCCAGAACACGCAGGTTGCTTGCCATCTCGGACAGGCGAAGCCCTGTCTTCACATCATTGACTGCCTGGCGCAACTCAATCTGGATCGACTCGCGGGTCTCGATGATGTTTCGCTCGGCCTTGAGCAACCTGTTGCGTGCCTTGGTGAATTCGACCTTGGGTCCCTTGTCGTTGAGAGGAATGGTGACGCCCAGATTTGCAGAAGTGTCGGATCTTCCCACCTCGTCATGGTTCAGCGCCAGCGTCAGCGACAAATCGGGCAGCATGTTGTTACGGGCCACCGTCACGTCGATTTGCGCAATTTCCTGCATCAGTCGGGCCTGCAGGAAGTCGGAACGGCTGGAGAGCACGTCTTCGAATGCAGGCTCGGAAAAGCTCTGCCCAGGGTCGACATCCAGAACGTCGAGCGGCTGCAGCTGGACGATTTCGCCCAGGTCCAGAATGCCGACAAGCCTGGCGTTCGCCGCCTCAAGTTGGTTGCGTGCCCGGACCAGCGCGATCTCCCGGTTGGCGATCACGGTTTCCGAGCGCCCGACCTCCCGTTCGGCCACGCGGCCTGCACCAATCAGGGCGCGGGTCGCATCGAGCTGCTCCCGAGCACGCTGCAATGACGCCTCTGCAATCTCCACCTGCCGAGATGCCGCAATCAACGCACGATAGGCGCCGACCACATCGACAACCAAGTTTGCAACCACCCGGCGCAGGGCAAGGACATTGATTTTTTCCTGGATTTGTGCCCGCCGAACCGGTGCCTCATCCACATCCGCACCGGCACCCTTAAGCAGCGGTTTGGAAATGCTGAACGTCTGTGTCCGGGTTCCACCTGAAAAATCCTCGTTCCAGCCCAGATCCACCGCCCCGGCGGCCGGAACCCGAAGGGTCATTCTTGCGCCGACGGCAGCCGTGCTTTCGGACGAGCCCAGTTTGACGGAAGGCTCGATCTCGAACCGGGGCCGCCACCTGTCTTCGATAAGATCCAGCGACAGTCTTTGTGCTTCCCGGTCAAGCCTGTGATTCAGAAGCGACCGGTTATGTGTCAGCGCATACCCGATGGCATCCTCAAGTGTCAGCTCCAGCGTGGACCCTTCTCCGCCCGGCACTGCAAACCGGGAGGCGGTGGCCGAATGGAAGCGAATTTCGCCTGGACCGGCATCATCGGCGGCTTTCGTCGTGGCGACCGGCACTGCAGCGTCGTCTTCCGCTGCCAATCCCGCAGGAAAGTAAGGATGGTTCGTGCTGCGACCATTTCCCGATACGCAGGCCGACAAGGCCGTTGCGGCAACAAGAGTGAGTGCAAGCTGAAAACGCCGTTCCAGCCTGGGCGGCATCGCGGATCCCTGCACCAATCTCATTGCAAGACTGCCTTTCTCGACGCAGGTTCTGATCATGTGCAACATTGAGCAAGGCGTCAATGGCCGCGTGCAGCCTGATGCAGCGCCGCCCGGCACCGGGTTCGTACCTCGCACTTGCATCGCTGCCGTTTCAACGCTGATTTCCGAGCCCCGCAATGTGCAACGGCGCGTTTGCAAATGCCAGGAGGTCGCGTCCAGCGCCAGGACGATTTTATTGTCCGCCCGGTGATCGTCGGGCGGTGATTTCGGGGCTGACCATTTCGTTTTCGGTGTGCCAACGTCCTGGCCATGGTGTTTCCCCCGACCCCGGTTTCGTCCATAGACCTGCGATCGGTCACGGTGCGTCCGACCCGGGGCGCGTGAGCACCGGCTCTGGGATCGCCTGGTCGAGGAGCGCCTCTTTATCTGAACGCCAGAAAAACTTATCCGAATGCCATTGACCCGCGCAGCCCCCGGAAGCACGTCTGGCGGGCCGGCATCATCCTGGAGCCCGGCTCGGGCTGCGGGCTGGTCTCGAGACCATGCGGCGGACGGGCATGTCGAGGCCGACGGTCTGGCGCTGGCGGGAACGCTTTCTTGAGGAGGGCGTCGACGGCCTGCTGCACGATGCCACCCGTCCGCCGGGAGAGAAGCCGATCCCCGAGGAGAAGTCGCCGCCGCCGGAGCGCGCCCGGCACTGGACGGTGCGGGCGCCGGCGAAGAGGCTTGGGATGGCCGTCTCCACCATGGACGGCATCCTGAAGGACAACGGCCTCAGGCCGCACCAGGTGAAGACCTTCAAGGTCTCCCGCGACCCGAGATTCGAGATCAAGGTGCGTGACGTCGTCGGCCTCCACGTCGACCCGCCCGACCACGCCGTCGTCATCTCGGTGGACGAGAGTGAGCGCGTGAACGCCTTCGGTTCGAGTGAGCGGCGAACCAGATCCAGGCGCCCGGGCGGACGCAGAGGCCCCTGCCGATGAAGTCCGGACATGCCGAGACCACAGGACACACGGCTGCAAGCGGAACGGCACCACCTTCCTGCTGGCGGCGCTCGACGTCGCCACCGGCAAGGTCGTCGGCCGGACGGTCGGGCGGCACCGTTCCGAGGAGTTCCTCGCCTTCCTCGACCACGTCGCCGAGGGGATCGAGCCCGGAATCCCGGTCCACGTCATCTTCGACAACGTCTCCTCGCACAAGTCGGCCGAGGTCCGCGAATGGCTGAAGGGCCGTCCCGACTGGACGACCACTTCACACCGACCTCGGCCGCCTGGATGAACGCCGTGGAGGGGTTCCTCTCCAAGCTCTCGAGGCAGAGGCTGAAGGACGCGGTCTTCGACTCGCTTGACGAGTGGGTCTCGGCCATCGAGAACCACGTCGAGCACCACGACGCTCCGCTCCAAAGGGCTTCGGCCGCATCCAGCCCGGATTGCCGGTGCCTGGGGCAGGAAAATCCCGCCGCCGGGCCATTTCCTCCGTTCGGGCTACGCCTTCGCTACGGAAATGGCCGGCGTTGCACTTCGGACTGGAAGTGGGGAATGAATCAAACCACTCGGCAGGCTCGAAAATTTGTCTTGCCCACCCCGCGATATGGAACAATAATGATGCCAAGGGCTTTTGTGGGTCAACAGGGAGAAGCCCAATGATACGACGACTGACAATGGCTGCGTTGGTCTCAGTGGTGTTCGGGATGCTGACATGCCCGGCACTGGCGCAAAGTCCGCCGAGCGTGTCTATCACAGTTTCAGATTCACAGGTCTGTTCCGGCAGTGACGTAAAATTTGAGACGTCTCTCAGTTCGAGTCCGGGTCGCACAGTGGTAGTCTTTGTCAGCTGGAGGAGCCGTGATCGTTACTGGCGGTTGCATCCTAACTTCGAGTTCTCCTTGCCTTGCAACCTAGCAAACAACGGTTCGCACACGATCACAATTGAGACGTCCAACGACATCACCAACGAGGCCAACTATAGCGCCTCACTAGGTGGTGGTGATGCCGACCCTTACCCAACGGCATACAACGTTGGTAGTCCAAGTTCGGCAACCTCGACCTGAAATGCCGCGCCGTAGACACAGTAAGATCGAGCGAGCCGCCGGGGCTCATCCGTTATTCGGTATTGCGCCACGCGGCGGATTCCTCCGTCTCCACGTCCTCGCCAGCAAGGCGAAACACCCTCGCAAGGCGTTCCTCGCACCATGGACAGGAACGATCAACCGTTTGGCGTCCGCACTTGAGGCGGTCCAGCGCCGTATCCGAGAGCAACGCGGAGTCGCCGCTGTACTCGATGAGTTGACACTGCATAGCTGTTGCCTCCGCTTTGTCACGACATCGGGAGTGCGGCCAAGCATCAAACCGAGTTCCTGCCGTGCGCTTCGCACGACATGGCCGGACCGTGGCGAGACTGGTAGCGCCATGACTGCCCTATCCTCCCGTGCAGTCCATGATCGCTTGACCGGGGCATCCGGCCCGCAAGTCCGGCTTCGCCTGTAGTGGAAGCCGCACATGCCCCGAGCCGTGCGTCTATTCCCGCAGCCGCCCACGGTGCAGAATTCCGGCTCCTCCTTTCCCTGCACGATGCCGAGTCGGCCTCGCGGCGTCGCCCCCTCGCTTCTGTCAAACGGCCCTCGGTTGCCCCGCTGAAATCGGGGAGATTTTCTGGAGGCGGGATGCCGGGGAACGGTTCTCGCCTGTCTGTCACTGGAGGCTCGCAGAGGGTGGGCGCGATCGACGGAGTAGAGGATCGTCGCACGACAGCGTGGACAAGGCCGGTTGGATCGTCCGGGCGACCGAGGGCGGCAGGCCGCGTCCGGGCTTCGACTGCGTTCGCCTCATCGCCGAGACTGGCGGGGCGATTCCGCGCGGTCGTCTCCGTTCCGTGTCTTTTGGCACCGGTCCCCGCGGTTGCGCAGACGCCCGCGGCCGCGGACAATCTCCCTGGCTGCGCCGCGAGTGTTTGCGACCTGACGCTGCGGGACGCGATCGGGCTGGCGCTGGCGCACAACCGGCCGATTCTCAACAGCTGGCTCGACCAGGAAGCGCGGAGGTTCTCGCTGGATGTGGCCGAGGAGCACTGGAGTCCTCAGGTTACCGCCGGCCCTTTCGCGAGCAGGGACCGGCAAGACGACAAGGCGGGCGTCGGCGCTCGGACGAGCCTGCGCGTCCCCACCAGCGGCGCATTCGCGCTCGGCTGGGACGAAACGCTGTCGAGGAAGTTCGACGATTCCGGTTCGGAAGCCTTCGGCTTTTCCCAGCCATTGCTGAAAGGCGCCTGGGCCGATATCGACAGTGCAACGGTGCGGCAGGCGCGGCTGGCAGAACGGATCGACATCCTCACCTTCCGCCAGACTGCGGCGGATCTTGTCATCGCCGTGATCAGGGCGTATCGGGCGCTGATCGGAGCGGTGCGGCAAGTGGAAATCGACGAAGCTTCATTGCAGCGCGCCCGCGAACAGCCTGGGGCGACGCGCGCGCTGACCGGAGCGGGGCGCGTGGCCGAGCGCGAAGCGGGGCGGTCCGAGGCGGCGATCGCCGCCCGGGAGTTGGCGCTGGTCCGGGCGCGGAACCGCCTGGAAGCGGCGCGGTTCGCCCTGATCGACAATCTGGAGCTTGACAGCCGGAACCGCATTCGCCCGCTGCAGGAGTTGAAGGCCGGGCAGCAGGACGCCGCAATTGCGCCGACGCTTGAAGAGGAACTGCGAGACCGCGTCGACTATCTCCAGGCCGGGCTAGGGGTCGAGACCGCTAGGATCGCGTTGACGGTGGCCCGCAACAACCTGGTGCCGGATGTTGCTCTCAGCTTTCGGTGGATGCATGGCGACACTCGCCGGACGGATAGCGGGGTGCTGTTAGACGCCACTGTTCCGCTGAACGGCCGGACGCCTGAACTCGGACGCATGGGGGCCGGCAACGCGCTGAAGAAGGCGGAGACAAGCGTCGTCGAATTGCGCGAGTCGATCGGCACGGCGCTGCGCCATGCGCTGAACGATGTCGAGGTGGGCCTCCGTCTGACCGAACTGGCGCGCGACGCGCGCGTACTGGCGGAGCAGAACCTGGCGGTGGAGGAGGCGAAATTCGGCCAGGGCCTGTCGTCCACCTTCGAGGTGGCGTCGGCCGAGGAAGAGCTGGTCCAGGCGGAGCAGGCCGAAGCGGCCGCCATCCTCCCCTATCTCGATGCGTTGACGCGGCTCGACCGGACCACCGGACGCGTGCTGGGCCGCTGGGACTTCCGGCTTGAGGCGGCGCCGCAATGACGGACCGCGACCCCGACATTTACCACACGCTTCTGGAGAACCTGTCCGACGGAGTAATCGTCATCGAGTTCGACGGGTCGGTCAGGATGGCCAACGCCGCGTTTTGCCGAATGTTCGACCTCGACCCCGATGAGGCGCCCGGGCGTTCCTTCGGGGAGCTCTTCATCGCGTTCGAGGGTTTCGACGAGTTCACCCAGATCGTACTCGACGCCGTTGTCGAACGCGGGGACATCGCGCGGCGCATCACGCAGGTCCAAGTTGGAGAGGCGCTTCGCTCGCTGTCCGTCACGACCTCTTGTCTCGTGGCGCGAGAGGAGAGGGTCGCGGTGATCGTTGTCGTCTCCGACATCACCGAAGTCCGTGAGCTGCGCGAGACGGAGCTGCGCCAGGCGGCGGTCATAGAAACGCAGCTCGGTGAGCTCCAGAGCGCCTATCGCGACCTCGAGGCTCGGAATGAAGCGCTTTTGGCGATGACGAAGCGCGTGCGCACGGCGCGCGTCGTGGCGATGCTGTTCGTCATGGTGGTGTTTCTCGCCATCGGCGCCTGGTATGTCCGGCCGTTGGATCTGTTCAGCGCCACCGCGGCGCTGGACGCCGGCCCGGGAGTGGAGGAGGCCGGCGATCCAGGCGCGCTGCCGACCGTGACGGTTCAGCCCCGCGAATTCCGGTCCACCATCGCGCTCAGGGGCCATCTGGCGCCAGGCCGCGTCGCCGAGATCGTCAGCCCGATCGAAAGCCATGTAAGCGCATTGCATGCCGCCCCCGGGGATCGCGTGGCGGCGGGCGATCCGCTGGTCGCTCTCGACACTGGACAGCTCGCCGCGGACCACAGGCGTGCCCAGGTCGAGCATATCAAGGCGCACGACCGGCTTGTCGAGCTCGAGGACTGGGAGAACAGCGCCGACATGGCTCGCGCCCGCCGAGCCTTGCGGCGGGCGAAGATTGCGTTCGACGATGCGGAGCGGCATCTCGACAATACCGCCTTCCTTCTGGAGCAGGGGCTCGTTCCCGCCTCGCAGCAAGAAGATGCGCAGCGGCAGCGACAGAACCGGGCCCTGGATATCGAGGAGGCCCGGCGGGAGCTGGAGGCGGTGAGGGCGAAAGGCGGCGAAGAGGCGCGACGGGTGGCGCGTCTGGAGGCCCGGACGGCCGAGGACCGCCTGCGCACGCATGAGGAGAAACTGGACCTGGCGCGGGTCCGGGCACCGATCGCCGGGGTCGTCATGGCGGCGGAGGGCCCAAGGGCCAGACCCCTGACGAAGGGCAGGCCGGTGGGACAGGGAGAGTTGATGCTGAGCATCGCGGACCTGGAACGCCTCTCCGTCGTCACCAGCGTGGACGAGGTGGACGTGAGGAAGGTCGAGGCCGGCCAGCGGGCCTGGATTACCGGCCCCGGGTTTCCCGGCCTGAAGATCGAGGGCGCCGTGACCCGTGTCTCACCGGGGGCGGATCTCAGCACGCGACGGCGCGGCGCGCCGCAATTCGAGGTCGTCGTCACGCTGGACAGGCTGGAAACGGAAGCGCGGGACCGGCTGCGGGTCGGCATGTCGGCCTATGTCACGATCGTCGTCCACCACCGCCCGGCGGCCCTGATGGTGCCGATCGGCGCGGTGGAACAGGGGAACGGCAAGGCTTGGCTGCGTGTCCTCGCCGGCGGCGGCGGCGCGGAGCGGCGCGCGGTCGAGCTCGGCCTCACCACGCTCGATTCGGTCGAGGTGGTGAAGGGCCTCTCGCCCGGCGACAAGGTCGTCCTCGTCCGATGACCCGGAGCAGGGGCCTGGCCCCCGAAAGGCGACTGGATCCGGCAGGGAACCAACTTGATCGCCGAAGGGACGACCGGATCGGGCAGGACGTTCCTGGTCTGCGCCCTGGCGCACCAGGCCTGCCGCCAGAGGATGTCCGTGCTCTACTACCGCCGGGTCCCGGAACTGGTCTCGGCGCTCGCGCATGCACGGGACGGGGAGCCCCACGAGCGCCTGATGCGCCGCCTCGCCACGGTCTCGCTGCCGGTGCTCGACGACCGGGACCTGCAGGGCTTCTCCGCGGAGGGCCGGCGGGACCTGCCGGAGATCGTGGAGCGGCGCTACGGGCGCAGGTCCATCGTGATCGCCAGCCAGATCCCGGTGGATCGCGGGCCCGAAGTGGTCGGGGAGCCGACGATCGCGGACGCCGTTCTCGACCGCATCGAGCTGACGGGCGAGTCCCGGCGCAAGCGGAACGCGCCGCCGCCGCTGGACGCCGGCGGGGCTTGAAGGGGGCGTCGGCAAGCCGGCGTGCAGGGGCGCCTGCGGCGCCGGGGGACGATCCTGAATCCCGGAACGCGCGGCGGCCATGCCATGTGGGGGCGAGCCGCCGCGTTCCAGACTTGATTGCCAGCATTGGCTCGCTTACGCTCGCAAGGGGCTGGCCTCCGGCCAGCCTGCCGACATCGACAAGGGGAGAAACAGCTCAAGCATCAATGCAGGGAGACAGTGCGCTTCGCGCGGATCCGGCCGTCAAGTGCGGCAAGATTCGCCGTCAAGTGTCGCAGGATTCTCCGTCAAGTACGCAAGATTTAGCAAGGAGGCGCCGGCCGGGATGCTGAGATTGACCGACATACGCAGATCCTACCGGATCGGGCCGGTCACCACCGAGGTTCTGCGGGGCGTCGATCTGAAGGTCGATACGGGCGACCTGATATCGATCATGGGGCCTTCGGGCAGCGGCAAGACAACACTCATGAACATTATCGGTCTGTTGGACCGCCCGACCTCTGGCGCCTGCGTCCTCGACGGGCGCGATGTCTCCGGGCTCCGCGACAACGAGTTGTCCGCGCTGCGGAACCGGCATATCGGTTTCGTGTTCCAGTCGTTCCACCTGTTGCCGCAGTTGACCGCATTGGAGAATGTCTGCCTGCCGCTGGTCTATCGGGGCGCCGGGCGGCCGGAAATGCGCCGTCGCGCGCAGGAGATACTGGAGCGCGTCGGCATTGCGGACCGGACCGGACACCGGCCCAACCAGCTTTCCGGCGGGCAGAAACAGAGGGTTGCCATCGCACGGGCGCTGGTGGGCGAGCCGGCGCTGCTGCTCGCCGACGAGCCGACCGGCGCGCTGGACACCGACACGGCAGGCGAAGTGATGGCGCTACTGCGGCGGCTGAATGCGGAGCGCGGCATCACGATCCTGATTATCACGCACGACCCGTCGGTGGCAGGCCAGTGCGCGCGGCGGACGCGCATTCGCGACGGCAGGCTCTTCGAGCCGGAGGCCGGGCCCGACGCTGCGGCGGCGGCCGGGGTGTGACGCGGGCGTTCGGCGATGTCGAGATTTTTCCAGGTCCTTGTGGCCAATGCCCGCGAGGCGGCCAACAGCCTGCGCCGGGCAAGGCTGCGCACGGTGCTGGGCCTGGTCGGCGTCATGATCGGCATCTCCTCGGTCATTGCGATGGTCTCGCTCGGCGAGATCGCCAAGGGGCAGGCCCGTAAGCAATTCGAGGCGCTCGGCACCGACATCGTTGTCATCCGCAGGTCGGGTGCTGGCGGAAGGGCCGTGATCGGCCTCCCGGACGCCCTGCAACTGGCGGCGGAGGTCCCGTCGATCGTCGAGGCGGCGCCCAGGATATCGGGGCGCGGGACGTTCCGCTTCGCCGGCCGGGAGGTCGGGCGCGGCGCGGTCCAAGGCGTCACCCGATCCTTCGCGAGCGTGAACAAGCTGACGCTGCAGGAGGGCCGGTTCGTTTCGAACCTGGATACCGACAGATACTGGTGCGTCATCGGCGCCGAAGTCGCGGAGAAAATGCGCGCGGCGGCGGCGGATCGCCTCCTGGGGGCGCTCATCGAGGTCGATGAGGTTCTCTTCACCATTGTGGGCGTGCTGGACAGAAAGAGGGAGAGCTATGCACTGCCGTTCCAGGTGAACGCGGACAAATCCATATTCGTCCCGATAACCACGGCGCAGCGGATCGCCCCCGACCCCGGAATCGAGGTCATCGTCGCCCGATCCGGCGTCGGCGTTCATTACGAGGCGGCGGTGGAGGACATCCGGTCCTATTTCCGCGAGCGCGCGCCCGATCTCAGCCTCGATATCGTCACCGCGAAGGAACTGATCGCCCGGATGGAGGCGCAGATGGGCATTTTCACCTTGTTGCTGGGCGCAGTGGGCAGCATTTCTCTGATCGTCGGCGGGATCGGGATCATGAACATCATGCTCGTGTCCGTGGCCGAACGGCGCGCGGAAATCGCCATCCGCCGGGCCCTGGGCGCGCGGCAACGGGACATCAGGAGTCAGTTCCTCATCGAATCCGTCATCCTGACAATTGCAGGCGGCATACTCGGCATCGCGCTCGGGCTGGCGGCAACCTGGACGATCTGTCGCTTCACCGATTGGGACTTCCTGATCTCGGGGCTCTCCGTGGCCAGCGGCCTCGGCACGGCGGTGGCGGTCGGCCTGTTCTTCGGGTTCCAGCCCGCCCACCAGGCATCCAGGCTCGATCCCATCGCCGGACTCCAAGGCAAGTAGGAAGCGCCGCCGGGTTGCCAGGCCGAAGAGGCCCCGCGCCCCGATCGATGTCATGCGACCCGCAAAACCGGGAACTTAGCAGGAGGTCTTGAGGTGCCCATCGCAATTCTTGAGGTCTTCCACCTGTTCCACGCTCCCCTTGAAATCGCTGTACAGCGGAGAGATCTCGCCGACGAACAAAGTACTCCATCTTCTGCACCTGGCCCTCATGCTGCATTGTCCCGAGTCCACCGCGACCGGCCTGGTATCGGCATATCCTGTAACGTTACAGGTATCGTTGGCATCGCTCGCATTCCAGGCGCTCTTGCAGTTCTCGACCGTTACAGGGATGGGGCAAGAGGGGGACAACTCGCTGTTGCAGTAATCGAGCCGTTTCACATCGTCGGAAGATCCGTAGAAGGACGCTGCAGCCGCAAGGGTCCCGCAGGAGGTCGAGACATTGCATTGCTGGCCTGAAATCGACACGCTGTGGGATCCGTAGGACGAACCGCATTTCTGGCTGGCATCGCTGTCGTTCCACGCCTCCTCGCAGGCTGTCGCCAAAGCGGTTTGTTCGGCAGCGGAGAGGCAGGAGCTGACTTTGAGCACGCCGTTGCAGCTCACCAGGTCGCGCATGTCATCCAGATCGCCGGTGACGGCTTGCATCTGCGATGCCCAGCCATCCGATTTCCGGCACCTGGTCGTGACGCTGCACTCTCCGTTCGAAGCCGTCATCCAGAACTGGTTGCTGGAAAATGGGCAATGCCCGGAGGCGTCGCTCGCGTCCCACGCGTCAAGGCACTCGGCCCGCGTCGGGCCGTCCTGGGCATTCTGGGTGCGGGCGGGCCCGGCTGCTGCAAGGGCGGCGGCCAGCACGGCCGCTGCAAGGGCAATCGCCAAGCGCCCGGTCGATCCGGAAGAGACCCGCAGCTCGGTCGAGGTTCCATCGGTCTTCATCGCTTCCTTCCTTTCTGCCTGGTCACGGTCACCGATCGACGATCCGACCGGTCATGGTGAGCTCTTCCGCTCTGGGATATGTGGCCGGAGACGCGCGCCACGCCGTGTCGCCCAGACACTCTCCATTGACCTTGCTTCAGCAGGAGGACTTGAGTGTCCCATCGCAGTTCTTGAGGTTTTGCACCTGTCCCAGGTCCCCCTTGTACGAGGTCTCAACGGCGATGATTCCCCCGGTCTTCCCCAATGGGTCGTCAACCAGTCTTTGGCAATGGGTCTTTATGGAGCACTGTCCCGAATCCACTCCGACCTGGGTGCTGAAGTGGCCGGAATAGTTACAGGTAACCTTGGCCGAACTCGCATTCCATGCGCTCGTGCATTTCTCGACCGATGGGCAAGAGGTGGACAACCTGTTGTTGCAGTAATCGAGCTGTTTCACATCGTCGGCAGATCCGTAGAAGGACGCTGCCACCGCCAGGGTCCCGCAGGAGGTCGAGACCTGACATTGCACGCCTTGATATGTCGACACGCTGTGGGATCCGCCGGACGAACCGCATCTCTGGCTGGCATCGCTGGCATCCCACGCGTCGTTGCATGCTGTCTCCAGGGCGGTTTGTTCAGTAGCGGTGAGACAAGAGCCGATCTTGAGCTTGCCGTCGCAGCTCACCAGATCGCTCATGTCATCCAGATCGCCGGTGACGGTTTGCTGGGTCGATGGCACGCCATTCAACTTCCGGCACCTGGCCGTGACGCTGCACTCTCCGTTCGGGGTGTCAAACCAGAATTGGGTGCCGGGAGCCGGGCAATGCTCGGAGGCGTCGCTGTCGTACCACGCATTAGCACAGTCGCCATATGTGGGGGCGTTCTGGGCGCGGGCGGGCCCGGCTGCGGCAAGGGCGGCGGCCAGCACGGCCGCTGCAAGCGCAATCGCCAGGCGCCCGGTCGAGGTTCCATCGGTCTTCATCGCTTCCTTCCTTTCTGCCCGGTCACCGATCGACAATCCGACCGGTCATGGTGAGCTTTTGCGCTTTGGGATAGGTGGCCGAAGACGTGCGCCACGTGTCGCGCGTGCTGAATCCCGTCACGGTGATCACGAATGTCACCTTGCGGCCCTCCTTCACGCTCGTATTCTGCGCGTGGACCTCCGGCGCGGCGAGGAGCCCGCCTGCAAGCGCCGGGTGGCCCGCCCGCTCGTTGCACGGCCGTGCGGCCTCAGCATGAATTGCCGGTCACTGGCAATACTGACCCGCGTTCCCTCAATCTGCCTTGACCGCCTGATCGTTGTCCTGGATCTGGCCGGTCAACGTCATCGTGCCCGGCATGGACCGGATGTTGGACGTCGGTTGGACCCACCCGGTGACGCCGCGGTAGAGCCCGTTGACCTCCTGGTCGTAGAGCTTGAGCTTGAAGACCTCCGGGTCTTCTTCATCGCTGTCGTCGATCGTGTCCACATAGACCTTCCGCTCCTTGACCCCCGAGTTGAACGTCACGGTGCCGGTGGCCTCGTCGTAATCCTCGCCCTCGACGGCCGCGCCGTCTTCCGTCTTGTACTTGTAGCGCACGGCCCAGCCGTTCGGGGCGGCCCCGAGCTTGACGGTGAACTCCATCTTGTCGCCCTCGGTTGCGCCGGCGTCCGCGGCGTGCGCCACCTGCGGCCCGGCAAGCGCGGCACTCCCTGCCAGTAAGGCGACGGCAAGGGCGGCGCGCCATGCAGCCCGTGAAGACTTCCTGTCCGATTCCTGCCTCACAGCCATCCTCCTTCTCGGGTTCGGTCGCTGGGCCGATTGCGCCCTGAACGAATCGAAAGCTAGCGGATGCACCACAAAAATGCAAGGTTCAGTTGACAAAAGGCAGCAATTCCCGGTAGCCTGATCGTCGGCCTCCCAACGGTCGTTTCAGGCGGACGGCGTGGCAGGGCCGTTGCCGGCGCGCACGACTGATGGCCGGGTGACATCTGCCCGGGTTCTGAACATTCGGCGAAGGGCGGGATCGGGGTCGGTCGAGCGTGGCCGGAGCGGGTCGGCGGCTACGGTCCGTCGGGGAGCATGTCAGCGAGTTCGGGCTTCTTCATGTCCCCCGACATGGCGAGACAGAAGGTCCGCCAGTCCGGGATGCTGAACGTCTGGAACAGGCTTCGCAGCCTGTTCCAGAGGTAGAGGATGCGTCCCTGATGTTCGCGCGCCTTCCGGAACAGCGGGCAGCAATGCTGCTGCACCTGGTCGATCAGGAAGGCGAGCATGGCGAGCGTCGCGAAGACGTCCGCCAGATGGTTTTCCCCATGGCCAAAATTGTGCTCGAACCTGTATCCGTCCCGCGCCTTCAGCGTTTGGAACGTTTCGTTCTCGATGGCCCATCTGCGGCGCGCGGCGCGCATGACGGGCATCACCGTCTCCCGGTCCAGCGGGAGGTCGGTGACCCACGAGAACCTTTGCGTCTTTCCCTTCGTGTCGGTCTCCTCGTGTTTCAGCATGTTGACCTTCAGGTCGAAGTTCGCGTCGTTGAGCGGCAGCCCGTGGTCCCGCTCGAAGCGGTGCACCGTGCCGGTCTTCCTGTCGCGTCTCTCCCATGTCTCCTTCGTCTCGCTCGCCTCGAACCAGCTGAACAGCAGGTCGTGGTCGCCCGGCTTCGCGCCGAGGATGAAGCGGAAGCCCTTCTCTTCAAGGAGGTTGATGTGCGGGCCGTTGGACGCCAGCCCGTCCTCGACGATGACCGCCTTCATGTGCGGGTGCTCCCGGCGGAGGTCGTCGAGGAGCCGCTTCGCCGCGTTCCGCTCGCAGTCGTTCTTCGTCGTTCCGTCCGCGTTCCGGATCGGCTCCGGCGCCAGCGGGAACACCTCCTTCATGTCCGGGTGGACGATCGCCGCACCCAGGGCCTGGTGGCAGCAGGTCTTCGTCCCGTCGCGGTGATTCTTCATGCAGCAGCGCCGGCACCTGACCTTGTGAGAGGAATGGTGGCCGGTCCCGTCCACCGAGATCAGGAGATGCCCGCCGAGGACCGTCCAGCCTTCGAGGACCTTCCCGCGCTGCAGGGCGGCATGGAGGCTCGTGAAGCAGCGGCGGAGACTGCGGGGATCGACCTCGTCGAGCCGCTCGCGCATCCAGGTGTCCGAGGGCGGCTTCCCCACGCCGAAGAGCGTGCGGAGGTTCCGCGCCTGGACCGGGTCCTCGCCGCCGCGCACCTGCGTGTCGAACTGCAACAGGGACGGCATCTTGAGCGAGAACACCGCAAGCCCCGACATCAGGCAGTCGGCAAGGGTGAAATCACGCGGGTTGATCGGATCGGGGATGCGGTCGAAGCATGCGCGCATCTTCTTGAGCATCCCGGGCATCGACAGATGCCTGCGGAAGGAGTCTCTGGACATGTTGCTGCTCGGCTTTTGCCTGTTTCGCAGCAAAATGGCCGATCTGGCGCAAAAAGTCTACGAACGAAAATCCGTTGCGCCAGCGCAACAGGCTGATAATGAACGAAAAGAATTTCTAGCGGGAACTACTGGACAAAAGGCAGGACCATCCCACGCCAAATTCGGTCGATTTGTCTTGACATGGTGCATCCCGCCATTGCTGGCGCGCGGCCTGAACGAGCACACGAACGGTCTCGTGCGGGAGCACTTCCCGAATGGGACGGGCTTCCGCCAGGTCACCGACGCACAGGTGAAGGCGGTACAGGACCGGACGGACGCGCGTCCGAGGAAGTCGCTCGGCTACCTGACGCCGGAGGAGGCGTTCCGGAAGGCGCGGCCTCCATGACGGAAACCGTCCCGGACCGTCCTTCAGGGGACCGGTCCGAGGAGGAAAGGGACGTGATGGGGCGGACGCGCGTCCGAGGAAGTCGCTCGGCTACCTGACGCCGGAGGAGGCGTTCCGGAAGGCGCGGCCTCCATGACGGAAACCGTCCCGGGTCCTTCAGGGGACCGGTCCGAGGAGGAAAGGGACGTGATCGGCCCGCCGGCCTCGTTAGGGCTCCGCTCGGGCTGCGCCCTCGCCACGGAAATGGCCGGCGTTGCACTTCGGACTGGAAGTGGGGAAGGAAAGCCGCAGCGTGGGAAAGTCCTGGACAAATGGGGCCAGGTAGGAGGGGGGCGTTGCCGAGCCCCTCCTACCCCAGTCGCGGTAGGAATGCGCATTGCTGCGCACCCCCCGCTCAGATCCGGACATGGACGGCAATCCATCCGGCTCCTGCCTCGGGTGCTTGGCGGCAAGCCGTCGGTCCGGCCACGGGTGGCGGATGAGGACGCGCGGCCAAAGGATTCCGGTCATGCGCTCCAGTCGCTTCCAGTCGAGGCCGTGACGCTGGGACCGCCGGCGCAACGCCCGCATCCACAGGCGCTGCAGCCTGTGGCGAAAGACGCGCAAGAACCGGCTCGACCCCGGGACGGCGAAGTGGTTGAGCCAGCCTTGACAGACCCGCCCAAGCCATTCGCCAGCCTCCCGGATGTCGTGATGCCAGCGTTCGCGAAGAGCCTCGCCGATGCGCGCCAGGGTCCTGTTGACCCTTTTCGCGATCGGTTTGCGACCAAGCCGGAAACGGCCTCGCCGGGTCGTTGCGCAGAAGTGCGTGAAACCCGGGAAGTCGAATGTCTCCGGCCTGCCCGCCCCGCGACCGCGACGGTTCGCTGCCACGAACCGTCCGAACTCCACGAGGCGGGTCTTGTGCGGGTGGAGGCTGAGGCCGAAGCGGTTCAGCCTTTCCCGAACGTCGCGGAGACATCTCTCCGCATCCCGCTTGCGCTGAAACCCGACCACGACGTCGTCCGCATGGCGGACAATGCTCGCTTCACCCTCCGAGACATTCCGGCGCCACTTCCCGTGGAACCACAGATCGAGCACGCAGTGCAGGAAGACGTTCGCCAAGGTCGGGGAGACCATGTTCCCCTGCGGCGCTCCCACCCCCGTGTCCGTCCATGATCCGTCGTCCATGACGCCAGCGCCCAGCCATTTCCGGATCAGGCGGGTGACCCGCCTGTCGCCGATGCGGTGCTCCACGAACGTGATCAGCCAATCCCGAGGAATCGTGTCGAAATGCGCCCGCAGGTCCGCGTCGACCACCCAGCGGCCTTGCGCCGTCCAGTCCCGGAGGCCAGGGCATCGAGCGCGTCATGCGCACCGCGGCCCGGTCGGAACCCGTAGCTGAATCCGGGAAACTCCGCCTCGTGGACTGGCGTCAGGATCACGTCCACAATCGCTTTCCGGACGATCCTGTCCTCCGGTGCCGCGATCCCGAGCGGTCGTGTCCCGCCGTCCGGCCTGGGTATCCCTGCCCGCCGCACTGGCGGCGCCCGGTACGCTCCCCCGTTGTGCAGGCGTCGGTGCAGGTCGGGCAGCCGCTCTTTCGACACCAGCAGCCGCGTCCTCCTTCAGCACGAAGCACGACGCGCCAGGCACCTCCGGCGTCATGTGGCGGAAAGGCGCCGTGAGACGCTCCTGCGGGTTTCTCTCTACAGCTTGCCGTATCCGGTCCGCCGCCTGTGTCACGCTTGCCCGACACTGCGTTCGGTGCGTGCCTTGGCTTCCCGGATTCCCCTTGGTCGAGGCCCTTTCCTCCGGCGGCTCCGCAGGAGCGTGCGCTCCCTTGTTCGCCGACATCACAGGTCGCATGGCCCCGTCCGGCCTCTTCAAGCCGTCCGTCACGGGCTTCGGCTTTCTCCTTTCCCCATACGGTCCCGCCACGACAGGCGGGACGGATTGAAGACCTCCCGGGGTCCCGGCAGAAGGCGTGCGGACGTGCATGGGCTCCCTCACACCGCGGGGCTCGCCGACATCTCGCCAGAAAGATGCCTGCGATGTTGCCTTCGGCCGCTCTGAAAGCCCCGGCACCCCGGACCATCGTCTTTTCGATGCTCAATGGCCCTGCCCGTCCGTACCGCTGCCGACGCTTCGCCTGCCCCCTCACGGGGACCGACGCACGGCTCGCGGAGAAACGTGAATTGGCTGCTCCTTCGTTCCAGAGGACTTTCACCTCCTGCCTTCTGCCAGTTCGCCTGGCACACCAGAGCCGGACGTGCAATCCACTCATGATCGCGGCCGCAGCCGTCCTGATTGGCTGGCCTGTGGCTGGTGCAGCGCGGCACGCCATCAAAGAACCCGGAAGGGCACGGACAGACCGGAATGGTCACGTCTGCATTGAACGTGCCGTGTGCACGCGTCCGATGCACGCCCGCGCCTTCAGTAGAGCCCGCCCGCCGAAATTTCGCCTTCCGTAGCCTGTTTTGGCACGTCCGGGTCCGGGGTCGCATCGCGTCCGACATCCAGGGATGCGGGATCCTGCACGTCTGCGGCCTCTTCCAGGTCATCCAGGTTCGGCAGGTTCGCCCCCAAGGCGAATCCGCCGTCAAAGGCGACGCCAAAGACCGGCTCCTCGCCCTCGCGGAAATATTCGGCCACCACGTTGTCGCCTTCCGCCTCGCCGGGAAGGCGCGCACCGTTGTGACGGTCGATGTTTATGAACTTTCCGCCCGGCGGCACGACAAAGCGTCCGCCACCGTACTTCTTCACGGCCTCTTCCATGAACCTCTGAAACACCGGTGCGCACATCCTGCCACCTGACGCGCTGCGGCCAAGCGGCTCCGGCTGGTCGTAGCCGATATAACAGCCTGCCGCGATGGTCGACGTAAAGCCGATGAACCAGACGTCGCGCGCATCGTTCGTCGTGCCCGTCTTGCCGGCAACCGGCACGTCCAGGTCGACCGCGCCCGCAGCCGTGCCGCGCTCGACCACGCCCTCCATCATGGAGGTGAGCTGGTATGCGGTGATGGGATCGAATGCGCGCTCCCGGTTTGACGTGATTTCTGGCACGTGATCCGCCGGCAGGTCCCTCAGGCCGCACTCCACGCAGTTTCTTCGGTCGTGACGATAGATCGTCGTGCCCCAGCGATCCTGAACCCGGTCGACGAGCGTCGGGTTCACCCTTTCGCCCCCGTTTGCAAACATCGAATAGGCCGAGACCATTCGGTATAGCGTGGTTTCCTGAGCTCCCAGGGCATTGGCCAGATATGGCTCCATCCTGTCGTAGACGCCGGATCGCTCCGCGTAGCCCGCAACCACCGGCATACCGACTTCCTGGGCCAGGCGTATCGTCATCAGGTTGCGGGACCGCTCGATGGCCGTTCTCAAGGGCGCCGGACCATAGAACTTGTCAGTCGCGTTCTTGGGGCTCCAGACGGTCTCGTCGGCCATCTCCACCTCGATCGGGGCATCTATGATGATCGTCGCAGGCGTGAATCCGGAATCGAGGGCCGCCGCATACACGAACGGCTTGAAGGAGGAGCCTGGCTGGCGAAGGCCCTGCGTCGCGCGGTTGAAATTTGATTCCTGATAGGAAAAGCCGCCCTGAATTGCGAGCACCCGGCCGGTGTTCACGTCCATCGCCATGAACGCTCCCTGCACGCCTGGAACCTGCCGCAGCGAGAAGTCCGGGCCGGAAGGGGTGTCACCTTCATGCCGCACATAGATCACGTCTCCTGCGTTCAGGATGTCATCGGCATTTTTCGCCTTGCCGATCCACTCGACGTCTTCGGACGTCAGAAGGAATTCGTCGTCGTCCCCTTCCCGTCCCTCGACGCCAATTCGGGCCGCGCCGCCATCAATCCCGAGCACCACGGCCGGCAACCAGCCTTCCACGTCCCGGGCAAGCTTCGGAACCGCCGCGAGTGCCGCCCGCCAGTCAGCTTCGAGCTCCCCGGCCGCAATCGTGGCGGCCGGCCCCCGCCACCTGCCCCGCGCCCGGTCATATTCTTCGAGGGCTTGCCGAAGCGCCCGCGCAGCACTCTTCTGCATTTCCGGATCGACGGTCGCGCGGATCGTGAGGCCAGCCGACTTGAACCCGTCATCACCGAATTCCCGGCTGAGCTGCCGCCTGATCTCCTCGGTGAAGTAGTCTCGCGATGGAAGCCGTGTCGCGAAGGATTCCCTGTCACCTGCCTGGACCGTCAGCAGCGGAGCAGTCACGGCGGCTTCGTAGGCATCCTTGTCCAGGTGACCGTTCTGCCACATCTCCCGAAGCACGAAATCCCGCCGCGCAATCGCGCGGTCGGTCTCGCGAACCGGATGATAGGTCGACGGCGCCTTTGGCAGTGCAGCCAGGTAGGCAGCGTCCTGAGGCTCCAGTTCCGTCAGGGTCTTGTTGAAATAGGTCTGGGCGGCGGCAGCCACGCCATATGCATTTTGGCCAAGGAATATCTCGTTAAGGTAGATTTCCAGGATCTTTTCGCGACCGAGCGTCGCGACCATGCGATTGGCCTGGATCAATTCCTTGATCTTTCGCTCGATCGCACGCTCGCTGCCAAAATAGATGATCTTGGCCACCTGCTGCGGGATGGTCGAGGCTCCCCTGAGCGACTGGCCCCTGGACTGCACTGCCTCGTAGAGAGCGGCGGCGATCCCCCGAACGTCAAACCCCGCATGCTCGTAGAAGTTCTTGTCCTCGGCGGAAATGAAGGCCTGCCTCACAAGTTCTGGAATCTCGTCAAAGGGAATGTAGATGCGCCGTTGCTGAGCGTATTCGTCGATGATCCGCCCTTCGGGCGAATAGATCCTGGTCAGGGTTGGCGGCTGATAGTTGGCGAGAGGCGAAATGTCCGGCAAACCCTCTTCGTGGGCCGCGAACACCATCCAGACCAACAGCGAGAACGCCAGCAGGCCAAGCGCCAGCATGCTGAACACCGCACCCGCAAACAGGAGGATGAACCGGATCACGCCTTTTCCCGCCCATGCGCGCATCAACCTCCATGATGCCTTCATCGACGAAAGAAATGGGTTGGACCGGGACTTCGTGGCGGACCGGGAATTCGCGGGCTGCGACCGCATTGCCCTCAAGCCGAATTCTTCCATCCCGCCATCCGCGTCTCGCAGGGTGGGCTGCAGCGGCGGCTCGGCCCTACGCGACGGCATCACGGGACTCCATGAAGCGGTTGAGGCGCACCAGGCCCTCCTTGATGTCAGGCGTCGAGCGCGCGTAGGAGAACCTGATCGTGCGTGCACCTCTCGCCTTGTCGAAGTCCACTCCGGGCGTGACCGCGACACCCGCCTCGTCGAGCATCTCTCTCGCGAACGCACGGCTGTCATCAGTGAAGCGCGCAACATCTGCATAAACGTAGAACGCGCCATCCGGCGGGGCGATCCGGTCGAACCCGCATTCTGAAAGGCCCTTGATCATCAGATCACGGTTGGCCCGATAGGTCGCCACGTTCCGTTCGAGTTCGTCTTCGCAATCCATCGCCGCAAGCGCGGCAACCTGGCTTGCATGCGGAGCGCAGATGAACATGTTCTGGGCGAGTCGCTCGATCGTGCGCACATGCGCTTCCGGGACGACCATCCAGCCGACCCTCCAGCCCGTCATGGAGAAGTACTTGGAAAAGGAATTGATGACGCAGACATCGTCCGAGACCTCGAGCGCGGTCACTGCCTGACGTTCGTATTCGAGCCCGTGATAGATCTCGTCCGAGATGAAATGGGCACCTCTTTCGGACGCCGCATCAAGCAGCGCCGCCAATGCCTGCCTGTCCAGCATCGTTCCCGTCGGATTTGCCGGAGATGCGACGATCAGGCCCTTGATGTCGTCCGGCAGCAGGTCCGGCACGGGTTGGTACCGATCCTCGGCACGGGTCGCGATATCGGCCGGAACCAGGCTGAGCGCTCGCAGAACCTGACGGTAAGACGGATATCCTGGAGCTCCGAGCGCCACGCGGTCGCCCGATTCGAAGAGCGCGGTGAACGCCAGGAGGAATGCGCCGGAAGATCCAGCCGTGACTATGACACGCTCCGGCGACAGGTCGACGCCGTATCTGGACCTGTAGAGCGAGGCGATCCTCTCTCTCAGCGCAGGAATGCCCAGCGCCAAGGTGTATCCAAGGGCGTCCTTCTCCAAGGCATCCGCGAGCGCCTGCCGAGCCCTCCGCGGCGCGGGCGTTCCGGGCTGCCCGACTTCCATGTGCACGATGTGCCGGCCTTCAGCCTCGGCCCGCGCGGCCGCGTCCATGACGTCCATGACAATGAACGGGTCTATTTCGGACCGACGGGAAAGGCGCATGCAACTGTCCTCGGTGATGAATTGTCCTCTGCCAAAGTTGCCGGACCGCGTCAATCAAGGCGTGTGCCAGAACATGGATGCCTGTCCCGAAATTCAGGTTGCATCGGTGCAACCGAATTCCCGACAATGCGGGTGCGCCAACCGGTCGCTCCGCCAGCACGGTGAAATTCAGGCACGGTTCGTGTTCCAGCAAGACGCGGCGCATCGACGGTTCAATGTCGGACAGGACGGTCTTGGGCAAACACGAATTGGTGAAGCCCTTGCCTTCGGCCCGCATTCTGCAGATGCTCGGCCGGCAAGTTTTGGAGATCGCCAATGCAATCCACGGCCTTGGGCATACTGTTCCTGGCGCTTGCGGCCCCGATGGCCGCCGCGTTCGACATCGAATCCATGTCGGAAGGTGAACGCGCGACGTTCCGATCAGAAATCCGCGACTACCTGCTCGAGAACCCGGAGGTTCTGATGGAAGCCATCTCGGTCCTCGAGGAACGCCAGCGGCAGGATGCCGTGGCCCGGGACAGCGAACTGATCGAGCAGCTCCGCAACAGCATTTTCGACGACGGCTTCAGCTATGTTGGAGGCAACCCGGACGGGGACGTCACGCTGGTCGAGTTCCTGGATTACCGCTGCGGATTCTGCAAGCGCGCTTTCCCGACGGTGGAAGAACTGGTCGCGAGCGACGGCAGCATCCGGTACGTCATCAAGGAGTTTCCCATTCTCGGTGACGAATCGACCTTGGCGGCGCAATATGCAATTGCGGCCAAGCTCGTCGCCGGCGACGCTGACTACAAGCGCGTTCACGACACTCTCATGCAGCATGACGGGCCGGTGACCGACGGCTTTCTGGTCCGGACCTCCCGCGAACTCGGACTCGATCACGACGCGATCACGGAATCGATGGGCAGCGAAGACGTTGAATTGGCAATCGGCCAGAACCATGCGCTGGCCCAGGCGCTGAATGTTCAGGGGACTCCCGGGTTCATTATGGGAGACATCATCCTGCGCGGCTTTCTGGATCTCGGGCAGATGCGCGAGATCGTGGCCGACATCCGCGCGAACCAAGGATGGGCAGGGCCGGCCGAATAGGCAGGCGCTTCACGCAGGACTGAGACGCACCAGGACCGCCGCCTACGGGGCGGCTTCAATTTCCGTTGCGCGCCTTTCGACCTGATCGACAATATGATCGATCATCTCGTCGTTCGACATCTTGTGCGACTGCTTTCCCGCCAGGTAGACCATTCCCGCCCCGGCGCCACCTCCCGTGAATCCGACATCCGTCATCAGCGCCTCGCCGGGACCGTTCACGACGCAGCCAATAATCGAGAGACTCATGGGCGTCTTCACGTGCTCAAGTCTCTTCTCGAGGATTTCGACAGTCCCGATGACGTCGAAGCCCTGACGTGCGCAAGACGGACAGGCAATGATGTTGACGCCTCGATGCCGAAGTCCGAGCGACTTCAGGATCTCGCTTCCGGCCTTCACCTCCTTGACGGGATCGGCGCTGAGCGACACCCTGATCGTGTCACCGATGCCCATCCAGAGCAGGTTTCCAAGACCGATCGCCGACTTGATCGTGCCGGGGACCAGTCCGCCCGCCTCGGTGATTCCGAGATGGATCGGTGCATCCGTGGCCTCGGCCAATGCCTGGTAGGCTGCAGCCGCAAGAAACACGTCGGATGCCTTGCAACTGATCTTGAACTCAAGAAAGTCGTTGTCCTCCAGGATCCTGATGTGGTTCAGCCCGCTTTCCACCATCGCCTCGGGGCAGGGCTCGGCATATTTTTCGAGCAGGCGCTTTTCGAGACTGCCTGCGTTCACGCCGATCCGCATCGAGCAGCCATGCTCCTTCGCCGCGCGGATGACTTCACGAACACGCCCCTCCGAACCTATGTTGCCCGGATTGATTCGAAGGCATGAAGCGCCAGCCTCCGCGGCCTCGATGGCCCGCTTGTAGTGAAAGTGGATGTCAGCCACGATCGGGACCGGGCTCTCCGCGACAATCTCCCTCAGTGCCCGGGAGCTCGCCTCGTCCGGGACCGAAACGCGCACGATGTCTGCTCCTGCCTCCGCAGCCGCCCCGATCTGCGCAACGGTCGCGGCAACATCGGTGGTTTCGGTGTTCGTCATTGTCTGAACGGTGATCGGCGCATCGCCTCCCACCGGCACCGGACCCACGCGGATCTGCCGTGACTTCCGGCGATAGATGTTGCGCCACGGACGAACGCTGTTCAGCGACATGTAGGGATTTCCCTCCCCGCATGGACACCTTCACGGACAGGCTGGTGCCCGAAAGCCATCATTCGCCACCGACCGCCTCGGCCACCGAGATGAAACGCGCCAATTCTGAATCCGACGCAACATCGGCCGCGCCGTAGTCCTCGACAAGCGCCTCGGGGGACAGCACGATGTCGCTCACCACGGTTTGTCCGTTGCCAGCGGGGCCGTGCATCTGACCGTTCACCTCGAAGTAGAGCGAACCCGCATTGCCGGCGCGCAGGCGCGCAGGCTCGTCCGTGAGAGGAACGTCAAACGTCTCGCCGGCATCGAGGATCTTCTCGAGTATCACCGTTCCGTCTGGTCCGCGCACTCGCACCCAGCACGGGCGCACCGCAAGAAGTTCGACGGACGGCGCGCTCGGCTCGATTTCCGGAACCGGCGGAGTGGCAGCCGGAACCGGCGGAAAGTAGGTTATCGGGTCGGCGCGCGCCAGATCGCCTGTCACCTCCATGCCTGCAAGTGTCGAACGGTCGTACGGCGTCGCATCATCGATCACGCCTCGCTCGCCGGATTCCGGAGCCAATGCCCCGAACTTGTCTGGATCGATTGCAGCGATCGGACCGTCCCGGGCGACAATCGTGGGAGCATCCGCCACGTCCGGGCGGGAAAACCCGGCGATCCTGCCCGACACCGCGGCGGCCGGAATGCCTCCTTGCTCCCCTCCTTCCTCTGCCAGAGGGAATGCGGAATTGACCGGATCGAGGTCGACGATGACTTCCGGTATCTGGTCCACCGGTGCGAGACGCACCTTCTGGACTTCCTGCAGGACGATCCATGTACCGTAACCGATCCCGGCAAGAAGCACGAGCAACACGGCAATTGACCCCAACGCCCTCGGCTCAAGATTCGCCAACGACGATTCCCGGTCCACCAGGTATCCGAAGTAGCGGCTCGCAACGGGATGCCTGGATCGCAACGCCCGCCCTGCAGGGGCGCTCAACTCTTCATTCCTTATGGAATGCCTCAGGTTCTGCCGCATCTGCGATTTCCGGCCGGTCGCGACAAAGAACCCGCTTTCCTTGCAAAAGGTCTGGAACGCCCAGTCCGGATCAACTCCCAGGTAAGCCGCGTAAGAGCGAACATAGCCCGCCACGAAGCTCGGCACGTCGAATACAGACGGGTCCGACGACTCGATTGCAGAGATGAACTCCGCCTTGATCCTGAGCTCGTTCTGGACGTCGAGCAGCGACTTTCCGCGGGTCGCTCTCTCGCCTCGCAAGATGTCGCCCAGACGGGTTTCGAAATCGTCAAAACCCCTTAGCTTCGACGAACCTGCAGCGTCGGCTGAAGCCTGCATCTCCGCGATCATTCGCTATCCGGACGTAACTGTCTGTTTCAAGTATAGTGCAACACGCAAAAATTACCAAGATCCCAGTGCGTCCACAACTGCCAAACACAACATAGGGCGTTCAGATCCCAATCTTCTAGGCCGAAAGATCGGATCGATTGAGCTCGCAACGGGACCAAAGCGCGTCCATCGCCCTGATCAGGTGCTCCATGTCATCCGGGCCGTGCACCGGCGAAGGAGTGAAGCGCAATCGTTCCGTGCCACGCGGCACGGTCGGGTAATTTATGGGCTGTACGTAGATCCCGTGATCTTCGAGCAGCATGTCGGAAAGAAGCTTGGTATGGACGGGGTCCCCGACGATAACCGGCACGATATGGCTGCCATGGTCGATCAGCGGCAGGCCAAGCGCCCTAAGCCGCATCTTCAGGACATTTGCCTGCTCCTGAAGCCTGTCCCGCCTGGCTTGGTCCGACTTCAGAATCCGGACCGACGCCGTGGCCCCGGCGGCGATTGCCGGCGCCAGCGATGTCGTGAAGATGAACCCTGGCGCATAGGACCTCAATGCATCGCACATCCTGGCGCTTGCGGCGACGTAGCCTCCCATGACGCCGTAGGCCTTCGCGAGCGTGCCATTGACGATGTCCACCCTGTGAGCCTGCCGGTCCCGCTCGGCCACTCCGCTCCCGCGCCGTCCATACATGCCCACTGCATGGACTTCGTCCACATACGTGATGGCATCGAATTCCTCGGCCAGATCGCAGATGCTCTCGATCGGGCCGAAATCCCCGTCCATGGAATATAGCGACTCGATCGCGATCAGCTTGGGGGCCAAGCGGTCGTCCGCTTCCAGCAACTCGCGCAAGTGCGCTACGTCGTTGTGGCGAAACACCCGCTTGGATCCGCCATTCCTGCGGATTCCCTCGATCATCGACGCGTGGTTCAGCTCGTCCGAATAGATGATCAGTCCCGGGAAGATCCTGGGCAGCGTGGAAAGCGTCGCGTCATTGGCGATGTAGGCGCTCGTGAACAGGAGGGCGGCCTCCTTGCCATGAAGGTCGGCAAGCTCGGCCTCCAATCTCCTGTGATAGAGGGTCGTTCCCGAGATGTTGCGCGTGCCGCCGGATCCGGCCCCGGCGTCATCGATCGCATCATGCATGGCGGACAGCACGTCGGAATGCTGCCCCATGCCCAGATAGTCGTTGCCGCACCAGACCTTGACCGGGCGCTCGGTCCCGTCCGGGCGTCGCCAGGTCGCATTCGGGAACTGGCCACGATTCCTCACGATGTCGATGAACGTCCGGTAACGGCCTTCGTCGTGAAGCCGCCGGATCGCGTCATCCAGGCACGCGGAATAGTCCACTTGCGTCTCCCATTGTGCGAGTTTGGCAATTTCTCCAATTACAAGACTAATGTCAAAGGGCACAGACAACAAATTGACGCGGCCCGAATCTCGGAGAAATCCGCGACGGAAGTCCCGCCAGCGGCCGAAGGCTCTGGACGCCGCCCCGATCTTGGCTAACGTGACCGGCAGCCACAGGAGACTCAATGACCATCGATGCCATACTCGCACATGTCGACGACAATCTTGATGCAGCGCTGGAGCGCCTGAAGGCCTTGGTCCGCATTCCGTCAGTCTCGACCGACCCGGCATTCAAGGACGACTGCCAAGCGGCAGCGAACTGGCTGGTTGCAGATCTCGCATCCCTCGGGGTCTCGGCGGAGGCACGCCAAACGCCAGGCCATCCGTTGGTGGTTGGGCATGCAGGCGACGGCAAGCCGCATCTGATGTTCTACGGCCATTACGATGTTCAGCCGGTTGACCCGCTGGATCATTGGCACCGAGACCCGTTCGACCCGGTCGTCGAGGAGACGCCGGCAGGCAAGGTGATCCGTGCCCGGGGATCATCCGATGACAAGGGCCAGCTCATGACCTTCGTGGAGGCGTGTCGCGCCTGGAAGGCCGTCAAGGGCGACTGGCCTTGCAGACTCTCGTTCATCTTCGAGGGGGAAGAGGAATCCGGATCGGCCTCGCTTGTCCCCTTCCTCGAGACGCATGCCATGGAACTGAGTCAGCCCGATCTTGCCCTGATCTGCGACACGGGCCTCTTCGACCGTGACACGCCAGCCATCACGACAATGCTCCGCGGGCTGCTTGGAGAGGAGGTCACGGTCACCGGGCCAGACAAGGACCTGCATTCCGGCATGTATGGAGGTGCTGCGATCAATCCAGTTCGCGTCCTCGCACGCATCGTCGCGTCCCTGCACGACGAAAGCGGCCGCGTCACGGTTCCGGGATTCTACGATGGCGTCGACGAACTGCCGGAAACCGTCAGGGCGCAATGGGAACGGTTGGGGTTTGACGCGAACGGGTTCCTGAAGGCCGTGAACCTTTCTGTGCCGGCCGGGGAGGCCGGACGCAGCGTGCTCGAAATGATCTGGTCCAGGCCTACCTGCGAAGTGAACGGAATCAGTGGCGGCTATGCCTTGGACGGCTTCAAGACCGTGCTGCCGTCCAAGGCCTCGGCCAAGATCAGTTTCCGGCTTGTCGGCAGCCAGAATCCGGTCGCGATAAGGAAGAGCTTCCGCGCCCTGGTGCGCGACGCGCTTCCACCCGACTGCAGCGTGGAATTCAACGGCCATGGCGCATCTCCGGCTTCGGTCATGTCCACTGACGACCCCGCCTTCGAGGCGGCCCGGAGTGCGCTCTCGGACGAGTGGCCCAATGAAGCCGCATTTGTCGGTTCGGGCGGGTCGATTCCGATTGCGGGATACTTCCGCGAGATTCTCGACCTTCCATCCATGCTGATCGGGTTCGGGCTTGACGACGACCAGATCCACTCGCCAAACGAAAAGTACGACCTTCGCTCGTTCCACAAGGGCATCAGAAGCTGGGTTCGGGTCCTCGACGCACTGGCTCGCTGAGACAAGCAAGCCGAACTCCGCGCTCTGCGACGGAACGCTCGGGACACATGCGACTTGCGCGGCCCTGTTCTGCGCGTTCTTCGGATTGCACTTTCCGGTCACGATTCTGCAGGGAAGGCAAGTCAGGACGTGTCCTGCCAGGGCTGGCTGCCTTCACGCGATCAGGGGCACGAGGAACTTGCGGAGCGCGTCGGCGGTTTCCCCAGGAGATTCGTCGACGAAGAAATGCCCGCCCGGCACAAGCCCAACGGTCAGGTTCGAAAGCCGGGGCTCCCAGACTCGCTCGGCGTCAAAGTGCCTTGCCATGACGCCGTCCGCGCCCCAGAGCACCAGAGCGGGGCACTCAAGCACCTGGCCCTCTATCATTGCATCCAGTTCCAGGTCCGCACTGATCGCGGCCCGATAGTCATTCGTCATGCCGGCAATGGTGGCGGGATTCCGCCACGCCGCGCGATACGCCTCGATCTGGGCGAATGCGCGCCGCGTCGCGCCGCCCCAGCCTGAGAGGCAGGCCTCGAAGAAGGGATCTGGATCGGCACCGATCATGCGTTCCGGAAAGGGCGCGGGCTGGGCAAGAAAGCTCCAGTGGAAATACGCCTTTGACAGTTCGTAGTTCCATGACTCGACCAGGTGATCGGTCGGCACGATGTCCATGAGCGTCAGGCTTGCCACCTTACAAGGTGCGTCAAGCGCCAGCCGGTAGGCTGCCCGAGCGCCTCTGTCATGGCCGGCAAGGTGGAATCGTTCATGCCCGAGAGACGACATCAGCGCGACCATGTCGGCGCCCATTGCGCGAAAGCTGTAATTTGCGAGGTCTGCGGCTGCAGGAGGCTTGGCCGAGGCGCCATATCCCCGAAGATCGGCCGTCACGACGCGAAACCGCTCCGCAAGCACGGGCGCAACCTCGGCCCACATCGCGCGGGTTTGAGGAAACCCGTGCAGCAGCAGCAAAGGGGCTCCCGCCCCAAGCTCGTCATAGGCAATGGAAATGCCGTCATCCACGACCGCTGCCGGCATGCGCTCGCCCCAGTTCCGGAAACACGTCATGTCGCCAAAGACGCAAACGAGAATGGCGCGGTTGACGGGACTCGAACCCGCGACCCCTGGCGTGACAGGCCAGTACTCTAACCGACTGAGCTACAACCGCACGGTGGCCGTCACTTAGTGAAGCCTGCACGGGCCGTCAAGGAGAATTGCGCAACTCCATCCATCAATGGCATTTGGAACCTTCCCGACCGGTAGAGTCGAGGGGAGGCGCGCCCGGCTGTAGGTTGAGGGAGTAGCGGTTTGCCGACGGCTTTCGCCATGTGCCGGTGCCTCAGTCTCTCCCATGGCCACGTTTCCTCACCCCCGCTCATCAAACCGGACGTGCCCTGCTCAGGCATCCGGCTTACAGACGAGATCATGCCTTCGCCCACGGAAGGCCCTTGGTCTTCGGCGCAAGGTTGACCAGGCCGAGGTCATGCCACAGCCGCTGGTTGGAGAACCGCACGTGTTCTCCGGCCTTCACCTTGTGCTTCCGACAGAGCCACTGACGCAGCCGCCGGGTCGCGTGCTCGTCCACGGCCTTGCAGGCCGGGCTGACCTGACCGAGAACGTAGTGGTTCGCCCAGCCGGAGAGCATCCAGTTCAGGCGCTGCACCATGTCCTCGGTCTTCATCAGCCCGTACCGCGCGGCCGTTTGCCCGCTGATCTTGCGGCAGATGCTCTGGACGCTCGCCTTGCTCGGGCGGGTGCCGATGTAGCACCCTTCCCCGTGTGGGCGATAGTTGCGTCCAATGCGGTATCCAAGGAACGCCATCGGTTCCTCCGGACACCGCAGGCATCGGGTCTTCCGTTCGTTGACCGGCAGCTTCAGGGCCTCCATGAGCCGCCTGACCGCCGCCAGCATCTCCGCTGCCGGGGCCTTGCCGAGAACACAGAAGTCGTCCGCGTAGTTCACGATCTCCGAACGGTAGTGCCGGGCATGGCCCAGCACCTTCCAGCCCAGTATGAATCGGCGCATGTGGATGTTCGACAGGACCGGGCTGATCGGCGCCCCTTGCGGGGTGCCCTTCCGTTCCCTGCGCGCCCGGTTCGTGCGGCGTCTGCCGCCCTTGCCGTCGTCCTCCTCCACCGGCATCTCCAGCCACGCCTTGACGAGTCCGAGCATCTTGCCGTCGCTGACGCGACGGGCGACGCTCTTCATCAGTTCGGCATGCGGTATCTCGCCGAAGTGGTTGGACAGGTCGCAGTCGACCACCTCGTTGTGCCCCGTGTTCAGGAGGCTGTGGACGCGTCTCACCGCGTCGTTCGCGCTCCGCTCCGGCCGGCAGGCGTACTGCTCCGGTTGCAGGTCGGCCTCGAATGTCGGCTCAAGCAAGAGCATGGCCGATGTCTGCGCCACCCGGTCCCGTATGCAGGGAATGCCCAATGGCCGGAACTCGCCGGGCTGCTTCTTCGGGATCAGCACCTGCCGCACCGGCTTCGGCGCGTAGGTCCCCTCCCTCAGATCCCGCGACAGTTCCCCAAGCCAGCGATCCACGCCGCGCGCCTCGATGTCCGTGAACCTCTCCCCGTCCACCCCGGCAGAGCCGCCGTTGCGGCGTACCCTGACCCAGGCCTCGTGCAGGAAGTCGGCCCGCCACACCTTGTCGGCGAGTGCGTGAAACCGCCGCTCGGGTTCTTCCTTCGCTTTCGCATGCAGCATGGTCTGGAGTTTCCGAACCGGTACCGACCCTGTCAGACTTGCATCAGTGGTCATGCCTTGCGTCCTTTCCATGCCATTCTCGAATCAGGGCCCCTTCCCTCCGCCGGCATTGCCCGGCCTCCTCGGTAGTACGGGCCCATCCGCCACCCTGCCGGCCCGGACTGGTCCTCGCGGATTTCCGGTTGGCGCGTGCACGCCACCGACAGGGCTTCCCGTGTTGCCTCTTCCCTCATCTTCCATGCATGCCAGTGCCACTGCCCCGGCGGAAGCAGGCCGATGCCCGTGTCGCTCGCTTCTCGGCCTGCCGTCGGCCTTCCCCTTGCTTCAGGAGGGTCGGCTTCCGCATCGACTGTTTCGAGGCCTGCTCGGCATTCACGCGCGTTCCGGCCTGCATGGTCGCTGAACCGCCCAAGGCGGCCCTTCTGCCAGAGTGCTTCAGTCCATTTCGTTGCCTCCATGAACCGCCCTGGCTGCTACCAACCGGAGCGACAGTTGTTGGGTGGGATTCGCACCCACCAGAGAGAAGCGCCTTACCACGGCGCACTGAAGTGAACGTCTGGCAATCCTGAGGCGATTTCCCTTGATGGGCCTGGGCCGCGATGCCGCCCGCTCAGCTTCGCCCCAGCCGCACGTCGGCGACCTGCCGCCAGACACCAAGCCATCATGCAACTGCCCGTCCGGCGCGTTGCGACCCGCCACGTCGATCAAGGGGCCGCAAGGGCGTCCTGGATGCGCCGTGCGAACGTACTACGGGCAAGGTCCCTCGCAATCGGCCAGGACAGCCGGTTGTGGCTCGATCCGGTCGGTCAAGGCGGTTGACTGGTGGGCGATGAGAGACTCGAACTCCCGACATCTTCGGTGTAAACGAAGCGCTCTACCAACTGAGCTAATCGCCCGCGCGCGCCTCCATTAGCCAACTCGAGGAACTACGGCAAGCAATCTCGTGCAATCTCGCGCGGACCGCCAAACGGCCTGGGCCCGGGACGCGGGGACAGGACGCGCCAACTGAAGCTTGGCGCGGGCAGCAAGAGCCCGAATCCGACTTGCGGCCCATGGCCACGATCGCAGGCTTGCACCCAGCCTCAAGAAGTCTGGTGGGTGATGAGAGATTCGAACTCCCGACATCTTCGATGTGAACGAAGCGCTCTACCACTGAGCTAATCACCCGCCGGCACCGTGGCTTAGCGTCGCGACACCATTCGTGCAAGCGGATTGGCCGAACGCAGAACCTGGCCTGGCGGACGAAACGGAACCGTTCACCGCCCGCAACTCCAGCGAGATCAGTTCAATATGGACCTGCCGGCATAGACGGCGGTCTCGTCAAGGGTTTCCTCGATACGAATGAGCTGATTGTACTTTGCCAGACGATCAGACCGCGAAAGGGAGCCTGTCTTGATCTGCCCGCAGTTCATTGCCACGGCGAGGTCGGCGATGGTCGCGTCCTCGGTCTCGCCTGATCGATGCGACATGACCGTCGCGAACCCCGCCCGATGAGCCATGTCAACGGCCCCTAGCGTCTGGGAAAGCGTCCCGATCTGGTTGGCCTTGACGAGAAGCGAGTTGCCGGCCCCTTCCGCTATGCCGCGAGCAAGACGCTCCGGATTCGTCACGAAGAGGTCATCGCCCACAAGCTGCACCTTGTCGCCGAGTTCCTCGGTGAGCGCCTTCCATCCTTCCCAGTCATCCTCGCTGCAGCCGTCCTCGATGGAGAACACGGGATAGTCGGACGCCAGCGCACTCAGATAGGCAACGTTCTCGTCCACGCTCAGGGACTTTCCCTCGCCTTCCATGACATACGCGCCGTCCCTGAAATACTCGGTGGACGCGCAGTCAAGCGCCAGCATGACGTCATCGCCCGGCTTGTAGCCCGCCTTCTCGACGGACTTCATGATGAAATCCAGCGCGTCCCGGGCGCTTGAGATCTCCGGCGCGAAGCCGCCCTCATCCCCGATGCCGGTCGAAAGCCCGGCCGACTGGAGCTGCCCCTTGAGCGTGTGGAAGATCTCGGAACCCATTTGAACGGAATCGCGCATCGATGTGGCCGAGACCGGCATGATCATGAATTCCTGGATGTCGATCGGATTGTCGGCGTGCTCGCCACCGTTGATCACGTTCATCATCGGAACCGGCAGAACATGGGCCGCCGCACCGCCCACGTAGCGGAAGAGCGGCTGGCGGACGGAGAGGGCGGCGGCCTTCGCGACGGCCAGGGACACCCCGAGGATCGCGTTCGCCCCGAGACGCCGCTTGTTCGCCGTGCCGTCGAGCTCGACCATGACCGCATCGATCGCCATCTGCTCCGTCGCCTCCATCCCGACAAGCGCATCGGCGATTTCGGCGTTCACGGACTCAACCGCGTCCAGGACCCCTTTGCCCAGATACCGCTTCTTGTCGCCGTCGCGCCTTTCGACCGCCTCATGCGCGCCCGTGGACGCGCCCGACGGAACGGCAGCCCGGCCTTGCTGGCCGTCGTCCAGGATCACGTCGACCTCGACAGTGGGATTGCCCCGGCTGTCGAGGATCTCGCGGGCGAAAATGTCGATGATCACGCTCATCCCAAGCTCCTTTGCACAAGTCGCGGGGGCTATAGCAGCCGTTAACGACAATTGGAATGCGCGGGCTTCGCCCGCCTATCCTGGCGATCACTTTCGGCCATTGCGGGGCAACGGTGACTCCGGGGTGACTCCGGGACATGGCCGCCGATTCCTGCCCATTGCGCAATGTCCGCCATCATGGTGCGGCGTCTGCACGGCGACGCTCGCGCCAGAAGGCGTACAGGCCCGAACCGACGATCAGCGTGACACCCGCCCAGGTCATGGCGTCGGGAATTTCGTCGAAGAGAAAATATGCGATGAGAAGCGCGAACAGGATCCGCGAATAACGAAACGGCGCCAAGGACGAAACGTCCCCGCTCCGCATTGCCGTGGTCAGCGTCCACAACGCCGCGGAGATCGCCAGGATCATGCCAAGATACCAGACTGCCGTCTCGAAGCTCACCGGTCGCCAGCCTCCCTGAAAGGACATCATGAGCGCTCCCGCGAGCGACATCGGAACCATGGACCAGGCGACGGCGAACGGTGTCGAGATCCTGGGCGGCAACCGACGACTCGCGAGGTCGCGTGTCGCAAGACCAATGACATACACAAGAACCCAAAGGAGGTCGGGGTCGAACGAACTGAAGCCCGGGCGGAGAATCATCAGGACACCGGTCAGCGCCAGCCCCACCGCCGCCCAGCGACGCCACCCGACGTCCTCCTTGAGAAACAGGGCCGCGCCGACAACGACCGCGAGCGGCTGCGCCTGGGCAAGCGCGATCACGGAGGAAAGCGGGGCCAGGCCAAGCGCGACGACAATGCCGATCCCGCCAGCGATTTCACCCGCCGTCCGAACCAGGAGCGCCGGGTTGTGCGCATTCGGCGCCCAGAGCCGCTCGCCGGACCGCCGCATTGCAATCCAGAACAAGCCGAAGGTTGCCAGCGAACTGATGAAGATGACCTGTCCGGCGCCTTGGGATTCGCTGGCAAGCTTGACGAATGCATCAACGACCGCAAAGCACGCCATTGCGAAGATGGTCAGCAGAATCGCCCAGGTGCCGGATGTGCCGCGCTGCATCTACCGGCCGTACGCACATGCATCTGCACGGCCTCGACAGGTCGCATTCAGGATGTCAGGGAACCGCCGAATCCCGGCCGCCCGCCTGACGCTAGCGCTCGATCGATACGTCAAGCATGACATCCGGGGCATCCGTTACGGCGCCGTTCGGACCCGTGCCGCGCTTGATGGCGTCGACAACGTCCATGCCATCAATGACGCAGCCGACTACCGTGTATTGGCCGTTCAGGAAATGGCCGTCCCGGAACATGATGAAGAACTGGCTGTTGGCGGAATTGGGACTCTGGGCACGCGCCATTCCGACAACTCCGCGATCAAACGGAATGTCGCTGAATTCGGCCGGAAGATCCGGCCTGCTCGAACCGCCCGCGCCGGCCCGGCGCAGGTTTCCGCCGGTTCCGCCAAACTCCACATCCCCGGTCTGCGCCATGAATCCCTCGATCACGCGGTGAAAGACGACGTCGTCATACGCACCCTCTTCCGCGAGCGCAGCGATCTGCTCCACATGGGCGGGCGCCACGTCCTCGAACAGGTCGATGACGACGCGCCCACTCGCTTCGCCTCCAATTTCGATGACGAGATTGGGTCCGGGCCCGTCGTCCGCGGCAAGGGCGGGGGAGGCCGAAATCGAGACGGCAAGCAGAAACCTAAGCATCGGCGGCCACCTTCACGCTGATCATTCGGTCAGGCTTCGCCGGGGGCTCCCCCCGAGGAATTGCATCCACCAGTTCCATGCCCTCGATCACGCGTCCGTAGACCGTGTACTGGCCGTCGAGAAAACGGTTGTCACGGAAATTTATGAAGAACTGGCTGTTGGCCGAGTTCGGGTTCTGGCTTCGCGCCGCGCCAAGCGTGCCCCGATCATGGGAAACTCGGCTGAATTCCGCCGGCAGGTCGGGAAGGCTGGATCCGCCTGTGCCCGCCCTTCTCAGGTCCAGGCCGTCGCCGTGGCATCCATGCTCGACGTCGCCGGTCTGTGCCATGAAGCCGTCGATCACCCTGTGAAAGATCACGCCGTCATAGGCACCCTTGCGCGCCAGTTCCTTCATGCGCCCCGAATGCGCCGGCGCGACATCCGGCATCAGCTGGATCACGACCGTGCCCTGCCTCAACTCGATCAGGATCGTGTTTTCGGGATCCCCAAAATCTGCCAATGAAACCTCCGTTCGTCCTGGAATCTCGCGGACACTAGTCCGCAAGGGCCGGAAGGGAAAGCCCGCGACGACCAGGACGAGGGCAATCGCGTCAGAAAGCCTCCCTGGCCACTTCTGCATGACTGCGTGAGCCCCTGTTGGAGGACGGCAACCCGAGGCGGGGACTTGGCGGGTGAGTGCGTGGCTCCGGAAGGTCCCTTGAACAGGGGGAAGGTCCCCGGACCGGCCACGTGACCCGCCACTGTCTCATCGAACTGCTGATTCCGTCGCCGCTTGCGCCGGAGTTCCAGACCTCGTGACGGACGCCCGGTCAGACATCGCCATGTGCTGGATCCGCGTTTCATGGTGGCAGGAATTGCCGGGACATGACCGGCCTTCCCGATGTCCGCTCCCGACCGCACGGCAGCGATTCGAAGCGAGCTCGGCTTGCCGGCCGGACTTCAACCGGGATTCCCGGCAAATGTCGACCTGCCTGGAGTCAGTGCGGTCATCGCCGCCCCGAAATCCGCCTTGCTCCCGGCAGGTTCCCGAACTTCGTCTCACGGATGGCAACGTAGACGCCCGACCCGAGCACGAGGAGAATCCCGAGCGCGGACACCGTCCCCGGAAGTTCGTTCCAGATGACGTAGCCCCAGACGATGGCCAGAACCAGCGTGCCGTACTCAAACGGTGCCACCAGCCCCGCCTCGCCCATCCGGTACGCCTGCGAAATCAGGTAGCCGCCTGCGGCGCTGCAAACGCCCAGGCCGAAGATGACGGCCAGGTCCGCCCTTGGCGGCCATTTCCACTCCCGCAACAGAAAGTCGATTGCAGGGTTTCCGGTATCCGCGAACTGACCGTTGCCAAAGACCAGGCCCATCACCGTGCACACGACGATGAAGGTCAACTGGATATAGAGGGCCATGGTCGAGGCGCGTTCCGTCAGGCCCATGTTTCGGGTCATTGTGTGCAACGTGGCATAGCCGATGGCCGCCATGATCGGCAGCAACATGACCCAGGGGAACTGCACCACACCGGGCTGCACGATCACCAGCACCCCAATGAATCCAACCGCCAGCGCCGACCAGCGCCTGACGCCGACCTGCTCTTTCAGAAACAGCGCCGAGAAGCACGTGACCAGGAGCGGCGCCACGAAAAACACGGCCGTTGCCTCGGCCAACGGGATGACCGCGATTCCGCTGAAAAAGGCAAGGTTGGCCAGCACGACGCAACACCCCCTGAGAATGTGCATCATGGGTCGCCTTGTCCGCAGTCTCGACCAGCCGCCTTCCAGCGGCACCACGATCGAAAGCGTGAGCAGCAGCGCGACAATCGACCGCATCAGGATCAACTGGTGCAGTGGATAGTCGCCGCTAAGCCATTTTACCGAGGCGTCGTTGAGGGAAAAGGCGACGGACGCCAGGATCGCGCAGGAAACGCTGATTTCCCTGGACCGGTCGGACATCGCCAGCAACTCCCCTGGATGCGCTTGAACTCGCACGTAGCCAAACGGAAGCCGACAAGTCTCTTCAGTTTGCGACGATGCGCGCGTGTTTCATGAACGATTTGTCGTTGAAAGTCGATTCTCGCTCGCTCGGCGGAAGGCACGATCAACTTGGCGGGCAGGAACGCGATCACCAAGTCCGGCTTGAACCCGGTGCTCCGCATCCACCGCGACACCGTCCCCGCCTTTGACGCGTGCCGGGACGGGCGCCGAAAGGATGTCCGCATGGTGATCACCCCGGGATGGGGAGGCCCTGCGGACAATTCCGGCCGCAGGCTTCGCGTCCTCGGAGTCCCCGAGCTTCCTGTGACCGGTCCGCCACGACATCGCAGGCGATCGCTGCATGCTTGCCACGGCCCTCGCCTTCCCGGACAGTTTCGGCATGGCCACGCTCGGACCTGCATAACGGCCAATGGTCGCGCAAGGAGCGTTGCGAGCGCTCGCAATGACCATCGCCGTGAAGGAAATCTGCAGCGAATCCAACGTGGCAAGCCCTGGCGGCGCAGGAACGGTGTCGTGGCCGGAATGCCAAGTGCCAGCTTCATGAAACGACGAGGGAACGCTTCCTTAGCCTGTCCGAAGGGCGCCATGCCGGTGCATGTCCGGCGTATCGAAATGCGGAAGAATTCGCGATCACCGGCGCTTGGTGATGCCCGTGCCGGGTCGCGTGACCGGTCAGGTGGCTGTCCACCCTGTCAAGAACTCGTCCGAAGCCCGGCGCTTTCCCGCCCGGTCCATGCTTGCCTGGTCCAAGCAGGTTGCCGCATTTCAACGGGGCCTCGCGCGGTCTTGCAGAGGCAAAAGCGCGCATTTCCCGCGACACGGAATTCCCGAAGGCGACAACGGGTCCGGTTGACCTCAGAAAGCGGGCAGTTACTCAGGGCCGCAGGACGCATCCCGGAGGCAAATGATGGCTTGGAAGACGTTGGACGACATGGACCTTGCCGACAAGGTGGTTCTGACACGCGTGGACCTGAACGTGCCCGTGGAGAACGGAACCGTGACCGATTCGACCCGGATCGCACGCATCGCTCCGACGGTTCACGACATTCTCGCCATGGGTGGCAAGCCGGTCCTGCTGGCCCATTTCGGCCGGCCAAAGGGCCAGCGTGCGCCCGAAATGTCGCTCGGCCGGATCCGGGACGACGTCGCGCGCATGCTTGGCTTGCCCGTGGCGTTCGCGGAAGACTGCGTGACCTCCCTCGCAGGGTCTGCGGTCGCAAGGCTGGGCAACGGCGAGGTGCTCATGCTGGAGAACACGCGGTTTCACGCAGGTGAGGAAGCCAACGACCCGGAGTTCTCGGCCGCGCTTGCCGAACTCGGCGATGTCTTCGTGAATGACGCGTTCTCCGCCGCCCACCGCGCTCACGCCTCGACCGAAGGCCTCGCACGGGTCCTGCCATCAGCCGCCGGACGCTTGATGGAAGCGGAACTCAAGGCGCTGGAGTCGGCCCTGACCGATCCTGACCGACCGCTCGTTGCCATCGTTGGCGGCGCAAAGGTCTCGACCAAGCTCGAATTGCTCGAGAACCTCGTTCGCAAGGTGAACGCCGTGGTGATCGGCGGCGGCATGGCCAACACGTTTCTCGTGGCAATGGGCATTGATGTCGGAAGGTCGCTGGCCGAGCGCGAGATGGCCGGAACCGCACGAGACATCCTGGCCAGGGCCGATGAAGCCGCCTGCGAAATCGTCCTGCCGACGGATATCGTCTGTGCCAAGGAACTTGCAGCCGGTGTCGAAGCCGTCACCGTCGCTGTCGAGGCATGCCCCCCCGACTGCATGATCCTTGACGTGGGGCCTCGAACCGTCGCCCAGATCAATGATGCGTTCGCATCCGCAAGGACCGTCATCTGGAACGGCCCGCTTGGCGCCTTTGAGACCGATCCGTTTGACGCGGCCACGGTGGCCGCCGCCCGCAAGGTCGCCGAGTTGACGCGATCAGGCGGCCTGAGTTCCGTGGCCGGCGGCGGCGATACGGTGGCGGCGCTGAACAAGGCCGGGGTCATGGACGACTTTTCCTATGTCTCGACCGCAGGCGGCGCGTTTCTCGAATGGATGGAAGGAAAGACCTTGCCGGGCGTGGCCGCCCTGGAGCAGGATTGATGCGGGTCGCATCCGTTCGCGCGCCATTGACTCGCCGGGAGACACCCCTATGAGAGGCGCAACACCACGAGAACGGGGGATCAGATGGCAGAGGTGACACAGTCAGGGCAGATGCGGACCGGCAAGGGCTTCGTCGCCGCGCTTGACCAATCCGGCGGGTCGACCCCCAAGGCGCTTCGCCTCTACGGGATTGACGCCGATCGATACGGTTCCGAAGACGAGATGTTCGACCTGATCCACGAGATGCGGTCGCGCATCGTGCGCGCCCCGGCGTTTTCAGGCGACAAGGTCATCGGCGCCATCCTGTTCGAGCAAACCATGGACCGTGACTTCGACGGCGCCTCCGCGGCCGCCTACCTCTGGGAAAGGAGGCGCGTGGTGCCTTTTCTCAAGTGCGACAAGGGCCTCGAGAATGAAGGTGATGGCGTTCAGCTCATGAAGGACATGGGCGACCTCGACGGACTCCTCTCGCGTGCCAGCGCAAACGGAATCTTCGGCACGAAGATGCGCTCGGTGATAAATTCGGCGAATCCCGACGGGATCGCGGCCGTTGCGGCGCAGCAGTTCGAAATCGGCCGCCGGATTCTCGGCCACGGGCTGGTCCCGATCATCGAGCCGGAAGTGACCATCACGATCAAGGACAAGGCCGCTGCCGAGAATATCCTGCGCGACGAGATCATGAATGGTCTTGATGCCCTGGACCAGGAGGTCATGCTGAAGCTCTCGCTTCCCAGCGAGGACAACTTCTACACTCCCTGCATTGCGCACCCGAACTGCATGCGCGTGGTAGCGCTGTCGGGCGGCCATCCCAGGGACGAAGCCAACCGGCGCCTCGCGGCAAATTCCGGCATGATCGCAAGCTTCAGCCGCGCCTTGACCGAAGGGCTGTCCGATTCCCAGTCAGACGACGAATTCAACGCCACGCTGGCAGAGACGATCTCGTCAATCTACGAGGCCTCGATTTCCTGAATTGCCACGCCGGATGCCTGCGTCCCGGATGCGGTTCGGGAATTGACACGGGGACGGGCAAGCCTTTGCCCGCCCCCGTCACTTCCTGGCGTCGTGCCGCCGACCCGAACCCCTGAAAGGGAGCGCGTTACGCCTCTTTCAGCGGCGTGGAGGACAATGGCTGCCCCTTGTCCTCAAAGTACTGGCGCGTCACCTTGAAGACCATTGGCGCAAGCAAAATCAGTCCGATCAGGTTTGGCACGGCCATCAGGCCGTTCAGCGTGTCGGCAAGATTCCAGACGAGGTCGACCTTGACATTGGCAAACGACAAGGCCGCGAGCACCCAAAATACGCGGTATATGTACAGGCTCCTCTCCGAGAACAGGTATTGCCAGCACCTTTCGCCGTAATACGACCATCCGAGGATGGTGGTGAATGCGAAGACGGCCAAGGCTATCGTGACAATGTACTGGCCACCGGCAATGGATTCGTTGAAGCCTGTGGATGTCAGGACCGCGCCGGTGAGACCTCCGCCGTCGGCGCCTGTCATCATCCAGGCACCGGATGTCAGGATCACGAGCGCCGTCATCGTGCACACCACGATCGTGTCGATGAACGTCCCGAGCATGGCGATGATGCCTTGCCGAACGGGGCTGTTGGTTTGTGCTGCCGCGTGCGCGATCGCAGCCGACCCCAATCCCGATTCGTTGGAAAAGACACCCCGAGCGACCCCAAACCGAATTGCGGCTGCAACGGCCGCACCGGCAAATCCGCCAGCCGCGGCGGCAGGCGTGAAGGCGTAGGTGAAGATCATGCCGATTGCGGACGGGACTTCGGCGATGTTGATCATGATGATCAGTAGAGCCGCGCCAAGGTAGAGCACGATCATCGCCGGGACGAGCTTGCCGGCAACATCGCCTATCCTGCGGATTCCGCCCATGATCACGACGGCAACGAGGGCCGCGACAACCACTCCCGTAATCCAGGTGGGCAGTCCGAAGCTGCTGCCGAGGGCTGCCGCCATCGAATTGACCTGCACCGCGTTTCCGATGCCGAAAGCGGCGACGGCTCCAAAGATCGCGAATAGAAGCCCAAGCCATTTCCCGAGTTCGGGAGCGAACTCCCCGACGCCGTTTCGCAGGTAGTACATCGGACCGCCGACGTATTTTCCGGACGCATCGACTTCACGGTACGTCACCGCGCAAACCGCTTCGGCGTATTTTGTCGCCATTCCGAACAGCGCGATCAGCCACATGTAGAAAATGGCTCCTGGCCCCCCAAGCGCGATCGCGGTCGCAACGCCCGCGATGTTTCCCGTGCCCACGGTTGCCGACAATGCCGTCATCAGTGCATTGAACGGCTTGACCTCGCCTTCGCCGGCGACGGCGTCCTTGTCGAAGAGCAGGCGGAACCCGTAGCCGACCTTCCGCCACGGCATGAAGACTAGACCAAGCGTCAACAAGACGCCGGTGACGCCGAGAATGCCCAGCATCGGCGGGCCCCAGGCGAATGCGTTCACTGAATTGATGAATGAGTTTAGCTGGTCCATGATTGGTCTCCCTCCTGAAACCGTGTCGCTGCAACACGCTGGTGCAGCGCATTGCATTGAATTGATCTTCGGATTCCTGAAGTGTCCAACAATTGCAGCAATTTGCAAGTCCGAATCCAAAAGCTGGCCCGGCGCTGGAGGTTGGCGAGTCGGACTTGAGCGCCCATTCGCATCGCGCCAACGGCGGGAGTTTCGGAGGCAGGGCGGACCTGGACTGCCTTGGCGTGCGGGCAGGCATTTCTCGTTTCGTGGGGATCAGGCGACTGCTGCAAGATGGCCAACGGGCCGGAGCGTTAGCGACGTGAACCGCTCTTTGTGGTGCAGCCACCCTTGGCGCCCCATGCCTGGACGTGCCTCGAAACGCACAGCGACACCACGGTTGCGACCAATCGGCAAGGCCCGACGGAGGAATTCCCTGTCGGTCATCCTGTCCCCAAGTCAGTACACGACACGAATCCATGCCCCTGCCTGCGTGACCATGGCGTTCGACACCGTCCAATGTCTCCACCCAAGCCAGACCCACTCCCACCGTGCGAGATTCCTCTGTCCTGGCTCAAGGACCGGATCAGGACCGCTCAGCGGACCGATGCTGCGCCGAACCCGGACATCTGCCAATTTGGGTGGCATGGGACCGCTCTCTGCGACATATGTAATGTTGGCGGGAAGTTGGCCGCGGGCGGAGGGCGGATTCCATGTTGGCTGGGTTCAACGGCAAGCCGGTCACATTCCGGGTTCATGGTCGCCGTGGCTCGTCGGCTGCGACGAGACGAGACAATTCAAGGCCGCGCCAGGCAAGCAGGGAGGACGTCCATGAGTGACCAAGCGACCCGTCACCGCGACAAGATGAAGAAGATAAAGGCGGCGCGCGACCGGATTATGGCAACAAAGACTGGAGAAAAGGGCCTGATCATCGTCCATACGGGGCCGGGCAAGGGCAAGTCGTCCTCCGGGTTCGGCATGCTCGTCCGTTGCATTGCCCATGGCATGCCCGCTGCCGTGGTCCAGTTCATCAAGGGCGCTTGGGGAACGGGAGAACGCGACTTTTTTGCCGAGCACTTTGCCGACAAGGTGACCTGGGTGACCAGCGGCGAAGGCTTCACCTGGGAAACCCAGGATCGCGAACGCGACATCACTGCAGCGCGGTCGGGCTGGGCAAAGGCCAAGGCCCTGGTCCGCGACCCTGATGTCCGATTTGTGCTTCTCGACGAAATCAACATCGCGCTCAGGTACGAGTATCTCGAAATTGACGAGGTCGTTGAATTCCTCCTGACCGAAAAGCCGGAGATGACCCATGTCGTGCTCACCGGCCGCAATGCCCACGACAAGCTCGTCGAATGCGCCGATCTCGTGACAAGCATGGAACTCGTCAAGCACCCGTTCCGGGACGGCATCAAGGCCCAGAAAGGCATCGAGTTTTGACCTTGCGGCATTGCACGGCGCAGCAATCGAACACGAAACCTGCCCGCACATTCCGTCCCGGACCATCGCGCCGGACCATCGCGGGATTCATCCGCGCGAGGTCGCCGTCCCAGTCGGCCGGAACATGACCGGGGCACTCATGCTGCAGGGAACCGGCTCCAATGTCGGCAAGTCCATCCTCGTTGCAGGTCTTGCGCGCGCCGCCCGGAACCGGGGCATCTCCGTCGCTCCCTTCAAGCCGCAGAACATGTCGAACAATGCAGCTGTAACCACGGACGGCGGCGAGATCGGCCGCGCACAGGCACTCCAGGCCCTCGCGGCCGGCCTGCAGCCCCACACCGACATGAATCCCGTCCTGCTGAAGCCGGAATCCGAAACCGGCGCCCAGGTTGTCGTTCAGGGCAAATGGCGTGCGACCGTCAAGGCCCGGGAATACGGGGCACTGAAGGCAGACCTAGTGAGCCCCGTTCTCGAAAGCTACCGGAGACTCCGCTCGAAGCATGAACTTGTCATTGTCGAAGGGGCAGGATCTCCCGCGGAAGTGAACCTGCGCGCGGGGGACATTGCCAACATGGGATTCGCGCAATCGGCCGACGTTCCGGTCGTCCTTGTCGGCGACATCGATCGAGGCGGGGTCATCGCACAGCTTGTCGGCACCCGGGCCATCCTCGACCCCGGCGATGCGGAGCGGGTCAAGGGCTTCCTGGTCAACAAGTTCCGGGGCGATCCGGCCCTGTTCACGGAAGGCTACAGGATTGCCGAAGATCAGACCGGCTGGCCCGGCTTCGGCATCCTGCCCTGGTTCCAGAACGCCTGGAAGCTTCCAGCCGAGGACGCGCTTGACATCAGCGGCACCGAAGAAGGCGAATTCCACGTTGTTTGCCTGCGGCTAGACCGAATCGCGAATTTCGACGATCTGGACCCCCTCGCGCAAGAGGCATCGGTACGGCTCACCCTGCTCGGCACAGGTCGGGCCATCCCCGGAGACGCCGACCTCGTAATCTTGCCAGGAAGCAAGTCCACCCGCTCTGATCTGGCTTTCCTGAAGGGACAGGGCTGGGACATCGATCTGCACGCGCATTCGCGGCGGGGCGGCCAGATCCTCGGGATTTGCGGCGGCTACCAGATGCTGGGCCGGGCCATCAACGACCCTGACGGGATCGAGGGCGCTCCAGGCTCGGTCCGTGGCCTCGACCTGCTGGACGTCGAAACCGAAATGACGGCGCAAAAGCGCCTCACCGAAACTTCCGCGCGACATGTGGCGACGAACGCGCCCTTTCTCGGCTACGAGATCCACAAGGGCCGCACCACTGGCCCGGACACCGCCCGCCCGTTTGCCCTCACTGCAAGCGGCCCGGAAGGCGCCACGAGCCCGGACGGGAAAGTCTCAGGAAGCTATTTCCACGGCATGTTTCGCGACGACGGTTTCCGCGCCGCCTTTCTCGGGAGTCTCGGGCAGGAATCGTCGGGCCTGTCCTATGCCGCGACAGTGGACGACACGCTCAACGAACTCGCCCGGCACATGGAAGCGCACCTCGACCTGAACGCCCTCCTGGCGCTCGCCCGATAGGCGCCGCAGGAACGCGGTTCGACCGCGCTCCCCGGCGGTGCGCGGCCTCCAAACATGGTCTGTGGCCAGGGTCGGGAATGCCGAATACTGATTGGCGCCACGCGTAGACGCCCACATCCACCGCATCGACAAATTCCAGCACCCGCTGCGCCTTGCCTTCGCGCACAAGCTGCATCGCGGATTGCCCATTGAAGCCCGGCAAGGGCCGTGATCGATACCAGGCACGGGCCATGAGTTCCGAACCAAGGCGAGGCTCCACCAATTCGAGAACCTCGGCCGGTTCGCGCAGACGACGTTGCGTCCTGACGGACTGGATCTGGTCACGGCCCTGAAGCGTGTCCTTGCCGAGACCAATCGTCATGGCGATCCCCTCAGCAGCGGCCCGAAGCACGGCAGCAAACTTCCTGGGCTCGAAGTACCCCGCCTCCGCAAATTGTGAGATCTGCATTTGCGTTCCGCATCGGCCAACGTGACAAATTCGGGTGCAATGGTGAATGATTGGAATGCGGCCTTCAAACTGTTGCGAGCCTCCGGTTGCTGGCAGACTTTCCGGACGGATTCACTCCAGGCCCAGTGACAGGCCTGCCAAGTGTTGGCGGTGCAACAATTGACGCAGTGGAAACGACGCTCGACGAAGTCGCCCGACACTTGGAAACGCCTCCCGACCTTGGCACCATTCTGGCTCCCACTGCACGAGCCCCATCGGGTACGGCGGTTCAGGGACAAGCCTCAGAGCTTGAATCATAAGCCATTGATTTAGGTTTGTTATTCGCATCCATGGCGTTATCTCCCGTGCAACCCTGCGCATGAGGAACCGGCAGGCCGCGAGCTGCGCCCGCGCCAGGGAGCTCTCCAGGGACCGCTCGAGGTCCTTCGCCGGACGCCGGCACCGCGACATCGAGGCGAAGGTGCGCTCCGCCACCCGGCGGCGAATGACGGCGAAGCCCCTTGCTTCCTTCGGCTTGCGGACGGTCTCCAGGATCGGTCCGGGACCGCGCCCCGCCAGCCCGGCCTCCGGTTTCGGCCCCGCACGGCCGCCATCCGCCCACGGTTTCGTTGCCTGCGGAGCCTTCTCCGGCATGCCGGGGATCGCCCGGAGCGCCGTCCCGGTCCTGCGCCGAGGCCTCGTGGACCGCGATCATGACCGGGAACCCCTCCACGTCCGCCGTGACGTGGCGCGTCCGGCCCTTGATCTTCTTCCCCGCGTCATGTCCCGACGGGCCGCCGCTCTCCGTGGCCTTCGCCGACCGGCTGCCGGCCGCGGCCGCCGTCGGCTCCTCCGAACGGCCCGCGGGTTCGCGCGCATGGGCGCGAAGCGCGTCCATCATCCGGTCCAGGACGCCGCTGTCGCGCCAGGCGTGGAAATGGTTCCGGACGGAGGCAAATTGCGGAAGGCGCCTGGGAACCGCCCGCCACCGGCATCCAGTCCCGGGCACGGGCCGGACGGCGTTGAAGACCTCCCGCATGTCATGCTCGCGCGGCCGGCCCATCCTCGCGGGAGGCGGGACGAGGGGCCCGATCACCGGCCGCCTCTCGTCCGTCAAGTCGGTTTCATGCCTGTCCAGAGATCGTCCATGCCGCTCCTGAGCGGTCTCGTTCCAAGCCATGCGGCCCTCCCTGCCTGGCGTGGAGGTCAGCAGGGAAATGCCGCGCCTGGCGAGACCACTCAACCTTCAGGTCAGGCTCTCAGAGGAGCGCCGCTTCCACGCGCGACCAGTGATCCCGGGCGGGAATTCCCAAGCGCAGCCAGTTCTTCGAGTACGGGAATGTCCTGCTCCAGACCCGCTCCGCCGCGAGTTGCACCTGCGCGTCCTCCGCATCCGGCACCCGGTACAACCGGAACAGTTCGCTTCCTCCAACGACCTCCCAACCTCCTGTCCTGGCCAGGTCGTCAAGTCTTGCCGCATCCCGTGCAAGTCTTGCCGCGGTCGCCTTGCGCCATGCAGCATCGGTCAGCGCTGCCTGCCCGACACGGATCGCGACTCCCGAAACCGGCCAGGGACCTGCCAGTTCGGCCAGGGCCGACAGCCGTGCCCCGCCACCGAGAACAAATCCCAGGCGGAGCCCCGCAAGTCCGTAGAACTTGCCGAAAGACCGCAGCACGAGCGTGTTGTCCGGGATCTTGCGGGCCAAGGAAATGTTCGGGCGTGAATCGACGAAGCTCTCGTCCACCACGAGAAGCCCGACCTGTGTCGCGATGGCGCGCAACTGCTCCGGCGCCAGGATTCGCCCGTCCGGATTGTTCGGATTGACCACGACAGCAGCGTCCGCCCCAGCGAGGGCGGTCGGGCGCTCAACGGTCTCGACCGTCCATCCGCTTCGCGCGAAACTCGCTGCGTGCTCATTGTAGGTCGGACCGAGCACCCGGACCAATCCGGGCTTGCCCTGCACCGGAATCATCTGGATTGCGGCCTGTGCACCAGCGACGGGCAGCACGCCTGCCGTGCAGGCATAGGCCGCACGGGCCGTTTCGCGCAACAATTCCAGGTCGGAACGCATCGGCAGGTCGGCCCAGGCCCGGCCATCGAGCTCGGGCAACGGATAGGGGCTCGAATTGACACCGCTGGAGAGATCGATCCATTCCTCCGGCCCTCCGCCCCACCTGGCCATGGCCGAATCGAGATTTCCCCCGTGATCGCGCATGGGCGGGTTCTACAGGACTGCCAGCAAGACCAAAAGTCCGACCACCAGAAACATCGTCTTGCGATAGAGACGAAGCCCGGCCTCGATGTCCGCCGGTCCCGGGTCGCTGCCATCCGGATTCAAAAAGGGGTCGCTGCTCAAGCCTGCATGACCAGCATAGGTCCTGGGCCCGGAGAGCCTCACGCGAAGCGCACCCGCCATGGCGGCTTCAGGCCATCCCGCATTGGGTGATCGGTGATGACGGGCGTCCCGGCGCACGATCCGAAGAACGCGAAGCGGCGCACCGGAAACGGAAGCAAGCAGAATCGCGGTCAACCGGGCCGGAACTAGGTTGGCCAGATCGTCGACCCGTGCGGAAGCCCAGCCGAAGGCCTTGTGCCGAACCGTTCGATACCCGACCATCGAGTCGAGCGTGTTTATCGCCTTGTAGGCCGCGATGCCCGGCAATCCGAAGATCGCTCCCCAAATGAGAGGGGCCACGACTCCATCGGAGGCGCTCTCGGCGAGACTTTCGAGTGCCGCCCGCGCAATGGCGGGCGAATCCAGCGTCGCCGGATCCCGCCCGACAACCTTCGAGACCGCCTCCCGCGCACGCGAGACATCGCCTTCCGCAAGCGGTTCCGCGACCGCGTGAATATGTTCGTCAAGCGATCGCGCGGCCAGGAGCGGCCATGCCAGCACGCCGGCAAGCGCCGTGCCCAGAAGCCCTTCCGGCAGCACCAGGGTGACGCACCATGCGAGGCCGCCCGCGGCTGAAGGCATGGCAAGTGCCACGACGATGCCGTTCCGCTTGCGCACGGCATCCGGCAATTCGCTCCGATTGAAACGGATGTCCGCCTCGGCAATCACCCGTCCGATCCAGCCTGCGGGATGCCCGATCCGGCGATACAGCCAATCAGGCCAACCGAACGCCACGTCCAGCGCAAGGGCGATGAGCATTGCGAACGCGCTCATTCGGCACGATTCGTGACAAAGCGCAGCACGTCGGCGTAGCCCTCTGCGCGCAACCGGTCTTCCGCTTGCGCGGGCACGCCGCCGGGCTCGAACAGGAGGCCCCTGGCGGAGCCCGTATGCGCCCGGCACCATCCGAGCGCCCCGAGATCCTGCGCCAGGGCCGCCGTGCGGTCGTCCGTCGGGCCTCTCAAGGCCGTTGTCCGCTCGGCGGAATCCGTGGCAATGCGGGCCAGCTCGATTCTGTCTCCTGCCTCCGCAGCTGCCATCCAGCTCGGGACAAGGTCCGATATGTCGGAAAAGCGCGAATCCTCCGGCACTGTCTGGGTCGGCGCTCCAAGAAACCCGCCAACTACCGCAAACGCAGGCGGCCGCGGCATTGAATGCAACGCCCTCGCTTCCCTCGACGCCCAGAGAAGCGTTTCCGGGCTGTCCATCATCAGCGGGTCGACGGCACCCTCGGCCACGAGACATGCATTTGCCAAGGCTTCCGGTGAAGCGCCAATCCCGATCGCCCTTGCAAGCGCCAGAAGCATGGCCGTCGACATTCCGGCTCCGGCGCCCGGCTTCGCGTCCGCGACCACTTCGATTCCAGCCTCTGGAGTCTCAACACCCAAAGCGCGCAGGAACGCGCAAGTCACGGACGCAGACAGCGGCGATGGAATGTCCGGGCGACTCCCGTCGGCCCGTTCCAAGGAGATGCTGGCGCCGAGCCTCTCGCATGGCAGCGTCACGAGAACGACAGGACCTTCCGGTCCGAGCCGGCCTTGCAGCCACTCTCCGAAATGTCCCGTGACGCGATGCGCAGATTTCACGCCGGTCTCCAGTTCACCTCTGCCACCGAAAGCGGGACACCCCGCGCGCAGCGGAATCTCGTGATCGAGAGCGGACGGATCTCAAAGGCAAGCCCTGCAGCCGTTTCGCCCAATGCCATCGACAGCGCGGCACGCACGACACCTGCATGGGTTATCGCGACAACCGGCCCGTTTCCGGTCATTTCAGCCAAGGAGCGCAGGGCAGGATTGGCGCGGTCGCAGAGGTCGCGGAAACTCTCGCCGCCTAGCGGCCGGTGGCCGGCAATTTCAGCGCGTGAAATGTCTCCCAAGTCCTGAATGTCCTCTTGTGCCCTTCCTTCCCAGGCCCCGAAGTCCTGCTCCAGGAGCCGCTCGTCCTCGCACATGCGCGCCAGTGGCCACAGATGCGATGCGGTCTGGCGGCAGCGCAGTGCCGGGCTGGTCCAGATTTCGTCGACAGAGGGCAGCAATTGCGCTAGCCCGTCCATTGCCTTGGTTGCGGCATCCGCGAGACCAACATCCGTGCGACCGCACAGGCGTCCCCGGGAGTCGGCATCGGCATGGCGGATCAGGACCAGATCGGTGGAGGAAAACACGCCGCCCGCTCGCTTTTCTTCAAAACGGATTTCTGCAATGTCATGCCACCATGAGAATGTCGATACTCGTTACTGGCGGCGCGCGTTCGGGAAAGAGCCGGCTTGCCGAGGGCTGGGCCACACGGGACGGAGCCGCCATCTACATTGCCACCTGCCGTGCCGATGATGCGGAGATGAAGGCACGCATCGCCGAACATCGGGCCAGACGCGGTCCGGAATGGAAAACCCTGGAGGAGCCGCTTGATCTTGCCGGCGCGCTTGACAACACCGACGGCCGGGGAACGCGACTCGTTGACTGCCTGACGCTTTGGCTTGCCAACCAGATGGAAGACGGGCGCGATTGGCAAGGGGCCGTCGACGACCTCGTCCGAACGCTTCGTCGCCAGGCTTCACCGGTCATACTTGTCACCGGCGAAACGGGTTCGGGAACCGTGCCGGAGAACGCTCTGGCCCGCGACTTCCGCGACGCCTTGGGACTTGTGAATCAGGCCATTGCCGATGCCGTCGACGAGGTGTATCTGGCCGTCGCCGGATATCCATTGAAGGTCAAGCCCAATGCCGCTGGATAGCGTGACCGCACTGGGCCAGATTGCCGGCCTGGTGCAGGATCTTCCCGTCTTCGACAACGAATGCGCCCGAGCGGCGCTGGATCGGCAAAACCAGCTCACCAAGCCTCCCGGCGCCCTGGGAAAGCTTGAGGATCTGGCGGTCTTCATGGCCGGCTGGCAGTGTTCTGCCCTGCCCGAAATCAACATTGCCCAAGCCCTCGTCTTTGCGGGCAACCACGGCATTTGCGCACAGGGAGTCAATCCTTATCCGCAAGCGGTAACCGCACAGATGGTTGCCAACTTCGAATCCGGCGGCGCGGCGATCAACCAGCTCTGCAAGGCGAACGGTGCAGACCTGTCTGTCATCGCCCTTGACCTGAACCGGCCCACCGAGGACTTCACCAAAGGTCCTGCCATGACCGAAGCGGACTGCCTCGAGGCCGTGAAACACGGCGCTGCTGCCGTGAACCGTGACGCCGACATACTGATTCTCGGCGAAATGGGCATTGGCAACTCCACGGTTGCCGCCGCGCTTTGCGCCGCGATCCTTGGCGGAGATGCCCGGGACTGGGTTGGCCCGGGCACTGGTTCGGATGCGGACGGCATTGCCCGCAAGACACGCGTGGTCAAGGAAGGCGTGGCGCGTCATGGCAAATCGGCGCCTCTCGGCACGCTGGCCGCGCTGGGCGGGCGGGAGCAGGCGGCCATCTGCGGCGCCGTGCTTGCTGCCAGGGAAGCTGGTCTTCCGGTCATCCTGGACGGCTACATCTGCACTGCCGCGACGGCGCCGCTCCACGCGGTCGACCCGGAACTGCTGGCCCATTGCCTGATCGGGCATCGAAGCTCCGAACCCGGGCATCGCAGGCTCATTGATGCCATCGGCAAGGAACCGGTCCTCGACTTTTCCATGAGACTAGGAGAGGGAACGGGCGCGGCATTGGCTCTTGGCGTCCTCAGAAACGCGCTTGCGTGTCACAATGGAATGGCGACTTTCATGGAAGCTGGAGTGGCCGAGGCATGAACATGGCCCATGCCAGATGGGTAGAGATCAGGCTTGCCCTTTCCTTCCTTACCCGATTGCCGTGTGGTCCGGAACCAAGCGAGAGAGTGGCGATCGGCAACGCCGCATGGGCCTTCCCGCTGGCTGGCTTCGTCGTAGGGCTTTTCTCCGGGTCGGTCTACCTTGCCGCAACCTTGGCGCTCCCTGCTCTGCCATCGGCAATGCTCGCAATGATTGCGGCGATTCTGGCGACCGGAGCGCTTCACGAGGACGGCCTTGCCGACGTGGCAGACGGCTTTGGTGGCGGCACGTCACGGGATGACAAGCTTCGGATCATGCGCGACAGCCAGGTTGGCAGCTTCGGCGTGGTCGCGTTGATTGCGACGTTCGGCCTTACGGCCAGTTCCATTGCAACTGCACCGCTCGAGATGCGCACTCTTGCCTGCTTCGCCGCCGTCGGCGCCTGCAGCCGTGCCGCGATGGTCGTTCCCATGGCGTTTCTGCAACCTGCCCGTTCGGAGGGGCTCGGACATGCCGCGGTGCTGGCCCTGGGTTGGCGGTTCTGGATTGCGATCGCATTCGCCACCTGCGCCGCACTCTTCACGGTGCCTGTGCTGGTCCCTGCAACGGCCTTGATCGCAGCGCTTGTGCTCCTCCTCGCGAAGCGGCAGGTCGAAGGCCAGACCGGCGACGTGCTTGGCGCGACCCAGAAAGTCAGCGAATGCGCCTGCTGGCTTGCCTTGGCAATCCATGTGAGCGCGCCTTAGCGGAACTTCATCGCCAGACCTGCTAATGGCTGATGCCCGGTAGCGCTGAACGTCTCCGGCATTTCCGCTGCTGCAGGAAGGATGAGCCTGCAGTCACCTCTCTCTTTCGGGCTCCCCTGCACCGGTCCTGCCGATCGATGGCGGTGCCCGAACACTGCCGTCATCGACGTGAAATCGCTACTCCCGACCATCATCGCGCCAACCGGCAGGGGCTAGCCGAGACTGCGGGGCGTGGCGCCTCAGCTTGTGGCCCTCACCCGCCATCCTCCGTCTGCACGACCTGGCGAGCAGAGTAACATCGTCGGGTCCACCCCCTTGTCAAGTCCAACTCATTACCTGAATACATTCGAGAATTTCCTACCCAATGACACCCGTCGATGGCATCTTGCGTGCCAACCGGTTCCGGCGTGTATTGACTTCAGGATTCGGAGGGACGGGGACGCATGCCGAGTGAACCAAGGAATGCCCTGACAGGCGCAGAAGCAATGGTGCGGATGCTGGAGGCCCACGGCGTCCGGCACGTGTTCGGGCTCTGCGGAGACACGACGCTCCCACTTTACGATGCCCTCTACCGCCTTGACCACGGGATATACCATGTTCTTACCCGCGACGAGCGCTCGGCGGCCTACATGGCCGACGGCTATGCGCGGGTCACAGGACGTCCCGGCATCTGCGAAGGTCCTTCGGGCGGCGGCGCCACCTATATCCTGCCGGGCCTCGTGGAAGCCAACGAGAGTTCCATACCGATCCTGTCCATCACATCCGACGTCAGTACCCGCTCAAAGGGCCATTATCCGTTGACCGAGCTCGACCAGGAAGGGCTCATGCGACCACTGACCAAGTTCAACCAGGTCATTCAACATGCCGACCAGGTCCCCGACGCGGTCCGTACGGCCTTCCGCAAGATGACCACAGGACGTCCCGGAACCGCACATCTCGGATTTCCCATTGACGTCCAGCGTGGAGAGGCCGACCCCGAGGACATCTGGTCCGATCCCGCGCACGCGACATTTCCGGCCTTTCCCACCGGACCAGACACGGCGGCCATCGATGCCAGCCTTGACGCGTTGCTATCCGCTCGCTTTCCGCTGGTCATCTGCGGGGGCGGCGTCGTTCTGGCACGCGGCGAAAACGAACTGAAGGCATTCGTGGAAGCTCTCGACATTGCGGTTGCCACAACCGTCAGCGGTCAGGGCGCGCTCCCCGAGACCCACTCGAATTGCATCGGTGTCGTAGGCTCGAACGGCGGCGTTCCCGAAACCCGCGAGGTGGTCGAGCAGGCCGACCTGGTGCTCTTCGCAGGCTGCCGGGCCGGGTCGGTGACAACCGAACTTTGGCGCTATCCCGCAAAGGGGGCGCGGATTCTCCATATCGACAGTGATCCCGAAGTGATTGGCGCTTCGTACAAGACGGAAGTGGCAGTGGTGTCGGACGCGCGCCTCGCCCTCGCCGCGCTGAACGCCGCCCTCGCCGCCCGCGAAATCGTGCACGGTTTCGGCGGTGCCGTCGCGGTCGCGGAACCAAAGGCCCGAAAGTGGATGAAGTTTCACGCTCTGGCAGAAAGCACGGACACGCCAATCCTGCCGGAACGGACCATAGCAACGCTGCGCCGGATTCTCGACGACGATGCCATTGTCGTCGGCGACCCCGGCACGCCCTGCCCTTACATTTCGGCGTATTACGAACTGAACGCATCCGGTCGCCTGCTCTTCTCCAACAGGGCGCACGGCGCACTCGGCTATGCGCTCTCCGCCGCCGTCGGGGCCGCGGTCGGGGCACCCGGAAAAAAGGTGGTCAGCCTCATGGGTGATGGCAGCTTCGGCTTCACCTGTGGCGAGCTTGAAACCGTCAAGCGGCTGGGACTGCCAGTGACCTTCATCGTGTTTTCGAACTCATCCTATGGTTGGATCAAGGCCGGCCAGAAATCCGCGTTCGGCGAGCGCTACTACTCGGTCGATTTCGACCGCACGGACCACCGCGCGGTGGCGGAGGCGTTCGGGGTAACGGCGTTTCGTGCCGATGATCCGGCATCGCTTGAAGACACGCTGCGCAAGGCGGTCGAACACCCGGGGCCCACCCTGGTTGACGTGATTAGCCAGCCACTTCAGGACGCCTGCGCACCAGTCAGCGAATGGATCGCCTGATGGCCGTGACCGACCACCGTATCGCAAGGTTCCGTGTCCACGTGATGCACGTTCCTGCAAGGGCAACGCACTCCCATGGTTCTGGTGATGTCTCAGGCATCAACGCAGCCCTCCTGGAACTTTCCACGGACACCGGACTGACCGGCTGGGGCGAGGCTTCGCCATGGCCCGTCTTCACCGGGACGGTCGAAGGATCGGCGGCTGCTCTTTGCACGCATTTGCGACCGCATGTGGTGGGAGCGGATCCGGTGCAGGTCGAGCGGTTGATGCATGTTGCCGACACCGTTCTCGTGGGACATTCCGAGGCCAAGGCGGCACTTGAATGCGCCCTGCTCGACCTTGCCGGCCAGATTGCCGGGCTTTCCATCGCAGAAATGGTTGGCGGCATCTCACGCACAGAAGTCGGCTTGAGCTTTTCCGTCGCAAATCCCGATTTCGATGCCGATCTCGACGACGTTGCGCGCATTTGGGAAGACGGTGTCCGCCTCTTCAAGCTGAAGACCGGGTTCAAGGATCGCGGATTCGACTTGATGCGGCTCGAAAGGCTTCGTGCGCTTTATGGCGACCAGATCGGCCTCCGAATCGACTACAACCAGGGCCTGGCCGCCCATGATGCCATCCGCGCGGTGCGCGACCTGGAAGCCTTTCGTCCGGACTTTGTCGAACAGCCCGTCAAACGGCACGAACGCGCAGCGCTAGCCGCGATCGCTCATGCCGTGGACGTCCCCGTCATGGCGGACGAGAGCGTGTTCGGCGTAATCGATGCCCTGGAAGGTGCACGCATGAGGATCGCCGACATCTTCTCGCTCAAGATCATGAAGTCCGGCGGCATCCGGCGCTGCCTTGAAGTGGCTGCCATCGCGCGCGCCGCCGGAATCGGGGTCTATGGCGGTTGCATGTTCGAGACCTCGATTGCGCACGCTGCGGGCATGCACCTGATGGCGGCGCTGCCGGAACTGAATCTTGGCTGCGAGTTCTACATGTCCACCTATTTCGCCAGTGCCGACATTGCCGAACCAACGCTGCCGATATCGGAAGGCAAGGTCCGACTGCCGCAAGGCGCCGGCCTAGGCGTCAGGCCGGATCCGGATGCGCTGGCAAGGCATCGGATCGAGTTGCTTGACAGACAGTGACGTCGGCATTGAACCGCAACGGAATCGACAATGCCATTCGGGCAATACTTTCCCAGGCTGGGTCCGCGTGAATTTTCCTGACATCGGGCATCCACTCGTCGGACGCAGGCCCTCGTCGAGGGTCCATGCAGAGCGCGCGCCGACGCGGTCCCCTCAAGGAGTGCGGTCCTCGGGCCCGCCCGCCGCGCGATCCAAAGCCGCCCGCCTTCTTCCGCGAGAAATGTAGCGTGCAACATGTCGGCTTCCCCTGGCCATGCCCGCCATTCATTTGCGGCGTGGCGCGACGACCATGGCCACCACCACCCCCTTTCAAGCCTCGACGGGCTCACCCCAGGAAAGCGCCATCAACTGTCGAAAGAGGACCAGGGCCGAACAGAGCTTGCTTGCAAACGCGGACTCGAAGGGGAACAGGTCACCCATCTTCTGCCGAGAATTCGAGGCGCGGAGGGATGCATTGATCGAGTGGCTCGCCCCCCGCTGGCGCCCTCACCGCTCGACCAAATCGTGCAGGAATTGGGGCGCGAAGCGGTCGCCAAGGAGACCGGCCGCTCCCGTCGGGGGCTTGCAGATCGCGGATGCCGGGGGAACGCCTCTCGTTCCGCAGCCGGCCCGCCTTCATGGACGGGACCAAGCGCGCTCATGGGAACCGACAATCTCCCACCGTTCCTGGCCAGCGCGTTCCCGGCAAAGCCGGAACCGGTCTTCGATCGGCGCCTCGCCCTGGTTGTCGGACGAATTGCTGGCGCAGGGCGCAACGCGCTTCATGGCCATTCCCTCTCGATTCTGCCGGGGCTTACGCTCTCTTCCCGGCCATCTGCCTCTTCGGTTTCTTCGTCCCTGGAGTTTCAAGAGCAGAGCGAATGCCGGTTATGCCAAAGTGGTTGCCGATATAGAGCAACCGGGCTGAGTGCTGTTTTGCCAGCGCGTAAGCGAAGCAATCACCAAAGTTCAGCCCGCCGCGCGTGCCGAATCCCTGACCATATTTGATCCTCGCCTTCATCGCCGCACGAGCCAGACGATCATCGACCGGGGCGATGTCAACGCCGAGCGCATTGAGGAACTCGTCCAGGATTCCCACGGCCCTTGACCGCCTTGCTCCAGTGAGTCGGCCGGCCAGAACCGTGCCCGTCTCAACAAAATTTGCGGCCGAAACCAGCCGGGCTGGCGCATCCTCAAGAGCCTTGGTGCAATTGGGGCCTTCCGGTTCATCGAACAAGATGGCGACGATGGCAGAACTGTCCAGCACCATCATTTCCGCAAGCCCAACTGCTCGGGCGTGTCACCGGCAGCTTCATCCCATTCTTCCTTCGTGACGGGACGGCGGTCGAACAGATGCGCACGCTCACGCACGAAAGCATGTACGCGTGCCGTATAGTCCCCTTGGGCTTCCTTCTCGGTCCGAAGACGCTCCAGCCGCTCGCGCATGGCCTTGGTGATGGCGTCGGTCATTGTCTCGCCGGCAAGTCGGGACAATTCCCGCGCTAGCCTGTCGGCTTCCTCGGTCTTGATGCTGAGGGCCATGGCGGCGCTCCATTCTAGATCATTTTTCTAGATACAATATGGTGGCCTGAGTTCAAATGCAAGGTCCGATGCCAGCCAATGGTCAATCATCTTTGGCACTCCGATGATCTTCCTGGGCGTCGGTCTCTCCCATTGAGCCTTTGCTATCGTTGGCGGCGCAAATGGCTTTCTCGCAATCCTCATGCGCCGTCCGTCTGCCAATCTGGCGGGCAAAGGTCAACAACACGGCGTCCAGCCGCCCGAAACCTTTGGTCTCGCCCCGTATCCTGTCCATCCGGCGCACGGCTGTCGTTTGCCGGCCAAGCGCCACAGGCCGACGTCGAGGTGCAGATTGGCGTCTCCGGACATTCGAGCACACGCAAATCCCGGGAATTGCAAATGAAGGCTGACACCCGGCAAGCGCCCAGCCAATCAAGGCTGGGCGCACATGTCCGCAACATTCGGACTTGTCGTGTTGAGCTGCACGCGGAATGCAGATCGGCTTTCGCCCTGCCCGGTCCTTCGACCGCCCTGACGTCGCCATGCCGCGAAAGCGGACGCTGGTGTCAACCAATCGGTTTAGGTCCAAGGCTTCGTCCTTGTTCTTCTCCAACCTCGCAAACAACCGCCGAAGTAGTGTGGCACTCGCGTTCGCCGCCTTGGGTTGCCGCGGGAATCTGCCTGGAAGGCTGTTCGCACTCGGGCGGGCAGATTGCGCAGAGCTACACTGGATCGGGAGAGGCGAAATGCCTCGGAATTCATGGGGACAAAGGTCGGTCTCTCGGAGAGGGCTCGCATGAGCCGACCCGCAGCATGTGGAACGGTCAGCCGCGTGCACTGTGGCGGCGCGACGCTTCCCGTGAATCTCAACGATCCTGAATGCGACGATTCCCAAGAGTGACCGCGACGTGCCGGACGGGTGCATGGCTTCTTGCTCCCGCCAGCCGCACGAAGACGGCATGCATTGCCGAAGAAACGCCATTCACGCCCAAAATCGCCCTTCCGATGTCGAATTCAAGCGATCGCAGGAATTCAGAGCGCACGAAAAGTGACGATAAATGCGCATGATGATTTCATTTGCGGCCCTGCTCCTTTCGGTCCTGATGCTGCAGCTCGGATCGGGCGGCCTCGCGCCTCTGGACGCCCTCTCGGGAATCCAGCTCGATTTCACGCGTGCCGAGGTTGGACTCCTAGGTTCCGCACACTTTCTCGGCTTCTTCGCAGGATGCATATGGGCACCACGTATACTGGGCGAAGTCGGGCACTCCCGTACCTTTGCAGCCTTCACCGCCGCAGGCACGATCGGCATCCTCTGCCACATGCTGATCGTTGACGCGACGGCGTGGTTGATCATGCGAGTGCTCTCGGGAATGTGCATCGCGGGCTGCTACACGGTCGTGGAGAGCTGGCTACAGTCGAAGGTCACCAACGCAACAAGGGGCCGGGTTATCGGTGTCTACCGTGTCGTCGACATCAGCGGGTCGCTGTTTGCCCAATTGATGATTTCGGTTCTCGAGCCCGCCAGTTATGTCTCGTACAACATCCTCGCGCTCATTTGCTGTGCTTCGCTTGTGCCTCTCGTCCTGACCCGAATCGAGCAGCCCCATGTGCCGAAGGCCCGGCGCCTCCAGCCCGGGCTTGCATGGAAACGCTCGCCGCTTGCGGTCGCCGGCGTCGTGTCGGCTGGCCTGACAGCCGCCGCATTCCGGATGGTCGGTCCGATCTACGGGATCGAAGTCGGTCTCTCGGCCGACGACATTGCGCTCTTTCTGGCCGCCTTTGTCCTTGGCGGGGCGCTGAGCCAGTATCCGGTGGGCTGGGCGGCCGACCGCTACGACCGCCGCATCGTGCTGATCGCGCTCTCGGTGCTGGCAATCCTCTCCTGCATCGTGATGGTCGCGGTCGCGGCAAACGGCACGGCTTCGGCATTTGCCGCCGCCGGACTGTTCGGCCTGACCACGTTTCCCATCTATTCGGTTGCCACCGCCCATGCCCACGACTTTGCCAGCCAGGATGAGCGGGTCGATGTCGCGGCGGCGTTCATATTCTACTTTGCGGTGGGCGCCATCGCTTCGCCATGGCTGGTGGCATCCCTGATCGAGAGGCTTGGCCCGTCCGCCATGTTCGCGTTCGTGTCGTTGGCGCATGTGATCCTGATCGTGTTCGGTCTCGTCCGGATGCGAAGCCGCAGCGCAAAGACCCGCACACGCTACGTCTACGCGCCGAGAACCTCGTTCGTCATCGGGCGGCTCCTGGGACGAATTCGCGACGGAAGGAACGGATAGGCCACCCATGGCCCGAGGGCCACGACGTCCGTTTGCCGGGATTTCGCGCCTTCGCGGCAGGGACGAAGCTCATGGCGTGCGGATCACCTTGGCAAAGGCCTCGTGAATTCCAGAGTTTGCGGCCAAGACGTCGCCGGCCACCATCGGATCCGTGTACGCGACCATTCCGTCCACGAACCCTCCTGCCTCGCGCACGAGCAGAGATCCCGCCGCTATGTCCCAAGGTTGAAGGCCTCGCTCCCAAAACCCCTCGCAACGCCCTGCCGCCACGTATGCCAGTCCGAGCGACGCGGCCCCAAATTGCCGCACGCCGGCGGCCATCGGCAGGAGCAGGGACAGTTCCCGAAGCGTGTCCGGAAGGTGGGGCCGGCCTGCGAACGGAAGGCCGGTCGCAAAGACCGACTCGATCATCCTGTGTCGGCCACTGACACGCAAGCGCTGCGAATTCAGCCTGGCCCTCTGGCCCTTCTCGGCGACGAACATCTCGTCCTTTGAAGGATCGTAGACCACCGCCGCCACAACTTCGCCCTTGTGCTCCAGCGCGATGGAAATCGCCCAATGGGGCAATCCGTGCAGGAAATTCGTGGTGCCGTCGAGCGGGTCCACGATCCAACGCCGTGTTGGATCCTTGCCCGCTTCCTCAGCGCTTTCCTCGCCAAGCCAGCCATAGTTCGGGCGGGCATCTCTGAGCATCTCGCGTATGATGCCCTCGGCGGCAACGTCAGCGCGGCTGACGAAATCGCCTGCACCCTTCGTGGAGACCTGGAGGTTCTCGACCTCGCGAAAGTCCTTCGCAAGACTTCTTCCAGCACTCCGGGCCGCCTTGATCATGACGTTGAGATTGGCGCTTCCTTGCATGCGGTGCGTTTAGGCAGATTGCGCAAGTCCATCAACCGGAAAGCGTACATGCGCAAGAGATCTCGCATGCGCCAATTGTCGTATGTAGGTATCCGCGTGCACCCGGCAAAACGCAATCACGGCAAATCGCTCGCTGGCGCGATGCGACGTCAACCCGGCCCTACCTTCGGCTTACCTCAACCGAAGCGAAAAATTCCAGGCAGGTCCCGGAGCGCACACGAACAACGTCCGGATTGCTTCCAGGCCAGATCGTGACGCAGACCCGGGACATCGCCAAACCTGTCATCATGAAGCGAGCTGTTAGTACCGAACCGCCCGGCGAACCTCTTTGGCAAGAAAGGAGCGGCCCACCGCAGAGGGGTGCACGGACTCGGACAGACCAGTTCCGAACACTCTCTTCTTCCGTGCAAGGAAGATCTTGCCCCACCCCGACCAGGTGCCAACGGAAGGTGCGTCGGGATCCGCCGGATACCTCATCCGCCATTCTGCCGGCAGCGGCAGACCGCATCGCTCGACCCGTTCAAGCATCCACACAAGAGGGATGCTCGAGAGCGGCCGCGCCTGGCAGTTGCCCGCCAACTTGCCCCCGACATCGCTGTGGGAACCGCGAAACCAGACCTGCTCCACGATCCCCACGCGACCCGGGTCGCATTCCCGGAGAATCGGCCGAAAGGCTTCGCGCGTTTCGTCCAGCGCCAAGGCATGGAACCCGTGCCTTATGTGACGACCAAGCTGATGATCGTGGAAGGAATGCCTGACTTCCGCCCACTTCCAGACAAAGGGAGCCCGCAATCCCAGGGACTTTGCCGTATCAAGGCAGCCAATCATCTCGATCGGCACGCCACGCCTGCAATGCGCTTCCGAAAAACACCTCGCCAGCTTCCCTGCCAACTCCGATCCGGCAATGACGAAAGGCTTGCAGAACCAGGCGCTCCATCGCCGTCGATCACGCCTGCCAACGACCGGACCGCAAAGGCGCCCCGCGAATAGCCGATCAGGAAAATCCGGTCTCCAGGCCGGTATCGGCTGGCGAGCCAGCCATAGGCGCGGCGGATCCGTCGATTGATTCCCCGGCCCTCGATGACATCCAGGGTCTTCGACCAGTCTGACCATTGGGTGCCGGCTGCATGGCAAAGGCTCACCCTGCCTGATCGGGCCACTTCTTCCAGATGCTTGTAGATCAAGCCGGCATTCGCCTCTTCGCCCTCGGCCAGCGATGACATGGTTCCGTCGAGAAGAACGACATGATCTACCAGATCTCGCGTGTACTGCTGCACCGATCGCTCAGTCCGGCGCAAGAAGCCGGCAAGATCACGTATCTGGGCTCTCAGGCTCATCGAAAGTCCTCGCATTACGGATCCGCGACCCGGAAGGCAGGTTCAGGGCGATGGCCCATCCTTGAATATGAACCGCTCTCGCGCATTCGTGTGACGATCACGTTTGTCCTGCAACACCTCCTGCATTCAGCGCGTGCCAGACCTTTGCGGGCGTGTAAGGCATGTCTACAGTCTCGACGCCGCGACATGCCAAGGCGTCCGCGACCGCATTGGCCACCGCACCGAGAGCTCCGACCGTCCCGGCCTCCCCGCAGCCCTTCATTCCCATGGGATTGTAAAGCGAGGGAACAGGCTCGGCATCGAACCCGATCATCGGCAAGTCCGCCGCCCGCGGCATGCCGTAGTCCATGAACGTGGCGGTCACCAACTGGCCGTCCTCGTCATATGCAACATGTTCGTAAATTGCCTGGCCGATGCCCTGGACAACGCCCCCGTGCACCTGCCCTTCGGCCAGGAGCGGATTGATCATGTTGCCGAAGTCGTCCGTCACGGAATAGCGGTCCACGACCACGGTTCCGGTTTCAGGGTCTATCTCGACTTCTGCTACATGCGCCCCGTTCGGGAAGGACATGTGTTCGACGGACCACTCTTCCTTGACGTCGAGAATCTCGGTCCTGCCGTCGGCGCGCGCCATTTCGGCAACCTCGAGCATTGACGGAGTCTCGTTCGATCCTTCGATCCGAAATCGATCGTCGTCGAATTCCACGTCATCGGATTCGGACTTTCGCGCAAGATACTCGGCAAACTGTTTCGTGATCGTGGCCACTGTGGCAAGCGTCGCTCCGGTCTGCATCGTCACCGAGCGCGAGCCGCCCGTGCCCCCGCCGCCCGGCACCAGATCGCTGTCGCCTTGCACGATGCGGACCGCGTCCGCGGGAATGCCGGTATGGTCGGACAGGAAAGTTGCAAAGACCGTCTCATGCCCCTGTCCGTTCGATTGCGTGCCGACATGGAGGCTGACGGTTCCGTCCTCCTCGAAGACAACCCGGGCGCCCTCGATCTGGTCGCCGAGAATCGACTCGATGTAGTAGCTGAGGCCCTGCCCCCGCAGGCGTCCCCCTGCCTCGGACTGCGCGCGACGCGCGGCGAAGCCCGCGGAGTCCGAATTCGCCTCGGCGGAGGTCAGGACCCGGTCGAATTCGCCAACGTCATAGGTCTCCGCAATCGCCGTCTTGTAGGGGAATCTTTCAGGCGGAATGAAGTTCTTCCGCCGCAATTCATGTGGGTTCACGCCAAGCACGCGCGCGGCATCGTCGATCGAACGCTCGAGTGCGAGCATTGCCTCCGGCCTTCCCGCGCCGCGATACGCGTCGACCTGCGTGGTGTTGGTGTAGAACCCCTTGCAGTTCAGTGCGATTGCCTGGACGTCATAGACGCCCGTTGCAACTTTGGCGAACAGCTCGGTCTGAATCTGCTGCGCATATCCCGAGAGGTAGGCCCCGAGGTTGCAGACCGTGTCGACCTTGTAGGCCAGGATCCTGAATTCGGAATCGAAGGCGAGCGTGGTGTCGGATACCAGGTCCCGTCCGGCATTGTCGGCCAGCATCGCCTCGGTGCGCTCGGACATCCAGCGCACGGGCCGGCCCAACGACTTGGCGCAGGCGGCGACCGCGAAATACTCGGGATATCCGAAGGCCTTCATGCCGAACCCGCCGCCAACATCGGGATTGGTAACGCGGACCTGATCCTCGCCAAGCCCGATGCACGCGATCAGGTCCTCCTTCATGTTCCAGACGCCCTGACCGCCAAAGGAGAAATGCAGGCGTTCGCCGTCCCACTCCGCGAAGCACCCGCGCGGCTCCATCGAATTGCAGATGATGCGATTGTTCGCGACCCTCGTCGTCACGACATGCGCGGCCTCGGCAATTGCAGCCTCCACGGCAGCGGAATCGCCTGCCTGCCAGTCAAAGCCGACGTTGTCCGGCACCTCGTCATGGATCGTGTCGCCACCGGGGGCCAGATCCAGCTTGGCTCCAAGTTCGTCCACGTCGACAAAGATGCTTTCTGCAGCATCCTTGGCCTGCGCCGGCGTCTCGGCCACGATCACGGCCACCGGGTCGCCAACGAACCGAACCTTGCCTTCCGCCAGGATCGGTCGACGCGGTTCGGCCGCGGTCGAGCCGTCGCTGTTCGTGACAACTTCCGTCCCGAGCGAGAAGTCGACGCCCATGGCCGCGAGATCCTCGCTGGCCATCGCAAGATCCACGCCCGGCATCCCGCGTGCCTCTCCAAGACCCACGGGCGCCAGCCGCCCATGCGCCACCTGAGACCTCACGAAGATCGCGCAGAGCGCGTGGTCCGGAACGATGTCATCGACATACCGACCTTCCCCGGTCAGGAATCGCCGATCCTCGAGCCGTCGAACCGGTTGCGACTTGCCAAACTTGTCCATCGGATTCCCTGCACCGTCACTGCGGGAACCCTAGTCTTGTATCGACCGGTGTCCAGAGTCCTAATCACGTATTGCGCAGACGCGGCAGGCACGCGATCCGGTCGATTTTCCTATCGGTCTTTTCCTCGCCGCAATGCGGCGATAAACGGAGCGCCGAACGGAAGGACCGACGCCATGGACAAGACCTTTGACGCCCACGGGGCCGAACCCCGCACCTACGCAGCGTGGGAGAGTGCGGGCGCGTTCAAAGCGGGCGCCAATGCGCGTCCCGGAGCCGAACCGTTCTGCATCATGATCCCGCCACCGAACGTGACAGGCGTCCTCCACATGGGCCACGCCTTCAACAACACACTGCAGGACATCCTCATCCGCTGGCACAGGATGCGGGGCCGTGACACGCTCTGGCAGCCCGGCCAGGATCATGCGGGCATCGCCACACAGATGGTTGTCGAACGCATGCTGTCCGAAGCCGGCCAGCCGTCGCGGCGCGAAATGGGCCGCGAGGCATTCGCCAAAAAGGTCTGGGAGTGGAAGGAAGAGTCTGGCGGAACCATCATCGAGCAGCTCAAGCGCCTTGGCGCAAGCTGCGATTGGTCCCGCAACGCCTTCACGATGTCGGGCGCGCCCGATGCGCCTGCCAGCGAAGAGGGCAACTTCCATGACGCAGTCATTCGAGCCTTCGTCAAAATGCACGAAGACGGCCTCATCTATCGAGGCAAGCGCCTGGTCAACTGGGATCCGCATTTCGAGACCGCGATCTCCGACCTCGAGGTGGAGAATGTCGAGGTCGATGGCCACATGTGGCATTTCAAGTACCCGCTCGCAGGCGGCGCGACCTACGAATTCGTCGAGAAGGACGAAGACGGGAACGTGACCCTTCGCGAGACCCGGAACTACATTTCGATCGCGACCACGCGACCCGAGACCATGCTCGGCGACGGCGCGGTCGCGGTTCACCCTTCGGACGGGCGATATGCGCCAATCGTCGGAAAGCTCTGTGAAATCCCGGTCGGCCCGAAGGAGCACCGTCGCCTGATCCCGATCATCACGGATCCGTACCCGGATCCCGAGTTCGGCTCCGGCGCGGTCAAGATCACCGGCGCTCACGACTTCAACGACTATGCCGTCGCCAGTCGCGGCAACATCCCCAAGTACCGCCTCATGGATTCCAGCGGGCGCATGCGCGACGATGGCGCCCCGTATGCCGAAGCAGCCGCGATCGCTCTCGCGGTTGCCAAGGGAGAGGAGAGCCTGACAGAGGCCGGCGCGGACTCAATCAATCTCGTCCCTGACGACCTGCGCGGCCTTGACCGGTTCGAGGCCCGAACCAGGATCGCCGAGCAGATTGCCGCCGAAGGACTCTCGGTCATGACCGTTGCGAGCGATCCGCGCCTTGGCAACGGGTCGCCAGTCGAAGGCGAGAGCGGAGACACACCCGTCCCCCTCGTCGAATCCAAGAAGATCATGCAGCCGTTCGGTGACCGTTCAAAGGTCGTCATCGAGCCCATGCTGACCGACCAGTGGTTTGTCGACACGGCGAAGATCGTTGACCCTGCCCTGGACGCCGTCCGCGACGGCACGACGGAAATCCTGCCCGAGCAGCACAAAAAGGTCTATTTCAACTGGCTGACCAACATCGAGCCGTGGTGCATCTCGCGCCAGCTCTGGTGGGGTCACCAGATCCCCGTCTGGTATGGCCCGAAGCTCACGGAAGGAAGGCCATGCGCAGACGAATTCGAAGCCTTCTGCGCGGCCGATGAGGCCGGTGCGATCGCGCGGGCCGAAGAGTTCTATCCGGCAAACGTGACGGTCGTCGCCGACTCGACGGAATATGACGAGGCAATTTCTGAGAGCGCGGCCATGGCGGCAGCCGGCAATGACTGGACGGCGCCGCTCTACCGTGATCCCGACGTGCTGGATACTTGGTTCTCTTCCGGGCTCTGGCCCATCGGCACGCTCGGCTGGCCCGAGAGGACTCCCGAACTCGAGAGATACTTCCCGACCAGCGTTCTCGTTACCGGCTTCGACATCATATTCTTCTGGGTCGCCCGCATGATGATGATGCAGTACGCGACGGTTGGCGAGCGCCCCTTCGACACTGTCTACGTCCATGCTCTCGTGCGCGACGCCGCGGGCAACAAGATGTCGAAATCCCTCGGCAACGTCATCGACCCGATTGAACTGGTCGACAAGTTCGGCGCCGACGCGGTTCGATTCACGCTCACCTCCATGGCTGCCATGGGTCGCGACCTCAAGCTCTCGGAGAGCCGTGTCGCCGGATACCGCAACTTCACGACAAAGCTCTGGAATGCAGCCCGATTCGCGGAATTGAACGGAGTCTTCGAGGCTGAGGACAGGGCCCCGACCGCCACGCAGACCGTCAACAAGTGGATCATCGGCGAACTCGCGAAAACGCGCATGGCTGTCGACGAGGCGTTGAGCGAATTCCGCTTCAACGACGCCGCGAACGCGCTCTACACGTTCGTTTGGGGCACGTTCTGCGATTGGTACCTCGAGTTCTCGAAGCCTCTGTTCGGCACGGAACATGCCGAGGAAACGCGACGAGCGATGGCTTGGCTGCTTGATCAGTGCCTGATCCTTCTGCACCCGTTCATGCCGTTCATCACCGAAGAGCTCTGGGCGCTTTCGGCCCCGACGCGCGACAAGATGCTCGTGCACACGGATTGGCCGACCTATGGCAAGGAACTTGTCGATGCATCGTCCGAGACGGAAATCGGATGGGTGATCGACCTCATCGAGAAGGTTCGCTCAGTACGAGGTGAAATGAACGTCCCGGCGCGAACGAAGACCCCGCTGCTCAAGCTTTCCCTTGACGCGGCGGGCGCAGCGGCCTGGGAAAACAACGAAGCCATGATCAAGCGCCAGGCGCGCATCGATGCCCTGAAAGACGCGGATGCCGCTCCCAAAGGCTCCGCCACGATCGCCGCTCTGGGCGGCACATTCGCGCTGCCGCTCGAGGGCTTGATCGACGTTGCGGCCGAGCGGGCACGCCTCGAAAAGACGGTCGACAAGCTTGAAAGGGAGTTCGCAGGGCTTCGGGGGCGCCTGGACAACAGGAAATTCCGCGAGAATGCAGCCGAAGACGTGATTGCTGAAACCGCGAAAGCCGCCGCACGGAAGGCCGAAGAGCTCGACCGGCTCAGGACCGCACTTGGTCGGCTCAACGAACTCGACTGAAACCTGTATCCTGTTTCCCGGTCATCTTGGCACGAATGTCGAAAGACCGTTTCCTGACGCGTTGGTGGCGCGTGCCACAATTGGAAGCGGCACTTGATCCCGGGAACCGAGATCGCGGGGCCTTCGCACTCGCCTTCCGCGTGTCCTCTGCAGGGCCGGGATCCTTTGGCCTGGGCTGCTTCCTTGCGATCCGGAACTCGCGGACCATGATCGATTCGGTGTCTGTGAATCCATGCCGCTTGGCACATCTCTTGATCGCCCGGCTTGTCGTGCGGGCTTCGTCGCCACGCAACCCTTCCTCGCGAAGCACGATCGTCGGCCCGGCTTCGTCGCGATCACAACCTCGTGCTGGCAGCGCAACCGCATGCGCTGCGGAGGTGCGTGCCCCGGCCCGTCCCGGCCGCGCGCTCCGATCCAGTTCACGTAGCGAAGGCACCTATCCGGCTCGACGTCCCGCCAAGGCGTGATCGCGTCCCTTGACATCGACAGCTGTTTTCCGCGCGTGCGATCGCGACCTGCCGCTGCACGTCCTCGAATGGAAGTCGGCGCTCCGCCCAGGTTGCTTCCTCGACCAGGGCAATCATCGTCGAAAACCGTCCCGGGCCGATCGCGCCTGGCACTCGCGATTCGGCGCAATCGCGCTGTCCGCGCACACAGATGCCGGTTTCCGCATACCTGTCTGGCACCGGGCGCTCTTGCCCGTCCTCACCCGGCTCGGTCCCGGCGACGAAGATCTCTCCAACGGTTCCGCTCCCTGCGTCTTCGACCTCGAGCAGGTCGTCATCGAGAAGCCCGCCCAGTTCCGCCATTCCGCCGTCGACCCAGTGGACGTTTCCCCGGCACTTCAACGCCCGAAGGACGAGTACAGGACCCGTCTCCCCATGCTCCTCATTCCTTGTCGGCGGTTCCCTGCGTCCGCCAGTCGTCCAGCGACAGCGCTCCTGTTCGATAACATGCGTAGCCTGGCGGATGCGCGGTCCTGCAATCCAGACACTCCGGCCGCGAACCGTCCGCCGAACGGCCGCCTCCTCCATGCGAATCCCGGCCGTGCGAAGCGTGAACCTCGATGCGGACAGGGCCGCGCCGACACCCTTGACTCTCCGCGTGCCCAGAATCGCACCTACGTCCTCGCTTGAAAGTCCCGTGCCGCCTTACGCGAACCCGACCAACAGGGCCGCGATGCCTGATTTTGCGTCCAACCCTTCATGCGCTTGCAAGCCAGAGGCCCAGTCAGAAAAGTGTCCGCTCGCAGGGTGCCTTGCGGGCGAATCGGCGGTGAACTGCCTTGCTCGGTGTGGACAAGGGCTCGCGCGAGACCCTTGCGCAGTGGAGCGCGTCCTGAGCCCGACAGCATTAGTGGGCCGCATCGTCGACCAGAGGGTGAAACCGAGCGAAGCACGATGCGGATACCGGGCGACGACGACTGCCCGGAGCGGTCTCTTGGGCTGACCTTGGACAAGGCGTCGGGCATGTTTCGACAACTCAGTGTGAGGGTTCAATGTTTCCGCTCGACCTCGGACGTACCGCGAAAGCGGATGCAGGCGAGCGTGGAGGAACCTACCGCGTCGTGTACTCGATCACGAATGGTCGACCGCAATTGATCCAGCTTGGCGAACACGACTTCGTCATCCGTCAACATCGCCCAAACCCAGACGGCGGGCTCGTCAGCGGAGTCGCGGCCGGTCTCGACGTGCCAGCTGCTGACTGGCGTCGGAAGTTCGGAAAGCTTGTCAAGCCCGTCTTTGATGGCTTCGCTGGCGACCGCGGTGACATCTGCCATGCCCTTCACCTATGCAGGGTCGCCGTGCGCTGCGAACGGATTTCGCCGTGTTCGAACTTGTCGGCCGACTCGAGCATTCCAAGATCCTGTTGTCCCGTCGTCGCCCTGCATCGTCCTGGTGCACGGGGCACACCCGAACCAGACCGTTCCTTTCCTCAGCGGGGGAATTCCCGCCACGAAACGGCCGTGTTTTTCACTGACTCAGTCACCACGGAAAATTCCCCTACGGACCGGTACGCAAAATCGAAGTGTCATTGAGGTGCCGGGAGCGCCAAATGCCTCCACTTGATTCATTCCGCACCGAGCGCAACATCCGCGCCCGCCGCCCGGAAACGGCCCGGGCTGCGGCAATGCGCACGAAGCATGACGCCCCGTGCGCCGCTCATGTCCCGGTCGACGAAGAGGGTGCCGTCCGAGACCGTCCTCGCGCCGCCAAGGCGCGGGTTCGCGAAGCCGTCCCGCGAGCGCGTCCTGCCGGTGCAGGCCTCGTTCGCGACGATGAGCCGCTTTCCGCATTTCCGGCACATCCACGCCAGCCTGCGCTGGAAGCGGCAATGCGCGAGGCCGAGCATCGACCTCACGGTCCTCGTCCTGATCTTCCGCCCCTCCCTGGCGCTCATGTCCCCGGTCTCGAAGGACGGAAGGAGAATCACGTCGAAGGCCCGGCCGAGATCGCGGGTAACCCGCCGGTGCAGGTCGTCGACCAGGCTGCGTACGCGGACGGCAAGCCTGTCGATGCGCTTCCGGAAGTGGCGCTTCCATTCCCCGTGCCTTGCCTTCGCGCGCTGTCCGGCCGGACGGTCGAGCTTCAGCAGGAGGGGAAACACCCTGTCGGCGTGGAAGCCGTCACCGTGGCTGGCGGCGTGGTCCACCGAGCATGCGGTCACGAAGGTCCGCACGCCGGGGTCGAGGGACATGATGGAACGGACCTGGATTTCGTCCTGCCCCACCGTGACAATGTGCAACTGAGCGCAGATGAACCACTGCCCCCGCTCAAGCACCATGGTCGTCAGCTTTTTCCACGCCTCGTCGGGCATGGGTTCCGCAAGGTCGAGGTTCCGCGCGACGAACGCGCCTGACGGCTTCCGGACGGCAATGCGCTGCCGCATGTCCCTGATGCCGCGAAAGGAGAAGCCGCAACCATCGCCTTCCTTCCGGCGCCGGATCACGGCGTCACGGGTCCTGAACGCCGTGCTGGCAGCCTCGTCGCAGTCGGCGGAGCGGAGCGCGGTCCGCTTGAGATCCTGGCCCTTCGGGTCCACGAGGCCGCGGTCGGCCTCGATGAAGCAGGCGATCGCGAGACTGCAGGCGCGGCGCTGCTGGCGGACCGGCTCATGCAGCATTTCAGGGTTCTTCGGGCAGGCCCTGATCTTCCTTGCGCCCTTGGCCAGAACGCTCTCCATGGCGGGAGTTGCGGAAGGAAATGAAATGCGCAACGAGGCAGCGCACGTCGAACCGGTCGGAACGATCGTCCTCTTCCAGAAGCTCGATGCTTCCTCCCGAAAGCTCGATGACATGCCTGACAAGCGGGCAGCCGGCCCGGGCGATGCGGTCCGGTGCGGCAGCCACCACATGGACTGCCTCTCCGCGCAACGCTCGTTCCAGCAGGGCGACAGGGCCTCGTCGCTTGAACTTGAATCCGGATCCAGCGTCACGGACAATTCGTCCGTTCGGACAACGGCCGCGCAAGATCCGCTCCCGGGTGTCGAGAGAGGATCCCTGCCTGGCACTGGAGACACGGGCGCAAGGGACCGTGTCGGGCTCGAAGGGAACCCGGGCCCATCAATGCCCTCCGGGCATCCGCCCAGGTCGCTCATGGCGTCCTCCTTCGATCCGGCGTCGCATGGATTGCGTCGTGGCTTTCCCGCGTCACGACAGGCGTGTCGTCATCATCCACGTTTAGTGACCTGCCTGACGTTCCCGGATTGTTCAGGGAAGAATGCCTGAATTGTTGCGTTCGTTGCTCAAGAACAAGGCAGCGTTTCACACAACTCCGCGGTACCCTTGCTCCGCGGTTTCCAGATCATGTTGAAGTCCACGTGGAGAGGTACAGGAATCTTGCTGAAGCTTGCCAGCTCCGTAGCAAGCCAGGCAATCGATCCAGAGCCAAATGATCCGAACGCAATAGCCCACTGTAGCCGCAGTGACCGACACCTGCTTCTTGCTTGCGGAATTGCGTCCCGCAACCTAACTTCCATTCATGCCCGACGCGCCGCTCATCGATCCGTTTCAACGCGCAATCTCGTATTTGCGCGTTTCGGTCACTGACCGCTGCGATTTCCGCTGCGTATATTGCATGTCGGAACACATGACCTTCCTGCCGAAGCGGGATCTGCTGACGCTGGAAGAGCTTGACCGGATGTGCTCGACATTCATTCGACTCGGCGTGAAAAAGCTCAGGATCACAGGAGGCGAGCCGCTGGTGAGGCGCGACATTCTCACGTTCTTCCGCGCCATGACCAGACACCTGGAGAGCGGCACCCTCAAGGAACTGACCGTCACGACCAACGGCAGCCAGCTCGCGCGGTTTGCGGATGACCTGATTGATGCCGGGGTCCGGCGCGTGAATGTCTCGCTTGACACGCTGGACGAAGAGAAGTTCGCCCGGGTCACGCGCTGGGGTCGGCTGCCCCAGGTTCTGACCGGCATCGATGCGGCGCAGAATGCCGGGCTGCGTGTCAAGATCAACACGGTGGCACTCAAGGGATTCAATGAAGACGAGCTGTTCCGGCTTGCGGAATGGTGCGCGTCGCGCGACATGGACCTGACCTTCATTGAGGTCATGCCAATGGGCGACCTGGGCGGCGAGGACCGCGTTGGCCAGTACTGGAGCCTGAAGGATCTGCGCAACAGCCTTGAAGAGCGCTACACGCTCGTCGACCTGGCCCATCGGACGGGCGGGCCGGCACGATACGTGCGGCTTGAGGAGACCGGCCAGCAAGTGGGTTTCATCACGCCCTTGACACACAACTTCTGCGAGTCGTGCAACCGCGTGCGGCTGACCTGCACAGGCGAGCTCTACATGTGCCTCGGACAGGAGGACATGGCGGACCTCCGGGCGCCGCTGCGGGCCTCGGAAAGCGACGGACTGCTGGAGGATGCCATTCGGGAAGCCATCGGGCGCAAGCCCAAGGGCCACGACTTCGACTATTCACGCCAGCGCGCGGACGGCCAGGTCAGTCGTCACATGAGCCACACCGGCGGCTGAAATTCCAGGAAGGACCTGTAGTCTCAATGACAGGCAGCAAGAGCCGGCAGTGCTGCAACCTTGCCGACGCATATCTACCGGCAGATGCGCCCGTCCCGGAACGGCACTGCAGGCCGCGAGTCGCCTGGACAGGGGCCCGAAGAATCTTGATGGAACTTGAAGCCTCGGCGATGGCAATCCCGGACATTCGCCCCGATCGTCCGCCGACAGTTGCCCGGATTCGATGTTGCCGGCTCTCTGAGTCGGTCACCAAGGAATCCCCACGCAAGTTCCGGATCTCTTCGAACATGTTGCCCGGGAACGTCGTGCCGTAGCACGGCGCCACGATGCCATCTTTCGATACGTGGCCGGATAGAAGACGAAACTCTGGCGCAAGAGGATCAGCCAAGGAAAGTCACCGCCGAGACCCGTCAGGCCGGGCGGGCGCCTTCCATGCGACCGGCTTCAGCATGCGATCGCGCGACATCTTGCTTCTCTTGCAGCCGAGCCATCAGAGATTCCGAAATTTGCCGCACGGCTCGGCCCGGACATGTGCGGCAAGGGCCGACGGCACTACAGGACAATCGCCGCAGCAGACGAATCAGCGCTTCGCGACCTGATCCGGGCCGGTCTCGAATGCCGTCACAAGTTCGAGGGCGTCAAGGAAGCCTGGAACGTGCCCGAAACAGTGACCGGCGCCCCAATCGATCCTGCAGCGCCGTTCGGCGAGGTCGCGTCACGTGGGATAGATCTCGCCAAACTTCGCGTCCAGATAGTCGAGCAGCGGAGCTTCCGAGGGCGCTTCTCCAGTCGCACGCTCCATGAGGTCACGCGGCTTCAACAAGCCGCCAAAGCGGTGGATCCGCTCGCCTAGCCAAAGGCGGGCAGGCTCGGTCACGCCGTCTGCAAGCGCGTCGCCAAATCCGGACACCTCGCGCTTCATGGCGGCATGCAGGCAGCCCGCGTAGACGTTGCCCAAAGTGTAGGTCGGGAAATAGCCAAAGAGACCCTCGGACCAATGCACGTCCTGCAAGACGCCATTGGACGGCATGTCGACGCTGACGCCGAAATCCGCCAGGAATCTCTCGTTCCACGCCTCGTTGGCGTCACCGGCCTCGAGCCGCCCGTTGACCAGGTCGCGCTCCAGGTCAAACCGAAGCAGCACGTGGAGATTGTAGTCGACCTCGTCCGCTTCGGTTCGGATGAAACCGGAGGAAAACCTGTTGACCGTGGCGAAGAACGTCTCCTCGTCCGCGAGTCCGAAATCCCCGAAAATGTCCCGCATTCTCCGAAAGAGCCAACCGGTGAATTCCCTGCCGCGGCCGATCTGGTTCTCGTAGATCCGGCTCTGGCTTTCGTGCACGCCCATGGACACGCCGCCGCCAAGAGGCGTCAGGAGATAGGCCTGATCGATTCCCTGCTCGTAGCAGGCATGGCCGACTTCGTGAATCGTCGAGTAGATGCAATTGAACGGATCCCTCGAATCCGTCCGAGTCGTTATCCGTACATCCAGGCCGGATCCGGAAGAGAACGGATGCACCGCCTTGTCGATCCGGCCGCGCGACCTGTCATAGCCGAACACCTCCGCAAGCTCGGCGGAGAGACGGAGCTGGCCGGATTCGTCGAATTCGTGATCGAGCACCGGAACCTTCCGTTCCGATCCCATGATGCGTTCACGCAAGTTCACGAGGCGCGGACGGAGCGCGTCGAACATCCTGTCAAGCTCGACCTCGGTCATCTCGGGCTCGAACTCATCGAGCAGCGCGTCATAGAGATTGCCGCCGTCGGCAAGTGCTGCCGCCTTCTCGCGTGCCAATGCCACGACTTCGCAAAGTTTCGGCGCGAACAGGCCGAAGTCGTCCGTCCGCCGCGCCTCGGCCCAGACTTGCCGCGAAATCGATCCGGTTCGCGCGATCGCCGCAGACAACTCCTCGGGAACACGCAGGTAGCGTTCGTAGCTTCGGCGGATCATCTCGACCTGCCGACCTTGCACTTCGTCTGCCGGACACGCCGCCTCCAGCCAGTCTCCGATGCGTGCATCGGTGCGCCGACGGTGCAGGACACCTTCGAGGGCCGCGACTTCCTCCGCTCTCTGCTCGACCGCGCCGGCCGGCATGACGGTCTCCTGGTCCCAGGAAAGCCGTCCCATGACCTGGCCCAGCGCTTCCGTCTCGCGCTGAAACGCCGTCAGTTCGTCATACGCACTCATGCCGCATCCCTTGCCGATTGATCGGGCGGATAGGCCGCCAGGAACCGCGCCCGAAGGATCAGGAAGAAAAGCAGCACTGCGCCAAGCTGGTGCAGGATCGCCAGTCCCGGCGGAGCGATGTAGAGGACGGTCACGATTCCAAGCAGCAACTGAAGGACCAGCATCGCAAGAACCGCCGTGAACGCGCCCCGGATCGCCCTGTTGCCCGAACTTCGGGCTCGCAGCCAGAAGGCGATGCCAAGGGCCAGAAGCAGGTAGCCCGCAATCCTGTGCATGAACTGCACCAGCCCCGCATTCTCCGTGAAGTTCCGCCACACGGGTTCCAGGTCGAAGGCGGCGGGAGGGAAGAACTGCCCCGCCATGCCAGGCCAGTCATTGAACGTGCGTCCAGCATCGATTCCCGCCACGAGCGCCCCGAGCAGAATCTGCAGGAACGCAAGGTGCATCAGGCCCGTGGCCGCCGACAGGAGCCGCGCGTCGCGCACCCGCCTCGCTTGCAGAAGCCCGGCCTCGCTCCGGCCAAGAAGCATTGCTTGCCAAGCAATGACGCCCAAGATCACGAAGGCGAGCCCGAGATGCACCGCAAGCCGGTAGGAAGCGACGTCCAGCACGTCGCCGGAAAGACCGGACGAAACCATCCACCACCCGATCCCGCCCTGAGCGCCGCCAAGAATTCCGGGCAGCAACAAGCGCCCCGTCCAGCCTGCAGGCATGCGGCGTGTCGCAAGGAGGAACAGGAATCCGGCCGCCCAGGCGAGGCCCGTGATGCGACCAAGCTGCCGATGCCCCCACTCCCACCAGTAGATGGTTCTGAACTCCGCAAGAGTCATGCCCTCGTTCTGAAGCCGGTATTCGGGAATCTGCCGGTATTTCTCGAACTCCGCTTCCCACGCCTCTGAGCTCATCGGGGGAAGGGCGCCAGCGACGGGCCGCCATTCGGTGATCGAAAGCCCGCTGTCGGTCAGCCGCGTCAGCCCGCCCGCGACGATCATCAGCACGACCAGAATGCCAAGCACGGACAGCCAAAGGCGAATGGCCCCCCGAGCTTTCTTCCTGCCGCCGTCTATGACACCGCCGGCGGGCGCGGCGACCCGTTCCGCACCCGCGCCGACTTCCTCGAAAATGCTCCGTTTCCTGCTCATCTCCAACCTCTTGCCTCGCGCGACATGTAATTCGGCGGGCGCAACCCGTCCAGTCAGTCGCCACGCTCCTGCCAGCGAACCATCTGGCGCAGGACTCCGTGAAGGACCTGCACGTCCGCCGACGTGAGCGGCATGCGCGACCAAAGATTCCTGAGTACCTGCTTCATCCCTGCGGCCTTCTCGGGAGGGAAGAAGAAACCGGCATCCTGAAGACAATCCTCGTAGCGGGAGGCGAGCCGCTCCACTTCCGCATGCGAGGCCGGCAAGGGATCCGAGGGGTCCCGTTCCCGATGCGGAGCACCCCCCGCCGCCAGGTGCCATTCGTACGCGGTCAGAAGCACGCATTGCGAAAGGTTGAGGGACGGGAACTCCGGGTTCACGGGTACCGAGATGATCGCGTTCGCCCGCGCGACATCGTCGTTCTGGAGGCCGGCCCGCTCCGGCCCGAACAGCACGGCCACATCCTGCCCTCCTCCAATCCTGGCCGCCGCATCCCGCATCGCGACCTGAGGCGTGAGGACATCTTTCCTCAGTTCCCGGCTCCGTGCGGTGGTCGCATACACGAACGTCGCGTCGGCAACAGCTTCGGAAGTTGACCCGACCAGCCGAGCCTCGTCGAGAAGCCGTCCCGCACCGCTTGCCAAGGCGATCGCCCTGGGGTTCGGCCAGCCGTCCCTCGGCGCGACAATCACCATGCGGTTCAGGCCGAAATTCCACATCGCGCGCGCGGCGGCGCCGATGTTCTCGCCCATCTGGGGCTCTGCAAGGACAAAGACGGGCTGGCTCACGCTTGCGCAGATATGACGCATCGGACGCGGGCACAAGCCGGCAGAGAACGCCGCAAGCCGGTGGGCAGAAGGGCGGTTCGCGCACATGGCCGGCCCGGGCCATGGCACTCCGCAAGAGCGGACCGGCAGCCTTCCCCCGCGGGCGTCAAACGGCTATAGCCTCGGGCGCGATTCCCCGGGAGACGCCGGATGGCCGGTTCGGACAAGCCGCAGATATACTTGCTGACTCCGCCGGAGTTTGATCTCCCGGCGTTTCGGGAGCAACTGGCCGCCGTCCTTGACGCGCATGAAGTCGCCTGCCTGCGCCTGTCCATGGCGACCCGGGACGAGGACCGACTGTCGCGCTCGGCCGATGCATTGCGCGAGGCAGCGCATGCACGCGACGTGGCCGTGGTGATCGAATCGCATCTTGCACTCGCTCAGGATCTCGGGCTTGACGGCGTGCATCTCGTCGACGGGTCACGATCGGTCAGGAAAGCGCGCGGAGCACTTGGCAAGGACGCCATCGTCGGAGCCTATTGCCACGCCTCCCGCCATGACGGAATGAACGCGGCCGAAGCCGGGGCAAGTTACGTTGCCTTCGGGCCGGTCGGCGCGTCGGCGCTCGGTGACGGCACATTGGCCGAACCCGAGCTCTTTGCCTGGTGGTCGGAGATGATCGAGCTGCCTGTCGTGGCGGAGGGCCATCTTGACACCAGCCTCGCTGCAAGCCTCGCCCCGATCACCGACTTCATCGGAGTTGGCGAGGAAATCTGGCGACAGGAAAATCCCGCAAGGGCCCTAGCCGGATTCGTCCGCGCCCTCGGCTGATCCCTGAGGGTGGGCCGACCGCACCCGCACCTCGGCCTCTGCAGCAAGGAGCTTTCGCTCCGCAAAGTCCGCAACGCGCAGCGGCCCGTGCCACGTCACCTCGACCTTTCCTTGGCGACGTGTCCCCAGCGTCTTCACGAGATGAGATCCGAATTCCATGCTGCCCCACCATCCGTAGTAGCGTGGGTCCGCACCTTCCGGCGCGTGATAGACAACCGTGACGGGCTGGACCCAGAGTTCCGGCAGGCGATTCGAGAAGAGGGCGGCAAAGAGCGTCGACTTGAATGGCAGGACGCGCCGGCCATCACTGGACGTGCCTTCCGGAAAGAACAGGATCCGGTGTCCTGCCGCCAGGCGCTCTTCGAAGACCGTCTTCTGGTTCCCGGCCTCCCGCCGTTCGCGATGAACGAAGACGGTTCCCGTGCCACGCGCCAGCCATCCGATTCCGGGCCACCTGGCAACTTCGGACTTTGCGACAAAATAGAGCGGTCCCGCCGCGTTGAGAGTGAATACGTCCAGCCACGAACTGTGATTCGACACGATCACGCCCGGACGGTTCACCGGCACGCCGCTGATCTCCAGGCGCATTCCGAGAACACGAAACGCGTTGCGGCAAACGAAGACGACAATCTGCGGCGTCCAGGGCCGATGCGGCCCGAAGAGCGGGCGCTCGACCAGCCTGGCCAACATCAGGATTCCGAAACAGCCGAATACCAGGGCGCTCAGAACCGCCCCTCTGCAAACGACCAGAAGCCAGCCAAGAAGACTGGGCCTGAACACGTCAGGTGCCGCATCGGAACGCCAGGTCGGGTCGCTCATGCCCGGGAGCCTTTCGAATAGCGGGCGCGGGCGACGGGATTGATCAGGTCAACGTCGATCACCAGGCATACGTCTGTCGTGTTGAACTTGTGGTCCACGAAGGCGCCATCCCCGACAAACCCGCCGAGCTTCAGGTAGGACTTGATCAATGCCGGTGTCGCGCGCATTGCGGCAACCCGGTCGATCTGTTCCGGCGCGAGCAGGTCCATTGACTGAAAGACGTCTTCCCGTGCGCGCACCCTGAGTTCGGGCGGCGCCAGATACGAATGGTGCAGATGCGACAACGGTTCGGCAAGCGCGTCGATGTCCGTGCCATGGAGACTCGCGACGCCGAAGAGAATCTCGATTTCCCGTTCGCGCACATAGTCTGCGAGGCCGATCCAGAGGAGGTGCAGCGAAATGCCGTCCCGGTATCCTTGGCGCACGCAAGTGCGGCCAAGCTCGAGAAGCTTCCTGCCGCTTTCAACGAGCAGCGAGACGTTGTACTCGTCCTCGGAATAGAACCTGTCCCGGCGGCCTCCCGGCAGCAGGCGGTAGACACCCACAACGTGATCGAGGGCGGCGCGGTCCCGGTTGCCGTCCACCAGGATCAGGTGATCGAAGTCCGGGTCGAAGCGGTCCCGCTCGAACCGGCCTTCATGATCGACCATGTCGCCATTACCGCCCAGTTCCTCGACAAAGACCTCATAGCGCAGGCGCTCGGCTGCCAGACGATCCTCTTCGGTCGCGGCAATGCGCAGAGTCAGATGTGCGGCGTCAAGATCCATGGACCGCCGGGAGTCTCGGCCTGCCAGTTGCCCGCGTCGTGAGGAACTCCTGATGCTTGCAAGGCCGGGTTGGAGCGAATGGACAACCGGGCGCCGGAAAGTCCATGGATGCGACGTCGGCCATCATTCGGAGTGAAAGACCGGAATCAGCTCGATCCTGCTGCTGTCGATGCCGACCTTTCCCTCTTCGGGGAAATTCACGGTGACGCGCCCGTCGATGTTGGACTGCACCTGACCGGTCCCCCAGTCCGGACGCCGGGGGTGCCGGACGAGATTGCCGGGGGCCAGCAGGAACGAAGCGTCTGTCATGGCGCATTGGACTTTCGACCTGCGCTGTCTTGCCTTGTCAGGCCGGGACGATACCATAATCCGATGCGGGCACAAGGAACGCCTGGGACCGGAACCGCGTTCGCCACGAGGGCGCCTTCGCACAGGCTGCGGGCGGGCTTGAACTCGCCGCTTGCCCGCGATCCCCGGTAAATTGCCGTCTCGATGATCGCGGACAGGTACCCGGGGAGAAGCCGCCTGCAACGCCTGCCCCAACCAGTTGCCCGGCATCGCGCCGACCCGCGAACCATGGAAATCAACTCCTGACCGCACCTTCCGCAGTCACCAGGTACTTGAAGCTGGTAAGCTGCGTGGCGCCGACAGGGCCGCGCGCATGAAGCTTGCCGGTGGCAATGCCGATCTCGGCACCCATTCCGAACTCGCCGCCGTCCGCAAACTGGGTGGACGCGTTCCGCATGAGGATCGCGCTGTCGAGGTTCCGGAAGAACCGGTCCGCCGCACTGTCATCCGCGGTGATGATGCAATCCGTGTGCGAAGAGCCATGGGTGCGGACATGCTCAATGGCACGGTCAAGCGACTCGACGACCTTCACGGCCATCTTCATGTCAAGGTACTCGCGACCCCAGTCCTCGGCGCTCGCAGGCACGACGCCCTCGACGGCTTGCGCAGTCCGGTCCCCCCTGATCTCGACACCGGCTTCCAGCAACGCCTTGATTACGGGCAGTCCAACCTCCTTGAAGGCATCCTTGTGGATCAACAGGCATTCGGCCGCGCCGCAGATGCCGGTACGCCGGGTCTTGGCATTCAGCACCACGCGAAGAGCGGTGTCCCTGTCGGCGACCGCATCGACATAGACATGCACGATCCCTTCAAGGTGGGCAAAGACAGGCACCCGTGCCTCCCGCTGCACGACGCTCACCAGTCCCTTGCCGCCCCTCGGCACGATGACATCGACATGATCCGTCATGCGCAGCAATTCGGATACGGCGGCGCGGTCGCGGGTCGGAACGCGCTGTACGGCGTCCCTGGGCAAGCCCGCGACATCCAGGCCGTCCAAGAGGCATGCATGAATGGCGCCCGCGGAGTGGAAACTCTCGGAGCCGCCGCGCAGAATCACGGCGTTTCCGGACTTCAGGCAGAGCGAGGCCGCGTCCGACGTGACGTTGGGCCTGCTTTCGTATATGACTCCGATGACACCGAGCGGCGTCCGGACGCGCCTGACATGCAGCCCGTTCGGCCTGTCCCACTCGTCCATGACCTCGCCCACCGGGTCGGGCAGTGCCGCCACGTCGCACAAGCTGTCACGAATTCCCATGATGCGGGGCTCGTCCAGCAGGAGCCGGTCCGTCATGGCCGCTGAAAGGCCCTTTTCCCGACCGTAGGCGATGTCCTCCGCATTTGCGGCGATGATCTCCTCACGACGCTCCCAGACAGAATCGGCGGCGCTTTCGATGGCAGCCTGCTTTGCCTCGGAGGACGCGACGGCAAGTTCCATGGCGGCAGCCCGGGCACGCCGGCCAATGTCCGTCATGACTTCCTGGACATCGGTCACGTCTTTCATCTCTCGCTCCTCCCGGCATCGGCAATGGATACACATTCGCGATGACGCTGTCCAATCAGCGACGCTCAGATTGCCAGATCGTCGCGGTGAACAAGGGCCGCTCGCCCCGGATAGCCCAGGATCGCCTCGATGCGACCGGATCGTTCGCCCTTGATCCTGTCCGCCTCCTCCGACGTGTATCGGGTCAGCCCGACACCCAGCCTTGCCCCGTCCGGACCGACGATCACCACTGGCTCGCCACGTCCAAAGGTTCCCGACACGTCGGTTACACCCGCCGGCAAGAGGGACTTGTCGCCAAGAAGCGCCAGCTCGGCACCCGCATCGACATGGTACTCGCCCTTGGGCTTCATCGCCGCGATCCATCGCTTTCGCGCCGCCTGAGGATCGGTCTCGGCTGCAAACCATGTCGCTGGCGCGCCGTTTGCGAGCGCCTTCAAGGGGTTCAGCACCGATCCTCTCGTGATCGCCATGGCCGCCCCGCCGGCCGCCGCCGTCTTGGCGGCGAGAATCTTGGTCTTCATGCCCCCTTTCGAGAGCCCGGTTCCCGCATCGCCTGCCATCGCTTCGATTTCTGGCGTGATATCGTCGACGAAATCGAGGTGCCGAGCCTCCTCATCGGTCTTGGGGTCACCGGAATAAAGCCCGTCCACGTCCGAAAGAAGCACAAGGGCATCCGCACCCACAGTAACCGCAATCTGGGCGGCAAGGCGGTCATTGTCGCCGAAGCGGATCTCGTCCGTGGCGACGGTGTCGTTCTCGTTCACGATTGGCACGGCGCCGAAACCCAGGAGTTGCTCCAGCGTCGCCCGGCTGTTCAGGTAGCGGCGCCTGTCGGCACTGTCCTCAAGCGTGACGAGCACCTGCGCCGTCGAGATTCCGAAGGGCGCGAGCACCTCTTCGTAGGCGCGTGCAAGGCGGATCTGTCCGACAGCCGCGGCTGCCTGGCTCTTTTCCAGGGGCAGCGTTCCGTCCGGCAGGCCAAGGGTCGCCCGGCCAAGCGCAATCGCGCCGGACGAGACCAGCGCAACGTCCCTGCCGTCCCGCTTCAACCAGGCGACGTCCTCGGCAAGCGAGTTCAGCCATGGCACGCGCAGCTTGCCGTCCGCGACCAGAAGGGCCGAGCCGACCTTGACGACGACGCGTCTTGCTTCGCTCAAGGATGCCATGCCGCCAGCTCCTGGGTCACTTCCTGCGCGACCCCTTTGCCATCGTCGATCCGGCGCCTGAGCGCACGAAGCACATCCTGCACCCCCTCGCAACTCACGCCGGAGACCTGCATGACAGGGCCGGCCACGGCTTCGAGTTCCCTTCGCCTCGCGTCCCGGTCGGCTTCCGTCAGCGCATCGATCTTGTTGAGCGCGGTGATTCGAGGCTTCGCGGCCAGTCCCCCCCCGTACGCCGCGAGTTCACTGACGACGGTCTGCCAGTCGCCCGCAACGTCCTTTGCGGTCCCATCGACCAAGTGCAGCAGCACGAAGCATCGCTCAACGTGACCAAGGAACCGGCCTCCGATTCCGCGCCCTTCGTGAGCACCCGCGATCAGGCCGGGAATGTCACCGAGAACAAATCCGTCACCATCCACGGAAACCACGCCGAGACTGGGATGCAGCGTGGTAAACGGGTAATCGGCGACTTTGGGGCGCGCATTGGAAGTGGCCGCCAGAAAGGTCGACTTGCCTGCGTTTGGAAGTCCGAGAAGCCCGGCATCGGCAATGAGCTTCAGCCTGAGCCAAATCTCGCGCTCGACTCCGGCTTGGCCGGGGAGAGCCCGGCGCGGCGCCTGGTTGACCGAGCTCTTGAAATGCAGGTTGCCGAAGCCGCCATTGCCGCCCCTGGCCAGGCACGCGCGCTGACCGACCATCGTCAGGTCCGCCAGTACCGTGTGCTGGTCTTCGTCCAGGATCTCGGTGCCGACAGGCACGTGAAGAGAGACATCGGCCCCGTTCTTTCCTGTCCGCTGCCGTCCCATGCCGTGCTGGCCGTTCTGGGCGTGGAAATGCTGCCGATAGCGAAAGTCGACGAGCGTGTTGAGCCCATCGGCCGCCTCAACCCAGACGTCACCGCCCTTGCCGCCGTCGCCGCCGTCCGGACCACCGAACTCGATGTATTTCTCGCGACGGAAACTGACGCAACCTGCGCCCCCGGAGCCTGAGCGGATCGTCACCCGTGCGAGATCAAGGAATTTCATTTGTCACCCGCGTCACGATTCGCCCCGTTTCGTGCCTGACCCGGCGTGTCTGCAGGCGAATCTTCGAGAGCCCGGGACCGAGGAAGCATCCCGGGGTCGGTCTTCAACGCATGCTTCAAGGCAGATTGGATGGAAGTCTCCTTTCTCGTTCGGGTCGGCACGGGCCGTCGGGGCGTTCGCCCCTCAAGCCCTTCCCTTCAGGGAGGGGTCGCTGACTCAAGACGCCTCAAGTAGGTCCAGGTCGGGACGGTCGTGCCGCGCGCCACGGAAAACGTCTCGGCATCGCCGAGATACTGGAAACCCGCGTTGCGCAACACCCTGTCCGATGCCGGGTTGTCCTGGAACACGCTGGCAAACATTGTCTTGTCGTTGTGGGGATTGGTGTCGATCAGGGCTTGCAAGGCTTCCGTCGCAAGGCCGGTGTTCCAAAAGGCAGACCCGACCCAGTATGAGACTTCCGACTGCTCGCGATCCATCTGCTCGAGATCGATGAGACCCAGCATCTCGCCAAAACCGACGGGCTTGCCGTCCAGTGCCCAGACGTCCTTCGTCCTGTCTTCAGCCAGTGCGCGCTTCACGAACGCCTCCGCGACCCCGGGCGGCTGCGGGTGCGGAATGTTGGCCGTCATTCTTGCCACGCGGGCGTCCGCCCCGAACAGCTCCAGCAGGGCCACGTCCGATCGGCGCAGGGGGCGCAGGACCAGACGCTCTGTCTGAATCACGGGCTGGCTGGAAATCGTGCCGGATTTCACTAGGCGCTCCTCCCTGGTCACGGGCAGATCGTCCGCGACCTGTTGAACGATCGGCCCCTTGTCAAACGGGCCTGCCAACGCATTGGCGCAATCGGCGCCTCAAAAGAGAAGGGGCCGGTGAATGTGCCGACCCCTGAACGCCCTGCTTGCGTGATCGGCTATTCGGCCGGACTGGCCTTCGGATGCACCGAGATGAACGTTCGCCCCTTGAGGCCCTTGCGAAACGCCACGTTGCCCATGACGGTGGCGAAGATCGTGTGGTCCCGTCCCATGCCGACGCCCTCGCCCGGCCACCATCTGGTGCCGCGCTGGCGCACGATGATGTTTCCCGGAATGACGGCCTCTCCGCCAAATTTCTTCACGCCGAGCCGGCGTCCGGCTGAGTCCCGGCCGTTTCGGCTGGATCCTCCCGCCTTCTTGTGTGCCATCCCGCTTACTCCTTTCCGGCCATCAGGGTCTTGGCCTGATCAACCCAGTCATCGCGCTCGATTCGGCCCTTGAGAGCCAGCCTTTCGTCGATCTCGACGATATCATCTGCATTCCAGGCGGCGATCTGTGCAAATGTGGTGATGCCGGCCTCGTTCAGTTTCCTCTCGAGGGCCGGACCCAGACCGGCAAGCTTCTTGAGATCATCCTTCTGTGCCGCCTTCGCGGGCGCATCCGTTCCCTTCGGCCCTTGTCCGGGCCTGGCCTTTGGTTCGGCCTTCCCTGAAACCTGCTCATCGCCCCGCTTGTCGTCGGCCTTCTTGGCGGGTTTCGCCGGCTTCGCCACCGAGACTGCCGCTTCCGCGGCGAACCTGGCACCGACGGCGGGCTTGACGCCCGACTTTCCGGCTCCCGTTCCAAGGATGTTCGTGACGCGCACGAGCGTCAGTTGCTGACGATGGCCCAAGGTGCGCTTCGACGAGCTCTTGCGGCGGCGGCGAACGAAGTTGATGACCTTCTCGCCCTTGATCTGGTCAACGACCTCGGCCTGCACGGCAGCCCCTTCGACCAGAGGCGTGCCAACATTCGCACCCACCATCAGGACTTCGTTGAATTGAATCACTTCGCCGGCACCGGCAGCGAGTTTCTCCACGCGGAGCATGTCACCGGCCTTGACCCGGTATTGCTTGCCGCCGGTCTTGAGAACCGCAAACATCTGCTTTCCTTCCATCTTCCCGCGTTCTTCGGCCCCGGTCACTCCGGCGTTTTCGGCATCTGCCGCCTCGAACGGCGCGCCCGATGAGGGCTCATTCAAACATCAAAGGCGGGCATCGCCCGCCAGAGGCCCGGCTTATCGTCGGTGACGCCTCGCAAGTCAAGCCCCTCGTTCAAAATGCCCGGGGCAATCGCTGATGAAGGCGGCTCCTCCGGCAGTTGATCAGGCCCGCCGCGGACATCGCGCGGGTCGCGCGAATCCAGGTTCCCGGACGCGACCGCCAGCCTCGATGCGCCCTGTGCGACATGGTGAAACCATGGCGATTGCGCCTGGACCTGCCGGGCTCCGGTCGCTTCCGCGACTCCCGCACCATGCCGGAAGGCGAACCATCGGACGGTGTGGACCACGACTTCCCTGGCCGTGCTTCGGCGATCCTGTTGCTGGCGCCAGCCGACCTGTGGCAACGACCCTCGATGCAGCACCGGGCCGTTGCAGATCAAGTCGAGGCTCCGCGCATCAGGCAACGCCCCGAGCCAGAAGGCGGGTTCCTCGGGCGTGGCGGCCCGAACCTTGGCCACTTGCGGGGCGGAACAGTTCCGGGACAGATACGTGCCTGTCGCAGAATTGTGTCCGCAAAGTCCTCGCCGCGCAATTCCTCCGTCGGCGGTCCCCCTATTCGGGTCCCGCTTTCCCGACATTCCGTGGAAGTCTCTTTAGACGCGATTGCCGCGCCAAAACGCCTTGCGCCGGAAAGGCTTCTAAAGTATCCGGCTCTCCCAGCCTTGCGGAGAGGTGCCGGAGCGGTCGAACGGGGCGGTCTCGAAAACCGTTGTGGGTGCAAGCCCACCCAGGGTTCGAATCCCTGTCTCTCCGCCATACAACAATGACTTGACTGCAATTTTTTCTGACCATGTGAGCATTTGCATGTCGGCACCGCTGCTGGGCCGAAGGCCGTCAATCCGTCGCACCCGATTCCGATTCCTCTCCCTTCGGCGTCCCGCCGTCCCGATTCAGCGCGGCCTGGATGGCGATGTCGGCACGGGACAGGAACCCACCGTCGATGACCTTTGAGAACCGCCGACGAACCCGACGCTCTCCTCGCACTTCTGTGCCCCGGGCAGCGGCCGGCGCTTCGTGGGACGGAAGCTAGACAGACCGCCCTTCGGCACGACGAGGCCCGCGGCGATCATGTCCGGCGGTCCCGTAGAACCCTGAAGCCATGTCGGGAGGCGAGGACGCAGGACGCGGTGACGAGGCGTTTTCGCTGTCTGCAACGAATTGAACTGTAACGGATTGTCAGGGCGCGTGGATTTTTCTTCACCCGGAGCGGGGCGATTCGCACGCCCGATTTGCCTCCGACAGGCCGCATCGTGGCGTGTTCAGGGTCCGCCGCGCATTGCGGCCACCCCGACCGCCGTCAGGACCGGGAAAACAGGTTGCCGGACGTTTCCAGGACGCTGGCGACGTCCTGTCCTGAATGGACCGGTGCAGCATGATCGAGAGAATGTAGCATCCAACCCCCGTTTCCAGGAAGGAAACTCATCTTGGCACTCGTGCCCGCATGCTGTTGGGTAGGCTGCTGGCGCGCGCGTCCTTAGGTGGAGGCTTTTCCGGTCCCGCTCTTTCGATTGCGGGCGGGTGCGCAGTTCCACCATAGACCACGTTTCCAGCGGCCCCCCTAAAATTCCGTACGTCCGGTTTTCCCGGGTACGGCTTCAAGCATCGGGCACCGCAAAGTTGAGATAGGGCCTTCCGCATGCTGCAACAGGTTAAGGCTGACCCAGCCATACTCTGTCCGCCGCAGGCGTTTACCCTATCCGTAGGCGACAGGCTGACGCCACTCTACATCGGTTTCTGAGCACCGACACCATGACGCCGGACTTGTAGCCACCCGAACCCAGAGGTCCTCGCTCAGAGTGGGTTGTGTTGTCCCACCCATCGTCGCTTAATCGACCTCATCCGCCAGTGAAAGATACTCCGCGCCATTTCCCGTTTACGGTTATAGGTTTGGTCTTTGACATTCATGGGTCATCCTGTCTGTTCCTTTCACCTTCCGATCTTTCACCGCTGAACTTTCCCGAATTGCCGCCGTCTATACGTCGGGGGACCCAATGCGTGCTTTCCTCAGTTCTTCCGCATCGGTTCTAGCCATCAGGTGGAAAGGAAACCCTTGGCGTCCCCATTTGCCCCACAAATCAGCTTCATGTGGGAGTCCCATTTCGTCGCTTCAAACAATCGTTCGCTTTCGCTACGGCCCTCCGGTTTGCTCGCCACCCTGGCTGACCAGACCAGGTCAATAGACTGGCCTACGGTGACTTTGTACTTCCCAGCTCGCTGTGCACAGATCTCTCTGCGTTCAGTGGGATATGCTACGGCGCCAAACTGAGAATTGCGCCGACAGGACTTTCACCTGCGAGTTCAACAGCTAGATTCGCTGCACCCTCTCCTGGGACGATGTCGAGGCCCGTCCCGAGCTACAGCGTCTCGGACTCGCCCTCGACGCGTTCCCCGACGACGCGCTCATCGTTGGACACGAAAGGCGTCGCGGCGCCGAGTGCTGAGCGCCCCGTCACGGCCAGGTGGAGGGCGGTGACCAGTCCACCTCGGCATCGTCGCGGACGGACGCCTTCCCGGGATCCGTTGCGGTTCCCGGTTCCACGCCGAGAGACGTCGTCAGCCCCTCGTTCCAGGCGGCAGCGACTGCTTGCCCGATCGCAGGCCGCCCATGCGCCTCGAACGCGTGAAGCATGGCGGGCATGACGGTGCGCAGGCCAGCCCCGACCTCCTCGATGATGTTCCGGGCCCCCTGCCTGGACAGCCCGGCCCGTGCGCCCAACAGCAGGACGGCTTGCGGATTCGGCCAGCGCTTCGTTCCCTGACAGGTCAGCGCCATCAGGTCGGACCTGATCCAGGCCGTGGTGGTCACGAGGTCATAGGCAGGCGAAAGCGTGAACGGACCGCTGGCGGCATCGCCAAACAGCAAGGCGAAGTTCTTGAGATGCGCGTCTCCGTTCCGGATCGCGATGTTCGTGACGCAGAGCCTGAACAGCGCCTCGAGGTTCTCCTTCTTGCGGTCGCCGGAGAATTCCGCGAGGCGCTTGAAGAGAGCAGTTTCGACGCTGCCGGAATACTTTTCTCCGGCCGTTCTGGCATTGAGCGATGCAAGGTCCTCGAATCCCTGGCGATTGCCCTCCGTGCCGTCGAAGCGGGACACGGACAGCATGCGGCCATCGACGTTGAGCCTGGCGTCGGCCGTGACGTTGCCGCCTTCCCGCGCAGCCTCGAGGCAGTGGAACTCGTTCAAGGAGAGCCCGGGGCAGTCCTCGGCATCGAACTTGAGAATGTAGTCCGACGTCTGGATCGTCCGGCGGCGCGCATGGCCGCGGTCATCCGCATCGGCATGCGGACCCGTCTCGACGAGGACTTTCGGCATGGCGCCGGACACGCCGGAGCGGAGCGCGTAGCGCTCAACGATCTCGTCGACGAAGGCGTGCGTGACCTTCCTCTCCAGAAGTTCGTCCATGTTGCGGACGGATGCCTGTCGCGCCGGCACTTCATCTTCCGGAAGGACCCTGATGCGGCCAATCTGGTTCCGGCCGGTCAGGCGCAGGATGTCGAGAGGGTCAGCGCGCCCATGGGCCTTCGCGAGGGTCCTCTGGATGGTGTCTCGGAGGATGCCCTCCGGCAGGTTCGTGTCGAACACGGGAAGGAGGCCGTATGCGCTGTCATAGGAAGCCGTTCTGGCGGGCATCGTCAGGCTGACCGCATCTCCTGGATTGACGCCCCTGTCATATGCGAAGGTCGTGCCTCGGCCATGCCGGTCGAGACGCCCCACCGGGCGATCGTTAACCCAGACCCTGAGTGTCATCCTCGGATTCCCTCCTGATGTCCTCGTAGACAGGGCGGGAATCGCGGGCGTCGGAGACTCGGAAGGACATGCCCAGCGCGTCGAGGATTGAGGAGACGCTGCGCAGTTTCATGTCGAATGCCTGGCCGGATTCCATCTGATTGATCCTGGTGCGGCTCATGCCGCTCAGTTGCGCTAGCCTGTTCTGCGTGTACCTGAGTTCCTTGCGTTTCCGGCGAACGGCTTCGCCGATCTCGAAGATGTCCATGGTCAGTGCCTGCCTGCTGCGTGAGGCGGATTGTTGCGTCTCCTTGGCGACACGTCAAGAAAAAGTTCACTGCAGTGCACAGACTGTGTAAGTTCGGTCAGAATGTTAAGCGTGAGATACATTTTGGGCCAGCGTCAATCGTCGTGAAGGAGCTCCGCCCGCCGGCACGGAACTGCCACGCAGCCCCACTTGCAGCGCTTGCGCGCGGCTGGCGGACAAGGGCAGACCTACGCCGTGCGGGCGGCCGCTCGGACTCGGCGTGATGCCGGCAACGCGCAGGATCTTGCGGACCATGCTCCGTTCCTAAAACCGCTGGAGGGCGAGCATGGCGCCACCCTGATGGTTGGCCATCATGTGCATCCTTTCCCCCGCGCGCGCTCCAGAACTCCCGTTCAGCCTACGCCGGATGGACGAAAGGACAAAGGGAATGCCTGTCCTCAGGGCTGGCAAGTGAGGCGGCCCGAAGACCGGGCCGGATTCCGCACATCCGGCCCCTGCAGCAGTCGAGTGAAGATGCTTGACCTGGACGCCGTCAGGCAGGACGATCAATGCTCAGCAGGGCCGAGCGTTTTCCTGAAATCTTTGCAATGGCGGGCAAGCCGCAGGTCGCGGCAAAGATGCGTGCATCGCAAATTCATCCTGTGACACCAACCCGGGCAACGCTGACGGTGACCGGCCGCCGAGGGGACAAGCGGCACTGCAGGACGACCCGTCTTTCCCCGTGGCTGAAGCCAGCCATGCATTGAACAATTGCTTCGCAGCGGTCCCGCCAGTGCGCTATCGCAGTCCGATCACGAAGTGCGCATTTTCGCATACTGGTCCTTCGCATTCCGCCGTCATGCGAAGGGGTCCCTGAGAGCGAATCGGATGCCGATGCCGCCGCCGTCCGTGCCGTGATTCGCCAGGCAGGGGCGACGAAACGGATCGGGAAACCGCGACGGTCCGGTCAGGCGGGATGAGACCGGCGCAAGCCCGTGATGACTTCCGACGCGCGCTGGCGGATCCTCGCGAGATCATGGGCGACCTGCAGCATGGGCCCATGATCGGCGGCAGGGCCAGGCAACGCTTCCAGCCCGAGCGCCGATTCCGGAGACATGGCGCTCCCTCCGGCCAGCACTCCATTGGCTTGCCGGCGCGTGATGCGGAAAGCCGCTGCCGCCCGGATCGTGGCCTGTCCCGAGGGCGCCAAGTCGTGCACGAGCCCCTCGCCTGGCTGACCGGGACTCTTCATCAGGACCTCGCCCCGCTCAATGACGGTCCCGGAGGTCGAGGTCTCCGAGTTCGCCTGCGCCACGGGTGAGAGCGTTGCGCCATTGGCGCTGACGCTGCCTGACTGGTTGCCCTTTCGATGCCCGCCCAACGCGTGAAGGCGCAGCGAAGGGGCGGGTCAGCCCATCAAGGCTCCGCACCAATTCCGGACTCGGCAACGTGACATTTGCACGGCCAGCCAGGTCCGTCCCTTTCGCCTGCGGCGAGCCGGTCTCGTTGCGTCTTCAGGTCCAGTCCCGGCTGCATTGATCATGGGTCCAATGTGAAGCGTGAATTCACGCAACGTCCGCGCCGAACCGGATCAGCCGCCAAGCATCCACCTCCCGTCCGGCCAGAACGCGTGAAAGGCGAACGCAAACATCACGTCATGCGGAACGTCCCTTGCCTGCGCATCGCGCACCCGAATGGTGCCGACGTCCTTCCCTCCCCCGATGTCGCTCGAATCCAGCGCGGAGGACTGGCCGCTCGTCCACGAAATCGTGACACCCGCCTCGGTCACCTGCCCTTCCTCGCGTATGCGACTCACCGGCCACGCCTGATCGCCGACGCGGACCACCCGAGCCAGCGCCGGAATGTCGTGCGGCGGGAGTTCTCCGCCATAGAGAAACGGGCGCAGCGAGGAATCGTAGGACACGTATGGATTGCGGCCGTACATCCGGGGCCACTTCGGCTGGTCCATGACCAGGCCGTCCGGATTCCTGGCCTTGAATTCTGCCCAGCTTTCCATCCAAGACGGCAACTGCACAAGTTCGACACCCGTCAATTCGCCCGCGATGCCAGTGCCGATGGCCTGTTGCCACCAGCTTTCCGTCTCGCGGTCAAACATCACCATGTCGGAATTCCTGAGTTTGCCGGAAACCCCGAAGGTCAGGAGCCGCCCGCCTGCGCGCCGGTCGAATGTCAGCCCCGAATTGCACAGCGGACAGAACGTCACTGCCACCGGCACGTCGCCGACGACGTCGTTCACGATTTCATGCCATGTCAGGTAACGGACGGGGTAGGCCTGCGGAACGGAACCTTCGATCTCGACCGTGATCACCGGCTCCCGGTCTCCGATCCTGTCCTCTTCGGAAACCGAAATGAACTCCGGCACGCTCAGTGCCGGGATTCCGTCTTTCGGCGGCCCGCCCGACATGATCTCCTGCCAGTTCTCGATGCTCGTGGTCCCGAAATCGGTAATTGGCCATTCATGCTTCCAGATTGCGGGATTTGCGTTCGCTGCTCCCTGTCCGACCGAGCCAAGCCCGACCGTGCCCAACCCAAGTGCCAGCACCAACGCGCAGAACAACCGGATCCGTTGCATGGAATGTCTCCCCGTTCCCGACATGTTTCCCCACATGTTTCCCCAAACCTCTAGCTGAACGTGGCATTCGCTCCCAAGATCTGACAGCCCCGATCACGCGGGATTGATCGCGACGTCGGCGCCAGCCCGTTCCAGACGCAGGCGACGCTTGCGCAAGGCCCTCGCTCTGGCCATGCTGTTCCGCGGACGTCTTGCCGGGCACCCGGAACCTGGACGCGTGGAGCCAGGTCCCGCTGCAGGGAAAGCTCCTGCCGCTTCCGTCACGGCTGCACCGTATGTCCATCCTGGCAGGCTGCGCGGCAGTGCGGCGCCATGTTCGTGGATTCAGGTCGCGCCGGAACATGCGGCCAGCCTGGTGGCTGCCTGGGCCGAACTCCAGGCCGGCGCCTCGCGAAGGACAAGGAAAACCGATGGCATTGCCCTCTGACACGAGTTCGGCCGGATTTGCGTCGCTCTGCGCTCTCGCCGGACAATGGTCGCTGGCGCGCCGCATCCGACACGCCGACGGAAGCGAGAATTCGCTCGCCGGCAAGGCCGAGTTCGTCCGTTCGGGCTGCCGATTGATCCAGGAAGAGACAGGACTGCTCCGATTCGACGACCAGGCGCTGGAGACCCGCCGCCGCCTGATTTGGAAGCAGGACGGATCACTGCTTAGGGTTCACTTCGCCGACATGCGACCGTTTCACGAAATCACTCTGGGTATCGCCGACCCCGCGGCGGTTCACTATTGCCCGCCGGACCGATACCATGTCGCCTACGACTTTGCGCAATGGCCGACCTGGAGCAGTGTCTGGACCGTGACCGGACCGCGCAAGGATTACGTCATGAGCTCCGCGTACACACCGGTCTGAGGCCGGCCGCGAATGCGAGTGCGGCAATTCAGGCTCACTTCCATGTTCCGCCGCGGTCGACCGTAACGGCGCCCTGATCGATTCCCGCAGCGACTTCCCCCTTCATCCCGTCCCCGGACGCTCGCGCCGCGAACCGGCGGAAGGAGTCCACCTGTCAATCGCATTCGGGATCGGCCGGCAAGGATACCGCGCAAATCGTCCGGTGCCGCCTTGCACGATCAAGGTTTCGCATGATATGCGCTCGTCAACGAGATGCGAAGGAAAGGATCAGGTCCATGACAACGATCGCCCACCGTCCGGTTCTCGCTGACACATTCTGGGACACGACCGAAACCAGAATCTGGATCAAGCGTCTCGCCCTCGTTGTCGCAGGCGTCCTTGCCCTGACAATCGCCGCAAAGCTCAAGGTTCCCATGTGGCCGGTTCCGATCACCATGGGTACCTTCGCGGTCCTGGCCATCGGCACGGCCTATGGCCCGGCCCTTGGCCTGTCCACCATCCTGATCTACCTGGCCGTCGGCGCATTCGGGTTTGACGTCTTCGCCAGCAGTTCGGCCGAGTCAAGCGGCCTGAGCTACATGATGGGCACAACTGGCGGCTATCTGGTCGGATACGCCCTTGCCGCAACGGCGCTCGGCTGGTTTGCTCGCGAGGGCTGGGACAGGGACATCAAATGGATGGCGCTCGCGCTGTTGATCGGCAACGCGATCATCTACGTCCCCGGCCTGCTCTGGCTCGGCCACGTCCTGGGCTGGGACAAGCCGATCCTGGCGTGGGGCCTCTGGCCGTTCCTGATCGGTGACGGATTGAAGCTCGCGCTTGCCGCTCTCGTGGTTCCGGGCCTCTGGAAACTGGTGGCCGACGCCCGGGCCTGAAGGCTCCATGACCGAGAACGACACGTGACCTGACGCGGCCTCGCGATCGTCGCGCCTCGATGCCCGTCGGAAACAGCCCGGCAGGCGCCCGCAGGCATGCCTCGTCTCGTCCCCGATCAGCGCAAGCTGCCGCGAAGCGTCAGGGCGCAGGCAAAGGGCAGGATTGCGACGCTGCCTAGCGTGTTCAGCGCCAGCAGCAGCAGAGGAGCGGCAATTCCCTGTCCGGCGACAGCGCGGCTGACGGCCTCGGCTCCAAAGATCAGGGTCGGCACGTAAAGCGGAAGTACTAGCAGGGGCAGCAGAAGCCCGCCTCGCTTCAATCCGGCCGTCAGGGACGCAGCGAAGGCGCCGATCATCGAAAGCGCTGGCGTTCCGATCAGCAGGCTCAGGACCAATGAGCCATACCCGGCAGGCGGCAGGCCGAGCAGCGGAGCCAGGATCGGGGCGATGAGCGACAGCGGCAAGCCGGTGGTCAGCCAGTGGGCCACGGTCTTGGACAGTGCCAGAGCCTCGAGAGGAAGCGGCGAGGTTGCAAGAATCTCCAGCGATCCGTCCTCGAAGTCCGTCGCGAAGATCCGGTCAAGCGAAAGGAGGCAGGCAAGCAGCGCGCCAACCCAGAGCATGCCAGGAGCAATGGTCGCGAGGCGCCCGGATTCAGGCCCGACACCCAAGGGCACCAGCACGCAGACCATCAGGAAGAACGCAAGCGCGAGCCCGAAGCCGCCGCCCGCCCGAACGGCAAGCTTCAAGTCTCTCAGCACAAGGCGGCTCACAGGAACGCCTCGTCAGCCAGCCTGGCGTCCGCGCCCGCGGGCCTGAAGGCGGCAACGTCAAGCACGCGGGCGTTCAGGCCGGGATCGATATGGGTCGCGATGAGGGCGGCGCCGCCTGATGCGAGATGCGACCGCGCCAGGTCCGCGAATAGCCTTGCGGACGCCTCGTCCAACGAGTCCGTGGGCTCGTCCAGCAGCCAGAGCGGCCGACCGGTCACCAGGAGCCGCGACAATCCGAGGCGGCGCCTTTGCCCGGAGGACAGTGTCTGGGCACGCCGGTTCCGCAACGCGACCAAATCCAGCGAGTCGAGCGCGGCGTCCACCCCGTCCACGCCATGAAGGCCAGCCCAGAACGCGAGGTTCTCGGCAACGCTCAACGTGCCCTTCACGCCGTCGGCATGTGCCATGTAGGCAATCGCGTCGGCGTCACGGACCACTGCACCTCCGGTCGCCGGCTGCAATCCGGCGATGGTCCTCAGGAGGGTTGTCTTGCCCGACCCGTTTGGTCCCCTGAGGACGACAGCCTCGCCCGGATGCAATGTCAGCGAGACGCCTTCGAGAACAGTGGCGCCGCCCCGGCTGCATTGAAGACCGGTCAGCGTCAGCAGCGGAGCGGTCATGTGACCCGCGGCCGCTGCACGCCAGATTCCGACCGATGCCCTGCTGCATTCGGAGAACCCGATTGGCCGGCACCGGCGGACCGATCAGCGTGCGGTTGATGCAAGGCCTCCGGTTCCATGCCGGTGCTCAGACCGGAAGAAGCGCCAGGCCGACGCGGCGGCCCTCGCCCAGAAGAACGTTGTAGGTGCGACACGCCTGCGGCGATGCCATCGCATCCACGCCAATGCTCGCCGCCGCCAAACGGTCGCCGAACTCATCTGGAAGCCTGAACAGTTCCGGCCCAGTCCCGACCAGGAGGACATCTATCTGGCCGGCCGCGCCTAGGAGAGCGTCGCAATCGTCCAGGCCGGCCCATTTAGTGATTCCTGACGGAAGAATCGCCACGGGCGCGTCGTGAGCCTCGCCGCCGATGCGGAAGAACCCCCGTCCGTACCCGTCGACCGGCAAGGCTTCCGTGTATGCGATTTCGGTGATGCGCATCGGTTTCTCCTCAGCCCCAGACTGGCAGGCCCAGGATCGCCGAGCCCGCAATGACCAGGTAGGCGATGCTTCGGTAGATGCGCTCGGCGTTCGGCCGAAACAGCATCGCTCCGCCCCAGTTGCCAATGACGTAGGGCAATATCAGGATCCCTCCGAACGCAAGAGCCGGTACCGAAAGATATCCGTTCCATTGAAAGACAGCCAGCAGGGCCAGTTCGGCCAGTATCAGGTACAGCGTCGAATTTGCGCGCACCGCCGCCGCCGGCAGGGTGGAGGCCATGTACAGGATGATCACGGGCGGCCCGGGCAACCCGACGGAACCGCCGGTGAACCCGCCGAGGAGGCCCGTACCGTAGATCATGGCCGGGGTCGGTTTCCCCCTGTACCGGACACCGGCCACCAGAAGGACAAGAAGTCCCAGGGCCACGACCGAGACGCCCCAGCGAAACACCTCGGGCTCGACCATGGCGAGGACGAGCACGCCGAGAGGCACGGCAATCAACGCTCCGCATGCCAGGCGCAGGACGTCCGGCGGATGCCCCTCCCTGAGGGCGCGCGGCACATGGATGAGCGGCGCCACGAGGTCCATCACGATCATGGAGGTGAGCGCCTCGAACGGATCAAGGACCTGCGCCGCGACCGGCAGGTAGACCATCGCGGTGCCGAAGCCCGTGAAGCCCCTTACGATGCCTGCCAGGAGCGCGCCCAGTGCCAGCAGCCACAACCCGTCCGCCTGGACGGCAACCGCGAACGGCTCAAGCATCCACGTTGGCAAACTGCGTGCCCGCTCCGCCACCGTCCGACGGCTTCGACCAGTCACGCTTCACGCCGAGCCGCAGGACAACGTTCTTGGCCACGTAGACCGAGGAATAGGTGCCGACGATCACGCCCCACGTGATTGCGAACACGAAGCCCCGGATGACGTCGCCGCCGAAGATGAGCAAGGCGGTCAACGCCAGCAGCGTCGTCCCGCTCGTCATCAATGTCCGGCTCAACGTCTCGTTGACCGAGGTGTTCATGACGTCCCTCAGGGGAGTCGTCTTGTACTTCCGGAGATTCTCGCGCAGCCGGTCGAAAATCACCACCGTGTCATTGATCGAGTATCCCACGATGGTCAGAAGCGCGGCGATGGTCGACAGGTCAAAGCGGATTTGCAGGAGGCTGAAAATGCCAATGGTCAGAATCACGTCGTGGAACAGCGCAGCGACCGCCCCTACGGAGAATTGCCACTCGAACCGGAGCCAGATGTAGATCAGAATTGCGGCCAGCGCAGAGGCGACGGCCAGAAGGGCGGTCTGGACAAGCTCGCCCGAGACCTTGGGCCCCACGGAGTCGACGGACGAAAACACGATGGAAGGATCCACGTCCTTCAGTGCCGCCTCGATGTCCGTGATGACCTCCCCCGTCGCGCTTTCCTGCCCTTCCTGGGCCTGGATGCGGATCAAGGTGACGTTCTGGTCCTCGCGGAAGTTCGGATCGAAGACCTCGATGACGGACACTTCGCCGAGGTCCAGAGCCGAGACAGCCTGCCGATAGGCGCCGACGTCGACCTCCTGAACCGCCTCGGTCCTGATCGTCGTGCCGCCCCGGAAGTCAATGCCGAAGTTGAGGCCCACCACCAGCCACAGAATGATAGAGGCAGCGACCGCCGCGACCGAGCTGCCCATCGTGACCGTCCGGTAGCGGAAGAAATCGAAGTTTGTCTCTTTGGGGACAAGTTTCAGGCGCATGGGATCATACCTCGATGGTCCGCGGACGCCGCCGCTCGAACCACATCACGATCAAGAGCCGTGTCACGAAAATCGCCGTGAAGACGGACGTCAGGATGCCGCACATCAAGGTGACGGCAAAGCCCTTCACCGGTCCCGAGCCGAGCGCGAAGAGGATCACCGCCGTCATTCCTGTCGTGACGTTGGCGTCAATGATCGCGGACAGCGCGCGCTGGTAGCCAAGCTCGATGGCGCGGCTTGGCCCCTTCGCGGTCTTGAGTTCCTCCCGGATGCGCTCGAAGACCAGCACGTTCGCGTCAACCGCCATGCCGATCGTGAGCACGATCCCCGCGATGCCTGGAAGCGTGAGCGTCGCCCCGAACACTGAAAGGATGCCCAGGAGCAGGGCGACGTTCAGGATGAGCGCCACGTCGGCGAAGAGGCCGAACAGGCCGTAGGACAGGGCCATGAAGACGATAACGGCAGCGAATGCCACGATGCAGGCGATGCGTCCGGCATCGATGCTGTCCTGGCCCAGTCCGGGACTCACCGTCCGTTCCTCGAGGAACGTCAGCTCGGCAGGAAGCGCGCCGGAACGCAGGAGTATGGCAAGTTCAGTCGAGCTCTCGACCGTGAAGTTGCCCGTGATCTGGCCGGATCCGCCGGTTATGGGTTCACGAATCTGCGGCGCCGTGATGACCTCCCCGTCGAGAACGGTGGCGAACAGGGCGCCGACATTGTCGCTCGTGTACTGGCCGAATATCCGCGCGCCGGCAGGATTGAACCGGAAGGTGACTGATGGCAGCCCGTTCTGGTCGAACGCGGGTTGCGCATCCACGAGATCCTCGCCTGACAGAACGGCTGCGCGCTCAACGATGTAGAACTCCCCCTCGCGGTCCAGGTGCGGCACCAAAATGTTCCCGGGCCCTGCCCTGGCTTCCGAATCCGTTGTGGAACTGACCACCGGATGGAAGGCCAGGCGCGCTGTCGTGCCGATCAGGGCCTTGAGCTCGGCGGCCGATCCGACGCCTGGCACCTGGATCAGGATCCGGTTTTCGCCCTGCCGTTGAATCGACGGCTCCCTCGTGCCGACTTCGTCGATCCGCCGTCGAATGATCTCGAGCGCCTGCTGAACGGTCCTGCTGTCCGTGGCCGCCCTTTCCTCGGGCGAGAGCTGGATGGCCAGGACGTCGCCCTGCCCCGAGACGACAATGTCCGTCGCGCCGATGCCCGCGGCCAGGCTCACGACGGGCCGCGCCAGGTCGCGCACCGCCTGCAGAGCCGCCTCGATCGCCTCTGCGCGCTGGATGCGAACCTGCAAGGTGCCGCGTGGCGCCGTGTCCACGCGTTCCACGAATCCGACCTGATCGCGCAGTTCAACGAGCGCCTGCCGGACCTCCGGCCAGTAGATGTCCATGCGATCGACGTAGGCGTCCTCGACATGCACCTCTGCCAGCAGGTGCGCCCCGCCCCTCAGGTCGAGGCCCAGGTTGATCAGCGCCGATGGCAGGAACGAGGGCCAGCCGGCGGCCTGCGCCTCGCGCTCGGACGTCGCGCCGAAGGTTTCGATGGCCGCAACGGCATCGTTGTGGGTCTCGACGCGGGAATAGAACCCGTTCGGAAAGGAAAACAACAGGCCCGATGCGCAGACTGCCAGAATCAGAACCCGCTTCCAGAGGGCGATTTGCAGCATCTGCGCCTCTAGTTCGCCGGTTCCGTCTTTGACATCACGGTCTGGATCGTTTTCTTGATCACGCGAACGTTCACGCCCTCGGCGATCTCGACCTCGACTTCACCGTCCTCGCGGACCTTGGTCACCTTGCCGACGACACCCCCTTGGGTAATGATCTGGTCGCCGCGGCGAAGCGCCTCCACCATGGCCTGATGTTCCTTCATCTTCTTTCTTTGCGGGCGGATCAGCAGCAGATAGAAAATCGCGAAGATGAGTATGAAGAAGGGCAACTGCATCAGGAGCGCGTTTCCGCCTCCACCGGCGGCCTGGGCAAAGGCTGGTGTCACGATCATTGGATGAGTCCTTGTCATTGATTCGAGGCGCAGTGCGCGCCCCGCCCGAATTCGCGCGCACCCTATAGCTGAGTTCCAGCGTTGGCAAGCAGCGGCCCGGGCCTCCGCGAAGAACCGGCGGCCCATCGGCTGCCCGCAATGTCAAAGGTCGCGAAGCCCTCGAAATAAGTCGATATTCGCCCTTTGGTCACAACGAAGCGGCGGTAAGAGACGCGCGGAGCGAGGAGTGCCGCGTGGCCGAAGTCACCATAGTCTACTGGCGGGACATGCCCGCGCAGGTCATCGTCGGCAAGGGCCGGCGCGGGGCCAAGGTCGCCCTGCCCGAGCGTTTTGAGCAGGCGATCGACCGCGCCGCCATGAAAGCCGGGACACGGGACAGTGACGCATACCTGTCCGAGTGGCGGAAGGTTGTCGAGGGCGAGCGCGACGGCGCGGCCGAGGAAATCGCGAAAGCGGAAGCCGTGCGCATCGAGCGCGAGTATGATCGCGACCGGCTGGCAGCCTTGATTGCAAACGACGGATGGGCTCCGGCACCTGCTCGTCCGGAGGGTGCCTGATGGCATTGATGAGCTTGCGCCCCCGACCCGAACGCGCCGAACCGGTTGATCCGCAGGTCTCCGAGTTCCTGACCGGCTTCTCGATCGAGGTCATGCCCCGCACGGCGGCAAAGGTCGACGATTTCCGGGCGATCCTTCCGGCCGGGACCCGCGTCTACGTTGCACATGTCGACGGAACCGCCGTCGAAGACATGCTGGCTACCGCAAGACGCCTTTCCTTCGACGGCTTCCGCGTCATGCCGCATTTTCCGGCACGGATCATCAAGGACAAGGCGATGCTCGAGAACTGGGTTGCGCGCTACCAAGGCGAGGCCGGGGTCGAGGACGCCCTGATCCTTGCCGGCAGCACCGCGGCCCCCGCCGGAGAATTCGACAGCTCGATGCAGCTCCTGGAGTCCGGGGCCTTCGACAGGGCCGGATTCAAGCATCTGCATGTCGCGGGCCACCCTGAGGGCAACCGGGACATCGACCCCGACGGAGGCACAAGAAGCGTCGACTCCGCCATGCGCTGGAAATCCGCGTTCAACGAGCGCACCGACGCCGAAATGGCGTTGGTCACGCAGTTCGCCTTCGAGGCCGGGCCAATCATCGAATGGGTGATAGGGCTTCGGGACGCGGACATCGGCCTGCCGGTCCATGTCGGGATTGCCGGACCTGCAAAGCTGCAGACGCTCATCAAGTTCGCGATCGCGTGCGGAGTCGGTCCGTCTCTCAGGGTGCTCCAGCGACGAGCTAGGGATGTCGGCAAGCTGCTTCTGCCATTCGAGCCGGACGAGGTGGTAAAGGCGCTCGCCAGGCACAAGGCGACCACACCGGAGTCCGCGATTTCCCGCTTGCACCTCTTTCCGCTGGGCGGCATCAATGCCGCCGCCACGTGGGCACGGACACGCAGCACGATTGAACCGGCGATCCTGACCGCCTGACGAACTTGCAATTTCCAGAAAATCGGATCCATGGCACGTACAGTCCTCGAATCGAAATCCAAGACCGTTGTCATCGGCTTCGACGAACCGTTCTGCGTGATCGGCGAGCGCATCAACCCGACCGGACGCCGGATACTCGCCGCCGAACTGGAGGCAGGCGAATTCTCCACGGTGGAGAGGGACGCGGTCCAGCAGGTTGCCTGCGGTGCGCAGGTCCTCGATGTCAATGCGGGTGTCGTCTACAACTCGAACCCCAATCCGAACGAGACTGAACCGCCGCTGATGCGCAAGATGATCAAGCTGGTGCAAGACCTTGTCGAGACGCCGCTTTGCATAGACAGTTCCGTGCCCGGCGCGCTGGAGGCAGGCCTCGAAACCACAGAGGGGCGTCCCCTGCTTAATTCCGTGACGGGCGAGGAGGAACGCCTCGAAGTGGTCCTGCCGCTGGTCAAGAAGTACAACGTTCCGGTCGTCGCCATCTCGAACGACGACACGGGGATTTCCGAGGATCCTGACGTGCGATTCGTGGTTGCAAGGAAAATCGTCGAGCGAGCAGCCGACTTCGGCATCCCGGCGGCGGACATCGTGGTCGACCCGCTCGTCATGCCGATCGGCGCAATGGCGACTGCAGGCAAGCAGGTCTTCGCGCTCGTGCGTCGCCTGCGCGAGGAACTGGGTGTCAACACCACCTGCGGCGCATCGAACATCTCGTTCGGGCTGCCGAACCGGCACGGAATAAACAACGCGTTCCTGGCAATGGCCGCCTCGCATGGCATGACCAGCGCAATCATGAACCCGGTCGCAATGCCGCGCACGCTCAAGGCTGTCGGCGAGCGTCTTGACGCGCTCAAGGCGCTGGGTGTCAAGGCGCCTGAGGAGGTCGATCTGCGCGCCTTGCGCCCTCTGTTCGGGATGGAGCCTTCGGAGGACCTGGTTCGGGAGCGAGTTGCAAGGCTTGCGGAATTGGGAATCGTCGTTCCTGAGGGAACCAGCGCCGCTCTGCTTGCTCCGCTTCTCGGGCTCTCGCCGAATACCGGAGTCGCATCCGATGAGGTCCTGTCAATCCGGGCGGCCGACTTCCTGAACAACAGCGATCCTTCGGGCGGCAACTGGATCAGGATGAACAAGCCTGCCGGAAGCGGCCAGAACGGCCGTGGCCGGCGCGAAGGACGGCGTCGGCGGAGGACCTGATATGACGGAATGCGAAGGGGATCATGCACTTGACCGGACAAGTTCCACGTGTGATGAAAGCACCGTCGGCAGGGCGGGTTCCCCCGCCGACCTTCGGCAAGGAGTTGCGCCGCATCGACCGCGAGGCCCTTCTCCCTTGGGCCACACATGACAAGGCGTCCGGGACTGGCGCATCTGCACGGCGAGAGGCGATTTCATTGGCAGCCTCTACTGGCCCGTGAAATTGGCCGGGGCCGAAATGCATATGTGTTCGGCTAACGGATGATTCCCAATGCGAAACCCGCCAGGCGACTGAGTGACAGCCCGGCCTTCTATCGCCAATCATATCGCTAGGCTGCCGCGGGCAGGACAGGAATCTCAATGGGCGACAAGACCGCACTCGTGATTTTCACCCCATCGGGCAAGCGAGGGAACATTCCGGTCGGAACGCCGGTTCTGGCAGCGGCCCGGCAGCTTCGGGTCGACCTGGATTCGGTGTGCGGCGGGCGCGGAATCTGTTCCAGGTGCCAGATCACGCCGGGCTTCGGAAAGTTCCCCAAGCACGGTGTCACCGTCGCCGACGACGCTCTGTCTGCGTGGAACAAGGTCGAGGCACGCTATGACGAGAAACGAGGACTGAAGGAAGGCCGTCGCCTCGGCTGCCAGGCATGCATTCAAGGCGACGTGGTCATCGACGTGCCTCCCGGAAGCCAGGTCCACAGACAGGTCGTCCGCAAGGCTGCCACCCGACGCCAGATCACGATGGATCCGGCGACGTTCCTTCGCTATGTCGAAGTGCGCGAACCCGGCATGCAGGAACCCACGGGCGATCTGCAACGGCTCCGCGAAGCTCTCAAGCGCGACTGGAACATTTCGGATGCCCAGGCGAGCCCGGCATTCCTTGCGTCGCTGCAGCCCGCACTTCGCGACGGCGCCTGGAAGGTCACCGTTGCAATCTGGCGCGATCATCGCGGTGGCGCCCCGGTGCTTCTCGACATATGGCCCGGTTTTTTCGAGGGGCGGCTCCATGGACTCGCGATCGATCTGGGCTCCACGACGATCTCCGCGCATCTCTGCGACCTTTCCGACGGCCAGGTCCTTGCATCGTCTGGCGTGATGAACCCCCAGATCCGCTTCGGCGAGGATCTCATGAGCCGCGTTTCCTACGCGATGATGAATCCGGGCGGCGACGCCGAAATGACCCAGGCGGTGCGCGAGGCCTTCGGCCAGCTCGCCCTCGAACTGTCCGGCGAGGCGAAAATCCCGCCACGCCAGATCGTGGAGGCCGCGGTGGTCTGCAATCCCGTGATGCACCATATTCTCCTGGGCATCGATCCGGTCGAACTCGGCCAGGCGCCCTTTGCCTTGGCCACTTCGGACGCCGTGAACACGCATGCCGCCAATCTCGGCCTGACATCCATAAACCCCTCCGCCAACGCGTACGTGCTGCCCTGCATTGCGGGACATGTCGGTGCGGACTGCGCGGCAGTCGCGCTTTCCGAGGAACCGTACAAGTCGGATGACCTCGTCCTCATATGCGACGTCGGCACGAATGCCGAGATCCTGCTGGGCAGCAAGGATCGGGTCCTTGCATGCTCCTCGCCGACCGGTCCCGCGTTCGAGGGCGCGCAGATTTCTTCCGGGCAGCGCGCTGCCCCCGGTGCCATCGAGCGCATCGAGATCGACCCGAAGACGAAAAGGCCCCGGTTCCAAGTGATCGGCTCGGATCCCTGGTCAGACGAGGCAGGCTTTGCCGATGCGACGGCCGTGACCGGCGTCACCGGCATCTGCGGCTCGGGAATCATCGAGGCCGTCGCCGAAATGCGCATGGCGGGATTGCTGGACGCCTCGGGGCTGATTGGCTCGGCGGAACAGACCGGATCGGATCTCTGCATTCCGGACGGTCGCACGCACGCATACGTCATCTGGGATGCGCGTGACGATGACGGCCCGCTCGTTGCGGTCACCCAGGGAGACATCCGTGCCATCCAATTGGCAAAGTCCGCACTCTATGCAGGCGCGCGCCTTCTGATGGACGAGCTCCAGGTCGAACGCGTGGACCGCATCGCGCTCGCGGGCGCGTTCGGCTCGCATATCTCGCCGAGGCACGCCATGGTCCTCGGCATGATTCCCGATTGCGACCCCGACAAGGTGACGTCAGCCGGAAATGCCGCAGGAACGGGCGCGCGGATCGCTCTCTGTGACATCTCTGCCCGTGCCAAGATCGAAGCCGAAGTTCTTCGTGTCCAAAAGGTCGAAACGGCGATCGAGCCGAGATTCCAGGAGCATTTCGTGGCGGCAAACGCGATACCTCACGCCTCGGACCCGTTTCCGCACCTGCCGGAGCTCCCGGATGTCAGCTTCAATTCGGGGGGCGGCAGGGGCGCCGGCTCTCCGACCGGTCGCCGCCGGCGCCGACGCTCCCGGGATGCCTTGCAGCAGCCTTGACTGCACAGATCGATGCACCGGTCCGGACGGCAGTGTATCAGTTTGACTTTCCCTCAACGGTGCAAATAAGATCGGGAGTTGGCCGGTACTGGTGCCATTCGAACTGTCCAGTGCCGCACGCCTTCACGATGCTCGGACCCGGCAAGTCCGATCCCGCAAGGAACAAGGGAGAGTGTGGGGACACATGACTGAACCTGCCCGACACATGCACAAGGGATTGCCCCGGAAGCAGGGGCTTTACGACCCGCGCAAGGAACACGATGCGTGCGGGATCGGTTTCGTGGCGAATATCGCAAACCGCCAGAGCCACGGGATCGTTGATCAGGGCTTGCAGATCCTCAAGAATCTTACGCACCGCGGCGCGGTGGGCGCGGATCCGCTGGCCGGCGACGGGGCAGGCATCCTCATTCAAACGCCAGATGCCCATCTGCGTGCCGTCTGCGGCGACGTCGGGCTCGAAATCCCGCCGCCAGGCGATTACGCCGCCGGAATGCTGTTCCTGCCGCGGGCCGAGAAGCCGCGGGCGGATTGCATTCGCATCGTCGAGCAGCTGGTCAAGGCGGAAGGACAGCATGTGCTCGGCTGGCGCGACGTGCCGGTCGACAATTCGGGGCTGGGCGAAAGCGTCGTTCCGACGGAACCCTTCGTTCGCCAGGTCATTGTCGGTCGCGGCGACAACTGCGCCGACCAGGACGCGTTCGAGCGCAAGTTGTTCGTCATTCGCAAACAGGCGGAACACCGGGTCGACGCGCTGGGCGAGGCCTGCGACGACTTCTACGTTGCGTCCCTCTCGTCGCGCACGGTCATATACAAGGGGATGCTGCTGGCGCATCAGGTCGGCGAGTACTATCTCGACCTCCGCGACGAAAGGATGGTCTCCGCGCTCGCCCTGGTCCACCAGCGCTTTTCCACCAACACGTTTCCGTCGTGGCGGCTGGCCCACCCCTACCGAATGATCTGCCACAACGGCGAGATCAACACGCTGCGCGGAAACATCAACTGGATGGCGGCGCGACGGCACCTCATGAAGTCGGAACTCCTTGGCGACGATCTCGACAAGCTTTGGCCGCTGATCACCGAGGGCCAGTCAGACTCGGCGAGCTTCGACAACGCCCTGGAACTGCTGGTAAGGTCGGGCTATTCGCTGGCCCACGCGATGATGATGCTGATCCCGGAGGCATGGACCGGCAATCCGCTGATGGATGATCGCCGCCGCGCGTTCTACGAATACCATGCGGCGCTGATGGAGCCATGGGACGGTCCGGCCGCCGTGGCGTTTACCGACGGCCGCCAGATCGGTGCAACCCTGGACCGCAACGGGTTGCGACCCGCGCGCTACGTCATCACCGACGACGATCTGGCGGTGATGAGCTCGGAAGTCGGCGTCCTTCCGATCGACGAGAGCCGCATCGTCAAGAAGTGGCGCCTGCAACCGGGCAAGATGTTGCTGATCGACCTCGAGCAGGGCTGCATCGTCGATGATGACGACATCAAGGCGCACCTGTCCACGATCCGGCCCTACCAGGAATGGCTCGACCGCACCCAGATCGTGCTGGAGGACCTGCCAGCCACCAACCTTCCGGTCGCGCGGCCCGACCGGCTGACGCTTCTCGATCGCCAGCAGGCCTTCGGCTACACCCAGGAGGACCTCAAGTTCCTGATGTCCCCGATGGCACTCACAGGACAGGAAGCCGTCGGCTCGATGGGCACCGACACGCCGATATCTGCGCTGTCGTCGCGACCCAAGCTGCTCTATTCCTATTTCAAGCAGATCTTCGCCCAGGTCACCAACCCGCCGATCGACCCGATCCGCGAGGAGTTGGTGATGTCGCTCCTGTCGTTCATCGGCCCGCGGCCCAACCTGCTGGGCATCGACGACACGACGCCACAAAGGCGTCTCGAGGTCCGCCAGCCCGTGCTGACGAACAAGGATCTGGAAAAGGTCCGTTCGATCGGCGAGATCGCGGACAACCCGTTCAGGACCATCACCCTCGATCTGACCTATCCCGCTGCGGACGGTGCCAAGGGCATGCGCGCCGCACTCGATTCGGTCTGCGGCCAAGCGGAGAGGGCGTGCCAGGAAGGCTACAACATCCTTGTGCTCAGCGATCGCGCGATCGACCGCGATCGCATCGCCATCCCGGCGCTGCTGGGGACCTCGGCTGTCCACCACCACCTGGTGAGGACGGGGCTTCGGAACTTCCTCGGCCTGGTCGTGGAGACCGGAGAGGCTCGCGAAGTCCATCACTTCTGCGCCTTGGCCGGCTACGGCGCCGAGGCGATCAACCCCTATCTCGCATTCGAGACCCTCGCGGCGCTGCGGGACGAACTGCCGGAGGAACTGAGCGACCGCGACCTCTACAGGCGCTACATCAAGGCGATCGACAAGGGCATCCTGAAGGTGATGTCCAAGATGGGCATTTCGACCTACCAGTCCTATTGCGGCGCGCAGATCTTCGACGCGGTCGGCCTCGACGAGGGCTTCGTCGAGCAATACTTCACCGGCACGGCGAGCAACATCGGCGGGGTTGGGCTGGCGGAGATCGCGCGGGAAACCGTCGAACGCCACCAGCTCGCCTACGGCGACGCGCCGGTCTATCGCAACGCGCTCGATCCGGGCGGCGAATACGCCTACCGCCTGCGTGGCGAGGACCATTGCTGGACGCCCGACACGGTCACCCACCTGCAGCACGCCGTGCGCGGCGAACTTCCGGACGAGTATCGCGCCTACGCCGCGCAGGTGAACGATCAGGACCGCCGGATGATGACGGTCCGGGGCCTGTTCGAGCTGATCCCGGCCGAGACTCCGGCGCCCCTCGACGAGGTCGAGCCGGCAGCTGAAATCGTCAAGCGGTTCTCGACCGGGGCGATGTCCTTCGGCTCGATATCGCGCGAAGCCCATGCTACCTTGGCCGTCGCCATGAACAGGATCGGCGGCAGGTCGAACACCGGCGAGGGCGGCGAGGAGCCGGATCGCTTCCGGCCCATGCCCAATGGCGATTCCATGCGCTCGTCCATCAAGCAAGTGGCTTCGGGCCGATTCGGCGTGACCGCCGAATACCTCGTCAATTCCGACATGATGCAGATCAAGATGGCCCAGGGCGCCAAGCCCGGCGAGGGCGGCCAGCTGCCGGGGCACAAGGTGGACGCAGTCATCGCCAAGGTGCGGCATTCGACGCCTGGCGTCGGCCTGATCTCGCCGCCGCCACATCACGACATCTATTCCATCGAGGATCTCGCCCAGCTCATTTACGACCTGAAGAACGCCAATCCGGACGCCGACGTCTCGGTGAAGCTGGTCTCCGAAGTCGGGGTGGGAACGGTGGCGGCGGGGGTCTCGAAGGCGCGTTCCGATCACGTGACCATTTCGGGGTTCGAAGGCGGCACCGGAGCCAGCCCGCTGACGTCGATCACCCACGCCGGCTCGCCGTGGGAGATCGGGCTCGCAGAGACTCACCAGACGCTGGTGCTCAACCGGCTTCGCGGCCGCATCGCGGTCCAGGTCGATGGCGGTCTCCGGACCGGGCGCGACGTGGTCGTTGGCGCGCTGCTCGGCGCGGACGAGTTCGGCTTTTCGACCGCGCCGCTGATCGCCGCAGGCTGCATCATGATGCGCAAGTGCCATCTCAATACGTGCCCGGTCGGCATCGCGACCCAGGACCCGGAGTTGCGCAAGCGTTTCACCGGCATGCCGGAGCACGTGATCAACTATTTCTTCTTCGTCGCGGAAGAGGTGCGGGAGTTGATGTCGCGGCTCGGTTTCCTGCGCTTCGCGGACATGATCGGCGAGTCCCAGCATCTCAACCAGCGTCATGCGATCGAGCACTACAAGGCGAAGGGAATCGACCTGTCGAGGCTTCTCGCCAAGCCTGACGCCCCGCCAAGCGTGGCCACCCATAACAGAGAGCGCCAGAACCACCAGCTGGAGGAAGTCCTCGATCGCCGATTGATCGAATTGGCGCAGCCCGCGCTGACGGAGCGCCGGTCGGTCCGCACGGAGATGCCGATCCGCAATATCGACCGCACGACCGGCGCGATGCTGTCGGGCGAGGTCGCGAAGCGTTTCGGCCATGCCGGCCTGCCCCCGGATACGATCAGCGTGACGTTCCGAGGCACGGCCGGCCAGAGTTTCGGCGCGTTCCTCGCCAGGGGCGTCTCCTTCGAGCTGATCGGGGAAGCCAACGACTACGCCGGCAAGGGCCTGTCGGGAGGTCGTCTGGCGGTCTACCCACCGCCTGAGAGCGCGATCGTCCCCGAGGAGAGCATCATCATCGGGAACACCGTCCTCTACGGCGCGATCTCCGGAGAATGCTATTTCCGCGGTGTCGCGGGCGAACGCTTCGCGGTGCGCAATTCGGGCGCCATCGCAGTGGTCGAAGGCGTCGGCGACCATGGCTGCGAATACATGACGGGCGGCATCGTCGTGTGCCTCGGCCATACGGGACGCAACTTCGCCGCCGGCATGAGCGGCGGCATCGCCTATGTCCTCGACGAGGTGGGCGATTTCGAGCGCCGCTGCAACCTTGCCATGGTCGAGCTCGCTCCCGTAAAGGCGGAGGACGAGTCGCTCGAGCGCCTGGCGCATCAGGGCGGGGACCTCGAATCCCACGGACTGGTTGACGTGATGCGCGACATGACCCGCTTCGACGCCGAACGCCTGAAAAGCCTCATCGAAAAGCACGTTCGCTACACCGACTCGGCGCGTGGCCGGAAGATTCTGAAGAACTGGGACTCCTTCTTGCCGCGATTCGTGAAGGTGATGCCCGTCGACTACTACCGCGCGCTGCGCGAGATGGAACTCGTTCAGCCGGCCGATCCCGAGGCACTGCTGGTGGCGAGCGGCTGAACCATGGGCAAGGTTACGGGATTTCTCGAGTTCGACAGGCACGAACAGCGCTACGCGCCGGTGGCCGACCGTGTCCGCCACTTCAGCGAGTTCCTGATACCGCTGGACGAAATCACGCTGCGGCAGCAAGGTGCGCGCTGCATGGATTGCGGCATCCCGTTCTGCCACACGGGTTGCCCGGTCAACAACATCATCCCCGACTGGAACGACCTCGTCTACCGCGACCAATGGCGGGAAGCGATCGAAGTGCTGCATTCGACCAACAACTTTCCCGAATTCACCGGTCGCATCTGCCCGGCGCCCTGCGAGGAAGCCTGCACGCTGAACATCGACGACGCGCCGGTGACCATCAAGTCGATCGAATCCGCCATCGCCGACCGCGCCTGGCAGGAGGGCTGGGTGGCACCCGAAATGCCCCCCGCCAGGACCGGAAAGCGCGTGGCCATCATCGGTTCGGGTCCTGCCGGGCTGGCCTGCGCGCAACAGCTGGCGCGCGTCGGGCACGACGTCACGGTGTTCGAGAAGAACGCCAGGCCGGGCGGTTTGCTCCGCTACGGCATTCCGGACTTCAAGATGGCAAAGGACTACATCGACCGGCGCGTCAGCCAGATGGAGGCGGAAGGCGTGTCCTTCCGCACCGACACGCATGTCGGGGCCGGCCTGGAAACGAGAGAGCTCGTCCGGGACTGCGACGCCGTGGTTCTGGCGGGCGGGTCGGAGAAGGCGCGCGACCTGCCGGTCGAGGGAAGGGACTTGCACGGCGTCGAATTCGCGATGGACTTCCTGCCCCAGCAAAACCGGCGCATCAGCGGCGAGCCGCTCGGCGAGGTGGAGGAGATTTCCGCCGGCGGCAAGCATGTCATCGTGATCGGCGGCGGCGATACCGGTTCGGATTGCATCGGGACTTCGTTCCGGCAGGGCGCGGTCTCGGTGACGCAGCTCGAGATCATGCCCAGGCCGCCGGAGAAGCCCGACAAGGCCACCTCCTGGCCACTGTGGCCGCTGCGTCTGCGCACTTCCTCCTCGCAGGCGGAGGGGGCGGGTCGCGACTGGAGCGTGGCGACCAAGCGCCTTTCAGGCGCCGACGGGGCGGTCTCGACCCTCCACGCCGTCCGGCTGGACCAACGAATGCAGGAAGTCCCGGGAACCGAGTTCGAACTGAAGGCGGAGCTCGTGCTGCTTGCCATGGGTTTCGTTCATCCGGTCCATGAAGGCATGTTGGACGAGATCGGAGTGGAACTGGACGCACAAGGGAACGTCCTCGCCGATACCGACAACTACGCCACCACGCAGCCCAAGCTGTTCGCCGCCGGCGATACGCGCCGGGGCCAGTCGCTCGTGGTTTGGGCCATCCGCGAGGGCCGGCAATGTGCCCGCGCCGTAGACGAATTCCTGACAGGGTCGTCGTCACTGCCACGATGAAGCGGGCGTGGCATCACCTCAAGGGCGCGGGATCAAGGTGCCGCCGAATCCCATAGTATGCCGTTGCGCCGCCGCATCGGTGCCGAATTTCACCAACGTACCACCCTAATTTCAGCCAAAGTAGCCGGTCAATTTCACTCAACGTAGCCACCCAATGTCACCATGGTAGCCACCCGGAGCGAAGCGACGCGATCAGGCCGTGTTGGGCAAGTTGGTCTCCTCTTCTGTTCCGGGTCTGAAGCTATCTCCGCGAAGGCCCTGCCGCAAGGCTCGGCCGTCAGGACCGGTCCTCCGGTACGGGATTCCGGCAATGCGTGTGCACGCTGCCGGAGCGTCAGCGACGCCTTCTTCGAATCCAAATTGAAATGGTTGTTGTTGCGGTCCTGTGGAGCTTGTGGGCGAGAGGCCCGCGAGTGTGGGCAATGCGGTGGGCGACGCCCTTGCGTCGTCCACGGCTTGTCCACACGGCCCGCAGGGCGCGGGCCGGCCCGAAGGGCTCGTCCACAAATCCACAGGACCCCCCGGGACCGATTTCGGCAGACGTCCCGGCCTGGCGCCGGCTCCGGCTCTCATTTTCCGTCCTCGGCGCTGTCGGCCCGCATCGACGAACCGTGCAGCTCGAACCGGATCGCGCCATGGACGAGGCGGTCGAGGATGGCGTCCGCGACCGTCGGCTCCGCGACTGTCTGGTGCCAGCCAGCCACCGGCAGTTGCGAAGTGACGATCACCGAGCGGCGGTCGAAGCGGTCGTCGAGGATCTCGAGCAGGTCGCGCGCCCGGGCCGCATCGAGCGCGGCCAGGCCCCAGTCGTCGAGGATGATCACGTCGAGCCTGGCGAGATCGCGGTAGAGCTTGGGGATGGTGCCTTCGCCGTGAGCGATCCGCAGTTCGGTGAGCAGTCGCGGGACGCGCAGGTACCGGGCCTGAAACCCTTCGAGACATGCCTTGTGGGCGAGTGCGCAGGCGATCCAGCTCTTGCCCGTGCCGCACGGGCCGGTGATCAGGATGTTGGCGCCGTTCCGGATCCAGGCACAGTCGCCGAGGCCGAGCACGACGCTGCGCTTGAGGCCGCGCCGCCGGGTGAGGTTGATGTCCTCGAAGCAGGCGTCCTGGTGGCGCAGCTGGGCCTTCTTCAGGCGCCGCTGCAGCGCGCGCGAGCGCCGCTCGACGACCTCGCGGTCGATCAGCAGCGCGAGCCGGTCCTCGAACGGCATGTCGTCCAGATCGTGGCGTGCCAGCTGTTCCTGGAAGGCGGCCAGCATGCCGGGCAGGCGCAGCGATGCGATGCGCTGGGTGAGCGGGTGCAGGATGGCAGTGTCGGTCATCTGTAGTACTCCGGTCCTCTGATGTTGGAATGTTCGATGGGTCTGGTCTCGGGTTCCTGCCCGTCGACGAGATCGGCGCCGGTGCGCAGGATGTTGTCGAGCCCGCGCCAGGTCCTGGAGCCGAGATCCAGCGCGTAGCGGCAGGCGTTGTCGAGGCGCTCCGGCCCGTGGCTCCCTGCCAGGCGGAGCACGCCGTAGCAGGAACGGAAGCCGAACTCCGGGTTGGAATTGCGTCCCATGACCGCGATGACGAAGGCGTGGACATGAGGGCCGATGTCCCGCGCACGGTTCTCGAGCTGTGCGCGTGTGCTCTCGACGCCGGCGCGCTGGTGGGCCTGCGGCTGATGCTCCTTGAACGTGGTGGCACGCCCGTTGGCGTCGCTGCGCATGTGGCTCGCGATCTGCTTGCCGCGATGGAACACGTCGATCACCCGGCCGCGCAGGCGGACATCGACCTTCTTGCCGGCATACGTGTAGGGAACGGAGTAGAAATGGCGGTCGATCGCGATGTGGTAGTCGGAATGGACCGTGTTCTCGCGCCATGTCGTACGCTGCCAGCGCCGGTCCGGCAAAGGCTTCATGTGCGGGACATCGACGCTTTCGTACCGGCTGAAGCGGGTCTCGCCCGTGCCGTCGGAACAGGGCTTCCCGTTGAGTTCCCGCACCCGGTCCGCGATCGCCCGGTTCAGCGACGCAAGGTCGTGGAAGACATGGTCGCGCAGCGGTGCCAGAACCCGCCGCTCGACCAAAAGGACTCCATTTTCGACCAGTGCCTTGTCGCGAGGCCTCTTCACCCGCGCAGGCAAGCCCTCGATGCCGTAATGCTCAAGCAGGTCGGCGTAGGTCTCGTTCAGGACCGGCTCGTAGCGTGACGGCTTCTTCACCGCCGCCTTGAGGTTGTCGGGCACCGCGACTTGCGGCGCCCGGCCCATGTCTTCGAGGCAGCGCACGTGCGAGTTGCACCAGTCGTCGATCTTCTGGCTGAGCGTCGCTTCGGCGTAGATCCGCCCGGAGACCCCCATCGAGGCCACGAACAGCTGCGCGTCACGCTCAACCCCGTCGATGAAAACCTGCACGGTCATGCCCGCGTAGTCGACGAACAGCCGTTCGCCGGGGCGACGGTTCTGGCGCATCGTCACGTCCGTGGCCGGCCGCCAGTCGCGGAACCGACGGCACCAGGTCACGTAGCTCATGCCGTCGGGATGCGTCTCGCGCCATTCCCCCCACAGCAGCTTCAACGTCACGCCGCGGCCCGAAAGGTCCTTCTCGACCTCCGCCCAGTCCACGTCCTCGTCCGCAGGCCGGACCTGCCGCGCCGGATAGAGCGCCGCCTCCAGCGCCGCATCGTCCATCCCGGCCGCTTCCGGCAAGTTCAGTCCCGAAGCCGCGAACCGTGCCAGGGTCTGTGCAACCGAGCGCCGGGCAAGACCGCAGTGGGTCGCGATCGCCCGGGCGCTGCGGCCCTCGTCAAAATGAAATTGCAGTATCTTCCTTACTTTCCTCATGGGCAGCCTCTTCTGTGCCATTCAATGCTCCTCGGAGTGATCGCCAAAATCCGGGACGTAGAACGGCATGCTGAATCAAGCCAAGGCCTGTCACCCCGAGGGGGTGGCTACCATGGTGATATTGGGCGGCTACCTTGAGTGAAATTACGTGGCTACCATGCGTGAAATTGGGTGGCTACCTTCGTGAAATTTGGCACCGCATCGGCGCAGGCGCCCTTCCGAGACCGCAGGTCAGTGCCGGGTCGATCGTGACCACGACACCGATGCGTGCATCCCTTCGGTCAGCATGCCAGTGCTTCACCGATCGGGCCTTGAGATCGCCCCCGTCCGGTCAGGTCGTCACGCTGCCAAGGCAATTGACGCAAGGTCACGCAATGGGCGGCATGCCGCCTGGGCCAGCGCGCAGGCCGCCTATCAGGAGCGCCGCGCAGCCGCCAAAATGGAACGCGACGGCGCAAGCCGGAGAAAGTCATCATGGGCGGGGAAATCCGCCGAGAAGCGAACCGGTCGGGCCAGGCGCGAAGGCCCTGCACCCCTGTCCAGCGCTTCGTGCCCTTCTCGAGGTCGAAGTCCAGGACCGCTTTGCCCGGATGATTGCCTGAAATGACAGATGCGCGCCATCACGGCGGCGGCGCTCCCACCGCCAGGGCCTGGGCGGCGTTCCAGTTCGACGCCATGTGAAGGCCGCACATACCGGATGACCCAGGTCATCTCGCCGGCCCAGTTTCGGCCCACGAGCCTCCCTCTGCCTGCCACCGCGACCGACGGTGAACCGCTTCGGCCGGACAGCAGCCTGCCGGCGCGGCGCACCCGAGTCCTGCCGTCGGTCGGCGTTCGCACCTCCTTCCGCGTCCTCGGAGTTCCAGCTGGTTCCGGCATTGCGAAGCCGGGCAGACCGGACAGTTTCGCTTGTCACCCAAGCCGGACAGTTCCGAAAGTTACCGACGCCTTCGTTTCGAAGGGGATGCTGACTGAGTCACAAAATGACAGCAATTTGACATGGACCTGTTTCCAGATGGCCGTGCCTGTCCGTCTTGCGGAATTCCACGCATTCTTCCATCACGTAGCTTTGCATCTCCTGTTCGCCAAGCCCCGGTGCTTGCCGGGGGTGTAACCCAAGTTTCTTGTCAGGCGGCGACAGCCTTTCTCGCCTGCCAGTCCAGGAAATCGGGCAGCCTCAGGTTCATGACGCAACTCTTGAGCCCGAGCATGGCGTTGGCTCCGCGCTCCGACCAGCGGGTGCCGGGACGCTTCAGCCGCAGCCCGAACTGCCTGCAGCCGCTTTCCACGACGCCGCTTCCGACCTGCATGCCCTGGTCGCGGTACTCGTCGTACCGCATGCGCTCGATGTTGTTCCTGAAATAGCGACAACAGGCCTTCACCTCCTCATGACGGCCGCTGAAGGGCTCGAGCTCCCGGATCACCTTGGCGACCCGCCCGGCCTCGATGTCCGCCTTGACGTCCTTGAACCGCCGGTCCCGTTCCGTCTTGTCCGGGAGGATCGCCTTCACGGCGTCGGAGGCGTATTCGAGGACATGGAACAGATCCAGGACGCAGGTGACCTTCCGTCCTCCGAACAGCTCGTCGCAGGTGTTCCGTATCCATTCGGCCCCGTCGGAGATGACGACGAGCTCCCCGGCGTCGTGCAGGCCGCGGCGAAGCGCCTCCCGGTCAAGGCGCGTGGCGAAACCGGAAGGCTCCGGGCTTACGGACCGAGCGGCCGCGCTGTCGATGAGGCAGCTGGACGTCTCGCTGCCCCTGTCCTTCAGCGCCGCGCCGGTCTCCGGATCCCGGCCCTCGGCGGTGTACATCACGGCCAGCTTGGCTTCGCGTGTCTTCGAGGTCCCGTCCTCCTGCTTCCCGGCAACGCCTTCCACGTCACCCTTCCGCATCGGGATCCCGGTCCCGTCGATGGACAGGTACATGCGCGATTCCAATGGCTTGCCCGCGACGACCTCCTCCCGCTCGAACCGGAGGACCTCCTCGCCGAGCGCCAGCGACCAGCGCTGCAGCGAGCTCCGGGAGGCGGCCACCCCGGCAAGGTTCGCGATGTGGCGGCTCGCCGCGTCGAAGCTCATCATCGGCACCGTCTCGGCCATGACGCTCGCCATCCCCGGAGTGAAGGCGCTGCCCTCCAGACCAAGGGCCCGGTCCAGCGGGAAGCGTCCCTTGCCGCACGACCGGCAATGGAAATGCGTCCGTTCCACCTCGACCCGGCCGAGCCGGGTCAGGAACGACTTCCGCGTCGCCGGATGCCGGCGCATCGGCTTGCCGCAGCCCTCGCATTCCGGCGTCGGAAGCATGCCGTCGAGATGCTCCAGGAGCAGCTTCAGCGCCGCCGCGCCGCCGCCAAGGGAACTGTCGCGGAGCGCCCGCTCCACGCCGTCAAGGTCGGGAACGCCGGACGCGAGGTCCGCCGCAAGCTTCGGAAGCTGCGGCCCGAACTCCGCCGAAACGGCTCCCAGCAGCTCCTGAAGCGTCCCGCCGTCCGGCCTGAAGCCCGCCAGCGGCAGCTCGTCTTCCGTGATGTCGCGGCTCCGCACCTCGCCGCCCTCCAGCCAGTACTGCGTGAACCCGCCGTCGCGCTCGCGGACCACCGGCGGATGAACCGCCGCCTCGCCTTCCGTCAGTCCTTCCAGATACGCCACCGCGTCCGGATGCCTGTGCCCTTGGTTCCCTGCGTCCTGCGTCATGGTTCGCGCTCCTGCCCGTTGCCTGAAAACGCGCCGCCGACCGATTCGCCCGGCCGTTGTCGGACACGCCTCCCCGAACAATGGAGCCAAAAACCAACGGGGTCAAAAAATTGGGATACACCCTGCTTGCCGGTAGCGCTGCGTTGTATAGGTTTTCCTTGGACATCCGTCGCCTTCCGTCCCGGCATTCGCAATGCCGCAATCATGTTGTCGCCGGACTGATTCGATCCCCGGACCTGGCGGATCCACACATGCCGTTCCCCGAACGCCGGACACCTGGCAGCGCCACGCTTCCAGGGCGCCGGTTCTCCAGGCGCCCCCATTCGCCGGCGAACCGCGCGAAGGGAAAGCGGACAGTCCTTGAAATGCGCGACGAACCGCCGGAAGGGCGAAGCCGTGCCCGTGCCAGAGGCGCGCATCTTTGGCTTCCCGGATCGTCGATCCACTCTTCGCCTGCGCAAGTGCGACCTTCGGGTTGAATGCTGTCATTCGCCGCACATTGTGCGGCGGCCGGAATTCGGGATACTTGTCTGAGACTTGCCGCCGCCTGACCGAAAATTCCCCGCAGAATGTGTCAGGTCGGGTCGTTCGGGAATTGGCGCAAGTCTTCGAAAGTGCTGATGTTTGCTCAACAGGTCACGATGTACGCTCGAAGGTTCACGGTCTGGCTGCTTCTGACGCTCGCGGGAGCGACATTGGCGTTCTGGAGTTCAAACGCGTACTTCAGGACGGAAGAGCTCGAACGGGCAAGTGCACGCCTTTCCCTCTACAGGAGCACGCTGGAGGCAGAACTCGAACGGTTTTCCCACCTCACGTTCATCTTGGCTCGCGATCCCTTTGTCATCGAGACAGCAAGGGGCGCGAATACAGGTCCGCTGGATGAAAGGCTTGCCGAATTCGCTGAACGTGCAGGGATCGACGCGATCTATCTCATGGACGTGGAGGGCGTGACCCGTTCGGCTTCGAATGCAGGCACCGGCAACAGCTATGTCGGTCAAGACTATTCCTTCCGCCCCTATTTCAAGTCGGCACTTCTGGGGGTGCAGGGGCAATTCTACGGCATTGGAGCTACGACCGGCATTCCGGGCTACTTCTATGCCGATGCCGTCGTCGACGACGCGGCTGGCGTGCTCGGTGTCATTGCGCTAAAGATCGATCTCTCGGACCTTCAGGAAAGCTGGCGCGAGGCAGATGAGCGCGTGCTCCTTGCCAATGCCGATGGCGTTGTCCTGCTGGCCTCGATGCCAGAATGGCGCTATCGGACACTCGCGCCCCTGACAGCCGAGCAAAGAGCGCGGATCGCGGATGCGCGACAGTTCGGAACGAAGCCGCTGGATCCGCTAGACTGGAGTCCGACCGGCCGGCAGGTCGCGGCGATCGGAGGCGAATCGCTTCTGCATCTGCAGTCGGGCAGCCTGCCCAACAACTGGTCGATTCACTATTTCGCATCGGACGAACAGGCGGTGGCGCACGGCTGGCTGGCGGTGGGCGGCTTTCTCCTGCTTGCGTCGCTGACGGGGTTCTGGGTCCAGCTGCAGCGAACCCGGAAGGTCGACGCTGCGCTCCGGCGATCGGAAAGGGAGGAAGCGGCACTGCGCATGGCCAACGAGAAGCTGGCCAATGAAGTCGAGGAGCGGCGCGCAGCTGAACGGCGGCTGCAGCGAACCCAGGCCGAGCTGGAGCGCGCCGGAAGACTGGCGGCCCTGGGGCGGCTCGCGGTCTCGGTCACGCATGAGCTCGGGCAGCCGATCGCCGCCATGCGCAACCATCTGGCCGCCGCCGAGATACAGGGTGACTCCAACGCGCTCACGTCCCGCCTGCAAGGACTTGTGGACCGGATGGAAGGAATTGCACGCCAGCTCAAGTTCTTTGCCCGCAACGGGAAAGAGGGATTTGAAGTTGTGGATCTTCGCGATGCGATGGAGGCGGCGGTGGAACTCATTGCCGCCGACCTCAAGGCAAGCCGTGTCACGCTTGTGCGCGCCTGGCCTGATCGACCCGTCGAACTGCTTTGCAACCGCCTGAGGATAGAGCAGGTCATGACCAATCTGATGCGAAATGCCCTCGATGCGATGGCAGACACGGATCGTCGGGAACTGACACTGGATGTCGGCCGGTGCGGCAGCGAGATCTGGTTCAGTGTGGCCGATACCGGACACGGGTTCGGAGGGATGGGACTCGCCGAGTTGAGTGAACCGTTCACCACCACCCGCGAGAGCGGTCAGGGCACGGGCTTGGGGTTGGCGATATCGGCGGCCATCGTGGACGATCACAACGGATGGATGGCAGCCTCGGAGCGCCCATCGGGCGGTGTGCTGGTCCGGGCGGGATTCAAGTTGGAACAGACGCAATGAGCGCTTGGCACGTGCTGGTCGTCGATGATGATCGCGAGATGCGGGTTTCGCTGGTGGACCTGATCGAATCGGCAGGATGGCGGGCCTCCACGCTCGCCCGGGCGGCGGAGGTGCGAAGGCGGATCGCGCAGGAACCGCCAGATGTCATCCTGACCGATGTGCGCATGCCGGGGATGTCTGGACTTGACCTGCTCGAAAGCCTCGACCGAGAGACCTCGCCACCGGTAGTGCTGATCTCGGCTCACGGCGACATTCCCATGGCAGTCGAAGCCATCCAGAACGGCGCCTACAGCTTTGTCGAGAAGCCGTATTCGCCCAAGCGGCTCCTTTCGATTCTTTCCCACGCGTCCGAACAACACATGATGCGCGCAATCAACCGGCGGCTGCGTTCGCGGCTTGCGGAACTTTCCGGCCTGGACCGGATCCTTGTCGGGCAAACGGCCTCCATGAAGAAGCTTCGCGCGGAGATCCTCGATCTCGCGGACAGTCCCGCAACGGTGCTCGTCCAGGGAGAGACCGGGACGGGCAAGGAACTGGTTGCGCGTGCGCTCCACGACCTCGGCCCCCGTTCCAGCGGGCCCTTCCATGCCCTCAACTGTGCCACGATGACCCCTGGGCGGCTCCACGATGGCGCCTTGGCGGCCGGTTCTGGCGGCACGCTCTTCCTTGACGAAATCGCGCTCTGTCCGCCCGAGGTGCAGGCTATGCTGCTCAGGGAGATCGAAGAGAGGACACAGAGGGCCGAAGGACATCAGCCGACGCGGAATCCGCAACTGCGCGTGCTCTCGGCCACGAACGAGGACCCCGAAAGGTCTGTGAAGCAAGGCAAGCTCCGTCCGGACCTGCTCTTCCGGCTGAACACGCTCACTCTCGTCCTTCCGGCGTTACGCACACGCCCCGACGACATCGTGTTGACCTTTTCGCATTTTCTCGCCGAGGCCGCGCGGACCTACGAGATCGCGCCTCCGTTGCTGACGGAAGACGACCTTGCGGCGCTCATGGCACATGACTGGCCCGGCAATGTTCGTGAATTGCGCAGCGTGGCCGAGCGGCGAGTGTTTCAGGCGCGACGAGGGGCAGGATCGGTAGCGAGCGCGCTCGCACTTGATGAAGCGCACGGGGACGCGCCGCCAACGCTGCGGGAGGCCGTTGCCGCCTTCGAGCGCGAACTCATTGGCAAGGCCATCCGTGCGCACGGCGGGCGCATGGATGCGGTTGCCGAAGCCCTTGGAATCGGGCGCCGAACGTTGAACGAAAAGATCGTCAAGCTTGGACTGAACAAGGACGCGCTGCTTTGAGGTTGCGGAAATCCGCAAGATCGCCACCCTTTCGCGTGCGATTTTCTTCATTTTCCGGGTCGAGGGAATCGGACATTCTGGAGACATTCACAAGCACTCAAGACAGGAGGAGGTCCAATGATGAACAAGCTGCTGGGTCGTGTGAGCGTCGCCGCTTTGGCAATTGCATTTGCCGGCGAGGCAATAGCCGTTGAATGGAACGTCTCGCTGTGGGGCGCGCGCCGCGCCTTCACCGAGCATGTCGAAAGGCTGGCCGAACTCGTCGCCGAAAAGACTGACGGCGGATTTACGCTCAACCTGTCCTATGGAGGACTGTCGAAGAACCGCGAAAACCTGGACGGAATCTCGATCGGCGCTTTCGAGATGGCGCAGTTCTGTGCCGGCTATCATGCCGACAAGAACCCTACCATCACCGTGCTAGAGTTGCCGTTTCTCGGCGTTTCCTCACTGGAACAGGAGGTCGAACTCTCGATGGCAGTCTACCAGCACCCCGCAGCCATCGAGGATCTGGGACGTTGGAACGCGACGTTGCTGATGCCCTCGCCGCTTCCGCAATACAACATAATCGGGACCGGCGATGCGCCAACCTCGCTCGCGGATTTCGCGGGGCTGGCAGTGCGCGCCACGGGCGGCATCGGCAGGGCGCTGAAGACGATCGGCGCCGTGCCAACCTCGATGTCGGCGACCGAAGTGCGTCAGGCCATGGATTCCGGTGTCGTCAAGGCCGTGAGCTTTGCCCCGCACGCCCACATGTCGTTCGGCACGATCGAGAATGCCACCTGGTGGACCACCAACCTCAACCCCGGTACAGTGAATTGCCCGGTGGTGGTCAATAAGGATGCGCTCGACACGCTCTCGGAGGAGCACCGCGAGGCGCTACTCGGCTCGGTCGACGAAGCGCTCGCGCATTACATTTCCAGCTACAATGACAAAACGATGGCCGCTTGGTGGCCTGCGCTGGAGGAGCACGGAATCACGCAGGTCACCTTCTCCGACGACGAGATCGTGGCGTTCAGGGAGGCAGCCGCCGTGCCATCCGCGGCCGCCTGGATCGAGGAAAACGCGGCGCGCGGCATTCCGGCCAAGGAACTGTACGAACTGGTCACGGGCATGATCGCTCGGTCGAACTGAGACCTTGAACCATCTGATCCCCGCGCCACAAAGGCGCGGGGCACTGCCCGTCGCATCGAAGGGAAGCTGTATGGCAACTAGGTCGCTGGTCGTGTCCGACGACAGCACCCTCGGCTGGCTCGACCGTCAGTTCCTGAAGTTGGAGATCGCGCTTTCGCTTGTCAGCGGCCTCGCGGTCTTCGCCCTCATGTTGCTGGCCGTGGTTTCGGTCGGCGGGCGGAACGGTCTCAACCAGCCGCTCCCCGGCTATGTAGACTGGATCGAGCAGGCCATGCCGCTCATAGCATTCATGGGAATTTCCTTTGTTCAGCGCGAAGGCAGCCATATCCGGATGGACTTTCTCGTGGGAATGCTCCGCAACCGGGCGCTCTATGCCGTCGAGTTTCTGTTCGCCTTCGCGCTGCTTGTCTTCATGGCGCTCATGGTCTGGGGCAGCTGGGCGCATTTTGCACGAAGCTTCGACTTTGCAGCACCGATGTGGAGCCGTGACAGTTCGATGGACATCGGCCTGCCAATCTGGCCAGCCAAGCTGCTGGCCCCGATCGCGTTCGGCGTTCTCTGCGTGCGCCTCTGCCTGCAGCTCTGGGCCTACCTGCGCGCCGCCGTCACAGGCAAGGCTGTCGCGGTACCGCTGATTCCCGACGCTGCGCAGCAGGCGGCCATGGAGGCCGATCAACTCAGGGATGACCTCTGATGGAACCGATCGAGATCGGCATCTGGGTGACCGGCGGCATGCTGATACTCGTGTTCCTGGGAATGCGCGTGGCCTTTGCCACAGGGCTGGCCGGGATGGCTGGGTTGATCTGGATATTCTGGGCAAAAAAGGACTACGCGGCAGACGGCTTCGGTTGGGCTCTGACGGTGGCCGTGAAGACAGCGGGACAGGTGCCCCACTCGAAAGTGTCCTCCCAGGCGCTGTCACTGATCCCGACGTTCATTCTCATCGGCTATCTGGCCCACTACGCGGGCTTGACGCGCGCGCTGTTCGAGGCGGCGAAGCGCTGGGTCGCCTGGCTTCCGGGCGGGCTGGCCGTCTCGACGATTTTTGCAACGGCAGGCTTTGCGGCCGTATCGGGCGCCTCGGTCGCAACCGCGGCCGTCTTTGCCCGAATCGCGATTCCCGAAATGCTGAGAATCGGATACCAGAAGCAGTTTGCCGCTGGCGTCGTTGCCGCCGGCGGAACGCTTGCTTCGCTGATCCCGCCTTCGGCCATCCTCGTGATCTATGCCATCATCGTGGAGCAGGATGTCGGCAAGCTTCTGCTTGCCGGATTTGTTCCTGGCGCATTTTCCGCGCTGATCTACGGGATCCTGATTGTCGGAATGGCGCTGGTGATCCCGAATTTCGGACCGCGCGTCACCGGCTTCTCCTGGCGCGAGCGCCTTGTCTCGCTGCCGCCTGCCCTGCCGATCGTCTTCGTCGTCGTGACCATCATCTGCTTTGTCTACAACCCGTTTGGCGGGGACGCATGGGGCACGCCCACGGAAGGAGGGGCAATCGGGGCATTTGTCGTGTTTCTCATAGCGGTCTACCGGGGCATGCGCTGGCGGGAATTCCGTAACGCCCTTCTGGAAACCGCAAAGCTGTCGGTAATGATCTTCTCCATCATCTGGGGCGTGCTGATCTATGTGCGCTTCCTGGGGTTTGCCGACCTGCCCGGCGCGTTCGCGGACTGGATCACGTCGCTCACCTACTCGCCCTGGCTGATCCTCGTGTGCATCCTGTTGGCCTACGCTGTCCTTGGCATGTTCATGGACGCAATCGGAATGCTCTTGTTGACGCTGCCGGTGGTCTATCCCGCGGTAATGGCGCTGAACGGCGGAGAAACCGTCACGGCTGCCGAAAGTTCCTTCGGCATGTCGGGGCCTATGTGCGCGATCTGGTTCGGGATCCTGGTCGTGAAAATGGCCGAATTCTGCCTGATCACGCCTCCGATCGGTCTCAACTGCTTTGTTGTGGCGGGCGTCAGGGAAGATCTCACGGTGCAGGACGTATTCAGGGGCGTAATGCCCTTCTTCGCGACGGACGCCGTTACAATTGCCCTGCTTGTCGCATTTCCCTGGATCGTCCTGTGGCTTCCAAGCCTCGCATAGATGTCTGGTGCCGCCGGGTCCGCGCTGCACGCGCGATCAACACTGACCTTGCATTCGGTCCCATGCTTGCGTGCCGCCCGCGACGGGAAGTCTGCGAACTGACCACGAAAAGCACTGCAGTCGTTCGCATGGCAAGTGCGATCGGGAATAAGAGAAATGCCACGAAGCCGTAGCACGCCCTGATCGGTCCTTGGCACTGCCTGCCTTCGAGCTTCAGCCTGAAGTTCCTGAATTGCAAAAAAACTTGTCATGTGCGCATGTCCGGATGGCTTTGTCTGCCCGCCCCGAGGGATTTCACGCTTTCTTCCTAGCTCATTCCTGATTCAGGGGAAGCCGGGAGGCTCAGGCCGCTCAACCGAACTCAAAAGGAATACCGCAGCGACACCCGGAAGCCGTGGCTCCGGATGCGCGCCCATGTCGGGGCGAGATCAAGCAGTACCGATTCGCGGCTGCCGTCGCGCCACTCGACCCCGCCTTCGCCCTGTCCCGTGCGGACCTCGCCGAGATCGGAGTAGCGCCACGCCATGTCGAGGCCCAGCCATTCGTTCAGCGGCACCGTTACGCCCGCTGTCACCGTCTAGGCCAGGTCCAACCGGCTTCCGCCAGGCACGCTCGTCGTCGTCGTCGGGAAAGTCATTGTGGTGGTGCCGATCCGGTTGCGCACGGCACCGACGCCCGCTCCGACGTAAGGCGTGATCGCCGATCGTCCGTGCGACCCGACATCGGGAAAATCGGAAGACGCCGCCAACATGCCGGACAGCGAAGAGATGTCCGCCGCCACCGACTGCACACGATCCGGCGCAAGAAAGTTCGCACGACCCTTGAAGCTGTAGCGTGGCCGGCGCTCCACCATCAACTCGTAGCGCGTTTCGCCTCCGGGCGCGTAGCCGAGCCCGAATTCCAGCGATGCCGTCGCCCCGAACTCGCCGAGCGAGCGCCGGAGCGCGCCGCCGCGGTCTTGTCCGCGGCCGAACAGCGCCGCCGGGGCCGTGCCGGCACGGTCGATGTCGGTGAAGGCCGTGTCACCTGACCAGCTGAGCCCTGCGCCGCCTCGCAGGTAGAGTTCACCCGCGTCAGCGACGCCCGGACACGGCGACATCGAAGCGAAAGCCGCGACAGCCGCAAGCCGGGCAAGCGCATTCGAGGATCTGCGAACCTTGGCCAAGGTCCCGGCGCGACAATGTTCCTGGCCGGCACGCACCGTTGCCCCGTGCATGACGCCTTACGACCTGACTGACGGTCGCCTTGCGATGCGGCCCCTGCCTCGCGTGTTCAAGCGGTTCATCACGATGCCCGTTCACCCGAACGTGTCGCCGCACAGGCGGCAATCAGTCGCATCAGGGTCTTTGCCACGTGCATTTGCTGGAAGTGTCGACGTGTTTTACTGGAAGGTATCGAGTCACATAGTTGCATTCACCTGAGACTCCGGCATATTTTCCGGTGCCGCCCACAATCTCAGCCCGGCCTTCGCCGCCACCGCCTTCCGCTACGTTTCCATCCTTTCGACGGGCCAGAAAATAGATCTTGTCACCGATGCCGTCCGTAAACGTGCATGGAGACTCCAGTTCAACGAAACCGTCCCGCAATGTGCGCGCCAGCACGAGACACCTCGCGACGCTCGTCTCGCCAACGACAAAGGGCGGGCCACTGCTCTCCATCACCGTGCTGGTTCCAACGAGCGACCCGCCAGTGACTGCGCCCCCTGCATGGTCCATCGTGGTGTAGTCCTGATCATAGCTTTGCAGGCTACGAAAGCTGCCTGCCTCCTGCGCGTCAGCGGCACCTTGCAAGACAAGCAGCAGCATCGCGACGGCGGCTGAAGGCATGGCATTCGATCCCATCACAACCGTTCCTTTCCTGTCTTCCTCGTCACGCATGCTGCCCTTTGATGTCTCTAGCAGTCTGCCATTCTCGGGTCGAGCATGCCTGCGCATTTCCGTCCGGGAGACTGTCAGACGGATCGCATTGGGGATCAAGATCGGAATCCGGGATTTCAGGATTTCGCCGTGACCTGTCGCAGGACCTCGCCCACAGCCTTGCGGACCTGACCGGCCGGACGGCCCGCTCGCGCGCCACCTTTTGAGGCAGGCGGGCCTCACGTCCTCGAACGGCATCCGGGAACCCTGCGGATTCAATCAATCCGGGGTTGACGATGCACACCCCGTGTCCGACACCCTCGAGCATGGGAGCCGCGCAACTGACCATCGACCTTGGCGCCGTATGCGCAAACTGGCGGGCACTAGACGCCCTGTCAGGAAATGAGGTTGAGACGGGTGCTGTCGTCAAGGCCGACGCATATGGCATCGGAGCGGAACAGGCCGCGAAGGCGCTGGCGGCGGAAGGCGCGAAAAGCTATTTCGTCGCCCTTGCCGAGGAAGGCGTCGCGATTCGCGACGCGCTGGGCGACCAGCCCGACATCTATGTGTTTTCCGGTCATATGGAAGGTGAATCCGATGCGTTGGTTTCGGCGCGTCTGACCCCGTTGCTGAATGCGCCGGATCAGCTGTCGCGCCACGCCACGAATGCTGTCGCCCACCCCTTTGGCGTTCAACTCGATACCGGCATGAACCGACTGGGCTTCGAGCCTTCCGAATGGAACGACTGCAAGGCCGAGCTGCTGGAATCCGGGCCGTTACTCGTCATGAGCCACCTCGCCTGTGCCGACGAGCCAGGTCATCCAATGAACGCGCGGCAGCTTGATGCATTTCGCGGAATGACCGACGGAATTTCACCTCGTCGCTCTCTTGCCGCCACCGGCGGGATTCTCCTCGGACCGGAATACCATTTCGACCTTACCCGACCTGGTGTCGGGCTCTACGGAGGCCAGCCGTTCGGCGGGGCTCGGCCAGCCATCCGCCTTGATGTGCCGGTGATCCAGACAAGAGCCGTTCGGCCCGGCGAATCTGTGGGCTATGGCAATTCCTGGACCGCGTCCGCCCCGACGAGGGTTGCCACGATCTCCGCCGGTTACGCGGACGGACTCCTGCGGTCGGCCGCGCCGGGAGCGGTGGTCTTCGCCGGAAACACGCCCTGCCCCGTCATCGGGCGCATTTCGATGGACCTCATCACCGTTGACGTGAGCGGACTTGTCGAGGTGCCGGCATCGTTGCAGGTCATTGGCCCGAATTATTCTGTTGATGCCCTTGCCGAGGCTGCCGGCACGATCGGCTACGAGATCCTGACGGCCCTCGGAGCGCGCTACGAACGCGAATACACGCTGTGGTGAATTTCCTGGCCATCATCGGCCGGGCAATGCTTGCCATGCTTGCCGCGATCGGCCGGGTCACGCTCTTCGCCGTCGACACCGTCAGTCACTTGGGACGCCCGCCCTACTATCCCCGCGAGTTTGCGCTGGCGCTGGTGCAAATCGGCTACTTTTCGCTTCCGGTGGTCGGACTGACCACCATCTTCACCGGCGGCGCGCTGGCCCTCCAGATCTACGCCGGCGGTGCGCGCTTCTCAGCCGAGGCCGTCGTGCCACAGATCGTCGCTATCGGCATGGTACGCGAACTGGGGCCGGTCCTTGTCGGCCTCATGATCGCCGCCCGTGTCACCTCCTCGATTGCTGCCGAAGTCGCCACGATGAAGGTAACGGAGCAGATCGATGCCCTGATCACCCTCTCGACCAATCCGGCCAAGTACCTGACGTTGCCGCGCGTCCTCGCCGCAACGGTCGTCATGCCGTTCCTTGTTGGCGTCGGCGACATAATCGGGATCATGGGCGGCTATCTCGTCGGCGTCGAGCGGCTGGGATTCAACGCGGGAACCTATCTGAGAAACACCATGGACTTCCTGGAGCCGCTGGACGTCGTCTCGTCGCTCACGAAAGCCGCGGTCTTCGGCTTCCTCGCCGCCCTGATGGGCTGCTATTTTGGCATGCGTTCCGGACGTGGCGCACAGGGCGTTGGCCGGGCAACCAAGGGCGCGGTCGTTGCCGCGAGCGTGCTGATCCTCGCCGCCAACTTCGTGCTCACGGAACTGTTCTTTTCGGCATGATCGAACTCGTGGACGTACATAAGGCCTTTGGCGCACAGAAGATCCTGACCGGTGTAAACCTGACCCTGCGGAAAGGCAGGAGCATGGTGATCATCGGCGGCTCGGGCACGGGCAAGTCGGTGCTCCTGAAATGCGTGCTTGGACTCTTTCAGCCCGACAGGGGCGCCATCAGCGTGGACGGGACCGAAGTCACGAATCTCCGGCAGGGCACGCCCGAACGGGACGCGTTCCTCGCTCGTTTCGGAATGCTCTTCCAGGGCGGCGCACTCTTCGATTCCCTTCCGGTCTGGCAAAACGTGGCGTTCCGGCTGTTGCGCGGATCCCTCAAGAGGCCATGGTCCGAGGCGCATGAGATCGCGGTCGAGAAGCTCCGCCGGGTCGGGCTGTCGCCCGACGTGGCAGAACTGTTTCCGGCCGAGATTTCCGGAGGCATGCAGAAGCGCGTAGGCCTTGCACGGGCCATCGCCACCGAACCCGAGATCATCTTCTTCGACGAACCTACGACGGGGCTCGACCCGATCATGGCAGGCGTCATCAATGACCTTATCCGCGGGATAGCAAGCGAAATGGGCTCGACTGCCGTGACCATCACCCATGACATGTCGAGCGCCCGGGCGATCGCGGACGAAGTCGCAATGCTCCACGACGGCTTGATCCAGTGGACCGGACCAGCGAGCGAACTGGACAGCAGCGGCGATCCGTGCGTCGCGCAGTTCATCTCCGGCAGCGCCGAGGGACCGATCGAGACGGTTCGTTGAGGCCCATGCCGCCGTTCAGGCCGTCGGACCGGACAGCAAGGCGGGCGACCCCCGCCACCCCGGGCAGGAACCTGGGAAATTGCGCGTCTGTTCATCGTCCCAAACCACGTGCCTAACCTGGCGGGTCGGGCGACGCTCCCGCTCGATACCTGCTTGTCTCGCCCCTTCGGCACAGGCAAAAAGACTCCATGACAAAGTCCATGCGCCTATCCTGCGCGAATTGCGGCGCCGTGCATGCAAAGTGGACCGGGCGCTGCGACGAATGCGGGGCCTGGAACTCGATTTCCGAGGATGCGCCGCTGTCGACCGGCCCAGGGTCCAAGGGTCTTGGCCCCGCACGCGGCAATGCCGTTTCGCTCAGCGACCTTGCGAGTGAAGACGATCCTCTTCCACGGGACCTCTCGGGCATGGCCGAGCTGGATCGGGTCCTCGGCGACGGGCTCGTTCCCGCAAGTGCCGTCCTTGTGGGCGGCGATCCGGGCATAGGCAAGTCGACGCTGCTTCTGCAAGCGGCGGCGGCCTATGCACGAAAGGGACTGCGGGCGATCTACATCTCGGGTGAGGAAGCTTCCAGCCAGATCAGGCTGCGCGCCAAGCGCCTCGGCCTGGCCGATGCTCCCGTGCAACTCGCCGTGGAAACCGACCTCCGGAACATCCTGACGACCCTGGAAGAGGAGAAACCGTCGGTCGCAGTCATCGACTCGATCCAGACCGTTTGGCTGGACACGGTCGCAAGCGCGCCGGGCTCGGTCTCGCAGGTGCGTGCGGCGGCACATGAGCTCACGTCATTCGCCAAGCGCAAGGGCATCAGCGTGGTGCTTTTGGGCCACGTCACCAAGGAAGGCCAGATTGCGGGCCCGCGCGTCATCGAACACATGGTCGACACGGTGCTGTATTTCGAAGGAGAGCGCGGACACCAGTTCAGGATCCTGCGCGCAGTCAAGAACCGGTTCGGACCGGCGGACGAGATCGGCGTATTCGAAATGACCGGCACCGGGCTGGCCGAAGTTGCGAATCCGTCCGCTCTGTTCCTCTCCGACCGCGACGCAGGCAGCCCCGGCACGTCGGTCTTTGCAGGCATCGAGGGCACACGGCCCGTCCTGTGCGAGATCCAGGCACTGATCTCCCCTGCTCCGGCGGGAAGCGCCAGGCGCTCGGTGGTCGGCTGGGACGGCGGCCGGCTTGCCATGGTCCTGGCGGTTCTTGAAGCGCGATGCGGCATTCCGTTTGCCGGGCTCGACGTCTACCTCAATGTCGCCGGCGGCCTCAGGATCACCGAGCCGGCCGCAGACCTTGCCGTCGCTGCAGCGCTGCTTTCCGCACGTGAGGACGTGCCCCTGCCCCCGCAATCGGTCGTCTTTGGGGAGATCAGCCTGTCCGGCACGCTGAGGCCGGTCGGCCAGACGGAAGCCCGCTTGAAAGAGGCGGAAAAGCTCGGATTCGAATCCGCTATCCTGCCTGGCCGGAGCAAGTCGGGAACGGCAGCCCGAATGAAGGCTCAGGAGATGCCCGACCTTGCCACCCTGGTTGGAGAAGTGTTTGGGGCAGGATAGACATCCACGAGGGAGCGACGAGACAAACGCATGAACGGCTTCACCATCATCGACGGCGTCGTGGCGCTGGTCATCATAGTTTCCGCAATCCTCGCCTATTATCGGGGCTTTGTTCGTGAAACGCTGTCGGTCTGCGGCTGGATTCTGGCTGCGGTTCTGGGATACCTCTTGGCCCCCGCTGTCGAACCGTTGGTGAAGGAAATCCCCGTCGTCCGCAACGTGCTCGGCAATTCCTGCGAACTCACGCTGATTGTGGCCTTTGCTGCCGTTTTTGCAGCTTCCCTGATCGTCACGTCGATTCTGTCGCCCCTGTTTGCAGGAGCGGTCCAGCGTTCGGCGGTTGGAGGTGTCGACCAGGGAGTCGGCTTCCTGTTCGGCGTCTTGCGCGGCGCAATCCTGGTCGCCGTCGCCCTTGTGATCTATCAGCGGGGCATCGTGTCGGAATCGATGCACATCGTGGATGAAAGCCGCTCGATAGCTGTCTTCTCCGGGGTCACGGACTCGATAGACACGCAGGCGCCCGTCAACGCAATGAACTGGATTGCGCAACAATACGACCAGTTGGTCGCAAAGTGCTCAAGCCAGGGCGTCGACGCGTGAGTCCGTACCGTCCGGAGAACCGGCGTTCATTTCCGGTCCCCGGCCTCTCGCCCCGGGAAGGAGTGAGACCCATCCGGAGAGATCGAACCAACCTTGTCATGACTGCGTGACGGGGACGCACATGCGCGCTATGCCGCCGGGCGGCGAGCAATGCCGAACGACAACACGAAATGGCAAATGGCCGCGTGACTCGCCCGTCGCGAAACGCTAATAGAAGGCTGCGCTGCCGCCAATTCGAGACGGGCATGTCCGAACCCACTCTGCCTCGACTCCAGACGACCCATCCGTTCGACGACGACAAGCTTCGCGAGGAGTGCGGCATATTTGGCGTCAGTGGCGTGACGGACGCGGCAAGTTTCGTGGCGCTCGGGCTGCATGCGCTCCAGCATCGCGGACAGGAAGCTGGCGGAATCGTCTCCCATGAACCAAGCAAGGGCTTCCATTCCGCACGTCGCATGGGCCTCGTGCGCGACACGTTCACCAATCAGTCCGTGATGGACACGCTTCGCGGAGAACTGGCCATCGGTCATGTGCGGTATTCGACCGCTGGCTCCAAGGGGCCTGCCGACATCAGGGACGTGCAACCGTTCGTCGGTGAATTCTCCATGGGTGAAGCGGCCATCGCGCATAACGGGAACATCACGAATGCCGTGGCGTTGCGCCGCGAACTCATTGAGCGCGGCTCGATTTTCCAGTCCGGCACGGACAGCGAATGCATCATTCACCTGATGGCCAGATCGCTGCAACAGTCGGTGCCTGAGCGGATGAAGGATGCGTTGAGGCGGGTCGAAGGCGCATATTCGGTGGTTGCCATGACCCGCACCAAGCTGATCGGTGTCCGCGATCCCCTGGGCGTTCGCCCGCTGGTATTGGGCCGTGTCGGCGGCGAAGGCTGGGCGCTGGCATCCGAATCCTGTGCACTGGACATCATCGGCGCCGAATTCGTGCGCGAGATCGAGCCTGGCGAGATGGTGGTCATCGAGGAAAACGATGTTTCCAGCCGCATGCCGTTCGAGCGGCGCGCGTCGCGTTTCTGCATCTTCGAGCACGTTTACTTCTCGCGCCCCGACAGCCAGATGAACGGCCGCTCGATCTACGAGACCAGATCCGCGATCGGCGCGGAACTGGCCAAGGAAGCGCCGGTTGACGCCGACCTGGTCTGCCCTGTTCCGGACAGCGGAACGCCCGCAGCGATCGGCTACAGCCGGGAAAGCGGAATTCCCTACGCCATGGGAATCGTGCGAAACCAGTACATGGGCCGGACCTTCATCGAACCGACCGAGCAGATTCGAAACATGGGCGTGCGCCTGAAGCTCAACGTCAACCGCGCGCTCGTCGCCGGAAAGCGGCTCGTGCTGGTTGATGACAGCGTCGTGCGCGGCACAACCTCGCTCAAGATCAAGGAAATGATCCTGGACGCCGGCGCAAGGGAGGTACATTTTCGAATTGCCTCGCCGCCGACTGCGTGGCCCTGCTTCTACGGCGTGGACACGCCGAATCGGGAGAACCTCCTCGCCGCGACCATGAGCGAAGCGGAGATGTGCCGTCACCTGGGCGTCACGTCGCTCAAGTTCATTTCGCTTGACGGCCTTTACCGGGCGGTTGGCGAGGCCGGGGGACGGAACTCCGAAAGCCCGCAATATTGCGATGCCTGCTTTTCGGGCGACTACCCCGTGGCACCGTCCGACCAGATCGAGAAGGGATTCGCGCTCAAGGCTGCTGAATGAATCTGGAAAATCCGCCCTCGCATGCTCAGAAAGCCAGGAGAGTCAAACTTGTCCACAGTTGCCTCTGGCAAGTGGTCAAAATGAAGACCTTCCGTTTCGAAGGCGCTGCCGAATGGTGAAATCCAAGCGGATCATGTACCCCCACTTCCAGTCCGAAGTGCCACGATTGCCTTGCACCGTGAGACTCGGTCGCTTGTTATGCGTGGCAAGGACGTTGACGCGTCGTCCGCTCAGTCAGGAGCGACCGCATGGCCATCGCAAGCACGGCACACCGGCAGGTTACCGCGTCCTCCCGCAGAGGCGGGGCACGCGGCGCCTGCTCGAGCGGGTGCTCGAGGACCAGCGGCAGCTCTGGAACGCCGCGCTCGAGGAACGCGTCGAGCGCCATCGGAAGATCGGCAGGAGCCTCACGTCTTTCGACCAGTGAAAGGCGCTGACGGAGTGCCGCCGGGACCTGCCCGAGATGGCGTCGGCACCGGTGGCCGTCCAGCGCGGCACGCTCAAGCGCCCGGACGAGCAATGGCATTTCCTTAAGGATTTGGCGTCATTTCCTTAAGGAGTCGCGCCTTTTCGCAGCAGGGGGCCCTGCCTTTCCGGAGATTTTCCGGCTTCAGGCTGCGGCCTTTCTCCTTCGGGTCCACTTGCTGACCGGCTTCATCGATTTCCTGGGATACGACCGTCCCGGCCGGAGCCGGCCGCGCACCTTGAGGATTCCCTCGGCCATCCGGGTCACGGCCTGCGCGACGGCTTCGGCCTGCGCGAGCAGCATCTCCTCGATGTTGGCGGCCACGATCGCGATCGCGTTTCTGAAGTTCACGGCCTGGCGTTCCTTTCCCTGCTCGCGGATGTCTGCGAGCAGGTCGTCGCCATGCCCGGAAAGCAGCCGCGTCATGGCGATCAGGTTGAAGTGGGCGTAGAGTTCCTGGCGCACGCCGCGCTCGGTCCGGCCGTGGAACTCGTCCACCGCGATGGTTCGCTTCGAGACCTTGTACAGCTCCTCGATTCCCCACCGTCCATGGTAGAGATGGCCAAGATCCTCGGCGGAGACGTGGCCGGCATCGAGCAGTGTCGTGACGAGATGGCAGTCGTCGCCGTCCGTCTTGCAGCGGACCAGCCGGAGGTCGACCGGATCGAAGCGCTCGCCGGGCCGACGTTCGGCAAGCTCTCGCTGCGTGTCCGGTCCCGGGGCGGCGGTGACGACGGTCTCGGTGCGGTCGCCCTCCATGAAGTCCCTGAAGGCGCCCACGCGGTTGCGCTGGAGCCGGAACACCGGATGGGCGCCCGTGCGGATGACGGCGTACAGGAGCTCGAACGAGAAGTGTCCCCGGTCGAACACGACGACGTCGCCGGCCTCCAGGGCGTGCAGGTGGCCCATGGCCGCGGCCCGCTCGCAGGCGCGGGCGGAGAGCGAGAAGTCGACCGGGACCTTGGTGTCGAGCCGGTACAGGCAGGACACCAGCCCCTGCGGATAGCGGGCGCCGCCGTGCGGGAGCGGGTAGCCGGCATCGACCAGCGTCCGGGGCAGGTTCATCTTCGTTCCGTCGACCGCGAACGGGCGGCGGCCCTTCCAGCGCCCGCCCTCGCCGCCGTGGCGGAGGATCTCGCGGTGAAGGTCCAGGAACAGCTCCTCGTGCACCCTTTGCCGGGCCTTGCAGATCGACGAGGCGGCCACCGGCTCGCGTTGAGGCAGGGCGATCCCCAGCTTGCGGCACTGCTCCCAGAGCTCGGCGGTCACGGTCGCGTAGCCCTTCTCCCCCCGCGACAGGACCAGCCGGAACACGAACAGCATCACGATGAGGCTGTTGAGGACCCGCCGCCGCTTCATCCAGCGGCGGTCGTGCGCGTCGGCCAGCGCCGTGGCGGCGTCGACGACCTGCAGCCACGCCGCGACCAGCGGATCGTCCCGGTCGGGACGCGGCGGGCGCGGCGAGCGTGCCGGAGCCGCGCGCCCCTGGAGGACGTCGCGGAAGTCCCGGCCGAGGGGAAGGACGAGGATCTCCTTCGCCGGCTTCGCCCGCCGGCCCGACTTCCGGCCGGCGGTCATTCCGATGCGCTCCCAGTTGGCGGCGCGGTAGCACGCCCCGTCGAAGCGCGTCGGGTCGATGAACGTCTCGCACAGCACGGGGCGGCAGCCGTGGCGGCGCTCCCACTCCCCGGGAAGGCGGGCCGCCGCCATGCCGAGGACCCGCGAGGCAAGGTTCGTCACGGCCACCCATGGAAACACGATGAAGCGGGAATTGCCCAGCACCAGGTGCAGCCGGCGCTCGCGGTCCGGTCCGCTCCATCCGATCCATTCGTCGCGCGCCGGCAGCGTCCGCGACGCCGCCTCGAACAGCAGGCAGCCGAGGCGGCGGCCGTCACGGTCCAGGACGAACCAGCGCAGGTGCGGGCCGAACGGGCGCGGACAGCCCAGGCAGTGATGGCGGTCGACAAGCTCGTTCCACTCCGCCTTCTCGTCGGGACCGTCCGCGGCGTGCAGCGACAGAGGCTCGAGGGCGGACAGCTCGCAGGCGATCTCCGGCTGCGGGTCCGATGCCGCCGTGTGGCAGATCGGCGGCAGCGCGCCGGAGCCGGTGCTCCGCTTCTCCGGAAGCGTCAGGATCCCGAACCCCTCCAGCTGCTCCAGCATGCGGAGGCAGGCCGACACGCGGTAGTCGCCCTTGGGCGTGTTCCAGTTCAGGTGCTCGCAGATCGTCTTCGCGAGCTCGTTGCGGGTGTTGTTGGGAAGCAGCGCCACCGTCTCCTGGATGTCGGCGATCTGGCGCCGCGTCAGGCGGCGGCCGAAAAAGGTGGTCGTCTCAAGGCGCTCGATCCGCGGATCCATCGCTCCCGCTCCGGAAGATGTAGTGTCCCGCAGCCTGGATTGCACGGACCGGCGGAAGTGTCAACCCCCCTGTGCCAAAAAATCCGCACCGGCGCCGACTGCCATGGAACAACGGCCTCGCGGGAGCGAAAGAAAGTCCGGCCAGACCTTGCGGTCAAAAGAAATGCCATTGCCCGGACGAGGCCTTCAAGGGGTTCTTCCGTCGCGTCAAGGCGGGAGGGACACCGGGATTCCCTCGCTGCAAGGGACGCCGCTTCTTCGATTGCATCAGCGTCGTCTCCGGCATCAAGGTCAGGGGCGGCAATCTGCATGTCCCCGGCCTCGGGGCGCAGGCAATCCGCCGGAAGGGCGGCAACCCGCATCTCGGCGCCAGGCCGGTCTCCGCCGTCCTCAAGCGCACGGGCGGGCGCCGGCGTGCCATCGTCCGCTTCGCGGTCGAGGAACCGGCCGGCAACGGATGCGCGATCGGCCTTGACCGGAACGGCGGCCAGGTGGCGGACAGCGAGGGCGGACTGCACGAGATGCCGGACATGGACCGGCGCCTGGCGAAGATGCGCCGCAAGATCGCGAACCGCCTCCGCAACTGGCATCATCACGTGTCGCGCAAGCTGGCGGCGAAGGCCGGTACGATCGCCATCGAGGGCCCCAGCGTGAGGGCCATGACGAAGAGCGCCAAGGGCACCGTCGAGGAGCCGGGTGCGAACGTCCCGCAGAAGTGCGGCCTCAACCGCATCATCCTGACCACGGGCTGGACGGCGCTGGAGGCGACGCTCGACTGCAAGGTCGCGAACGTGATTGCCGTTCCGGCGCGCGACACGTCACGAACATGCCACGAGTGCGGGGCGGTCAAACGCCGCTCACGCAGAACTCGGGACGAATTCATCTGCATTGACTGCGGTCAAGCGGCCCATGCCGACATCAACGCGGCGAAGAACATCCTGGACCGCGCCTTCGGCGCAGGTTCGGGAGGCGGCGAGGCGTCCGGAATGGACGCATCTGCGCGACGAGGAGCGTTGGCATTGGCCACTTCAAAGAGCCGTGTAATCAGTGCGAACGCGGCCTGATGGCACTCTCGCGTAGAGATTCCGTAATCCAATTGCCGAGGCGGGAGCGGGCCGTGCCGCACCGGCTACGGCAAGACGGTCAGATCCCACGTCAGAAACGCCGTGGCAAGGCTGGGATCAGCCAGGAAGCTGGCCGCGACCGCAAAGGCGGCGATGCTGGGGATGCAGCATTGACCGGCTTCGCCGCGCACCATCGCCAGTTGCCGCAACGAAGCCCGTAACGTCTCTTGCCGCCGCCACGCTTCGCGTGAGCGGCTAAGCGGCCGACGGAACATCGGCGACGAGCGATACAGAATGCCGGCATGGCTGCCCAAGGTCGAATCCCCGTCCTCTTCCGGCCAAGCGAACCGCGGCAATTGGGCGGGCCAGGAACAAGACCCGCGCGAACCGCGTCGAACGCCGGTCACAATCACCGCGACACAGCCATGAAATGGATTGACCCCGCGCCGCTGCGCGGCCATTGAATGGCGCAAATCGGAGCAATCATGGCAAGCCCGTCGCCGTTCGCAGCTTATGAGTTCCTGATCGCCTGGCGGTACCTTCGCGCGAAGCGGGCCGAGGGCGGGGCCAGCGTAATGACCTGGATCAGCCTGATCGGCATCACCCTGGCGGTCGCGGCGCTCATCATCACGCTTGCAGTGCGCTCGGGATTTCGCGACGAGTTCGTCTCGACAATCCTAGGCGCAAACGCCCACGTCACCGTCTATTCCAGGAGCCACGTCACCGAAGGCGGCAACGTCACGGACGTGATACCGGACTACGCGGACTGGGCTGAACGGATCCGCGCGGTCGAGGGCGTCACCCGTGCCGCACCCCTGATCAGGGGCCAGGTGATGGCGGTGCACCGCGGCGAGACCAGCGGCATGGATGTCTTTGGCATCGCAGGACATGACCTGGAGCGGATTCCACGCATCGCGAATCCAGATACGGCCCAGGGCATGATCAAGGACTTCGACCGGGGCATCGCGATCGGGAAAGAGGCAGCGCGATGGCTCGGCGTGACCATCGGAGACGTCGTTCGCCTCATCAATCCGGAAGGCGTGAAGAGCCCCTTTGGCACAAGCCCGCGAGTGAACGAATACGAAGTCGTCTATATCTTCAGTTCAGGGCGCTACGACATCGACCGAACCCGGGCGTACCTGCCGTTCACGGAAGCCCAGGCCTATTTCAACAGGGAAGGCGTGGCGGACGAAATCGAGGTGAACGTTGTCGAGCCGGAGTCCATTGAATCCGTTTCCTCCCTGCTTCGGGAGGCGGGAGGCGAGCGGGCCCGGATCTGGACATGGAAGGACTCCGCTGGCGGCTTCCTCAGGGCGCTTGAGGTCGAAGACACCGTGATGTTCGTGCTGATGAGCGTCCTTGTCCTCATCGCGTCCATGAACATCATCAGCGGACTGGTCATGCTCGTCAAGAACAAGGGCCGGGACATCGGCATCCTTCGGACCATCGGGCTCACCCAGGGCGCCGTCATGAGGGTGTTCTTCCTGACGGGCGCGCTCATCGGCACTCTCGGCACACTCTTCGGCGTCATTCTCGGCTGTCTTTTCGCGATCTATTTCGACCCTATCCTCGCCTTCGTTAACGGAGTCACGGGCGGCGGGGTCTGGGAAGCCTCGGTGCGCGGCATCTACCGTCTTCCGGCGAAGCTGGAACTGAATGACGTGCTCGCCGCCGTCGGGCTTTCGCTGACGCTTTCATGGGGCATCACGCTCTTCCCCGCACGGCGCGCCGCCCGAATGAACCCGGTCGAGGCTCTCCGCCATGAGTGACGTGCTGACGTTGCGGGAAGTCGAAAAAGCGTACAATGCGGGCAAGTCGAATGCGTTGACCGTGCTCGATGGCGCCGATCTTTCCCTTGCGGCGGGCGAGGTCGTGGCCCTCGTGGCGCCCTCCGGTGCAGGCAAGTCCACGCTGCTTCATGTTGCCGGACTTCTCGATTCCTGCGACGCCGGAACCGTTGCCGTTGACGGTGCCGACATGACTCGGGCAGGCGATGCCGCGCGCACGGCTGCAAGGCGACAGGACATCGGCTTTGTCTACCAGTTTCACCATCTCCTGCCCGAGTTCTCGGCACTCGAAAACGTCGTCCTGCCACAACTCGCGAATGCAGTGCCCGCGGCGGACGCAAGGGCGCGCGCCGAGGAGTTGCTCACCCGAGTGGGGCTGGGCGAACGCATCGGGCACCGGCCGGCCGCGCTGTCAGGCGGCGAGCAGCAGCGCGTAGCCTTCTGTCGCGCCCTGGCGAACGGCCCCAAGGTGCTGCTGGCCGACGAGCCGACGGGAAACCTCGATCCGGCAACGTCGCAAGACGTGTTCGCGGCACTCATGGAAATGGTGAGGGGCACCGGTCTGGCGGCAGTCGTCGCGACTCACAACAGGGAACTTGCGTCGATCATGGACCGGATCGTGCGACTGGAGGGCGGGAAGCTCCGCTGATCCGCAATTTCCTGGACATGCCTGGCGCGCAACGCCAGGCCATGCAGCCACGCTCGCGCCATGGCTCTCGGTCAAACGTCCAGCTCTTCCACAAACCGTGCGTTCTCCTGAATGTACTGGAACCGCAATTCCGGCTTCTTTCCCATCAGGCGCTCGACCAGGTCCCCGGTCTCTCCCGGCACGTCCTCGTCGGTCGTGACCCGGATCAGCGTGCGCGATGCCGGATCCATCGTGGTTTCCTTCAGGTCCTTGGCGTCCATTTCGCCCAATCCCTTGAAACGCTGCACGTCGACCTTGCCCTTGCCGCCCAGGCCTTCGGCAAGTACGCGCTCCTTCTCGGCATCGTTGGCCACGTAGGCGCGATTGGCTCCCTGGGTCAGGCGATAGAGCGGCGGGCAGGCAAGGTAGAGATGCCCCTTGTCAATCAGCGGCCGCATCTGGGCAAAAAAGAAAGTCATGAGGAGCGAGGCGATGTGGGCGCCGTCCACATCGGCGTCAGTCATGATGATGACCTTTTCGTAGCGCAGATCATCTACGTCGAAGCGGGTACCCATGTTGCACCCCAGAGCTTCGCAGAGATCACTGATTTCCTGGTTTCGCGTGAGTTTTGCCGACGCCGCCCCGAGCACGTTCAGGATCTTGCCGCGAAGGGGCAGGAGCGCCTGGAATTCCCGGTCGCGGGCGGCCTTGGCGGAACCGCCGGCAGAATCGCCCTCAACGAGAAAAATTTCCGTGCCGCTACGGGACTTGGCCGTGCAGTCGGTCAGCTTGCCCGGAAGGCGGATCTTCCTGGTCGCGCTCTTGCGCGCCGTTTCCTTCTCCTTTCGGCGGCGCATCCGCTCCTCGGCCCGAAGGACAAGGAAATCAAGAATGGCCCCTGCGGACTTCGTGTCGGCGGCAAGCCAGTTGTCGAAATGGTCGCGAACCGCGCCCTCGACCATTCTCGCCGCGCCTTCGGTGGCGAGCCTGTCCTTCGTCTGCCCAACGAACTGCGGCTCGCGGATGAAGATGGACACCAGCGCCACTCCGCCAGTGACCAGATCTTCCCGCGCAATCTGCGAGGACTTGCGGTTGCCGACCAGTTCGCCATAGGCGCGAATGCCCTTGAGGATGGCCGCCCAGAACCCCGCCTCGTGCGTGCCGCCCTCCGGCGTTGGCACGGTATTGCAATAGCTCTGGATGAACCCGTCTCGGGCCGCCGTCCAGTTGATCGCCCATTCGACCTTGCCAGGCTCCCCGAACTTCTCCTTGAAGTCGACCTGTCCCGCAAATGGCTGCTCCGCATAGGTGGAGTCACCGTTCAGGCTTTCGGTCAGAAAGTCCGAAAGGCCGCCCGGAAAGCGAAACGTGGCTTCGGAAGGGATGCCATCTGCATCGGGCGCGCATTTCCAGCGGATCTCGACGCCGCTGAAGAGATAGGCTTTGGAGCGCGAAATCTTGAAGAGGCGCGCCGGCGATAGCTTGAGCGATCCGAATATCTCGTGATCGGGATGAAAGGTGACGGTCGTGCCGCGCCGATTGGAGGCGGCGCCCACATTCTCGACGCCGGAGAGCGGGATGCCGCGCGAGAACTCCTGAGCATAGACCTGCCTGTCTCGCGCGACCTCGACACGAAGCTGGTCGGAGAGCGCGTTCACGACCGAGATGCCGACACCATGCAAGCCGCCCGACGTCTCGTACGCCTTTCCGGAGAACTTTCCCCCCGAATGCAGTTCACAGAGAATGATCTCCAACGCAGAGCGGTCGGGGAACTTGGGGTGCGGCTCAACCGGAATGCCGCGACCGTTGTCTCGGACCGTGACCGAGTGATCGTCATGCAGTTCGACCTCGATCCGGCTTGCGTGGCCTGCGACTGCTTCGTCCATCGCATTGTCGAGGGCCTCGGCAACCAGGTGGTGCAGCGCACGCTCGTCCGTGCCGCCTATGTACATCCCCGGACGCTTTCGCACCGCTTCGAGGCCCTCAAGGACCTCGATCGAGGCTGCGTCATAGGTTTCCGCCACAGTCGTTGCGAGAAGGTCGTCGGCCATGTCCTGCTCTTGTTTTTCTGAAAGATAGCCGTCTCCGAGTGACTGGGCAATGGGTCCGACCGTCCTAAAGTCCAGTTAGCTGCCCATTGCCGGCGCGCGGCGCGCGAATTGCTTCATGCGCAGACTGAGCTGCGATCAGCTTGTCAGCGTCACACCAACCCAGAACGGGTGATCGCATGTCCCGGAATGCGCAAGCCGTTGCTCCTGATGCCCGGTCCCGGACATTCGGCCGGCGGCTGCCATCCGGCCCTGGAGCGCCTTGCCGCCTCACCGGCACGTGAAGGAAACAGACTGCCTGAGCGTGGAGTGGTCGGGCCGCCTGACATTGACCATGATCGACACGTCGCCGTTGTAGCCGCCCAGGCACCTGAACTTGCAGAAATCGGTATCCCCGAAGCTGCTCTTATGAGCCGTCTCCGCAAGCCCGAATCCTGATCCTATGTTTCGTGACGCATTTCGGATCTCCCGATCTGTTGGAGCGGTCGGTCAGAACCGCCCTCGTACGTTGACTGGCTGGGGAACCCGGATTCAGTCCCCCGCCAGCGGGCAAGCAGCCTCTCTTTTTCAAGCAGCCCTTTCCGGAGGCGACCGGAAGCGGCGAAGGTGATCCGGGTGAACGTCGTTTCCCCAGCACGCTCAACGGCGCGCTCAACTCTTATACGGTTCGGTTGGCCGGCCCGTGCCGGCCTCGTGACCTTGATCCCACATCCTGTGGTTGCGACGTTCCGGGGGCGTTGGCCGGCCGGCCGCCAAGGCATCACGCGATGGCGTCCAGCCCCTTCGACTTCACGAGGGCAAGCAGCTTTGCAGACGGCCCTCCAGGCCGCTTCGCTCCACGCTCCCACTGGCTCACGAGGCCAGGCGTCACGTTCAGGTAACGCGCAAAAACGGTCTGGCTTGCGGCTTCACTAAGTCGCAGTTCACGGATTTCTTCCGGAGCCATGGCCGGGATCGGAGTAAGGCAGAGCTCGTCAAACTCGGCCATGGTTTTCCTGGAAATGAGGTCCAGGTCCCTCATGTCCTGGGCCGCCCCGTGGATCTGTGCCATCACCTCGGACTTGTATTGCTGTCCGGCCTTGTTGCTGTCCGTCATGTCAGTCACCCTCTCTTTCCTGCATGTCACGTTGGTCGGTCACGATTTGGCGCCTGCCTGCGTCACGACATCGTCGCCTTCCTTGTGGAGCCGCCTGATTCTGCCGGCGGCAAGCGCCGCCAGGATGTCGTCCTCGGTGAATGCGCGAAACTCGACTGCAACCTTTCGCGCCGCCTGCAACTCCGCGTTGTCCATGTTCGCTTTCCGGTTCTTTGCGAAAATGATGAAGAAAAGGATGTCTCCGTCGTTGCGCAGGCAGAAGACCGTGCGGAACCCGCCGGATCGACCCCGCCCTGTCCTCGCAATGCGCTCCTTGAAAAGACCGCCGCCAAGGTCCGCGGACGCGTTGCCGCCCCGCACCCGTTCTCCTGCCTCAATGAATCCGTCCTCTGAAATTCCGAATTTCGCCGCTGCCTTGGAAACCTGTCTGGTCAGGAAGTCACGCAATGGCCGTTTCCTTTCGCGAATTTGGCAACATCAGCTATAGCACTAGGTATTACATCCAGCAAGCGAAGACTTCGGACGTCACACAGGCGACATGTCTGCAACCAATCCGTCGCGACCCGCGTTGATCCGTCAAACGCGACCTCTTCCATCGGCGCCACGCCCTGCCCTGCTTGGCACCCGGCCGCATCCTCGTGTCCGAAACGTGGCATCGCCCAGGAGAGCCGGCCTTGCCGATTGCGGGACGGCATGTCCGTCAGTCCGGCCCGGGAATAGCGACGCACGCCAGCGCGTCGGCCGACGCGGGCTTCGTGGAGCCGGGCGCGGCTTGCCGGGCTCTGTTGCAAGAATTCGCCGGAGTTGCCGGGGGTTTGGCCTGGTTCCGTCCTTCTTCAAGATCCTTGCTGGATCGCGATCTTTTCAAGCTCCGCTCCATGCCGCGGCATAGACTCGCTCGACATCTCCGGCCCGATCCCGAAGGCACGTTCGACAATGCGCACTTCGCCCCTGATCCCTGGCTGAAGCTGGAAGGCCTTGGCCCGCTTCTTCCGGAGGGCGCGCATGACCCCGGAGCCCTTGATCGTGGCGCAGGCGGTCTTCATTGACTTGAAGCCAAGGGTCGGCTTGATCGGGCGCTTGAGCTTGCCATGGTCGGCCTCGACGACGTTGTTGAGCTACTTCACCTGCCCGAGTTCGGTCTCGGGGGGACACTTGCCGGCCTGCTTCGACTCCCGGATGGCCTGGCCGTGGCATCCCGCCTTGCCGGCGTTGATAACGACGGGCCTCTCCTTGCACCCGCGCAGCGCCTTGCCCAGGAACCGCTTGGCGGCATTGGCATTGCGGGTCTGCGACAGGAGGAAGTCGATGGTGTCGCCACGGCCGTCGACCGCGCGTTACAGATACGCCCGTTTCCCTCTGACCTTGATGCAGGTCTCGTCCACGCGCCAGGACCGGGCAAGACTGCGCGGCCGGTACTGCCGGCGCAGCCGCTTTTCAGTCTCGGGCGCGCAGGCCTGAACCCGTCTGCAGGTCGAGGCGTGGTCCGCGACTGCGCCGCGCTCCTCCGGCACTTCTGCAAGATCGCGGCAGCTGGTCCCGCATCGGCAATGCCACCGCACGGCCCACAGGATGATCTCGTCCCGGAAATGTCGCCATTTGAAATCGCGGGTCACGGGAGAGCCTCCAAAAGCGCAGCCTGTCAGAGGCTGCCATCTGCCGCCGCCTCGCTCACAAGGACAGCTGGGAGCGGTTCTTGCAACAGGGCCCTCCTGCTTCGTGCAGGAACATAACATGAACGCATACGTTTTGTAAACTGAGCCTTTCGAAAAAACTGCGTTGCAGCGAATGTCGGCTTCCGAGCATACCATACACGCGAAATCATCAACGTTGCAATTCCGACGCTAAGAGGCTATGTAACGAGTACTAAAGTTGTGGTGTTCTGTCGCACAGGCGCATCGCTCTGCCAGAGCGGATCACAATTTCTGACGCGAAAATTCATATTTCACGTCCCGTAGCAGGGATCTGATGTGAGGAAAGGTTGTTGGTGCGATCACCACGACCACATCGCTTGTGACGTTTGGTCGTCCGTTTGTGATGGCCTACATCAAGGGTGAATTACCGCCAAGAAACGGCGTGTTCTTTGCACAAGATGAGCTTTCGCAAAGCTGAAGCTTACAGCCCCGTTGGGCGCACAATGCATGTGTTGGCCGAATGGGACACCGGCGCAGTCAATCACCGAGACCTAATAATGGCCCTGCCGGAAGAACAGACCAGAGAGAAACCACAAAAATAGTGCGGCGGCGCTTTCTCCGTCAAAGGAAAAAAATGACTTTACCAGAATGGACGAAACCGGGTGCCTACGGTGCCGTGGGCGGTGCGATTGTTGCAAGTGTTCTTGGATTTACGTGGGGCGGATGGACAACCGCTGGCAACGCGCAGGATAAGGCGCAAGCCTTTGCAACGGAAAAAGTGACCATGGCGATGGTCCCGGTTTGTTTGAATGCCTCTGCGGCGGATCCGGAACGCGCCGCAAAGCTGGCAACCCTTCAGGACACGTCTTCTTTCAATCGCCGCAAAGCCATGATGGATACGGGATGGGCGACGTTCCCAGGCTCCGAAAATCCAAACCGCGATCTCGCGGTTGCATGTATCGAGGGGCTTGAACTGGATGGATCATAGGCCGGAGCTGCGGACTGAGCCCCAATCTCCAAGCAAGGCGCGCGTGGTAATCGACACCCAAGCGGTCATGCGGCTGCTTGCAGGGTCAATTTGTGCTCTATTGCTGGCGACATTGCCCGCGTACGCACAAACGACATCACAGCCAATACCGCAGAATGCCAGCGTCAAAAGCTATGGCGACGGGTGGGAATGTAACATTGGATTCCGTCTCAATCGAGATGTTTGCGCGGCTATTGTTGTTCCTCAAAACGCGCATGAGACCAAACGCAGATATGGTTCCGGATGGGAATGCCTGCATGGTTTTAGCAAGAGCGAAGAGACTGCATGCGTTGCAGTATTTGTCCCTGAGGGTGGATACCTGGACCCATCAGGCAAACGGTGGCACTGTCTGCGGGGTTTTGCTAAAGTCGGCGACGCCTGTCAGAAGATCGTCTTGCCCGCGAACGCCTATCTGGCCGACTCATTCGATGGATCGAAATGGGTTTGTAGTCGCGGCTATGAAGCCAAAGACGACGGTTGCGCCGCCATTGCAGTCCCCGCGAACGCATATCTGAACACATCAGGTTATGGGCAGCCCTGGACATGTGAGCGGGGCTTCTTTCAACAGGATGGCCTGTGCGAAGCCGTTGTGATCCCTGCAAATGCGTTTTTCGACGATGCAACCTATGGCTCGGGGTGGAAGTGTGAGCGTGGGTATGCTGCCGCCGGCCAGGCATGCGAATTGATAGAAATTCCGGCAAACGCCCATCTGGACAGGTCCGGAAACCGCTGGGAATGCCACAGAAACTACCAGAAGTCGAAGGGCCAATGCGTTCTCAATAACTAAGCAGAAAAAGCCGCAAATCCATCTTCAACACGCACAGGTGAAGACAGTGATGTCTTCTGCGCCGATCATCAAAAAGGAACCAAAATGGAAACCGAACTAAGAACCATCGACACCATCCGCCGTCCCGTCAGAGGTGCACAAGGGCCCCCGAGGGCCCGGAAACAACCCACACACGCGACTTCAAACAGCCAAGTCGCTCTGCCACCATCGGCCATCGTCTATTGCGAGGGCAACTTTGCCAAAATCGACGGCAAGACTGCAAACGGTCTCGTGCGTCACTCCGAGGCCTATCGCATCCGTTCCGTCATCGACAGCACCCAAGGCGGTCGGAACAGTGGGTTTGTTCTCGATGATGTGATGAACGACATACCGATCTTTGGTCAGCTGGAGGCCGCTGTCGCTCATGAAGCTGTCATTCCCGATACGCTGATTTATGGGATGGCCCCCTCATCCGGGCGGCTTTCACCAGCGGATCGCGGCGTTGTTCTGGAAGCGATAAAGCTTGGCATGAGCATCGTGAGTGGGTTGCATGAACACCTAAGCGATGACCCTGAAATAGCCAACGCCGCATCCAAACGGAATGTCACCATCCGCGACATCCGCAAACCCAAGCTCAGTAAGGACATGCGGCTGTTCGATGGTAGTGTCAGTGGGGTCAAAGCTCTGCGTATTGCAATTCTCGGGACTGACTGCGCCATTGGAAAGCGGACAACAGCGACCGTCTTGGCGCGTGCGTTGAACGCCAAAGGCATCAAGACGGTTCTTGTCGGCACGGGTCAGACCAGTTTGATGCAGGGCGCGAAATACGGTGTTGCAATGGACGCCGTGCCGCCCCAGTTCGGATGTGGTGAGCTTGAAGGTGCGATTGTTGCCGCTTCAGAGGCAGAACAACCCGATGTTGTCTTGATCGAAGGTCAAGGCGCTCTGAGCCATCCAGCGTTTTGCACATCCGCATTTATTCTGCGCGGCAGTCAACCGGATGCCATAATCCTCCAGCATGCCCCCAAACGCCCCCATCGCTGCGATTTCCCCAGAATGCCAATGCCCACTCCGGAAAGCGAAATTGTCCTTATCGAGGCGTTTGCCGACACCAAGGTCATCGGGGTCACACTCAATCACGAAGGAATGACCGACGCCGAAATCACCCGCACCATCGAAGCGCAATCACACAAACTTGGCTTGCCTGTGACTGATGCGCTCAGCCGACCGGCAGCACATTTGCTCGATATGGTCGTTGCCGCTTTTCCTGGCTTGAAGCAAGGGTCGCCGATGGCCGCCACATGAGTTGCCCTCGCATAGAAGTCGATCTGAGCAAAATCCATCACAACACACAGATGGTTGCGCGAGGTCTGAACAGGCGCGGTATCGGTGTCACCGGCGTGACCAAGGCTGTTTGCGGGCATCCTGCCATCGCCCATGCCATGCTGGACGGAGGTGCCGCAGGGCTTGCAGACGCGCGTCTCAGCAATGTGGTGAGGTTACGCAAAGCGGGCATGACATGCCCGGTCGCGTTGATCCGGACGCCGATGTTGAGCCAGGTCGATCAGATCGTCCAATTCTGTGACGCGAGCTACAACACGGAGATTGTTGTCATTGCAGCCTTGGCGGCTGCCGCCATGCGCGAAGACACGGTTCACGGCATCATCCTGATGGTCGAGATGGGGGATCAGCGCGAAGGGATATTGCCCGAGCACCTGACTGCAATTGCGCAGCAAGTCGTGGAAATGCCTGGTGTCGCGTTGAAAGGCATCGGTGCAAGCTTTGCATGCTTCAGTGGCCTGGCACCCAATGCGTCCCAAATGCTGGCTCTTTCCAACATTGCGACTGACATTGAAGGGCTGTGCGGCGCCGTCGTTCCAACCGTGTCTGGCGGCAACTCAGCAAACCTGCCTTGGGCGCTGTCAGAGCAATCTACTGGCCGCATCAACGATCTCAGGCTGGGAGAGGCAATACTTCTGGGCGTTGATCCGCTGTCCGGAGATCGAATAGGCGAGATGCACACCGATGCCTTTACGCTTGTCGCAGAAGTTATCGAGACGGGCAAAAAGCCTGCGGCTACGCCTGTCGCCTTTGCCAATCCAGCCTTGGCAAAACTTCGCATTGTTTCAGGCGCTGATGAGATCACGCGTCTTATCCTCGCCATAGGGCGTCAAGACACGGAAATTTCAGGGCTTTCAATGCCTGTTGGAAGTACGTTGATCGGTGCGACCAGCGATCATCTTGTCATTGAAACCAATCAGTCAACGCTGAGATTGGGCTCCGAAATGAGATTCCAAATGAACTACAAGGCGTTGATGCATGCAATGGCCGCACCCGACATCGCAACAAAGCTACACGATGACAGTTCATCAAGACAGTTCCGGCACACCCAAGGCAAGGCCGAACATCTGACGCTGGTTTGATAGGCCTCGCCCAGACTTATCGATTTGAAGCAACAATGGAGATTGAACCCTGGCTAAGCTGACCAAAACATCAGTGTTCAAAGCGTACGATTCCAAACCGGAAACGGCGATGGACAAAACGACACGTATCGCCAGGAAACTGGTCGACGACGAAGCAGAACAACGTCAAGTCAAGACGACTCGGCTGCGCAACGCCCGCCTCGAAAGAGAAGCGAACACGCCGCCCGAAAGCCGCGACACAGCAGCACACAAAACACGTCGATCCAAGGCCGCAACAACGCGATGACAGAGCATTGCCGGTTTGGCGCCAAGCCTGGCCACAGTTAGCTTTATCGAGTGAGAACCATACCAGGTCCTAACTAGCGTCCCAATCGACCCAGTTCCGTTAAGGAAGAACCCATGACGAACTCAAACGAGAGCACGGCAAAAGTTCACTATATTTGCCAGACATATGTGGAAATGAAGTCGGGGCGCGATGGACAAGCAGGTCTGAAAATCGCCAAGCAATTCGAATACTCCACAGCAGCAGAGGCACGAAACAGAGCCGAAAGAGAAGCCTTGTCCGAAGATTGCGCGGGCGCAGACGCCTACATGATCAGCGAGGATCCAAACAGTGGAGAAGTTGGAGCGCCAAGCTTCCTTGTAAGGCTGGGCGATGTCCCGGAAATTGATGATTTCTGAAATCTGCAAATGCCCTGAACCGGACCGGTATCAACGTGGATTCTTCCACGATCTAGGACGCGTGCACCAGAAAACCGGTCATTGGTTCGATTACAGCGAATAGGCGCTTTGTCCCGCTACTTGATCCTTGCAGCTTGAATCTTCGCCGCGCGTTCGACGAACGGCCGCTGTTCCCGCTGTCTAGCAACGAAGGGAACAATGCAGGCGCGGCGGTTTCTGTGCTGCGAGCGCGCGCAGCATGAAATGCAAATTTACAGGTTGGGCTCACTATTGCCATTCGTCGCGACTGGCTCCAATGTCTGCTCAGCGCGACACCTCGCTCTTACCGGGTTCTGACACACCCACAATCTCTCCCTCGAGCCGGTCCAACTCGCTCAGTGCATCCTGAACGGCCCTGTTGCAAATTCTGCACTCAGCTGTCCTTGTGAGCGAGGCGGCGGTAGATGGCAGCCTCTGACAGGCTGTGCTTTTTGAGGCTCTCCCATGACCCGCGATTTCAAATGGCGACATTTCCAGGGCGAGATCATCCTATGGGCCGTTCGGTGGTATTGCCGATACGGGATCAGCTACCGCGATCTTGTGCAAAATCTGACAACACTTGACCAAGAATCTGATCACACGTGACCAGGAATCTGGCGACACGTGACCAGAATTCTGGCGGTACTTGACCAAGAATCTGGCGGCACCTGACGGCGAATCGGTTCGCATCTGACGGCGTCTTGCGCACGGCGGCCAGCGACGGCATCCACGTGTACATCGACCTCTCGGTCTCTCCCTGCACTGCCTCATCGATCCAGGAATCGAATTGAGGAGGCACGGGCATGAGGAAGGCCGACATGATCGACATAAAGGACATTCTTCGCCAGCGTCACGGGCTTGGCCTGACCCGGAACGACCTAGCCGCAGCGGTGGGGGTGAGCGCAGGCACGGTATCGAACGTATTGAAGCGGGCGTCCGCGGCGGGGCTGTCCTGCTGGCCGCCTCCGGGCGATCTCGACGACGAGGCGTTGCGGGACCGGCTCTACCCGCAGGCCGAACGCGACAGCGGGCATGTGCAGCCCGACTGGGACGCGATCGTCAAGGATCTCACGGCGCCCCGAGGCCGTCGTCGCGCAAGGCTGACCCGGCGCCAGCTCTGGGTGGAGTACAGCGAGGAGGCCATGACGCAGGGCGGCACGGCCTACAGCTGCAGCCAGTTCTGCGCGCTGCTCAAGGAACGGATGGAGAGGCTTTCGAAGTCGACGGAGATGCGTTTCGACCAGTCGCCGGGGCATTTCGGCATGTCGGACTTCTCCGGCAAGACGCTGCCCCTTCGCACCGCCACCGGCGAGGTCGACGTGGAGATCTTCGTTGCGGTGCTGCCGCATTCGAGCCTGACCTACGTCGAGGCGGTGCCGGACCAGAAGGTCTGTCATTGGACGATGGCGCACCGCCGCGCGATGGAATGCTACGGCGGCTGTCCCACGATCTGGGTCATGGACAATCTCAAGTCCGGGGTCGTCAAGGCGGACCGCGAGGATCCCCACCTCAACCCGACATTCCGCGAGTTCGCCAAGCACTACGGCCTGGCGATCATCCCTGCGCGCTCCGGAAAACCCACGGACAAGGCTTCGGCGGAAGCCTCCGTGAAAACTGGCCAGACCCGCATCCTGCTGCCGCTGCGTCACGAGACTTTCTTCTCCATCGAAGCCATGAACGCCGCCATCCGCCGCGAGCTCGACAAGCTCAACGACGCGCCGATGGCAACGGGGGAAAGCCGCCGCGAGGCGTTCGAGGCGCGCGAGCGCGCCGCCCTGTCTCCGCTGCCCGAGCATCCTTGGGAGTGGGGCGAGTGGCTGGACCGCAAGGTGGCGCCGAACGGTCACGTGGCTTTCGAACGGAACCACTACTCCGTGCCCGAGGGCAACATCGGCCGCAATGTCGAGCTGCGCGTCGGCGAGCGCATGCTCGAGGTGTTCCTTGAAAGAGGCGGCGAACGCGTCGCCGTTCACCGTCTCATGAGCGGGCGTCATCAGTACTCGACGGATCCCGCCCACATGCCCGACCGCCTCAATGCCGTGCGTGACATCCGCAGTCCGGACTACGGCGACATCCTGCTCCGCCGGGCGCGCGGCATCGGGAAGAACGCGCTGGCCTGGACGGAGCGCTGCATGGCCTCGCGGGACTTTCCGGAGCAGGCCTTCGCAGCCGTGCAGGGCATGTGCCGCCTTGCCGAAACCCATGGCGGCGACCGCGTCGACGCGGCGTGCGCCGAGGCGCTGGACGCCAACCGCCTCGCCTCCGGCTACCTCCGCGAACGTCTCGGGAAAGGCGGCCCGGCAGCTCCGCGCCGCCCGGAGGCCGAGGAGACCATCCCCGCCCACGCGAACGTCCGCGGGGGGTCCTACTACACGAAAGGCAACAACAAAGGAGAGAGACCATGACATTGCGACAACCCAACCTGGAACGCATGCTGCAGCTCGGCCTGTCCGGCATGATCGAGGCGCTGGAGGAGCAGCGCGACATCGCCGACATCGAGCAGCTCGGCTTTGACGACCGGCTTGCCATGCTGATCGAGCGCGAGATCGCGCACCGCGACCGGAAGAGCTACCTCAACAACCTGCGCCAGGCCCAGCTTCGAATCCGCGCCGACGTGCAGGACGTCGACTGCAGCGCCGGCCGCGGCATCGCCCGCACGACGCTGACCCAGCTCGCCGCCGGCGACTGGATCCGGCAGGGAATCAACTTGATCGCCGAAGGGCCAACCGGATCGGGGAAGACGTTCCTGGTCTGCGCCCTGGCGCACCAGGCCTGCCGCCAGAGGATGTCCGTTCTCTACCGCCGGGTCCCGGAACTGGTCTCGGCGCTCGCGCATGCGCGGGACGGGGAGCTTCACGAGCGCCTGATGCGCCGCCTCGCCAAGGTCTCGCTGCCGGTGCTCGACGACTGGGGCCTGCAAGGCTTCTCCGCGGAGGGCCGGCGGAACCTGCTGGAAATCGTGGAGCAGCGCTACGGGCGCAAGTCCATCGTGATCGCCAGCCAGATCCCGGTGGATCGCTGGCCCGAAGTGGTCGGGGAGCCGACGATCGCGGACGCCGTTCTCGACCGCATCGTCCACAACGCCTACCGCATCGAGCTGACGGGCGAGTCCCAGCGCAAGCGGAACGCGCCGCCGCCGCTGGACGGCGGCGGGGCTTGAAGGGAGCGCCGGCAAGCCGGCGTGCAGGGGCGCCTGCGGCGCCGGGGGACGATCCGGAATCCCGGAACGCGCGGCGGCCATGCCATGTGGGGGCGAGCCGCCGCGTTCCAGACTTGATTGCCAGGATTGGCTCGCTTACGCTCGCAAGGGGCTGGCCTCCGGCCAGCCTGCCGACATCGACAAGGGGAGAAACAGCTCAAGCATCAATGCAGGGAGACACGGCGCGCTTCGCGCGGATTCCCGCCGTCAAGTGCGGCAAGATTCGCCGTCAAGTGTCACAAGATTCCCCGTCAAGTGTTGTAGGATTCTCCGTCAATTACGCAAGATTTAGCAATCTTGAAGAAATGCTGGAGGAGCGCGGCGTCGCGGTGGACCATACCACCATCTATCGCTGGGTGCAGGCCTACGCGCCGGAAATCGAAAGGCGCCTGCGCCGGCATTGTCGCCGTGGCGGCCTTTCGCCATCCTGGCGCGTGGACGAGACCTGCATCAAGGTCAGAGGGAAACGGGCGTATCTGTACCGCGCGGTCGACAGCCGTGGCGACACCATCGACTTCCACCTGTCGCAGACCGGCAATGCCAAAGCTGCCAAACGGTTCCTGGGCAAGGCGCTGCGCGGGTGCAAGGAGCGGGAGAAGCCCGTCGTGATCAACACCGGCAAGGCGGGGTGCTACGGCCAGGCCATCCGGGAGTTGAAGAAAGAGGGGAAATGCCCTTCCGAGACCGAGCACGGGCAGGTGAAGTACCTCAACAACGTCGTCGAGGCCGATCACGGCAAGCTCAAGCGCCTGATCAAGCCGACCCTTGGCTTCAAGTCAATGAAGACCGCCTGCGCCACGATCAAGGGCTTCGAGGTCATGCGCGCGCTCCGGAAGAAGCAGGCCAAGGCCTTCCAGCTTCAGCCCGGCATCAGGGGCGAAGTGCGCCTTGTCGAACGTGCCTTCGGGATCGGGCCGGAGATGTTGAGCGAGTTGATGTCGCTGCATGGAGCGGAGCTTGAAAAGATCGCGATCCAGCAAGGATTTTGAAGAAGGACGGAACCAGACCACACCCCCGGCAACTGCGGCAAGTTTTTTTGCAACAGAGCCTCTTCAAGATGGACGTTCCCGTCGCGGACGTGACAATGCCCTTGGATGAGCAGATGGATGTCGTCCGCGAAGTCATGGCCGCGATTCGCGTGCTGCTGCCGTTGGTTGATGCCGTCCTTGGTTCACGTGAATGAGGGAATGCCCTGGAGCAGCAAGAATGACCATTTGAACCAAGGGTCAACAAAGGGGAAATGCGACACGACCTTCCGGGCATTCCGGTGCGTCTGTGCTGCCGCTTGTTCCGAATTCGGAACAGGCGCCAGAGCCATGCGTCCCGGGCAGCCATGCAAGGCGTTTCGGTTCCGGTTGTCTCCTGCCTTCTTGGTCATTCCAGCGCAGGAACGACCCTTCGCCACGTTCACCTCGGCGAACGGGACATCCGCGCGGCGGCGGTGCGGACCGGGGAGGCGATGGCGGAACCGACGGGCGGCTCTGGCGCCTGACCGGCAGCGATGCCGCCCTTTCCGGCGAAAGCCTCCGTCGCGGCCGTCACCACCTCCATTCGAGCCCGGCGCCGACCGCGCGTCCGCCGTCGCCCGTCACGGGCTCCGCCCAGAGGTCGAGCGTCGCGTCCTCCGCGTGCGGCGCGTCCGGCCCGGCGCGCCAGCCGAGGCGGACCTCGTCCTTCGCGCCCAGCGTCCCGCCCACGCGCCCGTAGGGGCTGGCGACCATGCCCGCGCCGAGCGCCGTGCCGTGCGCGACCTCCGCGCTCCACGCGCCGCCCCCGCCCGGGGAGGCGTCGGGGAACGCGTCCGGGCCAAGGAGCGCCGAGACGCCGCCGGAGGAGGATCCGCCAAGGGAGCGGCTCAGCGAGGCCGACCAGCCCCGTCCCGTCTCCGGGCGCGGGTCCCAGGCCACGTCGAGCGCGAGGCCCCGGTCCCTGAAGCCCCCGTCCTCGTGCGCCACGAGCGTGCGCCCCGAGAGGCCGAGCGAGAGCCCGCGTCCCGGGTCCGTCCACGCGATCCCGCCGCCGAGATCGATCCCGAACCCGGTCTCCGCGTCGCCGCCGTCATGGCGCAGGCCCGCCTCCAGCCTCGGCGACAGGCTGCCGCCGTTCCCGAACGCGACCGTCCAGCCGCCCTCCAGGCCGAGACGCAGCCGCGACGTTGCGGAGCCCGACGCCGCAAGCTCATGCGTCCTCTCCGAGCGCGTGCGCGTCCAGAGCGCGTCCGAGACCACCGCCAGCGCGGGACCGCTGCCGCGGCCCGGCCCGTCCAGCAGCTCGCCGCGCAGCCCCGCCGCCGCCATGCTCCATTCCAGGTCCGAGGACAGCGCCCCGCCCGTCTCCGGCCTCAGCGTCACCTCGCCGGAGCCGGTCCCGAGCGCGCCCCAGAGCCCGATCCGTTCCGAGGCCTGCAGCGCGGCGTAGGGCACCGCCGCCGACAGCGTGGCCTCCACCGTGCCGCCGCCCTCGCGGACCGCGCCGTCGCAGGGCCGCGCCTCCGGGTCCGTCTCCGCGCACGTCCGCGACACGTCGCGGGACCCGGTCCCGTCGTCCCGGTAGCTCCCGTCTCCCGAGCTCCGCAGCAGCGCCAGGCCGGCCAGCCATCTCCCCCTCGCATGGTCCGCGCCAAGCGTCACGGTGGTCGCCTCCCCGTCGAGCGAGAAGGTCCCGTCATGCCCGTCGAAGCCCGAGCGCGCCGCCCGGCCCCAGAAGGCCGTGCTGCCGCCGTCGCCGCTTCCCGTGGTCAGCGTGAAGCCGCTGGCCAGGAGCGCGTCCCGCGCGTCCACGGACAGGGGGGGGTCCGTCGCGAGGCGGTCGCCGTGCGGGTCGCCCGGGAAGCCGTCCGCGACGATGCCGCGCGCGATCCCGGCCATGGCGTCGGCCGCCTCGCGCTCGGCCCGCGCCGCCCTGCGTTCCGAGGGCGTCATCCTTCCGTCCTCTCCGGCGTCAGGCCCCCCGTCGCCGGAGGCGCCAGGACCATTGCCCAGCGCGTGGCCCGCCAGCGCGACGTCGAGGCCGGGCGTCCGCGCGGCCGCCATGCGGCCCGCCACGGCGTCCAGCGCCTGCTCGGCCACCGTGCGGCCGAAGCGCGAGAGCCACGCCGCGGGCATCGGGTCGTCGTTGACGATGGTACCCACCGCGACGCCGTCCGCGATCGTGATGGGCACCTTGCCCGAGCGCCAGACGAAGGCGTCGAAGATCTCGACCTCGAACGTTTCCGGGTTTTCGTCGTGGCTGTCGTCTCGAATCTGGACACGGACCTCCGTGAGCGTTTCGCCGGCCCTGATCCTGCCTCCAATCCTCCACGCGCGCGGGACCTCGCGGTAGTCCGCGTTCGCCGTTGCCGAGACCGGCGTCGAGTCGCGTGTCGCGTAGACGAAGCGCACGTCGTGGTCCGTCGCCTCGCTCAAGGCCACCGTGAACCAGCCATAGCGTTCGTTCTCGGTGAAGGTCGCATCGGCAATCGAGATCGTCGGGCCCGACGACGCCGCGTCGTTGTCGGACACCGCCACCGTGGCGGCGTTGGCCGGGGCGACGGCCAGTGTGTAGCCGGTGCCCGTCTGCACGGTTGCCGTGACCGAGCCGTCCGGCTCGTCGGCGGCGTCGTCCGTCGTGGCGACGGTGAGGGTGGCGGTGCCGGCGACCGGGATGGTGACGGTTCGCGTCCCGGTCTGGCCCGAGGCGGCGAAATCGCCGGACTGGTCGACGGTCAAGGTCACATCGAGCGGCGCGGCCGGCACCGGGTCGGCGGTGATGGTGAAGGAGGCCGAGGTGCCCTCGGTGACGCCTGGACCGGCGGTGATGCTCACGACCGGGGTGTCATTGTCGGCGATGGCGACGGCGCCGCTGCCCTTGCCGCTGGCGATGCTGTAGCTGGTGTCCGTATCAAGGGTGATCGAGACCGAGCCATCGGCCTCATTGGCCGCATCATCCACCGTGGCCACTTCGATGCCGGCGCTGGTCGTGCCTGCTGCCAGTGTTGCCGTCCGGCTGCCGGCGCCGGGGGCGGCCAGGTGATCGCCGGTCTCGGTGACACTGTAGGCAATCGTGAGGTCGCCGGAAGGGGCCGGATCGGCGGTGACGGTGAAGCCGGCAGCCCCGCCCTCGGTGATGGCGGTGCCGGGTGAGAGGCTGAGGATGGGGGTGGCGGGGGTGGCGTCATCATCGGCCACGGCCACCGTCTGCGAGGACGGGCTGCCCACCGTGTAGCTGTCTCCGGCATCCACTGTCGCCGTGATCGAACCATCCGGCTCGTCCAAGGCGTCATTCACCGTGGCAATGTCGATGCCCAGGCTGCCGGAGACCGGGATGGTGACCGTTTTCGATCCGGTCTCGCCGGCGAGGGCGACGTCGCCGCCCTGTCCGATGGTCAGCGCCACCGCGAGCGGCGTGGCTGGCGGCGGGCTGGCGGTGATCGTGAAGGAGGCATCCGTGCCTTCCGTCACCCCGCTGCCGGCGGCGATGCTCACCACCGGTGTTGGAGTCGGGTCGTCATTGTCCGAGACCGCAACGGATGCCGAGCCGTTCGTGCCCGACGGCGTGTAGCCGCTGCCCGCCAGGATGGTCGCCGTCACGCTGCCATCCGCCTCGTCGGTGCTGTCGTCCTGCGTCGCGATCGTCAGGTCAGCCGAGGCCTGCCCCCCGGCGATGGTGACCGTCTTCCTGCCTTCATCCGATTGTGCCAGGAAGTCGCTGCTGGCATCGTCGGCGACGGTCAGCGACACCGTGAGGCTGGCTGTCGGCGCCGGGCTTGCAGTGACGGTGAATACCGCACCCGCGCCCTCGGTGACATCGGCGCCGCCGGCGATCGTGATCTCGGGCTCGGCGGGGACGGCCCCTTCCAGGCATTCCAGCGCCTCCGCCACCGGACCCCAGCCGAACCAGTTCGCTTCCCGGGCGCGGGCGTCGGCGGCCGTCATCGGCAGGATGGTGCGGCTGTCCGCGGTCCAGCCATCCGGGCTGCGGGCGCCCAGCGCCACCAGGGCGCGGAACCAGTTCACCCCGTAGCCGGGCGACCTGGCCTTGTTGTGGTCGTAATACCCCTCGACCTTCTCCAGAAGCTGCTCCGGCACGCAGGCGGTCGGGGCGACGTCGTCATTGAGGATGGTGTAGGTCGCCGATCCCGCAATCCCGGAAACCGTCACCCCCGCAGGCGGGTCCTGCAACTCGACCACCACCGTCTCGTCGGGCTCGACATCGGCATCGCCCCGGACCAGCAGCCGGACCGTGCCGCTCGCCGCGTTTGCCGCCAGCGTGTAGCTGTGGCAGCCACTGGCGAGGGTGAGCGGCGTGTCGCTGCCGGCGCCCACCAACTGGTAGTCGGCACTGGCGCCCCGCACCGCCGTGCCGGTGTTCTTCAGGCATGCCTTGAAGCTCGTTGCCTCGCCGCGCACCGGATCGAGACCGAATGTCACCGTCGCATAGGTCTTGCCCGTATCGCCTTCCGAAGCCGAAGCCGGCGAGATCGTCACCGACAGCACCGGCTCGTCATCATCCGAGACCGCGACCGATGCCGAGCCGCTCGTGCCGATCGTGTAGCCGCTGTCTGCCTCGATGGTGGCGGTGATGCTGCCGTCGGGCTCGTCGGCGCCGTCGTCGTCCGTGGTGACATCGAGCGTTGCCGTGCCGCTCGTGCCGATGGTCACCTGCCGAGCACCGGCTGCGCCGCTTGACGCGAACGCACCGCTGTCGGCAATGTTCACCTTCACCGTGATGTCGCTCCGCGGCACCGGCGTCGCGGTCAGCGTGAACACCGCAGCCGCGCCCTCGGTGACGGCATTGCCGGCGGCGATGCTGATGGTGGGCGTCGCCGACTCTTCCTCATCTTGCTGTGCTTCCTCTTGCGGCTGGCTGGCCAGGCATTCCAGCGCCGCCGCCACCGGCACCCAGCGCTGAAGGCCGCGATCCGCCTGCGCCTGCGCCTCGGCGACGGTCATCGGGTTGTTGCTGTAGGCGTTCTCCGCCCCGAAGGCGGCAAGCACCCGGCTCCAGCGCTCGACATGGTCCGGCGAGCTGCGCCCGGTCTCTCCGGCATAGCCCTGGACGTCGGCCAGAAGCGCGGCCGACACGCAGACGGTCGGGACGGCGTCCTTCTCGGCAACCTCCACCGCGGTGGTCGAATCGTCATCGTCACTCACGGCAATCGAAATCGCGCCGTGGGTTTCGGAGGGCGTGTAGCCCCGACCGGGGAAGATAGCCACGCCGATCGCTCCGTCGGGCTCGTCCGTATCGTCGTCCTCCGTGGCGACATCGAACGTCGCCGTGCCGGTCGTGCCGATGGTCACCTGCCGCGCACCGGCTGCGCCGCTCGACGCGAACGCACCGCTGTCGGCAATGTTCACATTCACCGTGATGTCACTCTGCGGCGCAGGCGTCGCGGTCAGCGTGAAACGGGCGGTGCCGCCCTCGGTGATGGCACTGCCACCGGCAACGCTGATCAACGACCAGGGGTCGTCGTCCGAGACTGTGATCGAGCCGCTCTCCTGTCCGTTGGCCGCGGTATAGCCTGTGCCCGATCCGATGGTGACACTGACCGAACCGTCGGGCTCGTCCGTATCGTCGTCAAGGGTGGCAAGGGCAAGGGTGGCGGTGGTTGCACCGGCGGCGAAGGTCACCGTCCGGCTGCCCGCGCCAGGCGCGTCAAGGTAATCGCCACTCTGGGCGACGGTCACGTTGACCGACAGGCCGGCCACAGGGGCAGGGTCGGCCGTGATCGTGAATTCCGCATTCTCACCCTCGTACACGGCAGATCCGGCGGACAGGCTCAGCACCGAGTCCGGTATCGGAGTCTCCATGCACTCCAGCGCTTCGGCCACCGGCCTCCATTTCGACGAGATCTTTTCCTTCTCGCGCGCCTGGGCCGCGGAAAAGGTGCCCTGCCCGTCGAAGGCGTTCCGAACCGCAGTCCAGTTTGCGACGCCCTGCTTCAGGCCGTTCTTCTGGCTGGAACGGATATAGCCCTCCACGGTCTGGTACAGCTCGACCGAGACACACCAGGGTTTCATGATGACAGGAACGTCATCGTCCACGATATGAATGCGGTGATCGTAGGGAATTGCGGCACTGACGCCCGTCGGCAGGTCTTCGAGGGGAAGCCAGACACGGAACGATTCGCGGGCCAACTCGGGACCCCACTCCTGGGAGCCCTCATACTCGCGGTCCGAAATTGTTCGAATGGTGAAACTCTTGCTTGTCGCGCCGGCCGGAATGGTCACGGTCCAGGGGCCGGCTTCATAGTCGACGCCGGCTTCGGCTTCGCCACCAAATGTCTTCACCGTAAATTCTGCCGACTTATCCAGCGGTTCAGACAATTGCACGGTCAGTACCGCCGGCTTGCCCTCGCCTACCACGGTGAGCTGCCGTCTCGGTAAGATCCTCACGCTGGGCGTGTCACCGTCGGTATCAAGAATGTTCGTGCTCAGCACCTTGAACGGTTCGGCCGGACCGACGCCGCCGCCGACATTCGTGGGGCTGGAAAGTTTGTCGTATTGCCACTGCAAACCGGACCCGACCGAGATCTTTTCCGTGCCCTCGGAGATCACGTCGTCGTTTGCCGTGATTTCGAGAGTGGCCGATTGCGCACCTGCCCCGTCGAAGATGACAAATGGGTACGGTTGGTCGGCATCTTGCAGGCGGCAACCCTGACAGCTCTTGAGTGCCATGGTGTAGTCATCGGTCTTGAGGCCCTCACCCAAGGCGCCCAAGACCCATGGGCCGATTCCCAATATGGCCACCGCAGTCTCACCGGCCACCAATGGCCGGCCCAACGACACGACAAATTCGAACTTTTCGTCCGAATTGCCTTCCGTAATCGGTCCAAGCGGTCCCGGGTTGGCAGGCTTCACGTAAACCAGCGTCTTGTCATCATCACGCAATTTCACGACGTATTGCCCACCGCTGGGGCCATTGTGTCAATAGGCGTCCAAAACAGACCCACCATCGGCGTCCAAAATTGACCCGCCTTTTCCCGTCTTCCTTTCCCGGTAGCGTTTTTTCGGCGGACACCGGCGGGAGGGCGCGTGATGGCGATGAGAGATCGACAGGAGCTTCGAGGCTTGGCGGATGCGGTACGCTTGCGGCCTCTGGACGAGGTTGCGCCGCTTCTGGGCTACGTGCGGGATCCGGCCGACCGGTCGCGCTGGCAACGGGACGGTTCGGTGCTCAGCGTGACGGGCATCCGTTTTTTCGATCACGTCCAGGGCCGGGGCGGTGGCGGCGCCATCGACCTTGTGGCCCATGCCGGCGGGTGCAGCCCGGCGGCCGCGATCCGGTGGCTTGCCGGGCTGCCGCCCGTGCCGGCGCCCGGGGCGCCGGTTAGGGCCGGGCGGCAGCCGGCTGCGTTCGTGCCGCCGGCGCCGTGCGCGCGGAACTGGCCACGGGTGCGGGCCTGGCTTCTGGAGGAGCGCGGCCTCGAGGCGTTCCGGGTTGACGGGCTCCATGGGTCCGGGCTTGTCCATGCGGACACGCGAGGCAACGCCGTGTTCCTGTGCCGCGACATCCGGGGCCGGGTGACCGGCGCAGAGCTGGCCGGCACCCGGCGGATGGCGGACGGTCGCCGCTTCCGGGGCCTGGCGACGGGCACGCGCAGATCGGCGGGCGGCTTCCGCATCGGCGCCGAGGAGACGGGACTGCGGCACGGCGCGGCCTTTCTGGCCGAGAGCGCGATCGACGCGCTGTCGGCCCTGTCCCTGGGCGCCGGCGGGCTGGTGAGCTTCCACGCGTCGACGGCGGGTGTCTGCCGGCGCCTGCCGGACTGGCTGCGCGACGCCGACCCCCTGACGGTCGTCTGCGGGTTCGACGCGGACGCGGCCGGCGACACGTCGGCGGCGGCGCTGGCCGCATCCGACCGCCGGGTGCGCAGGGCCCGGACGGACGGGGCGAAGGACTGGAACGCTCTCTTGCAGCGTGACGGCATATGGGCGCTGACCGGCGGCCTGCCGCCGCCGGCCTACGGCTCCGGATCCTGACGGCCTGATCCGTTCCGGTTCCGGAACCGCCAGCTTTCGTTGCCGGTCTCCAGGATGGCGCAGTGATGGGTCAGGCGGTCGAGCATGGCCGCCGTCATCCGTTCGTCGCCGAAGACGCCGACCCACTCCCGGAACGGCAGGTTGGTGGTGATGATCACCGGCGTGTGCTCGTAGAGGCAGGAGAGCAGGTGGAACAGGAGGTTGCCGCCGGTTCGCGAGACGGGCAGGTATCCGAGCTCGTCCAGGACGACGAAGTCGCGGCGGCGCAGGGCGTCGGCAAGGCGCCCCTGGCGCCCGTCGCCGTGCTCGCGTTCCAGAAGGTTGGCCAGCTCGACGACGTTGAAGAAGCGGCCCCGGGCGCCTTCGCGGATGCAGGCACGCGCCACCGCCACCGCGAGATGCGACTTTCCGGTTCCGGTCCCGCCCACGAGGACGCAGTTCCGGTAGCTCTCGATGAAGTCGCCCCCGGCGAGCCGCCGCACCGCCGCCTCGTCGACCGGGCTGGCCGGGAAGTCGAACTCCGCCAGCTCCTTGGCGTTGGGCAGCCGGGCGACCGTAAGCTGGTACTTGATCGACCGGGCCGTCTTGTCGGCCACCTCGGCCTCCAGAAGCGTGCCGAGAACCCAGTCGGCCCCGCGCTTCTGCCTGCGCCCGGCCTCGAGAGCCTCGTCATACGCGGCCTTCATGCCCCGCAGGCCGAGGGCCGTCATCAGGGTCAGGATCTCGCTGCGCTTCATCCGCGCCTCCCCAGCAGGTCGTCGTAGCGGGCGCAGTCGGCCACCGGCTCGGCGCCGAGTTCCAGCCCGGCCGGCGTCGCGACCGTCGACGCCGGGCCGGGATCGCACCGTCGCGACAGGATGTTCAGGACCAGGTCGGCGCTGCAGGCGCCGGCCTCCAGGGCCTCGGCACAGGCTGCGGCCACCGGCTCGAGCCCCCGGTCGCGCGCCTCCAGAAGTATGCGCACCATCTGCCTGCCGCCGTCCTCGCGGGTCTCGAGGCGCGCCCTCACCTCCGCCACCGCCGGCGGCAGATGCTCGGCCCGGAACGGCGCCCCGTTGCGCAGCGCGCCCGGCTTGCGTTCCAGGATCGGGATGAAGTGCCGGACGTCGTAGACGTGCCGGTTGCGGCCGAAGTGCCGCTCGTGGTCGGCAACGACCCGGCCGTCGAGACGCACCTCGACACGGTCCGCGTAGGCGCGCGCCTCGACAGGCCGGCCCGCGGCCCGGGCCTCCACCGAGTACCAGTTCGTGTCGAGGCGGACCATGCAGGTCCTCGACGCCTTCGTCACGACCGGGACATGCCCCCGGAACGGCGGTGCCGGTGACGCCAGGCACCGCCGCTCCTCGCGCAGGAAGACCTCGTGGACCGACATCTCCCGGAACTCCGGATGCGGCTGCGTGCGGGCGTGGCGCAGGACCCGCTCCGCCAGCTGCCCGTTCAGGCACTCCAGCGTCCCGACCTCGGGCGACGGCAGGAAAAGGGTCCGGCGCAGGGTTCCGATCTGGCGCTCCACCCGCCCCTTCTCCCAGCCCGCCCGGGGCGTGCAGAACTCCGGACGGATCAGGTAGTGCGAGCACATCTGCTCGAAACGGGCGTTGATCGTCCGGTCGCGCCCGACCAGAACCTTGCTCACCGCCGTCGTCATGTTGTCGTAGATTCCCCGCACGGCCTGGCCGCCAAAGGCCGCGAAGGCCCGGTCGTGCGCGTCGAACACCATCTCCTGCGTCTCGCGCGGATAGCAGCGAACGAACGGCATCCGGCTGTAGCAGAGCGTGAACTGCGCCACCTTCACCACCTGCGGCATGCCACCAAGCCGGACCCGCTCGTGGCTCCAGTCGAACTGGAACGCCTCGCCGGGGTCGAAGGCCAGCGGCACGAAGGCCCCCGACAGTCCGCCGCCCTGCCGCTCCTCCCAACGCCGGGCATGGCGCCGAACCGCGTCGTAGCCCGCCTGGCAGCCCAGGTCGCAAAGCTTCTTCCAGATGGACTTGAGCGTCTCCCGGTCCCGCTTCCTGCGGCCTGCGTTGGTCGTCAGGAGACCCTCGAGATCCTCGATGAACCCGTCCAGCTTCGGATAGGGCTGCGCATCGCCGCGGTCGTAGCGACGCTCCGTCGCTCCGCCACGGACCACCTTGCGCACGGTGTTCCGGGCCAGCCCCAGCTCCCGGGCCACCGACCGGATCGACCGGCCCTCGACCAGGCACTTCCGGCGAATCTTCGCCATCGTCTCCACCACCAGCATCCTCTGATTCTCCCGCAAACCGACAAAACGGCCGCGAGAATGTCCGATTCGCTACCGGGAGGGTGGGTCAATTTTCGACGCCGATTCCTCCCTAAGTGGGTCAATTTTGCACGCCGCTCCACAGGCCATTGCCGTAGTTTGGATCGGAGGATGTGACTTTGTGACTTATGTTTACGGCCCGATCAGGCTCATCGATGTCGTTGTCGGCGCTGGCGGCCGGGGTCACGTCGAAGCACTGCTTCTCGGACCAATTTCCCGGGGTGAAGGTAATCGGGTCGATATCGACTATCGGCGGACTCGGTGTCGCGGTTATGACGACATCATCGCTTGGGGCTGCGTTCAGGCGCGCGCAGTAATTGTATTTGTCAGACGAGCCTTCGACCGGTTGGGCGGTGCTGTGCCCCTCGGCAGCGACCGGGCTGGAGATCGTTACGCCTGGAGTCTGGGCATGAGATTGCATGGGGACAAGCCATGTCCCCAGCAGCAACATGGCAATCGTTCCCCGGAGCGCCCCAGGCGGCGGCGCCATGAAGACGCAGGAAGCGCGATCCGGCGATCCGGCGATCCGGCGATCCGGCGATCCGGCGATCCGGCGATCCGGCGATCCGGCGATCCGGCGATCCGGCGATCCGGCGATCCGGCGATCCGGCGATCCGGCGATCCGGCGATCCGGCGATCCGGCGATCCGGCGATCCGGCGATCCGGCGATCCGGCGATCCGGCGATCCGGCGATCCGGCGATCCGGCGATCCGGCGATCCGGCGATCCGGCGATCCGGCGATCCGGCGATCCCAGTTAGGTTCGGGGCGAGCGGGCCTGTCAAGCAGGAACGCAACGAAAGGCCGCAACGCTTCAGGCCCCGCGCCAGATGCATCGATGACACGGCCACGACGGCCGCATGGATTGCCTTCGGCATGGGAACTGCCCTCCCTCTGGCGCGGCCCCGGAAAGGAGACGCATGCTTTTCCCCCAACCGGAACTCGTCGCAGCAACCGATGTCAAGAAAGAATTTCGCCGTTCCGTCGGCGCGCCTGCATCGCGCGGCGAACCGGACGCGAAAGGCCGGGTCACGCCCGGCTGCCTCCTCCCCTGCCCCTGCATTCATCCGCCTGCCACGCTGCGCGTGCCGACTTGACCGACGCTGCCGTGAGTGATCGCCGACGCCCGCTCGGGCGCAATTCCCAGTCTTTCCGCCCGTTCGAGGAGAGACCTGACAGAGGACGGATACCACGTCGCGCGTCCACGGGGCGTCGGCTCGCGCATCTCCTCGAGCATGTTGCACATCTCCTGCAGCGTGACGCCCGGACGTGCCGCACGCATCGCCGCAACCAGGACCGGCAGGCGGTCGTCCTTCCGTCGTCCCGACGCCCGTTCCAGGACGGTCTCAGGCAACAGCCCTTCGGCAACGAAGGCCTTGGCGGCACGCACCAGGCGCTGCAACGTCCAGCGCCGGGACTCCGGAAGGCGAGAATTGACGACTGACAGGACATCCTGCCAGGGCATGTCGGGGCGCAGCCTGCGGACGTCCGGAGCCCAGTCGCCGGCGCTGCGGGAGAGACGCTCCAGAAATGCCTCGCGGCGCGCCAGGCGAAGCCGGGAGAGCATTGCCCGGTCGCCCGACACCAGTCCCGGATTTCCGCCCCTGCGGCCTTCCGCACGGGCGGCGGCAAGCCCGGACATCGTTCGCTCGCGGATCAGGGCGCGCTCGAACTCCGCCATGGCGCCCAGAATCTGCAACGTGAAGCGGCCCTGCGGCGACGCGGTGTCGACCGGATCCCCCAGCGACCGGAAATGGACGCCGCGCTCGCTGAGCCCGTTGATCGTCTCGAGAAGATGCAGCAGGGACCGGCCCAGACGGTCCAGGCGCACGACCACGAGCGTGTCTCCGGTGTCCAGGCGGTCGAGAAGCGCGGCCAGGACCGGACGGGACGGGTCGCCGCCAGAGGCGGTTTCCTCGGCCACCGTTGCGCATCCCGCCCCCCTGAGCGCGCGAAGCTGCGATTCCAGCGTCTGCTCGCCCGTGGAGACGCGAGCGTACCCGTGCAGGGTGCCTTTCCTTGCCATCACGCCACGTCCGCACCGGGCAAGGGCCGGCCGCCGGCACCCGGATGGACGCGCAAGTTTCCCTGGCGGCTTGCATGTCGACAGGGTTGAAGCATTGACACCACGCATCGCTTCATGCCTGCCTCGAGGTCCGTCATGATCCCTCCTCGCGACTTCAGGTCGTATGCGCCGGTCATGGTCGGCTGCGAACGGGATGCCCGGGAATCCCGACCTTCCTTGAGCAATGTCAAGAGCGCCCTGCCCTGCCCCGTCGATTGCGTTGCGGGCCCGTCCACTCCCTGTAACGCCGGATTTACAGTTTGACAAGTTTCATTCAATCGCCCGTTTGAACACTTCGAGTTGCGCCTCCAACTCTAACTAGTGCCTGCCAGAAATCCCCCTCGTCCGGCGATTGCAAGCCCGGTTTCGCCCGCGTTTGCGCGTCTGTCGCCCGAGAGCGTGGCACGTCGCCGGGCTGAGAGCGCCAGCTGGCGGCGGGATCGCGTGTTCGGGACGTGAATCCGCGTCCCTGGGCGGCGTCGGCGCATGGGCTGCCGTTCCCGCGCCGGGCGGGTTCCGGATCGTCCGGGTCTTGCGGGGACGTTGTCAGGCGGCGCGGCGCTGCCGTTCCCGCGCCTTCCGGCGCAGCAGAAGGCCGATGCGGTGGACGTTCAGGGCGACCACGGAGAGGGCGACGACGCGGGCAAAGCCCTCGGCGCCCTGTGCCAGGACCCGGTCGAGACCGCGGTGCCCGAGGTTGTTGATCGCCGATTCCACCGCCGGATGCTGACGGCGCATCGCGGCGAACCCCTCGCCCCGCTCGCGTTCCTGGTCGGCCTTGTTGAGGCAGCCCTTCTTCGGCAGCACGTTGTCATCGAGCAGCTCGTCGAGGCGGACCCGGTTCCCGGGGCTGTGGAAGCCGCGGTCGAAGCTCGCTGCGCGGAGGTCGGGAAAGGCTGACTGCGCGGCCTCGACCATGGGCACGGCGAAGTCGACGTCGCTGCCCTGCCACATGACCTCGTGATGCAGCACGAAGCCGTGTTCGTCCTCCAGGATGCAGACCGGGACGCCAAGCTCAACCGGGCATCCCGCCTTGCCCTTCGAGATCCAGCGCGTGTGCGGCTCGAAGATCGAGAACACCTTCTCGTCATGGGGGATCGCCTGGCCCTTGAGCAGGCGGCGGTCGGTCTGGTCGATCTGGCGCACGGCATGCGACAGGAAGCTCCCGATTTCCGTGATCGTCCAGGCCGAAGCGCCGTTCGCGGCCAGCGCCGGCAGCGACGCTTCCACGCGCAGGACAAGCTCGCGGCAGCGCGCGAGATACTCCTCCACATGCTCCGGACTGGCGCGCCGGGTCGACCGGACCCTCTGGAACAGCCTCTTGACCGACTTCTGCAGGTGCTTCCACTGGCGCCAGCCGGCGACGTCATGCTCCGTCGCCGCACGGCCCGTCGTGCGGAGCAGGCAGCGCATCGCGTCCCAAAGGAGGCTGACGTCCGTGGGATGGTGAACGTCGGTCTCAACCACGAACGAGTCACAGCGCCCGCGCAAGGGCGCGCCAGGCTTTTTTCTCGCGACCGCATGGCCGCTCTCCACGATCAGATGGTTGACCCCGACAAGAAGTCCGGGGCTCAGGAGGCTCACGTTGTCCACCAGCGTCTGGCAGTTGCAGCGCTGCTCGTCCCAGACGTCCGCATGGCCGAGGAACCGGCGCAGCGTCTTGTGCTCGTTCGCCAGCTCGTGGAGCCGGTCGAAGTCGCAGCCCAGCCCCTGCTTGACCACGCCCATCACCAGGATCCGCCACATCTCCATGCCCGGCCGGCCGACCTTCCTGTCGATGCCGGGAAGCATGTGCTCGTCCATGAGCGCGAACAGCCGCGCGCGGAAAGTCTCGTCGGAACAGAGATGCTGGAGCCCGATGAGAAGGGCGGGGATGTCGTCCCTGGACTTGAGGTCCAGGTCGATGTCCTCGATGCGGACCTCGCCGAGTTCCAGCTGCGGATTGATTGCCTCTCTCATGCCTGCCTCGCGAAGAATTGCCGGAATCAACCGGAATTGCGCAAAAAGGCCAGGAAAACGGCACCTCCGGCCCGGTCTTCGAACCGGAGAATTCCAGATTTCTTGCATGGAGTCAATAGCTTGAGGATTTTCGGGCAGGCACTAACTACCTACCTTTACAGAACTCGCCCGTCCTCATCATTCTTCCGGAATACCGTGACATCTCGCACAATGTCGCTGCCCTCCACATCGCCTACCACTCTCTCCTCTAAACTCTCGTCAACATCATCTCTCCAACCCATGCACTCAATTGCCTGCAATGAGACCCTCGACTTCATCGCCATGCCTTTGCGGAGGCCCGCCTTCAGCGGACCGCGCAATCCCCGATTCAGTGCTCCCCTTGCAGTTCCTCGCCCTTCCTTCCGAGACAACCGGGACATTCGAGATCTTGACCATGATTGGCATGGGCCAAAGCCCTTGAACCATGCGCCGATCAGGTCGAAGGCAACCTGCTGCCATTTCCCGCGGTGCGATCACCAATCAGGCGGGAGCCCGCCCGCAAGGGCAATGCGCGAACCTGGCAAAGCCCGCTTCTCCCAGCATGGAACCGGCATGCAATGCACGGGATTGGTCACCCAAGACAGGCACGGCGTCGTTGAAAGGGGCGGACTGCCGCAGGAAGTGGCCCTCGCCAGCTTGTACGTGGCTCACCTGGCAAGTGTGGCGACCACGGGAGCGACTACAGCTTGTTCATAGGGCAAGTCACCCAAGCCATCCTCGAAAATTTTGCGCTCGGCGATCCATTCGCGTGACTCGTCAAATATCTGGCGCGAATACGGCTCGAACACGATCCGCTCTCCTGGTCCGAACAGACGTGTATCCATCTGGTCACGAAAGCGCTCCGGGAACTCGTTCGTGTAGTAGTGGGTGTAGAGTTCCTGCCTGAGATCAATGTCCCTTTGCGCCATGCGCAAGGCACGGAAAAACCTCTCGACGTCGTCCAGATCAGCATCCTCGGCAACCATCGCGGCCATCATGAACGACGTGTCCAGGATCTTGCGGAACCCCAGTTGCTCCATGAAGTAGTACGGACCGCTGAACAGGCTGACAGCAGGGATGTTGCCGTCGATCATGTGTTCCATTCGCTTGAACAGAAGACCGTCAGAAAAGGACAGGTTGATTTCATCGTGCGAGAGAAAGGGTTCCAGTGCCTGGATCGTCGAATAGTGGCTGCCGGATTGATAGCCCACCGAAATTGGGACATTGGCCAGATCCTCCGGCCGCTTGATGGAAGAATCCGCAGGAACGAATATCCCGCATGGGGAAACGGAATAGGCGTTTGCATACAGCTTTCCGTGCCCTGACGCGGCTGCCACATTCACGGTCCAGTGGCAGGCCGAGCTTACGTCACAGGTCCGGCCTTTCTCAAAGGTCTGATACGCCCCGACCCGGTCGCCAAGGTCATGCCGTTCTCCGGTCGCTGACAGCAGCTGATCTTCCAACGTGTAGTCCAATCCGACTTCGTCAAAGTACTTCTTCTCAACCGCAATCCACTCGTGCAGGCGCATGTGTGGCGCTATGATGAACTTTCCCATGCCTTCCTCCCGGCGTTCCATTTCGAGCCGACCAGATCTCGCCTCTGTCTTGGCAGCATCGCGGTTCGAATCCGCCGCAACGCCGTCCACTCGATTTTCGAATTCGCGTGATTTCGCCATTCGAAGAGAGTCCCCGATTTGGTCGAACGGGTCAAGGTCCCATCAATGCATTCGGTCGACCATGCCCGCCCTTCCGGGAAGCAAGGACCGTCATGGTCGCTGCAGCGGCTTCCGGATTCCGCAAGAGACCGAAACAGTCAGCCCCGCCCGAACAGCCTTCCCAGCCGGCCACGCACCGAGTTCGTGACTTCGTCAATGTCGATAAGCAACGGGGCGATCCGACGGGCGTGAAAATTCCGCCAAACCCGCCAGATGGCGATCAGCAACACCGCCAAGAGCGTCAGGAACACGATGTTGAACCACGGGATCAACCGCCGTTCAGGGCCCTCGACCGGTGTCAGGCGAAGCGCATTCGGGAAGATCGAGAGCCAGACATTCCGCCAGCCATAATGCCGGAGCACATACCATTCGGGAGCGTCCCGGGTCGAAACTGCATCCGCCGCCTCGGTCTGCAGATCCGCCGAGTCAAACTTGACATAAGGTGGCCAGAACCCCGTGTCCTGGTTGCGAAACACCATGGCCTTGCCGTCGGCCTTGACCGTCTGGATGAACAGGACGTCCTTGGTGGGGTTGGTCGTGCTCGTCGTGGCCCGGCCGTTCCAGAACACCGAGGTCCAGTCATCGAAGTCCCGGCGCTCCTCATACGTGTTCACGACCCGCACGATGTCACGCTGCGGCAGGTTGTAATGCAGGACCCCGACCACTGCGAGCGCGACAAGAATGCGAAAGGTCCAAGTGACATAGGCCATGGAGTTTCCCCTTCCGTCCCGAAATAGTGCGTTGCGCCCGGTGGACGCAAGGGCTTCACAGCGTGAGCGGTCCATGCCAGCCTGTCGGAGCCGACGGAAGTGGCGACAAGGAGGGGGAAGATGCGGCCGGGACCACAGAACATGCTAACGGACGTTTCCGGCCTTACCGTGGGCCAGGCACAGGACGACCACATGAAGACCGGAGTGACGGTCGTCGTCGGCAACGCCCCGATGGTCGCTGGCGTTCACGTCATGGGGGGTGCGCCCGGCACCCGAGAGACCGACCTCCTCGCGCCCGACAAGACCGTGCAGGCGGTGGACGCGCTGACGCTTGCGGGCGGTTCGGCGTTCGGCCTTGCGGCCGCCGACGGCGTCGCGGCCGGCCTCCGCGCCGATGGCCGGGGCTTCGAGGCGGCGGGTCACCGGGTGCCGATCGTGCCAGCCGCCATCATTTTCGATCTTGCCAACGGCGGCGCGAAGGGGTGGGACGAGAATCCTTACCCGGCCCTAGGGCGCGCCGCCTATGCGGCACGCCGCCCGGACATGGAACTCGGCAGCGTCGGAGCCGGCACTGGTGCGACCACGGCAGGGCTGAAAGGAGGATTGGGTTCTGCGTCGCTCGTCCTGCACTCAGGCGCGACCGTCGGCGCCCTGGTGGCTGTCAACGCGGTCGGGCAGGCAACGGTGGGCGCGGGACCGCACTTCTGGGCGGCGCCATTCGAACAGGACGACGAGTTCGGCGGCCTCGGCCCGGCGCCCAGTCCCGCTCCCGCGCCGCAAACCAAGTTCGACAGCCCGTCGAACACAACGATTGCCGTGATCGCGACGGACCTTGCGCTTGCCAAGGCCGATGCCCAGCGCATGGCGACCGCCGCGCATGACGGCATTGCCCGCGCCATCGTTCCGGCGCATACGCCCTTGGACGGAGACCTCGTCTTCGCCGCCGCAACGGGCCTCCGCGAGGTGGCAGGGCAGGATCGGCTTCATCTCGGGCATGCAGCTGCCACATGCCTTGCACGGGCAGTCGCACGCGCGGTCTATCATGCCCGACCTGCAACCGGAGACGTTTTCCCGACCTGGAAGGAACGGTTCTGCTGATCGCGGGTCACCGAAACGCAGGCGCCGCCCGGAACCATGCATGTGGACAACTTTCGCCTTGATTCCTCGGTGAATCTCTCATGCGAGTGTGGCCTATCCATGACCGACACTCGCCATTAAAGTGACGTTGCGTAGCAGGGAGTGCCGAGGCAACCATCGAGCGGGAGGACTATTGCATGGGCGAGCCAGACGTGATCGTGATCGGAACCGGAGTGATCGGCGCCGCCACGGCTTTCGAGATCGCCAGGACGGGAAAGTCGGTCCTGTCCATCGACCGGAACCGCAGGATCGGACACGGCTCGACCGCCGGATCCTGCGCCATCGTCCGGATGCACTACTCGACCTATGACGGCACGGCCTTTGCCTGGGAAGGCTATCACTACTGGCGCGACTGGGCCGAGCATCTTGGCCTGCCTGCGTCCGAGGATCTGGCGAAATTCGTGGAGTGCGGCTGCCTGGTGATGAAGACGGAGACGAACCGATTCCTGGAAAGGCACATGGAATTCAGTTCATTGCTCGACTGCCCGTTCGAAGAATGGGGCCCCGGCAAGATCGAGGAGCGCCTGCCGATCTACTCGCTCGAGAGCTACGCGCCGCCGAAACGCAGCGATCAGGAGGGCTTCGGCATGACAAACGGGAACAGGCTCGCGGGGGGCGTGTTCTGGCCGCATGCGGGATACGTGACCGATCCGGCGCTGTCGGCCCAGAACCTTGCAGCCGCCGCGGCTCAACACGGAGCCCGGACTCGTCTTGGCGTGGAGGTCACCGACATCCTGAAGGAAGGTGGCCGGGTCAAGGGCATCAGGCTGGCGGACGGAGAGGAAATCCACGCGGCCGTGGTCATCAATGTTGCAGGCCCGGGATCCGCGGCAGTGAACGCGATGGCGGGCGTCACGGACGAAATGACCATCACGACCCGGCCGCTCAAGCAGGAGGTCGTGCATGTTCCCGCACCGGCCGGCTTTGATTTCGAACGCAATGGCACCATCGTCTCCGACAGCGACATCGCCTGCTACTGCCGGCCCGAACGGGGCAACCACATACTCGTGGGCAGCGAGGATCCGGAATGCGACCCCCAAGTATGGGTGGACTCGGACGCCGAGTATGACCGGAACTTCACCGATCAATGGACGACGCAGGCCATGCGCTATGCCCAGCGCGTGCCGACCCTGGGCGTTCCATCGACGGCGAAAGGCGTTGTGGATCTCTACGATGCCTCGACCGACTGGATACCGATCTACGACTCCACAAGCCTCGGCGGCTACTACATGGCTTGCGGCTCGAGCGGCAACCAGTACAAGAACGCGCCGATCGCGGGCAAGATGATGGCTGCCCTCGTGGACTACTGCGAGACGGGCAATGACCACGACAGCGACCCGCTGACGTTCAGGCTCCCTTACATCGAACGCGACATCGACGTCGGCTTCTATTCCCGAATGCGCGAGATCAACACGGAATCCAGCTTCTCCGTTCTCGGCTGACACGCGTCGAAAGCCGGGGCCCGCAGGATTCCGTTGGTTGCGGCCGCCGCACGGTACCCGGATCCCGTCGGACCCGCATCACGAAGCGGGCGTGACCCGGACGAGCGCACCGTCACGGGCGTCTACAAGAAGCAGGATCGCGCCGTCCCTGTCAACCTCGACGTCACGTATGCGGCCAAGCTCTTCGAGATATCGGGCTTCGCCCGCAACCCGCACGCCCCGCAGCCTCAGCCGCACGATGCCGCCCGGATTGAGCGAACCCGCCACGATGTCACCGTTCCAGTCGAACATGTCGCCCTCATAGAATGCGAAGCCGCCCGGAGCGATGACCGGATCCCAGTAGTAACGCGGCTCCGTGACCCCGTCGGCACGCGGCTTGCCGGTTCCGACGGGCGTGCCGATGTAGTTCTCCCCGTAGCTCACGAGTGGCCATCCGTAATTCGCACCACGCTTGATCAGGTTCAGTTCGTCGCCGCCGGCAGGCCCGTGCTCAAGCGTCCAGAGTTCGCCCGTCCGGGGATGGATGGCCGCCCCCTGCGGATTCCGGTGCCCGTAGCTCCAGATCTCTCCGAACGCATCGCCGTGCCCAAGAAACGGATTGTCGTCGGGTATGTCACCGCCGGGCGCGACGCGCACGACCTTGCCGTAGGTCGCCTTCAGGTTCTGGGCCAGAACGCGTGCCCCGCGCGAGGATCGTTCGCCCGTCGTGATGAAGACATGCCCGCGACATGGAACGACCCGTGAGCCAAAGTGCTTGGAGGACGTCGACGGAGGCGTCTGGACGAAGAGGTCTTCCAGTTCGTCCAACCGTGGAGGATTCCCCTGCAGCACAGCGCTCGCAGCCGCCGTGGCAGATGTGCCGTTGCCGAGCGGTTTCGCGTAGGTCAGGTAGATGCGCCGAGAGGTCTCGAAATCCTCCGCGAGCGCGACGTCGAGAAGCCCGCCCTGGCCCCTGGCCAGCACCTCGGGTGCGCCGGCCACGGTTTGCACGCCCTTCCCCCGCCTGATGATCTTGATCCCGCCCGGGCGTTCGGTGACAAGATAGGCGCCGTCGGGAAGAACCTCGATTCCCCAAGGATGCGCCAGCCCGTCGGCGATGATCTCGACATTGAAGCGCTGCGCCTTCCTGATTTCGGGGGCGCGGGTCTGGTTTTCGAATGCAGGCTCGAATTCGGGTACGTTTTTCGGACCTTGCGAAACCTGGGCATGGGCCGTGCCCGCAAACGCGGCCGAGGCGACAAGCGCAACCAGTTTCTGACGCATGGCGGCTCCTCCGTCCGGAACAACAACAGCACCTTCGTGGATGCGGTCAGTCAAGTGTCCGCGGCTGGTCGAGGGCAAGGGCTTCCAGTCATTGGCACCCTCTGCATCCAGCGGATGCCATTCAAAAGTGGTTTCCTTCCGAAAGAAGCGCGTCGAAGCTCTCGCCCGCGGCAATGGCGGCACCGCGCCCGCGCGCGGCCCATAGCAGCCCTCTCCTGAGCATTTCGTGGGCGGGTCCGCTTCGAATCACGTCGGCCTTGTGCCCGAGCGCATTGTAGTAGACCCGTCCCATCCCCCAACGCCGGATCCAGGCCACGGGCATGTCAACCGGCCCGTTTGGACTGTGAAACCACGTGACAGTCGGAAACCTGCTCGTCGCCAGGACATGGTTCGCCGGGTCCACATGAAGGTAGTACTGCTCGTTTTCGACATCAAAGTCCTCAATTCCGGAGACCAGTTCATGCTCGGGCTCAGTGATCTTCACTCGGTAGCTGACTCCATCGCCGCCCGGATGCGCGACCCAGTTCGCCCCGGTAATGAATTGCCAGAGGACGTTGTCGCGGAAGGCGTCACACATGCCCCCGTGGCATCCGGCAAGTCCGGCACCGCGGGCCACCGCCTCGGACACGTTGGACGCCCTTTCTCGGGACAGTTCCGACATGGTCCAGACTGGCACGATCAAGTCGTACGAGCCGAGGGCCTCCACCTCGTCCAGGCAGTCGAGGCTGTCGGTCACGGTTGCCGCGAACCCTGCCTCGGAGAGCATGGCGCGAAAGATCTCAGCGACCTGGTCCGGCTCATGCCCGTCCCAGCCGCCCCACGTGATCAGGGCCTTTTCGGTCATGCCTGCGTGCCCTCCTGTGCCATTTTCCAACCTCGTCTCGCGGTCACTGCTTGCCGACTGCAGTTTCGGTCAACGCCGAGTCACGCCGGCAAACCGGTTCCGGCAACACGCGCCGCCGAATGTCCGCACGGCGTCAACGGCGCCGGCGGCTCATGCGCCGTAAACCTGAGCCACCCGGTCCACGGCGGCATCAACGGACAGCCTCTCGCCATCTCCGGTCCGCCGCGACGCCAGTTCGACGACCCCTTGCGCGAGGTCGCGGGGTCCGACCGTGATGCGCCATGGAAGCCCGATCAGGTCCATTGTGGCAAACTTGGCTCCCGGCCGCTCTTCGGTATCGTCGTAGAGCGGATCCAGTCCGCGTTCGATCAGCGCCGCCTCCAGCAGTTCGCTGGCGGCGTCCGTTCCCGCGTCGCCTTGCCTGAGATTCACGATTCCCGCATGGAACGGTGTCACGCCCTCGGGCCAGATGATGCCCTTCTCGTCGTGGCTTGCCTCGATGATCGCGCCGAGAAGGCGGCTGACGCCGATGCCGTGCGATCCCATGTGAACCGCGACGTCGTTTCCGTCCGCATCCTGGACGGTGGCGCCCATGGGTTCGGAATACTTGGTGCCGAATTGGAATATCTGTCCCACCTCTATGCCTCGTGCGGACCGCCGTCTCTCCTCCGGAATCTCGTTGAAAAGCGCCTCGTCATGGGTTTCGTCGGTACGGGCATAGCGCGACGTGAATTCCTCCAGCACGGCCTGGCACTGGGCCTTGTCGCCGTAATCGATCTCCCGGTCACCGATCTTCAGTTCCGTGATGGCGTTGTCGAAGAAGACCTCCGATTCTCCGGTTTCGGCGAGAACAAGAAACTCATGCGTGTCATCACCGCCAATGGGTCCGGAATCGGCTCGCATCGGAATCGCCTGCAGCCCCATGCGTTCGTATGTGCGAAGATAGCTGACGAGGTGGCGATTGTAGGCATGCATGGCGTCCTCCTTCGTCAGGTCGAAGTTGTAGCCATCCTTCATGTAGAACTCGCGACCGCGCATGATGCCGAATCGAGGCCGGATCTCGTCCCGGAACTTCCACTGGATCTGGTACATCGTCAGCGGAAGGTCGCGGTAGGAAGAGACATGCGCGCGGAAGATGTCGGTAATGAGTTCTTCCGCCGTGGGCGTGTAGAGGATGTCGCGGTCGTGGCGGTCCCGGATGCGAAGCATCTCTTCGCCATAATCGTCGTAGCGCCCGCTTTCGCGCCAGAGATCCGCCGACTGAAGCGTTGGCATCAGCATCGGAATGTGGCCAGCGCGTTGCTGTTCCTCGTGGATGATGTCCTCGATCTTTCTCAACACCCTGAAGCCGAGGGGCAGCCAGGAGTAGATGCCGGCCGAGGCCTGCTTGATCATGCCCGCGCGAAGCATGCAGCGGTGCGAGACGATCTGCGCCTCCGCAGGCGTTTCCTTGAGAACGGGAAGGAAGTAACGGGAAAGACGCATGGGTCAGGATCCTCGACAAGCAACAACCACGAACTACGCCATGCGACCTTGCTGGACAAGGAACGCCTGCAAGTTCGCCACTGCGCGCCTGGACACGGGGGCCGACGCAATGTGGCAATTTCCGGGACGGCTGCTGATGCCGCCCCGGCCATCGACGAACCCGCGGGTGCCCGCCGGGAAGCGGGGACTCCGCCGGGCGCAAGAGATCCGACACGGAAAGACGGCACCCTCAGCCTTGCGCCGACTCGGCCAGGCTGCCAAGTAGGGACGCAAGCAAGGGAAGTGATGGCTTGGCACTCGCGGCAAGAACTCAGTTGACGGTCTGGGGCATCGTCATGGCGGTCTTCCTGGCTTTCATGTGGCTTCTCGGCGACGTCATCCTGCCTTTCGTCATCGGCGCTGCCATAGCCTACTGCCTTGATCCGTTCGCGGACCGGCTGGAACGGCTGGGATGCTCGCGGGCGATCGCGACGGGCATCATCACGTTCCTGGCCTTTTTCGCGTTCTGCGTCACGATACTCCTGATTCTGCCCACGCTCTTGAACCAGGCTGCCGGCCTCGCGGCGGCGGCGCCCGTGATCGCAGCGGACCTGCAAGCTTTCCTGCTCGAGAGATTTCCGGGACTCGGGGACGCAAATTCGACGATTCGACGGTCCCTTGCCAGCTTGGCAGAGACGCTTCAGGCCAAGGGCGGCGAACTGCTTGATACGGTCATTGCCTCGTTCTCGGGCATCGTGAATCTCGTGGTCCTGATCGTCGTGGTTCCCGTCGTCGCGTTCTACCTGCTCTATGACTGGGACAGGATCGTCGCCAAGATCGACTCGCTTCTCCCCCTCGACCACGCACCGACAATCCGGCGCATCGCCAGTGACATTGACAAGACCATGGCCGGATTCGTGCGCGGCCAGGGAACCGTCTGCCTGATCCTGGGCATCTACTATGCCGTTGCCCTGATACTGGTCGGGCTGAATTTCGGGCTGGTGGTGGGCGCGGTTGCCGGAGCCCTGACATTCATTCCCTATGTCGGAGCCCTGGTGGGCGGCGCGTTGGCCCTTGGACTCGCCCTCTTCCAGTTTTGGGGGGACTGGCTCTGGATCCTGCTCGTCTATGCAATCTTCCAGTCCGGTCAATTCGTCGAGGGCAACATCCTGACGCCGCGCCTTGTCGGTTCCTCGGTTGGACTGCATCCCGTCTGGCTGATCTTCTCGCTGTCGGCCTTTGGCGCGCTGTTCGGATTCGTCGGACTCCTTGTCGCCGTTCCGGTCGCCGCCGCCATCGGCGTGATTTCACGGTTTGGCATCGAGCAATACAGGGGAAGCCGCCTCTACAAGGGGGTTGCAGGCCGGGACGACACCTGAGCCATGGCGCAGCAACTGATCCTGGACCTGCCGGTTCGAACCTCGCTGGATCGGGGAGACTTCTTTGTTTCGGAAGTCAATCAGCTCGCGCTGGCTCGGCTGGCAGAGCCCGCGACCTGGCCCAACGGCAAACTGGCCCTGGTAGGTCCGGAAGGCGCCGGCAAGACCCATCTGGCCCATATCTGGGCGGAGCAGGAAGGCGCGCGCCTGATGCAGCCGCCAGATCTGGAAGGGCTGGACATAGGCAATCTTGATGAATCCGTGGCCCTCGACGACGCAGACAGGATCGAGAGCGGCGCCGAAAGGGCGCTTTTTCATCTGCATAACCGGGTTGCTGCGTCGGGCAATTGCCTGCTGCTCACTGCGCGCCGCGCGCCTCACCACTGGAAGGTCGGCCTTCCCGACCTGAAGAGCCGCATGGAAGCGTCGGACATCGTGCGCATCGATGCGCCGGACGAGGCCCTGCTCTCCGCCGTGTTGATGAAGCTCTTTGCAGATCGCCAGAACACCGTGACGCCATCTGCAATCAGGTGGCTGACCAAGCACTTGGACCGGTCATTTGCGGAAGCGCAGCGCATCGTGGCAGAGATTGACGCCCGTGCACTTGCGGAACGCCGCAAGGTTACGCGAGGCCTCGCGGCGGACGTGCTGGACAAGCACCGGGAACAGGGTCCATAATCGTCATTCCTCTGAAACTTCAACGGCCAGGACTGGTGTCATGAACGCGTTCACCAATTTTCTGTCGGCCCCCATGCCTCAGCCGAGGGAATTGAGGGGCAAGGACTCTTCGGGTCCTGACCGATTCATCAACCGGGAACTGTCATGGCTCGCCTTCAACCGGCGCGTGCTGGAGGAAGCGAAGAATCCGCGCGTTCCGCTCTTGGAACGCCTCAGGTTCCTGTCGATCTCCGCAACGAATCTGGACGAGTTCTACACCGTTCGCGTGGCCGGGCTGCGCGAGCTGGCGCATACCGGGAACACGACGCCGGCTGCGGACGGCCTTTCGCCCGCTGAACAGCTCGTCCGGATCGACGCCGACACGCGTCGATTGGAGAACGAGCAACAGGACGTCTGGGAGTCGCTGCGAGCGGAAATGGCAAGGCACAGCATCTGCCTGCTGGCGCGCGAGGAACTGTCCAAGGGGGACAAGGCGCATCTCGAACACTTCTTCCTCAATCAAGTCTTCCCGATCCTGTCGCCACTTGCCATCGATCCTGCGCACCCGTTCCCGTTCATTGCGAACGAGGGCTACTCGCTTGCGCTGGAATTGCGCGGACGGACGGACAGGCGGGCGCTGCGCGCGCTCCTGCCGGTGCCCGCCCAGGTGCAACGATTCGTGGAGCTCCCTGCAACGGATGGCATGCATCGGTTCATCCCCCTGGAGAAACTGCTGCTCCTTCATCTAGACAGGCTGTTTCCGGGATACGAGATGGTCGGGCACTGCACCTTCCGCGTGCTTCGCGACAGCGATCTGGAGCTCGAGGAAGAGGCGGAAGACCTGGTCCGCGAATTCGAGGTGGCGCTGAAGCGTCGCCGACGTGGCGAGGTGGTCCGGCTGACCATGTCGGAAGGCGCGCCGAAAGAACTTCGCCGAGTGATCATGGAAGAGCTTCGGGTCTCTGAGGCCGAAGTGCTCGAACTGCCCGGATTGCCGGGCCTGAGCGACCTGAACGAACTCGTTCTCGAAGAGCGCTACGATCTTCTCTGGCCGCCGTTCCTGCCACGAGTTCCCGAGCGGGTTCAGGACCATGATGGTGACATGTTCGCGGCAATTCGCCAAAAGGACATGTTGCTGCACCATCCCTACGAGACATTCGACATGGTCGTTCGATTCCTGGCGCAGGCTGCGCGGGATCCCGACGTGGTGGCGATCAAGCAGACCCTTTACAGAACGTCTCGCAACTCGCCCATCGTCGACGCGCTCTGCGAGGCGGCGGAAGACGGCAAGTCGGTTACGGCACTGGTCGAGCTCAAGGCGCGCTTCGACGAGGCCGCCAACATCCGGCAGTCTCGGCGCCTGGAACGGTCGGGAGCCCACGTTGTCTATGGATTCCTGCACTACAAGACGCATGCCAAGATATCGACCGTGGTGCGCCGCGAAGGCGGGGAACTGGTCACGTATACGCATTTCGGTACCGGCAACTACCACCCCGACACCGCAAAGATATATACGGATCTCTCGCTCTTCACGTGCGATGCCGCGTTGGGCCGTGATGCAACGAAAGTGTTCAACTACCTGTCCGGCTACGCCCAGCCCGAAGGCATGGAGAACCTGCGAATCTCGCCGATCAGCCTGAAAGACACGCTTCTTGAACGGATTGACGTTGAGGCCGGGCACGCCCGTGCCGGCCGGCCAGCAATGATCTGGGCCAAGATGAATTCGCTCATCGAACCTGACGTGATCGACGCGCTTTACCGTGCCAGCCAGGCCGGTGTCGAAATCGACCTGGTCGTCAGGGGCAACTGCGGCCTAAGGCCCGGAATCAAGGGGCTTTCCGAAAGCATTCGCGTGAAGTCCGTGGTCGGACGATTCCTTGAGCACAGTCGGATCGTCTGCTTTGGCGCTGGTCATGGCCTGCCGCACAAGAAGGGACGGGTATACATTTCCTCCGCCGACTGGATGGGGCGGAACCTGAACCGGCGGGTGGAAACGCTGGTCGAATGCACCAACCCGACGGTCAAGGCGCAGATCGTTGGCCAGATCATGGCCGCAAACCTGGCGGACGTTGCACAAAGCTGGATCCTCGGCCCCGATGGCAGCTACTCCCGCGCGGAAGTGCCTGAGAACGAGACGGCGTTCAGTTGCCATCGGTTCTTCATGGAAAACCCGTCCCTTTCCGGGCGCGGGTCTGCTGGGGCGGCAGATGTGCCGGCCCTGACCCACAGCGAGGAATAGCTGTCGAGTGCGTCCGTCGACCAGGTTTGGCGACCGATGCAGTTGCATGGTCACCGAATTCCCGTTCGAAGAGCGTGCGCTGGACCCTGTCCGCCGCAACGCCCCGGGAGTTGCCGTGCGAACAGGAAAAAAGTCGGGTTGCTTCGGTCGATGGTCGAGAGATTGACGGCGTCGATGACCTTGTTTCCGGCATCCCGCAAGGGAACAGCGGTACAGGCAAAGTGCTGCAACCGGAAATGGGAGTTGTCCTTGCCCTGCACCGTGAACTCCCGACCCTCGGTCAGTGCCATCGAGCCCCGTTGGTTCCGGCAATCCTTTCGTCCCAAGCCGAGCCAGGCGCGATCCCGTTCCAATCCGCCTCGTCCTCCATGCCTTCCAGGCGGACCAGGATGCCGTCGGCATCGGTGATCATCGGGCAATGGCCCGCACCGCACCGGCGGCAATCCCGGCAAGCCGGCGGAAAATGCCCTGCCTGCCGCCAGTGCGTCCGGTCATCTCTTCCAGCCTGGGCGCGACTTCGGACGATTGCAGCCGAAGGATCGGACGCGAAGTGTCGCGCCTGAGCCTGTGCCGGGATTCACATCGCTCCCGCGAGGCACTGATTGCGCTCCGCAAGCCCGGGTCTGTCAATGCACCTGACATCCAGGGCTCCTCCGGAATTCTCCCTTATCTCAACGCATAACGTGAACTTGGCATCTTCTGACCCATCACGGTGACCGATATTTCCCTGAGCGCATGCATCACCGCGCTGACATGCGCCCGATCGGCGGCTGCGGGATTTGGCGGCGCGAATTTGCCCGAGTCGTTGTCGAAATAACGCCCGGAGGCATCGGCGAACGCTTCGGACAGCGCGGCATGGATCAGGATGTCGGCGCCTGCATTCAGGTCGTTGCCAGTGATTCCGAAGCCTTCCTTGACCATTTTTGACGCCAGCAGGGAGCCGGGATTGACGGACAGGACGATGGGGCCGTTCGGCAGCTCCTTCGCCATTTCCGCCGACCAGATGGTGATGGCCAGCTTGCTCTGAGCATAGGCGTCCATGTCGCTCATGGGGCGGTAGCCGACCAAGGCATCCAAATCTATCGGGGCTTGCGCCGCCGAGGACAGGTTCACCACGCGACCATCGGCCGGGATAATCGGCAGCAACCGGCGGGTCAGGATGTAAGGTGCGATGGCGTTGACGTCGAACCTGATGTCCCGGCCTGATTCGGTCCGGGTATCGGGGGACTTCAGGATGCCTGCATTGTTGATCAGCACGTCCAGCCGTTCGTGCCTTTCCAGGACCACGTCAGCCATGGCGTCGACTTCCCCCATGCGTGACAGGTCGGCGTGATAGGTCTCCGTCGTGCCGCCGGCCTCGGCAGCCGCCTTGGCCAGCTTGGCCTCGCTTCGCCCATGCAGGAGGATACAATGCCCGTCAGCCGCCAGTTTCCGCGCAGTCAGAAGGCCGATGCCATCGGCGGCGCCGGTGATGAGCATGGTCTTGATCATTCTGTCGTCCTTCAAATGCAGATCTCTGGCAGCAGCTCGTCTGCCAAGCGCTGCAAGGTATCTTCGATATCCGCCTGGTTGAAACGAAGGTTGAGGGCAACGTGATTGATCCCGAGGCTCCGCACCTCGCGCAGGTATTGCCGCAGGGCACCGGTGCCTCTGAGGCGAACCCGAGATGGATCGGGCGCGGCTCGGCGCCTTGATCGGCCAGCACGTCGACATAGAGCGATTGCATCACGGGCTTGTTCTGGCCGCCGGCCTCCGTGATCCGGCGACGATAGTCGCCAACCACCCGGCCCTGCGAGGCTGGATTCCGCAGGCAGGTCATCCGGCCATCGCCGTTTTGCGCCACCCAGTTCGGCGATTGCTGCGATCCGCCGGTGATCAGCAGCGGCAGCCGCCCGGCAGGAGGCTTGCGCAGCATGTCAGCGCGACCAGTCAGGGAACCTCGGGCAAGTTCGGTGCACGGACAGTCCTCGGCCATGGCGCGGATGTAGTCCACGCTGTCTCGGAATCGGTCCCCGCGCGTGGCGAATTCCATGTTCACCGCTGGGTATTCCCCGGGCCGGTCACCCGACGCGACGCCAAGCAACAATCGCCCGCCTGACAGCACGTCAGCGGAGGCGGCGGCCTTTGCCACATGTGCCGGGTGGCGCAGGGGCAGGACAATGGATGCAACCCCAAGGGCGATATCGCGCGTCGTCGCAGCCAGAAAACCCAGGTAAAGCAAGTGGGTCATGGATTTGCCCGGCATCCCCAAACGAGGGCACGTTAAACGGAACATCCCGCAACCTCAACGCTGAAAATCCCAACTTGTCAGCCAGTTGTGCCCGTTCGATGTGCCTGTCCATCTTCGGCACGGCGCTGTCAGGATATGCCTCCAGGGGTGCCACGAGACCAAGGCTCAGCTTTCCCGGCTCGAACGTGCCGTTACAGGCCCGATTGACTTGCGGGAATGCCTGTGTGATTGCGTCCAGCACGGGGCCTCTCAAAACCGCTATACCGCCAGGTCCTCCACGGCCAGCACACCGGGAAGAGACTTCAGCGCTCCCTTGATCTGCGGCGAAACCGGCCAATCGTCCCCGATGTCAACCGGCACGTCCTGCGTGGCGCCGCCAGGCAATGGCACTGACAGTGCCGTGATGCGGACAGGGCCACGGGCCTTGATGGAACTGTCGTCCTTGAACCGCGTCAGGACCGATTCAATGCCCGACACCGCGTCGGGTGAATCGATCATCACGTCCACCCCTGCCGAAGCGCCCGCCGTCACGACCCTGTCAATCGGCACCGCGGACCGCCCGACCGGATCAAACTGACCTTCATTGGTTCGCGCCTCCAGATTCATGATGACTCTCGATGTGCCCTCCAGAACCCCGCGAACCTCGTCAAAACTCTCCGGAAAGAGCGCGATGCCGGTCACCTGCCCCGTCGGATCCGAGACGCTCATGCGAAAGAACCTCGTGCCTCGGCCCGACTTCCGTTCCTGCAACCCGCTGACAATGACGCCGACGCGTCCCACGGCGCCGTCCTCCCGTTCGGCCTTCTCCCGCAGTTCGGCGAGCGTGAGCATGCCTTTCCGTTTCAGTGCCACGGCATAGTCGTCAAGAGGATGGCCCGACAGGTAGAAGCCGATTGCCGCCTGCTCTTCTTCAAGACGCTCGTTGGGAAGCCAGTCGTCGGCCAACGCAAGGCGAGGTTCCGGCAGGTCTTCGCCCGCGTCGCCAAAGAGCGAACCCTGATCGGAATTGCTCTGGTCGAATACTGCTGCCGAATAGGCCACGATCGCATCGAGCGATTCCAGGACGCGCCTGCGATTCCGGTCCAGTTCGTCCAGGGCGCCCGAACGGACCAGCATCTCAAGCGATCGCTTTCCGAACTGCCGCAGGTCAACACGCCGTGCAAAGTCAAAGACGTTGACGAACCGCTTGTCGCCTCGCGCGTCCGTTATGAGCCGCGTGGCCTCAAGGCCAATGCCCTTCAATGCTCCCAACGCGTAGACAAGCTTGCCTTCGGCGACGGTGAACCGGCTTCCGGATCTGTTGACGCAAGGCGGAACAATCTCGATCCCGAGGCCGCGACGCACCTCCTCCGAATAGACGCCGAGCTTGTCCGAGAGGTGAATGTCGCAATTCATGACGCCGGCCATGAACTCGACCGGGTGGTTCGCCTTGAGCCAGGCGGTCTGGTAGCTGACGACCGCGTAGGCGGCGGCGTGGGGCTTGTTGAAGCCGTAATCCGCGAACGTTTCGAGCAAGTCCCAGATCTTGCGGGCCGTGCGGTCGTCAACGCCGTTCTTCCCGGCCCCCTCCATGAACTTCGGACGCTCCGCGTCCATGGCGGACTTGATCTTCTTGCCCATCGCGCGACGCAGCAGGTCGGCGCCTCCGAGCGTGTATCCCGCCATCTCCTGCGCGATCTGCATCACCTGCTCCTGGTAAACGATGATGCCTTGCGTCTCGTCGAGAACGTGGTCGATGAGCGGGTGCAGCGCCTTCCGCTCCGCACGCCCGTTCTTCACGTCGCAATATTCCGGGATGCTCTCCATGGGCCCCGGCCGATAAAGCGCAACAAGCGCCACGATGTCCTCGATGCAGGTCGGCTTCATGCGCCTCAGGGCGTCCATCATGCCCGAGCTCTCCACCTGGAACACGGCAACGGTTCTTGCGCTGGCATAGAGATCGAAGGTCTTCTCGTCATCGAGAGGAATCTGCCCGATGTCGATCTGGATCCCGCGCTCGTTCAGCAAATCGAGCGCGTTCTGAATCACCGTCAGGGTCTTCAGGCCAAGAAGATCGTATTTCACCAGGCCCGCCTGCTCGACCCACTTCATGTTGAACTGCGTCGCGGGCATTTCGGACCGAGGGTCACGGTAGAGCGGCACAAGCTCGTCAAGCGGGCGGTCCCCGATCACGACCCCCGCGGCATGAGTTGACGCATTTCGCAACAGCCCCTCGAGTTGCTGGCCATAGTTCAGAAGCCGGCCGACGACCTCTTCGGCACGAGCCGCCTCCTCGAGACGGGGTTCCTCCTTCCGGGCGCGCGCGATCGAGACCGGTCGCACGCCTTCGACCGGGATCAGCTTTGACAGCCGGTCAACCTGGCCATACGGCATCTGAAGCACCCGGCCGACGTCGCGCACCGCCGCCTTGGACAGCAATGCACCGAATGTGATGATTTGAGCGACGCGGTCGCGACCGTACTTCTCCTGCACGTACTCGATGACCTCCTCGCGGCGATCCATGCAGAAATCGATGTCGAAGTCGGGCATCGACACGCGTTCGGGATTCAGGAACCTTTCGAAGAAAAGCGAGTACCGCAGCGGGTCAAGGTCGGTGATGGTCAGCGCATAGGCAACGAGCGAGCCGGCCCCGGACCCGCGTCCAGGACCAACCGGGATCGCGTTGTTCTTCGCCCACTTGATGATGTCCGCAACGATCAGGAAATACCCCGGAAATCCCATGCCTTCGATGGTGTCCAGCTCGAACGCGAGCCGCCTTTCGTACTCCTTTCGAGGGGCCGCCGGATCGATGACCGCCAGTCGAGCCTCGAGGCCATCCTTTGCCTGGCGACGAAGCTCCTCGACCTCGTCGTCGGCGAATCGCGGCAGGATGGGGTCGCGCCTTTCCGCGGCATATGCACAGCGACGCGCTATTTCTAACGTGTTTTCAATAGCTTCCGGCAAGTCGGCGAACAGCGCTGTCATCTCGGCCGGGGACTTGAAATAATGCTGCTGCGTGAACCGCCGCCGGTCGGCCTGCTGATCGACATAGGTGCCTTCGGCGATGCAGATCAGCGCGTCATGCGCTTCGTACATGTCGCTGACGGGGAAATGCACGTCGTTGGTCGCCACGAGCGGCAAGCCGCGTTCATACGCCATTTCGATGCTCGAACGCTCCGAAAGCCGTTCTGGCCCGGGGAGCTGCCCGGTTTCGGTCGGATGGCGCTGAAGTTCGACGTAGAGCCGGTTCGGATAGATTTCCGCAAGCTTCCCGAGCAGCGCATCGGCCACTCCGCGCTGGCCCGACCTGCAGAGCCGCCCGAGCGGGCCGTCCGGTCCCCCCGTCAGGCAGATGAGACCCTCTGCATGCCCTTCCAGGTCACCCAGCGTCACAAGCGGTTCGTCGGACTCTCGAAGGTACAGCCTGGAATTCAGCTTCAGAAGGTTCTGGTACCCGTCGCGGGACTGCGCCAGCAAGACTACCGGTGCCGGGGCGGCCGAGCTTCCCGCCGGGCCTGCGCTGTCAAGCGCCAGATCGACCTGACAGCCAATGATCGGCTGGATTCCTGCATCCATCGCGGTGACCGAGAATTCCAGCGCCGCGAACATGTTGTTCGTGTCGGTGACCGCGACGGCGGGCATGCCGGCCATTCGACAGAGGTCCGGAAGCTTCCCGAGCCGGACTGCGCCCTCAAGCAGGGAATACTCGGAGTGTACGCGAAGGTGAACGAATCCGGCAGTCCTGCTCATGACGCAACACTATGGTCGCCTTGACCGGAGGGAAAGCCTGCCATCGTTTGGTCTCGTCCTTTCGGCAATTTTCCGACATAGGTTGGCATCATGTTGCTGGAAGTGCACGGCGTGAAGAAGAGCTTTCCCGGCAGCGAGCGCCCGATCACGGTGCTCGATGGCGTGTCGCTGTCGCTTGCCGCAGGCGAAGTTGTGGCGCTGACCGGAGAAAGCGGATCAGGCAAGTCCACGCTCCTTCACGTGATCGCGGGACTCGAGCCGGCGGATGACGGATCGGTGCTGTTCGACGGCGAGGACGTTTGCTGCATGGATGATGGCGGGCGGGCGTCGCTGCGCCGGAATTCGATCGGCATTGTCTTTCAGCAATTCAACCTGATTCCCTCGCTGGACGTTCGTCAGAACCTCGTGTTTCATGCCCGCCTGGCCGAACGCGCCGCAGCAGTAGACCTGCCGGCACTTGCCGCGTCGCTGGGCCTCTCGGACCACTTGGAGAAGTTCCCCGAGGACCTCTCCGGCGGCGAGCAGCAACGCGTCGCGATCGGCCGTGCGGTTGCGAGCGAGCCGAAACTGGTTCTGGCCGACGAGCCTACGGGAAACCTGGACGAGAGCACTGGACAGGCGGTCTTCGACCTCTTGCTGTCCCTCGCGCGCAGAACGGGAGCCGCGCTCCTGATCGCGACTCATTCCATGCGTTTGGCGAAGCTCGCCGACCGACGGCTGCGCCTGAGCCACGGAGAGCTGGCAGAGTGACCGGACCGGTTCTCGTTGCGCTTCTGTCCCACTGGCGACGCCGCCCGTTCCAGTTGGTGACTTTCCTGCTGGGCCTTTCGCTCGCCACCGCGCTCTGGTCGGGCGTGCAGGCGATCAATGCAGAAGCGCGCAAGTCCTATGCCGAGGCCGCCAGCATTCTCGGCGGCGGAGGGCTTTCCGAGCTCGCCCGGAACGATGGAGGCATGATTTCGGTCAAGACCTTCGCGGCCCTTCGAAAGGCTGGATGGCTTGTCAGCCCCGTTGTCGATGGATGGCTGTCCGCAGATGGCGGTCGCGTCCGACTGCTGGGCCTGGATCCATTCACCGTTCCGCAGGGCACAAGCGTCGCGGCCACGGTCGAGCTGAGCTTGTATCCGGAATTGATCGGGAGGAACGGGATGCTCCTTGCCAATCCGGCAATGGCAGCCCGGCTGCCTGATCTGGAGGACAGGCTTCGCATGATCGGGGACCTGGCTCCGAACATTGTCCTTGCCGACATCACGACCGCGCAAGAACTTTTGGGCATGGCGGGCTTCAGCAGGCTGTTCCTGGAACCCGACCAGCCGCTGCTGCGCCCCGATCTCGCGTCAGTGGCACCTGCACTGGAAGTCAGGCCACCGGCCACGGCAAGCGATCTCGGACGCCTCACCGACAGCTTTCACCTGAACCTGACGGCATTCGGGCTCTTGTCCTTTGCGGTCGGGCTCGCGATCGTGCACGGCACCGTAGGCCTCGCGTTCGAGCAGCGCCGTCCGGTCCTGCGCACGCTAAGGGCGCTCGGGGTTTCCGCCCGCCGCCTTGTCCTGTGCCTGATGGTCGAGTTGCTGACGCTGGCGCTTGTCGCCGGCGCGCTTGGCATCATTGTCGGATACGCCATGGCTGCCGCATTGCTTCCCGATGTCGCCGCCACGCTTCGCGGTCTCTATGGCGCGACCGTCAGCGACGCGCTTACGCTCTCTCCGCCTTGGTGGCTGGGCGGCATCGGCATCGCGTGCCTCGGCACCGCCCTTGCCGCCGCGAACGGGTTGTGGCGTGTCGCCATGATGCCTCCCCTGGCACCGGCCCGCCCGCGCGCATGGATCATGGTCAGCAGCCGCGCAATGCGCTGGCAGGCAGGGGGAGCAGCCACTTGCCTGGCTGGCGCCCTTTGCGCCGTGACGCTCGGCGGCGGACTTGCAAGCGGATTCATTCTCGTCGGAGGCTTTCTCCTCGCGGCCGCGCTTCTCCTTCCGGTGGTCCTGTCATCGCTCATCGCCCTCGCGGCCCGACGGTCAAGGGGACCGATCGGACAGTGGTTCTGGGCGGACACACGCCAGCAACTGCCAGGCCTTTCACTGGCGCTCATGGCGCTGCTGCTGGCGCTTGCCGCGAATGTAGGCGTGGGGACCATGGTCGCCAGCTTCCGCGCCACCTTCACCGGCTGGCTTGACCAGCGCCTTGTCAGCGACCTCTACGTGACGGTGGAGGACGAATCCGACATCCCTGCACTCATGGCCTTTCTCGAAGGCAGGTCCGACGCCGTCCTGCCAATCTGGCATGTCGACTCCGAAGTCATGGGAGCGCCGGCCGAAATCTACGGCGTGGCCGACCACCCTATCTATGCGGCGAACTGGCCGCTCCTGTCGACCCTGCCGGACACCTGGAACCGGATCGCGGCAGGCATGGGCGCGTTGGTCAACGAGCAGCTCGCGCGGCGCGAAGGATTGTCGCTTGAGGACCGGCTGCCTCTTCCCGGCGGATGGACGACGACAGTCATCGGCATCTACAGCGACTATGGCAATCCACAGGGACAGGTCGTCCTGCCGCTCAATGCCCTGACCCGCCACTACCCTGACGTGGACCGTTCAGACTTCGGCATCCTCGTGCCTGATCGAGGCAGGGAACACCTGAAGACCGCGCTGACCGAGGAATTCGGCCTGCCTGCCGACAGAATCACCGACCAGGGCGAAATCAAGGAGTACTCGCTGTCGATCTTCGAACGGACCTTCGCCGTCACGGGCGCCCTCAACGTCCTCACCCTTGCCGTGGCGGGTGTGGCCATCCTGACAAGCCTCCTCACACTCGCCTCGATGCGGCTGCCGCAACTTGCCCCGGTCTGGGCGCTTGGCCTCACCCGGACCACTCTTGGGAGGCTCGAATTCATCCGCGCACTGGTTCTCGCGGCCCTCACCTTCACGTTCGCGCTACCCGTCGGCCTTGTTCTCGCGTGGATGCTGCTGGCGATCATCAATGTCGAGGCGTTCGGCTGGCGATTGCCGATGCATCTCTTTCCGCTGGACTGGGTCTGGCTGGCGGCATTGTCCCTCGGGGCGGCGGGACTCGCAAGCATCTGGCCTGCGTACCAGCTCGCCAAGCGTCCGCCCGCAGATCTCGCCAGGGTGTTCTGTCATGAACGCTAGACCGCTCCTGCCCTTGCTGCTCTGCATCGTGCCGTCCCTTGCCGTTGCCCAAGGCCCTGCCGGGCTCGGGCAGGCATCCGAAGGTTACGCACTGCCCGATCCGGCGACGCGCTTCGCGTTTCCGGACGACCACGGTTCGCACCCGGAGTTTCGCATCGAATGGTGGTACGTGACCGCAAATCTCAAGGACGCCGCGGGCACGGAATACGGAATCCAATGGACGCTCTTCCGGGTCGCGCTTTCGCCAAGCGGCAACCCGGAAGACCAGGCATGGATGGGGCATGCAGCGGTGTCCACGCCATCGGGCCACCTGTTCGCCGAGCGCCTGGCACGCGGCGGCATCGACCAGGCCGGCGTGACGGCGGCACCGTTCGAGGCGTTCATCGACGAGTGGCGCATGGCCGGCCCTGATCTGGCGACCGTGAAAATCGCGGCCCAGAGCCATGAATTCCGATACGACCTCGATCTGACAAGCAACGGGCCGTTCGTGCCGCAGGGCGAAAGCGGATACTCGGTCAAGTCCTTCACGGGACAGGCCAGCCACTACTACTCGCAGCCGTTCTATTCGGTGACAGGGACGCTGACCCTGCCGACGGGCAAGGTTCGCGTCACTGGCCAGGCCTGGCTTGACCGGGAGTGGTCTTCCCAGCCCCTCGCCCCGGACCAGACCGGTTGGGACTGGGTTTCGCTCCACCTCTCAGGCGGCGAGAAACTGATGGTCTACCGCCTGCGCGACCGCGCGGAAGGCGAGTATGTCGTAGGCGCCTGGATTGCCGCAGACGGATCGCCTGAGCCGTTCCGAGTCGGTTCGCTCAAGATGACTCCGGTCCGACGGGCTGAAGTTGCCGGACGTCAGCTTCCGGTGGCCTGGGACATAGCGCACGGGGCGCGAGGCATAGCGATTCGCGCCGAGGCAATTTATCCGCAGAGCTGGATGGGCACGCGGATCCCCTACTGGGAAGGCCCTGTCCGGGCCAGCGGCAGCCATTCTGGCGAAGGCTATCTCGAAATGAGCGGCTACTGACCTCTCGCCAAGACGCCGGCATCGGGCTAGGAAAACTCCATGCAAGCCTTGCCCTTGCCCCTGGCCAAGGAAGTCGTCCTGATCGGCGGAGGCCACACCCATGCGCTCCTGCTCCGCAGCTGGGGCATGAACCCGCTGCCCGGGGCGCGCCTGACCGTCATCAACCCGGGCGCCACGGCGCCCTACACCGGCATGTTGCCGGGATTCGTGGCAGGTCATTATCCGCGCGACGCGATGGAGATCGACCTTGTCCGGCTGGCAAGGTTTGCCGAGGCCCGCATGGTTTTCGGGCAGGTCACAGGCATGGATCGGACAGAGCGCACGCTCTCGATCGATGGTCGCGCACCGGTGGCCTACGATGTCGCGTCACTGGACATAGGCATCACTTCGGACATGCCCGAACTGCCCGGCTTCTCGGAGCATGGCATCGCCGCCAAGCCTCTTGGGCCATTTGCCGCGCGCTGGTCCCGGCATCTTGAACAAGGCGGAGGTCCGATAACGGTGATCGGCGCAGGCGTGGCCGGAACGGAGCTTGCCATGGCGATGCGGCACGTCCTTGGCGAAGAGAGGATTCGGGTGGTCGAGGCGAACTTCCCGCTTGCCGGCGTTGCCATGTCTTCCCGTGCGCGGCTCCTGGCCGAGCTGTCGAAGCAGGGCATCGAGCTGATCCAGGACAACCGGGTCAACGAGGTTCTGCCCGATGCGGTTGTTCTTGACGACGGTCGGGAACTGCCCACGAATCTGACGGTCGGCGCCGCTGGGGCAAGGCCCTTCCCCTGGCTTGAGGAAACCGGGCTTGACCTGAAGGACGGCTTCGTGACGGTTGGCGCAACCTTGCAGTCGACCACGGACCCGGCGATCTTCGCGGTTGGCGACTGCGCGCACCTGGAATGCGCACCGAGACCCAAGGCCGGGGTGTTCGCCGTTCGAGCCGCACCTGCACTGACGGCCAACCTTCGCGCCGCCGTTTCCGGCGGGGAACTGAGTGCCTTCCGGCCGCAATTGCACTACCTGAAGCTGGTGTCGCTGGGGCGCAAGTCCGCACTGGCCGACAAATGGGGGCTGCGCGCAACGGGAGACTGGGTCTGGCGCTGGAAGGATCGGATCGACCGCGTCTTCATGGACAAGCTGAACACGCTGCCGGAAATGAAGGCCCCGGACTTGCCTGGAACGCACGCCGAGGGAATGACCTTGGCGCTCGGGCCAAAACCGCTTTGCACGGGTTGCGGGTCAAAGATCGGGTCAGGTGTGCTCGAGTCGGTGCTCGCGGAACTGCCCAATCCCGAGCGCGCGGATGTCGCGCTTGGAACCGGGGACGACGCGGCGATTCTGGGCACCGGCGAAACACGGCAGGTCGTCACGACCGATCACTTGCGTGCATTCTGGAATGACCCGTGGCTGTTCGCGCGCATCTCCACGCTTCACGCACTCGGCGATGTCTGGGCAATGGGTGCCGAGCCGCAGGCCGCATTCGCGCAGGTCACGCTGCCGCCCATGGCCGAGAGCCTGCAGAAGTCCTGGCTTTCCGAAGTCATGCATGCGGCCTCCGAAGTGGTTCAGGAGGCAGGTGCTGCACTCGCAGGTGGACACAGCACGATCGGCGCAGAAATGGTCATCGGGTTCGCGGTAACGGGCCTGACCCGTGGCAAGGCGACCACCTTGGCAGGCGCCCGGGCTGGCCACGACCTGCTTCTCACCCGAGCCATCGGTTCCGGAACTCTACTTGCCGGCGAGATGGCAGGCGACGCCAACGGGGATGACGTCGCCGCCGCCCTTGAGACCATGGCGACGTCTCAGGGAGACGCGGCTCGCCTGCTGGCCGGCTGCGCATCCGCGATGACGGACGTAACGGGGTTCGGGCTGGCCGGTCATCTTGGCCGCATGGCGGAAGCATCCGGCCTGACGGCACGCATCATCCTGGAAGACATCCCGATTTACGGCGGTGCCGAAGCTCTTTGCGCGGCCGGAACGAGATCCTCGATCTGGCCCGCAAACCGCGCGGCGGCCAGCATCGACCTGCTCGACAGCGACCGCGGCGACCTCTTGTTCGACCCGCAGACCGCCGGCGGCCTGCTTGCCGCGCTGCCACCGGAAGAATCGAAAGCCGTCCTGCGCGCGGTCCGTGACATGGGGCACGATGCCAGGATCATCGGCGCCTTCGAGGCCAGGGGCGACGTCAAGGTCCGGGCAGACTGACCAGTTGCGCGACCATCCCTGCCAGCCGGTCCAGGTCCTTGTTGCCAAGGCTGTCGGCGGTGATGACGGTTTCCGGTCCGGTCGAGTGCCGGCCGCGCACCTTGGCATATCTTGGATCGTAGTGATTGCGGATCAGTTCCGTGGCGAGTTCCATGTAGGATCCGGCCTTGGCAAGCGCCTTCCAGTGAGCGACCCTCTCCCGGCCCTGAAGGCGCTGGAGCCTGTCAAGCCGCTCGAGCAGCAAGCCCCGGTCGCTGACCAGATCCCGGTACTCTCGCGTCAGGTAGCCGGCGCGCACGGGGACAGGAGCCTCGATCCTTATGCGCCGCGCCGCCTTCATGGCCTCGAACACGCGCGGCGGAATGCCGAGCATTCCAACCTTGCTGCTTTCGGCCTCGATGACGACGGGTCTGACCGGATCCAGTGCGGCCACCTCGGCCGCCAGACAGCTCTCGAACCATTTCTGGCTTGGTTGCTCTCCCTGGCCGCCAAGTGCCGAGCCCCGATGATTGGCCAAGCCCTCCAGGTCGATGACCTGAACGCCTCTTGCGGCGGCACGACTGAGCACCTCGGTCTTGGCTGTACCGGTGTTTCCGTCAAGAAGCACTACGGTCGAAGGAAACGGCACGTCGTAGAGAAATTGCACGACAAGGCGCCGATAGCTCGAGTACCCGCGATCGACGGTCTCCGCCCGCCAGCCGATCTGGGAAAGAATTGACGCGAACGAAGCCGACCGCTGCCCGCCCCGCCAGCAATATACGAGGGGCTTCCATCCGCCATCCATTTCCGCCAACGGCCCCTCTATGTGCCGCGCGGCGTTGCGCGCGACCAGCGCGGCTCCGATCTTCCTCGCCTTGAAAGCGCTTTCCTGCTTGTAGATCGTGCCTACACGCGCCCGTTCCGCATCACTGAGAACAGGCATGCTGACGGCGCCGGGAAGGTGGTCTTCCGCGAACTCCGACGGCGACCTTACATCGATCACCATGTCGAACTCCGACACGCCATTGACCAGTGACTTGAATTCGAACCCCATGATCAAGTGCATACCTTCTCGGGACATTGCCGAAAAGCCGGGTCGCAGAGCACGACGAGGATTCGACTTGACGGCCGCCATGCGGCGGAATTTCCGAAGCGGCATGTGCATGGCCGCAGGGCCGACTCGCTGATGCCGGTGCGACCGGCCGGAACTTCAGGGGGATCTGAGGAAGGATTCCATGACCAACCTTCTGGATTTCATGGGTTTTCAGGCCCTGCGGCCGCCGGTCAACCTGTCAGCCTTATGGGAACGTTCTGGTCCGGGTTCACTCCGAGAAGCTCTGTCGCGGCCTCGTGGCAATTGTTCTGGCTGGCGCCGGCAAATTTCTGGGTCATCGACCATCGCACCGTTGCGATGGATGAGGTATTGGAATCAGGATGCCGTATTTCCAAGGAGCCACGCCGTGAAAAGGGATCCATTCGGGCTGCGCAATCCGCTCTTCCTGCCGCTGTGGCGGAGAATTGCGATCTTCGGGCTTTGCTTCGGCTGGAGCCTGCTCGAGCTGTACTGGAACAGCCCGTTCTGGTTCGTTCTGTTCTTCGCCTTGGCGACCTATCTGGCGTACGAGTTCTTCCTGAAGTTCGATCCGGAAAACTACCAGAAGAACCCAGGCGAACGCTTTGATGAATAAACCTGAAAGCTGAAGTCGTGAGTGGCCAATCCGTATGAAGTCAGCGAATTCCCGCGAGGTCGGGAGCTTGATTCAAGTTCCCGGAGCGACTCCCGCGCGAATCGGGCCCCGGCCTTGTTCCCAGTCCAAGCCCAGGGAGTTTACCATGAATTTCATCAGGGGCGACAGTGCTGCAAAGGCTTCTTTCACGCGCCCGGGGAAGTCTTCGGCGCAGACCTGAGCTTCGCTGCAACTCGCAAAGGCAAATAGCGACCTGCGCTTGAGATCATCCACACAAGGGTGGTCGCTCGGATAGCCGCGCGGCGCGTTCTTCAATGAGTCGGCATCACGCAACCCGCCAAGCACTTCGGTGAAGGCAGGCGCCCTCTGGATTGCGCGCCAACGCCGGGGATCCTCGACTATGGCATCGCGAATCTCGTTCAGTACCGATGTCGGTGGCGACCATATCCCGCCACCAAGGAAAACTTCGTCTGGCGCCATGTGGACGTAGAAGCCCGGTGCGTGGGCATCCTTGCCCGCTCGATGGCGGAAATGGCAGCCGACGTTGGTCTTGTAGGGGGTCTTGTCGGCGCTGAAGCGGATGTCACGATAAATGCGGAACAGCGACCCGCCGTTCAGACGGGTGTCGGCGACAAAGGCGGGCGCGTTTTCCGCCAGCCAGGGTGCCATGGTCTCGATGAATCCGACCATCGGCATCTGCACGACTTCACGAAACCTCGGCCTGTTGTCGGCGAACCACTCCTTGTTGTTGTTTTCACGCAGTTCCCGCAGGAAGCGGAAAAGCTCGGGAGTGAGCATGTTGGTCTCCGTCATGGCTCCGATACACGTTGAGTCACTTGATTTATTCCGCAACGAGCGCAACATCCGCGCCCGCCGCCTGGAAACGGCCCAAGTTGCCGCAATGCGCACGAAGCATGATGCCCCGTGCGCCGTTCATGTCCCGGTCGACGAAGAGGGTGCCGTCCGAGATCGTCTTCGCGCCGCCAAGGCGCCGGTTCGCGAAGCCGTCCCACGAGCGCGTCTTGCTGGTGCAGGCCTCGTTCGCGACGATGAGCCGCTTTCCGCATTTCCGGCACATCCACGCCAGCCTGCGCTGGAAGCGGCAATGCGCAAGGCCGAGCATCGACCTCACGGTCTTCGTCCTGATCTTCCGCTCATCCCTGGCGCTCATGTTCCTGGTCTCGAAGGACGGAAGGAGGATCACGTCGAAGGTCTGGACCAGATCGTAGGCAACCCGCCGGTGCAGGTCGTCCACCAGGTTGCGGACGCGGACGGCAAGCCTGTCGATGCGCTTCCGGAAGTGACGCTTCCATTCCCCGTTCCTTGCCTTCGCGCGCTGTCCGACCAGACGGTCGAGCTTCAACAGGAGCGGAAACACCTTGTCAGCGTAGAAGCCGTCACCGTAGCTGGCGGCGTGGTCCACCGAGCATGCGGTCACGAAGGTCCGCACGCCGGGGTCGAGGGACACGATGGAACGGACCTGGATTTCGTCCTGCCCCACCGTGACAATTTGCAACCGGGCGCAGATGAACCACTGCCCCCGCTCAGGCACCATGGTCGTCAGCTTTTCCCACGCCTCGTCGGGCATGGGTTCCGCAAGGTCGAGGTTCCGCGCGACGAACGCGCCTGACGGCTTCCGGACGGCAATGCGCTGCCGCATGTCCCTGATGCCGCGAAAGGAGAAGCCGCAACCTTCGCCTTCCTTCCGGCGCCGGATCACGGCGTCACGGGTCCTGAACGCCGTGCTGGCAGCCTCGTCGCAGTCGGCGGAGCGGAGCGCGGTCCGCTTGGGATCCGGTCCCTTGGGATCCACGAGGCCGCGGTCGGCCTCGATGAAGCAGGCGATGGCGAGATTGCAGGCGCGGCGCTGCTGGCGGACCGGCTCATGCAGCGCTTCAGGGTTCTTCGGGCAGGCCCTGATCTTTCTTGTGCCTTTGACCGGAACGCTTTCCATGGCGGGAGTTGCAGAAGGAAGTGACATGCGCAACGAGGCAGCGCACGTCGAACCGGTCGGAACGATCGTCCTCTTCCAGAAGCTCGATGCTTCCTCCCGAAAGTTCGATGACGTGTCTGATGAGCGGGTAGCCGACCCGGGTGATGCGGTCCGATGTGGCAGCCATCACATGGACTGCCTCTCCGCGCAACGCTTGTTCCAATAGGGCGACAAGGCCTCGTCGCTTGAAATTGAATCCGGATCCAACGTCACGGACAATTCGCCCGTTCGGATAACGGCCGCGCAAGATCCGTTCCTGGGTGTCGAGAGAGGATCCCTGCTTCGCACTGGAGACGCGGGCGTAAAGGATCGTGTCGGGCTCGACGGGCACCCAGATCCTGTAATGTCCGCCGGGTGTCCGCTCAAATCGTTGATAGCGCCCTCCCTCGATCCAGCGTCGTATGGTTTGAGTCGTAACCTTCTCGCGTCTCGCAAGACGTGTCGTCGTCATCCACATATCGCAACCTACGCAACATTTCCGACGAGATCAAGCCCTTGGTGTTGCGTTTGTTGCTCAATAATAAGGCAGGAATCACGCCTCGCCACGTCGCAAGATGGTCCGGACTTGAGCCTGTGCGGTTCAGGCATCGCTTGCAAGGCCGATCTGCCGTCAGGCAGGAGTTGCCCACTCTACGTGCGGGTTTCCGAGGGCATGCCGACGAGTGACGGAAGCACGGCTTCATTGGCGGCCGTTGTCCGGTGGTCAGGGGTGCAGGCCGGATACCGGCGTACCGAGCGCCTCCGCAACAGGACGCGCAGGCGGTGCGCCAGCATTCCTGGCTGATCGCGCGTCCACGGACTCCGCCGACGCAGCGCGCGTCCCGCCGGCCGACGGATCGAGGGCTTTGTGACAGTGTTGGGCGCGAAGCTGCTGCAAGCGCCGCTTTCGGAATGTCATGGCGTCCGGATTTGCACACTCCTCCTCTCGGCAGATGGCGAGGTGATCATCCGGAGACGACACCCCGGCGAGAACGGGCAAACCGGTGCCAGACACGATAGGCTTGCAAGAGCCCCAACGGCACAAAGTGCACAAGCGCGGGTCCAATCCCGCCCCAGTCATGCAGGGCGGCCCAATGCACAAGCGTCAGGATGGCGGCACCATAGACCCAGCGCTGCAGCGCCTTCCATCTGGGTCCCATGACGCGAACGCAATAGTCCATCGAGGTCGAAGCCAGAGGGATGAATATGAAGAAGGCAAGCCATCCTGTCCAGATGTCCAGTCGCGGCGCCTCGCCGAATATCCTTGTGAGCGCTCCGGCATCCACCAGATAGAGAACAGTGTGCGCAAGCGCGTAGCCAAAGGCCGCCACGCCAAAATATCGTCGGTTCCTTTTCAGCCATCTCGGGCCGCGCCATCCATTGAGTATCATCGCGAGCGGTGTTGCCATTAGGGCGATAATCATGAAACGCGCCGCGAATTCTCCGGTTGGGTGCAGGAGTTCGTGAATCACGCGCGGAGACGGGGATCCGGAAATTTCGGCGATCATCCCGGCAGCGGGAAGTGCCATGATAGCCCAAAGCCAGTATGGGGAAATTGCGGAGTACAGTCGTGACATCGGCCTGTCCTTCATGCGCGGCGATCAAACAATATACGTTCAGTGGAAGCGGTTCCGTCGGTGCGCCGAATCGTTCGGCAATGGACCAGGAGATCAACGGCGGATCCTTCCGCTTCCAGGGCAAATTGTTCCATGGCCAGGCAAGCAGAAGACCAGTTCTTCATTCGTGTCCGCACATGCAAACTGCAGGATGGCCGATCCGCCTACGGCAGCGCGCCCGGCCCTGAAGGGAAGCCCCGCGTCGCCTGCCGGACAAAGTCCTAGGCATCCATGCCCTGGATGCCGTCGAGCACACGACATTTCGGGTGACGTCAGTTCTTGCCCTTGCCTTCAGGCAACGCCTCGGGTTCTTCGGACCGTGCGCCACTGCTGAGCTCGACGGACGGGCAGTCCTTGTAGCGACAGACGCCGCCGACGACCTTGCCATCGTTCAGGAAATCGATCCCGCCACAATTGATGTCCTCGCCCGGACAGGGGCCGTGCTTCCGAATCAGTCCCGGCAGGCTCTCGGCAATGTCGCCCTGAACCTCGCTGTCGGACTTCAGGTGCTGGATGCGCACTTGAACGGCGGAGCGATGTTCGGACGCGGGATGGCTCCCTTCGTCTCAGTCTGGTCTGTTCAAGCAGATCCGAGCATCGAAGGCCCATCATGTCGAGAGGGCCGAAAATGCAGAAGATCCAGGTGTCGTTCCCAAGATCGCGGACGTCTCCAAGTCATGGAGCTCAAGCAGGTTTCGAAACCGGCACGGAAGGCGTCCTGGCAAGGACTGACGTCACCCGGACAAACTGAAAACGCCCGCACTATTGATCAATGGCGCTCAGCGAACGCCGAGCGATCAAAGGGCGGAGGACAGTTTTCCGCGAAATACTCCTCCGCGCTGACAATCCGCCCGTGCCGCACCTCAAGGAAGGACACCGCGAACAAGGAGGTCTCGCCGTCGCTGATCTCCGCCACCGTCGCCACGACGTCGGCGCATTCGTCGATTCGCCGGACCGTGCAACGCCAGGCGCCCGGATAGCTCTCGTTGAGAGCGACGAATTTCTCGGGGCCGCGGATCCGCTCTCGTGTGTTTGGCCGACGCGCCTCGAAGTCCTCGGACAGCAAGGGCAAGGCATCCCGGAATCGCCGTCGGCCGAAACGGTGCCAGAGCTCGATCGCCACGTCCCGCCCCTTCCGCCCGGTCAGCGGAGTGTCGAGTCGATTCAACCGTCTTCCTCCCAATTCTTGCAGTCTTGCCTGCGGTTCTGGCCGGGTTCGAGTTGAAGTGCACTCTGGCGCCGGCTCCAATGGCGGGCGCGGTCAGCGCGCCCGAGGGATTCAGCCGTACTGCTCCTCGGCGCCACGGCCAGCAACCGGCCGCCGCGCCACGACTCGACAATCACCCCGTCCAGGAACGGGTCGACGCCGGCGTTCGGGGCGAGATGGTTCACCCGCAAGAGCAAGGGCCTTACAAAGAAGGATTGACAGAAAGGGAAATGCCGCCGGCGACGGTGCGCGCGCCGCCGGATAAGTACGGGAATCGCGGTCCCTACAGCCGCCAAAGCCGGCAAATCAGTGCGCCGTCAACTTTTCCTTGTGGGCCCCAAGAACAAGAAGGGATAGGCGCGCGTGCAGATCTCCTTCGTGACCGGGCTGAAGCCGCCTGAAAGGAAGCGCAGGATGGCAATCGGGAATCCGTCCCGCCGTTTCCGGCTTCGGCCGACTCCCTGACGACCGCATCGCGACGAATTCTGGAATTCCCGGATTCCCTGCTTGACCGCAAAACTCGATTCATCTGAAAGTCCACGGCGCGATGGGTCGTGGCACCGGTCGAACCATGGCCGACAGACTGCCCGGCTCGAGAAGCATCAAGGGCCGGCATGCGTGACCAGGCAGCAAGGAAAGGAACCGCCATGACGGGATTGAAATCCATGCGTCCAGCCGCCCTGGCTGCGTCTATGCTGCTTGTCTTGCAGGATGCCGCCAGCGCGCAGGAATCAGGCAGCTTTCGTGTCCTGCACAGCTACGTACAGGACTATTCCACCATCGATCATGCGGGAGGCGCAGTCACTGGCGGGTCACTCGTCGGCACCAGCACGGTCCTGGAGAGCAGCGGCCCGCCTTTCGTCGAAGGCGAGACGGGCGTCGTGAGGTGCATCGTGTTCGCGCGTGCATCTCCAGACGGCGTCGAGCTGGAGGCTCCATGCGCGGTGACGGATGACACGGGTGACGAGTTGTTTCTGCTGGCACGTCGAAGGGACGGCGACACGGCGGAAGGCGGCGGCGGGACGGGCACGTACGTGATAATGGGCGGTACCGGAAAGTATGCCGATGTTGCGGGCGAATGCCCGTATGAAGCACGCTACCTTCCGGAAAACCTCGTCGTTTCGCCAACCATGTGCACGTGGCGAAGACCGTGACAAGCTTGATTGCCGCCTGTGCGGCACGGGTTTCGGTTGGACGGGGATGGAGATCTGCCGCATAAGCGCGCCAGGAGGGGACCGCATCGCAGGCCGTCCGGCCGCAAGGACATCCCTTCGTGTAGCGGCGACTTTCTCCACGAAACCGTTCCGGAAGGTCGGCTTGGAAGCCCTTCAAGTTCCGAATGGTCCCTGGCATCGTTGGATTGACGGGTACAGGGACTTCAGCTTGAGGCGGGCGCCCTCGGCGCGGAACCGCCAGTTGACGGGCTTCGCGGAAGCGTTGCGGTGGTCCTCCCACGCGGCGACCTCGCTGATCATTGCGTCCCGGTCCGGGATCCGACGGTCCGGGCACTGGAGGGACAGGACGCCTGTCTCGATTTCGGCCATGTTGAGCCAGCTGCCGCGCTTCGGCGCGTGGTGGCCCTCGAACCTTCCTGCGTGCTGCCTTGCACCAATTCCGCTCCGCACTCCAAGCCGCGGTCCCAATTGCCTCCCGGCCTGACATGCGCTAACGCTTGCACCGGACCAGCCGGATGGGGCTGCTCGGGGGGGGCCGCATTGAACCTGCGTTTCTGGAGAGCGATTTGCACCGGGATTGCCTGTGTCCTGAGCTCGCAAGGGATCGCCAGTGCCGCCTGTGACGTCAATCGCGGTCTGACCATAGTGTCTGCAACCGATGACGGCCATTATGAAGAGACACATGGTCCCGAAAACTCCATCGACGGTGATCTTGACCCGGACTCTCGCTGGTCCAACCAGTCACAGGGTGCGCCCAAGGGCCTGCTCTTGGATCTCGGCGCCCGGCAGACACTGAATGCCCTGAACATCGCCTGGTACAAGGGCGACAGCCGCAAGGCCGAGTTTTCCGTCGAGACATCAGTCGATGGCGCAAGTTATCAAACCGTCATCCCGTCCCGGCAAACCAGCGGCACGACGCTTGACTTCGAAACGCACCCACTCGACGCCGTCCCGGCACGGTTTGTCCGCATAGTCAGCAACGGGAACGAAAGCAACGACTGGAACAGCATCGTCGAAGTGGCGGCCGTCGGGTGCGGCGTAGCCGTAGAGAAGCCGGCCCGGCCCGTGCTGACCGAGCGCAAGGGACGGGGCCTGTTCGGCCTGCGCGTTGACGTGCCGCCCGGCGAGAACTTCGATCTGTCCGGCTGGTATGTCACCACCCCGGCTGATGACAACGGCGACGGCAAGGCAGACAGTGTCTACGAAAACGAACTGGCCGCCGGATGGACCGACCCCCGCTATTTCTACACCGACCCGATAACCGGGGGCATGGTGTTCCGGTCAACCCCGGCAGGAGCAAAGACCTCCCGGAACACGAACTACACTCGCAGTGAACTGCGCGGCATGCTGCGCCGGGGGGATGAAAGCATTGCCACGCGGATCGACGGCGGCTTTCCGAACAAGAACAACTGGGTCTTTTCCTCCGCCCCGCTGGCTGCGCAAGCGCGAGCCGCCGGCGTCGATGGCGTGCTTAGGGCGACGCTGGCCGTGAACCAAGTGACCCGTCAGGGGAAGGCCTATCAGATTGGGCGTGTGATTATCGGGCAAATCCACGCCAAGGACGACGAGCCAATCCGACTTTATTTCCGCAAATTGCCCAAGAACAAGTACGGTTCGGTCTATTTCGCCCATGAACCGGCCATCGGCAAGGAACAGTGGATCGAAGTCATCGGCAGTCGCGCCGACCATGCGCAGAACCCGGAAGACGGCATCGCGCTCGACGAGGTGTTCAGCTACGAAATTGAAGTCACGGGCGAACCGGAAGGCGACAAGATCATTCCGATGTTGCGCTTGAAGATCATTCGAGATGATGGCCGCGAATTCATTGCCGAACCGCTTGACATGCGTGACAGCGGATTCAGCGTTGTGGACGAGTTCATGTTCTTCAAGGCAGGTGCCTATTCACAGAACAATTCCAGTCCCATTCCTGACCGGGACTTCGACATGGTGACCTTCTACAAGCTGGATCACTCGAACAGTCCGGCACCCGAAGGCGTTGCCGTCAATGCCCTGACGGCGACTGCCGAATCGGCGGAGGCCGCTGAGAGAACGCCTTTTTCTCCTGCCGTGCCAGGCGTCATCTTCGACGACCGGTTTGCAGACGGTGGCCGGGACGATGGTGCGGACCCCAATGATGCAAACTGGTGGACAACCAGCGCGGGCAAGGCCATCGAAGTGGCCCCGGGCAAGCTCGGTCTTGTATCTGGAACCTCCGGACGCGGCATTCGGGCGACTTTCCAGCCGCAAGCGTTGGCGGAGGGGCAATCCTTGCTGGCGACCTTCACGTTCACCACTCCGGAAACGATCGGCACGGACCGCAAGTCAGCTTTCCGTGTCGGATTCCATGACAAGCTGGAGCGCGCTGAACTGGAAGGCGACCTGTCAGCCTCTTCGAAGAAGCACAACAGTACCTATGACGGCTTGCCTGGCTACATGATAGATTTCGACATCAATCTCGAAGACGCTGCGGCGGCGAACATCGATGTCCGCAAGCACAAGAACGACAAGCAAGGGCGCCTGATGGGCACAACGAAGGGCTACCGACACCTGGGCGGCGGTGGGGACCCGTATCGGTTTGCCGCCAAGCAGACATACACCGGCACCACAGCCGTGAAGAAGCTGGGCAATGGCATCGAGATTTCAGGCTCGCTCAGTCAGCATGGACAGGTCTTGAGCGCGTTCAGCCTGGTCGATGAAGGCAGCGAGGTGAACAATTTCGGCATGCTGGCCTTTCACGTGAACAGCAAGACCTTTGGTTTCGGCAATTTGGTCGACGCGCCGGACAATGGCCTGGACTTCAGCCACGTCAAACTTGAGGTGCTTCCCTGACGGTCGAGTTGGGCAAAGGCCCGAGAATCAGGAAACCCGAGGTCCTGAATCCCAGACCTGGTCCGGTGTCAGTCCGACAGTGCCGGCAAACGGCAACTGCGTGCTCCGGCCAGCAGCCGAGTGCGGTGCAACGAAACAAGCATCGGTGCCTTGTCCAAAGCTGGGACGGGCAAGCGGCGGAGCGCGGTGAATCGGGGGCCTGGCGACGCTGAACGACTCAACCAGTCAGCATGCAAGGCCAACAGGCAATCGGGCGTCATCGAACTTGTCCGCCGGCAACTTCGGCCCGCATGAGCACCACTTCGCGACGCCAGATCATCAGACCGGACGTGGCTATCATCGATGCACCCAGTATCGTCCACGTGTCCGGCAGGTCGCCGAAGACAATGAACCCGCCTGCCATCATGTAGATCAGGTAGCTGTACGAATACGGCATCAGGTAGTTTGCCTCGGCAACCTGGTGCGCGCGGATCAGGAATTCATGCCCGATCCAGGCAAACAGGCCGATCGAAACCATCAGGCCAAGTTCGAAGAAGCTGGCTGGTGCAATCCAGTAGACCCAGCAAAACGGCGCAAGCGCGACCGTGCCGGTCAGCCCGAGAATGAACTGCATGATGAGCGGTTCCACGTCACGCGACAGCTTCCTCGTCAGGATCGAATAGAGCGCAAGCCCGGTTGCAGCGAAAAGCATCAGGAACGCAGCCGGATCAAGATCCTCACCGAATGGTCGAATGACGACCAGCACGCCGCCGAAGCCAAGTGCCACGGCCATCCAGCGCACCCTCCCGACCCTTTCGCCCAGCAGGGGCCGTGAGAGCGTGCAGACGATGATCGGGGCCGAGAACATGATTGCCGATGCGACTGCCAGCGAAAGGGATTGCAGCGCCACGAATACGAAAATCGTGGACACGACCAGAAGCGATGCCCTCAGGCCAAGGACCGGAAGCAACGGTCGGGCGGCGGCAAGGCCGCTCCCGCGCAGCGAGGCCAGCACGCCGGACGTGATTGCGAACTGGGTCGCATACCGGAAGAACGCAAGCTGGATCGCCACGTAGCCCGCACCCAGAAGCCATTTCGAGGAAGTGTCCACGACCGCGAACATGAAGTTGGCGAACAGCATCATCAGGACGGCCACCGTGGCGATTGCCGCGATACGAGGCACTGTCAGGCCACAACCCGAGCGGCGCTGTCAGCCCTCATCGGCACGGATGGTCTCGAAGGCGCGGCCTTTCATGCCCTTCTGGATCTCGTAGATCGAAATCGCCACGTTCGGCTGCGGCTGCGGAATGCGGACGGGAATGTCCTCAAGGCGCGGCTCGATTGTCGACTCGCCGCACAGCATTCGGCTGTCGTAATCCTCGATACCGTTCCATTTTGTCATCGACCCCATGATCGGAAACGCATCTGCCGCCATCATCTCGTAGAACAGGAGCCGCCGAGGCCGGTCCGAGCGGTTCAGTGCCGAGCCATGCAGGATGCGGCCGTGATGAATCGAGATGGAGCCGGCAGTGCCGGTAAGCTGCACGGCATCGTTCAGGTCCAGCCCCACGGCTTCGGGCAGCACTGCGCCGGCAAAGACGCTGTCCACATGGTGATCGTGGACAGGCCCCCTGTGGCTGCCGGGGAAGACCATCAGGGGGCCGTTCTCTTCCTCCATGTCGTCGATCAGGACTCCAACCGCGAGGATGTCGTCGTTGGTGTGCGGATAGAAAGCGTAGTCCTGGTGCCACTCGACAGCGGCACCATAGCCCGCCTTCTTCATGTTCAGCTTGGTCGTGTGCAGCCGAAGGTTTGGCCCGATCAGGTCGCGCGCCGGCGCCAGGACGTGATCCGAAAACATGAGATCCCGCATGACCTCGGACTGCGTGTGCGGCAGCTTGATCCTTCTCAGGCGCGGTTCATCCGGCGTATGGCTGTCCTCAAGATCAAGCTTCTCGTCGGACTCGGTCATCGTGCGCGCAACATCCTCGAAACGCCGGATCTCGTTTCGAATGGCCTCGATGATGTCGGGCGGCACCCTGCCCTCAAGCACGAGATAGCCGTTCTCGGCGTAGAACGCCTCCTGCTCCCTTGTCAGGACCTCGGCCATCTCAGGCGCAATGGGGACTGGCAGCGTCCCACCTGTGCTGCGCGACATGCGGCGAACTTGCAAGACGCCCGCGCGTCTCCTCCCACATGCCCTTCCAGACGCGCCAATCCTTGAGTTCGCTTGCAGGATTGCTCCGAGACCGCGCGACGAATTCCGGAAAGTGGCTGCGGCCTGTCGGCTGGCCTGTGACGCTATACCGAAGATCGAACGACCAGCGGTATCCGTCCGATCCGTTGGGCAGCGAAGCGTGAGGCGTCATCGGGTGGAGAATCACCGCGCCCCCCGCCTTGACCGGAACCGGCACGGAGCGTTCGGGAATGTACGGGTCCGCGAGCGCCGTCTGCACCTTGGGGCAATGCGGCATCATCTCGTCGTACCGGTCCGCCGCCACCTTCAGGCAGCCGTTCTCGACGGTTGCGTCCGTGATGGCCAGCCAGACCGTGACGAATTCGGTCCGGTCAGCTTCCGGCAACGTGACGCCCTGGTCCTGGTGCCAGTCGGTCGAAACGACATGGGCTCGGATTTCATCCTTCGCCACCGCCCGCTCCGGCGGCTTGATGCGCACATGCTGGATCGGGCTCGAGGTGATCTCGGGCCCGATCAGCGTCTCGACGGCGTCGAGAATGTTGCTGTCCGTCACCATGTCAAAAACGCCAGGCCCGAAGTGAAACGGCGTCTCCTCGGTGATGCCTGCATGCGGCAGGCTGATGTCGAAGGGCTGGTACCAGTCGAATCCGCCGCGATACGCCACGTCAAGCTTGTCCCAGAAGTCCATGCCAGGACGCGGCGCGTCCACGAGGCCGTCCGTGTGCCACTGATCGAAGAGGCAGTCCATGAGCACGGCATACTCGTCCCGGACGTTCCCGAGAACGTGCTCGTCCACGAGGCCGTCGACAACAAGGCACCCTTGCCTCCTGAACCTCTCGACATCCTGCTTGGAGAGCATCCGGTCCTCCCGACCTACAGGAGAACCGTGACGATGCTCGGCCAGATGAGCAACACCGACAGGGCCAGAAGCTGCACGCAGATGAACGGCAGGAAGCCCCGGAAGATGTCGGTCAGCGAAATGTGCGGCGGCGCCACGGATTTCAGGTAGAAGGCCGCCGGGCCGAATGGCGGTGAGAGGAAGCTGACCTGCATGTTCATGCAGAACAGCACGCCGAACCAGATCGAGACGTAGTGCGGTTCAAGCTGGCCTATGAAACCGATCTCCTCGATAGGCAGCCTCTTCACGATCGGCAGGAAGACCGGAATGATCAGCAGCACGATGCCGACCCAGTCCATGAACGCCCCCATGAAGAGCAGGATCACCATCATGCTGAGCAGCACGAGCATCGTCGGCATCTCGCTCCCGACGATGATGTTCGCGATGTAGCTCGGACCGCCGGCCAAGGTGTACGCGCCGGCCAGGGCCGCAGCCCCGATGGTGACCCAGATGATCGTTCCGGTCGAGCGCAATGTCCGCATCAGGCTGTCCCAGACCAGTCCGACCGAGGCCTCGCCACGGAGCGCCGCAATGACGAATACAGCGAGCGCACCCATTCCCGCGGCTTCGGTGATGCCGGTGACCCCGCCATAGATCGAGCCCAGGACGACCCCGATGACCGTGAAGGGGGGCACAAGGCCCTTGCCATGCTCCCATGCCTTGGCGCTTCGTTCGCGCCCGAACACGAACAGAGCAAGGACGATGCCGATCGCGACCGCCGCCCCGACATACGGGATGTGGTGCGGCATGCCCCAGGCGATCGGGTCTTCGCCCGCTTCCAGGACGTTTTGGCCCGTGACCGTGAAGTAGAGCACGCGCAGGAGCAGGAGAGTCGCGAATCCGGCCAGCAGGATCGACAGGAAAGCGGCGAACATGGCCAGCTTTTGAAGGCCCGGAACGTCGCCCTCGCGCGGCTCCGGCAAGGGCGCCAGTGACGGCTTCAGGTTCACGCGCACAAGGATGTAGATGATGATGAAGCTCGCCAGCATGAAGCCGGGAACGAAGGCCCCGGTGAACAGGGACTTGATCGAGGTCTCGGTGATCAGCCCGTAGATGATCAGCACGATTGAAGGCGGAATCATGGTGCCGAGGCTGCCGCTCGCGCAGATCGTCCCGATCGCCAGGTTCTGGCTGTATCCCAGCCGCAGCATCTGCGGGAGCGCGATCAAGCCGAGAAGAACGACTTCACCGCCGATGATCCCCGACATGGCCGCCATGATGACTGCCATGAGCGAGGTCACGACCGCGATGCCGCCGCGCACCTGCGAGAGCCAGTAGTCGAGAGAGTCATACATCGCCTTGGCAATGCCCGAACGCTCCAGAAGGGCCGCCATGAAGATGAACAGCGGCACCGATAACAGGACGTATTCCGTCATCAGGTCGAAGACCTTCTGGGTCAGGATGTATAACGGCCCGGTGCCCGGATTCTTCGTCAGAAGCCCTTCGCCGAAACTTAGCGGGTTCGTCAGCAGCGCCGGCTCGAACTTCATGACGAGCACGAGCGCAGCCAGGCTGGCCGACGCAAGGCCGAGCGGCATCCCAATTGCAAGAAGGACGATGAGGCCCAGAACCAGGACCAGCGAGATTGTTCCGACATCCATCAGTCGTCTCCTACCGCACGCTTGATCGCTTCAAGCTCGTCCTCGTCGATGTCATCGGCCGCCGTGTGCACCTCAGGTTCGAGGTTCCAGTCCGAAATGACGTTCAGCACGGCCTGGATGGCCACCAGCACGATGATGACCAGGACCGCCGGCTGGATTGTCGCCGGGATGGGGGGATCGAATGCCGTGCCGAACATTTCCCACTTGTAGAACTTGATCAGGAACACCTGCTTGTAGCTGCCAAAGACCAGGAGGAACGCGAACATCACGAAGAGTGCCGTCCAGATGACGTCGAACGCGCGCTGCATCGGTCGGGGCACGGCGTCATAAAGCAGGAATATGCGGATATGGCTGCGCTGCTGCATGCCGTAGAAGCCTGAGCAGAGGAACACGAACCCGCCGATCCAGAGCGTCAGCTCGTTGGCCCAAAGGGTCGGCGCCTCAATTGCGTAGCGAAGAAACACCTCGTAGAGCATGACACCTGTCATCGAGATGATCAGCATCATGGTCACGCGCCCGAAGAAGAGCGCGACGCGATCAACGGGCCGCCAATGCTGGAATTCCATGTGCGCAACCCTCACGCCCGACATGCCGGTCACGAGGAAGACGGGAATGAGAAGGAGCGCGACCCAGTCGACGATGTCGGCCACGCCGCCGAACAGGCCGGGGAGCCCGGGCGTCACGTCCTTCGTTTCGTGAATCGCCGTGACCTGGGCAAGCGTGGAAGGGTTCTCGTGCGGCACCAGAGTGAGGATGTACGCCGGAATGTGCCAGATGGCCCAGCTCGCGCAGACGACAAAGCAGAACGGTATCAACCATTCCTTCAAGCTTCCAGTTTGGTCCTTCACTACGTCCCCCCTTCAAGCAATCTTGTATTTCGTGACAAATTCCTGATCGGGCATGACACCCAAACCCGGCGCGGTCGGGATTGCAACCCTGCCGCCGTTCCTCTTGACCTGTCCCTGGACATCAAGCGGGTCGACCAGGAGATTGTCACGGAAGACGTTCTCGGTGGTGTCGAACTCCAGCATCGGCTCCCAGGAATTCAGGCCTCCCGGCATCGTCGGCGTCGCGGCCAGGAGATGCAGGTTGGCCGCAACGGCGATCGCCGATCCCCAGACATGGTTGACGACCGGGGTGTGATGCGCGTGGCAAAGCGCGAGAACCCGAAGATACTCGCTGACGCCGCCAAGCGCACAGACCTCGGGCTGCGCGATGTCAAGGCCCCTGTTCTCCAGGATTGCGCGCCAGCCCCAGCGGTTGTACTCCGCTTCCCCGCCGGCAATGTTGACCTTGAGGCCTGCGCGCAGCTCGCGGTAGCCGTCCAGGTCCTCCGGCGCCACGGGTTCCTCGAACCAGTAGGCATCGAGATCTTCCAGCGCATGGCCTACATGGAAGGCGTCGCTGGTCGTGTAGCAATGGTTTGCATCCACCATGATGCGGAAATCGGCACCGACGCCCTCCCGCACGGCTTGCGCTAGACGAATGTCGTCTTTCGGCCCAAGACCCACCTTCATCTTGGCGGCGACAAATCCCGCGTCCCTGATCGCAGCGGCTTCGTCCCGGAATCGCGCGGCCAGTTCGGACGCCGGCTCTGGCCGCAGCATCATGCCGTAGCCGTAGACGGGCACGTTCTTCCTGTGGGCGCCACCGATCAGCTTGTGGAGGGGCAATCCCGCCACCTTGCCGGAGATGTCCCATAGCGCGATGTCCACGCCAGAGAGGGCCTGGAGCGGCATTCCCTTCTGCCCGTGATCACGAAGGAGGTTGTAGACCCTGTGCCAGATCGCGTCGCGGTCAAGCGGGTCGGAACCCAGGACCATCGGTTGTATCACGCCCTCGACGATGCCCTTGTTCGCCAATGCCACCGCTCCCGGACCGAAACACTCGCCCCAGCCGCTGACGCCTTCGTCGGTCTCGACTTCGACGAGGTGCGCCGTGCGCCTGGAATAGTACTGCTGCGAATACCCGAGCACGTCAGGCATGTCGCAGGACAGCACGTGGCTTGCGATGCGGGTGATCTTCATGGGATCCTGAAAGCATCGCGGCAGGGCCCGCAGAGCCCTGCCGCCAATCTGTGTCGAAGCGCCGACCGCCTACTGCATTGCGCCAATGCCGACCAGGAAGTCGATATGGCTTTGCAGAAGCGCCTTGGCTTCAGGCGTCGTGGCGAACTCCTCCCAGCCTGCCTTCACGGCAACGCGGAACTTCGCGAGCTCTTCGGGCGACCACTCGTAGAGATTCACGCCCTTTTCGCGCAGAATGACCGCGTTCTGGGCATTCTTGACCTCGTTGATCGACGCGTTGTGCATCGCCAGCGCATCCATCGCGACGATCATGATGCGCTTGTGATGCTCAGGCATCGCGTCCCAGACGTCCTTGCGGCAGGCCAGGTGGTCGGCCGGCATGGAGTGGAAACCGGGGAAGTTGGTGTGATTCGCGATGTCATAGAGACCCAGACCGATGTTGTTGGTCAGGTTCGCCGCATCGGCGCCATCGATGATGCCCGTCTCGAGAGCCGTGAAGATCTCGTTGAAGTCCATCACGATCGGCGAGGCCCCGAGATTGGAGAACACCTTGGTTGCCAGGCCCGGAGGCGAACGGAACTTCCAGTCCTTGAAGTCGTCGACGCCGCGGATCGGGCGGGTTGACGAGAGCGATTCGGGACCTGGTATCCACCAGCCGACGAATTCCATGTTGTGCTGATTGTACAGTTCGTTGACAGCGTCCCGCCCGTCCCCGTGCAGGAGCCAGGCCATCTGCTGGTAGGGATTGGTGTAGCCGCCCATGAGGTCGCCGGCGAACTGGAACGCCGGGTTCTTGCCGGTCTGGTACGCACCACCGGTCATGTCGCAGTCGAGGATGCCGGTCGCCGCCGCATCGAACGTTTCGGCCGACTTCACGACGGACGATGCATAGAACATCTCGACCTCGATCTCGCCGTTCGACATGGCGGTGATGTCGTCGATGTACTTTTCGGCCATCTGACCCGAAAGGGTCTCCTGGCTGAAGTGCGTCTGGATTCGCAGCGTCGTCTGAGCCGATGCGGCCGTGGCCCCGATTGCGAGCGCCGCGACCGACGCTGCAAGGACCATTCCCTTGGTGAGTTTCATTCTAGGATTCCTCCCTTGAGTGTTCCGTTCGGACAATCGCTCGCCATGCCTTGGCCAGGAAAGCGCCCGAACCCGAGTTTGATGCCCGTAACGGCAAGACACTTGTCACAAACACATTCGAAATGCGCAACTTTTGCTCCTATCGTCCCATCCAGCCGCCGTCCACTACAAGAATCTCGCCGTTCATGTAGTCGGATGCTGACGATGCGAGGAAGACCACCGGTCCGGCGAAGTCTTCCGGACTTCCCCACCGGCCCTGCGGAATGCGCTCCAGAATGGCCTTCTGCCGTGCAGGATCACTCCAGAGAGCCTCGGTGTTGTCCGTTGCGACATAGCCTGGAGCAATGGCATTGACGTTGATTCCCTGACCCGCCCACTCGTTCGCCAAGGCCTTGGTCAGCTGCCCGACCCCGCCCTTTGACGCAGAGTACCCGGGCACCGTGATCCCGCCCTGGAACGTCAGCAGCGAGGCGATGAAGACGATCTTTCCACGGCCGCGTGCGATCATGCCGCGGCCGATTTCCCGGCTCAGAATGAACTGGGCGGAAAGATTCACTTCCATCACCTCGTCCCACCATTCGTCGGAATGTTCCGCGGCGGGCCCGCGCCTGATGGTTCCGGCGTTGTTGACAAGGATGTCAGGCTCGACGCCGTCCCGGGCCAGATCCGCGACAAGCGCGCGCAGGGCCGCCCGATCCGCGAAGTCGGCCTGGTAGGCCGCGAAGCCGCGCCCCATGCCGGCAACGGCCGCGCCCACCTCGGACCCGTCATCCTCCAGGCTGGCGCTGACGCCAACGATGTCGGCGCCGGCGGAGGCAAGCGCCTCGGCCATGCCGCGCCCGATTCCGCGCCTTGCGCCGGTGACCAGCGCAGTCTTCCCCGTCAGGTCGAATGCGGAAAGAACGTTCATGCACCGTCTCCAACCTTGATGAGGCTCTTCAGCGCCGTCGGATTGCTGTCCAAGGCCTCGAATGCCGCCTGGATGCCAGACAACGGACTGACATCCGTTATGACCATGTCCGCATCGACTCCGCCGCCGGTGATGATCGCAATCGCCTGCTCGTAGTCTTCCGGCTCGTAGACGCGCGCGCCGAAAAGCTCAAGTTCGCGCCAGAAGAACTGGAAAAGGTCGATCTGCGGCTTCCGGGCGTGGATTGCCACCATGACGATCCGTGCCCGCGTGGCTGCGCAGGCCGTCATCGCATCGACGCCGGCCTGCGTGCCCGAAACCTCGAACACGACATCCGCGCCCCTGTTGCCGGTTCGGTCATGGACCAGGCCTGGCAGGTCTTCCTCGGCAGGATTGACCACGTCGAATCCGAGGTTGCGGGCGATCTCGACGCGGCTTGGATTAACTTCGGAGAGCACGACGTTGGCTCCGCGTCCGCGCGCAACCATCGCGCAGAGAATCCCGATCGGACCACCTCCGACAACGAGCGCGTCCTCGCCGGACCGCAGCGCAGAGCGCCGCACGTCGTGGCACGCCACGGCGACGGGCTCGACAAGCGCCGCGTGATCCATCCGCAGGTCGTCCGGCAAGGCATGGAGCGTGCGCGCCGGCACGTTCCAGACCTCCTGCATCGCGCCGTCCGAATCGAGCCCGAGGAACCTGAGATTGTGGCAGATGTGCCTGTGACCCGCCGTGCATGCCGGACAGTCATCGCAGTGGTCCAGTGGTCGCACCACGACCTTCTGCCCGACAGAGACGCCCGGCACGCCTTCCCCGACGGCCGCGACGGTCCCGGACATTTCGTGTCCGATCACGCGATTCAGGCCGACTCTCGCATCCATGCTGCCGTGAAAGACATGCATGTCGGTCCCGCATATCCCGCAATAGGCAATGCGAACCGCGACTTCGCCCGGGGCCGGATCGCTTGCGGTCCTCGTCTCGACGGCAAAGGACCTGTTCCCCCGGTAGAGCGCTGCCGTGATCTCCGTGCTCATGATGCCTTGCAAGCTCCCGAGTTCCATCCCGCCGAGTCATGCGCGGACTCAAGCCTTGCCCAGTCGAAGGACACGCCGATGCCGGGCTCGTTCGGGGCGACGGCGAGGTGATCCTCCACGACGAGCGGGCGGAACGTGTATTCGTCAATCGGAAAGCTGTGCACTTCAAGCCAGCCCGCGTTGGGACGTGCCGACACGAGGCTGACATGAAGCTCCTGCATTCCGTGACTGCAGATCGGGATGCCACGCCGTTCGCTCAGCTCCGCGACCCGGAGCCAGCCGGTGATGCCACCGCAATTGGACGCGTCCGGCTGGATGTAGCTCAGCTTGGCATCGCGGAACGCGTGCTCGAATTCGTGAATCGTGTGCAGGTTCTCGCCCATCGCCAGCGGCACGCCCGTTGCCTCAGCGATCCGGGCATGTCCTGCAAAGTCATCGGGAATGACCGGTTCCTCGAACCAGAGGATGTCATGCTCGGCAAACGCGCACGCGGCTTCAATCGCCTCGGGCACGGAGAACGCGTAGTTTGCGTCCACCATGAAACTGCGATCCGGCCCGAGCACCTCCCGGACGGCGCGGACACGATCGACGTCGGCCGCCAGTTCGGGCTGGCCCACCTTGATCTTCACGGCATTGAAGCCCGCGTCGACGAAACCCTCGGCCTGTTGAACGAGCTTGCCGAGCGGGAAATTCAGGTCGATGCCTCCGCGATAGGCACTGCAGCGGTCTCCCGCCCCGCCGGCCACATGCCAGAGAGGCTTTCCGGCCGCCTTGCAGCGGATGTCCCATAGCGCGATGTCAACGGCGGAAATGGCGAACGACGCGACGCCTCCCCGGCCCACGTAGTGGACATGCCAATGCATGGCATCGTGGAGCGTCTCTACATCGGCGGGATCCTGGCCGGCCAGAAACGGCGCCAGGTCGTGCTCGATCATCGCCACGATGGCCTGTCCGCCCCTGCCGCCCGTGTAGGTGTATCCGGTTCCTTCCTGGCCGTCGTCCGTCCGGACAATGGCCGTGACGAGCTCGAATTCCGTATGGTCGCCATGCTTGGCATCGGTCAGCACTTCCGCTAACGGAACGGCGAAGCGCCTGACAGATACGTCTGAAATGATCGACATGCAGGTCCCCAAGCGGCATGTGCCTTGATCATTGCAAGGCTCGTTCCGGTTTGGTATGACAAAAATCAAGACATGTCCAGGAATTTCTTTGCCATGACCGCAAGTCAAGCAAGATTCATCCAGTTTGGTCATACTAAACAGGCCGTGAACGGATGATGGGAGAGAGAAGTCGAGACGCGCATGCACGCGCGGCGGACAACCTGGTCTCGATCTACGAGCGGCAGATCATCGATGGCACGCTCGCCGTCGGAAAGCCGTTGCCGCCCGAGCGCGAGATCATGCAGAGTTTCGGCGTCAGCCGCACCGTCGTTCGCGAGGCCGTGCAGACGCTGTCCGCCAAGGGGCTTGTCAAGGCCCGACCGCGATTCCGGCCCGTGGTTCGAACGCCGGGCTACGATGCCGCCATCGAGGCCGTCGGTTCCGTCGTCAACCGTCTCCTGACCGTGCCGGGCGGCGTGCGGAACCTCTTCGAGCTTCGCATCATGATGGAAGCGGCGCTTGTTCGCGACGCAGCGCTGCATGCCGACAAGCATCATGTCGCGCGGATGAAGCAGGCCCTGGCCGACAACGAGGCGGCAACCAGCGATTCACGGCGCTTCTTCGAAACCGACATTGCCTTCCACCGTGTTCTCTACGAAGTTCCCGACAATCCGGTGCTGCCGCAGATTCACCAGGCCTACACGGACTGGCTGTCGGTCCACTGGACAAGAATGCCGCGGGATCCGGAGCGCAATCGCGTGAACCACAGGGCGCATGGCAGGATCTTCGAAACGGTTCTCCTCCGGGATCCGGACGCGGCCGAACTCGCGCTCCGCGACCATCTGGACGATGCCTGGAACCAGCTGCGACACACATTCGCGGAGCCCGAAAACCCGTGAACCGCCTTTCCCGGATAGCATGCGTCGGCGAAGTGATGATCGAACTCGTCGCGGGAGACGGCAAGGCCGCGGAACTGAACGTGGCCGGCGACACCTACAACACCGCGGCCTATCTCAAGCGCACTGCACCGGAACTGGACGTCGAGTACATAACGGTCCTTGGCATGGACAGGTTCTCCGACCGCATCGTCCGCGACATGGAGGCAAGGGGCATCGGCGCCAGCGACGTCGCCCGAGATCCGACACGAATGCCGGGCCTTTACGCGATCGAGACGGATGCTGCCGGCGAGCGCAGCTTTGCATACTGGCGTTCGTCCTCTGCAGCGCGGACGCTGTTTGACGAGGACGGCCGCGACCCGGCGGATGTCCTCGCCAGCCCTGACCTCGTGCTGCTCTCGGGGATTTCGCTTGCGATCCTGTCCAGCGCGGCACGGGACCGACTGAGGGTTGCACTGGAGGGGTTTCGGGCGAACGGCGGGCTGCTGGCATTCGACAGCAATTTCCGCCCGCATCTCTGGCACGACCTCGAACTTGCACGCGCTGAAACGGAGAGGTTCTGGCGGTGCACCGACATCGCTCTTCCTTCCGCCGATGACGAAGTGGCGCTCTTCGGCGATGCGGGCGGCAAGGAGGTCGTTGCCCGGCTCAGGTCATGGGGCATCTCGCGCGGGGCGCTGAAGCGCGGGAACGCTGGACCGGTGGACCTGGGACCGGAAGGACATGCCTTGAACGTGCCGGTTGCCGAGAATGTCGTTGACACGACGGCGGCGGGCGACAGTTTCAACGCGGGCTACCTCGCGGCCACGGCAACCGGCCGGTCATCGATCAAGGCAATGGAAGCCGGGCATGCCATCGCGCTCAAGGTCATCGGCAAGCGGGGCGCAATCGTGGACATCGACTGAGGCTGGCGCAGCCAGGTGCGCAGTTGCCAGCGGCGCCCTCGGTCGCGCAAGCCCGCCACAAGAGTTTCGTCGAATCCCTCGAGAGTTGACAGCCTCGCTCCCCGCGAAGTGCCTGGACCGAGGATCAGGGATCAGGGATCAGGGTCCGCGATTGCGTGACGCGGCACGCTTTCGGCGAGGCTCACGGTTTCGACGTGGCATTGGCCCGCCGGTCCGAAGCCAGCGACAGCCAGCCTCGCAGGCCGGGCTTCGGAAGGCATTCCGAGACCTTGGACTTCGTTGAAGCGTCAATGGATTCGAACCCGCACCGTGCCGCCCTGCGCCATCGCGCCTGATTTGGAGGTCCTGGACACCGGCGGTCATGGCACGAAGGTCGCCAGCGACGGAACGGCGATCAGCAGCAGGGTCACGATTCCCATGACCCAAACAAACGGCAACGCGCCTACAAATATGTCCGAGAGCGTAATGCCGGCGCCACGCAGGGTTGAGCTCACGACATAGCAAGTCAGCCCGAATGGCGGCGTCAGCAGGCCAATTTCCACCGCAATGACCGTCAGTATCCCGAACCAGATCGGGTCGCCCCCAAGAAGCATTGCGGTTGGCAATGCGATCGGAACGACAATCAACATAATGGAAACGGATTCAAGAAACATCCCGAGGGCGACCAGGAGCAGCACGTAGATGAGCGCAAATTGCCAGAGTTGAAGGCCAAGCCCGCTGATCATGCCGCCGATCTGCTGAACGAATCCCGATGACGCCAGCATGATCGTGAAGATGTTCGCCGAAAGAATCAGGAAGAGAACCGTCGTCGCGATTTGGCCGGTTTCCAGCATCACGTCCCAAAGCGCTGCGCGGTCCAATCGTCCACGCGCGAATCCATAGATCAACGCTCCCGCCGAACCGACCGCGCCGCCCTCCGTGGGCGTGAAGAACCCTTGGTAGATTCCGCCGAGCACCAGGACGATCAGCCCGAGGACCGGCGCCAGGAGGATGGCGGCGCGGGCAGCGTTCATGTCTTGCCGTTCAACGCCCCCATTGCCCTGGTTGGCTTGGGAAAAAACCTGATGCGGCCAAAACCGGGCGCGCGTCCAGATCATGAGGCACATCGCGAAGGCGAGGATCAGGCCGGGAACGATGGCTGCGACGAAGAGCTGGCCAACCGATTGCTCGGCCAGAAAGCCGTAGACGATGAGCAACAGGCTGGGCGGAACCAGCATGCCCAGGACCGAGCTTCCCGCCACCACGCCAACCGCAAAGCGCTGGTCGTATCCGTGGCGGATCATTTCAGGCGACGCGATCTTGGCGAAAACGGTGGCCGAGGCGATCGAGGATCCGGTGATTGCGGCAAAGATCGTGTTGGCTGCAACGGTGGCGATGCCAAGCCCGCCCCGGATCGGCCGCGTGAGCCAGCGTGCCACGATGAAGGTTTCATGGCCGATGTTGGCGGCAGACACCACCAGGCCCATCAGCACGAACAGCGGCACCGCGCTGAACAGGTAGTTGGCGAGATATTCATTGCCCGCAATCCCCAGCATCGCATAGGGCAGCGCGATACGCCCCTTGACAAGCCACATCGCAACAAAGCCGACAAGGATCATCGCGATCCCGACATGCAGCCCCATGAGCACCATCAAGACGAGCACAAGCGCCGCACCGGCCCCGATCGAAAAGCTGGACCACCCCGCATCCATCGCCGCCGGGAAGCCGAAGTGCCAGGCCGCACAGATCGCGGCCAACGAGAGGACCACGATCAGCGACTTGGACATTGCGCCCCCTTGGAGTTCGGTGCGCAGCACGCGCGATGCGCGAAGGGTCAGCGCAGCGGCTGCCATCGCGCTGCCCAGGACTACCAAGAGGCGCAGGGGCCAGACCTGAAACGAAAATGCGCCGGGAATGCCGACGAGCTCGGTCTCCAGGTAGGCCCGCGTCAGCTTGGGCCAACCGGCCTGAATCATCAGGATCATCACGATGACGCCCAAGAGCGAGATCACGATTTCCAGGATGGCGCGCACCTGCGGCGCACGGCGCTCGAAGATTCCGAGCAAAAGGCCTACCCGCGTCATGCGGCCGGAGCGAAACGCGCTCCCAAGTTGCAGGAACGTGGCGCCGACCAGCGAGTATGCAACGATTTCAGTGACGCCATGAATGGGGCTTCGAAAGAGCTCGCGCGCGATCACTTCTGCACAGATCAGGACCATCAGCGCGAAGAGCCATACCGTGCCAACGGCACTTGCGCCTTCCGAAACGGGCCCAAAGACCCTTTCAAGCGCCCCCGGAGCGGGCGTGTCAGGTGCTTCGGTCAAACAAGACGGCCCGCTCTACTGCGTCCAGTCCCGCAGCGGTTCGGACCCGCGTTCGCGGCCGCCTTCCAGGAAAGCCTTCAGGACCTCTGCTGCAGGAAGGCCGGCCGCGGCATTCAACGCAACCCAGTCACCGGCCAGATCGGGCAGGCCATTGACCCAGCGCAAGCGCTCCGCTTCCGGCAGTTCCGAAACGATCGCGCCCTGCTCCTGCATGGTCTCCAGGAATCCGGCCTCGCGGCCGCCGACCGCATCGGCAACCATTTGGCTGTATTCCATTCCGAGTTCCTTCAGCACGCCCTGCACGTCGTCCGGCAGGCCGTTGAACGTATCGGCATTCATCGTCAGTGAACCCGTGATCGGGCCGCCCATGTCCACTAGCGTGACATGGGGCGCGACTTCGTGGATCTTGAAGGGGAGCATGCCGTTGATCGTCATGACCGCCCCGTCGGCAACGCCGGTGGAGATCGAGCTGTAGAACTCCGGAAACGCGGCATTGACCGCAACGGCGCCCGTGCCTTGCAGCCAGTTCGCAACCGCGCCGCCGGCCAGCAGTTTCAGCCCCTGCAGATCGTCCAAGGAATTGATCGGATCCTTGGTGATCAGGTGGTAGGATCCATCCGCCATCGCGCCCAGATGGACCTGATTGTACCTGGCCCATTGTTCGTTCATTGCAGGCACTCTCTCGTGCAGTTGGTTGCCGATTTCGGTCAGGTCGTGCACGCCGCTGACCGCAAACGGAGCGTAGAAGTGGACGTTGTGCAGCGGGAGCTTTTCGGGTTCGAAAATCGTGCCGATCCAGGCCAGGTCCGCCAAACCGCTTTCCACGCCTTCCAACGCATTGAACGCGTTGAACAGCGAGCCGGCATAAGCTTCGGTCCAATCGATGCGATTGTCGCTGCCCATGGCCTCAAGCCGCCTGTTGGTTTCCGGCACGACGTGCTTCGTGATGACCTCGACCCACGGCAGGAACGGGGGATGGCTGGAACCGGCCGTCAGCTTGATGGTTTCTGCTGAAGCCGCGATGCCGCTTGTCATCAGGCAAGCGGCCCCGATCGCGAGCGCCCTTGAAAGATTGGTCATGGTTTTCCTCCCAGTTGATTGCATTCGGGTCCCGGGTTCAGCCCCAGGAATGTCCGGCCCAAGTGATTGACTTTCCGGCCAGCCAGTCGGCTCCGGTGGCGTAAAGCGTTTCGACCTCGGGTCCCTTGAGGCCGGGCATGTCTTTCTTGACCGGATATCCGACCTGCGACTGAAGATAGGCAAGATGCTGATATCCCGCGGGAAACTCGTCAAGAAGCCCTTGATCAAGTTCAACCGTCGCGCGTGGTGCAACCGGATCCATCCTGTCCTTTTCGTATATCGGCTGGCGCAGGCACATTCCCCACCTGCCGTCACGTCTCTCCAGGAAGTCGAGGAAGCGCCCCGTGCAGACGACATCCACCAGAACGCCGTGAACCTCACCGCGCTGAGAGATCGTCATCTTGGTTTGCGTGACTGCCCGGCCGCCCGCGATCTCGCAATTGAATCCGCCCAGAAAATGCAGGATCGACACGCCGCGCGCCCAGCCTTGCCTGTTCATTTCTATGAACTCGTCAGCGGTGCCCTGGGTCCAGGTGGCCATCATGCGCCCGTCATCGTGCCAGACCGTGCGGAACTTGTCCCAGAAGCCGGCGTCCCGCCATATGGCCCAGTTCTCGATCAGTTCGCGCAGCAGGAGCCTGTCTTGCCAATCGTCCATTGAGGCCTCCTAGAACGGGGTTTTCCGGCCACCGCGCTCCACGGTCAGCCATCGGGTTTCGGTAAAGGTCTCGACAGACCAGCGCCCGCCGTGTCGTCCCAGCCCGCTGCTCTTCACGCCACCGAACGGGATGGTGGGTTCGTCATAGATCGTGGTGTCGTTGACGTGGGCCATGCCGCTTTCAATCCGGCGCGCAACGGCCAGGCCACGCTTTTCGTCCTGCGTGATCACCGATGCCGAGAGCCCGTACCTGCAGTTGTTGGCAAGCTCGATCGCCTCTTCTTCGCCATCGGCGAACATGATGTTGGCGACCGGGCCGAAGACCTCTTCATGGAAGATCTCCATGTCCGGAGTCACGCCCGTGACGACTGTCGGCTGAAAATAGAGGCCGTCTCGTGTGCCGCCCGCATGAATCTCGACGCCGTCAGCCCGCGCCTGCGCCAGCCGTGCGTCGACTTTCCGGGCTTGCGTCTCGTTGATCATCGGCCCGATCTGGTTTTCCGCCTTAGTGGGGTCGCCGACTTTCAGCTCCTTCGTGGCTGCCATGAACCTGGCCATGAAGGCGTCTTCCAGCCTGCGGTCGACAATGATCTTTTCGGCGGACATGCAAATCTGGCCCTGATGGAAAAAGGCCCCGAACCGGGCGGCCCTGACCGCGACGTCCAGGTCGGCGTCATCCAGCACGATCAGGCTGTCCTTGCCGCCAAGTTCCACACAGGCCTTCTTCAGCAATCTGCCGGCCTTGCCGGCGATTGACCGGCCGACGGCTGTAGACCCGGTGAAGCTGACCGCCTTGACCTTGGGGTTTGCGACAAGCTCATCCCCTACCTCGGCGACATTTTCGCGTGAACACGTCACTACGTTCAGGACGCCCGGCGGAAAACCGGCCTCCTCGAACGCCTCGGCGATCATCAAGCCGCCCGTGACCGGAGTTTCCTCCGAAGGTTTCAGGACAATTGCGTTGCCGACCGCAAGCGCCACCCCCATGCCGCGGCTGGACAGCAAGAGAGGGACGTTCCATGGGCTGATAACGCTTACCACGCCGAGGGGCTGGCGCTCGACGATGCTGGTCTTCAGGTGGTCCGACGGCATGGATTCGCCCGACGGAAAGTAGGCCGCCGCCGCCGCCGCCCGGTAGACGCCGGGGGCGTAGCCGGTTTCGAACAGGCCCTTGCGGATCCAGCCACCGCATTCCGAGGTCAGCGCGCCGACGAATTCTGCCCGCCACGCCTCGAGAACTTCAGCCACTTTCAGCAGCAGCCGTGCACGTTCGGTGAACGGCAGCGCCGCCCAGCCCGGCTGTGCCGCCGCCGCCGCGTCAATCGCCGCCCTGGCGTCGTCACGGGTCGCGTCCGGGGCCTTGGACCACACCCGGCCGTTTGCTGGATTGAAGACATCAAAGGTGCCGCCCGACGCGGCGAGCCAGGCGCCGCCGACCGACATGCCCCTTGACTGATAGGACTCGGCGAAGTCCTCATTGAAGGGCAGTGACGGTTCGCTCATGTCTCATCCTGTTTGCGGTCTCAGACCGCTTGCAGCAGCGTCGGGATATGGTCCGCCTCGCGCGGTCCAACGAACAGGCGGGCGTATTCGAAGGTGGCGTTGGAGTGTTCGCGCATTACCGTCTCGGCCCTGGCGGCATCGCCATCTTCAATCGCCTTGGCGATGATCACATGTTGCGCGTGGCCGACTGACATCCGCAGAAGCTCCTTGTCCAGCAGATCGGGGTTTGGTGCATATGCGCCCAATGCGGCCATCGGCAGATGGCGGATGGGTTCGTAGGACAACGCGACAAAATCGTTGCCACAATCGCGCATGATGGTTTCGTGGAAAAGCGTGTTGGCTTCCTGAAACACCGCAACGTCATCCATGCTGATCCGGCGTCTGAGCACGATGCCTTCGGTCATTTCGATGCTGCGGGCCAGATCCGTGCGCGTGGTTTCCGGCACCCCTTTCGAGGCCAGTGCCGCAGCCGCCGCGCCCTCCAGAATCCCTCGAAGCTTGATGACCATTTCCAGTTCGCCAAGGCTGACCTTGCACACTTCGTAACCCCGGCCCGGAAGTTTCTTGATCAACCCGGTCATTTCCAGGCGGGTCAACGCAAACTTTGCGGGAGTGCGGGATACGCCCAGCATTCCCGCCACCACGACCTCAGACAGCCGCTCACCTCCCGGAAGCTCTCCATCCAGGATCATCTGGCGAAGTCTCGCGAGTGTCTGCTGTTCAGCCTTCTTCACCAAATCCTCCGAAACGAATCCATTTTACTCGAAACATTCTAGTTTTTCTCGAAATCTCTGTCAATTTGCATTCATTCGTTCGAATTCTGACCCGCCTGACCCTAGGTCGCCGGCGCGATCGCCACGGCCGACGCGGCGAATTCCGCGCTTGGCTCAAGCGTCAACGGCATGGTCCATTCCGGGTTTGCCAGGGACGTGCCGGCATCGGATCGCGCGACACGATCCCGGCTTCTCGCGGTCGCCGTGACGAACGCGGTTTCGAAGGTCCGGTCGATCCTCCGGGAGTGACGATGCAACGGGACTCCGTGAGTCGCGCTATTCGGAATCAAGCTCGGCAAGCGCCCTCTGGATCGCTACCAGCATTGCGTCGCGTCGTTGCGACAGTTCGGCCACGGTACGTCCCTCATTGGCTTCCGCCAGTCCCTCTTCGAGAAGCTTCGCGGTCGCGTCGTTCAGTCGCGGTGAACCCAGGTCGTCCCACCACCCGTTGAAGGTGTCAGCGAAGTGATCGCAAAAGGCAGCCAGCCCTCCCTGGCCGGCGCCAAGGCCGAACAGGGTCGTCGGCCCCATGGTTGCCCATCTGAGCCCCGGCCCGGACGCGATCGCCTTGTCCACGTCGCCCACGCTTGCGACGCCGCTCTCGACCAGGTGGATTGCCTCGCGCCAGATGGCGGATTGCAGCCGGTTGGCGACATGGCCCGGAACCTCCTTCTGCACGCGGATCGTGGTCTTGCCGATGTCTGCGTAGAACGCCTCGGCTGCTTCGATGGCTCCAGGCTGCGTCACTTCGTTCGCCATCAGCTCCACAAGGGGAATCAGATGAGGCGGATTGAAGGGATGGCCCAGGATGAACCGGCCAGGCGAGCGCCATCCCTCCTGCATTTGGCCAAGGGTCAGCCCCGAGGCCGAGCTTGCGACGATCGCCCGGGGCGAAAGGCGCGGTTCGATACGCGCAAACGTGTCGTGTTTCACGGCAACCCGCTCGGGAACGCTTTCCTGAATGAAATCTGCCCCTTCAACCGCTGCTTCAGGAGAGGCGTGAAAGGTGATCCGATCCGGATCTCCCCGTTTCGTCAGCCCGATCTCGGTCATCGCAGGCCAAGCCTCCCGAACATGATCCCGAACGGCCGCTTCGGTTCCCGCGGCCGGATCGAAGACCGCCACCGATCGGCCAGAAGCAAGAAAGAGGGCCGCCCAGCTTGCGCCGATGAGGCCCGCGCCGATGACACTGGTTCGCTCAATTTCAGACATCAGAACATTCCCGGGTTGATCGGCGAAGCCGCGGTCATGCCGCCATCCACCGTAAAGAGCTGGCCGGTTGCGAAGCCCGCTTCGTCCGACGCCAGCCAGACGGCGATTGCGGCAATGTCTTCGGGACGCCCGAAACGCCGCGTCGCATGGCGCAAGAGCGCGTCCTGCCTGACGGCCCCGGGGTCCGAGGCGAGCTCAAACGCGGCTTCAAGCATTCCGGTCTCGATCCATCCGGGGCAAATGGCGTTGCAGCGCACCTTCGGCCCGTGATCCACGGCGATTGAACGGGTGAGACCATGCACAAAGGCCTTGGACGCGTTGTAGAGCGCCATGCCCGGGTCGGCGGTCCGGCCGGAGATCGAGCCGATGTTGATGATCGATCCACCGGACCGCATTTGGGGAAGGACCGCGCGGCAGGCGTTGAACACGCCCTTGCAGTTCACGCCGACAACCAGGTCCCAATCCGCATCAGTGCTGTCCGTGACGGTTCGCTCGACCTGAACGCCGGCGTTGTTGACGAGGATGTCCGCCGGTCCGGCCGTTGCGGCCAGGCGCTCCATGTCCGCGACGCTGGAGACGTCCGCCGTCATCCAGGCGCAATCCACGGGCAGGTCATCGGACGCAGGGCTTCGCCCGCACGCCAGAACGCTTGCCCCTTCCTTCAGGAATGCCTCGACGATCCCGCGTCCAATGCCCTGACCGCCTCCCGTAACGATGGCCCTCTTGTCCTTCAGTCGCATCAGATCGCTCGCTGGATGCCTTGCACCGGGGCATCGGCACAGCCTTGGGAACCCGGCACGAGCTGTCTGGTTTGGCAGGGCATTGTCAGGTCCCTGCCAACGAAATGCCTGAAGCGGTTGAGGCGCCCGAGATATGGCATTCGAACTCGCATTCCGTGTCATGTGCGCGGCCTTGGTGCCTTATGTCGCATTCAACGACTGCGAAAGTGTCGGGAAGCATCAATTCCATGGCATCGGCAAGGAACTCGGGCTCACGATCGAGTTCCCGTCCACCGGGCATCTCGAGAAGCGGAGAGAACCCGAAATCCGTCGAACCCATGTCGAGGCTCGCGACCTCGGGGCTGGCAGACGTCGCCGCGTCGAGCCATTCGCTCGTCGTCATTCCCAGCCTGCCGCCTGCCGAGCCCTTGATGACGGCGCTTGCCAGCCGCTTGATGACGGGCAGGACTTGCCGGCGAGCCTCTGGCCGGGAATCCGGCTTGCCTGAACCTGGATCACGGGCGCGCAGGCGGATGAGCGACGCGGCGGCCTCGGCGGCGTCAATGGTGGCGCGCGCGATCCCGGCTGAATTGGCTGGCGAGCGTTCAGGCATGGCGGGCGCATGAATGCCGCCAGTCGGTGCACATGTTGTCATGAACGACCTCGGCACGCGTCCCGTCGTTCGTTTCGGGGACCATCAAGGTTTCATCTGCTGGACCTGCGCACTCAGTCCGCCGTCGAGAATCCACAGCTGCCCGCTGGCATAGCGCGCTTCGTCGGACGCCAGCCAATTGACGAGATTCGCGATGTCCTCCGGCGTGCCATAGGTCCGCATGGGATGCACGTCGCACACCGCCTTCTGCAACTGGGTGACTGTCCTTCCACCGCCACCCGAGCCTTCGCCCTCGAAGAAGCCCTGCAGCATGGGAGTGTCGACATAGCCCGGGCAAACCGCGTTGACACGGATGCCTTCAGGGCCGTGATCGCAGGCCATGGCGCGGGTCAGCGCATGAACCGCACCTTTCGTGGCACAATAGGCCGCCAGACCCGGATCGGCGATGAACCCGTCGTACGAACCGAAATTGACGATGCTGGCGCTGGCGCCGTGTTCCGCCGCCAGGCGAAGCAGGGGCAAGGCATGTTTCGAGGTCAGGAACGTGCCGGTGACATTGACGGCAAAGGATCGGTGCCACTCTTCGAGTGTGGTCTCCTCGATGGTCTTCTCGATCTCGATTCCGGCAGCGTTGACAAGAACATCGAGCCGACCCGTCTCGTTTCGCACGCGGTTCATCGCGGCGATGCAATCGTCCTCACTGGCGACGTCGAGCCGAACGAAACGGCTTCCGTCATCGTCGTGCCTGTCGAGCGAACCCGCCGCGCTGATGTCCGCCGAATAGACCGTTGCGCCCTCATTGAGGAAACGCGCGACGATTGCGCGTCCGATGCCGCCCCGGCCACCCGTGACGAACGCCACTTTTCCTTCAAGCTTCATGTCCGCCGGCCTCCGGCTGGAATCTTCCGGACTTCGTGGCGGTCTCCGCGCCACGTTCGGTCTCTCCCCGCTTTCCGAGCCACGGCCGCCAACAAGCCGATGCCGCGCTGCGTCACGGGGCAGCCCTGGCATAGGCGTCCAGAACGAGCCCGTGAAAGTGATGCACGGCGTGTTCGGATTTTCCCGAGCCCGCCGGATTGCTTACGATCCGGCCCTGAGAGAAGGCTGGCGTTGCCATGCCCTTCTGCACGCTTTCGACGATGTCGATGTCCTCGCGCTGCAGCACCTCATCGAGATAGCGCATGGCATCCTTCTCCATCGCATCCGGTTCGGGTGTCTCGAGGAAGAAGTCGTAGGTTTCCAGGGTTCGGCCGGCGCCGGCGGGGATGATGTTCAGCACGATCATCGACGATCGTCCCGGATAGCGCATGAAGCAGGTCGTGGGCCAAAGCCACCAGACCGCATGGGTGCGTACCGTTGCATTCGAGACGTCATAGGCGGTGTTGGCGCCTTTCCCGGCCTCGGCCATGTGGCTCGAATAGATGCCGTGGGTGGTCACCTTGTAGGTGTCCATGTCCACCAGATTGCAGAAATCCTTGTGGGCGACCGGGCAATGATAGCATTCCAGGAAATTGTCGACGACATTCTTCCAGTTCGACCTGATGTCGTAGGACAGGCGGCACCCGAACGTGAGCTCTTCGATGTCCGGCGCCCAGTGGCGGATTTCTGTCTCAAGGCTTTCTGACGCCCGGGACAGGGGCACCGCGTCCGGATCCAGGTTCACGAAGACAAATCCCGCGAATTCGGTCACCTGCACCTCGTCGAGGCAGATCGAATTCACGTCGAAGCCGGACAGGTTCCCGGATTCCGGCGCACGGACCAGCTGGCCGTCCAGCCGGTAGACCCAGGCATGGTAGGGGCACATGATTCGCGATGCCGTTCCCTCTCCGCTTAGAAGATGGTGCGCACGGTGCTTGCAGACATTGTAGAAGGCGCGAAGGACGCCCTCGCGATCACGCACGATGGCGACCGGCCTTCCGGCGATTTCGGTTGCAAGGTAGGAACAGGGCTTGCGCAGCCTTTCGACATGGCACACCCATTGCCAGCTGCGCGAAATTACTTCGCGCCGATCCACCTCGTACCAGGCCGGGTCCGTGTAGGCGTCCGCCTTCAGCGACAACGAGCGGCTCAGGTCCGGTGAATACCCGGCGCCGATCGTCGCGAATTGCTCCCTGCTTGGCAGTTCGGTCATCGAGTGATCCCTCGCATCAAGCGGGCCTGACGCGATCTTGAAGACGAAACGAATTCCGGCAATTCACCATGTTGGCCACCAATTTAACCTGATTGGCCGTGCGACACCCGGTGCATCGGCCATGAGCGAAATTCGAACGGGACCCGGCCTTCCACCCGGTCGGTCCGGGGAGAAATGCCGAAGCGCGTCTTGTAGGCCCTGCTGAAATGAACCTGGCTCGAAAAGCCGGATGCAAGCGCGACCTGCGACAGCGGCAATTCCGTCTGGGTCACGAGGCCACGCGCGCGATCAAGGCGAATGTCACGATAGTACGCCGAGGGAGGTGTCTTCACATACCGCCGGAACAACCGGTCGAGCTGCCGGTGAGACACTTTGGCACGCCGGCAGACTTCAGAGACCCTGAGCGGCTCCTCAAGGTTCCGTTCCATCAGATCGATTGCGCGGGACAGCTTCTCGGGTATGCGACGGCCAAACGGTTCGGAGGAATCCGCAACCTGCCGTGTCCCGGCGGGCCGCACGCCTTGCACAAACAGGTACTTCGCGGCCGCATTGGCAAGGCCCTTGCCCCACAGTTCGCTCAGCAGGAGAAGCGCGCATTCGGTTGCCGCCGTGCCGCCGGAACACGTGACCCGGCCCTGGTCGAAGACAAAGAGGTCGTCGCAGGCCTCGATGTCCGGGTATTTCTCGCCAAAGGCGCCGAGATGTTCATAATGCACGGTCGCCCGGCGTCCCTCGAGCAGCCCGGCGTCAGCCAGTATGAAGGCGCCGGTGTCGAGCGCGCCGACACTGCTGCCAGAACGCGCAAAGCGCCAAAGATTCGCGCGCAGGGCTGCGCTGGAATAGGACTCCGGCGTCCAGCTGGTGGAGAGCATCACCAGATCAGGCGCCTTGCCCCGAACATCGGAAAGCGTGCCGGCCTCGATCGTCACGCCGTTGCTTGCCAGGCATGGTCCGCCCCTTTCGGAAACGATCGACCAACGGAAAAAGGACTTGCCTTCGATATAGTTTGCTGCGCGAAATGGATCCAGAAACGACATCGTGGCCGCAATGTTGAAGTGTGGCGTGACCACGATCAGGACATGAAAGTCGTCAATCTTCTCGAGGGGCATCTGACCAGTCACGTGAAATTGGCGGCCATTCCGGTTAAACCACGAATTCCGTGGCCAGGACAATCGCAATCGCCATACTGACGAAAGCGTAGGGCACAAAGCTAGGGAGACGCAAAATGATCAAGACAATCACGACAGTTGCGACCGTGCTTGCCGCCACGGGAGTTCAGGCGGCCGAGCTGGGCGCGGTGGACGAGCCGGTAAAGCTTGCCATCAACGAATGGACGGGCCAGCACATCTCGACCCACGTGGCGGGCGAGATGCTCAAGGCGGCCGGTTATCAGGTCGAATATGTCACTGCAGGCTACATGAACATGTACCAGGCGATGTCGGACGGCGAGTTGCACGCGGCCGTGGAAATCTGGTCTTCGAACGTCTCGGGCGACTACGCCAAGAAAGTGGAGGGCGGAGGCGTTGTCGAACTTGGCGATCTCGGCCTCGATGCGAAGGAGGGAATTGCCTATCCGGCCCACGTGGCGGCATTGTGCCCGGGACTCCCGGCCTGGGAGGCGCTCAAGGATTGTGCCGGAACCTTCGCCACCGCCGAGACGCTGCCCGCCGGTCGCCTCGTGGACTATCCTGCCGACTGGGGCACACCGGGAGCCGACCGCATGACCGGGCTCGACCTCCCCTTCAAGGCGGTGCCGGCCGGTTCGGAAGGAGCGCTAATCGCGGAACTTCGTGCCTCGACCGAACGGGAATCGCCCCTGCTGATCACCTTCTGGCAGCCGCACTGGGCGATGTCCGCCTACGACGTGAAGTTCGTGGACCTGCCGGTCGGCAATGAAGACTGCTTCAACGATCCGGCCTGGGGACCGAACCCGAACGCCGTCAATGACTGTGATTTCGCGCCAAGCCGCATCTTCAAGGCAGGCTGGGTCGGAATCGAGGACAAGTGGCCGGCGGCCTTCGAGATTCTCTCCAGCTACACGCTGTCGGTCGAAGACCAGCAACCCATGATGGGAGCGGTCGACGTGGATGGCGGCAGCGTCGAGGAGGTGGTCGCCGACTGGATGGGCGGCAACGAGGCCAAGTGGAGGCCGGTCGTGGACGCGGCGACGCGCTGATCTCCGTGCCGGAACAACCTGCCATTTCCGTCGCCGGTCTCTGGCAGGTCTTTGGATCCGATGCTGCGCCCGCCTTCAGGCGGGCGCAGAACGAGGGAGGGGGCGCGTCGGACATTGCCGGGCGCCTGGAGAAGCGCGGATACATCCCGGCCGTCCGCAATGCCTGCTTCGAGGTGTCCGAGGGCGAGCTCTTCGTGATCATGGGGCTCTCAGGGTCGGGCAAGTCGACGCTGCTTCGGGGAATTGCGCGTCTAGTCGAACCGACGGCAGGCCACGTCTCGATCGAGGGCGAGGACATCCTCGCAGCGTCCAAGGCGCGGATGACCGAGCTTCGACGGTCCCGGATCGGAATGGTGTTCCAGCACTTCGGCCTGTTTCCGCACATGCCGGTGATCGACAATGTCGCCTTTCCTCTGAAGGTCGGCGGCATGGGCCGCAGCGAGCGTCACGACAAGGTGCGGGACATCATCGAGATGGTGGGCCTGCAAGGTCGGGAATGGGCGTATCCCCGCGAGCTGTCGGGGGGCCAGCGTCAACGGGTCGGGATCGCGCGCTCGCTTGCCGGGGACTGCAGCGTCTGGTTTCTGGACGAGCCGTTTTCGGCCCTCGACCCGCTGATCCGCCGCCAGTTGCAGGACGAGTTCCTCGACATTCGGGCCAGGCTGAACACCACGATCGTGTTCATCACCCACGATATTGCCGAGGCCTTGAAACTCGCCGACCGGATTGCAATCATGCGTGACGGCGAGATCGTTCAGATCGGGACGCCGGCGGATATCGTGCTGCACCCGGTCGACGACTACGTGCGCGAGTTTGCGCGAGACGTCGTGCGCGGCCGGCACGCCAAGGTCGGATCAATCATGCGGGCAGAGGACAAATGCGCGGCGGAAGGCACGCCCGGCCTGCGGCCCGACATGACCCTTGAGGACGCGCTGGCGACCTGCATGGCTCACTACGAGCCGGTGGCGGTCTATGACGACGGCGGCAACCTGCTCGGTACGGTCGATCCGCAAGATCTCGCGAGTTCCCTGAAGGCCGACCGCGCATGAGCACGAGCCAGGGAATGCCCGTGGCGAGCCTGCCCCGACTGCCAAGGGGACCGCTTGCGGCGCTCCTCACCCTGTTCACCGGGGCGGCCTGCCTGTTGCTGCAAGAAGGCGCACCCTGGCTGGTGCGCTATCCTGAAGCCTGGACGCTGCCGGCAACGGAACTGGTCGGGGCCGGGCTGGACGCCTTTCTGGGAACGATCAAGCCGGTGATGCGGACATGGTCCTGGCTGCTTTCCTATCCGATGAGTTGGGCCAATGCCGCGCTTGCAGGCTCGCCCTGGCCGCTGATCATCGGCGCGTTCACGGCGTCGGGATGGTACATCGCCGGGTTTCGCATGGCGTTGCTCACCTTCCTGGGATTCGGGTTCGTTCTGCTTTCGGGCTATTGGAGCGAAAGCATGAACACGCTGAGCCTCGTGTCGGTCTCGGTTCCCTTGGCGGTCTTGGCGGGCGGCAGCCTTGGCATACTTGCAAACGAAGTGCCGCGCATCCGGACCGCCCTCCTGGCCGCGCTCGACGCGATGCAGACAATTCCCACCTTCGCCTATCTGACGCCGCTCCTGCTGCTGTTCGGGTTCGGCCCGGTGGTCGGACTCGTTGCATCCGCAATCTACGCCGCGCCCCCCATGGCACGAAACGTGATCCTGGGGCTCGAACGGGTTGATCCCGAGGTCAAGGAAGCATCGATCATGTCCGGTGCGACCCGATTGCAGCAGTTGTTCCTGATCGAGATTCCGGCGGCGAGCCAGCAGATCATGGTGGGCGTGAACCAGTGCCTGATGGCATCCCTGTCGATGGTGATCATCGCCGCCGTCATCGGTGGTTTCAACGATATCGGCTGGGAGGTGCTTCTGACCATGCGCAAGGCACAGTTCGGCCAGGCGTTTCTGGCCGGAATGGTGATCGTGACATTCGCGATCGTGATAGACCGCCTTTCCGGGTCGCTTGCCCTGGAACGCAAGCGCCACGACCGACGTGTCGCGTGGGGATTGTTCCTTTCGGGTGCCGTCGGGGCTGTTCTGCTGGCTTTGTCGGGGGCGGACACGGTTCCCGAAGGCGTGTTCTCGGCGGCCGCGGTCGCCGTGGATGACAGTCTGGGCGCGTTCACAGCCGCACATGGGGCCACGCTTGACGGCATCAAGAATACGGCGATGTTCTATGGGCTGCTTCCACTGCGCATCGGCCTTGATCAGGCCGTGTTGCCATTCACATGGGGGTTCCAGTGGACCACAGCGATGAGCCTCTGGCTGTTTGCTTTCGCGGTTCTTGCAGGGCTCGCCCTTGCCGCGACGGGACGGCAAGTGGCTGGCGCGGGCCTGGTGATCGCCGTCGGAGTTGTCGAGACCGGAATCGCGGAACTGCCCTGGCCGTTCGTGATCGTCGGGACCGCCGCCCTTGCATTTCTTGCCCAGGGGGTTCGGCTTGCCGTCCTCTCGGCCGCTCTGCTCGGGATCGTGCTGGTTTCAGGCCTCTGGGACCGTGCGCTGCTTTCGCTCTACCTTTCTGGCGCCGCCGTCGTTGCCTGTGTCGTCGCGGGCGGCGCGCTCGGTCTCTTGTCGGCCGTTTCCGAAATCGCATGGATGATCATTCGCCCCGTCTGCGACATGCTTCAGACGATTCCCCTGTTCGTGTTCCTGATACCGACGCTCATGTTCTTCCAGATCGGCGAGTTCAGCGCCTTTCTCGCAATCTGTGCCTACGCCGTGGTTCCGATGATCCGCTACACGCGCCACGGACTGGTCTCGACGCCACCGGAGATGCTGGAAGCCGCAACCTCGAGCGGTGCGACGCCATGGCAGACGATGACCGATGTGCGCATGCCCTATGCCGCGCCCACGATCCTGCTGGGACTCAACCAGACGATCCTCTACGCCTTCGCAATGCTGGTAATCGCCGCCTTGATCGGAACAACCGGACTCGGCCAGTCGATCTATCTGGCACTGGGGCAGGCAGACGTCGGGCTGGGGGTAAGCGCAGGTGCGGCGATGGCGATCCTGGCTTTCATCGCCGACCGGCTTGCCCAAGGCTTTGCCGAAGGGCGCCGGAGGGCCCTTGGCCTCTAGGCGTGCACCATGGTCGGGCGCTCAAGACATTCCTCTTGCCGTCTACGCGATCAGAGCCAATTGTGCCTGACGGTCGAGAAAGCCCGCCCATCGATTGCCTTCCAGGCATGGCTTGCCGGCGCGGAGGCGGCTGGCGCCTGAATCGGCTGCTGGCGGGCAGCGCCATTCGACGCCTCCATTGCCAGGCAAGGGCGACCTCCGAATCAGGGAAGCCGCTCGCAAAACTCTTCATACTCGACATCGTCGATGTCCGCGGTCTCGTCGACGCCGGGATAGCTTCCGTCACGCGCCTCCTTGGCGAATGCCGCCAGTGCAGAGCGGCGCTCAACCTTCATGCGTTCATGGAGCGCGTGCAGGTTGCCGAAGGCCCGTGCGTGCCGGGGCCGTTCCGGTTGCTCCCCGCAAATGTCGTTCTGGAAAAGGTAGATGATGTCGCCACCGGATCCGGAACCGAGCGAGGACGTGACCAGCGTGGTGCGACGGCTGATCTCCGTCATCACTCTCGCGCAGATGACCTCGGCCTCGACCGAGAAGGCTCCGGCATCCTCCATGCGCCGGAATGCCTGCCAGAGTTCGAGGGCTTCCTCAGCCGTCTTGCCGACAGCACGCAAGCCGCCGCTCCAGGTGGACTTCCGGGGCACGAGGCCCAGGTGGCACATGACGGGAATGTCCTCGCGGGCCAGCACCTCCACTACATGCGGCCCTCGCGCAGTATAGACCGAATCCGCGCCGTCCTTCATCGCGCGAAACGCGGCCCTGAGAACATCCCCTTCGGTCGGAAAGTCCGGCAGGGCAGCGGCGGCCGTGAAGAACAAGTCCGGCGCTCCGGCCCGGACCGCCGCTGTGTTGTGCGCATTTCCCATGACGAGATCCAGGCCAGCGTCCTTGGCCGCAGCCGCTTCTTCCGCGGAATTCGCCGTGGTCTGTACAAGCTTGCGCACGCCCTTCAAAGCCCGCAGGTCGGCGGCGGTATAGTTGCGCCGCTGCGACCTTGCGTCCCAGTCATAGATTCGCTTCACCGAAATCCTCCCCGCTTTCCCGCCATTCAACCGCTTCGGATTGAGGCTTGCAAGTGCGGCGGCAGATGGCATTCAATCGCCCCGCGTGAATTGGGCAGAGGGTGTCTCCCGGACCCGTCCAACGCTGGAAACGGCGTGCGAAATCCCTCGACTGTCACAGGCGCCGGACATTTCCGGAAGCGAGGAGGGTAACGCATGGACACTGGAGTCATCGGTCTCGGAGACATGGGATCCGGGATCGCCCGGAACCTGATCAGGAACGGGTTCGAAGTCACCGGCCTGGATCTGAGCGCGGACCGCATGGCGACCTTCAGCGAGATGGGTGGCAAGCCTGCCGCCTCTGCGGCTGAAGTCGGCGCCAACGCAGACGCCGTCTTCGTAATGGTGATGAACGGAGACCAGGCAAAGTCCGTCATCTTGGGAAACGGCCTCGCATCCTCCATGGCCAAGGGCCGCGCAGTGCTCCTTTCGGCCACCGTAAAGCCGCGGGAAGCACGCGAGATCGGCGAGGCATTGGCGGAATCCGGCCTCCACTTGATCGATACGCCGGTTTCGGGCGGATTTCCCGGAGCGCAGGGTGGGACGCTGACAATGATGGCGGCGGCGCCCGACGAGATCCTTGACCGCTTTGCGCCCGTGATGGAGGCGGTGTCGGCGAACATTCACCGGGTCGGAAGCAGGCCGGGAGACGGCCAGACCGTGAAGGCCTGCCTGCAATCGCTGATCGGGGCACAGTTCTCCGCTGCATTCGAAGCGGCAGCCCTTGCCGCCAAGGCTGGTGTTCCGGGGCAAGTCGTTCTGGACGTGTTCTCAGCCTCGTCGGCGGGTTGCGGCATCGTGAACAACGCGCTCGAAAAGATCATCGACCGACAGTTCGAGGGCACGGGCAGCCACATAAACACGATGCACAAGGATCTCACGATCTCAATGGCGCTGGGCGAAGAGCTCGGCGTCCCGCTGCACACGGCGGCTGCGGCAATGCAGATCTTTCACGCTGGCCGGACCAGATACCCTGACGGAGACAACTGGGTCTGCACGCGCGTCATCGAGGACATCGTCGGTGCGGAACTGCACCGAAGTGAAGCAAGGTCCCGGAGGTGACTGTCGGGCATCGACATCCGGCTGCCGGATTTGCGCGCTTCCCGGCGCAAGCGAACACCCGGTTGCGAGAAGACCCAAGAGGAAAGCAAACATGAAACTGGGAGTGATCTGCGACGGCATCAGCCGCGACCTCGGACATGCCGTCGATGTCATGGACGAGTTCGGACTCGAATTCGCGGAATTGCAATTCGTGGGCGACAAGGAGGTTGGTGACCACTCGCCGTCAGAAATAGCGGCAATCGATGCCCTCTTGCGGGATCGTGGCAAGCGCGTCTGCTGCCTCAGCCGCCATGTCTTCGCTGGCCTGACCGTAGCGAACGCCCCAGGCGACGAGTGCCACAGCAAGCACTTGGACGCACTGAAGCGAGTGATCGACATGGCGCATGTGGTCGGATCGCCTCTCGTCCGCATCATGACGAACAGGAAAGAGCAGATCCTTTGGGGCCATAACGGCGCGGAGAGGTGGAACGTCGCCCATGGCGCATGGGAAAAGACCTTGCCGCTCATCGCCCCTGCCGTCGAACTGGCCCGGTCCGAGGGCGTCACGCTCGTCGTTGAAACCGGCAACGGCACGATGGTGAATTCAAGCTATACGGCCCGGAAGCTGATCGACGATCTTGACGCCAGGGACGTCCTGAAGGTTCTCTGGGACCCGGCGAACAACTGCTGGTGCCACGAACGCGCATGGCCGGACGGCTACGACGCGATCAGGGATGGCTACCTGGGCCATGTCCATGTCAAGGACGTCAAGGCAGACACGCCGCGCGCGACGCTGACAGTCATGCCAATGGGCCAAGGGCAGCTGGCCGACCAGTTCCAGCCAATTGCGGACGCTCTCAGACGTGACGGCTATGATGGCGTGATCAGCATCGAGTCAGTCTATCACCCCGGCGATGGCGACTTCGAAGCCGGCTTCCGGCTCAATTTCGACCGTTTCAAGGAACATTTCGGCTGAGCCCGGAAGACTCGCTCCGTGCGCCAGATGGCTCGGACAGGCCGGCCGGCCCGAAGATCCCGAAATTCACGGTGCAACGGAGTGCCCGACCGGATCGGTTTCCCCACGATGGGCCGGCACCGAGGAATGACACCGACCCGACCGCCGCGCGCACCCGAAGGCTGCGCGCGCGAAGGTCCCTTTCAGGCCAAGTCCCGGTGAAGGGGCGTCGGGTCATGGCTGCCACACGGCTCCGTTGTCTGCGTCAGACCTCGCCGCCCAGCAGTTCCCGAGCAATCCGCTCGACGATCGGACGGCCCTCGGCCGCCTTCATTCCGGGGCGAAGGCGCCGGTCGTAGAGCATGCGCAGCAACAGTTCATCCAGTGTTGTCAGGAAACCGAACTCCTCGTCGTCGTTGAAGATCGAGGGGCGGGCCCTGGGACTGTCGTTCGGCAGGCCAAGCCCCTGGGCAAGTTCCTCGTGGTAGCAGGACTGCCGCAACAGCACGGGATGCTCGGCCCGGACGATGGCGACCGCCTTGGCATAGGCGCCCTTCGCCTTGCCCTCGGCGGCATAGACCAGGCAGAGCGTCGGACGGCGAATGCCAAGCACCGTGTTGACGGTGGAGGCATCTATGCCCGGGTGAATCGCCCGCAGCACCGGACCCATCGCGCGTCGCTCGTCCTCGTTGACGACGAAGACGTGGAAATTGGCCCTGCGCGAAGTCAGCATGATCGGAATGCCTGTCAAGGTCGACAACCGCCGCGCATAGTCCGCGATGAATTCCTGGTCGCGGATGCGCACGTCCCGAGGAACCGACATGCCGAAATGCACCTGCATGCGAATCGGCCCTTCCCAGCGATGCAGATGCGTTTCGGCTCGACGGGAAACGATTCGGTCTCCCACCCTGCTGAATTCCTCGAAGAAGGCGATTCGCAAGAAATTCTCGACAAGCTGGCGCCTCGTGAACGTCGCGTCCGGCCCTCCCCCGTCGACGCGCAGCAGCCCTCGCGCCAGGTAGCCTTGCTCGACGCGCCTGTAATGGCTTTGCAGTGCACGGCTTGATTCGGACGACGGCCGGTCACCGGGCGACAGGACGGCATCCGGCGAAACGGGCGAAGGCTTCGGCTGGCATGCGCAGAGGGCAAGCACGACGAGTCCCGCCGCAAGTGTCGATGTCAAGCGTCCGGTTGTCATGCCGACTGCGGTCCTCTCTCCATCTCAAGGAACCTGACACGATTCGCTGCGGCAGGAGCCCGTGCTGTTCTCGTCCGCCAACGCATCTTCAGGCAATCAAGGCTCGCCATGCTCCCGCAACAAGCCACCTTCGATCGCCCGCGTAGAATCTACCCCCGCCCGGTTCAAGTGCAATTTCGCCCCGGATGTCCGCGGAACGGCCGCCGAACACGGGCAGGTTCGCTTTCGGCATGAATCCAGGCCGAAGGCATGGCACTGACCCCGGGCACGCGGACGCGGCCGGGAGTGCCGGTCTTGCCCGCCGGCCCCTCCTGACAGCTTCCCGCAATCAGGCATCCCATCTGCGCAAGTTGCCGGCAACGGGAGCCAAGGACGACGACGCACGCATGACCTTGGTATCAAGGCGCTCCGGTGCGGGACGTATGCCATCCTCGACCCATTTCGCGAGCGCGGCCGCCGCCCTTTGTCCCATTTCGCGCGCCGGCAAGTGGACCGTTGTCAGCGCCGGAGTCGTGGCGGCCGAACTTGGCAGATCGTCAATGCCGACAACTGACACTTCGCCCGGCACCGAAATGCCAAGTGCCTGAAGCCCGAACAATGCACCTTGGGCCAGCACATCGGACAAGGCAAGGACCGCGGTCGCCCTGCCAGGTCCGGCGAAGTCGCTCCTTGCCGCAATGGATGCAGCGAACACGTCGAGCGGCATCGCGCAGAACCTGAAATCCGACTGCGGGTCGTTCCTGAACGCCTTCAGGCGAGCCCGAGTCCGGTCGTTCCCGGCCGACGGCCCGTGATAGACAGAAATGGACTTGTGGCCGTTATCGCGAAGAAGCCCAAGCGCGGAACGGGCCGCACTCTCGTTGTCGTAGCCTATGGTCGGAAGGTGATACGAGGGATCGAAATACGAGATCGCCACGACGGGCAATTCCCGTTTCTCGATCAATGCATCAAGAACCGGGCTGTGCGTGACTCCCGACACGATCAGCCCTTCGACACCGATGTCGACCAGCCCCCTGGCGCGCTTGGCTTCCCTGTCGGTATCGTCCTTCGTCGTCGCCACGACCAAGGACAGGCCGTATCCCGCAAGTTCCTCTTCAAGCGCATCAAGAAAGCGCGAGAATATCGCGTTGTCTAGCGTCGGCACCAATGCGCCAACCACGTGCGTGCGGCCCGAGTTGATCGCGCGCGCTGCAGCGCTCGGCACGAAATGCAGCGCGTCAATCGCGGCCTGAACCCTGGCACGCGTGCCTTCCGAAACCACCGCGCTGCCATTCAGGACCCGGGACACCGTGGCCGTGGAAACCCCGGCCTCCTGCGCCACGTCTCGCAGCGTAGCCCTTCTCCTTTCCGTAACACCCGCCATTTCGATGACCCAAAGCCCGCTCCGGGCTGTCACTTTCACTTTGACATTGACAGGTCTAACCGATCACATGCAAAATGTAACCGGTTTCATTCCTTTCGGGGGACAATGCTGGATCAGCAAGTTCTGCAACGCTTCTCGAACGTGGAGCAAGAAGTGCCGGGCAGGCGCTTTCCCGGATTCCGTTCCCTGTCCGACGGCACGGAGTTCACGGTCGAGCCGCGTTCAGTTCGGAAATTGAACCTCGAGAGCGGCGACCTCCTTGCGATCGGCGGCAATGGCACAGTGGCCGTCGCCGCATTTGACGAAAGCGGCGACCCCAGGCCGTCGCATCTCGGCTTGCAGGATCCGGTCGAGATCGGCGCGGAGAGTTTCCATGCGCCGCCCCTTCTTGGATGGATCGAGGCGAACGGAGGCGCCGCCGACGGAACGATTCAGGCCGTGCTTCTCGAGAGTTGCGGAGAACCGGCGATCCTCAAGGCAAGGGACTCCGTAACGGTCTGGCTGATCAGGCCCACCGGGCGGGAGGACCTGATTTCCGGCGTCGCGCAAGGCGTGGTCAGCGCAACCCTGCGGCCGGCCAGCGGGCGAACGGTGCTGCCCGACCCGCTTGGCAAGGTGCGGGAGGAGTTCACGGTCCCGCGCGGGTCAGCGAAAGCCTACGAGATCAAAAGGGGTGAATTCGTCCAGGTCATCGACCTGGAAGGACAGCAATGCTCGGACTTCCAGGCCATTCGCATGCGCGGCCTTGACCATGACGAGGAACTCGCGATCGACAGCACTGCAACGCGCAGCATGGTAAGGCGCGCGTTTCCCGGTCCCGGCCTCTTCGACAAGTTCTACGATGCGTCGCTTGCTCCCCTTCTCCAGGTGGTCCAGGACAGCTGCGGTCGCCACGACACGTTCGGCATGGCCTGCACGGCGCGCGGCTACGAGGAGCGAGGCTTTCCGGGTCACGTGAACTGCTCGGACAACATGTCCCTGGCATTTGCGCCCTTCGGCGTCGCTCCCCGGGTTGCGTGGCCCGCCGTGAACTTCTTCTGGAACACCTGGATCGATCCGCAACACCAGATCCAGACCGAAGAGTCGCATTCGCGCGCAGGGGATTTCGTCGTGATGAAGGCGCTGGACGACCTTGTCTGCACCTCTACCGCCTGCCCCGATGACATTGACCCCATCAACGGATGGAACCCGACGGACATTCATGTGCGCATCTACGAGGCCGCCAACGTGATTCAGCGCGCTGTCGCTTACCGGCCCAGGGAAGACGGTCCAATGACCATGAGCCGGACCTCCGCCTTTCACCCGCGGCTCGAGCCCATGACCAAGGCCTTTGCGCCAGCTCGTGACCTGTGGTCCCCGGTCTCGTTCCCCGCCCACGGAACGCTTGGGGAGTACTGGGCATGCAGAACCGCCGTCACCGTTCAGGACATGAGCGGACTCAGGAAATTCGACGTCATCGGGCCGGATGCCGAGCGCCTTCTTCAGCACGCAATGACCCGCGACGTCGCAAGGCTCGCCGCCTGGCGCGGAACCTACTCGCTCATGTGCGACGAGACCGGCCAGGTGATCGACGACGGGACTCTTTTTCGCATGGCGCCGCAGTTGTTCCGCTGGTGCTGCGGCTCGGAGGAGAGCGGACGCTGGCTGGCCCGGCTCGCCAGGGAAGGCGGATGGCAGGTACGCATCCACGATCTTGGTGGCGCATTGCCGAATCTGGCAGTTCAAGGACCCAGGTCCCGGGATCTCCTGCGTGACATCGTGTTCACCCAGCCGCATTTGCCTTCGCTGGAGCAGATGAGGTGGTTCGGCGCAACGGTCGCCCGACTGCATGATCGCGGAGGCGCTCCCTTCTTCCTGACGCGCACCGGCTACACCGGCGAACTGGGCTACGAGATCTTTTGCGGCGCCTCGGACGCGATCGCCATTTGGGACGCATTGGCGGAGGCAGGCAGGGTCCACGGGCTCACGCCCATGGGGTCCGATGCGCTTGAAGTCATCCGCATCGAAGCGGGCCTCGCCGCTCCGGGATCAGAGTTTGCGCCCGGCGTCGACGCGCTGGAAGCCGGACTTGGACTTGCCGTCGACATGAGCAAGCCGAGTTTCGTGGGCCGTGCGGCGCTCGAGCGAAACGCCGCGTCGCAACGACGGGTCCTGAAAGGCCTCCTCTTCGAATGCGACGACGTCCCCGCGCAAGGGACACCGGTATACGAAGGCGAACGGCAGGTGGGGATTGTCACCTCCGCCACGAGGTCGCCGACGTTCGAACGCGCCATTGCCCTCGCACGTCTTTCGGTCGAACATGCCACTGACAACACCGTGCTGGAGGCAGGTCAGCTCGACGGTCGCATGAAGAGACTCGCGGGCAAGGTGGCTTCAGTTCCCTTCGTGGATCCGAAACGCGAGAGGGCACGGGCATGAGCGTTGTCGAGGTCGACGGCGTTTGGAAGGTCTTCGGCGACAAGGCGGCCGAAGCCATCGCCGCAATCGGCAGTGAAGGGCTTGGAAAGGCCGAGGTGCTGGATCGATTTGGCGCGATCATAGGCGTGAAGGACGCGTCGTTCACGGTCGAGGAAGGCGAGATATTCTGCCTGATGGGTCTTTCGGGCTCGGGAAAGTCGACATTGGTTCGCCACATCAATCGACTGATCGAGCCAACCGCCGGCACGATCCGCATCCTTGGCGAGGACATAGGAGCGATGACGCCCGAGGTCCTGCGCGCCCTGCGTGCGGAAAAGATCGGGATGGTCTTTCAGAACATGGCACTGCTCCCGCACCGTTCGGTCAGGGACAACATCGGTTTCGCGCTCGAACTCCGAGGCAAGGACGCCTACCACTGCGCTCAGCTTGCCGACCGCGCCATCGAGACCGTGTCCTTGCACGGGTACGGGGACCGGCTGCCCTCGGAGCTTTCCGGCGGCATGCAGCAACGCGTTGGATTGGCGCGGGCACTCGCCGCGGATCCCGAAATCCTCTTGATGGATGAACCGTTCTCCGCACTCGATCCGCTCATTCGCCGGAACTTGCAGGACGAATTCCTGAGCCTCAGCCAGAATCTCAGGAAGACCACGATCTTCATCACCCACGATCTGGACGAAGCGATCCGGATGGGCGACAGGATTGGCATAATGAACGACGGCGAAATCGTTCAGATCGGCACAGCCGAAGACATCGTCACGGCGCCCGCAGACGACTACGTGGCGGATTTCGTGGCCGGAATTTCCCGGCTGAAACTTGTTTCCGCTTCAAAGATCATGGTTGCCGTCGAAAATCACGTCGCGCGGCACGGACCCATTGACGACACTCGCAACTACCCGACAGCACGACCCGAAGACGACCTCGACACTCTCGTGGAACGTTCCACCGGCACCGAGCTTCCCGTACTGATCCTGCACGATGGCAATGCCGTGGGGATAGTCACCAAGGACACGCTCCTCCACGGTCTGCAGGGAACTGCAGGCCCATGAACACGACTGCCGCATTGAGCGGGGCGGAACCGCGCGTGGTCGAGAGCCGGGACGTCTCGGTAACGGCATTCGCGGACCGGAACGCGGCCTACTACGGTTCGGTCTTCGAGCGCATTCAGAAAGGCGAACTGCCGTCCTGGCACATGAATCCCGCGGGGCTTCTGATTCCATGGGTCTGGAGCGCTTGGCGCGGGCTATGGCTGATGTTCTGGGTCTCGCTCGCGCTTGACATGGTTGGGCTCGTCTGCCTGATGCAGAACTTCAAGTATGGACCGCTGCTTGCCGATGCCCGGCTCGACCCTTCCGCCAACGCCATTCTGATCGAACGCTACACGCGCTGGATTGGCGTCTACAACAATGTCGGCATTGCCGTGCTCATTCTGGGTCGCCTGCTCGTCGGGCACCAGGCCAACAGTTGGTATTTCAGGCAGTATTCCAAGTGGCGGATCGACGGACGCACCGCCCATGGCATCGCGGCGCGCCGTGTGTTGATCGCCGCGTTGATCCTGGTGCTCGCAGCGCCCATCACTCTCTATCGGTCAACGCAACAGAGAATCGACGAGCGCGCCTGCTTCAACCAGGTGCGTGCGATCGATGGCACCCAACGATTGCAGTCCCGCTACGGCGTGGTCGAGACTTCAGACCTGACGCTCGCGATTGTCGGGCGCCGGGACAGCCTTGCCGCCGAAAAGGCGACCCTGGAAGCGAACGCATCCCTGACCGACGACCAAAGGGCCCGCCTGGGCGCAATCCGGCAGGAAGAGCGCCAGGTGAAGCGCGAGATCGACATGGTCGAAGACTTCGGGGCCGTCTCGACCAGGGACCGCTTGGACTGCCTCTTCATCGACGACTTCCCGACACTTGCGCGCATCGACCCGCCAGCGGACGTTACCTACAGACGAGTGCCGGACGAGGATGCCATTGCGGAAGGACGGCGCGGCGCCACAAGGGTCATCAAGCAGGTCAAGGATCCGGTGGAGGGCCGGACGGTCAACATCTTCACCTACACGGCGGAATCGATCGACATCGGCATCAACTTCCTGCGCGCCCGGTATGCCGGGATCTTCGACGCGCTCACCAATGCGCTCCGGCAGTCGCTGATTCGCGTGGAAGTGGCGTTCATGCTGACTCCCTGGCCTGTCCTGGTCGGCCTTGCGATGATTCTGGCCTGGGCCTATTGCGGCACGGGCACCGTCGTGTTTGTCGGCGCTTCCCTGACATTTCTGGCCGTCTTCGAACTCTGGCAGATCGCAATGCAGACAATGGCGCTCGTGGTGGTGGCGACGGCGATATGCATTTTCGTCGGCTTGCCCGTCGGCATCTGGATGGCGAAGAACCGGGTCGCGAACTGGATCACCGAACCGATTCTCGACGTGATGCAGACAATCCCCTCGCTCTCCTACCTCGTCCCCGCCGTGGCCTTCTTTGGTATCTCGCAGCCCCCCGCCGTGCTGGCAACCGTGGTCTTCGCCATACCGCCCATGGTGAAACTGACCGCCCTTGGTATCAGGCAGGTTCCGCAAAGCACGAAGGAGGCGGCCCTCGCCTTCGGTGCATCCGAACGGCAGCTGCTGACAAAGGTCGAGCTTCCCATGGCCGTGCCATCAATCATGGCGGGCCTGAACCAGACAATCATGCTGGCACTCTCCATGGCAACAATCTCGGCCTTTATCGGCGCGGAAGGCCTTGGCGCGATCGTGACTGCCGCGCTGGGCGATGCCCAGGCCGGAAAGGGCCTGCTCGCAGGCATCGCCATCGCGCTCGTGGCCATGGTGATCGACAGAATTCTCAAGGGGATCCGTAGTTCGCTGAGCCGGATCTGAGAATGCGCAAGACTCAATCTCAAACAGGGAGAAATACCATGAGACTTACACTGAATGCGACGGCGATGGGTGCCGTGCTCCTTGCCGCGACCGGTGCCGGTGCGCAGGAAACCGTCAAGCTCTCGGACCTGAACTGGAACGGTGCCCGCGCGGTCGGCCACGTCCTGAAAGCCATCATCACCGGTCCGATGGGAAGTGAGGCGGAAATCATCGAGGGCATGAACCAGCAGTCGGTCATCTATGCCGGCATGGACAAGGGGGACGGCTCAATCGACGTCCACACCGACATGTGGATGCCCAACTGGCAGTCTGCCTGGGACGAGTACATAGAAGGCAACGGCACGGTCGACCACAACATGCCGTACAAGGGCACTTCAAACATCTACGTTCCCTTCTACATGGCCGACACGATCCGCTCGATCGAGGACCTCAAGAAGCCGGAAATCGCGGCCCTGTTCGACACGGACGGCAATGGCTTGGGCGAATACTGGGCCGGTGACGTGACCTGGGCCTCGACGAAGCGTTGGCAGATCAAGTTCAAGTCCTACGGCCTGGACAGCCTCTGGGAGCCGAACATCATCTCCGCGGACACGTTCAAGGCCGGGCTTGCGGCGGCATACGCCGCTTCCCAGCCGCAGCTGTTCTATGCCTGGACCCCAGAGTCCATCCACGTGAAGTTTGATCTTGTGAAAGTCGAGGAACCGGCTCGCTTCGAAGGCTGCGAAGATGTCGATCTCGATGCCGAGAACTGGCTGGAGGTTTCGCACTTCGAGTGCGTCATCGCCGACAACGACGTCTATGTCGCATTCTCGAAGTCTCTCTGGGACCGCAACCCTGCGGTGGCAAGGATGCTCAAGAACGTGCAGTTCACCGGCGATGAAATCGGCCTGTGGATTCTCGAAATCTTTGAGAACAAGCGGGATCCGCAGGAAGTTGCGGAGGAATGGATAGCCGAAAACCAGGATATCGTGAGCGCCTGGATCAACGGCTGACCCGGCTTCAAGTGCCAGATCGGGTCACGTGCCATGCCCCGGGCGCGTGACCCATTCCTTTCAGTGGACCTTCCCCCGTTGACCGAAGCCGTGCGCGCGCCCGCAACGGCATCGTGCAGCGCCGGATTCCAGGCCGGCGACCACGTCCGACGCCGACGGAGTCCGGAAGCGTGGCTTTGCCGGAAATGGCTCCGGCCAGGGGTCGCCGCTATCCGATGCCCAGCATCTTCCGGTTCGCGGCCGCATCCGTGTCACCGCCCGCAAAATCGTCAAAGGCCACTTCGGTCACGCGGATCACATGGTCCCGCACGAAGGCCGCGCCCTCCCTGGCGCCGTCCTCCGGATGCTTCAGGCAGCACTCCCATTCCACCACGGCCCAGCCGGAAAATCCGGCGGCCGTGAGCTTCGAGAACACCGACACGAAATCCACCTGCCCGTCACCGAGGGACCTGAATCGGCCCGCACGGTCGACCCAGGGCTGATAGCCAGAATAGACTCCCTGCCGGCCGGTCGGGTTGAACTCGGCATCCTTGACGTGAAACATGCGGATCCGGTCCTTGTAGATGTCGATGTTGTCCAGGTAGTCGAGACATTGCAGCACGTAATGCGACGGGTCGTAGAGCATGCAGGCCCGCGCGTGGTTGCCGGTGCGCTCCAGGAACATCTCGTAGGTGATCCCGTCATGCAGGTCCTCGCCGGGATGGATCTCGAAGCAGATGTCGACTCCGCAATCCTCGGCGTGATCAAGTATCGGGCGCCAGCGCGAGGCCAGTTCGTCAAACGCCGTCTCGATCAGGCCGGCCGGGCGCTGCGGCCAGGGATAGATGTATGGCCAGGCCAGCGCCCCCGAAAACGCCGCCTGCTCCGTGAGACCGAGATTCCTCGAGGCGGACAGCGCCTTCATTACCTGGTCGACCGCCCATTCCTGGCGAGCCCCTGGACTGCCGCGCACCGCTTCGGCGGCAAACCCGTCGAAGGCCGCGTCATACGCGGGGTGCACCGCCACGAGCTGGCCCTGAAGGTGAGTCGACAGCTCGGTCACCTCGACGCCGTTCTCGGCGGCCGTTCCCTTGAACTCGTCGCAATAGTCGTTGCTCTCCGCCGCCTTCTCCAGATCGAAGAGGCGACCGTCCCAGGACGGCACCTGCACGCCCTTGTAGCCGCAATCCGCGGCCCACCGGGTGATTCCGTCCCAGGAATTGAACGGCGCCTCGTCGCCTGCGAACTGCGCCAGAAACAACGCTGGCCCTTTCATCGTTTCCATGAAGGCTTCCTCCCTGTTCATGCGTTTTCCGGCTTGCAGCGATTCGCCCCGCCGTCATCGGGAAGGTACGTCTTTCTGGGCCGTACGCAACACCGGCCCAAGATCGGCTCGACACTTGTCATGCGCATCGTCACAAAATACGGTCAAGGCATGGCAAGGGACTGCATAGGGGCCGATGCGCTTTCCGAAAGGCTCGACGCCAAGCGCGACGACCTGGTGGCGTTGACGCAGGAACTGGTCCGCATCCCGACCGTCAATCCTCCCGGCGAGAACTATCGAGACATCTGCGAGTTTCTCGCCCGTCGACTCGAAAGGTCCGGCTTCACGGCAACCCTCGAACGCGCCGAGGGCGTGCCCGGCGACAGCGACCGCCATCCTCGCTGGAATGTCGTCGCGCGGCGCGAAGGAACGTCGCCAGGACAGTGCGTCCACTTCAACAGCCACATCGACGTGGTCGAGGCCGGACGCGGGTGGACGGTTGACCCTTTCGGAGCCGAGCTCGCCGACGGGAAGGTCTACGGCCGCGGATCCTGCGACATGAAGGGCGGACTGGCCGCCTCGATCATCGCGGTGGAGGCTTTCGTCGAGGCGTTTCCGAGCCACACGGGCAGGATCGAGATCTCCGGCACTGCCGACGAGGAGACCGGCGGCTATGGCGGAGTCGCCCATCTCGCCGAACAAGGCCAGTTTGCGCATGTTGATCACGTGATCATTCCGGAGCCGCTGCAGAAGGATCGCATCTGTCTCGGCCATCGGGGCGTCTGGTGGGGAGAGATCGAGACCCATGGGGAGATCGCGCATGGCTCCATGCCGTTCCTTGGCGACTGCGCGGTGCGCCACATGGGCGCGATCCTGCGTGAAATGGAAGACAAGCTGTATCCGGCACTTGCCGCAAAGCGCACCGACATGCCGATCGTGCCCGAGGGCGCACGGCAGTCCACAATGAACATCAACAGCCTGCACGGCGGGCAGGCAGAGCCGCCGGAAGAATTCACGGGCTGGCCGTCGGCCTGCGTGCCCGACAATGCGCGAATGATCGTCGACCGACGCTACCTGATGGAGGAAAGCCGGGATGAGGTCGTGCGCGAGATCGAGGACCTGCTCGAAGGCATCGCAAGGGACCGCCCGAACTTCAGCTACGATCTCCGGGAGCTGTGGAGCGTGGCGCCCACGATGACCGAAAGGGACGCACCGGTCGTCAGGAGCGTCGCCAAGGCCATCAGGGACGTCTTCGGCAAGGACGCGGACTATGTCGTCTCTCCGGGCACCTACGACCAGAAGCACATTGACAGGATCGGAAAGCTCGACAACTGCATTGCCTACGGGCCCGGCCTTCTGGAACTCGCGCACAAACCGGATGAATATGTCGTGGTTCAGGATATGATGGACTCGGCCAGGGTCATGGGGCTTTGCCTAATGGACCTGCTCGCCCCGCAATGACAGGCACCTGACTGACCAACACAAGGAAGACACTCATGAACAAGATTCAGCAATCCGCCTCCGCCTCCGCCTTCGCGCTTCTGGCGCTGACCGCCGGCGGTGCGTGGGCCGCAAAGACCGACGTCACCATCGGCTTGCAACTGGAACCTCCGCATCTAGATCCCACCTCGGCTGCGGCCGGGGCCATCGACCAGGTTCTGTACTCGAACGTCTTCGAAGGCCTGACCCGTTTCGGCCCCGACGGCTCGGTGGGGCCCGGCCTCGCCGAAAGCTGGGAGATTTCCGCCGACGGCACGACATACACGTTCAGCCTTCGTCCGGGCGTCAGTTTCCACGACGGCACCGACTTCGAGGCCACGGACGTGGTCTTCTCGCTGGATCGCGCACGCGCCGAGGATTCGCAGAACGCCCAGAAGGCGCTGTTCTCCGGGATCAAGTCCGTCGAGGCAGCGGACCCGACCACCGTCGTCGTCACCCTGAATTCGCCGCAGGGCAATTTCCTCTTCAACATGGCGTGGGGAGACGCCGTCATCGTGGCACCCGAGAGCATTGACGACGTCAAGGGCAATCCGGTCGGCACGGGCGCGTTCAGCTTCTCCGAGTGGAAGCGGGGCGACAGCATCACGATTGTCCGCAATGCGGACTACTGGGGCGCCGCACCGGCACTCGAGAGTGCGACGTTCAAGTTCATTTCGGAGCCCACCGCTGCCTTTTCGGCGATGATGGCCGGCGACATCGACGCCTTCTACTCCTATCCGGCCCCGGAAAACCTTGCCCAGTTCGAAGCGGATCCCCGGTTCGCCGTTCTGGCCGGCAACACGGAGGGCGAAACCATCCTCGCGATCAACAACAAGATGGAGCCCTTCGGCGACGTCCGGGTTCGCAAGGCCGTCAGCATGGCGATAGACCGTCAGGCGATCATTGACGGAGCCATGTTCGGATACGGCACGCCCATCGGGACCCACTTCGCGCCGCATCACCCGGACTATGTCGACCTTACCGGGAACGCGCCGCACGACCCGGAGGCCGCCAAGGCCCTTTTGGCGGAGGCGGGATATCCCGACGGCTTCGAGACCACGCTCAAGCTTCCGCCGCCATCCTACGCGCGCCGCGGGGGCGAAATCATCGCCGCGCAATTGCGCGAGATCGGAATCGAGGCCGAGATATCCAACCTTGAATGGGCGCAATGGCTTGAACAGGTGTTTCGCGGCTACGACTACGGGCTGACCATCGTCAGCCACACCGAGCCCATGGACATCGGCATATACGCTCGCCCGACATACTATTTCCAGTATGACAACCCGGAGTTCCAGGGGTTGATCAGCGAGTTGAGCGCCGAGAACGACCCGGCCACGCGCTCGGCGATGCTGCAGAAGGCGCAAAGGACGATCTCGGAAGACTATGTCAACGGCTTTCTCTTCCAGCTGGCGCTCACCTCGGTCGTGGATGCAAGGCTGGACGGCATCTGGCCCGACGCTCCGACCCAGGCCGTGGACCTGACCGGGGTCAGCTGGACGGAGTGACCATGCGGTCGACCGGCTGACATGCTGCGCTACACCGTCAAGCGACTGGGCTCGCTTCTGGCCTCGCTGGTCGTTGCGAGCCTGGTCATCTTCGCGTGCATCGAAATCGTGCCCGGCGATCCCGCCTCCTTCATGCTGGGCATCAACGCGCAGCCGGACACGGTGGCCGCCCTCCGGGACGAGCTTGGACTGAACAGGGCGCCCCACGAGCGCTACATCGCCTGGGTAGGCGGCCTCGTCACGGGAGACTTCGGCACGTCATACACCTACCGCTCGCCGGTTTCCGAGATCGTGGCGGAACGGCTCGCGATTTCGCTCCCCCTCGCGATCTATGCGCTCAGCCTCACGATCCTCGTCGCCTTTCCGGTCGGCATCCTGGCGGCGACGCGGCGCGGATCGCTGACCGACATCTCGGTCATGGCGACCACGCAGCTGGGCGTTGCCATTCCCAATTTCTGGTTCGCGCTCCTGATGGTTCTCGTCTTCGCCATCAACCTGCGCTGGTTCTCGGCAGGCGGCTTTCCGGGATGGGACGAGGGTTTCCCGGTCGCGGTCAAGGCGCTGACGCTGCCCGCGATTGCGCTCGCGCTTCCGCAGGCATCCATCCTGGCGCGCGTGATGCGCTCATCGCTGCTCGACACCCTGTCGGAGGACTACATGCGAACCGCCCGGGCGAAGGGCCTTACTGGACGTCAGGCGCTCCGGAGGCACGCGCTCCGCAACGCCCTGATCCCGGTGCTGACGATCATAGGCCTTCAGTTCTCGTTTCTGCTTGCCGGCGCGATCATCATCGAGAACGTCTTCTTTCTTCCCGGCCTTGGCAGGCTCGTGTTCCAGGCGATCTCGCAGCGCGACCTGATCGTGGTCGAAAGCGTCGTGATGCTCCTGGTCTTTGCCGTGATCATCGTGAACTTCCTGGTCGATCTTGCCTATGCCTGGGTTGATCCGCGCCTGAGAGCGCGCGCATGAGGGAGGTCAGGCTGCTTCGCGCGGCATTGCGGTCACGCAACCTTGTCGCGGGGCATCTCCTTGCCGCCACCTTCGCGACCGGGGCGCTGCTGTCCCTGATCTGGACCCCGTATGACGTCACCGAGCTAGACATCGCAGCAAAGCTGCAGACGCCCTCGGCCATTCACTGGTTCGGAACGGACCACTTCGGCCGGGACATCCTCTCGATGATCATGGTTGGGGCGCAAACCTCGATCGCGGTCGCGATCGTTGCGGTCGGCATCGGCATGGGCATCGGCGTGCCGCTCGGACTGGCGGCCGCGGCACGGCGCGGCCGGCTTCTTGACGAAACCATCATGCGCGGCAACGACCTCGTCTTTGCGTTCCCGAGCCTTCTCATCGCGATCATGATCACGGCCGTCTTCGGACCGTCGGCGCTGAACGCGATCATCGCGATCGGCATCTTCAACATCCCGGTGTTCGCGCGCCTGACGCGCGGCGCGGCGCTCCCGCTCTGGACCCTCGACTACATCCTGTCCGCGCGGGTCTCAGGCAAGGGAGCGGTGCGGATTTCGGTCGAGCACATCCTGCCCAACGTGACCAATCTCCTGATCGTCCAGGGCACGATCCAGTTTTCGCTCGGGATTCTTGCCGAGGCGGCGCTGAGCTATGTGGGCCTGGGAGTCCAGCCCCCGACACCCTCCTGGGGCCGGATGCTTGCGGACAGCCAGACCCTGATCGCGATCGCGCCGCACATGGCCATGTTTCCCGGCTTCGCCATCCTCCTGACGGTGCTTGGCCTCAACCTTGCGGGTGACGGGCTGCGCGACCTCCTCGATCCGCGAATCCGGAACGCGAATCCGTGACGCTGCTCGACATCCGCAGCCTGGCCTTGTCGATCCACGGGACGCCTGTCCTCAAGGGCATCTCGCTCGACATTGCACCAGGAGAGGTGTGCGGCGTGATCGGCGAAAGCGGCTCGGGCAAATCGCTCACTGCGCTCTCGGCATTGCAGCTTCTGCCAGACGGCTCGGATTGCAGCGGCCGGATCACCATTGCTGGCCGCGATGTCCTCTCCATGCGTGAAGCCGAGCTTTGCCGGATGCGCGGCGCGGACGTGGGCATGGTGTTCCAGGAACCCATGACGGCGCTGAACCCGGTTCAGACGATCGGGAAACAGGTTGCCGAGACCATCCTGATTCACGAAGGCGCGAGCAGGGCCGAGGCCCTGTCCCGCGCCGCCGAGACACTCGCCCGCTGCGAGCTGCCGCAGTCCAGGTTTCCGCTCGACCGCTATCCGCACGAGCTTTCCGGCGGACAGCGGCAGCGGGTCGTCATCGCCATCGCGATAGCGCTTGGCCCGAAGCTTCTCATCGCCGACGAACCAACGACCGCGCTTGACGTCACGACCCAGGCCGAAATCCTCTCGCTTCTTCGACGCCTCGTGAACGAGGACGGCATGGGCCTCATGCTGATATCGCACGACCTGGCAGTCGTGACCGGCCTCGCTGACGATGTCGTCATCATGAAGGACGGGGAGATCGTGGAAAGGCGGGCTGCACGCACGCTCCACCGCGACATGACGCACCCTTACACCAAGGCCCTCTTTGAGGCTTCGGGCCATCAGCCTGACCGCGCGGAATCGCAAATCGAGGAGCCGCTCCTGAAGGTCGAGAGCGTATCACGCGACTATCTGCTGCCGCGTCGCACATTCCTTGGTGCGCACCCGACAATGCGCGCCGTCGACGATGTGCGTTTCGAGATCCGACGCGGCGAATGCGTCGGCCTTGTCGGCGAAAGCGGCTGCGGCAAGTCCACGCTGACCCGTGCGATACTGGGCCTCGAGCCCGTCCAGGAAGGGCGGATCACGCTCGACGGCCGCGACGTATTCGCCGAACCGGATGTACGCCGCAAGATGCAGGTCGTGTTCCAGGATCCGTTTGGATCGTTCAATCCGCGCCACAGGGTTGCCCGTCTGGTCAGCGAACCCTTCCATCGTCTCAACCGTTCCGCGACGGCGGACGAAGTCGACGAGGCCTTGACTTCCGTGGGACTGGTGCCAGAAGACAGGCACAAGTACATACACGAGTTTTCCGGCGGCCAGCGGCAGCGCATTGCCATCGCGCGCGCCTTGATCATCCGACCGGAACTCATCATTCTCGACGAGGCCGTTTCAGCGCTTGACGTATCGATTCGGGCGCAGATCCTCGACCTGCTGGCCGACCTTTCGATCACGTACGGCCTGACCTACCTGTTCATCACGCATGACCTGACGGTCGTGCGCTCGATCGCCGACCGGATTCTCGTCATGCATGCAGGCCGCATCGTCGAACAGGGGAATACGGACGAAGTGTTCGACGCCCCGCGCCACGCCTATACCCGTCGCCTGCTCGATGCAGCCCCGAAACTGCCCGAGTGATGAAAGGAGAACGGAAATGACGTTCAATCCCCTCCTCTCCCGAACCGACTGCTGCTTCATTGACGGACGTTGGGTGCCGGCAAACGGCGGCAGGAAACTCGAATTGAACGATCCTTCCGCCGGCAAGCCGCTCTGCGAGATTGCCCGCGGCGACGCATGTGACGTAGACCAGGCAACGGCATCGGCCAAGGCGTCGCTTGCGGGCGAATGGGGCGTGGCCACGGCGGCGGAGCGCGGGCGCATCCTGAGCCGGATCGGGCAAGAGGTGCTGAACGAGATCGACACCCTGGCCAGGATGGAGGCCATGGATGTCGGCAAACCGCTCACGCAGGCACGCGCGGATACCGTCGCGCTTGCCCGCTACATGGAGTTCTACGGCGGCGCCGCCGACAAGCTGCACGGCGAGACCATCCCCTATCTGAACGGCTACACGGTTTACACGCTCCGCGAGCCGTACGGCGTCACAGGGCACATCATCCCCTGGAACTATCCGATGCAGATCATCGGCCGATCAGTGGGCGCGGCCCTGGCGACCGGCAATGCCTGCGTTCTCAAGCCCTCTGAAGACGCCTGCCTCACGGCCCTTGCATTCACCGAACTGGCCTCGCGGGCAGGGCTGCCGGCGGGCGCGCTCAATGTGGTGCCGGGGCTCGGCGAGGAAGCCGGCTCGGCGCTGTCGGCGCATCCAGGCGTGGACCATGTCTCGTTCACCGGATCGGTTGCCGTCGGCAAGCTGGTACAGGCGGCCGCCGCGGCACATGTCGTGCCCGTCACGCTCGAACTCGGCGGCAAGTCTCCGCAGGTCGTCTTTGGGGATGCAGACATCGAAGCCGCGCTGCCGTTTCTCGTGAATGCGGGCATTCAGAACGCCGGCCAGACCTGTTCCGCATCGTCCCGCATCCTGGTCCAGCGGTCACGTCATGATGAAGTGGTGGACTTGATGGCCGAGCGCTACCGTGCGCTGCGCACCGGCCCCGCGCTCTCCGACCTGGATGTCGGGCCACTGGTTTCGGAAGCCCAGAAATCGATCGTCGAGGGGTTCATTGCCAAGGCGTCCGCGTCCCAGACCGTGGCGCAAGGCGAGATTGTCGCAGAGGCGCCTGAAGGCGGCGCCTATGTTGCTCCGACGCTCCATGCGGGAGTCGGCCCCGAGCACGTTCTTGCACAGGACGAGATCTTCGGTCCCGTTCAAGTTGTCATTCCGTTTGATGACGAAGATCACGCGACGGCCATTGCGAACGGCACCAAATACGGTCTTGTCGCGTCCTGCTGGACGCGGGACGGCGCACGTCAGATGCGCATGGCCAGAAAGCTCCGGGCCGGACAGGTCTTCCTCAACAACTACGGTGCGGGTGGTGGTGTGGAACTTCCGTTCGGCGGGCGCGGCCTGTCGGGACATGGACGGGAAAAGGGATTCGAGGCAATGTACGGCTTTACCGTTCCGAAGACCGTTGCGGCGCTGCATGGATAGGAGATCGAAATGCGGTTGATGGGTAAAGCTGCCATCGTGACCGGAGGCGCATCCGGATTCGGAGCCGGCATCGCCGGCAAGTTCATCGCGGAAGGCGCACGAGTGCTGATCGCAGACGTGAATGGCGGGGCCGCCGAGGCGAAAGCGCGGGAGCTTGGCTGCGAGGCCGTCAAGACCGACGTGTCAAGCGACAGTGACGTTGCCGCAATGGTGACTTCCGCGAATTCGGCCTTCGGGAAAATCGACATCCTTGTCAACAATGCTGGAGTGACGCACCTGCCCGCGCCGCTGGACGAGGTCAGCGAAGCGGAATTCGACCGCGTGTTCGCCGTCAACTGCAAGTCGGTCTACTTGACGGCCCGGCACACGGTGCCCTTTCTCAAGGAGCATGGTTCCGGTGCAATCCTCAACGTGGCGTCGACGGCCGGAGTCAGCCCGAGACCCCGGCTCAACTGGTACAACGCCTCAAAGGGCTGGATGAACACGGCGACCAAGACAATGGCGGTCGAACTGGCTCCCGCGGGCATCCGGGTGAACGCGCTGAATCCCGTAGCGGGCGAAACTCCGCTCCTGAAGAGCTTCCTCGGCGAAGACACGCCGGAAATGCGGGCCAAGTTCCTCGCAACGATACCCTTGGGCAGGTTTTCGACGCCCGAGGACATGGGAAACGCAGCCTGCTACCTCTGCTCGGACGAAGCCGGCATGGTGACCGGGACCTGTCTCGAGGTCGACGGCGGGCGCTGCATTTGAGCGGATGCACGACCCCGAACTCCGGGACTTGAAGGCCGGCGGCAAGGCGGAGCGACCAGATGGAATCGCTTCGCCATCTACGGCCAGCATGCCGAAACAGTCGGGGCAATGATGCGAATCGGGCGACGCGTTGCCTGCCAGGAACAGGACCGACGATCAGCTACCGCAAGGAACGCATTGTCACCGAATTCGTCGTCGACAGGTGGCAGGGCACGGTCAACATGCCGTCCCGGTGCCAGGCCGGTGACGATGCGGCTGGCCCCGGGATTGGCCCTGAGCATTCTCGCCCAATCCCCTGGCGAATTCGTCAAGAAGGCGCGCCAGCTCGTCCGGCGCCTCGACCATCGCGTCATGCATGGTTGCGATCCTGTCGCTCTTCCAACCCGTTTGGCCCTTGACCCGATCATGTTCTTCCCAGAACGCGGAAGGTCGGTTCCGCTCGCAAAGGATATAGTAGCGATGGGCCACCTCGACTTCCCGCCCTGTCAAGGTCACGCCGGTGGCAAACGTACCGGCCGGCTGCGGCGTGCACATTGCCTTCAGCCAATCCCTGATCTCTCCGTCTTCGGCCCAGGCGCCGAACAGGTCGGGCTGTATTCCGGCAGCACCCTTGTCGACCTCGGCCTGAATCCGCGCCATGCGCTCCGGATTGCCTCTTGCAAAGAGCGAAACGCCACTTTCCTCCGGGACGAATGCATCGAGATACACGAGCGCCTTCACACGCTCCGGCACCTGCCCCGCGACACCCGTAACGATCAGGCCGCCATAGGAGTGCCCGACAAGGATGGCATCCCTGAGTTCAGCCCAGTGCAGAACGTTCGTCACGTCCAGCACGTGAAGGTCGGGGGTGATCTCCGGCGTCAGGAGGTGGCTCCGCTCGCCCAGCCCGGTCAGCGTAGGCGCGTAAGTGCGATGCCCTCTGTCGCGCAGCGCGTCTTCCACCTTGGCCCAGCACCACCCTCCGTGCCATGCACCATGAACCAGGACAAACGCGGCCACTTGCAATCCTCCTCTGCACTTCGCCGGAGCGTAGCCGTCGGGGAACAGCATTCCGGGCTGCGTCCCCGATTCGGAATTTTCCTCACGCATCCTTACACGTGCCGTGACGGCATTCCTAACTTGCCGTGTACGCATTGCCCGATTGCGTCAAGAGAGGCAGTGTTGAAATGCAGGAATCCGAATATTCCCCCGGGGAATTGCTTCCCGGACCAGCATGAATGGAGAGGGCAAGCACCATGGCACTGCGCATCAACGACACTGCTCCGGACTTCAAGGCCGACACGACCGAAGGTCCGGTCAGCTTTCACGACTGGATAGGCGACGGCTACGCAATCCTGTTTTTGCATCCCAAGGATTTCACGCCGGTCTGCACGACCGAACTCGGCCTGATGGCAGGCATGCAGGAGGAATTCTCGAAACGGAATGCCAAGATCATCGGGATCTCGGTCGATCCGGTGGACGACCACCACCGCTGGAAGGATGACATCAAGAAGGTCACCGGGAACGTGGTGAACTACCCCATGATCGGCGACCCGAAGATGAAGGTCGCGAAGCTTTACGACATGCTGCCCGCAAGCGAAGAGAAGGTCGAAGGGCGTACGCCCGCAGACAACCAGACGGTGCGGACCGTTTTCATCGTTGGGCCGGACAAGAAGGTGAAACTGTCACTGACCTATCCGATGACGACCGGTCGGAATTTCGACGAAATCTTGCACGCCCTCGATTCAATCCAGTTGACCATGGATCACCAGGTCTCGACGCCAGCGAACTGGCAGCAGGGCGAAAACGTCATCGTCGTACCTGCCGTGTCCGATGAAGACGCCCAGGCGCGGTTCGACGGTTTCGACAAGGTGCTGCCGTATCTCAGAGGCTGACCTAGAATGTGGATGGCCTCCCCCAGATGTGGTATTTCCCCGCTGACTTCCACACCAGACAGGGAGGGCCGCATGGCTTGGAACGAGACCACCCGCGAGAAGTATAAGCGCAGTTCGGACCGGTATGAAAGCGATTTGACCGACGAGGAATGGCTCTTGATCGAGCCGCTTCTTCCGGCTCCGTCAAAGCTCGGACGTCACCGCACCGTCGATCTTCGGGCGGTTTTCGACGCGATCCAGTACATGCTGGCGACGGGGTGCCAGTGGCGGGCGGTTCCCAAGTGTTTCCCGCCCTTGCGACGGTTCAGAACTACTTCTACGCATGGCGCGACGACGGCGTGCTGGAGCGCATGATGGATGCGCTGCGGGAGCGGGCGCGCATGCAGGAGGGGCGCTCCGGAGATCCGACGGCGGCCGCGATCGACAGCCAGTCGGTGAAGACGACGGAGATGGGCGGCCCGTCGGGATACGACGCCGGCAAGAGGATCAAGGGCAGGAAGCGCCACGCCACGGTGGACGTGGAGGGGTTCCCGATCGCGGTCCGGGTCCACGCGGCCGACGTGCAGGACCGGGACGGTGCGCCGGACGTCATCCTGGCGAAGTTGGAGAAGGCGCCTGAGGTGAGGAAGCTGTGGGCGGACGGCGGCTATGCCGGACCGAAGCTGGAGGCCGCGCTGGCGGAGCACGGCCTCGGATCGATCCTGGAGATCGTCCACAGGCCCAAGGAAACAAAGGGCTTCACCGTCCTCTATCGCCGCTGGGTGGTGGAGCGGACGTTCGCCTGGCTGTCGTGGTGCCGGCGCCTGGCGAAGGACGTGGAGCGGACCTTGGCGAGTTCCCTGGCCTGGGTCCAACTGGCCGCGTGCCGGTTCCTGATGCGACGGGTGGCGCGAGGGATAACGTCATGAATTACAATAATATAATCAAATCAAGGACTTATGATTCAGCCTCTCAGGACCGTCAAGCAGCCGTCCTGATGACGACGCCTGCTACGGTCGGGCTTTGGCAAATTCCCTGACGGCCGCTTTCCAAGGGTGTCCCTTCCGGATCCATCGGACCGGATCGGCAATCGTGATTGACCAGAATCACGGTCAGGCCGGCAATCGCCGCATGGCAAGGCGGACCAATTGGCGGATGCCAAAGGCCAGCAGGACATATGTCAGAATTGACAGACCCAATCCCAAGAGACGCGCGAAGCCGTGCATATGGCCAAGATGCGTATCGAACAGTGCAGCCACGGCAATGTACGGCGCCACCAAGACTGTTCCAAACGCAGGACTGACCTGCAAGCCGATGAAGAGGCCTATGACCGGCACGATGATTCCGGCAACAATGCCGATCACGAGCGTAATGAGGTTCCCGAGCGTCAAGAGAGATTTCGGTTCGAGTGACATGACTGGACAATTCAATGCTTTGTTTGCACAGGTTCATTGTCAACCACAATCGGTCGTCTGCGAAACACGCCTCGGCTACGGCAAGATGCGCTTCTTACCTAGCGAACTCTCTTTTGATTCATTGCCTGACCGCCTCGCGCACGATCCGCTTGATGAGACTTGCCAAAGACTCGAATGAGATGGCCGGCAGGCCTCTGAATGAAAGCCTGATGTCCAAAGCCCACGGAGTCTCGTCGCGGCTGTAGCGGAAGGGAGGGATGATGCAATAGCACTTCCATTCGAATCGCTTGCGAGTATGTACGTTGCCGGGCAGAAGTGTGCAGTGAAGCAGGACGAATTCGCGCGCACCATGCCGCAGCACCTCGAAAACTCCCCGCTTCACAACCTCGCCTTGCAGCCTAAAGAGGAATTTTCACGGATTCTAGTCGCCGTCGTCCAGCGCCAAAGCTTCGGCGCCTTCGGGTTGGGTTGGGCGAAGAAACTCGGTGAGTTGGACGAGATCGACGTAACGATCGCGGCCACAATCGAGGTGGCCGCCGAAGCTTCAGCCGACGCCTGTCGTCACGAAGCGGAGGCCCGCAAGCCTCACCGGCCGCAGGCAGGACGCTGGGATCGCCCGCCACCTCCGCGCAGATCAGACTCTTGAGTCCGTGTTTGGGAATTCGAGTGGTCACCCTTCCGTCCTCGGATGCACGGATCCGGACTTCCCGCACTTGACCTGGCCGCACTTCCTTGATGGCAACACGTATCTCCTTCGTTCGATGCCGCATGCGCGGCGACTCTGCGGACATCAGCACGACGAAGCCTAGGCTGCTGCGGTTCAAGTCTTGTTGGTAGCGCACATTTTGGTCAGTGGTGACCATGACCTCATGGCCTTCGTCTTCGGCTATGCGGATCAGATTCCCATTCTCCGGCGACTCCCATCCCATCTCCACGCAACGATCCACGGAGTGCTCCGAGAGGTTCCCTCGACGCGGTGCCGGAGTCCCGTGGTCAATGAGGACTTTCAAGCCTGGACAGCCGTCTTGATGGATTCGGTTTCGTGCTTCAGGACCGCGGTCACCTGCCACTCCTTGACCTCGGGGTACCACTCGAGAAACTCCTTCACGTTGGCTCCGCTCTCCAGGTTCTCGAAGAGGGCATAAACAGGCACCCGGGTTCCAGCAAAGGCCCAATCACCGCTGATCTTGCGCGGAATGCGTTCTACCGCCGGGCAGTTCGTCCAGATCGTCATGGGTTCGCCTCCTTTCCCAGTGAGTCATTGGCAAGCCGTGACTTGAATTCGGATGGAACTGGCCCGTCTCCATCCGCAACCGGACCTGATTTTCACAATTCAGATGCTGCCCCACGCACATCATGCATTCCGGTGACGGCACTGGCAATGATACCAATCCCAGAAAGTTTTCACACATGAACATGGCCTTGATTCGCCGGCGTGGCATCGGGTGCGAGACGTGCCCATGACCGATGGAGCGGATCCGGTCCGGTGACGCGGCAAAGCTCTCCCAGACTTCGGCGACCCTTTCCGTGACTGCCTCGGCGGTCTCGAAGACCTGACTGGCGAAGTGTCGCGCCTTGAGGAACCGGAACACCGTTTCCACGGGATCGGGCTCCGGACTGTAGGGCGGCAACCGCAGCACCGGGACGTTTTCCGGACAGTCGAGATCCCTGGACCGATGCCAGCCGGCGCCGTCAAGCACCACCAGCGCATGACGGCCGTCGGGAACCGCGGCGCCGATGTCCAGGAGGTGGCGGTTCATCTCCTGCGTGTTCGCCCTGCCGCAGACATGGCCGACCGCCGCGCCGTCATCAGGGCAGATCGCGCTGAACAGATAGCAATAGCCGTAGCGATGGTCCCTTGTCACCCGAGGCCTGCTGCCACGCAGCGCCCAGACGCGGGCGAGCATGCCTTTCTGGCCGATGCGTGCCTCCTGGCACCAGATGTCGACGGAGGCAGGATCCGTGCCCTCCGGCAGGGCGGACATCGCCAGTTCGCTGAAATCCAGCCGGAAATCCTCCTGCGCCTGCGGATCCGCCTTGGGGTGAAGCGGGCGCGGGGACACCTTCCGGAACCCGAGCGCCCGGACCAGGCACCGAACCGCCTCGAGCGACATCACGGCGCCGAAGACGGCCCTGACCCTCTCCTTGGGCAGTCCAAGGGTCCAGGCCGGGACGCCAGAGCCCGGCCCGTCTTCAAGCCAGTGCCCGACCCCGGCCTTCCGGCTCGCGTCCAGATGCTTCGAGGATCGTCCGCTGCGCGGACGGTCCCTCAGCCCGTCCGGCCCCTCCGCATTGTACCGGCCCCAGGTGCAGGCCAGAGCTTCAGACAGACGCCTGTTTCAAGGAAAATCCTGCACGAACGCAGAGTTTCACACGTCCTGACCTCGCGGGCTGATTTCGATGTCCTCCAGGGCCCGTTTGGCCAACAAAACAACGACAATATGCAGATTTCCGGCTTGACAGGCACGCCGGAAGCGGGCAATATAACATGAGGCTCACTTTCAGGTTTCCCGCTTCCCATGAACACGCTCGCCATGCACCCTTCAGACGCCGTCCAAATCGGCGCTTCGTGCTTCTCCTTCGCATCCGAGGACGGCCAGACCGTCTGCTTCTCCAACCTCGAGCCCTTCGACTGCCACGACGAGAACGACCGCCCGGCCATGAGACTGCGGATCGCCAGGTTCGCCAGGCACGGCATCCGCCACAGGGACCTGCAGGCTGCGTTCGGCGTTGGCCGCGCGACGGTTCAGCGTGCGGCGGACAAGCTTCGGAACGAGGGCGAGGCGGCGTTCCACGAGCCGCGCCGGGGCCGTGGAACGAGCGTGATCACCGGCGAGACGGCGCGGGAGGCGGACCGCCTCCTTTCCAAGGGCATGAGCGGCACCGCGGTTGCCCGCGAGCTGGAGGTTCCCGCCACGACGCTGAACCACAACCGCCGCAAGGGGTTCATCGGCGCGCGACAGCCCGAGCCGGAGAACACGAAGCCGGAGGCGCAGGAGGAGCGGCCGGCCGGAACGGACACGCAGGACGAGGATGTCCGGGCAGGCCTGCTCGGCCGCAGCGAACGGGACCGGCGCGACCGGGAGGCGCCGATGGGCCGGGGCGCGCGCGACAGCGCGGGGCGCGTCGCGGCCTCGGCGGGGGCGATGGCCGAGGCGCATCCGCGCTTCGACGAGCCTCTTTCGGCGGTCGCCTGCGGCGGCGTGCTGGCCGCGCTGCCGACGCTCCTGAAGGAAGGGCTGCTCGACCGTTCGGGCGCGTTCCTGTCGCTGCCGAAAGGATGCCACGGGCTGACGAGCACGCTTCTCCTGCTCGCGTTCCTGTTCATGGCCCGGGTCCGCAACCCCGAGGCGCTGCGCCACGAGGCTCCGGGGGAATGGGGCGCGGTCCTGGGGCTGGACCGCTGCCCGGAAGCGAAGACGCTGCGGCGCAAGATCCGGGCGCTCGCATCCGACGTTCAGCGGGTGAAGGGCTGGCAGGACGCGCTGGCGCGGGCGTGGATGGCCGACGAGCCGGACGCCCACGCCACGCTGTCGGTGGACGGGCACGTGAAGGTCTATGCCGGCCGCAAGGGCCGCCTTCCGAAGCACTTCGTGTCGCGCCGGAAGCTCTGCCTGCCGGCCTCGACCAGCTACTGGGTCAACGCGCTCGGCGGCAGGCCGCTGCTGTGCCTGCACAAGGATCTCGATCCCGGCATGGCCAAGGCGCTGGAGCACGACGTCCTTCCGGCGCTGGATCGGCTGGGCCTGCCGGGACCGGACGCGCCGGATCTCACGGTCTCGCCGGAGGCCGCGCCCGCGCTGACGCTGGTCTTCGACCGGGAGGGATGGAGCCCGGCCCTGTTCGCCCGCCTCGCCCGGCGTGGCATCGCGGTGATCACCTGGCACAAGGGCTTCAGGGGCGAGGACTGGCCGGAGGAGGAGTTCCGCGCCGTCGAGGCGCCGCTCCACGGTCCCGGCGGCGCCGGCTCGGCCGAGGTCCGCCTTGCCGAGAGGCGGATCAGGCTGGGCAAGGGCGGCAAGGGGCCCGAGGTTCGCCAGATCCGCCGCTTGCTGGACTCGGGCCGGCAGGTCCCGCTCGTGACCACCGACTTCGGCGTGCCGACGGAGCAGGCCGCAGGCGCGCTGTTCTCCCGATGGGCGCAGGAGAGCTTCTTCAAGTACATGCGCGACGAGTTCAGCCTCGACGCGCTGCCGGTGCACGGCCTTGCCGAGCAGGATCCGGAGGCGCGCGTCGTCAATCCGGCCCGGCGCGAGCTGGACCGCCGGATCAACCGGATGCGGAACAGGCTCGGCACGCTGCGCAACCGCGTCGCCGACCTGACCGGGGGCGGGCCGTCCGGCACGGCCGCCAGGTCCGCCGAGAGGCTGAAGGCCGAGATCGGGACGCTCGACGCCGAGCGCGAGGCGCTCAAGCTCCGGCGCAGGGATCTGCCCACGCACGTCAAGGTCGCGGAACTCGGCGAGGATGAGTGGCTTGACGCGCTGCCCTCCGGCGAGAGGCTGCTCCTCGACGTCATCCGCATGATCGCCTGCCGCGCCGAGACCCGGATGATGCCCGCCGTCGCCGACGCGCAGGGCGCGAAGCAACGCCCACGCCGCACCCTCGCCGAACTGTTCCAGTCGGATGCCGACATCGTCCCGGACCCGGAAAACGGCATCCTGCGGGTGCGCATCCTCGGCACCGCCAGCGATGCGGGCGACGCCGCCGTCGCGGGACTGCTCGAAGAGCTCAACCAGACATGCACGATCTTCCCCGGAACCGGCCTGCGCATGGTCTGCGAATTGCCCGGGAACAATGCCAGGGCGGGGAAACCCGCCTCATGAAAGTTGCCTGTCGCAAGGGGCGAGGTCAGGACGTGTGAGTTTTGCGAAAACCTCAGCGGCCCGCTCAACGAATATTTCCTGAGGCAGTTCTGGTTCGAAAAGGCCGGGAAATGGCCGTTTGGCGAACGGGCGCACGGTGCATCGGGTCTGGAAGAGGCCTACGCGGATGCATTGGGAATCGCGAACAGGCGAGAGAGCCTACTCTATCACCTGCGGCTGCTATCCCAGGACTGGCCGAAAGGTCACCGGCCATGTCCCTGCGGAAGCGGCAAGGGCCTGCGGTATTGCCACCACGATGATCTGATGGCCATGCACCAGCCGCGCTCCGCCGAACATCGCCCGACGGATGCTGCGCCGCCTGAGTCCGGACAAGAAGGAAATGAGGAGCAATGGATTTTCGGAGTGTTTGCAGTTCGGTGCCCTGGACGAGGAACTGAATGAGGTTTGAGGTTCTGCAAGTTCTGTGATAAAACCTCTGCACTTATCAATAGAAGCATAGTGAATGTCACAAGGCACGACACAGCGCGACACGGCCCTCCATCTCTTCCGCCAGAAGGGACTTGTTCGGATGCGCGATCTGCGCGAGGGCGGCGTCGGCGCCGAGACCGTTGCCCGCCTGGTCCGCGAAGGCGCTGTCATGCGCGTGGCGCGCGGTCTCTATCAACTCGCCGACGCGATGCCGGATCGCCGGCGCAGTTTCGCGGAAGCCTCGGCCCTCGCGCCTAAGGGCGTGATCTGCCTCACATCCGCGCTGCAGTTTCATGAACTGACGCTGCAGATGCCCTCTGCCGTTTGGATCGCCATCGAGCGAACCGGATGGAAGCCCAAGGTCGAATATCCCCCGATCCGCTTCGTGCGGTTCGGCCCCCAGGCCCTCAGGGCAGGCACGAAACGCCATCTCATCGAGGGCATCGAGGTCCCGATCTTCGAACCCGCCAAGACGATCGTCGACTGCTTCCGGTATCGCAACAAGATCGGACTCGACATCGCGCTGGAAGGCCTTCGCGAAGGGCTGCGCACCAAACGAGCGATGCCGGACGAGCTATGGGAGTTCGCGTGTTCCGCTCGTGTCTGGTCAGTGATGCGGCCCTATGTTGAAGCGATGGTCGCCGATGGCGCGTGAGGTTCGCAATATCGGCGTCTCGGTGCGCGCCCGGCTTCTGGACCGCGCCCGTGCGGAGAAGACGGACTTTCAGATACTCCTCACGCGCTACGCGCTCGAGCGGTTGCTCTACCGTCTCAGCGTCACCGACCAGCGCGAGCGCTTCGTCCTGAAAGGAGCGATGCTCTTCGCGATCTGGCGAGACGATCCGTTCCGTCCTACACGTGACCTCGATCTGCTCGGCTACGGCGACGCCGAACCCGCCGCAATCGCCGAGAGCATCCGGTCCATCTGCTCCGTGGCTGTACCTGAAGACGGCGTCGTCTTCGACATTGCCGGCATTGAAGCCGCGCCAATCCGCGACGAGGCCGGATACGCCGGCGTGCGCGTCAGAACCAGTGCAACCATCGCCGGCGCGCGCGTGCCCATCCAGATCGATGTCGGATTTGGCGATGCGATTACACCCGATGCACTCGAGATCGAATACCCGGCCCTCCTGGACGCGCCGGCGCCAGTCCTGCGCGCATATCCGCCCGAAACCGTCGTCGCCGAGAAGACCGAAGCGATCGCTTCGCTCGGCGTCGCCAACAGCCGCATGAAGGACTTCTACGATCTCTGGGTGATTGCGCAGACATTCGCGTTCGAAGGCAGGACTCTTGCGGACGCCATCCAGCGGACCTTCGAACGGCGCCGGACATCCTGGCCGGAACAGCCGCCCGCCGGTCTCAGCGACGCCTTTGCCCGCGAAAAGGATGCCCAATGGCGGGCCTTCCTGGCGCGCGATCGGCTCGGAGCGTCGCCCGCTTCGCTCGTCGAGGTCAACGAAAGTCCGCGTGCCTTCCTGCAGCCTGTGCTGGCCGGGGAGAAGCTGGCTTCGTGGCCCTCCGGCGGCCCCTGGCCGCACAGGGAGGCGGCCTCATGACGTCGCAGTCGCCAAGCACGCCGCCGAAAGCAAAGGCTGAGCCGCGCGAAGCCATCAGTATCAGTCACGCCGCCCCTGAGGACAATGCGTTTACGATCTGGCTGGCGCCGGGCTTGCTGCCATTGGCTACGAGGTCTGGGCCGATGTGCTCCGGCTCAAGGGCGGCGACGACTGGCAACGCAAGCTCGAAAACGCGCTGCGCCACCGGGCCTGCAAGTCTTGCCCGCGGCCAGCGATCATCGATCTTTGCGAGGTTGAATTTTGCCGCACGGCTGAGGGGAACACCTGCCTCATGCGCGGCGGTTCGCAAGGCGCGTAGAACGCCAATTAGACGCCCTTTGAGTGCTGACCGGTTCTGTTGCAAACGCCCTGCACTATGGTCGGTCATGAGAAGACCAACCTCCGCAGACAATCGCAATAGGGCCCTTTCAAACTGCGGTGAGGGCGCGTTGGCAATCGGCTGCGTGGCGTGTTCAACATCGGTGAACGTCAAATCCAAATTGCCATCGGACTGCCAGGCCAAAAATCGCGGTCGAGATTGAATGCAAGATCCGCCAGAGTCAGATGCGCTCGATCCGCGACGGCGGCGAGGTACCACAAGACATCGCCGAGCTCCTCCAGGACGCTCTCCTCGTAGCCCAGATACGCAACCGGATCCCGCTGCTTCTTTTCGACTTCGCTGAGAAGGCTGCCGGTTTCGCCAAACAGACCCAGCAACGGAAAAACCATGCCGTCATCGACGCCACGTCGCTGATCGGTGTGCTGCGCAGCGGATTGATAGGCTGAGAAGGTCAATGCTTCGGTCATTGGGGCTTGCGATGCTCTGTTATCGCTTCCTCTGGAACCGCGAAACCGTAGGAGGCGAGCGCCTTCAGAACCAATGCGCACATGGGATCTCCCGTCTCGGCGGATCGGATGTGGATAGCCTGCTTTGTCGATGCAGGCACCTGCACTTGCAGTGTGCGATCCTGCTCCGGCATTGGTATCGGGCGACTTGCTGTTTTCATGAAACCTGTTTGTCATGAGACCCATAATTTAGCAAACTTAGTATCGCTAAGCTTTTGCACACAAAGTGCAGGCGAAACTGCAGCCCGTCGATCCTTCTGTGGTAACTGCTCACCCCTTTCCCAGGGCGGGTTGAGGGTCATGCAGTTCGATCATTTTGGCGGCATTTCCGGCGAGCGCGATCTGGATGGCGACGAGAGGGTTGTATCCGAGAGCCTCCATTGAGCTCAGGTAGCTCGAGATCCGGCACCAGGCGTGGGCGTGGAGTTGTGTCCGGAAGCATCCCGACACCTCGTATGTTCAAAGAATCAGAAACGAATCAGGAGGTGGCTGTGGACAGGTTGGGCGCGGATTCCTGTGGAAAACCATTGCCTTGCCTTCCGCCGCCTCCCCGGTTCATTCCTGTGCAGGGACCGCCGTCGCCATGCATGGCGGCGGCGGAGCGGGGCCTGGCCCCGCAGGGCGGGTCGGACCGGAGACACCCTGGATCGCATCAGCGGATCCGAGATCAAGCGTGGTCGGCCCGCCCTCCCTTCGTCTCCCGGGTCCTGGATGGATGCTGGGTTCAAGAACCGAATCATCGCGAGGACAGGAGCGGGAGAACATGACCATCGCAGTCGCCGGAACCGACGTGAGCAAGATGACGCTCAGCATTCATCTCAACGGCAGGGACGACACCGCCACCAACGACACGGACGGCTTCCGAAAGATCGCCCGCATCCTCAGGGACGGCGGCGCTGAGCGGGTCGTCATGGAGGCCACGGGACGATTGCACAGAGCCCTCCTGCAGTCGCTGCATGACCGCGGCTTCGCGGTCTGCGTGGTCAACCCGCGCCAGTCCCGGGACTTCGCGAAGGCAAGCGGCGAGCTGGCGAAGACCGACAGGGTCGACGCCAGGATCCTGGCCGCCTTCGGGGCCGCGTTCCCGGCCATGCCGGCCACCGCGCCGGCCGACGTGACGATCGACCGGCTCCGAGACATGCTGGTGCTGCGGGAGGCCCTTGTCGACCAGCGCGCGCAGCTGAAGGCGGCCTGGGACGAGGTCGGCGACCCTCTGCCGGACGGACCCGTCCCGAAGGTCCTCTCGGAGCTTGACGCCGGCGTCGGCGAGTACGACCGGCGGATCGGGGAGCTTGTCGCCGGCTCGGACGATCTCGGGGAGAGCTACGGGATCCTGACCTCCGTGCCGGGCATCGGCCCCGTCACGGCGGCGTCCCTGATCGCCTGGATGGGCGAGCTCGGCGCGATCGGCAACCGCCAGGCCGCAGCCCTGATCGGCGTGGCCCCCTTCGCCCGCGACAGCGGGACCCTGAAGGGCGGGCGCCACGTCACCGGCGGACGGAGGAGACCCAGGGACGTGCTCTACATGGCGGCAATCGCGGCAACCCGGTTCAATCCCGACATGAAGGACTTTCATGAACGGCTCACGAAAAGGGGCAAGCCCCACAAGCTCGCCGTGACCGCGGTCATGAGGAAGCTGATCGTGACCGCGAACGCCCTGCTGCGCGATCGGCGCATGTGGGAGGACCGGGCGACGGACGCCGCCTGACGCCAGCGCGGGCCGCGTCTCGCGGCGGTCTTGCCAGGCCCGAAACGAAACAGTCTGGCCGGTCACGCGTCGGTGGCCGGGCGGTTCCGGCATGCCCGCACGCCGCCGGACTGTGGACAGGGATGTGGACAACCGTGGAAAACCCGGAACCGCCTCCCCGGAAATTGCCAAAAAATGCTGAATCCGCGCTTGACCCAAGACATGGATGCTTGATCTTGACCTTCGCCATGCGGATCTTCCGCTCCCCGGCATTGTTCGTGAAGCTGACGTCCGGGTCGCCCATGAAGCGCAGTACGGACTCTTCGTGCTTCGCCAGGCGCTCATGGAGGTTGTGTGCGTCGGACTTCGCGATCCGGCCGCGTTTTCCTTTCGGCCGCGGCGGGATCTCGGGCATCTCCCGGGCGCCCTGGGTCAGGATGGTCCGGTAGCGCCTGCGCACGGCCGCGCGCCCGTCCTCGGGCAGGGTCTTGGTGTCGCTCCTGTTGACCCTGTGGCAGGCCTCGCGCAGCAGCCTCTTCATCAGGCGCGCCCAGCGGTAGCCGTTGGAGTCGACGACGAAGGTCAGCTCCCGCAGGAGGTGAGAGCCACAGAGCTGATGGCTGCACTGGTCGTAGGCGAAGTACGATGCCCAGCAGTCGTGGACCAGGGTGCCTGTGCAGCGGGGGATGATGCCGATGTCCTCGATCGCCTCCTTTCCGCGCTTGCGGTGCAGGAACTTCAGGGTCAGGGACCCGTCGGTGACGACATGGAGCCATTGGGTTCTGCCGTCGACCCGGAAGCCGGTCTCGTCGGCATGCAGGGCCGGGCGTTCCAGCAGCTGTGCGATGGCGGCGTGCTCCCATGATGCGAGGGCGTCATGAAGGCGGCGCACGCAGCCCAGGCAGGTGGCTTCGGAGAGCCTGAGGCCCGAGATCGCCTGCACCAGCGCGACGGCCCGGCGCAGCGACAGCATGTGGGCGCCCGGCAGGTTGACGACGAAGGCCTGGAGGCCGGCGCCGTACTGCAGCGGGCCCGGCATGTCGTCGGGGAACCGGCCCTTGGTGCGGGCCCGGCAGTCCGGGCATTCCTTGACCTCGGCCTCCACGCGGCGCTCGACGACCTCGAACACGATGTCGTGCAGGACGCGACGTTCCCGGCCGGCGGGGTCGACGCCGGACAGGTCGGCGCCGCATGTGTCGCAGGCCTCGACGGCGACCGTCTCCTCGACGGTGGTCTTCCGGAGGTTGTCGCCCGTCTGCAGGTTCGGCTTCGCGCCCTTGCCGCTGCTGCCGGCGCGCCGTGCGGTCCCGTCCCTGTCCGTCTGCGACGGCGGGAGGCTGGAGTTCCTCGATCCCTTGCGGGTCGTCCTTTCCAGCAGGACGGCGATCAGCACGCTCATCAGCGTGATCAGCATCGCGAACATCGCGTCGGCTTCCGCCGACACCTTGCCGGCCTCGCGCAGCGTCTTGATCCGCGCCTTTGCCGCCTCGAACTCGTCGCGCAGCGACGCCGCGTTCACCGTCGCCATCACCCGGCCTCCACCGCGAGCCGCTCGCCCGGGGGCGTCGCGCGGCAGCGGCGCTGCGACCTGCGCGTCGACTGCACGCAGGGCGGCTCGCGGCCCTGGAAGTCGAAGCCGGACAGGAAGCGGCGGGCGCAGCCATGGCGGAGCTCGACGGGGCAGTCCCGTCCGAAGCCGTCGATCGCCCGGCGGTCCAGGCCGATGCCGCGCTGCGCGGGCGGCTTGCGCTTCATGATCGCGCCGCCGCCCAAGCGCGTTTCCAGACATGCGGAACGAGGCGGCATGAGGCTCACGATGGCCTGGCAGAGCCCCGTCGTCGCCTTTGACCCGTACCATGCCCCCATCGAGACGGCCCCTCCCCGGAACGATCGATCCGCGACCGGCAATGGAATGTCCGCTCTGTGATGTCAAACGCAAATCCTCGACGGGAGGTCGGCAGCGAGAACCGCGCAAGGCGCCGCGGCAAAAGGCCGGACGCTCGTCCCGAACGCAATCAGGCAAGAAATCCAATGGTCAAGAAGGGGGGCGAGCAGTTACCTTCTGTGAAGCTATCCCTCCGAGCCCTGCTCGGGTTGAGAGCCCGGTCGCAATGGGGCTTGGGATCGATCGAGAAGTTCTCCTGCTTCCCGAAGTCACAGGTGTCCAGGAAACACATTTGCCCTTACAGTCACCCGCGTGCCGCACTGCGCGTGCCAACTTATCGCGGTAGGGAACCGGGTTACCCCGGTCCCCCCGCTCGGATCCCGGCGTGCGCGTTAACGCACCGGGCTCCTCCCTTGGTTCCTCACGACGAGCCGTTGGCTCGGCCACGGGTGGCGGATCCCGACTTTGGGCCAGTGGACGGCGGTCAGGAGATCGATGTCCTCCCATTCCGTGCGGTCCCTTTGGGACCGACGCCGGAGGGCACGCCAGAGCAGCCGCTTGCAGAGGTGAACGAACCTCTCCAGATGTCGGCCACGCCCGGGGACAGCGTAGTGGTTGAGCCAGCCGTTGATGACCCTGCCCAGCCACGCAGCCGTGTCGTGCCGGTTGTCGTGCCACCGCTCGCGAAGCCTTTCCTTGATCCGCCGCAAAGTGCGGTTGACCCGTTTCCGGGACGGCTTGCGTCCGACCCTGAACCTTCCCTTCCTCGACTCGTCGCAGAAGTGCGTCATGCCAAGGAAGTCGAACGTCTCCGGCTTGCCCTGCCCCCGGTTCCGGCGGTTCGCCTTCGCGAACCGGCCGAACTCGATGAGCCGGGTCTTGTCCGGATGCAGTTCCAGTCCGAACAGGGCCAGCCTTTCGCCCAAGTCCCGGAGGAAGCGCTTCGCGTCGCCCTCGTGCTGGAAGCCGCACACGAAGTCGTCCGCATGGCGGACGATGATCGTGTCGCCTCCGGCAATCCGCTTGCGCCATGTGTTGTGGAACCAGACGTCGAGCACATGGTGCAGGCAGACGTTGGCGAGGATCGGGGAAACCGTCCCGCCTTGCGGAACGCCCCTGCCCGTGTCCGTCCAGTCGGTCCCCTCCATGACGCCGGCGTCGAGCCACTTGACGATCAGCCGCATGACCCGCACGTCCCCGATGCGTCTCTCAAGCATCCGGACCAGATGGTCCCGCCCGAGATTGTCGAAGAACCCGCGAATGTCGGCGTCAACGATCCAGCTGACCTTCCGCCGTTCCATTCCGACCGCAATGGCGTCGAGCGCATTGTGCGTCCCCCGCCCCGGTCGGAACCCGTGGCTGAAGCCGAGGAACTCCGTCTCGTGGATCGGCACCAGAATCGTGTCCGTCACCGCCCGCTGAAGTATCTTGTCCTCCAGCGAGGCAATGCCGAGCGGTCGCTGCCCCCCGTCCTCCTTGGGCATGTATGCCCGCCGGGACGGCGGCGCGCGGTACGCCCCCCTGTGCACGCGCCCGTGCAGGTCGATCAGCCGATCTTCCAGCCCTTCGGCGTACATCTCCCATGTCACGCCGTCCACGCCAGCGGCCACGTCACTCTTGAGCGAGTGAAACGCCTCCGCCAGCGCGTCCGTCGTCACATGGTGCAGGAGCGCCACGAGACGCTCTTCCGGGTTCCTCGTTGCAGCCTTTCGCATCCGGTCGGCCGCCTGTGACCCGCTTCCCCGTTTCTGCGCACGGCGCGAGCCTTGGCCTCCCGGATTCCCCTTGGGTCCGGCCCTTCGCTCCCCCGGCTCCGCTGACCCGGAAGGGCCGTTGTTCGCCGGATTCTTCGCTACCATGGCCGAATCTGATTTCTTCAGATCGTTCATCTCCGTTTCGGATTCCTCCTTCGCTTTGCGGCCCCGCACGACAGCGGGGCGAACTGAAGACCTCCCAGGTCCCGGTGGACCGCTTCGACGCGTGCCTTGGTTCCCAGACCCCGCGGAGCCTCTCCTCGCCTCACCAAACCGGCTCGAAGAGTGTTGCCTTCGGCCCGTCTGACAGCCTCGGCACTCCAGTTGTGTCAGTTTTCGTGGCTCAATCGCCCGGCCCACGCCTGCCGCTTGCCAACGCTTCACCTGCCGCCTCGCGACGACCGGCGCATGGTTCGCGGAGAAAGTGGCTGGCTGACCTCTCTTTCTGCCGGGACTTTCACCCGGCGACATTCCACCAGTTAGCCTGGCGCACCAGTCGTCGTGACCTCGGATGCTGAATCTTACAACTTCCGTGAACCCTTTTTTCGGATCTTGCCGACGGTTCTGAGGCTGAACCCCTTATTTTTATGCTTCACAGCGAATGTCCGAGGCTTCAGCCCCCATATTGGGGTTCATGGAATCTTGTACGCTCACTACGCGCCAAGATTGCCGACAAAACTCCAAGAAGAGCTTATTTGCCTGGGGAAAATGGTCCTCAAGGAACTCATGATTGCGCCTCGAGTTCAGGACGTCTGAACTTGATCAATGCTGCCGGAAGCAGTTGCCGCCGCCCCTCGAGACGCAAGCCCCAGTCGCCCCGCCCGTTCGAGGAGAGACTTGACAGAGTTCACGTTCGATAGACCAGTTCCGGCACCACCACTGGCCACCGGTCCCGCCTGACATGCTCGCGATACTCGTCGGCGCTGTCTTCACGAAACCACATGCAAACCGCATGCACCCTGCCCTCGAGAAACTCAGCGTCATCCGGAGGCTTGAAGCTCCGTGCAAGGCGCCCAACCGGAACATCGTCCTGATCCACGAGCAGCCAGCGTTCGCCGCTTTGTCTTAACCTGATGGGGTCGCCGGTGTTCAACCGGTCAAGAGCATCGAGCGCCCCGTGACCCTTCCGGAGACGTCCGGCATAGCTCAAGTCAACATTGGACAATTCAAGCGTGCGGTAGAGCCTTTCGCTTCCGGAGACATCAGTCGGCTCCAGGGTTGTTTCCCGCCGCAGGAAGGCCGGGTCATCAAGGTCGCCAATGATCGGATGCGGCCGCTTCATCGACAGAAGGACGAGTCCGCGACGCGCCCGGGTCATGGCGACATAGTACAACCTGCGTTCGGAGTCCGGATCCCCGTCTCGAGAACGCCCTTCCCAGCCGCCGTCAAGAATGACCACATCATCGAATTCAAGGCCCTTCGCCCTGTGTGCAGTCAGCAGCAGCAGCCCGGATTGGCATCGGTGCGCGTCCCGACTCCATTCGGCAAGCCATTCGAGGACGACTCTTCGGTTGACTTGCGTCCCCTGGCCACCAAGTTCGCCAACAAGGGTCCCGATGCCCTCCTTCAGCAGCGTCCACCACTTGCCATCCGTTTGCTGCGCCGCCCAGTCGGCAAGTGCCGAAGTGCTCAGGTCTGCATGCTTCTGGGTCTTCAGCCAATGGATGAATTTCTGCGTTTCGCGCAAGCGCCAGAATTTCGCTGGCTTCTCCGTCGCGAACTGGGCCGGGATGCCTTGCGCCTCGCAAAGGCTCCGCACCGGTTCCAGAAATTTCCATTCCCGCGCAATCACGGCGGCCCTCGCCCAATCCCAGCCTGGCAGACCCAGCGCCGAAAGGCGCTTCAGTTCCTTGATGGCCAGCGCCGCCTGTTCATGCCTCGTGGATGCCTCCTGGAGGATCTGCACACGCCCCCGCCCGACTGCGTCCAGCTGCTCAAGCTCGCCGCCCGGAGGATCCGATTTCCGGGCCGCATTCACGGCGAGGTCATGATCGGCCTTCATTCGTTCGCCAGCCAGCTTGATCACGCGGCCGGACGCGTTGATGATGTTTGCCGTCGATCGGTAGTTCTCGACCAGATGTGCTGGCCGAGCCTTGTAGTCCTTCTCGAAGCGCCGGATGAATTCGACGGAAGCGCCCGAAAAGGAATAGATGTTCTGATCGTCATCGCCGACGGCGAAAAGGCTCAGCTGGCTGTCCCTTTCCTCGAGCGAGCGACCGGCGACAGCAGCAATCAGATCGTACTCGTCGGGTCCGACGTCCTGATATTCATCGACGAGGATCCAGCGATACCCCTCGATCAAAGTGTCGCGCTGCGCCTCGGCCTCTTCCTTCGCAAGTCCTTTGCCCAGAAGAAGGTCGACCGCCTGTCGAAGCACTTCGTCGAATCGCTCCGGGTCCAAGTCCGTCTTGTCGGCATCCCTCGCAAAGCTCGCGCCGACAAGTCGCATCGCGAGACCATGGCAAGTAAGGACGGTCACTCCCCGTGCGTCACTTCCAAGAAGACTGAACAGCCGCTGCCGGATTTCGGTCGCGGCATGGCGGTTGTAGACCAGCACCAGAATGCCGCGCGGGTTCTGCCGGCGAACTCGGATCAGGTAGGCGATGCGATGAACAAGAACGCGCGTCTTGCCCGACCCCGGACCCGCAAGGACAAGCACGTTTGTCTGCTCGCGTTCGTCCGCAACGATGTTCGCCTGAACGGGATTCCCGAGATCCTCGACAATTGATTGCCAGGATTCCGGCGTCGTCTGCCGTTGCAAGACTGCCGCGGAACGAGGCAGCCATTTCTTGACGAAGCCCTGCCTGTCCAACGTAAAATAGTCATCGGAGAGTCTGAGCGCATCGGACATGGATGCCAGCCCATGCTGGGCATAGGCAGACATGATGTGGGTCTGAAGGATCTGTTCCTGGTAGTGCAGTTCCAAGGGCTTGAAGTCCGTTGCCGTGAATCCGCGCCTTTCCGGCTCGAGGTGAACGGTGATTGCCGGCCGAAAGATCGTCAGACCCTGGCCGAGCGAGACGATACCCTGTTCGTGGAGCCAAAGGAGTGCCCGATCCAGGAGCCCGGAGGGATTCTTGAGCTCGCTCGCGAGTTCAATGTCGCTCGAAAGGGCTTCGATCAGCTCTCCAAGGTTCGTGGAGACCTGAACGTCCTTGCCACGCGCGCCCTTCGGCACAAGGCCGGTCAATGCGCCGAGCACGACCGCCGCCCCCTTGCGGCGCAATTCGGCGGTCTGCGCAAGCTTGTCCCAGTTTCGCAGCAGGCGCAACGACAGGACCTCGCGGTTGACCTTGCGAACCCGCAGGCTGCCGACTCCTTCGTCATCGTCGCGTCCGTCCCGCGCGACCCCTCGAACCAAGCGCTCGACGACGTCCGGTCGAACAATTGTGTGCCCCGCATCCCTCAGTTCCTGCGAGGCACTCCGAAGAAGGAGCTGAGAGGTTTCCTGGAGAGAAATGTCCGGCGCCGCCTCGCGCAACTTCATGACAAGGTCAGCCTCAAGGTTCGTGAATTCCGTCAAGCGGCTCTCCGAAGAGTCGTCCCCACCCACATGCACGAACACCGTGATCGACGTGTCGTTGGATGCGATCCCGAGCGCTTCGAGATCGTTCAAGGCGCCCCGCAGCCGTCCCGGCGACATCCCGGTTCGCCCACAGAGTTCGTCCGTCGATACTCCACTGTCCGGCGCTGCTTCCATGAGGCAGCGAACGAGCGAGCGAAGCACGTCGCGTCGATTCTGCGGAATGCTTCCGTTGCCTTCGATCTTCCTGGTGGCTTCGTCGAGCGTGCGTGTCTTTAGCGACGACGGAAAAATCCGCACTCGATTCTCTTCGCGCCTCAGAAGCACGGCGTCCTCAAGCCATGCCACAGCGATCTTGACCCGGTGATCGTCTGCCAGGGTGTCCTGCTTGATATCCTGATCAATGTCCTCTCGTACGATCTCCCCCGGAGTTGCAATGACCTCGCCAGATCGCTTGGTGCGCTGATCGAGCCGACGGATCGCCTTCAGGATTCCGCTGATGTCGCGGCGGTCGAGTCGGGATTGCGCGGAGAGGCTGAACTGGCGCTCGATGTCGTCACTGCTGAATAGCAACACGCATCGGGCGGGATCGCCGTCGCGGCCTGCTCGCCCAGCCTCTTGAAGGTAGTTTTCCAGCGAGCCCGGAATGTCTGCATGGACGACAAGGCGAATGTCGGGCTTGTCGATTCCCATTCCAAATGCGTTCGTTGCGGCGATGACCCGAAGCGAACCGTCGCCAAACTGATCCTGCACGTCACGCTTTTCCTCGGGCTTGAGCCCCGCGTGGTAATGGGCGGCCGAAAATCCCTGCCCTCTCAGGAACTCGGCGGCTTCCTCTGCGGATCTTCGGGTCGAGCAATAGACGATCGCGCCGGACACGCCCATCTCCGGAAGCCCGTCCCGAAGCACGGAAACGATGTCACCATGCTTGCGGAGCCTCTCCGTCGGCACGATCACGAAATCGAGATTGTGCCGCTTGGCGCCGCCATCGACCAGTTCCAAGTCAACCCCGAGCCATTCCCGAAAGTGCTCGGTGATGTCCTTTATCACGCCCGGCTTGGCCGTTGCGGTCAGGCAGATCAGGGGTGCGGGGCCGCTCTCGCCTGAGTACTCCTTGATGAAGCGGGCCGCATACCGATAGTCCGGCCTGAAGTCATGCCCCCATTTCGAAACGCAATGCGCCTCGTCGAACACCCAGTAGCCGACTTCCCGCTGCTCCAGGATCGAGCGCACTGACGGGCTGCGCAGCTGTTCCGGAGAAATCAGAAAGATGGCCGCATCGCCCAGCCTCACCTGGTCCAGCGCGTCCTGCCGCTCGGGAATGGACAGCATGCCGTTTACCGTCACGCATGCGGAGATTCCCTGGTTCCGGAGACTGGCCACCTGGTCGGCCATGAGTGCCACCAGCGGCGAGATCACGACCGTCAGCGCGCCGGTCCTCCGGTACTGGGCGAGCGCCGGTAGCTGGTAGCAGATTGACTTTCCGGTCCCGGTCGGAAGGATGCCGAGGGTCGGCACCTTCGTCATCGCGTTTGCAACGATTGTCTCCTGAAGGGAGCGCCCGTCCGGTCCCGAGGGCTCCGGCCTGAATGCGTCGAATCCGAACCAGGCCTTCAGATGATCGACCGGATCGCCTTGTGATCGGCACCACTTGCAAGCCGGATTCGTGCATGGGGTGTCACGGAGTTCCCGGACAAGTTCGCCGGCGCGCGGGAATTGATGCCGCACCCAAGGCGGCATCACGGAATTCTCTTCGGCAACCATGATCCAGGACAACGCATAGGCGAGCGGCCAGCCATCCTGTCCGGCTTCCGAGATGGCTGATTCGGTCCGATGCGTGCAGGCCCGTTCATGCAGAAGTGCGCGGACCGCATCTTGTGCGGCGGGCGCTGCAGGGCGTGACGCATTCCTGACCAACGAAAGCACGGGATCAAAACCGGGGCCGTGCCTGCCATTGGCCGCCAGCCAGTGGAGGGCAATGAGCATCTCGGGCTGCCGCCGATTGAGGTCACGAAAGCTGTCGATCTGGCTCTGCAGGACGTCGAGAACCAGCGCTGCATCGCTGAGTGGTTCGCTGACACGTTCGGCCTGCAGCCGACCGTCGAGATAGTGCTTGACCAGGCGATGGTACGGGTTGCGCGGGAAGGCGAGCGGGTTCAGCCAAAGCGTGTCAATCACCTTCCTGGTGAGGATCCGCAGACCAGACCGTTTGGCCGCAAGATGGCGAGCGTCGAATAGTATGACGTTGTGGCCGAGCAGGAATTCGGCTCCGTCGGCATAGTCGTCAAGTTCGTCCAAAGCACGCGCGAGGGATCCGTGTTCGTAGACGAAAGGCTTCGCCTTGCCAGGCCGGACGGCTGCAAAACTCTTGATGCGGTCGCCAACTGGATCAACTTCAAGGTCGATCGAAACGCATCTGGAAAGAAACTCCTCCGACGCCGCCATCAGCGGTCGCAACCCGTCTTCCAATTGACACCATCAAAGCGCGGCGTTTGCACGCCTTTCGCTTCCCGAACTCCATCTGGTCATGCAAATCCTTCTCCAATTTCACTCCAAAGCGCAACATCCCACTCACCGACGTGCGCAATGCTCCGGACGGAGCGAATATTCACCATCCGATGCCGAACAAGGTCAAGGAGCCGACCGAACGAAATCGTGCGCAACATGCCTACAGGATTCTGGAAGCGGACCTGGAACCATGCGAGCCAGCCGGCGCAACCTCGCTCAAGCCCGTTGATGGATGCTTGACCTCCCCCAAGTGAAGCACCAATCGGGACAATCATGCCAAGGCAATTGGCTTCAGCCGGAAATCTCGCCTCGACTTCGCCCGCGTCTTGCGAGGCGCGCCGGAATCACTGCGCGGGGACATGCTCTGTTGAGGCATCGGCGATCACGCTTCTGGCGTATGCCAGAATCTCGCCGGCGCTCTTCAGGTCGTCCTGTCCGTTGACGGAACCATGGCTCTCGATGTCGTTGTCAGACCCATCGTCGCCAATGCACAGCCACATCGACTTGTTCAGGAGTTCCTCCGGCAGTTGGCCGGACGCGGCCAGTCTCTCGCATATGGTTGCGGTGGCCTCCTTCGTCTCGCCGGTCGCGTGCTCGCAGGCATTCGACAGCGACAGTATCGCGTCTTCGGCAATTCCGGACGCTTGTGCCACCGCCTCCTCCGAGAATCCCCCGCCAGCAAGCAGTGTCGCCATCCGAAACTTGCGTTCGGCGGACCCCAGCAATGCGCGCGCTTCCGCAAGACGCTTTTTCGCCTGCTCCTGCTTCGGGTCGGGCCGTCTGGTCTGGTACAGGATTTCCGCCGTGCTCGACGTGAACTTGAGAAATCCGGACGCCTCCAGCTGGAGCATCTTCTCGTAGGTTTCGCGGTCGAGCGTCTTGACGGACATTCCCGCGGCGTCATCGCCGTATGCGCTGACGTTGCCGTCATCATCCGGGTCAACGACAGCCAGCAGTGAATTCCGGCCGTCATCCGATGTCAGCTTCTCCAACATGACCAACCGGTCGCCGTACGCGTCCTGGAACAGCTCAAGGACATCAACTTCGGGCTTGGGCGTCCGCTCCCTTGGAACGACAGTCCCCATGACCTCTTCCAGACGCTGGAGGAACGCAGCCCTGCCGGACGGAAGGTCCAATGTGCCCGATTCCGTCTCGCCGTCCAGGACGGCCTCGGCAACAGCCTTCTTCTGCTCAATGAGGAACAGCATGTTGTGCTCGATCGAGTTCTCGCTGACCAGATTCGCGACGGTTACCGTTCGCTTCTGATGCTTGCGCCAGGCACGGGCGATTCTCTGTTCCAGCTTGGCGGGATTCCAAGGCTGGTCGAGATTGACGACCGCATTGGCAACTTGCAGGTTCAACCCGGTCCCGCCACTTTCGGACGAGAGGAAGACCCGGCAGCCCGGGTCTTCCTTGAACCTGTTGATTTCGGCCTTTCTCTGCTTCTGCGGCACCGAACCCGTGTGCAGCGCATAGTCGATTCCAATGTCGCTCAGCAACGACTGCACGAGCGACAACATGCGGACCCATTCCGAAAAGATGATCACCTTGGAATCGGCATCATTCAGCAATTCCTCGAGCACGCGCTCCAGTTCATCAAGTTTCGGGCAGTCCCGCACCGTTTCGTCAAGAATGTAGGGCGTGTCACAAATCATGCGCATGCAGGCCAAAGCGAGCTGCAAACGCTTGAATTCCGCTTCCGCCAACGGACGCCTTCGCGCAACCGAGGCGATCCTGGCAACCAAACCGGCATAGTCCTCGTAGCGAGCCTGCTGTTCCTGGGTCATCGGCACGAAGTAGTTGTTGACCGTCCGGCCGGGAAGGTCGTCTTCCACCTCGACCTTGCGCCGTCTCAACATGCAGGGCTTCACGCGCTCGCCGAGTTCATCAAGGTTCTGGTAGCCGATCGCCCGACCCCGGTCGTCAAGACGGTAGTACTGGCGGTTGAACCGAAACAGGGGTCCAAGGATCTTGGGATCCAGGAACTGGAGAATCGAGTAGATTTCGTCGATCCTGTTCTCGATCGGCGTGCCTGTGAGCACGAAGGCAAACCGGCTCTGGAGCTGCTTGACCTCGGTGGCCGTCTTCGTGCGCCAGTTCTTGATGCGCTGGGCCTCGTCGAGAATCACGATGTCAGGTTGAAGCAATTTCTGAAGGTCCGCTCTATCAGCCAGGATTTGCTCATAGTTGGCGATCGTGAAGAATTCCGGGTTCCTGTAGGCATCAAGCCTCGCGGCACGAGGCCCGAAAACGGTGCGGTAGGGCAGGTTTGTCGCCGCTTCGATTTGCTCTGCCCATTCCGACTTCAGCGATGCGGGACAGACTACGAGGGCCCTCTCCACTCCTTCGGTCTGCCTAAGGAGTTCACAGGCGGCCAGCGCCTGGCAGGTCTTTCCCAGTCCCATTTCGTCCGCCAGCAACGCACGCTCCTTGAATGCCAAGTGCATCATCCCCTCACGCTGGTAAGGGAACAGCGGAAAGTTCAGCACTTCGAAGGTGCGCTTGCCCGCTTCAACCTCGTCAAGAAATGCCTCTCGCCTTCTTGCCGGGCGCTCCCGGGCAAGCTGCCGGTCCCGCCATCTCCTTGTCAGCCTGGAAACGCGCACATGCTTCGGATGCGCGTCGGCAAGCCGTCTCAGGCTTGTGAGTGACCGATCATCGTTCAGTCGCTTGAAATCCTGGAGCCGGCTCTCGACCTCACTGCGGATGTCTGCGGGAAAGTGCCCGTCGGGCAGCAACATGGCAGGTGCCGCATCGCTCAAGGATTCCAGGTGCACCTCGATGCGGGGGGACTGGCGGCTCGCTGCGCCCGGCCGCATCCGCCTCCCGGAATTGGCAATCAGGTTGAGCACGCCCTCTACGTGCTTGCATGTACCCAGTTCGGCGACTTCAAAGTCACGACAGGTGCAGGAATTCATGCGGCGTTCAAGGTGCCTGATTTCTACCACGTAGCCGCTTCCCGTGCTTGACCGAACTCGAAATGACCCGAATGCCCGAAATTCCGGTTCCAGTTCCTCGAACTCGGTAACTTCCGTCATTCCTCTCCAGCGCCGCCGCTCGATTTCCTCCTCATCCGTCGTGTGCCAGCCAAGAAATTCCGGTCGCTTCGTCGTTGGCGCCTTCTGTCCCTTCTTTGCTGTCTTTGCCGGTTTGGACATGTGTTCACCTTCTCTTTCCAAAGCAATTCGCCGAACCAATGCGCACACATATAAAGGATCCCGGTTTTCGCACCAGTGCCGCTCCAACGACTGGATCCAATGCCTATCGGGTCGCGGCTTTGATCGGTCGGGCGCTTGCCGCGTGTCAACCTTCATTTGCGATCCTCCAAAGCTTGCCAATTCTGAAGCAAATGACCACCCGGAACCCACGAACCCGACCTTCTCTCTTCCTGCCGACGCGCTGCTTGATCATGCCATCTCCAAGGTTGGCGTCGATGGTGCCTCGTTGCGCACGCTGCACTGACTGGCACAGATCCCCATCGCATGGCGAAAGTTCATGCGCTGCCGGCGCACGCCATGGTCATAAGGAAGGCATGGCAAGCACTGACTTGCTTCTGAAGCCTTCCCTGTTGCCTGTCGCTCGGCACGGGACCATTCAGTCCTCAGGCTTGACAACTGCCTGCCCGGCATGGCTTGCGCAGAATTCGTTTTCCGTCGCTTGCTGCGACGGATAGCTGCTCGATCCTCCAAGGCGCAAAGTGAACCCGCCCGGAACGTTCCTTGCTGAAGGCGAGAACGGCATGCCAAACAAGCGAACGAAACGCGATGAACCGCGAATTGCAGGATGGGCCGTGCCTCTCGAGAACGCCAAGAAACGCGCTTGGGCGCTTGCTGCGGGAAACTCGCCGGATCCCTCGCTCCTTGACTCCGGTCTGGCATTCCACGGCCCCGCGCCAGTCGGCGACCTCAAGGGCCGCGAGGCATTCGTGGCGGCCTTGCTTGAACCGGTAAGGGCGGCAATGCCGAAGGCCGCCAAACTGCCCCATCCCTACTTCGGCGTAGAATTCATGGGGCATGTCTGGGTTGCAGCCGCGGGCAACATCGAGGGCGAAATGACCCGGCCCTTGTTCGGAGTCCCGCCAGGCAAGGGAAGCCGCAAGCTGCGATTCGGCGAATTCTGCAGGTTCGAAGGCGAACGGATTGCCGAGACCCGTTGCCTCTTGGACGTCCCCGGACTTGCCCATCAGGCGGGAATAGAGCTGTTTCCGCCCTTCTCCGGACGCGCGCGCATTCCCGGAGGGCCGTCCGCAGATCTCGGCATCGTGAAGACTCCCCGGGACCCGGACTTGACCGAGACGACACGCCGCCTTGTCGAAGACATGATCGTGGTCGGCTGCAACAGGCTGGAAGGCAGCGACACGACGAGCCAGGGATTGGAGCGATCCTGGCAGGAAGACATGGCATGGCACGGCCCTTGGGGCATCGGTTCCGCCTACGGACTGCAGGAGTTCCACGACCATGCGCAAGGCCCGTCGGTAAAGTCGTTCCCCGGCCGCAAGGGTTCCTGGCCCAAGGAAACCTTCTTGGCGGAAGGGCCGGTTGCGGGATGCGCCGGACAGTTCCTTGGCACGTTCTCTGGCGTTCCGTTTCGCGGCATTGAACCGACCGGACAGAGAATCACCAAGCGGGTGATGGATTTCCATGCCAGCCGGGACGGGCTGCTTGCGGAAAACCGGGTTCTGATCGACCGGATCCGCTTCGCGTCCGACTGCGGCGTGGACTTGATGGCACGCATGCCGGAGGATCCCGACTCGCCAGCGGCATGAACGCATCGCCTCGATTCCTGCCAGGCTTGCCGGGCAGTTCCTATCCAAAGGGACAGCCGCATCAAGGCGTTCAGGTGGCTGGTCGACGTTCCGGTCAGGCAGTCTGGCGCAATTTCAAGTGGTTGACCGGCACGGCTAGGGTATCTGGCTGGCCTCAAGTGTCCTGACGCGCCCTTCGTAGAAGTTTCGGAGCTCCCCTGCCCTGTCGTCGTCGATTCGCCCCTCCCGCAGGAGCCGGTCGACTTGGGCATGGGCGGCCGCAAGAGTTGTCCAGCCGTTCGATGGCGCTTCGGCATCCCGCCACCTGGCCAGGATGTTCCTGGCCGCCGAAGCCACTGTGGCGGCGGGCATGATCTCTGGAGCCAGCAGGACCGCAGCCCGCCTTCCAAGCTGCTGAAGCCGGGCATCGCCGATCTGCTCGACGGCCGATAGCCGGGCCTGCCAGTCGGCAGCCATGTTGAAGCTGCGAAGCAGTTGCTTGTCCTCACGCCCGTAAAATCCATCATAGATGCGCTCCTCAACGCGCACGGCATCTCCGGGACCCGGAGGAGGATGTCGCTGGACCCTCAAGTCGGCCATGGCAGCTCCAATTCGGCGGGAGAAGTCGGAACTGGCGGCAATTTCACGGCATCTTCCTCGCACGGGCTCGTCCGCTGCCGGCGCGTGGAAGAGCATTGGAGTCTCGTTGATCTTCAATCTGTGCACGACGCGAGGCGACCGCTCCAGGAGTTCAAGCAGCCCAGCCTGGTCACGTCCGAAACACTCAACCGGGTCTTCGACCTGAACATCGAAGAAGCCCGCCGTGTTCGCGCTCTTTGCGTCGCGGCCACAACCACACCCGACTATGCACCGGGGCGGCTCGCCCGGGAGCCGCGTCACAAGCTCCAGCGGTTCCCCGGACGAAAGCAGCCTGTCGACATTCGTCTTGTCCCTGTTGGCAAGAATGTCCTTGAAGAGATCTGGCGCTCGGTCCCGGACAAGTTGCAGCAGATGCCTGGTGGCTTCCACGTCCCCAAGGGCATCATGCGCGTCGTGGTCCAGAAAGCCGTTCTCAGGCGCGAGCATGTCCAGCTTGAAGAGCGGCTTTCCCGCGTCGTCCACGGGCCACGCGAGAGCGTCGTGCGAGAGAGAGAACGCTGCATACAAGACCTGCAAGACATCCAGTCGCGTGTTCCCGTTGAACTGGGTGGCAAAGACATCCGGCTGAAGCGTCTGGTAGAACGACTGCCGCAGGAAATTCTCGTCAAAGCTCATCGAGTTGTAGCCGGTCCACGTTGCCGGAGCCCAATCCTCGACAAGGCGCTGTATCTCCTGCATCATGTCGAACCAGCTTGGCATCGCCGGGTCCGTAAGCTGGTCAATCCGGACCCCGGTGACGGCAAGCGCGCTCGGCGAAGGCAAGATGTGCGGAGCCAGCCGGCAGCGCATGTTCACGCGCTTCAGCGGCTTTAGGTCGTCATCCGCAAGAACCGCTGCAAACTGCAGGGGCTGATCATACGCAGGCGATGTTCCGGTGGTTTCCAGGTCATAGAAGGCGAAAGGCATCGGAAGCAATCTACGTCCCATCAGCCTGGAACGAAAGACCGCCATGACGTGCGTGCGATACGAGCGTGCCGCTTGCGACCGTACACCACTCTCGGATCTGTCCCCTAGGACCACGCACGCAAAGGGTGGGCAGGATGCGCCGGTGCCTCGAAACACACGAGGCTCTCCTCAAGAGACAACGAGTCCGCTGCGGCCGAAACCGCGGCGGGAAAGCCCGTGTTCAGCGCGTCGACGGGTCAATGACGTCCTCCGCAGACGCTTGGGTGGCATGATGTGCCTGCGTGGAAGCAGTGACCGTAAGCGAGTTTCCTGGCTGCATATCGATTGCGGCTCCTGCGGGATTCACCAAAGTCACATGCGGCGGTCGAATCTGCAATGACTCCTTGACATTTTGCATCATATGATTAGATATTCTTCATCATATGGAGCTTTCCCATGTTGGAGACAAGCCGATTCGTTCCCGGAAATGCCGTCGTGCAACCCATTTCAGACGGAGACAAGATCGCGGCGATCGTAAAGGCTGTCGTGCGCGCAGCGGACGCGTGGAACTTGTCCAATTCGGAAGCAGCCGCGCTCTTCGATGTCCCGGGCGCAACTTGGGGCCGGATGAAGGCCGGAACCTACAGGGGAGTGCTCGACCAAGACAAGGTAACCCGCGCAAGTTTGCTGGTCGGCCTCTTCAAGGGCTTGCGGCTGTTGTTCAATGGCCCCTTGACGTACGGCTGGCCCAAGACCGCTAACTCCGGGCCGGGATTCAATGGGAAGAGCCCGGTTCAGATCATGTGCGAAGGTGGCATCCCGGCCATGATGAAGGTGCGGCAACATGTTGATGCATTGCAGGGTGGAACGTGATCCGGGCTTCCGACATTGAAGAAGTTGAGCTTACCGATCCCGCAACCATTCGCCTGGTCTCGACGGCGTACGTTGACGAGCCGGCAATCGCTCCCTTGGCGGACGATGATGACGACCTTGCGATTCTTGAAGAGATCGAAGGACTCACGTCTGCCGGTCAAACGGCTGCCCTTCCAATGCCTGGTGGCTTGAACCCGGCCGAACTTCTGACCAAGACGGACGGGTACGGATGGACCTATGTCAACGCCGCCTTCTGTTGCGCTCGGGCCAACGGCAATCGGTTCAATGGACCGGATCGCGGTGCATGGTATGCGTCCTACGGACAAGCTGCCGTCAAGACGTCCCAAGCGGAAGTGGCCTGGCATCTCACGAGCGAGCTTGAAGCGACGGGGGTTTTCGAGAACGTCACGGCCTACCGTGAATTGCTCGCAGGGTTCACGACGCGGTTTCACGACCTTAACGGGAGGACGGAGGAGGCCGCCCTGAGTGCGGACCCTTCTGTAGCCTACCCGGCAGGCCAAGAACTTGCACGCGACGTGCTGAGATCAGGCGGAAATGGACTCCTGTATCCCTCGGCGCGACACGAAAAGGGACAGGTTCTGGTCGCGCTGCGTCCCCGATTGGTCCAAAACGTGAGGCGGGGCGATATCTGGGTCTTTGAATGGAAGGGGGAGCTGGCACCCTCCATCAGGAAGGCGTGATGTCCAGAGGCAGGACATTTCGGCAAGAGACAAAGGTGGCGTCGCTTGTCAGATCAGGTCGTCTTGCAGCGAACTGGAATTGCCGGATTGATCCAAAGGCGGACTGCCGGGGGATCCGTTTCACATCGGGAAGCATGCGGCTTCCAGGCCCGTTCGAAACATGCCTTTTGAAGAAATGCGGACCTGTACAAGGCTGTCGGGCAAGCCTCTCGTCCAAGGAACCGTCACCTTTGGATACGAGGGCGGCCACAGGGACGTGGCGGACCGTCTTTGAGAGGTACGCCCTTCCCCTCCAACCGTCTTCGAGCGCCGCTTCGAGACGCCGCTGCGGCAACGTGCAAAACCGTGAGGGCCCGCAGATGGCCGGCTTGATCGTCATGGACGCATCGAGCGACCGAAGCCAGGCGAGCGCCTCCCGTGAAAGGCGCTATCAGGAGACTTTGACGCGCAGCGGACCAGCATGCCCGGGCACGGATGAACTCGGTTCAGGAGATCCTTGACGGCAAGCGGTTCCTCACGCTGCCGGTTGCGCGGAGCAAGGGGGCAAGCCCGGCTCAACCTGCGGCGTTGCTGACAGATCATGACCCCATGGCGAAAACTCGCATGTCCGACTCGTCTCGGCCAATGGAGATGTCATGGATCGAAGGCGGTCATCCCGCCACGAGCAAGATCATTGTCACAATCCCCCAAAGCGTCATCTGATAGTGGGTATTCTGCGCGCCTTCGTGGCAGAACCAATAGCAGAACCAATTGCCTCCGACCAGGAAGCCGACCCAGATGCTGGTAAACAACAGTGCCCCCAACACGGCAAGGCCGCGACCTGTCGCCGGTTCAACCTGACCGAGAGAAGCTATCAGCATGGCGGCAAATCCCGACCATAACGCAATGGCCGCGACGACTTCCCAAACCACGATGATAACAAACAGCCATTTCTGAACCAACGCGTTCGATATTCGTCGATGAGCAACGGCCTCGTACGCCTCGGGGAATTCTTCCCTCATGCGCGTCATGTCCAGGACTTCCGCCGTTGCGGTCCTGTTCAGATCGGAGTGGAACATGTTGTCCAGGACACCGATCGTGAGCCAGGCCGCCAAGAAGAATACACTGGCTGTCTGGGCGACAATGATTGCCGTCTCGAGCGTCATGTCCCGTCCTTGACCTGATCGTCAGTGGCAGGGCGGCAAGAGCCGCCCCGCCATCCTGACTCTCAGGTCCAGTGGAGCTGTGCCGGCCGAATTTCGAACGAAATATGGTGAGCGCCACCGCCCAGCCCCTCGCGGGTATGGTTGTACAGCGAACGCCAGTAGGGCTGAATCGTGACGCCCTCTTCCTGGATGATCGCTTCACCCTTCGCCATCAGGGCACGGCGCTTCTCAACGTCCGGAGTCGCCAAGGCCTCTTCCAGCAAGGCGTCGAATTCCGCGTTTGCCCAGCCAAATTCGTTCCAGGCCTCGCCGGAACGATAGGCTAGCGCCCAGATCTGCACGCCAAATGGGCGGTGGTTCCAGTTCGTCGAACTGAACGGATACTTCGCCCAATCGTTCCAGAATGTGCTGCCTGGAAGAACGGTGCGCTTGACGTTGATGCCGGCGTCCCGCAACTGAGCCGCCACGGCGTCGGTCGTATCCTTGCGCCAGGCGTCGTCGATCGAGATCAGTTCATGCTCGAAGTCCGCCATGCCGGCCTCCTGGATCAGGGCCTGGGCACCTTCGGGGTCGAACTTCGGATCGCCGATGTCGATGTACTCCGGATGCGCCGGGCCAACGTGGTGGTTCTGGGCGGGCACGCCGCGACTGTCATAGCCGAGTTCCAGAAGAACCGAATTGTCCACGGCCATGGCAATCGCCTGCCGGACGCGCTTGTCGGCGTAGGGCTTCATGCCGTCCACTTCGGCCAGCTGGTTGGGGCGAATGACGATGGTGGCCATGGTCACGACCTCGTTTTCCACCCAACCGTCAAACGACGATATGATGTCGATGAACTCGCCCTCTATCGTGTACAGCATGTCGATCTCATCTGCCTCGGCCGCCGCAACAAAGGCCGAGGGATCGGTGCCGTAGTCGACATACTCCACGCGGTCCATCCACGCGCCGTTTCCTTCGTTCCACCAAGTGTGGCTCTCGTTGCGCACCAGTACGGCCTTGTCGCCAACCTCCAGGCTCTCGGGCAGGTACGGCCCGGTGCCGACAGGATTGGCGAGCATGCTCTCGGGATCGTGCGAACCGTGCGCGATGGCTGCCGGATAGTCGGCCATGCCGGCGATCAGCGAGATGTCGGGCCTCGGCAGGTTCAGACGCACGGTGTGGGCGTCGACAACTTCAATGCCACCCTCGATTGCCTTGTTCGTGTCCGGATCGATCAGCACGGCGAAGCGGCCAGCCATCGAGTTGCCCTCGACGTCCTTGTCGCACCAGCCAGCGATGTTGCGCGCCACATCCTCGGCAGTGAAGTCGTCGCCGTTGTTCCATTTCACGCCCTTGCGAACGTTCAAGGTGTAGGTCTGTGCATCTTCCGATATGTCCCAGCCTTCCAGCAAGACCGGCGAGAACGTCCCGTCATTTTCGTAGGAGACAAGATTCTCCAGCCAGCCTCGGGTGAAATTGGCGATCTGCGACCAGTCGAAGGTGCGCGGGTCCTTCAGCGCGCGGACTTCCATCTGGATGCGAACGGTTCCGCCCATCTTCGCTTCGTTGGCGGCCATGGCCGGCGCCGCGTGGCCCAGCATTCCGTAGGCCGTTGCGGCCGTCGCGCCAAAGGAGCTGGCGAGCGCAAGGAACTCCCTGCGGCTGACGGCGTCGTCGCCGACCGTCTTGGCCTGATCGGTAATCACCCTTGGCAACGGCTTTCCCGTGCGTGTCAGGTATTGCATTTGTCTTCCTCCTTGTTTGGTCGTTTGGGGGGCCATCGGTCTGTCAGCAGGCCCCCTGCTGTTTGGCGGCATCCGAAAATGACCGCACATTCCGTCACTGCGGCATTCGCATTGCCGCAACACCGTCCGCATCGGTCACGGAGCAGCAAATGCTGGACAGAGTTCTGGCCTGCTCATCGGGCCAAGGCCTTCCTCGATGCAATATTGCCCGTTGATCCCATATCAGGACGTCACCCACCTCCCATTGGTGGGAATACGTGAATTCGGGCCGCGTGCAGAATTCCATCAATTCGTCCAGCAATTCCGCGCTTTCCGCTTCGTCATGCCCGTCGACCTTATAGGCGTGGGATGCAATGTAAAGCGCTTCGCGGCCGTTCACCGGATTGGTCCAGACGGCTTTCCAGCGGGTTGCGGGCCACTTGTGGAACATCGGATGCCTGGCCAGTTCGGCGGAGATCCTTGCCCGCGATACGGAATAGTGATGCCAGATGCCACGGTCTCGAATTCGGGTGCGCAATTCTTCGGGCATGGCCGCCCAGGCGGCCCGGGTCGAGGCAAGCTCGGTCTCTCCGCCCTCCGTGGCCACCGCGCGGGCGGTGATGATGTTTGTCAAGGCCGGCGTCGGCAGGAAGGTGCTGTCGGCATGCCACAGGAAATTCGATTCCAGATGCAGCCTGTGCAGGTCCATGTCGCCCTTGAGGGAACTGTCGGAACGCACATTGGTGACCTTTGGGATCGTGAATTCCTCGCCGGGCTTGCGTTCGTCGGCCTTGCGGTCCTCGATCGGGCCAAAGGCACGGGCCAGTTCCAGATGCGCCGCGTCATCGAAGTCCTGGACGCGGAACAATAGCGCGGAATGCTCCTCGAACAACGCTCGCAGTTCCGCAAACCGCCCCGAGGGAACGAAGCGGGCCAACGGCAGGGCGGAGACCTCAACACCGAAGTTCCGGTTGAGGGGGACAGTCTTCAAGTCGGTCATCACTTGATCCTCAGGTCACGGCCTTGGCCGTGATTTGATCGGCGCTCAGATGCTTGACCCGATGCCAGGCGGCGGACTTGGCGCTGTTCAAGAGGCCCTTTGGGTCAAGACGCTTCTTCCATGCCAGGTGGATGTAGTCGGCATCGTGCATTCCGCCACGTTCGACCTCGTTGGTGTGCGCGTCGTGGATTGCACAGCCGTGCGCCTCGTAGGTCTTGTTGATCACATCCAGTCGCTCCTTTCCGGAATACCAGATGATCGGCAGGTCGATGGCCACGATCTTCCCGCCGAGGCGAATGAATTCGTGATGCGTCCACACGTCGTCGCCCAAATCCCGCCGCAGGTCCACGAGGGCGTCGGCATCTGACGGATCAGGCACGCCCACCTGCTGGTAAGTCGCGGAGCGGTCGGACTTCAGGACCTGAAGCGTGGTGTGATTGAAGCAGAACTCGAAGACATGCGGAATGCCTGCGGCCTCCCGGTCTTCGTCGCAGAGCGCGAATTCGACCTTTCCGCCCTGTTCCGCGACAAGGCCTCGAAGAGCGTGCACGTCCTCGACCGGCACATAGCAGGCCAGGAGATCACGGCCCTTGCGCAAATGCCCCTTCAGGCGCGGAAAGTACTCCACGATTCGCGCATCCACTACACTCACAAGTTTTGGCGCGATGCCTTCGGCAGAGGCTGCGGCATGGCCCGCCACGAAGGCGCTGCGGTAGTTGTCAAAGGTTGCCATGCAGGCGATCCAGTCGCGGCTGGCGACGGCACGCAACGTCACTTCCGTAATGACGCCGTTCATCCCCCAGGCATGGTGAATTTTCAGGACATCCCTGTCGCGGAATACGTGCTCTTGCGGCTGCTCCTCGACCGAAAGCGCCCTGATCTCGATCAGGTTGCCCGGCTCGCGCAGCGCACCGGTTGCCAGCGACCCGATGCCGGCGGAACCTCCGGCAACGAACCCGCCGATGGTGGCAATGTCCTGCGTCGACGGGAACATTGCCAATTCCTGACCGGCCGGCTTCAAGGCACGGTTGATGTCTGCCATCAAGGCGCCCGCTTCAGCCCTGACGAACCCCTCACCGATGTCCCGAATCCGGTTCATCGATGTCGTCTCGACGATCAAGCCGCCTTCGACCGGGACCGACTGCCCGTAGTTTCCCGTGCCTCCCCCGCGCAGGACGACCGGAACCTCTGCGTCATGGGCTGCCTTCAGGCAATGCTTCAGTTCCTCCACGGATTTGGGAACCGCGACAAGGTCGCCAAAGCACCTCTTGAGCTCTTCGTTCAGGACCGGGCTGTACCAGAAGAAGTCGCGTGACCGCTTCTTCACCAAGGCCGGTTCGTCGATCACCTCGACCGGCGCCAACCGGGCGGCAAAGGCCTTCCAGTCGATGAGAACCTTGCCGGAGACCGAATTCATGCAAGCTCTCCCTGAAATGCGGCGGAAACCCGTTCGGGAGGTGCGGCCCCCGCCAGCATGTCTGACGTCGTTGCGGCGTCGAACATGATCAGGTCCCGGATCGCACACCCATCGACATGGGTGGGCGCAAGGCCAACCGCCTTCCTGGCGCTGGTGGCGATCATCGGGACATAGGGGCCGAACGGCGGATCCAGATGCGCGGCAAGAACGGCCAGGGCGAGCGACTGGCGCGGGTCATGCCGGCCCGGCGGGCAAAAGGCGTCCTGCAAGTTGTCGGTGCCGATGACGGCCGGGACACCCGCGGCACGAAGTTCATGGACGCGTGTCACTCCACGCCGGTCGGGCGTTCGGGCTGCCCGTCCCTGAAGAAGGAGATTGGCCGCCGGGAGAGCGGCAACGGAAATGTCAGAAAGCAAGAGCCATTCCGCGAGATTCCTCAGGGGTTCGGGATCGAGGTTCATCAGGTTGCTGGCATGCCCGCTCAGGACTGGCCCGTGAAACCCGGTTTCGATCGCCAGGTCAGCAATGATCTCCAATCCGTCGAGCGTGCCGTCGAGCCCTTCGTCAACGTGAAAGTCAAGCGCGAGACCATGCTCGTCTGCCGCCTTGAACGCCTGCCGGATCCCTCTCCGCCGGTCCGCCTGATCGAAGACGAAGACCCCGAGAGCGCCGGCAGCGGAGGCAATCTCCCTGGCAACCGCATCCGCAACTGCAGGATCCGCGACTTGTTCGGCGTCGATCAGGGGAGCCAACTGCAAGGTCACGCGGTCACTGCACTCCTGGACAATTTCGCCGAGAACGGGCCAGGAAAGCGATGGTGCATGCGGATTGTCGTCGCGGCCCCAGTCCACATGGCTGCGGACGCTCCCGCACCCGCTGGAAATGAGCTCCTCCTGACCCCGCATGGCACGGGACCGGATATCGCGTTGAGTCCAGTGGGCACGATCTGCGTCTTGCGCGGCGATGGCGGCTTGCGGGCCGCCTCCGACGCCGTCCATACAGGAAATCGCGCAGCACTTGTCGAGGTGAACATTGCACTCGGTCAGTTTCGGCAGGACCACCCTTGGCAGATTGCTGGCCGGACTTGCCGGAACCAGGCAATCCGCGCGCCCGTTGCGGATGAGCAGATCGCCGTGAACGCAGTCCTGATCTCTCGCGCCGCCGAACTTGTCGAGGCGCGCGATCAGTGAAACCGGAACCCTGACGTCCGGCAGCACGAAGTCGGTGAGATGCTGCGCAATCATGAGCGCCTTCGCGGTTCCAAGCGAGCGAACTCTGCCGGAAAGAGCGCAAGGTTGCGGGCCGCCGTTTCCGGCAGGTGCCTGCTCTTTTCCGCTGTAGCGGCCGAAGCGTCGCCGCAGGCGCCGTCGGCGTCCAGGTCATCACTGATCCATGCCGGACGCGCTGGCCGTCCGGTCAGGCCGACATGACGGTTCGCCTCTTTCCATTCACGCGTCGCGGACACGAAGTTCCGCGCCTGGCTCGTGTCGACCAGTTCTGGTCTCGCCGCCAGCATCGCCGAAGTTTCGCCGTCCCCGGCGTGAATGTCGTCGTCCAGCGCCTCGGGGTCGAAGACTCCCTCGAACTCCGCGAATCCGAACCAGGAACCTGTGGCAACAATCATGTCATGCGAGATTCGGAGATCGCGTGCCGCAATGTCCAGAAGCGCCGTATTGCCGCCATGCCCGTTCAGAAAGACCAACCGCTCGACGCCGGCGCGCGCAACGGAGGCACCGGCATCGGGCAGCGTCGCAAGAAGCGTGTCGGCTGACAGGCCTAGCGTACCGGGATGGCGGTCATGCTCCCCGCTCTTCGCGATGCCTGGCGTCGGCAGGAACAGGACGTTCTGATCGGCGGCAAGATGGACAAGACATCGTGTCACCGTGGCGTCCACCAGATCTCGGTCAACCGACATCGGCAGATGCGACCCGTGCTGCTCGATGGCGCCGAGAGGCAAGACAGCGACGAGACCGGAGGGCAGGTTCCGGAACCTGTTTGCCGTCTGCTCGGCCCAAAGCCTCGAACGGTCATGACGGCCTCCCGAACAGGCTGTCAAGGAAGCCGTAGAACCACTCCGCCTGCGCCGCGTCGTGCTGATGCATCAGCCGAGTCTGCTCTTCCGGCCGCTGGACGCCGGGCCGGTCATAGATCTCCTGCTTCTGGTTCTGGTTCTGCCAACGGCGAAACCCTTCGATGGTCACCTCCGGGTGAAACTGAAGGCCAAAGACCTTGTCGCCGTGTCGGAACGCCTGGTTCTCGTAGTTGTCGTTCTCGGCCAGCCGAACGGCGCCGTCAGGCAGGTCGAAGGTGTGGAAATGCGCCTGCGTCACCCATAGCGGCGCATCCATGAAACCTTCGGCTTCAGCTGTCGGATCGACCCGGAAATAGCCAAATTCAAAGGTCTCGTCGTCGCGCGCACCTGCCCATGCGCCCAGGTGGTGAGCGATCATCTGCGCACCTTGGCAAATTCCCAGGACCGGAACGTCCGCCTCGATGCAGCGGTTGATCCAGCGGTATTCCTCTTTCAGGAACGGATGCCTGCCGGTCTCGTAGGCATTGTAGATGCCGCCGAAGACGACAGTGCCGCCCAGGTCGTCCCCGGGCTCACCCAGAAGTTCGCCTGCAAAGGGTTTGCGGGCATCGATTTCGAATCCCGCTTGCGTCAACCAGGTGACCACCCGGTCGTCCGCAGGTTCGTGGCCGTGACGGACCAAGAGCACGCGCCGACGCACATTCACGCCCTCCGTGGCGAATACCGTGTTGCGTGGCCCTTGAAGTCGATCCGTGCCAGAGACGTGCGCCAATGCTTGCAAAAAATTTTCTTGCTGACAAGGATGAAACGAGGTGAATCTTGGTGACCGAAATGAGGGCCCTGACGCCAGGGACGATTAGACCTCCATTTGCACGATATTCGCACGGAGTTGAAATTCCGGCAGGCTGGCGCTTGGTCCAGACGTCCGGCCAATTGGGGATCCGCACCGACGACTGCATCCCGGAGGACGTCTACTCTCAGGCCGCACTCTGCTTTGAGAACATCGCCCAGGTACTGCACGAGAGCGGGATGACTGCACACGACGTGGCACATGTTTCGGCCTATGTCACTGAACGCGCACACATGTCGGGCTACATGCGCGCCCGGGACGAATTCATGAAGGATGTGGACCGCCCTCCAGCCTCCACCTTGCTCATTGTCTCGGGGTTCACCCGCCCCGAATTCAAGGTCGAGGTTGAGGCATTGGCGGCCGCCCCATAGGCGCCTGCTTCATCCGGGAAATGTCACTAAGGGACACTGCATGGCGCTTGATTGCATCTTGGCGATGGCGCCGCGCCGGCGCCAGGCTTGAGCGTCGCCGACACTCTGGCAACCTCGGACGGAAGGGCAGTCGCCGTGGTCGGCGATCCTGGGCAATTGCAGCCGGAGCGTAGTGGCGTCCATGTCCATGCGCGTCGGCTCGCAGCCCTGGGCACAGGCCCACGGCACGGCGACCCTACGTTCCGGGTTCCCCTGAGCGTATAAGCCTGAGAGGTCGCGTGCGCGGGCATCTGTTTCCCGATCCCGACCAGGAACTGCTCTTCATCGCCATTCGACAGGAAGACGAACGGCACGCCGAGCTCTTCGACGCGGTGACGGATCTGGCCCCGCGGCGTGAGCAGGTCGGTGCTCTCCCGCCGGGCCTCCAGGGGCGCCTTGGATCGGCCTCGCCGGTTGCAACGGACGCAGCCGGTCTGCTAGCCGTCTCGCAGCGCGCGCTCGGACAGCGCGTCCCAGACGTCCCGCCGTCGGTCGGCGTTCGCCTTTCGGGCTGCGGCTCCTGCACCTCTCTCGGGCTCTGCGACTGGAAGATTCGCAAGGCAGCAAGCAGCGAGATCCGTTGCCCTCCACGCCAGGAGTTCCAAGAGTCCGGGGATCACCATTGTCGACACCCCTTGTCCAAGGACACCGGACGGGGCATCAGGATCACACGTTCGACGGGTCCATCTCGAGCGATCGAATTTCGTCAGCACGGGCGACCACGTGTTCCAGTATGCGCACACATTTGCGAGAATCTCACGATCCATGCACCGCATGATCGCATTTCAAGGAACGTAGATCGACAAAGGACATTGCAAGTCAAGCACCGTCCCGGTGCAGACGTCGCGCGCATCGCAGTCGCGGCACCACATGGTTCGGCGCAGCGCAAGACGCGTGTAGATGCAAGACACGAAAGGCTGTTTCGAGGTGGAGAATCACGTTTTCCTGGCAGTCCTCTTGGCCGCCTTCATGCATGCCGGCTGGAACTCCTTGGTCAAGGTGGGGTTCGACCGTGTTTCGACTCTGCTGCTGATGTCCCTGGTCCAGGCAGCGATCGCGATCCCCGTGCTGCCCTTCGTGACGCAGCCCACCATCGAGTCCTGGATCTGGATTCTCGCCTCCGCGGCGCTGCACATCGGCTACAAGGTCTTCCTGATGCAGGCATATGCCCATGCCGACCTCAGCCAGGCCTACCCGTTGGCGCGCGGCACTGCCCCGCTCATCGTTGCCGCCTGGTCAGCGCTGGTCCTTGGCGCCACCTTCACACCAAGCTCCGTGGCCGCGATCCTCGCAATTTCGCTGGGCATCCTGCTGATGGCAGCCAAGGGCTCGACCTTGGGCTGGATGCGCGGCTCGGCAGTTTTCTGGGCGTTGGGCACCGCAGGCTTCACTGCAGGATACACGCTCGTCGACGGAGTGGGCGCGCGGATCGCGGGCACGGCCTCGGGGTACATCCTCTGGATGGTGATTGGCGATGCCATCGGCATGATGACATTTGCCGCACTGACCCGGGGGCGCGCCGCATTTCCGGCGATGTTGCCCGCATGGAAGACCGGCATTTCCACCGGGGCCATGTCGCTTGGATCCTACTGGATCGCGGTCTGGGCCTTCACCCAGGCGCCCATCGCGTTGGTGGCCGCGCTGCGCGAGTCGAGCATTCTCTTCGCCACGATCATCGCCGCCCTCGCCCTGAGCGAGCGGGTGAACCGCTGGCGCTGGATCTCGGCCTGTTTCATTGCCTGCGGAGTGGCGCTCATGAAGGCCTGAGCACGGACACTCCCGGGAACATCGCGGCGGCATTCACGAGGGTGCCGCGCCGCCTGGATGGGCAGCGCCCGCAATTCGCGCCCCAATGGTGCCCGCCTCGGCGGGACGTTGCAGGCTGCGAGATTGCGACGTGGCCAAATGCACGAGGCTGAAGTCATTGCATCCCGGGAGGTGCCGTCCGGTTTCTGCACCGGCGCTTGAGACGCAGACTCGTCGCGTGGGCTCCATCTTGACCTGGGGTCGGGGGGGCATGTCCCGATCGGGTGCTCGAAGCTCTGGAAGCTCCATGCGCTCACGGAACCTTGGGCCGACCTGTCGGCAGCAGACAGGACGACGTCGAGCAAAGGGGGCCATGGGCCTTGCCCGCCTCGGCAATGCCTCAAAATGCAGTGTGAATGCACATCGTGCCGAAAGTGGCATGGGATCTGCCGCCTAGGGCGGTCCTAGAGGTCTTTCCAAAGGACCTTGCCAGTGCCGGAGCGGGGAAGATGGTCACGGAATTCAAATCGCTGGGGAACCTTGTAGGCCGCCATGTTCCGGCAGCACCAGTCCGCTAGGCAGCGGGCATTCAGCGGGGCCTTGCGAGGCACGATCACGGCACGCACAGCCTCGCCCGTGCGCGGGTCTGTATCGCCGACGATGCAGGCCTCCACTACATCTGGATGGCTGTGCAGGATCGCCTCGACCTCTGCCGGCCAGACCTTGAAGCCGGAGACATTGATCATCCGCTTCAGCCTGTCGACGAAGAAGAAATAGCCCTCGTCATCCACATAGCCGATGTCTCCCGTGCGCAGGAACCGCTTGTCGTCGAGGGTCAGAAACGCGGCCTCGGTCTCTTCCGGGCGCCGCCAGTATCCCTGAAAGACCTGCGGCCCGTGGGTGACAATCTCGCCAGGTTCGCCGGGCCCAAGCTCTTCCAGCGTTTCCGGGTCCACAATTCGGCAATCCACGTCGAAGATCGGGATGCCAAGGCATTGCTGCTTGGGTGCTTGCGGCGGATTGATATGGGTGGGCGCGATGGTCTCTGACAGGCCGTAAGCCTCGACATAGTCGAGCCCGATCAGTTCCGACATCTTCCGCGCGATGCCCGCGGGCATCTGCGCCCCGCCGCCGCCGATTGCCTTGAGTGACGAAACGTCGACGCCCTTGATCCCCGGCAGCGACAGGAAGTCGATCATCATCGTGGTGATCGAGCGCCAGTGTTCGATCCGCTCATGCTGGATGAGCTTGGCGGCCAGCGCGGCGTTCCAGCGAGTCATCAGATAGGTCGTCGATCTCGTCAGGATCGGCAGGTTCATCGAATGCTGCATGCCCGTCACATGGCAAAGCGGCAACGTGGCAAGAATGCGCGAGCCGGGCGTGACCCCAACCCATCGAGGGTAGGCGAAGATCACGGCGTTCACGCTGGCATGGGTGTGCAGGCAGCCCTTTGGTTGGCCGGTGGTCCCGGAGCTGTACGGGATGATGCACCAATCTTCGGGGCACCGGTCATGGGTGGGCGCCGCGCATTCCATGGCCAACGCGTCAGCCCAAGCTGTGCCAATTGAGGCGGACGCGAATTCCGCAAACTCAGCGGGAAGGTCCCCGCCGTCCTCAGCGTAGTCACTGTATCGCGCCTGGATCAGCCCGGGCTGCCCACAATCGTCCTGAACCGCGATCACCTCGTCGGCCAACTCGGCACCAAAGATGATCGCCCGGGCCCCGGCATCCCGGACGATGTAGCGAAGCTCGGTGCGCCGGCACATCGGGTTCACAGGAACGATCACTGCATTCGCGGCAAGGATGGCGTAATAGGCCACCACGAATTGCGGCGCGTTCTGCATATAGATCGCGACGCGATCGCCTGCGCAGATGCCAAGCTGGTGATGCAGAAAGCCCGCGAGGTCTTTGACCTCGGTTGCCAATTCGCAATAGGTGATGCGGCGGCCATAGTACCAGATGGCCGTCCGATCCGGGGCCGCCCTGACGGCCTGGTTCAGGTTGTGCAGAACCGAACGCTCCGGCGGCGGCAAGCTGTATGGCAGCCCGGTGGGCCAGACTCCAAAGTGTCGGTCCTGCATCGCTGGTCCGCGCCTATTCCTTGCGCAACTGGTTCCCGGCCAACAGGTTCAGCTTGGGGTTCTGCGAATACTTTCGGCACAGCCGTTCGCAACCCTCATGCGTCGCGTCAAACGGCCCCGCCTTCCAGCCGGTCAGTTGCAACACCACGCCGCTGCCGGTCCTTGGGCCCACAAGCGCCTCCTGATAGTCATCGTCTTCCATCTCGGTCTTGTCGAGCTTCACGCCCTTGGCCTCAAGCTCGGCCACGTATTCCTCAATGTCATCGATCTCCAACCCGATGTGCTGGATACCGTTGCCGTGCCTTTCCACGTATTTCGAGATGAAGCTGCCTGGGTCGTTGCTGGAAATGAAGCTCATGATGCTGACGCCGAACCGCACGCAGGCGCCTTGGTACTTGTCCTCGATGGATTCGAATTCCATCATCATCTCGCCACCTAGAACGTTGATGGCATTGTCCAATGCCGCGTGCAGGTCCTTGACGGCAAAGGCGATGTGATTGATCGCAGTGATCCTGGCCAATTTTGTGGTCCTCCCGCATTGAATTTGGCATTCCGGGCCCTTCGGGTTCAAGTCCCGGTCGAATTTAGCAGTTCGCGCGCATCGCCTTGCTGGCGCTTGGGCAAGAAAGGAAGCTCGCTCACCCGAGCCCTGCGCGGTCCACCCCAAGTGTCCGCCATGAGTTCGGTTCCGATCACCGAATGTTCGGCCGCCACCAGTCCGAGCGCGATGTTTGCCTCCAGCCGGGGCGAGTAGGCCAGGCTCGTAAGCGAACCCGCAAGCTCGCCGTTACGTGCAATCGGCCAGAATTCCTCGTTCGGACCCAGTGCCGCGCCCTCAATTCTCATGCCGACGAGCTTCCTCTTCAAGGGCTGCTCTTTCAGTGTTGCCAAGGCTGCCCGGCCGACAAATTCCGGAGTGGTGTCCAACTCCACCAATCGCTCCAGCCCGACTTCATACGGGTTCTCGTTCGGGGTCACGTCCACGCCCCAGGACATGATGCCCGATTCAATGCGTCGCGCTTGACTTACGGCACCAGGCGCGACGTTGCAGTCGCTGCCAGCCTGCATCAGCGCATCGAACAAGGCGTCGCCCTGGACATGGTTCCTGAGGTAGATTTCGTAGCCGAATTCACCGCTCCAGCCCGTGCGCGAAATCGTGAGCGTGTGGCCCTGGAATTCCGTGGATGCGAGCCAATAGTACTTCAAGTCGAGTATCCGGTCGCCAAAGAGATTGGCCATCAAGCGCGGCGACCTTGGTCCCTGCACCTGAATCACGGAAACTCCGGCATCCCTGATTTCGACACGCATCGGCGAATGAACTGCGACGCCCTTTGCCCAAAGCTCAAGATCGCAATCCGAGGTCGAGAGCCAGTACATGTCCTCTGCCAGCCGAAGGACGATCGGGTCGCAGAGGATTCCGCCCTCGACCGAGGTGATCAGCGCGTATTTGCATTGCCCGACCGCACATCCGCTCATGTCCCGCGGGGTCAGGAACTGCACGAAGTCCGCCGCATCCGGTCCGGAAACCTCAACTTGCCTTTCGCCCATCACGGGCCAGATCGCGACGTCTTCCGTCACCTTCCAATATTCATCCAGCGGCGTGGAGAAGGTGCTTGGGATATAGGTGCGATTGAAGACGGAAAACGCGCGGCACCCGTACCTCCAGGACGCTTCAAAGAACGCGCCCCTGCGGATACGGGGCTGGAAGGACAGCGATGCGCCTTCGTGCGGAATCATCGGACCAGCTCACTGCCACACACAGTCTCCGGCACCGCCGCGCCCCAAGACCGCATCAATTCCTGTTGCCTTTCGAACCGAGGAACTGGGTCAGGAGCAACAGCGCGGACGACAGGATGACCATTATTGTCGAGATCGCCGCGATCGTAGGATCGATATAGTCGCGCAGAGCCGCGAACATGTGCTTGGTCAAGGTCGCATTGGCGCCGCCAGAAACAAAGATCGCTATGATCACCTCGTCGAATGATGTCAGGAACGACAACAGCGCCGCCGTGATGACCGAAAACCGAATTTGGGGCAGCGTAATGAGGAAGAACGCCCTTGTTCGGGTGGCACCCAGGCTGCGCGCCACCTGCTCTTGATTGAGGTCGTAGGTTCTCAGACCTGCGGTGACGACGATGATCGCGAGCGGGAGCGCAAGCGCCGTGTGCGCAAGCACCAGCCCCGTAATCGTGTTGTTCATGCCGACCCGGCCATAGGCGTAGAACGTCCCGATCGCGATCAGGATGACTGGCACGATCATCGGGGTGATCAGCAGCAGGAAGATCGCTCTAGTCGCGCGATGGCGCGAGACGAAAAGCGCGTACGCGGCCATGACCCCGAGCGGTGTCGCGACGAGCATCGTCAGAAGCCCAACCTGGAGCGACGTTGCCGTCGCGCGCATCCATTTGGTCGAGCCAAGGTATTCCTCGTACCAGCGCAGGGACCAGGTGCTGGGCGGAAACTCGAGATACTGCGAATCCGAAAACGACATCGGAACGACGATCAGGGTCGGGACGACCAGCAGCAACATGATGGTCGCCGCAAGGACGTAAAGCCAAAGGCGGTTGCCATGCGTGATCTGCGTGTCCGCCGCGGGGCGGTTCCACCAGTTCATTCAATCCCTCCCGAACAGGGCTGCGTCGAACTTGAAGAAACGCGCAGCAAGGTAGAGGGTGAAGGTCGTGGCAACCAGCAACACGACACCGAGCGCACTGGCCGCTCCCCAGTCGAACTGATTCTCCAGGATGGCGGTGATCTGGTTCGAGACCATGATGACCCGGCCACCGCCCAGGACTGCTGGGGTCACGTAGAACCCAAGGCACAGGACAAAGACGATCAGCGAGCCTGCGACCATTCCCGGCAGCGACAGCGGGAAATAGACACGCCAGAACGCATTGACCGGATTGGCGCCTAGATTGGCGGCGGCGTGCATCATGTCCTTGTCGATTTTCCGCATCGCGTTGTAGAGCGGCAGGATCAGGAACGGCAGCATGATATGGGCCATTCCGATGAGCGTGCCGGTCATGTTGTGCACGAGCTTGATTGGCGTGTCCCACAGGCCGATCTGCAAGGCGAATTCGTTCAGTATGCCCCGCTTCTGAAGCAACACCAGCCATGCATAGGTGCGCACCAGAAGCGACGTCCAGAACGGAAGCAAGACCGCCAGCATGAAAACGCCCGCCCACCTTGGCGGCAGCTGGGCCAGGAAAAACGCCAACGGATAGCCAAGGGCGATGCAGGTCAGCGTGGTCAGAATGCTGACTTGAAACGTCGTAAGAAAGATCCGGTAGTACGACTTGTACTGGGTCATCTTGTGATAGTTCTCAAGCGTGAACCCGCCATCATCCCCCAGGAATGACAGGTAGAACAGCCACGACAGCGGTATCAGGATGATCAGGACGATCGTGATCAAGGCCGGCACGACAAGGCTCAGTATCGACCATTGCTCGCGCGTTTGCTGACGCTTCAGCGCCGCCTCGTGAAGGTTATTGCCAGATCGCGATACGTCTGTATCGGCACGCGCCATCACGTGGCTTGCCCGCCAGGGATGATGATCACGTCGTTGCGGTCCAGACCGATCGAGACTTGAGCGCCAACGCTCCTGCCAGAGGGATTCGCCGTGCCGCTCGTTCCGAACCTGACGGCCAGTTCCGTATCGTCGTCAATCGCAACCAGCGCCATCTCGGACTCGCCCTGAAAGACGGCTTCCCGCAAGACGCCCTTCAACACGATGGTCTGGTCGTCCGTTTCGGCTCCGGCACCTGCGAAGAACAGGCGCTCCGGCCGCACCACAAGCGTCCAGTCCTTGGCCCGGTCCGAGCCAGCGTCGCCGACCACTTGATCCCGGAAATGCAGCGTGCCTGCGTCGTCTCTCGTCAATGGAAGCATCGTCGACTCCCCGATGAAATCGGCGACAAACGCGTTTGCCGGGCGGTTATAGATTACTTCGGGCGTGTCCAACTGAATCAGCTCACCGTCGTTGATGACCGCAATCCGGTCGGACATGGTCAGCGCCTCGCGCTGGTCGTGGGTAACGTAGACCGTCGTCACGCCTAGCTTGCGATGCAGGTGCTTGAGCTCGATCTGCATCCGCTCGCGAAGTTTCTTGTCCAGCGCCGACAGCGGTTCGTCCATCAACAGAATCCGCGGTCCGAACACGAACGCACGTGCCAGCGCGACGCGCTGCCTTTGCCCACCGGACAACTGGTCGATGTTGCGCTCACCAAACCCGGAAAGCTGAACCGTCTCCAGCACGTCCTCGACGCGTGCCGCCCGCTCTGCAGCGCTGACGCCACGCAGTTTCAGGGGAAAGGCAATGTTGTCCGCGACGTTCATGTGCGGAAACAAGGCATAGCTTTGGAACACCATTCCCACTTCACGTTTGTGAGGAGGCGTCAGAATGACCTCGTCTTCGCCGAACCGGATGCTTCCGGAATCCGGGCGGTTGAACCCGGCAATCGCCATCAACAGCGTGGTCTTGCCAGAGCCCGACGGCCCGAGAAGCGTGAGAAACTCGCCACTGTGGACATCCAGGTCAACCGAATTCAACGCGTAGACAGAGCCGTACCGCTTTGTCAGATCCCTGATCTGTATCGGTAACGCGGTCGTGCCCTGTGGAGCGTCAGTCACAACGAGACTCGATTGCAAACGTGAATTGATGCGTGTGCGATCGCCGGGCACGACATGCGCCCGGCGATCCTCGCTTGCAGAGACTACTCGCTGAGCATCTCGATATACAATTCCAGCGCCTCGGACCGGTGTTCCGCATACCAGTCAAGGCTGACCGGAACCATCAATGGCACGTTGTCCGGGTGGGACGGCAGTGCCTGGATCAGTTCCGCAGGCGCCGTTGTCACTTCATAGGCCTTCTTGTTGGTCGGCCCGTAGGTGATGTGGAACGGAAGGTTCGCCTGATACTCAGCCTTTGAAACCTCGGCCAGGAATGCCATCGCGGTGTCCTTGTTCGGCGCACCCTTCGGCATGGCAAAGCAGTCGTAGTCCAGGAGCGCCTGGTTGAAGGTGTAGCCCACTGTGGCGCCATCCTTCTTTGCGTTGTCGAAGCGACCGTTCCAGCCGGTCGTCATGTCGACTTCGCCGTCCTTCATCAGTTGAGCCTGCATCGCGCCCGATTCCCAGAAGACCGCGATATGTGGCTTCAGCTCGCGAATCTTGTTGATTGCGCGTTCCTTGCCCTCGCGGGTGGCAAGCACGTCGTAGACGTCTTCCGGTGCCACGCCGTCCGCCATCAGGGCCGGTTCCAATGCGCCGTCAACATTATTGGCGCGATATGCACGGGTGCCGGGGAACTTCTCGACATCGAAGAAGTCGGCCCAGCTGTTCGGGGCGCCTTCGCTGCCCGGCCCACCATATTTTTCGGTGTTCCAGGCCATAACGGTCGCGAACACGTCGGAGCCAACGCAATAGTCCGTATAGGTATTGGGATAGAAGTCTGACACGTCCACGACGCTGTAGTCGATCATTTCCAGGCAACCCTTGGCAGCGGCAGCGGCAGCGCCGCCGGAACCGGTGACCACCAGGTCCCATGTTACCGCACCGGATTCCACCTGCAGGCAGGCCTTCGACATGCTGGCACCGGATTCGCGAATGATCTCGATGCCGGAATTCTTGGATGCGTCGTTGAACAGCGCATTGTCCTGCGCCTGGCCGTAGCTGCCGCCCCACGAAACGACCGTGATTGGCTCCGCGGCCGCGGCCGAGGTCAATGCGAGGGTCGCGGTGGCCGCGGCGGCAAGTTTAGTCCGAATTTCCATTGTCAAATTCTCCCTATTGGTAGCGTTTTCGCCATTTGCGAGAGGACCATAGATGATGCAAGCAAACAATGTCCACTGGCATGAACCACCGCGCCATGCTGCTTTTCATCCGGTGACTGCCGCGAGCTGATCTTTGGACTGTCCATTTCGTCTTCGGTGCGGCGGCGTGCCGCTCCTCGTGGTTCCTCCGACCCTGGATTCCTGCATTGACCTGCGCCCGGTCGCGGTGCGCCCGACCCAGGCCGCGCCGAATCCACGACACCGTTGCACGGGCCTGGCAGCCGGATGCGTTCAAGCCGGCCACACGCAACGCCGACGGAATCTGCAACAGGCATGCTCGCAGACCGGCCGAACCGGCCAGGGCTTGCCCGCTCGCCGTCACGTCGCCAATTCGGACACGACAAGGTCGGGTCCAGGAATGATCCGCGTCTTGCGGGCTAGAGGTTCAGGCGATCCATTAGCCGGAGCCACGCGACCGAGGCGGGCAGAAACCAAGGCCTGCCGAAGAAAAGCGGCCTCGTCGACATGGGAATGCCGTCAAATGCGGTCCGCCCGTCACTCAGGCCCAAGACCTGTTGCCCGATCCGCATTCCCAGGTAACTCGCCACCGAGACGCCAGACCCGCAATATCCCATGGCATAATGCATGCCGTTGTGTTTGCCGGCATTGGCCAACGTGTCGAATGTATAGGCGACAAAACCCATCCAACTGTGACTGATCTTGGCGTCACGCAAATCCGGGAACAGTCTGTCAAGGTCGCGTTTGAGTCGGATCGCGCTTTGTCTCGTATTCGTCTCGGCACTCGAAACGCGCCCCCCAAAGACAATCCTCTGACGATCCGGTGACGGGCGGTAGTAGTAAACGACCTTGCGGCTGTCGCTGACGATCCGGTCCGTTGGCATGAGCTGGTCCATCAGGCCCCGTTCAATCGGTTCCGTTGCGATCACATAACTGCCGATTGGGATGACACGCCGCTGCAACCAGGGGGTCAAGCTCGACGTGTAGCCGTTTGTAGCTATCACGACATCCCGCGCGCAAACTTCGCCGCGACCGGTCCGCAAGACAAAACCATGCCCAGACCTTTCAATCGAAGTGACCGTGGAACGGGAGGCAATCCGTGCGCCGGCAGCGACCGCAAGATCCAGCAGTGCTTGATGATACCGCGCCGGGTCCAAGCTTGCGTGTTTCTCAAACACGATGCCGCCATGGTAACTGTCGGTTCCGATCTCTGCCCGTTGATCGCCGCGTTCCACAATTCGGTATGGAACCTCCAGCCCGCGCGGCTGACTCGTGACCTGCCGGACCAGTCTGTCAAACGCGCCAGAGCTATGAGCCGCGTGGAAACGGCCTGGTACCTTGAAGTCGCAGTCTATCCCTTCGTTCTCGATGAAGTCGCCGATCCAGGACAGCGCGGTCTGCCCTTCCTTCAAGATTTCGAATGCACATTGCGGACCGTATTTCTTGGTAAGTTCGCCGAGCGAAGGCTTGATGCTTGTGCTGATCTGCCCGCCATTTCGCGTGCTGCAACCAAAACCGGCGTCCTCTGAGTCGAAGACGAGCGTTGAACGCCCGCCTCGCGCGGTCACGATAGCTGAGTTCAACCCGGTATAGCCTGAACCAACGATAGCGACTTCTACCGAAGGCGGAAGGTCGCCGACGGGAAGCTCTGGACGCGGGGTTCGATCCCACCAATAGGGTTCCGACTTATGGTCAGGAGCGAACATTGATTGGTTGGCCCACCAAAACCTGTGCAATTTCTTGAACATCCATTGTTTGGCAGATGCCATCAACCCTGCAATTGTCTCACCCGCCTTGGGGGAAATGGACGGGTTCGACCTAGAATTTGTCGGGGCCGGAACGGCCAGTTGTGTCTTGACTGAACGCCGATTCTACGGCCTCAGGCCGCGACCGGGTCTTGTCGCTGGAGGCGGGCGAAGTTGGCCGCCGACCTTTGTGTCGATGGCTGCAAGAATGGTCGGAATCTCGGCGATTCGCCGCGCTTCTTCCAGATTGCCCTCTTTCCCTGTTGTTCGGCTCCCGCTGTCCCTGTCGCCCACTTCCATGCGGCTTGTCCTGGCATCACGGCCCTGGCGTCGATCCGGTTGTCCGCGTCCGAGGCATGTTTGGATGCCGTTCGCCGGGAGCGAGGCGAGGCGCTGTAGAGCTCCGTCCTTGCGAATTCGGATGACCAACGGATTCAGTCACTGAACGGCGAGTCTCATCGGGCACGAAAACCCGGTTGCAGCGACGTTCCGCCTGAGAGACCGAGCGTTCGGGGGCGTCCGACGAAAACCGGCAGAATCACCGGGACAAGAAGGGCTCAATCCGAAAATGCAGAATCTTGGGATGATGCCCACATGAAAGCCTGTGCCTGGAAGGGGACAGCAGGCCGCGACCCAATCCTCAATCAAGCTCTCGCCAACCAGGGTGCCAAACATGGCCGAGCCGCGATCTTCGGCTTGGGACTTGATACAAGGACGACATGGGAGAGTCCGAAAACAGGCGGAATTGCATTGGATGCGACGAAGTCGTCCCACCGCCCCGGAAAGGGCAGGCAATCAACCCAGATCGCGCCGATGGGTTTACCAGCGCAGTTCGTGGCGAGCCTCGCCTGAGATCACCACTCAGCCGGGGTTTCGTGTCCACTGTCCTTCAGCTTTGCAGCCAGGTCGCGAAATGCTCCGGGCAAACCACTCAGAACAGTATCTTCGAACTTCAAGCCAAGGTGTCTTGTCGCAATCCTTGCAACCAAATTCGCCTGTTTCTCGTCGCGTATCTTCTTGGCAGGATCACGGGTCGGATCGTTCTCGACAATCCACTGTTTCTGGAGCGCAAATACCCTCGGGTCGAGGGTCGCGATACGGAGGGGCAAACCCCGGTCATCGAACGCGATGGCCTCGAACTTTGGCGCATTCAGCAGCCAGCGGCTGCTATCCGTTGTCGTGGCGACCAGATCATTCGGGTCGTCTGAAAGCCGGGCCTGTCCCTGTTGCATGATCCGCCCATGGTCTTGAGGTTCTATCAAGTCCACCATATAGCCATCCTTGTTGGCCGCCGTGCAGGTCCGACCACCGGCTCTTCGAAACGAGCGGTCCACGGCTTGAAGTGCGCCGACAAGGCCCCGCTCCTTCGCATCCCCCGACATGATGAGACGTCGGCGGGCATCGAAGAGGATATCAACGTCCCCCGTTGCCAATAGCCCGGGCTCGATGCGCACCGCCGCCTTGGCCTCATAGGCAAACAGAGCATTGGTTCCGAGCACGATCAACGAAGTGCCAAGCCATCCAAGTTCATCCAGTCTTCGAATGACACGCGCTGTGAGATGCGGAACACGGCCTAGCCCCCTGGCACGAAGAACCGGGGACCGGTCTTCCAATTGTTCCCGCAAGCTCTTGATCTGCTCCTCCACCCGGGACTTCCGCGCCAAAAACGCGTCCAGCTTGGCTTCGGTCTCTGGGCTGCGGCGACCGAAGGACTTTCTCGTGGAACTGGAGTACGGCCGACGGATGAGGTATTCAGCATCTCCACGCTGTTCGAACTTCATCGAACCGCCATAGCTGTGCTTCGCTTCCGCTTGGGCCTGACGTAGAAGCTCGTAGCGATCCCGAGCATCCACGGCATCGCGAATGCTGTCTCCATCTAACAGATTGATATAATTCATTTTTGCCAAACTAATCTTGATTTCTAGTTTCTATTGGCAAAACTGATTTATGTCAACGTCTTACTGCCAATTTGAAGCGTCCACCCCACAATCCGCAACAATAAGCGTTCGGTGAAGGCGTGACGGCCTTTCCTGTCGGCATCTGACGACCTTCTTTCCGGGCATTTCAATTTCCTCTGACTACACTTCTGAACGTCTGCCATCCGGGCTGCATGCTGAGTTCCGGCGTCCCCTTTTCGGTGCCCGTCGTGCCGTCGGTTCCGTCGGCGGAGGACCTTGAATGCCTTCATGCGCGGGAACATGCGCGTGCGAAGGCGGCGGAGGCGAGGCCACGGCAACGCTTCCGCGGCCGAAAGACGGGACAGGCGCCAATGCACGTTTGGGACGCGCTGCATGGAGGCGGCCGAAATCCTCGGATGGCTCGGATGGCACAAATGCGCAAATGCCGCCAAAGCGCATCCCGGGCGATGGTTCGTGAAAGTGTTCCGGGCGACGCAGACGCTCAGAAAGACGGTCAGGCAGGCAACGAAAACCGCTCGTCACCGCTCGACCGAACGTTTACCCGCAACAAGTCCAGAAGGCATAAAACATAACTCATTGATGTCATTTTATAATTTTGTCTCATGGCGATATCTCCTGCGCAACCTACAAGCGGCAGGCAGCGAGTTGCGCCCACGCCGAGAACAAGCCTGAGGGACGGCATCCCTATTGTTTGCGTCCTTGGCAAATCGATGCGATGCTGCCATGTCCCACACGATGGCGTTTGGCGTATTCATCCACCGGACCGACTCGATCTATGACGACGTGCCGTCAGAGCAATATCAGTTTCCAAAGCAATACCTTTCCCGGGCTCAGCAGTGTGAAGGGGATTGGATCGTCTATCTCGAACCAACCAAGGTCAAGCACACCAAGGGCTACTTTGCAGTTGCCAAGGTTCGGGAGATCATCTCAGACACTCACCGTTCGGACATGTTTCTGGCATTGATCGATCCGGGCACCTACCTCGACTTCGGAGACCAGGTTCCTTTCCGCGACCATGAGATGATTGTCGAACAGGGCCTTCTCAATGATCAAGGCAACATTTCCGGTCGTGCCCAGGCTGCTGTCCGTGTTTTGTCTCCGACGGACTTTGCCCGGATCCTCGGACGCGACGAGGACATCCCACCCCGTATCGACCCCGGCCAGGCAGCATACGGTATTCCCGAAGCCCGGCAGCCATTCCGGGACCTGACAGCCCGGGATCGGGTAAACCAGCTTACAAACCGGGCCTTGCGGGATCGAAACTTCCGGAAGACTGTGCTCCGAGCTTACAGGAAGCGTTGCGCAATCACCGGACTCAAGCTGATCAACGGAGGTGGCCGCGCCGAAGTCGAGGCTGCTCACATCAGACCGGTCGAACACGACGGGCCAGATATCATCAGTAACGGCATAGCCCTTTCCGGGACCGCTCACTGGATGTTTGATCGTGGCCTGGTTGGGCTGGCAGACGACTTGAGAATCCTGGTTTCTCGCCAGACGAACGATCCTGACGCAGTTCTGTCGATGATCAACAAGACGGGTCGATTGATCGAGCCCTGGCGTCCGTCGGACTTTCCAAGGAGCGAATTTGTGAGTTGGCATAGAGAGAACTGCTTCAGGCAGTAGCAGGCGGCCGCCAGACCTCCCTCCCTTCGACGTTCGCCAGCCCCGACACTCGGCCGTGCCTGCGCATCGGTCGCCCGGTCTCATGGCCGACCCTTGGCTGGCAGCGCCGATTGGTGGCAGGATTGCGCCGCCGCACGGGCCGCCGTGCCCGGGACCGGCGCGGCTCTCCCAAATCCAGAACGGTCAGACGCGCGAAATTCGCAGCTTCGTCTTCATTTCCGTGCGACAAAATGCGTGCAGGAAGCAGGTCTGTTCCGAAATGTCCAGCATCTCCTGCGCAACCTCGTCGGATTCCGAGGATTCCAGGTAGACATGGGTTTCGATCGGATCAGCCTCGCCTGCCCTGCCCGTTCCGCCAGAGGCGCCACCGAGGCTGAAATGCGTGTCCTGCACAATCCGGTAATCGGGCAGATCCAGCTTCAGCATCGAAACGAAGCGACCGAACTGCGTCATGAAGCAAAAGCCGATGCCTGCGCTGATCAGCGAGTTTGCATCCGGCGCACGATCGTCTTCTGAACTCAAGAACCGGAACGAAGTGCCCCAAGGGGAGTATTGCATCTGCTGGATGTCCTTGAGGCCGTCTTCGCGCAGGGCGGCGATGGCACCAATGTTCAGCCGACGATTCTGCTCATCCGCCAAGCTGCCCGCAGCTGCGGACGTGCCTTGCGGCACCTCCTTCTTGGGAGTGGGGCCGGCAGGGCTGACCAAGTCGGGTCGATTGTCGACGGGGCGCGAGACCGCGAAACGATCACCCGGGTCCGGGAACAGCGCGCCGTCAAGTTCCGAGGCATTGGCGACCGGCAGTTCCACGCCGTTCCTTGCCAGTTTGAAGAGGCTTTCCAGTCGGCCTCGCATCAAGCCGTTCAATGGCGAAGCGTGGACCGCATCCATCAGAAGCCGGTTCAGCGTCGCATCGTCCAGGTCGCAGTCGACCTCGACATCAAGCTCGACAGGCTCGGCGCCGCCGACCATCGTCCGCTTGGGCATGGAGCCGCGCATGGTGTAGTAGTTGTTCTGCATCAGGCGAAGCTTGTGCAGTTCAACACCTCGCATCTCCGCCAGCGCGTCAATCTCGTTCAAGTAGCTGGCAGCCATCCCAGCCGTCAGGAACGCCAACGGACAAGGTGCTGCATCATGACCGTTAAGATATGGGCCTTCGTCCGAGACAAGCCGCCAGGTGCGCCCGGTTCTTGCGGAACGCACCAACGCCTCCTTCTGAAATCCGCTTAGCGAACGCACCCATGTGCGAATGGCGTCGCCCTTGCGGATTGCAGGCGCATCTATCGTCACCTCATCCGCGTTGGCGACCTGGAAGAATGGTGTCAGTTCGCTCGTGCCTATGATGTCTTTGCCTAGCCTTGCCACTTCGGTGTCTCCCAATGTCATTCAGGTTTCTTGCCCGGCGCGCGTCGTCCTCGGGCCGGATCAGGTGCGCTCCGGCACTGGCCCGATATTGACGATGTCATACTTTTCCTCCAGCGCTTGCATCCTGGCGGCGTCCTCGAAATCCGCCGGACCCATTTTCGCCAGTTCGGCCAGAAACTGGTCAAAGCCTGCCGGCTGAAAGATCATCAGCATCCGCGCCGCAGTGCACCCGTCTGGCAACTCGCAAGCGTGCTCAATGCCCGGCGGGACATGCAGGCAGGTGCCGGGTTCCGCCGTCAACCAGTCGCCGTCGACACGGAAGCCGACCGAGCCCTCGAGGACATAGAATGTCTCCGCATGGTAGCGGTGCATATGAAGGCCAAGCCTGAAATTGGCCTTCAGGTTGTCCTCCATCAGCGTGTATTGCCCGCCCGTGTCGCCTGCGGAGACCTTAACATAGGCATGGTCGGCGGACCAGTCGTAGTTCAGGCCAGCGCGCGGCGGAACGAACGAATGCCGACTGAACATCGTCGTCGCCTCTCCAATCAGACGTTGACCTTGCCGCCGTCGACGTTCAGCGTCTGGCCGGTGACGAAGTCGCTGTCCGACGACGCGAGATAAAGAAGCGTGCCAAGCAGGTCTTCGGGCAGCATCTCGCGCTTGATCGAACGGGTCGCGATTGTCGGTGCGCGTGCCATGTCGAACCCCGAATTGGCCTTGACGCCCTCGCTTTCGGTCAGGCCCGGCGCGATGGCGTTCACCTGGATGTTCTTGTCGCCCAGTTCGCGGCCGTGGCAGCGCGTGAGCGCGATGACAGCGGCCTTGGAAGCCGTATAGTGCGACAGGCCCGGAGGGCCGTAGTAGAAAGTGCCGGACGCAATGTTGATGACCTTGCCGCCGCCGGCATTGATCATCGTCGGCACAATGGCTTTCATGACCTGATGAACGCCGCGCGTGTTTACGCGCATGATCGTGTCGAATTCCTCCTCGGATATCTCCAAGAACGGCTTGGGATGGATCGTCGCGAAGATCGAGGCGTTGTTGACCATGATGTCGAGGCCGCCCAGGTCGCCGGTAGCGGCTTCGACCATGGCGGCAAGATCGTCGTTGCTCGTGACGTCGACATCCATGCCTTGAGCAGTGCCGCCCGCGCCGGCAATCGCGGCCACCGCGGCGCCGGTGTCCTGCACGTCGGTCACCAGGACCTTCGCGCCCTCATCCGCCATCGCCTTGGCCATCAGCGCACCGATTCCCTGTGCGGCTCCGGTGATGACGGCTGCCTTTCCTGCCAGTCGGTCCATCTTGTGCGTCCCCTTGTTCTAGATTTCGGTTTCGAGAATTTTCGCGACCTCGGGCCAGCTCTCGGCACCGATTTCGCGCAGGTCGTTGGTCAGGTCTTCCGGCACCCAGTCCAGGAAGCACCGTTTGAAGCTCGGCCGCGCCTCTATCCGGGCGAACCATTTCTCGACGTTCGGCAATCGGCCGATTTTCCACATGCCGCGCATGGACATCATGGCGAGGCGATTGACGTAGGGTGCCAAGGAGATGTCGGCGACCGTGAACGCATCGCCTACGAGCCAGTCATTGCCGCCCTCGAGCGCGTCTTCGATCTTGTGAAGGCAGGTCTCGTAGAGCTTGATCTTCTCCGTCGCGCCAGGCGCTTCGAACCCGTACCGGACGAATGCGTCCTTCTGGCTCTTCCAGTCCGAGGTGGCGGACATCGTCGGGGTCGATGCAAGAAACTCTTCCGCACCCTCCGGTCCAAGATTCCTCAGCACCGTGTGCCGATGAGAACAGACGAACGTGACTGCGCCGCAAGCGGGGTGCAGGTCCTCATCCACTGCCTTGGTCCAGTACCTCACCTGTGCGCGTTCCCAAGGGTCCGTCGGATGCACGCTGGTCTCCGGTGCGATCTGGTCGAGGTACTCGATGATTACCGTGCTGTCGGGAATGACAAGGTCGTCGTGCACCAGGGTGGGAACCACTCCCTTGGGATTCGGCCTGAGATATTCCGGGGTGAACTGCTCGCCATTCAGGATGTCTATGTAGACGCCATCCCATTCCATGCCCTTCTCTGCCATCGCAAATCGGACCTTCGCAGCGCACACGGACGAGCCGTGATGGTAAAGGGTGAATGTCATGGCTGCACGGTCACCCATTTGAGCTCGGTCATGGCCGCGAGTTCGGCATCGGTGCCTTCGCGACCCATGCCGCTTTCGCCCTTGCCGCCAAACGGCACATGCGCTTCATCATGGACCGTGGGGCCGTTGATGTGGCACATGCCCGCGCCGATGTTCCGGGCAAAGTGCAACGTCTTGTTGATGTCGTTGGTGAAGATGGCAGAGGACAGCCCGAATTCCGTGTCGTTGGCTTTCTCCAGCCCGTCTTCATAGCTGTCGATCGGATAGATCGAGGTGACCGGTCCAAAGGTTTCGGTCCGGCACACCGTCATCCCCTCTTCAACGCCGGTCAGCAAGGTCGGTTGACAACGGTTTCCCTCGAACTCCCCGCCGGCCACTACCGTTGCGCCCTTCGCAACAGCATCCGAGATGTGATCCTTGACGCGATTGCGTTGGCGTTCGGAAATGACCGGCGAAATGATCGTGTTCGGGTCTCGAAGATCCCCCATGCCAACCTTCGATGCGATCATGGCAAAGCGCTTCACGAAGTCATCGAATATCGGGCGCTCAACATAGAACCGGCTGGACCCGATGCAAAGCTGCCCGCCAAACATGAAGATCGACCGCGCGGCGAGAGGCATGATCCTGTCAAGCTCTGCGTCCGCCAGAACCACGGTCGGACTCTTGCCGCCAAGTTCCAGGGTGCAGGATGTCTTGTTCCTGGCGCAGGTCTCGGCGATGTGCTGGCCAACGACGGACGAGCCGGTGAAGCTCACGAAGTCCACGTCCTCGTTGCCCGTCAAGTCGTCGCCGATTTCGGCACCGTTTCCGGTCACCACGTTGAACGCCCCCGGCGGGAAGCCGGCGTCGGAGAAGATTTCGGCCATGAGAACCGAAGTGTGCGGCGCCATTTCCGACGGCAGGTGCACGACGACATTTCCGACGGCCAAGGCATTGGCTACAAGGCGCGAGGTCTTGATGAGTGGCACGTTGAACGGAGTGATGATCGCAACCACGCCAAGCGGCTCGCGGATTGTCATCGAGAACTTGCCTGGCACGTCGGAGGGGATCGTTTCTCCTCTGACATTTCGACACATCCCCGCCGCGGCGCGGATCATGGCAAGGCCCTTTCCAAACTCGAACCTTGCCTTCGCAATCGTTGAGCCGATCTCGTCGATCAGGCAGTCGAGACACTCGGATTCGCGTTCCTCCATGATTTCGGCGACCCGCAGCAGCCAGCGTTCGCGCTCGGTTGGCGTTGTCTCCTTGAATGCCGGAAACTCCGACTTCGCCGCCGCGATCGCCTTGCGATGTCATCGCCTGACCCTTTGGCCGCATGGCAATAGAGGCTGTCATCAAGCGGATTGATGTCCTCGAAGGTTTCGCCGCCTTCGGCATCCGCCCATTCTCCACCGATGAAATGCTGCAGGGTCTTGATTTCTGTCTTGGCGTCCATTTTTGACTCCCGTTCTGTCTACCCGACAACAATTGTCTGCGGCAGGAATAGCGCGATCTGAGGAAAGATGACCAGAAGGCCGATCATTGCAGCCATGGCGAACCAGAACGGCCAGATGCCGCGGAAGTTCCGATTCATCGGCACCTCGGGCGCGATGGACCTGACAACGAAGACGTTGATCCCGACCGGCGGGCTGTTCATCCCCATCTCGAGGACGACCACCATGACTGGTGCCAACCATCCGGCGGTGCGGCCGCAGCCTGCCGATTTGATCGAGTGCCCAGCGGCCGGGCACCGCATCCAGGTTCGTGACAATTAGTGCCAATTGGTGCCTGTTCCGACGTTCAGGTCATGGGTCTGCGTTTCGGCAAGATCCCGGGATCCTTGCCTTTCGCATCAGCTTCATTCCAGTAGCCGATCAAGACACCCAGTTGCTCCTCCACTCCGGTCATCTTGTCGTTTTGCTGCTCCGACCATGTTTCTCGTTGACGGTACTGAAGCGACCACTCAGCCAGGCGGTTGAACATGGACTGACGCACCTCGGCGTGATCCGGACTTCGACCAAGGTCGACCAGCTCGTCAGGATCGTTTGCCAGATCGAACAGCACCGGCGGGAATCCCGGTGCATGGATGTACTTCCATTCGTGAGTCGCGATCATGTAGGATCGGCAATCCAGCGCCGCTCTTCCTGTCTTCGGGCGAAAGACCTGGCAGGAATAGTCGTATTCACTGATCACATGGTCTCGCCATTCCGTTTGCTCGCCCCGGATCTTCGGCATCAGGGAGCGCCCCTCCAGTATGTGTCCAGCAATCTCTCCTCCAAAATAATCGACGAAGGTCGGCATCAGGTCGATCGACTCAACGAGTGAGCCGTCAACCGTGGCCCGTGTCGCGTCGGCTGTCGAGCCCGGATCCACGATGATCAAGGGAACTCTCACTGACGGATCGTGGAAATAGTCCTTGTCCCCCATCCAGTGATCACCGAGATAGTCTCCATGATCTGACGTGAACACGATCATTGTCTCATCCAGCAACCCGCGCTCTTCGATAAAATCAAGCAGTTTCCCGAGTTGATCGTCAATTTGGGTGATTAGGCCCATATAGGCCGGGATGATCCTTTCGCGGGCTTCCGCCTTGCCAAAGGTCTTGCCCGCAACCCGTTCCATGAAATGCCTGGCAAGCGGATTCGGGTTGTCCAGCTCTGACTTGGACTTGACGGCAGGAACCACGTTCGCGGCCGAATACATGTCGTTGTATGGCGCAGGCGCTACGTAGGGCCAATGCGGCTTGATGTAGGACAGGTGCAGCATCCACGGGGTCTCGCCGTCGTCCTCCGCCAGAAACTCCATCGCCCGACGCGTCATGTAGGGGGTTTCGGAATCTTCGTCTTCGACCCGAGCCGGCAAGTCAACGCAATCGTTGAAATACCCGGACCGAACCCCGGTTCTCGTTTCGACAGCATTGGCAGCCCAATGCCACGGGTTGTGATCCCCGGTGTAGCCATTCGATTCCAGGTACCTGTTATACGGCAGATCGGGTCGCACCATCTTGTCAGGATGGATCCCGTCGTCGCGCTCGAAGGTTTCGAAACCGCCCTGGGCGAGATGCGCACCGACCGGGCCTGCAGGGTCTATCCCCAGCCGCTCCATTCCGTCCTTGTCGCCAATGACATGTGACTTGCCCACCAAGACCGTGCGCACGCCGAGCGCATTGAGGTGATGTCCGATGTTCCTTTCGCCTACTCGCAGCGGCGTGAAATTTGACATTGCGCCATGCGAAGAAGCGTACCGGCCGGTATAGATGCTGGCGCGTGACGGCCCGCAGACTGGGGATTGGCAGTAGGAATGGGAAAAGGTGACACCTCGCGCTGCGAGCTCATCAATATTCGGCGTCTTGATTGTTGGATGCCCCGTGCAACCCAAATAGTCGTAACGCAGTTGGTCACACATTATGAAAAGAATGTTCTTTCGCGCCATCGATCCGGCTCCCAACCCAACGCTTGCGACTTTCGGGCGGCAACTCTGCACCTCAAACTGGCAGCCGTCCACCGCCCATGGTTCGCGAACTTCTGTGAAGCGCGATATCCCACACTTCGGTTCTTGAGACAATCAGATGGTTGAATCTCCGCCGAATTCTTGTGCTAGGGGTCTCAGGCCGCTACCACGTTTCCAGGAATTGCTGCCGCGAAACCGTATCGCCATTTCTTTGCAACGACAGCACGACGGTCAATGCACCCTGAACCGAAGGCCCATCCCGACTATTTCAAGAAGGAAATCGTTCAGCTCGCCGGCAATGCCTGTCAGGTGTCCGGACATGCGGCTTCCAAAGTCGACACGAACGATGGCGTCGTCGTTGGTGACAAAACTGAGACGACCGCGGCAGCGGAGAACGTCCTGGCCGAGTTTCGCAAGATCACGGACAAGCTTGTGAATACGATCATCCTGCCGCATTCGCACCTTGATCAAGTGTCTGGTGCGAGCGTCATTGCCGAGGGCGGATGCCCGGACATTCTGGCGAGCGACAAGCCTTCCGGGAACTCCTTGATCGGCGCGGGCCCACATCCTCGCGCAACCAAGGCAATGCGCGCACGCACCAAGCGTCAATTCGGCATTGGGCCTTCCTAACCGAATGAGATCCCCCATCGGGGTCGGGCCAGGTGACCGCCCTTTGAAGGGCGTGGGCGGTGGCATTCAGGCACCGACCCGTCGCCTTGGAGGTGAAGTCGAGCAAGATCCGCGATTTCCGCCTCGTCCAGCAGGCCCTCTAGGCCGGGTGTAGCCCAAATCGGTTGTTCAGGCGGTTACGGCCTGTCTCGCCCGCCAGTCCAGGAAGTCGGGCAGCCTGAGGTTCATGACGCAGCCCTTGAGGGCGGGCATGGCGTTGGCTCCCCTCCTGGACCGGCGGGTGCCTGAGCGCTTCAGCCTCAGTCCGAACTGCCTGCAGCCGCTTTCCACGACGCCGCTCCCGACCTGCATGCCCTGGTCGCGGTACCCGTCGCACCGCATCCTCTCGATGTTGTTCCGGAAGTGGCGGCAGCACGCAGCCACCTCCCCGTGACGGCCGCCGAAGGGCTCGGGCTCCCGGACCACCCTGGCGATCCGCCCCGCCTCGATGTCCGCCTTGATCCCTTCGAGCCGCCGGTCCCGTTGCGGGACGATCGCCTTCACGGCGTCGGACGCGTGTTCCAGGGCATGGAACACATCGAGCACGCAGGCGACCTTCCGCCCCCCGAAGAGCTCGTCGCAGGCGTTCCTGATCCATTCGGCCCCGTCGGAGATGACGACGAGTTCCCCGGCGTCGTACAGGCCGCGGCGAAGCGCCTCCCGGTCAAGGCGCGCGGCGAAACCGGAAGGCTCCTTGCTTCCGGACGGCGCCGCCGCGCTGTCGATCAGGCAGCCGGACGTCTCGCTGCCCCTGTCCTTCAGCGCCGCGCCGGTCTCCGGGTCCCGCCCCTCTGCGGTGTGCATGACGGCCAGCCTGGCTTCGCGTGTCTTCGGGCTCCCGTCCTCCTGCTTGCCGCGAACGCCCTCCGTCTCTTCCTTCCGCATCGGGATCCCGGTCCCGTCGATGGGCAGGTGCATGCGCGGTTCCAACGGCCTGCCCTCGACGGCCTCCTCCCGCTCGAACCGGAGGGCCGCCTCCCCGAGAGCCAGCGACCGGCGCTGCAGCGAGCTCGGGGAGGCGGCCACCCCGGCAAGGTTCGCGATGCGCCCGCTCGCCGCTTCGAAGCCCGTCATCGGCACCGTCCCGGCCATGACGCTCGCCATCCCCGGAGTGAAGGTGCTTCCATACAGCCCCAGCGTCCGGTCCAGCGGAAAGCATCCCTTGCCGCACGACCGGCAGCAATAACGGCGGCGTTTCACCTCGACCCGGCCGAGCCGGGTGAGCCAGGTCTTCCTCTTCCCCGTCCCGTGCCGGATCATCGGCTTGCCGCAGCCCTCGCTTTCCGGCGTCGGAAGCATGCCGTCGAGATGCTCCAGAAGCAGCTTCAGCGCCGACGCGCCGCCGCCAAGGGAACTGTCGCGGAGCGCCCGCTCCACGCCGTCAAGGTCGGGAACGCCGGACGCGAGGTCCGCCGCAAGCTTCGGAAGCTGCGGCCCGAACTCCGCCGAAACGGCTCCCAGCAGCTCCTGAAGCGTCCCGCCGTCCGGCCTGAAGCCCGCCAGAGGCAGCTCGTCTTCCGTGATGTCGCGGCTCCGCACCTCGCCGCCCTCCAGCCAGCACTGCGTGAACCCGCCGTCGCGCTCGCGGACCACCGGCGGACGAACCGCCGCCTCGCCTTCCGCCAGTCCTTCCAGATACGCCACCGCGTCCGGATGCCTGTGCCCTTGGTTCCCTTCGTCCTGCGTCATGGTTCGCGCTCCTGCCCATTGCCTGAAAGCGCGCCGCCGACCGATTCGCCCGGCCGTTGTCGGACACGCCTCCCCGAACAATGGAGCCAAAAACCGCAAGCGCCCCAAAAGTTGGGCCACACCCGGAGCGTACTTGCCGCCCTCTGGACTCGCACCCAGCTTCTCCCAGAGCCCACACAAATTGCAGGATCCCAAATAGTCATCAATTCGCAAAAATGTGATCATCAAGGGGATTTTTCTTGACTTTGGGATCCCGAACGGGACCACTAGCATAAAGAATCCACCAGGATGAATCACTCGGGAGCGATAACAGGCGGATCGGAAACGACACGAAGATCTGCTGGGCAGTCGGCAAGCCATTGTGCGCCAAGGCATTCTGCCGGACGCGCGAAAGCCGGAGAATGCCACAGGACACAAGAGTCGGCCTGACAGCCAATCGCGCTGAACAGAGCAAAGGGAGGAAACCATGCTCATTGAACTCAGGACGGCAGCCCTTTTCATGACGGCAGCATTGGCCGCGTCCATGGCTCAGGCCCAAGTCAACCTCACGTCCAACACGGCGGGGGCCGGCACGGCGGTCGGTCTCACCGCGACGGCCTTGGTCGAATATGCCGCTGATCGCGGCATTGCGAACATTCAGTTGAAGGACGGCCAGACCGGGACCAAGTACGTACAGGCGCTGGCAGAGGGCAAGATTGATCTCGCGAGCGGGCCTTTCATGTTGCCATTCGTGTTATCCAAAGCCGCCGGACCATATTCGGGAATGGACAAGGAGAAGGCTGCTGAACTCGCGTCGAACATTCAAATGCTCTATCCCTACACTCTGAGCATCTTCACGTTGTATGCCTACGACGCCAAAGGGATCAGCGGGTGGGCCGACCTGAAGGGCCTCAAAGTGCTGAACGGCCCGCCGCGTGGAACCGCGACGCTAAATTCGCGAAGCCTCGTTCAGCTGTTCTCGGGATTGAAATCGGACGAAGATTACGAGTCTGTCACGGTGAACTGGAACCAGATGGCCAGCGCGATGATTGACGGATCTGCCGATGCCGCCGTTATCCCGGCCGTATTCCCCGGTCCCAGGGTAACGCGGGCAGGCGCCGCCGGTGCAATGACCATGTTCTCGATGCCCAAAGCCGCCTTTGAGGCCGAGGCCACGCAAAAGTTCTTGAACAAGCCGGGCTCGGTTCCGTTCATTGCGCCTCTGGCCGATGTCCGAGCTGCCCTTGGTGACGGCTGGACCGTCGTTTCAGAGGACGACATGTTCCGCGGGAAGGCGGTTCCCGGCGCCGACTTGGTTAACAAGAGCATGGATGAGGAACTGGCCTATCAGTTGACAAGGGCCCATATCGAGAACCTTGAAGCGCACAAGGCTCTGGCGCCATTCATGGCCACCCTGAACTTTGGTGTAATCGAGCCCGGCGTACATGGCTTGTGCGGTGCCAACGTTGTAAAATTCCACCCGGGCGCCGTACGTGCGTGGGAGGAAGCGGACTTCGATGTGCCAGACTGCGCCAAGCCTTAGCACGGCTTGATTCATGGAGTGGGCCGCCATTGATGCCGCCCACTCCCCACTTGTGAGATCGCCGCCCGCGAGAATGCCGACATGTGTCAGACCAAGATAGCGCCTCACCAGGAATCCAAAGGGAGGAGAGATTGCCTGTCGATCGGCTGATTTATTGGCTGGCACTTTTCCTTGTCTTCGTCGGGCTCGTAAACGTGACCCCTTCGATTCCGGGTTGGGACGGCCTTTGGAAGGATCTGACCGGAAACAACTTCTTCAAGATCAGGCGGTTCCCGACCGAGTGGCTTTATCCGATCACGTTCTTCTGGATGATGGTGATCGTCGCCATGAAGCATTCGATTTGGCGAAGCTGGGCTGAAATGGCGCCCGCCCGCAGGCGGTTTGGTCTCTTCCTTGACATTGCGCTGGTGATTGCGGCCGCCGCGATCTCGTTGGCTTACCTGATCGAGATTGAGGCGGTCTGCCTGATCGATGTCTTCACTGGCGATAGGGCACGCCTGTCCGCGGCGGCGCTGCAGGCCGAGGTTGAATTTGCCGAGCTTTATGGCCTGCCGGTGCCGGAAACTGCCGATGATCCGGCCTGCCTCAACACCACGCACACCTGGTTGCCGCTTATCCTGTTCGGCGCGATCGTTGTCTTTTTGGCCTACAACATAAAGGTATGGGGCCTGCCGCTGGTGCTGGTTTCGATCCTTGTCGCCACCTACACGTTTGCCACAGTGATGAACTGGTATTTCTTCGGTGCAGAGGACCAGAACAAGTACCTGGTGACAATCCTGTCCAGCGAGGAACCGCGCAGCCTTGCATCGGGCGGAGAGTTTGTACGAGATGCGCTGACCAACCATACTGCCGGGTTGTTGGGCCGGTTCATCAACGTGCTGTTAATCCTGGTCTTTCCCTATGTCATTCTTGGCGCCCTGTTCGGCAAATGCGCAGGCGGGCAGGCATTGATCAAGCTGGCCTTTTTGCTGACGCGCAATCTGCGTGGTGGACCGGCTCATGCCGCCGTCGTTTCGTCGGCGATGTTCGGAACCATTACCGGCGGACCGGTTGTAAACGTTCTCTCAACCGGTGTTCTGACCATCCCCATGATGCTAAAACGCGGATTTTCCAAGGTGTTCGCGGGCGGCGTCGAAGCTGCAGCGTCCTCGGGCGGATCGATCATGCCGCCGATCATGGGCGTGGCGGCCTTCGTCATGGCGGCGCTGACCGGTGTTCCGTACCGCGAAATCATCATCGCAGCGGCGATCCCAGCGTTGTTCTACTTCTTCTGCCTGTTCCTTTCCGTCATCTTTCAGGCCCGAAAGCAAAAAATTCAACCGGTTGGCGAATTGACCGACGACATGCGGCTTGAAGGCGAGGACCGTCTGCATTTGGTTCAGATATTTGCGCCCGTATTGTTGGTGCTCGTCCTGCTTCTGACACCCAAGGACGCGGTCGCCTGCAGCTGGCTATCGATGCTGCTTGGTTCTGTGGTCGAGACGAACGGCGGGGCCTGCAGTGTCATTTCCATGCCCTGGATCGTGGAACTGTTCCAGAATGCGGCAGGGGACGCCAGCGCCGCCGGCTGGTGGGCGGTGATTCTCCTGCTTGTCCTGATGTTTCTCGACCGGGAGTTTCGGGCCCACCCAGCAAAGATCCTTGATGGGCTGTCGCATGCAGGCGTCACGATCTCGACGCTATACCTCATGTTCATGGCCGTCACGGTTATCGACGTTTGCCTTAACTTTACCGGGCTGGCGAAGTTCGTTGCCGTAGACGTTCTGGGATTCCTGAAATCCTTTGAGATCGTCGGCGTTTCGGTCACCTTCCAGCTTTTCGCGCTGTTCCTTACGATGCTTCTAGCTGTCCTACTCGGTATGGGGATGCCGGCGGTTCCCGCGTATATCAACGTTGCCCTCCTGATGGGGCCAATGTTGGTGGGGCTGGGACTTGCCACCTTCACGGCTCATATGTTCATTTTCTACTTTGCGGTTGCCTCGGCCATCACGCCGCCGGTGGCGCTGGCGGCGTTTGCCGCTTCCAGCATCACCAAGGCTGACCCGATGAGGACCGGGTTTTCTGCAGTGAAATCGGGCATCGTGATGTTCACCATTCCCTTCGCGTTTGCCATCTACCCCGAAATACTGCTGATCGACAATGCGGTTATCGATCCGGGATCCGGTGCGTTTCTTGCCGGATACGATGGCACGATCGATGTAGGGTGGTTGCTGTTCCTGATCGCGCGGCTGGCTGTGGCGCTGTACCTGGTGTCGAGTGCGTTGGCGGCCTATGATCGCAACGCGCTGAACAGCATAGAAATTTTCGTCCGCCTTGCTGTCGCTTTGCTGATCATGTTCAGACCTTCCGAGGTGCATTTGCCCGCGTTGGCAGCAGGAGCCGGCTTCGTAGCGCTGCACATGTTCCGCAGCCGGACGCCAGCGGCGGCGACTTAAGTCAGAATGCAGCGTGCAATACGACGTGTACAGGGATCAACGCATGACCGACCGACCTAGTTACATCCTGTTCATCACCGACCAGCAGCGGTTCGATCATCTTGGCTGCAACGGACACCCCGTTCTTCGGACGCCAAACATCGACGCCATGGCCTCGGAGGGCGTGAACTATGACCGCTTCTACGTGGCCTCGCCGGTCTGCATGCCGAACCGCGCCAGCCTGATGACCTGCCGCATGCCATCGAGCCATGGTGTGAGATCCCTTGGCATTCCTCTTGCCCACGAAAACGTCACCTTCGTCGAACTTTTGCGTGCAGCGGGCTACGACACCGCGTTGATCGGCAAGAGCCATATTCAAAACGTCACCGACTGGCCGGTCCAAATCGAACCTCCGGAGCTCCGCGAGGGGTATCAGGCACCGCCACAAGACCTGTCCCAGGCCATTCGGTCGGATCTGGACAATGACAGCTATCACTACGAGCAAGATCTGTTCTGGTCGCAGAAACACCCGAAAGTGCCAACGCCGTTCTATGGCTTCGATCACTACGAATCTGTTCTGAGACACGGCGCCAGCAGCGCCGGCGATTTCGAGCTTTGGCTGAAGGAAGAAGCGCCAGAGATGCTGGCCTTGCGTGGTCACGATCCAAAACAACAGATTCCCCACGACTACATTTGCCCGCAGGCGATCCGGACGAAATTGCCGGAAGAGTATTACTCGACGTGCTATATCGCGGAGCGAGCCAGCGCATGGATCAATGCGCGAAAAGGCAACTCCAAACCCTTCTTCCTGATGGTGTCCTTCCCCGACCCGCACCACCCATTCACACCTCCGGGAAAATATTGGGACATGTATGATCCGCAAGACATGCCCATTTCGGAGGCCTATTCGGCCAATGATTGGGACCCGCCTGAATATGTCCAGATCGCCGAACGAGATCGGGCCCGAGACAAAACCCTGGGCCAGAAGACCGGGTATTCCCTGGCGGTGTCAAAGCAAGAAGCGCTGGAAGCCCGTGCCCTGACCTGTGGCATGATCACAATGATCGACGATGCCGTTGGTCGCGTTCGGGCGGCTGCGCAGGATACGGGCGTTGCCGGGAATACTGTTCAGATCTTCACCTCGGACCACGGCGATCATCTGGGCGACCATCGCCTGTTGTTCAAAGGTGCTGAACAATATGACAGCCTGACCCACGTGCCGTTCATCTGGGCGGACCCGAAGGGGAAGCAGGGCAAGCGGTCTGAGGACCTGGCGCAAACCCACGACATCGGCACGACGATCCTAGAACACGCGAAACTTGAAACCTCGGTCGGGATGCAGGGCGAGGTCATGTCCGTGGCCGGGGGCACGGGCCGCAACGCGGCCCACATCCAATACGAAACACAAAGGGCACAAGAGGCCTTTGGCCCGCGTCCACGGGTCCACACGATCATCCACGATCGCTGGCGGCTGTCGATCTATCTCGGCAATTGCCCCAATGAGCTATTCGACCTTGAGTCGGACCCGGGCGAGATGACTAACCTGTGGAACAGCGCGGCCCATGTCGGGATCAAGGGACACTTGACCGAGAAACTCGCTGAGCTGGAAATCACCGCGGTTGATCGCGTACCGCTGCCGACAGCGCAGGCATAGAAATGGGAAACTGCCAGGAAAGCGGTGGAGCACGTAACACCCCACCAAAGGAGACGAGGCATGACGGTGACAGCACGCAACGGGATCAATGGTCTGACAGGTGCGGGAAGGGCATTCTTGATCGGCTTGATCCTCTGGATTCCGGCCCAGTTGATCCGGTTCATTGCCATGCCGCTCATTCAGGGCGTGGCCGATGGCATCGACGCGCCAGGCTGGATGTATCCCGCAATTCTCGACGTCGTCACGGCCGTCCTTGCCGTACCCCTGGCCATCGCCGTGTGAAGATGGCGCGGGCTGACGGTTTGGATACTGGCGATTATGTATCTGAGCCTGTCGATCGTGGACCACGTCGGAGCCTTGACAAACCTGTCGACAATCGGTGCGCCGATCGCCTTTGATGAATTTAGCGGCGACAACAACCCATTCACAGCCCCAATCATTCAGACTTTGCTCGATTGCCTTTTCTTGTGCCTGTTGCTGGTACCCAGGTTCCGTGTTTTTTGAAGTAGACGAGATGTCCACCTAGCGGACATTGTCGCCACACCCAACTTCAACGCGGCAACTCTGCCTCCGGCGGTCAGCAATTCGGCCCGCAGAGACAAGGCGTCGCACATTGCTTTGGCACCGACTCAGCTTGCGTTGTCCTGTTCAAGCTCTTTCGCGTATTGGATGTAGTAGTGCCGCGTCGGGCAGTTGATCTGGCTGACCGCATGCTGCCGCAGAACTTCGGCCTTGATCTTCCGGGCATCGTTGGCGTCCTGATCCGCGCAGATCAGCCGGTCGACTAGCTGGAGCGCCCATTGATAATCGCCGTCGGCTCTCGCCCTGTCCACCTCGGCCAAAACCGCATCCGCGCCGCCTGCGAGCCGAATGAACCGCTTTGCCTCGTCTGCCGGCGACAACGGCGACAGTGAGGTCGGATTGCCGTCGAACCACCCCATGGTGCCAACGAAATAGGCGCGGACCGCGAAATCCACGCGGCCGTAATACTCCCGCAGGTAGGGCTTACTTGCCAACTTCGGCGGCAGCTTCACGCTGTGCGCCAATTGGTCAATTGTGAGCCCTGCGTCCATTCCGTTTCGGGTTTCGTCCACGACATGGCGAATAGCGTCACGGTAGTCGGTAAGAACCTCCTTGATGCTGGCCGCACCAAAGATTGCCTTGGTATGGCCCGGAGCCAGAACCTCGGGTTCAAACTCCATGAGTTGATCCATCGTATCGGCCCACGTGTCAAAATCGCGGTATTCGGTCCCGCGAATGGCATAGAGATTGGGAAACGACCGATAGAAGTTGTCGCCGCTGATCAACAGCTTCTTGGCGGGATACCAGACAACCATGTGGTCGGGAGTTTCGCCTGGGGCCATGACAAGTTGCAGTTCAACGCCGCAAACGGTGATGTGCTCGCCCCCCTCTCCGATCCTCCGGGTAGGCGGCAGTGCGCCCGCGCCCATGCCCTTCAATGGCCGGTCACCCGGCCCAACGCCAATGCCGATGATCTCATCAGGATAGGATAGCCCGATACCGAATTGGCGCCTGGTCCGTGCCTGCATCGCCTTGGCAGGACGGGGATGCCTTGTCGCAACAATCAAACTGTCTTCAGAGGACTTGTGGCTGGCCAATATTTCTGGGTTGCCGCCTTCGGCGAACACGTTGGCACCGGACACGTGATCCCGGTGCGAGTGAGTCAGGATAATGGTCTTGACCGGCAGATCGGTGATCTTGCGAAATTCCGCAAGGATGTTTCCGGCGGCGGCGGTCGTTTCAGTTGTGTCGACGATTGCGATGCCGTCGTCCCCGACGATCATGTAAACGTTGGACGCCGCGAAACCGAAAGCCTGATAGACATTGTCTGCAAGCTGAACCACTTCCTTTTGAAAGTAGTCGGGGTGTGCCTTCAGTTCTGGGTGCATTTGCAGGTATCCTCCGTCATGCCGGCAGTCGGAACGGGTGCCGATGCTGGCATCCAGGTTTCTCGGTGGTTTTTGCCCTTGGTAGCCTTTTGGGATCCCTAATGCAATGAATTTTGCAATGATTGAGGGATTGCCGTCACAATCATTGATTTGGGATCCCAATCAAGGAATGCAGGGTGACGACATAGTCACATGGGCGGTGATGATAAAGTGGCACGCAAGAACGTCCCTTTCATAATGTGCGACCCGCCTAGGCGCGACTGCCTGGCTGCACCGGACATCCGAAGATCAAAACGCCTGACATTGACCGGCTTGCCAAGCGCGGGGTGACGTTCGCCAACACTTTTGCCAGGCGCCGGCCTGCGGTCCTGCACGAAACAGCATCTGAACCGGACGGTACGTTTCCTCCCATGGGACCTCGGTCCTTCATGCGCCGTTGCGCGTTGCCGAGATCAACATTGGCCATCACATTGACCCCCTCGGTGTGCGCACAGTCCTGGCCGGGGAACCTCATTCATACAGTGCCCCGCAAGGTTGGCATGAAACGGCTCGGCATCGACGATGGCAGCACGATCGGGATCCAAATCACGCAAGCAGGGCGGGAGCCAATTCGAGCGCGACGACGGATCCATCCAGATGCGACGGTCAAGCCAGAATCTCCCTGCAATGCAGATCTGAAATCCAAGGGCTACGGTGAGGACGACAATCCATGGCATTGGGTTGCCAACTCGGTCCAGACATCCGACGGCGTCAGGTCGGGCTACTTCAATGATAGCGTTGAATTGCCGGCACGGGTCTCAGAAGCGCATCCCCACGGTGGGGCAGGACGAAATCCAGGTCCGCTCCCTCGTGTCCCTCGACCCCGGCGTGCGGACATTCGTGACCGCATGCTCAGCAAACCACGCCGCCAGCCACGGTGACGGCTTCCGCGCCGACAAGGTGTTCCGCTCCTGCTCAAGCTCGACCGTCCGGCCGGCCCAAGGCACGGGGGACTGGAAGCGCCACTTCCGGGAGCGCATCGGCAGGCTTGCCGTCCGCATCCGCATCCAGGTGGACGACCTGCACCGTCGGTTTGCCTGCGATCTCGGCCGGGCCTTCGACGTGATCCTCCATCCGTCCCTCGAGACCAGGGACATGAGCGCCAGGGAGGGGCGAAGGATCAGGACGAGGACCGTGCGCTAGATGCCGGGTCTGGCCCACTGCCAGTTCAAGTGGAAGCTGGCCTGGATGTGCCGGAAATGCGGAAAGCGGCTCATCGCCGCGAACGAGGCCTGCACCAGCAGGACGCGCTCATGGCACGGCTTCGCGAACCAGCGCCTTGGCGACACGAAAACGGTCTCGGACGGCATCTACTTCGTCGACCGGGACATGAACGGCGCACGGGGCATCATGCTTCGTGCGCATTGCTGCAACCCGGGCCGGTTTCAGGCGGCGGGCGGGGATGTTGCGCTCGTTGCGAATTGAATCAAGTGACCGAAGGGCTAAGCAGCGGAATAGGCAACCAGATCAGCAACCGTAAGACTGTCTTCTCGTTTTTCGAAGGTCTGAATGTATTCGACCATTGTGTGAGCGTGTTCTCGCATCATGCCCTCGGCCCGTACGGCGTCACCCTTTTCGATTGCGTCATGGATGACCTGATGCTGGGCGTTGCCCAAGCGCACGCGAAACAGGCCACGTTCGAAATGATCGGGCGTGTCCCCTACAGTCCGGTCGAAAACCATCGATCCCACGGCTAGCATCGGCAGGTGGCTGATTTGCTGGCAGGTGTAGCCGACATAGTCGTTGCCGCATGAGGAAAGTATCGTTGAATGGAATTCCCGGTTTGCCGCCTGTGCCTGCCGGGTGACGGAATCGTCGAGTTCGCCCAGACGAGCCAATTCTTCGACCGATGCGTAAATCCTTTCGATTGCCTGTGCCATTTCCGGCAAGCGATTCAGGCGATCCGGGTTCTGGGCCATCAGGCGCGCTGCGAGGCTTTCAAGGTGTCCGCGCACCTCCACAGCCTGCAGAATATCTTCAACTGTCGGGCTTTGAACCATGTATCCCCGGCCTTCGCCGCGGCGAATGACGCCTTCACGTTCAAGCAGGCGCAACGCCAGGCGAACGGGCGTGCGCGAAACGCTGTGGGTTTCGCATAGCTGCGCTTCAGACAGGCGTTCGCCCTCAGCGTAAGTCCCCAGAATTATGTCCTGACGGATGCGGGCGGCGAGTTCGGTATCGATGGAATCCATGCTCGTATTGACACCAAATGGGATCCCAAGGTCAAGATTGATCGCCAGATTCGACGCGGTTTTTGAAATCTTGCCTTGAAATGGGATCCCAATTCTGCAAATTATGGTGAGACTGGGCGTTCACTGCTACGATTGCGATTCTTCGCCAGATTTTGGGATCCCAAAATGCATGGCGTTCAGTTCGAAATTGGAGGGCAACATGAAATTCATCCGCATAAACCTGATAACCGTGCTGGCGGCAGCCATTGGCCTGTCCGCCCAAACTGTGTCCGGTGAGGAACTCAGTGTAGCTACATTTGTGCCGCCTCAGCATCACACTAACACGATCATGTTCAAATGGTTTGGCGAGGAAATCGAGAGGCGGTCTGACGGATCACTGACCATGAAGCTGTATCCTGCGGGACAGCTTGGGGCCGGGCCGGTCCAACAGTACAAGCGCGCGATTGAAGGCGTTGGCGACATCACCTTTGGCGTCGCAGCCTACACACCGGCAATCTTCCCCAAGACGATGTTAGCGATCCTTCCGGGCGCCGCTGAAACCGTTGATGAATCCACGCGGCGCATCTGGGCCAATTTCGATGAGCATTTTGCCGACGAATTTTCCGATGTGAAAGTCCTTGCCGTTGGAACCGTTGCGGGCAGCCTGCTGATCGGCACGCGAGACGTGTCGACCCTGGAGGGGCTGAAAGGTGCGAAACTCGTCCCGTTTGCCGCCATGACCACGCCGATCGTCGAGGCGTTAGGCGCCGTGCCCGTCCAGTTGCCGGTCACCGAAATGTACACCGGAATCTCCACTGGCACGATCGACGTGACCACGGCCTCCTATAACAACCTGACGCCGCCGTGGAATTTCTGGGACGTCGCCAGCCACGTTGTCGAAAACGTGCCGGTCAGCTTTGCGGTCACTTACGCAATCATGAACAAGGAGCGGTACATGAGCCTTTCGGACGATCACCGCGCAATCATCGACGAGCTTGCCGGGCTGCCCATGTCGCTGAAACTCGCGGAATCCTTTGACGGTGCGGATGAGCGGTCGAAAGGGATGCTCGCGGAGGCAGACAAGAAATACGAATGGATCGTAGTCTCGGACCAGGAGCGCGCCAGGATGGACGCTGCTGTCGCCGAGGGACTGAACGTCATTTTCGCTGACTACGAGAGCAAGGGATTCGCGAACGCCCGCGAAATCTATGACGCGCTAAACCAATAGCAGGAGGGAAAAATGACCATCACCAGACTCGGCCTTGCAGTGGCGCTGACGACAGCGCTCGGTCTTTCCGTTCAACCGACGGTCGCCGAAGAACTCAGCGTTGGGACGTTCGTGCCGCCAACCCACGAAACCAATACCGGGATGTTCGCCTGGTTCGGCGAAGAGATTGAAAGACGATCAGGCGGCACGCTGACGATGAAACTTTATCCTGCGGGACAATTGGGCGCGGGCCCGGTCCAGCAATACAAGCGGACGATTGAGGGCGTCGCCGACATAACATTTGGCGTCGCAGCCTACACGCCGGCAATCTTCCCCAAGACGATGTTGGCGATCTTGCCGGGCAAAGCCACGACGCCCGTCGATTCGACCGAGCGCTTGTGGGCCGTGTACGACGACTATCTTGCTGATGAGTGGTCAGAGGTGAAGGTTCTGGCCATCGGCAACCCGTCCGGCAGCCTGCTTGTGGGCAACAAGGATGTCTCGACCATCGAAGGCATGAAGGGTGCCAAGATCGTTCCATTCGCGGCGACCACCACACCTGTGATTCAAGGCATGGGCGCTGTGCCGGTCGCTTTGCCGGTTGACGAGCACTATACGGGACTAGGCACGGGCCTGATCGATGCGGTTGTCTCGTCCATCAACAACCTCATGCCGCCATGGAACCTGGACGAGGTAGCAGACTACGCCGTCTACAACACGCCGGCCACTTTCCAGGTGACCTACGCGATCATGAACAAGGAGCGCTACGAAGGACTGTCCGACGAGCACCGGGCGGTCATTGACGAACTCGCCGGGCTGCCGATGTCCCTGGAGCTTGCCAAGTCGTTTCAACACGCGGATGACGTCGCCAAAGAATGGATTGACGAAAACATCGCGTCAGGGGACCTGAAATTCGAATGGATCGTCACCTCGGACGCGGAACGCGCCAAGATGGAAACGGCTGCCAGGGAAGGGATGGATGAGATCTATTCGAACTACGCGGAAAGAGGCATCCCGAACGCGCGCGAGATTTACGAGGCGCTGAATCGGTAGCCTGCAACCACCACTGGCGTCCCGACCTCCCAATGTCGGGGCGCCGCGTTCACGGCAACTCGAAATCGATCGCCGGAGGCCCTGCCATGGTCGTCATAGTACCAATCAACAAAGCCGTCGAATCACTTGACGGGCTTCACCTTTATCACGGTGCAATATCGAATTGCTCCATGCGGGTGCGAATGACGCTGATCGAGAAGGGCGTGGCTTGGACTTCGCACCACATCGACCTGAAGAAAAAGGAAAACATCACGGACGAATATTTCGGAATTAACCCGAACGGGCTGGTTCCGACGTTGGTGGACAACGGGGTTGTCCATATCGAGTCAAACGACATCATCGACTACCTTGACGAGGCCTACCCGGAACCGACGCTGCGTGCTGCCAACAACGGCGAAATGATGGAATGGCTGCACCTTGCTGCAGCGATCCATGTCCCGGCGGTGAAGCCGTATGTCTATGCCACCAAGATCGCCGAAAGGATCAAGAAGACGGCGGAAGAGGAAATGAAGTACGATGAACTTCAGAAAAATGAAGAGCTGAAGAGCTTCCATTCCAAACACGCCGGGAACCGCGAATTCAGTGCCAGCGACATGGACAAGGCCAAAGCGGTCTTGGGTACATGCTTTGCAAGGCTCGAAAACACGCTGCAGGACCGGCAGTGGATCATGGGCGATCAGTACACGCTTGCCGACATCTCCTGGGTCCCGCTGCACTTCGTTCTTCTGGGCTGCGGATACCCGTTCGAGCAGTCCCCCAACATCACCCGCTGGGCGGAGGATTTCGCTGCGAAACCCAGTTTCCGGGATGGGATCGTAAAGTGGTGCCCGGACTTTTCGAAGGTCTGAAAGGGCTGAACCGACCCAATGGCGAACAAACGCGATACACCGCGCCTCATCGGCCTACTGGACAAGACATTGACCTGGATTTCCCTCGTTTGCGGCGGGGCGACGCTCGCCGCAATGACGGTGCTGTCGGTCTGGAATGTCCTGATAATGCGAAAGTTGCTGAATGCCCCGATCGTGGGGGCCGAGGATGTGATGATCCTGTTGTTGGTCGTGATCGTTGCGCTGTCGGTTACCTTGGGCGCACGCGCCGGCGCGCATATCGAAATCGAGGTGCTGGAATCGCGCATGTCGGCTGCATTTGCCAAATGGTCGATGGTTTTCGTCAAGCTGCTGGGCTTCGCGCTTTTGGCCGTCATGGCCTGGCGGTTGTGGCATGCGGGAACCAACGCAATCCGTTTCGGTGAAACGACCCAGCAACTGCTGATCTCGTATGAACCATTCTACCATTTGCTGGCCGCCTCGATGGCGACCTATGCGCTGGTCCTAGTGCTGGATATCTGGCAACTGCTGCGGTCGGGCAAGGTGGTGCCGCTGAAGATCGGCGGGGGTCCCCCATGATCAGCATGACGTTACTCGGCTTGCTGGGGCTGCTCTCGCTCTTTGTTCTGCTGGCGCTCAGGATGCCTGTTGCGCTGTCGATGCTGGGGGTGGGGTTCGTCGGCACGATCATTGCCAACGCCAACAAGTTCCTGGATGTCGGGATGGCCGCAGATCAGGCCTGGGCGCGAGGCTGGAAAATCGCCTATTCCAACCTTGCTGGCGAAACCTTTGAGGCCGCTTCGAACTTCAACCTGCTGGTGATCCCGATGTTCGTGCTGATGGGCAATCTGGCGGGCGTCTCGGGGATGTCCAACGATCTCTTTTCGGCTGCATATCGCTGGATGGGGCACCTGCGCGGCGGGTTGGCCTCGGCCACCATCGCGGCTTGCGCAGGTTTTGCAGCGCTTTCGGGCTCTTCGCTCGCCTCGGCCGTCACCATGGGCCGCGTCGCGCTGCCGGAGATGAAACGTTACAACTATTCCGACAGTCTGGCCACGGGATCGGTGGCCGCCGGGGGCACGCTGGGTTTCCTGATCCCGCCGTCAGGCGGCATGATCATTTATGCGGTGCTGACCGAACAATCGATCGGACGGTTGTTCATGGCTGGAGTGATTCCGGGAATCATCCTGACGCTTCTGTTCATCGGTGCCATCAAATGGGTGGTATCACGCAGGCCCGAGTTCGGACCCCGCGGCGACCGATCCGCACGGGCAGAACGCATGGCCTCGCTTTGGCGCGCGTCGCCGATCCTGGGCGTCGTCCTGGTGACGATCGGCGGCATGTACACAGGCTTCTTCACCCCGGTGGAGGCGTCCTCGGTCGGGGCCTTCCTGACATTCGTCGTAGCCGCCTGGCGGGGCTCGCTTTCCTGGGAAGCGTCGCGAGAGGTCATTCTGCAGACCATGAGCGCGACGGCGACGGTCTTTCTGATCATCATCGGAGCCTTCGTCTTCATCCCGTTCATGGCCCTGACGGAATTGCCTTCGGATCTGGTTACCATCCTGACCTCGCTGCCCATCGGAGAGGTCGGGGTCCTGCTGGTGATCATCCTGGCCTACATATTTCTCGGCATGTTCCTGGAAGGGATAGCGATGCTGGTGCTGACCATTCCGGTCGTAATCCCCATAGCGATGGGCCTCAATTGGGACCTGATCTGGTTCGGCGTCATTGTGGTGATCGTTCTCGAAATGGGCATGATCTCCCCGCCGGTCGGCATCAACGTCTTCATCGTCAAGTCCATCGCGCCTGACGTGCCGATGGGCCAAATCTTCAGAGGCATCTGGCCTTTCTGGTTCGCAATGGCCTTGATGCTCGCCCTTCTCGTCCTCTTTCCGCAAATCGCACTTTTTCTGCCGCAGACGATCGTCGGTGGGTAGCAGCAACAGGAGCCAATTCATGGACACCAAGAATGAGATCAAGACGCTCCAGCATTTCATCGGCGGCGAATGGGTCGATGCGGACGGCGGCAAGACGTTTGAGGACCTGAATCCGCTCGACGACAGCCTGTACGCTCAAGTGGCCAAGGGCAGTGGGGCGGATGTGCGCAAAGCGGTTGCCGCGGCCAAGGTGGCATTCGCGGCCTACAAGGGAACTACCCCGACCGAGCGGGAACGTTGGTTGCTACGGGTTGCCGAGATCATGGAGGAAAGAAAGTCAGAACTGGTCGATTGCCTGATCGACGAGATCGGCTCGCCAATTCAAAAGGCGATGTTCGAGTTCAACAAGGGCCTGACCATGGTGCGTGCGGCGGCCGGCTTGTGCCGCAATGTTCGGGGCGAAACCATCCCCTCGGACCGGCCGGGCACGTTTTCGATGTCGATCAGGGAACCGGTCGGCGTCGTTGCGGTGATCACCCCGTTCAATGTGCCATTGATCAAGAGCACTCGGCTGGTGGCCAATGCCCTGGCGGTCGGCAACACGGTCGTTCACTTGCCCTCGGAAATGGCGCCGCACCTGTCTTTGCTCTTTGCCGAGGTGGTTGCGGAGGCCGGCTTTCCGCAGGGGACCTATAACGTCGTTACCGGAATGGGTGCCGAGATTGGCGACGATCTAACCGGCAGCACGGACGTCGATTTCGTCACCTTTACGGGATCAACCGTCGTTGGACAGCACATCAGCGAGATCTGTGCAAAGAACAAGACACCGAACACATTGGAGCTCGGCGGCAAGAGCCCCACGGTCATTCTGGCCGATGCCGACCTGGACAAAGTCATGCCGCTGGCAGCGCGTTCGGTCTTCATGTTCGCCGGTCAGGCTTGCATCGCATCCAGCCGCTTCTACGTCGAACGCCCGCTTTACGAAGAGTTCGTGAAGCGCTTTTCCATGATCGTGAGCAAACTTGGTATGGGCGACCTGCGCGACCCCAATACAGTCATTGCCCCGGCCATCTCGGAAAGGCAGCGCAACCGTATAAAGAGCCACATTGATGACGCCGTGTCCAAAGGCGCGACGGTCGTCGCAGGCGGGGAGTGGGAAGGCAATCGGTGTCAGCCGACTCTGTTGACTGGTGTGGGCGAAGAGATGACCGTCTGCAAAACGGAGACCTTCGGCCCGGTGACTTCGATCTACCCGATCGACAGTTATGAAGAAGGACTGGAGCAGGCCAACGACACAGAATATGGATTGTCGTCAGCCATCTTCACCAAGGACATCGACAGAGCGTTTCATTTCGCAAGAAACATTGGCGCGGGCATGTGCCACATCAACGGCCCGACGATCCACGACGAAGCCCACGTGCCATTTGGCGGCAACGGCGAGTCTGGTGCAGGCCGTGAGGGTACCGATGCCGATATGGAGGCGATGACAGAATTGAGATGGGTCACAGTGCAGCTATGACATTTACGCTCTACCATCACGGGTCTTCGGTTTGCGCCGCGAAAGTGCGGTTTGCGATGGATGAAAAGGGGCTGGCTTGGGACGGCGTCTATATCGACATCCTGAAAGGCGAACAATTCGACCCCGAATACCTGAAGCTGAACCCCAAGGGCGTTGTGCCGACGCTCGTTCACGATGACACCGTCATTCCCGACAGCACGGTCATCATCGAGTATCTCGACCAGATCGAACCGGAATCCAGCGTGCATCCCTCCGATCCCTGGGAGCGCGCAGAGGCCCGTTACTGGACCAAGGCGGTGGACGAGGAACTGCACCCGGCTTGCGGGGCCGTCACGTTTGTCTGCTCGCATCGGCATACCGTTCTGAAGAACCTTGGCCCGCAGGGGGCCGAGAAGTTCTTGGCCTCAACTCCAAGGATCTCGGTCACATCAGATTGGAAGAGTCAGAAGGATGCCTTCGTTCGCTACGGATTCGAGGCGCCCGGCGCGACGGAGAAGGTCAAGCTTTACGACACGTACCTTCACAAGATGGAGGCGGCGCTGGAGGGCAATGACTGGCTGGTCGGTGACAAGTTTTCCATCGCGGACATCGCGATGACGCCATACGTCAATCGGCTGGCGATGATGTCGATGCGGGGCATGTGGAAGAGCGGCCGTCTTCCGAACGTCGAACGATGGTTCAACACGATCGAGGCGCGCCCGAACTTCAAGCGGTGCTTCATCGACTGGGTGCCGGGGGACCTGACCAACGATCTGCGCGAGAACGGCGCCGAAAGCTGGCCCGAGGTCGCGAGGATTCTCGATATTGAAATCTAAGAAAGGGAGGCAAGGATGGGCCGACTAGAAGGAAGGACCGCTGCAATCACCGGGGCCGGCAGAGGCATTGGTGCCGTAATGGCCAGATGCATGGCCGAGGAGGGCGCGAATGTCGTTGTCACCGACGTTCTCGATACCGCAGCAACAGTCGCGGATATCAAGAATGCGGGCGGTTCGGCCATCGGGCTGAGCGTCGACGTCACATCTGACGACGATCTTGCTGCCATGGTTGAAGCGACTGAGAAGGAGTTCGGCAGCCTTGATGTCCTCGTCAACAATGCATCGATTTTCGCGGCGCTGGAGCCCAAGCCGTTTATGCAGATCGACAATGACGAATTCGACAAGGTCATGACCGTCAATGCGCGCGGCGTTCACCAGGCCACAAAGGCGGTGGTTCCGGCGATGATTCGCGCGGGCGGCGGCAAGATCGTCAATATCGCTTCGGGCACGTTCTACTACGGCCCGCCGGGATTGTCGCATTACACAGCTTCAAAGGGCGCTGTGATCGCGCTGACCCGAGGACATGCGCGCGAACTGGGTGACAAGAACATCCAGATTAACGCAATCGCGCCGGGACTGACAGAAAGTGAATCAATTCAGGGGCATACTGGATTTGATCCCGCGCGCGCACCGACAGTGCAGTCGCGTTCGATCAAACGGGACATGCTTCCGGAGGATCTGCTGGGCTCGCTCATGTACCTGATCACGTCCGACAGCGATTTCGTGACCGGGCAAACGTTGAACGTGGACGGCGGCAAGGTGAACGTCTGATAGCCGAAGGCGCGCGCGACGCCAGAGGGGGGCGGCCGCCGCGGGGCCAGGTCAAGCCGACGCCCGACCTCATGCGACGTCTGGAGAGAGCCGTGACCGACTTATCGACGACGGTGCCAACCGCGGGGGCGAGCAGATATCTTCAGCAGCTCTGCAAGCATTTCGGCCACAAGACCGATGCCGAATTCACCGCGTATTCCGGGTGGATCAAGTTCGGATTCGGGCGCGCGGAACTTCTGGCAGTGCCGGGCGGACATACGATGAAGGCACTGGCAGAAAATGAGGACAGCCCGTCGACGCTCCGGCATGTCTCGGCCTCTCACCCGGAAAGCTTCGCCCTTCGCGAGGAATCGTAGCCCCACTTCCAGTCCGAAGTGCAACGCCGGCCATTTCCGTAGCGAGGGCGCAGCCCGAGCGGAGGAAATGGCCCGGCGGCGGGATTTTCCTGCCCCAGGCACCGGCAGTCCGGGCCGGTCACGTCCCTTTCCCCCTCGGACCGGTCCCCTGGAGGACGGTCCGGGACGGTTTCCGTCATGGAGGCCGCGCCTTCCGGAACGCCTCCTCCGGCGTCAGGCAGCCGAGCGACTTCCTCGGACGCGCGTCCGTCCGGTCCTGGACCGCCTTCACCCGTGCGTCGGTGACCTGGCGGAAGTCCGTCCCCTTCGGAAATTGCTGACGCACGAGACCGTTCGTGTGCTCGTTCAGGCCGCGCTCCCAGGAATGGCACGGCGTGGCGAAGAAGAACCCCGCGCCGAGCGCCTTCGACACGGCGGCGTGGCCCGCGAACTCCTTCCCGTTGTCCGCCGTGATCGTGTGGACCAGCGCGTGCAGCGGCAGCAGCATTTCGAGCAGCGCGTTGCCGACCGCATCCGCCGTCTTGCGCCCAACCCTTTCAAGAAGCGTGCGTTTCGACGCACGGTCCACCAGAGACACCTTTGCCCCGCTGCGGCCCTTCCCGATGATCGTGTCCGCTTCCCGGTCGCCGACCCGCTCCTTCGCCTCCACCACCGCCGGACGCTCGGAGATGTCGACGCGGTCCGGGATGTGCCCGCGACCCGAATGACGGCCGCCCTTCCAGTTCGGCCTCTTTCCCCGGCGTCGGAGGAACAGGTAGAGCCGGCCACCAACCTTCCGGTCGGCGCGGATGTGCCGGCAGGTCCGCTGCCGCCCCGCCATCGGGACGCCCTCCTTCCCGGGACGGCCGGCGATCTGCTCGGGGCTCCAGCCGTCGGCCAGCCTGTCCTCCACCAGTCGCCACCGCTCCGGCGTCATCTTCCCGGGAACCGACGAGGCCGCGCTGCGCCGTGCCGAAGCCTTCCCCTGCGCCTGCCTGTGCCGATGGCCGCGCCCGCCGCCGTTCCGGCGCACCTCGCGCCAGACCGTAAGCGTCATTTAGAGCCCATACTTCGGTACCGTTTCCCGCCCGGCGATTTTCGCTTTCAGTGCTCGCCACGAAGCTGAACTTTCCTGGAGGGATTTCGATGACGGATGTTTCCCTGGCCGCAACGGGCTTTGCGGAAGCCGACCATGACGAGGCGCCGGCCTCTCCATGCGAACCTGACCTTGGTCCGAGGCGTCGTCGCCGGCCTGATTCCGAGAAGGCCCGGATCATCGCGGAGAGTTTCGTGCCCGGCGCCTCGGTCAGTGCCGTGGCGGTTCGCCACGGCGTGACGGCCTCGACCCTCAGCCAGTGGCGCAGGCAGGCGGTGCGGGGCGAGCTTGGTCCCGTGCCGGGGGTTCCTGCAGTGCCCGCCGTGGTGCCCGTTGTCGTCGGAGAGTGCGCCGACCTCTCGACGTCCGCGCCGGCCGCCGTTTCCGATGCCGGCAGCCATCCGGCGCAACGGCGCCGGCCTGTATCCGAGAAGGCGCGGATCGTCGCGGAGAGCTTCGCGCCCGGCGGCTCGCTGAGGTTGACGGCGAGGCGTCACGGCGTGGCCCGGTCAACGCTCTCCGAATGGCGCGCCCTGGCGCGGGAGGGCAAGCTCGGGCCCGTTCCGGAGGTTGCGGCGCCGGCGAACGGAACGCGCCGGGCCGGCGCGGACGCGCCCATGGTCCCGCGCATCGATGGTCCGGCACCATCGCCATCGGTGACCGTCGAGGCCGGGGCGGTCGTGGTGCGGCTTCCCCGGGACTGCCCCGTGGAGCGCATCGTCGCGGTGGCCTCGGGGCTGGAGCGGGCGCGATGATCATTCCCGGCTCGCAGCGGATCCTGCTGGCGACCCGGCCGGTGGACTTTCGCCGCGGCCACGACGCGCTTGCGGCGACCGCGTCGCTGGAGCTCGGCGTCGACATCCATTCCGGCGTGATCGTGGCGTTCCGGTCGAAGCGGGGCGACAGGCTGAAGATGCTGGCCTGGGACGGGACCGGCCTGGTGCTTGTCTGCAAGCGGCTGGAGCAGGGCCGCTTCGCCTGGCCCGGGATCAGGGACGGCGCGATGCGGCTCACGCGCGGCCAGTTCGAGGCGCTGTTCGAGGGGCTGGACTGGCGCCGCGTCCAGGCGCGGCCGGTTCGCCGCCCGCTTGCGGCGGAATAGCCTCAAAAACCAGCACATCCTGTTGCCAGGCAGGAGCCGTTACGCTACATGTGGCGACATGACGGCCTTGCCTTCCATCACCCCCGGAGCCGACGGCTCGGTTCCCGTGGCGGTTGTCTCCGCGGCCCTTGCCGAGATGGAATCCCGGCTGGACGAGGAGCGTTCCGCGCGCCGGACGGCGCAGGAGCGCGCAGCGCGTCAGGAAGCCGAGACGGCCCGGCAGGTGGCCGAGGCCGATCGCCTTGTGTCCAGGGCGGCGCGGCTTGAAGCCGAGAACGCGGACCTCTCCGAGCAGGTCCGTCGCCTGGAGCATCTCAACGACGAGTTCCGGAAGCTTCTCTTTGGCAAGAAGTCCGAGAAGCTCCCTCCCGACGATCGCCAGCTGTCGTTCGAGGACCTCGGGATCGCGGCCGCCGAGGCCGATGTGGAGCCTCCCGCCGAAGATAGCGGGAACGAAGGGAGCGCGACCCGCCTGCGGCGGAAGCGCCCGGCCCGCTCCGGGCTCCGCTTTCCGGAGCATGTCGAGCGCCGCATCGAGGTGATCGAGCCCGAGAGCACGCTCTGCCCCTGCGGCTGCGGCGAGATGGCACGGATCGGCGAGGACCGCAGCGAGCGGCTGGACTTCGTTCCGGCGAAGTGCGTGGTGGTCGAGACGGTCCGCCCGCGCTACGCCTGCAACAGGTGCAAGGGTGGCGGCGTGGTCCAGGCCGCGGCCCCGCCCGCGCTGATCGAGGGCGGCCTTCCGACCGAGGCGCTTCTGGCGCACGTGATCGTCTCGAAGTACGCGGACCATCTCCCTCTGTATCGCCAGACCCGGATGTTCGCCCGTCAGGGGATCGAACTTCACCGCGCGACGCTCGCCGACTGGGTCGGAAAGGCGTCGTTCCATCTCCGCCCGCTGGTGGACTGCCTGGCGGAGGATTTGAGGACGTCGGGCAAGCTCGGCATGGACGAGACGCCGGTTCCGGTTCTCGACCCCGGGCGCGGCAAGACCAGGCAGGGGTACATGTGGACGATGGTGCGCGACGAGCGGCCATGGTCGGGATCCGATCCTCCGGGCGTGGTCCACGGCTACGCGCCCGGGCGCGGCGGCAAGCATGGCGAGGCCCTGCTCGAAGGGTTCTCCGGTACGCTCCAGGTTGACGGCTATGCTGGCTACAACCGGCTGCGCCGGCATGACCGGCCCGGCGGGGCGCTCACCCTTGCGTACTGCTGGGTCCACGGTCGACGCGGCCTCAAGGAGGTCCACGATTCCAGCGGCTCGCCGATCGCCAGGGAGGGCCTGGCCCGGATCGCGCAACTCTACGCGATCGAGGGCAGGATCCGTGGCGAGCATCCGGCGACGCGCCAGTTCGTGCGGTGGACGGAGTCCGCGCCGCTGGTCAACGCCTTCGGGGTCTGGCTCGACGAGCAGCGCTCGCGGGTGTCGCCGCGCTCGCGCCTCGGCGAGAAGCTGGCCTGCTTCGCCAGGCATTGGGACGGCCTGCTGGTGTTCCTGCACGACGGCCGCGTCGAGATGGACACGAACTTCGTGGAGAACCGGATCCGTCCGCTGAAACTGACGAAGAAGAACGCATTGTTCGCCGGCCACGACGAAGGCGCCGTCTCGTGGGCCCGCGTGGCGACGCTGATCGAGACCTGCAAGATGAACGGCGTCGAGCCGTACGCCTGGCTCAGGAACACGCTGGAGAGGGTCGCCGCCGGCCATCCGATGTCGAGGATCCACGACCTGCTGCCCTGGAACTTCGACGCCGGAACAGGGAATCGCTGACCGCGGCCTTCAGCCCGGATCCAGGAACGAGCCTGCCGTCAACTCGAATCCCGGTATGGGATCAAAATGACGCTTACGCCAGACCGTCGTCCGGTCGCGGCCCGGCTGCCGCGCGATGGCCGGTTCCGAAAGCCCGCTTTTCCTCAGCGCGCAAGTCCGGCATCTCGCTTCACCGGTCAGGTGGCGGTAGCCCTTTTGGCATGGCGGTCTCCTAGGGTCACAACCGGGACTGTCGCCGCCATCTGGCCGACTTGCAACATCCTGTGCCGAAAACACAAAAGCCCGCTACCTCGTATGTTGCACTTCAGAGTGGAACGGGGGTTTACTTGAAGCCAAGGGTCGGCTTGATCGGGCGCTTCAAGGAGATCTTCGGATGACATCATGAAGACCGGGATTGCAACCGTCTCGATTGCCGGCGACTTGCCGGAGAAACTCGCCGCAATTGCGGCTGCGGGATTCGATGGTGTCGAGATTTTCGAACAGGACTTCATCGCTCACGACAGCGGCCCTCGAAATGTTGGGCGCATGGTACTGGAACACGGGCTGGAGATCATGCTTTTTCAGCCCTTTCGTGATTTCGAGGGGTTGCCGGAGCCGGACCGTACCCGCTCCTTTGACCGTGCCAGACGAAAGTTCGACCTGATGCAGGAACTGGGTACCGATCTCATGCTGATCTGTTCCTCGGTGCATCCAAAGGCCTTGGGCGGGATTGATCGTGCGGCCGGTGACCTGAACGCCCTCGGCGATTTGGCCGCCGAACGCGGGTTGCGGGTGGGCTACGAGGCACTGGCTTGGGGCACCCATGTCAACGACCATCGCGACGCCTGGGAAATCGTGCGGCGCGCGGACCATCCAAGCATCGGCCTGATCGTTGACAGCTTTCACACACTTGGGCGCAAGCTGAGCCCGGAAAGCATCCGCAGCATTCCCGGTGACAGGATCTTCTTCGTGCAGCTTGCCGATGCCCCACTGATCGAGATGGATCTGCTCTATTGGTCGCGCCATTTCCGGAACATGCCCGGCGAAGGCGATCTTGAGGTGCGGGCGTTCATGCAAGCGGTTGCCGCGACCGGGTATGACGGTCCGATCTCGCTGGAGATCTTCAATGACCAGTTCCGCGGTGGCAGTCCCCGAACCATTGCCCAGGATGGCATAAGGTCTCTTCTGGCGTTGATGGATGATGTCACTCGGGTTGAACCAGCCCCCCATTTCGACGTGCCGCCCATGCCGCCGCGTACCGAAATCGAAGGGGTCGAGTTCATCGAATTTGCCGCCGACGAGATCGAAGCTGAGCGGCTCGGCGCACTCTTGGTGTCACTGGGATTCGTCCATGCCGCGGATCACATCAACAAGGATGTCTCGCTCTGGCGGCAGGGCGGCATAAACATGGTCATCAACACCGAACGGGAAGGTTTCGCTTATTCAACGTATCTTTCGCGCGGCACCTGCGTCTGTGACATCGGCTTGCGCGTAAAGGATGCCAAAGAGACAGTCCGCCGGGCCAAGGCACTGAAAGTAAGACTGTTTCGCCAACAGATCGATCAGGGTGAATTGGAACTCCCTGCCATTCAGTCTGTTGGTGGCGGGGTCATGCACTTTCTCGATGCGGCGAGCGGTCTGACCGACGTCTTGGACGTGGAGTTCACTCCAACAGGCAATGTTGCAGAAGAGGCCGGCCTGACTTGCGTTGACCATGTTGCCCAGACCATGAGCTATGACGAGATGCTGACATGGTCTTTGTTCTACACCTCGCTCTTCGAGACATCCAAGAAACCGGTCGTGGACGTGATTGATCCCGGTGGCGTGGTGAGAAGCCAGGTCATTGAAAGTCCAGACGCCAAATTGCGCATCACGTTGAACGGAGCTGACACGAACCGTACGTTGGCCGGCCATTTTGTCGAAGGGCGTATGGGATCCGCTGTGCAACACGTGGCATTCGGCACGAAGGACATTTTTGAAACCGAGAAGCGCATGCGGGAGTTGGGTTTCAAGGCGCTTCCGATCCCGGCAAACTACTACGATGATCTCGAAGCGCGTTTCGGATTGGACGGGGACACGCTGGCACGGATTCGGGAGGGCAACATCCTTTATGACAGGGATGACGATGGCCAGTTCTTTCAGCTCTACAGCCAGCCCTATGGCGAAGGATTCTTCTTCGAGATCGTTGAACGCCGGAAGAACTACGGAGGCTATGGCGCCGCCAACGCCCCCTACAGGGTTGCAGCCATGAAACGTCTGGTCCTGCGTGAGGCGACGGCAAGAGTGTCCTCCCCAAGTTCGCTGTGTCCGGAGCGGGTCTGATCCGTCATCGGCATGCAAGGCTGACTTGTCTCGTGACCCATGCCCTTCCCGGCAGCCTCTTTGCGGTTGGCCCGGAATCGGGGGATGGATTCGATGGGAGGGGCATTGGCGGGCAATTTGAGTCAACTGGCTGACGAGGCAAGAATGCTTGCTCTGACGGAGGTTGCGCCCCGATCAGGTGTCGGCAGGAAGTGACCGACCGGTCGGATTGGCAGAGTGGACAGTTGCCGAGAACACGCATGACAGCAGCTACGATGCACGCGTTCACTGAGTTGGTACCAATGCCCTTTTTTCGTGGAGTGCGGACATGCGCTGCCAGCAGAACCAAGGTCAGCAACGCGGACATTGCCGCCGTTCCCGAATTCGGATCTGATGTCTGCTTTCGTTGTGGTTCAATCAAGTCACGCAGCCGCTTTCCCGACAACCGGAATCATGTGCCAGGCCTGACGTTCGCATGTCCGGACAATTGGACACCAAGAAGCAATCGGGTGCTGGACGTGATGCTTGTCTGGACAACTGGAATGAAGCTTGTCATGGGTTTGGGGCCAAGCCCAAACGTAAGCCAAATTCGGCAGTAGCGTTGCCAAGGCGTGCCGCCCGGGACGGAGAATTGCCGCGCATAAACCCTCTGGTCAACATCTGCAATGCGGTGAGTTTAATGCATGGGTTGCCTGTCCGGGAGGAAGACCGCAGTAATATTGCCGGATTGCCGCGCCCCAGCCGTGCGACGGGAAATGAGCCGTTCGAAGCAATCAAGGAATGTGCGGGGTGCCACCGAATGCCCGAACGTCGGAGAGATCGTCTTCCAGTATGACCTGAAGGCAACCAGTCGTCGCAGGCAATGGCGCCAGCGTATGCGGCCAAGCATCATGCCCGGTGCGTCTGAAGTGTGGGTCATGCCCGAAGCGATTGACGGCCTGCCCGATGACCGATTGGCTGAGGCTGTCGTGCAATTTGCAGTACTGGTCAGATTCCTCCCTCCGGCTTCTTCAACGGAACTGATCCGAATTGACAACCGATTGGGGCTGTCTTCGTGAGTATCGCGGCGGCAGCTGCAGCCGCAGGCGCCTTCGGGGCGGGAGACTTCCTTGGCGGCCTCGCGATCCGTGGAGAAAGCTGGCGGCGCGTGGCAGCAATCGCGATGGGGTCCGGCGTCCTGGTACTTGCAGGCACCACCGCATTGTTCTCCGACGTGACAACGGACATTCCGGTTCTCTGGTGCCTGATCGCAGGTGTAAGCCTGTTCGTGGGCGTGTCCCAGCTCTATAGTGCCTTGGCTGCTGGGATGATGACGAGCGTTGCGCCAATCACCGCCTCAGTTGCAATTGCGGTGCCTGCCCTGGTTGATGCTGCGACGGGAACTCCGCTCTCAATGGCCGTGGTAGCAGGGCTCGCGGCAGCCATGCTGAGCATCTTCCTTCTCTCCAGCACCGGTGGCACAGCGCAATCCGGCCGGGTACCAGGGAGTGCGCTTGCCTTGGCACTGGGTGCCGGTGCCGGCTTGGCGCTTTTCTACATAGGACTGGACAAGATCGAGGAAGCCGGTGGCGGAATGTCCGGCCTCACGGCAGTCCGGTGTGTTGCATTCCTGGCGGCTGTTGCCGTGGCGCTGCCGGGCCAGAAGGCAAAGAGATCCCGCAGCGGCATGGGCCAGGCTTTCAGCGCTGGGATCCTGGACGGATTGGCAAACCTGTTTCTGTTGCGCGCCTTCGCAACCGGCGGCCTTGCCGAAATTTCGGCGGTGGCGTCGCTCTACCCCGCAGCGACAATTCTCTTGGCAATTGCGGTTCTTCGCGAACGTCCGTCAAGACTTCAGATCCTTGGCATCTTGTTGGCAATTGTCGCGATTACCCTGCTTAACTTTGGCTAGTGGCGCCTTCAGCCACCTTCCTCTCTGCACTGCGTTCAAGCACTGCCATGGTAAATGACACGGCACGGTCACCAACCGACTTGTAGCTATGCGGCATGTCTGTGCGGAGTCTTGCGGCCTCTCCCGGGTCGAGGCACAGCGTAGAGGACCCGACATTGATTTCCAGTGAGCCGCTTTGCACGGAAATCAGTTCCGCAGTGCCAGGGCTGTGGGCATCAGAAGTGAAGCACTCTTCAGGGCCCAGGCTCCAGGACCAAAGCTCAAACATGGTTTGTCCGGACAAGGCTGAAAGGAGAATTGCCTTCCCGCCATTTTCAGAACCCCAGAGCTGACGCGGTGTCATTCGTTCAATTGGCGACTGAGGCCGATCGTCCGCCGAGTCATCCATCAGGTCTGAAACTGACACCGACAGCGCCGCTGCCAGCCTGCAAAGAATGCCAATGCTGGGGTTGGCCTGGGCGTTTGCAATCCCCACCACCGTGCCCTTCGACAAACCGGCGCAATCAGCGAGGCGATCAAGGCTAAGCCCCTTGCGACGACGCAGTTCCGCAACGCGGGCGGAAATCAACTCACCCAGGTGTTTCTCGCTTTCCGCCGCTGTGCCCGCCCCAGTCATCAATTTGACCACCACATCTGTCTCGGCTACACCGGTCACTATATTGACCGCCCGACAGCCAGACAACCAGTTGCAGGAAGCCAGGCATGAAACTCGAAACACTTGCCATTCACTCGGGCCGCTCCACTGATCCCGCCACCGGGGCGGTGACGATGCCACTGAACACGAGCACAACGTTTGAGCGCGCCGCCGACGGCAGCTTTCCAACAGGCTTCGAGTACATTCGCAGTGCCAACCCGAACAGGGATGCATTTGAAACCTGCATGGCGGCGCTCGAGGAGGGCAGTGATGCCATCGCCTACTCGTCGGGCATGGCGGCAATCACGGCGGTGATGGAGGCGCACTCCGGCTCGGAGCGCCCTCGCATCGTTTTGCCTTCGGACATATATTTCGGGGTCCGGTCCTTGGTTGCGGAAACCGACATCGGAAGAAAGTTCGACATCGCCACTGTCGATCTTGGTGATCTGGATCAATTGCGTGCGACACTCGCCGCAGGTGGCGTGTCGTTGGTCTGGGTTGAGACGCCATCGAACCCGCTGATCAAGGTCGTCGACATTTCCGCCGTTGTCGAAATTGCACATGAAGCCTCCGCCCTGGTCGCTGTTGACAACACCTGGGGAACCCCGGTTCTTCAGAAGCCGCTCGAGCTTGGAGCGGACGTGGTCGTTCATTCTGCAACAAAGTACATTGGCGGGCATTCCGACACGATGCTTGGAGTCGTTGTCCTTGGTTCGGGCATGCCAGGACTTGCGGCGTCGCTGAGAGCCATCCAATGCAAAAAGGGCAGTGTCCCGTCTCCATTTGATTGCTGGATGGCGCTTCGTGGGGTGCAAACACTGCCGCAGCGCATGGCAGCGCACTGCGCAAACGCGCAGGCTGTTGCAGAAACCCTCAAAGTGCATGTCCCGGTAGAGTCCGTGCTGTATCCCGGACTGGCTGATGATCCGGGTCATGGGATCGCGAAAAGGCAGATGTCCGGCTTTGGTGGGATGCTGTCCTTCATCGTTGCCGGCGGTGCCGACGCGGCTATGCGCGTGGCTGGCGGCCTGAAACTGGTGACCCGTGCCACAAGCCTTGGCGGCACCCACACATTGATGGAGCATCGGGCATCGATCGAAGGTCCCGAAACCAAGGCTCCTCCGGGACTTCTGCGAATGTCGATTGGATTGGAGCATCCCGACGATGTCATCGAGGACCTTGTGAATGCGCTCGCAGGCGCAAGCGCCTAGAAAGTCCCAGCGGAACGGACGCGAAACATGTGCAGACCAGAGCAATTCGTCTAAAATCGCCAGGATGTCCTCATTGGGGCAATGCGCGATATCCAGCTGGCGGCCTTCGTGACACCCCGTTCCGGCGGCATCGAAGTGACTCACGCACCGACTGTGGTCCGGCAGGACGGATCAGCAATCGTTCTTGAATGGCATGTTGCGCGCGCAAATCCACACCAGAAGGCGGCAGAAGAGGCCACGAACTCGGTGGCGATATTTCAAGGACCGCATGCCTATGTTTCGCCCTCAATCTATCCGTCCGAGCGGCAAGACGGGAAAGTGGTCCCGACATGGGTGTACATTGCTGTCCACGCGCATGGTGTGATCGAGACGATCCAGGACCCCGTAGAGCTCTTGGACCATCTCGAACAGCTGACCCGTCAAATCGAGCAAGACCAGGCCGCCCCGTGGCACATTGACGACGCGCCCGATAGGTACATCGAAAGCATGAAGCGCGGCATTGTGGGCTTGCGGTTCAGAATTCCGCTTTTGGAGGGCGCGTGGAAGCTCAATCAGCACAAGGGCATGCCTGACCGGACAGGCACAGCCGAAGGGCTGAGGGAAAGTGGCGGGAACGGCATGGCGCTCGCCGATGCCCTGCATGCGGTCAAACCCGCATGATGGGCTCATCTGGCACAACGCAACGCTCAACTGGTCCTGCCTCTTCATCTTGACGGGGATGAACCCTTGGCATTTAACTTCTCGTTCAAGCGAGGAATGCTGCAGCGTTTGGCTTAGAAATTGTCATGCAACGGATCAAGCAAAAGGCCCCACTTCCAATCCGAATGCGCTTGTCTGCTTTGAGGCAGCGGGGCGTCTCCTTGGCTTCACGCGCGCTGCAGTTGAGCTATGTGTGACCCAAGGAGCGGTCAGCCGCCAGGTTCGCGGATTGGAAACCTCTCTCGGCGTGTCGTTCTTTCGCCGGGGCCACCGCTCGATCAACCTGACCGATGACGGAAGGCGTTATCACCACGCAGTCACCCGGCGAGGCCCCAGGCCCCGGTTTTCCGGCCAGGCCTGGTAGTCGGGAATGACATCGTCCAACTGACCCTGAAGGTCAGGGTGCGAGATTCGTTCTCGTGAAGGCAAGATCATGTTCCAGTCTCCTCTGTGTGGTTTGAACATCGGGAGGCTGGATCACTTGCGAGATGCGGCCGCTGTTCCTCGCGGTCACGGAAAGGTTCCGATAAAATGTTCCTCCCGGCTCCGCAAGCTTGGCCAAAATCGGGTCCGGCGCCCACGCGCAGGTGTCCGAAAGCAGCCATTCCGGCGGAATCCCACCGGAAGATCAGGTCATCGAGACGAAGTGGAACCGAATGCAATTGGAACCAGATCCGGATAGAATTGACCTCGAAACAAGAAGCCAGCCCCGTCAGGTTCCGAAAAATATAAGGTTCTGATAATGCGGGAAATCAGAACGTTTTGATTTCCCGCCGTTTTATGCAGCCGCGACACAAGATTCAGAATAGGAATGACTTCATTTAAACATAGCATTGGAATCCCAAGAAAATTCTATTCCAGCGTAGGAGCTGAGGTCGAAAGCGCCTTGCAACTCAGGTGGCGCTTGCCATAGTGTCGTCAAACGGGAAGGCGTACAATCAACGCCGATTGGCGCAAACAAGGCGAATAAGATCTTAAAGGGAGGATCACTAGATGAATAAGAAGGAACTTAACCGGGCATGGTCGACCGGCTGTGTTAGCGCTATCGCGTTGTCCATTGCTACGGCTGCCAGTGCCGTCGAGCTGGACCTGATGATGAGCAACGTGGATGCAAAATCATCGGTTCTTGCCGAGTTTGTCGAGCGCTACAAGGCTCAAAACCCTGACGTTGACATCACACTCAACCTTGTTGGCTACAACGTGATCCGGGAACAGCTGCCGGTCCAACTCGAGGCCGGAACGGGCCCTGACATCGCGTTCGTGACCCAGCTTGGCGGCCTGAATCCCTATTACGTTGATCTAACACCCTACGTAGACGCTGATGACTGGGAAGAGGCCTATGGTGCCGTCCTGCCTTGGTACCGCGCTGGGGCGACCGACGGCATTTTTGGCTATCACTCTGAAATGACGGTAACCGGGCCGTATGTGAACCTGACGATGTTCGAAGAAGCAGGCGTTGACCTGCCAGCACCCGGTGCGACCTGGGAAGAATGGGCGGATGCGACGCAAGACGTCATGGACGCCACCGGAAGCTACTCCGGGATGGTGATGGACCGTTCGGGACACAGGTTCGCTGGGCCCGCGATGTCATACGGGGCAAAATACTTTGGAGCCGACGGAAATTTTGTAGTTGACGAAGGTTTCCGCAAATTTGCCGAGCTCATGATGGATTGGCATGCTTCGGGGCTGATGCCTGCCGATATTTGGCCCGCAGTTTCCGGCAGCAAATACGCCAACGGCAACGAGATGTTCTTTAACCAGGATGTGGCCTTCTACATGTCCGGGTCCTGGAACACTGGCAATGTTCAGCAGAATGTCGGTGACAAATTCGACTACGCTGTGGTGCCTGTTCCCTGTGGTCCCGCTGGTTGCGGCATCATGCCTGGCGGGCAAGGCCTTGTCGCGTTCAAGAGCGGCGACCCAGAAAAAGAAGCAGCTTCAGCCGCGTTTGTAGACTGGATGGCGGCAGACGAGCAGGCCAGAGAATGGGCTTCCCGCACCTACGCAATTCCGGCCAATAGCAGGTTGCAGGCCGAAGGACTGGACTATGTCGGTGCCGGCGCATCTGCGGCCGTGGCAAATGGCCTTCAGGCGTTCACCGCGATGGCAGCGGCAGCGGCAGAGCAGACGCCTCAGGCTTACCGAATGCAGGGCACGGCCAACAACAGTGTATTCTTCAACGCCACGATCAAATACTTGGGCGGCGCTATGAACGGCGAACTGACGCTCGACGAAGCGCTGGCCAAGATCGAAGAGGAAGTGACAGCCGAGTAACCACTGATTGGCTCGTCAAATCTGCCAGAGGCGGTGTTTCGCCTCTGGCGTGCTCCATGCGATTGCGGCGCATCTCCTAGATCCAGCACCATCATCAAAACATTTGCGTGGTGTTATGAGCGGAGATCCGACACGCGACGAAGCGCTGGCCGAAGTCGAAGAAGAAATGACGGTCGAATTAGGTCCACTTGGCTTGTCAATTTGGCCAGAGGCGGCATGTCGTCCCAGGGCCGTTCTGGGTGATTGCGGCTCATCTCTCCAAAACAAGGCGTAATTTTCAAATGTCACTTGCAGGAATTCTGATGGCGAGCATTGGCCTTCTGTGGGTCGGAGGCGGCACAATCTGGTTGTTGTCTCACCGCAGTTACAGGCTTTACCAAGCGCCCAATTTCGTCATGGACTTGCTCGGCTTTCCTGTGGAGCTGGCGCAAAGCATATGGGGCCGGGGCGGCGTGCCATATGCGTTGCTGCTGCCTAACCTGTTGATTTTCGGTTTTTTTACCTTCGTTCCAATGATCCTGAACCTTTATGTTTCAATGACATCCGGCACGTCGATTTCGCTCTTCGACCGGCCTTTTGTCGGTTTAGCCAAGTATTCTGAAATCTTCGACTGCGTCAGTATTTTCGAACCCAAGTCCTGCTCCAACGCCGGGTTCAATTTCTGGACCGGCATGTTCAATACGCTTTGGTTCGTAGTGTTTCAGGTGCCGATCCTGTGCGCCGTGGCACTGCTGACGGCCTTGGTGGTCAACAAGGACCTGAAAGGGCGCGGTCTGTGGCGCGCGATGTTCTTTTACCCGGTGATGCTGTCGCCGGTGGTAATCGCCAACATCTGGAATTGGGTACTGCACCGCAAAGGTGTGCTGAACGAGGCAATCGGCAGTGCAAGCGACGCGCTGACGGGCCTTGCTGGTCTGACCGGATTTGACATGGTCGTTACCGTGTTGCTGGCGGTGATCCTGATGGCGGTCAGTGAGCGTTCACTGCGTGGTGGAGAACATCCGTCGCTGCCCTGGACAGCGGTGTTTGGGTTCCTCTTTACGATGCTCGTTGCGTGGGCCAACCCGCTCAGCCTTTTCAACCTGCCCGGAAGCTTTTGGCTGGGTGCCGCGCTGGCAGTCGGATTGTGCTGGCTTGTTGCCGTGCAATACAACCACGCGCGGCTTGTCTTTTTCGGATTTTGTGCGGCCGCGGGCCTGCTTCTGCTTTCGATACAATTTGATGCCGTGTTTGACTTTGGTCGCTATCGTCCGATCAACTGGCTGGTGACGCCGCGCACTCATTGGCCGTTCTTCTGGCTGGTCTTTGTCTTCACGTGGAGCCACATGGGGTTCTACATGCTGATCTTGCTTGCGGGCCTGCAGGCTATTCCACGGGATCTCTATGAGGCGGCAAAAATGGACGCCACCAGCACGCCACGCGCATTCTGGCGTATCACGCTGCCGCTGGTGATGCCGACACTGACCGTGGTGATCGTACTGAGCCTTATCCGCAGCTTCCAGGTTTTTGACGAAGTGTATCTGCTGACGGGCGGCGGACCGGGTCGCCAAACATACATGATCGTTCAGAACTTCTATGAAGTCGCGTTCACCAACACCATTCCTGACTATGGTCAGGCGGCAAGCGGTTCGGTTCTGATGGCGGTTGTCATCGGGGTTTTCGCCTTCGTTCAGCTGTGGCTCACGCGCCGTCAGTCGGAGTTGTAATGATGTCGAAAGCAATAGCATTCCTGACCCGCACGCGCGGCAACCCTGACACGGCCGACAGATTTGGGATCGCTGATTTCCTGGCCTATTCGTATCTGTTGGTTGGTGTGCTGGTCATCCTCGTGCCAGTGTTCTGGACGTTCCTCAGCTCGATCAAACCAGAACGCGCCATTGATAGCTTTGACACACGTCTGTTGCCAATTGCGCAGGTCGAAAGAGAGGTCGAAGGCGTTGGCAACAGGGCGATCTGGGAATACGCCGCCGAAGACGGCGCTGTCAGCGATGTGTTCAAGGCCGGTCCGACGCGGAAGATTACGGATGTGGCCGCGGTCGATGATCCGGATGCTATTTTTCAGGTCGATCGCAAGCGCCTGTCACCGTCCGAAGAGCTTCGACTTGGTCTGGAAAACTACCTGGACCCGCTTCTCAAACGTAACGGACAGGATAATTTCCACTTCTGGACGTATCTCTTCAACTCGGTTTTCGTGACCGTGGCAGCGACGTTGATCACGTTGCTGATCAATGCCATGGCCGCATTCGCGTTGTCGAAGTACCGCTTTCGCGGGCGGCTGACATTCACTTTGCTGATCGTAGCAACCTTGCTGATCCCGTCGTCAATCATCCTGGTATCGTTGTTTTTTGTCGTGTGGACATTTGGAATTTTCGGTTCCTTGTGGGGTGTGATTATCCCCGCCGCTGCGACGCCGACCGGCGTGTTCTTGCTGCGTCAATACATGCTAACGATCCCCGACGAATTGCTGGAAGCGGCGCGCATGGACTCCGCCAGCGAGTGGCGCATCTTCTGGCGCATCATCATTCCGCTCTCGCTGCCGGCCCTGTCGGTGCTGGCCATCCTGAGCGTCATCTGGCGTTGGAACGATTTCCTCTGGCCGCTGATCGTCCTGATCTCGGATCCCGCGAAGCACACCATTCAGCTGGGGCTTACCCAATACGCCGGAGAGTTCGATCAGGATTTCCACTACATCCTTGCCATGACGGTCGTGTCACTCTTGCCGATCACGCTGGTCTTTGTCTGGCTCCAGCGCTTCATCACCACCGGAATTGCAACGACGGGTTTGAAATGACTGACTCCTCTCACGCACTGGAACTCAAGGACATACGAAAGTCATTCGGCAGTGTCGAAGTCATCCACGGAATTGATCTGCAAATTGAAGAAGGCGAGTTTGTCGTCTTTGTTGGCCCGTCGGGCTGTGGCAAATCAACCCTTTTGCGCCTGATCGCAGGACTGGACGATCCCACTTCGGGCGACATCCTGCTTCAGGACAAGCGCGTGAACAACGTGCCCGCCTCCGAACGCGGGCTGTCCATGGTGTTCCAGTCCTATGCGCTTTATCCGCATATGGCGGTGCGCCAGAATCTCTCATTTGGCCTGGAAAACATTCGCATGCACCGGGCGGAAATTGATCGCCGTGTGAATGATGCCGCCGAGCTCTTGCAAATCGATCAGCTTCTCAGCCGCCGGCCCGGACAATTGTCGGGTGGTCAGCGGCAGCGGGTTGCCATTGGCCGTGCCATCGTGCGCGAACCGATCATTTTCCTGTTCGACGAGCCGCTCTCGAACCTCGATGCAGAGTTGCGTCTGCAAATGCGGGTAGAGATTTCCAATCTGCATGCCCAGCTTAAGAACACGATGATCTATGTCACGCATGACCAGATCGAAGCGATGACAATGGCCGATCGTATCGTTGTCCTGCGGGGCGGAGTGATCGAGCAGGTGGGCAAGCCCCTCGATCTCTATAACACCCCGGCGAACAAGTTCGTGGCAGGATTCATCGGCGCACCTCAGATGAACTTCCTGAAAGGCCAGCTGGACGGCAATTCCCTGAAGCTCGATTGCGGTCTTACACGAGAGGTTCCGGTGAGGGATCCTGCAAGCGTCCAAAAGGTGACATTGGGTATCCGGCCCGAGGCAATCGACGTTTCGCTGGAAGGCAAAGGTGCGGAAAGGATCACCGTCCAGAACTTCGAACAACTCGGAGCGGTTACCTATATCTATGGCGCATTCGCAAGTGGCGAAACTCTGACGGTACAGCTTGCCAGGCAGATACAGCTGGAACGTGGCCAAGAAATCAGCGTGTCCATGCACGCCGCGGACTTCCACATTTTTGGAGGTGATGGAGAAAAGTCCTTGCCTATGGAAAAGTGGTGAAAGTTGCACTTATCGGTCTTGGAATGGTGTCGCGAACCTATGGCGACGCCATTCTGAATTCGGAAAGGGTGTCGCTGGAGACCGTGTATTCCCGGACTGCTGAGGGCCGCGCAGCGTTTCTTAACGATTGGCCGGATCTGGGGGCGAGGGCCGCGCAGAGCATTGCGGATATCGCCAATTCCGATGTGGATTTCGTGATCGTCACGACCCCACCGAGTGCGCGCGCCGACATCGTTCGGAGCCTGGCTGAAGCGGGCAAGCCGATCCTGATGGAAAAACCGGTCGAACGCAGTTTAGAGAATGCGACCGCACTGGTGGAAAGGTGCAAAGCCGCAGGCATTCCTTTGGGCATTGTCTTGCAGCACCGTGCACGCCCTGCGGTGGCCGATCTGCGGCGGCTCATGCCGACACTTGGCACGCTGCGCGCTGCCGAGGTCAATGTGCCGTGGTGGCGTCCGCAGTCCTACTATGACGAGCCGGGGCGTGGCAGCTATGCGCGCGACGGCGGAGGTGTACTTATCAGCCAGGCGATCCATACGCTTGATCTGATGCTGTCGTTGACGGGACCGGTCACCGAAGTCACGGCAATGACGGCCACCACCGGCTTTCACACGATGGAGGCTGAGGACTTTGTCACTGCAGGGTTGCGTTTTGACAACGGGGCCGTCGGCCAGATCTTTGCGACAACTGCAAGTTTCCCCGGTCGCGGAGAGACCATCGCGCTCCATTTCGATGATGGCTCTGCCCATCTTGATGCGGGGCTGCTGAAGATCGACCGTCAGGACGGCACCAGCGAAACCTTTGGGCAGGCAGCGAGCTCGGGCGCCGGGGCGGACCCGATGGCATTCACAAGTGATTGGCACCGGTTCGTGATCGAGGATTTTGCCGACGCATTGTCTAACAACCGAGCGCCACTTGTCACCGGTCGGGATGCCTTGGGTGTGCACCGGCTGATAGCGGCGATGGAACATTCGGCGAGAAACGGAACGTCCGCAAAATTGAGGGACTTTTGAAATGCCTCTTAAACTTGGCGTGCTCGGGATTGATCACGGCCACATCTTTGGAATGCTGTCGAGCATGCAGGATCAGAGGTGCAGATGTGATGCCTACTGGACCGATGGGCCCGCGGTAACCGAAGCGAAATTCAATCGCGTGTTTCCCGACGTCGCTAGGATCGACGACCGTCGTCGCATCCTTGATGACCCTGCCATTTCCATGATCCTGATTTCAGCGGTACCCGCTGACCGGGCAAAGCTGGCCATCGAGGCCATGGAGGCCGGTAAGGATGTGATGGTGGACAAGCCTGGCTGCACCACGCTGGAACAGCTGGCGCAGATCAAGAAAGTACAGGCGCGCACCGGGCGGATCTGGAGTGTCAACTTTTCCGAGCGTTTCGAGATCCCGGCCGTGACCCGCGCCGCTGAAATGGTGTTTGGCGGAGCAATTGGCAGGGTGGTTCAAACGGTTGGATTGGGACCGCATAAGCAGAACCTGCAAACCCGCCCTGATTGGTTCTTCAAGCGTGAACGGTATGGCGGAATTCTGACCGATATCGGCAGTCACCAAATTGATCAGTTCCTGTATTTCACGGGGGCGGAAGACGCGGAAATTTCACATGCCCTGGCAGAAAATTCGACGATGCCGGACCAACCGGGGTTTCAGGATTTCGGAGAGATCGTTCTGAAATCGGACCACAGCCATGGATACATCCGGGTCGATTGGTTCACGCCTGACGGACTGCCGACATGGGGCGATGGCCGTCTCTTCATTCAGGGGACCGAAGGGTTCATTGAACTGCGGAAGTATACCGATATTGGCCGGACCCACGTCACGAATTCCCTGTTCCTGGTGAATGGTGAGAAGAACGAGTTGATCCCGTGCGATGACGCGGGCCGCCCCTATTTCTCTCGACTGATCGCGGATGTTCATGACCGTACCGAGACCGCCGTTTCGCAGCCGCACACGTTCAAGACGATGGACCTGGCGATCCGCGCACAAATGATGGCGGACGGGGCGTGCAAATGTTGAACGTTGCAATAATTGGCGCTGGCATCGGCAAAAAGCACCTGAATGGCTTTGCCGAATTGCCCAAAGCCTTTGCCGTGCGGACGATCTGTGATCTTGACGAAGACCGCGGCAGGGCGTTGGCGGCATCCCATCCCGGCACCGGTTTTACCACGGAATTGTCCAGCGTGTTGGCAGACCCGAACATAGACATTGTCGATGTCTGCCTGCCGCCTCACCTGCATCTCAGCGCCTGCCTAGACGCCCTCGACGCCGGGAAGAAGGTGATCTGCGAGAAGCCGTTAGTGGCGTCCTTGTACGAGGCTGATCTGCTCTCCCAGAAGGTAGCCGAGACAAACGGGTTTCTGTCGCCGGTCTTCCAGTATCGATATGGGCTTGGGTCGGCGCAGTTGCAGGCCCTGATCGACGCGGGCCTGGCCGGGCGCGCCTATGCCGGCACGCTGGAAACGCACTGGGATCGCTCGGAAGCCTATTATTCTGTTCCGTGGCGCGGGACATGGGCCGGGGAACAGGGTGGTGCCATTCTGGGGCACGCGATCCATATTCACGATCTGTTGCCAATGTTCCTTGGGCCGATTGAACGCGTCTACGCCGACCTGGATACCCGCGTGAACGACATTGAAGTCGAGGATTGCGCCGCGCTGTGTATCCGAATGGAGAGCGGCGCGCTCATCACGTCTTCGGTCACGTTGGGGTGCGCGGAAAACATGAGCCGGATGCGCCTGATATTCGAGGGCTTTACGGTGGAATCCGATCGTGAGCCCTATGCCCTGACAGAAGATAGCTGGAGTTTCATTGCCAGAGGCCAAACCAAGCAAGCAGACATTGATCGGGTTCTGGCGGGGGTCGGACCGGTGTTGTCGGGCTATACCGCCATGTTTGATGCCATTGCTCGCAAACTGCATGGCGAAGATGCGCCGTTCGTGTCCCTTGCAGACGGGCGAAGATCCCTGGAATTCGTCAGTGCAGTCTATGGGTCTGCCCGCTCTAATCTGCCGGTGTCACTGCCTTTGGGTCCGGATTGCGATCTCTATGAGGGCTGGCTTCCGTGACGGAACAAGATGGCTTTGAGGATTTCGGGACAGTCTATGCGGGAGAAATAGATTTTCCGCCGCTGGATGGGGACGTCGCGGTGACGACGCGGGCGCAGCGCGATCAGCGACAGGCCGACCTGCTTGGGGTTCTGGCACAGGAGTTTTACGGCCCGGTTCCCGCAGCGCCCGACACCATCAGCGTATCGCGAATGCCCATTGCAGGCGAGCAGGCTGAACGACTGGAGATCGACTTGGCTGTTGGCAAGCGGCGTTTTTCGGTCGATGCCGCTCTTTGGCTTCCGCCTGATACAGACGGCCCCGCCCCGCTGATCTGCGGGTTGGACTTTATTGGGCCGGTTGGGCTTGTGACATCGACCGACTTTCCGCTGGATCCCAAGGCCCGCGTTTCTTCTCGACCACAATTCGGCGCGCGCGATTTTCGGATGAGCGAAACGCTGCGCGGCGTATCGGCCTATCGTTGGCCGGTTCGCATGCTACAAGGGGCCGGATATGCGGTGCTGGTCAGCTGTTACGGCTCGTGGGTGCCGGATGATCGCAATGAATGGAAGACCCACGGGGTGTACCCGCTGCTGGGTTGTCAGGACGAGTGCCCTGTGGGCGCGATTTCGTTGTGGGCCTGGGCGATCCAGCGCTTAATGGATGCGGCTGGAACCTGTCCAGAGATCGACGCCTCACAAGTCGCGGTTGCGGGCCATTCCAGATTGGGAAAGGCCGCACTTTGGGCCGCCGCCAATGACCGGCGTATCGGGGCGGCGATGGCCAATAACTCAGGCTGTGGCGGCTCTGCACCGGCAGCGCACCCTGTTGGCGAAACGTTAGAGCAAATGGCCGAGCGTTTCCCGCATTGGACCATCCCACCTCGGGACGGCGGAGCGTCGAAACTCTCCTTTGATCAACATCACTTGCTGTCCCTGATCGCGCCGCGTACGGTTTTTCTGGCCGCAGCGAATGCCGATATCTGGGCAGATCCCATCGGGAGTTATTGCGCGCTGCGCGAGGCTTCGGAATTCTGGCGATTTGAGCATCCGGAAGGGTTCGACTGGCCCCTGGCTGAAGAGATCTGGCGGTCCTGTGGACGTGTTCAGAACGGCCCGCTGGGATACCATCTGAGACCCGGCGGGCACGATATTCTGCCCTATGATTGGCGGAACTTTCTGGATTTCCTCAAATCGGTACCAATCGCGCGGAACGGGACGCAAGCCGCATGAAATTCGTAAGAGCGGAAAGCCTGCGCCAGGTCTCTGAGCTGTTGGTTCAGGAGGCGGGCATTGCACGAACACTTGCCGGTGGCCCGGACGTTCTGGTTCAGAACCGTCCGGGACTTGTTGAACCGGACATCGTGATCGACGTCAAATTCCTTGAAGCTGAAGTTCAAGCCGAGTAAGCGTTCGGTGAAGGCGTGACGGCCTTTCCTGTCGGCATCTGACGACCTTCTTTCCGGGCATTTCAATTTCCTCTGACTACACTTCTGAACGTCTGCCATCCGGGCTGCATGCTGAGTTCCGGCGTCCCCTTTTCGGTGCCCGTCGTGCCGTCGGTTCCGTCGGCGGAGGACCTTGAATGCCTTCATGCGCGGGAACATGCGCGTGCGAAGGCGGCGGAGGCGAGGCCACGGCAACGCTTCCGCGGCCGAAAGACGGGACAGGCGCCAATGCACGTTTGGGACGCGCTGCATGGAGGCGGCCGAAATCCTCGGATGGCTCGGATGGCACAAATGCGCAAATGCCGCCAAAGCGCATCCCGGGCGATGGTTCGTGAAAGTGTTCCGGGCGACGCAGACGCTCAGAAAGACGGTCAGGCAGGCAACGAAAACCGCTCATCACCGCTCGACCGAACGCTTACATTGTGCCAGGCGCACGGCGCGATGCGCGCAACGCACTGTTCTAGCAGGGTTTTCTATCGCTGTGCTAGGGAATTTTTTTGGTTTTCGACGATTTTTGCTGCAGCGCGGAAATCAAGCAGGCTATTGTTTCGACTTGACTTAAATGGTGCCCGGGGGCGGAATCGAACCACCGACACGAGGATTTTCAGTCCACTGCTCTACCCCTGAGCTACCCGGGCACGGATGCGGCGCTTGACGCTTGATCAGGTCGGTGCCTTCTAAAGTCAGCATGAGCGGCTGTCTAGTGCCTCGCGCCCAAAATCTAGTGCCGCGCCTGCCCGTTCTCTGCAGGCCCGTCGGAGCCCTCGAACTCCTCCGGCAGATCGTCCTCGCTGGGAACGGCATATGCGCCGTTGAGCCAGCGCCACAGATCCAGATCCGCACAGCGCTTTGAACAAAACGGGTCATATGTCTTCTCGACCGGCCTTTTGCAAATGGGGCAGCTCAAGTCATGGCCTCGCACAAGGGAAGTCGCTCGCGCTTGCGCAGGCACTCCATGTGACCGAGAGGCGTCCATCCTACAATCGTCGTTTCAACTGGACACGCACGAAACGCCGACTTCGCCACGTCCTCGACGCGGCGACGATCGCGTTTTACCAGCGGAGCAGGGTCAATAACGATCTGACCGCCCAGACCGCGCAAGCGAAGCGCGCGCGGCAAGGCTCGAAGAGCCGCGAGATTCGCCTTCAGCCCCGCAGCGGTCGAATTGCTCCCGGCGGAATTCACGTCCACCGCCACCAAGGCACGGGTGGGTTCCACAACAAGCGATCCGTCGCCAAACATGACGTGCGGAGACCGCAATGCGTCGATCATCTCGTCTGCACCGAACCGGGCAAAGCTGCCCGGCCTGTCGTCAAGGACGCTTGTTCGCGGCCAGTCCCGAAGCGCCAGTTCCGATGCCGAGGGACCATCGAGAAGCCTGACGGGCTTGCCCGACCTCGAATCGTTCAGGACCTTGCCGGCAATGTCAGCCAGGCGGGCGACTTCTTCCCGGACGTCCACCTCCTCTGCCGCCTCTGCCGCGGTTCGCAGGACAATGCCCATACTCTCCGGAAGATCGACACCATCCAGAATCCCCTGAAGCGCCGCCCTGCACTCTTGATCCGTGATCGCCCTCGAGATGTTTCGGCCGGGCGCGCCCGGGGTCAGCATCGCATGTCGGCCCTTGAAGAGAATCCTCTGTGTCGCGGGAGGAGCCTTTTCCCGCTCGGCATAGGTCGAAACCTGGGCGAGCACGGCTTCGCCCTGGACGATTTCCCTTGCGTGACGAAGAAACAGCGGCCCGTCCGGCGTCTCGAGGATCATGCCCCCCTGCCCCTTCATGGGTCGTCCCGCCTTCGCTCGGTAGATGGCGCCCGGCCGCATCCGGTCATCCGGCGGATCAACCAGAAGGTCATCCAGTTCCCCGTCCACGATTCTGGCCGCCGCCGGACGGCCCGCGAACCGGTCCATGGCGATCACGCTGCCTTTCATGACCGCCTCAAGACCGGGATTCCCGCCGCCGTCAGCAACCTTGCCGTTTCGTGAACCGGCAATCCCATGATCGCAGTGTAAGATCCCGCAATCCAGGGGATGAATGCGCCCCCAGGGCCTTGTATTGCGTATGCGCCCGCCTTCCCCGCCCAGTCCCCGGCATCAAGATATGCCACAAGGTCGTTCTCCCCCAGACGCTGCATCCTGACCTTGCTGGCCACGTCGCGCATCTTCAGTCCGTCGTCGGACAGAACCGCAATTGCCGTGTGAACCCTGTGACGCCGGCCGGAGAGCAGACGGAGAAAATCCTCCGCCTCGCCGCGATCCCGGGGTTTGCCCAGGATACGTCGCCCGACCGCCACGACAGTATCGGCCGCCAACACGACCTCGCCGTCCGAGCGGATAACGGACTTCGCCTTCTCCTCCGTCACGCGCAGGCAATAGGTGCGCGGCATTTCGCCCGCCCTTGGAGTCTCGTCAATGTCTGCGGGACGCACCTCGTCCGGCCTGACGCCAAGCTGGGCGAGCACCTCAAGCCGCCTTGGCGAGGCTGACCCAAGAATGAGGCGCGGGCGCGAAGCGCTCACTTGAATCGATAGTTGATCCGGCCTTTCGACAGATCGTAAGGCGTCATTTCCACCTGCACCCGGTCGCCGGCAAGAACCCGGATTCGGTTCTTTCGCATCTTGCCCGCCGTATGCGCGATGATCTCATGGCCATTTTCAAGCTCGACCCGGAATGTCGCGTTCGGCAGGAGTTCCTTCACAACACCGGGAAATTCGAGCAATTCCTCTTTGGCCATGATTCCTCCTGTTTTGACTGCCTGATCGTCAGGCGCGGCGACTATGTGTGGCGACCGGGTCCGAATCAAGCCCCAAATCGCATGAAGGCCTGAATAGTCATGTGGTCGTGCCCGACCGTGAAGCCGTGGCGAAACCGAAGCGTTCAAGCATCCGCGTCCTGATCTGGTCGCGCGCCTCACGATAGCTCTTGAGCTTTTCGTCTCTCGCCTCGCCAAGCCCCGTGGGATCCAGCACGGGCCAGTATTCGACTTCAAGGTGAAAGTACCTGGTCAGTTCCAAGGCCCTTCTCTGCGAGGCCGGGCTCAACGCGACGACAAGGTCGAACGCTGCAAGGTCGTCGCCCCAGTCCTGCATTTCGTCGAAGCTTCGCGAGCGATGGCGGGCAAGCTCAATGCCGATTTCCTCGCAAACGGCAATCGAGAACCCGTCAATCTCCATGTCGTTGTAGACGCCTGCAGACTGCACGTAGATTTCCTGGCCATAGAATTTCTTCATCATCCCCTCAGCCATCGGCGAGCGGACTGCATTGTGATCGCAGCAAAAAAGGACCGACGTGGGATGGTCCGCCACCAGGTCAGGCCCCGAAATGGAGAACGCAGATCAGGGTGAACAGGCGACGTGCAGTGTCGATGTCAAGCTCGACCTTGCCTTCAAGGCGTTCCTCGAGGATGCGCGCGCCCTCGTTGTGAATGCCTCGCCTCGCCATGTCGATCGCCTCGATCTGCCCCGGAGGAAGGCGCTTGACTGCATCGAAGTAGCTCTCGCAGATCTGGTAATAGTCTTTCACGACCTGACGAAACGGTCCCAGCGAAAGGCGGAATTCGACAGCAGGCTTGTCCGATTCCGTGCGAACTTCGAAGACGAGAAGCCGGTCATAAATGGCCAGTTGAAGTCGAAAGGGTCCCATCGGTGCCGATCTCGCACCGGACGCCTTGACCGTGAACGAATTGTCTTCCAGCAGATCGAAGATCGCGACCCGACGTTCCTGTTCGATCTCCGGCGTCGGGGGCGGCAGCGCACTGTCGTCAATTTCTATGTGTACGATCCGGGACATGTTGGCGGAGATACGGGAAGCGCCGGCATTTTCAATAGGAAACCAACCGAAGACCCGTGTTCGACACTCCTGCGGATTGCGGTCACAACGGATGACCAACGCCAATGCACGCATGCAAAGAGCGCACGGCGATTGCCCGCGGGGGCGCAACAGTCATGCCAGCCGGCTCGGAAACCCACGCGGCGTCATGGCAATGCAGCGGCCGCAGCGTCTGGTGCCGCGGCGTCGAGTCCTGAGCGGTCAGCAACCGGCAGGCAGCGGCCCGCCACCAAGGCGTTTGGCCTGCGTGAATCAGATGCGCCCGTTGCAACACGGCAACACTATTCGTTCAACCGATCCAGCCGGGAGCTGACGCTCAACCCATGCGCCTGAAGCCGCTCGCTTTCCGCGAGCGCCACCGCCGTCGGACCGATCTCTCGAAGCGCCTCGGGGGTCATCCGAGACAGTGTCGTGCGTTTCATGAAGTCGAGGACCGACAGGGCGGACGAAAAGCGGGCCGTGCGTGCGGTCGGCAGAACGTGGTTCGGGCCTCCGACATAGTCACCGATCGCCTCGGGCGTCCAGGCGCCGAGGAAGATCGCCCCGGCGTGCCTTATGTTCGGGATCAATTGCTCAGGGTCGCTGACGCAAAGTTCCAGATGCTCTGGAGCGATGTCATCCGCCAACGCGGCCGCTTCGCCCAGGTCCTGCACCAGGATGACGGCACCGTTGCGCTCCCAGCTCGCTGCCGCGATTTCACGCCTGTCGAGCAGCTTCAGATGCTCCTCGATTGATTCAACAACCAGTTCGGCCAGTGTCGGATCGGTCGTTATCAGTATGGCCTGCGCACTCTCGTCATGCTCCGCCTGGCTGAGCAGATCGAGCGCGATCCAGTTTGGATCATTTGACTTGTCCGCGATGACCAGAATCTCCGACGGGCCTGCAATCATGTCGATGCCGACCCGCCCGAAGACCTGCCGCTTTGCCGCAGCCACGTAAACGTTGCCAGGCCCGGTGATCTTGTCGACGGGCATGACGGTTTCCGTCCCGTAGGCGAGGGCTGCAACTGCCTGGGCGCCGCCGAGCCTGAGGATCGTTTCGATGCCGGACAGCCTTGCGGCAACGAGCACCGACGGGCTGAGTGCGCCATGCGGCGCCGGCACGGTCATGACCAGGCGCTCGACCCCGGCAACCTGCGCCGGGATGGCATTCATCAAGACCGACGACGGATAGCTCGCCTGCCCGCCTGGCACATAGAGTCCCGCCGACTTCACGGGCGTCCAGCGCCAGCCGAGCGTTGCGCCGGTCTCATCGGTCCAGAGCGCATCGTCCGGCCGCTGACGCTCGTGATACGCACGGATGCGCGATGCCGCGAGTTGCAGCGCGTCGAGTTCGCGCGAACCAATCCCCGAATTTGCAGTCTCGATTTCTTCCTCGGAAACGGCGAATTCGTCCGGTTTCAGCTCCAGATGATCAAATTTGGCGGTGAGTTCCACCAACGCCTCGTCGCCACGCGCACGCACGTCGGCAATGATCCCGGCCACGGCCTGGTTCACGTTCGGTGCGTCCTCGCGCTTCAAGGACAGGAGCGCGCGAAACCCGCTTTCGAAATCCGGATCCGTCGTGTCAAGAAAATGCGCCATTGGTGACCTCCTGCCGACTCATAGCCGTGTGCAAGGGAGCAATCCAGCCCGGGTCCGATGTCACTCCGGGTGCTCGGGCGTTCGTCGGGAAGGCGCTTCATATGTGCATGTGACATCCTGCAAGGTGATGTTGATCGCCTCGACCTCGACTTCAACGGCCGCGTCGCCCGCAAATGTCAGCACCGCGCGACCGGTCCCGTCCTCTTCAGGCTCGAACCTGAGCATCAACAGGGACAGCACGATGTCCTGCGACGCCTCCGGCGCTGGCCCCTGCCGCCTGACCGCGATCGCGTCATCCACGGCGAGGACCGCCTGCACACGCTCCAGGTGCCTGTTGCGCTGCTCTCCCCGCATCAAGGTTTCCCAGCGGAAGCGATTGATCAGGCACGCGAAGCGCCGCCTCTTGTGATCCCAAGTCATCTCGCTTGCCGGCAGGATCGCGTCCTGGACAAGTGCGGACACGACTTGCAGGTCCTCGACGTCATCCGCACGCAGTTTCAGCGGATGTTCCGAAGCCTCCCGGGCTCTCTCGCCCTTCGCCATCAGCTCGCGATCCTCTCGATCCTCGCGCCCACCGAGCCCAGCTTCTCTTCAACGTGCTCGTACCCACGGTCAAGGTGGTACACGCGGTTGACCACCGTCTCGCACTCGGCGCCAAGGCCCGCCAGGATCAGTGACACGGATGCACGAAGATCCGTTGCCATGACGGGAGCGCCCTTCAGGCGCTCAACGCCCGTAACCGTCGCAGTTCCGCCCCGCACGTCGATTTCCGCGCCCATGCGCATCAGTTCCGGCGCATGCATGAAGCGGTTTTCGAAGATCGTCTCTTCGAGCCTGCTCACGCCATCCGCGATGCACAGCAGTGCCATCATCTGCGCCTGCAAGTCGGTCGGAAACCCCGGATACGGCTCAGTCCGGACGTCGATCGGACGAACGCGATCGTTGCCGCGCGCTACCTTGATCCCTCGCCCCGTTTCCTCGACCGAGGCGCCAGCCTCCTCAAGCCTGTCCACCACGGTCCGGACCAGATCCATCCGCCCGCCGAGGCACTCCACCTCGCCACCGCAGATTGCAGGCGCCATCATGTAGGTCCCAAGCTCGATCCGGTCGGCGATCACCGTGTGCCTGGCTCCTCCCAGCCGGCTTGCACCCTCAACGGTGATGGTCGAAGTGCCGGCGCAGTCGATCGCCGCGCCCATCGCCGTCAGGCATTCGGCCAGATCAACGATCTCGGGCTCGCATGCCGCGTTTTCGATGACCGTCGTGCCCTTTGCCAGCGTCGCGGCCATCAGGACATTTTCGGTCGCGCCGACGCTTGCAATCCTGAGCGTCACCTTCGCGCCCTTCAATCCCTTCGGCGCGGTTGCGTGAAGATACCCGTCCTTCAACTCGATTTTCGCGCCCAGAGCCTCAAGCGCAGCGACATGAACATCCATCGGGCGCGCTCCGATGGCGCATCCGCCCGGCAGGGAAACTATGGCCTGACCCTCCCGCGCAAGAAGCGGGCCGAGCACGAGGTTCGACGCACGCATTTTCCGCACGATGTCATACTCCGCAGTTGTGGAAACCTGGCCACCCGAGGACATGGTGATGACCTTGCCGCCGTCGGACGCCTGTACATGCACCCCCAGCGACCGCAGCAGCAGACCCATCGCATCGATGTCCGACAGGCACGGCGCGTTCATCAGGACAAGAGGCTCTTCTGTCAGCAGCGTCGCTGGCATCAATGCCAGACACGAGTTCTTTGCGCCCGCGATCGGAATCTGGCCCTTGAGCCTGACTCCCCCCGTAACAACTATGGAATCCATTATTCAGCCTGCCCCTCGCTCTTGACCTTGTCCTTCCGAACCCGAGCCTGAGCCTTGCGCCTCTTCAGATTGGCCCTGAGCGCCGCCTTCAGGCGATCCTCACGGGCTTCAGCTCGTCCGCGGTCGCTCCCGGAAGGTGTCTTTCTGCCCATCCTGACTGCTTATCCCAGGCACAGATGACCGTCCAGATCAGGCTTGCGTGACATGGCGATTGCCATTATTCCCCGCGCACATTCGTCGCTTGGCGCTGCCGTAGCTCAGGGGTAGAGCACTCCCTTGGTAAGGGAGAGGTCGAGAGTTCAAATCTCTCCGGCAGCACCACCCGACGACCCGTTTTCATTCCAACTTGACCGTCTCTGCAGCCAAGGAGCCGACGAAGACGGGACCGTGGCGCCAAAGGCGCTTGCCCCGTCTTCCTGCAGCGGGCAAGAGGGCTCAACGAATCCGGACCGCGACCATGATCCTTTACCCTGCCATCGACCTGAGAGACGGGCTTTGCGTCCGGCTGCTCAAGGGCGACATGAGCGAAGCCACGGTATTCAATGACGATCCCGGCGCACAAGCGGCGACATTCGAGGCAGCCGGCGCCGAGTGGCTCCATATCGTCGACCTGAACGGCGCATTTGCCGGACATCCCGTCAACGCGTCCGCCGTCGAGTCAATCCTTCGCTCGGTTACCGTCCCCGCCCAGCTTGGCGGCGGCATTCGCGACATGGCAACGATCGAGAACTGGTTTGGGAAGGGCCTCGCCCGCGTCGTGCTCGGCACGGTCGCTGCCGAGAACCCGGACCTCGTCCGCGAGGCTGCGCGGGCGTTCCCGGGCAGGATTGCGGTCGGCCTCGACGCCCGTGGCGGGAATGTCGCGACACGCGGCTGGGCGGAAGAGACGAAAATGACTGTAACCGATCTCGCCCAAGCCTACGAAAACGCCGGGATCGCCGCCATCATTCACACCGACATTGACCGGGACGGCGCCATGGGCGGCCCAAATGTCAACGCGACCGAAACGCTTGCCCGAAAGGTTCAAGTCCCGGTCATCGCAAGCGGAGGTGTCTCGTCCCTGGAAGACCTCATCCGGCTCCGCGACACGAAGGTCATAGCCGGGGCGATCTCGGGCCGCGCACTCTATGACGGCACGATCAACCTCCGGGAAGCATTGGCCGCCCTTTCCACCTGAACGGATCCGGCACGAACAAGTCCTCCAGGCAGCTTCAGTTCCTGTCCGGCTCGGATTCGCGATGGGACGATGCAAGCCTTGCAGTCACGCATTGCACCGCTGGTCCGGCCGTATGCGGGGGGTCGCGGCAAAGCCAGCGCTGCGATTGCCGGGAAGGCGGTTCCTGGCTCAGTTCACCCAGAGCCGTCCGAATCCGATTTGACGCCCGGATCCGCCTTGCCGATTCCCCGGAACACGGCACGAAAGGGAAGAACCCACAGGATGCCCAACGCCAGATAAATCAGGAGTTCGGCCCAAACTGCAGGACGGTCCAAGGCACTGACGGCCATAGACGCGACGGCGATGTAGGCCGGCAAGCCAAGAAGCAGGATCACCAATGCCCACCGCCTCCGCGCCTTCCACGACAGTGCCATCTCCGCCCCTTGTTCAGTCGGCAAACGGGTCGGTCACGAGAATCGTGTCGTCCCGCTCGGGGCTGGTTGACAGCAACGCGACGGGACACTCGATCAATTCCTCGATCCGCCGCGCATACTTCACGGCCGAACCGGGCAGGTCGGTCCAGCTTCGTGCACCTGCCGTCGAATCCGACCATCCTTTCATGACTTCGTAGACTGGCGTCACCCGGGCCTGCTTGTCCGCGGCAGTCGGAAGGTGATCAAGGAATGCACCGTCAAGCTCGTAGCCGGTGCAGATCTTCAGTTCCTTGAAACCGTCCAGCACGTCCAGCTTCGTCAACGCGATGCCCGAAACACCGGATGTCGCGCAGGTCTGCCGGACAAGCACCGCGTCAAACCAGCCGCAACGGCGCTTCCGGCCGGTCGTGGTTCCGAATTCTCGGCCACGCTCGCCAAGACGCTGCCCGACAGCATCGTGGAGCTCGGTCGGAAACGGGCCCTCGCCAACCCGGGTCGTGTATGCCTTGACGATGCCAAGGACAAAGTCCACTGATCCAGGCCCCATTCCAGTGCCCGTCGCCGCCTGCCCGGCGATGACGTTTGACGACGTCACGAACGGATAGGTTCCGAAATCAATGTCCAGAAGCGCGCCCTGCGCCCCTTCGAACAGGATTCGGTCTCCCCGCTTCTTGCGATCGTTCAGGATCTTCCAGACCGGTGCCGCGTATGCCAGCACCTTCGGGGCGATCTCGTTCAGGCTGGACAGCAGCGCGTCGCGATCAACCCGTTCGAGCCCAAGACCACGTCTCAGCGCATCGTGATGCACCAGCAGGCGGTCCACCCGCTTTTCCAGCGTCCCTGCATCCGCCAGGTCGGCCACGCGCACCACGCGCCTTCCGACCTTGTCCTCGTACGCAGGACCGATGCCACGTCCGGTCGTTCCGATCCTGACGACGTTGTTCTGCACTTCACGTGCCCGGTCGAGCTCACCGTGAAGCGGCAGGATCAGGGGCGCGTTCTCGGCAATCATCAGGGTGTCGGGGCTGACCTCGATTCCCTGCTGGCGGACCGTCTCGATCTCGTCGACCAGATGCCACGGATCAAGGACGACACCGTTTCCGATGACCGAGAGCTTTCCACCCCTCACGACGCCGGACGGCAATGCGTGAAGCTTGTAGACCTCACCGTCGATCACCAACGTATGGCCAGCATTGTGCCCGCCCTGAAACCGGCAGATGACATCTGCACGTTCACTCAGCCAGTCGACGATCTTGCCTTTTCCTTCGTCGCCCCACTGAGTGCCTACCACGACCACATTTGCCATGGGCACCTCCTGCCAAACGTCCGCTCTATAGCGAGACCTTGCGCCGCAAAAAAGGCCGAATGCGCATCGCATGCGAATGACGTCAATTTCAGATCGCCCGTCCATTGCGGAGTTCAGCGCACTCCGATGCCAGCCACCAGGTCGCGGGATGCCAGCGCCCGCACCGATTGATCTTGTCCAGGCGGCGGTGCCCGGCTAGGCAGATGACGGTTGCAGCAAGGAAATCGAGATGTCGGACGTGCCGGAATTTCATGACAGGATGCTGTCCCTGGGCCTTGCCCGCGTGAGCGAGGCGGCCGCGCTGGCTTCCGCCCGACTGATCGGTCGCGGAAACGAAAAGGCGGCGGACCAGGCGGCGGTGGACGCGATGCGAACACAGCTCAACCAACTGGAAATCCGGGGGGTTGTTGTCATCGGCGAGGGCGAGCGCGACGAGGCGCCGATGCTGTACATCGGCGAGAGTGTCGGCACGGGCGCAGGTCCGGAAGTGGATATCGCGCTTGATCCGCTTGAAGGCACGACGCTGACGGCCAAGGACATGCCGAACGCGCTGGCCGTGATAGCGATGGGTCCGCGCGGAACGATGCTTCATGCCCCGGACACCTACATGGAAAAGCTCGCGATCGGCCCGGGAATGCCTGAAGGCGTCGTCAGCCTGGACATGAGCCCGTCCGAACGCGTTGCGGCGATCGCCACGGCAAAGGCCTGCTCAACCCAGGACATCACGGTTTGCGTTCTGGAACGCCCGCGGCATGAGGACATGATCGCGGACATCCGAACCACGGGGGCTGCCGTGCGCCTGATCACTGATGGAGATGTTGCCGCCGTGATTCACTGCGCGGAACCGGACACCGGCATTGACATGTACATGGGTGCTGGCGGCGCACCGGAGGGCGTGCTAGCTGCCGCAGCGCTGAAGTGCATGGGCGGGCAGTTCCTTGGCCGATTGCGGTTTCGGAATGTTGCGGAGAATGAGCGCGCCAGATTGGCTGGCATCGAGGATCTCGACCGGGTGTATTCCAGGGACGAAATGGTGCAGGGCGACGTGATCTTCGCGGCAACCGGCGTCACGGATGGTTCGATGCTGCCAGGAATCAGGCGCGAGCCGGGCTGGCTGACGGCCGAAACGGTTCTCATGCGCTCGAAGACCGGTTCCATGCGACGGATGACATATCGTCACCCGGTTGGAGATTGACGGCGTCGGTGCAAATGGTCCGGCCGGGTGCCTCGAGGCTGCCTGAAACGCGATGCAAGCATCGATCATCGGAAATAAGTTGATCACCATCCGGATGTGGGCTTTCACCTGCCGGTCCGCTCAGGTATCGTCTTCCAAATCCGTCTGATCCAGGAAAACCTTGTCCAGAGCAGATCCGCGAGCCCCGCCAGAGCCAGCTTTTCTCAATGTCGAGGTGTCCCTGACAGGCAGGCGGTGGGTCGGTCCGGACGGCGGTGCGCTCCGCATGGCGGATGCGCTTGAGCAGGAGACCGGATTGCCCGCCCCGCTCTGCCGCATTCTCGCGGATCGGGACGTTCCTGCCGAGAACGTAGCGCAATTCCTTGATCCCAAGCTCCGCGACCTGCTCCCCGATCCCAGACAATTCCGCGATGCCGGCATTGTTGCCGCGCGGCTGGTTCGAGCCGTGGCCGACAACGAGCGGGTCGTCGTGTTTGCCGACTATGACGTGGACGGCGGCGCATCTGCAGCGCTTCTCCTCGACTGGCTCGGACAGCAGGGGCACGACGCGGCACTCTATGTGCCTGATCGAATTGCCGAAGGCTACGGACCCAACCCGTCCGCCATGCGCAAGCTCTCCGAATCCCACGACCTCATCGTTTGCGTGGACTGCGGCACCCATTCGTTCGAGGCGATTTCCGCAGTTCAGGAAACGGACGTCCTGATCATTGACCATCATCTCGCGGGCGAGACTCTTCCCTGCGCGCTCGGGATCGTGAACCCGAGCCGCCAGGACGAGAGCGGTGACTTCGCGCATCTTTGCGCTGCCGCCGTTACCTTCATCGTCCTTGTCGAGGCAAATCGGCAACTCCGGGAAAGCGGACGTGACGGGCCGGATCTTTTGGAGATGCTTGACCTTGTTGCCCTGGCAACAGTCGCCGATGTGGTCCCGTTGCAAGGCGTGAACAGGGCAATTGTCCGCCAGGGCCTGACCGTGATGAGAGCACGCAGGAGGCCCGGACTTGCCGCGCTTGCGGACGTGGCGAGGCTGACCGCTCCACCCAGCGCTTACCATCTTGGCTACATTCTCGGGCCGTGCGTCAATGCAGGAGGGCGCGTCGGACGCTCCGATCTTGGAGCGCGGTGCCTTTCGGCACGCGACCCCGACGAAGCCCGGGCGCTTGCAGACCGTCTTGACCAGTTGAACCGCGAGCGTCGCGAGATCGAGGCGCAGGTGCGCGAGGCGGCCTTTGCCCAGGCTGGCGAGCGGGGACTTGACGGCCCGCTGATCTGGGCGGCAGGCGACGGTTGGCATCCAGGCGTCGTAGGGATCGTCGCTGCCCGCCTGAAAGAGGAGATGCGGCGGCCAGCGGTCGTGATCGGGTTTGACGGGCAGTTCGGAAAGGGTTCGGGCCGTTCAATCAGGGGTGTCGATCTGGGTTTTGCAATACAGCGCCTGCAAGCGGACGGGCTGCTCGTGAAAGGCGGCGGCCACAAGATGGCCGCAGGATTCACGGTTGAACGGAACAGGCTCTCCGACGCGATGGATCATCTGACCGAGTACGTTTCCCGTCAGGCTTCGGCCATTGATGGCGCAAGGGATCTCCGAATTGATTCGGCTCTCATGCCAACGGCAGCGACAATCGACCTCATACATGAGATCGAAAGGGCTGGCCCGTTTGGACAGGATGCGCGAGCGCCGAGATTCGCGTTTCCCGACGCGGCGATCCACTATTCCCGGCAGGTTGGAAACGGCCATCTGAAGCTCACGTTCGGCGATGGACTTGGAACACGCCTTGACGCAATTGCATTCAATGCGTTCTCGGGACCACTGGGTTCCGCGCTCATCGGCCAAAAGGGGCAGCGCTTTCATCTGGTCGGTCATATCGATGTCAATCATTGGGGCGGCCGGCAATCCGTGCAGCTCCGGCTACAGGACGCTGCAAGGGCGCACGCCTGATTCCATCCCGTCAGACGGAAATCCGGAAAGGCAAGTCGATGATGAGAATCAGGTGTTTTCTCATGTCACGCACGCGTGTTCAGGATTGGAATGCATGCGAACATTCCGTTGGAATTAGCCTCTTGCCCTCGCAAGCGACAATGCCTAGTTAGCAGCGGCGCCGGCCCGTTCGTCTATCGGTTAGGACGCCAGGTTTTCAACCTGGAAAGAGGGGTTCGATTCCCCTACGGGCTACCATCGTCCGGTTCAGGCCATCGCCCGGTTCAGTTCCTACATTCGCGTCCATGGGCCGCTCGAATGTGGCGGGAAAGCGCCTTTCGGCTCTTCGTTCGCCCGGCGGCCAGAAAGATGGTCGCGTTTCCTCGTTGCTCCGCAAAGCCGGCCCCTACTGTTGAAGTTGCGTCTGGCGCACCGTTGATCCCCGTTCTAGAAACTGTGCCCGTCGACGCAGGATTCGAGCGCCTGGGGCAGGAACCATCCAAAGGCGGCCATGCCGATGCCTTGGCGGCGTATCCTGCAAACGGAGAGGATCTGTGCGGTGGGCATTCTTGACCCTGACGAACTCGAGGCAGGATTGTCGTGCATTCTTGCGTCGCCCAAGGACAAAGGGGTGGTCGCGATGATCGTCCGCCGGCCTGACACCGACGGACGGGAAGTGGTGGCAACATGTGAACTGGATGTCGACGGGGGACTGATTGGTGACAATTGGCGCAAGCGCGGAAGTCGGATGACGAAGGACGGATCGGCTCATCCGGAAATGCAACTGACGCTGATGAATTCCCGGACCATCTCCCTGGTTGCCGGATCCAGGGACCGCTGGGCACTCGCGGGCGATCAGTTCTTCGTTGACCTGGACCTGTCGAAGGAGAACCTTCCCGCAGGCACCCGGCTCGTCCTGGGTTCTGCCACGATTGAGGTGACCGCGGTTCCACACCTTGGTTGCAAGAAGTTTATGTCCCGCTTCGGTGTCGAAGCGATGAAGTTCGTGAACTCCCGGCGCGGGAAGAAACTGTGCCTTCGCGGCATCAATGCCAAGGTTGTGTTACCTGGCCGTGTGGGAGCCCGAGACAGGATCGAAAAGGTGCAGGCAGCGAAAGCGTGAGGACTGCCTTGGGTGTCGGCCAGGCCTTTCAAGCCCTGTCTCGCGACGCAAGCGTCGAACATGACCCCCGAACCGGCCCGACGCGTCAGACAAGCAGCCCGCCTTCACTGCCATGGAATAGGCGGTCACGATGACCAGAAGCAGGAGTAATTCGGCCAACAAATCATGCGATGACGCCTGGATTCTCGATGCCTGCGACCAGATGAGTTGCTTTGGATGTTACCGACGGCGAGACTGCCGCACCTAGGGCGTTGGCCAGGTCGGCGGCCTCCTTGCGCGGAACTGTCAAGGCTTCGGTGAAGCAGACCGTGTGGCCCGCAAGCGGCCCTTCTTCGCTGCCATCGCGGCGAATGTGAGCATATTCCCGCGGTGCCCGAGACGACAGCGGTTGGTGAGCGCGCCGCAGAAGCTCGTCGAACGTCATGTCCAATGCGTCCGCCGCCTTGAGGACGGCCTCCGCCAATACACGTGCGTCGCTCTCGCCGCTGTGGTGCATGGGAGTCAAGCCCAGCGTGTCAGCCACGTAAGGCGGCCTGTACTTCCTGGCAAGGCGCTCGGGCCAGGCGTGCCGGACAATGTGCTGCCCGTTGACCCATGGCACATCAGTCACGCACGAGGTGTCGGGGTCGCCATCATCGGCCAGGTCGAATGCGGCACGATCAAGCAGTCCGTAGCTGACGACGGGCCGCGCGTTTATCATGGTGTGCAGGGTTCCCTCGCGTCAGCAAATGTCGGGGCGCCACGGACGTCCGCGGCTGCAATGCGATGGATGGTGTCAAACGGGTCGAAGTCGTCTTGCGGGTCGATCAGAAGGCTGGAGGATTCCGTCCCCGAAAAGGAACGGATCCCAAGGTTGGGAATGTATGTTCCGAGATTGCCGGCAGTCCTTCATCCGCCTTGACGGGCACGTCAAATCGAAGCGCTTGCCGAAGCGGAAACTGACAGGTTCTGCAGGCGCGCAAACCGGTGTCGAGTCTTGCGCAACGTGCGGTTACATTCGGTTTCATCAGCCCCTTGGCAGTACGCCTCGCTTCCATCCTGGGCTCATGGTGGCGATCATGAGCGAGGCCAAACCCTCGGGGCCTTTTCTTGAGTCGGTTCAGATGGCCTTCACCGCGATCCTCGTTGATGGAGGGTACCTGCTCAAGCATTTGCCGCACGTGCGTCCGGACGTTGACGAAAACGGCGCGGGCGCGGTGGCCGCCTCGGTCAACCGGTTGGTTTTCAGTCACCTGAAACAGGTGACCTAAACAAATGGCAGGATCCCGAACCCCAATGGTCTCCTGTACCGCACCTTCTACCACGATGCGCGACCGTACCGCGGCGAGGCGCAGACACCTGTTGGGAAGAAGCCCATCGACTACGCGCGGACGCCCGAGGCGCAGTTTCGTGAAGGGTTGTTCACATCCTTGCACGGCCAGCCCGAACATGCCGTCCGGCTGGGTGAAGTACGCAAGGATCCAAGCCGTTCCCGGTTCCCGCGGGACAGGTCCCAGAAGCGACTGTTGAAACACAACATCGCGCTCGAGGACCTTGCGGACGATGATTTCACGCCTGCATTGCGCCGGAAAGGCTTGGACATGAGAATCGTTCATGACATAGCCTCGGTCACCTTGAAGAGGCAGGCCGACGTGATCGTTCTGGTGTCCGGGGATGCGGACTTCGTGCCGGCGGCAAAGCTTGCCAGTCGCGAAGGCGTCAAGTCCACACTCGATCCGCTTTGGAAGAACATGCCGACCGATCTCTACGAACACGTCGATGGCTTGAGGAGTGGCTTTTCCTGGCCCAAGCATGACAATGAGCACCAGGTTTCGGGATGGCTCAGGGGTGCCGTCAAAGAGCCGCATGGCCGAAGCGCGCCAGGTACATCTCATCGCTCGGACAAGTTCACAAATCCCCACTCCCATTCGGGTGCACGCCAATTTTTTGGGTCAGGCTGCGGCGATCCGTTGAGCCTTCCAGAAAGCGAACTCTTCCCACCCTGAGTTTTCCCAGCAACTTTTCAGTGCCAGCAGTGCGTTCGCGCCCCGCTTCGACCATTTGCATCCCGACCTCTTGAAGCGGGTGACGACAATCTGCTTGCAGCTGCTCTCGATCTGGCCGCTTCCAATCTGCATGCCGCGCGCCCGGTATTCGTCGTAGCGCATCCTCCCCTTGTTCGAATCGAAATAGTCAATGCACTTCGCCACCGCTTTCCCTCGACCGCGGTGCGGTCGCAGGTCCGCCATGACGCGGCCAACTTTCCCGTCCAGCAGCTGGGCCTTGATTCCCGCCAGGCGCGCCTTGCGCGCGAACTCGCATCCGACCAGCACCTTGAGGGCTTCGGATGCGTATTCGAGCGCGTGGAACACATCCAGGATGCAGGTCTTCCGCATGCCTGCAAGCAGTTCGTCGGCCACGTTGGTGATCCAGGCCGCGCCGTCGGAGATGAGGACCACCTCCTTGGCATTGCAGACGCCGTCCCGGCAAAGCTGCCGGTCAAGCCGGCCGGCGAACTCCGATGCCCGGCTGACGCCGCCGACCGAAGCGGCGCTGTCGATCAGGGCGCTCACCGTGTCGCTGCCCTCGTCCTTCGTCGGCTCGCCGGTCTTCGGGCTCGCGCCCTCGGCAGTGAAGGTGACAATCACCTTCGCCTCCCTGGTCTTCGCCGAGCCGTCCTCCTGCCTGCCCTTCACGCCCTCCGTCTCGCTCCGGCGCATCGGGACGCCGGTGCCGTCGGCCTCGACATAGACCCGGTCCGCGGCAGGCCCTCCCTCCTCGACGACATCCCGCTCAAACCGCTGCGCTTCCTCGCCGAGCTCCAGGGTCCATCGTCGCAGCGTCGTCGCGGGAACCTTCACCCCGGCCAGGTTGCGCAGCTTGCGGGACGCCTCCTCGAAGCTGTCCGAGACCACGGCGTCGGCCACGATGCTCGCCGCGCCAGGCGTGGCCGTCTGCCCCTCCAGCCCGAGGGCGCGGTCCAGGGGGAAGAAGCCGGAACCGCAGTCCCGGCAGCGGCAATACGTCCGCTCGACCTCCACGGGTCCCAGACGCGAGGCAAAGGACTTGCCGGCCTTCTGGTGCCGTTCCATCGGCTTGCCGCATTCCGGGCAGTCGGGCGTCGGAAGCTCCGCGTCGACCCGCTCAAGCAGCGACTTGTACATTGCAGCGCCGCTGGAATGCGTCACGTCCCGGATCGCGATCTCGATGCCGTCGAGGTCCGCGACCTCCTTGCCGCCCAGATCGCTCTCCAACTTCGGGGCCAGGTCCGCGAAGCCCGAATGCGCCGCCGCCTCGAACGCGGCCATGGATGACGCAGCCTGCCCGGCGGACGGAACGTCGCGGCTCCGGACTTCGCCGCCCTCAAGCCAGTACTCCGTGGAAACGCCGCCACTCTCGCAAACGATCCGGTGTTTCCCCGAACCCTTCCGGGCCAGATCCTTCAGGGATGCCGCCACATCCGGATCATGGGACCCCGGCTCATTGTCACTGCCGCACATGAATCGTTTCTCCTGCTCTCCTCTTCCCGGTCACGCGGCGCCGACCGGTTGATCCGGTCATTGTCGGCCGCGCAGGGATCGAGCCCGGAAGAACATGGAAGCAGGAAAGCTTCAACCCTCCGCGCGACCCGCCGAACTCTCGCAAGGAAGAAAGGAATCAGGTCAACCCCAAAAATTGGCGTGCACCCCTCCCATTCAGAGGTGCTCCAGCGGCGCCACGGATCATCGCGGCGGCCTTTTCGGCAATCATGAAGGTTGGCGCGCAGGTGCTTGCGGACGTGATGCTGGGCATCACCGAGGCATCAACGACCCGGAGCCGTTCGACCCCGTTCACCTTAAGGCCGGGATCCACAACCGCCATTGCATCGCGCCCCATGCGGCAGGTGCCCACGAGATGGTAGACTGTGCTTGCCTGCCGACGCACGGCGTCGAGTACTTCGGCGTCGCTTTGATGCTGGGCGCCGGGAATGACCTCACGACTCCAAATGCTGCGGAATTCCGGCCGGTTGTACTGTTCGCGGACCAGTTTCACGCCCTCGACCATGACAGCCTGATCTCTTTCGGCCGACAGGTAGTTCGTGTGGATCAGCGGGTCCGCCATCGGGTCAGCCTTCGCAATCCTGACCGTTCCCCTGCTCTCGGGATGGCATTGCCAGAGCGATGTCGTGAAACCAGGATACTTGTGCAACGGCATGCCTGGCTTGTCGACGGACAGCGGCATCGCAAACAGCTGCAGATCCGGCCGGCCGCCCTCGGCATGTTTCGTGCACACCCCGCCGCCGACCTGTCCGGCGCCGACCGTCAGCGGTCCGCTGGCATTCAGAAGCCATTGAAGCCCCATTTGCGCCAGTCGCAACGGGTTGCGCACATGATCGTTCAACGACTCTCCCCGCACAGCCAGTTCGACAATCGTGCGCATCTGCAGATGATCCTGAAGATTTTCTCCCACTCCCGGCGAATCGTGCCGGACGGGAATGCCATGCGAGCGCAAGAGATCTGCCGGGCCGATGCCAGAGAGCTGCAAGAGCTGCGGAGACTGAACGGCACCGCCGCACAGGATCACTTCCTGCGCGGCTTCGGCGTGACGGACATGGCCGTCCTTCACGTAGCGCACGCCGCTGGCACCGGATCCTTGAAAGGTGAGCTCGCTGACACGGGCACCTGTCTCCAGTTCGGGATTGGATCGAGAAAGCGCCGGATAAAGAAAGGCGGTTGCAGCGCTGTCCCGCCATCGTCCCCGCAGGGTAAGCTGATAGCGGCCCACGCCAAACGTGCTTTCGCCATTGAAGTCCGCGTTCTCGGGCAGCCCGCCGACCCGGGCGGCGCGGAGCCATTCACGGCAGAGCCGCGCATCATTGCGCAAGTCCGACACCCGCAAGGGGCCATGCGCGCCGCGATACTGCGACGGCGGACCCTCGTAGGTCTCGATCGTCCGAAAGTGCGGCAGCACGTCCCGGTACGACCAGCCATCCGCGCCTTGCTCTGCCCACGCGTCGAAGTTCTCGCGCCGGCCACGAATATGGATCAGGCCGTTGATCGAACTGGAGCCGCCCACAACCTGTCCACGCGGGCAATCCATGCGACGACCGGCGATTCCCGGGTCCGGCTCGCCTCGATAGAGATGTGAGAAGCGTGTGTCGTAGATCGACCTGAAATACCCGACCGGAAGCTTCTGCCAGAAGCCACGATCGGCCCCGCCGCATTCCAGAACTAGAACGCGAGCGGAAGCATCTTCGGACAGTCTCGCGACAAGCGTCGACCCCGCCGTTCCCGATCCCACGATGATGTAGTCATAGCCTGCCAAGCGGCACTCCCCGGGAAAGGTCCTGTACTTAGGGCTAATTCAGCGCGGCTGGCGTGACAACAGGTTGAGCGTGCAGATGCTCTTGCAAACGGTCCCGGCACAGGCTGGTGGAATCCGCCCCGCCTTCAGGGCTCAATTGGGCAGGCCCCGCAAGACGGACGACTTGCAGAGCAGGCAATTTCGGCATTGGCTGGGACCACATTCGCGCTGAACGATCATTGAACGAGAAATGGATCCAAGCCTGTGACGGAAGCCGCAAGAATTGCCCGAATCGAGGCATGGGCCTTTCGATGCCCCACTCCGCGACCCGTCGAGACGTCGTTTGGCGTCATGCGTGACAGGCCTGCCGTATTCGTTCGCGTCGAGGATGCCGACGGGGCATTCGGCTGAGGTGAGATCTGGGCCAATTGGCCGGTTGCCGGTGCCGAACACCGCGTTCGCCTGCTGGAGCTGGACGTTGCATGTCTCGTACTGGGCCAAACCGTCACCGCGCCATCCGATGGCTTTGAAATCCTCGACGCCAAGACAAGGATCCGTGCCGCCCAGTGCGGGGAGCCCGGGCCATTCCAGAACGTGACGGCCGGGATCGACACAGCGCTTTGGGACCTGTTCGCCCGCAAGGCGAACCTGCCGTTGCGCGAATACATTCGCTCCAACGCGCGGGACAAGATCCCTGCCTATGCCAGCGGCATTCAGGTCTCAGCCGCCAAGGACATGCTGCCTGTCGCGCGCCAGGCCGGGTTTCGGAACTTCAAGCGCAAGGTCGGCTTTCACAGGGAGAACGACATCATTGACATCCGCTCGGCCTTTGAAGGGCTGTCGAAGAGCGAGACGCTGGCGGCGGACGCCAACCAGGGCTGGGCGCTCGGAGAGGCATTGCATTTTCTGGATGGCGCCGCCGGGTTGCCGCTGCAATGGCTCGAAGAGCCCATCGCGGTGTACTCTCAACCAAGTGATTGGCGGACGCTGGCCGAAAGGAGCCATGTCCCGATCGCGGGAGGCGAGAACATAGCCGGGTTCGAGGACTATTCGAAGACGATTTCACAAGGTTCCCTCGGCGTGATTCAGCCAGATGTCACCAAATGGGGCGGGGTGACCGGAAGCCTGCAGGTCGGGCGCGAAGCAATGTCTGCTGGCCGCCGATATTGCCCGCATTTCTTGGGCGGGGGGATCGGATTGGCGGCATCGGCCGAAATCGTGGCCGCTTTGGGGGGAGACGGGTTGCTGGAAGTCGATGCGAACGTCAATCCGCTACGCACTGCACTCTTCGACGGCGCAGAACCCATTCACGATGGACTGTGCTGCTGCCAGGATGCTCCCGGCCTTGGCATTGCCGCGACCCCCGAGCAGGTCTTCCGGTACCAGACAATGTCGCGAGACCTGCCGTAGCCGCAATGGATCGCCAAGGCCCGGAAAGGCTGCCCGCTTGCACCCCTGAACCCGCGCAGCCGATCCCGCCGAGACACAATTGTGAAAGAGGGTTCGTCCACCATGGTCGCGCGTGTGCACGAGGCTGAGCCCGGAAGACAGCGATCCTGCGGTCGCGACGGGCTGCGTCTGAAGCGGCCAGATGTGTGTCCTTGACCGTCATCGCCCGCGCACCCCGGCAACATCATCATCGCCCGGAACTGAATCGCGGCGTCCTTGCGTCCGATCCTCGCCGATTGCGTCAGGCCATCAAAGTCGCTCTCGGACTCTCGTCCATCTGAAACGTCAAGTGATGCGCCAACCGCAGCGCAAGCTGCCCGCGCCAGGCTTCATGCACCGAGCTCTCCCAGAGGTTCCGTGTCTCGTCCGGGTCGGCCTGAATGTCATATAGCTCGCCCCAATCCTCGCCCGCGTAGATCGAGTAGCGCCACTCCCTTGTCCTGAGCGTGCGCACCCGTGCCGGGCGCTCGAATCCAAGCTTGGCCGCCCCGTCGTTGAACTCGATCAACAACTCGTCTCGATGGCGGTCCGAGCCCCTGGCAGAGGGAAGGAAGCTCCTTCCCTGCACGCCCCGGTACGGCGTCAGCCCGGCCCTGTCGATGATCGTGGGGCCGATATCGATGCTTGATGCCAGAGCTTCGGACACGCGAGCGCTCCTGTCAGCCGGGTCGGACCAGATCATCGGAACCTGCGTCAGCGCGCGAAACGGCATGGCCCCCTTCAGAAGGAGCCCGAAGTCTCCGAGGTAGTCGCCGTGATCGGAAGTGAACAGGATCACCGTGTTCTCGTAGAGACCGCGCTCCTTGAGCGCATTGACGATCCGGCCAACTTGGTCGTCGATCATCGTGACCATGCCGGCCGTCAGCGCCATTGCCTCGCGCAACTCCTGGTCTCCTACACGCATCGCCGTCTGCTTCGTGAATTGCCCGCCGCCCTCGCGGAAATTCCGCTCAAGCCAAGCCAGCGGTGGAGGCGGATTCCGATGCGCCTCGTATGGAAGGCGCAACTCGAACTGATCCGGCGAATACTTGTCCCAGTACTTCCCGGGCGGATTGAACGGGTGATGCGGATCCGGAAACGAGACAAACGCCAGGAACGGCGCATTCGAGCGTGCCGCGTCGCCCACGTAGTCGATCGCCCGGTCCGCGACCCATGTCGTCGGGTACAGTGCCTCGGGAACCGGGGTCCGGTACGCCTGCGGACAGGAATAGTTATGCGACAACTCGTTCGCGTCGTCCCAGAGCCCCCGCCAGTCCGGCACCTGGTTCCTGAGCCATTGCAGGTAATGTCCACGGCAGCGATCTCCGTGCGCGGACGCGAACTCGACGTGATTGAAGCCGAAATAGGGCGTGCCGACCCTGTACTCGTCACCTCCATAGAGCTCGGGATCCTCCTGCGATACATCTTCTGCAAGCGGCTTCCAGGCCTCTTCGACCCGTCGCGGCGGCAGACCTTCAGGGTCCGGCAGGTGCCGTGCCGGATCATGCGTGAATGGCTGCAGATGGCTCTTGCCGATCAACGCCGTGTCGTAGCCTGCTGCAGCAAGAACGTCTGCAAAGGTGTTGGCCGAGGCCGGAAGCGTGCATCCGTTGTAGCGAAGCCCGTGGCGCGACGGCATCCGGGCCGTCATGATGGAGGCACGGTTCGGCATGCAGATCGGGGCCGCCACGTGAAACTCCGAAAACCGCGTGCCCTGCGATGCGAGAGCGTCGATGTTGGGCGTCTCGACGACAGGATGGCCATAGCAGCCAAGCCAGTCGCAACGCTGCTGGTCGGTGATCAGGAACAGGAAATTCGGGCGATCTTTCATGTCGCGCCCGCAGACCGTCGCCGTGCGCCAAGTCGATGCCACGCCAGGATCGCGACGCCGGCCAGGAAAGCCGGACCATGAACCGCCGGGTTGCCGGACATGACAAGCACGGCGAGCGCAAGGCGCAGCCCCCATTCCCATGTCGCCAGCGGGATCCGGTCAAACCGCGCCAATGCACTGGCTAGCAGGACGAGCGCCAGCAGCAGCCGAACCAGGATCAGGGCCAGCGCGCCCAATTCGACCGTGCCGTCATACCCCGGCAGGTAGCTGCCGTCGGTCGCGCCGGGATCAAGGAAGGCCGCCTCGATCAGCAACAGTTCGGGGTTAAGCGCGAACACGAAGGGAATCACGAACATCACGATCCCGATCCTGACCGCCGCCAAGCCGGTCCGCATGGGATCCTGCTTGGTAATCGACGCTGCGGCGAAGGCCGCCAAGGCGACAGGAGGCGTGATCGCCGACGCCACCGCAAAGTAGAAAACGAACATGTGCGCCGTGAACACGGCCATGCCCAGTCCGGACAGGACCGGTCCCATCAGCAGGGCGACGTTCACGTAGGCAGGCACGGCGGGCATGCCCATGCCGAGCAAGACCGCGAGGACCATCGTGGCGACCAGCGCCATGAGCTGGAAGAGTAGCGATCCTCCCGCCCCCAGCCCGAGACTCTTCAGCCACCCAAGCACGTCAAGCGCGATGAAGACCGGCAACCCCGTGAACTTCAGGCAGAAGTCGATGATCGTCACGGCAAGGAACATGAGGTAGAGGGTCGAGATCAGGCATCCTGCGTCCGCCACGGCATCGATCAGCCTGCGAGGCCGCGCCCGCATCTTCGGATCAAGGAACAGAAGAAGCACCAGCAACGCAACCGCCCACCAGCCTGCGCTTCCCGCATCGCCGGCCGAGTTCTGAACGATCTTCAGCACCCAGGGCAGCGAGCTGATTTGGCACCCGGCCTCCGTGATCACGCGCTCGGCTCCGAGAAGCCAGCCTGCCGGTCCGCAGCCCACCTCTTCCTTGGTCGTAAGGAGCAGGACGAGGATGACCAGGATCGGCCCGAATATCATGCCGAGATTCAGCATGTCCTGGCGATCGAGTTCCATCTCGGGCGTAAGTTGGCCGAATGCCTTGATCTTCTGCTTGCGCGCCTGAAACACCACGGCCAGGAACAGGCACAGGAAATAGGCAAGGGCCGGAATCACGGCCGCAACGATGACCTGGCTGTACGGCACCCCGGTCAAGGCGGCGAGCACGAATGCGGCGACACCCATCACCGGCGGCATGATCGAGCCCCCGGAGGAGGCCGCAGCCTCCATGGCCCCGGCGAAGACCTTCGAGAACCCGCGCTTCACCATCATCGGGATGGTCAGCACCCCCGTCGAAAGCACGTTCACGATCGGTCCGCCCGAGATCGTTCCGAACATGGCCGAGGAGACGATCGCCGCATGCGCCGGACCACCCGTCAGGTTGCGGGTCCAGCGAAACGCGAGCTTGATCAGCGATTGCCCGCCCGCCGACGCCCCGAACAGCGATCCCAGGATCAGGTACGGGAAGATGGTATTGAGAATGATGTCCATGAAACGGCCCAAGAGGCCGCTCCCGTTGTTGACGAGGATGTCGTGCACCTTCGGGCGGCCGTCGCCCAGCAATCTGGGCTCGCCCGCAAGCTTCGTCATCAGGTACTTGTTGATGTCGTCGGGGCCGTGAAAGTACCAGACCATGACGGTGAGGAACGTGTACGCCGCCACCCCGAGCGCCACAAGCACGAGAGGCAATCCCCAGACCTTGACGTTGTAGCACAGGAAGACAAGGATCGAGAGGCCCACGATCAGCACCAGCCAGCCGCCGGTCGTCCCGACACATTGCGGGTCATCCACTGTCGTGGGCTCGGGCAGTCCGTAGAGTTCGGCGAATTCCTTTTCCGCCTTCAGGCTTTCCACGATCAGGCGCTCCCGCTCTCCGGTGATCTGGTCGATCAGGCAAATGGCCTCGAATTCGATCAGGAAGGTCGTCGAAATCATTATCGCCGTGACGACCAGCGCAGCATCCATGAAGAGCCCGAACCAGCGGCGGCGGGGAGACCTCCCGCGCCAGTCCCGCCACATCGAGTGCTTCAGCGCCACGATGAGCATCATCAGCGCGAATATGATCGGGAAGAACCATTCGCGGGGGAACTTGCGGGCCGTGATCCGGTCGAAGCCCGTCAAGTTGCGCAGACCGTCTTCAAGTCCGGGGATGCCCGGGGTGGCGTTTAGCAGTCCGGCAACGACGAACGCGACAGCCAGCACGTACAGCAATCGCTCGGCGAAGGTTCGTGATGCCACTTCTGATCCGGCGTTCGCTTTGGCCATCGTGACCAATCCCTCCTCGCAGGGCACGGTGCCGCCCGCCTCAGCGGCACGCATGCCGGACCGCTCAGGGTCCGGGCGATCCGGTCAGTGTCTCACCTGGCTATGCCAGGCGCAGCATCACGGCTTGGCGCAGTCTGGCACGGTGTAGCCCGCTTCCTCCCAGGCGCGCACGGCGCCGGGATGATACTTCAGGGGCATCGCGCCGCACATGCCGGTCGTCGACGTGTCAGCGACCTCGCCCAAGGCAACGTTCGGCAGGAACGGCGTCTTTGACTTGATGGCGTCAAGATTGTCGAGAACGGCTTTCGTCAGCTGGTAGGCCGTCTCCTCGTCCATGTCCTTGCGCACGATCTCGCCGCCAACGGTAGCCACGCCGCGAAACATGTCATCTTCCGAAACCACCGTTACGCCTTCGGCCTGCACGGCCTCGCTGAGCGGGATTTCGACCCGGCCGGAGCCAGGAGCCTTCATGTATTTCTGAGCCGCTTCACCCTCGAAGACGTCCTTCGGCATCGACCACATGGTCATGGCCCCGGCTGCAACGGCCTGGGTATGGCGGCCATCGGGGAAACTCGAAGGAAGCACGAATGCGTCTGCGGAACCGTCTGTCATGGTCTTGACACCCTGGTCCCAGTTCACCTGCACGCCGGTATAGTCCTCGCCGTCGACAAGACCTGTCGCAATCTTGACGATGCCGCGGGCATTGGTCAGCGCAGCGCCCCGGGGCGGGCCGTTGTAGATGCGCTTCCCCTCGAGGTCACCCCAGCCCTTGACGGAAGAGCTGGTATATGCGGACAAGGTGAACGCCCCCAGCCGATACGTGTAGAGAACCGCAAGACGGTCCACGTACTCCGCTCCGGATTCGGGTCCAAGCTTTGCGTAAGGCCCGGCTCCCCTGGACAGCAGGAACGGCAGGATGAACGGCGTGGCCGTGATGTCCGTCTTGCCCTCCGCCACGTTTTGCACCGAGTTGGTCAGCGTCTGGCCGGTGGCCACCTGGATGTCCGCAATGCCTGCGGCCGAAGCGAATTCGCCAAGTGCAAGAACGGTGTTGCCGGGCACGCCGGCGGCGTTCGCCGTTTCCGCCGTCAGGTTCTGCTGCGCGGCGGCGGCACCCGCAAGAAATCCCGTCGCGGCCAAGGCGGCCGCAATTTTCTTCAGCTTCATCTTGTCCTCCCAATAAAAAACTGGCCAATTCCGAACGTGGCCAGTTCTGAGGACGGGAACTTACCCATCCGCACAGATCAAGCAAGCGAATAGTGGAGCGCCCGAAACTCATGCAAGGAAACGGCGATACGGCACTCATGACAGCCGGCGGAGCGCTGTTCGGCAAGCTGAAGGCGCTAGGCGTCAGCTACGTCTTTGCAAATTCCGGAACGGACTTCCCCCCGATCATCGAGGGGCTGATCGAGGCGCGCGACAAGGGCATCGACCTGCCGCAGGCCTTGACGGTGCCCCACGAGCATGTCGCCGTCGGCATGGCGCATGGACACTTCCAGATCTCGGGTCACGCCCAGGCCGTGCTGCTGCACACCAATGTCGGGCTTTCCAACGGGGCGACCGGCGCCATCAACGCCGCCTGCGACCAGGTTCCGATGTTCCTGATGTCAGGGCGGACACCGGTGATGGAAGGCGGCCGGTTCGGCGCCCGCACGGTTCCGATCGGCTGGGGGCAGGAAATGCACGACCAGGCGGCCCTTGTGCGCGAAGCCTGCAAATGGACCTACGAACTGCGATTCCCCGACCATCTGGCCGAGGTTCTGGACCGCGGCTGGACCATCGCCAACTCGATTCCCAAGGGACCGGTCTATCTGAGCCTGCCCCGGGAAGTCCTGTGCGAAGCCTGCCCGCTTGACGGGCTCGACACCGGCACGAACATGGCGCCTGTCTCCACTGCGCCCGACCGTGCCGCGCTGACGACGGCGGCGGCCCTCCTGGCCAGGGCCGAACGGCCGCTTGTCATCGCTCAACGGGGTGCGGGCTCTCAAGAGGCATTCATGGCGCTGGCCAGGCTTGTTGAGGACTGGGCCTTTCCGCTTTCGCACTACTGGGCCAACCAGATCGCCATTCCCATGACGAGCCCGTGCCACGTAAACTGGTCCCCGGACGAGCTCGTCAGGGACGCCGACGTGATTCTCGTCATCAACGCCCTCGCCCCCTGGTGGCCCGATCGTGCCGCCCCGTCGCCGACGGCCAAGATCATCCAGCTTGGTCCCGACCCGCTCTTCGCGAGATCGTCTCCCATCCGAACGTTCCGCTCGGATGTCACGCTTGTCGGCGACACGGCAACCGCGCTTCTGGAGCTCATTGCCGCCACGAACGCCGAGGACAGGAGCGAGGAGGTCGTTGCAAGTCGTCGCGCCAGGATTGCCGCCCTTGCCGAGGAGAACCGCAACGCGGTTCGAAGCGAGGCCCGGGCAGGAAATGGCTCGCCAATGTCAAAGGAGTGGGTGAGCCACTGTCTCGGACAGGCGATCAAGGATCGCAAGGCAAGCGTCTTTCACGAGCTTGGCTGTCCGCTGCCGCCCCTCGAACTTGAACATCATCTGTCCTATTTCCAGGAACCGCATTCCGGCGGACTCGGCTGGGGCCTGCCCGCAGCTATGGGCGCGCAACTCGCGGACCCTGAACGACTCGTCTTCGCCACGGTCGGCGACGGCAGCTACATGTTCGCGAACCCGGTCGCGTGCCACCAGGTCTGCGAGGCGCTTGGTCTGCCAGTCATAACCCTGGTCTTGAACAACGAAGAATGGGGTGCAGTGCGCAGTTCGGTCACGGGGCTCTACAAGGGCGGGCTGGCAGCCAGGTCGAACGAAGTGCCCCTAACGTCGCTGAGCCCCAGCCCGGACTTCGCTGCGATTGCGAGAGCCAGCCGCGCTCATGCCGAAACGGTTGTCGACGGCGAGGAGTTGCCGGGTGCGCTGGAGCGGGCGATCAATGTCGCGACCGAGGAGCGACGACAGGTCCTGCTGAACATCTCGATCAAGAAGTCCGGCCCGCACTGACCGGATGCATCGTGCGCCGCCGCGAAGTCCCTGCGCCTTCACGGAACGCGGCGCATTTCGCCGAACCCGTAGAACGCGGCGGCCGTATCCCCGAATACCGCCAAGTGCGCCTTGTCGGGCACCAGGCTCTCAAACGCCTCCACGATCGCGCGGTAGTTCGAATACAGGCTGTCCACGGGGAAGTTCGACCCGAACATGCATCTCGTCGCTCCGAATTGCGCCAGGCAGGTCTCGACGACGGGCCTTACGCTCTCCGCGGTCCAGTCATGCTCGAACATGCCGAGCCCCGAGAGCTTGGCGGAAACCTGCGGAAGCCCGCTCAGCCGCCCGAGATCCCTGGCTCATGCCGTGAGGCCGTCCGGCGTCCGATCATGCGGCGACCCTGCATGGCAAAGCGCAACCCGCGTTCCGGGAGCGTCCGAAAGCACATCCGCCATGGCGCCGTAGAGTTCGGGAATCAGCTGCAGGTCAAAGCACAATCCCCTCCGCCCGACTTCGCGCAGCCCCTCGACGAAGCGCGAGTCATCGAGCAGATCGCTCGTGCCCGTCGACCTGTCCTCTTCCGGCGCGCGGCCAACGATCTGCCGCACGCCCAGCACGGTCGGTAGTTCCTGCATCCGGTCCAGCTCCTGCCCGAGCCGCTCGGAGGTGAGGTCGGCAAAGACCACCTGTGCGATGGGCCAGTCCGGATGCGCATCTGCAACGCCCTGGACCCACGACGCTTCCGCAAATGCATCCTCGGCGCCCACCTGGATGTGGACCGATGCCTCGAACCCGCGGGCAGCCGCACGAAATTCCTCGAGTAGGTAGTTCCGCTGGATTGGCGCCGGATCGCCGAAGAACCGCTTGGCGCCCTTGGCCATCAGCCACGGGTAATGCACGGCGGAAAGGTCCCAGAGATGGTGATGCGCATCGATTCTCATGCTGCGCCTTCCGGTAGCATGTCGATGCCTTGCGTTTTCCAGAAATGCGGCAGATCGATGAAGATCCAGTTCTCGGCGAGCAGGTCGACCTCGCGACGATAGATGTCGATGACGCGAAACTCGCCCATTCGGCGGGTAGGCGCGCGTCCCATGAATTCGCCGGTCAGGCGCGCCTTGAAATTGGGCCAGCCGAAGAATCCGCCGTAACGCCCTTCGGCCAGCCGCGCGATGTGGCCTGTTCGCGTCCGGCTGCCGAATGCGGCCCGAAACGGCCCGGCATGCTGTTTCGCGTATCGCTCGATCGTGTAGCTCGCCCCGATGCCCGTTGGCCCCCACCAGAGCATGTCATCGCGCCATGTGCGCCTGAGCTCCTCCTCCAGGGGCAAGCCCAGATCCCAGTTGCCGAGATCGGCGATCATGTCGTTGATCAGGCCGAGCGTGCGGACGCCCTCGGATTCGGGCTGAGGGTCCAGGAGCAGCCCGTCATGGGTCCTGGGTCCCGGCTGCACGAGATGCTGTGCCGTCGCGTCCGGAAACGGGTTCTGCCCGGCCTGGGCCATGAGATGCGGGATGTCGAAATACATCGCGGTCTCCGCGATCCTGTCACCGCCCACCCGATGGAACGTGCAGTAGCGCAGCATCACGATCTTGCCGGACGGTCGGATGCCCAGCCACGGCTTGTCGAAGAGGCCGAGCAGATGCCCCATCGAGACCACCCATGTGGTCTTGAACCCGTCGATTTCGTTCCTGCCGGCAAAGAAGATGTCCTCGCGCCGCTGAAGTCCGGCAAGCGATCGCTTCAACGGCATCCAGAACCGGTGTGACACGTCCCGAACGTCGTCCAGGGCGCCGAACGGATGAAACCCGCGCCACAGGAAGCCGATGCCCGAAAACTCCTCGAGCACAGCGGTGATTCCGTCGCCTTCCGCCCCGTCGAGGGCGGCATGAAACGCCCGAACTACGTCTTTCTGCCTCTGAAAGGCGTCCATGTCTCCTGCCCGCAAAACCGTCATCCGCAATCGCCTGCAACAAAGATCTTGCTTGCGATCGTTGCAGGAGTCTACAGTGCTTGCAAGCGTATGCAAAACCGGGTCCTGCGGAGGGTTCATTGGCCGAGATTCAATTGAAGGGCGTCTCGAAACGCTGGGGGTCGTTTGTTGGTGTCGACGACTTTGACCTGACCATTCCGGATCGCGAGTTCCTGGTGCTGCTTGGTCCATCGGGTTGCGGCAAGACGACAACCATGCGGATGATCGCAGGCCTGGAGGATCCGACCGAGGGAGACATCCTGATCGACGGCAAGATCGTCAACGATCTCGAGCCCAAGGACCGGGACGTGGCCATGGTGTTCCAGAGCTACGCCCTGTACCCCAACATGAACGTCTACGAGAACATCCGCTTCCCGCTCAAGGTCAGGGGAACGGATGCTGGCGGGCACAAGGACAAGGTCATGCGCGCCAGCGCGATGGTGGAGCTTGACGAGTTCCTGCATCGCAAGCCCGCGGAACTCTCCGGCGGCCAGCGCCAGCGCGTGGCGCTGGCCCGTGCCATCGTTCGCGAACCCAACGTGTTCCTGATGGACGAGCCGCTGTCGAACCTCGACGCCAAGCTCCGGGTGTCAACCCGCGCCCAGATCAAGAATCTCAGCCACGAACTGGCGGTGACCACGATCTACGTGACCCATGACCAGATCGAGGCAATGACGCTTGCCGACCGCGTGGTGGTGATGGAGCGCGGCGTGGTCCAGCAGGTGGGCTCGCCGACCGAAATCTATGACTACCCCGCGAACACCTTCGTGGCAGGCTTCATCGGAAACCCGGCCATGAACCTGATCGACGGCACTGTCGAAGGCGGGGTCTTCCGCACCGAAAGCACCGAGATCGGCGGTCTCGACGCGACCGAAGGCAAGGTGACGCTCGGGTTCCGCGCCGAGGATGCCGAGGTCTCGACGGACGGCGGGCAGATCACCGCACCCATCTACACGCTCGAACTCCTGGGAGACGCGGCAATGGCCAGCCTTCGCATCGGCGGCACGCTCGTCAGCGCCAAGACCGACAAGACGTTCCGTGCCGAGATCGGGGACACGGTCTCGATTCGAGTGCAGAACTCGCACTGTCACCTGTTCGACAGCGAGACGGGTGCGCGCATCGGAAACTGACCCGGACGGCCCGGAGGGTCCGCAAGCGGATGCGTCGTTGCGGTTCGCATCCTCGAAACGAAACCCCGATGCAGGCTGCGAAGGGCGGCATTTCCCAGAAATCCGGAAGGGCGACAACATGACGATTGACCACTTGAAGCGGTCCAAGCCTGAAGCCGAGAAGGCCGAAGACGACGCGAAAGTGCGCGCCAGCGTCGAGGCCGCGCTTGCCGACATCGAGACTCGCGGCGACGAGGCCGTCCGCGAAATGTCCGCCAGGTTCGACAACTACGAACCCGAGAGCTTCCGCCTGTCCGGTTCCGAGATCGAGGCCGCGACGCAAAAGGTGAGCGCCCCCGACATGGAGGACATCAAGTTCGCCCAGACGCAGATCAGGCGCTTCGCGGAAGCGCAGCGCGCGTCGATGACGGACATCGAGGTCGAGACGCTCCCGGGCGTGATACTCGGGCACAGGAACATACCGGTCCGGTCGGTTGGCTGCTACGTTCCAGGCGGGAAGTTCCCGATGGTCGCCAGCGCGCACATGTCGGTCCTGACCGCATCCGTTGCAGGTGTGCCGCGCATCATCGCCTCGGCGCCACCCGTGGGCGGCGCGCCGCATCCAGCCATCGTCGCCGCAATGCAATTGGGCGGCGCTCACGAGATATACGTCATGGGCGGGATTCAGGCCGTCGGCGCCATGGCTCTCGGCACGGAATCCATCGATCCAGTCCACATGCTCGTCGGACCCGGAAACGCGTTCGTGGCCGAGGCCAAACGCCAGCTCTACGGTCGCGTCGGCATCGATCTCTTCGCCGGGCCGACCGAAACAATGGTCATCGCCGACGAAACGGTGGATGCCGAGCTCTGTGCCACCGACCTGCTCGGCCAGGCCGAGCACGGCTACAACTCGCCCGCCTGCCTTGTCACGAACTCTCGACGGCTCGCGACCGAAACCATGGCCGAAATCGACCGCCTGCTCCGGATCCTGCCCACGGCGGAAACCGCCAGCGCCTCCTGGCAGGACTACGGCGACGTCATTCTTTGCGACTCCCATGACGCGATGCTCGCGGTTGCCAATGACCTGGCCTACGAGCACGTCCAGGTGATGACGGATCGCGATGACTGGTTCCTGGAAAACATGCATTCTTATGGCGCGCTCTTTCTCGGCCCGCGCACCAATGTCGCCAACGGCGACAAGGTCATCGGCACCAACCATACACTGCCGACGAAGAAGGCGGGGCGCTACACGGGCGGCCTCTGGGTGGGCAAGTTCCTCAAGACGCATTCCTACCAAAGGGTCACGAACGACGAGGCCGCCGCGATGATCGGCGAATACGGCTCGCGGCTCTGCATGCTCGAGGGTTTCGTCGGACATGCGGAGCAGTGCAACATTCGCGTTCGCCGCCATGGCGGGCGCAACGTGCCTTACGGTGCGGCTGCCGGGTAATGGCTGCACCGGCGGACATCAGGGCCGGCGTCGCCGGCTACAGGGCGGCCAGCGCGACTTTCGCGCCGGGCGCGGTCAAGGCTGCGCTTGCCACCTTGTTCCACGAGGAGGCATCGCTGCGACTTTGTCACCCGTTTGGCGATCAGGTCGGGCCGGATGCCTTCTTTGCCACCTGTCTCGGGCCGCTGCACCATGCCATGCCCGATCTTGAGCGCCGCGACATGATCCTGGTTGCCGACACCACTCCGGAAGGCCAGGACTGGATCGGCACCATGGGCAACTACATGGGCACGTTTTCGAGTTCCTTCCTGGGCATTCCGCCGACCGGCCATCTCGCCCATATGCGGTATCACGAGTACTTCCGGCTCGAAGCCGGGCGCGTCACCGAAATGCAGATGATCTGGGACATCCCCGAACTCATGATGCAGGCCGGTGCCTGGCCCATGGCTCCGCAGCTTGGCAGGTTCCTCTGCACGCCCGCGCCGATGTCAGGCGACGGCCTGGCCGCCACGGGTCCCGGCGATGCGGCACTCAAGATCGTGACGGACATGCTCACCGACCTCTGCCGCCATCCGGCGGAAGGCGGCCCGGACGTCATGAACCTGGCGGAGCATTGGCACCCGCGCGTCAATTGGTACGGGCCGGCCGGCATTGGCACGGCACGCGGCCTGGCCGGCTTTCGGCATTGGCACCAGATCCCGTTCCTTCGCGCCATGCCCGACCGCAAGCTCGACGCCATGGGCGACCTGATGTCCCACTGGCTGGCCGAGGGCGACCTTGTCTGCGAGACAGGCTGGCCCAACATGCGACTCACGATCACCGGCGGCGGGTGGATGGGCATTGCGCCCGCAGGCCAGAACGTGCTTCTCCGTTCCCTGGATTTCTGGCGCGTCGAAGATGGCCTCATCCGCGAGAACTGGGTTCTCGTCGACCTACTCGACCTCTACGACCAGATCGGCGTCAAGGTGCTTGAACGAATGACGGAGTTCAACAAGGCGCGCAACACCGGGCCGATCGCGTTAAGCGACGGATTGGCCGAATGACGGGCAAGGTGACATCCTCGGAGGTGGCCGCCCGCGCTGGCGTCAGCCAGTCCGCCGTCAGCAGGGTGTTCACGCCCGGCGCATCCGCATCAGCGGAAACGGCCAGGAAGGTGCAGCGGGCGGCACGGGAGCTCGGCTATCGCCCGAACTCGCTCGCACGCGCGATGGTGTCCGGCAAGAGCCGCATAGTCGGGCTTGTGGTCGCCTACCTCGACAACCAGTTCTACCCGGTGGCGCTGGAACTGCTCTCGAACGCGCTGCAGGCCCGCGGCTACCACCTGCTCGTCTTCACGGCCCCGAATTCGGCGGAGAGCGTTGACGGCGTCATCCAGGATCTCATGGACTACCAGGCAGACGGGATCATCGCGGCGTCGGTGTCCATGAGCTCGGATCTCGCGGACCGGGCGCGCAAGGCCGGGATTCCGGTGGTCCTCTTCAACCGCGCCCAGGAAGGCAAGGGACTTGTGAACGTCACTTCGGCCAATGTCGACGGCGGCCGCAAGGTCACGGAGTTCCTGATCCGGGGCCGGCACCAGCGGATCGCGCACGTCGCGGGATGGCAAGGCAGCTCGACTGGCCGGGATCGTCGCGAGGGCTTCCTGGAGGCGATGGACGCCGCCGGGCTGGAACCGTTCGCGCTTGTCGACGGCATGTACAAGCGTCCGGTGGCAATGGAATGCGCGCGCCAGCTCGTCGCGGGCCGCAGCCGGCCGGACGCGATATTCGTCGGCAACGACCACATGGCGTTCGGCGTGCTTGACGCGCTTCGTCATGCCGGCCTCAAGCCGGGCGAGGACATTTCCGTCGTGGGTTACGACGATGTGCCGCTTGCAGCCTGGGACGCCTATGCCCTGACAACTTTCCGCCAACCCGTGAATCGAATGGTCGAAGCGACCGTAAGCATCCTCATCAACCAGATCGAAACCGACGCGGCCGAGCCGGAATCCGTCCAGTTCGAGGGTGAACTCATCCTCAGGAAATCGGCCCGCATTCCAGAAGGACTTGCCAATGAAGGGCTTTGATTCCCGTTTCGCTGACTTCCCGGACTACATCCTCGGGATCACCAGGGAGATCTGGGAAGACCGTGGCATTTCCACGCTGCACGAATACTACTCGGAGAACATCGTCGTTCGCAGTCCGGCATCCGTCGTCATCGGCAACGAGGGCGTGATCGCGGCCACGATGGCGACATTGGCCGAATTCCCGGATCGCCGGCTGCTCGGTGAGGATGTCATTTGGTCCGGAACGCCGGAGGAGGGAATGCTCAGTTCGCACCGCCTCCTCTCCACCGCGACGCATGCGGGCAACGGAGTCTACGGCACGGCAACCGGCACCAGGCTTGCCTACCGTGCCATCGCCGACTGCCACGCCATCAACAACCAGATCAACGATGAATGGCTGGTCCGTGACCAGACAGCGATCGTCAGGCAACTGGGATGGGCGCCCAAGGACTATGCGCGGGACTTGATCGCCCGCGAGGGCGGGCCGGAAGGCTGCGTCCGGCCGTTTGCCCCGGCCACCGACGTCGAAGGCCCGTACACTGGCCGTGGCAACGACAACGAGTGGGGCGAGCGTCTCGGGGACATCCTGGCGCGGATGATGAATGCCGACATGACCGCGATACCCGGGGAATACGACCGTGCGGCGCAACTCGAATATCCGGGCCATGTGACGGGTCACGGCCATGGCGATGCCGATCGTCTCTGGATGGGCCTGCGGGCGGCCTTCCCGTCGGCCGAATTCCGCATTCATCACCAGATTGGCCGCGACGATCCGATGATGCCCCCAAGGGCGGCCATCCGATGGAGCCTGACCGGCAAGCATGACGGCTGGGGCGCATTTGGAACGCCAACGGGCGCCGATGTGCACGTGATGGGCATGACCCACGCCGAGTTCGGAACGTCTGGCAATGCCCCGCCTGCCCTGCGAAGGGAATGGACCCTGTTCGACGAAACCGCGATCTGGAAACAGATATTGCTCAGCACCGGGTGAAACATGGAAAGCACGTCGGCAACGATCAACGCCACTCGCGAGTTTCCGCATCCCGCGGCATCGGTCTTTGTCCGCTGGATCAGTCCGGAGACGCGCCAGCGATGGGAAGCCGGACCCGACACCGGCATGACCTATGACGCTTTCGACACCCGCGAGGGAGGTGTCGAAACGGTCCGGATAGCGCAGGACGGCAAGGAGGTCGGCCACATGCTCCAGAACGTGCATCGGCTGGTCAGGGACCGGCTGATTGCCTGCAGCGTGGCCGGGGTCTTTGGAGGCACCCTGACGATGCTCATGCAAGCCGTGATCGAGTTTCAGACGACCGATGAAGGCTCGAGGCCACCGCCCAGATCATCGACCTTGCTGGAGGCAACGTTCAAGCGCAGCACGAGGCCGGCTGGACCTGGATTCTCAACCGGTTGGAAGCTGACATCGCGGAACACGGGCTGATCACGGGATGAAGGCGACGCGATCATGTCCGGTGCTGCCGCATGCCAACCCAGGTGCGGTGCCATGGACGGCACCGGCCTCCGGCGATCCTGCCCCTGCCCGGATCCCGGGCCTGGAACACGCGACCGGCTTCGAGGCCCCGCGCGCCATCAGGATTTCCGTTCATCTCCAGATACGCAGGCACGTTCTGGATTCCGTCGCCGGGATCCGGAAAGAGGTCCGCGCCCATCATTGCCCAAGGAAGGATGCCCATGACCGACCTCAATGACCGAATAGTCCGCTATGGCGAACTCAGGCCCTGCAAGACCGCCTTCATCGACGCCCATACTCCGGGCTCGGACCAGAAGGAGAATTTCACGATCATCGGCGGCGGCGTCTCGGAGAGCCCGGACCAGCACGTCCACATCGATGTCCCCCATGGATTCAACATCGGGGCTGCGGGCCAGACGCCAAAGTGCAGGAACTCGCTTCATGTGCACCGTACCGCGGAAGTCTTCTTCGTGCTCTCTGGCCGCTGGAGGTTCTTCTGGGGCCGCTGGGGCACGGCCGGCGAGGTCGTGCTGGACGAAGGCGACATCTTCGACATCCCTACCGGCATCTTCAGGGGCTTCGAGAACGTCGGCACCGAATACGGGATGATCATGGCGATCCTCGGCGGCGACGACGCGGGCGGCGGCGTTGTCTGGGCGCCCCAGGTGATCGAGGATGCGGCCGACCACGGGCTGGTGCTTGCCGAGACGGGCAAGCTCTATGACACGAAGAAGGGCGAGCGGCTGCCGGACGGCGTCGAACCGATGGCCAAGCTCTCCGAGGAGGAAGCCAACGGCCATCCCGAGCCGACGACGCGCGAGGTCGTTGGCGGATATGTTCGCCGCTACCGGGACATGGTCGCGCTCGCGGACAAGGCGCCCTGCAAGGTCATCGGCGAATCCGCCATCATCCGCGACAAGCCCGGCTTCGAGGTCGATCTGGTCACGCGGGCATCTGCAAGCGACGCCATGCACAGCCACGGACACCCGTCAGTGCTGGTGCCTGTCAAGGGCCATTGGCGAGTTGCGTGGGAGGGCGGCGAAACCGTCCTGGCTCCAGGCGACACCATGAGCGTTCCGGAGAGGCTTGAGCACTCGGCGGTGCCGTCAATGTCGGGCGAGGCCGCGCTCTATCACGTCGTCGGAACGGACGAACCTGCGGGTGCCACATGGACCGGCTGAGGCGGAACGGCGCTCGACACCCGCCACATGTCCGTACTTGGGACGGCGTTGACGGGTTTGGCAGCTTGCGCGGCGTGCCGAACGCGGGGGCGCCCGGTTGCCCGATCGCCGGCCACCCGCCGAATCGGGAAGCAATGACGAAAGCGAGGCGAGAATGACCCGCATCCCGACCACGCATGTGGGTTCCCTGCCCCGTACCCAGAAAGTCGTCGATTTCATCTTTGCACGCGAACGGAACGAGTCGTTCTCGCAGGATGACTTCGATGCGGCCATGGCCGAGGCGGTCATGGATACCGTGAAGAAGCAAGTTGATGCCGGCATCGACATCGTCTCCGACGGAGAGACCTCGAAGATCAGCTACGCCACCTATGTAAAGGACCGCTATACCGGGTTTGACGGCGACAGCCCCCGGAACGCGCCCGACGACCTGAAGCGGTTCCCCGGCTTTCTGAAGCGCCTTGCGGATGACGGCGGCACACCAAGATATGCAAGGCCCCGCTGTGTCGGTGAAGTGAAGTCCAAGGGCCAGGGAGAACTGCAGAAGGACATTGCGAACCTCAAGGCCGCCATGGAAGCGCACGGGGCCCGACGCGGCTTCATGAACGCGGCGTCCCCCGGCGTGATCTCCCTCTTCCTGCAGAACGAATTCTATCCGAGCCGCGAGGCCTATCTTGCCGCGTTGGCCGATGCGATGAAGGAAGAGTACGAGACGATCGTTGCCGCCGGGCTTGACCTGCAGCTCGATTGCCCGGACCTGGCGCTGTCGCGGCACATGCTCTTCACCGACCTTTCCGACGAGGAGTTCGTGAAGGTCGCAGGCATGCATGCGGAGGCTCTGAACGGCGCGCTGAGAGACATTCCCGAAGAGAGGATCAGGGTCCACATTTGCTGGGGCAACTACGAAGGCCCGCATGTCTGCGACATACCGATGGCAACGATGTTCGACACCCTCATGTCGGTCCGGGCGCGCCATGTGCTGTTCGAGACCTCCAATCCGCGCCACGGCCATGAGTGGACCGTGTTCAGGGACCGCAAGGCAGACATTCCGGACGACAAGCTGCTGGTTCCGGGCGTTGTCGACACGACCACCAACTTCGTCGAGCACCCTGACCTCGTCGCGCAGCGCATCGAGCGGTTCGTGGACATCGTGGGCGCAGAGCGGGTCATCGCGGGAAGCGATTGCGGGTTTGGGACCTTTGCCGGTTTCGGCGCTGTCGACCCGGACATCGCCTACGCGAAGCTGGCCGCGCTCTCCGAGGGCGCAGCAAAGGTTGGACAGGAGTAGAACCTGATGGACGACAAGCTGCTTGCACTCCTTCGCTCGGTTGACACTCCGACAGTCTGCAACGCCATCGAGGTCGCGGAAGGCAGGCGCGGCTTCGACAGCTTCACGCGAGGAACCGTGCAGTGCAGCAATCCGGATGCCGGCGCGATCGTCGGCTACGCCCGGACGGCGAAGATAGCAGGTGCCGCCCCGCCTGTAGGAGCGCCCGGGACCGTCAGGACGGTTCGCATGGATTACTACCGCCACATGGCAAGCTGCGTGCGCCCCGCGCTCGCGGTCATCGAGGACCTTGATGGCGAGGAGGCGGTCGGGGCCTATTGGGGCGAGGTGAATGCGACCGTGCACAAGGGATTCGGTCTTTGCGGCGCCCTGACAAACGGGGTCATGCGCGACCTTGGCGATCTTCCGGAGGGCTTTACGGTGATCGCGGGATCCATCGGACCCAGCCATGGTTTCGTGCATGTGAAGGAAGTCGGAACGCCGGTCACCGTCTTCGGGCTGACCATCTCAGACGGCGATCTCGTCCATGCAGACCGCCACGGCGCGCTTGTCGTTCCCAAGGACTGCGTGGCAGGGCTCGCTGAAGCGATCGGGAAGATGCAGGAGACCGAACAGATCGTGCTGTCTGCGGCGCGTGCGCCCGGCTTTGACTACCAGGCATTCGAGGCGGCCTGGGCGGCGTTCGAGGAGGCCCGCGTCTAGCCCGACCGCAACCCCGCCCGGCTCCGTCGCCGAACCTTGGACCAGGATTCCTTGCTCGCCCACTTGGGGCCCAGGAAAGCAGGTTGCGCCGTGGCGCGGCGGCGCCGGTCACGGGCGGATTCGCTCTGTCCGGATCCAGGTGGCCCCCGACCGCATGTTTCCGGAATTCGGTGATCGAGCCCTTTCAGACCCCGACGTGAATGTCTGGCTCGGGAATCCGTGCCATTGAGGGAGACAAGGCCGGCAAAGGCGGAAGATGTGACATTTCCGACCGATGTGACCTCAAAGCGAGACCGGCGGCCTGTCTCAACAGACGTCAACAGGCGGCTCCAAGGATCTTGGCGCCGGCACGAACTGTGGCCCTTCGAGCGCTGCCAATGCCTCGGAAATGGAGCCGCGCATGCCGACCAGGTGATTGAATTGGGCATCGCACCCGGCCACTGGCGCGGGGTAGCTTCGGATTTCGGCATCGATCAACTGCCTCGCGGTCTCAAGCTTCGCGGTCGCAGTGGCCAGGCAATCCTGATAGGTCATGGTCGCCTCCTGATCTGTGGCATCTGCAAGCTTGCCCGATCAGGATGCGCGATCAAGGCCGCTCCAGACCTTGCCCGGCACGAAGACCTGGCCCTCTGCCAGCTTGCGCGCCGTGCGGACAAGTCCGGCCCAGTTCACTTCGAAGCGGTCGCCGTCCCGCGAATGGTCGATCACGACCTCGAGCTGGCCCATCGGGTGCTCGAGAGCGAGGCGCGCCGGATTGGACGGCAACGCCTTGAGCAGCCCCTCACCCACGGTGCCTGGGCACAACAGGCAAGCCGACATGCATTGCGAACCGGTGACGGCAAGGCTGGGATGGGTGCTCCAAGGCATGAAATAGCGGGTTGCCGCAGAACCTCCCGCCTCGGCAGAAGCCAGCAGGCCGAATTTCGGCGTGACGGACCTTGAGGCGTCTCCCATCCCCATTCGCCTCGCGGCCGCAAGCCGGATCGCTTCCATGCGCTCGAAGAATTCACGGTTTTCGTCCAGTTCGATCGCGCTTTCATGACCGGTCAGGCCGAACGCCTCGGCGCGGGCGATGACCATTGGCATGGCCACGTCGATGCAGGTCACGTCAACGCCATCGATCCGGTCGGTCCGCGAACCCGTTGGAAACATCGCTCCCGTGGCGCCGCCAACCGTGTCCATGAACTGCAGTTCAACCGGGGCCGCCGTGCCGGGAACGCCGTCAATTTCCGCGTCACCGTCATACAGGACCGAGCCGTCCTTCATGTGCACCTTCGCGAGGGCACGCGCACCCGTATTGACAGCCCGGATTCTCACCGCGGCGATGTCGCCGGACGCAGGCATCAGGCCCATCTCGATCGCAGCAGGTCCCACGCCGACCAGGATATTGCCGCAGGTTGGCCTGAAATCGACCAAGCGATCCTCGACGCTGACTTGCGCGAAGAAATAGTCGATGTCCGCCCACTCGTCCTCCGAGGGCGACAGCATCGCCACCTTTGTCGTCACCGCGGTGCCACCACCGATGCCGTCAATGTTGATCGGATGCCCGGAACCAACCATCGCAACTAGCACCGCCGCAAGCCGATCCATGTCCTCGGGCAACTGGTCTCGCTTGAGATAGGGTCCACGCGAGGTGCCTCCTCGCATGAACAGGAAAGGAATTCCGGTTTGAGTCATGTTCAGCCACTTGCATCGTTTGTCTCTACTTGCACGCTGAGGGGTCACTTGCCAAGGGAACCGTCCCCGGTCCTTGACGCCGGGCACACAGCCCCGAGACCATTGAGACCGCTGCACGCCAATGCGTGTGCGGATCGGGATCTGCGGCGCGGAAGCCTCCGTGCCTCCGTCAGCGGCCAGAAATGTCGCACAGGGCTTGAAGGCGATGCGATCCTGTGCACTCCGGCAGGCAAGACATTCGTGCGGCCCTCGGGCGAGCGCGTTCTGCCGCGAAGGAAGGCGCCGGGTCCGAGCGGGAACGCGACAGCCGAAGAGCCATCCAGATGCTCAACGAACATGGCTGGCTGGCAGTCGCGGCCAGGGGCGACCACGTGCGGCTCCGGCATCCGAGAACGCCATGTCGGCGACTGTGCCGCGCCTGAACAAGGGCAAATGGACCAGGACGGCGATGTCCATCTGCAGACAGGCCGGATCGAGATTGTGAGGTCTCCGGACAAGTTGCGCTTGGAAGGAAGGAATTTCCACGCATTGCGTGGCGCTTGTGCACACGGATGATGCGCCGGGCTTCGGCGTCAGCTTCCCGGAAATTCCGGGTTGCGTGACTCAGTGGCGGCACGCTCGACGAAACGCTGTGCATGTGACGCGAGGCTCTCGCGCTTCATGTCGAGGGAGTGGTGGCGGACAGCCAGGCTGTTCGCGAGCCAGGCGATGTCCAGCAAATCAAGTCCCCCCGGACCTGGCCATTTGGCGGGATGGTGAAATGCCGGCCCAGGTGCCCCTGTTCTTCGATCCCGGTTCTCCCAAGCGGGCCGACATGTCGGTCACGCCACGACTGCTGAAGTCCATCGACGACGTCGCATGGGCATGCGGAATGAACCGCCCGGCATTTCCGGCAGGCGCCGCACGAAAGGAATGCGCGGGCAGTCGGCAAGGGAGCCGCAATCGGTCGGCACCGGATACTCGGACTTCGTCAAGTCAAGGGCCAGGGAAGGTCCACGAGTGATTGCAGCAACCCTGGCGGGAAATCCCGGTTCAGCAGCCATGCCATGAAGCACATGAAGACGATCCCCGCGCCTGTGTAGGCCGCCGCGAAACCCATTGGCCGTCCGGCGCGATAGTGGATGAACGCGAACAGGAAGAGGGCCAGTGCAAGGATGAATCCCAGGAGCGCGGTCAGAATCAGTAGCCCCGCGAACCAGGCGAGTGTCTCCCAAAGGCCGTGAACGTCTTCCCGGTCTCCACCTGCATCCCGATCCGCGAACAGGGCATGGGTTTCGGGGCGGACGATCATCAGGACCACCAGAATCAAGGCTCCCACAATTGCCACCCCGGAGACGAAGCGCGGAAAGACCCGATCAGCTGCAGCGTAGTCCGGTATCAGCGACGCATCGACAAACGAGATCACGAGATATGCCAGCACCGCCAGCAAGAAGATCATCGGCGCCCTCTTTCGTCCGGACTTGACAGCACCCTCGGCCATGATCGTCTTTGCCTGCCTCAGTCCGACAATTGCCGAGATCAGCGTGATGATGATGAGCACGATGACGATCGGCGAGAAGATGTAGTCGACGCCCTCGGCAAATCCCTTCCTGAACCTGGACTGCGCGATCTGAACGGCCTGGTTGGCGTAGGTCTCGGCGGGATTCGACAGGACGAACCCGATCAGGAAAGCCGGGCGCGACCAGTCAAAGCGGCGCATCATGATGCCCAGGAACCCGATCACGAAGAGCGCCACGAGGTCCATCAGGTCCTGGCCGGACTGGAAGGCCGCGAAAGCGATGACCATGAACAGGAACGGAGCCAGCAGGCTGAATGGAACTGTCGTCAGCCGCGCAATTCCGCCGGAGGCGCCGATGCAGATCAGCGTTCCGACGACGTTGGCAAGCGCCAGAAGCCAGACGATCGCGTAGGTGATGTCGAGATTGTTCTTCAGCATCGAAGGCCCGACCTCGATGTTTCCGGATCCCAGCAGCGCGATCGCGCCGATGAAGATCGCCATCGACCCTGAGCCCGGAATCCCGAAGAGCAGCGTCGGAACAAGCCCACCGCCTTCCTTCGCGTTGTTTGAGCTTTCGGGACCGATCACGCCTCGCACCTCGCCGCTCCCGAACCTGGACTTGTCCTTCGTGGTCTGGACAGTGTGGCCGTAAGCGATCCAGTCAACGACCGAACCCCCGAGTCCGGGGATGACTCCGACAACGACGCCTATGATCGAGCAGCGAACGCTGAGCCAGGCATTTGCAAGCCAGTCGCGGACCCCGCGCATCCAGCCACCGCCGAGCACCGAGCGATCCGAAATGGCTCGATCCTGACGCAGCAGGGCGACGATCTCCGGAATTGCGAAGATCCCCAGACCGACGATCACGAGCTTCAACCCGTCGATCAGATAGGGCAACTCGTAACTGGCCATTCGGAGCTCGCCGGACGAGTCTCCTTCGCCGATCGTGCCGACCATCATGCCGAGGCCGGCGGCCACGATGCCCTTCAGGGCCACGCGCCCGGCGAGAATGCCGACCATGGAAAGGCCGAAGACCGTGATCATCAGGAGTTCCGGCGTCCGAAACTCGAGCACGATCGGTCGCGCAACGAGGATGAAGAGCGTCAGGAACGCGGCGCCGACCAAGCCACCGAACAGCGATGACGCGAACGCAGCGGAAAGGGCGCGAGCCGCCTCCCCATTCCTCGCCATCGGAAACCCGTCAAGCACGGTCGCCTGAGAGGCCGAGGATCCCGGAATTCCCATCAGGACGGACGCGAATGTGTCGGAAGTCGGCACAACGGCAACCATGCCGATCATCAGCGCAAGACCCAGGACCGGGTCCATTCCGAACATGAACGGCAGGAGGAGCGACAGCCCCGCAATTCCGCCAAGGCCCGGAAAGACGCCGACGCAAAGCCCCATCACGACGCCAAGCACGAGGTAGCCCAGAACTACCGGTTGCAGGATCAGCCCGGCGGCACTGCCAAGGGCGGGAAGCGCGACTGACAGAATGTCCATGTGCCAGACTTTCGGTCCTGTTGCCTCAAGAATTCGGAAACACGCCCCGGCCGGCATTGCCGGCCGGGGTGCATGGCCGAAGCCCTACAGCGAGACGCCGTAGCGCTCCATCAGCCAGTTCACGACAAACGCCTTCGCCGAATCCGGCACCCGGGTCGCGCTCGCGAGCGCACCTGTTGCCTCACCGCCGGTCATCTGCGGATAGACGCCAAGGCGGCCCATCGAGATCTCGGCGAAGTCCGAGCGGGCCTTCACGGCTTCGAAGGCCTCCGTATAGGTGGCGATGGCGGCATCGGGCGCCCCTGCCGGCAGGAAGACCATCTTCTGGGCCGGGAAGCCCGCCACGAAGAACGCTTTCCACGCATCCCACTTTTCGCCGCTGGTCTCGCAACCGGGTGTCGCGTCGCACACTTCCTTGAACGTCGGCATGTCCGGGAAGGTCGGGTCGCGCACGATGTCGCCGCTTGAATCGAGGGCGCCCCAGCTCATCAAGGGCACGGCGGTGCCGGCCTCAACCAGAGGGGTCACGCCCTTCAGGTAGGAGGACGAGGTCTGATAGTCGATATTTGCCTCGCCACGCTCGAACATGAGCCGACCGTCGCCGCGCCCCTTGATTCCGAAGACGGGCTCCACGTCAAGGCCGAGCATTTCCCATGCCAGAAGCGGCACGAGATCGAGCCGGGTCGCGCCCTGGCTGCCGTAGATGAAGTCGGTGCCCTTCAGGCCGCTGGCATCAAGCCCGTTCATCATGCCGGCCAGATCCGGCGGCAGGTAGGCGACGCCTCCCGTGCCGGAGGCAAGGACCACGTTCCAGTCATTGTATTCGTAGCGCACCCGGGGGTCGCCCAGAAGATACGGGAACTGCGTGGAACCGGAGGAACCGAAGATCAGCGTGCCGTCATCGTAGGACTGCTCCTGGAACCAGTTCGCACCTTTGGTCGAGCCCGCGCCCGGCATGAACTTGACCACGACCGTGGGATCCCCGGGGAGCGCCTCGCTCAAGAGCGGCGCATAGAAGTTGGCCCATTTGGCCGACCCGCCGGTTTCCGAGAACGGGATGACCCATTCCACCGTCTTGCCTTTCAGGTCGATGCCCTGGCTGGTGGCCATGGCCGCCATGGCAAGGGTCGCAGATATGGCCGCAGCGAGGCCGAGCGCCGCGCGGCGCATAGCAGTCTTCAGTTTCATTGTTTCATTCTCCCTGATGGACCGGCGCACCTGCATCCAGTCGCGAATTGCAGAATACGCCGTCCGGACTGATGCCCGCAAGGCAGGATATCGGCGTCTTGGGATGCACCGTTTGGGTGGTTCAGAACGCGACCTTGTCGCCGCCCTTGAGCCCGAGCCTTTCGCGCGCCTCGTCCGGCGTTGCAACTTCAAGGCCCAGCGCTTCGACGATCGCGCGAATCTTCTCGACCTGCTGGGCATTCGAAACCGCGAGCTCGCCCTTGCCAATGTAGAGGCTGTCCTCCAGCCCCACACGAAGATTGCCGCCAAGCAGGGCGGCCTGCGTCGCCATGTGCATCTGCTGCCGTCCGGCCCCGAGCACCGACCACTCATAGTTTTCCGGCCCGAAGAGCTTGTCGGCCATCCTGTTCAGGTGCTGAAGGTTCTCCAGCTCCGCCCCTGCGCCCCCGAGAATTCCGAGCACGAACTGGATGAAGAACGGCGGCTTGATCATGCCCTGGTCGACAAACCACTTGACGTTGTAGAGATGGCCGAGGTCGTAGCACTCGAACTCGAACTTCGTCCCGTGCCTTTCCCCAAGTTCCTTCAGCGCGTATTCGATTGTGGCAAAGGTGTTGGGGAAAATGAAATCCCGGGTCATGGACAGGAATTCCGGTTCCCAGTCGAACTTCCACTCCTTGTACCTCTCCAGCATCGGGAAAATGCCGAAGTTCATTGATCCCATGTTGAGCGAGGCCATTTCCGGGCTTGCCGAATTGGCGGCAGCGAGGCGCTCGTCCATCGACATGCCAAGCCCGCCTCCGGTCGAGATGTTGATGACGGCTTCGCTCGACTGCTTGATCACCGGCAGGAACTGCCGAAACGTCTCCGGCCGCGGGTCGGGCCTGCCGGTCTCGGGATCGCGTGCATGGAGATGGATGATCGATGCCCCTGCCTCGGCCGCATCGATGCTCGCGCGCGCGATTTCGGCGGGCGTCACCGGAAGGTATTCGGACATGGTGGGCGTATGGATGCCGCCAGTCGGCGCGCAGGTGATGATCACTGATCCGGACATGTTGCCGCTCCGTTTGCCGAAAAAATCCGCTGCACGCGGGTCACGATCCTGAGCGAAGCTGCCAAACCGTCCGGGAATGCCGCCAATCCGCTGTCACGAGGATTCCAAGGCTCGCCGCATGCAGGACTGACCGAATACGGGCAATCACGGCGTTGTCAAGCAACGCGCATCGTGCTTTACGCTGAAGGAATCTTTCAGGGAGGAAAGAACACAATGAACTTGATGAAGACAATGGCGTCCGGTGCAGCCGTCACCATCGGCATCGCGACTGCAGCCAATGCCGATTGCGGAATCGCAACAGGCAACATCAGCGTCCTTGCGAACGACTTTCCGGCGCTTCACGCGGTGGTCAACAAGGCCGAGGAATGCGCCAGTTCAACGGTCACGTTCGCGAAAAACCACACGGCGGAGCATCGCGACATTCAGGTCGCGGCCATGACGGCAAGCCCGTCCGAATACACGACGGCGATCGTTGCCAACTCGTCCGTCGTGCCGCTCCTGAACGACGGGCTCATCCGCCCGCTGGACGATCTGGTCGCGAAGCACGGCGCTGGCCTCAAGAAGAACCAGTTGATCACGATCGACGGCAAGATAATGGCGGTCGCGTTCATGGCCAACGCTCAGCACCTGGTGGTGCGCAAGGATATCCTGGACGAGGTCGGACTGGACGTTCCCAAGACCTACGAGGACGTTCTGGCTGCAGCCGAGGCGATCGAATCAGCCGGCGTCATGGAACATCCGTTCGCAATGCTCACGAAATCCGACTGGAATCTCGGCGAGGAATTCGTGAACATGTACCTTGGACACGGCGGCGCGTTCTTCAAGCCGGGCACGGCGGAACCCGCCGTCAACAACGAGACCGGCATCGCGACCCTCAACATGCTGAAGGCGCTGACCGAATACTCGAATCCGGACTTCCTGACCTACAACACGGCAACCGTCGCGCCGATCTGGGAGGCCGGCAATCTCGCAATGGCGCAGATGTGGGGATCGTCGATGGGCCAGTTGCTTGACAGCGAAGGATCCACGGAGGAGGTCGTCTCAGGCACCGTTCCGGTCGGCGCGATGACCGTCGCCGGCGGGTCCGCGCCGGCATCAAGCCTCTGGTGGGACGGGTTCACCATCGCCACGAACATCTCGGACGAAGATGCCGAAGCGACCTTCCTGGCAATGGTGCATGGCATCTCCAACGAGATGGTCATGGAAGGGGACAACAACGACAGGGCCGTCTGGCTGATGGACGCCTACAAGCCCGGCGTTGCCGCGACCGGCATCTCCGCGACGGCTGCTGCAGGCGCCGAACCCTATCCGATGCTGCCCTACATGGGGCTTCTGCACAGCGCGTTCTTTGCGGAGCTGCCGGACTTCCTGCAGGGCAACGAGAGCGCCGAGCAGACGCTTGCCGACATTGAAGCCGCCTACACCACGGCAGCCAAGGAAAAGGGCTTCCTGCAATAGACCTCAATCTGCGGGGCCGGCATGCCGGCCCCGCAGGCCAAGACCGGTTTGCCTGCGAAATCCGAAACGCGCGTGCATCCCAGGCGCCGGAAGACGGACGGTTTCAGTGAAGCACAGGACTTTCTTCTGGTTCATACTGCCCTCGCTTGCCGCGATGCTTCTGTTCATCGCGATGCCGCTCGTGTCCGTCACCATCCAGTCGCTTTTCGTCGAGCACGACCAGGTTCTGGTCGAGGTCGAGAACTGCACGCCTTTCAAGTGCGAAGCGGCCGTGGCCGTGGACCGGGAGGCAACGGCAGCGCTGCGTGAGGAACGCCCGCTCGGCCGGTTCAACGGACTCGGCACATACACCAACCGCAGCCACCTCGCCTTCGCCGAAGTTCGTGAGGCCTGGAACGCCTCCGGGAGCTTGTACGACTTCGGTGCGCAACTGATGAACCTGCCGTTCTACAAGGCCCTTGCCTTCACGATCACCTACACGGCCGTGGTGACCCCGTTTGTCATCGTGTTGGGCCTGGCAATCGCACTGGGTGTCAACGCATTGCCGCGACTCGTGAAGGGCCCGACCATATTCGTCTCGCTCCTGCCAATGATCGTGACGCCGCTCATCGGGTCGCTGATCCTGTTCTGGATGGTGGATGCGGACGGCATCCTGGGGGCGACGCTGCAAAGGATCTTCGACGACGACCAGCTGTCGCTGAAGGCGTCCCATTCGCTGACATGGATCATGCTGATCGTCTACGGCATCTGGCATTCGGCTCCGTTCAGCTTCATCGTCTTCTATGCCGGGCTGCAAACCGTCCCGCAGGAAACTCTGGAGGCCGCCCAGACCGACGGCGCCTCAAGATGGCAGCGCGTGCGCTACGTGGTGGTGCCCTACATGACACCGCTCGTCGTCTTCATCACGCTGATGCAGTTGATGGACAATTTCCGGGTCTTCGAGCCGATCGTGGGCTTTTCGGCGTCGGCCAAGGCGACATCGCTTTCATGGATCATCTTCAACGACCTGCGTGGCGGGGACGTAAAGCTGTTCGGCAGCGCAGCGGCGACGTCACTGCTGACAATCCTCGGCGTCGTCATCCTGTTGATGCCGGTCCTGATCCGTACCTGGCGCGAATTCGGCAGAAAGGGGGGTTGAAGAATGGCCTCCGTAGCGCAACGCCGATCTCCCGGCCTCGCCTTCTTCTCAACGGCTTTCGTCGTCTTTTGGCTGATGATCGCTGCGGGCCCCTTCATCTGGACGGTCTGGGGCTCGTTCAAGGTTCAGGGCGACTTCTTCTCCAAGACTGACTGGCGCTACGCGCTCTATGGCGTCCGCACGATAGCCGAAACTGGCGACGCATTTACTGGCAACGGGTACGTCGGTGCATGGATTCAGCAGGAATTCTGGAGAAACTCGCTCAACACCCTGATCGTCGTCACTTTCACGGTCGTCATCTCGCTGACCATGGGCACGCTTGGCGGGTACGCCCTTGCGCGGTCGGGTTTCCGCTACGCGTTCTGGCTGCTGATGGCGGCGCTGATCTTCCGTGCGATGCCGCACATCACGCTGGTCTCGGGCTACCTTCTCCCGTTCTTCGAATGGAATCTCTGGGGACATCTGCCGACCACGATCATCGTGCTCGTTGCCATCAACCAGCCTTTCACGCTCTGGATGCTGCATTCCTTCTTCCTGAACATTCCGAAGGACATGGACGAAAGCGCGCTGGTCGACGGCTGCACGCGGCTCCAGGCCTTTCGCCACGTCATCATCCCGGTGATGTGGCCCGGCGTCATCACCACTGGCCTCTTCAGCTTCCTTCTGGCATACAACGACTTCGCCGTGACCTCGATGCTGCTCAGTCAGGACAACCAGACGATGGTGCCCAAGATCTCCAGCTTTCTCGGCACAGTGCGGCAGCAGGGCCAGGTCATGTTCGCCGTGGCCGCCGTGGTTTCGGCCATCGTGCCGCTGTTCTTCCTTGTGCTGTTCTTCCAGCGCCAGATCGTCAGCGGACTGACTACAGGCGCCGTGAAGGGATAGGGACTTGTCGCGAGATCATCATCCCGCGAATCCGCTCGCACGTGGGCACATGCCTGCGGGAATCGACATCTCCATCGAGAGGTACACCGACGGCAGGCGGGTGCGGATTCCGGATGACTACGGGCCTGCACAGGACATGCGCGGCTTTGACGGCTACCGCAACATCATCGACTACATCGTGCGAATCACCCACAGGATCTGGGAAAGCGCAGATCATGCCGGCGCGCCTCGCGAAGTGGAATACATCGACGCCTGCTACGCGCCGAATTCAATGGTCTACGACGACTACGGACTGCAGCGGGGCAGCCGGAAGATCATCGGCGACACGCGTCACACAACCGGCGCATTCCCCGACATCATTCTCGATGCGGAGGAAGTGATCTGGGCCGGCGACGGCACGGTGGGATTCCACACCTCCCATCTGACTCGCATCGTGGGAACCAACACCGGCCCAAGCCGATACGGACCGCCGAAAGGGGCACGTGTCAGCGTCCCGGTCATCGCCAATTGCGTGGCGCTCGAGAACGACATCTTCCTGGAGCATGTGCTGTACAACACGTCGGCAATGCTCAAGCAGCTTGGCCTCGATCTCTGGAACGAGGCCGCGCGACTTGCCGCCGACCCGCCTCCCGGCTGGCCCCGGGACCGGTTGGTCTGGGACGGACTGCGAAGTGCCGCAGCGCCCGCCCGGCCATTGTCCCTGGCCGAGCCGGTCGACGGTTTCGACCCCGATGCCTTCGCGCGATCGATTCATGACGGCATCTGGAACGGGGACGGTTCGGCAATCGACGCGCAATGCCATGCCGACATGCGCTTCGAGGGCACGACCGACCGAGAATTCACCGGCAGTGACGCCTATCGCGCTTACGTGAGCGAGCTGCGTGCCGCCTTTCCGGACCTCGCGCTGCAGGTCGACGAGGTCTACTGGATGGGGAACGACGCCGATGGCTGGCTGATCTCCACAAGGTGGAGCGCGGAAGGCACGCATTCCGGCGGCACAATCTACCGCGAGCCGACCGGCAAGCGCTGCCAGGTTTGGGGAATCACGCAGTGGCGGGTCGAGGACGGGCGAGTTGTCCGGGAATGGCAGCTATTCAACGAGTTTGACCTGATGATGCAAATCGAGGGAGCCCGCCATGGATGAGCGTGACCTGCAGGACGCCAAGCGTCTGGTCCTTGACCACTACGAAGCGATCGACGCCGTGGTCCCGGGCCAGCTCGCCAAGGCCCTTGCCCGATACACGGCGCCGGACATGCTTTGGCGCGGCATGCATCCATTCAACGAACAGGTCGGTGCCGACGCGGTCGCCGAAGTGTTTCTTGAACCGCTGGCAGGCGCCATGGGACCGTTGCAGCGGCGCCCGGACATCTTCTTTGCGGGCATGAACAGGATCGCGGGCAAACACGGTCTCTGGGTAGTGCAGATGGGCCATCTCATGGGCCTTTGGGACCAGCCGTTTCTGGGAATGCCGCCGAGCCGCAAGATCGCGTTCCTGAGATACGTGGATTTCCACAGGATCGAGAACGGGGCGATCATGGAAGCGGCCTGCTTCACCGACCTCATCGCCCTCGCCTACCAGGCCGGCCTCCAGCCGCTCCCGCCGCAGACCGGAGCGGCGATCCTGACTCCGGGGCCGCGCACCCATGAAGGGCTGCTCCATGGCGTGCACGATCCGGCGGACGGACAAAAGACGATCAAGCTCATCGACGGCATGATCGACGAACTGATAGACCTCGGGGCTGCTTCGCCGATCGAGCATCTCAAGCGCTGGTGGCTGCCGGACATGTGCTGGTTCGGTCCGGGCGGGGTTGGCGCAAGCGCTTTCTTCAAGGGCTATCAGCGCGGCCATACGACTCCCTTCGAGGAGGGATTGGAGTTCATCCGTCATTGCGGACATGTGACGCGGCTTGCCGAGGGCAACTATGGCGGTTTTTTCGGCTGGCCGAGCATGACCATGCGTGCAACGGGCGGGTTCATGGGCATGCCTGCCAACGACAGGCCGAGCGACATGCGCATCGTCGACCTCTACAGGCGCGAAGGCGACCTGCTGGCCGAGAACTGGATATTCATCGATCTCCTGCATTTCTTTGCCATGCAGGGCATCGACATCCTCGGGCGCCTGCGTGAGGTGCCAAGGACTTGAGCGATCTGCAGACCGCAAAGGCAGTCGTGCACGCATTCTACAGCGCGCCCGACCACGCCGCGCCGTCCGATGCCGCCAACGCCATAGCCAATCTCTGCGCACCGGACCTGATCTGGCGCGGATCTCATCCGTTCAACGAGATCATTGGGCGCGACCAGTTTCACACGTCCTGACCTCGCGGGCTGATTTCGATGTCCTCCAGGGCCCGTTTGGCCAACAAAACAACGACAATATGCAGATTTCCGGCTTGACAGGCACGCCGGAAGCGGGCAATATAACATGAGGCTCACTTTCAGGTTTCCCGCTTCCCATGAACACGCTCGCCATGCACCCTTCAGACGCCGTCCAGATCGGCGCTTCGTGCTTCTCCTTCGCATCCGAGGACGGCCAGACCGTCTGCTTCTCCAACCTCGAGCCCTTCGACTGCCACGACGAGAACGACCGCCCGGCCATGAGACTGCGGATCGCCAGGTTCGCCAGGCACGGCATCCGCCACAGGGACCTGCAGGCTGCGTTCGGCGTTGGCCGCGCGACGGTTCAGCGTGCGGCGGACAAGCTTCGGAACGAGGGCGAGGCGGCGTTCCACGAGCCGCGCCGGGGCCGTGGAACGAGCGTGATCACCGGCGAGACGGCGCGGGAGGCGGACCGCCTCCTTTCCAAGGGCATGAGCGGCACCGCGGTTGCCCGCGAGCTGGAGGTTCCCGCCACGACGCTGAACCACAACCGCCGCAAGGGGTTCATCGGCGCGCGACAGCCCGAGCCGGAGAGCGCGAAGCCGGAGGCGCAGGAGGAGCAGCCGGCCGGAACGGACACGCAGGACGAGGATGTCCGGGCAGGCCTGCTCGGCCGCAGCGAACGGGACCGGCGCGACCGGGAGGCGCCGATGGGCCGGGGCGCGCGCGACAGCGCGGGGCGCGTCGCGGCCTCGGCGGGGGCGATGGCCGAGGCGCATCCGCGCTTCGACGAGCCTCTTTCGGCGGTCGCCTGCGGCGGCGTGCTGGCCGCGCTGCCGACGCTCCTGAAGGAAGGGCTGCTCGACCGTTCGGGCGCGTTCCTGTCGCTGCCGAAAGGATGCCACGGGCTGACGAGCACGCTTCTCCTGCTCGCGTTCCTGTTCATGGCCCGGGTCCGCAACCCCGAGGCGCTGCGCCACGAGGCTCCGGGGGAATGGGGCGCGGTCCTGGGGCTGGACCGCTGCCCGGAAGCGAAGACGCTGCGGCGCAAGATCCGGGCGCTCGCATCCGACGTTCAGCGGGTGAAGGGCTGGCAGGACGCGCTGGCGCGGGCGTGGATGGCCGACGAGCCGGACGCCCACGCCACGCTGTCGGTGGACGGGCACGTGAAGGTCTATGCCGGCCGCAAGGGCCGCCTTCCGAAGCACTTCGTGTCGCGCCGGAAGCTCTGCCTGCCGGCCTCGACCAGCTACTGGGTCAACGCGCTCGGCGGCAGGCCGCTGCTGTGCCTGCACAAGGATCTCGATCCCGGCATGGCCAAGGCGCTGGAGCACGACGTCCTTCCGGCGCTGGATCGGCTGGGCCTGCCGGGACCGGACGCGCCGGATCTCACGGTCTCGCCGGAGGCCGCGCCCGCGCTGACGCTGGTCTTCGACCGGGAGGGATGGAGCCCGGCCCTGTTCGCCCGCCTCGCCCGGCGTGGCATCGCGGTGATCACCTGGCACAAGGGCTTCAGGGGCGAGGACTGGCCGGAGGAGGAGTTCCGCGCCGTCGAGGCGCCGCTCCACGGTCCCGGCGGCGCCGGCTCGGCCGAGGTCCGCCTTGCCGAGAGGCGGATCAGGCTGGGCAAGGGCGGCAAGGGGCCCGAGGTTCGCCAGATCCGCCGCTTGCTGGACTCGGGCCGGCAGGTCCCGCTCGTGACCACCGACTTCGGCGTGCCGACGGAGCAGGCCGCAGGCGCGCTGTTCTCCCGATGGGCGCAGGAGAGCTTCTTCAAGTACATGCGCGACGAGTTCAGCCTCGACGCGCTGCCGGTGCACGGCCTTGCCGAGCAGGATCCGGAGGCGCGCGTCGTCAATCCGGCCCGGCGCGAGCTGGACCGCCGGATCAACCGGATGCGGAACAGGCTCGGCACGCTGCGCAACCGCGTCGCCGACCTGACCGGGGGCGGGCCGTCCGGCACGGCCGCCAGGTCCGCCGAGAGGCTGAAGGCCGAGATCGGGACGCTCGACGCCGAGCGCGAGGCGCTCAAGCTCCGGCGCAGGGATCTGCCCACGCACGTCAAGGTCGCGGAACTCGGCGAGGATGAGTGGCTTGACGCGCTGCCCTCCGGCGAGAGGCTGCTCCTCGACGTCATCCGCATGATCGCCTGCCGCGCCGAGACCCGGATGATGCCCGCCGTCGCCGACGCGCAGGGCGCGAAGCAACGCCCACGCCGCACCCTCGCCGAACTGTTCCAGTCGGATGCCGACATCGTCCCGGACCCGGAAAACGGCATCCTGCGGGTGCGCATCCTCGGCACCGCCAGCGATGCGGGCGACGCCGCCGTCGCGGGACTGCTCGAAGAGCTCAACCAGACATGCACGATCTTCCCCGGAACCGGCCTGCGCATGGTCTGCGAATTGCCCGGGAACAATGCCAGGGCGGGGAAACCCGCCTCATGAAAGTTGCCTGTCGCAAGGGGCGAGGTCAGGACGTGTGAGGTTGCCGAGAGATTCTGGATGCCGCTCAAGACATCGCTGACGTCCTTGCAGCGCCGTCTCGACTTGCCTTTCGCCGGACGCAACCAGATCGATGGATTCGAGACGGTCCGGGTCGGGACGATGGGGCACCTGATGGGGCTCTTTGACGCACCCTGGCTTGGCATCCGGCCAACGGCCAAGATTGCGTTGCTCCGATAAGCGACATTCCACAGAATCGTCGCCAGCCGCATCGCCGAGACCGCAATGAATTTCGACATCCCGCACCTGATGCTGCAGGCGGGCGTGAACCACTTTGCCCCGCAGACAGGTGCACATCCGGTGCAGCCCGGACCCGTGACACATGACGGCCTGTTCTGCGACCCCCAGGAACCGTCCGAGGGAAAGGCGACATTGTCAGCCATCAACGCGATGCTTGACGACATCCGGGGCTGGGACGCTGGGCGAACGGAGCCACTGGTCGACGAACTGCGTCGCACCTGGAACGAGGACATGGTCTGTGGGGGGCTGCGGGAATCGGCGCAACCTGCACCATTCCGCGCTTTGCCGAACAACATTCCGGCCCGTTTCGCAACCCGTTCCGAACACGGCGATTCAGCGGGGATCTGGCCATGATTGCCGAAGGCCGCTTCGGGGGGGGGGGCTTGTCGGCTGGCCCAACCTGACCCTGAAACACGACGGAGGTTTCATGGGCATGTCGGCCACTGATCTTGACGGGGACATGCACGTGATCGACATATGCCGCCGCGAGGGTGCCAAATTTCACGAAGGTAGCCACCCAATTTCACGCATGGTAGCCACGTAATTTCACTCAAGGTAGCCGCCCAATATCACCATGGTAGCCACCCCCTCGGGGTGACAGGCCTTGGCTTGATTCAGCATGCCGTTCTACGTCCCGGATTTTGGCGATCACTCCGAGGAGCATTGAATGGCACAGAAGAGGCTGCCCATGAGGAAAGTAAGGAAGATACTGCAATTTCATTTTGACGAGGGCCGCAGCGCCCGGGCGATCGCGACCCACTGCGGTCTTGCCCGGCGCTCGGTTGCACAGACCCTGGCACGGTTCGCGGCTTCGGGACTGAACTTGCCGGAAGCGGCCGGGATGGACGATGCGGCGCTGGAGGCGGCGCTCTATCCGGCGCGGCAGGTCCGGCCTGCGGACGAGGACGTGGACTGGGCGGAGGTCGAGAAGGACCTTTCGGGCCGCGGCGTGACGTTGAAGCTGCTGTGGGGGGAATGGCGCGAGACGCATCCCGACGGCATGAGCTACGTGACCTGGTGCCGTCGGTTCCGCGACTGGCGGCCGGCCACGGACGTGACGATGCGCCAGAACCGTCGCCCCGGCGAACGGCTGTTCGTCGACTACGCGGGCATGACCGTGCAGGTTTTCATCGACGGGGTTGAGCGTGACGCGCAGCTGTTCGTGGCCTCGATGGGGGTCTCCGGGCGGATCTACGCCGAAGCGACGCTCAGCCAGAAGATCGACGACTGGTGCAACTCGCACGTGCGCTGCCTCGAAGACATGGGCCGGGCGCCGCAAGTCGCGGTGCCCGACAACCTCAAGGCGGCGGTGAAGAAGCCGTCACGCTACGAGCCGGTCCTGAACGAGACCTACGCCGACCTGCTTGAGCATTACGGCATCGAGGGCTTGCCTGCGCGGGTGAAGAGGCCTCGCGACAAGGCACTGGTCGAAAATGGAGTCCTTTTGGTCGAGCGGCGGGTTCTGGCACCGCTGCGCGACCATGTCTTCCACGACCTTGCGTCGCTGAACCGGGCGATCGCGGACCGGGTGCGGGAACTCAACGGGAAGCCCTGTTCCGACGGCACGGGCGAGACCCGCTTCAGCCGGTACGAAAGCGTCGATGTCCCGCACATGAAGCCTTTGCCGGACCGGCGCTGGCAGCGTACGACATGGCGCGAGAACACGGTCCATTCCGACTACCACATCGCGATCGACCGCCATTTCTACTCCGTTCCCTACACGTATGCCGGCAAGAAGGTCGATGTCCGCCTGCGCGGCCGGGTGATCGACGTGTTCCATCGCGGCAAGCAGATCGCGAGCCACATGCGCAGCGACGCCAACGGGCGTGCCACCACGTTCAAGGAGCATCAGCCGCAGGCCCACCAGCGCGCCGGCGTCGAGAGCACACGCGCACAGCTCGAGAACCGTGCGCGGGACATCGGCCCTCATGTCCACGCCTTCGTCATCGCGGTCATGGGACGCAATTCCAACCCGGAGTTCGGCTTCCGTTCCTGCTACGGCGTGCTCCGCCTGGCAGGGAGCCACGGGCCGGAGCGCCTCGACAACGCCTGCCGCTACGCGCTGGATCTCGGCTCCAGGACCTGGCGCGGGCTCGACAACATCCTGCGCACCGGCGCCGATCTCGTCGACGGGCAGGAACCCGAGACCAGACCCATCGAACATTCCAACATCAGAGGACCGGAGTACTACAGATGACCGACACTGCCATCCTGCACCCGCTCACCCAGCGCATCGCATCGCTGCGCCTGCCCGGCATGCTGGCCGCCTTCCAGGAACAGCTGGCACGCCACGATCTGGACGACATGCCGTTCGAGGACCGGCTCGCGCTGCTGATCGACCGCGAGGTCGTCGAGCGGCGCTCGCGCGCGCTGCAGCGGCGCCTGAAGAAGGCCCAGCTGCGCCACCAGGACGCCTGCTTCGAGGACATCAACCTCACCCGGCGGCGCGGCCTCAAGCGCAGCGTCGTGCTCGGCCTCGGCGACTGTGCCTGGATCCGGAACGGCGCCAACATCCTGATCACCGGCCCGTGCGGCACGGGCAAGAGCTGGATCGCCTGCGCACTCGCCCACAAGGCATGTCTCGAAGGGTTTCAGGCCCGGTACCTGCGCGTCCCGCGACTGCTCACCGAACTGCGGATCGCTCACGGCGAAGGCACCATCCCCAAGCTCTACCGCGATCTCGCCAGGCTCGACGTGATCATCCTCGACGACTGGGGCCTGGCCGCGCTCGATGCGGCCCGGGCGCGCGACCTGCTCGAGATCCTCGACGACCGCTTCGACCGCCGCTCGGTGATCGTCACTTCGCAACTGCCGGTGGCTGGCTGGCACCAGACAGTCGCGGAGCCGACGGTCGCGGACGCCATCCTCGACCGCCTCGTCCATGGCGCGATCCGGTTCGAGCTGCACGGTTCGTCGATGCGGGCCGACAGCGCCGAGGACGGAAAATGAGAGCCGGAGCCGGCGCCAGGCCGGGACGTCTGCCGAAATCGGTCCCGGGGGGTCCTGTGGATTTGTGGACGAGCCCTTCGGGCCGGCCCGCGCCCTGCGGGCCGTGTGGACAAGCCGTGGACGACGCAAGGGCGTCGCCCACCGCATTGCCCACACTCGCGGGCCTCTCGCCCACAAGCTCCACAGGACCGCAACAACAACCATTTCAATTTGGATTCGAAGAAGGCGTCGCTGACGCTCCGGCAGCGTGCACACGCATTGCCGGAATCCCGTACCGGAGGACCGGTCCTGACGGCCGAGCCTTGCGGCAGGGCCTTCGCGGAGATAGCTTCAGACCCGGAACAGAAGAGGAGACCAACTTGCCCAACACGGCCTGATCGCGTCGCTTCGCTCCGGGTGGCTACCATGGTGACATTGGGTGGCTACGTTGAGTGAAATTGACCGGCTACTTTGGCTGAAATTAGGGTGGTACGTTGGTGAAATTCGGCAGCGAGGGAGGGAAACTGGCCGAAAACTGGATTTTCGTCCACCTTCTGCACTTCTGGAACATGCAAGGCCTCGATGTCCTTGGGCGGATGGCCGCGATGGAATCCGTGCACGCAGCCACGTAGACGCTGCCGCCGAGCCTCTCCCGTCCGAACTGCCGCCTGCAGCGATTCCCGCACCAGCATGTCGGAAGTTCATTCTGTCCTGGACGCACCGTCCAGAGGCGGAAAGCGGCAACGCGCCGCCGCAACTGTCCAGTCCATGTGGATGCGCAGCTACTCGTTTGCCGCGTCGCGATGCGGGTTGACCTCCCACGCCTCGCCCGCCCCCGCTTCCTTCGCCGCGTTGGGCAAATGCCGTAATCGCCGCGAAGCCAGGACCCGCCTGCGTGCGAAGCGCCGCGTTGTCCCAGCGCGCCTCGACCTCCTATGCCAGGCTCCGGGCGGTGGCGGACCGGTCAGGACGCGCTGCCAGATTCTCGATCTCGTCCGAATCCGTCGAAAGAATGAAGAATTGCAAAGGATCGGCATCGCAATGAGCGTATTTCAGGTTGCCCCGCCTGATCATGAACACGGGCCACGGCGTCATTGTGAACACTCCGTCGCCTGAAGGCGACGGCTTCTCGGCCAAGCTACGCGGCAACCCGCACGCTTCGCGACCGAAGGCCGGTTCCCGGCCCCATGAGCTGTTGCAGCACGTTGCGGGCGGCGTTGACGTCGCGGTCAAGGACGAGACCGCAGCCGTCGCAGCCGTGCACCCTGTCCGCGAGCGTCTTCGGCCTGTCCGGCTCCGCCCCGCATCCGCTGCATCGCTGGGAGGTGCCGCGCGGGTCGACCAAGACCACGGACCCACCGGCGCTTTCAGCCTTGTAATACCAATCCCAATAAGTATTGACTCATGAACATAAGGAGAACATCATATTGTGCCATGCCGCACAAAAGGCGTGCAGACGGTGCCGTCCTGCTCCATATTGTGGGTGTTCAACGCCCACATGGAGGAAAACATGCCCAGAGGCATCGCGATCACGAACACCGACCACACGATTGATGACATTAGAGCCCTTGTCGGCAGATGCAAGGACACGAAAGTCGCCCGGCGCCTGCGGGCCATCATCCGGGTGATGGAGGGCAGGCAAAGCCGCGCAGAGATTGCGCTGCGGGCCCGGGTGGATCGGCAGACGCTGCGGGACTGGGTCATCCGCTGCAATGTCGAGGGGCCAGACGGCCTGGGGGACCGCCAGCGATGCGGACGATCCTCGAAGCTCGGCGAGGAACAGAAGGCCGAAATCGGCCGCTGGCTTGCCGAGGGCCCGGGCCCTGGCATCCCGTCCTGGACCATCGGGTTGCTCCAGGAGAAGATCAGGGACATCTTCGCTGTCGTGCTGTGCTCGGAAGCGGTCCGGTGCCTGATACACAGGCTCGGCTTCCGCAAGGTGTCGGCGCGCCCGGTGCACCCGAAGGCGGATCCGCAGGCACAGGAGAATTTCCGGAAGAATTTTTCTGCCCTTGCAATATCCGCCCTGCCGGAGGGCACGGATCCGGCATCGGTGGACATCCACTTCCAGGACGAAGCGCGAATAGGACAGAAAGGCATGCTCACCCGCATCTGGGCACGAGCCGGCAGCCGTCCGCGGGTGCCCCGGGATTGCCGGTACGGGTATTGCTGCCTGTTCAGCGCCATCTGTCCGGCCAGGGGCACGGCCATCGGCCATGTCTGCGATCGGGCCAATACCGGGGAGATGAGCCGCCACCTGCTGGATATCGGCAACGCCACGCCGCCGGGACGCCATGCGCTGGTCATTCTGGATGGTGCCGGCTGGCACCGCTCGAAGGCCCTCGAGGTGCCGGGCAACGTGTCGCTGCTGCGGTTGCCAGCCTACAGCCCGGAGCTGAATTCGTCGGAAAACGTGTTTGAATTCCTCAAGGCACGATACTTCGCAAACCAGGTCTTCGCCACCGCAGAGGCGGTGAAGAAAAAGGTCTGGAAGGTGTGGCAGGATCTTGCAGCCAACCCCGACCGGATCACCTCAATCGGCAGTCGAGGCTGGGCACAAATCACCGATGGAACAAACGTGGAATATAAACCGGCTTCAGGGATCGGTGTCCATGGGTGAAAACTTTCCGGGATTGGTATAAGTCAGCATGTCCCGCAACTGCGTCCACGCGGCGTCGTGAATCGACCTGGCCAGGAAGGAGCGCTTCAGCGCGTTCATTCCCAGGTCCTCCATCGCGATCACGCGATGCCGGGAGGTCAGGCCGCAAGAGAGTTTGTGCAGGAAGTCGCGCCGCCTTGCGGCGACGCGTGCGTGGTGGCGGGCCAGGTTCCTGCGTGCCTTTGCGCGCCGCTTCGATCTCCGTTCCTTCCGGGCCAGCGCCCGCTGCGGCCGCCGCGTCCTCGCCTGCGCCTTGCGCAGGTGCTTCGGCGCCGCGACGGTCTCCCCGTCGCTGGTCGCGACGATGCTGTTCAGGCCGACGTCGATCCCGACGTCCGGGCACGTGTTTTCCTGACCGGGAACCGCCAGCGCCGGGATCTTGAACTGGAGCGTCACGTACCACTTCCCGTGCGATCGGCTGACGATTGCGTGCGACGGCATCGCGGGCAACTCGCGATGCCACCGGACCTTGACGAGGCCGGGCATGCCGACGAGCCGGAGCCGTCCGTCCCTGCAGACAAGCCCGTCGCCGACGCGGAAGTCCGCGCTGTGGAACCGCGACTTCGCGCGGAAGCGGGGAAAGCCCGGCGTCTCTCCCGCCTTCACGCGGCGGAAGAAGGCGGCGAAGGCCTTGCCGAGCCGGCGCAGGACCTGCTGCTCGGCGCTGTAGCTGTATCCGGCCAGCTCCGGAACCGCGTCCCGGACGGCCTTCAGCTCGCCGGCCTGCTGGACGTAGCCGAGGCTGACGCCCTGCCGGCTCCACGCCTCGATGCGTTGCTGGAGGCCCGCGTTGCAGAGATCGCAGAAGTGTCCAAGCATGTCCGTCAGGGCCGCTTCCTGCGCCCGGTTCGGATAAAGCCGGCACTTGTGGCTCCTGATCAACTGCTTGCCTTTCTGGTTCTCCATGCACCGCTTGACGGTCGCTTGGCTGACGTGCCCCACGGTGCCTGCGTAGCAGCTCCGCGACCATAGTGTGGGGAGCCGGGACCTCAATGTCGGGAACTCCCGGCGCAGAACCCTGCTCGACCGGCCCTTCAGCCTGTTGACGATCTCCGCCACGCAAAGCGTCGGGTCGCTCTCGACGAACAGGTGAACGTGGTCCGGCATGATCTCCATTGCGTGGAACGTCATGCCCTTCTCGTCCGCAACCTCGGCGAGGAGATGCCTCAGCCGAACTCCTGTCTGGCCGGCAAGCACCTTCCGGCGATATTTCGGACACCAGGCCAAATGATACTTGAGCGTGAAGACCGCACCTGCGTTCTTGGCATACCTGTCAGCAATGAGGGCGATATACAGGCAGCCGACGTCTATTGCAGCAAGGGGTGCGCATTCACCTGTCGCCTGAACGCGACAGTCCCCTGCGCGAGTTCTATGGCACAAACCTGCCGATGGCCTCGTCCATAGGATCGGCCTCGCCTCGCGCGGGCGGCATCAGCATGTCAGCGGCTGCGAAAAAGAGCCGGCAATCAGAACGTTCTGACCACCCTCTCCCTTTGGAAACCGCCGACAGCAATGCGACCTGTCACACAAGGAACATGTGCCGTCGCCCAAAGCGCCAGAGCCAGCAAGCGTGGATGCCGCGTGACCTGGTCTCGGGCGCCCTTGAATCGAACCGCTTCTTCAGTGCACCTCACAACGAGATTGGGTTGGGGCGACCGATGGAGAGCGCCAGGATCAGGCAGATCGGCGACGCGACTACAAACGGCACATGGTTTTGCCATGCCGCCCAATGCCAAATCTGCGCAAATGGCGCTTTGCCGGCTTCGATCTCAGATCAGGCGAATACGCCAATTGACAAGGCGAAGCGGATCGGCGTGAAACCCATCGTCCCAAGTCGTGCCACCAACAAAGGCTGCACTGACGGCCCGACGGGAAATGAATGTCTGGCAAGAGACACCACAAACTCCGGCCCGTAGCCAAACCACGCCATCGCCTATCCCTTTGATCTCGGCCGCAAGAGAAGCGGCCCGTAGAACAGGCAGAATCCGCCATAGGCAAGAACCCACCACAGGCCCGAAAGGCCGTTGAGTGATCCTGCCCACTCCGGGACAATGCCAGCCAATGCCCTCAACACAACCGCTGCAATCAGACAGAGGTAGTTGGCTTGCGTGCCAGCGCTTGCGATCAGTGGCCGGCCAGTGTGACCAAGTGTCGCCCGCGTCATGACCGCCATCGTCATCATGCCGATGGCCCCGGCCGTCCAGACATGTAACGCTGGCGCGGTTCCCACTACTTGTGGCCAAAGTAGCGAGATCCCTTCCGCGAATGCCCCAAATGGGACGAAAAGGTAGGCGCCGTGCAGGATCCACACCAAGGGTTCGCGCACTGTCTGCGTTCCACACCACCGCGACAGCCGCAAGACATGAAGCACGCCCGCGAACAGCAACGCAATACCGCTCATCCAATGCAGTGGGCAAGAGACCCAAAGCAAAAGGGCTACGACCAATGCCAAAAGCGCAACCCGATCGAGAGCCTGCATCGGTGGCGCGGGAAGACGGGTTACACCCCGTCTTTCGAGCCAGTGGCGGGTAAAGGACGGGACGATCCGCCCGCCGATCAAGGCGATCAGGAGGATGGCGGACCCCACTCCCAACCGCAGACCATACCCCTGTGCAGGGAAGGCGCCAGTTGCAGCTTCCCAGTGGAATATCGCGTTCGGGAGAATGAAGGCACCGAGCAGACCGACAACGATGAGATTGCGCCAGTTCCGCCCTGTGACGATCTCCCGAACCATTGCCACGGCCAGTGATATGGCGAAACTCAGGTCTATCAGGGCAACCATTGACGGTGCCATCATTTGGGACATTCCGACGGCCAGGCGTCCCATCACCCAAATCGCGAACAGCCCGGCAAGCGGCCAGCCCGCAATTGGCATGCGTCCAGTCCAGTTCGGCACAGCTGTCATCATGAAGCCTGCAATGACCGCGCCAAGGTAACCGAACAGGAACTCGTGCGCATGCCACGAAACCGGATCAAATGCTGTAGGCAGATCAAGGCGGCCCGTCAGCATGGCCACCCAGATCAACATCGCCAAGGCGGCCCAAGCAGCACCGCCAAGGAAGAAAGGACGGAACCCGTAACTGAAGATTGCTGGGCCAGCCCATCGGCGTACTTGCCCGTTAGTCGTAGACATGAGGACCCTTCCCTGTCGCGGGGGATGCGCAATAGGCAAGAGTGAACCTGTCAATCTCCCAGATGAATCTCCAACGTGCCAAGGACAACATGCCCTTCAGGCGACAGTGACTTGTTGTGCCGCATGCGCCTTCGTCTCGCGTGGAACATTCAAACAGCAGGTTGCCCAGTTCAGGCAAAGAGGCAACGCGCCCGACCGTCAACTGCTCTGCCGGTCGCGCAAGAAAGGCTCCTCCGCTTGTACCGTGTCGCGTTTCGACAATGCCAGCCGCGGCCAACGCGGCCACCACCTTGGTCAGGTGATTGCGCGAAATGTCGAACTCCGCGGCCAATTCAGGTGTAGGAGATGCCCTCCCGGGATCGGAGGACATGCGCATGCAGGCGCGCAATCCAAGATCTGTGAAGCTGGTCAGGCGCATTCAAGAACCCTATGTTTGCCGGAATCAATGCACGTTGTCCCGCACTCCCGCAATCAGCATAAGCAGTACCTGTTGGACCGACGAATCACTGAACACCATGACGCGGATCAAATTCCATCCCTTTGGTCTTGACAGAGCTGTCTGGTTTGCCATCGGCGCCGTGTCGCTCGCGCCTGGAGCAATCGGAGCGGTGATTCCTGTCCTGTCGACAACACCGTTTGTCATTCTGGGAGCGTTCGCCTTCACCAAGGCATGGCCACCAGCGGCGGAAGCTCTCGAAAATCACCCTGTGTTCCGGCCGATCATCGCGGACTGGCGCGCCTCCGGTGCCATCGCACCAAGGTACAAATTCGCAGCCCGCTTGATGATGCTGCTCGCGCTGAGCTTGAGTATCGTCGCGAGGTTGCCACTCGGGTTACTGGCCGTGCAGGCAGCCTGCATGGCCTGTGCCAGCATTTACATCCTCAGCCGCCCGAACGGCGGCGAGACAAATGGAGAGCCAGATCACCTCAATGATCAAGCCGGAAACTGACTCCGCCACTGCGTGGAAAACTCTCTCGAACTGACATGAAACGCCTTCTCGTGCTCCCCTTTCTGGCAGCCATGCCGTCATTTGCCACGACTGGCACATCACTCCTCGACACGTCGCCACGTCCCACCACACCCAACGGAAAGCGGCTTGCGACTTCTGACCGTTCCGTCGGACGAAATGTCATGGGCCAAGGCAGCTCCATCGATGAAGCACAGGAGCGTCCGTTTGGCCCCGGCAGCATTCTCTTTGTGTCCGAGGGCCGCGACCATAGCCTCGCCGCACGCAGTGACGCCGGATGACGTTCCCGGGAACATCATCCGGAACCAGAAGTTCCGGACCTGCCGCCGGAGCCAAGTCGGCAAGGGAGACTGTGATGCCAGGAAGCGCGCCCTACGAAACAGGCAACGGAGAATCAGGGTTTTCCATCCGCCGGATTTGCCATGGGGAAGAGGAGGCGGTTGCGGAACTCTGGCGCGTCTGCGGGCTGACGCGACCCTGGAATGACCCGCTTGATGATATCGAAAGCGCTCGTAACAATGTCTCTTCAGAGATCTTCGTGGCCATCGCCGGGGATGGCGGCGGCATCGCGGGCAGCGTCATGGCCGGATATGATGGTCATCGAGGCTGGGTCTACTATGTCGCGGTCGCGCCGGAACACCGCGCGCAACGATTGGGCAAGCGACTGATGCGCCATGCTGAAACCTGGCTGCAGAATGCGCAGAATCTCGGCGCTCCCAAGGTCATGCTGATGATCCGCGAGGACAACGAGGAAGTGCGTCGGTTCTACGAGGGAATTGGATACGGAATCGAGAAGCGTACAATCATGAGCTGCCGGACAGACGAAGGCAGGTGATCAGTGGCAACCCGCATTCGTGCGCGCGCAAAAGGCAGGCGACGTCTCGCTTTCGACGCCGCTTCGGGCCACGGACTTCTTCTTCCCGACACTGCCGCCTGAACTCGAAAGGCCGCAATTTCGAGCCATCGGGACGTGTCTGTCGACCCCTCCGGGCTTTGCCGGTGCCGCCTTGTCTGCTGCGCAATCGATGCCGACGGCAATCTCGCCGCGTGCCTCCTGATCGTTTCCCGCCGGTCCCATCCGTCCGCGACGCTTCACAGGTCGCTCACACGGCCGATCAGGACGGGCAGACCCCCCCCAGTCGCGAAGCAGCCGCGTTCTGCCACCCACCCGCAACAATCTGAAAAAGTCCGAGCGATCGACATTTGCCGCCGCGGGGGAGGGAAACAGGCCGAAAGCCGGGTTTTCATCGACCTTCTGCACTTCTGGAACATGCAGGGCCTCGATGTCCTCGGGCGGATGACCGCGATGGAATCCGTGCACGCAGCCACGTAGACGCTGCCGCCGAACCTCTCCGATCCGAACCGCCGGCTGCAGCGCTTCCCGCACCAGCAGGTCATAAGCTCATTCTGTCCTGGACGCACCGTCCGTTGGAGGAAAGCGGTAACGCGCCGCCGCGACTGTCCAGTCCATGTGGTTGCGCACGTACTCGTTTGCCGCGTCGCGATGCGGGTTGAAGTCCCACGCCTCGCCCGCCCCCGCTTCCATCGCCGCGTTGAGCAAGTGCCGTGATCGCTGCGAAGCCAGTACCTGCCTGCGAAGCGCCGCGCTGTCCCAGCGCGCTTCGACCTCCTCTGCAAGGCTCCGGGCCGTGTCGGACCAGTCTGGATGCACTGCCAGATTCTCGATCTCGTCCGGATCCGTCGAGAGATCGAAGAGCTGCGGAGGATCGGCATCGCAATGAATGAACTTCAGGTTGCCCCGCCTGATCATGAACACGGGCCACGGCGTCATTTCGGCGCAATACTCGCAGATGGCCTCGTCCATAGGATCGGCCTCGCCTCGCGCGAGTGGCATAAGCGATCGCCCGTCGAAGGCCCCGTCCGGAACGCATTCCTTCCCGCCCGCGATTTCGAGGTACGTGGGCAAGAGATCGACCAGCGAGCACGCATTCCGAGCCGCGCCACGGACCACTCCCGGACCGGCCATGATCAGCGGCACTCGCGCGGAATGCTCGAAGAAGGTCATCTTGTACCAGAGCCCTCGCTCGCCCAGCATGTCGCCATGATCCGAGGTCACGATGACGATCGTATTGTCGAGTTCGCCAATGTCTTCCAGCGCCCTCACGATTGCGCCGATCTTGCTGTCAAAATAGCTGACATTCGCCAGGTAGGCGCGGCGCGCCCGGCGAACCTCTTCGTCCGTCAAGACAACCGTGCTTGCTTCGATGCCGTCCATGACGCGCCGCGAAAACGGGTCCTGCTCGTCGGGGGCACGCGTCATGCCGGGCATTTCGATCTCGCCGTCGGCATAGAGGTCCCAGAACTCGTGCTTCGCCACGTAAGGATCGTGAGGATGGATGAAGCTTGCCACCAGGCAGAACGGCGCATTGTCGCCCGCACCACGATCGCGGCCCCGATCGATCAGCCAGCGCCGGGCGGCGAACTCGACCTCGTCGTCATAGTCGGTCTGGAAGGTCGCGACGGCGGCGCCGCTCTCCTTGACCGTCTGCATGTTGTGATACCACTTGTCGATCCGCACCTCATTGGCATTCCAGTCCGGCGTCCAGGCAAAGTCCGACGGATAGATGTCGGTGGTGACGCGATCCTCGAAGCCGTGCTTCTGATCGGGACCGACAAAGTGCATCTTACCCGAAAGACAGGTTCGGTAGCCAAAGCCCTTCAGGTGATGCGCAAAGGTCGGCACGCTGGCGGGAAACTCGCTGGCGTTGTCATAGGCGCCGATCCGGCTGATCAACTGGCCGGACATGAACGCGGCGCGTGAAGGCGCACAAAGTGGCGAGTTGCAATATGCCGCGTCAAAGCGCATGCCTCGGGCGGCGAGCGCATCCATGTTTGGTGTCTTCGCCACCGGATGGCCGTAGGCGCCGGTGAACTGCGGCGCCAATTGGTCAGCCATGATGACGACGATGTTCGGTCTCCGCATCGCAATGCTCCAGTTGATTCCTCGACCGCAGCGCTCAAGAGCGCCAATGGCAATTGCTCCCGAATTTGCGGCGTCGGAACTAAGGCGCGGCGTTCCGGTCCATTTTGCCTCGATTCAACCGCCCTGCAACGGCACTCCGGTCACGCCTCTGGCGCCCGCTTGGTCAGGCCGAGCTTGCTTCGCGCCTCGTCGGGGCCGATCACGCGCGCGCCCATGTTCTCGATGATGCGCACCGCCCGCTCGACGAGTTGCGCGTTTGTCGCAAGAACGCCCTTTTCGAGCCAGAGATTGTCCTCAAGCCCGACGCGCACATTGCCGCCCGCCAGCACGGATGCCGCGACATAGGCCATCTGATGCCTGCCGAGCGAGAAGGCGGACCAGACCCATCCCTGCGGCACGTTGTTGACCATGGCCATGAACGTGTTGAGGTCATCAGGAGCCCCCCAGGGCACGCCCATGCAAAGCTGCGCCAAGGCCGGTGCCTTCAGCACGCCTTCGTCGACAAGCGCGCTGGAGAACCAGAGGTGACCTGTGTCGAAGGCCTCGATTTCGGGCATCACGCCAAGTTCGGTCATCAGCCCGCCCATGGCACGAAGCATCCCCGGCGTGTTTGTCATCACGTAGTCGGCCTCTGCAAAGTTCATGGTGCCGCAATCCAGCGTGCAGATCTCGGGCCGGCACTCGGCAATGTGGGCCACGCGCTCTTCGGCGCTCGCCATGTCCGTGCCTTCCCGCAAGGGCAACGGCTCCTCGGGCGGGCCGAACTTCTGATCACCCCCCATGCCGGCCGTCAGATTCAGGACAACGTCCACGTCTGCCGACCTGATGCGGTCGGTCACTTCCCGGTACAGCTCCCTCTCGCGCGAGGATGCGCCCGTCTCGGGATCACGCACATGACAATGGACCACGGCTGCACCGGCATTCGCCGCATCGATCGCGGAGCCCGCGATCTCCTCGGGCGACCTGGGCACATGCGGGCTGCGATCCTGGGTGCTGCCCGCGCCGGTGACGGCACAGGTGATGAAGACCTCGCGGTTCATGGCAAGCGGCATCAGTTATCTCCCCTTCCAGACAGGGTCGCGCTTCTCCGCAAATGCTCTCGCGCCTTCGGTCTGGTCTTCCGAGCGGTAGAGCCTTTCGACGGTTGCGAACTGGCTCTTGGTGATCCGGTTCATCGCATCCTGGAACTTCATGTCTTCGGCCTCGCGCACGATCTCCTTGATCGCGGCATGTACCAGCGGCGGGCCAGCGGCAAGGAGATCCGCCATCTCGCGGGCCTTGTCCAGGAGCTCGGCCCTTGGGTGCACCTGGTTGACAAGCCCCCAGCGCGCCGCCTCTCCAGCATCGATCCACCGGCCCGTCAACAACATCTCCATCGCAATGTGATAGGGAATGCGCTTGGGGAGCCTGACGCTCGCCGCATCGGCCACGGTGCCGGAGCGAATCTCGGGAAGGGCGAAAGTCGCATGATCTGCTGCAAGGATGATGTCCCCCGAAAGCGCCAGTTCCAGGCCGCCGCCGCAGCAGATGCCGTTCACCGCCATGATCACCGGCTTGTTCAGGCCAGGCAGTTCCTGGAGGCCGCCGAAACCGCCCGCGCCATAGTCGCCGTCGACCGCGTCGCCTTCAGCCGCGGCCTTGAGATCCCAGCCTGGGCAGAAGAACCTCTCGCCGGCGGCCGTGACCAGCGCCACCCGCAGCTCCGGGTCGTCGCGAAACTCCGTGAACACGTCTCCCATGACGCGGCTCGTGACAAGGTCGATCGCGTTGGCCTTGGGCCGGTCGAGCGTCGCTTCGAAAACATGCCCCCTGCGGGTCGTCTTGATCGGCAGTTCCGTCATGTTTCAGCCCTCAATCGAATCAGCGCATCCGCCGCCACCGCCCGGGTCGAGGTCGCGAGAAGCGGATTGACCTCGACCTCGAGCACATCCTCCGCATTGGCAGTCACATAGTCCTGTACCGCAAGAACCGCCGACGCAATCCCGCTGCGGTCTGCAGCTGGAGCGCCTCGATAGCCCGAGAGCACGGGAGCAATGCCAAGCCGGTCGAGCGCAGCCCGGACATCTTCCGCCGTCACCGGTAAGAGGAGCGACGTCAAGTCATCGAGGATCTCGGTCATCGTGCCTCCGGCCCCTAGCGTCAGGACAAACCCGTGGGCGGGGTCGGCGACCACTCCGACGAGCAGTTCGGCAACCGTGCCCGTGACCATTTCCTCAACAAGATAGCGGTAGGCATTCATGCGACGTGCCTCGGCACCCACTGCTGCAGGATCACGCAGATTCAGGGAAACCGCGCCGGCCTCGGTCTTGTGCGCCAGGCCTTCACCCTTGAGGACCAAGGGAAATCCAATCTCCTGCGCCGCCGCCGCGGCTGCGTCCGGTGAAGCCGCATGCGCGCCCCGGGGAATGTTCAGGCCGTGCGCGGCCAAGGCGGCCTTCGCTTCCGCCTCGACGACGAGACGCGACGGACCGTCCGGCCCGGGCAAAAGAAGCGGCGGAGCTTCCGGCCTCGGCCTTCCAAGTTGCGCCGCGATGTCCATCGCGGCCAATGCTTCCGAAATGCCTGCAAGGGGCGCGACGCCATTCGCAACGAGCCGGTCGGACACGTCCTCCGGCATGTTCTCGGGAAGGGTGGACACGATGGCCATGGGAACCCGCGTCGCCTTCCTCGTTGTCTCGACGGCCTCTAGCGCGCTGTCCCATTCGGTCCGGTCGCAGCGTTCGGGGTGCGGCATGTCGAGGATGACCATGCCAAGGCCGAGATCGCCCTGCATCATCGCCGTGAAGCAGGCGGTCAGTGCCGGGCCGTCGCTCCAAATGTAGGTGTGATAGTCCAATGGATTGGCGAGCGCGACCTTGTGACCGAGCACATTGGCGAGCCCTGCGCGCTGCTTTTCGGACAATGGCGGAAACTCCAGCCCGGTGGGCAGCGCCGTGTCCGCGACCAGGCTCGCCTCGCCGCCCGAGCATGACATCGAGGCGATGCGGTCCGAAGCAAGCGGTCCCGTCACATGGAGGAGCTTCAGCGTCTCCAGAAACACCGGCAGGCTCTCCGCCTGCCCAATGCCAAGACGCGCGAGAAGCGCGCGCGCGCCGGCCACGCTGCCGGCTAGCGAGGCGGTATGGGACACGGTTGCGGCCTGCGCCTGCCTGGACGAACCGACCTTCAGTACCACGACCTGCTTGCCGATGGATTGCGCCGTGCGTGCCATGGCCTCGAAGCGACGAACGTCTCCGATTCCTTCGACATGCAGGCCGAGTACGGTGACACGCTCGTCTTCCAGCAACATCGTTCCGATTTCGGCCAGGTCCGTCTGCGCCTGGTTGCCCGCCGCAACCACGTAGGCCAAGGGGAGACCGCGTGTCTGCATGGTCAGGTTCAATGCCATGTTGGACGATTGGGTTATCACGGCTACGCCTCGCTCGACCCGCCTGGCGCCGTGCTGGTCAGGCCAAAGCGCTGCCCCGTCGAGAAGGTTGAGCATTCCATAGCAGTTTGGGCCGAGGAAGCGCATGTCGCCCGCCGCCTCCAGCAGGGATGCCTGCATGTCGCTGCCGTCACCCGTTTCGGCCTCTGCCTCGCGAAAGCCGGATGCGAAGCATATCGCCCCTCCCGCTCCCGCCTGCCTCAGGCTTCGCACGACATCGATCGTCGCCTCACGGTTGATGCCGATGAAGCTTGCATCCGGGGGCGAGGGAAGATCCTCGACAGACCTGTACGCGGGCAGGCCGTCGATTTCGTCTCGAGCCGGATGCACAGGCCAGACCTCGCCATCGAATCCGATCTTGCGGCATTCGCGAATCACGTTGCCGCACCACGTTCCGCCGCCGATCACGGCAATGGTTCGAGGCGTCAGAAGGCGTTTGAGATCACCCATGCGCGCGCCTGCATCCCGGTTCCGCCTGGTTCATGCGCCAAGCGGTCGGAACAGTTCGCGGCTGATGATGTGCCGCTGGATTTCCGAGGTGCCGTCCCAGATGCGCTCGACCCGCGCGTCCCGCCAGAAGCGCGCGATCGGAAAGTCGTCCATGAGACCCATGCCGCCAAAGACCTGCAACGTCGTGTCTGTCACCCGCGCCAGCATCTCGGATGCATAGAGCTTTGCCGAGGCAATCTCGCGGTTCGCCGGCAATCCCCGGTCGAGCCTCCAGGCCCCGGCCAATGTCAGCCAGTCGGCGGCATCGATTTCAGTGACCATGTCGGCGATCTGGAAGCTCACACCCTGGAATTTCGCGATCTGCTGGCCGAACTGCCTGCGTTCCGCGGCGTAGTTCACGGCGTAGTCGAGACAGCGCCGCGCCCTGCCCACCGAAAACGCCGCGACCGTCAGCCGGGTTGCGTAGAGCCACTCGTTCATCACGGCGAACCCGTTGTCGACCTCGCCGAGCACCTGCGTTCCGGGCAGTCGGCAATCATCGAATGTCAGGATGCAGTTCTTGTAGCCCCTGTGGCTGACCGAACTGTATCCGTCCCGCACCTCGAATCCCGGATGGCCTCGGTCGACAAGGAAGCCGGTGATCCGCTTCTTCGCACCCTTCGGGGTCTCGTCGACACCGGTCGCCACGAAGACGATGAAGAAGTCCGCATGTTCCGCGCCGGAAATGAAGTGCTTGGATCCATTCACGACCCAGTCGCTCCCGTCGCGCACCGCCGTGCATTTCATGCTGCGAACGTCCGATCCGGCATCCGGCTCGGTCATGGCCAACGCGTCCATCCTTTCGCCGCGGACTGCAGGCAGGAGAAAGCGCTCCCGCTGCTCCCCTTCGCACGCCATCAGGACCTTCTGGGGTCGTCCGAAGAAATGCGTGAGCGCCATTGAGCCGCGTCCCAGTTCCCGTTCCACGAGCGTGAAATCAACATGGGAAAGCCCGGCGCCACCCACCTCCTCAGGGAAATTGCAGGCATAGAATCCGAGGTCGATGACCTTGTTCCTGATCTCCTCGCACAACTCGTGCGGAACTTGCCCGGTGCGCTCGATCTCGGCCTCGTGGGGGTAGATCTCGTTCTCGACAAAGCTCCGGACGGTGGAGACGATCATCTCCTGCTCTTCATCCAACCCGAAATCCATGGCGTCGGTCCCCTTGTGCGCCCGGCGGTGTTAGCGCTACTTGGCTTTCGGAACCAATAGGAATCCGACAATTCCATGCCGAATGCGAAAAGTCTCCAGCGTCCGCCGGCCAACGCAGACCCCAAATGCGAGGCAGGCCATGGGAAATGACATTCTGCCGACCTTCACAGGACCGGAACTCTGCGCCTTGGAAGCCCACGAGGTCGTGGGACTCCTCAAGAGACGGGAAATTTCTGCAGAAGAGCTTCTCGAGACGTCATTGGCCAGGATCGGGGCAGTCGAGCCGGCGGTCAACGCCATGCCCACCGTATGTCCCGATCGCGCCCGCGCCGCCGCCAGGATGCTCTCGGACACGCATGCCGGCCACCCGGGCTGGCTCGGCGGCCTGCCCCTCGGCATCAAGGATCTGGATCGGGTCAAGGGCGTCCGCACGACGTTCGGAACCTTGGGCCTTGCAGGCTATGTGCCTGACTTCTCGGACCATTTCGTCGAGCGGCTGGAACAGCGCGGCGGGCTCGTCGTCGGCAAGACCAACACGCCCGAAATGGGAGCGGGCGGCAACACGTTCAACGCCGTCTTTGGCGCGACACGGAACCCATGGAACACGGCCCTCAACCCCGGCGGATCCTCGGGAGGGGCGGCGGCCTCGCTCGCCACGGGCGAAACATGGCTCAGCCAGGGCTCCGATCACGGCGGGTCACTGCGCACGCCGGCGGCCTATTGCGGCGTTGTCGGGCTTCGCACCACTCCCGGACGAGTGCCGACGACTCTCGTGGCCGGCGCCAACGCGGGCCACGTTGCCGATGGCGTGGTTGGTCCCATGGCACGCTCGGTTCGGGATTGCGCGCTGTTTCTGGACGCGCTCTCGGGATTCGAGCCGCGATTTCCGCTGTCCCTGCCTTCGCCGGAAACGCCCTTTCAGGATTCAGTTGCGCACGCGACCCCCAATGTGCGGATCGCCTTCGCTCCAGACCTTGACGGCCTCTGCCCGGTGGAGGACCCGATCCGCGACGCTCTCGCCTCGACCCTCGAAAGGGTCGAGGCGGAAGGCGGAACGGTCGTTGAGGACTGTCCAGACCTGGCCGGACTGGAAGACACCTATCGAAAGCTGCGGGCGCTCGGCTTCGTGGCATCCTACTCGCGCGTGCCAGAGGACGTCCATCGCCATTTCAAGCCTGCACTGCGCGACAACTGGGCATATGCGCGGACCCTGACGCTGGACGACTTTGCCGACGCCAACATCGACCGGACGAGGCTCTTCCTGGCGATGCAGGGCTTTCTTGAGGATTTCGACGTGCTCGCATGCCCGACCGTCGGCTGCATGCCGAGGAATTCGGAAATCGAATGGATCGACGAGATCGAGGGCGAACCCTTCGGCGACTACCTTGGCTGGATGAAATTCGCGTTTCTTGCCACAACCACCGGGCTGCCCGCGGCTTCGGTTCCGGTCGCGGTTTCGTCTGAAGGCCTGCCCATCGGCATCCAGTTCATTGGACCGCCCAGGGGAGAGGCGACGGTGCTGGCGGTCGCGCGAGCGGTCGAGATGGCTGTCGGTGGCCCGTTCGGACCGATCGATCCGGTTGTCGCAAGCCAGCGGTGACCTGCAGCACGGAAAATCGGTCGTGCGTGACCCGGTTCGGGATGAGACACGTTGACTCATCAGCCAGTGCGGGACGGCCACCAAGGCCCCGATGCGATAGTCTGGAATTGCCAGGAACCGGGCTTCGCAAGACAAAACCATGATGGCCCTGTCACTTCACGGCCTGAGCCTTCAATGGGGCGACCCAGACTTTCAAAGGGCGTTTCCGGCGTCCTTCCTGCCCGCCAACCAGGGTCCTGAGCACGGACAGAAAGGGCGTCATGCGGCATGACGCTGTTCCTGTGCCTAATGAATGGTCCCGAAGTCCGTCCCGTTCCCGGGCAACTTGCACGTGATCAGGGGCAGGCGGTCTTGGGCGGCCATGCGGCGAAGTCCGCGCCCGACACGCGGCAATGCCTCGGGAATGACATGAATGCACTTCGTGCCGCAAATTGCACAGGATTTCCGGCCCGAGCTTGCCGACGAGACCGAATCTGCGACAACCATTTAATCGGAACTTCAGGGGGATCTGAAAAGGGATTCCATGACCAACCTGCTGGTTTTCGTGGGTTTTCCGGCCCTGCGGCCGCCCGTCAACCTGTCATCTTTATGGGAACGTTCTGGTCAGGGTTCACTCCGAGCAGCTGGAAGGCCCGTTTCTGGACCGGGGTCGGCCTGGTGACGACGGACAGCAGGCTTACGTCATGGTCCGACAGGCGCAGCTGGTTCAGCGCCATCCCCGAGAGATCGTCGAGCAGGGTGCGGAAGCTGTGGGCGGGCAGGTCGTCTGCGGTGCGCTTCGTGGCGGCCTTCCGCCGGGCGGATTCCGACGGCCGGGCCTTCTCCACCGGCGAGTTCCGCCGTTCCCGGGCGTCCGCGCGGTCGTCGTCCTCGAACAGGAGCGGCGCGAGGCGCCGGCGCATGTGCCATTCGACGTGCAGGGCCAGCATGCAAAGGAACACGTGCGCGCGGACGTGGTCGGGGGAGTACACGTAGACCGGACGGATCCGGAGGTCGCTCCTGTCGTTCCGGAACGCGCGCTCCACGCCGGCGAGGCTCTTGTACGCATCAACCGCTTCGGCCGCGCCCATGGAGGCGGGATCCAGGCTGGTGCGGATGACGTACACGCCGTCGAGCCTGGCCTCCGCCTCGATCCGGTCCTTCCGCCGGCGCCAGGAGACGCCCCTGTCGGTCACGTCGACCTCCATGTGCTTCCCGACCTTCCGGCGGTTGACGTCCCTGCCCACCCGGCGGTCGATGGCCTCCCGGCCCTTCAGCCGGCCCGAGCGCACCGACCTCGCGATCGCCGCCAGCGCCTCCTCGGTGGCCTGGAGCAGGGCCGAACGCTTGCGCGCCCGCTCCTGCCGCAGCCGGGGGTTCATGCAGACCATCAGCCGCTCGCCGGGGAAGTCCGGGCCCGTGACCTCGGCCACCGCGTCGGGAGCCAGGGCCTCGGGCACCAGAGGGGCCGGGGCGCCGTCCGCGCCCTCCTTCAGGAGCTTGCGGATGTCCTGCGTCTTCAGGGCCGAGATCCAGTCGAGCCCCGCCGGCTCGATGTCCTCGCGGATCCGCGCCGTGGTCAGCATCCCCCTGTCGCCCACGAGGGCGATGCGGTCGATGCCGAAGCGCTTTCGGATCCTGTTCACCTGGCTTGCCACCGTGGACGGGTCCGCGGTGTTTCCGGGGAACACCTCCACCGCGACCGGGCAGCCGTCGGAGGCGCAGAGCATCCCGAACACGATCTGCCGCTTGCCCCTCTTCCCGTCGCGGCTGTGGCCGAAGGCCGCGAGCGGGCAGCAGGTGCCCTCGAGGTACGAACTGCTCACGTCGTACAGGATGAGCGTTCCGTCCTTCAGGTGCCGGCTGGCCAGGCTCCTCTCGATCCAGGGCTGGCGCTTCAGCAGCCAGTCGAGCATGTCGAGCACCTCGTTGCCGGCGACGGGGCCGAGCCCGAGCAGGGCGCCGAGGCTGCTCGTCGCGGTCTCGGGCGACAGCCGCCGGGCGGTGGCGAGCTTGGAATCGGGCGACAGCACCCTCGAGACGACGGCGGCCAGCGCCAGCTGGCGCTCGCGGCTGCGGGTCCGGTGGAGCATGCGCTCGAGGCCGAGGTCCCGCGCGGTGCCGAGGACGGCGGCGACATGCCCGTGCAGGAGGGAGCGCTCCACCTGCATGAGGTCGCCGACGTCGCTGACGGCGACGGCGCCCTTGAGCACGGCCCGGAAGCCATCGACGATCTCGGGCGGGAACTTCGAGAGGTTGGCGACGGTCCTCTTGCGGATCCGCTTTCCCTCCCGCCACGCCTGGCGGAGGAGGATTGCGGGCTTTCCTGCCTGGTTGGGCACGGATTCGATGTTGAGGGCCATGGCGGGCATCCGTTATGGGAACTTCCCGGGCATCATATGCCGACCCGTCCCATGATGTCAAGCGGAAAATCGAAAAAATGTTGCGTCCCCGTTCAATCCCCTCGGGACCGCTCGCCGGATGCGCCGGGATCCGCGCCTGCGGGCGTTATGGCAACAGAAATCCATCTACGGGGCCTCAGAACCGCAGATTCCCGTTTCATGTCAACGGGTTGCACGCAAAATGACCGTGTGAAGTTCCGTTTAATCGCGGCCCAGCCAGCCACAGAATGGCATGGAGTTCAGATCGTCACGGAGGGGCGCGATCATGCGCGTCGGTGCGAGGCGCAAACTGCATCAATCCTGATCAAGAGCCGCAATCACGAGATCGGCCCTCCTGTCCGCGTCCGGCTCTCCCGGATCAAGCTGCATTGCCCCAACAAGCGCCTGCCATCGGGCGGTCGCTTCGGACATCGCGCAAGGCAGGTTCAGGTCTGCCATCATCTTTGCCGCCTCTTCCATCTCGGCGGCCCTCCGTTCGCCGTGAACCATCATGCGGTCCAGGGCATAGGCGCCGCGCTCCTTCCAGCCAAATCCGGGATAGGTGGCATCCAGCGACGCAAGAACTTCATCCGTGACGCTGAGCTTCCGCCCGACGGCGAGCAACTCGGCGGAAAGCGCCTCTATCCCCTTCACGGCGATTGAGCGAACGAGCTTGATCGCCGAGGCCCTGCCCACAGGGCCTTCCACGACAGAAATGTTCATGTCGAGTCGGTTCATGGTCCGCTCCGCTGCGTCTGCATGGGGCCCGCTGGTCAGCACCGGCGTTCTGTTCAGTGCGGGTTGAACCGGCAACATGACCGCGACGTCCACGTATCTTCCGCCGACCGACTCGATTGCGTCGCAGGATGCCTGCTTGGTCTGGGGCGCGGACGAATTGCAATCGAGGAAAAGGCGGTTCCCGATGCCGGACCTAGCCGCGGCTTCGGCGGCGGCATGGGATTGATCGGCAGTGACCATGGATAAGACGACGTCGCAGTTCGAGATGGCCTCGTGCAAGTCTTCGCATCCCCGAATGCCATCGGCCCTGAAGTCGGCGAGCTTTTCGTCGCGCACGGAACCCGGGATCTCGGTCTTGATGTCATAGGCCGCAACGTCAGGCATTCCTGTCGCTGACCACCCCCGCACGAACGCCCGTGCAGCTTCGCCATAGCCCACAAATGTCACTCGCGGGCGGTTGCCTGTGTCCTTGCGTGCCACTTCCGACTTCTCCAAGCTTGCCGCCGATTTGCTACCAGATCGCCGCGAGATGCGAAATTCCGGACTGGACAGGCATCGCATCCATAGCGGAATGCGTCAGGAGGGATCCGTTGGTCAATGCAATGCAAGTTCCAGGTCAACGACGCCCAATGGGTGCAAGGCACTCGCGCGCGAGCTTCGCGAAATCTCTGTTGCTGACGCCCTGCCGGTTACGGCCTCGCGCAGGATCACCTGCGCTTCCGCTTGCCTGGAGTGGCGACGCTTGGCCGCTCGGACACGCAGGCGTGCCTTCGAGCCGTCATCTGCCGAATCGCGATGCTGATAGTTTCTGCCGTCCCCGACCTCTCGAATGCCGAACAATTGTGACGATTGCAGCACGTACGAGGCAACCGCCACCATGCAACGACTGCACCGTGGCAGCATCATTCCGGAAGCCATGACGTGCCGGAAGAGAACTGCATGCGTCACTACGGCCCGCACGGCGGAATTCGTCTGGCGCAGCGGCGGGACCATCGCCCTCCACCAGACACCGGGACACGAGGTGACTGTCGCCTGCCAGTTTCGCGGCGTCCTCGGCGCGAGCGCGAAACCCTGGAAGCAAGGCAATGCCGACATCGCTGGCAATCCTGCGGACCGCGCGGAAGCCGGTGGACGGCCACGTGGCAGCTCGGGGCGAATCAGGTGGCCGCGGAGGGCAGTCCCAGCGCTTCGGCGTGCAGATCCATCCGGCAGGGGCGTGCGGTTTCGGGAAGCGTCTTCCTGACACGATATTCCTTGTCCGTGAGTTGGCGCCTCAGGACATGGATGATCTCGCCGAACCCCTCGATGATCGAGCGGTTCGGTTCCGGAAGGTCGTGCCTTATCCTCTCGTGAAGCGCTGGCAGCGCATGATACGGCACCATGGGAAACATGTGATGCTCGATGTGATAATTCATGTTCCAGTAGATGAACCGGTTGACTGGATTCATGTATTCGGTGCGCGTGTTCAGCAGATAGTCGATCACGTTGTCCGCGAGACCGGTGTGATACCAATCGGCAGCGGCAAGGCCGACTTCCACGGCCCTCTTGCCGCTTTCTCCCAGCAGGTCATAGGCGCGTCCAGTCATTCACGGTTCCCCTCGGTCGACACCGCTTGACCTTGTCCCCTCCGCCGTCTGGCAAAGCTGCGTTGCGGGCGAAAAGGTTCAGTGGCAACACCGGGCGTAGAGCGTCACCGGATGATCGAAAGCATGGGGAATCATATGCGTGAGTGACCATCAGGCCACCCTCGCACTGATTTCACGGGTCGTTGAAGCGGCCAACGCCAACGCTTCTCGCCGTGCAGATGCGCCAATCCCGGACGCCTCGTCTCCCATGGCTTTCGCCAGGATGTTCCTCGCCGCGTTGATGTCGGCGTTCGCTGCTTGCCCGCAGGCGATGCAGGTGAGGCTTTCCCGAGTTCTGCGTGAGCGTCTGTCGACCGCTCCGCACTCATGGCATGTCCGTGACGTGTACTGCGCCGGAACCGTGATGACGTTCACGGCCTTGTAGGCGATCATCATTTTCACCGCCGTCCAGCCGGTGTTGATGATGACGCGGTTGAGCTCCGCCTTCTGCGGGACGTTGCTGCCCGCTCATCGACCGTGCCCTTCGCGCTCTTCGTCATGGCCTGGACATGCAGGTTCCCGACCGCCACCGTTCCCGCCTTTCCGGCAAGGCCGCGGCTGGCATGATGATGCCAATCGTGGCGGCGGTCCGCGATCCTGCGCATGACCCTGGCGTAATGCCGCTTCGCCTTCTCGCGGCGGCGGCTCGCCTTCTTCCGGCGCGAAACCCAGCGCTGCAGGCGCCGGCCTTTCGCGGCCAGCCTGCCGGGGTCGGGCATGAAGTGCGAGTGATTGTCCGCCCCGTCTTCCGATAGCTGTCGATCCGCTCTTCGAGCGCAGCATTGCAGAGCTGTCGCTGGCTTTCAAGAGTCGTCTCAAGCCATTGCCAGTTCGCCTTCGTCTGCGGAAGCAGGCGAAAGAGAATGTTCCTGCAGGTCTTCACAATTGCCATGCGGCCGTTCCTGTACGGGCGCATGGGCGAGGGTGCGTGAACGCTCTTTCCACGCACATTTGCCGAAAATGTCGAAGAACGTAAGAGGAATACGGTCACTCACGTATATAGGCTCCAAGGCATGCCTGCACTGGTTGGCAATGAGCTGCCGATCCGTGCGGCTCCTGGCAACGGGTGCCGATGCGCCAATCCCGGCGCGCAGGCTCCATTGCGTCGCTCGCAACCATGCGGCACATGCAAGTGAAACGGACCATGACCCGCATCGAGAGGACCCGCTCTTATCAGAAGATCCCGGACAACCTTGATGCTGGCAGCACGCTTCGTCATCCGCCCCGACGCAGCGACGTGCACCACGAGGCTGAGTTGTCCGTCCGCCTGAATTCTGGAGCCGAGAATATTCCGGTCTACGAGGCGCCGGGCCAAGTCTGCGGTCATGCAGTCACGCACGACATCACCCGGAGTGGATTGCGGAACACCCAGAGGCGCCTCCGCCGCCAAATGGAAATTGCCATGGCGTTCGAGCAGTCTTGCCCGGTCAGCCGGACGACGGCAGGACGTCCCTGACCCCGTACGGGGAATCGTGTCAGGACGGCGGCCTGAATCAGATGAACTGGAAGACCTCCGGGACAATCGACTTTCTCTTCGGCCACTTGTGGCTCGCGGGAGGCAATGTCATCCTTGCCGGAACGCCGTCCGGCGTCGCTGCAGTGGTGGTCGGCGACAGGATGGTCGTCATGATTGACGGGCTCGGCGAACTGGCGATCAACGTCGTCCGGCCCAGGTCGGACTGAAAGGACGGCGCATGGCGCTCAAGACAGCACTTGTCGGGATCGGCAAGATCGCACGGGATCAGCACATTCCTGCGATCGGAGCCAATGCCGGCTTCAAGCTTGTCGCGACGGCTAGTCGAAACGCCAAGGTGGAGGGCATTCCCGCATTCCGATTCCTGACGACACTTCTCGAGCATGTGCCGGAATTGGATTGCGTCTCGTTGTGCACTCCGCCGGCGGCACGATATTCCGACGCAAGGCTGGCGATCGAGGCGGGATGCCACGTGATGCTGGAAAAGCCGCCAGGAACAACGCTCGCGGAGGTGCAGGACCTTGCTTCGCTTGCTGAAAAGGCGGGCGTCACGCTCTTTGCATCATGGCACTCGCGCGAGGCTGCCGCCGTGCAGGCGACCAGGGACTGGTTGAAGGGAAAGCGAATCCGGCAAGCGAGAATCGACTGGAAAGAGGATGTCCGGTTCTGGCATCCCGGCCAGGACTGGATCTGGCAGGCGGGCGGCTTCGGCGTGTTCGATCCCGGAATCAACGCGCTTTCCATCCTGACGGCAATCCATCCGCGAATCCTTGTCGTTTCCGAGGCCATCATTTCGGTTCCCGAGAATCGCGACACCCCCGTCGCCGTAGGGATGTCCCTGAAAGACCCGGAGGGAACAGAAGTGTTCGTGGAACTCGACTGGCTGGAAGAAGGTTCCCCGAAATGGGACATCAGGGTTCATGCGGACGAGGGAGAAGCGCTGCTTTGCGACGGCGGGGCACGGCTGCTGATTGATGGCGAAGAAACCGTGTCGGGTCCGGATCGGGAATACAACGCACTCTACGACCGCCTTGCCGCGTTGATCGAGTCAGGGTCGAGCGACGTGGATCTGTCACCAATGCGCATCGTGTCTGATGCAATGGCAGTGGCGCAGCGCCAAATCGCCCCTCCTTTCGAGTGGTGAGGCCATGACTGCCATCGCATTCCTGATCGTAGCGGCCGGACGCGGAGTGCGCATCGGTGGCGACGTGCCAAAGCAATACGTTGATCTTGGCGGCAAGGCGCTGTTGCGGCACACGATCCAACGCGTCCTCGCCTTCCCGGAAACTTCATGCGTCCTGACCGTCATCGGCAATGGAGATGACGAACTGTATGGCGCCGCGGTGGAAGGGATGGACCGGGATCGTCTGTTGGAGCCGGTCACCGGAGGTGACACGCGCGCGCAATCGGTTCGTGCCGGCCTCGAGGCGCTGGTCCCAAAGGCGCCGGCAAACGTCCTGATTCACGATGCGGCCCGGCCGTTCGTGACCACAGGCATCATCCACGGAGTCATCACTGCGCTCGATGAACATGACGGAGCGTTTCCTGCCCTTCCCGTCGTCGACGCGCTCTGGCTTGCCAAGGACGGCATCGCGCTGGCAGCACGGTCCCGCGACGATCTCTGGCGTGCACAGACACCACAGGGGTTCAAGTTTCAGCGCATCCTGGACGCACATCGGAAATTCCCGGGCGACGCCGCCGACGATGCCGAAGTGGCGCGTGCCGCCGGACTTGATGTGCGCGTCGTCGAGGGCTCAGAGGTCAACATCAAGGTCACGACTCCGGAAGATCTTGCCCGCGCACGGAAGCTGCTCAACCAATTCGCGAGCCTTGACTGACGAGACTCCATTGGCCGACCGCCAGGCTGCGCTGCGACAGCAAGCACCGTTGCGAACAACGCGTCCGCGCCCTGCGGCAAGGCCAACCAGCGATACGAGGCGCCGGCAGGCTGCGCTCGTTCAGTGACATCGCTCATGACAATCCGCGACATCGGGAATCGAAGAGGTGTCAGGCCGCCCGGCGCTTCAGGCTGACCGGGTGTTACCGCCGTCAAGCCGTGTCATTGGCAAGCTTCCGCCGGCCGCCTTGCCGGGGAGAAATTCATGCAGCTTTGACCACCTCCGACGTGACGAGGCGTTCCTGACGGCCATTGCCACCGCCTTCTTCTGTCCGACCAGGACGACAAGCCGCTTTCCGCGCGTGACGCCGGTATAGATCAGGTTCCGCTGCAGCATCACGTAGTGCTGCGTCATTACCGGCATGACCACGGCAGGGTATTCCGAGCCCTGGCTCTTGTGAATCGTCGCCGCGTAGGCCGGCACCAGCGCGTCGAGCTCCCCGAATCCGATTTTGACGGACCGGCCATCGAAATTCACGGCCATCTCGCTTTCGTCCAGATCGACGGCTGTGATCATTCCAATGTCACCGTTGAATATGTCCTTGTCGTAGTCGTTTGCGATCTGCATGACCTTGTCGCCAATCGCGAAGGTCCTGCCAAAACGCTCGACCTTGAGTTCGCCGGGTGGATTCAGGACGGATTGCAACTCGATGTTGAGCGAGGTCGCGCCCACGCCGCCCCGGTTCATTGGGCAAAGCACCTGGATGTCCCTTATCGGATCCAATCCGAACCGGTTCGGAATGCGATTCCGGACGAGTTCAGTGATGCGAAGGACGGCCTGTTCAGGACTCTCTGCCGGCACGAAATAGAAATCGGCTGCGCCATCCGCCACTGAAAGGTCGGGCATGCGTCCTTCGTTGATCCTGTGGGCGCTCGTGATGATCTTGCTCCGTGCGGCCTGCCGGAACACCTCAGTAAGCCGCACAACCGGGACGGCCCCGGCATTCATGATGTCGGCCAGCACCTGGCCCGGTCCGACGGAGGGCAACTGGTCGATGTCGCCCACGATGTGAAGGGCTGTCTTGCTCGGCAACGCCCTGAGCAACGACTGCATCAGGGGAACGTCAATCATCGAGGCCTCGTCCACCACGAGTAGGTCGCAGTCGAGCGGATTATCCTCGTTTCGCTTGAAGCCGAATTTCATGGGATCGAATTCCAGGGTCCGGTGGATCGTCTTGGCTTCCATCCCCGTGGCCTCGGCCATTCGCTTCGCGGCACGTCCGGTCGGCGCGCACAGCGTCAGCTTCATCCTCTTTGCCGAAAGAATGCGAAGGATAGAGTTCACGATGGTCGTCTTGCCGACACCGGGACCGCCGGTGATGATCAGCACCTTGGATGTCAGCGCAAGGCGGATTGCCTCGGCCTGACTGGCCGCAAGCGTCAGCCCAGTCCTCTCCTCGATCCACGGCAAGGCCCGGTTCGCATCAATCGATGGCCATGGCAGGGCGCCCGAAATGATCCGACGCAGGTGGTTCGCGATGCCGCGCTCCGCCTGGTACAGACCCGTCAGAAAGATGCAATCCGTGTCGCCGACCTGATCGGCCGTGACATTGCCTTCCCTGAGTTCCAGCGCCATCGCTGTCTCGACGAGGGAACCGGGCACTTCCAGCAAATCCTCCGCCAGGCGATGCAGTTCGCCTGTTGGCAAGCCGCAGTGGCCATTGCCCATTGCCTCGCTCAGCGCGAACGTGATTCCCGCACGCACCCGGATCATGGCGGTCCTCTCGATGCCGATCTTCCCGGCGATGGTGTCTGCCGTACGAAACCCGATGCCACGGATGTCCTTCGCCAGCCGATAGGGATTCTCGCTCAGAACCTGAACGGCGTCGGCACCGTAAGTCCTGTAGATCCTCACGGCCCGTGCCGTTCCGACGCCGTGCTGGTGGAGGAAGACCATGATTTCCCTGACGATCTTTTGGTCCGCCCAGCTTGCCGTGATCTTGTCAGCACGAATGGGCCCGATCCCTTCCACCTCTCGCAGGCGCTCGGGATTCGCCTCGATGATGCCAAAGACGTCCTCGCCGAAGTGCTTGACCAATCGTTCAGCATAGACCGGCCCGATTCCGCGGATCATGCCAGAGCCGAGATACCTCTGGATGCCGTCGAGCGTCGTAGGCGCGGAAGCCTTCAGGAAGCGCGCCTTGAACTGGAGGCCATAGTTGCGGTCGTTGTTCCATGAACCCGATGCCGTGACCCACTCACCGGCAGAGATCATTGCCGCACTTCCAACGACGGTGACGACGTCCCGATGTCCGCGCGCCTTCACGCGCAGCACGCAGAATCCGCTCTCGGATGAATGGAAAGTGACGCGCTCGACGAGCCCGGAAAGGACCTCCGCTTGCGCTGCTTCAGCCATCAGGAGGCCACTTCGGACAAAGCCCGGAACCGCAAACGCGGCGCCCCATGCACGTCTGCTGGATGCGCCAACGGGCACTTTCGCAATCGGCGATGATCCCAAACGTGAGCATGTAGATGAGGATAGCCTTTACGCCTTCTGGTCAATCCTTGAAAGTCCGGTCTCCGGTCAATGCGGGCTGCGGTTCACCTTTCCCAAGCCCCTGCTTCAAGTCCTGACGCAAGGACGCCTCGCGCATTAGCCTGAATTTCTGGCCGAATCCAGTTTGCACGTGCACAAATTCTGTCCCAAGCCGGATCATCGCAAGTTCGCGCGCCATCCTGATTGAGCGGCATAGGCAGGCGACAATTCCTTCCTTAGCCTCTGGAATTGCGAATCCCTGACAATTGGGATCGTCCGTACTGAGATTGAGGCAAGCGCCCCGGGTTCAATCGGAGCGACCTTCCCGATCACTTGGCGCACGACAACCGGGCGCGATCACGATGCCATCCGACGGCGTCCATCCAGGGACTGTCTGACAGGGCCCGACAGAAAGAACGGGAAATCGCGCTTGCCGCACATTGACCGCTCCGGTAGACCCGACGGCGGAGACGTGGCCGAGTGGTCGAAGGCGCTCCCCTGCTAAGGGAGTAGGCGGGAAACCGTCTCGAGGGTTCGAATCCCTTCGTCTCCGCCATGCCCCGTTGTTTCCATTGTGTTTTTCCCATCCAGCATGATCGGTTGCCTGTCGCTTTGCATGTCGGCGGACCGGCTGGACCGGCAGTCGACATGCGACTCGATGCGTGCCCGCGGCGGCGTACAAGCAATTGGGCGCGATATGGCGTCGCGGGGAAAAGGGGACTCTCGGGCCTCATGGGTGTTGGAACGAGCTGCCAGTAAAATGACTGGAAATAGTCGTCAATTGGAACCACAGATCGAACGAAGCACTCATGCCAGTCGACCGGATTGCAGTCACGGAGAGCGATCGCATCGTCCGGTCCGGCACTCCGCAAGGAATCCGCTCAACCCGTGCAAATGCAACGGTTTGGCCGATCTGACGAACCTGTGGTCCGAGATCTTGAAGACGGTCAGAAATTTGGTCAGAGTTCGACGAAGTCGCATTTTCGCAAGACTCGTCGGTCCACGACTCCAGACGGCGCCAGCCCTGCAGCAGACGACCAACGGAGGATTTCCGATGAACCGCTACGAAAGATTGATGAAACGCATAAGAGGGGGTGAACGGATCCTCATAGATGGTGCAACAGGCACAGAAATCGAGAAGCGCGGCGTTCCTCAGCTGGACAATGCTTGGAGCGGCGGTGGCGCGTTGAGCCATCCGGATGTTCTTCGCACGGTCCATGAGGACTATATTCGCGAAGGCGCCGAAATCGTCATATCGAATACATTCGCAACTCATCGGCATGTGCTGATTGATGCGAAAGTAGAAGATCAGTTTGAGCGATTGAACCGCCGAAGCGTCGAGCTTGCCAGAGAGGCGCGAGAACGCATGGCGGCTCCGGATGTTTTGGTGTCAGGAGGCATTTCGTACTGGTCCTATACAGACAACTGGCCGAAACCGGAGAGCCTGCGCCGCAGCACCGAAGACCAGGCATCGGTCATGGCCGAGGCAGGCGCAGACCTGCTGATGCTCGAGATGATGGTGGATATCGAGAGCATGCTGGTCACGCATGAGGCAGCCCAGGCAAGCGGACTGCCGGTGTGGGTCGGACTGTCTTGCGCGCCGGATTCCTCGGGCGCCATGACGCTGTTGCGTGGCGGCGGTCTGGCCGATGCCCTTGACGCCCTTACCGGCCGCGAGGTTCCGCTTGTGAACATCATGCACACAGAGGTGGACGACATCGAAGCCTGTCTGGACATCGTTCAGGAGCATTGGCCGGGACCGGTCGGCGTCTATGCGCATTCAGCACGCTGGGACGGCCAGGTCGGCATATTCGACGACACCATTCACCCAGACGCTTACGCGAAGCATGCGCAATCCTGGCTGCGGCGCGGCGTGCAGGTCATTGGTGGCTGTTGCGGCCTGGGCGTCGACCACATCCAGGCCCTTCGCGTAGTGCTTTAGGCTGGTTCCTGCGTACATGCCGGTCGTGCCGTTGGCGATGTCTGCCGCAACCTTCAAGGCCCCGTAGCGGAAACTGCCGAGGCTTACCGGCTCACCGCTCCGACAGCTGGCCGGAGCGGATTCGTTCCGGCCAGTGCCAACGTGTCACGAAGGAATTGCCGCGTCAGCAGACCGAGTCCGTTCCATCGGCGATCTTTCATGGGCATGTCTCACACACGACGCCACGTCAGCCAGTCAAGGCCATGTTCATGGCCGGGTAGACGGGGGTCTTGCGACTCCTCGTCCCCCAGTCGCGGTAGGAATGCGCATTGCTGCGCACCCCCCGCACAGATCCGGACATGGACGGCAATCCATCCGGCTCCTGCCTCGGGTGCTTGGCGGCAAGCCGTCGGTCCGGCCACGGGTGGCGGATGAGGACGCGCGGCCAAAGGATTCCGGTCATGCGCTCCAGTCGCTTCCAGTCGAGGCCGTGACGCTGGGACCGCCGGCGCAACGCCCGCATCCACAGGCGCTGCAGCCTGTGGCGAAAGACGCGCAAGAACCGGCTCGACCCCGGGACGGCGAAGTGGTTGAGCCAGCCTTGACAGACCCGCCCAAGCCATTCGCCAGCCTCCCGGATGTCGTGATGCCAGCGTTCGCGAAGAGCCTCGCCGATGCGCGCCAGGGTCCTGTTGACCCTTTTCGCGATCGGCTTGCGACCAAGCCGGAAACGGCCTCGCCGGGTCGTTGCGCAGAAGTGCGTGAAGCCCGGGAAGTCGAATGTCTCCGGCCTGCCCGCCCCGCGACCGCGACGGTTCGCTGCCACGAACCGTCCGAACTCCACGAGGCGGGTCTTGTGCGGGTGGAGGCTGAGGCCGAAGCGGTTCAGCCTTTCCCGAACGTCGCGGAGACATCTCTCCGCATCCCGCTTGCGCTGAAACCCGACCACGACGTCGTCCGCATGGCGGACAATGCTCGCTTCACCCTCCGAGACATTCCGGCGCCACTTCCCGTGGAACCACAGATCGAGCACGCAGTGCAGGAAGACGTTCGCCAAGGTCGGGGAGACCATGTTCCCCTGCGGCGCTCCCACCCCCGTGTCCGTCCATGATCCGTCGTCCATGACGCCAGCGCCCAGCCATTTCCGGATCAGGCGGGTGACCCGCCTGTCGCCGATGCGGTGCTCCACGAACGTGATCAGCCAATCCCGAGGAATCGTGTCGAAATGCGCCCGCAGGTCCGCGTCGACCACCCAGCGGCCTTGCGCCGTCCAGTCCCGGAGGCCAGGGCATCGAGCGCGTCATGCGCACCGCGGCCCGGTCGGAACCCGTAGCTGAATCCGGGAAACTCCGCCTCGTGGACTGGCGTCAGGATCACGTCCATAATCGCTTTCCGGACGATCCTGTCCTCCGGTGCCGCGATCCCGAGCGGTCGTGTCCCGCCGTCCGGCCTGGGCATCTCTGCCCGCCGAACCGGCGGCGCGCGGTACGCTCCCCCGTTGTGCAGGCGTCGGTGCAGGTCGGGCAGCCGCTCTTTCGACACCAGCAGCCGCGTCCTCCTTCAGCACGAAGCACGACGCGCCAGGCACCTCCGGCGTCATGTGGCGGAAAGGCGCCGTGAGACGCTCCTGCGGGTTTCTCTCCACAGCTTGCCGTATCCGGTCCGCCGCCTGTGTCACGCTTGCCCGACACTGCGTTCGGCGCGTGCCTTGGCTTCCCGGATTCCCCTTGGTCGAGGCCCTTTCCTCCGGCGGCTCCGCAGGAGCGTGCGCTCCCTTGTTCGCCGACATCACAGGTCGCATGGCCCCGTCCGGCCTCTTCAAGCCGTCCGTCACGGGCTTCGGCTTTCTCCTTCCCCATACGGTCCCGCCACGACAGGCGGGACGGATTGAAGACCTCCCGGGGTCCCGGCAGAAGGCGTGCGGACGTGCATGGGCTCCCTCACACCGCGGGGCTCGCCGACATCTCGCCAGAAAGATGCCTGCGATGTTGCCTTCGGCCGCTCTGAAAGCCCCGGCACCCCGGACCATCGTCTTTTCGATGCTCAATGGCCCTGCCCGTCCGTACCGCTGCCGACGCTTCGCCTGCCCCCTCACGGGGACCGGCGCACGGCTCGCGGAGAAACGTGAATTGGCTGCTCCTTCGTTCCAGAGGACTTTCACCTCCTGCCTTCTGCCAGTTCGCCTGGCACACCAGAGCCGGACGTGCCCGCATTAGACGGAACTTCAGGGGAATCTGAAAAGGGATTCCATGACCAACCTGCTGGTTTTCTTGGGTTTTCCGGCCCTGCGGCCGCCCGTCAACCTGTCATCTTTATGGGAACGTTCCGGTCAGGGTTCACTCCGAGCAGCTGGAAGGCCCGTTTCTGGACCGGGGTCGGCCTGGTGACGACGGACAGCAGGCTTGCGTCATGGTCCGACAGGCGCAGCTGGTTCAGCGCCATCCCCGAGAGATCGTCGAGCAGGGTGCGGAAGCTGTGGGCGGGCAGGTCGTCTGCGGTGCGCTTCGTGGCGGCCTTCCGCCGGGCGGATTCCGACGGCCGGGCCTTCTCCACCGGCGAGTTCCGCCGTTCCCGGGCGTCCGCGCGGTCGTCGTCCTCGAACAGGAGCGGCGCCAGGCGCCGGCGCATGTGCCATTCGACGTGCAGGGCCAGCATGCAAAGGAACACGTGCGCGCGGACGTGGTCGGGGGAGCAGACGTAGACCGGACGGATCCGGAGGTCGCTCTTCGCGTTCCGGAACGCGCGCTCCACGCCGGCGAGCGACTTGCAATCCTCGACGGCCTCCGTTGCGCCCATGGAGGCGGAATCCAGGCTGGTGCGGATGACGCAGCCGCCGTCGAGCCTGGCCTCCGCCTCGATCCGGTCCTTCCGCCTGCGCCAGGAGACGCCCCTGTCGGTGACGTCGACTTCCATGTGCTTCCCGACCTTCCGGCGGTTGACGTCCCTGCCCACCCGGCGGTCGATGGCCTCCCGGCCCTTCAGCCGGCCCGAGCGCACCGACCTCGCGATCGCCGCCAGCGCCTCCTCGGTGGCCTGGAGCAGGGCCGAACGCTTGCGCGCCCGCTCCTGCCGCAGCCGGGGGTTCATGCAGACCATCAGCCGCTCGCCGGGGAAGTCCGGGCCCGTGACCTCGGCCACCGCGTCGGGAACCAGGGCCTCGGGCACAAGCGGGGCGGGAGCGCCGTCCGCGCCCTCCTTCAGGAGCTTGCGGATGTCTCCCGTCTTCAGCGCCGAGATCCAGTCGAGCCCCGCCGGCTCGATGTCCTCGCGGATCCGCGCCGTGGTCAGCATCCCCCTGTCGCCCACGAGGGCGATGCGGTCGATGCCGAAGCGCTTTCGGATCCTGTTCACCTGGCTCGCCACCGTGGACGGGTCCGCGGTGTTTCCGGGGAACACCTCCACCGCGACCGGGCAGCCGTCGGAGGCGCAGAGCATCCCGAACACGATCTGCCGCTTGCCCCTCTTCCCGTCGCGGCTGTGGCCGAAGGCCGCGAGCGGGCAGCAGGTGCCCTCGAGGTACGAACTGCTCACGTCGTACAGGATGAGCGTTCCGTCCTTCAGGTGCCGGCTGGCCAGGCTCCTCTCGATCCAGGGCTGGCGCTTCAGCAGCCAGTCGAGCATGGCGAGCACTTCGTTGCCGGCGACGGGGCCGAGCCCGAGCAGGGCGCCGAGGCTGCTCGTCGCGGTCTCGGGCGACAGCCGCCGGGCGGTGGCGAGCTTGGAATCGGGCGACAGCACCCTCGAGACGACGGCGGCCAGCGCCAGCTGGCGCTCGCGGCTGCGGGTCCGGTGGAGCATGCGCTCGAGGCCGAGGTCCCGCGCGGTGCCGAGGACGGCGGCGACATGCCCGTGCAGGAGGGAGCGCTCCACCTGCATGAGGTCGCCGACGTCGCTGACGGCGACGGCGCCCTTGAGCACGGCCCGGAAGCCATCGACGATCTCGGGCGGGAACTTCGAGAGGTTGGCGACGGTCCTCTTGCGGATCCGCTTTCCCTCCCGCCATGCCTGGCGGAGGAGGATTGCGGGCTTTCCGTGCCAAATTTCACGAAGGTAGCCACCCAATTTCACGCATGGTAGCCACGTAATTTCACTCAAGGTAGCCGCCCAATATCACCATGGTAGCCACCCCCTCGGGGTGACAGGCCTTGGCTTGATTCAGCATGCCGTTCTACGTCCCGGATTTTGGCGATCACTCCGAGGAGCATTGAATGGCACAGAAGAGGCTGCCCATGAGGAAAGTAAGGAAGATACTGCAATTTCATTTTGACGAGGGCCGCAGCGCCCGGGCGATCGCGACCCACTGCGGTCTTGCCCGGCGCTCGGTTGCACAGACCCTGGCACGGTTCGCGGCTTCGGGACTGAACTTGCCGGAAGCGGCCGGGATGGACGATGCGGCGCTGGAGGCGGCGCTCTATCCGGCGCGGCAGGTCCGGCCTGCGGACGAGGACGTGGACTGGGCGGAGGTCGAGAAGGACCTTTCGGGCCGCGGCGTGACGTTGAAGCTGCTGTGGGGGGAATGGCGCGAGACGCATCCCGACGGCATGAGCTACGTGACCTGGTGCCGTCGGTTCCGCGACTGGCGGCCGGCCACGGACGTGACGATGCGCCAGAACCGTCGCCCCGGCGAACGGCTGTTCGTCGACTACGCGGGCATGACCGTGCAGGTTTTCATCGACGGGGTTGAGCGTGACGCGCAGCTGTTCGTGGCCTCGATGGGGGTCTCCGGGCGGATCTACGCCGAAGCGACGCTCAGCCAGAAGATCGACGACTGGTGCAACTCGCACGTGCGCTGCCTCGAAGACATGGGCCGGGCGCCGCAAGTCGCGGTGCCCGACAACCTCAAGGCGGCGGTGAAGAAGCCGTCACGCTACGAGCCGGTCCTGAACGAGACCTACGCCGACCTGCTTGAGCATTACGGCATCGAGGGCTTGCCTGCGCGGGTGAAGAGGCCTCGCGACAAGGCACTGGTCGAAAATGGAGTCCTTTTGGTCGAGCGGCGGGTTCTGGCACCGCTGCGCGACCATGTCTTCCACGACCTTGCGTCGCTGAACCGGGCGATCGCGGACCGGGTGCGGGAACTCAACGGGAAGCCCTGTTCCGACGGCACGGGCGAGACCCGCTTCAGCCGGTACGAAAGCGTCGATGTCCCGCACATGAAGCCTTTGCCGGACCGGCGCTGGCAGCGTACGACATGGCGCGAGAACACGGTCCATTCCGACTACCACATCGCGATCGACCGCCATTTCTACTCCGTTCCCTACACGTATGCCGGCAAGAAGGTCGATGTCCGCCTGCGCGGCCGGGTGATCGACGTGTTCCATCGCGGCAAGCAGATCGCGAGCCACATGCGCAGCGACGCCAACGGGCGTGCCACCACGTTCAAGGAGCATCAGCCGCAGGCCCACCAGCGCGCCGGCGTCGAGAGCACACGCGCACAGCTCGAGAACCGTGCGCGGGACATCGGCCCTCATGTCCACGCCTTCGTCATCGCGGTCATGGGACGCAATTCCAACCCGGAGTTCGGCTTCCGTTCCTGCTACGGCGTGCTCCGCCTGGCAGGGAGCCACGGGCCGGAGCGCCTCGACAACGCCTGCCGCTACGCGCTGGATCTCGGCTCCAGGACCTGGCGCGGGCTCGACAACATCCTGCGCACCGGCGCCGATCTCGTCGACGGGCAGGAACCCGAGACCAGACCCATCGAACATTCCAACATCAGAGGACCGGAGTACTACAGATGACCGACACTGCCATCCTGCACCCGCTCACCCAGCGCATCGCATCGCTGCGCCTGCCCGGCATGCTGGCCGCCTTCCAGGAACAGCTGGCACGCCACGATCTGGACGACATGCCGTTCGAGGACCGGCTCGCGCTGCTGATCGACCGCGAGGTCGTCGAGCGGCGCTCGCGCGCGCTGCAGCGGCGCCTGAAGAAGGCCCAGCTGCGCCACCAGGACGCCTGCTTCGAGGACATCAACCTCACCCGGCGGCGCGGCCTCAAGCGCAGCGTCGTGCTCGGCCTCGGCGACTGTGCCTGGATCCGGAACGGCGCCAACATCCTGATCACCGGCCCGTGCGGCACGGGCAAGAGCTGGATCGCCTGCGCACTCGCCCACAAGGCATGTCTCGAAGGGTTTCAGGCCCGGTACCTGCGCGTCCCGCGACTGCTCACCGAACTGCGGATCGCTCACGGCGAAGGCACCATCCCCAAGCTCTACCGCGATCTCGCCAGGCTCGACGTGATCATCCTCGACGACTGGGGCCTGGCCGCGCTCGATGCGGCCCGGGCGCGCGACCTGCTCGAGATCCTCGACGACCGCTTCGACCGCCGCTCGGTGATCGTCACTTCGCAACTGCCGGTGGCTGGCTGGCACCAGACAGTCGCGGAGCCGACGGTCGCGGACGCCATCCTCGACCGCCTCGTCCATGGCGCGATCCGGTTCGAGCTGCACGGTTCGTCGATGCGGGCCGACAGCGCCGAGGACGGAAAATGAGAGCCGGAGCCGGCGCCAGGCCGGGACGTCTGCCGAAATCGGTCCCGGGGGGTCCTGTGGATTTGTGGACGAGCCCTTCGGGCCGGCCCGCGCCCTGCGGGCCGTGTGGACAAGCCGTGGACGACGCAAGGGCGTCGCCCACCGCATTGCCCACACTCGCGGGCCTCTCGCCCACAAGCTCCACAGGACCGCAACAACAACCATTTCAATTTGGATTCGAAGAAGGCGTCGCTGACGCTCCGGCAGCGTGCACACGCATTGCCGGAATCCCGTACCGGAGGACCGGTCCTGACGGCCGAGCCTTGCGGCAGGGCCTTCGCGGAGATAGCTTCAGACCCGGAACAGAAGAGGAGACCAACTTGCCCAACACGGCCTGATCGCGTCGCTTCGCTCCGGGTGGCTACCATGGTGACATTGGGTGGCTACGTTGAGTGAAATTGACCGGCTACTTTGGCTGAAATTAGGGTGGTACGTTGGTGAAATTCGGCACTTTCCGGCCTGGTTGGGCACGGATTCGATGTTGAGGGCCATGGCGGGCATCCGTCATGGGAACTTTCCGGCCTCATTGTATCGACCCGGTCTGTGAAGTCAAGAGAAAAAATCAAAAGGAATGTTGCGTCCCCGTTCAATCCCCTCGGGACCGCTCGCCGGATGCGCCGGGATCCGCGCCTGCGGGCGTTATGGCAACAGAAATCCATCTACGGGGCCTCAGAACCGCAGATTCCCGTTTCATGTCAACGGGTTGCACGCAAAATGACCGTGTGAAGTTCCGATTAGAGCATCCGGTTCCTCGCATGACAGGTTCGCTCAAGGAGCATGGATCGACCGCGTGACCTTGGCGTTTGGCAGGGGGAATCTGGTGAGAACGGCTTTGAACCGTTCCCAGGAGATCCATCCGTTGCGATGGCGCCGACCGAGCCAGCGGCGCCAGCTTCTGACCACAGCCGCCCGAAAGCGGGAGAGCTGTTTGTCATTGCCCGTAAGACCGTAGTAGGCGCAGTGTCCCAGGATCACGCTGGCAAGGTGCCGGCACTGATCCCCGAGCGGCATGTGCCGATGCTCCTTGCACCAGGTCCACACCGACTTGACGGCCCGCGCGAGACGCGCCCTGGCGGTGAACTGTCGCACGACCCAGCGTCCCTTCCGCGACTTGCCCCAGAGATGGGCGAAGCCGAGAAAGTCGAACCGGTTCCGCGTTCCATGTCCACCGGCCGTTGGCCGGAAGTCCACATACCTCGTCTTGGTCGGATGCAGCGTTAGCCCATGCTTCGCAAGACGCGCGCCCAGAGCGGCGAGCACACGCTCGCCGTCCCTGCGGTTTCGAAAGGCGATGACAAAGTCGTCTGCATAGCGCACGAGCCGGAAGGCCCCCACTCGGGGTCGCACCGTCTCCATCATCCACGAATCCAGCACATGGTGCAGGCAGACGTTGGTGAGGATCGGGGAAACGGCTCCCTGAACGCAAAAAGCAACTTTTGCCGTAACTGCTCACCCCTTTCCCAGGGCGGGTTGAGGGTCATGCAGTTCGATCATTTTGGCGGCATTTCCGGCGAGCGCGATCTGGATGGCGACGAGAGGGTTGTATCCGAGTGCCGCCATGGAACTCAGGCAGCTTGAGATCCGGCACCAGGCTTCGGCGCAAAGCCGGGTTCGGAAGCATCCGGATACCTTGATCTTGACCTTGGCCATCCTGATTTTCTGCTCGCCCGCATTGTTGGTGAAGCTGACGTCCGCCTCCCCCATGAAGCGCGGCACGGACACCTCGTGCTTCACGAGGCGCTCATGCAGGTTGTGTGCGTCGGACTTCGCGATCCGTCCGCGTTTTCCTTTCGGGCGCGGCGGGATGTCGGGCAGCTCCTTGCCGCCCCGGGTCAGGATGGTCCGATATCGCTTGCGCATGGCCATGCGCTCGGCCTCGGTCAGGACCTTGGTCGCACTCTTGTTGACGCTGTGGCAGGCCTCGCGCAGCAGCTTCTTCATCAGGCGCGCCCAGCGGAAGCCGTTGGACTCGACGACGAAGGTCAGCTCGCGCAGAAGGTGCGAGCCGCACAGCTGGTGGCTGCACCGGTCGCAGGCGAAGCATGTCGCCCAGCAGTCGTGGACCAGCGTGCCGGTGTAGCGCGGGATGATGCCGATCTCGTCGATGGCCTCCTTGCCGCGCTTCCGGTGCACGAACTTCAGGGTCAGGGAGCCGTCGGTGACGACATGGAGCCATTGGGTCCTGCCGTCGACCCGGAAGCCGGTCTCGTCGGCATGCAGGGCGGGGCGTTCCAGCAGCTGTGCGATGGCGGCGCGTTCCCATGACGCGAGGGCGTCATGAAGGCGGCGCACGCAACCCAGGCAGGTGGCTTCGGAGAGCCTGAGGCCGGAGATCGCCCAATGGCATTTCCTTAAGGATTTGGCGTCATTTCCTTAAGGAGTCGCGCCTTTTCGCAGCAGGGGGCCCTGCCTTTCCGGAGATTTTCCGGCTTCAGGCTGCGGCCTTTCTCCTTCGGGTCCACTTGCTGACCGGCTTCATCGATTTCCTGGGATACGACCGTCCCGGCCGGAGCCGGCCGCGCACCTTGAGGATTCCCTCGGCCATCCGGGTCACGGCCTGCGCGACGGCTTCGGCCTGCGCGAGCAGCATCTCCTCGATGTTGGCGGCCACGATCGCGATCGCGTTTCTGAAGTTCACGGCCTGGCGTTCCTTTCCCTGCTCGCGGATGTCTGCGAGCAGGTCGTCGCCATGCCCGGAAAGCAGCCGCGTCATGGCGATCAGGTTGAAGTGGGCGTAGAGTTCCTGGCGCACGCCGCGCTCGGTCCGGCCGTGGAACTCGTCCACCGCGATGGTTCGCTTCGAGACCTTGTACAGCTCCTCGATTCCCCACCGTCCATGGTAGAGATGGCCAAGATCCTCGGCGGAGACGTGGCCGGCATCGAGCAGTGTCGTGACGGGATGGCAGTCGTCGCCGTCCGTCTTGCAGCGGACCAGCCGGAGGTCGACCGGATCGAAGCGCTCGCCGGGCCGACGTTCGGCAAGCTCTCGCTGCGTGTCCGGTCCCGGGGCGGCGGTGACGACGGTCTCGGTGCGGTCGCCCTCCATGAAGTCCCTGAAGGCGCCCACGCGGTTGCGCTGGAGCCGGAACACCGGATGGGCGCCCGTGCGGATGACGGCGTACAGGAGCTCGAACGAGAAGTGTCCCCGGTCGAACACGACGACGTCGCCGGCCTCCAGGGCGTGCAGGTGGCCCATGGCCGCGGCCCGCTCGCAGGCGCGGGCGGAGAGCGAGAAGTCGACCGGGACCTTGGTGTCGAGCCGGTACAGGCAGGACACCAGCCCCTGCGGATAGCGGGCGCCGCCGTGCGGGAGCGGGTAGCCGGCATCGACCAGCGTCCGGGGCAGGTTCATCTTCGTTCCGTCGACCGCGAACGGGCGGCGGCCCTTCCAGCGCCCGCCCTCGCCGCCGTGGCGGAGGATCTCGCGGTGAAGGTCCAGGAACAGCTCCTCGTGCACCCTTTGCCGGGCCTTGCAGATCGACGAGGCGGCCACCGGCTCGCGTTGAGGCAGGGCGATCCCCAGCTTGCGGCACTGCTCCCAGAGCTCGGCGGTCACGGTCGCGTAGCCCTTCTCCCCCCGCGACAGGACCAGCCGGAACACGAACAGCATCACGATGAGGCTGTTGAGGACCCGCCGCCGCTTCATCCAGCGGCGGTCGTGCGCGTCGGCCAGCGCCGTGGCGGCGTCGACGACCTGCAGCCACGCCGCGACCAGCGGATCGTCCCGGTCGGGACGCGGCGGGCGCGGCGAGCGTGCCGGAGCCGCGCGCCCCTGGAGGACGTCGCGGAAGTCCCGGCCGAGGGGAAGGACGAGGATCTCCTTCGCCGGCTTCGCCCGCCGGCCCGACTTCCGGCCGGCGGTCATTCCGATGCGCTCCCAGTTGGCGGCGCGGTAGCACGCCCCGTCGAAGCGCGTCGGGTCGATGAACGTCTCGCACAGCACGGGGCGGCAGCCGTGGCGGCGCTCCCACTCCCCGGGAAGGCGGGCCGCCGCCATGCCGAGGACCCGCGAGGCAAGGTTCGTCACGGCCACCCATGGAAACACGATGAAGCGGGAATTGCCCAGCACCAGGTGCAGCCGGCGCTCGCGGTCCGGTCCGCTCCATCCGATCCATTCGTCGCGCGCCGGCAGCGTCCGCGACGCCGCCTCGAACAGCAGGCAGCCGAGGCGGCGGCCGTCACGGTCCAGGACGAACCAGCGCAGGTGCGGGCCGAACGGGCGCGGACAGCCCAGGCAGTGATGGCGGTCGACAAGCTCGTTCCACTCCGCCTTCTCGTCGGGACCGTCCGCGGCGTGCAGCGACAGAGGCTCGAGGGCGGACAGCTCGCAGGCGATCTCCGGCTGCGGGTCCGATGCCGCCGTGTGGCAGATCGGCGGCAGCGCGCCGGGGCCGGTGCTCCGCTTCTCCGGAAGCGCCAGGATCCCGAACCCCTCCAGCTGCTCCAGCATGCGGAGGCAGGCCGACACGCGGTAGTCGCCCTTGGGCGTGTTCCAGTTCAGGTGCTCGCAGATCGTCTTCGCGAGCTCGTTGCGGGTGTTGTTGGGAAGCAGCGCCACCGTCTCCTGGATGTCGGCGATCTGGCGCCGCGTCAGGCGGCGGCCGAAAAAGGTGGTCGTCTCAAGGCGCTCGATCCGCGGATCCATCGCTCCCGCTCCGGAAGATGCAGTGTCCCGCAGCCTGGATTGCACGGACCGGCGGAAGTGTCAACCCCCCTGTGCCAAAAAATCCGCACCGGCGCCGACTGCCATGGAACAACGGCCTCGCGGGAGCGAAAGAAAGTCCGGCCAGACCTTGCGGTCAAAAGAAATGCCATTGGGAGATCGCCTGCACCAGCGACACGGCACGGCGCAGCGACAGCATGTGGGCGCCCGGCAGGTTGACGACGAAGGCCTGGAGGCCGGCGCCGTACTGCAGCGGGCCCGGCATGTCGTCGGGGAACCGTCCCTTGGTGCGGGCCCGGCATGCGGGGCATTCCTTGACCTCGGCGTCGACGCGACGCTCGACGACCTCGAACACGATGTCGTGGAGAATGCGGCGTTCCCGGTCGATCGCATCGACGTCTGCGAGGTCGGCGCCGCATGTGTCGCAGGCCTCGACGGCGACCGTCTCCTCGACGGTGGTCTTCCGGAGGTTGTCGCCCGTCTGCGGGTTCGGCTTCGCGCCCTTGCCGCTGCTGCCGGCACGCCGTGCGGTCTCGTCCCTGTCCGTCTGCGACGGCGGGAGGCTGGAGTTCCTCGATCCCTTGCGGGTCGTCCTTTCCGGCAGAACGGTGATCAGGATGCCCAGCAGGGTGAACAGGACGCCGATCACGGCATCGACCTCTTCGGACACCTTGCCGTCCTTTCGCAGCGCGGCGATGCGGGCCTTCGCGCCCTCGAACTCCTCGCGCAGCGACGCCGCGTTCACCGTCGCCATCACCCGGCCTCCACCGCCATCACCGCCGCCTCCACCGCGAGCCGCTCGCCCGGGGGCGTCGCGCGGCAGACCGGCTCGCGGCCCTGGAAGTCGAAGCCGGACAGGAAGCGGTGGGCGCAGCCATGGTGGAGCTCGACGGGGCAGTCCCGTCCGAAGCCGTCGGTCGCCCGGCGGTCCAGGCCGATGCCGCGCTGCGCGGGCGGCTTGCGCTTCATGATCGCGCCGCCGCCCAAGCGCGTTTCCAGACATGCGGAACGAGGCGGCATGAGGCTCACGATGGCCTGGCAGAGCCCCGTCGTCGCCTTTGACCCGTACCATGCCCCCATCGAGACGGCCCCTCCCCGGAACGATCGATCCGCGACCGGCAATGGAATGTCCGCTCTGTGATGTCAAACGCAAATCCTCGACGGGAGGTCGGCAGCGAGAACCGCGCAAGGCGCCGCGGCAAAAGGCCGGACGCTCGTCCCGAACGCGATCAGGCAAGAAATCCAACGGTCAAGAAGGGGGGCGAGCAGTTACCTTTTGCCTTCAGTGACGTCCGAGCCTGGTTTTGACGGTTCTGGATCGTCCTGCGGCGATCCCGGGATCGGGATGGAACGGTGAATGGTGATCGTGTCCTCTGTGACCTGCACCTCCTTCACGAGGAGCCGGACAATGCGCTGGCGTTCGTCGATGTCCAGCGTATTGGCGGACACGCGCAGCCGGTCCAGGAACCCGGTCAGGGTCTCGGCCAGCCGGAGCCACGTGTCTTGGTCCCTGGCGCGATTCTCGGCCAGGTGCAGTTCGCGGCTGAGCGCCTGTTCCTGGCGGCGAAGGTCCGGCGTCCGTGCACGCAGTTCCTCGATCGTGATCAGGTCCTCCTGACAGGCCGTGACGAGGCGGTCGAGGCTCTTGCGGATCCGGGTCGGACGGTGCCGCAGGTCGATCTCGCGTTTCCGGTCGGGATCGGAGGCGCGGTCCGCTTCCGGTCGCCGGTCGATCTCGGCCCCGATCAAGGCCGGGTCCTCGAGCGGACGGACCACTTCGGTCCAGACGATGTCATCAAGCTGGTCCTGGCGTGCCGGCCGGCTGTCGCACAGCGGTCCGTCGAGATGGCGCCAGGCGTCGGATCCGAGACAGCGGCAATAACGGATCTTGCGGGCACTCGTCCGGGTCGACGTGCGCGACAGCGCGTAGCCGCACTTGCCGCAGGTGACCAGCCCCTGCAGCACGCTGGGGGTCTTGGCGCGGCGCGGCGAGCGGGCCTTGTTCAGCGCCAGTCTCTCCTCGGCCAGGGCGAAGGTCTCCTCGCTGACGATCGCCGGACCGGGATCTCGATCCAGTCCTCGCGTGGCCGTTCGTGCCCTGCCGTGGCCGCGCTGGCGCAGGGGACGCGTCACGGACGTCCGCGGCTGCTGGCGGGTCTTGCCGAAGCAGGCCTTGCCCTTGCAGGCCGGGTTGCGCAAGATCCCCCACACTGCCGAACGCTCCCAGCGCGGGCTGCGGCCGGTGGCTGTCGGGACCGCGCGTTCGTTGAGCCTTCGGGTGATCGCGCCGATGCTCATGTGCTCACAGGCATACGCACGACAGATGTCGCGAACGGCCGAGGCCTGCGGCTCGACGATTTCGTGGAAGGCATCGCTGTCCCGGGTCTTCCTGTGATGGCGGCAGCCGCAGGGCGCACCGGCGAGCACGGCAACTTCGCCGCGCTTTGCCCGGTGGCGCTTGCCGCGCCGGGACCGCTCCAGGATCCGGGCACGCTCACATTCCGCAATCATGCCCTGCAGCTGCACAAGGAGATGGTCTTCGGGGGTCTTCGTCGACGGCGCCTTCAGGAACACGGCCTCGACGCCGTGGCGGGCCAGTTCCTCAACGAGAAGAACCTGACAGGCATGCCGGCGGCTCAGGCGGTCCGGGGAGTGAACCGGAACGGCCTCGATGCGTCCTTCCGCCGCGAGGTCCCGGACCCGTTCGAGCCCCGGGCGTTCGAGAACGGCGCCCGACAGGCCGTCGTCCTCGACGATCCTGTCCGGCGTGACGTCGTACCCGTTCTCCCTGGCGTATGCGATCAGCGCCTCGGTCTGGCTGGCGATCGTGTGGCTCTCTCTCTGCTGATCGCCCGAGACCCGTGCATGAATGGCCGCAATCCTCATGCTCGTCTCCATTGGTCAGGGCCGGAACCCCGTGCGCCCGGTCCGGCACCAGGATGGCGCAGGCATTCTGAAGCTTGGCATCGAGCAGGCGATCGAAGGAACAGGCGAGGTGAACGGCGGGCCGGGCGTCCGGGCGGCGCTCAGCCATCGCGGTCCGGCTCCGAGAAGAAGCGCCTCAGGGCCCGCGCGACGATCTCCCCGATGGAGAGGCCGCGGCTTCGCGCCTGAGCCCGCAAGGTTGCCGCCAGCGTGCCGGGAATCTTGATGGTGATCGGAACCGGCGCCTCGACGGCCTCGACCGGGCGGGACATGGTCCGGGCGTCCCGGACGCAGCGCCCGGCCTGACGCGCCGAAAGCCCGAAACGGCGAGACAGCTGGCGCACGGCCTCGCTCGCCGTGACGCCTTGGGCCAGCAGCGCGTAGGCGGCGTTGAGCTGCTCGACCTTCTCGGATCGTGTGGATCTGGCCATTTGTCATAAACGCATTGCCTTTCGAGGCGCAAGTCAGGCATCGGGCGGTCTCGCCAGCCCGCTATCCGGCGCTCAAACCGGAAGTTGCCTTTTGTGTTCAGAGGGTCACCGTCCCGCCTTGCGGCGTGCCCGTCTCCGAGCGTTGCAGTACGCCCGCATCCAGCACACCCGCCTTCAGCCATTTGTCGATCATGCGGCGTATGACGCCGTCCTTGATCCTCAGGTCGAGAAAGCCCCGGAGGCGTCGGTGGTCGATCGTGTCGAAAGACCACACGACACACTACCCACCTCCGCGAGCTTCCGGCGACGGTCAGGATCACCCGCAAGGCGCATGTCCTCGAAGGTGAGACCGTTCCGGTTCTGAAGCAGCTCTTTCGCGAGGGGCGTCTTCGGCTCCTGTTGCTGTTTCCCGACGGCAGCCGCCGCATTGTTCCCGTCGAGTGGACGGACGCGGCAACGGACGAGTCCGTCCCGACCGGCAATCTTGAACTGGTGGCTGAGCCGCAGGACCTGTTGCGCATGCGATCCGTGGTGAATGCTCTGCTTCGACGCACTGAAACGGAGGAGCATCATGCAACTGCACCTGGACTTTCCGGAGATCCCGAAACCGCACGACCAGCTGTGGGAGCACCTCGACGAGGCAACACGCCGGACGGTGATTGCACAACTGGCAAAGCTGATCATGCAGGCCGCGCCCGTTCACCGGGAGCCCGGGAGCAAGAGCAATGACTGACAGCGGAATCACGTCCTTGCATCTCCAGCGCCGCGCCATGGTCTACATCCGCCAGTCGACACCCTCTCAAGTCGAGAACCATCGCGAATCGACCCGCCGTCAAAATGCCCTTGCCGAGCGCGCCCGCGATCTCGGCTGGCACGCCGATCAGGTCGCGGTCATCGATGAAGATCCTGGCCTGTCCGGTGCCTGCGCCGACGGGCGCAGCGGATTCGCACACATGACGTCCGAGGTCGCCCTCGGCGGTGTCGGCATCCTTCTCGGGCTCGAAGTCTCAAGGCTCGCCAGGAACGGAGCGGGTCCATAGTGACCACCTCTCTACCTCATTGCAAATCAAGCATTCTTTGTCGCGCGTCCGGTGCCGGCGGAATGTCCTGCACGCGTTCGGGCAGTGCGGTCGCGTCGATCACCCACGGTGCGCCCTTGCAGGCCTGGCGCGCGGGGATCGCGCCGCTGTCGATCAGCCGCCGCACCGTGCTTTCGTGCACCGACAGACGTTCCGCTGCCTCCTTCAGCGTCACCTCGTTCCGGTCCCGCATCTCGCCGTCGCGATGGGCCGGGATGCCGTGCGTGGACCTGAACGCCTTCAGGCGCGCCAGCGTCCAGCCGTTTCCCTGCCCGGTCTTCTTTCCGGCCCGGTTGAGGAAGCCCGCGATCAGGCGGTCGGGCATGACCCTGGCAAGCTCGCGGACCAGGTCCACGGTTTCGGCTCCCGCCACCATCCGGTGCTCGCCGGTCCGGTTCTTGCGCACCCGCAGTTCCGTGTGGCTGCCGCCCTGCCAGTGCAGGACAAGCCCGACGACGCCGTCGGCAACGGTGACGACGATTTCCACGAGAGCCGCACGCAGAATGCGCTTGCGAAGTTCCGGCGGGGCCGCCTCGTGCCGCCAGGCGCGTTCAAGATCGGCGCCCATCGACAGCCAGGCCGCCCTGTCGTCCGGTGTCGGTTCCTGGCGATGCGATTGCGCCTGCACCCGCGACAGCCGCTCCTCGCACGCCTGCACGTCCTGGAGGCGGTCGTTCCACAGCCGTTCCAGGTTGTCCGCGACCAGGCGGTTGCCGGGATTGACCGCTTCGTAGCGCCAGCGGGCCTCGTCGGCACGGAACCGGGCCCCTTCGAGCGCCCGTTCCGCCTGCAGAACGGTCTCCGACGCCGCCGTGTTCGCCTCCTCGATCGCCAGAAGCGCCGCTTCCACGCCCTGCGGCGCAACGGCGCGGATCACCGCGTCGCCGACGGCCTCGTCGACGCGCAGGGCGCCGAACGACACGCACCGTTCGCCGTCCTGATCCTCGTTCCCGCGGCACTTGTAGCGCGCGCTGCGCTTCCCCCGGTAGTTGACCTGGAGCTTGCGCCCGCAATGGCCGCAGCGCAGCAGGCCGGCGAGGAGCCCGGTGCCGCCGCGAACCGCCCCGCGCGACGATGCCAGGGAGCCGGCGTTGTCGGCGATCATGCGCTGGTTCCGTTCGTAGTCATCCCAGCTGACATAGCCGTCGTGATGATCCCGGATCAAGACCGGCCAGTCCTCCGGATTGCCCCGGAGTTCGCGCGTCGTGCGCCTGCGGCCGTCGGCGAGACCGGTCCGGACGATGCTGCGTCCCCACGCGTAGGCTCCCGCATAGACCGGATTCGCCAGCATCTTCTTGATGGAGTTGTAGACCGGCGGCTTCCAGACCACTTCGCGACCTCGCGGGCCGTGCCGGACCGCAGGGAGGTCAATGCCCTCCTGGCGGAACCACAGGTGCACCTGGCGCCCGCTCCCGAACGCGGCGAACTTCCTGAACACGAGGGCGACGGCGTCGCGCACCCGCTGGTCGGGGTCCATCTCGATCCGGTCGTTCCCGACCCTCACGTAGCCGATCGCGACGGTCGTGAACAGTTCGCCGCGCCCGGCCTTCTGCCACTGCGCCTCGAGCGAGCGCTGGCGCAGCACCGACAGCTCGAGCTCGTAGACGGACCCCTGGAGGCCAAGCTGGAAGCGGTCATGCGCAAGACGGGGATCGTAGACCGCGTCCCGGTCGCCCAGCAGGCAGCCGACCACGGCGCAGAACTCCAGAAGCGTATGCCACTCCCGGCCGTTTCTCGAAAGTCTTGAAGCCTCGCTGGAGAGCACGATGCCGACGGCGCCGGAGCAGACCGCGGCGAGCAGCCTCTCGAAGCCGGGACGCTCGCCGCCGCCGGCCGACTGGCCGAGGTCCTCGTCGATCACGTCCACCTGGCTCCAGCCCAGATCCCGGGCGCGGTCGGCGAGCCCGTACTGAAGGCGCTGGCTCTCCAGGTTGTTCTGAACCTGGTCGCCGGTCGACTGCCGAACATAGACGCAGGCCCGGCGCGCGAGGTGCTCCGCAGTGATCCTGGCGTCATGCATCGTCATCGCCGCCTCCCGTCCGCATCGTCGACGGATGCTCCGCCGTCATCGCCGCCGTGATCAGCGCCGCCAGAAGCGGCAGCAGGTCCTTCTGCGCCGTCGCCGGCAAGGGCGCCTCCCGGGCGAACAGCTCGCCCTGCATCGCTCCGTGAATCCGTTCCATCGCACTCTCCTTTCCCTGAAGCCTGGAGCGCCACAAGAAACGCATCGATGGAGTCGCGCAATGCCGCCAGGCTCCGCAGGGAGAGCCTCGGATGGTCCTCGAGTTCGATCCCGGCCGCCTCGGGCGTCGTCATCCACTCCGGAACTTGGACGAGCGTTCCGTCGGGACGCTCGACAATCAGGAACATCCCGTCAGGCCGCCTGTGGTGCCGGCGAAATCGCACCGAAAGACCGGCCAAAGGATGAAACCGATAGTGAATCGTGACTTCGTCAGGGAAAAAACGGGCAGTATGGGACTGCCTTGAACAACACCGACTGGTACAAATTGCTCGACCTGTGCGGATACACTGATACGCTGATCGGAGATGCCGACGGCATCTACGATCCCAAGTTGTTCAACGACAGGCTCTTGTTGGGACTCAAAGGTACATTCTCGGAGGCGGAGCTTCACATCTTGCGAGCCCGCCTCGACGGCGGGATCCGCAACAAGGCGGCCCGCGGCGAACTTTACCGGGGACAGCCGATCGGATTCGTCCGAGGCGACGCCAATGCCGAGATCCTGATCGATCCCGACGAGGCGATACAGGCGGCGATACGCTCCGTCTTCGACCGCTTTGCCGAGTTCGGATCGGTGCGCCGCGTCTGGTCCTGGTTCATGTCCGAGGGCCTGGACTTTCCGGTTCGCCGACACCTTGGAGCCGACGTCGCCTGGATCCCGCCGTCGTACGCCACGATCCACCAGGTGCTGACCAATCCGGTCCATGCCGGCGCCTACGTGTACGGGAAGACACGGCGCGAACGCCATGTCGATGCCGCCGGTGCGGTGCGGATCCGCAGCCGCAAGCTGCCCAGATCGGAATGGAACGTCCTGATCCACGATCATCACCCGGGCTGCATCGACTGGCAAACCCACGAGGCGATACTCGAGCGCATTGCCGGCAACACGAGGCCACGGCCGCACGGCGGCGGCGGAGCTGTCCGCGAAGGCACGGCGTTGCTGCAGGGCATCGCCACCTGCGGCCAGTGCGGCCGCCGGCTGAGGACCCACTACCGGGGCCGGACCTCTTCGCCCGGCTATCATTGCCAGGGCAGGACGCTGGTCGAAGGGCGACACGATTCCTGCCTGACCATCGGCGCCGTGCAGATCGATCAGGCTGTCGCCGCGGCGGTGCTGGAGGCGATCCGGCCGGCAAGCCTTGAAGCAGCGCTCCTGGCTGCCGAACAGATCGAAACCGGTTGCGAGCAGGACCTTGAACAGTGGAGGCTGGCTGTCGAGCGGGCACGCTACGATGCCGAGCGCGCGGAACGCCGCTATCGGGCCGTCGAACCGGAGAACCGCCTTGTCGGACGCGGCCTTGAGGCGGAATGGGAACGCAGCCTGCTCGCGCTCGAAGACGCACAGGGGGAACTCGAGCGTCGGGCACGGGATCGGCCGCGCCAGCTCACTGACGCGGAGCGCGCCGCGATCCTGGCCCTGGGAAACGGTCTGCAACGCGCCTGGAATGCCTCCGGCACCACCATAAGGGACAGGAAGGAGCTGTTACGCACGGTGCTGGAAGAAGTCATCGTCACCGCGCCTCGCGGAGAATGCCGGGCTCAACTCACGCTGCGCTGGTGTGGCGGCCTGTTCACCGAAGCCGAGGTCGAGCGGCCCCGCAAGCGGCAGGCGACGATCCGCACGGATGACGACACGATCGACCTGGTCCGCCGCCTCGCGCAATTCCATCCCGATGACGTCATTGCCGGCATCCTCAACCGCCAGGGCAAGACCACAGCCTCACACGTCCTGACCTCGCGGGCTGATTTCGATGTCCTCCAGGGCCCGTTTGGCCAACAAAACAACGACAATATGCAGATTTCCGGCTTGACAGGCACGCCGGAAGCGGGCAATATGACATGAGGCTCACTTTCAGGTTTCCCGCTTCCCATGAACACGCTCGCCATGCACCCTTCAGACGCCGTCCAGATCGGCGCTTCGTGCTTCTCCTTCGCATCCGAGGACGGCCAGACCGTCTGCTTCTCCAACCTCGAGCCCTTCGACTGCCACGACGAGAACGACCGCCCGGCCATGAGACTGCGGATCGCCAGGTTCGCCAGGCACGGCATCCGCCACAGGGACCTGCAGGCTGCGTTCGGCGTTGGCCGCGCGACGGTTCAGCGTGCGGCGGACAAGCTTCGGAACGAGGGCGAGGCGGCGTTCCACGAGCCGCGCCGGGGCCGTGGAACGAGCGTGATCACCGGCGAGACGGCGCGGGAGGCGGACCGCCTCCTTTCCAAGGGCATGAGCGGCACCGCGGTTGCCCGCGAGCTGGAGGTTCCCGCCACGACGCTGAACCACAACCGCCGCAAGGGGTTCATCGGCGCGCGACAGCCCGAGCCGGAGAACACGAAGCCGGAGGCGCAGGAGGAGCGGCCGGCCGGAACGGACACGCAGGACGAGGATGTCCGGGCAGGCCTGCTCGGCCGCAGCGAACGGGACCGGCGCGACCGGGAGGCGCCGATGGGCCGGGGCGCGCGCGACAGCGCGGGGCGCGTCGCGGCCTCGGCGGGGGCGATGGCCGAGGCGCATCCGCGCTTCGACGAGCCTCTTTCGGCGGTCGCCTGCGGCGGCGTGCTGGCCGCGCTGCCGACGCTCCTGAAGGAAGGGCTGCTCGACCGTTCGGGCGCGTTCCTGTCGCTGCCGAAAGGATGCCACGGGCTGACGAGCACGCTTCTCCTGCTCGCGTTCCTGTTCATGGCCCGGGTCCGCAACCCCGAGGCGCTGCGCCACGAGGCTCCGGGGGAATGGGGCGCGGTCCTGGGGCTGGACCGCTGCCCGGAAGCGAAGACGCTGCGGCGCAAGATCCGGGCGCTCGCATCCGACGTTCAGCGGGTGAAGGGCTGGCAGGACGCGCTGGCGCGGGCGTGGATGGCCGACGAGCCGGACGCCCACGCCACGCTGTCGGTGGACGGGCACGTGAAGGTCTATGCCGGCCGCAAGGGCCGCCTTCCGAAGCACTTCGTGTCGCGCCGGAAGCTCTGCCTGCCGGCCTCGACCAGCTACTGGGTCAACGCGCTCGGCGGCAGGCCGCTGCTGTGCCTGCACAAGGATCTCGATCCCGGCATGGCCAAGGCGCTGGAGCACGACGTCCTTCCGGCGCTGGATCGGCTGGGCCTGCCGGGACCGGACGCGCCGGATCTCACGGTCTCGCCGGAGGCCGCGCCCGCGCTGACGCTGGTCTTCGACCGGGAGGGATGGAGCCCGGCCCTGTTCGCCCGCCTCGCCCGGCGTGGCATCGCGGTGATCACCTGGCACAAGGGCTTCAGGGGCGAGGACTGGCCGGAGGAGGAGTTCCGCGCCGTCGAGGCGCCGCTCCACGGTCCCGGCGGCGCCGGCTCGGCCGAGGTCCGCCTTGCCGAGAGGCGGATCAGGCTGGGCAAGGGCGGCAAGGGGCCCGAGGTTCGCCAGATCCGCCGCTTGCTGGACTCGGGCCGGCAGGTCCCGCTCGTGACCACCGACTTCGGCGTGCCGACGGAGCAGGCCGCAGGCGCGCTGTTCTCCCGATGGGCGCAGGAGAGCTTCTTCAAGTACATGCGCGACGAGTTCAGCCTCGACGCGCTGCCGGTGCACGGCCTTGCCGAGCAGGATCCGGAGGCGCGCGTCGTCAATCCGGCCCGGCGCGAGCTGGACCGCCGGATCAACCGGATGCGGAACAGGCTCGGCACGCTGCGCAACCGCGTCGCCGACCTGACCGGGGGCGGGCCGTCCGGCACGGCCGCCAGGTCCGCCGAGAGGCTGAAGGCCGAGATCGGGACGCTCGACGCCGAGCGCGAGGCGCTCAAGCTCCGGCGCAGGGATCTGCCCACGCACGTCAAGGTCGCGGAACTCGGCGAGGATGAGTGGCTTGACGCGCTGCCCTCCGGCGAGAGGCTGCTCCTCGACGTCATCCGCATGATCGCCTGCCGCGCCGAGACCCGGATGATGCCCGCCGTCGCCGACGCGCAGGGCGCGAAGCAACGCCCACGCCGCACCCTCGCCGAACTGTTCCAGTCGGATGCCGACATCGTCCCGGACCCGGAAAACGGCATCCTGCGGGTGCGCATCCTCGGCACCGCCAGCGATGCGGGCGACGCCGCCGTCGCGGGACTGCTCGAAGAGCTCAACCAGACATGCACGATCTTCCCCGGAACCGGCCTGCGCATGGTCTGCGAATTGCCCGGGAACAATGCCAGGGCGGGGAAACCCGCCTCATGAAAGTTGCCTGTCGCAAGGGGCGAGGTCAGGACGTGTGAGCCTACGGACATCGCTTCGACAAGACCCGTGTCCGGAATCTCCGAAACCACTGGAAAATCCAACGCTTCGACCCGGCAACACGGCCCGCCGACGCCGAACTGATCACCGTCAAGCGGGCTGCCGAGATCCTTGGCGTCGCACCCTCGACAGTTCATGGATGGCTCAATGACGGATTCATCGACGGTGAGCAGACCACGCCGGGCGCACCGTGGCGCATTCGCATCACGGAGGCCTTCCGCCCCCAGTTCATGGAGCAGGCGCCACCGGACTACGTGCCGATGCGCGAGGCCGTTCGCCGTCTCGGCGTATCCCGCCAGACCGTGTTGCAGCGTGCAAGGCACGGGGCGCTGGAGGCGGTGCACATCCGTGCGGGCAGGAAGAAAGCATTGCGCATCAAGGTCGTGGACGATCAGCCTCGCCTGTTCGAACAGCTTGAATGAGCCAGGGGGCAATATGAAGATGACTCCAAGAATGCGCGGATGTCCGCGTCAAGAATCCAATTGATCTTGCGCTGCTCAATTCCGACCGTGAGCGCGTCGAGCGCGTTGTGCGCCCCGCGGCCCGGCCGGAAACCGTACGAGCAAGGCAGGAAGTCCGCCTCGCAGATCGGCTCCTGGATCATCACGATGGCCCGCTGCGCCACCTTGTCCTCCAAGGTAGGGATGCCAAGGGGTCGCAGCTTTCCATCCGCTTTCGGGATGAAGTGGCGGCGAACCGGTGGCGCGCGGTAGCTGCCGGACTTGATCCGGGTCAGGAGGTCCGAAAGATTGGCCTCGAGATCCCTTTCGCAGTCGGCTGCCGTCACGCCATCCACGCCCGTCGCCCCGTCCTTTCGGGTGAGGTTCCAGGCCATGTGCATCCACTCAAGGTCGATGTGGTGATGCAGTGCGGTGACCACCGGTTCCGGGCAGGCTCTCGCCTGTTCGGCTATCCGCTCTTGTTTCGTTGACACCTTGGCAAAGCTCTATGTCTTCACGTGTTTCCCTCCTTCGGTTCCGTCCATGCGACGCCTCGCTTCCCTCCGCCGGGGGTGTAGCCCAGATTGGTTGTTCAGGCGGTTACGGCCTGTCTCGCCCGCCAGTCAAGGAAGTCGGGCAGCCTGAGGTTCATGGTGCAGCTCTTGAGCGCGAGCATGGCGTTGGCTCCCCTCCTGGACCAGCGGGTGCCTGAGCGCTTCAGCCTCAGCCCGAACTGCCTGCAGCCGCCTTCCACGACGCCGCTTCCGACCTGCATGCCCTGATCGCGGTACCCGTCGTACCGCATCCTCTCGATGTTGTTCCGGAAGTGGCGGCAGCACGCGGCCACCTCCTCGTGCCTGCCTCTGAAGGGCTCGAGCTCCCGGACCACCCTGGCGACCCGGCCCGCCTGGGAGGAGCGCCTTCACGGCGTCGGAGGCGTGTTCCAGGGCATGGAAGATGTCGAGCACGCAGGTGACCTTCCGCCCCCCGAAGAGTTCGTCGCAGGTGTTCCGTATCCATTCGGCCCCGTCGGAGATGACGACGAGTTCCCTGGCATCGTGCAGGCCGCGGCGAAGCGCCTCCCGGTCAAGGCGCGTGGCGAAACCGGAAGGCTCCTTGCTTCCGGACGGCGCCGCCGCGCTGTCGATGAGGCCGCCGGACGTCTCGCTGCCCCTGTCCTTCAGCGCCGCGCCGGTCTCCGGATCCCGGCCCTCTGCGGTGTGCATGACGGCCAGCCTGGCTTCCCGGCTCTTCGAGCTCCCGTCCTCATGCTTGCCGAGAACGCCCTCCGTCTCTTCCTTCCGCATCGGGATCCCGGTCCCGTCGATGGACAGGTGCATGCGCGGTTCCAACGGCCTGCCCTCGACGGCCTCCTCCCGATCGAACCGGAGAGCCTCCTCGGCATCGGCATCGGGCTGCCGCCCGCAACGTATCAGGACATCGTCGAAGGACGCGCCTGACGCGGCCCCGGCGCCGGAACCCCGCGCCCGCAGTCCGCCCACGCCCCCCGCATCCCGGAATTCCCGCCGCCGGGACCGCCTTGCGGCCGTGCCGGCGCGTTCTGCGCAACGGATCCAACCCGGCCGCGCAGGCGCCGACACAACATCTTGTGCCGCCTTGGCCAGGGGGATAAGCCTTTCGGGCTAATTCCCGGGCTGCAGAACGCCGCCGAATGAGCCGCCGTCGAGCGGAATGTCCTGCCAGGGAGCGATCATTCGTCCGGCCAGCACCGCGCCGGTTTCCAGATCGCGGAATTCGCTGAAGGCGACGTCGACATCCGGATTGGCCAGATCGTCGATGACGAGTGTCGCATCGCCGCGAAGGAACTGGCCGCGCGTCACCGTGTCGCTCATGTCCACACCGATCATGATGCCCACCCAGGTGGCTGACATGCCCTGCACGGGTGCAGGGGGCGCGTCGCCGGTCGCGCCAAGGGCGCTGGCATCGTAGACGGTGCCCAGCCCTACGGGCTCGCCGCGCTCGTTCCTGACCGTCAGGGTGGTCTCGTTCACGAAGAACGCGCCGCCATCGAGCCAGGCACCGAAGAACTTCGCGCTGAACGCACGCTCTCCGGTGCGCAGTCCGTAGCCTTCGACGAGCGTGACGCCGTTCACGACCTGGGTCTCCCGACTGAGTTCCAGGGAATCCTCGAGCCGTGTCGCGAAGTGGCTGCTTCCGAAGTCAAGACGGGAATCGGCGAACGCGCGTGCAAGTGCGGCCTGCAGGCCCTCGGGCGTCTGGCTAACTCCGCAGACCGTTGCGCCGCACATGGTGAAGTTGCGGGACGACTGGCCGTCGTATCGGAACACATGCTGATCGCTTGCCAGCACCGTTGTGGCGGATTGCACCCGATCGAGCGTTTTTTGCTTGATCTGTTCGGCACCAGGAGCAGTACCGGACATCTCGCTGCCGCCGCAGCCTGCAAGCAAGGAAGCTGTCAGGCCAACGACCGCCAGACGTGCCAACCGGCAGTCGCATTCCATCGCTTTCTCCCGTGGTCAATCTCCTCGCGGCAGCGAACCGCCAAGTCACTCCGCGGCTTGTTCGTGCCAGTGCCCGGGAAGGGGCCCGGCAACTCACCGCCCTCTGCCGTTCGGCACCGGAATTTCACGTGTCTGTCGAGCGGTTGCCGCCCAACCGGGCGGAACCTGCCCCGACCCCGCATTGAGGTCAACCAATGCAGTCCGGTCGTGCCGAGAGCGGCCGGCGATCGGGAAGGCCCGTCGGTGCACGCTGTAGCGGTCGCCGTTCACCTTCAGGCGGCGGATGCCGGGTTTCAGAGTGACGGTCCCTGAACTCCAGGATCGTCCCGGGCGTGATCCCGGGAACTCTCTCACGGCACTTCGGTTCGTATCGGAATTGCCGCTGACAGCCTTCGGTCCGGCAAGTGTCAGCAGCGCTTGCAGCTTCAGTTCGTTCGCGCGCCCTGCCCGGTGCACGGTCTTGCGCCGCCGACATCCACATCGGGTCCGCCGCGTCGGGCACAGGGCCGCCCGGAACAGGGTGCAGTGGACGACTTTGGTTGGAAACAGCTGCCGGGAAAGGGTCCTTCGATCGCAAGATCATGCAGCAGAAGGCGCGGCTTCGGCCGGACAATTGTTGCCCACTCCAAGTCCGGCTTCCACGTCACACGCGTTTGGGGTAGCATTCTCAGGTAAAGGGACAATTTGGCCAAGTTTAGTCATGGCGAAACTTCCAATCAAGGAACAAGCAGACACGCCCCCGGCAGGCAGGAATGAACCGGACATGCCGGTCGTCGGCGAGCTGGGGATGTCGCGTGAGCAAATGCTCGACCTCGGGCACAAGGCGCTTGAACACGTGGTGGCGCGAATCGAAGGCTTGCCTGGAGAAGACGCCTGGGACGGCGAATTCCGGCAGATCCTCGAAGACCAGCTGCAGGAGGACCCGCCCGAGGACGGGCGACCCGCGGACGAGGTGATCGAGAGAGTCACGCGCGACGTGCTTCCGCTCACGGTGCGCCTCGACCACCCGCGCTGCTTCGGATTCATCCCGTCGTCGCCCACCTGGCCCGCCGTGGTCGCCGACTTCATGGCCGCCGGCTACCAGATCAATCAGTGCACCTGGCTGGTTGCAAGCGGCCCGAGCCAGCTGGAACTGGTCGTCATCGACTGGTTCAGGCGTTGGCTCGGCTATCCGGAAGGCGCGGGCGGGCTCTTCACCAGCGGCGGCTCGGCCGCCAGCGTCGACGCCTTCGTTGCGGCGCGCGAGGCGGCGGGTCACCCCGAGCGCGCCACCGTCTACATGAGCGATCAGAGCCACAGCGCACTTTCCCGCGCGGCGATGATAGTCGGCGTTCGCCGCGAATGCACGCGCATGATCCCGAGTGATGCGGACTTTCGCATGGACATGGATGCGCTCGCCCGCGCCGTGGCCGAGGACCGCGAGGCGGGCTTCACGCCCGTAGCGGTTGCCGCCAACGCCGGCACGGGGGGCACAGGCGCCATCGACCGTCTCGAGGAGATGGCCGACTTCTGCGCCGCGGAGGGCGTCTGGCTGCATGTCGATGCCGCCTATGGCGGTTTCGCCGTGGTGACGGAGCGGGGAAAACAGCTCCTGCGCGGGATCGAGCGCGCAGATTCGATAGGGCTGGATGCGCACAAGTGGTTCTTTCAGCCCTACGAGGCGGGTTGCCTGCTGGTGAGGGACGAGAACAGTCTCAAGAATGTTTTCGCGTCCCGCCCCGATATCCTTCAGGACACGGTGTGGGGGGCGAACCATCCCAACTTCTCCGATCTCGGCCTGCAGCTGAGTCGCTCGGCGCGCGCGTTGAAGGTCTGGATGTCGGTGCAAACCTTCGGCATGGCGAAATTCCGGCGCGCGGTCGAGAAGGGAATGGAGCTGGCCGCCCGGGCCGAGGCCTACGTTCGTGCGAGTCCGGTTCTGGAGGCCAGGAACGTGGCGACGCTGGGGATCATCTGCTTCCGCGTCAATCCAGCGGGCGACGACCTCGACGAGGCGGCGCTGGAAAAGGTCAACAGGACCGTGCTCGCCCGCATGTTCTGGGACGACCCCGCGTTCATGTCATCCACGATGCTGCACGGGGCGTTCGCGCTCAGGATGTGCATCATCAACCACACCACGACCTGGGACGACGTGCGTGAGACCCTTGAAGCGGTCGAGAAGTTCGGGAAAGAGACGCTCTCGAGGACTGATGCGCCAGACTGAAGGCATGGTCCGCGGCCTCTCCGGTGCACGGCATGCGTCACTTGACCTGCGCGGCGACTGGTACGGCTGCAACCTCGGCGCGTTCCGGAAAAGGGGAGAAGGCATCTATTCACGGAACACTCGACATCGAATTCCTTCCGGCCCTGAGGGACGGGTTTCATGCGCAATGAAGGGATGAACAAGCTTCCGCGTCGATCCATCTGGATCCATGCGGTGCGGATTCCTGATTCCGAAATGGCGTGGGCGCCGCAAGACCGCAGCCGGAAAATGAGGAAGTGAGGGGTCCGAGAGAACGCGGCGGAACGCAAGACTGAAGGCGGTGCATTCCGGTGCGTCGGTCACGGGTGCGCTGCATGAGCGGGGGATGGAGGTCCAGCGTCAGAAACGGAAAAGGCAAGGTGTACAGGGACCGCTGGCGAAGTTGTTGTCCAGGTGCCTTGTCGGCAGCCTGACGGCGACGCTGACCGCATGCGGGGGAGAAAACACCGCGGCGGTTGGGGAACGCTGCGATCTCCCGCTGCAAACGGCCCTGGACGCGCATCAGGCGCCGGTGGTCGTCCTCGACGGAAGATTGCATGTGGGAGGGGACGTGGCCGCCCCGGGTGGCAGTCTGCCTGTCACAACCAGTCATGGGGATGCCGGGGTTTCCCATGGGACGATCAGAGATGGCGTCGGCGAGGCGGAATTGATCGCCTATCTGCAGGCAGACGCCTTCTCGTACGGCGCTGCGGATGACGCCAACGGCTCGGATGTCTAGTTGTTCCTCGAGGGTCTCGTCTTTCGCTTTGCCGAGGCACCGCCTACGGTCCGCGTCGTGCAGGCAATCAATGCCGCCTTGCTACGAGAGTGGCAGCTGCGGTTCGGTCCTGACCCCTTGTCCAGCGTCGCGCCTGAGCCCGCTGACGGCGAAATCCTGGTCACATTCGCGCCCCAGGCGAATTGGCCGGCCGAAGCCGTCTCGCCGGTGGACGGGGACATCGGTCTCGCGGTGCCGCGATATGCGATCTTGCCCACGGGAGACCCCGAGGTCCCCGGGAGCATCGAGATCGTCGCGGGCCGGGTCTGGGTGGACCCGACGCAGACCGAGGGGGCGGAGCGGTTGGGCGTCATCGCGCACGAGATCATCCATCTGCTCGGACGAAATCACGTGGACCCCGAGCGTTTCCCGGAGACCCTCATGGTGGCCGGTGGCAGCGAAGAGCTGTCCGCGCACATACTGCATCCCCTTGATCGCGAGGCTCTTCTTGCCGTGTACGGCCGCGTTGCGGCCGGAACCACGCCGGATCGAATCGCGGAAGAGTTGGGCCCCTGGTCCGACACCTCCGTGCATGTAAGAGGGGATATCGGCAATGAAGAGCGGGAAGTCGCCTTCGGCGCAGCGCTGCGGAACGGGCTGGCGCAGCCTTGGGCGGTCGGTCCGATCCCGAATGCCGGCCTGGGAGCGAACACCGCCCTTTCCGGCAGCGTTCGCTGGTCGGGCCGTCTGCTTGGGTTCACGCCGCATGCGGAGAGCGTTGCCGGTGCGGCCGAACTGACCGTCGACTTGCCGACCTTGTCGGGCTCCCTGGACCTGTCCGGACTCGAATACTGGTCCGCCGATGCGGCTCCGGGAACGGAGGGGAGCGGGGCCGCATGGAACGATGGGGAGTTGAGTTATCGGATCTCGGTGCGAGGCAACACGTTCGTCCACACGGGCGGCGACGAGGGATTCGTGACCGGGGGGGGGCCTTACAAAGAAAGATTGACAGAAAGGGAAATGCCGCTGGCGACGGTGCGCGCGCCGCCGGCAAGTATGGGAATCGCGGTCCCTACAGCCGCCGAAGCCGGCAAATCAGTGTGCCGTCAACTTTTCTTTGTAAGCCCCTTTCGATAGGCCAAGCATATTGGCTGCAAACGCTCCACTCACTGAGACGCGCTCGCCCGCTGACTTTGCGAGATTTTCCACGACAGCCTCAACAGGGGGCGCACGCTTGCCAAAGCGTGTTTCTACGGGCAGCGCAAAGACGCCACGCTTCACGCGCAAGAGCTCTCCACGCTTCACCAATCGCGACAACGACTGGTCGATCGCAGCTCGTTCTCCAAGATGTAGAAGCTCCTTTGCGGAAAGGGTCGCGCCTTCCGGCAGTGCCTCCGCGTAGGCTTTGATGGCTTCAGATGTGGTTCTCATGTCAAGCTTCTAGTATCCTGACATCATAGGATTGACGGTCATTCCATTGCGGCCTGTCCGGTTTTCCTTCCAGCCTCGCATGTGTATTCCGTTTGCACGACAAGCAGGCAAGACGGCAACGAGCAACATGGCTTCCTGGCGGTCGGTCAACCGCAGCGGACGGAGATTCGCGGGCATCGGCAGTGCCGGGAACGATCAGGAGGCGGACGCAATGGAATCTGCGGGCAGGAAGGTTTGCAGGGTTCGGCTCGAGACGGACGAGCGCAGGCGGTTGAAGGGGATTCTGGACAGCGGCGAGGGATCGAGGGAGCGCCGCCTCAGGGCGCACGTCCTGCTGCTGGCAGACGAAGGCCGTTCCGACGGCGGCTTCGGCGACGCGGAGATCGCCCGGGTTCTTGAGGTCGGGGTCTCGACGGTGGAACGGGCGCGCAAGCGGTGCGTCATGGAGGGTCTTGACGCGGCGCTGGAGCGCAAGGCCCAGGCGAACCGGAAGAAGCGCCTGCTCGACGGCGAGGGCGAGGCGAAGCTGGATGCTGGCCTGCACGGAGCCGCCGCCGGGCCATGCGCGATGGAACCTGAAGCTGCTCGGCGACAGGCTCGTGGAACTGGAGGTCGTAGACAGCATCTCCAGGGAGACGGTGAGGCGGACGCTCAAGAAAACTGCCTGAAGCCGTGGCTGAAGACATGCTGGTGCATTCCGCCGAAGGCGAACGCCGATTTCGTCTGCGCCATGGAGGACGTGCTGGAGGTGTACGCCCGCGAATGCGAAGACGACGCCGTGCTCGTCTGCCTGGACGAGACGTCGAAGCAGCAGACGAAGGAGACCCGGACACCGCTGCCGGTGCGTCCCGGCCAGCTTGCGGGATACGATTTCGAATGCGAGCGCAACGGAACCGCGAACCTGTTCATGCCCTGCGCCCCGCTCGACGGATGGCGCCATGTCAAGGTCACCGACCGCCGCACGCGGCAGGATTTCGCCAGGGTGCTGAAGGACCTCGCCGACGTCCGCTTTCCCGGCAAGAGGATCGTGCTGGTGATGGACAACCTGAACACGCACAAGCTGTCTTCGCTCTACGACACGTTCGCGCCCGAGGAGGCGTCCCGCCTGGCGGGACGGTTCGAGGTTCACCACACGCCGAAGCATGGCAGCTGGCTCGACATGGCCGAAATCGAGATCAACGTCCTGTCCCGGCAATGCCTCGATCGCCGGATACCGGACCGGGACACGATGATCAGCGAGGCCGCCGCGTGGGAGGACCACCGCAACGCTTCCGCGAAGCCGGTCAACTGGCGGTTCCGCACCGAGGACGCCCGCCTCAAGCTGAAGTCCCTGTACCCGTCAATCTAATGATGTCAGGATACTAGTGTCAGATATCAAGTTTGTTTCCTGACAGTCTGCAAGCCAAATGAAGGCCATCGACGCATGAGCAACGCCAGGGCGTTCGTCGGCAACCTATAAGGTCGTGCTGGAGTTTCGCGTCACAACATTGGAGGAGTGGCATTGCCAAATCTATGAAAACGCGCAATTTTCATGGATGAGAAGAAACTCTCTTCGCCTCCGCTGTCACTCATTTCTTGATCCCGGTCGCGCATGCGCTGCAAAAGGCAGCCATGCGTGCGACCGGCACAGGAGAGCCAAGTGTTGTGCGGCAAAGGGGAAGCATGACAAGGCAGCATACGGAAGTTCGTCGACAGGCCATGGAAGTGAGCAATGAACGCATCGGGAAACAACTGGTTTGACGATCAGATCTCCGAGGCACTGGGGCAAGGCAGGGCGATGCCCGCAAGCGTAGCATATGAGGGCGAGTTTCAACTGACCTCCATCGTAGATGTCTCGGGCCTGGCGCTTGCCGCCGTGACCGCCGCGGCACGGCAGCTGGCTGCACTGGTCGGCGCCTCAGAAGTCTACATCGACCGACGGCGGACCGAACTCTGGTGCGGCATGACGCTGAAGCCGGAGGAGTGGAATTTGCCAGAACCGTGGGACCCCGTTGCTGGAAATTACCGCACAAGGGATGGCTGGATCCGGCTCCATACAAACGTGCCACGACATCGGTCGGCCACGATTCGCGTGCTTGGAGCCGACGCGGACCGCGAATCCGTGGCCCGAAAGGTCCGGTCGTGGGATCGCCTTGATCTTGAACAGGCCGTTGTCGATGCCGGTGGCTTGGCCGCCGCCATGAGCGGGCTGTCTGACTGGGCAGGACATCCCCAAGGACGGGCCGTGGCCACCGAGCCACTGATCCACTGGCGGGATAGTCCGGGGTCCGGTTCCCGTTTGCCTGCTTTCGCGGGAAACCTCGATGGATTGCGAGTCCTCGATTTGACGCGCGTCCTGGCGGGGCCGGTCGCCACGCGATTTCTTGCGGGATTCGGCGCCAGCGTGCTCCGGATCGATCCCCCGGACTGGCGGGAGGACGGGGTCGAACCCGAAGTGACCCTTGGCAAGGCCTGCGCATGCCTCGATCTGAACGAGGCGAACGACCGGACGCGCTTCGAAGCCTTGCTGTCCGAGGCCCATGTGGTCATGCATGGCTACCGCCCCGGTGCGCTTGATCGGCTCGGATATGGCGAGTGTCGCCGTCGTGAGATCAATCCCGACATCATTGACGTGTCGTTGTCGGCATATGGCTGGACAGGACCGTGGCGGGAGCGGCGCGGCTTCGACAGCATCGTGCAGGTTAATTCGGGCCTTGCGCAAGAAGGGATGAAGCGCATTGGCACGGACAAGCCGGTCCAATTGCCGATCCAGGCTTTGGACCACGGTACCGGCTACCTGATGGCTGCCGCCGCCGTATGTGCCTTGCACCGCCAAAGAGCTGACGGACGTGCCAGGTCGGCCAGGCTGTCGCTGGCGCGAACGGCTCACTTGCTGATCTCCAACGGCGTTCGGGATCCGGTTGCCCCGCCACCAGCCGGGACTCGTGCCACAGAACTGACGGAGATGACGCATTGGGGGCCCGCACGTCGCATCGCCTTTCCGGTGGCGCTGGACGGGCGCGGCCCGGTCTGGCGAAGACAAGCCGCCCCGTTTCGTTCGGCCAAGGCGGAGTGGCCAACGAGCGAACAATAGAAGACGCGGCAAGCGTTCAAGGGGCGCCTGGATGAAGCAGCGACCCTCTATCCGGACGCTGTGCGGGCGATCACCGCTCTTCGCTATGTGGCAGAGAATTCCGGCGTCCAGTCCTCACCCCAAGCGTCCTTCCACAGCGTGTCATAGGTCACGTTGGACTTCGCGCTGCCGCCACGCCAAAGATCGAACCTTGGCTCCGAATGGGTATCGAAGAACGATGAAATCCTGTCGCGAAGGTCGGCGGCCGCTGCAGAAAGCTCCGGGCGCTCGATGAGGTTCGTCCTTTCCAAGGGATCGTCGCCAAGGTGATACAGTTCGTCGTCCATGGGATAGGATCCTGCACCCTGGAACCGCATGGCATAGAGCCACTCGCGGGTCCGGATGGCGCGCGTTTCCTCCTGCTCGAAGAAAATTGCGTCCGGTCCGCTCTGAATTGCGCCACGAAGCGCGGGACCCAGATCACGGGCGCTGCTCGGCAGGCTTGGACGAGCGCCGTCAGCGCCAACCATCGCCGCCAGCGTCGGGAACAGGTCGATCTGGCTGACCAGTTCGTCGCGCACCGTCCCTTCGGCAACGGGACCTCCGGCCATGATCAGGGGGACATGATAGGAAGGACGGTGGGCGCTCGCCGGAAAACTCGCGGCGCCGTGCCCCCATACCCCGTTGTGCCCGAGCGAAAACCCGTGGTCCGACGTGTAGATTACAACCGTGTTCCGGTCGAGCCCGAGCCGCTCAAGTGCCGCATGAATGCGCCCTACCCCATCGTCAATCAGGCTGACCTGGCTGAAGTAGTTTCGAAGCGAATCCACGTTGTTCGGCAAAAGCAGCGGACCCTTGAATTGCTCGCGCAGGCCGCCTTCCATTACACGCAGCCCGAACCGGTCGAGCACCTTGCTTGAAATGCCCTCTCGCGGGATTGAATGCATGTCCGCCTCGTCATAGAGGCCGGCGAACCAGACGTCGGCACGGCCCTGGATTGCAGGCCAATGGCCGTAGGGCCCGTTGTAGGGCACGAACGCAAAGAACGGTTCGTCCTGATCGGCCTGGTGCTCCAGGAACTCGATGGTCTTGTCGGTGAAGAAATCGACGGTGTGACCGGCAAGCCTGTATCGCCTTTCCTGATCGATGACCTCGTTGCCGTAGAAGCTGGTAGTGTGGCCGTGCGGGAACGTGACCCAGTGATCGAAGGCCAGTTGCGGCACGAACGGCACCCCAAGATGGAATTTGCCGATCAATGCGGTTGCATAGCCGGCCTGCTTGATGATGGACGGGATGTTGGCGAATTCCGCGATCGCGGACCAGTTCTCCGGCCAGTGGTCGATGAGCCTGTCGTCAAGCCAGTTATGAATCCCGTGCTGGCTGGGCATCAGTCCAGTCAGAACCGAAGCGCGGCAAGGCGAACACATGGCGTTCGCACAGAATGCGTTGGCGAATCGGGTCCCACGTTCGGCCAACCGGTCGATGTGCGGAGTATGGACCTCGTCGTTGCCGTAACAGCCCAGCAAGTCTGCCGGTTGGTTGTCGGACATGAAGAGAAGAACGTTCGGGCGCGTCATGGACATTCTTGGTTGCCTGGCCAATCTGCGTCCAAACACGTGAGGGAGACAAGCCCAACTTCCGGGTGCGCGAAGAAATGCGACGCGACCGCCCTGACGGCGACATGACGACATCGACGTCCGCGACCGGTTGCAGGCGGCCTTTCAAGCCCGAATGGAGAGGTTCACCGTCGCAAGCAGGCGGCCGCCGCGCTCCATGACAGTGAATGTTCCGCCACTCCAGCCGATGAAATCTGCTGCGTTCAGGACCCGCCTCGCGCTGCGCCCTTCCGAATGCAGCGAAACGTTGACGATCCTTTCGTTCCACCCCTCAAGGGAAAGAGCCCGCCGAGCAAAATAGAGGGAGATGATCGCCGCCACCTTGAAGCATGAGCCGAGCGCACAAACAAGCGGCTACGCACGTGCGCGAGCCCTGAGGAACCCGGCAAGCGTCGCGAAGATTGCTCACGTCAGCGCCTCAACGCTCCCGGGAACCACCTTCCGCGGTTCGCTTTGCGGAGACTTCGCTCACGTCATCCGGGCCGGCACAAAGGACTCCAGAGTGCCGCGAGCGCCGTCGGTCCGAAGAAGCCAATGTCCTTCATTGCGGCGAGCCGGCTCCTGTCACCCGGTGGCTCCGACCCGCACTTTCCCGAATTGTTAAGGTCGCAGGATCGTCCCTCCCTTCACGCCGGAAGTGGTCTTCCAGGAAGCGCACGAAGGTCCGGCTCGTGTTGTCGAGTTCGCGTGGTGACCGGCTGAGTATGCCCAGGCTTCGCCGCGGCGTGCGGACCTGAATGGGAACGGCCTGGATTCCGAACTGGCTGCCAACTTCGGCGACCGTGGTCTCGGGAAGCACAGTCAGGCAGTCCGACCCTTGCAGGAAGCTCAGAACGCTGGCCGGCGACCCTCCCTCGAACACCACTTCCGCTTCCTGCATTTCGAGTTCCGAAAGCACCGATTCCATGTCGGCGGCAAGCGGGCTTCCTTGCGGCGGCACGATCCATCCATAGTCGAGAAGCGCCAGCGGACGCGGAAAGGCAAGTTTCAGAATCGGGTGCCCTGCCCGACACGCGACGACGTTAGCGATCCCGAAATGTCGGCAAGAGCCGCGAATTGACTCCATCCGTGAAGAACGGCGGACCGGCGATGCGCAACATGCCCTTCGTGCCGGACCGGAACTCCTGCACCTCGCGGCTTGCGAATTCCTGGGCTCGCAGGATCGAGGCGCCTTGCAGCGCAAGCGACGCGCCAAGCTTCGTCAACGACCAAGGCCTTGCGGAACGGTCGAAGATGGGAGCGTCAAGGCGAATCTCGAGATCGGATACCAGCCGCGAAAGAGCCGGCTGCGACGTGCCAAGCGCTAGGGCGGCGCGAGTCAGGCCCCGTTCGCGGCGAATCACCTCAATTGTCGCAAGATGCTTGGCGTCCAGTTTCCTATCAGGATGATATGATATTTCACTACTGTCCCATTAAGAATCAAATAGATTCAATTGGTTGCTTGGCCTGTCCTGCGAGTCCTGACGTCCCGCGGTCTCAAGCAGTTGATTCAGTGGAGCTTTCTCGAAGATCGCGAGGCTCAGGATCTGCAGGATTGTGTGGAGGCTTTCCTCGATGTTCAGGCGCTTGCGGATGATCGCGACGGTCACGTAGACCGACACGGCGATCCAGATCTGGCTCTTCACCGCGTTTTCCGTGGTGCCGAAGAACGACTTTGTTCGCAGGTGCTGCTTGATCCGTTTTAGAAGACAGTTCGACCTGCCACCTCGAACGGTGGATGTCTGCGACTGTCATGGCCGGCAAGGCGAAGTTGCTGGTCAGGAAGACGAGGGTCTTGTCGCATGCCGGGTCGCGATGCTTGACCCGCCGCAGCCTGTCCGGGAAATCGGTTGCGCTGTTGACGCCGTCCGGCCGCACGACCTGATCGCAGACGAGTCCGGCGGTTCGGTCCACGGGTCGGGAGGAAAGGCGGCGGAGCCTGGTGTTCGACTTCGCTCTCAGGACGAAGAGGCTGCCGCAGGGATGAAGACGATGGAGGCGCTCGAAGTCGAGGCAGGCCCGGTCCATGAACGCTCCGGCTTCCGGAACCAGCATGTCCAGGACGTTGACGTCATGCAGCTTTCCGTCGGACATGTGAATGAATGCGGGAATGCTGCCATGCAGGTCGAGGAGCGTGTGCAGCTTGACGGCGCCCTTCGTCTTGCGGAACCGCGCCCACGGGAACAGCGACAGGCAGAGGTCGGTCGTCGAGGAGCCGAGCGCGCAGACGGTGTCCTTGACATCAAGGCCGGGAAGCGTGTCGCCGGCGTGGATGCCCCGGGCGATGTGGATGAGGTGCTGCGCGAAGTCGGCGTGGAGTCTCCAGTCACGGGCCTGGTTGGCGTTGGCGAGGTTGTTGCGGGACACCCCGCCACGGATGCCCATGTGGCAAAGCTTTCCGGACTGGGCGCGCAGGCAGGCTTCGATGTCGCGCAGGCTGCTCCTGCGGGTGAGCTGGGCGAAAGCCATGCACCGGTACCGATCCGCGCATGTGAATGCCTTGACGCAGCGGTCCCCGCCATATCGCGAGACACAGCGGCGGAACGTGTCCCATGGCAGGTGCTGCATGATCTGGGCGAAAACCAGGCTGCCGGAATGCATCGCGTTCTCCCTCTTGATGGTGCGCAACAGGGAAGAAGAGTGAATTGAGCGGAATTCCGGTTCAAGTCGGCAGCGCCCGGAAATTCCGGTTCGCGCATTTGCTTCAGCATCTTATGGAATGTTAATCCGATTTTCCTGGGACAGCAGTGATGATATTTGATAGAATGAATACTTCCATGTCAATTCCTGCAAGGTATCGTTCAAACTGGGGGACGGGGGAAGAAGTTGGACACATTTCAGTTCGATTTGACCGGCAGTCCGGCGCGCATCGTCTTTGGGCGCGGATCGCTCGCCAGGACTTGCGAAGCGCTGGACTGGCTCAACGCCCGGCGCGCGCTGGTCCTGTCCACGGACGCTCAGAAGGAACCTGCGGAGACGCTGGCCTGCAAGCTCGGCAAGAGGTGCCTCGGTGTCTATGCCAAGGCTACGATGCATACGCCCGTCTCCGTCACCGAGGCCGCGATGGACGTCATCGAGGAGCAGCGCGTGGATTGCCTGATCTCCTTCGGTGGCGGATCCACAATCGGACTGGGAAAGGCCATCGCCTATCGCACCGACCTCCCGCAGATCGCCATCCCGACAACCTACGCGGGCTCCGAAGTCACTCCTATCCTTGGCCAGACCGAAGGTGGCAGGAAGACGACGCTTCGCAGTGAGCGCGTCCTTCCCGAAATCGTGCTCTACGATCCCGAATTGACAGGCACGCTGCCACTGACAATGAGCGTTATCAGCGGCATCAACGCGATCGCCCACGGTGTCGAGGCGCTTTATGCGCAGGATCGCAACCCGATCTCGACCATGATGGCGACCGAAGGCATCCGCGCGCTCTGCGAGGCATTGCCAGCCCTCTCAGGCGGCGGCGGAGTCGACAATGCACGGGACCATGCGCTCTATGGCTCCTGGTTGTGCGGCTCGGTGCTCGGACAGGTGGGAATGGCCTTGCATCACAAGCTGTGCCACGCGGTCGGAGGCGCATTCGACCTGCCCCACGCAGAAACCCATACGGTCATCCTGCCGCACGCCACGGCCTTCAATGCAGCCGCGGCCGGCGATCTTCTCGAACCGGTTTCGGATGCCCTGGGCGGAGCCGCTCCCGGGCCGGGCCTCTTCGGGCTTGCAGAGGGTCTGGGCGCGCCGACCGCGCTGAGGGATCTCGGAATGCCCGAATCCGGAATCGCCCATGCAGCTGATCTTGCAATGGCCAACCCGTACTGGAATCCCAGACCCTTGGACAGGGAAGCAATCGAGGCGCTTGTCCGCGCCGCGTATGAAGGTGAACCGCCGCGCGGTTGACCAATCACGGCGAACCCTGCACCTCGGAATGTGCGCAGAGAGAAAAGGAGCGCGCAATGAGCCAAAAACCGCAAGCGTCAAAAAAGTTGGGCTACACCCCCTTCCCAGATTTCATGGCGACCAGAATGGTCCTTGAAGAGCTGTCGACGGCTGTGAAAGAGCGCGGGATATTGGTGGCAGGCCGCGCTTTTCCCAGAATCGTTTCCTTTTCCCATCGTGCGGCTCCTATCGTACGGCTCCTATCGTACGGCTCCTTTCGTGAGGCTTCTGTCGTCCGCATCGACCTGCGGCCCGGGTCCTGTGCCGGGGCTGCGTTCGGTTCGAGCCTGAGGCGCGGATCCGGCATGGGTCGCCTTTGCGGCGCACCCTTGCGGATCGTTCCCTTCCCCAGCCGTGGGGTCCTGCCGGCCGCGGCTCCTTTGCCGCGGCTCCGGCCGGATGGCAGTGTGGCATCGAAGGAGAGAGCGATGCGGCACCGGGCAAGATTGTTTGGAGACAAACCCCGGCGCCGCACCCGAACGAGCCGGTCGCGGGGACCGAACTCCCGTGCATTGTCAGGCAGTTTCGCGTCCGGGTCCACCCCGCTCTTCGGATGGATGTGTGCGAGACGGGACGTCTGTTCAATTGCAACCGGTGCCGTCGGCAGGTCGTGATCTGCCGCTCGTGCGACCGCGGGCACCGGTACTGTTCCAAGGCCTGCAGCGAGCGGTCCCGCGTCGAGAACCGGCGCGAGACGCGACGGCGCTACCGGCGCGCGGAGAGGGGCCGCGAGACGGGCCGGAACCGTCAGCGGCGATACCGGATGCGCCAGGCGGACCTGGCGCGCGCGGCGGCCAGGATCGCGACCGCGGCGGCGGCCGTCCGCGCGCCGGCCGTCCCCGGCGAAAAAACCGTTACGGACCATCCTTCCGGGCCGTTCCGGAAGCCCTTGGTTGCGGAGCTTCCGACGCGATCCGTGCGCGAATCGCCGCCTCGGTGCGTCGGTTGCGGCCGGGTCTGCTCCCATCTGGTGCTGGCGGACCCCTGATCGCGGCATTGGGGACGGCAAAGGAGGTGATCTCATGGCGATCGACGAGGAAACGCGGGCGACGATCGTGCGGCTGTCGCGGGCCGAGGGCTGGCCGGTCGGGACGATCGCGAGGCATCTCGGCGTGCACCACGGCACGGTGACGCGGGCGCTGCGGGCGGCCGGGCAGGAGCGGCGGCCCCGGCCGAAGCTCATCGACCCCTTCGTCCCCTTCATCAGCAAGCAGCTCGATGAGGCTCCGGACCTGCCGGCCAGCACGCTCTGGCGGCAGGTCGGGGCGCGGGGCTACCGCGGCGGGGAGGACCACTTCCGCCACAGCCTGCGCGCCCTCGGGCTCAGGCCCGCGAGGCGGCCCGAGCCGTCGATGCGGCTCAGCTTCCTTCCGGCGGAGCAGGCCCAGGTCGACTGGGGCGAGTTCGGGCGGGTCCGGATCGGCCGGGCGGAGCACAGGCTGATGGGGCTCCTCGTGACCCTCAGCCACTCGCGCCAGAGCTTCCTGAGCCTGTTCCACGACGCGCGGATGAGCAGCTTCCTGCAGGGTCATGTCGAGGCGTTCGAGGCGCTTGGCGGGGTTCCCCGCAGGCTTTTGTACGACAATCTCAAGAGCGCCGTGGTCGCGCGGCGCGGCAAGGCCGTCACCTTCCATCCGACACTGCTGGCGCTGGCGGCCCACTACGCGTTCGAGCCGTGCGCCGCCTGGCCCAGGCGGCCGCAGGAGAAGGGGCGCGTGGAACGGCGAATCGGGTTTGCGCGAACCGGCTTCTTCGCCGGCCGTGACATCACGGCCCCGCTCGACGAACTCAACGCCGCGGCCCGGGCGTGGTGCTTCGGCGCGGCCGCCGAGCGTCCCTGGCCGGACGACGACAGCCTTCTGGTCCGGGATGCCTTCGCCAGGGAAAGGGAGAGGCTGATCCCCTTGCCCGCCGACCCCTTCCCGAGCGAGGAGCTGCGAGCGGTGCGGATCGACAAGACCTGCCATGCCCGCTTCGACATGAACGACTGCAGCGTTCCGCCCGACTTCGCCGGGGCGAGGCTGACGCTTGCCGCAACCCGCGACACGGTCCGCATCCTCGACGGGACCCGCGAGGTCGCGCGCCACCGGCGCTGCCACGACAGGCAGCGGACCGTCAGCGATCCCGAGCACGCCAGAGCGATCGCCGCGCGCAAGCGGCACGGATCCATGAGCGTCCGCGACCGGCTGCTGCGCACCGTGCCGCGGGCGGAGGAGATGCTCGCGCTTGCCGGACATCGCGGGCGGAACGTCGCGACATGCGCCCGGATCCTGACCGGCCTGCTCGACACGCACGGCACCGACGAGGTCGACCGGGCGGTCGCCGTCGCGCTGGCGCGCGGCTCGTGCGACGCGAACACGGTGCGCGGCATCGTCGAGGCCCGCCGCGCCGCGCAGGGCCTGCCGGCCGTCAGCGTCGCCGACGGCGGCGGCGTCCGCGGAACGACGCCGCGGGCGACCGGTCTCGACGCCTGCGACAGCCCCGGAACCGCAGGAAAGGACGGAACATGAACGGACTCAGGGAGCGGGCCGGAGCGCTCGGCCTGCACGGCATCGTCAGCCGCTGGGAGGACGTTGCCGGCGCCGACTGGATCGAGGAGCTGATCGCCGGCGAGGAGCAGGCACGCAGCGCCCGAAGCTTCGAGCGCCGCCGCGCCGAGGCACGGCTGCCCGCCTTCAAGCCGCTGGCGGACTTCGACCGGACATGGCCGCGCGACATGAGCCGCGCCGGCGTGGAGGCGCTCATGGGCCTCGCCTTCGTCGAGCGCGCGGACAACGCCGTGCTCGTCGGCGGGCAGGGCACCGGAAAGACCATGATCGCCACCAACGTCGCGCACCAGGCGCTCCTGCACGGCCACACGGTCCGCTTCGAGAAGGCGCCGGACCTGCTCGAGAGCCTCGCCGACATCGCCGACAGGAGCGAGCTGCGACGCCGCCTGACCGTGCTCGCGCGGCCCCGGCTCCTCGTCCTCGACGAGATCGGCTACGTGACGCTCGAAGGCCGCCATGCCGACATCCTCTACGCCATCGTCTCGCGGAGGTGCCAGCGCCGCTCGACGATGGTCACCACCACCCTTGGCTTCGCCCAGTGGGACCGCATCTTCCCCAGCGCCTCCGGCATCGCCGGCACCGTCGACCGGCTGATGCACGACGCGACGCTCATCGCCATCGACAGCGATTCGTGGCGCACCAGGCGCGAAGCCGGATGACATGCGCCGCGTCGACTTCGACGCCGTCAAGCGCATGCCGTTCGAGACCGTCGCCGCGCAGTGGGGCTGCGTCCGGGACGAAAAGGCCTCGACGCGCGCGAACCCGGTGCTGCGCGCGCCGGGCCTGCCGAAGCTCGTCACGAGGCTGCGGGACAACGGCCACTGGGTCTGCTTCAACACCCTCGACGCCGACGACAACGGCACCGCGATCGACTTCATGCTCAATCGCGGGCTCTCCTTCGCCGACATCCGCGCCAGGTTCGGGAAGCCCGCCGCCGCGGCACGCGACTTCCGCAGCATCTGGCGCGAGGCCGCGCCGCATCCGGCGCCGGAATGGCTTCTCGGCCGCGGCATCCGGCAGGAAACGCTCGACGCCTGCCGCCCGCTGATCCGACGCGACCGCGACGGCCGCGTCCTCTTCGCCCACCGCGACCAAGGCCGCGCTCTCACCGGGTTCGAGATCGGCCCTCCCGACGGCGCAAGACGCTTCGCGACCGGCGGAACCCGTCGGCTGTTCGCCGTCCGCGCCGGAACCGCCGGGGACCTGGAGGCCCTCGTCATCACCGAAGGCGCCGTCGACGCCCTCAGCCTGGCCCAGATCGAGCGATGCCCCGCCAGTCATGCCTTCCTCTCCACCGCCGGCGCCCCGTCGGCAAGGCAGCGCGAGCAGATCGGCCTCGCCGCCCGCACCCTCCCCAACGTCAGGACCGTTGTCCTCGCGCAGGACGGCGACGAGGCCGGGGAGCGACAGGCAGAGACACTGCGCGAAAGGCTGCAGGTTCCGCCGCGCATCACGTTCCAGAGACGCCGTCCGCCCGAAAACGCAGACTGGAACGACGTCGTGAACGCCGCCCGGACAGGATGACAGACCCGAAGCGCAGGCCTGGACCACGCGCCCGAACGGATCCCCGCAAGCGTCCCAGGCCCCCGCACGCCGCAAACAGCGACGTCACATGGCCCGGATCACGCCCAAAAAGCGCGGCCTGCCGCCAATATCCCGCCGTTTTGAGAAACCGCCGACAAGAGCTCGCCCACGAGTCCTTCGCCGGACGATGGGTCAGGATGACCTTGGCGTCAGGAAATGCCTCCATAGTCTCGCGCCAGTAGGCCGCAAACAGCGCGAACCAATCGGGCGTCCTGCCCTTCGCAAATGCCAGCCAGTGTTCTTTTTTGATCCTCGCCGTCCATGACTTCATGCATGTGATGGGTCGGCCCCGGACCAAGCACTTCGAGCGCTTGCCTCAGGCTTACTGCCCCAGTTCGCCCAAACCCCGCACCGATGGCCGCGACCGACATCAGATCGCCTCGACCTGCTGGTCGATAGCCCCCATGACCGAGTTGCCGTCATGGTCGAACAACTCGATCCGCACGCGGTCACCGTCCTTCATGAAGTCGAGCTTGGCTGTGCCAGTCTGGATCGTCTCCATCGCGCGGTATTCGCCGATGCAGCCGGCGCCAATCGACCAATCCCCGTCAGCCGCCTCATTCGAAACCGTTCCAAGACCAACCACAGTACCCGGCTCAAAGTTGCGGGTCTGGGCGACATGCGCAATCGCATCGCCATAGTGAAAAGGGCTGTCGATGCCGGTCTCGATATCGCCAATCTGCTCGCCGCGCAGATGAACATGCATTTTGCCGTGCACCATCTTTCCATCCCAGCGGTCACCAAGTTCATCGGGCGTGACAGCAATCGGTCCTAAGAGGCTGACCTAGAATGTGGAAGGCCTCCCCCAGATGTGGTATTTCCCCGCTGACTTCCACACCAGACAGGGAGGGCCGCATGGCTTGGAACGAGACCACCCGCGAGAAGTATAAGCGCAGTTCGGACCGGTATGAAAGCGATTTGACCGACGAGGAATGGCTCTTGATCGAGCCGCTTCTTCCGGCTCCGTCAAAGCTCGGACGTCACCGCACCGTCGATCTTCGGGCGGTTTTCGACGCGATCCAGTACATGCTGGCGACGGGGTGCCAGTGGCGGGCGGTTCCCAAGTGTTTCCCGCCCTTTACGACGGTTCAGAACTACTTCTACGCATGGCGCGACGACGGCGTGCTGGAGCGCATGATGGATGCGCTGCGGGAGCGGGCGCGCATGCAGGAGGGGCGCTCCGGAGATCCGACGGCGGCCGCGATCGACAGCCAGTCGGTGAAGACGACGGAGATGGGCGGCCCGTCGGGATACGACGCCGGCAAGAGGATCAAGGGCAGGAAGCGCCACGCCACGGTGGACGTGGAGGGGTTCCCGACCGCGATCCAGGTTCACGCGGCTGACGTGCAGGACCGGGACGGTGCGCCGGACGTCATCCTGGCGATGTTGGAGAAGGCGCCTGAGGTGAGGAAGCTGTGGGCGGACGGCGGCTATGCCGGACCGAAGCTGGAGGCCGCGCTGGCGGAGCACGGCCTCGGATCGATCCTGGAGATCGTCCACAGGCCCAAGGAAACAAAGGGCTTCACCGTCCTCTATCGCCGCTGGGTGGTGGAGAGGACGTTCGCCTGGCTGTCGTGGTGCCGGCGCCTGGCGAAGGACGTGGAGCGGACCTTGGCGAGTTCCCTGGCCTGGGTCCAACTGGCCGCGTGCCGGTTCCTGATGCGACGGGTGGCGCGAGGGATAACGTCATGAATTACAATAATATAATCAAATCAAGGACTTATGATTCAGCCTCTAAGAAACTCTCTGGCTTCGCGGTCAGGAACCCGAAAGTGCGCTTCAACTCCGGCGCGACGATGCGGCGGAGCGAGGTGTCCTGCAGAAGGCAGAATAGGCGAATGTGGTTGGTCGCATCCTCCGCCGATACGCCACGCGGCACGTCGCCCGTGATCGCGGCAATCTCTGCCTCGAAGTCAATGAAATCCGCCTCGTTTTGCCGGATCGGATCATTCCAGGCGCCGTAGCCATGGGATATGCCCTGATAGATCAGCGGCGCGTCCATGATGTCGTCGGGCAAAGTATCGCCCCGCGCTTCTCGGTTGCGGCGGATGTGGCAGATATAGCAGGCACCATCGAGATATTGATAGGCGCGCGGAAGCGGAGCTCCGAGTGCTTTCATATCGAGCGCGAACGCGTCAGACTGCGTGTCCGCGTTCAGAGCGGCGTAGGTGGCTTCGGCCCTGGACGCCAAAGTGTCCCAGTCATCAAGCAGAGCTTGAAGCGTGTCGGTCGGGCCGTATGCGGCTGTCGCGAGGTCTTCGGAGACGATAGCCAAGCGGCCATCCCGGCCCTGTTTTAGTCCGAACTTCCAGCCGACGTGAGCGCATCTCTTCCAGAAAGTGACGCGTTTTCAGTGCCTTGTTCGTGAGTTTCCTGGCCTTGAGGCCAAAATGCATGCCCATGTAATGTGCAGACGGTCCCGGAAGGCGGATTCCGGGGCTCCCGTTCGTTCCCGAACTTTTTTCGAGATTCTTGCTTGACAGCATGGAGGCGAGCAACTACCAGTATGCCCATGTATGTCGAATCCGTCCCCAACCGTAACTCCCCGCCCGCCGTGCTGCTTCGCGAGACATGGTGGGACAAGGACCTCAAGAAGGTGCGCAAGCGCACCCTCGCCAACCTCTCCAGGCTGCCGCCCGAACTCGTCGAGGAGATCCGCGCCTGCCTCAAGGGTGCCGCCGCACGGCCGCTCGAGGACGCGTTCGAGGTCGCGTCCTCGCTGCCCCACGGCGCCGTCGCGGCCGCGCTCGGCACGCTCCGAAAGCTCGGCCTCGACCGGACCGTCTCCCCGCGCCCGTCCCGGCAGCGCGACCTCGCGGTCGCCATGATCGTGGCCCGCATCACCGCGCCCAGGGCGAAGCTCGCCACGGCCCGGAGCCTGTCCCCCGCAAGCGCGTGCGACACGCTCGGCCAGACGCTCGGCATCGGCGACACCGACGAGAACGAGCTCTGCGGCGCCATGGACTGGCTTCTGGAGCGGCAGGAGCGCATCGAGACGGAGCTTGCGCGGCGGCATCTCGGCGAGCGCTCCCTGGTGCTGTGGGACCTGACCTCCGTCTGGATGGAGGGCCGGAACTGCGCGCTCGCGAGGTTCGGCCACTCCCGCGACGGCAAGAGGGGCAGGCTGCAGGTCGAGTTCGGCCTCATGTGCGACCGCGAGGGACGGCCGGTCGCCGTGGAGGTCTTCGGGGGCAACACGTCCGATCCGGCCACCGTCGCGACGGCGGCCGGACGGCTGCGGACCCGCTTCGGCCTCGAACGGGTCGTCCTGGTCGGCGACCGCGGCATGCTCGCCGACGCGCGGCTGCGCGAGGACGTCCGGCCCGCCGGCCTGGACTGGATCAGCGCGCTCAGGGCGCCCGCGATCCGCGCGCTGGCGGAGAACGGAACCCTGCAGCCGTCGCTGTTCGACGACATCGACATGGCGGAGATCGCCTGCGAGGAGCTCTTTCCGGGCGAGCGCCTGATGGCGTTCCGCAACCCGTTCCTGGCGGAGGAGCGCGCCCGCAGGCGCGAGGACCTCCTGCAGGCGACCGAGGAGGGCATCCGGGAGGTCGACGCGGCGACCCGGCGCAAGAGCCGCCGCCTCAAGGGCGCGACGAACATCGCCCTGCGGCTGGAGAAGGTCCTGACGGCGCGGAAGATGAAGAAGCACTTCGTCGTCGACGTCCGGGAAGACGGCTTCTCGTGGCGGCGCAACGCCGGGAGCATCGCCGCCGAGGAGGCCCTGGACGGCTTCTGCGTGGTTCGCACCAGCCTTCCCGAAAGCGTCATGGAAGCCGGCGAGACGGTCAGGTCGTACAAGTCCCTCGCCCGCGTGGAGCGGGCCTTCAGAACGATGAAGACCGTGGACCTGAAGGTGCGTCCGGTCCATCACCGCCTGGCCGGCCGGGTCCGGGCGCACGTCCTGCTCTGCATGCTCGCATATTACGTGGAATGGCACATGCGGGACGCCCTGAAGCCGCTGCTGTTCCATGACGAGGACCCGCCGGAGGCGGCCTCCGCCGTCGCCCCGGCCGGGACGTCGGACGGGGCCGCGCTCAAGGCGGCGACGAAGCGGACCACGTCCGGACTGCCCGTCCAGGGCTTCCAGGGCCTGATGGCCCACCTTGCGACCCTGTCCATGATGCGCATGAAGCCGAAATCGGAAACGTCCGCGGAATTCGACATGACCTCGACGCCGACGCCGCTGCAGGCCGAGGCGTTTCGGCTCCTCGGCGTCCGGCTGCCCTGACACCCGCCGCAGGTTCCTGCCCAGTACCGTGAATCAGGATTCCGGGCTTTTTGTCCCGAAATCAATCAGGTAGACCTTGAGGCCTTCTGGAAGTTCAGTTTAGTGAAGCGAGTTTCATTGCGCCCCCTCCGGCGTGGTGATGATCTGATCGACCAGCAAGCGGTGCTGCCCACGTTTCTTGTTCGGCTGGCCCGCCTTGTTCTTGATCGTGTCGGTCTGGCCAGCATTCTCGGCGGGCAGGATCATGCCGCGCAAAAAGCGCGCATGCATGGTCTTCGATCCCCAGGCGATGACCGGTTGTTCGCCGCATTCCCACCATGGGTCGCCAGGGTTCATGGCGCGAAAGCTCTCGACATCCTGATCGATGTTGAAGGTTCCCTCCACCATGCAGCGGATACCCGGGCCGGGGTGCTTGTGTGGGTCTGTCACACGTCCCGGCGGCGCTGTGATTTGATCCAACCGAAAGAGCCATTCGGTGCCCGGTGCCATATCCAGCATGCCCGCCACACGGCTCATCCGGTGAAGCGAAAGGATGTCTGCCCCTTGCATCAGCGTTGCCTCGGCATTGGGTAGATCGACCTCCCACCTCCACAGATGAGACCAATCGGCGCGGCCAGTGATTTCGACGTCTTCGCCCACATAAGCGGCGTTGCCTGCGCTCAAGGTCTCTCCATTGATCGCGACTTCGCCGAATCGGCAATAGACGATCCGCCGCGCCGCTTCGAGCGCGCCTGTTCCATCGGCCAGGACCTGATCTTGGTAAAAGTGAACACTACTGGGCATTTTTGGTCCTCGCGTCAGAGTAGGTTTTGAATTTCCGGGCTATCTGCGGCGCAGTGGCGCGCACGATAAACCCAGTTGATGTTTGTAAACTTCGGATGGGATTGCCAGTTCGGGTTGACGTAGTGCCAAACGACATCGCAGTCCGGCGTGACTTCGAAAATCGCCCCTTTGGCCCCTTCGCAGATTAACGTGTTGTCAGAGGCAAGACGCTGAACGCCCGAAATGTGCGTGGAGAAGAAGTTCATCGGGTTGTTCTTCTCGGTGAACTTCCAAATGACCTCTTTACTGTCTCGGTCGATCTCCCAAACCTGGCTATGCGCCAGATCGGGGGAATAGGTGCCATTCGCGAACACAAGGATGGTGCCGCTGTCGGTCATCTGAACATCGTGCTGGCCGCCAAGGGCGTCGTCCTGAAGCTCCCAGACAATGTCGCCCGTCTCGCGGGAGACAATGAGCAAAAGGTTCAGCACCTTGAAGCTGAGAAGATAGTCGCCGTTGTCCAGCGGGTGGATCGCATTGGCATGGCCATAGTTCCGGCGCACGGCATTGCGGTGAAACGGCCAGTTGGCATGATCGGAAAGCCGCCATTCCCAGACGACTTCACCGGCCGCATCGACCTCGCGAATGACCTCTCCGTAGATTGCCCCGTTGGCCTCGCTGCCGGGCACCCCGCCTTCAAGCGACGCGGCCTGAGCATCATCCATCTTCTCCCATGCGAGGTAGACGGTGCGCCCGTCCGCCAGACGTCTCCCGTCATGGTGCTGCATGATGTCTTCATGCTCCCAAACCACGCTGCCGTCGGGCGCGTATTCCCTGAGCAGACCTCCGCCAAAGGGAATGGGCGCGCGCGTTGACCCCGCCCCGTTCATGAAGAGATTGCCATTGGGCAGCAGGTAACACCAGTTCGTGCATTTGCCATGGACGTCCCACTGGTGGTGCACGTGACCGTCATAGTCGATCAGAAAGGCTCGGTTGGACTGGATCGGCGCGTAGAGCACGTAGCCGGGCGTGGACCGGGTCGTGTCATGAACTGTGACACCGGAATAATCGATCTGCATCTTCGATCCTCTCCCTTAGGCGACGAGATGAGCCCGAGGGCTCTCGTCCGTTTGCAGTGCCAGGTGATGCGCCAGGCGTTCGGTCAACGCGGCGCGCATCGCGGCGTGACCGGGATCATCCCATAGATTGTGGGTCTCACCCGGGTCCGGCACGAGGAGGTAAAGTTCGCCCCAGTCCTCGCCAGGATAAATCGTCAGACGCCATTCTTCGGTGACCAAGGCACGGACACGCGCGGGCTCGGTGAAGCCAAATTCCGGAGCGCCACCATTGAACTCGATCAGCATCTCATCCCGGTATTCGTCCCCGAATTGTATCGTCGGCAGCATCGACCGGCCTTGCATGCCATAGAACGGCTCAAAGCCCGCGCGGTTGAGAATGGTGGCCGAGATGTCGATGGTGGAGGCCAGCGTGTCAGAAACCGCACCCGTCCGATCCGCCGGGTCAGACCAGATCATCGGCACGCGCGTGACGCCACGGACGGGCAAGAGTCCATTGAGCAACAAGTTGAACTCGAACAGATAATCGCCGTGGTCAGAATTGAGACAGATCACGGTGTTGTCGTGCTGGCCGCTTTCATTCAGCGCCTCGATGACGAGGCCAATGTGATCGTCGATCATCGTGATCATGCCGGCTGTCAAAGCCATCGCTTCGCGGATTTTCTGGTCTTCGACGTAGATCGCGGTTTGCAAAGTCATTTGTTCTGGCCCCTCGCGCTCTCCAGCCATTGCATTGGCGGCGTCGGGTTTTGGTGGGCCGCGCAAGGCAGCGGCACCTCGAACTGATCCGGCGAGTGCATATCCCAGAACCTACCCGGCGGATTGAACGGATGATGCGGGTCGTGGAAGGACACAAAGGTGAAGAAGGGCGCGTCGTCTTCGCTGCGGTTCGACAGGCAATCAATCGCCCTGTCAGCGACCCAGGCTGCCGCATACAGCTCTTCGGGGATCTTGGTGCGGTTGGCTTGCGGGCAGGAATAGTTGTGCGGGAACTGGTTCGTTCGATCGCGCAACTCCTTCCAATCGGAGCGTTGCGCGCGGAACCATTGTTCATAGTGGCCGCCGCATGTGGCACCGTGACGGGTGATCATGTCGACGTGCTGGCAGCCGAAGTATGGCGTGTCGATCCGGCAGGTATCGTCGGTCTGATAGTGATCCGGGTCTTCCCGTGACTTTTCGTGCCCGGTTGTCCTGACCTCGTTGAAAGCCCGCCCGTCATCGCTGATGTTCTCTTCATGCCAAGACGGCGTGGCGGTGAATTCCTGAAGATGGCATTTTCCAATCGCGGCGGTGTCAAGGCCCGCCGCGACCAGCACGTCGACAAAGGTGTTGGCATTGCGCATCAACTTACAGCCGTTGTAGCGGAGACCGTGCACCGTCGGCATTCGGCCGGTCATCAGGCTGGCCCTGTTCGGCATACAGACCGGTGTTGCGACATGGAAGTCTTCGAAGCGCGTTCCATTGGCGGCAATCGCATCGATGTTTGGCGTTTTGACAACGGGGTGACCATAGCACCCAAGCCAATCGGACCTTTGTTGATCGGTGAAAAAGAACAGAAAGTTTGGGCGGTCATTTTTGTCATGCCGGCCTCAATTGTCGTGCGCCGCGCTGGTGCAAAAAGAGGTAGATCAGCGCGATCGAGATGGCCGGACCAAAAACGATAGCGGGCTTGGCGATGCACAGTACGGCAAGGACCAATCTCCCAATTACTTCCCAGCGTGACAAGGCCTTGGCGTCAAATCCGGCCAATGCGCTGGCCAACAAATAGAGCGACAACACGAGCCTCGCCACGATGCTGGCGATGGCTGCAAACTTGAACCCGCCTTCATATCCTTCGATGTATTTGCTCAGAGAACCATCCGCATTTTGTACAGTCACGCCTTCAGGCACGCGGATCGCGTGGTCGATCAAGAGTAGTTCCGGGTAGAAGCAAAAAACGAAGGGGATCACGAACATCACAATGCCCGCCCGCACGGCAGCAAAACCCGTCGCCATGGGCTCGGCTTTGGCGATCGAAGCGGCCGCAAACGCTGCCACGGCCACAGGCGGCGTGATGGCGGAGGCCACAGCGAAGTAGAAGACAAACATGTGCGCCGTAAAGGTCGCCGTGCCGAGGCCGACGAGAAGCGGCCCCATCAGAAGGATGACGTTCAGATACGCCGGAACGGTCGGCATCCCCATCCCGAGCAGGATCGACAGGAACATCGTCAGGATCAGGGCAATGAAAAGGAACACCGACTGGTTCCCAACAGCAAACCGCAACTCCTTGAGCCAGGCAAGGATGTCTCGCGAAATGTTTCCAGAGAGGTCGGTCAGGTTCAGGCTGAAGTCGATGATCGAGATCGCGACGAACATTAGATAAAGTGTCGAGACAAGAACGCCGCCTTGCGCCAGCGCCGACAGAAGCCGTGAGGGCTTGGCCCGCATGTTCTTGTCCAGAAACAAAAGCCCCATCAGCAGGAAAACGGCCAACCAGCCAGAAGCACCCGTGTCCCCCGCAACGTTCACCAGAAAGCGGTGAAACCAAGTGTACTCAGTCACCGTGCAGCCGAACTCGGTGAACTCGCGCGTGTTACCCATCACGCCGCCCAGAAGACCGCATCCGACCGAGTCTTTTGGTGTCAACAGGAGGACGACGATCAGCAGGATCGGAAGGATGATCATCAGGAAGTTCACCCAGTCTTCCCGGGTCATCTTCATGTCATCGGTCAACTCTCCGACTGCGGCGATACCCTGTTTGCGGGACTGAAATAGAACTGTCAGGAACAGGCATCCGAAGTAGGCGACCGCTGGAATGATCGCGGCAATGATCACAAGGCGGTACGGAACGACCGTCATTGCGGCAAGAACGAATGCCGCAACGCCCATGACCGGCGGCATGATTTGCCCACCGGATGAGGCTGCCGCTTCAACGCCGCCCGCAAAGAGTTTGCTAAACCCGCGTTTCAGCATCATCGGTATGGTCAAGACGCCAGTGGATAGAACGTTCACCACTGGGCCGCCCGAGATCGTGCCGAAAACCGCGGAAGAGACGATTGCTGCATGTGCAGGCCCGCCCGGCAACCGCCGTGTCCAGTTGAACGCGAGTTTGATCAGGGATGCCCCGCCCGCCGACACGCCAAACAGCGCGCCCAAAATGAGATAGGGAAAGACAGTTCCGAACAGTATGTTCATGAACCGACCCAGGAACCCTCCGGCGTTATTGGTCAGGATGTCCTGAATGCGCGTGAGCCCGTCTGAAAGCCGCCTTGGGTCTTCGCCGCCAATTTTGGTGACGGCATATTTGCTCATGCCCGCCGAGCCGAAGATGTACCAGATTGTGATCGTCCCGATAGTGTAAGCGGCAATCAGGATGGCGACGGCGACGAGGGGAAATCCCCAAACACGGATGGCATAGGCCAGGAAAACACTCGTTGCGAACCCCACAATCACAAAGAGCCACATGCCGGTGGTGTAGAAGCACTTTGGATCATCGACAGTCGTAGGCGCGGGTTGGCCCATCAGAATTGCCGTTTCGACCTCTTTCTTGAAGGCCGCCTCGATCAGTTCGGTACGTTTTCCGGTGATCTGATCAAGCAGGCAAACGGCTTCAAGTTCGATCATGTAGGCAGCGGCAACGGCAAAGCCAGCCACCACCAAAGAGATGTCCATCGCCCAGTTGAAACTACGCGCGGCAGGCCGAGCGCTAGGTGATTTGCGCGCCCACGAGTGCTCGGCCGCGACAATCACCATCATGACGAAGAACATGATGGGGAAGAAATACTCGTTCCGGAACTTGCGGTAGACAAAGCCGTCCCCAAACAGGCCGCGGGCAGTGTCATCAAGGCCGGGAAACGTCGGGATATTGTGGACAAGACCCGCGATCACCAGGAACAGGGCCGGCACCACGGCGATCCGATGACCGAGCGAGGTGTCCAAATGATCCCGGGTAGACTGATCAGCCATGGCGGAACATCGCCCTTGTTCTAGATTCAGGTCAAAGGTGGAACGGAACGTTCGGCCCGCGCATTCACGCAGGCCGAAGCCAATGCGGACTTACTTTGCGCGGTCCGCAATCTCGTAGCCAGCCTCTTCCCAAGCCGCGACGGCGCCCGGGTGATATTTCACTGGATTTGCACCGCACACGGCCGTCAGGCTGGCATCCACCACGCCGATGCCCGCATTTGCCAAGGCAGGCGATTTGGCAAGGAGGTCATCCAAGGTCGCAATGTATTCGGCGACCATGCCCTTCACAGCATCATCCGGAACTTTCGCGTTGACGATCATCAAGCCGGCGATATTCACTCCGCGGAATTTCCCGTCTTCGGAAATTAGGCGTACGTTCTCGTTGTCACCATAGCCAAGCTCATCGCCACCGATGACGACTGGTGCACGACCCGGTGCCTTCATCAAGTTTTGGAATTCGTCACTTTCGAAAAGGTCCTTGGGCATGGACACGATATTCACCACGCCAGCCGATGACGCGGCAACGATAGCATCATCCGGGAAGCCGATGGGCAACATGTTCATGTCCGCTGTCCCATCCAGGACAGCCTGAGTCATCTGGCCCCAGCCGACCTGCACACCGTTGTAGCCGTTACCTTCTTCGAGGCCGGTCAGCGACTGCAGGTAAGCTCGCGCATTTGCCAAGGCGCCGCCGCGCGGTGGTCCATTGAGGATGGTCTTGCCTTCAAGCTGGTCGTAGGATGTGACGCCGCTCGTCGCAAAACCGTAAAGCGCGTGGGCCGAGAAGTTGAAAGGCACCATCAACCGAAGGTTTGCCGCAAGCTCGGCTCCCTTTCCGTCTTCCAGGTTTCCATATGGGCCAAGGCTCTTTGACAGAAAGAACGGCAGAATGGCGGGCGTGTTAGACATATCCGACCTGCCCTCGGCGACGTTCAGCACCGAATCAGTCAGTGTCTGGTTCTCCAGAACCTGTATGTCCACGATGCCTGCTTCCCCAGCGACCTGAGCGACATGCGTCAGGTTGAAGTGGCCGATGCCGCCGGGCGCGGCGGTCTCTGCCGTGAGAATCGTTTGAGCTGAAGCGGCCCCTGAGAGCAGCATCGCAGCCGCAATAGCAGCAACCTTTGTTTTGATAGACATGTTTCCTCCCATTGTATCAAGTCGCCTCCCGGCGACGCCCCAACCGTGCCTGAAAAACGGATCGAAATCAAGAAGAAAACGTAGCATATGCTACAAACTTTTATGGCACATGCCACAAAATACTTGCAGTACAGACACTTCCTGAACTAAGGTATAGCCAGAGAAGATTCACGGATCGGCGTCTTAAATGCTCGGAAAACCACGAAAAGACATAGACTTCGACGCATTCATCAATATCGGGATGGATCGCGCTATACGTCGCTTGCGCGCCATGTTTCAAGAGGATGCCTTAAGCGAAGAAGGCTTGAGTGTTCAGGAGTGGCGGGCGCTTCTGAATTTGGCCCGCTTTGGCGATTGCCACCTTCGCGAGCTTTCCCGACTGGCCAGTCTCGACGCAACACACGCCGGACGCTCAGCACTGGGGCTCGAGAAGAAGGGGCTGATCTGTCGGTATGACGACACGAAGGACGGCCGACGTAAGCGACTTTGCGCGACAGAGGAAGGGCACGAAGTCGTCGACCGGGTTTGGGGTAAAGCACTTGGACTTGATGCCCGCGTGAAAGAGCAGCTGGGCAAGACGCGCTATCGGGCCGTCAAGGAAGCTGCGAGAATCCTGATGGAGATGCCTGCACGGGATGAAGCGGGCCTGTCTTAGCACGCCGCAGAGCAAGTCACGCAGGACTTAGGGGGAGATTGTGTCAAGATCCGTCGCTGAGCTGACCGTCAATTCGCTGATCTCGAACGGGCTTGAGACGCTCTATTGCCTGCCCGGCCTGCAGCTCGATCCTTTCTTGGACGCTTGTTACGATACGCAAGATCAATTGCGGATCATCCACACCCGTCACGAACAGGGCGCGGCCTATATGGCCATGGGCGCACAAATCGCGACCGGTCGTCCGCAGGCCTATGCCGTTGTGCCTGGAGCCGGGTTCTTGAATTCGGCGGGCGCGCTTTCCACAGCCTACTCTGTCCATTCGCGCGTGCTCGCGTTGGTTGGACAGATCCCCAAAGGCGCGATCGGTAAGGGCTTGGGTGTTCTGCATGAAATCCCCGACGAGTTGGGCATTCTTGAGCGTCTGACCAAGAAGGCGACGGCGCTTCAAAGCGCTGACGCGGCCAAAGAGACCTTGCAAGACACGTGGCGCGCCCTGAAGTCCGGGCCGCCGCGTCCGGTTGGTTTGGAAATTCCGATGAATTTCTGGAAGTCGGATACCGGTACGACCGATGATTTGATGGTTGAGGCCGACGCAGGGCCTGCAGTGGACGAGGATGCCGTCGCCGAGGCCGCGAAGCTCATCCATTCCGCCAAGTCGCCGTTGATCGTTGTGGGCAGCGGCGCTCTGGACGCCAGCCCGGGTGTGCGCCTCTTGTCCGAAGCAATTTCCGCACCCGTTGTCGCATTCCGGAACGGCCAAGGGGTGATGTCAGCAGACGCGGCACTCCACATCACGATGCCGGTCGCTCATGCGCTGTGGCCAATGGTCGATCTGGTGATCGGGCTGGGCACACGCTTGCAATCCCATACCATGGCCTGGGGCACAGACGATGGTCTGAAAATTATCCACATCACGCTCGACCAGAAAGAACTTGGCCGCATTACGGAACCAACCGTCGGAATCTGCGCCGATCTTGCCGAAGCCTTGCCGACCCTTTTGGATGCCATAACCGGGAACGAGGTCAAACGCGACGGCTGGGTCGAAACGGTGCTGTCCGAAAAGGTGCGTATCAACACAAGCATATCGGACAAGCTCGAAGCGCAACTCGCCTGGCTCCACGCCATCCGTGCAGAGCTTCCGCGCGACGGCATCCTTGTCGATGAAATCACGCAAATGGGCTATGTCTCGCGCTTCGGGTTCCCAAGCTATGAACCGCGCAGCGTTGTCACGCCCGGCTATCAGGCCACGCTCGGCTATGGCTTTGCCACCGCTCTTGGGGTGGCCGACGCGCGCCGGGACGTCCCAGTTGTCAATTTCTGCGGTGACGGCGGGATCATGTTCACGTTGAACGAGATTGCGACCGCCGTTCTTCACGAGATTCCGATCACCACGATTGTGTTCACGGACGGGCACTTCGGCAATGTACGGGGCCTGCAGCGCGACAACTATCAGGGCCGCTACATCGCCAACGAACTCGTGAACCCTGATTTCGTGAAGTACGCCAAGGCCTTCGGTGCGCAGGGCCTGCGCGCTACAACACCGGACGAGTTGCGCGCCCAACTGCGGGTGGGAATGGCTCATCCTGGCCCGACGCTGATTGAGGTGCCCGTGGGCGAGTTTAACAGCCCTTGGGAGTTCGTCCTGATGCCCAAGAACAGAGGCCTCTGACATGCTGGATCAAGCGACAATTGATGCGTTGCGCATCGCCGACGTTCCGCCACAAAAGCTATTCATTGATGGTGCGTGGATCGCGGCCCAGAAAGGCGAAACAAAGGACGTCACCAGTCCGATTGACGGCTCAACGATCACCTCGATTGCATCCGGGACGGCGGAAGATGTCGACCGGGCCGTTGCAGCGGCGCGCGCCGCTTTCGCAGGTGGGGCATGGTCAAGAGCCGAGCCGCGCTTCCGCAAACAGGTTCTGCACAAGGTGGCCGACCTGATCGCGGCCCAAGCCGCCGAACTTGCAGTCTTGGGCACGCGGGACAATGGCACGGAAATCCAAACGTCGATCATGGCGGAACCGGGCACAGCTTCGGCCACGTTCCGGCATTCGGCAGAATGCGTCGACAAGCTCTACGGTGAAATCGCGCCAACCGGACCGCAGAACCTCGGCATGATCCAACGCGCGCCAGTGGGCGTCGTCGGAGTGATCGTGCCTTGGAACGCACCATTGATGATCACGGCCTGGAAGGTCTCTGCGGCCCTTGCGGTCGGTAATTCTGTCGTGCTGAAACCCGCCGAGGACGCATCGCTCGCTGTTCTCATACTGGCCGAACTGTGTGCCGAAGCTGGGCTGCCAGAAGGGGTTCTGAACGTTGTGACTGGCTCAGGATCCGTTGTCGGGGAAGCACTGTCGCGGCACATGGACGTCGACGTTCTGGCCTTTACGGGGTCCGGCGCGGTTGGCCGAAGGCTTCTCAAAGCCTCCGCCGAGAGCAACATCAAGCGTGTTTTTCTGGAACTCGGTGGCAAATCTCCGAACGTCGTTTTTGCCGATGCGCCAGACCTCGACAAGGCAGCGATGATCTCAGCCAGGGCGTTCTTCAAGAATGCCGGCCAGATTTGCGTGACACCTTCGCGCCTGCTGGTGGACGAGAGCATCCACGATGACTTCCTCGCGAAGGTCGTGGAACATGCCAGGACGTTGAAAATTGCTGACCCGCTTGATCTGGACACCCAGATGGGCGCGATCACCAATGCTACCCAGTTGAAGACGGTCGCCTCTTTTGTCGCAAGCGCAAAGGCAGATGGAGGAGACCTTTTGACCGGTGGCAATGTCATCCGCCAGGAAACCGGCGGAAATTACTATGCTCCTACGGTGGTCGGACGTGTCACCCCAGAAGCGTGCCTGTTTCAGGAAGAAGTCTTCGGACCTGTCCTTGCGGCCACGCCCTTCAAAACCGAAAGCGAGGCCCTTCAGCTTGCGAATGGGACCGTCTACGGGCTGGCCGCGTGCGTTTGGACCTCAAATCTGAGCCGCGCACACCGGATGATTAACGGGATCGACGCCGGTATGGTGCAGGTCAATTCTTTTGGCCCAATTGACAACGTTGCGCCTATGGGCGGTGTCAAGCAGTCAGGCAACGGGGTGGACAAGTCCCTGCACGCCTTTGACAAATTCCTCAACCACAAAACGGCATGGATCTATCTCTGACCCGACGCATCGAGGGAGGACCTAAAATGAACGAACAACCCCGGTTTCGGTACCCCACTTCCAGTCCGAAGTGCAACGCCGGCCATTTCCGTAGCGAGGGCGTAGCCCGAGCGGAGGAAATGGCCCGGCGGCGGGATCTTCCTGCCCCAGGCACCGGAAATCCGGGCCGGATGCGGCTGAAGTCCCTCGGGTACGGAGCGTAGTCAGGCTCTCTCGACAGTGCAAGCCCCGCGCAGTGACGTGATCGGCCCGCCGGGCGAAGTGAGGGCGGAGCCCGAACGAGGCCGGCGGGCCGATCACGTCACTTTCCCCCTCGGACCGGTCCCCTGAAGGACGGTCCGGGACGGTTTCCGTCAGGGAGGCCGCGCCTTCCGGAACGCCTCCTCCGGCGTCAGGCAGCCCAGCGCCTTCCTCGGACGCGCGTCCGTCCGGTCCTGAACCGCCTTCACCTGTGCGTCGGTGACCTGGCGGAAGTCCGTCCATTTCGGAAAATACTGACGCACGAGACCGTTCGTGTGCTCGTTCAGGCCGCGCTCCCAGGAATGGTACGGCGTGGCGAAGAAGAACCCCGCGCCGAGCGCCTGAGCCACCTGGGCGTGACCCGCGAACTCCTTCCCGTTGTCCGCCGTGATCGTGTGGACCAGCGCGTGCAGCGGCAGCAGCATTCCGAGCATCGCGTTGCCGACCGCGTCCGCCGTTTTCCGCCCGACCAGCGCCAGAAGCGTGTATTTCGACGCACGGTCCACCAGCGACACCAGCGCGCCGCTGCGGCCCTTCCCGATGATCGTGTCCGCCTCCCAGTCGCCGACCCGCCCCTTCGCCTCCGCCACCGCCGGACGCTCGGAGATGTCCACGCGGCCCGGGATGTGCCCGCGCCCCGAATGACGGCCGCCCTTCCAGTTCGGCCGCTTTCCCCGGCGGCGGAGGAACAGGTAGAGCCGGCCGCCAGACCTCCGGTCGGCGCGGACGTGCCGGCAGGTCCACTGCCGCCCCGCCATCGGGACGCCCTCCTTCCTGAGACGGCCGGCGATCTGCTCGGGGCTCCAGCCGTCGGCCAGCCTGTCCTCCACCAGCCGCCACCGCTCCGGCGTCATCTTCCTGGCAACCGACGAGGCCGCGCTGCGCCGTGCCGAAGCCTTCCCCTGCGCCTGCCTGTGCCGATAGCCGCGGCCGCCGCCGTTCCGGCGCACCTCGCGCCAGACCGTCGTCCGGTCGCGGCCCAGCTGCCGCGCGATCGCTGGTTCAGAAAGCCCGCTTTTCCTCAGCGCGCAAATCTGGCACCGTTCCTCCTGGGTCAGATGGTGGTAGCCCTTTGGCATGGCGGTCTCCTGGCTTCACAACCGGGACTGTCGCCGCCATCTGGCCAACTTGCAACATCCTGTGCCGAAAAAGCAGGCACCCACTACCGCTGGTGTTGCACTTCAGAGTGGAACGGGGGGTACAAAATTGAAGAACACCTGTTGCACGGTGGTCAGATCAAGCATGCTGCGCCCGATTACGGATACAGCCCCGGGTTTGGCAACACGCACTCGACCCAGGCGGAAAAAGGCGCGCTGCCCATCGGGCGCAACTCGCCGCAACAGCCGCCCTTGGGCCTTTATGCCGAGCAACTCTCCGGCACGGCCTTCACGGCACCGCGCGCCGAGAACAAGCGCTCATGGCTCTATCGCATCCTGCCGTCAGTGAAACACGGCACCGGGTTTGAAGAAGTAGAAACCGGCAGCCTGCGCACAGGACCTTGCCGTGAAAGCAGCTTGCCGTCGATGCAATTGCGCTGGCAGCCGGTGCCGATCCCGGACGAACCGACTGACTTTCTGGATGGTCTCGCGACGATCACAACCTGCGGCGACGCGGCCATGCATGCTGGGATGGCAAGCCACGTCTATCTGGCCAACACATCGATGGAACGACGCGCCTTCATGAACGCAGACGGCGAGATGCTGTTCGTGCCACAGGAGAACAGCACAAAGCTCGTCACCGAATTCGGCATCACCATCGCAGAACCGGGTGAGATCGTCGTGATGCCCAAAGGCGTCCGCTTCCGCGTTGAACTGGTTGAGGGGCCAGTCCGCGGATACATCTGCGAAAACTACGGACAAGCACTGACGTTGCCCGAGCGCGGGCCGATTGGGGCCAACTGCCTCGCCAATGCCCGCGACTTCCTGTACCCGGTCGCCGCCTACGAAGACATCGAGGCAGAACACCATCTCTTCGCCAAATCCGGCGGACGCCTCTTCAAGACGGTTCTCAACCGGTCGCCGTTCGACGTTGTCGCCTGGCACGGAAACTACGCGCCCTATAAGTACGATCTACGGCGATTTGCGCCTGTTGGCGCGACGCTTTTCGACCACCCGGACCCGTCCATCTTTACCGTCCTGACCTCGGCGTCTGACACATCGGGCACTGCCAATGTAGACTTCGTGATCTTCCCCGAACGCTGGTTGGTGATGGAAGACAGCTTCCGTCCTCCGTGGTATCACATGAACGTCATGAGCGAATTCATGGGGCTCATATATGGGCAATACGACGCAAAACCTGAAGGCTTCAAGCCCGGCGGAATGAGCCTTCACAACGCACTTGTGGCACACGGTCCCGATACTGACGCGTTTGCCAAGGCGTCGACAAAAATTCTGGAGCCTGAGAAACTTGCAGGCACCATGGCGTTCATGTTCGAGACCCGCTACGTGCAAGAACCGACCGCCTTCGCGTCGAGCTTGGATCTGATCGACATGTCCTATCCGGACGCCTGGGACGGGTTGAAACGGAATTTCAGAGCCGGCGGCTAGTCGGAACTTGAAGCGTTCGGTCGAGCCGTGACGAGCAGTTTTCGTAGTCTGCCTGATTTTCTTTCCTGACTGCCGCCGACACCCTAGGCGCTGCCGTGAACCGTTGCCCGGAACGTGCGCCCGCGCTGAATGCGCAATCGTGCCGACCCCGCTTTCCGCCGCGGTGGCGTCGCCGAGACCGACGTCCGTGCCCCGGTGACGGCAGGCCGCCATCCGGCCGCAGGTCCGCGGACAGGACAGGACGAGTGTCAGCGGTTGAGCGTCCGCTTCCAGAGTCCTTCCGGAGCGGGCAGAGCCAGATGTCCTCCTTCGGCTTGTCGGCCTTGTTGTGCCGGTCGTAGCGGCCACGCCCCTCATTCCGACGTGGATCCAGCCTGACGCACGGCAGACCGAACTTCCGTGCCCCGTGGTAGGGCGCTTCTCTCTGGTAGGTGCGAATCCCACGCAACAACTGTCGCCGCGGTTGGTAGCAGCCAGGGCGGTTCATGGAAAATGTTGAGTGCGCGCGCATCCGGCCCTGCGCTGACGGGCTTCAGGGCCGGATGCGATTAACATTATTATGGCGTGCGCGCGTCCTGCGGAATCGCGAGCAACCGGTCGGGGGCGTCCCTGAACGTACCCTTGGCGATGGCCGGAGGTCGGTTTCCGGACAGGATGTCAATCGAGGCCAGGTCCGTCACGTCGACATGCAGGCCGAACCCGTCCAAGTCGGCCGCGACCTTCCCGGTGGGCGTCTTCACGCAAATTGATGGACATTGGCCGTCGACATTCGCTTTCGGCGCGATCCGTGCGGGCTACTTGGAAGGGAAGGCTGCTGCGCGTGCGAGGAGGACGGCGTTCCAGTCCTTGAAGTCCCGCGGAGGCCGCATGCGGTGCGCCCTCGGGCCTTCCTTGACGAGGCGCTCGGCCGCGGGGTCGCTGCGGGCGCCATCAAGATGCGGGCAGCGGAACGCGAATGCCTGGTTGCCAAGGCCACTCTCCTCCGTTGACGGAATTGCCGTCCAAGATGCCGGATCGAAATTGGAAGTGTCGGCAACCGGAGGGCGACGATGCGCCGCCCCCCTGTCCGGGTGGAGTCTGGCCTCAGTAGCCGGCGGCCTCCATTTCCTCGGTGGTGATGGCCTGCGCCTTTTCGAGAGCCTCCGCGACGGTCTGCTGGCCCGCGTAGGCCGCCGAGAACTCCTGGCTGACCTGGGTCGCGATGCCTGCAAACTCCGGGATCGCGGCGAACTGGATGCCGACGTAGGGCACCGGGTCGACCGTCGGGCTGTTCGGATCCGCCGACAGGATCGAGTCCAGGGTCTTCTGCGCAAACGGCACTTTCCGGTACTCGGGGTTCTCGTAGAGCGAAATGCGCGCGCCCGGAGGCACGTTCGCCCAGCCTTCGTTCGCCGCGACCAGCTCGATGTAGCCCTTCGAGGTGGCCCACTCGATGAACTGCCTGGCCTCGGCCTCCTGCTGCGTGCCGGCGGGGATCGCCAGCGCCCAGGCCCAGAGCCAGTTGGAGCGCTTGCCCAGGCCGGTGTCGGGCGCAAGCGCGAAGCCCACGCTGCCGGCGACGGTCGAGTCGTCCGGGCTGGTCACGAACGAGGCCGCAACGGTCGCGTCGATCCACATGCCGCACTTGCCCTGCTGGAACAGCGACAGGTTCTCGTTGAACCCGTTCGTCGAGAAGCCCGGAGGGCCCGCATCGTTCATGAGGTCCAGGTAGAAGTTCAGCGTGTCGGCCCAGGGCCGGGTGTCGAACTGCGCGTTCCACTCCTCGTCGAACCAGCGCGCGCCGAACGAGTTCGACATGGCCGTGATGAAGGCGCCGCCCTCTCCCCAGCCGGCCTTGCCGCGCAGGCAGATCCCGTTGATCTCGTTGTCGCGGTCGGTCATCGCAACGGCCGCCTCCCGAACGAACTCCCAGGTGGGCGCATCCGGCATCTCGAGGCCCGCAGCCGCCATCAGGTCGGTGCGATACATGATCATCGAGCTCTCGCCGTAGAACGGCGCGGCGTAAAGCGTGCCGTCGTGGCTGAGGCCGCCCGCCATCGCCGGAAGGATGTCGGCGACGTCGTACTCGGCGGACAGGTCGTCCAGCGGCACGAGCCAGCCGTTCGCGCCCCAGATCGGGGTCTCGTACATGCCGATCGTCATGATGTCGAACGCGCCGCCCCTGGTGGTGATGTCCGTGGTCACGCGCTGGCGGAGCACGTTCTCCTCCAGCGTGACCCACTCCACGCCGACACCGGTCTCCGCGGTGAAGCGGTCCGTGTAGCCCTGCATGCGGATCATGTCGCCGTTGTTCACCGTGGCGATCGTGATGGTCCTGTCCTGCGCGTAGGACGCGGCGGAACAGAGCGCCAGCGCCGCAGCGACGCCAAGTGCGTTTCTCAGATACATGTGGCACCTCCCTTCAATTGGATGTTGTCCGGCGACGCTAACAGGAGATCTTTCGCGCGTCAAATAAAATTTGACGCGCGTTAAGTTATCAAAAGAAAGTTGAGAAACAACCTGTTAGGCGGATCCCCGCATCACAAGCGTGCCGTCGTACAGGGTGGTCTCCCGCCGCCTCGCACGTTCGCCCGAATCGATCAGCCGGAACAGCGTCTCGACGCTCTTCTCGGTGATCGAGGCATAGTCCTGCGAAATCGTTGTCAGCGTCGGGCACGTGTATCGCGAGAAGGGGTGATCGTCATGTCCGGCAACCCGCAACGCGCAACCGGTTCCGTTCCCGACCCTCATGCCCATCTCGTAGGCCGCGGACAGAAACCCGATCGCAAGCCGGTCATTGCTGCAGAGGATCGTGTCCGTCGGCAGGCTGCGACCCTCGATCACGCGCATGCCCTCGCTGAAGCCGATGGCCTCGAAATCCCATCCGTCCCCTTCCACCTGGATCAGGTGCGGTTCATGCCCGAGCCGATCCATCGTCGCCAGATAGGCCGTGCGGCGCTTTAGCGCGTTCGGGTTTGTCGGCTTCTTCATTTCGAAGAAGGCCGGCGGCTCTCCGGTTCGGCACAGATAGTCGATGATCAAGGCAATGCTTTGATCGTTGTTCGACCCGATGAACGCCTCGCCCAGATCCTCGATATTGCTGTCGAACAGGACCGTGGGGACATCCTTGCAGAACATCTCGACCGAGGACCTGTCCGATGTCCGCCCAAGGGGGGCCAGAAGCACCCCTGCGGGCTTGATCGACCTGAGGCTGCCAAGATTGTCGCTCTCCTGGTCCTTGGTTCCCTGCGAACTCAGCTGAATCGGCCGGAAGCCGGCGGAGATGACCAGGCTTTCCACGTTTCGGGCGATTTCGGCGAAGAACGGATCTGACAGGTAGGGCACGACGATCCCGATGTTCTTGGTGAGGCGGCGGTTCTGGTTGATGGCGTAGATGTTCGGGCGGTAGTCGTGGAGTTCCAGCGCGGCCTCGATGCGCTCCCGGGTGGACTTCCGCACGCTGTCCGGGTCGTTGAAATACTTGGAGGCCGTGGGCCGGGAAATCCCGCACACCGCTGCAAACTCCTCCATGTTCCTGATTCTTGTCCGTGACACGACTTTGCCTCTTCGCACTGGTAAGCGTCGGGTGCCGGAGCGTCCGACAGGTTGGCATTCCCGGACATCATAGCCGAAAACTGTTTACGCGCGCAAACTTCTGTCGGAAGCCAATGACCGACCCAACGCGGCGCGACTGACACGTCGCCACCGGGGGCGAAAGCGAATGCCAGCCCCAAAGGCACTCGGTCCGCCAGTCCCGATACCGAGTCTTCGTATGCGAACCCAACCGCGTACGGCACCCCAAATGCGACCTGCCCCCTTGCCTTCGTTCGGCGGCGCGCGATGTCGGAGTGCATGACACGTGGGCAGAACCGGAAGACTGCTGTTGATCTCGCGGCCGAAAGGCGTGTCCGTCCTTTCCACCGGAAACGGATGGCACCCCCCCCCCCCATAGGGGAGAGCCGAAACGAGGGCGAATTCAGGAGCTTCACCGGCCTCTCGGTTGACGTGACAGATGCCGGTCGGGTCAAGAACGCCGAAGCCGCGCTCCCGGTGGACGGCTGGAAATCCAGTCGACATTCCGGTCGCGAGAATCCGGCATTGAAGGCAGGCGAATCTTGGTGTATGGTATACCACAGACAATGGCGCATCTTGGGGGGACGGGCCGTTATGGCCGGCAGATTGCCACTGAAGCCGATCGCGACGAACTTCACTCTGAAGGATCACATCTACGAAACGCTGCGGGATGCGATCACGAAGATGAACATCTACGACGATGGTGCCGACCTGCGCCTGGACGAGCGATCCATTGCGGAACAGCTCGGCATCTCCCGCACCCCGATCCGCGAGGCCTTGGCCCGTCTCGAAAAGGATGGCCTTGTCAGCATTGCGCCGCGAAAGGGCGTCTTTGTCGTGCGCAAGTCGCTGACCGAGATCCGTGAGATGATCGTTGCGTGGGCGGCGCTCGAGTCGATGGCAGCCCGGCTGGCGGCAACCAACGCCAGCAAGAGCGAGGTAAGGCAGCTGCGCAAGCACGCGATGCGCCATTCCGAAAGTTCGGCCCGCGCCGATCTTGGCGAGTATTCGGATGCCAATATCCGGTTTCACCAGATGATCCTGAAAATGTCCGGTTGCGGGCTGCTTGCCGACATGGCCGAAGGCCTCTTCGTCCATATGCACGCGATCCGGCGCCGAGCGCTTGGCGAAGACGACCGAGCAAGCCGGTCGGTGGTGGACCACATGTCCATCATCGAGGCGCTCGAGGCGCATGATCCTGATCTGGCGGAAAGGCTCGTGCGCGGACACACGATGCGCCTTCATGACCATGTCGCTCGCACTTGGGCGCGTCTGGAACCCATTGCCGAATCAGGCAGGCAACCTGGAGCATGACGAATATGGACGGATCGGACTCGAAGGCGGAAGTCACGCAGGAGCTTACGGACGGCTTCCACCTGATCATTGACGCGCTCAAGCTGAACGGGATCAACAACGTCTACCATGTCCCGGGCATCCCGGTAACCGATCTCGGCCGAATGATGCAGGCCGAGGGCATGCGCGTCATTTCCTTCCGGCATGAATCGAACGCCGGCAACGCGGCGGCGATCGCCGGGTACCTGACCCGGAAGCCGGGCGTATGCCTCACCGTATCGGCGCCGGGATTCCTGAACGGCCTCGTCAGCCTTGCCCATGCGACCACGAATTGCTGGCCGATGATCCTGATCTCGGGAAGTTCCGAGCGCGAAATCGTGGATCTCCAGAAGGGCGACTACGAGGAGATGGACCAGCTCGCCGTCGCAAAGCCCCTTTGCAAGGCCGCCTACCGCATCCTCCACGCCGGAGACATCGGCGTCGGAATCGCCCGCGCCATACGTGCTGCCGTCTCGGGCCGGCCGGGCGGCGTCTATCTCGACATCCCGGCCAGCCTGCTCGGACAGGTCATCGACGCGGAGGCAGGAATCAGGAGCCTGATCAAGATCGTCGACCCGAGCCCGGCGCAGATCCCCGCGCCGGACGCCATCGACCGGACGCTTGACGTTCTCAAGGGCGCAAGGAAGCCGCTGATCATCCTCGGCAAGGGCGCGGCCTACGCCCAATGCGACGCGATCGTGCGACAGTTCGTTGAAAGGACTGGCGCTCCCTACATCGCAATGTCGATGGCCAAGGGCCTCTTGCCGGACGACCACCCGCAATATGCGGGCGCCGCTCGAAGCCTCGTCCTGAAGGAATGCGATTGCGTCATGCTGATCGGCGCGCGACTCAACTGGCTGCTTAGCCATGGACAGGGCAAGCAATGGGGCGAGCGCTACACCAAGAAGTTCATCCACGTCGACATCGACCCAAGGGAAATGGATTCCAACCAGCCGATCTGCGCGCCGTTGGTTGGCGACATCGAAAGCACGCTTTCCTCGATGCTGGCCAAAATGGACAAATGGGCGCCCCCGCCCTCTGAATGGACCGAGACGGTCAACGCCAAGCGTGCCGCCAATGTCGAGCGGATGGCCCCAAAGCTCGCCAACAACAACGTCCCGATGGACTTCCATGGCGCGCTGGGCCGGCTGAAAAGGATTTTCGCAGATCACCCGGATGCCATCCTTGTCAACGAGGGCGCCAACACGCTCGACTTTGCACGGTCGATCATCGACATGGCCAAGCCGCGCAAGAGGCTTGATGTCGGCACCTGGGGCGTGATGGGCATCGGCATGGGCACGGCGATTGCCGCCGCGGTCGAGACCGGTCACCCGGTCGTGGCGGTCGAGGGAGATTCCGCCTTCGGGTTCAGTGGCATGGAAGTGGAAACCATCTGCCGCTACGGGCTGCCGGTCTGCGTCGTGGTCTTCAACAATTCAGGGATCTACCGAGGTACCGATGCAGATCCCGCCGGCCGCGACCCCGGCACCACCGTGTTTGTGCGCGAATCCAGGTACGACCTCATGATGCAGGCATTCGGGGGCGAAGGAGTCACCGCCCGCAGCCCGGATGACCTGGAACACGCCGTGCGCGATGCCATCGCCAGCGGCAAGCCGACCCTCGTCAACGCGATCATCGATCCCGAGGCCGGCACGGAATCCGGCCGCATCGGAAACCTGAACCCGCAAAGCGCAGTGAACAGGAAATGACATCACTCCCGGGCAACTACCGGCCTCGCCGAACGCAGGCGGCACGGAACCGGGCTCGGGACTAGAAGAGAGACGAATAGATGAAGGCACTCGAAGGCATCAAGGTCCTGGACTTCACCCATGTCCAGTCGGGCCCGACCTGCACCCAGCTTCTTGCATGGTTCGGGGCGGACGTGATCAAGGTCGAGCGCCCGGGCGTCGGCGACGCGACCCGGAAGCAGTTGGTGGACGTCCCCGGAGCCGACAGCCTGTATTTCACGATGCTCAACCACAACAAGCGCTCGATCGAGCTCAATTCGAAGAACGAGACCGGCAAGGAGATCCTGACCCGCCTCATCGAGATCTGCGACGTGATGGTCGAGAACTTCGCGCCAGGCGCCCTTGACCGCATGGGCTTTCCCTGGGTGCGAATCCAGGAAATCAACCCGCGCATCATCCTCGCCTCGATCAAGGGTTTCGGCCCCGGCAAGTACGAGGACTGCAAGGTCTACGAAAACGTGGCGCAATGCGCCGGCGGTTCGGCATCAACCACCGGCTTCCTCGGCGGCCCGCCCGTCGTGACCGGCGCGCAGGTGGGCGACAGCGGCACAGGCCTTCATCTCTGCCTCGGCATCGTGACGGCGCTCTACCAGCGCGAAAGAACCGGGCGTGGCCAGAAGGTCTCGGCCGCAATGCAGGACGGCGTCCTGAACCTCGCGCGGGTCAAGCTGCGCGACCAGCAGAGGCTGGCCCGGGGGCCGCTCAAGGAATACAGCCAGCATGGCGAGGGCATCCCTTTCGGACAGGCCACCCCGCGCGCCGGGAACGATTCCGGCGGTGGCCAGCCAGGGCGCATCCTGAAGTGCAAGGGATGGGAAACCGACCCCAACGCATACACCTATTTCATCACCCAGGCTGCGGCCTGGGATCAGGTCTGCGATGTCATCGGCGAACCTGAATGGAAGACGAAGGAAGGCTATGCAACCCTGCCGGAAAGACTCGACAAGCTCAACGAGATCTTCGAGCGGATCGAGCGGTGGACCATGACCAAGACAAAATTCGAGGTGATGGAAATCTGCAACCCGCTCAGCATCCCCGTCGGGCCCATCCTGTCGATGAAGGAGCTGATGGAGGACGAGGGCCTCCGCGAGACTGGCACCATCGTCGACGTCGAGCACCCCGAACGGGGAACGTATGTTTCGGTTGGCTGCCCGATCAAGCTGTCCGACAGCCCGGCGAACGTGACCCGCTCGCCGCTGCTCGGGGAGCATACGGAAGAGATCCTGACCGGGGATCTCGGTTACGAGGGCGACGACCTGATGCGCGTGCTTGCAAGCGGCGCCGTGGGAGACGTTAGCAGGGAGGCGGCCGAATGACCGCCGTGGCTGATTTGCTGTCTCCAGCCAACAGCGGACGGAGGATGGCATGAGAGTGATCGTCATGGGCCAGCAGGCGTTCGGAAAGGACTGCCTTGCCCGCATTCTCGAAGAAGGCCGTGACGAGGTCGTCGCGGTCTATTGCGAACCCGATCGGGAGGGCAAGCCGGTCGACCCGACCAAGGAGCTTGCCCTGCAGAAGTCGCTCCCGGTGCTGCAGCCAAGCGACTTCCGTGACGAGGCGGCGCTGAAGGAGCTCTCGGGCCTCGACGCCGACCTCATGGTCATGGCATTCGTCAACATCTTCGTGCCGGAGGCGGCACGCGACACGCCGAAGTTCGGCTCGATCTGCTTTCATCCATCCCTGCTCCCGCTGCATCGCGGGCCGTCGGCGGTCAACTGGCCGATCATCATGGGGGCCACCAAGTCCGGGTACAGCTGGTTCTATCCCACGGACGGGCTCGACGAAGGCGACAGCCTCCTGCAGTGGGAATGCGAGATCGGTCCCGACGATACGGTCATCGACCTGTATTTCAAGAAGATCTACCCGTCTGCGGTCGAGAGCGTCGTCGATGTCTGCGGCCTCTTCCGGACCGGCAATCCGCCTCGCATTCCGCCGAACGAATCTGAGGCGACATATGAGCGGCGCTGCACGAAGAGACACAGCCGCATCGACTGGAACAAGCCTGTCGAACAGGTCTACAACCTGATCCGCGGCACCAACCCGGCGCCAGGCGCCTGGACGACCCGCAATGGGCAGGAACTTGGCATCTTTGACTGCGCCCGCGTCGCGGGCGACGGGATCTCGTCGCGGGTGATGGATGTCAGCGACGAGGGCGTCACTGTCCAGTGCGTTGGCGGACGAATCCTGGTCAAGCGTGTCAGGCCGTCCGGTGCCAGCAAGATCCCGGCTGCCGAATGGGCAACCGAGGCCGGCATCTCGATAGGCGAAGTCTTGGGGGAGTAGCCATGGAATTGTCGGAGCATGGAACGACCGGAGCCGGAGGCCGAGCCTAGTGCCGGAACGTGCATTGCATACGATCATGTCGCCGATGCGGGGCGACGGAAGGGGATGGAGCGTCCTCGCCCACGCCACCGCCCTCGCCAAGCGCTTCAGGGCGCATGTCCGGATCGTGCACTGCCATCCCACCCTGGACGGCATGATGCCATACGGAGTTGACATGCCCAGCGTGCCCGGGAAGCAGGTCGAGGAGGCTGCCGACCGGAACGCCGATGTCACGCGGGCGCAGTTCACGGCCGGGTTCCGGGAGCTTGCGACGGGATTCGGGTTGAAGGAAGCCAGCCCGCAGCCGGGCACGTCAACTGCCCAGTTCATCGAGCACGAGGGCGAACGGGTCGACGCGGTCCGCAATTGCGGGCACGTCGAAGGCCTCGTCAGCGCGCCGCAGCCCGAAGGCGAGAGGCTTGGGGCCAATACCCTGAAATCGGCGCTCTCTTCGTCGGGCCGGCCGGTCATGATGTGCCCCGACACCGATGCGGCCGATGATCGCCTCGGCACCCATGTCGCAATCGCCTGGAACGGCTCGGTCGAGACGTCTCCTACGGTGGGGCTTGCCATGCCAGTCATTGCGAGCGCCGAGTCCGTCACGATCGTTTCGCCCGGATTCACCGACCATCCGGCAAGTTCCGATGAGCTTCGGCGCCATCTCGAATCCAGGGGCATTCGCTCGGCGATCCGGTGCTGCAAGGCCCGCGGATCCGTTGTCGGCGACCGGTTGCCCGCGGAATCCAGATCGGCTGGCGCCGACATGCCGATCATGGGCGCCTATCATGAAAGCCATGAGCGAGAGTCAATATTGGGCGGCAACAGCCAAGTGGTCGTCGCCGAAGCGGATTTACCAGTGGTTTTGGTTCATTGAGGCAAATGATGCAGGAAACCGATCGAGATCATCGCTCCTTGCAGCGCTCGAACAGCCGGCAAAGACCGGCATTCGGCGCGTCAAGGGAAACCAAGTCATGGAAGAACCACGGGAGAATTACCATGAAATACCTGAAGACACTGATGGCGAGCGCCCTGGCGTTGGTCGTTTCGGGACCCGTCGCAATGGCGGAGTTCCAGCCCCGCAAGCCGGTGGAGTTCATCATCATGGCCGGGACCGGAGGCGGCGCCGACCAGATCGCGCGTCTGCTTCAGGGCCTGATCGAACAGAAGGGGCTCAGCTCGCGCCCGTTCATTCCGATCAACAAGCCAGGCGGCTCCGGTGCGGAAGCCCTGCGCTACATGCAGGACAAGGCCGGAGACGATCACACGGTGATGATGACGCTGAACAGCTTCTACACCACCCCGATCATTCAGGAGGACCTCGGCGTTGACGTGACAAAGTTCACTCCCATCGGATTGATGGCGATGGACACGTTCCTGCTTTGGGTCCACACGGACCGCGACGACATCACCGACCTCGACTCCTATGTCGCCGCGGTGAAGGGTGCGGGGCTGGACTGGAAAGTCGGCGGCACCGGCTCTGGTCAGGAAGACAGCGTCCTGACGGCAATGATGGAGGCGGCCTTCGACTACGAGGTGACCTACATTCCGTATCCGGGAGGTGGCACTGTTGCCAAGAACCTGATCGGCAAGCACATCGACTCGACCGTCAACAACCCCTCCGAGCAGCTTGCCTTCTACGAGGCCGGCGACTCGAAGCCGCTGGTGCAGTTCACGGGCGAGCGGATGGCTGCATTCCCGGACGTTCCGACCGCGAAGGAGCTCGGAGTGGACATCGAGTACTACATGCAGCGCTCGGTCAACGGACCTCCGGGCATGTCGGCCGAAGCGGTCGAGTTCTACACGAACCTTTTCCAGACGCTGTTCGACAGCCCGGAATGGCAGGACTTCTGCGTCTCTGACGGTCTGACCTGCGACGGCATGCTCAATGGTGCCGACTTGGCCGGCTTTCACGCCAGCCAGGTCGAAGCGCACAAGAAGCTGATCGCCCAGGTCGGTGCTGGAGCGATCACCGGCGAATAGGCAAGACCACTCCGGGCCGGCTTTCCGGCCCGGAGCCCTACGCATTGGCAGGCAAGGCGAAGACCTGGGCCTTCGCGCCGTTCAGGTCGCGCCCGGACCCCGGCCTGCAAGGAGAGGCAAGATGTCGACAAGATCCGCCGAACTCGTGATGGCTGTCGGGCTGCTCCTGTTGTCGCTCGGATTGATGTGGAACGTCGTTGCGGACGACTTGCACATCGGCTGGGTCGAAGGCAGGGGCCCCGGCGCAGGGGTTTGGCCCTTTTGGCTGAGCGCGGGCATGGCGGTGGCTTCGCTCTGGACGGTGGCCCGCTGGTTCCGTGGAGCAACCCCGGAAAGCCGGAACAGGGCGCCCTACATCGACCGCCAGAATCTCGGACTCGTCCTGATCTCCTTTGTGGCGCTCACGGTCATGCTCCTGCTCGTGCACGTTGCGGGAACCTACATCGCCACGGCATTGTTCCTCGGGTTCTACATGCGGGTGATCGGCAAGCATTCCTGGCGCACTACCGTGAGCACGTGCATCGGCATGGTGCTTCTCATCTATTTTCTCTTCGAATGGCAGCTCACGAAATACCTGCCCAAGGGCGCGAAGGCGTTCGAGGACGGATTTCTCTGGATCGACAATTTCCGCTGGCAGTACCTGATGTAGGCCCGAGGGTTGGGAGCAGTACATGTTGGACATCGCACCACTTCTTGCCGCAGGATTGCTCCAGGCCCTTGAGCCCCTCAATCTCATGATGATCTTCGTCGGGTGCCTCGCCGGACTGTTCATCGGCGCGATGCCAGGGCTCGGTTCCGTCAACGGCGTGGCAATCCTCCTGCCGGTGACGTTTCTCGTACCGCCCACGGCAGCCATCATCTTCCTCGCCGCGCTATACTACGGCGCCATGTATGGCGGCGCTGTCAGTTCGATAACCCTTGGCATTCCCGGCGCATCCACGGCCGTGGCCACGGTCTTTGACGGACGGCCCATGGCACAGCAGGGCAAGGCGGACCAGGCGCTCATGGCTGCCGCCGTGGCGTCCTTCATCGGCGGCACGATCTCGGTTGTCCTCTTCACGCTTTTCGCGCCGCCGCTGGCGGTGTTTGCCCTGAAGTTCGGCCCGCAGGAGGAGTTCGCCCTCATGGTTCTTGCTTTCGCGACCTTCGTCGGGCTCGGTGGCGACGACATCCCGAAGACGATCTTCTCGATCCTCCTTGGCCTGGTGATGGCGGCGGTCGGCTTCGACATCATCTCCGGCCAGCCCCGACTGATCTTCTTCGATTTCGTGGAGCTGCAGCGGGGAATCGGCTTTCTCGTGCTTGCCATCGGCATCTATGGCATCGGCGAGATGCTGTGGACGCTCGAGAACACCAAGGGCGAGGTCAGGATCCATGCGGTGCGCACCACTTGGAAGAGTTTCAAGAAAAACCTCTCCCACATCCGGGACTACCTTCCCACTACCGCGCTAGGCTCGGCACTTGGATTCTTCGTCGGCACCCTTCCGGCGGCCGGAGCCACTCCGGCTTCGCTCATGTCATATGGCTTGGCCAAGACTTTCGCGAAGGATCCGGACAGCTTTGGAAAGGGAAATGTATCCGGCGTCGCCGCACCTGAGGCAGCGAACAACGCAGCCTCCACCGGCTCCATGCTTCCGATGATCACGCTTGGCATTCCGGGCTCGCCGACCACGGCGATTCTTCTTGGCGGCATGATCATATGGGGATTGAGGCCAGGACCCCTGCTCTTCACGGACAGGCCCGACTTCGTCTGGGGCCTCATCGGCTCGATGTATGTCGCGAATTTCGTGACCGTTGCGCTGAACCTTGCACTTATCCCGATCTTTGTGCGGGTCCTTGCAATGCCCTTCACGATCCTGACGCCGATCATCTTCATCCTGTGCTTCGTAGGTGTCTTCGCCACCACCGACCGGATGTTCGATGTCTGGCTCATGCTGCTTCTGGGCCTTGGCGGCTACCTGATGCGCAAGCTCAACTACCCGGTTGCGCCGGCGGTGCTGGCAATAGTGCTGGGTCCGCTCGCGGAGCGATCGTTGCGACAATCGCTGATCTCGAGCCGGGGTGACGCCATGACGTTTTTCGAGCGCCCGATATCGCTCGCTTGCATGCTTCTGGCCCTGGCGCTGATCATCTACCCCGTTTGGCTCGGCATCCGGCGTCGGCGGGCCGGCACGACAAGCGGAACTGAATGACCACGGCTGTTGCCGACACGGAACATGGTCCCTGGAACCCGGGCCTCTCCTCGACGATCAAGCCGCATCTCATGCCCCGGGTCACGATCTACGATCCGGCAAACGGCCTTGTGCCATGGGACAAGGCACGCGACCTTGCGGAAGCGACCGGCCTGAGACCGCAGGAACTGGCCACCTTCAGGCCGGAGCGTCTCCTGCTGCACCACGTCATGATCCGCGTGACCGCGGAAACTCATGTGCCGGACGGCCCGTCATATGCCGATCTTGGCATCAACCTCCGCAGCATGGCGGCTGACATCTACGCCATGGAAGTCGAGCCGCAGCTCCCGGACCTGCGGCGCGAATTCGACGACGCGCGGTCGCGCGCAAGGAGAGTGATCTGCGAGGAGCTGGAGAACAGGATCTTCGGATGCCTGCCCTTCGCCGAACCGGAGGGGTTCCTTCGCCGCCTGTTCGGGCGTGAAGCAGCCAGGGCGCCGACCGCGTCCCGCGACGAACGCGCGCTGGCCGCCAGCGCAGCATGGGCGGAACTCGCCCGTGACGAAACCGAGCCGCTTCGTGCATCCTGCTGCAGGGCGATGTCGCGGACGGTTGGCGCCGTCCTGGCGCACAGGGGTTCCCTCTTCCTGTCCAAGGACATCATCGAGGAAGTCGCCGTCAACATGGTGTCGAACGATCATGTCGACCAGCTGATTGCCAAGCGCGCAGCGCCTCTGTTCGACGCCGCGGCGGAGAAGCTTGGCTTCTCTCGCCTGCCGCCTCAATCCGAACCGGTTGTCCTGAACGCAAAGGGTGCATCCGCGAGCGGAAAGAGCTCGATCCGTAGCCAGCAACGCCGCATCGCCGAGGCCCTCGGGATCGACTGGAAGAACTTCGCGATCATCAGCCCGGACTATTGGCGCAAGCTGCTGATCGACTATGATGGCCTGGGCGACGACTACAAGTACGCGGCCATGCTTACTGGCCAGGAACTGGAAATCATAGACCGGAAGCTCGACGCCCTGATGGCCGAGAAGGCGTCAGGCGGATCGGTTCCGCACATGCTGATCGATCGGTTCCGGTTTGACAGCTTTCTGACCGCGAAGGCGGGAGCCGCCGAAAGCAGCCTGCTCACGCGCTTCGGTGCCCGCATCTACATGTTCTTCTTGGTAACGCCGCCTGAAGAGACCGTGGTCAGGGCATGGGAACGCGGGCTGGAAACGGGACGGTACAAGGCGGTGGACGACCTGCTGTTTCACAACATCGAGGCCTATTCCGGCATGCCTGGCCTGTTCTTCGCCTGGGCGCAGCAAGAAGATCGATGGGTCCATTACGAGTTCCTGGACAACTCGGTTCCCCAAGGCTCCCTGCCGCGGACGATCGCCTTCGGCGAAAACGGCAGATTCCTTGTCCTGGACCTGGAGCGACTATGCGACGTCGAGCGGTTCCGTCACGTCAACGTCAATGCACAGACGGCCGATCAGGTTATGGGCCGGACACTTGACTCGCATGACGCCATGGCGTTCGTCCGCAGCGCCTGTGCAGAGCTTGCGGAGGTCGCGTTCGTGGTTCCCGGGACCGACCGAATCTTTGCCAAGTCGACTGCGAGAAAGATCATGCTGGACATGTCCTCCTTGCCGGAGGGCATCGCGCCATCCGACTTCGGCCCCCACGAAGCCACGACCGAGAATCTCGGGAGGCTTGATTCGGGAGCGGCGGCTCACGTTATCGGCAATCTCGACTGCGGCCAGCTGGCATGAAGTGTGGCAAGTCGGGTGGCGGAGACGGGCAAATGCGCTTCAATCGACCGCATTCATCCAACGGTGTCGCGTTGCATGTCCTCAGAACGAGCAAGACCAGCGTGACCGAAATCGTCAGCTCCGCCAGTTGAGCCTTTCATCCGGACTCAAGCGAAGCGAGATCGTCAGGCAGCCATCGCGCTCCTCACCTGATCAGTTCGGGATACCCCGAGTCCCCGTTCCCGTCGCGCTTGACCCGCAAGGGCACCCAAGCGGTCTTCGGGTCTTCCGGAGCCCCATTCCAGGTTCCGCCCTTGCCTGGCGCGCGGCCTATCACGACTGACGTTTCGGCAGAGCTGCAGATGCACCGGTTGCGAGGCATCGCGATGCCCACATTCAACCCAGCTTCCGGATTGAACGGCATGCCGGCACCAGTTCACCCGCAAGATGACACTTCCTGAGCCGTTTGGGAGTTCCGAAACGCGACAGGCTGTCCGCCAACGCGCCGATTGCGGTTCCGTCATTCCTTGGCGTGCCGAGGGTCGCGCTTTCTTCAACGCCCCGCGCTCCACCGGACACGATCGAAAGTCCCTGCTGCGCGGCCGCACTGCCGAGGTTCTCGGCAACTCAGGGATGGCCAGTTCACTCGATTGGTCGAATTGATGGTTTCAGCACGAATTCCCGGCCGCCCGGCAGCCTCGATCTGTTTCCGCATCAAGGCAGGCAGCGGCGAGACGAAGAGGGTCGGGCCGCGCCCGCCTTCCCGCAAGATCCGCGTGGCGACCAGGTAGGCCGAGCCCTTTCCCGATCCTGTGCGCTGCACCGCAAGCAGACGGTCACGGCTGTTGACCAGCACATCCATGGCCTCCCGTTGCCCATGCCGGAATTCGGCAGCCCGATTTTCCGATGCAACCTTGAGACGGTTGCGAGCCACCCATCAATCCGTCAACGTCAAACATGCATTTCTTGTCATCGCTGCCGTTGTGCCGCTTTGGCCCGAAATGCATGACGTGGCCCTCATGCCCTTCGATCACCTTCCGCCAAGGCTTCGAGCAGATCCAGGAGCCGCTCGAAGTCGCGCTCGCCAAGCCTGTGACGAAGGTCTTCCGCAATGGCCAAGGCAGCGCCAAGGTTGTCTGACAGCACCTTTCGGCCTCCGGGTGCAATCCCGATGACCTGCCGGCGGCGATCGGACGCCGACGTTTCCCGGGTCACGAGCCCGTCAGTCACCATTGTGTGCACGATTCGCGTCAGGCTCGACGCCATCAACCCGGCTTCCCTGGACAATTGCGACGCATCCATCGGGCCGAATTCGTCCAGGACCCGCAGCACGCGCCATTGCTGCTCGGTCAGGCCGGTCCCTGCCAGCATCTCCCGGATCGGGGCCATGACAACCTCCCGAGCCCGGATCAGCGCAATCGGCAGCGAGCGGCGAGTTGAAGGGAGCGCGACCTTTTCGTTCTGCATCGGTTCGATCCTTGACAGGGCAGCGGTATCTGCTTAACAACGCAATAATTGATATGTCAAGGACTTGCGATGCCGCACGTGCTCGTGGAATACTCGGCCAATCTCGAAGAGGCGATCGATGTCGGCAGCCTCTGCGGGCACCTCAGGCAGGCAGCGGCCGCAATCGAGGAAATCCCGATGCCGGGTGTCCGGGTTCGTGCCTATCGGGCGGATCACCACGCGATCGCTGACGGCGCTGACGGGCACGGCTTCGTTGACATCTCCGTCCGCCTCCGCGGCGGCCGGTCCGACTCCGTCAAGGACAGGGTCGCGAAGCAGCTCTTTGCTGCCGCACGCGAGTTCATCGATCCCTACATGAGCGGAAACTCCCTGGCCCTTTCGCTCGAGGTTCGCGACATCAACCCTGAGCTCTCCCCGAAGACCGGCACGATTCGGGATCATCTGAAAGGCGGACCATGACCCTTTCCGACAACCTCGAAGCGCTTGACGGGCATATTGAACGGTTCCGGACAGGCGGCGTTCCAAACCGGGTCGGCGGCAAGGACCAGGACGGTTCCGGCGGCACCTTCGCGACTGTTTCGCCGGTCGACAAGAGCTGGATCTGCGATGTTGCGCTGGGAACGTCCAAGGACATCGACGCCGCCGCACGCGCCGCCCATGAAGCCTTTTCGGCCTGGCGCGACATGCCCGCGAAGGAACGAAAGGCGGTCCTCATCCGCGTTGCCGAAGCGATCGAGGCACGTGCGGAGGAAATCGCGCTCTGCGAATGCTGGGACACCGGGCAGGCCTACCGCTTCATGTCGAAGGCGGCGCTCCGGGGGGCCGAAAACTTCCGATACTTCGCCGACCAGGCCGTCTCCGCGCGGGACGGACACAACCTCCCCTCGCCTGGGCTCGCGAACGTCACCACCCGCGTTCCAATTGGCCCGGTGGGCATCATCACGCCCTGGAACACGCCCTTCATGCTCTCGACCTGGAAGATCGCGCCGGCCCTCGCCGCCGGCTGCACAGTGGTCCACAAGCCGGCCGAGCTGTCGCCCCTCACCGCACGGCTGCTCGTCGAGATTGCCGAAGACGCCGGTCTGCCGCCAGGCGTTCTCAACACCGTAAACGGCTATGGCGAGGAAGCGGGGAAGGCGCTCTGCGAGCACACGCTCCTGAAAGCCATCGCCTTTGTCGGAGAAAGCGCGACCGGCAAGCTGATCGTCAGGCAGGGCGCCGACACGCTCAAGCGCGTGCATCTGGAGCTGGGCGGCAAGAATCCCGTGATCGTCTTCGATGACGCTGACCTGGAGCGCGCCCTCGATGCGGTGATCTTCATGATCTACTCGATCAACGGCGAACGGTGCACGTCGTCCTCGCGCCTTCTGGTGCAGGAATCCATCCGCGAGAATTTCGAGGCCCGGCTGACCGAACGCGTGAACAGGATCAAGGTCGGCCACCCGCTGGATCCCGCCACCGAAATCGGTCCCCTGATCGCCGAAGGCCACTTCCGGAAAGTCACGTCATATTTTGAAATCGCGACCAGCGACGGCGCGACCATCGCCGCCGGCGGCGCTGCGGGCGACCCGACGGGCTACTTTGTCCAGCCGACCCTGTTCACCGGTGCGGACAACGGCATGCGCATTGCCCAGGAAGAGATTTTCGGCCCGGTCCTGACCTCGCTCGGGTTCTCGGACGAGGAAGAGGCGCTGAAATTCGCCAACGACACCGAATACGGCCTGGCCGCGTATGTCTGGACGAACGACCTGGCCCGCGCGCTGCGCGTCACGCACAAGCTCGAAGCGGGCATGATCTGGGTGAACTCGGAAAACGTTCGCCATCTTCCGACGCCCTTTGGAGGCGTGAAGGCCAGCGGCATGGGCCGCGACGGAGGCGACTGGAGCTTCGAGTTCTACATGGAGCAAAAGCACATCGGCTTCGCGACCGGCGAGCACAAGATTCCAAGGCTGGGAAATTGATGCCGCCAGCCGAAACCCGTCAGCCGCCACGGCAGTGCCGCCCGACCGTTCGAGCGCAAGAAGTCCCGTTCCCCGGCAATCCGTTGGCCCTTGGCCACCTGCCCGCCATCTGACAAGGTTCGAGCATGCCTGTGCCCGCCCCCGTCCTCGACCCGCCTTTCAACACGGTTCGCCTCAGCCATGCCTGCCTGAACGTCGCGGACATGGAGGCGTCAAGGCACTTCTACGTTGACACGCTGGGGCTGCAGGTCACGGACGAGACCGCCAGACACATCTATCTTCGCGCGATGGAGGAACGCGGCCATCATTGCCTGATCCTGCAGAAGTCCAGCGACCCGGGCACGGTCGAATCCCTGTCTTTCAAGGTGTTTTCCGAAGAGGATCTGGACCTGGCCGATGCCCACTTCCGATCCAGGGGGCACGGCACGGAATGGGTCGAGCGGGCGCATCAGGGTCGCACGCTCGCGACCGCCGACAATCTCGGGATTCCGGTCGAGTTCTACCACCAAATGGACCGCCTGCCCTGGATCCATCAGCAATACGCGCTCTACCGCGGCGTGAAGCCGCTTCGGGTCGACCATTGCAATTTCTTTTCGACCGACGTCGATGCTTCGGTCGCGTTCTACATCGAATGCGGGTTCCGCGTGACGGAGTACACGGAAGACGAGGACACGGGCCGCCTTTGGGCGGCCTGGATGCAGCGGAAAGGCGGCGTTCACGACATTGCCTTCACCAACGGCAGCGGGCCGCGGCTGCACCACATCGCGTTCTGGGTGCCGACACCGCTGAACATCATCGACCTGCTCGACCTGATGTCGACCACCGGCTACCTCGACAACATCGAGCGCGGCCCGGGACGTCACGGGATTTCCAACGCGTTCTTTCTGTACATTCTCGATCCCGACGGGCACAGGACTGAAATCTACTGCTCCGACTACCAGACGATCGACCCGGACCATGAACCGATCCGGTGGGATCTGAAGGATCCGCAGCGGCAAACGCTTTGGGGTGCGCCAGCCCCCCGCAGCTGGTTCGAGAACGGCACGCGCTTTGCCGGCGTCGAAGCCGGGCCTCCGACACTTGAGGCCTCACCGATCATCGCGCCATGACGGAGCACCGGGAACCGACTTGGGATGACCTCGCCCGCTGGGGCAGGCGAGCGGCTGAATGGGGCGCCGACTACCATCGCACCATTCGTGAACGCCCGGTCCGGTCGCGGGTTTCGCCCGGCGAGATCGCGGCCGCGCTTCCCGAAGCGCCTCCCGAGAAGGCCGAAGACATGGAGACGATCTTCACCGACGTGGATCGCCTTGTCATGCCCGGCATCACGCATTGGCAACATCCGGGCTTCTTTGCCTATTTCTGCTCCAATGCGACGCCGCCCTCCGTGGTCGCGGACTACATGATCGCGAACCTCGCCGTCCAGTGCATGATCTGGCAGACTTCGCCGGCAGGCACCGAACTGGAAACGCGGGTCCTTGACTGGCTCCGCCAGGCTCTCGACCTGCCCGAGGCGTTCCATGGCGTCGTTCATGGCAGCGCCTCGGAAGCCACGCTCGCCGCCGTCCTGACCATGCGGGAGCGCACGCTTGAGTGGCGGGGGAACCAGGCCGGACTGCCCGGGCAGAAACCCCTTCGGATCTACGCGACGGCCGAGGTGCATGCGTCGATCGACCGTGCGATCTGGGTCGCCGGGATCGGGCAGGACAACCTCGTCCGGATTCCCACAGAGGGTCCGCTGAGATCCATGAACCCTTCGGCGCTGGACGCCGCGATCAAGTCCGACCTTGCTGCGGGACACCTGCCCACCGGCATAGTCTCCTGCGTCGGCGGCACGAGCATGGGCGCTTCGGATGAGGTGGGCCGCGTAGCGGAGGTCGCGCAGAGGCACGGCCTGTATCTCCACGTAGATGCGGCCTGGGCCGGAAACGCCATGATCTGCCCCGAGTTCCGCCACCTCTGGGCCGGCGCCGAGGAGGCGGACAGCGTGGTGTTCAATCCCTACAAGTGGATCGGGGGACAGTTCGACGGATCCGTTCATTTCGTGCGCTCTCCCGAGGACCTGACCCGCACGCTGGCGATCAAGCCCGAATACCTGAAGACCCACGGCGCAGACGGATTCATCAACTATTCGGAATGGTCGATCCCCCTTGGCCGCAGGTTCCGCGCGCTCAAGCTATGGTTCCTGATCAGGGCCTACGGGCTGGAAGGACTCCGCCGCCGCATCCGGGATCATGTCGCGTGGTCGGAGGAGCTGGCCGCGAAACTTCGGGCCGACAGCAGGTTCGAGATCGTGACCGACTCGATCCTGTCCCTGTTCACGTTCCGCCTCGTCGGGAGGGATGACGCGAGCCAGCTGGATTTCGTGAACCGCCTGAACGACGATGGGCGAATCTACGTGACGCAGACCCAAGTCGACGGGCGGGCTGCGATACGTTTCCAGGTCGGCCAGTTCGGCACCACGCGCAAAGACGTGCTTGCAGCCTATGACGTGATGGCGGAGCTGGCATGAGATACGCGACCTACATTCACGACAACAAGCGGTTCTACGGCATGGTGAGCGGGCACGCGGCAATCCCGCTTTCGCCCGAATTCCCCGAGTGGCCGACACTCAAGGAAGTGGTTGCGGCGACCGGACTCGACGCCTTGGCTCTTGCGGCGGCGGACCGAACCGCCACACACCGGGACATCCTGTTCGAACCTCCCATTCCGGAGCCGCGCCGGATCATCTGCGTCGGCGTCAATTTCCCCGACCGGAACGCCGAATACAAGGATGGCAGCGACCAGCCGAAGCACATGTCGCTCTTCCCCCGCTTCCCGTCGAGCTTCACTGGCCATGATCGGCCCCTGATCCGGCCGCCCGAAAGCGAAAGGCTCGACTACGAGGGCGAGGTCGCGGTCGTGATCGGCAAGGGCGGACGCCGAATAGCCGCATCAAACGCTCACGAACACATCGCGGCCCTCACCCTGTGCAACGAGGGAACGATCCGCGACTGGGTTCGGCACGCGAAATTCAACGTCACTCAAGGCAAGAACTGGGACCGCTCCGGCGCCATGGGACCCTGGATCGTGCCCTTCACCGATCCGGCCCAGCTTGACGACGCCCGGCTCGTCACGCGGGTCAACGGAGAGGTGCGGCAGGACGATCACCTGAAGAACATGCTGTTTCCGGTGCGCGAACAGATCGCCTACATCTCGACCTTCACGGCCCTCGACAGCGGCGACATCATTGTCACCGGCACCCCCGCCGGAGCTGGCGCGCGTTTCGATCCGCCGCGGTTCCTGCGGCCCGGCGACGTGATCGAGGTCGAGGTCAAGGGGGTCGGCACCCTTCGCAACACGGTCGAGGACGAGGCGTGACGCCCGAAGAACATGCCAGCGCCGCCGCCGCCCTGCTTCATGCCGAGGCGACCAGGACCCAGATCGGCCTTCTCAGCCTGGCGCATCCCGGCATGACCATGGACGATGCATACGCGATCCAGAACGAGATTCTCTCGGCCAAGATCGCCCAAGGCCGGCAGATAGCCGGATGGAAGATCGGGCTCACATCCAAGGCCATGCAGGCCGCGCTGAACATCGACGTTCCGGACAGCGGAATCCTCTTTGACAACATGGGATTCGCCAACGGAGGCGAGGTTCCGGCGGGGCGCTTCATCCAGCCTCGCATCGAGGCGGAGATCGCATTCATTATGAAGAGCGCGATCAGCGGAAAGGACGTCACGCGCGACGATGTCCTGGCCGCAACCGAATGCGTTTGCCCGGCCATTGAAATCCTCGACACCCGCGTCCTTCGTGCCGACCCTGCAAGCGGCCAGACCCGCATCATCACGGACACGATCAGCGACAATGCGGCAAATGCGGGTTTCGTGCTTGGAAGTGAACGCCACGGCGTGGACGCCCACGACCTCCGCTGGGTTCCGGCAATTGTCTTCAAGGACGGCGAAGTCGAGGAAACCGGCCTCGGCGCAGGGGTCCTGGACGATCCTGTCGAGAGCGTTTGCTGGCTGGCCCGCCGCATGGCATGCTATGACCAGCGGATCGAGGCTGGACAAGTGATCCTGTCAGGTTCATTCGTTCGACCTCTGGAATGCCCCCCGGGCACCCGGGTACATGCCGACTACGGGGATTTCGGCACGGTCGGCATCGCTTTCGCCTGAAAGGTCACATCCATGAAAGACTCGAACTTCCTGAAAGAACAGAACGCCCGCCAACTTTGGCACCCGATGGCCAGCCCGGCGGATTGCATCGAGAGCCCGCCGGTCATCATCACGGGCGCGCATGGAACGCGCATTCGCGACATCGACGGCCACGAGGCCGTGGATGCCGTGGGCGGTCTCTGGAACGTCAATCTGGGATACTCCTGCGAACCCGTGAAGCAGGCGATCGCCGACCAGCTTGGCACGCTGCCCTACTATTCGGCGTTTCGCGGAACCACGAACGACAAGATCATCGAACTGGCGCACGAGCTGGCCGGTTTCTTCGCCCCGGACGGCATGGCTCGCGCTTTCTTCACCAGCGGCGGTTCGGACGGCGTCGACACCGCCCTTCGCCTTGCACGGCAATATCACAAGATACGTGGAGAAGCCGGCCGCGTAAAGTTCCTGAGCCTGAAGAAAGGCTACCACGGCACGCACATGGGCGGCGCCAGCGTGAACGGAAACGCGAATTTCCGGACAAACTACGAACCCCTGCTGCCGGGCTGCCATCACATTCCGGCTCCCTACACCTACCGCAACCCCTTCGACGAGAGCGATCCGGAAAGGCTGGCAAACCTTTGCGCAGCAGCGCTGGAAGACGAAATCGAGTTCCAGGGCGCGGGCACCATCGCCGCCTTCATCATGGAGCCGATCCTCGGCGCAGGTGGCGTGATCGCGCCGCATTCCTCGTTCATGCCGATGGTGCGCGAGATCTGTCACCGCCATGGCATACTCCTGATCTCTGACGAGGTGATCACCGGCTACGGACGCACGGGCGCCTGGTCCGGCGCCCGGCTTTGGGGGGTCCGGCCCGACATGATGACCACCGCCAAGGCGATCACCAACGGCTACTTCCCGTTCGGCGCGGTGATGGTCGGCGAAGGGATGGCCGACACCTTCGAGAACGACAAGTCGCCCAACGCCTTCATCGGTCACGGCTACACGTATTCAGGTCATCCGGTCGGGGCGGCCGCAGCGCTGGCCTGCCTGGCCGAAACCAGGCGTCTCAACGTGATCGAGAACGCGGCGGCACGCGGGACCGAACTCTTCGACGGCCTGCGAGCGCTCAAGGCCAGGCATGAGCAGATCGGTGACGTCCGAGGTGGCCACGGGCTGATGCTTGCCATCGAATGCGTTTCGGATCGAACGACGAAGGCCGCGGACAAGGACATGCCGCTCAGGGTGCAGCAGCTGGCCTACGAAAACGGCGCAATGGTTCGAGTTTCCGGACCAAACCTGTTGATGTCGCCGCCGTTGGTGCTGACATCAGAGGACGTGCAGATCATTCTCGCGGCGCTCGACGCGGGCTTCGCGGGGCTCTGAACACAGCTGCAAGCCGTTTGACGACCGGTTCGCGGCCAGACCCGGGTCAGGTCCGCCACCTGTCCAAGGCTACACCGTGGCTGCCTCCGCTCGCAATGGTGCGACGACGAGGACGGGCCGTCGACGGGCGCAATGACCCCATTTTCGGTATCTGCGCGCTGCCGAGGACGGAATGCCCTGAAGGAGTCCCTGAATCGGACATTGCCTCACAATTGGAACAAGCGACTCAACGCAAGCAGTCAGCGGGGCGCATGTCGCGAAGTGCATCACGCCATGGGGCTTCTCGAACGACCTGACACGCATGTCACGCAACAGGGATGCCCCGGTTGCATACGAGCATTCGGGACGCCGGATGCAAGGATCGGGATCTCTGGGTGACGTCGCATGCGACACTCCGCGGCACTGGTGGCGGAATGTATGGCCTAGAACGAGGCATTCCGCTAATGGTGTCAATGAATCGTACAAGGAGGCAACCCATGGTGCGGCCATTCCTGACTTTGGTCACTTGCCTGTTCGCAATGCCCGTCTGGGCGGACGAGGACTCCGCGCAATTCGACTTCGGAGGAGACTCGTTCCGTGCCGGGATGTCAGTGCTTCACGATGCGGTGGGAACCGACGACCTGTTCATGGCTGGCGACAGGGTGACGGGGAAAGCCGACATTACGGGATCCGCACATTTGGCAGGCCGCAAGGTCACGATCGAAGGCGCGGTAGGCGGCGACGTCTACGCCGCCGGCGAAGAAGTCACGATCAAGGGCGATGTCTCCGGTGATGCCAGCTTGTTGGCGCGCGCCGTGTCGGTGACGCATGTAGGCGGCGACCTGCGGGTTGCAGCATCCAAGTTGCAGCTGAGCGGCAACATTGGAGGCAACGCGATCGTGACCGGGGCGGATGTCTCGTTCGATGCCGCGGTCGGTGGTGACGTGACCCTTGAGGCGCAAAAGGTCGATTGGGGTGATGCAGCCACGATTGCCGGACGACTGGTCGTCTATGAAGAAGAACTGGGCGACCTGGAGGTGCCTGAGCGAGTGGCATCCATCGACAGGGTCGAGCGGCGCGAAACCGAAAGGCGGCGCGAATTCGAGAGGCAGGACAAACCGCAGCAGTCGCGTTGGTGGCCATCGATTGGCGATTTCCTCTTCGAAGTGATCGTGGTGACCGTGCTGGCCGTTCTGATCGCGGCACTGGCGCCCGCGCGCGTTGCCGGGATGCAGCGCCGGGTCCTTGCACGCCCGATCCATACCTCTTGGCTGGGCTTTCTGTCACTTTCGGCAGTGATCGGAGCGAGCGTTCTGCTCACAATCACGATTGTCGGGCTGCCGCTGGTCGCCGCGCTGGCGCTGCTGGCATTCGTCGGCGCAATCGCCGGATATGCGGTTGCGGCGTATGTCCTGGGTGTCAGGCTGTTGTTGGCAGCAAACAAGCCGGAGCCGGACAGCATCGGCAACCGGGTGATGGCGGCCGGTGCCGGTGCGTTGGCGGCGGCCGTGATCGGCCTCATCCCGTTTCTGGGCTGGCTGTTTGCCTTCGTCCTGGCTCTTGCGGGAATCGGTGCGATTACGGTGCAGACCATTCGCCCGGTGTTCTTCGCCGACACTGTCTGAGTTCAGTTCCGGCGCGGGCTCGGGGGCCCGTAAGGCACGGAGGGATTGTCAACATTTGCGCCGCCTTTTTCGCATGCCCCTTCCCGACCGGATCCGGTCCGCACCCGTGACAGCGCCGCTGGCGAGACCCGGCGTCATTCCGGGCAGCGATTCCCGAACAATGCAGCAAAGCTCAGGACATTGGATTTAGCGGCTGGTTGAATTGTCCCAATCGCCTTCGGCGCACTTCTGCAGATCGCGTGGCACCGGACGGCGACGGCGTCTGCGTTCCAGTCGAACCCGTACAGTTCGAGAAGCCGCTCTCCTGTGCTGCCGCCTCCCGGATTGTCCAGAACACCGGATTCATGCAAAGAACGCCTGGCAGCCACAGGAAGGATCCCGTCATGGCCGGAAGCCAGAACTTCGTCGCCGATCCACGGAACGAATCCGCGAGGATATATCTCAACGGGGAATTCGTGCCCCGAGAAAAGGCACTGGTCTCGATCTTTGACGCTGGCTGGATCCTGGGCGACGGCGTTTGGGAAGGGTTCCGAATGCATGGCGGACGGCTTGCCTTCATGGACCTCCATCTGGACCGCCTGTTCATGGGTGCGCGAGCGGTCGACATCGACATTGGAATGACGCGTGACGAAGTGCGTTCCGCTCTTGAATCAACCCTTGAACGGAATGGAATGACAGGCCAGTCAGGGGTCCATGTCCGGCTGATGATCACGCGCGGCCTGAAGAAGTCCCCCAACCAGGATCCCCGTAACACGGTATCGGGACCGACCGCCGCCATCGTCGCCGAATACAAGGAGCCGGACCCCGAAATCCTGAAGTCTGGCCTTTCGCTGTTCACGTCGGCGATTCGCACCTGTCGGGCGGACATGTTCGACATGACGCTCAACACGCATTCGCGTCTCAACTACATCATGGCACTCAACCAGGCGATCAAGGCGGGAGCCGACGAGGCACTGATGCTTGACGACAGGGGATTTGTCGCGACCTGCAATGCAACCAACTTCTTCGCCATAAGAAACGGGCGCGTGCTGACATCGACCGGCGCCAGCTGCTTCAACGGAATCACGCGCGCCAACATCATCGCGCTTTGCGACGCTCACGGCATCCCTTGCGAACAGAAGGACTTCACTCTTGCCCAGGTCTACGATGCTGACGAGGCATTCGTGACCGGCACGTTCGGCGGGTTGATGCCCGTACGCCTGGTGGATGGCCGTCCCCTGCCCGCGGTCATGGGACCGATCTCCTCCATGCTGCGCGAAGCCTATCTGGCGTATGCCGCCACGTAGCCAAGCCTCGGAAAGCGGGAACATGCGACGCGAACTGCCTTGCCGGAGCGTATGCAGGACCTGACGAACCTCAGGCCCGGTTTCAGTTTCCGGAACTGGTCAGCCTGAAGACCCGCAGCATTCAGGAAACGACTCACGAACCTCGGAAAGAACGTCCTGGAAGATGCGAAATCGTGCGCGTCCCCTGCCCGACGTTGCCGCATTCCAGATTTCTTGCGGGCGCATTCCCGCCCGAGGCGGTCTCGACAAGAACCCGGTCGCCCGCTTCAAGCGCCGCGCCGCTGACAAAGCGGTGGTGTTCGCGCTCTCCCGAGGCCCGCAGAATGTGCATGGAGTTCCGTCCCCCCGGCGGCAGGCCCGGCGCCGACCAGACCGGAATCCTGGCCCGGGTGTAGCCAACCGAAAGGCTCGCCGGTCCCCTGAGTTCGTATTCGAGCGTCACGCCGCGCCCGCCGGCATGAATGCCCTCCAGGCGGGGTCGTTCGCCGAGCGCCTTCTGCACGACCGTCAGGCCGTACCGCGCCTCGGCCACCTCGACCGGGCAGTTGAACGTGTCGCCGTGGCTGATCGAGAACATCGCGTCCATGCCCCCGCGCTCCCCGGTTGCGCCCCAGCCTCCCATCTGCGGCTCGACCATCGTGTAGCGGCGCCCGGTGTCAGGATGCCGCCCGGCGATGACGGTACCGAAGATCGAGGAGAACGACCCGGATGGCAGCTTCCCGGGCATCGCCTTCGCCATGCACTGCCAGAGCAGGTCGAAGAGCCGGATCCTGGTTTCGAAATAGTAGCCTTGCGGTGCAGTCGGTCCGGCATGAAAAATGGTGCCTTCTTCGGTCATGACATCGAGCGGGGCGAAGGATCCCGCATTGGCAAAGCGATCCGGGTCGCAGAGCGCCTTGAAGATCATCTGGGACGAGATGAGCGCGCCGTCCCGGCTGGTATTGTACGGCGCGGCAAGCTCGGAAGGATTGCCGCGAAGATCGACAGTGAAACGCTCGTCGGCGATCAGGATCGCTGCGCGCCAGCATGCGCCGTCATCCTGCTCCTCCTCGAGCTCGAAACGCCCCTTGGGAAGCTCGCGGAGACCAGCGAGCGCACGGGCGCGCCCTGTCGCGAAGGACTCGGAGATCGCCTGCTCGACGGCCTCTTGCCCGAACCTTTCGAAGAGCGCGAGGATCCGGCCCTCTGCCGTGTTGCTGGCGGCAACCTGCGCCCAGAGATCGCCATGCACGAATTCCGGCAGTCGTGAGTTGGCCTCGATGACATCGAAGACGGCCTGGACCGGCTGTCCGCGCCTGAAGAGCCTGACTGCAGGCAGGCGCAGCCCCTCGGCGAAGATTTCGGTTACGTCAGTCGCCATCGAGCCGGGCACCTTGCCGCCGATATCGCCCCAATGCGCGATCGAGGCCGACCATGCAACGCGCGCACCCCCGAAAAACACCGGCTTGGCGATCACCACGTCGTTCAGGTGCGTCACTCCGCCGTAGTTGGGGTCGTTGGTGACGAGGACATCGCCGTCCTCGATGGCGTCGCCGTGCCTTGCGACCAGAACCTTCACGGCCTTGTCAAGCACGCCAACAAAGGTTGGGATCCCCGCACCAGAACTGACAAGATTGCCGTCCGCATCCGTCACGCCCGTGCCGACATCCAGCACCTCGTATATGATCGGGCTCATGGCGGTCTTGCGAAGCACGGCGAACATCTCTTCCGCCGCGCTCTCCAGCCCCGCCTGGATGACCGAAAGCGTGAAGGGATCGGGCATCAGATCATCTTCGCGTCGCGCGGCAGTTCCGAAAGGATTTCCGGCCCGTCCTCGCGCAGGATCACGATGTCCTCCAGACGGATGCCGAAACGGCCCGGAAGGTAGATGCCGGGCTCGACGGAAAAGACCATGCCCGGCTCCAGCACCGTCTCCGAGACCGAGGTCAGGTAGGGCGGCTCGTGCACCTCCACGCCCAGGCCGTGACCGGTGCGGTGCAGAAAACTGGGGCCATGCCCGGCCTCCGTGATCACTCCGCGTGCCGCCGCATCGACATCCTTCGCCCGCGCGCCGGGTCGTGCGGCCGCCATGGCGGCCTGCACCGCGGCTTCGACGATGGCGTGCACTTCGAGATAGCCGTCGGGCGGCGTGCCCAGCACGGCCATGCGGGTGATGTCGCTGGACAGGCCGCCCATCCCCGCCCCGATGTCCATTACCACCGCATCCCCGGACCGCAGCACGGTTTCGCCTGTGCCGTGATGCGGCATGGCACCATTGCAGCCAGCCCCGACGATGGTGAAGAGCGGCGAGGCGCCAAGCTCTGCGAAGCGCGCTCGAATGACTTCGGCTACATCCAGTTCAGTCATGCCCGGCTTCATCGCGGCCCAGCCCGCCTGCATCGCCTGGTCGGCAAGTTGCGCGTTTCGCTTGAGCACAGAGTACTCGTCATCGCCCTTCTGCATTCGCAACAGGCCGACCGTCGAGGCCGTGAACTGCCGCTCCGCACCTGGCAGCGCGTCCTGCACCAGCGCCGCAAAGTCGGCCCGCATGGTTTCGTCCAGCACGATTCGCCCGGCGCCACCCACACCCAGCTCGTCGATCAGCCGGTCGAACGCCCCTTCCGGCCCGTCGGCGTCGGACCATTCGAGGAACGGCAGGTCGGTGCCGCGGCGCGACCCCTCCGCGTTGAGCTCCGGCATCAGAAGCGCAGCCTTCGACGCGCTGACACAGAGCAGGCAGGGACGCTCATCGGCATGGGGAACAAAGCCGAGAAGCCATTGCATATGCGCCCCCGGCGCCAACGCGACCAGGTCGACGCCTTCCTGCCTCATTCGCGCGCGAAGCGCCGAGATCCGTTCTTCCGTCTGCAACATGCCTTCCCCCTATCCCGCCGGCACCACGATGCGTCCACCGAAAGCCTCGCCCCGGTCGAAACTGCCAATGGCGGCAATCTCGGCTTCGGGCGGCGCCTCGCAGGACCAGCGGCGCGAGGGCCGCCAGCCACAGTCGCGTTTCAGAAGAGCGCCGTATTCGGCCCGCTTCAGCGCCGCGATGGACGGGTCGATGACCGGAACGCCAAGCTTTCGCTCCAATTCGGCGTGGAATCCGACCTCCATGGTGCAGCCGAGGATCAGCGCTTCGGCATAGTCCTCCTCGACCGCCCTGCGCCCGGCATCGATCAGCATGCGCCGGGTGCGATCATGATCCTCCTGGAACTCCGTCACGCCCAGCTCGACATGGTAGAATGCGGCCAGCCGGTCGCGATGGCCAAGCGCATGGACAGTCGCCTGCATCTGGCCCACCCATTTTCGCCGCCCGACGATCACGCCGAACCGGTTGCACAGGCTCGCGGCGATCTCGCAGGACGCGGCACAGGGTGCCGTCACCATCATCTCGCCCGAAATCTCGCGGGCCTCGGCCAACGCGGTGTCATAGAAGCAGCCAATGGCCAAGGCATCGAAGCCCTCGCGCGCGGCCTGCCGCGCGGCCCGGATGATGCCGCCGGTGACCATGCCCTCGTAGCTTCGGTACTCGATATGACTGAAGCTGCCCACATCGTCGGGAAGCGAAGTGACATGCACCTCGGTTCCTTCCAGCTTGTAGTCCCGCGCCATCCCGGCAAAGAGCTCGTCATGCCCCGCTCGATGCGCGACGGGGCTAAGATACATGATACGGACCATCCTTCCCTCCTTCAGAACGTGACTCCATAGACCTCCGCTGCCCGTTCGGCCGACAGCAAGCCGTTCTTGACATCCTCACGCACGCTCGCGGCATCCCGCTCCTTCGGGTCGCCGTAGCCACCGCCGCTGGCGGTCACGATGCGGATCACGTCGTCGGTGTCGACCGGCAGGCCCGACACGAAGGAATGCCTTTCCCGGCTGCCATCGGTCTTGAGCACCTCGACATAGTTTCCCGAGCCTTCCGCCCCGCCTTCGAGTGCCCAAGGCTTGACGCGTGACCGCGTGTAGCCTGCCGTCAGAAAGCCGTTGTCGGTGCGGATCCGGTATTCGAGCCGGAGCCCCCTGCCCCCGGTGAACTTCCCTTCGCCACCCGGTTCGGTGTTCAGTTCCATCCGATCGACGAAGAGTCCGTTGCGGCTCTCGGAGATCTCGGCCGGCGTGTTGTAGGTCTCGCCGTGAAAGCCCGAAAAGATGCACGGATTGCCGTCGCGACCCTCCCAGGCGCCCCAACCGCCGAGCTGCGGCTCGATGATCGTGTATTGCCGCCCCGTATCGGGGTGAATGCCACCGACAAAGGTGCCGCAGATGGAGGAGAAATGTCCCGCCGGCAGGCGTTCGGGCACGTGCGGCGCCAGGCAGCGCCAGATCAGGTCATAGACCCTGACCTCGGTCTCGAAATAGAACCCGATGGCGGACGGCTCCCTTGCGTGGAACACCGAGCCTTCGCGGGTAAGGACCTTGAGCGGTCGAAACGATCCGTCGTTGGCGGGCGTGTCCGGGTCCGTGAGCGACTTGAAGACCATCTGTGCGCAGACCACGGTACCGTCGCGGCTGGCATTGGTCGGGCCCGTATCCTGATCGGGGTTGTCGCGCAGGTCGACAATGAACTCATTGCCTGAAATCGTGACCTTGACGTTGAAGACCCTTCCGTCGTCCTGCTCCTCGCCGAGCTCGAACGTGCCCTTGGGCAGCTTGGCAAGTTCGGCCCTGGCGGCGGCCTCTCCGAAGGCGGCGAAGCTCACCATGGCGGCGCTGAACGTTGCAACGCCGTATTTCAGGGCCAGTTCCTCCAATCGCCGCGCGCCGATGCGGACCGAGGCGATGGCAGCCCAGACGTCGCCCAGGAGAAAGTCGGGCATGCGCGAGTTTACGGTGATGATGTCCATCACGGCCCCGTCGGTCTCGCCGCCCCGGATCAGCTTGACGCCGGGCAGGCGCAGCCCTTCCTGAAAGATCTCCGTCGCCTCCCCGCTCAGCGAGCCCGGGGCCATTCCGCCGACATCGGAATTGTGCGCGATGTTCGCGGTCCAGGCGATCAAGTCACCCTCGGCGAAGACCGGCATGGCCAGCACCAGGTCGTTCAGGTGGGTGACGCCGCCGTGATACGGATCGTTGGTGATGAACACGTCGCCCGGCTGGATGTCTTCGGGCCTGTCGAACTTCCGGAGCAGCGTCTGGACAGACTTGTCAAGCACGCCGACGAAAGCCGGAATGCCGGCGCCCGAAGTGGCGATGCGCCCCTCGGCATCGGTGATGCCGGTACCCATGTCGAGCACCTCGTAGATGATGCTGGACATCGCCGTCTTGCGCATCGCCGCGAACATCTCGTCGGAAGCGGCCTGCAGCGAGTTCTGGATGATCTCGAGCGTGATCGGATCGATTGCTTTGGTCATCGCTGCGCCCTCGGACTCAAATCGTGATGTGAATGTTGCGATAGGCGTCGACTTCGACCGCAGTGCCGGGATGGATCACCGCAGTTGCGCCACTGTCCTCGACAATGGCCGGGCCCTTGAAAGCCATGCCGGCGCGCAGCGCGTCGCCGTCGTAGATCGTGGCCTCGTGCCTGCCCTCAAGTGCGTAGTCGACCAGGCGATGGCCCTTGACCGCGTCTGCGGCGTCGGGACCGCCGGGCGGCTCGGGGCGCATCTCGAGCTTGCCGACCTCGGCCTTGGCCACGAGGTGGATGCCCACCATCTCGACAGGTGCGTCCAGCCGGTAGGTATATTCGCGCTCGTAGGTACAGTGGAAATCCTCCGTGATGCGCGCAAGGCCCGCGTCGGTGATCTCGCCCTCCGGGAGCAGCACCTCGGTCGTGTGCTCCTGGTTCCGGTAGCGAAGCTTGCCGTAGCGCAGGAAGGTGATCCGGTCCGCGCCGACCCCCTCTTCGCAAAAGGTCGCCAGCGCCTTGGCTTCCGCCTCGGCAAAGGTCCTCTCGATCTCGCCGCCAGCGCCCTCGACCAGTTCGACGAGATGCGTCACGAACTGGTCCCGGCGCAGGTCCGACATCATCATGCCCCATGCCGAGAAGACGCTGGCGGCGGCGGGCACCACCACCTTCTTGACCTGCAACTCCTGACCCAGTGCCACCGCATGCATCGCTCCACCGCCACCAAAGGCCAGAAGCGTGAAGTCCCGCGTGTCGAAGCCCCTGTTCAGCGATACCAGCTTCAGCGCGTTGACCATGTTGTTGTTCGCGATGCGGATGATGCCTTCGGCTGCCTGGTCGGGCCCGACGCCGAGCCTTTCGCCAAGTGACCTGATCGACCCTTCGGCGGCGGCCATGTCCGCCTGTATCGTGCCGCCGCAAAAGTAGTGGCGGTTGATCCGTCCGAGCCAGAGGTTGGCGTCGGTCGTCGTTGCCTCGGTCCCGCCCTTGCCGTAGGCCGCCGGGCCAGGCAATGCGCCGGCCGATTGCGGCCCGACACGAAGCTTTCCGTAATCGTCAACCCAGGCGATCGAGCCGCCGCCATTGCCGATCTCGACCAGGTCAACCACCGGCACCATGATCGGGTATCCCGCCGACTTGCGGCTGCGCTCGATCCAGTAGTCCGTCATGATCCGGACCTCCCCGTTCTCGATCAACGAGCACTTCGCGGTGGTTCCGCCGATGTCGAGCGCCAGCACGTTCGGCTCGCCGATCAGCCGGCCCAGCTCCGCCGCGCCCCAGAAACCCGAGGCCGGTCCGCTCTCGACCATGGTGATCGGCGTGCGCGAGGTGGCATCAAGGGAGTCGATGCCGCAGTTCGATTGCATGATATAGGGCCGACCGCCGAACCCGCGCGAAGCGAGCACGTCATCGAGCCTGCGGAGATAGCGCGCAGCCACGGGCTGGACATAGGCCGACAGAACGGCGGTGTTCGTCCGCTCGTACTCCCGCCATTCACGGGTGATCTGGTGCGAGGAGACGACCGAGACCTCGGGCCAGAGGCGCCGCACCTCGGCCAGCGCGGCCTCTTCGTGGGCGGTGTTGGCGTAGGAATGCAGGAAGCTGATCGCCACGGCTTCGACTCCCTCTGCACGGAACGTCTCGAGGATCGATGGCAGACCCGAGAGATCGAGCGGCGTGCGCTCCTCGCCGGTATAGGCCATCCGGCCCGGCAACTCCGCCCGCAGGTGGCGCGGCACGAAGGGCACGGGCTTTTCGTAGTGCAGGTTGAAGAAGTCCGGTCGGTTGCCGCGCGCGATCTCCAGCGTGTCCCGGAAGCCCGCGGTGGTGACGAGCCCCACTTTCACGCCCTTGCGCTCCGTCAGCGCATTGATGACCACGGTTGTGCCATGCGCCAGGAAGTCGACTCCCGAAGGATCGATCCCGCCCCGTTCCAGAACGTCCAGCACTCCCTTCTCGAAGTCCGGCGGCGTGGTGTCGGACTTGGCCGTCACGATCCGGCTGGTGCCCGTTTCCCGGTCGGTTTCGAAACAGACTAGATCGGTGAACGTGCCACCGACATCGGTGGCCACGCGGCGAGTGATCCTACTCATTGGCGCCTCCTTCGTTCCGGGTGCTTTCCGCAATCAGGAAGGCCATGGCCCCGGCGGGATTCAGAAATTGGGCGGCTGCGACGCGGTCGGGCGTGCTGTGCCCTGCTTCGTGCAGGCAGCTCAGCGTGCCGCGCAGCCTGCCTCGGATCACGACGGGCAGGTTCAGGCAGCTCTCGCATCCGAGCGACCGGATCGGCGCGTGGTCCGCAAGGACCTCCGCGATCTCTTCGAAGCTGTTGGCGACGAAGGCCTCGTGCCGGTCGGTCACGATTCGGGACCAGCGGTTTTGCATGCGCGGCTCTTCCCCTTGCAGCGGATAGGTGTCGGGCATGTTGGTGTAGCTCCTCCAGGCAACATCCCGATCGTGATCGATCTCCATCGGCGTGAAGAGCCTGACGCCTATCGTCCGGTCGACCAGCCGCTCCAGCGCCCGATAGGTCGCGCCCGGATGGTCCTGTGCGATGGCGAGGGCATCGGCGAATTCCATCATGCGGTCAATCCTCCGGACAGCGATTCCCTCAGCTTCAGTTCATCACCGGCAATCACCGGCACCGCGCCGATCAGCTGGCGGGTATAGTCCACTTGCGGATCCTCGAAGATCGCGCGGGTCTCCGCGCACTCGACCAGCTTACCCTCGCGGAACACGGCGACGCGATCGGCCACGTTGCGCACGACGGAGAGGTCGTGCGTGATGAAGACGTAGCTGAGGCCCTTCACGCGCCTCAGGTCGTCCAGGAGGCGGAGCACGCGCGCCTGCACCAGCACATCGAGCGCCGAAGTCGGCTCGTCGAGGATCACCAGCCGCGACTGGCAGGCAAGCGCGCGTGCGATGGCAGCGCGCTGGCACTGGCCACCCGACAAGGCCGACGGCGGGCGCCGCCGGAAGTCTCCCGGCAGACCGACCTCTTCCAGTGCATCCTCGACCAGGCGCCAGCGATCCAGGCGCGCGCCGATGCCGAAGACATCAAGACCGAGCCGAATTGACGCCCCTACGGACCGCTTGGGGTTCAGCGACGACAGCGGGTTCTGCTGGACCAGCTGGATCGCGCTGCGATGTTCCAGCGTGCGGCGAGTGGGCAGGCCCTTGCCATCGAACCATATCTCGCCAGCGGTCTGGCCGAACACGCCGAGGATCATGTTGGCGAGCGTGGTCTTGCCCGAGCCGCTCTCGCCCACCACGGCAAGGCACTCGCCCTGCGTCACGTCGAAACTGACGTCGCGCACGGCATGCACTGCACGGGATCCCGAACCGAAGGTCTTGCTGACACTCCTGAGCGACAATAGCGGGGTCATGGATTGCCTCCCTCATGCACCACCATCGGTTCGAGAAAAGCCGTCTCGTTGTCGTTGAGTGCCGGAAGACCGCCGCCGGTAATGCGCGGCACCGCAGCCATCAGCGCGCGGGTATAGGGGTGCCCGGGGTCCTCGAAGATCGCAGGGGTCGGGCCCTGCTCGACGATGCGCCCGCGATAGATCACGAAGACCCGGTCGGCAAACTCCCGGACCACCCCCAGATTGTGCGAAATGAAGAGGACCGCGGTGCCGCTCTGCCTGACCAGGTCATGCATCAGCTTCAGCGTCTGCGCCTGCACTGTCACATCGAGCGCCGTTCCGGGCTCGTCGGCAATCAGGAGCGAAGGGTGGTTGGCCAGCGCCATCGCGATGACGACGCGCTGGTTCATGCCGCCCGAGAGCAGGAACGGATAGGCGTCGAGGACGCGGGCGCAGTCGTGGATCGAGACCGACCGCAGTAGCGTGCCCGCCCGCTCGTCCACGGCCTCGCGCGAGAGGCCCGGATCGCGCCGGCGCAGCACCTCGGCGAACTGGGTTCTCACTGTGAAGACCGGGTTCAGCGACGAGGTCGGGTCCTGGAAGATCATCGAGATCGACGTTCCGCGGAGCGCCTGCCACTGGCGGCGGCTCAGCCGGTTCAGGTCCTCGCCTTCGAAGAAGAGCCCGCCCTCGACCCTTGCGGAAGGCAGTTCCTGCAAGAGTCCGAGCACGATCCGCGCGGTCACCGACTTGCCCGACCCGCTCTCGCCGATCAGCGCCACCCGCTCGCCGGCCCGAATGTCGAGCGAGATGCCGTGCAGCACTTCGGACGTGCCGGAATAGCCGCGAAAGCGCAGGCAGAGGTCGCGAATTTCCAGAACGTCAACGTCGCTCACTGGTCCGCCCCCAGGATTTCACGCAGCGCATCGCCGATCAGGTTGAAGCCGAAGACCGCAGTCAGGATCGCGAGGCCCGGAAACACCGTCAGCCACCAGCTGTCCGGCAGATAGCGCGCGCCTTCGGCCACCATGCTGCCGAGATCCGGCGTGGGCGGCTGCACGCCCAGGCCGAGGAACGACAGCGACGAGGCGATTATGATGACGAAGCCCATGTCGAGTGTCATCTTGGTGATGATGGCGGGCAGGCAGTTCGGCAGGATTTCCCGGAGCGTGACGTGCAGCGCCGAGGCGCCGATGACCTCCGCGGCAAGCACGTAGCCCTCTTCGCGCTCCGAGCGCGCGATGTTGTAGACCAGCCGCGCATACCAGGGCCACCACATCGCCGTGACCGCCAGCATGGCATTCAGGAGCGTCGGCTCCAGCACTCCCATCATGGCGATCGCCAGCACCAGCGGCGGAATCGACAGGAAGACGTCGGTCAGGCGCATGAGCACGAATTCGGCGCGGCCGCCGAGGTATCCCGCGAAGAGGCCGACAAGCGTGCCGATCGGCGGGGCGATGGCCAGCACGACGACGCCGAGGATCAGCGAGATGCGAAAGGCGTAGAGGATCCGGCTGAAGAGATCGCGGCCCACGAGATCGGTCCCCATGACATTTCGTGCCGTGGGACCCTTGTTGAAGTGGACGAAATCGACCACCGCCCCCCGATGCTCGGGAAAGGGCGCAATGAAGTCAGCCAGGACTGCCGAAAGCGCGACCGCCGCCACCAGAACGGCCCCGAGCAGCGACAGCGGGTTGCGAAGCAGGATGATGACCGTGCGTTTCATGAGGCGCCCCGCTCCGAATGGCGGATGCGCGGATTGAGGAACGCAATCAGCAGGTCGACGATCAGGTTCACGATCAGGAAGGTGGCAGAGATGATCAGCACGGTCCCGATGATCGCGTTGAGGTCCTTCCTGAGGATAACGGCGACGCCGTAGCGGCTGAGGCCCGGCCAGGCGAAGACCGCCTCGACCAGGAAGGCGTTCCCCAGCATGGCGGCGAAATCGAGCCCGATGATGGTCAGCGAGGGTATCAGCGAAGGCTTGAACGCGTATTTCGCGGCGATGCGCCTTGCGGGGAAACCATATGCCTGTGCCATCTCGACATACGGCCTGTCGTAGGTCTCGACCATGTTCGCGCGCGTCAGCCGTGCCGCCTGCCCAATGCCGGAGACCGCCAGCGCGAAGGCGGGCAGGACGATGTGCCAGAGCGCGTCGGCAAAGGCCGCGCCGTTCCCGGCGAGCAGCGTGTCAACAAGCAGGAATCCGGTAACGCGCGAGATCTCGAAGCTGTCGGTGATCCGTCCGGCGATCGGAAAGACGGGCAGGAAAAACGCAAAGAGGAGCATCAGGATCACTGCCCAGACGAAGCTCGGCGCCGAGACCCCAAGAAGCGAGACAACACGGATCACGTGGTCGGGCCAGCGCCCGCGGTACCGCGCCGACCACATGCCGAGCGGCAGGCCGATGCCGACCATCAGCACCCCTGCAAAGAGCACAAGCTCCAGCGTTGCGGGCAGGAACTGCACGATGTCCAGCGTCACCGGGCGGTTGGTGTAGAGCGAGACGCCGAGATCGCCCTGCAGGAGGTCGGCCACGAAATGTGCATATTGAACCACGACCGGATCGTTGAGGTGCAGCGCCTCGCGCAGGCTGGTCACTTGCTCCTCGGTCGCGTTCGGCCCGAGCGCGATTCGCGCCGGATCGCCGGGAATCACCCGCGCGATGCCGAAGATCAGCATCGAAACGCCGACGAGCACGATCAGGGAGATGCCGAGTCGGCGCAAGAGAACGCGAAGGACAGCAGACATGGCCGCGGATCCAGGGTATCGCCGCCGGGCCCCCGAAGGGCCCGGCGGACTGGCAGGAGACTCAGTCGGCGGCCACTTCCATCAGGCGGAAGCTGAAGCCCATGCCGTCGAGGCCGAATGCGTGGGCCGGATCCGAAAGTGCAGGCGCCTTAACCCGGTTGCTGGCCGCAAAGACCGACTGCCGGTCATAGCTGTAGATCGTCGGCGCGATCTCCATCAGGCGTGCGTTCAGCATCGAGTAGGCTTCCTGGCGCGCCTCGGGCGTGGGGGCGTTGCGGCCGGCTTCCAGAAATTCGTCCACCCTTGCATCGCTGAGATATTCCGGCGACTGCCAGGTTCCCGGGGTCGACGAATGGTACATGCCGTAGAGCAGCGTGTCCGGGTCGCCCGTCACCGCGTTCACGAAGAGCTGGCTGATATGCGGCGTGTTCTCGGGCTTGCTGACCTGTTCGGCAAAGAGGGCCCAAGGCAGCTTCCGGATGTGTGAATTCACTCCGATGGCCGCAAGGTTCGACTGGAACAGCAACGCGAATCGCTCTTCAAGCGGCACTTCGGCAATCCAGCTGATCTCGATGTCCATTTCCGCCGGATCGTGGCTGCAGGCCGCGAGGAATTCACGCGCCCTGTCGAGATCCTGTGCCTGTACCATCGAGCTGTCGTTGGCCCCGAACATGCCGACCGGAATTGCGCCCGTCGAGGGGCTGCCCGCAGAGACGTCCTCGGTTATCGCGATCATGCGGATCGCGGTCTGATAGTCGAAGGCGGCGCTCAGCGCCTGGCGACAGCTGACGTCGTCAAGCGGTGGCTTGGTGGTGTTCATCTTCAGGTAGAACGCCCCGGTCCCGCTTTCGGTAAGGAGCTGTGCGCCTTCCCTGGCCAGCGCGCCCATCACCTCGGGCGGCAACCACTGGGACGAGATGTCGTGCTCGCCCGTCGCGATGAGCGTTCGCACGGTCGCCGCCTCCAGCCCGTAACGCAGGCGCACGGTGTCAGGCGCCGCCTCGGCTATGTCGAGGAAGTAGTCGTCGTTCTTCTCCATGACGGTTTCTTCCTGCGGGTTGTGCGAGACGACCCGATAGGCCCCGGTGCCGGCACCGTTGGCGGACAGAAAGGCCTGTCCCCAGTCCTTCATCTCGCCGTCGCCCTCGCCGAGATTGTCCATGACCAGTTTCTTGTCGACGACGGGCAGCCGCACCAGCGATGCCACGAACGGGGCATAGGACGAGGAAAGATTGAAGCGGACGGTCGAGGGACCGACCGCCTCGGCGCTCTCGACCACGCCAAGGAGGTAGGAGAGGCCGGCACCCAGCGCCTTCATCCGCTCGACCGAGAACACGACGTCCTCTGCAGTCAGCGGGTTGCCGCTCTGGAAATTCACGTCGCTTCTCAGCGTGAAGGTGAACGAGTTGCCATCGCTTTCCCAGCTTTCTGCCAGGTGCGGCGCGTGTCCCGGACCCCCCTGCACCGGCAGCACCAACGTATCGTAGACGTTGAACATCAGGATGCTGTCGGCATAGTCCGACGCCTTGGCCGGGTCGAGTTCGCCGACCGCAACCTCGTCGAGCCGCAGCGTGCCGCCGGCAATGGCAGGGGCGGTCAGTGCGGTCGCTGCCACCAGACCGGCAGCCAGAGTTGTCTTCCACGGTGTCACTTTTCGTCTCCCTTATTGTCTGAATGGGCGCTCGTGCCTTGCCTGTTGTTCTCTTGGATGGGTTCGTGGCTGTCTTCGCCGAAGACATCCATGGTGCCGCTCCAGAGGATCGACACCATCTGGCCGGTGTGGTTCCAGGTGGCGTGCGTCCTGCGGGAATCAAAATGCATCGAGTCCCCCTGCCGCAGGATCTTGCGCTCGCCTTCGATCTCGACGGTGATTTCGCCTTGCAGCATGTAGAACAGCTCTTCGCCTTCGTGGCTGATCGGCTCGCTTCGATGCCCGGGCGGTTCGTGCACGATGACCGACCGCAGCATGCTGCCCGGGAAATTCGCCGACAGCCTCTCGTAAGAAATCGACCCGTCCGCGACGCTGTAGCTGACGCGACTGGCTCTTCGAGTCGCACCGGTGCTGCTGCCGGGCTGTTCCAGAAACTCCGAAATCGGGCGCTGCAGGACCCGCGCGATGGAGCGCAGCGAAGACAGCGAAGGCGCTGCCAATCCACGTTCGACCTGCGAGATGAACCCGACCGAAAGGCCGGCGTTGTCGGCCACGTACTGCATTGTGAGCTTTGCTTCCTTGCGGCAACGCCTGAGTTGCTCTCCGAGATCGAGATCCGTATCCTCTGGCAGGGATTTCGGCTTCTTTTTTAGCATAGGTAAAATTTTGACGGCGGAATCCGAATCTGTCAAGTTCAAATGTCCGGTGAAGCGGGATCGGGCATGACGCACCTTCCGCATCGATCTTCCGGCCGCCTGGTTGGCCGCCGACCCAGTGCCGTTTCCTGGATCGGCATGCCCCTTGCTTCGAGCGCGACCGCCTGGCCGGACAGCCTATGCACGCTGCTCGACGATCTCTCGGGGATGGCGCTGAACCGGCTGCGGCTGCCGGGCCATGGCGAAAGCCTGCTGTCCGTCGTCACCAGGCCGACCCCGGTCCGGAAACGGGCCTTTCAGAGCTTCCCGGAGTGAGCCCTGACCAGAACGTTCCCATGAGGATGACAGGCAGACCGGCGGCCGCAGGGCCGGAAACCCATGAAAACCAGCAGGTTGGCCATGGACTCCTTCTTCAGATCTCCCTGAAGTGCCGCTTGGTCAGTTGCGCAATTGGCAATCGTGCCCAGAACGGCAAAGTCGAGACGCTTGGCCGGAACCTGCCAGGCTGGATCAGAGACGATCAGGCGACCTCCGCCCGACCCGAGGTCCGTGAGGCGAAGAAGGCCGACGGCTAGTCAATCCGCCCCGCCCAGATACATGTGGCCATTCCACACCGCGCGATCCCCGTCTCGATCAGATTTTGTGTTCCTTGCCTGCCACCGCGTCTCGCTTCGCCTTTGGACAGGGTCACATGTTGGGATGTCGAAAGCGTAAGGGCGGACAGCGCCAGGCGGGGAATTTCCTGCCATGCGCCTTGGACACCATCCAGGCACCCGGCATCCGCGCGTGCGGTTGCGACGCCTCAGCCTCCCTTGATGCGCTGGAGCAGGTATATCTCGTTGTCTTCGGCAACCGGCTGGGTCAGGCCCTGGGCATAGATCTTGCCATCGATCGAGACGGACACGCCGGCTTCGATGGGTTCCTCGAGGGCGGGGATTTCGGCAACCAGGGCATCGAGCATCTGCCCGACTGTCGCGGCCCGGACCTCGACGGCCTCCCGGCCACCGGCCAGGCTGCGAAGCCCGGACCAGAGGTGGACCGTGACGAGCGGCCGATAGCTCACGATCCCGCCTCCGTGCGAATTGTCCTGCCCGGCCTGGACGCGGCCCGACCGCACAGGCGCAACGGGAACACCCCTGTCCCGGGCGGCATGCGCCCGTGCGTGCAGGCGCCCCGCTCCTTCAGGCGCTCCCCTGTCCGGCCTCGGCTCCCCCGAGGGCAGCAGATCACGACCGGGCCTTCAGCGCCTCGAGAATTCGCGACGGACGCATCGGCAAGTCATGCATGCGGACTCCGGCGGCGTTCGAGACCGCGTTGGCGATGGCCGCGAGCGGCGGGCAGATCGAGGTTTCACCGACGCCGCGCACACCGTAGGGATGGCCCGGGTTCGGGACCTCGACGATGACCGTGTCGATCATGGGCAGGTCCGAGGCCACGGGAATCCTGTAGTCCAGGAAGCCTGCATTCTGCAATCGACCGTCATCGTCATAGATGTACTCTTCGTTCAGCGCCCAGCCGATCCCCTGCGCCGCGCCGCCCTGGTACTGCCCCTCGACATAGGACGGGTGTATCGCCTTGCCGGCATCCTGGACCACCGTATAGCGCGTGACCGTCGTGGCACCGGTCTCCCGGTCGACCTCGGCATCGACGATATGGGTTGCGAACGAGACGCCGGCACCTTCCGGAGTCGCCTCGAAATGGCCGACGATCGGACCGCCGGTCCGGCCCATGGTACGGGTGATCTCCTTGATCGGCATTGGATCAAAATTGCCTGCGTTGGGCCCGGAGGGAATGGCACAGCCGTCGCGCCACTCCACCGCCTCCGCGTCGATGCCCCACTTGTCGGCGGCCCGCTTGCATAGCTTCCTGGCCGTGTCGCGTGCCGCCTCGATCGTGGCCAGGCCGCTTGCGTAGGTCACTCGCGAGCCATGGCTGATCTCGTTGTAGCCCAGCGTAGCGGTGTCGGCGATGGTCGTGCGCACGTCCTCGTAGGGAACGCCGAGTTCCTCGGCAGCCATCATGCACATGGACGCGCGCGAGCCGCCGATGTCCGGCGTCCCGACCGAAAGCTGCACCGTGCCGTCTTCGGACAATGCCAACTGCACCGCGGTCTCGCCGGCATGGTTGAACCAGAAGCCGCAGGAAATGCCGCGGCCGGCGCCTTCCGCGAGCGGTGCGGAGAAATGCGGATGCTCCTTTGCGGCCTCCAATGTCTCCACCAGCCCGATCCGGTCCCAGGATGGCCCGAAGCTCGCCTTGGTGCCCTCCCGGGATGCATTCTTGAGACGCACGTCGATCGGGTCGAGGCCGAGCCTGTTGCAGAGCTCGTCGATGACGCTTTCCGCCGCGAATGCCGCCATCGGCGAACCCGGCGCACGGTAGGCCGCCTGCTTCGGGCGATTTGTCATCACGTCATAGCCGATCTGGCGGACATGCTTCAGCGCATAGGGAGCAAACGCGCACATCGCGGTGAATTCCATCGGCGCGCCCGGGAAGGCGCCGCCCTGGCAGCGGAACAACCCGGATGCGCCGGTGATGGTGCCGTCCTTCTTCATGCCGATCTTCACGTCCATCGAGGTGGACGCGGTCGGGCCGGTGGCACGGAACACGTCCGCGCGCGGCATCACCAGCTTGACCGGCCTGTTCGCCTTGCGACTGAGCGCCAGCGCGACCGGCTCAATGAAGACCACCGTCTTGCCGCCGAAGCCGCCGCCGATCTCGGACGCGGTCACGCGCAGCTTCGACGTCTCGATTCCCAGAAGCGCGGCGCAGACCTTCTGCACGTTCCAGTGACCCTGGGTGCAGCACCACAGTTCGCCCCGGCCATCAGGGCCGAGCGTGCCGAGACAGGCATGGGGCTCGATGTATCCCTGGTGGGTTGCTTCGGTCGTAAACCTTTCCTCGATCACCAGGTCGGCCTCGGCAAAGCCTTCCTCGGGATCACCGTGCCCCGAATCGTGGCAGCGCACGACGTTCGGGTGCATGCCCGCAGGCACCGAGCCATCGGCAGCGCCCTCCCGGATCACCGGCGCGTCCTCGAGCATTGCCTTGTCCACGTCGGTGACGTGGGGCAGCACCTCGTATTCCACCTCGACCAGCCTGGCGGCGTCGCGCGCGGCGAGCGAGGATGTGGCGGCAATGGCGGCGACGGCGTGACCGTCATAGAGCGCCCGCTCGCCCGCCATGAGATTCTCCAGGATGTTCCAGTTCTCGCCCTCCAGGCCGTCGGCAAAATCCGCGCGCGTGACAACGGCCTTCACGCCATGTGCGGCCTCGGCCTTCGAAGTGTCGATCTTGACTATGCGCGCGTGGGCGTGCGGGCTGCGGATGATGACCGCGTGCAGCATTCCGGGCGCCGTCACGTCGGCACCGAAGCAGGCGCGTCCGGTCACCTTGTCGATCCCGTCGGGGCGGTCAGGCCGCGTTCCGACAACCTTGAATCCATTCGTCTCTTCGTCAAATGCCATCAGGTAGCCTCCTTCATCTCGCTGGCCGCGTCGAGCACCGCGCGAACGATCTTGTCGTAGCCGGTGCAGCGGCAGAGATTGCCGGCGAGCCAGTAGCGCACCTCGGTTTCGCTCGGGTCGGGACTCCGCTCGAGCAGCGCCTTGGCAGCCACGAGAATGCCGGGTGTGCAGATTCCGCATTGAAGCGCCGCGTGCTCGATGAACTTTCTCTGCAGCGGGTGCAGGGTCTCGCCGTCGGCAATGCCTTCGACGGTGCCGACCTCGCGTCCTTCCGCTTCCGCGGCGAGGACGAGGCAGGAACAGGTCGGGCGGCCATCGAGGAGCACGGTGCATGCACCGCAATCACCGGTGCCGCAGCCTTCCTTTGCGCCGGTGAGTTCGAGCCGGTCGCGCAGCGCATCAAGCAGCGTCTCGCGCGGATCGCACAGAAACTGGTGGGCATCGCCGTTAACGGTGGTCGAAACATGGATCATTTTCTGGCTCCTGCACGGTCATAGGCGATTCTCGCGGCCCGTCTGGCTAGAACGCCAGCAACCTGGGTGCGGAATTCCACGGTGCCGCGCTTGTCGGAAATGGGCCGGCAGGCAGCCTCGGCTGCCTTGGCAAGCGCTGCGAGCGCGGCGTCGTCGAGCGTCGATCCGACCAGCCCGGCACCGGCCGCCTCGACAAGCAATACGGTGGGTGCAACCGCACCGAGCGCCACGCGGGCCGCAGTGATCGTTTCGCCCTCCCGGGTCAGGCATACGCCGGCGCCAACCACGGCAATGTCCATTTCGGTTCTCGGAATGAAGCGCAGATAGGCGTCCCCGCCACCTTCGCCCCGCGGCGGCAGGATGACGGCACTCACCACCTCTCCGGGATCGAGCGATGTCCTGCCAGGCCCGGTCGGCACGTCCCTGACAGGGATCTCGCGTGCACCCTCCGGGCCGACGACACTCACCGATGCGCCGGCCGCGATCATCGCGGGCACGCTGTCTGCTGCGGGCGAGCCGTTGCAGAGATTGCCGACCAGGGTGCAGCGCGCCTGAATCTGTGTCGAGCCGATCAGTTCGAGCGCTTCCACGACACCTGGCCAATCGGCGAGCAATGCCTCGTGCTCCGCCATTTCCGCACCGGACACCGCGGCGCCGATGCGCCAGCCGCCGTCGTCGCGCCTGGTGATGTCCCGCACTCCGGCAATCCGCTTGATGTCGATGAGATCGTCGGGTGTCACGAGATCGGATCGCAGTTGCACCAGCACATCGGTGCCGCCCGCGAGAAACCGCGTAACGCCAGTGGCGGCAGCCGCAATAGCCGAGGCGTCTTCGAAACTGGGCGGTGTATGGTATCGCATCTTTCCTCCTCGTATGCTCCCGCGGTCCGATGCCGCAGCGGAACGTCCCGCACGCGGGATTAGTTGGCAAATTCCAAGTCGGTGCACAAGGGCGAATGCCGTGTCGCGGAGCCGTTGCCCAATGGTGCACCCTGCTACAGGCACGGGAAACGAGTGCCAAGGGCGCCAGGCGGCGGAACGGCGAACAATCTGAAGGCGCGGTGGGTCGAGGCGGAACACGCCGCAACTGACGCTGGCATGCCGGCGCCTCGGCAATTCCGGTGCCCGACGCGCTCGGGATTGACCTGAAACAGCCGCAGGATTTCATTCCCGACGCTCGCCGCGCAGCGGAACGCGTGGCTCGGCAGGTGCTCGGCGTCGCATTTCCAGACGATTGAATGCTCGGCGAGGAACATGGCCCGACACCGGACATGCACGGCTTCACACGGGTGATCGATCCGATCGACGGCACGTCGAATTTCGTTTGCGGCAATCCCTTTCCAAGGTCCGGGCGGATGAGGACTGCGAGACCCGCACCGGGCCAAGGGAACCCGCCGACGACGAAGCGGACCGAGACCAAGACAAGCGAGGCAATCGCGAAGACTGACGGAGCGGCCGCGGCCTAGACTTACGGCTGACGCAGCTGGCTCAAGAGGATCCGCGCCGCCGCCTGCTCGGCGGTGCGCTTGAGGGAAGCGCTTGCAGTGGCTGATTCTCCAGTTGTCAGGAGCGCCTCCACGGTGAAAACCGGGGCGTGGGCCGGGCCTTCCTGCTTGACTACCGAGTAGGCCGGCGGCGGCTGGCCGCGCGCCTGCGCCCATTCCTGAAGGCTTGTCTTTGCATCCTTCGCGTCCTGCTCGACATTCTGGATGTGGTCGTTCCATAGCCTAAGCACCACATCCCTTGCGGCCTCGAAGCCCGCATCAAGATGGACCGCCGCAATCACCGCTTCCATCGCGTCTCCAAGAAGAGTCTCCTTCCCGCGCCCGCCGGATTTCATTTCTGAACGCCCGAGCCTCAGAACCGCGCCCAGATCGATTGCGCGGGCCACTTCGGCACAGGTCTCATGACGGACGAGCGCGTTCAGCCTGGGCGCAAGCAGGCCCTCGTTCGCGAATTCGTCGGCGACCATGAGCGCTTCCGCGATGACCAATCCCAGGATCCTGTCGCCGAGAAACTCCAGCCTCTGGTTGTCAGGTCGCGTAGGTGACGATGTCGAGGCGTGCGTCACGGCACGCGCAAGCAGTTCGGGGTCGTCGAACTCGTGGCCGAGCCGCTTGGCGAATCTGGCAAGCTCGGGACTGAGGGCCATCAGTCAATCCGCTTGAAGAACCGATCCGGACGCCAGGTCCAGACAAAGAACAGGGAACGGCCTGCCGAAGAGAACATCACCCGGTCCGCGCGTCCGATCAAATTATCGTATGGAACGAATCCCACGCCGCCGAATTCATGCCTGACCCGGCTGTCGGTGGAGTTGTCCCGGTTGTCGCCGACAAAGAAATAGTGCCTTTCAGGCACCGTGAAGACGCCGGTGTCGTCGAGCCGTCCGTCAAAGACATTCAGGACCGAGTGCTGCACGCCGTTGGGCAAAGTCTCGATCGTCTTCTCCTTGGTGCAGGTTCCGCCCAAGCCCACTGCCTCCTGACACAGAGGGAACGAGCCGACCGGACCCTGCCGCTCATAGGTCTCGGCGAAGGTACCGTTTTCTTCCTGCGGCACCTGGGATCCGTTCAGGAGCAGGCGGCCACCGCGCATCTGGACAGTGTCGCCAGGCAATCCGACAACCCGCTTGATGAAGTCCTGCCCGTTCACCGGATGCCGAAAGACCACGACGTCACCGCGCTCGGGTTCGGTTCCCAGGATCCTCCCGCCGAACGGGCACATGGAGAAGGGACAGGAATAGCTCGAATACCCGTAGGCCATCTTGTTGACGAACAGGAAGTCGCCGATGAGCAGCGTGTCCTTCATGGAACCGGACGGAATCCAGAAGGGCTGGAAGAAGACCGTGCGAAACACCCCGGCAATGAGGAGCGCATAGACGACCGTCTTGATCGTCTCGATGACGCCTTCAATCAAGCCGCCTTTGCCATTGCTCATCTGACCCGCCCTTGTTGCGTCCGCGCTTTCTGGTTGCCTGTCGATGGCAAGTCAAGTCGAGAGCGCCGGCACCACGCGACCGACCGGCAGGCGCTCACGAGGGATCGTCCGACAGCGGCAGCGCCTCGATCACCACAACGGCCTGCGCCCACGGGTGATCGTCGGTGAGCGTTACGTGGATGACGGCCTCGTGCCCTTCGGGCGTCAGTTCGGCAAGCCGGTCGGCGGCCCATCCCGTGACATGCATGACTGGCTGTCCCGACTTGCGGTTGGTCACTGCCATGTCCTTCCAGGCAATGCCCATCCTCAGCCCGGTTCCTAGCGCCTTGGAACAGGCCTCCTTTGCCGCCCAGCGCTTTGCATAGGTGCCTGCCGTGTCCTTTCGCCGCTCTGCCTTGGCCTGCTCGATTTCGGTGAATACGCGTTTGCGAAACCTGTCGCCAAACCGCTCGAGCGTACGTTCGATCCGTTCGATGTTACAGATGTCGGTGCCGATGCCAATGATCATGGATCACTCAGGTGCGTCTTGGGCAGCAATCCGGCCGCGACACATGCTGGCAAGATCCGGATGGCGACTGATGGCGGCGACTGACACCTCAAGACCAGAACGGGTTTGCAGGAAGACGGCCTGCATCAGACGCTACGGACATCTTGAGCTTCTTCACCTACGCGACGGCGCGCATCTGTCGCGCCCTTGCTCGAGATCAGGACCCATGCCGCAATGGCCTTCCGGTCAACGAGACTCGTGTTCTTGAGCTTTTCTGTGCTGACCGCCGCAAGATCAGCGAAGTTCAACGCCTCTGGCCTGTCGAGCCGAATCATGGGGTTGCAGTCCGCCCCGTGGCGTGCGTCCTGCAACTGTCCGAACGCGTCTGCAAGGTCCTTCATTCCCCTCGGAAAGTCCGCCCCCTCTGCTTTCCGAAATTTGTCACTCGCGCCTCGCTTTGGAGTTCCGCACGCGTCCTTCACCATTTTGTCGCAGGCCTTTCGCACAGTCCCGTGGTCGAGCCCTCGATACACTTCAACCCGTGCCCTGTTTGGCCTTGTGGAACTGTTCGTGCCGATCAGCGCGTCCGCGCGCATTCGAGCCAATTGATGGAATACTGCGTAGCATGCAGCGCTGACAGCGCGTCGCAAGTCATCTTGCCGAGGTTCGCCCTCGCCTGAGGCACAAAAGCGATCAGCTGACTTGACCGGTTCCGGCGCCAAGCTGATGTCAGGCATTCGCTTCTTCGAACGGTTGGCCTGTTGGACGAATATAGCGGAACAGGTCGCTGTTTTTCCCACCCGAGGCTGTCCTGACATGTGCTGTCCAACCGAAGAACCCCTTGGAGTCGGCACGCTTGGCATCTTTGCTCAAGTGAACGGTGATACGCAGGCAGTCATACCCATCATGGTCCAAGTCGCCATCAGTCTTGATTCCGTCAAACTTTCCGCCGAAGCCCTTGCGCATGACGTTTCCCACGGCACTGCGGGTTTCTTCCGACGCTTCAATTTGCATTTCCTCCTCCGTGGAATGGGCCGCTGCCTGCACGCTGCGCCTAGGTCGGACGCTATCATTCAAATGACGGACATCGCAATGCGGTGTAACGTGCCCACGACCCATTGCGCGTGGCTCGATTGTTCATGATGCAAGCGCTGCAACCAAGCGTTTGGAGGGCGACGGTTCAAGATGCAAGGCGGGCAACAATGCAAGCAGTTGCGCAGTCTCGCCCCGCCCGACGTTCCACTGCCTGCTTGATGCGATTGGTTCCCGATCCTTGCGTTCCAGTCCTTCCCTCATGCCAGGCAGCAGACGATGATCAAGGAAGCAATCGGAAGAATTGCTCAGGCATGTTCGGGGATCAGGTCGCCAACACGTTTCACGGGGTGGCCCGCACCAAACCCACTCGAATTGCGGCGCCACTCCTGGCGTCCCTGCGATCCCGGTCGAAATTCTGCAGCGGCTTGTGCAGAGTTCGCCCCCGAGCTTGGCCGATGCTCTTGGCATCTGCGATCTGCTCAACCACAGGCTCGGGCACGATCGGGAGGCATGGACCGTTATGGCCGCCGCCATGCGGTCCGGGGACGATTCCGGGGCAGAGGCGTGGCGTTGTACCGACGCCCGCGCCGCCCGGCCGGACCGCTTGCGCCTCCATGGCGAAATCCCTGATTTCCGCACAGATGACATCATGCCGAAACCGGTCGAATATTCCTTGGAGCGGCTGCTGCGCCTCCTGACCGCGCTCGGACGCGACATCGACATCGTGATCCGCCGGCCGCGTTCCGCAGCAGACACCGGGACGCTGCGCGTCGCCGCCTCCGAGACGGCCTGAGACCCGGTAGTCGATCAAAGGTCCGAATGTCGTTGCCCTCGAGCACTGCATCGGGCACGGCCCAGGCATCGACCGGCTCCAGGCTGCCCACTTGCCCGTTCAGGACGACGGCTTCGACATGTGTGCTTGGGACGGGTGGGTCCGTTTCGACCGCACCACGCATTTCGCCTCGGCATGGGCGGCGCAATCCGCTGTCGAGGCCGATTGCATACCCATCCGGGGAATTTTCGTCGGTCTCGTGCGTGACCGGGACACATACTTGCTCCGGTTCGACCGGTCCGAGGTCGTGGACCGAAACCCGCCTCCCCGTCCACCCTCGCTGAGCGCTTCAGCGACAATTGGCCCATCGACGGCCCGCGCCGGGCTCGCGCCGCCTTCCTTTCCGGCACCGCCGATTGTCGCCATGAGGCGGACTCCGGACTTGAACACCTGGCTGCAGCGTTGCCTGTGGCATCTTCATACCGTCTCCCGTCGATGCTTTCCGTCCACGCAGTGGAAATTTTCATGAGCTTCCGCGCCCTTTCATTGCCGGTGCCGCGGATTCTTCACACTTCGGGCCTTGGCGTCGCCATGAGCGCCGGACTCCGACAGTATCGGCAACTCCCGACAACGAGCCGTTCACTCGAGCGAGAAATATTCAGCCAGTTCGCCCAGCATTCCACTGTACGCTGATTCCAGATGCCGGTTTGGCTGCCGCTTCACGAAGATTTCCCCAAACGGGTCCGGCGCGGTGATGCCGCTGCCCGAAAGCTCCTCAAGCACGGCATGGCCGCAAAACGGCACATAGACCTCCGAGTAGCCGCCCTCGTGCACGAGCACGAGACGACCGCCGCAAAGACGCGCAGCTGCATCCAAGACCTGCCGGGTCATGACCCGAAACGTCTCCGCGGTCGCAAGCATGCGCGACAGTGGATCAATCGCGGCTGCATCGAAGCCGCAGGCAACGATGATTGAATCCGGCCTGAATTCGTCAAGTGCGGGCAGAACGATGCGTTCGACCGCCTCCACGTAGGTGGCGTGGCCCGCGCCTGGCGGAAGTGGCACGTTGATGTTGGCTCCTTCGCCGGCACCCTCGCCCCGTGTTTCGGAGTAGCCGGTGTCAACCGGATAGTTGCGTTCCTGGTGCAGCGAGATTGTGAGCGTGTGCGGATCCTCGATGAAGATCGCCTCCGTGCCGTTTCCGTGATGCACGTCCCAATCCAGCACCGCTACGCGGTCAGCCTTGCCCGCTGCACGGGCGGCGCGAATTGCAATGGCGATGTTGTTGAGCAGGCAAAAGCCGTTCGGCCAGTCCGGAAGGCAATGATGCCCCGGCGGGCGGGACAGCGCATATGCATTCGAGACGCGACCGTCGAGCACCGCGAACAGCGCGGCCTTGGCGAGACCGGCGGAAAGAACGGCAATTTCGAAACCACCCTTGGCGAAGGGTGTTTTCAATCCGAGCTCTCCGCCACCCGCGTCGGACAATTCCCTGAATTCCTGGATGAACGACTGCGGGTGGACACGAACAAGGTCTTCATGATTCGCCGGATCAGCACCCTGAGCGTCCAGTTCGTGAATCAGGCCGGTGACGTCGAGAAGGTTCTTGAGCCGTCGCTTGGTCTCCGGGTGTTCGGGAAGCCCGCCGGCAACGAGCGGCTGGACGAGGTCTCCGACAGGAAGCGTGAATGCATAGTTGCCGCCGCCGTGCCAGAAGCACCGTTCGTCCCAGAAAAATGCCGTACGTGCCACCGCCATGCCCTCGCTTCTTCATGACCTCTTTCGTACGTCATGGTCGGTACCACGATAGGGTCACCTGCGTCGAATGGCCAATGCCATGTTCGATGTCATGGAACTTCACCGGCGACGTGTCCGCTGGCGTCTCGGCGGGCGAGAATCCGCACCGGGATTCGCGGGCCCGAAATCAGTCGAGTTTCCGGCTCGGGGCGAGAACGAGGGCCGCGCCCTTCAATACGACCTTGTCGCCCACCGCACATTGGCAGTCGAGGCTGACGCGGCGGCGGGAATAGTCGATTTCCCGAACCTCAACCTCTGTCAGGACAACGTCGCCGGGATGAACCGGGGCCAGGAACTTGAGCTCCTGTGCAAGATAGACCGTTCCGTGACCGGGCAACTGCTCACCGACGACCGCTGAAATGAGCGATGCGGTCAGCATGCCGTGTGCGATGCGACCGCCAAAGATCGTCTCATGTGCGTACTGTTCGTCAACATGCACTGGATTGTGGTCAGTCGAAACCTCGGCGAACATGTGGATGTCACGATCGGTCACCTGCTTCCGCAGGGACCGCCGCATTCCGATCTCCAGGTCCTCGATGCAGATCGTGCCGCGTTGCAAATTGTCCAGCATGGGGCATGCGTCCGGGTTCTTGTTGCAGCGCAGCATAGTGGTTCAGCCGTCCGGCCGCAATCGCAAAGGTAACATTAGTTCGTCGCCACGTGCAAATATGAAATTAAATTTCGCTCCGGAATTGACAGTTCGGAAACCGAGCGAGCCTGGCCGAACCAGAAACATCCGGCTTGCCCGGCACCGCCAGGCAACTTGACCGATGCTGCAAGGTCCTCTCCCTGACAGGTGGATCCCGACCGCCGGAGTCCAGAGGACCCACTGGACAATTCTCGCAATTGCTTGGCAAAAGGCGTTGTCTGAGGAGATCGCTCATGGTCGACATCGCGACCCGCGTCTGGAACCACAAGTGGAAGATCGACCCGATTGTCCGTTCCCTGATCGACACGGATTTCTACAAGCTGCTCATGTGCCAGTCGGTGTTCCGGAATCACTCCGGCACGCGCGTGGCCTTCAGCCTCATCAACCGCACGAAGTCCGTTCGTCTTGCCGAAATCGTCGACGAGGGCGAACTCCGGGAACAGCTGGACCACATCCGGTCCCTCACCCTCAGCAGAGGCGAAAGCACCTGGCTGCGCGGCAACACATTTTATGGCAAGCGACAGATGTTCCGCCCGGATTTCATGGCATGGTTCGAGAATCTCTCGCTTCCGCCCTACGACCTGATTCAGCGCGATGGACAGTTTGAGCTGACCTTCGAAGGCGCATGGCCGGAGGTCATGCTCTGGGAGATTCCCGCGCTGTCGGTCCTCATGGAACTCAGGTCACGAGCGGTCACCAGGAATTTCGGCAAGTTCGAGCTGGAAGTCCTCTATGCGCGCGCAATGACCCGCACTTGGGAAAAGGTCGAAGCTCTCCGCAACCTCAAGGGCCTCGCCATCGCGGATTTCGGAACCAGGCGGCGCCATTCGTTCCTCTGGCAGGACTGGTGCGTGCAGGCGATGACCGAAGGTCTTGGCAATGCATTTGTCGGAACTTCGAATTGCCAGATCGCAAAGGAGCGCGACCTTGAAGCCATCGGCACAAACGCACACGAACTGCCGATGGTGTATTCGGCACTTGCCGATTCGGACCTGGAACTGGCCAAGGCCCCGTACCAGGTTCTTGCCGACTGGCATCAGGAGCACGACGGCAATCTCAGGATCATTCTGCCCGACACCTATGGAACCGAGCAGTTTCTCAAGAATGCGCCTGACTGGCTGGCCGGCTGGACCGGCATTCGGGTCGATTCAGGCGATCCGTTCCGTGGAGCTGAAATCGCGATCGAGTGGTGGAAGAGCCGTGGGGAGGACCCATCTAGGAAACTGGTGATCTTCTCGGACGGGCTCGACGTGGACATGATTGCCGAACTGCATGGCCGATTTGCATCTGAAGTCCGCGTCAGCTTCGGCTGGGGCACCATGATGACCAACGATTTTCGGGGCCTCGTGGCAGATGACAGACTTGCGCCGTTCAGTCTGGTCTGCAAGGCGGTCAGCGCCAACGGACGGCCCACGGTCAAGTTGTCGGACAACCCCCGGAAGGCGACCGGACCGGACAAGGAAATCAGGCGCTACAAGCGTGTTTTTGGAGTCAGTGACCAGGAACCGCTGGAAGTCGTGGTCTGATTTCAGGGCCATCCCGTCCGGATGCCCGTCACCTGACGACGCGATCGAGCCGAGCCTGTTCATCGGAACAGGAGGCGTCCCATCCGGCACAGTTCCTCAAGTCTCTCTTGGGTAACCTTCTCACGTGGCCCAAATGCTTCGAAAGTTGGTCATCGGCAGCACATTCCATTGTTCGGAGATTCTGACCGTACCGGTGCAGGGGTCGATGTGAGGGTTGCCCCAGCCATGCTCCGTCCTGGCGGTGAGATCCGATCCCGCGATCAGGCAAGGAGCCGGACCGGACATGGAACCGCCAGAAACAAGTTGTGGCGTCATGGAACGGTTGAGCGATACCGGCCCGGAAGAGATCGAGCCGGTGTTCTGTCGGGTCTTCAACATGGCAATTCAAAGCGCGTGGGCACGAGCGCCGGCACGCTCCAGTTGCTGGCCCCGACTTCCGGTCACGACGACTGGCGCTTCCATCCGAGGTCGCTTGAACGCGAACGGCGCCCTGCCGGTACGCCGGCCGTCTCCGGGACGTGGGTCGGCGGCGCAGGAAGGCGACGCGCAAGGGAATGTCGTCTCTCGGGAAAGAGCTTCCAGCCTGCTGATGCGCCATCCCCAAATCGCCGCACAAGGCGGCGGCAGCGGGACCGCCATAACCGTGAGGGCTGCTTGATTCCCGAGAACCTGTTAATACAGGTGGGTGCCAGGTAACTGGACCACGATCCAGACAGAGCCAGCCCCCTCGGAAGTCGTTAAGGCCACCGGAATCTTTCCCCAACACGAATTGGGCAGTACCCGCCTTGGCCAGAACGTAGTGCCCAGCGCCCGCAAGCACAAGGTCCAAACCTGTTCCGATGAACACGCAATGCAGTCGTTACTTGCCTTTTGCGTCAATTTGTCCACCCTCCAGACAATGCCTGATGATCAATCCCAACCAAAGCCCGGACAGCTTCTGGCACGCGGTGTTTGCAGGCACTTTGCCAGCCTCGACTTCGTTACCGTCGTTGAACTGGTGCCGAAAACCGGCCTGCGTGTCGATGTCATGGGACTTGGTCCCAAAGGGGAAATCTGGATCGTCGAATGCAAGTCCAGCCGCGAGGACTTCACGAGCGACCGGAAGTGGCAGGGCTATCTCGAATGGTGTGATCGCTACTTCTGGGCAGTGGACGAGAACTTCCCGACCGATCTATTGCCTGACACGAACGGACTCATCGTCGCAGATGCATACGAGGCCGAAATTGTCCGCATGGGTGCTGAACGCAAGGTCGCACCTGCCCGTCGCAAGGCGCTGATTCACAAATTCGCCCGTCACGCCGCCTCTCGAGCGCATGCGGCCTGGGATCCCGGTCACTACGGTGCAGCGAGACCTAAGAGGCTGACCTAGAATGTGGAAGGCCTCCCCCAGATGTGGTATTTCCCCGCTGACTTCCACACCAGACAGGGAGGGCCGCATGGCTTGGAACGAGACCACCCGCGAGAAGTATAAGCGCAGTTCGGACCGGTATGAAAGCGATTTGACCGACGAGGAATGGCTCTTGATCGAGCCGCTTCTTCCGGCTCCGTCAAAGCTCGGACGTCACCGCACCGTCGATCTTCGGGCGGTTTTCGACGCGATCCAGTACATGCTGGCGACGGGGTGCCAGTGGCGGGCGGTTCCCAAGTGTTTCCCGCCCTTGCGACGGTTCAGAACTACTTCTACGCATGGCGCGACGACGGCGTGCTGGAGCGCATGATGGATGCGCTGCGGGAGCGGGCGCGCATGCAGGAGGGGCGCTCCGGAGATCCGACGGCGGCCGCGATCGACAGCCAGTCGGTGAAGACGACGGAGATGGGCGGCCCGTCGGGATACGACGCCGGCAAGAGGATCAAGGGCAGGAAGCGCCACGCCACGGTGGACGTGGAGGGGTTCCCGATCGCGGTCCGGGTCCACGCGGCCGACGTGCAGGACCGGGACGGTGCGCCGGACGTCATCCTGGCGATGTTGGAGAAGGCGCCTGAGGTGAGGAAGCTGTGGGCGGACGGCGGCTATGCCGGACCGAAGCTGGAGGCCGCGCTGGCGGAGCACGGCCTCGGATCGATCCTGGAGATCGTCCACAGGCCCAAGGAAACAAAGGGCTTCACCGTCCTCTATCGCCGCTGGGTGGTGGAGCGGACGTTCGCCTGGCTGTCGTGGTGCCGGCGCCTGGCGAAGGACGTGGAGCGGACCTTGGCGAGTTCCCTGGCCTGGGTCCAACTGGCCGCGTGCCGGTTCCTGATGCGACGGGTGGCGCGAGGGATAACGTCATGAATTACAATAATATAATCAAATCAAGGACTTATGATTCAGCCTCTAAGAGCGCCTCATAGCCATGGCACGTGCCCGACCTGCCGCCGCCTTGATTTCGTCTGCTATCTCGTCGGCTTCATCTGGATCGAAATCCATCGGGATTTCCAGGCCGTCGCCCTCGACAAAGATGCGCACCATGCCCAACGTGGTCGGGCCAACCTGCAGGTTTGCCTCCAGTTCGCTTTCCTTGTCGATCCCCATCTCGGTGCCTCTCGTCCTGAATCTCCGCGTAGCTTGGCCGGCGTGGATTGACAAGACTGTGGCCCGCCGCATGGCAGTTGCGTCCAAGGAGGTTGACGTGCCAGGAATTGAGCCACTTGTCGCGGCTTGGAAAGACACCGTAGTGAATTCCCGGAAACCGGTGCGGTCCCTTCCTGCGTAACGGATAGCCTCATGCCGCGCCGAGCCGCAATTGTCGGGCGCACGGGACGCATTGGATCTCGGACACACGGAGGCCTTTGACCGTCTGCGTGCCGCAAGAGGACAGCGGCATTCGCCGTGTTTCTTCCGAAGATGTCCACCTGTCCAACGTCGACCTTGTCAAGCGGACCCGGGAGCCTGGCCCGCGCTGACCCTTGCATTTGTGGAGGCGCGGCAATAGGAACGCTTGGGTGCCGCCTTAGCTCAGTTGGTTAGAGCGCTTGATTGTGGATCAAGAGGTCCCCCGTTCGAGCCGGGGAGGCGGTACCAGATCACTTCGTGACATCCGCTCTTTCGGGCGTTCGGTGCGATAGAGCATGTCAGGGCCCGGCGTGCCCTTGCCATTTCACCAAGGAACATTGGAATAATCCGTGAAAGTGCAGTGCCCCGTGCGCCCGCTATTCTGATGAAATCGCGACACGCTGACGAAGGTTCCCCGTCACCCGGCTGAAGATCAAGATCTCGTCCGCATCCGTGACGACCGCAAACCAGTCGTCGCCTAGCGTGAACGCCGTGGCCCGGACCCCCTCAGGCAGCACGATCTCGTCAGGAAGCTCGATACGCGCCATCTCGCCAAAGCGCATGACAAAGAGCGCGACGATTGCTAGAAACCCAAGGATCATGGTGACGGTCAGGATCGTCACCAGCGCCTTCAGGTATTTCAGCGTCCTTGTGTCCAGAGCCTGCCCGTCTCCCATGTCCCGCAAAGTCCTAGTCACCATCGGCCACGATCCACCGTCTCGCCTTGATAAGGCGCTTGCCCGCGATGTGCCAGAGGAGGCGCATCTGTCGCGCTCCCGGCTTGCAAGGCTTCTGGCCGAGGGTGCCGTCAGCCGCGACGGAACTGTGACCCGGGACCTCAAAGGCCGCCCCGCCCAGGGAGAGGTCTACGAGGTCACGGTCGAGGACGCCACTGACACGAAAATGCGGCCCGAGGACATTCCCCTCACGATAGTCTACGAAGACACCGACGTCGCCGTCATCGACAAGCCTGCGGGGATGGTCGTCCACCCTGCGCCAGGGACGCCGTCCGGCACGTTGGTCAATGCGCTCCTGCATCATTTCGCGGGCGACCTCTCCGGTGTCGGGGGCCAAAGACGCCCCGGAATCGTCCATCGAATCGACAAGGACACGTCTGGAATGCTTGTCGTCGCCAAGTCCGACGCTGCCCACCACGGACTCGCGGCCCAGTTTGCCGCCCATTCAGTCGAGCGCAGCTACCTGGCGCTTTGCCACGGCGCTCCGGACCCCGGAAGCCCAAGACTGCGAGGAATCACGGGCGTCAGCCTCGAATCCGGCGGCACCATCAAGCTTGATGCCCCAATCGGGCGCCACAAGGCGAACCGCAAGAAACAGGCCGTGCTCCGGCACGGCGGACGACAGGCTGTAACCCGCATTCGGGCAATTGAAACATTCGGTGATCACGCAGCCCTCGTTCGATGCCATCTGGATACCGGCCGGACGCACCAGATACGAGTCCACATGGCCCATATCGGACACGCCCTGATCGGCGACCCGGACTATGGGGCGCGTCGCCGCCTGTCCGAAACCGTTTCGGGCGCCGCAGCTGCCAATTCCTTCGCCCGCCAGGCGCTTCATGCCGCGACCTTGGGATTTGTCCACCCTGTTTCCAAACAATTCCTGCGCTTTGAAAGCCCGCTCCCAGGTGACATCGCACAATTGCTTGACGCGCTCCGCATCACATGATTAATGTCTTTGTCCCGCGATTGGTGGCGCGGATCGGAAACCGGAGCCACGTCGCTCAATCACGCGGAGGGATTCGGCCCGGGACCAGGAGTTCAACTTCAAAATGACGTGCTTTGCTACCCTGATTGCACAAAATGAGCACGAATCCGTGAGCGCACGGAGCTGTGAGTGGCGGCAGTTGCCGCCTCCGTCCATTCTGTCGTCACCGCATCGCAGAAATGAGAACTCACTACTCGGACCTTGAACTGAACAAAGCGGTTCACCATATGTTAAACGTCGCAACATTGCGCTGACAGGGGGCAGCAGGACATGGCAAATTACTCGAATCTTCCGGCGCCAACCCCAGAGGGTGGGCTCAACCGCTATCTTCAGGAGATCCGGAAGTTTCCCATGCTCGAGCAGGAAGAGGAATACATGCTCGCGAAGCGGTGGGTCGAAGACCAGGACACTGAAGCGGCCCATGCGCTCGTGACCTCCCATCTTCGGCTCGCGGCAAAGATTGCGATGGGCTATCGCGGCTATGGCCTGCCTCAGGCTGAAGTGATTTCCGAGGCAAATGTGGGCCTGATGCAAGCGGTCAAGCGGTTTGACCCCGAGAGGGGCTTTCGACTCGCCACCTATGCCATGTGGTGGATCCGCGCGTCGATCCAGGAATACATCCTCCGGTCCTGGAGCCTCGTCAAGCTCGGCACGACCAGCGCGCAGAAGAAGCTCTTCTTCAACCTCCGCAAGGCCAAGGCGCGAATCGGCGCCCTGGAAGACGGAGACCTGCGACCTGAGCACGTGGACCGCATCGCGCATGACCTCAATGTCACCAAGGACGAGGTCATCTCGATGAACCGACGCCTTTCCGGAGGCGATGCATCTCTCAACGCCACGATTTCAGCGGACGGTGAAGGCGTCGCGGAGTGGCAGGACTGGCTAGAGGACGAGACAGCGGACCAGGCCGGCGACTACGCCGAACATGACGAACTGGAAATCCGGCGTGAATTGATGGCGGAAGCCATGGCCGTGCTGAACGAGCGCGAGCAGAATATCCTGACGCAGCGGCGCCTGATGGATGCGCCGGCAACGCTGGATGAGCTCTCTCGCCAATACAAGGTGAGCCGCGAACGCATCCGCCAGATTGAGGTCCGCGCATTCGAAAAGCTCCAGACCAGGATGCAAGAGCTTGCGCGCGAGAAGGGCATCCTCGAAGACGCGTGATCACCGCAGCAGACGCCGCCCATTGCCTGCAAGTCTTGGAGAGGCGGCGCAGGATTCCGGCCGAAGCACGCGCCACGGAACCTATCGCGTGCTTTCGGAACCGGTGATCAGGTGTAGTCAGACTGCGCAGCAACCGGGCGCCGGATGCTCCCGCCGTCAGCGCACGATCCCGTCATGACGTGTCAGGACCCTCCAAGCACCGCATGCGCCGCCCGGGACACGATGAAATTCACTCTGTCACCCCGTCCTGGAATGGTCGGCCAGCGTCAGGACGGACCTGCCATGTTCGGCCGGGGCGACCGCATTCGCGAATCGAAGGTCTGCCGCTACCACGGACGCGCCGATGCAGTGCGCGAGCGCGAGATACATGCAGTCGTAAACCGGGTGGTCGAAGGTCAGTGCCAGACGCACCGAATCGGCGGATACGATTTCATCGGCGCCCCGCACGCAGGCATGTCCGGTACGTTGGCCAGCAGGACACCCGCGGCGTGGCGTTCTATCTCCCACCTGCACCTTGCGCCACAATGCGTTGGCAATCTCGGAAGCCATAAGGTGCGGTGCGTGCAAGTCCTGGCCGCTCGTTGCCAGCTCCCTCGCTACGTCCGCATCCTCTTTCACAACCAGCCAATTTAGCGCCACGCTCGCATCGACCACCAGGCGCATCAGAAGTTGTCGCGATGGCCGCGGTCGCGGTCCTCGCGGATCAGCACTTCCGCCGGGGATTTCTTGCGCCCTTCGGTCAAGGGGCGAAGCCGTTCCATGGTCTCCAGGAAGGCGGGCCGCTTCGCCGCCTGTCGTCGTCGGCCGCGCATTGCAGGACTTGGCGCGCCTCACCCTCCAGGGAGCGATCGTTCAACGAGGCACGCCTCTTGAGACGTTCCACAACTTCCTCGTCGAGCCGCCGCACATTGATCGTCACCATCGGTTCGCGCGCTCCGAGAATTGTTATCAATTTGCTATCATCCATCCGCGCCACGGGCAAGCCTCGGCGTGCGGCTTGCCGCGCCCGGTTTCAGGTGCGAACCGGGACTCCCGGCGCTCTGAGGCGCCTGGTGGAAAAGACCGTTCGCTCCGCCCATGTTCTGCGGTCCGTGAGCGTATATCTGGCCTGCATGGACAGGCGCGAATCCCGCATTGCCGCCTCATTTCAGGAACGACGTCTCGCAGCACTCGCGCTTCAGAGATCGGCGTGGAACTCCTCGACAAGAGACGCCAGTACGGCTCTCATGGCCTCGCCTTCATCGCCTTCGCCTTCTAGCTTGGCCTGACGGACGCGACGTTGCCGGTCCGCGCCATTGCCAGCAGCAAGGATGTTGCGCGCGGCATCGACTTCGGCCCGGCATTCCAGCACGTCGGCATCTTCCGCCACCATCTCGACCAGTTCCTCCAGAAGGTCCGCAAACGGCACCAATTCCCTGCGGCCGAAATCCATCAGCCCCTCGCCCATGCCATAGCGCTGCGCCCGCCAGCGGTTCTCGCCTACAAGGAAATGATCATAGATTCGCCAGCGCTGGTTCATCAGCTTTAGCCGCCACAGCATCCGCGTCAAGCTTTGGGTCAACGCCGCAATTGTCAGCACGTGTTCCAGCCTGGGACACATGTCACAGATCCGCGACTCCAGCGTCGGAAACCTGTGCGACGGACGAAGATCCCACCAGATCTTGGTCGCATCCTCTATCGCGCCAGTCTTGACAATGGACTCAACCGCGCGCTCGTAGCTCGAATAGCTCTCGAGCCGGGGCGGAAGTCCCGTGCGCGGCAGATTGTCAAATACCGTCAGGCGATAACTGGACAGACCCGTGTCCTCCCCTTGCCAGAAGGGCGACGAGCACGACATGGCCAGAAGGTGCGGCAGGAAATAGCCCGCCTGGTTCATCAGGTCGATGCGCGCTTCGTCATCCTCGATGCCGACGTGAACGTGACAGCCCGAAATGAGCATCCTTCGTGCAACGCCCGCCAGATCGCTCTCAAGCGCATTGTAGCGGTCCTTGTCCGTGTGATGCTGATCCTTCCAGGACGCGGTCGGGTGGCACGAAACCGCGATCGGAGTCAGTCCGTAACGGCCGGCGGTCTCCGCAACAGTCGAGCGCAGGCGCTTCAGGTCCTCGCGGGCCTCGCCGATGTTCCTGCAGACCTGCGTGCCAACCTCGATCTGGCAACGCAGGAACTCCGGCGCAACCTGCTTGCCAAGAACCGAAGTGCACTCCTCCATGAGAGCGTCCGGCGCCTCGGCCAGCTCGAACGAATCGCTGTCGATTAGGAGGAATTCCTCCTCGATTCCCAGCGTGAAGCTCGGCTCGGTCATGGCTCTTCACCCCGCGCATCTCGCAAGAATGGCTGGACCGAATTGCAGGCGCGCATTCCAGGTTCGGACCAAGCCTGGCTTCGCAGCATCGGACCATGTGGAAACGCCGCCACGCCTTGGGACGACGCATCGACTCCTCGCCAACGCGATCAAGCGTCGTCCGCGCCACGACGCTTGATGGGCGACCAGAGGCGCTTGTTCGAAAGATACAGAAGCACGCTAAGGATGATCAGGAAGAGCACGGCAATGAAACCGTCTTCCTTCCGCGAATCCTGCTTCGGTTCCGCAGTCCACATCAGGAACGCCGCCACGTCCTGTGACATCGCCCGCACGTCGTTGGGTGAATCGTCGTCGAACCCGACCAGCCCATCCTCGAGCGGCGGCGCCATCGAAATCCAGCCACCCGAAAATGCTGTGTTCTCGTAGAGAACCGTCCCGGCCTCCTCCTTTTCCTTGCCGGTGTAGCCGGCAAGAAGCGAAGCGATGTATTCCGGCCCGCCAATGCCCCTGAAGAACTGGCTGATGCCCAGGCCGTACGGCCCGTGGAACCCGGCGCGCGCTTTCGCCATCAAGCTGAGATCAGGCGCGTTCTCCACCCCGGAGCCGGGGAAGTGATCCTGGGGCTTGGCCGCGCGGAAATCGTCCAGCTCCTCGTCAAAGACCTCCCAGAACTCCGCGTAGGCGCGAACCTGTGCCTCGGGAAGATGCGGCCCTCCCTGATCGCCAAGCGTGCGGAGAGGCACGTATTGCAGCCCATGGCAAGCGGAACAAACCTCGGTGTAGACCTTCAGCCCTCGCTGAAGCTGCATCTGGTCATAAGTGCCAAACGGGCCCTCGAACGAAAACTCGAAGTCCTCCACATGGCCATCCCCTCCTGCGGCAATGGCAGGAGCGGCGAACCCTAGTGCGGCAATGGCGGAAAGCGTGAACTTGCCGATCATGTGCGTCAGTCCTTTCATTCCGCAGCGACACTCTTGGCCGATGCGCCATCATCGGGTGGATGCCGATCACCGAAGTCCTTCTCGATCGTGTCCGGCCTGGGCAACGGCTGCTCGATCACGCCGAGCAGTGGCAGGATGATCAGGAAGTAGAAGAACCAGAACGCCGAGGCGATCAGGGCAAACGTGGCGTAGGGCTCCTCAGCGGGTTGGGCCCCGAGCCACATCAGCACGAAGAAGTCGATGACCAGCAACCAGAACCACCACTTGAACATGGGGCGATAGCGACCCGAACGCACGCTGGAGGTGTCAAGCCAGGGAGCCAGGGCCATGACCAAAATGGAGCCGAACATGGCGATCACGCCGAAGAACTTGGCGTCAATGATGCCGCCAGTCAGGAAACTCGCGAGCTGGACCACCCACACCTCGCCGGTGAAGGCGCGGAGGATGGCGTAGAACGGCAGGAAGTACCATTCAGGCACGATATGGGCCGGCGTGACCAGCGGGTTCGCTTCTATGTAGTTGTCCGGATGCCCGAGATAGTTGGGCATGAAGCCCAGGACCGTGAAGAACACCGCCAGAATGACCGCAAGGGCGAACAGGTCCTTGACGACGTAGTACGGCCAGAAGGACACCGTATCCTTCCTTGCCTCTTCACGAGAGCCCCTGCGGACCTCCACGCCGGTCGGGTTGCTGTTGCCGGTGGTATGGAATGCCCAGATATGCACCACGACGAGGCCGGCAATGATGAAGGGCAGAAGGTAATGCAGCGAAAAGAACCGGTTGAGCGTCGCGTTCTCTACGGCGGGCCCCCCAAGAAGCCAGGTCTGGATCGGCTCGCCAACGAACGGGATCGCGCCGAAGAGACCGGTGATCACCGTTGCGCCCCAGAAGCTCATCTGGCCCCAGGGCAGGACGTAGCCCATGAATGCCGTGCCCATCATAAGCACGAAGATCAGGATGCCGATGATCCAGGTGACCTCTCGCGGCTCCTTGTAGGATCCATAATAGAGCCCCCGGAAGATATGCGCGTACACCGCAACGAAGAACAGTGCTGCGCCGTTCATGTGCGCATAGCGGATCATGTGCCCTGCATTCACGTTCCGCATGATGTGCTCGATCGAGGCGAATGCCATGTCGACATGCGGCGTGTAATGCATCGCCAGGACAATGCCGGTGACGATCTGCAAGCCGAGGCAAAATGACAGCACAATGCCCCAGATCCACATCCAGTTCAGGTTCTTCGGCGTGGGAATCATCAACGTGTCATACACGAGGCTGAGGACAGGAAGGCGACGATGCAGCCAGGACTCGGCCCGGGTGCTCGGTTCGTAGCTATCGTGGGGAATGCCAGCCATCTAGCTGCTCCTTATCCGAGAACAAGAATGCCGTCGCCCTCGAACCGGGCCGGCGGGACAGGCAGGTTTTCCGGCGCAGGTCCCTTCCGGATGCGGCCGGCGGTGTCGTAGTGCGAACCGTGGCAGGGGCAGAACCAGCCGCCGAATTCGCCCGCGTCGCCGATGGGAACACAGCCAAGATGCGTGCAAACGCCCATCTGGACCAGCCACTCGCCGCTCTCGTCCAGGGCACGGTTGGCATCGGTAGCCTCGGCGCCGTCAATGATGTTCGCGTTTCTCGCCACGGGATCAGGCAGGGCAGCGACGTCGACATCCTTGGCGGCGGCGATCTCCTCTGCCGTCCTGCGACGGATGATGACCGGTCGGCCGAGCCATTTCACGGTGAGCTGGGTGCCCAGCTCGACGCCCGACACGTCAACCCGGATCGAGGACAGGGCCTGAACATCCGCCGAAGGATTCATCTGGTCTGCAAGCGGCCAGATGGCGGCGCCGGCGGCAACAACTCCGGCGCTTCCCGTCGCGTAATATAGGAAATCCCGGCGCGTGCCTTCGTGGCTTTCGTCTGCGTGCGACACAAGCGTCTCCTGTTTTCCGCGGGGGCATTCCGCCCATGTGGACAGACCGGAGTGACTCCGGTCGATTTCGCAGTTTCTTAACGCCCGAATTCAGGGGCGTCCAGCGGACAAACGGGCGCACCTTGAAACAAGAACGAGGCGGACACCCGGTCGGCGCCACGGGCCTGGCACTCACAAATCCGCACCGCGCACGGACGAAATGTCTTGGAATTCTCCAAGACCCGGCCCTGCGCTGCCATCCGGTCGCCCTGCACGGCTGCGGCCTCGGACATCATGTTTCGCTTTCCTCGAACGCAATTCGCGTCTCGGACCAGTGTTCGCGTTCCTTGGACCGATCCACGCCGGGCGGTCTCTGGGCGGCCTCCTGAACGCAATTCACCGGGTCGCCTGCAAGCGTCCTGCCGTCATGTCCCAAGACCTTTGCCTTGATCAGCGTCCCTTCGGGCAGCGGCGAGGACAGGCGAACCTCGGCAAACTGCTCGGTTCGGCCCATGGTTCGCGCTTCGGTCAGCACTGTTCGGGTCCTTCCGATCTGGGCATCAAGATGCCGCGTTGCCGCACACGCCCCGGCGGCCCGAAGGCGCGCGGCTCGAGCACGGACGGTCCGCCCGTCCACCTGGGGCATGCGCGCCGCGGGCGTGCCTGGACGCAGGCTGTAAGGGAACACGTGCAGCCACGTGAGATCGCAGTCGTCGACCAGCTTGAGCGAGTTCTCGAACATCTCCTCCGTCTCCGTCGGAAACCCCGCAATTATGTCCGCGCCAAAGACCATGTCGGGGCGAAGCGCCCGGACCTCCTGGCAGAACCGGGTCGCATCTTCCCGGAGATGACGTCGCTTCATGCGCTTGAGGATCATGTTGTCCCCGGACTGCAAGCTCAGATGGAGATGCGGCATGAACCGGGATTCGGTCGCTATCGCCTCCAGGAGTTCAGGGTCCGCCTCGATCGAATCAATCGAGGACAGGCGCAGTCGCGGCAATTCGGGGACGAGATTCAGAATGCGCCGGACTAGATTGCCCAGACGCGGCGAGCCGGGAAGGCCAGCACCCCAGCTCGTGAGATCGACGCCGGTCAGCACCACCTCGTTGCAGCCCCGGTCGCAAAGCCGCTTGATCTGGTCAACCACCACGCCCGCAGGCACCGAGCGCGAGTTGCCGCGCCCGTAGGGGATGATGCAGAACGTGCAACGGTGGTCGCATCCGTTCTGGACCTGCACATACGCCCGATGCCGCCCGAATCCGTCAATGAGGTGACTTGCAGTCTCGGTGACACTCATGATGTCGTCCACGATGACCCGTGCGCTATCGCCGGCCACGACACGCGCCCAGGTCGCCGGTGACATCTTTTCCGCGTTGCCAACGACAAGATCCACGCCGTCCATGCCCGCAAAGCGCCCCGGCTCGATCTGCGCCGCGCAGCCGGTCACGATGACGCGGGCACCCGGGTGTTCGCGGGCAAGACGCCGAACCTCCTTTTTGCTCTTGCGAACGGCTTCCGAAGTCACGGCGCAAGTGTTGACGATGACCGCGTCATGGAGCCCGGCAGCATCTGTCATCTCGCGCATTGCCTCGGATTCGAAGGCATTCAACCGACAGCCAAGCGTGGAGATGACGGGTCCGCCGCGCTGCATTAGGTCTCGTCCAGTCGCATTTGGCCGTCAAAGACGTGGGCCGTGGGGCCGGTCATCCAGACGCCGTCCCCGCGCCAGTCCACCCATATCCGGCCCCCATCCAGGTCCAGCGTGACCTTGCGGCCCGACAATCCCCGCCGGGCCGCCGCCACGGCAACGGCACAAGACGAGGAACCGGATGCGAACGTGACGCCCGTTCCCCTTTCCCAGACCCGCATCCGAAGGTGATCCTTTCCCAGGACGTTGACGAACTGGACATTCGTTCTTTCCGGGAAAAGCGGGTGATTTTCGACTTCAGGCCCGCGCGACGCAAGGTCGATCGCCTCGGCATCTTCCACGAAGAAACTGCAATGGGGGTTCCCTATCGAGGTCGCGACAGGATCTCCGTCGATCGGAAGATGCAAGGTGTCCACATCCTGCGCGAGGGGGATTTCCCGCCATTCTGTCAGAGGTGCGCCCATGTTTACCCGTGTCATTCCGTCGCCGGCATCCTCGCATGCCAGCATCCCTCGTTCCGTGCGCAGCGTCAGGGCACCCCGGCCTGTCTCGTCCATCAGGTGCCGCGCTATGCAACGTGTTGCATTTCCGCATGCTGCTGAGACCGACCCGTCCGGATTGAAGAACGTCAGCCTTGCCGCCGCCTCTTGATCCAACTCGATTACGACCAGCTGATCAAAGCCGATTCCCTGCCGCCGGTCGCCAACGGCTCGCGCAAGCTGAGGAGTGACCTTGGCCCCGCCCCGACGACGGTCGATCACGACGAAGTCGTTGCCAAGCCCGTGCATCTTCATGAACGGAATGCCGATGATGTCGGTCGCAGCCATGCCCGCGCATATACAGCGATATCCGGCCTTGCGAAAGTCGCGTTGCCGTCTGCGCTGGCAGGGCCTTGATGCAAGCATCAGGGAATTGCGGGCCGGTTTTGCGCTTGACTGGTCAGGATGGGCGCATTACGTCGGACCACCTAGTGGGCCGTTAGCTCAGTTGGTAGAGCAACTGACTTTTAATCAGTAGGTCGCAGGTTCGATCCCTGCACGGCTCACCATAAGAAAACGCCAAAAAAGCAAAGCAACTCAAGATTGCTGCCTCTGACGATCTGGTGCCGCATCTTCTGGTTGGCAAACTGCTGAAAGTCAATTCAGTTCAACTTGCTGTCGTCAACCGGCAGATTGCGCCATCGACGACGGATGTCCGTTCCACCACGCCCAAGCCACGCTGACGATAACGATCCGCCGCAGCGCGAGTGGGCGCGCCGACCAGGCGATGGGAGCCGCGATCTTTGGATGGTCCACAGCCACCAGCCCGATTGCAGCGACCCTGACCGTTAGACCTATGATCGTCCCTGCGAGGTCATCGGGCGAAAGTGCTTCGACGAACTGAATTTCCACTTTGGCGCGCACCAAACGCAGCCCGGTTGCGGCCTGTTGCTGCGCATCCGCCACGGCTTGATGGAACCACTTGCTTTCCTCTTTCAGGACAAACCCGAAGGTTCTCGCGGGCGACACCCCTTCAATGCGGCGCCGCAACAGTCCGTGCGCATTACATTCCAGCGATTTCGCTGCGGCCAGGACCCGCGCGGCAGTTGCAGGAGAAACCGGCGCGAGGTCATTGAATGCACGGTCCACGGTCGCAACTCCAACCTGGGCAAGTTCAGCGACATCCTTCAATGCATCGCGCGGCAATTTCCCATCGAATGATAGATTTTATCATGGTCAACCCCGCAAAATGAGAGCAATGATAAAAGACATCGTCGCATCATTGACGCGCGAAACGGTGCCTTGCGAAGCTTGGCCGAACATTTTTCGAAGAAGACGGCCAGGTCCCGAGAATGACATCGACACACCGAGATCGACAGGCGACCGGATATCCGCCCCTGTCCGCAAGCCGCGAAACCTTGAACGTCCAATGGTATCGCTCGGCCGTGAACCCCCAGACGTTTCGCGCATTGTCCAAAAGCAGCGATGCGAAGGGCTGGATGCAGGCGGGTGGCCATCTGGGCCTGTTCGTTCTCACCGGCGCGGCCGTTTTCATTTCGTGGAGTGCAGGGGCGTGGATCCTGTTTTTGGCATCGCTGTTCGCGCACGGTACTGTGGGCACGTTCTTTCAAGGTACCGCCACCCATGAACTGGGCCACGGAACCGTCTTTCGGACGAAGTGGCTGAACAAGGCATTTCTGTACCTTTTCAGTTTGCTCAGTTGGTGGAACCCCTTTGACTATGCAAGCAGTCACACCTACCACCACCGCTACACGTTGCATCCAGAGGGCGACCGGGAAAATCTGCTGCCGCTTCACCCGAAAGTTGGAAAGACCTTTCTGCTGCAACTGTTCACCCTCAACTTGCTGACATTGCCAGGGCGCACATTTGGAAAGGGCGGGCTGCTATCGACCGTCTGGGTCACAATTCTGGACGCTTTCGGGAAGGTTGGGTCGAACGACATCCCCTCCAACGAATGGTTGAACGCCCTCCATCAAGACCAACCGGATCAACATCGGAAGTCCATGTGGTGGTCCCGCACGCAGTTGGCCTTTCACGGCGGTGTTCTTGCATTCTCTCTGGCAACAGGTCTTTGGGTCCTGCCGTTGATACTTACGTTCTTCAGTTTCACCGCGAATTGGTTGGGCTACTTCGTTGCCCTGCCACAACATTGCGGTCTTCGCGAAAACGTGTCGGATTTCCGCAAGAGCACGCGCACAATCATATTGCCGCGTCCCGTGGAGTTTCTCTATTGGCACATGAACTGGCATATCGAGCACCACATGTACGCAGGCGTTCCCTGCTACAACCTCCAGGCGTTGCACCAAGAGGTAAGGGAAGACATGCCCGAACCACGTTCGCTGGTTGGCGCGTGGCGCGAAATGCTGACGACATGGCAGCGGCAGAAAAGCGATCCCGACTATCAATACGACACACCGCTGCCGGCCACTGCCAAGACAGAACGCCGCCGTCGAGGCGATGCCGCCGAAAGGTCCATCGGCGATCTTGCGCCCAAGGGACTTGCCTAGGCATCAAACCCACCTTGCCCGGGACCGAAAAGCGTCGCGGCTGGCAACGCAAAGTGTACGCGCGGCAATTTCCGAAAACGGCGGCCGGGATTACGGACTCAGGCTCGTGTTCCTCGGCAATCTGGACTCGCCATGTCATGGCACAAGGATGGAGTCGCCGACAAATGAAGTCGAGAACCTAGACATGCCCGGCGCCCCCGATTCGGACACGCAAAGGGTCGGCATTCGCCTCTAGGTGCCTCTTCGAGGCCAGAACCCAGCCGACGCGGCGAACTGCAGCGGGTTGGCTACAGACCGATGCGGTACCGGACGAAGCCGTCTTCGCCGCCGCCGGCGGGCTCGATTGTGACACCCTTGACGTCCGAGACGACGTCGATGCCTTTTGGTCCGGTTTCGAACAGAACCGAAGTGCCGGGCAGGTCCTTGAACGACCAGTTGGCATCAGCCGCCTGGTCGATGGTTCCCTGATCTACAATGTAGCGCACGATGACGTCCCGGTTCGTGTCGGGCGCCTCGAAGACGATGGTCGAGCCATCGGCACCGGGGAAGTTGCCGCCACCGCCCGCACGGCTGTTGTTGGTGGCAAACACGAACTCCGCCCCCGGATCCAGCGGCTCGCCATTGAAGGTCAAGTCCACGATCCGATTGGCGTCGGGGTCAATCAGTGCGCCGCGCGCGCCAAACCTCGAAGGTTGGCTCAGATCGATCCTGTACTGAACACCGTCGATCACGTCAAAGTTGTAGGACGGGAAGTTCGGGTTCAGAAGAAGTTGATCGGCCTCTCCCGAAACTACCTGATTGAATATCCCCGCCGACCGTTCCAGCCAGTCCTTGACCTGCCTGCCGGTGACTTTCACGGCCCGCACGGTGTTGGGATAAAGGTACAGGTCCGCCACGTTCTTTATGGCAACGTCGCCGACCGGAACGTCGGTGTAGTACTCCGGGCCACCGCGCCCGCCCGCCTTGAATGGCGCGGCGGCAGAAAGCAGCGGCAATCCTTCGTACTCCGTGCCCTTCAGCATTTCGGTCAGGTACCAACTTTGCGCCTTTGACCCGTCTTCGACACTAAGTCCTCGGTTCTGGAGTTCTCCAAGCGACCGATCTAAATGCAAACAGGGCCTTGGGCCTCGGGTGCCCGGGGCGGCGTGCAATATTGTAGTGCCAATATGGCATGACATTTTGGCCGAAGTGATCGATGTTTGGCTTGCAAGAATGGCGTTTTCCCTTATGGTGTGTGGTGGCATGAAGGGAGTGTCGCCATGTTCGTCCGCGTGAAGAAGGCCGGCCCGCACGAGTACCTCCAGATCGTGCAGAACCGTCGCGAAGGCAAAAGGGTCAGGCAGACGGTCGTCGCCACGCTCGGCCGGCTCGACAGGCTCGCCGCCAGCGGCGCCGTCGACCAGCTCCTGCGTTCGGGAGCGCGTTTCGCCGAGCGCCTGATGGTCCTTGCCGAGGGCGCCGGCGCGGAACCGGACGCCAAGGTCACGTCCATCGGCCCGGCCCTGGTCTTCGAGCGACTGTGGCGCGAAACCGGATGCCGGGACGTGATCCGCGGGCTGCTCGCCGGCCGCCGGCACCGGTTCGACGTCGAGCGGGCGGTGTTCATGACCGTGCTTCACCGGCTGACGGTCTCGGGATCGGACCGCAGCGCGATGCGCTGGCGGCGCGACCAGGCCATCGAAGGCGTCGACGGCCTGGACCTGCAGCACATGTACCGCGCGACGGGATGGCTCGGCGAGCTTCTCGATCCTTCGGACCCTGCGCGGCGGCGCACCAAGGATCTCGTCGAGGAGGCGCTGTTCGCGCGGCGCCGGGACCTGTTCAGCGGCCTGGACCTGGTGTTCTTCGACACCACCTCGCTGTACCTCACCGGCCTCGGCGGAGAGACGCTGGGCCGGCACGGCAAGAGCAAGGACGGTCGCGGCGACTGCAGGCAGATGGTTCTCGGGATGGTGATCGACGCAGACGGCGTTCCGGTGGCGAGCCACATGTGGCCGGGCAACACCGCCGACGTGACCACGCTCGACCTGGTGGCCGAGCGCCTTCAGGCCCGGTTCGGCGTGAGGCGTGTGTGCCTGGTCGCCGACGCCGGGATGATCTCGAAGCGGCAGGTGAAGGCGGTGGAGGACCGCGGATGGACGTACATTCTCGGCGCGCGACTGCGCGGCACGAAGGAGGTGCGCGAAACCGTGCTTGGCGATTCCGGTCCGTTCGAGACCGTCGAGGTCGAACGTCAGCGCCCCGATCCGATGGAACTGCTGGTCAAGGAGGTCACGGTCCGCGGGAAAGGGACGGCGTCGCGTCGCCATGTCGTCTGCCGCAATCCGGAGCAGGCCGCCAAGGACGCGGCCACGCGGGCGGAACTGCTCGCCTCGCTTGAGGAGAAGCTCCGCAGCGGGGCCAAGAACCTCGTCGCCAACAAGGGATGCCGGCGCTATCTCAAGGCCGCCAAGGGCGCCTTGTCCGTCGACCATGAAAAGGTCCTGGAAGAGGAGCGTTTCGACGGCATGTGGGTCTTGCGCACCAACACCGCGCTCCCCGCCGTCGAGGTCGCCCTGAAATACAAGCAGCTGTGGATGGTCGAGCAGATCTTCCGGACGGCGAAGAGCCTCCTCGACACGCGCCCCGTCTTCCACAAGACCGACGCCACGGTCTGCGGCCACGTGTTCTGCTCGTTCCTCGCCCTGGTGCTGCGCGACGAGCTCTTCCGCAGAATGGAACGCGTCGGGGTGAAGGCCGAGTGGGCCGACATCCTGCGCGACCTGAACGCGCTGACCGAAACAGTCATCGCACATGACGGAAAACGGTTCGCCGTGCGCAGCGCCGCCGCCGGCGTCGCCGGCAGGATTGCCCAGTGCGTCGGCGTCAGGCTGCCGAAAGCCGTGCGCCGGCTTGAGGAGGAAAATGCCCGGACATCGACCTGAGCCGCATCGAATCCCCGCCTGAAGTCACCCGGCCCTGCCGGCGGAGTGTAGTGACAAGGATTCTTTCGTGCATGGCAACCCGTTGAAACAAAAAGATTTTGCAAATTGCACTGTCGAAGACGGGTTTGACACGATCTGGACTGACGGATCATCGGCCACGAGCGCAAAGTAGGAATGGAGTGGTGCCGAGGTCTTGCCGACGGCGCGGCGCACATAGGCGGGCGTCGCGTGATGCAATTCGGCCACGCTGTCCAGCACGACCTGATCGCTTCCGACAAGTGCCGTTATCGGACGATCCTCGTAGCACTTCGCAATCGGGTGCGCCTCGGAACTGTGGCCAACAACCCGCCATTCAGCGCCGGAGGTCTCCAGCATCAAGTCGATGAGCCCGAGATGCGAACCCCAGAACCTGGCCATGACCGCAGGCTTGCCGTGGATCGTGCCGTTGGCCACGTCGACGGCGGGCCTGTCCGCATAGGTCGCGGAGGGGAACACATTGTGATGGTGGCCTGAGAGGACAGCATCAATGCCCTCGATGGCGGCTAGCGGCACCGCTGCGTTGCCCATGAGTTCAGTGTGCTTTGCCGAGCCAATGCCGGAATGCGACAGCGCAATGTTGACATCGACACCCTGCTCTTTCATCACCGGGACATAGGCTCTAGCGGTCTCGACGATGTCGCGGGCATGTACATTGCCTTCCAGATGGCGACGGTCCCAGTTCATGATCTGCGGCGGCACAAAGCCGATCAGGCCGATCCTGATCTGGTGCGCATGTCCAACGCCTTCGATGATCTCCCTGTCCATCACGACATAGGGCGGAACCAAGGTGATGTCCCTGGTCGGATCCGCGCCCAGCTCTTTGGCGACATAGGCGGAAATCACCGGAAAATTCACACGTCCTGACCTCGCGGGCTGATTTCGATGTCCTCCAGGGCCCGTTTGGCCAACAAAACAACGACAATATGCAGATTTCCGGCTTGACAGGCACGCCGGAAGCGGGCAATATAACATGAGGCTCACTTTCAGGTTTCCCGCTTCCCATGAACACGCTCGCCATGCACCCTTCAGACGCCGTCCAGATCGGCGCTTCGTGCTTCTCCTTCGCATCCGAGGACGGCCAGACCGTCTGCTTCTCCAACCTCGAGCCCTTCGACTGCCACGACGAGAACGACCGCCCGGCCATGAGACTGCGGATCGCCAGGTTCGCCAGGCACGGCATCCGCCACAGGGACCTGCAGGCTGCGTTCGGCGTTGGCCGCGCGACGGTTCAGCGTGCGGCGGACAAGCTTCGGAACGAGGGCGAGGCGGCGTTCCACGAGCCGCGCCGGGGCCGTGGAACGAGCGTGATCACCGGCGAGACGGCGCGGGAGGCGGACCGCCTCCTTTCCAAGGGCATGAGCGGCACCGCGGTTGCCCGCGAGCTGGAGGTTCCCGCCACGACGCTGAACCACAACCGCCGCAAGGGGTTCATCGGCGCGCGACAGCCCGAGCCGGAGAGCGCGAAGCCGGAGGCGCAGGAGGAGCAGCCGGCCGGAACGGACACGCAGGACGAGGATGTCCGGGCAGGCCTGCTCGGCCGCAGCGAACGGGACCGGCGCGACCGGGAGGCGCCGATGGGCCGGGGCGCGCGCGACAGCGCGGGGCGCGTCGCGGCCTCGGCGGGGGCGATGGCCGAGGCGCATCCGCGCTTCGACGAGCCTCTTTCGGCGGTCGCCTGCGGCGGCGTGCTGGCCGCGCTGCCGACGCTCCTGAAGGAAGGGCTGCTCGACCGTTCGGGCGCGTTCCTGTCGCTGCCGAAAGGATGCCACGGGCTGACGAGCACGCTTCTCCTGCTCGCGTTCCTGTTCATGGCCCGGGTCCGCAACCCCGAGGCGCTGCGCCACGAGGCTCCGGGGGAATGGGGCGCGGTCCTGGGGCTGGACCGCTGCCCGGAAGCGAAGACGCTGCGGCGCAAGATCCGGGCGCTCGCATCCGACGTTCAGCGGGTGAAGGGCTGGCAGGACGCGCTGGCGCGGGCGTGGATGGCCGACGAGCCGGACGCCCACGCCACGCTGTCGGTGGACGGGCACGTGAAGGTCTATGCCGGCCGCAAGGGCCGCCTTCCGAAGCACTTCGTGTCGCGCCGGAAGCTCTGCCTGCCGGCCTCGACCAGCTACTGGGTCAACGCGCTCGGCGGCAGGCCGCTGCTGTGCCTGCACAAGGATCTCGATCCCGGCATGGCCAAGGCGCTGGAGCACGACGTCCTTCCGGCGCTGGATCGGCTGGGCCTGCCGGGACCGGACGCGCCGGATCTCACGGTCTCGCCGGAGGCCGCGCCCGCGCTGACGCTGGTCTTCGACCGGGAGGGATGGAGCCCGGCCCTGTTCGCCCGCCTCGCCCGGCGTGGCATCGCGGTGATCACCTGGCACAAGGGCTTCAGGGGCGAGGACTGGCCGGAGGAGGAGTTCCGCGCCGTCGAGGCGCCGCTCCACGGTCCCGGCGGCGCCGGCTCGGCCGAGGTCCGCCTTGCCGAGAGGCGGATCAGGCTGGGCAAGGGCGGCAAGGGGCCCGAGGTTCGCCAGATCCGCCGCTTGCTGGACTCGGGCCGGCAGGTCCCGCTCGTGACCACCGACTTCGGCGTGCCGACGGAGCAGGCCGCAGGCGCGCTGTTCTCCCGATGGGCGCAGGAGAGCTTCTTCAAGTACATGCGCGACGAGTTCAGCCTCGACGCGCTGCCGGTGCACGGCCTTGCCGAGCAGGATCCGGAGGCGCGCGTCGTCAATCCGGCCCGGCGCGAGCTGGACCGCCGGATCAACCGGATGCGGAACAGGCTCGGCACGCTGCGCAACCGCGTCGCCGACCTGACCGGGGGCGGGCCGTCCGGCACGGCCGCCAGGTCCGCCGAGAGGCTGAAGGCCGAGATCGGGACGCTCGACGCCGAGCGCGAGGCGCTCAAGCTCCGGCGCAGGGATCTGCCCACGCACGTCAAGGTCGCGGAACTCGGCGAGGATGAGTGGCTTGACGCGCTGCCCTCCGGCGAGAGGCTGCTCCTCGACGTCATCCGCATGATCGCCTGCCGCGCCGAGACCCGGATGATGCCCGCCGTCGCCGACGCGCAGGGCGCGAAGCAACGCCCACGCCGCACCCTCGCCGAACTGTTCCAGTCGGATGCCGACATCGTCCCGGACCCGGAAAACGGCATCCTGCGGGTGCGCATCCTCGGCACCGCCAGCGATGCGGGCGACGCCGCCGTCGCGGGACTGCTCGAAGAGCTCAACCAGACATGCACGATCTTCCCCGGAACCGGCCTGCGCATGGTCTGCGAATTGCCCGGGAACAATGCCAGGGCGGGGAAACCCGCCTCATGAAAGTTGCCTGTCGCAAGGGGCGAGGTCAGGACGTGTGAAATTGGCACCGGCGAGCGATTTCATCAGGAAGTCGAGCCCAAAATTGAACTCGTGATTGCCGAGCGTCGATGCGTCAAACTCCAGCGTGTTCAGCGCGGTGATGATCGGGTGCATGTCCCCGTCCTTCATGCCCCGCTCATAGGCAAAATAATCGCCCATCGGGTTGCCTTGCAGGAAGTCGCCGTTGTCGTAAAGGACCGAGTTCGTGGCTTCGGACCGGATCTCGCGAATGATCGAGGCCGTGCGCGCCAGGCCAATCGTGTCGCGCTCACGGTCCGTGTAGTAGTCGTAGGGCCAGATGTGCACATGGAGGTCAGTTGTTTCCGTAAAGCGCAGGAGGGCTTGTTTGGCGGCGGCAATTGCGGAGAACGGGTGCAGCGCCGCGAAGCTGGCCGCGGCCGCGAGGAATTTGCGGCGGGATTTGCCTGCGCGGTCCGGAAGACCCGTTGGTTCGGTGCCCGGCCGGCCGTTTCGGCGTCTCGTCCAGGCGAACCGCGACAGGTCCTTCGACGTGCTCCCCGCCGCAGAGGTCGGGCACGTCCTCAATAGCGCCGGCGAAGTCCGCGTTCGCTTTCGTCGGGACGGGACCGGCAATTCCTGACCCTGCCCTCCCGGGCCGCATCCAGAACCTCCCCGACGCACTGCCTGCGCACACGCTCCACCGTCGCGGTCCCGACTTCGGAAACCCGGGAGACCTACGCATCGCCGTGGCCGCCGTCGGAGCGGCTTTCGGCCAGCAATTCCGAGAAGGGACGAATCCCTTGTGCGCTGTTCGACTTGCCGCGATAAGCGAATTGGCAATTGGAAACGGGAATGTCCGAAAACAAGACAAGGCCCAACGATGCAGACGTCATTGCGTTCCTGAACGCCGTCGAATCCGAGAGGCGCAGAGTTGACGCTTTGCGGCTCAACGAGATCTTCCGGGAAGTCACAGGCTTTGAGCCAGTCATGTGGGGAAGCAGCATCGTGGGTTACGGTTCCTATCACTACGTCTACAAGTCAGGTCGTGAGGGTGATTTCCTTGCCACGGGTTTCAGTCCGCGCAAGGCCAGCCTGACGATCTACATCATGCCCGGCTATTCTGATTTCGGAGACATTCTGAAACGGCTTGGAAAGCACAGGACGGGACGTTCGTGCCTGTACATCAACAGGCTCGACGCCGTGAATGAGGACGTCCTGCGTGAACTGATCGCTGCGGGCCTTGGTGACCTTGATTCCCGTTGGCCCGTTGCACCAAGCTGAAACAGGCACCTGCTTCCGAGGCATCGCTTCCCGAGAGTGGCAGAAGTTGAACCAGCCATGTGCCCCGTAGATCGCGAAGGATTCCCGTCCAACCCCTTCATGAAGATCCACCAAGATCTTGGAGGGCGAGCCCTATTCCTTCCGTAGAAGACGTAGCCTGGTGTCCTTTTCGGCGGGAGGAAGAAAACGGCGCTGTCATCAAGCCACATCTCCAATGCGGAAGCCAGAAGTTCTACGTCGCACGCTTCTGCTGCATGTAGCTCGTCAACGATCCAGAGCACTCCATGCACACTCACACTCACACCGCGGGCGGTCGCTAACCCGAACTTCCAGCCGACGTGAGCGCATCTCTTCCAGAAAGTGACGCGTTTTCAGTGCCTTGTTCGTGAGTTTCCTGGCCTTGAGGCCAAAATGCATGCCCATGTAATGTGCAGACGGTCCCGGAAGGCGGATTCCGGGGCTCCCGTTCGTTCCCGAACTTTTTTCGAGATTCGTGCTTGACAGCATGGAGGCGAGCAACTGCCAGCATGTCCATGTATGTCGAATCCGTCCCAAACCGAAACTCCCCGCCCGCCGTGCTGCTTCGCGAGACATGGTGGGACAAGGACCTCAAGAAGGTGCGCAAGCGCACCCTCGCCAACCTCTCCAGGCTGCCGCCCGAACTCGTCGAGGAGATCCGCGCCTGCCTCAGGGGTGCCGCCGCACGGCCGCTCGAGGACGCGTTCGAGGTCGCGTCCTCGCTGCCCCACGGCGCCGTCGCGGCCGCGCTCGGCACGCTCCGAAAGCTCGGCCTCGACCGGACCGTCTCCCCGCGCCCGTCCCGGCAGCGCGACCTCGCGGTCGCCATGATCGTGGCCCGCATCACCGCGCCCAGGGCGAAGCTCGCCACGGCCCGGAGCCTGTCCCCCGCAAGCGCGTGCGACACGCTCGGCCAGACGCTCGGCATCGGCGACACCGACGAGAACGAGCTCTGCGGCGCCATGGACTGGCTTCTGGAGCGGCAGGAGCGCATCGAGACGGAGCTTGCGCGGCGGCATCTCGGCGAGCGCTCCCTGGTGCTGTGGGACCTGACCTCCGTCTGGATGGAGGGCCGGAACTGCGCGCTCGCGAGGTTCGGCCACTCCCGCGACGGCAAGAGGGGCAGGCTGCAGGTCGAGTTCGGCCTCATGTGCGACCGCGAGGGACGGCCGGTCGCCGTGGAGGTCTTCGGGGGCAACACGTCCGATCCGGCCACCGTCGCGACGGCGGCCGGACGGCTGCGGACCCGCTTCGGCCTCGAACGGGTCGTCCTGGTCGGCGACCGCGGCATGCTCGCCGACGCGCGGCTGCGCGAGGACGTCCGGCCCGCCGGCCTGGACTGGATCAGCGCGCTCAGGGCGCCCGCGATCCGCGCGCTGGCGGAGAACGGAACCCTGCAGCCGTCGCTGTTCGACGACATGGACATGGCGGAGGTCGCCTGCGAGGAGCTCTTTCCGGGCGAGCGCCTGATGGCGTTCCGCAACCCGTTCCTGGCGGAGGAGCGCGCCCGCAGGCGCGAGGACCTCCTGCAGGCGACCGAGGAGGGCATCCGCGAGGTCGACGCGGCGACCCGGCGCAAGAGCCGCCGCCTCAAGGGCGCGACGAACATCGCCCTGCGGCTGGAGAAGGTCCTGACGGCGCGGAAGATGAAGAAGCACTTCGTCGTCGACGTCCGGGAGGACGGCTTCTCGTGGCGGCGCAACGCCGGGAGCATCGCCGCCGAGGAGGCCCTGGACGGCTTCTGCGTGGTTCGCACCAGCCTTCCCGAAAGCGTCATGGAAGCCGGCGAGACGGTCAGGTCGTACAAGTCCCTCGCCCGCGTGGAGCGGGCCTTCAGAACGATGAAGACCGTGGACCTGAAGGTGCGTCCGGTCCATCACCGCCTGGCCGGCCGGGTCCGGGCGCACGTCCTGCTCTGCATGCTCGCATATTACGTGGAATGGCACATGCGGGACGCCCTGAAACCGCTGCTCTTCCATGACGAGGATCCGCCGGAGGCGGCCTCCGCCGTCGCCCCGGCCGGGACGTCGGACGGGGCCGCGCTCAAGGCGGCGACGAAGCGGACCACGTCCGGACTGCCCGTCCAGGGCTTCCAGGGCCTGATGGCCCACCTTGCGACCCTGTCCATGATGCGCATGAAGCCGAAATCGGAAACGTCCGCGGAATTCGACATGACCTCGACGCCGACGCCGCTGCAGGCCGAGGCGTTTCGGCTCCTCGGCGTCCGGCTGCCCTGACACCCGCCGCAGGTTCCTGCCCAGTACCGTGAATCAGGATTCCGGGCTTTTTGTCCCGAAATCAATCAGGTAGACCTTGAGGCCTTCTGGAAGTTCAGGCTAACCTTTGAAGCAGCCTGTCACCAGTGAGCAAAACGCTGTTTTCCTGACAGGTCGCCGTGACACGGGCGAAGCAGTCATTGGCTGAAAGGCGGCCATGTTCGCGCTTGAGAGCGATTACCTGTGCGACTTGTTCACCTGGAAGATCACAAGTTGTCATCCCGCCGTCTTCGAGTATCCGCCACTCTTACGGTGTGAAGTCGAGGACCTCATCCTGACGGATCGGTACTGTCATGCCGACAATCCGGTAATGCCGAGCGAGGCGTGACAGAGCGTTGAATCAAAGGGGTTCAGGGCCGCTTTCGCTCGGCATTGCTCCCGCGGCGATTCCGGGCAGAGTACGGCTCTCACTCAACAAACGGAGAGCATGCAATGCCTGCAACATCCAAGTGCCGCCCCCTTGCGGAGACCCTTCTGGCCGAGTTCGACGGCCTTTCCCGTTCCTTTGCCGACGAGCTTCGGAGTCAGCGCGAGGGAAAGCTCTCGGAGAGCCGGCTCGACAACTACCGATGCACAGCCCGTCACTTCCTGATCTGGCTCAGCCTCGCCGGGATCGAGCTGCGGGCAGTCGACGGCTCGATCATCCAGCGTTTCCTGCAGCACGAATGTCGTTGCGGTGCGTCCTGTGCGTCCGTGCGCGTCAGGCGCTGGAACAGGCGCCGCACATCGGCCGAACTCATGAGGTTCGTCCGTTTCCTCGAGAGTTCGGGACACATCGACACAACCGGCGAACTGGAAGACAGCCTGCGTCTGCTGGATGCGTTCCTCGCCGGCTTGGGCGACGAAGGCTACACGGTCAACACCGTCAAGTCCTTCCGCTACGCATGCACCGGCTTCATCGTCTGGCTGCATCTGTCCCGCATCCGGCTCCGGGACCTGACACCGGATGTCTTCGCGCAGTACCGGAACAAGGAATTCGTCTGCTCGATCCCCGGACTGTACAGCAGCCGCCGGAAGCAAGGTACCGAGGCCTGCCATGGCCAGCTGCGCGGTTTCCTCAGGCATCTCGTCTCGATCGGACGGATCGCCCCGCTGGAGCCCGTTCCGCTGGAGCCGGCGCTGCCCGCAAGGCTCGAGCGGTTCGCCCTCTGGCTTGAGCGCCATCGCGGCATCGCGCCGAGGAGCATACGCCAGCATGTCCGGGCAATCAGGCAAATGCTGCCCGCACTTGGGGACGATCCGGGCACATATGACGCATCGCTGATCCGGCGTGCGCTGCTCGAGGCGATGCGGCCCTGGTCGCACAGCACCGCACGGCATCTGGCGACCTCCGTGCGCATGTATCTCCGGTTCCTGGTCTCGGAGGACAGCGTGCCCGCCACGCTGATCGCGGCCGTGCCGTCGGCGGCCCAAAGGCGCCTGTCCGGCCTGCCAAGGCACATCCCGCCCGACGACGTCGAGCGTGCCATCGCCAGCTGCGGCGAGACTCCGGCCGGCCTGCGCGACCGGGCGATCCTGCTTCTGCTCGCCCGGCTTGCGCTGCGGGCAGGCGACGTCGCCGCCCTGCGCCTCGGGGACATCGACTGGGAAAGGGCCGAGATCCGTGTCGCGGGAAAGTCTTGCCGGCAAGCGGCTCTCCCGCTGCCGCAGGATGTTGGCGACGCCTTGCATGCCTATATCGCCAAGGCAAGGTCGGCGACCGATGAAGACAAGGTGTTGATGAACACGCCTGGCCTTGCGGAGGCCGGAGGGTTGGATTGCGGCAGGCTCGCGAGTTCGGGATCGAGGCATTCGCCTCACCCGAGAGTCCTGAGCCATGGCGGGCACGATTCGACCCTGCCGCGATGTTCTTGGGCATCAACAGGAAGTCCGTGAAGGAGATCGCCATGCCCCGACTTGGTGCATCCTCCAAGAGGACAACGTTGTCCACCCACGCCATGTGGCCTTGGGTCGCGAAGGCGCATTGCAGACTTCCTCTCCCGGCCCGGACCCTGGCACCAAAGCCATCGCGAACCTGGCCCACCGCAGCGTCGCCCGAAACCAGAACCTCTCTTGCGGTGTCCGAAGTGAACGATGCCCGACGCGTCCCGGTGTACTGCAGCGCCAGTGCCTTGGCCGCCGCATCCCGGATCGGGAAACGCTCGCAGCCGGGATCGCGGTTTGGGAAAGGCAGAGAAGCCGAAGCCATGCTCAAGTCAACCAGATGTTCACAATCGATAGGGCCAGAGACAAAATGGCGAGAACCTGCCCCAGGCCCGGCGCTTGCGAAGAATCAATCAGGCCGTCGAAACCGCCATGACAAGACGCTAGACCGTGAAGAGCTGTCGCGCAAAGCGCGTGAGGCGGTCGTAGCCGGTCTCGGTGATGGCAATGGTCTCTGACATGCCGAACCCACTGGCAAGAACGTAGGTGTGAAACGTCATGCCTGTCTCGAAACGCCAGTCACAACCCGGGGCCGCTTCCAGGGCCTCGCCGCCTGATGGTTGCAGAAGCAGGCCGACCGAATAGAACGTCTTGTTCGTATAGGTCTCACGCAGCCCCTGGGAAAGCACGCCGTCCCTGTAGATTGCGTCCGGCACGGCAGCCGGAACACCCGGGCGCACTTCGTCCAACGCCGCATCCTGGATCGCGATCAGGCTTTCGGCTACCTTGAGGTCCCTGTCGCTGGCTTCTGCCACGCGGAAGGGGCGCATGAAGCGGGCGTGATAATGGCGCACGTTTGGTGTCGTCTCGATCTGGACCATGTCGCCGCGCTGCAGAATGCGATCTGAATAGCCGCCATGCAAGTGAAACGCCCGCTCCCCGGATGACATCACGCCCGGACCGGGCTGGTCGCTGCCCGCCCGGATCATGGCGGCGCAAACCTCGGCCGCAATTTCACGCTCGCTGACGCCGATGCCAGCGCTGTCAATCGCCGCCTGCATGCCGGCTTCGGCCGCTTTCCCCGCATGCCTTTGCAAGGCGATTTCGGCAGCCGACTTTTTCAGACGCATCTTGCGCGCGAGCCCGCTTTCGTCCGTGAACCGATAACCAGGAAGGCAGTCGTTCAGTTGCCGGTAGCGCGCAACCGACAAGGGCCATGCCGCAATTTCCACTCCGGCCTTGGCCGTCGCGCCCAGACTTGCCTGAAGCGCCTTGGCGGCAACGGCAATGGGCGAGTCGCTGTCGGTCCACATGGCGCGGCCCGGGAACACGGAGGTTGCGTCAAGGTAGTACTCCTCGACGTCGCGGCAGACCAATGTCGGCGGACCCTCGACTGGAATGATGGCGAGTTGAAATGAGCCATATCCCCGCGTGAAAAAGCCGGTCAACCACGTCACCGTTTCGGGCTGGAACGCAAGCAGTCCCTCAAGCCCGCGCGTCTTCAGCTCTGCCTGCACGCGGGCCAGGCGCGCCTCGTATTCGGATTGCTCGAACCAAGGCTCGTAGATCAGCGGCGCAGGCATGCGTGCGCCTTCACGACATCGGCGAACCGTGCCAGCATCGTCTTGGCTTCCGTGGCTTCATCTGCAGAATCCTTGAGAACATCCACGTTGGCGCCATCCTTCTCCATGCGGTCCCGGTTTTCCTCGAACCATATAGGGGCCTGTTCCCGGGTGATCTCGGGATGGCCCTGAATTCCCCAGGCCGGAGCATCCCGCCAACGCCAGATCTGGTTGGGACACAGGTCGGAGCTTGCGAGGACCGTCATGTCGGGGTGGTCGCCGCGCACTTCGTCGTTGTGCCAGACGAACATGTGCACGCTTTTGCCCAACGCGCCGGCAATCGGGTCGTCCCTCGCAGCCTCTGTTACCGGAAGGTCCTTGTATCCTATCTCGCAGAACTCGCGCCGGAAGACCTGATCGCGCCCGCAAAGGGCCGAGGCCAGGATCTGGCTGCCAAAGCAGATGCCAAGCATCGGGATATCCCGCTCCGCGGCAGCCTTGAGCAGATCATGCTCCCGGTGAATGAACGGGATATCCTCATACGCGCCATGGGGGCTGCCAGATACAAAGACCCCGTCATATCCGTCCAGGCTGTCCGGAAACTCGCCATTGAACGCCCAGCACCGGTCAACAGCAAGTCCCCAGCCTTCGAACCGAGCGTCCAACATAGCCACGGACTGGAATTTCCGGCCGTTGCCAAGATAGAGCAGATGACCGCCCGACATGAAGATCTCCTCTTTCAGGAGTTTCTGGTATACCAATGGTGTGCCGTCATGCAACGATTTCGGACATTTCGGCCGGAGGGCCGCTCCACGGCTGGCAGAAAGGACCGGGAAACCAATGCAGATCGATCTCAATTCCGATCTCGGAGAGGGGTTCGGACCTTGGACGACGGGTGACGATGCGGCAATGCTGGACATCGTCACGACGGCCAACATCGCTTGCGGGTTTCATGCCGGCGACCCCGAAACGATGCGACGCACCATAGGCCTCGCTCGCGAACGCCAGGTCGCGGTCGGGGCGCACCCCGGGTACCGCGACCTGATCGGATTCGGGCGGCGTGCGCAAATTGGAGTCACGGCGCACGAGGTCGAGGCGCTCGTTGCATATCAGGTGGGCGCCTTTCAGGCGATGGCGTCGCTGACAGGGCATCCTGGCACTCATGTCAAGACTCATGGTGCACTCGGAAATGCCTGCGCGGACGACGACGGCCTTGCCGATGCAGTTGCCCGAGGCATACGGGCCGCCGACCCCGGCCTTGCGTTCATGGTGATGCCGGGAACGGCGACCGAGCGGGCTTGCGATCGCGCAGGCTTGCGCCCGATACGCGAGATCTATGCCGACAGGACCTATGACGACAGCTTCAACCTGACAAGCCGCAAGGTCGACGGCGCCGTAATCCACGATGTCGAAACCGCGCTGACTCGCGTACAGGAAATGGTGGCCGAAGGGCGGCTGGAATCGGTGACGGGCAAGCGCCTGCCGGTCGAGATCGATTCGGTGTGCGTGCACGGGGACAACGAGGCGGCCATCGCCATGGCGGAAGCGCTGCGTGAGGGTCTCGAAAAGGAAGGCTGGACAGTTTCGTCGACGACGGCACGCAAAACGGAACTTCCCTGACCCGGAAGACGGTTTCGGCCATGCATGACGGGGGTTTCGGCCAGAATCAGGCTGTCACGCTTATGCAGGCATCGCGATCCGGGTCCATGCCGAGCAGCGCGAACGCTTTCGCCTGCAGTTCGGTCGGCTCCGAGGCCAACGGGAACCGGCTGTCGGACCGCCCGGGAAGGGAGGCGTGGTTCAGCGTCAGCGTGCCGAGGTCGGAAAGAAGCGTCGTGAAGCTGTGGACCGGCAGCCCGTCGGGAGTGCGCTTGGTGTCGGCCTTTGCCTTCGCGCTCTCCGAGGCCTTAGCGGGCTCCACCGGCGAGTTCCGCTGCGTCCGGGCGCCCTCCCGGTCGTCGTCCTCGAACAGGAGCGGCGCCAGGCGGCGGCGCATGTGCCATTCCACGTGGCATGCCAGCATGCAGAGGAACACGTGGGCGCGGACGTGATTCTCCGAGTGCACGTGCACGGGCCGGCTCCAGGAGACGCCGTCGTCCGTGACCGCGATCTCGTGATCCGCGCCGCGACGGCGGCGAGCGCGAGGTCCCGGCTCCGCTCCGTCCGGCGTCCGAGGAGGCGCCTGAAACCGAGCCGCTTCATCGTGCCGAGCACGGCGGCCGCGTGACCGTGGGGCAGGGCCCGGCGGATCGCGAAGGCCTTGCGGGGGTCGTCGAGGACGATCCCGCCCCTGAGCACGGCGCGGAACCCGTCGACGACGGCGGGATCGAGGCCCGAGAGGTTGGCGACGGTCTTGTGCCGCACGCGCCGTCCCTCGCACCAGGTCTTCCTGAGGAGGACGGCCCTGGTTCCGTACTGGTTCGGGATCACGTCGATTCGGATGGACATGCTTATGTAAGTTTTTCCTGCCTTCTGACACGCCTTCAAAAGGATGTTCCGGCGATGTCAATGGTCTTCCTATGTAAGACGCAATCCAGGCGGATCCGCACCGCCGGCGACGGGAGGCCGTTTCGGTTCAGAGCGTTGGAGGAAAGAAGGAGCGGATGATCTGCTGAAATTTCCGGCTAAAGGTCGTCGCCTCTCGTCATCCCCCCGATCAGGTTGTGCGCCAGCAGGTCGGACGAAGGGCCGCTGACCGGTTCCACCGCTGATTCCAGCGCACTGCGCCAAAGTGCCGACCGGCGCGCGGCATCAATCGCGTCCCCTACCGAAACCATGCGAAAGCGCACGTCTCGGCCTATGGCTACCTGCGCCAGCCGGTCCAGGTCGGCCGAAATCACCGTTGCGATCTTCGGATAGCCCCCAGTCGTCTGGCAGTCCCGGCCAAGCACGATCGGGTTCCCGTCTCCGGGCACCTGGACGCTCCCTGGAACAACCCCCTCGGACACGATATCGTGCCCCTTCGAAGATTGAAGGGCGGGGCCCTCAAGACGCATTCCCATCCGGTCGGAACGCGGACTGATCCGATAACTCGACGACAGGAGTCGGGACCATGTCGCTTCCTCGAAAGAGCCGGCCTGCGGGCCTGGAACGATCCTGATTGCATCACCGCTGTCGTGCTTGATGCCTTCGCGGAAGGACAAGGGCGTGCTGCCAGAACCGCCAGCGCAATCAAGCCGATCACCCGGCGACAGCACATCCCCACCAATCCCCGAGCGGCGATGGCAGGAGCGGCTGCCGAGAACGGACCTTGTCAGAATCCCCCCTGCTACGGCAACGTAGCTGTACACGCCTTCGCGCGGCGGGCCGATCAAGACGGTGTCGCCGCCGAACAGTTGCACTGATGATCGTTCCGAAACGCGCCGGCCAGACACAGCCAGCGTCGCCCCGGGCCCGTGGGCTGCCACGACAACCGGCCCGCCGACGACGCGGAACTCCGCACCAGCAAGCGGCAGTTCCACTGCCGCCGTGTCCGGCGGGTTGCCTGCAAGCGTGTTGGCCAGCGCCAGTGCCCGCCGATCCATCGCACCCGCAGTCGACACGCCGAACCGCCGGAAGCCGTAGCGTCCTGCATCCTGGACCGACACTCCCGGACCACATTGAACAATCTCAAGCGCGGTCATCCCTCGACTCTTTCCGCAACCAGCGCCCCGCGCGCCGCGTCCCTGTCGAGTTCAGACCACTCGCGCACAGAAACCTGCCGAAACCTGATGCGATCGCCAGGATCAAAAAGAAATGCGGGAATTCTTCCCGGATGAAACGGGCGGACCGGAGTGCGGCCGATGACGTGCCATCCGCTTGGCCCTTCGAGGCTGCAGATGGCCGTTTGCTGTCCGCCGATCGAAATGGAGGAGGCAGGAATCCTGGCGCGCGGCTCGGATCTGCGCGGCATCGAAAGGCGCGGGTCAAGCCCGGAAAGATAGCTGAAACCGGGCAGAAAGCCCACCATCGCGACCAGGTACTCCGGGTCGGCGTGTGCCTCGATGAGGTCGTTTGGCGTCATGCCGGCATGCGCCGCCACATCCTCGAGATCGATCCCGAAGTCCTGGCCGTAGGTCACCGGAACCTCCCAGAGCTGCCCGGCAGGCCTGGCGTCCATGTTGGTGGAAGCAAGCCGCAGAACGGCAGCTTCGATTTCGCGGACGTCAGCCCTGAGCGGATCGAGAATGACGGTAGTGGCCCGATAGGTCGGCACGGTCTCTATAACGCCTGCGAGGCATAGCTCGTTCAAGGCGGCGTCGAACGCATGCACACGTGAAACGAGTCCGGCATCAATACGGTCACCGAACTCGACGGACAGGGCCGTGTCACCCAGACAGCGGATCACCGGACCATTGGCGTCGCAATCTTCCTGCATGCCGTGGTTCCTCAACCGGGCAAGGCCATCCCAAGGCCCTCGACGACCTTGCGGGCCACCTCGAGCGCCGTCCGCTCTCGTGCCTCGACGGCGGAGCCACCAATGTGAGGGGTCAGGATGACGTTGGGACAACCCAGAATCGGGCTGTCACAAGGCAATGGCTCGCGGGAGAAGACGTCCAGCCCGGCCGCCGCGATGCGGCCCCCGCGCAGGGCCGCGGCCAGGGCTGCCTCGTCGATCAAGACGCCGCGGGCGGTGTTGATCAGTATGGCGTCCGGGCGCAGCTTCGAAAGCAGCCCCTCGTCCAGAACACGTGTTCGGCCGGGCAACCCGTGCAGCGAGACGACCTGCGCGGCTGCAAGCAGGTCGGCGAGGTTCGAAGCGCGCAGAATCCCGTCGGCGGCGAGGTCTGCATCGCTCGCATGTCTCGAGTGCACGGTAACGGTCATGCCCAGCCCCTTTGCAAGTGTCGCCAGCTTTCGTGCCACATGGCCGTAGCCGACGAGACCGAGAGGGCACCCGGATATCTCTCGCGGAAGGTTGCATTCGCGGAAAGACCAGTCGCCGGCACGCACCGCATGATCGGCGGCAGGAACTCGTCGGGCACAGGCAAACATCAGCGCGAGCGCATGTTCAGCAACCGACTGCGCATTCGTTCCGGGCGTGCTGACCACCGGGATGCCGCGCCGCCCGGCTGCGCCCTTGTCGATGCGATCCGTGCCTGTTCCATGGCTTGCGATGATTGCCAGGTTTGGGGCCGCCTCGATGGCCTCTGCGGAAAGTCCGCTGTTGCGGGTGATCACCGCTCTTGCGGTCAGTAGGCGGGGCTTGAGGACCTTCAGTTCCGGCGAAGGGGCCACAAAGACCGACAGACCGGCGTCCTGCAGCAGTTCCACTCCACAACGGGCAATGGGTTGCACGATGACGCAGTCGGTCATTTCGGGATGTCCGGCGGGGACAGGCAGAACCGCATGAGCACCTTCGCGCCGACGCTGAAGTCGTTGATGTCCATGCGCTCGTCCGGGTTATGGCTGCCGTTCTCGTTGCGAAGAAGCAGCATTCCGGTCGGAACGCTGAGGCCGGCGAAGGTGGCGGCGTCGTGGCCCGCGCCGCAAGGCATGTGGAGCACGGGTTGCCGAGCCTCATCCGCGGATTGTCTCAGCCCGGCAATCACGGCAGGGTGCATCCTGGCCGGGGTGGTTGACGTGCGCGGGCCGAAATCGAAACTGACGTTTCGGCCAGTTTCGATGGCGGCGGCCATCGCCTTCATCTCGATTGCGAACTCATCCAGCGAGGCGAGGGAATTGCTGCGGATATCCAGCGAGAACCGCACAAGGCCGGCAACCTTGGAGAACGAGGCTTCTTCGGGGTCCGTCGCGATCTCGCCGACAGTGACTGTGAGGTCCTTGCCTTGCGCCTGGAACCGGCGCCACAGCTGGTCAAGCTCCACGACCAGTTCGGAAACGGCGAGCACCGCGTCACGGCGCGCCTCGTGCGGCGTCGTTCCCGAATGCGCGTAGGCCCCGCGGCAGACCGCGCCACGGAAACGCAGGCTGCCCCTGATATTCGTCACGATCCCGAGCGGCATGTCCTTCAGCGCCAGAACCGGACCCTGTTCGATATGCGGCTCCAGAAACACCGCAACGTCTTCCGGAGCCAAATGGCCGCCGCCCAAGGCGACATCGTCAACATGCCCGCCCGCCGTTGCGATGGCCTGCCGCAGGGTCACGCCGTCGCCCGCACGCACCACCGTGTCAAGCTCTTGCGCCGTCAGCCGGCCGAAGGCCGCGCGGCTTCCGATGTAAGAGGCCGAAAACCAGGCGCTTTCTTCAGCACGGATCGCCATCACGGTGATCGGCCTGGGCGGCAACCGACCCGCGGCCACAAGCCCTGAGAGCACCGAAAGCCCCATCAGCACGCCCGCGGCTCCGTCGAAATTGCCGCCCTTGGGCACGGAATCGAGGTGCGAACCGATGACGATCCCCGGCGCATCGGTCCGGCCCGGCAGGGTCAGGTACTGGTTGCAGGCCGCGTCGGTCTCGGTCCCGAGCCCCAGCGCCTCGGCTTCCCTGCGGACAATGGAGTGGGCGATCTCCTCGCCCGGTCCGTAGGACATCCGGGTGACCCCCCGCGTGTCCGACGTCTGATGGCGCAATTCTGTGAACAGCCGCTCGGCCAGGGCAATGTCCGGCGGAATGTCCATGTTTTCGAGGGTCGGGGATGGATCGTTCATCGCCGGCTTAGCCGAGCAATGATGCTGGCCCGAACCTGTTCGAGGTGCAGTGCCATTGCCTCGGCAGTCTTCTCGCCGTCGCCTAGGCGAAGTGCGGCGATGATGTCCAGATGTTCCCGGCAGGTCACGACCGCACGTTCCGGGAGGTTCTTCAGGTCGAAAATCTGTGTCTTTCGGCGCAGGTTTCGCACGATGGCCGACAGTTGCGCATTGCCGGCAGAATCCGAGATCAGGCTGTGCAATGTATCGTCGATCCAGCGAGTCTGGGACCGGTCCATTCCGCACCCGGTTGCATCCGCCATCTCAATTGCGCCGTGCAACGAACGCTCCAGCTCATCGAGCGCAGCGTGGTCGACCTTGCCCGCCGCCATGCGTGAGACCGCCGGCTCCAGCAGCGCGCGGACCTGCAGCGCGTCGAGAAACTCGTCGATGTGCATCTGCTTGATCTGGACGCCCATCCGCCCTTGTCGGACTATCAGCCCCTCGGCCTCCAGCATCAACAGGGCGTCCCTCACAGGGGTGCGGGACATTCCAAGCATGTCTGCCAGCTGACGTTCGTTCAATTGCTCGCCGGGCCGTGTCTTGCCCGACAATATCAGGTCAAGGATCTGCTGATACGCCCTCGACGCAAGCCTCTCGTCTTGTACGTTCAAGTCGGTGGACCCTCTGCCCGCCCAGTCCCGAGAGGACTTATCTGGTGGAAAGCTCAAATCTCAAGCCCCTTTATGGCAGGACGGATCCGTTCCAAGAGAGTTCTTTCCTCATGCACCATGGCAACCCGCCGGAACATGGCGCAGGGTCAGAACAGATTTGCCATGCCGTTCATGCGCGTTGGTATTCACATGGTTGACGGATGGTATACCATCCCATAGGATTTTTTGGAAGGCGTTGGCGGCGAACAGGGGGGGACGGACGCTATACATGTCGACTGAACCGTGTGCGGCCACTCCGTTCCCGCGGGAGGAGCATCTGTCAAGGCAGGCGCGCCTGAGATCCGAACTTGGGCGCCGCGGTCTGGACGCCATGCTTGTCTTCGCCCAGGAAAGCCATTTCTGGCTGACCGGCTACGACACCGGGGGCTACGTCTTTTTCCAGTGCGCCGTGATAACTGCGGATGACCGCCCGATCATCCTGTTGACCCGCCGCCCGGACCTGGTCCAGGCGCGTCAGACCAGCACCATAGAGGACATCCGAATCTGGTGGGATGCTGACGACGCCAATCCGGCAATGGACCTGAAGTCCATTCTGGAGGAGCTCCACCTGAAAGGCGGGCGGATCGGGATCGAGTTGAACACCCACGGCCTGACCGGTTGGAACCTCTGGCGGGTGCAGCACGCCTTGGATGGCTGGTGCACGCTGGTCGATGACGACCACCTGATCCGCCGGTTTCGGCTGATCAAGTCGCCGTCGGAAATCGCCTATACCCGCAAGGCGGCGGAAATCCTCGACCGGTCATTGGAAGCCGTTATCGCGGCTTCGCGCCCCGGCATTCTGGACAGTGAAATCAAGGCGGCCTACCTGACCTCGATCCTGCAGGACGGTGCGGACATGCCGCCCAATCCGCCATTGTTCAATTCGGGTCCGCGTGCCGTGTACGGGCGCGGCGTGTCAGAGCCTCGGAGGATCGAGGCGCAAGACCAGATCCTCGTGGAATATCCGGTCGCCTATCGCCGTTACAACGTCAAGACGGAATGGACCATCCTGTTCGGCGACGTGCCGGCAGCGCATCGCATGATGTACGATGTCGCCCGTGAAACACTGCATCGGATGACGGAAATCGCGCGCCCCGGAACGACCCTGGGCGAGATATTCGACGTTCATGCGCGAGGGCTCGACGAAGGCGGCTACAAACGGCACCGTTACGGGGCAACAGGCTATTCGGTGGGTTGCACGTTCTCTCCAACCAGCATGGATGTGCCGCCCATGATCTATTCGGGAAACGCAACTGTCTGCGAACCGGGAATGACGCTGTTCTACCATGTCATGATTGGAGACAGCGACACGGGCTACGGGATGGGCGTCGGCCATACCCTGCTGGTGACCGAAGGGGTGCCGGAAGTGCTGACCGGACTGCCCGACGACCTGACAGTGGTACGCTGACGAGACGATAACCGAACCGTCCGGTCCATTGCCGGACAACAACAAGGAGAACCGCAAATGTCATTCTACAAAATCCCACGTCGAAGCGCGCTTGTGGCGATGGCCCTGGCGCTGGCGGTGCCAAGCCTGGGCGCAGCCCAGGACGATCCGAAAATGGGCGGAACACTCAAGATCAGCCATTCCACCCGTATCGCGATGCTGAACCCGCTGGCGCTGTCCGGGCCGGCGGAATACCCGGTGATCGACATGGCCTATTCCGGCCTGACGCGGATCGGCCCCGACAGCCAGCCGATGCCAGACCTGGCCGAGAGCTGGGAGGGCAGCGCCGATGCCACCGAGTTCACCTTCCACCTTCGTGAGGGGGTTACCTTTCACGACGGGACGCCAGCGACGGCCTCGGACGTGGTCGCCACCTACGAGGCGATCCTGGATCCCGACGTCCCGGCCTCGGCTGCATCGGTACTGAACATGATCGACACCGTCGAAGCGGTCGACGACCTGACCGTGAAATTCAGCCTCAAGACGCCCTTTGCCGACTTCCCGACATCAACCGCACACGCCAACGCGCGAATCATGTCTGAAGAGGCGCTGGCCGGCGATCATGCGCAGCTCGACACCGTCGTGAACGGCACAGGCCCCTTCAAGCTGGAAAGCTATGACAGCGCACGGATAACCCGGCTGGTGCGAAACGACGACTACTTCATCGAGGGCAGGCCCTACCTCGACGCCATCGAGATGCACCTGTTCCCGGATCTTGCGGCGGAAACCACGAACTTCCTGTCTGGCGACATCGACGTGATGCTGCTGGTCCAGCAAGCCGACTACGAGCGCATTTCCAGCGCGCCTGGGGTCAATGCGCTGCGGGTGCCCTCGGGTCGCTACGTGAACGTGGTAATGCGCTTCGACCAGGAGCCCTTCGACGATATCCGCGTGCGCGAGGCCCTGGCCTACGCAATCGACCGCCAGCTCCTTGTCGACCTCGTGCTCGAGGGACTCGGCCGGCCTGCGCATGACAATATCCTGTCACCGGAGTTCAGGTTCCGCATCGACACGCCAGAGAAGGGCTACGATCCGGAAAGGGCGAAGGCGCTTCTGGCCGAGGCCGGATATCCCGATGGCCTCAAGCTCGATCTCGTCGCCTCGAACCGTCCGGCGATCCGGGCGCAGGTGGCGATCGCGATCAAGCAGATGGCCTTGCCGGCCGGCTTCGACATCAATGTCGAGACCATGCCGCACGACACATACCTCGCCAACGTCTGGCGCAAGGGTGGCTTCTACATGGCCTACTGGGGGATGCAGCCGACCGAAGACTCGACCTTCAATCTGCTCCTGACCTCGAACGCTTCCTACGAGGACACTGGCTGGATGAACGAGGAGTTTGACGCCCTGGTGCAGGCGGGTCGTTCGACCACGATCGAGTCGGAGCGGGCCGATGCCTATACAAGGGCCCAGGAACTGATGCTCGCCGAACTGCCCTACATCATCGCGTTCTACGAGGACGTCTTGACGGCCAGCAAGGAGAATGTGCGGGGGTACACGTTGAACCCGATCAACCGGTACTTCTACCTGGAAAACGTCTGGCTCGACGAGTGACCACGTGACGCCAGGTTACCTCGTCCGACGCCTTCTGGCGGTAATCCTGGTCCTTTTTGTCGTGACTTTCGCGGTCTTCGCGATCACGATGATTCTGCCGGGAAACGCCGCCGTGATGATCCTGGGCGAGTACGGAACGGACGAGGCCGTGGCTGCGATGGAGCGCAGACTCGGCCTCGACCGGCCTTGGTACATTCAATACGTCGACTGGATCAGCGGCATCTTGCACGGCGATTTCGGCCAGTCGCTGCGCCTGTCGTTGCCGGTGGCCGACGTGGTTGGCGATGCGTTCTGGAATTCCGCCTCGCTGGCCGTGACGGCTCTGGTATCGGTCACGGTCATCGCCATCCCGTTGGGCGTGCTGGCAGCCATCAAGCGCGGCACCGTGGCCGATCTCATCATCGGCATCTTTTCCTATATCGGTGCATCAATGCCGGAATTCGTGACCGCAACGCTGCTGCTGATCTTCCTTGCGGGACCGGCGCTGGGGCTATTTCCGGCAGGCGGATTCGTCTCCCCAGGCGAGAGCCTGGGCGGCTTTTCATCGCATGTGGTCCTGCCGGCGGCCACGCTCGGCCTGATCCTGACAGCACATATCTCGCGCCAGGTGCGGTCGGAGATGTCCGAGGTCCTGTCCAGCGACTACATCCGCGCGGCGCGACTGAAGGGGTTGCGCGAACGCCGCGTGATCCGCCGCCATGCGCTGCCAAACTCGCTGGCCCCAGCCGTGGCGGTGATCTCGCTCGATATCGGGTATCTTCTGGGCGGAATCATCGTGGTTGAAGAGATTTTTGCCTGGCCCGGACTCGGACGCCTCCTGATCTACGCGTTGGAGAATCGTGATCTGCCGGTAATCCAGGCCATCACCCTGGTTCTCGCGACGGTCTATGCGCTGTCGAACCTTCTGTCCGACATCGCGATCGCCATCCTCGATCCGCGGGTGCGCTATGCCTAAGGCGTTCCGGGCGGCAGCCGGCATGACCGGGCTTGGCCTGCTGCTGCTGGTCATGGGGGCGGCAATTCTCGGGCCGTTGCTGGCACCCTACGATCCGCAGGCCTTCCACCCCGCCGACCGTCTGCAGGGACCGTCGGCAGCGCATTGGCTGGGCACCGATCAGTTCGGTCGCGACTTGCTGTCCCGGCTCTTGAACGGCGCGCCCTCGACGGTCTTCTTTGGCCTTGGCGCCACGCTTTTGGGAGTGGGCGCAGGCAGCATGATCGGCGTGGTTGCAGGTACCGCGGGCGGCTGGATCGACAGCGTCATCATGCGCATCCTCGATGGGTTGCTGGCAGTGCCCGAACTTCTCTTCACGCTGCTCATCGTCACCTTTCTCGGCGGCGGCATGGGACAGGCGATGCTTGCGGTCGCCATTGCCTTCACCCCGGGCATGGCGCGGATCGCGCGCAGTTCGGTGCTGTCGATCCGGACCCGGGAATACGTGCTCGCCGCCGTCGCGCGCGGCGAGCCCTCCCACTACATCGTCCTGCGCGAGGTCCTGCCCAATGCGGTCGGACCGATCATCGTCGAGGCCACCATCCGCGTGGCCTTTGCAATCATGATCGGCGCCACGTTGGGCTTTCTCGGGCTGGGCGCTCAACCGCCCTCGACCGAATGGGGCCTGATGGTCGCCGAAGCGCGGCAGTTCATGTTCCGGAATGCCTGGACCGTGGCCGTGCCAGGCGTCGCAATTGCCATGGCGGCCATGGGGTTCAACCTCTTCGGCGATGCGCTGCGCGACAGCCTCGACCCAAGGCGGAGCCACTGAGGTGGCGGGCGGCGACGCACAAGGCGCCGGCGCGGACGCGCCCGTCCTGGAGGTTTCCGGGTATTCGCTCAGCTACGCGACGCCCTCCGGCCCGATCCACGCCCTGAAGAACATCGACCTTCGCGTGGCGCATGGCCAGACACACGGTCTGGTGGGAGAGTCGGGATCCGGAAAGTCCTCCCTCGCCTGGGGGATCCTGCGATATCTTCCGGAAAACGCGGTCGAGAACGACGGGATGCTGCTCCTGTCTGGGGAAAGCCTTCGCGACCGGACGCTTCCGCAAATCCTGGAAATCAGGGGACGGCGGATCAGCATGGTCTTCCAGGATCCCTCCACCTCGCTCAACCCTGCGATGCGCCTGGGGGAACAGCTCTCGGAAGTCCTGATCCGGCATCGGGGCCTGACATCGCAGGAAGCCCTGGAGGAGAGCGAAGCCGCGCTGGCCCGGACCGGCATTGCGAAACCCAAGGACATGCTGCGCCGTTTCCCGCACGAGGCGTCAGGCGGCGAAAAGCAAAGGGTGGTCATCGCCACCGCCTTTGCCTGCAACCCCGAACTGATCGTCTTCGACGAGCCGACCACGGCTCTCGACACCATCACGGCGCAGCAGATTCTGGAGTTGTTCAATCAACTGCAGGACGAGACGTCGATTTCGGCGCTCTACATCTCGCATGACTTGGGCCTCGTGTCCCGGGTGGCCGACGTCGTATCGGTCATCAGCTCGGGCGAGATCGTCGAAAGCGGGACGTGCGCCGAGGTTTTCCAATCCCCCCGCAACGACTACACGAAGGCGCTGCTTGGCGCCGTCCCCAATCCGAAGCATTGGCTGGGCGTCATGGAGCCGCCGTCCGAGGCACCCGCACTGATGTCTGCAAAAGGCATTACCGTCGAATACGGCCGCCAGTCGCTTCTCGGGCGGCTGTTGGCCCCCAAACCTACCCATCTTGGCGCACAGGAAGTCAGCATCGAGGTAAGGAAGGGGGAACTTGTCGGACTGGTTGGAGAATCCGGCTCGGGCAAGTCCACCATGGGCAAGGTCCTGTCAGGCTTGCAGGATTTCGACGGATCCGTCCGTTTCGGCGACCGTAGCTTTGCAAGACTGCGCGAGATCGACCGCGCCTACCGCCGCGCCGTGCAGATCGTCTTTCAGCACCCCGATGCCTCTCTAAATCCGCGGCAGCGCGTGCGGGAAATCCTCTCGCGCCCCCTGAAACTCTACGGCATCGTTCCGCCGGAACAACGTGCGGAGCGTATCGCGAGCCTTCTGGAACAGGTGCGCCTGCCGCGAGAGTTTGCCGACCGGCTGCCGCACCAGCTGTCGGGCGGAGAAAAGCAGCGTGTCGCGATCGCCCGGGCATTCGCCGCGGAGCCGGAACTCGTGATTTGCGACGAGATCACCGCCTCCCTGGACGTGTCGGTTCAGGCCTCGGTCGCCGAACTCCTGGTGAGCCTGCAGCGGCAAACCCGCACCGCGTGCCTGTTCATCACCCATGACCTGAACCTTGTCCGCCAGCTTGCACACCGGATTTGCGTCATGCAGCATGGCAAGGTGATGGACGCGTTCCACCGAGACGATGCCGAAAGGCCGGACCGGAACCCGTATACCCGTGCCTTGCTGAATGCAGTTCCGCCGCCCGCCAGCCAAGCCGCCTGACAAGGAGACTGCAAGATGACGGATGCTCTTTCGCTTGCCCGCGCCATTGATGAGCAGGCCTGTCTCGGCACGCTTTCTGAAATGGTCCGGCACAAAAGCCACTCCGGAACCGCAGGCGAGCGCGCGCTGGCCGAGCGCATGGTCGAGACAATGTGCGAGATGGGGCTCGACGCCCACTTGCAACCCGTCGAGGGCGACCGTGTCAACGCCATCGGCGTGTGGCGTGGCACGGGTGGCGGCAAGAGCCTCCTGTTCAATGGCCATCTCGACACAAACCCCGTGAGCGAGGGCTGGACCGTCGATCCTTGGGGCGGGCTCGTCGACGACAGGTTCATCTACGGAATCGGCGTGTCGAACATGAAGGCGGGCGATGCCGCATCGCTCTGCGCGGTGCGTTCGCTGATCGAGGGTGGCAGAAGGCTGAAAGGCGACGTCATCCTCACCTACGTCATAGGCGAGTTGCAGGGCGGGGTCGGCACCTACGCGGCAGTGAAGGCGGGAACGCGCGCGGACTGCTTCATCAATTCCGAGCCCACGGACCTGCAGGCGCTGACCATGCATGCCGAAGCGTTCATGTTCACGATCGCGCTGACCGGCATCACCCGCCACATGTCCAAGCGGGAAGAGGCGGTCGACGCGATCCGCGCCGCCTGTGACCTGGTCCCTCGCCTGACCGACTTGACCTTTTCCGACGCGCCGAGCGACGAACACCGCGGCATCAACCGGGTGCATGTGGGAACCATCCGCGGCGCACTGGGCCAAGACTTCGAGGAGTGGCGACCACCGCAGGTGGCGGATTTTGTGCGGATGACCGGATCGGGGCGGATCGGGCCTGGGCAGACGCAGAAGAACGCGCTGAAGGACTTCCGCGCGGTTCTGGACACGCTGGAAGGGGACTGGCCGGGGCTGAGAGCGGAGATCCGGATCGAATCTCCCAGCGGCAATTCCCATATGCCGGCATTCGAAGTGGCAAGGGACGCACGGATCGTGACGGCGCTGAACGCTGCCTACGAGGCGATCCGTGGTGAACCGCAGCCCACGGGTGCGATCACGCCGCCGGGATACTACGGGACGGATGCCGGGCACCTCTATGCACATGGCGGCATGGAAGGCGTGGTCTGCGGTCCGGGCGGCCGTTACAACACCATGCCGGACGAACGGGTCGACATCCCGGACTACCTCGACATGGTGCGCATCTACCTGATCACCATGTGCGACATCTGCGAGCTGCAATGACCGGCCGGGCCTTCCAGGAAATCGAGGCGATGAACGCAGGTGGCCGTGCCGTGTCGCTGCGCTTTCCTCCGCAAGAGCATGCCGCCCGTCTGTCGGCCACGCGTGCGGAACTGGACAGCAGGGGGCTCGATGCGCTGCTCGTCTTCGCGCAGGAGAGCCACTGCTACCTCACCGGCTATGACTCATCCGGCTACGTCTTCTTCCAGGCTGGCGTGATCACCACCGACGACCGGCCCACCGTCCTGCTGACCCGGCGCCCGGATCTGCGCCAGGCCGAGACAACCTCGCTCTACGATGATATCCGCATCTGGCTCAACGCCGAGGAGGCCAACCCGGCCGAGGACTTGCGGGCGATCCTGCAAGAGCTTGACCTGCGCGGCGCACGTGTCGGCATCGAGCTTGCGACCTACGGGCTGACGGCCGCCAATGGCAGGCTGATCGAAGCCGCGTTGGACGGATTCTGCAAGCTGGAAGATGCGTCGGACATCGTGCGCCGCAAACGGCTGGTCAAGTCCGAGGCCGAACTTGCCATGACACGCGAGGCCGGACGGCTGGCAGACGCGGCGGTTCTCGCAGCGGTCGAGGCCACCGTTCCGGGTGCCACCGAAAGCGAGCTGAGCGCGGCTGCGCTCACCGCGATGCTGCGCGGAGGGGACGTTCCCTCGGCCGGCCCGCTGGTCAACGCCGGACCGCGCGCGCTCTTCGGGCGCGGCATCGGTGGGCCGCGACGAATCGATGAAAACGACCAGGTATTGATCGAACTGGCCGGATCCTGTTGCCGTTATCACGTCTGCGTCGAATCCACCGTGGCCGTGGGCAAACCCGATCCGCGGCAAGCCGGGATGATGGCCGTGGCGGCGGATGCGCTTGATCAGATCAGGGACTCGGCCCGCCCCGGCGCGAAGCTTGGCACGCTGGACGACATTCACCGCAAGGTGCTGGACGCGGCCGGTTTCGCCACGGAGCGCTTTGCTGCGTGCGGCTACGCGCTTGGCTGTACGTTCAGGCCCACCTGGATGGACGTGCCACCGATGATCTACGCCGGAAATCCGCTGGTCATGGAACCAGGCATGGTGTTCTTCGTGCACATCATGATTCCGGATACGCGAACAGGCGTCATGGCGGGAATCGGCCAGACATTCGCGATCCGCGAAAGCGGCCCGGTAGAGCTGTTCAGCAACCTGCCCACCGAACTGTTCCTGCGTTGAGGGCGAACTGGAGACGAACCGCGATGCCACTGCTTGAAACCGACGCCAAGGGAGTCTTTGTCATTTCGGCGACGCCCTTCGCCGATGACGGTGCGATCGACCTCGAAAGCCTCGACCGCGCCATCGATTTCTATTTCGACAAGGGCGCGGACGGAATCACCATTTTGGGAATGATGGGCGAAGCGCCGAAACTCACGCTGACCGAATCCCATGAGGTTGCGGCACGCGCAATTGCCCGTGCCGGAGACAGGCCCGTGATCGTGGGGTGCACGGCGCCAGGGCTGGCGGCCATCGGCGAGCTTGGAAAGGCCTCGATGGATCAGGGCGCCGCAGGGATCATGGTTGCGCCGCCCGGAACGCTCAAGACCGACGGCCAGATCGTCGGGTACTATCACGATGTCGCGCGGGTTCTGGGCGACGGCGTGCCGATCGTGTTGCAGGACTTCCCGTTGGCCACCAGCGTCCATGTCGCGCCAGAGGTCATCGGCCGGATCGTCGCGGACATCCCCGAATTGGTGATGCTCAAGCACGAAGACTGGCCGGGCCTGGCGAAAATCACCGCGATCCGGAAGGCAGAAAGCCGTGGACAGCGCCGTATTTCCATTTTGTGCGGCAACGGCGGGGTCTTTCTGCCTGAGGAACTGGCGCGGGGAGCCGATGGCGCAATGACCGGCTTCGGCTATCCCGAGATGATGGTGACAGTGACAGCACTCGTGGCGCAAGGCGACTTGGCCCGGGCCCAGGACGTCTTTGACGCCTATCTGCCGCTGGTTCGGTATGAACAGCAACCCGGGGTCGGGCTCGCGGTGCGGAAGCATGTGCTCGCCAATCGGGGCGTGATTGCGTCGCCGGCGATCCGCCGCCCGGGCCGGGGGCTTTCCGCGGAGGCAATGGCGGAAGTCGACCGACTGGTTTCGCGACAGGCGCGGCGGCTAGATGCCATCGGGTAGGGCCGAGCAAGACGACGCTGTCGGGAAGGGACCGCGGCCAGGTTCGCTTTCTCAGGAATCTGGCGTGCCTGGGTCATGGCCGAAGTCTGGTGACGGCAACTGTCAGGCGGCAACGAGAATTCGCCTGATCCCGTCCATGACCTCGGCCCCTTGGGCGACCTCGGGCAGGTGATTGGCGCCGGACGGCCCTCGCCGCTTCCACTTCGTCGACATCATCTGCCGGAAAGCCATGGCGAGGCCGGTCCTGCGGGTCGGGGAACCCCTGGTCTTCCGTGTCCGGCCCTTGAGCCATGACGAACGCGCGCTCGATCGGGTTGGTGGTCCGAATGTGCATCCGGTGTCCGGCCGGGACATCATGGAAAGCCGGCAATCCGTCGCGGTCTGTTTTCGGCCTGGCCACGGGGCATTCGCATCCGACGCCGCAATTTTTCATGAAGAGATCGAAGGCCGCTTCCGCCCCTTCCCTCGTCTCTGCCGTCCAGAGGTCCTGCAGCCCGGCTTTGGCCCGCAATGAACCGGGCACGGCGCCGGTCGCCTTGGCGGGCAACACGTCTCCGGCAGGGTTTCCCTTATTCGGCCAGTAAAGGCTGGAAGGCCCGCCTGCGATTCCTGCAGACTTGCGAACCCCGGGCAGGATCGGTTGGAGCGGCCCCTCCTGCCAAGGGGCCGCGCCGTGAGCGCAGCCCCCGGCTGGTTCACTTCTTCACGTTCGTCCAGATCTGGTCGTAGACAGCCTGGGTGGCTTCGTCGCAGACCTCAATGAACACGGCTGGCCCCGCGGAGGCCGGAGGGTTGGATTCCGGCAGGCTCGCGAGTTCGGGGTCGAGGAATTCGCCCACGCCCGATAGTCCTGAACCATAGCGGGCGTAATTCGACACCGCGGCGATGTTTTCGGGCATCAGCAGGAAGTCCATGAAGGCGATTGCGCTGTCCCGATTTGGCGCTTCCTTCAAGAGAACGACGTTGTCCATCCATGCCACGTAGCCTTGGGTCGGGAAGGCGTATTTCAGGCTTCCTCTCTCGGCCCGGGCCTTGGCGCCGAAGCCATCGTAAATCTGGCCCACCGCGGCGTCGCCGGATACCAGAACCTCTTTCGCGGTGTCCGAATTGAACGATGCCCAATGCGTCTTGGCGTTCTGCAGCATGTCGTTCAACGCCTTCAGCTGCTCGCGGTCGTTGCTGCATTGCGGGATGCCCAGATGCAGTGCCGCCATGGCCAGAACCTCGCCCTGGCTGTCCAGCATGTTGATCTTGCCCGATAGCTCCGCAGGCGGATTGAACAAGATGTCAGTGGTGTCGATGTCGCCGTCATAGACCGCCGTATCCACCATGAAGCTTGTCGAGCCCCACTGGTACGGAATTGAATGCTTCCAGCCAGGATCAAAGCTGGGATCGGCCCATTCCGGCGCAATGTTGCCCTTGTTCTTCAATTCGCCGTCGCCGATCTCGTCCAGCATCCCCTCGCCGATCATGATCGACACCATGTAGTCGCCCGGAACCGCCACGTCGTAGGTTCCCATTCCGCCCGCCTTCAGGGAGGCCAGCATCGCCTCGTTGGAATCGTAGGTGTCCATGGTCACCTCGATGCCCGTTCCGGACGTGAACTTGTCCAGAAGCTCCTGCGGGATGTATTCGAACCAGTGATAGATGACGATCTTGCCCTCGGCACTGACCGAAGCGGCCCCAAGGGCGAGCGCAACTGCCGTTGCGGCTGTTCTTGCGAAGATATGCATGTCGTTCTCCTTAAGTTGAGTTGTCTTTCTTGCTTACGATGTAGCTGATGGTGACCATTGCGATGGACACGACTAGCAGCATGGTCGAGATCGCCATGATGTTCGGCTTGATCCCCTGTTTCACCGACCCGAAAATCGCCGTGGGCAGCGTCTCGACACCTGCGCCCTTGACGAAATTGGTGATGATGAAATCGTCGAGGCTAACGATGAACGCCAGAAGAAAGCCGGCGATGATGCCGGGCATCATCATTGGCAGCAGGACGCGCCGGAAAGCCTGGGCCCTGGTCGCGTAAAGGTCCTGCGCGGCTTGTTCGAAGGTATCCTCGATCCCCTGCATCCGCGCCTGGATCGGAAGATAGGCAAAGGGGATGCAGAAGGCGATGTGGGCCACGAGGATGGTCAGGTATCCGCGCGTGAACCCGATGGAGTTGAAGAATATCAACGTTGCAACCGCCGTCACGATCTCGGGCACCATCAGTGGCAGCGAAATCAATCCGAGCGATGCCGTGCGCAGCCGGTACCGTCCGCCGCGCACGATTGCCGTTGCCGCGGATGTGGCAATGGCCGTCGACATCGTTGCGGCGATCAGGGCGATCGTGAAGGAGTTGATGGCCGCCTGCTTGAACTTGCCCGACTCCGGCCCCCAAAAGACATCCGCGTACCATTGCAGCGACAGCCCTTCCCAAACGGTGATCGAGCGCGAAGCGTTGAACGAGTAGATCGTCACGACGATCAATGGGGAATAGAGCACGACGAGGCAGAGCAGCGTCATGGCCCTGAACCCGGAATAGGTTCGGACATCGCCGCGATAACTCATGGGGTCGCCTCCCGCTCGGCCTTTTCCTGCTGGCGGGCAAAGAAGACGAGGATGACAAGGACCAGCGTCAGAAGGATCATCGAGGCGGCGGCTCCGAACGGCCAGTTGCCGGCATTGCCCTTGAATTGTTCCTCGATCAGCGAGCCGATCATGAAGTTCTTTGCCCCACCCAGCAAGTCGGGCGCCAGGAATGCGCCGAGCGAGGGCACGAATACAAGAATGCAGCCGGCGACTATGCCCGGGCGCACGCTAGGGATCAATATCCGTCGCAAGGTCGTCCACTTGCTTGCGTAGAGGTCGGCGGCGGCTTCGCTCAGGGCGAAGTTGTATCGCTCGACGCTGGCATAGATCGGCAAGACCATGAAGGGCAGGTAGCTGTAGAACAGGCCGATCTGGACGGCCGCGTTGGTGTTGATGATGCCGATCGGGTCGTCGATGAGACCGGTTCCGAGCAGAAAGTCGTTCAGCGGACCCTGATCGCGAAGAAGGAACTTCATCGAGACGGTGCGAATCAACAGGTTCACCCAATAGGGGATCGTGATCAGGAACACCCAGAAGGTACGCGTGCGGGCGGGCCGCGTGGCAATGAAATAGGCCGTAGGGAAGCCGATCAGCAAGGCCAGCAAGGTGGCAAGGCCCGCCTGCCAGATCGAGCGCCAGAAGATCAGGATGTAAGTCCAGTCGATCTTTGCCGGTTCGTCGCCAAAGAGCCCGCGATCAAAGAAGAACTGGTCGTAGGCCGAAAGCGTGAACTCCCAGATGACGCCACCGCGGAACTCCTTTGTCAGGAAGGAATAGACCAGCATCGTCGCGACGGGCGCCAGGACGAAGATGCCGAGAACCGTCCAGGAGGGCAGCAAGAGCCAGTTGCGCGCGCTGGCGTAAGTGTCGCTGCGGGCCGAACCGCCGGTTGCAGCAGCACCCGCCATCAGTCTTCAAGCATCCTGGCGGCACCGGATTCCACGCCAACCGCGACTTCCGTGCCGGGATCAAGGATCGTGGCAACGCCTGCGGCGGAATTCTGGGTCCGCACGGTCAACACGATGCCGCCTCGAAGCTGAACGATGGTCTGCACGTCAGTGCCGACGAAGACGTTCTCCTTGACGGTGCCCTGCCACGGATCGCCATTTGCCGCGCTGAGCGTCATTCGCTCGGGCCGGATGGAGATGTGGACGCCTGCCCCGGGCCGGGCGTCGCCGATGACATCGCATTCCAGCATCAAGCCGTTCGCAAGACGGCACGTCGCGACCGAGGCATCGACCGCTTCAAGGCGGGCATCGAGAAGATTGGTCTCGCCGATGAAGTCGGCGACAAAGCGGTTCACGGGTCGTTCGTAAATGTCGCGTGCTTCGCCCAGTTGCTGAAGACGTCCTGCCGACATGACCGCAATGCGGTCGGACATGGTCAGGGCCTCTTCCTGGTCGTGAGTCACGAAGGTGAAGGTGATCCCGGTCTCGCGCTGGATTGACTTCAATTCGGACCGCATGGCTTGCCGCAGCTTCAGGTCCAGCGCGGAAAGCGGTTCGTCCAGCAACAGAACCTTCGGCTGGGGCGCCAGCGCGCGGGCGAGGGCAACGCGTTGTTGCTGGCCGCCAGAGAGCTGCGACGGCTTCCGGGCCGAAAACTGGGCCAGTTGAACCAGCTCCAGCATTTCGCCCGCCTTCCTGCGGGCGGCCTCTTTCGAGCTGCCCCTCATTTCCAGCCCGAACATGACATTTTCCTCAATCGTCATGTGCGGGAACAGCGCATAGTTCTGGAACACGGTGTTCACGGGCCTCTGGTGCGGCGGGAGGTTCTCGATCTCGTCGCCGAACAGGAGAATCTCTCCCTCCGTGACCTCTTCGAACCCCGCGATCATCCTCAGCAACGTGGTCTTGCCGCATCCCGAGGGGCCAAGCAGCGTAAAGAACTCGTTGTCCCGGATCGAGAGCGTGATGGACTGAAGCGCCGTGAAACTGCCATAGCGCTTCACGGCGTTGCGCACGTCGATGGCGTTCCCTGGTTCAGGCATTCCCCGTCCCTTTGCCCGGCAATACCCGAAGTCTGCCGGTTCGTGCGAAGCCTAGCAATGGCCAATGCGCCTTTGCAGTCCCCCGAAAGGGTCAGGCAATCGAGTCGCCACCTGTCGTCAATGTCATGAGAACCCGATCCATCATCGCGTGGCAGGCGAGCATCTGATCGACCGTCACGAACTCGTCGGGCTTGTGCCCCTGCCCTTCCATCGATCCAGGGCCGCAGACCACGGTCGGAATGCCCGAGCCATCGAGGAACCCTGCCTCGGTGCCAAAGGCGACCTTCGTCGTCGTGCTGGAGCCAGCCACGGAACAGGCCAGTTGGGCAACCCTTGAGGTTGGCGGGGTTTGCAGGCCAGGATAGGCGACGGTCTGTTCGAGGTCGACCTTGCTCCCTGCCATTGCCTTGATCTTGCCGAGAATCAATTCCGGGTCGTCACCGGCGAGATGCCGGATCTCGAACTGCATCTCCGCCCTGTCCGGAACGATGTTCAGCGCAGTGCCGCCCGCCAGCTTGCCAACATGAAAGGTTGTATGGGCAATGTCGTAATCGGAATCATGCGCTCCGTTTTCAGCGTACCAGCACTGCAGCTCACGCAGCCGGCCCATGAAATCGGCGGCGACATGGAGGGCGTTCTCAAGCTTCGGGGCGAGGGAAGAATGCCCCGCCTCGCCATAAGCGATGGCCTTAAACCCGACCTTGCCCTTGTGGCCGATGGCCACCGCCATTTCTGTGGGTTCGCCCACGATGGCTGCGCGAGGCGTGCCGAGGACATCGGGAAGAGCGCCGATCATGCGGGAAATGCCAAGGCAGCCGACTTCCTCGTCATAGGAGACGGACAGCTTGAGGGGTTCGTTCAGGTCGGCCTTTCCGGCACGATCCGCCAGAGCCAGCATTGCCGCCAGAAAGCCCTTCATGTCCGTCGTTCCGCGGCCATACAGCCTGTCTTCCTCGCGGGTCATGCGAAACGGATCGCGCAACCAGCATTGACCCACCGTTGGCACGACATCGCTATGGGCGGACAGCAAAATGCCGTCACCTGCAGGTCCGATCCGCGCGTAGAGCCCCGCCTTTTGCCCCGTCGGGTCAGGCATGCGGTGCAGGGCAAAGCCGCGGTCTCGCAAATAGGATTCGACATAGTCGATCAGCGCCAGGTTCGAGTTTGCACTGACCGTGTCGAACGCAACCAGCCGATCAAGGATCGTCAGGGTGTCGGCAATTTCGTCCTCGCTCATCTACCGTTCCGCCAGTTGGGCGATCTCGCGTCGAAACGGCAGGGCGTCGCCGATGTCCTCGCCGTCCAGCTCGCGGGCATAGCGGTGACCTGCGTATGTCGCCCATGCAATGGGCCCGGGCGCCTCGGCATCTCCAATGATCTTGACAGACTTGATGCCCGCATCGGACCAGTCCGCCTCGCGCGCCTTCAGGGCGACGTAGACTTCGTTCCGTTCCTTCCGGGATGAGACCATGACCACTGCGTCGCACGCGAGGTTCCGGGTCTCGCCCGTGAAGGCGCAATCCGAGACGACGTGTGATCCGGTTACCTGAACGACGCCCCGGTTCAGATTGATTTCCACGCCCGTTTCCGCGAGGCGACGGTGAATCTCGTGTTGTTCCAGCGTGTTCCGGGTCCAGTCCGACAACACCGCCGAAGGCGTGACGATGGTGACCTCGCAGCCCTGGCCCTGCAACAGTTCGGCCAGGACTCCGCCCATGTAATAGTGGTCGTCGTCATAGATCACGACCCGGCCGCTGGGCAGCTTGCAATCCATCAGGTCGTCCGGGGTGAAGATCGGCATGGCGTCATCGACTGGAAAGGGCACGACATGCCGTCGCGCGACACCATCCCGACGCCAACGAGATCCGGTCGCGATGCAGACGTGTTCGAAATCGAATTCCAGGATGTTGTCGGCATCCAGCTCGCTGTCGAAATAGACCTCCACGTTGGCCTTCTGGCCGATCTGATACGCACGGTAATCGGCCACGCGGCCCCAGGCCGAAAGCCCGGGCAGCTGCCGTTCCCTGGTCACGCGCCCGCCCAGAGCGGTCCTTGCCTCGGCCAAAGCCACGTCGTAGCCGCGTTCGGCCAACGCACGTGTTGCCTCCAGCCCTGCAGGTCCGGCGCCGACGACCAGCACGTTCGAGCTTGGACCCTTTGCATTCATGATCTCGGGATGCCAGCCCTTGCGCCATTCCTCCATGAACGTGGGGTTCTGGGTGCAGCGGCTAATTGCCATGGTCATGTCACCCGCGATGCAGATATTGCAACCGATGCACTCGCGGATGTCCTCGATCCGGCCCTCGTCGATCTTTCGGGGAATGAAGGGATCGGCAATCGAGGGGCGCGCGCAGCCGATGAAGTCGAGCATTCCCGAACTGATCATGCGCACCATGACGTCAGGCGAGGTGAAACGGCCGACGCCGACGACGGGCTTCTCGGTCAGCTCGTGGATGCCCTTGACCAGTTCCTCCTGCGCGGCCTCTTCCTTGAACCTGCTGGGACCCGAGCAATCGTCCCAGGTGCCATGAGCCAGATCCCAAAGATCCGGCAGGTTTCGGTTCATGTCGATGAACTCGCGGACCTCGGAATTGGAAAGGCCCAGATCACCGATGGTCTCGTCCAGCGAGACCCGCAACGTGATCCCCATCGTGTCGCCGACCGCGTCGCGAATGTCGGCAACGACCTCGTTCACGAAGCGCGAGCGGTTTTCCAGGCTGCCTCCATACTCGTCGCTGCGATGGTTGGTGGCCCGGCTGAGGAAGTGCTGGAAGATGCCGAAACCATGCGCACCGTAAAGGCAGATCAGGTCGAAGCCCGCGCGCCTTGACCTCCTGGCCGCATTCACGAACCAGCGGCGCAGGTCCTTGATCTCGGACTTGTCCAGCGCACGTGCCTGCAGCGGATCGTTGGTAAAGGTCCGGATCGGCTGCGCCGAGACCGCCAAGGGAACCTCGCGAGTATGGAAATTGGGTCCGTTCACGCCCGAGTAGGCCAGCTGAACGCCCGCCAGCGCGCCGTGCTCTTTCATCTTGCCCGCCATCCTGGCCAGCATGGGCACGTCCTTGTCCTCCCAAAGGCGCAGCTCGATATAGGGCGTGATCTCGCTGGTATGGTGCATTTCGCATTGTTCGGTGAAGATCACGCCCCAGCCGCCCTCGGCCTTGATCCCGCGCATGGCGGCCGCAGCGGACGGATCCCTGTAACCGCCGCCGTTGCAATGGGGGACCTGGTAGAACCTGTTCGGTGCGGTGACCGGGCCGATGGCCAAGGGTTCGAACAGGATGTCATGTCCTGGATCGCGCATCGCCTGTCCCTTCTCGCGGAATCGAGGGCAAGTGTCGCGCGGACTCTCAGCAGTTGGCAAGGGCCGGATCATTCGTCGCCCGGCACGCCGTAGGTCGGGGCGTCACGCGGGTCGAGCGCCCGGATGACATAGGCTTCGAGTTGTGGCTTGTACGCATTCCAAGCGCGGGCGACGGCTTCGATCGGGCAGTCCTCGGTCCAGTCGCAGCGAAGGTCCGCCACGGGCCAGGGCACCTGATCACAGATCTGAAGACCCGCGGAATGCACGGGGCCCGCCTCGCCGCCAGCTTTCAATCCGGCGCGCATGGCCGCAATCAACCGATCGCCGAGATGGCCCGAATCCTGCTCGAACCCCTCGACGATGGCCCCCGGCACGCCATCGTTGGCAAGGAGGTTCCCCGCCGACAGGACGTCCCTCCCCGCTGCTTCGGTCCAGATGCCGAGGGAATTCGGCCCGGAGTGGATGGCGGTCTGTCCGGACCTGTCGATTGCCAGCACCTGTCGGTACTCGATGAAATCACCCTGAATCCGGACGTTCGCGATGGCTTCGGCGGCACTCATTCCCCCATCCATCAGGTCAAGCGCAAAGGTTCCCAGCCGCGGATCAGTAATGTTCTGGCTGGCAACCGCCCCCACGCCCGCGCGCGTATAGGAACACCTTGCGGCAACGGCAGGGGACGATGACGAGATGGCCACTCCGAACATGCCGGTTTCCGCGCAACGGGCGACAAGGGAAAAGGTCATGGGCTCAATCCGGAATGACGGCCGTTGCGTCGATCTCGACCAGCCATTCGGGGCGCGCAAGAGCCTGGACGACCAAACCGGTCGAGACCGGATGGACGCCCTTGATGTGCTCGCCCATGGTCCGATAGACTTCCTCGCGATGGCGTATGTCCGTAATGTAGACGACGACCTTCACCAAGTGCTCCATGCTGCCGCCCGCCTCTTCGATGAGCTGGCGGATGTTTTGCATGACCTTGTGGGTTTGCTCGACAGGATCGTGGCTCTCGATGTTCATGGCGTCGTCCAGGTTCTGCGGACATTGGCCACGCATCCAAAGGGTTGTGCCGCCACGCGTCGCGACTGCCTGGCAAAGGTCGTTGTCAAGGTTCTGTTCCGGGTAGGTATCGCCCGTGTTGAATTTGCGAATGCGGGTATGTGCCATTCCCGTGGTCCTGTCCTGTGCGTCTCTTGGCCGGAGTCTCGCCTGCTCCGGTCCGGCGTCAATGATCATTGCGGACCAATTTCGCCGTTCCGTCGTAGTCGCTGTATTTCCGGTGGATGAAAATGTGGTCCGCGATGTGTTTCGCGTCATGCCAGACCCCGTAGATGAACGAGGATCCGCGGCTCATCAGCCAGGGCAGGCCCAAGAAGTAGACGCCGGGCTCCGGCGCCACGCCGCGTACGTGCCTGGGCCTTCCGTCCTCATCGAAGACATCCAGGTTCAGCCAACTGAAGTTCGGCTTGTACCCGGTCGCCCAAATGATGGTCGAAACGTTGGCTTCGGCCAGGTTCAACCGGTCAAAGGGATTGGCCAGGCACTCCGGATCATCCAACAGCTCACGCGCGGCAGGCTCTTCCGGAAGGTCGATCCCGTTCGCCACGAGATAGGCGTCGCATTGGCTGAGAAATGACAGATAATGCTCGTCCCCTGCGGCGATGTTCCTCGCAAGATCCCCAGCAAAATGCACCGTGCCGTCCGAGAATCCCTCGGTTCGCCCAAGCAGCGTCATTCCGCTGCGTGCCAGATCGCGGAAATCGATCGTGCGGCCCCCGTATGCGCCGCTCACGGATATCGAGATATGTTCCTTTCCGGGCGGAATGCGCTCGTCATCCCACATGCCCAGAACGCCCATCCACCAGACATAGTCCCTGTTGCGATACCGCCGTGGCAGGCGGTCGTGGGGTCCAATGGACAGGAACACTTCTCGCCCGGTTCGCAGCAACTCGTCCGCGATCTGCACGCCGGACGATCCGGCGCCGACAACCAGAACGGCACCTTCCGCGACCTGATCCGGGTTCTTGTAATCCAGGGAGTGCATCTGGGCGACCGCCTCGTCCTCCGGAACAAGTGACGGAGAGACAGGTGTCTGGAAAGGTCCCGTCGCGGCAACAATCGCCCTTGCGACGTAGGCGCCGTCCGAAGTTTCCACACGGAATCCCGCTTGGCCGCGCAAGCGCTCAACCCGGGTCACCTCGACACCGCATCGCACAGGCGCGTCGATCCGCTCCGCATAGTCGACAAAGTAGTCGGCGACCTGCTCCTTTGGAACAAAGGCGTCTCGATCAATGCCCGAGAACTCCTGCAGCGGAAAGCGGTCGTGCCAGGCGGGTCCGTTCGCGACCAGCGAATCCCATCGTCCCGTGCGCCAGCGCTCCGCAACCCGATGCCGCTCGAACACAAGATGGGGAATGTCGCAGTTGGCGAGATGCTCGCTCATCGCGATGCCGGCCTGCCCACCTCCGATCACGGCAACATCAACACCTTGAATCGCCACCCGCCTGACCTCCCATCCGCTTATTCATCATCCGCCGCTCAAGCTCCGGCATCCTGCCCGCAAGACATTGAACCATAGGTGCCTTTTCTTGACGATAGCCACGTCCGATCCAGGCCCCCGCCGTTCAGCAATCATATATTCGCCGGATTGATTTGATCCCCGGCTCCGGAGGGTCCCCCGTTGTCAGCAACCGTTCCACGACTCCCTAGACAGGATTGACACACTGTCACGTTCAACATTGCAATAGCACGTCACGGCCAAAGTCGCGTGGCATTCCATGGCCCGCTCCGGCATCGCAGTTTCCTGTCTTCGCCAGTTCGCGCGATCCCGGCACGCTCATGATCAGCAGGTCGCATCTTCGATCCCTGAGCAATCCCCGTCGTGTCTTGCCAGGTTCGAAGCGTGGTCGTAGCGTGTCCAGCAGGGGAGCGAGGCAACTGCTCACCCCTCCATTTTCTTGTGATTTTCGCTTATCTGCTTGCCGTCTGATTCCGGATTGATGTCTGAGTGGTGAGTGGCAGCGGACGGTTCGGTTTTCTGATGACTTGGGCTGTGGCCGTTGCCTGGAACGTTGGTTGGGGGGAGTTGACACCGCAGACGGATCTGGCTGACGGTGGTCATCGCGAGCGACGGGGACCGCCGACGGGATGCTTCGGATCCAGGGTGTAGGGTGTAGGGTGTAGGGTGTGACATTGATCGAGCCTGAGCCTGCGGTTTCTTCCCACGCTTCCCATGACCGTTTTCTCCAGCGGATCAGTGAGAGTCCGGGTCAGGCATTTCTTTCCAAGCAGCAGCCGCTTTCCAGCAGCGGGGAGGCCCGGACCCGGTCCTGAACGGACGCGGAGGCCGGACGCACGCGGCAATGACGGAATCCGTGCTTGGCCGCGCGATCGTGCAAGAACCGAAGGCGCGCAGCCTGCACGATGGCTCGCCGAAGCGTGCCCGCCGTTGTCGAAGGCCGCCGGTCTCGCTCCCCCACGCCAAACTGACATCCTGATTGTCGCGCGACACTTCGAGCCGAGGTTCGCGGCACGCTCCGGTCATCGCCCCCAGACAGGAAACGACACCGCGGCCAAAGACAGGGCCGGCTCGTCACGGGCACGAAAGCGGGGAATGATGACATCCCGAAGACCCGTCCAGTCACGCCAGCACAAAGCGGGAAGAAACGTCCCAAGTCGGACGAAACAGCGTGGGAATTCCACGCCGAAGCAATCCCAAAAACAACACCGCCATCGCGCATCTCCTGGAACGCCCGGCCCTGCATGCCGACGAGACCGGCTTCCGGGTCGACGGCAGGACCCGGTGGCTCCATGTCGTCACCGACGGGTCCCTGACCCTGAAGTTCCTGCATCGCAAGCGCGGCAAGGAGGCGGTCGACGAGATCGGCATCATCCCGCGCTACACCGGCACGCTGGTCCACGACTGCCGGGCGACATGCTTCGCCTGCGACCAGTGCAGGCATCAGCTGTGCGGCTCGCACCTTCTGCGCGAACGGCCTTCGTCGTCGACTCCAACGGCTTCCGCGGGGCGCGCCTGATGAAGAAGCTGCTGCGCGAGGCCTGCCACAGGGTCAACAGGAGCACGGCCAAGGTCCTGACCGAAACCGGGCGCGCGGCCGTGCGCAGGCGATACCGGACGATCCTGACCCGGGGCGGCAAGGAGCTGCCCGAGATCCCGCCGCGCCCGAAAGGGAAACGGGGACGGATCGCGAAGTCCTACGCGCACAACCTCCATGAGCGCCTGGCGAAGCACGAAGGGTCCGTCCTGCGCTTCATGGGCGACCCGGACGTCAGCTTCACGAACAATGCCGGGGAGCGGAAGATCCGCATGGCAAAGGTCAAGATCAAGGTGCCGGGATGCTTCCGGACACAGCTCCACGCCCACGCCTGGTGCCGGATCTCGAGCTGCCTGAGCTCAATGGCGGCTCTCGGATACAATCCTCTCGTCGCAATCCAGATCGCGCTCGCCGGAAATGCCGCCAAAATGGTCAAGATCCATCATGACCAGATCACCCCAAAGGGGTGAGCAGTTACAATTTGGGTGTATCCCAATTTTTTGACCCCGTTGGTTTTTGGCTCCATTGTTCGGGGAGGCGTGTCCGACAACGGCCGGGCGAATCGGTCGGCGGCGCGTTTTCAGGCAACGGGCAGGAGCGCGAACCATGACGCAGGACGAAGGGAACCAAGGGCACAGGCATCCGGACGCGGTGGCGTATCTGGAAGGACTGACGGAAGGCGAGGCGGCGGTTCATCCGCCGGTGGTCCGCGAGCGCGACGGCGGGTTCACGCAGTACTGGCTGGAGGGCGGCGAGGTGCGGAGCCGCGACATCACGGAAGACGAGCTGCCTCTGGCGGGCTTCAGGCCGGACGGCGGGACGCTTCAGGAACTTCTGGGAGCCGTTTCGGCGGAGTTCGGGCCGCAGCTTCCGAAGCTTGCGGCGGACCTTGCGGCGGGCGTTCCCGACCTTGACGGCGTGGAGCGGGCGCTCCGCGACAGTTCCCTTGGCGGCGGCGCGGCGGCGCTGAAGCTGCTCCTGGAGCATCTCGACGGCATGCTTCCGACGCCGGAATGCGAGGGCTGCGGCAAGCCGATGCGCCGGCATCCGGCGACGCGGAAGTCGTTCCTGACCCGGCTCGGCCGGGTCGAGGTGGAACGGACGCATTTCCATTGCCGGTCGTGCGGCAAGGGGCGCTTCCCGCTGGACCGGGCCCTTGGTCTGGAGGGCAGCGCCTTCACTCCGGGGATGGCGAGCGTCATGGCCGAGACGGTGCCGATGATGAGCTTCGACGCGGCGAGCCGCCACATCGCGAACCTTGCCGGGGTGGCCGCCTCCCGGAGCTCGCTGCAGCGCTGGTCGCTGGCGCTCGGCGAGGAGGTCCTCCGGTTCGAGCGGGAGGAGGTCGTCGCGGGCAAGCCATTGGAATCGCGCATGTACCTGTCCATCGACGGGACCGGGATCCCGATGCGGAAGGGTGACGTGGAAGGCGTTGCCGGGAAGCAGGAGGACGGGACCTCGAAGACACGCGAAGCCAAGCTGGCCGTGATGTACACCGCCGAGGGCCGGGATCCGGAGACCGGCGCGGCGCTGAAGGACAGGGGCAGCGAGACGTCCAGCTGCCTCATCGACAGCGCGGCCGCTCGGTCCGGAAGCCGGGAGCCTTCCGGTTTCGCCACGCGCCTTGACCGGGAGGCGCTTCGCCGCGGCCTGCACGACGCCGGGGAGCTCGTCGTCATCTCCGACGGGGCCGAATGGATACGGAACACCTGCGACGAGCTGTTCGGAGGACGGAAGGTCACCTGCGTCCTGGATCTGTTCCATGTCCTCGAATACGCCTCCGACGCCGTGAAGGCGATCCTCCCGGACAAGACGGAACGGGACCGGCGGTTCAAGGACGTCAAGGCGGACATCGAGGCCGGGCGGGTCGCCAAGGTGATCCGGGAGCTCGAGCCCTTCAGCGGCCGTCATGAGGAGGTGAAGGCCTGTTGTCGCTATTTCAGGAACAACATCGAGCGCATGCGGTACGACGAGTACCGCGACCAGGGCATGCAGGTCGGAAGCGGCGTCGTGGAAAGCGGCTGCAGGCAGTTCGGGCTGCGGCTGAAGCGTCCCGGCACCCGCTGGTCGGAGCGCGGAGCCAACGCCATGCTCGGGCTCAAGAGTTGCGTCATGAACCTGAGGCTGCCCGATTTCCTGGACTGGCAGGCGAGAAAGGCTGTCGCCGCCTGACAAGAAACTTGGGTTACACCCTTACAATTTCAGTGTATTTTTGTGTATTATGGCGTACGTTTGGCTGGGGTGGTAGGATTCGAACCTACGGTACACGGTACCAAAAACCGCTGCCTTACCACTTGGCTACACCCCAGTGAGCGGGCGTTACTTACGCAAGCCGACGGGTTCGTGCAAGACCCGCCTTCTGCATTTCAGTGCCTTGTGGCTGCGAAGGTCATCCGGCCAGATTCTCGATCTTCAAGGGTTTCCCTACAATCAGGGAAATCATCGCAGCGAAGGAGCTGAGAAGAGCACTCGTCTTCGCCGCATCCTGCACGGTGCCCGAGTCGAGGGCGACCGCGGCGATGAACAGCGAACCCGTGCAGCCGATCGCCGCCACGCAACCGATCACCAAGAGATCGATGGCGCGCGCGCCTGACGGCAATCCAGGCTTCAATGGCAAGGCCGCAAACCAGCCGAAGAGCAGAACGCCGAAAGGCATTCCCACGATCAGGCCCAGGTGAACCAGCCAGGTCGCCATGGCTATCGCCGAGAACTCGACACCTGCGTTCAGAAGGCCAAGGAATGACAGAAAAACCTCGACGGGATGCTTCAGTAAATCCTCGCAGTGGTTCAGCACATCCGTCAGGTACTGCTCCGCCTCTGCAAAGATGCCGAAGGCGCGGTTTGCATGGGAAAGTGTCGGCAAAATGGGGAGTAGGCCCAGTGCGGGACGCAGATCGCCGACATCACCCGGAAGGACGTCCCGGACTGGTTCATGTCCCTACATGCGACGCCAGTCGCCGCCGACCGTTCGGCAACGGTGCCTTCCGTCATCACGGCTTAGGCCGAGGTCTACGGATGTCTTCCCGAAGACACGAACCCATGCAGAGGCATCAGGCACCACTGGCGGAAGGGCCGGGAACGCTTCCTGTCGGTGTCCGAACTTCGGCGCCCAGATTACGTCCTCTCGCTTCATGCGACGGAATGCCAACGGCCGACGACCATAATCATGCTGCTGTTTCTCGCCGGTTGCCGGGCCAGCGAAGTCCCAACCCTTCAGTGGCGGAATTTCCGGGACGGACGGTTGCACCATCGGGACGGCTAGGCAGGCGCCCGAATGGTATGGTTGTCGCCGCGGTCCCGAGACGTGCCGGCCGGGCGGCCAAAGACATTCTGTCGGACCTCACCTTTCTCGCGCCGATGTTCGACGAGGCGGCGAGTGAAGCGTTGCGAGCCGCCGTTTGCGATGCCTGTCTTGGTGGCGAGGATGAGCGTGGGCGCCACTGCAGGGCCTGCGCAAGCAAGCGCAAGACCGACAGACACGAAACCGGCACTGCAACGGCCCAACAGAAACCAGCCGATTCTGAAACCGATCGACTTTACGAGACTATCAGTCCGACCACCGCCGCCGCAAGAAAAGGAGCGCCAACCCACCCAAATCGCTATCTGAGGGGCGCGAGACCGTTAATCATGGGCCAGGATTCCGGAAGGCCTCGTCCGGGAACGCCCGCGGGAACAGCTCACGCCATTTGCCGAGAAATCCCACGGCCGACATGCCTGGAGGAATTGCCGGATGCTGCAGCGGCCAGGGTCATGGCGAGCCGTGGGTGGCGCTCCGTCAACGGTCCGGTCTGATCGGCAAGCTCGGTCCGGAAATCCCGCCAAGAGATCAGGCCGAGAAGTGATAGCGGTCGAGTGCGGGCCATCGAGGTTTGCTCCTGCAAAGGCGGTGTCGCGGTAGATTCCAGAGCATCGCATCGGAGCCTTGTTGGTCGTCATGAACTCGCCGACGAGCCAAAATGTCGCACCTGAACCGAACGGCTCATGGGATAACCTCCAAAATCGCGACTTTTGCAAGTCGTTCATTTGTGAGCGTATACACGTCGAGCCGCAACGCAAGTTTGGCACGAAGGATCATTTCTTCAGAGTGAAGGACATGACAAATCAGGCCCCAATTCGCGATATCATGTTCAACATCGAGCAACTGTCTGCCTGGTCAGGAGTTGCCTCCTTTGACGCATACTCCGGGATCGAAACATCGGATGCACATGCCGCGCCTGATGCCTTTGGCCGCCATTGCGCCAACTTCTACGCACAGCACATCCTTACAGAGTGTAGTGCAGAGCGCTCCCGAATCATGGAAGGTGGCACGAGCGCGCTCGACGCGCACTTTCAGATCAGAGCATCCAAGAAGACAGGCACGCGACTGTGCCGGAAAGCAACGCAAAGGCCCGAACGATGTCCCACGCAAGCAATCTGAACTCCTACGAAAACCTCATCACTGACGAGCGAGACAACGGCGTCTTTGTGGTCAAGCTGAATCGTCCCGAAAAACGCAATGCCCTTGATGTCGCGACGATCGAGGAGATGGTCAGCTTTTTCGGCAGCGCCCATCAAAATGGCGTAAGGGCGGTGGTCCTGGCTGGCGAGGGTGATCATTTCTGTGCCGGTCTTGATCTTGTGGAACACTGGAAAGCGGACCGCAGCCCTGACGAGTTCATGCACGTCTGTCTGCGTTGGCATGAGGCTTTCAACAAAATGGAATATGGCGGGGTCCCGATCATTGCCGCACTCCAGGGGGCCGTAGTTGGCGGCGGCCTTGAACTTGCAAGTGCCGCTCATCTTCGCGTGATTGATCAGTCTACGTATTTCGCACTTCCCGAAGGGCAGCGCGGCATCTTTACAGGCGGGGGGGCCACAATTCGTGTTTCCGACATGATCGGAAAGTGCCGGATGATCGACATGATCCTGACGGGTCGAGTCTATCAGGGGCAGGAGGCTGTCAACTTGGGTTTGGCACAGTACATGACCGAAGGTTCCAGTTTCGAAAAGGCGCTCGAACTGGCGGACAAGGTTGCTCAGAATCTGCAGCTGACAAACTACGCCATATGCTCCGCCATCAGTCACTTGAACAATATGTCGGGCATGGACGCATCCTATGCTGAAGCGGTCGTGGCGGGCGTAGTGAACACACAAACTGCTGCGCGCGAAAGATTGGAGGCGTTCGCCAACAAGACTGCAACGCGAGTGCGCCCCAACAGCTAGCCAACATCAGGGAGCCAGGCATAGCCCGTCATATGCTCCCCTTACGGTAAGGGCCAAACTTGGAGGAGCGGCCATGCAAGAGCATTTTGCAAGCCTGGGAAAGACGGCAGCAAATCATGTCCCCTTGTCACCAATTTCGTTTCTGAGCCGCGCCGAGTGCCTGCACGGATCGCGTAAAGCGGTGATCTATGGTGATGTGCGACGCAACTGGACCGAAGTCGCGGAGCGGATCCACGCTGTGGCCTCTGGTTTGGCCGCTGCAGGCATTGGCAAAGGTGATACTGTTTCGGTGCTCTGTCCCAATATTCCAGAACTGTTCGAACTCCACTTTGCGGTGCCGCTGACCGGGGCTGTAATCAACACGCTGAACACCCGCCTGGAGCCAAGAACAATCGCCAATGTCCTGGATCACGCAGACACCAAGACAGTGGTCGTTGATCGCGAGCTGATACCGTTGCTGTCAAAGGCTTTCGCGCTTTTGGATCGCGTCGTGCCGGTGATCGAAATCGATGATCCAAATTATGCATCCAATGAAACATTGGGCGGACAGAAATACGAAGACCTGCTGAGAGAACCAGCGGAAACCGACTCCCTCGGAATGCCTGCCGATGAATGGGACGCTATCGCCCTGAACTACACTTCCGGCACGTCCGGACGTCCCAAGGGCGTCGTTTATCACCATCGAGGTGCCTACCTTATGGCACTTGGAACGGTGGCGGGATGGCAGCTTCCTCACTACCCGGTCTATCTGTCTGTGGTTCCGATGTTTCACTGCAACGGGTGGGCGCATCCTTGGGTAATGGCGATGTTGGGAGGCACCATGGTGTTCACCCGATCGGCGGATACAGACAAGGTTCTTGATGCAATCCGTGCGCATGGGGTGACCCATTTCGGTGCCGCACCGATCATATTGCAAATGCTCTCTGAATCCGACGCCGTCAAGAAGTTCGAGCCTGCCATCAAGGTATTGACAGCGGGCGCACCACCCCCGCCATCCGTGCTGGAAAGGACGAAAGCGATGGGACTGGAGGTGATGCAGGTCTATGGCCTCACCGAAACCTATGGACATATCTCCAAATGCCTTTGGCAAGACAGCTGGGATGAACTGCCAGCAAGTCAACAGGCGGAAATGCAGGCACAGCAAGGGATTGCCATGCCCATGGTCGAGTCGGTTTCCGTAATTGACGGCAAGACCGGGCGGCCGGTCATTCGGGATGGCCGCACCCAAGGTGAGATTGCGGTGCGTGGCAACACCGTGATGAAGGGCTACTACAAGGACGCGGACGCAACCGAAAGTGCCTTCCGGGATGGCTGGTTCTGGTCAGGCGATGGTGCGGTCGTTCACCCTGACGGATACATGCAGATCCGTGACCGCCTGAAGGACGTGATCATCTCCGGCGGCGAAAACGTCTCGTCTGTCGAGGTGGAGGCCGTCCTGTATCGTCACCCGGCGATTCAGGCCGCAGCCGTCGTCGCGAAGCCAGACCCCAAATGGGGCGAAGTCCCCTGTGCCTTTGTCGAATTGCGACCGGGAATGGACGCGACCGCAGTGGAGATCATTCGATTTTGCCGGGAACATCTTGCCGGATTCAAGACACCCAAGGCCGTCATTTTCTCGGATCTCCCCAAGACCTCTACCGGCAAGATCCAGAAGTTTCGCCTTCGCGAAACCGCCAAGTCCGTGAACCTCTGAATGTCGCACATGATCTCGCACTCCCGGCGCCTTCGCGACACACCCTTCACGGATGGCGTCGAGGCCGGAGGCGTAAAGGCCTACACGGTCTATAATCGCATGTTGCTGCCGACGGTATTCGAAAGCATGGAGGCCGATTGCCGCCACTTGAAGACCCATGTGCAAGTATGGGACGTGGCCGTTGAACGCCAGATCGAACTGAATGGTCCCGACGCGACAAGGCTGATGCGAATGCTGACGCCACGCGACTTGTCAAAGATGCAGTCGGACCAGTGCTGTTACGTTCCCGTTGTAGATGACAAAGGCAAAATGCTCAACGATCCTGTTGCAATCAAGCATAGTGACACACGTTGGTGGATGTCAATTTCAGACAGCGACCTCTTGTTTTGGATCAAGGGGTTGGCGATTGGCGCCGATCTCGATGTTCAGGTGTTCGAACCTGATGTCTTCCCTCTGGCGGTTCAGGGGCCAAAATCAGATGCATTGATGGAAAAGGTCTTCGGGAGTGTCGTGCATGACATCCGCTTCTTCCGGCGGAAGCGGCTGGATTTCGGAAACAGGTCGTTCATCGTGGCACGCTCCGGTTTTTCCAAGCAGGGCGGATTCGAAATCTACGTCGAAGGCGCAGAAGACGGCATGCCCTTGTGGGAAGCGCTGTTCGAGGCCGGAAAGAACCTGGACGTCCGTCCTGGTTGTCCAAACCTGATAGAACGAATCGAAGGGGGCCTGTTAAGTTACGGCAACGACATGACGTTGGCAAACAGCCCATTTGAATGTGGCCTCGGAAAATTCTGCACACCTGCCGAAGGTAGCGATTTCATTGGTCGAAGTGCGCTGGAAGTCGAGGCAAGCACAGGTCCCTCCCGGCAAATCCGTGCAATTTCGATTTTGGGGGACGCAATCACCCCCCCTCGCAAGGCCTGGCCCCTGACCAAAGACAATCGGCGAGTTGGCCAGGTCACTTCGGCAGCATGGTCACCGGACCTTGAAAGCAACGTGTCCATCGGAATGGTCAGTAAGGATCACTGGGATGCCGGAACAGGGCTGGTCGTTGATACACCGCATGGTCCGAGGGAGGCGATCGTGCATGAGCGCTTTTGGAATTAGCGTGGATCTGTTGAACTGGCGTGGCCGGCCGGCCCACCCGTTCGCCTTTCGGGGCGTCACGCCCCGGCGGGCGATGCTCGCGCAATCAGACGGGTTCGCGCAAGACCCGCCTTCCGCAATTCAATGCCTTGCGGCCGCGAATGTCATCCGGCCTGCTTCTCGATCTTCGAAAGTTTCCCGACAATCAGGGAGATCACCGCAGCGAAGAAGCTGAGAAGAGCGCCCATCTTCGCCGCATCCTGCACAGGGCCCGGATCGAAGGCGACCGTGGCGATGAACAGCGAAACGGTGAAGCCGATCGCCGCCACGCAACCGATCACGAAGAGATCGATGGTGCGCACGCCTGACGGCAATCCAAGCTTCATTGGACCGGCCGCGAACCAGCCGAAGAGCAGAACGCCGAAAGGCTTTCCCACGGCAAGGCCCAGGAGAACCAGCCAGGTCGCCGTGCCTATGGCGGAGAACTCGACACCTGCGTTCAGCAGGCCGAAGAAGAACAGGATGACCTCGACGGGATGCTTCAGCAAATGCTCGCAGTGGTTCAGCAGGTCCGTCAGGTACTGCTCCGACTCCGCAAAGATGCCGAAGGCGCGGTCCGCGTGTGGCAGCGTCGGCACAATGGGGAGCAGGCCCAGTGCGGGATGCAGGCCGCTCTCCTGGAATCCGTACCAGCTCATGGCTCCTGCCACGAGATAAGGCCAAAATGACAGATTCCTGCGGACCCAGGTCGACTTGCGACGCAGCGGGTCCGCCCGGTCCAGCCAGAGAGGCAGCCAGTTGAAGAGCACGTAGACGGCGATTGCCGAGAAGACCGACAACAGGAACCACTCCGGCGCCAATTCGCCGGAAGGGTAGAAGACCGCCAGGATTATCAAGCCGCAGGCATCGTCGGCAATTGCGAGAAGCAGCAGGAAGCGGACCGCCGGATGCCCGGCCCCGAACACGAGCCGACCCACAAGGTAGCTGAAGGCGATGTCCGTGGCTGTCGGTATCGCCCAACCGTTCGCCACCGCGTCATAGGTATCCGAACCAAGATATGCCGCGAGCCCGAGGTACACCACGATCGGGCCGACCATCCCGCCAGCGGTCGCGACGAGCGGAGTTGCCGCCCTTCTGCCCCGTAGCGAGCCGTTCTCAAGTATGATCGCTTCCCAGACCTCCTTCGCCGCGATCGCGAAGAAAAAGGCCATCAGCACGTCGTTGACGAGGAAGTGCAGGCTCAGGACTCTCTCGACGTCCGGCAAGTCGCTGATTCCGTAATGCTTGCCGTAGGACTTCAGCCAATAGGCTGCATCCACGCCCACCCAGTCGTTGAACCAGAGCGGATACTCGACCAGCAGCTTGTAGGTTCCGGGATGGGCATTGGCCCAGACAAGCGCGATCAGCGCGCCGATGATCAACAGCAGCGAATAGTTGGTGACGAAGTTCCAGACGCGATACATCCCGAGTCCTTTTCAAGCATTCAGTTCGAAATAGACCGCCAGCCCGTGCTGGGCAAGTCAGGCAGGTCCGCTATTGCAGGTCATCGTGCGGAGTCGACCGCCGCCAGGTGAAGCATTCCAGATCTGCCGGAAGCCTGGACGGCCGTCAGGCGCCGGAAAGCCAATCGGCCAACAAGACGCTCAGGCAATCGTTCCCCAGGCCAGTCCCCCGATCATCGCCCCTACGAGCGCAATCCCGAGATAGCTGGCGAAGACCCGTGGCTTGACGAGCGCCCAGACGGCAATGGCGGCAGGAATGCTGCTGACCCCTCCGGCCAGCACGAACGACATGGCAGCTCCAGGCGCCATGCCCTGGACCAGAAGGGCATTCACCAGCGGCACGGCTGCGTAGCCGTTGAGGTAGGCTGGCGCACCAACGATGGCTCCCAGGAAGACCGGAACCACGCCCTCCCCGCCCAGAATGCCCGCGATCATTTCCGCAGGCACATAAGCCAGCATCAGCGCTTCGACCATGTACGCGAGCATCAGCCACTTGCCGAGAAAGAGCGCGTTTTCGACAACGGCGCTGCGGAAAGTCTCTCTGCGCTGGCCGTCGCGCCAGAAGCGCCATTCGGGCGTGCCCTTGAAATGCGACGGTGCGCAACCGCACCCCTTTGCCATGGGCTGAAGCCTCAAGGGGTCGGCAAAGACCGGAGACCGGAAGAAGAGACGGACGATCATCCCGCCAAGAAGGCCCATGCCCACTGCGCTGACGGTCTTCGCGACCGCGAAATGCATGCCGAGCGTGCCAGCCGTTACAAGGAACATCGCCGGGTCCATCAATGGAGAGGAAAGCCAGAACGCCATCACCGCGGAAAGCGGCGCACCGACCGCCAGAAGGGCCGCGATGAAGGGAATCACTTCGCACGAGCAGAACGGCGACAGTCCGCCGAGAAGCGCTGCCAGCACGATCATACGCACTTCGCGCCCTTCGAAGGCTTTCGCGAGCAAGGCTTCCGCGCCGGTCGCCTTCAGGAATCCAACCGCCAGAACCGCGAACAGGATGAATGTGCCAGTTCGGGAAAATGCGCCGAACGCGAAACTCACTGTTTCCTTCGCCTGCAACGGATCGATGAGCGCAACGAACAGCGGCAGTGACAGGACCGCAAGCCAGACCCGGTCAATCCCCACTCGTTCAGCCAGTGACGTGGTCATGCCAGGCATGCCTGCCATCTTCGGCCCTCCCGTCAGTCGCGTCGGCGCAGCACTCGTTCAACAGGAAAGTCGAGAGTTCCTGCATGCGCTCATAGGCGGCACCGACGCAGATAATCCTGCGTCCTTCCCGCATCTGTCGCACAAGGCCCGCCGCAGCGAGGACTTTCATGTGGTGGGTAAGCGTGGACCCGGTCACTCCCGACCTTTCGCCCAGTTCTCCAATGGACAACCCGCCAGGCCCGGCACGCACGAGAATCCTGAGCACGGACAGGCGCTGCTCCGAGCCCAGTGCCGCGAAGCTTGAGGCGGCCTGATTCAGGTCCAGTGTCGAACAGGGTGCGATCATTTCCATAATTCTAGAAATATAGAAATGTAGCAGACTGTCAATGAAATTGTGCCTGCACTTTCGCCTACGTTGGAGTTTGTGGACAAATCAGGAATGCCGTGCAGTGCCGCAGCAGGCTGCAGGCGGTCGGCGCCGTGATTTCCCATCTGTCATCGCTTCGGCTCGAGCCATGCGATCGGTTTCCGCGTTGCGGCGAGACACGGATTGCAGCCGCCACGCACATTTTGATTGATCACCGGTCAAGGCTTTCCGGGTTTGCCATGTGGATCGGGTCGCCCCGGGCAAAGGCATTGATTTGCTCGAAGATGTCCTTGAACTGCAATTCGAATTCGTCTTCCGTCTCGTAGCCGATGTGAGGCGTCGGCAGGACGTTGGGCCGGCTCAGCAGGACATGCGTCAGATCCAGGGGCGGCTCCTTCTCGAACATGTCTGCGGCAACGAGAATTCGGTCGCGCCGGGTTCGATGAGACCGGCCCGGGAGGTGGTCACCAGGAGAGAGCGGTCAGCCATTGCAGCCGGATCGGCGCCCGTGACAATCCCGCGCGTCGCGAGCGCCAGGCGAACATGCAAGCTGACGATGTCGGACGTTGCGAAGAACGCCTCGCGGCTTTCGGCGACGTGCCGGCCGTCCGCTCGGGATCGCGCACGGCCCTCCTCGGAACCCCACCACTGAGCGCGTCCATGCCGATCGCGTCTGCATAACCCGCCACGACCGCTGCAATGCGTCCATCGCCCTACAGTCCCGACCGACGGCCACGAAGTGTCCGGCCAATGCCTTCTTGACAGTTCCCTGCCCGAATCGAGTTCACATGCTCCGGAATCCGCCGCAAGCTTGCCAGAATCAGCGCCAGGGTCAGTTCGGCCGCGGCACAAGACGGCGTTCCCGTGTGCAAGTTCGAACACGGCAAAACGCCGTTTCGCACGCAGGCATCAACGTCCAAATGCGAATGTCCACCCCGAAGAGAAATCAGCCTGAGAGTGGGCAGCCGGCCGAGGAGATTCGCCGTGATCCGGGATCTTTCGTGAATGAGCACCAGCGCTTCGCCGGGGAGCACGCGAGCGGCAAGTGCCGCAACTTCCGTTTCATGGTCTGTCCAGACCGTGACGTCGTGGCCGCCAAGCAGCTCGAACCACGGCAAGGTCCGGAGCGAATCGAACCAGTCGTCAAGGATGTGAACCTTCATGCCTCTGCCCCGCCTGGAATGTCCATGCCGCCGACGCTCCGCCATGCTTTGGCCGGTTGCAGCGATTTGCTCGCAACCAGCCAGTCGACGCAACTGCTCGCCCCCCCTTCCTGACCGTTGGATTTCTTGCCTGATCGCGTTCGGGACGAGCGTCCGGCCTTTTGCCGCGGCGCCTTGCGCGGTTCTCGCTGCCGACCTCCCGTCGAGGATTTGCGTTTGACATCACAGAGCGGACATTCCATTGCTGGTCGCGGATCGATCGTTCCGGGGAGGGGCCGTCTCGATGGGGGCATGGTACGGGTCAAAGGCGACGACGGGGCTCTTCCAGGCCATCGTGAGCCTCATGCCGCCTCGTTCCGCATGTCTGGAAACGCGCTTGGGCGGCGGCGCGATCATGAAGCGCAAGCCGCCCGCGCAGCGCGGCATCGGCCTGGACCGCCGGGCGATCGACGGCTTCGGACGGGACTGCCCCGTCGAGCTCCACCATGGCTGCGCCCACCGCTTCCTGTCCGGCTTCGACTTCCAGGGCCGCGAGCCGGTCTGCCGCGCGACGCCCTGCGTGCAGTCGACGCGCAGCGCGCAGCGCCGCTGCCGCGCGACGCCCCCGGGCGAGCGGCTCGCGGTGGAGGCCGGGTGATGGCGACGGTGAACGCGGCGTCGCTGCGCGACGAGTTCGAGGCGGCAAAGGCGCGGATCAAGACGCTGCGCGAGGCCGGCAAGGTGTCGGCGGAAGCCGACGCGATGTTCGCGATGCTGATCACGCTGATGAGCGTGCTGATCGCCGTCCTGCCGGAAAGGACGACCCGCAAGGGATCGAGGAACTCCAGCCTCCCGCCGTCGCAGACGGGGAAGGACGAGAGCGCGCGGCGCGCCGGCGGCAGCGGCAAGGGCGCGAAGCCGAACCTGCAGACGGGCGACAACCTCCGGAAGACCGTCGTCGAGGAGACGGTCGCCGTCGAGGCCTGCGACACATGCGGCGCCGACCTGTCCGGCGTCGACCCCGCCGGCCGGGAGCGCCGCGTCCTGCACGACATCGTCTTCGAGGTCGTCGAGCGCCGCGTGGAGGCCGAGGTCAAGGAATGCCCGGACTGCCGGGCCCGCACCAAGGGCCGGTTCCCCGACGACATGCCGGGTCCCCTGCAGTACGGCGCCGGCCTCCAGGCCTTCGTCGTCAACCTGCCGGGCGCCCACATGCTGTCGCTGCGCCGGGCCGTCGCGCTGGTGCAGGCGATCAGCGGCCTCAGATGCCGTAATGGGGCGGCGATTCGCACCGACGCCGGTTCGGATTGGAACGTGGGTAGGTTGCCGGTCCGGTGTCGTTGTCCCTGCCACGCACAACATGTGCTATTGTGAGTGGCGGAGGCGGTCCCGAGGGAGCGCTTCCTGATCCAATTGCAATGGAAAGGACAACGACAATGGAAATCCTTGCCGGACCGGACGTGTCGGTGGCAAGCACGTCTGCTTGCGCACTCGGCGCCGATGGCAGGATCGTGAACGAAGCGAAGGTGCCTTCGGATCCCGGATCGCTCGTCGAGCACATGCATGGCCTGCCCGGCAGCATCGCTGCGATCGGCCTGGAGGCCGGACCCTGTCGCAGTGGCTCCGCAAGGGACTGGGCGAAGCCGGCCACGAAACCGTGCTGATGGAGAGGCGGGTGAAGTCCGCGCTGAAGGCGGCCCCTGTCAGGACGGACCGGCGGGATGCCGAGGGCATCGCGCAGCTGCTGCGGACGGGATGGTTCCAGCCCGTGCACTGCAGGCCGGTCGCGTCCCGGGAGACGCGGGCCCTGCCGGGCTCGCGCAACGCGCTCGCGGAAGGCCTGACGCGGCCTGGACTCCCGGTGCGCGGCATTCTCCGCGACTTCGGCCTGAAGCCCGGCCGGGTCTCGAAAGGGGACTTCGAGGAGCGGGTCCGGGAGCCGGCCTCGGGCAGCGCGATGCTGCCGGACGCCGTCGAGCCGATCCTGCGGCTGCGCGCGCGGATGCGCGACGAGCTGGCCGTGATGACGAAGAGGATAAAGAGCCTCGTCGGGCCGGACGCCACCTGCCGGCAGCTGATGACGATGCCCGGCACGGGACCGGTCACGGCGACGGCCTTCGTCGCCGCGGTCGACGACCCGGCCCGGTTCCGAAGGGCCAGGGACATCGGCGCCCGGGCGGGACTGACGCCGAAGCGGAGCCAGTCGGGAGAGACGGACGTGTCGGGCGGGATCTCGAAGGCCGGCGACATCGCGCTGCGCAAGGCGCTCTTCCAGGCCGCAACGTCGATGCTGAACAGCACGAGGAAGATGAACTGGCTGAAGTCCTGGGCGCTGCGGCTGGCGGCGAGGCGTGGCAGGAAGCGCGCCACGACCGCGCCGGCCCGGCGCATGGCCGTGGTTCCGCTCCGGATGTGGCTGGACGGGACGGAGTTCGGCTTCACCCGCGAGCAGGCGATGTCGCCTGACCCGGCATGAGCGTGGCTGCAACGGATCCGCAGTCCGTGACGAAGAGGGAAGGAGCGGGCACTGCCTCTTGAGAGGCGTCCCGTCCACGGACGTCCCCTTGCCGGGACGCGGTCCCCGATGATGTCGTCGGACGCCTCGTTGCCGAACCGCGTTGTCGCGTTCGAGCACGCCATCGAGATTGACCCTCGGGGACCGAATCGGACCAGGCATCATGCAGGCGGCCGACGAGCCGGCCACGGACGGAAGGAAGATGCCCGGCGACGGACGTGAAGTGGACCTTCCCGGAAACATCGAGGTGAAGACTTGAGCGAAACCTGAACAGCGTCGGCCCCGCCGAGGGTTTCCCGGTTCGCCTCCGCAAGACTCTTGCGGTCGCTCCGGCGAACCGGGAAACCCTCGGCTCCAGGCTTGGACGTCAACGCCGCTCCCGGCACCAACGCCGCGAAACTTGCCGCCGGCGACGGGATCGTGTTGTCAGGTTCGGGCGTCATTGCCGCTCATGCGCAGGACTTAGTGCTTGACGTGGGGGGCCCCATTACGGAAGGCTCTCCGAGGCCACCTGCCTCGGCTGCGTCAGGCGCCTGCATGAAGCGCTGCAGCCATGGGAGGAGGCCGCCATCGCGCATCTCCTGGAACGCCCGGCCCTGCATGCCGACGAGACCGGCTTCCGGGTCGACGGCAGGACCCGGTGGCTCCATGTCGTCACCGACGGCTCCCTGACCCTGAAGTTCCTGCACCGGAAGCGCGGAAGGGAGGCGATCGACGAGATCGGCATCATCCCGCGCTACGCCGGCACGCTGGTCCACGACTGCCGGGCGACGTGCCTGGCCCATGATCAATGCAAGCATCAGCTCTGTGGGAGCCACCTCCTGAGGGAACGGCCTTCGTCGTCGGGTCCAACGGCTTCCGCTGGGCGCGCCTGACGGAGAGGCTGCTGCGCGAGGCCTGCCACAGGGTCGACAGGAGCGACACCAAGACCCTGCCCGAGGACGGGCGCGCGGCCGTGCGCAGGCGATGCCGGACGATCCTGACCCAGGGTGCCAGGGAGCTGCCCGAGATCCCGCCGCGCCCGAAAGGGAAACGGGGACGGATCGCGAAGTCCGACGCGTACAACCTGCACGAGCGCCTCGTGAAGCACGAGGTGTCCGTGCCGCGCTTCATGGCGGACCCGGACGTCAGCTTCACGAACAACTCGGCCGAGCGGAAGACCAGGATGGCGAAGGTCAAGATCAAGCATCCATGTCCGGATGCTTCCGGACCCGGCTTCACGCCGAAGCCTGGTGCCGGATCTCAAGCTGCCTGAGCTCGATGGCGGCACTCGGATACAACCCTATCGTCGCCATCCAGATCGCGCTCGCCGGAAACGCCGCCAAAATGATCGAACTGCATGACCCTCAACCCGCCCTGGGAAAGGGGTGAGCAGTTACCAGTCGACGCAATTCCGTCATGGCGGAAGCCGGGAAGCTTGCTGCCTGCCGCCCGCCAGTGCCGAGGGAAGACCGTACAGGAACATGGCGAACCGATGCGGAAGCCTGTATGTGGTGCAAGATCCGGCAGCGGCACCTGGCGACTCGTGAACAAGGACCTTTCCGAACTGAAGAAGCGTCTCGGCGCATGCAAGCTCTGCACCGCACGCTTTGCGGCCACGGCCACAGGGCATCGACCGCGCCCGGCTGTCTGGTTCGAATCCTCCGCCCGCCTTCTTGTCGCCGGACAGGCCCCCGGCCGGCAGGTGCACGAGATAGGCATTCCCTTCAAGGACAGGTCAGGCAATCGGCTCCGCGACTGGATGGGTGTCGACGAAGTGACATTCTACGACGCTTCGCGCGTCGCCATCGTGCCGATGGCATTCTGCTTTCCGGGCTACAGCGCCAGCGGCAGCGACCTGCCGCCGCCCGCCATCTGCGCAGAGACATGGAGGGCTCGCGTGCTCGACAGCCTGCCGACGGTTCGGCTGACGCTGCTCGTGGGCGGCCATGCACATGCCTGGCATCTCGGACTCCCGCGGAACGCCAAGGTGACTGACACCGTCCGCGACTGGAAATCGCTGCTTCCGAACGCGATTCCCCTGCCCCACCCGTCCTGGCGGAACACGGGCTGGCTCAACTCCAATCCGTGGTTTGAGACGGACCTGCTTCCCGAACTCAAGGACCGTGTGCAGGAAGCGCTCGCTGCGTGAGCTCTCCATGGGAATTCGGGCTCGCCCTGGCAAAGACGGCGCGTTTCCGCAAATTGCCTGCGGTCGCGCCCTTGCCCCGACGCGAACTGTCCGCGAAGAAGCGTCAATATCCCTTGCGCCGATCGACGAGATGCAGCATCGGCTCGCCTGCCTCGCCACGGCGAATGTTCTCGACGATGACTCCGACCGCTGTACCCGGCCGCGTGGCGGACGCGATGTGCGGAGTCACCGTGATGCCCGGATTAGCCCAGAAGGGATGATCGCTCGGCAGGGGCTCTTCGCGAAAGACGTCAAGCGTGGCATGCGCAACGTGGCCACTGTCAAGCGCGGCGAGCAGCGCGTCATCGTCGATCAGCGGACCGCGTCCCGGATTGATCAGCATGGCCCCCTTCGGCAGGAGAGCAAGCCGTTCAGAGTTCATGAGCTCTGCCGTCGCGGGCGTGAGCGGCAGGAGGAGGATCAGCAACTCGGCCGTGCGAAGCGCCTCGGCGAGCCCGCCTTCTCCTGAATGGCACGTCACACCCGGCACGTCCCTTCCGACCCTGCTCCAGCCGCTTACGGGAAAGCCAAGGCCCGAAAGCGCCTCGCCTACGGCCCGGCCAAGCACACCAAGCCCCAGGACCGTTACAGGCCGCTCGCGCGCAAGCGGCGGCACATAAGGGTCCCAGGCCGCGTCGCTACGGCAAACGTCCCTGTCGATGCCCAGATGATGCCGCATTGCGTGGGCAACACACCATTCGACCATTCCCTCGGTCAGTCCCGGGTCCACCATGCGTGCGAGCGGCATCGTCAAGGTCTCGTTGGTGACCACGCCTTCCACGCCCGCCCAGAGATTCAGGACCGCCTTGGCGTCCGTGAACGGCGAGAAGTCCTTCATGTCGCTCCAAGGCGCATAGACGATGTAGTCAATGGTCTCCGGTGATGGAGGCATTCTCTCGTTGATGACCTCGGCCTCGATTCCGGCATCCGCCAGCGCGGCTGGCAAGAGGTCACCAAAGTCATCCCAGTCCACGCGCTGGCCGGAGAACAGGACCCTGATCAATTGCGCCACCTGTAGACGTGCGCAGACTGCACGAGACCAAAGGCGGCCATAAGGACCAGCAGGATAGATCCGCCGTAGGAGACAAGCGGAAGGGGAACTCCCACCACCGGGGCAAGCCCGACGACCATCGAGATGTTCACCGCGACATGAAGGAACAGCGTCGCCGACACGCCCAGCGTAAGAAGCGCACCAAAGCGATTCTTGTTCCCGAGCGCCGACAGGACGCACACGAATATGATCAGGCCATAGAGCGAAAGAAGGGAGAATCCACCGACGAACCCGAACTCTTCAGCAAGCGTCGTGAATATGAAATCCGTATGTTTCTCCGGCAGGAAGTTCAGGCGCGACTGCGTGCCTTGCATGAATCCCTTGCCGGCCCACCCGCCGGAACCCAACGCAATCTTGGACTGCGTGATGTGATAGCCCGCCCCAAGGGGATCGCTCGAGGGGTCAAGGAATATGTTGATGCGGCGATACTGGTAGTCCTGCAGGATTTGCCAATCCGTACCGCGCGACAGGAAGACCGTGAACACCATGCCCGCCACCGCTCCAATCACGCCCGCGAAGTACCACCAGCTCACGCCGGCACAGAACATCACTATTCCGCTGCCCAAGACCAGAAGCACCGTCGTGCCCAGGTCGGGTTGCCTGAAGATGATCGCTGCCGGAATGAGAATCAGGATCAGCGGCACAAGAACCCATTGTGGCCGCGACACGCTCGAAAGCGGCAACCAGTCGTAATATGCCGCGAGACACATCACAAGCGCGATCTTCATCATTTCCGACGGCTGAAACTGGATGAATCCGAGATCGATCCAGCGTTGCGCGCCCATGCCGACGATTCCAAAGAACTCCACCAAGACCAGGAGGCCGAGGGCGCTGACATATGCCAGCCCGGAAACCGAGCGCCAGAACCAGATCGGCACCAGACCGATTGCCAGCATCAGGACGAGACCCACCGCGAACCGCAACATATGAGGTTCCGCCCAGCGGGACATGTCCCCGCCCGCCGCCGAGGTCAACATCAGGAATCCCACGGAGGCAACCGCTGTCAGCAGGATCACAAGCGCCCAGTTGACATGAAGGATCTTGCGCGTGCCTGCCGGAATGAACCGTGCCCTGTACTCGAGAAAGCTCATGCCCTGCTCGCCTCCCGGACCGGTTTCTGGCGCGGGCGCAAAACCATCTCCTGATGTTGCTGCCGGATCGCCTCCCGCTGATCCTGCGGATAGGCCGTCAGGGGCGGAACGCCCCCGTACAGCGCATAGAGCAGGATGTCCCGTGCAGGCGGCGCCACGAGCGAGCCGCTGCTGCCATGTTCGACGACCACGGCAACGGCGTATTTCGGCCTGTCGTGGGGCGCGAACGCAACGAAGAGGCCGTGATCCCGAAGATGCCGGGGGAGATCTTCGTTCTTGGTGACTCCCTGCTCGCGCTCGGCAGTCGAGATGCCACGCACCTGGCTGGTTCCTGTCTTGCCGGCCATGAGAAATCCCTCGGCAACGATCGGCGACCGCCGCGCCGTTCCTCTCGGACCGTTGACCACGTTGTACATGGCTCGTCGCATCAATTGCAGCTGGCCATCGGGCAAGTCGACTTCGGCGGCTGGCTCGACCGGTGTCTCGACGCCATCGATCGACTTGATCAAGCGCGGCTTGATCGCCCGCCCGCTTGCGATGCGCGCGGTCATGACCGCAAGCTGCAACGGCGTAGCCAGAACGTCGCCTTGCCCGATTCCCGCGTTCAGGGTCTCGCCCTCGAGCCAGCGTTCGCCGCGAACCCGCGCCTTCCACTTGACCGACGGCACGAGTCCGGACCGTACGGCCGACAAGGGAATGTCCGGGCGCTGCCCCAGCCCGAATTCCTTGCAAAGCTCCGCGATGCGGTCGATGCCGACCCGTCGGGCAGCCTCGTAGAAATAGACATCACAGGATTGGGTGATCGCCTTGTCAAGATCCACCCTACCGTGGCCGCCAGCCCTCCAGCAATGGAACTTGCGCCCTCCAAACTTCAGGTGCCCTGGGCAATGCACGGTGTCGCGCGGTCCCAGCACCCCGGCCCGCAAGGCCGCCAGTGCGGTCATCATCTTGAAGGTGGATCCTGGCGGATACTGCCCTTGAACGGACCTGTTGAACAGAGGCACTTGGGCGTGATCGCGGAGCGCGCCATAGTCCTTCACCGAAATCCCGCGCACGAACAGGTTCGGATCAAAGGAAGGTGACGAAACCATGGCCAGAAGGTCGCCGGTCCCGACGTCAATGACGGCCGCGCTGCCGCTTTCGCCAGCGAGCCGCGCCAATGCATAGTTCTGGAGCCCATGATCAATGGTCAGCTGCAGGTCGCTGCCTGCAACGGATTCATCGCGACCAAGCTCCCGCATGACCCTGCCAGCCGCGCTGACCTCGATCCTGCGGATACCGGCACGCCCCCGGAGATCGGTCTCGCGCTTCGCCTCGATTCCGACCTTGCCGAACTGATACTCCGGAATCTGCAGGACGGGATCCGGCGATACGGCCCGGGACAGGTCGCTTTCGCTGACAGGTCCGACATAGCCGACGACATGCGCAAAATCCTGCCCCAGCGGATACACGCGCGACAGGCCGACTTCCGGCGTGATGCCGGGAAGTGCCGGCGCATTGACGGCGACTTCCGCGATGTCCTCCCATGCCAGCTGGTCCGCGAGCGTGACCGGCACAAACGGACTCCGGCGATCCACCTCCTTCAATGCGCGCTGAAGCTTCCTCTCATCGAGTTCCACAAGCTGCCGGACCTTCGCAATGGTCTCTTCCACGTCGCCGGCATCCTCTCGCACGATAACAATCCGGTAGTTCTGACCGTTTTGCGCGACAGGGATCCCGTGCCTGTCGAAGACCCTGCCCCGGCGCGGGGGAATGAGACGCACATTGACCCGGTTGTCCTCGGCCAGAAGCTGGTATTCAGCCGCCTCGTGCACCTGCAGCTGGCGCATCCTCAGCACCAGCGTGGCCAAAAGGGCAAGCTGGCCGCCGCCCAGCACGAGCGCGCGCCGCGAGATCACTCCGGCACTCTCGTCTGATTCTGCCCACGAACGATTCATGTTCCTACTCTCTCAGGGCCGTTCCCTGTCCCCGGGACGAATCTTTCTGAGTCCGAGAACGCGCTCGGACAATAGAACGACAACCGGATAGAAAAGGATGGCAAGTCCAAAGTGCATGATCGTCACATCCATGCCTGGATGACCGGTGCCGGACAGGGACAGCATCGCGGTCTCCACGGCTTTCATCGCCACCAGCACAACCGCAATCAGCAGCCACTCCATGAGGAACGTCGCGGCAAGCTGTCGCGCCCGCCGTCCGCGAAGGAACTCGCAGGCAAGAACCACCAGAGCCGCCCACAGCCCGGGCGGCCGCATGAACAGTATGTCGGCAAGCAGGAAGACCGCTGCCAGAAGAAGGGCGGGCACGAATTCGGAGCGCCTGACGACCCAGGCGAAAGCGAAGACAAGAATGAATTCCTGACCGGGCATCAAGTCGTCCGGGCCAATGTCCAAAGGCAGAAGCTGGACGAAACCCGTGGCACCGGCCAGCAGGACGAAACCCGCCCGAAACAGCCAGACACGGCCCACGAGGTCAGCCATCGGCATTCTCCCCCTCTGCCGGCACAGCCTCGACCTCCGGCAACAGCGGGCCAACCAGAACCGCCGGTGCATCCAGTTTCTCGGTCGGAGGGCTGCGAAGCACACGAAGGAATTTCATCCGGTCGTAATCGGCGGCAAGCCTCAACCTCAGGCGACCGTCGCGATCCAGAACTACGTTTCCGACCAGCAAATCCGCAGGCAGCACGCGTCCGGCGCCGGACGAGACGACGCGATCGCCCGGCCGCACGTCGTTCGGGACGTCAATGAGTTCAAGGACTGGCAACCGGGAGTTGTCGCCCGAAAGAAGCGCACTTTGCCCCGATGGCTGGATGGTGACCGGAACGCGGCTTGCACTGTCCGTCAAGAGCAGCACCCGGCTTGAATGCTGCCCGACTCCAAGGATTCGGCCGACAAGTCCGAGGCCGTCCGTGACTGCCCAGCCGTCCGCGATTCCGTCGCGTGCACGCCCGACATTCAGCAGCACGGAATGTCGGTAGGGTGAACCGCTGTCGGCAATGACCTTGCCCGTGACCACGGTCAGAGCAGGGTCCAGCCGGGCCTTGTTCAGGTTGAGCAACCGGGCGTTTTCCTGCTCAAGCTGCAGCGCGGTCTCTCTCCAGGCCTTCAGGCGTCGAAGTTCATCGCGCAACTCCCGGTTCTGGCGCTGAAGAAAGGTGTAGGACTGAATCCGCGTTGCCAGCTTGACCGTCTCCGTGACCGGCACAAGGGCCCATTCCAGGTTCGGCACGACGAAATCCACGACGGCAACCCGCACGCGCTCGGCCCGCGACGTATCGTTCCGCCAAAGAACGAAGGTGGCAAACAGGGCGAGCACCAGGAACCCGACGGCGATGTGCCTGATCGGACGGAAATAGTCGACTTTCTTGTCGTTTCGCCGTGCCACGATCCTACTTTGGCAACATCCCTGCTCCGCGCCAGTGGCACCTGACCGTGCCAACCGATCCGGGAGGAATCGACACCGCGATTCCACAACGCGGAACTACAGAAAGACATGCCTCCTCTTCAACTTTCGTAGTCGATCACATGGCGCAGTTGCTTTTCGTATTCGAGCGCCGTTCCGGTCCCGATGGCAACGCAGTGAAGCGCGTTGTCGGCGACGCTCACAGCAAGCCCCGTCTGTTCACGGATCGCCAGGTCTAGCCCGCCAAGAAGCGCCCCGCCGCCGGTCAGCATGACGCCCCGATCGACAATGTCCCCAGCCAGGTCGGGAGGCGTCACTTCCAGCGTCGACATGACTGCATCGACAATCTGCTGCACCGGTTCAAGCACAGCCTCGGCCACATGCCCCTGATTGATCTCGAATTGCGTCGGCACGCCGTTCAGCATGTCAACGCCACGGACTTCCATCGACTGGCCACGCCCGTTTTCCGGCATTCTTGCGCAGCCGATCGTGGTCTTGATTCTTTCGGCGGTGGCCTCGCCGATCTGGACGTTGTGCTTGCGTCGAATGTAGCTCACGATGCTCTCGTCCATGCGGTCGCCGCCGACCCTGACCGACATGGCGTAGACAATGTCGCTCAGAGACAGCACGGCCACCTCTGTTGTGCCGCCGCCAATGTCGACGACCATGTTGCCCGTCGGATCCGTGATCGGAAGGCCGGCCCCCATTGCAGCCGCGATGGGTTCGGCGATCAACCCGGCCTTTCTGGCGCCGGCCGCTTCCACGGACTGCCGGATCGCGCGCTTCTCGACCGGCGTCGCCCCGTGCGGCACGCAGACGATCACGCGCGGCTTTGGAAAGAAGCCGCGCTTGTGCACCTTCTTGATGAGTTCCTTGATCATCGATTCCGCAACATCGAAGTCGGCAATGACGCCATCACGCAGCGGCCGGATCGCCTGGATGCTGCCCGGCGTGCGGCCCAGCATCAACCGGGCGTCCTCCCCGACGGCCAGGATCTTCTTCTGTCCGTCCTTGAAATAGTAGGCAACCACCGACGGCTCGTTCAGGATGACGCCCTTGCCCTTGACATAGACCAGCGTATTCGCCGTGCCGAGGTCTATAGCCATGTCCGAAGAAAACATTCCGCCGATCGCCATGCGTGCTGCCCCAATCTCTTTGGGCCGATAATCTCCCGGCCACCCTGCAATTCAGTCCCTCCACGCGCCGGAAATTTGCCCAAGTGGAAGCCGCTGAAGTCTACTGCGATTTCCTGAACGGATTCAACTGTCCCCGCTCCGAACACGTTAAGTTGTGGTTCCCCGAGGCCAATGCCGGTCACGACGCCGGGCCGAGCGGAGAGAGCCGCAAATGCGCCTCGAGTGACAGGCCGCGGGTCCCGGAGCTCCGCTTGAGTTCCAGAGCGGCCCTCCGTTGCCTGACTCAACCTGGCGCTTCACTGCCCGGCACGGCGCAGTGCCGGATGCCATGCTGTCCCGAGAATTGCAGGCGCTAGAACATGCGTCCGCCAATAGGGACATCCTTGTCCGGCTTCAACAACACGACCTCGCCGTCCTCGTCAGGCACTCCCAGCACAAGTATCTCCGACAAGACCGGACCGATCTGACGTGGCGGGAAGTTCACGACCGCGAGCACCTTGCACCCCCGAAGCGACCCGACATCGTAATGCCGCGTGATCTGCGCGGAACTCTTCCTGACGCCGAGATCCGGGCCGAAATCGACCCAAAGCCTGAACGCGGGCTTCCGCGCCTCCGGGAACGGTTCAGCACGCGTGATCTCGCCGACGCGAATGTCGACCTTCATGAATTCCTCGAAGCTGATCGTCAATTTCCCAACTCCCGGCTTCTGCCGGCTGCCGCGCTGACAGCCCTCGAGACAAGTGCCGGAAACCCCGTGGCGCCATCCATCAGGACGTGCAGCGCAGCCTCCGTCGTCCCGCCCGGCGACGTGACATTGACGCGGAGCTGCCCCGGATCCTCCGGCGAAGCCTCGGCCAGCGCTCCTGCCCCGGCCACGGTCGAACGCGCGAGGGTAAGAGCCATCTCCGACGAAAGGCCCTCGGCGCTGCCGGCCGCCGCGAGCGTCTCGATGAGATGGAAGACGTAAGCCGGACCCGAACCGGACACCGCCGTCACCGCGTCCATGTCCGCTTCCCGGTCCAGACGCACGGTCTTGCCAACGGCGGACAGGAGTTCCTCGCCCGCATGCATGCCGGCCTCGGAAACCTGGCCATTGCCGACGAGTGCGGTAATGCCCCGCCCGATTGCGGCGGGCGTGTTCGGCATCGCGCGAATGACCGGGGTCGATGACCCGAGCGCCGCCTCGAACCGCCTCAGCGTCGTCCCCGCGGCAACCGACAGGAAGAGCGTGTCCTTGCGTCCCCCGAACTGCCGCACCGACTCCAATGCAGTGCCCATCATCTGCGGCTTGACCGCGATCACCACGATCGCCGGCGAGGCGGGCAGGTCCGCATTCAGGTTCACGCCGGCAAGCGCATCCAGTTCCTCGGAAGGCGCCGGATCAACCACCCAGACGGCACTCCTGTCCAAGCCCTGCCCGATCCACCCTTGAAGCAATGCCCCGCCCATCTTGCCGCAGCCAAGGAGAACAAGTCCCCGATGCGCGATGTCTCCAAATCCCATGGCGAACGTCCCTTTCCGGTTCGTCGCTCCCTATCCCGTTCCCGCACGGTGCGGAAAGCCGTTACGACAGGGCCAAAAGGAAAACCGGGTCGCCGTTTCAGCGGCCCGGCTCCCGTGCGCCCGCGATCAACAGGGGAGGAAGCAAGTGTGCGGACGCAGCAATCTCTCTTCACTTCACGCGCGGCCATAGGCCTCGCTTATGGCGACATCCATTGCGCGTTCCGGCGATTCCTTGCCCCATGTGGCAAGCTGAAACGCCGGGTAGAACCGTTCGGCCGCCAGCACGGCGGTCCGAATCATCGTATCGACCTGCTCGGCGCTCGCGGATTGCTCTCCGGCCAGCACGAGGCCGTATCGCCATGCCATCAGCCTCTGGGACTGCCAGAACGCGAACGCTCCTGACCAACACATGTCATTGGTCCGGTTCAGCACCTCGTAGAGCGCGCCCACCCTGTCCGTTGGCGGATCGATTTCGAAAGTGCAGATCAGTCGCAGGGTCTCGTCCTGCGAAGACCAGGCAAGGGTAATCGAATACGTCCGCCATTGCCCTTCGATCGCCATGGCGATCTGGTCCTCCGCAAACCGGTCGAACTCCCACTCGTGACGCTCGGCCACGTGCTCGACGATGTCGATCGGGTGAAGGTCTTCGGTGGTGTATTGCTCGGTCAGCGACATGCGCTCTTGCCCCATCTTGCGTGCCTGGTGGTTGATCCCACCACGGCTTGCCGACAATTCAAGACTCGGTGGACCCTGTCATCCACCTTGCGAGATATGGTGTTCCGAAAGCGGGGACCTGTAAAGCGAAAACTTGTCCGGATCGAAAATAATGTGAATCGAGCGGCCGGAGTCTCCGGCGACGCCACCCGCCTTCCGCCAAGGACGCCTGACAGGGCCTTGCCATGCAAGCCGGCCTTGCCGGTCGCGCGACAGCCGGACTCAGCGAACGCTGCCCGCTTCAACGCGCCTGCCGCAGCAGCTCTAGGTCAGGGCTTCTTGCGCCTGCGTGACTCCAGCGCCTCGACCCGTGTCCGGAGCGCCTCGTTCTCGGCGCGCGCCTTTTCGGCCATTGTCCGCACGGCGTCGAATTCCTCGCGTGTCACGAGATCCCGGCCCGCCAGCCACCGGTCGAGCATTCCCTTCATGGCCGTCTCGAACTCGTCCCGGGCGCCCCGGGCGATTCCCATCGAATTCATCATGAGCTGCGCGAGATCGTCCAGTCTCGGGTTTCGCGTCTGCATTCCGGCACCTCGTCCAGCTTGAGCACGTCCCGGCCCTTCTAAGTTGCAAATGCATGCTTCACAAGGTTGACGCTTCCACGCAGCAATGCCACGAACGCGATTCATGCAGCACGGAATCCCGTTTCCCGACATTTCACCAATCCTGGTCGAGATTCCCCTGGGCCCGATCGATCTGCCGATTCGCTGGTATGCCCTCGCCTACATCGCGGGAATCCTGATCGGCTACTGGATCCTCCGTCGAATCATCGAGCGGCCCAGGCTCTGGAAAGACGGCGCCCCGGCCCTTGACCGCAAGCGGCTTGACGACCTCATGGTCTGGCTGATCCTCGGCATCGTTCTGGGCGGCCGCCTTGGATATGTCCTGTTCTACGGCGGCGGGCAGTTTCTGGAAGATCCCCTGTCGGTCCTGCGCGTCTGGGAAGGCGGCATGTCATTCCATGGCGGCCTGCTGGGCGTTGCCGTCGCCGCTGCCGTGTTCGCGCGCAGGCACGACCTGCCCAAGGCGGGACTCGCGGACGGACTGGCGCTCGCGGCCCCGCCGGGGCTGTTCCTTGGCCGAATCGCGAACTTCATCAACGCCGAACTCTGGGGAAGGCCAACGGACCTGCCCTGGGGCGTGATATTTCCAGGTTCCGCCGCGCAGGACTGTCCCGGCATCGAAGGCGCCTGCGCCAGGCATCCGTCCCAAATCTACGAAGCGGGACTTGAGGGCCTGGTTCTCGGATCGCTTCTACTCTGGCTTGTGCATGCACGAGGCTGGCTCAGGCGGCCCGGTGCAATTGTCGGCATCTTCACTGCAGGCTACGGCGTGTCTCGTTTCGCAGTGGAGTTCTTCCGGCAAGCTGACGCTCAGTTCGTGACGGCAGGCAATCCAGCGGGTCACGTCGCGCTTGCCGGACCGGCCGGGGTCACGATGGGGCAGCTGCTTTCCCTGCCAATGATCGCCCTCGGGCTGCTCGTGCTCTTCTTTGCGCTCCGATCCCGCCAGTGAGAGCAGTTCCAGGTCTCCTCGGCCATGCGCGCCAAACGCGCCGGCCGGCGATGGCCGCACCCGCGACGACCGACCGGCCAGGACTTTCCCCGGACGAGTTCCGTCTTTCGCGGCAGGACCTGCCTGCCCGCAAAGGACGCGTCTTTCGATGACCGAACTCGAGAGGCGCCTCATCCAGAGAATCCGCGGCACCGGCCCATTGACAGTGGCGGACTTCATGTCCGACTGCCTGCTGCATCCGGAGTTCGGTTACTACTCCACGCGCGCTCCCCTCGGCGTGCAGGGCGATTTCACCACGGCGCCGGAAATCAGCCAGATGTTCGGCGAACTCCTGGGGCTTGCGCTTGCGCAGGCGTGGCTCGACCGCGAGGCGCCACGACCGGTGTGCCTCGCCGAGCTTGGCCCTGGAAGAGGCACGCTCATGGCGGACATGCTTCGGGCCGGCCGGACGGTGCCCGAATTCGCGGCAGCCCTTTCCGTTCACCTCGTGGAAGCCTCACCGGTCCTGCGCGAAGTGCAAAGGAAGACGATTGACCGCCCGCTGCGCCATCACGACAGTATCGAGAGCCTTCCCCGCTTTCCGCTGTTTCTCGTCGCGAACGAGTTCTTCGACGCACTTCCCGTCCGCCAGTTCCAGCGCGACGGAGCCGCATGGCGGGAACGCATGGTCGGCGTGGACAACGACGGCGCCCTGACCCTAGGCCTCTCCGACCGTGTCAGCCCCGAATCGCTTGCCTGCCGTCTGGGCGATACACGTGACGGCGACATAGTCGAGGTCCGGGCGGCCGCAAATGCAATCGCAGGCGACATCGGAGCGCGAATCGCCGAACTTGGCGGCCTTGCGCTTGTGACTGACTACGGCGGCCAACGATCGCTCGGCGACACGCTGCAGGCCGTCCGGGCTCACAGGAGCGTGCCGCCCCTGACCGATCCCGGCACGGCTGACCTGACCGCCCATGTGGACTTCGAGGCGATAGCGCGTGCCGCCCGCCCGGCGGCCAGCACGCAGGTGATTCCCCAGGGAGAATTCCTCGAACGTCTCGGAATGGTACAGCGCGCGGAGAGACTGGCCGCAACGCTGACGGGAGCCGCTCGCGAAAGACATGTCGCCGCGCTTCATCGCTTGACGCACGAAAGCGAAATGGGAACGCTCTTTCGGGCAATGGCGCTCTACCAGGAGGGCGCGCCCCTTCCGCCCGGATTCACGGCATGACGCTCGAAATCATTACATCCGATGCCCTGGCACAGTTGCGCCACGGCTTCTTCACGCGGGGTGGCGGCGCCTCCTCGGGCCTCTTTGCCAGCCTGAATTGCGGCTTCGGTTCAACGGACCTGAAAGGGAACGTGGCAATCAACCGGAAACGCGCGGCCGACGCTCTCGGAATCTCGCCGGAACGCCTGGCCACGGTTCACCAGGCGCACTCGGCCACGGCGCTTGCAACGGAGGCGCCGTTCGATGTGCGGCCGAGGGCGGACGCAATGGCCACTGCGACGCCGGGCCTTGGCCTCGCCATCCTGACTGCCGACTGCCAGCCGGTGCTGTTTGCCGACAATGCCGCGCAAGTGATCGGCGCCGCACATGCCGGTTGGCGTGGCGCCCTGGACGGAATCCTGGAAGCCACGGTCGAAGCGATGGAAGGGCTCGGAGCGCGCTCCGCGGAAATCACCGCCGTGATCGGCCCGACAATCAGCCAGCGCGCCTATGAAGTGGGATCGGAATTCCTTGAACGCCTTGTCAACGACGATCCCGGAAGCACGCGCTTCTTCGCGAACGGACGTGACGACCGCTATCAGTTCGATCTTGTCGGCTACAGCCTGCAACGTCTCCGCAACGCAGGCGTCGGAAATGCGCAATGGACCGGGCATTGCACGTATTCCGATTCGGACCGCTTCTTTTCCTATCGGCGAAGCCGGCATTGCAACGAGCCGGACTACGGTCGCCTGATTTCCGTCATCTGCCTTTGAACGCGAAGGACGCAGCGGTCCTTGAGGCCACGGAAGGCAGGGGCGTCGCGTTCCAGCGCTCGGCGTCACGCAATCTTGGCTTGCCGCTCCTCGAGCACGTCGAAGGGCACGGCGGGTTCCTCCTTGGCGCACCGAATCACGAGGGATGTCTTGACCGAGATCACGTTTGGCGCCGACGTCAGTTCAGCGGTCAGGAATCGCTGAAAGGTCGAGAGATCGGGAGCCACGCATTTCAGGATGAAATCCACCTCGCCATTGAGCATGTTGCACTCTCTGACAAGGGGCCAGTTCCGGCAGCGCGACTCGAATGCGCTCAGGTCCACTTCCGCCTGGCTTTGAAGTCCAACCATGACAAAGACCTGCACTTCGAAACCCAGTGCGCGGGAATCAACCAGGGCGTGATAGCCCCGAATCAGTCCTTGGTCCTCAAGGGCTCGAACCCTGCGAAGACAAGGCGGAGCGGAAATGCCCACGCGTCGAGCCAGTTCGACATTGGTCATGCGGCCATTGCCCTGCAATTCCGCAAGTATCATTCGGTCGATTGCGTCGAGCCGTTCGCCTGGCATGGTCATCCGCTCCCTCTTTTGCAGAATCTTACCGGACTGCCTGTTTTCGCGCAACAATGTGTCGCAATTGCGCAATTTCGTTAGCCATGCTCCCGATTTCCAGGATCCGGCACCCTTCGGGACGCCCGCCGATCCGCGCAATCCGTCCGTCAGGTCGCGCCGGATTCCTCGGAGCACCGTACTCGTGCACCGAAGGCTTCCGGCATGGTCTCCGAGCCAAAGACACTTTCGATGAACGGGATCCCGGACTATATCGGTCCGGCATTCTTCCCGGGAGGCACCAGCCTTGAGCAACACGCGACACACAAAAGTGCTGATCATCGGATCGGGTCCGGCGGGCTACACCGCCGCCGTCTACGCGAGCCGGGCGATGCTCGAACCGCTTCTGGTCCAGGGCGTTCAGCCAGGCGGCCAGCTCATGATCACGACCGAGGTCGAAAACTGGCCCGGCGAAAGCAGCATCCAGGGCCCCGGCTTGATGGCGAACATGGAGGAGCATGCACGCGCCGTCGGCACCGAGGTCGTCTCTGACCACATTCAGTCGCTCGACCTATCGCGCAGGCCCTTCCGCGCGAGCGGCGATACGGGCACCACCTACTTCGCGGACACCGTAATCCTGGCAACGGGTGCACAGGCAAGATGGCTGGGCCTTGCCTCGGAGGAGGCGTTCAAGGGCTTTGGCGTCTCGGCCTGCGCCACCTGCGACGGGTTCTTCTTTCGCGGCGAGGACGTTGTTGTCGTCGGCGGAGGCAATACGGCGGTCGAGGAGGCGCTCTTTCTGACCAACTTCGCGTCCAAGGTCACCCTGGTCCATCGCCGGGACGGGTTGCGTGCCGACAAGATCCTTCAGCACCGGCTCTTCGGCCACGAGAGGGTCGAGATTCTCTGGGACCATGTCTTGGACGAAGTCTTCGGAACGGAGGAACCGAAGGCCGTCGCGGGCGTGAGAGCGAAGCACGTCAAGACCGGACAGATCACCGAAATCCCCTGCAAGGGGGTCTTCATCGCCATCGGCCATGTGCCGTCAAATGAACTGGTCAAGGACAGCCTCGAACTTCACAATGGCGGCTACGCCGTTACCGCGCCGGACTCGACGGCCACGTCAGTCCCCGGCGTATTCGCCGCAGGCGACATCACCGATCACGTGTACCGTCAGGCAGTCACTTCAGCCGGCATGGGATGCATGGCCGCACTTGAAGCCGAGCGCTTCCTTGCCGAGCAGGGGCGTGATGCGGAAATCGCGGCCCAGTGACCGCAGGCAAGGGCGAGACCGGTTGACCGGGCGACCTGGCGAATGCGGGTGTCAGGCGCCGCAATCCGCTCGTTGCGCGGAAGGCCCGCGAATCCGGAACGCCTTGCCTTCCCTGCCTGTCACTGTCTAGGAGAAGCCACTCCGCGAGATCGCATCGGGCCAGTCATGCCGAATTCGAATCATTCCGCCATTCCGGAACTGCTGGTTCCCCGGGACAAGGCACAGGGCCTCAGGGAAGAGGCTGCAGGGCTGCCGAGCTGGGATCTCACGCCGCGCCAGATCTGCGACGTCGAACTCCTGTTGAACGGAGGATTCCATCCGTTGAAGGGTTTTCTGGGCGAGCGCGATCATGAAAGCGTCGTCGACGACATGCGGCTTGCCGACGGAACGCTCTGGCCAGTGCCTGTCACGCTCGATGTCTCGGAGGAATTTGCGCAGAGCGTCAAGCTCGGCAGCGACATGGCTCTTCGCGATCAGGAGGGCGTTATTCTCGCAACCATGAACGTCACCGACCGTTGGCGCCCCGACAAGTCACGGGAAGCGAAGAAGGTCCTGGGCACCGATGACCTCGAGCACCCCACCGTCAACTATCTGCGTCACACTGCGGGTCCGGTGTATCTGGGCGGGCCGGTAACTGGATTCCAGCTTCCCGCACATTACGACTTCAGGGTGCGACGGGACACGCCAAACGAGCTTCGCGCATATTTTCGCAAGCTGGGCTGGTACCGGATCGTTGCATTCCAGACCCGCAACCCTCTGCACCGCGCACATCAGGAACTGACGTTCAGGGCGGCGCGGGAAACGGCCGCCAATCTCCTCATACACCCGGTCGTGGGCCTGACGAAGCCCGGCGACGTCGATCATTTCACGCGTGTGCGATGCTATGAAGCCGTGCTCGACAAGTATCCCTCGTCCACGGCAACGATGAGCCTTCTGAACCTCGCCATGCGAATGGCGGGGCCGAGAGAAGCCGTCTGGCACGGCCTCATCCGGAGGAATCATGGTTGCACCCACATGATCGTGGGCCGGGACCATGCCGGGCCGGGAAAGACCTCGACGGGCAAGCCGTTCTACGGACCCTACGACGCGCAGAACCTGTTTCGGGAGCATGAAAGCGAGATCGGCGTCGAAATGGTTGACTTCAAGCACATGGTCTTTGTGCGGGAACGCGCCCAGTACATGCAATCCGACGAAATCGAGGAAGGGCTGACCGTCCTGGACATCAGCGGATCCGAACTCCGACGCCGGCTGCGCGAGGGTCTCGAAGTTCCGCATTGGTTCACCTTTCCCGAGGTCGCAAGTGAGCTCAGACGCCGCTACCCGCCCCGCTCCCGGCAGGGCTTCACGGTCTTCTTCACCGGGTTTTCCGGATCAGGGAAGTCGACAATCGCGAACGCGCTCCTGGTCAAGCTCATGGAGATGGGAGGGCGTCCGGTCACGCTTCTCGACGGAGACATCGTCCGCAAGAACCTCTCGAGCGAACTCGGGTTCTCGAAGCCGCACCGGGATCTCAACATCCGCCGCATCGGTTTCGTCGCGTCTGAAATCACGAAGAACGGAGGGATCGCCATCTGCGCGCCGATCGCCCCCTATGCCGCAGCGAGGCGGGCCGTGCGCGAGGAGATCGAGAATTTCGGCGCCTTCGTCGAAGTGCACGTTGCCACGTCAATCGAGGAATGCGAGCGGCGTGACCGGAAGGGGCTGTACAAGTTCGCAAGGGAAGGCAGGATCAAGGAGTTCACTGGCATCTCGGATCCCTATGACGTGCCGGAAAGCCCGGAACTGAAGCTTGAAACCGAAAATGTCGAAGTCGACCACTGTGCGCAGCAGGTGCTCCTCAAGCTGGAGCAGATGGGCCTGGTCGCTGCATGAATTTCAAGTTCAGCGTTCCCGCGAGTGTCGAGGAGCGCGGCTTGATGTGCCGAACTGCCGAAAGGTCCCGCGAAACGGGCCTACTCCGCCTGAACGGAATCGAGCGAGGCCCCAAGCTCCTTCATGAGCGACGTGAACGTCGGAAACGACGTGGAGATCGGCGAGGCATCGTCCACGGTCACGGCGTCCTTCGCGCCGAGGCCAAGAACGAGAAACGACATGGCAATGCGGTGATCAAGGCAGGCCTCGACACGCGATCCGCCCGGCACGCTCGCCGGGCCCATGCCCTCGACCTCCCACCAGTCCTCGCCTTCCCTGACGGTCCCGCCGACGGCGCGAAGACCGGTTGCCATCGCATCGATCCGGTCGCTTTCCTTCACCCGCAGCTCGCCCACGCCACGCATGACAGTGCGCCCCTCGGCGAAGGCACTGACGACCGAGAGAACTGGATACTCGTCGATCATTGAGACCGCGCGCTCGGGCGGAACCTCGATTCCCTTGAGTTCGGGGGAGAATCGCGCGCGAACATCCGCGACCGGCTCGCCCCCTTCCTCGCGCTCGTTTTCAAGGGTCAGGTCCGCCCCCATGTCACGGAGCGTGGCATAGAAGCCGGTACGGGTCGGGTTCATCCCGACACTGGGCACAAGCACGTCTGATCCCTCGACGATCAGCGCGGCGGCCACAGGAAAGGCCGCGGAAGAAGGATCTCGCGGAACGGAAATGGCTTGCGGCCGAAGCTCGGCATGGCCCGTGAGCGCAATGACGCGCCCTTCGGCCGTTGCGTCGATGGCGATGCCGGCACCGAACCCCCTGAGCATTCTCTCGGTATGGTCGCGCGTGGATTCCCGCTCGATCACGACCGTTTCGCCGGGCGCGTTAAGCCCGGCGAGGAGGATGGCGGACTTCACCTGCGCGGAAGCAACCGGCATGGTGTAGCTGACGGGGACCGGATCCATCGCACCCGTGACCGTGATCGGCAGCCGTCCGGCAGACCGGCCAACGGCCAGCGCTCCAAATTCGGCAAGCGGCTCGGTGATCCGACCCATCGGACGCGATCGGAGGGATGCATCGCCCGAAAATGTTGCCGTGATCGGAGTGGTTGCCATCGCGCCCATGACAAGGCGTACGCCGGTCCCGGAATTCCCGCAATCGATCACGTCCGCAGGCTCGCAGAAGCCGCCCACGCCCACGCCGTGGACGGACCAGCTGCCCTCGCCGACATTGGTCACTTCGGCACCGAATGCGCGCATCGCGGCGGCGGTGGCCAGCACATCCTCGCCTTCAAGAAGCCCGTCGATCCGCGTTTCGCCGACGCTCATCGCACCGAGAATCAGCGATCGATGCGAAACCGACTTGTCGCCCGGAACATGCGCCATTCCCCTGAGCGCGCCTGCCCGGCGCGCGATCATCGCTTCAGGCGAATCACTTCCCGACATCGGAACCCCTTCATCGTTCACCGCTCATTAGACCCTTGCGTGACAAGGGTCCACCGCCTCGAACGCTGCACCACCGGATCGCGGCACCAGGGAAAGGCAATGCGCGCACCTCGCTTTCACGCATCGGGCTTCCTGAAAGTGAGATAAGTGGGCGTACGACCCTCCCGCACCGCCTTCCGCTCGTAGCGCGTCGACAGCCAATCCCCCCATGGCTTTCGCCAGTCGTCAGGACGTTCCGCCTGCCAAGCAAATCCAGCCTTCGGCACTTCCTCCATGGCCTGCCGCACGTAATCCGGAATGTCCGTCGAGACCCTGAACTCGGCACCCGGCGCCATTATCGCAAAGAGCGGACCCAGGTGTTCGGGCGTCACGAAGCGCCGCCTGTGGTGCTTCCTCTTCGGCCAGGGATCCGGGTAGAGAAGAAATGCCCTGGCTACGGACCGGTCGGGCAGCACATCCATCAAGTCTCGGATGTCGCCCGGATGGACTCGGATGTTTTCGGTTCCGGCCGACCTGATCTTGCCAAGGAGCCTTGCGACTCCGTCGATATAGGGATCCGCTGCGACAAAGCCGACGCCCGGATTCCGCAGTGCCTGATGCACCAAATGCTCGCCGCTGCCAAATCCCGCTTCCAGCCAGACAAGGCGGTCGCCAAACGTTGCTTCGAGATCCAGCTTTGCACGCCCGGGATTCTCGTCCCACCCGACGCCTGCCAGCCCAACCTGATCGAGATCGTCAAGATAGCGCTTCCGGCTTGCACGCATGCCCCGGCCGCGAGCGCGTCCGTACAAGTTTCGCCGAGGCGGGCCAGAGGGCGGTGTGCGGGCCATGGGCGCATTTCGCAAGCGGACGCGCACCCGTCAAGGCTTGCCACCCTCAGAGGTCCGGTCTAGGAACGAAGCATGAACGGGCACGACATTCGATTCTGCGGCGAAACACTGACGCTGCTGCCATCGGGTGCCTTGCATTGGGCATCAAGGGACCTGCTGGCCGTCGCGGACCTGCACCTGGGAAAGTCAGAGCGAATCGCCCGGCGGAGCGGGACGCTTCTGCCACCCTACGACGCCGACGAAACGCTCGCACGTCTTGCCGCAGATGTGAACGAAATGCGGCCAGATGTCGTGCTGTGCCTGGGCGACAGTTTCGACGACCTGGCTGCCGCCGACGCGCTGTCCGAGACGGTTCGAACGAAGGTCGCCCAACTGCAGGAAGGACGGCAATGGATTTGGCTCGAGGGCAACCACGACCCGGGTCCTGCCAAACTGGGCGGCATGCACCTGACAGAGCTTCAGATCGGTCCCTTCGCATTCCGTCACATTGCAGAGAAGGGCGCCGACCCAGGAGAGATCTCCGGCCACTACCATTCCAAGGCGCGCATCCGCAGCACGTCCCGGCCCTGCTTCATGGTTGACAAGGCGCGGCTGATCATGCCCGCCTATGGTTGTTTCACGGGCGGACTCGACTGGAAGTCACCGGCACTGCGCGACCTCCTTTCCGGACCCGCCATGGCGTATCTCACCGGGACCCGAATACTGCCGGCGCCCTTCCCTGATGAGGAGTGAACGCTGTTCCAACTATCGGCGAACCCGTTGGCAATTCCCGCCGTCACCCTTCATGCAGCTACGCGCCGTCGCTGCCGGGCGCAGAAAGAACGGCTCTGCGGTGCGTCAAGTCGCGCCGCAGAGCCGGCCGCCCAACCTTGGAATCAAGCATCAAATCTGTTCAGCCAGCCAAGGATCCACCGTCTCGACACCGGTATTTCGGAACTCGCCGGTGTTCCTCGCCACGACCACGAGGCCGCGGGTGAATGCCGCCGCCGCCAGGATGGCATCCGGAATATGGTCGTCGAGAGGCTCGCCGCGAAGGCGCATTTCTTCCATGATCTTCGCGCATGCCTGTGCATCGGCGAGGGTCCAGTCCACGATCCGATCTTCGAATGACTCGTCAATGAGACCGTGGAACCGCCCGACAAGACTGCGTCGGCGCCTCCCCTGCGCCAGGCGGCCGATGCCGTCAAGCACCTCCCAGACGGCAACCGACGCGAGGCACGGGCCCTCTTCGGCGATTGAATCGAGGAAGCTGGCGACCCGCGGTTCGGGCCGCGGCCGCATCATCTCGGAGACCACGTTCGCGTCTATGAGCCACGCGAGCGGAACTGTCATTCCCCTCCCTCAATGGACAACGACAGAGGTCTGTACCCACAGCGCACCGGGAGCGGCAAGTCGACACCGTGGTCCACTCCGAAATGCCGGGCGAATGCCTCGGACGGCTTCGGGCGGAGTTCGGTCTTCGTGCGCCGCTCGTGGATCAGACGGCGAACCAGCTCTTCAATGGATACGCCGATCTGACGGGGTTCCCGTCGGAGCCAGGACTTGCCTCCGGGATCAATGTCTCGGACGACGAAGCTTGTGCTCATGCCAGCACCCCCTCTTCCGTCAAGCACCCTTTCTGCCGACCAGTCAGCAATCAAGTTTTGCTATCATGCGCAGAGGTTCAAGGCCCGGTCCGGTCCGGACCGGAAATGCCCGCGGGCGATTCAGGCCGTCAGACCCTCCGGTTCCGGAATGCCGTTCGAGCGGCAGCACGCAGTCAATGCGTTTGCAAGCAGGCAGGCGATCGTCATCGGCCCGACACCTCCCGGCACGGGGGTGATCGCGCCCGCGACCCGTGAGGCGCGTTCGAAGTCGACGTCGCCCACAAGCCGCGTCTTGCCCTCGCCTCTTTCCGGCGCCTCGACCCGATTGATGCCAACATCGATCACTGTGGCCCCAGGCTTGATCCAGTCGCCTTGAACCATTGCAGGTCGCCCGACGGCAGCCACGACCACGTCCGCCCGCCGCACGACTTCCGGCAGATCCCTTGTCCGTGAATGTGCAACTGTCACCGTGCAACTGTCGCCAATCAGCAACTGGGCCATCGGCCTGCCCACGATGTTGGACCGGCCCATTATCACCGCCGCCAGCCCTGACAGGCTTCCGTGGTGGTTTCTGAGCATCATGAGGCACCCAAGCGGCGTGCAGGGCACCATCGATTTCCGGCCGGTGCCGAGAAGCCCCACATTGGAGATGTGGAAGCCGTCTACGTCCTTTGCCGGATCGATTGAATTGACGACGAGAGCCTCATTCAGATGTTCCGGCAGCGGCAACTGCACCAGAATGCCATGTATTGAAGAGTCGTTGTTCAATTGGTCGATCAGCGCCAGAAGTTCGCGTTCCGACGTATCTGCCGCAAGCTTGTGTTCGACGCTCTTCATCCCGGCCTCGACGGTCGCCTTGCCCTTTGATCGCACGTAGACCTGGCTTGCCGGATCCTCGCCCACCAGCACCACGGCAAGACCCGGCGCAACGCCGTGTTCGCTTGCGAGCCGTGTCACGCGGTCCTTCACCTTGCCGCGCACTTCGGCTGCGAACTCCCTGCCATCAATGATCTTTGCACCCATGAAAATCTCCTGACCGAGTCATGCACTGAATTATCCATGTATCCATTTGGCAAGTGCCCGGAAACCGGCAATTCGGGCAGCGCAAACGCCTTCATTCCGGTTCCCGGGCACGCTGCTCCGGAACGTGCAGGCGTGCCGTGCCGCCCGACTTCAGGCATCCTTCGCGCTCAACCCACGCCGTCACGCCCCGACGCCCGTCAGCCGCCGTCTTGAACGACTTGCCCTTCGCGGGAAGCGGGGCCTCGATCGTCATGGCCGGGAACTGGCAGGGCCGGTTCTGCATGTCGACGACCATCGTCGCTCCGTCCTCCGCCTGAAGACGGGATGAGCGCGGTACATGCGAAAAGTCGGAGATTCCGTCAAGGACGACCGATGCGCCCAGCCACGCGGGGTCAATCGACTCTATTCCCGTTGCGTCCGCAATCAAGGTCAATTCGTCTTCCGAAACAATCGATACCTGCCGGACGCTCCGGATCTCGGTGCCTTTCGGATGCTGGGCGACTACGCGCGAACAAGACGGTCGCGTGAGGCCTGAATGAACCTCGCCACCGGAACCGGCAAGCGAAAGCGGCGTCTTCTCAAGCGCGAACGTCTCGATCTCGCTGGCATTCCGATGCGGCACCCGGCCAAGCCAGGTGATCCGGGCAAAATGCCCGGTGGGAACAAGCGCGGGCATCTGCATTCCTCGCTGCGTGACTTCAACCGGGGTCCAGGGTTGAGGGCGAACGGCAAGCCCTGATGCCGCAGCACGCCCATTTACGGCATCTCGCAATTCCGAATGTCCACGGGGCCAGCCATGCGCCATCGTCTGCCCGGACCTTCAAGGCATCAAGACCCCGCTGCGGCAGCAATGCCAGCATCAGGAGGACAAGATCCCTGACAGCATTGCCGGACCGCAACGGCTTCCGGATGCCAAGCGCAGCCACCGGACCTCTGCGGCCAGGGTCCTGCTTCGGGCCTAAGCCGTCGGTTCCGGTTCGAGCTCGGGTTCCTTGCCATCCCCGGGCCTTTTGCGCGGTCGCGTCTTGGGAATGGCCGTGACGCTCGCCGTGCCGCTCGCATCGGCGGAATCGTCTTCGTCATCGTCGGCACGCTTCAAGGGCTTGCCATCGATCACGTTCGTGATTTCGATTCCCGTGAGCGTTTCGTATTCCAGCAGTCCCTGGGCAAGGCGCTCCAGCTCGCCCGCTTTCTTGGCGAGAATCTTTCGGGCCGTTTCGTATCCCTCATCAACGAGTTCCTTCACCTTTTCGTCGATGCGCTTCTGCATTTCCTCGGAATGGGCCTGGCCGGACTGGAATGTTCCAAGGTAGCTCTGCTGCTCGTAGGAATAGTCGACCATGCCGAGTTCGTCCGCAAAGCCAAACTGGGTCACCATGGCACGTGCAATCTTGCTTGCCTGCTGAATGTCGGATGCGGCGCCGCTGGTGATGTCGTCCTTGCCGAAAATCAGCTCCTCCGCGGCGCGACCTCCCATGGCCATGGCAATCTTCGACTTGTACTTCCTGAACGTGACCGAGAGCTGGTCCCGTTCCGGCAGGCTCAACACCAGGCCGAGAGCCCGGCCCCGAGGAATGATCGTGGCCTTGTGTATCGGATCGTGCTGCGGAACGTTGAGACCCACGATGGCGTGTCCGGCCTCGTGATAGGCGGTCAGCTTCTTTTCGTCCTCCGTCATGACCATCGAGCGCCGTTCAGCGCCCATCATGACCTTGTCCTTGGCGCTCTCGAAATCATCCATGGTGACGAATCGCCGACCGACGCGAGCCGCCCTCAGCGCCGCCTCGTTCACGAGGTTCGCGAGATCCGCACCGGAAAAGCCGGGAGTGCCGCGCGCGATGATGCGAAGATCAACGTCCGGACCCAATGGGATCTTGCGCGCATGCACGCCAAGGATCTTCTCACGGCCCTTGATGTCGGGGTTGGGCACCTGCACCTGCCGGTCGAAGCGGCCAGGGCGCAGGAGCGCCGGATCAAGCACGTCGGGACGGTTCGTCGCCGCGACGATGATGATGCCTTCGTTCGCTTCGAAGCCGTCCATTTCGACCAGAAGCTGGTTCAGTGTCTGCTCCCGCTCATCATTGCCACCGCCATAGCCAACGCCACGGCTGCGACCGACGGCGTCGATTTCGTCGATGAACACAATGCACGGCGCATTCTTCTTTGCCTGCTCGAACATGTCACGGACGCGACTGGCGCCAACGCCCACGAACATCTCGACAAAGTCGGATCCGGAGATCGTGAAGAACGGCACGCCGGCTTCGCCTGCAATGGCGCGCGCCAGCAGCGTCTTGCCGGTGCCCGGAGGACCGACGAGCAGTGCGCCCTTGGGAATCTTTCCTCCAAGCCGAGAGAATTTCTGCGGATTGCGAAGGAACTCCACGATTTCCTCGAGTTCCTCCTTGGCTTCGTCGATCCCGGCCACGTCATCGAACGTGACGCGCCCATGCTTCTCCGTCAGCAATTTGGCGCGCGACTTCCCGAACCCCATGGCGCCGCCGCGTCCGCCGCCCTGCATCCGGTTCATGAAGTAGATCCAGACGCCGATCAGCAGGAGGAACGGCAGGAAGGACCAGAAGATCGCCATGAAACTCGACTGCTTCTGCGGCTTGGCGTCGAAGGACACGTCGCTGTTGACCAGGAGTTCCGTGGTTTCCGCGCCTTCAGGCTGGATCGTCACGTATTCGCGGCCGTCGCCGCCGCGGAAGGTTATCTTTTCGCCGTCAATCGTCGCGGCCGTTACGCTGCCGTCCGAAACCCGTTCAACGAATTCGGAATAGCTGACCGTGGTGTTGCTCAGGCTGGGCTGGCCGCCCGAAACAAGATTGAACAGCGCCAGCACGAGCAGGAACAGGACAATCCAGAAGGCGATGTTGCGCATATTTGTCAACGGAAGCTCCCTCGGGCAAGTCTTGGTGGATCATTCAGATCCGTTCGGTTTCCAAGTCAAATAGCAATCAGGGCGGATTCTTCAACGGGAATGCAGAAATTCGTCGAATTTGCCGCGACCCGTTGCCTTCGCGGTCCATTTGCCGGCGAGGCCAGCGACGGGCGCAGCCACAAGCCTTGCGCCTTTCCAGACGGCGGGTGACGCAACGAGGCTTTGGCGCGGCATCCCTGTGTCACGCCACGGAGTGTCCTTGACGGCCTCGCCCAGCGCACGCACCTCGAGCTCGTCCGCATGCGGACCCTCCAGGATCCAGCGGCCGTCCCATGTCCGGTCGGTGGGCCCGGAGATCTCCTTCACAGCATTGAATTCCCGCGAGATGCGCCAGGTGGCCGGATTGCCGCCGCCGCCGGACCCGCGCGTGATGATGCAGCCCGCCAAGGTGTGCCTGCTGCCGTCCTGCAGCGCATGATCCAGTTCAAGCATCGCGCCAGAACGTGGCGGATACTCGGCACCGCCGACCCAGGTCAGTGCGCGGCGACGCAGGCGAAACAGGATCTCGCGCGGAATGCCATGCCCTTGCGAGAGCGTGTCCGCCACAAGGATCACGTCACCGTTCTCTTCCGATGCAATTCCGGCGGCCTCTTGGCGCACGTAATGCTCAAGCGCCTCCCGTGCCGCGCTCATGTTCCTGGCGACTTCGGCCAGAGTGCCGGCATCGATGCCCAGCTTTGAAAGAGCCTTCAGTCTGGCCCGCGCAACCACCCGCTGGAATTTCGGATCATCGTTGGAAGGATCCTCGATCCACGAAATGTCCCTGTGTCCCAGATACTCCCGCCACTCCTCGCGCCCGTGGTCAAGCATCGGACGGATCCACGTCGTGCCATGCCGAGTGAACCGGTGGTCCATCTCGGAAAGCCCGTCGACTCCGGCCTTTCTCGCAAGCCGCATGAGGAAAGTCTCCGCAACATCGTCACGGGTATGGCCCAAGGCGACCTGGTCGATGCCCGAACCGCGCGCCCAGCCGCTGATGAGGCGATAGCGAGCCTCGCGAGCCACGGCCTGCAGGTTGCCGGCCCCGCTCCATTCCCAAGCCAGCACCGTGTGAGGAATGCCGAATTCGGCGCAATGGCCGGCGACGGCCGCAATCTCGCGAGACGCCTCCGGGCGAAGCCGATGGTCGACGGTCACGGCTTCAACCGGGAATCCAAGATCGCGACCGTGCCAAAGCATCACGTCAAGACAGGCCATCGAATCACTGCCTCCCGACACGGCAACGCCAAGTCGTCGTGGCCGACCCCATGCAAAGGGCAGACCCGCCAAATTCCTGATCAGTTCGTCAAATGCGGCAGCTTCGCGATTCACGGACACGCCATGCCGGCCCGAGCCTGCTGCGCCTCAACGGAAGCATCAGTTCCGGGAAACCGGAGCGTGACTTCCGAGAGCGTGATGCAGGCCTCCTGGCCCTGTCCCAGCCCGTCGAGGGAGAGGCCGAGCTTCAACAGGGCGACCGGCGCCGTCGGGCCGGCCGGCGTTCCCGAATAGCTCTCGAGGTAGGCGCGCGCGGCATCAGCGAGGTAAGCGCGCTCGGAATCGGATGTCCCGGCAAGCTCCGACAAGGCTTCGCCGCGCAGCAAATGCGCGACGCCCGCTAGCGGTCCGCCCTGATAGGTCTCGGTAAAGACCCGGAACTGCTCGGCGGCGGTCTCGAAGTCTCCCTGATCGTAACTGGCCTTTGCGCGATCGAAGTCCGCCTTTTCTGCATGCGCCAGTTCGACGCCACCGGTGTCGATCATGTCAATCGAGAACCCGCTGTCAACTTGCGTGACGGGCGCGACCTCGGGCGCTGCGGACTCCTCGGACAGGCTTCCGCCCAACGTCGTGGTCTCGCCCAAGCTCGCGATGTCGCAGCCAGGTTCCAGTTCGCAGAGGCGGAACTCGAGGTCGCCGATCCGGTTGGTGCCGTCGGCGACGATTGACCGGACGCGATTCGCCAGCTGCTCGGACGCCGCCGTAAGGCGTCGAACCTCCATCTCCATCTCGTCAAGGCGCTCGAGAGCGTTGGTGCTTGTGAGCTGCCCTTCAGGTGCGCCGGTGGTCGAAAGTTCGCGCTGCAACCGCTGCATCTCGACATAGAGCACGGTCAGTTCCTGCCGAATGTCGGCAAGCGTCTGTTCCCGGTCCTGCGCGCCGGCAGGCGCAGCGACGAGCAAGGCGGCGACGAGCAGGGCGCGCATCAGGCGATCTCCTTCAGAGGCCGGCGCCCAGGTCCAGCACGGTCACGGCGCGGCGGTTCTGCATGTAGCAGACCTCTTCCGAGCAGATCTCGATCGGACGCTCCTTGCCGTAACTGATGGTCTTCAGCCGCGAAGGAGCGATCCCCTGCGCGATCAGGTAGTTCTGCACTGTCGATGCCCGCCGGGCGCCGAGAGCCAGGTTATAGGCCTGGGTGCCCTGCTCGTCGGCATGGCCTTCGATGAGAGCGGTGTATTCGGCGTTGGTCGTGAGCCATTCGGCCTGACCGTCGAGCGTGGCCCGCGCCGTAGGCGTGAGCGTGGCCTGATCCACGAAAAAGAGCACGCGGTCGCCGATGGTCGCGTTGAAAAAGGCAGCTGACTGAGGGTCATCGACCGAGCCGAGCGCGCCGTTCGCGCCGGGGGCGTCGGTGGCGCTTGAACCGAAACGATCGGCCTGGCTGCAGGCACCGAGGGCGATTAAGACGAGAAGTAACGATCTGAAGAGTGGCATTGGATCACCTGCGAAGGTATTTTTCTCCCTGCGTCATACATGACCTATCGGCAAAGGCAACGACAACAGGCCAAGCATCGGCACGGCAGTCCGGCCCGGCGCAATCGTTCTTTGCAGAGACCCGGCTCCCCTCACGGAAGGAGCGGCGACCATGCCGGGTCGGATGCCGCCGTTTCGGTGGCCACGCGCCTGAGATTGCGGCCGGAAATGTCCACGGAAAAAAGCGCCGGCCTGCCATCGGCCCCTGCGCTCTCGCGCGTGAACATCAGCACGCGACCGTTTGGCGACCATGTCGGGCCCTCGTCGAGGAAGGATGCAGTCAGGAGCCTTTCGGCCGAGCCGTCCGCGCGCATCACTCCGATATGGAAGCGACCGGCATTCTGCTTGGTGAACGCGATGAAGTCGCCTCTCGGCGACCAGACCGGCGTGCCGTAGCGTCCCGGCCCAAAGCTGATTCTCTGGGGCTGGCCGCCGGAAGCTGGCATCACGTAGAGTTGCTGGCTGCCGGACCTGTCGCTCTCGAACACGATCTGGCGCCCGTCCGGCGAGAAAGACGGAGCGGTCTCGATCGAGGGGGCGGATGTCAGCCGGGTGCGCCGAAGCGTCGCGACGTCAAGCGTGTAGATGTCGGTGTTTCCGCGGCGCGCCTCGGAATAGACCACGGTTCGACCGTCGGGCGCATAGCGGGGTGCGAACGTCATGGATTCTGCGTCTATGGCCAATGCCGTCTTCTCGACTCCGCCGACCGTGAGTTCATATATCTGCGGGAAACCGGTCTCGTAACTCGTGAACAGTATCCTGTCGCCCGTCGGCGAGAACCGGGGCGCCAGAACGATTGACGACGCATCCGTCAGGTAACGCACGTTCTCGCCGTCGAAGTCCATGATCGCGAGTCGCTTCTGGCGGGCGTCCTTTGGACCCGTTGCCTCCACGTAGACGACGCGGCTGTCAAAATACCCGCCTTCGCCGGTGATCCGGGAATAGACCTGGTCCGCGACCTTGTGCGCCACGCGTCGCCAGCTTCCCGCGGCTCCCGCGAACTGCAGCCCGTCGCCAAGCGGCGCGTCGGCAAAGACGTCAAAGAGGCGGAACTTGGCAAGCAGCCGCCCGTCGGAGGTGAGCGTGACGGAACCAACGACCAGCGCTTCCACGTTGATCGCCTTCCAGTCCGGATACGCCACAGGTGCGTCAAAGTCCGCCGCCTGGCTGACATAGGCCTGATGCGGGACATCCCGGAACAGGCCGGTTCCGACGAGGTCGCCTGCCACAACTTCCGTGATCCTCTCCGCGTAGTCCTCGACGGCGGAGTTTTCGGCAAGGAACGGCGCGACCGCGATCACCACCGGCTCGATCACGCCTTCCGTGATCTCGATCCTCAGAGGTCCGGTGCGGTCCTGCGCCAGCGCCTGTGCCCCGAGCGTGAGAGCAAGAGCGAGTGAAAAGAGAAACTGCGTCATCGGTACTGCATTCCCTCCGCGTTAAAGGTTGCTTCTACTTTGCGCCACCGGTCAAACTTCTCGGCCGGAAGCTGGAACCCCTTCATGCCACACCGGATGATGGCGCGTCGAGCGGCCGCGAACGTCCTGTCTGCATCTGCCTTGCTGCCGCCATGGAAGTCGACCATCGTGATCGAACCGCTGACGGGCACGCCTGTTCGCTGCATGTCAAAGGACACGACAACCGTTGTCGCGAGCGCATTGGCCGACAGGCTTCCGACATTCCAGCATTGCCCGACCGCGAGGCCAAATGCCTCCTTTTCGCCAATGGTCAGTGGCGGGCCGCCCGGAACTGCCTGTCGGGAAACTGCGCCCGCCTCAGCGAGTGCGGCCAAGATCGCGGATTGTTCCGGCGTGTTGTCTGGCACGTCCGGAGTTTCTTCCGGCACGTCAGGGGAAGGGCTGGGAGCGCGCGGTGCCCGTGTCCTTGGCCGCATGGAACTGGCGACGTCGTAGGTCTCCTCCTCCTCGGCCTCGGTGACAATGCGGTCGCTTGCCTCTTTCGGCGCCTGCGGAACGTCTTCTTCCTCGACCGGCTCCGGTGGGGCCTCGGGGTCGGGTACGGTTGCCTCGACCAGCTCCGCTCCGGTTTCCGCCTCAGGCGGCGGCGCCAGTTGCGGCACCGGCGCAATCCGAAGGGCAGGCGCGGCAACCTGGCCGGGCCGGGCGCCCGTGCCGTCGATATCCGATGGCGGCAGGAGTGTGGCCGGCGCGCTGTCATGGATCTCCGCCCCCAAGGCAGGCTGATCGGCTGCAAACTCCGGCACGTCGGGACTTTCCGGAGCTTCCACCGGACTGGGCATGGCCAGTTCCGTTGCCGCGGCCGCTGCCGGGGACCGTGGCGCCTCGTCCTCCACAGGAGCATCCACTTCGGGCGTGTCAGTCTGCAATTGCGGCGCAGCGCCGGGCGGCACCAACGCCGCGAATTCCTGTTCGGAGAGGATCGCGACTTCAGACAAGATCACAACCTCGGACTGCCGGTCGCCGGCCAGGGGTCCGCCAAAGAACACCGCCAGGATGAATGCGATGTGACCCGCACCCGAAATGAACCAGCTCCAGCGCAATCCTGCCTCACCCGCCTCCAAGCCTCGGCCCGCCCATGTCGGTCACGAGCCCGATATCCGTGATGCCCGCCGCGTTGAGCGCTCCCATGACCTGCACGACGCGGGCGTACGGGATCACGCCGTCCGCCCGGACGAAGACACGCCTGGACGACCGTTCGCTCAGGACGGCGCGGAGACGTGGCACGATCTCCTCTTCCGCAACCTCTGTCGTCTGGATCATCGTGACCCCGTCCGCCGTCAGCGTGACCGTCAGCGGCTCCTCCTGCTCGCTTGGGAGCGCCTGGGCCGCAGTCCTGGGAAGCTCGACGGGAACGCCAACCGTCTGCAGCGGGGCGGCAACCATGAATATGATCAGCAGCACGAGCATCACGTCCACGAAGGGCGTGACGTTGATTTCGGACATGGGCCTTGTGCGCCGCCGCCGGCGCCGGTTGCCGGTCCGTTCGTTCTGAGCGACCTCGGCACCCATCAGTTCTGATCCAGCTGGCGCGACAGTATGGTCGCGAATTCGTCGGCAAAACTCTCGTAGCCCGCAATGATGCGTCCGCTGTCCGCGGAGAGCTTGTTGTAGAAGATCACTGCCGGAATCGCTGCAAGAAGACCCAGGCCGGTGGCAAGAAGCGCTTCGGCAATCCCGGGCGCGACGACGGCCAGGTTCGTGCTTTGCTGCTGCCCGATCTCGATGAAGGCCGACATGATGCCCCAGACAGTGCCGAACAGCCCTATGAACGGAGCGGTCGAACCTATTGTCGCCAGTAGCGGCAGGCCTTTCTGCAATTCCTCAGCCTCTTTCTGGATCGCCACATCCATTGAACGGTCGATGCGCGCATGCGCTCCGCCGATGGCCGCCCCGTCCGACTTGTGGGAACGCCTCCATTCGGTCATCCCGGCGACAAAGACACGTTCGGTCCGCCCCGACGGAATCGGTCCCAACGCGTCATAGAGCGTGTCCAGCGGCTCGCCCGACCAGAAGGACGCCTCGAACTTCTGCGTCTCGCGCCGCGCGCGCCAGTACTGCCCGTGCTTGTTGATGATGACGGCCCAGCACCAGAAAGAGGCGAAGACAAGCAGTGCCATCACCAGCTTGACGACGATCGTGGCTCGCGCAAACAGCGCCCACATGGAGAAATCCATATCCTGCACCAGCGCAAGGGTTTCCGTTTCCATTACTCGACTCTCTTCCTGCCCGGTCCCGAATTTTCGGGTTCCTCATGCGGCCTGACAATAGCCCAAAGCGAGAAAAAATGGAACAAGCCGGAGCTGATCGGGCGCGATTCTCATATGGTTCACCTTGTGATTCCATGATGTTCCACCTGCGAATCACGCGGCGAGCGCGATCTGCGCCGCCGGCCGGTTCTCGTTGGCGCATTCTGGTGGCTTCCAGCCGCCGTTGCGTTTCATGCTCGGGACCAGCGCGGCCCATGCCCGGTCGAAGCGTCCGGACTTGAGAAGCGACCGGAAAGTCAGGACACCCTGTCCGCCGTCGCGTCCCCAGCTCTGCCCTGAGCGCTTCATCCGGCACGTCACGAGAACCTTGTTGGCAGATTCAACTGCACCGGACCCGATCGCGTAGCCTGCCGCGGCGGCGTCCGCGTAGTCCATGCGTCGGCGGTTGTTGCGGAAGTAGGCCAGCTCCTTCCGGATCCGGTCGGCCCCCTTGCCCTTCCGCAGCAGGTGGCGCATGGCGTCGATCACCTTTCCGGCGCCCTTGGGATCGTGCCGCAGGACGTGCCGCCACTTCTCGAACCAGGCCGTTCCCGCAGGCGTGTCCGGGCCGAAGGCGGCGTCGGCAGCGGCACTCAGATGCTGAGCCGAATGCCAAAAATCCACTAGCATGACGTCGGGGCTCAGCGATTGCAAAAATGGCCAGTTGTCTTTCGCGCCATCGGCGACCACCGCGATCTTCAGGTCCGGATTTCGCCCGAGCCAGTGGAACGTTTCGGCCATCAGCTGCGACTTCAGGCTCCCCTTGCCCTGCTCCGGCAGACGCCCGAAGGACCGGCTCTCCAGCATGTTCCCCTCGGCATCGACCAAGGCCACGACGCCGCACGACGCCTCGCGCCAGCCAGCGTCCGTTGCCTTTCCGTCCGCCGTCTCGGCGTTCATGCGCATCATCACGCCGTCAAGGGAGACAAGAACCGACACGGCTTCCGCCGGCAGTTCCTCCTGCTCCCGGAGACCCGGCAGAAACTCGCCGAAACACTCCTCCGCGCAAGCCCCGGCCTCCCCGGAAAGCCGCACCAGCGATGCCGTCGAAGGCCCCTCGCCGCAGAGCCTCCTCCAGGCATCTTCGCTCTCGCGGGCCGTCAGGCCGCTCATCAGATACATCGAGAGACCCGCCGCCGCAGGCGTCAGCCCGCCGACCGTCAGGCCAAGGACGCTCTCGGCCGGAACCAGGGACGCGCCGCGACCCGAAGGACGGTACCGCGACCGCAGGAAGCCGACTGGGCCGAACATCGTCATCGCGCGGCCCGGCGTGACCTCGGCCTTCCGGTACGTCCGGCCCCCGGCCTCCACCGCCTCGCCGTGATCGTCAAGCGTCTCGAACGCGTCCGCCAGGACCGACCGGGCCAGGCCGAAGACCATGTCGCGGAACGCGGCCTCGGCCTGCAGCGGGTCGTCCCTGAACAGCGCCGCGACGTTCTCCGCCAGGCCGATCTCGGCGGCCCGCTCGACCAGGGCGACGCCCGCCTTCGTCAGGCCGTCCCTTGCCGCCGTGACGGATTCGCTTCCGTCGCAGATGTTGGCAATCGAGGTTGCAGGTTGTAGACTTTCCATCGGAGTGCTCCTTTCCGCCCCCCGTCCAGGGGCGTTTTCAAATGGTTTGGAGGAGCACTCTACCACACCCGGATTCCAGGGCCAGGAACGCCGCAGACACGGCGGACGTGGAAAAATTGCGGCTTGCGCGACGAATTTTCGCGAAATCCACCCAATCAGGGGCAATCTCCAACTCCGGCTCACGAAAAATCGTTTGATTTCAGCTCACTGCAAAAACCGCAGTTCGCCATAGCGAAATCACTCCCAGCTGATCTGCAGATCCGGACAATTCACGATTCAAGGCGTCGGCGAACTTTCGCCGGAAACCTGACCGCCCGCCCGCCTTCGCCGAGGGCAACGAGCGTGACCTTGGCAACGAACAGCGCCTCCCCGTGCCGCAACACCTTCTGCACCAATGCAATCCGGGCTCCTGTATGCGATGACAGGCGGGTCTCGACAGTGAGGTCATCACCGAACCGCGCCGGTGACAGGTAGTCTGCCTCGATGCGGCGCACCGCGAACACGATGCCGTATCCGGCTTTCAACCCCGATTGATCGACACCCTTCTCGCGCACCCACTCGGTCCGGGCGCGCTCGATGAATTTCAGGTAGTTGGCATAGTAGACAATGCCCGCCAGATCAGTGTCCTCGTAGTAGACGCGGATCTTGAAACAGTGGGTCATGCGATTCCTTCATTTCGTATGAATCCCGTCGGGATTCGGCCAGTCTCCTCGGAAAGGCCAGTCTCCTCGGAAACCTGCGCACGTCTGCTTGCGGCCCATCAATGCAATGCAACAGCAAAGACGTTCGGCGCCTGCCTTGTCGGGTCCGGTCTTGCGCGGGACTTGCGGCCCGCGCAAGAGCCTTCCTCTCCACAGGCCATTCTGCCGCAGAGATGCAGACTTCCTCCATCCGCCACGCCCGGGTGGCGCGACACGGTCTCACATTTCAGTGCCGGACCGCACCACCAGGTCTCTGCCGGCCCGCACCCGGGAAGAGGCATGAACGGCCGTACACCGATCCGTGCAAGCATGGACCGACTGTCGATTCCAGAGCCGAACGGAAAGCCATGCGCCCGCTTCGCTGCAATCCGGTTCCCGTTCCACCGGACAGCCAGCCACGACATGGCACTGACTGGCGACCAGCCTCTCCGAATTCTCCGAGTCATTTGCGTTTGCCCGATGCAGAGTTCGCCGTGCCTCTCGGGAACAACTATCTGCAAGGAAATTCAGGAGCTTCCCGGGCAACTTGCCGGGCGGCCGGGTTGAGTCGGGGCAGAGCATGAAATTCGGCGCGACAATGGAGTTCGCAACAGGGTGGGTCGCGGCGTGGAACTCGCATGATCTGGACCGGATCATCTCACTTTGCGCCGAAGCATTGCATTGCTGCTCTCCGCTTGTCCTGGGGCGCATCCCCGAGTCTGACGGCGTGACCCGTGATCGCGCAACACTAATAACCTATGTTCAAACCGGCCTGCGCAAGAACCGCAGCCTGAGATTCACCGTTCGCGAGGCACTGCCGGGGCTGGGCTCGCACGGTCTTGCCCTGATGCATGACAACGCTCGAGGGGGCGGACTGCTGAGTATTTCGAGTTCGACGCGGACGGCAGGGTTTCCAAGGTGATATCGTGCTGCTCTGCATAGTCATCGTCATCTCTGGAGCGTGTCTTCGGGCAACAGTGTACAGGCACGGCCCGCTGGCAGGCATGAATCACCAAGTTTGCACCACGAGCGAACGCAGTTCATGCGGAAAGACCTGGTCGAACCGAGCGGCCGCGAGCGGCATGAACTGGATGGCGACGGATCAGTTCCTGACCGTGCCGTTCTCGGGTCGCGTGCCAAGGGCGCAGGGCCGATCCAATTCGACGGGCGCTGTGACACATGACGTGCATGCCTCAGAGCAGAACACCCTGCCTGGACGAATCCGGGGGTGAGAGGCCCAGATGCTTCCACGCATTGGCGGTCAGCATCCGTCCCCGCGGCGTTCTCTGTATCAATCCCTGCTGCAACAGGTACGGCTCGATGACCTCGTCGATCGCATCCCTGCTTTCGGACATCGCCGCCGAGATCGTGTCTGCGCCGACGGGACCGCCCTGGTAGTTTTCCGCAATCAAGGTGAGATATTTCCTGTCCGCACCGTCAAGCCCCCGGCCGTCAACGCCGAGCCTGGTCAGCGCCCCGTCTGCCAGTTCGCGTGTGAGTCGACCGTCTGATTCGACGATGGCGAAGTCGACGACCCGCCGCAGCAGCCGGCCTGCAATTCTCGGTGTGCCACGGGCGCGGCGCGCGATCTCGCGGGCGCCGCCCTCTCCGGTCTCGACCCCCATGAGTCGGGCGCCGCGCGACACGATCTCATGGAGCTCGTCGTCCGAATAGAACTGCAGCCGGACGGGAATCCCGAACCGGTCGCGCAGTGGCGTCGTCAAGAGCCCCAAGCGGGTCGTGGCGCCAACGAGCGTGAACGGCCGCAACTCGATCCGAACTGTCCTCGCGGCCGGCCCCTCGCCGATCACGAGATCAAGCTCGAAGTCCTCCATCGCGGGGTACAGCACCTCTTCCACCGCCGGATGCAGCCGGTGAATCTCGTCGATGAAGAGGACATCACGGTCCTCAAGATTCGTCAGGATCGCCGCAAGGTCTCCCGCCTTCGCCAGAACGGGCCCGGATGTCATGCGAAAATTGACACCCAGCTCGCGCGCCATGATCTGGGCAAGAGTCGTCTTGCCCAGCCCCGGCGGCCCGTGGAACAGTGCATGGTCCATCGCCTCGCCGCGCCGCTTCGCGCTCTCGATGAACACGCGCAGATTCGCCCTCGCTTCGGCCTGCCCGATGAAGTCGTCGAGCATTCTGGGCCGAAGCGCGCGATCCCCGTCCTCGGGCCTCGGTTCAGGACGAAGGGTCGGATCGGGCTCGCTCACTGCCAGTTCTCCCGCCGGTCGCAAGCTGGACACTGGCACTGGAACATGTCGTCCGGAAGGGAATTCATTTGCGCGGCGCCAATCTCTTCAATGCCTCGCGGATCAGCGCGGCGGTGTCCGCGCCCTCGATCATTCCGGCCGCCTCGGCCACTGCCGTTGACGCCTCTCCCGGAGCGTAGCCGAGGTTCTGAAGCGCGGAGAGCGCTTCGGCCTGCCCTGCCGCCCCAGGGACCTGTTCCGTGACCGGCCCGGCATCCGGATCGCCGCCAGATTCGCGGGGAGCGCCTCCCTGCATCGCCATCATGTCGGGCACCTTGCCCTTGAGCTCGTTCACGACTCGCTGCGCGATCTTGGGACCCACGCCCGGCGCCGCCTTGATCGATGCCCAGTCGCCAAGAGCGATCGCGCGTGCAAAGGCGTCAGGCCCCAAGGTTCCGAGAATCGCCATCGAGGCCCGCGCCCCGATTCCCTGAACCCCCATCAGGAGCCGGTGCCACTCCCGCTCCGCCGGCGTAACGAACCCATAAAGCTGCAAGAGGTCCTCGCGAACGAGGAGATCCGTATAGAGTGACGCCGCTTCTCCGGGCCCGGGCAATGCCGCCAAGGTCCGGCCGCTCACGAACACGACATAACCGACGCCGCCAACGTCCAGGAGAACGTGATCGATTGCGCGATACGCAATTCTGCCGGACAACCGCCCGATCATGCGATCACCAATGCACGGCTCCGCGACATGTGCGCGTGGCAGATAGCGACGGCGAGCGCATCCGCAGCGTCCTGACCCTCTATCAGCGCCCCTGGCAGCTGCATCCGCACCATGTGCTCGATCTGCCGCTTGTCGGCATGCCCGACTCCGACGACCGCCTTCTTCACCGCGTTGGGGGCATATTCCCCAACCGCGACGCCTGCCTGTGCCGGCACCAGCATCGCGATGCCCCGCGCCTGTCCCAGCTTCAGGGTGGATGCGCCATCCATGTTGACGAATGTGTGCTCCACCGCCGCCTCGTCCGGCGAGTGTAGCTCCCAGACCTTCGTAAGCTGCTCGAACAAAGACACCAGCCGGGTCCCGAGCGGCCCCGCCCCTGTCCGGCAGACGCCGTTCGCCACGTGGGACAGACGCGAACCGGAGGACTCGATCACTCCCCATCCAAGGGCGCGAAGCCCCGGATCCAGTCCCATTACGCGCATTTTCCCGACCTGCTCTGCCGCCTTCGCCTGGAAATTAGCACAAAACGTGAAAATCTGCCAGAAATATTGGCAGGGGCGCCAGAGGGCGACCCTTCGCCACTGCCGACGCCCCGTCTTCGAAACGCGGTCGCCGAGAGCCGAAGGCGACATCAGGCAGGTCTCTTTTACCAGTTATACTGGCAGGTTACGGCAGTTCCGGAGATATGCGATTCCTGCATACGGGACATGCGGCTTTTGAGCCTTGTCCGGGCAAGGATCCGCCTCTAATTGCGACTCGAAACGCAGCGCCAGCAAGAGGAGAACGGCCATGGCCATCACCATGAATCGCAACAACGCCGCCAGCGTCAGCGGCACACCATTGACCCTGTCCGGGCTTGTCTCGGGCGTCGTTCACTGGAACAAGGCTCGCCGCACCCGCGCCGTCCTGTCCAGGCTGAGCGCCCACGAGCTGGATGACATCGGCATTTCCCGCGGAGCTATCGATTCGATCTGCTCCGGACGCAGATAAGCCGATGCCGGCCTTCGGCGTCCACCCGATCGGGAACGCCGAGCGATTCGAAGGGACCGATTCCTGATCGGTCCCTTTTGCTTTCTGCACCCCCCGAACTCTGTCCTTGCAATGGACCGCAAGCCGGGTCATGCGTTTGTGCGGCATCTCTTCTGCCGGTCTCGCAGAGAGGCCACGGATAATTGACATGGCCAAGTGCAGATCATTTCCGCATCCCGGAGGCGTCCGCGCCGGACACACGACGGCAGCGGCCATTCACCTGAAAGATTCCACGAAGGCGATGACGCGATGGCATTGGAAGCCGACTACGTAATCGTTGGAGCCGGCAGTTCCGGCTGTGCCATGGCGTACCGTCTCGCCACCGCCGGTCGCCGGGTCATCGTCGTGGAATACGGCGGCAGCGACCGCGGACCGCTCATCAACATGCCGGGTGCGCTCAGCTATCCGATGAGAATGCGCCGTTACGATTGGGGACTTGTGAGCGATCCCGAACCGCATCTTGGCGGTCGGCGCCTTGCAGCTCCGCGCGGCAAGGTGATTGGCGGGTCGAGTTCCATCAACGGGATGGTCTACGTGCGCGGCCATGCGCGTGACTTCGACCATTGGCGTGACATGGGAGCGGACGCCTGGAGCTACGCGGATGTCCTGCCCTACTTCCAGCGAATGGAGGACTGGCATGACGGCGGAAGCGGCGGCTCGGCCTCATGGCGCGGTCGGGGAGGGCCGCTGCATGTCACGCGCGGGCTTCGGCGCAATCCGCTGACACGCGCATTCGTCGAGGCTGGCCGGCAAGCGGGCTACCCGGTGACCCTGGATTTCAATGGCCATCAGCAGGAAGGATTTGGCGCCTTCGAGATGACCGTATGGAAGGGCGCGCGATGGTCGGCGGCCAAGGCCTATCTGAGACCTGCGCTGCAAACCGGGAACTGCTGGCTGGTCCGTGCACACGCGAACCGCGTCGTCCTTGAGGGAACGCGTGCGACCGGCATCGAGATCGAGCGCGCCGGACGCACCGAGGTGATCCGCGCGCACGCCGAAGTCGTCCTTTCCGCCTCTTCCCTGAATTCTCCGAAGCTGCTCATGCTCTCGGGCATAGGCCCTGCCGCACATCTTGCCGAACATGGGATCGAGACCGTCGCAGACCGGCCCGGCGTCGGACAGAACCTTCAGGATCACCTCGAGATCTATGTCCAGGTGGCCTCGTCGCAGCCGGTGAGCCTCTACAGGTACTGGAACCTCCCCGGAAAGGCCTATGTGGCCTTGCGCTGGCTGCTCGCTCGCAGCGGCCCCGGCGCCTCGAACCAGTTCGAGAGCACGGGATTCATCCGATCTGCGGCAGGAATCGAGTATCCCGACCTCCAGTTCCATTTCTTGCCGATTGCCGTTGGATATGACGGGCGGGCGGCCGCAAGGCTGCATGGATTCCAGGCCCACATCGGCCCGATGAGGAGCCTCTCCCGTGGCGAAGTGCTGCTCCGGTCGACAGACCCGAAGGATCCACCGCGAGTCAGGTTCAACTACATGAGCCATGAGAGTGACTGGCGGGACTTCCGAACCGGCATCCGTCTGACACGTGAAATCTTCGCCCAGCCGGCATTCGCGCCTTACTATGATCGAGAGTTGCGGCCCGGACCCGAAGCCCAGACCGACGACGAGCTGGATGCCGTGATCCGGGAACATGCCGAAAGCGCCTACCATCCCTGCGGCACGGCGCGAATGGGGCGACGTGACGACCCGATGGCGGTCGTGGACGCGACAGCGCGCGTGATCGGGATCGAGAGGCTCCGGCTTGCGGACAGCTCCATCTTTCCGAGGATCACCAACGGCAACCTGAATGCGCCGTCGATCATGGTGGGCGAGAAGGTCTCCGACGCGATCCTCGACCGACCGCCCCTGGCGCCAAGCAATCTTGAGCCCTGGATCCACCCGGACTGGAAAAATCGACAACGGTGACAGCTCCTCGCTTGACCGGGCATTGCGGCACGCTTGAAAGTCCCGCCTGGACTTGATCAAGGTGCGAGCGTCTCGGTATGTCCATCCACGGCAAGTATCTGGCCGGAAATCCTCGACGCCGAGTCCGAAGCCAGGAAATGGACCGTGCCTGCAACGTCCGCGGCCGTGACCCAGGTCTTCATCGACACGCCCGCAGCATGATTTCGCCGCACTTTGATTTCGTCGACACCCTGCGCGGAAGCCTCCAACGCGACCACCCTGTCCATGCGCGGCCCCTCGACCGCACCGGGGCAAATGGCGTTGACGCGAACGCCCACAGGCCCGAGTTCCATTGCGAGGGTCTTCGTCAAGCCCACAAGCGCCCATTTTGCGGCGGCGTAGGGACTCCTTAGCGGATAGCCTGCAATGCCGGCCGTCGAAGAGGTAAGAACAATCAAGCCGGCCCCTTGTGCACGCATCAGGCCGGCGGCCCAGCGGCATGCCAGGAAGCTCCCATGCAAGTTCGTTGCGACGCAGCGGCGCCATTCACCATAATCCAGATTCTCGATCCAGCCGGCCGGACCGCCCGTGCCCGCATTCGCGCAGACCACGTCGGCCCCGCCCCAACGATCTTCGACGGTGCCCAGGAACACTGCCATGTCGGTCTCTGACGTGACATCCGCCACGGCGGTCATCGCCTCCGGCCATGCCGAAGCGAATTCGGCGACTGCCCGTTCATCGATGTCGCAGATGGCAACCTGATCGCCATCGGCAAGAAACCGCTCGGCGATCGCCCGCCCGATTCCGGAAGCACCTGCGGTTATGACAATCCTGCGCATTTCTTTCTCCCGTTCGAAGGTGACGGTCTCAAATGGCGGTCAGCGGTTCACGGGCGTGACGGACTCCCACGGCGGCGACCTGGCCTGCACGAGCGTATCAGTCCGCTGCCGATACGTCATGCGCAACTCCGGCGTACGACGCGCCAATCACAACTTGCGAAGCAGCAGGGCTCATGCGACCAACGGTGCCGAAGATGAGGAATTCGGGCCAGAATGAGCAAGACCGGAAAGACTGCGGACAACATACTATTCATCATGCATGATCAGCTCCGCTTCGACTACTTGAGTTGCGCCGGGCACCCGCATTTGCACACGCCGAACTTTGACCGCGTCGCCTCGATGGGCGTCCGGTTCACCAACGCCTATGCCCAGTCTGCGGTCTGCGGCGCGTCTCGGATGAGCTTCTACACGGGCCGCTACGTCTCGTCTCATGGCGCACACTGGAACGGGTTTCCGATCCGGGTCGGCGAGCAGACGCTTGGCGATCACCTGCGACGCCTTGGCATGAACTGCTGGTTGATCGGCAAGACGCACATGAAGGCGGATGCCGAAGGGATGGCTCGCCTCGGACTTGCACCCGACAGCGTCATAGGCGCGCGACAGGCCGAGTGCGGCTTTGATGCCTGGGTCAGGGACGACGGTCTCTGGGGCGAAGGGCCGGACGGGTGCTATGACGAGAAATTCTCTCCCTACAACGAATACCTCAAGTCAAAGGGCTACCCCGGCACGAATCCCTGGGCGGACTTTGCCAATGCCGGGAACGACAGTGACAGAATCGCCAGCGGATGGATGCTCGCCAATTCGGACAAGCCTGCCAACATCCGCGAGGAGGACAGCGAAACGCCCTGGCTTACCCGCGAGGCCATCCGGTTCATCGAGCAGGCGACCGATCCCTGGTGCGCGCACCTGAGCTACATCAAGCCGCATTGGCCCTACATTGTGCCGCCCCCCTATCACGCCATGTACGGCCCGAACCATGTTCCTGCTCCGCGACGCCACGACATCGAGCGTGACGACCCGCACCCGGTATACGAGGCCTACATGGAAAACCGCGTCGCCGCCGCGTTCCGGAAGGACGAGGCGCGGCAGAAGGCGGTTCGCGCGTACATGGGCCTGATCAAGCAATGCGACGACCAGCTCGGCAGGTTGCTGGATCACCTTGAGGCAACGGATCGAATGGACAGCACGATGATCGTCCTGACCTCGGACCACGGCGACTACCTGGGAGACCACTGGTTGGGCGAAAAGGATCTTTTCCATGAGCCAAGCGTCAAGATTCCCCTAATCATCTACGACCCGCGCCCCGACGCGGACGACACCCGAGGCCAGGCCTGTGACGCCCTTGTCGAGTCAATCGATCTAGCCGCCACGTTCGTCGAATTTGCAGGCGGAAGCGTGCCCGGCCATCTCATCGAGGGACGCTCGCTCATGCCGCTGCTTCGCGGCCAGTCCCCCGCCTGGCGCGAATTCGTCATAAGCGAATACGACTATTCCGTAACGCCGCAATGCGCGAAACTCGGACTCGAGCCGCGCGATGCACGACTCTTCATGGTCTTCGATGGACGCTTCAAGATGATGCACGCCGAAGGAGGCTTCCGGCCAATGCTCTTCGATCTGGAAACCGATCCGGACGAGTTCCACGACCTCGGCAAGGGCGACAAGCATCAAGGCGAGATCGACCGTCTCTACGGATGCCTTGCCAAGTGGGGCAGACGTCCAGCGCAGCGCGTGACCAAGTCCGATGACGACATCAAGGCCATGCGCGGGCGGACGTTGAGGAAGGGCATCCTGCCTTTCCTCGTCGACGGCTCCGAGGTCGACGAGGAATTGACAGCACGGTACCGCGGTCCGGCGCCAGCCAGGTCCGGGGACGATTAGCCCACGCGCATCACCGTCACGGGCGCCGCCCCGCGCATTGGGCGGTCACCGCGAAAGGGCTGCCTCTTGATCAAGGGGGAACGCAAAAATGCAGGCATTCCGCCTTGAACAATCCGGGAATGTCGGACAGGTCACAATTGCGGCAGCGGCCTGGCCTCGATGCGTTCATCACGCGCCGCAATTTCGGCCAGGTCCGCGCCTGCAACCGTTCGCGGGAGACGCGCGTTCCTCCCGGCGTGAGCGCCCGGCTTCCAGCGCGGAAGCCAGATGAAATCCGCGGGCCCCGAGGCCGTCAGCACCGGCATTCTTGAAGGCTTCGCCGCCGCCTTCGGAAAGAACGTGGCCCGAAAGGTCGAGCCCGCCGGAAGACCGGCATTGCCGGAAGTGGGTGCCGCCCGATCATTTTCCTGGTCGGCCCTGAAACCGGCCGCATCAAGGGAAAGGATCCCTTCACTGACGGCTAGTTGTCCGACTTGGCGCTGCCCGACGCGCACGGGCCCCGATGTCCGCTTGTCTTCGTCCACACTCCCGGCATTCCGGCATTCCAAGCAGGAAGCTCTGCAAGGCAGCGTTGGTTCCGAATTCGTCACGTGCCGCGGCCGAGAGTGAAGAACGCTAAGTACTGATCGCGGTAGGGACGGTCATTGCTGACCGCCCCCCGCACAGATCCGGACGAGCGCGCTAACGCATCCGGCTCCTGCCTTCGGTCGAACGTCAGCCCGCACTGCTGCCGCAAAGGGCAGCTCGCATGGGCTGCGTGAGCGAGCGGCGCATGTGACACCCATTGTCGGATTCTGAGCTCCGTGAGTGCTTTGCCGCCCTGCTCTTCCGTCGGCCCCGGCCCTTCGCTCCATCCACTCCGCCGGAGGCGTCACAGCCTCTTTTGTTCGCGGACTTCGTCACTACTATGGCCGAGTCTGACTCCTCGATGCCGTGCATCCAGAGCTACGGGAATGCCCCCTTCCTCTGGCGACCCTGACGCAATGGTCGGGGTAACATCGAGGCCTCCCAGGTCCCGATGGACTGCTTCGGCGCGTGCCATGGTTCTCAGACCCCGCGGAGCCCCTCCTCGCCTCACCAATCCGGCGTGGAGGGTGTTGCCTTCGGCCCGTCTGAAAGCCTCGGCACTCCGAACATGGTCATTTTTCGTGGCTCGATGGCCCGGCCCACGCCCACCGCTTGCCAACGCTTCACCTGCCGCCTCGCGACGACCGGCGCATGGTTCGCGGAGAAAGTGGCTGGTTTGACCTCTCTTTCTGCCGGGACTTTCACCCAGCGACATTCCATCAGTTAGCCTGGCGCACATCGCGGTAGGGAACCGGGTTACCCCGGTCCCCCCGCTCAGATCCCGGCGTGCGCGTTAACGCACCGGGCTCCTCCCTTGGTTCCTCACGACGAGCCGTTGGCTCGGCCACGGGTGGCGGATCCCGACTTTGGGCCAGTGGACGGCGGTCAGGAGATCGATGTCCTCCCATTCCGTGCGGTCCCTTTGGGACCGACGCCGGAGGGCACGCCAGAGCAGCCGCTTGCAGAGGTGAACGAACCTCTCCAGATGTCGGCCACGCCCGGGGACAGCGTAGTGGTTGAGCCAGCCGTTGATGACCCTGCCCAGCCACGCAGCCGTGTCGTGCCGGTTGTCGTGCCACCGCTCGCGAAGCCTTTCCTTGATCCGCCGCAAAGTGCGGTTGACCCGTTTCCGGGACGGCTTGCGTCCGACCCTGAACCTTCCCTTCCTCGACTCGTCGCAGAAGTGCGTCATGCCAAGGAAGTCGAACGTCTCCGGCTTGCCCTGCCCCCGGTTCCGGCGGTTCGCCTTCGCGAACCGGCCGAACTCGATGAGCCGGGTCTTGTCCGGATGCAGTTCCAGTCCGAACAGGGCCAGCCTTTCGCCCAAGTCCCGGAGGAAGCGCTTCGCGTCGCCCTCGTGCTGGAAGCCGCACACGAAGTCGTCCGCATGGCGGACGATGATCGTGTCGCCTCCGGCAATCCGCTTGCGCCATGTGTTGTGGAACCAGACGTCGAGCACATGGTGCAGGCAGACGTTGGCGAGGATCGGGGAAACCGTCCCGCCTTGCGGAACGCCCCTGCCCGTGTCCGTCCAGTCGGTCCCCTCCATGACGCCGGCGTCGAGCCACTTGACGATCAGCCGCATGACCCGCACGTCCCCGATGCGTCTCTCAAGCATCCGGACCAGATGGTCCCGCCCGAGATTGTCGAAGAACCCGCGAATGTCGGCGTCAACGATCCAGCTGACCTTCCGCCGTTCCATTCCGACCGCAATGGCGTCGAGCGCATTGTGCGTCCCCCGCCCCGGTCGGAACCCGTGGCTGAAGCCGAGGAACTCCGTCTCGTGGATCGGCACCAGAATCGTGTCCGTCACCGCCCGCTGAAGTATCTTGTCCTCCAGCGAGGCAATGCCGAGCGGTCGCTGCCCCCCGTCCTCCTTGGGCATGTATGCCCGCCGGGACGGCGGCGCGCGGTACGCCCCCCTGTGCACGCGCCCGTGCAGGTCGATCAGCCGATCTTCCAGCCCTTCGGCGTACATCTCCCATGTCACGCCGTCCACGCCAGCGGCCACGTCACTCTTGAGCGAGTGAAACGCCTCCGCCAGCGCGTCCGTCGTCACATGGTGCAGGAGCGCCACGAGACGCTCTTCCGGGTTCCTCGTTGCAGCCTTTCGCATCCGGTCGGCCGCCTGTGACTCGCTTCCCCGTTTCTGCGCACGGCGCGAGCTTTGGCCTCCCGGATTCCCCTTGGGTCCGGCCCTTCGCTCCCCCGGCTCCGCTGACCCGGAAGGGCCGTTGTTCGCCGGATTCTTCGCTACCATGGCCGAATCTGATTTCTTCAGATCGTTCATCTCCGTTTCGGATTCCTCCTTCGCTTTGCGGCCCCGCACGACAGCGGGGCGAACTGAAGACCTCCCAGGTCCCGGTGGACCGCTTCGACGCGTGCCTTGGTTCCCAGACCCCGCGGAGCCTCTCCTCGCCTCACCAAACCGGCTCGAAGAGTGTTGCCTTCGGCCCGTCTGACAGCCTCGGCACTCCAGTTGTGTCAGTTTTCGTGGCTCAATCGCCCGGCCCACGCCTGCCGCTTGCCAACGCTTCACCTGCCGCCTCGCGACGACCGGCGCATGGTTCGCGGAGAAAGTGGCTGGCTGACCTCTCTTTCTGCCGGGACTTTCACCCGGCGACATTCCACCAGTTAGCCTGGCGCACCACACGTCCTGACCGGGCGCTGAGGCCCCCGACATTCGCGGTGAAGCTTGAAACTAAGGGGCTCAGCCTCAGAACCGTCGGCAAGATCCGGGAAAAAGGTTCACGAAAGTTGGAAGATTCAGCACCCGAGGTCAGGACGTCTGAACTGGTCGAATTGGCAGGGCTCCGAAAATTCGTTGCCGCGCTGGCCGGTCATGTCGCCGCCGAGCGTGCCCGAACTTCCACCTGATAGCGATGGCAGCGATGGCCGACCGGAACTTGCGCTACGGCAAACTGAGCGCGTCCGACAGGACGGCCTCCAGGACATCACGCGGCACGTCTTCGGCCACAAACGCTGCACCGATGCCGCGCACAAGCACCATCCTGAGCTGGCCATCGATGACCTTCTTGTCCTGCTTCATGAGGTCGATCAACGTGCCTGCATCGGGAAGATCTCCGGGAATGTCGGCAAGATCGACGTTCATTCCCATGGCTTCCAGATGCGCACGGACGCGAACCGGCTCTTCCTGGGAGCAAAGGCCCATGCGCGCAGACATCTCAAAGGCCAGGACACACCCTAGCGCGACGCCCTCTCCGTGCAGAAGACGATCTCCATAGTTCGTGGCCGCTTCAAGTGCATGTCCGAAGGTATGCCCAAGGTTGAGCAATGCACGGTCCCCTTGCTCGGTCTCGTCTCGCGCAACGATTTCGGCCTTCATTTCCACCGAGCGGCGTACAGCCCTGGCCCTGAGATCCCGATCGCCCTCAACCAGCGTCCGGCCGTTCCCTTCCAGCCATTCGAAGAAGTCGGCGTCTCCAAGAAGACCGTATTTGACCACCTCCCCGTAACCGGCCAGGAAATCGCGTCGAGGCAGCGTTTCGAGGACACTTGTGTCTGCAAGGACCAGAGAAGGCTGGTGAAACGATCCAACCAGATTCTTGCCATGCGGCGAGTTGATCCCCGTCTTGCCGCCGACGGAACTGTCTACCTGTGCCAGAAGCGTCGTCGGCACCTGAACGAACCTGATGCCGCGCCGCAGGATCGCAGCGGCAAACCCTCCCAGATCGCCAATGACACCGCCGCCAAGCGCGATCATCACGTCGCGGCGCTCGATCCGTTCCTCCAGCATCCATTCGACGGATCGTTCCAGCATGTCCCAGCTCTTCGTTGCCTCGCCGACTGGCAGCGCAAGGGCCACGTTGCCGATTCCCTCTGCGGCGAGCCCCGACTGGAGTGCTCCGAGATGCATTTCCGCCACCGCCTCATCCGTCAGCACGGCCACGCGAGGACGCTCCAGATACGGCCGAATCTCGGCGCTAGCGCGCTCAATCAGGCCTTCACCTACGCGGACATCATAGCTCCTGTCACCGAGCGCAACTTGAACGACCTCGTCTCTCATCGGCATTCCGCCAACACGCCGTTTCTGGCGTAGAGCGCCTTCAGCACGCGATCCGTCGTTTCGTCAATGGAACTGGATGGGTCGGCATCGACCGTCACGTCTGCAAGCGCATAGACCGGCGTACGCTCCTCATACAGCGATGCGAGCTTTTGCTTCGGACGCTTCGTTTGCAGCAGCGGCCGCGTCGCCTTGTGCCGCACCCGCTGCCAAAGCAGGTCAAGATCGGCGCGGAGCCAAACCGAGAGACCCCGCTCGCCAATCAGCTTCCGGTTGTTCTCGCCGAGAAACGCCCCGCCACCGGTCGCCAGAACCTTGGGGACACCTCCCAGGAGCCGGGCAATCACCTGCGTCTCCCGATCGCGAAAGAACTCTTCGCCGTCGCGCTCAAAGATCTCGGCGATGGTCCGGCTCGCAGCGCGTTCGATCTCCGCATCACTGTCCAGGAACGGAACGTCCAGGCGCCTTGCCAAGGCGGTTCCAATGGCGCTCTTTCCGGCTCCCATCATCCCCACCATCACGACGGTTTTCCTCAGCTTGAACGGCAAAACAGACGCTTCCCGCATCACTTTTCGCATCGCCGCCCTGAATGGCGTGATCTTTCAGCAAATGCCAGATATAATCTTGCGGACGCGGCCAAATTCGGCGTGATCCTGAAAGACAGGCACAGGAGGCTCATCGGGATGTTTCGTCTTCTGAAACTCGTGCTCATTGCGCTCATCCTTCTCGGCGGCGCAGTGATTGTCTACGCATATGTGGGCGACCTGCGTCCGAAACAGGTCAATGTCAGCGCCCCGGTGGAACTGGATGCAAGCTAGTTCAGGTCTCAGTCTGCTGGCATGCGGCCTTGCCGTCTCGAATTTGCTGCTTGCTGCAGCATGGGCAGGCGACCAACCGCTCTCGGCTATTGGCTGGCTATCGAACTCCGTCGCACTGCCGCAAGCCGAACCCACTCCGAAAGACATGGCTCCGCTCGCGGCGCTGCCGTCGGAGATCGCTGTACTGCCTCTCGACGGGAACACGCCGGACGGAGCGGGACTGCAACCCGCGGAACAGCTCGGACTGGATCCGCACCTGTGGGGTCGAAGCTCGGCCGCCGATCTGGCGCGCGCCCTCTCGACCCTTCCCGACGGCGCCAATGCTCCACCCGTGCTCAATCGCTTTCTGCGCGACCTGCTGATCGGCAAGTTCGACCCCCCGATAGACGCCGCCATCGACGACAGGTTCTTTCTTGCGCGGATCGACCGACTCCTGTCCATGGGCCACCTGCAGGAAGCCTATGAACTCATTCGCCTGGTCGGTCCGGAGGAATCACGGCGCTTTCGCCGCGCCTTCGACATTTCCCTGCTGATGGGAACCGAAACCGAGGCCTGCCGCATCATCGAGAATGCCCCGGACATTTCACCGACCTATCCGGCGCGGATCTTTTGCCTTGCCCGGCTGGGAAACTGGGACGTCGCAGCGCTCACGCTCGGAAGTGCGGAGGCGCTTGGGATCCTGACGCCCGAGGAGGAACGGCTTCTGCTGCACTTTCTTGATCCCGATCTTTTCGAAAGCGACTCCCTTCCCGCACCGCCAAGACTCCCGTCGCCTCTGCAATTTCGGCTGTTCGAGGCCGTGGGCGAACGCATCCCGACAGAGCATTTGCCGGTCGCCTTTGCTGTTGCAGACCTCTCCAGCACGGCCGGATGGAAGGCACGGCTTCGCGCAGCAGAGCGCCTCGCGGCTGCCGACGCATTGCCGATCACGCGGTTGCTCGACGTCTATGCGGAAGGGAAGCCAGCCGCGTCCGGCAACAATTGGGAACGTGTCGGCGCAATCGGGTCCCTGGTGACCGCCTTGGAGACCAAGGACGGCGATCTCGTGAGTTCAACCCTCGCGCCGGCATGGCAGGCGGCAAGGTCCGGAGGCTACCAAAAGGCGTTCGCAAAATGGGTTGCCGCACACCTTGAAGGACTGGACCTGTCGGACCCGGCAATGAGCGTTGCCTTTGAAATCGCGCTGCTGGCGGAGGATGCAAGGCTCGCGGAACACTTTGTCGGCGACAGCAGCGAAAGCCGGTTTCTCCTTGCCATTGCACAGGGGCATCGCGGCGCCCTTCCAGGTCCGAACATGCTTTCACAAGCGGTCGTCCGCGGTCTCGCGGCACATGGCCCGAGCCCCGCCTACCGCATGTTGATCGAGGGCGAACGCGGAGGAGAGGCCCTCTTTCGTGCACTTCTGCATCTCATGGACGGGACGGCGGGCAACCCACATGCCACGCAACAGTCCCTCATGCTGCTGCGATCTCTTGGGCTGGAACCCTTGGCCCGACAGGTCGCGGTCGAACTGGTTCTGGAACACGGCAGGGCATGAACGAATCAGAGCGCATTGCGACCTTTCTCGACGCCCAGGTCGCCGAGCACAATGCTTCCCAGAATACGCAAGTGGCCTATGCTAGGGACCTGAAGGACTTTCTGGGATGGCTGCGGGCGGAAAAATCCGGGCTCCTGAACGTCACCCAGACGGGAATCGAGGATTACCTGATTTGCCTTGACGCATCCGGGTTGGCGCGGTCAACCCGAGTACGGCGCCTCGCTGCCATTCGGCAATTCTATCGCTTTGCCTTCGAATCGGGATGGCGCCGCGACAACCCTGCGATCCGGGTAAAGGGGGCCGCCACTGGAAGGCGCCTGCCAGGCACCTTGTCCGAAGGCGAGGTTGAACGCCTGCTTGAAGCCGCGTGCCGGACAGGACGCGAAAGCGACCGGCTTCGGAATGCCTGCCTGATGGAGGTTCTCTATGCGACGGGCGCAAGGGTGAGCGAACTGGTGTCGCTGCCCGTCGCTGCCGTGCGAGGGGATCCGAGAGTGCTCCTCATGCGTGGCAAGGGAGGCAAGGAGCGGATCTTGCCGCTCTCCGAACCAGCCCGTCTAGCGCTGTTTGCCTGGCTTGAAAGACGGGACGACCTGGAAGAGGTTGCCGGCAAGGAAAGAGGCATTCCGCACTCGCGGTATCTCTTTCCGTCGCGCGGCAAGTCCGGACATCTGACGCGACACAGGTTCTACCAATTGATCAAGGAACTTGCCGTTGCGGCAGGCATCTCGCCAAGCAAGGTCACTCCGCACACCCTGAGACACGCCTTTGCCACGCACCTGCTTGCAGGGGGCGCCGACCTTCGCGCCATCCAAACCCTCCTGGGCCATTCGGACATCGCCACCACCGAGATATACACGCACGTTCTTGAAGAGCGTCTCAAGGATCTCGTTCTGGAACATCACCCTCTCGCGAAAGAGTGAATCCGCCCGGCATCTCCCGCCGGTGCGCGGACGGATTCGGTCATGGAACGCGATGATCCCGGCCACGCCGACCGGGACTTCCCATGGAGATACATCGTTGGGGAATTATATTCGTGAGTGACCATCAGGCCATCCTCGCACCGATTTCACGGGTCGTCGAAGCAGCCAACGCCTACGCTTCTCGACGTGCAGATGCGCCAGTCCCGGACGCCTTCCGTAATGGGGCCCCCCACGTCAAGCACGGCGTCCTGCGCATGAGCGGCCATGACGCCCGAACCTGACAACGCAATCCCGTCGCCGGCGGCAAGTTTCGCGGCGTTGGGGCCGGGAGCGGCGTTGACCTGAAGTTCTTGGGGAGTTTTCAGGATTTTTGTTTCCCGTCAACGGGATGCCCATGAACGGGATGTCAGTCTCTGCCTACATCCTGGCGTTTCGCTACATTTTCGCGATGTCCTTCAGCAGCGTCAGCGCCCTCTCCTGTTCGGCGTCGGGCCGGGTCGTCACCTCGATCATGGTCTCCGCCTTCCCGCCGCCCGGGCGCGGGACCGCGTGGGTTGAGCGGACGATGGTTGACAGGCTGTCGAGAAGGGTACGGAAGCCGTGAACGCCGCTGCCGTCCGGCAGGGTGTGGGCATGGACCTTCGCCAGCGCCGCGTCCGGGCGCCGTGCGGGCAGGACCGGATCCCTGGTCCCGTCGGGTTCGGTGTCGGTGTGGCACAAGGGGGCCCACGCCTTCCGCATGTGCCATTCGACGAGGCATGCGAGCATGCAGATGAAGAAGCGGGCGCGGACCCGGTGCTCGAGGCGGTGCCGGACCGGCCGGACCTGCAGGTCGCTCTGCTTCAGGCATCGGAATGCACGCTCCACGCTGGTCAATCTCTTGCAGCTCCTGACGCATTCGGCGGCTTCCATGTCGTCGGGTCCGAGCGAGGTGCGGATGACGTAGATTCCGTCGAGGGCGGCCTCGGCGTCGATGGACTCCTGCCGGCGGCGGAAGCCGAAGCCGGTCGCGCTGATGTCGAGATCGAAGTGCTTCTTCATCCTTCGCCTGTTGATGACCTCGCCGACGGCGAGACCGATGCCGGCCTCGCCCTTGAGGGTTCCGCGCCCGACGCGCGCGGCGATCTCCGAGAGCGCCCTCTCGGTGGCCTCGAGCAGCTCCTGCCGCACCCGGTCGCGGTGTCCGGCAAGGCGGGGGTTGCGACAGGCGACGAGACGCTCGCCGGGGAAGTCGGGATGGTCCCGGATCTCGAACAGGGTCCGCTCGTGTTCGGGATCCTGGAAACGGTCGAGACGGCCCTGGCGGGCGAGCTTGCGGATGGTCCGGCCCTTGAGGGCGGTGATCCAGTCGGCGCCGTCGCGTTCGCGCAGGACCTCGATGGTGGCCTCGATGATCATGCCGCGGTCCCCGACCATCACCACCCGGGAGAGGCCGAAGCGGCGTTGCAGGCGGTCGAGCTCGGGCAGGAGGGTGTCCTTGTCGGTGACGTTTCCCGGATGGACCGAGACCGCGACCGGGCGGCCGTCACGGTCGCAGAGGAGGCCGAAGCTGATCTGCGGGAGGCCCCGCTTGCGGTCGCGGCTGTGGCCGAAGCGTGCGAGCGGGCAGCGGCTTCCCTCGTGCCAGGTCGATGACAGGTCCCAGAGGACGAGGTCGTCTTCCTTGATCCAGCGCCTTGCCAGGCGGCCCTGGATGCCCTCCTGCCGGTCATGCAGCCAGTCCATCGCGGCGTAGAGGCCGTCTGCGTCGACGTCGCGGTCGATGCCGAACTCCTCCGGCAGGGTGGAGCCCTTCCACCAGCGCGTCGTGGCGAGCTTGGAGTCCGGCCTGAGGATGCGGCCGGCGACCATGGCCAGGACAAGCTCCCGTTCCGGGCAGCGCTCGCGGGAGACCATGCGGGGCAGGCCGATGGCGTCCATGGCCGTCCGCACCGCCTGCACCGCCCCGTGGTGGCGGGAGCGGACCGGGTCCCCGAGAACGTCGCCGGCCTCCGCGTACCGCTTTCCCGCGAGTGCGCCGCGCAGGAGCGGGATCGTGTGCGGCGGCAGGCGGGAGAGGTTGGCCAGGGTCCGCTTCTGCACCCGGTTGTTGTGGTCGCGATAGCTCTGTCGGAGGAGGACGGAGGTGTAGGTCCTTCCGTTCTGGCGCGACTTGATGACGGCCACGTGCATGGATGAGGTCATGGGGCTCCCCTCGTGCTAGTGCCTACCTTCCGTTGCCTTTCTGGACGAGCCTCGCTATATTGTCAAGCCAAAAGATCCACCACATTGGGACACGTCATGGAAATGCAGCGCATGTCCGCCATCGGGCCGCAAGGTGCGCCGCATCCTGCTACTGCCTACACGTGACCATCCTGGAAGAGTCGGCGGGCCCGCAACCCATTGAACGAAAACGGCAAATTCCAAATCAGGACCGAAAATCGGCTAGAACTTCAGCTTGACGTCTTGCCCGGAGCCGAGGGTTTCCCGGTTCGCCGGAGCGACCGCAAGAGTCTTGCGGAGGCGAACCGGGAAACCCTCGGCGGGGTCGACGCTGTTCAGGTACGGCCATGCGCCGGGCCGGCGCGGCCGTGGCGCGCTTCTTGCCACGCCTCGCCGCCAGCCGCAGCGCCCGGGACTTCAGCCAGTTCATCCTGCCCGTGCCGGGCATCGTCATCAGCTGCCGGCAGGTGGCGTCCGGCAGCGTCGCGTTGCCCGAGGCCGGCTCCCGGACCCGCTCCTCGAAGTCCCCTTTCGAGACCCGGCCGGGCTTCAGGCCGAAGTTGCGGAGAATGCCGCGCACCGGGAGTCCAGGCCGCGTCAGGCCTTCCGCGAGCGCGTTGCGCGAGCCCGGCAGGGCCCGCGTCTCCCGGGACGCGACCGGCCTGCAGTGCACGGGCTGGAACCATCCCGTCCGCAGCAGCTGCGCGATGCCCTCGGCATCCCGCCGGTCCGTTCTGACCGGAGCCGCCTTCAGCGCGGACTTCACCCGCCTCACCATCAGCACGGTTTCGTGGCCGGCTTCGCCCAGTCCCTTGCGGAGCCACTGCGACAGGGGGCCGGCCTCCAGGCCGACAGCCGCGATGCTGCCGGGCAGGCCATGCATGTGCTCGACGAGCGATCCGGGATCCGAAGGCACCTTCGCTTCGTTCACGATCCTGCCATCGGCGCCGGGCGCGCAAGCAGACGTGATTGCCACCGACACGTCCGGTCCGGCAAGGATTTCCATTGTCGCTGTCCTTTCCATTGCACTTCGATCAGGACGCGCTCCCTCGGGACCGCCTCCGCCACTCACGACGGCACATGTCGTGCGTGGCAGCAGGGACAACGACACCGGACCGGCAACCTACCCACGTTCCAATCCGAACCGGCGTCGGTGCGAATCGCCGACCCGTTACGGCATCTCGTCTCCCATGGCTTTCGCCAGGACCTTTCTTGCCGCATTGACGTCGGCGTTCGCTGCATGCCCGCAAGCCGTGCAGGCGAAGTCCTCCCGGGTTCTGCGGGAGCGCTTGCCGGCCGCTCCGCACTCATGGCATGTCCTTGACGTGCACTGCGCCGGAACCTTGACGACGTTCGCGGCCTTGCTTTCGATCATCCGGCAGAGCGCCGCCCATCCCGTGTCGAGGATGACGCGGTTGAGTCCCGCCTTCTGCGGGACGTTGCCGCCCGGCTCCTCGACCGTGCCCTTCGCGCCCTTCGTCATTCCCTTGACGTTGAGGCCCTCGACGGCGACGGTCCCGGCCTTCGCCGCCAGGTCCCGGCTCGCATGATGATGCCAGTCGTGGCGGCGGTTCGCGATCTTGCGCACGACCTTGGCGTGATGCCGCTTCGGCTTCTCGCGCCGCCGGCTCGCCTTCTTCCGGCGCACGGTCCTGCGCTGCAGGCGGCGGCCCTTCGCGGCCAGCCGGCCGGGGACGGGCATCTCGTGCATCTCGCCGTCGCTGTCCGGGACCTGTCCGGCGTCCCGGTCCAGGCCGGTCGCGTGTCCGTTGCCGGCGGGTTCCCCGACCTCGGCCGCGTGGCAGGCGATGGCCTGCCACCTTCCGCTGCGGCGCCAGAGCACTGCCGGGACGGGCCTGCCTTCCGGGCAGGGGTTGCCGCCCTTCCGGCGGATTGCCATTTCCCCGAAGGCCGGAACGCAAAGGTTCCCGTCCCCGGCCTTGACGCCGGACACGATGCTGATGCTGTCGGGGAAGTGGCGCCCCTTGATGCGTGGGAAGCCGGGTGCGCCGCCTTTCTTCACGCGGCCGAAGAATCCCTGGAACGCCTCGTCCAGCCGCTTGAGCGTCCCGCGCCGGATCCTTGTCGAGACGTCCCGCATCTCCGGAATGTCCTTGCGGCATTCCGCCAGGGACTTCGCCTGGTCGAAATGGGAGTGATTGTCCGCCCCGTCTTCCGGCAGCAGTCGATCCGCTCTTCGAGCGCGGCGTCGAAGGGCTGTCGCTGGCTCTCGAGCGTCGTCCCAAGCCAGTGCCGGTTCGCCTCCGTCCGCGGAAGCGGGCGATAGACAATGTTCCTGCAGGTCTTCACGATTGCCATGCGGCCGTTCCTGTCCGGGAGCCTGGGAGAGGGTGCGTGAACGCCCTTTCCACGCCCATTTTCCGGAAATGCGGGAGAACGCCAAGGGAACATGGTCACTCGCGCATATGATCTCCCATCGTTGCACCATCGGCGAGCCCGGACCAGTTTCCGCACATCTCTTGCTTGAATGACGGCCACCTGCGCTTCATATAGCGAGAAAGGCCCTGATTGACGAAGAGAATGGACAGCGCCCTTACACTGATCGACACCGGTTTCTGGGTGACGTGCGGCGCAATCCTGCTGCTTCTGATCCTGTCCGCCTTCTTTTCCGGCAGCGAAACCGCATTGACCGCCGCTTCTCGCGGCAAGCTCAAGGCACGTGCCGAGAAGGGCGAACGCGGTGCCGTGCGCGCGCTCGAAGTGACCGAGGACAGCGAGCGCCTGATCGGATCGATCCTTCTCGGAAACAACCTCGTCAATATCCTGGCGACCTCCCTTGCAACGGCAATGTTCACCCGTGCATTCGGGGAAAGCGGGGTTGCCCTGGCCACGCTGCTCATGACGCTCCTCGTGCTTATTTTCGCGGAGGTTCTGCCGAAGACCTATGCAATCTCGAATGCCGAACCGGCCGCTAGCCGTGTCGCCCGACCCATCGGATGGATAGTCCTTGTCCTGAATCCTGTCGTGAATGCCGTACGAGCCGTCGTGCGCGGCGTGTTGTTCATGTTCGGTGTCCGGATTGACCCGGACAGTCGCATCCTTTCCGTGCATGAGGAAATCGCGGGCGCCCTTCGACTCGGCCACTCGGAAGGCGTGCTCGAAAAGGAGCACCGCGACCGGATGCTTGCCGCGCTTGACCTCGGCGACCGCACGGTCGAGGAAATCATGCTCCACCGCAGCCAGATCGAAATGATCGATGCCGACCTGCCGCCGCAGCAGATCATCGAGCTCTGCCTGAACTCGGCACATACGCGCCTGCCGATCTTCCGTGGCGAGCAAGAGAACATCATCGGGGTCCTGCACGCGAAGGAACTGCTTCGCGCGATTCACCCTCGCCTTTCCGATCCTGAGACGAATTCCGATCCGTTCGAGGGCTTCGACCCGATGGACGTGGCGATGAAGCCCTATTTCGTTCCGGAAACCACGACACTCGATGACCAGATGCGTCAATTCCTTCACCGGTCGACCCATTTTGCCCTGGTTGTTGACGAGTACGGCGCACTGGAAGGCCTGATCACGCTCGAGGACATCTTGGAGGAAATCGTTGGTGAAATCACCGATGAACTGGATCCTGACGAGGTTCATCCGCTCCAGCGGACCGAAGGCGGAGACTGCGTGATCGACGGGGCCATGACGATCCGCGATCTGAACCGCGCGACGGACTGGTCCCTGCCGGACAACGAAGCCGTGACGGTCGCAGGCCTCGTGATCCATGAAGCCCAGACAATTCCCACGCCTGGCCAGGTCTTTTCGTTCCACGGATTCCGGTTCGAGATCCTGGAGCGCCACAACAACCGGATCACGCGCCTCAAGATCGGGGCGCTCTGACGTCATCCCTTCCGGCACGGATGGCCAAGGTCACGGCACGTCCGGACGGCAGCGAACGGATTCTTGAACCGGTCGCCCCACGACGATGCGCCGCCCCGGCAACCGGCCTCACCGTGGCCTTGCTGCCTGTGCGCGATCAGCGTTCGGTGAGTTTCAGCTCGATCCTCCGGTTCTGCGCCCGGGCGGCGTCGGAGTTCTCCTGGTTGACCGGCCGGAACTCGCTGAAGCCCGCGGCGGCCAGCCGTTCCGGCGGGAAGCTCAGCGTCCCGGTCATGTATTTCACGACCGAAAGCGCGCGGCCCGCGCTGAGCTCCCAGTTGTCCGCGAACTCGCCCGGCCGCCGCACCGGCGCGTTGTCGGTGTGCCCGTCGACCCGCAGGACCCAGTCAAGGCTGGACGGTATCTCGTCGGCCACGGCCACGAGGGTCTGCGCGACCTCCGCGATCGACGCCCGGCCCTCCGGCAGGAGCGTCGCGGAACCGCTTTCGAAGAGGACCTCGGACGAGAACAGGAACCGGTCGCCGACGATCCGCACGCCCTCCAGGTCGCCCAGGACCTGCCGCAGCGTGCCGAAGAACTCCGACCGGTAGGCGGCGAGGTCGCCGACCTCCTCGTCCAGCCGTTCCTTCTCGCGCCGCAGGCGCTCCGCCTTCTCCGCCTCCAGCTCCGCGCGCCGGCGCGCCTCCTCCGCGGCGCGCCTCTGCTCCGCGGCGGCGCGGGCCAGGGCCTGGTTGAGCCGGCTCCCGAGCGCCTCGATCCGCACGTCGGACGCCCTGTCCCTTTCCTCGGCGCTTTCCAGGAGACGCGAGAGCTCCGCGAGCTGGTTCCGGAGCGACGCCACCTGCGCGTTCAGCAGTGCGACCTCGCGCTGCGCCTTCGAGGAGATCTCCTTCTCCTCGGCGAGCCGCCGGCCGGCGGCGTCGAGGAGGGCCTGCTTCCGCTCCTGCTCGCTGATCGCGCCCGCGCCCGCGTTCTCGGCGGCCAGCCTGGCCGCCAGGGCGGCGGCAAGCTCCTGGCGAAGCCTCTCCGCGTCCGCCTCGACGTCCCGAAGCGTCGCCACCTCGTTCTGGAGCCGGTCCCGCGCCGCCGCCAGCCGGGCAAGCTCGGCCTGGTCCGCGTCCCATGCCTCTGCCCTCCGGGCAAGCTCGGTCTGCGCGTCGTCCCGGGCCGCCACCATGAGGGCGAGCTGGGCCTGGTCGTCGTCCCGGGCCGCTGCCAGCAGGGCGATCTCGGCGCGCGCGTCGTCCCGGTCGACCTCGGTCCGTCCCAGGAGGCCTTCCGCAAGCTCGAGCTTCGCAAGCGCCTCGGCAAGCCTCGCGTTCAGCTCCTCCTCGACCGCGTTGGCCGCCGCGAGCAGAGTGAGCGTCTCCTCCGCGTTCCTCCGCGCCTCTTCAAGCCTGAGCGACAGTGCGGTCAGCTCGGCATCCGAATTGCGCAGCCTCTCGCGCAACGCCTCCGCGATCGCCGCCTCCGCGAGCCGCGCGGCCTCCCGCGCGTCAAGTTCCGCACTCGCGCTGTCTGCCTGCGCCAGCAACTCCCTGATCACCGCCGCATCGGCCTCGGCGCCGCTCCGGGCCTTGCCCAGGTCCGCCCGGGCCCCCGCCAGCAACGCGGCCGTCTCCGCCTCGGCGGCTTCCGACACCTCGAGCGCCGCGTGAGCCTCCGCGAGGGACGCGTCGCGCGCCTCGATGTCGGTCAGGGCACGGGCCAGCAACGCGGCCGTCTCCGCCTCGGTGGTTTCCGATTGCTCGAGCGCCGCGAGGGCCGCCGCCAGGGACACGTCACGTGCCTCGACGTCGGCCAGGGCACGGGCCAGCAGCGCGGCGGTCTCCGCCTCGGTGGATTCCGATTGCTTCAGCGCCGCGAGAGCCGCAGCCAGCGACACGTCGCGCGCCTCGATGTCGGCCAGGGCACGGACCAGCAACGCGGCCGTCTCCGCCTCGGAGATTTCCGAGTCCTCGAGCGCCGCGTGAGCCTCCGCCAGGGACGCGTCGCGCGCCTCGATGCCGGCCAGAGCACGGGCCAGCAACGCGGCCGTCTCCGCCTCGGAGGCCTCCGATTGCTCGAGCGCCGCGAGAGCCGCAGCCAGCGACACGTCGCGCGCCTCGATGTCGGCCAGGGCACGGGCCAGCAACGCGGCGGTCTCCGCCTCGGTGGTTTCCGATTGCTCGAGTGCCGCGAGGGCGGACGCCAAGGACACGTCACGCGCTTCGACGTCGGCCCTTAGCTGTGCCGCCTCCGATGCGAGAGCCCGGCCTTCCTCCAATGCCCTGTCACGCTCGAACAGCAATGCCGCCACTTGCTCCTCAAAACTGAGAATTGCTTCATCCCGCTCGCTAAGCGCGCGCAGCTGAGCATCGATCTGGCCGGTGAGACTGGCGATGAGCGCGGCCTGCCGATCGCTCTCGCCCTGCAATTGGGAAATCGATTCGTCCCGCCCGCGAATCGTGCGCTCCTGCGCATCGATCTGGCCCGTGAGACTGGCGATGAGCGCGGCCTGCCGGTCGCTCTCGCCCTGCAATGTGGCGACGCTTTGCCGAAGGTTCGCGGTTTCCTGTTCCGACAGGCCGAGCGCCTCGCTGAGTGCCAGCACTTCTGCCGCCAGGTCGCCAAGCTCCGATTCCTGTCCCGTTATGGTCTCTCGCAGGACTGCCTGCACGAACATGAAAATCGTGAGCAGGAAAATCAGCACCAGCAGCAAGGCTGCCATTGCGTCCACGAAGCCCGGCCAGATCGAACCGGACACGCGCTGCGTGGACCTATGTGTCAGGGCCATGGTTCAAGGTCCGTCCTGACCATGCTGCCCAAGCGCCCGTATCGCCTGCTTCAGTTCTGCAAGATCGGCCCTGAGCGCGCCCATGCTTTCCTGCCGACCGGCCGAAACTTCCTCCAGAATGCGAAGCACTTGAATGTCCATTGACCGCAGGCGCCGCCGACTTTCCCCATCAAAGCCGCCGGCCCCTTCCTGCACGAGCCCTTCCAAGGCAGCTGCAAGACGGTCCTGAACCTCGGAGTTCCATTCAAGGTTGCGATTGCCCAGTTGCTCATTGAGCTCTCCGATGGCATCGGCGAACCTTGCCAACTGCTTGCTGTCTGCAATTCGCTGCTCAGCCGTTTCGGCATAGGCCGTCTGCAGCTGATTCGTCTGTTCGACAAGATTTTCAACCAGTTGCGAGAGTGTGCCCTCGTCGCCAGCCATCCCCTCCTCGCCGGCAAATCCGACCCGGGTCATGGTAGTGAGCCACTCCTCAAGTTCGCGATAGAAGCGGTTCTGCCCGTGACTGGCAAAGAGCTCCAGGATCCCGACAACAAGCGATCCGGCCAATCCCAATAGCGAGGATGCAAAGGCGATGCCCATTCCTTCAAGCTGGTCCTCCAGGCCGGAAATCAGGCGCTCGAACACCGTGACGCCGCTTTCCCCTTCCGCCGGGGCCAAAGCGCGAATCGTGTCCACCACGGCGGGCACGGTGGTCGCCAGACCGTAGAATGTGCCGAGAAGGCCAAGAAAAATAAGGAGATTTATGATGTAGCGAGTGATGTCCCGAGCTTCGTCAATTCGAGTTGCGACGGAATCTAGGATCGAGCGGGAAGACGCCGCGCCGATTTGACTGCTCGCACTTTTCTTGCGCAGAAGAGCGGCCAACGGAGCCAGCAGTCTCGGTGCCTTGACAACCTCGTGGCCAGGGCGGCTTTCGGCGAATCCCTCGATCCAGCTGACCGATGACACCAACTGAAAGATCTGCCAGAAGCAGGCAACGACGCCTATGACGAAAACAACGGCGATGAATCCGTTAAACCATGGATTCGCCAGGAAGACCGGAGCAACTCGCGGAAACGCCAGCATGGACCCGACACCGACCAGCGCCAGCACCAGGATCATCGTCATGAACTGACGATAGGGTTGCGTGAAATGCCACTCGGCCTCGGTGTCCAGTCGGGTCATCGGCCTTCGGCCCCATGCTGCCTCTTGTCGAGAATAGTTAATGCGTGACGAAGTTCCAACCGGAATACGAACAGGTGTTGGGCAGTGAGCGCACCGTGTGACCTGGAGGGTCCACCGTTGCCGAGCCCCCTGCGAAACCCTGCGGTCGTGCGAATTCGTGATTGAATCGGACGGATTTCCGAGCGTCGATCTGGATCTGTCCCTAGGGCATGTCGAAGGTGCCAGAACCGCAGCGTGTCGAGGAGACAGATCCAACTCCAGGGATGGCTTCGCATCAGATGCCTGGAAGCGTTTTCAAGGGTTGCCTTTCCCGTTCCTCGACGAGTGGGTCGGTTCCCTGGGCGAAAGGTGCCGGAACCGAGGCCGGAAGGGACTTCCGGACGTCCGCGGCGGGGCGAGGAACCGGTCAGAGAGCCGACTAGGCCGGAACGGCGTCTGGAAGGTGGCGTGTCCGCCGGAGACATGGCGATCGAGTCGCCGAAGGCCTGCGACAAAGGCATGAAACGAGACGTGAAGGGATGCAAGGAGAGCTGGCAGGACCGCAAGGCGCGCATCGACGCCGCCATCGGCGACATTCCTGCATGCAAGTTGCCGTTGACGCGGCTCCCAACCTGAGCGAAGGCCTGGATACATGCCATCGATGCCTGCCATCGCGCAGGTCTTGAAATGATCCGCCGGCAATGTGACCGGGTTCGCGAGAGCCAGACGCATCAGTTCACCGCATTTTCACAGCTTTCCAGCGTTCCGCACGGTTCACCGACACCGGGCCGGGTGCCAGGGCCGCTCAGCTCTTCAGCGGACGCGATCATCCTGCGGCAACCCGGTTGTGGTTGTCATCGTCCTTGTCATGACGGTCGCGGCATTGCCGGCACTCAACTGGCCTTCCGCGACTTGCCTGTGCGACCCTCGAGAAGGGCGGACTTCATCAAATTGTCATCGCATGTTTCGTTGCCGCACAGGGGACCGGCTTCAGTTCAGAATCCATGTCTTGGGTCCAGCCCGGATTCAGTCTTTTCGGCAGTTTCCGGGGACTTCGGATCCAGGCTTTCCACAGCTTTCCACAATCATTTCCACAGGCAGGCGACGGAAGGCAAGGAAATGGATTTCAACAGAAATCCGCGCCCAACCTATCCATAGCCACCTCCTCGTACATTGCTGATTCCCTGAGCATGCGAGGCGCTTGTGCCGATGCAATCCCATCATAGATGATCTGCCCGCCTCAACTTCCGACCACCAAATTGACCGGAACGAAGGCATGGGAAGGGTGCGCTCACGTTGGCTGGGCCGAGGATGCCGCTAGCTTTTGTTGAAAGCCCGCGCGTTCGACCACCTCGCGGTTCAGCAGTCCAACGGGCACCCGCCCCGCCCGGACGTCCAGAACCGAACCCACGTCAGCCGCACCGATCCCGCCGAAGCACTGATCGGTCCAGCAAAGGGCATGCGGAGTGACGATCACGTTTTCGAGCGTCAGGATCGGATCGCGGGCATCTGGGGGCTCGACTTCAAAGACATCCAGCCCGGCCCCGGCAATGCGCCCATTGCGAAGCGCTTCTGTGAGGGCGACCTGGTCCACGATGGGACCCCGAGCTGTATTGATCAGATACGCGGTCGACTTCATCTGCGAAAGTCGTTCGGAATCTACCAGATGATGGGTGTCCGGGGTCAACGGGCAATTGATTGCGACAACGTCAGACTGGGTGAAGATTCCGTCCAGATCGACAAGTTCTACGCCCAGTTCCGATGCCATGGATTGATTGGCATAGGGATCGCTTGCGATGAAATTCATTCCCAACGGCGCAGCCAGTCGGAACATTTCGGCCCCGATATTGCCAATGCCGACCGAGCCTAGCATTCTGCCATCGAGGCCAACGCCCATATGGTCACTGCGCGCGGCAAAACCGTCCGGGCCCAGCCGGGCCAACCGGTCCTTGATCAAGAGCTTCCCGGTAAGCGCCAGCATCATCGTTAGTATGGACACCGCGACCGGGCGGCGCACCCCGTCCGGCGTGATGCAAACGGCGATGTCATTCTTTGTGCAGGCCTTGACATCAACCGTGTCATAGCCAACGCCAAAGCGGGCGATCACCTTCATCCGCCCCGATGCCGGAATGCTGTTTGCGGTGAACTGCTCCGACAACAGAATCAACGCATCCACATCTTCCAGATCTTCGGACCGGACGGGATCCCCGGGTGTCAGAAATCGCAGGTTGATGCCCTGGTCTTCGGACAATGGAGTCAGGTCGAAAGAAGGATAGGTCATCGTCCCGTCCGGTTGCCTGAAACTCGCCGACAAGGCTACACGGAATGGCTCACCCTTCATGCTCGGAACTCCTCAACTCTGAAAGGCCCGCGATTAGCGCATTCTGATAGAGGGCGGTGTCGGTGGCATAGCAACAGAAATCAAACCCCAGCTTGAGGTCTGCGCGACCTTCCTCGGGAGAGCCTACAAGACGTCCTAAGGCGCAACCGTGGCTCTTCGCGGCCCGAATGATGCGATCCAGCGCTGCAAGGTAGTCCGGATGTTCAAACTGACCCGGAATGCCCAATGATGTGGTCAAGTCGAAATGACCAACCCACAGGCAATCAACGCCTGTCGTAGCCGCGATGGCATCGGCATTCTCGGCGCCTTCCCGGGTTTCTATCAGGGCGAAGAACGTCGTTCGCCTGTTGGCTCTCTCCAGCCGCTCGGCCACCGGAACATCGCCAGACTGGAAATTGTCATGCGCGATGCCGAGTGCAACGCCACGCCCACCCATGGGAGGATATTTCATGTGCTGTACGATCTGGAGAGCCTCGGCAGCATCCCTCACCATGGGGACCATGACGCCTTCCGCGCCAGCATCGCAAAGCCGCGCAATCACGTCATAGTCCTTCGATGGCGATCGGACGATAGCGGGAATGCCGGCTGCCTCGAAGTAACGAAGCACCTGCTTCAGCGTTTCGATGCTGAAGCCGGAATGCTCCATGTCGAAGAATACGAATTCACACCCCGCCGAAGCCAGCATGTGACCAATCCCTGGTGTTGCAAATTCACCGACATAGTGCCCAAACTTGGATCTTCGAGATCGTGTCATTCCTGCCAAAGTGCCTTCCATTGGATTACCCACTCCCCGCTGTTCTTGGCGGTTCCGATGCCGCGGCAATCAAGCCCCCGGACCGAATTGCCTTGCCATCGAAGAACCGCTCTGAAATCGTGTCGAATTCCTGGTAGTGTTTGGACTTCAGATGCTCCTCAAATGCACTTTCGTCCTGATAGATCTCGTACAGCACAAAAGGCACTTCGCTATCGCATGTTTCGATAACGTCGAAGCGATGACATCCCGGTTCATTGCGAAACGATGCCGTCGCATTCTGAACCAATAGTTCTTTGGCATCGGCTTTGGAAACACTTGCTTTCAGCCTGACATCAACGATGACCACGTATCGGCAAGACAACGCCATGCTGACTTCCTTTCTCAAACTGCTTCATTATATCCCTCAAATGCTGGTCCATTTCGTGCCAGGCCTGTTCCGGCGCCTGCTGAGCGATGGCATCAAAGATCTTCTCGTGACTCTCCAAAGCGGTGGCCTCCACGCCAGGAACGCGAAGGGAAACCGTGCGCTGGTTCGTAAGCCATTCCGCGATGCCCATGTGAAGCGCGGGAAATACCGGGTTGCCGCCTATATTGGAAATTGCCAGGTGGAACTCGACATCGGTGCGTTCGAACGCACCGATGTCGCCGACCGCTCCGCGGTTCGCGACGAGGGCGGATTCAAGGCGTTCAATGTCACGCGGTGTCGCGATTTCCGCCGCATTCCGTGCTATCGCCGCCTCAAAAAGCCGGCGTGCGTCCTGAAAGGAGCGCTCCCCCTCTTCCGAGGACAACAGAAAGCGTGCTGAACTTGACAACTGTTCGACGAAGTTGGTCGTCGTTGGCCGGGCCACAACCGGTCTTCCAGTGCTGGACATCTGGACAAAGCCGCTGAGCTGCAACAGGAGCAGAGCTTCACGAACCGCCGACCGGCCAACATTGAACGCTTCCATCATCTCGCGTTCTGCTGGCAAATGCGCGCCCTCTTCGAGTCCCCCTGAAAGGATCTGGTCCTCGATTTGTTCGGCCACATCCTCGTGTACCTTGCGTCGCTTCACGCTCTTGAATTTCATTTTTTGCGCCTCACCCGCCGCCTTTTGAGCTCTCTGCCGCGCTTGCCAGGCTCATTTCACGCAGGCGCACCCGCTGCGCATCCAAGAACATGGCCACCAGAATTATCAAACCTTGGATCACCTTCACCCAGAACACCGACACGTGCATGAGGTTGAGGCCGCGATCAATCGTTGACAGGAGCAAGACTCCACCCAAGGCACCCAACATTGTCCCCCTGCCACCCTGCAAGCTGACGCCCCCGATCACGGCCCCTGCAAAGACCGTAAAGATAAAGCCTTCACCGAGATTGGCCTGGATGGACACCACTCTGCCTGCCAGCATCCAGCCGGCCAACGCGGCAAGCAGCCCGCTGATCATGTAGACCTGCCGGATGCGACGATTGGCATTGATTCCCAGGGCTTCAGCAGCTCCTCTATTGCCACCGATTGCATAAAGTTCACGACCAAACCTGTGATGCTTGAGAATGAAGTGACCGAGCAAGAAAAGAAGTCCAGTTGCAATTACCGCGACAGTAATTGTCCCCAAACCCGGAACGTTAAACGCTTTCTGGTGTCCTAGCCAATAGAATACGTCCGCATTTGGGTTGTTGAAGCCGTTTACCGGGGCACCCTCAGAGAATGCGAGCATGAATCCTCGAATGATCAGCAGCGCTGCCAGAGTGACTATAAAGTTATGCATTCTCCCAACGGTGATCAAGCACCCAATTGCATATCCGATTGCGGCTCCGGTCGCCAGCACGGATCCAATGGACAGAAAGGGGTTCAGGAAAACACCGCCACCAAATGTCGGTGCGCCGGCCGGAACGATCAGCCAAAGACCAAGCAGGGCGGACAGACCCAAAGTTGACTCGGTAGACAAATCAAAGTTGCCGCTTATCAGGACAAAGGTTTGGGCGACCACGAGCACACCCAAAACAGCTGCAGCAGTCAGTATGTTGGAGATGTTTCTTTCGGTCAAGAAATGTTCAGACTGAAACACGAAGAACGTGAACACTATTATGAGTATGATCCAAATCAGATTGTCGATCAGCAAAGTCAGTTGCTTGTCAGGTAGCATTGGATGGCTCCGCTCTTCGGATCCTTGGAGATGGGTTCATCGCTGACTGATTTCCAATCAACTACGCGGTCTCGAGCGCTCCTGTTATCAACCCGGTGACTTCCTCCGGGCTGGTGTCGGTGGTAGGCTTGTCCGCAATTTTCCTGCCTCGGCGCAGGACCACGACGCGATCGCAGACATCGAAGACATCGCCCATTCTATGGCTGACCAGGATCACGGCATGTCCGGTATCTCTCAGGTGTGCAATCCGGGCCAGGACTTCAGCAACCTGCCGCACCGAAATCGCGGCGGTGGGTTCGTCAAACAGGACGAGCCTTGGGTCGGAGAGACGCGTCCTCGCGAGCGCTACAGCCTGTCGCTGGCCTCCGGACATCCGTTCAACCAGGTCTTTCGGCCGCGTTTCCGACTTCAGCTCCTTGAACAGTTTCGCCGCGCGTTCGTTCATTTCCGCGTGCCATAGCTTATGGAACAGCCCGAACCCGGTCACTGGCTCCCGACCCAGGAACACGTTCGCGGCGGCTGTCAAATTATCGCAAAGCGCCAGATCCTGATAGACGATCTCGATCCCGAGCTTTCGGGCATCCAGCGGATTCGAAAGCTCAACCTGCCTGCCCTCAATCATTATCTTGCCGGTGGAAGGGCGCAGGTTTCCAGCGACAATTTTCATCAATGTGGACTTTCCCGCACCATTGTCACCCATCAAGCCAACCGCCTCGCCAGCCCGGATGCTGAAGTCAACACCTTGCAGGGCGTTTATCGCACCAAAGCTCTTCTTGACGCCCGTCAATTCCAAAAAGCTCATACGTTGCTCCAAGCCGTTGCGGCTGCTCGGCGAACCTTCAGGCTGCCTTCGATCGCTGGCATGCTTGAGGCCGGCGGCGACGAAGGAGCGCGACAGGCCGTCGCGCTCCTCCGTGTGGTCCTTGCCTGGCGCCTTGACCTATTGGTTGCCCCAGAGGCCGGGAACGTCAACGTTGTCTCTGGTTATCGACGTCGTGCTCAGGTAGAGCATCATGCCAACGTCGGTCATTTCCAGCCGACCCGGTGACCAAAGTGCTCCTTCCTGGTGCACTTCTCCCGGCTCAATCGTCTCCCCGTCAAACTTCTTCGCCATGAAATCGGCAACCAAGGTCCCGAAATCCGGAATCGGCTGACCGGAAGTCTGATCGGTGGAACCTGCGCGTATAAGATCCAGATTGTCACTGCATCCGTCGATCCCCCCGATAAAGATATGGCCATCTTCGCCAGCGGGCGCGAATTGGCCAATTTCCTTCAATGTCTGCACGGTTCCCGCCGCATATACGCAATCAGAGTGCATGTAGATGCCATCGATTGGCTGAGCGGACACGACGTCCCGAACGATTTCGACCCCTTTTGCCGCGTCCCAATCGCCGGGCTTGGTGATCAGTTCAATGTCCGGATGCTGGTTGATGACATCATTGAATCCCGCACCCCGCAATTGCGCCACATTCTGTGCAAGGTTGCCCGTGATTTCCAGGACTGCGCCTTTTGGCGATCCGTATTTCTCGGTCAGATGAGCAACCATTGCTTCACCGGCCTGTTGTCCGCCCAGATAGTTGTCTGACAGAACGACCATGTCAATTTCGCAGCCCGAGGGCGCGCGGTCGATGGTATAGAAGGGAATGCCTGCCTCCTTCGCGGCCGCAACGGCCACGCAGATGCCGGCGCTGTCGTCAGGCACGGCGACAATTGCCGCCACATTCTGCGTGATGAAGTCATTGACGTCGTTGATCTGCTTTTGGGCATCTCCACCGGACGTTACGGAAATGACCTTCCAGCCGCGCTGTTCGGCACCCACGACAAAACCGCCCTGAATCTGCGCTTGGGCGCCATCAAGCGATGGCGCAGCGTATCCGACGACCACTTCGTCTGCTGCCAAAGCTGTGCCACTCAGCGCAATGCTGAGCAAGCATGCCGCGGCTATCTGTTTTGAACACATTTTGGAGCCTCCCTCTTGGTTCAAGGTGCTGGTGAATCCCAATTTTCACCCAACGCGGCGACAAGAACACGCCCGCACGAGTCTGTCAATTTGATTGTCTGACAATGCCGGCAATCCCCGATGACTTGCCTGCCCGCCGAGCGGAAACCGTTCCCGGTGCACGGCACGGCTTGTCCCTGCACGCACGGTTGATTGCGTCGGCCGCCACGTCGGCCGGGTCGTAGGTGAGGCTTGTCCCTGCGCGCACGGTTGATTGCCGGGTCATGAAGATTCGGCGGGGCGGGCCGGTCGAACAAGACAGGCGGCTACCGCCAAGAGCGGATTAGGGCCGGCGCAGTCTTCCTCGCCGAACTTCCCCGCGACAGCTCGGCAGAAGGCCTTCCAGCCCGGGAAGGCGAATGTCCTGCCCAGTTCCCGCCTTCTCGCGTGTACGGGGAATCAGCAGTGACCATGGGAGGCGACCGTGCAAGAAACGGACGCGAGATCCTGTGGAATACCTGTGCCCTGCCGGCCGTCCCATTCCAGGTCTTTCCTGTGTCGGAACCACCGCTGCCGGGCGTCAACTCCTGCCACGTGTCACGCCGGCGGACGGCAAAGTCCGGAAGAGGGCGGTCCCGGCCTGTCTCTGATCCGCGGAAGGAAACGGTCGCAAGGAGCGCAAGAATGCAGTGGCTCAAGCGCGACCACCGTGACGCCTTGCACGAAATGTCCGGGGCTGGCGCATCGGCATGGCAGGAGTTGGCGTTGGTCAACCCTGCGATCCGTGAAGTCAGCCGTATTGGCTGGGACGTATTGCGTTTCAGTCTATGGTATGATTCCTATCACAAGCACTGTCATGCCATTTCGGAGATCAGATTGTCGCCAAGCAAGACAACAAGAATCGGCCTGGTCGGTTGTGGGTTTTACGCGCAGAACCACTTGCATGCATGGACGGGTCTGTGCGCTCAGGGTGCCGAATTGGTTGCCGTTTGCGATCTTGATCCAGAGAAGGCAAGGGCATCGGGCAAGAAGTTTGGCGCCGCGTGGTACACCGACATAGATCAAATGTTGGACGCGAATGCGATTGATCTGCTTGATATCGCGACGCAAATGGGCAGCCACCAGAAATTGGCGGCGGCGGCCGCGGAGCGGGGCATTGCATCGGTCCTGCAAAAGCCGCTGGCACCGACGCTCGATGAGGCGTGTGAGATCGTTGAATTGGCCATGGAGCGCGGGGTGTGGCTGGCCGTCCACGAAAATTTCCGCTTCGGGACCGGAATGCAACGCGTGAAGCAAACGATTGAGTCGGGCGTGATCGGTGCCCCGAACTGGGCGAGAATCTCGTTTAGAACCGGATATGACGTCTATGCGGGCCAACCCTACCTGGCGCACGAAAGGCGGTTCGCAATTCTCGACTCTGGAATTCATGTGCTTGATCTCGCACGCTTTTTCTTGGGTGGTGTGAGCCGAATCGCTTGTGAGATCCAAAAGCGACGGGCCGGGATTGCCGGTGAAGACACCGCGACCATGCTGTTGCGCCACAAGTCTGGTGCCGTATCGGTGGTCGAGACCACCTATCAGGCAAAGCGCGAGCCGGATGTCTTTCCCGAAACCATGTTGGAAATCGAGGGAACCACCGGGTCGGTCGTGCTCTCACAGAACCTGACGATGTCCGTGACGGAAAACGGGAAGACCAAGTCGGAAGCGGTCGGCTCGCCGCTGTTACCCTGGACGAGCCATCCATGGCACGTGAGTCAGGAAGCGGTCGTGCACGCGAACGCACACTTCCTCGACGCCTTTGCAAACGGCCGTGATGCTGACACGTCCGGCGCCGACAACCTGAAGACATTCGCTTTGGTCGAAGCCGCCTATGAAGCGGCAGAGACGCACGTGTCGGTCAGGCCCAGATACGCATGATCAGGGGCAAATTGGACCAGGCGGACCCGATTGCGCTTTTTGGAGCCGCACAGCCGGTGCCGGAACGGCGGACACTGTCCGCTGGCCGGCTGGAGGCCGTTTGGGACGCGGGTGCGCTGAGGAACATCCGTTATGACGGAATCGAAGTGTTGAGGGGCATCGCTTTCCTGTCGCGGGACGATGCCTGGAGGAACAATTCCGCAGAAATCGACATATTGGACTTAAGGGAAGAGGATGCGAGCTTTCACATCTCCTTCGACTTGGCGATCACCAACGGTGTGCAGCGCTTGAAGGCCGCTGCCCAAATCGATGGCCGTGCGGACGGCAGCTTGCACTGCTCCGTGTCGGCAACGGCCGAGACCGATTTCTCCACCAACCGGACCGGCTTTACCGTCCTGCATCCCTTGAAGCATGTAGTTGGTCAGCCCGTTGACGTCATCCACACGGACGGCACTCGCAGTCGGAAGCGGTTTCCCGAGATGATCAGCCCGGCACAACCGATCTTCGACATCCGTTCATTGACCCACGAGGTCGGACCCGGGCTGAAGGCGACAGTCCTGATGGAGGGTGCAAAATTCGAGATGGAGGATCACCGGAACTGGATGGATGCCTCCTACAAGACTTACTCCGGTTCCCTGCTGGATCCCTGGCCCTACGTGATTGGCCAGGGTGAATGTGTCACGCAGTCGGTCACCCTGACTGTAGCCGGTCGTTCGACCACTAGGGGCGGTTCCGCCAGCGGCACGGCCGTCCCGGTGGTTCTGGGCGAGCCCGCCGAAGCGCTGCCCGAATTTGGAACGGCACTTTCGCTGACACGGCCTTCCGGCGCGTTGGAAGGCCTCAACTTGCTGCTGGATGCCGCTCCGGCCTTTCTGGTGGGCCGCGTCGACGGGCGGCAATCGGAATTGGACCTGCAAGCAACCGACCTGGCAGAAATCGGGCGCGCGACGAAAACCCCTCTGCAAATCGAGCTGATCCTGCCGGCATTGCGAAGTGCCCACCGGGAACTTAAGGATTTCGCCATGGCGCTGGACCGCGCAGGCGTAGTGCCGCAATCCGTGGTCGTGACGCAGGCTCACGACATGGTGTCTTTCCAGCCCGGTGACCCTCGTCCGCCAGGTCCGAGTCATTCCGAAATGGCCGCAGCCGCTCGTGAAGCATTTCCTGACGTCCCGATTGGCGGCGGAGTTGTGGCCTTCTTTACCGAATTGAACCGTTTGCCTGTCCCGAAAGATCTGTTCGACTTCGTGACACATGCCGTTTGTCCGACGGTTCACGCCGCCGATGACGTCTCCCTCATGGAGAATCTCGAGGCGGCAGAATGGATATTCGCTTCGGCCCGGAACATGATCGGGTCCACCCCGTATCACCTTGGGCCATCCTGGATATCCTCGCGGGTGAACCCCTACGGACCTTCAGTCGATTCCAATGAGGAGAACCAAAGGCTCTGTCTTGCACAAACCGATCCAAGGCAACGAGGCCTCTTCGGGGCGGCATGGCTGTTGGGGCTTGCTGCAGTCTCGGCCGAGGCCGGGCTGGATTCGGTAGGCCTGGCTTCGCTGGCAGGTCCCCAAGGGCTGATCTGCGGCCCTCGCGACCGCAAGCCGCCTGGACATCCGAAGGCGGAAGTCACTCCGGCGTATCATGTGCTTAAGGGACTGGCGGCACACAGGTCTTGTCGCCGTCTCGTCACCGCTTGCGGCGATCCCGGGACCGTTGCCGCACTGGGCATCGAGACCAGCGCCGGCTGCGAGCTTTGGCTGGCCAATCTGACGGCACGGAGGCAGCGGGTGCAAATCGAGGGATGGCAAGGCACGGCCGAGCTGCACCTGATCGACGAAGCAAGTTTTGCCCCCGCCTTGAAGGCGGACTTTCTGACAAGCCCCGGCATCAGGTTGGAACGCACGACAAACCTGTCCATGGGTCCCTACGCGTCCGCGCGGCTCGCACCAGCGGCTGCCTGACACGGCGCGGTCGGCTCGCCCGCTGTCCGCTCATCGACTTTCTGACTATGTACTCGGCACCAATGCCGTGGTCGCGATGGAGATCGGCGTCGGCACCGGTGAGTCCGAAGTGATCGACACAAAGAGTTATCGCCTGACATCCGCCGGCGCTGCCAATCCATGACAATGTGACCGGGCATCCAAGGATCACGCTCCTTCGAGATTTCTCCGCAAGCCCGAATCCCGATCCAACGTTGCTGCCGCATTTCGCATCTCCCGATCTGTCGGCAAGGCCGGCCGGATCCGCCCTTTGGCGACCCCGCTTGGCTCGGGACCGCCCTCTGTCGCCCGCCGGCGGGCAAGCAGCTTCTCTATTCCAGAGCTCTATCCGGACGCGACCTGAAGCGGCGAAGGTGAACTGGGTGAACGTCATCTCCGTAGAAGGCCCAACAGCGCGCGCAACCTGCATTCAGCCGGTCCGCCGACGACGTTGCCGCCTGCATGCCAATGTCCCGCCGCGATCCGGCAATCACTCCCGACGCACGCATGGCTGCTGGCGCAACGGCGCCTTGACAGGTGGTGCGATGCGACGAGCCATGTTCACTGAAGTTCCGGTCATTTTTCCAGAGACTCGCTTGATCTCGTTGTCAACCTCGACATCCTGTAAGGCTGGATCGCACCTGCATGTCGTCACACCTTTCAATTGGCAAGCACGCTACCGTCCGCCTTCTGCAAGGATGCGCACCCGCGCCGACAGGAAATCCAGGTCCGCATCCTCGATGCCCAGTTCACGAAGGCGATCCGCCGTATTCCAGAGGTATTCCGAATTCGGGCCGCGTCCACCTGAAGAGCGCGCGATGATCCGGGCTTGCTGTTCAAGTTCCAGCCCGAAGACGTACTGCAAGTGTGTTGGGTCAATCACGTAGGTCAGCGCAGTCACCGTCGAGCCGTCCTCGGCGTCCAGTCGAACAAGGCGCTCAAGATAAGCTGACGAAATCAATTCACGTTCTCGCAGGTACTCGATCGCCTCCATGCTTGCATGGTCAGGCACGCGCATCGCTTGCCCTTGGCATGACGCCCCGGACATTTCGTCAAGTGCCAGCACCAGCCCGGGTTCCCCGGCGGTTCCACGATGGTGGATTGAACGCATGCAAAACGACCTGTGATATCCGTGCAGTGTCGCGAGCTTCCGCTCGGCCACCGGGAATCCCGGGTTCCAGAGAAGCGAGGCGTAACCGAAGACCCAAACCGGGTTCAGATCCAGGACTTTCTCTTCCGTCATGGCCACCTTAAAACAGCAGCCGACAGTCGAGGGAAGGGGCGGATGCTGCGTCTTGCTGCGGCGCTCGTGATAGCCGCGCTTCTGTGGATGTGCTGGTGGTTCATCGGGCATTCCGCGTATCAGAGAAACCTTACGGCCTGGATGGAACAGAGGCGCAGCGAAGGCTGGGTGGCGGAATGCTCGGATGTCACGACGCGCGGCTTTCCCAACCGCTTCGACACCACCTTGTCCGATCTCAAGCTGACGGACCCTGAAACGGGCATCACCTGGTCGACGCCCTTCGTGCAGTTCCTTTCGCTTGCATACAGGCCGCATCAGGTCATCGCCGTCCTGCCGGAGGAGCACTTGATCTCGACGCCGCTTGAGGCGTTTCAGGTCAACCATGATGCTGCTCGAGCGTCCGTCTTCTTCAGGCCCTCGACAGACCTTGCACTGGAAAGGGCGCGACTTGTCCTGGAACACCCCCGAATCCGCTCGTCCCAAGGCTGGACCGTTTCGTCAAAGGAACTGCGCCTTGCAATCGAGACGATCCCCGTGCGTGAGAACACGTATCGAGTGGGAATGGAATTGCTGGAACTTTCCCTCCCCGACATGTTGCGGCGCAACCAGGATTCGTCCCGGATGTTGCCTGACCAGGTTGGCGTGGTTCGCGCCGACGCGGAGTTTGGGCTTGACGCGCCTATGGACAAGCGATTCTTCGAAAGGGCGCATCTCCGGATCAACCGATTGGAACTGACCGACCTGACTGTTCGCTGGGGCGATTTCTCCTTTGGCGCAACAGGCGATCTTGCTGTCTCGGAGGATGGCGTGCCAGAAGGCGAAGTCATGCTGCGCGCGGAAAATTGGCAACCCATTCTGGACCTTGCAGCAGCGACGGGGCTGTTCGAGCCGGCATTTCACGACATGCTTGAGGCCGCATTCGAACTGATGAGCGGGCAAGAAGGCGTGCTTGAACTCCCGCTCGTGTTCTCCGGCGGTCAGGTCAGCCTGGGTGTGGTTCCGTTGGGAAGGGCGCCGCGACTCCAGACCTGGTGACGCCTGCGCATTCAACACGGGTTTCCGAGTTGCTTGAGCATGACGAGCGTCATCCAGCGCGCCGCATGACCCGGTCCTTGCGCATCCAGAAACCCGAGGGAGCGGTCACCGTGCCCCGCCACGGCCGAAGTCCGGGGCATCCGTGTCCTGGCCCGCCTCGATGATGCCGCGGCGAATCTCGCGCGTGCGGCTAAAGTAGTCGAAGAGCAACTCCGCATCGCCGGTCCTGATCGCGCGCTGCAGGGCGAACAGCTCTTCCGTGAAGCGACCCAGAATTTCCAGCGTCGCCTGCCTGTTGTTCAGAAACACGTCCCGCCACATGGTCGGATCGGATGCCGCAATTCGGGTGAAGTCCCGAAAGCCCGCCGCCGAATACTTCACGACTTCACTGTCCGTCACCCTGCGAAGGTCATCGGCCACTCCGACCATCGTGTAGGCGATGAGATGCGGGCAGTGACTCGTGACCGCCAGAACGAGGTCGTGATGGTCGACGTCCATCTCCTCGACATTTGCGCCCATGCCCCTCCAAAACCCCGTCAATCGTTCGAGCGCGTCCGGATCGGTGCTCGAGTCGGGCAAGAGGATGCACCAGCGATTCTCGAAGAGTTCCGCGAAGCCGGAGCGTGGCCCCGAATGCTCTGTCCCCGCCAACGGGTGACCGGGAATGAAGTGCACGCCTTCAGGCACACGGGGCGCGACGACGTCGACCACGGCCCGCTTGACCGAACCGACATCCGTGAGAGTTGCACCGGGCTTGAGATGAGGTCCGATCTCGCAGGCCACGGTCCCCATCACTCCAACCGGCACGGCAAGAACGACGAGGTCGGCGCCTTCCACCGCCTCCGCGGGCGTTTCGGTGACAACGTCACAGAATCCGAGTTCACGCGTTATCTCGCGGCTTTCGACTGACTTGGCCGTGCCGACGATCTTGTCTGCGAGCCCTGCGCGCCGAATGGCGTGAGCCATGGACGACGCAACGAGTCCGAGACCGATCAAGGCAACCCGACCGTAGACTTCCCTCATCCCTGAACCTCCCTGAGCCGTCGAACGCTCTCGACGACACGTCGGCGATCGCTATCGCTGCCGACGGTGATCCGGAGACAGTCCGGCAACTTGTAGCCTCGGACCCTTCGAACAAGGATGCCATCTTCACGGAACACCGCATCACAGGCATTCGCCTCCTCCTCATCCCGAAAACGGGCCAGGATGAAATTAGCGCTTGAAGGGTCCGAGGGGACATCCACCTCAGCCAGCGAACGGGACAACCACTCGCGGCCGGCAGCATTCTCCTTGAAGCAACTCCTCACCCAACTCCGGTCACGCACGGCGGCCTTTGCGACGGAGAGCTGAATCGTCGAGAGATTGAAGGGACCGCGCACGCGGTTGAGGTTTTCGATTACATGGGCCGGACCGTAGCCCCAGCCAACACGGAGCCCGCCCAATCCGTAGATCTTGGAGAAAGTCCGGGTCATCACGACATTGTCTCGCGCATCGACCAGAGCGGCTCCGCCGTCGAATCCCTCCGCGTATTCGGCATAGGCCCCGTCCAGAACCAGGAGCACATGGTCCGGCAAGGCTCCGGCAAGCCGATTGACTTCGCTTGCGTCAACCATGGTTCCCGTGGGATTTGCCGGGTTTGCCACAAAGACAAGCCGCGTGCGATCGGTGACTCCTTCCAGGATTCGGTCAACGGACACCTGACGTTCCTCTTCGGGCACTTCGACGGATGCAGCGCCAGACGCCATTGCCGAAATCCGGTACATCGAAAATCCGTGCTCGGTGTGAATCACTTCCGTGCCTTCGCCGCCATAGGCTTGGCAGAGAAAGGAAATAATTTCGTCAGATCCGGCACCGCAGATGACTTGGTCCGGTTTCAGGTCATGAACCTCGGCTATCGCGTGGCGCAGGCCAAAATGGTGGGCCGACGGGTACCGATGCAGTTCGCCGGCCACCTCGGACCATGCGGCCCTTGCCCTCTCGGGCGTCCCGAACGGATTTTCGTTCGACGACAGTTTCAAGACGTCGCCACGACCATCAAGGCGGCTTTCCCCGCCCTGATAGAGCGCAATCCGGTCGATGCCGGCCTTTGGAACTGGCGTTCTGGCCATGGACAGGTCTTTAGCGGCCCCGTGCACGACGTGCCAGCGCTAACCACCGATGCCACGTTGCCGGACCCTCATGGATCGCCGGCGCGCAACCCGCCGCGGACGGGCCACGCGCCCGCACGGTCGCTCTTGCACCTCGGAGCGGGTGAGCCCGCCCCTTTCAGATCGAGTTGGTTCGGACAATCGGCAAGGCCGCGCAGTCACAGGTGGTTCAACATCATTGTCGGCAGAACGCGCCCGAGGCAATTCCATGCTAGGAATTGCGGGCGTGCCGGATCAACGAACCCGGGCATCTTCTCCGGCAGGACACGCGCAGCAGGTCACGGGCAACGACGCCTCCCGAAGCCGTTCCTCGACCCGAATCGCGTGGCGGGGATTCGGGAAATGCCGTCCTTCGCACGTGGCTCCCGGCGCAACGCCTCCCCATGGGAATCTCCATCTGGCGCAAGCGGCACCGGATCGCCCTCTCCGGCAAACGGCCCCGAAGCTGCTTCCGTGATCGGGTTGGTGCCGTATAGGTGCATGTATCCGCGGTTCGTGTCGACCGGCGCGCACCGAGGCACGCAAGGACCGCCGGTCCGGAACCCCGTGGGTCCTTTCGACCGGAGTGCGGCACGCCAGCCGCCTGTTCCCGGAGATCGCCCGGTCCGGCAAATCGGCTTTGACTCTGTTGGCGCCGTTGACCAATGTGCCGTCGGCAACCAATGGAAGGACATTGACCATGAACACGGGAAGCTTCTGCGCCGCGGCGCTGCTGGCGCTTGCGGGCGGCATGGCCTCAGCCGACTACAGGCTGACAGTGATTCACACGAACGATTTCCACGCGCGCTTCGAACCGATCAACCGCTTTGATTCGGGTTGCGGTCCGGAAGACAACGAAGAGGGCAAGTGCTTTGGTGGCTCCGCACGCCTCGTCAGCGCGATCGAGGCTGCCAAGGCACGGAGCGGCAACTACATCCTTGTCGACGGCGGAGACCAGTTCCAGGGCTCGCTGTTCTACAACTACTACAAGGGCATGGCCGCAGCCGAAATGATGAACAGGATGGGATATGACGCGATGGCCGTGGGCAACCACGAGTTCGACGACGGGCCGGAAGTGCTGCGTGCCTTCGTCGATTCCGTCGACTTTCCGGTCCTGATGTCGAATGCGGACATCGGAAACGAGCCTTTCCTCGTCGGTGCGATCGATCCGTCGGTGATCGTGGAGCGCGAAGGGGAGCGATTGGGACTGATCGGGCTGACACCCGAAGACAACGACGAACTGGCCTCGCCCGGCCCGAACGTGCATTTCAGCGACCCCGTGGAAGCGGTGCGTGACGAGGTCGAGCGGATGGAGGCAATGGGCATCAACAAGATCATCGTCCTGAGCCACTCCGGCCTGCCGGTTGACATGCGCGTTGCAGAGGCGATCCCACAGGTCGACGTCATTGTAGGAGGGCATGACAACCGGCTCTTGTCGAACACGCAGGAACGGGCACACGGGCCCTATCCGGTGATGGTCGGTAACACCGCCATCGTGCAGGCCTATGCATATGGCAAGTTCCTGGGCGAGCTTAACATTACGTTCGACGACGACGGCAACATTGTCGAGGCAGTTGGCGAGCCGGTATTGCTCGATGCCAGCGTGGCCGAGGACGAGAACACCAAGATGAGGATCGGCGAACTGGCCGAGCCGCTCGAAGCGATCCGGAACAAGGTCGTGGCGGAAGCCGGCGCGTTAATCGAGGGCGATCGGTCGGTCTGCCGAGTCGAGGAATGCTCCATGGGAAATCTTGTTGCCGATTCGATGCTGGATCGCGTCCGGCACCAGGGCATCCAGATCGCCATTGCCAATTCGGGAGGCATACGCGCGTCCATTGACGTGGGCGAAGTGACCATGGGCCAGATCCTGACCGTGTTGCCGTTCCAGAACACCCTTGCGACATTCCGCATCAAGGGCCAGGGCATCGTCGACGCGCTTGAAAACGGCGTGAGCCAGGTCGAAGAGGTCAAGGGCCGCTTTCCGCAGGTGGCGGGGCTGAGCTTCACCTGGGATCCAGCCGTCGGCCCGAACGAGGGCCGGATCCAGGAGGTGCTGGTCGGCGGCATGGCCATCGATCCCGAGGCGATTTACGGTGTGGTGACAAACAACTACGTCCGCAATGGCGGTGACGGCTACAGCATATTCACGACGGACGCGATGGACGTCTACGATTACGGACCGGATCTCGCCGACGTGCTGGCAGAATACATGGCCGCCCAAGATCCCGTAGTGCCGAAGGTCGAAGGCAGGATCTCCAGGTCGGAATAGCCACGAACCAGGGCCCTCCGCAAGGGAGTCTTCCAAGGAAGGCTCCCCCTTGGATCGTCATGTGCTCGGCCGCGTCACTTTGCGCAAGAACCGTCAGCATCTGCGGCGGGCGGGACGCGAGACCTTCGCGTGCAGAAGGAGTTGCGGGGGCACCGCGCCGCGACCGCAAGAGTGCGGCGTCAGGCCAAGTGACCGGGGCGGCGAGCCGATGCCGGGTTCATTGCTTGCAGTCACTCCCCCGCTTCGTGGAGGGCCACGCCCCGTCCGTCGCCGGACATCCGCTGCGTCCGTTATCGGCGCCCATGCCGCCGGCATGGCTTGATGCCGGTCGGGGAAGGCCCTCGACTGTCCTTCGTTGAGCGTGCCCGAACGCCACGGAACGGTTCGGCGACCAGGCCCTGCACGACATCACGGTCGCCCCGGACCGGTTCCGGGCGGTTCATCGACGAGGGTGACGGCGACGGCGCCTGCAGCGGCGGCCCGGTGCATGGATTGACAGGCTAGCCTGGATTCCCAACGGCCACAATTGATGTGAATTCCGGGATCCCGCGGCCTCCGCTCACAGGAAGCTGATCCGCAGCCGGCGGTTCCCGAGCCACGGCACGGCGATGTCGGTTTCGTCGTATGAGGCGTTGAGGAGGAACGGGTTGTTCGCCCGCCGCCCGATCCGGACGTCGATGCCGTCCTTTCCGATCGTGATGTCCGCCGGCGCCTTGACGAAGTTCCGGAACAGCGTGCGCGACTTCGCGTTCTGCTTGCCGTTTCCGACGCGGACGGCCAGCAGCCGGTAGAGGCCGCTGGCCATGAGGGTGAGCTGGAGGTCGAGATCGATCTTCATCGGGACCGCGGCGGACAGCGCGTCCATGTGGAAGAAGTCGATCGCGTCGGCGATGGCGTTCTCGATCACCATCCGCCGGGCGCAGCGGTCGACGAGCTGGCTCGCGGAGGTCTTCATCTGGTTGGTGAGCAGCAGGGTCGGCCGCTCATGGCCCAGGCCGCGCACGGCGAGCTGGCGGATGTCGCCCGGATAGCCGGAGATCCGGACGCGCCGGTCGAGAACCCGGGGCGTGCGGTAGATGCGCCCGACATTGTTCAGGCGCACCTGCTTCCAGTCGCTTTCCGGGGCGGCGGCGATCGCGTCGAGCAGGGATCCGGAGCGCCGGCGAAGCGTCAGGAAGTCTATTCCCATTTCGTTGATCCGTCCGAGATTGGCATGTGTCGTCAGCCGGGAGTCGAACACCAGCTCCCTGGGCGGCCCGCCGTTGCGTTCCTCCCGGAACCCGATGAAGCGGAGAACCTCGTCGTTCTGGTCCCCCTTGCGGACCCGGGCATTCGCGTAGACGAACAGGCGGGCGTCGGCGTCGCGGGCGAGGAAGGCGAGGACGCCCTTCTGCCTGCGGCTCCGCTTGGAGACGCAGTGCCGCTCGACGGGCGCCTCCGGATCCTTGCCGTGCCAGGGGATCGTGTGGAAGTCCAGGTCGAAGGAGCCGTCCCCGCCGAGATCGGTCTCCAGGCCGTTCAGCGCCCGGTGCCAGCGGTCCATGAGGCCGGCGCACAGCTTCGGGTCGACGCGCCCGGAATGCTCGGTCAGGCTCGAGCGCTTCGGCATGACGTTGAGCCCGGCGAACAGGGCCATGCCGGGATCGAGGATGTCGGCCATGACATGCGGCGGCCTCCCGATCCCCCAGAGCTTCAGCGCCAGCAGGGCCCGGAAGGCATGGCCCGCGGGGATCATCGCGCCGCCCGGCATGCCGCTGTCGGCGGCGACCCGGTCGAGGTCGAGCCGGACAAGGTCGGGGACGAACAGGAACAGCCCGCCGAACCCGGTGCGCAGGCGCCGCGGCGAGAGGCAGAGCTCCCGGGCGTCGGCGACCGGGGCGGAGACGGGCCGGAGCGCGGCCTCGCGCTCGCCGGGCGACCGGCGCGGCAGCTTGCCGACGCCGTTCCTGCGGAGCGTGCGCTGCACGGTCGTCGTTCCGGCAGGCATCCCCTCCTCCCCGAGCTTCCGGCTGATCTCGCCGACCGAGAGGCCGGCGGTCCTGCGAAGCTCCAGGATGCGCCGGTCCCGCCGCAGCCTGAGAGGCTCGCCGGGGTTCGGCTTCGGACCCGGCCTGCGCTCGGCGAAGAAGGGGGACAGGTCGGGATTCCCGCGCAGCTTCGTGCACAGGTTGCGGAAGGACCCGAGGCTGTATCCGAAGCGCCTCGCGGCCTCCCCGGCCTCCACGCCGTCGAGGAAGCGGGCCCGGAGGGCCTCGTACTGGAGGTGGGTCCGGGACTGCGGCTTGCGGAAGAGTTCGGCCAGGTCGGTCATGGCAATGCATGTAGTTTGGAAACTGTTGCCACGCCACTGCATCATGGGCACTGCCGCAAGCCGGAATTGCGCGAAATCGCGTCGGCTGCGCCGCGCGCCGGGCCGGGACGCATGAACGGAAGGCCTGCAGTGGCCTCCGGAGGCGGGCGCCGGATCCGGAAGTCGCGCCGACCCGGATCCGGATGTCGTGCCGATGCCCCGAAAGACAGGGTGACTGTTGGTGCCAAAAACCTCCGACAAGATGATTCCGGACCGTCGGCGGCAAGACCGGCATCCGGCCGAATCAGGGCGGGGAGCACGACAAACGCCGCCCGCTGAACGATGCCGGCACAATCCGGCGATCCGCGGTCGCCGCCAGATTCACATCAACTGTGGCCGTTGGGAATCGAGGCTAGTATCCTGACATCATTAGATTGACGGGTACAGGGACTTCAGCTTGAGGCGGGCGTCCTCGGTGCGGAACCGCCAGTTGACGGGCTTCGCGGAAGCGTTGCGGTGGTCCTCCCACGCGGCGGCCTCGCTGATCATCGTGTCCCGGTCCGGTATCCGGCGATCGAGGCATTGCCGGGACAGGACGTTGATCTCGATTTCGGCCATGTCGAGCCAGCTGCCATGCTTCGGCGTGTGGTGAACCTCGAGCCGTCCCGCCAGGCGGGACGCCTCCTCGGGCGCGAACGTGTCGTAGAGCGAAGACAGCTTGTGCGTGTTCAGGTTGTCCATCACCAGCACGATCCTCTTGCCGGGAAAGCGGACGTCGGCGAGGTCCTTCAGCACCCTGGCGAAATCCTGCCGCGTGCGGCGGTCGGTGACCTTGACATGGCGCCATCCGTCGAGCGGGGCGCAGGGCATGAACCTGAAGTTCTTGGGGAGTTTTCAGGATTTTTGTTTCCCGTCAACGGGATGCCCATGAACGGGATGTCAGTCTCTGCCTGCATCTCGGCGCTCGCTACATTTTCGCGATGTCCTTCAGCAGCGTCAGCGCCCTCTCCTGTTCGGCGTCGGGCCGGGTTGTCACCTCGACCATGGTTTCCGCCTTCCCTCCGCCCGTGCATGGAACCGCGTGGGTTGAGCGGACGATGGTTGACAGGCTGTCGAGAGGGGTGCGGAAGCTGTGCACGCGGCTGCCGTCCGGCAGGGTGTGGGCATGTACCTTCGCCAGCGCCGCGTCCGGGCGCCGTGCGGGCAGGACCGGATCCCTGGTCCCGTCGGGTTCGGTGTCGGTGTGGCACAAGGGGGCCCACGCCTTCCGCATGTGCCATTCGACGAGGCATGCGAGCATGCAGATGAAGAAGCGGGCGCGGACCCGGTGCTCGAGGCGGTGCCGGACCGGCCGGACCTGGAGGTCGCTCAGCTTGAGATTTCGGAATGCACGCTCCACGCTGGTCAGTCTCTTGCAGCTCCTGACGCATTCGGCGGCTTCCATGTCGTCGGGTCCGAGCGAGGTGCGGATGACGTACATGCCGTCGAGGGCGGCCTCGGCGTCGATGGACTCCTGCCTGCGGCGGAAGCCGAAGCCGGTCGCGCTGATGTCGAGATCGAAGCGCTTCTTCATCCTTCGCCTGTTGATGACCTCCCCGACGGCGAGACCGATGCCGGCCTCGCCCTTGAGGGTTCCGCCCTCGACCCGCGCGGCGATCTCCGAGAGCGCCCTCTCGGTGGCCTCGAGCAGCTCCTGCCGCACCCGGTCGCGGCGTCCGGCAAGGCGGGGGTTGCGGCAGGCGACGAGACGCTCGCCGGGGAAGTCGGGATGGTCCCGGATCTCGAACAGGGTCCGCTCGTGTTCGGGATTCTGGAAACGGTCGAGACGGCCCTGGCGGGCGAGCCTGCGGATGGTCCGGCCCTTGAGGGCGGTGATCCAGTCGGCGCCGTCGCGTTCGCGCAGGGCCTCGATGATCATGCCGCGGTCCCCGACCATCACCACCCGGGAGAGGCCGAAGCGGCGTTGCAGGCGGTCGAGCTCGGGCAGGAGGGTGTCCTTGTCGGTGACGTTTCCCGGATGGACCGAGACCGCGACCGGGCGGCCGTCACGGTCGCAGAGGAGGCCGAAGTTGATCTGCGGGAGGCCCCGCTTGCGGTCGCGGCTGTAGCCGAAGCGTGCGAGCGGGCAGCGGCTTCCCTCGTGCCAGGTCGATGACAGGTCCCGGAGGACCATGTCGTCTTCCTTGATCCAGCGCCTTGCCAGGCGGCCCTGGATGCCCTCCTGCCGGTCATGCAGCCAGTCCATCGCGGCGTAGAGGCCGTCTGCGTCGACGTCGCGGTCGATGCCGAACTCCTCCGGCAGGGTGGAGCCCTTCCACCAGCGCGTCGTGGCGAGCTTGGAGTCCGGCCTGAGGATGCGGCCGGCGACCATGGCCAGGACAAGCTCCCGTTCCGGGCAGCGCTCGCGGGAGACCATGCGGTGCAGGCCGATGGCGTCCATGGCCGTCCGCACCGCCTGCACCGCCCCGTGGTGGCGGGAGCGGACCGGGTCCCCGAGAACGTCGCCGGCCTCCGCGTACCGCTTTCCCGCGAGTGCGCCGCGCAGGAGCGGGATCGTGTGCGGCGGCAGGCGGGAGAGGTTGGCCAGGGTCCGCTTCTGCACCCGGTTGCTTTCGTCGCGATAGCTCTGTCGGAGGAGGACGGAGGTGTAGGTCCTTCCGTTCTGGCGCGACTTGATGACGGCCACGTGCATGGATGAGGTCATGGGGCTCCCCTCGTGCTAGTGCCTACCTTCCGTTGCCTTTCTGGACGAGCCTCGCTATATTGTCAAGCCAAAAGATCCACCACATTGGGACACGTCATGGAAATGCAGCGCATGCCCGCCATCGGGCCGCAAGGTGCGCCGCATCCTGCTACTGCCTACACGTGACCATCCTGGAAGAGTCGGCGGGCCCGCAACCCATTGAACGAAAACGGCAAATTCCAAATCAGGACCGAAAATCGGCTAGAACTTCAGATGAACAGGTTCGCGGTTCCGTTGCGCTCGTATTCGAAATCGTATCCCGCAAGCTGGCCGGGACGCACCGGCAGCGGTGTCCGGGTCTCCTTCGTCTGCTGCTTCGACGTCTCGTCCAGGCAGACGAGCACGGCGTCGTCTTCGCATTCGCGGGCGTACACCTCCAGCACGTCCTCCATGGCGCAGACGAAATCAGCGTTCGCCTTCGGCGGAATGCACCAGCATGTCTTCAGCCACGGCTTCAGGCAGTTTTCTTGAGCGTCCGCCTCACCGTCTCCCTGGAGATGCTGTCTACGACCTCCAGTTCCACGAGCCTGTCGCCGAGCAGCTTCAGGTTCCATCGCGCATGGCCCGGCGGCGGCTCCGTGCAGGCCAGCATCCAGCTTCGCCTCGCCCTCGCCGTCGAGCAGGCGCTTCTTCCGGTTCGCCTGGGCCTTGCGCTCCAGCGCCGCGTCAAGACCCTCCATGACGCACCGCTTGCGCGCCCGTTCCACCGTCGAGACCCCGACCTCAAGAACCCGGGCGATCTCCGCGTCGCCGAAGCCGCCGTCGGAACGGCCTTCGTCTGCCAGCAGCAGGACGTGCGCCCTGAGGCGGCGCTCCCTCGATCCCTCGCCGCTGTCCAGAATCCCCTTCAACCGCCTGCGCTCGTCCGTCTCGAGCCGAACCCTGCAAACCTTCCTGCCCGCAGATTCCATTGCGTCCGCCTCCTGATCGTTCCCGGCACTGCCGATGCCCGCGAATCTCCGTCCGCTGCGGTTGACCGACCGCCAGGAAGCCATGTTGCTCGTTGCCGTCTTGCCTGCTTGTCGTGCAAACGGAATACACATGCGAGGCTGGAAGGAAAACCGGACAGGCCGCAATGGAATGACCGTCAATCCTATGATGTCAGGATACTAGTCTGATCTTCACTTAGGGGTCAGACAGGAATCCTTCGCAAACCAAGGGGCCGACGGCGGATTCCCGGGGATTCAACCTGTCGCCTGCATGGCAACATCCTTGGCGGGGTCGATCTCCAGCAGCTCGAAGGCCCGGCCCTGCAGCTCCGTCGGGGTCGCCAGCAGCGGGAAGGCATTGTCCGGACAGCCAGGCAGCGTCACCTCGTTCAGCGTCAGCGTGGCCAGGTCGGCGAGAAGGGTCGTGAAGCTGTGGACCGGCAGCCCGTCCGGGGTGCGCTTGGTGTCCGCCTTGCCCTTCGCGCTCTCCGAGACCTCGGCGGGCTCCACCGGCGAGCTGCGCCGCGCCCGGGCGCCCTCCCGGTCGTCGTCCTCGAACAGGAGCGGCGCCAGGCGACGTCGCATGTGCCATTCCACGTGGCATGCCAGCATGCAGAGGAACACGTGGGCGCGGACGTGATCCTCCGAGTACACGTGCACGGGCCGGATCCGCAGCCGCGAGGTCTTAATCGTGAGGAACGCGCGCTCCACCTGCGCGAGGCTCTTGCAATCCTCCACCGCGGCCTCCGGACCAAGTGACGCGGACTCCAGGCTGGTGCGGACCACGCAGATGCCGTCGAGCCTGGCCTCCGCCTCGATCCTGTCCGGATTGCGCTCCCAGTCCATTCCCGCGTCGTGCACGTCGATGTCGAAGTGCTTCTCCACCTTGCGCCGGCTGGCCTCCCGCCCGACGGCCTTCATGGCCTGGTCGCGGTTCTCCGGCCCCGGCTTCCGGCGCGCGGCGGCGGCCGCGATCGCCGCCAGCGTCTCCTCCGTCGCCTTCAGGAGCTCCTCCCGCTTGCGCCGCCGCTCCTCGCGCAGCCTCGGGTTCAGGCAGACCGTCAGCCGCTCCCCGGGGAAGTCCGGGCCCGTGACCTCGGCCACAGCGTCGGGAACCAGGGCCTCGGGCTCCAGCGGGGCGGGAGCGCCGTCCGCGCCCTCCTTCAGCAGCTTGCGGATGTCTCCCGTCTTCAGCGCCGAGATCCAGTCGAGCCCCGCCGGCGCGAGGTCCTCGCGTATCCGCGCCGTCGTCAGCATCCCCCTGTCGCCCGCCAGCGCCACGCGGTCGATGCCGAAGCGCTTGCGGACCCTGGCCACCTGGGACGCCACCGTGGACGGGTCCCCGGCGTTGCCGGCGAACACCTCCACGGCGACCGGGCAGCCGTCCGCGGCGCAGAGCAGCCCGCAGGTGACCTGCATCCTGCCCCTCTTGCCGTCGCTGTTGTGGCCGAACGCCGCCAGCGGGCAGCACCGTCCCTCCAGGCACGAGCTGCTCACGTCGTAGAGGATCAGCGTGTTCCCGCCCTTCAGGTGCCGGTTGGCCAGGCTCCTCTCGATCCAGGGCTGGCGCTGCAGCAGCCAGTCGAGCATGTCCAGCATCTCGTTGCCGGTGACGGGGCCGAGGCCGAGCACGGCCCCGAGGCTCGTCGACGCGGTCTCCGGATCCAGCCTGGAGGCGGGATCGATGATCCGCGCGACGACTGAGCGTCTTCACGTAAATTGATGATGCCTTGATCACGCAATTTGGCGGACATTGGCCTGCGACGCCGGCTCGCGGCACGATTCTTGGCTACTTGGAAGGGAAGGCTGCGGCGCATGCCTTTAGGACGGCGTTCCAGTCTCCGTGGCCGTCCGGAGGCCGCATGCGGCGGGCTCTCGGGTCTTCGCTGACGAGGCGTTCGGCGGCACGGTCTCCGGCGGGATCGGCGTCGAACGCGACCAGGATGCGCTTCGGCCTCCAGGCCTCGGCCCATGTCGGGAGGCGCCGCGCGACGCCGGCGGTTGACAGGATCACGGTTCCGGGCCGGCGGCAGTCCTCGATGCACCAGGCAGAGATGGCGTCGATCGCGCTTTCGGTCAGAATGACGGTTTTTGGCGTTGACCGGTCCACGGGCAGCCAGAAGCTTCCGGCGGCCTTGCGCGATCCGCGCGCCATGGACCGGTAGCGCTTGCCGTCTGCCGCCTTGACGGTGCCGACGATCTCGGCGCCGGTGACGTTCCGTCCGGCGTCGGTGCAGGCGAAGACGGCGTTTCCGCGCGCGTCGGCGGCCACGAGGCCGCGCCGCCTGCAGGCGTCCACGCACCGGGCCGGGAGACCCCGGGCTTCGGCGAGATGGCGACGGACGCTGGCCCAGGCCGCCTCGCGGTGCGGGGGGATCCGCGGTCCGGGCGTCCCGGCGCTTCCGGCGAGGACCGCGACGGCGTCGGCGAAGCCGCAGCGGCGGGCATGCATGACGAGATCGATGGCGCCGCCGCCGCCGGACTGCGCGACATGGTCGAACCAGCGGGGATCGTTGATGCTGATGACGGAGCCGGCGCGCTTCCAGCGGCGCGGGTCGCGCGGGTCCCTGCGGTAGCCGAGCCGCTCGGCGAGCGGTTCAAGCGGCTGGCTTCGGATCTCGTCGAGGCGCCGATCGTCCCAGCGCCGGATCATGGGTGACGGTCGCCCGCAGGGGATGGCGCGAAGCGGACGGGCTGCCGGGGCCCTGCGTTCCCGTTCCCGTTCCCGCCAACGCCTAGGGATTGCGCCGGAACGGGAACGGGAACGCGTCCGCCCTCAGGCCGCATCGCCGGCCAGGCGGTAGCAGGACCCGGACGCCCGCTCGACGCGCCCCTCGCGGACCAGCTTGTGCAGCGTCTCGCCGACGGTCGCGTTGCGCGCGGCGACGCACTGCCGGATCTGGACCTGGGTGAGCGGCGCCCCGGAATCGGCGAGCGCCTGCACGACGCGCTGCTCGGGCGTCGGACGCTTCGGCCCGACATCGTCCGGAACCTGCTGCCGCAGCCGCAGCGCCGGTCCCTTGCCGTCGTCGGCAAGCTCGATCGCGACGTCGGCGAGGCCGGGGGCGGCGCGGTGCTCGACGGTCATGACGATCTTTCCGTCCCGGCGCCTGAGGTAGAGGTTGCTGTCGCCCCAGGCGTGCAGCTCGCTGCTGCCCCGCAGCGCCTGCCCGGGCCGGCCGGAGCCGCTCTTTCGGGCATGGTGGACGAGCAGCACGGCGGCCCCGGAGCGGCGCTGGACGTCCCGCAGGAATCCGAGGATCGGCGCGATCTCGGAGACGGCGTTCTCGTCGACGCCGTGCAGCCGGACCAGGGGATCGAGGACCAGAAGCCGGGGTCCGTGCCGCCCGACGGTCTCCAGCAGCCGCTGCCGGTCGGCGGCGTGGTCGAGGCGCAGGACGGGCACGTCGATGACGGCGATGTCCAGGGTCTCGAAGTCGGCGCCGGCCGCGGCGGCGATGCCCTGGAGGCGGCGGCGCACGATGTGGCCGGCGTCCTCGGCGGCGAACATCAGCACCGGGCCGGGCTGCGCCGCCGGGAAGCGGCGCAGGCAGGGGACGCCCGCCGCGACCGCGACGGCGAGATCGAGCGCGAGGAACGACTTTCCGCACTTGGGCTCGCCGCCGATGATGCCGACCGCCTGGCGGCCCCACAGGCCGTCGACCAGCCATTGCCGCTCGGGCGGCCGATCCTCCAGCTCGACCGGCCGGCGGGTCGGGAAGCCGGTCATTCGCCTTGCCCTTTGCCGTCGGACTCGCCCATGGCCTCCAGGAAGAGCTTCTCGTCGAGCACGTCGCGGTTCTTCTCGACGCCGGCGAGGAGGAGGTCGTCGGCCATGATCGTCAGCGACCGGGGGTTGCCGGCGGCATGCGCGACGAGGGCCTCCTTGAGGCCGGGCGTCATGAGGCCGGGGTTGCCCGCCGCGTCGAGCAGGTGATCGAGCATCCGGGCCAGCTCCTTGGCGTCGGACCCCGTCATGACGAGGCGCTGGCGGATCCGCGAGGCGACCGGCTGCAGCTCCGGGTTGCGCAGCTTGGCGAGCAGCCGGCCGTCGCCGGCGAGCACGACGCTGAGGATGGCGCGCGAATCGAACTCCGTGGAGGCGAGCAGGCGCAGCTCGGTCAGCACCTTCGCGGCCATCTCCTGGGCCTCGTCGACGAGCAGGACCGGACGCATGCGGGTGTCCTCGAGATGCGTGAGCCAGTGCTCGCGCAGCGCCTTGAAGCCGGCCCAGATGTTGCTGCGAAGCGTCGTGATGCCGAACAGGTCGGCCATCTCGCGGTAGAAGTCGCCGTTGCTCGACGAGGGATGGGCGAGCACGGCGACGGCGAGGCCGTCGGCCTTCCCGAGGCGGCTGGCGAGCAGGCGGAGCGCCACGCTCTTTCCGGTGCCGGGATCGCCGGCGACGAGCGCGAAGCCGCCCTGGCGCACGAGCTGGCGCTCGATCCTGCCGCAGAAGCCGTTGACCGCCGGCGTGGCCAGAAGGCCCTCGACCGGCAGGTCGGCGGCGAACGGGTTCCACTTGAGGCCGTAATGGGTGAGCTGCTGGCGGTTCATGACCCGTCTCCCTGTTCGTCGTCGTCCCCCTGATCTTCCTCGTCCGGGCCGTCGCGGTCCGGGGCGGCATCCTTGCCGAAGGGCAGCCAGGCCGGCGGAAGCCCGGTCGCGTCCTGCTCGTCCCGGAGGCGCTTCAGCAGCGGCGCCGGGCCGGTCGCGGGCTTCGCGTCGTCGTCTTCGGCCCTGCGCCCGGTCCGGCGGCGGATCCCCTCGGCGTTGCGGCTCTTGTCCACCGGACGGAGGGTGCAGATCCGGTCCCCGGTCCGGCCGTCGACCATGTCGATGCTGGAAAGATCCCAGCGGGCGACGCGCAGGTCGACCTTGCGCAGGTGGCGCCACGGCGGCGGCAGCTGGCAGCGGATCTTCTCCACCGTCACCGTGCCGTCGGAGCGCCGCACCCGGCGCCGCACCTTGATGCGGAAGGCCGCCCGCAGCTCCTCGCTGCCCGGGCACGGCCGCGAGGCGTCCTCGCTTTCGGCCAGCCGCCTGAGCGGCGTGACGCCCGTCTCGCGGTGAACGCGGCGGTGATACTCGCGCTCCACCCAGGTGACGGTCGCGTCGTTCAGGTCCTGCAGCGTCAGCGTCTCGACGGTCTCGAGCATCGCCATCAGGCGTCCCTCGACCTGGGCGAACAGGACTTCCTGCTTGCCGTTCTGATAAGGACTTCGGACCAGCGTCTGGCGGGCAAGAACGCCGAGTTCGTGGAGCCCTTCCTGCACCTCCCCGGCCATCATCGCCGAACCGTTGTCGGTCAGCAGGGACCTGGGCAGCCCTCTCTTCATGAGCGCCTGGCTGATGCCGTGGACGAAGATCTCGGCGGTCTCCCCGAGATACCACTGGAGGTGGCAGCCAAGGCGCGAATGGTCGTCGATGAAGCTGAGAAGGATCGGGGTCCTCCACTCCCCGGACGCCGTCAGCACGCGACAGGTCCTCGAATGGTGGAAGTCGGCGTGCCACAGCGCGTGGCTGCGCGAGACCTCGTAGCTCAGCACCTCGCGCCCCTCGACCGCCGGCCGCCCGGGTTCGTCCCCGAACTTCCGCTTCCGGCGCCGGCGCTCCAGCCCCGCCGCGCGCATGACGCGGGTCAGCGTGGCGTAGGACGGCATCGGCCCGAGCGCGGGATCGGCCTCGACCAGCGTCCGGAGGTTGTCGTGGTGGAGCTGCACCGACCAGGAGGGGTGCGCCTTGTACTGGTCGCGCAGCGCCGCCATCAGCAGGGCCGAGACGCGCCGCGCGCGGCCGGCGTCGCGCCGCACCCGCCGCCGCAGCGCCCGGACCGGATCCTGCCCGGCCGATCGCGCCTGGTAGTGCCAGCGCTCGATTGTCGAGACCGAGAACCGCACCTTGCCGCCCCTGGCGGGATGCTCCCAGTCCCGCCGCGACAGCCGCTCCAGCTCGGCCCGCAGCCGCCCCTTCGGCGGCGGCGATGCCAGCAGCGGGCCGACGACCGCGAAGCGCAGCCGCGCCCAGCCGTCCCGGTCGCCCGGTTCGTTCTTCATGACCATGACGGTGTCCCTCCCTGTCAGTTCCACGGGAGGCAGGCCTAGGGCGCCCTATGATATCGCGACAGGAACACTCTCTGCGGGCGGCGACAGGCCATCGCCGATACTGCAGGATCCGGTCCACGGCATGAGCCAGATCAGGCTCCGCAGGAGTCTCGATCGCGGCGACCGGCCCCGCATCGAGCGCACCAGGACGACGAGCGGCGGATCGTCCGGCGGAACGGCCAGTTCGCCCCGCTTCCACCGCCACGCCGCCGTTGCCGGGAACACCTCCCGCCACCACCGGCACCACCGGCGAAGCGTCACCTCCGGAATGCCCCACATGCGGCTGGCCGTCGCAAGCGGAGCGCTGCCGATCAGCACGAGCAGGCTCGCCGCAAGGAACACCGGCGCCACCCTGAACCTCCTGCCGAAGAAGCGAACCGAGGGCGGAGTCGTCCGGCACCGGCAACCGTCGCAGCAGAAGCTGAAGCGGCGGACGTCGTCGCGAAGGGCGGGCGCAAGCGCGTGCGGCTTGCGCGGATAGGTCGCGCTGTGAAGGCGACCGCCGCAATGCCCGCATCCCTCCGAACGGCTGCGGGCGGCCTCGGCCGCGTCGACCTTCTCGAGGAAAGCCCAGGTGCGGGCGTAGGAAAGCATGGAACGGGAAAACAAATTGTGCGACATTGCCTCGTCTCCGGTAGATTCACCGTCACCGAGACAAGCCCCTTGGCCGACTTCTTGCAAGTCGGTTGAGGGGCACCCACCCCAAACCCTCAGACAAATCGAGCGGAATCGACGGAATCCACGTCAGAAACTCTGACAACGCTCAACGACCGCCGCCACGGCGAGGTCCCGCATGCGCTCCGCCTTCCGGCCGAGGACGCGGACCATGCCAAGCGACCGCAGCGTTCCCAGCACCGCCGCGACATGGCCGTGGGGGCGTGACCGGCGGATGGTGACGGCCGCGTCGAGCGACGGGAACACCACCCCGCCGCCGAGGGCGGCGCGGATTGCGTCGATGATGTGGGGCGGCATCTTCGAGAGGTTGGCGAGGGTTCTCCTGCGGATGCGCTTGCCCTCGCGCCATGCCTCGCGGAGGAGGATTGCAGGCGGGGAGGAGCGGTTGGGAATGACATCGACGCTGAGGGCCACGGGTCCGATCCTTACATGGCACCACTATAAGGCCAATAATATGCTGAATGGAAAGCGAAGCAACACATAATATGTGCAATTGCATGGCAACATTGATCCAAGGAGAATCCCTGCGCTTGCGCGGGAAAGCCGAGCCTTTTCAGCAGCCTGCGCAATGCCGTCAGGAAGATTTCTGCTGGAAGGTCCGCCTAGTCCATGGCCTTGAAGGCGAATTCGCCGCCCTCCTTGATGCCGGAAAACCAGCGTGCGGTGACGGTCTTGGTCCTCGTGTAGAAGCGGAACGCATCCGGCCCGTACTGGTTCAGGTCGCCGAAGGCGGATCGCTTCCAGCCACCGAATGTGTAATAGGAGAGCGGCACTGGAATCGGGAAGTTGATGCCCACCATGCCCACGTTCACGCGGTTCGCGAAATCCCGGGCCGCGTCGCCGTCGGCGGTGAAGATGGCGGTGCCGTTCCCGTAAGGGTTGTCCATGGTCAGCTTCAGAGCGTCCTCGTAGCTCTCTGTCCGCACCTGGCTCAGGACCGGACCGAAGATCTCTTCTTTGTAGATGTCCATTTCAGCGGTCACGTTGTCAAAGAGGGTCGGACCGACGAAGAACCCGTCCTCGTAGCCCTGAAGCGCGAAATCCCGGCCATCGGTCACGAGCGTAGCCCCCTGCTCCACCCCCTTGTCGATGAGGGCTGTCACTCGCTCCTTGCTGGCCTTGGTTATGAGCGGCCCAAAATCGACATCTTCGCCAGCCGTGTACGGGCCGACCTTGAGCTTCTCAATTCTCGGCACAAGACGCTCTATCAATGCGTCCGCCGTCCGTTGCCCTACCGGCACCGCAACCGAAACGGCCATGCAACGCTCGCCGGCAGCGCCGTAGCCGGAACCGACCAGCGCATCCGCCGCCTTGTCGAGGTCGGCGTCGGGCATGACGATCATGTGGTTCTTTGCTCCGCCGAAACATTGCGCGCGCTTCCCGTTCGAGCAGGCACGTCCATAGATGTATTCCGCGATCGGAGTCGAACCGACGAAAGCCACGCCTTGAACGGTCTCGTTATCGAGGATGGCATCCACTGCTTCCTTGTCACCGTTCACGATCTGGAGCACGCCATCAGGCAACCCGGCCTCCTTCAGGAGATCGGCGAGAAGAAGCGAGGTGGAGGGGCAGCGCTCGGAGGGCTTCATGACCATCGCATTGCCGCAGGAAATCGCCGGTGCCAGTTTCCAGAGGGGAATCATGGCCGGGAAGTTGAACGGCGTGATGCCTGCCACGACGCCCAGAGGATGGCGCATCGAATAGAGATCGATGCCCGGGCCGCCGTCATTCGTGAACTCGCCCTTGAGCAGTGCGGGCGCGCCCATGCAGACCTCGACAACCTCGAGTCCCCGCTGCACGTCTCCACGGCCGTCGGGAAGCGTCTTGCCATGTTCGCGGCTCACTGTCTCGGCCAGCGTGTCCATGTTCTCGACGATGAGCCGGCCAAGCGCCATCATCACTCGCGCACGCCGCTGCGGGTTCGTTGCCGCCCAGCCGACCTGCGCTTCGGCGGCTCTGGCCACGGCCTCGTTCACTTCCTCGGCGCCGGCGAGCGGGACGCGTGCCCGAACCTCGCCGGTGGCTGGATTGTAGACATCGCCAAACCGGCCGGACTTTCCCTTGACACGCTGGCCATCGATGTAGTGACTGAGTTCTTCCATCGCTCCCTCCAAGATCCTTGCACAAGAATACGGCAAGGGAAGGGGGAGGAAAAGTGGAGGGGCGCGACAGTTGCGAAACTTGACAGAACGGTGCGCACGGTGAAACCTTCTGTTACACCACAGGCCATTGGATTGGAGAGAGACAAATGCTCGTGCGCCAGATCCTCGGAACGACCGGCGGGCCGGACGTAGTGACTATCGAACCGGAGGCTTCGGTGGCGGACGCCGCGCAGCTGCTTTCAAAGAAGCGAATCGGCGCACTGGTTGTTTGCAGCGAAGACCGGCCGGTCGGCATGCTGTCCGAGCGCGACATCGTTCGCGAACTTGGACGGCGCGGCGAAATCTGCCTCAAGGAGAAGGTGTCGGACATGATGACCCGAAAGGTCATCAGTTGCACGCCGGACCAAAGCGCCAACCACGTCCTTCAGCAAATGACCGAAGGCAGGTTCCGGCACATGCCCGTGATGGACGGCGAGCGCATGATCGGGCTGATTTCGATCGGCGATGTCGTGAAGGCCCGGCTTTCCGAACTCACGATGGAGAAAGACGCGCTTGAAGGCATGATCAAGGGCTACTGAACGCCGGCAAGCCTGATTCGGCCGCCTGCATCCAACGACAGCGCTTCCCTGATGACCCGCAGGAGACCCGTGCAGTTCCCATGCCGGCAGGAATTGCCCGAATTGTCCCGCGACCCTTCTTTCGCTTGAGACCCCGTGGCACACGTGGCAGGGATGCCCGGGCGCGTCGGCAAGGAGAACCAAGTTGCGCATCGCTCTTTACCCTGGCACCTTCGATCCGGTCACGTTGGGTCATCTGGACATCATCAGCCGGGCTACCGCACTGGTCGATCGCCTCGTGATCGGCGTCGCCATCAACAGCGACAAGAATCCGCTCTTTTCGCTTGAGGAGCGCGTTTCAATGATCACGGCCGAATGCCGGGGCGTGTCGGCGCAGACCGGCTGCGAGATCAAGGTTCATCCATTCGACAACCTTCTTGTCGACTGCGCCCGCGACGTTGGAGCCAATCTCATCGTGCGGGGCCTTCGCGCGGTGGCGGACTTTGAGTACGAGTATCAGATGGTCGGCATGAACCGCGCTCTCGATTCAAGAATTGAAACCGTCTTTCTCATGGCAGAAGCGCAACACCAGGCCATAGCGTCGAAACTCGTGAAGGAAATCGCGCGGCTTGGCGGCGACGTCTCGCGCTTTGTCACCCCGGCAGTCAAGGAAGCGCTCGTCAGGCAACTGGACGTCCAGCCAAAGTGACGCATGACGCGGTCTCCATCATCCCGCCAATTCACGCCATGCCTGTTGGGCAAGAGACGGCACCGGACCGAATCAGGAGCTTCGAAGGCTCCCGGAATAGGACGCCGCGCCCGAGCGGTCCGGCCACACACGCGGCCGGACCGCGGAACGCCCGGCGGCCCCAGCCATTCCGCAAAGACGGAAGAAGTGCCTAGTGTTCCTCCATCAGCTGGGTCTTCGCGACACCGAGAAGTTCGTACATCTTGGCACGGATGTCATCCTTGCCGGCAAGGTCCCCGAGATCGCCCGCGACCTTCCGAAGCACATCGTCGTCTCCGGGCTCTTCGAAGTCCGCCTTCACGACTTCCGACGCATACGCGTTCGCATCATCGCCCGACTTGCCAAGCAATTCGGCGGCCCACAGGCCGAGAAGCTTGTTGCGGCGTGCCTCCGCCTTGAACTGCATTTCGGCGTCGCGTGCGAACTTGGCCTCAAAGGCGTCCTCGCGCTCATCAAATGTGCTCATTCCTGCTCGTCCCTGGCTGAAAGTCGGACATTCATTCATATGGCGGCAAGTTTGCTCGACCACAAGGGGCGCGAACGCACGAATTCGTCCGCTTGCCGCAATGCGCGCTTTGCCCTAAACGTAGTCGGATTCCGCCAGTTGAAGCCTGGGGCGGAAAGCCATTTCTGGAGTCAAGATGCCACGCCGCAAGAAGATCTACGAAGGCAAGGCCAAGATCATGTACGAGGGTCCCGAGCCTGGCACCCTCGTGCAGTATTTCAAGGACGATGCGACGGCCTACAATGCGAAGAAGAAGGAAGTGATCGAAGGCAAAGGGGTGCTGAACAACCGGCTCTCCGAGTTCTTCATGAGCGGATTGAACCAGATCGGCGTGCCGACGCATTTCATCCGCCGCATCAACATGCGCGAGCAATTGATTCGCCTTGTCGAGATCATTCCGCTGGAGGTGGTCGTTCGAATCCATGCGGCCGGAACCCTGTCCGAGCGGCTTGGCATCGAGGAGGGAACGCTTCTGCCGCGACCGATCGTGGAATTTTGCCTCAAGGATGACGCGCTTGGCGATCCCCTGGTGTCGGAAGAGCACATCATTGCGTTCGGCTGGGCGTCACAGCATGATCTGGACGACATGATCGCGCTGGCCCTGCGGGTCAACGATTTCCTTTCCGGCTGCATGCTGGCAGTTGGAATTCGCCTCGTCGACTTCAAGATCGAGGTCGGGCGCGTTTGGGACGGCGATTTCCAGCGCTTGATCCTGGCCGACGAGATCAGCCCGGATTCCTGTCGCCTGTGGGACATCGAGTCCGGCCAAAAGCTCGACAAGGACGTCTTCCGCCGCGATCTGGGAAACCTGGCCGATGCCTACACCGAGGTCGCGCGACGCCTCGGCGTCCTGCCGACAAATGTCACGCATACAACCAAACCCAAGCTGGTCAACTGACGGTTGCGAACGGCGCCTGCGCCGGACTATGCTCCTCCCGGACGAGTGCACGAGATGTCCTGACCGCCTGAACCCGCGTCCGCTGGCCAAACCCAGTCCCCCTTGCCCTGTGAAGCCGGGGCAAGGGGTGTCGCATGATGGCGTCGCATCGTGGTCAATCGCGGCGGTTGGACAATTTCCGGGAAATCCGCGATATGACGGCGACATCAACCGGATTCCTGGAGAATTCAATGAAGGTGCGCGCCGCAATCATGCTCAAGGCGGGTGTTCTCGACCCGCAGGGTGAGGCCATTCGTCACGCCCTGGGAACGCTTGGCTTCGACGGCGTCGAGGACGCCCGGCAAGGCAAGATCATCGAACTCGACCTTGCTGAAACCGATCCGAAACGGGCCGAGGCCCAGGTGCAGCGGATGTGCGAGGCACTACTCGCCAACACCGTCATCGAAAGCTACGAGGTGGAACTGCCCTGATGCGAGCCGCCGTTCTGCGCGCATACAAGAGACCGCTCTCCATCGAGAACGTCCCGGATCCCGCCTGCCCGGAGGATGGCGTCGTCCTGAAGGTGCTGGCATGCGGCGTGTGCCGCAGCGACTGGCATGGCTGGACGGGCGAGCATCCACGCGTGAAGCCCGGCCAGATCGGTGGCCATGAGTATTGCGGAGAAGTCGTTGCCGCCGGCCCTGCCGCGCAATGCGCAACGGGCAACCGCCTGATTGCGCCGTTCATCCTGGCTTGCGGCAGTTGCGCGAATTGCCGTTCCGGCGCAAGCAATACCTGTCTCGACCAACGGCTGCCCGGATTCACCGAACCCGGCGCCTTCGCGGAGTATGTCGCCGTGCCCCGCGACCACAACCTGGCACGCCTGCCTGACGGCATGACGCCGACCCTCGCGGCCGCGCTCGGCTGCCGCGTGACCACGGCCTGGCACGCGCTGACCGACAGAGCGGCGCTGCAACCCGGCGAGTGGCTGGCGATTCATGGAACGGGAGGAATCGGTCTTGCAGCATTGCTGCTTGGCATCGCGCTCGGCGCGCGCGTGATCGTCACCGACATCGTTGAAGGGAAGCTGGCCCATGCCAAGGCGCACGGCGCCGAACACGCTGTTGACGCTTCGGACGGCTCCAGTGCCGAACGCATCCGCGAAATTACCGGAGGCGGGGCACATGTTTCAGTTGAGGCCCTGGGCAATCCGGCGACCCAATCGGCGAGCATTGCCTGCCTCCGGCCGTTGGGCCGTCACGTTCAGGTTGGCATGCCGGTCGGTCATCATGCGGTGCAGGAGGTTGACCTCAACACGGTCTACATGAGAAATCTGGCGATTTTCGGCTCCCGGGGCATGCCTGCCCATCGCTATCCTTCGCTGCTGAGCCTGATCGAAGCTGGGCGCGTCGATTTCTCTTCGATCGTGGCACGGGAGGTCAGGCTCTCGGATGCAAGCGCCGAACTCGCCGCTTTCAACGGCTCGACGCCGCCGGGAATTGCGGTCATTACCGATTTCACGGCATCAGAGGCAGGAGCGCGAGCAAGTTGAGCAGCACCCGAAAGACATGTCTTGCAGGGCTTGCGCGATGAAGGCGGCAATACTGGTGTTCCCGGGATCGAATTGCGACCGCGATCTCGAGAAGGCGTTCCAGAATGCCGGTTTCACGGTCGAGATGGTCTGGCACAAGGAAGCCGAACTCCCGGCAGGCGTGGACGTCGTAGGCGTGCCGGGCGGCTTTTCCTTCGGCGACTATCTGCGCAGCGGCGCAATTGCCGCCCGGTCTCCCATCGTCGGAGCCCTGATGACGCATGTCGAGAGGGGTGGCCATGCCATCGGCATCTGCAATGGCTTTCAGGTGCTGCTGGAAACCGGCCTGCTGCCAGGCGCACTCATGCGCAACGCAGGGATCAGATTCATCTGCAGGCTCGTCGAGCTTGAAGTGGCCACGACAAGCAGCCCCTTTACCTCAGGCTACGCGCACGGCTCGACAGCGACCTTTCCTGTCGCTCATCACGACGGGAACTACCAAGCGACGGAAGAGATGCGCGCGGCGCTTTCCGCAGAGGACCGGATCGCCTTCCGCTACACGTCGGACATCAACGGATCGGTCGATCGAATTGCCGGAATACTCTCCGAGAATCGTCGCGTGCTGGGCCTTATGCCGCATCCCGAGCGCGCTGCGGACCCGGTTCTCGGCCTGACCGATGGCGCAATCCTGTTCGACGCTTTCAGCGCTGCCCCCGCCATAGCTTGAGGCAATTGCGGCCACGCTCTAGACTCGCGCAATGAGCGAAACGTCCGGCAAACGTGACTACGCACCTTGGAGCGCCCGAATCGCGGCAAGCCTTGTCATCGTCGTGGCAATCGCGACGGTCTGGTGGACCAACCAGCTCCTGACAGAGCGCTTTACCGAATCTACGAGATCGCGCGCAGAAGTGCGACTCGCCCTCTACTCCGGCAACATACGCAGCGAACTGCAGCGCAACCAGATCGTGCCGCAGCTTCTCGCGCGCGACCCCGCGTTGATCGGAGCGTTGACTTCCGGGGACTTCCAGCAAAGCTCGCAGCGGCTCATCGAGTATCGCGACGAGATCGCCGCGGCGGGACTCATGCTGCTGGACCGGGACGGGCGCGCGGTCGCTGCCACCGACCGAGCGCTCATCGGCTCCGCTCACCGCACGACGCCATATTTCGTCGAGGCGTCTCGTTCAAACGAAACGGTCTTTTCGACCAGCATTCTTGACTCAGGCGCTCGCATCTTCGCGTATTCGCGCAAGATCGAAGCGCAAGGCCAATTGCTCGGCGTCATCATGGTCGAGGTCGACCTCAAGAAGTTCGAAAGCAGCTGGGCGGGCATTGCCGATGCCGTCATCGTGTCGGACAGCGTGGCAACCATCATCCTCGCGACGGAAGCACGCTGGCGCGGGCTGAGCGAAGATGAGGCACTGGCAGCAAGGCCCGTGCGATCGGCAATTGAGCGCGCGGTTCGCGCCACGGCAAGCTGGGCCACGCTTCCGGCAGACGCCTACCTTCAAGGCAAGGCCATCATTCGGCAGGACGCCCGGATCGGTTTCCAAGGATGGCGCATTACATCCTTCACGACCTACGCGAGCGTTCGCGAGCGCGTCAACGCGGTCCTCGCACTGGAAATCATGGGATTCGCGATTTTCCTTGCGCTCGTGTCCCATTTCGTCAGCCGCCGCGCAACATCGCGGCTGAGATTCTCCCAGCGCGAGTCCGCCGAGCTCCGCCAGCTGAACGTGGCGCTGCAACGGGAAATCGCCGAACGCAAAAGGGCGGAGAGGCACCTGGAGGTGGCCGAACAGACGCTGCAGCAGTCCTTGAAGCTCGCCGCCCTTGGCGAAATGTCGGCGTCGGTCAGCCACGAACTGAACCAGCCGCTCGCCGCCATGAAAACGTATCTTGCGGGTGCCAGATTCCTGCTCAACCGCCGCCGCGCCGAGAAGGCCCTGTCTTCCTTCGAGCGGATCGACGACCTGATCGAGCACATGAGCCAGATAACACGCCAGCTCAAGTCGTACTCGCACAAGGGCGGTGGTGCCGCGCAACCCGTCGACGTGAGGGACAGCGTGTCCTCGGTCCTGTCGATGATGGAATCGGAGTTCCGTCAGGGTGACGTGCAGGTCATCACCTCGCTTCCGCAGGATCCGGTGATAGTCCGTGTGAATCAGTTCAGGCTTGAGCAAGTCCTCGTGAACCTCGTCCGCAATGCGCTGGACGCCACCAGTGCCTCGTCGGAGCCCAGGATCCAGATTTTGGTGACCGTTGGCGAAGAGGCACTCATCACGGTTCGGGACAATGGCGCGGGAATCGAAGATCTCGAAAAGCTCTTTGAGCCGTTCTATACTACGAAAATGCCTGGAGACGGGGTAGGATTGGGGCTCGCCATCTCGTCGGGTATCGTGAACGAGCTCGCCGGCAGGCTGACCGCGCGGAACGGCCGGGACGGCGGAGCCGTGTTCGAAGTCACGTTGCCGGTTTCCACACCGGCCACGGCGGCTGCCGAATGACCGACGGAGCAGGACTGATGACCCAGGGAATGAAGGTCGCAATCGTCGATGATCAAAAGGACATGCGTCAATCCATCAGCCAGTGGCTTGCGCTTTCGGGGTTCAATACGGAAACCTATGGCAGTGCCGAAGACGCCTTGAAGGCACTGGCGCCGGACTATCCGGGCGTCGTTGTCAGCGACATCAAGATGTCGGGAATGGACGGGATTGGCCTCCTGAAGCGGTTGATGAGCGTGGACAGCGCCTTGCCTGTCATCATGATCACGGGCCACGGAGACGTGGCCGTGGCTGTCGAAGCGATGCAGATTGGCGCGTTCGACTTTCTGGAAAAGCCCTTCAACCCGGACAAGATGACCGAACTCGTAAAGCGGGCAGCCAATGCGCGACGGCTCACGCTCGATAGCAGGGCACTGCGGCTCGAGTTGTCGGACGGCGCGAGCTTCACCAAGAGATTGGTTGGTGCATCTCCGGCGATGAAGCGGCTTCGCGAAGACATCCTGGATCTTGCCCAGTCCGACGGCCACGTGCTGATCGACGGCGAGACAGGCACGGGCAAGACGTTGGTAGCCCATGCGCTTCATGCGGCGGGTGCCCGAGCCGGCAGGAAATTCGCGCTGCTTTCCTGCGCCGCGGAAGATGACGAATCGCTCCCGGCGCGTCTCTTCGGGCCGTCAAGTGACGGCAGCCAATTGCCGCTGGTCGAGGAGGCGCGCGACGGCACGCTGGTTCTTGAGGACATCGAAACCCTGCCGCCTTCGGTACAGGCTCGGCTTCTGTCGCTGATGAACCAGGAAAGCACGCCCGCAAAGGCCAGGATCGTGGCGATCTGCAACCTTCAGGAACCCGGAAGGGCCTGCAGGGATGCCCTTCGACCCGACCTGTTCTACCGGTTGACGGCGATGACGATCAATCTTCCGCCACTGCGCCAAAGGGGTGAAGACATCCTGATGCTCTTCCAGCAGTTCTTGGAACAGTTTGCGGAGGAATACGGTTGCGATGCGCCTGAGGTCAGCACTCAGGAAGCGGCCCAGCTGCTGCAGGCGCCCTGGCCCGGCAATGTCCGACAGCTCATGAACGTTGCCGAACGCGCGGTTCTGCAATCGCGTCGCGGATCAGAATCGATCACGTCGCTGCTCATGCTGGACAGCGAACATGACAACGGCATCAGCTTCACGACCGAAGGCAAGCCCCTGAAGGAACATGTCGAGGCTTTCGAGCGGATGCTGATTGACAACACGATGCGCCGTCACCGTGGCTCGATCGCAAATGTCATGGATGAGCTTTGCCTGCCTCGCAGAACCCTGAACGAGAAGATGGCGAAATACGGGTTGCAGCGGTCGGACTATCTCTGACCGGCCATCCTGCGACACGCCTCCGAAGAACGGGGCGACTGCCTGGTCCAGAAAGATCAGGACTTTCCCACGCTGTCGCTGATCTTGATTGGCAACCGATGAACGGGGCACGAATCGTCGTTGCCTTGCTGAGTTCAGCGGCGCGGAGCCACCCACGCGCCAACGCAGGCCCCGTTTCCGGTCGCCGGGTGATTCGTTGTCAGGATCCGGGGTCTGGCGGCACCTTGGAACCGCCGGGACGCGGCCGCCTCTCAGGGCCGGGTCAGGGCCGCGACGGATTCGCTGCGGTTGAGCTGCAGCCGCCGCCGGGGCCGGCCCCAGGCGAAGATCACCGCGAGCGCGATGTTGTTGAGGCCGGCCCGGTTCGCCGGGCCGTGGCCCGTGCGGGTCAGGCAGGCGTCCTCGCCGAAGACGCAGTCTCTCTGGCGATGATTCAGGTTTTCGATTCATCCATCGTACTGCTCCTTTTCAAATCGAAATTCGGGTTTTGCGGAGTCAACATGCAAGACACTGACACGCAACGACAATTCCTGATGTCCCGGAACGGCGGCACATGCGCCGCTCCGGCTTTACGCGGTGCGAACGGCCGACGGAGGCCCGGTGGCGCCGTTCTGGCAGGCAGGCCCGCCGTCCGAAGGCCGCGTCAGGTGCCCGGCCGGCGCAGTTCTCGCGGATTCCGGCCCCGGGGCCGCGATTTGCCTGCCGTCCGTAGGTTCGGATGGCCGGAATCGCCTTCCGGCGCCGCTGGCGGCGGCCTTTACGGAGTGAGACTGAAGCCGGATCGTCACGCATTGCCATGCTCCCGGTCCGAAGGCGTTCCGTCGAAGAGCGGAAGCCCGTCCGCCTCCAGCCGGACGCAAAGGCCGCGGACGGCCCCGCGCTTCACGTGGCAGGACTCCAGCTGCCCGGACGCGGCCCTTTGCCAGATCGTCTGGCGCGAGACGCCGAGGCGCTGCATCGCCTCCCGCAGCGGCACGAACCCCTCCGGCGGGTCGAGATGGAACCTGCTGCGGAAGTCGGCGCCCATCCGGACGCGAAGCGGCGCTCCGGGCACATCCGGGCGGACGCCGGGCAGGATGCCGGCGTTGATCCAGCGGTAGAGCGTTGAATCCGAGATCCCGAGTTCCCGCGCCGCCTCCTTCACGCTGAAGAGCTCGCCGTCCTCCTCCTCGCCCGCCGCCGGCTTCCTGTACGCGGGCACGCCGTGGCGACTGCGGAGATCCCGCACCAGCGATGTCGAAAACAGCAGCCCGCGCGCCGACCGCCGGCCCTGGTCGTTGAGCACCATGGCGATCCGGGCGTCGGGATAGAACCGGGCCAGCCGGCGAACAAGCTCGACCGTGTCGATGTCGTCATGCCGGCGGACCGGCTTCCGCTGGTTGCGCCTGACCGAGAATGCGTCCGCCCGGCCGCCCCGCCAGTGGATGACGACCTCGGTCCGGTCGTCCTCTGCCAACTGCAAGGTGACTTCCTCGACAAGGCAGGCAAGCAGGCGCTTGCGGTCGCGGTGGGTCGTCTCCGGCGCGTTCCAGACCCGCTCCAGCGAGGTGCCGAGCTCCGTGAAATACGATGGCGGCAGGTCCTCGGGCTGCCGCTCCCGGGCCGCCTCCAATGCGAACTCCGCGCTCTCCACGGCACGCAGCGCCGCCTCCCAGTCCCGCTCCAGGGTCGCCGCGATCAGGCGGTTGTCGGGATCGACCTGCCGGTAGCGCCGTTCCGCGAGGCCGGCCTCGTAGCGGCAGTGCTCAAGCTCCAGCAGCTGGCTCCGCAGCGCCGTTTCCGCCCGTTCCGCGACCGCCTGCGCCGCCGCCATCGCCGCCTCCGCCCCGGCCGGCGACACCAGGTCCAGAAAACGCTCGGCAACGGCCTTGTCGATCCCGATGCCGCCGACCGAGAGGCAGCTTCGCTTCTGGCCGGTGTCCGCCGTGCGCTGGTTGCAGTAGTAGCTGCGGCCGGCGTTGTACCGTAAGCGGTTAAAGTACGACGTCGAGGCCCGATCCGGGCCGGATTTGCGTTTGACATCATAGCCTGCCCGTTCTAGTGATCTGCCGTCGGTGCGAATCACTTCGGAGGCGGCGATGGCGGAATGGTATGGATCCAAGGGGACGACCGGGCTCTCGCAGGCAATCGTGAGCGCCATGCCCGCGCATGACCTGTTCATCGAATCGCACTTGGGTGGCGGCGCGATCATGAAGCGCAAGCCGCCCGCGCAGCGCCGCTACCGCTTCGACTACACGGACGAGGACCATGTCGCGCTCCTCGGCATCCTGAAGTCGCTGCCGTGCCAGGTGATGGTCTCCGGCTATCCTTCGGCGCTCTACGACGCGCACCTGGACGGCTGGCGCTCGCTCGAGGTCCAGGTCAACAACCAGGCCTGCGTCGTCACCGAGAAGCTGTGGTTCAACTTCGCGCCGGGCCGGCCGCACTGGCACGCCTGTGCGGGCAGGAACTTCACCGACCGCCAGCGCATCAAGCGCAACGCAGAGAGGTGGGCGCGGCGCTACCGGGCGATGCCGCCGGGCGAGCGGCTCGCGGTGCTGGCGGCGGTCATGGCCGTCGAGGCCGGGGAATGAACGCGTCGTCCAATGTTCGCGAGGTCGAGGATCTGGGCCGGGACCTGTCCCGTCTGCTCGGGGACGGCACCCTGCCGCCGGAGGCCGAGGAGGCGCTCCGGTCGCTGATCGGGCTTTCGGGACGGCTGGCGTCGGACAACGCCGAGCTGGCCGCGACGATCGCGGCACAGGAAGGGCGGATCGCCGAGTTCGTGACGCAGATCGCCGCTCTCACCGCCCAGATCGTCCAGCTGCAACGCGACCTGTACGGCTCGCGCTCGGAGCGGCGCAAGGATGGCGTGGCTGGATCCGAAGGCAGTGACGGGACCGACGGCCAGGACAGCCGCCGCGGCGGCAAGGCCGGCCGCAGAAAGGATCGCGGCGACGCGGTCAGCGACACCGGGCTGCGCTTCGGCGCGGACGCCCCGGTGATCGACATCACCGTGCCGCCGCCCGAGATAGAGGGCCTGTCGGAGGACGACTACGAGGTGATCTCGGAGCGCGTCCACTGCCGGGTCGCCGCGCTCGACTGGCGGCACGTGGTCATCCGCTACCGCTACCTCAAGGCGAAGATCCGCAAGACCGGCGCCCTCGTCAGCGCCCCGGCCCGCGAGAGCGTGTTCAAGAACAGTGCCGCCGACGTCTCGTTCGTCGCCGGAATGCTCATCGACAAGTTCCTTTGGCACCTGCCTCTGCACCGCCAGCACCAGATGCTGGCCGCCGGAGGCATCACCGTGAACCGGGGCTCTCTGAGCCAGTGGGCCAACCGGGCGATCGCGCTCCTGAAGCCGGTCCACGACGCGCAGTGGCGTTCGGTGCTGGAAAGCGCCGTGATCCAGATGGACGAGACGCCGATCCGGGCCGGACGGCACCCGGGCAAGCCCGGAAGCATGAAGAAGGGCTGCTTCTGGCCGATGCTCGGCGACCGGGGCGAGGTGGTGTTCCCCTTCGCCGCCTCCCGCCGGCACGAGCATGCGGCCGAGTTCCTCGGCGAGTATTCCGGAACCCTCGTGAGCGACGGCTACGGCGCCTGCGAGGCCTATGTCGCGGCGCGCGGCGGCGCGGTCACCCATCAGGGCTGCTGGACCCATTCTCGCCGCAATTTCTGGGAGCAGAAGGACAATCACCCGGAGATGGCCGGGGAAGCGCTGAAGCTGATCGGCGCCATCTACCGGATCGAGAAGGAGATCGACGGCCGGCCGCGGGCCGAGCGGCTGGTCGCGCGGCGGACCCGGTCGCGCAAGGCGGTCGACAGGATCTGGGACTGGTGCGAGCGGACGCTGGAGGATCCGGCGCTGACGCCGAAGCACCCGGTCCGCAAGGCGATCGGCTACGCCGTCGAGCGAAGGGCCACGCTCGAGGTGTTCCTGGGCGACCCGGACGTGCCGCCGGACACCAACCAGGTCGAGAACAAGTTGCGCGGCGCCAAGCTCGGCCAGCGGAATTGGATGTTCGCGTGGACCGAGATCGGCGGAGAGTTCATAGGGATCATGAACGCCATGCTCGCCACCTGCCGGATGCAGGACGTCGATCCCCGCGTCTGGTTGACCGACGTCCTGCTGCGCATCGACACCCATCCGGCCAGCCGGATCGAAGAACTGACGCCGAGGCGGTGGAAGACGCTGTTCGCCGACAGCCCGATGACGTCCGACGTCGCGGCCGTCACGGCGGGCAGGCTTCACGCCGCCGCGACCGGGGCGGGACAGCGCTTGCGGTGGCGCCGGACGGTGATGTCGATCCCGTCCAGAAGCGCAGAGAGCTCGGTCCGCGACAGCGACAGCGACTTCCGTCCCCGTGCCAGCGCCGGGGGCGACGCGAACAGGCCCTGCTCCAGGCGCTTGGCCCAGATGAAGAACCCGCCATGCTCGAAGCCGAGCACCTTCACCATCGTCCGGCGGCGGTTGACGAACACGTACCAGCGCCCGCTGGCCGGGTTCTCCCCGAGATGGGTCGCGACCAGCGCGCCCAGTCCGTCGAAGCTGCGGCGCATGTCCGCCGGTTCCGTCGACAGCCAGATGCCGCCCGCCGGCCAGCCGCCGAGCATCAGGACCGCCGCAGACGGAGCGTGACCCCGTCGCCGAGCGACAGCTCGACGTCCCAGCCCCGTTCCGTCCCCGCCGCGATCTCGACGAAGCCGCGCCTGCCCGCGGTCGCCCGGCCGGCCAGGCCGCGCTTGCGGCGCCAGCTCTGGAACGACTTCACCGACACCCCGCGGGACTCGCAGAAGCTGACCTGAGAACCGTCCCAGCGCTCGAAATCCTCCATCAAGGTCTGCCACTCGGCCTCGCTCCGGTTCTTGCGGACGGGGCGGGCAGCGCCCGTCGCCGATACATCGTTTGTCATGAAGAAACTCCGATCAGGATCAATGGATCGGATGCTCTCGCGCGAGGGCCGACGAAATCAAGACGCAAGCAGAACGCCGTCCTTTAACCGCTTACGTTGTACCGGACATTGATCGACCTGCCGCAGTGGCCGCACAGAGCAAGGCCCTGGAGAAGCGCCGACCCTTCGCGCGCCGCGCCCCGCTTCCGGTCGCGGACGGTCGAGTTCGCCGCCAGGGTCTCCTGCACCTCCACCCATTCGGACCAGCTCACGTACCCTTCGTGGCGATCGACCTTCAGGACGCGCCAGCGCTCCTCCGGCGACAGCAGCGTGCCGTCGTCGCGGTAGGCGAACCGCGTTTTCCCGTAGGCGTAGGCGCCGCCCATCGCCGGGTTGCCCAGGATGTCCTTCACCCGCGAATAGGTCGCGTCCCTCCAGACCACGGCGTCCGCGCCATGCGGGCGGCTCGGGAGCTGCACCCCCGTCTCCCGAAGAAGATGCGTGGCCTGCAGAGCCGACCCGCCCTCGCGGAAGCAGGCGAAGACCGCCTCGATCGCCGCCTGGACACGCAGGTCCGGATCCTTCCGGAGGCCGTTCCCCTCGCGGACAAAGCCGCAGACAACGGAAGCGTAAAGCTCTCCGCGCTGGGCCTTGCTGCGCCGGCCGCCCTCCATCCGGGCGCGAAGGACGGACAGCTCGGTTGCCGAGAAGGTGCCCTTGATGCCCAGAATCAAGCCGTCGTCCTCGCGGCCCGGCGCATAGACCTGGCCGTCCTCGACAAGCACCGTGTCGTTGACCCGGCAAAGGTCCAGAAGCTGGAACCACTCAATTGTATTTCTCGCGAGGCGACTCACCTCGATCCCGAACACCGCGCCCACCCGGCCCTGCGCAACCTGTTCGCAAAGCAGGTCGAAGCCGCCCCGCGTGCCCTGCGACGCGGCGCTCCGGCCGAGGTCGGAGTCGATGACCACGATGCGTTCCTCCGGCCAGCCCAGTTCGCGGGCGCGCTCCGCAAGCCCGTACTGGCGTTCGCGCGATTCCCGGTTCTTCAGGACCTGGCCCGGCGTCGACTGGCGCACGTAGACGGCGGCCGACCGCTCAAGGTGACTGTTCGTGATCCGTGACGACCCGCTCATCGGACATCCCCCTCCGGTTCGCCTGACGGACCATCAGGCCCGCCATCTCCTGCACGAACGCCTCCCGATCCGGGGGCGGAACCTGGAGCCACCTCTCCACGCGTTCCTCCCACTCCAGAAGAGCCAGCAGCGACAGTTCCCGTTCCTTGTCCATCCGTCGCCTCCCGGCGCCGCTCCAGATCGTCGAGCAGATTACGCAACCTGATGAAGTCCGGCAACTCGCCGAGGAGCTTCGGAGCGTCGGGATCCCGTGCCTCGAGGCTTGTCCAGGTCGCAGGAAGCCAGATGCGGACGCCGTCCGGCAACTCGACATGCAGGTTCAGCCGGTGATGGCTGCCGCCGCCGCGCCGCCGCTCGATGACCCTGACCTCCTGTCTGTCGAACGGATGCCGGAAACGGCGCATGAACACCGGCCCGAAGGGCCGCGGGTCTTCAAGTGGTGTAGTGGGGAGGCTCGTTCTCCACTGCCCAATGACCGCGATTCAGCCGAAGCAAATCCCCCGGCGACGCGGCCTTGGCATTGAGAGAGGTGATGAGACAATCGGTCTCGATGTGGTCCTTCCCGTCCTCTGCGCCGGCATCCTTCTTCAGCGGCTCCCGGTAGCGGATGACGCGGGCGACCTGACTGACGCCAGGGTAGTTGATGGCGCCCTTGAGCGGGGTCATGACACGGATGGACCGCCGCTCCAGGCGCCCGTGGGCCTTTTCGACATCCTCCTCGAAGCGGCCGGCGGCGTCCCTCTCCCGGTCGATGCCGTCGAGGATGGCATGGGTCTCCGGCGCGTTGCCCTTCACGGTGAAGACGTAGTCCGCGCCGCAGCGTTCGGTGATCAGCCTCGCGGTCTTGCGCACCGTGTGCAGCGCGTCGAGGGCGATCGCCTTTCCGCGGATGTCGCTGCGCTCCAGGAGGTCGTGCGTGGCCGCCAGCTCGCCGCCCTCGTCGCCGAAGTCCGGGAGCGCGAAGGGCGCGCCGGAGGCATGGCCGGCAGGCGCCACGGTCTCGTGACGGTCCTCGCCGTTGCGGTTGGCGCCGCGGATGCGCTTGCCGTCGGCGGCAAGCGCCCGGGCAAGGGGGAGCCGGGGCCGGGACCAGCGGGCGACCACATCCTCCAGAGCCTCGGGATCGACCGACTGGACGACCCGGTGGATGGTGGACTTGGAGACCGGCTCGCGAAGCCCCGTCTTCGGGTTCGTCCATGCGCCGACGGCCTCCAGCTCCGCCTGGGACAGCGACCGCGCGAACTGCGCGGCGGCGAGGCAGCCCTTCATGTTGGCGAGTTCGGCGAGGACATGCATGGCGAGCACGCAGGCCGCCGTGCGCTTCCTTCCCTGCGCCCGGCGGAAGTCCGGAACCGCCGCCAGCTCGGCATGCAGGGAGCGCATCGCCCCAGGATTCCGGGGCGCCAGTTCAGGGCCGGCGGGCGGCGCCACGTCGGGCGGCAGCGGCAGCGGGCTCGACAGCAGCGACCGGGCGTCGGGCCTCAGCGGCGTGACGAAGATCTCCTTCGGCTTGCCGTGGGGGTCGGTGTACTGCCCGTTGGAACGGGCGAACCCCCTGGTCTCGCCCAGCCCCGTCCAGCCCGCCGCCCTGTACATGGTGCCCGGAAAGAGCTCCGGATCGCAGAACGTCTCGGCCAGAAGCACCCTGTGGCCGTGCGCTTCCAGCCAGTCGTCGGCGAGCCGGCGGGTCATCCCCGCAAGGAAGCGGGAGGCGAGGTTCGGGAACACGCCGGGCTCCGAGAGCACCAGGAACCGCGTGTTGTTCGCGATCATCTCAAGCCGCCGGAACTGCTGTTCCGGCTTCCAGCCGGTCCAGCGGTCGCGCGGCCTGCACTTGAAGGCGCCGTTCTGCCACGCCGCCAGGCCCAGCCACCGGTCCCCGAAGGTCGCGACGTAGCGCAGGCCGCGGCCCGCAAGCCGGCGAAAGCCGGGACAGTGGTGCTCGTCCATCAGGGCGTCCCGGAGCGGGCGCTCCTCCGGCCTCGCCAGGCGAACCTCGACCTCGGACAGCACGAACCCTTCGGGAGGTGCCCGGTGAACCGGGCACGCCTCCATGCGATTGCGAATCGACATGCCGCGAGCGTCGCACATGTTGCGCGGGAACGTCGGAGAAAACCGCTGACGATCCCGCGAACGGACGCGCGCGTGCAACGCCGGGATGCCCGACGTCAAGAAAAATCAAACGGAGTCAGCGTGGGATGGCCCTGCCAGAAAGATGCAGGGCACTTGACCGCACGCCTGCACGAAAGGCATCAGGGCGTGTTCGGTCCATCGCCGTTCAATGGTCAACGCTGCTTGAAAGACACATTTTGCCCGAATGATCACTCTGGCGCATTTCGTCGTTGTAATTTGGTCGTGACCCCATTTATGTGTTGGATGCTGGCCCACGGTGCGCCTGATGCGCACGGCCGAGTCGAAAAGTTTCGCCGTCCTAGACACGTTGCCCCAATAGCGGCACGCTGGTTCGGTGCCGTGGCCGACATGGTCACGAATTTGGAAATGCCCGAGATCGGCGATTGCACGCCGCCGGGCCTGGAACGGGCGCCTCCGAGGAGGTGCTGGAGATGAACCGCGATGATGCGCGCATTGGACGGATGCGGCACGGTGCCGATTGTGACTGACTGTCGGTCTGCCACCCTGATGCAGGCAATCGCCTCTATTGAAAGCCGCAGAATCCTTGATCTGGCCTTGGCTGGCCGGATTGCGATGCTGCGCAGAAAGCCAACATGTCAAAGAAAATGCTCATCGATGCCACCCACGCCGAGGAGACGCGTGTCGTGGTGGCCGATGGAAGCCAGGTCGAGGAATTCGACTTCGAATCCGAAAACAGACGTCAACTCTCCGGAAACATCTATCTCGCGAAGGTAACGCGGGTCGAACCCTCGCTTCAGGCTGCCTTTGTCGAATATGGCGGCAACCGGCACGGGTTCCTGGCGTTCTCCGAAATTCATCCGGATTACTACAAGATTCCGGTCGCCGACCGTGAGGCGCTGCTCGCCGAGGAAATGGCGATCGCGGAGGCCGAGGCGAAAGCCGAGGAAGAGGAGGTCAAGCCCAAGCGCCGTCGCCGGAGCGGCACCAAGGCCAAGGCGGAATCGACCGTGACGAAGGACGAAGCGGTTTCTCGGGAGGAAGGTTCCGACGAGTTGGCCGCAACCGAACCTGCGGCGGAAAACGTGGACGACTCCGCTCGTCCAGATGTCGCTGACAAGAAGGCCGAGAGCCCGGCATCCGACGAAGACACGTCAACCGACATTCCGTCCATGAACGTCATTGACCTCGACGAAGACGAAAGCGGCCGGTCAGGACTTGACGACGCTCAGTCCACGGACGCCTCGGCAAGGGACGAGACGATCGAATCCGTTGCCGATGACGACACGGCGGAGGAAATCCAGCGTCCGCGCCGACAGCGGCAACGACAACGCAACTACAAGATCCAGGAGGTGATCGAGGTACGCCAGATCCTTCTTGTCCAGGTTGTAAAGGAGGAACGGGGCAACAAGGGCGCGGCACTGACAACCTATCTCAGCCTTGCAGGACGATACTGCGTCTTGATGCCGAACACCGCGCGCGGCGGCGGGATCAGTCGAAAGATCACGAATGCGTCGGATCGCAAGAAGCTCAAGGCGATTGCCGACGACATCGAGATACCAAAGGGTGCGGGCCTGATCATCCGGACCGCCGGGGCCCAGCGCACGAAATCGGAGATCAAGCGAGACTACGAGTATCTCCAGAGGCTTTGGGAACAGATTCGCGAATTGACGCTGAAATCCATCGCGCCTGCACAGATCTACGAAGAAGGCAACCTCATCAAGCGATCGATTCGCGATCTCTATAGCCGCGAGATCGACGAAGTCCTGGTTGAGGGCGATGACGGCTTCCGCACGGCCAAGGACTTCATGAAGATGATCATGCCGAGCCATGCCAAGAACGTGAAGCTGTACAACGACCCGATGCCGCTGTTTGCACGGCACCAGGTCGAAAGCTACCTCGGTGGCATGTTCAACCCGGTCGTGCAGCTCAGGTCCGGGGGCTATATCGTCATCGGGCAGACTGAGGCGCTTGTGGCAATCGACGTGAACTCCGGCCGTGCGACAAAGGAAGGATCAATCGAGAGCACCGCGCTCAAGACCAATCTCGAGGCTGCGGAGGAAGTCGCACGCCAGCTTCGGCTTCGCGACCTTGCCGGACTCATCGTGATCGACTTCATCGACATGGATGAGCGCAAGAACAGCGCAGCGGTCGAAAAGCGCTTCAAGGAAAAACTGAAAACGGATCGGGCCCGCATCCAGGTTGGCCGAATCTCGGGTTTCGGCCTGCTGGAAATGTCGCGTCAGCGGCTACGGCCAGGGGTGCTTGAAGCCTCGACACAACCCTGCCCGTCCTGCCATGGCACCGGCCTGTTGCGCTCGATCGACAGCCTTGGCCTGACGATCCTGCGTCAGCTGGAAGAGGAAGGTGTGCGAAAGGGGTCAAGGGAGGTTCTGCTTAGGGCGCCGGTGCCGATCATCAACTTCCTGATGAACACCAAGCGCGAGCACATCCCCCAGATCGAAAAGCGCTACGCCATGGCCGTAAGGCTTGAGGCAGACCCTCACCTAGTTCCGCCGGAGTTCTCCATCGAGAAGTTCAAGACCTCTACGCGCAAGGTTGAGGCGAGTGCGCCGGTGGTTTCCGCAGACGCATCGCTCATGGCCGGAGCAGATGACGAAGCGACGCCAGAGGAGCCTGCGGACCCGACGCTTTCCGAAGACGAGGGTCGTCCGAAGAAAAGGCGCCGTCGTCGCCGCCGTCGCCGCGGAAAGGGTGTTGACGGGCAAGGGGAGGAGAGCGCCGAGATCGCGATCGGAACCGAGGCGGGGGCCGATTCTGGCACGCCCGAGAAGGGCACGGAAGCGAAGACGGACGACTCCGGCGACGACGGCGAGCCCAAGCGCGAGCGGCGTCGGCGTTCAAAGGCTGATCCGGCCGCAGAGAATGTCGGTGACGCGGAAGCAGCGACAACCGAAAGCGCAGGTGACGAAGAGACACCGGTCGAGTCCAAGCCCAAACGACGTCGCAAACGCAAGAAAGAGGATGCTCCGGCTGACAGTGAGCCCCCGGCCCAACCTCAAGTCCAGGATGCTGCGGACCAGGTGCCGGCAGCGTTGCCCGGGAGCAAGCCTGCCCCCGGGCCGACCAGCGAACCTGAAACCGGCCCTGCACCGGAACCGGTGATGGCTTCGAGTGTCGGCAGCAATGGCGACAGGAAACCCCGACGCGTCGGCTGGTGGTCAAGGGAGCGTTGATCTTCACCTTGACATGCTTGTCCTGCCCGTAATGCAGAAGACCAGCCAGTGCATCACTGGAAGGGATCGCAGGACGGATTTCTCTCGCCGGAAGACTCTCCGGACGTCGATTCCCGTGCCAAAGTGGACCAGGCATTTTCACGCCTTGCCAGTCGAGGCACGGCCCTTCGCCCGACGCGCGGACCTTGCGACTGCCCCAGGAAGCGCTCTCGCTCTCGCTTGGGTTTGCTGACGCCTCCTGCAGATGGCATCGCCAAGGCGACTGCATTCATGGGCTATCGGGTTCTGCAGGTTTCTTCCTGAATGGCGACCAACCGGTTGGGACTTTCCACGCAGGTGCCTGCCAAGCTGAACTGCATGACCGACGGTCCGCCCCGCACAAGCAAGGCGAGACGACAATTAATCGGAACTTCCGGCCGGCAATCCGCTCCTGTTCCCGTCCAACGCGCTGAAATGCAACAGCTTCCCGCCGCCAGCGGTGCGGACTTGCCGGGATTAGCCATTACATAAGAAGTCCCTTGACTTCGCCAGAAGAACATCTTAAAGACGCATCAACAGGCAAGAAACAACTTACATAAGCATGTCCATCCGAATCGACGTGATCCCGAACCAGTTCGGAACCAGGGCCGTCCTCCTCAGGAAGACATGGTGCGAGGGGCGGCGCGTGCGGCACAAGACCGTCGCCAACCTCTCGGGCCTCGATCCCGCCGTCGTCGACGGGTTCCGCGCCGTGCTCAGGGGCGGGCTCGTCCTCGACGACCCCCGCAAGGCCTTCGCGATCCGCCGGGCCCTGCCTCACGGTCACGCGGCCGCCGTGCTCGGCACGATGAAGCGGCTCGGCTTCAGGCGCCTCCTCGGGCGCAGGAAGGAGCGGAGCCGGGAACTCGCGCTCGCCGCCGTCGCGGCGCGGGTCCTCGACCCCGCCTCGAAGCTCGCCACCGCCAGGGCCCTGGATCCCGAGACCGCGACGACGAGCCTCGGATCCCTGCTCAAGCTCGGCCCCGTCACCGGCAACGAGATGCTGGACATGCTCGACTGGCTTCTGCAGCGCCAGCCCTGGATCGAGAGGAGCCTGGCCAACCGGCACCTGAAGGGCGGGAACACGCTGATCCTCTACGACGTGAGCAGCTCGTGCCTGGAGGGCAGGTGCTGCCCGCTGGCGGCGTTCGGCCACAACCGCGACGGCAAGAGGGGGAAGATGCAGGTCACTTACGGGCTGCTCTGCGCCGCGGACGGCTGTCCGGTCGCCGTGGAGGTGTTCGCCGGCAACGCCGGGGACCCGTCCACGGTGGCAAGCCAGGTGGACAGGGTCCGGAAGCGCTTCGGCATCGACCGCGTGGCGCTCGTGGGCGACCGGGGGATGCTGACGACGGCGCGGATACGCGAGGACCTCGAGCCGGCGGGGCTCGACTGGATCTCGGCCCTGAAGACGCAGGACATCCGCAAGCTGCTGAAGGAGGGCGCGGACGGCGTCCCGGCCCCGCTGGAGCCCGAGGCGCTGATTCCCGACGCGGTGGCGGAGATCACGGGCCCGGACTTCCCCGGCGAGCGGCTGATGGTTTGCCTGAATCCCCGGCTGCGGGAGGAGCGGCGGCGCAAGCGGGAGGAGCTCCTGAAGGCGACGGAGGAGACGCTGGCGGCGATCGTGGCCGCCGCCGCGCGCCGGAAGCCGGGGCCGGCGAACCGCGACCAGGCCATGAAGGCCATCGGGCGGGAGGCCAACCGGCGCAAGATGGAGAAGCACTTCGAGATCGCGGTCACGGACGACGGCGTCTCCTGGAGCCGGCGGGAGGGGCGGATCGCCGAGGAGGCGCGGCTCGACGGCGTCTACGTGATCCGCACCAGCCTGGATTCCGCGTCCCTGGGCGCGGAGGAGGCCGTGGAGGATTGCAAGAGCCTCGCGCAGGTGGAGCGCGCGTTCCTCGCGATGAAGACCTCGCGGCTGCGGATCCGGCCCGTGCACGTGTACTCGGAGGATCACGTCCGCGCCCACGTGTTCCTCTGCATGCTTGCGTACCACGTGGAATGGCACATGCGGCGGCGCCTCGCGCCGATCCTGTTCGAGGACGACGACCGCGAGGGCGCCCGGGCGCGGCGCAGCTCGCCGGTGGAGCCCGCGAAGGTCTCGGACAGCGCGAAGGCCAAGGCCGACACCAGGCGCACCCCCGACGGGCTGCCGGTCCACAGCTTCACGACGCTTCTTTCCGACCTCGGCACGCTGACGCTGAACCACGCCTCCCTTCCCGGACGGTCCGACAGCCGGTTCCTGCTGGCCTCGGAGCCGACAGAACTGCAGGCGAAGGCGTTCGCGCTGCTCGGCATGGACCCGGATCGCGATGCCTGCATAAGCGTGACAGCCTGATTCCGGCCAAAACCCCTGTCAGGCATGGCCGAAACCGTCTTCCGGGTCGGTGAAGAGCTGATTAATACTGTTCCGACACGCCTGGTCTGGTCGAGGACGCTTGTCGGGGCGGGCCGGAAATCCGGCGCCGACCTTCGGGCGTAGCGCCACTTCGCAAAGGCGGTGTAGTTCAAGTGATCAGCAGGCTGGCCCGTGTGAAGAACGGCAAGGATCGCGTGCCGCACTCCCGGCGGAGCAGGCGACCATCAGGTCGGATGCATCCTGTCGCGCGGGGGATCGTTGCGCACGCCCGAACACTTCGACCGGGACCCATTGAACGCCGTGCAGAATGCCTTGCTTCCCCGCCCATCACTGCCAGCATCAGGAGTTCGTGACGCTTGGGGACTTTCGGATCATGTAGATCTGGAGCCCATCCTGCTCTTCGGCGTTCAACAGTTCGTGACCTTGCTCCTTGCAGAAATGCGGCACGTCCACTGCGGCAGCCGGATCGTCCACGACCAGCCTCAGGATCGCCCCGGGCGCCATCGCGCGCAGACGCTTCGCGGCCTTCAACACGGGCAGCGGGCATAGAAGCCCCAGGGCATCAAGGTCTTCGTCAAATCCCATCAGAGCGAGCGGTACGCCGCATGTTTCAACTTGTCCACCGAGTTGTGACCCCCCTGCGACTGGGCAGAAGGGACTGTTGTGCCCTATCTAGTGCCTGCCCGAAAATCCTCAAGCCATTGACTCCAATCAATGAATCTTTCATTCTCCGGATCGAAGACCGGGCCGGAAGTGCCGTTTTCCTGGCCTTTTTGCGCAATTCCGGTCGATTCCGGCAATTCTTCGCGAGGCAGGCATGAGAGAAGCAATCAATCCGCAGCGGGAACTCGGCGAGGTCCGCATCGAGGACATCGACCTGGACCTCAAGTCCAGGGACGACATCCCCGCCCTTCTCATCGGGCTCCAGCATCTCTGTTCCGACGAGACTTTCCGCGCGCGGCTGTTCGCGCTCATGGACGAGCACATGCTTCCCGGCATCGACAGGAAGGTCGGCCGGCCGGGCATGGAGATGTGGCGGATCCTGGTGATGGGCGTGGTCAAGCAGGGGCTGGGCTGCGACTTCGACCGGCTCCACGAGCTGGCGAACGAGCACAAGACGCTGCGCCGGTTCCTCGGCCATGCGGACGTCTGGGACGAGCAGCGCTACAATTACCAGACGCTGGTGGACAACGTGAGCCTCCTGAGCCCCGGACTTCTTGTCGGGGTCAACCATCTGATCGTGGAGAGCGGCCATGCGGTCGCGAGAAAAAAGCCTGGCGCGCCCTTGCGCGGGCGCTGTGACTCGTTCGTGGTTGAGACCGACGTTCACCATCCCACGGACGTCAGCCTCCTTTGGGACGCGATGCGCTGCCTGCTCCGCACGACGGGCCGTGCGGCGACGGAGCATGACGTCGCCGGCTGGCGCCAGTGGAAGCATCTGCAGAAGTCGGTCAGGAGGCTGTTCCAGAAGGTCCGGTCGACCCGGCGCGCCAGTCCGGAGCATGTGGAGGAGTATCTCGCGCGCTGCCGCGAGCTTGTCCTGCGTGTAGAGGGGAGCTTGCCTGAGCTGGCCGCGAACGGCGCTTCGGCCTGGACGATCACGGAAATCAGGAGTTTCCTGTCGCATGCCGTGCGCCAGATCGACCAGACCGACCGCCGCCTGCTCAAGGGCGAGACGATCCCCCATGACGAGAAGGTGTTCTCGATCTTCGAGCCGCACACGCGCTGGATCTCGAAGGGCAAGGCGGGATGCCCGGTTGAGCTTGGCGTCCCGGTCTGCATCCTGGAGGACGAACACGGCTTCGTGCTGCACCACGAGGTCATGTGGCAGGGCAGCGACGTCGACTTCGCCGTGCCCATGGTCGAGGCCGCGCAGTCAGCCTTTCCCGACCTCCGCGCAGCGAGCTTCGACCGCGGCTTCCACAGCCCCGGGAACCGGGTCCGCCTCGACGAGCTGCTCGATGACAACGTGCTGCCGAAGAAGGGATACCTCAACAAGGCCGACCAGGAACGCGAGCGGGGCGAGGGGTTCGCCGCGATGCGCCGTCAGCATCCGGCGGTGGAATCGGCGATCAACAACCTCGGGCACCGCGGTCTCGACCGGGTCCTGGCACAGGGCGCCGAGGGCTTTGCCCGCGTCGTCGCCCTCTCCGTGGTCGCCCTGAACGTCCACCGCATCGGCCTTCTGCTGCGCCGGAAGGCGCGGGAACGGCAGCGCCGCGCCGCCTGACGACATCCCCGCAAGACCCGGACGATCCGGAACCCGCCCGGCGCGGGAACGGCAGCCCATGCGCCGACGCCGCCCAGGGACGCGGATTCACGTCCCGAACACGCGATCCCGCCGCCAGCTGGCGCTGTCAGCCCGGCGGCGTGCCACGCTCTCGGGCGACAGACGCGCAAACGCGGGCGAAAACCGGACTTGCAATCGCCGGACGAGGGGGTTTTCTGGCAGGCACTATCTATCGGATTCGGAGTCAGCAGGCATCCCATGTTCGGCATTGACATCTTCGACCTGAGCTTCCTGCCCGCCGTGTTCGTCGCGCTGGCAGCCGGTTTCCTGTCCTTTCTGAGCCCTTGCGTCCTGCCCATCGTACCCCCCTACCTTGCTTACATGGGCGGAGTGTCCGTGACCGAGATGCAGGCAGCAAACGTCCAGGTCACCCGCCGCGTGCGCAATTCGGCCATTTTCTTCGTGCTCGGACTCTCCACGGTCTTCCTCTTTCTCGGCTTCGCCGCCAGCGCGTTCGGACGGTTCTTCCTGACCAACCAAAGCTGGTTCGTGACCGTCGCGGGAATCGTGATCATGGTGTTCGGTGCGCATTTCATCGGGATCTTTCGCCTGGGCTTCCTGGACCGCGAGATGCGCGTTGATGCGGGCAACAGGGGCGGATCGGCACTAGGAGCCTATGTTCTGGGACTGGCGTTCGCATTTGGCTGGACGCCCTGCATCGGACCCGTGCTGGGCGCCATCCTGTCGCTGGCGGCAAGCGAGGCTGACGTGACGCGCGGTACCGCGCTTCTCGCATCCTATGCCGCTGGCCTTGGCATTCCGTTCCTGCTCGTGGCGATGTCTTTCCCGAGACTGACCGGCTTCATGAACTGGATGCGCCGCCACATGGACAAGATCGAGCGGGTCACGGGCCTGCTGCTCTGGACTGTGGGCCTTTTGCTGCTCACGGGACAATTCACCGATTTCAGCTGGTGGCTGAACGAAACCTTCCCGGTCCTGCAGTCCTTCGGCTAGCGCCCGGCGGCGGCATTGAATCTCCGAAATCCTTGCCCTCGCCCCCGTTGGGCACCCTGAATCCGGCTCTCGTTCCCTTTGGCAAAGCGCATTCACGGGGTGCAGTGCGTCAGGGGCGCACGACACCCGTTCGTGACCGCCTCCGCTTGACGCGTGTCACGCCTTAGGGCCGATCATCTCTTCGGGCCTTAAGATCTGGTCAAAGGTCGCCTCGTCGACAAAGCCCAACCTGACGGCCTCTTCCTTGAGGGTCGTGCCGTTCTTGTGCGCCGTCTTGGCAACCGTGGTGGCATTGTCATATCCGATTGTCGGGGCAAGCGCAGTCACCAGCATAAGGGATTCCCGCATCAACTGGTCAATCCTGGACTCGTTGGCACGGATGCCGCTGACGCAGTTGTCCGTGAATGCGACGGCGGCATCCCCCAGAAGCTGCATGGATTGCAGCACGTTGTAGGCGATCATGGGCTTGTAGACGTTAAGTTCGAAATGCCCCTGACTGCCCGCGAAGCCCACAGCCGCGTCGTTGCCGATCACATGCGCCGCGACCTGGGTCATGGCTTCGCATTGGGTTGGATTGACCTTTCCGGGCATGATCGAGGAGCCGGGCTCGTTCTCCGGCAACTGCAGTTCGTAAAGTCCGCAGCGCGGCCCCGAACCCAGAAACCGAATGTCGTTGGCCACCTTGAAGAGCGACGCGGCGACGGCCTTCAGCGCTCCCGACATGGCGACCATTGCGTCATGAGCGGCCAGCGCCTCGAACTTGTTCGGGGCGGTGACAAACGGAAGTCCGGTGATCCTCGCCATGTTTGCGGCCACCTCTTCGTCCCAGCCAGGCCTGGTGTTGAGGCCCGTGCCAACAGCCGTGCCGCCCTGAGCCAGTTCGTGGATGTCGCCCAGTGCCGACTGGACCCGTTCGATCGACTTGGCGACCTGATGCGCATAGCCCGAGAATTCCTGCGACAGCGTGAGCGGCGTTGCGTCCATCGTGTGCGTGCGCCCGATCTTGATGATTCCGTCGAACTCTCCAACCTTTGCATCCAGCGCCGCGTGCATTTTCTGCAGGCCCGGCAGCAGCACATCCCGCGCCGTCATGGCGGTAGCCACATGCATGGCGGTCGGGAACGTGTCGTTCGAGGACTGGCCCATATTGCAGTGATCGTTCGGGTGCACCGGGTTCTTGGAACCGATCACGCCACCGAGGATCTCGATTGCCCTGTTCGAGATCACTTCGTTGGCATTCATGTTCGACTGCGTGCCGGACCCGGTCTGCCAGACGACCAGCGGAAAGTGCTCATCGTGCTTTCCCTCGACAACCTCCGATGCCGCCTGGATCATTGCGTCAGCCATCTCGGCGGACAACTTGCCGGCAGACCTGTTCGCCTCGGCGCAGGCCTGCTTGATCACTCCGAGTGCGCGAACCACGGCAACCGGTTGCCTCTCCCATCCAATGGGAAAGTTCATCAGGCTTCGCTGTGTCTGCGCACCCCAGTAGCGGTCGGTGGGAACCTCAAGCGGGCCGAAACTGTCTGTTTCCGTGCGTGTGCCTGTCATGGTCGGCCTTTCTTCCTGCGTAGACGCCAAATTGTTGACGACAAGGCGTGTGCGAGCAAATCACGTCACCGTCAAGCCGGATTGAAGGCGCTGCGGGCAGGCAAGCGGCACGGACGGTTATGTCGGCACAGCACCGATGGACGAAGTCGACGCCGGGTCGGTCGCGCCCGCCGAGCCCAGCAATTCATCAAGCATCCAGGAGATATCCTCGATCTTCTCGGCAATCACATGGGTCACGCCACTCGACCGCTCGACGCGACCTGTCACCTTGAGCGCCCGCCCCGCGATCACCGCCCGGCGAAAACGCTCGTACATCTTGCGCCAGACAATGATGTTCGAGATGCCGGTTTCGTCCTCAAGCGTGATGAAGACCACGCCCTTCGCCGTGCCAGGACGCTGCCGCACGATGACAAGGCCCGCCACAGCGACGCGGGCGCCGTTCGGCGGCAAGTCAAGCTGATCATGCGGCAGGCAACTGGGCGGGCGGGGCCAGGCCTGCATGGAGACATGCGGCTCACTCATAATGAACAAAAATAGAACATATGTTCCCTGATGCAATACCCTGGAGTCGCTTGCATCGATCAGCAATCAGGACGTCCCGGACATGCAAGAAGGGGGAGTGATTTCGCTATGGCGAACTGCGGTTTTTGCAGTGAGCTGAAATCAAACGATTTTTCGTGAGCCGGAGTTGGAGATTGCCCCTGATTGGGTGGATTTCGCGAAAATTCGTCGCGCAAGCCGCAATTTTTCCACGTCCGCCGTGTCTGCGGCGTTCCTGGCCCTGGAATCCGGGTGTGGTAGAGTGCTCCTCCAAACCATTTGAAAACGCCCCTGGACGGGGGGCGGAAAGGAGCACTCCGATGGAAAGTCTACAACCTGCAACCTCGATTGCCAACATCTGCGACGGAAGCGAATCCGTCACGGCGGCAAGGGACGGCCTGACGAAGGCGGGCGTCGCCCTGGTCGAGCGGGCCGCCGAGATCGGCCTGGCGGAGAACGTCGCGGCGCTGTTCAGGGACGACCCGCTGCAGGCCGAGGCCGCGTTCCGCGACATGGTCTTCGGCCTGGCCCGGTCGGTCCTGGCGGACGCGTTCGAGACGCTTGACGATCACGGCGAGGCGGTGGAGGCCGGGGGCCGGACGTACCGGAAGGCCGAGGTCACGCCGGGCCGCGCGATGACGATGTTCGGCCCAGTCGGCTTCCTGCGGTCGCGGTACCGTCCTTCGGGTCGCGGCGCGTCCCTGGTTCCGGCCGAGAGCGTCCTTGGCCTGACGGTCGGCGGGCTGACGCCTGCGGCGGCGGGTCTCTCGATGTATCTGATGAGCGGCCTGACGGCCCGCGAGAGCGAAGATGCCTGGAGGAGGCTCTGCGGCGAGGGGCCTTCGACGGCATCGCTGGTGCGGCTTTCCGGGGAGGCCGGGGCTTGCGCGGAGGAGTGTTTCGGCGAGTTTCTGCCGGGTCTCCGGGAGCAGGAGGAACTGCCGGCGGAAGCCGTGTCGGTTCTTGTCTCCCTTGACGGCGTGATGATGCGCATGAACGCCGAGACGGCGGACGGAAAGGCAACGGACGCTGGCTGGCGCGAGGCGTCGTGCGGCGTCGTGGCCTTGGTCGATGCCGAGGGGAACATGCTGGAGAGCCGGTCCTTCGGGCGTCTGCCGGAGCAGGGCAAGGGGAGCCTGAAGTCGCAGCTGATGGCCGAAACGTTCCACTGGCTCGGGCGAAATCCGGACCTGAAGATCGCGGTGGTCGCCGATGGCGCGAAAGACAACTGGCCATTTTTGCAATCGCTGAGCCCCGACGTCATGCTAGTGGATTTTTGGCATTCGGCTCAGCATCTGAGTGCCGCTGCCGACGCCGCCTTCGGCCCGGACACGCCTGCGGGAACGGCCTGGTTCGAGAAGTGGCGGCACGTCCTGCGGCACGATCCCAAGGGCGCCGGAAAGGTGATCGACGCCATGCGCCACCTGCTGCGGAAGGGCAAGGGGGCCGACCGGATCCGGAAGGAGCTGGCCTACTTCCGCAACAACCGCCGACGCATGGACTACGCGGACGCCGCCGCGGCAGGCTACGCGATCGGGTCCGGTGCAGTTGAATCTGCCAACAAGGTTCTCGTGACGTGCCGGATGAAGCGCTCAGGGCAGAGCTGGGGACGCGACGGCGGACAGGGTGTCCTGACTTTCCGGTCGCTTCTCAAGTCCGGACGCTTCGACCGGGCATGGGCCGCGCTGGTCCCGAGCATGAAACGCAACGGCGGCTGGAAGCCACCAGAATGCGCCAACGAGAACCGGCCGGCGGCGCAGATCGCGCTCGCCGCGTGATTCGCAGGTGGAACATCATGGAATCACAAGGTGAACCATATGAGAATCGCGCCCCAAGAAGGGGTGGCACGGGACTTCGAAGCAGCATAATTAGAGGGCCAGCGAATCGAGGGAGCCTCCATGGCGGAGATCACCTATATCGAGCATAACGGAACCGAGCATGTCGTGAACGTGCCGAACGGCCTGACCGTCATGGAAGGCGCCCGTGACAACGCCATCCCCGGCATCGAGGCCGACTGCGGCGGCGCCTGCGCCTGCTCGACCTGCCACGTCTACGTGCACCCGGACTGGACCGGAAGGCTGCCGCCCATCGACGTGATGGAGGAAGACATGCTCGAATTCGCCTACGAACCGGATCCGGCGCGCTCGCGCCTGACCTGTCAACTCAAGGTCACGGATGCACTGGACGGCCTGGTCGTGCAGATGCCTGAAAGGCAGATCTGACTCCTTCACGGCGCCGACGGTCGACGAGGCCAGTCCGGAAACACGAATGGCGGCGGCATGGGAGGAAGAGTGCCGCCGTCATCGCATTGGGCCCGTGAGGACCGTCGGGTCATCCGCTCGACGACGATGTCAGGGAGGAAAGGTCGTCGCGAAGCCGAATGCCCGGAAGCAGGAATTCACGATTCCTGGGCGCCGTAGATCGATCGATAGGCGACTTCCCGAATCGTGCCGCGAGCCAATCCAAGGTCTTCGAGTTCGTGTGCACTGAGCGCCTCCAGAGCCGCCAGCGTCTTCCGATACGCCCGATACCTGGCAATGCGTCCCGCAAGAGACTTGAGAAGCGCGCCGAATCGGCCGCTTGGCTGTGCATATGCGAGAATCGTGTCACTCATGATCCGTCCTTTCACCAATTGTCGGCAACGCACCATGTGCTGCCGACCAGGAAGATATCTCTATGCTGCACCTGCACAATGAATCTTTCTGCAACGCAGCCATGCAAAGGGGCCATGGCTGCCGCATGCGATGGCTTCAGCGAGGACCGCACGTCACGCGGGTCGACGTTCAGCGCTTGCCCCGACAGCGGAAGCGCGCAATCTACACAGGGCAAGGCAGGAGGAGAATTCGCTTGGCTGTCAAACACGACGACATCGTCGCACGGCTGAAGTCGGTGCCGGTGCCCGGGGGCGGCGACCTGATGTCACGGGATCTCGTGCGTGCGCTCCGCATCGAGGGCGGTTCCGTGCATTTCGTGATCGAGGCCGAGAACCCTGAAGCCGCGCGGGCCCTGGAAGCCGCCCGAGCGAAGGCCGAGGCGGCAGTAGCCGCCATGGGAGGCGTGGAATCCGTCTCTGTCGTCCTGACGGCACATGCTTCGCAGCCCGAAAAGGCGCCGCCATCGCTCAAGGTCGGACGACATCCCGAACCACGGCAGGCCACCCCGAATCCGGTGTCGGGCGTCGACCGGATCATTGCCGTCGGATCAGGAAAAGGGGGTGTTGGAAAGTCGACGGTCGCGTCGAATCTTGCCGTCGCGCTGGCAGGCGAAGGCAGACGCGTCGGGCTTCTCGATGCCGACATCTACGGACCGTCCCAGCCCAAGATGATGGGGGTCATGAAGCGACCATCCTCGCCGGACGGAAAGACCATAATCCCCCTGCGGTCCCATGGAGTCACGTTGATGTCGATCGGTTTCATGGTCGAGCCCTCGAAGGCCGTGGTCTGGAGAGGGCCGATGTTGATGGGAGCGCTCCAGCAAATGCTCGGACAGGTGCAGTGGGGAAACCTGGATGTCCTGATCGTCGACCTGCCGCCAGGCACGGGCGACGTCCAACTCACCTTGTGCCAGCGGACACAGGTCACGGGGTGCATCGTGGTCTCGACCCCGCAGGATGTCGCGCTGCTGGACGTCCGCAAGGCGGTCGACATGTTCCGGACTCTCAAGACCCCTGTCCTGGGATTGATTGAGAACATGTCGACCTATGTCTGCCCAAATTGCGGCCACGAGGCACAACTCTTCGGCCACGGCGGCGCCAGGGCCGAGGCCGAGGCGCTAGGCGTGCCGTTCCTTGGAGACATTCCCCTTTCACTGGACGTGCGGGTGTCCGGCGACGAAGGCGTGCCGGTCGTGCTGAAGGATGGGCCGGTTGCCGAGGCCTATCTTCGCCTTGCGCGACGAATGATCGACGGAGGAATGGGATAGTACCGCCCGATGACGACCGGCGGTCGGCCCGGCCCGGCCTGCCGACGCAGCCCTAGGAGTTTCTCGTGTCGCCTGCTGCTGCGCCATGGTCGCCGCTGCAGGCACTCCTGCCGAATTCCTGTGCCATTGCCCCCTTTTCCCGCGCATGACTTCTTGCCATAAGGCGCGCAATGACCTGCCGGAGCACCCTGTTGCAGGAGAAATTGCCGTTGTCGTACGCGCCATGACGTTCCGGTCGCTTCGCTGCACGACGGTTCCGCGAACTTGAGTTCCTTGGCACGGGCCGAACATTCGCGGTCGCATCACGAGAGGAGAATGACTTGGCTGTAAGTGTAGCAATAAACGGATTTGGCCGTATCGGACGCAACGTCCTGCGCGCCGTAATTGAAAGCGGGCGAACCGACATCGACGTCGTTGCGATCAACGATCTCGGGCCGGTCGAGACCAACGCGCACCTGCTCAAGTATGATACGGTGCATGGGCGGTTCCCGGTCGAAGTCAAGAGCAGCGAATCCACGATCGACGTCGGCCGCGGTCAGATAGAGGTGACGGCAATGCGCGACCCTTCCGAACTGCCATGGAAGGGTGTCGATGTCGTGCTGGAGTGCACCGGCATCTTCACTTCGAAGGAAAAATGCGAGGCGCATCTGAAGAACGGATCCTCGCGCGTGCTGGTTTCGGCACCGGCGACGGATGCCGACAAGACAATCGTCTATGGCGTAAACCACGACGCCCTGACCTCGGACGACATCGTGGTTTCCAATGCCTCCTGCACGACGAATTGCCTTTCACCGGTTGCCAAGGTCCTGAACGACTCGATCGGCATCACCAAGGGCTTCATGACCACGATCCATGCCTACACGGGCGACCAGCCGACGCTCGACACGATGCACAAGGACCTGTACCGGGCTAGGGCCGCCGCGCTGAGCATGATCCCGACCTCGACAGGGGCGGCCAAGGCCGTCGGCCTGGTTCTGCCCGAACTCAACGGCAAGCTTGACGGCGTCGCAATCCGGGTTCCGACACCCAATGTCTCGGTTGTCGATTTCGTGTTCGAGGCGTCGCGTGCCACGGATGCGGAAGAGGTGAATGCCGCGATCCGCGGGGCGGCCGACGGGGCATTGAATGGCGTTCTCGGCTACACGGACGAGCCGTTGGTGTCGAACGACTTCAACCACGACCCGCATTCGTCGATCTTTCACATGGACCAGACAAAGGTCATTGACGGCAGCATGGTGCGGATTCTCACCTGGTATGACAACGAATGGGGATTCTCGAACCGCATGTGCGACACCGCCGTGGCCATGGGCAAGCTGATCAAGTGAGTCGCCTGGAGGCCAGAAAGCGGACTTGCAATCCTTGGTGCAAGCTCTCCTGACCAGTTGCGGCCCAGGAATCTGCGGCGTTTCCTGCACCAAGCCAGGCCTGAGACCTCAGATCCGGCAGCCTCCGCCCGGCACGAATTTGTGGATGAGGCGACCGCAATCGGCTATCCGGTGCAAGCGCTTCCAGTGCCGCGCTCCTTGCAATTCTCAGGTCGAATCCAGATTGACGGGTCGCGAGCCGAACCACCTCCATTGATTCGATCTGCAGCATGAGCGCGCGTCAATCGGGCTGCACAGGAGACATCCCATGGCTTCCAGCTCCGCCAAGACAAATGACGAGAAGGGCACACGGATTGCCAATTCGAAGTCGACAGAGGGAATCCACGAGGCATTCGAACGCGGGGAGCGCCCTTATTCTGATCGGATGTCCCGCCGTGCCTGCGAGGGACACAAGGCAAAGTTGCAGGCCGAGTTGTTGAAAGTGCAGATCTGGGCACAGGAAACGGGACAGAAGTTCGTCCTGCTCTTCGAAGGCCGGGGCGCCGCCGGCTAGGGAGGCACGATCAAGCGATTCATGGAGCAGCTCAATCAACGAAGCGCACGGGTCGTTACATTGAACAAGCCAACGGAAACCGAAAGGGGGCAGTGGTTCTTTCAGCGGCATATTGAGCACCTGCCGACGGCTGGCGAAATGGTGTTCTGTCAGCGACCCCTCCCTTCAGGGAGGGGCTTGAGGGGCGAAGGCCCGTGCCGACCGGCACGAGAAGGGAGAAAGGGATCCAGTCCGCCTTGAACCACACGTTGAAGACCGGCCCCGGGACGCTTCCTCGGTCCCGGGCTCTCGAGGATTCGCCTGCAGGCACGCCGGGTCCGGCACGAAACGGGGCGGGCCGGAACGCGGACGGCCAGGTTGCGCGAGAGGGGCCCGGCTCCGGCCGGCGTCACGGGAGAGGCTCCGGCGACCCCCGGTGCGGCGCGAGCCGCGTCTTCGCCCTCGACCGGCGGGGGGACCCGCCGGTGCCGTGCCACCCGGCGCGGGCGGGGAAGCCGCTGAAGAAGGGACGCGCCGTCGCGGTGCGCCTGCATCCGTTCGCCATACGGCTCCGGGACAGGGACGGCGGCGAGACCCAGCCCGTGGATCCCGGGATCGATCCGGGGTCGCGGAGGACCGGCCCTGCGCTGGCGGGAGACGACGGCGAGGCCCTGTCCCCGGCCGAGATCGCGCACAGGGGGAAAGGGGTCCGGACGCTGATGCAGCTGCGGGCGAACTGCCGGCGGCGCCGGCGCTCGGCCGGCCCGCACCGCCGGAAGGAGAGGTTCCTGAACCGGCGTTCCGGGAGAAGGCTCCCGCCCTCGCTGCTGTCGCGGGCGGACGGCGCGCTCTCGTGGACGGAACGGTTCGGGAGGCTCGCGCCCATGACCCGGATCCGGTGCGAGACGGCGCGCTTCGACACCCGGGCGCTCGAGAGCCCGGACATCGAGGGCGCGGAATGCCGGCAGGGAACCCTGGCGGGACGCGAGGCCAGGGGACATCTGCTCGAGAGGCGGGGACGCAAGCGCGCCTGTCGCGACGCCGCGGACGTCCCTCTCCAGGCCGGCCACGTCCGGCCCGAGGCCCGTGGCAGCGCCGCCCGCCGCGTCCTCTTCGAGGGACTGGAACGCGCCGGCCTTCCCGTCTCCGGCTCCTCGGGCGGGAGGACGGAATCCGGCCGGGCGCGGCCGGGGGTCCCGAAGACGCACGCCCTGGACGCCGCCCGCGTGGGCGAGACGCCCGCGCTGACGGGCCGGGACCGGCCCGTGCCCGGGATCAGGGCCACGGGCCGGGGCTCGCATGCGCGCACGCGCATGAACCGGTTCGGGTTCCCCGTCGGACATCTCATGGCGCGGAAGTCCGTGAGAGGCTTCAGGACGGGCGGCATCCTGCGCGCGACCGTGCCCTCGGGGAGGAGGCAGGGCGTCCATGCCGGCCGCGTCGCGGTGCGCGCCTCGGGTTCCTTCAACGTCCAGGCCGCCGGCGGCACGGTCCAGGGCGTCCCGCACCGGCGTTGCCGCATCATCCGGCGCGGCGACGGGTACGGCCATCGTCAGGATCCGTCACCAAGCAAGGAGAACATGCCGATGCATGGAACGCCGAAATCCGCATTCCTCTCCGCCCTGAAGGACGGGGCTTCGTGCGGGGTGGATAGATGACAGGTCCTGGTACAATCGCGTGGGCGTGGAACGTGTCATAGGGTTTTGTTCTCCGAAGGAAAATCTCGAGTTCATGCGCGAGGTCCCGGAGCTGGAACGGATGCTCGTCCGGTCGGGGATCCAGCTATACAAGTACTGGTTTTCGGTTACCCTGGATGAACAAAGGTATCGCTTCGATTCTCGCGAATCCGATCCGCTGAAACGCTGGAATCTGTCACCGGCCGACCGCGCCAGCCTGGACAGGTGGAGCGACTACACCGAGGCCAAGCAGGCCATGTTCTTCTACACTGACACTGCCGATGCGCATGGACGATCATCAAGTCGAACGACAGGAAGAGTGCCGGGATTGCCTGCATGCAGCATTTCCTGAGCAGCCTTGAATGCCCGGAAAAGGACGCAAGGATCGTGGGCGTTCCGGATCCGTTGATCGTGGGGCAAGCCGAGCATGTGCTGCATCAGTCCGAGAATCTCCTGGAAAACTCCCTGCACCCGAAGACGCGGCACGCCCGTTCGTGATACCGCGCCAAGTCCGTAACGCGCATTCCCGGCAATTCGAACAACGCAGGTGAAAACACCCGCGTTGTTCGAATTGCAGTGGTCCCTTTAGAACGGGATTTCGTCGTCAAGATCCTGGCTTGCCGAATACTGGCCACCTTGGTCGGCAGGCGGCGGAACGGCGCCGGCATCATCGTACTGGCCGCCCGCGCCTCCTCGATCACCCCGGCTGTCCAACATTGTCAGTTCACCACGGTAGGGTCGCAGCACGACCTCCGTCGTGTAGCGGTCATTGCCGGACTGGTCCTGCCACTTCCGGGTCTCGAGTTGCCCTTCGACATAAACCTTCCGTCCTTTGGTAAGGTATTGCTCGGCGAAACGGATCGTACCTTCGTTGCGAAGCACGACTGAATGCCACTGCGTGCGCTCTTGGCGCTCTCCCGTGTTGCGATCCTTCCATGTCTCCGATGTCGCGATGCGCAGATTGCAAACCTTGCCGCCATCCTGGAACGTGCGCACTTCCGGATCCTGGCCCAGGTTGCCTATCAGAATGACCTTGTTCACCGAACCTGCCATGTGGTTCCTCCCTGATCGAATCTTGCCTTCGCGCCACAATACACGCACCCGACAGGGGTTAACAGGCAATGTTTGAAGCGGCGAATGACCCGAGCAGCGATTGACCCCGACCCGCAGTTGATCACGGGCAGGCACCTGGCCCGCCTGCCAATGCGAACGGCGTCCAGGCAGTGCCGGCGACGGCAGAGGCGGGGCGAGGCCAGTCTATTCGCGGCAGGCCTCGTCAAGACACTTGCGCAAAAGCACAAGATCCATCCAGCGGCCGAACTTGTACCCGACCTTGGGCAGTCGCGCGACTTCCTCGAATCCGAGGCGCGCGTGAAACGCCACTCCGGTCGGGTTCTCGCCGCTCACGCCCGCCCAGATCGACCCCATTCCGGCGCTACGCGCATGTTCCTCGACGGCATTCATCAATGCGCGCCCCGTGCCTTGGCCCCGTGCCTCTTCGGCAATGACGATGGTGTGCTCGACCGTGCGCGCGTATCCAGGTCCCTTCCTGAACTGGTCGTATGAAGCAAAGCCCACCACGCGCCCGCCATCCTCCGCGACGATGAAGCAAGGGAGATCACGAACGGCGATGCGGAATTCGGCCTCGCTCCGCTCCCTCGGATTGAAGGTGATCGCGGTATCCCGGATGACCGGATTCTGGATCTCCGCAAGCCGTTCGGCATCGTCCTCGACCGCTGGTCGGATGATCATTCGAGCACCCGCATGCCGTACGGCGTCGAAATCCGCGCCACGAGGCGCTTTCCGGGTCCGTGCCGAACCGTGACGGAATCGAGCGTCTCGATTGCCGGGAAGACTTCGAGCAGACCGGACGCTTCAGGGTGGAACACGTCCAGAGACTGGAGCCTCAGGCCGACGTCGGGCAGGGTCCTGCATGGATGAGCATCCGTGTCCCACTGGATGAGGGCAGGCATCGCGTCGCCAAACGGCAGCCCTCCGGTCTCGCTAACCGCCATGCGCCACGCAAGTTTCCCGCGGGCAAGTGCCATGGGCGCTCCGCTCCCTTCCGGAGCGGCCTCGATCGCCCCGATGAGGTCGTCCGTGCGGCAGACCCAGTTTGCAAGCTGCGGCGACCCGGCATGCCTGTCGAGATTGAACCAGCGTTTTCGATCCGGCCGGGGAGCCTCCGGATCCACGGAAATGACCTCAAGATACACGTCCGGCCCGAGCGAGAGGAGCGCGTTGTGCGTGCCCATGGCGGCGTGCTTGCCGCCCGGTGACATTTCGGCTCCAAGCGCTCCCTCGACGGACGCCACGCCCTCCTCGATCGAACGGCAGCCAACCGCCAGGTGATCCAGTTCCAAAGAGAACTTCATGGTGGAAAGATGCGGATGCGACGCGGCTCTGCAAGCGCAAATGCTCACGTCCGTACCCGGACAGCGCCAGCCGATCGGCGGTTTCCGTCACGTTCAACCCCGATTGTTCATGGCGATGGTGGTGCTAGCTTCGCGCCTCGCGAATCAGCCGGACAATGTCCGACGCGGCGGCAGGAATGTTGGTGCCGGGTCCAAAGACCGCCTTGACACCCGCTTCCTCGAGAAACCCGTAGTCCTGCTGCGGAATCACGCCGCCGCAAATCACCAGTATTTCTCCGGCGTCCCTTTCCTTGAGCGCTTCGATCAACCGGGGCGCAAGCGTCTTGTGCCCGGCCGCCTGGGAGGAGATCCCCACCACATGGACATCGTTGTCCACCGCGTCCTGCGCGGCCTCTTCCGGTGTCTGGAACAGCGGGCCGACGTCCACGTCGAACCCGATGTCCGCGAAGGCGGTGGCAATCACCTTCGCTCCCCGATCATGGCCATCCTGGCCTAGCTTGACGACCAGCATGCGCGGACGACGTCCCTCGTCCTCCTCGAACGCCTCCACTTCCCTCTGGATCGCCTCGAAACCTTCATCGCCCTCGTACGCTGCCCCGTATACGCCCGCAAGCGTCCTGACCTCGGCCCGGTGGCGACCAAACACCTTTTCCATCGCCATGCTGATCTCTCCCACCGTGGCCCGTGCGCGAGCCGCCTCGACCGCGGCGAGAAGCAGGTTCCCGTCCTCGCCCGCCACCCGTTCCAGTTCTGCAAGCGCCGCTTCGCAGGCGACCGAATCACGGGTGTCACGCACCTTGGCGAGCCGCGTGACCTGCGCATTGCGCACCTCCTCGTTGTCGATTTCGAGAATGTCGATCTGGTCCTCTTTCGCCGTCTCGTACTTGTTGACCCCGACGATCACCTCGTCGCCCCGGTCGATCATCGCTTGGAGCCGTGCCGCGCTTTCCTCGATTCGCAGCTTGGGCATGCCCGTGGCCACCGCCTTGGTCATGCCGCCCATTTCCTCGATTTCTTCCATGAGCTCCCAAGCCATCTCGGCCAGCTGCGCGGTAAGTGTCTCGACATAGTAGGAACCGGCCAGCGGATCGACGACATCGGCGACTCCGGTCTCCTCCTGCAGAATCAACTGCGTGTTTCGCGCGATCCTGGCAGAGAAATCGGTTGGCAATGCAATCGCCTCGTCGAGCGCGTTTGTGTGCAACGACTGCGTCCCGCCCAGAGCCGCGCTCATTGCCTCATAGGCGGTGCGTATCACGTTATTGTAGGGATCCTGTTTCTGGAGGCTCACGCCCGAGGTCTGGCAGTGCGTCCGCAGCATCCTGGAGCGAGGGTTGCGCGGCTCGAACTCGTCCATGACCCGGCTCCACAACAGCCTGGCCGCGCGGAGCTTGGCGACCTCCATGAAGAAATTCATGCCAATGGCAAAGAAGAAGCTTAGCCGCCCGGCGAACGTGTCCACATCCATGCCGCGCGCGATCGCCGCACGGCAATACTCGCGCCCGTTCGCAAGCGTGTAGGCAAGCTCTTGCACGAGGTTCGCGCCTGCCTCCTGCATGTGATAGCCGGAAATCGAGATCGAGTTGAACTTCGGCATCTGTTCGGAGGCATACTGGATGATGTCGCCGACGATCCGCATCGAGGGCTCGGGCGGATAGACATAGGTGTTCCGCACCATGAACTCCTTCAGGATGTCGTTCTGAATCGTGCCAGAGAGCACCGACCTATCGTGCCCCTGCTCTTCTCCCGTCACGATGAAATTCGCGAGTACGGGAATCACGGCGCCATTCATTGTCATTGACACGCTGACCTGATCCAGCGGAATGCCGTCAAAGAGGATCTTCATGTCTTCGACGCTGTCGATCGCGACGCCGGCCTTGCCGACGTCGCCCAGGACGCGCGGATGATCGCTGTCATACCCACGATGCGTGGCCAGATCGAACGCGACGCTGACACCCTGCTGCCCGGCCGCAAGGTTGCGTCGATAGAACGCGTTGCTTTCCTCGGCCGTCGAGAAACCGGCATACTGCCTGATGGTCCAGGGCCGGCCTGCATACATGGTTGCCCTCACGCCTCGCGTGAATGGCGGGAACCCGGGCAAGCCGTCCACGTGAGAGAGACCCTTGGCATCCTCGGCGGTGTAGAGCGGCTTTACCCGAATGCCTTCCAGCGTCTCGCGCTCGATTTCCTTGACGCTCCTGCCACGAAGCTCCTTCTCGGCCAGTTCCTTCCAGTCGTTCATCATGGGCCCCCGTTTTCCCAGGTTTCCTCAAGACCCCTTCGATTCCTGCGAATTCGACTTATATTCGGGGTGTATGGAGGTTGCATGACATCACGCATCACACCGGCCTTTCTTGCCTTTCTGCTGGCAAGCCTTGCGCCGTGGACGGTTGCCGCGACTGATGCCGGCGATTATTCGGCCGTGGCCACATGGCAGGCCGATCCCTCGATCGTCTTCGGGGCGCAGGACATCGATCTGGACAGTTTCAAGTGGGTCGCACGGCCCTTGATAGTCTTTTCGGATGCGCCGCAGGACCCTGCCTTCCGCACGCAGATGGAGCTTCTGTCCGCCCGCATCGATGAGCTCGTGAAGCGGGATGTCGTCCTCATTGCCGATTCGGCACCCGTCGACGGAACCGACATCCGCCGCGAGTTCCGTCCACGCGGCTTCATGCTGATAGTGGTCAGCAAGGACGGTCGCGTCATCCTGCGGAAGCCGTTCCCGCGCGATGTGCGCGAGATCACGCGCTCCATCGACAACCTCCAGATTCGCAAGCAGGAATTGCGCGACGCCCTCAATGGCGGCTGACCCGGGGCACTGACCGGTTCCGCGCGAACCGCCGCGAAGCGCGATTCGCCATGGCGCATGCTTCGTGCTGCCTCCCTTGCCAGGCCTCGGAGCTCAGGTCGCATCATTCAAACTCCAGGATGACATCGTCAACCGCCAGGCTGTCGCCTTCACCGGCATTGATCCTGGCCACAACGCCCTTTCTTTCGGCACGAAGGATGTTCTCCATCTTCATGGCCTCGATCGTGCAAAGCGCCTGGCCCTCCTGAACCTCCTGTCCCTCTTTCACACCGATCTTCACGACCAGCCCGGGCATCGGGCAAAGCAAGAGCCCGGATGTGTCGGGTGGCGTCCTCTCGGGCATCCGCGCCGCCAGTTCGTCCTGGCGCGGGGTTCTCAGCGTCACCATCAAGTCGGCCCCGCGATAGCGGATCCGGAATCCCTGGCTGCGGCCTTCGACCTTGAGAATCAGCTCCTCACCATCCACGGCCAGCCTTGCAAGCTGCTGGCCGGGGAGCCATTCGCTTTCGACACGCATCACCTGGTCATTCTCGAACCGTACATCGGCACCTTCACGGTCAGCCGTGATCCTGACGGGCATGGACGCGCCCTGCAGCGAAATCACCCAGTCGCGGCCCACGTGACGAGCATGATTGTCCATGCGTCCCGAAATGCGGGTCCGGCGAATTTCCGCCACGCGATGCATTGCAGCGGACGCGGCGACGATGCGCCGGAGAGTTGCCTCGTCCAGTTCCGCGCCGTCGAAGCCCTCAGGGAACTCCTCTGCAATGAACGCCGTCGTGATGTCGCCGGCGATGTATCTCGGGTGGTCCATGACCGCGGAAAGGAAGGGGATGTTGTGGCCGATTCCCTCCAGTTCAAACGCGTCGAGCGCCTGCCGCATTTCCTTCAGGGCCGACGCGCGATCAGGCGCCCAGGTGCAGAGCTTGGCGATCATCGGGTCGTAATGCATCGAAATCTCGCCACCCTCGAACACGCCCGTATCGTTCCGGACCACCGCGGACTCGCCTGCGACCGCCGCCGGGGGCCGGTAGCGCGTCAGGCGTCCGATCGACGGCAGGAAACCCCGATAGGGATCTTCGGCGTAAAGCCGGCTTTCAATCGCCCAGCCGTTGATGCCGATGTCCGACTGGGACAGCTCCAGCTTCTCGCCAGCCGCCACGCGAATCATCTGCTCAACCAGGTCCACGCCGGTGATGAGTTCTGTCACCGGATGCTCGACCTGGAGCCGGGTGTTCATTTCAAGAAAGTAGAAGTTCCTCTCGCCGTCGACGATGAACTCGACCGTGCCCGCACTTGCATATCGCACGGCGGCTGCAAGCGCGCAGGCCTGTTCGCCCATGGCCTTTCGCGTCGCTTCATCCAGGAAGGGGGAAGGAGCCTCTTCCACAACCTTCTGGTTGCGGCGCTGGATCGAGCATTCGCGTTCATTCAGGTAGACTGTGTTGCCGAACGAATCCGCCAGAACCTGTATCTCGACATGGCGTGGCTCGGTGACGAACTTCTCGATGAAAATGCGGTCGTCGCCAAAACTCGAGGCCGCCTCGTTCCTGGATGACTGGAAGCCTTCGCGCGTCTCGTCTTCGTTCCAGGCAACCCGCATGCCCTTGCCGCCCCCGCCCGCGCTTGCCTTGATCATCACGGGATAGCCGATCTCTCCACTGATCCGCTCCGCCTCGTCCGCACTCTCGATGAGCCCCATGTAACCCGGCACTGTCGAAACGCCCGCATCGAGCGCCATCTTCTTGGACGTGATCTTGTCACCCATCGCCTCGATGGCGGGCTTGGGAGGGCCGATGAACGTGACACCGGCCGCATTGAGCGCGTCCGCGAATTTCGGGTTCTCCGAGAGGAATCCGTAGCCGGGGTGCACGGCTTCCGCACCCGTCTGGCGAATCGCGTCCATGACCCGTTCGATGTTGATATAGGACTCGCTCGCTGGCGGGGGACCGACATTCACGGCTTCGTCTGCCATCCCGACATGCAGCGCTCCCCTGTCGGCATCCGAATAGATGGCGACCGTCGGGATTCCCAACTTGCGCGCCGTCTTGATGACGCGGCATGCGATTTCGCCACGGTTGGCAATCAAGATCTTGCTGAACATGTCAACTCTTCCATCGGTCGAGATTCGACCCAAAGACAAGCGGGGGTGTCCAAACGGGTCGCCTGTGCACCCCCTTTCAGTCGCCTTGAAGCGGACCCGCATCCACCGAGCGCTCTGGGCGTCGTCGGCCAATGAGCCCGCAACGGCGACGCCCCTGAGGCAGCTGCCCTCGTCGATGATGTCTCCTGCGAAACATTCCGCGAGTCCGCCGACGGCAGTCCGCACAAGTCCTGTGGCATCTTCACCTGCCGCCATCCGTGAATCGGCCGCGAACACTCAGATCGGCAGTGCCCTGTGCATGGTCCTCTCCTGCAGGCGTGTCGGGGGCCACGTCTCCCTTTCATCGAGAGCGCACTTGCCCGAAGTCGGGCGAGAGCCATGCGCGGCAGCACGAAGGAAACGGCGCATCCGAAACCCGAAATGGCCTTCCTGCGGCAAGTCATGGCACGCACCTTCCGTCAAAGGCCTCGGGAAAGGAGGCCCGGGCGCGGTTCTCGTCAATGACGAGCATGCTTTCATAGCTTGCGCGATCAAACGGATCCTCGGCGGGAATCACCTCGCGCCCGAAAATCCAGGAAAGCCGGCCTGCATCCAGGTTGCCACGCACGAACGGGTCCCGACCGAAACGGGCCCAGAGACACGCCACGAATGTCGCGTCAGCAGCGCGGTCGGCGGGCCTGCGATCGGCAAAGCGCTCGCGCACAACGAGCGGAGTCGGCCCGTCGGGGTTCGCACGCCGAATCGTGAACTGGAAATCGGTGCCGCGCAGACGGCTTGGGAAGCCTCTGTGCCTCAGCATGGCCCGGCCTCCGTCGGCGAGGCCGCTGGCCGGGCGCTGACTGCGCCCGGCCGGGGAAGAGTCTTACATCTTCGACATCGGCTCTTCTTCCATGACCATGCCCATGTCCTCCTCCATTTCCATGGATTCGCTCTGGTCGCATGCAGCGACCATGGTGAGCAGGCAAAGTGCAAGAAGAGTTTTGACTGTGAACGACATGACTGTCTCCTTCGATCCGTCAAGGCCGCGTCAGCAAATCGGCCCGTTAATTTAGCCATCACACCCGGAAATGCCTCCGAAGTGCCAACTTCGTCCCGACGGCGAAACCCTGGATTCGGGCAACACGCCTTGAAGGACAATTCCTGCCTAGCGCATTTTGGCACAGAGATTCCAGACCTTAGTTGCCGTGCATCGAATTCGGCGGGTATGTGGCAAGAAAGCTGCATTTCGTCCGGTAGCTCAAAGCGGAATATTGCCGTGTTTTTTCCACGGGTTATGTAGAGACTTCGTCCTCAAGGAGGCAACGGCGCGGCACAGGCGCCGCCTTGTGGATCGCGGCAGGATGACCTCGTCAACGAAGCCACGCTCGGCCGCCCGGAACGGATTTGCGAAGTTCCGCTCGTACTCCTCCGTGCGGTCCGCAATCTTTTCGGGGTCTTTCAATTCGGAACGATAGAGAATCTCGGTCGCTCCCTTCGCACCCATGACGGCGACCTGTGCGGTCGGCCAGGCATAGTTGAAGTCTCCACGCAGGTGCTTGGATGCCATGACGACATAGGCGCCGCCATAGGCCTTGCGGGTGATCACGGTTACCTTGGGCACGGTGGCCTCACCATAGGCGAACAGCAGCTTGGCCCCGTGCTTGATCACACCGCCGTATTCCTGGGCCGTTCCCGGCAAGAAGCCCGGCACGTCCACGAAGGTGACAATCGGGATCTCGAAGGCATCGCAGAACCTGACGAATCTGGCAGCCTTGCGCGAACTGTCAATGTCCAGAACGCCCGCCAGCACCATGGGCTGGTTCGCAACGACGCCCGCGGTCCGGCCTTCAAGCCGGACGAAGCCGGTTATGATGTTCGCCGCGAAATCTGCCTGTGTCTCGAAGAAGTCCCCTTCGTCGGCCACTTTAAGAATCAGTTCCTTCATGTCGTAGGGCCGATTAGGATTCTCCGGGACCAACGTATCGAGGCTCTCCTCCACCCGCGCCGGATCATCGAAGAACGGCCGGGACGGCGCCTTGTCGCGATTGTTCAAAGGCAGGAAGTCGAAGAAGCGCCGGATTTCGGCCAGCGCCTCGACATCGTCGCGAAATGCGCCGTCAGCCACGGAGCTTCTCTTCGTGTGCGCCGAGGCGCCGCCGAGGTCTTCCGCAGTCACCACCTCGTTCGTCACGGTCTTCACGACGTCCGGGCCGGTGACGAACATGTAGGAGCTGTCCTCCACCATGAATATGAAGTCGGTCATTGCCGGAGAATAGACCGCGCCGCCCGCGCAAGGTCCCATGATGACGCTGATCTGGGGCACGACGCCGCTTGTCAGAACGTTGCGCTGAAACACTTCGGCGTATCCTGCAAGCGAGGCAATGCCCTCCTGGATGCGTGCGCCCCCCGAATCATTCAGGCCGATGATCGGCGCTCCGTTCTGAAGCGCCATGTCCATGATCTTGCAGATCTTCTGGGCGTGTGTTTCGGAAAGCGATCCGCCAAAGACCGTGAAGTCCTGGCTGAAGACGTAGGTCATGCGACCGTTGATCGTGCCCCAGCCCGTGATGACGCCGTCGCCCGCGGGCCTGTTGCGATCCATCCCGAAGTCAGTCGTTCGATGCGTGACGAACATGTCGAACTCTTCGAACGAGCCTTCATCCAGCAGCAGTTCGACCCGTTCGCGCGCAGTCAGCTTCCCCTTGGCATGATGTGCCGCAACCCGATCCTTGCCGCCACCGGCAACCGCTTCGGCCCGGCGTTTCGTGAGTTCCACGAGAATGTCTGACATGCGTGCCTCCTGCAGACGGTGCTTCGCCTGAGTAGCTTGCAGGGATACATGCGGGAAGCAAAACGTTGAATAGCTGCAATTTCTGCAAATCTGTCGATATGAAATTTGCAAATCTGCAAAGTTCGCGCTGCGATGGACAGACGTGATCCCGTCGTCTAAACGTCGCCGCATGAGAAATGACGCAGAAGTTCGGTTTCCTGACCGAACGACGCCTCCTCACATTCTGACGCTTGTTCTGATGTCCGGCCTGAGCGCGCTGAGCATGAGCATAATCCTGCCGTCGCTGCCGCAGATGACGCAGGATCTCGGAACTCGCTACGAGGTCATTCAGCTCATGGTATCCGGTTTCCTTGCCGCGACCGCCGTGATGCAGCTGGTGATCGGTCCGATCAGCGACCGCTACGGCCGCAGGATCGTCACGCTTGCCGGGTTCGCCATGTTCGCGGCGGCATCAATCGGTTGCGCATTGGCGCAATCGGTCGAAATGCTGCTTGCCTTCCGCCTGCTGCAATGCACTTCCGCGGTCGGGATGGTGCTGTCACGTGCAATCGTCCGGGACCTGTATGCACAGGACCAGGCCGCGTCGATGATCGGGTATGTCACGATGGGGATGGCTCTGGCACCGATGATAGCGCCATCGATCGGCGGCATGCTGGATCAGGCATTCGGGTGGCGCTCGGTATTCGTGTTCACGACGATCACGAGCATTGCGGTGATGGTGCTCTGCCTGTTCGACCTTGGTGAGACCAAACGAGGCGGGGGTGTCAGCTTCCTGCAGCAGGCCCGTGACTATCCCGAGCTCCTGTCGTCGCGCCGATTCTGGGGCTACGTCTTCGCGTCCGCCTTTGCAAGCGGATCCTTCTTCGCCTTCCTCGGTGGAGCGCCATATGTCGCATCGACTCTGTACGGGCTGTCTCCGTTCTGGGCGGGCATGTGCCTTGGCGCTCCGGCCATCGGCTATGCATTCGGAAATTATCTCTCGGGCCGCCTGTCGGTCAGGCTCGGCGTCAACCGCATGATCCGGAACGGAGCGATCATCACCGCAACCGGGCTCGCCAGCGCGATCACGCTGACGGTTCTCGGCCTGGATTCGCCCTTCGTCTTCTTCGGATTCGGCCCGCTGATCGGAGTCGGCAACGGCATGGTCATTCCGAATGCAAGCGCCGGAATGCTGTCGGTGCGCCCCCATCTGGCCGGCAGCGCTGCCGGCGTTGGCGGCGCATTCATGATCGGCGGAGGCGCCGCGCTGTCAGTGTTCGCGGGCATCCTGGTCCAGGACAGCACCAGCAGCGCTCCGTTGCTGGCGATGATGTTGACGTCCGTGCTTCTCGGCATCGCATCGATCCAGTACGTGTCTTGGCGAGAACGGCAGCTCGACTCTGCCGCATCTTGAAAAATTCGCGAATTTGCGAAACCATGTTTGCAGCTTTTCAAACGGGACTGCCGACATGTCCGCCTCGAAACCCTACGCGGGCGCAAAGCTTCGGGAAATGCGCACCAGGCTGGGATTGACCCAGAAGGCCTTTGCCCAGCGGCTTGGCATCTCGCTTCCTTACCTGAACCAGATGGAGAACAACCATCGACCCGTTTCCTCATCCGTCATCCTGTCTCTGGTGAAGGAGTTCGACTTCGACGTCAGGGAACTGACCTTGGGAGAAGGCGAGCGAATGGTCGCCGACCTTCGCGAAGCGCTTGCGGATCCGGTGTTCCGAGACGCATCACCGCCTCAGGCCGACCTGCGGCTTGTGGCATCGAATGCCCCGCTCGTCGCGCGAGCCTTTCTCATGCTTCACAGGGCCAATGTCCAGGCGAACGAGCGCCTTGCCTCGCTCGATGCAGCGCTCGGCGAGGACGGTGTTCGCCATGGAGCGTCGCCCTGGGACGAGGTGCGGGACTTCTTCCACTATTGCGACAACTACGTCGATGCGATCGACCGGGCGGCGGAGCGCTTCACCGGGTCCGGACCTGCGGATCAGGCCGTCGAGAAGGCGTGCAGAAAGCTCGGAATCCAGATCCGGGGCGCGGAGGAAGAAGGGGAAATCCGACGATTTGACCCGAAGACACGGACACTCTGGCTCTCGCCGTTGCCGCCCGAATCGACGCGGAGGTTCCAGGCGTTGCACCAGATCGCGCTGGAGGCCCACGACGATCTCATCGAGGCAACGCTCGACCTGGCGCGTTTCCAGACCGAGACGGCGCGCAAGATCGCCAAGATCGGGTTGGCAAACTATTTCGCCGGAGCCGCCCTCATGCCTTACCGGACTTTCCTGGCCGCTGTGCGCGACACGCGTTGCGACCTTGATCGTCTCGCGCAGCGCTTCGGTGCGTCACTCGAACAAGTCGCTCATCGACTTTCAACCCTGCAGCGACCAGGGGCCAAGGGCGTGCCGTTCTTCTTTGTCCGGGTCGATCAGGCCGGCACGATCACGAAGCGCCATTCCGCAACCCCGTTTCAGTTCGCTCGATATGGCGGCGCCTGCCCGCTGTGGAACGTGCACCGCGCCTTCGAGACTCCTGGACAGTTCTTGAGACAGCTCGCCGAGACGCCCGACGGGATCCGGTATCTATGCCTGGCCCGGGAAATTTCGGCACCCGGGGCAGCGTTCCGTGCACCGGTCCGCCGCTTCGCCATCGCGCTTGGATGCGAGATCAGTCACGCGGGCGAAATCGTCTATTCCGATGGTCTCGATCTGTCTGATGTCGAGAACTTTGAACCGATCGGAATTTCATGCCGGATCTGCGAGCGCCGGAATTGTCACCAACGTTCGGTTCCGCCTTTGGAGAGCGAACTGGTCATCGACCACAATCGGCGGCAGACACTGCCCTACGAAGTTGCAGGATAGGGATGCGTTGCGGGAGCATTGCGCGGCCTTGACGTCATGCCCGCAGATGAAGGAGATGACGGCTGGCACCCGCCTTTCCGTCAAGTCGAATGACGGTCGCGCTCACAAGTTGCAGAACAATCCGATCCGGAAGCTGCGCGGCTCCAATCGACCCTCTGCCTTGCAAGGGTCGCCGGCATGCCTACAGTGGTCCATGCCATGATCGGCAGTCAATTCGCGATTCCTCTGTCTCGCGTCGCAAGGTGCGGTTGACATGAAACCGCAGCACGGCGAGGGCTTGATTTCCGCGTGCGTCAAGTGGGCGAGCAATCCCTTGCACTCGTCACCACGGGAATTGAACCACCCAATTTTTCTCATCAACAGAGCAATGCCATGCGATCATGCAAGATCGGCGCGAGCCCCCGCGCAATGATCTGCCTCGGCACCGGCGTGACCGATCAACATGAACGTCAAGGGACGCCCCTGCACTATTGCACGCTTGAGAGTTGATCTATCAATTCATCTCGAATCTGGGCACTTGAGAGGAACCTATGGTTCCACAGATGATAGGCTGCGGTCCGTGCGCCTACCTCGTGCCTCTGTGGCATGAGCTCGAACCTTCCTGCTTCCGCATATGAATCCAAGGAATGGGCTTCCCTTCGCAACGCTTCACTGGGCAGAAGAAATTCCGCAGCGAATGCCCCTGCTCGACGCCGCGAACGCGAGCCAGCGGTCGCGATGGCAGGCGACGTGGCGCAAGGTCTCGCCGACGGGCCGGATCGCGCCGAGGCAATGATGCGCCTGCATCAGGTCGCGGCAGCGCGCTTCGTCCTCTTCCGCGACGATGTCGACCGATACCTCCGAAAGACCGCGCCCGTGCTCCCGAAACTGGTTCGCCGAGACCATGGACAGGCGGGCCAGGAATGTCCAGATTCCAGGTCAACTTCATGCAACGCATAAAATAAGGTGGCGCAAACGAGTTAGCCCTGGGACCTTCCCATGCAAGAAGTGACTGCGCCCCGCCCTAGAGGACGGGGCTTCCTGCTTCAGGCTGCAGCGGGCGATGCGCCCGTCCTGAAGGGAAGCCTCCGCAGGCAGGGACGGACAGCCCTTCCGCCTTCGGTTTCAGGATGCCTTGCCGCCGGATGTTCCGGGCGGCGTCGATGTCCCGGTCATGCTCCCGGCCGCAGGCCCGGCACGTCCGGCGCCGCACCGGCAGCGGCAGTTCCTCCGCCTTCGAGCCGCAACCCGGACAGGTCCTGCCGGACGCGACCCGCCGGTCGATCTTCGCCAGGCGCTTGCCGGACCGTTCGGCCTTGCACTCCAGCCTGCGCGCCAGGCCGCCCCACGCCGCGTCCGCGATGTGTCCGGAAGGCTTCCGGTTCCTGAGCGTGTCCCTCACTTCCGGCGTCTCCACGCAGGCCGCCTGGTTCCCGTCGGCCAGCCGCTTCGACAGCCTGTGCCGGAAGTCGCTGCGCGCGTTCGCCGTTCCTTCGTGCGCCTTGGCGACAAGCGCGCGCCTTGCCGCGGCGGGCCGATCCTTCCCTCTTGCGCGACAGGTCCCTCTGCCTGCGCCGCAGGTTCGCCGCCGCGCGCCTCACGAAACGCGGGTTGTCGACCCTCTCGCCGGAGCTTTCGGCCGCAAGGTCGGCAATCCCCGGGTCAACCCCCGTCACCCCGTCCGCATCGACGGCCCTCGCGGGCTCGGGCGCGGGCCGCCCGTCGTCGGCCAGGGTCGAGGCATGGAATCTCCCCGTCGGGGTGCGGGACACCGCGACGGGCTTGATCCGGCCCGCGATCTCCCGGTTCGGCACAGCCCTGACCGTCCCGACCTTGGGCAGGGACAGGCCACACCCGTCAACGACCTTGACGCGCTGCGGGCACGACATGGCCTGCCGGCCGTGCCGGTTCTTGAAGCGCGGATGACGCGCCGTCCTGCCGAGGAACCGCCCGAAGGCGTCGTCCAGGTGGATCACCGACTGCTGCAAGGCCTGGCTGTCGGCGTCCCTGAGCCCACCTGGTCTCCTCGGCGGCCTTCGGTTCCACCAGCCTGTCCGGGGCCGTCCGCTTCGTGACGCTCTCGCCGCTCTCCGCATTCGGATGCAATCGCGCCTTGATCGCCTTCAGCATGGTCCTGCAATGCGATTGGCCTGCGGAAGGGTCGACAGGACATCGGGCCGGCAGGCATTGCGTCCTTGCACTTCATGCCCATCCTGTCCTTGTCACGAAGTGTCGGCGCGACGTGCCGTCGGAGCCGGCCGCGCAGGACCCGCGAAACATCCTCGCGAAGGTCTGCCGCGACTTCGAGGCCGAACCGCTCGAATGCGACGGGGAGGACGACCACGTGCACCTGCTCGTCAGCCACCCTCCAAAGGTGTCCCTCTCCCAGGCTGCTCAACAGCCTGAAGGGCGTGTCCGGCCGTCGCCCGCGAAGCGCCCGGCCGGAGATCACCGGACACTGCAGGAAAGGCGTCCTGTGGTCCCCGTCCCGCTTCGCCGCGTCATGCGGCGGAGCGCCGCTCGACATCATTCGCAAACATGTCGAAGCCCAACGCGCCCCATTGACGCGCCAGGGCGTCTGCGCCTTGCATACCCGACCTGAAGGACGGGGTCTTGCGGCACATCTGACAACCATGATACTCGGCTTCACCTTGCACAATTCGTGTCATCTGAGCGGCAAAAAATTCAAGCCCTGACTCTCTGCGACGAACCACGAAACGTCTGGATGTAGGTGAATCCGGGTCTTCGGAGACCGAACTCAGCAACAGTTGACTACGTTCCGCGACAGTCATCCCCTCTGGGCAGGGCGTCTTGTCCAGCCGCCAAGAAGGCGGCCATGCCTCCGTCGTTTCAACCTTGTGTGCAGGATTTGCAAACTAACGCATCGATCTCCTTCCCGTTGCTTGCCGTCGTTCGCTCGTGGCAAGTACAAGTTGTTTGCAAGTATCCGCACCTAAATCAGCCACCCACGAGATTGAGACCGCGCCAAGCAATCCCACTTGTTGCCAAATGGGCCTGAAATACTGCTGCACCTTCGGCATGGAAGTGGGGCATCAATTCTGCGGCACGAACTCCCTGTAACTCCGGATTGACGTAAGCGGTTAAAGGACGGCGTTCTGCTTGCGTCTTGATTTCGTCGGCCCTCGCGCGAGAGCATCCGATCCATTGATCCTGATCGGAGTTTCTTCATGACAAACGATGCATTGGCGACGGGCGCTGCCCGCCCCGTCCGCAAGAACCGGAGCGAGGCCGAGTGGCAGACCTTGATGGAGGATTTCGAGCGCTGGGACGGTTCTCAGGTCAGCTTCTGCGAGTCCCGCGGGGTGTCGGTGAAGTCGTTCCAGAGCTGGCGCCGCAAGCGCGGCCTGGCCGGCCGGGCGACCGCGGGCAGGCGCGGCTTCGTCGAGATCGCGGCGGGGACGGAACGGGGCTGGGACGTCGAGCTGTCGCTCGGCGACGGGGTCACGCTCCGTCTGCGGCGGTCCTGATGCTCAGCGGCTGGCCGGCGGGCGGCATCTGGCTGTCGACGGAACCGGCGGACATGCGCCGCAGCTTCGACGGACTGGGCGCGCTGGTCGCGACCCATCTCGGGGAGAACCCGGCCAGCGGGCGCTGGTACGTGTTCGTCAACCGCCGCCGGACGATGGTGAAGGTGCTCGGCTTCGAGCATGGCGGGTTCTTCATCTGGGCCAAGCGCCTGGAGCAGGGCCTGTTCGCGTCGCCCCCGGCGCTGGCACGGGGACGGAAGTCGCTGTCGCTGTCGCGGACCGAGCTCTCTGCGCTTCTGGACGGGATCGACATCACCGTCCGGCGCCACCGCAAGCGCTGTCCCGCCCCGGTCGCGGCGGCGTGAAGCCTGCCCGCCGTGACGGCCGCGACGTCGGACGTCATCGGGCTGTCGGCGAACAGCGTCTTCCACCGCCTCGGCGTCAGTTCTTCGATCCGGCTGGCCGGATGGGTGTCGATGCGCAGCAGGACGTCGGTCAACCAGACGCGGGGATCGACGTCCTGCATCCGGCAGGTGGCGAGCATGGCGTTCATGATCCCTATGAACTCTCCGCCGATCTCGGTCCACGCGAACATCCAATTCCGCTGGCCGAGCTTGGCGCCGCGCAACTTGTTCTCGACCTGGTTGGTGTCCGGCGGCACGTCCGGGTCGCCCAGGAACACCTCGAGCGTGGCCCTTCGCTCGACGGCGTAGCCGATCGCCTTGCGGACCGGGTGCTTCGGCGTCAGCGCCGGATCCTCCAGCGTCCGCTCGCACCAGTCCCAGATCCTGTCGACCGCCTTGCGCGACCGGGTCCGCCGCGCGACCAGCCGCTCGGCCCGCGGCCGGCCGTCGATCTCCTTCTCGATCCGGTAGATGGCGCCGATCAGCTTCAGCGCTTCCCCGGCCATCTCCGGGTGATTGTCCTTCTGCTCCCAGAAATTGCGGCGAGAATGGGTCCAGCAGCCCTGATGGGTGACCGCGCCGCCGCGCGCCGCGACATAGGCCTCGCAGGCGCCGTAGCCGTCGCTCACGAGGGTTCCGGAATACTCGCCGAGGAACTCGGCCGCATGCTCGTGCCGGCGGGAGGCGGCGAAGGGGAACACCACCTCGCCCCGGTCGCCGAGCATCGGCCAGAAGCAGCCCTTCTTCATGCTTCCGGGCTTGCCCGGGTGCCGTCCGGCCCGGATCGGCGTCTCGTCCATCTGGATCACGGCGCTTTCCAGCACCGAACGCCACTGCGCGTCGTGGACCGGCTTCAGGAGCGCGATCGCCCGGTTGGCCCACTGGCTCAGAGAGCCCCGGTTCACGGTGATGCCTCCGGCGGCCAGCATCTGGTGCTGGCGGTGCAGAGGCAGGTGCCAAAGGAACTTGTCGATGAGCATTCCGGCGACGAACGAGACGTCGGCGGCACTGTTCTTGAACACGCTCTCGCGGGCCGGGGCGCTGACGAGGGCGCCGGTCTTGCGGATCTTCGCCTTGAGGTAGCGGTAGCGGATGACCACGTGCCGCCAGTCGAGCGCGGCGACCCGGCAGTGGACGCGCTCCGAGATCACCTCGTAGTCGTCCTCCGACAGGCCCTCTATCTCGGGCGGCGGCACGGTGATGTCGATCACCGGGGCGTCCGCGCCGAAGCGCAGCCCGGTGTCGCTGACCGCGTCGCCGCGATCCTTTCTGCGGCCGGCCTTGCCGCCGCGGCGGCTGTCCTGGCCGTCGGTCCCGTCACTGCCTTCGGATCCAGCCACGCCATCCTTGCGCCGCTCCGAGCGCGAGCCGTACAGGTCGCGTTGCAGCTGGACGATCTGGGCGGTGAGAGCGGCGATCTGCGTCACGAACTCGGCGATCCGCCCTTCCTGTGCCGCGATCGTCGCGGCCAGCTCGGCGTTGTCCGACGCCAGCCGTCCCGAAAGCCCGATCAGCGACCGGAGCGCCTCCTCGGCCTCCGGCGGCAGGGTGCCGTCCCCGAGCAGACGGGACAGGTCCCGGCCCAGATCCTCGACCTCGCGAACATTGGACGACGCGTTCATTCCCCGGCCTCGACGGCCATGACCGCCGCCAGCACCGCGAGCCGCTCGCCCGGCGGCATCGCCCGGTAGCGCCGCGCCCACCTCTCTGCGTTGCGCTTGATGCGCTGGCGGTCGGTGAAGTTCCTGCCCGCACAGGCGTGCCAGTGCGGCCGGCCCGGCGCGAAGTTGAACCACAGCTTCTCGGTGACGACGCAGGCCTGGTTGTTGACCTGGACCTCGAGCGAGCGCCAGCCGTCCAGGTGCGCGTCGTAGAGCGCCGAAGGATAGCCGGAGACCATCACCTGGCACGGCAGCGACTTCAGGATGCCGAGGAGCGCGACATGGTCCTCGTCCGTGTAGTCGAAGCGGTAGCGGCGCTGCGACCTGCGCGTCGACTGCACGTAGGGCGGGTCGCAGTAGACCAGCTCGCGGCCCTGGAAGTCGAAGCCGGACAGGAAGCGGTGGGCGCAGCCATGATGGAGCTCGACGGGGTAGTCGCATCTGAAGCTGTCAATCGCGCGGCGGTTGAGGTCGATGCCGATGCTGCGCTGCGCGGGCGGCTTGCGCTTCATGATCGCGCCGCCACCCAAGTGCGATTCGATGAACAGGTCATGCGCGGGCATGGCGCTCACGATTGCCTGCGAGAGCCCGGTCGTCCCCTTGGATCCATACCATTCCGCCATCGCCGCCTCCGAAGTGATTCGCACCGACGGCAGATCACTAGAACGGGCAGGCTATGATGTCAAACGCAAATCCGGCCCGGATCGGGCCTCGACGTCGTACTTTAACCGCTTACGGATTGACAGGTGTCAACGCTCCTCCTTCCGCCGGTCTTGCTGATGTGCCTCAAAACATGCCGGCGGCAAAGGCTACACCTCTTCGACAGCTTGGCGAATGAGAGCAAGGCATGAGGGATCGGAAAACCGGTGGTCGGCGCCCTTGACCAGCGTCAGGCGCATGTCGGGGCCGTCAGCATGTTCCAGGAGCCGAAGTGCCGTCGATGTCGAGACCGCCTCGTCCTCGGTGCCCTGAAGGAACCGCACCGGGAATGGCAATGGAAGCGGGTCACGCAGCACCAGATCGCGACGACCGTCCTCGATCAGGCGCTTCGTTATTATGTAGGGCTCGTCCGAATAGTCGGACGGAAGCTCAATTTGCCCCTCGGCTTCCAAGATCGACTTCTGATCCTCGTCGAACTTCGCCCAGTACCCGTCTTCCGTGAAATCCGGAGCCGCGGCTATCGTGACGAGGCCCGCAATCCTCTCGGGCAACCGGCGCGCCAAGAGGAGCGAAATCCAGCCACCCATGGATGAACCGACGAGGACTTGCGGCCCTTCGGTGAGGGCGTTGACGACCGCCGCCGCATCCTCGGCCCAGTCACCAATCGTGCCCTCAAGAAAGTCGCCCGATGACTCTCCGTGACCCGAATAGTCGAACCTGAGAAAGGTCCGGTCAGCCTCTTGCGCCCATTGCTCAAGATCGAGCGCTTTCGTGCCCTCCTTGTCCGAACGGAATCCGCACAGAAACAGGACTCCCGGGCCTTTGCCTTCGATCCGGCTGTACGCAAGGCGTCTCCCGTCGTGCTGGAAATAGCGTGTCATTGATGCGCACCTCTTGCTGCACGGGACGAACGGCTGCCAGCCTTGTTGCCCATGACGACTTGATTCACGGCATGCACATTATTCTGGACTGGCGCGGCGCGGGCAACGCGAATTGCACGCTGCGGACCTTGGTGAAGGCGCACCGTGTCGCGGCTTTGCCCGGGCAGTTCTTGCGCAGAGATCTCCGCCCGCCGCGCTCGGCATTCCTGCACCCCCCTGGCGGAGCCAAGGACCACCACGCGATCTCCCGGAACGGCCTTGACGCCGCGACGCCGGATTCTCCGCGAAGCGTGCCTTCCGTGAAACACCGGTGATCTGATCCAGACCTCACGCGTGCGCCAGTCTCGGCATTGCTGGCTTGCGTCAGCGATGGCGCTCCGCATGTCTGGCGACCATGCGCCCGATCATGTAGGTGCGGCCATGCCATGACCTTGTCGAAAATCACAAGTTCACCTGACATTCTGGTTGTCGGCGGCGGCAATGCGGCGCTTTGCGCGGCAATCTCCGCCCGCAAGGCCGGTGCATCGGTGCTGCTCCTTGAACGTGCGCCGAAGCCGTGCCGCGGCGGAAACTCGCGACACACCCGAAACTTCCGCTGCATGCATGCCGGACCGCTTGGGCAGCTCACCGATGCCTATGGCGAGGACGAGTACTTCAGCGACTTGATGCAGGTCACGGGCGGCAAGACAGACGAGGCGCTGGCCCGAATGGTGATTCGCCGCTCCGAGGACTGCTATGCCTGGATGGAGGCACATGGCGTGAGATTCCAGCCGTCGCTGTCGGGCACGCTTTCGCTCAGCCGCACCAACGCCTTCTTCCTGGGCGGCGGCAAGGCACTGGTCAACGCCTACTACCGAACGGCAGAGCGACTCGGCGTCGAAGTCGCGTATGATTCGGAAGTGAAGCATCTCGCGCTGGCCAACCGGATCTGCGAAGTGCATGCGACCATCGACGGGCGCGACGTCTCGCTCGAACCCGGTGCGGTAGTCGTTGCCTCGGGCGGATTCGAGGCGGACATCGACTGGCTTGCGCGTGCCTGGGGCGAAGCCGCGAGGAATTTCCTGATTCGAGGCACACCCTACAACCGGGGTGAAGTGCTGCGTGACCTGCTGGATCAGGGCATCGAAAGCGTCGGCGACCCTACCCAATGCCACGCCGTGGCTATCGACGGACGAGCGCCCAAATACGATGGCGGGATCGTGACGCGGCTGGATTGCGTACCGTTCTCGATCGTCGTGAACAAGGATGGGAAACGGTTCTACGACGAGGGCGAGGACGTGTGGCCCAAGCGCTATGCAATCTGGGGTCGCTTGGTAGCGGCCCAACTCGATCAGGTGGGCTACGCGATCATCGATGCAAGATCGCGGGAACTCTTCATGCCGTCAGTGTTTCCGCCGGTGGTGGCAAGCACGATTGATGAACTTGCCGGAAAACTGAGGTTGCCGGAAGAAGCTCTTCGCCAGACCGTCGATCAGTTCAATGCAGCCTGCATGGACGGCTCGTTTCACCCGACCGAGCTTGACGGACTCGCAACCGCCGGACTCTATCCCCCGAAGACGAACTGGGCCCGCCCGATCACCGAGCCCCCGTTCCTCGGTTACGAGCTGCGACCAGGCGTGACCTTCACGTATCTCGGGCTCAAGGTCGACAAGACAGCACAAGTGCTGGGTCCGGACAGACCGGTCGAAAATCTCTGGGCAGCTGGGGAGATCATGGCGGGTTCGATCCTGGGCCAGGGCTATCTGGCGGGATTTGGCATGGCCATCGGCACGGTCTTCGGCCGCCTCGCAGGGGAGAGTGCAGCAGCCCATGTTCGATGAATCACTTTCGGAGGCCCGTCGCCAGGCCGGGATCTGCAATGCCTGCCGGTATTGCGAGGGCTACTGCTCGGTCTTCCCGGCGATGTTCAGCAAGCGCGAGTTCCAGGATGGCGACCTGACGCAATTCGCCAACCTCTGCCACAATTGCCGGGGCTGCCACTATGCCTGCCAGTACACCGATCCGCACGAATTCGCCTTGAACCTGCCACGGGCGCTGGCCGAACTGCGACACGAAAGCTGGAAGGCCTTCGCCTGGCCGCGCGGGTTGGCGGCTCTATTTGACAGGGCGGGCGTGGCTATGGCTGCGGGGCTGGCGCTGGCCTTCGCCGCGCTCTTCTGGACAGCTTCAGCCCTGAGACCCGAAAGCGGTGAGGGATTCCATGCTGTCATGTCACATGGGCTGATGGTTGCAATCTTTGCGCCTGCCTTCGTGGCGCCCCTCCTCGCGGTCGCGATCTCGGTCCTGCGCTACTGGCGATTCGTGGGCGGTGGCGCGCTCAGTCCCGGCGCGGCATTGCACGCTTGCCGCGCCGCCGGGTCGATGAAGGACCTGTCCGGCGGCCATGGCGATGGCTGCAATTTCGAGGACGAGGACCGATTCTCCAATGCCCGGAGGCATCTGCATCAAGCGACCCTCTACGGGTTCCTGCTTTGCTTCGCGTCCACCGCCTGCGGCACGGTGCTGCACTATGGCTTCGGGCTGGAGGCGCCATATGGACTCATCAGCTTGCCCAAGTTCTTCGGATTGCCGGGCGGCATCCTCTTATGCGCCGGCACTGCCGGCCTGGCCTGGCTCAAGACCAGGGCCGACCCGACTCTAGGCTCGCCAAGGGTCTGGAACGGTGAAATGGCCTTCGTGCTGCTGCTCTTCACCGTCAGCGCAACAGGCCTTGCACTTTATGCGGCCGCAGGCAGCGCGGCGGTTGAATGGCTGCTTCCCGTCCATCTCGGAACGGTCCTCACCTTCTTCCTGCTGACCCCCTATTCAAAGATGGCTCACGGATTCTACAGACTGGCAGCCTTGGCCAAGGACGCGGAACGAAAGCCTTGACCGGCGGCGGTCCGCCAAAACTGCAGAACCAAGAACGGCAGGCGGAGTTTCAGCCAGTGTACCGGTTTCTGTCCTGTTTGCTTGGATGTGGCCCTTCTTCGACGCTCAAGGGGAAAAAGTGACACGTCGGCGGCTTGTCACGCCTTCAGGGTTCTGCGCGGGACTGTCACTGCATTTGCCTCTGCATCTCCTGTTGCGCGCTAACAATCGCGCGCAGGCGTTGCCCCGACAAACCGGGTTTCCATGGCGGAACGAACTTGATTCGCGCGCGCCCTGCAGCGTGACCCCGACGCCCTGCCGCCGGGGTCGCCTGCAAGGTTGGTCATCGGATGGATGCTGAAACATGGCCGGCCGATCATGCAATTTCGTCGCAATTCACGAGAATTCGCGCAAACGTCGTTGACATAGTCACGCTCCCGCGCCATCTGCGCGCCAAGTCACCCGCAACCGGGCGTTCCGTGGGCGCCAGACCGACGAGGAGCACGAGGCCGATGGCCCAGATTTCCCTTGCCTTTCCTGACGGCAATTCGCGAAGCTACGTGGCGGGCATAACCCCGTCCGACGTGGCCGCAGACATCTCGGTCTCGCTTGGGAAAAATGCAATCAGCGCCACGGTGAACGGCACGCATTGGGATCTGGCTTGGCCCATAGAATCGGATGCGGCCATCAGCATCCATACCATGCGGGACGACGAGCAGGCGCTCGAACTCATTCGGCACGACCTTGCACATGTCATGGCGCGTGCGGTTCAGGAGATCTGGCCCGACGTCAAGGTCACCATCGGGCCGGTCATCGAGCACGGCTGGTTTTACGATTTCGACCGGGAAGAGCACTTCACTCCGGATGACCTGGGCAGGATCGAAGCCAGGATGAAGGAGATCATCTATGCCCGTGATCCGGTTCGAACCGAAGTCTGGGACCGTGAACGCGCACTGCAGCACTATCGCGACAGTGACGAGCCCTACAAGGTGGAACTGGTCGACGCGATCCCTGGATCCGATCCGATCCGCATGTACTGGCACGGGGGCTGGCAGGACCTATGTCGCGGCCCGCACTTGCAGCACACCGGCCAGCTGCCCGCCGACGCCTTCCGGCTGACCAGCATTGCCGGTGCATATTGGCGCGGTGACAGCGATCGGGAGATGCTCCAGCGCATCTACGGGGTCGCATTCAAGAACCGTGGCGACCTGAGGCAGTACCTGACAATGCTCGAGGAGGCCGCGAAGCGCGACCATAGAAGGCTCGGGCGTGAAATGCATCTTTTCCACATGCAGGAGGAAGCGCCCGGCCAGGTCTTCTGGCACCCGAACGGCTGGACCATCTACACGGCCCTGCAGGACTACATGCGCCGCCGCCAGCGTGCGGGCGGCTACGTGGAAGTGAGCACCCCGCAAATCGTGGCTCGAAAGCTGTGGGAGGAAAGCGGCCACTGGGAAAAGTTCCAGGAACACATCTTCACGCTCGAAGTGGACGAGGAGCACGCCCAGGAGAAGGCGGTGAATGCGCTGAAGCCAATGAACTGCCCCTGCCACGTGCAGATATTCAACCAAGGCATCAAGTCCTACCGAGATCTCCCGCTGCGTATCGCGGAATTTGGATCCTGCAGCCGCTACGAACCGTCCGGGGCCCTGCACGGGATCATGCGCGTTCGCGGATTCACGCAAGATGACGGGCACATCTTCTGCCGCGAGGACCAGATCGAAAGCGAGACGGCCCGCTATGTCGAGTTCCTGTCCAACATCTATGCCGATCTCGGGTTTCCGGAGTTCAAGGTGAAGTTCGCCGACCGCCCGCCAGTGCGCGCGGGCGCGGACGAGACCTGGGACAAGGCGGAGGAAGCCTTGCTGCACGCAACGAGGGCTGCCGGAATCGAACCCGACCTGAATCCGGGCGAAGGCGCGTTTTACGGACCGAAGCTGGAATTCGTGCTGACCGACGCGATAGGGCGCGACTGGCAGTGCGGCACCCACCAGGTCGATTTCGTGCTGCCCGAACGACTGAACGCCACGTATGTGGGCGAGGATGGAGCCAGGCACCGTCCCGTGATGCTGCATCGTGCCGCCCTCGGATCGTTTGAACGCTTCATTGGCATCCTGATCGAGAGCAGCGAGGGCCGTCTCCCTTTCTGGCTGGCGCCGCGTCAGGTCGTCGTGGCCTCGATCACGTCGGACACGAACGCGCATGTCGCCAAGATCGTTGCCGAACTTGTGAATGCCGGCGTTCGCGCCGAGGCCGACATCCGGAACGAGAAGATCAACTACAAGGTACGGGAGCACTCGGTTGGCAAGGTTCCGGTGATCCTGGCAGTTGGTCACCGCGAGGTGGAGGGAGGGACCGTGAGCGTCAGGAGGCTCGGCAGCAAGGCAACCGAAACGCGCGCGCTTGCCGACACCGTCCGGGAACTTTCGGCCGAGGCTCTCCCGCCAGATCTCCGCCGCGATGATCAGGTGCGCTCCATGGCCGGGGCTGCGTAGGCACCTCCGCGCTGGTCGAGGACTGGCGATATTTCAGATTCTAACATCACTGTCAGCACACGCAGCCGTGAATGGAAGTCCGGTTCAAATCCAGTCTTGAATGCACAGGTCGATTGAACGACGAATTCTGAACTGAATGAGGACAACCCTATGTCGAAAACGACCAAGACCTTGGCTGCCGCTGGAGCCGTTGCAGCCGCATTGGCTGCGTCACTGGCTGTGCCCGCGCAAGCCCAGACCAAAGAGAAGTGCTACGGCGTTTCGCTGGCGGGCGCCAACGACTGTGCAGCCGGTCCCGGCACCACTTGCTCCGGCACCTCCACCGTCGATTACCAAGGCAATGCCTGGACGCTTGTCGACACCGGCACCTGCAACGAAATCGAGTTGCCTGAAATGGCCGACGGCACGAAGCGCATGGGCTCGCTCGAACCGCTCGAGCGCGACCTGCCGAGCTAACGCGCTGACATCTCATGGCGTCTCCCGCATTGCTGGAGACGCCTTCGCTTCCGGACTCCATCAATGCTGGATGCCACCAATCACGGAACCGCCCGCCTGCCCGATGCGGCAGGGGTCGGTTACAAGCCACAGCACTTCAGCGAAATGGTGGACGATGCCGGGCCGGTTGCCTGGCTGGAGATTCACGCGGAAAACTACATGGGAGACGGCGGTCGGCCCATCGCCCAGCTCAGGCATCTCGCCGAACGCTTCTCGTTTTCCGTGCATGGCGTCGGCCTCTCGATCGGCGGCGAAGGTCCGCTGGATTCCGAGCACCTTGCGCGACTCAGGCACCTCGTCGACTGGCTTGATCCGGCGAGCTTTTCCGAACATCTGGCGTGGTCGACCCACGACTCCGCATTTCTCAACGACCTGCTGCCCCTGCCCTACACGGAGGCCAGCCTAGCCCGCGTTGCCGAGCATATTGACGAAGTCCAGGATGTCGTTGGGCGACGCATGCTTCTGGAAAATCCCTCGTCCTATCTCGCGTTCGAGGCATCCACGCTGGCTGAGACAGAATTCCTCCGCGAGGTCGCCAAGCGAACCGGTTGCGGGCTCCTGCTCGACGTCAACAACGTCTTTGTCAGCGCCACGAACCTTGGCACTGATCCGGTTTCGTATATCGACGCGTTTCCCGTCGAACTGGTTGGAGAGATCCATCTCGGCGGGCATGACGACGATCAAGACGACCATGGCGCACCCCTGCTGATCGACAATCATGGCCGCGAGGTCGCGGACCCGGTCTGGTCTCTGTTCGAATACACGATCATGAAATCCGGTCCCAAGCCAAGCCTCGTGGAATGGGACAACGATGTCCCCGAGTGGTCAGTCCTCAAGGCTGAGGCCGGCCGTGCCGCAAGAATCCTTGAAGCCGCGATCGCATGACGGTCGACCAGACCACGTTTCGAAGTGCGCTTCTGGATCCTGAGGCCGCACGCCCAGCCGGCCTGAACGACGGCAAGGGCCGGCCGGCCGGGCGCCGATTCGACGTCTATCGCAACAATGTCACCGTCTCTTTGACCGAAGCGCTCGAGCTGGGCTTTCCCGTCATCCGCAAACTTGTCGGGAGTGGCAATTTCAAGCTGCTGGCCTCTGCGTATCTGCGTCGCCATCCGCCGCATTCGCCGCTGATGATGCATTTCGGGGCCGACATGCCCTCGTTTCTGAGCAAATTCGAACCCACACGGCACACCGGCTACCTGCCGGACGTCGCACGGCTCGAACTTGCGATCCGGGACAGCTATCACGCGGCAGACGCAGACCCGATCGACCCGGCGGAACTCGAAGCGCTGCCGCCCCAGGTGTTGACGGACTCCCGCATGCAACTCGCGCCTTCCTTGCGGCTCGTGCGGTCACCTTGGCCGATCTTCTCCATCTGGCGCTTCAATGTCGAGGAGGGGGCGAAAACCCCGGAAATGGTGACCGAGGACGTGTTGGTCGCCCGGCCGGATCTGGATCCGATTCCCCGGCTGTTGCCCTCAGGCGGCGCGGAATTCATCAATGCGGTCTTGACGGGTGCAACATTCGGGGATGCAATGGACATGGCATCAGAAGCATCCCGGAACTTTGACCTGCCGGAGGTGCTCACCCTCATGGTCGAGATGAAGACCATGATCGAAATCGGAGGATAGCTTTCATGTTTGGCAATGTCCTGCTGCTGCCGGACCGGCTGCTCGCGCTGATCGAACCGGCATCCACGCCGGTCCTGGCCACGCTCGCGCGATTCATTTTTGCGGCGGTCCTGCTTGTCTATTACCTCAACTCTGCGCTGACCAAGATTCCTGACGGCCTGACAAATCTTGTATCGCCGAGCTTCAATGCCTTTGCCCAGATTTTCCCCAAGGAAGCCGAAGCCGTGGGCTATGACATCGGCAGCGCAACGATCTTCCAGCAACTCGTGATCCTCGCTGGAACCTGGGCGGAATTCGTGCTTCCGTGCCTCTTGGTCATCGGCTTGTTCACCCGTGCCGCTGCGCTCGGCATGATCGGTTTCGTGACGATCCAGAGCCTCACCGACATTTTCGGCCATGGCGGAGAGACCGGGGCATGGTTCGACCACGTCTCGGACGCGGTGATTCTGGACCAGCGCGCATTCTGGGTCTTCCTGCTTCTCTACCTGCTTTTCCGCGGCGGCGGACCGATTGCAGTCGATCGATTGCTCGATATGGCCCTTGATCGGAACAGGTAGAACGGAACCGGACGTTCAATCCGGCGAAGGGGGGCCTCATTCGCCGAGGTGCCGCCCCCTCTCTGCTGCGTTCCAGCCAAGCGTGACCAATTTTCCGTCAACGATGACTGGGCGTTTCATGAGCGAAGGAAATTTGGCAATCAGGTCTTCCGGCGATCCCTGACGCTCGGAATCAGGGAGATTGCGCCAGGTAGTCGAGCGACGGTTGACGAGATCGTTGCCAAGCTCTCGAAGGAAACGGCCAATCACGTCGGAATCCAGCCGGCTTTCGCGAACATCCACGAAATCCACGTCCTTGCCGGCAGCCTTCAGTTCCTGGACTGCCTTCCGGCACGTGCTGCAATTCCTCAACCCGTAGAGCGTCGACATTCTGGGGCATCTCCCTTGCATGGATGGATTGGGATCATACACGAAATCCGCTCGACGCCAGACGGTCCGTCGCCGTCATTGTAACAGGTTGGCTGTCATGCCGAACACAAGCGGAGACATTTTCCTGACCTCCGCGCGGGCGATGCACCAAGATGTTCAAGGCCTGCGCCGGATTGGCCGTGCGTGGTGGAATCTGGTCACTGCCCCGTAGATAGTCGCTTTCGTTCGCTTTGGCGACGCAACTCGACGCGGCATGTCGGTGGGAGAGGGCGAGGGTGTTCCCATACGAAGATCAGCAACCTTCGAGTGGAATGACATCCGAAAATTTTGACCGGTCGCCCGTCGAATGGCACGGTTCAAGGACAGAACGAATCATTTGAGAGGCCAGACATGAAGATCACTTGGTACGGCCAGGCCAGCTTCGCCATCGAGTGCGAAAACGGAACACGAATCGTAACCGATCCCTACGACTCCGAAAAGGCAGGCTTCAAGCCCTTCTCCGACCCTGCGGACATCGTCATCAAGTCCAGCAGCAATGACGACTTTCACGACAACGACCATCTGGTTCCAAAACGAGAGGGCGCGAAGGTAATTGACGCGCTGCAAGTCGCCCTTGACGACAAGGAAACCAGTTCACACGGAGTCACTTTCCGCGCGATTGAGGCGATGGAGCATCTGGAACATCCAACCCGGGATCCCGATCAGAATGCGATGTACCGCTTCAACGTCGATGGCATCGAGATCGGCCATATGGGTGACATGGGAAACGAATTCTCAGAAGCGCAGTTGTCCTTTTTCGAGGACATCGACGTCCTTTTGAGCCATGCTGGCGGCTACCCGGTGATCTCACTGGAAGAGCTGAACCGAATTGCCGGCATCGTGCGTCCTCAACTCGTGATCCCCATGCACTTTCGCACGCTGTGCTACAGACCATGCGAAATGCACTTCATTTCGGCATTTCTTGAGTCATTTGGCGAGGAGCGCGTTGACTTTGCCTGCACAAGCACCATCTCGCTCAAACCCGAGGACCTGCCTTCCGAGACGCGGGCGCTGGTCTTGGACTATCACTAAGCGATGTAGGTGAGGAACGATCGGCCTGGAACGCACGATACTCGGGATTACGTCGCCTGTCACTTTCCGCTCGCTTGATTGACGCCTGAGGGCGGCAGCAAGTCCGCTCGCGTCTCAACCGGAAAGGTGCAACAGCATCTCCGGCATTTCGCCGCCCGCATGAAAGCCGCCAGGAACGATCTCTGCCCGGTCCAGGCGGATCTTGACGATCTGCCCGTTCGCCAGAGCAACCAACGCATGCTCCCCGTCGTGCATTGGCAACGTATGGAAAGGTTTTGCTGGCACTTCCACGGTCGTGCACCGTGTCAGATCATCGGCATCGAGCAATTCCACAAAGCCACGATTTGCGGGCTCGTCATAGGTCGTCACCAATACCAGCGACCCGTCTGGGGTCACAAACGGCCAGCCGGGAACCGCCTTCAACGGAACTGTTTCGACAACCTGCCGTGTCGCGCAGACAATGACGTGAAGCAGCGGACGATTGAGGTCCCCGACGCACAGCCGCTGGTCGTCATGCGACACGCGGATTGCCTGCGCGCCAACTGGCAGCGGAATTTTGGCCCGCATCTCTTTGGAACTGACATCCGCTTCCCAGACACATGGATATTCCTTGGCCGAGAAATAGACCGTGCAGCGATCGGAAGTTGCGGCCAGGAAGTGCCCGGAAACTCCGATATGGATCGTGCGCTCAATTTTCCACGTTGCCGGGTCCAGGACCAACACGCGGCGGTTCGCGTCGACGGTCGCCCATATCATGCCGTCGGGGTCGTTCATTAGCGCGTGCGGCCCGAAATAAGGACCTGGGTCGACACGACCAACAAGTTCCATCCGGGTCAGGTCGACGACCGCCAGCCGATTGTCTGGCGCATTTGACCCGTAATCCTTGTCGCCGTAACGCGACACGAAGGCGTGTCGGCCGTCGTTGGTGATCGCAATCTCATGCGGCTTTGAGATTCCGGCGGTTCCAACCGGCACGTTTGCAAGGCGCTCACCGGAATTGACGTAGAATGCTGACAGGCTGACGTTGCCCTTGACGGTTGCAAGTACCTGTTCTCTCGCCTGAGCCAAATTGTCCTTGCCTCCCCAAATTGACCCAAAGGGCTACGCAATGTGCGTCACGAAGGGTGCCGTGCCGGAGCGCCTGATCATGTCACGCGGCATCTCTTCGGTCACCTCCGCACTTCGTGCAGCGAAGTCCGGGTTGAACCAGGGCCTGCGCATCTGGTGCCAGTCCGTGTCGCGGTCATGCAGTTGCCCGCCTTCCGTTCCCTGCCAGACGGCCAAGCGCCAGTTGTCTTGGATGAAAGTTCTCGCGCTCTGTCCTTTCTCTGTACCCTGATGGCCACCAAGTTCATCCTTCTCAACCAAAGATCCGTTGCGCTCCGCGCCGTTCAGGCGCTCGGGAAGCGCAATGACATCCAGCCCTGCATTGCCATTGCAAGGCGCGGATCCCGCACATGTCAGAATGCTGGCACCATTGTCGACCGCGCCCGCGGCACATCGCTGAGTGGTGGCTCCAGCCTGTCAGGACCGGCCCAGAAGTGCTGCACATGAAGCACGCCCTCTTTGTGGAGCCGATGCTGCAGCATGAGACCGAGATCGCCCATGAAATCACCGTGGCTCGAGGTGAAGGTCACGACCGTGTCTTCGGACATTCCTTGGTCTTCAAGAATCGCCACCAGCCCGAACATGGCGTCGTCCACGAACGTGATCATTCCATGGGGCAACGCGATCATCTGGCGCGTCTCTTCCGGTCCGGCACAAAATGAAGCCGCACCAAGACCAGACGCGCAGCATACCCGGCAGTCTTGCTGCATCCTGGTCGGCAAAGCGGGGAGGCTCGTTCGCGTCGGCATTCCGGCGGCCCGAGAAATCACTGCGAGAGCAGCCTGAAGGCGCCATCGCGCGCTAGTCCCGAAGGTTTCGCTTGAGTTTTTCGGAATTTGCTTCAGACTTCAGACAGCATCGGACGTCAAGCCGTCTGCCTCACTTTGGCATTCGTCCTGATTTTTTTGCTGTTCGAAGACTGACTCGGACTTTCCGGGAAAGAAGACCAAAGGAAAACTACCATGCCTACTGGCACTGTGAAGTGGTTCAACACCCACAAAGGTTACGGATTCATCGCACCCGACGAAGGCGGAAAGGACGTGTTCGTTCACGTCTCAGCCGTGCAAAAAGCCGGATTGACCGGACTAAGCGACAATCAAAAGGTCGAATACGACTTGGCCGAGGGACGGGACGGCCGCCAAATGGCGGACGAATTGAAGGCCATCTGACGATTCCGCACTGACACTTCCTGTGTTCATGAATCCGCCGTTGCGCAAGCCTCCGGCGGTTTGTGATTGTTTTGAATGGTTGTCAGCGCGTTGCATGTTTGCAGGAGCGGTGCTGCGCATGAATTCGTTCGCTCGCCGTCCGGGGTATTCCGCTGGCCGTCCCATGCGGATTCTGGAGGTGCAAGCGCGTTTGCCAAGGACCGGTGGCACAGTGGTGCGCTCAGCCGCCGCTCGCGGCCAGACGATGTTGAGCGCGAAGCGGCATTGAAGGCGGCAAGTTCCGGACGAGCGCTTCTCGGGAAGCGGTCAATTTGCAGCCATCAGCGAATCAGGCTTTCGAACTCCCTCCACTCTCCCTTCGACATGCCGGACGCCTCTTGCGTCACTTGCTCGCCCGCCAGCATCCTGCGAACGCAATCGAGGGCCTTTGCCGAGAGGGTCGCACCTCCCATTCGATAGTCATTGAACGCACCGTAGGCAAACGGGACCCAGTCGGCTACCAGCTTGCATATTTCCTCCGCGTATACGCGAATCTCGAATTGCGCATGCGCATCCGCCCTCAGCCGCAGAAAGTGAAAGAGGTTGTGCAAGTCCGTCTTCCAGTACCACTGGGTATAGACGCTTGCGGGCAGGTTCATGCGCGCAAGCTCTCTGGCCAGCCCCATCTGGCCATCTTGAGAGATCATTTGCTCGTAGTGATCGTAGCAGCGCATAGAATCGGTCTTCAAGATATCCAGAACGCGGGCCGCCTCCTCACCCGTCAGCGCCTCGCCGCGGCCCTGGCTGTTGACGGTCGATTGCGCGGCCAGGTCGTCCGCGCCCGGGATATAGAACTCGCGATCCAGGATCGAATAGCGCGCCGAGTATTCGTTCACGTTGGCGGTGCGGTGACGAATCCACTGGCGCGCAACGAACACGGGCAACTTCACATGCAGCTTGATCTCGCACATCTCGAAAGGGGTCGAATGCCAATGGCGCATCAGGTAGCGGATCAGGCCTTCATCATTGGATACCGACTTCGTTCCCTTCCCGTAGCTCACGCGGGCAGCTTGAGTGATGGCGGCATCGTCACCCATATAGTCGATGACCCGGACAAACCCGTGATCCAAAACCGGATGGATCGTGTAGAGATGTTTCTCCATCCCGGATGCCGTTGCGCGCAGCGTCGAATGGTTCGCCGCTCGCATCTCGGCAATTTCCGATTCAGGGTTCTGGGTCGCGTCCTCCGCCATGCTCTCATTTCGCGCAGTTCGATTCACCGGGTGACCGCAGCATAACGGGGTCTCGCCCTATCACAACACAAAGCGGTGCATGGGACCCTCTTGGAATTCCGCCAGCAACGGCTTCGAAACGTACGGGGTCCGTTCGGGACCCATCAACTTCAGGCTTGGTCGCGCGCTTCGGACGGGCGTGAATTCGGTTTGGCGAACTGCGGCTTTTGCAGTGAGTTGAAATCAAACGGTTTTTCGTGAGCCGGAATTGGAGATCGCCCCTGATTGGGCGGATTCCGCGAAAATTCGCGGCGCGAAGGATGCGCTTGCGGGTCTCCGCGGTGACGCCCTCATGGTTCCGTGCCCGCTCGATGTCGGCGCCGAGCTGCAGGCAGGCTTCCCGTTCCTCTTCGTCCATCCCCATGTCCGCGCAGGCCTCGCGCGAATGTTCCAACACGTTCTCGACCGCCTGCACCGCGACCAGTCGCTCGTTCAACCGGCGCTCCAGTTCGCCCGCCACCTGCCGGTTCCCCGGATCGACGGCATCGTACTGCTGCCACGCGCGACCGGCATCGTAGCGTGCGCGCTCCAGCGCGATCTCATGCTGGCGAACCGCGTCCGACCCGGCATCGGCTTCGTCCTCGATGACGCGGAGCGCCGCCTCCAGGCCGATCGGCTCGAGAACGCGGACGATCTCCCTGCCGACCGCCTCGTCCGCGGGGCGGCCGCCGAACGAGACGCACTTCGGCTCGTTGCAGTTGAACGCCGCCCCCGAGTTGCAGATGTAGCGCAGCACGGTGCCGCGGGTTCCGCTGTAGTTGACCGTCAGCTTGCGGCCGCAGTGGCCGCATCGCAGCAGCCCGGCAAGCAGGGCGGCGCCGCTGCGAACCGCGCCGCGCCTTCCCGAGGGCATCATCTTCGTGCTGTTGTCCGCGATCACGCGCTGGTTCCGTTCGCAGGTCTCCAGGCTGACATAGCCTTCATGGCTGTCGGGGATGAAGACCTGCCAGGCGTCCCGGTCGCCGACCACCCTGCGCAGGACCCTCTTCTCCCCGTCGCGAAGCTCGACCCGGCCCTCGGTGCGACCGTACGCATAGGCGCCGGCATGGACCGGATTGGTTAGGATCTCGCGAACCCGTGCGTAGTTCGGCAGCTGCCATCGCAGCCGCTCCTGCCCGCCCGTCGACAGTGACGGCAGCTCGAGACCCTCGTCGTGGAACCAGAGATGGACCTGCCGGACGCTCTGCATCTCGTCGAACCTGCGAAAGACGAGATCGATCGCCGCGCGGACGCGCAGCTCCGGGTCCTTCTCGATCGCGTTCCTTCCGACGCGCCGGTATCCGGCCGACACGGCCAGGAACAGCTCGCCGCGCGCCGCCTTGCGGTTGCGGCCCTCGATCGATCGCCGACGCATGTTCGCAAGCTCGAGCTCCGACATTGTCCCGTGCATGCCGAGCACCATCCTGTCCGTCGGCAGGCGGCGGTCGCAGACCGTCTGCTCGTCGGCCAGCAGGCAGCCGACGACGCCGCAGAACTCGATCAGCGCATGCCATTCCCGGCCGTTTCGGGAGAGCCTTGTCGCGTCCACCGAGAGGATGATGCCGACTTCACGGTTGCAGACGGCGTCAAGCATGATCTTGAAGCCGGGCCGCCTGGCGTCGCCGCTGCCCGAAAGGCCGAGATCCTGGTCGATGAAGGTGACGTCGGCCCAGCCGAGCGCCTCGGCGCGCGCCCTGAGGCCGTACTGCCACTCCCGGCTCCCCGTGTTGTGGCGCACCTGATGCTCGGAAGACTGGCGCACGTACACGATCGCCTTTCGGGCGAGATGGTCAAGCGTGATCTTGCTCATGTCCGCCTCCCTCGCCTGCCGCCCGGTTCGTCGCCGCCTCCCGGATCAGCTGCGCCAGAAGCGCCAGCAGTTCCGTCTTCCGCTCTCCCTCCAGGACGTTGCCGGGTGCGTCCGGCCCGAACAGCCGCCCCTGTCGTGTCGTCCGCCTGTCGCGCTTCATCGGTGCCTCCTTCATCTGCAATGGTGCAGACAAGGCTGTCGACGATCATGCGCAGATCCGAGAATGCCTCGCGCGCGAGCCTCGGATGGTCACGCACCGTCCAGGTCGCCGATTCCGGCCGGGTCATCCATTCGCGAATTGCCAGCGGACGGCCGCTCGTCAGCAGCCGGACATGAAGATTTTCGCCGGACGGGGACGGGCGGCGCTGCTCAACCTTCACCTTCTGCCGGCACAGGCATGAAACCGGTAATGGATCGTCAGTTCGGAAGCGTGACAATGGGCAGTATGTCGGGACGTTGGAGAGAGCCGCCGAGATCGGCATGGCGGAGAACGTCGCGGCCCGGTTCCGGGACGATCCGCTGCAGGCCGAGGCCGCGTTCCGCGACATGGTCTTCGGCGTGGCCCGGTCGGTCTTGGCGGTTGCCTTCGAGACGCTTGACGACCACGGCGCGGCGCTGGTTCCCGCCGAGAGCGTCCTCGGCCTGACGGTCGGCGGGCTGACGCCGGAGGCGGATTTCTCGATGTGCCTGACGGTCGGCCTGACGGCCCGCGAGAGCGAGGGTCCGGCGCCGTGGAATCCGCAAACAGGGTTCTTGTGACGACCCGGATGAAGCGCTCAGGGCAGCCCTGGGGACGCGACGGCGGACAGGGTGTCCTGACCTTCCGCTCGCTTCTCAAGTCCGGACGCTTCGACCGGGCATGGGCCGCGCTGGCACCGCGCCTGAGCCGAGGCGGCGGACGGAACCCCACGCAATGCGCCAACAAGAACCGGCCGGTCGCGCAGGTCGCGCTCACCGCGTGCTTCGCAGGAAGAACATCAAGAATTCGAAAGGCTCAGTTTCCAAATCGTATGCATGACCTGTCGATTGCGTTGGCGAGGCACGTGCGGGGCGAGGCGTTGTCCAGCTCGACCTGCTGGAACCATCGCAGGTAGTTGTCGAGATACTTGGTCGCGACTCCTCGGTAGCGCCCCAGGAAACCCTTCAGCTGGCCATGGCGGCTGTTGACCGTCTGGATGTGAAAGGCGTTCCGAACCCGCTCGCCTCTGGACAGGTTGAGCGCTTCGTGGCGAACGCCCATTGCTGCGGCGCATGGCGGATATGCGCGATGGCCGTCACTGACCAGGACGATGTCCTCGTCCACGACCGGTTCGATGACGTCTCGCAGGGCGTCGGCATTGACCGCCGGAAGAACCGCGCTGACCGTCATGCCGCTGCGGTCGGCGGCAACCAGAACCGGAACCTGCTCGGACGACAGGCCGCGCTTGCTTGCCTTCCCGCCGCGGCGACGCGCCTTGCGATCAAGGTTCCGCTCGCCCTTGCGGCTTTCCAGCACGTAGGTTTCGTCGGCCTCGACGATGCCGGCGAGCTTTCGCGGACCCCGGCTTCCGGCGGCAAGGAACCGGTGCCGCCAGCGGAAGGCCGTGTTGACGGCAAGCCCGCAACGCACGGCGGACGCGCGCACCGTGTCCCCGTCCGCGAGACATGTTCCGAACGCCAGCCATCTCTCCTTGCGGTGAAGGCCCGCCAACGGCGTGCCTGTCGCTGCATTGAACGTCTTTCCGCAACCCTTGCATTGATATCGGCGCAAGCCGCGCGCCTTGCCGCGCGACACGGCGCCGGGAGTGCCGCAATGCGGGCACCGGCGGTCCTCGCCCACGCCCGCCTCGATCGCGGCCAGCGAGGCCGACGCCCGCGAGCCTCCGGAGAGCACTGCCCCGGCTTCCTTGCGCTGCGCGGTGCTGAGCTGGTCAGCCTGCGAGAGCCAGGCCTGAAACTGCTTGTGATTCATCATCTCTCGTCTCCTGCTTTGCGCAGGAACATACCATGAACGCATACGTTTTGTAAACTGAGCCATTCGAAAAGTGAATCATACGAGATTCACGCCCCTTCGGATGTTCGGTGTTGAGCACACCGAGCAATGCGCTAGGCTGTCCCGAAACGAAGGGAGTAACTCACATGGGAATCGAATACCTGCACACGATGGTGCGCGTTAAGGATCTCGAGAAGTCCAAGGCCTTCTACGAACTTCTGGGCCTCGGGGAGACGCGGCGGATCGAAAACGAGGGCGGACGGTTCACGTTGGTGTTTCTGTCGCCTCCAGGGCAGGAGAACGCAGATGTCGAACTCACCTTCAACTGGGATGGCGATGACGGACTCCCCTCGGACAGCAGGCATTTCGGACATCTCGCTTACCGCGTCGATGACATCTATGAAACGTGCCGTCACCTGATGGACAACGGCGTCACGATCAACCGTCCTCCACGCGACGGGCACATGGCCTTTGTCCGCTCGCCCGACAATGTCTCGGTCGAGTTGCTTCAACGAGGCGAGCGCCTGTCGCCGGCCGAGCCGTGGGCAAGCATGGAGAATGTCGGGCACTGGTGATCGGAGTCCCCGTCGTGGCACGGGCGCGGAACTGCCGGGGAAAGCGCCTTACGGGAATGTCTCGGCTCTATGCCCGCGATTGAGTGTGAACGCGCACTGCCTCTCCGCCGCAGAGCCCGATTCGTTGCTCGCAACGTCAAATTGCTTCGTTCACGAATGCCTCCGGATTTCGCGTCGTCCGGTTGGTTGCAGGCTGGCGACGCTCTCCGAAGGCCGGACCCTGCTAGTGGTTAGTTCTATACAAAGGATTCCATTTGTTCGCGAATCGTGCTCCGTGCCGCCGTCATGCGGCCAGCGAAAACGGAGACAGGGGTGTAACCCAGTTTTGTTGTTTACGCCGCCAGGGCCCGGTTTGCGTTCCAGTCCAGGTAGTCGGCCCACCGGTTGTTGTGCAGGCATGCCTTGATGGCCATGAGGCGATTGGCACCGGCCTTGGTCCAGTGGCTTCCCGGCTGCTTAAGGCGCTTGCCGACGAGTTGCCGGCCCAGGCTTTCGACCACGCCGGAGCCGACCTGCATGCCTCGCCTGATATACTGGTCGTATTGCATGCGGTCCTGGTTGTTCCGGTAGTAGTCGATGCAGGCAGCCACATCCTTGCCCCGGTCCCGGAATGGCTCAAGCCAGGCAATGACCTCGTGCACGCGCCCAGCCTTCAGTTCATCCCTGATTTCCTCGATGCGCCGTTTCCGCTCGCCCTGGTCCGCAACCAGCACCTTGAGGGCGTCGCCAGCATAGTCCAGCGCGTGCCACAGATCCAGCACATAGGTGATCCTCGGCCCGGGCAGCATCTCCTGGCAGACATTGACGATCCACGTCGCCCCGTCCGAGAGCACGACGACCTCCTCGGCATCGCCGAGCCCGGTGCGATGTATCAGCCGTCCGAGGCGGGCGGCAAAGTCGGAACGGGCGCTCACGCCGCCGATGGCGGCGCTGACAGTCTCGCTGCCCTTGTCCTTCGTGACCTCGCCGGTCTTCGGGCTCCGCCCCTGGGCGGTATATGCGATCACCACCTTCGCCTCCCGGGTCTTCGAGCTTCCATCCTCCTGCTTGCCGCGGATGCCTTTCGTCTCCTCTTGGCGCATCGGCACCCCGGTGCCGTCCATGGCAAGATATTGCCGACTGGCCGCCGGTGCCGCACCTTCCACGATCACCCGCTCGAATTGCTCGACCTTGTTGCCGATTGCCCTGACGCGGCGCTGCAATGCGGATGGCGAGACCAGGACCCCGGCAAGGTTCCTGAGCAGGCCGGTGGCCGGGGCGTAGCTGCAGATGGCGGCGGCCTCGGCCATGATACTGGTTGCCCCTGCCGTGCAGTTGTCGCCCTCGGCGCCGATCATGCGGTCCAGGAGGTAGAAGCCACCCCCGCAATCCCGGCAGAGGAAATAGGTGCGGATGATCTCGACATCACCGAGCCGGGTGGTGAAGGTCTTGGCGGCCCGGCGGTGGCGGACCATCTTCCTGCCGCAATGCCTGCATTCGGGTGCCTTGAGGGTGGAGTCCACATGTTCGAGAATGACCTTGAGGCCGACGCCGCCATTACCCAGGGCGCCGTCCCTGAGCGCCCGCTCGATGCTGTCGATGTCGGCACCCTTCTGGCTGGCCGCCCTGACCAGCTTCGGCAACAGCTCGGCATACCGGGTCTCGACATCGGCCATGAGCGCGGCAAGCTCGGCCGAGGGTGCGGCCGGATTGCGGCCGAATTCGGGCAATTCACTGGCGGTGATCTCCCGCCAGCGGACCTCCTTGCCGTCACGCCAGTAGGCGGTGTAGCCGCCACTCCGGGTGCGGATGACCGGCGGATGCAGCCTGGCATCCTTCGTCGACAGCTTGGCCAGATACTCGACCGCGTCCGGGTCGCGGCAATCCGTCTTGTTGTCCTGTCGTTCCATGCCTGCCTCTCCTGCTCTCTACTGCTCGGTCCGCCGGCGGGCAGGCGACCGTGTTCCCCGGTCGTCCCGGCCGTGGCGGCTGTGCCCTTTCAAGGACAATGGAGGCGGCAGTGCAACCCGAAGGCGCAGGAGCGGTGATTCGTGCAGGGTGCAGGCGGCGGGCGTCCGGTACCGTAGCTGCCTGTCGGAGCAGAACAAAGGGGGCTGAAATCAGCCCAAACAACAAAAGTGGGTTACACCCCGGAGACAGGACCATGGGCAGGAAGTCGACGCGTCGGGAAGTCGAGCTTTCGGACGAGGACCGCGAGCGCCTCGAACAGATCATCGGCAACCCGCGGAGCCCCCGGAAGCACGTCTGGCGAGCCCGCATCATCCTGGAGCTCGGCTCGGGCCGCGGCCTGGTCGAGACCATGCGCCGGACGGGCATGTCGAAGCCGACGGTCTGGCGCTGGCGGGACCGCTTCCTCGCCGGGGGCGTCGACGGGCTTCTCCGGGACGCCACCCGCCCTCCGGGAAAGAAGCCGGTCCCCGAGGAGAAGGTGAAGGCCGTGATCGCGCTGGCGATGTCGCCGCCGCCGGAGCACGTCCGGCACTGGACGGTGCGGGCGCTGGCGAGGAAGCTGGGGATGGCCGTCTCCACCGTGCACGGCATCCTGAAGGCCAACGGCCTCCGGCCGCACCAGGTGAAGACCTTCAAGGTCTCCCGCGACCCGAGGTTCGCGTTCAAGGTGCGCGACGTCGTCGGCCTCCATGTCGACCCGCCCGACCACGCGGTGGTCCTCTCGGTGGACGAGAGTGAGCGCGTGAACGCCATTGGTTCGAGTGAGCGCGCGAACCGGACACAGGCATTGGGGCGGACGCAGAGGCCGCTGCCGATGAAGCCCGGACACGCCGAGACCAGGACCCACGACTACAGGCGGAACGGCACCACCTGCCTGCTGGCCGCGCTCGACGTCGCCACCGGCAAGGTCGTCGGCCGGACGGTCGGGCGGCACCGCCCGAAGGAGTTCCTCGCCTTCCTCGACCACGTCGCCGAGGGGATCGATCCCGGAACCCCGGTCCATGTCGTCCTCGACAACGTCTCCTCGCACAAGCCGGCCGAAGTCCACGAATGGCTGAAGGGCCGTCCCGACTGGCAGTTCCACTTCACCCCGACCTCGGCCTCCTGGATGAACGCCGTCGAGGGGTTCTTCTCCAAGCTGTCGAGGCAGAGGCTGAAGGACGCGGTCTTCGACTCGCTTGACGAGTGCATCGCGGCCATCGAGGGCTGCATCGAGCACCACAACGCCAACGACGCCCGCCCGTTCCGCTGGAGCAGGAAGCCGGAAGACCTCGTCGAGGCCTGGAAGAGAGGGCACCAGAAGCTGCAGGAAATGGCATCAAGTGAATGAATCAAACCACTAGCCGGGCCACCCGGAGGCAGCCCCGTGGGCCTTGATGCGTGCAATCAACGAAACGAAGCGATCAGGAGGCTCCGCATTCCCGCTGACCCACGCGTACAGATCCTGATCATTCTCGCAAAGCAGGTCTTCGTAGAGATCGAGTCTGGACGCGCTGAGCGCGGGCCCTGATTCATCCCAGAAGCGACCCAGGATCAGATCCATTTCCCTTGTGCCTCGCCGCCACGAACGAATTCCCAAACGACGAAGTCGAGCGTCCCGATCTCCGCTCATGCGCCTTCGTCGGCGGCCTGACCCAGACGCTTCTCAAGCACACCGAGCCGCGCGACAGAACGCTGCATCTCTGCCCGGAGCATCCGCATTTCCTGCAGGAGTTCGCTCATTTGCACCGACTCCGCCTCGGTTTCGCCGCTGACCCCCTGCCCTTCACCTGTCAGCAGCCAGGAAATCGAGACATCCAGCACGCCTGCCAACATCTGGATCCTGTTTGCGCGCGGCTCACGAATGTCGTTCTCCCAACCCTCCAGGGTCTTCAAGGAAACGCCGAGACGGCGGGCGAGCGCCTTTTGCGTAATGCCCTGCGCACCTCTTGCTGCGGCAAGCCTGTCGCCGAAAGTCGCAGCGTCCTCCGCAAACCAGTTCTTCCCGCCGTTGCCTTCCATAATGGCCTCAATCCGCTTGTGAATCGCAATGCCTCCTTCTATCACGATTGCGCCTCGGTTCCATCCGGTGACGACCATGCCGCACCTTTCCACGACACTCGACAGTGTCAGGCCTTCGCCAACGGTTGCGTTGACGGGCCTCGTTGCCGCATTGAAGTCACAGGGCCGCGACATCATCGGCCTTGGGGCTGGGGAACCGGACTTTCCGACGCCGCGGCACATCTGCGAAGCCGGAAAGAACGCCATCGATACGGGTCGCACGCGCTATACCGCCGTGGACGGGATCGCCGAACTGAAGGAAGCGGTTGCCGCCAAGTTCGCGCGGGACAACGATCTTGCATATGCATCCGAACAGATCATCGTGTGCACGGGCGGCAAGCAGGTGCTGTACAATGCCCTGATGGCGACATCGAACGCCGGCGACGAAGTGATCATTCCCGCACCCTATTGGGTCAGCTATCCCGACATGGTGCGACTCGCCGGCGCAACGCCGGCAATCATCGAGACCAGTGCCGAGAGCGGATTCAGGATCTCGCCCGCGCAGCTCGACGCAGCAATCAATTCCCGGACGAAATGGCTGATCTTCAACGCACCTTCCAACCCGACAGGAGCGGGATATTCGCCCGACCAGTTGAAGGCCCTTACAGACGTGCTGGAACGGCACCCGAATGTCTGGATCCTGAGTGACGACATCTACGAACGCATCGCCTTTCCGGGATATACGTTCTCGACGCCAGCCCAGGTGGCTCCCGCACTCATCGAACGCACGCTGACCGTGAATGGCGTCTCGAAGGCCTACGCGATGACGGGCTGGCGAATCGGATATGCTGGCGGCCCAAGCGAACTGATCTCCGCAATGCGGACCATCCAGTCGCAATCAACGACAAACCCGTCCTCGATCAGCCAGTGGGCTGCCGTCGAGGCGCTGAACGGACCGCAAGACTTCCTGCAAGATGCCGTCGAATCCTTCCGCAGGCGCAGGGAACTTGTTGTGGCCGAATTGAATGCAGCGGACGGCGTATCCTGTCCGGTGCCCGATGGTGCATTCTATGTCTACCCTTCCATAGAGGGGTGCATCGGCAAGACTTCAGCGGGCGGCACGGCGATCGAAACGGATGAGGACTTCTGTTCCGCGCTTCTCGAGGAAGCCGGTGTTGCAACGGTCTTTGGCGCCGCATTCGGGGTCTCTCCCAATTTCCGGATAAGCTACGCCGCCTCGGACGAGCAATTGACCGAAGCGATGGCTCGCATCCGGGACTTCTGCGCCAAACTGGCATGAGCAAGTTGCTGTTGGCGCTCGCCTGAGACAAGCTGTTCAAAGCGAGACCGAGCAATATCCAGGCACAGGACCATTTTATTGTCGAGTCTGGGGGCCGACATGACGGAGAGCGGTCATGCTTGATGCGTCCCGGGTCATCTGCGCACCGGTTTCGACGGTCGTCACTTGGCGCCCGGGCCATTCTGAACGCGGTTTTCGGGCTGTTCCTTCGCGCCGTCTGGCGGCGCGTTCCGGTGCGCTCCTCGCACGGTCAGGACAGGCGGATCACGCGCCGGGCGGGAGCAGGATCGCGTCGACCGCCTCCTGGGCGCGGGCGGCGTAGTGCCGGTTCGCCTCGGGGATGCAGCTGAAGCGCCCGCCGCAGCGCACGATGGCGATGGCTGCGTTGGTCAGGCAGGAAAGGTTGCGCGGCAGATTGCGGACGTGCACCCTGCACCGGTCCTCGTCGCAGGTGAAGTCGCGTACGTAGTGCGCGCGGTTCTCTCTATGTAATGCCGGGCGTGCATCGCGTCCACGGTGACGATGCGGCCTGTGACGTCGAGGCTGCCGGAGAGCTCGCGCACGGCGGGGATCTCGTTGCTCTTCGCGTCGACCTCGACCTGCCGGAGCGCCATGCCGGTCCCGTGCCCGGCCGCGGCGACCATCATCCGCCGTCCCTCCCCGGTCTGCTTCGAGGCGCCGCGGATGTCCTTGCCGTCCATGGCGAGCGGCGTGGCGGCGCCGGCCTGCCGGGCCTTTCAACCGGACACTGTTGACTCGAAGGTGGTGTAGTCGTGTTTGGCCCGGTGGCGTTCGAAGAATGGCGAAAGGATCGGGCATCTCTCCCGGAGTCTCCGTGATTCCGGCTTGGGCTGGCGAATAGACGGCATGAATTCGGCGAGGAGCACGGCGGCGACCGCGAAATCCATGACCGTTTGGGCCGATTCGGCTTGTCCGGGCCGCTTCCTGTGGTTCGTCCCGCCCATGTGCATGGCGAAGACATCGAGTCAACAGTGTCCGGTTGAAAGCTGCCGGGCGGTCCACCGTCCGACGGCGTCGTCCAGCGTCTCGGGCGGCAGGTCGGCGAGGATGTTGTGGAAGGTGGTGATCGACGGCGCAGTGTAGCGCTTCCTGCTCGGGCTGAAGAACGCCTCGACCGCCTCGAGCCGCTCCTGCGAGAGCAGGGCGGCGAGCCGGGCCGCGACAGTTGTCACGACGACACGCAGATTCCTTTCAGCGCGCTTCCGCGCCATGTAGAAAGCGACCTCGCCGTTCCAGGCCCAGGCTACGTCCCGCGCAAGAGCGGCAATGGGCCCTGTTGCCAGGCCGTCACTTTGCCCCGCACATCGTTCCAGGCCCCCTCGACCAGATCCCTGCCAAGGACGCGATCTGGATTCGTCGGAGGCGGCATTCGCACCCCGACAAGCGGCGCGAACCCGAAACGGCCATAGTAAGGCGCATCTCCTACGAGCATCACCCGTTCCCATTCCGTGGCTTTCGCGAGCGCGCCTTCGATCAGAAGCCCGCCCACTCCTTCGCCCTGCCTCGTCGGATGCACGGCGACCGGCCCAAGGAGCAGGGCCGGCATTCCGCCCACCCACACCGGCCAGAACCGGATTGCGCCGCCGAGTATGCCGTCATCGCCCCGCGCAGTGAGACAGAGATCGCGCACGGGCTTCGTGCCGTCGCGCAAACGGTATGACGAGAGGGCCTCGCGCCCTGGCGCAAAGCTGAGATCGAACAGGCCCTCGACCTCCCACCAATCCTCTTCCGTTTCCACCTTGAGTAGCACTGCCCTACCCCGGAAATTTGCTTTGGAGCGCCCGTAGCACATGCGTTAGGCGGTGCACAAATTCAGGGGAAGGCGCATGTCTTGCAGACCAAAGGGCTGCCACGGACTTGCCCGCAACCGCTTCAACGAAATCACGACAACGCAACCGATTGGATTGATTGCATCGTGGGACGTGGATGGAACGGAAGACACCGCGCCGCACTTGCTCTTCAACGCGTTGGCCCGTGACCCGCCCCAGGTCAAGTCCGCCTCTACGGGCGTCAAGTCCAGCCAGGAAGACGCGAAACTCGGCTTCTGCAACATCCGCCAAACGGGCACCTTCTGCGTCAACGTCGTGGAATGCGCGACGCGAGGCTGGATGAACGCAAACTGAGGCGACCACGTCAAGGACGTGGACGAGATTGAACATGCGGGCCTAGTCCGTGCACCCTGCGAGACGATGCCTTGCTCCCGCGTCATGGGAGCCCCAGCCATGCTTGAATGTCGGCTCACCGACATCGTTGGGCCAGCTGCACGGCGAACTGCATGGCGTTCGTTGAAGTGACTGGCGCCCACCTGCGTGGCGACTGCCTGTCGGTCGGATGCCGCCGCGTCCTGAGTGCCAGCCACCAGCAAGATTGGGCTATCGGGAAAATGCGCGGATCACGGAAGTCCTTGAACCGGCATGGCCGTCCGACTGAACGGACGCGCCTTCAGACCAGCCAGATCACTTGACCGGCACTGCGCATCGCCAGCTTCAGTTGGTCTTCTGTCTCGGGATGAACGGCAAGGGCAGTGCCGGCACTCCGTCCTCGATCAGTTTCCGGGCCTCGTCCGACCGCGCTTCGCCGTGAATTGACCGTTGTGGCATCGTGCCCTCATGCATCGCGCGCGCCTCCTTGACGAAACGGTCGCCGACATAGTCCGAGTTCGCCTCCACATGAACCTTCAACTTGCGGATCGCGTCGGCAATTTCAGGGTCATGCCCCGTCGCCATGGATTTCGGCGTCTCGTCCTGGGCCTCTTTCCTGACTGCCTTCTTGCGGGAGGATCGCACCGGCGGCGCCATCAACTCCTTGGTGATGTCGGCACTGTCGCATTCGGGGCAGGTCACATGGCCGGCCGATACGAGATCGGTGAACTTCTCGCTCGAGGAAAACCAGCTCTCGAAGCCGTGGCCATTGGCACATTTGAGCGCGAACCGGATCATGAAGTCTCCTTACCGCGTCAATCCTGCTACGCTTGCCGCGAACGAATTGCAACGCAAGAGCCGGATCACACGTTCGATGGATCGAAACGCCTTATGATCGCCGCCAGTTCGGGTTCGCTCACAAGCTTTGCCGCCTTGTCCAGCGAAAACCACTTCCGCTTCCGCTGGGAAGCTTCGGGGAAGTCCCGGCGCAGTTTCACGACGCGCATAGGAAAGATGGCAACCACGCAGGGCGCAAACTGCCTTTCCGTGACGGCCTTGTCGTAGCTGAAGATTCCGAGGCATGTCGCCTTTGCCTTGCCCTCCACGCCGGCCTCTTCCCAGGCTTCCGCCACGGCAGCCTTCACCGGCGTAGCGCGATCCTGTGGCCAGCCCTTCGGAATGATCCATCGCTTTCGGCGCCGCGAAGTCACAAGAAGCACCTGAACCTCGTCGCCGCTCCGCCGCCAGCACAATGCGCCAAACTGGGTTCGCACCCCGCGTTTGCCGCCGTTGGAAAGCCTGAGCGGGCGTTGTTTTCCGCCCTGGACGCTCATTTTCTCTGCCATTTCCGCTCGACTTGCACTCAAGGAAGGACATTAACACCAAGTTCACGACTTGAGAAGGCGGCGGCTGCGCATGGGGTGTGGCCCAGGATTCTTGCCGCTCAGACGGTGGCCTGCTTCGCTTGCCAATCCAGGAAGTCGGGCAGCCTGAGGTTCATGACGCAGCTCTTGAGGGCGGGCATGGCGTTGGCTCCCCTCCTGGACCAGCGGGTGCCTGAGCGCTTCAGCCTCAGTCCGAACTGCCTGCAGCCGCTTTCCACGACACCGCTTCCGACCTGCATGCCCTGGTCGCGGTACCCGTCGTACCGCATACGCTCGATGTTTTTCCTGAAATAGCGACAACAGGCCTCCACCTCCCCGTGACGGCCGCCGAAGGGCTCGAGCTCCCGGACCACCCTGGCGACCCGCCCCGCCTCGATGTCCGCCTTGATCCCTTCGAGCCGCCGGTCCCGTTGCGGGACGATCGCCTTCACGGCGTCGGACGCGTGTTCGAGGACATGGAACACGTCGAGCACGCAGGCGACCTTCCGGCCCCCGAAGAGCTCGTCGCAGGCGTTCCTGATCCATTCGGCCCCGTCGGAGATGACGACGAGTTCCCCGGCGTCGTGCAGGCCCCGGCGCAGCGCCTCCCGGTCAAGGCGCGCGGCGAAACCGGAAGGCTCCCGGCTTCCGGACGGAGCCGCCGCGCTGTCGATGAGGCAGCCGGACGTCTCGCTGTCCCTGTCCTTCAGCGCCGCGCCGGTCTCCGGGTCCCGCCCCTCGGCGGTGTGCATCACGGCCAGCCTGGCTTCGCGTGTCTTCGAACTCCCGTCCTCGTGCTTGCCGCGAACGCCCTCCGTCTCTTCCTTGCGCATCGGGATCCCGGTTCCGTCGATGGACAGGTACATGCGCGGTTCCAACGGCCTGCCCGCGGCGGCCTCCTCCCGCTCGAACCGGAGGGCCGCCTCCCCGAGAGCCAGCGACCGGCGCTGCAGCGAGCTCGGGGAGGCGTCCACCCCGGCAAGGTTCGCGATGCGCCTGCTCGCCGCCTCGAAGCCCGTCGCCGGCACCGTCCCGGCCATGACGCTCGCCATGCCCGGAGTGAAGGTGCTGCCCTCCAGCCCAAGGGCCCGGTCCAGCGGGAAGCGTCCCTTGCCGCACGACCGGCAATGGAAATGCGCCCGTTCCACCTCGATCCGGCCGAGCCGGGTCAGGAACGACTTCCCCGTCGCCGGATGCCGGCGCATCGGCTTGCCGCAGCCCTCGCATTCCGGCGTCGGCAGCATGCCGTCAAGCCGTTCCAGAAGCAGCTTCAGCGCCGACGCGCCGCCGCCAAGAGAGCTGTCGCGGAGCGCCCGCTCCACGCCGTCAAGGTCGGGAACGCCGGACGCGAGGTCCGCCGCAAGCTTCGGAAGCTGCGGCCCGAACTCCGCCGAAACGGCTCCCAGAAGTTCCTGAAGCGGCCCGCCGTCCGGCCTGAAGCCCGCCAGCGGCAGCTCGTCCTCCGTGATGTCGCGGCTCCGCACCTCGCCGCCCGCCAGCCAGTACTGCGTGAACCCGCCGTCGTGCTCGCGGACCACAGGCGGATGAACCGCCGCCTCGCCTTCCGTCAGTCCCTCCAGATACGCCACCGCGTCCGGATGCCGATGCCCGTGATTCCCTTCGTCCTGCGTCATGCTTCGCGCTCCTGCCCTTGGCCTGAAAGCGCGCCGCCGACCGATTCGCCCGGCCGTTGTCGGACACGCTTTCCAGGACAATGGAGTCAAAAACCGCAAGCGTCAAAAAAGTTGGGCTACACCCCTGCGCATGCTCTCAACCCGGCGCTTCAGGCACAGACCGCGCAATCCGGGCGTCGTGAAAGCTTGATGCTTCGAACGTCACCATAGAGCGCGTCGTATATGAGCATGCGGCCCCGCAACGTCTCGCCCGCCCCGGAAATCTCCTTGACCGCCTCCACTGCCATCATCGTGCCCAGAACCCCGGGCAACGGGCCAAGAACGCCGGCTTCGGCGCAACTCGGCGCCGACCCAGGCGCGGCAGGCTCAGGAAAAACGCATGCATAACAAGGTCCTCCACGCACCGGATCAAAGACGCTGACCTGACCTTCCCATTGCGCGATTGCGCCCGAAATCAACGGAATCCTGCCCTTCACGGCAAATTCGTTGACCAGATAGCGGGTTTTCACGTCATCCGTGCCGTCCAGGACCAGATCATAGTCCGCGAAGAGATCGGCGGCGATCTCGCGGGTGAGCCGCCGGTCATAGGGACGAATGCTGACGAAAGGATTCTGCTCGGACATCGCCTTCTGCGCAGAAAACACCTTGGGCATGCCGATTCGCGCATCTGCATGGATCACCTGGCGCTGAAGGTTCGAATTCTCGACCGTGTCGCCATCGATGACGCCGATCGTGCCGACACCGGCAGCCGCCAGGTACTGAAGGACCGGCGCACCCAAACCGCCCGCGCCAACCACCAGAACACGGGCGCCCTTCAATCGCTTCTGCCCGGTTCCTCCGATTTCGCGAAGCGCAATGTGACGCGCGTTTCGCTCGATTTCGGAAGTCGAAGCGCCGGGACTCGCCCCGACCAGGTTCTCGGGGCGAACTCGCGCCCTCAGGTGGCGCAGGACGCGCCAGTATCCCCATGCCGCCGCCGCCAGCATCCCTACCGCAAGCCACGCATTCGCCGACCCTCCGGTGGCCTCGCGCAATGCACTGCCCTCCGGGAGCACGAATTGCATCGAAAGCACCGCGACGTAGAGAGCCGCAATCAGGGTGGCACGAACTCGCACGGGAAACTGAAGCAGTCGCCCCGCAAACCAGAGCGCTACGGCCATTGCGAGAACCAGTGCCATCAGCCGCGCCCCGTGGACCCAAATCCACCCGCGCCCCGCGCCGTGGCCGGAAGCGACTCAACGATTTCGAATGTGGCCCGTGCCACAGGCGCCAGCACTGCCTGGGCAATGCGCTGACCGTGCTCGACAACCACCGGTTCGGTGCCGAGGTTGATCAAGATCACGCCAAGGGGGCCCCTGTAGTCGCTGTCGATCGTGCCGGGTGCATTCGCGAGCGTCAGCCCCTCCTTCAGCGCAAGACCCGAACGGGGACGAATCTGCATTTCGAATCCGTCAGGGATCCGGACATGCAGACCGGTCGGAACCAGCCTGCGCTCGGCTGGCGCGAGCTCGACGCCTGGGCGGTCCTCTTTCGGCAGGTTTGCCCGAAGATCGACACCGGCCGCACCGGGTGACTCGTAGTCCGGGAGCGGGAGACTCCGGTCCGCGCTTTCCGCCCAGGTCATGGCAATCTCGGGATTCATGAAAGCGCGTCGGCGATCCGCTTCGCGAGTCTGCGGGCCACATGCTCCTTTGACGCGCGAGGCCAGGCTTCCTCGCCCGCCCGATCAATCACGGTCACCGCGTTCTCGTCACCGCCCATGATACCCGTCTCCGGCGAAACGTCATTGGCGACGATCCAGTCGCACCTCTTGCGCCTGAGCTTTGCCCTCGCGTTTCCGATCACGTTGTCGGTCTCCGCCGCAAAGCCCACGACCAGCTCCGGGCGATCCTTCCGCATGCGTGACACCGTCGCGAGAATGTCGGGGTTTTCGGCCAGGTCGAGCTTCAGGCCGGCGCTCCGGCCACGCTTCTTGATCTTGATCCCGGATTCCGCCTCAACGCGCCAATCCGCCACCGCTGCCGCGAACACCGCCACATCCGCGGGAAGCGCATCCTTGACGGCGCCAAGCATCTGGCGGGCCGTCTCGACATTCACCACATCGACGCCCTGCGGTGCTGGCTCGGAAGCCGGGCCGGTCACAAAGGTGACCTTCGCCCCAAGCCCCGCAAGCGCTGCGGCAATTGCCGCGCCCTGGGCGCCCGAAGAACGGTTGGCGATATACCTGACGGGATCGATGGGTTCATGCGTTGGTCCCGACGTGACCACCACATGCTTGCCGGAAAGCGCCCCGCTTCCGAACCGCGCAATGATGGCGTCAACAATCTCGTCGGGCTCGGCCATGCGCCCGGGGCCGTACTCCCCGCATGCCATTTCCCCCTCGGACGGCCCGACGCGGGCGACGCCGTCGCTCTCCAGCAAGGCGATGTTGCGCTGGTTTGCCTGGTGCAACCACATGCGCATGTTCATGGCCGGAGCGATCAGCACCGGCGTGTCGGTCGCCATCAACAGCGTTGACGCCAGATCGTCGGCATGCCCACCGGCCATCTTCGCGACAAAATCGGCAGTGGCAGGCGCAACGACCAGCATGTCTGCGCTGCGCGACAGTTCGATATGGCCCATCTCCGCCTCGTCGGTCAGGTCGAAGAGATCGGTATAGGCTTTTTCACCCGCAAGAGCCGAGGCCGAGAGCGGCGTGATGAATTCCATTGCCGCACGCGTCAGGACGGGAGTCACCGCCCCTCCGGTCTTGCGGACCTGGCGAATCAGTTCCAGCGACTTGTAGGCGGCGATTCCGCCGCCCACGATCAGGAGAACGCGCTTCCCGTCCAGCATGTCTTGCCGCTCCATGGGTTGTAACAAGTGTTAAGTTCCAGAAGTGCAATGAGCAAGGCATTGCGCATCGGACGCAGGATTGTCCCGTTCCACGCGCATATGCCCGAGGACTCAACGGACCGCGCCGCGCCGGTGACTTTCTCCACGAGAATCGCCCGGCAGGAATCTTTGGTCCGCCTCCGGCATCCAGCGATGTCCGCGAGCCCCATGGATCGTTTGGGCGGTCAGGAAAGACCTGTACGGTACGCCCCGCATCCGGCAAATTACTTCACTCCGGCATTTCAGCAAGATCGGCAGCGAGACAGGCCCGCCCTCGCTTCCCGGCTGACGGTCCCTAACCGGAAAGGCGCGAGTCTATGGCGTCCCAGATGGCGCCGGCGACGTTCACGCCATCGAACCGTTCAAGCTCCTGGATGCCGGTGGGCGAAGTGACGTTGATCTCCGTAAGGTAGTCGCCGATGACGTCGATTCCCACGAAGACCTGCCCCTTCTCGCGAAGCAGTGGCCCGATGGATTCGCAAATCTCCCTGTCACGCTCAGTCAGGCCAACTTTTTCCGCCCGGCCACCTACATGGAGATTCGAGCGCGTTTCGCCTTCGGGAGGAATGCGGTTGATCGCACCTGCAGGTTCACCATCGACCAGGATGATGCGCTTGTCGCCGCTCTTCACTTCCGGCACGAACCTCTGGGCAATCAGGGGCTCGCGCGATGCCGCAATGAACATCTCGTGCAACGAGGCAAGGTTCCGGTCACCGCTTGCCAGGTGGAATATCCCCGCACCGCCGTTTCCGTAGAGCGGCTTGAGAATGATATCTCCGTGGCGTGCCGCAAACTCGCGAATTGCGTCAAGGTCACGCGCGATCATTGTCGGAGGCGTCAGATCCTGAAACTGAAGCACGAGCAGCTTTTCCGGAAAGTTCCTCACCCAGAACGGGTCGTTGACCACGAGCGTGTCCGGCACCAGTTCGAGCAAGTGCGTGGTCGTGATGTAGCCCGTGTCGAAAGGCGGATCCTGGCGGAGCCAGATCACGTCAAACTCGTCCAGCGGCACGACTGTCTCCTCTCCGAGCCGAAAATGATCGCCCTTCGCTCGGCGCACTTCCAGCGGCCAGCCACGCGCTGCGGTTCGCCCCTCCTCCCAGAAAAGACTGTCAGGAAGATAGTGAAACAGTTCCGCACCCCGGTCCTGAGCCTCTTCCGCGAGCCGGAACGTCGAGTCGGCCTCTATGTCTATAGGACCGATCGGATCCATCTGAATCGCGACTCTCATCCAAGTTCCGCGCTTTCCTCCCCGGCGTTCGCGCCGGGGAGGAAAGCGCGCCTCCTAGCTTTGCGCCGGCCAATCCGGGGTCCACGCTCATTCCCCGCCGCGAAAGCCAGGCGGCAATGACAAATCGACACCGGGGGAACACTTCGGGCGTGGTGCCTTCGGGTGAAGCGCGTGCTGGTCAAGTGGCCTGATCCTCCTGGAAGTCCTCGTCCTTCAGGGCGTGGTAGACGTCATTTGCATCTCACGCATCCCTTCTGACCCAAGGCGGCGCGGGCATCAATGGCGGTCATGCGACCGCTGGCCGCATTATGCGGCTCTGCCGATGTCTTCCAGCACCTTCCGTCCAACACCCGCGGCAGGCATTCCACTGCCTCCGCCCCGAAGCGTTGCGGAGTCTTCAAGCTTGCGCGGCACTGCAGTTCAGAACGAAACGGGGCCGGATCCAGCAATGGACTCGATCGATGCAGGTCTCGCGAAGCGCCTTCCCTGCCGGCCATCCGCACCTCGCCATTCCGCAATTTCAGGCAGGGCATCCGGCGAGGTCGGAATTGAACCGCCTAATTCAACGGGCGAAAATCGTCTGGCGGGCAAGCCGACAACTTGGGCCGCGCACGAATCGAGCAGAAGAGTCTGCGCAGCAAAAGTCGAGATGACGGTCGGGGTTGTGCGGGGTGGCTCCAGTGTCGGCGGCATCCGCCATTGCACGCATCAAGGAAGACAAAGTGCGGCTCGGACCTCAAGGGTGGGTTGCCGCCCGTGCCGGACCGGCACCGGCATTCGAGGGGCGGGACCGCTGCATGCACATTGCGTCGCCAGGTTCTGCCCGTGTCGGCGGCACGGCCGCCTGGTCAGCCGGCCTCGGCAATCCACCACGCCGCGAGCGGCCGCATGTTGAGGACCGCCCGGCATGTCGGAAGGCCCCTGTCAAAGGCGGCCGGTGTCTGAAACACCAAATTGCGTCTTTCGTAGAGCTCTCGATACAGCGCGCGTCGAATCACGTCGGCTTCGTCCGACAGGCCCCATGATTCCAGCTGGGCGACGTAGCTGAAGTTGAACCCTGGCTGTATCTCGGCCGTCTGAAAGCTCGTGTCCTCCTGATGCGGAAGCAAGGACATTGCATCGTCCGGGATGCCCGCCAGTGACACGGCGCCTTCTCCACCACCTGCAGCGAGGAAATTCCGTTCATAGATTGTCTTCAATGCGCTTTCGGCACTGCTTCGCGGCACGATGTCTCCCAGTCCGAGGCGCCGCGCCAGAAAGGGACCGAAGAGCTGCTCAATGAAACACGCCTCGGAGAACGGGCCGTCTGTATCGACGCGGAACCACTTCCCGTTGAACAGCCGTTCATTGTAGGCGACCGTCGCCCTGTCAGCCTGGCCATTCCAGTCTTCCGCAAGGCTCGATTCACCAGCTGCCTCAGCGAGTCTTGCCGCAGCGAGCAGCGCTGCAATCCAGAGACCGCCGCAATAGCTTGAAGGGCCGGTCATCGGGATGTTGTCGAATGTCTGGTCCGGGATGCCGTCGTTCTCGATCAGACCGTCCCCGTCCCGATCAAACTGCTGCAAATGATCGATGGCCGCGCGAACCGCCGGGAAGCGTCGAGACCGCCAATCGGCATCCATGTGCCTTCCTTCGCGATATACGCAAAGGACGAAGTCACAATTCAGGTCCTTCCAAAGGGTGCCATCGCGATAGGTATAGGAATTCGGGGTTACGAACGGATCCTCGCCCGGACCGCCAAGATCGTGCGGACAGGCGTGGTCCAGATTGATCGGAAACAGGCTCTTCTCCTGGCCGTGGCGACGATTCCCCGAATCTCCGGGGACCAGGAAATCCGCGTAGTCTCGCGCGACACTTGCGGCAAGTTCCGGAAAGAACCGCGCCACTGCCTCCGCCGCGTAGATCCAGAGATCGAGCGTGTTGTAAAGTGCATAGTCGTGGCACTCGATGATCCCGAAATGCTGCCTTCCGTCAGGCGATCCATGGGCGGACGTCAAGGCGGTGAGACCATCCACCAGAAAGTAGCTTTCGTTGATCGTCATTCCGGCCCGATGCGGTGCGCCGCCGAGAACCTTGCTGACCTCCTCATGCCATTCGGAGATTCGCCGTTCCCAGTCCGGTGCGGACTGGCGGGCCAACTCCGTGATCCGCTCCGAGTTCCGACCGTTCCGGCTCCATTCGTCGGTATAGCCGCGAAACCACGACCGGCCCTGTCCAAACGAGATCCGGGGCAAGTCCCACGCAAGCGTCGTCAGCACTTCGCGGCTTTCGCCGGGACACATGGACATCCGCGCGGACACGGCGGCAGCCGGATGTGCCGGCCGCGTCTCGCGAAACCCGCTTTCGGTGACCCATCCGCTGCCGAGATCCGGCGCGTCGCCACTCTCGAGAAACTCGTCCCAGAATTCACCGCCATTCCCCGTGCCATCAAAACAGGCCGTGCGGGAGAAGTTCGTGCCTGCGTCGGCAAAGGCCGCTATGGCCCATTCCCCCGTGCCTTCCGCCGGTTCATCCGCTGTGCGACGACGGTCCAAGACGACCCCGGTTCCCCCGCTAAAGTCCGACGGCCTGTTAAAGCAGCCGGCGGCCACCCTTGACGGGCGACCCTCGTGAAACGAAACGAACCATCCGTTCAGGTTGGCGAAAGTGAATGCGAGCGAGACGTCGGCTGACGTGTCTCCGGTGTTGGTCAGTCGCCATTTGAAGAGAGCGACCGGAAGCATCGAGCAGGGAAGATCATGCGGAATGACGGGAGAGAACGAAAGACATTCCGCTCTGATGCCTTCCAGCGGTGCGTGCCGGTGCCACGAGAACGGGAAGAGACCGCCCCACTCGGGCGGCGCCCCTTCGAATTCGAAGGAATCAAGCTCACCGTTCGCGGGGTCCGGCTGCAATGCGACGGCAGCAGGCGACTGGTCCCGCCGTCGGGCCCGGATGAGGAATCCATTGCAAGGCATCGCAAAACTTGCCAGGCCGCCGCCCTTGATCGTCCACCTGCTGAAGCGTCCGTCTGAAGCGCGGGTCATTCCACCGGTTCCAATGCCGCCAAGAGGAACACCCGTGGCGGCCAGGGGCTGGAACAGCCGCTTCATCTTTCCGGAAGAAGGCTGCAGCGCATGCCCCGCAGGACGCCGCAGCGACGCCTGAGGCATGAAGAACGGATCGTTGCGCAACATGACAGGATCCTCTGACGCCCGCTTCCGGCGCCACACATGCGGGGACGAAGTGGCGTAACCCTCGGCATTCAATACCGCCAGAACCGCCTGTTGCAAATCGATCTTCGCCCAGCTTTCACTCTTTTCGTGGCATTCGTTCGATCCGGAACGGGCGGCGGGCTATTCCACGGCCAGGTCGGCGGATCGGCAAGCTGCAATTCTGGTGAATTATATGCATCAGTGGCCACGTTCTTGCTGCGTTCTTCCGGCTTTCCGGCAACATGCGAGGAAAGGGAAGTTCACGCACCCTTTTGCAGACGCTCGGCGCAGGAGCGGCCGCATCGCACTTGCAAGGACGTGCAGGAACATTGTCCATCGCCTGCTTCCGCAGGCGAAATCGAACCGGCAATGGCTTGGGACGCCGCTTGAGAGCCAGCGCCTGCCCTGCAACGCCGGGCTCGAGGAACGCATCGACCGTTGCCGCGGAACGGGCCGCAGCCTGACCTGCCTCGACCAGTGCAAGGCGCTGACGGAATGCCGCCGAGAGCTTCCGGAGATGGCGTCCGTGCCGGTTGCCGTCCGGCGCGGCACGCTCAAGCGCCTGCAGGAGGCCTTCATGGGGTTCTTCCGCCGCGTCGCGAAGGGCGGCGCGCCCGGCTTCCCCCGCTTCAAGGGATGCCGCTTCCTCGACAGCATCGGCATCGTGTCCGGCGTGAAGGTCGGGAACGGCAGGCCGATGACGGTCCGCCGGAAGGGCGGGAACCCGCATCCTGACGGCAGGCCGGTCTCGGCCGTCCTCGAGCGCACGGACGGACGCTGGCACGCCCTCGCCTGCTTCGCGGTCGAGGCAGGGGAGGGCGCCGGCAACGGGCGCGGGAGCGCGCGACGGAAGAAGGCGAGCCGTCGCCGCAAGATCGCGAACCGCCGCCACGACCGGCACCGTCATGCGAGCCGGGACCTGGCGGCGAAGGCCGGGACCGTCGCCGTCGAGGGCCTGAACGTCAAGGGAATGACGAAGGGCGCGAAGGGCACGCTCGAGGAGCCGGGCACGAACGTCCCGCGGAAGTCCGGCCTGAACCGCGTCATCCTCGACACAGGCTGGACGGCGCCCTGCCGGAATGCAAGGCGGCCGCCGTCATCAAGGTTCCGGCACCAGGCAGGCCAGGAACAAGCCACGAGTGCGGAGCGGTCGGCAGACGCTCACGCGGAACCGGGGACGGCTTCACCTGCACGGCGAGGAGCGTTGGCATTGGCCCCTTCAACGACCCGTGAAATCAGGGCGAGGGTGGCCTGATGGTCACTCAAATTTGAAATTCCCCAATCTGCGCAGGCACTGGAAGCGGGTTGGCGCGGAAAGCGACGCTCGGTTCGCGTCAGGCAGCTGGCTGCGGGCCTCAATCGAAGTTCCGACGTTTACCGAGATGGGGCCCAGGGCCGTCGAGCGGTTCGCGCTATCCTCCCACAGATTCCAGCCGAATGCCGGTACGTGACGCGCAATCCGTGCGCGAACGTGCATTGTGCTGAACTTCACGCTTTGCGCGCCGCCGGACCATGGCACAGCGGCATTCCGAAGCGTGCAAAGGTCTCCTGAAGGGCCCGTGTCAGTGCATCAATGCCGCGAGCACTCGATTCGCGGCAAGAGTGTCGCCAAATCTCAAGAGTACGGAGCGAACCGGCGATCCAATGGTCTGTGAAGCCGGGAAATTGATCAGCTGCCGATCTTGATTCCCAACTGGTAGATGGCGCGTCGCGACAGGCCAAACCGGCTTGCCACGTCGTTTGCCGCGTCGCGGAGTTTCCTGGTCTTCAGGGCCTCCTTCAGGGCCTCTTCAACTTCCGAGGGGTCGGGCGGCACTTCGCTCTTTCCGATCAGCAGAACGATTTCGCCCTTGAGGGGAGTGTCGGCAAGGTCCTCTGCCAGCCCGCCGAGGGTCTGCCTGCGAATTTCCTCGAATTTCTTGGTGAGTTCCCGGCACAGGGCTGCGGGTCGGTCAGCACCCAGCACGCGGGCGGCATCCTGCAACGTGGCGCCCACGCGGCGAGGGCTTTCATAGAGGATGAGCGTGCCGGGCACATCGGCGAGCCGCTCCAGAAACCGCTTTCGCGCACCGGGCCTCGAAGGAGGGAACCCTGCAAAGGCAAACCGGTCGCATGGCAGGCCGGACACCGTCAGGGCGGCGATCAAGGCGGACGGACCGGGCACGGACAGCACCCTGTGACCTTCGCCGATCACTGCCCGCACCAGGGCATAGCCAGGGTCGGCCACGAGAGGCGTACCTGCCTCCGAGGCGTAGGCCACGGACGCGCCATTGCTCAACGCCCCAAGCACCGCCATCCGCTCCCGGTCCCCGCTATGGTCGTGGTACGTCAGGATTCCTCTTCCGGCGAGCGGAATCCCGTGGATGTTCATGAGCCGTCTCAGGCTTCGCGTGTCCTCGGCAACCAACAAGTCGGCATTGCGGAGAACGTCAAGAGCCCGAAACGTGATGTCCCGCGCATTTCCCAGCGGCGTGGACACAAGATGGAGGCCTGTTTCCAGGGCCGCGCCGCCAGATGCTTTGCTCATTGCTGCGTTGCGTGATTTACTAGGGATGTGTTTCTGCATAGGTTCGCGCCGAACTGTCCGAGGAGATTCCAATGCTTGCCCTTTTGCCGCTGTGCCGCAAGGTCATGACCTGGATGATTGCGCTTGCCGTGCTTGCCGCATGCGTCCCCACCACCTCGACCAGAGAACCCCTGATCAGTCCAAACGAGGCCGTGCCGGTCGCCTTGCTTGTGCCAAAGACCGCGCCGAACGGCGCGATTCTGGCACAGTCTCTCGAAAACTCGGCGCTGCTGGCGGTAGAGGATCTTGACTCGATCAAGATCAGCCTGCAGGTGTACGACACCTTCGGCACGCCCGAAGGTGCCGCGGAAGCTGCACGGCTCGCGATCCAGGACGGCGCAAAGATAATTCTCGGACCGTTGTTCGCCGAAAACGCACGCACCGTCGGCCCAGTGGCTGCAGCCAGCGGCATCAATGTCCTGACCTTCTCCAACAATCCAGCTATTGCGGGCGGAAATGTCTTCATTCTGGGCAACACGTTCCGAACGACGGCCGGTCGGCTTGTCGAATACGCGCTCGGCCAAGGCAAGAACGACATATTCATCGTGCACGCAGACGATCCTGGAGAACGCGTGGGCGCGGAAGCGATCGAGCAGGCCGCGCGCAAGGCGGGTGCTAACGTCGTCGGAGTCCAGTCATTCGCCCTCTCGCAACAAGGTGTGGTCGATGCAATTCCCGGCATCGCAGGCAGCTTCCTTGCCTATGACGCGGACACAATGTTCGTGACCTCCGGGAATTCAGGCGCACTTCCCTTTCTGGCAGCATTGCTGCCGGAATACGGCGTCGACAGGGACACGGCACAGTTCATCGGCCTGCAGAGGCTCGACGTGCCATCAAGCGCGCTTTCGCTCAAGGGGCTGCAGGGGGCCTGGTTCGCAACCCCCGCGCCAGTGCTGGCCCAGCAGTTCAGCCGTCGATATGCCGCCGCCTACGGCTCTCGGCCCAACCCGATCGCGAGCCTTGCCTATGACGGCATCGCAGCGATCGGCGCACTTGTCGCGCAGGGCAGGAGCAACGCGCTTCAGACAGGCGCCTTGACCCAAAACGCCGGATTTGCCGGTGTCAACGGACCCTTCCGACTGCTGCGAGACGGCACGAATGAACGCGGGCTTGCCGTCGCGCAGGTCGAGAACAACCAGGTGATCGTTATTGACCCCGCCCCAACAAGCTTTGGCAGCGCGGGCTTCTGATCCCAGGCAGGACCGCGAAAGTCCTGCCTTTCCGGATCTGGGTCTGATCGCGATCCAGATCTATGATGATGCATCCGTGCTGGCCGCAATCGCGGACGACATGGATGGCCTGCCGCCCGGGCGCGACTCCGAGACGCGAAGCCGGATAACCGACCATCTGAGGCAGGCAGTCGACAACGGGCGCACCATCATCACTGAATCGCTGGAAGCGAATCCGTTCGCATCACGTGACACGGTGCTTGCATTTCGACACCTGATCGACGGCGTGGTCGAAACCGCATTTCGGGTCACAACGACCTGGCTGCACCCCAACCCCAATCCGACAGATGGCGAACGCATCGCGATTCTCGCCGTCGGTGGCTACGGCCGGGGCGAGATGGCGCCCTGCTCTGACGTGGATCTCCTGTTCCTCATGCCCTGGAAGGTCACGCCTTGGGCCGAAAGCCTGATCGAGAGCATGCTCTACGTGCTCTGGGACCTGCATCTGAAAGTTGGACACGCAACGCGGAACATAACCGAATGCATCCGGCTCGGGCAGGACGATAACACGATCCGCACCGCGCTTCTGGAACATCGCTTCCTGGTCGGCAACAGACCTCTGGCCGACGAGTTGGCGGTTCGGTTGAGAAAGGAGCTCTTCAGCAGCACGGTCTCGGAGTTCATTGAAGCCAAGCTTCGCGAACGCGACTCCCGCCACCTCCGCCATGGCGGTCGGCGGTACATCATCGAACCCAACATCAAGGAGGGCAAGGGCGGCCTGAGGGACCTGCAGACGCTCTTCTGGATCGGCAAGTACATTCACGGCGTCTCGGATGCGGCGGAGCTGGTGCGGACGGGCCTGCTGAGCGCCGAGGAATACGAGAAATTCCGCGCTGCCGAGACCTTTCTCATGGCAGTCCGGTGCCACCTCCACGTGCTCGCAGGGCGCGCGGTGGACGAGTTGACCATAGACGTCCAGCCAATGCTCGCGGAACGGCTTGGCTACAATGACGGAGCAGACCGGCCTGCCGTCGAGCGCTTCATGCTGGACTACTTCCGTCATGCCACGGTGGTCGGCGAGCTCACTCGGATATTCTTGACGGCGCTGGAGGCGAAGCACGTCAAGAAGGCGCCATCGCTCGCAAGCCTCTTCCAGCGCCGAAGGCGTGTGGGCGACCAGTATGTGCTGCGCCACAACCGTCTTGACATCGCCAACGGCAACACCTTCCTGGCGGACAAGCTGAATCTCTTGAGGATCTTCGAAGAGGCGCTGAGCACGGGATACCTGATCCACCCCGACGCCATGCGGCTGATCACGGCGAATCTCGGCCTTGTCGACGACGAAATGCGTCGGTCACCCGAGGCAAACCGAATATTCTTCGATACGCTTCTGGAACACGGAAATCCCGAGAGGGCGCTCCGACGCATGAACGAACTCGGCGTGCTTGCAGCGCTTGTCCCGGAATTCGAGCCCATCGTGGCGATGATGCAGTTCAACATGTACCACCACTACACGGTGGACGAGCACACGATACAGTGCATCTCGAACCTGGCGGGGATCGAACGCGGCGAGCTGGTCGAGGAACTGCCGGTCGCGAGCGGCATCCTGAAACGTGGCGTCAACAGAAAGGTCCTCTACACGGCCCTCCTGCTGCACGACATCGGCAAGGGCCGCAAACAGGACCACTCGATCCTCGGAGCGCAGATCGCGCGCAAGGCCGCCCGGCGGTTCGGGCTCACGAAGGACGAGGCGGAGACGGTCGAATGGCTTGTCCGCTACCATCTCCTGATGTCTGACGTGGCCCAGAAGCGCGACCTGTCGGAACCGCGCACGGTGCGCGACTTCGCCAAGGCGGTGCAATCCCGGGAAAGGCTCGATCTGCTGACCGTGCTGACCGTGTGCGACATCCGGGGCGTGGGTCCTGGCACGTGGAACAACTGGAAAGCGCAACTGCTGCGCGACCTCCACGCGATGACGACCGATGCCCTCGAAAGCGGGATGGAGGCCATCAACCGTCGCAGCAAGGAATCGGAGGCCAGGTCCGCGCTCCGCGATGCGCTGGCGGACTGGAACGAAGAAGCCCTCCAGCACGAGACCTCCCGCCACTACGGCCCCTATTGGCAGGGCCTGCCGCGCGGCGCGCACATGGTCATTGCGCGCATGCTCTCAGGTATCGGCGACGCCGAGATCCGGATCGACCTGATGCCTGACGAGGCGCGGGATGCGACCCGAATCTGCTTTGCCCTCGCGGACCATCCAGGCATCTTCGCCCGGCTGTCCGGCGCACTGGCCCTGTCAGGCGCGAATGTCGTCGACGCGCGGAGCTATACCTCCTCCGACGGCTATGCGACCGCCGCATTCTGGGTTCAGGACAGGGACGGAAGCCCCTACGGCACGGACCAGATGCAGCGATTGCGAGACGTGATCGAAAGGACTTTGAAGGGCGAGACCTTGCCGCGTGAATCGCTCGCAAACAGGGATCGGCGGAAGATGAAGGAACGCGCCTTTGGCGTGCCAACCTCAATCACGTTCGATAACGACGGCTCGGACATCTACACGATCATCGAGGTCGACACGCGCGACCGTCCGGGGCTGCTTTACGACCTTGCGCATGCGCTCGCGCAGTCAAACGTCTACATTGCAAGTGCCGTAATCGCGACATACGGCGCACAGGTCGTCGACACCTTCTATGTGAAGGACATGTTCGGCCTGAAGTACCATTCGAAGTCGAAGCAGAGGACGCTGGAAGCACGTCTCCATGCCGCAATCGTGGAAGGTGCCGAGCGGGCCGTCGCGCCGTGATCGGCGGCGCGACATTGCAGAAACACCGAGGCGCGGCGACTCCATGACCACGATTCGGCTGATATCCGGCGCCATGACGGTGGGGGCATGGACGTTCCTGTCGCGCATTCTCGGCTTTGTCCGTGACATCCTGATCGCGGCATGGCTTGGAAGCGGCCCGGTGGCGGAAGCGTTCCTCGTGGCCTTCGCCCTGCCCAACATGTTCCGACGATTCTTTGCGGAAGGCGCCTTCAACATGGCTTTCGTGCCCATGTTCGCAAGGAAGCTCGAGGTCGGCGAGGATGCGGGCGGCTTTGCGCGAGACGCCCTGTCGGGACTGACGGTGATCCTGATCGCAATCGCGGTTCTCGGCACGGTCTTCATGCCTTGGCTCGTTCTCGCAATGGCCAGCGGGTTCGCGAACGACATGCGCTTCGATACGGCCGTGACGCTTGGACGGATCGTGTTTGTCTATATCCTGTTCATCTCGCTCGCCGCGCTTCTTTCCGGCGTCCTGAACGCAGGTGGGAGATTCGCCGCAGCCGCCGCTGCGCCGGTGCTTCTGAACATCATCCTGATCGGCGTGCTGATCCTTGCCGAACTCGGCTTCGGAAGCTCCATTGTCGGTGAGGCGGAAAGCGCACGCCATGGCACGCTTCTGGCGTTTGGAGTGATTCTGGCCGGCATCGCGCAGCTCGCCCTCGTCTGGTGGGCGGCGCGGACGGCCGGTTTCGACCTCCGGCCCGGCTGGCCGCGCTGGACACCCGAACTCAAGCGCCTCGCCGTGATTGCCATGCCCGCCATGCTGGCCGGCGGCGTCGTGCAGGTCAATCTCCTCATAGGACGGCAAGTGGCCAGCTACTTTGACGGCGCCATCGTTTGGCTGTCATTCGCGGACCGGCTCTACCAGCTTCCCCTTGGTGTTGTCGGCATCGCGATCGGGATCGTGCTCCTGCCGGATCTTTCGCGTCGCCTCGCGGCCGGCGACACGGATGGCGGCCAGTTCGCGTTCTCGAGGGCGGTTGAAATGTCTCTGGCGCTTGCCATACCCGCCGCTGCCGCGCTTGCAGTGATCCCGGCGGCGATGGTGCGTACGCTTTTCGAGCACGGGGCGTTCGGTCCGTCCGACACGGCTGCCACTGCACTGGCCACGGCGGTCTACGGCCTCGGGCTTCCGGCATTCGTTCTGCAAAAGGCACTGCAGCCGCTCTATTTTGCAAGGCAGGACACGAGGCGACCGTTCCACTTTGCCGCCGCCGCAATGCTGATCAATGCGGCCTTGGCGATCGGGCTTGCACCCTACGTCGGATACATCGCCGCCGCCATCGGCACAACGCTTGCAGCATGGTTCATGCTGGCATTGCTTCACCTGGGATCGAGGAAAATGGGCCGGGCCGCCCGGCTGGACGCACAGGCTCGAAAGCGCCTGCCGCGCATGCTTTTCGCCACGGCGGCGATGGCAGCCGGACTCTGGCCCCTGGATCGCCTGCTGGCCCCTGTCGCTGCGACGGGCGAGCTTGCGGCGATCGCCAGCCTTGCCCTGCTCTGCGGCTTGGGGCTCTTGATCTATGGCGTTGCAGGCATTGCCCTCGGGGCGTTTTCGGTTGCGGAACTCAGGAACGCGATGCGGCGGTAGGCCGAATTCCGCTACCGCCGCCGCATCCGGTCCAGAAACCCGCGAAACGCGCCGCGCGCAAGCGCCGGAACGAGCACGAAACCTAGTGCAAAGCCGGCCGCATCGGCCACCCAGTCATTCGACCCGCCAAAAATTATCGCGAACCCAAGCTGGATTCCGAGCAGGAATCCTATCAGCGTGAAGGCGCGGTACTGGTTCTGCCCGGTCGCGCCATACCCGACCCAAAGCAGAAAGGTGTACGCGCCGATCAAGCCGTAGACCGACGGGAAGCCGCCGATGAGCGGAAACTCGTCACTTGTCAGGCCGGCGAAGATCAGGGCTCCAAAGGCGCCGCAGCAGAAGAACAGGACAAGGACAGCGAGGTTGCCCAGCACCTCGCCCACGAGCTTCCCCATGGCCAGGAGGAACACGATGACAAAGATCGCGTGGGCGAAGCCCTGATGGATGAAGGGATAGGTGACGAACCGGCGGAGATGCTCGGGCGTCCAGTTTCCGGTTTCGATGATCCAGGCCAGAAGCGGGCCAAAGAAGGCAAATTTCTGAATCGCTTCCGTGCGCCAGCCTATGCCGGCAGGCCCCCCGACATACCCCCGGGCTCCAAACGCCAGTATCACCTCGATCACGAAGATCACCAACGCCAGGGCCGCGACGGCCGGCGGCAGGGCGTTGAAGGTCGGCTGTGAGTGATCGTCCGGCATCGCTTGCCTTTCTTGACGGAGGAACACGCGCTCGGTAAGGCACGCGAGCAGGAAAATCCAGAGGATCGCAGCCACATGTCGGCCACAGCATTCACCCCCCGCGTGTTCTCGGGAATCCAGCCATCCGGCGGATTGACGCTCGGCAACTATCTCGGTGCCCTCAAGCGCTTCGTCGACATCCAGAACGACGGCAAGCAGGAGTGCATCTACTGCCTGGTCGACCTGCATGCGATCACGACGTGGCAGGACCCTGCCGACCTCGCCCGGAACACGCGCGAGGCGGCGGCAACCTTCATGGCGTGCGGCATAGATCCCCGGCGGTCAATCCTCTTCAGGCAGGGACAGGTCCCGGAACACACGCAGCTGGCATGGATATTCAATTGCGTCGCGCGCATGGGATGGATGGGCCGGATGACCCAGTGGAAGGACAAGGCTGGGAGAAGCGCGGAAAACGCCTCGCTCGGCCTCTTCGCCTATCCCGCGCTCATGGCGGCCGACATTCTTGTCTACCACGCAACCCACGTGCCCGTGGGAGAGGACCAGAAACAGCATCTGGAACTCACACGCGACATCGCCGCCAAGTTCAACCACGACTACGAGGTGGATTTCTTTCCGATCACAGAACCGATGATCGAAGGGCCTGCCACGCGCGTGATGAGCCTGCGTGACGGCACGCGGAAAATGTCGAAGAGCGATGCCTCGGACATGAGCCGGATCAACCTGTCGGACGATGCCGACACGATCGCGCTCAAGTTCCGGAAGGCAAGAACCGACCCCGAACCCCTGCCTGAGACCTACGGTGAACTGAAGGAGCGGCCCGAGGCCCGCAACCTGATCGACATATGCGCCGGCCTGACGGGGCAATCTCCGGATGCGGTCATGGCCAAAGTCGCAGGCCAGGGATGGGGCAAGTTCAAGCCGCACCTCGCCGAGGTTGCGGTCGAGACCCTGGCGCCAATCACGAACGAGATGAACCGCCTCCTCAATGATCTGCCCGAGATCGACCGCATCCTGCACGAAGGTGCGGCCCGCGCCCGTGAAGTCGCTGCACCCGTTCTCGCGAGAACCTGCGAAATCGTCGGGATGATCTCGACGCAGTCGCAGAGTGAGCAATGATCGACAGCGAGGCTCTGAAAGCAAAGCTCGCGAAGGTGGAGGCGCTGTTCCGCCGCGCAGGAAGCCCGGGGGAGCGTGCCGCAGCGGAAACCGCGATGAGCCGGCTGCAAAGCCGTCTGGGCCGTTCGGACAGGCCGACCGAGCCAGAGGTCGAACTCCAGTTCTCTCTTCCCGACACATGGTCGGTCCGGCTGTTCGTGGCGGTCTGTCGCAAGCACGGCGTGCGCACTTTCCGCTACTCGCGCCAACGGCGCACGACGGTGATGGTCCGTTCGCGGGAGCGGTTTTTCGACCGGGTGGTATGGCCGGAGTACAGTCAGCTCCAGTCCGAGCTGGAAAGCTATTTCGTGGACGTCACCGACCACCTCGTGGAACGCGTCATGGGATCCGATGGCGACGACAGCAACCTCGACGGATGGCAAGGGGGAACCACGCGATGAACGACGATCAGGTGAAGGACAGGATTGACGAGGCCGTGCTTGCATTGCTCTGGCTGGGAATCTTAGAACGCCACCCGTTGGGCGGTGCGCGAACCTGGAAGTCGTTCGACTGGGATGCCATGGACCGTCTTCACGACAAGGACCTGATTTCCAATCCGGCGAGCAAGGCGAAATCGGTACTCCTGACTGACACAGGTCTCGCACGGGCCGAGGCGGCCTACCAACGGCTGTTTGAGGCTGAGGACTGAACGATTGGTCGAACTGAAACGGCAGGTGGTCGGTCGGCAACGATCTTGCAAGGGTCACGCCATGGGGTCGACATGCAACATCCTGTGCAAAAGAAACACAGAAACCCACTACCTCTGGCATTGCACCTCAGAGTGGAACGGGGTCGCAATTGCGCAAGCACACGTTGGACGGCAGATGCCGGATGCGTTTTGAACGGCCCCGATTTTCAGGAATTCGATCAATCGGTGTGGAAACTGCCCGTCATCGCAGGACCGAATGCTGGCTCCCGAGCGATGCAGCGCGAGGCGCACTCCAGGCACGCAAGCCCGTTAATTCAGGTAGGGCCCGGGGTCCACGCTGTCGAAACCCTCGCGAACCTCGAAGTGCAGGAACGGCGGATTCGCGTTGCGCACGACCGCAATTTTCTGGCCGCGCCTGACCCGGTCGCCCTTTTCCACAGTGATATTGTCCAGGCCCGCATAGACCGTCAAAAGGTTGCCTTCGTGCCTAATCACCAGAATCGGCACCTGATCGGTATCGCGCGTGATCGCGGCAACCGTGCCCGCATCCGCGGCGACAACGACGGTGCCTGCCAACGCCGAGATCCCGATGCCTTCGTTCGAGCCCTTCTGGAACGGCCGCACGATGCTGCCCAGCACGGGCATCCTCAGGCGGGCATTGTCCGAAGCAGCCGTCTGCCGGTCGTCAAGCCCTGCCGTCCTTGCTGCTGGCGACGACGCTCCATTCTCCGCAGCCGGCAGGGGTTTCGAAGCGGACGGCGGCAGCGGGGTTTCGGATCCTGAACCCGGCAGGGCCACCGTCGTGGTCTCTATGGCTCCAGCGGTCTCCGCTGGCGGAATCATCAGGTACTGGCCTTCCCGAAGCTCTGGGTTGGGACCTAGCCCGTTCCGCGCGGTGACGCTTTCGGCCGACACGCCATAGAGCCTCGCAATCGTGAACGTGGTCTCTCCGGCAACCACCCGATGGCGCACAGGAACCGAGGCGGGGGATGCTCCGTCCGCCCTGTCAATCGCGGAACCGGCGAGTTCAATGACGCTTGCCGAGCCTGTGGCGGATTCTGGTACGCGACGGGCCTGCGCGAAAGGCTCGCCCCGTGCGTCAGGCGCCTGCGCGGGATCAATGGCGGCGCGCACGGCCTCTGTCGTGTCCAGCTGTCCGGCCGCCCCCCGGAAATCGAAATCGAAATTCTCAGGACCTTCGCCATCGCAGGCGAAGAGCGACATCGTACCGGACAGAAGGACAGCCAGCCGAACCGGAAATGCCGCATGTGTCATGCACTTGCTCCTCATGCCTGATGCCGCAACCTTCTCTGAGGCTGTCGGTGATGTCGCGTCACGCATCTGCCTGCGCTCAATCGTTGCGACATTGCCCGAACCATAGCATTGATTGCCCGAACTACGCCAACAAAAAAAGCGTCGTCCGCACCGATTGCGCCATTCGCCCGGCGCTTATGCATGTTTTCGGCATGGTTCGCCCGTTGCGGCACGCGCCTTCCTAATCGCCGCCCATTCCCTCGATGAGGGGAACGAAACGCACTTGCAACAGCTCGTCGTAATCGAACCCGGACTCGGTTCGGGTGACCTTGATCAGGACCTGCACCGCGTCGGACCTGCCCACCGGCACGACCATGATGCCGCCGGCCTTCAACTCGGCCAGGAGTGGCCCCGGAGGGTCTTCCGCTGCCGCGGTCACGATGATCCGGTCGAACGGAGCCTGTTCGGGGAATCCCCGGGCTCCGTCCGAGGTCAGTGCCGTGATGTTAGCGAGTCCCAGACGCTCGAAGACCGCCCGCGCCTCCCGGACCAGCCGCGGATGCCGTTCGATCGTGTAGACCCGACGCACCAGCCGACTGAGAATGGCCGCCTGGTATCCCGATCCAGTGCCGACCTCGAGCACCTTGTGGCGAGGGGCGACGTCCAGGGCCTGCGTCATGAGGCCCACGATGGCCGGCTGGCTGATCGTCTGGCCACATGCGATCGGGAGCGGCGTGTCCTCGTAGGCTCGCTCGGCAAAGACGCCTTTCACGAAGTCTCCCCGGTCGATCGTCTCCATGGCCTCCAGAACGCGTGCATCTGTCACCCCGTGCCGGCGGAGAGAAAACACGAACTGCATGCGCTGCTCGTCCTTGAGCGTCATGTATCAAGCCGGTCGCGCAAGGTCTCGACCAAGTCATGCGCCGTCAGGTCCGCCCTAAGCGGGGTGACGGAAATGAAGCCGTCAAGGTTCGCGGCCACATCCGTTCCAGGACCCGTTGGCGTATGCTGGGGACCGCCCTTGACCCAGAAAAACATGCGGCCCGAAGGCGAGCGGTGCGGTTCGATTCCGAATCTGGTTCCCTCGCGCCAGCCCTGGGTCGAGACCCGAACGCCTCGTACCGCGGCTGCGGAATTCGGCGGGAAGTTGACGTTGTAGAAGACCCGGTAGGATTCGTCCTCCCAGGTCCCGTCCTTCAGGAGCTTTCGCACGGTCTCGGCCCCGTGCCCGAGAGCGGCTTCGAACGGGTTTTCCAGGTTGGCGCTTTCCGGTCCGAAGAACTGGCTGAGCGCGATCGCTGGTATCCCCTGCAGCGCAGCCTCGATGGCCGCACCCACTGTACCGGAATAGAGGACGTTCTCGGCTGCGTTGTTGCCCCGGTTCACTCCTGAAAGCACGAGGTCGGGCGGCGCGTCCTTCATCACCTGATGAAGCCCCGCGAGCACGCAATCGGCCGGAGACCCTTCGGCCGCGAAGCATTGCGGGCCGAACTCGGAAAGAAGCGTGGGATGCGTGTAGCTGATGCAATGCCCGACGCCCGACTGCTCGAATGCAGGCGCCACTGTCCAGACCTCTCCGTCCTCGCCGGTGATTTCACGCGCGATTTCGTCCAGAACCCGGAGGCCAGGTGCATTGATGCCGTCGTCGTTGGTGATGAGAATGCGCATTTTCCTGCTTTATGGGAGCGCGTAGCGCCGGGCAAGGCGCGCTTGCCGGAGTTTCTTGGGGAATTTACGCGTGAGCGACCATCAGGCCACCCTCGCACCGATTTCGCGGGTCATTGAAGCGGCCAACGCCAACGCTTCTCGCCGTGCAGACGCGCCAGTCCCGGACGCCTCGTCTCCCATGGCGTTCGCCACGATGTTCTTCGCCGCATTGACGTCGGCATTCGCTGCATGCCCGCAGGCCGTGCAGGCGAGGTCCTCCCGGGTTCTTCGGGAGCGCTTGCCGGCCGCTCCGCACTCATGGCATGTCCTTGACGTGCACTGCGCCGGAACCTTGACGACATTCGCGGCCTTGCTTTCGATCATCCGGCAGAGCGCCGCCCATCCCGTGTCGAGGATGACGCGGTTCAGGCCGGACTTCCGCGGGACGTTCGCGCCCGGCTCCTCGACCGTGCCCTTCGCGCCCTTCGTCATTCCCTTGACGTTGAGGCCCTCGACGGCGACGGTCCCGGCCTTCGCCGCCAGGTCCCGGCTCGCATGATGATGCCAGTCGTGGCGGCGGTTCGCGATCTTGCGCACGACCTTGGCGTGATGCCGCTTCGGCTTCTCGCGCCGCCGGCTCGCCTTCTTCCGGCGCACGGTCCTGCGCTGCAGGCGGCGGCCCTTCGCGGCCAGCCGGCCGGGGACGGGCATCTCGTGCATCTCGCCGTCGCTGTCCGGGACCTGTCCCTGACCTTGACGCCGGACACGATGCTGATGCTGCCGGGGAAGTGGCGTCCCTTGATGCGTGGGAAGCCGGGTGCGCCGCCTTTCTTCACGCGGCCGAAGAATCCCTGGAACGCCTCGTCCAGCCGCTTGAGCGTCCCGCGCCGGATCCTTGTCGAGACGTCCCGCATCTCCGGAATGTCCTTGCGGCATTCCGCCAGGGACTTCGCCTGGTCGAAATGGGAGTGATTGTCCGCCCCGTCTTCCGGCAGCAGTCGATCCGCTCTTCGAGCGCGGCGTCGAAGGGCTGTCGCTGGCTCTCGAGCGTCGTCCCAAGCCAGTGCCGGTTCGCCTCCGTCCGCGGAAGCGGGCGATAGACAATGTTCCTGCAGGTCTTCACGATTGCCATGCGGCCGTTCCTGTCCGGGAGCCTGGGAGAGGGTGCGTGAACGCCCTTTCCACGCCCATTTTCCGGAAATGCGGGAGAACGCCAAGGGAACATGGTCACTCGCGCATATGATCTCCCTGACTTTCCACGTGCCCGAATCTCTCGTCGGGATCGATTCTGCGACCGTGGCTCCTGCCCTGCCAAGAGGCGAACGCGCCGGAGGTCATGTGTCGGCCGGCCATCCCTGACCCAGGAGGAGCGAAGTGCCGACTCTCGTGACCGGTCAGCGGATGGCAGCCATGATGCTGCACGCGGCGGCATCCGGCGAGGTCAAGTCACTCTTGTTCTCGCCCGGAAAGAACCTTGCCCGGGTTGCGGTCGCCATGGGTGGCGGCGAGAGAATCATCACGCGCGGGCCCGTGCGCGCGGTTTCGGCCGCCCAGCATCTGGCAAGCGCGATCTGGGCTGCCTTCGTCGCGCCATAGGCGGAGAAGAAGCGCTCGCCCGCACGGGCATCGTCGAAAAATACCGCCTTGCCGTCTTCGGCGGCCTCAAGAAGCGGAGCCACGCACGTGATCAGCGTGGCGGTCGCGGTGACGTTGGTTGCCAGGGACCTTGCCAGGTCTTGGGCGTCAAGATGTGCGGCAGGCGCCAGTGGCGCGACATGAATCGCCGTGTGCGCCCAAAGATCGGCGCGACCCCATCGTTCCTGAATGCTGCGGCACACTGCCGCACAGGCGTCAGCATCGGCAAGGTCGGCAGGCACGAGCGTTGCACTTCCACCAGCCTCCTGAATGCGGTCATCGAGATCTTCGAGACCGCCGGAGGTTCGTGCAACGGCTACAACGTGATGGTCCATGGCCAGCGCCTTGGCCAGCGCGGCCCCAAGCCCGCGAGAGGCTCCGGTTACAACGGCGATCTTGCTCATTGTGACCCTTTTGCCACAGCCAAATTGATCGTCAATGCCTGCCCGTTGCCGGATTCGGACCCCAACGCTATGCTCCGTTCGGCTCGCAAAGCCCCTGGAGGATACATTGTGACTCGATCTGGCTGCATTAGAAGTGCAGTTTTTCCCGTTTGTCTGGCACTAGCCGCTCCACTCTCGGCGGAAACGCCGGTATCGGCGGCGGACGGGGCGGGACTCTCCCAGCGCCAGGTTGCGACCTTTGATGCCCTTGCGCCGAAGCATCGCGGTTCGCTTCACCCGCAGGTTCGGGCCACATTCACGCCAGAGAGCCCGGAAATTGCAGCTCTGAAAGAGAAGCTCGACGCCGATTCGCATCGGTATCTGGAGGCCGCCAGCGAACTGGCGCGACGCTACGAAATCCCGGAAGGACTGTTTCTTCGGCTCATCACGAAGGAATCCAGATGGAACGCGAAGGCCCGCTCGCATCGTGGCGCCATCGGATTGGCGCAGCTCATGCCTGAAACGGCGCGGTCTCTTGGCGTAAACCCCCACGATCCGATCCAGAACCTCGAGGGCGGCGCACGCTACCTTGCCGAACAGTATAACGTCTTCGGATCATGGCCGCTGGCGATCGCCGCGTATAACGCCGGACCTTACGCGGTGAGGAAATATGGCGACGTTCCTCCGTTCCGCGAAACCCAACGCTACGTGAGGGAAGTTCTCGGGCAAGTCTGAGTCGCAAGGCTCGACTGCGTCCGGACACTCAGGTCGGACCACTCGAACGCAACGGGAGAATGCACCGAATTCTCGCGGAGCACCGAAGACGGGTGGCTTCAGCGGCAAACGGCGAATCCGACCACAGCTCCTTGCAATTCCTGCGCGGTCAGGTTCAGTGGCACTCATGGCACGGCAGACCAGCGGACGAGCGGAACGCGACCTGAAGGTGCGCGTCACCACGGCCCGGCGGCGGAAGTTGTCCTCCACCCGCTGGCTTGAGCGGCAGTTGAACGACCCGTATGTGCGCCGCGCCAAGGAAGACGGCTATCGGGGGCGAGCGGCCTACAAGCTCATCGAAGTCGACGACAAGTACCGGTTCCTGAAGCCAGGCGCGCGGGTGGTGGACCTCGGTTCGGCACCGGGCGGCTGGTGCCAGGTTGCGGCAAGGCGCGTGAATGCGCTCAGCGAGAAGCCGGGCAAGGCGGTTGGAAGGGTCATCGGCATCGACCAGAAGGAGGTCGATCCGATTCCTGGAGTGGAAATCCACGTGCTGGACCTTCTGTCCGATGGCGCGGATGAACGCGTCCGGGACTGGCTTGGCGGCAAGGCCGACGTCGTTATGTCGGACATGGCAGCGAATTCGTCCGGACACAGGCAGACCGACCACGTGAGGATCATGGCACTCTGCGAGGCGGCGGCCGATCTTGCCTTCGACGTGCTCGACGAAGGCGGAACCTTTGTCGCCAAGGTTCTTGCAGGCGGGGCGGATTCCAGCCTTCTGGCAGTTCTCAAGCGGCGATTCGGCAAGATCGCCAGCACGAAGCCCCCCGCGAGCCGCGCAGATTCGCGGGAGAAATTCGTCGTTGCCACGGGGTTTCGTGCTGAACGCGGCGCCTAGGAGTAGTCCTGCGCTCTCGGGCAGGACCGACCAAGACCAGCCTCGGCTTTCGACGCCCGGGACAAGGGCTGCTCCCATGGGGAGTGCGCAATCCCGGTTGCCTCGCAAAATGTTTCGTGCAAGCGGTTCAGAAAGCGAGGGTCACGTGCAGAACGTCATCTTCATTCCGGCACGCTATCCATCTGTCCGGTTTCCGGGCAAGCCTCTGGCAATGCTCAGGGGCGCGACCGGCGATGCGCGGTCGCTGATCCAAAGGAGCTGGGAGGCCGCCTGCAAGGTTGCGGGCATCGGCGCCGTTTACGTGCTGACGGACGACCTGCGCATTGCCGATGCCGCGGAGGCGTTCGGAGCGGACGTGATGATGACGTCCTCGGACCCCCAAAACGGGACGGAGCGTTGCGCGGAAGCCCTTCAGATGCTGGACCATGAACCCGATATCGTGATCAACCTCCAAGGCGACGCGCCGTTGACGCCGCCGCATTACGTCGAGGCGCTTTCCGCTGCCATGGCCGACCGCGCCGTGCAGGTCGCAACGCCGGTCCTGAAGACGGAAGACGACCATCTCGCCTCGCTCCGCGCAGACCGGTCGGCCAGCCGGGTCGGCGCGACGACGGCCGTGTTCAGGCAGGGAGGCGATGCACTCTATTTTTCGAAGGAGGTGCTGCCATTCGGTGACCGCGACGCCAGGCCCGGCGCGGCCCCATTTCACCATATCGGATGCTATGCCTACCGTCCCGAGGCGCTAAGGCGATATGCGGGATTGCCCGTCGGCGCACTCGAGGCGGCGGAAGGCCTTGAGCAGCTGCGCTTTCTCGAATGGGGCATCCCCGTTCGATGCGTTGAAGTCAATGCGCGCGGGCGTGGCTTCTGGGAGTTGAACAATCCCTCGGATATACCACTCATCGAGGAGATCATGCGGCGGGAGGGCATGGAATGAGAGAGGTCGGCGCGGGAAACGTGACATTCGGCCGCGCAAGGCCGCTGGTCCTGATCGCAGGCCCCTGCCAGCTCGAAAGCCTCGATCATTCACGGATGCTGGCAGAGAGACTCTTGGGTCTCTGCCAGGACAATGGAATCGGCTATGTCTTCAAGGCAAGTTATGACAAGGCCAACCGATCAAGCCTCAAGGGGCGGCGCGGGACGGGAATTGACGAGGGTCTTTCGATCCTGAGCGCGGTACGCGACGAGTTCGGATGCCCGGTCCTGACCGATGTCCACGAAGCCGCGCACTGTGCATCTGCCGCCGAGGCCGTGGACATCCTGCAAGTCCCGGCCTTTCTTTGCCGCCAGACAGACCTTCTGCTGGCCGCAGGGGAGACCGGAGCAGCCATCAACGTGAAGAAAGGACAGTTCATGGCGCCTTGGGACGTCGGCAACATCGTCGAGAAAATAGAGTCCACAGGCAATGAACGGGTCATCCTCACTGAACGCGGCGCGAGCTTCGGCTACAACATGCTGGTTTCGGACATGCGGAGCATTCCGATCATGGCAGAGACCGGGTGCCCGGTCGTCTTTGACGCGACTCACTCCGTGCAGCTTCCGGGAGCGCAGGGAGAATCGTCGGGCGGACAGGCAGAGTTCGTGGGTCCGCTGGCGCGCGCGGCGGCGGCTGTCGGAGTCTCGGGAGTCTTCATCGAAACCCACGAGGAGCCCTCGCGCGCGCCCTCCGACGGACCAAACTTGGTTCCACTGGACGAGATGGCAGGGCTCCTGCAGAAGCTGACCGAAATCGACAGATTGGTGAAGCCATGACGGTGGAGCATTTCAGCAAGGCACTGCGCACCGATCTTGACGGCTTGAGCGCGCTGGCGGACGACGTGAATGCCATGGCCGGGCGCATAGACGCAGCGCTTGATCTCATCGAGAACATGAAGGGCCGCCTGATCGTCACTGGCCTTGGCAAGTCCGGACATATCGGCGCGAAGCTCGCCGCGACCTTTGCGTCAACGGGAACGCCGGCCTATTTCCTGCATCCTGTCGAGGCGAGCCACGGGGATCTCGGCATGGTCCAGCCGGAGGACGTGATTCTTGCGCTTTCCCGGTCGGGAGAAACTGCCGAGCTCTCCGACGTGCTTGCCTACGCGAAGCGCCACCGCGTGCCCCTCGTCGCCCTGACCAGCGACCCCGAAGGGACGCTGGCCCGCACCGCTACGGTAGCCCTGGTGCTTCCCAAGGTGCGCGAGGCCTGTCCGCACAATCTGGCGCCGACCACTTCGACTCTCCTGCAACTGGCGGCGGGCGATGCCCTCGCTGTCGCGCTGTTGCAGCGAAAGGGATTCGGTCCGGACAGTTTCCATGCATTCCACCCCGGTGGCTCGCTGGGCTCCGCCCTCAGGCGCGTCGAAGAGATCATGCACCGGGTCGGCAAGCTGCCTCTCGTCGAATCCGGTGCGCCCGTGGTCACGGCAATCAGTGAACTGTCAGCGCGGGGCTTCGGAATCGTGGGCGTCACCGAAGGCGATAGACTCCTGGGCGTCATCACGGACGGCGACGTCAGGCGCTATCTGGAAAGGATGGCCGGAACGACGATGCAGGACGCGCTCCACGATGCGCGGGCCGACGCCGCCATGACTGTGAACTACATAGGGCTTTCGCCGGACACGATCGCGGGGGAAGCCCTTTCGGTGCTGCAGGAGCGCCGGATTTCCGCCGCCTTCGTCCTGGACGAGGAAAGACGTCCCCTTGGATTGATCACGATGCTCCGCCTGCTGAATCGTGGCACCGCCTGACGCAACGTCGCCATTCACGCATCTTCACCTTGGGCCTTCGAGGGTTTCGTGCCGGCGGTTCCTTGACGGGCGTCGAACGAAGGCCGGCACGCAACTGCAGGAAGGCCATGCGAAGAAATGCGGATTCCATCGACAGTCTCTGCCGGTCGAGGCTCTGTGCCGGAAGCGACCCGGGCCGCGATCAGGGAAGACTTGCCATGTTCATCGATTGGCTACGGGACCTCGTTTGAAACTTCGGGCGCCGTTCGGGACTGTCGCCGGGCCGACGCGCCCGGCAGCATCAGGGCGAGAGTTCGTCCCGCCAAGGGGAGGCGGCGCCGGCCCGGCTTACCGTGACCGCTGCCGACCGGCTGCCGAGACGCATGGCCGCCTCGATTGCGTCCGCCGAGACTTCGCGAATCGCCCCTTTGGTCAGGACACCCTGCTCTTGGAACGAGGCCAGAATGCCGGCGTTGAAGGTATCCCCTGCCCCGACCGTATCGACGATTTCGACGCTTTCCGCCGGCACGCCGACCTTGCCACCCTCGTGGTAAGCCGTGGCGCCGTCGGCACCCTCGGTGACAATCGCGATTGCAGGTCCAAGCGATCTCAATTCGGCTGCGAGGTTGGATAGGCCGCCCTGACCCATGATCCAGACGAGATCCTCATCCGAAATCTTGACGATGTCGGCAAGCGCAATCATCCGCATGATTCTTGCCCGGTAGCTCGCCTCGTCGCGAATGAACCCCGGTCGAATGTTCGGATCGAGCATCGTAAGCCGCGTATCGGCTTCACGGACCATCAACGCTTCGTAGGCGGCGCCGCACGGTTCGACCACGAGGGAGATGCCACCGAAGAACATCGCAGCCACAGCGTCGCAAAGCTCCGGCAGGTCGCTTTCTGACAACATTCGGCCAGCCGTGGCCTCGTCGTAGAACGCATAGCTTGCTTCGCCATCTGTCAAGGTTACGAAGGCAAGCGTGGTCGGCCTGTCAGAGCGGGCGCAAAGACCCGCATCGACATGCGAACCGTTCAGCGTGTCGACAAGAACCTGGCCAAAGAGATCCGTCGAAATGCCACTGAAGAATCCCGATCGTGCGCCAAGACGCCCGAGAGCAATTGCCGTGTTGAAGACCGACCCGCCCGGATGGGGTTGGAAGGCCGTTCCTCCATCCACCGTATCGCGCGGCAACATATCAATCAGGGATTCACCCGCAGAAAGAATCATGCATGCATTCCAGGCAAGGTACCGGACATCTCTTATCATCGCGCCCGTCGGGAACAAGCGGGGAGGTGCCTCCGACAAGCCCGGAGTCAGGCTGCCCCTGGGGCAGTCGCGTTCAAGATCCTCATCTCGCCTTCCGCTTCGCGGAGCGCGATCCCCTGAAACCGGCCATCCTCGACACACAGGATCATGCGCGGCCCGGAGCGGCCCGCCCCGGCAGCGGCACAAGCCGTTCGCGCGACCTCCGGCGGCCGGCAAGTGCCCGAAGCTATCAGAGGCAATCTTGTCCGAACGGCGCGATTCCCAATCCGGATGCCGTTGAAGGAAGCGCTAGACTGGTCAACCGGGAGCTCGGCAGGCTCGCCCGGGTGCTGCATGAACAGACAAACAAGATGTCCGGCAACGGAGTCGCGAAGGTACCATGCCGCCCCGATTCATCCGATTCCATCTCACGCAGGGTCTGCGGCCCGACGCTGCGCCCATGGGCGGCGGCAGCCTGTGCCCACAAATAATCGAAGTCGGATTCAGGAATGCCTCTCCCAACGAGAACACGGAAAATGACCCGGGAAGTGCACCTGCAGCGAGAATCCCGCGATTGGCCGCCTCCACCAATGCGCGGGATCGGCGGAAGTTCTTGTTGAACCCTCGGCGGTGCCGATGCGCGCAGCTGGCTTCTCAAGAGACGCCTCGCAATGCACCCAGGACGTCGCAAACAGCCACTGCAGGATTCTGGAAAAATCCATTCCAATGCGGCCGGTCAGCCCGCGCAGCAGGCCACGAAGCCGGTCAGGCAAGTGGCACGTCCTTCACGGTCGTCCATGATCAGGACTCTCGTTGCGACACGTGACCTGGACCGACGCCGGCAGGCTGCGTCCTGACAGGAGCACAGAAGCACGATGCATGAGTTGCCCCCCACGGGCGTCAGATCAGCGTTTCACTGTATCTGCGCTGCACTGTCTCGCACCAATTGCCGACATTCCAGTCGCCATAGGCACCCATGCCGCCCAAGGGATCCGGTCCATAGTACACCGGCACATGGACCAGGCTGAGGCCGGGATGGGCATGCGCCCTGACCAGCGCCGTCTCCAGGCTTTCCTGATCGTGCCCGCCGGGAAGCGCAAGCACGCCTGCCACGCTTGAAGCCATGTGCACGTAATTCACCACGACCGCGTCATTCGTGCGGAACTCGGCGCCATACTGATCGCGTTGCAGGCCGCTGATGGCCGCCATCCGACGATTGTCCAGAAGCAGGATCGTGCCATGCACGCCGTGCGCCACCCCGTCGATCAGAATCTGCGGATTCATCATGAACGAACCGTCGCCGGTGAATGCGATCGCATATCGCCCCGCGTCCGCGATTGCGCCGGACAGGAGCGCCGACACCGCAAAGCCCATGTAGGAGGCGCCGGATTCGGTTACGCTCTGGCCGGGCTCGGTGTCCTCCACGATCTGGAATCCGTTGGCCTGCACGTCACCTGCGTCGAACAGCTTGATTGCGCCGCGACGGTTGGCAAACCGGTCAGCGACACGGATCGCCTGCGGCTGGGTGAGAACAGGTCGCTGCCAGACATCGTCATGCAACGGGCCAGCGTCGAACCGTTCCCGCTTGAATCCCTGCCATTCCGCCTTCCTTGAGTTGCAGTCAGCAAGCCACTCGGCCTTTCCCGCACACATTGGCGCGAGGCGTTGGGTCAGCATTCCAAGAACGGCAGCGGCATCGCCCTGCAGAGCCAAGGTACGGTTGTAGTGCTGAACGTCCGCGCCATCGGCGTTTATGTTGATCACTTGACGGGCACTTGGCCATCCGATGCCAGAGCAATCGCTCTGGCAGACTGCCCGGCTGCCCACGAACATCGCGAGTTCCGCTTCGCGCATTGCGAAATTGCCGCAGATCGATCCCTTGGAGCCACCCACATGCATGTTCTGGGGATGGGCATCGGGCAGAACCCCGGTGGTGCCCGGCGACAGCACCACCGCAGCACCCGCCGCTTCCGCGAACCCGCGAAGCTGGCGGGCCGCACCCAGGCTGCCGCCGCCGGCCTTGATCGCGACGCGAGAGCAATTTGAGATCAAGGCCGCCGCCCGGTCGACTAGGGCGCTGTCCATTGGAGCCAGCGGCGAAAACCGCGGGCGCGACGGGAGGGCGTCCAGCCGGACAAGGACCTCCGCCGGCTGGACGTTCAGCGGCAGGTTCAGAAAGAAGGGCCCTGCTTTCGTTGGGTGGAACACGGTGGCGGCGCCCTTCCGCAGGGCGTCCCGGAGGGCGCCGGGGGCGTGCAACGTGTAGGTGCCGCCCATGGCAGCGGTAAGGCGCCCGAAGAGTCCCTGTTCGGGTCTTGGAATCTGCTGCATGTTGTAGCCTTCGCCATGTGTGGTCTCATCACCATAAAGATGATAGATTCCAACCCCGTTCGAGGCCGCGGCCAGCGAACCCGCCATTGCCTGCAAGGCTCCAGGCCCGATGGAAGTCACCACGGCACAGGGCTCGTCATAGATCATTCGCAACGCCGTTCCCGCATGGGACATCTCCACCTCGTTGCGAAATTGTTGGCAGCGTACAAGTCCGGCGGCTTCGTAGACACGCAGGGATTCGCCGAGTTCGGTAGATCCGTGACCGAAGATCACGAGGAATTTCGACACGCCCTGTCGCAGCAGGCCCAACACAAGCGCCTCGGTCAATGGAAGCATGACAGGCTCTTCCGAATCCCATACCTCCAGCGCGGCATCCAGCCCGCCCTGGCCGGCAATCCAGGCCGCGCGTTCCATGCGGGTCGTCGGAACGGTCATTCGTCCGCCTCCCTCAGGAGCACCGCTTTCCCGATTCGCGCGGATTCCTCGGCCCCAAGCGCGAAACGAAGCACCGTTCGGGCCTGGCGTGCGGTAAGCAAGGGTTCGCCGCCTTCTTCCAGAACGCGCAGGAAGTGCCGGGTCGACCGCACGAAGCCTTGCTCCCAGCCGGTCTCGACGTCGGTGTATTCGGTGATCACGCCGTCGCGATACAACGCAACGGGCGGCGGCCTTCCAATCTGGCCATGCCCGCAGTTGATCCACAGCACGCCATGTGTCCCGGTAATCTCGACGCGATCATCCTGGGCATAATGAAGCGACGCGATCTCAAGTTCAGGAGAGAACACGACCTCAAGGTTTCCGATCCGGTTGCCGGGAAACCGGAACGATACGATGGACTGCGCGTCAAGATGGCCACCTTCGGGCCGCTCGGCCCGGTGAATGAATGCATGCACCTCGCTCGGCGCCCCCATGAAATGCCATGCCAGCGCAAACTTGTGATGCCCGTCGTCGAATACCAGCGGCCCCCCGCCGGACCTGCTCCTGTCCTGCCGCCAGGCGTCGGCCTCTTTTGGAACGGCCCAGGCCGTGCGGCTCCTGCCCGGGTTGGACTTGAGGCGGATGGACAACGGCTCTCCGATGGCGCCTCCTTCGATCAGGGCGTGTGCCTTCGTTACCGGAGGGTGGAAAATGAAGTTCTCAAACACCTTGAAAGGTCGCCCGGAGGCCTCCGCCGCGGCGACGAGCGTGTCGGCTTCCTCGACGGAGATGCACATCGGCTTCTGCAATGAGACGATTTTCCCGGCATTGACCGCTTTCAGCGCCGCCTGCAGGTGCAGATGGTGCGGCAGCAGCAGTTCCACCAGATCGATGTCGTCCCTTGCCAGCAGCCGGTCCAGGTCGTCATCGATGCGGACGTCGCCGCAGCCCCACGCATGCGCCCGCTCTCTTGCCAGATCAGGGTTGCGGTCGCAGAGTGCCGTGATCCGCGCCGCAGGGTTTTGCAGATACTCGATGGCATGCAAGTCGGAAATGCGGCCGGTCCCGACTAGGGCGACGCGAAATGGCTTGCTTGCCATGGTCAGGGCCTGTCCTTCAGAAACGGGTTTCCGGCCTTGCGCACCAGCTGCCCCAGCTCCACCAGTCGCGAATCCGCGATACGCACGGACGGCCCGGAAATTCCCAGCGCGGCGATCATCCTGTCCCTGGAATCGAACACCGGCCGCGCGACGCAGCGGATTCCCTCGGCGAATTCACCGTCATCCACGGCGAATCCCCGGGTGCGCGCCTGTTCGAGATCACTCTTCAGCAAATGGCGGTCGACAATTGTCCGGGCGGTATGGGACGGCAGCGCCTTGGGAATTCCAGCGCCGCCAAACGCAAGAAACGCCTTGCCGAGCGCCGTGCAGTGCAAGGGCGCGAGCGAACCGATCGGATGGTCGACCTTGAGCGGGAGCGTTGAGTCGACCTTGTCGACGTACCACACGCGCTCATCCACCAGGACGGCGAGATGGGCACATTCTCCGGTCGCCTCAACAAGCCGCCGCAGAATCGGTCGGCAGAGTTCCTTGCAGGCGACGACCTCGCTCAGGCTATGCCCATCTCCGCGTGGCTCCGGATCACGCGCAGCGCGGTAACGCCGCGATTCGTCCTGCACGGCATATCCGGCCGCGACAAGGGACTTCAGAATATGGGATGCGTTGGACTTCTCGATGCCAAGCTCCTCGGCGATCCGGGTGAGCCGCATCGGTTCGGCCGAAGCGGCGAGAATGTCGAGCGCCTTGAGGCCCCGCATCAAGGATTGAAGCAATCGCACGGTTCACCTTCCAGTCTGGACAGGGTTTTCCCCGGCACAAGTTTGCACATTTCGCACGATATGTTTAACATATGAAAACTTTCCTGGGCATTTCTCCTTCATGTCGCAAAAAGCCAGATTTTCTTGCCGTATGCAATCCATTTTGTTGACCTGAGGGAAAAAGCCTGCATACTCGTCTGCGCACCGCACGAGGTGCGTAGCCCAGGAAACGGGAGGGAGAACAATCTCATGAACTGTAATTTGCGCCGGGGATTTCTCGGCACCGCCATCGCCGCACCGCTCGTGGCCGCTGCCACTCTGGTGTTCGCTGATGGCCACGAAGTGACAATCAGCCACTACTTCACCGGAGAACTTGGCCTCAAGGCGTTCCAGGAGCAGATCGACCGCTTCGAAGCGGCCACTGACTACGCGCTCAAGGACAGCCCAGTCGGACATGAGGACTTCAAGACCGACATTCTGGTTCGGGCATCAGGCAACAGCCTGCCGGACGTCTTCAGCTACTGGGCCGGCGCACGTGTCCAGTTCATCGTGGATTCCAACGCGCTTCATCCGATCGATGACATGTGGGACAACGCCGGTCTCGACAGCGTCGTCGCGAAGTCCGTGGCCGACAGCGCGACGATCTACAACGGCGGCCGCTACCTGGTGCCGTTCAACTATCACTATTCAGGCGTCTTCTATAACAAGGCCGTCTTCGCCGACGCGGGAATCGATGAATTGCCTGCGGACTGGGACGGCTTCGTCGCGCTATGCGAGAAGCTGGACGCCCATGGCGTTACGCCGATCGCGCTAGGCTCCATGAACCGCTGGCCCGCACAGTTCTGGTTCGACTACCTGCTGCTGCGGACCGCCGGACCGGACTACCGTGCGCGGCTGATGGCGGGCGACGCGTCCTACGACGACCCCGAGGTACACACCGCAATGGGATTGTGGAAAGATCTCGTGGACGCAGGCTATTTCACGGAAAACGCCAATGCCGATTCCTGGACCGACGCGTCCGACAAGGTACAGCGCGGCGACGCGGCCATGACGCTCATGGGCACCTGGATAACCGGATACTGGAACGGCCTGGGTCTGGCGCCGGGAGAAGACTATGACTTCTTCCCGTTCCCAAGCATCTCGGAAGGCGTGGCCGAGGCCTCGGTCGGACCCGTCGACGGCCTGGTCATGGCGGCCAACGCCGGGAACGTGGACGGCGCCAAGGCCTTTCTCGAATACATGGTATCGAACCCCGATGTGCAGGCCGCCTGGAGCAAGGCGCAAGGGGCTCTTTCGGCAAATGTCAACGTCGATCCGTCGAACTACAATTCCGTGATGCTGAAAGCTTTCGAGACGGTTGCGGCATCCGAGGTCTTCGCCTTCAACTACGATCTGGCAACGCCGCCGCCCGTCGCGGAGGTAGGCCTGTCAATGTTCTCGCGTTTCATGGACGATCCGTCCAAACTGGGCGAAATCCTCGCGCAGGTGGCCACCGACGCCACGGCTGCGTTCGACCAGTAACAGGCATGCGCGCCGGGCGGGACTCCATCCCGCCCGGCGCGCTGAACGGAGAAATTCATGGAGTCACAGAACCGTCTTTGGCGGGTCTTGCTTCTTGCGCTGCCGATCCTTGTGTTTTCGGTTCTGGTGATCTGGCCGCTTCTGAGTTCGTTCTACTACAGCTTCACGAACTGGAACGGATTCAGCCGTGACTATGAATTTCTTGGTTTGCGAAATTTCGCCAAGATCTGGACTGACCGCCTGTTCTTCAACGCCATCGTCAACACGACCATCTGGATGGCCGCGGCGCTGGTCCTGCCAACCCTGACAGGTCTCTTCCTGGCACTGCTGCTTGATCGGCAGGTACGGGGCGCACGGGTTTTCAAGACCGTCTTCTACCTGCCCATCTGCCTTTCCGCCATCGTCGTGGGCCAGATCTGGATATGGATCTACCAGCCGGACTGGGGCCTGCTGAACACCTTGGTGAAACTGACGGGCAATCCGGACTTCAACTACGCCTGGCTTGCACGGCCCGACAGCGCCCTCCTTGCCGTTATCGTCGCCTGGTCATGGCAGCAGACTGGTCTCTCCATGGTCATCTACCTTGCCGGGCTCACCTCAATCCCTTCGGAACTGCTCGAAGTCTGCGAAATCGAGGGAGCCACCGTGTTGCAGCGCATCCGGCGCGTGGTGATCCCGCTGCTCACCCCGTCCACCGTTGTCGTCGTGGCACTCTCGATGATCAATTCGCTCAAGGGCTTCGACATACTCTACATCATGACCGGTGGCGGACCGTTCAATTCGTCCGACACGCTTGCCATGCACATGTACAACGAAAGCTTCAAGAAATATCTTATGGGATACGGAAGCGCGATTTCGGTGGTGCTCTTCCTGATCGCGCTCACCATCATCGGCGTCTATTTCCGGCAGTTGAGGAAAGTGGACGAGATCTATGGCTGATGTCGCCACGTCGGTGCAGGCCCGGTTCAATCCATGGCCGGCGACAGTGTTCGTTACGCTCTGCATTCTCGCGGCGCTGTTTCTCGCCCCAACGGCGGGAGTGCTCCTGTCGTCGGTGAAAACGACGAGCGCCATTGCGCTTGGCGACCTCTGGTCAGTCCCGGACCGGGTCTATCTCGAGAATTACACGGTGGTGCTCTCCAACCCGGCGGTGCATCGATACTTCCTCAACACGCTCCTCGTCACGGTGCCGGCCACAATCGCCTCCATCGCGCTCGGCGTGCTGGCAGGTCACGTATTCGCCAAGCTGCCCTTCCGCGGCAGCAACATCCTGTTTCTCATCGTCGTCTCGGGCATGTTCTTTCCGCCCCAGGCAATCCTGGTTCCGCTGTTCAGATTCTTCAACGGGCTCGGACTGATCGATACGCTCTGGCCGATAATCCTCGTCCATACGGCGCTGGGAATCCCGATCTGCACGTTGCTGATGCGGAATTTCTTCGCCGCAGTGCCGAACGCGCTTCGCGAAGCGGCGCTCATCGAGGGGGCCAACGAATGGCAGGTGCTGACCCGAGTTTCGCTGCCGCTCAGCCTTCCGGCGCTTGCCGTTCTGGCGACTCTGCAGTTCACTTGGATCTGGAATGATTTCCTCTGGCCACTGATCTTCACCCAGTCGGACGAAAAGCGCACCATCATGATCGGCATCGTCAACCTGCGGGGACAGTACACGGTGGCCTGGGGCGTTCAGGGCGCACTGTCCCTGGTTGCAAGCCTTCCTACGCTCGTCATCTTTCTCTTTTTCCAGCGATATTTCATCAAGGGAATGACCATGGGCGCGATCAAGGGATAGGGCATGGCACAGGTCGAACTGAGAAACATCCGCAAGTCCTTTGGCGCAACCGAAGTGATCCGAGGCGTGGACCTGAGCATCGACAGAGGCGAATTCGTGGTCTTTGTCGGCCCTTCAGGATGCGGAAAGTCCACCGTCCTGAGGCTGATTTCGGGGCTTGAATCCGTTTCCTCGGGGCAGATCCTGTTCGACGGCAAGGACATGACCGGGACGGCTCCATCAAGGCGTCAGCTCGCCATGGTGTTTCAGTCCTACGCGCTGTTTCCCCATCTCACCGTGGCGGAGAACATCGGCTTCGGCCTGAGCCTGGCAAAGACGCCGAAGCCGGAAATCACCCGCCGCGTCACGGAGGTGGCGAAGACCCTCCAGCTCGACTCGCTCCTCGACCGCACACCGCGGCAGCTGTCCGGCGGGCAGCGACAGCGAGTAGCCATCGGCCGCTCCATCATACGGAACCCCAAGGTCTTCCTCTTTGACGAACCCCTTTCGAATCTCGACGCCGCGCTGCGCGTGAGCATGCGGCTGGAGATCGCGCGCCTGCACCGGGAACTGGGCGACGTGACGATGATCTACGTGACACATGACCAGATCGAGGCGATGACGTTGGCCGACCGGATCGTCGTGCTGAACGGAGGGCGAATCGAGCAGGTCGGAACCCCGATGGAAATCTACGAAAACCCGGCGAACACCTTTGTCGCGGGGTTCGTTGGAGCGCCTTCGATGAACTTCATCCGCTGCAGTGTCGACACGGATGGCGTAGCGAGCTTCGGCCCGGTCAGCATCTCTACGACCCGACCGCATGAAATCTCCGGAGAAGCCTTGCTTGGCATCCGGCCCGAGCATCTGGATCTTGTGGATGCTGGCCAGGGCACGCTTGATGCCGAAGTCGAACTGGTTGAGCGACTGGGCGCCGAAATCCTTGTCTATCTGCGCGCTCCGTTTCTCGAAAAGCCAATCACGGTGCGTACCGGCGGCGCACCCGGCCTGGGCGAACAAAAGATCGTTGGCGTGCGGGTCGATCTGACCAACCTTCACGTCTTCCCGCCCTCGCGCGCGACGCTCAAGCCTGACCCCTGAGCTTCGCTCCCGGTGCCACACTGGCGGCGAAGCTGCCGCGAAGACTGGCCCCTGTCTCCATTTCCGGGGCCGGCCGCAGGTCGGCGCCTTCCATCGGCAGGCCCGACGGGTCACCGCCGCCCTTGACAGTCACCTTCTCAGTTCGCGCCCCTGACCCGCCGCATGCGAAGCCGACAGGGCGCGGCATTGATCGAGCCTCCTTTCAGGCGGGGAGCTTCCGGCCTCATGCGTCGCTCGATCCACCGGGCCGCTTCCTTCCCGGGCGGCCTTCACCGGGATCTCCGCGCTTGCGCGATTCCGGATCACTGACGTTGCCGGGGAGACCGGTCCCAAGCTGGTCGCGGAGCACGCGCGGGTGCACCTCCACCACCTCCCCTGGCTGCAACCTGCCCAACTGGAAAGGCCCAAAGTTGACCCGGATCAGGCGATTGACGGAAAACCCGACGGCCTGCATCGCCCGCCTGATCTCGCGGTTCTTTCCTTCACCAAGGGCGACGGTCACCCAGGCATTCCCGCCCTGCTGACGATCAAGTGACACGTTCATGGGGCGGAAGCGCTCGCCACCGACTTCAATGCCCTTCGCAAGAGGCGCAAAACTGTCCTTCAATGGCCTTCCGTGCAGGCGAGCACGGTACTTGCGGACCCACCCTGTAGACGGCAACTCAAGGCGGCGCTTGATTCCCCCGTCATTCGTCAGGAGCAGCAATCCTTCGGAGTCAATGTCGAGGCGGCCGATCGACACGACGCGAGGAAGCGTGCCGGGCAAGCTGTCAAAGACTGTTGGCCGTCCCTTCTCGTCGCGGGTTGAGGTCACAAGCCCCCTAGGCTTGTTGTACAGCCAGACGCGCACCGGCTCACGGTTGCCGAGCGCCTTTCCATCAACGGTGATTCTGTCGGTCTCGCGAACGTTGAGTGCGGGAGCACCTATGGGATTGCCGTTCACTGTCACCCGGCCTGCGGCAATCATCCGTTCCGCGTCGCGGCGGGATGCGACGCCGTGACGGGCCAGAACCTTGGCAATCCGTTCGCCAGCAACCTCAGCCATGGTCTAGTTCTACCTCGACTGGAACACAACGGAAAGTCTTCACGAAGAACCTGGCCCGCGGAAACTGGCGAAAATTGACGACTCCTGGCCTGCCTTCGCCACCCGATGTCGGCTGACCGCTGAAGCGGATGAGTGGCACGGTGCGGGAGCAAGACGCTTCGGTCACTTCCGGCATTGTCCATTCCGGAGTCCGGCGAAAGAGATCCCTTGTCGCAAGATGCACGAGGTTGTTCGTCCGCCGCCGTGCATGTTCAAGTGCCGTGCCTGACGACTTGGCGGAACCCCGCTTCGGCGCGCTTCGGCCTGCTCCCGCCAGCTTGACCCCCCACGCTGTCGCACCCATGCAAACCTGCATGATCCAGGATGTGAGCTGACAGTTCCGCAAGACTGGTCAGCACGATTCCTTCGCGTTCGATGCCGTTGGCCTGTCTCGCTTTCCAACCAGTCTGCCCGCTTCCGGTCGCCGCATTGGGCTGCGTCGCGACCACGGCTGCCGGGTCGGCATTCACAGGCTCAGGCCGGTGGCCAGCGATGACCTTCCCGGGTTCGCCGGACAACGCGCCGTTCCGGAACATGAATCCAGCCTCCCCTGGCATCGCGACTGCGGATGCTGCGCTGAAAGCCTGGATTCGGCCCGCCCGGAGATCCGGGCCGGTCAGGGACCGGACACACGGCAGGTGCACCGAATGCGTGCATCTCGCGTCCCGCAGTCGAGCGCGTGTTGCGTGCCGACCGGATCGACGATGACACTCCAGCAGCCCGCGAACAGGCCGCTTGACTGAAAGACCCGACAAGAACGATAACCATGGTCATCACACTGCGGGACTTGCAGGAAGTCCGTGCATGCGCAGGCACAGACGAAGCCCTGGCGGCCTCCTGGCAGAAGGATTCTTTTGGCGTGGGATCAGGCAATTCGGGTGGCGGCGCCCGCGAACCGCATGCCGCACGGGATGAACTCCAGGCGGAGAATCGCGCTCCAGGCGAGGCCATTGCGATCATAGGCATGGCCTGCCGTTTTCCCGGCGCGGAAGGCCTGTCGGCCTTTTGGCGCATGCTGGAAGCGGGCGAAAGCGGCGTTATCGAAGGGGTTCCCGGTTCCGGCATCGGTCGCATTGGCGAACTGTTCTCCGAGGGAGAGGGGCAGGCCCCGGCCTGCCGGTTCGGTGCATATCTCGACGATCTCGACCGGTTCGACTCCGCCTTCTTCCGCATCTCACCCGTGGAAGCGCAGTTTCTCGATCCCCAGCAGCGGATGATGCTGGAAACTTGCTGGCGTGCGCTGGAGGACGCGGGCATCGACCCCGACAGCCTCAAGGGCAGCCGCACCGGAGTTTACGCCGGGATCAGCAACAACGAATATCGCGGGCTGATTCTGGAACGGACCCGGCCGGACGATCCTGCAGCCAGCCTCTATTCCGTCACGGGCACGTCGTTTAACACCGCGATCGGCCGGGTCTCCTTCGCGCTCGGGCTGGAGGGACCGGCGCTCGCGATCGATACAGCCTGCTCGTCCTCGCTGGTCGCCATGCATCAGGCGGTCACCGGGCTGCAGAGGGGCGAAGCCGACGTCGCGCTGGCCGGCGGTGTGCATGCGATTCTCTCTGGCCGTCTGCTGGAGATGCGCGCCAACGCCGGCATGCTTTCACCGGACGGCCGCTGCGCCACCTTTGACGCGGCGGCGAACGGTTACGTGCGCGGCGAAGGTTGCGGAATCGTGGTGCTCAAGCGTCTCGCCGAGGCTGAGGCCGACCGTGATCGCATTTGGGCGGTGGTCCGGGGCACCGCCCTGAACCAGGACGGTGCCAGCCCGGGATTGACCGTGCCGAGCGGGCCGTCGCAGGAAAGAGTCATAGGTGCGGCGCTTCAACAGGCTGGCCTCACCCCCTCCGACGTGGACTATGTGGAGGCACATGGGACGGGAACGGAGGTCGGCGACCCGATCGAGGCGCAGGCGACCGGCACGGCCTACGGCCGAGGCCGCGATCCGGGGCGTCCGCTTCTGATCGGTTCGGTCAAGACCAATATCGGTCACCTCGAAGCTGCGGCAGGTGTCGCCGCGGTGATCAAGACGGTATTGGCCATGAGGCGTGGCGTCATCCCCAGACACCTCCATTTCCAGGAGCCCAGCCCAGAAATCGATTGGAGCCGGCTGCCGTTGAAGGTGACCGCAACGCCGACGGGCTGGCCTCGGGTTTCCGGCGTCCCGCCGCGGGCGGGAGTGAGCGGCTTCGGTTGGTCCGGGACCAACGCCCATGTCGTGCTCGAAGGATATGGCAACGGAAAGGACGACTTGCCGGAAGGCCCGGAACGCTGGACCGCAGGTGCGCCGCGATCCATCACCGTTGCCCGATCGGCGCCAGTTGACGGGTCGATATCGGCCGAAGGTACGCTTGCTACGCGCCGGAGGCGGTTTCTGCCTCTCTCGGGCAGGTCGGACGAGGTCGTTCGGGAGCTCGCAGGCAGCTACTGTTCCTGGCTCGACAAGTGCAACAGCGATGATGGCGTGGAAGTGCTCGCCGACATGGCTTGGTCGGCCGCGGCAGGGCGCAGTCACTTCGATCATCGAGTGGGCGCGGCATTCGATGACGCCGAATCCCTGCGCACGGCCCTGCAGGATCTCCAGAAAGCGGACAGTGCAATCGCGCCGGTGGCGGCGAGGAAGGTCGCGTTCGCCTATACCGGACAAGCCAGCCAGTGGACCGGCATGGGCGAGGCGCTCCATGCGAGCGAGCCCGTGGTCCGGGCGGTGCTAGACCGTTGTGACGCGGTGCTGGCCGCGGATCGGGGAGCATCGCTTCTCGACGTGATGTTCGGCCGGGAAGAAGCGATCGGCGAACTGGACGACCCGCAGTGGAAACAGCCCGCGATATATGCGCTGGAATGCGCGCTCACGGCGCTGTGGGAAAGCATCGGAGTCCGGCCGGATGTCGTGTTGGGACATAGCCTGGGCGAAATCGCGGCGGCACGTGCCGCAGGCGTGTTCGGGCTGGAGGAAGGTCTGCGTTTCGCGGCTGCTCGAGGCGCGCTGCTTGGCGCGCTTCCCGGCGACGGCGCGATGGCGGCCGTCTTTGCGCCGGTCCGGCGTGTCACCGAGATGCTGGAAGAGTTCAACGCGGCCACGGACGGTATCGGCCTCTGCATCGCGGCGGACAACGGCGCCCATCAAGTGATCAGCGGCCCGGCAGCGGAGGTAGCGGCGATCCTGGACCAGCTGGAAGCCCAGGACATTCGGGTCGCCCGCCTGCGCAAGAGCCCGGCCTATCACAGCGCGATGGTCGAGCCGGCGCTGGATGAACTCGAGACCGCTCTTGCGGAAATCGCGTTCGCGCCGCCATCGATCCCGGTCGTCAGCAATCTGAGCGGCCGCATTTTCGAAGAGGGCGAGATCCCTGACGCTGCGTACTGGCGGCGCCAGGCCCGCGAGCCTGTGGCCTTTCGCGCCTGCATCGAGACGCTTGCGCAAGCCGGCGTGAACTTGATCGTCGAGATCGGCCCCCAGGCCGTTCTGGGGCCGATGGCGACGATGGCATGGCCGGAGAGTGCCGACGCAGCGCCACCCGCAGTGCTCTCGAGCCTGCATCGGCCAGGCAGGGACAAGGAGCGTCCGGCGGCGGGCTCGGGAGGAGGCTTCGTGGACGCGGCCGCTGGCGCCTACGGGGCGGGACTGGACCTCTCGTTCCCGGGTCTTTTCGCCGGCGAGGCGCGACGCCGCATCGCCCTGCCCGGCTATCCCTTCCAGCGTGAGCGCTACTGGGTCGAGGGTTCCAGGCGGCGATCAGAGATCGGCCACCCCTTGCTGGGCATTCGCCACGAATCGGCGAGCGGCGAGATCGCTTTTGACACTGAGATCTTCCCTTCGGACCCGGCGTGGCTCAACGACCATCGGGTGTTTGGCCGATTGATCGCGCCGGGTGCGCTCTTCGGTGCCATGGCGGTATCCGCCATCCGCACGGAAGGCAGCGAAGCGCCGGCGCTTGAGGATTTCCAGATGCAGGCCGCCCTGGTCCTTGCGGAAGACGAAGGCGGGAACGGATCGGCCAAGACACGCCGTCGGGTGCAGGTTCTGCTGGACGACGATGGTGGCGAGGGATCTCGCCGGGTCCGCGTTCTCAGCCGGAGCGAAGACGAGGATGACTGGACACTGCATGCGGAGGGCCACGCCCGGACGGACGGATTCAGCCCGCCGCAGGCGGTTGCCCGGCTGGACATCGAAAGGCTGAAGGCCAATCTCTCACCGGTGGATCTCGCGACCTGCTACCGGGCAAAGGCGGCCGTGGGGATCGATCTTGGCCCTAGCTTCCGCACGCTGAAGGCACTGTGGTCCAGCGCAGGAGAGGCGGTCGCTGAAGTGATGCTCCCATCCCAATCCGGGCAGGACGCCGCGCTGGTTGTGCATCCGCTGATGCTTGACGGCTGCCTCCAGGCCGCCGGCGCGGCGCGCAACCCCGAGGGTGGCGAAGAGGACGTGACCTACCTTCCCTTTGCATGGGAGCGGCTGTGGCTCGCCGGCAGCTTGCCGGAGCGGCTGGTCTGCCATGTGCGAATGAGAGAGGTCCCGGCCGGCCCGGCAACGGAATCCGGCGCCGACGTGCCCGAGATCCGGACAGCCGATCTGGGACTTTACGATCCGGATGGGGCGCTCGTCGGCGAACTGGTCGGCTTCGCGGTGAAACGGGCGACGCGGGCGGCGCTGCTCTCGTCCCTGGAAGGCCTGGACGAGCTTCTTTATGAAGTTGCCTGGCGGGATCACGCCCTTGTGCCGGGCCTGCTGCCGGCTGATTTCCTGACCCTGCCGCAGGAAGTGGCGGCCGACACCGAGCTGTTCGCCGAATACCTGGCGAACGTGGATGTCGGAGCGGAAGACAGGGCCGCGCTGCTCGCGGATTTGGAACAGCTCGCGTGTGCCTACGCCCTCCAGACCCTGGATCGGCTCGGATGGAAACGCATCGCCGGCGCAAGCGTTGAATCCGAGAAGCTACGGGAACGGCTGAAAGTCGGAGACGAACACCGGCGGCTGTTCCGCCGGATGCTGGAGATGCTGGTCCGGGCGGGTGTGCTGGAGAAGGCGGGCGAAGACTTCGCCGCAGTCATTGCGTCCGGCGAACCGTTGCCGGAGGGTCTGAGCGACGCTCCGGATGCCCTGGCTGCCGAAATGGCGGAACGATACGCGCATGGAACGACAGAGATTGGCTTGTTCCGTCGGAGCGCCGATGCCTTGGCAGACGTCCTTCAGGGCCGCCTGGATCCGCTGGCGCTGCTGTTCAGCGGCGGCGAGCCGACCGCCGCCGATCTCTACCTGAAGGCGCCGGTCGCCCGTGCGGCGAACCGGCTGCTGGCGGAAGCGGTGACGGCGCTGCTGCGCGCCCTGCCGGACGGGCGCAGGTTGCGCATCCTGGAGGTCGGGGCCGGCACGGGCTCGGCGACGGCCGCAATACTCCCGGAAATTCCGGAGGGGCGTTATGAATACGTCTACACCGACATTTCCGCCGGCTTCTTCGCGGAGGCGGAATCGCGCTTTGGCGGTGCCGAGGCGTCGATCGACTACCGGGTACTGGACATCGAGAAGGACCCGGTCGAACAGGGCTTTGACCGCCACGGCTTCGACCTTGTGATCGCCTCGAACGTGCTGCATGCCACGCGTTACCTGAACGAGACACTTGCGCACTGCCTTGATGTCCTCGCCCCGTCGGGCCAACTGGTTGCGCTGGAAAACCTGCGCGGTCAGGGCTGGCTCGACCTCACCTTCGGGCAGCTCGATGGCTGGTGGCGCTTCGCCGACGAGTACCGCCCGCACCATGCGCTCGCCACTCCTGCGGTGTGGCGACAGGCCCTGTCGGACGCGGGCTTCGAGGACATCGCGATCCTCGGACTTGACGAAGCCGATCCGAATGCCAACCCGGATCGAGGCGTGATCGTGGCGCAAGGCCCGGCGGAAGTGCTCGAAGCCCCCGGCGTCTGGCTGCTGGCCACCGACCGGAATTGTGCGGCGACCAAGCTCGCGGAAGAGCTCGCGGCGCATAACCAGACCGTGGTGGTTGCCGGCTCGAAGGCGCGTCCCGGTCGGCCGCGGGCGGCGGGCGGCGTTGCCGATGCCTTCGTGGAGATGGAGCGGCGGGAGTCCTGGAAGTCCCTGCTCGACGACTTGCCTGGAGATCGGCCGTTGGCCGGCATCATCCATCTCGCCGGACTGGACGGCCACGGCGGACAGGCCGCGACGGCGGAGATGGCTGAAGACGTGCGGCACGCGACGGCAAGCGCGCTGGCGCTAACACAGGCGATGATGGAATGCGACCTGAACCCGTCGAAGGGTCTGTGGTTCGTGACGCGCGGCGCGCAGGTTCTTGAGCGGGAGCGTGATGGGCAATTGGCTGGCACGACCCTCTGGGGCCTGGGCAAGGTGGCAGCTCGGGAAGCACCCCAATTGCAGCCCAGAATGCTTGATCTCGATCCCGTCGACGGGACTCTTCCACCCGCCTTGATGAACGAGTTCCTCTATCCCGATGCCGAAACCCACATCGCCTATCGCTCCGGTCGCCGCCAGTGCGCACGGCTGATCCGCACTGCGGCGGTTACGGGCCGCCTGCCCCTGCCGGAGGAACCCGGTTGGGAATTGGAGCCCGATCCAGGCGGTTCCCTCGACGCGATCGGAGTGGTGTCCGTACCGAAACGTCGGCTGGAGCCGGGCGAGGTTCGCGCCGCGATCGAGGCATTCGGACTCAACTTTCGGGATGTGTTCATCGCCATTGGCGTCGTCGATGACTTCATGGGCGGAGAGTTCTGCGGCCGGGTGCTGGAAGTGGGCGAAGGCGTAACCGGTGTTTCCGTCGGCGACCGAGTTGTCGGAATGACATTCCGGAATTACGGATCCGAGACCGTGACTCTCGAGAAGATGATCGTCCCCGCGCCTTCCGAGCTTTCGGTCACGGAGCTGGCGACGATCCCGACCGCTTTCGTGTCGGCGGCGCTGTCGTTCGAACTCTCCGGTCTCAATGAAGGCGACCGCGCGCTGATCCACGCCGGCGCCGGCGGGGTCGGTCTCGCTGCGATCCAGCTGGCACAGGCGGCGGGCGCGGAGGTGTTCGCCACCGCGAGTGCGCGCAAGCGGGACTATCTTCGTTCGCTTGGCGTTAGGCATGTGTTCGACAGCCGCACGACGGCGTTCGGCCAGGACATTCTGGACGCGACGGACGGGTCCGGGGTCGACATGGTGCTGAACAGCCTGACCGGCGAGGGCTTCATCGAGGCGAGCCTTTCATGCCTGGCGAAGGGTGGACGCTTCGTCGAGATGGGCCGGGTGGACATCCTGAGCGAAGACGAAATGGCGGCAGCGCGACCGGACGTGTCTTACTCCATCCTCAAGATCGACGCCCTCAAGGAGGAAGAACCCGCTCGCGCCGGAGCGATCCTGCATGGCGTCCTGGAACGGTTCGCAGCTGGTGAACTGACTCCGCTGATCCACGCCAGATGGCCGGTGGCGGAAGCGGGAAATGCGATGAAGTGCATGCAGGGTGCCCGCCACATTGGCAAGATCGTCTTTACCAACTCGCCGCTCGCCAGGGGTCGGCTGCGCGAGGATCGAAGCTATCTGGTGACTGGTGGGCTCGGTGGCATCGGCTGTGCCGTCGCGGGCTGGCTTGCGGACCGCGGTGCCGGCACGATCGTGCTCAATGGCCGGCGGCTTCCCGACGCTGGAGTCGAAGAGACGGTCGAGGCGTTCCGCAAACGGGGAACTGACGTGCGGGTGGAACTTGCCGATGTGACCGACGCCTCCGCGGTGGATGCCATGCTGGCGCGGATGGATGCCGGCCTGCCGCCGCTCGGCGGGATCATCCACAGCGTGGGCGTGCTGTCGGATGCCGCGATCGGCAATCAGACATGGGAGAACTTCGAGACGGTTCTGTGGCCGAAGATCCTGGGAGCGTGGCACCTGCACAGGGCGACCATCGACCGCGATCTCGACATGTTCGTGCTCTTCTCAAGCGTAGCCGGTGTTCTCGGCAATCCGGGCCAGGCCAACCATGCGGCGGCCAACGCATTCCTCGATCAGCTCGCGGCGCATCGCCGTTCTCTCGGGCTCGCTGGCCAGGCCATCGCCTGGGGCGCCTGGTCGGATATCGGCGAGGCCGAAGAGCAGCGGGAGCGGATGGCACGTCGGTCGGCGTCCGGCGGGTTGGAGTGGATCACTCCGCAGCAAGGCCTCAAGGCATTCGACCGTCTGGTGCGCGAGGATGCCACGGCTGGAGTGGTCCTGGCGCGCGACTGGGTGGCGTTTGGCGCGGCGCTCGAAAGCCGTCCGCCGTTTCTTGAGGAACTTCTGTCCGACGGTGCGGATGACGGGACCGACGAGTCCTTGGCCCAGGACTTGCTCACAAGCCTGCGGGCGGCTCCTGCGGCGATGCGCGAAGATGTGCTTGCGTCGTTCCTGCAAGCGGAGGTCACGGCGGTGCTCAGGCTGCCGAACCCGCCGGCGCCGACCGTCGGGTTCTTCGACCTGGGCATGGATTCCCTGATGGCAGTCGAACTGCTCAACCGGCTGAACCGCGCCTTCGCAGGCACGTATACCGCTTCCAATACTGTGGTGTTCGACTATCCCGACATCGCGGCGCTATCCACCCATCTGGTGGAGGAACTCGCCGGCGTCGTTGGCGAGGAAGCGCCCGCGACGCAATCGGCACCGGCGCCCATGGCGGCCGAACGGTGTGACGACAGTGGTCTGTCCGACGGCATCGCCATCGTGGGCATGGCCTGCCGATTCCCGGGTGCATCGGACCTGTCCGCGTTCTGGCAACATCTCGATTCCGGTTCGGATGCGGTGGCGGACGAGCGTGGCGAAATCCGCCCATGGAGCGATTTCGTGGATAACCTGCCAACGCAGTACGCTGCATTCGGCAAGGCGGGATTCGTCGACGGGATTGATCTGTTCGATGCGCGGTTCTTCGGCATTTCGCCGATCGAGGCGCGGCTGATGGATCCGCAGCAGCGGATGCTGCTGGAAACGACCTGGCAGGCGCTTGAGGACGCGGGCATCGATCCGGATCGTCTCAAGGGCACCGACACCGGCGTTTACGCAGGTGTGGCCAGCAGTGAATACCGCGATCTCATGAAGACCGGCGACTATGGCATCGGCTATCTCAGCACCGCAGCGAGCATGGCTGTCGGCCGGCTTTCCTTCCTCTTCGGCCTTGCGGGACCGGCGATGCCGGTGGAGCTGAACTGCGCCTCGTCGCTGGTCGCGGTGCATCACGCCGTCACGGACCTGCGCCTGGGCACGACGGACATGGCTCTGGCTGGCGGCGCGAGCGCCGTCTTGTCCGCACCCGTTACGCGCGAGATGGCGGATCTCGGCCTGCTGTCGCGCGGCGGTGCGTGCAGGGCCTTCGATGCGGAAGCGGATGGATTCGTGCGAGGTGAGGGCTGCGGGATGGTCATTCTCAAGCGCCTCGCAGACGCGGAGGCCGACGGTGATCGCATTTGGGGGGTGATCCGCGGTTCGGCGGTCAACCAGAACGGTGCCGCCGCTGGAGCGACAGTGCCGAACGGACCGGCGCAGGAACGGGTGATCGAGCAGGCGCTCTCGCAGGCAGGCTTCGCGCCCTCCGAGACGGACTATCTTGAGGCGCATGGCGCGGGCTCGGCGTTCGGCGATCCCATCGAAGTGCAGGCGGCGGCATCCGTGTATGGCAAGGACAGGGCTGAAGACCGACCTCTGCTGATCGGCTCCGTGAAGACCAGCATTGGGCATCTCGAATCGGCGGCCGGCATCGCGAGCCTGATAAAGACCGTGCTGGCGATGAACAAGGGCGTGATCCCCCGGCACCTGAATTTCCAGACCCCCAGTCCGCTCATCGAGTGGGACCGCCTGCCCGTGCGGGTGACCCGGGAGGCAACCGACTGGCCCAGCGCTCCAGACCGGCCGTCAAGGGCGGGCGTCAGCGCGTTCGGCATTTCGGGCGTCAACGCCCATGTCGTGCTGGAAGGATGTGGTGCAGCCGATGGAAGTGCGGCAAACGGGTCTGCGGCTCCCGTGCCGGCGGGGCCGGCGACGCCCGTTGCGGTGTCCCTGCAGGAGCCGGCGGCGAAAATATCGGAGCCAAATGGCGTTGCACGCAATGCGCGTCTCCTGCCGCTCTCGGGCAAGTCGGGCGAAGGGCTCAGGGCGCTTGCCGGGCGGTACTTGGCATGGCTCGACGAACAGGCCGAAGGAATTGCGTCGGAAACCGGCGCATCAGATCCTCTGCTTTCCGACATGGCATGGACGGCTGGGGTAGGGCGGACCCATCTCCCGCATCGTGCGGGCCTGGTGTTCCATGATGCCGCTTCGCTACAGACCCGCCTGGCGGCACTGGCAAACGGCGAAGCGCTCCCGAATCCTGCGACAGCGAGCAAGGTCGCTTTCGTCTATCCGGACGATTGCGGCGATTGGACAGATTCGGCCGAAACTCTGTATGATACCGAACCCGTGATTCGGACGGTCCTCGACCGCTGCGAGGCGGCATTCAGCAACCAGCGCAACGACTCGCTGCTCGAAAGACTCTTTTGCCGCGATGGCTCCGGCGGGGTTCCTGACGATCCCGCGTGGACCCAGCCCACGGTCTATGCACTGGCCTGCGCGGTCACGGCCCTATGGGCCAGCCTTGGCATCCGGCCAAGCGTGGCGATTGGCAGGGGCGCGGGCGAGATGGCGGCGGCGCAGGCTGCCGGCGTGTTCTCTATCGAGGATGGACTGCGGCTCCTGACGGCCTCGGACGATGCGGAGACGGTGCTGGAGGGCGTAGAGATTTCGCCTGCATCGTTCGGCTTGGTCAGCGGCGCGACCGGGCGATTGCTGGGTCCGGGGGACGTGCCGGACGGAACTTACTGGTGCCGCCAGGCACGCGAGTCCGTGCCGTTGGAGCGATTCGCCGAGACCTTGTCGGAGATCGATGTCGACGCGATGGTCGAGATCGGCCCGCAGTCCGCTTTGGGCTCGACTCTCGCCGGCACGTCCGAGGCGCCGTCCAATGGAGGCCGGGCGTTGATTTCGATTGAGAGCCTTCGGCAACGGCCGGGGTACCAGGACAGCCCGTCAGCCATTGCTGACGGAGGTTTCGTGGAAGCCGTCGCCACCGCCTATGAGGCGGGTCTTCCGGTTTCCTTCCGGGGGCTATTCGCCGGCGAAGCCAGGCGCCGGATCGCGCTTCCCGGCTATCCTTTCCAGCGTCGAAGTCATTGGCTGACGAAGCACGAACAATAGACAGAAGAAACGCGCGGATCGCGCTTCCTTTCCGGCCTTGGTCGTCGACCTAAAGGATGCCTTCGCGTGCCAGGAATTTCCGCAGCATTTCCGCGCATTGCTCCGGCTGCTCCAATTGAAGCAAGTGCGACGCATCAGGCACGAAGTCATAGTCGACTTCCAAAGCGTGGCCGAGGTCAAACGTGGGGAGATACGTGTAGGGGACGGTGGGATCGGCACCGATGACCTTCGTCGGGCAGTTCAGCGTCGTCAAGTCCAGCAAGGGCGAGAAGCTTCTCACAAATTCCGCGATCTGGGCCTCGTACTCTCGAGGACAGCGGAGTTCGTACGCTTCTCCGTCAGCGCTCCTGCGAAGAGTTGATCGCGCCGTCAGTTCGCGCGCCCCAGGCACAACTCGGGCGAATCCGGGAAAGATGGCCAGGAGTTCTGCAAATTGCTGTTCGGACTTGAATCGTACGGTCCGATTCCGGATCGTCGCGGCCATTCGTTCAGACGCCAGGATGAATTCCTGCTCGCTGGCCGTGGGCTTGCACAGAGGCGGATCGAACAGAACCAGTGCGGAAAAGGCTTCGTTGAAGGACAGGAGAGTTATCAGCGCAGAAAGAGAGTGGAACACGCCAACAGTCGGTTTTTTTCCATATTCCCGAACGACGGCATCGAGAATGAGGTCATGGTCGGAAATCAGCGCCGGAATGTTATGATCCCGCTGGGCGCCGACCTTGTTGCTGCCGTGGTTCCTGATGTCATAGACCATCAGGTCGAAGTCGTTGGCCAGCATGGACCAGAACGGAAAGTAGAGATCGATGGCGAGACCGTTTCCATGGCTAAGCACAAGCCGAGGGCCGTGCGGATTGCCGTGTCTACGCACCGTGGTAACGGTGCCCTCGTCCAGCTGGACATCGCATGTCGATAGAGGCGCGGGTATTTTCCACGGCGCCTCTCCCGACGCGGACGACATTTCGGATGCCTGCCGACTGGGAAACTCGATTGGATCGCGATTCGAAATCAGCTTACGCCAGCTTGGCTGACCGACGCCGGGATGGTCTCACGAAGCCTTCGCACCGGTCAGATGGCCTCCTCGGCACTGCCTGCCATTGGCACGAGGCTTTGGCGCCATGGATCCGTCCACGTACACGGCCTTGAGCCATTCAACGGTGGGACTTGGTGAAATCGAGCAGGGAGCGATGCGGCGGGCATGCCCTCCCTGCCTTCCCGTCAACCACGTGCGTCAATAAAGTTCACGAGATCCCGGAGGGTCTCGAATTGCCGGCACTGGTCGGCGACCAGTCCGAGATTGAACTCTTCGTTCACAAGCTTGAAGAACGCGACGCAGTCTACCGACGACACACCGGAATCGACGAGCTTGGCGTCAAAATTGGGATCGCGTTCAACGTCAAGGTTTTCGTCTATGATTTTCCTGACACGATCTTCAGTCGATGACATGAGAATTGGTCTCCTAGGTCTTGGATTCGGCAGACGCACGTTCACACCTGCTCGGTCGTATCCTCCGAATCATGACGCCAAGTGTCAACGCCAAGTGTCAACACCCGGCGCCACGGAAACGGTTGGGGGATTATATAAGTTCCTGCGACCTTGAAAAGCGCCAATTGACCCATCTTGGCGCATCCGCGATCTGGGGCACATCCGGCGCCCCGGGCGCGTATGTTTGCAGCCTGCCGCCGGGTTCGCCCGTTACGGGACGGCTGCGTCGGGAGACGGCTTCGCCTCCACCCTCCTGAGGGGCGGCGAAAATGACGGGACTCGCCTCCGATTCCAGTCCGACATGCGATGCGACGGACGCCGAGGGCGGGTCATGCGCAGCGTCTCGGCGGCGGACAAAGCCGGCTGCAGGCAGGCGGCCGGCACGTGCATGGCACGCGAGAGCATTCACTGGTCGATCATCCGAGCCGATGCGCCGCTCCCCTTCGGATGCCTCCCGATGAATTTCCACTTCTCCGACTTTCCCGACCGGCGATCACGGCATGCCTTGGCCGAAGCAGGGTGAAGTGCACAAGCGCGATGCACCCATTGAGTTTGGAGCGGTCTCAGGGCCACCGGGGCATGTCCGGTTCACGTGCCATGCGAACGGTCCGGCCTGGACCAGCCTTGCCTGTCTCACGATTCGCCGCTCGCGGGCAATTCGGGAGTCATCATGGGAACAGACGGGTGGCCTGTTACCTGCAGCAAACGCAAGGCATGTTGCCGACACCCTGCGACATTTTGTCTTGCCTTGCGGCTGGCATCCGTTGCAGGGTTTCGTCGGAGGCGTCGATCTGGGTCTGTCGAGCGATGATCTGCGGTCGGGGTTCGTTGCAGGGGTGATTCCGTCCTCGCGCCTCGCGCCCCGGCAGCAATTGACCGGAGCACGGCGTCGCCACCGCTGGTGGAAGACAGCACGAAATCTAGGAGAAACCCCTGCGAAACCTGAAAGGAGAGCGCGTCATGGCAGATAAGAGACCGGAAACGCTCGTGGCAGATGCAGGGCTCATGAAGGGCCTTCATACCGGCATGGGATTCGCGGCGAAGGGCATGGTTGTTGCGTTCGTCGTATTTACGATTCTGAATGTTGATTTCGCCAACAGCATTTACCAGGCGGTCCGAGGCTGGATCGAGGCGACGCTGGCATGGTACTATATCCTGATCGTCGTGTTCATCATGTTTGTTTGCGTCTACCTCATGTTCTCGCGACACGGATCGATCAGGCTGGGAAACGACGATGCCAGGCCGGAGTTCAGTAATTTCTCCTGGTTTGCCATGTTGTTCTCCGCCGGTGTCGGCATAGGCATACTGTTCTTCGGCGTGGCCGAACCGATCTTCTATTTCGACAACTCGGGTGCATTCGGATATCCCAACAATCCCCACGCGGATGCGGCCGGCGTAGTCGACATGAACATGAATCGCGCCGTACATGCCATGCGCGTGACCTATTTCCACTGGGGATTCCACGCCTGGGCAATCTACGTGATTGTCGGGTTGTGCCTCGCCTATTTCGGTTTCCGCAAGAGGCTGCCGCTCACGCTGCGTTCATCACTCTACCCGATCATTGGCGACCGGATCTACGGGCCTATCGGGCACGGCGTGGACCTTCTGGCGGTTTTCGGAACGGTCTTCGGCGTTGCTACGTCGCTCGGACTCGGCGTGACGCAGATGGCAACAGGACTGAATGTGCTGTTCGGAATCGATCCAGGCATCGCGACACAGCTCGTCCTGATCTTGATCATCTCGATCATTGCGACGATGTCGGCCGTGTCTGGAGTAGGCAACGGCATCCGCATCATCTCGGAATGGAACATCTGGCTGTCTGTAGTGCTGCTGGCGTTCTTCCTGTGCTTCGGGCCGTTCAAGTGGCTGCTGGGTTTCTTCGTGACCTCCATCGGCGACTACCTGTGGAACTTCATTCCGATGGGCTTCTGGACGGGCGGCACCGAGCCGGAAATTGCCTGGCAAGGCGGATGGACCATCTTCTACTGGGGATGGTGGATTTCCTGGGCGCCCTTTGTAGGCATGTTCATCGCCCGCATCAGCCGCGGTCGCACGATCCGCGAATTCATGGTTGGCGTGATGTTCGTACCCACCACGATTTCCTTCTTCTGGCTGTGCATGTTCGGAGGCAATGCCATCTACATGGAGCTCATGGCCGAAGGCGGCGTAGGCACGGCGGGCATGGTTGAATTGGTGCGCGCCTGGAATCTGCCCGCCGCGCTCTACGGCACCATTGAGGGTCTGACCGACCTGGCGTTCCTGCAATGGCTGATGGCGGCGCTGGCGACACTGCTGCTGGCGACCTGGTTCATCACGTCGTCGGACTCCGGCACCCTCGTGATCACCACCATGCTGTCCATGGGCAACGACAGCCCGCCGCAGCGTTTCCGGATCGTCTGGGGTCTGGGCGAAGGATTCGTTGCCGGCGTGCTGCTGCTGGCCGGTGGACTCACGGCGCTGCAGACGGCATCCATCGCCGCGGCGTTGCCGATTTCGGTCATCATGCTGTTCATGACCTACGGCCTTCTGAAGTCACTGTCGGAAGACAACGCCTACGTGCCGGAGGCAGCGGCAGCATAGGCAGCGAAGACCTGCCCGCCTGCATCAGGCGGTGCTGACATGCGCCAACGAGGTTGGCCGGTGGCTCAGGCCAGAAGCGAGGTCGCAGACCGCGCGCAGGCTTGGGCCGCCGGCCATTTCCAATGCATATCCAGCGATTCAGGATTGCGTTCAAGCCGACGGTCAGGCAATCTGCCGAAGCCTTCAGTCTTGTGGCAGTCTTCCGGCGCCGAACAGTCCGCGACGAAACGCCCGGAATCTTCGCCTTTCCCCTGCCTTGTGAGCCATGATTGGACCCGGCAGGGGGCTTGTTGCCTGAAGCAGGCATGCCCCTTGTTGTTGACGTTCGGAATGCAGTCGGCTTTTCGAAACCCCAAGGCTGACATATGTTGCCTTACTAGGGAGTCGCACCCGTCACAGGCGTACGATCTTTCGAGGGGCGCGGCGGAGTCGTTGCAATGACACTTCCACATTTCCTGTTGGCGAAGCGCGGGCCACGCCCACCGCAAAGTGCCGCCTCAACGGCCTTCGGCGCCAGTCTCGTGCCGGTCTCCGGCGGTGGCGGCCATGGGTGATTCCTTCCTTGGGCGGCGGTTCCATGCATTGGAGGCCGCCACGGTCTATCACATTGACTTGGCGCGCCATGCACCGCGCGAGAGGGAGGCAATGGATTGGCTCGACGACGTAGAGCGGTCACGTCGGCGCCGGTTCGTGCATCCCCGGCCGAGCCGCGAATTCACCTTGTGCCGAGCAGCGCTCCGATCATTGCTTTGCCGCGAACTCGACTGCAGCAACGGCGATCTGTCGTTTGGAATGTCGAAATTCGGCAAGCCGTTCGCCCGGGTGAATGGCGCTGCGGCACCGATCGGCTTCAATGTCAGCCATAGCGGCGGGCACGGACTGATCGCCTTGGCACCCGAAGGCCGGATTGGGGTGGACGTGGAGGAACGCTCCTACAACCGCAACCTGGACGCCTGCATCCGACTGCTCTTCGCTCCCGACGAACAGGCCGAATTCGAGAACGTGGGCGGAAACGGCAAGGTCGAGGAGTTCTACCGCCTCTGGACCCTGAAGGAGGCGCTGATCAAGGCACTCGGTGCCGGATTGTCGATCGATACCGCGAAATTCGAGGTTCCCCCGGCCATGATTCGTGGCGAAAGAAATGGTGTCTTCCGGTTCCCGGACACGCCGGCGGTGGTTTGGCGTCTCGTCGACATCGGCAATGCCGCGTTCGCTGCGGCCATTGCCCATGAGTGCGACGCAAACTTGGGGGATCATGTACTTGACTGATGCCGATCCCGCACACTTCCAAAGCTACATGCACCTCGCCCTGGAGGAGGCACGTGCCGCCGCAGAGCGGGACGAAGTCCCGGTGGGCGCCGTCCTGGTCGGCCACGACCGAGAGGTCCTGGCGCGCGACGGAAATCGGACGCGCCAGTTGTCTGATCCAACCGCACATGCGGAAATGCTGGTCATTCGCGCAGGAGCGGCACGCCTTGGTTCCGAACGCCTGGCAGGGTGCGACCTGTACGTGTCCCTGGAACCGTGCGCCATGTGCGCAGCGGCGATTTCGGCGGCGCGGATCGCGCGCCTCTACTACGGCGCGCCGGACCCGAAATCCGGCGGGGTCGCCCATGGCGCCCGCGTGTTTTCCCATCCACAGTCGCACCACGCACCCGAGGTCTATGACGGCATTGGCGCAGAAGCCTCGGCGAGGCTGCTCCGGGAAATGTTCCAGGACAAGCGCTGACGGATCCTCCGCGCGTGGCGACGCACCCCCTGGCAAACGTGGTCCCTTTGGAGGGCGCGCGCCCGCACAGATCGAGATTTCCGGGATCGCCGAAGGTCGCCCGAACCGACAATCGCCTCAAGGCGCGCGGCACGGATCAGATCTCAAGCGTCTCCATCACGTCCGGCGTGCACACGTCCACTCCGGGCAGGCCGGCCACCAGTTCGTCCGCCGACTGGGCGAGAAACGGAAACGTCTTGTAGTGGCAGGGAATCACGGTCTGGAAGTTGAAGTACTTCTTCGCAGCCCAGGCCGCGGCCTTCATGTCCATCGTGAAATGCCCGCCTGCGCAGAGGATTCCGATGTCCGGCGCGTGGTATTCGCCTATCCAGGCCATGTCTGCCATGATGTCGGTGTCGCCCGAGAGGTAGATGCAATGTCCTTCCCCGCAGATGACGTATCCGGCCTCGGCACCTGCATAGACCGGCCCTGCATCAGAACCGAGCGAGGACGAATGGGTCGCCGAAACCATCGAGACCGCGACATTGCCGAGAATCACCGTGCCGCCCTTGTTGAAGCCCACCGTCGCCACGCTCTCGGTCGCCTCCCAGTGGCTCATGAGGTCGTAGATGCCGACGAGCGGCGCACCGGTCTCCCGAGACAGCGCAAGTGCATCTCCGGTATGGTCGCCATGCCCATGGGTCAGAAGGATGTGGGTGGCGCCCGCTGTTGCTGCGTAGCGATTCTCCTCCGGAAAGACGGGGTTTCCGCTCAACCAGGGATCCACGAGCAGTATCTGGTCCTCGATTTCAATTCGGAATCCGGCATGGCCCAGCCAAGTGAGTTTCATTTGTACCTCCGTTATGTCTAGGTTCAAAATAACAGGAGACGGCATGGACTGGACAAGCACAATCGACGGATATTGCGAGCGGACGGATCCCGCGTTCTGGTCCGAACCGGTCAACGCGGCCACCAACCTGGCCTTCCTCGTGGCCGCAATCGTGATGTGGGCACGAACGCGTGGCATGCCGGCAGGACAAGTGCTCTCGGCACTCCTTTTCCTGGTCGGGGTCGGATCGGGCCTGTTCCACACCTTTGCAACGGGATGGGCCGCGCTCGCCGACGTGGCGGCAATCGTGGCGTTCACGCTGGCATATCTCTATCTTGCAAACCGGGACTTCATGGGCTGGCCGGTCTGGGTTTCAGGACTCGGCACCTTGGCCTTCCTGCCATATTCCTTCGCCCTGACGCGGGTCCTTGAAGCGCTGCCGTTCTTCGCGATCTCAAGCTTCTATTGGCCCCTGCCCATTCTCATCCTTGCCTACTCGGCGCTGTTGCTGAGATCCTCGCCGATGACGTCACGCAACCTCTTGATCGGCGCAGGGATTCTCTGCATTTCGTTGACGGCCCGGTCCGTGGACGAACTGTTCTGCACGGCTGTACCGCTGGGAACGCATTTCATCTGGCACTTGCTGAACGCGATCATGCTCGGCTGGATGATCGAGACCTGGCGTCGCCACAGATCCTGATCCGGCCTTTCCGGAACCAGGCTTGCAAGAACCGCGAATGACGAGGGACACGGCATGCGCGGCCGCAGCGGGAATTCGTGCCACTGCCGATCAGGCCTTGCCATGCCGCATGGACTCATGCCCGCTCTGCGTATTCCATGGTTTCGGTGTTCACCACGATCTTCTCGCCTTCGCCGACGAAGGGCGGAACGGTGATGCGAACGCCGTTGTCAAGTAGCGCCGGCTTGAAACTGTTCGCCGCAGTCTGGCCCTTCACCACAGGCTCGGTTTCGCTGACCGTGCACGTCACCTTCTGCGGCAGCGTCGCGCTCAAAGCCTCGGCCTCGTGGTATTCGACCTGGATCGTCATCCCGTCCTGCAGAAACGGTCTGCGGTCGCCGAGGATGTCTGCGGGCAGTTCGGTCTGTTCGAATGTCTCGCTGTCCATGAAGACAAGCATGCCGTCGCTTTCGTAAAGGAACTGCTGGTCCCTCTGTTCCAGCCGGACGCGCTCTACCTTGTCGGCCGAACGGAATCTTTCGTTCAGCTTGGAGCCGTTTCGAAGGTTCCTGAGTTCCACCTGCGCGAACGCGCCGCCCTTTCCGGGCTTGACATGCTCAGCCTTCACCGCAACCCAGAGGCCGCCATTGTGTTCCAGCACGTTGCCGGGCCGAATCTCGTTTCCGTTGATCCTGGGCATGCAATAGACCGATGTCTTGTTGATTCAGGAGGCGCCTGCCGTATATTTGAACGGATACGCGACTTCAACACGGTAGGCATCCGGGAAATCCAGGATTGATATGCGTACGGCGCATACCAGATATTCCGAAAAAGAATAGCAAAAGTGGCGCCAATACCTGCATATAAGGGCGTCATGCCAATCACTTGCGGGAGAAAGGAACGAAGGATCAAATATGGTAGATTTTGTGGACGGCACCGCATTCAACAATGAACAGGGCAATCGCGCGCGGAAACTCTTCGCAGCCGTGGTGCTGGCTGCACTCGATGACGCTATTGCCGATGACAAAAAGTATGGAAACGGCCCCGAGCAGATCGCACGCTGGGCACGGTCGCGCGATGGGCGCGAAGTGCTGACTTGCGCGGGCATCGACCCGAACGAGCGCGTCGTGAAGGGCCTCATGGCATTCGTGGGCAACGGCGTCCGCACATCTGTCGCACTCAGCCGCGAGGAGAGCGAGCGTCGGCACGCTGCGGAGCTTGCCGCGGCCGAAGAGGCCAAGCGCGCAGCCTGAACCGCTTCCCGACATTCCTTGAATTTCGTAACCCAGCCCCGTGCACGACCTTGTGCGGGCAGACTGCCCGTCATTGGCCACGCCAATCCCGCCGATTGCGGACTTCTCCTCCGCTCACTGGCGTGACATGACACGCCAATGCACCGAGGAGTCGCCGCCCCATGCCTGAAAACCTGCCGTTCGACGCGTCCCAGCTTGATCGTCTGGCCGAGACCATCGTCTCGACAGGCGTAAACCTGGCGGAAGGCCAGAATCTCCTGATCACGGCCACTGCCGAAGCGCTGCCGCTTGTGCGACGCGTAACCGAGATTGCCTATCGCAAAGGCGGCGGCCTCGTCACGCCGATCCTGAGCGACGAGGAAATTACCCGAGCCCGTTACAGGTGCGGTCGACGGGAAAGCTTCGACCAGGCGCCAGACTGGCTTTACCGGGGCATGGCTGAAGCCTTTGACGGCAACACGGCGCGGCTGCACATAGCCGCAGACAACCCGATGGCGCTTGCGGCGGAAGATCCGGAGAACGTCGCCCGCGCAGCGCGCGCGAATGCCGAAGCCTATCGTCCGGCGCTCGAAAGGATCTCGGGCTTCGAGATCAACTGGTCGATTGCCGCCTATCCAGGTCGCGCATGGGCCAGGCTGGTGTTTCCGGACCTGGACGAGGACAGGGCGCAGGCCGAGCTGGCCAAGGCAGTCTTTTCCGCGTCCCGCACAGACCAGGAAGATCCCGTCGCGGCGTGGGCTGCGCACAATGCGGCTCTCGCCGCCCGGCGCGACTGGCTGAACGACCAGGAATTCGCTGCGCTTCACTTCAAGGGCAGCGGCACGGACGTGACCGTCGGCCTGGCGGACGGACATTGCTGGATGGGTGGCGCAAGCGAGGCGAGAAATGGCATGGTCTGCAACCCGAACATTCCGTCGGAAGAGGTCTTCACGGTCCCTCACAAGGACCGGGTTGACGGAATCGTCCGGGCCACCAAGCCGCTCGCCTACCAAGGCACCCTCATCGAGGACATTGAAGTCCGGTTCAAGGACGGCCGTGTCGTCGAGGCAAATGCCTCAAGCAGCGAAAGGGTCTTTCGCAAGCTCCTCGAAAGCGACGACGGCGCGCGCCGGACCGGAGAGGTGGCGCTTGTGCCCTACGCGTCCCCGATCTCGGAAAGCGGCATTCTCTTCTACAACACGCTGTTCGACGAGAATGCAGCCTGCCATATCGCGCTCGGCCAGTGCTACAAGGACTGCCTGCGCGACAGCGACGGAGCTTCGGAGGACGAGATCGCGGGGCGCGGCGGCAACAGCAGCATTGTCCATGTCGACTGGATGATCGGGGCCAGGGACACGGACATCGACGGGATCACGGCAACCGGCGCTCGCGTCGCGGTTTTCCGCAACGGCAACTGGGCCGACTGAACACGTCCTGCCTGGACGCTCCAGATTCAGAAAGGCACGTCTCCGGCCGATTCCGCCGTCGTGACATAGGCCGCGAGCACGTTCTTCGTGCCCGCCTTGTCAAAGGCGATCTCCAGCTTGTCGCCTTCAATTCCCGTCACGGAGCCATAGCCGAACTTCGGGTGAAACACGCGTTCGCCCTCCGCATGTTCCGAAACCGCCTCAAGATCGATTATCGTGTTCTTCGCCTCCCTGGGCTGGCCAAGACCTCGCCGACCCGCACGCGACTGCAAGCGCTTCCAGCCGGGGGAGTTGTATACATCCGCCCGGCTTGCCCTGGACGCCATGTCGGAAGAAGCTGCCTGCGCCCTCCCGTAGAGCCCGGGCGCCGTAAGCACCTCTACCGCCTTGCTCGGCAATTCATCAATGAACCTCGACGGTTGCGCCGACTGCCACTGCCCGTATGTCATCCGGTTGCCGGCAAAGCTCACATATGCAAGCTCCTCGGCACGCGTCAGCCCGACATAGGCCAGCCTGCGTTCCTCCTCGAGCCCCTTCACTCCGGACTCGTCCATCGTGCGTTGCGAGGGGAACAGCCCGTCCTCCCATCCCGGCAGGAACACGACCGGGAATTCCAGCCCCTTGGCGGCATGAAGCGTCATGATCGCGGCCTTCCCGTCGGCGTCGTCCGAATCGTTGTCCATGACCAGCGAAACGTGTTCCAGGAAACCCTGGAGGTTCTCGAACTGCTCCAGGGCCTTCACCAGTTCCTTCAGGTTCTCCAGCCGTCCCTCGGCCTCCGGAGTCCGGTGGTTTTGCCACATCTCGGTGTAGCCCGATTCGTCCAGAATCTGGCCGGCAAGCTCCAGATGATCGGCACCTTCGATCGCGCGGACGTGCCAAGTGTCGATCAGGCCGACCAGCTTCAGCAACTCGGCAGCGCCCTTCCCGGCGAGGCCCTTCCCGGACAGGAGCGTCCGTGCCCCTTCGATCAGCGACACGCCGCTTGTCCGGGCGCAGGACTGGACCTTCTGTTGCGCGCGATCACCAAGTCCGCGTTTCGGCGTGTTGACGACCCGTTCGAAAGCCAGGTCGTCGTCAGGAGAGACGGCAAGTCGGAAATAGGCCATCGCGTCCCGGATTTCCTGGCGCTCGTAGAAGCGCGGACCGCCGACGACGCGGTACGGAAGCCCAATCGACAGGAATCGATCCTCGAACGCGCGCATCTGGAACGATGCGCGCACCAGGATCGCGACCTCGCCGAGTTCGAAGCGACGCATGCCCCGCGTTCCGCCCTGCAGCGCCTCGATCTCCTCGCCGATCCAGCGCGCCTCCTCCCCGTCGTCCCAATGGCCGATCAGGCGAATCCTCTCGCCCTCGTCACGGTCGGTGACCAGCGTCTTCCCAAGCCGCCCCTTGTTTTGGGCAATCACGCCGCCGGCCGCGTTCAGGATTTGGGGCGTGGAACGGTAGTTTTGCTCGAGGCGAATGACATGTGCACCCGGAAAGTCCTTCTCGAACCTGAGGATGTTGCCGATTTCGGCGCCTCGCCAACCGTAGATCGACTGGTCGTCATCGCCAACGCAGCACACCTGCCCGTGGGCCTGCGCCAGAAGCCGCAGCCATAGGTGCTGCACAACGTTCGTGTCCTGGTATTCGTCCACCAGGATGTATCGGAACCAGCGCTGGTACCGATCGAGGACATCTTCGTGCTTCTTGAATATCTCCAGCATGTGGAGCAGCAGATCGCCGAAATCCGCGGCGTTCAGCACCTTCAGCCGCTCCTGGTACCGGGCATAGAGTTCCGCGCCCTGGTTGTTGAAGACGGAACCGTGCGATGCCGGCACCTTGTCAGGCGTCCAGGCACGGTTCTTCCAGCCGTCAATCTGATGCGCCAACTGGCGCGCGGGCCAGCGCTTCTCGTCCAATCCTGCAGCGACGATGATCTGCTTGAGAAGCCTGAGCTGGTCATCGGTGTCGAGAATCGTGAAGTTCGCCTTGAGGCCCACGAGTTCCGCATGCCTGCGCAGCAGCCTGGCACAGATCGAGTGAAACGTGCCAAGCCACGGCATGCCCTCGATCGTCTGGCCGAGGAGCGAGGCCACGCGCGATTTCATCTCCCGAGCAGCCTTGTTGGTGAACGTGACGGCAAGGATCTCGTTCGGTCGCGCCGTTCCCGTGTTCAGAAGATGCGCAATCCTTGTCGTCAATGCCTTTGTCTTGCCGGTGCCGGCTCCGGCCAGCATCAGTAGCGAGCCGTCAAGCATCTCCACGGCCTCTCGCTGGGCAGGATTGAGCTCTTCAAGGTAAGGCGTTCCCCGCGCGGCCACCGCCTGCATGGAGAGCGGCATCCTGTCGGAAAACTCGTCGCTTTCAAGGGCACTGCTCATACGGCAAGCCTAACGCGCCCGAACCCGGAGTTAAAGCGCGTTCGCAGTCCGTTCGCCCGGCAAGTCACGTCGATACAAGCGTCTTGGCCGGACGGCTCGCTCCCTCGCGACGCCTGCGGAAGAGGACATCGCGACATGCCTGCCGGGACCGTCGCCTTTCCACGGCCCCGAACGTCGCAGCGCCGGCGACCGAACGAAATTGCTTGTGCAAGCCCGTGACGCCGAGGCTCTCGGGCGCACAACCGCGAACGGGACACCCTGGTACTGACGCAGGACTGGCAGCGCCACGAGGCGAGGCAGCACCCGCCCCCGAAATCACAATTCCGCTTCCAAAATCCGGACAATTGCGCCTAATTGCCCGCATGAACCTCGATGCACGCTACCCCTCCATATCGGACCTCCGGCTGCGCGCGCGCCGACGCGTGCCGCATTTCGTGTTCGAGTACCTCGACAGTTCCACCGGCAGCGAGGACCAGACCAGGCGCAACCGGTCCAGGCTTCAGGACATCAAGTTCTGGCCGGCGGTGCTGGAAGGGCCGCTCGAATTCGACCTGTCCACGACGTTTCTTGGACGCGACTATCCCCTGCCCTTCGGATGCGCGCCCGTCGGAATGTCGGGCATCATGTGGCCGGGCGCCGAAAAGACCCTCTCTGCCTCCTGCGCCGAGGCCGGAATTCCCTACGTCATGTCGCATGTCGCAACCGTGCTGCCGGAAACCCTGGCCCCAACCATCGGCGACCAGGGCTGGTTCCAGATGTACATGCCGGGCCGAAAGGACTTTCGGGCCGACACGCTTCGTCGCACGAGAGATTCCGGATTCCACACGCTGGTCCTGACGGTGGACGTCCCGGTCGACAGCCGCCGCGAACGTCAGCGGCGCGCCGAACTGACGATACCGCCCAAGGTCACTTCCGGCATGATCCTCTCGATGATGTTGCATCCCGCATGGACGTTGGGAACACTTCGTGAAGGCATTCCGAGCCTGAAGTTCTGCGAGGACTACGCGGATCGATCGGACGGCTACAATTCGGTCGCCCATGCCGGACACGTCATCAGGGGCGAACCGGGCTGGCAGGACATCACCGAGATTCGCGAGCTTTGGGACGGCCCGTTTCTCGTCAAGGGCATCCAGAGGCCCGAGGATGCGAAACGCCTAGTCGAAATGGGCGTTGACGGCATCTGGGTCTCGAACCACTCGGGACGTCAGTTCGACGGCGGTCCCGCCTCGATCGAATGCCTGCCCGCAATCCGAGATGCGATTCCGGATACGCCGATCGTCTTCGACAGCGGCGTCATGGGCGGCCTCGACATCCTTCGCGCCCTCGCCCTCGGGGCCAACTTCGTCATGTTGGGACGTGCGTTCCATTACGCGGTCGGAGCGCTTGGCCGGAAAGGGCCGCCGCACCTGATTCATGTCCTGACGGACGACATGACCGCGAACATGGGCCAGATGGGCGCGAAGCGACTCTCCGATCTTGCAGATCGCGTCATCCCGTCCTCGAGACCGAGGCCCTGAACGCCTGCACGTTCTCGCAAGGCCGCTCCCTGGCCCGCCGCAGAATTCATGCTCCCGGGCTCCATCACCGACCAATCGGAGATTGCCGATTCCGCCGTCGGCGGATAACACGTGCCGCAAATGCACGGCGGGGACAGGCCATGGCCGAGATCAAGAAAATCCTGATTGCGAACCGTGGCGAAATCGCCATCCGCGTGATGCGAGCGGCAAACGAGCTCGGAAAGCGGACTGTAGCGATATTCGCGGAAGAGGACAAGCTGTGCCTCCACCGGTTCAAGGCCGACGAGGCCTACCGGATCGGGCAAGGTCTCGGTCCCGTCGCGGCGTATCTTTCCATCGACGAGGTGATCCGGGTCGCCCGGGAAAGCGGAGCCGACGCGATTCACCCGGGATACGGACTGCTCTCCGAGAACCCTGCACTGGTCGAGGCATGTTCCGACGCCGGCATCACTTTCATCGGCCCGAAAGCCGAAACCATGCGCGCACTGGGCGACAAGGCAAGCGCGCGCATGGTCGCGATCAAGGCCGGGGTGCCGGTCGTTCCTGCATCGGATGTTCTCGGCACGGACATGAAACTCGTGCGCAAGCAAGCCGAAGAAATCGGCTATCCGATGATGCTCAAGGCCTCCTGGGGCGGAGGCGGCCGTGGCATGCGCCCGATCATGTCACCCGACGAGCTCGAGGAGAAAGTCCAGGAGGGGCGTCGCGAGGCGGAAGCGGCCTTCGGCAACGGCGAGGGCTATCTTGAACGGATGATCCAGCGCGCACGCCATGTCGAGGTGCAGATCCTCGGCGATTGCCACGGTACCATCTATCACCTTTGGGAACGCGACTGCTCCGTGCAGCGCAGGAACCAGAAAGTGGTCGAGCGCGCGCCCGCGCCCTACCTCTCGGGCGCACAGCGCGAAAGGCTTGCCGGCCTTGGCAGGAAGATCGCCGAAGAGGTGAACTACGAATGCGCTGGCACCATCGAGTTCCTGATGGACATGGATTCCGGGGAATTCCATTTCATCGAGGTGAACCCACGCATCCAGGTCGAGCACACGGTGACCGAAGAGGTGACTGGAATAGACATTGTCCAGGCCCAGATCCTGATCGCGGAAGGCAAGGCCCTGGTGGAGGCGACGGGCACGGCGTCGCAATACGACGTCGCCCTCAACGGCCACGCCATCCAGTGCCGGATCACGACGGAAGATCCGATCAACAACTTCATCCCGGACTATGGGCGCATTGCGGCCTACCGTGGCGCGAACGGAATGGGGATCCGGCTTGACGGGGGCACGGCCTATTCGGGGGCGGTCATCACGCGATACTATGATTCGCTTCTTGAGAAGGTCACCGCCTGGGCGCCCACTCCTGAGGCCGCGATAGCCCGGATGGACCGTGCCCTTCGCGAATTCCGGATCCGCGGCGTGTCCACCAACATCGCCTTTGTCGAGAACCTGCTGAAGCATCCGACGTTTCTCAACAACGAGTATCACACGCGTTTCATCGACGAGACTCCCGAACTCTTCGACTTCAAGCCACGACGCGACCGGGCAACGCGAATCCTGACCTATCTCGCGGACGTGACCGTCAATGGCCACGCCGAGACGAGAGACCGCCCCAAACCGCCCGCAAGCCTTCGCGAACCGGTGCCACCAAAACTTCAGAACCGCGAACCGGCACCGGGCACGCGCGATATTCTGGAAAGGGAAGGAGCCGAGGCTGTCGCGAACTGGATGCTGGAGCAGAAACGTGTCCTCGTCACCGACACGACCATGCGGGACGGACCGCAGTCCCTGCTCGCCACCCGGATGCGCTCGATCGACATGATCAACGTGGCCCCGGCCTACGCGGCGAACTTGCCAGGCCTTTTCAGCGTCGAGTGCTGGGGAGGGGCCACTTTCGACGTCGCCTACAGGTTTCTGCAGGAATGCCCCTGGCAGCGCCTTCGCGATCTCCGCGCCGCGATGCCAAACCTCCTCACACAAATGCTTGTCCGAGGTTCCAACGGCGTCGGCTACACGAACTATCCCGATAACGTGGTCCAGTTCTTCATTCAGCGCGCAGCCCACAACGGCGTCGATCTGTTCCGGGTCTTTGATCCCCTGAACTGGATCGAGAACATGCGCGTCTCGATGGACGCGGTTCTTGACACCGGCAAGGTCCTCGAAGCCGCAATCTGCTACACGGGAGACATTCACGACCCGGATCGCGCCAAATACGACCTCAAGTACTACGTCTCGATGGGCAAGGAACTGAAGAAAGCCGGCACACATGTCCTTGGCTTGAAGGACATGGCCGGCCTCGTGAAGCCTGCTGCCGCCCGGGCGCTGGTCAAGGCATTCAAGGAGGAAGTCGGACTGCCCGTCCACCTCCACACGCATGACACCGCCGGAATCGCCTGCGCCTCGATCCTCGCCGCGTCCGAAGCTGGCGTCGATGCCGTGGATTGCGCCATGGACGCGCTTTCGGGCAACACGTCGCAGGCCACGTTCGGCACCGTGGTCGAGGCGCTTAAGGGATCGGAGCGCGACACGCTTCTCGACATTGGCGCGATCCGGGAGATCTCGAATTATTGGGAGGGGGTGCGCAATCACTACGCAGCGTTCGAATCCGGCCTTCAAGCTCCCGCTTCCGAGGTCTATCTGCACGAGATGCCAGGGGGGCAGTTCACGAATCTCAAGGCCCAGGCCCGCTCGCTCGGATTGGAGGAACGCTGGCACGAGGTCGCCCAGGCCTATGCTGACGTGAACAAGATGTTCGGCGACATCGTGAAGGTGACGCCCACATCGAAGGTCGTCGGAGACATGGCCCTGATGATGGTAAGCCAGGGGCTCCGCGTGGAAGATGTCATTGATCCCCAACGCGAGGTCGCTTTCCCTGAAAGCGTTGTAGGCATGATGCGGGGCGATATCGGGCAGCCCCCGGGCGGCTGGCCCAAAGACATCCAGAAGAAAGCCCTGAAGGGCGAGAAGCCTGTTTCAACGCGACCAGGCGCGGACCTGGCGCCCGTGGACCTTGAAGAGGTGCGGCGCCAAGTCAACGACAGGTTCGAACGGGAATTCAACGATGAAGATCTTTGCGGATATCTCATGTATCCCAAGGTGTTTGCCGAATACACCGATCTCCATGACATCCACGGTCCGGTCCGCACCCTGCCGACGCACACGTTCTTCTACGGCATGGAACCAGGTGAGGAAATCTCCGTTGAGATCGACCCGGGAGTGACGCTGGAGATTCAGCTTCAGGCCGTGGCGGATACCAACGACGAGGGCATCGCCAAGGTGTTCTTTGAATTGAACGGACAGCCCCGAACCGTGCGCATTGCCGACCGCTCGGCGCAGACCGTGGCGGTCTCACGCATAAAGGCCGATCCATCCAACAAGAGCCACATTGGCGCGCCGATGCCCGGCATCATCGCGTCGGTCGCAGTGCAGGAAGGATCCGCGATCAAGCAGGGCGACCTCTTGCTGACCATTGAAGCGATGAAGATGGAAACCGGGATCCACACCGATCGCGATTCCGTGGTCAAGGCCGTGCATGTAACCCACGGCACGCAGATTGACGCCAAGGATCTCCTGGTGGAGCTGGAACCGTAGCGCCACGTCGGGGCACGGCGTCGGCCCTGTCGAGAGAGACGCACTTGCCTGTGCCGTCCGGAAACGTGCGTCGGACGAAGGTCCTTTCCAGTCTTGCTGCTCGTCGCTCTCTCGTGGCTCGGTGCCGTCCCCGTGTGCATCTAAATCGCGCATGGGTCGCGGCGACATGCCCGACGATGCCTTAGCCCTGTGTCGACTTGTTCGGCGCCTTGTGCATCCGTCGCGCGGGATCGCTCTTGGCATGCTCGACGTCGGCGCCGGCAATTCTGCTCAAGGCTGATGCCTGGAAAGCGGCATGTGCCGGACGCTGATCGGGTCGAAATTTCAATCAAGCCCTTCTCAACCAGGCTTTCTGTGTCACAATCCAGGAACACGTTCTGCCGGCACGGCGACGAATCGTTCTGGTGAGCGACCAATCTGCCCGGCACTCGACGAGACTTTTGCAGCACTCGCCAAGGGTCCCCTAATGAGTTTCCGTGAAAGCGTCCGGCCGGACGCACGACAACGCAGGCAGTCCATCCCGTCCCGTTTCACGCCCGCCTGACGCGCAAAGGGCACATCCAGAGCACCCGTCCCCATGCTGCGATACTCGTTCGAACGCCTTGGACTTGCCGTGGGCATCGTCTCGGTGGCGATGCTCCTCCTGTCCTGCATGATCTATCTCATTCCCGGCGATCCGGCGGCCGTTGCTCTCGGTCCGCGTGCGACCGATGCGATGCGCGAAGGGCTTCGGATAAGGATGGGGCTCGACAAACCGGTCTGGGTCCAGTTCTGGAACTTCTTTTCATCGGCCTGGACGGGCGATCTCGGGCGTGACGTGCTGTCAGACCGTCCCGTCGCAACCGTGGTGATTAAGCAGCTTCCTTTTTGCGCCGGCACTCATTTTCGCCGGCATCAGCTGGTCGGTGGCGCTTGGCATTCCGCTCGGCTGCTGGGCAGCGGTCGAACGCGGCACGATGGCCGACAGAATTGTGGGTGTCCTGTCGGTGGCCGTCATCGCGGTGCCGTCCTTCGTCGTGGCCATCTACGCCCTTCTGATCTTCGCAGTCACCCTGCGCTGGCTTCCTGCCATCGGCGCCGGCGATCCGGGCAGCTTAGGCGACCAGCTCGTTCACTTGATCCTGCCGTCCCTTGCGGTGGGGCTTGGCTGGGTTGGCTATATCGCGCGCATGGTCCGGGCTTCGATGCTCGAAGTCCTTGAATCGCAGCACGTCAGGACGGCACGCGCCTTCGGCCTGCCGGAGCGCATGATCACGTACCGCTATGCCTTGACCATCGCCATCCTGCCGACCGTGACGCTGCTGGGGGTCGGCATCGGGCAGATGCTGTCATCCGCAGTCTTTGCCGAGATCGTCTTTGCCCGTCCAGGCGTAGGCAAGCTTGTCTATGACGCGATCCTCACGCGCAACTACCCGCTCGTGACCGGTGCCGTGCTGGTCACCACAATCCATTTCGTCCTTCTCAACTTCGCTGCCGACCTGATTGTAGGAGCTCTGGATCCCCGTGTTCGCAGCCGTCTCTGATCTCCGCCGGAACGAGCGCATGCGCACGCTGATGCGCGTGTTGGGGGAACCCCTCGGCGCATTCGGCATCGCCCTCGTCGCCCTGATGATAGGCGGCGCAGTGTTCGCCGACCTTCTCGCGTCACACGAACCCTCGCGAATCTCTCCGCGCGACCGGTTCCAGACACCATCCCTTGAGCACCTTCTGGGCACGGACCACTTGGGACGCGTTCTTCACGGGGGACGAATCGCGCTTTCGGTCGCTCTCTTCGCGACGGCCACATCGTTGGTGATCGGGGTAGTGCTGGGCCTCATCGCCGGCTATGGCCCGCGCTGGCTGGACGCCGTGATGCTGCTGCTGTTCGACTCGATCAAGAGCTTCCCCACGGTCATGCTGGCGCTTGCCCTGATCACGCTGTTCGGCCCGTCCCTGACCGCGGTCGTGATCGTGGTCGTCCTGGTGAATGTGCCCGGCTATGCACGAATAATCCGTACCCAGACACTTGCGCTCAAGGGGTCGGAATTCGTCCCGGCCGCGCAGAGCATGGAGGCCGGCACCGCTCGCATCCTGCGCCATCACATCATGCCTAACGTGATCAGCTCCCTCCTGATCCTCGCGTCCATGGACATTCCCGTCGTGATCGCCATCGATGCGGGCATGAGCTTTCTCGGGCTGGGCGTCCGGCCGCCAACGCCATCCTGGGGCGCTGTCCTGAACGACGGCTTCACGGTAATCCGCGACACTCCGTGGATTGCGGTTGCCGGCGGACTGCCGATCATTCTGACCACGCTTGGGTTCACGTTCCTTGGAGAAACGATGCGCGACCTCTTTGATCCTCGCCTCAAGAGGCGCACATGACGATTCTTGCGATCGATGACCTGAACGTCACGTTCTCGACCGAGGGCGGCCAGCTGCACGCCTTGAAGAACGTTTCCTTCGACGTTCCCGAGAAGCGGATCGTCGGCGTCGTGGGGGAATGGGGTTGCGGCAAGTCCACGTTGATCAACGCGATCCTCGGTCTTCTGGCAGACAATGGAAGTGTCGACGCCGGCAACATCGTATTCGAGGGCGAGGATCTCACGAGACTTGGACCTGCCAGAATGCAGGAACTCCGGGGCCAGCGAATTTCGACGGTCTTCCAGGATTCGATGGGTGCGCTGAACCCGGTTCTCTCGGTCGGCCGCCAGATGCGCAACATCCAGTACCGGTCGGGACTTTCTCGCAGGGAGAAGGACGCGCAGTCGGAAGCAATGTTGCGCCAGGTACGGATCCCCGACGCGCAGGCCGCGCTCGCGCGGTATCCGCACGAGTTTTCAGGCGGGATGCAGCAACGGGTCGCAATTGCCATGGCCCTGATGATGAAGCCCGCGCTCCTGATCGCTGACGAACCGACGACCGCGCTGGATGCCACGCTCGAAGTGGCGACCATCGAGCTCCTGCGGGAGCTGCAGCAGGACGTCGCCTGCTAGGTGCTCTTCATATCGCATCATCTCGGCGTCATCGCCGAGCTTTGTGACGATGTCGTCGTGATGTACGCAGGCGAAGTCGTGGAGCGCGGAACGACGCGACAGGTGTTTCACACGCCGTGCCATCCATATGCCAGACGCCTGCTTGAATGCGACCCGGCACGACAATCCGGACGCATGCGGCATCTGCCCACCATACCGGGCGAATTCCCGGATCTCAGGCAAAGGCCGCCCGGCTGTGTCTTTGCGACCCGCTGCGATCAACGCGTTGGCGACTGTGACAAGGCCCCGCCTGACGTGACGGTCGAGACAGGACATGTCGCGCGGTGCGTATTGGCGGTGCCGAAATGAGCGGAATCCTTCCGTAATGGGGCCCCCACGTCAGGCACGGCGTCCTGCGCATGAGCGGCCATGACGCCCGAACCTGACGAGACAGTCCCGTCGCCGGCGCAAGTTTCGCGGCGTTGAGGCCGGGATCGGCGTTGACGTCTGGCCCGGAGCCGGGCATCTTCCTTCCGTCCGTGGCCGGCTCGTCGGCCGCCTGCATGATGCCTGGTTCCATCCGGTCCCCGAGGGTCAATCTCATCAGCGTGCTCGAACGCGACAGCGCGGTTCGGCAACGACGCAACTCACGACATCATCGGGGACCGCGTCCCGGCACGGACGTCCGTGGACGGGCCGCCTCTCACGGATCCCGCTCCTTCCCTCTTCGTCAAAGGCTGTGGATCCGGTGCAGCCATGCTCATGCCGGATCGGGCGACGCCGTCGGCTCGCGGGTGAAGCGGAACTCCGTCCCGTCCAGCCACATCCGGAGCGGAACCACGGCCATGCGCCGGGCCAGCGCGGTCGTGGCGCGCTTCCTGCCACGTCTCGCCGCCAGCCGCAGCGCCCGGGACTTCAGCCAGTTCATCTTCCTCGCGCCGGTCGGCATCGCCGTGGCCGCCTGGAAGAGCGCCGTGCGCAACGCGATGTCACCGGTCTTCGAGATCCCGCCCGACACGGCCGTCTCTCCCGACCGGTCCCATGCCGGGCATCGTCACCAACTGCCGGCAGGTGGCGTCCGGCCCGGCGAGGGTCCCGGCCCTCTTCGTCACCACGGCCAGCTCGTCGCGCATCTGCGCCCGCAGCCGCAGGATCGGCTCGACGGCGTCCGGCAGCGTCGCGTTGCGCGAGCCCGGCAGGGCCCGCGTCTCCCGGGACGCGACCGGCCTGCAGTGCACGGGCTGGAACCATCCCGTCCGCAGCAGCTGCGCGATGCCCTCGGCATCCCGCCGGTCCGTCCTGACAGGGGGCCGGCCTCCAGGCCGACAGCCGCGATGCTGCCGGGCAGGCCATGCATGTGCTCGACGAGCGATCCGGGATCCGAAGGCACCTTCGCTTCGTTCACGATCCTGCCATCGGCGCCGGGCGCGCAAGCAGACGTGCTTGCCACCGACACGTCCGGTCCGGCAAGGATTTCCATTGTCGCTGTCCTTTCCATTGCACTTCGATCAGGACGCGCTCCCTCGGGACCGCCTCCGCCACTCACGATGGCACATGTTGTGCGTGGCAGGGACAACGACACCAGACCGGCAACCTACCCACGTTCCAATCCGAACCGGCGTCGGTGCGAATCGCCGCCCCGTTACGGCATCTCGAAGTCCATGACGTCGAAGTGCCGTTCGAGGTCGGCCCCCTGCTGCGCCGCCACCCAATCCTCGGGGTGGCGGGCGTGAGTTTCGATCTCCATGCAGGCGAGACATTCGCGATCGTCGGCGAAAGCGGATCTGGAAAGACCACTCTGGCTCGCGCGATCAACGGGCTCCAGGGCATTTCCGCCGGTCGATCCGGTTTGACGAACGGCGCATCGACACGCTCTGCGCACGATCGATGAAGCCCTGCGACGGCGCATGTCGATGATGTTCCAGGATCCCGTCGGCTCGCTCAGCCCCCGCATGAAAGTCGGCAACCTGATAGCTGAACCGTTCCGCATCCACAGGACCGTCGACAGGAACCCAAGCGATGAAATTCCGCGGCTTCTGTCGCTGGTGGGTCTCACTCCGGATTTTGCAGACCGCTATCCGCATCAGCTGTCAGGTGGCCAGGCGCGGCGAGTCGGCGTGGCGCGCGCTATCGCCCTGAACCCCGCCCTGATCATCGCTGACGAACCCACCGCCGGCCTCGAAGTGTCGGTCCAGGGCGAGGTGTTGAATTTCCTGAACGATCTCCGTGAACGACTTGGCCTTGCAATGATCATCATCACTCACAACCTGCATGTGGTGCATCACGTGGCGAACCGGATGGCCGTCATGTATCTCGGCCGCTTCGTCGAGGTGGGCGAAACCGAGGAGATCTTCCGCGCGCCACGCCACCCTTACACGGCGGCCCTGCTCTCGGCCAATCCCGAGCCGGATCCGGACAAGGCGCGCGAACGCATCGCCCTGCCCGCCGAAGTGCCGTCGCTTCTTGCAAGACCTACCGGTTGCGAATTCCATTCCCGGTGCCCATGGGCCAAGGCGCGCTGCAAGTCCGAAGCCCCGGCATTCGTCGACGGCGAGACACGGAAAGTCACCTGCCACACGCCGCTCGAACCCGGCGCGAGGCCTCCCGAATTGGAGCTGACGCAATGACCAAGGTCATCGAAACCACGTGGATTCCCATGCCCGACGGCATCCGCCTTGCCGCGAGGCTCTGGTTGCCGGACAAGGCCAAGCGCTCGCCCGTGCCCTGCGTCCTGGAATACATCCCCTACCGTCGCCGGGACAGAACCCGGATGCGCGACGAAAGCATGCATCCACACTTCGCTGACGCCGGATACGCGGCAATCAGGGTGGACATGCGTGGCTCAGGCGACAGCGAAGGGGTGATGCTGGACGAATATTCGGAACAGGAGATGAAGGACGGGGTCGACGTGATCGCTTGGATCGCCGAGCGGCCGTGGTGCGACGGAAGCGTCGGCATGTTCGGCAAGTCCTGGGGCGCCTACACATCCTTTCAGGTTGCTGCGAAGCGTCCTCCGGCGCTCAAGGCAATCGCGCCCGTCATGGGGACCGATGATCGCTGGCTGGAGGACATCCACTTCTACGGAGGCGTGCTTGCGAACGACAACTTCTGGTGGGGCTCGATCATGCAGCTCTACAACGCGATGCCGCCGGATCCGGCCATCGTCGGCAAGGATCGCTGGCGCGAAATGTGGAAAGAGCGTCTGGAAGCGATGACATTCTGGCCTGCGCAGTGGCTGGAACACCAGGCTCATGACGACATGTGGCGCAGGGGCTCGATCTCGGAGAATTACGCGGATGTCGACATTCCGGTCTATTTCTTCGGCGGCTGGGCCGACCTCTTCCGCGACACTCCGTTCCGGATTGCCAAACAACTGAAGGGGCCGGTCAAGGTGCTCATGGGACCTTGGGCTCATCTCTACCCCCATGAGGGTCTGCCAACACCCCGCATGAACTTTGTGGGCGAGGTCATCCGCTTCTGGGACCACTGCCTCAAGGGCATTGACACCGACCTCATGGACGAGCCGCGCCTGCGGTTCTACCTGCAGGACTCGGCTCCTCCCGACGGCTCTCGCGAGGAGCGCACCGGTGTCTGGGTCGAGGAACCGGCCTGGCCCTCACCCAACGTGAGCGTCGAGACGCTTTGGCTGAACGACGGCCGGCTTGGGACGGTCGCCGAACCCGGAGGCGCAATGTCGGTGTGTTCGCCGCAGACCTTTGGCTCGGCAGGCGGTGACATGTGCTCGTTCGGAATCCCGGGGGACATGCCTGCCGACTGCAGGGTCGATGCAGCAGGTGCGTTGAATTTCCGTTCCGAGCCCGCGGACGCCCCCACCGACATACTTGGCCAACCATTGCTCACCCTCACCGCTTCCGCGGACTGGCCGCAGGGATTCATCGCCGCGCTGCTCGTGGACGAAGCGCCGGACGGCGCCCAGACACTGATCACTCGCGGCTTCGCGAACCTCGCACATCGCGATTCCGACACCGTTCCTGAACCAGTGGTTCCGGATGCCGAGATGACAATCACCGTGCCGCTGCACGGAATCGGCTACCGGCTCGCAAGAGGTCACCGGCTCGTCGTTCAAGTCGGTACGAGCTACTGGCCGATCCTCTGGCCCGCGCCGGACCCGGTCACGTTGACGGTCACGCCGGGCCGCTCGGCGCTTGCACTGCCGGTCCGCCGTGACGTGGTGGCCGGGCCTCGCCCCTTTCCCGAACCGGCTCCCGCGAACAGGAAGTGTCCGATGACAACTGTCCGGGAGGGCTCGATGGAAAGATCGCTCCATGTCGACCTTGCAACTGGCGAACATGCCGCTCGATTCTCTTTTGACGGTGGCGTGTTCGGCCCCGTGGGGCGATTGCGCCTCGACGAGACCGGCACCGAGATGGGCGACGTTTCGGATCGAGTCTATCGGATCCATCCGCAGGACCCTCTTCCGGCGCGCGCGACGATGGATCAAGAAAGCTGCTTTGAGCGTGATGACTGGAACGTCCGCATCAAGACCGGCTCCGAAATGAAAGCCACCGGGACGGCTTTCCTCCTGCGCGCTTCCGTGACCTGCTGGGATGGCGAGGAGGAATTCCACCACGTTCAGTGGGATCACTCGATTCCGCGAAACGGAATGTAAGCGATGCTAAAAGACTCAGAAATCCGAACCGGTGTCCCGCGCGAAATCCGCGAGATCGAGAGCGCCTAGATCCCGATGCCCGACGGAACAAAGCTCGCGGCCCGGATCTGGCTTCCTGTTGACGCGGCTTCGGATCCGGTGCCTGCAATCCTCGAGTACCTGCCCTACCGCAAGCGTGACGGAACGGTTGAGCGTGATCACCTGACCCACCCATATTTCACAGGCCACGGATATGCGGGCGTTCGTGTCGACTTGCGCGGCACTGGCGACAGCGAAGGCATCTGCCTAGGCGAGTATCTCGAGCAGGAACAGGACGACTGCGTGGCCGTGATCGAGTGGCTTGCCACCCAGCCCTGGTGTTCCGGTAAGGTCGGAATGATGGGGATCAGCTGGGGCGGATTCAACGGGCTGCAGGTCGCGGCCCGGCGTCCAGAAGCGCTCGGCGTGGTCATCTCGCTCTGCTCCACCGACGACCGTTACGCCGACGACATCCACTTCATGGGCGGCTGCATGCTGACCGACAAGCTGAGCTGGGGGGCCACGGCCTTCTCGATCTGCAACACGCCTCCCGATCCCGCAATCGTGGGAGACCGTTGGAAGGAGATGTGGGTGGAGCGCCTGGAAAACAACGGGCTGTGGATGCTTGACTGGTTCCGCCACCAGCGGCGAGACGAATTCTATGCTCACGGCTCGGTCTGCGAGAACTATTCCGATATAGAGGTGCCGGTCTATGCGATGGGTGTTTGGGCGGATGGGTACACGAACGCCATCTTCCGCCTGCTCGAGCACCTGCCGGGTCCAAAGAAGGGACTGATCGGGCCATGGGCCCACAAGTATCCGCATTTCGCGAAGCCTGGGCCGCGCATAGGTTTCCTGCAGGAGTGCCTTCGCTGGTAGGACCAGCATCTCAAGGGCATCGACTCCGGCATAATGGAGGAACCGAAACTCCGGGCCTGGATCAACTCACCCGTGGCGCCATCGCCGCGTCACGAAGACCGGTCGGGCCGTTGGGTGGCGGAAACCGAATGGAATGGCGGCGGGATGGAAATGCTGTCCCTTTATCCCGGAGAGAACGGGCTGACGGACAAGCCTTCGAAGACGACTATCACTCTCTCTTCTCCAGAGACTGCCGGGTGGACCGCTGGCGCATGGTGCGGGTACGGGGCGGTTCCAGACGGTCCCTTGGACCAGAACGGCGATACTGGCCTGATGACGATCTTCGAGACAGGCATTCTTGATGAAGAGTTCGATCTCTTCGGCTTTCCGCTCTTTCACGCAGCATTCGCCAGCGACACAAAACAGGCAAATGTAGCCGCAGTCCTTTCCGCCGTGGGCCAGGATGGCCGCGCGACCCTAATCAGCTACGGAGTCCTGAACCTGACCCACCGGGCAAGCCATTCAAGACCCGAGCCGATGCCGTTGACGGAACCGCAAACCGTCACGATTCAACTCAACGCCTGCGATCAACGTGTCAACAGGCGGCAGCGGCTTCGTCTTGCGTTGTCCGCGGCCTATTGGCCGGTGACCTGGCCAGCCTACGAGAAGGCGAACCTCACGATCAAGCCCGGCACCGCCAGGCTCGATCTGCCGGTTCGCCCAGGTCGAGACACCGGCGACGAGCTGGCCCCCTTTCCCCCGCCGGAAGGCGCCAGTCCGGCCTCGATCAAGCAGCATTCCCGAAGCTTCTATGATCGGCGGCGCCATATCGACCTGAGCACGGGCACGGAGGTGAATTCGCGCCGCAGCAGCACCGGAACCGAAACTCACGTGCATACAGGTCTCAAGGTCGAGCGCGCAAGCACCGAGCGCTTCGAAATCCATCCCGACGATCCGAATTCCGCGATCGGCACCTGCCACTGGTGCCAATCCTATTCGCGCGGCGACTGGAGAGCCGAAACAAGGACTGATGTCAGCGTGTACGCATTGCGCGACTGCTGGCGGATCGAAGCCAGCCTTGTTGCGCGCGATGCCGACGGAGTAGTGGTCGAACGGCAATGGAACGAGGATGTGCCTCGAGATCTGGTTTGAGGAGAGAAGAGTTGGGCGCGTTTCCCGATTTCGGCTCGAATGCGAAGTTCCATCACTTTGCGAGTGAAGAGGTCGCCATGCGCGTGGTGACCGACGGGAACGGACCGGATGTCGTCTTCATTCCCGGAGGAGACGCGACGGCCGAGAGCTATTCTCAGCAGTTCGCGCTCCTTTCGGACGCTTTCCGCTGCATTTCCTACGATCCGCGCGGCGCCGGTAGCACGACATCGCCTCCGGCCCCGTGGACGATCGAGGACACCGCGCGTGACTGCGCTGCCGTGATTGATGCGTATTGCGACGGAAGCGCGGTCGTCTGCGGCCTTTCCCTTGGCGGCCTTGTGACTCAACAGGTGGCAATAGATTTTCCCGAGAAAATCCGGCTGGCCATTCCCATGGGAACCGCCGCCTTCATCGACGGCTTCACCAGGGACTGGATGCAGGCGGAGATCGACCTCCGCAAGGACGGCATTTCCCTTCCAGAATATTTCCTCGCACCGCACTATGCCCCGTACGCCTTCCCGGCCAAGGCGCTGCACGACCCGGAGCTTTGGGAGAAAGTCAAGGAAGCCTACACGACCCGCTTCGCAGACCGTGATCCGCAGGACTTGATCGATCAATGGCAAGCCTGCCTCGACTTCGACTGCCGTGAGGCCCTGAAGACCTGCCCGGTTCTGATGCATGTCATCAGCTTTTCCGAGGACGTCCAGCCCGCGCCATCCATGTGCATGGTGGTCGCCGAATGCGGAGTTTCATGAGTTGGCGGGGCTTGGGCAAGTATCCATGACCCGTCATAAGCCGAATGTCGTTGCAGACAAGCTGCGAGGCATAGTTCTCGACGAGCTTGGAATCTGACGCCGAAGCGGCATGCAGCGAAGCGGGATCCACACCGCAACGCATCTGGAACTGTCCGCACGCAACCTGTACGCATCGCACACTTGGCCTTGATCAATTCCGGGCATGGCGCCGCATGCGTGCTTGCTCTGCAAGTTGTCGCAGTTGGGAGGAAGTTTCCGCTTGCAGAAGCCATTCGATGTCAATATCTCCAATCCACCCACCGGAATGCGGGCGTAGCTCAGGGGTAGAGCATTACCTTGCCAAGGTAAGGGTCGTGAGTTCGAATCTCATCGCCCGCTCCAATGGGGTTTCTCATACATCCTCAAGATCACCATAAAGCAATGTTTTTGCTTGGTGAATTTTTCTTGGCCGCTGAGCATGCCGCCTCACCACGAGCCATAGATTCGCGTCGATTGTTGGACAGATGTTGGCACCGGGGCTTGATTCCCAAGGTTGCAGACCTGGCTGTCAAAGTGAAGACTGAAGCATGGATCCTCCCTCAAGGGTGATTAGCCAGCTATTTCGGGACATAGCCGCGGGTAAAGCTGGGATGCTGAGAAATCCCGTAACTGCTCACCCCTAGTTGGTGCCTGCCAGAAACCCCCTCGTCCGGCGATTGCAAGCCCGGTTTCGCCCGCGTTTGCGCGTCTGTCGCCCGAGAGCGTGGCACGCCGCCGGGCTGGCAGCGCCAAGCTGGCGGCGGGATCGCGTGTTCGGGACGTGCATCCGCGTCCCTGGGCGGCTTCGGCGCATGGGCTGCCGTTCCCGCGCCTTCCGGCGCAGCAGAAGGCCGATGCGGCGGACGTTCAGGGCGACCACGGAGAGGGCGACGACGCGGGCAAGGCCCCCGGCGCCCTGCGCCAGGATCCGGTCGAGACCGCGGTGCCCGAGGTTGCCGGTCGCCGGTTCCACCGCCGGATGCCGGCGGCGCATCGCGGCGAACCCCTCGCCCCGCCCGCGTTCCCGGTCGGCCTTGTCGAGGCAGCCCTTCTTCGGCGGCAAGTTGTCATCGAGCAGCCCGTCGAGGCGGACCCGGTTCGCGGGGCTGTGGAAGCCGCGGTCGAAGCTCGCCGCGCGGAGGCCGGGAAAGGCTGACTGCGCGGCCTCGACCATGGGCACGGCGAAGTCGACGTCGCCGCCCTGCCACATGACCTCGTGATGCAGCACGAAGCCGTGTCCGTCCTCCAGGATGCAGGTCGGGACGCCAGGCTCCACCGGGCATCCCGCCTTGCCCTTCGAGATCCAGCGCGTGTGCGGCTCGAGGATCGAGAACGCCTTCTCGCGCTGCGGAATCGTCTCGCCCTTGAGCAGGCGGCGGTCGGTCTGGTCGATCTGGCGCACGGCGTGCGACAGGAAGCTCCCGTTTTCCGTGATCGTCCAGGCCGTCGCGCCGTTCGCGGCAAGCGCCGGCAGCGACGCTTCCACGCGCAGGACAGGCTCGCGGCAGCGCGCGAGACACTCCTCCACACGCTCCGGACCGGCGCGCCGGGTCGACCGGACCTTCCGGAACGGCCTCTTGACCGGATTCTGCAGGCGCTTCCACTGGCCGGCCGGCGGCGTCACGCTCCGTCGCCGCACGGCCCGTCGTGCGGAGCAGGCAGCGCATCCGCGTCCCGAAGGAGGCTGACGTCCGTGGGACAGTGAACGTCGGTCTCGGCCACGAACGAGTCACGGCGCCCGCGCAAGGGCGTGCCAGGCTTTTTTCTCGCGACCGCATGGCCGCTCTCCACGACCGGATGGCTGACCCCGACAGGAAGCCCGGGGCTCAGGAGGCTCACGTTGTCCGCCAGCCTCCGGCGGTTGCAGCGCCGCTCGTCCCGGACGTCCGCATGGCCGAGGAACCGGCGCAGCGTCTCGTGCCCGTCCGCCGGCTCGCGGAGCCGGTCGAAGTCGCGGCCCGGCCCCTGCCTGACCACGCCCGTCACCAGGATCCGCCACATCTCCATGCCCGGCCGGCCGACCTTCCTGTCGATGCCGGGAAGCATGTGCTCGTCCATGAGCGCGAACGGCCGCGCGCGGAAAGTCTCGTCGGAACAGAGATGCCGGAGCCCGATGAGAAGGGCGGGGATGCCGTCCCCGGACCTGAGGTCCAGGTCGATGTCCTCGATGCCGACCTCGCCGGGTTCCGGTTGCGGATTGATTGCCTCTCTCATGCCTGCCTCGCGAGGAACTGCCGGAATCGACCGGAATTGCGCAAAAAGGCCAGGAAAACGGCCATTCCGGCCCGGTCCTCGATCCGGGGAATTCCGGATTCATTGATTGGAGTCGATGGCTTGAGGATCTTCGGGCGGGCACCAGGAGTGGTCCGTGGGTGCGGATCGCCAATACAGGCCTGCAAGAAGGCCGAACGGCACTCAGGCTAACGCTTGGCCAATCCTGGGCCTGGCTTCGGCTGCCGCGCCGGACCAAGCCCGGAACGGCGTCCACAATCGTTTCGCTCTCGGGCGTCGCGATGTCCCCGATCACGGTAACCTGAACTTGCTTCGAGGTCTTGCGTCGCACCCGGAAGCAACCGCCCTGGCGCGGCTTGGAAGCCTTGAGGTTCAATTTGCCCAGACGGGCATCAAGAGCACGCTCTCGATGCCCGCAGGCCGTGGCCCGTGCTTGCCGATGCCGGTCACGCCTTCGGATTCGGCTTCCATGACCGGACGAAGCACGTTCTTGGCAAGGACGCGAAGAAAGTCGCCGTCATCGTGCCTTGCCGGAAGGGCTGTCAGGCGAGGGCCAGATTGGTGGCGCTTTCTCGCCCGTCCCGACCGGCCTCCACGTCGTAGGTCACCTTCTGGTCGTCGGCGAGCCCGGCAATGCCGGACCGTTCGAGCGCAGAGATGTGGACAAAGACGTCCTTGCCGCCCGTTTCCGGTGCGATGAAGCCGAAGCCCTTGGTGGAATTGAACCATTTCACGGTGCCATTGGCCATATCCGTGTCTCCTGTTCTGGTGCTGTCCGCAGCATGCGACAGCCTGGCAAAGTCAGTCTGGATCGATCAACTGAGTGCCGGTTAAGGAGAGCAGAGATTCGAGATAGAATAACGATGGCTCGTCCCAGATGGACTCTATCGTGCCGATTCGCAATGGGGTGGTTCCAATGATTCCCGCAAACTCCTTCGCCGGCCCGCTGATGACCGGTTCGGGCGAACGGCGTGTGCCGAGCGTTCCGGGCGCGCACGGCTGATGATCGGGCGGCCGCCCGGGTCCGTCGTTGCCAGGCCATGCACCGTGCCCGCCGCCAGCGCCTGCCGTACCGGCGAGCTGGTGAGTCGCAGGGCGGGAGGGACCGCTGCGCTTGCCGGACGAGGGTGCTTGGTGCGGCCAACCGCCACTTTCAGCCGAGGTAACTGCTCACCCCCCTGATTCCGGCTTGATGTCGGGGTGACAGCTGACTGGTTTGCAGTGAGGTGGATGGTTTTCGGCCACCTTGGGAAAGTCGGGGACGGGACAGTGGTCGGCGCGCGCAGCTTCCGCGCAGGGCTTTCACGTTCCCGCTCGACACCATGACCCGATCACCGAGCCAAGCATGTTGCGGTGCGGCTGGAGGTTGACACCGCAGACGGATCTGGCTGACGGTGGTCATCGCGAGCGACGGGGGCCGCCGACGGGATGCTTCGGATCCACGGCCGCGAGCGGACTGTGCCAGATGCTTCCGGGGCTCCAGCCTCCGCACGATCTGCACGTCGAGACGCATCCTGGGGGCGGGGCGCTGATGAAGCGCAAGGCGCCGGCGCTGCGCTTGACGGGTTGGGGTGCGACTGCCCCGGTGGAACTGATCCGCGGCTGCTGCCACCGGTTCCTGGCCGGGTTCCGGTTCCAGGGCACGGAACCGGTCTGCAGCGATCCGCCCTGCGTGCAGTCGACGCGCAGGGCGGACCGGCGCTACCGCCACGACTGCACCGACGACGGCCATGTCGCGCTCCTCGACCTGCTCAAGGGCCTGCCGTGCCAGGTGATGGTCTCGGGACACCCCTCGGACTACACAGACGATTGCACCCCTTGACGACGATTCTACGAGAACGTTTGCGGTCACCCACCCTTTCCATCCCCTGAGCGGCCGCCGTTTCGAGGCGCTCGAGACCCGGGTCAGCCGGGGAGAGGAGCGTGTCCATTTCATCGGCGCGGATGGCCGGTTGCAGCGTTTGCGGGTGAGCTGGACCAGCCTGCAAGCCAGCGACCCCTTCGTCGAGGTGTCGGCCGGGCGTTCCCCTTTCCGGGCCCTCGACCTTCTGGCGCTGTCCGACCTGGTTGCCTCGCTGTCGGAGACCGAGGCGTGACTGTCAAGATCATTACGCCGCCATATGTAAGATTGACTATGCCGCATGATGATAACCCGCGGGTCGCACCATGCCGGGGGCGCTGTCGCATTGTTGGCCATAAAGTCGCTTCCTGTGCATGCATTTCCGCCGAGTCTGCAGTGACCGTGCTTGACATCTCTCCCAGTGTGCGGCATAGATGTCATTACATTCCGTCTTGGAGAACGCGCCATGACCCGGAAGAACGACAAGGCCGAGAGCCTCAGGAGGCTCGGCACCCTGAACCGCCATCCGGAACGCGTGAGCGACCCCCGGTTCCTGTCCGATCCCTTCTTCGATCCCCGGGACCTCGTGCAGGTCCGGTACGAGATGCTGCGACGGGTCCACAGGGAGGGGCGGTCGGTGAGCGAAAGCGCGCAAGACTTCGGCGTCTCGCGACCGACCTGGTATCACGCCGCAAGCGCCTTCGAGGAGAACGGACTGGCGGGACTGGTCCCGGAACGCCCGGGACCGCGGCGCGCCCACAAGCTCGACGACACCGTCATCGAGGCGCTTGTCGAGGCCCGGCGTGCCGCGCCCGCCACCACCACCGCCGAACTCGTCGTCCTGGTGCGCCGTCGCTTCGGCATCTCCGTGCATCGGCGCAGCATCGAGCGCGCCCTGCGCCGTGTCCAAAAAAAACGCTGAACCGCACGTCGGCGCCGTTCGCCTGTCCGCGGCAACGGACCGAGGACTACGAACGCCTGCGCCGTTCCAGGAACGACCAGGCCGCCGGGCGCAACGGGCGGGCCGTGCTGGTTCACCGGGGCATGGCGGCCTGGTGCGCCATCCTCGATGCAGTGCCGCCCCCTCCGCCGCGTGTCACGGATCAAGGCCGCCGTCCCGCGCCGGAACTGCCCGGTGACGTCGAATCCGGCCTGGTCGACATCATCGTGTCGATCGCGATCGATCAACTGAACGGAGCCGCATCATGAGCAGCGAACAGCATAAGGTGACGGCCGGCCATCTCGCCCGGAACGCGTATCTCCATGTCCGCCAGTCGACGCTGCGCCAGGTGACGGAGAACACCGAGAGCACCCATCGCCAGTACGAGCTGCGCAACCGCGCACATGCGCTCGGCTGGCCCGTGGAGAACGTCATCGTGATCGACTGCCGAATTTCACCAACGTACCACCCTAATTTCAGCCAAAGTAGCCGGTCAATTTCACTCAACGTAGCCACCCAATGTCACCATGGTAGCCACCCGGAGCGAAGCGACGCGATCAGGCCGTGTTGGGCAAGTTGGTCTCCTCTTCTGTTCCGGGTCTGAAGCTATCTCCGCGAAGGCCCTGCCGCAAGGCTCGGCCGTCAGGACCGGTCCTCCGGTACGGGATTCCGGCAATGCGTGTGCACGCTGCCGGAGCGTCAGCGACGCCTTCTTCGAATCCAAATTGAAATGGTTGTTGTTGCGGTCCTGTGGAGCTTGTGGGCGAGAGGCCCGCGAGTGTGGGCAATGCGGTGGGCGACGCCCTTGCGTCGTCCACGGCTTGTCCACACGGCCCGCAGGGCGCGGGCCGGCCCGAAGGGCTCGTCCACAAATCCACAGGACCCCCCGGGACCGATTTCGGCAGACGTCCCGGCCTGGCGCCGGCTCCGGCTCTCATTTTCCGTCCTCGGCGCTGTCGGCCCGCATCGACGAACCGTGCAGCTCGAACCGGATCGCGCCATGGACGAGGCGGTCGAGGATGGCGTCCGCGACCGTCGGCTCCGCGACTGTCTGGTGCCAGCCAGCCACCGGCAGTTGCGAAGTGACGATCACCGAGCGGCGGTCGAAGCGGTCGTCGAGGATCTCGAGCAGGTCGCGCGCCCGGGCCGCATCGAGCGCGGCCAGGCCCCAGTCGTCGAGGATGATCACGTCGAGCCTGGCGAGATCGCGGTAGAGCTTGGGGATGGTGCCTTCGCCGTGAGCGATCCGCAGTTCGGTGAGCAGTCGCGGGACGCGCAGGTACCGGGCCTGAAACCCTTCGAGACATGCCTTGTGGGCGAGTGCGCAGGCGATCCAGCTCTTGCCCGTGCCGCACGGGCCGGTGATCAGGATGTTGGCGCCGTTCCGGATCCAGGCACAGTCGCCGAGGCCGAGCACGACGCTGCGCTTGAGGCCGCGCCGCCGGGTGAGGTTGATGTCCTCGAAGCAGGCGTCCTGGTGGCGCAGCTGGGCCTTCTTCAGGCGCCGCTGCAGCGCGCGCGAGCGCCGCTCGACGACCTCGCGGTCGATCAGCAGCGCGAGCCGGTCCTCGAACGGCATGTCGTCCAGATCGTGGCGTGCCAGCTGTTCCTGGAAGGCGGCCAGCATGCCGGGCAGGCGCAGCGATGCGATGCGCTGGGTGAGCGGGTGCAGGATGGCAGTGTCGGTCATCTGTAGTACTCCGGTCCTCTGATGTTGGAATGTTCGATGGGTCTGGTCTCGGGTTCCTGCCCGTCGACGAGATCGGCGCCGGTGCGCAGGATGTTGTCGAGCCCGCGCCAGGTCCTGGAGCCGAGATCCAGCGCGTAGCGGCAGGCGTTGTCGAGGCGCTCCGGCCCGTGGCTCCCTGCCAGGCGGAGCACGCCGTAGCAGGAACGGAAGCCGAACTCCGGGTTGGAATTGCGTCCCATGACCGCGATGACGAAGGCGTGGACATGAGGGCCGATGTCCCGCGCACGGTTCTCGAGCTGTGCGCGTGTGCTCTCGACGCCGGCGCGCTGGTGGGCCTGCGGCTGATGCTCCTTGAACGTGGTGGCACGCCCGTTGGCGTCGCTGCGCATGTGGCTCGCGATCTGCTTGCCGCGATGGAACACGTCGATCACCCGGCCGCGCAGGCGGACATCGACCTTCTTGCCGGCATACGTGTAGGGAACGGAGTAGAAATGGCGGTCGATCGCGATGTGGTAGTCGGAATGGACCGTGTTCTCGCGCCATGTCGTACGCTGCCAGCGCCGGTCCGGCAAAGGCTTCATGTGCGGGACATCGACGCTTTCGTACCGGCTGAAGCGGGTCTCGCCCGTGCCGTCGGAACAGGGCTTCCCGTTGAGTTCCCGCACCCGGTCCGCGATCGCCCGGTTCAGCGACGCAAGGTCGTGGAAGACATGGTCGCGCAGCGGTGCCAGAACCCGCCGCTCGACCAAAAGGACTCCATTTTCGACCAGTGCCTTGTCGCGAGGCCTCTTCACCCGCGCAGGCAAGCCCTCGATGCCGTAATGCTCAAGCAGGTCGGCGTAGGTCTCGTTCAGGACCGGCTCGTAGCGTGACGGCTTCTTCACCGCCGCCTTGAGGTTGTCGGGCACCGCGACTTGCGGCGCCCGGCCCATGTCTTCGAGGCAGCGCACGTGCGAGTTGCACCAGTCGTCGATCTTCTGGCTGAGCGTCGCTTCGGCGTAGATCCGCCCGGAGACCCCCATCGAGGCCACGAACAGCTGCGCGTCACGCTCAACCCCGTCGATGAAAACCTGCACGGTCATGCCCGCGTAGTCGACGAACAGCCGTTCGCCGGGGCGACGGTTCTGGCGCATCGTCACGTCCGTGGCCGGCCGCCAGTCGCGGAACCGACGGCACCAGGTCACGTAGCTCATGCCGTCGGGATGCGTCTCGCGCCATTCCCCCCACAGCAGCTTCAACGTCACGCCGCGGCCCGAAAGGTCCTTCTCGACCTCCGCCCAGTCCACGTCCTCGTCCGCAGGCCGGACCTGCCGCGCCGGATAGAGCGCCGCCTCCAGCGCCGCATCGTCCATCCCGGCCGCTTCCGGCAAGTTCAGTCCCGAAGCCGCGAACCGTGCCAGGGTCTGTGCAACCGAGCGCCGGGCAAGACCGCAGTGGGTCGCGATCGCCCGGGCGCTGCGGCCCTCGTCAAAATGAAATTGCAGTATCTTCCTTACTTTCCTCATGGGCAGCCTCTTCTGTGCCATTCAATGCTCCTCGGAGTGATCGCCAAAATCCGGGACGTAGAACGGCATGCTGAATCAAGCCAAGGCCTGTCACCCCGAGGGGGTGGCTACCATGGTGATATTGGGCGGCTACCTTGAGTGAAATTACGTGGCTACCATGCGTGAAATTGGGTGGCTACCTTCGTGAAATTTGGCAGTGATCGACTCGGATCTCGGCCAGTCCGGCACCGACCGGGACCGCGAAGGCTTCAGGAAGCTGGTCGGCGAGGTGTCCATGGGCAACGCCGGGATCGTGCTTGGCCTCGAGGTCAGCCGCCTCGCGCGGAACTCCAGCGACTGGCATCGGCTGCTCGAGATCTGCGCGATGACCGGCACGCTGATCCTGGACGAGGACGGCCTCTATGATCCGTGCGGCTTCAACGACCGGCTCGTGCTCGGCCTCAAGGGCCAGATGTCCGAGGCCGAGCTCCACTACCTGCGCGCGCGGCTGCACGGCGGAATCATCAGCCGCGCCCGGCGCGGAGAGCTCAAGCTGCCGCTCCCGGCCGGCTTCGCCTATGACCCGCTCGACAGGGTCGTCCTCGACCCTGACGCCCAGGTCCGCAAGACCGTCACCCTGCTGTTCGACACCTTCTCCCGCACCGGATCGGCGACGGCGACCGTGAAGGCCTTCCGCAAGGAGGGGATGCTGTTTCCCTGCCGGCCGGGCTCGGGCGGCCACCGCCGCGGAAGCGGGATGATCTGGAGCGAGCTGACCCATACGAGGACCCTGCAGATCCTCCACAATCCCCGTTATGCGGGCGCCTTCACGTTCGGCCGCACCCGCAGCCGGCGGCGTCCCGACGGCACCCTTGCCTGCCGCCGTGTGCCGCTCGACGAGGTCGAGGTGCTGCTGCGCGACCAGCATGAGGGTTACATCTCGTGGGAGCGCTTCGAGGCCAACCGGCAGCGCCTCGCCGACAACAGCACGAGCGGCGGCGGCGACCGGCGACCGCCGCGAGAGGGTCCGGCCCTCCTGCAGGGACTCGCGATCTGCGGCAAGTGCGGCAACGCGATGACGGTCGGTCCGCTATCACGCACGCAACAAGCGTCTGGTTCCAGACTACATGTGCCAGAGGCAACGGATCGAGCGCGGAACGGCGGTCTGCCAGCAGGTGTCGGGCGGCGGCACGGACCGGGCGATCGGCGAACTCATGGTGGAGCTCATGTCGCAGGCAAACCTGGAGGTGGCGCTGCAGGTGCAGAAGGAACTCGAGGCGCGGGCGGAAGAGGTCGATGCCTGGCATGACCAAAAGGTACAGCGTGCCCGGGAGGAGGCCGATGTCGCGCGGACGCGGTTCATGAACGTCCACCCCGACAACCGCATCGTGGCCGACGTGCTGGAGGGCGAATGGAACCAGAGGCTGCGCAAGCTCGACGAGGTCCGGCGCGACCGTGACAGGCGTCGGGGCGAGGACCGCAGAAAGCTCGAAGACGATCAGCGCCAGCGCATCCTCAGGCTCGCCTGCGACTTCCCGCGACTGTGGAACGATCCGGCGACCCCTGTCCGCGAACGCAAGCGCATGGTCCATCTGGTGATCGAGGACGTCACCATTACACGTGGCGAGGAGATCGAGCTCGGCGTCCGTCTTCGCGGCGGCGCCACCCGGCAGCTCGCCGTTCCGCCCGACCTGCCGTCCTGCAGGCTCCACGTCACGCCGCCCGAGGTCGTGGAGGCGGTCGACACGCTGCTCGATGACCATTGCGAGAGGGAGATCGCGGAGATCCTCAACCGGCGGGGCTTCCATACCGGGTACGGCAAGCCCTTCAACCTCCGGCGGGTCGCGCGCGTGCGTCAGCTACACAACCTGAAGACACGGCGTCAAAGATTGCGCGAACGCGGCCTGCTGACCCCCAGCGAACTGGCGGAACGGCTCGGCGTCAGTCAGAAAACGGTCCGGTCCTGGCGCCAGCGGAACCTGCTCGCGGGCACAAAGTACAACGACAGGAACGAATGCCTGTACGAGATGCCGGATGATCCGCCGGCAATGCATGGCCGCAAGATCCGCCGCCGTGCGGCGCCGGACGAACGAGCCGGTACAGGCGGACCGGGCTGAAGCGATCGACGCATCCCATGGTCCCCGCTGCATTGCCAGCGCCGCTGCAGAGCCTATACATGGACGCCAAACGCGGTCAGCGCGGCACCAATGCACGGGCGTCCAGGCCCCTGAATCAAGCCGGAAAGCCGGGAGTTTGCCCGGATCGACCTAAAGGAGCGCAGTATGCCACCGAGCCCTCGGCGCTGCATGATGCGGTGCTGCCGGACTGGCGCCGCGTCGCCCTGCAGGTGACGGCCCGGGCCCGGGCGGATGCACTCGGCCGGCCATGCCGGGCGGAACGCGACCGACCGTCAGCGCATCAAGCGCAAGGCCGAGAGCTGGGCGCAGGGCTGCAGGAAGATGCCGCCGGGCGAGCGCCTCGCGGCGATCTCGGCGATCATGGCCGTCGAGGCCGGGTGACGGCGACGGTGAACCCGGCATCTCTGCGCGAGGAGTTCGAGGCGGCGAAGACGCGGATCAAGACGCTGCGAAAGGACGGCAAGGTGTCCGAAGAGGTCGATGCCGTGATCGGCGTCCTGTTCACCCTGCCGGGCATCCTGATCGCCGTCCTGCCGAAAAGGACGGCCCGCAAGACCGGCGCCAGCTCCGGCCTCCCGCCGTCGCGGACGGGGAGGGACGAGACCGCACGGCGCGCCGGCAGCAGCGGCAAGGGCGCGAAGCCGAACCTGCAGACGGGCGACAACCTCCGGAAGACCACCGTCGAGGAGACGGTCGCCGCCGAGACCTGCGACACATGCGGCGCCGACCTGTCCGGCGTCGACCCCGTCGACCGGGAGCGTCGCGTCCTGCGCGACATCGTGTTCGAGGCCGTCGAGCGCCGCGCGGAGGCCGAGGTCAAGGAATGCCCGGACTGCCGGGCCCGCTGCAGTGCGGCGCCGGCCTCCAGGCCTTCGTCGTCAACCTGCTGGTCGCCCACATGCTGTCGCTGCGCCGGGCCGTCGCGCTGGTGCAGGCGATCTCTGGCCTCAGATGCCGTAATGGGGCGGCGATTCGCACCAGCGCCGGTTCGGATCGGAAAGTGGGAAGGTGGCCGGTTTGGTGTCGTTGTCCCTGCCACGCACAACATGTGCTATTGTGGGTGGCGAAGTGTTCCCGGAGGAGCGCTTCCTGGTTCCATGATGACAGAAAGGACAACGACAATGGAGATCTTTATCGGACTGGACGTGTCTCTGGCAAGCACGGCGGTTTGCGCGCTTGGCGCCAATGGCAGGATCGTCAACGAGGCGAAGGTGCTTTCCGATCCCGGATCGCTCGTCGGGCATCTGCGCGGGCTGCCCGGCAGCGTCGCCGCGGTCGGCCTGGAGGCCGGCCCTCAGTCGCAGTGGCTTCACAAGGGGTTGAGCGAGGCCGGCTTCGAGACGGTGCTGATGGAGACGAGGCGCGTGAAGTCCTCGCTGAAGGCGGCCCCGGTCAAGACGGACCGGCGGGACGCGGAAGGCATCGCGCAATTGCTGCGCATGGGCTGGTTCCAGCCGGTGCACTGCAAGTCGGTCGCGTCCCAGGAGAAGCGGGCCCTGCTGACCTCGCGCAGCGCGCTGGTGGAAGGCCTGACGCGGATTGAGCTATCCGTGCGCGGCATCCTTCGCAACTTCGGCCTGAAGCTCGGCCGGGTCTCGAAGGGCCGCTGGGAGGAACGGGTCCGGGAACTGACCGCGGACAACGCGATGCTGTCGGACGTCGTCGCGCCGATCCTGCGGCTGCGCGCGCAGATGCGCAACGAGCTGGCCATGATGACGAGGAAGGTCAGGAACCTCGCCCTGTCGGACGCCACGTGCCGGCAGCTGATGACGATGCCGGGCGTGGGCCCGGTCACGGCGCTGGCCTTCGTCACCGCGGTCGACGATCCCGCCCGGTTCCGAAGGGCGAGGGACATCGGCGCCTGGGCGGGGCTGACGCCGAAACGGAGCCAGTCGGGAGAGCGGGACGTGTCGGGCGAGATCACGAGGACTGGAGACGTCGCGCTGCGAACGGCGCTCTTCCAGGCCGCCACGTCGATGCTGCACGGCACGAAAAAGATGAACTGGCTGAAGTCCCGGGCGCTGCGGCTGGCGGCGAGGCGTGGCAGGAAGCGCGCCACGACCGCGCCGGCCCGGCGCATGGCCGTGGTTCCGCTCCGGATGTGGCTGGACGGGACGGAGTTCGGCTTCACCCGCGAGCAGGCGATGTCGCCTGACCCGGCATGAGCGTGGCTGCAACGGATCCGCAGTCCGTGACGAAGAGGGAAGGAGCGGGCACTGCCTCTTGAGAGGCGTCCCGTCCACGGACGTCCCCTTGCCGGGACGCGGTCCCCGATGATGTCGTCGGACGCCTCGTTGCCGAACCGCGTTGTCGCGTTCGAGCACGCCATCGAGATTGACCCTCGGGGACCGAATCGGACCAGGCATCATGCAGGCGGCCGACGAGCCGGCCACGGACGGAAGGAAGATGCCCGGCGACGGACGTGAAGTGGACCTTCCCGGAAACATCGAGGTGAAGACTTGAGCGAAACCTGAACAGCGTCGGCCCCGCCGAGGGTTTCCCGGTTCGCCTCCGCAAGACTCTTGCGGTCGCTCCGGCGAACCGGGAAACCCTCGGCTCCAGGCTTGGACGTCAACGCCGCTCCCGGCACCAACGCCGCGAAACTTGCCGCCGGCGACGGGATCGTGTTGTCAGGTTCGGGCGTCATTGCCGCTCATGCGCAGGACTTAGTGCTTGACGTGGGGGGCCCCATTACGGAAGGCTCTCCGAGGCCACCTGCCTCGGCTGCGTCAGGCGCCTGCATGAAGCGCTGCAGCCATGGGAGGAGGCCGCCATCGCGCATCTCCTGGAACGCCCGGCCCTGCATGCCGACGAGACCGGCTTCCGGGTCGACGGCAGGACCCGGTGGCTCCATGTCGTCACCGACGGCTCCCTGACCCTGAAGTTCCTGCACCGGAAGCGCGGAAGGGAGGCGATCGACGAGATCGGCATCATCCCGCGCTACGCCGGCACGCTGGTCCACGACTGCCGGGCGACGTGCCTGGCCCATGATCAATGCAAGCATCAGCTCTGTGGGAGCCACCTCCTGAGGGAACGGCCTTCGTCGTCGGGTCCAACGGCTTCCGCTGGGCGCGCCTGACGGAGAGGCTGCTGCGCGAGGCCTGCCACAGGGTCGACAGGAGCGACACCAAGACCCTGCCCGAGGACGGGCGCGCGGCCGTGCGCAGGCGATGCCGGACGATCCTGACCCAGGGTGCCAGGGAGCTGCCCGAGATCCCGCCGCGCCCGAAAGGGAAACGGGGACGGATCGCGAAGTCCGACGCGCACAACCTGCACGAGCGCCTCGTGAAGCACGAGGTGTCCGTGCCGCGCTTCATGGCGGACCCGGACGTCAGCTTCACGAACAACTCGGCCGAGCGGAAGACCAGGATGGCGAAGGTCAAGATCAAGCATCCATGTCCGGATGCTTCCGGACCCGGCTTCACGCCGAAGCCTGGTGCCGGATCTCAAGCTGCCTGAGCTCGATGGCGGCACTCGGATACAACCCTATCGTCGCCATCCAGATCGCGCTCGCCGGAAACGCCGCCGACATGATAAACATGCACGACCCAAGGCGCGGAACCAACTAGGGGTGAGCAGTTACCAATATTCCTGCAACCTGTCGTGCCGTTAGGCGGAGTGGCGACGGTTGGCGACGAACTGCAAGACGGCGGATCTTGACGGACCACTGACTCGCGCCCGAGCCACGCTACGAGGGCATCGATGTCAACAACCCTTTCGCAGGCACGCCGGCGACCGCAAGGTCTGACGGCAGCGTCCACCGCCTACCATTCGGTCGAGATGTACTGAGTTTCCTGGAATTCGAGCATGCCTTCCTTCCCGCCTTCACGACCCAGACCCGACTGCTTGACGCCGCCAAAGGGTGCTGCCGGGTCGGACACAAGACCGCGATTCAATCCGATCATGCCGAATTCAAGCCGTTCGGCCAGTCCCATGCCTCGGCTCATGTCCTTTGTGTAGAGGTACGCGACCAAGCCATACTGCGTGTCGTTTGCCCGGCGGATGATCTCGTCCTCGTCCCGGAACGCCTGAATTGCGGCAACCGGCCCGAAAATCTCTTCGTGAAGGCACTCGGCATCGTCCGGAACATTGGTCATCACGGTAGGAGGATAGTAGAAGCCGGGACCATTGGGACGGACGCCACCGAGTTTCAGGTCGGCGCCCTTGGCCACTGCGTCCCGCACGAAGTGATCGACCTTGTCCCGGGTCTCGGCATTGACGAGCGGACCGACATCGATGCCGTCCTCCAGGCCGTTACCCATCGTCAGCGCCGCCATCCTTGCCACGTAGCGCTCAACGAATGCGCCCTCGATCTCTTCATGGACGTAGATGCGGTTGGCAGCAGTGCAGGCCTCGCCAATGTTGCGCATCTTGGCGACGATCAGCCCTTCCGCGGCCGCGTCCAGATCGGCATCCCTGCACACGATGAACGGTGCGTTGCCGCCAAGTTCCATCGCCGGCTTGACAATGTTGTCGGCCGCCGAGCGCAGAAGCTTGCGCCCGACTTCGGTCGAGCCGGTGAATGACAGGACCCGGACCCTGGGATCGGCCAGCATTGCACCCACGACCGCCCCGGAAGAGCGCGATGGGAGCACGTTGACGACACCGGGCGGTGCCCCGGCCGCTTCGAGAATCTCCATGAGGGCTAGCATGGTCAGAGGCGTTTCCGATGCCGGCTTGATGACAACGGGGCAGCCTGCCGCCAAGGCAGGACCGATCTTTCGCGCTCCCATGGCGGCAGGATAGTTCCACGGCGTCACCAGAGCGGCGATGCCCGCCGGTTTCTGGTGGACAACGATGCGGGCGCCTGTCGCCGGCGCCATGCCGACATGCCCCGCAGACCGAACCGCCTCCTCAGCGTACCAGCGAAAGAACTCGGCGGCGTACCGTGCCTCGCCTGTTGCGTCCGCGCCGGCCTTGCCGTTCTCCAGCGTGATCAGGCGAGCAATGTCGTCGATCCGCTCGACAAAGAGGTCGTAAGCGCGGCGGAGCACTTCGCCTCTTTCGCGCGGGCTCCTGGCACTCCAGTCGGCAAAGGCCGATTCGGCGGCATCGAGGCAGGCCATGGCGTCTTCGACCGTTCCTGATGCGACAGTGGCAAGGACAGTCTCGTCAGCCGGGTTCAAGACGTCGAATCGGCCGCCGTCAGAAGCGTCGCGCCATTGACCACCGATGCAGAGCTTGTTCAGGAAGTCGGTCATTTGCGGTCCTCTTCTGTGCGCGTAGCCTCGGTTATGCGCAGACGTGCGCGAAGCCTCTCGGGAACTATGCTCTCATCCATGCTCTCAATGCCTCATTCGTTCGTGCCGGCTGCTCCAGGTTCGGCAAGTGCCCTGCACCCGAGACAATGACCAACCTTGAGCCCGGAATCATGGCGTGCATGAATTCGTGCCGCTGCACCGGGCAGAGAGGATCTTCCTGCCCGCACAGTACAAGAGCCGGCACCGCGATTCCACGCAGCGTTTCGCTCTGGTCCGGGCGGGACTGAACCGCGCGGAACTGCTCGGTGAAGACGTCCGCCCCGAGGGCTTCCGCCATCTCCAGGCAGAGATTGAGGAGCGGCCCCCTGGCCGAGCCAGCCGCGAGATAGTGCGGCATGATCTCCTCGCGCATGACCTTGCTGAGGCCGCCATTCACAACCTTCCCGATCTGCGCCTCGCGCAGCTCGGCCCTTTCAGGCGGCTCAGGGAGCGGGTTCGTGTCCATCAGTGCCACACGCCTGACCCGATCCGCGGCCTGCCTGATCATCTCCATGGCGACGATCCCGCCCATTGAAAGGCCCGCAAGCGCAAACGCCGGCGGAGCGACATCGAGAATGCGCCGCGCAAGTTCCGGAATCGTGGCTGCGCCAACGGGCGGCACGACCATCACCGGCCGTTCTGCCGAGAATTCAGCCATCTGCGGAGAAAAGAGGCGCGCGTCACACATCGCACCGGGTATGAGCACGAGTGGTTCCTGCATCAATTGAGCACGAGCATGAAGCCAGCGGGAACCTCGCGGCCGTTCAAGCGACCCGTACCGGCCTCGATCTGCCTGCCAAACGGCTCATTGCGTCCTGAGTAGCCCATGGTCGCGCGCTCAGACCCTGATCCGGCTTCCGGTGCCCGGGTCGAACACGTAAAGGTGTTCCGGGTTCAGCGAGACGCCGATCATTTCATCCTGTTCCTTGCGCAGATACCTGTCGCCCTTCGCGATCACCCGCTGGCTGCCCCACTGAACGGTCAGGAGCGTTGCTTCACCCGTGTTCTCGAAGGCGTAGATGCGCACGTCAATGTTGCCCTGTCCGGCCTCCGACACGCGGATGTCGTCGGCGCGGACTCCAAGAACCGCCTCCTTGCGATCATCGGCGCCAACCGGCACCAGGCGAGTGCCTCCGGTCGTGACGAACTGGCCGCCCTGGATCGAGCCATTGATCAGGTTCATTGCAGGCGAGCCGATGAAGCCGGCGACAAAGAGATTTGCGGGGTCGTTGTAGATCTCGTCCGGCGAACCGAGCTGCTGGATCACGCCGTCCTTCATCACGGCCACACGGTCCGCAAGCGTCATCGCCTCGATCTGGTCGTGGGTCACGTAAACCGTGGTGACCTTCAACTCGCGGCTGAGGTGCTTGAGTTCCGCCCGCATCGTGACCCGCAGCTTGGCATCGAGATTCGAGAGTGGCTCGTCCATCAGGAACACCTTTGGCGTGCGCACGATGGCTCGCGCCAGCGCCACGCGTTGGCGCTGGCCGCCTGAAAGAGCCTTGGGCCTGCGGTCAAGGAACCTGGTCAGTTCGACCTGCTCGGCCGCCTTTCTTACGCGCGGCTCAATCTCGCCGTTTGGGGCGCCCCGCACTCTCAGAGGATAGGCGATGTTGTCGAAGACCGACATGTGCGGATAGAGCCCGTAGTTCTGGAAGACCATGGCGACGTCGCGATCCTTTGGCAGATCGTCGTTGACCATCCTGTCACCGATCCAGATCTCGCCCTCCGTGGGCTCTTCCAGCCCGGCGATCATGCGCATAGTGGTCGTCTTGCCGCAGCCCGACGGGCCCAGAAGAACCAGGAATTCCTTGTCCGAAACTTCCAGCGACTGGCCGTCGACGGCGACGAATTCACCCCATCGCTTGGTCAGGTTGTTGAGAATGACTTCCGCCATCAGCGCACCGCCCCCATGGTCATGCCTTGCACGAAGTATCTCCGGATGATGAGCGCCAGCACGAACATCGGCAGCATGATGATAATGCCGGCGGCACTGAGCAGGTTCCAGAGATCGCCCTCCTCCGCCTTGAAGAGCGCGAGTCCGATAGGCAGCGTCACCGCGTCCTTGTTCGTCAGGATCAGTGCGAAGAGAAACTCGTTCCAGGCAATGATGAAGCAGAAGATGCCCGCTGTCAGCAGTCCGGGCGCCGCCATTGGAAGGACGATGTTGCGAATTACCTGCAGCCGCGAAGAGCCGTCGACCATTGCAGCCTCTTCGGTGTCCAGCGGAATGCCGTCGATGAAGCCCTTGATCATCCAGATCGCGAAGGGCATGACGATGGCAAGATTGACGAGGATCAGTCCGATCCGCGTGTCCAAAAGCCCGATGTCGCGGAACATCACGAAGAAGGGCAGGATGATCACCACTGCGGGCACGAACTGCGTGGCCAGGATGATGACCAGCATCGCGGTCTCGCCTGTGAGCCTGAAGCGGCTGAACGAATATGCCGCCATGGTCGCGATCGGAATTGCTAGCACCACGGTGAAGAAGGCCACAATGGTCGAATTCATCAGCTTGTGGCCCAGAAAGAAGGGCGGCTCGAAAACCGTGCCGAAGTTCTCAAGTGTAGGCGTGAAGAACAGCTTCAGCTGGAACACGTCGATGTGGTTCTTGAAGGCCGCCATGAAGATCCACGCGATCGGCACCAGCATGATCAGGATGGCGATCAGGATCAGCGCCACCTGCAAGGCGTTCATGACCTGCTTTCTCCGCCGGCCGATCATCGGGTCACTCCCTCCGGAACACGAACTTGGCATAGGCGTAGGTCAGGAAGATCATGGGGATGACCATCAGCCAGGCAACCGAGGCGGCATACCCTATCTGCCCGTATTTCATGCCGTTGAAATAGATGTAATGGCTCAGCGTCTGCGTCGCGGTGCCGGGGCCTCCGTTCGTCAGCATGAATATCTGGTCGAAGGTCTTCAGGCTGAAGATCGACTTCAGGATGATGACGACTGCGAGCACGGGGGCAAGCTGCGGCAGGGTCACGTCGCGAAAGACCCGCCAGCCCGACGCACCGTCGACCTGCGCGGCCTCGATCGTGTCCTCCGGCACGCTGGCAAGTCCCCCGATCAGGACCAGGGTTAGGAACGGGATCCAGCCCCAGACATCCGCCATCACGCAGACCGCGAAGGCGAGAACGGGGTCAACAAGCCAACTGACATCCGCAAGCGGCGGAATCAGCGCTCCGAACACGGCGTCGAACAGGCCGAATTCCGGATTGAACATGAACCTGAAACTGACGCCGATCAATGCCGGGCTCATGGCGAAGGGCAGAATCAGGAGCGTCTGCACGCCGGAACGGAATCGACCGCCCGGCGCCAGCAGCAAGGCCAGCCCGAGCGCCAGGACAGTTGTCAGGCCAACGGTCAGGACCGTGTAGACCGTCGTGACCCAGACCGAGTTCCAGAACGCGGGCTCATAGACAAAGGCCCAGACGTAGTTCTCGAAGCCAAGATACTGCTCCAGAGAACCAGGCCTGCTGAGGCGCCCGACGGTGAAAGACAGCCTGAGGCTCTCGATCAAGGGCCAGATGGCGGTAGCAAAGACCACCACGATTGCCGGCATGACCAAGAGGTACTTGAGCGTGCTGTCGCGCATTGGAGACTGTTCCGATTGGAACCACCCCGCATTTCTGCGGGGTGGTTCGCCGCTTTCCTGTCCGCGATCCGGTCAGGACGGCAGGGGTCGGTTACTCGATGCGTCCGGCGCGACGCAACACCCGGTCGGCTTGCCCCGCAGCATCCAGCATCAATTGACGGGTATCCCCTCCAGCCGCCGCTTCGGCAATCGCCGCGGACAGGATGTCACCAACTTCGGGCCATTCCGGAATCTGCGGCATGATGTCGGATTCCTTTAGCGATTCCCAGGCCGCCATCTGAATCCCGTCGTTCGCGGCATTCACCTCCGGATCGGTAAGTGACGAGATATGGGTCACCACGTTGTTTACGATCCTCTTTCCTTTCACTTCGCGCACGGTGGCGTTTGCCTTGTCCATCCCGGGGTTGGAAAGCCACTTGAGAAACTCCCATGCCGCTTCCTTGTTGTCGGAATACTCGGATATCGCGAAAGGCATCGAGATGGCGTAGGTCTTGGTGGTGTCGGCATAGGATGGCATGCCCACGAATCCGACCTGGTCCTTGGTCAACGTCGACGTCTCCGGGTTCAGGAACGCCGAGTAGAACCACCACCAGCCGGGGATCATCGCAGAATTGCCCTGCATGAACGACTGCCGTGCGTCCTGTTCGACGAAGGCGACGGAGTTCGGATTTGCGACGCCATGATCCGTCAAGAGCCCCACGTAGTCCTCGGTTGCCTCCAAGGCAGCCTCCGTGGTCCATCCGGCCGAGCCGTCTTCGTTGAACACGTCTTCGCCCGCACCCCACAGGAAATTCAGCCAGATGAAGAGGGCCTGACGATTTCCGTCATTGTTGTAGTAGAGCGCAACCGGCGAAATGTCGTCATGCTCCCAGGTCTCGCCCATCGCGGCGACCTCCTCCCACGATGAAGGCGGATTCGGGATCAGGTCCTTGCGATAGAAGAGAACCTGCGGGTGCGCGCGCAACGGGAATCCGAGGGTCTCGCCCTCGAACTGCGCGGACCGTGCAAAGGCGGCCGGATAGCGGTCCATGGAAATCCCGTCCCGTGCCATCAGGTCGTCGATCGGCATCAGCCAGTGGGCATTCGGCGGACCCCAGCTGTCGAGATAGTTGACCACGTCAAAGGCGCCATTCGCGGCAATGCCTTCAGCGTTGATCTTCTCCTGCAGCGAGGCGAAAGGAATGAACGTCCATTCGGTCTCGATGCCCGTCAGTTCGGTGAACTCGTCGTCGCGCAGCATCAGGCCGTCGAACTGAGGCGTCACGACGCTCAGGATGTTCAGCGTGGTTCCGTCGAAAGGCTTCCCTGCCTTCAGGTTGTGCGGCAAGTCCGCTGCCGCGACCGACAGTGGCAAGAGCGTCAGGGCTGCCGCCGCTCCCAACTTCAGAAAAGTCCGTTTGCGCATTTTTTCCTCCCAATTGAATTGCAATCCGCAAGATGACCTTAGGGCATGGTGAATACGTATGCAAGAATTCGCGAGTGCGCATTCGACAAGACCCTTCAATGCTGCCACCCAACGCCTTCACGCTCGACGACTTCGCGGACGCGAACGCAGTTCGCCTCGATGCGGATCTCGCCAAGGACACGCATCCGGGCGAACTACCTGCAACCTGCAGCCATGCCCGATTCGCCTCCCTAGAGGACGATCGACCGCAGGCTGCCGCCAGGCACATTTCCCGGCTAGGCGGAACTTCCGGCCGGCAATCCGCTCCTGTTCCCGTCCAACGCGCTGAAATGCAACAGCTTCCCGCCGCCAGCGGTGCGGACTTGCCGGGATTAGCCATTACATAAGAAGTCCCTTGACTTCGCCAGAAGAACATCTTAAAGACGCATCAACAGGCAAGAAACAACTTACATAAGCATGTCCATCCGAATCGACGTGATCCCGAACCAGTTCGGAACCAGGGCCGTCCTCCTCAGGAAGACATGGTGCGAGGGGCGGCGCGTGCGGCACAAGACCGTCGCCAACCTCTCGGGCCTCGATCCCGCCGTCGTCGACGGGTTCCGCGCCGTGCTCAGGGGCGGGCTCGTCCTCGACGACCCCCGCAAGGCCTTCGCGATCCGCCGGGCCCTGCCTCACGGTCACGCGGCCGCCGTGCTCGGCACGATGAAGCGGCTCGGCTTCAGGCGCCTCCTCGGGCGCAGGAAGGAGCGGAGCCGGGAACTCGCGCTCGCCGCCGTCGCGGCGCGGGTCCTCGACCCCGCCTCGAAGCTCGCCACCGCCAGGGCCCTGGATCCCGAGACCGCGACGACGAGCCTCGGATCCCTGCTCAAGCTCGGCCCCGTCACCGGCAACGAGATGCTGGACATGCTCGACTGGCTTCTGCAGCGCCAGCCCTGGATCGAGAGGAGCCTGGCCAACCGGCACCTGAAGGGCGGGAACACGCTGATCCTCTACGACGTGAGCAGCTCGTGCCTGGAGGGCAGGTGCTGCCCGCTGGCGGCGTTCAAGGCAGTCCCATACTGCCCGTTTTTTCCCTGACGAAGTCACGATTCACTATCGGTTTCATCCTTTGGCCGGTCTTTCGGTGCGATTTCGCCGGCACCACAGGCGGCCTGACGGGATGCTCCTGATTGTCGAGCGTCCCGACGGAACGCTCGTCCAAGTTCCGGAGTGGATGACGACGCCCGAGGCGGCCGGGATCGAACTCGAGGACCATCCGAGGCTCTCCCTGCGGAGCCTGGCGGCATTGCGCGACTCCATCGATGCGTTTCTTGTGGCGCTCCAGGCTTCAGGGAAAGGAGAGTGCGATGGAACGGATTCACGGAGCGATGCAGGGCGAGCTGTTCGCCCGGGAGGCGCCCTTGCCGGCGACGGCGCAGAAGGACCTGCTGCCGCTTCTGGCGGCGCTGATCACGGCGGCGATGACGGCGGAGCATCCGTCGACGATGCGGACGGGAGGCGGCGATGACGATGCATGACGCCAGGATCACTGCGGAGCACCTCGCGCGCCGGGCCTGCGTCTATGTTCGGCAGTCGACCGGCGACCAGGTTCAGAACAACCTGGAGAGCCAGCGCCTTCAGTACGGGCTCGCCGACCGCGCCCGGGATCTGGGCTGGAGCCAGGTGGACGTGATCGACGAGGACCTCGGCCAGTCGGCCGGCGGCGGCGAGCGTCCCGGCTTCGAGAGGCTGCTCGCCGCGGTCTGCTCCGGCGCCGTCGGCATCGTGCTCTCCAGCGAGGCTTCAAGACTTTCGAGAAACGGCCGGGAGTGGCATACGCTTCTGGAGTTCTGCGCCGTGGTCGGCTGCCTGCTGGGCGACCGGGACGCGGTCTACGATCCCCGTCTTGCGCATGACCGCTTCCAGCTTGGCCTCCAGGGGTCCGTCTACGAGCTCGAGCTGTCGGTGCTGCGCCAGCGCTCGCTCGAGGCGCAGTGGCAGAAGGCCGGGCGCGGCGAACTGTTCACGACCGTCGCGATCGGCTACGTGAGGGTCGGGAACGACCGGATCGAGATGGACCCCGACCAGCGGGTGCGCGACGCCGTCGCCCTCGTGTTCAGGAAGTTCGCCGCGTTCGGGAGCGGGCGCCAGGTGCACCTGTGGTTCCGCCAGGAGGGCATTGACCTCCCTGCGGTCCGGCACGGCCCGCGAGGTCGCGAAGTGGTCTGGAAGCCGCCGGTCTACAACTCCATCAAGAAGATGCTGGCGAATCCGGTCTATGCGGGAGCCTACGCGTGGGGACGCAGCATCGTCCGGACCGGTCTCGCCGACGGCCGCAGGCGCACGACGCGCGAACTCCGGGGCAATCCGGAGGACTGGCCGGTCTTGATCCGGGATCATCACGACGGCTATGTCAGCTGGGATGACTACGAACGGAACCAGCGCATGATCGCCGACAACGCCGGCTCCCTGGCATCGTCGCGCGGGGCGGTTCGCGGCGGCACCGGGCTCCTCGCCGGCCTGCTGCGCTGCGGCCATTGCGGGCGCAAGCTCCAGGTCAACTACCGGGGGAAGCGCAGCGCGCGCTACAAGTGCCGCGGGAACGAGGATCAGGACGGCGAACGGTGCGTGTCGTTCGGCGCCCTGCGCGTCGACGAGGCCGTCGGCGACGCGGTGATCCGCGCCGTTGCGCCGCAGGGCGTGGAAGCGGCGCTTCTGGCGATCGAGGAGGCGAACACGGCGGCGTCGGAGACCGTTCTGCAGGCGGAACGGGCGCTCGAAGGGGCCCGGTTCCGTGCCGACGAGGCCCGCTGGCGCTACGAAGCGGTCAATCCCGGCAACCGCCTGGTCGCGGACAACCTGGAACGGCTGTGGAACGACCGCCTCCAGGACGTGCAGGCGTGCGAGGAGCGGCTGTCGCGGGTGCAGGCGCAATCGCATCGCCAGGAACCGACACCGGACGACAGGGCGGCCTGGCTGTCGATGGGCGCCGATCTTGAACGCGCCTGGCGGCACGAGGCGGCCCCGCCGGAACTTCGCAAGCGCATTCTGCGTGCGGCTCTCGTGGAAATCGTCGTCACCGTTGCCGACGGCGTCGTCGGGCTTGTCCTGCACTGGCAGGGCGGCAGCCACACGGAACTGCGGGTGCGCAAGAACCGGACCGGCGAGCACCGGATGGTGGCGGGAGCCGAAACCGTGGACCTGGTCCGCGAGCTTGCCAGGGTCATGCCCGACCGCCTGATCGCGGGCTTCCTCAACCGGGCCGGAAAGAAGACCGGGCAGGGAAACGGCTGGACGCTGGCGCGCCTGAAGGCGTTCAGGTCCACGCACGGCATCCCGGCCCATCGCGACGGCGAGATGCGGGACCGGAACGAGGTGACGCTGAAGGAGGCAGCGGAACGTCTGTCGGTGCACGAAAGCACGGTGCGGCGGCTGATCGACAGCGGCGCGATCCCCGCGCGCCAGGCCTGCAAGGGCGCACCGTGGGTGATCGACGCGACCGCACTGCCCGAACGCGTGCAGGACATTCCGCCGGCACCGGACGCGCGACAAAGAATGCTTGATTTGCAATGAGGTAGAGAGGTGGTCACTATGGACCCGCTCCGTTCGGCCACAACCGCGACGGCAAGAGGGGGAAGATGCAGGTCACTTACGGGCTGCTCTGCGCCGCGGACGGCTGTCCGGTCGCCGTGGAGGTGTTCGCCGGCAACGCCGGGGACCCGTCCACGGTGGCAAGCCAGGTGGACAGGGTCCGGAAGCGCTTCGGCATCGACCGCGTGGCGCTCGTGGGCGACCGGGGGATGCTGACGACGGCGCGGATACGCGAGGACCTCGAGCCGGCGGGGCTCGACTGGATCTCGGCCCTGAAGACGCAGGACATCCGCAAGCTGCTGAAGGAGGGCGCGGACGGCGTCCCGGCCCCGCTGGAGCCCGAGGCGCTGATTCCCGACGCGGTGGCGGAGATCACGGGCCCGGACTTCCCCGGCGAGCGGCTGATGGTTTGCCTGAATCCCCGGCTGCGGGAGGAGCGGCGGCGCAAGCGGGAGGAGCTCCTGAAGGCGACGGAGGAGACGCTGGCGGCGATCGTGGCCGCCGCCGCGCGCCGGAAGCCGGGGCCGGCGAACCGCGACCAGGCCATGAAGGCCATCGGGCGGGAGGCCAACCGGCGCAAGATGGAGAAGCACTTCGAGATCGCGGTCACGGACGACGGCGTCTCCTGGAGCCGGCGGGAGGGGCGGATCGCCGAGGAGGCGCGGCTCGACGGCGTCTACGTGATCCGCACCAGCCTGGATTCCGCGTCCCTGGGCGCGGAGGAGGCCGTGGAGGATTGCAAGAGCCTCGCGCAGGTGGAGCGCGCGTTCCTCGCGATGAAGACCTCGCGGCTGCGGATCCGGCCCGTGCACGTGTACTCGGAGGATCACGTCCGCGCCCACGTGTTCCTCTGCATGCTTGCGTACCACGTGGAATGGCACATGCGGCGGCGCCTCGCGCCGATCCTGTTCGAGGACGACGACCGCGAGGGCGCCCGGGCGCGGCGCAGCTCGCCTGTGGAGCCCGCGAAGGTCTCGGACAGCGCGAAGGCCAAGGCCGACACCAGGCGCACCCCCGACGGGCTGCCGGTCCACAGCTTCACGACGCTTCTTTCCGACCTCGGCACGCTGACGCTGAACCACGCCTCCCTTCCCGGACGGTCCGACAGCCGGTTCCTGCTGGCCTCGGAGCCGACAGAACTGCAGGCGAAGGCGTTCGCGCTGCTCGGCATGGACCCGGATCGCGATGCCTGCATAAGCGTGACAGCCTGATTCCGGCCAAAACCCCTGTCAGGCATGGCCGAAACCGTCTTCCGGGTCGGTGAAGAGCTGGCTAGGCGACATCGGCGGTTGCCGCGCCAGGAACCGGCGGGCATTGCCCCGATGCCTTTCCCCAAGGATCCCGTCTTGCTATAGAAGCTGCAGGAGAGGATTCTCGATGCGTGCGGCAATGTCCTCAACAAGTGCCGCGGCGCGGGGGAGTGCAAGCCGTGATTCCGCGAATGCGAGCAACAGGCCGTAGCCCGCCGCGCCCCGTGCGACGCAAAGCGTCACGCCACCCCCCGCCGGCGCGTAGCCGTTGACCCGCGTGCCGCAGAGATCGACGAGCGTCAGGACAGGGCTTTCCGGATCACCGGCGCCACCTCTGTCGGGGTTGGCGACGATCTCGAGACTTCCGTCAAGACCACTTAACGCGACCGACACCGAAGAAACGTCAAACGTTGCGCGCCAGGCGCCTGCCGCAAACGAGGCAAGAAGCATGGTCCTGTCGGCCGTCCTGGAACGTTCCAGAAGCTCATCGAAAGCAGTCGGGTCGACGACCGCCGAAAGCGAAGAATTCCCGCCGACAGCAATGGCCGCGTCCAGATCCGCAACGTGGATCGGTTCTGCAACACCCTGCGCGCGAAGCTGATGCAGGTCGATTCCCCGCTCGATCGCCAGCCTGCGTGCCTTGGGCGAGGCGAGGACGCGGCCGGAGGCGGCCGATTCCGGCATCGCCCGTTCCGGCGTGGCGGACATCTCCCGCTTCCCAGGCTCCGAATCAGGCTGCGGCGCCTCGTCCACGGCGGCCACCTCCACCGGCTCCGCAACGGACGTGCCTGCGTCGGCCTCTTCGACATCGTCCATGGCTTCGACGATCATGGCGATGAGATCGCCAACGGGCACGTCGTCCCCTTCTGCCGCCTTCACGGCGCTCAGGTAACCGTCCGCCGCCGCCTCGACCTCCATCGTGGCCTTGTCGGTCTCCACCTCGAGAATCGGATCCCCCGCCTTGACCGAATCGCCGTTGTTCTTGAGCCAGGCCACGATGGCGCCCGAGTCCTGGACCATGCCAAGCTGTGGCATCCGCACTTCATGGGGCATGCACCGGAACTCCCCTGACGATCGCACGGGCATTTGCTGCCACGCCTTCGGGCGTCGGCACGGTCAGATCCTCGAGCGCCGGACTGAACGGCACCGGCACGTCCATCGCTCCCATCCGGATCACGGGCGCATCAAGATGATAGAACGCCCGCTCGGAAATGCGTGCGGCGATTTCGGCCGTGACCCCGAAGTTCCGGTGCCCCTCGTCGACCACGATGGCGCGCGATGTCTTGCGAACAGATTCCAGAATCGTCCTTTCGTCCAATGGCACAAGGGTCCGCGGATCGACCACTTCCGCGCCGACGCCGTCACCCTCCAGGATCTCGGCAGCCCTTTCGCAGACCTGCCTCATGGACGAAGTGCCGATCAAGGTGACTTCGGACCCCTCGCGCAGGATCGCCGCCTCGCCAAGGGGAAGGATGTACTCCTCTTCCGGCACCGGAGCCTTGTCCTGGTACATCAGCTTGTCTTCGAAGATCACGACCGGATTGTCGTCGCGGATCGCGGATTTCAGCAGCCCCTTCGCCTCGTAGGCCGAAGACGGCATGGCCAACTTGAGCCCGGGGACATGCGCCACCAATGCGTGGAGCGACTGAGAATGCTGTGCGGCCGAGCGCCGCGTGGCGCCAAGGTTGGTACGCAACACCAGAGGCACGTTCAGCTTGCCCCCGGACATATAGTGGGTCTTCGCGGCCTGGTTGCAAAGCTGGTCCATGACCAGATAAAGAAAATCGCCGAACATAAGGTCGACGACGGGGCGCGATCCTGTCATCGCCGCACCGACGGCAATCCCCATGAATCCGGGCTCGGAGATGGGCGTGTCAATGACGCGGTCGGTGCCGAATTCCTCCACGAGACCGGAGAGCACCTTGAAGGGCGTGCCCGCCTCTGCCACGTCCTCGCCGATCAGGAGCACGGTTTCATCGCGCCGCATCTCTTCGGCGATAGCCTCGTTCACGGCTTGCGACAGGGTGATTTCACGGGTCATTCACGCTGTCCGGACATGTAGGGCAAGGCATGTTCGACACCCTTGAAGACGTGCATGTCGACCTCGATTGCATCCGGATAGGGCGCTCCCAGCGCATACTCCACCGCCGCGGCCGCCTCGTCGCCAATTTCGCGGTCGAACGCGGCCAGTTCATTCTTGGCAGCGATGCCCTCGGACCGGAGCCACTTGCCATAGTTGACGATCGGGTCGCGATCGGTCTTCCATCGAGCCTCTTCCTCCCTCGAGCGGTAGTAGTCGCGATTGATGTCGCCCACATGGTGCCCGTGATATCGATAGGTTTCGAGTTCGATGAAGAACGGGCCTTCGCCCCTGCGACAGCGTCCGACCAGTTCCGTGGCACGTTCGTTGACGGCAAGAACGTCCTGGCCGTCGACCTGATGCGCCTCGATCCCGAATGCCTCTGCCCGCGCCGTCAGCGAACCTGCCACGACCTCGTCCGTCGACGTGTATTCCGAATACCCGTTGTTTTCGCATGCATAGATGACGGGCAGTTTCCAGAGCGCCGCCATGTTCATGACCTCGTACCACAGTCCCTGGGCGGTTGCGCCGTCGCCGAAGAAACAGACGGTCACGTAGTTCCTGCCCAGTCGCTTGGCCGAAAGCGCCGCCCCGGTGGCAATGCCGGCCGAACCGCCAACGATGGCATTGGCGCCCAGGTTGCCGTGGGCCTGGTCGGCAATGTGCATGGAGCCGCCCTTGCCTCGGCAATAGCCCTCTTCCTTGCCCAGGAGTTCGCAGAACATCAGCTTGAGTTCGGCCCCCTTGGCCAGGCAATGGCCGTGGCCGCGATGCGTCGAGGTGATGCGGTCCTCGTCCGTCAACGCCTCGCAGATTCCGACCGCCACCGCCTCCTGGCCGGAGTACATGTGTGTCAGCCCTGGCATCTGGGCATTGAGGTAAAGCTGGTTGGCCTTGTCCTCGAACGCCCGGATTCGCGCCATCTGGCGGTACATCCGCAGGTAGGTTTCGGCATTTGCCTTCCTGTCGCGCGGCATTGTCGGATCTATCGGCTTCCGTACCATGGTTCCAAGGCTGTCAATAGCGATTGGAGATGGGCAGCTCTTCAGCCGGGAAGAGCGAGATCACCTCGCAGCCCTTGTCCGTGACAACGACTTCCTCCTCGATTCTGGCCGCAGAAAATCCGTCTGCTGCAGGGCAGTATGTCTCCAGAGCGAACACCATGCCCGTCTGAATCTCCATCGGATTGTCCAGGCTGACAGCGCGGGAAATGATCGGGCGCTCGTGCAATGCGAGGCCCAGCCCATGCCCGAACTGCAGGCCGAACGCCGAAAGCTCGTCTGGAAAGCCGTAATCCTGCGCCGCGGGCCAGAGCTTCGCCACATTGTCGGTAGTCACGCCCGGCCTGATCGCGTCGATCGCAAGATCCAGCCATTCGCGAGCTTTCTCGTAAGCGTCATGCTGCACCGGAGTCGCCCTGCCGATGTTGAAAGTCCTGTAGTAGCAGGTCCGGTATCCCTGGTAGGATTGCAGGATGTCGAAGAACGCCTGGTCGCCTGGGCGGAAATACCGGTCGGTGAAGTTGTGCGGATGCGGGTTGCAGCGTTCGCCGCTGATCGCGTTGATCGCCTCGACATCGTCCGAGCCCATCTCGTAGAGCATCTTGTTGGACAGTGCCACGATGTCGTTCTCGCGAACACCCGGTTTCAGTTCTTCGTAGATCATGTGATAGACGCCATCGACCATGCTTGCGGCTTGCGTCAAGAGCTGGATCTCGTCCCAGTTCTTGATTTCGCGAGCACTCAGCATGACTTGCTGGCCATCGACAATCTTGAGCCCGGCTTCCAGCAGCGCGTGGAACATCGCAGTTTCGGCGTAGTCGACACCGACAGGCATGTCAGCCATTCCTGCTTCGCGGATGAGGCCGGCGATTTCCTCGGCGTAGTGCTTCATCAGCCCGAAGGACGGCGGGATCGTGCCACGCATGCCAACGACACCGGCGCGGCAATGATCCGGCTCGAGCCAGTCAGAGTACATTCGGTGGTGCACTGCAGCTGAGCCGAAATCCCAGACATAGGGCGAGTCGTCACCGGTCAGAAGCGCGAAGCGGCACATCTTGTCCCGTTCCCATTCGCCGATCTTGGTGCCCGAGACATAGCGGATGTTGTTCACGTCAAAGAGCAGGAGCGTCCCGCAGTTCGATGCCTTCAACGCCTGGTGGGTTCGGCTGAGGCGGTAGCGGCGAAGGCGATCATGATCTACGCGCCGCTCGAAATCGACCGACGTGTGGCCCCATGCCGGCAAGCGACCCTCCCAGTTCCAGTTCGGCTGAAGATCCTGTGGAGACAGGATATTCGGAGTCAGCGCCGTGCTGTGTACATTCATGTCGGCATCCTCTCATGTGGCGACGCGTGACAGGCCGCCAGCGTTTCAGTTGGCTGCTGGCCCCGGTCTAGGCAGACCGACGCCGGAAGCAGCAAGGATCTTGTCCAATTCGGACATTTCCTGGATCATACCACACATCCGGTTGCATGATCGTCCATACGCCCGATCCCGTGCCATGCAGGGAGCTCTTTCGGTGCAAGCGACGCCGTTCGTGCCTGACCCCTGCTCACAAGCACGGCACCGGCCAGCACAAGGGAAACTCCCAAGACGCGCGATCCGGAAATCTCGCGCACGGTCAGTCCGAACGCGCCGTAGCGGTCAGCAATTGTGGAACCGATCAGCTGTCCGACGACAGTGCACACGAGGAACGCGAAGGCAACTGTCATCGGCGCGATGACAAGGCCGGATCCGACGAAGACCGCCTGGAAAGGCCCGCCATGGCACGGCGGCGAACGGTACGGGACCCTGTTCGGACCCGCCGCGCGCGGCAGGTTCGACAAGGGTGAATTCACCCGTGGCTCCAGAACGCGCGGCAGTGGCGAACGACCCTATTTCGGACGCCGACAATGCCTCGCACCGGATGACCGGTTTCCAAGGATCTCGCTTGTCGGCGACGCTTGTCATTCAAACGGGGCCTGTCGGTTCGTGTTTCGCCTGACGAGATCAACGGTCTACGCAAACGTTTGCATCCAGCTTGAAGAACGGTATGCTCCTCACTCGCGGTGCAACCGGCAGGAACATGGAGAAGGGCGTGACAATCAAGGAAGTTGCACGAGAAACCGACGTTCATGAAGCGACGGATTCACGGGCTCTCTCCCAAAGTTCGCGCGCGGAACTGTCGGCGGAAGTGGTGGCGAAAGTTCGCAAGACCGCGGAAGCAATGGGATACAGGCCGATTCGGGTGGCTGCCGGGCCCGGAACATGTCGGACAATTGCCCAGACCGAAGATGCCCGCCTGCTTGACGTTCTGATGCAGCGAGGCATGGGCATCGTCGACGCTGCCGTGGCCCGCGTCAATCCGTATATGGAGCGTCTCGCCCTGGAGGTCCCCATAGTCACGGCGAACCGAATGGTGGAAGGCACCGGCATTCCGGTGACCTTCAGTGATGAAGGTCGCATCGCGGCGGAGATCCTGCGGAAGCGCAAGATCGCGCCTGACGCGCCGACACCCGAAACAGCCTTCATTTCAGTGTCAAATGTCGAACGGCGCAGAATCGCATCGCCAAAGCATGGCTGCGACCGCATGGTCCGCGCCATCGGCTAACCATTCCGATATCGAAATCCTGGGAGCAGGAAAATGGGATTGCTGCAAGACGGCAAGTGGGTCGATCAATGGCACGAAACCAGGTCGAGCGGGGGCCGGTTCGTCCGAAAGGATTCGCAGTTTCGCAATTGGATCACGGCGGACGGATCCGCCGGCCCCAGTGGCGAGAGCGGGTTCATGGCCGTGCCCGGGCGCTATCATCTCTATGTGTCGCTTGCCTGTCCCTGGGCGCATCGAACGCTCATCTTCCGGGCATTGAAGGGTCTCGAAGATCTGATCCCTGTGTCGGTGGTGCACTGGTTCATGGGCGATCAAGGCTGGACCTTCACGCCCGAGGACGGATCGACCCGCGATGCCGTCAACGACGCCAACTTTCTGCATGAAGTCTATACGACGGCGGACCCCGGCTATTCGGGGCGCGTGACCGTTCCGGCGCTTTGGGACAAGCAGAAGGGAACCATCGTTTCAAACGAGTCCCCGGAAATCATCCGGATGTTCAACTCGGCCTTCGACGAGGTCGGCGCAAGGCGCGGAGACTACTATCCGGACTCCCTCAGGCCCGAAATCGACCGGATCAACGACCGGATCTACGGCACGGTCAACAATGGTGTTTACAGGGCCGGATTCGCGACGACGCAGGAAGCCTACGAGGAGGCGGTCGTTCCCCTCTTCGAGACGCTTGACTGGCTGGAAGATCGGCTCGACTCGCGAAGATACCTCATGGGCACGGCAACGACGGAAGCGGACTGGCGCCTGTTCACCACGCTCGTCCGTTTCGATCCCGTCTATTTCGGGCACTTCAAGTGCAATCTGCGCAGGATTGCGGACTACCCGAATCTCTCCGGCTATGTCCGGGACCTCTACCAGCATCCGGGCATCGCGGAGACGGTGGATGTGCCGCACATCAAGAAACACTACTATGGTAGCCACGGAACGATAAACCCGACCCGGATCGTTCCGATGGGGCCGGAACTTGACTACACCGCGCCACACGGACGTGCCCGACTCGGTCAAGGACCCGTTCGCTGACCGAAGGGACCGTCCCGATCACCCTGCCTGTTCGATGATGCGTGGCGCCGCCGTCTTTCCGGTGGCGGACATGCGAGAACTGGCTCGTCCCAATGCAGCATCTGCTCGACGGCCGGCAATGCGGAACGCTCCCTTTCGGTCAACGCGTAGGCCGCTCGCGGCGGAATTTCGGCATGAACAGTTCGTGAAAAGAGGCCATCCGACTCAAGCTCCCGCAATTGCATGGTCAGCATCTGCTTGGCTATGCCCGGCACCGTACGCCGCATCGCCCCGAATCGATCAACCCCATTGCTGATGCAGAAAGGGATGCCCGGCTTCCAATTTCCCCTCATCATCGAATGGCAATAGGCGACATGGCAATTGACGGTCGACGAGTCCGGTGCCGGCAGTTCTGAATTCATGACTCCTCCACACCGGCGCGCGCCGCATGATGACCTGCTTGCAACGTGGGTCCGGGCGGTTGTTGGCCAGGATCGCCGCATTGAGCCGCAGCCGGGCCGGCGGATCAGGTTGCCCAGGACGACGATGGCCGCGATCCACAGGCCGATCTGCCAGCGAGTGTTGTCCTTGTCGCGCTGCGCCATGCCCGCCCGCAGGCGGTCAAGTGCGCGTTCGGTCTCGGCTTGCCTGGTGTTCACGCGCCGCTCCAGAACTGCGATCCGCCAGGCGAATTCGTGATTGTCCGGCTTGTCGCCCATGCCTACAGGATTGGGACCGATCGCCGGTCCGGTCAGTGCGGGCGGCACCGACCAGGCGTCAAGTTGCCGCGGTGCCGGTCTCCAGGATCACCGAGCGCCACTGCAAGATTCCGCACCGGTCTCAAATGTCCGGATGAGCGCGCCGAGCGGAGAATTCCGGGGTCCCGTCGCAAAAATTTGCGACGGAGGTCCTGAATGACGGCTGGCCGCGGCCGCGCGTCCTGAATGCACGAGCCTTGGCCTTGTGCAGCGGAAATGTGCCCCGCAAGATTGATATTCGCGGGAACCAGGTGTTCAACTCCAGGATGTCGGGGCCTCTTCCGGGCTTTCCGGCAATTTCAAGGCGGGGGAATTCCAGCTTGGAACACGACGACGAATTCATTCTCCATGACCTGAAAGTCGAGGTTGTCCTGGATGGCCGGCGACCGGTCTGCCAACACATCGAAGGCGAATGCTTCACCGTCGAAGGAGAGAACCTAGTCTTCGCCGAGGGGCAGAAGATATCGATGTTCGCGCTCGCCGCGGTTCTGCCGCTCCTTCCTGCCAAGCAGCGTGAAACCGACCCGAACGACTGGATGTCGACGGACGCCGAGGTCGCCTGTCCGGATCCTCATTGCGGCGGGCGATTCCGGATCACGCGGATCGGCAAGCGGCGGTTCTCCCACGCGGAAACGACCGGGCTGCCTGAAGCGCGTGCGACGCCATATTGGAAGAAGGACGGCTAGGCGCCGACGATTGCTTCGGCCTCGATTTCGACCAGATAGTCGCCGGCCAGACCGTCGACCGCTATCAAGGTATTGGCAGGCTTCAAGGTGCCGAAAACGCGGCCGTGGGCGGTGCTGACGGCTTCGGTATCGGCGATGTCTGTCAGATAGATGCGGGTGCGCGCGATATCCTCGGCCGACCCGCCGAGGACATTGACGGCACCGATGATCTTGTCGATGACGTAGGTCGTCTGTGCGGCCGCATCGCCCGGCGCAACGACGCGGTCGGGCCCCGCCGTCGCCGTGGTCCCCGAGACCAAGATCCGCTCGCCGATGCGCCGTGCCCGGCAGTATCCGGCAATGGCTTCCCATTCGCTGCCCGAAAACGCACGACGCACCTCGGGACGCCCCGACATCGTGTCGGTGTCATATGCGGCAGGGATGGCGTTCAGGTGATGGCTCAGGTCGCCGCTGGCGGTAAGGAAGGGGGGAGTTCGGTATTCGTCTCCGCAATCGCCGGGGATCGGGGCGGTGTCGGCGAAAGCCCGGTTCAAGACCGCGTGATCCTCGTCGTCGAGGGAAAATCCGAAGAGTTGCGCGTTGTCTGCGCGGTGATCGCTTTCGCCGGGCCGGACGCCGATGATGACGCCAGCGACATGGGATTGTTCCAGAACCCAGCGTGTCGCCACGTTCGTCACCGAGACTCCGTGCTTCGCCGCAATCCTGGCGGCGGCGGCGAGAACCGCTTGACAGGTTTCCCAGCCTCCGGCGGTTTCGATGAAGCGGCGGTATTTCATCTTGCTCCAGTCTGGAATGTCCGCTGGCTCCGGCTGGCCCAGCCATCTCTCGGACAGGAAGCCGCCACAGACGGTGCCATATGCGAGCAGATGCACCCCGTGGCGCGCGCAGGTCTCGGCCAGCGGCCCGGTGAAGCGGCGGTCCAAAAGCGAGCAGACGACCTGGTTGGTCCGGATCGGCACGCCGTCAGCCAGCGCCAGATGCAGATGCGCCGCGTCGAAATTCGTCACGCCGATCTCGCGGATCAGCCCCCTGTCGCGCAGCGTCGCGAGTTCATGCAGCGCGTCGAGCCAAGCGGGGTGCTCGAAGCTCCACCAGTGGAATTGCAGGAGGTCGACGCACGCGACCCCGAGCCGGTCCAGTCTCTCCTGCACCCCGGCGCGCACGGTTTCCGGCGTCATCGGGCCAGGCGGCGGGCACCATTTCGTTAAGGCCAGGATGTCGGGGCGGCGCCGCAGGAGACGCGAGGCGATGATCTCCGCGCTGCCGTAGTGATCCGCCATGTCGAACGTGTCAAAACCGCTCTCGACATAGTCCGCAAGGTGATCGGCGACCTTGTCCGGATCCAGATCGGTGCCGTTGCGCTCCATGTCCGCGACTTGCCAAAGGCCGGTCAGGATGCGGCTGATGGTCAGTTCGTCGGTCAGGCGGGCCCTGTCAGGCGGTGCGATGGTCATGGCCGGTCTCCAGCGCCGATCTGACGATGGCCAGTTCGACACGATGAGCGGCGGTCAGGCTGTCCCAACGCGCATCGTCCATTTCTGCGGTGCGAAAGGCGGTCAATGCCAGCCCGGAGCCCAAGCCGTCGCCGAAGACGTCCTCGGACGTCACCCGCCCGAAGACCCGTGGCGACAGGGTGTCGGGCGCGACGCCCACATGGTAGTCGATCAGCCGTCGCTCCGGATGAGCCTCGATCCGCACATAGCTCACCGCACCGTCCATGATCGAGGTTCCGCGCACCAGCCCCGTGTCGTCTATCTCGGCTCGCCATGTACCAAACGACCAGAGGCTCAGGTTCGCCGGGTCCGCCATGAAGGCAAAGACCTCGTCGGCTGATCGATTGACACGAACGAAGGCCGCGTCGCAACTCATGGGAGCGTGCCCGAACCGCGGATCGCGTCGACCTCGATCTCCACCCGCGCGTCGGGAACGGCGAGCGGCGAGCAAACCGTGGTGTTTGCCGGGCGGGCAAATCCGATGCGGTCCCTCAGGACGGCCGCGATCGTCGCCACGTCATCCGGGTCCGGCACAAAGGCACGCACCCGCACAGTGTCGTGCAGGCCGGAGCCTGCCTCGACCAGTGCAGTCTCGATGGTGTCGAGCGCAGTGACCGCCTGCGCCTCTGCCCCCTCGGCCATCTCGCCGGTCGCGAAATCGACGCCAACGGTGCCCGAAACGAAGATCCGGTCGTCCACCACCACGGCACGGGCATACCCGGCCATCTCTTCATAGACCGACCCGCTGAACACATGGCTGCGCTTGCCGGCCATCGCGCCCTCCCAATGAAGGAAAAGGGGGCGCCGCGACGCCCCCGAATCTTGCCAGCTGACTATTCGTCGAGCATCTTGATCAACTCGGCAACCTCCGCAGTGCTCATGTAACCGGTCTCGACATTCTCGTCGCCGTCGAGCTTCCACGTCATCTTCGGTGCCTGCACATCGCCGTTCTCGTCGAATGCCAAGGCGCCGGTGGCCCCGACGTAACGGATCGTCTTGCCTTCGGCCAGGAGCGACTTGGCGCGCGCGATGCCTTCCGGGCCGGGATAGACCTCGATCCCCCCGGGAGAAGTGACTTGGCGGATATTGTCGCGGATATTGTCGCCGGTGATGTCGCCGGAAGCTTCCATCGCCAGGAGAACCACGGTCACCGCGTCATAGACTGAATGCAGGCCAGGACCGTTCGGCGGGCTGTCGAACCGCGCCTCGAACATCTCGTTGAAAGTGTCGACCGAGGGCAGGCGCGGCTGGGCGCTGTCGTATCCCTGCAGGTTCTGCAGGAATTGCGAGCCCACGGCCTGAAAGTAGTCGTCCGACCGCAGCGAGTTGTTCACGATCAGGTTGTCGGTGCCGCCAAGGGCCAGCCATTCGCGGGTGATCGTGGAGCCGTCCACCGGGAAGGCCACGAGATAGAGCGAATCCGGATTGCCCTCCAACGCCTTGGTGACCTCCGCGCGGTAGCTTTGCTGGCTCTCGTTATAGGCCACCATCGAGGTGATCGAACCACCAAGCCTGGCGATGTCCTGTTCGAACCGTCTGGCCAGCCCGACGCCGAAGTCGGTGTTGACGTAGATGACCGCGGTGTTCTTGAATCCGCTGTCGACGGTCAGCTTTGCACCAATGGCGGACTGGCTGCGATTGGTGGCGTAGGTGCGGAACCAGTAACCCTCTGTCTTGCCCTCTTCGGCGAGCGCCGTGAAGCTCTCCGACGACGAGCAGCAGGAAACCTGCACGACCTTGGACGGCACGGCGACCGACGTCAGGACCGGCAGGCTGACGCCCGAGGACACGGCGCCGATCAGAGCCTGCACGCCGTCGAGGTCGACGAGGCTCTTCGCGGCGTCCACGCCAACGGCCGACTGGCCCTGCGTGTCGCGCAGCACGTATTCCACCGGGCAGCCCAGGACGCCGCCGGCCTCGTTGAATTGCTCGACCGCAAAGAGGCCGGTTTCGGCGATACGCTCGCCGACCTGGCCCATCGGGCCGCTGACCGGCAGGATTGCGCCGAGCTTGACCGGGCAGTCCACGGCGTGGGAGGCAGAGCCAATCCCAATGAATGCGGCGGCAATGGCCGCCAATCCGAACTTGTGCAACATGCGCACCTCCATGTGTATGAGCCGGGCCTTGGCACCGGCGCGATGTGCCGTCTCTGGCAGCATTCATTCTTGGAGTCTCCGATCAAACCCCGTCTTTGCGGCATTGTCCACCACTACGACCTTGCGTGGCGCGAAACGTGCAGCTCCTCCCCGATCAGGCCGCGCGGGCGGATCAGCAGCATGACGACCAGGATCAGCCCGATCAATACGGCTTGCATTGCGCCGCCCTGGGCCTGGATCCCGGACGGAACCACGCGCGATATGAAGAAGCCGCTCATGGTCCAGACACCCCAGACGATCAGTGCGCCCAGAAGCGCCCCGCGATTGTTGGCGCTGCCGCCGACGATCAGCATGGTCCAGATCTGAAACGTCAGGATCGGCAGGAAATCCCAAGGGCTCACGTAACCGATGAAAGAGACGTAGAGAGCGCCGGAGAGCCCCATGATCATGCAACCGAGAACAAACGCCTCAAGGCGTACCCGTTCCGGCGACTTGCCCAGGCTGGCGGCGGCGACGTCATCCTCCCGGATCGCCTTCAGCATCCGGCCCCACGGCGATTTCACGATCCGCTCCAGGGCGGCGAATGTCAGCCCGACAACGACCAGAACCACGAGCAGGTAAAGTGCGTTCTGTGCAAGCGGCCCGCCGGCCCAGAGCTTGGACGGGTTCGGAATGCCAATCAGGCCGAGCGTGCCGCCGGTCAGGTACTCCCAGTTCAGGCAGACGAGTTGAATGGTCACCGCGATCCCGAAGGTGGCGACGGCGAGGTATTCGTGCCTGAGTCGCAACGTGGCGAGACCGACGACGACAGCACCCAAACCGGAAGCGATCATCGCGCCGATCAACCCCACGACGAAGGGCAGTTCGAATCCGCCGAATACCGCGTCCCGTGCCGGGCCGGTCAGGATTGCCATCGTATATGCGCCGATCGCGGTGAAACCGGCGACGCCGGCGTTGAAGAGCCCGGTGAAGCCCCATTGCAGGTTGAGTCCGAGCACGGCGATGCCGAAGATCAACGACAGGATCAGGAAGAACACGATGTAGGAGACCAGCCCGATCATCTGGAACGCTCTCCGAAAATGCCCTCGGGCCGGAAATAGAGGATCGCGAGGATCAGAAGGAACGGAACCGCGGGCTTGTACGTCGTGGGGATGATCATCACCGATAGGTTTTCCGAAAGACCCACGATCAGCCCGCCAAGCACCGCGCCGTACAGGCTGCCCGTGCCGCCAAGGATCGCGGCAGCGAAAAGCGGCAGTATCAGGCTGAATCCAAGCTCCGGCCGCAGTTGCACGGTCATGCCGTAAAGCACTCCGCCGATCGCCGCGCCGGAAGCGCCGATCACCCAGACCCAGGTAATGATCCGATCGACATTGACGCCGCTTGCCCGGGCGAGGTCGGGGCTTTCGGCAACGCCGCGCATGGCGATGCCGGTGCGCGAGCGGGTCATGAAGAGATGCAGCGCGATGACCACGACCACGGTCAGGCCCAGCAGGAAGACCTGATCGGGCAGGACGCGGACGTTGCCGGGCAGAAGGACGGCGAACTGAAGCTCCCTGGAGTAGTAGATCGGATCGGATCCCCAGATCAGCACCACCATGTGCCGCAGGATCAACGCCACGCCGAAGCTGGCAAAGACCATGGTCATATGCCCCGCAGTGCGGCTGAGCCGCTCGAAAACGAAGCGATGCAGCAGGAGCGCGATGATCGAGGTGGCGACACAGGCGCAGAGCATCGCCAGCAAAAGGCCCGGCCCGAAGGAGAACGGACCGATTGTCTGGTCGAAGAAGCCGCCGAAACTGGAAAAGAACGCCAAGAACACAAGTGCGCTGTAGGCGCCCCACGTGAGCAATTCGGAATGCGAGAAATTGGAAAATCGCAGCATCTTCATCGTGAAACTCAGGCCAATCGCTCCCAGCCCCACGACAGCGCCGCTCAGAATGCCGTCCGCGATATGCTGCAGGATCATCCTGCGCCCTCCGTGCTTGCCGCTTCGCGCCTGAATCCGAGAAATATCTCGCCGATCCCTTCATCGGCGAGCAGGTCGGCAGCCGGACCCTCGATCCGGTTCTGCCCCTCGGCCAGAACATAGCCCCGGTCCGACACGCGCAACGCCGCCTTGGCGCTCTGCTCGACCATCAGCACTGCGGCCCCATCCTCGGCAAGGGCGCGCACCACGTCGAAGAGCTCGCCTGCAGCCATCGGCGAGAGGCTCGCGGTCGGCTCGTCCAGGAGCATCAGCCTCGGCTTGGGCAACAGCGCGCGGGCGACGGCGAGGATCTGCCTCTGGCCGCCGGAAAGCGCGCCTGCCTTGTCTCCCATCCTGTCCTTCAGAATCGGATAGACGGCGCTGATCTCCTCGATCCGTCCCAGCGCATCGGCCCTGGCCAGCGGCGCACCGCCCATCACGAGGTTCTCGCGAACGGTCAATGTCGCAAAGACATTCCCGGTCTGGGGCACATAGCCCACGCCCTCGGCGGCCAGCTTGTGCGCAGCAACGCCGGTGATGTCGCGCCCGTCAAGCCGAACATTGCCGGCCGACACTCGCACCAGCCCCGCGACCGCCTTGACCAGAGTCGACTTCCCGGCGCCGTTCGGACCGATGATCGACACGACTTCGCCCGCATCAACATGGATGGAAACCCCGTGCAGGATCGGCAGATCGGACACATATCCGGCGATCACGTCCTGAGCCTCCAGCACATGCGGCGCACTCACGGCAGATCCCCCAGGTAGGCGTCCAGCACGGCAGGGTCGCGACGAGCGCCCGCGGCATCGCCTTCGTAGAGCAACCGTCCCTGCGCCATCACGAAGATCGGATCACAGATCGACATGACCACGTCCATGTTGTGCTCGATTATCAGGAAGGTGTAGCCACGCTTGTTCAGCGCCTTGATCTGGTCGACCAGAGTCAACATCAACGACGGGTTCACGCCGGCCGCGGGCTCGTCAAGCAGGATGATCTTCGGATCGGCCATCAGGACGCGCGCAAGCTCCAGCAGTTTCAGCTGCCCGCCAGACAATGTGCTGGCCTGATCGTTGCGCACGCGCGTCAGTCGGCAGAAATCGATGATCTCGTCCGCCCGCGCACGAGCCGCGCGTTCTTCCCGCGCCACCGTTCCGGGCCGCAGCCAGTTGTTCCAGAACCGCTCGCCCGACTGTCCGAGCGGAACCAGCATGACGTTCTCCAGAACTGACATTTCGGGAAACGGACGCGGGATCTGGAACGTTCGAGACAGGCCCTCCGCGAAAATCCGGTGCGGCGGGCGGTTCTGGATCGGCACCGCATCCAGCAACACCTCGCCGGCATCCGGCCTCATCAGGCCGGCCATGGTGTTGAAGAGCGTCGTCTTTCCGGCGCCGTTCGGCCCGATCAGCCCGCCGATCACGCCGCGCGGCAGGTCGAGAGAGATCGCGTCAACCGCAGCGAAACCGCCAAATCGCTTGGTGACGCCGCGGAGCTGCAGAAGCGTGCCTGCGGCCACGGTCAGACGGCCTCGTCCAGAAGGGCGACTCCGGCCAGCCGGTCGTCGCCCTTGTTGAGATTGTATTTCATGATCCGTCCGTGCCGCCCTGCGACGTCACGTTCCAGCCCGTAGACCGGACCCCGCGGCCCGGCCGAACGACCTCTGACCGCCTCGATCTCGCGGCGATCCTGCGCCGTCAATTCGATCTCGAAGGCGCGCAGGGTCCGCGTCAGCTGGTTGGCATAGCGCGCACCGACGATTGTCGCCGCGACGTCAGGACTGTCCAGCGTGGCGCGGAGCGCGATTGCGGAGATGTCGGAACCATGCCGGTCGGCCACGGCGCGCAGCACCGCCAGCAGGTCCTGAAACAGTGTCCAGCCGCCGAACTCCTCGATGATCAGGCGGTACTTGACCAGGCTGCGGTTCTCGAATTCGAGCCCGGGATCGGGCTTGCCGAGCCAGGCATCGGTCAAGAACCCGCCGGCCAGGACGCCATAGGCGAATAGGTTCACTCCCCTGCTTTCCGCGAGCGCGGCGAAGTCTCCCGAGGCGCGGCGATCGAGCAGGGAGAATTGCACTTGGGCCGACGCGATATCGGTCGCGTCGCACAGCTCCGCCATATGCCCGGCGTCGAAATTGGTCACCCCGATCAATTCGATCTTGCCCTTGTCGCGCAGGGTGCCGAGGTGCCCGACGGCTTCGACGTGGCCGGGCACAGCATAGTCCCACCAATGGAACTGCACCAGATCCAGGCGATCCATCCCCAGCCGCATCAGCGAGCGGTCGATCCCCGTCTCGACATCACCGAGCGCGAGCGTCGCCAGGCTGTCCCGATCAGGCACGCATTTGGTGTGGACCTTGATGCGGTCCAGCGCATCCCGCCCACGGGCCCGGACGAGTTCGGCGCGGAACCGGCCGACCTTTTCCTCGACGCCGGCATAGATGTCGGCGCAATCGAATGTGGTGACTCCGGCATCGACGAAACGGACCATGTCGGCAATTGCCTGATCCGCGTTCACCGCACCATGGTCGCCGGAAAGCTGCCAGCCGCCCTTGATGATCCTCGAAACCGAATAGGCGGGCCGAACAGCGACTCTGGGGACGTCCGTCACGCGACCCGGCCTTGCGCCGTTTCCCTCATCGCCTCCCATATCCCGGTCCCGCTGCTTTCCGTCAGCAAACCTATAGACGACTCGAAGCGATTGAGAAGGGACTATTTCGCAATCGCGAAGATGGACCGCGGCCGGGCCTTCGACTAACCTGCCCTGTGACGCCCTCATGCGGAACCGCAAAATGCTCACCAACACCAAGCACGCCGGGTATTTTCTTTACCACTCGATTGGAATGTATCCGGGCAAGGAGCAGGAACTTGCCGAGGCCGCCGCCGAATTCGCCGAGGTCTGGGCCGCGCCGAACGACAAGCAATGGGGCTATGTGCTGCTGCGTCGGCAGGACTTCATCGACTACTGGCGACGCATCATTAACGTCCCCAAGGGCTCGACGACCACCTGCGAGAGCGTGACCGAGGGCATGCACAAGCTGGTGCGGTCGCTGCCCGAGCGAATGCTGCGCGGCAAACGCGTGCTGGTGGCCGAGGACTGCTTCCCCTCGATCCATTTCCTGCTGGCGGGCCTGGCGCCGAAAATGGGCTTCACGCTCGACACTGTGCCGCTGAGCGAGGGCAAGGCCTGGGTCGAGGCGGAGGACTTCGCCGCCCGCTGGGGACGCGACGTCGGGCTGGCGCTTCTCACCTGGGTCACCTCTACCGCCTCGTCACGGATCGATCCGGCGCCGCTGGCGGCGCATGGTCGGGAGATGGGCAGCATGATCGGTGTCGACATCACCCAGGCCGCGGGGCTCATTCCATTTGACGCGATGAATCCCAAGGTCGACTTCGTCGTCTCGACCAGCCTGAAATGGATGTGTGGCACGCCCGGCGCCGGCATCCTCTATGTCGACAAGTCGCTGGCACTGGAACTGGAGCCCGACGGCCGCGGCTGGTTTTCGCAGAACAACCCGTTTTCCTGGGATATCAACAAGTTCGAATACGCCCCCGACATCCGCCGCTTCGACGGCGGCACGCCGGGGTCAATGGCGGCGATCGCCTCGCTGCCCGCCCTCAAATGGCACGCAGGCCAGGACCACGCCGAAATGGCGACCTGGAACCGGCGCCTCGTCGACAGGATCATCGCGCGAGCCGATGAACTCGACCTGCCACTGCATTCGCCGCGTGCGGCCCGCAAGCGCGGCGGCTCGGTCATGCTCCGCTTTCCGAGCAAGCCGGAGGCTGCCGCCGTGGTCGGCGCGCTCGGGGTCGAAGGCTATTCGGTGGACTTCCGTGGACCGCTCGTCCGTCTTTCGCCGGGCAACATGACCGCGGCCGAGACCATCGACACCGTCTTCGACATCACCGAAACGGTCCTGACCCGACGAAAGTGCCGCTTTGCCGCGACAGGCCCGCAGACAGGAGCCAACATGAACCCCGCAGATCTCTTGGGCCAGCTCGGCGCAATGCTGATGTCCGGCCAGGTGAGAATCGTCGACTGCACCGCCACCCTCGGTCCCGAGACGCCGATCCTGCGTCTTCCGAAGGACTTTGCCAAGAACACGCCCAGGGTCGAAATCCACAAGATCAGCGAATATGATGCCGACGGGCCGTTCTTCGCCTGGAACTGGATGGTGCTGGGCGAGCATTCCGGCACCCATTTCGACGCGCCGCACCACTGGATCTCCGGCAAGGATTTCGAGGACGGCTATACCGACACGCTGGACGTGCAACGCCTTGTTGCGCCGGTCAACGTGATCGACTGCTCCAAGGAGGCCGCCAAGGACCCCGACTTTCTGCTCACTGCCGAGCATGTAGGGGCCTGGGAGGCGGAGCACGGAGAAATCAATCCGGGCGAATGGGTGGTGATGCGCACGGACTGGGACAAGCGGTCCCATGACGAGGAGCTCTTCCTGAATGAGGATCCCGATCCGCATGAAGACGGATCGCACAGCCCCGGCCCGACGACGGAATGCATCGACTACCTGCTTTCCAAGGGCATCGTCGGATGGGGTGCGCAGTGCATCGGCACCGATGCCGGCATGGCGGGCAAGTTCTCGCCCCCTTATCCGGCGCATAACTTCCTGCACCGCGACAACTGTTTCGGCCTCGCCTCGCTCGCGAATCTCGACCGGTTGCCACCCAAGGGCGCAATCCTGATGGCAGCGCCACTGAAGATCGGACACGGCACCGGCTCGCCCATCCGCGCCTTGGCGCTCGTTCCGCAGGTCTGACGGCGCATGGCCGAGCGCTCCTTCAAGGCAGAAGTCGAACATCTGCGCCTCGGCGCAGGCGAGACTTTCACGGGCGAAGGCATTCTGGCAATCACCAAGGCGCTGCTGGAATCCGGCGTGGGCTATGTCGGCGGGTATCAGGGCGCGCCAATCTCTCACCTGATGGACGTGCTGACCGATGCGCAGGATCTCCTGGCCGAGCTTGGCGTCCGGTTCGAAGCCAACGCGTCCGAGGCCGCTGCAACCGCGATGCTGGCGGCATCGGTCCATTACCCGATTCGCGGCGCCGTGACCTACAAGGGTCCTGTCGGGGTCAACGTCGCGTCGGACGCATTGGCGAACCTGTCATCCTCGGGCGTGAACGGCGGTGCGCTGATTGTCGTCGGCGAGGACTACGGCGAAGGCTCTTCGATCATGCAGGAGCGCAGCCACGCCTTTGCGATGAAGTCGCAGTTCTGGCTTTTGGACCCGCGCCCGAACCTGCCCTCGATCGTGCGAGCGGTAAGGCAGGGGTTCGAGCTCTCCGAGGCGTCCAGCACGCCAGTGATGCTGATGGTGCGGATCCGGTCCTGCCATGTCACGGGCCAGTTCGAGGCCGCAGACAACATCCCGCCGCCGCTGAGCGTCCGCGATGCGCTGGCAAGCCCGCGAAAGGATTTCCGGCGCGTGGTGCTGCCGCCCATGTCCTACGCGCATGAGAAAGACAAGATCGACAGGCGCTGGCCCGCCGCCGAGACCTTCATCACGGAACAGGCGTTGAACGAGCGCTTCGGCCCCCGACAGGGCAAGGTCGGCATCGTTCTTCAGGGCGGCATGTACAACGGCGTGATACGGGTGCTGCAGCGGCTGGGCCTTGCCGACATCTACGGCAATACGGAAGTGCCGTTCCATGTCCTGAACGTCACATACCCATTGGTTCGAGCGGAGTTGCTGGACTTCGCGCACGGCAAGGACGCGCTTCTGGTCGTTGAAGAGGGTCAGCCCGATTTCATCGAGCAGTCCGTTGGCTCCATGCTGTTCAGGGAAGATGTCCGAACCCGCCTGATGGGCAAGGATGTTCTGCCGATGGCCGGCGAATACACCGGCCAGGTGCTGCACGACGGCATAACCGCCTTCCTTCGCGAAACCGCCTCCGACCTGCTGCCCGGTAGGATCCGTGCGCCCAACCGGGATGCGCCGGACATCCCGGACCTTTCGAAGACGGTCCCGATCCGGCCGCCCGGCTTCTGCACCGGATGCCCCGAACGCCCGATCTTCGCTGCACTGAAGATCGTCCAGCAGGAGCTTGGCGAACACCAGATCACCGGCGATATCGGCTGCCATCTCTTCGCTGCGCTCCCGCCCTTCGAGGTCGGCGGATCGACAATGGGCTACGGCCTTGGCCCGGCATCGAATTCCGCCTTCGACGCCGGTGGCGAAAGGAGGGCGATCTCGATCATCGGCGATGGCGGGTTCTGGCACAACGGCCTCGCCTCCTCGATAGGCAACATGGTGTTCAACTGCTCCGACAGCGTTGCGGTGATCGTTGACAACTTCTATTCGGCCGCCACGGGCGGACAGGATGTGCCTTCGAGCCGTGCCATCAACCCGACCAGGGCCACGAACAACCCGATCAGTGCCGCCGTCCGGGGAGTTGGCGTGAAATGGGTCCGCGAGATCGACCGCACCTACGACGTGCCTCGGATGTGCAAGGTCTTTCGCGAGGCGCTGACCACGGACTATGACGGCCCGAAGGTCATTGTCGCCTCCTCCGAATGCATGCTGAACCGCCAGCGCCGCGAGAAACCGCTCCGGCGAGAGGCCATCAATGCCGGCAGGCGCGTCGAGGTGCCCCGTTTCGGTATCGATGAAGACATCTGCACCGGCGATCACGCCTGCATCCGGCTCTCGGGCTGCCCGTCGCTGTCGCTCAAGAAGCTCGACGACCCGCTCCGCGACGATCCGGTGGCGCATATCGACCAGACATGCGTCGGCTGCGGAAACTGCGGCGAGGTGGCCGAGGCCGCTGTGCTCTGTCCAAGCTTCTATCGCGCCGACGTCGTGCACAACCCGACCGGTTTCGAACAGTGGCGCGCGGACATCGCCGCGCGGCTCAAAGGCTGGCTGCAACGCCGTCGGGCACGCCAGTCGCTTTCCTTCGGAGGCGCGGAATGACGGTGCAGCAGCCATTCGGGGCGGAAGAGGCCAGACCGGGCGCCGACGGCATCGTCAAGCTCGCGATCATGGCGGTGGGAGGTCAGGGCGGCGGGGTCTTGACCAGCTGGATCGAAACCCTCGCCCGAACGCAGGGCCATGCCTGCCAGGCAACCTCGGTCGCCGGCGTGGCACAGCGCACCGGTGCGACGATCTACTATGTCGAGATGGCCAGGACCGGAACCGTGCAGCCGGTCTTTGCCCTCGCTCCCTCCTCCGGCGATGTCGACATCCTGATCGCCGCGGAAATGATGGAGGCCGGACGTGCCATCGCGCGCGGCTTCGTGACCCCGGACAGAACGACACTCATCGCATCGTCCCACCGCGCGCTCGCGATCTCGGAAAAAAGCGTTCCAGGCGACGGAATCGCCGATGCGAGCGAGGTTCGCGCCACTGCCGAAATCGCCGCCGCCCGATTCATCTGTTTCGACATGGAGAGACTGGCGGTCGAAAACGGATCCGTCATTTCAGCCACGCTGTTCGGCACCTTGGCAGCTTCGGAATGCCTGCCCTTTGACAAGGGCGCCTTCGAGGACGCAATTCGTACCGGAAAGCGAGGAGTCGATGCCAGCCTGCGCGCCTTCAACGCTGGGTTTCGGGCCTGCCTAGAGGATGTCCAGACAGGCGGCGCACCTGAACGATCGCCTCCCGCCCCGGTTGCCACCGGTCCCGCGCGCATGCTTGACAGGTGGGAGAGCTTGACCAGACGAGTCGCCGGTCTGCCGGAGTCTGCCAAGCCGATCACATTGGCCGGGCTGCGCAAGGTGGTCGACTTCATGGATGTGGACTATGGGCAGGAATACCTTGATCGCATGACGCCTTTCGCTGCCGCCGACAACCTCGGCGCCGGCCATGCGCTGACCGTGGCGGCGGCGAAGTACATTGCCAACGCCATGGCCTACGACGACATTATCCGCGTGGCCGATCTCAAGACCCGCGCCGCCCGCAGCAGCCGGATCGCTACCGAGATCGGCACCGATCCGAAACAGTTGCTGCATTTGACCGAATACCTGCATCCTCGGGCCGAAGAGATAGTCGGCATGCTGCCCGCCCGCATGGGTGCCGAATTCGCGGCGAGCCCCCGGACAATGGCCCGCATTGACCGCTGGTTTGCCAAAGGCAGGCGCCTGCGGTCAGACCGGCTGTGGCCGTTCCTCCTGCTCTACGCGCTTGGCGGGCTGAAATGGTATCGTCGCAGAACGCGACGCCACGCGGTCGAACAGGCGCATCTCGACAGGTGGCTGTCGCGCGCAACCCTGATCGCCGCCACCGACCCCGCGCTCGCCACCGAAATCCTCCGCTGCGGTCGGCTGATAAAGGGCTATTCCGATACCCACGCGCGCGGCCTGTCGAAGTTCGACAAGGTTCTTGGCATGGCGGACCGGGTCGTCGGCCGCCCGGATGCGGCCGACTGTACACGGCGCCTTCGCGAAGCCGCGCTGCTGGACGAGGGCGGCGAGGCACTCAGCGAAGCGATCAGAACCATCGAGAGGTCTTAGCGCGCGGCTCAGAGGCTGACCTAGAATGTGGATGGCCTCCCCCAGATGTGGTATTTCCCCGCTGACTTCCACACCAGACAGGGAGGGCCGCATGGCTTGGAACGAGACCACCCGCGAGAAGTATAAGCGCAGTTCGGACCGGTATGAAAGCGATTTGACCGACGAGGAATGGCTCTTGATCGAGCCGCTTCTTCCGGCTCCGTCAAAGCTCGGACGTCACCGCACCGTCGATCTTCGGGCGGTTTTCGACGCGATCCAGTACATGCTGGCGACGGGGTGCCAGTGGCGGGCGGTTCCCAAGTGTTTCCCGCCCTTGCGACGGTTCAGAACTACTTCTACGCATGGCGCGACGACGGCGTGCTGGAGCGCATGATGGATGCGCTGCGGGAGCGGGCGCGCATGCAGGAGGGGCGCTCCGGAGATCCGACGGCGGCCGCGATCGACAGCCAGTCGGTGAAGACGACGGAGATGGGCGGCCCGTCGGGATACGACGCCGGCAAGAGGATCAAGGGCAGGAAGCGCCACGCCACGGTGGACGTGGAGGGGTTCCCGATCGCGGTCCGGGTCCACGCGGCCGACGTGCAGGACCGGGACGGTGCGCCGGACGTCATCCTGGCGATGTTGGAGAAGGCGCCTGAGGTGAGGAAGCTGTGGGCGGACGGCGGCTATGCCGGACCGAAGCTGGAGGCCGCGCTGGCGGAGCACGGCCTCGGATCGATCCTGGAGATCGTCCACAGGCCCAAGGAAACAAAGGGCTTCACCGTCCTCTATCGCCGCTGGGTGGTGGAGCGGACGTTCGCCTGGCTGTCGTGGTGCCGGCGCCTGGCGAAGGACGTGGAGCGGACCTTGGCGAGTTCCCTGGCCTGGGTCCAACTGGCCGCGTGCCGGTTCCTGATGCGACGGGTGGCGCGAGGGATAACGTCATGAATTACAATAATATAATCAAATCAAGGACTTATGATTCAGCCTCTCAGACCACTCGGCAGGAGAACGGGCACCAAAGGAAATGGCACTCTCTTGGGGGCCCGAATTCGCAAGGGATCTTCATGAAAGGTTCCGGCTGGACTTCTTCGCGTCTCAACAGGATCTCGGTAGCACTTAATTCCGAATTCGGCTTCGTTCAATGGAGAATTCGCTGCACTTGGTGCTGGACGTGACCATGGGAGAGGCCCGCCTCCGGAACCGGAAGGACAATGGTCCCTAGACCCTTGCGCTGATGCGGAAGCTGGCACTGAACCCGGACGGCTGACCGCCGGCGGGAGAGTGACCTCCATGCGCGGCAAGCTGAAGTGAGCCGGATGGGAAGACGGCTTCCTTCTGAAGCTTGTCAGCTCCACAACAAGCCTTGCAAAAAATGCAGAACCCGAAAAATTCCAAATGCGATAGCCTTGGCCTTACGCCCAACTGGACTTGACGGGTGTAGCCCAAATTGGTTGTTCAGGCGGTTACGGCCGGTCTCGCCCGCCAGTCAAGGAAGTCGGGCAGCCTGAGATTCATGGCGCAGGCCTTGAGCGAAAGCATGGCGTTGGCTCCTCTCCTGGACCAGCGGGTGCCTGAGCGCTTCAGCCTCAGTCCGAACTGCCTGCAACCGCTTTCCACGACGCTGCTCCCGACCTGCATGCCCTGGTCGCGGTACCCGTCGTACCGCATCCTCTCGAGGTTGTTCCGGAAGTGGCGGCAGCACACTGCCACCTCCTCGTGACGGCCGCCGAAGGGCTCGAGCTCCCGGACCACCTTCGCGATCCGGCCCGCCTCGATGTCCGCCTTGATCCCTTCGAACCGCCGGTCCCGTTCCGGGACGATCGCCTTCACGGCGTCGGACGCGTATTCGACGCGCCACCGCCAAGGGAGCTGTCGCGGAGCGCCCGCTCCACGCCGTCAAGGTCGGGAACGCCGGACGCGAGGTCCGCCGCAAGCTTCGGAAGCTGCGGGCCGAACTCCGCCGAAACGGCCTCCAGCAGCGCCGGAAGCGGCCCGTCCTCCGCAACCTCCAGGTTTCGCACCTCGCCGCCCTCGATCCAGTGCCGCGTGTGCCCGCCCTCGTGTCGCCGGACCACCGCCGCGTCCTCTTCCGCCAGACCTTCCAGATACGCCACCGCGTCCGGATGCCGATGCCCCTGATCCCCTGCGTCCTGCGTCATGGTTCGCGCTCCTGCCCAATGCCTGTGAATGCGTGCCGCCGACCGGTTCATCCGGCCGTTGTCGGACACGCAACAATGGCAGAGTGGCAGAAGCGAATCGCAACCATCAAATAAATTGGGCTACACCCGGACTTGACAGAGGGTCATCAATTCGGGATAGTCGAAGGCATTGTGGAGCCAGTGCGTCTTTCTGATCCGTGCGAGAACGCGTGGAAGACGAGGCCTTCGGTTTGGGGACAGCGCCAGTTTCTCGAAACCTTGGAATTCAGTCGATGATTGAGGCGGAGATCTTCCGGCTTTTTCCGAAGACTGCTGGAATTGGCTGGTTCTATGAATTTTTTTGTTCGTTGACCCAACTGACTGCGTCTGACGATCGCAACTAGGAGGAGAAATCACAATGAGAAAGACGGTTCTGGCAGCGCTACTGTCGTTCATGCCATTTACTGCAGCGCATGCGCTCGAGTGGAAGAGGTACGAAGGTCAAGAGGTCAACATGATCTGTATGACCATTACTTGGTGCGTTGCCCTAGAGGACCAATTGGCTGAATTCGAAGATCTTACCGGCATCACCGTCAATCTTGATTTGTTCGAAGAGAGTGCTGCCCATCAAAAGGTGCGTACGGAACTTGCGTCTGGTTCGGGGGCGTATGACATCGTCTGGGTCCAGGCGAACTGGAGTATCCCCTATGCAAAACAAGGCTGGCTTGAACCGCTGCAACCGCTGATCGACAACCCGGATTTGACCGACGCAGACCTGCTTGCGTTTGACGATTTAATGCCGTCATTGACCAATCTAATGCGGTTTGAAGGCGCCCTTTACGGGTTGCCATTCTTCGCCGCCACTATCATTACCTACTACCGCGCTGATCTTCTTGACGCCGCGGGCATCGATCCCGCTCAGCTTGATACGATCGAAGGCTTCTCCGCAGCCGTGAAAGCGCTCAACAAGGACGGGATCGCCGGTGTCGCGATGCGCGGCCATCCCGACGAGTCATCGTGGCACCAGACTGTGTTTATGAAAGGGCTCGGCGGAGGCTATGTCGAAGATATCAAGAACGAAAAGTACCAGCCAACACTAACCTCGCCAGAGGCGATTGAGGCGGCCAACCTTTATGCTGACATGATCGCGAACTACAGCCCCGACGGCGCAATTAATTTCAAGTTTTCTGACGTTGTCGTCGCAATGCAGCAGGGCAATACTGCCATAATCATGGAGGGTGCGCCGCTTGGTGGCCGGATCAACGACCCTGAAAAATCAACTGTGCGCGGCAAGCTTGGTTATGCAATGGTGCCGCAGGGTCCAAACGGCAGGCATCCGGCATTCACTGGCCATGGCGTTGCATTGGCCGCGGACGCACCGAACCAGGAGCCTGCCTGGTTGTTCCTGCAGTGGGCATTGAGCCGCGACCTGACCCTGAAAATCGCGCTGGAATCCAATCACGTTGCCGTTTCTCGTAATTCGGTCTGGCAGGACCCCGCCTTCATCGAGAAATGGAACCTGCCCGGAGCCGGTGGCGATTTCCTGAAGGCGTTTCAGGACAGCCTAAACGCAGCCGACCCTGACTACCGCCCACGCATTTCCGGTTGGGGCGAGGTCAATCGTAGCTACGGGGAAGCGCTCCAGTCGATCATGCTTGGCGACAAGTCAGCTGAGGAGGCAATGGCCGACGCTCAGGCGAAAGCGGTGGAAGTGATGAAGAGGCTCGGTTATATCGAGTGATTTTCGCTCAGTCGCCGAACTGCCCTCCATGAAGGGGCAGTTCGGCTAACACCTTTTCAGCCGCACGTACACAGCAATTTCTTTCGCTCAGAAGCAGTCCCGACGTGCTTTCCGATAAGTCCACTTTCAGATTGCTGTCGGCGCCGGCGCTGCTGTTGCTCGCGGCGCTAACCGTGATACCGATCCTGTTGCTGTTCGGTCTCAGCTTAACATCCTGGTCCATACTAGTACCGGGCTCGTTCAAGTTTAGCTTTGTAAATTACGCCGAGCGGATGTTCTCCGATGAAAACTTCGTTCACTCACTCAGGATTACCTTCTACTACATAATCGTAAACACGCTCTTTCAGATGACGCTGGGCTTTCTCATAGCCTTCCTGCTGTTCAGGTATACCAAGCTCAGGTTTCTCAGGGCCATCATGATTATCCCGATGCTTGTTCCACCGGCCGTGGTCGGCCTGATGTGGAAAATGATGCTGATACCTAACCTTGGTGGCCTCGACTACTATCTCGGTTTGGTTGGAATCCCTTCCATCGACTGGCTCGGCAATCCAGGCACGGCGCTCGCGGCTGTCACGATCGCGTCCGTCTGGGAATGGACGCCCTTCGTGATCGTGGTGATGCTGGCGGGTCTGGATAGCTTGCCAAGGTCACCGCTGGAAGCGGCCGTCATGGACGGCGCCAGCACACTGAAAACCGTCTTCTACGTAATTGTCCCAATGCTCAGGCCAATTATCATTGTGACGTTGCTCCTTCGGATCATCGAGAGTCTCGCGATCTTGCCGGTGGTCTTTATGATGACCGGTGGAGGGCCTGCCCGCGCGACAGAAGCGATCAACCTTTATGCCTATCACGTGGGTCTGGAATACCTCGACATCGGATATGCGGCATCGATCCTTGTCGCCTTTATTTTTATCCTGTTGATCTTCTGCACGCCCATCATTCTTTCCTCACTCAAGTCAGACAGCAAGTGATTGGGGTACAAGATAAGAGCGGCAAAGCAGCCGCGCTGAATTTCTCGGGATATGCAGTCGTTTTTCTATACCTGCTGTTCGTGCTGTATCCGATATTCTGGATCGCGCTGTTGTCAGCAAAGAACGAGGTGCAGGCCTTTGCCGATCCGCCCTTGTTCATTTTTCAGCCAACATTCGAAAATTACTACAATTTGTTCATCGAGGAGAACTTCGGGGATTATTTGCTGAACAGTATTATAGTCGCGATCTCGAGTTCCATAATATGTCTGCTGTTTGGTGTTCCGATGGCCTATGCCAGTGCTCGGGTAAGAACCAAAAACACGCAACGCATTCTGGCATGGGTCCTTATCTCACGAATGGCGCCGGCAATGACCTACGTCATCCCCTATTTTGTAGTGTTCTCGCAGCTGAGACTGATCGATACCCACTTCGGCCTCATTCTAACCTACTCCACCCTAAACCTGCCCTTGGTGATCTGGCTGATGCGTTCCTTCTTCCTCGAGGATTCGACGGAGATCTATGACGCTGCGAGCATGGACGGCGCGTCAGCATTTCAGACCTTTTTCAGAATTGCCCTGCCCATGGCGACGCCGGGAATAACATCCACGGGCATTATCGCCTTTGTCGTCGCCTGGAACGAATTCATCTTTGCGCTTGTGCTGACACGTCGACACGCGGTCACAGCCCAGATCGGTATTGGCAACCTGCAAAAATATGAAGGCACGGAATGGGGGCAAATGGCTGCGGGTGCCATTATTCTGATTTTGCCCGCGATACTTATTTCGGTTTTCATCAGTAAGTTCTTTGTCCAGGGCCTGACCAGCGGCTCAACCAAAGGGTGAGTGAAGAACGGCGGCCAACTTGAAAAACAAGAGGAGGAATGACGAATTGCGCCCCAACATACTCTGGTACTGCACCGACCAACAGCGCGCCGATACCATACATGCGTACGGCAACGACGAGATTCACACACCGAACCTTGATCGATTTACAAGGCGGGGGGTCGGGTTCAACCGAGCTTACTGCCAAGCACCGATTTGCACGCCAAGCCGTGCGAGCATGTTGACCGGACGCTATCCGGCGACAACACAGGTGCATCGCAACGGAAATGCGCACTTTCGCGAATCGGAGGTCCTTGTTACGCGCATTCTAGCGGATGCCGGTTATGATTGTGGCCTGATTGGTAAATTGCATTTGGCGGGCGCAGAGCATGAAATCGAACCGCGTACGGACGATGGCTATCGACTGTTCGAATGGAGCCATCACCCACACCCGAACATCAAAGGCAATCGCTATGCCGATTGGCTGCGCGACGAGAAGGGCGAAGATCCCGAAATCTTGTTCGAGGCCCTGACCTCTGCGTACGGTGAAGGTTTGGACAGAGAGCTACATCAGACCACCTGGTGCAGCGAGATGGCCATTCGTTTCATTCACGAGAAGCGGAGCGGCCCGTGGATGCTCAGCATCAATCCGTTTGCGCCGCACCCGCCGATGTTTCCGCCCAAGGAAATTCTGGATCAATACAATCCGGATGAATTGTCCTATCCCATATTCAGGGACAGTGACATCACACACCAACAAGCCTTTCAGAAGATCGACCAGCAAACCATCGTTGCGACGGATCCGCGGCTGACTCCAGATGAATGTCTCGATACGTCAGATCCAGACGTCGGTCGAATGGGTTCCATTCCGCCAGCGAGCTACGATGCGAAGCGGATGAAGGCCTGCTACTACGCCGAAGTCACGCTGTTGGATGAGCAGTTCGGTCGTATCATTGATCATCTTGAAGCCACCAACCAATTGGACAACACATTGATCGTTTTCCACAGCGATCACGGTGAAATGCTCGGTGACCACGGGTTGCTGTACAAAGGATGCCGGTTTTTTGAAGGCCTAGTGCATGTACCTCTGATTGTCGCAGGACCGGGACTGCAACAGAACCTGCGAAGCGACGCGCTGGTAGAGCTTGTCGATATCGCCCCGACCTTACTCGACGCTGCAAATATCAGCATTCCTGCATCCATGCAGGGGAGTTCGCTTTGTCCCTTGCTTTCCGGCGACGCGGATATCGAACACCATAAATCACACGTATTCTGCGAATACCACGACGCGATGGCTGCCGGAACGGTGAATACAGATGGCCGCGAATTCGACGCATCACACGGCACGATGTATTTCGACGGTCGCTATAAGCTTTGTATGTATCACGGACACGACCTTGGCGAGTTATACGATCTGGAATCAGATCCCAATGAGTTCAATGACCTGTGGAACGATCCGCGACACAACGACCTAAAGTTGCGGCTATTGAGCCGTCATTTAGATGCGTTTGCCGCGACTACGACTGCAGGTATCGAACGTATCAAGGCATACTGACTCACTAAACTTACGCATCCTCAGCGTCAGACGTGCCCGCGTTCAGACCCTCTTCCCGAGGAGGAGGTCGTCGATCCGGGTGATCTTGTAATTTGGGATGCGAGCCAGAGTGCCAGCTTTCATCTACCGTCCTCCAAATTGTTGAACATCCCCTCATTCAGAAGTTCATCGCACAACCACGCCGAAGATCGACCACAAAAACGCGCATCCAACTGGTAGCGTCTGACCTGAGGCCCTAGTTTCCTCCAGCTTGCGAAGGGGATTGTCCCGATGTTTGTTGAAACTCGCCTTAGAGGCTGACCTAGAATGTGGATGGCCTCCCCCAGATGTGGTATTTCCCCGCTGACTTCCACACCAGACAGGGAGGGCCGCATGGCTTGGAACGAGACCACCCGCGAGAAGTATAAGCGCAGTTCGGACCGGTATGAAAGCGATTTGACCGACGAGGAATGGCTCTTGATCGAGCCGCTTCTTCCGGCTCCGTCAAAGCTCGGACGTCACCGCACCGTCGATCTTCGGGCGGTTTTCGACGCGATCCAGTACATGCTGGCGACGGGGTGCCAGTGGCGGGCGGTTCCCAAGTGTTTCCCGCCCTTGCGACGGTTCAGAACTACTTCTACGCATGGCGCGACGACGGCGTGCTGGAGCGCATGATGGATGCGCTGCGGGAGCGGGCGCGCATGCAGGAGGGGCGCTCCGGAGATCCGACGGCGGCCGCGATCGACAGCCAGTCGGTGAAGACGACGGAGATGGGCGGCCCGTCGGGATACGACGCCGGCAAGAGGATCAAGGGCAGGAAGCGCCACGCCACGGTGGACGTGGAGGGGTTCCCGATCGCGGTCCGGGTCCACGCGGCCGACGTGCAGGACCGGGACGGTGCGCCGGACGTCATCCTGGCGATGTTGGAGAAGGCGCCTGAGGTGAGGAAGCTGTGGGCGGACGGCGGCTATGCCGGACCGAAGCTGGAGGCCGCGCTGGCGGAGCACGGCCTCGGATCGATCCTGGAGATCGTCCACAGGCCCAAGGAAACAAAGGGCTTCACCGTCCTCTATCGCCGCTGGGTGGTGGAGCGGACGTTCGCCTGGCTGTCGTGGTGCCGGCGCCTGGCGAAGGACGTGGAGCGGACCTTGGCGAGTTCCCTGGCCTGGGTCCAACTGGCCGCGTGCCGGTTCCTGATGCGACGGGTGGCGCGAGGGATAACGTCATGAATTACAATAATATAATCAAATCAAGGACTTATGATTCAGCCTCTTAGCGGCGCTGCTTGATGGGAGGTTATGCAGCGTCCTTCATTTGGTCAAGCTTGCCCTGTTGGCGGTGGTTGATGAGAGCCAGCTTGAGTTTGGGGAGCTGCTTGTAGGCCTTGATGCGGCGGAAGCCTTTGGCGGCCTCGAACATGCCCGCTACTGTTGCGCGACACGCTCATCGATTTCGCGATCGATCAAATGGACTTCCCGTGAGCGTGCCACCCACGCCGTATCTTGCCGATCGTCTCTACTGACACCATCTCTCCACCTCGCTGATTCGTTGCGGGGCAGCCGGTTTCACCTGATCCGGGGTGAGTCAATTTTCAACGCGACTCTACAGGTGTACATGGTGCCGGCAAAGCGCTCCGGGTCGCAGAAGGTCTCGGCGACGAGCACCCGGTGGCCATGCGCGTCCAGCCAGTCATCGGCCAGCCGCCGGGTCATCCCTGCCAAGAACATCGAGGCGAGGTTCGGCAGCACCCCGGGCTCAGCGAGGATCGGGAACCGGGTGTTGTTGGCAATCAGTTCGAGGCGCCGGAACTGCTCGGCCTGCTTCCAGCCGCACCAGCGGTCACGCGGCCGGCACTTGAAGGCGCCGTTCTGCCACGCCGCCAGGCCCAGCCACTGGCCGCGGAAGGTGGCGATGCAGCGAAGGCCGCGCCCGGCAAGGCGCCGAAAGCCGAGACAGTGGCGCTCGTCCGTCAGCGCGTCCCGGAGCGGGCGCTGATCCGGTCTTGCCAGCCGGGTCCTGACCTCGGACGGGCAGAAGCCTTCCGGCTTCGTACGGTGGATCGGGTGGGCGTCCATGCGCGTGCAAATCGACATGGCGGGCATGTCGCAGATGCAGAACAGGAACGCCAGCAAAACCGCCAGAACTTCAGCTTAAGTCAATGCCATTGCCCCGCCGCCCAATGGCATTCAAATGGACCTGCAACTCCCTCAGTGACGTTTCGGCAGCCCGCAAGCCGTCGACATGGCATGACTTCTTCCACGCGGGAGCCCTTCCCCGCAAGTTGCTTGGCAAGCGGCCCGCGATTTGCATGCTGTCATCAGGCAAACGCGGGAATCGCCCATGGACCAGCGAATCATCGAACTCATGTCGACCACCTTCTCGGGCCGCCGCCTGAACCGGCAGCAGACCGCCTACATCCAGGAGGCCGTGGATCTGTTACCCAACGACAACCGCAACGAGCGCGCGAAGACCATCTCCGATACATCTCCGCTGGAAAAAGGCGAAGGGCGACTGCAGGGCCGGGGCCTGCCTCGGGTGCACGGCTGCGGGCGTCGCGCTGCCGCAGGACGAGCCTCCGGCGGCGTCGACGGCCTGCGAGACCCGGGAGAAGCTCGACGAGGCCGCGTTCAAGCGCCTGCACCGGGAGATCCTCGCCGGAAGGGCCGCAGGATCCTGGCCGTCGGCGGGTCGAAGATCACCCTGCCGGGAGAGCTCGCGGTGCACGGCTTCCGCGTGGCCGACGGCGCCCGCCACCCCCAGGGCATGGCCAGCGTCCTCTGCAGGCTGCGCGACCGCATCCCGGTCGACCACGAGAACGAGCGGAAGGCCGCTCTCACGCACCTGGACCATGCCGCCGAAGGCGACGTCATCGTGCACGACCGGGGATGCTTCCCGTTCGCGATGGCGCCGGCCCGCCGGGCAATGGCGTTGAGTTTGGCCGGGACAGATTTTCCTGATTTCCGCGATCGGCCAAAGAGCATGTCCTGAGGCGTTTGCTTGCGCGCGCCGGAATCTTTCGTTCAGGCTTGACTCATGGATCGGCCCGGTTCAATGTAGCGTCGAATCAGTCCGTCCCGAGGGAGGCCGCGATGGATCCGCGCATCGAGAACCTGGAGACCACCACCTTTTTCGGCAAGCGGCTGACCCGCAGGCAGATCGCGGTCATGCAGGAGATGGTCGAGCTGTTCCCGAAGGACAGCCGGCGGGAGCTGGCCCGCACGCTGTGCGAGAACTTCAACTGGCACACGCCGTCCGGAACCTGCAGGGAGCAGTTCTGCCTGCGGGTTCTCGAAAAGCTGGAGACGCTGGGCATCCTGACCCTGCCGGAACGGCGCGAGACGGGCGGGCGGCGCGGGCCTTCCGCCCGCACCGAAGCCGGCGAGCCCGGCGAGCCGGTCGATGCGCCGCTCCGGGACCTGGAGCCGGTCACGCTGGAGGTCGCCGCCGACGGGCGGGACCTTGCCGAATGGACCGAGCTCGTGGACCGCTGCCATCCGCGCGGCTACAGGTCGCCCATCGGCTGCCACCTCGCGTATTTCGTCCTCGACGGCAGCGGCCGCCGCCTGGGCTGCCTGATGTTCGAGAGCTCCGGGTCGCTTCCGGTCCGCGACGCATGGATCGGATGGACGGAGCGCCAGCGCGAGGACGGCCTCCGGCGGGTTGTCCGGCACAGCCGCTTTTTGGTGTTTCCATGGGTCCGTGTCAGGAACCTGGCCTCCCGGTCGCTGTCGCTGGCGACCCGCCGGATCGCCGACGACTGGCACCGGCGCTGGGGCGTGCGCCCGCTCCTTGCGGAGACGTTCGTCGACCCGCAGGAGCAGGAGGGCAGCTGCTACCGCGCGGCGGGATGGAAGGGGATCGGCGCCACCGCCTCCCGCGCGCCCAAGGACGTGTACGTGACCGAGCTGGAAACGGACGCCCGGGCCGCGCTGCGCGGCGAGCGGAAGGAAGCGGGAGGCAAGCCGGCCCGCGCCCCCGAAAGCGCCCGGACGGTCGCCGGGATGTGGAGCGCGGTCGCCGCCGCCGCCGCCGGGACGGCCGAGCGCCACGACCGCGAGTGGCGGGTGCGCCGGCGACTGATCGGCACCTTCCTGGTCGTCCTCTTCGTCCTCCGCCTGGTGTTCGGGACCGGGCGCAGCTACGGCGATGCCCTCGCCGAGATCTGGGAGAACGCGCGCAGCCTGGGGGTGGCGCTGCCGCAGGAAAGCCCGGTGACGCCGTCGGCGATGTCCCGGGCGCGCGCCAAGGTCGATCCGCAGGTCTTCAGGGAGCTCCACCGGGAGATCCTGGCCGAGGCTCCCGACCGCCCGCTCTTGAAGGGGCGGCGGGTCTTCGGCGTCGACGGCGCCAAGGTCAACCTGCCGCCGCCGCTTGCGGATGCCGGATACAGGACGCCGGGCGAGCATGCGCACTATCCGCAAGGGCTGGTCAGCTGCCTCTACGAGCTGGAGCCGCGGCTGCCGACCGACTTCGGCCTGTACGCCGACACCAACGAGCGGCGCGCCGCCGTCGAGCACCTCAGGACCCTGTCCGCCGGGGACGTGGTCGTCTACGACCGGGGCTATTTCTCCTGCGAGATGCTTCTCGCCCATGTCGTCCGGGGCCAGGACGCCGTGTTCCGGCTCAAGCGGGACGCGAACGCGGAAACCGTCGCCTTCCTCGCCGGCGCGCTGGACGACAGGACGGTCGAGATCCGGCCCGACGACAGGGCGCTGGCCCGGCTGAAGGCCCGCCACCCCGGCGCGGCGTTCGGGCCGCTGAAGCTCAGGCTGGTCCGCTACGCCGCCGGCGACACCGTCTTCGCCCTCGGCACCACCTTGGCCGCCGAAGACGGCTTCACCGTCGAGGACCTGGCAGGCATCTGCAGGGCGCGCTGGCGCATCGAGGAGATGTACAAGACCGCGAAGTGGTTCCTGGCCGTCGAGTCCTTCCGCTCCGAAAGCGAGCGCGGCGTCCTCCAGGAACTCTACGCCAACTTCGTCATGGTCACCGCGACCCGCCTCATGACCAACGAGATCGACGGGGAGATCAACGCCTCGCCGGACGGCAGGCCGCCGAAAAGGGTGAACTTCAAGCACGCCGTCGCCGCCGTCTTCCGCAACTTCGAGGCCCTCGCGCTCGTCCAGGCCGATGCCGTCGCCGAAACCGTCGCGCGGATCGTCGACGACGTCGCCGCCCTCTGGCAGCGGGAACGGCCCGGCCGCAGCTACCCAAGGGTGTCGTTCAAGCCGAAAAGCAAATGGGCACGGAAGGGGAAGGCCGCCGCCGCAACTTGAGCCGCTTCCACCCGAAAGACCGGCCTTCCGGTGCAGGACCACCCACGTCCCGTTAAGTCAACAACCCTGATTCCTTAAGTCAATGCCATTGGCCCGCCGGGAGCGCGGGCCGGACTTCGTCTTCCGCATCCGGGGGAACGCGAACCCCGTGCTCGACGGCTTCATCGCCTCGGGCGAGAGCGACCGGACCGTGACCCTCGACGCGCCCGGGGACGAGACCGCGATGCGCCGCCGGAGCCTCCGCGTCCGCCTGGTCAGGCACACGGCCGGCGACACCGAACATTGCCTGGCGACCTCGCTGTCCGACGGCGGCCGCTTCGGCATCCAGGCGCTCTCCGATCCCTGTCATGGAAGGTGGGGAATCGAAGAGATGCACAGGACCGGAAGGTCCGTGATCGAGCGGTTCCACGCGAAGTCCGTGCGCGGCGTCCGCCAGGAGCCCTGCGCCGCCTTCGTCCTGACCACCCTCGCGCGCCAGCTCTCCAACCGGTGCGACGATGACATAAACGGCGGCGGCGGCGAGGACCTGCCCGCCATGCGCGCGAACTTCCGGAACGGCCTGCGCCTGGTCGGAAAGGAGATCGAGGCCCTGTTCCTGAAGCAGGCCGAAACGGTCAGGCAGTCCGTCACGCGGATCATGACCGGACTGTCCCGGTGCGTCCAGCGGGAAAGGCCCGGACGAAGCTGCCCGCGGCGGTCCATGCAGCCAGGGAGCAGGTGGCAGAACCGGCCACCCGCCTTACATCAGGACCGGCCACGGAAAAAGGCCCCCGGCTTCCGGCAGACGCCCGAAGCGCGGGGGCTTCCTTGTCCGAGCACCAGAAAAGCTTGTCCGAATGCCATTGACCCGCCGGGCGGCCGGCGGCGGCGGACAGCGCGTTGAACGCGGCACGCGGAGCGCTGCGGGAAGTCTTCGGCTTCGAGGGGTTCCGCCCCGGCCAGGAGGCCGTAATCGAAGCACTCCTCCACGGTCGCCATGCGCTTGCCGTAATGCCGACGGGCGCGGGCAAGTCGCTCTGCTTCCAGATCCCCGCCCTGGTCATGGACGGGCTCACGGTGGTGGTGTCCCCCCTGATCGCCCTGATGCAGGACCAAGTGTCCGCGCTCGGGCTGGCGGGCGTTGCAGCCGACTGCATCAACTCCGCGAACGAGAGGGGCGCCAACGTCGCGGCCTGGCGCCGGGCCGCGGCGGGCCGGACGCGGCTTCTCTACATGGCGCCCGAGCGGCTGATGACCGAGCGCATGCTGGCGGCGCTCGCCCGGCTCCCGGTCAGGCTCTTCGCCATCGACGAGGCCCACTGCATCTCGCAGTGGGGCCCCGCGTTCCGGCCGGAATACGAGGACCTCTGCCGGCTGCGCGAGCTCTTTCCCGGCGTGCCCATCGCGGCGCTGACGGCGACCGCCGACGAGGTGACGCGGAACGACATCGCGGACAAGCTGTTTGGGGGACGGGCCGAGCAGTTCGTGCTCGGCTTCGACCGTCCCAACATCAAGCTCGCGGTGGATGTGAAACGCGATTGGAAACGCCAGCTCAGGAGCTTCATCGCCCGTCACGAGGGCGAGAGCGGCATCGTCTACTGCCTGTCGCGCCGGAAGACCGAGGAGACGGCGGCCATGCTGGCGGCGAACGGAGTCCGCGCGCTCCCCTATCACGCCGGAATGGAAAAGGAGGAACGGGAGGCGCACCAGAACATCTTCATGACCGAGCCTGGGGTGGTGATCGTCGCCACCATCGCCTTCGGCATGGGGATCGACAAGGCGGACGTTCGCTACGTCTTCCATGCCGATCTGCCCGGCAGCGTGGAGGCGTACTACCAGGAAATCGGCCGCGCGGGCCGCGACGGGGATCCGGCCGAGGCGCACATGGTCTACGGCCTCGAGGACATCAGGATGCGGCGGCAGTTCATCGAAGACGAGGATGGGGGGCCGGACCGCAAGCGCCGGGAGCACAAGCGCCTCGATGCCCTGCTCGGTTACTGCGAGGCGCCGGCCTGCCGGCGGGTGGCACTGCTGGAGTATTTCGGGGAGGGGAACGAGCCGTGCGGCAACTGCGACGTGTGCCTGGATCCGACGGAGCGCGCGGACGGAACCGAGGATGCGCGAAAAGTCCTCTCGGCCGCGTACCGTTCGGGCCAGCGCTTCGGGACCGCGCACCTGATCGACATCCTGCGCGGTACCAGGACCGACAAGATCGCGCGCTTCGGGCATGACCGGATTCCGACTTTCGGGGCGGGCGCGGAGCGCGGCAAGAACGAGTGGCGCTCGCTGATCCGCCAGATGGTGGCGATGGGATTCCTGCGGATGGACATCGGGGGCTACGGCGGGATCGGAATCACGGAGAAAGGCCTGGGCCTGCTAAGCGGCGATGGCGAATTCCTCTACCGCGAGGATGCCGTCACCGCGCGCGCGCCCGCGAAGGCGCGGGACTTCGGCGGAGTCCGCGGCAATGTGGAAGAACCGCCCCTGGCCGTCGGAGATACGGCGCTGCTGGGCACCCTCAAGGCGCTTCGCCTGGAGATCGCGCAGGAGCGGGGCGTGCCAGCCTATGTCGTGTTCCCCGACCGCACGCTGATCGACATGGTGCGCCGACGGCCGCGCACCGAGGCGGAGTTCGCCGAGGTCAACGGCGTCGGCGCGGCCAAGCTGAAGGAGTTCGCCGTGCCGTTCCTGGCCGCCATCGCGGCCGCGCCGGCCGATGGGGATGACGGCGGGGCCACACACGAGAGCGCGTCTTGACGCGCCAGATCGTCATCACCGAGAAGGCGAGCCAGGCGAAGGACGTGCGGGCCGCCGTGGGTTCGCGTTACGCGGCGGTCCTCGCGGCGGAGGGGCATCTGCTCGACCTGTGCGAGCCCGAGGACGTCAACCCGGCATGGAAGCGCTGGTCCACGGACTTGCTGAAGCCGAACGGGCTCTATGGCACCAAGCCCGCCGTCGGCGGCAACAAGGCGGCGAAGCTGAAGGCGGTCCGGGCGGCGTTGAAGACGGCGGAACGGGTATGGCTCGCCACCGACTGCGACCGCGAGGGGCAGCTGATCGGCCAGGAGATCCTCGAGCACTGCCGCTACCGAGGCGAGGTTCTGCGGGTGCTGTTTACGGCGCAGGACACGGAGACCATCCGCACGGCGTTCCGGCGCGCCCGGCCCAACGGCGGGCACGCCCGGCTCTACGAGGCGGCTGTGGCGCGCCGGCAGGCTGACCAGGTCTACAACCTGTCGCTGACCCGGACGGCCACGGTGACGCTGGGCCGGAGGTCACAGGGCGTGATCGGGATCGGCCGGGTCAAGACGCCAACGCTGGCGATCGCGGGCCGCCGCGAGCTGGAGATCCGGGACTTCGTGCCGATGGCTTACTTCGAGGTGGCAGCGGCCGCTCACGCCGAAGGCGGCGCGTTCAGGATGCGGCACGCACCGAAGGAGTGCATCGTCGAGCGCGGCAAGGCGGAGGCGGTCGCCGAGGCGGCGCGTGACTTCGAGGTCCTGCTCGGCGTGCGTGTCGAGGAAAAGCGCCAGCGCCCGCCGCGCCTGCACGACCTGCCCTCGCTCCAGAAGCTGTGCAGCACGCGCTTCGGCTGGTCCGCGTCAAAGACGCTGGAGTTGGCGCAGGAACTCTATGACGGAGAGGGTAAGAAGATCCTGACCTACCCCCGGGCCGAGGTGCGCTACCTGCCGGAGAGCGCCGCCGCGGACGTGCCGAAGATCGTCGCTGGCCTGCTGGCGGGCCGAGCTTACGCGGATATCCCCGTGCCGTCGCCGCCGGCGGTCCGCAAGGGGCGGAACGGCGCGTTCCACGACAAGGGGCTGGAGGGCGAGAGCCATCACGCGATCGTCCCAAACGTGAACAAGATCGGCGATCTGCGCGAGGCCTGGCCTCGTCTCGCGGCAGACGAGAGAAAGCTGTTCGATGCGGTGGCGCGATCCTACCTGGCCTCGGTCATGCCGAACTGCCGCTACCGGCAGACCTCGGTGACAATGGACGTACGGGGTTTCGAGTTCCGGGTGAGCGTCTTCACGTAAATTGATGATGCCTTGATCACGCAATTTGGCGGACATTGGCCTGCGACGCCGGCTCGCGGCACGATTCTTGGCTACTTGGAAGGGAAGGCTGCGGCGCATGCCTTTAGGACGGCGTTCCAGTCTCCGTGGCCGTCCGGAGGCCGCATGCGGCGGGCTCTCGGGTCTTCGCTGACGAGGCGTTCGGCGGCACGGTCTCCGGCGGGATCGGCGTCGAACGCGACCAGGATGCGCTTCGGCCTCCAGGCCTCGGCCCATGTCGGGAGGCGCCGCGCGACGCCGGCGGTTGACAGGATCACGGTTCCGGGCCGGCGGCAGTCCTCGATGCACCAGGCAGAGATGGCGTCGATCGCGCTTTCGGTCAGAATGACGGTTTTTGGCGTTGACCGGTCCACGGGCAGCCAGAAGCTTCCGGCGGCCTTGCGCGATCCGCGCGCCATGGACCGGTAGCGCTTGCCGTCTGCCGCCTTGACGGTGCCGACGATCTCGGCGCCGGTGACGTTCCGTCCGGCGTCGGTGCAGGCGAAGACGGCGTTTCCGCGCGCGTCGGCGGCCACGAGGCCGCGCCGCCTGCAGGCGTCCACGCACCGGGCCGGGAGACCCCGGGCTTCGGCGAGATGGCGACGGACGCTGGCCCAGGCCGCCTCGCGGTGCGGGGGGATCCGCGGTCCGGGCGTCCCGGCGCTTCCGGCGAGGACCGCGACGGCGTCGGCGAAGCCGCAGCGGCGGGCATGCATGACGAGATCGATGGCGCCGCCGCCGCCGGACTGCGCGACATGGTCGAACCAGCGGGGATCGTTGATGCTGATGACGGAGCCGGCGCGCTTCCAGCGGCGCGGGTCGCGCGGGTCCCTGCGGTAGCCGAGCCGCTCGGCGAGCGGTTCAAGCGGCTGGCTTCGGATCTCGTCGAGGCGCCGATCGTCCCAGCGCCGGATCATGGGTGACGGTCGCCCGCAGGGGATGGCGCGAAGCGGACGGGCTGCCGGGGCCCTGCGTTCCCGTTCCCGTTCCCGCCAACGCCTAGGGATTGCGCCGGAACGGGAACGGGAACGCGTCCGCCCTCAGGCCGCATCGCCGGCCAGGCGGTAGCAGGACCCGGACGCCCGCTCGACGCGCCCCTCGCGGACCAGCTTGTGCAGCGTCTCGCCGACGGTCGCGTTGCGCGCGGCGACGCACTGCCGGATCTGGACCTGGGTGAGCGGCGCCCCGGAATCGGCGAGCGCCTGCACGACGCGCTGCTCGGGCGTCGGACGCTTCGGCCCGACATCGTCCGGAACCTGCTGCCGCAGCCGCAGCGCCGGTCCCTTGCCGTCGTCGGCAAGCTCGATCGCGACGTCGGCGAGGCCGGGGGCGGCGCGGTGCTCGACGGTCATGACGATCTTTCCGTCCCGGCGCCTGAGGTAGAGGTTGCTGTCGCCCCAGGCGTGCAGCTCGCTGCTGCCCCGCAGCGCCTGCCCGGGCCGGCCGGAGCCGCTCTTTCGGGCATGGTGGACGAGCAGCACGGCGGCCCCGGAGCGGCGCTGGACGTCCCGCAGGAATCCGAGGATCGGCGCGATCTCGGAGACGGCGTTCTCGTCGACGCCGTGCAGCCGGACCAGGGGATCGAGGACCAGAAGCCGGGGTCCGTGCCGCCCGACGGTCTCCAGCAGCCGCTGCCGGTCGGCGGCGTGGTCGAGGCGCAGGACGGGCACGTCGATGACGGCGATGTCCAGGGTCTCGAAGTCGGCGCCGGCCGCGGCGGCGATGCCCTGGAGGCGGCGGCGCACGATGTGGCCGGCGTCCTCGGCGGCGAACATCAGCACCGGGCCGGGCTGCGCCGCCGGGAAGCGGCGCAGGCAGGGGACGCCCGCCGCGACCGCGACGGCGAGATCGAGCGCGAGGAACGACTTTCCGCACTTGGGCTCGCCGCCGATGATGCCGACCGCCTGGCGGCCCCACAGGCCGTCGACCAGCCATTGCCGCTCGGGCGGCCGATCCTCCAGCTCGACCGGCCGGCGGGTCGGGAAGCCGGTCATTCGCCTTGCCCTTTGCCGTCGGACTCGCCCATGGCCTCCAGGAAGAGCTTCTCGTCGAGCACGTCGCGGTTCTTCTCGACGCCGGCGAGGAGGAGGTCGTCGGCCATGATCGTCAGCGACCGGGGGTTGCCGGCGGCATGCGCGACGAGGGCCTCCTTGAGGCCGGGCGTCATGAGGCCGGGGTTGCCCGCCGCGTCGAGCAGGTGATCGAGCATCCGGGCCAGCTCCTTGGCGTCGGACCCCGTCATGACGAGGCGCTGGCGGATCCGCGAGGCGACCGGCTGCAGCTCCGGGTTGCGCAGCTTGGCGAGCAGCCGGCCGTCGCCGGCGAGCACGACGCTGAGGATGGCGCGCGAATCGAACTCCGTGGAGGCGAGCAGGCGCAGCTCGGTCAGCACCTTCGCGGCCATCTCCTGGGCCTCGTCGACGAGCAGGACCGGACGCATGCGGGTGTCCTCGAGATGCGTGAGCCAGTGCTCGCGCAGCGCCTTGAAGCCGGCCCAGATGTTGCTGCGAAGCGTCGTGATGCCGAACAGGTCGGCCATCTCGCGGTAGAAGTCGCCGTTGCTCGACGAGGGATGGGCGAGCACGGCGACGGCGAGGCCGTCGGCCTTCCCGAGGCGGCTGGCGAGCAGGCGGAGCGCCACGCTCTTTCCGGTGCCGGGATCGCCGGCGACGAGCGCGAAGCCGCCCTGGCGCACGAGCTGGCGCTCGATCCTGCCGCAGAAGCCGTTGACCGCCGGCGTGGCCAGAAGGCCCTCGACCGGCAGGTCGGCGGCGAACGGGTTCCACTTGAGGCCGTAATGGGTGAGCTGCTGGCGGTTCATGACCCGTCTCCCTGTTCGTCGTCGTCCCCCTGATCTTCCTCGTCCGGGCCGTCGCGGTCCGGGGCGGCATCCTTGCCGAAGGGCAGCCAGGCCGGCGGAAGCCCGGTCGCGTCCTGCTCGTCCCGGAGGCGCTTCAGCAGCGGCGCCGGGCCGGTCGCGGGCTTCGCGTCGTCGTCTTCGGCCCTGCGCCCGGTCCGGCGGCGGATCCCCTCGGCGTTGCGGCTCTTGTCCACCGGACGGAGGGTGCAGATCCGGTCCCCGGTCCGGCCGTCGACCATGTCGATGCTGGAAAGATCCCAGCGGGCGACGCGCAGGTCGACCTTGCGCAGGTGGCGCCACGGCGGCGGCAGCTGGCAGCGGATCTTCTCCACCGTCACCGTGCCGTCGGAGCGCCGCACCCGGCGCCGCACCTTGATGCGGAAGGCCGCCCGCAGCTCCTCGCTGCCCGGGCACGGCCGCGAGGCGTCCTCGCTTTCGGCCAGCCGCCTGAGCGGCGTGACGCCCGTCTCGCGGTGAACGCGGCGGTGATACTCGCGCTCCACCCAGGTGACGGTCGCGTCGTTCAGGTCCTGCAGCGTCAGCGTCTCGACGGTCTCGAGCATCGCCATCAGGCGTCCCTCGACCTGGGCGAACAGGACTTCCTGCTTGCCGTTCTGATAAGGACTTCGGACCAGCGTCTGGCGGGCAAGAACGCCGAGTTCGTGGAGCCCTTCCTGCACCTCCCCGGCCATCATCGCCGAACCGTTGTCGGTCAGCAGGGACCTGGGCAGCCCTCTCTTCATGAGCGCCTGGCTGATGCCGTGGACGAAGATCTCGGCGGTCTCCCCGAGATACCACTGGAGGTGGCAGCCAAGGCGCGAATGGTCGTCGATGAAGCTGAGAAGGATCGGGGTCCTCCACTCCCCGGACGCCGTCAGCACGCGACAGGTCCTCGAATGGTGGAAGTCGGCGTGCCACAGCGCGTGGCTGCGCGAGACCTCGTAGCTCAGCACCTCGCGCCCCTCGACCGCCGGCCGCCCGGGTTCGTCCCCGAACTTCCGCTTCCGGCGCCGGCGCTCCAGCCCCGCCGCGCGCATGACGCGGGTCAGCGTGGCGTAGGACGGCATCGGCCCGAGCGCGGGATCGGCCTCGACCAGCGTCCGGAGGTTGTCGTGGTGGAGCTGCACCGACCAGGAGGGGTGCGCCTTGTACTGGTCGCGCAGCGCCGCCATCAGCAGGGCCGAGACGCGCCGCGCGCGGCCGGCGTCGCGCCGCACCCGCCGCCGCAGCGCCCGGACCGGATCCTGCCCGGCCGATCGCGCCTGGTAGTGCCAGCGCTCGATTGTCGAGACCGAGAACCGCACCTTGCCGCCCCTGGCGGGATGCTCCCAGTCCCGCCGCGACAGCCGCTCCAGCTCGGCCCGCAGCCGCCCCTTCGGCGGCGGCGATGCCAGCAGCGGGCCGACGACCGCGAAGCGCAGCCGCGCCCAGCCGTCCCGGTCGCCCGGTTCGTTCTTCATGACCATGACGGTGTCCCTCCCTGTCAGTTCCACGGGAGGCAGGCCTAGGGCGCCCTATGATATCGCGACAGGAACACTCTCTGCGGGCGGCGACAGGCCATCGCCGATACTGCAGGATCCGGTCCACGGCATGAGCCAGATCAGGCTCCGCAGGAGTCTCGATCGCGGCGACCGGCCCCGCATCGAGCGCACCAGGACGACGAGCGGCGGATCGTCCGGCGGAACGGCCAGTTCGCCCCGCTTCCACCGCCACGCCGCCGTTGCCGGGAACACCTCCCGCCACCACCGGCGCCACCGGCGAAGCGTCACCTCCGGAATGCCCCACATGCGGCTGGCCGTCGCAAGCGGAGCGCTGCCGATCAGCACGAGCAGGCTCGCCGCAAGGAACACCGGCGCCACCCTGAACCTCCTGCCGAAGAAGCGAACCGAGGGCGGAGTCGTCCGGCACCGGCAACCGTCGCAGCAGAAGCTGAAGCGGCGGACGTCGTCGCGAAGGGCGGGCGCAAGCGCGTGCGGCTTGCGCGGATAGGTCGCGCTGTGAAGGCGACCGCCGCAATGCCCGCATCCCTCCGAACGGCTGCGGGCGGCCTCGGCCGCGTCGACCTTCTCGAGGAAAGCCCAGGTGCGGGCGTAGGAAAGCATGGAACGGGAAAACAAATTGTGCGACATTGCCTCGTCTCCGGTAGATTCACCGTCACCGAGACAAGCCCCTTGGCCGACTTCTTGCAAGTCGGTTGAGGGGCACCCACCCCAAACCCTCAGACAAATCGAGCGGAATCGACGGAATCCACGTCAGAAACTCTGACAACGCTCACCGGGTCACCGGGCGCCAGCCCATCGAAGCGGGCTGGCGCGGCGCCTTTCCGGACTGGCGGCCCGACGAGGAGAAAGGCGAGGCGGCACAGGCGTTTCCTCCCCTGCGGGACGGCGAGGCCGCTCGGCTCCGCGAACCGGAGATCGAGGACAGGAAGACACGCCCGCCGCCCCGCTACCGGGAGGGGACGCTGATCGAGTCGATGCAGAACGCGTGGCGCTTCGTCGAGGACGAAACGCTCCATGAGCGCCTGCGGGAGGCCAAGGGGATCGGCACGCCAGCGACGCGCGCGGAGATCATCTCGGGGCTGAAGAAACTGGGGTTCCTGATGGCGCAGGGCAAGAACATCGTGCCCACGGACCGGGGCCTCGCGCTGTTCGGCGTGCTGAAACGGGCCGATCCCGCAGCTGGTGGACCCGGGGGTGACGGCGGAGCTCGAGTACCTGCTCGACGATGTGCTGACCGGCCGGCAGGAGATGACGGGGGCGATCGACGCGGTGTGCGATACCGCCCGGCGCATCATCGGCCGGCTGCGGGAGCGCGGTGCGGATGAAGAGGCCGTGGTCCCTGGCGATGCCCCCAGTGGCGGTGACGACCGGCGGCCGACATCGAAGATGCGGAAGTTTGCGGCCTCGATCGCGAAGAGCAAGGGGATCGGGCCGCCGGCCGGATACACGAAGTCGGCGACGCTTTGCCGGGCATTCCTCGATGAGCACGCTCCGCGACGGAACCCGGAGCGGGCAACGGACCCGGATGGCGGGACAGCCGCTTCCTGGTCGTCGGGCGGGATGCCGCCAAGGGCGGGGAGAACCCGGCGCGGCACGGAGAAGCCGAAATCGGCCGGAGCAAGCTGGGAACCGAGTTCGGAGCGTGCCCTGTCCCGGCCTCCTGCCAGCTCAGCAGGGGCCGCTATGGAATCGTCGACGCCGCTCCGTATTCCCTATGGAAACAAGGAGGTCGCGTTCAGCCTAGGCGCCCGTTACGGTCCGGATGGCTGGTTCGCGCCGCCCGGCGTGGACCTCGACGCCTTTCGCCGACGCGGATGGCTGTAGGAAGGCCGGGGCCGGGCGCTCGCCGCAGGCCGCCGCCCAGTCGTCGGCTACGCGCGCCGTCGCCAGGCGAAGGACTCGGGACGCGAGACCCTTCACGCGGACGCCGGAAAGCAGAAGGAACCGGTTGTTGCACACGACCTTGCCGATGTTGGTCACGCGGGCGTCGGCCGACCAGCCGATGAAGCCGTCGCGCGGCCCGAGCTGGATCCCGGACGCGGCGAAGCCGATGCCGCCCAGCACCCCGTGCCGCTCCGAGCGGACCCAGTACCGGACCTGCCCTCCCGGCGGGCGACGCCACCCCTCCGGATGATGCGTCTCGACCATCGCCTCCCTGCGGCGGCGGTCCGCCGCTTCCGTCACCGGCTCGACCGCCTCGGGCGCTCGCTCAGGGAACTCCTCAAGACCGTCGAGACGCTGAAGGCGCAGGAAATCGACCTGATCAGCCTCGAAGAGGACATCGACACCACATTGGCGGCCGGCGAACTGGTGTTCCCCGTGTTCGCCGCGATCGCGCATTTCGAGAGACGCCTGATATCCGAGCGGTGTAGGGTGGGATCAGTCATCCCTGCTACCATGGATGGCATGGTTGACACGCTACGCTTCAAATTTCACACGTCCTGACCTCGCCCCTTGCGACAGGCAACTTTCATGAGGCGGGTTTCCCCGCCCTGGCATTGTTCCCGGGCAATTCGCAGACCATGCGCAGGCCGGTTCCGGGGAAGATCGTGCATGTCTGGTTGAGCTCTTCGAGCAGTCCCGCGACGGCGGCGTCGCCCGCATCGCTGGCGGTGCCGAGGATGCGCACCCGCAGGATGCCGTTTTCCGGGTCCGGGACGATGTCGGCATCCGACTGGAACAGTTCGGCGAGGGTGCGGCGTGGGCGTTGCTTCGCGCCCTGCGCGTCGGCGACGGCGGGCATCATCCGGGTCTCGGCGCGGCAGGCGATCATGCGGATGACGTCGAGGAGCAGCCTCTCGCCGGAGGGCAGCGCGTCAAGCCACTCATCCTCGCCGAGTTCCGCGACCTTGACGTGCGTGGGCAGATCCCTGCGCCGGAGCTTGAGCGCCTCGCGCTCGGCGTCGAGCGTCCCGATCTCGGCCTTCAGCCTCTCGGCGGACCTGGCGGCCGTGCCGGACGGCCCGCCCCCGGTCAGGTCGGCGACGCGGTTGCGCAGCGTGCCGAGCCTGTTCCGCATCCGGTTGATCCGGCGGTCCAGCTCGCGCCGGGCCGGATTGACGACGCGCGCCTCCGGATCCTGCTCGGCAAGGCCGTGCACCGGCAGCGCGTCGAGGCTGAACTCGTCGCGCATGTACTTGAAGAAGCTCTCCTGCGCCCATCGGGAGAACAGCGCGCCTGCGGCCTGCTCCGTCGGCACGCCGAAGTCGGTGGTCACGAGCGGGACCTGCCGGCCCGAGTCCAGCAAGCGGCGGATCTGGCGAACCTCGGGCCCCTTGCCGCCCTTGCCCAGCCTGATCCGCCTCTCGGCAAGGCGGACCTCGGCCGAGCCGGCGCCGCCGGGACCGTGGAGCGGCGCCTCGACGGCGCGGAACTCCTCCTCCGGCCAGTCCTCGCCCCTGAAGCCCTTGTGCCAGGTGATCACCGCGATGCCACGCCGGGCGAGGCGGGCGAACAGGGCCGGGCTCCATCCCTCCCGGTCGAAGACCAGCGTCAGCGCGGGCGCGGCCTCCGGCGAGACCGTGAGATCCGGCGCGTCCGGTCCCGGCAGGCCCAGCCGATCCAGCGCCGGAAGGACGTCGTGCTCCAGCGCCTTGGCCATGCCGGGATCGAGATCCTTGTGCAGGCACAGCAGCGGCCTGCCGCCGAGCGCGTTGACCCAGTAGCTGGTCGAGGCCGGCAGGCAGAGCTTCTGGCGCGACACGAAGTGCTTCGGAAGGCGGCCCTTGCGGCCGGCATAGACCTTCACGTGCCCGTCCACCGACAGCGTGGCGTGGGCGTCCGGCTCGTCGGCCATCCACGCCCGCGCCAGCGCGTCCTGCCAGCCCTTCACCCGCTGAACGTCGGATGCGAGCGCCCGGATCTTGCGCCGCAGCGTCTTCGCTTCCGGGCAGCGGTCCAGCCCCAGGACCGCGCCCCATTCCCCCGGAGCCTCGTGGCGCAGCGCCTCGGGGTTGCGGACCCGGGCCATGAACAGGAACGCGAGCAGGAGAAGCGTGCTCGTCAGCCCGTGGCATCCTTTCGGCAGCGACAGGAACGCGCCCGAACGGTCGAGCAGCCCTTCCTTCAGGAGCGTCGGCAGCGCGGCCAGCACGCCGCCGCAGGCGACCGCCGAAAGAGGCTCGTCGAAGCGCGGATGCGCCTCGGCCATCGCCCCCGCCGAGGCCGCGACGCGCCCCGCGCTGTCGCGCGCGCCCCGGCCCATCGGCGCCTCCCGGTCGCGCCGGTCCCGTTCGCTGCGGCCGAGCAGGCCTGCCCGGACATCCTCGTCCTGCGTGTCCGTTCCGGCCGGCTGCTCCTCCTGCGCCTCCGGCTTCGTGTTCTCCGGCTCGGGCTGTCGCGCGCCGATGAACCCCTTGCGGCGGTTGTGGTTCAGCGTCGTGGCGGGAACCTCCAGCTCGCGGGCAACCGCGGTGCCGCTCATGCCCTTGGAAAGGAGGCGGTCCGCCTCCCGCGCCGTCTCGCCGGTGATCACGCTCGTTCCACGGCCCCGGCGCGGCTCGTGGAACGCCGCCTCGCCCTCGTTCCGAAGCTTGTCCGCCGCACGCTGAACCGTCGCGCGGCCAACGCCGAACGCAGCCTGCAGGTCCCTGTGGCGGATGCCGTGCCTGGCGAACCTGGCGATCCGCAGTCTCATGGCCGGGCGGTCGTTCTCGTCGTGGCAGTCGAAGGGCTCGAGGTTGGAGAAGCAGACGGTCTGGCCGTCCTCGGATGCGAAGGAGAAGCACGAAGCGCCGATCTGGACGGCGTCTGAAGGGTGCATGGCGAGCGTGTTCATGGGAAGCGGGAAACCTGAAAGTGAGCCTCATGTCATATTGCCCGCTTCCGGCGTGCCTGTCAAGCCGGAAATCTGCATATTGTCGTTGTTTTGTTGGCCAAACGGGCCCTGGAGGACATCGAAATCAGCCCGCGAGGTCAGGACGTGTGAAATTTGTGGGTTGCGCCCGGTTCTTGAAGAACGTGCCCGGCGCCTGTGGGCGGCGACGGAAGCGCGCGCCACCGGGCGCGGAGGCATTGCAAGGGTGGCTCAGGCGACGGGCATGTCGCGCGGCAATGTTCGGGCTGGCCTGAAGGAGCTTGCGTCCGGCGTGGTTGCCGAAACTTCAGGCGAGGCGCCGTCGGGGCGTTTGCATCGACCGGGCGCCGGGCGCAAGCGTGTGACGGAGCTGGAGCGTCAGCTTGAGCCGGCGACACGCGGTGATCCGGAGAGCCCATTGCGCTGGACATGCAACAGGTGAACCGGCAGTTGCATGCACTGGGATACAGCCTTCAAGCCAATGCCGGGACACTGGAGGGGCGCCAGCATCCGGATCGGGATGCGCTGTTCCGCCGCATCGACCGCCGGGTGCGAGCATTCCAGAGGATGGGCCAGTCCGTGGTGTCGGTTGATGCCAAGAAGAAGAAAATCGTTGGCCAATGCCGTAATGACGGCCGTGGATGGCGCCCCAAGGGTGAGACTGCGGCCGTGAAGGTGCATGACTTCCGCGATCCGGACCTGGGCAAGGCCATTCCCTGCGGGGTGCACGACCTCACCGCCAACGCCGGCTGGGTCAGCGTCGGCATCGACCACGACACGGCGACATTCGCCGTCGAGACCCTGCGCCGCTGTTGGCAGCACATGGGACGCCATCTCCACCCCGATGCCAGGCGCCTGCTCATCACCGCCGACGGCGGCAACTCCAACAGCAGCCGCAACCGGTTGTGGAAACCCGAACTCCAGAAGCTCGCCGATGAACTCGGACTGACCGTCTCGGTCGCCCACTTCCCGCCCGGAACCAGCAAGTGGAACAAGATCGAACACCGCATGTTCTGCCACATCACCCAGAACTGGCGCGGCAGGCCCCTCGTCAGCCACCAGGTGATCATAAAGCTGATCGCAGCCACCCACTGCAGGCTCCGGCCTCATCATGCACTCAGACCTCGATGACAGCACCTGTCCGCTTGGGGTCAAGGTCACCGATGATCAGATGGGAGTCCTTGCCATCCGAAGGAAACCCTTCCACGGCGAGTGAAACTACTGCCTGTCACCACGAACATAACGAACAATCTATTTGGCTCAGTTTCCAAATCGTATGCATGACCTGTCGATTGCGTTGGCGAGGCACGTGCGGGGCGAGGCGTTGTCCAGCTCGACCTGCTGGAACCATCGCAGGCAGTTGTCGAGATACTTGGTCGCGACTCCTCGGTAGCGCCCCAGGAAACCCTTCAGCTGGCCATGGCGGCTGTTGACCGTCTGGATGTGAAATGCGTTCCGAACCCGCTCGCCTCTGGACAGGTTGAGCGCTTCGTGGCGAACGCCCATTGCTGCGGCGCATGGCGGATATGCGCGATGGCCGTCACTGACCAGGACGATGTCCTCGTCCACGACCGGTTCGATGACGTCTCGCAGGGCGTCGGCATTGACCGCCGGAAGAACCGCGCTGACCGTCATGCCGCTGCGGTCGGCGGCAACCAGAACCGGAACCTGCTCGGACGACAGGCCGCGCCTGCCCGCCTTCCCGCCGCGGCGACGCGCCTTGCGATCAAGGTTCCGCTCGCCCTTGCGGCTTTCCAGCACGTAGGTTTCGTCGGCCTCGACGATGCCGGCGAGCTTTCGCGGACCCCGGCTTCCGGCGGCAAGGAACCGGTGCCGCCAGCGGAAGGCCGTGTTGACGGCAAGCCCGCAACGCACGGCGGACGCGCGCACCGTGTCCCCGTCCGCGAGACATGTTCCGAACGCCAGCCATCTCTCCTTGCGGTGAAGGCCCGCCAACGGCGTGCCTGTCGCTGCATTGAACGTCTTTCCGCAACCCTTGCATTGATATCGGCGCAAGCCGCGCGCCTTGCCGCGCGACACGGCGCCGGGAGTGCCGCAATGCGGGCACCGGCGGTCCTCGCCCACGCCCGCCTCGATCGCGGCCAGCGAGGCCGACGCCCGCGAGCCTCCGGAGAGCACTGCCCCGGCTTCCTTGCGCTGCGCGGTGCTGAGATGGTCAGCCTGCGAGAGCCAGGCCTGAAACTGCTTGTGATTCATCATCTGTAGTCTCCTGCTTCGTGCAGGAACATAACATGAACACATACGTTTTGTAAACTGAGCCATCTATTTTGAACGAAGGCCGCTTCGCGGCCAGTTGGGCCATGCGTTCAGCCTGTGCTGACTGACCGGCATTGTTTTCTTCATCGAGGCTGTTGCGTGCCGGGCTGACGATGCTCTGCTCCCTTGGCGTCCCGGAGGTCGGGGCGATCACAACCAAGGGAGTCAATCATGACAGCGAAGAAGAACGTATCCGGCAAGTCTCCGGCTCGCACGAGGATGATCGAGGTGATGGCCATGAAGGGACTGGCGCAGCGGACGCAGGTGAATTGCCTGGCCAGCATCTGCAGTCTCGCAAGGCACTGGGGTCGCGCACCGCAAGCGCTGTCGACCGACGAGGTCCGGTCCTGGGTCGTCGGGCGGATCGAGCGGGGCCTGTCCCCGCGCACGACCAACGCGGAGATATCGGCCCTGCGCCTGTTCTTCGCAGACGCGATGGGACAGCCTGACAAGGTCGAGGGCCTGCGCAGCCGCCGAATTCCGGACAGTCTTCCCCGTTCCATCCCGGAGGCCGACGTCGAGCGCCTGATCCAGGGCATTGACGACCTGCGCTACCGCACGGCGACGCTGACCGCCTACGGCGCCGGGCTCCGGATCTCGGAGGTGGCGGCGCTCCGGGTCGGCGACGTCAGGGGCGAGGAGGGACTGCTCCGGATCCGCGACGGCAAGGGGGGCCACGAGCGCATGGCCCATCTGCCCGGCCCGGTGCTCGACGCGCCGAGACGCTGCTGGAGCAAGACCCGGCCGCGACGTCACCTTCCATTGCCTGCGTCACGCGGTTGGAACGCACTTGCATGAACGCGGGGCGGAGACCAGTGTGGTCCAGGACCTTCTCGGGCACAAGTCCCCGGAAGCGACGCGCGTCTACGCCCGCACCACAGGCGTAAGCGGTTAAAGTACGACGTCGAGGCCCGATCCGGGCCGGATTTGCGTTTGACATCATAGCCTGCCCGTTCTAGTGATCTGCCGTCGGTGCGAATCACTTCGGAGGCGGCGATGGCGGAATGGTATGGATCCAAGGGGACGACCGGGCTCTCGCAGGCAATCGTGAGCGCCATGCCCGCGCATGACCTGTTCATCGAATCGCACTTGGGTGGCGGCGCGATCATGAAGCGCAAGCCGCCCGCGCAGCGCAGCATCGGCATCGACCTCAACCGCCGCGCGATTGACAGCTTCAGATGCGACTACCCCGTCGAGCTCCATCATGGCTGCGCCCACCGCTTCCTGTCCGGCTTCGACTTCCAGGGCCGCGAGCTGGTCTACTGCGACCCGCCCTACGTGCAGTCGACGCGCAGGTCGCAGCGCCGCTACCGCTTCGACTACACGGACGAGGACCATGTCGCGCTCCTCGGCATCCTGAAGTCGCTGCCGTGCCAGGTGATGGTCTCCGGCTATCCTTCGGCGCTCTACGACGCGCACCTGGACGGCTGGCGCTCGCTCGAGGTCCAGGTCAACAACCAGGCCTGCGTCGTCACCGAGAAGCTGTGGTTCAACTTCGCGCCGGGCCGGCCGCACTGGCACGCCTGTGCGGGCAGGAACTTCACCGACCGCCAGCGCATCAAGCGCAACGCAGAGAGGTGGGCGCGGCGCTACCGGGCGATGCCGCCGGGCGAGCGGCTCGCGGTGCTGGCGGCGGTCATGGCCGTCGAGGCCGGGGAATGAACGCGTCGTCCAATGTTCGCGAGGTCGAGGATCTGGGCCGGGACCTGTCCCGTCTGCTCGGGGACGGCACCCTGCCGCCGGAGGCCGAGGAGGCGCTCCGGTCGCTGATCGGGCTTTCGGGACGGCTGGCGTCGGACAACGCCGAGCTGGCCGCGACGATCGCGGCACAGGAAGGGCGGATCGCCGAGTTCGTGACGCAGATCGCCGCTCTCACCGCCCAGATCGTCCAGCTGCAACGCGACCTGTACGGCTCGCGCTCGGAGCGGCGCAAGGATGGCGTGGCTGGATCCGAAGGCAGTGACGGGACCGACGGCCAGGACAGCCGCCGCGGCGGCAAGGCCGGCCGCAGAAAGGATCGCGGCGACGCGGTCAGCGACACCGGGCTGCGCTTCGGCGCGGACGCCCCGGTGATCGACATCACCGTGCCGCCGCCCGAGATAGAGGGCCTGTCGGAGGACGACTACGAGGTGATCTCGGAGCGCGTCCACTGCCGGGTCGCCGCGCTCGACTGGCGGCACGTGGTCATCCGCTACCGCTACCTCAAGGCGAAGATCCGCAAGACCGGCGCCCTCGTCAGCGCCCCGGCCCGCGAGAGCGTGTTCAAGAACAGTGCCGCCGACGTCTCGTTCGTCGCCGGAATGCTCATCGACAAGTTCCTTTGGCACCTGCCTCTGCACCGCCAGCACCAGATGCTGGCCGCCGGAGGCATCACCGTGAACCGGGGCTCTCTGAGCCAGTGGGCCAACCGGGCGATCGCGCTCCTGAAGCCGGTCCACGACGCGCAGTGGCGTTCGGTGCTGGAAAGCGCCGTGATCCAGATGGACGAGACGCCGATCCGGGCCGGACGGCACCCGGGCAAGCCCGGAAGCATGAAGAAGGGCTGCTTCTGGCCGATGCTCGGCGACCGGGGCGAGGTGGTGTTCCCCTTCGCCGCCTCCCGCCGGCACGAGCATGCGGCCGAGTTCCTCGGCGAGTATTCCGGAACCCTCGTGAGCGACGGCTACGGCGCCTGCGAGGCCTATGTCGCGGCGCGCGGCGGCGCGGTCACCCATCAGGGCTGCTGGACCCATTCTCGCCGCAATTTCTGGGAGCAGAAGGACAATCACCCGGAGATGGCCGGGGAAGCGCTGAAGCTGATCGGCGCCATCTACCGGATCGAGAAGGAGATCGACGGCCGGCCGCGGGCCGAGCGGCTGGTCGCGCGGCGGACCCGGTCGCGCAAGGCGGTCGACAGGATCTGGGACTGGTGCGAGCGGACGCTGGAGGATCCGGCGCTGACGCCGAAGCACCCGGTCCGCAAGGCGATCGGCTACGCCGTCGAGCGAAGGGCCACGCTCGAGGTGTTCCTGGGCGACCCGGACGTGCCGCCGGACACCAACCAGGTCGAGAACAAGTTGCGCGGCGCCAAGCTCGGCCAGCGGAATTGGATGTTCGCGTGGACCGAGATCGGCGGAGAGTTCATAGGGATCATGAACGCCATGCTCGCCACCTGCCGGATGCAGGACGTCGATCCCCGCGTCTGGTTGACCGACGTCCTGCTGCGCATCGACACCCATCCGGCCAGCCAATGGCGTTGAGTTTGGCCGGGACAGATTTTCCTGATTTCCGCGATCGGCCAAAGAGCATGTCCTGAGGCGTTTGCTTGCGCGCGCCGGAATCTTTCGTTCAGGCTTAACTCATGGATCGGCCCGGTTCAATGTAGCGTCGAATCAGTCCGTCCCGAGGGAGGCCGCGATGGATCCGCGCATCGAGAACCTGGAGACCACCACCTTTTTCGGCAAGCGGCTGACCCGCAGGCAGATCGCGGTCATGCAGGAGATGGTCGAGCTGTTCCCGAAGGACAGCCGGCGGGAGCTGGCCCGCACGCTGTGCGAGAACTTCAACTGGCACACGCCGTCCGGAACCTGCAGGGAGCAGTTCTGCCTGCGGGTTCTCGAAAAGCTGGAGACGCTGGGCATCCTGACCCTGCCGGAACGGCGCGAGACGGGCGGGCGGCGCGGGCCTTCCGCCCGCACCGAAGCCGGCGAGCCCGGCGAGCCGGTCGATGCGCCGCTCCGGGACCTGGAGCCGGTCACGCTGGAGGTCGCCGCCGACGGGCGGGACCTTGCCGAATGGACCGAGCTCGTGGACCGCTGCCATCCGCGCGGCTACAGGTCGCCCATCGGCTGCCACCTCGCGTATTTCGTCCTCGACGGCAGCGGCCGCCGCCTGGGCTGCCTGATGTTCGAGAGCTCCGGGTCGCTTCCGGTCCGCGACGCATGGATCGGATGGACGGAGCGCCAGCGCGAGGACGGCCTCCGGCGGGTTGTCCGGCACAGCCGCTTTTTGGTGTTTCCATGGGTCCGTGTCAGGAACCTGGCCTCCCGGTCGCTGTCGCTGGCGACCCGCCGGATCGCCGACGACTGGCACCGGCGCTGGGGCGTGCGCCCGCTCCTTGCGGAGACGTTCGTCGACCCGCAGGAGCAGGAGGGCAGCTGCTACCGCGCGGCGGGATGGAAGGGGATCGGCGCCACCGCCTCCCGCGCGCCCAAGGACGTGTACGTGACCGAGCTGGAAACGGACGCCCGGGCCGCGCTGCGCGGCGAGCGGAAGGAAGCGGGAGGCAAGCCGGCCCGCGCCCCCGAAAGCGCCCGGACGGTCGCCGGGATGTGGAGCGCGGTCGCCGCCGCCGCCGCCGGGACGGCCGAGCGCCACGACCGCGAGTGGCGGGTGCGCCGGCGACTGATCGGCACCTTCCTGGTCGTCCTCTTCGTCCTCCGCCTGGTGTTCGGGACCGGGCGCAGCTACGGCGATGCCCTCGCCGAGATCTGGGAGAACGCGCGCAGCCTGGGGGTGGCGCTGCCGCAGGAAAGCCCGGTGACGCCGTCGGCGATGTCCCGGGCGCGCGCCAAGGTCGATCCGCAGGTCTTCAGGGAGCTCCACCGGGAGATCCTGGCCGAGGCTCCCGACCGCCCGCTCTTGAAGGGGCGGCGGGTCTTCGGCGTCGACGGCGCCAAGGTCAACCTGCCGCCGCCGCTTGCGGATGCCGGATACAGGACGCCGGGCGAGCATGCGCACTATCCGCAAGGGCTGGTCAGCTGCCTCTACGAGCTGGAGCCGCGGCTGCCGACCGACTTCGGCCTGTACGCCGACACCAACGAGCGGCGCGCCGCCGTCGAGCACCTCAGGACCCTGTCCGCCGGGGACGTGGTCGTCTACGACCGGGGCTATTTCTCCTGCGAGATGCTTCTCGCCCATGTCGTCCGGGGCCAGGACGCCGTGTTCCGGCTCAAGCGGGACGCGAACGCGGAAACCGTCGCCTTCCTCGCCGGCGCGCTGGACGACAGGACGGTCGAGATCCGGCCCGACGACAGGGCGCTGGCCCGGCTGAAGGCCCGCCACCCCGGCGCGGCGTTCGGGCCGCTGAAGCTCAGGCTGGTCCGCTACGCCGCCGGCGACACCGTCTTCGCCCTCGGCACCACCTTGGCCGCCGAAGACGGCTTCACCGTCGAGGACCTGGCAGGCATCTGCAGGGCGCGCTGGCGCATCGAGGAGATGTACAAGACCGCGAAGTGGTTCCTGGCCGTCGAGTCCTTCCGCTCCGAAAGCGAGCGCGGCGTCCTCCAGGAACTCTACGCCAACTTCGTCATGGTCACCGCGACCCGCCTCATGACCAACGAGATCGACGGGGAGATCAACGCCTCGCCGGACGGCAGGCCGCCGAAAAGGGTGAACTTCAAGCACGCCGTCGCCGCCGTCTTCCGCAACTTCGAGGCCCTCGCGCTCGTCCAGGCCGATGCCGTCGCCGAAACCGTCGCGCGGATCGTCGACGACGTCGCCGCCCTCTGGCAGCGGGAACGGCCCGGCCGCAGCTACCCAAGGGTGTCGTTCAAGCCGAAAAGCAAATGGGCACGGAAGGGGAAGGCCGCCGCCGCAACTTGAGCCGCTTCCACCCGAAAGACCGGCCTTCCGGTGCAGGACCACCCACGTCCCGTTAAGTCAACAACCCTGATTCCTTAAGTCAATGCCATTGTCCGGCCAGCCGGATCGAAGAACTGACGCCGAGGCGGTGGAAGACGCTGTTCGCCGACAGCCCGATGACGTCCGACGTCGCGGCCGTCACGGCGGGCAGGCTTCACGCCGCCGCGACCGGGGCGGGACAGCGCTTGCGGTGGCGCCGGACGGTGATGTCGATCCCGTCCAGAAGCGCAGAGAGCTCGGTCCGCGACAGCGACAGCGACTTCCGTCCCCGTGCCAGCGCCGGGGGCGACGCGAACAGGCCCTGCTCCAGGCGCTTGGCCCAGATGAAGAACCCGCCATGCTCGAAGCCGAGCACCTTCACCATCGTCCGGCGGCGGTTGACGAACACGTACCAGCGCCCGCTGGCCGGGTTCTCCCCGAGATGGGTCGCGACCAGCGCGCCCAGTCCGTCGAAGCTGCGGCGCATGTCCGCCGGTTCCGTCGACAGCCAGATGCCGCCCGCCGGCCAGCCGCTGAGCATCAGGACCGCCGCAGACGGAGCGTGACCCCGTCGCCGAGCGACAGCTCGACGTCCCAGCCCCGTTCCGTCCCCGCCGCGATCTCGACGAAGCCGCGCCTGCCCGCGGTCGCCCGGCCGGCCAGGCCGCGCTTGCGGCGCCAGCTCTGGAACGACTTCACCGACACCCCGCGGGACTCGCAGAAGCTGACCTGAGAACCGTCCCAGCGCTCGAAATCCTCCATCAAGGCCTGCCACTCGGCCTCGCTCCGGTTCTTGCGGACGGGGCGGGCAGCGCCCGTCGCCAATGCATCGTTTGTCATGAAGAAACTCCGATCAGGATCAATGGATCGGATGCTCTCGCGCGAGGGCCGACGAAATCAAGACGCAAGCAGAACGCCGTCCTTTAACCGCTTACCCACAGGCGCCATGTTCCGCAGGCTCGACCATCCGGTGGCCGCCTTCGCCGCAGCCGTCTGACCGGTAGGCAGCGACGGGCCCGGCGTGGCGGACATCTTCCGCCGCGCCGGGCCGGGATTCCGCGAGCGCATGGACGGCACGCTTGACGCCATCGCGCTGAAGGTCATGGACTGCATCGAGCGCTGCCGGACGCCGGCGCTCGGCGGCGTCGCGTGCCGGTGCACCGGCTGCGGCCACGTGCATGCCGTCTGGAAGTCCTGCGGCAACCGCCATTGCCCGTCCTGCCAGGGGGCCGCCGCGCCCAGGTGGATGGACAGGCAGGCCGACGGCATCCTGCCGGTCCCGTACTTCCATGTCGTCTTCACGCTGCAGAACCGCGGGACGGTCCTCGACATCCTCTTCCGGACCGCCGCCGAGACCCTGCGCACCATCGGCGCCGATCCCGCGCGCTTCGGCGCCAGGACCGGCGGAACCGCCGTGCTGCACGCCTGGAACCAGAGGATGGACTGGCATCGCACCTGCACTGCCTGGTGCCGAACGCCGGGTTCGACGTCGCCACCGGCGAATGGAAGGTCGGGAGCGACAGGTTCCTCGCCCCCGTCAAGGTGCTCGCGAGCCGCTTCCGGCGGCGCTTCGTCGAGGAGCTCGCCAAGGCCCATGCCGACGGGCGGCTCGCCTTCCACGGGTCCATCGCGCATCTCGCCGACCCCCGCGCCTTCGCCCGCGAGATGAAGCAGGTCCGCCAGACAGGCTGGAAGGTCTGCGCGAAACGGCCGTTCAACGGCCCCGAGGCCGTGGTCAGGCAACTCTCGCGCCACACCCGTCGCGGCGCCATCTCCGATGCCCGGCTGCTGGCCTTCGACGGCGACACCGTCACCTTCCGCTGGCGCAAGCCGGTGTCGAAGCCCGGCGACAGGCCGTTCTGCGGCACCATGGCCCTGTCCACGGACGGCTTCATCCGCCGCTTCCTGCCGCACCGCATCCCGAAAGGGTTCCACCGCATCAGGCACTTCGGGATCCTCGCCAACGGCTGTCGCGCCAGAACGCTGCAGGCGGTGCCGGACTCCTGCCGCCGCGAAACCGGCCTGCCCGAAGCGCGGCGCGCCTTCCGAGCCCGTGCTCACGCTCCCGAAGCGGCCGGGCGAAAACCCGGAAGACGTCCTGGACCCGGTCCGAAAGCTCGTGCGGCAGCGTGGCCCGCCTCGCTCAGGCCGCGCGACATGACCGGAACGCCGGTCGGAACGCGGCAGACACTGCGGTCCCGGGACCGCATCGTCACCCCTCGTGCCTCCCGCACGGGGCACAATGATCGAACGCCACGCGCAAACCCCCGGATGCCGGAATCCCGTCCCGAATCCCGGGCCCTCGGCATCTCGGCGAAACGCCGTACCGGAAGATCCGTCGTCCGGACCGAAATCCAGCGATCGACCTGAACGGCCGCAATCCACTTTCTGCAAGAGACAATCAGGCGAGGGCCCGGCTTCGTTCAAACTCGCTTGGTGTCGGCGTGTAAGCCGACACTAACCGTGATATTGGCGAGAGGCCTAGGCGTTCGCTTGCGCAAGCGAAAAACCCGTGTAGTTGACGCTCTTTAGTTCGGTGTATTCGTGCAGGCCGCCGATGCCCAGTTCTCGGCCGACCCCCGAACAACCGAATCCGCCGCGGGAAACGGCGGGATGTTCGGCCAATAGGCCTTCGCCGGTGGACGTTGCATAAACGGCGCCAGCACGGATGCGGTTAGCCACACGTCGTGCCTTGGCCGGATCGGACGACATCACTGTCGAGGCCAAACCGAAAGCGGTGGAGTTCGCCTCCATGACCGCTTCGGCTTCAGTGAAAAACGAGCGCATTGAAAGCACTGGTCCAAAAACCTCTTTCTGCCAGACGTCCGAGTCGCGCGGCACATCCGTCAGTACGGTCGGCTGGATGAAGTACCCCTCGGCATTGTCGACCGCACTCGGATCGGGGGAACCACCTCCGGTGAGCACTTCGATCCCCGACGCTTTGGCGTCATCGAGAAAGCCGAGGACCATCTGATACTGGGACTCGCACACCACAGGCTGCACGACATCAGTCATGCCGGCCTCCCAAGCACGGTCGCCACGGTCTTTTTCAGTAATTGGATCAGTCGCAAAGGGAAGTCTCTCCAACTCTATCTTCAGCTTCTCGAGCAACGGCGCTTTGATGCCTTCGTGCACCAAGAGTCGCGTGTGCGCGGTGCAGATTTGGCCGCCGTTGGTCAAGAAGCCCTTCATGGTCGTTTCGACCGCGAGATCGAGATCAGCGTCATCGAACACCACCAGCGCTGACTTGCCGCCGAGTTCCAGAGCGCATTGCGACAATTTAGGTGCGCAAGCTTCCATGATCTTGCTGCCGGTAAGCGATGAACCGGTGAACGAGATCATCGACACCGACGGCGAGGCGGCTAGCGCCGCGCCAGCATCTCGGCCGCCGGTGACAAGATTGAAGACGCCCGGTGGAACGCCTGCGTCCCGCGCAAGTTTGGCGATGAACATACACGAAAGGCCGGCGATTTCTGAGGGCTTCAGAATCGCGCAATTGCCGGCGACCAGCGCCGGCGCCACCTTGCGAAAGGCGACGTTGAGCGGGTAGTTCCAGGCGGAAATCAGACCGACTACGCCGATCGGATCTCGTCTGTAGACGACGTCCCATTCCTCGGGCGGGACGCCTCCGTCACCGCCGCCGGAGTTCACCGGCACGTCCTGCGCTTGGTCGAGCACGGCGCCGAGTGAGCACCAATACTTACCCTCGCCAGCCGCGCCGCCGATGGCCATAGCAGCTTGTCGGAAAGGCTTGCCGACGTCGGCGGCTTCGATCTCGGCGAGCATCTCGACATGGTCTTCTATCCCTTGCGCCATCCTGGCAACGATCTTGGCGCGTTCGGCGGCCGCCATGTTCGCCCAGGTGCCTTCCGCCCAGGCCGACTCGGCAGCGGCGACGGCCGCCTGCACATCGTTCGCCTTGCCGCGTGGGAGTTCATGCACGACTTCGCCTGTCGCGGGGTAGCATGTGGAATACTTTTCGCCGTCCAAAGGGTCAACGAATTCCCCGCCAATAAAGAGCTTGTTGAAGCACTCGGCGGTCAGGTGCGTTTGCACCTTGGCTAAAGATTCGTTGGTGTTCGATTCCATTTCTCCAACCTACTTGTGGCTTTTGGGGGGACTGTGCGACGCGGCTTGCCTAGTCTGCGGATCATCTGAAACTCAATTTCTCACGTACATGGGTAGACCGCGAGTGCGGATTTTTCGGGCACCGAAGGAGCGTCGTTGTCTTGTTTGGTTAGTCCGGGGGCACGGCGAGGTCAAGGCCGCTGGGTCGCCTGGCAGGGCTATCGCATTCGAAAAGATTTCCCTTGGCTTCTGCGTGGCCGCATGATTCTCTGTTGGAAAACAACGGCCTGGGGGCAAGCATGAGGCAGGGAAATGCAGGACATCGAAAGACTCTTCGACGGGGTGGAGGATCCCCGCACCGGCAACGCGATTCGCCACGACCTCCATGAAATGGGAGAGTACCGAAAAGTTTGGGGCAGCTGTCATTTCAAACCCCTCAACCGTCAAATCCGAAATTCTACTGGCCCAAACTTTGCGGCATTCTCCGCGATGGCGCGGCCTGCGGATGCAGCGGGGAAGGGATGCAGACCGCGGGCGCACCCGCGAATTCCTGGACACGGGCGCTGTCAGCGGGGGATCGTCAGGCGGTCTTCAGCGCGTCAGCCTGTTGGCGGCCGTTCCGGCCCTCGGTCAGTTCGTATTCGACCTTCTGGTTGTCGCTCAGCCCGGTCAGGCCGGCCCTTTCCACGGCGGAGATGTGGACGAACACGTCGCCGCCTCCGCCGTCCGGCGCGATGAAGCCGTAGCCCTTGTCGGTGTTGAACCATTTGACGGTGCCTGCCGGCATTGCGGATGTCCTTTCCTGTGGCCGCCCGAATCGTCGGATCCGGTTCCGTGACGCGGCCAATACCCGACGTCGGGAAGAAAGTCGAGGGGCAGTCGTGGGACGGCGGCCGGGCAGGAGGGGTCGTTGCCGAGCCCCTCCCCCCAGTCGCGGTAGGAATGCGCATTGCTGCGCACCCCCCGCTCAGATCCGGACATGGACGGCAATCCATCCGGCTCCTGCCTCGGGTGCTTGGCGGCAAGCCGTCGGTCCGGCCACGGGTGGCGGATGAGGACGCGCGGCCAAAGGATTCCGGTCATGCGCTCCAGTCGCTTCCAGTCGAGGCCGTGACGCTGGGACCGCCGGCGCAACGCCCGCATCCACAGGCGCTGCAGCCTGTGGCGAAAGACGCGCAAGAACCGGCTCGACCCCGGGACGGCGAAGTGGTTGAGCCAGCCTTGACAGACCCGCCCAAGCCATTCGCCAGCCTCCCGGATGTCGTGATGCCAGCGTTCGCGAAGAGCCTCGCCGATGCGCGCCAGGGTCCTGTTGACCCTTTTCGCGATCGGTTTGCGACCAAGCCGGAAACGGCCTCGCCGGGTCGTTGCGCAGAAGTGCGTGAAACCCGGGAAGTCGAATGTCTCCGGCCTGCCCGCCCCGCGACCGCGACGGTTCGCTGCCACGAACCGTCCGAACTCCACGAGGCGGGTCTTGTCCGGGTGGAGGCTGAGGCCGAAGCGGTTCAGCCTTTCCCGAACGTCGCGGAGACATCTCTCCGCATCCCGCTTGCGCTGAAACCCGACCACGACGTCGTCCGCATGGCGGACAATGCTCGCTTCACCCTCCGAGACATTCCGGCGCCACTTCCCGTGGAACCACAGATCGAGCACGCAGTGCAAGAAGACGTTCGCCAAGGTCGGGGAGACCATGTTCCCCTGCGGCGCTCCCACCCCCGTGTCCGTCCATGATCCGTCGTCCATGACGCCAGCGCCCAGCCATTTCCGGATCAGGCGGGTGACCCGCCTGTCGCCGATGCGGTGCTCCACGAACGTGATCAGCCAATCCCGAGGAATCGTGTCGAAATGCGCCCGCAGGTCCGCGTCGACCACCCAGCGGCCTTGCGCCGTCCAGTCCCGGAGGCCAGGGCATCGAGCGCGTCATGCGCACCGCGGCCCGGTCGGAACCCGTAGCTGAATCCGGGAAACTCCGCCTCGTGGACTGGCGTCAGGATCACGTCCACAATCGCTTTCCGGACGATCCTGTCCTCCGGTGCCGCGATCCCGAGCGGTCGTGTCCCGCCGTCCGGCCTGGGCATCCCTGCCCGCCGAACCGGCGGCGCCCGGTACGCTCCCCCGTTGTGCAGGCGTCGGTGCAGGTCGGGCAGCCGCTCTTTCGACACCAGCAGCCGCGTCCTCCTTCAGCACGAAGCACGACGCGCCAGGCACCTCCGGCGTCATGTGGCGGAAAGGCGCCGTGAGACGCTCCTGCGGGTTTCTCTCCACAGCTTGCCGTATCCGGTCCGCCGCCTGTGTCACGCTTGCCCGACACTGCGTTCGGCGCGTGCCTTGGCTTCCCGGATTCCCCTTGGTCGAGGCCCTTTCCTCCGGCGGCTCCGCAGGAGCGTGCGCTCCCTTGTTCGCCGACATCACAGGTCGCATGGCCCCGTCCGGCCTCTTCAAGCCGTCCGTCACGGGCTTCGGCTTTCTCCTTTCCCCATACGGTCCCGCCACGACAGGCGGGACGGATTGAAGACCTCCCGGGGTCCCGGCAGAAGGCGTGCGGACGTGCATGGGCTCCCTCACACCGCGGGGCTCGCCGACATCTCGCCAGAAAGATGCCTGCGATGTTGCCTTCGGCCGCTCTGAAAGCCCCGGCACCCCGGACCATCGTCTTTTCGATGCTCAATGGCCCTGCCCGTCCGTACCGCTGCCGACGCTTCGCCTGCCCCCTCACGGGGACCGACGCACGGCTCGCGGTGGAGGTCGGTGGTTTGCCTTTGTTGGGTAGGCTGCTGGCGCGCGCGTCCTTAGGTGGAGGCTTTTCCGGTCCCGCTCTTTCGATTGCGGGCGGGTGCGCAGTTCCACCATAGACCACGTTTCCAGCGGCCCCCCTAAAATTCCGTACGTCCGGTTTTCCCGGGTACGGCTTCAAGCATCGGGCACCGCAAAGTTGAGATAGGGCCTTCCGCATGCTGCAACAGGTTAAGGCTGACCCAGCCATACTCTGTCCGCCGCAGGCGTTTACCCTATCCGTAGGCGACAGGCTGACGCCACTCTACATCGGTTTCTGAGCACCGACACCATGACGCCGGACTTGTAGCCACCCGAACCCAGAGGTCCTCGCTCAGAGTGGGTTGTGTTGTCCCACCCATCGTCGCTTAATCGACCTCATCCGCCAGTGAAAGATACTCCGCGCCATTTCCCGTTTGCGGTTATAGGTTTGGTCTTTGACATTCATGGGTCATCCTGTCTGTTCCTTTCACCTTCCGATCTTTCACCGCTGAACTTTCCCGAATTGCCGCCGTCTATACGTCGGGGGACCCAATGCGTGCTTTCCTCAGTTCTTCCGCATCGGTTCTAGCCATCAGGTAGAAAGGAAACCCTTGGCGTCCCCATTTGCCCCACAAATCAGCTTCATGTGGGAGTCCCATTTCGTCGCTTCAAACAATCGTTCGCTTTCGCTACGGTCCTCCGGTTTGCTCGCCACCCTGGCTGACCAGACCAGGTCAATAGACTGGCCTACGGTGACTTTGTACTTCCCAGCTCGCTGTGCACAGATCTCTCTGCGTTCAGTGGGATATGCTACGGCGCCAAACTGAGAATTGCGCCGACAGGACTTTCACCTGCGAGTTCAACAGCTAGATTCGCTGCACCCTTCCTGCGGGACTGTCACCCGCCACACTCGCACCAGATGCCATGAGCCGTGTCGGGAATTGCCCTTGAGGATGATTCGGTCCAAAGGGGCGTTCCACATCAACATTTGGTGGCAAGGGGCCGTTGAACGGCAACCCCTTGCCTTGTGAAAGGAGATCAGGAATGTCGGAAGAGCTGAACGACGTGGCCCCTTCCAAGGGCGAATTCAGCACGCTTTGCGTCGCGTTGGAAGTGAGTTCAACGTCATGGGTGGTCGGGATCGGCGACCCGGGGGAGTCGGGCAAGGTCGGGATGCACAAGCTGGCGCCGGCCGACACGGGAGGCCTTCTGGAGAGGATCGGGAAGGCCTGCGCGGGTGTCGACGGGCCGTCCCGGGTTCTTCTGACCTGCGAGGCCGGGTACGAGGGCTTCTGGCTCGCCCGGTGGCTCGGCGAGCACGCGCCGCAGGCCGACGTCGTGATCTGCGATCCGGCGAGCCTCGAGGTGGTTCGGCGCAGGAAGAAGGCGAAGACGGACCGGATCGACGCCCGCAAGATGGTCCGGGCGCTCAGGGCCTGGGACGGCGGCGACCGGGACGCGATGTCGCCGGTGCGGATCCCGACCGTCGCGGAGGAGGACGCGAAGCGTCTTCTTCGCAGGCGCGAGCGCCTGGTGAAGGAGCGGCTGCGGCTCGCGAACGCGGTCTCCGGACTGCTCAGGCTGCACGGCGTGTCTGCCGGGGATCCTGCGAAGAAGGGGTTCCGCGCGGGCCTCGACGGGCTTGAGACCGGCTACGGCACGGAACTGCAGCCGGGACTGCTGGCGGAGATCCATGGCATTCTCGACCGGATCGAGCTGGTCTGCGCGGAATTGAGGACGGTCGAGGCGGAGAAGGCCGCCGCGCTGAAGGCGTCGCGGGAGGCGCTCGAAGGCCTGCCTGGAAAGGACGGGACCGGGGATGCGGGTGCCGCGGCGAGCGCAGGCGGCGAAGCCGCTCCGGCGGAGACCACGGAGGCGGAGGCGTCGTCCGGAACCGCCCGGGTCGCGGAACCGGATCCGGGGAACGGCCACTTCGCGGCGGCGCTGGCCAGGCTGCGCGGGATCGGCGCGAACGACGCCCTGCTTTTGAGCGCCGAGGTGCTCTGCAGGGACTTCCGGAACCGCCGGGAGCTGGCCGGCTTTGCGGGACTGGCGCCGGTTCCGTGGGCGAGCGGCGGCGTCGACCACGACCAGGGGATCAGCAAGGCCGGCAGCCCGATTCTGCGCAAGCACCTGGTGCAGATGGCTTGGCGCTGGCTGCGGCACCAGCCGGACAGCGCGCTGTCGAAATGGTTCCGGGACTACGTCAGCGCCCGCGACGGACGTTCGCGGAAGCGTGGCATCGTGGCGCTGGCGCGCAAGCTGCTGGTGTCGCTGTGGAGATACGCCACCGCCGGGATGGTGCCGGAAGGCGCCGTCCTGTCGCGGGCCTGAGCGGAGGACAACGAAACGTCAGGACACCCGGGCGGCCCGACGGGGCCTCCGGGGAATCCGGGCAAGGCGTGTGACCGGCGGGACGCTTGGTTCACCGCAGACCGCGGCACCGTTCTTGCAGATGGGTCCCGCCTCCCGGAACGTCGCACCGCCCGAAAGGGCATTGTGGTCACGAGGCCGGCGTCCGTCGGCCAACCGAACCGGACAAGAGTCTGGACGCGTCGTTGAGCGCGCCGTGGAACCGCGACGTTCTGCCTGGAGCATCCCCGAGTGGCGCCGAACCGTCTCGACAACAGGGGGAAGGAACAATGTGACGACACGGGAAGACCGTTGCCGCAAAGGGGAAAAGGCACTTGGAAAAGAATGCCCGGGCCTCGTCCATGGCGCGATCCGGCAGGGTCCTGTGGATTTGTGGACGAGCCCTTCGGGCCGGCCCACAAGCCCCACAGGACAGCAACGACAACCCTTTCTTTTTTGAATTCAAAGGGGGGAAGACGGACGGGCAAAGGCACTTGACAGGAGGGGGGCTCATAAAAGTTCGCCTGGCACACCAGAGCCGGACGTTCCATTGCTGGTCCCGGGAGGATTGCCCCGGGGAGGCCGTTTCGATGGGCGCATGGTTCGGGTCAAAGGCGACGACGGGTCTCTGCCAGGCCATCGTGAAGCGCAAGCCGCCCGCGTCGCGCAACATCGGAACCGATCTCAACGCCCGGTCCGTCAGGACGTTCAGCCGCGACGACGACGTTGAACCGGTTCACGGCTGCTGCCACCGGTTCCTGCCCGGCTTCCCGTTCGAAGGGAACGAGCCGGTCTGCAGCGACCCTCCCTGCGTGCAGTCGACGCGCAGGTCGCAGCGCCGCCACCGCTTCGACTGGGGGCGTGGATGGCCGTTCGCCACCGAGCGCCACCTTGGCCCCCCCGTTCCGCGCGGCGGCGACGAAGGCCTCGACCTTTTCCAGCTCGGGTGCGCTGATCTTCGTGCCGATTTCGGTGTCCTCGCCATGCGGGTCGCCGAGGCGCAGGCCGCGCGTGCTCGACCAGGGCTTCCAGGAAGGCGTCGTGGATGTCTTCTGCACGAGGGTCCGCTCGTTGCAGATGCAGACCTGTCCGCAGTTCATGAACCGCGAGGTCAGGGCGCTTTGGACGGCGAGGTCGAGATCGGCACCGGCATCACGATGAACGGCGCCTTGCCGCCCAGCTCAAGGGATACCGGCACGATGTGCGCCGCCGCGCGTTCCATGATCCGGCGGCCGGTCGGTACGCTTCCCGTCATGGTAATCAGGTTAACGTCGGGCGAACCGGTCAGCGCCTCGCCCACGCTCGCTCCCGCCCCGTTGACGATATTGACCACGCCCGGCGGGACCCCTGCCTCAACGAAGAGACCGGCCATGTGTAGGGCGGAGAGCGGTGTCAGTTCGTGGGGTTTCAGTACGATCGTGTCGCCCGCGATCATCGCTGGCGCCACCTTTCGCGATACCAGTGCCGCAGGGTAGTTCCAGGGAATGATCGCCGCGACGACACCGATCGGGACGCGCTGGATTCAGATCTGCTCGTCCCGCGCGTCCGAAGGCAGGACTTCGCCTTCGATGCGACGCGCCAATTCCGCGAAGTAGCAGAATGACACGGCCGCACCGCCGATTTCTCCGCGTGCCTCGCCAATGGGCTTTCCCTGCTCCTCGACGACGATGCGGATCAGCGTTTCGTGGTCGCGGTCGATCAGATCGGCAATGCGGCGCATGATCGCCGCGCGCTCGACCGGGGCTTATCCGGCCCCAGCCTGGTTGAGCGGTGCGCGCGGCCGCGAGGGCCGCCTTGACTTCGGCGGCGCCCGCTTCGGGCACTTCGGCGATCACCTGTCCGGTCGTCGGACTGTGGACAGGCTGCGTGTCCGGCGTTTTTTTGGCGTTCGCCACCGAACAAAAGCTCAAGTCCGTCCTGGACCATTCAAACCTCCAATTCGACGCGGCCCCGGCAGGACCGCTAGATGTATCCGACCGCGTTCAAGCCGCACGAGGCGGCGGACGCTGCGAGCCCCGCCCAGGTCGCGTCGTCGACGGGGATGCCGTGCGCCTTGCGCTCGGCGCGGGTTTGGATCTCGATCTCGCCCGGCAAGAGGACCGGCGCCGCCGGGTCGGCCGGCGGAGAGCCGGTCATCCAAGCGATCAGGCGTTCTTCGTCCTCGGCGAAGAACGCGCCTTCACCGAAGACGTGCGGGTCGAAAGCGAACGAGACCATGTTGTTGACCAGCCGGCCCGCGGTCGGACTTGCCGGATTGCTTGCATGACCGCCCGACAATGCGCCCGCGATGAGTTCGCAGAAGAACGAAAGCCCCGACCCCTTGTGACCTCCGAAGGGCAGGATCGCACCGGGCGGGTCGCCGTAGAAGGCCGATGCGTCCCGAGTCGGTCGGCCCTGTCCGTCGAGGACCGCGCCCGCCGGCAAGCGCTCACCCTTGTTGCGGGCGACCTGAATCTTGCCCTCGGCGATGACAGAGGTCGCCATGTCGAGGACGATCGGCGCGCCCGAGGCGCGCGGGGCCCCAGCGGCAAAGGGATTGGCCGAGAGGCGCCTATCGCTGCCGCCGTGCGGGGCCACGAGGATACCGAAGCCCGAGGTGTTCACGAAGTGGACCGAGACGAGACCGGCGGTGGCGAGATGCTCGGCCCAGTGGCCAATCCGTCCGAGATGCGCCGTGTTCCGGATGCCGAGAGCGGCAAGCCCCGAGGACAGGGCGCGTTCGGCGAGAATTTCCATCGCTTCGAGACCGATCACCTGACCGTATCCGAACCCCCCGTCGACAAGCGTCGCCGGGCCCTTTTCAAAGGCGATGGTGGCGTGGCGGTTTGGGATTACGTCGCCCTCCCGGACCCATTCGACGTATTTCGAGACGCGGAGGAGCCCGTGGGAGTCGTGGCCCACGAGGCTGGAGGTCACCAGATGGTCGGCGATTATCGCGGCTTCGGGCGCGTCGGATCCGACCGCCCGGAAGATGTCGTCGACGAGGCGGGACAGGGCCTTGGCTGGAATGCGCCGCGTCACGTCCGAGTCGCCTGCTCGGACCGACGGGCTCCGGCCTCGTGCTCGGCCAGCCGGTGGGCCAGTTCAATGGCCTCGATCATGCTTTGCGCCGATGCGATGCCCTTTCCGGCTATATCGAACGCGGTTCCGTGATCGACGGAGGTCCGCACGAACGGCAGGCCGAGCGTCATGTTGACGCCGCTGAGGGCGATCCAGCGGCCAGTGTCTGGGTCGACCCGGAAGCCGATCAGCTTGACGGGAATGTGGCTCTGATCGTGGTACATGGCGACCACCGCATCGAATTCGCCGGCGATCGCCTTGACGAAGACCGTGTCGCCCGAGACCGGCCCGCGCACGTCGTGGCCGGCTTTCCGGGGGGTCTCTATCACCGGGCGGCTAACGTCGGTGTCTTCGCCGCCGAACATCCCGCCTTCGCCTCCGTGCGGGTTTAGCGCTGCGACGGCGATCCGCGGCACATCGACGTCGAGCGCCACGAGCGCGTCCATCGTCAGGTTCAGAACCCGCGTCAGGTGTTCGGTCGTCAGGCTGGCGGGCACGTTGGAGAGCGCCGTGTGCGTGGTGACGTGCGAGACCCTGAGCCGCTCGTGAACCAGCATCATGCAGGTCTCGTAACCGCCGGCGCGACAAGGACCGTGCCGGCGCGGTCGCGAGCGGCGCAGGCGGCGATTTCCTCCGCGGTGTTGCCGCGCGCGAAAGAGTCGATCTTCTTGAAGCGGATGTCGGCGTCAGGCACTGACGCTAGCGCAGCGCGCACGCGCCGCCCGGCCGCCTTGGGCGCGGGCGCGCGTGTCTCCATCGAGAGCGCGATCGGCGCAGGCCACCCTCGTGCGGCGTCTGCCGTCCAGACGATCGGGAACGCCCGGACCGGGGAATGGTCCGCGAACGGCGCCACCGCGTCCAGTGCCCCCGTTAAATCGTCCGCCAGCAAAACCACGCTATTCGGCACGAATCGTCCTCCGTCGACGCTTTCGCCCACTGTGATGAATTTTGAAAGATTTTGGAAGAGTTGCGCCGGTCCAGCGTCGCGCGCCAGGTCTGATCGGCGGTCGTCGCGACGCCGCGTGCCGACCTTCCACGGACCCGGCGACGCACCTTGCGCATATTCCCGATCATTTACATGTGCGTGCTTTTTCAGTCGGGTAAGGTTCGGCCTAAAGCCGCAGCGGCAGGAAGGCCCGCGCGAAGAGATCTGGAGTTGTCTACTGGGAGCGATGTCCCTATGGCGGACCGTGACTTTTCCAGTGCGCTGCAATCAAACCGTTCTTTTGAATCCGGATCAGGAGATTGTCCCTGATTTGGCGGATTTCGCGAAGACTTGCCGCGCAAGCCGCAATTTTTCCGTGGCCGCGCTGTCCGCCGACGTTCCTGGCCGTGGATTCCGGGCGTGGCGGAGCGCTCCTGCAAAACTTCAAGAAAGCCCCTGGACGGGGGCGGAAAGGAGCACTCCGATGGAAAGCCTGCAACCTGCAACCTCGATTGCCGACATCTGCGACGAAAGCGAACCCGTCACGGCGGCAATGGACGGCCTGACGGAAGCGGGCGTTGCCTTGGTCGAGAGCGCAGCCGAAATCGGTCTGGCGGGGAATGTCGCGGCCCTGTACCGAAGTGACCCGCCGGGAGCCGAAAGCGCGCCCCGCGACATGGTCTTCGACATGACCCGCACGATCCTGCGCGACGCCTTCGAGCTGCTTGACGACCATGGAGCGTCCCTGGAACCCGACGGACGGAACTGCCGGAAGGCCGGGGTCACGGCCGGCCGTGCGATGGCGATGTTCGGACCGGTCGACTTCCTCCGGTCGCGGTGCCGTCCTTCGGGCCACGGCGCGGCGCCGGTTCCCGCCGAAAGCGTTCCGGGGCTGACGGCATGCGGGCTGACGCCGGCGGCGGCGGGTCTCTCGCAGTACCTGATGTGCGGCCTGACGGCCCGTGAGAGCGAGGATGCTTGGAAGAGGCTCTGCGGCAACGGGCCTTCGACGGCTTCCCTCGTGCGGCTTTCCGGGGAGGCCGGGAACTGCGTGGAGGAGTGTTCCGGCGCGCTCCTGGAAGATCTCCGGGCGCGGGAGGAGATGCCCGCGAAGGCCGTTTCGCCTCTTGTCCTGCTCGACGGGGACATGATGCGCATGAACGCCGGGACGGCGGACGGAAAGGCAACGGACGCGGGCTGGCGGGAGGCGTCGTGCGGCGTCGTGGCCCTGATCGATGCCGAGGGGGACATGCTGGAGAGCCGGTGCTTCGGGCGTCTCCCGGAGGCCGGCAAGGCAAGATTGAAGTCGCAGCTGAAGGCCGAGGCGCTCCGCTGGCTGGATCTCGATCCGGACCTGAAGCTTGCGGTCGTCGCTGATGGCGCCCCTGACCTTTCAACCGGACACTGTTAACTCGAAGTCGGTGTAGTCGCGCTTGGCCCGGTGGCGTTCGAGGAATGGCGAAAGGATCGGGCATCCCTCCCGGAGTCTCCGTGATTCCGGCTTGGGCTGGCGAATAGACGGCATGAATTCGGCGAGGAGCACGGCGGCGACCGCGAAATCCATGACCGTTTGGGCCGATTCGGCTGGTCCGGGCCGCTTCCTGTGGTTCGTCCCGCCCACGTGCATGGCGAATACATCGAGTTAACAGTGTCCGGTTGAAAGGCCCCTGACGCCTTCCATTTCCTGGTAACGCTGTGCCCCGATGTGGTCCTCCTGGACTTCTGGCAGCACGCCGAGTTTCCAACTATGCCGAGTGTTGTCCGTAACCCACTGATTCCGTTCGCGCTCTCGCCCGGATTTTCGGCATAGTCACAGGCTCTCAAGGAAGGCCATGATCTGTTCCTCCGGCTGGTACCGGCCGGGCGGCACGTCGACCGGCCTTGTCCGTTCCATGGCCCTCTCCTTGATCTTCGGGTCCGCGTGCAGGTACTTCATCGTCGACTCGACGGACTGATGGCCGAGCCAGAGTGCGATGATCGTGATCGGTACCTCCTCCCGCAGCAGGGTCATGGCCGCTGCGTGTCTCAGGCAGTGCGTGCTTATGCGCCTTTTCCTGAGCGACGGGCAGGACCGCGATGCCGCGGCGACGTGCTTCCTGACGATCCACGCAACGGCATCCCGGCTGAGCCGTCGGTTCCGGTTGCTCGGGAACAGCGGCTGGCCGTCGTCGCCGCCGCGTTCCTCCATCCATTCCCGGAGCGCGGCGGCGGCGTCCTCCCTGAGCGGCGTCGACCGCTGCCTGCGGCCCTTGCCGCTGACGCGGACATGGGCGCCCGTTCCGAGCTCCACGTCGCCGCGGTCGAGTCCGGTCAGCTCGGACACCCTGATCCCCGTCTGCACCATCAGCAGGAGCAGCGCCCGGTCCCGGCGACCCTGCCGGGTCGCGACGTCCGGCGCGGCGACGAGGGCCTTGATCTCCTTCTCGTCAAGCCATTCGACCGTTCGCTGCTCGAAACGCTTGGAGGGCATCGCGAGCACCTGCCGGCAATGCTCGAGCAGCGCCGGCTCGCAGCGGGACACATGGCCGAAGAACGACCGGATCGCCGTCAGCCTGACGTTGCGGGTGCGTGCGCTGTTGCGCCGCTCGCATTCGAGATGGTCGAGGAAGCGACCGACGAGCCCGGCATCGACATCCTCGACGAGCAGGTCGGTGGGGCGCTTCCCGGCATCCCTTTCCGCGAAGTTCAGGAGCAGCCGGAAGGTGTCGCGGTATCCGGCCACGGTGTTCGGGCTTGCGCCGAGCTGGTTGATCAGCCTGTCGGTGAAGAACGCCTGGACGTGCGGGGGAAGAGGATGTCCGGTCATGTCCGCTCTCCCTCTCCGGTCGACGATCCGGCACGGTCGCGGGCCAGTTCCAGAAGTTCGGGCACGGCCTCGATATACCAGAACGTGCAGTCCGGGCCATCATGGCCCAGGAATGCGCTGAGCTTGTACATCTCGGCGTCGACGTCGCGGCCCTGCCGGAACCAGTCGGTGATGGTTCTGGAGGCGAAGGCATGCCTCAGATCATGGATGCGCGGACCGCGCCCCTTCCTCCCGTCGGCCTGCGGCTCGCGCAACCCGGTCCGTTGGCCGACCAAGGCGAAGCTGCGCCGAGCCGTGTCCGCGCCCAGCCGCCCGCTCCGCAGAAGAACGCTTCCGCCGGGCGTCCGAGGATGCGGTCGCGCGTGTCGCGATGCGCCTGAAGGCGTTCGGCCGTGCAGTCCGTGACCGGGACGACGCGGTCCCGGCCTTTCTTCGCGTGCCTGACCCGGACGGCGGCGGCGCCGGTGTCCACGTCCGCATCGTGCAGCGCGAGCGTCTCCCCGATGCGCATGCCGGTGACGGCGATCAATCCGAACATCGTGGAAAACGTCGAGGCGCGCAGACCCGTGGGGCACTCGAGGCGCGCCGCTTCCAGAACGATCCGGCGGATCTCCCCGTCGGAATAGACGTAAGGCTTCGGCCGCGTCGTCCGACGGGGTGTCAGTCCCTTGGGAGGCACTTCCGTTCGCGGGTCGACCCCCTGAAGCCAGGTGGCGAAGGCGCGGACCGCAGACAGCCGTACCGCCCATGCCGCCTGGCCGGCGCTGCCGAACCGCTCCTTCCAGCGCAGGAAGAGCGCGGTCGTGATCCGGTCGGCGCCTTCGCCGTCGGCGAACCTGACGAACGGTTGAACCTTCTTGGCCTGTGACGCCCAGTTGCCGCCATGGCTTCGGCGTTCGGCGACGTACTGTTCGAACCTTTCGGAGAGGGAGGTCATCGCGGCTCTCCCTGGACCGGCCACGTTCGCGCCAGCGGCCGCAGGGCCTCGATGCCGTGGCGGGCGTAGATCGTTGTTGCAGCCCGAGAACGGTGGCGCAGGACGTCGCCGACCTCGTCGAGCGAATTGCCGAGATCCAGCATGGCGACGGCCAGGGAGTGTCTCAGAAGATGGGCGCGGACCCTTCCCCCTGGCGGCGTCACCCCGGACCTCGCAAAGGCGCCGACGAGCATGTTCCGGATGAAATGCGTCGTCCGGAAAGGCCGGTGGGGCGCCCGCAGCGTAACGAACAGGCGCCGCGACCCGCCGGCCCGCCCGTTCAGGACGTAGTCGGCAATCGCCTCGCCGACGTCGACCGGCAGCGGCATGCGGTCATGGAGCCCTCGCTTGCCGCGGATCAGGATCTCGCCGGTGCGCCAGTTGATGTCGTCGAGCCTGATCGCATTGATCTCCTGGCTGCGCAGACCGAGCCGGGCCAGCAGCAGCATGGCGGCGCGGTCGCGGCGCCCGGCCGCGCCGTCGCCGTTCACGGCGGCGACGAGCCTGCGAACCTCCTCGGGCGAAAGGTGGCACGATGCGCCGTGCCTGCTCCGGGCCGCGATCTTCGGAACGCACGGAACCAGGTCGCGGCGGGTCCGTCCCGTGACGAACATGAACCGGAACAGCCGGCGGAGATGCGCCGCCTTCGTCTCCAGACCCTGCCCGCGTCCCGGAACGGCGGACGGCAGGGCGAGGAAGGCGCGAACTTCCTTCGGCCCGATACCGTTCAGGTCGCCAGGCTCCTCCCCGAAGACGAAGGTCAGGAAACGCTCGAGGAACTGCCGCGAATCGGAGACCGTGGTCTCGCTCAGCCCCCGCTCGCGGCGGAGCCAGTCGCCCGAGCCGACCTGGCGGAGGTGGCGGTTCCGGCGCCATCGTGGCGATCGCGCCTGCGGAGACAAGATGGTCGACGAACCGGGCGACGCATTGGCGTCGGAAGCGGATCGCGCCCCGTGAGCGCGTCACAGGCACGGTGTCCTGAAGCTCCGCCACTTTGGCTGCGTCGATGTCGCCGGGACCAAGCCTCCGGACGGCGGCCTGTTCCCGGAACAGGTCCATGGCATCTCGAAAATGGCGGATTGTGCCGGGAGCGTAGTCGAGCCCTTCAAGCTCGGCCAGAAACCCGGCCCTGTACGGGGCCAGCCAGTCGTCTGGTGACGTGTTGTCGAGGGACTGTCGCGTCCGGTCTGAATCCGAGGGCATTCGCTGTCTCCTTTCCATCAATGAGAAAGGCGGCAGCAACGGCAGGTTCCGGTCTGGAAGCAACCAATGCAAGAATGGTCCCGGTCAACAGGAACCGTCAGGACAGAAACCTCCGCAGTATAAGACGCCCGGCAGACGACTCCGAACTATGCCGAAAATCCGGGCGGGAGCGCGAACGGAATCAGTGGGTTGCGGACAACACTCGGCATAGTTGGAAACTCGGCGTGCTGCCAGCTATGCCGAATTCGGCATAGCTGGCATGGAACTCGGCATCTCAAGGCCGCGGCCAACGCCACCTTCGGCCCGGACACGGCAGAGGGAACGGCCCGGTTCGACAAGTGGCGGCATGTCCTGCGCCACGATCCCAAGGGTGCCGGCAAGGTAATTGACGCCCTTCGCCACCTGCTGCGGAAAGGGAAGGGAGCCGACGGCATCTGGAAGGAGTTGGCCTGCTTCCGCAAGAACCGCCGACGCATGAACCGCGCGGACGCCGCCGACGCAGGCGACGCCATTGGCCCGGGTGCCGTGGAACCTGCCAACAAGGTTCTCGTGACGAACCGGATGAAGCGCTCGGGGCAGCGCTGGGGTCGCGACGGCGACCAGGGTGTCCCGACCTTCCGGCTGCTTCTCAAGTCCGGACGCTTCGACCGGGCATGGGCCGCGACGGCGCCGCGCCTGAGCAGCAGCGGCGGCTGGAAGTCCCCGCGATGCGCCAACGAAGACCGGCCGGTCGCGCAGGTCGCGCTTGCTGCGTGGTTCGCGAGAAGCACATCAAGAATACGAAAAGTGAACGATACAAGAATCACGCCCAGTCTACTCCTTAACGGGTGTAGCCCAACTTTTTTGGCGCTTGCGGTTTTTGGCTCCATTGTCCTGGAAGGCGCGCCCGACAACGGCCGGGCGAATCGGTCGGCGGCGCGCTCTCAGGCAATGGGCAGGAGCGCGAACCATGACACGGGACGAGGGGAACCACGGGCATCGGCATCCGGACGCGGTGGCGTATCTGGAGGGACTGGCGGAAGGCGAGGCGGCGGTTCATCCGCCGGTGGTCCGCGAGCACGACGGCGGGTTCACGCAGTGCTGGCTGGAGGGCGGCGAGGTGCGGAGCCGCGACATCACGGAAGACGAGCTGCCTCTGGCGGGCTTCAGGCCGGACGGCGGGCCGCTTCAGGAGCTGCTGGGAGCCGTTTCGGCGGAGTTCGGGCCGCAGCTTCCGAAGCTTGCGGCGGACCTCGCGTCCGGCGTTCCCGACCTTGACGGCGTGGAGCGAGCGCTCCGCGACAGCTCCCTTGGCGTCGGCGCTGAAGCTGCTTCTGGAACGGCTTGACGGCATGCTGACGACGCCGGAAAGCGAGGGCTGCGGCAAGCCGATGCGCCGGCATCCGGCGACGGGGAAGTCGTTCCTGACCCGGCTCGGCCGGATCGAGGTGGAACGGGCGCATTTCCATTGCCGGTCGTGCGGCAAGGGACGCTTCCCGCCGGACCGGGCCCTGGGGCTATCAATCTAACACACTTGAGTCCGTGTCTTCCTCTCCTTCCGATTGGTTCCCGTCCCAGTCCTGCATGGCCCGCATGAAGATGACGGCATGAGACAGGAACCTGACGCCTTCCCAGAGCTTCTGCGTTCCTGGCAGCGGCTGGCGCTTCGAGGGATGGAAGCCGGCCAGCCCGCCGGTCAGCACGACGAAGCGCGCGATGGTCATGTCCGGCGGTCCCCGGGGAACCTTGAAGCCGTGATGGGCGGCGAGGACGCAGAGCGCCGTGACGTCATCCCGGGTGACATGGCGTTCGGCCGGGTCGTCCGGCCTCTCGCGGGCCAGGAGGGAGAGGTCCCAGACCCGGAACGCGGTGATCGCGTCGAAGGCGAGACACTTCTTCAGGTCGTCGGCCTCGTCGAGGCGGCGGTCCTCGATGCGGGTGCCGACCTTCAGCGCGTGGAAGAAGCGCTCGATCCTCCAGCGCAGCTCGTACCAGCGCAGCGCGGTGCGGGCGGTCTCGAGACCGGCCTCGCCCTCGGTGGTCAGCAGCATCCAGTGCAGCGGCTCGCTCTTCTTGCCCGTCGCGGGGCGGCGGGGAGGGTCTTCCTCGCGGGCGGAGACGGCGGTCATGCGGACCGGCGCCTCGCCCGCCCGGTCCTTCGGGGGCAGCAGGTCCACGGGCGTGCAGCGCAGCGTCAGCCTGGCCGTGCGGCCCTTCCTGCGGTTCGGGCCGCCGCTGGCGGGAACCTCGATCTTCCGCGCCCCGACCGGATCCGTTCCGAGAACGTGCTCCGAGAGGTCGGCGTCGCCGCCCTCGGGCAGCGCCACCCGGCGCTTCGATCCCCGGCTCGCCCGGACCAGCAGAGCCGCCCCGGTCTCCTCGGCGCGAGAGACCGTCTCCCAGAAGTCGCCCTCGCGGTCGCAGACCGTCACCACGCGGGTGTCCGGGCAGGCGCGCGCGAGTTCCTGCGCCCGGTCGAGGCCGGCCGTCCAGCGGACGCTGTCCTTCCCCGCCGCCTGGCGGAAGTCCGCGTCCGCCTCGAACATCCCGAGAGGCCGGCCCACGGCGTTCACCGCCACGCCGACATGGGCCAGGATGCCCGAGCTTCCCTTGCCGCCCCCGCCAAGCCCGTCGAGGCCGGACGTCTCCGAAAGGCCGTCGTGGTTCAGCGCCGTCGTGTCCTGCACGGCAAGCACCAGCCGCTCGGCGCGGCACCGCTCCACCGTCGCTCGAAATGCGACTCCAGCACGTGCTCCATCGTCACCGCCCCGCTGGACAGCAGCCGGCAGGCCGCCGCCTGTTCCGCCCGCCCCGGGAAGATCGACGGCAGGTGCTCGCCGAGGCGTCTCGCCCAGGCCGCGCCCATCTGCGCGATCCGGCGCCTGACCCGGCCGTCGGGGTGCGGGCTCCGGCCGTACTCCCGTTCGGCCCAGCCCCCCTCGCTGCACAGCGATCCGGACCAGCCGAGAACCCTTTCCGGCCCGCGGCGCAGGACCTCGCGCCAGCCCTGCGCGAGCGGCCTCAGCCAGACCGCGCGGCACACGCCCGAACGCCGCCCCGAGGTCAGCTCCGGGCAGCACCTCCATCCCGCGGCCCTGTAGCTCAGGCCGGACATCTCGGGCCCCGTGAAGCTCTGCGCCAGGACCGGGCGCTCGCCGCAGGCCGCCGCCCAGTCGTCGGCTACACGCGCCGTCGCCAGGCGAAGGGCCCGGGACGCGAGACCCTTCACCCGGACGCCGGCAAGCAGGAGGAACCTGTTGTTGCACACGACCTTGCCGATGTTGGTCACGCGGGCGTCGGCCGACCAGCCGATGAAGCCGTCGCGGGGGCCGAGCTGGATCCCGGACGCAGTGAAGCCGATGCCGCCCAGCACCCCGTGGCGTTCCGAACGGATCCAGTAGCGGACCTGGCCGCCCGGCGGGCGACGCCATCCTTCCGGATGATGGGTCTCGACCATCGCCTCCCAGCGGCGGCGATCCTCCGCGTCCGTCACCGGATCGAGCGACAGGGCGCCGAGGTCGCCAAGCGCGCACGCGACGGAACTGTCGGGAAAGTCCGGCACGGGGCGAACGTGCGGGTCGAGCGCCGTCGCCTCCGCCTCCGGCAGGCGCACGCCCAGCCTCTCCGCAAGCGTCGGCAGCATCTTGCGCGCCGACGCGAGGCACGGCCTGCCGACGCGGCCGTGCCAGTTCTCACGATCGCACAGCTCGCGGGCAAGCGCGGTCCGCGTCAGGTCACCGCCCTTGCAGGCCGTGCCGAACCATTCCACCGTCTCCGAAGAGACCTGTCGCATGCCGATCTGCATGGCCGCGTGAGTCGCACGGAATCCGGCCCGGAGTTAAGTGTGTGTCCTTGATAGGCCCTGGGGCTGGAGGGCGGCGCCTTCACTCCGGGCATGGCGAGCGTCATGGCCGGGACGGTGCCGATGACGGGCTTCGAAGCGGCGAGCGGGCGCATCGCGAACCTTGCCGGGGTGGACGCCTCCCCGAGCTCGCTGCAGCGCCGGTCGCTGGCCCTCGGGGAGGAGGCCCTCCGGTTCGAGCGGGAGGAGGCCGTCGAGGGCAGGCCGTTGGAACCGCGCATGCACCTGTCCATCGACGGGACCGGGATCCCGATGCGGAAGGGTGACGTGGAAGGCGTTGCCGGGAAGGCGATCGTCCAGGACAAGGCGGAACGGGACCGGCGGTTCAAGGATGTCAAGGCGGACATCGAGGCGGGCCGGATCGCGAAGGTGGTCCGGGAGCTCGAGCCCTTCGGCGGCCGTCACGAGGAGGTGGCTGCGTGCTGCCGCCACTTCCGGAACAACATCGAGAGGATGCGGTACGACGGGTACCGCGACCAGGGCATGTCGGAAGCGGTGTCGTGGAAAGCGGCTGCAGGCAGTTCGGGCTGAGGCTGAAGCGCTCAGGCACCCGCTGGTCCAGGAGGGGAGCCAACGCCATGCTCGCGCTCAAGAGCTGCGTCATGAACCTCAGGCTGCCCGACTTCCTGGACCGGCAGGCGAGACAGGCTGCCGCCGCCTGACAAGAAAATTGGGCTACACCCACTCCTTAACGTTCCTCTGTTTTTTTTTGCAAAATGTGTTAGGCTTGCGGCAACGGGATCAGCGAAGATCAGGGAGGACATCATGAAAACCACTTTTCGCCGAAGAAACCTGGGCCTGGCGGCCGTCGCCGCCGGCGCGATTTTCGCGGCCGACATCGCGGCTGCGCAAGAATTCACGATCGGCGTCAGCTGGCGCCACTTCCAGGAAGAGCGCTGGAAGATCGACGAAGCGGGTATCCTGAGCGTCCTGGAGCCCGGCGGACACACCTATGTCAGTGCAGACGCGCAGGCCGATCCGGTCAAGCAAGTCACCGACATCGAAAGCCTGATCGCATCTGGGGTCGACGCTCTGATCGTCCTGGCACAGGATTCGCAGGCCGTTCTTCCGGCGCTTGAGCGCGCCCATGAGGAAGGCATTCCGGTAGTTGCATACGACGCCCCGATTGACGACCCGCGCGCCCTTTTCGTCAGCTTCGACAACGTTGCGGTCGGCCGTCTGATGGCCGAAGCCATGCTTGAGGAAATGCCTGCCGGTAACTGGGTCCTGATTGAGGGTGACTCGGCGCATTCGATTGTGCAGGTCTTCCGCGAAGGGCAGATGCAGGCGCTTCAGCCGAAGATCGACGCCGGTGAAATCACGATCGTCGCGCAACAGAATATCGAGAATTGGCGTCCCGATGCCGCTCAGGCCGCTGTCGATCAGATCCTGACGGCGAACGCGAACGAAGTGGACGCGGTCCTGGCCATGAACGACGGCATGTCGGGCGGCGCGGCGGCGGCGCTTGAGGCGCAGGGCCTCGACGACGTTGCCTTGTCCGGACAGGATGGCGAAACGGCGGCTCTGAACCGCATCGCCAAGGGTCAGCAGACCGTGACGATCTGGAAAAACGCCACCGATCTTGGCCGGGCAGCGGCCGAAGCCGCCGTCGCCATGGCGGGCGGCGCGGCACCAGGGGACGTGCCGGGCACCGTCACGGCCCAGACGATCAGCGGTGCCGATCAGCCGGCGGTTCTTCTTGAGCCGATCGCGATCACGCGCGGCAACCTCGAGCGGGTCGTTGACGCGGGCTGGATCAGCCGGGAGGCTCTTTGCGATGGGGTCGACGATGGCGGGCCCGCACCGTGCAACTAGGCTTCGCGAAGAACCGGTAACTTGACGACTGAGCAAAGCAAAGCGGCCTCGAAAGAGGCCGCTGCGCGTTCGAGCAAAGCTAGGCCGCTGGACGTGCGTCTGGTGGCCATGCTGTCGGTGCTGGGGTGCATCTGGGTGGCCTTCGGAATTGCCACCGACGGCATCTTTCTGACGCCGCGCAACCTTTACAATCTGTCGCTTCAGGTGTCGGTCGTCGGCATCATGGCAGCCGGGATGGTCCTTGTGATCGTAGGCCGTCAGATCGATCTATCTGTCGGCTCACAACTGGGGTTCATCGGCGTCGCCGGAGCATTGATCCAGACGCAGGTCCTTCCCGTCGACGGCACCAATACCTGGTGGTTGGCCATCGTCGCCATGCTTGTCATCGGCGCCGCCATAGGGGCGTTGAACGGTTTTCTTGTGGCCTACGTGGGCATTCCGGCGTTCGTTGTGACGCTGGGCGGGCTGATGTTTTTTCGCAATGCCGCCTACATGCTGAACGAGGGGCGCACGATCTCGCCGTTAAATGAGACGTTCCGGTTGTTCGGTGGTGGTCTGGACGGAAGCATCGGGGCGACTTGGTCGATCATCCTTGGGCTGATCGCATGTCTTGCCGTGCTGTTCGCGTTGCTCCGCAATCGCAAGCGCCGCGCGCTCTTCGGCTTCGAAAACTCGCCGATGCGCGTGACCATTTCGATAGCGCTGGCATGGTGGGTCGCCATCGCAGGCTTCGTCTGGGTAATGATTTCCTACGAACTGCCCCGAACCGGAGAGCCGGCAGGAATCGCCATCCCGGTTCTTTGCCTGATCGCCGTCGGTATCGGCATGAGCGCAATCGCGCGCATGCACACATTCGGGCGCCACGTCTTTTCGTACGGCGGCAGCCCGGAGAGCACGTCACTGGCCGGGATCGACACGCGGCGGACGATCCTGATGCTTTTCGTGGTTATGGGCCTTCTGGCTGGTCTTGCCTCGGTCGTGGTCACGGCGCGCCTGAACGCAGGCGCAAGCGTGACCGGCACGATGATGGAGTTGAACGTCATCGCCGCAGCGGTCATCGGAGGCACATCGCTTTCGGGCGGGGTCGGCACGATCGTCGGCGGGCTGATCGGGGCGCTTATCATGCAAAGTCTTGAAAGCGGGATGATCCTTCTTGGGGTTCCGACGCCACTTCAGCGCATGATCCTGGCGTCCATCCTGATCCTGGCCGTGTGGATCGACATGGTGTATCGCCGAAGGGTTCGCAGCAATGACTGACGCCCCGCTTATCGAGCTGAAGGATATCCGGAAGTCCTTCGGCGGCGTCCGCGCCGTGGACGGGGTCAGCCTGACACTGCGACGGGGCGAGGTCCTGGGGCTTCTGGGCCACAATGGGGCCGGGAAATCGACCCTGATCAAGATGCTTTCAGGCGTCTTTCCAGCAGACAGCGGCGAGTTCTACGTGAGGGGCGTGAAATCGGATATCCGGTCGACCTGGGATGCCAAGGCGCTTGGGATTGAGACGATCTATCAGACGCTTGCGCTGTCCGAGAACCTCGACTCGGTCGCCAATCTGTTTCTCGGTCGCGAGATGACGTCGTTCGCCGGTTTCATGGACGAGGTCGCGATGGAACGGGCGGCGCGGGACGTGCTTGACCGGATGAAGCTGCGTCTGCCGGGATTGCACAAGCTGGTCTCGAATCTGTCGGGTGGTCAGCGGCAGGCCATCGCCATCGCGCGGGCCGTGCAATTCAATGCCGAGGTCCTGATCATGGACGAACCGACGGCTGCCCTTGGTCCCGAGGAAACGCAACGCGTCGGGGAAATCATTGTCGAACTGGCCTCGCAGGGGATCGGGATCGTTTTGATCAGCCACGACATCCACGATGTCTTCCGGCTTGCGCACCGCCTTCTGGTTATGCGCAACGGCCAGATGGTCGGAACTGTCCGGACCGAGGAGGTGACGGAAGAGGATGCGCTTGCCATGATCATCGCTGGCACGCTTCCGGCGGCGATGGTGCGATGATCGACGGGCATGTCCATTTCTGGCGCCTGTCGCGGCGTGTGAACACGGCGCTTTCGCCCGACATGACGGCGATCTACCGCGACGTGGAGCCGGGCGAGCTGCTTCCGGTCCTTCAGAAATCCGGTCTGCGTGCGGCGATTGCGGTCCAGGCGTCCGAGACGCTGGGCGAAAACCTGTATATGACCGGGCTTGCCAGACAGCACGCTTGGATCGCCGGCGTTGTCGGCTGGGTCGACCCGGGCTCGCCATCGATCGGGGAAGAGCTTGCCGCCCTTTGCGTGCTTGGGGGCATCGTCGGCGTCCGTCCTGTGCGCGACGACAACCTCACGATCCGCTGGATGGTCGAGCCTGTGCTCCAGACGGGCTGGGCGAAGATCGCGGCATCCGGTCTTGCCATCGACATCCTGGTTCAGGACTGGCAGGAGCTCGACATCGTGCGCGCAATGATCGAGGCGTATCCGGATGCGCACTTCGTGCTCGATCATTGCGGAAAGCCCGACATTCCGGGTGGCCACTTCGATGCCTGGGCCGCGCATATCGAGAGAATCGCCCGGCAAAGGAACGCGTTTTGCAAATTCTCGGGCCTGGCCGCCGGCGTGGACCCCGAGGCCGTCAAGCCGTTCGCAGACCAGGTGATCCGATGCTTCGGACCCGACCGCCTGATCTGGTGTAGCGACTGGCCGCCCCTTGATCTCGTGTCGTCCTACGGCGGCTGGGTCGACCTGACCCGGGCTCTAATGCAGGGGCTGACCGACGAAGGCCGTGCCGCCATCTGGTACAGGACGGCGGAAAGGGTATACGGGGTGTCCCTGCCGCGCGACACAGGTGAGCCGCCCGCATGATTGCCGCCCAGCGACGCGCATTGATCCTGGACTACCTTCGAACACATGGAAGTGGCTCCATCGTCGATATCGCCGAGGCGCTGGGTACATCGCAATCGAGTGTGCGCCGCGACTTGGATCATCTGGCCACTCTTAGGTCCATCACTCGAGGCCGGGGCGGTGCGATCATCGGGACCAATCCGCTGACGACCTTCGAGCCGCCACGCCGGATCGGGGCGAGCACCCTGCGCGATGAGAGGATGGCGACCGGAGCGCTGGCGGCCGGCATGGTTGCGCATGGCAACAGCATCATTCTGGATTCCTCGACCACGGTGCTTGCCATGGCGCGGGCCTTGTCCGAGAGCGAGGCGCAAGTCACGGTCTGCACCAACGATATCGAGATCGCCGAGCTGCTTTCGGCCTAGCCCAACACGAATCTGATCGTGCTGGGCGGCAGTCTGCGGCCCGGATCCCTGACGCTTGTCGGTGAACCGCTGACCGGGTTCCTTGATCATCTTCATGTCGATCTTGCCTTCATCGGAATCCATTCCATGGCGGGCGGACGTCTGTCGGAGACATCGATCGATGTCTCGGTGACGAAGAAGATGATGATCGAAAGCGCGGCCCGGGTCGTGGTCTTGATCGTTTCCTCGAAGTTCAGAGGTCCTTGCCTCGAGGGCAGAAGCTGACAACTCTCGTCAACCCATTTTTCCGGATTTCGCCGACGACTCTGATGCCGGGCCCCTTGTTTTCTTGCTTCATCGAAAAAATTTTCGGCGACCTCAGCACCCGCTTCGGGGTTCATGGAATCTTGCCCGCCCACTGTGCGCCTGGATTGTCGGCAAAGTCCCCAAACGAGCCTATTTGTCAGGCTGAAGTGGTTCACAAGGAGCCATGATTGCCTCCTGAGGTCAGGACCTCTGAAGTTCGAGCATCCCGCCTTCTTCGAGGTCGGCGGGCTTGACGATATCCGCGTGGTGATCACCGATGCCGGGATCTCGGCCGAGGCGCGCGCGATGATCGTGGACAGCGATACCGAGCTTGTGGTCGTTGGACGGCCGCCTGCGGCGGCCAAGGAAATGCCAAAGGCGCGGCGGCGGCGGCGGCGGCGGCGGCGGCGGGCGACCTAGACGGGGGCCGTTTCGCGGTCAATGTCGTCCCAGAAGGTAGCGGGAATGACGGCGTTGCTGGCCGCAAGGGCGTCAGCGAGCTGATCGCGGCTTTCGATGCCCGGAATGACAGTCGTGACCGCTGGGTGGCGGAGCGTGAAGGCCAGTGCGGCGACCGGCAGACGGACGCCGCGGGCTTCGCAGATGCGTTCCAGCTCTTGAACGCGGGCCCGGATCCTGGCCGTTGCCGGCGCGTAGTTGTAGACGGCGTTTTCGGTCGCGCCGGTCGCGAGGATTCCGCTGTTGTAGGCGCCGCCGACGATCACGCCGATCCGCTGGTCCAGGCAGCGCGGGAAGAACCGGGTTTCGGCCTCGCGTTCGAGCAGGGTGTGCCGCCCCGCCAGAAGCACGCAGTCGAGCGGTACGATCCGCGAAACCGCGTCGCAAACCCGCCAGTCGTTGACGCCCAGCCCGATCGCGCCGATGACGCCGTCGGCCTTGAGACCCGCGAGTGCCGGATACGCTCCGTCAAGGGCCTCGCGCTGGCGGGCGGGCTGTTGGGTCCCGTGCGTGTAGGCGTCGATATCGTGGACTAGGACGATATCCAGCCGATCAACTCCAAGGCGAGCAAGGCTTTCGTCCACCGACCGTAGGGTGCCGTCGCGTGAGTAGTCGAAGGCGCGGTCGCTGTCCTGTGTCGTGGTGCGCCCGACCTTGGTCGAGATCACGTAGTCGTCTCGAGGGCGCTGGGCCAACGCGGTGCCCAGCCGCTTTTCGCTGCGGCCGAATCCGTAGTAGGGTGAGGTATCGAAGTACCTTATGCCGGCATCCCAGGCCGCATCGACGGAGGCCTGTATGACTTGCGTCGCGCCGTCGGCATCCAGCCAGCCGGCGGGTCCCCCTCCGAAACCGGGCACCGTAAGCGACATTTCGGTTTTCCCGAGGTTTCTCGAGGGAAGGGTCGTCATCAAGCGGCCTTTTGTTCGTGGGCCGGGAGGAAGCTTGTTCCTGTTTGACACTAGCTGGCCCCATCGGAAGGTTTCTTCGCAAAACCACGCCAAGGGAGAACGGCGCTTGAGCACGGGTTACCGTGTGGCGTTTCCGATCGCCTTGCAAGCTGTTGATCTGCCTATGCCGAGATGCTTGGCGGCTTGCGAGACGGATTTTCCAGCACCGGCGAGGTCTTGGAGAGCCGGGATTGTCTCGGGCGGCAATGGCGGTCGCCCAGGCGCGCGACCATGCTTTCGGGCGTTGATCGGTCCGTCCTTGGTGCGCTCCGAGATCAGGCGGCGCTCGAAACGCGCAACGGCGCCGAAGACATGGAACGCCAGCTCGCCTGCGGCGGACGTTGCGTCGATCCGCTCCTCCAGGCCGATCAGGTCGATCCTTCCGGCCTTGAGGTCATCGACCGTTTCCTGCGATTCCTTGGGCGACCGGCCTGGACGATCGAGCCGGATGACGGCGAGCGGATCGTCAGGGCGGGCCTGGTCGAGCAGGGAAGCCAGACCGGGTCGGTTGAGCGTCTTGCCTGAGATGACGTCCTCGAACACGCGCACCGCGCCGTGCTGCAGCAATCGGTCTTTCTGGCCGGACAGATCCCGATCGACGGTTGAGACCCTTGCGTATCCGAGAATGTCTCCCGTTCGGGTCATGGCGTCTCCAAAACGACCGTTTCAGGGCCTGATTGCCAGTGGCCGCTCCAATCCTGGATTGGCACGGCAAACCCGTCTTCCCGGCAGTCTCCATGACATTGGCCGTCTTCGGACCTGCAGCAACGTTTCGAGGACACCTTGCGGCCCGCAGACCTCTTTCCTCCCACGCCCATGCGGAATCGTTCGGGGTGCCGACGGATTCCGAAGCCTTGATCCGTCTCTGTCTGCCGAGCGGAGATGACATTGACCTGATCCGCACCCGGCGTCGCGCCGAAAACCGCCCTGGGCTCGCGGTGCACATTTCCCTGCCGCGCCACCCTGGCCCGGGATGGAGCGAAGGCCTCATGCCGCCCGTCGAGTTGATCACCTGGGTTGCAGGGCAGCTTCAGGTCGATGCGATCGCGGTAGGAAACCGGGTTGCCCCGGTCCCCCCGCACGGATCCGGACGTGCGCGTTAACGCATCCGGCTCTTGCCTTGGGTGTTGACGGTAAGCCGCTGGTCGGGCCACGGGTGGCGGATTGTGGGTTTTGGCCAGTACATACGGGCCAAGCGCTTGACCTCTGCCCATTCCGTCGCGTCTTTCTGCGATCTCCTGCGCAGGGTGCGGAGCATTAGCCACCGTACCGCGTTCTCAAATGCATCTGCAAATCTTGAGGTGCCGGGAACAGCATAGTGGTTCAGCCATCCGTTGATGACTCTTCCGAGCCATCGGGCAACTTCGTGTTTGCTGAGGTGCATTCGCCTTCGGAGTTCCTGCTTGATGCGCCTGAGCGTCCGCCTCACCCGTTTTCGGGATGGCTTGCGTCCGACCCGGAATTTCCCTCGCAGGGTGGTGGCGCAATAATGCGTCATGCCCGGAAAGTCGAAGGTCTCCGGTTTGCCCTGCCCTCGTTCTTTCCGTCTTGCTTTCGCAAACCGTCCGAACGCAATGAGCCGGGTCTTGTCGGAGTGCAGGTCCAACCCGAAGCGGGCCAGTCTTTCCCTCAAGTCATTCAGGAAGTTCTCCGCTTCCCACTGATGTTCAAAGCCAACGACGAAGTCATCCGCATGGCGGACAGCGATCATGTCGCCTTTCCCCTTCCGATTACGCCATGCTTGAGCCCAAAGGTCGAAAACGCAGTGCAGATAGGCGTTGGCCAAAACGGGCGCTGCAACCGCCCCTTGAGGCACGCCTCTGCCAGTGTCCGTCCAGTCGGTGCCTTCCATGACGCCAGCGTTCAGCCACTTGGCGATGAGGCGGATCAGGCGCGTGTCGCCGATGCGGTGTTGCAGAAACCGGACAAGCCAGTCTCTGTTCAACCTATCGAAAGACCACACGACACACTACCCACCTCCGCGAGCTTCCGGCGACGGTCAGGATCACCCGCAAGGCGCATGTCCTCGAAGGTGAGACCGTTCCGGTTCTGAAGCAGCTCTTTCGCGAGGGGCGTCTTCGGCTCCTGTTGCTGTTTCCCGACGGCAGCCGCCGCATTGTTCCCGTCGAGTGGACGGACGCGGCAACGGACGAGTCCGTCCCGACCGGCAATCTTGAACTGGTGGCTGAGCCGCAGGACCTGTTGCGCATGCGATCCGTGGTGAATGCTCTGCTTCGACGCACTGAAACGGAGGAGCATCATGCAACTGCACCTGGACTTTCCGGAGATCCCGAAACCGCACGACCAGCTGTGGGAGCACCTCGACGAGGCAACACGCCGGACGGTGATTGCACAACTGGCAAAGCTGATCATGCAGGCCGCGCCCGTTCACCGGGAGCCCGGGAGCAAGAGCAATGACTGACAGCGGAGTCACGTCCTTGCATCTCCAGCGCCGCGCCATGGTCTACATCCGCCAGTCGACACCCTCTCAAGTCGAGAACCATCGCGAATCGACCCGCCGTCAAAATGCCCTTGCCGAGCGCGCCCGCGATCTCGGCTGGCACGCCGATCAGGTCGCGGTCATCGATGAAGATCCTGGCCTGTCCGGTGCCTGCGCCGACGGGCGCAGCGGATTCGCACACATGACGTCCGAGGTCGCCCTCGGCGGTGTCGGCATCCTTCTCGGGCTCGAAGTCTCAAGGCTCGCGCGGAACGGAGCGGGTCCATAGTGACCACCTCTCTACCTCATTGCAAATCAAGCATTCTTTGTCGCCCGCCCGGTGCCGGCGGAATGTCCTGCACGCGTTCGGGCAGTGCGGTCGCGTCGATCACCCACGGTGCGCCCTTGCAGGCCTGGCGCGCGGGGATCGCGCCGCTGTCGATCAGCCGCCGCACCGTGCTTTCGTGCACCGACAGACGTTCCGCTGCCTCCTTCAGCGTCACCTCGTTCCGGTCCCGCATCTCGCCGTCGCGATGGGCCGGGATGCCGTGCGTGGACCTGAACGCCTTCAGGCGCGCCAGCGTCCAGCCGTTTCCCTGCCCGGTCTTCTTTCCGGCCCGGTTGAGGAAGCCCGCGATCAGGCGGTCGGGCATGACCCTGGCAAGCTCGCGGACCAGGTCCACGGTTTCGGCTCCCGCCACCATCCGGTGCTCGCCGGTCCGGTTCTTGCGCACCCGCAGTTCCGTGTGGCTGCCGCCCTGCCAGTGCAGGACAAGCCCGACGACGCCGTCGGCAACGGTGACGACGATTTCCACGAGAGCCGCACGCAGAATGCGCTTGCGAAGTTCCGGCGGGGCCGCCTCGTGCCGCCAGGCGCGTTCAAGATCGGCGCCCATCGACAGCCAGGCCGCCCTGTCGTCCGGTGTCGGTTCCTGGCGATGCGATTGCGCCTGCACCCGCGACAGCCGCTCCTCGCACGCCTGCACGTCCTGGAGGCGGTCGTTCCACAGCCGTTCCAGGTTGTCCGCGACCAGGCGGTTGCCGGGATTGACCGCTTCGTAGCGCCAGCGGGCCTCGTCGGCACGGAACCGGGCCCCTTCGAGCGCCCGTTCCGCCTGCAGAACGGTCTCCGACGCCGCCGTGTTCGCCTCCTCGATCGCCAGAAGCGCCGCTTCCACGCCCTGCGGCGCAACGGCGCGGATCACCGCGTCGCCGACGGCCTCGTCGACGCGCAGGGCGCCGAACGACACGCACCGTTCGCCGTCCTGATCCTCGTTCCCGCGGCACTTGTAGCGCGCGCTGCGCTTCCCCCGGTAGTTGACCTGGAGCTTGCGCCCGCAATGGCCGCAGCGCAGCAGGCCGGCGAGGAGCCCGGTGCCGCCGCGAACCGCCCCGCGCGACGATGCCAGGGAGCCGGCGTTGTCGGCGATCATGCGCTGGTTCCGTTCGTAGTCATCCCAGCTGACATAGCCGTCGTGATGATCCCGGATCAAGACCGGCCAGTCCTCCGGATTGCCCCGGAGTTCGCGCGTCGTGCGCCTGCGGCCGTCGGCGAGACCGGTCCGGACGATGCTGCGTCCCCACGCGTAGGCTCCCGCATAGACCGGATTCGCCAGCATCTTCTTGATGGAGTTGTAGACCGGCGGCTTCCAGACCACTTCGCGACCTCGCGGGCCGTGCCGGACCGCAGGGAGGTCAATGCCCTCCTGGCGGAACCACAGGTGCACCTGGCGCCCGCTCCCGAACGCGGCGAACTTCCTGAACACGAGGGCGACGGCGTCGCGCACCCGCTGGTCGGGGTCCATCTCGATCCGGTCGTTCCCGACCCTCACGTAGCCGATCGCGACGGTCGTGAACAGTTCGCCGCGCCCGGCCTTCTGCCACTGCGCCTCGAGCGAGCGCTGGCGCAGCACCGACAGCTCGAGCTCGTAGACGGACCCCTGGAGGCCAAGCTGGAAGCGGTCATGCGCAAGACGGGGATCGTAGACCGCGTCCCGGTCGCCCAGCAGGCAGCCGACCACGGCGCAGAACTCCAGAAGCGTATGCCACTCCCGGCCGTTTCTCGAAAGTCTTGAAGCCTCGCTGGAGAGCACGATGCCGACGGCGCCGGAGCAGACCGCGGCGAGCAGCCTCTCGAAGCCGGGACGCTCGCCGCCGCCGGCCGACTGGCCGAGGTCCTCGTCGATCACGTCCACCTGGCTCCAGCCCAGATCCCGGGCGCGGTCGGCGAGCCCGTACTGAAGGCGCTGGCTCTCCAGGTTGTTCTGAACCTGGTCGCCGGTCGACTGCCGAACATAGACGCAGGCCCGGCGCGCGAGGTGCTCCGCAGTGATCCTGGCGTCATGCATCGTCATCGCCGCCTCCCGTCCGCATCGTCGACGGATGCTCCGCCGTCATCGCCGCCGTGATCAGCGCCGCCAGAAGCGGCAGCAGGTCCTTCTGCGCCGTCGCCGGCAAGGGCGCCTCCCGGGCGAACAGCTCGCCCTGCATCGCTCCGTGAATCCGTTCCATCGCACTCTCCTTTCCCTGAAGCCTGGAGCGCCACAAGAAACGCATCGATGGAGTCGCGCAATGCCGCCAGGCTCCGCAGGGAGAGCCTCGGATGGTCCTCGAGTTCGATCCCGGCCGCCTCGGGCGTCGTCATCCACTCCGGAACTTGGACGAGCGTTCCGTCGGGACGCTCGACAATCAGGAGCATCCCGTCAGGCCGCCTGTGGTGCCGGCGAAATCGCACCGAAAGACCGGCCAAAGGATGAAACCGATAGTGAATCGTGACTTCGTCAGGGAAAAAACGGGCAGTATGGGACTGCCTTGAACAACACCGACTGGTACAAATTGCTCGACCTGTGCGGATACACTGATACGCTGATCGGAGATGCCGACGGCATCTACGATCCCAAGTTGTTCAACGACAGGCTCTTGTTGGGACTCAAAGGTACATTCTCGGAGGCGGAGCTTCACATCTTGCGAGCCCGCCTCGACGGCGGGATCCGCAACAAGGCGGCCCGCGGCGAACTTTACCGGGGACAGCCGATCGGATTCGTCCGAGGCGACGCCAATGCCGAGATCCTGATCGATCCCGACGAGGCGATACAGGCGGCGATACGCTCCGTCTTCGACCGCTTTGCCGAGTTCGGATCGGTGCGCCGCGTCTGGTCCTGGTTCATGTCCGAGGGCCTGGACTTTCCGGTTCGCCGACACCTTGGAGCCGACGTCGCCTGGATCCCGCCGTCGTACGCCACGATCCACCAGGTGCTGACCAATCCGGTCCATGCCGGCGCCTACGTGTACGGGAAGACACGGCGCGAACGCCATGTCGATGCCGCCGGTGCGGTGCGGATCCGCAGCCGCAAGCTGCCCAGATCGGAATGGAACGTCCTGATCCACGATCATCACCCGGGCTGCATCGACTGGCAAACCCACGAGGCGATACTCGAGCGCATTGCCGGCAACACGAGGCCACGGCCGCACGGCGGCGGCGGAGCTGTCCGCGAAGGCACGGCGTTGCTGCAGGGCATCGCCACCTGCGGCCAGTGCGGCCGCCGGCTGAGGACCCACTACCGGGGCCGGACCTCTTCGCCCGGCTATCATTGCCAGGGCAGGACGCTGGTCGAAGGGCGACACGATTCCTGCCTGACCATCGGCGCCGTGCAGATCGATCAGGCTGTCGCCGCGGCGGTGCTGGAGGCGATCCGGCCGGCAAGCCTTGAAGCAGCGCTCCTGGCTGCCGAACAGATCGAAACCGGTTGCGAGCAGGACCTTGAACAGTGGAGGCTGGCTGTCGAGCGGGCACGCTACGATGCCGAGCGCGCGGAACGCCGCTATCGGGCCGTCGAACCGGAGAACCGCCTTGTCGGACGCGGCCTTGAGGCGGAATGGGAACGCAGCCTGCTCGCGCTCGAAGACGCACAGGGGGAACTCGAGCGTCGGGCACGGGATCGGCCGCGCCAGCTCACTGACGCGGAGCGCGCCGCGATCCTGGCCCTGGGAAACGGTCTGCAACGCGCCTGGAATGCCTCCGGCACCACCATAAGGGACAGGAAGGAGCTGTTACGCACGGTGCTGGAAGAAGTCATCGTCACCGCGCCTCGCGGAGAATGCCGGGCTCAACTCACGCTGCGCTGGTGTGGCGGCCTGTTCACCGAAGCCGAGGTCGAGCGGCCCCGCAAGCGGCAGGCGACGATCCGCACGGATGACGACACGATCGACCTGGTCCGCCGCCTCGCGCAATTCCATCCCGATGACGTCATTGCCGGCATCCTCAACCGCCAGGGCAAGACCACAGCCTACGGACATCGCTTCGACAAGACCCGTGTCCGGAATCTCCGAAACCACTGGAAAATCCAACGCTTCGACCCGGCAACACGGCCCGCCGACGCCGAACTGGTCACCGTCAAGCGGGCTGCCGAGATCCTTGGCGTCGCACCCTCGACAGTTCATGGATGGCTCAATGACGGATTCATCGACGGTGAGCAGACCACGCCGGGCGCACCGTGGCGCATTCGCATCACGGAGGCCTTCCGCCCCCAGTTCATGGAGCAGGCGCCACCGGACTACGTGCCGATGCGCGAGGCCGTTCGCCGTCTCGGCGTATCCCGCCAGACCGTGTTGCAGCGTGCAAGGCACGGGGCGCTGGAGGCGGTGCACATCCGTGCGGGCAGGAAGAAAGCATTGCGCATCAAGGTCGTGGACGATCAGCCACGCCTGTTCGAACAGCTTGAATGAGCCAGGGGGCAATATGAAGATGACTCCAAGAATGCGCGGATGTCCGCGTCAAGAATCCAATTGATCTTGCGCTGCTCAATTCCGACCGTGAGCGCGTTGTGCGCCCCGCGGCCCGGCCGGAACCCGTAGCTGAATCCGGGAAACTCCGCCTCGTGGACTTGCGTCAGGATCACGTCCACAATCGCTTTCCGGACGATCCTGTCCTCCAGTGCCGCGATCCCGAGCGGTCGTGTCCCGCCGTCCGGCCTGGGCATCTCTGCCCGCCGAACCGGCGGCGCGCGGCACCCTCCCCTGTGCAGCCGTCCATGCAGGTCGATCAAACGATCTTCCAGCCCTTCGGCATGCATGTCCCATGTCACGCCATCCACGCCGGCGGCTACGTCGCTCTTGAGCGAGTCGAACGCTTCCGCCAGCACGGGCACCGTGATGTGGTGCAGGAGCGCAACCAGACGCTCTTCCGGGTTTCTCTTCGCAGCCTGCCGTATCCGGTCGGCCTCCCGTGACAGGCTTGCCCGCTTCTGCGCGCGGCGCCTGCTTCGGCTTCCCGAATTTCCCTCGGCCCCAGCCCTTGGCTCCACCTGCTCCGCCGGGCGTTGCCGCCCTTTGTTCGCTGGTTTCAAAGCTGCCATGGACGGGTCTGACTTCTCCAGATCGTTCATCTCGGTTCATGGAGTTCCTCCTTTGCGTTGCGGCCCCACACGACTGCGGGGCGATCTGAAGACCTCCCAGGTCCCGATGAAGTGCTTCTGCATGTGCCGTGGCTCTTCGACCCCGGGATGCCTTCCTTCGCCTCTCCAATGCGGCTTGGAAGTGTTGCCTTCGACCAGAGGGACAATCTCGGCGCATCCGGCTTTTCCGATTCCGAGGCTCAGTGGCCCGGCCCATGCATGCCGCTGCCGACGCTTCACCCGACACCTCACGATGTCCGGCGCACGGCTCGCGGTGAAAGTTGGCGGTTGCCCTTTGTTGGGTAGGCTGCTGGCGCGCGCGTCCTTAGGTGGAGGCTTTTCCGGTCCCGCTCTTTCGATTGCGGGCGGGTGCGCAGTTCCACCATAGACCACGTTTCCAGCGGCCCCCCTAAAATTCCGTACGTCCGGTTTTCCCGGGTACGGCTTCAAGCATCGGGCACCGCAAAGTTGAGATAGGGCCTTCCGCATGCTGCAACAGGTTAAGGCTGACCCAGCCATACTCTGTCCGCCGCAGGCGTTTACCCTATCCGTAGGCGACAGGCTGACGCCACTCTACATCGGTTTCTGAGCACCGACACCATGACGCCGGACTTGTAGCCACCCGAACCCAGAGGTCCTCGCTCAGAGTGGGTTGTGTTGTCCCACCCATCGTCGCTTAATCGACCTCATCCGCCAGTGAAAGATACTCCGCGCCATTTCCCGTTTACGGTTATAGGTTTGGTCTTTGACATTCATGGGTCATCCTGTCTGTTCCTTTCACCTTCCGATCTTTCACCGCTGAACTTTCCCGAATTGCCGCCGTCTATACGTCGGGGGACCCAATGCGTGCTTTCCTCAGTTCTTCCGCATCGGTTCTAGCCATCAGGTAGAAAGGAAGCCCTTGGCGTCCCCATTTGCCCCACAAATCAGCTTCATGTGGGAGTCCCATTTCGTCGCTTCAAACAATCGTTCGCTTTCGCTACGGCCCTCCGGTTTGCTCGCCACCCTGGCTGACCAGACCAGGTCAATAGACTGGCCTACGGTGACTTTGTACTTCCCAGCTCGCTGTGCACAGATCTCTCTGCGTTCAGTGGGATATGCTACGGCGCCAAACTGAGAATTGCGCCGACAGGACTTTCACCTGCGAGTTCAACAGCTAGATTCGCTGCACCCTTCCTGCGGGACTTTCACCCGCTGCACATTCACCAGTTGGCCTGGCGCACCCCTCTCTCGGCGACCATCCCGTCAGGCGAAACGTCCGGCACGAACGCCAGCCCTCGCGATGCATCGTTCGGGGCCGTCTTCCTTCGGGCCGGAGCATGTGCAGCAGGCAGAAGACATTGCCACGTGGGCCTCGTTCGCGACGGATCACGGCGTCAGGATTGTCGAGACGCTCGTTGCGGAACCGCGAAGGCTCCGCCTGGCGTTGCCGGGCGTCGACACGATCGAGCGCCTCCCCTTGAAGGGCCGCGCACGCGCGGCGGGAGGCTGCCGCTGCGGGCCCTGTCGCCAGAGCGGCGCGGCAGGCTGCAGAGGCTTCCGGCGAACGACCCACCCGTTGGGCAAGCGCGGCTCGCCTGGTTGCGCGGCTTTCCGCATTCGACGAGCCCCGCCAGCATGACCGCGCTTCCGGACCGTCCGAGATGTCCGCGATCATCGGACTGGCCGCGAGACCTCGGGCAGGGCCTTCACCCGGGCCGGCTGCTCGAGTTCGCGCGCGAAGGCGCCGTGGCGCCCGCGAGTTTGCCGAACGATTTTGGCGAGCGGCGGCGGATTGCAACGCCGGCAGCGCGGATGACGGATTCATCCATCGCGATCACCGACGCGACCATCGCCATGTTCGAGCGGCTGACCGGCCAGCCGTTCTCAAGATCCCGCAACCGCCAGGAGGAGGTTTGGCGCATGGGCAAGGCACGGGTCGGCAAGCCGATGCGGCTCTTCGGCTCTGCCATTGATGCCATGGCCCGCGCCCGGGAACCGGGGCAGGATCCCTTTGCCGCGCTTGATGCGGAAATCGGTCGGGACAGGCTCTTGGGCACCCGGGATGAAATCGCCGGCTTCGGGGAACCGGCCACCAGTGACCCGCTTTCCCTGGCGGCCGGGCGCCATGCCTGCATGCGCAGGTTCGCTCCTGCCTTTCTTGAAGCCTTCCAGTTCAATGCCACCGATGCGTAAGCGGTTAAAGTACGACGTCGAGGCCCGATCCGGGCCGGATTTGCGTTTGACATCATAGCCTGCCCGTTCTAGTGATCTGCCGTCGGTGCGAATCACTTCGGAGGCGGCGATGGCGGAATGGTATGGATCCAAGGGGACGACCGGGCTCTCGCAGGCAATCGTGAGCGCCATGCCCGCGCATGACCTGTTCATCGAATCGCACTTGGGTGGCGGCGCGATCATGAAGCGCAAGCCGCCCGCGCAGCGCAGCATCGGCATCGACCTCAACCGCCGCGCGATTGACAGCTTCAGATGCGACTACCCCGTCGAGCTCCATCATGGCTGCGCCCACCGCTTCCTGTCCGGCTTCGACTTCCAGGGCCGCGAGCTGGTCTACTGCGACCCGCCCTACGTGCAGTCGACGCGCAGGTCGCAGCGCCGCTACCGCTTCGACTACACGGACGAGGACCATGTCGCGCTCCTCGGCATCCTGAAGTCGCTGCCGTGCCAGGTGATGGTCTCCGGCTATCCTTCGGCGCTCTACGACGCGCACCTGGACGGCTGGCGCTCGCTCGAGGTCCAGGTCAACAACCAGGCCTGCGTCGTCACCGAGAAGCTGTGGTTCAACTTCGCGCCGGGCCGGCCGCACTGGCACGCCTGTGCGGGCAGGAACTTCACCGACCGCCAGCGCATCAAGCGCAACGCAGAGAGGTGGGCGCGGCGCTACCGGGCGATGCCGCCGGGCGAGCGGCTCGCGGTGCTGGCGGCGGTCATGGCCGTCGAGGCCGGGGAATGAACGCGTCGTCCAATGTTCGCGAGGTCGAGGATCTGGGCCGGGACCTGTCCCGTCTGCTCGGGGACGGCACCCTGCCGCCGGAGGCCGAGGAGGCGCTCCGGTCGCTGATCGGGCTTTCGGGACGGCTGGCGTCGGACAACGCCGAGCTGGCCGCGACGATCGCGGCACAGGAAGGGCGGATCGCCGAGTTCGTGACGCAGATCGCCGCTCTCACCGCCCAGATCGTCCAGCTGCAACGCGACCTGTACGGCTCGCGCTCGGAGCGGCGCAAGGATGGCGTGGCTGGATCCGAAGGCAGTGACGGGACCGACGGCCAGGACAGCCGCCGCGGCGGCAAGGCCGGCCGCAGAAAGGATCGCGGCGACGCGGTCAGCGACACCGGGCTGCGCTTCGGCGCGGACGCCCCGGTGATCGACATCACCGTGCCGCCGCCCGAGATAGAGGGCCTGTCGGAGGACGACTACGAGGTGATCTCGGAGCGCGTCCACTGCCGGGTCGCCGCGCTCGACTGGCGGCACGTGGTCATCCGCTACCGCTACCTCAAGGCGAAGATCCGCAAGACCGGCGCCCTCGTCAGCGCCCCGGCCCGCGAGAGCGTGTTCAAGAACAGTGCCGCCGACGTCTCGTTCGTCGCCGGAATGCTCATCGACAAGTTCCTTTGGCACCTGCCTCTGCACCGCCAGCACCAGATGCTGGCCGCCGGAGGCATCACCGTGAACCGGGGCTCTCTGAGCCAGTGGGCCAACCGGGCGATCGCGCTCCTGAAGCCGGTCCACGACGCGCAGTGGCGTTCGGTGCTGGAAAGCGCCGTGATCCAGATGGACGAGACGCCGATCCGGGCCGGACGGCACCCGGGCAAGCCCGGAAGCATGAAGAAGGGCTGCTTCTGGCCGATGCTCGGCGACCGGGGCGAGGTGGTGTTCCCCTTCGCCGCCTCCCGCCGGCACGAGCATGCGGCCGAGTTCCTCGGCGAGTATTCCGGAACCCTCGTGAGCGACGGCTACGGCGCCTACGAGGCCTATGTCGCGGCGCGCGGCGGCGCGGTCACCCATCAGGGCTGCTGGACCCATTCTCGCCGCAATTTCTGGGAGCAGAAGGACAATCACCCGGAGATGGCCGGGGAAGCGCTGAAGCTGATCGGCGCCATCTACCGGATCGAGAAGGAGATCGACGGCCGGCCGCGGGCCGAGCGGCTGGTCGCGCGGCGGACCCGGTCGCGCAAGGCGGTCGACAGGATCTGGGACTGGTGCGAGCGGACGCTGGAGGATCCGGCGCTGACGCCGAAGCACCCGGTCCGCAAGGCGATCGGCTACGCCGTCGAGCGAAGGGCCACGCTCGAGGTGTTCCTGGGCGACCCGGACGTGCCGCCGGACACCAACCAGGTCGAGAACAAGTTGCGCGGCGCCAAGCTCGGCCAGCGGAATTGGATGTTCGCGTGGACCGAGATCGGCGGAGAGTTCATAGGGATCATGAACGCCATGCTCGCCACCTGCCGGATGCAGGACGTCGATCCCCGCGTCTGGTTGACCGACGTCCTGCTGCGCATCGACACCCATCCGGCCAGCCGGATCGAAGAACTGACGCCGAGGCGGTGGAAGACGCTGTTCGCCGACAGCCCGATGACGTCCGACGTCGCGGCCGTCACGGCGGGCAGGCTTCACGCCGCCGCGACCGGGGCGGGACAGCGCTTGCGGTGGCGCCGGACGGTGATGTCGATCCCGTCCAGAAGCGCAGAGAGCTCGGTCCGCGACAGCGACAGCGACTTCCGTCCCCGTGCCAGCGCCGGGGGCGACGCGAACAGGCCCTGCTCCAGGCGCTTGGCCCAGATGAAGAACCCGCCATGCTCGAAGCCGAGCACCTTCACCATCGTCCGGCGGCGGTTGACGAACACGTACCAGCGCCCGCTGGCCGGGTTCTCCCCGAGATGGGTCGCGACCAGCGCGCCCAGTCCGTCGAAGCTGCGGCGCATGTCCGCCGGTTCCGTCGACAGCCAGATGCCGCCCGCCGGCCAGCCGCTGAGCATCAGGACCGCCGCAGACGGAGCGTGACCCCGTCGCCGAGCGACAGCTCGACGTCCCAGCCCCGTTCCGTCCCCGCCGCGATCTCGACGAAGCCGCGCCTGCCCGCGGTCGCCCGGCCGGCCAGGCCGCGCTTGCGGCGCCAGCTCTGGAACGACTTCACCGACACCCCGCGGGACTCGCAGAAGCTGACCTGAGAACCGTCCCAGCGCTCGAAATCCTCCATCAAGGTCTGCCACTCGGCCTCGCTCCGGTTCTTGCGGACGGGGCGGGCAGCGCCCGTCGCCAATGCATCGTTTGTCATGAAGAAACTCCGATCAGGATCAATGGATCGGATGCTCTCGCGCGAGGGCCGACGAAATCAAGACGCAAGCAGAACGCCGTCCTTTAACCGCTTACACCGATGCGGGGGATGAGCTCAAGGACGCGATTGCCTTGTTGCGCGACCAGAACCAGACCGGCAAGCGCAAGTTGCCGGATGATCCGCCCATGCCGTTCGCCGCCAGACACTGGCGGTCGCTGATCGTTCAGGACGGTCAGCCGAAGCGGCGCGTTTACGAAACCGCCGTTGTCTCCACCTTGCGAGACCGTTTGCGCGCCGGGGATGTCTGGGTCGATGGCAGCCGTGAGTATCGCCGTTTCGACAGCTGTCTCATGCCCCGAGGCAATGCCGAAGCCGTCATGCGGGACGCTGGTTTCGAGACCAGTCCGGAGTCCTGGCTGGCTGATCGCCGGGCCACGCTGGCGAAACGCCTTGACCAAGTGGACCACGCCTTGAAACGCAACGCCCTCGCCGGTGTCCGGATTGAGCGCGGGCGACTGAAGATCACGCCACATGACGCGGTGACGCCCCCCGCCGCGGTGCGCCTGGAGCGGGCGATTGACTCCGTGATGCCACGTATCCGCATCACGGATTCGCCTTGGGAGGTGAATGCGCAGACGGGGTTCCTCGACGCCTTCACCGACCTGCGGTCGGGCAAGCATCACGAGGAGCCCGCTGCCGTCTTGGCCACTATCCTGGCCGGGGCGACCAATCTCGGCCTTGAGCGGATGGCCTATGCCTCATCGCGTGTCAGTCATGCGGGCGCTGTTGCAAAAACCGCTCTCAGCAGCCCTTGTGAGCGAGGCAGCGGTAGATTGCGCTTTTGGAGACCCTCCCATGACCCATGACTTCAAGTGGCGGCACTTCCGGGGCGAGATCATTCCGCGGGCCGTTCGGTGGCACTGCAGATATGGCGTCAGCTACCGTGACCTCGAGGAAATGCTGGAAGAGCGCGGCGTCGCGGTGGACCATGCCACCATCCATCGCCGGGTGCAGGCCTGCGCGCCGGAAATCGAAAGGCGCCTGCGCCGGCACTGTCGCCCAGGCGGACTTTCGCGGTCCCGGCGCGTGGACGAAACATGCATCAAGGTCAAAGGGAAACGGGCGTGTCTGTACCGCGCGGTCGACGGCCGTGGCGACGCCATCGACTTCCACCTGTCGCAGACCCGCAATGCCAAGGCTGCCAAGCGGTTCCCGGGCAAGGCGCTGCGCGGGTGCAAGGAGCGGGAGAAGCCCGTCGTGATCAGCACCGACAAGGCGGGATGCCACGGCCAGGCCATCCGGGAGTTGAAGCAGGCCGGCAAGTGTCCCCCCGAGACCGAACACGGGCAGGTGAAATGCCTCAACGACGTCGTCGAGGCCGACCATGGCAAGCTCAAGCGCCTGATCAAGCCGACCCTTGGCTTCAAGTCAATGAAGACCGCCTGCGCCACGATCAAGGGCTTCGAGGTCATGCGCGCCCTCCGGAAGAAGCGGGCCAAGGCCTTCCAGCTTCAGCCCGGCATCAGGGGTGAAGCGCGTCTTGTCGAAAGTGCCTTCGGGATCGGGCCGGAGATGTTGGGCGAGTTGATGTCGCTGCATGGAGCGGAGCTTGAAAAGATCGCGATCCAGCAAGGATCTTGAAGAAAGACGGAACCAGACCACACCCCGGCAACTCCGGCAATTTTTTTTGCAACAGAGCCCTTGAGGGCCTCGATTCGCGGATCCATGGCTGTGCGCTCCCGGAAGGACGGTCTTATGCGAGCCTAACACGCCACGCCGGTGAGGCCATGTTAGCCCCATGGGTCCGAAAACGGCGCCGGCGAAAAAGGAGCGTGGAATCAATCGGCTGTCATGGCATGCAATACGGCATCACGATCCCGGACGCCTAATGAAATGCCATTGCTCGCCTGAGGCCGGGTCTGTCGCCGCGATCGCCGGTTTCGGCCAACTCTTGCGCGACTTGGACTACCTGAGCGTTTGGTCATGGGACTACGCGACCGCGCTTGCCAACGCCAACCGGAACAAAGACCCCTTTTGGCCATCGCACCGAGGCGGTGCGATTGATGCGGCCGGCGCAAGGCCTTGACCGGCAGCGGTGACCGGACGGGCGCGGCCCGCACATGGCCACGCTCGACGGCAGCGCAGCGGTCACCCGTCTTGCCCCACGGCTTCAAATGAAGAAGGGGCGCCCTGACAGGCGCCCCTTCCGGTTTCCATTTGGCCCGGGGCCCGGCAAGTGCCGCGATCCCGACGGGCCTGCGCCTTCTACATCATGCCGCCCATGCCGCCCATGTCGGGCATGCCGCCGCCACCGCCGCCAGGAGTTTCCTTGGCTGGCCTTTCGGCGACCATGGCTTCCGTCGTGATGAGAAGCCCGGCGATCGACGCCGCGTCCTCAACCGCCGTGCGCACGACCTTTGCCGGATCGATGACACCGAAGCCGAACAGGTCGCCGTATTCCTCGGTCTGGGCGTTGAAGCCGAACTTGGCATCCTTGCTCTCGCGGACCTTGCCTGCCACCACGGAACCATCGACACCGGCATTCTCGGCGATCTGGCGCAGCGGGGCCTCCAGAGCCCGACGCACGATCGCGACGCCGGCTTCCTGATCGCTGTTCTCGCACTTGATCTTGTCGAAGCCCTTTGCTGCCTGAACGAGAGAGACGCCGCCGCCAATGACGATGCCTTCCTGCACGGCGGCGCGCGTCGCATTCAACGCGTCGTCGACGCGATCCTTGCGCTCCTTGACCTCGACTTCGGTCATGCCGCCCACCCGGATGACGGCGACGCCGCCGGCGAGCTTGGCCACCCGCTCCTGCAGCTTCTCGCGGTCATAGTCCGACGTGGTTTCCTCGATCTGCTGGCGAATCTGCGCGACCCTGGCCTGGATCTCGGCCTTGGCGCCCGCACCGTCGACGATCGTGGTCTCGTCCTTGGTGATCGAGACGCGCTTGGCGGAGCCGAGCATGTCCATCGTCACGTTTTCGAGCTTCATGCCCAGGTCTTCCGAAATCACCTGGCCGCCGGTCAGGATCGCGATGTCCTGAAGCATGGCCTTGCGACGGTCGCCGAAGCCCGGAGCCTTGACGGACGCGATCTTCAGGCCGCCGCGCAGCTTGTTGACAACGAGCGTGGCCAGAGCCTCGCCTTCCACGTCCTCCGCAATGATGAGGAGCGGCTTCTGGGACTGGATGACCGATTCAAGGAGCGGCACCATTGGCTGCAACGACGAAAGCTTCTTCTCGTGGAGAAGAATCAACGCGTCCTCGAGCTCGGCGGTCATCTTGTCGGCGTTGGTGACAAAGTAGGGCGACAGGTAGCCGCGATCGAACTGCATGCCTTCCACGACCTCGGTTTCGGTGACGAGGCCCTTGTTCTCCTCGACGGTGATCACGCCGTCGTTTCCGACCTTCTGCATTGCGTCCGCGATCTGCTTGCCGATCTCGGATTCGCCGTTTGCCGAGATCGTGCCGATCTGGGCGACTTCATCCGAGTCCTTCACCTTGCGCGCGGCCTTCTGGATGGATTCGACGACCGACGCGACAGCGGCGTCGACCCCTCGCTTCAGATCCATCGGGTTCATTCCGGCGGCAACCGACTTCATTCCCTCCCGCACGATGGACTGCGCGAGCAGCGTAGCGGTGGTGGTGCCGTCGCCAGCCTCGTCATTGGTGCGGCTCGCGACCTCCTTGACCATCTGCGCACCCATGTTCTCGAACTTGTCCTCAAGCTCGATCTCCTTGGCGACCGTCACACCATCCTTGGTGATCCGGGGTGCACCAAAGCTCTTGTCGAGCACGACGTTGCGGCCCTTGGGCCCGAGCGTCACCTTCACGGCATCGGCGAGGATATTCACGCCAGCCAGCATCCGGTTCCGGGCGTCGGTATCGAATTTGACGTCCTTAGCGGCCATTTCCTTAGCTCCTGGTTATCTTTCGTTTGAGTTGGTTCCGGACAGCGAGATCAGGCGATGACGCCGAGAATGTCGCTTTCCTTCATGATCAGAAGTTCTTCGCCGTCGAGCGTGATCTCGGTGCCCGACCACTTGCCGAACAGGATCCTGTCGCCGGCCTTGACATCCATCTTGACGCGCTTGCCGTCATCGTCCCTTGCCCCGTCGCCAACAGCCACAACCTCGCCCTCAGCGGGCTTCTCCTTGGCGTTGTCGGGGATGATCAGGCCGCCGGCGGTCTTCTCGTCGCCTTCCACGCGACGAACAAGAACGCGATCATGAAGCGGGGTGAATTTCATGTTGAACGCTCCTTCGTTCCTACCATTGCATTCCTGTTGGCACTCGCATTCAGTGAGTGCTAACAGATGGTAACTAGGCAGGCGATCGAGATCTGTCAACAGGGGCCGAAGACTTTTTTCGACCCCGCTCCAGGGCGTTGGCAACGCATGGAGAATCACGCCCTCAACGGCGACTTGCACGCCGGATGGCCAGGTACTCGCGCCGCAGCGTGTACATCCCTGTCGCCATGATGATCGCGGTGCCCACCCACGTCCAGCCATCCGGAAACTGGCCAAAGACAAGCCAGCCATAAAGCGCCGCCCAGATGATCAGCGTATAGTAAGGAAGCACCAAAAACCTGGGGGTCAATCGACGACACCACCAGGCAAGAGTTGCCTTCCGTAATGGGGCCCCCCACGTCAAGCACAAGATTCCTGTGCCTGAGCGGCCACGAAGCCCGAACCCGACAATACTGTTCCGGCGCCGGCGGCAAGGGGGCGCGGCGTTCATGCCGGGAGCGGCGTTGGCTTCTGGTCCGGAGCCAGGTGATCCCCGGCAGGGGTCGATGCAGTTCAGGTTTCGTTCAAGGCCTTGCCCCCTGTTTCCGGGAAGGTCCGCTCGCGTCCGCCGCCGGGCCCCTCCCTTGGGTCTTCACCAGGCCCATTCAAAAGTCGGCTGCCATGCCATGACCAGGTCCAGCCTCCGGTTCCGTTATCCGGCCGTCACCCGGCGGTCACGTCGGGGCAGTCTGCAGACGAGTCATGCCGGCCGGCGGCGATTCCCGCCCGGATCCTGCGCCGAAGACGTGCCGGGCCCATGGCTCCGAAGGCCCGGCCAGGGGCCGGGCCACAGGGAGCGATGCGGGATGGCCGGGTCTGCAGGCGGCACGTGCTCGAAGCGGCCGTCGAGCCTGATCAGCGAGATCGCCATGTCGGAGATGGCCGACAGGTTCTGCGGGACGTTGCCGGCATGTGCCCGGCAGCGATCCTCGTCATGGGTGAAGTCGCGGACATGATGCAGCCTGGTCCCGATCTGCCAGTGTGAGCGGACATGGCCGGCAATCTCCCGGGCTCCGGCCTGATCCGGCCCGAGCGAGGTCAGGCCATGGACGGTCTCGATGCCGGTCTCGACGGTCCTGACCGCTTCACGAAAGCGGATGACGCGGAAGGCCTGGCGCCGGCCATTGAGGGGGCAGAAGCCGTTCCATTCCGGGCCGGAGATGTCGACCGCCGTGCAGTGGCGCTGCTCGATGCGGCCATGCCGCTTTCCCGCCTCTTCCGCATGCATCCTGCCGCTGTCCCGGCCACCGAACCGGCCGAGCCGCTCATGCATCCCCTTCCGGTTGCCCTTGACCGCGGTCAGCACATGATCGCCGCCGGCATCCACAATGGCTGCCGCGGCCTCGTGCCGGACATGCATGGCATCGGCAGTGATGACCCGCTTGCCGAGCCGCGCCGCGAGATCACGCAGGGCCGGGATCTCGTTCGTGCCTTCGGCAACCCGGACCTGTCCGGCCACCAGGCCGGTGCCGTGCTCGACAGTTGCCGGGAGGCGCCCCTGATCGTCTTGCCGTCAAGTGCCAGGGCGGCATCACCGTCACTGCCTGAGGCGGCCAGGTCCCGGAACACCGCATCGAGCGCATCGGGCGGCATCCCGCGCAGGATGTTCAGGAAGGAGGTGGCCACCGGCGTGGTGAAGAGGCCCCGCAACATGGCGGAAGGCGCCGATGGCGGCCAGCTGCTTCCGGTCGAGCCGGCGGGCGAACTCGGCAAGGGCGGCATGGCCGCGACAGCCGAACAGGCCGGCGGCGATCATGATGGTGAGGCAGAAGGCCAGGCTGCAGCGCTGCCCCCTTGCCCGGCGGAAATCCTCCATGCCGGCAAGGTGGTCATGCAGCGAGCCCAGGAGTTCGGCGTCGGGAAGGGGTGCGTCCTGACTGCCTTCATGGCGTGGGGTGCGACATCCGCACACGGCATCTGCCTGGCATCGGCATGGAGTGGATGCACGAAGACCTCCTTGGCCTGGCCGTGATGGTGCCGGCGGGGCGCGGCCCCCGGCCGGCGGGCAGGCCGCGGGTCAGGCCCGGTGGCCGCCAGCTTGATGCCCGGCAGCAGGTGCCGGCAAAACGGGAGACGTCGACGAAGGTCTCGGCCAGGCACACCGGGCAACCATGCACCCCGTCATGTCGGAGGGCAGCCGCCTGAGGCTGAGCGCCAGCACCCGCGAGGCGAGGTTGCGCGGCCGGTCCCGGCCCAGGAGGACATGGCGGGCATTGTTGGCCACCAGGCGCAGGCGGGAGAATTGCTGCTCGGCCGTCCAGCCGGTCCAGCGGTCGCGCGCGCCGACCTGCCAGCCGATCAGTGCCAGCCAGCGATCGCCATGGATGGCGACATGGTGCAGCGCCTTGCCGAAGAGACGGCGCCAGGGCAGGCAGTGATGCTCGCGGACCAATGCATCCCAGCGTGCCTTCTCGTCCATGCCCCGCGACCTGCCCATAGGACACAATTGCGACTCGACTCGCCGCAGCGCACCTGCTACGGTGCCTTCATGGTGGGCGAGATTTCGATTCCCCGGGCGCTTTCGTCGGAGGCCGGCTTTGGCAAGCTCACGGCCATTCTGGCGCGCATGGGCGATGACAGCCGTGCCGAGATCGGCCGGCGCGTGTGTGCGGCGTTCGGGTTTCTCGACCACCGGGGCGACCTTCAGGTCGCAAGCTGTCTTGCGGCCCTGCGCCGTCTCGAGCGCTCTGGCCGCATCGCGCTGCCCGCGCCGAGCGGCAGCGGCGGCCATGGCCGGGTCGCCCGCCCGGGCGTCGCGGTTCCGGAGCCCGCCGGGCTTCCGTCGCGGGCGGGCGACATCGACGGGCTCGAACTCGTGGCCGTGCGGGACGACGCGCTGCGGCTGGTGTTCAACGAGCTGATGGCTTCGGAGCATCCGCGCGCCGCGCGCCTTCACGTGGGCCGCCAGGTGCGGTATCTCGCGGGGTCGTCGCACGGCTGGCTCGGGGGCTTCCTGTTCGCCCCGGCGACGCGGTCGCTGGAGGCGCGGGACGAATGGATCGGCTGGGACGCGGACGCGCGCGAGCGCCGCCTCGGGCGCGTGATCTCGCTGGCCCGGTTCCTGGTCCGTCCCTCGGCTTCGGTGAGGAACCTGGCGTCGAGGCTGCTTGGCATGGCGGCGCGGCGGGTCTCCGGCGACTTCGAGGCGGCGTACGGGGTGCGCCCGGTCCTGATGGAGACCTATGTCGCCCCGGAGCATTCCGGGTCCTGCTTTCGCGCGGCCGGCTGGCGCCGTGTCGGCGAGACCTGCGGGCGACGGCTGCGTGACGGGCGTGCGGAGCCGGCGAAGGCGGTGTTCCTGCGGCCGCTGGCGGCGGACTGGCGGGACCGGCTGGAAGGCGTGGACCGCGCGCTGGCGGCCGGGGACGGGCTTGACACGGAGAGCTGGGCCGGGAACGAGTTCGGGGCGGCGTCGCTTGGCGATGCGCGGCTGACGCGCCGGCTGGTGCAGAGCGCGCGGGTCCAGGCGCGGTCGCTGTCGAGGACGTTCTTCGGCGCCGCGGCCGGAGACGAGGCGGCAGTGAAGGGGTACTGCAGGATGATCGAGCATCCGGACCACGACGCGGTGTCGGCGACGACGATCCTTTCCGGGCACCGGGCCCGCAGCGTCCGGCGGATGCAGGCCGAACGGCTTGCCCTGCTGGTCCAGGACGGCACGGACCTGAACTTCGCGACGCATCGCGGCTGCGACGGGCTTGGCAGCATCAGCCGCAACAAGGGCGGAACCGGGACGCGCGGGCTGCACCTGCACTCGACGCTGGCGGTCGGCGCGGACGGCGTGCCGCTCGGCGTGGTCCGCATGGAGTTCGACGCGCCGCCGTTCGGGGCGGCGAAGCCGGCGAAGGACGTGGAGGACCGGAAGACCGGCCGCTGGCTGCGCGGGCTGCGCGACAGCGCCGGGATCGCGCGCGAGCTTGACGGGGTGCGGGTGGTGGCGGCGATGGACCGGGAGGCGGACGCCTTCGACGTCTTCGCCGAACACCGGGCGCTCGGCCGGCGCAGCCTTGAACTGCTGGTCCGCGCCCGCCATGACCGCAGCCTCGGCCGCGGCCGCCCGAAGCTGTTCGAGACGATGGCCGCGCAACCGGAGACCGGCCGCTTCACGATCGAGCTCGAACGGCAGTCGGAGCGCAATTCCACGCGCGGGCAGGCCGCCTTCGACGGGCGCGCGGCCCGCAGGGCCGTCCTCGCCATCCGCACGGTTCCGGTCGACCTGCCGCCGCCGGAGAGGGAGAGGGCGCGTTTCGGTCCCGACCCCATCGCCGTGAACGCGGTCCTTGCCGAGGAAGCGGACCCGCCGGCCGGCTGCAAGCCGACATGCTGGCGCCTGCTCACCACGCTCGAGGCCGGACGCCCCGAGCAGGCGCGCGAGGTCCTCCGCCTGTACGGCCTGAGGTGGCGGATCGAGGACTGGCACAGGATCCTGAAGTCCGGCTGCAACGTCGAGAACACCGCCCACCGGAACAGGGAACGCCTGCAACGCGCGGTGGCCATGAACGCCGTCATTGCCTGGCGGATCGCCGCGCTCGCGCAGCTTGCGCGCACCGAACCCGGACGGCCGCTGGAAAGCGCCTTCTCGAAGATCGAGATCGGGCTGCTCTCGGACTTCGCCGCCGCCCGCCGGATGGCGCCGCCGGCCGATCTCGGGACCGCGTTCCGCCTCGTGGCGACCATGGGCGGCTACCTTGGACGAAGCAACGACGGGCCGCCCGGGGCGGAGATTCTCTGGAACGGCCAGTCCTCGCTGGCCTTCGCCGCGTGGATGGTCGGCCACAGCGTCAATGCCGGGGACGACAGCGTCCTGCTGAAGTCAATCGGCTAGCTGTACACACTTTGTGGGTAATGGGTAGGTCGCACCAGACGGACTTCGACCTCGGAGAGCGGAACGCCGGAATCCGGAGAGGTCATGGCCATGATGGCCGACCCCATGGCACCATCATTTCTGGATGGCCGGCAGAATTATGGCGCACGCATCAAAAAAACCGGCAACGTCGCGGCCCGGATGGCAGGCAGGAGCCGAAATGCATGTCAAACGGCGGAATCAGGACTTTCGAATGGCCTTGGGGGGGGGCCGTGTTCCTCGCGCGAGCTGAAATGACCCGCACGGCGGCTGGAAGAGCTTCGAGACCAGTCGCACCTACTTGGCCGGAGGGTACCGGCATGCCCGCACGGTGCTGGACTTTGGGAAAGGGACGCAGAAAGCCCGGATCTGGATCCCGCGAAACCGTCGAAAGCCACGGAATCTGCATTTGACCGAAATATGGGCGCTTCCCGGCGAGTGCTCCGGCCGCCGGTTCAGCCAAGGCCTTGACATGTAACTCAACATGAAATTGATCATGAGATCAAGAAAAATCAAAAAACAACAAATCATGGCGGAGGAGGTGGGATTCGAACCCACGGTACGCTTTCACGCACGCCGGTTTTCAAGACCGGTGCATTCGACCACTCTGCCACTCCTCCGGCCGGGGCTTGGTATCGGTCGTCGCGCGATTCTGAAAGCCCCCGGCACAATTCTGCCCAAAGTTCAGGTAGCCCCTTTCAATGCAAGGGCGGGAAAGCTAAGCATTTCAGCCAAACTCGGCAGGAGTCAGACTCGGGAAATTCGGTCTGAAAGCGCCGCACGAGCCAAGGACGACACGCATGACGTGGATGCCAACCAGTTCATCCTCGAGCACCCAATTCGGGGCAACGGGCCGAAATGGAACGAACTCCCACGGATGCCGGTTCACCCATGCCCAAATCGCATCCGAGATCGATGACTCCCGACTGCGTGACTTCCCCACTGATTCAACATCGGAGACTCTCACCATGTTGCGACAGATTGCAGTCCTGTTTCTTGTCCTTGCGTTGTCAACCCTTGTCGCTGCGGCGGCGGCTTCTCAAACGGTGTACGAGACCCCCGCGAAAGCCGCGCTCATCCATGACTTCGACACCGACACGGTGCTTTTCGAAAGGAACGCAGACACGCCGATGCCGCCGGCGTCGATGTCAAAGCTGATGACGCTCTACATGGTCTTCGAGGCACTGAGGGAAGGGCACATTGATCTGGACACGACTTTCGCCGTCTCGACCAAGGCCCGCAACATGGGCGGCTCGACCATGTTCCTTGATGAAACCGACCGACCGACCGCCGAAGAGCTGATCAAGGGAATCGTCGTCCAGTCCGGCAACGACGCATGCGTGGTCGTGGCCGAAGGGCTGGCCGGAACGGAAGAGGCATTCGCACAAAGGATGACCATTCGGGGCCGCGAAATCGGGCTCAAGGACTCGACTTTTGCCAATGCCAGCGGCTGGCCCCATCCACGACACCGGATGAGCATCCGCGACTTGGTGAAGTTGGCAGCGCTGCTGATCAAGGACTTTCCCGAGTATTACGGGTATTTCGCCATGGAGGAATTCGACTATGACGGCCGCTCGCCGGCCAACAGGTTCAATCGCAATCCGGTTTTGGGGATCGGTCTGGGCGCAGACGGGCTGAAGACCGGACACACCGAGGAAACCGGTTACAGCCTCGTGGGGTCCGCCATACAGGGCGAGCGGCGCGTGATCTTTGCCTTCACCGGTCTCGAAAGCGCTGCGGCACGCCGCCGTGAAGCCGAGGCAACTATTATCTGGGGACTCCGTCAGTTCATTGTCAGGAAGCTTGCTTCCAAGGGTGACGTCATTGGCGAGATTCCGGTCTGGGTGGGAAGCCAGTCCAGCGTCAATGCAATTGCGGGCGAAGACATCCTTCTGCCTTTCCCGACCGTTGGACAGGACAGCGTCACAATGCGCATCGAGTATCTCTCGCCGCTCGACGCGCCGGTCGCCGAGGGCGCAAAGGTGGCGGAACTCGTTGTCTCGATTCCGAGCATACCGGAGAAGCGGGTCCCGCTTGTCTCTGACCGCGAAGCGACCCTGGGCGGCCTCCTGCCTCGCGTACGCGCTTCGTCCTCCCTTCTGATCGACATGGCCATTGGGCAGGTGCGGAGCCTCCTGGAATGAATGCAGGACGCCTCATCACATTCGAGGGCATGGACGGTTGCGGAAAGTCCACGCAAGCCGGGCTCCTCGCCAAAGGCTTGGCTTCCATGGGTCTTGACGTCGTCCTGACACGTGAGCCAGGCGGCTCTTCCGGAGCCGAGGAAATCCGGCAGCTTCTGGTCGAAGGCCCTCCCGAACGCTGGTCAGCCGAAACCGAGATCCTGCTCTTCACGGCCGCAAGGCGAGATCACCTGGAAAAGACCATTCGCCCGGCGCTCGACAGGGGCGCCACCGTGATCTCGGACCGGTTTGCGGATTCAACGCGCGTGTATCAGGGAACCGTTCGACCGGAACTGCGCGCGCTTGTTGAACAGCTCCACGATTCGGTGATCGGCAAGGATCCCGACCTGACATTCGTAATTGACATGGATCCGGCCGAAGCTCTCAAGCGCGGCCTTGGCCGCAATTCCGGCGAAGACAGGTTCGAAGAACTGGGACAAGGCTTTCAGGATCGTGTGCGCAAGGGGTTTCGCGCAATTGCAAGCGACAATCCCGACCGATGCCACCTGGTCGACGGCCATCGCGACGTCGATGCCATAGCGCATGACATCTCCCTGATCGCGGGCCCGAGCCCATGAATGACGAAAGCCCTCACGAAGCCGACCGCGCCGTGGGTGCGCCGCATCCGCGTAAAACCCTGCGGTTGTTCGGCCACAAGGAAGCCGAGGCCGAGGTCCTTGCGTCGCTTGGACGTGACCGAATGCACCATGCCTGGCTCCTGACAGGACCGCGCGGCGTGGGAAAGGCGACCTTGGCCTGGGCAATGGCACGGTTTCTGCTGGCGCGAACGGGTGGCGAGCCCGGGAAGAACGGATCCGCTCAGGAAGGCCTGGACATGTCCGCGGATCACCCTGTCGCCCGCCGGGTTGCGGCATTGTCCGATCCCGGCTGTCTCCTGATCCGGCGCGCATGGGAACCTGATCGCAAGCGCCTCAAGAACTGGATCACGGTCGACGAGGTCCGGAGGCTAAACAGGTTTCTCGGCCTGACCGCCACCGACGGCGGATCCCGGGTCGTCATCGTGGATGCGGCAGACGACATGAACCTGTCCGCCGCAAACGCCCTCCTCAAGCTGCTGGAAGAGCCTCCGGGAAACACCGTTCTCATCCTGGTCAGCCACCAGCCGACGAGACTTCTGCCTACGATCCGGTCGCGTTGCAGGGTCCTGAGGCTGCGGGAACTGGACGAAGCCGACATGGATCTGGCCCTTTCCGAAGCGGGCATCGCGGCAGGAAACGCCAGCGGACTTCATGCCCTTGCGCGCGGCTCGGTCGGCGAAGCTGTCCGGCTAATGAACGAAGGCGGCCTCGAACTCTATGGCAAGGTCATGGACGTGATTGCCACAGCGCCATCCATGGACCGGAGCAGGTTGCTGAAGTTCGCTGAAGAGGCTTCGGCGCGCGGAGCCGAACGGCGATTCGATCTGACGGTCAAGTTGCTGGACCAGGCACTGGCCCGACTTGCGCGAACCGCTGCAGGAATGCCGCCCGCTTCCGAGGCGACGCCGGGTGAATCCGAAACGCTTGCCCGGCTCGGCGCGGCCACCGTTCGCGTCCATGCATGGGCGGAACTGCAGCAGAGGCTGTCGGCCCGGTTGACGCATGGCCGGGAAGTCAACATTGACCCGGCAAGCCTGCTCACGGACGCATTCCTTCAGATTGAAGCGACTGCCGCCTCTTGACGCCGCGACAAGCACGGGATCCCGGGCGCAGCGATGGTTCCCCGGGTTGACGGCCTACCCGAACCTACCCATACGGAACCAATGTCATCTCCGGCCAGGATCACGGACAGCCATTGCCATCTTGACTTTCCCGAGTTCGATGGTGAGCTTGGCAAGGTCGTCGCTCGCGCCGCCGATCGAGGCGTTCATCGCATGGTGACAGTCTGCACGCGCCTTGCTGCCGAACCCGCGATACGTGCCATTGCCGAAGCCCACCCACCCGTATTCTACGCCGCCGGCACACATCCGATGTCAGTTGCGAATGAACCCATGGTGGATGCAGAGACGCTGGTCTCCCTGTCCGCCCATCCAAAGTTCGTCGCCATCGGCGAATCCGGCCTCGACTACCATTACACGCGGGACAGCGCCGCGGATCAGCAAGAGAGCCTTCGCATTCATGCCGAGGCGGCGCGCAGGACCGGACTGCCACTCATCATTCATGCCCGCGATGCAGACGAGGACATGGCACGGATTCTGACCGAGGAACATCGGGCCGGCGCGTTTTCCTGCGTGATGCACTGCTTTTCCTCCGGCGCATCGCTCGCCGAGACGGCTCTTGATCTCGGGTTCTGCCTTTCCATGTCCGGAATTGCCGCCTTCCCAAGAAATGACGCGCTCCGCCAGATCTTCGCCGCGGCGCCGATTGACCGGATCCTGCTGGAAACCGACGCGCCCTATCTCGCCCCGCCACCCAATCGGGGCAAACGGAACGAACCGGCCTTCGTTGCCGACACGGCACGGGTCGGTGCCAAGCTCTTCGGACTGGACTACAGGGAGTTTGCGGATCGAACTGAAGAGAACTTCGAACGACTCTTTGCCAAGGCAGCCGCATGGCAGAGCTGATCTTCACCATTCTCGGGTGCGGCTCGTCGGGCGGGGTGCCCAGGATCGGGGGGCTCTGGGGAGATTGCGATCCCGCGAACCCCAGGAACCGGAGGCGGCGTTGCTCGCTTCTGGTCGAGCGGGTCGAAGACGATGCAAGGACGACCGTGCTGATCGACACCTCTCCAGACCTGCGCCAGCAATTGCTTGACGCTGACGTCGGCGATCTTGATGCAGTGATCTACACCCATGGCCATGCCGATCACGTGCACGGAATCGATGACCTGCGGCCCATCGTCTATGCTCGGCGCGCCCGAATGCCCGTATGGGCAGACGGGCCAACGCAGGAAAGGCTGTATTCGGGTTTCGGCTACGCCTTCACGCAACCTGAAGGTTCGCCGTACCCGTCAATTCTTGAAATGCACACGATCAAGGGCGACGTGAATGTCGATGGCGAAGGCGGCGGAATCACGTTTCAGCCGATCCGCGTGAGCCACGGCTCGATTGACGCGCTTGGATTCAGGATTGGCGACCTTGCCTACCTGCCTGATGTCGCCGAAATCGGCGACGACGCCTGGGCGAACCTCGAAGGACTGGACATCTGGGTTGTCGACGCGCTCCGGCGCGACCCTCACCCGACCCACGCACATCTCGAACGCACGCTTGGCTGGATCGAGCGCGCGGCCCCCAAACGCGCCGTTCTCACCAACATGCACATCGACCTCGACTACGACACTCTGATTTCCGAGACACCGGGCACCGTCGAGCCGGCCTATGACGGCATGCGCCTTACCGTGTCCGGCTGAACGATGCAGGCGCTTCTGGACGTCGTCATGCCCGTCTTCCTGGTCATTGGGGCGGGGTACTTTGCGGTCTGGAGGGGAGTCTTCAGCGAAAGCGGCATCGACGCCCTGATGAAGTTCACGCAGAACTTCGCAATCCCGTGCCTCCTGTTCAACGCGTTGTCCTCAATTGATCTCGACAAGGGATTCGACCTCCCCCTGCTCTTCAGCTTCTACACGGGCGCAGCTTCGGGATTCGTGCTGGGGCTCGTTCTTGGCCGCCTGCTCATCGGACGCCCTTGGCCAGATGCGGTCGCGATCGGCTTCTGCTGCATGTTCTCGAATTCGGTCCTGCTTGGCCTTCCCATCACGGAACTCGCCTATGGGGTCGACGCTCTCGCCGGCAACTACGCAATCGTCGCCCTGCACGCGCCATTCTGCTACTTCGTCGGCGTCACCGCGATGGAAATCGTCCGGGGTGCCGGAAAGTCACCGCTGCATGCCGCCCTTCACGTCTGCGAGGCGATGTTCAACAACGCGCTCATCGTCGGCGCCGTCTTGGGCCTCTTGGTCAACGTGTTCGAGATAGGTGTTCCAGGCGTCCTGTCAGACGCAATCGACCTCCTGTCCCGCGCCGCGCTTCCTGCTGCCCTGTTCGGACTTGGCGGCGTCCTTGTGCGCTACAAGCCGGAAGGCGACCTGAAGGCCATCGCCCTGATCTGCATCGTGTCCCTGCTGGTCCATCCGGTGATATCCTGGAGCATGGCATCCGCGATGGCGATTGACCGGGACGCTTTCCGTTCGGTTGTCTTGACCGCCGCGATGGCGCCGGGGGCAAGCACGTACATTTTCGCGAACATGTTCGGCACGGCAAGGCGCGCGGTCGCTTCCTCAGTCCTGTTCGGCACGGCCTTGTCGGTCGTTTCCCTCTGGCTCTGGCTGCTCGTGCTGCCGTAGTGACCTTGGTCCGGCACGCATGGGCGCTTCCACCTGGCCGAATCCTTACAAGGCGAGTGACACCCAAGCGGAGTTGCGTCCGGAAGACCTGACGCAGGCGTCGACGAACGCCACGCCCGCAAGGCCGTCATTAACATCCGGAAACATCACCTCCGGTGGTGCAGGAGCGCCTCTCCCGGCGGCCCGGATGGCGATCGCGGCCTCCGAATAGATGTTTGCAAAGCCTTCCAGATACCCTTCGGGGTGGCCGGGCGGAATACGCGAGACACGCGCCGCCTCGGGTCCCGAACCGGCCCCGTTCCGGCTCAGCAATCGCTTGGGTTCCCCCAATGGCGTGCTCCAGAGATAGTTCGGATTCTCCTGCGCCCATTCAAGCCCGCCCTTCGTGCCAAACACTCGCAGGCGCAGGCCGTTTTCGTTGCCCGGCGCAACCTGGCTGCACCAGAGCATGCCGCGCGCACCACCCTCGAATCGCAGAAGGACGTGCCCGTTGTCATCCAGGCGCCGGCCTTCGACAAAGGTCTGAAGATCCGCCGAAAGCGATTCTAGCCTCAGCCTGGTCACGAACTGAACTAGGTTGAAGGCGTGAGTCCCGATGTCCCCGGTCGAACCGCCCGCCCCGCTCCGCGCCGGATCGGTGCGCCAACCCGCCTGTTTCTGGCCACTTGATTCAAGATCCTCGCTCAACCAGTCCTGCGCGTATTCGACCTGCACCACGCGAATGTCACCGAGTTCGCCACGTTCAACCATTGAACGTGCCTGCCGCACCATCGGGTAGCCCGTGTAGTTATGGGTCAGGATGAACTGCGCGCCCGACTTCTCGGCGAGCTTGGCCAGCTTCCTTGCGTCTTGCAGCGTCGAGGTCAGCGGCTTGTCGCAAATGACGTGAATTCCGCGCCTGAGGAATTCACGTGCCACCGGATAGTGCATGTGGTTCGGCGTGACGATCGCGACCGCCTCGACCCCGTCCTTGAGACGGGCTTCCCGCTTTGCCATCGAGAGGAAGTCGCCGTAGACCCGTTTGGGGTCGAGACCGAGATCGGCGCCCGATGCCTGGCTCTTCTCGGCGGTGGAACTGAAGCAACCCGCCACCAGTTCATAATTGTCATCGATACGGCCGGCGATCCGGTGCACTGCACCGATGAAGGCGTCGCGCCCGCCTCCGACCATACCAAGCCGGATCCGCCGCGAACCGGTTTCCGAAGTTCCGTCTATCGGCATGTGCCTCTCCCTGCCATGACCAGTTCCATGCACTGAGTTTGCGCACAAAAGACGAAACTGCGTCAATCGGAATCGTCGCGCCCGGAGAAGAAGGTCCGGCCCGCCAGTTCCGTCGCCCGCACGGGCGGCACGCCTCGCTTTCCGCCCGTAACGGAACGGGAATTCGGCTGCGGTGGCCGGCAATGCCCGGGAACGCTGTTGCATCGGGAGTGCGTGTTGCGTTTTGATCCAGCGCTGTCTATGGCCAGGCCATGCCACGATACGCGCTCAGAATCGAGTATGACGGACGCTCGTTTTCGGGCTGGCAGCGGCAGGCAACGGCGCCGTCAGTGCAGCAAGTCGTCGAACACGCACTTGCGCAACTCGAACCTGAAGCCCTGACCGTCGCGGCCGCAGGACGGACTGATGCCGGCGTTCACGCCTTGGGACAGGTCGCCCACTGCGACACGGCAAGAGACTGGGATCCGTTTCGACTGTCCGAGGCCCTGAACCACCACCTGAAGCCGAACCCGGTCGCCATCCTTGCATGCAGGCAGGTCGAGGATGACTGGCATGCACGACACTCCGCCGTCGAACGGCGCTATCTCTATCGCATTGTCATCCGCCGCGCGCCGCTGGTCCAGCACGCCGGGAAAGCGTGGCGCGCAATTCACTCGCTGGACTTGGATGCCATGCGCAGAGGGGCCGAACATCTCCTTGGCAAGCACGACTTCACGACCTTCCGCTCGACCATGTGCCAGGCGAAGAGCCCGGTGAAGACCCTGGACGAAATCAGCTTCGAGAAACGCCCCTACCCTGGCGGGCATGAATTGCGCGCGACCTTCCGAGCTCGGAGCTTCCTGCACAACCAGGTTCGCTCAATCATCGGAACGCTGGAGCGAGTGGGCGCCGGAGCCTGGGCCGACGACGACGTCAAGGCGGCGCTTGAGTCAAGGGATCGCGCCGCCTGCGGCCCGGTGGCGCCACCCGGCGGCCTGTATCTTGACCGTGTTTCCTATGACCCGGAGGTCTTCTCGACCGACTTCCCGAAGGCACCGTTGCCAGCGCGGGATCGGCAATAGATCAAGTCGACATCGCAAGGCTTGAACATCCGGCTGGCAGTGAGAATCGTCAGCACATCGGATTAGGCCTGCGCGATCAGCAAACGACCAAAGGGGTCCGCGTGGCGCGGAGGCGACGGGCCAGCAATCTGACCATGAGATCAGGAGACCGACAATGGAGCGCAGCCGGCAACCCTCGCGCTGCGTGAGGGATCTCCATCGATCCTCAGCTTGCCGATCGACCTCTTCATTGCAATTTCCCAGATGGATACTGCACAGACGATCCGGTTCCGTGCAACCCAAAACGCCTTCCTTGCCTGCAGTCTCGATTTGGGATCATCGCTCAGGGCCCGAAGCAGCATGTGGGTGTCAAGAAGCAGCTTCATCAAGGCGCTGTCGGCGCCAAAAGCGCCATCATCTGTCCAACGCGCCGGAAACCCCGTCCTTGAGGGCGGGAGGAATGCGAAGTCGCGTGCTCCATGCATCCGCGCCTTCTCCTTGTTCCGGAACGTGTCGAGGTGGCAGCCGCGCTGAACGATGCGGCAATGCCAACGGGGCAAAGAGCCCGAGGGCGCAACGGACGGTCCCGCTTCTGGCAGGCTCAGTCCCACTTCGCGACAGGCGGCAAGCTCATCAGGACCGCGCTCGCGTCATGAGCCGATTCCAGGCCAAACCTGGTTCCCCGGTCATAGACGAGATTGTACTCGACGTAGAGGCCGCGATGCCGAAGCTGCGCATCCCGTTCCTGTTCGGACCACTCGGTCAGGCGGCGGCGCTCGACGATCGGCAGATATGCCTTGAGAAAGGCACGGCCGACATCCTGGGTGAAGGCGAAATCCGCCTCCCAGTCACCGGTGTTCCAGTCGTCGAAGAAGATGCCGCCGACGCCCCTTGCCCGGCCTCGATGCTTCACGAAGAAATACTTGTCTGCCCAGGTCTTGAGGCGCGGATGGATGTCGGTCCCATGCAAATCGCAATGGGTCTTCTGCACAGCATGGAAGTCAGCCGTATCCTCCTCGTACTCGATGCAGGGATTCAGGTCGGATCCGCCGCCGAACCACGAGGCGCCGGGCGTCCAGAACATGCGCGTGTTCATGTGAACGGACGGCACGTGAGGGTTCCGCATGTGTGCAACGAGCGAAACGCCCGATGCCCAGAAACGCGGATCCGCGTCCATTCCGGGAACGCCGCGCGCCGCCATGGTCGCCTGCGCTCGCGCGCCGAGGCTGCCATAGACCGTCGAGACATTCACGCCGACCTTTTCGAAGACCCGTCCGCCGCGCATCACGCTCATGAGCCCACCGCCCGCGTCGGACCCGTCATCCGATGCGCGCCGTGTCTCGGTGAACTCGAAGCAACCAGCCACGCAGTCCGAGTTCGGGCCGCTCACGTGTGCGTCCTCGACATCCTCGAAGGCGGTCACGATCTCGTCGCGCAGGCTCCTGAACCATGAACTGGCGCGGGCCTTCCTCTCCTCAAGGCGTTCCGTCATCCGCATGTCCGATCTCGGCCTGGGCGGTCCAGGCACGGTTCCGATAATGCACCACGCTCACGAATTGGCCACACCCATCGGAGAAGGCAACAGGATATCAGGCGGGTATGGCCACGCAACTCAATCTGGTATGGTCAGACCCACCTTGACGGCGTGGCCGAATCGACAGTCCGGTCTTGACCGCCGAAGGCCGCGACCGGGCATGCAACCTGAGCCTCATGCCGCCTTGTCCTGACCGGTTTCGCTGCCTATAGAGCGCTTCGTGACCTGCAGGGCGATCATAATTCGAATTACGTGCCCGGCGCTCTGACGGGAGAGCCGCCGGGTATCATGCACCGAGACTCTCCGTCGCCCGAACATCCACCCTTCAAGGACGCTGACCGATGTGTGCCGACTCACCTGACTACAAGGACACGCTGCACCTTCCCGACACGAATTTTCCGATGCGCGCGGGACTGCCAGAGCGCGAGCCAGGCTGGCTGGAAAGATGGGAGGCCATCGGTGTCTATGACCGCCTTCGCGAGAAGCAGGGACGCGCGCAATTCACGCTTCACGACGGCCCTCCCTACGCGAACGGGCATCTGCATATCGGTCACGCCCTGAACAAGATCCTGAAGGACATGGTGGTCCGCTCCCAGCAGATGATGGGCAAGGATGCGCGCTACGCCCCCGGCTGGGACTGCCACGGCCTGCCGATCGAGTGGAAGATCGAGGAACAGTACCGAAAGAACGGACGCGACAAGGACGCGGTCGACGTGATCGAGTTTCGCCAGGAGTGCCGCCGCTTCGCCGAAAGCTGGATCGACATCCAGAGGGACGAGTTCAAGCGTCTCGGCGTGACAGGCAACTGGGCGGACCCCTATCTGACCATGGCCTGCCATGCCGAACGCGTCATTGCCGAGGAATTCCAGAAATTCCTGATGAACGGCACGCTCTATCGAGGATCCAAGCCGGTAATGTGGTCACCTGTCGAGAAGACGGCGCTGGCCGAAGCGGAAGTCGAGTATCATGATCACCAGAGCCATACGGTCTGGGTCAAGTTCCCTGTCGTGGCCCTTGATCGTGGCGCGGCTGCCGCAGGCGGCGATTCAGGCTCGAGGCAGGCCGCGGGCAAGGACGGCGACTTGCGGGCGTCGCGTCTGGAGCGCGCGAAGGTCGTCATCTGGACGACCACGCCATGGACCATTCCGCAGAACCGCGCCATCTGCTTCGGACCCGAAATCAGCTACGGGCTCTACGAAGTCACGGGACGTCCGGAGGAGTGCTGGGCGAGAATCGGGGACCTGTATCTCATTGCCGACGATCTGGCCGAGGCGACGCTTTCGCAGGCACGGCTGGAGACCTCGATGTACCGGCGCCTCATGGATGTCGATGTCGCGGAACTTGCCGCGATCACCTGCGCACATCCCTTCCGAGGCCATGCCGACAACGGGGAATGGGACTTTGACGTCCCGCTCCTGTACGGCGAGCACGTAACGGCGGAAACCGGCACGGGCTTTGTGCACACCGCGCCGTCTCATGGCGAAGACGACTACCAGGTAGGGCTGAAGCACGGCCTGCCGATGACGTACAACGTGCTTGAAGACGGTTCGTTCCGCGAGGATCTTCCATTCTTCGGCGGCACCGTCATCGTCAAGCCGAACGGCAAGGAGGGAGATGCGAACAGGCGCATCATCGACAAACTCGTCGAAGTGGGCGCACTGATCGCGCGAGGCCGCCTTGCGCACAGCTATCCGCACTCCTGGCGATCGAAGGCGCCGCTCATCTTCCGCAACACGCCACAATGGTTCGCGGCCATCGACCGCCCCGTTGGCGACGGGCTGGACCAGCATGGCAAGACCATTCGCGAGCGCGCGCTGAAAGAGATCGACAATGTCCGGTGGACGCCGCCGTCCGGTCGCAACCGCCTCCGTTCAATGATGGAAACCCGTCCCGACTGGGTTCTCTCGCGCCAGCGCGCCTGGGGTGTGCCGCTGACCTGTTTCGTCAAGATCGGCGCCAAGCCGGACGATCCCGACTTCCTGTTGCGCAACCACGCCGTGAACGCCCGGATTCTCGAGGCGTTCGAGATGGAAGGCGCGGATTCCTGGTACAAGCGCGGCGCCAAGGAACGCTTTCTCGGCAACGACGCCAAGGCGGACGATTACGAACAGGTGTTCGACATCCTCGACGTCTGGTTCGACTCCGGGTCAACCCACGCCTTTGCGCTTCGCGACCGTCCCGACGGCACGGAGGACGGCATTGCCGACCTTTACCTCGAAGGCACCGACCAGCATCGAGGCTGGTTCCACTCGTCCTTGCTGCAGAGCTGCGGCACCCAGGGGCGGGCGCCCTATCGTGGCGTGCTGACCCATGGCTTCACGCTGGACGAGAGGGGCAACAAGATGTCCAAGTCTCTCGGCAACACCATCGTGCCCGACGAGGTGGTCAAGCAGTACGGAGCCGACATCCTGCGCCTCTGGGTTGCACAGACGGACTACACGGGCGACCAGCGCATCGGGCCGGAAATCCTGAAAGGCGCCGCCGACAGCTATCGGCGCCTCAGGAACACGATGCGTTTCCTGCTCGGCAATCTTGCGGGGTTCTCGGAGGACGAACGCGTCGCGCCCGCCGACATGCCGGAACTCGAGGCCTGGATCCTTCATCGCATGGCGGAACTCGACCACAATCTGCGCACTCGATACGCGGCATATGACTTCCAGGGCGTTTTCCGAACCGTCTTCGAATTCGCGACCTCCGATCTCTCGTCCCTCTATTTCGACATTCGGAAGGACGCGCTCTACTGCGACGCCAGTGACGGCCTGACCCGCAGGGCGGCACGAACCGTACTTGATCTGCTGTTCCACAGACTGACGACCTGGCTTGCTCCAATCCTGGTCTTCACGGCCGAAGAGGCGTGGCTGGCGAGATTCCCGGGCGACGCGTCTTCCGTGCATCTCGCCGAAATTCCCGAAACACCGGCGGACTGGCTGAACGAACCGCTTGCCCGGAAATGGGTCGGCATCCGCCACGTTCGCCGGGTCGTGACGGCCGCGCTCGAAATCCAGCGTCGGGAAAAGCGGATCGGCGCCTCGCTCGAAGCGGCACCCATCGTTTACGTCGAGGAACAGGGCATTCGCGATGCGCTGAAGACCGTGGATTTCGCGGACGTCTGCATCACGTCATCCATTTCCGTCACGGGGAACCCCGCGCCGGCGGAGGCCTTCCGGCTGCCCGAGGCGGGAGGAGTCGCCGTGCTCTTCGAGAAGGCGGAGGGAGGCAAGTGCGAGCGCTGCTGGAGGATCCTGCCGGATGTTGGCACGCATCCGCATCCGGGAACCTGCGCCCGTTGCAATGCCGTGCTCGGATGAGCTCGGGCGCACCTGAACGGTTCGGATCGGCATGGATCGACCCATGCCGGCCCTGACCTGCGAGAGCCCGATCGGGCCGCTTACCCTGAGCGGCGAGAACGGCGCGATCACGCGTCTCGACTGGGGCGGCGATGCCGACGACTCCACGCCGTTGCTGCTTGAAGCGGAACGCCAGCTTGCCCTCTATTTTGACGGCAGGTTGACCGAGTTCGACCTGTCGCTGGCTCCCAAGGCGTCGTCGAAGCAGCTTCGGTTCCTCGATGCGCTCCGCGAGATCCCCTACGGCGAAACGCGAACCTACGGGCAGATGGCAAGGGCGCTTGGCATCTCGGCCCAGGCTGCCGGCCAGGCATGCGGCGCCAATCCCGTCGCGATCCTGATTCCATGCCACAGGGTCACGGGAACCGGCAGCCTGGGCGGTTTTTCAGCGCCGGGCGGAATCGAGAAGAAAGTCGCGCTCCTGAAGCTGGAAGGAGCGGCTTCAATTCTCATATAGGCGCACTGTCGTCAGATTCGGGTCACGGCTCTCCGCCTCGGGCAATCCATCGGCAATCTCGTAGTAGTCGCCCTTGTCCGCACAAAAGATGTGCCCGGCCATTCCCAGACCGGTCGGACCGTCAAGCGTCCCCGCAAAGATCGAAAGGTGCTCGCCTGGACCGTCCCAGAACAGGTTCGATCCGCAAAATCCGCGCCGCACGGTCCTGGAGGATTGGTACCAGCGCGGCTCGCCGGCAATCTCCACGGCGCCTCGAGGCGCGGATGTCGCCGCCACATGATGCCCGCTCGTCTTGCGGCACTGCCCGCAGTGGCATGCGACGACCGGCCTGAGCGGTCCCCGCACCAGATAGGCAACCTTCCCGCAAAGGCAGGATCCTCGGTGAACTTCCGACACTCGACCCTCCTGTCAGGCACCCTCTTCCAGCCAAGTATGCCAGCGAAAGCCCCGGACACAACGGGTCTTTCCCGGCCGATCCGGCCTGTTGCAGACGCGCTAGGGAACGGCAGTTCCGCCGGCCATTGATTGAAAGCCGCTCCACATCCGGGCCAAGACGTCGTAGCCTGGAAGCAAGGCAGGAAACGAGACGGGCGCCGAGCACAGTGAGCGGGCCGAACAAGAAGCGACGGACGCGTGTTGCCGGGAAACGTCGCGCAGCGCGGCCACGTGCGAATCAGCGCGGGCGGACAGGTGTGGGCAGACTCCTCCTGCTCGCTCCCGTTGCCTGGCTGCTGCGAACACTTGGGCGGATCACCTGGAGCGTTGGCTGGCGCGTTTCCCTGCTTGCCGCGATGGCCGTTGCGTGCGTGGTTCTCTTGTACGCGGCCACGCTGCCGCCCCTTTCGGAAATCGTGGACGCCCGTTCCCGTGGATCGGTCACGCTCCTGGACCGCAACGGCGCCGTCTTCGCGTGGCGCGGCGAGCAATTCGGCGGCACGATCACGCCGGACAGCGTTTCGCCGCATCTCAGGAACGCTGTCATCGCGACAGAGGACAAGCGTTACTACAGGCACTTCGGCATTTCGCCCCGCGGCATTGCCAGCGCGATCCGCATCAATCTCCAGGAAGGCCGCGGCCCCTTCCAGGGCCACGGCGGTTCGACGATCACGCAGCAGACGGCAAAGCTGCTATGCATCGGCAAGCGCTACAGGCTTGGGACCGGCGTTTCCGAGGCCGAATTCGAGGCGGACTGCCGCCGCACGACGCTTGGCCGCAAGATCCGGGAAGCGTTCTATGCACTGGCGATGGAAGTCCGTTACTCCAAGGACGAGATTCTCACCATTTACCTGAACCGGTCCTATCTCGGCGCCGGCACGCGCGGATTCGAGGCCGCCGCGCAGCGCTATTTCGGCATTTCGGCCAGAAGCGTTGGACCGGCGGAAGCGGCCATGCTTGCCGGCCTTCTGAAGGCGCCCAGCCGCTACGCGCCAACCGCCAACCTGCAGCGCAGCAGGGACCGCGCGGCGACGATCGTGCGGCAGATGGAGGACCAAGGCTATCTCTCCGCCAGCGAGTCTGCGCGGGCCCGCGACAACCCCGCCAGGCTGTCGGCTGCGGCCGCCGCCCGTGCCGGCGGCTACTTTGCAGACTGGGTCATGGATCTTGGCCCGCAATTCCTGACCCGGAACACGACCGAAGATGTCGTGATCCGCACGACATTCGACCAGGACATTCAGGCGGCTGCGGACGCGGCGCTGCAATACGTCTTCGACACCAAGGTCCGGGAAGGCTCGAAGGCGCAAGCCGCCATCGTCGTCATGAGCGCCGACGGCGCGGTTCGCGCCATGGTGGGCGGCCGCAAGGCCAAGGGCGTCGCAGGGCAGTTCAATCGGGCGGTCCAGGCCAAGCGGCAAACGGGCTCGGCCTTCAAGCCGTTCGTCTATGGCGCGGCCATGAACCTCGGTCTCAGGCCGGACATGCGAGTCCGGGATGAGCCGCTCTGCCTTGACGTGCGCGGTTCGGGCACGTGGTGCCCCGGCAACCATTCCCGCAAGTACAAGGGCGTCGTGACGCTTGAACAGGCCTTGGCCGAGTCGCTGAACGTCCCGGCCGTCAAGGTTTATGAGCGCGTCGGTCGCGAGGCGGTCGTGCGTGTCGCGTCGGGATTCGGGATCGATGCCGAAGCCGCGGTCGGACCGGCAATGGCGCTCGGAACCGCGGAATCGACGCTTCTCGACATGACCGGCGCCTATGCGGGCATTCTCAACGGAGGCTCGTCAGTGGTGCCTTACGGCTTGGTGGAACTGCGCATCAAGGGCGACGATGCGCCCCTTCTCGAGAAAACCGGCGGAGCGAGCGAACGCGTGATCAGCGAACCGGCCGCCCGCCAACTCGTCTACATGATGAGCCGGGTCATGGAGGCAGGCACCGGCACACGCGCCGGTCTTCCGGATCGTCCTGCCGCCGGAAAGACCGGCACCACGCAGGCAGCAAGGGACGCATGGTTCATCGGATTCACGGCGGACTACGTCGCCGGCGTCTGGATGGGCTATGACGACAACACCCCGCTCACCGGAGTGACCGGAGGCGGCCTGCCTGCCGAGATCTGGAAGGAAACGATGACTGGCATCCATGAAGGCCTGCCTGTCCGCCGACTTCCAATGCCGGATCACGGCGCCATCGCAGGCGTCACGACGGAACGACAGGCCCCAGGCCGCGCGTCGCAGGGCAACTTTGCCGAGCGCATGATCATTGGCATCCTCGACGGGATTTTCGGAAGGTAGCGATCCGGGACGTGCGTGCGGTCAAGGCGGCAACCTCGTCTCGGTGCAGCAGTGCTTGCCGGGCTTTGCCCCCGATACGGAAATCATGGCGCCGCCTCCAGGAACTGGCGGACGAGATCAGCATCCTTGACGCCCGGAGCGCTCTCCACGCCCGAGGACACGTCGACCTGCCGGGCACCGGTCAGGGCGACCGCCTCGGCCACGTTTTCGTGGGATAGACCGCCCGCCAGCATCCAGGGAACCGTCCAGCGACGGCCCGCGATCAGGGTCCAGTCGAAAGAAAGTCCGTTTCCTCCCGGCAGCTTGCCGTCCTTCGGCGGACGGGCGTCAATCAGGATCTGGTCCACGGCCTTCTCATAGAGGTCGATTCTCTCGACGTCGTCCACGTCCGAGATTCCAATCGCCTTCATGACGGGCAGGCCCGTCCGGTCCCGGATCTCGCAAGCGCGCAAGGGTGTTTCCGAACCGTGAAGTTGCAGCATGTCCAGCGGAACCACTTCCGTGAGAGAATCGATGAATGCATCGTCGGCATCAACCGTCAAGGCAACCTTGGCAACGCCGGTCGGCACGTCCAGCGCCAGCTTGCGCGCTGCGGACATCTCCAGGCTTCGCGGAGACGGCGGGAAGAAGACGAACCCGACATAGGCGGCGCCGGACTCCACCGCCGCCGACACGGTGCCTGCCGTCGACAGCCCGCAGATCTTCACTTGCGTCCCGGATTTCATGCAGCAGGTTTACCGTCTCCGTCAGCGGCCCTCAAGAATTTCGATGACATCGTCATCCGCGGCGGAGGAGATTCCCGTCTTGCTGACTTCCTGCTCAAGCCTTTGCCGCTCCTTGCGTTCACTGGCGGCCCTGGCGCGGTGCTTGTGCTCGCGCAACCATTCCCACAGGAAGCCAAGCGCCAGTCCGATCACGCCGGCGGCAAAGAGGACCACGAAGGTCGGCAAGGTGATCTCCCAGTCGAATCCGACTACGCGCGAAATCTCGGCAGGCAGCAAGCGCACGCTCAGCGGATCGCGATTCGCCATCGCCACCGTGATCAAGGCAACTGCCAGGACTCCGAGAAAGAGGAGGCGGATGACACGCATCACGCCCTTCCGTTCAGACGATCCCTCAACAGCTTTCCGGTCTTGAAGAACGGTACATGCTTTTCCTCGACGCTGACGCTCTCACCGGTCCGAGGATTTCGTCCGATTCGGGACTCCCGCTTCTTCACGGAAAAAGCGCCGAAGCCCCGGAGTTCAACCCGGGCGCCACGTGACATCGCATCGATGATCGAATCAAAAATGGTATTAACGATACGTTCGACATCTCGCTGATACAGGTGTGGGTTTTCTTCGGCAATCTTCTGCACCAGTTCCGACCGTATCATCTTCCCCCCTGCCCGCTCTGCGGGTCGCCCTGAACCCTGCGACCATCGAACTATAAACAGAAAGGTTTGGCAGCGAAACATCCTAACTTCCCAAAGGCCGGAAATTCGCGGAATCCCGCCAACTGTACCGCGGATTCGGACACGAATCCGGCCGGGGCTGCTTGCAATTTCCTCCGCGGCCACCAGCCGGGCGGTTGCGGAGCGGTCTACCGTCGGAACGATTCGCGGAATTTCAGGACACCCCTGCGCACCCGCCTGCCCGGATGCCAGGCTGTTCGCGATGACCGTCGGAACGATGCATCTCTCCAGGCGAAGGAACGGCTCCAAGCAATGGTATTGTCAGGCATGGGCGCTCCGACACGGGTTGGGAGTGCGTCGTTCAGGGCGAGGATTGCCTGGGCAGTTACGGGAATTCGAGGTTTCTCAAGCTGGGCGATTTGGTCTAATAGCGTGACCACACCCGTCCCGCCCGTCGGTGGCCACGAAACCAGGATGGTGACAGGCGGGCCGCAAGGGGCGCTTGGAAGACAAGCCACACACTCTGACCGAGAAATCCCATGACCTACGACTACGACGACCAGAACATCTTCGCGAAAGTCCTCCGAGGCGAGATTCCCAACACGACGGTCAAGGAAACCGAGCATACATTGGCCTTCAAGGACATCGCGCCCCAGGCGCCGCACCATGTAGTCGTCATCCCGAAGGGCGCGTACGTGACTGCGGATCATTTCGCCGCCGAGGCGAGCGATGACGAAATCGCGGACTTCTGGCGCACCTTTGGCAGCATTTGCCGTGAGATCGGCGTGACGCCAGACCAGGGCGCCGGCTACCGGCTGATCGCAAATTCCGGTTCGGACAGCGGACAGGAGGTGCCGCACTTTCACATGCACATACTTGCCGGCCGGCCCCTTGGCCCGATATTGAATTCCTGACCTGCTGCAGTTACCGCTTGTCCGACACGTATCTTGAACGCGACCGAGGCCAGGAAAGCCATGACCAAAGACTCTGAACGCCAGAAGGGCCCGCCCCCGCCAGAGCGCGAGATGGTTTCGACATTGCGGGTCGCTTGCGACGGCGGTGAAGGCGCCCTCGGCCATCCGCGCGTCTGGCTTTCGATCGACCCGCAGGTGGGATGGGTCGAATGCGGGTATTGCGACAAGCGCTACGTCCATTCAGGAGACTAGTGGCCGGAAAGCCGCGTCAGGATTCCGTCGGGCGGCGTCTGTTTGCCGCCACGGCGCCATGCGAATCCACGTCCTGCGTGTCACGGACCGTCTACGGCCTTGCCAATGACTCCGGCCGCTTTCCGAACCTACAGATCGGCGTAGACGTGCACCTCGCTCCTGGCGCCGGGATGGGTCACGGCGCCGAGCCGCGTCGATCCAACGAGTTGCGCATATTTCCAGAGAGCGCCACTGGTGTAGATCGTGTCCCGAGGCGTGTAGGTGCGGGCGTCGAGCTCCTCGTCGCTCAGATCCACGCTGAGTTCGCCCCTGATCGCATCGATGGTGATCATGTCGCCGTCCTGGAGCTTGCCGATCGGCCCCTCTCGCGCGCTCTCCGGGCCGACATGTCCAACGCAGAATCCCCTCGTTGCACCGGAGAATCGGCCATCCGTGATCAGCGCCACCTTCTTGCCCGCGCCCTGTCCTGACAACGCGGCGGTCGTCGCCAGCATCTCGCGCATTCCAGGACCGCTGGCAGGACCTTCGTTGCGGATGACGATGACCTCGCCTTCCTTGTAGGTGCGCGCCTTGACCGCCGCGAAGGCATCCTCCTCGCATTCGAATACCCGGGCGGGACCAGTGAAGACCTGTTCCTCCTCGCTCATTCCGGCAACCTTCACGATCGCGCCTTCCGGGGCGAGATTGCCCTTCAGCCCCACGACTCCGCCCGTCTTCGTGATCGGTTTCCCGACGGGATGGATCACGCGGCCGTCGGCCCCGCCTTCGATCCTGTCGAGCGCCTCGCCGATGGTTTCGCCGGACGCGGTGATGCAATCTTCGTGGATCAGGCCTGCCTTGCGCAATTCCTTAATCACCACCGGTACGCCACCGACTTCGTACAGGTCCTTGGCCACGAACCGGCCACCCGGCTTCAGATCGACGAAATAGGGCGTGTCGCGGAAGATCTCGCAGACATCGTCAAGGTCGAAGTCGATTCCGGCCTCGTGGGCAATGGCCGGCAGATGCAGCCCGGCATTGGTGGAACCTCCCGTGCAGGCAACGATGCGCGCAGCGTTCTCGAGGCTCTTGCGGGTGACGACGTCCCGGGCCCGAATGTTCCTTTCCAGGAGGTTCATCACGGCGAGGCCGGATGCCGTGGCAAACGCGTCTCGGCTCTCATAGGGTGCGGGTGCGCCCGAGGAATTCAGGAGCGCAAGGCCGATCGCCTCGGACACGCAGGCCATCGTGTTGGCCGTGAACTGGCCGCCGCAGGCCCCGGCTGACGGGCAGGCGACCCTTTCCAGGGCACGAAGTTCCTCGTCCGAGCTCTGGCCCGCCTGATGGCGGCCAACCGCCTCGAAGACATCCTGCACCGTCACGTCGCGGCCCTCGAAGCGGCCCGGCATGATCGACCCGCCATAGATGAAGACCGAGGGCACGTTGAGCCGCACCATCGCCATCATCATGCCGGGCAGCGACTTGTCGCAGCCGGCCAGCCCGACGAGAGCGTCGTAGCAATGCCCGCGCATCGTGAGTTCAACCGTGTCTGCAATGGCCTCGCGAGAGGCAAGCGAGGAACGCATTCCTTCGTGGCCCATTGCGATCCCGTCCGTCACGGTTATGGTCGTGAACTCACGGGGCGTGCCAAACCCTTCCTTGACTCCGAGCTTCACGGCCTGCGCCTGGCGGTCAAGGGCGATGTTGCAGGGCGCTGCCTCGTTCCAGCAGGTCGCCACGCCCACGAACGGCTGCGCGATCTCCTCTTCCGAGATTCCCATTGCGTAGTAGTATGACCGGTGCGGCGCGCGGGCCGGACCCTCGGTCACGTGACGGCTTGGCAGGCTGGACTTGTCGAATCTCTTCTTCAGCATTTTGGCGCTCCCGGGATTGCAGCGGCTAGAGGCATAAACGCCGCCGAATGGCTCGGCAAGCGAAGACCTCGTGTTTGCAATTCCCGTCCTTACCGCTTAACTGTTAGCGAAAACCGGGCAGACGCATGAACTGGATATCCAACTACGTCCGACCCAAGATCAACTCGCTGTTTTCCAGGCGGGAAACTCCCGAGAATCTCTGGTCGAAATGCCCGGAATGCGGAACGATGCTGTTTCACCGGGAACTGACCGAGAACCTGGGCGTCTGCACGAGCTGCGATCATCACATGGCGATTTCTGCACGCGATCGGCTGACCGCGCTCTTCGATGACGGCGCGTTCACCGAGGTGAGCGTGCCATTGCCCGCACCCGACCCGTTGTCGTTCCGCGACCAGAAAAGGTACCCGGATCGCCTCAAGGCCGCCCAGCGAGAGACCGAGGAAAGGGAGGCAATGCTCGTCGCGGAAGGAATGATCGAGCGAACGCCCATCGTGGCAGCCTGCCAGGACTTCAGCTTCATGGGCGGCTCGATGGGCATGTACGTTGGCAACGCCGTCATCGCCGCCGCAAGTCGTGCCGTAGAGTTGAAGCGTCCCCTGATCCTCTTTTCGGCCGCCGGCGGCGCCCGCATGCAGGAAGGGATCCTGTCCCTCATGCAGATGCCGCGCACCACGGTTGCGGTCGAACTGGTGCGCGACGCCGGCCTTCCCTACATCGTCGTTCTTACGAACCCGACGACCGGCGGCGTCACGGCGTCATATGCAATGCTTGGCGACATCCACATTGCGGAGCCAAATGCGCTCATCTGCTTTGCCGGTCCGAGGGTCATCGAGCAGACGATTCGCGAAACGCTTCCCGAAGGCTTCCAGCGCGCCGAGTACCTCCTTGACCACGGCATGCTTGATCGCGTGACGCATCGCCGCGACATGAAGAGCGAGCTTTCACGCATCACGCGATTGCTTCTAGGCATGCCTCCTCCCGTGAAGGGCGACCTGCCCCCTCCGGACCCCGCCAGGCCGGAACCGGCAGCAGCGTCCGGATAGCGGAATGCGAGCAGTGCCGGACCTTGGCGGCGAAGCCGCACTGACGCGCTTCACGTCTTCTGATGCCGTGCTCGAAAGGATGCAGCGCCTGCATCCGAAGATCATCGACCTGACCCTGGATCGCATGGACCGATGCCTGTCGCTGGTCGGGAATCCGCATGTCAGGCTGCCTCCGGTGATCCATGTCGCCGGCACCAACGGCAAGGGTTCGACCCAAGCGATGATCCGCGCCGGACTCGAGGCCGAAGGCTTGAAGGTTCACGCCTACACGTCGCCGCATCTTGCCCGCTTCCATGAACGCATCCGGGTGGCTGGCAAGATCATCTCCGAACCGGACCTGCTGGAGCTCCTCGAAAAGGTCTACCTGGCCAACGGCGGCGAAACGATCACGTATTTCGAAATCACGACCGTGGCGGCCTTTCTGGCATTCGCGGAAACACCGGCCGACTGGACGTTGCTGGAAGTCGGCCTTGGCGGGCGCCACGATGCCACAAACGTGGTGGACATCCCCGTCCTGACCATCGTCACCCAGGTTGATCTCGACCATCAGCAGTTTCTGGGCGAGACGATCAAGGAGATTGCGGGTCAGAAGGCCGGCATCATCAAGCGTGGCACACCTGTCATCATCGGGCCCCAGCATGAGGACGGGCTCGATGTCATCGAGGCCGAGGCTGCACGCCTTGGCGCACCGACGATTTCCTTTGGACAGCATTGGCACGTTCGCGAAGAGCATGGCCGAATGGTGTTCGAGGACGAATCCGGACTTCTCGACCTGCCCGTTCCCAATCTTCGAGGGCCGCATCAGATGGCAAACGCGGGCATGGCCATCGCGGCGCTCCGGCACCTGGGGCTGGGTGAAGCCGCGGCCAAAGGCGCCGTCACCAACGCGTACTGGCCGGCCAGAATGCAAAGGCTGAAGACAGGTCCGCTGGTCGAGTCCGCCCCAACGGCGGAACTCTGGCTTGACGGCGGCCATAATCCGGCAGCCGGCGAGGCACTTGCCGAAACGCTCAAGACCCTGCCGGAGCGGCCAACACACCTTGTCTGCGGAATGCTCGCGACCAAGGACGTGGCGGGCTACATCAGGCCGCTGGCAAGCGTCGCAGCGAGTCTCCGTGCCGTCGCGATACCGGGCGAGGCCGCCACGCTTCCGGCAGAGGGCACCGCCGCAGCCTCCAAGTCCGTGGGCCTGCCGACAGCCGTCGCCCCGTCCGTGCAGGATGCGCTTGCCGAGATCGTCCGGTCCGATCCGGCGGCTCGCATACTCATATGTGGCTCGCTCTATCTTGCGGGAACGGTCCTGAGGGAGAACGGATAGGTTCCTCTGTCGTCACCTCGACCCGGCATGATCAAGCGAACCGTCGGTCCGGGCGCATCCCGAACCGGATGTTCAGGTGGCCACGGCCTGCCACGCATTCCAGTGGAGGAAGTCGCCCCGCCGCCGCTTCCTGATGCAGCACTCGATGCAAGGGGGCGTCGTTGGCATCCTCGACGCTCCAGTGACGTCCGGACCGTCCCGGTTTGCCGAGGACCGTCTGCCCGCAGTGTCCGTGGCCCTGGTGACCGGTGCGGGCGCGGAGACATGATCAAGTGCCCGTGACGGCGCAACGGCGCGGCACTCAAGATCCAGGGACGGGACGCAACTGGTGCCGCCGCGGGACCGCAGCACCGAACCCGCGCGCCATGTGCGCGAGCAGGTTCGGCCTAGATTCCAGCGTCAACGATGGCCTGCGCCAACACCGGCACCGTGGCGGAATTCAACCCGGCCACGTTCATCCGGCTGTCTCCCACCATGTAGATTCCATGCCTTTCGCGGAGCTCCAGAACCTGCTCGGGCGTTGCGCCGATGCGGGAGAACATGCCCCGATGCCGCGTGATGAAATCGAAGCGACCTGAATTCGACCGCATGCGAAGCTCGCTGGCCAAGTGCTCGCGAATCTCCAGCATTCCGCTGCGCACTTCCTCAAGCTCCGCCCGCCAGTCGGCACGCAGGCCAGGGTCGTCGAGAATCATCTGGACCACCCGCGCTCCGTGATCCGGCGGAAAGGAGAAGTTCTGCCGGTTCAGGAATGCCAGCGTGGCCTGAACCAGCGGCTTCGAGCCGGCATCGGGAACGGTCGCGACCAGGACGCCCGTTCGTTCGCGGTACACTCCGAAATTCTTCGAGCAGCTCGCCGCGAGCAGCATCTCGGGCATTCGCGACGCCAGCAGGCGCGTGCCGAACGCGTCCTCGTCCAGTCCGTCGCCGAATCCCTGGTAGGCGATGTCGATGAACGGAATGGCGCCTGACCTGGCCAGGAGTTCCGCCAAGGTCTCCCATTGATCGGCTGCCAGGTTCGCGCCGGTCGGATTGTGGCAGCAACCGTGCAAGAGCACCAGGTCTCCACGCCTGGCGCCCTTCAGATCCTCGATCATCCCGTCAAAGTCGACATCGCGCGTGGCGTCGTCGAAATAGCGGTACTCGCGCATCGGGACGCCAAGGTACTCTGCGATCGTCAGGTGGTTCGGCCAGGTCGGCGAGGAGATCCATGCCGTCGCGGCGCGGTCCGCGTACCGCATCAGTTCCATCCCCTGCCGGATCGCGCCCGTGCCGCCGGGTGCCGCGACAATGGCAACACGGTCGGGATCGACGCTGTCCTGCAGCAGGAGATCGCGCATGGCGGCGCAAAAGGCCGGGTCGCCGCCGAGACTCGTATACGCCTTTGTCTCCTGCGTCCCGACCAAACGGCGCTCCGCCGACTTCACCGCCCGCATGACAGGGGTCACGCCTTCCGCATTCTTGTAGACGCCGACGCCAAGGTCGATCTTGTCGGCCCGCGGATCGTCGCGGAACGTCTGCATGAGCGCGAGAATCTTGTCGGGCGGCTGCGGGGTCAGGTCGGTCAGCATGGCATGTCCTCAGATTGTAATCCGCGAGAGGTCCCGGTCACGGGTCAGGCGACGGGTCCGCCTTTCCCTGCGTACCGGAATGAATCCGTGTCTCTGATATAGTGCAAGGGCGCGTGGATGGTCGAGCGTGCAAGTCTGCACCGTGAGTTTCGTGACGCCCTTGCGCTCCCAGGCCGTAAGGACGGCCGTCTTTAGAAGCCAGCTTCCCAGGCCCTTGCCCACGGATTCCGGCACGATCCCGAAATAGGCCAGGTCGCAAACGCCTTCGCCTTTTTCCTCAAGCATGAAAAACCCTTGGGGCCAGCCGCGCTCGAACAGGGTGTAGAGGGACATCGTGTCCGCAGAAAGCCACTCGCCGATTCGCTCGTGTTCCCAGGCGTGGATGTCCTCCCACGCATAGTCCCGTCCGACCGCATCATAGAGCGCCAGAAACCACCAGACGGGCGGATCGTCCGACTTCAGAAGCGCGGCCGATGCCGACGCCGGCGGCAGTCTCGGCCATTCATGGTCCGGCCGAGACTCCATCTCGAGATGGGTAACCGTGTAGGATATCCTGGCACCGGCCTTCTGGACACTCATCCCGTGGCCACTATCAGGTCGCCATACATGCCCCATTCGGCCCAAGAGCCGTCATAGAGAGCGTGATGCCGATGCCCGATCCGTTCAAGCCCGAGGTTCAGGATCGAGGCCGTCACACCGGATCCGCAGGTGGTGATGACCGGCCTCGACAAGTCCGCACCTGCGCCCTCGAACACGTCCCTCAGTTCCGAGACGGGCCTCATCGTGCCGTCATCGTTCAGCAGCGTCCGGTAATGAACACAGGTCGAGCCGGGAATGTGTCCGGAACGCAGACCCTCGCGCGGCTCAGGATCTTCGCCCCGGAACCGTCCGGGCGAGCGGGCATCAAGTATCTCGTGATCTGCCAGCTTGGATGCCGACGCGACCTGGGTGACGTCTTTCACGAAATGGTTCTGGCGGCTGACCGTGACATGCCTGTCGCGCATGATGGGCGGGGCATCCTCGACTTGCCGTCCTTCAGCCGTCCATTTGGGGAACCCGCCGTCCAGAACGGCAATGTCCGACTTGCCCATGAGACGAAACAGCCACCACACGCGCGCCGCGGAAAACAGCCCCGCACCGTCATAGACAACGACCTGGTGCCCATCCCCGACGCCCATCGCGCGCATCCTGCTGATGAATTTCTCCGGCTGCGGCGCCATGTGCGGCAGCCCGGACCGGTGATCGCTGATTTCATCGATGTCAAGGAAACGCGCGCCCGGAACATGGGCCAGTTCGTATTCGGCACGAGCATCGCGCTTCATGTCGGGCAGATACCATGAAGCATCAAGAATCCTGATGTCTGGATCGTCAATATGCCGGGACAGCCAGTCCGTCGAGACAAGGGTTCTGGGGTCGTCATTCATTGTCTTTGCTCATTCCCGATGCGCGTCCGTGCTAAGCCCTCGCGTTCTTCAAGGCAAGCTCGGACGAGATTGAGGCGCGCGCATTGCATCGCTATGGTGCGTCGAAACGGGGGGAGGGGCAGCGGGAACGTGACCGTATTGGCGAAGTACCAGCGGCTTGAGACGGAAGGCATCTGGCACCGCAGCCCGGACGAGCAGCGCCGAGACGTAATCGTGTCCGTCGGAAAGACAACAATCACGATCTCGACCTTGAACGGAACCGCCTTGACGCACTGGTCGCTGCCGGCGATGGAACGCATCAATCCGGGCCAGATGCCTGCCCTTTACCGTCCCGAAGGAGATTCCCGCGAGACCCTTGAACTCGCCGAGGACCCCTTTGTCGAGGCGGTCGACAGGGTGCTCGATTCCGTTCGGCGCCGGCGGTTCCCGGGGGGCTTGCGCCGGCTCGCATCGATCGCCCTCACGGCTGCCGCTCTGGGTGGCGCGGTGTTCTGGCTGCCGGGCGCGATCACGCGTCACACCGCATCGCTGCTGCCGGACGCAGCGCGCGCGTCCATCGGCATGTCGCTGCTTTCGGAAATGGACCGGATGACAGGTCCGCCGTGTGACGCGCCATCCGGGGTTCGCTCCCTTGAGCATCTTCGAAACCGGCTGTTCGGCACCGAAGCCTTGCGACTCGCGATCCTGCCTTCCACCCTGCCCGAAACCGCACACCTGCCGGGCCGAACGATCCTGATTTCGCACAAGCTGCTCAAGAGGATGGAAACGCCTGAGAGTCTGGCGGTGCATGTCCTGGCCGAAGACGTCCGTCGCAACCACGGAGACCCTGTCGGCCGGCTTCTGGATGTGGCAGGGATCAAGGCCGTGCTTGTACTGCTCACCGAAGGAAAGGTGCCGGATGATGCCCTGTCCCGAATGACCGAAAATGTCGTCACGACCGTCCCGTCACCCGTTCCGGAAGACGTCCTGATGGCCCGCATGGCCGCTGCGGGCATTGCAATCAGGGCCGACGCCATTCCGGGAGACATCCCTGGCCGACCCACGGCGGCAATCGCAGCTGCGGTCGCTCCGGCGACGCTCCCTGTCCTGAGTGACGGGGACTGGATAGCGCTTCAGGGCATTTGCGAGGAATGAACCTGCTGGTCCGGATGGACGCCGGACCGCGCCCGGCGGCATCCTCGCTGACGGGCGGGTCGGGCGATCCTCCGATGCGGCAGCGCGGAATGCGCATGCGCAGCTACCGCGTGCCGTACATGCGGTCGCCGGCGTCGCCGAGCCCCGGAACAATGTAGCCCCTTTCGTTCAACCGCTCGTCCACCGCCGCTGTCACGACAGGCACATCCGGATGCGCGTCCTCCATGCGCTGGACGCCTTCGGGCGCGGCCAACAGGCAAAGGAACCGGATATCGGCCGCTCCGGCATCCTTGACGAGCGCGATTGCAGCGGCCGAGCTGTTCCCCGTTGCGAGCATGGGATCCACCACGATGACACGCCGCCCCGAGAGCCCGTCAGGCAGCTTGCAGTAGTACTGAACCGGCTCCAGCGTCTCTTCGTCACGATAGAGCCCCACGAATCCGACCCGTGCCGACGGCATCAGGTCAAGCATGCCGTCAAGAAGGCCGTTTCCGGCGCGCAGGATCGATACCAAGGCAAGCTTTCGGCCATCAAGAACGGGCGCGTCCATGGATTCCAGCGGTGTCCGGACCCGACGGGTCGTCGCTGGAAGGTCCCGCGTGACCTCATAGGCCAGGAGCGTGCTGATTTCGCGAAGAAGCTGGCGGAACAGCCCGGTCGGGGTTTCGACATCCCTCATGAGCGTCAACTTGTGCTGGACGAGCGGATGCTCGACGACGGTCAGGTGCTCTGGCATGGTGATCCTCTTGCCTGCTCAAAGAAAACTTCGGCCCGGCCCGCTCGCCGGCACGCCAAGATGCGCAGCGATCGAGGCGGCCAGATCGGCGAATCCCACATGCCCGATCGCACGCGGACCAATGCCATGACCTGCTACAGGGACACGCTCCCTGGTGTGATCGGTGCCGGGCCAGGTCGGGTCGTTGCCATGATCCGCGGCAAACAGGATCAAGTCGCCTCCCCGAAGCCTTTCCAGCACGCGCGGCAGCCGGGCATCGAACCGCTCCAGCGCGCGGGCGTAGCCCGGGACATCGCGGCGATGGCCGTAGACCGAGTCGAACTCGACGAAATTCGCAAATGTCAGGCTTCCGTCCTCTGCATCGTCGGCCTGGCGGACGAGATGCTCCATCAGTTCGGCATCCGTGCCTCGGGCAACGTCATGGATTCCCTGCATGGAGAAAATGTCTCCGATCTTTCCTATGGCATGGACCGTGCCGCCCGCCTCCGCAACCCAATCGCAAAGCGTCGGCGCGGGCGGCGGAATCGCGAAGTCGCGCCGGTTCCGGGTCCTTTCGAACGCACCTCCGGAGCCGACAAAGGGACGTGCGATCACGCGACCCACGCGCATCTCGTGCAGCGACGTCGCCAGTGCCTCGCAGAGGTCCAACAGGCGATCGAGGCCAAAGCGCTCCTCATGCGCAGCAACCTGGAAAACGCTGTCAACGGACGTGTAGCAGATCGGCCATCCTGTCCTCATGTGCTCTTCGCCCAGGCGCTCGATGATCTCGGTACCCGCAGCGTGGCAGTTTCCCAGCGTGCCCTCGGCGCCGGCCAGCCGGGCCGCCTGAGTCATTGTCTCGACCGGAAAGGCCGGAACCTCGTCCGGAAAGCAATGCCAGTCCCAAGGCACCGGCACGCCCGCAAGCTCCCAGTGGCCCGACGGGGTGTCCTTGCCCCGCGACACTTCGGTCGCGGCCCCCCAAAGACCGGCCGGTTCTGTCGCGAACCCGGGCATGTCCGCGCCCGAGGCCAGCCTGACCGCCTCGCCGAGCCCGAGAGCCCCGAGATTCGGCATGTTGAGCGGGCCCGTTCGCCCGTCTTCGGCACGGCCGGCCGCGCAGGCTTCCGCAATGTGACCAAGCGTGTTGGCCCCGGCATCCGGAACCGCCCCGTTGAAATAGCCGTCCGCATCCGGTGCGCCTCCGGCTCCAGCGCCGTCCATCACGATCAGGAATGCGCGTGGCATCAGCCGACCCGCTCCATGACCAGCGGGCCTGTCTCGCCCGCCTCGCCGATGCCCGTCGCGGAGAGGAACGCCCTCTCCGCGGCGTCCGCCGCCGCATCATCCGCGGCATGCAGCCTGGCCAGCGGCTCGCCCTCCGCCACCTCCGCCCCGAGCGGCAGGATTTCCGAGAAACCCACCGAGGGATCAATGGGGTCGCCGTCGCGCATGCGCCCGCCCCCGAGGCGCAAGACCGCCATGCCGATCGCGTGTCCGTCGGACGCCGCAACCCGGCCAGAAACCGGCGCGGCCACTTCGCGAACGACCTTGGCAACCGGCAGGCACGACTGCCATCTTGCGCTGAACTCCGCCGGGCCTCCAAGCGCAGCCACCATGGCATCGAAACTGGCTGCCGCCCTGCCCGAGCGGATTGCCTCGCGCAAGCTGTCGATTGCGGCTTCGGAAGTCGCCTCGACGCCGGCCAGAACGAGAAGCTCAGACCCGAGCGTCAACGCGAGATCGACCCACCGCGCGCTTCCGGATCCGGTCAGCGCAGCCATCACCTCGGCGATTTCAAGGGCGTTTCCGGCGGCGGGCGCCAATGGCTGATTCATGTCCGTTATCAATGCAACCGTCGGGCACCCTGCACCATTGGCCGTCTCGACCAGCGAATTCGCGAGCGCCCTCGCCTCCTCCACCCCGGTCATGAACGCGCCGGATCCGCATTTCACGTCGAGGATCAATGCGCCCAGCCCTGCCGCAAGCTTCTTTGAGAGAATCGAGGCCACGATGAGATCAACGCTCTCGACCGTTCCGGTGATGTCGCGTACCGCATAGAGCCGCCTGTCGGCGGGCGCGATCCGGCTGGAAGCGGCCACGATCGCGGTGCCGGTCTGTTCGACAATCCTTCGGAAGCCGGCCTCGTCGATTTCCGTCGAGACCCCCGGGATCGACTCGAGCTTGTCCAGGGTGCCGCCCGTGTGCCCGAGCCCCCGACCGGAAATCATCGGGTTTGCCACGCCGGCCGCAGCCAGCGCCGGCGCCAGCAGCAGCGACACGCAATCCCCTATGCCGCCCGTCGAATGCTTGTCCACCACCGGCCTGCCGACATCCCATGCCAGCACGTCGCCGCTATCGCGCATCGCGAGCGTGAAAGCGACCCGCGCCTCTTCCGAAAGGCCGCGCAGGCAAACGGCCATGGCAAAGGCGCCGGCCTGGGCGTCGGTCACCGCTCCGCTGGCAAGGCCCGCGGCAAACCAGTTCAGTTCATCCCTGTTCGGCTGGCCTCCGTCTCGAATCGATTCGATGATCGTGCGTGCATCCATTCAGGCATCGCCCATCTGGGATCTGTCGAAAGCGCCCGGCAAAAGCTCGGCCACGTCCGTCGTCAAGCTCTTGCCGTCAACGGTTGCCATCGTGATGGTCGCCGCCGGGCCTGCGAATTCGAGCAGTTTCTGCCGACAGCCGCCGCATGGCGCGACGGGCTCCGGGCCATCCGCGATGACGACAATCTCCACGAAGCTTGTCTCGCCCGCGGCGATCATGGCCGCGATTGCGCCGGCTTCCGCACAGGTGCCTTCCGGGTAGGCGACGTTCTCCACGTTGCAGCCTGCATGGACCCGTCCCGAAGTCGAGCGCAGCGCGGCACCCACCTTGAAGCCGGAATAGGGCGCATAGGCGTTCTCGCGCACTTCCTTGGCCGCCTCCGTCAAGTCCATGGACCGCTCCTGTTCCTGCAAGGTTGGCGCGGCCATGCCTGGAACGCAATAGCTGGTCAGGCTTGCTCAATCGCAATCTTCAACGCAATGTGGCGTCGTTTCGATGTCAGGGCGGCAGGACCGAACCTCCCGAGCCTGCGGATGAGACGCAGAACGACCTGTCTGGAGGCACGGAATGTCTGAAGACCCGCGCGAGACCGCTCTCCGGCAAGCGGCGCTTGACTACCACGAGCTGCCCAAACCCGGCAAGCTGGAGATTCGAGCCACCAAGCCGCTCTCCAGCGGGCGCGACCTCGCGCGCGCCTACAGCCCGGGCGTCGCGGAGGCCTGCCTGGAAATCAAGTCCGATCCGATGAACGCCCACCGGTACACGGCGCGCGCGAACCAGGTTGCCGTGGTCACCAACGGATCGGCTGTGCTCGGGCTGGGCAATATCGGCGGACTTGCCGCCAAGCCGGTGATGGAAGGCAAGGCTGTCCTGTTCAAGAAGTTTGCAAACATCGACTGCTTCGACATCGAGCTGGATGAAAGCGACCCCGAGCGCCTTGCCGAGATCGTCTGTGCGCTCGAACCGACCGTCGGCGCGATCAATCTCGAAGACATCAAGGCGCCTGACTGCTTCGTCGTCGAGCGCATATGCGCCGAACGGATGAACATCCCGGTGTTTCACGACGACCAGCACGGCACCGCCATCGTCGTGGGTGCCGCCGCAACCAACGCGCTCCATGTTGCAGGAAAGGCGTTCGAGGACATCAAGGTGGTGTCGACTGGCGGCGGGGCGGCGGGCATAGCCTGCCTGAACATGCTCCTCAAGCTGGGCGTGAAGCGCGAGAGCATCTGGCTCTGCGACCTCGAGGGGCTGGTGCATGAAGGACGCAAGGCCGACATGACGCCGCAAAAGGAGGAATTCGCGCAGCCGGGCGGGCCGAGGACGCTGGCCGATGTCGTTGCCGGGACGGACCTGTTCCTGGGCCTGTCAGGTCCCGGAGTCCTCTCCAGGGACATGGTCCGCAAAATGTCCGGACCGCCCATAATCTTCGCGCTGGCCAATCCGGAACCCGAGATCATGCCTGACGAGGTGCGGGAGGTCGCGCCGGACGCGATCATTGCCACCGGCCGCTCGGACGTCCCGAACCAGGTGAACAACGTGCTTTGCTTCCCGTTCATCTTCCGGGGCGCGCTGGATGTCGGCGCGACCACGATCAACGACGAGATGAAGCTGGCCTGCGTCGATGGAATCGCCCGCCTTGCGCGCACGACCACGAGCGCGGAGGCGGCAGCCGCCTACAAGGGCGAAGAACTGGCATTCGGGCGCAACTATCTGATTCCCAAGCCGTTCGACCCGCGCCTGATGCGGGTGGTCGCTTCCGCCGTCGCCCAGGCCGCAATGGACACCGGCGTGGCCACCCGGCCGGTCACGGACATGGACGCCTATCACCACAAGCTGAATGCGACCGTCTACAGGTCGACGATGATCATGCGGCCGGTATTCGAGGCGGCCGCCACCGCGAACCGGCGCATCGTGTTTGCGGAAGGCGAGAACGAACGCGTCCTGCGCGCCGCCACGGCCATGATCGAGGAGATGTCGGACACTCCCATCCTCATCGGGCGGCCGGAAGTCGTGGAGAGCCGGATCGAGCGGCTCGGGCTGCCGATCCTGCTGGGCGAGAACTTCGATCTCGTGAACCCGGAAAGCGATCCCCGCTATCGCGACTACTGGACCACCTATCACTCGCTTCTCGAGCGTCGCGGCGTGACGCCGGAGCTTGCCCGGGCAATCATGCGGACGAACACGACTGCCATAGGCGCGGTCATGGTGCACAGGCAGGAGGCCGACAGCATGATCTGCGGCGTCTTCGGGCAGTATCTCTGGCACCTGCGCTACGTGGCCGAGGTCCTTGCGAGGGACGGGCTTCACCCGGTCGGAGCGCTCAGCCTCGTGATTCTCGAAGACGGTCCGCTGTTCGTGGCTGACACGCATGTGCATCCCGAGCCCACGCCCGAGCAAATCGCCGAAGTCGTCCTGGGCGCAGCAAGGCATGTGCGCCGGTTCGGCCACGAGCCGAAAATCGCGCTCTGCAGCCACAGCCAGTTCGGGAACCTCGACTGCGACACGGGCGAACGGATGCGTCGGGCGATGGAAATCCTTGATGCCGAGCCGCGCGATTTCGAATACGAGGGAGAGATGCATACCGACACGGCGCTCGACGTGACGATTCGCGAGCGGATCATGCCGCATGCACGGTTCGACGGACCGGCAAACGTGCTCGTCTTCGCGAATCTCGATGCGGCGTCCGCCGTTCGGAACATTCTCAAGATGAAGGCGGGCGGACTTGAAGTCGGCCCGATCCTGATGGGCATGGGCAACCGGGCGCATATCGTCACGCCGGCGGTGACGGCGCGTGGCCTGCTGAATACAAGCGCGTTGGCAGGAACGCCTGTCGCGCAATATGGTTGAGCCTGCGGATGCCAAGGCGCGACAATTGAGCGTCCGGACATCCGCAAGGCAAGCGAACACTGGCTGCAAGGAGCGCATGATGGGGTACAAAGAGGTTTACGCGTCATGGAATTCCGACCCTGAGGCCTTCTGGCTGAATGCCGCGGAGGCAATCGACTGGGACCGCAAGCCGGCGCGCGCGCTGAATGACGGGAATGCGCCGCTTTACGAGTGGCTGGACGACGGGCTGGTCAATGCCTGCTGGAACGCCGTCGACCGGCACGTCGAAGCGGGCCGTGGCGACCAGGACGCCATAATTCACGACAGCCCGGCAACCGGCACGAAGTCACGGATCACGTATGCCGAGCTTCGGGACAGGGTTTCGCGGCTCGCGGGCGCGCTCGCCGCAAAGGGCGTGTCCAAGGGCGATCGCGTGATCATCTACATGCCGATGATCCCGGAAGCCCTTGTGGCGATGCTGGCTTGCGCCCGGCTAGGCGCCATCCATTCGGTCGTATTCGGAGGATTTGCCGCCAACGAGCTCGCCGTAAGGATCGACGATGCCGCACCGAAGGCCGTCATGGCAGGCTCGTGCGGGATCGAGCCGGGTCGCATCGTCGAATACAAGCCCCTTCTCGACGCCGCGATCGAAACTGCAAGGCACAAGCCCGAGTTTTGCGTGATCTTCCAGCGCGAACAGGCGCGCGCCTCGATGATCGACGGTCGCGACGTGGACTGGAATGACGTGCAGGACGGCGTCACGCCGGCCGAGTGCGTGCCAGTGGAAGGCAATCATCCAGCATACATCCTCTATACGTCCGGCACGACCGGTGCCCCAAAGGGCGTCGTTCGCCCGACGGCCGGTCACCTTGTTGCGCTCAGCTGGACCATGAAGAACATCTATGACGTGAACCCGGGCGACGTGTTCTGGGCCGCATCCGACGTCGGCTGGGTCGTGGGCCATTCCTACATCTGCTACGCGCCGCTGATCCACGGCAACACGACAATCGTGTTCGAAGGCAAGCCGGTCGGAACGCCGGATGCCGGGACGTTCTGGCGCGTCATCCAGGAACATGGCGTGAAGGTCCTCTTTACCGCGCCCACCGCGTTTCGTGCCATCAAGCGCGAGGACCCGCATGGAGAGCTGATCCAGGACTACGACCTTTCAGGGCTCAGGATCCTGTTTCTCGCCGGCGAACGCGCTGACCCGGACACGATCGAATGGGCACGCAGGCACCTTCGCGTTCCGGTCATCGACCACTGGTGGCAGACCGAAACCGGCTATTCCATTGCGGCGAACCCGATGGGAATCGAGCCTCTGCCGGTGAAGGCCGGCTCACCGTCCGTCGCCATGCCAGGCTACGACGTGCAGATTCTTGACGAAGGCGGCCTCCCGGTGAAACCTGGCGAGCTTGGCGCGATCGCGATCAAGCTTCCGTTGCCGCCGGGCACGCTAGCCACGCTCTGGAATGCGGAGGAACGGTTCAGGAAGAGCTATCTCGAACGGTTCCCCGGATATTACGAAACCGGCGATGCGGGCTTTGTCGACGAGGACGGATACCTCTACATCATGGCGCGGACGGATGACGTGATCAACGTTGCGGGCCATCGGCTGTCCACCGGAGGCATGGAGGAAGTGCTCGCGGCGCACCCCGACGTCGCCGAGTGCGCCGTCATCGGCGTGACCGACCAGCTCAAGGGACAATTGCCGCTGGGCTTCCTCTGCACGAATGCCGGAACGTCTCGCCCGAACGCGGAAATCGTCAAGGAATGCGTCAGGCTTGTGCGCGAACGGATCGGGCCCGTTGCAGCCTTCCGGCAGGCAGTCGTCGTCGATCGCTTGCCCAAGACCCGCTCAGGCAAGATCCTGCGAGGCGTGATGGCCAAGATGGCAGATGGCGAAGACTTCAAGAAGCCGGCGACGATCGACGACCCGGCCATTCTTGACGAGATTCGGGAAGCTCTGACGACCCTGGGATACGCCAGGAATCAATAGGCCGCGGCGCCCGTTGCCGATCACGGCGCAAGCGTGATTTCTCGCGTGGCAGCGCTGGCGTCCGGCGCCTTCACACGAACTGCTCCCGAATCAGGCGCTCCTCCAGCCCGTGGCCCGGATCAAAGAGGATCCTGTGGCGAACGCCGGGTTCGCTTCGAACCTCGACGACCGTCACGTTGCGGACGGACCGTCCGTCCGCATCCGCCATCACCGGGCGCTTCGCGGGATTCAACACGTCAAAACGCACGGTTGCCGTCGTCCGGAGCAACGCGCCACGCCAACGCCTTGGCCGGAACGGCGCCACGGCCGTCAAGGCCAGGACCTGCGACCCGATGGGCAGAATCGGTCCGTGCGCGGAGTAGTTGTAGGCAGTGGAGCCTGCCGGCGTGGACACCATCGCGCCGTCGCACACAAGTTCCTCAAGCCGGGGATTGCCGTCCACGCTGATCTTCAGGCGCGCCGCCTGGGACCCTTCGCGCAGCAAGGACACTTCGTTGATCGCAAGCGCCTCCTCCACGTTCCCGTCCGCGGTCCCGGCTCGCATGTGGAGCGGGTTGATCACGGCCTCCTCGGCCTCCAGGAGGCGCTTTGGCAAATCATCCCTGCGAAACTCGTTCATCAGGAAGCCGACGGTGCCCCGATGCATTCCGTAGACCGGCTTGCCCAGGGGCTGCACGTCCTTGAGCGTGTCCAGCATGAAACCGTCACCGCCAAGCGCCACGATCACGTCCGCCTCATCCTGAGGTGACTGCCCGAACCGCCTGGTCAGGTCCTTCAGCGCCTCCTGCGCCACCTTCGCCTCGCTTGCGCGAAATGAAACCGCACTAGCCGACTGCATGATCCCTCCATCCGTTGGTGGCACGATTGCCCGCGTCTCTCCCAAACTCAAGACCTTGAATTCGCGGGACAGGACGCCGCATCGCGCCGATATGCCGGTTTCGACGCTTTCCGGGCCGCGTCAATCGATGTAGGTACCGCCAAGCCTGCACGGGAGCGTCGCCATGAATGTCCAGCACCGCGATTCCGGGTTCTTTGCCGAAGCGCTCGAAACCCGCGACCCGGACCTCTTCGCCGCAATGCGGTCCGAACTGGGACGCCAGCGCGACGAGATCGAACTGATTGCATCCGAGAACATCGTGTCGACCGCCGTGCTCGAGGCGCAGGGTTCGGTGCTGACGAACAAGTATGCCGAGGGCTATCCCGGCAAGCGATACTACGGCGGCTGCCGGTTCGTCGACGTGGCCGAGACGCTGGCCATCGAACGCGCCAAGGAGCTCTTTGGCGCGGGTTTCGCCAATGTCCAGCCGAACTCCGGCAGCCAGATGAACCAGGCGGTGTTCCTTGCGCTGCTTCGGCCTGGCGACACGTTCATGGGCCTGGACCTGAACTCGGGCGGGCACCTGACCCACGGGTCGCCTGTCAACATGTCGGGCAAGTGGTTCAACGTGGTCTCCTATGGCGTTCGCCGGCAGGACCACCTTCTCGACATGGACGAAGTCCGGACGCGTGCGCTGGCGCACAGGCCGAAGCTGATTCTTGCCGGCGGGACGGCCTATTCCCGCACATGGGACTGGGCGGCCTTTCGGGAAATCGCGGACGAAGTCGGCGCATGGCTTCACGTGGACATGGCTCACATCGCCGGCCTTGTCGCCGGCGGCGTCCACGCCTCGCCGGTGCCGCACGCACATGTGGTCACGTCAACAACGCACAAGTCGCTTCGCGGTCCCCGGGGCGGCCTGATCCTGACCAATGACGGGGAGATCGCGCGAAAGATCAACTCCGCCGTCTTCCCCGGCCTTCAGGGCGGGCCGCTGATGCACGTCATCGCGGCGAAGGCCGCAGCGTTCGGGGAAGCGCTCAGGCCGGAGTTCAAGAGCTATGCAGCGGCGGTCGTTGCCAACGCCCGCGCCATGGCGGAAGAGCTCACGAAGGGGGGAATCGACATCGTTTCCGGCGGGACCGACAACCACCTGATGCTGGCCGACCTGCGCCCCAAGCGCGTGACAGGCAAGGCAGCCGAGGCTGCCCTGGGCCGCGCGCATATCACGGCAAACAAGAACGGCGTGCCCTTTGATCCGGAAAAGCCCTTCGTGACCAGCGGCATTCGCCTCGGCACTCCGGCCGGCACCACACGCGGGTTTGGCGAGGACGAGTTCCGCCGGATCGCCCGCTGGATCGTGGAAGTCGTGGATGGACTGGCCGGAAACGGCGAGAGCGACAATGCCGCCGTCGAAGCCGCCGTCAAGGGCGAGGTTGCCCGGCTCTGCGACGCATTCCCGCTCTATCCTGACCTCTGACGTCCTGGCGCCTGGAGAATCCCTGGAGACCTATCGACTTCCAGCCGGCGATCATTCCGGAATTCGGGGCGGCCCCGTCCATTCGAGGGCTTGAACCTGCGCCACTGCACAACCTGCGAAACTGCGAAACGAATGTGGGGGCACCCCGTTCCCGTGATTTCACCCCGCCTCGATTGCGGCACATTTCGGAGGTTCTCACGAGAGCCGTATGGGCTTGACGTCCTGCTCCCGGCAAATTACGAGTGCCGCCTCTTGTGGCGGAGTAGCTCAGCTGGTCAGAGCAGTGGAATCATAATCCATGTGTCGGGGGTTCAAGTCCCTCCTCCGCTACCAAAGCCAATGACTTGGAGAGTGCCGATTTGTCTACTGCGTGCAAGGCCTCCGGTTGCGATGCCGGAGGTTCCTGTTGTGGAGGCCTGAAATCGCGTTCTCATCCGCTGTCACGAAAGACCCTTCTTGCCTGGCGCTTCGCAAGCATCCCGGATTCTCCGTTTGGCATGGGCTTGACATGCAAGCGATCATCCGTGCCGGCCATGTTCCGCAACGCAGCGGAATTCCGAATGTCGGTTTCAGGGCGATTCAAGACAGAAGGACTTGCTCGGCGGCGCGGGCAGCCGACTGTTCATCCTGGAACTCGCGCCACGGGCGTCCATGGACATCTCGCGTCGCCAGGATTCCGGCGCGGCGCGCCCAGGTCCGCGCCTGTTTCGTTGTGGCGCCGTTCTTGATCCATAGGGAAATTCCGGCGCGCCGCAGACCGTGCATGCCAAAGGGAGGCGTCTCGCCATGCTTGACGATGCCGGAAGCAGCCAGAAGCGGAAGCCAAAGCCGGTTGCGGCAGTGCTCGCAGCTCCCGGCTTTCCTGGCGCCGCTTGCGAAGAGAAGTTCGTCATCGCCGGGCGGACAGGCAAGCATCCAACGGCGAAACGCCTTCACGGCATGCGGAACAGGCGGAACATTCCGCACGTCGCTCCTGGTCCTGACACGTTGAAGCTGATTCCAGCGATCGGCCTTGCGTCGGATCAGAGGTTCCGGCGACGGCCCACGTCGAAGGCCGCGACGCCTGCCTGGCAGCGATGGAGAGTGCCGGCATCGATCAGGACGTCGCGCCGTTCGCCCGGTTTCCGGCCGGGCGCGTCAAGTGGTCTCTGGCGCTGGCATTCCCGGCACTCGCCTGATAGCGACGGTCACGGAAATTCCGCCCTTGGCTGATCTGGAGCGCAACTGATGACATTGCCGATCACTCCTTCATTCCGGCTGGATGGCAAGCGCGCGCTGGTCACGGGAGCATCGTCCGGCATCGGACAGGCCTGCGCTGCGGCACTCGGCGAGGCGGGTGCACATGTCGTGGCGGCGGCTCGTCGCGTCGACAAGCTGAACGATACCGTCAGCGAGATCGCCAAGCGCGGCGGCAGCGCCGAGGTGCTCGAATTCGACCAGGCCGATCTGGACAGCATGACCGCCGCGCTCACGACCCGGGCACCTTTCGACATCGTGTTGAACTCGGCCGGGCTCGCGCGGCACGGCCCGGCCACGGAAACCCTGCCCGAGGACTACGACGCGGTCATGAACGTCAACCTGCGCGGGGCCTATTTTCTCTCGGTGGGCGCGGCAAAGGGCATGATCAAGTCAGGACGTGGCGGATCAATCATCCACATTTCCTCGCAGATGGGACATGTCGGCGGACAGGAACGCGCTGTCTATTGCGCAACCAAGTTCGGTGTCGAAGGACTGGTCAAGGCAATGGCCATCGAATGGGCGGCTCACAGGATCCGAATCAACACGATCTGTCCGACATTCGTCCTGACTGACCTTACCCGCAAGACATTCGAAGACCCCGAACGGCGCGCCTGGATCATGGACAAGATCAAGCTGGACCGACCGGCCGAGGTGGAGGACATCATGGGGGCTGCAGTCTATCTTGCCTCTGACGCGTCCACCATGGTAACCGGCACGTCCATTCTCGTCGACGGGGGCTGGACCGCAGGTTAGGCAGGGCAGCGGCATCCAATGAAAAGAGAATACCTCAAGAATGCCACGTTGACCTCTGCATCCGATGCAGCGGACGTGCGCGACACCGTGCAGGGCATGCTCGACGCCATCAGATCCGGCCGAGACGCGACCGCAATGGAGTTTGCCGCCAGGTTCGACCGGTACGACGGCAACGTCATCGTCACCCCCGACGAGATCGCGACAGCATGTGCAAGCGTTCCGGACCGTCTCAAGGAGGACATCCGGTTTGCCCACGAAAACGTGCGCCGCTTTGCGGAGGCTCAGAGACACACGCTTCAGGACATCGAGCTTGAAGTCGTCCCGGGACTGGTGGCCGGGCAGAAATCGATTCCGGTGAGTGCGGCCGGCTGCTACGTGCCGGGCGGTCGCTACAGCCATATCGCGAGCGCGATCATGACCGTCACGACCGCCAAGGTCGCCGGATGCGGGCAAGTCGTCGCCGCTTCCCCTCCCCGGCCCGATCAGGGCATTGCACCTGCAATGATCTATGCCGCAAACCTTGCCGGCGCTGACACCATTCTCGCCATGGGCGGCGTGCAGGCCGTCGCATCCATGGCGTTCGGGCTGTTCGGACTGCCAAGGGCGAGCATTCTCGTTGGCCCTGGCAACCAGTTCGTGGCCGAAGCGAAAAGGATTCTGTTCGGGGAGGTCGGAATAGACATGTTCGCCGGCCCGACCGACTCGCTCATCCTCGCGGACGCCAACGCAGACCCCGACATCGTTGCCGCCGATCTCGTCGGCCAGGCCGAGCACGGCTACAACTCGCCCGTCTGGCTGGTTACGGATGACCTCGCGCTCGCGGAAAGGGTGATGGCCATCGTTCCGGACCTGATCGCGGACCTGCCCGAGACCAATCGCGAGCATGCCGAAGCCGCCTGGCGGGACTATGCCGAGGTCATTCTCTGCCAGGACCGCGAAGGGATGGCGGCCACTGCGGACGAATACGCGCCGGAACACCTGACAGTGCAGGCAGGAGACACGGACTGGTGGCTTTCCCGCCTGACCTGTTACGGATCGCTGTTCCTGGGAGAGGAGACAACGGTCGCCTTCGGTGACAAGGCTTCGGGACCGAACCATGTTCTTCCGACATCCGGCGCCGCTTCCTACACGGGCGGACTATCGGTCCACAAGTTCCTGAAGATCGTGACTTGGCAAAGGGCGACGCGCGAAGGGTCGAGACCGATAGCCGAAGCCACGGCACGCATCTCGCGACTGGAGGGCATGGAAGGGCATGCGCGGACGGCCGACATCCGGCTCGCGAAATACTTTCCCGGCACCAGTTTCGATCTGGGCGCCGATGGCTAGCGGGCTGAAATCACCCGGGACGCCGTGGCACCGCGGGCCTGGTGTCGAGCGGTGAAGGCACTCGTCTATACCGGCCCCGAAGCGGTCGAGTTTCGAGACGTGCCCGAGCCCGTTCCCGGGCCCCGGGACGAAACCGTTCGCATTGCATCCGTCGGCATCTGCGGCAGCGACATGCACGCCTATCTCGGCCATGACGAGCGCAGGCCCGCGCCATTGATCCTCGGACACGAGGCTGCCGGCACTGTCGAAGGCGGGCCGAATGACGGGCTGCGCGTGACCATCAATCCACTGGTTTCCTGCGGCGCCTGCAATGCCTGCGAGTCCGGACGCGAAAATGTCTGCGCAGATCGCCAGATCATCTCGATGCCGCCGCGCGAAGGCGCCTTTGCCGAGCGCGTCGCCATTCCGGGGGGCAACCTCGTCGAGGTGCCGGCAGACGTTCCGATGGAAAGGGCGGCCCTGGCGGAACCGCTCGCATGCGGCTGGCATGCGGTGCGCCTCGGACTGACCGCTCTTGGCGAAATTCCGGATAGCGCCCTGGTGCTCGGCGGCGGCGCCATCGGGCTTGGTGCGGCACTCGCGGCAAGGGCGCAGGGCGTGGCGGGCGTCAGGATCGTCGAACCGCATGCAGGAAGGCGCGGCACGCTGGCGCGCTCCGAAATGGACGCCGTTTCGCCCGAAGACCTCAACCCGGACGACGTCTTTGATCTCGTGATCGACGGCGTGGGCCGTGCGAGCACCCGCAAGACGGCATCGGCGCATGTCCGGCCCGGCGGCGTGATCGCTCATGTGGGCCTTGGCGAGGCGGAGGGCGGCCTGGACGTCCGCCGATTGACGCTCCAGGAAATTGCGTTCATCGGCACCTACACATACGCGGCCCGGGACTTTCGCGACACCGCCATGGCCATTTTCGACGGGCGCCTCGGCCCCCTTGACTGGACCGAGACGCGGCCGCTTGCGGACGGTGCCGGCGCGTTTCGGGACATCCGCGCGGGCCGCGCGGACGCGCCCAAGATCATTCTCTGCCCGGAAGGAGGACCCACGTGAACATTCACCAGCGGATAACAGGCGACCTGGTCACCGCAGGGGTCGGGTTCGTGACGACCGTCCCATGCAAGCAGCTCGCGGGCGTGATCGAGGAAGTCGACAGGCATCCCGAGATCCTCCACGTGCCCTCCAACAAGGAGGACGAGGGCATGGGCCTTTGCGCCGGGGCCTGGATGGGTGGCCGACGATCCGCCATAATCATGCAGAACACGGCACTTGGCGTGACGATCAACACCCTTGCAACACTGATCCAGTTCTACCGCATGCCGCTGCCGATGCTGATTTCCTATCGCGGAGAGCCCGGCGAACCCGTGGCATGCCAGGTGGAAATGGCAGTTCACACCAAGGCGCTGCTCGCCCAGCTGCACATTCCGGCCTACCACTTCCATCGGCAGGAGGATGTCGCGGAACTGCCCGGGATTCTCGACTACACGTTCATGTGCTCGAAGCCGGTCGCAATCCTGACCGATGCGTCATTCTGGGGAGGATACTGAGGTGATACGGTCCGAAATCCTTGAGGAAATCGCGCCAATCCTGCGCGATCAGCTTGTCATCTGCAACATCGGCATTCCGAGCCAGGAACTTCACGCCATCGATGACCGGCCGACGAACTTCTACATGCTGGGCACGATGGGGCTGGCTTCGTCCATAGGGCTGGGCCTTGCCCTGGTGCAGCCGAAACCAGTGATCGTGATCGACGGCGACGGCTCGGTCCTCACCAACCTCGGCACACTGCCCACGATCGCGAACAATCCCGCGCCCGGCTACGTTCTCCTCGTGATCGACAACGGCTCCTACGGCTCCACCGGCGACCAGCCGACCTATACCGGCCGGAAGACATCGCTCGCCGGCATGGCGAGGGCCGCGGGCTGCGAGCGCGTCGTCGAATGCCGCGCCGAAGAAACCGGCGACGTGCTCCAGGATGCGCTGGCCGCCGGCGAGGCCACGGTCATCATCTGCAAGTGCGAGAGCGGCAACGCGAAGATGCCTGTCATCACCATGGATCCTGTGGCCATTCGCGACCGTTTCATGCAAGAGGTGGCGGCCGGATGAACCTGCCGTCCGATCCTCACGCGGCTCAGTTTCCGTAGATGTACCCGGGCAGCCAGGTCGCGATCGCCGGGAAAAGGAACACTATGGCCAGGCCCATGAGCTGGATCACCATGAACTGCATCATGCCGAGATAGATGTCTTTCAGGTCCCAGCTCGGCACCACGCCCTTCAGGAAATAGGCCGACAACGCCACCGGCGGCGATAACCATGCCGTCTGAAGGCAAACCGCCACCAGAATGGCGAACCAGACCATGTCGATCTGCAACTCGATCAGCACGGGATGGAGGATCGGCAGGATGATGAGCACGATGGGCACCCATTCCAGCGGCCATCCAAGCAGGAAGATCAGGGCGAGGATCAGGATGATCACCATTGCCGCCGAGAGATCCCAGAAGAGCAGGAGTTCCGTGATCATGGTCGGCGTGCCTAGCCGCGAGAAGACCGCGCCGAAGAAATTTGAGGCCGCCACCAGGAAGAGAATCAGGACGGAGATTTCCAGCGTCTTCTTCAGCGCGTCGTAGGTGCTCGACCAGGAGAACTTGCGATAGAGCAGCGTGAGCACGATCGATCCGAACGCCCCCATTCCGGCGCCTTCCGTGGGCGTCGCCCATCCCGTGAGGATCGAGCCGAGCGCAAAGGCGATCAGGATTGTCGGCGGCACGAGGCCCTGGAAGAACTCGCGAAAGACATGCGACCGGTCGCCGGGAATCAGTTCCTCCGGCAATGGCGGGCCAAGCGACGGGTTCAGCCAGCACCGGACCATCGCGTAGACGAGATAGAGCGTCGCCATCATGATGCCCGGGAAGATCGCCGCCGCGAAGAGATCGGTCACCGGGATTTCGAGAACAGGCCCCATGACAACGAGCATGATCGAGGGCGGGATGAGGATTCCGAGCGTGCCGCCGGCGGTGATTGTCCCGGAGGCGAGGCGGACATCGTAGCCCGAACGGTTCATGGTCGTTGCCGCCATGATCCCGAGGATCGTGACGCTGGCACCGACGATTCCGGTGGCGGCGCCAAATATCACGCTGACGAACAGGACGGCGACGAAGAGCGATCCCTTCATCCGCGCCAGCATGAGCTGAACGGCTGCGAACAGTCGCTCCATCAGCCCGGCCTTCTCCATCATGAACCCCATGAAGACGAACAGCGGAACCGCCGCGAGCGTCTGCTCCATCATCGAGCCGTAGACCTGGAGCGTCATCAGGAAGACGGTGAGCTTGATGCCGAAGCCCCATGCGCCAAAGACGAGTCCAAGGAAGATGAGCGTGAAGGATATCGGGAAGCCCACGAAAATCGCGAACAGCATCGCCCCGATCATCAGGAGCCCGATGATTTCGTTGGCAATCTCGAACATCAGCGTGGCCACCGTCCGCGCGTCGCCGCGTACCACGACTTGAGGAGCTCGGAGACGCCCTGGAGCACGAGGAAGAGGACCCCAGTGGCCAGGGCGATCTTCACGGGCCAGACGATCGGCGCCCAGGTGCTGTCTCCGGCGCGCTCGTTCTGCAGGAAGCTCTTTTCGGCGAATCCGTACCCCGCCCACAGGAGAAAGATCATGCCGGGCATGAAGAGCGTGACGTAGAGCAGGAGATCGACCCGACCCTGCATCTTCACCGAGAAGCCCCGGTAGATGAAGTCCGCGCGGATATGCAGGCCGCGCATGAGGGCATAGGCCGCGCCAAGCATGAACGACATGCCATAGAGCATGCGCGAGATGTCGAATGCCCAGAGCGTTGGCGCGAGGAAGAACTTGCGGGCGATGACCTCGTAGACCATCGCGACAATGATCGGCGCAACCATGAGGCAGACTATCCGGCCCTGCCACTCCGCAAACCAGTCCAGCGCCCAGACGAGCCGGCGGGCAAGCGGATGCATGTCTTCAGGCAGCGGCGAGTTCGGCCCTCCACGGGCCTCGGCCAGCATCTCGTCGCCGGCCTCCAGGTCAATGTCGTCGAGGTCGTTCACCTCTTTCCCTCCCAGAGCGCCTACCGCTGTCAATCACTTGCAAGCTTCGTCCGCAAGGTCCGTCATTCCCGGCGCGCATCGGAACAGCCTGGCCTTCCTTGTCACGAGGGGGCCGCGATGGCGTCCCGCGGCCCCTTCCTTTCGCCTACTTGCCGAGAAGCTGGTCGGCGTAAGCCCTGCCCAGGTTCGCGTTCGAGGTCTGCGCGCCCGCCCAGAACGGAATCGCCGTCTTCGCGAAATCCTTCTGGGATTGCCAGACCTTGGCAAAGAACTCGTTCTCGGACGCATTGGTCTCGAGCGCCGCGCTGGCGGCGTTCATGTATTCCGAGAAATAGTCCTCCGGCGTGTCGTGAAGCTGCACGCCATGGTCGTTGATGAGGCTGTCAAGCGCCTTGCCGTTCTCGTTGATCCGGTATGCCAGGGACTTCATCAGCGAGGCGTTGGCCGACACTTCGATCGCCTTCTGCTCGAGCGGTGTCAGCGAATTGAACACGTCCTTGTTGATATAGATGTCCGCGTTCACGACAACCTGATGAAGGCCTTGCAGGTAGTAGTGCTTCAGCACCTTCTGGAAGCCGAAGACCGAGTCCGGCTTCGGGCAGCACCATTCCGCAGCATCGATGGTGCCCTTCTCAAGTGCCGGAAGGATGTCGCCCCCGCCCATGGCGACCGAGGCCACGCCAATGTCCTTGTAGGTCTGGCCTGGAATGCCCGGAGGCGTGCGGAAACGGTACTTGCGGAAATCGTCCATCGACATGATCGGCTCCTTGAACCAGCCAAGGGCCTCGGGACCTACGGGCTGGAGCATGAAGCCCACCACGTTCACGCCCATCTCGTCCCAGAGCTCCTCGTAGAGCTCCTTGCCGCCAGCCGACAGAAACCAGCTCAAGAAAGCGATGTTGTCCATGCCGACCCCGGCGCCGGCAACGGGCGAGCCGAAGAGCATGGCGGCGGGATGCTTGCCGGACCAATAGTGCGTCCAGGCAAAGCCGCCCTCGATGAGGCCCGCATCCACGGCGTCAAGCGTTTCCTGCACGCCCACGACGGCACCCGCAGGCAACACCTCGATCACGACTCCACCGTCGGTCAACGCCCTTACGTCTTCGGCGAAGTCCTTCAGCATCACGATCTCGTCGGCACTCGACGGGATCACCGATTGCACTCGTATCACTGTTTCGGCGAACGAGGCTTGCGCCATCATCGCCACGCCGACGGCGGCTGCCGCGGCGGTTCTGGTCAGTCTTGGAATTGCGAACATTTCCGTTCTCCCATTTTGCATGCCTTCCTGAACTTTCAGAAACCGGCCGCCGAAGGCTGTGCGGCCGGATTGTCTCAATCCGTTTCAGTGGCCATCGCTGAAATCCATGCCCTCGATCAGGCCCAGCATGGGCCCCACCCCGTAGTTCATGTCGAACACGCCGCGAAACAGCATTTCTCCCGCCACGTAGACCAGCACCACCAGTCCCAGCCACGAAATCCATTGATACCGGGCCAGGACCTTCATGATTATCGTTGCCGCAAACGCCATCAGCAGGATCGCGAGGGCGAGGCCGAAGACCAGGAGCCGCACGTCTCCGTCGGCAATTGCCGCAACCGCCAGCACGTTGTCGAGCGACATGGACACGTCCGCCAAAGTGATTGTCCAGAGCGCCGAAGCGAGGGTGCGCCTCGGCGCGCCCGTGTGGCCGGCATGCGGATCGCCTGCGCTCTCCGGCGCCAGTTCGGCCTCGGCGTCAACATCGGCTCGAATCTCGGAATAGAGTCTCCAGCACACCCAGCAGAGAAGAAGCCCGCCAACGAACAGAAGTCCCGGAACGCCCAGCAGCTTGGTGGCGACGACGGCGAAGACCACCCGCAGAAGGGCCGCGATCACCATCCCGAACAGGATCGCCTTCGCGCGGAGATTGGGCGAGAGGCCGGCGGCGGCCATGCCGATGATAAGCGCGTTGTCGCCTGAGAGAATCAGGTCTGCGATGATGATGGCGCCCACGTCAAAGATCAGTTCCATGGTCATGCCGCCCTCTCCTCGGATACGGCCTGTCCGGTTCCGCCCGTCATGGCGTCTTCGAGAATCAAGTCGCTCGCCCTTTCGCCAATCATGATCGTCGGCGCGTTGGTGTTGCCTGAAACGATGTTGGGCATGATCGATGCATCCGCCACGCGAAGGCCGCCGATCCCGTGCACGCGCAGGCTGGAATCAACCACCGCCATCGCGTCGCTGCCCATCTTGCAGGTGCCTGTCGGGTGGTAGATCGTGGTGGAAGTGCTGCGCGCCCAGTCGAGAACCGCATCATAGTCATCCATCGCAACCTTCGTCCCGGGCGTGTATTCCCCGGTGATGACCTCGGCAAGCGGGCTTTGGCGCGCGATCCTGCGTGCGACGCGAATGCCCTCGACGATCGTGTCCTGGTCTGTCCTTGTCGCAAGGTAGTTCGGATGGATCTCCGGGTGGTCCCGCATGTCGGGAGAACGCAGGCGAATCTGTCCGCGGCTTTCCGGCCGGAGCTGAAGGACGCTCGCGGTGAAGGCATTGAAGCCGTGCGGCTGGTTGATCCTTTCCGATGCACTGAAGGGCTGGACATGGAACTGGATGTCCGGTGTCGCAAGTTCAGGCCGCGTCTTCAGGAATGCCGTGCCGAGGCTCGCCGCCATTGTCATGGGGCCGGACCGCGTTGCCGCATAGCGAAGCGCTATCAGGCACTGTTTTGCGAAACTGTTGATCTCGGTGTTTATGGTTGAAAGGCTCGTCCTGTAGACCGGCCGGGCCTGTAGGTGGTCCTGGAGGTTCTTTCCAACGCCTGGCAAGTCCGCGACAACCCTGATTCCCTGGGCGCGAATCTCGTCCGCGGCACCGATGCCCGAAACCATGAGAATCTGCGGAGAGGCGATGGTGCCCGCCGCAAGAACGACCTCGCGGCGCGCGCGTACGGTCATGGTCCGCCCCTTGTGCCGCACCTTGACACCGGTCACGCGGCGCTCGTTGACATCCAGCGATTCGACCAGGCATTCGGTCAGGACGCCGAGGTTTGCGCGACGCCTGGCCGGCTTGAGATACGCGACCGCCGCAGAGCAGCGCCGCCCGCTCCTGAGCGTCAGCTGGAAATGGCCGACGCCTTCCTGCGTCGCTCCGTTGTAGTCAGGATTGGCCGCGTAGCCCGCGTTCACGGCCCCCTCGACCCAAAGATCCACAATCTCGCGCCTCACGGCCGAATCCGAGACGCTGAGCGGCCCGTCCCTCCCTCGGAGCGCCGCATCGCCGTTGCCATAGCTTTCCGAACGCCTGAAGAGCGGAAGGACATCGTCCCAGCCCCAGCCGACATTCCCGAGCTGGCGCCAATGGTCGTAGTCCTGGGGCTGCCCGCGAACGTAAAGGAGTCCGTTGATCGAGCTCGATCCGCCAAGAACCTTGCCGCGTGGCCACATGATCGACCGCCCGTTGAGCCCGGGGTCGGGTTCCGTTCGGTAACACCAGTCCGTTCCCGGATTGCCCATGGTCCTGAAATATCCAACGGGAATGTGAATCCAGGGATTGGTGTCACGATCGCCCGCCTCGAGAAGCGCGACCGAATGCCTGCCGTCAGCGGACAACCTGTTCGCCATCACGCAGCCAGCCGACCCGGCACCCACGATGACATAGTCAAATTTCACCAAGCTCCCCCCCGGGGTCTTGCGCAAAAAGTCAAATAATGAGACTATTCGTCTCATTATTTAATTGCACCATGAATGTCATGGATTTGCAAGCAAGTTGAACGGAGAAATGCCAGCATGCCGAAGAATGGCGGCGCACGCATTCCCACGAACCTGCGCGCCATGCTCGTTCTCGAAGCCATGGGGCGACAGAGCGGGCCGCTGCCAGCAGCCGAAATCGGCCGGCTCGTCGGGCTGCCGAAACAGACTGCGCACCGACTTTGCAATACCCTGGTCGAAGAAGGCTACCTTGCACGCGACACGAAACGCGGACACCTGCGCCCGGGGCGGCGGGCGCGCGAAATGGCCTCGGGCATCCTGCACATCTCGTCGGGCCACGTCGCGAGGCACCAGATCCTGAAGTCCGTTGCCGACCAGGTCGGCGAAACGGTGAATTTCGTCATGCCCGAGGATCCGGGCATGAGCTACAAGGACCGTGTCGAGACGAACTGGGCATTCCGGATACAGTTGCCCGTCGGCAGCCATGTTCCCTTCCACTGCACCGCCAGCGGCAAGACCTTCCTGGCCACGCTCCCGGTGGCCGAGCGCCGGAGGATTCTTGGCGGGATCAGGCTTGATCCCTTGACCCGCAACACGATCACGAAGGTCGACGACCTCCTGGACGAGCTCGCGGCGGTCGCCAGGCAGGGATACGCGCTCGACAACGAGGAATTCCTTGACGACATGGTTGCGGTCGCCGTCCCGGTTCGTGATCGCTCAGGCCGCTACTTTGCCTCGCTCGCGGCCCACGGGCCGGTCCAGCGGCTTTCGCTTGAGAAGCTCGTTTCTCTCGCGCCTCTCCTTCACGACGCCTCCGAACGCCTGACCGCCGTGATCTTCGATCTGGACGAGCGCCGGCATCCGGACGAGCAGGCTCGGTCAGGGGACGAACCCGGAGACGGCTGATGCAGGGAGTGATCCCCCCGGTCGGCGCCGCTTCGGCCCGAGCCGGCGAAGGGCGGATCCCGTGAAGCCTTGGTCCGGAACGCGAATCAGGCTGGCTGCAGCCGGCGCAGGCCCGCTGAGACCGCCCGAGCGCGCTGCCGGGCCATGGCGAGCCTGTCGGGCCTTGACGCAATTTCGGGCGGCCTTGAACCTTGGCCAATGATCAGCGGTCGAGCCGGTCACGGCTTCCGGCCGCGACGCCATTTCCGGAGAGGTCGCGCCCTGTCCGGTCGGCACCCCGTGCACATGCCGGCGAGTGACCCGGAGGGTCGCTGTCGCTTCGGCGGCGCTCAGGCCGAGGGCCTGGATCCAGCATCCATGCAATCCATGCAATCCATGCAGCATGCGCCTTCACGCAATGCGAACCGGTCCAGGACCGAAATGCGCTGACCGGCGAGATGCCCTTTGACGCCCGGACGCCGGGGCCGCGAATGCCCGAACCCTCGATCGGGAGAGGGATAGGGTCTGGACAGGCAGGTTCAGGAATGGTGACTTCGCGCAGACAGCCTTCTTGGAGACATGCCATGAAATCCCACTGCCGTGCAGTCGTGATCGGGGGCGGCGTCGTTGGCACCTCGGTTCTGTACCACCTCGCAAGATCCGGCTGGACCGACATCTGCCTCCTGGAACGATCGGTGCTGACAGCCGGGTCCTCCTGGCATGCGGCGGGCGGGTTCCACGCCCTGAACGCCGATCCGAACATGGCTGCGCTGCAGGCCTACACGATCGACCTGCTGTCGGACATCGAGAGGGAATCGGGCCAGGACATCGGCATGCACATGACCGGCGGCCTGACCCTTGCCGGGACACCCGAGCGCTGGGAATGGCTGCAGGCGACCTATCGCATCTTCCAGTCGATCGGCATCCACGATTGCGAACTGGTCACGCCGGAAGAGGCCCGGAAACGCTGCCCGATCATGTCGACAAGCGGCGTCCTCGGAGCCATGTGGGCCGACCGCGAGGGCTACCTCGACACGACCGGCACCGTGCATGCCTATGCAGGTGCCGCCCGCAAGCGCGGCGCCGAGGTCATCGAGCACACGAAGGTCGAGGAACTGGTCCGGACCGGCGATGGCTGGCAGGTCGTGACCGACAAGGGCACGATCACCTGCGAGCATGTGGTCAATGCCGCGGGCCTCTGGGCCAAGCAGGTCGGCCGCATGGCGGGAATCGAACTGCCGCTTTCCCCGCTCAAGCACCATTATCTCGTCACCGACACGATTCCCGAAGTCGCGGAGTGCGAATTCGAGATGCCGATGACGGTCGACCTCGAGGGATTCACCTACATGCGGCAGGACCAGAAAGGCGTCCTGGTCGGAATATACGAGATCGACCACGAGCACTGGGCCATGGATGGCGCACCCTGGACCTACGGCATGGAACTCTTCCAGGAACAGCTTGACCGGATCGAGAACGAGGTGACGCTCGGCTTCGTGCGGTATCCCGCCATCCAGGAAGTCGGCATCAAGACCTGGGTCAACGGCGCATTCACGTTCAGCCCGGACGGCAATCCGCTCGTAGGCCCGGTTGCAGGCAAGCCCGGCTACTGGTGCGCCTGCGCGGTCATGGCGGGCTTCCTGCAAGGCGGGGGCGTCGGCAAGACCCTGGCCGAATGGATGATTCACGGCGAGCCGGAGGCCGACGCCTGGTCGATGGATGTCGCGCGGTACGGCAAATTTGCCGAGAACCGCGAATACATCCGCCAGACCACCGGCCAGTTCTATTCGCGCCGATTCGTCATGTCCTATCCCAACGAACAGCTGCCGGCCGGCCGGCCCCTCAAGACGGCGCCTGCGCACGACGCAATGACACGAGCGGGCTGCCGCTGGGGCGTGAGCTGGGATCTGGAAACGCCGCTCTACTTCGCGCCATCGGACGACTTTGCCGAGAACCTGACGCTCAAGCGCTCGAACGCGCATGACATCGTGGCCGCCGAGTGCAGGAACGTGCGCACGAATGTCGGCATGGTCGATATCACGGGATTTGCGCGCTACGAGGTAACGGGGCCGAACGCGGAGACATGGCTGGACAAACTGATGGCATCCAGGCTTCCTGGCCCGGGACAGGCACGGCTTGCACCAATGCTGTCCGGAACCGGTCGCCTCAAGGGCGACCTGACATTGCTGAACTGGGGTGACGGAACCTGGTGGATCATGGGGTCCTACTACCTTCGCGCATGGCACATGCGGTGGTTCAGGGACCACCTGACCGAAGGTGTCGGCGTCCGCGACCTTGGCGAGGAGGTCGCCGGCTTCGCCCTGTCGGGCCCGAATTCGCGGAAAGTGCTGCAAGAGCTCGTGCACGAGGACATGGGCGGCATTCCCTTCATGGGTTGCGCCAGGCTCGATGTCGGCCTTGCCGGCACGCGGGTTGCGAGAATGTCGGTGACCGGCGAACTGGGATACGAAATCAACTGCCGAACCGGCGATCACGTGCTGCTGCGGTGCATGCTCCTCGAGGCAGGCGAAGCGACCGGCCTTCAGGAATACGGGTTCAACGCGATGCTGTCGCTCAGGCTCGAGAAGTCGTTCGGCGTCTGGTCCACCGAGTTCCGGCAGGACTACACGCCTGGCGAAACAGGCATGGACCGCTGGATCGCCTGGGACAAGGGCGGCTTCACCGGATGCGCGGCCGCTGCCGCGGAGCGCGACGGAAACGGCCCGATCCGCAAGGTCGTGACGCTGGAAGTCGAAGCGGCAGACGCCGATGCAAGCGGCTACGAACCGGTCTGGCGGGACGGGAACCCTGTCGGATTCGTCACGTCTGGCGGCTTTGGCCACACGGTCGGGAAATCGCTCGCAATGGCCATGATCAACCGTGACGCCGCAACGGAAGGCACCGAACTCGCGGTTCACGTGGTCGGAGCGGAGCGTGCGGCAAGGGTGATCCCGCAATCGCCCTACGATCCGGACGGCAAGGCGATGCGCGGCTGATGGCGCGGCGAACGGGTCGGTCTTCGCCCACGGCCGGAGGACGGCCGAAGCGCAACGTGAACTACAGGGACCTGCGCAACCCGTTCCCGTTCATGGACCTCTTCGAGGCAGAGGAGGTCCATGACATGCATGCGACGGCGCTTCGCGTGCTGGAAGATCTTGGGATCAAGGTGCTCCTTCCCGAGGCGAGGGAGATCTACCGGGCGGGTGGCGCGCGCGTCGCGAACGAGATGGTTCACATTGGCTGCGACATGGTCGAAGCGGCACTGGCTTCCGCGCCCCGGTCCATCACCTGCCGGGCCGGCGCGCGTGACCGGGACGTGGTGCTTGAACTGGGACGGCTCGTGTTTCAGCCGGGCGCCGGCGCACCTCATGCCACCGATCGTGAACGTGGCCGCCGCCCTGGCACGGCGCGGGACTTTCGCGAACTGATCCAGCTCACGCATCACTACGACGTTCTCCAGATGCTGCCGCCCCTGACCGAGCCGCAGGACGTGGAGACGCACGTTCGGCACTACTTCACGCTTGAGGCGCAGCTCACGCAGTCCGACAAGTTCCCGTTCGTCTTCTCGCGCGGGACGCTGCAGGCCCTGGACAGCTTCGAGATGCTGGCGGGCTTCCGGGGCCTCTCGGATGGCGCGTTTCTGGAAGAGCCCCACTGCTACACCATAATCAACACCAACAGCCCGCGCACCCTGGACGTTCCCATGGCACAGGGGTTGATCGACTTCGCGCGGAACGGACAGCTGGCGATCGTCACGCCATTCACCTTGATGGGCGCGATGGCACCCATCACCGTTGCGGGCTCGATCACGCTGTCCCATGCCGAGGCCCTGGCCGCGATCACGCTGACCCAGCTTGCGAGACCGGGTGCACCGGTCTGCTACGGCACCTTCACGTCGAATGTCGACATGAGATCCGGGTCGCCCGCGTTCGGGACACCGGCGCATTTCCAGGCGTCGCTGGCGGCAGGGCAGCTTGCGAGATTGACCGGCTTGCCCTGGCGCTGCGCTGCGGGTTCGGCCGCCAATCTCAACGACGTGCAGGCCGCGAACGAGAACTAGCTGGGCCTCTGGGGGTGCCTGCTGGCGGGCGCAACGGTCATCATTCACGCCGCCGGCTGGCTTGAAGGCGGCCTGACCGTGTCATACGAAAAGCTCGTGACGGACATCGAGGTCTTGAACATGATCGCGGAACTCTGCGTGGGCGATCGTGCCGGAACGGACGAGATCGGCTTCGATGCGCTCGCGGAGGTCGCGCCCAGCGGGCACTTCTTCTCCGCCGCCCAGACGATGGCCCGATACCGGACCGAGTTCTACGAGCCCCTGGTTCACGACTACGCGAACCACGGGACATGGAACGAGCGTGGCGCACAGGATGCCACGGCACGCGCAACCAAGGTCTGGAAACAGGTTCTCGCGGATTTCAGCGCCCCCGAAGTCCCCGATGGACGCGTCGAGGAAATACAGGAGTTCATTGCCAGGCGCACGGCCGAGGGCGGAGCGCCGCCGGCGAGTTGAGACGGTGCCGCAGGACAAGGCCCTCTCGAAGTTGAAGGACAGGACCGGGCCGGCACAGGAAATTCTCGTGAGCTCACTCTTCAGACCGGATTCGGCTCAGGAAGGCGGTGGCGGCAGGCCGGCGGACGCGCCGCAATGGCTGGAGACTCCGTTTCGAGTAATGGCCGTTCACGTGCAGGAGGTTGATCGTCCCGAGGAACCGGTTGCGGGCATGAACCGGCAGGTTGATCACGGCGCCAAGCCCAAGCGCCTCGATCTTTTCGTGGTCGGGGAAGACATCGCGCAACTCTTCGATCCTCGTAGCGAGGAAGGGTTCGCGCCGGTCCAGGACTATGCCGGTCCACCGGTTTGGAACGATGTCCTTCAGGCCGGTCAGGGGATAGGCCTCTTCGTCGCTCGTATGGATCCGTTCGGCGGTGCCAGCGGCCAGGTCGAACCGGGAGCAGGTGAAGAGCTTGACGCCGACAAGTGCCCTGCACATGTCCTCCAGGCGCCGGAAGAGTTCCTCCGGTGCCGCCTTGGGCGCGCGCGCGTCGAATTCGTCGGTCAGGTCATCCAAAGCGCTGCACCTCGCGCGGGAACCGGGTCAGGCTCTCTGCACCGCCTTCGGTGATCAGGACGTTGTCCTCGATCCGGACGCCAAGCTCGCCCGGACTGTAGAGACCAGGCTCGATGGTCACCACCATGCCTTCCGCCAGCGGCGTCTCGTTTCCCGCCATCACGTGGGGCGCTTCATGTACATCGAGCCCCAGGCCGTGCCCGGTCTTGTGCCTGATCATTTCCGCAAAGGGCGATGAGGACAGCACAGCCGTTGTCTCCCTGTCGACACTGTCGCAGGTCACGCCCGGACCGGCGACTTCCCTGCCACGGGCATTGGCTGCAAGCACGGTGTCGTAGATGGCAGACGCGCTCTCTGGTACGTGCCGGCAGAAGAAGGTTCGAGTGATGTCGGCGTTCATGCCTCCCCAGGATGCACCGAAATCGACAAGCAGCGGCTCGCCCGGCGCGACAGTCCTGTTGCCGGGAGTTCCGTGCGGGTCCGCGCTCTTCGGGCCCGAAAGGACGATTGGATCGAAGGAGAACCCCTCTGCCCCCCGCGCGAGCATCGCCTGCTTCAGGCGCGCGACAATCTCGACTTCGCTGTCTCCCGCCCGCGCCGTCTCCAATTGCTCACCCAACGCGTCCTCGCTGATCGCGATGGCCCGGCGAAGGGCGGCGATCTCCTCGCTGCCCTTGCGAATCCGGAGCCCGGCCAGGGCCGTTTCCGCATTGACGACCGCGCCGGGGGGCAAGTGCGAGGCAAGTACCTCGAACTCGAACATGCGCATCCGCAAGCCCTCGACTCCGACCGGACCGGCAAGTGCCGCAGCCAGCTTGCGAAATGATCCCGCAAAGCCCTCGCTGTCCTGCCAGAAGAATGTACGGGCCTCGGGGAACGCCTCGAGCCACTTCGAGCGCTCGAGTTCCGGCATGATCGCGAGAACCCTGCCGTCGGCGGCGAGAAAGAGGATCGTCGGCCGCTCCATCAGGTGGAACTCGAGCCCGGTCAGGTAGCGGAAGTTGGGACCCGGCACGATGGCGAGCGCACTGAACCCCGCCTCGCTGGCGAGCAGGGCAGCGCGCGCCCGCCGCTCGGTGAAGTCCGTCACGTCGAGAACCCCTTGATCGCCAGATCCATCCGGTCGCCGAAGGCAGGATGCAGGGACCTGAGAATGACCTCGATTTCGTGCACGACCAGCGCCTTCATCGCATCGTCGCCGGCATCGGCATCGCCTGAGATCACGGTCTCGATAAGGGTTTCAAGCAATGCGCCCGCCCGCGATCGTTCCCCGGCATCCAGCTTGGGGAAATAGAACAGGATCTTCATGCGCATGCCGGCGTCCAGGCTGTGTCCGAAATAGCGGTTCAGGAAGATGTTCCCGGTCACCCGGGCGAGCATGCGCTGCAGCTTGAGCGAGGTGCGGAACGCATGCCCGTTGGCACCATCGGACATCGCCTTCTCGAATTCCTGGTTCAGCGACAGCATCGATCCGCGATCTCCGGGTCCCGTGAGCGCCGCGGCCCTCGCCACCATGCGAGCGAGCACGAGGTGGCTGTCAAAATACTCTCCCGCATTGTCCAGGGTCAGCGGCGCCACGATGCTCGTGCGGTTCGGAAGGAACTGCACCAGCCATTCGCCGTGCAGGAGCAGCAGCGCCTCTCGAATCGGGGTCCGTGACGTCTTGAAGCGTCGTGCGAGGGCAACTTCGTCGATCGTCTGGCCCGGTTCGATCCTTAGCCAGAGAATGTCGTCCCGCAACGCTTCGTAGACAAGAAGTGCGCCCCGGCGCCTCTGTTCGGTCACAGGACTCTCCTCGGTCTCGAGCACTACCTGGCTCTCCGACGGTTGCGGCGCGGCAATTCCGTATTGCATAATGTTTGCATAACGAGTTTGATCGATTTCAGCAACCACGCAGAAAGGGAGATTCATCATGACTAGACGGGCAGCTTTGGTCCTGGCATCGGCAGCGAGCCTCGGTGCATATGCCGGTGCGCTTCATGCCGAGGGGAAAATCGCCTACTTTGCCGCGGCCTCGCAGAACGGCTTCAACCAGGCAACCTATGTAGGAGTGGAGGAAACGGCGGCCAGACTTGGCTACGAGAGCGAGATCTTCGACGGACAGTTCGACGCCGCCCTTCAGTACAGCCAGATCGAGGACGTTCTGGCAGGCGGACAGTTCGACGGGATGATCGTGGCGCCGAATGACAGCGTCGGCATCGCCGGCGCCTTCGAACAGGTGATCGCCGCAGGCGTTCCGATCGGCACGGTGCTCTTTCCCGTCGGGCCAGAGCTGAACACTCTGGAGCCGCAGGTCGAGGGCATCACGGTCACCGCGGCCTCTCCGCCGGTGCCCGGGGCCACTCATCAGGCCGAACTGGTGGCCGCGCATTGCGCCGACAAGAACCCCTGCAACGTGGTCATCATCATCGGCGCCAAGATCTTCCCGTTCGACAATCTGCGGCTGGAGACCTTCGAAAAGGTGCTGGCCGGCCATGCAAACATCAATGTCGTCGCGGTCGGCGAGGGCTGGTATGCGCCGGATCCGAGTCTGCAGGCCATGACCGATATCCTGCAGGCGAATTCCGACGTGCATGCCGTGCTCTCGAATGCGGACCAGCACCTCGTAGGCGTGGAAATCGCGCTCGAGGCGGCTGGATACAATCCCGCCGATCTCTATCTCACCGGGGGCGGTGCGGCGCAGATCGCCATCGATGCGATCCGCGAGGGACGCTGGGATGCAACACTGGCCTATTTCCCGAAGACGATGGGCGCGCTCGCGGCCGAGCAGATCGTCAATGCCATCGAGGGCCGGCCGGTGATCAACGCGATCAACATGGATACGGCCGGACCGATCGAGGCAATGATCACCGCCGAGACACTCGCGGCAAATCCCGATTTCGTCGCAGAGTGGGAACAGTAATCCGCAGATCGGGATCCGGCCGGGGCGAGCCGCCCCGGCCGGACCTGGCAAGGGGACAGGACGCATGGGCAAGAGCTACCGCGTTGCCGCGGATATCGGCGGGACGTTCACTGACATTGTCTACCAGGACAGCAAGACCGGTGCCTGTGGCGCGACCAAGGTGGTTTCCACACCCGAGAACCCGGCTCTCGCGGTCTTGACCGGCATCAGCCAAGTCGTCGGCGATTCAGACGCGATCGCCTTCTTCGTGCACGGCACGACGGTGGGCCTGAACGCGCTGCTCACGCGCCGCGGCGCGCGGGTCGCGCTTGTCACCAACGAGAATTTTCGTGACATATACACGATCCAGGGCAATGACCGGGGCGAGATCTTTTCCATCCGCTGGAACAAGCCCGCGCCGCTCACGCCTGTGGAACACACCTATACACTGGCCGGCCGCATGTCGGCCGAGGGCAAGGAGGTCGATCCGCTGCACCTGCCGGATCTCGACCGGCTCGTCGACGCCGCCGCGGCCGAAGACTACGAGGCGATTGCGGTCGCCTTGCTGTTCAGCTTCAAGAACCCGGAACATGAACTGGATGTGGCCGGCTATCTCCAGAGGCGCCTGCCCGGAATCCCGGTTGCGCTTTCGCACCGGATCAGCCCGGAATGGCGCGAATTCGAGCGCATCTCGACAACGGTGATGGACGCCTATCTCGCGCCGGTGGTGGGGCAGTATCTCGGAACGCTGATCGAATCGCTGTCCGGCCGCCTGCCTGGAGGCGGGCTGCACGTGATGGAATCGAACGGCGGCGTGATGAGCGCGGGTGCAGCTTGCGAAACGCCCTTGCAGACGCTGCTCTCCGGGCCGGTCGGAGGCGCCATAGGCGGCAAGGCGCTTGCCGCGGCGACCGGGCGGGCGAACCTGATTTGCGTCGACATGGGCGGTACGTCCTTCGATGCGAGCCTGATCATCGACGGTCGCCCGTCGACCTCGAACGAGACCAAGCTCGAAGAGCTTCCCGTGCAGATGTCGGTGGTCGACATCCACGTGATTGGCGCGGGTGGCGGGTCGATCGCCTGGGAGGAAGCCGAGGCGATGCGCGTCGGGCCGCAATCCGCGGGCTCGAAGCCCGGCCCGGTCTGCTATGGCCACGGAGGGACCGAGCCGACGGTGTCGGACGCCAACCTCGTGCTGGGCCGGCTCGACGGTTCGAACTTCGCCAGTGGAAGCATGGCGCTCGACCGCGCCGCGGCCCGGGATGCGCTCGCGGCCATGGGGGATCGCTTCGGCATGAGCGCCGAGGCCATGGCACAGGGCGTGGTCGATGTGGTCAACTCCAAGATGGCGGACGCGATCCGCACCATCACCGTGCGGCGCGGCATCGATCCCCGCGACTTCTCGCTGGTGGCCTTCGGTGGCGCCGGGCCCGCCCAGGCGGCGGCTCTGGCCGAGGAGCTTCGAGTTGGCGAAGTGATCATTCCGGTCCATCCCGGCGCCTTTTCCGCCTGGGGAATGCTGCAAACGGATGTTCGCCACGACTTCAAGGAAACGCTCTACAGTTTCTGGGATCTCATGGAGCTTTCACGTCTCGAGGATGCCTTCGAGTCCTTGACCAGGCGGGGCCGCGACCACCTGATCGCGGAGGGCGTCGCGCCCGGAGACATCAGCTTTGAACGCGCGATCGACTTCCGCTACCACGGGCAGGAATACGTGCTGACCATCCCGCTGCCGGACGGTCCCGTCGACATGGATTGCGTGCGCACGAGCTTTGACGCCGCCTATGCACGGCAATATGGCCACAGCAGCCCGGAGAACCGGGTGGAAATGGCCAATATCCGGCTTGCGGCACTCGGTTATCTCCCGCGGCCCGAGAATGCCCCGCCCGCGCCGCTCGCCGCCAGGGCGGCGCGCGTTCGGAACGTGCACTTTGACGGCACGGCGCAGCCGACGCAGGTGCTCGACCGCAACGCGATCGCGCCGGACGACATCGTTCACGGTCCCGCGATCATCGAGGAAACCACTGCCACCACGCTGTTGCCTCCCGCCTGGCAGGCGCGCATGATCGTGGGAGGACATCTGGCCTTGACCAAAGGAGGCACGTCATGAGCAGCGCCGATCCGGTGACCACCGAGGTGGTGCGCAATTTCGTGATTTCCTGTGCCGAGGACATGAATGCCTCGCTATGGCGTTCGGCCCATTCGGCCGTGATCTACGAAGGCAAGGATTCGGCGGTGGCGCTGATGGACGGTCATGGCAACATGCTCGGCCAGTCGACCGGCGTGCCACTCTTCATAGGTGCCATCGATGTCTGCGTACACCATGTCAGGGACTATTACGGCGACGACATATGCGAGGGCGACATCTTCGTGATGAACGACAGCTACATGCAGGGCACGCACCTGCATGACATCACCGCCATCGGACCGATCTTCTTCCAGGGCGAACTCGTGGGCTTCGGTGCGGCCCGCGCGCACTGGAACGATATCGGCGCCATGGATCCGGGCTCGGTCATGGGCTCGATGAACATCTTCCAGGAGGGGCTCAGGCTCGGGCCGACAAGGATCGTGTCGCGGGGCGAACCGATCCGCGAATGGTACGACCATTTCCGGCTGAACACGCGATTCAAGGATGCCTCGATCGGCGATCTTGGCGCCCAGATCGCGGCGATCCGAACCGGCGAGCGGCGCCTCGGCCAGCTTCTCGACCGGATCGGTACAGAGACCTATCGCGCCGCCTGTCATGACATTTTCGAGCAGGCGCGCCGACTTGACCGCGCGGCGATCGCCGCGATCAGGGACGGAACCTGGTCGCGTGAAGGCTATCTCGACGACGATGGTGTCGGCAAGGAACCGATCAGGGTGGCGCTGACGCTCACCGTGGAGGGCGAGGAGGTGATCGTAGATCTCACAGGCACTTCCGGTCGGGTGCCGGGCTCGGTCAATTGCGGGGCAAGCCAGACGGAGAGCCTCCTGAGACTTGCCTACAAGACGATGATCAACCCCGACCGGGCCATCACCGGCGGCTCCTTCGAGACCATGACGGTCGTTCTGCCCGAGGACTGCATGTTCAATGCCCGGGAACCTGCGGCCTGCGAGTGGTACTTCACCGGACTGGGGCTTCTGGCCGACCTCTTCATCTCCTGTCTCAGCGAGGCCATGCCCGAGCGCTCGACCGCGGCGCATTACGGCGACTCGATGGTGACCGGATTCTTCTCGGTGGACGAGCGGCGCGGGCAATGGATGTCGATCGAGCCGACCGCCGGCGGCTGGGGCGGCCGTGCCGATGGCGACGGTGAGAGTGCGCTGATCAACCTGGTGAACGGCGGATTCCGCAACATTCCCGCCGAGGTGATGGAAACCAAGTTCCCGATCCGCCTGGAAGAGTTCTCCATTCGCCCCGACAGCGGCGGCCCCGGGCGCTTCCGCGGCGGCTGTGGCGTGGTGCGTCGCTATCGCACGCTCGAGGACTGCTACGCCGCGATCTGGTTCGAACGCTCGCACACGCCGGCCTGGGGCCTGAATGGCGGTGGCGACGGAGCGGGACCCGAGGTGACAATCACCCATCCCGACGGCAGGCAGGAGTCGCTCCTGAAGATGGCGGCACGCGGTCTTGGCGCCGACACCGTGGTGGAGACAAAGACCGGCGGCGGCGGGGGCAATGGCGACCCGACGCAGCGCCCGTGCGAAGAGGTGGCGCGGGACGTGAAGAAAGGGTTCCTTGCGCCGAAGGCTGCGTGGCGGGACTACGGAGTCGCGGTCGAGGCGGACGGAACCGTGGATGAGGCTGCGTCGCCGCCGCGATGACGCGACCCGCCCTGACAGCGCGAGGGATCACGGTACGCTTCGGCGACGTCGAAGTGCTCTCGGACATCGATGTCGAGATCGCCGCCGGCTCGATTCACGGACTCATCGGCGAGAACGGTGCGGGCAAGTCGACACTCGGCAAGGTCCTGGGCGGCTACTACCAGGCCAGCAGCGGGTCGCTGGCCGTCTTCGGCCAGGACGTCGGCCGTTGGGACCCGCCGACAGCGCTCGCCAGCGGCGTCGCGATCATGCATCAGGAACTGCAGCTGGTGCCTCACCTGACGGTGGCCGAGAACGTGTTCATGGGGCTGGAAGAGCACCGATGGGGCGTCTTGCGCCGCAACGAGGCCTTGCGACTCGAAGCGGTGATGCAGTCCAGCGGCCTCAGGCTGGACCCGCATGCGCTCACAGTCGAACTGTCGATTGCCGATCAGCAGAAAATCGAGATCCTGCGCGCGCTGGCACGTGAGGCACGAGTGATCGTCATGGATGAGCCTACCTCGTCGCTCTCAAGCGAGGAAATCGAACAGCTTCACCGGATCATGGCCCGACTGCGCGAGGAAGGGCGCACAATAGTCTACGTGACCCACTTTCTCGATCATGTGCTCGAGGTCTGCGACCGCGTCACGGTGCTTCGTGATGGCCGGCACGTCATGACTGGAGGCGGCGCGGGGCTGAGCAAGCAGGACTTGGTCAGCGCCATGCTGGGCACGCACAAGACCGAAACGCACTACCCGCCGAAACGCATGATTGAATCGTCGGAGCCGGTGCTTTCGGTGCGAAGCCTCAGGGGCAACGGAATCGACGTGGCGACGCTTGACATTCGCGCCGGCGAGATCATGGGACTGATCGGGCTCGTGGGCTCCGGACGTTCCGAGATCGCGCGTGCGATCATCGGGGCGGACCGGGCGACTGGCGAGATCGCGTTTCTTGGCCGCAGGCTTGGCGGCACGATCCGTGCCGCGACGGAGGCGGGGATTGTCATGGTTCCCGAGGACAGGCGCAGGCAGGGGCTGGTAATGAGCATGCCCGTGCGCGCCAACATCATCCTGCCTCATCTGCGACGGTTCGCCCGGTCCGGCATCATGGCGACGCGGCGTGAACGGCGGCGCGCGCGTGAACTGATCGACAGGTTCGGCGTGCGTCCCGCGATAATCGATGGCGATGTGTCACGTTACTCCGGAGGCAATCAGCAGAAGGTCTTGCTTGCCAAGTGGCTGGAGGGCGATCCGAAGCTGGTGATCCTCGACGAGCCCTCGCGCGGAGTCGACGTCGGCGCACGCGAGACGATCCATGCGGCCATCTGCGAACTGGCGGAAAGCGGTGCCGCGGTCCTGTTGATCTCGTCGGAAATCGAGGAGGTTCTCGGCCTCTCGCACCGCGCCTGGCTGGTGGACAGCGGCCGCCTCGTGCAGGAGATCGATCCCTATGCCGTGTCGGAGAGCGAAATCCTGGCCGCACTCTTCCGTCATCAGAGCCTTGAAGGAGCCCCGACATGACCCGTGCGCAGGTGTTCAGGTTCTTTCAGACCTACGCGGTTCTCATCCTCATCGTCGCGCTCATGGTCACGCTTACGGCGCTGTCCGACAGCTTTCTGACCCTGCGAAACCTCCTCAACATTCTCAATCAGAACGCTCCGCTGGCGATCATGGCTTCGGCCATGACGTTGGTGATCATCGTCGGCGGGTTCGACCTCTCGGTCGGCGCGATATTTGCCGTGGGCTCGGTCACATCCGCTTGGATAGCGCTCCACATCGATCCCTATCTGGGGCTGCTGCTTGCACCGCTGATCGGTCTGGTTTTTGGCACGGTCAACGGCGCGGTGATCACCAGGCTCAATGTGCACTCGTTCCTCGCCACCATCGCAACCAGCCTGATCTTCAAGGGCATCGCCATCGTCATTTCCGACGGACGGCTGATCTCGGTTCGCATCGACTCCTACATATGGCTGGGGCGGGGGAAATTCCTTGGCGTGTTCAACTCGATCTGGATCATGGTGGTCTTCGCCCTCATTCTCACCTTCCTGCTGACCCGGACCACCTTCGGTCGCCGCATTTTCTCCGTAGGCGGCAACGAAGAGGCCGCGATCCTTTCCGGCATCCGCACCCACCAGGTCAAGATCGCCACCTTTGCGCTTGCCGGATTTGCTGCCGGCCTCGCCTCGATCATCACGACGAGCCGGGTGGCCTTGGGCCAGGCCTCCGCGGGTCAGGGGATGGAACTCCAGGCCATTGCCGCGGTGATTCTCGGTGGCACCAGCATCTATGGCGGACAGGGCGCCGTCTGGCGCTCGCTGGCTGGCGTCTTCCTGCTTGCGCTCATCAACAACGGTTTCAACATCCTGAATGCGGATCCCTTCTTCCGCGACCTTACCACGGGGCTGGTCATCCTCGCCGCCATCGGAGTGAGTGCGATCGGCCAGACGCGTCGGTGATGTCGCGTTCGGCTTCGGCACCGCGGTCCTGGCCCCGGTCCCGAGCGCGGCGCCGGATCGGTGGGCGGTCGGTGAGGACTGCCCGATCCTTGCTACGGGCCGTGCCCACGGTCGCCGACGACACGCTCATGCAATTCCGCGCATGCGTGAGGGAGTCCGGACAGGACCGGTCCCGCCTCCCTTACGCGGCGAAGGCGGTCACAAGTGCGGCATGATCCACGGCCATGGCTGTCGCGTTCGAACTTCCTTGGGCCCGGCGCTCCTTGCACGGCTTGCTGCGGAGCGGAAGCGTTTCGGAAGGGAATCGTCGCCCGCGCCGGCGATCTTCAACCTTCCGCGACCATTGGCTTTGCGATGGCCCGCGGCCTGCCTTACCTTTCGGCCATGGAACCGAAACCGGTCTTGCCGAATCCAACGAGACTGCTCTGGCATCGGAAAGATGCCAAACGGGCCGCTCCGGGGAATTGACATGAGTCGCGAAAGGATTCGCACATCCTGTCTCGCCGGAGAGTCGGCGCTGGTCCGCGACCTGGCCGCGGCGGCAGCACTTGACGCCGCCGACCGGGCCGCCATCGGCAAACATGCCGCTCACCTTGTCGAAGAGGTGCGCGCCAGCGGCCAGGCAGGCAGGATGGAGGCCTTCCTTGCCGAATACGGACTTTCGACCAAGGAAGGTGTCGCGCTCATGTGCCTTGCGGAAGCGATGCTTCGAGTGCCCGACGCAAGGACGGTCGACGAGCTGATCCGGGACAAGATCACGCCCCATGACTGGGCGGCACATATCGGCGATTCCGGCTCCATCCTTGTCAATGCCTCAACATGGGCCTTGATGCTGACGGGGCGGATTCTGGATGACGACGGAGAGGGCGTTGCGGGCACGCTCCACGCCCTCGTGCGCCGATTGGGCGAGCCCGTGGTTCGAAGCGCCGTCGGGCACGCCATGGCGGAAATGGGCGCGCAGTTCGTTCTTGGCGAGACCATTGAAAGCGCCATCGACCGCGGTGCGGCGATGTCGGAGCAGGGCTGCACCTTCTCCTTCGACATGCTGGGCGAAGCTGCCCGCACGGAGTGCGACGCCGAGCATTACCGTGGTGCCTACCAAGAGGCGATTTCCGCGATTGCGAACGAGGCCGGGAGCGACGCAGTCCGCGACAATCCAGGCATATCCGTCAAGCTGTCGGCGCTGCATCCACGATATGAGCGAAGTCAGGCGAGGACCGTGTTGCCGGAGATGGCCGAGCGCCTGCTGCCACTGGCGCTGGCGGCAGCGGAAGCGGGCATCGGGTTCAACATCGACGCGGAAGAGGCAGATCGGCTGGAACTTGCACTGGACGTGACCGAACGCGTGCTTGGCAATCCCCTGCTCGCAGGCTGGGACGGATTCGGCGTGGTCGTGCAGGCCTACGGGCACCGTGCAATGGCAACCATCGACTGGCTCTACGACCTGTCAGCCAGACTGGAACGGCGGATCATGGTCCGGCTCGTCAAGGGCGCCTATTGGGACACCGAGATCAAGCGTGCCCAAGTGCTCGGGCTGAAGGACTACCCGGTATTCACGAGGAAGACCCATACGGACATCGGCTTTCTGGCGGGTGCGCGAAGGCTGCTCGCCATGACAGACCGGATATATCCGCAGTTTGCGACACATAACGCCCATTCCGTCGCTGCAATCCTGCATATGGCCAAGGGCGACCGATCCTCGTTCGAGTTCCAGAGGCTTCATGGCATGGGCGAAGCGCTTCACGAAGTGGTCCGACAGTCCGAGCGCACGCGCTGCCGCATCTATGCGCCGGTCGGCACCCACAAGGATCTGCTGGCCTACCTGGTCCGGCGACTTCTGGAGAACGGGGCGAATTCCTCATTCGTTCACCAAATCGTCGATTCCTCGGTCACCGCGGAAGAAATCGCCCGTGATCCGCTCGCCGCGGCGGAGGCGAGCGGTTTCGCCTCGAACCCGACCATACCGCAACCGTCAGACATCTTCGCGCCCCGGCTGAACAGCAGGGGTTGGGACATTGCGGATCCGCTCGATCTCGCCATGATCGACGCCGGGCGAGAGCCGTTCCAGGCTCCCTTCCAATGGAGCGCCGAACCGCTTTCGCCGAACGCGCATGACGGCCAGGCACGCGACGTCATCAACCCTGCCGACCCGAACGACATTGCAGGAAGGGTCGTCGAAGCCCGTCCCGACCATGCGGAAGAGTCGGTGACGGCCGCAATCGATGCTCAGCCCGCTTGGGAATCAATGGCAGCACCAAGGCGCGCGGCGATCTTGCGCCGGGTCGCCGACCTCTACGAAGCCAACGCCGCCGAGACTTTCGCCCTTCTGGCTCGCGAGGCCGGGAAAACGCTCATCGATGCGGTGGCTGAATTGCGCGAGGCCGTGGACTTCCTGCGCTACTATGCGGACGAAGCCGAACGGGCCGGCGAACGCGGCGCCGCGCGCGGCGTCATTGTCTGCATAAGCCCGTGGAATTTCCCGCTTGCCATCTTCACCGGCCAGATCGCGGCGGCGCTTGCAGCCGGCAACTCGGTCATTGCGAAGCCCGCTGAGCAGACGCCGCTGATCGCGTCGCGCGCCATTGCCTGGATGCGCGAGGCCGGCATGCCGGACAACGTGATCCAGTTCCTGCCCGGCGAGGGTTCCGGGGTCGGCGCCGCCCTGGCCGCGGATTCCCGGATCGGCGGCGTCTGCTTCACCGGCTCGACCGAAACCGCGCACGTCATCAATCGCCAGCTGGCCGAGACGGCGCCTGACGCCCTCCTGATCGCCGAAACGGGCGGCATGAACGCGATGATCGTTGATTCCACCGCGCTGCTCGAACAGGCCACACGCGACATCGTCCGCAGCGCCTTTCAGTCGTCGGGGCAGCGTTGTTCGTCGCTCAGGGCGCTCTACGTGCAGGCGGACATCGAGGCCGAACTCGTCCAGATGCTCGAAGGCGCGGTCGACACGCTCGTGATTGGCGATCCAAGGCATCTCGAGACCGACATCGGACCGGTCATCGATGTCGAAGCGCATGAGAGCATCACTGCCTATGTTGAGGCTCAGGCCGCCGCTGGTCGGGTCATCAAGCGGATGCCGGTGCCGGCCAGCGGGCTCTTCGTTCCGCCAACCTTGATTCGCGTCAACGGAATCGAGGATGTCGAGCGCGAGGTGTTCGGCCCCGTCCTGCATCTCGCGCCCTTTGGCGGCGACCGGATCGACCAGGTGATCGAGAAGATAAACGCCAAGGGCTTCGGGCTCACTTTCGGGCTGCATTCGCGGATCGACCGTCGCGTGCAGCACATCCTGGATCGCGTCAACGCAGGCAACGTGTACGTGAACAGGGACCAGGTAGGTGCAGTGGTCGGCTCACAGCCCTTTGGCGGGCACGGGCTTTCGGGAACCGGCCCCAAGGCGGGCGGGCCGAACTATCTCTCGAGACTGTGCGTCGGATCACGTCTGCCCGGCAGGGCGGACGCTCTAGGCAGGCCCGTCGGCCCAGGAGAAATCGAGGCAGCCATAGAGCAACTCGCCGGCATGCCCGCCCTTGGACCGGCAGATCGCAGGGCACTCATTCGCGCGGCTTTGCAGGATGGCTCCAGTGCCAGCGTGTCCGCGACAGAGGCCATCGACGCCGGTCCTCTCGACCTGCCGGGACCAACCGGGGAATCCAACCAATTGGAGCTTCGGCCGAAGGGGACGATTCTCTGCCTCGGACCGGACGCAGGCACAGTCCTTGCGCAGGCAGTACAGGCAGTCGCGGCCGGGAACCGGGTCGTGGCATTATCCGAGAACGGCCTCCGGGCGCTGAAGCGCCTTGCCGGCTCGGACCTGCCAATTCGGGTCCTTGAAGGAAGCGTTGCGAGTGATGCGTCCCTTGGATCCCTGCCGATTGACGCCGTTGCCGCCGCTTCGATGCCGGAGGACGCCAGGTTCGCATTGCGAAAGGCGCTCGCGGCACGTGACGGCCCCATAGTCCCGCTCATCACCGAATTGAGCGACCCGGCCGCGTTTTTCAACGAACGCAGCATTTGCATCGATACGACCGCCAGCGGCGGAAATGCGGCGCTTCTGGCCGAATCCGGACCTTGACCGACACGACTTGCTGAATGCGCACGCATGCGAATTCCGGGCAGCCACCGGATCCGACCAACCTGCGCGCTCTGCGTCGGTTGGCGAATCCGTCTCCGTCACCGGTTCCGCGCATCGATTGCATGTTCAGAGGGTCTGATGCGAACGAATGACCGCCTACTCGCAGACAACTCCGTCACCGTCGCCGTCCGTCATGAAGCGGTAGGCGGGATGGTCTCGCGGCACTGGCGCGATGCCATGCCGCCTTGCCTCCGCGCAGGTGATCCACCCGTTTCGATTGTCGTCATACAAACCGAGCGCGCCAACCGCGCCACCGGATCTCCCTGTCTGTTGCACGGTCGGTTTCTTGACTGTTGGTGCGGCATTTCCGTCCGCAAACACCATTTCGGTGGACGAGCAACCCGACAGCACTTGCTCAAGCGCTGCCACCTCCCTCTCGTCGACCGCAAGGCCGTACTTGAGCTTGACGGCAACGACCCGGCTGGCAAACCAGCAATCGTTTCTTGGCGGCAGCCATTCTCCGGCGTCGTAGCCGCACTTGCCTCCATGTCCGCAACGGTTCACCTCCGGGGCGGCAAGGGACAGGTTGAGCATGTCCCCGGCAAAGCGTCGACGGATGGCAGGTTCAGCTGCACAAAGCCCGCTGTCGTGCGCCTCGGAAATGGAAACGATGTGTTCGATATCGGTCTGTCCTCCGCTCGCAAAGTAGCGACCTGTATATGGTCCGTAGACGCGACCACCCATTGATGCGATGACAGCTGCCTCCACCGATCTCGGATAGCGGTAATCCCGGCGAACATAGGGCGAGCAGCGGAATTCCGGCGAGACCGTCAGGCCCCGCCAACTGTCGCCGATCACTTGCGCCGAAGCGACATCCAAATGAGTGCCCGGACCAGGAATCGAGAAGGCGGCAAGAACGACGATATTGGCACGGCACATGCGAAGCAAATGCGCCGCGATGGCACGATGCGCTGTCGCCAGCCGGTCGGCAATGCAGAATTGAGCAACCGGACCGGCACGGTCGCTGCGGCGAGCGTCTAGGGCCGGAAGGCACGCACCGAACAGCAACCTGCAAGCATGCTTCATCGCTACTTCAACCGGACATTCACATGAGCTCCGCCAGGAAGAGCACAGCACCGAAACCCGGCGGTGCGCCAAATCGCACAAGCCTGCCTTTTGGTTCTCAATGGTCGCCATTCCTAGTGGATCTGAACGCTGGTTCACCATGGAATAGACGATCCCCAGTCGCGCGGCAAATGATCATGAGATCGAATTCGACGGCGAATCAGCTCGACAGGCATGGTCGCAACCGGATCTGCTCGCCACGGGGTTCGACAGGAACCTGTTCCCGGTGACAGCAAAATGGAACGAATTTCCGGAAATTCGAAGCCCCCGTCCGAAACTCAAATGCGTTCAGAATGAACCGACTGAAAGTGCCAGGCGTCCCGTCGCCGCCTTGGAAACGGACCGCGCGCAACCATGAAGCCAATCAAGCGACCTTGTTGACAGTCTCTGCGTCCACCGCGCATCCGGCCTGGAATTGATCCAGTGGCTGGATCAAGACAAGGGATGCCATGTCCTCCTGACGCGTGATACTGTCCTGCCGTCGCCTTCAGGCGGCCACGAATTGGAACCGCCTCCCTGTGGCGACGCAAATGCGCTCCTGCAGCGCGGCGCGTTCTGCGGCGACGGCACTCACGAGAGTTGACTCGCATGCCTCCCATCATCCGACTTACCGGCATCTCCGGAATCCTCGTCACCCCGTTTGACGAGGAAGGAAACATCGCCGCTGACCGACTCGCGCCCATCGTGGACCGGGCAGTCGAAGCGGGCATTCACGCCCTGACGATCAATGGGAACACGAGCGAATTCTACGGCCTGAGAATCGACGAGGCCCTGGCAATGGTGGATGCCGCCGCTGCAACGATCAGCGGGCGGGCGCCCGTGATCGGCGGGGTCGGACGATCGGTCCATGATGCTTGCGCGTTGGCCCGCGCATCCGTTGCGGCAGGTGCGGCAGCGATCATGGTCCACCAGCCGCCCGATCCGTTCGTCTCGCCAAGAGGCCTGAAAGACTACGTCGCGCATATATCGGACGCCGCGCAAGGCACTCCGGTCCTGCTGTACCTCCGCAACGACACGATCGGCACGGCCACGATTGCCGACCTTTGCGAAGTCGACAACGTCGTTGGCGTAAAGTGGGCCACGCCGTCGGCAGAGAACCTGGCCGAAGCCATGGCCGCCTCGCCGGATCACATCGCCTGGATCTGCGGACTGGCCGAGATCTGGGCTCCGGAGTTCTACGCGGTCGGGGCCCGCGGCTTCACGTCCGGCCTCATCAACGTCTGGCCGGAACGTTCCGTCGAGATTCATGCCGCGCTTGAAGCAGGGAACGTCGACAAGACGTCAACCCTCATTGACAGCATTCGCGCCTTCGAAGAGCTCCGCGCGGAGGAAATGGGCGGCACGAACGTGTCGGTCGTGAAGACTGCCCTGGCCTTGATGGGCGAGAATTGCGGACCGACGCGTCCACCGTCGTCCTGGCCTCTTTCCGAAACGCAGGCATCGCGGCTTCGCGATTTCCTGAGCGACCATCTCATCATGGCTCGGAACGACGACTCCGATGATTGAGCCGGCGGCGCTCAGAGACCAGCTTCGATCGGGCATGCTGTCATTTGGGATCATGCACTTGACCGAACCTGTTCGACTAGCGGTGTGGCTCGAGCCGGATGGGCGGGCTTCCCGCTGATCTTCGACACGGCATGGTGCGGCAATGCCCGCGCCGGTGAAGCCCCGCCAACCTGCGGGAAACGAGACGAGGCTTCCGGGATTGGCGCATCTGCACGGCGAGAGGCGTTTGCGATGGCAACCTCCACTGATCCGTGAATTCAGCCGGGACCGAAACGCACCGCGTTCGGCCAACGGCATAATTCCCCTGTCATTCCCCGTCGCACCAATCGACGACGACAACAGGTTCAATGCCAAGGCCCATGCCGCGCATCTAGAGTGGTTGAGAGCGCACAAGATCGGCGGGATGAACGTTTCAGGCGGCACCGGCGAGTTCCTTTCGGTCACGTCTTCGAAGGCGGTCGAGGTGGTTGCGGCTTCTTGTGCCGCCCAGCCGGGGCGACATGTCCCCGGTGGGCCAAGGAACGGTGCCTGCCGCACCGTGCAATTCTGACCGTCTCAAGTCTCGAACGTCCAGGTCGTGACCTGTCGCCAGTCTTGGCCAGGGTGCAACATAATGTCCGGAAATCCCGGTTCGTGCGGCGCGTTGGGCCAGAACTGCGCTTCGAGGGCAAGGCCGCAATACGGAACTGGCGCAGCGCCGTCGTTGATGCGCTGGTCTGGATAGCCAAGAATGTGCCCGTCGAAGGCCTGAAGGCCGGGTTCCGTGCTTGCCATAACCATCGTGGCGTCGGGACCGAACAGGCGGGCAATCTCCCTCAGTGGCTGGCGGGTGTCGGAAAGGCAGAAATTCGTGTCAAGAAGGCCGTCAACGCCGTCATTCAAGTTGCGGCCGTCGCGGTAGTCGAAGCGCGTGCCCGCAACATCCGCGATCTCGCCTGTCGGTATCGTGGTGACGGGATCGCTGGGCAGATACCGATCAGCGTGAATCTGCAACATGTGATCGCCGGTCGTGGGCGCCTCGCCAAGGCGCCAGTAGCTGTGGTTTGCGAGATTCAGGATTGTCGTAGCGTCGGTCCTTGCCGTGAGCGTGAGGGAAAGGGTTTGATCCGATGTCTCGAATCTTGCCTCGACGTGACGTTTGCCCGGAAACCCGCCTTCGCCGTCGGGTGCCGCAAGCACGAGCGTGGCGTGCCGCTCGGACTGGCCGACCAGTTCCCAGACTCTCCTGTGAAACGCTCCGCTACCGCCATGGAGGGTGTGCGCATTGAGAAAGTTCCTCTCAAATCGGTACTCGATGCCGTCTATCGTTGCATGCGCACCTGAAATGCGATTTGCGACCGGGCCCATGATCGTTCCGCAATGACCGAGCGGCCCCTCATACGCCGAAATGTCCGGACTTCCTAAGGTCAGGCTGTGCTGCAGGCCTTCGAGGCGGACATCCTGCAGCGCGCAGCCAAACGTGATTACACGTGCTGTGAGCGGACCATCCTGAAGGGTCATCCGATGAACCTCATGGCCCGAAGCGGTGATGCCAAAACTCTCAATCATGCCGCCAATCCTTGCATCCTGACAGTCGAGGCCGCAATACCGCCAACGATCCCGCTTGCCCGCGCCCTGGCACGCCCGAACCAGCGCATGGGACATCCTGGCCACGAATTTCGGCGAAGGCACCTAACGGTCGCGGGAATTGGCCGTCGACTCGGAATCAAGCGGATGTGCCTTGCCTGCCGGATTGCCGGAAAGGTCGCCCGCCTGCACCATCAGCCAGTCGCATGCCGCCTGAGCCGCCGCAGCCGCCTTGAGAATCGCTCGATGATCCGATTTCAGGATCTTGATCCACTCCTTCAAATAGGCCGCGTTCTCCTCGAAGCGGGGCTCTATGCCGAGCAGCGCTCCGGCCATGGCCGAGCCAAGTTCGGCCACGAGCTCCTCGTGCGCATATCGGGTGTCGCTGAATGCCTCGCTCAAGCATCGGTCGAGCCGATGCGGAGCCCCGGTCGCATGAATCGTCTCGTGCAAAAGCACTCCGGCGTAGGTGACGCCGTCCTCGAAAAAGTCTTCGGGCGGCATGTGAATCACGTCACGGGCAACATCATAGAAAGCGCGAGGTGATCCCGAACTCTCCAGCCCGACGTCCAGCCGCCGGAACCACTCCATCAAGGCGGGGTCAGCCCCTGCCCCAGAAATCTTCGGCAGATCGGTTGCGGTGTGAAACTGCTCGTCCAAGCCGTCAATCTGATCCAGATTGAAGACCCGGTACGAGCGCAAGTATCCGTAACTTGTCGGCTCCTCACCCTGGACTTCACTTTCGCGCACCACGGTCCCGACCTTGATGACCGTAGTTCCACGTTCGCCCTTGCGAACCTGCCCCCCGCGTGCAGCTGCCTGACGATAGGTCATCCAGAATGGCGCCGAATATCCCTTGGCAACCGCCTTGCGCCAGAGCACGACCACGTTGATCCCTCGGTACGGCGTGCCGCAGGCCCGAAGCGGCAACAGGGCAACGCCGCCCTCGGCTTTCCAGGGGGTGCGCCAAGGCGGGGCCCCTCGTGTCAAGGCGTCGACAATCGCGTCAGTCACGTCGCCGCAAACCTTGCCGGTCCGGCTGGCCGTTGCTGCCGGCTTCCTCTCCCTGCCGCCTCCCTTGCGCCTGCCGGAAGCGGCCGCAATTTCCTTGAATTCGACCTCCGCTGCAGTGTCGGAAACCCGTACCAGTCGCCACACAGTTTCGGCAGCATCGTCACAGTCCTCCCGCGGCCCTCTGAAATTGAACCGGATTGGACGGCGCGCGTGCATCGGCGGGTGCAATCGGGCACTGATCACGGAGTTTCGGGTCTTCTTCACCACTGGCATGTTCCCCTTTCGCAATTGGGCAGATCGCGCTTCGTCGGACACCTGTCGAAAATGGCTGAGAGGACTGTGCGAGCAGCGCCGAATTGTCGGACGAATTGCCTTGAGCCCTGTCGTTCAGACACCCAACCATCCAGGTCGTTCGTGCAGTGCCCGGAGCCGAAGATTCGGCAAGACGATCCGACTCGCCCATGCGGCGAGGCACAACGCCGAACGACACAGGCCGCTACGGGCCTCCATGAGTTCAAATTGTGCCCGCGAGCTGCGCAATGGATTGAATAGGCGAGACAAATTTGCGGCGGGTGAACTGGCCGGGAGGTCTGCAGATCCATAGTGAACAAAACTCCAAGTGTGCGGCTTGACATTCACATCATGGAACATATTATGAACACTTTCAAGCAACATCTTGGAACAACATACGAACACACCTTTTCGAATATCGACCGTCACTTGTTTGCAAGGGAGGAATTCGACAATGACCGATAGCCAAAATGCTACAAACGGGGACAACCACCCGGAAACGCCAGCGGCAGCGGACTGGGCCGAGAGAGAACGCAAGGCGGAAGAAGCGCGGCAAAAGGAACGTGCCGAACTGCGGGACCTGCTGCGCGCCAGTGGCGTAGAACGGGTCGAGGCAGGGTACGACGGCTACGGCGACTCGGGCAACGTAAACCATGTCGCCGTGTTGCCGAAGGAGAGCGAGGCCAAGGAGCCGGCCACCAGGATAGCGGACTTCATTTGGACGACCGCATACAACCTGAATCCCGGATTCGAAATCGACGACGGCGGCGAAGGCATCCTGACCTGGGACGTCGTCAAGGATCGGATCGATGTCAAGCACGTCGCGTTCATCTACGAGAGCTTTGAATCCGTCCACGAGGACGTCTGAAGTGGCGCATCCCAATCACCATGCAGAAAGTTCGGCGCGCAAGTTCGGTGGCGTGCCTGCCGACTACCATGCGATTCACGACTGGTTCGATGCATCGAAAGCGCATGAAGCGCTTCCGGTCCATCGGGCCTTGAGGCATCACAGCCTCGGCATCTTCGAGGCGCAGCGGACATTTGGCCGTGCGTTCGTCAATTCTGACGGGCGGGCAGTGCCCGTGCGCTTTGTCGCGGAGCAGCACGTGCGTGAAGATTGCCGACGAATCCCCTCTGTCTCGGATTGGCTGAGGGGCATCCCCGTCGCGTCATGGATGGTGAACGGAGTCATTCTTCCGGATTCGGAACCGGCGGCTCCCGATGGACAGGCGGATTGGCGTGCGTCCGTAGCCGCTGGCCAAACGATCCTGGGATTCGAGGACTGGTTGGCGGACCGCGAAGCGCGTGAGCAATCCGGGTCGGCGTCACCGACCTCTCCCGGAGGGGAGAGGCCTGAAATGCGAAAGCCCTGAAAGCCAAGGCCGACCAGCGCGAGAAAGGAGACTTCTATCCGATCTGCCTTGCTCCGTACATGAAGTTGGGCCGGCACAAGTTTGCTGGGCGTTTCGAGCTCGACGCGCCCACCATTCAGGACCGGGAACAAGTGCGTCGGGTTCCAGGCCGGGCAGCGCGCGCTTTGCCGACGGTGATCGAGCGCGACACGGACACGGACGCGGTCATGCACGCACTCGCACCGCCTGTGGATTGAACCAGTCAGGATTCGGCCGAATTTCCGAATGACTTGAAGAACAATGGCGGCAGAAACATGGATGTCAGTCGATTCGGCCGCCGTGCCGGATTTGAGCGCATTCCAGCGACATGGCGCTAATCGCGGATCGATGGCTTGGCGTTCTGGCCCGCGGGACGGTCCGCGTTGGCTTCGAGAACTGGGCAAAAGTCACCAAATGCCGGAAAATTCCCCGCACCCCATTGAACCGAACCGGAATTCCGGTTTCATCATGTCACGCACGGAGCAACGTGAACGAAAGGCGGCAACGTGGAGGCGCTTGGCCTTACATTCGAGATTACTGTCGTCCTGGCAATTCTGGCAGTCACCGTCGGACTCTTCGTCTCGGAAATCGTGCGCGTCGATGTCGCCGCGTTCTCGATCATGGTGCTCCTGGGCCTTCTGACAATGGTGCCTGGCCTCGAAGGCCTCGCAGACGTCCGCCAGCTTTTCAGCGGGTTCGGCTCCAACGCGGTCATCTCGATCATTGCGGTCATGATCATAGGCGCAGGCCTTGACCGAACCGGCGCGATGTCGACCGTCGCCGCATGGATCACGAGAGTCGGCGGCAAAACGGAATCCCGCATCATCTTGCTGATTTCTGCCACGGTGGGCGTGATTTCCAGTTTCATGCAGAACGTCGGTGCCGCGGCTCTCTTCCTGCCCGTAGTCAACCGGGTTTCCACCAGGACGGGCTTGCCGATGTCGCGGCTTTTGATGCCAATGGGCTTCTGCGCCATCCTCGGCGGCACGATGACCTTGGTCGGCTCGTCGCCACTGATCCTCCTGAACGACCTGCTCGTCTCCATAAACAAGACGCTTGGAGAAGATGCCCGAATGAGCACCTACACTCTCTTTTCCGTCACGCCGATCGGAATTGCGTTGGTGACGAGCGGCCTTCTCTACTTCATCTTGTTCGGCAGATTCGTTCTGCCAAGCGCGTCACGCGAGGACTCCGGAACGGGACAGTCGACGCTGGAATACTTCAACGCGACCTACGGGCTGGACGGCATCATCCACGAAATCGACGTGCCGCACGGGAGCCTGCTCGCGGGCCATACGCTGGGCGATCTTCAGCGCGCATTCAACGTCCAGGTCGTTGCGACGGCATTCCAGGGCAGGACCTACACTGCCCCGCCGCGGGATATTCTCATAGAGGCGCCCGCAAAGCTCGCCATCATTGCCGACGCCCGGGCCATAGCGGACTTCAAGGATGCCTTCGAACTTCCCGAAGCATCGGAACTGGAGACTTTCGCGGAAACGCTCCATCCGGGCAAGGCCGGCATTGCCGAGGTCGTGATCCCGCCGGGTTCAGGGATCATCGGCAAGAGCATGCGCGAGCTTTGGCTCCGCAAGGTCTACGGTCTCTCGCCATTGATCGTCTACCGTGGCGGGAACGCCGTCACGCAAGACAGCCCCGACTTTGGCACCATGCCTCTCGCAGCGGGCGACGCGCTGGTCTGCCACACGCCGTGGGATGCATTGGTGCGACTCGAGGCGGACCGCGACTTCGTTGTGGTGACAACCGACTTTCCTCACGAAGACATCAGGCCCAAGAAGATCGGCTGGGCGCTCCTGTTCTTCGCCATTGCAATCGCGCTGGTCCTGTTCTCCAATCTCATCCTTTCGCTTTGCCTGCTGGTCGGTGCAGTCGGAATGATCCTCAGTCGCGTGATTTCCGTCGAGGAAGCGTACGGCGCGGTCAGTTGGCAAACCGTCTTTCTGCTGGCCAGTCTCATACCTTTGGGACATGCGGTGCAGACATCGGGAACGGCCGCATGGATCGCCGACCTTATCCTTGCCGTGATGGCAGGAATGCCGCTCTGGGTTCTCCAGGCCGCCATTGCAGTCCTGGCCACGTTCTTCACGCTTGTGATGTCAAACGTCGGGGCGACTGTCCTGCTGGTGCCGCTGGCCGTGAACATCGCCCTCGGCGCAGGGGCGGACCCGGCCCTCTTTGCCCTGACGGTCGCCATATCCACGTCAAATTCCTTCCTGATCCCGACGCATCAGGTCAATGCGCTAATCATGGGACCGGGCGGCTACTCGGTCGTCGACTTCATGCGAGCCGGAGGATTCATGTCGATCCTGTTCCTCGTCGTCTCGCTCGGTGTGCTGAACCTGCTTTATTGACCGGTCCGGCGCGCTTCAGGGACGACCCGGCATCTCTCTCAACATCGCCTGGACCACCGCAGCCGCGTTGCCCGCCGCGAGATCGAGAAATATTTCCATCCGGTTCGCGCCTCCCCCGCCGCCGGCGAGGTCGGCGAGGCTGCGCACCGCGACGAACGGCACGTCATTGGCGTAGGCGACATGAGCCATGGCGGCGCTCTCCATGTCGAGGAGCCGCGCGCCAAACGTCTCGAAGACCCACGTCCTGAAAGCCGAATTGTCGACGAACGCCCCGCCCGAGACCCCGGAGCCTCCGACCACGACGCGCGGAGTCCTTTCGAGGCAGCGCCCGTCCACGGTGCAACGCGCAAGAGTCACCTTGTCCGCAGCGCTGCGCGCCGCCGCCAGCAGCGCCTCGTCCACCGGGAACCAGAAGCGAGTCTCGGGCCCGCCGGCTCCGGCACGCGACACCGTGACCGATCGCGGGAACATCATGCCGAAGTTCCCGTACGGGTACTCGAAGAACGGCATTGTCGACCAGCCGCCATCCACCTCGCGCGCAAACAGCATTTCCAAGTACTGTCCCCAACGCTCCGCGACCGTCACATCGCCAATGCCCAGCGAAGGGTCGACGCCACCTGCGATGCCGGAAAACACGATCCTCTCGATGGCGAAGCGGTCCAACGCAAGCTGCGCCGTCATTGCCGCGTTGACGACGCTGATCCCGCTCAGGAACAGAACGACCTCGTGTCCTTCCAACCTACCAGTCGAAAACTTCACGCCGTTCGCCGAATGCTCCGACCTGTCCCGCAGTTCCCCCTTGAGAATCTCCAGTTCCGGAGCGAAAGCGGATACCACGGCAATGCGCGGCGTCCCGTCCCGTTGGTCTTGAGCCTCCGCCAACATCGGCATGCTCGCCCCGAGCAACAGGGCAAATGTCAGGCCGGTGAACAGGGTCCGAGCCATACACGTTTCAATCGCCGGAAAGGTCATTGTGAAACCCTCTACGTGCCACGAAGACTGTCAAGCCTCTCTTCGCAGTTCGTACGATGTTCTGTCGATTTCGGCGGCAAGGCACGTGCGTGGCGAGGCTCTCTCCAGTTCAATGCGCTGCAATCATCGCGGCCGGTCGTCGAGGCATTGGGTCGCGATGCCACGACGGCGCCAGCCGGCAACCTCTTCAACCGGCCGTGCCGATTGCTGACCGCACGAATTTTTCTCTCGCTTCTGGCAGATCATCACACATTGGATAGAGTTCATGTCCTTGCGATGACGCATGCGGATGAAACACGAATTCCGTTTTGAATGCGCTATGGTGACGCTTCTCAATGAGAGTTTCCAAGTATGGATTGCAAAATCCCGGTTGTTGGCCTGGAACTACCAATTTCGGCCAGTGGAGACCAAATCTCTTCACTAGTCAGAGATTGAATTCGCCAGTCGAGCTTTCTTCACGAACTGTGCCCAAGAATTGGCCGTCAGATTCCCTTTGGGGCGAAGGTCTGATTCGATGCGCCCATCGCAATCAGGAGGCGCCAGAATGCCAAGAGCCTGCTCCACCGACCTTCGCATGCCCGCCGTGGCGGCCAGCTTCAACATCGCTCCGTCCACCGCCGGGAAATGGATCCGGGCCTTCTCCGGGTCCGGGTCCGTGGGCCCGGCAAGGGCCGGCGGATACCGGAGATTCGCCCTCGAGCACCACAGGGAATGGATCCGGGAACAGGTGCGGGGCCGTCCCGAGATCACGGTCAGGGAGTTTACGCGCCGCGTGAACGAGCATCTCGGCCTCGCGGTCGACAGGGACGCGGTCTGGAGGTTCCTGAAGCGCTGCGGGCCCGGCTTCAGGAAGATGACGCGTGCCGCCGGCGAGCGGGACCGGCCGGAAGTGAAGCGTCGGCGGGAGCGCTGGATGCGTCATCAGGCCGGGTCGCCCCGAGCGCCTTCTTCCTTGGACGAAACCCGCATGAAGACGATCCTGGCGCCGCTCAGGGGCTGGGCGCCCAAGGGGGAGCGCCTGCCCGGGGCGGCCCCGTTCGGTCACTGGAACACGTCAACCTTCATCGCCGCCCTGCGCCACGACCGGATCGACGCCCCTTGGGTGTTCGACGGACCGGTCAACGGGGAGGTCTTCCTGACCTGGGTGACGCGGGAGCTGGCCCCGGCGCTGCGCCTCTGCGACGTGGAGGTGATGGGCAGCCTGGCCTGCCACAAGAGCCCCGACGTCCTCAAGGCGATCCGCGCGGCAGGCGCGCACGTGCTCTTCCTGCCGCCGTGCAGCCCGGACCTGAACCCGATCGATCAGGCATTCGCCAAGATCAAGAATCGCCTGCGCGACGCGGCGGCCCGGTCCCGGGAGGCCCTATGGCGCACCGTCGGCGAAATCCTCGACACCGCCGGGCCACAGGATTGCGCGAACTGCCTCAGAATCGCCGGACATGTCTCCAACCAAACCGGACACGCTCTAGGTCGAGTCTATAGGCTTCAGCCGGGTTCCGGCCTTCCAGTCCTGCCGCAATATTCGCGAAGCGACGGTCGATACACGGCGAACAAACTCCACAGTGAGAATGTTGCTAGTATCCCAACGTCATTGAATTGATGGATACGGCGGCTTCAGCTTTATCTGGGCGTCCCTGGTCCTGAACCGCCAGTCCACCGGCTTCGCCGACGCGTTGCGGCAATTCACCCATGCGCCGACCTCGCGTCGCATCGTCTCCCGGTCGGGTATCCGCCGGTCGAGGCATTGCCGGGACAGCACGTTGATCTCGATCTCCGCCATGTTGAGCCAGCTTCCATGCTTCGGGGCGTGATGCACCTCGAACCGTCCGGCCAGCCGCGACGCCTCCCCGGGCACGAATGTCTCGTAGAGTGAGGACAGCTTGTGCGTGTTCAGATTGTCCATCACCAGGACGATCTCCCGGTCGGGAAAGTGAATGTCGGCAAGGTCCCTGAGCACCCTGGCGAAATCCTGGCGGGTGCGGCGGTCGGCGACCTCGACATGGCGCCAGCCATCGAGAGGTGCATGGAGCATGAACAGGTTGGCAGTGCCGTTGCGCTCGCATTCGAAATCATGACCGGCCGGCTGGCCGGCTGGCCGGGGCGCACCGGCAGCGGCGTCCGGGTCTCCTTCGTCTGTTGCCTTGATGTCTCGTCAAGACAAACGGGCACGGCATCGTCCGCGTGGCCACGGCCATGGACCTCCAGCACGTTCTCCATGGCGCAGACGAAATCGGCATTCGCCTTCGGCGGGATGCACCAGCATGTCTTCAGCCAGGGCTTGAGGCTGTTTTTTCAGCGCCCCCCGCACCGTCTCGTTGGAGATCCCGTCCACGATCTCCAGCTCCGCCAGCCTGTCGCCGGGCAGCCTCAGGCTCCATCGTGCATGCCCTTCCGGAGGCTCCGAGCAGGCCGGCATGGTCAGCCTGGCCTCTGCCTTGCCGCCCTTCCGGTCCTCATCGGCCAAGAGCAGGACACGTGCCCGACGCCGTCGCTCCTTCGATCCCTTGCCGATCGACCAGTTCCTGGAGCATGATCCGCTCGTGCTCCTCGAGCCGGACCCTGTGGATCTTCCTGCCTGCAGCGCTCATTGCCTGTCACCTCTCTGCGCCTCCCGGACCGGCACTGCCCAGGCCGCCCGGAAGATCTGTTGCTCGTTATTGTTGCCGGCAATATTCAGGAGATCGGCCGAGCGGGGAAACTCGTATCCGGTGCAAGTGACTAAAACATCAATTCAACGGTGGCGGGTACTAGCCCGGATCGCTCACCAAATCCAGGATTGCATCGCCGCCCGTTGAATCTGGCGGCGTTTTCGGGCTTTCGACGGGGATTGCGTGGATCTGTGCCCCGCCGACAGCATTTCGCGGGCCCGCGAACGGCCGGCCGGGAGAACAAGACGGAATCATCTGCGGGCGGCCTGCCGTCGGCAAGGGTTTCGGGCACGGCTCCGCCGAGGCTGGTCCTGCCAGCGCCCGGCGGCTGCGATGCGGCGGGTTCCGCCGTTACGGCGCGCGCGCCGCCGCGGCCCGTCGCAGCGCGCGCGCCACATGCCCGAAGAGATCCTGGCGCGGATGGACCGAGGACAGCGACAGCCGGACCCGGCGCACGCCGAGGCGCAGCTGGCAGGCCACCTTCAGCAGCCTCGCGCGGATCGTCCCGTGCTGCGCCCGGGACAGCGCCGTGCCGGCGAGGCCCACCGACCTGACGGTCTGGAGCAGGATCCCGGCGAAGGTCGAGAAATACAGCCGCAGCTGGTTGGCCCGCATGGTCGCCGTCGAGGTCCGGTCAGCGAACAGGTCGGGCTGCCGCTCCTTGATCCTGTTCTCCATGTCTCCGCGGGCGCAGTGCGAATCCTCGCAGAGCGCCCGGGCGCCGATCTCCCGCACGGACAGGCTGGTGACTCAGCGTCCGGTGCCGGAAGTCCCGGAACCGCCGCGACGCCCGACCCGTCGTCACGCAGCGGCTCCGCGAACGCCGCATCCGGCGCGCGACCTTCCGGACAAGCCGCGCGTTGCGGGCAATGCCGAACACGTGGTTCACCGCGTTCGCCTCGCACCAGGCCATGATCGCCTCGCGGCAGAAGCCCGAATCCCCCCGCACCAGGATCCGCACCTCCGGCCACGCCTCGCGGACCTGCGCGACGATCCGGACCAGCTCGTCAGGCGCGCCCTCCGACGCGTCGATGCTCGACGGCCGCAGGCGGCGGCACAGCACATGTTCGCCGCAGGTGACACAAAGCGGCAGGCAGCAGTGACAGTCGCAATGCGCGTGGAAGTGGCGCCCTTCCCGGGCGCCGTGCCGTGCGCCTCCAGGAACGGCGCGACCGGCAGACGGTCGATCGCCGCCGGGCCGGCGGAGATCCTCTTGCAGCGGTCGCCCGCCGCCCGGTCCGGGATGCCGGGCTCGAGCCGGTTGAGCGTGCTCGAACTGGCCAGCGGATGGCCGCGGTCGCGCTCGTGCTCGCTGCGCTCGGGGTCGCGATGATCCGAGAAGCATCCCGCGAGCCGGCCGCTCACGCCGAACACGTTGTCGGCCTCCCGCAGGAGCAGCGCGCCGCCGTCCGGCGAAAGCCGCCCGCCGTCGAAGCTCGCCCTCACTTCGCGGCGGCCGTGGACTTGAAAAACGATCGGCGTGCCGTTACGCTCTGTCGACATGGGTTCCGCCCTCCCGGTGCATGTAACTTGTTGACAGAATTACATATATCGCGGAGAGCGGTCCCATGCCAGCCATTTTGGTGAGATTTGCGGGCTAGGTCCGGTTGCGTGCGTCGGCGCAGCTTTGAGTATCCTTAACGTGATCCTCAAACCCAAGCGGCTCGATGGCCTGGACAACGTCCGTCTTGGTCTTCCAGAAAAGCGGGTTGTCCACGCACATACCGCTTTGGAAGACAATGCCGACCAGATGTGTGAAGAGAGTCAACGACTTTGGATGCGTGGTGCAGGTTGCACGAGCTCCGAGGACATTTGTTAACGGAGGCAGGTTCAGACTGACCACACCATTTTCGTGGAAGGACACGCGGTCGAGATCTAATTGATCGGCTACGATGGCCCCGAGCGCTGCGAAAGGTAACGACCTGGTTCTATGCGTGCCCTCAATGACGCCCTTGCCGGGGATATGGACTCTAACTCCGAAATGGCGGCATGCGTCCTTTCCCAGCTTGTTGCTGATAGCCATTTGGAGGTTCCGTTGCCCCGGCGCAGTCTTGGTCGTTGAGAAGTGGCTGACGAGCGCTACGTGATGGCCATGATCACTGATTTCTTCCAGCGCGCCAGCGAAAGAATCCAAACCACCTGAGAACATGGGAACGCGATCAGGACGCCATGCTGACTCAGTGTCGAAGGCAAAGAAGTGCTCCTTTGGCGCAGGCTCAAAGTCCCGCTCTACAAACTCAAGATCAAATCGATCGTCGCTGAGAAAGAGGACGATGGCTCATGAGAATTCCCACTCGAAAGGCATCCTGAGCCACGACGCGAACCCGGCACAGTACGGGGCCCTCGACATGGAATGCATGAGCCGGCTGCTCCCTTGCCTTGCCTCTGAGCGGACCAAGCGGCTCGGCTCGAACATGATCGCGATCGATGGCAAGACGCTGCGGCGGCACTTCGAGAATTCCGCGAAGCGCTCGTCGGTGCACGTCGTGACCGCCTTCGCCGCCTGGTCGCGCCTGGCCTTCAGCGAAGTCGGGGTCGACAAACGGTCGAACGAGATCACGATGATGCCGAAGCTTCCGTGGATCCCGACCTCGGCAGAATCGCGCAGGGATGCAGAGGGCTCCCCCGCCGATCTCATGCGTGCTCATCGATCCTCGAACCCGATGGATCTGAGGTACTCGCGATTGTAGCGCGCATCCTCGACCGGCGACGTTGCACCAGCCGGGTCGCAGTCCTGCTCGACAGTGCACCAGCCATCGAAACCGTGCTCCTGGAGAATGTCCCTGACACGCGGGAAATCCACATCGCCGTTGCCCAGCGTACAAAAGATGCCCTGCCCGCAGGCATCGTAAAACCCGATCCTGTCAGCAGTCACGCTGGACTTGACGGCAGGCTCTATGTCCTTGAAGTGCACGTAGCTGATGCGCGCCATGTGCCGCTCCATGAAGGCCACTGGATCGAAACCGGCATATGAATGGTGCCCGGTGTCGAAACAGATCTTCAGCGCGCTTTCGTCGACCTCGTCCAGAAGCCTCTCGAGTTCAGGCTCGAAATCCATGAACCCCGCGGCATGCGCGTGAATGCCGACCGTCAGGCCGTACTCTTCGGTTCCCATCTTCGAAACGGCATGAATACGGTCGCGATAGGCCTCCCACTCCGCCTTGTCCATCTGTTCGGCCTCGTCGGCCCGGCCCGCCGTGGCAGCGCGGCGTTCCGAAATCGAGTCGATCAGCACAAGATGCTTCGCTCCATGAGCCACGAGTGCCTTGCAGGTCCGGACCGAACCATCCAGCACGTCTTCCCATTGCGCCGCGTCATGGAACGGACGAAACACGACGCCACCGATCAGCGTCTGTCCGAACTCGTCCAGAGCCTCCGCGAGCACCGCCGGATCCTCGGGCATGTACCCGACGGGACCAAGCTCGATGCCCGTGTATCCGGCGTCCCTGTTTTCCTCCAGGACCTGCCGCCAGGGAGGGTTCCTCGGATCGTCGGCGAATTCCACGCCCCAGCTGCACGGCGCGTTGCCGATCTGGATCGTCAGCCTGTCTCCGCTTTCAGAAGTCATCGACATCCTTCCAGCATCTCTCGGCATTCGAGGCATGGACCGCTGCGATCACGCGGTTCACCTGAAGTCCCTCCCTGAAGTCCGGCCAAAGGGGCTCGCCCCGCTCAATTGCGATGAGAAAGTCCTTGGCCTCGATGATGACCTGGTCCTGGAAGCCGGTTCCGTGTCCCGGTCCCTGACAGAAGGGCAGGTAGTCTGGATGCTCGGGTCCGGACAGTATCTTTCGGAATCCCCGTTCCGAGTCCGGGCCCTCCGCCGCATACAGCCAAAGCGCGTTCTGATCCTCTCCGTCAAACCGGATCGCGCCCCGTGTGCCGTCGATCTGATAGGCGTAACCCATCTTGCGGCCGGTCGCCACGCGGCTGACGAATATGCTGCCCGTCACGCCACTCTCGAAACGCACCATCATCAATGCGTGGTCGTCATTGGTAACGCTCTTTCCGGCACGTTCGGCGTGAACCGTCTCGACCAGGCCGGAGACTTCCGCAATCGGCCCTATCAGCCTGTGCGCCGCATTGATGATGTGAGGAGAAAGATCTCCCATGGTGCCATTTGCGAGACCTTGGGTTCGCCAGGTGGGCGGCGCATCCGGGTCGGCGAGAAAATCCTCCGTATGTTCGGCCCGGAAACACGTCACGTCGCCGATCCGGCCATCCAGCAGAAGCTCGCGCGCAAATTGCGAGGCCGGCGTGCGAATGTAGTTGAAGCCCACCATGTTGACGGCGCCTGACGCATCGGCCGCTGCCACCATTGCGCGGCTGTCATCGAGGGAGGCGCCGAGCGGCTTTTCACAGAGCACCGGCTTGCCAAGCGAAAGCGCCGCGCAAGCGATGTCCCGGTGCAGGCTTTGTGGTGTGGCAATGACGACAGCCTCGACCCGGTCGTCATCAACAAGTTTGCGCCAATCCGCTACCGCGCGCCGAAACCCGTACTGCCTCCGATAACGCTCGGCTGCCTCGGGCGAGGAGGCGGCGACCAACTCGAGCCGTGGCCGCAGCGTGGTGTCAAAGACCGCTCCCACTGCTGAAAAGGCCACGGCATGGGCCTTGCCCATATAACCCCCGCCAACTATTCCGATGCCTAGCTCGGGCATGCCCGGATCCTCCCGATGCCCGTTGCAACAGGTTGCAAAGCCCGCAGTTCTTGGGAATTCCTTTGAGCCGTCATTCGTCAAGCCCTGACCCTTAGCCGCTCCGGGACCACGCCTGCCGATAGAGATGGCGGGAATGCGCTGGATTCACAACCGCTTTCACCGCGAGCGTCCGAGGCCTTTCGTCTTCGCCGGCTTTCGGCGGCGGCAGGACGCTTGGTCCTGGATGGGCTTGCCCGCAATGAGGAGGAGCCCGGCGTCAGCCAGTCCCTGCACCCGCAATTGCGGCCCGTGTCCGGCTCGGCCGCGCGGCAGCTTCCCTTCCGGAAGCTCTTGGGAACGGCAAAGGCTCTCCTGGCGGAACGTCGCTTCCAGAGCGCGCAACGCGCGTCTCAAGACTTGTCCGGTTCGGCTTTCGGCCTGCGCCGGCCCGGGACCCTGACGCCACGTCCAGCCGGTGCAACGTTCCGAACGGACGGGATCCGTCCGTGAAACGGTGCCGCGAGATGCGGGCAACCCAACTCACAAACGATCACGCATCCGCCCGGCTTCCTCCTCGGCCCCGTCGAGCAGTCTCGGAATCCGGTGCTGTCTCCATGTTGCCCTGCCCGCCGGCGCGGTTCATGCCGACGGCTGCAGCCGGGCGCCCGACGGCACCAGGCCGCAGGTCGCGCACCTCCATAGCGCGATCAGCAGCATGCGGGCGACCGCGGCGTCGAAACGCCTCCGATGAGCCCGTTCTGCCGAAACCCGCAGCCACAGCCGAAAAGTGTCCTGCGACACTTCATCCGAGGCCGGAAACGGCGGATCCGAACGAATGATGATTGGGGGAAGACTTGATCGCCTCGATCCCGTCCTGTTCGGCCACATGACCGGGAAGACGGTGCCTGCAACTAGGCAATTCCGTTCGGAGGCCTCGAAGGAGACGGCTCCGGCTAACGGGACCTGGAGAGATTCTTGATCGCGTCGAGGTAGATCGCGAAGAAGATCAATGCGCCAGCCACGAAAGGGTAGGCAAAGGGTGAAACGCCCCGAGTGCCCAACCCGTTGTTTATGACGATCAGCAGCAGAACGCCAGCCAGGGTGCCGGGAAAGACGTTTCCACGTCCTCCGAAGAGGCTGGTGCCACCGATGACGACCGCTGCGACGGCCTGAAACTCCATGCCACGTCCGGTAAAGGTCGTGATTTCGCCCAGATACGCCGCCAGCAGCGTGCCGCTGGCCGCCGCAGACACTCCGCACAAGGCATAGGCCGCAAGCTTTGCCCGCCTTACCGGCACGCCGATCTTCCGTGCGGAGTCCTCGTTGTTCCCGACGGCAATCCAGAATGTTCCCAGCTTGGTTCCACGTAGAACCCACTGAAAGACAAGCACAAGCGCCAGGGCGACCAGGAAAATGACCGGGATGACGCCAAGCAGCTTCAGTTGCCCCAGAGCGGCCAGGCCGTCGCTGGCCTGCTTGACGGTTCCTTCCGTAAAGACCAGTGCCACGCCGCGATATGCGATCATCAGTCCTAGAGTCGTCAGCAGGGAATTCATGCCGAGATAGGCCACGATCCAGCCGTTGAAGAGTCCGATGGCGAGGCCAGCGAAGAGTGCCGCCAGGATCGACACCCCGGCCGGCATGTCCGCGGTCAGATAGACGATCGTGGCAGCTACATAGGCGGTCGAGCCGATCGAGAGGTCGATTTCGCCGTTGATCAGTACGAGCGTCAAACCGGCCGCCGCCGCCAGGAGAAATGTCGACGCGATGGCAATCTGCGCCCAGTTCGACACGGTCAGGAAGGAGTTCGAAATCAGCGTGAAGACCACGACGATCGCGAGCAGCAGGAAATAGAACCCATGCTCCATGCCGATCCAGCGTCCATGGGCGAGAGCGCTACGCATCCGCCGCCTCCGTCCCCATGGCGGCAGCCATCAGGCCCTGCTCGGAAATGTCGTCGCCCCGCATCTCGGCCGCGATCACGCCGCCGCGCAGAACCGCCACCCGGTCGGCGAGCGCCATCATCTCTTCAATTTCCGAGGTGACGAGCAGGACTGAACTGCCGGCGTCGGCGAGCGAACCGACGAGTTCCCCGATTTCGCGTTTGGCGCCGACGTCGACGCCGCGAGTCGGTTCATCGAGGATCAGGATCTCAGGCTGGCGGTTCAGCCATTTGGCGAAGACGACCTTTTGCTGATTTCCGCCAGAGAGGTTTGCAGTCTGCGCATTTTGGTCCGGCGTCCTGATCCCCAGCCGTTCGATCATCGAAAGCGCCGTCCTTGCTTCGGCGCCCTTGTCAAGAACCTGCATGCGGCCTGTTGCGAATTGCTCAAGCGAGGTGGCCGAGATGTTCTTCCAGACCGCCTCCTGCAAGAAGAGACCGTCGGTGCGGCGGCTCTCTGTGACATAGGCCGTGCGCTCCAGCAGGCCTGCATGGCCAACTGCCGCGCCCTCCAGCGTGATTTTCCCGCCATTCATTGGATCAAGCCCGAGAATTGAACGGATGAGTTCCGTCCGCCCCGATCCCATGAGCCCCCAGAGTCCCAGCACTTCGGCGCGCTTCACTTCGAGGTCGACGCCGTTCAGGACGCCGTCGCGCCGGATGCCATGCAAGCCCAGCCGTGCCGCGCCGCCTTCGCGCCTGCGTCTCGCCGCAGGCCCGCGCACCACCTCACCGACGATCATTTCGACGATCTGGACCCGGGTGGTTTCTGCCACCCGGCCCGATCCCTCGAGTCGTCCGTTGCGAAGCACGACGAAACTGTCGCACAGCTCTTCGATCTCGTCGAGGAAATGGCTTATGTAGATGATCGCCTTTCCTTCCGCCTTGAGCTTGCGGACCATGGCGAAGAGCGCTTCCTTTTCCTTGATCGACAGGGACGAGGACGGCTCGTCGAAAATCACGATATCCGCACCCTGGGCGACCGCCCTGGCAATCTCGACGACCTGCGTTTCGCCGACCGACAGCGTTTCCATCCGGTCCGAGGGCCGAACATTCGATCCCAGCTGGCCGAGCGCTTCCTGCGCGCGTGCTCGGGCGGCACGCTTGTCGACGGAAAAGGGAAGCGATCCGGACGGCAGGTGTGAGATGAACATGTTCTCGGCGACGGTGAGCGTCGGGAAATAGAGAAGCTCCTGATGGATGAAGGCGATCCCGGCCTCTTCCGCGTCCGCCGGGCCGCGCAGGTCGGCCCTTCGCCCATCGATCTCGAGATATCCGCGGTCGGGCGCGTAGATGCCGCCGAGCACGTTCATCAAGGTGGACTTGCCTGCGCCGTTCACGCCCACGAGCCCCAGGACTTCGCCTTCCCGCACGGTGATCGAGACCTCGTCGAGCGCCTTAACGCCGGGAAAGAGTTTCGTCACTCCTTCCATATGGAGCTTCGCGGTCACTTCGTCCTCAGGACGTCAAGCCCGATCACGGCAACGAGCACGGCGCCCTTTATGACCATGGCAATGAAGGGCGAGACGCCGAGGAGGTTGAACGCGTTCGAGAGCATCGTCAGGAACAACAGGCCAAACATCGTGCCGAGGATGGACCCCCTTCCGCCCTTCAGGCTCGCGCCACCGATCACGGTCGCGGCAATGATGTCCATCAGTCGCACGTCGCGCACCATCGCTGTTGTGGCGGTGCCAAGATCTGCGGTCAGGATCATTGCAGTGATTCCGGCCATGAGCCCGGCGATCACATAGGTCGAGAACTTGACGCGGCGCACCTTGATGCCGGAAACCCGTGCAGTCTCCTCATTGGCGCCGGTCAGATAGACGCGGCGGCCATAGATCGTCTTTGACAAGAGGAATCCGAGCAGCAGTGCCACCGCCATCACCGCGATGCCGGCGACCGGAATGCCTACAGGTCGCCCGCCGCCCCCCCAGTTCAGCGGGAGGACCCGAGCCGAGAATGTGTCGATGAAAAGGTCTGGCAGACCATAGACGCTCTGCGCTTGGGTGAACCAGATGGCGAAACCCTCGGCCAGCACCATTGTGCTCAGGGTCACGATGAAGGGAATCATCCTTAGATAGGCGACGGCAACCCCATTGACGATGCCGAAAGCACCGCCGATCCCCAGCATAAGGGCGCAGCCGAGAAGCGTTGACTCCGTCGCCACCATGGCAGTGGCGCCAACAACGGCGGCGGCGGAAACGACGGTATAGCTCGAAAGATCGATTCCGCCCGCGACCATGACGTACGTCATGCCGATGCAGAGAAAGCCCAGAAAGCCGAGCTGTCCGAAGATGTTCATGACATTCCTGAGATCGGCGAAGTTCGGCACCGACAGTCCGAAAACCACAGCCATCAGTGCCGACAATGCCACTGGCAAGACCGCAGGGTGCGCGCTCAACCAGTGCCACAGCCGGCTGTCTGCGCTTTTTCGCGCAAGACTTGATTGCGGTGCGTCGACCATGTCGTCAATGTAGCAGGAGCGGCGCAGGTGCGCCGCCCCTTTTCTCATTGCCTGACGCTCAGGTTGCCCAGAGCTGGGCCTGCATCTCCGGATCGTCCACGTTTTCGGGCGTGAAGACCGGACCCTGGATCAGGACATCGTTGTCAAAGGTCTCGCCAGCCGCCAGCCGAGGCATCAACTCGACCGCCGTGCGGCACATCCCCGTGACATCGAAGATCGTGTCCGCGTCGAGATGTCTCGAACGGAGAAGCTCCAGCCCGATGGGGAACACGTCCACGCTGGACAGGTATATGTGGTCGGGATCGCCCTGCGGCGCCCATCTTCCTGCGTCCTGGAGGACCTGGCGCACGCCCGACATCATCACGTCCGAAGCCACCGAGATGTGGTTGATGTCAGGATAGGCCTTGAGTGCCGGGGCGAGGGCCGCCGCCGCCTGCTGCGGATCCCAGTTGCCGACGAGGTCCTGCGCAATGCTCGCTCCATGCTCGTCGCATGCCTCTTGCAGGCCGACCCCGCGGAGCCGCGAGTTCTCGTCTCGGATGTCTCCCGAGACCCAGAGCACTTCGCCGATCTCGGCACCATCGGCCTTCATTTTCTCGAACACGGTGCGGGCCGAAGACAGCTGCTGGTACTTGGCGTCGATTCCCACGAAGACATCCGCCTGGTGCTTCGCATCGGCATGCACCTGGCGCAGGAATGCCATCGACGGGATGCCAGCGTCGCGGGCCCGCTTGACGCTCGACGAGATGGCCTTCGAATCGATCGGGAAGACGAGGAGCACGTCCACGCCCCTGCTGATCAGGTCGTTGGCATCGCTTGCCTGCTTTGCCACGTCCATGTCGGCGGCAGTGAATACGAGCTCGATGCCGGTGTCCGAAGCTGCCGCGAATTCGTTCAGAAGCTTGTGGCTCGTGGACCAGACGGCGTCCTGCATGCCCGGCCAGGCCATGCCGACGGTGACCTTGCCTTGCGCATGCGCAATGGCGGGAACCGCCAAGGCGGCGCCGGCACCGGCGGTCGTGGCAAGAAAGCTGCGTCGTGTCTGCTGGTATTTCATTGGTATCCTCCTGGGTTTCGCTATCAAGTCTCTTCAGTCAAGAACCGGTCCGAAGTGGACTGATCTGCTTCCGATGGGGCGGAGCGCGACCGTCACTGCATGATCATGCCGCCATCGATCATGATGAGCTGGCCGGTCATGTAGTCGGACTCGTCCGAACACAGAAACGCGGCGGTGCCTTTCACGTCGTCTGGCGTTGACAGTTTCTTCATCAGGATCATGGTCTCGGCGAGATGGTCCATCGCCTGACCTTCCTCGTCGAACATGCCGATCTCAACGAGATCCTTGTCGAGCTGCTCCCAGAGTTCGGTCTTCACCACGCCCGGGCCATAGCCGTTGACGGTTATCCTGTGCTCCCAGAGCGCCTTGGCGCCCCCGATGATCATGGCGAGCACGGCATATTTCGAGCAGCAGTAGGGGATCACGTCCAGGAAGGCCGTGCGCGACACGATGGAACCGACCGGAATGATCTTGTAGGGATGATCCTCCATCGGGCCCTGAGCGATCATCTGGCGCGCGGCCTCCTGCATTCCAAGGAGCACGCCTTTGGCATTGATGTTCATGATCAGGTCCCAGTTCTCTTCGTCGATATCCATGAACATGCGTGGCTTGTTCACGCCGGCATTGAGGAGCGCGACATTGATCGAGCCGAAGGTCTCCACGGTCTTCGCGACGGCTGCGGCGTTGTCTTCGCGGCTGGTGACGTCCATCTTGACTGCAGCGGCCCGCCCGTGAGCGTTGGCATTGATTCGCTCGGCAACGGCCTGAACGCCTTCAAGATTTATGTCGGCAACGCAGACATTGGCTCCCTGCTCGGCAAAATATGCGGCATTGGCCGCGCCCATGCCTTGGGCGGCACCGGTTATCAGAATATTCTTCCCGGCCAATCTCTGCGTGTCCATGTCAAATTCTCCCGAGGCACGATCCGTGTGTTCATCACGGCCAGTGTGCCGCCTGACCGAACGTCGCCACAGTTCGATTGTGTCCTGTTTGGATATTTTTTGTCTGAATCGGACTGAATTGATGAAGCGCGGCTCTGTCCATTTTGGAAGTTTATCCGCGACGAAATGCAATCGTCTCAATTCCTGAAGGGAGGAAAAAATGTCCGTACTCAGACGAACCTTTTGCGTCGCAACCGCCGCGAGCCTGATGCTCGGCGCCGTCGCGACGACCGCCGTGGCCCAGTCAAAGGGCTCGATCATCTCGTTCAACGGACCTGCCGGTGAAGCCTATATCGGTCGATTCATCAAGGGCATCAAGGAGACCGCGGCGCTCAAGGGCTTTGACATCAAGGTATTCGAGAACCAGTTCAACCAGGCCGAGCAGGACCAGCAGGTTCAGCAGGTTCTGGCTGCGGGCCAGCTTCCGGACGTCTTCATCTGGTGGCCCTCGGACGCGGTCGCAGGCCTCGGTTCGCTGCGCGGGCTCGCAAGGACCGGCGTGCCTGTCCTGAAGATCAACCAGCTCCCGAACGAGCAGGACAAGCAGTACATCTTCGGCTACGCCGGTCCCGATGACCGCCTGCGTGCCCGGAACGCCGGTTACATGATGCGCGAAGCGGCTGCGGCGAGGAAGGCTGCAGGGGGCGAAGGCTTCAACGTCCTCGTGCTCGCCTACCCGCACAGCTACGGCGGCTACGGCCTGTCGATCAACGCCTTCAAGGACGCGATTGCCGGATCCGACCTGAACATCATCGGCGACGTCGACGAGGGCTTCGGTCAGGCGAATGGCTACAAGGGTGCGGCCAAGGCCATCGCGGCGCTCCGCGACGAGGGCATCCACTTCGTCTACGGAATGGACGATGCGATCCTGACTGGCGGCATCAAGGCGCTCGAGGAGGCCGGCTACACGATGGGCGAGGATGTCATCGCTGTCGGCACGGTCTGCAACGGCGACAAGCAGCTGATCGAGGAAGGCAAGCAGTTCGGCACGACGCTCCAGTCTCCGCTGCATGAAGGCCAGCTCGCCATCAAGCTGGTCGAAGAATATCTCGAGAACGGTGAGCTGGCGAACTACATCAACTTCACGCCGAACCCCGCCGTCACCGCGACCAATATCGATACCGTTGCGCTCCGGGGATATGACGGCAAGCTCTACGGCATTGACGAACTCTGCTCAGGCGCGTGGGGCGGCTAAGCAACGACGCAAGACATGGGCGCCCTGGTCCGGGCGCCCATGGGTGCAAACCAGTTTAAGCCAGTTTGGCTGATCGTCGCGATTCGCGGATGCTACGGTGTCGTCGCAGCGTCATGAGTTGAAGGCCGCCCGATTTCGGCTGGCAGAAATTGCCGGCTGTCGCCGCCTTGCAGCCAGTCCGGGTTGCTGCACGCGGGTGCCCATTATCCGTTAGGACGGCAATGTCATGTCTGCTAGCATCGCGATAGCCGGACCGGGCCAGGGAGGGACAATGGCAGGTGACCCGCTTCTTCGTCTAGCCGGAATCAGCCGTCATTACGGTGCCATCCAGGCTCTCAGTAACGCCGATTTTGAAGTCGGGAGAGGCGAGGTCATGGGCCTTGTCGGCGAGAACGGCGCCGGAAAGTCCACGATGGTCAAGATCATCGGCGGTTTCGACACGGGTTTCACGGGAGAGTATTTCTACGATGGCGAGGTCCGGAATTTCAACGGACCAACTGCAGCCGAACATGCCGGCATCGCAATCGCGCAGCAGGAACTCAGCCTCATCCCCACGATGTCCATTGCCGAGAACATCTTCCTGGCCGGCGACGGCGTCCCCCAGATCGCTTCGAAAGGCAATCTTGCGCGGAGTGCCAGGCCCTTTCTCGAGGAGGTGGGCCTGGGCCATATGAACCCGATGCGTGCCACTGGCCGACTGTCCGTCGGGGAACGGCACCTGGTAGAGGTGGCACGCCTCATCGCGCATAACCCGCAGGTCCTCATCCTGGACGAACCGACCGCCGCCTTGGGAGAATCCGATTCGATCCGGATCCTCGATATGGTCCGCAGACTGAAGGAGCGCGGCAAATCCGTCATCTATGTAAGCCACCGGATGGACGAGATATTCAGGATCTGCGACCGGATCACGGTCTTGCGCGACGGCGAAAGCCAAGCACCGCACCTGGCCTCGAAGCTTAACGTGAACAGCCTTGTCGAGTTGATGCTCGGATTCGAGCTCGGCGACATGTATCCGGTACGGAAGCCGATCCAGCGGACCGAGCCGACCATGAAGGTCCGCAATCTCTGGCCGGACGGAATCGTGGAACCGGTCAATTTCGACGTCTATCCGAGAGAAATCCTCGGTCTCGCAGGGCAACTCGGTTCCGGCACATCCGAGATCCTCGGCGCCATTGCCGGGTCGGCCAGGTCCCGGGGCGGGAAGCTGATCTACGAGGGCGACGAATTCCTGCCCCGCCGCCCGAAGGAGGCGATTCAGCGCGGCATCGCCTTTTGCTCGGACGACCGCAAGCGAGACGGGCTCTTCCTTGGCCGCCCGATCATGGAAAACATGTCGGCGCCCGCGCTCGAATCGATCTCCGCAGGCGGGCTGCTGAATGGAGTGCGCGAGAAAGTCATGACGACTGAGAACGCGGTAAAGTTCACGGTCGACCCTAGCCGCCTTCCGCAGGAGGCGGGCGTGCTCTCGGGTGGCAACCAGCAGAAGGTGACGCTTGGCAAGTGGCTCTCGATCGCGCCCCGGGTCTTCCTTGTGAACGAGCCAACCCGCGGCGTCGATGTCGGAGCGCGGGCCGAAATCTACCAGATCCTGCGCGATCTCGCGGATCAGGGTGCTTCGATCGTCATTGCCTCGACCGACATTCAGGAGATCACCAACCTGCCCGACCGGGTCGTCACCTTCTACCGCGGCATCAAGATCGGCGACCTGGCATTGGAAGAGATGACATCGGCACGCATCCTCGAACAGATCACCGACCCGTTCCACGAGGCCGGCATAGCGGTTCCAGGGAGAGCTTCATGAGCGACGCCGCCGCCGTTTCTGGCAAGACCACCGGGCTGATCCAGCGCATCCGGCGCGACTACTCGCCCCTGGTGATCGCGATGGTCGGGCTGTTCCTCTTCGTCTTCCTGGCCGGCGCGGTCCTGACCGACGATTTCCTGACTTGGTTCAATGTCAAGACGATCATCCGCGATGCCGCGCTCGTCGGCATCATGGCCATTGGTCTCACTTTCGTGACGCTTTCCGGCAACTTCTTCCTCTTGTCGATGAAGGAGATTGCCGCGCTCTGCATCATCGCTTTCGCGACCTGCATGGGGGCAGAGTGGAATCAATGGGCGGCTCCGGATTCCGCTTCGGACCCGGCTGCCTCCGCTCTGATAATGACCTTCATGGTCGCGTTCCTGATCACGATAGTGATCGCCATAATCGCCGGCGCTGTCCAGGGAGCGTTGATTGGCCTCGGTGGCAACCCGATCGTTGTCACTCTTGGCGCGGCCGGCCTCTTCTTCGGGATCGGCTCATGGTGGTCCGACAACCTCGTGGTCAGTTACCGCCGTCCGCACGGCGCGGAATGGCTGGGAACAGGCTCCTTCCTAGGAGACATCCCGAATATCACGGTTGCCTTCGTCATCATCGCGATCATCGCGGAACTGACGCTCCGCTACACGGCATTTGGACGCCAGGTATATCTGGTGGGCGCCAACCGTGCGGCGGGCCGCGCCACGGGGCATGAGAATTTCGGCATGGCGATCAAGTGCTGCATCATTGCCTCGGTCTGTGCCGCCTTTGTCGCGATGGCCTTTTCGGGCCAGGTCTCTTCGGCCCATGTCAACTATTTCTCGTCCGAATTCGGCTCCTCGGGCGACATGACCATCATGGTCATCGCCATCGTCATGGTCGGCGGCAACTCGATCATGGGAGGCTATGGCTCGACGCTGCGCACCTCGCTTGGCGCGGTCTTCATCTCGACCGTCGACAACATGATGGTGCTCAATGGCTTCAACTCTGGCGCGCGCGTCCTTGCCGTCGGTCTCATGATCGTCTTCTCGATCATTGTCTTCGCCCTCGTCCGCCGCGGCAGCCGGGCCGTGGAATAGGAGAACCCCATGGAACGCTTCAAGCACTGGATCACGGATAATCCCGACTTCGTCTTCGCGGTCCTGCTCGCGGTCTGCGTCTACAGCTATTTCGCTATCTCCGAACCGCTGTTCATGACCCACAGGACCGGATTTGCGATCATGGAGCGCTTTGCGGTCCTCGGGCTTGTCGGCCTTGCTCTCACGCTTTGCATCATAGCTGGCGAGATCGACCTTTCCATCGGTTCCAACGCCGCTCTCGCCGCCGTCATAACGGTGAGATTCACCGATGACTGGGGCGCGGTGAACTCGCTGCTGCTTGCTCTCGCCATTTCAACGACGATCGGGATGATCCAGGGATATTTCATCGCCTACCTGAGAATCCGCGCCATCGTGCTGACGGTCGGAACACTCATGCTCCTGAGGGGCGTGGCGCTCTTCGCGGCCGAGGAAAAGACGGTGATGCTCACGGACTTCCGCATTCCTGACTTCATCTCGACGAAAATGCTGGGCTATTTTTCGCCCGCTTCCCTGCTAGTAATCGCGATGTTCATCGTGGTCGGGCTGTTCATGACCTTCACCCGTTACGGCCGTGAGATCTATGCCATTGGCGGTGCAAGGAAAGAGGCGCTAGCTTCTGGCATCTCGCTTCAGCGCCCGATGATAATCGTCTTCGCGATATCTGGCCTCTGTGCGGGACTCGGCGGTGTCATAATCGGGCTTCGCTCGGGCACTGCGCAAGCGCTCGGGCTACAATACCTGCTGCTGGCAGGCACCGTGGCCGCATTTATCGGTGGAGTTTCGATCCTTGGAGGAAAGGGCGGAGTGATCGGCGCCGCCATCGGAACGCTGACGGTCAATTTCCTCAATACCGGACTCGTATTCAACGTCACTCCCGCCTTCATGGTGCAGATGTATCTCGGCATCCTGCTGTTGATCGTCATCATGTTCCAAACCGGCAGCCGGCTCTTCGAGGACGCGCAACGACGCAAGCAGCTTCTGGACGATGTCGACCGACGACGAAGCATTCTGGCGGAAAGACTCTCCCAGATTCACAAGGAGCCTGATTGAGCAGCGCCGACTGAACTGGAGAATCATCCAGTCCGGACCTATTCTGGCCCCGAAGTCCGCCGGGTTGGGTCCAGATCATGCCGGAAATGCCGGACACACTCAGACACGCCATGAACCTTCCGCGACCTCAGCCGGGGGCCAGACCCGAGGGACCCTTCGAAAGCGCGGACGCGACGCCACTCACCCGTGGGGTGACCGGCAAGGAGTTCATGCTCTTTCTCGACTTCGTTGATGCCTTGTACGCCGAGGCGGATCAGGCTCTGAGCCTGAAACGCGGCTATGACGAGACGCGGATCATCACGACCCTTCTGCGCAATCACCTGCAAGGCAACCTGTCCACGAAAAGCCTTCTCGTCAGTGCCTCCGGCATGGGATATGGCACTGCAATACGGGCGATAAACTCGATCGAAGAGCGCGGACTTCTCATACGCCGCCCGCGTACAAGGACCGGCAAGAGCTTTTCGCTCCATCCGACCGACAAGTTGTTTGCCGAATGGCAGGAATTCGCGCGACGGGCCCGCGGCGCCATCGGCAGCACGCTGGGCGTCGGCGCGGCGGGAAAGGGAGGCTTCGGCGACTATTTCTTCGGTGCATCGTACGGCGACTCCGGAATAATTCCTCCACCCACGCCGCTGGCCTCCAAGCTCGGCCTGCAGTCGGACCTGAGGATCCTGGCTCACGCGGACCCGACATTCATGGCAATGAACTTCCTGAAGCGCCAATTCGAGAGGCTGTTCGGTGTCGGGATCAACAGCCGGGCGCTCTCGATCGACCGCCTCAGGCAGGAAATCCTCTCGAACGCGGAACAGGAATCGTCACGCTACGACATTGTCGCGTGCGATCTGCCGTGGTTCGGCGAGCTGGCAAAGAAAGGCGTGCTGTTGCCAATAGACGACTTCATCTCGGAAAGCGGCACGGACCTCAGGGATTTCCACAAGGTGGCACTGGCTTCGGCCCGGTACCGCAACGTGCAATACGGTCTGCCCGTCCAGACGACACCCGAGCTGCTTTGCGTGCGCCGCGATCTCTGTGATGCGGCGGGCATCGGGGTTCCCTACACGATTTCTGACACGCTCGCCGCGGCCCGCAGGCTGCACGACCGCGCCGCAGGACGGGCCGGCATCGCATGGAACGCAGCTCGCGGAACCCCACTTGGTCATACATTCATGTTCGTCATGGGCGCAATGGGACAACCCGTCCTCAATCTCGACCGCGTCGGAGAGGACTTCGAGGCAGAGTGGATCGACGGCGAAAACTACCGACCCTTGCTTCAATCGGAAGCGGCCCATGCAGCGGCCGAGTATCTGCGTGAACTTCTCAATTTCTCCCCGGTCTCGATCCTCAGCATGTCATGGTACGAACGTGCCCGCGCCTATGCCGACGGGCAGGTCGCCATGGCCTATTGCGCGACGCTCCTTGCACCTCTGTTCGAACTAAATGTCGAGTCACCCGCATTCGGAGTGACCGATTTTCTTCCGCATCCCTACGGGCCAGGAGGCAAGCCGATCGCACCGGTCGGAGGCTACGCACTCGGCATCCCGGCAAATGTCGATCTTGACAGGGTCGGTCCAATCTGGACCGCTTTGCAATCATTCACCTCTCCGGAAACGATCAAGCTCTATATCGAGAACGGAAGCTTGGTGAGCCCGCGGTTCAGCGTCAGCATGGACCCCGAAATTCGCCGCATCTCGCCCGTCATTTCCATCGTGGACGGAATGGCGCGCACGGGAGTGCTGCAATACTGGCCGCGACCGCCAGTTCCCGAAATCACGGATCTCATTGCCATCATCGGCGGCGAGTTGCACGACATGCTGCAAGGAGAGCTTGCCTTGGACAGGGCATTGGCGAACGCACAGAACCGGGCGGACGCGCTGATGCGCTCGCGAGGGCATTACTGAACCCGGCCTCTTTCACGAAGGCCTGGTGCGGGTGCCCTGATCGCGGTTGAACCGACGCCGCAGGTGCTGGCGCCATTGGATTTGGTGCCGCATGGGCGGTGAGACGGGCAATCGGCTGCCTGTGGTGAAGCCAGGCGGGTTCCTTGAGCCTCGGCGACCATGAAGGGCTACGTCGCTGCCGACTCGGCACCTCCGACTGCGGAACGCTCCCGCTTCCTCGACGTCAACAACCATCGTCGTGTCTCGGCACCGGGACTGGTGAATGGACGCGGGACAAGACGTGCCGTTTCCGCCCGCTCCCGGCCGACGATGCGCCATGTCCGGGTTTTCCGCTCTACGGGATCCAGGGCGTCACGTGAATGAGGGCATCCACTGGCGAAGGCATGGCCAAGCCCTCCCGATATCCGTTGCAACCGATTGCAAATCTCGTATCTTTTTTCGTACGCAAACGGCCGGCACCAGAATTGCAAGGAGGCAACGGATGGCTGAAAGAACGGTGACCCTGACGGTGGCGCAGGCCATCGTGCGCTTCCTGGAGAGCCAGTTCATCGAGATAGGCGGCACCGAGTACCGGCTTTGCGGAGGCGGATTCGGCATCTTCGGCCACGGCAATGTCACCTGCCTCGGCGAGCCGCTCGCGGACGCCAAGGACACGTTGCCGCTCTATCGGGGCCAGAACGAGCAAGGGATGGGGTTCGCCGCGGCGGCCTACGCAAAGGCATGGCTGCGGCGACGCTTCATGTTCTGCACCGCATCCGCCGGCCCCGGCACCGCAAACCTCCTCACCAGCGCCGCCCTTGCCCATGCCAACCGGCTGCCCGTCCTGATGCTTTGCGGAGACACGTACCTGACGCGGCTGCCCGATCCCGTGTTGCAGCAGGTCGAGCACTTCGACAATCCTGCCTTCGGCCTGAACGACGCATTCAAGGCGGTGAGCCGTTACTGGGACCGGATCACGCATCCAGCGCAGGTCATCCAGTCGCTTCCGGCGGCCATCGGCACGATGCTGGACCCGGCAGATTGCGGTCCCGCCTTCATGGCCCTGCCGCAGGATATCCAGGGCTGGTCTTGCGACTATCCCGTCCAACTCTTCGAAAGGCGCGTGCACCGCATCCGGTCGCAGCCTGCCGATCCCGCCGAGATCGCCAACGCGGCAGCACTTCTCAAGTCCTCGGAGCGCCCGATGATCATCGCGGGCGGTGGCGTCCAGTACGGCGACGCCGTTGCCGAACTCACGGCATTTGCCGAAGCCGCTCGGATCCCCGTCGTGGAGACGATTGCCGGGCGCGCGAACCTCTTGAGCGACCACCCTCTGAACATCGGACCGATCGGCGTCACCGGATCCGACAGCGCAAACTCCATCGCCGAGAAGGCCGACCTGGTTCTGGCCGTCGGCACCCGGCTTCAGGACTTCACCACGGGTTCCTGGACCGCATTTTCAAAGGACGCAAGGTTCGTCGGCCTGAACGTTGCCCGACACGATGCCGCCAAGCATCTGGCCGCGACCGTGATCGGCGACTGCAAGCGGACCCTTCCCGAACTTCACTCCGCCGCCGAATACGAGGCGCCCGGCAAATGGACGTCGCTGGCACAGGCCGAGCGGACCAAATGGGACGACTACGTGGCGAACAACACACGTGTCGGAAACCGTCCAAACTCCTACGCGCAGGCCATCGGCATCGTGAACGAGCTCTGCCACGAGCGCGACAGAATCGTGGCTGCTGCAGGCGGCCTGCCTGCGGAAGTGACCGCGAACTGGAAAACACTTGCCACCGGCACCGTTGATGTCGAGTTCGGCTTTTCCTGCATGGGCTACGAGATCGCCGGCGCCTGGGGCGCACGGATTGCCCAGATGGAGCGCGAACCCGAGCGGGACACGATCAGTTTCTGCGGCGACGGATCGTATCTCCTGATGAACTCGGACATTTTCTCGTCAGTCCTTACGGAACGGAAACTCATAGTCCTTGTCCTCGACAACGGCGGCTTCGCGGTCATCAACAAGCTTCAGAACAGCGTCGGGCAGGAGAGTTTCAACAACCTCTTCGCGGACACGCCGACCGCCACCAACCTGGTTGAGGTCGATTTCGAAGCGCATGCGCGCGCCATGGGAGCCGAGGCGGAAACGGTCGAACACGCCAAGGATCTCGGCGACGCGTTCAAGCGGGCGCAGGCCAGCGACAGGACCTATGTCATCGTGATGAAGGTGGACGCCTACGAGGGCTGGACCACGGAAGGCCACACGTGGTGGGAAGTCGGCACCCCCCATGTCACCGAAAGGGCCAGCGTCCACGAAAGGCATCTTGAAGTCGAGGCGGCTCGAGCGCGCCAGAGAAAGGGCGTCTGATGGCGGGTCTTCTGGACGGGATCCGTCAGAACAGCTTCATCATCGTGGGACGCGCAGGCATCGATTTCTTCACCGATGCGGGCGTGCGGCTCGAGGATGCCGAGCGGATGACAGTCGATCTCGGGGGAAGTTCGGCGAATATCGGCGCAGGCATTTGCAAGCTCGGTGGCAAGGCCGCTCTCGTGACCCGGACCTCTGACGACTCGATCGGAAGCTACTGCATCAACCGGCTGAGACACTACGGGATTGACACGACCCATGTCGCGAAGGTCGGCGGGGAATTCCGCAACTCGCTTGCGGTCTATGAGAGCGTGGTCGAAGGCCATCGAAACGTCATCTACAGAAACGGGGCGGCGGACTTCCAGATGGACGAGAGCGATGTCGAGGCCGTGAAGTACGAACGGTACGGCGCACTCATCACGGCGGGCACGGTGCTTGCGGCGGAGCCGTCGCGATCCGCCACGTTCAAGGCCTTCGAGCTTGCAAAGGCGGCCGGGCTGCCGATCATATTCGACGTGGACTACCGCCCGTATTCCTGGCCTTCTCCCGAGGTCGCCGCCGACGTGCTGAGCCGGGCAGCCTCGGAATGTGACATGATCGTCGCGAATGACGAGGAATTCGGATTCGTGGCGGGAAACTACGACAAGGGCTTGGAAAAGGCCCGGGAACTGTCGGAGACTTCCGCTGAAATCGTGGTCTACAAGATGGGCCATGAAGGCGCGATCACCTTCGCCGGCAGCAAGGAAATCCGGACCGGCATCTACCCGGTCGACGCGCTGAAGCCCACGGGTGCCGGAGACAGCTTCATGGCCGGCCTCATGACCTCGCTGGCCAACGGGCATGGCCTGAAATCCGCGATCCTTCGGGGATCGGCCTGCGCATCGATCACGGTTTCGCGTCCCGGATGCGCCCCGGCCCTGCCCGACACCCAAACGCTTGAATCATTCCTGGCCGATCATCCCGGCCCGATTGAAGGATAGAGACCATGCACATCGCTCCTTACGACAACCAGAACAGGCCGGTCGTCGATGCCGGCAACTCGACGGTGCCGCTCAACTACTTCAACATCGTCAAGCTGGGGAGGGGAGAGGCGTTCGAATACGGCGTCCCAGGATACGAAACCTGCATCGTTCCCGCGACAGGCACAGTCGATGTCGCTGTCGAGGGGGCAAGATTCGACGCCCTTGGCGGGCGCGTCGAAGACGTCTGGGACGGCGAACCCGAGGGTGTCTACGTGCCCACCGGTGCAAGTGCGGAAATGGTCTGCAAGTCGGACGGTGCCGAGGTCTTCGTCGCCGGGGCGAAGTTCGATGAAGTGCTTGAGCCCTTTGAAGTGCGTTCGAACGAGCTCGACCTCGTGCAGTACGGCTCCGATGACACCAAGACGCATCGCAAGATCAAGCACATCCTTGGCCAGAAGCAGCACGGCAAGGTGGGCAGGCTTCTGGTCAGCGAGCTATTTACCGTGGGCGCGGGCGGCTGGTCGGGGTTTCCGAGCCACAAGCACGACACCGACCGCCTGCCGGACGAGACGCGTCACGACGAAACCTACAACTTCCGGTTCCGCCCGAAGCACGGCTCCGGAGTACAAATGCTTCAGCGCGAGGACGGCAGGTCCGGGGACGCCTATCACATTGTCGACGGCTCCACGATCTGCCTTGACCGAGGCTACCACCCTTGCTGCGTGCTGCCAGGATACGAAATGTACTATTTCACCATCCTCGGCGGGCTCAGCCAGCGATCGCTCATACAGTATTTCCAGCCCTCGCATGCCTACCAGATCGAAACGATCCCCGGCATCAAGGACATGATCGCAAAGTTCAAATGACGCTGGCGACGCTTTCGGACGTGCTGCAACCGGCACTCGCAGGGAGATACGCGGTTGCAGGTCTCGTCACGTTGGGCTGGGAAGACATGCGGGCCTATGTCGAGGCTGCGGAAACCGAGAACTGCCCTGTCATCCTGCAGGCGGGACCTTCCTGCCGGGCACATACGCCGCTGCAGGTTCTGGGCCGGATGTTTCGTCACGTTGCGGACGAGGCGGACGTGCCGGTCGTCGCGCATCTCGACCATGGATACACGATGGAAGAGTGCAAGGCGGCGCTGGACGCCGGTTTCACCTCCCTGATGTTCGACGGTTCCCGCAAGCCGCTGGCCCAGAACATCGACGAGACGGCGGCGGTTGCGGACCTGGCGCACGTCGCCGGCATCTCCTGCGAGGGCGAAATCGGCTTTGTGGGATACGACCAGGGAGAAGCCTCTGCCGGCACCGATCCTGATGAGGCGGCGCGGTTTGCCCGCGACTCAGGTGTCGACGCGATGGCAATCTCGGTTGGCAACGTGCACCTGCAACAGGACCAGTGCGGCGGGCTCGACGAGGCCCGAATCGCGGCGATCGAGGCAGTGACGGACATTCCCCTGGTGATCCATGGTGGCTCGGGTGTCCCGTCCGGGCAACGCCAGCGTCTCGCTCGCGATTCCGCCATCTGCAAGTTCAACATCGGCACCGAGTTGCGCATGGCATTCGGGCAAGCGCTTCGAGAATCCGTGAATCGCGATCCTGACCGGTTCGACCGGGTGCAGATACTCAAGGACGTTGAAGCTCCGCTTGCCGCGGCAGCACGCAAGGTGCTGAAAGCTCTCAAAGCGAACTGACCGGGCTCGACGTGCATGCCGAATTGACAAGACATGGAATTGCGTCAACCTGTTCAAGAATTCCGGTCCGAACGGTCCGGCCCACCGAAAGGGAAGGCATGCTGAAAGGAATCGACCCCCGGCTGAACGCCGATGTGCTCTTCGCGTTGCGTGCAATGGGTCACGGCGATGTCCTGATCATCGCGGACACGAACTTTCCTGCAGATTCGGTCGCGCGCGATTCGACGTTGGGCAGACTCCTGCGCATGGACAACCTGACGGCGGCCGAGGCCGCCGAGGCCGTGCTTTCGGTTCTCCCTCTCGACACGTTCGTCGACGACTTCGCCGGGCGCATGGAGGTGGTAGATGCGTCGGACGAGGTGCCGCCCGTGCAGAAGGAGGTGCAGGCCGTCATCGACTCCTTCGAAGGAAGACGGCGTGCGCTGACAGGCATCGAGCGCTTCGCCTTTTACGATCTCGCCCGTGAAGCCTATGCTGTGATCCAGACCGGGGAGCGGCGCTTCTACGGATGTTTCATGTTCCGCAAGGGCGTGATTCCGCCCGACGCATGACGAACCAATGAGCGGAGAAATCGTCATTCTTGGCGTGTTCGTCGCCGACACGTCCTATCGCGCCGAGCGAATGCCCCGGATCGGCGAAACGATCCTTGGCAACAGTTTCGTCCTGGGTCCGGGCGGAAAGGGCTCGAACCAGGCGGTCGCGGCGGCAAGGGCGGGCGGAGACGTCCATTTCGTGACCCGGCTTGGAAAGGATGCCTTCGCCGACATTGCGCTTGAGACCTGGAAGAACGCGGGGGTCACGCCTGTCGTCACCCAGCATGACGACAGCTACACGGGCGCGGCCTTCATCTTTGTCGACGACAAGACCGGCGACAACGCGATCATAGTCTCCCCGGGAGCGGCGCGTGGAATCTCCGTGGAGGACATCGAAGCGCGCAAAGGCCTGATCGAAGGCGCCGGCATCCTCGTCACCCAGCTCGAACAGCCGATCGACGCGGCACACAAGGCGCTCGAGATTGCACGAGGTGCCGGGGTCCGCACCATCCTCAATCCGGCCCCGGCCGCGGACCTGCCTTCCGGCATGCTCGCGCTCTGCGATTTCGTGACGCCGAACGAATCCGAAGCGGAGGGAATCACCGGCATCCCGGTCGTCTCCGTCGAGGATGCCGACCGCGCGGCGAACGCGTTTCTCGCTGCCGGAGCGGGCGCCGCCATCATCACGCTTGGGGAAGGCGGCGCATTCTACAAGGACGCGTCGGAATCGATCCACGTGCCCGCACTTTCCGCCGGTGAAGTCGTCGAAACCACGGGGGCGGGCGATGCATTCAATGGCGGGCTTGCAACGGCACTTGCCGAGGGGCAGGCACCCGTTGACGCCGTTCGTTTCGCTTGCGCGGCGGCAGGCATCTCGGTCACGCGTCCCGGCACTGCGCCGTCAATGCCTTCACGACGCGAAATTGACCTGTTGCTGGCCAACGGCGCCAGAGGTGCATGGCGACATCGCGTTTGACGAGCCCTCGACACCTACGATGACTGTCGGCGCAGAATCGCGGCCTCGCCGCATTTGCATGTTTCGACGGGTGCTCGGGATTCGCCTGATTGTCCGAAAGGTGCTGTCACAAAATTCCGTATGTTCGCCGATTGCGTACATACCTTATTCTGCCGTTATGTCGCCATTCCCGGAGTTGTCATGACCTCTCGCTACTTCGCCCCGACCGGTGGGCACCCGCCACAGGAACAGTTGCTGACGGACCGCGCCATGTTCACTGAGGCATACGCGGTCATTCCCAGGGGCACCATGCAGGACATCGTCACGAGCTGCCTGCCTTTCTGGACTGACACGCGACTGTGGGTCCTGTCGCGCCCGCTAAGCGGGTTTGCCGAAACCTTCTCCCAATACATCATGGAGGTCGCCCCGGGCGGTGGATCCGAAAGGCCGGAAACCGACTCCTGTGCAGAAGGAGTCATCTTCGTCGTGGACGGCACGGCCGGGATCGCCATCGAAGGCAAGGCACACGCACTCAAGCCCGGGAGCTATGTCTACCTGCCGTCGGAAACGGCCTGGACGTTCAGGAACGACGGCGACGCTGCATGCCGCTTTCACTGGATCCGCAAGGCCTACGAACGCGTCGACGGTCTTCCCGACCCCGACGTCATCGTCGCAAACGAGCAGGACATCCTGCCAATGCCGATGCCCGGGACAGACGGAAAGTGGGCCACTACGCGGTTCGTTGATCCAGGAGACATGCGCCATGACATGCACGTCAATATCGTGACCTTCGAACCCGGCGCCGTCATTCCCTTTGCCGAAACACACGTCATGGAGCACGGCCTCTACGTGCTCGAAGGCAAGGCCGTCTACCGGCTCAACCAGGATTGGGTCGAAGTCGAAGCCGGAGACTACATGTGGCTCCGCGCCTTCTGCCCGCAGGCGTGCTACGCTGGCGGTCCGGACCGGTTTCGCTATCTGCTCTACAAGGACGTCAACCGCCACATGGAACTCAAGCTCCCAGCCGGCGCGACTGCCACGTGAGCGCACATGCCAACAGCCAATTCATATCCGTCCCGCCTGCCAGCGCCAAAGGAGAAGATCCCTGCAACATTCCGCTGCATTCCGCTGCGACAAGGACGGCCAGCCTGCGACGAATCGTCAAGGCTTTACGATGAAGGCCTCCCGACCGCGGATCCGGCCGGTGCATGTCTGTTCTGAGGATCACGTCCGGGCGCACGTGTTCCTTTGCATGCTGGCGTACCACGTGGAATGGCACATGCGACGTCGCCTGGCGCCGATCCTGTTCGAGGACGGCGACCGCGAGGGCGCCCGGGCGCAGCGCGGCTCGCCGGTGGCGCCGGCCGAGGTCTCGGAGCGCGCGAAGGCAAAGGCGGACAGCAAGCTCAGCCCCGACGAGCTGCCGGTCCACAGCTTCACGACCCTTCTCGCCGACCTGGCCACGCTGACGCTGAACGAGGCGGCGGTTCCGGCCGGACCCGACCACGGCTTTCCGGTGTTCGCGCAGCCGACGGAGCTGCAGGGCCGGGCCTTTGACCTGCTGGAGATCGACCCCGCCAAGTTCACACGTCCTGACCTCGCGGGCTGATTTCGATGTCCTCCAGGGCCCGTTTGGCCAACAAAACAACGACAATATGCAGATTTCCGGCTTGACAGGCACGCCGGAAGCGGGCAATATGACATGAGGCTCACTTTCAGGTTTCCCGCTTCCCATGAACACGCTCGCCATGCACCCTTCAGACGCCGTCCAGATCGGCGCTTCGTGCTTCTCCTTCGCATCCGAGGACGGCCAGACCGTCTGCTTCTCCAACCTCGAGCCCTTCGACTGCCACGACGAGAACGACCGCCCGGCCATGAGACTGCGGATCGCCAGGTTCGCCAGGCACGGCATCCGCCACAGGGACCTGCAGGCTGCGTTCGGCGTTGGCCGCGCGACGGTTCAGCGTGCGGCGGACAAGCTTCGGAACGAGGGCGAGGCGGCGTTCCACGAGCCGCGCCGGGGCCGTGGAACGAGCGTGATCACCGGCGAGACGGCGCGGGAGGCGGACCGCCTCCTTTCCAAGGGCATGAGCGGCACCGCGGTTGCCCGCGAGCTGGAGGTTCCCGCCACGACGCTGAACCACAACCGCCGCAAGGGGTTCATCGGCGCGCGACAGCCCGAGCCGGAGAACACGAAGCCGGAGGCGCAGGAGGAGCAGCCGGCCGGAACGGACACGCAGGACGAGGATGTCCGGGCAGGCCTGCTCGGCCGCAGCGAACGGGACCGGCGCGACCGGGAGGCGCCGATGGGCCGGGGCGCGCGCGACAGCGCGGGGCGCGTCGCGGCCTCGGCGGGGGCGATGGCCGAGGCGCATCCGCGCTTCGACGAGCCTCTTTCGGCGGTCGCCTGCGGCGGCGTGCTGGCCGCGCTGCCGACGCTCCTGAAGGAAGGGCTGCTCGACCGTTCGGGCGCGTTCCTGTCGCTGCCGAAAGGATGCCACGGGCTGACGAGCACGCTTCTCCTGCTCGCGTTCCTGTTCATGGCCCGGGTCCGCAACCCCGAGGCGCTGCGCCACGAGGCTCCGGGGGAATGGGGCGCGGTCCTGGGGCTGGACCGCTGCCCGGAAGCGAAGACGCTGCGGCGCAAGATCCGGGCGCTCGCATCCGACGTTCAGCGGGTGAAGGGCTGGCAGGACGCGCTGGCGCGGGCGTGGATGGCCGACGAGCCGGACGCCCACGCCACGCTGTCGGTGGACGGGCACGTGAAGGTCTATGCCGGCCGCAAGGGCCGCCTTCCGAAGCACTTCGTGTCGCGCCGGAAGCTCTGCCTGCCGGCCTCGACCAGCTACTGGGTCAACGCGCTCGGCGGCAGGCCGCTGCTGTGCCTGCACAAGGATCTCGATCCCGGCATGGCCAAGGCGCTGGAGCACGACGTCCTTCCGGCGCTGGATCGGCTGGGCCTGCCGGGACCGGACGCGCCGGATCTCACGGTCTCGCCGGAGGCCGCGCCCGCGCTGACGCTGGTCTTCGACCGGGAGGGATGGAGCCCGGCCCTGTTCGCCCGCCTCGCCCGGCGTGGCATCGCGGTGATCACCTGGCACAAGGGCTTCAGGGGCGAGGACTGGCCGGAGGAGGAGTTCCGCGCCGTCGAGGCGCCGCTCCACGGTCCCGGCGGCGCCGGCTCGGCCGAGGTCCGCCTTGCCGAGAGGCGGATCAGGCTGGGCAAGGGGCCCGGGGTTCGCCAGATCCGCCGCTTGCTGGACTCGGGCCGGCAGGTCCCGCTCGTGACCACCGACTTCGGCGTGCCGACGGAGCAGGCCGCAGGCGCGCTGTTCTCCCGATGGGCGCAGGAGAGCTTCTTCAAGTACATGCGCGACGAGTTCAGCCTCGACGCGCTGCCGGTGCACGGCCTTGCCGAGCAGGATCCGGAGGCGCGCGTCGTCAATCCGGCCCGGCGCGAGCTGGACCGCCGGATCAACCGGATGCGGAACAGGCTCGGCACGCTGCGCAACCGCGTCGCCGACCTGACCGGGGGCGGGCCGTCCGGCACGGCCGCCAGGTCCGCCGAGAGGCTGAAGGCCGAGATCGGGACGCTCGACGCCGAGCGCGAGGCGCTCAAGCTCCGGCGCAGGGATCTGCCCACGCACGTCAAGGTCGCGGAACTCGGCGAGGATGAGTGGCTTGACGCGCTGCCCTCCGGCGAGAGGCTGCTCCTCGACGTCATCCGCATGATCGCCTGCCGCGCCGAGACCCGGATGATGCCCGCCGTCGCCGACGCGCAGGGCGCGAAGCAACGCCCACGCCGCACCCTCGCCGAACTGTTCCAGTCGGATGCCGACATCGTCCCGGACCCGGAAAACGGCATCCTGCGGGTGCGCATCCTCGGCACCGCCAGCGATGCGGGCGACGCCGCCGTCGCGGGACTGCTCGAAGAGCTCAACCAGACATGCACGATCTTCCCCGGAACCGGCCTGCGCATGGTCTGCGAATTGCCCGGGAACAATGCCAGGGCGGGGAAACCCGCCTCATGAAAGTTGCCTGTCGCAAGGGGCGAGGTCAGGACGTGTGAAGTTGCCGTGCTCGCCGGTGCGCCCTGCGGCTGCCGCCATCACAGGAAGACCCGGGACAGCGATGCCTTCCACGAAATCGTCGAGCCGCAGGCCTCGGCCGTTCGCGACATCTGTCGTGCGTATGCCTGTGAGCACATGAGCATCGGCGCGATCACCCGAAGGCTCAACGAACGCGCGGTCCCGACAGCCACCGGCCGCAGCCCGCGCTGGGAGCGTTCGGCAGTGTGGGGGATCTTGCGCAACCCGGCCTGCAAGGGCAAGGCCTGCTTCGGCAAGACCCGCCAGCAGCCGCGGACGTCCGTGACGCGTCCCCTGCGCCAGCGCGGCCACGGCAGGGCACGAACGGCCACGCGAGGACTGGATCGAGATCCCGGTCCGGCGATCGTCAGCGAGGAGACCTTCGCCCTGGCCGAGGAGAGACTGGCGCTGAACAAGGCCCGCTCGCCGCGCCGCGCCAAGACCCCCAGCGTGCTGCAGGGGCTGGTCACCTGCGGCAAGTGCGGCTACGCGCTGTCGCGCACGTCGACCCGGACGAGTGCCCGCAAGATCCACTATTGCCGCTGCCTCGGATCCGACGCCTGGCGCCATCTCGACGGACCGCTGTGCGACAGCCGGCCGGCACGCCAGGACCAGCTTGATGACATCGTCTGGACCGAAGTGGTCCGTCCGCTCGAGGACCCGGCCTTGATCGGGGCCGAGATCGACCGGCGACCGGAAGCGGACCGCGCCTCCGATCCCGACCGGAAACGCGAGATCGACCTGCGGCACCGTCCGACCCGGATCCGCAAGAGCCTCGACCGCCTCGTCACGGCCTGTCAGGAGGACCTGATCACGATCGAGGAACTGCGTGCACGGACGCCGGACCTTCGCCGCCAGGAACAGGCGCTCAGCCGCGAACTGCACCTGGCCGAGAACCGCGCCAGGGACCAAGACACATGGCTCCGGCTGGCCGAGACCCTGACCGGGTTCATGGACCGGCTGCGCGTGTCCGCCAAAACGCTGGACATCGACGAACGCCAGCGCATTGTCCGGCTCCTCGTGAAGGAGGTGCAGGTCACAGAGGACACGATCACCATTCACCATTCCATCCCGATCCCGGGATCGCCGCAGGACGATCCAGAACCGTCAAAACCAGGCTCGGACGTCACTGAAGGCAAAAGTTGCCTTTTGCGTTCAGGGAGCCGTCGGCGCCCCTTGCGGGGTTCCCTTCCGTTCCCTGCGCGCCCGGTTCGAGCGGCGCATGCCGCCCTTGCCGTCGTCCTCCTCCACCGGCATTTCCAGCCATGCCTTGACGAGTCCGAGCATCCTGCCGTCGCTGACGCGACGGGCGACGCTCTTCATCAGTTCGGCATGCGGTATCTCGCCGAAGTGGTTGGACAGGTCGCAATCGACCACCTCGTTGTGCCCCGTGTTCAGGAGGCTGTGGACGCGTCTCACCGCGTCGTTCGCGCTCCGCTCCGGCCGGCAGGCGTACTGCTCCGGTTGCAGGTCGGCCTCGAATGTCGGCTCAAGCAAGAGCATGGCCGATGTCTGTGCCACCCGGTCCCGTATGCAGGGAATGCCCAGAGGCCGGAACTGGCCGGGCTGCTTCTTCGGGATCAGCACCTGCCGCACCGGCTTCGGCGCGTAGGTCCCCTCCCTCTGATCCCGCGACAGTTCCCCGAGCCAGCGATCCACGCAGCGCGCCTCGATGTCCGTGAACCTCTCCCCGTCGACCCCGGCAGAGCCGCCGTTGTGGCGCACCCTGACCCAGGCCTCGTGCAGGAAGTCGGCCCGCCACACCTTGTCGGCGAGTGCGTGAAACCGCCGCTCGGGTTCTTCCTTCGCTTTCGCATGCAGCATGGTCTGGAGTTTCCGAACCGGTACCGACCCTGTTAGATTTGCATCAGTGGTCATGCCTTGCGTCCTTTCCATGCCATTCTCGAATCAGGGCCCCTTCCCTCCGCCGGCATTGCCCGGCCTCATCGGTAGTACGGGCCCATCCGCCACCCTGCCGGCCCGGACTGGTCCTCGCGGATTTCCGGTTGGCGCGTGCACGCCACCGACAGGGCTTCCCGTGTTGCCTCTTCTCTCGTCTTCCATGCATGCCAGTGCCAATGCCCCGGCGGGAGCGGGTCGGCGCCCGTGTCGCTCTCTTCCCGATCCGCCGTCGGCCTTCCCCTTGCTTCAGGAGGGTCGGCTCCCGCATCGACTGTTTCGAGGCCTGCTCGGCATTCACGCGTGTTCCGGCCTGCATGGTCGCTGAACCGCCCAGGGCGGCCCTTCTGCCAGAGTGCTTCAGTCCATTTCGTTACCTCCATGAACCGCCCTGGCTGCTACCAACCGGAGCGACAGTTGTTGCGTGGGATTCGCACCCACCAGAGAGAAGCGCCTTACCACGGCGCACTGAAAGTCCGACTATAGCGCGGCCTGGGCCAGGGCGAATGAGCGAACTGGTCGACGGCGATCTCCGAGTATAGCTACGGGATCCGGTCAATGGAAGAACGTTCGATGATGCCGATCACGGCTTGTCCAACTGCATGTCGGCAGTGGACTGGATTGTCGAATTGGCAGACCGGACCTACTTCGTGGAAATCCAGGTTCCTGACAACCCCGCTGCCAGGAGTTTCGATCAGCGGAGCGAATTCGTCGAATCTTTTGTCGTCGGGGGAACTCGACAGGAAGTTGGTCGCGAAGTTTCGTGACACCTTTCTTTTCGAATGGGCATGCGAGCGTGTCGACAAGCCGGTCTGGTATGTCGTGATCGTTGCCTCCAAGACATTGGAAGCTGCTCATTTGGTGACTCGAACGGATGCGCTGAAGCGCGAACTGCCTTCAAGGACTCCGGGCCCGTGGGCAAAGGCCGTCGCGCACGGTTGCCCTGTATTGAACGCCGAGGCGTGGAACCGGACACTTCCCGATTTTCGCCTGTCACGGATCTCCGTAGAGGCTTAGGGCAGAGTTGAAGATCGACCTTGAGTTGGGTGTGGTCAGTCCACAGGTGAAGCAAGGGGCTCGCGCTCCTCGCCCTGACTGTCCCAGACGATGCCTCGTCGTGCGATCAGGCGTCTTCCTTCTGTTCGTCTGTACGTGCTGCGAGAGGACGTGGCAGGCGCCGGAGATGAAAGTGTCGATGGCTGAAAAAGGGGGCGGCATTCGGCGATTCGCCGTTCTATTCTTGGATTGCCCTCGCTATCGCTCAGCCCCTGTCGTCCGTGCCGTCCGCGGGCGCGCAGCCGCGCATCCAAAGGAATAGGCACGCTCGACAGGCGCGGGCCGTCACCGTTCTCGCCAGATTGGACATGGCCGCTCGGGACGACCTAGCCTTGATTTTGGCCGGCCATTCCGCCGGACACTTCTTCGGTAGCCTCGTCGGCCAGAGCTTCCGGCAGGATCAGGTTCAGCACGATCGCGATCACGGCCGCCGGCAAAATCCCCGACGCGGCTAGAATGCGCGGCGTGTCCGGCAGGTGCTGCAATGCGTTGGCCGAGCCAGGCGCAACGTTCAGCACCTCGAGTTGCAGGCCGAGACCCACCGACAAGGCAATCGCGAAGATCACCATGTTGCGACGGTTCCAGACGACGTCGGCAAGCATCGAGACACCCGCCGCGACCACCATCCCGAACATCACGATAACGCCACCGCCGAGCACCTCAATGGGCACGGTGCGGATCACGCCGCCGACCTTGGGGATCAAGCCGCAGATGACCAGGAAAACCGCGCCGATGGTCACGACATGGCGGCTCATGACGCCGGTCATCGCGATCAGGCCGACATTCTGGCTGAACGAGGTATTCGGCAGACCGCCGAATATCCCCGCAACCGCAGTGCCAAAGCCGTCAGCAAAGGTCGCGCCCTGGATTTCCTTGTCGGTCGCCTGCCGGCCAGCGCCGCCCTTGGTGATCCCTGAGACGTCGCCGACGGTTTCGACCGCTGAAACAAACGCCATCAGGCAGAAGCCGATGATCGCCGCCGCCGAGAACTCGAATCCGTACTTGAGCGGCTGCGGCAAGGCGAAGGCCGCAGAACTCGCCCACGAACCGGCAATGTCGCCCAAGGGCAGCTTTCCGGCTCCGATGCAGTAGAAGTAGCCGACCAGGATGCCGATCAGCACGGCCGAGACGGACAACATGCCGCGCGCGAAGAACTTCAACCCTAGCGTGACGACAACCACGATCAGCGCGGGAATCCAGCTCGAAAGCGAGCCATAGCTCGCAGCGCCCGACGCCTTGGCCTGAACGCCACCCGCCGCGTACTCGATGCCAACCTTCACGAGTGCAAGACCGATCATCGTCACGACAAGACCCGTGACCAACGGTGGAAGCGCGAAGCGGATCCTGCCGATCACGGTGCCCAGAAGCGCATGGAAGAGACCGCCGATGAGCACGCCGCCGAACAACGCGGCGAGCCCGTCAACGCCCTTGCCGGCGACGAGCGGGATCATGATCGGAATGAACGCGAACGACGTGCCCTGCACGACCGGCAATGCCGCTCCGATCTGTCCGATCGTCACGGTCTGCAGAAGCGTTGCAAGCCCTGCGAACAGCATGGCCATCTGGATCAGATACAAGAGTTCCGGAAAGTCCGGGCTGTTCGAGCCGAATCCGAAGCCGGCCGCGCCGGCCACGATGATCGCGGGCGTGACGTTCGAGACAAACATCGCCAGCACATGCTGGATCCCCAGCGGAATGGCGCGATGCAGCGCGGGAGTGTAGTTTGGGTCGCGGAGCTGCTCCGGCGTCCCGATCGATGCATGGGCCATGAGTGTTCCCTCCCTGTCACGATGCCTGTGCCGGGCCCGCTCCGGCGCATTCCACTCCCGGCTCGACTAGATACGGGGAGTCGAACCAGTGTTCTTCGAGGTTCGGACTGTCGCCAATCCGATCCATGACCGCAAAAAGCCCCGGCGCGTGCAGAGGCGCCAAGACCCCGTGCCATGTTCCACGGTGAAAATTCACGCCCTGGCCGGTCGCGGCGACGAAGGCGCACGGCGTCCCCGGCTTGCCGCTCGCATCCGGAGCGACCACGACCAGAAAGGGATGACCGGACATCGACACGAAGGCCTGGCTGCCGTCCGGATGCCGCTCGACAAGCGCGATTTCCACTGGCCATGCGACCGTCTCGCTCTGGAAAACGCTTATGCCTGCACGCCCGCCAGGCCCGAAGTCGAGGCGGGCACGGTCGTGGAACCTGCCGCAACGGACGCGATTTATGATCTTGTCCGGATCGCCCCTGGCTTCGAGAACATCGCCGAACGGCGCGAAGGAAGCCGCCACGAGCGGCCTTGCAACAAGCGTCCTGCTCATGCACCCAGCTTCTCATGGAGCCTGAGCTCGGCGATTCGCTCGACCTGCCGACAGGCTTCCGCGAACTCGGCGTCCGGGTCGTGGTCGATCCGTCGGCGGAATGCCTCCATGATCGATGCCTTGGTATTGTCGCGGACGGCGATAATGAAGGGGAATCCAAACTTCGAGGTGTAAGCGACGTTCAATTCCGTGAAGGTCGCCCGCTCCTCGTCGGTCAGCGCGTCGAGACCGGCCGAGGCCTGCTCGGCGGCCGACTCGTCCGTCAGCCGCCTGGCCTGGGCCAGCTTGCCTGCAAGGTCAGGATGCGCGGCCAGCACTTCCAGGCGCCTTTCCATGGGCGCCGCGCGGAAGATGCGAGCGAGCGCGGCATGAACGCCGACGGCGCTGTCATGCATCGGCCCAAGTTCGAGCGCATGTGCTTCCTCGGCAATCCAGGGCGAATGTTCGAAGACCGCGCCGAATTCGGTCACGAAGGTCTCCCGGTCCATTTCCGAGGGCCGCACCTTGCGCACAGGGGGATGCTCCGCCGCCCAATGCTCGGCAATCTGGAGCCGTGTCGCGAACCAGACCCCGTCGTGCCTTCGGAAATGCTCCAGGATCCGGCGCAGCGCGGCCGCACGGCTCGGGCGTCCGATCAGGCGGCAATGCAACCCGATCGACAGGATCTTCGGAACGCCGGCCCGACCCTCCTCGTATAGAACGTCGAAAGCGTCCTTCACCATCGTCTCGAAGTCATTGCCGGCTGCAAACCCGGACTGGATCGCGAACCGCATGTCATTGCAATCGAGCGTGTAGGGGACGATCAACTGGTCCTTTCCGCCGACGCGGATCCAGTACGGCAGATCGTCTGCGTAGCTGTCGGCGATGTAGGCGAACCCGCCTTCCGCCGCCACCAGTTCAACCGTGTTCATGGAGCAGCGGCCAGTGTACCAACCACGCGGCGCTGCTCCCGTCACCTCGGCATGGAGCCGGATCGCTTCGCGGATCTGCGCGCGTTCCTCCGCAACGGGCATGTCCTTGTGCTCGATCCATTTCAGCCCGTGGCTCGCGATCTCCCAACCGGCCGCCTTCATGGCCGCGACCTGCTCTGGCGCACGGGCGAGCGCCGTTGCCGCGCCGTAGATCGTGATCGGAACGTCCTTCAGGATTCTGTGGACCCGCCAGAACCCGGCGCGTGCGCCGTATTCGTAGATCGATTCCATGTTCCAGTGGCGCTGTCCCGGCCAAGGCTGGGCGCCGGTGACCTCCGAGAGGAACGCCTCCGAGGCCGCATCGCCATGGAGGATGCAGTTTTCGCCGCCTTCTTCGTAGTTCAGGACGAATTGCACGGCGATCCTCGCCCTGCCCGGCCAGTTGGCCTGCGGCGGCATGGCGCCGTAGCCGGTCATGTCACGAGGATACCGCTTCACGAAGTGGATCCCTTCCGTTGATGGCCACTTGTATACCAAGGCAAACGAATTGTATTTCAGATTAGTCTTGTCGGGACCCTTTGTCGAACATGCTGTGCGGCAAGGTGGAACTCGCCGGCTTGACGCGTGAAATTCTGGAGGATTCTTCGTGGCCGGATACTTGACCACACATGTTCTTGACACGGCACGCGGCCGTCCCGCGGAAGGGCTCAAGATCGAGCTCTTCCGGATCGAGGGGGAAACGCGCAAGCGCATCAAGACGCTCGTGACAAACAGCGACGGGCGAACCGACGAGCAAATCCTGCCCGAGGACAGCTTCGAGTCCGGCGTCTACGAACTCGTCTTTCACGCAGGCGACTATCTCGACGTCGCGGATATGGCGTCCGAGGGCCCGCGGTTTCTCGATGTCGTTCCGATCAGGTTCGGCATGTCCGAGGCTGCGCACTACCATGTGCCGCTGCTTCTCTCGCCATTCGGCTATTCGACCTACCGGGGCAGTTGAACCCGCCTGTCGGCATCGCGGAAAGATGCGCTGATCCGCTGATCATGAACTCCAGCAAGAGACGCGTCTTCGGATCCTGCCCCCGACGATGCGTGAACAGGCAGACCATCTGGACCGGTTCGGTGGCGTTTTCGTCGCGACCGGCACAAGGCGACGCGACTTCAGATGCTCTGCCACTTCGAAGATCGGCTTCAGGGCGATCCCATGCCCGGCAAGCGCCCAGTCGGTCAGCACGTCCCCGTCATCCGCCTCGTAGCGCCCGAACACCCGGAATCGCCTTGGCCCCTCTGGTGTTGTCAGACGCCACTGGAATTCGTTTGCGCCGGGAAACCGCAGGTTGAGGCACTCTTGCCCGTCCGCGACGTGTCCATGTCCGCTTGACGGATGTCCGCGCTCCCTGAGGTGCCAGGGAGAAGCGCAGAGGACGCGCTCCACGTCCGCGATCTTTCGGATGTGGAGATTGCTGTCTTCGGGCTTGCCAAGGAAGAAGACGAGATCAAGCCCTTTGGTCGTCAACTCGACCTTGCGATCGGTCAGGCGCAGCCGGACGCTCACCTCCGGGTACAGTTCCAGGAATTCCGGCACTTGGGGCGCGATCAGCCGCCGCCCGGCTCCGAGTGGTGCGGCGACATGGAGTGCGCCCCTGGAATTCTTCGTGATCCTGGCCACCCAGGCTTCGGCATTCTCGACCGACTCAAGGATCGCGCAGGCACCGCTGTAGAACGCCCGGCGCAGCTCGGTTGGTGCGAGGATTCTGGTCGTGCGCTGAAAGGGCCGGGCGCTCAGATGCTCCTCAAGTTGCGAGATGCGGGACGAGGTCACTGCCGGCGAATTCCTGAGATCGCGCCCGGCAGCGGACATGCTCCCCAGATCGTAGACACGCACGAAAGTTCGAATGTTGTCGAGATAGGACATTGTTTTGGATATTTTGATTCTGCATGGCTCTTGAAGCAAATGTCCGAACAATGACAATTCGCCTAGGCGGCAATGGAATCGACAGTTTGGGAGGCACGCCATGTACGATCTGGCCGCGATCTGGGACTGGGTGGCCTTTTCTGTCCGCTGGCTTCACGTCGTCACGGCGATTGCCTGAATAGGCTCATCGTTCTATTTCATCGCTCTCGATCTTGGGCTGAAGAAGGTTCCGAACCTGCCCGCAGGCGTGCATGGCGAGGGATGGCAGGTGCACGGGGGCGGCTTCTACCACATCCAGAAACATCTCGTCGCACCGGGAAACATGCCCGAGCACCTGGTCTGGTTCAAATGGGAAAGCTACTCGACCTGGCTTTCGGGCGCCGCACTCCTCATGATCATCCACTGGCTCGGAGGAGAGCTGTACCTGCTGGATCCGACCAAGGCCGACCTGTCGCTTTGGCAAGGCATCCTGATCTCGGCCGCGTCGACCGGCGTGGGCTGGCTTCTTCACGACTTTCTCTGCAGGTCAAGGCTCGGCGACTACCCGACGGCAATGATGCTGGCTCTATTCAAGATCATCGTCGCGATGAGCTGGGGCCTCAACCAGATCTTCACGGGCCGTGCTGCGCTCATCCATCTCGGGGCGTTCACCGCGACGATCATGACTGCGAACGTCTTCCTGATCTTCATTCCGAACCAGGAGATTGTCGTGGAGGATCTGAAGGCAGGCCAAACACCCGGCCCGGAATACGGAAAGATCGCCAAGCTCAGATCGACGCATAACAACTACCTGACCCTTCCGGTCGTCTTCCTCATGCTCTCGGTCCACTATCCGCTTGCCTTCGCAATGGAATACGGCTGGATCATTGCAAGCCTGGTATTCCTGACCGGAGTCACCATCCGGCACCACTTCAACGCGATGCATGCGACGGGATCGGGGCCGCATTGAACCTGGGCGGTCACCGCCATCCTCTTCGTCATCATGGCGTGGATTTCGGTTGCGCCAATGCTCGATGGCCTTGAAGACGCCGAGGCGCGCGATCTGACGTCCCATGAGCGGCAGTTCGCCTTGGCCGACGGCTTTGGCGACGCCTACGACGTGGCGCTTGGCGACGGCTCGATGTGTCACGCACGCGAGCCGGTACGGGAAGGGGTGCGATTTCTGTATGGCGGATGGCGGTTTTTTCAGAGCGCTGAAATCACACGACATTTTCGAGGCCGTCTCCGGCGACGGCCGCTGATCCGGCGGATTCCGCGAAAATTCGCCGGGCGGGTCGCGTTCTTTCCATGTCTGGCGGACGCCTGGCCCTGACGGGCCGGTGTGGTAGAGCGTTCCTTGCATCAATCAAATGCCCCTGGACGGGGGCGGAAAGGAACGCTCCGATGGAAAGCCTACAGCCAGAGAACCCGATTGCCAACATCGACGATGGACGCGGATCCGTCGCGACGGCCATGGACGGCCTCACGAAAGCGGGCGTCGCCCTGGTCGAGAGGGCCGCCGAGATCGGCCTGGCGGAGAACGTCGCGGCCCTGTACCGGGACGATCCGCTGGAAGCCGAGGGCGCCGTTCGCGACATGGTCTTCGGCATGGCCCGTTCGGTCCTGGCCGACGCGTTCGCGGCGCTGGACGACCACGGGCCCTCGCTGCAGGTCGACGGCAGGGCCTACCGGAAGGCAGAGGTCACGCCGGGCCACGCGATGACGATGTTCGGACCGGTCGACTTCCTCCGGTCGCGGTACCGCCCCTCGGGCCACGGCGCGTCCCTGGTTCCGGCCGAGGCCGTCCTTGGCCTGACGTCCGGCGGGCTGACGCCGGCGGCGGCGGGTCTCTCGATGTACCTGATGAGCGGCCTGACGGCCCGCGAGAGCGCGGACGCTTGGAAGAGGCTTTGCGGCAAGGGGCCTTCGACGGCGTCCCTGGTGCGACTTTCCGGGGAGGCGGGAACCTGTATTGAGGCGTGTTCCGGCGCGCTTCTGGGCGATCTCCGGGAGCAGGAGGAGATGCCAGCGGAGGCTGTGTCGCTTCTTGTCTCGCTCGACGGCGTCATGATGCGCATGAACGCCGAGACGGCAGACGGAAAGGCAACGGACGCAGGCTGGCGCGAGGCGTCGTGCGGCGTCGTGGCCTTGGTCGACGCGGAGGGGAACATGCTGGAGAGCCGGTACTTCGGGCGTCTTCCCGAAGCCGGCAAGGCGGGCCTGAAGTCTCGGCTGAAGGCCGAGGCGTTCCACTGGCTGGACCGCAATCCGGACCTGAAGCTTGCGGCAGTCGCCGATGGCGCGAAGGACAACTGGGCGTTCCTGGACTCCCTGTGCCCCGACGTGACCCTGATAGATTTTTGGCACGCGACTCAGCATTTGAGTGCCGCGGCCGACGCCGCCTACGGCCCGGACACGGCAGGAGGCACGGCCTGGTTCGAGAAGTGGCGGCATGTCCTGCGCCACGACCCCAAGGGCGCCGGCAAGGTGATCGACGCGATGCGCCACCTGCTGCGGAAGGGCAAGGGTGCCGACGACATCCGGAAGGAGCTGGCCTACTTCCGCAACAACCGCCGCCGCATGAACTACGCGGACGCCGCCGACGCAGGCTACGCCATCGGTTCCGGTGCCGTGGAATCCGCGAACAAGGTTCTCGTGACTGCCCGGATGAAGCGCTCCGGACAAAGCTGGGGCCGCGACGGCGGCCAGGGCGTCCTGACCTTCCGGTCGCTTCTCAAGTCCGGACGCTTCGACCGGGCTTGGGCCGCCGCGGCCCCGCGCCTGAACCGCTGCGGCGGCTGGAAGCCCCCGCAATGCGCCAACGACAACCGGCCGGTGGCGCAGGTCGCACTTGCCGCGTGATTCGCGAGAAGAACATCTTGGAATCGAAAGGTGAACCATACGAGAATCGCGCCCTACGGGAAGGCATGCACTGGCCTCCCAATGGCGTCGTCCTGGAAACGGAATCCGATGTCGCGAGCCACCCAAGGCAGATACTTCTCCAAGCAGGCGTGACTCACGCCATGCCGCCGCCCAACGCGATTTCAACCATGGACGAAGGCAGCCGCGCCACCATCGTTGCCTGGTACCGCAACGCGACGCGCGGCGGCGACTAAGGGCAGGCAAGGATCACGCAGGCCTCTCGCAGGGCTGGCAACCTGCCCCAGTGTCAGCGAAGTCAACCTCATCGCTGTCTCCATCGTGCATGGATGCAACAAAATCCGCGCGCAACCGAGCGGATTCGCGGATCTTCCCGCTTCCTCTCCTCGAAACCTGCGTGCAATTGTCTGTTGTCCACTGAAGCTGTGCGGCAGCCATTCTGACCTGTTCATGCTACGCCAGGGCCCGGTTCCGCGCGGAGCTTGTCTCGCGCCAGGGCGCTTCTCTCCTCGGACGGACATCGCGGAGCCTGCGGCCAGATGTTCGAGACTGCGCGCAGCATCGAGATCGCGATCTGTCTCGGCGCCGCAATCGTCGTGGCGAAGGCTCCTTTGCGACAAGGCCAGTCCGGCCATGGCCGAAGGACGTGCACCGAGGTCAAGCAGGATTGCGCAGCTTCCTCATGCCACCGTCCTGCCTGCCGCCTGTCGCGACCGCCCTTCACACGGCCATGCGGACTCTCTCAATCCTTGTCTCTATGCAGCCTGATTCAGTTCAAGGCGGGCGTCGACGATTTCCACGGTTCGGTTCACGGGCGCATTTTCGAGACCGAAAGTCTTGCCGATCGTCTGAACGAGCCTGTCCACACGTTCGATATGCGAAGCTCCCGCAAAAGCTGCCCGTGCAGCCGAGGATGGCTTCAGAAGGCTTTCCGCTGCCCTAGCATACTTCTCGAACGGAACATGATCCACCGGGCTGGCGCCAAGCCGTGCGGCCACGGAATCCACCCAGGCATAAATCTCCCGGGACAACTCGATGTCGGAGTGCACCGCATCCCTAATCGACCGCGGGGCTTCAGGTGTAATCGCCCTGTAATTTCCGGTCAGCAGCATCGACCATTTGGCGAACGGCACAAAGAGGGAGTCGTGCACACGCAGCTTCACGGGCACGTCCTGCCCTTCCAGTCGGACGGAAGCGATGTCTTCGGCCAGCCGGTTCAGCATCGCGTTGGACGCATCCGAAGCGAAAGTCGCTGCCTTGAAGTTGGTAGGCAGGCCGACATGCAAGAAGTTCAGGCTCTCCTCGGGAGGCCGGAACGCTTGCGGGTCCGGACTGCACAATGTCAAGCAGTCAGGGTTGAATGCATCCCAAACCTTGGGTTCGGCGTAGCAGTGTCTCAACGCTTCCGTGTCCAGCCCGGGAATGCGCCGAAGGTAGGCAAGCGGCGGCATGTTCATGATCGAGAGGCACGGTTTCTCGGCGCCGGCAATCTTGTTCATCAAATTCCAAACCGGCGGTGCACGAAACTGCGGCTCCTGCATGGCCAGCCCCACAAGATCGAATTCGCCTGGATCCACTGCATCTGGAGTCCTGGCGTCCAGACGCCCAGGCTGCTCGCCAGATCGAATCAGGCGCGGCTCGCTTTCCCCCTTCAAAGTGATCCTGACGATCGTTCCCGCCGAATTGATCAGTTCCGCCTCTTCAGGCAGGCAGACGAGCGTGACGTCGTGGCCGGCCATCAGCAGTTTCGTTGAAAGAAGCGACCCGTAGGACGCGCCGAGAATTACGATACGACAAGGCACTTTGATCTCCTATCTTGTTTGATCTGGACAGTAACCATGAGGCCGCACTCAACTTCAACCACATCGTCCTCTTGAACGTTCCGCATGTCCGTGTGCTTGCCGCGGAAAAGCACCATGCTCAGGGCGGCCGAGAGCTGCGCATCCTTTCGAAACGCGTCCTCGCCGAGTCACGAGCCCATTGCGAACCACGCGCACTGGAAATCTGCACGCGACTTCCAGGAGCGCATTGCGCGACTCCAAGTCCGGACATTCCTGCCTGAGAGTCGATCTGCCTTGCGATGCGCTTCGCGCGGCCTTGCCGCCGAGCCCGCCCTGGCGCCGTCCCCGACCAACGGCGGTGACAGTCCTTGCCTGGTCCATCGGCGTAACACGCACCTATGGCTCCGTGAACGCGTCGCCGAACATCTCCCGGAGGGCGTTCTTCTGGACCTTGCCCATTGCATTGCGCGGCAGTTCGCCCATGAAGTAGACCGCCTTTGGCTGCTTGAACTTCGCCAACCTGTCCCGCAGCGCCGCCAGGATGCCCTCGGCTTCGATCGCGCTGCCGGACTCGCGCACGACGATTGCCACAACTCCCTCGCCGAAATCCGGATTCGGCACGCCAACGACCGCAGACTCCGCGACGCCCTCCAACCCGTCGATCTCCCCTTCGACTTCCTTCGGGTAGACGTTGTATCCGCCCGAGATCACCAGATCCTTGGCGCGGCCGGCAATTGTGATGTATCCGTCCGCATCGATCCGCGCCATGTCGCCGGTAACGAAGAATCCGTCACCGCGAATTTCCTCCGCCGTCTTCTCCGGCATCCGCCAATATCCCTTGAACACGTTTGGGCCGCGAACCTCCAAAATGCCGATCTCGCCCTGTGGCACCTCGGAACCGGATTTGGCATCGACAACCCGCACTTCGACGCCAGGCAGCGGAAAGCCAACCGTGCCAGCGCGACGCTCGCCGTCGCAAGGGTTCGACGTGTTCATGGTTGTCTCGCTCATGCCGTAACGTTCAAGAATGCGGTGGCCGGCACGAGCCTCGAATTCCCGATGGGTTTCGGCCAGCAAGGGCGCAGATCCCGAAATGAAGAGCCGCATGTGCGCGGCCGCTTCACGGGTGAAGCGTGCGTCGCCCAAGAGCCGGCTGTAAAAGGTTGGCACTCCCATCATCGCCGTGGCCCGCGGCAACTGTTCCAGCACCGTGTCGACATCAAACCTGGGAAGAAAGATCATCTGCCCGCCGACTCGCAACAGCAAGTTTACCGCCACGAACAGCCCGTGCGCGTGAAAGATCGGCAGGGCATGTAACAAGGTGTCCGCTGCGGTAAAGCGCCAAGTTTCAACCAGCGCGTCGGCGTTCGACAAGAGGTTGTCATGGCTCAGCATTGCGCCTTTCGAACGCCCGGTCGTGCCCGAAGTGTAAAGGATCGCGGCCAGATCGTCGTTGCGGCGCACGACAGCCCTGAAGTCCTCGGACGCTTCCGCCGCACGCTCGACCAACGTGCCGGCCGCCGCTCCGCCGAGCGTCAGCAGCGTGATGTCCTTGGCTTCGGCCACAGGTCGCAGCGCTGCCTCGGCGGCAGGGGCGCAGACCGCAACGCGCGGCTCTGCATCGCCGAGAAAGTAGTCAAGCTCGGCGGTCGTGTACGCGGTGTTTAGCGGCACAAACAATGCACCGGCGCGCAGGCAGGCGAGGTAAAGCGCCAACGCCTCGGCCGATTTGTCCGCCTGCATCGCCACTCGGTCACCGGGCTGCACACCGGCCTCCGTGAGCACGTTGGCGATCCGGGCGGACAGACGGTAAAGGGCGTCGCCGGACATCTCGCTGCCGTCAGGGCGGATTAGAACCGCGTCCCCGCGCATTGCGAGCGGCGCGACCAGTGCGTCTGCGAGTGGATTCATGCCGAGAACCCTTTCCAAGGAAATTCGTGTACCCACATTCTACAAGTACCGTTTCGTGACAAACGATTCCGAGCGGATTCCATTGGACTGCAGGACGTCGGACGTCGCCTGCTGTAGCGCGACCTCGTTCTTGAAGTCCAACGACATCGAACCGTGGTTGCCGCTTTCGCGATGAGCATGCCCTTGGATCCGTCAGTCGCCCCCTGTCATATGCGTTTCCGCCGGCGGCCCGACAAACCTCAGTCAGCTCTGTTCTTCATGACATGTGCATCCATCGCGGCCAGGCTTTCGTCCAACCCGCTGTTGATCCTCCCCCGATGAGTTGGTCCACCGTTATGGTCAGTCGACGGAGGACTGGGAGACGGGAATCAAGCGGCATCGGCCGGAGGAGACCGTCTCGAAGCTGAGGCAGGTTGACGTTCCGGTTGGCCAGGGAAAGCCACGGATTGATGCGATCCGGGACGTGGGCATCGTTGGGCAGACCTGCTGCCGGTGGCGGAAGCGGTACGGCGGCATGGGCACGGAACGGCTCAAGGAGTTGAAGCGGCTTGGACAGGGGAACGAACGCCTGCGTCGTGCAGTCCCGGACCTGACACTGGACAAGCCGATCCTGAAGGAGGCGGCCCGGGGAAACTTCCGAGCCCTTCGCGTCGTCGCCAATGCGTTGGCATTGTGCGCGACAAGCCCGGTGTCTCGGAACGCCAGGCCTGCCGTGTGCCGGGCCAGCATCGTTCCGCACGGCGTCATGTTCCACGAGGCGGCTCCGATGAGGAGCGCCTGGTGGCCGGCATGATCGGGTTGACCCGCCAGCATGGCCGCTACGGTTGCCGGCGTATCGCGGCCATGCTGCGCGATGCCGGCTGGCAGGTGAATGGCAAGCGCGTGGAACGACTGTTGCGGCGCGAGGGGCTCAAGGTCCCCCGGAGACAGCCGAGGAAGAAGCGTCTCTGGCTGAACGACGGCTCATGCATCCGCCTGAGGCCGGCCTGCCGGAACCATGTCTGGTCCCATGACTTCGTCCGTCACGGAACCGCGGATGGCCGGGCCTTCCGCACCCTCGACGTCCTGGATGAGTTCGGCAGGGAATGCCTGACGATCAGGGTCGGGCGCAAGCTCGGCCCGATCGACGTGATCAACGCGCTCCGCGACCTCTTCATCCTGCGCGGCGTGCCGGCCTGCATCCGGTCCGAAAACGGCCCGGAGTTCGTCGCAGAGGCCGTTCAGGGTTGGATCAGGACCGTCGGTGCCCAAACTGCCTGCATCGAGCCCGGCTCACCGTGGGAGAACGGACATGTGGAGAGCTTCAATGCCGCTTCAGGGATGAACTCCTCTTCGGCGAGATCCTCACCTCGTTCAAGGAAGCCCGGATCATCATTGAGGATTGGCGCAAGCACTGCAATCAGGTCCGACCCCGCAGCGCCCTGAGCTGTGGGCCACCAGCACCCGAAAGCACCGTCCCGATGGACCAAACCGTGCCTTTGAACCAACAATCAGGTCGGACCGATCATTGGGGGCCGATCACCATTTTTTGGGGGGCCAGCAAGTCGCGCATCGAGATGCTTTCCGCATCTGACGCTGTCATGTGGTGCCTGGCCTTGAACTCCCACTTCGAGAAACGGGTTCCCAATCGAAAGTCCGGCAATGCCGGCATGGACCAAGGCCTGCATTGGCCTGGCACGGAATGCCATGACCATTTTCTCTGCAATTGGCCGAAGCGCGAGATACGCGCACATTTTGACCAAATGCAAATTCGGCATTTGCAAGCGAGTTCTCAAGCCGCAACCTAGCCGGAAAGACATGCTACACTGAGCCGGCGGGAGGTGCTCCTCGGGCAAAGGAGGACAACGCCATGGGTTGCATGACGGACGGGTTCGCGCGAGCATCCCGACCAATTTCGACGACACGCCATTTCCCTCCTCGACAGAAGCAAGGGACCGAATGTCTTGACTCAGAACAACTCCATCCAAACCTGTCTTTGGTTTGACGGCAAGGGACTGGAGGCGGCAAGGTTCTATGTGAGCCTGATTCCCGGAAGCGAACTGAATGCGCCCGACACCGGGGATGATGAGCCGCTGCTGGTCTCGTTCACTCTGGGAGGCGTTCCCTACCAGATCCTCAACGGCGGCCCGCACTACCAATTGAATCCGGCTTGCTCGATTGCAGTCACCACGCCAGATCAAGACGAAACCGATCGGATATGGGATGCCCTTGTGGCCGATGGCGGCGAGGCGGGGCGATGTGGCTGGCTGGTCGATCGCTGGGGCGTGTCATGGCAAGTCTATCCTCGGGCGTTGCCGCAAATGCTGGGTGCGGATGACCGCGAGGCCGCAGCACGAGCGCAGACCGCGATGCTGGGCATGAGCAAGATCGACATTGCCGCAGTGAGGTCTGCCTTCGAAGGAAACTAGAGCAAGGACGTCGGCATTGGGTTGCGCACGGGCGGCCGTTTCCGCGAAGGCGTTTGACGTTTCGAACTGCGGGAAAGAAGCGAGATGGAGAGGCGGCACGAAGACCGGCGAGGACGGCAGGAGCCCGCTGATCAACAGCATGGCAATGGGCACGAACGAGGCAAGGCCTGCAAGCACAGTCGGGATCAGGTCAGTTGTAGTCAATGAGGTCAGCGGATCCGGGTCCAACCGTTCCATTGCTGCCGCCACGGTGGAATCGTCGAGCGGCAAGGGACCGGCGTTCGATGTCGATCCGGCCGGCAGGGACGATGGCGTTGCTTGCCGTGGCTCCCAGATGCAAGCGCCGGCAGGCCTTGGTCGAATGCCACGCAGGAGCGTTGCATTTGCACGGAACCAGAATCCGGTGTTCCGTGCCGATGCTGCAACCGAGACTACGCCAATCGCTGCATTCGGATTCGCTTTCCGACCGAAGCGTTGCCGAGCCTCACGACGCCGTCGTGGCTCGTTTCGCCAGGCCCTTGACCGATGATGCGGCAACGACTTCTCCTCGCCTGGAGAAGTGAACCGTGTTCTTTGCGATCCGCGACAGATCGTACAGGTAGTTCACCATCACGCCTGACGATTGTGCGATACCCGTTGCCGAAAGATCGGCGTCAGCGTGAATTGCGTGCACAAGCGCGCCGTTCCCGAGATGAAATCGAGCAACGGGATCCAGGGGAAGGCCGTCCGGCCCCTTGGCGTCCAGGAGGTATCTTGCAGCGAGTCTCTCAATGGCTTGAGGGTCGCCGCCACTTTCGGGAATCCCTTCGCTCCGCAACCAGCGCATCAGGCCGGGAATCGGCGACAGGGTCACGAATGCCCTTATGTTAGGCAGATCGCTAGACAGGTCACGTGCGACCTGCTTGATCAGCGAATTGCCGAACGATACGCCCTCCAACCCCTTTTGGCAGTTGGAAATGGAATAGAACACGGCCGTATCCGCGTCTTCCGCGTCTATGGCTTCACGTCTTTCCGACAGCAGGGACTGAACCGAATTCGGAACGCCATTGGTCAGCGCGACCTCGACGAATATCAGCGGCTCATCCGGCATCGAGGGATGGAAGAACGCGAAGCAACGCCGGTCCATCGGCTGCAGGCGGCGACGCAGGTCGTCCCACGTGCCGATTTCGTGCACTGCCTCATAGGCGATGATCTTTTCCAGAATCGAGGCCGGGCTTTCCCAGTTGATCTGCCTCATGACGAGAAAGCCCCGATTGAACCAGCTGCGCAGCAAATGAACGATATCGTGATCGGTTCTGGCAAGTTCGGGCCGCTCTTCCAGCAAGCCCAGCAGGTCCCGTCGCAGCCGCACGATTTCCGCGGTGGCCCCGGGCGCTTCGTTCAGTTGGCGAAACAGGATCTGCCTTCGCGGCTCGGAAGCCGTCGAGAGGGCCCGGAAGTTCTCCGGCGAAGGATCCGAACCGTAGGTCTCGGCCAATTCCGCGATTCTGGCGGCGTCAAGATCCAGGTCGTCGTTCAGGAATCCGAAGAACGCGATCTTCTGGTCGCGGTCCAGCATGCGGTATCGGGCCAGGATAGCGGCCGCCAGCTGTCGGCCCGGCGTTTCGTCGGTCCCCGTCAGGAGGGCGAGGCAGATGTCCTTGATCTTGCGCCCCTCCTCGAGCTTTCGCCCGAACTGCCGCCGTTCAAGCAACGTCGTGAGAAGATCGCCCAGCGTGGCTGTGGCCAGCATCCCGAAGTTCCCTAACTGAGCTGCGCCTTTCCGGTGGACAGGCCAACGTCCAACGAGACGCTGCCCTCGTTCACCAGCCACTTGCGCAAGGTGAAGCCGCGCGCGCCGCGTCGGTGCATCGGGTCGTCCTCAGCGAGTTGCCTCGCTTCTTCCATGCTGCCGGCCCGGTACACGATCAGTCCGGCACCGTCCATTGATTCACCAGCGGGGTCCGACAAGGGCCCCGCCAGCACAAGAATTCCTCGCCGTTCGAGATCGCGTTGGTACTCCAAATGCGCCGGAAGGCATAGCTTGACATCGTCGGGCGTCATTTGCGGCGTGGATTCAACGACATACAGTTCAAGCGCCAATGCGCCGCGGTCCCTTGCAATCGCCTTGTAGTCATTCCAGGCAACCATCATCGCCTCCTTGAGTTTTGCAGGCAGCCTAAAATATCGATTTTATTTGACAAGAGGAAAAACGTGGGCAAAAATGCTGGACATGGCCGCAGTACTTTGGGGGGCGTCGCTGGTGCAGTTGGAAAATGCGCACGTCACGCCCAGAGTTGTGCGGGACCAGGCTGCAACTCACGGGCGGAAACATTGATGTCGATCACCTCCGAAACGCTTCAAGCCAAGCGGAGCGATGCGCAGGCGGCGGTCCGCGCACTACGCAACCGCAAGCCTGCGCTGGGCGACGATTGCATTGACCTGATATTGCGTGATGCGCGCAGTCACTACGCATGGCAGGACCGGCCCGTGCCCCGCGAACTGCTGCGGACAATTTACGAGACCGCGGCCGCCGGGCCCACCAGCATGAACTCCTGCCCGGCACGCTTTGTCTTCGTCACGTCGCCGGAAGGCAAGGATCGGCTTGCCAAGTCCCTGAAGCCAACGAACATCGACAAGATGCGCGGGGCGCCGGTGACCGTGATCGTGGCATATGATCTCGAGTTCTGGACCCATCTGCCGTTTCTATTCCCGCACCAGGACCGCCGTCCGCTGTTCGAGGGCAAGGCCGCGCATATCGAAACCACCGCGTTTCGCAACGGCACCCTGCAAGGCGCATACTTCATGATCGCGGCCCGCGCCGTGGGACTGGATGTCGGGGCGATGTCGGGGTTCTCGAATGAAGTTGTCGACGACGAGTTCTTCGCCGGCACAAGGATGAAATCCAACTTTCTCATCAACCTCGGCTATGCCGACGAAACCGCGCTGTTTCAAAAGCTGCCGCGGTTTCAGTTCGATGATGTCTGCTCGTTTGCGTGAGGGAACATGGCGATCCGGCAAAAGACCGAAATGACCATCAAGCTGACCGCGCGCGGCACAAGCCATGCCCGCAGCGAAATAGAGGCCGACGGCCTGACGGCCGTGATTGACGAGCCTGTGGCCCGCGGCGGCACCAACGAGGGACCGTCGCCCACTGTCACGGCCTACTCGGCGCTGATCGGCTGCACCAATGTCATCGGCCACAAATGCGCTCAAAGGCTCGGAATCGACATCGGGCGTCTGAACTTTGACATGGAGGTCGATTTCGACCGGCGCGGCGTGCTGCTGATTGACGAAGTCGACGTGCCGTTCAAGGCCATCCGCCTGATGGTGGCCGCAGACGGACCCGCAAGCCAGGCGGAACTGGACATGGTGGCGGCGGAAACCGGAAAATACTGCCCGATCTCGAAACTGTACGAACAGGCGGGCACGAACCTGACTGTAAACTGGCGCAAGGCGTGAGCCGCGTCGCTCAAGGGAGGAAACCAATGATTGAAAGACTGACACGACGCACAGCCCTGGCCATGGCCCTGACCGTGGCTGCCGTTCCCGCGATGGCCGCCGAGACCGTCAAGGCGGTGGCGATCGACGGCTACCCGGCAGGGGCGCTTTGGGTGAAGGAGTTCACCAACTTCTTCATTCCCGAGGTCGACAAGCGGCTGGCGATGTCCGGCAACTACGTCATGGAGTGGCAGGAAAGCTATGGTGGCTCGATCGTCAAGCCGAAGGGCGTGCTGGAAGGAATCCAGCTTGGCCTTGGCGACATCGGCATCGTCACGACCATATTTCACAGTTCGAAACTGCCGAGCCAGGCAATCTCCGCCGTGACGCCGTTCGTGGCGGCGGATGCCCGCGCGGTCGCCAAGGCGGTCGATGAAATCGCCAAGGAATTCCCAACGATGCAGAACGAGTTCGCGGCGCAGAACCAGGTCTATCTGGCGACCGGCGTGGTGCTGGACACCTACCAGCTCTTCTCGAAGAACCCGATCAACAGCCTGGCCGATGTTGAGGGCGGCAAGGTGGCCGGAGCGGGGATGAACCTGCGCTATCTCGAGGGCATCGAAGGCGCAGCCGGGGTGCGTGGCGGCCTGACCGACTTCTACAACATGCTGCAGACCGGTCTGGTTGATCACGCGATGCTTTGGCCCGAGGCCGCAAAGACCTTCAAGATCGCCGAAGTCGCGCCCTACATGCTGCGCGCGGACATCGGCGCGGTGAACTCCAAGACCATCACCGTGAACAAGGACTATTGGGATGGCCTGCCGGGCGAGGTTCAGGATGTGCTGAAAGAGGTGGCGGTGCTCTACCGGGACCACGTGGCGGGGATCGCCATGGACCGTGCCGCCGCAAGCCGCGACGCCTATGTCGCCGCCGGCGGAACGATCGTGGAAATGGATGCGGCTGAGCGCGAGGCCTGGGCACATGCGATCCCTGACATCGCCGCCGAATGGGCCAAGGGCCTGGAAGACAAGGGCGAGCCCGGCACCGAAATGCTGATCGCGTACCTCGCCAAGCTGAAGGACGCGGGATACGAGGGCGTGCGCGACTGGACCGCCCCCGCGATGAACTGACCAAAGGGCGGGCAGCGCAATGAAGCAGGCGTTGGCCGCCTTGAACAAGCTCGCCGACGGCATCGCGATCAGCGCGAATGCCGTCGGCACGCTTGTTGTGCTCGCGCTGGTCCTGGTGGTCAACTACGACATGGGCGCGCGCAACCTGATCAACGCGCCCTTCAACGGCGCGGTCGAGGTCGTGCAGTTCTCCATGGTCCTGATTGTCTTTCTGCAGCTGCCGGATGTCGTGCGCGTCAACCGGCTGACGCGATCCGACGGGTTCCTGTTGGTCGTCGGCGGGAGACTTCCCGGGCTGGCGCTCTGGCTGCGCCGTGCGATCAACCTGATCTCGGCGACCTTCATGACGCTGATCGCGATCACGATCTTTCCGGAATTCCTGAAAATGTGGGAGACGGGCGACTTTTTCGGCATTCCCGGCGTGTTCACCGCACCATGGTGGCCGGTCAAGCTGACGATTTTCGTCAGCGCAGTGCTGGCCGCGCTGATCTTCGCGTTGAAAGTCGTGGGCGCCTCACATGACGTGGCCACGCATACCCCCGGTCAGGAAGACGCGGCATGAGCCCGGTTGAAATCGGCCTCTACTCGGTGCTTGCCATCATTGTCCTGGTCTATATTGGGCTCTACATCCCCATTGCCCTTGGCGTCGTCAGCTTCGTCTCGATCTGGCTGATGCGGGACAACTTCACGCTTGCGATGAACCTGTTGAAGATCGCGGTGGGCGACAGCGTGATGGAATACACTTTTGCCACGGTACCGCTGTTCACGTTCATGGGTCTCGTCGTCAGCAAGGCCGGGCTGGGCGCGGACATCTACAAGGTGATGAACTACGGCTTCCGAAAGGTGAAGGGCGGGATCGGCATGGCCACCGTGGGCGCGAACGCCGTCTTTGCCGCCGTCACGGGGTCGTCAATCGCCAGCGCCTCGGTCTTTGCCAAGGTCTCGGTGCCACAGATGCTGCACTACGACTACAACCCGCGCTTTGCGGTCGGCGTGGTCGCGGGATCGTCGGTGCTTGGCATGATCATTCCGCCTTCAGCGATGCTGATCATCTACTCTTTCGTGGCCGAGCAGTCGGTGGGCGACATGTTTCTTGCGGGTGTCGTGCCTGGGATCCTTCTGGCAATCGCCTATGTCGGCGCGATCTTCGCCATGGGCCGGCTGACACCGGATTTCGTCGGTGGCCGGTCCGGCGAAGACCTGGAACCGTTGAGCTGGGGCGAGATCGCGGAAAGGACGCTGCCCATCCTGGGGCTGATCCTGGTGGTGCTGGGCGGCATCTATACCGGCTGGCTGACACCTGTCGAGGCCGGGGCCGCAGGCGCCCTGCTGGGGCTGGTCATCGCCGTCGTCCGCCGGCGCATGACGTTGCGCGGGTTCTGGGAGGCGCTGCTGGAAACCGGCCATATCACCGCCGCGATCCTGTTCCTGATCACCGCCGCCTCGATCTATTCCCGGATGCTGGGGCTTGCCGGCCTGCCAAACGAGCTGGGCGACATCCTGAACGAGACCCGGCTCGGATTCGTCTGGATCATGGTGATCTACGTGGCGCTGATGATCTTTCTCGGCACGCTCCTGGACACCGCCTCGATCATCCTGATCATGGTGCCGCTCTTCCTGCCGCTGGTCGAGCCAATGGGGCTGTCGCTGGTCTGGTTCGGCATCATTACCGTCGTCGGCGCCGAGATCGGGCTGCTGACCCCGCCGCTCGGCATTTCCTGCTTCGTCATCAAGGCGACGCTGGACGACGAACGCATAAAGCTGAAGGACGTGTTCCTTGGCGCGATTCCATTTGCCTTCGTCATGTTGATCGTGTTGATCGTTCTGATACGTTTCCCGGCACTCAGCCTCGCAATACTGAACTAGAGGGCCCGCTCCATGCGCAAGCTCACACAGGACAACATCACCGAGGTGTTCCTAGGCTACTGCGGCGAGGACACCGACCCTCGCATGCGCGAGATCATGGCGAGCCTCGCCAAGCACCTGCACGCATTTGCCAAGGAGGTGCGCCTCACCCATGCCGAATGGCAAACCGGCATCGACTTCATGGAACGCATGACCGAATTCACCGACGCCGAACGCCACGAGTTCGTGCTGCTGTCGGACGTGCTCGGCCTGTCGTCGCTTGTGGACATGATCAACTCGGTGCCGGCGGGGACGTCCTCCAGCGTGCTGGGGCCGTTTCACATCTCGGGCGCGCCTGACATCCCCATTGGCCACGACATGAAACGGCATTACGAGGGACCGGTACTGCTGGCCTGCGGCCGCGTTACCGACACGGACGGAAACCCGATCGAAGGCGCCAAGCTGGACATCTGGCAGACCGCTCCGAACGGGTTGTATTCCAGCCAGGATGCCGAACAGGACACCTACAGCTTTCACGGCATACAGACCACCGGCGCTGACGGATGCTACGGCTTCACCACCGCCAAGCCGGTCAGCTACACCATCCCCAGTGATGGCCCTGTTGGCGACATCCTCAATGCGGTCGGGCGGCACCCCTGGCGACCCTCGCATCTGCACTACATCGTCACCGCTTCGGGCTACCGGCAGCTGGTCACGGAGATATTCCCCGAAGACGACCCCTATCTCGACGAAGACACCGTCTTCGGCGTGCGCGAAGACCTGGTCATGAAATACGTCGAACGCCCCGCAGACACGTTCCCCGAAGGCTACGACCTGTCAGGCAAGGTAACCGAGCCCTACCTTGTGGCAGACTTCGACCTCAAGCTGGTCCGCGAAACCTGAAACCTGACACACTTGGGCGGAATTCGTCAGTCGACCAGTTCTGACAGGAACGCGCCGGTCTTGCGATAATGGTCCATCAGCCTGGCGCAGGCCATGTCGGAGTTCCGGCTGACCGCCGCGTCGAGGATGGCACGATGCTCTGCCACGACATTGCGGCGCGAGTAGGATTTCGCTCTGCCCGCCAGGTACCTGTAGCGCACGTTCAGATCATATAGCTGGCTGCAAAAACGCAGCAGGATCGGGGAGTTGCAGGCCGCAAGCAGCGCCATGTGGAAGCGCTTGTGATGCGCCTCGAAGGCGTCGACATCGTTCCGGTCCACCTTGTTCATGTGATGATGCGCCAGCACCAACGCGTCTTCCCACGCCGTGTCGGTATTGGCGAGACTGTCGCGCAGAGCGAGTTCCTCCAGATTGCAGCGCAAGTCCAGGATCTCCTGGAACTGCGCCCGGCTGGTTGCGGCCACTCGAAATCCGCGCTGGTCCAGCCGGTCAACAAGCTGGTCGGAGGTCAGAAGGCTCAGCGCCTCGCGAACAGGGGACGCCCCGGTATCGAGCGCGACCTTGAGTGCATCGATCTTCAACCGCTCGCCCGGCGGAATTCGCCCGGCGATGATGTCATTCCGGAGCGTGAGGTAGACACGCTGCGTCGAGGATTGCGGCGAGGCCGTGTCTTCAACGGGTTTGTCCATGGGGAATTGTTGCCACCATCTGCCGGAAATGACAATTATTATCGTTTTTTCGCGAACCTTGACGCGGGACCCGGATGAAGCCGGCCTGGCCAAATGCGCCATTTGCCCCCGAAATCCGTCAGAAACGTCTCGGAAACGCCAAAATCTCGCGCATCCGGCATGTTGACCCGGGCGCTGCCTCGGCCCTGCCATTGGAAAAAGTGGTTTTTTCTTTTGGAACGGAAGAAAAATGGGTATAGCGTCACTAACAGTTTGTCCATGCATTTCCCCGGGGGAACCGATGCGCGAAACTCATTTCGAAGACGGCAAGTGGTGGGTCAGCCCCTACAATTTCGTGCCCGAAGTCCGCAAGAACCTGAACCTGCCACCTAAGGTCGAGATCCACGACGCGACTCTGCGAGACGGCGAACAGACGCCCGGTGTCGTGTTCTCTGTCGATGACAAGATCCGGGTCGCCAGCAAGATGGATGAAATCGGCGTCGACCGGATCGAGGCGGGCATGCCGGCGGTATCGCCGCAAGATGCCGAGGCAATCGCGGAAATCTCGAAGCTGGGCCTGAAGTCCAGGATCTACACTTTCGCCCGCGCACTCAAGGCCGATATCGACATGGCGTTGGAATGCGGCGCACATGGGGTCATCATCGAGGTGCCGATCGGCTATCCGAAGCTGGTCACCCAGTTCGGCTGGACCTGGAAGGACGTGTTCAAGAAGAGCCGCGACGTGATCAACTATGCGCGCGAACAGGGGCTGCACGCGGTGTTCTTCCCCTACGACACCACTCGCGCACGCCCGGAGGATCTGACCAACCTCTGCAACGCGATCATGGCGGAATCGCCGCCCGACGCGATCGGCATCGTCGACACCATGGGATGCGCAACGCCCGAGGCGATCAAGTACATGGTGCGCTGGGTCAAGGGCATGACCGGACTGCCCATCGAGATACATACCCACAACGATTTCGGAATGGGCGTGGCGACGGAACTCGCCGCCGTCACGGCCGGCGCCGAATGCGTGCATAGCTGCGGCAACGGACTGGGCGAACGAACGGGCAATGCGGCGCTTGAGGAGCTGATCCTGGGGCTCGACCTGCTGTACGGGTACGAGTTGGGGTACAAGCTGGACAAGCTGCCCGAACTTGGCGCGATGCTTTCCGAATTCTCCAACGTCCCGGTTGCCCGCAACAAGCCCGTCCTTGGCCACGGCAACTTCATTCGTGAAAGCGGGATCGGCATCCAATACGTGATGCACGATCCGCTGGTGATGTTCGGCACCCATCCCGCCCTGACGGGCAGGACGGGCGAGGTGGTGCTTGGCAAGAAAAGCGGCAAGGCCTCGATCATCTACAAGATGGAGGAATTGGGGCTGGGTGACCTGGCCGACGATCAGGCGGCAGAGGTGCTGACCCATGTCAAGACCAAGGGCATCGAGAAGCGCGACATGCTGAACGACGAGGAATTCCGCAGCATCGTCGACGACGTGCGGGCAAGAAACGCCGCCTGAGAACCCTGCCTCGCGAGGAACCTATGCAGGTCGCCCAGGCTTCCCCCCGGGTGACACTCACTCCGTACAACCTGCGATGCACCAGGCGCCGGGCGGGAGGCCGGCCAGCGCCAAGCAGCGTCCGTTGAGGCGATGCGGGTGACGGCGGACGTCAGGAGCGTGGCAAACCCGTTCGGCCAAAGGCCGTCATGCGCCTGGACCAAGTGAACCTTCCCTCCCGTGAGCACCTGACGCATACGCATCCCGGATCGGGAATTCGCTGTCTGACTGCGGGGGCGGCTGGAGGTCAAGTCCGGCGACCACACCGAATCGATGACTCCGATGGGTTTGTGGCTTGAAGATGCCAACTGTCCGGTTCAGGCGATCGCCGGATCAATCCCAGCGCCCTGCCGCGCGACATGGTCTTGTCGGCGGACTGTCTTGGCAAACCGAAGGTTCCTTGGCCAAAGGCCACGGCTCCGCCCGGATCAGTCGGGACGGTCCGCCTGGCTGGACGCTCGCCAATTCGGGTCGGCTTCGGGCGGTTCGGACACGAGTCCGGCCGCAATGACCGCCGAAATGGCGCAGTACTCGTCCCTTTCCGAGGTGTCGCCGCTGATGCCGACGGCACCGATGGTGTGGCCGTCAGCGTCCTCGATCAGCACGCCGCCCGGCACCGGGATGAAGCGTCCTTCGGATGCCGCCGCCAGCGCGTTCTGGAAGGCAGGCCGTTTGGACAGGCGATCACGGATCAGGCGACTTGACATGCCCATGCCGAGCGCGCCCCACGCCTTGCCATGCGCGATGTCGAAACGCAGAATGCCGGAACCGTCCTCGGACTTGCACGCAACGATTTTTTCGCCGGTGTCCAGGACCACCACCGTTGGCGGCAATAGGCCCTCTTCCCTTCCATGCCGCATTGCGACATCGACGATCCTTTCGGCCCTTTGCAGCGGAAGTGTCGGTTTCAGTTTCATCAGGACGCTCGCATCAGGTCCGGCAACCATGTCACATTTCGGGAAAGGCAAGAGCCAGATCAATGCGAACGCTGGACTCTTTCGGCAAGGAAATCAACGGCGAAGTCAGGAAAGTGCAACTTCGGGCCTGGCAGGCATCGCCCTGCTGCATCAGCGCCGGGTCACCGACGCCGCCGGCTTCACCGTTCCTGGCGTGGTCTGGATGTCCGACCCTGCAGACACCCGATCCGGACCGTGCGCAACCGGTTGAACAAGCACAGAAGTCTCCCGATTGCACGGAATTTCCGCCGGGTCGTGACAGGTCATGTCGAGAATGGCAAAGCCGTCATCGTCAGCGACACGGCTGCCACGCAGTTTCTTGAACGACCGAGCAGGCCCGGGATCCGGTTGACGAACTTTGGGATCGAACGCGGCGACCGCATTGAACGTGAAGGCCGGACAGAAACCTGCCCCGGCGATTTCGTCCTGCATCCGCCGCCGATGGGCAGCACGTTTCGCTGCGTCGAATTCCTGCCCGAAGACCCTGACGTCTTGAATGCTCTCGACGGAAAGGACGCCCTTGGCGAGATGGGCGCCAGCGCCCAAGTCGCTGCGGGAGGCCGACATCCCTACATGCATCGGACCGACTCGCTGGATTGCGCCATCGTGCCCTCCGGCGAGACATGGATGGAATTGGATGACGAAGCGGACGACCTGCCGTTGAGGGCCGGCGACGCGCTGATCCAGCGCGGCAACAATCACGCATGGTCGAACCGCGATACCGAGCCATGCGGCATCGCGTTCGTGCTGATTGGCGGCGTCACGCGGCGCGATGCTCCGGAAGGCCGGCAAATGGGCATTTCGCGGCAAAGCTGAACTTGGCCAGCTTGCATCGGCTCAACCGCCCGGGGCGCAAGGGTCGATGAAGATCGACCTTCGCTCGGTCTCGGTCAACATTGCCAGAAACCGATCGGCCACCGGGTTTGAAGGCGCGCCGCTGCGCCTGATCGACCCAAGCGGGCGGTGGAACTGCGGGTGATCAAATTCCAGAAACGCAAGCCTGTCCTCCAGATAAGGTTCGGTCGTGGCCCTGGGCATCGTCGTGATAAGGTCCGTATCGGCAATGATTTCGAGGACGGATCGAATGGAATCCGTTTCGCAGACGATATGCATGGACACCACTCCGGATGCAATCATGGCGGCCTCTGTCTGTTGCCGCAGCAGGCTGCCCCTCGAATGAGCCAGCCAGACCTGCGCCTCCAGGTCGGATGGCATCACACGCTTTCGAGATGTCAGGAGATGGCCGGTTCGACACAGGATTCCAACGCGATCATCGATGAGCGGTACATAATCCAGCCCGTCCGATGGCTCGGCCAGGCTCTTGGGGCCAAAGACGACATCAACTTGACCGCGCTCAAGCATGGTGCGCAATTCGTGCACGAGCCCGGTCCTCATCTCGACCACGCAGTTTGGATTCTCCCGGATGAAACCTGCCGTCGCGCTGCTAAGAAACCTGCCAGCCACGATTGGCGGCGCCCCGATCCTGAGCTCGCCAACAGTGCCCTTCGCGGATTGATCGGCCAGAATGCTTGCCTGCTCTTCGGCCAGCCGTATGGCCTGACCGTTTCGGGCGAGCCTGGTGCCCAGCGTGTTGGGCACCGACCTTCGTCCTTCGCGATTGAACAATGTTGTCCCCAGTCGCGCCTCCAACGCCTTCATGTTGCGGCTGAGCGCAGGTTGGGTCAGGCCAAGCCTGTCCGCTGCGGTCTGAAATGAGCCGGCCTCGACGATGACCGAGAGCTGGGCCAGGTGCTTGGGGTCGAGTTTCATAACAAACCGTTATGTATTACGCGCAATCTTTGATTATATCAGATGTTTTTCTTTTGCTAGTCTCCCCAGGAACCAAGGGAGGAAAGTCCGTGCTCAACTTCAGAATTCTCTCGGCGGCGGCGATACTGACCGCTGCCCTTGCGGCACCCACCGTCTCGGCAGCCCAGATATTCAAGGGCGAAACCGCGGGTGTTGGCGATCCGGTACACACGATGTTCGTGACCTTCGTGAACCAGGCCGGAAAGGCTGGCGTCGAGATCCAGGTCAACGCCGGACAAACGCTTACCAAGTCCATGCTGAAAGGCGGTCGGCAGGAAATAGACTTTTTCTCGACTGTTCCGTCCCTTGTGAACCTGATGAAGAGCCAGGCACGGATGTACGAAAGCGTCGACGACGCACCCGAAGCAGCGGGTCAGCTTCGCGCGATTCTCGGCTTCAAGGCCGGGGCCTATCATCCCGTGACCCTGCAGGGGTCCGGCATTGAGACCTGGGAAGACCTAAAGGGAAAGACCGTCTTCACGGGCCCACCGGCGGGGTCTGCGTCCGCGACCTCCGAGGCGCTGATCAAGATCATCACCGGCTTTGAGCCGGGCAAGGACTACAATGCTGTCCGCCTGAACTGGGGCGAAGGCTACGCCGCTCTTGCAGACAACAAGATCGACATGATGGTCCGTCCGGCGGAAATCGGGTCGTCCAAAATCGAGCAATTCGGGCTGTCAGGCGAATTTCGCATCCTTTCCATTCCGGACGACGTCATCGGCTCGGAGGCGATGCAGGCTCTCTTTGGGCGTCCTGGGCGTGGAATGCTCAAGTTCGACGGCGGCGTCTACAAGGGGCAGCTGACTGGCGGCGACATCACCGCGCTGGGATTCACCCAGTTCGTCGGCACTCACGCAGGCGTGTCCGAAGACTTGGTCTACGCCGCAACAAGATCCTTCTGGGAGAACCTGGACGAAGTTCACGCGACCGCGTTCTTCCTGAAAGCTGTCACGCCTGAAACCGCGTTCACTTCCGTCAACGTCCCTCTGCACCCCGGTGCAGCGAAGTACTATGACGAAGCAGGAATTCCGGTCCCAAGCGAACTGCGTCCCTGAACGATGCAGGCGAGTGGACCGCCAAAGCGGGTCCACCCACGACTTTCTCGAACCGGGCCGGGACCGATCTGATGACCTCGGAGACCCAAGCGTCTGGCGGAACGGCCAAGCTGTTTGCTCTGTTGTCCGCGCCGGCTTGCTTCCTGCTCGGTGCAATCGCGCTTTACAGTTCGGGTGTGGGTCTCGTTGAACCGAAGTTTCACCGTGCCGCGGGTTTTGCTCTGGCCTTGCTGGCCGGCATCGCGGCTTCGAGAGTCCGCCGGGAAGCGAACGGTTCCGTCACCGGCGCTCGTGCCTTCGTTCATTTGGCGATCGACGTCACGCTGATGGCCGCCGGTCTATGGGCGATCTGGTCCTTCTATTTCGTCCAGGCACGAATGGAAGTCGCTCTCTACGACGTGACGCAAGCTGATGCCTGGCCCGCCTTTGCGGGCCTTGTGGTCTTTCTGGTGCTTTGCCGCAGGCTATGGGGCTGGGGGCTCTTCGGGGTTGGCGCCTTCGGAGTACTTTACCTGCTCTTCGGAAAGGACTTGCCAGGCATTCTGGCTCACGCCGGATTCACGCTCACGGAGGTTGCGGAGGCGCTATGGTACAACACCAACAAGGGTGTCTTCGGGTCCATCACGAACATCGTCCTGTCCACGGTCTTCATCTTCATCATTTTCGGAGTCCTTCTGGAAGGCACCGGAGCCGGCGATACGCTTCTGAAATTCGCGTTCCTCGTGACGCGGCGGACCCGGGGCGGACCAGCCCATGCAGCGATCCTGGCATCTTCCTTGTTCGGAACCATGTCGGGCTCCACCGTTGCCAACATCGTCGGTACCGGCACCTTCACCATCCCGATGATCAAGAAGCGGGGGTTTTCCCCGACCTTCGCTGCAGGAATCGAGGCGACGGCGTCGTCCGGCGGGCAGATCATGCCACCGATCATGGGGGCTGCGGCACTGGTCATGGCTGACCTAACCGGCACCGGCTACCTGAACATCATTGTCGCCGCCCTCATTCCGGCGCTCTTCTACTATTTCAGCCTGTTTTCGGCCGTAACGGTCGAGGCGCGACGGCAGAGAATCGATGTCGAGCCGCTGGCCGTCGGCGACCGGATCACTCGAGTTGACCTGATCAATTCGGTCCTGTTCGTCGGTCCGATCCTGACGGTGATCGGATCGCTCGTGGCGGGGTCCTCGACATCTGCGGCCGGTTTCAATGCCGTCGTCGTTCTCCTGGTTCTTTCGGTCATCAACCCCGATGTCCAGTCCGACCCGCTGCGGGTTTGGCGTGCCTTTCTCAAGGGCGCCCAGTCGGGCGCAACGCTTCTCATTGCCATTGCCGCCATCGGCATCCTCGTCGGGTCACTGGATTCGACTGGTTTGGGGCTCAAGCTCGCCAATGTCATTTCCACGATCCGGGGCGAAAGCCTGTTCTCGGCGCTCCTGGTCGCCATGGTTGGCGCATTGGTCCTTGGCATGGGCATGCCGACGCTACCCGCCTACCTCATCATAGTCCTGGTAATGGGTCCGGCCATCCAGGCCTTGGGCGTCTCGATGCTGACCGCTCACATGTTCGTCTTTTACTACGGAGTGGCATCCTCGCTGACGCCGCCTGTCGCCATCGCCGCCTATGCCGCTGCCCCGATTGCCGGGGCCAACCCCCTGATGACCGCATTCATGTCGTTCCGTTTGGGAATGGCGAAATTCATCATCCCTTTCGTCTTCGCGTTTTATCCGACCATTCTGGTCATCGAAGAGTTCAGCCTGTTGCCATTCGTTTGGATCGTCGCCCGAACGTGCTTCTGCATTTGGCTGTTCTCTTCTGCACTCTCGGGACACGACCGTCGCAAGCTGACTATGCCAGAGATTGTCGCGAGGTTCCTTGCGGCGTTCGCAATGCTGGCCCCCGACCCTGCAATCCACATCCCGGCGATTCTCGTCGGCCTCGGCTTGCTGGCATGGGATGTACGGTCAGCGCCGCACCCGTCACCGAAATCGGAGGCTGAATCTTGACCAGGCGACCAAACTTCTTATTCATCATTACGGATCAGCATCGCGCGGACCACCTCGGATGCGGTGGCAACGCGATTGTCCAGACCCCGAACATCGACAGCATTGCGACCAAGGGCACGAGATGGGATCGCTTCTATGCAGCCAACCCGATTTGCATGCCGAACCGCGCCTCGATCATGACTGGGCGGATGTGCTCGGCACATGGGGTCCGGCACAATGGCATACCGCTGTCGAAAGACCACACGACGTTCGTGGAACTGCTCCGGGATGCCGGATTCCGGACAGGGCTCATTGGCAAGTCTCACCTGCAGTGTTTCACGGGCCTTCCCGCGACGAACCGATACGAGCCGGCCGAGGGCCTGGTCGCCCCAAGCCGGCATCTTCGCGATGCGATCAAGAACAACCGGCACACGCCCGATTATGACCTGGAAGTTGCCCCGCAATGGGACCGCCCGCTCGCTGAACGAACGGGTGGAGACTTCTACGGCTTCGAGCATGTCGAAGTTGTTGCAGATCACGGGGACCGAGCTTGCGGCGACTATCTGCTTTGGGCCCGACAGCAGTGCCGAGACTTCGATAGCCTCGTGGGGCCGGGAAACTCGCTTCCGGACAACCGCGTCAACGCACCGCAAGCCTGGCGGACAGCCGTGCCGGAAGAACTCTATTCGACATCTTGGATCGCTGATCGAAGCGAAGCCTGGCTGTCCAATTGCGCAGCGAACGACGAGCCGTTCTTCCTGCAAATGTCCTTCCCGGACCCCCACCATCCGTTTACGCCTCCGGGTCGTTATTGGGGCATGTACGATCCTGCCGACATCCCGCTCCCCGCTTCGTTCGGCCAAGGTGATCTCCCACCGATTCGGGCCATGCGGGAAGCGCTTGAGAAAGGCACCGATGCTCGAGACAGCCAAAACCCGTTCGCGGTTTCGGAAGTCGAAGCCCGATCGATCATCGCCTTGACCTACGGCATGATCACCATGATCGACGACGCCATCGGACGGGTGCTGAAGCGGCTTGACAGCCTTGGTCTGGCAGAGGACACCGTTGTCATCTTCACCTCCGATCACGGCGACTACATGGGCGATCACGGTTTGATGCTGAAGTTGCTGCTGCATTTCCAAGGCATCATCAGAGTGCCGTTCGTCTGGCATGATCCCGGGTCTCCGAGCCGTGGCCAAGTCGACGGCGGGCTTGCGTCATCCATCGATATCGCGCCCACGATCCTGGCCCGGGCCGGAATCCAGCCTTACAACGGCATCCAGGGCCGTGATCTTCTTTCATCCAGGTCTCCGGGGGCCGTCATCGTCGAAGAAGACAGTCAGCGCCTCATGACCGGCTTTGACCGACCCCAGAGAGTTCGGACCATCGTGACCGACAAGTACCGAATGTCGCTGCGGGAAGGCGAAAACTGGAATGAGCTTTACGATCTCTCCACCGATCCTGGCGAATTCAGCAACCTTTACGACGAACCTGCCGGACTGAAGGCACGGCACGAATTGTCGGAGTTGATGCTCAGGCGAATGATCGCGCTTCAAGATCGGTCGCCATTGCCGGCCTACCGGGCCTGAATCGCGAATCCTCTGCCGCCCCTGGACTGTGCAACTCGTGAGCCCGTCCGCGGCCCTTTCAGCGAGGAGGAGGATTCCCGTGCACGGATCCCGACATCGGCTTGGCATCTTGCGTCTAGACAGCCAGTCCGGCGGCATCTGCAGCGACAGAGAGGTTCATCGCGATACTGCTTGACCTTCCAGTTACTGGAACGACTATTTTCCGCCCGACTTCGTTACAGGTGCCAGGCAAGAGGTCGCAATGCCCGAGGATGCAGCCACAGCAAGGACCGCGACGCCCCATCGGATGGTGATGGCCGACCACATGTGCCTCTGGCGGCCTGAAATCGAAAGACCTGCTTGAGCGACATGGGTACACCCTGGAGGACCGCCAGCTAACGACCAGAGAGGACGTGGATGCCTTCAACTGAAGTTCTAGCCGATTTTCGGTCCTGATTTGGAATTTGCCGTTTTCGTTCAATGGGTTGCGGGCCGGCCGACTCTTCCAGGATGGTCACGTGTAGGCAGTAGCAGGATGCGGCGCACCTTGCGACCCGATGGCGGGCATGCGCTGCATTTCCATGACGTGTCCCAATGTGGTGGATCTTTTGACTTGACAATATAGCGAGGCTCGTCCAGAAAGGCAACGGAAGGTAGGCACTAGCACGAGGGGAGCCCCATGACCTCATCCATGCACGTGGCCGTCATCAAGTCGCGCCAGAACGGAAGGACCTACACCTCCGTCCTCCTCCGACAGAGCTATCGCGACCACAACAACCGGGTGCAGAAGCGGACCCTGGCCAACCTCTCCCGCCTGCCGCCGCACACGATCCCGCTCCTGCGCGGCGCACTCGCGGGAAAGCGGTACGCGGAGGCCGGCGACGTTCTCGGGGACCCGGTCCGCTCCCGCCACCACGGGGCGGTGCAGGCGGTGCGGACGGCCATGGACGCCATCGGCCTGCCCCGCATGGTCTCCCGCGAGCGCTGCCCGGAACGGGAGCTTGTCCTGGCCATGGTCGCCGGCCGCATCCTCAGGCCGGACTCGAAGCTCGCCACGACGCGCTGGTGGAAGGGCTCCACCCTGCCGGAGGAGTTCGGCATCGACCGCGACGTCGACGCAGACGGCCTCTACGCCGCGATGGACTGGCTGCATGACCGGCAGGAGGGCATCCAGGGCCGCCTGGCAAGGCGCTGGATCAAGGAAGACGACCTCGTCCTCTGGGACCTGTCATCGACCTGGTACGAGGGAAGCCGCTGCCCGCTCGCACGCTTCGGCTACAGCCGCGACCGCAAGCGGGGCCTCCCGCAGATCAACTTCGGCCTCCTCTGCGACCGTGACGGCCGCCCGGTCGCGGTCTCGGTCCATCCGGGAAACGTCACCGACAAGGACACCCTCCTGCCCGAGCTCGACCGCCTGCAACGCCGCTTCGGCCTCTCCCGGGTGGTGATGGTCGGGGACCGCGGCATGATCATCGAGGCCACCATCGAGGTCCTGCGCGAACGCGACGGCGCCGACTGGATCACCGCCCTCAAGGGCCGGACCATCCGCAAGCTCGCCCGCCAGGGCCGTCTCGACCGTTTCCAGGATCCCGAACACGAGCGGACCCTGTTCGAGATCCGGGACCATCCCGACTTCCCCGGCGAGCGTCTCGTCGCCTGTCGCAACCCCCGCCTTGCCGGGCACCGCGGCCGGGTCCGGCAGGAGCTGCTCGAGGCCACCGAGAGGGCGCTCTCGGAGATCGCCGCGCGGGTCGAGGGCGGAACCCTCAAGGGCGAGGCCGGCATCGGTCTCGCCGTCGGCGAGGTCATCAACAGGCGAAGGATGAAGAAGCACTTCGATCTCGACATCACCGCGACCGGCTTCGGCTTCCGCCGCAGGCAGGAGTCCATCGACGCCGAGGCCGCCCTCGACGGGATATACGTCATCCGCACCTCGCTCGGACCCGACGACATGGAAGCCGCCGAATGCGTCAGGAGCTACAAGAGACTGACCAGCGTGGAGCGTGCATTCCGAAATCTCAAGCTGAGCGACCTCCAGGTCCGGCCGGTCCGGCACCGCCTCGAGCACCGGGTCCGCGCCCACTTCTTCATCTGCATGCTCGCATGCCTCGTCGAATGGCACATGCGGAAGGCGTGGGCCCCCCTGTGCTACACCGACACCGAACCCGACGGGACCAGGGATCCGGTCCTGCCCGCACGGCGCTCGGACGCGGCGCTGGCGAAGGTACATGCCCACACCCTGCCGGACGGCAGCCGCGTGCACAGCTTCCGCACCCTTCTCGACAGCCTGTCAACCATCGTCCGCTCAACCCACGCGGTTCCATGCACGGGCGGAGGGAAGGCGGAAACCATGGTCGAGGTGACAACCCGGCCCGACGCCGAACAGGAGAGGGCGCTGACGCTGCTGAAGGACATCGCGAAAATGTAGCGAGCGCCGAGATGTAGGCAGAGACTGACATCCCGTTCATGGGCATCCCGTTGACGGGAAACAAAAATCCTGAAAACTCCCCAAGAACTTCAGCTTCAAGGCGGAGCACGGCGTGGATTCGACGCCGCAGACGTACCTTGGCGAAAACCGGGTCGGCGGCTAGGAAGACCTCGCACGACGTCTCGGCGTCTCGGTCAAGTCGAGGGACGAGACGACATGCCAGCCGGTGATTGCGCTCTTTGGAATTGCGCCCCTCGTGGCATTGGCAGTGACCTGGGTGTCGATGGATACGGCGTTTGCGAGTCGTGCGGTCGAATGATTCATCTCGATCTCGATGGTCCTTCTCGGCCTTCAGAAGCTGAAGGACCTGGAAGGCTTCGCGACCATGTTCCTGAACTACGACCTCTTGGCCCAACGCCGGGTTCGTTACGGGTACGTCTATCATTTCGCAGAAACAGGCGCGGGCCTTCTGATGACGGCAGGAGTTCTGACCAGGGTGTCGGCGCCGGTTGTCTTGTTCGTCGCTGGAATCGGAGCCGTCGGCGTCTTCAAGCCGGTCTGCATCGACAGGCGCGAACTGAAGTGTGCATGCGTCTGCGGAAACAGCAACATGCCCTTTGGGTTCGTGTCGCAGACCGAAGCCTGGTGATGGCCGGCATGGTCCTATGGATGTTCACGAAAGCGTCAGGGCTTCTTGCTTGACCTTCCACTCACTGGAAACACTAGAAAGCCAGGGACACTGCGAAGGACCAAATGCGTGCCGTGCAATTTCTCGTCATTCTCATCGGAATCGGTGGCTTGGCCCGCTGGCTCAACCTGGGCCCGGACGAACAGGTTGCCCAGGCTCCTGATGAGCCGGCAACAAGCGCTCGCAAGCATCCCGGTGCCGGAGACCTTGTCTTCCAACGCTCAGGTCGAAAAGTCGCGTTTGAAGCCAAGTGCTCTGTCTGCCATGGTATCAACGCGGTCGGGCAAAGGGATATCGCTCCTCCGCTGGTTCACAGGATCTACGAGCCATCACATCACGGCGACGAGGCCTTTCAGCGGGCCGAGGCAATCGGTGTTCGGCGGCATCACTGGCCGTTTGGGGACATGCCGCCCGTCGAGGGCCTGACCCGTGGGGATGTCGCGATGATCATTACCTGTGTCCGCGAATTGCAGCGGGCGAACGGCATTGACTGAATTCGGGAAACCAGAATGAACAGACGATACATCGCATTGGGGGCAATCCTGGTTGCAGCGACTTCCGCCCTTGCGCATCAGGGCGTGCAGAATCCGGCCGTCAAGGCCAGAATGCACGCAATGAGCGTGATTTCCGAAAACATGAAGACTCTCGGGATGATGGCAAGGGGAGCAACAGGGTTCGATGCAGAAGCGGCCAGGGCGGCGGCGGCGGCCATCGCGGACCACGCCGCCGCCACGCCGGGATTGTTCGAAGCGAACGAAACTGACCCCAAATCGGAGGCCAGGCCGGAGATATGGACCAACTTCGAGGATTTCAGTGCGAAGGCGTCCGAGCTTGAGAGCGTTGCTGTCGGGCTTGCCGCCTCGATCGCCGCTCCAGAAGACCTTGGACCGGCGATGGGCAGCCTTGGTGCAATTTGCAGGTCCTGTCACTCGGTCTATCGTGAGTAGACATGGCGATTTCGAGACGAACTTTCCTTGTTTCGACGACGGCGGCGACCCTCGTTCCGTCGAGGAGCATGGCCCATGCAACGAGACTCACCGCTGAACCTGCAGTTGTGCAGGTCTTGCCGGCAGAATGGGGCGCCACCCCTTCGCTCGGATTCAATGGCGGCACGCCCGGTCCGGTTCTCCGGGTCATGCAGGGCGACGAACTCACGGTGAATTTCGAAAACCGGACTGGTGAGCCTTCGTCGGTTCACTGGCACGGCATCCGGATCGACAACGCGATGGATGGAGTTCCGGGCCTCACGCAAGATGCTGTCCCTGACGGAGACGATTTCGAGTATCGGTTCGTCACGCCCGACGCGGGCACCTTCTGGTACCACTCGCACAATCGCTCTTGGGAACAGGTCGCAAGGGGGCTCTACGGGCCACTGATCGTGGAGGAGCGGGAACCGCCAGAGGTTGATGCGGACATAGTCGTCATCATCGACGACTGGAGGTTGGACGAAACCGGCGAACTTCTCGACGACTTCGACTCGATGTTCCATTTCGCCCACGGTGGCCGCCTGGGGAACTACGCGAAGGCGATCGTCTCTCAATCTTCGGTACGTGAAGGTGACCGCGTTCGGCTCCGGCTGATCAACACTGCCAATGCCCGGGTGTTTCCCGTCGACATCGGCGGGGTTGAGGGCGGCCTTGTCGCACTGGACGGAATGCCGCTCAAGAGAGTCTTGCCCTTCGACACGACCCTCCTTGCACCGGCACAACGTGCAGACATCATCGCTGATGTCGCAGGTGACATTGAGTTCAGCTTCTGGACCGGCCAGGAACATTATTCCTTGGCTACGATATACGCCGAGGGAGCCAACCCTGCCCCGCGAACTTCCCCGATTCTCCCCCTCCCGCCAAACAATGTCGCGATGACCAACGGCGATGCAGACCGACATGTGACCTTGAGGATGCAGGGTGGAGCCATGGGAGGGCAGCACCCCGGAGATGACATCTGGTCCTTCAACGGGACGTCAGGCTTGCCGGAAACTCCCTGGTTGCAATTGCAACGGGGAACGGTGGTGAGGATGACCCTGGTGAACGACACGTCTTTCCCGCATGGCATTCACCTCCATGGCCATCATTTCCACGAGATGGACGGAGGGGGATCACCGGGACCGCTTCGCGATACGTCGCTGGTCGATGCAAGGGACAGCCGAGACATCCTTTGCGTCTTCGACAACCCCGGAAAATGGCTGTTGCACTGCCATACGCTCGGACACGCCGCCACCGGCATGGAGACCTGGGTGGAGGTCAGATGAAAGGGCTTTTCGCAGCCCTCGGGCTCGTCGTTTGCCCCAACGTCGTCCTGTCCGGTCATGAACTCGATGATCGGGACATCGGCGCAGGACAGGTCCTCTACCAGGAACACTGCGCCTCCTGTCACGGTGCAAACCTTGAAGGGGAACCCAACTGGCGGTCTCCGAACGACGACGGCACCCTTCCTGCCCCGCCACACGACGTGTCCGGGCATACGTGGCATCACAACAACCAATTGCTCTTCGCATACACGGCGTTGGGCGGAGAAGGTGCGTTGGCCGAACGAGGGATCACCAACTTCAGGAGTGCCATGCCGGGCTTCGCGGATGTCATCACGGAAGAGGAAATCTGGAACATCCTCGCCTACATTCGCTCCACCTGGCCCGAACGGGTTCAGGAAATTCAGTCGGGCAGGAATCCCCCGCATCAGTGATCCAGCCTGAACGGCAATCTGTACTGTCCGCGTCCCGGGCTCTCGATCCGTCCCGCGCGGACAAGCGTTCGGAGGGCCCTATACGTGGCCTCGTGGGAAAGGACGATCCGTCTCGAGAATGTGATCACGGAGCCCTCAAGAAGCCCGGCGGCAATCGCGGCATAGACACGGTCGACTGCGGACCTGATCGAGATGATCTCCAAGATTTGCCGATAGGACTGCACCTGGCATGCCATGATCCGGTTGTAAGCTGTGGAGAACTCCGGATTGGCAATGCCCGCGAGGATGACCGAATTCGGAATCCTTGCGACTTCACCTGACGCTACCACCGTTGCGTCACAATGATACCGATCTGCGAACACAGAAGTCTCGGCGAATGATTGACCTGGCTGCACCGCGTGGATCGTGACCGGTTCGCCGCTTGGCCCAACGCGCTCCATTCGGACCTCTGCGCCAAGCGAGACAAACATCCCGGCCGTCGGCTCACCCTCGCGAAACAGGACCTCGCCTTCGTTCGAAGATCGAAAGCCGAGCATTTTCGTGGGTAGCATGTGGAAAGGATCAGGCAGAATATGATTTCGATCATATTCAAGACTTTGGGCGAGCGGTAGTCGTGAAGCGTGAAACAGGAGATTCTCGTGTATCGATACATCGCTCTCGCCGCCCTGACCTGCATCAGACCTGTCCAGGCACAGCATGCTCACAATTCCGCCGTGCCGGCGGAAGCGGGGCAGTCAGCCTTTGCCGCGTTGGCCGAGATCGTCGACATGCCTCGCGAAAACCCTCACACCGACTAGAGGGTAAACATTTCGGCGTTGCAGCTGCATCTTGTCGACATGGACATCTTGGCAACAATGGCAAAGGCAAAGTCCGAGATCGTTGAAGATGCGGTACGCTTCGAGGTCGCTGGCAGTCCACGGGTTGTCGAAGCCCTGCACCGGATGTTGCCCGCTCACACGCCTTGCCTTGATGCAGAAACGGGTTGGACCACCGATTTCAAAGCGGAAGCAGGCGGTATGACCGTTATCGTTCAAGGGGAAACGGAAGTCATCGGGGCTTTGGGATTCCATGGCCTGATGACCATCGGCGCCCGCCGCCAAGAACAACACTCAGGAATCGCAACTTGTCTGATGGCTCGTCACTGGCCGGCTTCTCAAGATTGCTCGTACCTCGCTCTCAAGGACGGTGGCGACCCCGCCCTGATTTGGGCCAAATTCCGGTTCCGATGTGAACTTCCCAATGCGATTCGCCTGTCCGGCAAGATGCCCACGAATTCTTGCAGGAGAGCAGTTCGAGGACAGGCCACGCCAAGCATTCAAGGACGGAGCAGACGCTCGACGCACTGGCAGATGCCCTGACCAAGACCGACCGCGAGCGCGCATTCACGGTGATGGCATGGAGATCACGAAGTGACCAGCCCGCTTTCGTCGAGGCTTTGGAGTTCCCGCGGCCGCAGAACGCATCGGTTGTGACAAATTTGGACCGAGCGGCTTGAAGCCTGCTCCAACTGTTGGAGGTTATGGACACGGTTGATGAAACGGACCGCAAGACCTAGCCCGGATCGCTCACCAAATCCAGGATTGCATCGCCGCCGGGCGCGATTCTCATATGGTTCACCTTGTGATTCCATGATGTTCCACCTGCGAATCACGCGGCGAGCGCGATCTGCGCCGCCGGCCGGTTCTCGTTGGCGCATTCTGGTGGCTTCCAGCCGCCGTTGCGTTTCATGCTCGGGACCAGCGCGGCCCATGCCCGGTCGAAGCGTCCGGACTTGAGAAGCGACCGGAAAGTCAGGACACCCTGTCCGCCGTCGCGTCCCCAGCTCTGCCCTGAGCGCTTCATCCGGCACGTCACGAGAACCTTGTTGGCAGATTCAACTGCACCGGACCCGATCGCGTAGCCTGCCGCGGCGGCGTCCGCGTAGTCCATGCGTCGGCGGTTGTTGCGGAAGTAGGCCAGCTCCTTCCGGATCCGGTCGGCCCCCTTGCCCTTCCGCAGCAGGTGGCGCATGGCGTCGATCACCTTTCCGGCGCCCTTGGGATCGTGCCGCAGGACGTGCCGCCACTTCTCGAACCAGGCCGTTCCCGCAGGCGTGTCCGGGCCGAAGGCGGCGTCGGCAGCGGCACTCAGATGCTGAGCCGAATGCCAAAAATCCACTAGCATGACGTCGGGGCTCAGCGATTGCAAAAATGGCCAGTTGTCTTTCGCGCCATCGGCGACCACCGCGATCTTCAGGTCCGGATTTCGCCCGAGCCAGTGGAACGTTTCGGCCATCAGCTGCGACTTCAGGCTCCCCTTGCCCTGCTCCGGCAGACGCCCGAAGGACCGGCTCTCCAGCATGTTCCCCTCGGCATCGACCAAGGCCACGACGCCGCACGACGCCTCGCGCCAGCCAGCGTCCGTTGCCTTTCCGTCCGCCGTCTCGGCGTTCATGCGCATCATCACGCCGTCAAGGGAGACAAGAACCGACACGGCTTCCGCCGGCAGTTCCTCCTGCTCCCGGAGACCCGGCAGAAACTCGCCGAAACACTCCTCCGCGCAAGCCCCGGCCTCCCCGGAAAGCCGCACCAGCGATGCCGTCGAAGGCCCCTCGCCGCAGAGCCTCCTCCAGGCATCTTCGCTCTCGCGGGCCGTCAGGCCGCTCATCAGATACATCGAGAGACCCGCCGCCGCAGGCGTCAGCCCGCCGACCGTCAGGCCAAGGACGCTCTCGGCCGGAACCAGGGACGCGCCGCGACCCGAAGGACGGTACCGCGACCGCAGGAAGCCGACTGGGCCGAACATCGTCATCGCGCGGCCCGGCGTGACCTCGGCCTTCCGGTACGTCCGGCCCCCGGCCTCCACCGCCTCGCCGTGATCGTCAAGCGTCTCGAACGCGTCCGCCAGGACCGACCGGGCCAGGCCGAAGACCATGTCGCGGAACGCGGCCTCGGCCTGCAGCGGGTCGTCCCTGAACAGCGCCGCGACGTTCTCCGCCAGGCCGATCTCGGCGGCCCGCTCGACCAGGGCGACGCCCGCCTTCGTCAGGCCGTCCCTTGCCGCCGTGACGGATTCGCTTCCGTCGCAGATGTTGGCAATCGAGGTTGCAGGTTGTAGACTTTCCATCGGAGTGCTCCTTTCCGCCCCCCGTCCAGGGGCGTTTTCAAATGGTTTGGAGGAGCACTCTACCACACCCGGATTCCAGGGCCAGGAACGCCGCAGACACGGCGGACGTGGAAAAATTGCGGCTTGCGCGACGAATTTTCGCGAAATCCACCCAATCAGGGGCAATCTCCAACTCCGGCTCACGAAAAATCGTTTGATTTCAGCTCACTGCAAAAACCGCAGTTCGCCATAGCGAAATCACTCCCTCGCCGCCCGTTGAATCTGGCGGCGTTTTCGGGCTTTCGACGGGGATTGCGTGGATCTGTGCCCCGCCGACAGCATTTCGCGGGCCCGCGAACGGCCGGCCGGGAGAACAAGACGGAATCATCTGCGGGCGGCCTGCCGTCGGCAAGGGTTTCGGGCACGGCTCCGCCGAGGCTGGTCCTGCCAGCGCCCGGCGGCTGCGATGCGGCGGGTTCCGCCGTTACGGCGCGCGCGCCGCCGCGGCCCGTCGCAGCGCGCGCGCCACATGCCCGAAGAGATCCTGGCGCGGATGGACCGAGGACAGCGACAGCCGGACCCGGCGCACGCCGAGGCGCAGCTGGCAGGCCACCTTCAGCAGCCTCGCGCGGATCGTCCCGTGCTGCGCCCGGGACAGCGCCGTGCCGGCGAGGCCCACCGACCTGACGGTCTGGAGCAGGATCCCGGCGAAGGTCGAGAAATACAGCCGCAGCTGGTTGGCCCGCATGGTCGCCGTCGAGGTCCGGTCAGCGAACAGGTCGGGCTGCCGCTCCTTGATCCTGTTCTCCATGTCTCCGCGGGCGCAGTGCGAATCCTCGCAGAGCGCCCGGGCGCCGATCTCCCGCACGGACAGGCTGGTGACTCAGCGTCCGGTGCCGGAAGTCCCGGAACCGCCGCGACGCCCGACCCGTCGTCACGCAGCGGCTCCGCGAACGCCGCATCCGGCGCGCGACCTTCCGGACAAGCCGCGCGTTGCGGGCAATGCCGAACACGTGGTTCACCGCGTTCGCCTCGCACCAGGCCATGATCGCCTCGCGGCAGAAGCCCGAATCCCCCCGCACCAGGATCCGCACCTCCGGCCACGCCTCGCGGACCTGCGCGACGATCCGGACCAGCTCGTCAGGCGCGCCCTCCGACGCGTCGATGCTCGACGGCCGCAGGCGGCGGCACAGCACATGTTCGCCGCAGGTGACACAAAGCGGCAGGCAGCAGTGACAGTCGCAATGCGCGTGGAAGTGGCGCCCTTCCCGGGCGCCGTGCCGTGCGCCTCCAGGAACGGCGCGACCGGCAGACGGTCGATCGCCGCCGGGCCGGCGGAGATCCTCTTGCAGCGGTCGCCCGCCGCCCGGTCCGGGATGCCGGGCTCGAGCCGGTTGAGCGTGCTCGAACTGGCCAGCGGATGGCCGCGGTCGCGCTCGTGCTCGCTGCGCTCGGGGTCGCGATGATCCGAGAAGCATCCCGCGAGCCGGCCGCTCACGCCGAACACGTTGTCGGCCTCCCGCAGGAGCAGCGCGCCGCCGTCCGGCGAAAGCCGCCCGCCGTCGAAGCTCGCCCTCACTTCGCGGCGGCCGTGGACTTGAAAAACGATCGGCGTGCCGTTACGCTCTGTCGACATGGGTTCCGCCCTCCCGGTGCATGTAACTTGTTGACAGAATTACATATATCGCGGAGAGCGGTCCCATGCCAGCCATTTTGGCGAGATTTGCGGGCTAGCTGCATCACCGGTTGTCCAACGGTCCGTGCGGGACCTCGATCGCGACCCCGACGGCATCCGACGGCTCCCGGCCTGACGTCAAGATCCACTCCGTCATCTCCTCCAGGCCGCCGCCGTGGGGGCGAGCCCGCCCCCGGGTCCAAACGCGGTGCCGCCAATGGCGCCGAACAGGAGCCCGCAGGAGAGTGGCAGCCGGACCCGGCCGGAACAACTACGCCTGCGTCACGGTCGGGATTTCCGGAAGATCAACGTCAACTTGCAGGCGCGCTGCAGTCGCAAGCACCAGTGCCTGGGATATGCACATGGGGGCGGCAATCGACCGTGAGAAAGTGTGACGATGTTCTGGCACCACGAACAATACATCAGCAGATTTCGCCAGCGGCGACAATGTGCTGTCCGAAATCGCGATGATCTTCGTTCCTGAATCCTTCAGGTTTTCTGAAATCGAGACTACCTCATTTGCGTAGTACCGAAATGAGACCGCCATCAATACGTCTTCGTCAGAGATCGTCTCGGCCATGTGCGTCGCCAAGCCGCCGCTTGGATCCAGAAGAACGCACTTCTTGCCGATCATCGTGAGCATGTACCGGAGAAAGTCGACCACCGGAGCCGAACGCAGCTGACCCAGCAGATATACTGACCTGGTGCTGCTCAACATGTCCGCTGCAGTCGACAGGTCCTGACCTGAAATGTCATCCAACAGGGCTTGCAGCGAGGCGATGTCCTTGACAACCAGGTCCCGAAGAAACCCGAAGTCTGTTGGGTCGTCGCGGTTTTCCAGGTCCCCCTCCAACGCACGAACGCGCGCCTCGAAACCTGGCGCGGCGGTTTCCAGCCGTTTCTGAAACAGTTTCTGGAGATCCTTGAAGCCGCTGTAACCCAGTGCCTGCGCAAACCTGACAAAGCTCGATGCATGAATGCCACAGCGATCCGCGATGGCGTTCACCGAGCGGACAGCAATCTCGTTCGGGTTTTGTGTCAAGTAGATCGAGATTTTCTGGTGCGACTTGCTCATGGCGTCGAAACGCTCATGAATCAACTGGATAAGCGCCTCGTAATTCTTCGGTGCTGATTGTCTTTCCTTGTCCATTTCTTTCCAAGAGACCTTTCAATCCCCGGTGATGACCATCTTGCTCATGATCAACACTTCCAGCTGCGGGATCCGGAGGGCTGGATTGCCAGCCTTCGGGATGTCGGTTCGAAGGTTCGGACCATCTCGTTGCCGGGATGACGTGGTCGCGGCTTCGAACTGAGCCGCTGCAACTCTCCTGATCGTGCCGCTTCCTCGATTGCCAATAGCGCCTGAACATCCGCAAGGCCTTCCTCGCCATCCGCTTCCGGCGCGACCCCGTTCATGATGCAGTCTGAAAAGTACTCCGTCTGGCCCGCGAATTGATCGGTTTGCGGGAAAATGCGCTCGATCACCTCGAGACCGCGCTTGAGGCGCACGGTCGTCGGCGTCGTGAATTCGTAGGCGGCTTCGACCGCTATCTCGCCAGCGGTTCCGGCAATCCGGTACATGTCCAGTTGATCTGCCCCGAAGCTGGCACAGAACTGCGCCACACGACCCTTGGGAAACATCAACGTTGCCGCAATCGTTTCCTCGACTTCAGCGAACCGCGGATCATCCGCAACGTTGCGTGTCGCGACGACATCGGTCGGTTCGTCTTCAAAGACATGGCGCGCGGCGTTCAGGCAGTAGACGCCTATGTCCTGAAGCGGACCGCCCCAGTGTGCGGCCTTGAGACGGTGGTTGTCCGCCCCTGCCTGGAAAGCGAAAAGCGACGTGAACACGCGGGGGTCGCCAATTGCGCCGCTTCGGATCAAGTCCAGAGTGTGAACGGTTCCCGGCTCGTTATGCAGCCGATAGGCCGTCATCAGGAATACATTGGCGTTCTTCGCCTCCTGTATCATCGCTTCGCATTCAGCTTCGGAGACCGCGAGCGGCTTTTCGACCATGACATGCTTGCCGGCATTTGCCGCGCGTATGGCGAAGTCGGCGTGCATGGAGTTTGGCAAGGCGATGTAGACCGCATCCGCGACATCTGCGGTAAGCATTTCATCATACTGTTCATAGGAATAGATGTGGTCGATGCCATGGAACTCCGCGAGCTTGCCGGCGTTTCGGGCGCTTCCGCTGACCAGTGCGGTCGCCCTGGAGTTCCCGGTCAGGTGAACGCCAGGCAGGAACGCGATCTGCGAAATCCTGCCTGCTCCAACAACGGCGTACCTGACGTTCATGCGTCAACCTCCACGTTCAGCCAGCGCCGCTCGCGAGCGGATCGATGGATTTGCTCTACAAGGGCCTGGATTCGCAGTCCGGCACGAAAATTGAACGGCTCGGGCCCGTCTCCGTTGATGGCCGCCAGGAATCCGGCGACTTCAATGGCCTTCAGGTCGTTGAACCCGATCTGATGACCGGGAGCGACGCAAAACAGGCCATAGGGCGGATGCGCAGGCGCGGCCTCGATGCGTCGGAAGCCGTGGCGACCGGGGGCATCTTCGATCGAATAGAAGTGCAGTTCGTTGAAACGCTCCTGACTGAAGGACAGCGCGCCCTTTGAGCCGCAGACATCGAAATCGTGCTGCATCTTGCGGCCGGTGGCGATCCAGTTGCCCTCGATGGATCCACTGGCGCCGCTTGCAAATCGCAGAAAGGCGCGGCCCACATCGTCCACATCGACCGAGCGGCGGGCGCCCTTTCCGTCAGCCCTTTCGCCTATCACCGTAACACAGTCCCCCATGACCTCGGTAATGGGCCCGAGCAGGAACTCGGCGGTCGCCAGCGTGTGGCTGCCCAGATCAGCCAGTGCCCCGCCGCCTGCGGGGTCGTGCCGGAAGGTGAAGGGGCCGTCGGCATCAGCCATGTAGTCCTCGGCATGCAACCCGCGATAGCTGCGGATTTCCCCCAGTTCCCCCGCTGCAATCATCTCCCGCGCCAAGACAAGCATCGGGTTGCACAGGTAGTTGAAACCCACCTGCGTCCTGATCCCCGCTTCCTCTGCGGAATCGGCCATCTCGCGAGCGTCGTCGGCAAGTGGGGCCAACGGCTTTTCACAGTAGACGTGCTTCCCGGCCGCGATTGCGGCAAGCGACATTTCCTTGTGCAACGCGTTCGGCGCAGTGATCGAGACAATGTCGATTTCCGGATTGCCCGTGACGTCACGCCAATCCGCTGTCGCATGCGCAAAGCCGTAAGCCCGGGCAGCATCATGTGCCGCTTCCTGGTCTATGTCAGCGACTGTGTGAAGTTCGACATCCAAAGGCAGATCGAAAACGCGCGGTGCGGAGATGAAGCCGAAGGCATGGGCCTTGCCCATGAAACCGGTGCCAATGAGACCGACCTCAAGCTTGGGTCTGGAGTGCGACATCGATTTGCTCACTGTTCACGATCAGGTCCCGATCCATCTTGCCCGCGAAGAAATCGAGAATGTTCTCGGCCGACGAGACTGCCATCCGCTCTGCAGCACCAAGGGTCAATCCACCGATGTGCGGCGACAGGATGACCTGGTCAAACCCGACCAGCGGGTGGTCGGAAGGAACGGGTTCCGTTTCGAAGACATCAAGGCCGGCGGCTCCGACCTTTCCCGAAGCCAAGGCGGATATCAAAGCGCTTTCATCAATGACTCCGCCACGCGCCGTGTTGACCAGCACGACACCTTCACGCATCCCGGCGATCTCCTCTTCACCAATCAACGGCTTGCCCGTGTGCGGCAGGCTGAACGAGATCACGTCGGCCCAAGCGAGGCCTTCTTCCAGGGTCTGGACCGGCGCGGCGCCGCCCTTTGGCCAGCCATTGCGCAGCAAGTACGGGTCGAATGCCTGAACTTGCATGCCGAAGCCACGCATCATCAACGCCGTATGGCGTCCGATTCGGCCATACCCGACAAGCAGCAGGTTCCGTCCACGAACATCCTGCGCCTCCAGCCGGTTGCGCCACTCCCAAGGTCCGCGACGCACCGAGGCGTCAGCGCGAAGAACGCGTTTGCTGGCGGCGAGGATCATCATGGACGCGTGCTCGGCCACCGTCGCGGAATTCACGTCTCCGCAAACCGCGAGTGCTATGCCTCTGGAATTGAGCGCGTCAAGGTCGACCGCATCATAGCCGACACCGTGCCGCGACACTATCTTGAGCTTGCTTGCCAGAGCCACTGTCGACCTGGTCATCGGCTGCGTGCGAAGCAGGACCGCGTCCGCATCTTCAATGTGCTCGACAAGGCTTTCTTCAGAAGTTTCAAGGATATAAGTGATCGTAACGCCTCGTGCGGCGTCCAAAAGGGCGCGGCCAGCGGCATGAAGCGGGCCTGCAACGACGACATGGGGCATCAGTATGCGCCTTCCAGGTCCGAGACACCTGTGCCCTCACCGGTCAGCTCGCGGAATCGCTTCACGCTGGCCGCGGCCGCGCTTGCGAGAAGCCGGCTATCCCCCGACACGGTCATCAGGTGATAGCCCCAGCCAGCAGCCTTCGCCGCATATTCCGGCGTGCCGCAATGAAGACAGGCCTTGATCCCGTTCTCGGCGCAGATTCTCGCGATGCGCTGGATCAATTCAATCATTTCCGGCTCTTCGCGATCAAACCCTGGGGCCAGGCGCCCCTCCTGCGTCCCAAGCGTCAGGTCGGCCGGGCCGACATAGATCCCGTCAAGGCCGGAAGTCGCCGCGATCTCTTCGATGTTTGCGATGCCTTCCGCCGTTTCGATCATCGCGAGCGCGACCACTTCGTCGTTCATCGCCGGCCCGTATCCCGGCATGGCGAAATTCGCCCGCGTGGGACCGAAGCTGCGCTGGCCGAGTGGCGGATAGCGCAAGTAGCTGACGAACTCTGCAGCCTGCTCGGCAGTGCTGATCATCGGGCAGATCACGTTCAGCGCACCGGCGTCCAGCGCCTTCATGATGATCGCCGGATCGAGCCAAGGCACACGCACCCCGATCGAGACGTCAGAGGCACGCATCGCCTGCATCATCGCGAGAGCGTCGGAATAGTCCAAGGCGCCGTGCTGGACATCGACGGATATCGCGTCGTAGCCCTGCGCAGCCATGATTTCAGCCGTGAAGGAATTTCCGATCGAGAGCCACCCATGGAGCACTGGCCGACCTTCGGCCCAGAGCTGCTTGACTGCGTTGACTGTCATCCGCCCCTCCTCAGAACACGATCTGCGCAAGTTTGGTCTCGAGATGGCCGTCGATCCCCTCGCTGCCGCCCTCGCGGCCCAGGCCCGAGTAATTGGTGCCGCCAAACGGCGCCTCGGCGGCAGCAAGGGCGAAGCTGTTGACGCCCACCATGCCGGAATTCAGCGTTGCGATCGCACGACGTGCCCGATCGGGCGAAGACGTGAAGGCATAGGCCGAAAGGCCCATGGTCGAGCTGTTCGCGCGTTGAAGCGCCTCGTCTTCCTCGGAAAAGGAAGTGATCGCGGCAACCGGCCCGAAATTCTCCTCCGCAAAGACGGTCATCCCGTCGGTTACGCCGGTCAGAACCGTCGGCTCGTAGAAATGGCCTTCGTTGAAATCGGCCGCACGTTTGCCGCCCAGCGCGAGCGTTGCACCGCCCGCGACCGCGGACTGCACGATGCGATCAATGGAGTCCAGGCTGCTGGCCTTGATCAGCGGGCCCATACCGGTTTCAGGATCAAGGCCGTCACCGAGCTTGATCTTGCTGGCACGCTCCACGAAGCCCTCGACAAATCGGTCATGAAGGCTCTCATGAACAAAGAAACGATCCGGCGCGACGCAAACCTGTCCGCAATTGGCGTATTTCGCCGGCACGCTCGCTTCGAGCGCCGTGTCGAGATCGGCGTCGTCAAAAACGATGAGCGGCGCATTTCCGCCCAGCTCCATTGATGCCTTCTTGACCGTTTCCGCGGCATCTCGGAGCATCCGCTGACCCACCTTGACGGAACCGGTGAGCGAGACCTTCCGCACCCGCGGATCAGCCATGATCGGAACGTAGGTGTCGCTCGCGGCGCCGATCACGAGATTCACGGCACCGTCCGGGAACCCCCCGGCGCGCAAGCAGTCCACGAGGATGATCGCCGCCCCGGGGGTTTGGGAGGAAGGACGCAAGATGACGGGACATCCCGCCGCAAGTGCCGGGGCCAACTTGCGCGCGGGAAGAGCTGCGGGGAAGTTCCAGGCGGTGAAAGCCCCGACGATCCCGACGGGTTCGCGACTGATCTCAAGGCGCCCGCCGGGCACCCGGCTTTCAACCGTCCGGCCGTATATGCGCCGCGCCTCTTCGGCATACCATCGGAACTGATCACAGGCGAGGCCCCACTCGCGACCCGACTGGGCGAGCGGCTTGCCGGTCTCGGTCGAGATCATCTTGACCGCTTCATCCGTCCTGCGCACCATCTCGTCAGCGGCCCGATGCAGTGCATCGGCACGCCCGAATCCTCCCAACGCGAGCAGGGGTGCGAGTGCGCCTGCTGCCGCATCGATCGCGGATCGAGTGTCTTCGGGCGCCGCAGCGCAAACAGCACCCAGCGGCTTTTCGGTGACGGGCGAGAAGACCTCTGACGAATTTGCGCCCTTGACCCACGTACCGCCCACAAAGTTTCCGGATTCTTCGTACATTCGCTATCCAATCTCGCTGGTTCTGATCGTCCGGCCTTCCGTGACGGACCTGAAGCAGGCGTCCGCCAAGAGAAGCGCGATACGCCCGTCCTCGAAGCCAACCGGAACGGGCGCGCCGCTTTCGATGGACTCGACGAAATGGCCAATCTCCGCGTCAAAGGCTTCGCCATAGCGCTCGATGAAGAAATGCTGCAGCGGGGCTGCCACGTTGGTGGATCCGGCAACATGCTTGGTCATCAAGTTTTCGCGACGATTCTCGGAAATCACCATGCCTCTTGAACCAAAGAGCTCAACGCGCTGGTCATAGCCGTAGACGGCTTCGCGCGAGTTGGTGATGACGGCCTGCTTGCCGCTGTCGGTGACGAGAGTGACAACGACCGTGTCAAAGTCATCGCATTTCTTCATGAGTTCGGGATCCACCAATCGCGACCCTGTGGCGGAAACCTCCGCAATTTCCTCCCCCAGCATGAACCTGGCCAGATCGAGATCGTGTATGGTCATGTCGCGGAAGATCCCGCCTGAAGTCTCGATATAGCTGTTCGGAGCCATACCGGGGTCGCGCGACGTGATGATCACCTGGTGGAGCTCTCCGATTTCGCCGCTTGCGGCAGCCTCCCGGGCAGCCGCATGGCCTCGATCGAAACGGCGCACGAAGCCCAGCATGATGGGCACGTCGGTCCCGGCGATTCGCTCCTTCAATGCATCCACGCGCGCCAGCGACAGGTCGATCGGCTTTTCGCAGAGCACCGGTTTGCCCGCATTCACAGAAGCTTCGAGATACTCGACATGCGTGGACGTAGGCGTTGCGATCAGAACTCCATCGACCGTGTCCGAGGTGATTGCCTCGTCAGCCGTAGCGAAATTCCGGGCGTCGTGCCTTTCGGCAACGTCTTCCGCAGATGGGGCATGGACGTCAAAGACGCCCGCAAGCTCCGCCCGGGGATGGGCCGCGATGTTGTCGGCATGCATGCGACCGATGCGGCCGCAACCGAGCACGGAAATTCCTGGCATCGGTTCCTCCCAAAATTACTCTTGCAATGCTCGTTGCAAAATGCTTGCATTGTCAACAATCAATTCAAGAGTTGCGTGGGGAAGCATCCGGGGAGGAGCAAGAAATGACGGCGAAGACCGTGCGCCTGACGATGGCTCAAGCGGTTGTGCGCTATCTGTGCAACCAGTTCACCGTGATTGACGAAGAGCGCGTTCCCCTGTTTGCGGGGGTCTTCGGGATCTTTGGCCACGGCAACGTGACCTGTCTCGCCGAAGCGCTGGAACGTGTTCAGGATCAATTGCCCACGTGGCGCGGCCAGAATGAGCAGTCCATGGCCCTGGCAGCCATTGCCTTTGCAAAGTCCAGGAAGCGCCGCCAAATCATGGTCGCGACTTCGTCCGTCGGTCCAGGCGCCACAAACATGGTGACCGCCGCCGGCGTTGCCCATTCCAACCGCCTCCCCCTGCTGCTGCTAAGCGGTGACACGTTCAACAACCGCCTGCCCGACCCGGTGTTGCAGCAGGTCGAGCACTTCGGTTCACCCAGCACGACGGTGAACGACAGTTTCCGCGCCGTGTCGCGCTATTGGGACAGAATTACGCATCCGGCCCAGATCATTCAGTCGTTGCCACAAGCAATTGCCACGATGCTGGATCCGGCAGATTGCGGGCCGGCATTCATAGGCCTGCCGCAGGACATTCAGGAATTTGCCTACGACTACCCCGAAGAGTTCTTTGTCGACACCACCTGGTCCATCCCTCGCCCACGCCCCTCGCGCGATCAAGTCGCTGCGGCTGTCGAGGTGCTGAGATCTGCCAAATGCCCGCTGATCATCTCGGGCGGAGGCGTGCGATATTCTGGAGCCGAGGAGGCCGTCGCCGCATTTGCTGCAAAACGGGGCATCCCGATGGCCGAGACGATCGCCGGCAAGGGCGCGGTCGTGCACGATGACCCCGTCTACGTGGGTCCGACGGGCATCGAGGGCACCGAAGCGGCGCGAGAGCTTTCGGAAACCGCCGACGTGGTCATCGCGATCGGCACGCGGATGCAGGACTTCACGACCGGCTCCTGGACGACCTTCCCCGCGGACGCGCAGTTCATCAACATCAATGCCGCGCGCTTCGACGCGACGAAACATCGCGCACATCCAGTGGTTGGCGACGCGCTGGAATCGATGAATGACATCGATGCGGCGCTGGGGGACTACAAGGCCCCTGCGGAGAGACTGGAGACCGCGCAGAAGCTGTACGCCGACTGGAACAAGCTCCTCGACAAGGGCCAGGCACCGACCAATCAGGAAATGCCAAGCTACGCACAGGTCGTTGCCGTCGTGAACAAGATGGCCAATCCCGAGGACGTCATGGTCACCGCTGCGGGCGGTTTGCCAGGAGAGACGATCAAGAACTGGCGTTGCAAGTCGCCCCATACCTTTGACTGCGAGTTCGGCTATTCCTGCATGGGCTACGAGATCGCCGGTGGCTGGGGCCACGCCATGGCCATGGGTGGCAACGGAACGCCGATCGTCATGGTGGGCGACGGGTCGTACATGATGATGAACTCCGACATCCACTCATCGACTCTGACAGGGCACAAGATGATCGTCGTGGTCTGCGACAACGGCGGATTTGGCGTCATCAACCGGTTGCAGACCGGCATGGGTGGTGCGCGCTTCAACAATTTGCTGACGGACTGCCGCGTCGTGGACAAGGCCAATCCCCGACACGTGGACTTCGCCAAACATGCCGAGGCAATGGGGGCTCATGCCCGCCGCTGCGAAAGCCTGGCCGATTTGGAGGCCGCAATGGAATGGGCGCAGACAACGGACGCCACAACCGTCCTGAGCATAGCGTCTGACGCCTATACCTGGACCCCGGGAGGGGCGGATTGGTATGTGGGAGTACCGGAGGTTTCGCCCCGCGAAAGCGTGCAAAAGGCGCGCGTCGATCAGGAGGAATTCCGCAAGAAACAAAGGCTTGGAGTCTAGGTCGCATGCTCGTGGCCAAACTTGGCATCGCGCCCATTGCGTGGTGGAACGACGACCTCGCAGAACTGTCGGATGACGTCAGCCTCGAGGAATGCCTGCGCCAGGCGTCCGAAGCGGGTCTGACGGGCATGGAAACCGGCCGTCGGTTCCCCATGAACATGGCCGAGTTGGGACCCGTCCTCGACAAGTATGGCATATCGGTCTGCGGTGGCTGGTTTTCGGGCCTTTTGCTTGATGGTGACATCGAGGTCGAGAAGGACCGGATCGCGGAACAGCATGCATTCTTCAAGGCGGCATGCGCACCCTGCATCGTCTATGGCGAGACGGCTCGTTCGGTGCAGGGAGAACGGTCAACGCCGCTGGCCCGCAAGCCAAGGCTGAGCGAAGCCGAAATGGCCAGCTACGGTCGCAAGGTTTCGGACTTTGCGGACTGGTGTGCGAAGGAAGGCATGCCACTGGCCTATCATCACCACATGGCTGCCGCTGTCGAAGCCGAGCAGGAACTGGACCTGTTCATGAAGCACTCCTCGGTGCCTCTTCTCTTCGATGCGGGACATATGGCGTTTGCCGGCGGCGACAACTTCCGCGTGATCGAGAACCATCACGCACGCATTTCCCACGTCCATGCCAAGGACATCCGCGCCGATGTTGTGAACGGGCTGGACAGGGCGGCGGAGTCGTTTCTCGACGCCGTCATAAAGGGCGCGTTCACGGTGCCCGGCGACGGCTCCCTGGATTTCGAGGCCATTGCAAAGGCACTGGCCGAAAAAGGTTATGAAGGCTGGTTCGTGATCGAGGCCGAACAGGACCCGGTCGCCAATCCACCGCTGGAGATGGCCAGGAAAGGCCGCGCCGAGCTTTTTCGGGTTTTGGACGCCGCAGGCTACGAGGTGATTGCATGAACCGGATCGACGACAAGGTCGCCGTCATTACCGGCGGCACGCAAGGACTGGGTGCCGCAATCGCGCGGCTCTTCTCAATGGCGGGGGCGGCGGGGATTGGCATCGTCGGACGCGGGGTGGAGAAGGGTCAGAGACTGGCCGATGCCATCGGAAGCGAAACCGGCGTGCCGGTTGAGATGATTGCCGCTGATCTTGGAAAGATCGAGGACGTTCGAGCGATCATCCCCGCTGCGGACACAAGGTTCGGCCGCGTGGACATCCTGGTGAACGCCGCCGGCCTGACCGATCGAGGAAACCTTCTAAACACTACGCCTGAGCTCTTCGACGCCATGTTTGCCGTCAACACCCGTGCGCCTTTTTTCCTGATGCAAGATGCGGTCAAGATCATGGAGCGCGAGGGTACCGAAGGGCGTATCGTCAACATCGGTTCGACTTCGTCGAGGGCCGGGCAACCCTTCATCGCACCATATTGCGCATCCAAGGCCGCGCTTTCGACTTTGACCAGAAGCGCCGGTTACGCACTCATGCGAAATCGGGTGCGTGTAAACCAGCTCGACATCGGCTGGATGGCGTCGGACCACGAACGGGCGCTGCAGTTCGAGGAGTCGGGCGATCCTGACTGGGAAGCCAAGGCGAATGCGGGTCTCCCCTTCGGACGGCTTCTCGACCCTGAAGAAGTTGCAAGAGCGGTGTTGTTTCTGGCATCGGCCGAAAGCGGGATGATGACAGGATCGGTCATCCATTTCGATCAATCGGTCTGGGGCGGCTACGATGGCCAGGCGCCGGGTCCTTCAGAGAAACTGATCGAGTAGAAAGATGAGCGTGCGCATCGCTGTCATAGGAGTTGGCGTCATGGGAAGCGACCACGCCCGGATCATTGCCGAGGACCTGCCCGGCGCGTACTTGCAAGTCGTATGTGATGCAAGCGAGGACCGTGCACGCAGCGTCGCCGACGCGCTGGGGGCATCGGAGTCGCGACCGACGCCATGGAAACCATCACGCGCAACGACGTCGACGCGGCGCTGATCGCTAGCCCGGATGAGACCCGCGCACCTCTGACCATTGCTGCAGTCCAGGCGGCCAAGCCGACACTCTGCGAAAAGCCGCTCGCGCCCACGTCCAAGGCATGCCTCGAGGTGATCGCGGCCGAAGTTCGCGCGGGCCGCCTCTTAATCCAGACGGGATTCATGCGTCGTTTCGATCAGTCCTATGTTGCCATGAAAGCCGCGTTTGACGAAGGTGACATTGGCAATGCGGTGATGATGCACAACTTCCACCGGAATGTAGAAGCCCCGGACTGGTTCACGGGCCAAATGGCCATCTCCAATTCGGCGCCGCATGAATTCGACATAGGCCGTTTCGTACTCGGCACCGAGTACAGTTCCATCACCGCGTTCCAGGGGAAGGGGAGCACGTCAATTGCACCGGTCATGATGGTGCTGGAAACCGTGGACGGCCAGCTTGTGAGCATCGAAGTCAACAACAGCGCCGCCTATGGCTATGATGTCCGAGGCGAACTCTGGCAAAGCTGATTCAGGCCCGTCACCCTGACGGCGGGACCATCTGCCTGCAGACAGGCGGCGCCGCGGCGGCCAACCACAACGAGCGCCTGAAAGGTGCGCGTGACACTCTGGCCGGCATGGACACGGGCACCGCTCCGGGCAAGGCACTCTCAGGTGAAGGCGGCTGGACAGAGATTTCGGGCTGCCCGCTGATCACGAATGACGACGGCAACGTTGCCGTTCAGGGCATGACCGACATTCTGGCAGCGAACGCCGACTTGACCGCCTTCCTGTCCACCGGGGCATTCACTCAGTGGTTTGACAACGCTAATCGTCAGGCTGCTGAACCTTACAAGGCCAAGATGGACGCGGGCGAACTGACAATCGTCGTGGCCGACACCCTGCCGATGCAACTTGAGCAGACCAGAGACGGTCTGGGCAATGGCCTCGTCGGGCAGCGCCCTTACGAGATGGGCTACAAGGCCATGTACGTCCTCAAGGATATCGTGGAAGGCAAGTCGGTCGATGATCCGATCTACACCGGCCTCGATGTTTGCGACAACGACAACATCGACACCTGCGTGCAGTGAGACCAGGCCGAAAATGAAACGGCTGGCGGCACTGCTTGGGCGGTGCCGCCAGCTTTGGCGGATGGAACTTCGACTTCAGACTGCAAGGTCGCACGGGGTCGCCGACGGTCGAAGCCCACAAATTCGGTCCAGATGACATCCACGAATTGATTCCAGGCATTGTTCCGGAGCCGGCAGCTGGCCAGTGCTGCCCAAGAATTCGGACGACAGGGCAGACTGAACCAATTTCGATAACGACGGGAGCCTCTTCGGCTTCGATTCTTCAACTGCCGTCGCCATGCTTCCGGGATCTTGAATTGAGTTCTGAAGGGCAATGGTGCCGCCTTCGGCGCCAAGTCTCGCCCCATGCTTCATCATCAACTTCCTTCCCGGAACCGAGGCGCCAACATGAGTGGAATGACAATCAGGCCAATGTGGCGAACGGCTTCCATCCGATCCGTTGCGGCATGATTTCCGGGGGAAGCACCGGAAGCCTGTTTCATTGGTCGGAGTGGCGAGATTCGAACTCACGACCCCTGCCTCCCGAAGACAGTGCTCTACCAGGCTGAGCTACACTCCGACGAATGGCGGAACTACTCCGCTTCTCGTGACTTTGCAAGTGCCTCGTAACCCGGCGGCACGCGCTCGGCCCGAGCCCGGAGCATGGCGCCGATATTCGGAGAGGTGGCCGCGCCGGTCCGGGTTCGGGTGCGAAGAACCGGCGTGTATTTCGAGCGGCCGCCCATGCTTTCCCGGACTACGACATAGAGGCCGGAAGCGATGATCACGGCGGCGCCCAATCCAGTCATGAGATCAGGCACTTCGGCGAAGAACAGCAACCCCAGACCTGCACCCCAGATGATCTGCGAATACTGAACCGGTGCAATCGTCGCCGCGTCCCCGTGCCTGTGGGCGGCTATGATGCAGAGCCCGCCGCCGAATCCGAGAACCGCAACCAGGGCAAAGAGCCCCAGGTGTTCAACCGGAACGGGGCGGTAGACGAAGGGCAGGATCGCACCCATCAACACGACATTGGTCATCATTGGATACAGCATGAGCACGGCGGCTCGCTCTTCGCGCCCGACTTTCCGTGTGATGACAGAGACCAGCGCACTTCCAGCCGCAGCTGTAAGTGCTGCGACATGTCCGGCCGTAAGCGGCTCAACGCCCGGGCGCAGGACAATCAGCACGCCCGCGAGTCCGAGCATGACGGCCGTCCAACGATGTACACCCACTCGTTCGCCCAGCACCGGAATGGACATGATGGTGATCAGGAACGGTGCGGCAAAGATGAAAGCGTATACCTGCGCCATCGGCAGGACCGAAAACGCAAAGAACGCGCAAACGGCGGTCAAGACGCCCGCAGCCGTGCGCGCCGCCACCCAGCCTGGATTGCGAGGTATGAGCGTGCCCTCGTCCCTGTCGCGCAGAAGCATGAACGTGGCGAAAGGGAAGCTGAGCAAAACGCTGAAGAACAGGATCTGGAACGGGGCGTAGCCGCCGCCGAGGAACTTGATTACGGCGTCATGCGTCGAAAAGGCGGCAAAGCCCAAGAACGCGAAGAGGACTCCTCTGAGGCTGGCTTGACGGGCTCCGTTCAAAGGCTGGCACTCAGCCTGGCGACCACCGCGTCGCCCATCTCGGAAGTGGAAACCGGCGATCCGCCCTCAGGTCCCTTGAGGTCGGGCGTACGGAGACCATCGGCCAGGACGGACTCGACCGCCCGTTCAAGACGGGTCGCCTCGTCGCCCCGGTCAAAGCTGTAGCGGAGAGCCATTGCAAAGCTCAGGATGCAGGCAATGGGATTGGCCTTGCCCTGCCCGGCGATGTCCGGGGCCGAACCGTGGACCGGTTCGTAGAGCGCCTTGGGACGACCGCTTTCCATCCGAGCCCCCAACGACGCCGAAGGCAGCATGCCGAGCGAACCGGTCAGCATCGCCGCGAGGTCTGACAGAAGATCCCCGAACAGGTTGTCAGTCACGATGACATCGAACTGCTTGGGCCAGCGCGTCAACTGCATGGCGCCGGCATCGGCATACATGTGACTGAGCTCGACATCGGAATACTCGGCGGCGTGAACCTCGGTCACGACCTCGCGCCAGAGCACGCCCGACTCCATCACGTTTGCCTTTTCCATTGAGCAGACCTTGCGGGATCTCTTCCGCGCCAGTTCAAACGCGGAGCGGGCGACACGCGCGATCTCGCTTTCCGTGTAGCGTTGCGTATTGATGCCGACCCGCTCGTTGCCTTCCTTCACGATGCCCCGCGGCTCGCCGAAATAGACGCCGGACGTCAGTTCACGGACAATCATTATGTCGAGGCCGCCCACGACATCCGTCTTCAGGGAGGAGAATTCCGCCAATGCGTCAAAGCACTGTGCAGGGCGCAGATTGGCATAGAGATCCATCTCCTTGCGCAGCCGCAAGAGCCCACGCTCGGGCTTCAGCCGAAAGTCAAGCTCGTCGTACCTAGGGCCGCCCACGGCTCCCAGAAGCACGGCGTCCACACCCTGCGCCTTCTCCATGGCGGCATCCGAAAGCGGCACGCCGTGGGCGTCAAAAGCAGCGCCACCCACCAGATCCTCGCTTACATCAAAGGCCAGCGCTCGATTTTCCGCGAACCACTCTATGATCTTGCGGACTTCCGCCATGACTTCGGGACCGATGCCGTCGCCGGGCAGAATGAGAATCGATGGGCTGTTCATCGCGATCCACTCCAGGAATTGGCCGCGCGTCGCCTAACGCGGTGCAATATTGGCGTCAAGAAGCGCGGTTCTCGGCCGTCGCGACGCATCGCTCGGCCTGCACGCGAGGATTGCGTGCCTGCGGAAATGCCCGACACCATCAGGGGCTCGCGTTTCAAAGCCATGGTCGTTGTTCTGCAGCCTTCGCCTCAAACGCATCTATCGACGTCGCGGCGGTCTCGGTTGTCAGCCCGATGTCGTCAAGGCCGTCCAGCAGGCAGTGCTTCCTGAACGGATCGATCTCGAAACCGAACACCTCCCCGTCCGAACCGGTGACTGTCTGCGCCACGAGATCAACGGTCATCCGGGCATTGGAGCCCCGTTCGGCATCCTCCATGAGGGCGTCCACCTGCTCCTTCGGCAGCTTGATCGGCAAGATGCCGTTCTTGAAGCAGTTGTTGTAGAAGATGTCCGCGAAGCTGGTCGATATCACGCAGCGAACGCCGAAATCGAGAAGCGCCCATGGCGCGTGCTCCCGGCTGGAACCGCAGCCGAAATTGTCACCCGCAACCAGGATCCGGGCTTCGCGATAGGCCGGCTGGTTCAGCACGAATTCCTCGATCTCGTTTCCGTCGCGGTCAAACCGCATCTCGTCAAAGAGATTGGCGCCGAGGCCCGTCCGCTTGATCGTCTTCAGGAACTGCTTCGGAATGATCATGTCCGTGTCGATATTGACCAGCGGCATTGGCGCGGCAACGCCGGTAAGCTTGGTGAATTTCTCCATCGATTCATCCCTTGCAGAGGTCACGCCTTTCTGCCCCGGCGATTCAAGTGGCGCAAGCGCTCCAAAATCCTGGCGACGGACAGGAAACGCCGGGCAATGGCCGAACCGTTTACATCAGGTCACGCACGTCCGTCATGCGACCGGTGACCGCCGCGGCCGCGGCCATGGCAGGGCTCATGAGATGCGTCCGGCCCTTGTAGCCCTGCCGCCCCTCGAAGTTCCGGTTGGACGTCGAAGCGCATCGCTCGCCTGGACTGAGCTGGTCAGGATTCATGCCAAGGCACATCGAGCATCCGGCCATTCGCCACTCAAAACCGGCTTCCTGCAGCCTTTGGGCGATGCCCTCCTCCTCGGCCTGAAGCCGCACCAGCCCGGAGCCCGGCACGATCATTGCGCGCAGCCCGTCCCTCACCCGGCGACCTTCCATGATCTTCGCGACCTCACGCAGATCCTCGATCCTGCCGTTCGTACAGGAACCAATGAACACCGTATCTATTTCGATCTCGTCCAGTTTCTGCCCAGGCGTCAGGCCCATGTAGTCAAGTGATCGCCGCACGGCTTCGACCTTGCCGCCCTCGAAGCTCTCGGGATCCGGCACTTCGCCCGTTATCGGCAGCACGTCTTCCGGAGACGTGCCCCAGGTGACGACAGGGGGAATCACCGCCGCGTCCATCCTGACCACTTGATCGTAATGCGCACCTTCATCGGTATTCAGCGTGTTCCAGTTGCTCACGGCCAATTCCCACTGCCCGCCTTTCGGTGCGTGAGCGCGGCCCTTCACATATTCGATCGTCTTCTCGTCGGGCGCGACAAGCCCGGCGCGCGCACCGCCCTCGATCGCCATGTTGCAGACCGTCATGCGGCCTTCCATCGTCAGGTTCCGGATTGCGCTTCCCGCGTATTCGATGACATGACCCGTTCCGCCTGCGGTTCCGGTCTTGCCGATGATCGAGAGCGTTACGTCCTTGGCCGTCACGCCCGGAGCCAGGTCGCCGTCAACCTCGACCAGCATGTTCTTCGACTTCTTCTGGATCAATGTCTGCGTCGCGAGCACATGTTCGACCTCCGACGTGCCGATCCCGTGGGCCAGCGCCCCGAAGGCACCGTGCGTTGCCGTGTGGCTGTCCCCGCAAACGATCGTCATGCCTGGCTGGGTCCAGCCCTGCTCCGGGCCGACGATGTGGACGATGCCCTGTCGATCGTCGTCGATATCGTAGAGCTCGATGTCGAACTCCTTCGCATTCTGGCGCAGGGCGTCGACCTGGACCCGTGACTGCTCGTCCTTGATTCCCTCCAGGCGGGTCGGATCCGTTGGCACATTGTGGTCCGGAACAGCCACCGTCTTCTCTGGCGCCCGGACCTTGCGGCCCGCAATTCGAAGTCCCTCAAAGGCCTGCGGACTCGTTACCTCGTGAACAAGGTGGCGATCTATGTACAGACGGCATGTGCCGTCCTCGGCTTCATGGGCAACATGGTCATCCCAGATCTTGTCATAGAGCGTACGCGGCGCGGTCATGGTCATTCATCTCTGCAAGGAAGGGTTGCCAGTGCATTCATGGGGGCGTTGGGCCTATGCCCGGACGTTCGAGGACGCGAAGCGGTGCGCATCCGCCATTCGCTGCTGACGCCGGTTCCGGATTCCCATGTCGGTCAAGCACGTCATGGCTGCATACTACATCCACTGCCGATGAGGAACAAGGTTGGACAGGGACGGGCGCGATTCTCGTATGGTTCACCTTTCGATTCCAAGATGTTCTTCTCGCGAATCACGCGGCAAGTGCGACCTGCGCCACCGGCCGGTTGTCGTTGGCGCATTGCGGGGGCTTCCAGCCGCCGCAGCGGTTCAGGCGCGGGGCCGCGGCGGCCCAAGCCCGGTCGAAGCGTCCGGACTTGAGAAGCGACCGGAAGGTCAGGACGCCCTGGCCGCCGTCGCGGCCCCAGCTTTGTCCGGAGCGCTTCATCCGGGCAGTCACGAGAACCTTGTTCGCGGATTCCACGGCACCGGAACCGATGGCGTAGCCTGCGTCGGCGGCGTCCGCGTAGTTCATGCGGCGGCGGTTGTTGCGGAAGTAGGCCAGCTCCTTCCGGATGTCGTCGGCACCCTTGCCCTTCCGCAGCAGGTGGCGCATCGCGTCGATCACCTTGCCGGCGCCCTTGGGGTCGTGGCGCAGGACATGCCGCCACTTCTCGAACCAGGCCGTGCCTCCTGCCGTGTCCGGGCCGTAGGCGGCGTCGGCCGCGGCACTCAAATGCTGAGTCGCGTGCCAAAAATCTATCAGGGTCACGTCGGGGCACAGGGAGTCCAGGAACGCCCAGTTGTCCTTCGCGCCATCGGCGACTGCCGCAAGCTTCAGGTCCGGATTGCGGTCCAGCCAGTGGAACACCTCGGCCTTCAGCCGAGACTTCAGGCCCGCCTTGCCGGCTTCGGGAAGACGCCCGAAGTACCGGCTCTCCAGCATGTTCCCCTCCGCGTCGACCAAGGCCACGACGCCGCACGACGCCTCGCGCCAGCCTGCGTCCGTTGCCTTTCCGTCTGCCGTCTCGGCGTTCATGCGCATCATGACGCCGTCGAGCGAGACAAGAAGCGACACAGCCTCCGCTGGCATCTCCTCCTGCTCCCGGAGATCGCCCAGAAGCGCGCCGGAACACGCCTCAATACAGGTTCCCGCCTCCCCGGAAAGTCGCACCAGGGACGCCGTCGAAGGCCCCTTGCCGCAAAGCCTCTTCCAAGCGTCCGCGCTCTCGCGGGCCGTCAGGCCGCTCATCAGGTACATCGAGAGACCCGCCGCCGCCGGACGTCAGGCCAAGGACGGCCTCGGCCGGAACCAGGGACGCGCCGTGGCCCGAGGGGCGGTACCGCGACCGGAGGAAGTCGACCGGTCCGAACATCGTCATCGCGTGGCCCGGCGTGACCTCTGCCTTCCGGTAGGCCCTGCCGTCGACCTGCAGCGAGGGCCCGTGGTCGTCCAGCGCCGCGAACGCGTCGGCCAGGACCGAACGGGCCATGCCGAAGACCATGTCGCGAACGGCGCCCTCGGCTTCCAGCGGATCGTCCCGGTACAGGGCCGCGACGTTCTCCGCCAGGCCGATCTCGGCGGCCCTCTCGACCAGGGCGACGCCCGCTTTCGTGAGGCCGTCCATGGCCGTCGCGACGGATCCGCGTCCATCGTCGATGTTGGCAATCGGGTTCTCTGGCTGTAGGCTTTCCATCGGAGCGTTCCTTTCCGCCCCCGTCCAGGGGCATTTGATTGATGCAAGGAACGCTCTACCACACCGGCCCGTCAGGGCCAGGCGTCCGCCAGACATGGAAAGAACGCGACCCGCCCGGCGAATTTTCGCGGAATCCGCCGGATCAGCGGCCGTCGCCGGAGACGGCCTCGAAAATGTCGTGTGATTTCAGCGCTCTGAAAAAACCGCCATCCGCCATACAGAAATCGCACCCACAGGGACCGATCGAACGCCCACGTCGTCACGCGCATCAGGACTCCCGGGCAGCGGTCCCGGCGGCAGCGCATCCAACGGACACCTCCGCGACGGCAGTTCCGCGGATCATGCCCCGGCGAACTCGCAAAGCGTGTGAATTTCCATGCCGAGCGCTTCCAGCCTGGCACGTCCCCCCAGCTCCGGCAGGTCAATGATGAAGCTGCAGCCGACAATGTCGCCCCCGACGCGTTCGATGAGCCTGATGCCTGCCTCGGCCGTGCCCCCCGTCGCGAGCAGGTCATCGACCAGGAGCACCTTGTCGCCTGGGTCAATGGCATCGTCATGGACTTCCATGACCGCCTCGCCGTATTCCAGCTTGTAGGCCTGGCTGAGCGTGGCGCCCGGTAGCTTGCCCCGCTTTCGTACCGGCACGAACCCAACCGACAGTTGATGCGCGATCGCGCCTCCGATGATGAACCCGCGTGCCTCAAGCCCCGCCACCATGTCGATTTCCTGGTCGGCAAAGGGATGCAGGAGCTGGTCCACGCAGATCCGAAGCCCGCGCGGATCCGAGAAGAGCGTCGTCACGTCGCGGAACATGATTCCTTCATGGGGAAAGTCCGCAATGGTCCGGATGTAGTCCTTGATGTCTTTCATCGGCAATCACGCTTCATGGTCCGGCCACATGGGCGGGACGGGAATGTCTCGTCTCGTTCAGTTCAGCACGCGGCCGGCGACGGCATCAAGCCTGGCCACGACGTCCGGGTCACGTGCATCCGGCTGCGTCAGCACGGCATGTTCCAGCGCCCGATCGCAGCCGTGCGGACACTGATGCCGGGTTGCGCCCAGCCGCCGGGGCAGCCCTGCGGCAAGTGCGCGGCCCTTCTCGGCATTGCCCATCAAGGTCTTGATGATCTCGGTCACGTCCACCTCGCCGTGGTCCGGGTGCCAGCTGTCGTAGTCCGTGATCATGGCGACCGAGGCGTAGCAAAGCTCGGCTTCCCGCGCGAGCTTTGCCTCCGGCATGTTCGTCATCCCGATCACGTCGCACCCCCAGCGCTCCCGGTAAATGACCGATTCGGCAAGCGTCGAGAACTGCGGCCCCTCCATCGCCAGATACGTGCCGCCCCGGTGCACCGTCGCACCGGCCGCCTCCGCGGCCTCGGCCACGACCCCTCCGAGTCGCGCGCAGGTCGGATGCGCCACGCTCACATGGGCGACGCAGCCTGCGCCAAAGAAGCTCTTGTCACGTGCGAAGGTCCGATCAATGAACTGGTCAACGATCACGAACTCGCCGGGTGCCATGTCTTCCCGGAACGAGCCACAGGCTGACACGCTGACGACATCCGTCACGCCGAGCCGTTTCAGCGCATCAATGTTCGCCCTGTAGGGCACGGTCGTGGGCGAATGAACGTGGCCCCTCCCGTGCCGGGGGAGAAACGCCATTCGGACGCCTGCAAGACATCCCGTCAGGATCTGGTCGGACGGTGCGCCCCACGGACTCCAGGCCGACACCCATTCGGCGCTCTCGAGGCCCTTGATCTCGTAGATTCCGCTTCCCCCGATCACGCCGACGACAGTTGTACCTTCACTCATTGGAATCCCCCAATTGTGCGGTGCGACGGTAGAAGACGCCGACGCGAACGGCAACGCCCGGCAGATGAGTGCCTCAGGGCATTCTGCGGAACCGTCCGAAGCAAGGGAATTGATCCAGGTTGAACGCGCCGTCGACCGGGCGCCGGCCGAGCGGAGCCAGATTCCGGAGAGGCGCCGGCGGTCACGCATGAAATCCGAGGGTTGATTCGATCCGGTTCCAAGGGCAGGGTTCCGATCATGACGGTCCAGTACCCGGCACCTTTCCCGAAATCTCGGCAAGTGCCCGAACGCGTGGCATTCGATCGCCGCGAACTGATGGCAATCCTGAACGTCTACGGCCGCATGGTTGCCGCCGGAGAGTGGCGCGACTACGGCATGTCCTTCCTGCAGGACACCGCGATCTTCTCGATCTTTCGCCGGACCGCGGAGCATCCGATCTACCGGATCGAGAAGCGGCCCAGGCTCCGGGAGCGGCAGGGCATGTATTCCGTTGTCGGGATGGATGGTCGCATCCTGAAGCGCGGCCACGACCTGAAGAGCGTCCTGCGCGTCCTTGAGCGGAAGCTCATCCGCGTCGTCGAGTAGCCTGCTTCCGTCGCGGACCCAGCATCCGCCGTGTCATGCATGCCGGCCGCAGCCGGGACGTCACCGGCCCGGTGCCGGTCGACGCAATCCGGGCCACGGCGGTCTCGACCGGCTCCTCGACGACTGACATGTGGTGGGCGTTTGCATGGATGAGCGTGCCCTCGCCGCTGGCGATCGCGACATGACCTCCCCAAAACACCAGGTCGGCGGCGTTCAGGGTGTCGGCTTCCGAAAGGCGCCCTCCCGGCATCGCCTCCTGAAGATCGCTGTCCGGGGGGCATTCCAGTCCGGCCGCGTGGAATGCTGCCTGCACCAGGCCGGAACAATCGATTCCGAAGCCGGAATTCCCCGCCCAGACATAGGGCGTTCCCAGCATGATTCGCGCCCAGCCAACGACATCCCCGTCCCTGGAACCGCATTCGACCAGGTGCGCTGCAGGCACGTACATGCGATCCCTCGGGGCAATTCGGCACCATGCGCCGGATCGTTCCGTCACCCGAACCTCGGAGTTCAGGTGCAGGTCCTGCACGGGCAAGGCTTCGGCATTCGCGCTTTCCAGCGCGAACGTGGAGCGAACCGCAACCCTGTGCGTCGGACGGAAGCTCCTGTCCAGGCACGTCTCCCTGACATAACCGACATACCCATCCTTGGACGAATAGCCGAAGCTCCAGCCTCTTTCCCTCTCGAGTTCGACAAACCTGTCGCCGAAGATAAGCTGGCGGCCCGCCCGGCCCCAAGGCGAATCAAGGAGCCAGGCAGATGCAGAGAGGCTGTGCACCTTTCCATCCGTGAAGAGATCCGCATCAACGATCCCTTCCAGTTCGCTCCTCGCCACACGCCCGTTTGCCGCCAGGAATCTCCTGTCGCTCATCCGAGCAACTCCGGCAACGCCTTGTAGAGTGCACGGATGCCCTGCCCGGCTCCGCCCCTGGGACGGCCGGGCGCGGATTCCTGTGTCCAGCCGAAGATGTCGAAATGCATGTAGCGCGGCGCGGCCGTCACGAAGCGGCGAAGGAACAGCGCGGCCGTGATCGATCCCGCGAAACCGCCCTTCGGCGCATTGTCCAGATCAGCGATTCCCGGCTCGATCATCTTCTCGTACGGCTCCCAGAAGGGCAGTCTCCAAACCGGATCCCGAACCGCTTGCGCAGCCGCCTCCAACGCGGCAGCATCGTTGTCATCCGTCGCGTAGAACGGCGCGAGATCCGGGCCCACCGCGACCCTGGCCGCCCCCGTCAAGGTGGCCATCGAAACGATCAGATCGGGCTCGTCCTCGTCGGCCAGAGCCAGCGCGTCGGCAAGCACGAGCCGGCCTTCGGCATCCGTGTTGTTGATCTCGACCGTGAGGCCCTTTCGCGAGGCCAGGATGTCGCCGGGTCGGAATGCCTCGCCGGAAATGGAATTCTCGACCGCCGGTATCAGGACGCGGAGCCGGCAGTCCAGGCCGCTGCCCATCAACATATGGGCAAGGCCCAGCACGTTGGCGGCTCCGCCCATGTCCTTCTTCATCAATTGCATGGACGCGCCGGGCTTGATGTTGAGCCCGCCGGTGTCGAAGCACACGCCTTTGCCAACCAGTGCGAGGCACGGACCGCTGTCACCCCATGACATGTCAATCAGTCTCGGCTCCCTGGAACTGGCCCGTCCCACGGCATGGATCATCGGGAGGTCCCGCTTCGGCAAAGCCGCCCCGGTGGTGACTTCAATGGACATGCCATGGGCGCTTGCAAGATCGCGTGCCGCCGCCTCGAGCTCGTCCGGGCCCATATGCGAAGCGGGCGTGTTGATCAGGTCGCGTGTCAGCGCCTCTCCTGACGCGATCCGCTCCAGCATTGCCGCGTCGACGCCGTCAGGCGCCAGAAGCGCGGCCAGCGGTTTCGAATCCGAGACGAACCGGTCGAACCGGTATCCTGCGAGCAGCCAGCCAAGGGCTGTCTCGGCAAGCTCGTCACCATCCAGGTCGCACTCGAGACGCCAGACGCCTCCGGGCAGCTTGCCGCGCAATCCTGCGGCCAGGAACCGACCCCGTGCCCGGTCCTTGCCGCTTCCGAGGCCTCCGACGGCGCCGCTCAGGCCATCCTTGCCGTGCAAGGGAAGAACTTCGCCGACACCGGCCTTGAAGCCCGCGGCGTCGACCCAGTCGCGCGTGGCCTCGTCCTGCGCCGCGAGCCAGTCCGCGAGCCCCTCTTTCCTTACCAGAAACAGCGGCCTTGCCGCAGATGCGTCCGCCGAAAACGTAAGCGCTGTCAATGCAGTTCCCCCGGGCAGGTTTAGGCAAAGCCTATGTCAAGTTTCAACGAGCGTTAATCCCTTGGCGCATCCTGCCCAAGACCATCGCATCTGGATCGCCTCAGGCGCGGAACCGCCCAAGGCCGTTCTCTTCAACATGGAATCACGCAGATGCCAAGGAGTGTCCATCAATCGCGATGGCCCCGATTGCGTGACGGTGCAGCGCCAGAGCGGCCCTCTCATCCTACGTCTTCCAACCGGTGCCAGATGCAGCCATCCCTGTGTTCGCGGGACATCGCCAACGGTCGTGCCGCCTCGTCCTCGGCGCGGGCAATTGCAGGCTCTTGCCCGGCGCAATCGTCGGCAAGTGCAAGTCTCATGCCGGTCTCGCTTTCAGATTGCGGCAGCGCACTTGGACAGGATGCCGAGATACCCGTTCACTTCCCAGGCGGAGCGGCCGACAAACAGGCCATCGATGTGGGGACGTGCAATGAGTTCCTCACAGTTGTCCAGGTTGACCGAACCGCCATAGAGACAAGGCACCTTGCGCCCAAGAACGTCCTTGGCAACCTTGATGATCTCGGCCTGTCGCGCGTCGGCATAGTCAGAGGTCGCCGGAATGCCACCGTCGCCGATGGCCCAGACCGGCTCGTAAGCAAGCAAGACGGCAGCAGCTGGATCCTTCCCGGCGACGATTGGCGTCAGCGCCGCGCGAACCTGCTCGGCCAGGACCTCTTTCGCGCGACCGGCTTCGCGCTCTTCAAGTGTTTCGCCGACGCAAATGAGCGGAATGAGTCCGTGGCGAACGGCAGCGGCAGACTTCATGCCGACCGTTTCGTTGGTCTCTCCAAAATTGGCGCGTCGCTCCGAGTGCCCAAGCTCGACAATGTCCAGGTTGCAGTCCCTGAGCATGAGAGGCGACACCTCGCCCGTCCAGGCCCCATTGTCCGCCCAATGCATGTTTTGAGCACCAACTCTTACTGACGTGCCCTCAAGGACTTGCCTGACTTCGCGAATCAACGTGAAGGACGGAATGACGAAGCGTTGAACGCGAGGGTCCGCGTTTTGCTCATCGGCCCGGAGGATCCGCGCGTATTCGATCGCGTCGGAAAGCACCTTGTTCATTTTCCAGCTTGTGCCGATCCAAAGACGGGGACTGTCCATGGCCAATGATCCTTGAATTCAGCCGTCGCGGGCGAAATGCCTGCGGACGTGAGCATTCGTGTCATGGCATCCGGGGGAGTGACGACGGTGACGCGTGCCGAGATTCAAGCCCTGTCGCTCTTGCGGAACGCAAGCTTGTCCGGTCATCCGGAAATCGGCAGCATCCAAACGCCATCCCTTACCTGTCGCCAAGCCTTGCAGGACCGCGTGCCGAATCTCGCGGCGTCAGCCTGCGGGGCAGGTTCATCCGATCGACGTCCGGACGGGTCTAGGACGTGTGATGCACCTCTTGCAAACCATAGACAGGTGTCGCCAACCCTTCCATCCGCGCCTTGAGCTGAAGCGACAGGAACTGCGAAAAGTGCCGGGACTGGTGCAGGTTGCCGCCGTGGAACCAAAGCGCCTCCTGTTGCGTCGGCTTCCACATGTTCCGCAACTCGCCTTCCCACGGGCCTGGATCCTTCGGCGTATCCGACCCAAGACCCCAGCACTTCCCGACCCTGTCCGCGACATCCTTGCCGATCAGTCGCTCCACCCATCCGTTCATCGAGGCATAGCCGGTGGCGAAAACGATCGCTTCGGCCGGGAGCTCCGTCCCGTCCTCCAGCTTCACGCCGCCGGGCGAGACCTCGGTCACCTGGCCACGCGCCAGCTTGATCTTGCCGTCTGCCACAAGCTCGCTTGCGCCAACGTCAATGTAGTATCCCGATCCCCGCCGCAGGTATTTCATGAAGAGCCCGGTGTCATCCGCACCCCAGTCCAGCAGGAACCCGGACCTTTCGAGGCGGTCGTAGAACGCCGCGTCCCGCTCTTTCATCCTCTCGTAGAGCGGCGCCTGAAGCGCGGGCAGCACCTTGTAGGGAATCGACGCGAAGATCAGGTCGGCGGTATGGTGGTCAATGCCGTTCGCGACGGCACGCTCGGAGTAAAGGTCTGCCAGCCCGATATCCATCAACGTCTCGGACTTCACGACATTCGTGGACGAACGCTGTACCATCGTGACATCGGCCCCCGCCTCCCAGAGAGCGGCGGAGATGTCGTGGGCCGAGTTGTTCGAGCCGACCACAACGACCTTCTTGCATCCATACGCATCCGGCCCCGGATGCCTGGATGAATGGTGAAGATCGCCCTCGAAGCTGTCCATGCCGGGCAGGCCAGGCATATCGGGCACGCCCGCCATGCCGGTCGCCAGAACCAGCTGCTTGGGCGACAGCACGACCTCGTCGCCGTCGCGATCGACCACGACCGTCCATTCCTGGCTGTCCTCGTCATAGCATGCCGACTTGCAGGTGGTTCGCGTCCAGTAGTTCAACTCCATGATCCTGGTATAGCTTTCCAGCCAGTCCCCGATCTTGTCCTTGGAGCTGAACACCGGCCAGTCATCCGGAAACGGCAGATAGGGCAAGTGATCGTACCAGACCGGATCATGCAGGCAGAGCGACTTGTAGCGATTGCGCCAGCTGTCGCCGGGGCGCTCGTTCCTCTCGACAATGATCGTCGGCACTTCAAGCCGTCGCAGACGCGCACCCAGAACGATGCCGCCCTGCCCGCCGCCGATGATGACGACGTAAGGTTGCTTGGCGTACCCCAACTCCCGCGCCTCGCGTTCGCGCCGCTCGGCCCAAGTCTCCCGATCCTTGATCGCACCGTGTACAACCCCAGGGTCGCGCCGGTCGCCCTTCTTCTCCTCGAATCCCTTCAATTCCTGGGCCGTGGTCAGCAGCGTCCAGCACCCTTCGTCGTTAAGCCGGACATGACCGCGTCCGCGAAAGGCGTCCGTTTCGAAAGTTATCCATGCCTCGGTTATCCCGTCCCCTTCGGTCGGTTCACCATCGATCTGCCAGTTGGCCGGATGGACATCACCGAGCGTGGTCGAGACCATGTCGACGATCGCGTCCCGGCCCTCCATCGTCTTGATGTTCCAGGTGAAAGACACGAGATCGCGCCAGTAGCACTCCTTCGCAAACAGCGTCTTCAATGCTTCGGTATCGCCGCCTTCCAGCGCCTTTCCGAAGTGGTCGAGCCACGTTGAAACACGCCCCGTGGGTGATGCAATGTCCATACGGTTCCTCTCCTGCAGTCTGCCGCATCCGATCTCTCCAGGGCGGCTTGTCCTAGTCAATCGAGACTAGGTGCGGAAGCCGATGGGTGCAATTGGCATTTCTTCGGCGGATCGCCATACCCTTGATCGCCCATGTCCTGTAGCATCGACAGGAAAGACCAGAAACGGGGTTCAAGAGATGAAGATTGCGATAGCCGGAGACAGCGCGGGAACGCCGTTGGTTGAGGTCGTCTTCGCCCATCTCCAAGGCCAGGATCTCGACGTTACCGACCTCAGTCCCGGCGGGAAGGATGATGAATTCTACGCCGACACCGCCGCGCGGGTGGCACGCGCCGTGATGGCAGGAAAATACGACCGCGCCATCCTTGTATGCGGCACCGGGATCGGGGTCTGCATCTCGGCCAACAAGATCCCCGGGATTCGCGCCGCCCTGACGCACGACACCTATTCCGCCGAGCGAGCGGCACTTTCAAACAATGCGCAAGTCATCACGATGGGTGCCCGCGTCATCGGTCCGGAACTCGCCAAGTCAATCGCCGACGCGTGGCTGCCGCTGGCATTCGATCCGAACGGTCCCTCAGCCGCGAACGTGGCCGCGATCGACGCCCTCCAAGACGGTCGATCCGACGAGTGACGGCCTTATCCGGTCAACCGCGCTCCAGCGACCCGGCCATCGCACGCAGCAACAGTGCCGCAGAGACTGCGCCGGGATCCCTGTGCCCCAGCGACCGCACGCCAAGCCGCGCCGCACGGCCCAGCCTGGCCTGCATGCCAGATGTCGCATCCGCCCCCGCCTCAGCAGCCTCGGCCGCAACCTGGAACACGGCAACGGCGGATCGGCCGGCAGCCGCCTCGGCCGCCTCCGCCGCAGGGCCCCAGGCGTCAATCATCGTCTTGTCGCCGCGTTCCGCCTTGCCTCGATGTGCGATCCCGTCCGCCATCGCGGCCACGAGGGCCGGAACCTCGCTGTCCTGCAGGGCATCCTTGCCCTTTGTCACCGCACCCGCCCGCATGAAAGCCGTGGCGTAAAGAGGCCCCGACGACGCGCCGACCGCGTTCAGGAACGACTTGGCCGCGGCGTTGAGCACTTCGGCCGGCGCCGCCCCGTCGAGGTCGCCCAGGGCCGTGCGTATCGCGCTGAACCCGACTGACATGGCAATGCCGTGATCGGCGTCTCCGATCTCGCCATCCAGTGCGCAAAGTTCGTCGCGCGCCGCGTCCATCGCATCGGCCGCGGCCAGCAGCATCGCCTTGATGTCATCGCCGTTCATCGTTCACGTCACCCGGAACATGGCACAATGGCAGGGCCGGTCGACAAGCCGCTGCAACTCGGCGTCGAGATGCATGACCGTAACCGAGGCACCGGCCATTTCAAGCGAAGTGCAGTAGTTCCCGACCCAGGTCGCGTGCGTCACGAGACCCGCTTCGCCCAGCCGCGCCTGCACCCGCCGGTTCATGATGTAGAGCTCCATCAGCGGGGTCGCGCCCAGGCCATTGACCAGCACGGCGACCCTGTCGCCATCCTCCGCGCCGATTTCATCGAGAATTCGGTCCATCATCTCGTCCACGATCGCGTCCGCAGGCTTTATCGGCCCGCGCTCGATCCCTGGCTCTCCGTGAATGCCCATGCCGATTTCCATTTCGCCCTCAGGAAGATCGAAGTTCCACCGCCGTGTCTGCGGCAGCGAGCAGGGGCTCAGCGCCACGCCCATCGTGAACGTCCGTGCATTTGCGTGCCGTGCGACACGCTCGACCTCGTCGAGGGCCATCATCTCGTCCGCAGCCGCGCCCGCCGCCTTGAAGATGAAGAAATTGCCCGCCACGCCGCGCCGTTTCCCGATCTCTTGCCGCGGGGCGGAGGCGACATCGTCCGTGGTGAGCACCGTCCGCACCTCGATATCGTCCATCGCCGCCATCTCGGACGCCATGTCGAAGTTCATCACGTCACCCGCATAGTTCCCGTACATGAACAGGACACCCGCCCCGCGCGAGACTTCCTGTACGCAAGCCAGCGCCGGATCGGGTGGCGGAGAGGCAAAGACGTTTCCGATCGCGGCAGCGTCCGCCAGACCCCGGCCGACGAAGCCAACGAAGGTCGGCTCATGCCCCGATCCGCCGCCTATGACCAGACCGACCTTGCCGTCACGAGGACCATGCCGCGCAACGATCGCGCGCCCTGACGCCTCTGCAGCGCGCAGCGTGTCCGCATGTGCCAGCAGAATGCCGTCGAGCATTTCATCGACCGCATCGTCCCCGTCGTTGATGATCTTCTTTGTCTGCACCGGTCGGTCCCCCGTTTGAATTCCAGCACCTGGCCTGCTCAAGGATCCTGCCTGCTTGCCAGGCAATCCGGACGGCACGGGATGACATCCGGCCCTGGAAATCCCGCCGTCATCCGCGCAGACGGGTTATGGCCAAGCGCGACACGTTGCAAGCGCAGCCTCACGCCGGCGGCACGACACCCTTCCGCAGGATGACATTCCCGTAGAGCCGCGTCTCGGCCGTCTGCACGATGCAATAGGTCTTGCGCGCTTCCGCGTAAAATGCGTGGCGCTCGACGCTCTTGATCCTGGCAGGTCGGTCCGCGGTCTCGTCGATTATCCGCTGAAATTCGCCAACGATCTCCGGCACCGCGTCCGGATCGCCAACGACCTGCATCGTGCGCGCCGGGTGCCCGACGTAAGAATCAAGCGGCATAAGCGTCAGGATTGCCCTCAATGCCTCAGTCGCATCCACGCCCGCCAACCGTTCGATTCGTCCCGCACAGGCCTCCGCCGGAAAATTCGCGTCAGCGATCACTAGCTCGTCACCATGCCCCATTGCCCTGAGATGCCTCAATAAATCTGGCGTAAGAGCGTTTGGAATTCCGATCAGCATCTGACCCCTCCGTTCGCCGAGCAGCATCGGTCGCAAAATTGCTTGACGTACCTCAGGACATACCTCAAGCATTTTCCAGTTGGGAGGATCAATGACACGGGTGACTGCGCAGGACGTGGCCAAGGAGGCTGGTGTCAGCCTGGCGACCGTTGACCGTGTGCTCAACAAGCGGAAGGGTGTGCGCGAGGCAACGATTCAGCGTGTCCTCCACGCGACGGACCGCTTGAATTTCGTCCGGGACCAGACAGCGGCAAATCTCGCGCGCGGGCGATCCTACACGTTCACCTTCATCGTGCCCGCCGGCGAAACCGCGTTCTTCACGGATGTGCGGGCCGAAATCGAGAAGGCCAGGCTCCAGGAAGCCAAGAACCGGATCAAGATCAATGCCATTGCCGTTCCGCCGCTCGACCCGCGCGCGATCGTCGATTCCATCGAGGGGCTGGGCGACGGCATCGGCGATGGCGTCTCGCTGGTCGCGGTCGAGAGCCAGATCGTTCGCGACGCGGTTGCAGCCCTTCGGAACAAAGGGGTGCACGTGATTTCCTTCGTTTCCGACATCCCCAACTCGGACCGCGAGCGGTTTGTCGGCATCGACAACGTCGCGGCGGGCCGGGTGGCTGCGAGCCTGCTGAAGCGTTTTGTCTCTCCGCGCTCGGGCGACGTCGCCGTGGTGGCCGGTTCGGGCACGTTGCGCGACCACGTGGAGCGGCGGATGGGCTTTGCACAGGTGATGCGATCCGAATGCCCCGAACTGAATGTCCTGCCCTGGATCGAAGGCGAGGAGCTTGCCGGGATCGTCGAGGAGAAACTCTCCAGACTGCTTGCGGAAAACCCGAATATCGTGGGCCTCTACAGCCTCGGCGGCGGGACAAGGGGCGTGATCGACGCGATCGAGACCGCCGAACAGGAAATCAGCGTCGTCACGACGGAACTTTCGGAACACACGCGTGCAGCGCTGATCACGGGCACAGTGGATGCCGTCCTGGTCCAGGACGCAAGCCACGAAGTCCGCAGTGCCGTTCGCGTGCTGAAGCACCTGACCGATGACACCCCGATCAACGAAAGGCAGGAACGCATTCGCGTCGAGATATTCATGCGCGACAATCTGCATTGAAACCGATGGAATCGGACAGTGAACGACTTGAGATGGCGATGATCGAAACAGTGGGCAAGCTTGCATGTCCGAACTGAATGTTGACAATCTGCGGCGCACCTTCGGCAAGGTGGTGGCCTTGGATGGCATGTCGTTCGACGTGGCAAGCGGCGAGTTCTTCTGCCTTCTCGGCCCGTCCTCCTCCGGCAAGACAACGACATTGCGCGCCATTTCCGGCCTGGAGAAGCTCGATCACGGCAGGGTCCGTTTCGCCGGAGAGGACGTGACCGACAATCCGGTCCAGGGCCGTGGCATCTCGATGATTTTCCAGACCTTCGCGCTCTATCCGCACCTGTCGGTTGAAGCCAACCTGGCCCACCCGCTGCGCCGGGCCGGAATGAGCGGCGATGAAACGCGCAAGCGTGTGGGCGAGGTCGCGGAACTGCTGCGGGTGACGCACACGCTGAAGCGCAGGCCGACGACCTTGTCCGGCGGCGAACAGCAACGTGTCGCCATCGGGCGCGCCATCGTCGGCCGGCCCAGACTGCTCCTGCTCGACGAACCGCTGACCAACCTCGACGCCAAGTTGCGCGACGAGATGCGCACAGAATTCAAGCGCCTGCACCGCGAACTCGGCATGACCATGCTCTACGCAACGCCGGACCAGATCGAGGCGCTGACGATGGGTGACCGGGTGGGCGTGATCAACGACGGCAAGGTCTCGGCCATAGGCACGCCGCGGGACCTCTATCAATCCCCGACGGACACTTACGTGGCCGGCATCATCGGCTCTCCTCCAATCAATCTCCTGGAGGCGACCGCCGCCGCGGACGGCCAGATCGTCCTGCCTTTCCTTGACCAGCCGATAGATGCGCCCGGCGTCGCCGGCGGTCAGCCACTGGTCATCGGACTGCGCCCGCATGACATCGCGCTTGCCAATGGCGAGGCAAGGCGCATACCGGCGAAGATCCACCTGACGGAACCGCTTGGTGACGTCACGGTCATCGACATCAAGGCCCGCGACACTGACATGAAAATGGTTCTGCGGGAGGAGGTGGCCGCCAAATACAAGGTCGGTGACGAGGTCGCGATCACCTTTGATCCGAAAAACCTGCATTTCTTCGATCCATCGACCGGCAGCCGGACGGTCCGCGAGGCGATGTAACGACCCGGCAGAGCAGTGCATGAAAGCCTATTGGAGAAAACCAACTAGTGGAGGAGACTATGAAAAGACCCCATATCATGAGCACCCTCATGAGTGCTACGATCCTTGCGGCGGGACTGGGTGGCGTGCCCGCCATGTCCGCCGACATCACCATCACGATGGCGGCCCCCGACTGGCCCCCGACCCGCTTCATGAAGGAGCATTTCGACCAGACCTACACTTCGCCGGCCGGTCACAACACGACGCTGGACATGGACTTCATCCCCTGGCCCAGCTTCTACGAACGTGTCGCCGCCTCGCTCACGTCGGGTGAGCAAAAGTACCAGATGATCGTCACCGACAGCCAGTGGCTCGGTGCCTTTGTCGAAGGCGGATTCTATCTGAACCTGACGGACAAGATCAAGGAAGACCCTGAGCTGAATGCGATCATGCAGGACCTGCATCCTGCACTGGTCTCGGCCTATTCGACCTATCCGCACCGCACCCGCGCCCAGCTTGAAGAGGCCGGCGAGGTGCCCGCGCCCGGCGTGAACTACTACGGCTTCCCGCAGTTTCCGGACACCTATGTCACCTTCTACCGCGAAGACATCTTCTGCGATGAAGGGGAGATGGCGGCGTTTCAGGAGAAATACGGAGCGAACCTGCCGTGCAGTTACGAAGACTGGCAGGACACCGACTGGACCAAGTGGGGCCAGATCGGAGAGTTCTTCCAGCGCGACGCAGGCGAGATGCTGGCCGGGGAGGAACTGAGCGAACCGTTCTACGGCATCGCCTATCAGGCCGGAAAGGGCTACGACTTCTCGACGATGCAGGCCAACGCCTTCATCTGGCAGCAAGGCGGTGATATCTGGGACGAGTCCAAGGCGCCCGAAGCCCAGGCCGAAGGCGTGGTGAACTCGGACGTGGCCGTCGCCGCTTTCGACGAGTATCTGAGCTACCTCCAGTACATGCCGCCTGTCGCCCAGACCGGTCAGATGGACATCTTCGTCATCCAGGACCTGTACATGCAGGGCAAGGTCGGCGCGATCATCGACTGGGTGGGCCTTGGCGAACCGGTACTCGACCCGAGCGCCTCCACAGTGCACGACAGGTCGGCCTTCGGACCGGCGCCCGGCACGCGGCAGTCGGACGGCTCGATAGACCGGACCGGAAATATCGGCGGCCAGCCCTTCGTTCTCACCACGTGGAATTCGGACGAGGTCGTTGGCGAGGCGCTGAACGTCGTGAAGTGGTGGCTGAAGCCCGAGACTCAGCTTGAAGCGGTCAAGAACGGAGGCCAGTCGGGCCTGGTGAGCGTGATGGCCATGTCGGAATACAACGACTTGCGCCCGTGGAACCGTGCGCATGTCGAGATGATCGACTGGCAGAAGGACGTCTGGCACATCCCTGAATTCTTCGAAATGCTGACGCAGCAGCAGGAAGAGTTCGACAAGGCGATCACCGGCCAGATCTCGGCCAAGGAGGCACTCGACGCCGTCGCGGAGTTCCAGCAGGAACTCCTCGAAGACATCGGGATGATCGAGTAAGCGGTCATTCCCTGCAGGGTCCGGCTTCGGCCGGACCTTGCCTTCCCAACTTTTCCTTGCGAGGACGGGCATTTCGAATGGCGGACGCAGCATCTACCAGGGGCGGCTTCGGCGCTTGGCTACTGGACCCGAAACGCCGGGGCGCGCTGCTTGTCACGCCTGCGATTCTCATACTCTTCGTGATGAACATCTTCCCGCTTCTCTGGTCCTTCGGGCTGAGTTTCTTCAACTACAAGGCGTCCAGCCAACGCGTGCCGAGGTTCCGCGGTCTCGACAACTACGGTGACGTCTTGACGGACGACAAGGTCTGGGAACGGTTCCAGACCACCGCGGTCATCGTCGGATCCTCGGTCATATTGCAGTTGATCGTCGGTTTTCTGCTGGCGCTCCTGTTCGCAAAGGCATTTCCTTTGCGTCGCATCGTCTTGATGCTGGTTCTCGCGCCGATGATGCTGTCATTCGTCTCCGTCGGCGTGTTCTTCAAGCTGTTCTACGAACCCACCTTCGGCGTTGTCAGCTACGTGCTGAACAATTTCACCTCGGAACCGTTCGTCATGCTCGGCTCGCCGCAAGGCGCCATCATCGGGATCGTGATTGCGGACGCCTGGATGTGGTCGCCCTTCGTGTTGCTCCTGGTGCTCGCCGGTCTCGTCTCGGTTCCGAAATATCTCTATGAGGCAGCCGAGATCGATCGGGCCAGCAAATGGCGCACCTTCCGGACGATCACGTTCCCGTACATCAAGTCGCTGCTGCTGCTCGCCGTGCTGTTCCGCACGATCGAGACGTTCAAGCTCTTTGACATTGTCTACATAATCACGGAGGGCGGGCCGGGTTCCTCGACCGAGACGATCGCGGTCTATCTCTACCGGACGGCCTTCCAGTTCTTCAAGACAAGCCAGTCCTCGGCGCTTGCCTATTTCGTGCTGTTCATCGTGATCGTGCTGACCAACCTGTACCTGTACGCCGTCAACCGGCGCGCGGAGGAAGCGGACTGATGGCCCGGAGACATCGCGAGATCGGCAAGGCTGGCTGGGGCTATACCGCCATCGCCTCCGTCGTGGGGCTGGCCTATTTCTTCCCGGTGCTCTGGATCATCCTGACCTCCTTCAAGTCGCGGACCGATGCCCTTGCCGTGCCGCCGAAGCTGATCTTCACGCCCACCTTCGACAACTTCACAAGCGTCTTCTACCGTGCGTCGATCACCACGGGCACCTCCCAGGCAACCGACATGGGGCTCTATTTCTTCAACTCGATCTTCATCGCCTTCACGTCGGTTGGGCTGGCACTGATCGTCGGCACGCTCGCTGCCTATGCCTTCTCGCGCTATCCGCTGCGGGGCAACGACACATACCTCTTCATCATTCTGACCACCCGGATGATGCCGCCCATCGTCGTCATCATCCCCATCTTCCTGATGTTCAGGCTCAGCGGCCTGGCTGGCACCTACTGGGGAATCATCCTGCTCTACACCGCTTTCAACATTCCCTTCTCGGTCTGGCTGGTGAAATCGTTCTTCGACGAACTGAACCCCGAGATAGAGGATGCCGCGCGCATGGACGGCGCGAACGAGCGGCGGGTGTTCTTCAACTTCTGCATTCCTCAGATTCTCGCTGGGCTCTCGGCCACTTTCGTCTTCGGCCTGATCCTGACCTGGAACGAGTTCCTCTTCGCGCTTCTCCTGACCGGAGTGGAGACCCGCACCGTGCCTGTCGCGATGGCGCGCACCCTCGGCGGAGAGGTTGGCGTGGACTACGGGCTCCTGGCAGCGATCGTCACTCTCTTCCTGATCCCGATCTTCTTTGTCACCTTCCTGTTGCAGAACCAGCTTCTGCGAGGGGTCACTTTCGGAACGGTCAAGAAATAATGACGATCGAGCTCAAGAAACTGACAAAGCGCTTCGGGTCGCTGACCGCTGTCGACGCCATCGACCTCGAGGTCCTGGATGACGAGGTTCTCTGCCTGCTCGGTCCATCCGGGTGCGGCAAGACCACGACGCTCCGCATGGTGGCCGGTCTCGAAACGGCCACCGAAGGCGACGTGATGCTTGGCGGCAGGCGCGTCAACGATCTGGCCCCGCGCGATCGCAACGTGGCAATGTCGTTCCAGTTCTACGCGCTCTACCCCTCGCTCACGGTGGCCGAAAACCTTGCCTATCCGCTCCATGCCGAAAGGCTTTCCGCAGCTGAAATCGAACGGCGCGTCGCACAGGTGTCGAAAACGCTGCAACTTGAACCCATTCTGGACCGCAGGCCCAGCCAGCTTGCGGAGGGCGAAAAGCAACGAGTCGCCGTCGGCCGCTCGATCATCCGCGACCCGGCGTGCTTTCTCTTTGACGAACCGCTCTCGCGCCTCGACGTGCAGCTCCGCGAAGAGATGCGCGGCGAAATCAAGGAGGTCCTCCAGGACCTGTCGCGCCCCGCCGTCATCGTGACCCACGACCAGCTCGAAGCCCTGACGATGGCCGACCGGATCGCCGTGATGCGCGACGGGCGGATCGAGCAGGTGGACACACCCCACAACGTCTTCCAGCACCCCGCGAACCTCTTTGTCGCGGGCTTCATCGGGACGCCCCAGATGAACCTGCTTCCGGCGACACTGGAGGGTTCGGACAGCCATGGCTTCGCGAATTTCGCGTTCGAAGGCGGGCAATCCCTGAGAATCAAGATCGATCCCGCCGTGTCGCGCCTGTCGCCCGGATCGAAGGTAACCCTCGGGATCAGGCCTCGGAACCTCGAGATGATCCACGAACCCACCGAAGACAGCCTCTCGACCAAGATCGACATGGTCGAACCGATGGGGGCCGAGACCCTCGCCCATATGCGTGATGGGCATCACGATCTGAGACTGGTCACCGACTGGCGCGTGCCGCTTGCCGAAGGTGGCGAGGTTCACACCCGATTCCCTCCGGGCGTCACCCATGTCTTCACCGAAGACGAACAGGTCTTGAGGAGCTTGTCATGACCGCGGCACAGGCGAAGACGATCGAACGGTGCATTATCGGGCTCTGCGTCATTTCCATCCTGTTCATCTTCCAGCCGTTTTCGCTGCAGCTCTTCTCGATTGGCTGCGTCGCAGCGGTGATCGGCGCGCTGGCCTTCAACCTCGTGCCGCTCTGCCGGGAGGGGGTGCCGTTGCGCGCCCTGCGCAAGGCCGTGATCATCGTGCTGATCATCCTCGCCGTCGCCGCCGCACTCGGCGTCGGAACGGCGTTCCTCTACGTCGAATACCTCGAAACCCTGCGATGAGGGGCTTCGCCGGTTCCGTTGCCGGGCAATGCATTCACGACACTCCCGGTCGCCCGGTCACGGCGGTCCCGGAAGGCGGCATCCTGAAATTCATCGACGAGACCAGGCTTGCCGAAGCGGGCACGGCGGGCAGAACCGTCGCCAATCTCGCCAAGCCCGGTCGAAGGACCTGCGCCGCCGGGGCTGCCGGCGATGTCGGGAAGGCCGATTTCTTCCTGAATCCCACGACCCGCCGGCTCCGATGATCGCGGCGGTTGCAGGCACGTTCGATACCAAGGGCAAGGAACTCTCATACATCGCCGGCCTTGTCCGATCAGCTGGGCTGGAGGTGCGAACCGTCGATCTAAGCACCGCCGGAGCAAGCCGCGCCGATGTCTCCGCCAAGAAGGTCGCCGCCTGCCACCCGGACGGCGCCGCGGCAGTGCTGGGACAGGCCGACCGAGGTGCAGCGGTCTCAGCCATGTCGCTGGCGTTCGAGAACTATGTCCGGAACGCTGACTGGATCGGCGGCATGATCGGCGCCGGCGGATCCGGCGGAACGGCCCTCTTGGCGCCTGCCATGCGCGCCTTGCGCGTCGGCACCCCGAAGGTCCTGGTCTCGACCGTCGCCAGCGGCAACGTCGCGCCCTATGTAGGGCCGAGCGATATCGCCATGATCAATTCAGTCACCGACGTGCAGGGTCTCAACGTCATCTCTGCGCGCGTGCTTGGCAACGCGGCCCATGCGCTCGTCGGCATGATGCGGCATGAGGTGCCGGCGGTTGCCTCGAAACCCGCCATTGGCCTGACCATGTTCGGCGTCACGACAACTGCCGTCAGTCACGTTGCCGATGCACTGGCCGCCGAATTCGACCCGATTGTCTTCCACGCCACCGGGACTGGCGGGCGCTCGATGGAGAAACTCGTGGACAGCGGCATGATGGAGGCGGTCGTTGATCTCACGACGACCGAAGTGGCGGACATGCTGGCGGGCGGCGTGTTCCCCGCGACAGAAGACCGGTTCGGTGCCGTGATCCGGACCGGCGTGCCATTCGTCGGATCGGTCGGCGCGCTCGACATGGTGAATTTCGGGGCACGCGACACCCTGCCGGAGAGATTCGCCGGCAGGCAGTTTCACGTCCACAACCCGCAGGTGACGCTGATGCGGACCACGGCCGAGGAAAACGATCGCTTCGCCGCGTGGATCGCGGCGCGGCTGAACGAGATGAGCGGCCCGGTACGGTTTCTAGTCCCCGAGCTGGGTGTTTCGGCGCTGGACGCACCGGGTCAGCCGTTCCACGACCCGAACGCGCTAGCCGCCCTCGCGGACCGGCTGAATGCCGACATGAAGCCGACGCAAGACCGGAAGCTGATTTCGGTGCCCCACAACCTCGACACGACCGAGTTCGCCGAGGCCGCGCTGGCCGCCCTGGGAGAGATATCCTGATGCGCATCCCCCGTTCCGAAATCCTCGCCCGACTGCACGCCAAGATCGCGGCCGGACAGCCTGTCATTGGCGGTGGCGCGGGCACCGGCCTTTCCGCGCGTTGCGAGGAAGCCGGCGGGATCGACCTGATCGTCATATACAACTCGGGACGCTACCGAATGGCCGGGCGCGGCTCGCTGGCCGGCATGTTGGCCTACGGCAACGCGAACGAGATCGTCCTGGACATGGCCAAGGAGGTGCTCCCGGCAGTCAAGGACACGCCGGTTCTGGCGGGCGTCAACGGCACCGATCCTTTCATGATCCGCGACAGTTTCCTCAATGAGCTGATTTCGCTCGGGTTCTCCGGCATCCAGAACTTCCCTACGGTTGGCCTCATAGACGGAACCTTCCGCTCCAACATCGAGGAGACCGGCATGGGCTATTCGCTGGAGGTCGACCTGATCCGTGCGGCGCGAGAATTGGACCTCTTGACAACGCCTTACGCCTTCAGTCCGGACGATGCACATGCCATGGCGGACGCCGGGGCCGACATTGTCGTGGCCCATATGGGACTGACGACGGGCGGCGACATCGGTGCCGAAACCGCTATTGACCTCGACCACTGCATCACGTCGATCAACGCGATGGCAGAAGCCGCGCGGGATGCCAATCCCGACATTATCGTGCTCTGTCACGGCGGCCCGATCTCGATGCCGGACGATGCCCGGCATGTTCTTGACAGGACGACGGCTTGCCAAGGGTTCTACGGAGCAAGCTCGATGGAGCGACTGCCCTCTGAAACCGCTCTCGTTGCACAGACACGCGCCTTCACCGAAATCGGAGCAAAGAAATGACCGGAACGTTCATGATGTCCGCCGAAACCCCTCTCGAGGAACTTGACTGGGGCAAACTCCGCTGGATGTCACACCCGCCATCGACCGGTGCCGGACAGCTCACCGTCATCGAAGTCAACATCAGGCCCGGCCACGGCCACGACTTTCACAAGCACCCCGACCAAGAAGAAGTGATCTACTGCGTTTCGGGCAGGGTGGAGCAATGGCTGGACCGGGAAAGACGCGTCCTTGGCCCCGGTGACAGCGTCTTTGTCGGAGCCGACGTTGTCCATGCCAGCTTCAACGTGGGCGACAGCGACGCACAGCTTCTCGCCATTCTCGGGCCGTGCGTCGGCGACCTGGGATACGAACTGGTCGACGTGGCCGGCGATTCTCCCTGGAAGGACCTGCGCTAGGAAAGAGCCGGCGCACCGCGCGTCAGTCAGGCAGTTCGGGCGAACCGGCCGTCTCTTGCGGCGCCTCCCATTGACCGGTCTCGGCCGACTTCAGAACGGCGTCGGTTACAAGATCGGTCTTGTGTGCGTCCGCGAAAGTCGGTGCCGCGGGATCGCCGTCGAGACCGTTGATGAAATCCGCCGCCTGATGCACGAAGCTTTCGGCGTAGCCGATCGATAGCCCCGGCACCCACCAGTTGCCCATGTAAGGATGGTCGCCATCCGTCACGTGGATCGACCGCCATCCCCGTTCTGTCCCCTCGTCACCGTGATCGAACATCTGCAAGCGATGCAGGTCATGCAGATCCCAGATCAGCGAGGCGTCTTCGCCATTTATTTCGAGCGTGTAGAGCGCCTTGTGCCCACGGGCATAGCGCGTGGCCTCGAAGAGCGCCAACGACCCGTTGCCGAACCGCGCCATAAAGGCGCTGGCGTCGTCGATCCCCACCGGTTCGACCTTGCCGGTGATGTTGTGCTGCCGCTCCTTGATGAAAGTTTCGGTCATGGCGGTCACCTTGTCGATCCCGCCATTCAGCCACATCGCGGTGTCGATGCAATGCGCCAGAAGATCGCCGGTGACGCCCGATCCCGCCACGGCCTTGTCCAGCCGCCAGAGCGCCTCTCCCCCCTGCGGAAGATCATCGGCAATCGTCCAGTCCTGAAGAAATTGCGCACGGTAGTGGAAAATGCGGCCCAGCTTTCCGGAGTCGATCAAGTTCTTGGCGTGCCTCACCGCCGGAATGCGCCGGTAATTGTACCAGACCATGTTGGGTACACCTGCCCTTTCGACAGCGGCAACCATTTCGGCAGATTCCGCCGCCGTTCGACCGAGCGGCTTCTCGCACATCACCATCTTGCCCGCTTCGGCCGCGGCAATGGCGATATCGTGATGCATGTCGTTCGGGGCGGCGATGTCGATCAGGTCGATATCGTCCCGCGCAACCAATGCCTGCCAATCGGTCTCGACGCTGCCGTAGCCCCATTGGCCGGCAAACGCCTGGGCGCGGTCCTTGTTGCGCGCACAGACCGCGATCAGTTGCGGCTCATATCCGAGGTCGAAAAAGCGCGGAGCCTGGGTAAATGCATTGGAATGGGTGCGGCCCATGAAGCCATAGCCGACCGTACCGATCCGAAGCTTCCCTTTGTTCATCTCATTCACTCCAACCATGTGCCTCGCGCACCTTGATCATGGTGGCGAGGATGTCGTCCCAGGTCTGCTGATCTTCGAGGATGGCGTTCGGGAACATGCAGCCGTCCCAGCAGATGTGCCGCATCGCCTTCGCGGGCGTGCCGTCGGCAGAGTTGAGCCAGTAGCCGGAGTGCCTGACCACGTCGAGCTTGCCGTTCGGATCGGTCGCCATGCAGTGCCGACCCGTCTTGTCATGGCTGCCGCTTCCGTGAACGGTGCCGTCGTTCTGCGCAACGTGGAAGTCTATCGTCCAAGGTCGCAGCGCGTCGGTGATCTTGCTCAGCGCTTCGTCCAGCGCCGCCCGGTCGTCCAGTTGCTCGGCGGAGATCAACGCATGCTCGGGGGCATTGTACCCCATTGCATATAGCATCGTGTGGGCAAGATCGGCCTGAAATCCAAGAACTTCTCGACGATCCACCGCTTCAAACAGATCCACCATGTGTTTCCAGGAGTGCATGCCGCCCCAGCAAATCTCGCCCTCCGCGGCAACGCGTTCCCCGTGATCGGCGGCAATGTCACAGGCCTGCCGGAATGTCTCCGCCACCTTCGCTGTGTTGCCGACCGGATCCTCCGCCCACTCGCCAACACCGGTAGCCGTGTCGATGCGCACGACGCCACCATGTCGCACGCCCAAGTCACGCAGCCGTCCCATTATCCGGCACGCCTTCTTGACCGCAGCAAGAAATGCGGTGCGCCCCTCACCCTCGTCCATGGCAGAGCCACCACCAACCGGAGGCCAGACCGGTGCGACGGCCGACCCGATCGAGAGGCCGCGGCCGCCCACGTTATCCGCGAGCGCTTTGACCCCGTCGTCGTCGACATCGATGGGCGTATGCGGGTCAGCCAGGAACAAGTCGACGCCATCGAACTTGATTCCGTTTACGTTCGCCGCTTCCGTCATGTCCAGCATCTTGTCCAGGCTGATCGGCGGCTCTTCCTCACCCTTTCCGACCAGCCCCGGCCACATGGCGTTATGCAGCTTGGGGAAAGCGTGTTCTGCCATTTCGTCCTCCCGAATTTCCGTTCCTTCGTCGCGCCATCGTCTCGGTTCGCAGCCTCAAAGGCAATCACTTTCTGACGTTCGCTCCTCAGATCCTCCTTCCGAAATCCGTGGCTGGAGCTTATGCTGCCTTGAAACAGGCACATTGGAGAGTTTTCATGAAAATCGGGTTCTGCATGCTGCTGTGGACGACCTCTGTCGGAGAGGAGCACAAGGGTCTTCTCGAAGACATGAAGGCCACCGGCTACGACGGCGTCGAAGTGCCGGTCTTTGCCGGGACGCCGGATGACTATGCCAGGACCGGCCGGATGCTCGATGTACTGGGGCTGGAACGTACCGCAATTTCAGTCATTCCGACCTCGGACATGAACGTTCTGAGCGAGGATGCCGCCGAGCGGAAGCGTGGAGAGGAATATCTCAAGTGGCTGGTCGACTGTTCCGCGGCTCTGGGCGCTGACGGAATTGGCGGGCCGCTGCACCAGACACTCGGTCAATTCTCGGGCGAGGGCACAACCGAAGCCGAATTCGATCGCGCGAGGGAAGTGCACCGAATCGCAGGCGACTACGCAGAGGCGAACGGGCAGGTCATGGCTTTGGAGGCGGTCAACCGTTTCGAGACGTATTTCGCGAACACGATGGATGATCTTTGCGCCTATGTCCGGAGCCTGAACCATCCGGCGATCAAGGCCATGTACGACACTTTCCACGCCAACCTCGAGGAACAGGACCCGATCGATGCGTTCACGCGGAATGCCGCCGACGTGGTGCATGTTCATGTCTCCGAAAATGATCGGGGCGTCCCGGGACGCGGTCATGTGCCATGGGCGGAGACTTTCCGGGCGATCAAGGCCAGCGGCTACGACCGTTGGCTGACCATCGAGGCGTTCGGGCGCGGTCTGCCCGAGCTGGCGGCGGCGACGCGCGTCTGGCGTGACTTCGCCGAATCGCCCGAAGCCTATTACCGCGACGGCTATGAGCTCATACTCGAGGGTTGGAACGCGGCATGATTCGTTTCGGGGTCAGGCAGCTGTCGTCGCCGGCGGTGCGCAAGGCATCTGCGATGCCGTCGCGACATGGGCTGCAGGTCTGCCCTTGGTGACCCTGTCCTTCTCTGCGGTCGGCGAGGCGGTGTTGCGCAATGGCACGGCAATCCTGCCAGCAGGCTGGCGTCGGGAAACGGTGATTGCGGATGTCGGGAGAACGCTGCGCAACGCATTCGAAGATCGCGGGCTTCCAAGCCCGGGACGAGCTTGAACGGCGGATCGCCGCGCGCCGGAGCCGCCGAACTGTCCGGGGTCGTCATTGATCGCTGGATCGTCGACCGCTATTGCCGTAGTTGCAACTGCTTGATGGAAATCGCGCGGTCAATCGAAGGACTGCCGTGCGAGAGCTCGAGCAGGGAAGGAAACCAATGGAACATGCATGCACTCTGCCCGGCCATCTTGTCGAACGCTACAATGACTGGAAATCATCGACATTTGCGGAAAACCGGGCTCGGTACGAGCATCTTGCGGACAAGGGCCAGCAACCGCCCGCGATGGTGATCTCGTGCTGCGACAGCCGGGTCCAGGTCACCTCGATCCTCAACGCCGGTCCCGGCGAGTTCTTCATGCATCGCAACATTGCCAGCCTCGTCCCGCCCTGCACACCGGACGGGAACATGCACGGCACGTCCGCCGCCATCGAATATGCAGTGACGGCACTCAAGGTCGAACACCTGATCGTGGTAGGGCATTCAAGCTGCGGCGGAGTCGCAGGCTGCCATGCCATGTGCTCCGGCCAGGCCCCCGAACTTGAGGAAAAGTCGAGTTTCGTCGGGCGTTGGGTGGAGATCCTTCGCCCAGGCTACGAACGTGTCGCCGCCCGGTCGAACGAAACCGACCCGATCCGGGCCCTTGAACACGAAGCCGTCGTGGTCTCGCTCGAGAACCTCATGACCTATCCCTTTGTCAAGGAAGCGGTTGCTGCGCGCGCATTGTCGCTCCACGGCCTCTGGGTGAACATCCGGAGCGGCGATCTCCTGCAGTACATGCCGGCAACCGGTGAATTCGAGCCAGTCTGACCTTCTGGCTTGCGCCGTGAGCCGGGCGCGGACGATGAAGCCCGGGCGCGGCTTCACGGCCTTGGATGGACTGCCTTTCTCGCCGTCCCGGCGAATCCGCCGGACGGCCGGACCTGGCGCAGCGCAACGGGCGGACGCTCACGCGACCGCTTCGTCCGCCCCTTGCAACACCCGGTTGCCCAAGAGTTCGGCGATCTGAACCGCGTTCAGCGCCGCGCCCTTCCTCAGGTTGTCCGAGACACACCAGAGATTCAGGCCGTTCTCGACCGTCGAGTCCTGGCGGATCCTGCTGATGAAGGTGGCGAAGTCCCCGACGCATTCGATCGGCGTCGTGTAGCCTCCGTCCTCGCGCTTGTCGACGACCATGACGCCGGGGCTCTCTCGCAGGATGGCGCGCGCCTCGTCTTCGCCCAGGAACTCCTCGGTCTCGACATTGATTGCCTCGGAATGACCCACGAATACCGGAACCCGCACGCAGGTCGCCGTGAGCTTGATCGAGCGGTCGACGATTTTCTTTGTCTCGGCGACCATTTTCCATTCCTCCTTGGTCGAACCGTCCTCCATGAAGACGTCGATGTGGGGAATCACGTTGAACGCGATCTGCTTCTGGAACTTCTTGACCTCGACGTCGGACACAGGATTGTAGATCGCCTTGGTCTGGTCCCACAATTCGTCCATTCCGTCCTTTCCGGCCCCGGAAACGGACTGGTAGGTCGAGACAACGACCCGCTTGATCCTTGCGCGGTCATGCAGGGGCTTCAGCGCGACCACCATTTGTGCGGTTGAGCAGTTGGGATTGGCGATGATGTTCCGGTTCCGGCAATCCGTGATCGCCTCCGGGTTCACTTCCGGAACGATCAGGGGAACTTCCGGGTCATAGCGATAGAGGGACGAGTTGTCGATCACGACGCAGCCCGCCCTGGCCGCATTCGGAGCGTATTCCTTCGTCGGGCCTGATCCGATCGCAAAAAGCGCCATGTCGAATCCACTGAAGTCGAAGACGTCCAGATCCCTTGTCTTGAGAATCTGGTCGCCGTAGCTGACTTCGGTGCCGAGCGACCTGCGGCTCGCCAGCGCCACGACCTCATCGGCGGGGAACTGACGCTCCGCCAGGATGTTGAGCATTTCGCGGCCCACGTTGCCCGTGGCGCCGACGACTGCGACGCGATAACCCACCCTAGCCTCCTGATCGGTTGGGACAGTGCCCAATATCGCTTGTTCGCATCAGAGAAAAGGGGGCGAATCGCCCCGCTCCTGCGCCCGCGCCCGAATTGAAGGCAGCCATCGACCTGTAGCCGAATCCGGGACGCCAACGGCGTGTTTGAGCCGCCACCCGCCTGCGGCAGGATGCGGCGTCGATCGCCCTTTGACCTCTCGTCCCTTTCAAGTCACATGCTTGCCCATGATCACCAAGCTTCCCTACCGGCCCTGCGCAGGCGTGACGCTGGCCAACGCCCAAGGTCTCGTCTTCACCGGCGAGCGCGTCGACACACCCGGCGCATGGCAAATGCCTCAAGGCGGCGTGGACAGTGGCGAGACGCCTCGGACAGCAGCCTTTCGCGAGCTTGAGGAGGAGACGGGCGTACCGCCGGCCTTGGTCACCCTTGAGCGAGAGCATCCGGACTGGATTCTCTACGACCTCCCTGAACACCTTGTCGGCAGGCTCTGGAACGGCCGTTATCGAGGACAGAAACAACGATGGTTCCTGATGCGGTTCCATGGCGCTGACAGCGACATCGAGCTGGACCAGGAGCACCGGGAATTCTCGCGTTGGCGCTGGTCCACTCCGGACGAAGTGATCGGCAACATCGTTCCCTTCAAGCGCGCCGTCTACAGACAAGTCATCGCAGCGTTCCGGTCGCACCTGACAGCCTCACGGTAGGCAGCTGGAATTCCGGCCCGACGCAAGATTCCACCAGGCTTCCGCTTCCCGTCCGGACCAATTCGGCCACCGCATCCGTGCCGACCGAGAATCCCGCTTTCCCCCTTTGGTCCCCGGGGATAGACCCGTGGCATGCCGGGAAGGAAAGTCGACACGAAAGCGATCGGGCTGGATGCTGGAGCCGGCTTCATCCGGTGGCTGACAGGCGCGGAAAACCTGCACTACGGACTCTGGACAGATCTTGAACCCGTCGCGGAAAACGTTGGCAAGGCCCAGGAAGCATATACGGAAAGGCTCCTTGGCTACCTGCCCGAAGGTCGGCTCTCGATTCTCGACGTCGGCGGCGGGGCTGGAGAGACGGCCAGGAAGCTCACCGGTCTCGGCCACGGGGTGGACGTCGTCGTGCCGTCCCGCCTGCTTGCCGACCGCTGCCGCGCGAACGCGCCCGATGCGCGCGTCCATGAAACGACCTTCGAGGCATTTGACAGCGACACGGCGTTCGATCTTTGCCTGTTTTCGGAGAGCTTCCAGTACATCGCGCTCCGAGTCGCGCTGGACAAGGCGCTGGAACTGGCCGCCCCGGGCGGCCATGTCCTGATCGCCGATTGCTTTCGGTCCGAGAGTTTCGCGCCGGGCGGCGAAACGCGGATCGTGGGCGGTGGCCATCCTGTTGCGGGATTCCGGACAGCCATCGATGCTTGCGCCGGAGACTTGCTTCGCCAGGAGGACATCACCGAAGCGGTCGCTCCCTCGGTCGACATCGAGCAAGGCCTGTTTCATGTCCTTGGCGATGCGGTCACGCGCGTTGATGCCGAGCTTTCCGAAAAACGGCCCGTGATGCGCTGGCTGCTGGCACGCGCGGCCAAGCTCGCATTCAGGAGCCGCCTGTACCGGCTGGACAGGCGGCTCCGCGGCAATGAGCGCAGCAGCACGTTCTTTGTCCGGAACAACCGCTACCTCATCACGCTGATCCGGAAGAGATGATTGCCGCTCGCCTCAAGGACGGGAGTCCTGCTTCGGGCTGCAGCGGGCGATCTGGATGAGGGCGTGCGATGCGCCGGGAACCGAACAGCGCCTCCGCTTGAAGACGGCTGCCCGGCCATGTCTTGCGGATGTGAGGATTCACCGAAAAAGAGAGCTGGCAAAAGGAACAAAAAGCGAATATCATGCTTCGAGTCGCAAGTTTCGAACGCAACCCGGGCCGCATCAGGATATTGCCCTTGAGCTTCGCCGAACTCAGCGCCATGTCGAATTTCACCTTCCTCACCGGCGCCTCGCACCCTGAGGAATATGTCGACCGTGCCGCGCTCCTTGGCCTTTCGGCCATTGCGATCGCGGATGTGAACTCGGTTGCGGGCGTGGTGCGGGGACACGCCCGCGCCCGGGAAATCGCACGACAGGTGAAGGAGCGCCTGGCCAGCGACCTGATAGGCCCGCCCGCCCCGATGAAGGGCTGGGAAAGGGAAAGACAGGTTTTTGAAAGCTATCCGGGCGGCAAGGCGCGCCGGAAGAGCGGCACCCTTGCGTCAGAGGAATTGGAGGGCCTGCCCGGCAGCCCGCATCCGGCAGCTGAAACCGGAACGGAATCTTCGTCGCCGGAAACCTCCGCCGCCATACTGAACGTGCCGCGCCTGATCCCTGGCGCACGGGTCGTGCTTGACACCGGCTTTTCCGTCACCGCGCTTCCGAAAACCCGCAAGGGCTGGGGCAATCTTTGCCGCCTTGTCTCGCGCGGGCGGCTTCGGGCCGAAAAGGGTGACTGCCTCCTCTACATGGATGACCTTGTCGAATTCGGCGCAGATCTCGCTCTCTTGATCCATCCCCCCGAGGCGGGAAGGCCGAAGGGCAGTGCCGAACCCGGATCCCCCCGGCAAGGAGAGGCCGGCGAAGCCTCCCGGGCAGGGAACATCCGGAACGCCTGGCGGGCACAGGTGAACCGGTTGTCACGCCACTTTCCCCGGAACAGCTATCTCGTGATGAGCCTCCGCTATGACGGGCAGGACGCCGAACGCCTCGACAGTCTTGCCAGGCTTGCCAGACAGCTGGGCCTCCCTGCCGTCGCGTCCGCGACCCCCCGCATGCATCACGGCTCCCGCCGCAAGCTCGCGGATGTGCTGACCGCGATCCGCACCGGTGTGCAGGTCAAGGATCTGGGTCGCGCAGCCCTTGCGAATTCCGAGCAGAGATTGCGGGACGAGGCGGAGATGCGCCGCCTGTTCGGCCCCCATGGCGAGGCTGTCGACCGCGCCGCCCGGCTGGCGGCATCCCTCGCCTTCTCGCTCGACAAGCTTCGCCATGAATATCCTTCGGAAGTCGCCGAAGGCCAATCCGCTGCCGAACGCCTGCGCGAACTTGCCTACAAGGGGCTCGAGAAACGCTATCCTTCGGACTCCGCTCCCGAGCGTGTGCGAAACCTTATCGAGCATGAACTGGCGTTGATCGCCAAGCTGGAATACGAACCGTATTTCCTCACTGTCTGCGACGTGGTGGATTTTGCCCGCTCCCGGGACATTTTCTGCCAGGGCCGGGGAAGCGCCGCGAATTCAGTGGTATGCTACTGCCTCGGCATCACTTCGGTTCCCCCGGAGGTCGGCTCCATGGTCTTTGAGCGCTTCGTCTCGGAGGCCCGGGAAGAGGCGCCCGACATCGACGTCGACTTCGAGCACGAGCGCCGCGAGGAAGTGATCCAGTATATCTATGACCGCTACGGGCGGGACCGCGCCGGTCTCTGCGCCACGGTCGTGCATTACCGTGGCAAGCGCGCAATCCGCGAAGTGGGCCGTGCCATGGGTTTCACCGCAGATGCGGTCAACGCGATCTCGTCCCAGCTCTGGGGCTTCTTCGACATCTCCGGCATCGCGGAGCAACGGCTCCGCGATGCCGGCTTTGATCCCGGTGGCCGCCATCTGTCGCAAACGCTCGAACTGGTCTCTCAGATCCAGGGCTTTCCCCGTCACCTCTCCCAGCATGTCGGCGGCTTCGTCATCACTGAAGGCCGTCTCGACGAGCTTGTTCCCATAGAGAACGCCACGATGGAGAACCGGACCGTCATCTGCTGGGACAAGGATGACATCGATTCCCTCGGGATCCTGAAGGTCGACGTGCTGGCCCTTGGCATGCTCTCCTGCATCCGGAAGGCGTTCGAACTGCTCAAGCTCCATCACCGGATCGAGCACTCGATGGAAAGGCAGCCGCCCCACGAAGAGAAAGTCTACGACATGCTCTGCAAGGCAGACTCGCTTGGCGTCTTTCAGGTCGAGAGCCGCGCCCAGATGAGCTTCCTGCCACGCATGAAGCCACGCAACTTTCACGATCTCGTCATTCAGGTCGCCATCATCCGTCCGGGCCCCATCCAGGGTGACATGGTCCACCCCTATCTCAGGCGGCGGAACGGCGAGGAGAAAATCGAGTATCCCTCGGGAGAGCTCGAGAAGATACTTGGCAAGACCAGCGGCGTGCCCCTGTTCCAGGAGCAGGCCATGCAGATCGCCATCACTGGCGCAGGCTTCTCGCCGGACGAAGCGGACCGGCTGAGGCGCTCGCTCGCCACATTCAAGAGACATGGGAACATCAGCGATTTCCGGAACCGCTTCCTCAAGGGCATGCGCGAAAACGGATACGAAGACGACTTCGCCGAGCGCTGCTTCTCCCAGCTCGAAGGCTTCGCAAGCTACGGGTTCCCCGAAAGCCATGCGGCTTCCTTCGCAATCCTCGTCTACATTTCGGCCTGGATCAAATGCTTCCATCCGGGCATCTTTGCCTGCGCACTCCTGAACTCCCAGCCAATGGGCTTCTATGCTCCGGCACAGATCATCAGGGATGCCCGGGAGCACGGGGTCGAGGTGCGCCCGCTCGACATCAACGAGTCCGCCTGGAACAACATCATGCAACCCGATGGCAGTGGCGGACTGGCCTTGAGGCTTGGCTTCCGGCAGATGAAATCCATGAACGAGGAGGACGGGACCTGGATCATGGCCGCTCGCGGCAACGGATACCGTTCGGTCGAGGAAGTCTGGCGCAAGGCCGGAACGAGACCGCACGTTCTGCGAGCGCTGGCTGAAGCCGACGCCTTCGGGCGCCTCGGGATCTCGAGGCGCGACGCGATCTGGGCGGCAGGTGCCATCGCCTCGACCAAGCCCCTCCCGCTTTTTGCCAGAGACCTTGACGGTGAAGCCATCAAGGAACCTGCAGCGCACCTGCCTGAAATGACCCCGGGCGAGCACGTAGTCGAGGATTATGTCGCGATGCGGCTGACGCTCCGCGCCCATCCAATGGCCTTTCTCAGGCATCGGCTGACGCCGCAGGCGCAGCCCTCCGGCAGGCAAGGCACGGGCCGTCCACAGGAATCCGCACGCAACTTGTCCACAGCAACCTCGTTTGGCCATTGATGATTCCCGGAACATGCGAGGGGACAATGTGCTTGACTGAAACGGGGTCGTTTCCCAATGTGACCAACACTGGAGAGGCGGGTCTTCCGCCGATCTTCGCAACGGAATCACGCGGCCCAGGCCGCGCCGGAGCGGCCCGCATTGCGGCAAAGCGACACGAGGCGCCCGGGATTGGCGCATCTGCAGGCGAAGGGCGCTGGCCACCTCGGTGAACCGTGGAGCCAGCCATCTGGGCTGGAGTGCATCGTGTATCAGTCAGGGGCAAGTCCCATGGATTACGAATTCGATCTCGGAACATACACCCGGCCGATTGCCGCGAGCAATCCCGATGCAGGGCCCTGGTTCGACCGCGGTCTGTTGTGGCTCTATGGCTTCAACCACGAGGAGGCGGTGTTCTGCTTTCGCGAGGCGCAGCGGGCCGACCCGGACTGTGCAATCGCGTTCTGGGGGGAAGCCTATGCCGCCGGACCATTCATCAACCTGCCTTGGTGCTGGCAGAGCGAGGCGGAAGCCCGGAAGACAATCAACACGTGCTTCACCGCCACCCAGGCGGCGATGGAGAGACGCGACGGCGCCTGCCCGGCCGAACGCGCCCTCATCGAGGCCCTGCCCGCCCGCTACCAGCGCAATGCCGTCGTCTCCATGGACGAGTTCTCCCGCTGGGACGATGACTTCGCCGCCCGCATGCGGGAGGTGCATCGCCGCTTTCCGGACGACGCCGACGTGGCCAGCCTCTTTGCGGAGGCCCTGATCACCCGCACGCCTTGGCGCCTCTGGGATCCGGAGACCGGAGAGCCCACCGATGGTGCCGACACCGAAGAGGCGCGGGACGTGCTGGAAACGGCCATGCGGGCACGCAGTGACGCGGGGCAGGCACCGCACCCGGGCATGCTCCACATGTACATCCACGTGATGGAGATGTCGCGGACTCCCGAGTGCGCCGAGGCCGCGGCCGACGAGCTGCGGCTGCTGTCGCCCGACAACGGTCATCTCAACCACATGCCCTGCCACATCTATCTCCAGTGCGGACGCTACGGGGATGCTCTGACGGCGAGCCGCAGGGCGGTGCGCGCGGACGCCAAGTACACGCGTCGCGTGGGGCCCTTCAACTTCTATACCACCGCGCGCTGTCACGATTTCCACGCCATGATGAGCGCGGCGATGATGCTGGGAAATCTTCGTGGCGCCCAGGAAGCGGCACGGGGAATTGCCCGAACGGTGACTCCGGATCTGCTCCGCCAAGACCGCCCGCACCTGGTTGCGACACTCGACGCCTACTGCTCCTCGACCGTCCATGTGCCGGTTCGTTTCGGGCGGTGGCGCGAAATCGTGGACACACCCATGCCCGCGCACCCCGAGCTCTACGTCGTGACGACCCTCATGCATCACTACGCCAGGGGCGTAGCCCATGCCGCGCTCGGCGAATTCGAGGCCGCGGAACGGGCGCTCGAGAACCTGGATGCGGGCACGGCCACGCTTCCGGAAACCTGCCTCTACTTCAACAATTCGGCACGGAACATCATGGCAATAGCCCGGGCGATGCTTTGCGGGGAAATGGCCTATCACCGGGGAGCGCGCGAATCCGGCTTTGCCCACCTCCGGGAGGCGGTGGAGCGAAGCGACCAGCTGGCCTACAGCGAGCCCTGGCCGTGGATGCATCCGCCTCGCCACGCCCTAGGCGCCCTGCTCCTGGAAAACGGGCGGTTGGAGGAGGCCGAGGCGATCTACCGGAAGGACCTTGGCCTCGACGGCGAAGGCAGGCGCTGCCTGCAAAATCACGGCAACGTGTGGGCCCTGCACGGTCACCACGAGTGCTTGCAGCGCCTTGGACGACACCGGGAGGCGGCAGAGCTCGCCTCGCCGCTGGCCGCCGCCCTTGCCCAGAGCGACACGCGGATCGACTCGTCTTGCCATTGCCGGAAGCGGACGCTTGGCGGATCGGCCGAATAGGGTCGACCCCTTGCGTCACGCTCGCTCTCGAGCAAGAAGGCCCTGCCTCCGCCGTTCCCGGTTCCCGCGTCATTCATCGCATCCGGTCTTCCGGCTTGCCGGGCCAGTTGGAAGCCGGGCTGCCTGGCGCGCCGGCTGGGGTTCGGGAACTTCCGTTTGACGCGGCGCTGTCCCCAGGCTTCCATTCCGCGCTACACATGTTCGTCTCCGCGAATGGCACGCGTGCAGACCAGGCGCGAAGCTCGCGCATGATCGCGTTGACCGGCACCTGCAGGCGTGCACGGCGGCCTTGCGCAGGGACCGCGGGATCCGGTCGCTCGAACCCCGAGTTTGCGTCGAGCCTGTTCGCCCCGCCGTTAGGGGCGAGGATTGACGTGACCGCCAAGACGGCGGCCGTCGCCGCGAGGCGGGAATCGGCCGGGCAGGCAGTGGCCGGGCCCGATCCGCCCCGGTGCCGGAAGTGAAACGGCGGCAGTCTTGAATTCCGGGCTTGACAGGCGTGGAGATCTTGAGAACCCCTGCGGCAAAAGCGGCCAGGAACAGTCCTCCGCCCAATCGCGGCCAGGCCCCGTGACCTGGCTCCGGAACTGAACGAGGCAGAGACCATGCCGGATCCCGTTGACGAAAGACCACGCTGCTTTGGCTCAAGGTCTAAGCTCTATGCCCAGTATCACGACACGGAATGGGGCGTGCCCGTTCACGACGACCCTACGCTCTTCGAGATGCTGGTCCTCGAGGGCGCGCATGCGGGCCTTTCCTGGGAAACGGTCCTTAACAAGCGCGAGGGCTACCGCGACGTCTATCACGGCTTCAATGTCGAGAGGGTCGCTGCGATGGGCGACGGCGAACTGGCGGCCGCGCTGCAGAACCCGGCCATCGTGCGCCATCGCCAGAAGGTGCCGGGCGCACGGACAAACGCGCGCGTCTTTCTGGAGATGCAGGACGAATACGGCACGTTTGCAGACTGGCTCTGGGATCACGTGGATGGAACCCCCATCCGGGGCAACTGGACGGCGATCACGGACGTTCCGGCGGTAACGCCGCTGGCCGAGGACATCTCCAAGGATCTGAAGCGCCGCGGCATGACCTTCGTGGGCCCCACGATCATCTACGCCTATCTTCAGGCGGTCGGCGTCGTGAACGACCACCACCGAGGATGCTGGAAAGGCGCCGATCTCACTTGAGGCGTTCCAGGATTTCGTGGCTCGCATAGCCGTCAGGCGGCAATCCCTGGCTTGCCTGGAACGCGCGGATCGCGTCCACCGTGTTAGGTCCGATGATCCCGTCCATGCCCTTAGTGTCGAAGCCGCGCACCGTCAGCAGCCGCTGCATCTCCGCTTTCTCCGCAAGACCGAGAATCCTCTCATTTCGCGGCCATCCGGAACGGAACGGATCGCCGCCCCCAATGCGGTCCGCAAGATGACCCACCGCGACCACGTAGGCATCGGCAGCGTTGTACTGCCGCATGACCTGGAAGTTGTCGAAGATCATGAAGGCGACGCCGCGCAGACCCGCCGGCAAGACTATCGAGGCGGATCCGTGGTCAGGGATGCGCCGGCCCCTGGCGTCGCGAACCCCCATGGCGGCCCATTCATTGGCGGTCTTCCTGATGCGCCCGTCGGCAAGCGCAAGATCGAACCCGCGCGGAAGCGTGATCTCCATGCCCCAGGGCTGTCCCTTCCGCCAGCCAAAGCGCCCGAGAAATGACGCCGTCGAAGCGAGGGCATCGGTTGGATCATCCGACCAGATGTCGCGTCGTCCATCGCCTCGAAAGTCCGTTGCATGGTCAAGATACGTCGTCGGAACGAACTGGGTGTGCCCCATGCCGCCGGCCCAGCTTCCCTTCAGGCGCTCCGGCGTGATGTCTCCCGCCTGGAGGATCTTCAGGGCCGCAATCAGCTGGTCCTCGAAGAACCGCGCCCGTCGCCCATCGAATGCCAGCGTCGCCAGCGCCTCGATCACGGGCGTATCGCCCCGGCAGGAGCCGAAGTCGCTCTCGGCTCCCCAGACAGCCGCCAGGACTGCAGCCTCGACATCGAACTTCGCCTCGATCTCCGCGAGAAGCCTCTGGTTCCCTTGCAGCGCTGCGCGTCCGTCTCTCACGCGCGAATCCGAGACCACTTCGTTCAGGTAGTGCCAGATTGGCCGGGTGAATTCCGGCTGGTTCCGGTCCTTTTGGATCACGTCCGCACTGTAGCGAACGCCGCGAAACGCGACGTCAAGGATTCTGTCGCGAATGCCGGAAGCGCGGGCTCTTGGCCGAAACCGGTCGATCCAGCGACGGAAGCCAATGTCCGGCCTGGCCGCATCCGAAACGCCCGGCCCCGCCGTGTCACGGACGCTCATTCCCCTCTCCGCTTCAGCCTTGCCGCCTTCTTCGGAGACCTGGTCGCCTTTCGGCGCGCGGGCATGCGCATCCTGCGCGCTCGGGGCAGCGCCTCGCCTGCTATCTCAAGAAGTTCCAGCAAGATGCCTCCGGTAACCGGCACCGCTTCGGCCAACCGGACCAGCACCCGCTGCCCGACCGAAATCACGGTGTTCGTGTCGTCGCCTGTCAAGGTCCGCGCGTCGCGGTCGAAATGGAAATACTCGTGGCCGATCTCACGGACGGGAATGAGCCCGTCCGCTCCGGTTCCGTCGAGCTCGACAAACGCCCCGAAGCGCTGGACGCCGGAAATGCGCCCGGAAAGCTCGGTGCCGACCCGGTCAGCCAGATATGCCGCAAGGTAGCGGTCGGTGGTGTCGCGCTCGGCCTGCATGGAACGCCGTTCGGCGTTGGAAACGTGCTCGGCAGTGATGCCAAGCCGCTCTGTCTCGGCGCCCGTCAACCCGTCATCGCCCCAGCCGTGGGCACGGATCAACGCCCGATGGACCACGAGGTCCGCATAGCGCCGAATGGGTGACGTGAAATGGGCGTAGGCCTTCAGCGCGAGCCCGAAATGCCCGAAATTCCCTGAACTGTAGCATGCCTGTGTCATCGAGCGCAGCACCGAGAGATTGATGAGCGCGCCGTCATCCGTTCCCGATGCGGCGGCGAGAAGCCGGTTCAGGTTTCGGGTATTCAGGACCGTGCCGGCATTGAAGGGAAGTCCGGCCGCCTTGGCGGTCTCCTGCAATGCACGGATCTTCTCGCGAGACGGCTCCTCGTGAACCCGGAACAGGAGCGGCGTTCCGCTTCCAATGAGCGTCCGCGCGGCGGCAACGTTTGCGAGAACCATGAATTCCTCGACCAGCCGATGCACGTCTAGGCGCTCCTTGAACGCCACCGACCTCACCCTGCCGTTCTCGTCCAGGACGATCTCTCTCTCCGGGAGGTCAAGATCGAGCGGCTGGCGGCGTTCGCGGGCGCTGCGGAGCGCGGAATAAGCGGCCTGGAGCGGCTTCAGGACCGTGTCTCGCAACGGCGCCGTCCTGTCGTTGAGCCGACCGTCCAAGGCCGCCTGCGCCTCACCGTAGCTGAGCGACGCCGCCGAGCGCATCAGCGCGCGCCGGAATTCGTGGGCGATCAGTTCGCCGTTCGCGTCAATCACGAGTCGGGCGGCAATGCATGGCCGCGGTTCGCCTTCGAGGAGCGAGCAGAGGCCCCCGGACAGGCGATCTGGAAGCATCGGGACCACCCGATCCGGGAAGTATGTCGAGTTTCCGCGTTCCCGGGCCTCAAGATCAAGGGCGCTTCCGGGCCTGACGTAATGGGCGACGTCGGCGATCGCGACCCAGAGGACATGCCCGCCTGCATTGTCCGGAGCCTCGTCGGGTTCGGCCCAGACCGCATCGTCATGGTCGCGCGCGTCCGCCGGATCGATCGTGACGAAGGGCAGCGACGTCAGATCGGCCCGTGTGCCTGGAGCCACGGGCCGCGCGGCATTCGCTTCGGCGACGGCCTCATCCGGAAAGCCGTGTCGAAGCCCGTGCTGGTGAATGGCGATCAGCGAAACGGTCCTGGGCCGCGACGGATTGCCAAGACACGAGGCGATTCGTGCACGGGGAAGGCCGAGCCGCGCCCTCGGACCGGTTTGTCCCGCCTCTACCAGTTCGCCATCCATCGCTCCGCCTTCCGCACCTGGCGGCACATGCCATTCTCTCGACGCACCCTTGTCGATCGGCACGATGCGCCCGCCGGTGTCCGACTTGCGGTATATTCCGAGGATCTTGCCAGGGCCGGTGCCGATGCGGCGGATGAGGCGTGCCTTGTAAGCGTGCGACTCGCCCTTGACCTCCTCGAGGCGCGCGAGAATGCGGTCTCCCGGCGCCAGCGCGGGATCGCCGGATCCCTGCGCGACCAGGATCACGGGCGCCTGTCCCGAACCCTGCCATTCCAGCGGGAGTGCAAGCAGCTCACCGTCAGTGTCGACCCTGTCCACCTGCAGAACCGATACCGGCGGGAGATGGCCCGGATCACGATAGGTCTTGCGACGCTTCGCGAGCTGGCCGTCGGCTTCCAGTTCCTTCAACTGGCGCTTCAGATCGACCCGGTCCGCGCCCCTGACACCGAAGGCTCTTGCAATGTCGCGCTTCGACGCCTTCGACGGGTTGTCGGAAACCCAAGCCAGAATGTCTTCCTTCGAGGGGATCCGGGTCATGTCCGGCGCGTATCACGGGACATGGACGAGGTCACGTCGATTGCCGTCCGGGCAAGGTCCGGATGGAGGAACGCCGATATCTTCACCGAAGATCGGCAACCGTGTCGACGTCGGCAAGCGCGCCTGTCATTGCGACCGGCCTCGGAAGCGTGGGAAGCGTGTCGGCCAGGGTTTCCGGATGCGACCAGCGCGTGTCCCGAAACAGGCCCTTGGGTGGCCGTTGCGGATGAAGGAGGCCGATCATCCAGAATCCGCCATCGTCGGCAGGCCCGATGACGGATCGGGCACGGCCCAGCGCCGAGAACGCGGAAGCAACGTGTTGCCTGCCGATTCCGGGAATGTCGGATCCGATAAGCAGCGTCGGTCCCGGCGTTGCCCTGAGCGCACGCGTCATCCTCTGGCCCAGGTTCCCGGTTCCCTGAGCGATGCGCGGAAGGTCGGGCGGCCAGACACGGCTCCTGAATCCCTCGCCGTCAGGCGTGACGGCAACGACCGTCTGCCAGCGGAGGTCGCGGAGACGGCGCAGGAGGCGCCTGGTCTGATGTCGGTACCACCATGCCGCGGTCACCATGCCGATTTCCCGCCCAAGACGCGTCTTGACCCGGCCCGGGCGCGGCTCCTTGACCATGACGATCAAGGTCTGTCGTCTCACAGGGACAGGACCATTTCGCGATGCGGGATGCCCGCATCGAAGTATTCCGGGCCGGCGGCCTCAAAGCCGAGAGCCTCGTAGAACCCGATTGCGTGTGTCTGGGACCCGAGCCCTGCCCGGGCAAGGCCCTGTCGTCTCAGCTCGTCAAGGGCCGCGTGCATGAGAGCCTTGCCCAGGCCGCAGCCGCGCCTGTCCGCGAGAACCGCCACGCGACCGATCCTGCCCGTATCGCCCTTGATCAAGAGGCGCGCGGTGCCTACGGGCTCGCCGTCCACGAAAGCGATGAGATGGATCGCCTCGGCGTCGAGCCCGTCGCGCTCGTCCGCTGCGGCAACTCCCTGCTCCTCGATGAAGACGCGAGCGCGGATGTCCAGCACTGCCGCCATGTCGCGCGCTTCGGCCCGGCGTATCATGCAAAATACCTGTCGAGAATTCGGCGATAGACTGCCGCAAGCCGGGTTATCTGCGCGATTTCGACACGCTCATCGATCTCATGCATGGTCTTGCCGACGAGACCGAACTCCACAACGGGGCAGTGCCGCTTCATGAAACGCGCATCGGAGGAGCCACCGGTGGTCGAGAGGTCGGGCGAGAGGCCGGTTTCGGACTGGATTGCTTCCGCAACGAGTTCCGAAAACACGCCGGGCGGAGTGAGAAAGCTTTCGCCGGAGACCTTGGTCTCCATCGAGATCCCCACGCCTGACTCCGATGCAGCCCGCGCAGCCTCCTCTTCGAGCCATGCCGTCAGGCTGCCGGAGTCATGGGCATCGTTGAACCTGACGTTCAGGGAAGCCTGGCAAACGGCGGGAATGACATTGGTGGCGGCATTGCCGGTGTCGATCGTCGTGACGGCGAGCGTCGACGGCTGGAAATGCTCGGTGCCGTCGTCGAGCTTGTGGCTGGCGAGCCTGTCCATGAGACGCGCGAGAACGGGAACCGGATTCCGGGCCCGGTCCGGATACGCTGTATGGCCCTGCATGCCGGTCGCCGTGAAATGCGCTGACATGGAACCCCTGCGCCCGATCTTGACCGTGTCCCCAAGCGCGCCGACGGAGGTCGGCTCTCCGACGAGGCAGCCCGACATGGCTTCGCCGTTTGCGGACATCCAGTCGAGAATGGCCGAGGTGCCGTCGGTTGCGTCACCTTCTTCGTCGCCGGTGATGCAAATGATGATCGCCCCCTCGGGCAGGCCTTCCTGCACGAGGGAAATTGCGGCAGACACGAACGCCGCGACGCCCGACTTCATGTCGACGGCACCGCGCCCGTAGAGCCAGCCATCGCGCACCTCGGCCGAGAATGGGTCGACAGACCAGGTCTCCGGATCCCCGGGAGGCACGACGTCGGCATGCCCGTTGAAACCGAAAGTCCGTGCTGAAGCCTTCTCTCCCCAACGGGCAACGAGGTTCGCGACGCCTCCCCTGTCGGCGCGAAAGCAGTCAAAGCCGGCATCGCGAAGCGTGGATTCCAGCAGCGCGATCGCACCGCCTTCCTCCGGGGTGACGGTCTTGCAGCGAACAAGCTGCCGTGTCAGTTCGACGGGGTCACAGCTCATGCACAATGGCTAGCCTTTGCCGCACAGGGTCGCAATCGCCGTTTGGAGGGCATCCGGGCGGTCAATGACAGCCCCGGCATCATGCCACTCCGCCTCGTTCCCGTATCCCCATCTGACGGCGACGCATTTCATCCCGACCTCCGTGGCGGCCGCGATGTCGTGCTCCCGGTCTCCGATCATCACGGCCCTGGCCGCATCCTCGCCGGTTTCGGCGAGCGCATGAGCCAGCAGGTCGCCTTTCCATTTCCGCGTGCCGTCAAGCTCGGGGCCGAATTCGCGCTCCATATATCCGGCAAGGCCGAAATGCCGCGTGATCCGCCGGGCATAGACGTGGGGCTTGGCGGTCGCGAGATACATGCGCGCTCCGGCCTCTCGAAGCGTGTCCAACGCGTCAAGAACGCCGTCATACACGCGCGCGTCGAACATGCCCGACTCGAGGTAACGTTCCCGGTACACGGAAGTCACCGCGTCAGGATCGGACAGTCCCATCCTGCGAAAGGACTCGTCGAACGGCGGTCCGATCATCCAGGCAAGGTCGGTCCCGGCAAGCGCGTGATGGCCGGTTGATTCGAGTGCATGGCGCAAGGACGCGAGGATCCCGGGGTGAGATTCCATGAGCGTTCCATCAAGATCGAGAAAGACCGCCGTCATGTCATGCCTCCAGCCCCGGGAGCTTCCCGGGCAGCCTTTGTGACACTTCCGGACAGGCCGCTGTCTCCCGTCCGTTCAGCACGGAACGGGCGGAATGCGAGGCTTTGGCCGGCAGGTTTCCATTTGCGATCAAGGGCATGTTTGACGTTCGGCGCGTGAATGTCCGAGGCACGCCTCCACTTCGCGGGCGACGGGTTCAATCGCGCAGGAGTTCGTTGATGCCTGTCTTAGAACGCGTCCTCTCGTCGACTTGCTTCACGATGACCGCGCAATAGAGATGGACTCCGTTCTTCGAGGGCATTGATCCGGCGACAACCACGGAGTACGGCGGGACTTCTCCGTACAGGACATCGCCCGTATCCCGCACGACGATCTTCGTGGACTGGCCGATGAAGACGCCCATGCCGAGAACCGAGCCTTCGCGGACAATGACCCCTTCCACGACCTCCGACCGGGCGCCGACAAAGCAGTTGTCCTCGATGATCGTGGGCCCGGCCTGCATGGGTTCGAGCACGCCGCCGATGCCGGCGCCGCCCGAAAGATGGACATTCTTGCCGATCTGGGCGCAGGAGCCGACCGTCGCCCAGGTATCCACCATCGTGCCTTCGTCAACATAGGCGCCGAGATTGACGAAGGACGGCATCAGGACGACGCCAGGCGCGATGTAGGCCGACCTGCGCACGACGCAATTGGGCACGGCGCGAAATCCGGCAGCCTTCCATTTGTTGTCGTTCCAGCCCTTCCACTTGCTGTCGACCTTGTCCCACCAGGCGGCGCCCTGCGGGCTGCCTTCCTGCAATTCCATGTCCTTGAGCCGGAAGCCCAGGAGCACGGCCTTCTTGGCCCATTGGTTGACGTGCCAGGCGCCGTCGTCCCTGCGTTCGGCGACGCGAAGCCTGCCTTCATCCAGCGCGCTCAACGTGTCCTCGATCGCGTCACGGGATTCGCCGGTCGTCGTGGGCGCTATCTCGTCGCGGACAATCCAGGCGGCTTCGATCGCTGCTTCGAGCTGGTCGTTGGGCATCAGGGCACCTCGCGTAGCTGATGCCGGCGACATAGCTTCTGGCCGGGCAGAGGGCAACGACGGTTTCATCATCCGTCGCGTGGCAGTTTCGACGAAGCGCGGCCGCCACCGATGCCGGCAAGGTTCGGTCCGCCGAACGGGCGCATGTGCTCGACCTTGGGGCAACGGTCCTGAACTACGATCAGCCCGCGCTACCGCGCCTTCGCCGCCGCCGCTTCGTTGCGCACGCCGTATTGCATCCAGACGAACTTGAGACCGGGCATCAGGTGGGCGAGCGCCTCATCGACGATGCCTGGCACCGCATCGGAACGGCGAAACACGTCAAGCATGTCAATTCTGGCACTCGAGGGAACGTCGTGAATGCTCGCCAGCACCGGCTCGCCGAACAGCGTTCCGCCCGCACGGCCCGGATTGATCGGAATCACCCGACGTCCCCGCCCGTTGAAATACGTCGCAACGAACAGGGATGGGCTGACTGGACTCGTGGAAGCGCTAACAATGGCAATGGTGCCTGTTTGCTCAAGAACATGACGAAGCGTCGAATCTTGGGTTTCGTCCGGCACTGGCCGTCATCCTCATGGTGGCGCGGCAAGTCCCGCGAAGGGGCGCATGACGCCGGTGACAATGCGATCCCAGTTGCGGATGTCACGGCTGAGCAAAGGATGGTTCCCGTCGATTGCGCCGAGACGTGCAAGCAAGGCAGCCATCGCGACTTCGGATGCGCGGGTGGCGCCATCAGCTATCTTGAGGGCAATTCCGAGTTTCCTCTCCGGCAGGATCGCGACATGGACGCCCTCGGCACCGGTCTTGACGGCCAAATGCTCTCTTGCCGACTCCATCAGCGCCGCGCAGGCACGGCCACGTCCCGAGACCAGGTCCGGATGCGTGATCATGGCATCGACAAGCCTGTTCATCGCGACGTCACGGGCCTCGCCGCTCCCTCCCGAGGCGGCGAACCGCGCCATGGCGCTTGCAAGGCCCCCGAGGCTGACCGCGTAGCTCGGGGCCGAGCAGCCATCGATTCCGAAGCCCGGGCTTTCCTCGTCGCAGGTCTCCTCGATCGCCTGGCGTACGGCGCGCTGCACGGGATGATCCGGATCGACATAGTCAAGGCCTGCTTCAAGGTGCCTCGCGAACGTGAGAAAGCCTGCATGCTTGCCTGAGCAATTGTTGTAGACGCGGGTCACTTCCTTGCCGACACGGTCCATCCAAAGGCAGTGTTCACGGTCGCGCGAAGCCTGCGGTCCGCATAGCAGCGCGCTGTCGTCAAGACCAAGGTCCGTCAGCCACTGGTCTACGAGGAAGACATGATGCCTTTCTCCGCTGTGCGAAGCGCAGGCAAGCGCCAGCTGCTTGGTGGAAAGGCCTGCGCCTGCCCCGCTTTCGAGCAGCGGCAAGGCCTGCAGCATCTTGGCTGAAGAGCGGGGCAGAATGACCATGCCCGGGTCACCCCAGGCTTCAACGATTCTTCCGTCCGCGCCTGCGATTGCCGCATGGCCCTCATGGCGGGATTCCACGAAGTCTCCTCGAAGGATCTCGACCATCGGCACGGGGCGGGTCATGGGCTTGCTCCGCTCGGTTGACGGAAATTCTACAGGCAGGGGGTTCCATCAAGAGCTTGAGATACGCTATTAGAGACCCGTTGGACAGGGGCATTGCGCGTGTGACATCGGGCAAGACCCGGGCGGGCGCAATCGGAGGCAGGAGTGGCAGGATGAAGGCAGGACGTATTTTCTCCGCATTGGCATTGTCCTTCGCGGTGGCAGGCGTTTCAGGAATCGTGAACGCGCAGGACGCGGGCACTCGTGTGGGAGAAGCATCCGACTGGCAGGTCTTCGAAGGAACCGATCCAAGGGCCTGCTGGGCCGTGACCGCACCAAAGAAGACCGTGAACACGCGCGGCGGCAGAGAGGTGGCGGTGCGCCGGGGCGACATCCTCCTGTTCGTGACGTATCAACCTGCGGGCAACGTGGCAGGAGAAGTCAGCTTCACGGGTGGATACCCGTTCGCGAAGGGTTCGACTGCGACGCTGGAAATTGACGGCGCGACGTTCGAGCTCTTCACCGAGGAAGAATATGCCTGGCCCGCGACACCGGCCGAGGACCTGAAGATCGTGACGGCCATGAAGCGGGGGGCCGACGCGGTCGTGACCGCGCGCTCGAGCCGCGGAACGCAGACAAAGGACACGTTTTCGCTGATCGGCGCGACGGCCATGATCGAGGACGCCGAGAAGCGCTGCGGTTCCTGACGCAGCATGTCCGAGGCTGAATTCGACAAGGCCGGCCTCGCGCACCGGCTTGTCCGGAGTGACGAACTCGCCCCGGAGACGGCAAGCGGATGCCTTGGGACTGCCCAAGTTCCGCGCTCCCTGAGCAAGACTTTGGCAATCGAGCCTGGATCGCCCGAATCCGCGCCCTGACCCTTGGAACGAAATCGATGGCTGTACCCGCTCCGATAACGCCTGATGTCCTGACCGTGCCGCGCAAGGATTCCTCGAGCGACGGGCGGACCAATGTCGTGGGGCTTGCAAGGGACAGGCTCATCGAGGCGCTCGTCCGGGCTGGAACGCCGGAAAGGCAGGCAAGGATGCGGTCCCGCCAGGTCTGGCAATGGGTGTATCACTGGGGCGTGCGCGACTTCGCGGCCATGACGAATCTCTCGAAGGCCTACCGCGCCATGCTGGAAGAGCGTTTCGTGATCTCCTTGCCGGAGGTCGTCCGCCGGCAGGTCAGCTCGGACGGCACGCGCAAGCTGCTGATAAGGGTCGCCGGTGGACACGAGGCCGAAACGGTCTACATACCGGAAGAGGATCGGGGCACGCTTTGCGTGTCATCGCAGGTCGGCTGCACGCTGACCTGCTCCTTCTGCCACACCGGCACACAGAAGCTCGTGAGAAACCTGGCCCCGGACGAGATAGTGGGCCAGGTCATGCTGGCACGTGATGAACTCGGCGAATGGCCGGAACGTGGCGTTGGGTCGGGCGATGCGGGTCCGAGACTTCTGTCAAACGTCGTGCTGATGGGCATGGGCGAACCGCTCTACAATTTCGATGCCGTCCGCGATGCGATGAAGATCGTGATGGATGGCGAAGGTATTGCCCTGTCGCGACGTCGGATCACGTTGTCGACGAGCGGGGTCGTGCCCGAAATCGCGCGAACTGCAAGCGAGATCGGCTGCATGCTGGCGGTCAGCTTCCATGCAACGACGGACGAGGTGCGCAACCGGCTTGTGCCGATAAACCGCCGCTGGAACATCGCCGAGCTTCTGGACGCGCTCAGGGCCTATCCAAAGCTCTCGAATTCTGAGCGAATCACCTTCGAATACGTGATGCTGAAGGGTGTCAACGACAGCGACGAGGACGCGCGGCGGCTCGTGAAGCTGATCCGGGGCATTCCGGCGAAGGTCAACCTGATCCCGTTCAACGCATGGCCAGGCGCTCCGTATGAACGGTCCGACCGATCCCGGATCAAGGCCTTTGCCGACATCGTGCACAAGGCCGGCTACGCCTCCCCGGTGCGCACTCCGCGCGGCGAGGACATCATGGCGGCCTGCGGCCAGCTCAAGTCGGATACCGAGCGGACCCGGATGAGCCGGGCGGAAGTGCTCGCGCAAGCCGGACTGGCATAGGATGCCGCGCATTCTTGCCGCATTTTACCTGATCTTCACTTAGGGGTCAGACAGGAATCCTTCGCAAATCAAGGGGCCGACGGCGGATTCCCTGGGATTCAACCTGTCACCTGCATGGCAACATCCTTGGCGGGGTCGATCTCCAGCAGCTCGAAGGCCCGGCCCTGCAGCTCCGTCGGGGTCGCCAGCAGCGGGAAGGCATTGTCCGGACTGCCAGGCAGCGTCACCTCGTTCAGCGTCAGCGTGGCCAGGTCGGCGAGAAGCGTCGTGAAGCTGTGGACCGGCAGCCCGTCTGGGGTCCTCTTGTCCGCCGCCTTGCTTTCGGCGGATCCGGAGACCCTGGCCGGCTCGACGGGCGATCCGCGTTGCGTCCGGGCGCCCTCCCGGTCGTCTTCCTCGAACAGGAGCGGCGCCAGGCGGCGGCGCATGTGCCATTCCACGTGGTACGCAAGCATGCAGAGGAACACGTGGGCGCGGACGTGATCCTCCGAACAGACGTGGACCGGCCGGATCCGCAGCCGCGAGGTCTTCATCGTGAGGAACGCGCGCCATCATCGAGGCGTTCGGCACGATCCAGATGGTGGACGTGCATCTGCCCACCACCGACGGCCGGCACCTTGTACTGCCGCGCCACACCCAGCCAAGAAAGGAGCACGAGCTTCTGCTGCACCAACTCGGCATGATCCTGCCGACCCAGAGCGCGCCGCGAATCTCTTCGTGACGGTATTGCGCCCGCAGTTCGGCGGGCGTCGTGTAGTGCCGACCTTTGGGGGTCGGATTCAGGAATATCAATGGGTTAGGGACCTCAAGACCCGCGAGTTGCGGAAGTCGGGCTAATAGGCATGGAATAGACAATCCCGGGAATTTCGCGCCAACGCTGCAAACGCCACTACTCTTCCCCCTTCGCTACACCGCGCAATGGGTTGACGATCTGAAGCCCCCTGAAATCCCGCTCGTTATCCGTCACCACTACGCAGTCGTTCGCCACCGCTACTGCGGCGAGGATCATGTCGAGAGCGCTGCGAGGACGACCCTGGATTCTGCCCTCCGCCATCAGGCGCGCCCAGACTAGACCGGCCCTGTCATCGAACGACAGCGTCCGGCCCGCAAACAGGGCCTGTGGCCCCTCTTCTCCTGTGAACCATGCTTCGAGGCCGTCCTTCTTCTTGCCGCTGGGCATCTCCAGAACGCCGCGCCGAATTTCGGCGACGGTCAGCGAGGCGGGGCGGGTCGCCAGGGTGGTCCGGGAGCTCGAGCCCTTCAGAGGCCGTCACGGGGAGGTGGCTGCGTGCAGCCGCCACTTCCGGAACAACCTCGAGAGGATGCGGTACGACGGGTACCGCGACCAGGGCATGCAGGTCGGGAGCGGCGTCGTGGAAAGCGGCTGCAGGCAGTTCGGACTGAGGCTGAAGCGCTCAGGCACCCGCTGGTCCAGGAGGGGAGCCAACGCCATGCTCGCGCTCAAGGGCTGCGTCATGAACCTCAGGCTGCCCGACTTCCTGGACTGGCGGGCGAGACAGGCCGTAACCGCCTGAACAACCAATCTGGGCTACACCCCAAGCCGCCGAAGCCGTTTGATTTGCACGCAAGATGATTTAACCTGCATTCCTTCGCGACCGCGGCAGCAAAAGCCGGAATCGCGTTCGCGTCGGAAAGCCGCACCAGGGAATCGAGACATGCCGATGAACTTCAAGCCGCTCCTGATCATCCCGCCGATTGCGCTCGGAGTCCTAGGCCTTGTCTGGATGACGCAGCCGGAGGAAGTCTCTCCCGAACCGCTGGAAGAGGCCAGATTGGCGGTACGGGCCCTGACGGTCTCGGAAGAACCCCTCATGCTGACGGCCACCGGTTACGGACGGGTCGAAGCCGTACGCAGCTGGAGCGCGGTGAGCCAGGCCGAGGGTCGCGTGATCGCGACGTTCCCGAATCTGGCCGTCGGCACGGTCGTGGAAGCGGGTGACCTGCTCATTCAAGTCGATCCAACCGACCATGAGATCGCGATTGCCAAGACCGAAGCCAACATTGCTGCCGCAGAGGCGACCCTGGCCGAACTCGACCGGAAGGAGGAAAACACGCGGCGATTGCTCGAAGTCGAGCAACGGATCCTTGAAGTTGCCGAGGCCGAGTTCAATCGCGTGCAGGCGCTTTCGGAGTCCGGGACTGTCCCGTCGGCCAGGTTTGATGCCGCGCAGAAGACCCTGCTGAACCAGGAAAACGCAATCATCAACCTGACCAACACGCTGGCGCTCTATCCCACCCAACGGGCCTCGGCGGAAGCAACCTTCGCCGTGCGGCAAGCCGAGCTGGCGGAAGCGCGACGGGGCCTGGAAAACACCGCCATCACGGCGCCCTACCGGGGCCGCGTTTCAAGCAAGTCGGTCGAGGCAGGTCAGTTCGTGCGGCTTGGCAACGAGTTGCTCGCGCTCGACGCAATCGACACGGCGGAAGTCGTGGGGGCGTTCCAGCCGCGGGCCCTCGGCAACCTGCTTCGCGCTGCGGTCGGACCGCATTTGCGGGACGTGACCGAGATTGATGCGACCCTTGTGATCGAATACATGGCGCAAGTCGGCATATCGGCCTTTGTGGAGATGGACTTTGCGGGCACGCCGGCACGCTATCCCGCCCTGCCCAACCGGTTCCGGGGATCGATTGACAGCGAAACCGGATCCCTCGGGATCGCGGTACGCGTCGATGACCCGCTTGTCATCAACGCGCCCCAAGGGTCGCCCCCGCTGGAGTTTGGCAGTTTCGTGTCCGTCGTGCTGGAAGCGACCCCGGACACTGCGGTCATCTCGATTCCGCGCGCGATCCTGCAACAGGACGACAGTGGCCAGCCTTTCGTCTACACCGCAGATCCGGATGACAGGCTCGCGATGACAGCTGTGGCGCCGGGCCCCGTCGCGGGGGATCGCATCCTGATCATGGATGGCCTGAATGACGGTGACCGCGTGCTCCTGTCCGCACCCAGACCTTCCGTTCCGGGTGTCGCGCTTGAAGTGATTGACGCAGGCGAGACAGGCCGATGATCGGATACTTCGTCCGCCATCCGGTTGCCGCGAACCTGCTGATGGCCGTCATCACGGTGCTGGGCATCGCGGTGATCAGCAATGTCGAGCGCGAGACGTTCCCGGAATTCGCTGCCGACAGCGTCAGGATCGCGGTACCCTATCCCGGCGCCTCGGCGCACGATGTGGATGAAGAGATTTGCGTCCCGCTGGAAAGCGCGCTGTCCGGCGTCACGGGCCTTGATGAACTGTCGTGCCTGTCCGTCGAAGGTCGCGCCGTCGCTACCGCGGAGCTGGAAGAGACCGGGGAGTTGATCCAGTTCTTCAATGACGTCTTCTCTGCCGTCTCGGGCATCTCCGACTTTCCCGAGGCGTCCGGGACCGCTTCGGTCGAAATCGCCAACCGGACCGACCTTGTCGCCTTGCTCGCGATCTCCGGCATTTCCGGCAAGGACGGGCTGGTCGCATACGCGGACGACCTGTCGGAGCGTCTCCGCGCCCTTGAAGGCGTGGCCTCGGCAGACGTGTCCGGCATCACGGACCGTGAGCTTCAGGTCAACTTCGACCAGCAGGCCCTTCGCCGCTTCGGCCTGTCGAGCAATGACCTCGTGAACGCCATCGAGGCGCGGTCGTTCCAGCAGCCCCTTGGCATCGCCGCGCTGGACGAGGGGGAACTGGTCCTGCGCTATGCAGGCGCCACGCGGACAGTCGCGGATCTCGAAGACCTTGTCGTGATCGAGAACCCGGACGGCGCCCTGGTGCAACTGTCCGATCTGGCGACGGTCGCCATGGCGGACAGCGACGAAAGCACGCAAAGCTACATCGACGGGGCGCAAACGGCGATCATCTCCATCTCCAAGTCCGCTGACGAAGACGGCATCCGTGTCTTCGAACGCGTGGACGCGGTGTTGCAGGCGGAGCGCGCCGCCTACCCGGACCCGTTCGACATCGCGGTCATCAACAACCTGTCGGAACTGGTTGAAGAGCGGATCGCCCTGATCTTCGGCAACATCGCAATCGGGCTGGGCCTCGTGTTCGCAACGATGTGGCTGTTCCTGTCGCTCCGCGAAGCGCTGTGGATTTCCGCCGCACTGCCCGTGTCCTTCCTAGGTGGCCTCTTCGTGATGAGCCTTCTGGGCATCACCATCAACATGATCACGCTGATCGCGCTGTTGATGGCCGTGGGCCTGATCATGGACGACAGCATCGTCATCGCCGAGAACATCGCCAAATGGCGCCGCAAGGCGCCGCCGCTGGAGGCCGCGGCCAAAGGGACGATGGAGATCCTGCCAGGCGTCATGTCCTCCTTCCTGACGACTGCCTGCGTGTTCGGCCCGCTGATGTTCCTTTCGGGCGAACTGGGCCAGATCCTGAAATTCGTTCCAATGGTGCTGTTGATCACCCTGGCGCTCTCCTTGGTCGAAGGCTTCCTGATCCTGCCGCACCATCTCGGCCATGCGGGCGGAGAGCCCGACGAGACGGCAAGGCCTCGCATCGCCGAACGTGGACTGGACTGGGTCAAGGAACGCGTGGCGCTCCCCGTCGCGACCGCGTTTGTGGGTCTACGCTACCTGACTGTCGGGTCTGCAGTCGCGGTCCTGATCCTGTCCATCGGCCTGATCGTCTCCGGATCCATCAAGGTCATCGGCTTTCCGGCGACCGAAGGCGACACGCTGGTTACGCGCGTCTCCCTCACCTCCGGCATTTCCCGCGCACGCACGGTTGAAACTGTCGACCGGCTTGTCGCCGGACTTGAACAGGTCGATGCAGAGCTGTCCCCGCTCACAACCGACGCCGCGCCTCTGGTGGAACGCGTCCTGATGCAATACGCCGTCAACGCCAACGTCAATGACAACGGCTCTCACACCGCGACTATCACCGTAGACCTGCTGGAAAGCGCGCTGCGGAACGTCTCCGCAGACGAAGTGTTGCTGGCCTGGCGCGCCGCGGCCGGCCCGTTGCCGGATGTTGTCCAGATCGGCTTCGCGCAATCCGAACGGGGACCAGGCGGCCTCGATGTGGATGTGGAATTGCAGGGGCGCGACCTGGGCGAACTCGAAAGTGCCGCCAAGCGCCTGGCTGCGGATCTCCTCGCGCGCGACGATGTCACTGAAGCCTACCAAGACTTCCACGGCGGCCGCCAGGAAGCGCAGATCGCGTTGAACGCCTTCGGGCATTCGGCAGGCCTGACACCGCAAAGCCTGTCCAGCCAGCTCCGCACGGCGTTCCAGGGTTCCGAAACCGACAGCTTCAGGCAAGGGGCCAGTGACCGCACCGTTCGTGTCCAGCTGGCCGACACCGTATCCAGCCTGACCGAACTCGAACGGTTCCCGATCATCCTTGCCAACGGAAACCAGACCGGTCTCGCAACGGTCGCGGACCTGGAGATCACCACCGGCTACCCCACGATCACACGCAGGAACGGCCTTGCCGTGGCACGGGTGCAAGGCCAGATCGACCGCGATGTCACGACATCCGCAGCCATCTCGGCCGTGGTGCTGAACGAGATCGCGCCGCAACTGGCGGCCGACTTCCCGGGGGTCGCGATCGGGATCGGGGGTGCGACGACAGAACAGCAGGAGTCGCAAGCCTCCATGGTGTCGGCCTTGGGGCTGGGCCTGATCGGGGTCTACATGGTGCTGGCGTTCCAGTTTCGCTCCTGGAGCCTGCCGGTGATCGTGATGATCTCCATTCCCTTCGCCCTGGTTGGCACGATCCTCGGGCATTGGGCGCTTGGGATGGATGTCTCCATGCCCAGCCTGGTCGGGTTTGCGTCACTCGCAGGCATCGTGGTGAACAACGCGATCCTGTTCCTGACCTTTTTCCAGTCGCACCTGAAAGGAGACGACTACGTCGTGGCATCCCTGAACGCGGTCCGGGACCGGTTCCGCCCGGTCGTGCTGTCAAGCTCCACCACCTTCGTCGGACTGCTCCCGATCATCTTCGACACGAGCCCGCAGGTGCAGACGCTGGTTCCCTTGGTCGTGTCCGTTGCCTTCGGCGTTCTGGCCTCGATGATCCTGGTCGTCCTGGTCTTCCCCTCGATCCTCTCGATCTACTTCGACTGGTTCCCTTTGCGAAAATGGATTGGGCGATTCGAGGAGGCAGGCGGCGCCATTCGCGTGGAAGGCAGGCACTGAACATCGGCTTTCGGCGCGCCGAATTGCAGGGACGGTCCCAGGCATGGCAGCCTGGCGGCAACCGCCAGCCCCGCTTGATCGTGATTCCGTCGGCTTCATGGACGATTTCGCGCCGCCGCCGCATCAATTCAGGGAGAGTTCCAGATTCTTCGTCATCCGAAGTTTCGCCTACGATGATGACACGGCCGACGAGTGCAGATGCGGCATTCGTCCCCACTCACCGGCAGGGACTGCGTTGCCACGATGGCGCGGCGCGAGGCAAGGCTTGATGCCTGCCCGATCCACGGTTCCAGCTGTCGAGCGCTCGCGCGCCACGGCACCTGCAGCCGGGCAAGCGCCTTGGGGCCTTGCGAAGATCCCGCGGCACCGCTGCCGCGCAGGGCAGCCGACATTCTCGCTTCTGCCGGACTGCCTTGCCGTGCATGGCCCCATCGGAAGGTTTGTAGGTAGGATTACTCTAAGAGGAACGATTGACGAACGTTGCAGGGTTCCCCAAACACCGGCAGGCTTGATGTTTGGTGGTCGTGCAATTTTACGCTCTGCCGCCCCTGAGTGCCAGTCGAAGTCGCCGGACAGGATGATGTGATTCCACCCGAGCGGCGATGCATGCCGCAGGAGGTCCGGATCGTAAAGCGGGCTGGTCTTTGCGAGATGTGTCGCTGCCTTGTCCATGTAGATCGCGTTCCAGAACGAGATGGAGGCAATGACCGGATCGAGCGCCATGGCGCGCTTCTGCCGGGCAGCGCCGGAACGATCATGAATGCCCCCTTGCGAATGGGCGAAGACCGCTCGGGCCAAAGAGTGCCGCGCCTCGCCCTTGTCGAGTCCCGCCTGGCATTCCATGCGCTGGTCGGCATTTTCGATCCAGTCGAGCATGAAGAGCGTGCGCTCGGTGCGACCGATTTCGCCAAGGGCGAGACAAGGCCGGTTCTGTTGGCGACAAGCTCCAGGCTTGCGCAGGATTGCGGACGGTTTCAGAGACTTGTCCCGGATGCTGGCCGCGTGCCGCATGATGTCGCCCCAATGCTGGGAAGCACCAAAAACCTGGGGGTCTATCGACCACACCGCCAAGCAGGAGTTGCTCTTCCGTAATGGGGCCCCCACCGTCAAGCACAAGATTCCCGTGCATGAGCGGCCACGAAGCCCGAACCTGGCAAAACTGTCCCGGCGCCGGCGGCAAGAGGGCGCGGCGTTCATGCCGGAAGCGACGTTGGCTTTTGGTCCGGAGCCGAGGATTGCCTGGTTCGCCGGAGCGACCGCAAGAGTCTGGCGAGGCGAACCAGGCAATCCTCGGCGGAGTCGAAGCCGTTCAGGTTTCGTTCAAGGCCTTGCCTCCCTGTTTCCGGGAAGGTCCGCTTCACGTCCGCCGCCGGGCATCTTCCTTCCGTCCGTGGTCGGCTCGCCGGCCGCCTGCATGATGCCTGGTCCAATCCGGTCCCCGAGTGTCCATCTCAAACGCGTGCTCGAACGCGACAGCGCGCTTCGGCAACGAGGCAACTCACGACATCATCGGGGACCGCGTCCCGGCAGGGACGTCCGTGGACGGGTTGCCTCTCAAGAGGCGGAACCCGCTCCTTCCTTCTTCATCACAGGCCGCAGATCCGGTGAAGCCATGCTCATGCCGGATCGGGTGCCGTCGCCGGCTCGCGGGTGAACCGGAACTCCGTCCCGTCACGCCACATCCGGAGCAGCACGACGCCCATGCGCCGGGCCAGCGCGGTCGTGGCGCGCTTTTTCCCACGCCTCGCCGCCAGACGCAGCGCCCAGGACTTCAGCCAGTTCATCTTTTTCGTGCCGTGCAGCATCGACGTGGCGGCCTGGAAGAGCGCCGTTCGCAGCGCGACGTCTCCAGTCCTCGTGATCTCGCCCGACACGTCCCGCTCTCCCGACTGGCTCCGTTTCGGCGTCAGCCCCGCCCAGGCGCCGATGTCCCTCGCCCTTCGGAACCGGGCGGGATCGTCGACCGCGGTGACGAAGACCAGCGCCGTGACCGGGCCACGCCCGGCATCGTCATCAGCTGCCGGCACGTGGCGTCCGACAGGGCGAGGGTCCTGACCTTCTTCGTCATCATGGCCAGCTCGTTGCGCATCTGCGCGCGCAGATGCAGGATCGGCGCGACGACGTCCGACAGCATCGCGTTGTCCGGGGCCAGTTCCCGGACCCGTTCCTCCCAGCGGCCCTTCGAGACCCGGCCGAGCTTCAGGCCGAAGTTGCGAAGGATGCCGCGCACGGATAGCTCAAGCCGCGTCAGGCCTTCCACCAGCGCGCTGCGCGAGGTCAGCAGGGCCCGCTTCTCCCGGGACGCGACCGACTTGCAGTGCACCGGCTGGAACCAGCCCATGCGCAGCAATTGCGCGATGCCTTCCGCGTCCCGCCGGTCCGTCTTGACCGGGGCCGCCTTCAGCGAGGACTTCACGCGCCTCGTCTCCATCAGCACCGTCTCGAAGCCGGCCTCGCTCAACCCCTTGTGAAGCCACTGCGACTGAGGGCCGGCCTCCAGGCCGACCGCGGCGACGCTGCCGGGCAGCCCGCGCAGATGCTCGACGAGCGATCCGGGATCGGAAAGCACCTTCGCCTCGTTGACGATCCTGCCATTGGCGCCAAGCGCGCAAACCGCCGTGCTTGCCAGAGACACGTCCAGTCCGATAAAGATCTCCATTGTCGTTGTCCTTTCTGTCATCATGGAACCAGGAAGCGCTCCTCCGGGAACACTTCGCCACCCACAATAGCACATGTTGTGCGTGGCAGGGACAACGACACCAAACCGGCCACCTTCCCACTTTCCGATCCGAACCGGCGCTGGTGCGAATCGCCGCCCCATTACGGCATCTCAAGCCACGCCGGAGCACCATCAATTCCATCGGCGGATCAAGAGACCTTCTTCTCCACGGCACATTGACCCCCAAGTTTTTGGTGCTTCCGGATTCGACCGTCGCCGACCTCAGCTCGAGAAGATGCTCGGCACGCTTCAGCCACAGGACACGTTGATCGTCACAAGCCTCGATCGCCTTGCGCGCTCGACCAGCGACCTCTTCGTCATCACCCGGAAAATAGAGACTGCCGGCGCCGCGTTCCGGTCCCTGCGCGAACCATGGGCGGATACAACAAGATACCATGGGGAAGTTCCTGCTTACTGTTTTTGCGGGACTTTCCGAGCTCGAACGCAACCTCATCAACGAGCGCACGGAGGAAGGTCGCGCCTCAGCCAGAAAGCGCGGCGTGAAGTTCTGGCGCAAGTTCAAGCTGACTCCTCACCAGCAGGATCAGGTCAGATCCATGCTCAAGGACGGACAATCCATCCGCGCCATCGCACGCCACTTCAACGTCGGCGTCGCTACAATCGACCGCATCAAGAGAACAACGCAAATCTCATGAAAATCTTGCCGTTTTGAGCCCCTTCGTGCGTACAGGGCAAAATAGCAAGGTCAAAGCAATGACTTATGATTCAAGCCCTCGGAGGCCGTTGACGGGCGATTGCGCAGGAAAATGCCGCTGTTTGTGGCTGAGAGCATCGAAAATTTCCTGAGATTTCGCCAGTACCGAGAGTCGCGCGTGAGTTTGACAGGACTTGCCGTCATTTCCGGCGTGTGGTGGCCTGAGTTCCCGGATTCTTTACCTCAACCGACAGCTCGAGGCCGCCAAGAACCCTGAGGCACGGGACAATATCCTGAAGATGATCGCACTCCATTCGCCCCAAGCATAGTGCCACACCAACATGCTTGGCGAGTATGATCTCTCGCAGGACAGGCTGCGGGACAACACTGGCGTCCTGCCCCCTAAATCTGCACCCAGCATCATCCCTGAAAATTGGGAGCCTCCAAATCGGTAATGCGTCAACGTCTTCAGAGCAAAATGAACTTCCTTGTGGGACTTTTGGTTCCTGTGTTGGGTTAGGGCCGCAAATGCTACCCGGGCGAATGCGAAAGTCGACAGCAACGGCGTACAATGGGACATTTCTAGATGTCTTTGGGATAGCGACGCTTGAGGTCGGCGATCTGCGTTTCAGTCAGTGGCCGGGTGCGCAAGGTCTGCAGCGCCAGGAAGAGCTTTGCGGTTTCTTCAAGCTCTTCCGTGGCATTGACCGCATCTTCCAGTGATGTTCCGGCAACAACAGGACCGTGATTCGCAAGAAGGACCGCGTGGTGTTCACTTGCCACTTTTCCCACCACGTCTGCGAGATCCATGTCGCCAGGAGCGAAATAGGGGATCAGGGGAAGTGTGCCGATCCGCATGACATAGTATGCAGTCAGCGGTGGCAGGACATTGGCGGGGTCGATGTCGTGCAGGCAGGACACTGCCACAGAGTGCGTCGAATGCAGATGCACGATCGCTCTGGCCTTAGGTCGATGGTCGTACACGGCCGTGTGCAGGACGGCTTCCTTCGTCGGTTTGTCGCCGCCGATGTGCTTTCCGTTTGCATCCAGCCGCGAAATCCGCGCCGGGTCGATATTGCCCATGCTCGACCCCGTTGGCGTCATCAACCAGCCGTCTTCCAGCCGGACCGAGATGTTACCCGATGCACCGAAAGTCAGGCCGCGGTCGAAGAGCGATCTTGCTTGGCGCGCGATCTGGTCACGATACGTGATTTCTCTCATGTCAGCATTCCGAAAGCATCTTCAAAAAAAGTCTCACCACCGAAATTGCCGGATTTCAACGCCAAGGCAATGGGTGCATCCCCAATGGATTCCGTCCAGGGCACGCCCGGGGCAATTTGGGGACCGATGCGCAGGGCCTTGATGCCAAGGGCCGAGACCACCGCACCGGATGTCTCGCCGCCCGCCACGACAATATTGCGAAATCCCTCGATTGAGAGGGACTTGGCCAATCCGCCGAGCGCAGTTTCAACCATTTCTCCGGCGTAGGCGGTGCCGTATCTTGCCTGGATGACCGCCACTTCTTCGGGATCGGCCGAACCGTATATCAAGACCGGGTGATCTGCGGGTTGTGTCATGGCCCAGGCGGAAAGCTCGCTGACCACGTCCCGTCCCTCGGCCAGTGCATCGACATTCAGCCTTTTCGCGGGCCAGAGGCTTGCCGCCAGCGCGATCTGAGCACGGGTGGCAGTCGAACAGCTTCCTGCCAGAACCAGCATTCGGCCACGCGCAGCCGGACGCGAGACGGGCTTGGCCAGACCGAGGCGCCCAGCACGCCTTAGACTTCCTGGCAGGCCCAGCGCCACCCCGGATCCGCCGCTGACAATAGGGTGATCATGAACGGCGGCGCCGATGGCACGCAGGTCTTTCGGCTCGATAGCGTCCGTCACGGAATAGCGATGACCGGCAACGGCAAGCGCCGCGAAGGCCGCGCGGATCGCCTCGGGTCCCAGCCGGACCGTCTGGAGCGGGACAACGCCGGCAGTGCCCCTTGATTGCTGCTCCATCAGCCGGACAAGACTTGCGTCGCGCATCGGCGTCAAGGGATGATCCTTCATCGAACTGTCCGAAAGGAGTTCGCCCCGGACGAAGAGATGTCCCTGATAGATTGTGCGCCCCGCTTCCGGGACGGCCGGACAGACCACGACAATCTTTGCATCCGTGTGTTCCATCAGCGCATCTGTGATGGGTCCGATGTTGCCATAGGGCGTGGAATCGAATGTTGAGCAGTATTTCTCGATGACCTGTTCAGCACCTTGCGCAATCAGCCAGTCATAGGCGGCGAGCGATTGTTTGATGGCCAGACCTGCTGGGGCCATCCGTGACTTCAATGCCACGACGGCGGCCTCGGCAGCACCCAGATCGGTGTCGGCATTGGGTACGCCAATCACCTGAACCGTGCGCATGCCTTCCCTGGTCAGCGTGTTGCAAAGGTCGGTCGCTCCGGTAAAGTCGTCCGCAATTGCTCCCAATGCGATTGCCATGTGTCAGACCTTGCTGACGGGTGTTCGCGCAAGAACTTCGGCGGTGACCGCTCGGGTACCCATGTCACCGCCGAATTCCATTGGGCGGAGTGCATTTGCCGCGAAGCCTTCTTCCACGGCCAGTTCGATGCGCTGTGCGGCGTCTGCAAAGCGCGCGTCGCCGGATTTTTCGGCCAGGTAGCCCAGCATCAGCGCCCCGGAAAGGATCGCGGCCAGCGGATTGGCCCTGTCTTGGCCCATGATGTCAGGCGCCGAACCGTGGGCGGGTTGAAAGAGGCCGATCCTGTCTCCAATCTCCGCGCAAGCTGCCATGCCAACACCGCCAACCAGGCCGCCCGCGAGATCGGAAAGGATGTCACCAAACATGTTCTCCATGACCATGACATCGTAATCCCAGGGGTTTCGGATCAGGTCCAACGCCTGTGCGTCGACGTAGTTGTAGCCGGTTTCGATTTCTGGATATTCGGCCGCAATCTCGTCGTAGATCTTCCGGAAGAAGGCCATGGAAGCGAATACATTGGCCTTGTCGACGCAGGTCAGCCGCCCCGGTTTGCCACGCGCCTTTCGTTTCTCGGCCAGCTTGAACCCGAAATGCATGAGTTTTTCGGTCGTCGCCCTTGTGATCTTGAGAGTGTCACGAGCCTCAGCGTCCCCCATGACTTCCGTCCGCTTGTGGACGGCCGCTGAGTAGAAAAGACCTTCGGTCGATTCCCGCAGAACGATCAAGTCAATCCCGGCTGCACGCGGGTCGGCCAGTCGCCGAGGTGCATTCGGATAGGCCTTGACCGGTCGAACTCCGGCATAGAGCCCATGGATGTCTCTGAGCCTCAAGTGCGGGCTGATCTCTGTCCCGTCCGAATGTCGGACCGAAGGCAGTCCGATTGCGCCCAGGAAGACGGCGTCGGCTTCACCCGCGCGCGTTTCGCCGCCGGGCTCAATGTCCTGTCCGGTTTCGTCGAAGTATCCTGCGCCTGCTTGGATTTCGTCATAGGCCAGCTTTGGGGCGCACGCCGCAGCAACGGCCGCATCAACAACTGCGATCGTCGCCTCGGCAACGTCTACTCCGATGCCGTCGCCCTTGATCAGCGCAACCTTCATTTCGCGATGGTCTTTCCAATGCGCGCCTCCACAAGCTTCATGACAGCGGAGAAGTCGTCGTCTGCCCAGCCCATGTCGACGGTGTCCTCGCAGGTCTGCACGATGGCACTTAGGCTCGGGTATTTCGCTTCTGCATCGCTGATCATGTCACGCGCCAGCCGGACATCCTTCAAAAGGAACTTGAGCATGAAGAGTGCCGAGAACTCGCCGTCACGCATGCGCGGTACGCGGTTCTCAAAATACCGCGAATGGGCGAAGCCGGTGCCTTGGGTCACGATCTCGTAAAACGTTTCGACATCAACTCCTGTCTCAAGGCAAAGCCCCATTGCCTCGGCCACTGCAACGGCATGGCCTGCAACGAGCGTCTGGTGGATCAGCTTCATGTGGTTGCCGGCACCTGGCGGCCCGCAGTGGCGGATGAGCTGGCCGCATCGTGCCAGCACGGGCCGTGCGCGCTCGAATGCCTCCGCTTCGCCGCCGACAACAAAGCTGATCGTTCCTTCGGTCGCCTGCTTGACTGATCCAAGCATTGAGGCGTCGAGATGACTCGCCCCCTTTGCTTTCAGCGCGGCATGGACCTTTTGAGTGACGTCCGGGCCTACGGTGGAGCATTCTACGGTGATCGACCCCGGCCGGATCGCAGAAGCGACCCCGCCGTCTTCAAGGTAAACCTGCCGGATGGAAGCGTTGTTCGGAACGCAGGAGAACAGCACATCCGACGCCTCCGCAATATCGGCAACGGCGCTGCATGCATTGGCACCGGTCTCGCCCGCCACCCGGGCCGAGACTTCTGGGCTGACATCAAAGACCAGCGTGTTTCCCGGATAGGCCTTCGCCAGCCGCGCAATCATTGGCGCGCCCATGGCTCCGGCCCCGATATATCCCACCTTCATTGGTCTCTTCCCTTCACAGCCTCACCCAAGCTCCGGCTTCCGCCGACGCATAGATCGCGTATTCCGCTTCGATCACCGGCAGGTAGTTTCCGGCAATGTTCTCAAATTTGCCGCGGCCCAGGACGGCCTGGACAACATGGTCCTGCAAATGATGGACACAGTCGCCGCCAAAGCCTTCGTGAGTGCAGGGCGGCAGGACTTCGCGCAATGCCAGGCTGCCAAAGCGACGAAGATGGACCGATCCGTCGCCTCTCAGCTCGATCGTGCCCGCCGAACCCTCGATCAGCGCCTCGCCCATGGTGCAGCGCTTGTTCTCGGCAGCATGGTCCAACAGGCGATTCCCGTCGAACATCGCGCGCCGGCCGCCGGCGTAGGAGAAGAGGACATAGCCCGCATCCTCGCCTGCAATCGCCGGGTTCAATCTTCGCAAATCGGCAAAGATCGCCTGAGGCTCGCCCATCAGGAACCGGAACGTGTCGATCCAGTGAGCGGCGGTCTCGCGAACCAAGAACCGCGGCATCTTCTGGAAATAGGGTTGTCGATCAAGGTAGGCGCGCGGGCCCTGGCCGTCGCCGGGCCGCAGGCGGAATGTCAGTTGCAGAATGTCCCCAATGGCACCCTGATCGATTTCGGCCTTGATTGCACGATACCAAGGCTGAAAGCGGAAGTTCTCGTGGACGACGACGGGAATGCCTGCGGATTCGGACAGATGCACGGCTTCGCGAGCTTCATCGAGGTCCAGGCAAAAGGGCTTCTGGCAAATGATCGCCTTCGGGGCGGCCTCAACCGACTTCCTGATATATTCCAGATGGGTGACTGGCGGTGTGATGATATCGACAATGTCCGGCGTTGCCTCTTCCAGCATCGCGCCGAGATCGTCAAATGCGGCAAGCCCGGTTGCCTGCGCCTTCGTGATGTCGCGGTTGACCGAGGCGACCGGTTCCGCCCCTTCAAGCCGGGCCCATGAATCGTAGTGAAAGCGACTGAAATAGCCTGCTCCGACGCAACCGACTTTCAGAGGTTGCGTCATGCGGAAGCCTCTTGCGAAGATGTGGTCCAATTCCAGTGAAATGGCTTCAATCCCGCAATGGGTGATTGGAATGTCACTATGTCTTCGCCCAAAAGGCAGCCAAGATAGACGGTCCTAAGGTCCGCCCCGCCAAACGCTGCGCTGGAGACATTCTTGAGCCGGCGGCCGAATGTTCGGTCCAGGTGAGGCCGGCCCATTTCGCCTGCAAGATAGGCTCTTTCGACCATATCAAGATCGTCTGGCATGACGTCCTCAAGCAGAATTTCCTGGCGACCGACGGCGTCGACCCGGATCACCCTGTTGCTGACAATCGACGTGATCCATATGCCGCCCTCGGCGTCAAATGTCAGCCCGTCAGGAAAGGTGCCTGGGCCAAATTCGGCGACCGTGGTCCTGTTCGACAGATTCCCGTCTCCATCGACGTCAAAGCGCGTCAATCGCCGGGCGAAGGTTTCGTTGACGTAGAGCCGCCCCGTCACGGGATGGATCTGGCATTCGTTGGCATAGCCAAAGCCCTCCGCAGCGATCCGCGCTCCGGCATTGTCCACCAGCACAACGAACCCGTCGTCGCAATCGCGTCGGTAGCCAAGATTGCGCGGCTGTCGCCGCGTGCTGACCGTTACCCAGACGCGCCTCCGCCCGTCAATGTGGACGTAGTTGGTGGGTGGCAGCGGTGCATGTTCAACCTCAAGAAGCACGGGAGAGAGCGTGCCGTCGGGGGCCAGCCGATAGACACCGCCGTCAGAGTCGCCCAGATGTGCCATCAGCCAGCCACCGTCCGGCAATATCGCGATCCCGTTGGGCCTGGGCTTGAAATTCCCGCTGGCCAAGACGGTCCGCTGCCTCCCGTCCGGCGCAATCAAGGTTACGCCGCCCCGCCAGTCAGCAACATGCAGCACCTCGTCCGCGGTGCAAAGCACGCACTCCGGGCGGGCCAGTTCAGCGCCAACAGATATCAGCTGATCAAGCGCGATCATCACTGTTCCAGTTCAAGACTACACCCATACCCTGCGTCGCGTCACGCTCAGTAGCAAGCCAGAACCCATAATTCATAGTTTAGCCTTGCTAAATGAATCGTAAGAGCATTGACACAGGAAGTTGCTGAATTCTTGGAATGGAGAGAATTCTGCCGCTTTAGATTAGATGTTCTTATGAATTTGATTGGCGCGTCAGAACGGGCTCAACGGGAATGGGCCTTGGTCGCACCTGCGCCAAGCGATTCCAGGAGCCGAGATTTTTCCAGCTCATGAGCGGTCGCTTTCTTGCCGATCCAATCGCCGAAGACAATGACGACCCGGCGATTCAGGTGTCGGGGCGGGCAAGTCAGCCAATAGGTCGGAAATGTCAGGCTTCCGAGTTCCGGCGCCAGCGGGACCAATGCACCGCTGCGAAGTTCGTTCAAGGCAAGCGTCGCTGTCTCCAATGCGACGCCTGCACCATCGCACGCGGCTTGAAGAGACATCGATGATCGGTCGAACTTCAGTCCGTGCGAGGTGCCGACATTGTCGAAACTGTTCTCGGTGGTCCACTCGCTCCACGATATCGCAGCCTTTACTGTGTGAATGAGACGGGTCCTTTCGAGCGAAGCCTGGACGCCGGATTCGCGGGCCGCTGCCGCGATCTTCGGAGCGCAAAGCGGTAGGACACGTTCCTCAACCAGCGCCTTGGCGTGCAGGCCAATTGGTGCGCGCATGCCATAACGGATCTCAAGATCGACATTCTCTTTCTCGAAATCGGTCAGTTCAGAGGTGGCGTCGACATGCAAATCGATGGCCGGGTTTTCTGCAATGAAGTCCGTGACCAATGGTGCCAACCAGCGTACCCCGAAACTGGCGGCCACCCGGATGCGCAGGCTGCGATGTTCTCGTTTCTGGGCAACGCGTGTTTGCGCATTGCGCAATAGCCCGAGGGCCTCGGCTGCCGATTGGTAGAGTCTCTCGCCCTGCTCGGTAAGGATCAGGCGCCTCTTTACTCTGCGAAACAGCAAGACGCCCATTTGTTCCTCGAGCGCCTTTATCTGCTGGCTGACTGCCGACGGCGAAACCGAAAGCTCGGACGCTGCGAGGTTGACACGGTTGCGCCTCGCGACGGCCTCGAAATACATGATGGCGTTCAAGTTCGGAGGGCGTGAGGTTGGCCGGTTGCGGGTCATTCCCGAAGGCAACCACAGGTTTCGCTACTTGTAAAGCATAACTTCACAATTGGTTAAGATTATCGATTTGCATGCGCCAAACTCCGTCAATAAATAAAGAATTGCTTCATCATCACGCAGACGCATGCAAGGGAGAAATGATCCGATGAAATTCAAACCTATCAGTCTGGCTTTGGCCGCCGCGGTCGCATTCGCGGCGCCGCTTCAGGCCGAAGAGCTCGTGATTGGCACCAACGGCAAGCCAGGCAACCCCCGGGTGACCGGCGCTGAAATGTTCGGCGCTCTGCTGGAACAGGCTAGCCGCGGCAAGTACACTGTCAAAGTCGCGCATTCGGCAACGCTTGGCGACGACAGGCAGATGCTGAAGTCTGTGCGTCTGGGCACGATGCACATGACCGTCAACTCCGACGGCCCGGTTGCCGAGATCGTCCCTGATCTCAACGCCTTCGGTCTTCCTTATCTCTTTTCGTCGTTGCCGGCGGCCTGGGAAGTCCTGGATGGCCCGATCGGCGACGGAATTGCGGCACAGCTGAACGAAAAGGGCTATGTCGTAATGGCTTGGTGGGACAATGGCATCCGCAAGATCACTCATACTTCGAAGGCGATCGCGCATCCTGATGACATCAAGGGCATGAAGATCCGCACTCCCCAGAGCCAAGTGACCATCGATGCGTTTACCGCGCTTGGCGCGAACCCGGCCCCGCTAGCGTTCTCGGAACTGCCTGCTGCACTTCAGTCGGGTGTGTTCGAGGGGCAAGAAAACCCGCTGGCAAACATCTATTCGTCGAAGTTGCACGAGCTGACGCCATATATCGCCAGGTCGAACCACAAGTATGAAATGGCACCGATCCTGGCCTCCAAGCGGTGGTGGGATACGCTGTCGGCTGAAGATCAGGCAATGATCCAGACGGCAATGGATGCGGCTACGTGGTATAACCGTGGCGTGTTCTTGATAGCTGACAGCGAACTGGAACAGAAGCTGATTGACGAGGGCGCAATGTTCAACGACGTCGATACAGCGGCATTCCAGGCGGCGACTGCTGGCGTTTACGACAAATGGACGGGCGAAATCGGCGACATCGTTCCGAACATTCAGAAAGCGGCGGCAGCTGCCGCAGCACGCTGATCCTCCCGCCATGATGTTGCGGCAGATCATCGTGGCAAATGAAGCGACAGGGCTCCTGGGCCCTGTCGTAAATGCAGTTGACACGGCTGTCCGGGCAACTTGCGCCGCTGTCCTTTGGTTCACGTTCTTGACAATGTTGCTGCCAACATTCGCAAACGCCGTCCTGCGATATACCACAGACGCGAGTCTTAACTGGTCGGTCGAAGTGGTACAGTTGACATTTCCATGGTTCATCATGGCGGGCGCGGTTTTGGCCGCTCAGCACAGTCGGCACATCGGTGTCGAATTGCTGGTCAATCTCCTTGCGGAACGTCCGGCGCACTGGTTGGCGCTGATGGTTCAAGTGTTCATTCTAGTTGCCTGCCTGGCGGTAATTTACGTCTACCTCGGGTTCGGAAAGTTCGACGGCGGCATGGAGTTCGCTGCCGGCGACGTCCAGTTCACCTCGCTCGGGGTGCCGCAGAGCTGGAGCTATCTTGCGCTGCTGTTTGGCTATGCGCTCCTAGGGCTGACTGCGCTGGCGACGGCCTATCGTCTGGCGAGCGGCGAGCGCATCCGGTCGGATGACGAACCTGAACTCAGCCAGGTAGAGTAGGTGCGGGATACATGTCGAGCACGGCCGGACTAGTCTTCATTGCGCTTTTGCTACTTGCCACGCCTGTTGCCCATGCGTTGTTGATCGCAAGTGGCGTTGCGATGATTTCAGACGAGCCGCTGTTTCTTTTTGAAGCGATCCTGAACCTGTATCAGCCTACATCCAGCTTCCCGATGCTGGCGATCCCGTTCTTCATCTTGGCCGGAGATCTAATGATGTCGGGCCGATTCGGTGAATACCTGGTGACGTTTTCGAAGATGCTTGTCGGCGCGATGAAAGGCGGCCTTGCGCAGGTGTCGGTTGTCGGATCGCTGTTTTTCGGCGGCGTGTCAGGATCAGCCGTGGCCGACGCTTCGGCGCTTGGAAACGCGTTGATCCCGGTTCAGAAGAAACAGGGTTATCCGGAAGGATTTTCTGCTGCCGTCAATGCCTCGTCGTCAACCATTTCCGTGCTGATCCCACCTTCTATCCCGCTCATCCTCTACGGTCTGGTAACAGAGACGTCGATCCCCAAGCTCTTCCTCGCAGGGATCGTGCCTGGCATCATGCTAACGGTTCTGATCTTCGTGATTTGCTACGCCATTGCGCGCATTCGCGACCTGCCGAGCTCTCCGGTGGAGGAAAGAAACCGCATTGGCCCTGCGGCGTTTTTCGACCGAAGGGATGCCGTCATCATTGTGACCGCCACGGCCGGACTCTTCGCTGTCTGGCTGGCCGGATGGTTGGCGGGATGGGCAGTGCTGGTCTTGGGCATCGCCATAGCGCTGGTCCATACAAGTTTCATTTCGCGGCGTTTTTCGTTCCGCAAGGTCCCAGCGGACCTATACAAGGCGATCCCGGCTTTGATGATGCCGCTCTTCGTGATTTTCCTGGCGCGCGGCGGAATTGTGACTCCGACCGAAATCAGCGTCTTTGCGGTCGTCTACGCACTGATCGTGGGCGCATTCATCTACCGCGATCTGACGTTCGACGTCTTCCTGCGTTGCGTACTGACCACTGGCATGATGACCGGGGTAATCATGCTCGTGATCATGGGCTCTTCGGTGCTGCAGTGGATCCTCTCATTTGAATCGGTGCCCGAGAATCTGGCAGCGTGGATGCTCGAGACACTGAAGGAACCATGGGCAATCATTGTCGGGATGAACCTCCTGATGATTGTGATCGGCACGTTTCTTGATTTGCCCGCTGCCGTGCTTCTTCTCGCACCTATCTTCATCGGCGTGGCTCCCAGCATCGGCGTCGATGCGATTCAGCTTGGCGTCATGATGGTCGTCAATCTTGCGATCGGGCTGTATACGCCTCCAGTCGGAACGACGTTATTCGTTTCGGTGGCCATCGAGAGGGTGCGGATGGGCAAGGTTGTCCGCCATCTGCTCCCGTTCTATCTGGCCGCTCTCCTTGTTCTTGCACTTGTCAGTTTCGTTCCAGGGCTAACAGCGCTTTTTCTTTGACGTCGGTGCAGTAAGCGTTCGGTCGAGCGGTGACGAGCCGTCTTCGTAGTTTGCCTGACTTTCTTTCCTGACTGCCGCCGACACCTTGGGCGCTGCAGGCGCGAAGTCGAGATTGTCCGTCGGGAATGCCAGCCGTCAAAGGCTGAACTGGAAGCGGACCTGCGGGTCGACGCGCCGTTCGAGGAAGCGGTTCAAGCGCTCTGCCAGCCGGTCAATGTCAGCTGCATCAACCGCCTGCGCCGACTTTCCTTGCCGGCAGCGCGGACTTCGGAACTTTCCTGCACAATCCCCCAATAGAAGGTGGTTCCTGGCTAGCAGGACGTGGGGAGTGATGGGTGTAGAATGAACCTGGTGGGATGTCAGGAAGTCGCAAGGGAAACGAGTGAAGAATACAGGTCAGGCGAACCGCCGATCACCGTGTTGAAAAGGGCACCAGGATGTATGTTGATAGGCCGTTCTCGTTCTTGGGATGTGGGTCGCGCAGAGGTCCGGTTCTAGCAGAAAGCGCCTCTAGGCGGAACTTCACACGGTCATTTTGCGTGCAACCCGTTGACATGAAACGGGAATCTGCGGTTCTGAGGCCCCGTAGATGGATTTCTGTTGCCATAACCCCCGCAGGCGTGGATTCCGGCGCATCCGGCGAGCGGTTCCGAGGGGATTGAACGGGGACGCAGTTTTTTTCGATTTTCCGCTTGACATCATGGGACGGGTCGGCATATGATGCCCGGGAAGTTCCCATGACGGATGCCCGCCATGGCCCTCAACATCGAATCCGTGCCCAACCAGGCCGGAAAGCCCGCAATCCTCCTCCGCCAGGCTTGGCGGGAGGGAAAGCGGGTCCGCAAGAGGACCGTCGCCAACCTCTCGAAGTTCCCGCCCGAGATCGTCGATGGCTTCCGGGCCGTGCTCAAGGGCGCCGTCGCCGTCAGCGACGTCGGCGACCTCATGCAGGTGGAGCGCTCCCTCCTGCACGGGCATGTCGCCGCCGTCCTCGGCACCGCGCGGGACCTCGGCCTCGAGCGCATGCTCCACCGGACCCGCAGCCGCGAGCGCCAGCTGGCGCTGGCCGCCGTCGTCTCGAGGGTGCTGTCGCCCGATTCCAAGCTCGCCACCGCCCGGCGGCTGTCGCCCGAGACCGCGACGAGCAGCCTCGGCGCCCTGCTCGGGCTCGGCCCCGTCGCCGGCAACGAGGTGCTCGACATGCTCGACTGGCTGCTGAAGCGCCAGCCCTGGATCGAGAGGAGCCTGGCCAGCCGGCACCTGAAGGACGGAACGCTCATCCTGCATGACGTGAGCAGTTCGTACCTCGAGGGCACCTGCTGCCCGCTCGCGGCCTTCGGCCACAGCCGCGACGGGAAGAGGGGCAAGCGGCAGATCGTGTTCGGGATGCTCTGCGCCTCCGACGGCTGCCCGGTCGCGGTGGAGGTGTTCCCCGGAAACACCGCGGACCCGTCCACGGTGGCGAGCCAGGTGAACAGGATCCGAAAGCGCTTCGGCATCGACCGCATCGCCCTCGTGGGCGACAGGGGGATGCTGACCACGGCGCGGATCCGCGAGGACATCGAGCCGGCGGGGCTCGACTGGATCTCGGCGCTGAAGACGGGAGACATCCGCAAGCTCCTGAAGGAGGGCGCGGACGGCGCCCCGGCCCCGCTTGTGCCCGAGGCCCTGGTTCCCGACGCGGTGGCCGAGGTCACGGGCCCGGACTTCCCCGGCGAGCGGCTGATGGTCTGCATGAACCCCCGGCTGCGGCAGGAGCGGGCGCGCAAGCGTTCGGACCTGCTCCAGGCCACCGAGGAGGCGCTGGCGGCGATCGCGAGGTCGGTGCGCTCGGGCCGGCTGAAGGGCCGGGAGGCCATCGACCGCCGGGTGGGCAGGGACGTCAACCGCCGGAAGGTCGGGAAGCACATGGAGGTCGACGTGACCGACAGGGGCGTCTCCTGGCGCCGGCGGAAGGACCGGATCGAGGCGGAGGCGCGGCTCGACGGCGTGTACGTCATCCGCACCAGCCTGGATTCCGCCTCCATGGGCGCGGCCGAAGCGGTTGATGCGTACAAGAGCCTCGCCGGCGTGGAGCGCGCGTTCCGGAACGACAGGAGCGACCTCCGGATCCGTCCGGTCTACGTGTACTCCCCCGACCACGTCCGCGCGCACGTGTTCCTTTGCATGCTGGCCCTGCACGTCGAATGGCACATGCGCCGGCGCCTCGCGCCGCTCCTGTTCGAGGACGACGACCGCGCGGACGCCCGGGAACGGCGGAACTCGCCGGTGGAGAAGGCCCGGCCGTCGGAATCCGCCCGGCGTGCCGAATTTCACCAACGTACCACCCTAATTTCAGCCAAAGTAGCCGGTCAATTTCACTCAACGTAGCCACCCAATGTCACCATGGTAGCCACCCGGAGCGAAGCGACGCGATCAGGCCGTGTTGGGCAAGTTGGTCTCCTCTTCTGTTCCGGGTCTGAAGCTATCTCCGCGAAGGCCCTGCCGCAAGGCTCGGCCGTCAGGACCGGTCCTCCGGTACGGGATTCCGGCAATGCGTGTGCACGCTGCCGGAGCGTCAGCGACGCCTTCTTCGAATCCAAATTGAAATGGTTGTTGTTGCGGTCCTGTGGAGCTTGTGGGCGAGAGGCCCGCGAGTGTGGGCAATGCGGTGGGCGACGCCCTTGCGTCGTCCACGGCTTGTCCACACGGCCCGCAGGGCGCGGGCCGGCCCGAAGGGCTCGTCCACAAATCCACAGGACCCCCCGGGACCGATTTCGGCAGACGTCCCGGCCTGGCGCCGGCTCCGGCTCTCATTTTCCGTCCTCGGCGCTGTCGGCCCGCATCGACGAACCGTGCAGCTCGAACCGGATCGCGCCATGGACGAGGCGGTCGAGGATGGCGTCCGCGACCGTCGGCTCCGCGACTGTCTGGTGCCAGCCAGCCACCGGCAGTTGCGAAGTGACGATCACCGAGCGGCGGTCGAAGCGGTCGTCGAGGATCTCGAGCAGGTCGCGCGCCCGGGCCGCATCGAGCGCGGCCAGGCCCCAGTCGTCGAGGATGATCACGTCGAGCCTGGCGAGATCGCGGTAGAGCTTGGGGATGGTGCCTTCGCCGTGAGCGATCCGCAGTTCGGTGAGCAGTCGCGGGACGCGCAGGTACCGGGCCTGAAACCCTTCGAGACATGCCTTGTGGGCGAGTGCGCAGGCGATCCAGCTCTTGCCCGTGCCGCACGGGCCGGTGATCAGGATGTTGGCGCCGTTCCGGATCCAGGCACAGTCGCCGAGGCCGAGCACGACGCTGCGCTTGAGGCCGCGCCGCCGGGTGAGGTTGATGTCCTCGAAGCAGGCGTCCTGGTGGCGCAGCTGGGCCTTCTTCAGGCGCCGCTGCAGCGCGCGCGAGCGCCGCTCGACGACCTCGCGGTCGATCAGCAGCGCGAGCCGGTCCTCGAACGGCATGTCGTCCAGATCGTGGCGTGCCAGCTGTTCCTGGAAGGCGGCCAGCATGCCGGGCAGGCGCAGCGATGCGATGCGCTGGGTGAGCGGGTGCAGGATGGCAGTGTCGGTCATCTGTAGTACTCCGGTCCTCTGATGTTGGAATGTTCGATGGGTCTGGTCTCGGGTTCCTGCCCGTCGACGAGATCGGCGCCGGTGCGCAGGATGTTGTCGAGCCCGCGCCAGGTCCTGGAGCCGAGATCCAGCGCGTAGCGGCAGGCGTTGTCGAGGCGCTCCGGCCCGTGGCTCCCTGCCAGGCGGAGCACGCCGTAGCAGGAACGGAAGCCGAACTCCGGGTTGGAATTGCGTCCCATGACCGCGATGACGAAGGCGTGGACATGAGGGCCGATGTCCCGCGCACGGTTCTCGAGCTGTGCGCGTGTGCTCTCGACGCCGGCGCGCTGGTGGGCCTGCGGCTGATGCTCCTTGAACGTGGTGGCACGCCCGTTGGCGTCGCTGCGCATGTGGCTCGCGATCTGCTTGCCGCGATGGAACACGTCGATCACCCGGCCGCGCAGGCGGACATCGACCTTCTTGCCGGCATACGTGTAGGGAACGGAGTAGAAATGGCGGTCGATCGCGATGTGGTAGTCGGAATGGACCGTGTTCTCGCGCCATGTCGTACGCTGCCAGCGCCGGTCCGGCAAAGGCTTCATGTGCGGGACATCGACGCTTTCGTACCGGCTGAAGCGGGTCTCGCCCGTGCCGTCGGAACAGGGCTTCCCGTTGAGTTCCCGCACCCGGTCCGCGATCGCCCGGTTCAGCGACGCAAGGTCGTGGAAGACATGGTCGCGCAGCGGTGCCAGAACCCGCCGCTCGACCAAAAGGACTCCATTTTCGACCAGTGCCTTGTCGCGAGGCCTCTTCACCCGCGCAGGCAAGCCCTCGATGCCGTAATGCTCAAGCAGGTCGGCGTAGGTCTCGTTCAGGACCGGCTCGTAGCGTGACGGCTTCTTCACCGCCGCCTTGAGGTTGTCGGGCACCGCGACTTGCGGCGCCCGGCCCATGTCTTCGAGGCAGCGCACGTGCGAGTTGCACCAGTCGTCGATCTTCTGGCTGAGCGTCGCTTCGGCGTAGATCCGCCCGGAGACCCCCATCGAGGCCACGAACAGCTGCGCGTCACGCTCAACCCCGTCGATGAAAACCTGCACGGTCATGCCCGCGTAGTCGACGAACAGCCGTTCGCCGGGGCGACGGTTCTGGCGCATCGTCACGTCCGTGGCCGGCCGCCAGTCGCGGAACCGACGGCACCAGGTCACGTAGCTCATGCCGTCGGGATGCGTCTCGCGCCATTCCCCCCACAGCAGCTTCAACGTCACGCCGCGGCCCGAAAGGTCCTTCTCGACCTCCGCCCAGTCCACGTCCTCGTCCGCAGGCCGGACCTGCCGCGCCGGATAGAGCGCCGCCTCCAGCGCCGCATCGTCCATCCCGGCCGCTTCCGGCAAGTTCAGTCCCGAAGCCGCGAACCGTGCCAGGGTCTGTGCAACCGAGCGCCGGGCAAGACCGCAGTGGGTCGCGATCGCCCGGGCGCTGCGGCCCTCGTCAAAATGAAATTGCAGTATCTTCCTTACTTTCCTCATGGGCAGCCTCTTCTGTGCCATTCAATGCTCCTCGGAGTGATCGCCAAAATCCGGGACGTAGAACGGCATGCTGAATCAAGCCAAGGCCTGTCACCCCGAGGGGGTGGCTACCATGGTGATATTGGGCGGCTACCTTGAGTGAAATTACGTGGCTACCATGCGTGAAATTGGGTGGCTACCTTCGTGAAATTTGGCACCCGGCGGAAGGCCGCAACGAAGCGCACCGCAGACGACCTGCCCGCCCACAGCTTCCGCACCCTGCTCGACGATCTCTCGGGGATGGCGCTGAACCAGCTGCGCCTGTCGGACCATGACGCAAGCCTGCTGTCCGTCGTCACCAGGCCGACCCCGGTCCAGAAACGGGCCTTCCAGCTTCTCGGAGTGAACCCTGACCGGAACGTTCCCATAAAGATGACAGGTTGACGGGCGGCCGCAGGGCCGGAAAACCCATGAAAACCAGAAGGTTGGTCATTGAATCCCTTTTCAGATCCCCCTGAAGTTCCGTCTAGGGCTAACCCGGACATTTTTCATTTTGGCTTTTCACGCATCTGGCGGAAACTGCCATCAAATGATTCACGGTGTATAGTGAAGGAACCGCACGACAGCGGACGGAGAAACACGGTGGCCCTTCGGGCTTTCGTCCCTCAAGCCTCTCCCTTCAGGGAGGGGTCGCTGACCTGTTGCGCACTGATCCGCAGGTTGAGCGTCGCCAATATGCCCAGCAACGTCGACAGCCGCGGGTCCCCGTTCTCCGACAACGCCTTGTGCAGTCCCTGCCGGGTCACGTCCGCGCCCTTGGCAGTTGCGGTCATGCCCTGCGCGCGGGCGAGCGTGCCCAGCGCTTTCTTGATACAGGCAGGATCACCGGTCTCGAACGCAGCGGAAAGATACTCGGACTGCGCATCCGGAGTGTCCAGATACTCGGCCGCGTCGAAGCGCGTCAACTCAAGGTCGGTCTTTTCGAAGTCCATCTCCAAACACCCTTGCCATTCCGCGGGCGCGATCCAGGTCGCGGTCCTGCGTGTCCTTTTGGCCACCGCACAAGAGAATGAACTGGTTCTGGTGTCTCAAGAAATACATGCGGTAGCCAGGTCCGGAATCAATTCGCAATTCGCCGATTGCGCCGAAATACTTCACGTCCCCGAGGATGCCATCCTCAAGACGCTCTATCCGCCCGGAAATCCGGGCAGCTGCGCGGCGATCCTTGAGCTTGTGCAGCCACTTGTCAAAAACCTTGTCCTTCAGGACTTCGAATTCCCCGGGCATGCGTCAACTATAGTTTCCTTCCCTGAAGGCGTCCACCCTGGAATTGCGCGATTTGCCCGTCTCTCGGCGATTCCAGAACCCTGAATGCCGGTCGCCCCGTCACGCCGGACAGGCAACTCTCCCGGATCCGGGCGCCTCGCCACCAGGAGGCGGAGGGCAGCGGTCTCCCAATGGCATTTCTTTTGACCGCAAGGTCTGGCCGGACTTTCTTTCGCTCCCGCGAGGCCGTTGTTCCATGGCAGTCGGCGCCGGTGCGGATTTTTTGGCACAGGGGGGTTGACACTTCCGCCGGTCCGTGCAATCCAGGCTGCGGGACACTGCATCTTCCGGAGCGGGAGCGATGGATCCGCGGATCGAGCGCCTTGAGACGACCACCTTTTTCGGCCGCCGCCTGACGCGGCGCCAGATCGCCGACATCCAGGAGACGGTGGCGCTGCTTCCCAACAACACCCGCAACGAGCTCGCGAAGACGATCTGCGAGCACCTGAACTGGAACACGCCCAAGGGCGACTACCGCGTGTCGGCCTGCCTCCGCATGCTGGAGCAGCTGGAGGGGTTCGGGATCCTGACGCTTCCGGAGAAGCGGAGCACCGGCTCCGGCGCGCTGCCGCCGATCTGCCACACGGCGGCATCGGACCCGCAGCCGGAGATCGCCTGCGAGCTGTCCGCCCTCGAGCCTCTGTCGCTGCACGCCGCGGACGGTCCCGACGAGAAGGCGGAGTGGAACGAGCTTGTCGACCGCCATCACTGCCTGGGCTGTCCGCGCCCGTTCGGCCCGCACCTGCGCTGGTTCGTCCTGGACCGTGACGGCCGCCGCCTCGGCTGCCTGCTGTTCGAGGCGGCGTCGCGGACGCTGCCGGCGCGCGACGAATGGATCGGATGGAGCGGACCGGACCGCGAGCGCCGGCTGCACCTGGTGCTGGGCAATTCCCGCTTCATCGTGTTTCCATGGGTGGCCGTGACGAACCTTGCCTCGCGGGTCCTCGGCATGGCGGCGGCCCGCCTTCCCGGGGAGTGGGAGCGCCGCCACGGCTGCCGCCCCGTGCTGTGCGAGACGTTCATCGACCCGACGCGCTTCGACGGGGCGTGCTACCGCGCCGCCAACTGGGAGCGCATCGGAATGACCGCCGGCCGGAAGTCGGGCCGGCGGGCGAAGCCGGCGAAGGAGATCCTCGTCCTTCCCCTCGGCCGGGACTTCCGCGACGTCCTCCAGGGGCGCGCGGCTCCGGCACGCTCGCCGCGCCCGCCGCGTCCCGACCGGGACGATCCGCTGGTCGCGGCGTGGCTGCAGGTCGTCGACGCCGCCACGGCGCTGGCCGACGCGCACGACCGCCGCTGGATGAAGCGGCGGCGGGTCCTCAACAGCCTCATCGTGATGCTGTTCGTGTTCCGGCTGGTCCTGTCGCGGGGGGAGAAGGGCTACGCGACCGTGACCGCCGAGCTCTGGGAGCAGTGCCGCAAGCTGGGGATCGCCCTGCCTCAACGCGAGCCGGTGGCCGCCTCGTCGATCTGCAAGGCCCGGCAAAGGGTGCACGAGGAGCTGTTCCTGGACCTTCACCGCGAGATCCTCCGCCACGGCGGCGAGGGCGGGCGCTGGAAGGGCCGCCGCCCGTTCGCGGTCGACGGAACGAAGATGAACCTGCCCCGGACGCTGGTCGATGCCGGCTACCCGCTCCCGCACGGCGGCGCCCACTATCCGCAGGGGCTGGTGTCCTGCCTGTACCGGCTCGACACCAAGGTCCCGGTCGACTTCTCGCTCTCCGCCCGCGCCTGCGAGCGGGCCGCGGCCATGGGCCACCTGCACGCCCTGGAGGCCGGCGACGTCGTCGTGTTCGACCGGGGATGCTTCTCGTTCGAGCTCCTGTACGCCGTCATCCGCACGGGCGCCCATCCGGTGTTCCGGCTCCAGCGCAACCGCGTGGGCGCCTTCAGGGACTTCATGGAGGGCGACCGCACCGAGACCGTCGTCACCGCCGCCCCGGGACCGGACACGCAGCGAGAGCTTGCCGAACGTCGGCCCGGCGAGCGCTTCGATCCGGTCGACCTCCGGCTGGTCCGCTGCAAGACGGACGGCGACGACTGCCATCTCGTCACGACACTGCTCGATGCCGGCCACGTCTCCGCCGAGGATCTTGGCCATCTCTACCATGGACGGTGGGGAATCGACAACTTCCCATCAGTCTACCCCTATAGTGTTTGCAGGTCCGTTTCAGACGCGATCCTGAAGTCGGGCATCGGCCTTCCGTCCTTCTCCGGCTTGGGCGTTTCGCGCCACTTGCGGATGGCTTCGAACGTGTCGCTGGCCGCGTGAATCAGCCAGATCCTTGGCCTGCTCCTGCCCTTGCTCTGGCTGGCGGCCTTTCGGGCGCAGATCCTGCCGTCGTAGATCCACTTGTACAAGGTCGGCTTGCAGACGCCGGTCCTGTCGGCCATTTCGTCCACGGTCCACTCGTCCGGGCCGCGCTCGGCGGGCACCGACCGGCCCCGCTTGATTGCGCGCCTGCCCGCCCCGATCCGTTCCACGAGGCCGGTCACCGTACCTGCGTTGAACCGGCTCTTCCTGGGCGGCTGCAGGCCTTCCCCGTTCAGGATCCCGGCAATCTCGGCGTGGTTGCGGCCCTCCTCCTTCAGGGCCCGGATCCGCGCGCAGAGCTCGGCGCAGTAGCTCAGCTGGCTGGCCTCCCGCACCGGACGGCGGATCTCCGCCCGGGTCCGGCTGCCACCGTGCCAGAGAATCTCGACCGCGACGCGCTCGCTGTCGTCGATGACGGTCGCGGTCACCCGGTCGATCATCAGGCGGAGAAGCTCCGCCTTCTCCGGCGTCTCCAGCCGGCCGCCGTCCCACAGCCCCGATATCCCCGACGCCGAACGCCGGATCCCGTCCCGCTCTTCCGGCGTGAGCCGGGCAGGGAGCCGGCGGCAATGCCGGCCGTAGGAGTCGCCCAGCCTGCGCCGCTCGGCAAGGGCCTCCTCCCACTGGTCCTCCAGCGACTGCGCCACCAGGCGGTTGCCGCAGTCCACCGAACGCCAGGCGCGCTCGCAGGCAGCCACGTCCAGGTCGGCGCGCTCCAGGCGGAGGCGCCATCGCTCATGTTCCCCGGCCCGGTCCCCTTCGGCGGCATCGATCGCCTTCAGCGAGATGTCGACCGCGGCCGGGGACAGCGCCTCGACAGCCGCACTGGAGACGAAGCTGTCGACAGGGAGGCCGGGCAGCGCCTGGCACTTCCGGTCGCCGCAGTCCCGACGGCCGCGGCATTTGTAGCCCGCTCCGTCGTCGCTGCCGAGGCGGTAATGCACCGTCATGCCCTGGCCGCAGCGGCCGCAGCGCAGCAGGCCGCTCAACAGGCCGCCGCCGCGGCTGCGCACCGGCCACCTGTTGTCCGCCAGCTGGCGCTGGTTCAACTCGAACTCCTCCCAGCCGATGTAGGCGGGATGGGCGTCCTTGACGAGATGCCGCCAGCGCTCCTCGACCGGAAGCTCGCTGACCAGGTCCTTGGCGCGGCCCCAGGCAAAGGCGCCCGCGTAGACCGGGCTGGTCAGCATGTCGTACAGCGAGGCGCTGGTGGGTTCCGGCCACTCCAGCTGGCCGCGCCGCGGACCCCGCGCGCGCCGCACCGGAAAGCCCTGCCCGTCGGCGGCCATCGCGCGCAGGGTCCCGGACAGGCTGCCGTGCTGCCTGAACATCGCGAAGACGCCCTCGATCCGGGCCCGGACGCTGGCGTCCGGATCCTTCACCGTGCGACCCTGCTCGTCGCGCACGTAGCCGCGCGGCAGCAGGGCCGCCAGCTCGCCGCGCGCCGCCTTGGCCTCCCGGCCGGCATGCATGCGCTGGCGCAGGGTGTGGAGTTCGGCCTCGCTCATGGTTCCCCTGATGCCCAGCAGGAAGCGGTCGTTGGGACGTTTCAGGTCATACAACGTCTCGGCGTCGGCGATCAGCGTATCAGCCCTGCTGCAGAAGTCCAGAAGTCCTCCCCACTCGGACAGGTTTCTCGCGAGGCGACTCACCTCGATGACGATCCCCACCTCGCCGAGAACGATGTCCGCGACCAGGCCGCTGAATCCGGAACGGGTCCCGGCCTCGCGGGCCGAGCAGCCGAGATCGTCGTCCACGACCTGGATGTCCACGTCCGCCCAGCCCAGAAGCCGGGCGCGGTCCGTCAGCCCGTACTGTATCCTCGTCGACTCGCCGTGGCGCTCAACCTGGCCCGGCGTCGACTGCCGGACGTAAACGACCGCCTTCCGGCGCGTGTGATCCGCGCCCACCCGGCCCAGAAGCCGGCCGGCGCTCTCCTCGAGAGCCGCTGTCACTGTCCTGATCCTGCTGCTGAAGACGGGACAGGATCATCCGCGCCAGTCTCAGTTCCAGCCGCTGGCGGTGTTGTTCCGGCAGGGTCTTCAGGATGTCCTGTCCGCCCATCTTGCCCGTGGTGGCTCCACCACCTCCTCAATCCTGCCAGGGATTGAGAACTCAGTGTAACGGGTCCGATGTCGCCTGTAAAGGCTTTATATGTATTTTCTCTGCTGCTTCGAGGAGCTGTACAAGGTCTCGAAGCGAACCATCGCGGTGGACGAGTTCCACGGCCGGACCGAGCGCGGCGTGCGCCAGGAACTCTACGCCCACTTCAACCTGATCGCCATGACGCGGCTGCTTTCCGGGCATGGCGACGACCTGCTCGCAGACATCCGCGAGCAGGGAAAGGAACGCCAGGCCGTGAACTTCAGAAACGCGATCGCGATCGTGGCCGCCAACATCGAGGAGATGCTGCTCGCGCAGGCCGAAGCCGTCGCGCAGGCCGTGACCCGGATGGCCGAGGGAATCCTCAAGGTGCGCGGCCGGCTCCGGCCGGGACGGTCGTATCCCAGGAAATCGATGAAGCCGGTCAGCAAGTGGACCCGAAGGAGAAAGGCCGCAGCCTGAAGCCGGAAAATCTCCGGAAAGGCAGGGCCCCCTGCTGCGAAAAGGCGCGACTCCTTAAGGAAATGACGCCAAATCCTTAAGGAAATGCCATTGAGCGGTCTCCGGGCGAAGCCGGACGGCCGGGGGAGGGCCCTGTTGCAAGGCCCAAACGGCCCGAAGCTGCATAAATGGACATCTTGCAGAACAAAACGCTTGCAAACGTAACGTTGACGCCAACCTGCCGTTGATCCGTGATCGGGCGTCCTTGCCTGGGGGAGGCGCGCATGCCGGCTGTCGTCGGAAGACATGCGTGGCCTGTCGCCATAGTTCTGCCGTTGCATCAATCCCTGCGGCCGCTTCGAGCTGGTTCTCGACGAACGCATCGACTTCGAGCGGAGGGCGGTGGAAGTGTTCATTCAGGGCATGCCCCTGACGTGCATTGTTCATCAAAGCGAAACAAACCCGAAACGAACACCGGAACGGCGCCTTTGCGTGTTCACTGCATGCGTCACCAAGGGCATGCCCAGAATGACGCTCAAAGTAGCAAAGACTCTGCATTTGGAGGGCCTTGTCCTCGGAGGATTTCAACGTCCTATCACGTTCTGTTCTTCTTGCTGATCATATATGCAGCTTCGGGCCGTTTGGGCCAGGTCGCAACGACTGCCGAATCCGCTCGGCCCATTGGTGGCTCGTGCCGTAAGTTTTCGCGACAGCGCCGTCGACCGCCCTGAACTGCAGCTCCGGAACCTGGTCGTTGACCGAGTTGTCATAGACATACGCGCGGTCACAGACGGGAATTGCCGCAGACAGGTTTGCAAGGGATTTCCCGAAGCGGTTGATGATCTTCTCGATCGGGACGGCATGACCCCCTTCCATGACGCGGGACGCAACCCGCCTGCTGTTGATCTCGGGGCTGTCCGTTCCCACGAAGAACATCCTGGTGAAGAAGCCAGCCTCTTTTGCCAGGCGAAGAAATCCCAGTTTCTCCGGACTCGAGAAGACCGTCTCGAATGCGCAGGACCTGCGCTCGGTCAGGCATTGATGCCGTTGTCTCGTTGCCTCCCGTGCCGCCTTCAGCACGGCATCCGGGTCATTCCAGTCGCCGAACATGTCCTTCGCCAGGTTGTCCGGATTGATGTATCTGCATCCCTCGATCCACTGGTGTGCCAGGATCTCCCTTGTCAGGGACGTCTTCCCGGCGCCGTTGGGGCCGGCGACGATGATGAGGATCGGATCCGTCCGTCCGGCGTCACGGTTCAAGGCCTTGCCACCGTTCGGAGTCCAAGACGGCCGGATCCCGTTCCGTCGCGCCTTTCCGTCCTCCCTCGAAGATCTCCGACCAGAACCGCCTTTCGGCCGCTTTCCGGCGCTTGATGACATTGACCATCATCGACCGCGTCAACGCGGCCAGTTCCTCGTCCGTCGGCTCGACGGCAGGATCCAGGAGATTGACGACAGGAACCGACATGAGAATCCCCTTCCCTTGTCATCCGAAGCATATTCCGCACGGCTTTGCATGGCAAGGCATGGTGATTCCTTGGGGCCGGGCAGGAGGGGTCGTGGCCGAGACCCTTCCCCCACAGAGGGGCAACCTTGGCCTAAACCCAACAAAGGTACGTAAAGTAACATTGCCTATTCCGTATCCTGCTGGTGTGCCTTCTTTTTCATCTGGCTGGCGGCTCCCAGTTCTCGGGGACGATCCCGGGGGCTGATTTGGGGGGCAGTACGCCGGTATTGTCCTGGAGCTTCTCGGTGGAAAAGTCATACTCCCCGAGCAGGTTGAAATGCCCCCATGACTGGGGTGAATGAACTGCGATCATGCTGAGAAGCCTGTCCCGCTCTTCCGGAGATCCGGCGGCCTCGAGCCGACGGGTCATGTAGAGATGGTTCCAGCAGATGATGCTGTTCTTGATAAGCCGGTTGCAGCTTTCGGCAATCTCCTGTTCGATCTTGTCGGCATGTTCGAGACCGCGCGGGTTTCCGACGGCGACGGCCCGGGTGAAACTGTTCGCGAGCTCCGCCTTGTTGAGCTGCCTCTCGATCGCCTGTCGCAGTTCGACCTCATCGACATAACGCAGGATGAACAGGGACTTGATGATCTGGCCGAAGGCTTTCGTGGCCTTGTAGAGGCTGTGTTGGCGGGAATACGAATTCAGTCGCCGGAATATCTCCGAAGCCGTGGCTTCCTTGAGCTTGATTGTGGCGACGAGGCGCAACAGATCATCCCAGGATGCTCGAACCACACTTTCGTTGACGTATTTTGTCGGCGCGATCATCCATCCGGCCATGTCGTCGCCGTGACCCCGGAAATGGTGGAGGATCTGCTTTTTCAGGTTTTTGAACCGCGGCGCATAGGACAGTCCCAGCAGATGCGTGACGCCAAAGATGGCCTCGCTGAAGCCATGTTCATCGGTGGAGTGGATGTCGCTCTGCACGACGTCATTGTGCATCAGGCCGTCAATGACATAGGCACTTTCCCGCTCGGCGGCGCTGAATGCCAGCGAATACCACAGGAGACTGCGCTCATCGATGAAGGTATAGGCACTGACACCCTGTCCTTGGCCGAAATACTTGAAGGAATGGCTCGCGTTGAGGGAAGGTTGCCGGACCTCGAATTTCTGGCCGTCGCTCGAGGTGTGCAGTTCCGTTTGCGATGTTCGGTGAATCTGCGGCAGTTCCATGCGCTCCGATGCTGCGAGCACGCGATCATTGGCGGCTGTTATGTTGTCGAGAGAGAAGCGCCAGTTGACGACATGCTCAAGTTCACGCTCGGTAATTGCGCGGGAGATCCGTGCCATTTTCCGGACGCCGATCGCGCAGCCGAGGCTCATGATTCCGGCGATTGTCAGCGCCTCCGCGGATGCCTGCCGAACATGGGTCTGCTGCCAGTGAGCGAATGCGCCGAGCATGCCGCAATGTCGATCGACGGTCGCCAGAACTTCTGACAGGGGCACCATGTGCTGTCGGGGCAGGATGTCGGGGGCCTGAACCATTTCCACGTCTTCCAGCGCGGGCGTTGCCACCCGGAAGTCGCCTCTGGCAATGATCTTCAAGTGCGGGTTCGAGCATTCGCTCGCGACACGGTTGGTGTTTTCGTATCTCCGTTGCAGGGTTTCTTCGAGGGACCTGATACCAATCCCAGAAAGTTTTCACACATGAACATGGCCCTGATTTGCCGGCGTGGCATCGGGTGTGAGACGTGCCCATGACCGATGGCCGATGGAGCGGATCCGGTCTGGTGACGCCGCAAAGCCTTCCCAGACTTCGGCGACCCTTTCCGTGACTGCCTCGGCGGTCTCGAAGACCTGATTGGCGAAGTGTCGCGCCTTGAGAAACTGGAACACCGTTTCCACGGGATTGAGCTCCGGGCTGTAGGGCGGCAGCCGCAGCACCGAGACGTTTTCCGGACAGTCGAGTTCCCTGGACCGATGCCAGCCTGCGCCGTCAAGTACCACCAGCGCATGACGGCCGTCGGGAACCGCGGCGCCGATGTCCAGGAGGTGACGGTTCATCTCCTGCGTGTTCGCCCTGTCGCAGACATGGCCGACCGCCGCACCGTCATCAGGGCAGATCGCGCTGAACAGATAGCAATGGCCGTAGCGATGGTCCCTTGGCACCCGGGGCCTGCTGCCTCTCAGCGCCCAGACGCGGGTGAGCATGCCTTTCTGGCCGATGCGTGCCTCGTCTTCGTACCAGATGTCCACGGAGGCCGGATCCGTGCCCTCCGGCAAGGCGGACATCGCGAGTTCGCTGAAATTCCGCCGGAAATCCTCCTGCGCCTGCGGGTCCGCCTTGGGGTGAAGCGGGCGCGGGGACACCTTCCGGAACCCGAGCGCCCGGACCAGGCACCGAACCGCCTCGAGCGACATCACGGCACCGAAGACGACCTTGATCCTCTCCTTGAGCAGTCCAAGGGTCCAGGCCGGGACGCCAGGGCCAGGCCCGTCTTCAAGCCAGTGCCTGACCTCGGCCTTCCGGCTCGCGTCCAGCTTCGAGGATCGTCCGCTGCGCGGACGGTCCTTCAGCCCGTCCGGCCCCTCCGCATTGTACCGGTTGGACCAGTCGCAGAGCGTCTGTCTGTCGACCCGGGCCCGGAGCGCTGTCATGCCGCGGCTGAGTTCGCCTTCCATCAGGTGCGCGATGGCACGCAGGCGTCGGGACTGTCGTGAATCATTGCACTTGCGCGCCAGGGCTCTAATGTCATCGACTGTGTGGTCGGTGTTCGTGATCGCGATGCCTGCGGGCATGTCTTCCTCCATGTGAGATTTCAGCACCCACAATATGGAGCAGGATGGCATCGGCCGCACACAGTTTGTCGCATCGCACCACAACATGATGTTCCTTATTTGTTCGTGAGTCATTACTTTCTTGAATTGGTATTACTTTACGTAATCGCGGTAGGAAACCGGGTTACCCCGGTCCCCCCGCACAGATCCGGACGTGCGCGTTAACGCATTCGGCTCCTGCCTTGGGTGTTGACGGCGAGACGCTGGCCGGGCCACGGGTGACGGATGGTGGGTTCTGGCCAGTGGACTCCGATTAGGCGAGCCAGTGCCGACCATTCAGTGCGGTCTTTCTGCGAGCGTCTGCGCAAGGCGCGCAGGAACAGCCGCTTGACCGCGATGACAAACCTCGACAGGGCTTTTGAAGTGCCGGGAACGGCGTAGTAGTTCAGCCACCCGTTGATGACTCTTCCGAGCCATCGCGCCACTTCGTGTTTGCCCATGTGCCGACGTTTGCGCAGTTCTTCCTTGATGCGCCTGAGTGTCCGCCTCACCCGTTTTCGGGACGGCTTGCGTCCGACCCGGAATTTCCCTCGCAGGGTGGTGACGCAAAAGTGCGTCATGCCCAGAAAGTCGAAGGTCTCCGGTTTGCCCTGCCCGCGTTCTTTCCGTCTTGCTTTCGCAAACCGTCCGAACGCAATGAGCCGGGTCTTGTCGGGGTGCATGTCCAGCCCGAAACGGGCGAGCCTTTCCCTCAGATCGCTCAGGAAGCTCTCCGCTTCCCACTGGTGTTGAAAGCCAACCACGAAGTCGTCCGCGTAGCGAACAACGATCATGTCGCCTTTCCCCTTCCGTTTGCGCCATGACTTGTGCACCCAGAGGTCAAACACGTAGTGCAGGTAGGCGTTAGCCAGGACCGGCGAGACAATCGCCCCCTGAGGAACGCCTCTGCCCGTGTCCGTCCAGTCGGTCCCCTCCATGACGCCAGCGTTCAACCATTTGGTGATGAGGCGGATGAGGCGCTTGTCTCCGATGCGATGTTCCAGAAACCGAATCATCCAGCCCCGGTCCAAATTGTCGAAGAATGCGCGGATATCCGCGTCAAGAATCCAGTTGATCTTGCGCTGCTCAATTCCGACCGTGAGCGCGTCGAGCGCGTTGTGCGCCCCGCGCCCCGGTCGGAACCCGTAGCTGAACCCGAGAAACTCCGACTCGTAGATCGGTACCAGAATCATGTCCGCCACCGCCTTCTGAACGATCTTGTCCTCCAGTGTGGCGATGCCGAGCGGTCGTGTTCCGCCGTCCGGCTTGGGTATCTCGACCCGCCGAACCGGCGGCGCGCGGTACGCTCCCCTGTGCAGCCGTCCGTGCAGGTCGATCAGGCGATCTTCCAGCCCTTCGGCATACATTTCCCACGTCACGCCATCCACGCCGGCGGCCACGTCACTCTTGAGCGAGTGGAACGCTTCCGCCAGCACGGGCACCGTGATGTGGTGCAGGAGCGCCACGAGACGCTCTTCCGGGTTTCTCTTTGCAGCCTGCCGTATCCGGTCGGCCTCCTGTGACAGGCTTTCCCGCTTCTGCGCGCGGCGCCTGCTTCGGCTTCCCGAATTTCCCTCGGCCCCGTCCCTTGGCTCCGCCAACTCCGCTGAGCGTTGCCGCCCTTTGTTCGCTGGTTTCAAAGCTACTATGGACGGGTCTGACTTCTTCAAGCCGTCCGTCATTGGCTTTGGGTTTCCCCTCCTTTCCGCTGCGGCCCCGCACGACTGCGGGGCGACTTGAAGACCTCCCAGGTCCCGGTGGAATGCTTCTGTACGTGCCATGGTTCTTTGACCCCGGGATGCCCCATTTCGCCTCACCATATCGGCTGATGGGTGTTGCCTTCGACCCAAAGGAAAGTCTCGGCGCATCCGATCAATCCCATTTCGAGGCTCAATCGCCCGGCCCGCACATGCCGCTGCCGACGCTTCACCTGACACCTCACGGTGCCCGGCGCACGGCTCGCGGTGAAAGTCGGTGGTTAACCTTTGTTGGGTAGGCTGCTGGCGCGCGCGTCCTTAGGTGGAGGCTTTTCCGGTCCCGCTCTTTCGATTGCGGGCGGGTGCGCAGTTCCACCATAGACCACGTTTCCAGCGGCCCCCCTAAAATTCCGTACGTCCGGTTTTCCCGGGTACGGCTTCAAGCATCGGGCACCGCAAAGTTGAGATAGGGCCTTCCGCATGCTGCAACAGGTTAAGGCTGACCCAGCCATACTCTGTCCGCCGCAGGCGTTTACCCTATCCGTAGGCGACAGGCTGACGCCACTCTACATCGGTTTCTGAGCACCGACACCATGACGCCGGACTTGTAGCCACCCGAACCCAGAGGTCCTCGCTCAGAGTGGGTTGTGTTGTCCCACCCATCGTCGCTTAATCGACCTCATCCGCCAGTGAAAGATACTCCGCGCCATTTCCCGTTTGCGGTTATAGGTTTGGTCTTTGACATTCATGGGTCATCCTGTCTGTTCCTTTCACCTTCCGATCTTTCACCGCTGAACTTTCCCGAATTGCCGCCGTCTATACGTCGGGGGACCCAATGCGTGCTTTCCTCAGTTCTTCCGCATCGGTTCTAGCCATCAGGTAGAAAGGAAGCCCTTGGCGTCCCCATTTGCCCCACAAATCAGCTTCATGTGGGAGTCCCATTTCGTCGCTTCAAACAATCGTTCGCTTTCGCTACGGCCCTCCGGTTTGCTCGCCACCCTGGCTGACCAGACCAGGTCAATAGACTGGCCTACGGTGACTTTGTACTTCCCAGCTCGCTGTGCACAGATCTCTCTGCGTTCAGTGGGATATGCTACGGCGCCAAACTGAGAATTGCGCCGACAGGACTTTCACCTGCGAGTTCAACAGCTAGATTCGCTGCACCCTTCCTGCGGGACTCTCACCCGCTGCACTCGCACCAGTTAGCCTGGCGCACCCTTTGTGCAGATGGACCCCAATCGCGCTTCACGAGAATCCGGGATCAAACACGGTGACCTTGTCATCCAAGTCCATGCGCCGCCGCCGCTCTACGACCGGAACCCGGTACCGTTCTTCGAGTTCACTGCTGAACTGCCATACGATCCCTGCCTCAAGAAGGCCCTTGTGATTGTTGATTGTCCGGAGGAACGGCCAGAGCCGTGAGCCTGCACCGCCTTGGCGTTGAGTGAACCTTGCAAATCAACGGGGAACCGGATCCGGGAAGCCCGCTACAAACCTGGGCCACACCCGGGACGCCGTTTCACTTGACCGAAGCCAAGGAACCGGGCATCAGGGCCACACACTCGACGCGGTCATCTCTGGCGATCACGTGACGTCAAAATGGGTGATCGAATGTTCCACAATACACATGCGAGGCAAATCGAGTTTTGGAAGAACAGGCAGCTGTTGTTGAAGAAGATGCGTCTGAAGCTGACGGTGTCGAGGTCGAAATCGACCGCCCGACGGAGGAACTGGTTGTTGGCATGGTTGGCGCTGTTGGCGCTGGCGTTTCAAAGACCTCTCGAGTACTCAAAGACCGACTTGAAGGAGATTACGGATACGAAGTTACTATCATCCAGGCGAGCGACCTAATTAAAGCGAACGCTTCCAAGGCAACGTCGATTTCGCCTTCCCGGAGTGGATCAGATCGTATCAAATACCTGCAAAAAGTTGGTACTTCGCTCAGGGATAAGTTTGGAGAGGACTACGTTGCGGCAAAGGCCATTGAGGCGATCGCACTGCACCGTAGCGCTAGCGGCGGCTATGATACTTCTAGGCAAGTCCCGCAACCTAAGCGCCTTCGCCACGCAACGATAATCGATTCCTTGAAACACCCGGACGAGACAGAGCTGCTTCGCCGGGTCTACGGCGGCATATATTGGCAATTTAGCATTGAAAGGGATGATCTGCCTGGAATTTTCACTCGCGATGAGGACGACCGCGAGAGCGACCACGGTCAGAAAGTCAGCAAAACTGCATGCTTGTCAGACTTCTTCATCCGGAACGATGGTCAAAACGATGAACGGCTAACTTCGGTGGTCAATAGATTCTTGGAGATAATTTTCAACATCTCGGTCCATACACCTACAACCGACGAAGCGGGGATGCATGCGGCCGTTTCAGCGGCGGGCAATTCCGCCTGCTTGTCGCGCCAGGTGGGTGCAGCGATCTATTCCGAAAGAGGCGAACTTCTGAGTGTGGGGTGGAACGACGTGCCGAAGGGTCAAGGCGGCCTTTACTCCCCGGGCGATGGCGCAGACGACCACCGCTGCTTCAAATGGGGAGGAAGGGTTTGCCACAACGACCAGAAGAAGGAAGACCTCTACACGAAGATCTTTGATCAACTCGACGACGGAAAGCTGCTCAGGGACGGTGTTGATCGCGGCAAACTGCGGGATCATTTGATGAAGACGCCGATAAAGGATCTTATCGAGTACAGCCGATCAATCCACGCGGAGATGGAGGCGATCGTCTCAGCCGCACGCTCGGGCACTTCAGGCGTGGTCGGCGGGACCCTCTACACCACGACCTTCCCGTGTCACAACTGCGCCCGGCACATCGTCGCCGCTGGAATTAAGAAGGTCTACTATGTTGAACCGTATGCCAAGAGTCTGGCTTTGGAACTTCACAGCGACTCGATCGGCGTCGATGAAGGCGTAGACGGCAAGTGCGCTTTCTTGCAATATGAAGGCGTTGGTCCGGAAAGTCTTCTCAAGCTATGCCATCATCGGATCGAGCGAAAGCAAGATGGGAAAGCTGTCACAAGAGCGAAAATGCGCACTTTTCCAGTACTTCCGCCGCCGATGGATGGATTCACAACCCACGAAAAACGTGTTATACAGAGACTAGAATACGCTGAATCGAAGGGTGCCGATGAGGGCAGAGAGGTAGCCAAGTAAACGACCTCTCCCTGAAGGGAGGGGCATTCTCCGGGGAGGAATGATGAGCAAAAAGGGCGAAGATCGCAGACAGCAGCAAGAGTTCTTATTCGTCATTAGAGGCGATGCCGAACAAAGCAAGTCCAAGTCAATGTCCGAAGACCGGCCCAACTGCTCCGGCGAAATAACCGAAGATGTGGCGAAGACACATCGGGACAAACTTTTGGCCGAGTTACGCGAGTTCGGATGTTAGTCTTTCCATCGGGTTTGGGACATCAAATCTAGTACCTCAACATCATTGGACTGATGGCTAAAGCGACTTCAGCTTGATGCGTGCGTCCTCAGTCCTGAACCGCCAGTCAAACGGCTTCGCCGAGCGGTTGCGGTCACGTTGCCATGCCACGACCTCGCGGCAAAGCGTCTCCCGGTCTGTGATCCGGCGGTCGAGGCTTTGGCTGCGCAGGACATTTGTTTTCACCTCGGCCACGTTGAGCCAGCTTCCATGCTTCGGCGTGTAGTAGATTTCGAAGCGGCCCGCGATGCGCATCGCCTCTTCCGGGACGAAGGTCTCGTAGAGCGTTGACAGCCGGTGCGTGTTGAGATTGTCCATGATCAGCACGATCCTCTGGCCCGGGAAGTGAACGTCGGAATTGTCCCTGAGCACCCGGCGCAGCCTGTCGTGCAGCGCACCGACCTCGTCCATGCGCCCTTCGCGGATCATGGCGTCGCGCCTCTCGGTCGGAAGGAACGAAGCACGTGGATCGGATTTCGGCATTAGCTCGGTAAGGGACAATCAAACTCCGCCGCGTGAGGCCAGATCTTCGCCGCCCGCTCATAAAGCCATATCGCTCTCCTTCTGATTTCTGCCTCATCCCAAACCTCCGGACCTTCGTTCACCAGGCGCTTGTTCAGATAGAGGACACTATGCTGAGCCAGAGTCTTCCTCTTATCGTCCCATGCAGCGTTCGATAACGAAGAGTTCAGCCGACCGTTTACCAGCGTCAAGTTGCCGATTGTGTGGATCGCCCGCTCGCGGTCCGTCACGGCTTCCTCGTCCTCCGCAAGCATTGCGGGGAGCGGCCAGTGCGGATGCCATGTCTGCGGCATCACATGCTCAATGTGCAGGTTTTCGGGTACATCCCTGGTTTCAGCCTTGTGCGTTCGCAGTTCGCTCTCGATGCCTTCCAGTACCATCCGCAAGCGGCCATGTGTCAGATACAGATAGAGGGGTGCGGTCACGAAACGCTCTCGTAACTCCTGATCACTGGGCCACAAAGCGGCCCGCGCCGTCTGCCCGGCGAGATAGGAGACCACGACGCTGTCCGCGTCATTCACAGACTCGTCCCCCAGTTTCCGAATGAGCCCAACAAACAGTTCCCCAAGGCTCCTTGCACTATATCCGCACACCACCCGACGAACCAGGAAACTCTCTATCGCCTTTGTGCAGTTTGCCAACCGTGCAGCCGGAAGATCTGCTGAGAGAAACCAGAGCAGGAGTGGCGTAACGACTCCGATGTTCATGGCATTGCGTCTCTGAAGAAACGTCGCGATGTCCGTTCGTCGGTCTTCTTCCACGTCCCTGTACGTTTCTCCAATGTGCCCCAAGTCCCGCGCAATGTCCCTTATTGTTCTTCCTTCCGACATTCGCGTATCTGCGTATTTTCCAAAGGCCCTGAACTCGTCGTAAGGCTTCATCTCGGCTTTGTTGCGGAGGGTGAGCCAATGGTTGAGGTACACGTCAACTCGCGGCCGCCGCTGCAACCCTCGGCCGACTTCCTGCGCCCACCAGTTGTCTTGGTCAAACGGCCAGATACTATTTTCCTCCTCGCTCGCTGCGCGTTCATCGTCCCCCGTCTCTATGCCGGTGTCGTGCAATATCTTGTTCTTGACCATGTCCGACTGGAGCAAAGGTGTTCCGCGCGCATTCAATGTTTCAAAGATAACGTGAGGGTCGTCCGACTCATCCAGGTCGATGACCACGAGTTCCAGATGTCGGCTCACGGCAGTTTCCAGAGCAGAAGCTGCTCTTTGGGCCTCGCTTGACTCTTCATCAAACCGCGCGAGCCATCGTGCAGTCTGGCCTCGGAAATAGCTGTGCGCCTGAACGATACGAGAGTTCGTATGGCCCGTCGCCGATAAGTCATTGCGCATTGCATGCCGAAAGGCCACTCTGTCGATCATTGTCGGCCATACCTTGAAGGCATGATCCCGGTCTCCGTCAAGGTAATCATCCCCGTTGGCGACTAAATCCGACAGGCGCCTCGCCGGACTCGTGTACCCCCGATCCTCCAGAACTTCCTGGATCGCGTCGATTAGCAACTGCAGCGTTGTCAACCGCTGCTGTCCGTCGACCACGATGCGACGCTCGATTGTCGCCGTCGCGAATTGCATCTGCTGGAGGACCACTGCGCCCATGAAATGGTTCTCAGTCTGACCTTCCTCCAAGATTGATCGCGCCAACTCCTCTACATCTTCCCAGAGAGGTTCCCATTGTTCTTCCTGTCTCCATACATAACGGCGTTGAAATTCTGGAACCTCGTAGCGCACAGGTTGTACAAATAGCCTCTGGGGGCGTTGAAGATTGGTCCTCATACCTGTTGCCGTCCTTTCTGATGTGTCTTTGTTGCCGAATGAAAGTCACAGCACCAGTGGACCGTCAAGCTATCGTCGATTTCGGTACTTCAACGGGCACCGCGCCATACATGCGAACGTCCGCCACCGGCGTCTCGTCCCGAGCATGGATCGGTTCGTGCGGAATACCACCAGAATTTTCGGCTCGAGGAGTGTCCGGGCGGCCCCTCGAACACGATGCCGAAATTCTGACCGCCGGTGCTTTCATCGCCGTCGAGGAGTTTTGCCAAGGCGTGCGGCATTCCTCCAATTGAACGAACCGTCAGATCGCCGAGTTCATGCTCGGTTGCCCCTCCCCTGCCCCTGCATTCATCCGCCTGCCACGCTGCGCGTGCCGACTTGACCGACGCTGCCGAGAGTGATCGCCGACGCCCGCTCGGGCGCAACTCCCAGTCGCTCCGCCCGTTCGAGGAGAGACCTGACAGAGGACGGATACCACGTCGCGCGTCCACGGGGCGTCGGCTCGCGCATCTCCTCGAGCATTTCGCACATCTCCTGCAGCGTGACGTCCGGACGTGCCGCACGCATCGCCGCAACCAGGACCGGCAGGCGGTCGTCCTTCCGTCGTCCCGACGCCCGTTCCAGGACGGTCCCAGGCAGGAACCCCTCGGCGACATGGGCCTTGGCGGCACGCACCAGGCGCTGCAACGTCCAGCGCCGGGCCTCCGGAAGGCGCGAATTGACCACTGCAAGGACATCCTGCCAGGGCATGTCGGGGCGCAGCCTGCGGACATCCGGCGCCCAGTCGCCGGCGTTGCGCGACAGGCGCTCCAGAAATGCCTCGCGGCGCGCCAGACGAAGCTGAAGAAGCATTGCCCGGTCGCCCGACACCAGTCCCGGGTTGCCGCCCCTGCGGCCTTCCGCACGGGCGGCGGCAAGCCCGGACATCGTTCGCTCGCGGATGAGGGCACGCTCAAACTCCGCCATCGCGCCCAGAATCTGCAACGTGAAGCGGCCCTGCGGCGACGCGGTGTCGACCGGATCCCCCAGCGACCGGAAATGGACGCCGCGCTCGCTGAGCCCGTTGATCGTCTCGAGAAGATGCAGCAAGGACCGGCCCAGACGGTCCAGGCGCACGACCACGAGCGTGTCTCCGGTGTCCAGGCGGTCGAGAAGCGCGGCCAGGACCGGACGGGACGGGTCGCCGCCAGAGGCGGTTTCCTCGGCCACCGTCGCGCATCCCGCCCCCCTGAGCGCGCGAAGCTGCGATTCCAGCGTCTGCTCGCCCGTGGAGACGCGAGCGTACCCGTGCAGGGTGCCTTTCCTTGCCATCACGCCACGTCCGCACCGGGCAAGGGTCGGCCGCCGGCACCCGGATGGACGCGCAAGTTTCCCTGGCGGCTTGCATGTCGACAGGGTTGCAGCAATGCCGCCTTGCACCGCTTCATGCCTGCCTCGAGGTCCGTCATGATCTCTCCTCGCGTCTTAAGGTCCTTTGCGCCGGTCATGGCCGGCTGCGAGCGGGAGGCCAGGGAATCCCGACCTTCCTTGAGCGACAATTGAGCGCCTTGCCCTGCCCTGCCCCGCCGATTGCATTGCAGGCCAGTCCAAACTCAGTAACGCTGGAATTACACTTTGACAAGTTTCATTCAAATGCCCGTTTGAAGATCCGGCTAGAGTCATGTGATCCATGGCCACTCGAAATCCTGTTGCCTTGCGTCGTCGCCCGGTGATCGTGGTCGGCATGGCTGTGCTGGATGGCGTCTTCGGCTGCCTGTTCCACGTGCAATTCCGCTTCACCCGGCGAAGTTTCCGGATGCATGTCAAGGTGCCCGCCCTCTTCAAACGGCCCGAAGAGCCACGTGAGGTCAGGCACGTCACGAATGATCGTCTTGCGGCTTGCCCCTTTCGACGACACCTGGAATGATCGCTCAAATCGGATGCCAATGCACGCCTGCCGGCGGAAGCGTCGTGCCTTCGAATTCCATGGCCTCGGGCGCGTAGTTGAAGACGAAACGATGCGTCACGGCATCCCGGATTCGGACACCGTCCGGCAAGGTCTTGGCCTCGAGCCCTTCGACGGCGCAAGCCTTAGCGACAAGTCTGTCGAAGGCCGTCTTGTCCGGCCAGCCCGCGACGTAATGCAATTTGCCATGGGACATGACGGCCGGACGGCCATCAGCTGTGGCCGCCGTGACAGCTGCCTCGCCTTCCAGATGTTCAAACCAGCGATGGAAGTTGCCTCCTCCTTCCAGGGGCACTCTGGCGATAGGAGGCAAGCTCTCCACACGGGAGACGGTAACATCAAGACCGGGCAGGTTCGGAGGCAATGGGTCCGGGATCGCGAGTTCGTCGGTCTTGCTGTTCGTGCGGGGGCCGATGATCGCCGTGCCGGAGAAGGCTTCAAGCGCCGTTCTCAGGTTGTCAGGCAGATTCAGGAGGCCGGGAATGAACACGAGGCCATAGTCGCCGACTGCTTTCGTGTCGGCGGGCAGGAAATCGATCGAAAGCCCGGCTCGCCTCAGGGCCGTGTAGGTGTCGAATGCCAGTCCGAAATACGTGAAATCCGCGCCATGGGGGAGCGCTTCCCACGCCCATGAGGACGCGTAGTCGAACATGATCGCCACCTTGGCCCTGGTCGTGCCGGCATCGGGCACCGTGGCGATTTCCCGTGCCAGTTGTCGAGCCTCGATGATCGCGGGAGCATCCGCTCCGTCCGACCTCAGAAGACCCGCATGCATCTGCTCTTGCGCGAATGGCACTTGTCGCCACCGAAAGAAGCAAACCGCCTCGGCCCCGTGCGCAAAGGCCTCCCAAGCCCAAAGGCGTGGCATCCCGTTGAGCGGCGCGACATTCCATTCGGCCCAGTTCACAGGTCCGGGCTGCTGCTCCATGATCCAGTAGCGGCCCCGTCCGACGGACCTGTATAGATCATGATGGAATGCCTGGGCGTCAGGATGGCCCTGGCGAAGGAAACGCGCCTGCTCGTCCTTGTCTGCATCAAGGCGATCAAGAAGGTAGCCGAGCGGATAGCTGTCCCAGGATGCAATGTCGAGATCGGCCGCCACGTCGAAATGGTCGAAGGACAGGGTTCGGCACATGTAGTTGTGGATCAGCGGCACATCCGTGTAGCGGTGCAGGATGTCCGCCTGCGCACGGTTGAAACGCACGACCTGATCGGAACAGTATCGGCGGAACGCGAGAACGTGCGACGGATTCGGCGTCGTGACGGTGAGGTTTGGTAGCCCGATCTCATCGAATTCGGCGTATTCCAGAGACCAAAAGACGTTGCCCCAGGCGCGGTTCAGAGCGTCCGTGGACTGGTAGCGCTGGGCGCACCAAGCCTGGAATCCCCTCCTGGCCGCGTCCGAATGGCTTAAGACGGTCTCATGACATCCGTATTCGTTGTCGGTCTGCCAAGCGGCAACATGGGGATTCTTGCCGTAGCGTTGGGCAAGCAACGTCACGATGCGTCGGCACTCCTCCAAGTAGCCCTCATGCGAAAAACAGTAGTGCCGTCGCGAGCCGAAGCCGCGTGGCTGGCCCTTTTCGTCAAGTGCGACCATGTCAGGATAGCGGGTGAGCATCCATCGCGGCGGCGTCGCCGTGGGCGTTCCGAGGACGACCTTTAGACCCGCCCGCCCCAATGTCTCGATGGCGTGGTCAAGCCATTCGAATTCCAGCTGATCGGGCCTGGGTTCCAGCCTTGACCAGGCAAACTCCCCGATCCTCACCCAGGACAGTCCGGCTTCCGCCATGCGACAGGCATCATCGGCCCAGACCTCTTCACGCCAGTGCTCAGGGTAATAGCATACGCCAAGTTCGCGTTTTGTGCCTTCCGCCATCTCTCACTCCTGATCATTCATCCCAAATTAGGAAGTTCGGGGACGGACGCAACTCTGTTGATCGACCCAATTGCGGGCGCGGCTTACGGCCGCGATGCCACAAGCCGTCCCGGGTCGGCAGCTCCGCCCCATTTGGATTTCCGCAATGTCGGCGGCTTTCGACGCTCTTGTCCTGTACGCTTGCCGGATCGCGCCATTCCTGGAAATCGCACATGGGAGAAGTTGGCTTTCCCACGGTCAACCTTGAGTTCGCTCCAAGCGATCTCAATCAGGCCAGGGATGTGGCGCGCTGGGGAGGAGTCGAACCCCCGACCTCTTGATTCGTAGTCAAGCACTCTATCCAGCTGAGCTACCAGCGCACGAGTGGGCAGGGTGTATCGGTCGGCCTGACCCATTGCAAGGCAGATTTTTCATGCGTTCACCATGCTCGCGGGACCTGAAGTTGCTGCTCCGAATTCAGCCACCGCTGTACATTCATCGACACTCAAGACCTGTCGGGCACGAACCGGAATGGCGCGCTGCGGCGGACTCGTACCCAGGGCGGATCCGTTCCTCGAAGGGTTTTTCTTTCCTGACAATGGATTGACGCAGTTTCCGGACTTCCGGTCCGTTCCCTGCCATGCCTGATTCGCGGCGAATCAGCGGAGGGAGCGGCTTGACTGACCTGACGGAGGTGTCTGCGCGCACGGTTGCGGAAGGCGAGGAGTGCCGTTTCCGGCATCTGCTGCAGGAGCACCACTGCCTCGGCGCGCTGCCGGCGATGGGCGAGACGATCCGCTACGTCGTCCACCGTCACGAACGCTGGCTGGCGCTGGCGGTCTTCTCCGCCCCGGCGCTGAAGTGCGGCCCGCGCGACGGCTGGATCGGGTGGGACCGCGGCGTGCGGTTCCACCGCCTGCACCTCGTGAGCAGCAATTCCCGTTTCCTCATCCTGCCGGGCGGTCCGCGCAACCTCGGTTCGCGGGCGCTCGCGCTGCGCGCGCGCCGCCTGGTCCGGGACCGGCCGGTCCGCTTCGGACACGAGGTCCTGCTGCTGGAGACCCATGTCGATCCGGCCCGCTTCCACGGGACCGCCTGCCGGGCCGCCAACTGGATCGAGGCCGGGCTCACCAAGGGCTTCGGCCGCGCCGGGAAAGGCTGCCGGGAGCATGCCGCGCCGAAGCGCGTGTTCCTCCTCCCCCTGTGCCGCGACGCGCGGGCCCGGCTCCGGAACGCCCGTCTCGAAGCGGACTTGCAGAAAGGAGTTCCCAAGGTGACCCTCGGCAAGGAACGGATGACGTCCATGCCCGCGTTCTTCAAGGACGTCGACGATCCCCGGCGCCGCGAGGGCAGCGCCACCCGCTGCCTTCGGTCCTCGGCCTCGCCCTGGCGGCGACGCTGGCCGGCGCCCGCGGCTGCAAGGCGATCAGCGAGTGGGTGAACGACCTCTCGCCCAAGGTCCTGGCCCGCTTCGGCGTGCGCTTCCGGAACGGGACCCGCATCCCGCCGAGCCGGACGGTGATCCGCGACGTGCCCGTCCGGGCCGACCCGCGGCAGCTCGACGACGCGCTCCGGGCGTGGACCGCGGCCAACGGCGGGACGGACAGCGCGCTCGCGATCGACGGCAAGACGATGCGCGGCGCCGTGGACGAGGACGGACACCAGACCCGCGTGCTCGGCATCGTGGGCCACGACACCGGCGCCCACCACGGCAAAAAAAGTCGGCCTGAGGGCGGATGCGGACCTGGAGGAGAAGCGGACCAACGAGATCGGCACGGTCATCCCGCTGCTCGACACGCTTCCCGACGCCATGATCGAGGGACGCGTCATCACCGTGGACGCCCTCCTCACCCAGCGCGCCCTTGCCGGCTACCTGCTGGAACGCCGTGCCAGCCATCTCTTCACGGTCAAGGGCAACCAGAAGACCCTGATGGACGACATCCGGCTCCTGATGGACGAGGCCATGGCGGAGCGCCCCCCGGACTTCGTCCAGGAAAGCGAAAGGCCGGAGCACGGCCGCATGGAGCGGAGATCGATCCGGGCATCCACCGAGCTCAACGGCTACGTGAGGTTCCCCGGCGTCGGGCAGGTCTTCGCCGTCCGCCGGGAGGTCACCGAGGCCAGGACCGGCGAGAGGCGCGTCGAGACCGCATGCGGGGTCACCAGCCTGGGCCCGGAGGCCGCCACGCCGAAGCGCCTGCTGGAGCTGAACCGCGGACACTGGCGGGTGGAGAACAAGCCTCCCTACTACACCACTTGAAGATCTTCGGCCCTTCGGGCCAGTCTTCATGCGCCGTTTCCGGCATCCGTTCGACGGCCAGGAGGTCAAGGTCATCGAGCGGCGGCGCGGCGGCGGCAGCCATCACCGGCTGAACCTGCATGTGGAGCTGCCGGACGGCGTCCGCATGTGGCTTCCCGCGACCTGGACGAGCCTGGAGGCGCGGGAACCGGGTGCGCCTGAGCTGCTCGGCGAGTTGCCGGACTTCATCAGGTTGCGTAATCTGCTCGATGACCTGGAGCGACGCCTGGAGGCAACGGATGGACAGGGAACGGGAACGATCGCTGCTGGCGCTTCTGGAGTGGGAGGAGCGCGTGGAGAGATGGCTCCGGATTCCGGCTCCGGACCGGGAGGCGTTCGTGCAGGGGCTGGCGGGGCTGATGGTCCGGCAGGCGAGACGGAAGGGGAGGTCCGATGAGCGGGTCGTCGCGGATCACGAACCGTCACCTTGAGCGGTCGGCCGCCGTTTACGTGCGCCAGTCGACGCAGGGCCAGGTCCTGAGGAACCGGGAATCGCGCGAGCGCCAGTACCGGCTGGCGGAGCGCGCCCGCGAACTGGGCTGGCCGGAGGACCGCATCGTGGTCATCGACTCCGACCTTGGCCGGAGCGCCGCGTCGCAAGGCACGCGGAGCGGCTTCGAGCGGCTTTGCGAACAGGTTGCGCAGGGACGGGTGGGCGCGGTGTTCGGGATCGAAGTGAGTCGCCTCGCTCGAAACACCGTTGAGTGGTTCCAGCTTCTGGACCTGTGCCGGGTCAACGACACGGTGCTTGTCGAGGACAGCCAGGTCTATTTGCCGGGCCGCGAGGATGATGGCCTGATTCTGGGCATCAAGGGGACATTTTCTGCAACAGAGCTGTCCGTGCTTCGCGCCCGGATGGAGGGTGGCCGGCGCAGCAAGGCCCAGCGCGGCGAACTCTGTTCGAGGCCTCCGGTCGGCTTCGTCCGCGAGGGGAACGGGATCCGGAAGGATCCGGACCTTCGGGTCCAGGCAGCGATCGAGGCGGTCTTCGCCCGCTTCCGCGAGGGCGGGTCGGGACTGCAGGCCACGCATCTTCTGCGGGAGGCGGGCGTGCAGCTCCCGAGCCGGCCGCATGGCGCGGACGCCGTGGCCTGGCGGGACGCGACCTATTCCCGGGTGAAGGACATCCTGAAGAACCCGGCGATGGGCGGCGCCCATGCCTTCGGGAAGGCGCGGTTCGGCTACCGGGACGACGGGACGCTGCTGGCGCCGGAGGAGAGGTGGCGGATTCTGAAGCCCGGTCGCCACGAAGGGTACGTGAGCTGGCCGGAATGGGTGGAGGCGCAGGAGACCCTGGCGGCGAACTCGACCGTCCGCCACGGGAAGCGGGGCGCGGCGCGCGAGGGGGCGGCGCTTCTCCAGGGCCTCGCCGTCTGCGGCCATTGCGGCAGGTCGGTCCAGGTCCGGTACAACGAGGGCCGAAGCTGCCACTGCAACCGGCGCACGGCGGACCTCGGGGCAAGACGAAGCTGCCTCTCGGTCGGCGGCATCGCAATCGACAAGGCCGTCGCCGACCGCTTTCTCGAACTGGTGTCGCCGGCCGGGGCGGAGGCGGCGATGGCGGCGGAGAAGGCGGTCGCGGAGCAGGCGGAAGCGGCGCTGCGAAGCCAGCGGCTGGAGCTTGAGCACTGCCGCTGCGAGGCCGGCCTCGCGGAACGGCGCTACCGGAAGGTCGATCCCGACAACCGCCTGATCGCGTCGACCCTGGAGCGGGAACGGGAGGCGGCGCTGAGGGCGGTGGAGAGCGCGGAGTTCGCGCTGGAGGCCGCCCGGGAGCGGCAGCCCGAGGCTCCGCCGCCGTCGTTCTTCGCGGACCTCGGCACCGCGCTGGAGCGGGTCTGGAACACGCCGGAGACGACCCGCCGAGACCGCAAGCGCCTGCTTGCCTGTCTTGTCGAGGAAGTCACGCTCCAGGTGGCCGAGGAAGGCCGGACCGAGGTCGTCATCCATTGGCGGGGCGGTCGGGCGGACGCCCTTTCGGTCAGGCGCAGCAAGCGGAAGCCGGTCCGCCGGCACGACGACGTCGACACGGTCGAGCTGGTTCGCCGCCTGGCCCGGTTCTGTCCCGACAACCAGATAGCCGGAATCCTGAACGGCCAGGGGCGGCGGTCGGCGCGCGGGCTGCCGTTCTCGACATCGCTCGTGCGGTCGCTCCGCGGTCGCCACGGTGTTCCGGGCTTCAGTGCGTCGACCGGGGACGAGGAGGACGGCGAGCTTCTGAGCGTGCGGGCGGCGGCGCGGGAACTCGGGGTTGCGGATTCCACGCCCTGTCGCTGGGTCAACGCCGGCATCCTGCCCGGCGTCCGCCCGGACGTGCCCGGGGCGCCGCTTCGCGTCCGGATGGGCGCGGACTTCCGCAGCCGGTTCCGTCTCGAGCCGCCGGAGGGGTTCGTCCCGCTCCGGGAGGCTGTGCAGCGCCTCGGCGTCTCGCGCCAGACGGTCTGGCAAAGGGTCGCGTCCGGGAAGCTGGAGTCCTGCCACGTGAAGCGCGGGGCCGTCCGCGGCCTTTGCGTCCGGCTGGAAGAGGACGGGCTTCCGCTGTTCGAGGGAACGCCTTCGGACCGGGAGCATGGCAATGCGTGACGACCCGGCCCCGGTCTCGCTCCGTAAAGCTCGCCGCCAGCGGCGCCGGAAGGCTGTTCAGGCCGCTCCGGGCGGCGAACGTGCGAGAAATTGCAGATCCAGGACGGGATTCCCTGGTGACGCCGCCTGCCGCAGGCCCTGTGCGACCGATCGACGTGCGTTCAGGCGGCCGGAACGACGTTTTCGGGCCTCCGCAAGCCGTTCGCACCGCGTAAAGCCGGAGCGGCGCATTTGCCGCCGTTCCGAGGCATCCAGGATTGTCGTTGTGCTTCAGTGTCTTGCATGCTGAATTCGAAAAGCCCGGACCTCGATCTGAAAAGGAGCAGTACGATGGATGAATCGAGGCCAGTCACCACATTCTTGACTGGAGCTTCGACGAGGACCGCAGCCGGATCCGCACAGGCCATGGGCCGGCGAACACGACACTGTTCCGGCGCTCCGCCATCGGGCTGATCAATCAGCGCGGAGTGGAGGTCGCGGAAACGATGCGCGCCGTGGCCAGGAAGCCGAGGCGTGCGCTCGACATGCTCAGGATGACCGGAAACACGCGGCCGCGGACAGCCGCCGCCTGACGTTCTGCATCGCCGAAACCACCGCTCTCCGGCACGCACCGGGGCGATCACGCTTGTCCGCACGGTGCCCGGGAGAAGCCGTCAAGCCATGAATCCTCGATCCAGGGCGTCGATCGGGCTGTCCGGGCGTCGGGTGTGCCTTGAATCGCGACCGAAGGGACCGGAGGCACCACGGAAATCCCTCGAAACGTGACACGCGGCAGAACAGATTTGCCTTGGACTCGTACCCCCGACCGCTTGATCCGAGGTCAAGTGCTCTGTACAATCGGGCTACGCAGCGTGCGAGCATGCGAGAAGCAACGGGCAGCCGAGGGCACTGCACGGATGATCCTTGGCTCGTTCAGCCGTGCATGGAAACCCGGCGACGGCTGCCAAGGCCAGTTCAGCGCCAAGGGTTGCACACTTCAAGGGACTGTCGTCCGTTTCAATCGGAACAAGAGACACGCGACCGCGCCGCACTACTTGACGGCCTGGTCTTCCTCGATCACGGCCTTGGGCAGTGTCACAACGAAAGTCGTGCCTTCGGGCCCGGTCTCCCCGAGCGACAGTTGGCCCCCGTGACCGCGCGCAAGCTCGGCGGCGATGGCAAGACCCAGCCCCGCGCCACCCTTCGAGGCACCGCCCTGAAACGGCGTGAAGAGATGTTCCCTTGCGCGTGACGGCAAGCCCGGACCCGTGTCGCTGACCTCGATCCGCCAGCACGTGTCATCCTCGGCCGCCGCAATGCGGACCTCTCCGTCGCTCTTGCTCGCCTCGATTGCCTGCCTGGCATTGCGAACCAGGTTGGACAGGACGCGATAGAGCTGCTCGGCATCGGCGCGCAGGGTCAATCCCGGTGGCACTTCGGCCATGAACGCGACACGTTCTATCTCGGTGGCCAGTTGTTCCGCATCAACGACATCCTCGACAATGGCGGCAAGGTTGATCAGCATCAGGGCCGGCGAAGGCTCTTCAGCCTTGCCAAAGGCCAATGTGCGTTCACAAAGATGCACGGCGCGGCTGATCGAATTCATCAGCTTGGGAAGCATCCGGCCCACAACCGGATCGTCGGAAGCCTCTATCCGGTCAGCGAAAAGCTGCGCCGAAGTCAGGATGTTTCTCAGATCATGGCTCACTTTGGCGACCGCGCTTCCAAGCGAGGCGAGACGTTCCTTGTGCCGAAGCATGGAAGTCAGTTCGGTCTGCATTGACTTCAGCGCCGCCTCGGCTTCGCCAATTTCACCCGTGCTGGAGGAAGGTTCAATAATGCGCCGCGCGTCTTCCGGAGCTTCGGCATAGGACAGCATGGCGGAAACCACGCCCCGCATGGGCTTCACCATCAACTGACGAACCGCAAAGAACAGCAGTGTCGCCGTCACGGCTGAGATGACCGCCGAGAGAACCAGGATCCGCAAGCCGTAGTCCAGCATCGCCTCCCGGAGCGATCCGGTCGGCATGGTGATCTCGATCAGGAGTCCTGCGTCCTGCACCGGATGGCCGATGACGCGCACGACTTCGGATCCAGGCTTCATCAACCTTGCCAATGCATCACGGATAAGCGCACTGGGCGCTGGTTGGCGCATGTCATATGTCGCGGCCACCGGGCTGGGCAGATCCGATGACAATACCAGTTCACGCATTTCGTCGCGCCGCAGGACGACATTGAAGGCACCGGCATTTTCCAGGAGTTCGAGTTCGAGAGCGGGCTCAATGGCGTCTGCTGCAAGCCTGGCGAGCGAGGCGATTTGCGCCCGCTCCAGGCGGTCCATCATGTAGTCCTGTCGGAAACGGGCAACTGACGGCACGAAGATCAGGACTTCGGCCAGCATCACGAACAAGACCGTCAGAACCAGGAATCTACCGGACAGTGTATGCGGGAACATGTCTCTCTTCCAGCGCTACGGGACAAGACGCTGAACAATCCCGACCACTCGCTTGACGGTTTGGCTTTCAAAGAGCTTGGGAGAGAAGTAAGCCCCGGCGGCCCGCTTGTTGATCTCGCCCAACGTCGGATATGGTGCGACCATTGCCGCAACGCCACCCATCTTCAGGCCATTGGCAATTGCGAGCGCCCATACGCCAACAAGTTCCCCAGCCGCCTCGCCCACGATGGTCGCACCGATCGGCCTGCCCTTGACCACCATGACCTTGACGAACCCGGAGGTCTTTCGCGAGGCAATTGCGCGATCGTTCTCGTGATAGCCGAAACGAGCCACGGCAAGTGCAGACCCATGAATCTTCCGGGCCTCGGCTTCGGTCGGTCCTACCTGCGCGAGTTCGGGGTCGGTGTAGGTCACCCACGGGATATGGAACGTCTTGGACTTTGACGGAAGGCCAAAGAGCATGGAACGAATGATGACGCCCGCATGGTATCCTGCAACATGGGTGAATTGGAGACCGCCGGCCGCGTCGCCAATGGCGTAGACCCTGCGGTTCGAAACTGACCGGAGACTCGCATTGACCTTCACTGCCCGGTCATGCGCGACATTGCCCTTGTCAAGATCGAGCTTGTCGATGTTCACTTGGCGGCCCACGGCCATGAGCAGATGAGAGCCCGTGAAGCTTCCCTGCGTGGTCTTGACCGTGATCTGGCCACCATCCTCGCCGACTTCCTCCGCCAGGGCATCCTCGACAATCTCGACACCTTCGGCGCGCATCTTGTCCAGAACGACCGTCGCTGCCTCGGGATCGTCGCGACCGAGCGCCTTCAAGCCCTCGATCACGGTCACCTTCGAGCCAAGACGAACATGTGCCTGCGCCATTTCCATTCCGATGGGTCCGCCACCGATGACCAGCAAGTGATCAGGGCGCTCGCGCAGATCGAAGATGTTCTCGTTCGTGTAGCAAGCGACCTTGTCCACGCCGGGGATCGGCGGCACGAACGGCGACGAGCCAGTCGCGATCACGATGCGGCGGGCCGTGATGACATGATCGCCAGCCTGCACCTCGTTCGGAGAAACGAACCGCCCGTATTCCCGGATCACGTGGACGCCGAATCCCTCAAACCGTTCCTGGCTGTCTACCGGGGCTATCGTTTCTATGACCTCGAGCACGTGATCCTTGGCTGCGGCATAGTTCACTTCCGGCGTGACCGGCGTCACGCCGAACGGTTCTCCCGCATTCATGGAATACGCCTGCTTTGCTGCGGCGATCAGGGCTTTCGACGGCACGCATCCGAAATTCAGGCAGTCGCCGCCCATCTTGTGGCCTTCGAGAAGAACGACCTTTGCACCCATCTGGCTGGCTCCGGCAGCCACCGAAAGCCCGCCGGAACCGGCGCCTATGACGAGTATGTCCGTCTTGATCCGCTCCATCTCAGAATGCCTTTCCGCGTATGGCCTTGATCACGATCGGGAGCGTCGCAAGCGCACAGAGTCCCAGAATCGGCAGCAGGATCTGCGGTTCGAAAATGATGCCGAGGTTCGGGGTTTCGCCGCGGGCAAAGACGTCACCCAATCCCGCACCAACCGACGTATAGACCACGCCCCCCGGGATGATGCCGATAAAGGTCGAGATCACGAAACGGCGAAGCGGGACTCCAAGGAACGAGGGCAGCAGGTTTGCAACGAAGAACGGCACTGCAGGAACTAGACGGATCAGGAAGAGCATGGACCATTGGTTGCTGTCGATCCCGTCCTTGATCGCCTTGATCGCGCCTTCAGAGGCGTCCAGCTTGCGTTCCAGCCTTTCGCCGAATCCCATGCGGGCTGCCAGGAATATCGCCGTCGCGCCGATCGTGGCTGCGCAGACGTTGAAGAGAAAGCCCGGAAACGTGGAAAACAGGAACCCGCCCGTCAGTGTCGCAATGGTGGCTCCCGGAAGCGAGAACGCGACGATCACCACATAGGTGGCAATGAACACGAGCACCGTGAGCAGGTAGTTCGCATCCCGGAAGGCGATCAGCATCTCACGGTTGTCTGCCAGCGCCGCAAAGCTGAGATGGTCACGCAAGGTGAGCGCGCCCACCGCTGCAACCGCAAGGATGATCAGAAGCGGAAGGCGCTTTGCAAGCCTGCCGATGGGAGTTGTCTCTTCGCTCATGTAGTTCCCTTAAATCACCACTCCGGGCGAATTTCCATGCCGCTTCCGTAATGAGGCTGCCTTTGTCAAGACCGTCATTCCCTTTCCCTTCCGGCGCGATCAACGTTGCCGGCGATCCGGGAGCGCATGCCAAGTCCCAAACCCGGAGCCCGTTGCCGAGTTGGCACTCCTTCTACGACACACTGCAGATTTGGGCCGAATTTGCAGGGAGAATCGGTTTCGTGGCCCGGCAGGACTGCCTCGGCGCGCTGCGGCGCCTGACCGTCCGCATGCGGCCCTTGTCCTGCAGCTTCACGCGCAGACAGCTGTAGCTGAACCCGATGCCGAACTCGTCCACCAGCTTCTCGAAAAAGCGCTTTGCCGTGTAGTAGTGGTACCGCGTGTCGAACAGCTCCAGCACTTCCGCCGCCGTGCCCGCCGGGATCCGGTTGCCCGAAACGCGGTCAAGCCGGCGGTCCGGAAGGCCGTCGTCGCCCCGGGCCCGGTAGCGGCCATCCCAGCGTCGCATGGTCCGCACCGAAACGCCCGGCGCCTTCGGCGCATCCTCCTGGCCCAGATGCCCCGCCTGCCTCCTGAAGAGGAGTCTCCCGAACTTCGCCTGCCCGTTTCTCTGCGTCGCTCTTGCCAGTCCCACGATTCACCGCTCCCGGAACCTGGGAGCCATTATGGCACCGGACGATTGGCATGTTGCCTGAAGCGGACTTGCGGCTTGGTATCGACATTCTCGTCCCATTCGGCCGCGCTCCCTGGATTCGAGGCCGTCCAGGGGCCGCTTCCGGGTTCCGGGTGATTCGTTTTCGAGGGTGTGGCGGTGTGCCGGCGATACCCGGGACATGTCCCGGACGCGGCGACCTCTCAGGGCCGGGTCAGGGCGGCGATGGCCTGGCTGCGGTCCAGCTGCAGCCTTCGACGGGTGACAGCAAGGGTCTCGGCCTGGCGGCGGTTCGCGAAGACCAGCGCCAGCGCGACGTTGTTGAGGCTGGCCCGGTTTGCCGGGCCGTGACCGGTGCGGGTCTGGCAGGCATCCTCGCCATGGACGCAGTCTCTCTGGCGATGATTCAGGTTTTCCACTGCCCAATGGCCGCGGTCGGCCGAAGCGGATCCCCCGGCGACGCGGCCTTGGCATCGAGAGAGGTGACGGGACAATCGGTCTCGATGCGGTCCTTCCCGTCCCCTGCGCCGGCATCCGTCTTCAGCGGCTCCCGGCAGCGGGCGATGCGGGCGACCTGGCCGACGCCAGGGTGGTTGATGGCACCCTTGAGCGGGGTCATGGCATGGATGGAGCGTTGCTCGATGCGTCCATGCGCCTTGACGAAATCCTCCTCGAAGACGCCGGTGGCATCCCGTTCCCGGTCGATGCCGCCAGGGTCTCGAAGGTCTCCGGGGCGTTGCCCTTGACGGTGAACACGCAGTCGGCGCCGCAGCGCTGGCGGATCACCTCAGCGGTCTTGCGGGTGGTGTGCAGGGCATCGACGGTGATCACCTTGCCACGGATGTCGCTCCGCTCCATGAGGTCCAGCGTGGCCGCCCTCTCGCCGCCTTCGTCGCCGAAGTTCAGGAGCGAGAAGGGTGCGCCGGAGGCGTGATCGACCAGGGCCACGGTCTCGTGACGGTCCTCGCCATTCCTGTTTGCACCCCTTATGCGCTTGCCGTCGGCGGCCAGCGCCCGGCCCGGCTGGATCCGGGGCCTGCTGCAGCGGCCGGCCACCTGCTCGAGCGCCTCGGGATCGACCGACTGGATCACCCGGTGGATGGTGGATTTGGAGGGAGGCTCGAAAAGGCCGGTCCTGCGGTTCTTCCATGCGCCGATTGCTTCCAGCTCCGCCTGCGAGAGAGAGCGCGCGAACCCGGCGGTCGCCAGGCAGCCCTTCATGTTGGCCAGCCCGGCCAGTACATGGCAGGCAAGAACGCAGGCGGCGCCGTGCTTGCGGCCCTGGGCCCGGCGGAAATCGGCCACCGCTGCCAGCCCGTCATGCAGCGAGCGCATCGCCTCCGGCCCCCGGGGCGCCAGTTCGGGGCCGGAAGGCGGCATCACCGTCTCCGGCAGCGGCATCGGGTTCGAAAGCGGCTCACGGGCGTCGGTCCTGAGTTGCGTGACCAGGATCTCCTTCGGCTCGCCATGCGGGTCGGCATGCTGCCCGTTGGACCGGGCATGGCCCTCGGTCTCGCCCAGGCCCTGCCAGCCGGCGGCCCTGTACATGGTGCCGGCAAAGCGCTCCGGGTCGCGGAAGGTCTCGGCGACGGGCACCCGGTGGCCATGCGCGTCCAGCCAGTCATCGGCCAGCCGCCGGGTCATCCCTGCCAGGAACGTCGAGGCGAGGTTCGGCAGCACCCCGGGCTCGGCGAGGATCAGGAACCGGGTGTTGTTGGCAATGAGCTCGAGGCGGCGGAACTGCTCGGCCTGCCTCCAGCCGCACCAGCGGTCACGCGGCCGGCACTTGAAGGCGCCGTTCTGCCACGCGGCCATGCCCAGCCACTGGCCGCGGAAGGTGGCGATGCAGCGAAGGCCGCGCCCGGCAAGCCGGCGAAAGCCGAGACAGTGGCGCTCGTCCGTCAGCGCGTCCCGGAGCGGGCGCTCATCCGGTCTTGCCAGCCGGGTCCTGACCTCGGACAGGCAGAAGCCTTCCGGCTTCGCCCGGCGGATCGGGTGGGCGTCCATGCGCGTGCGAATCGACATGGCGGGACTGTCGCACATGCAGGACGGGAACGCCGGCCAGACCTGCCGGTCCTCGCGCGGGGCCGCGCGCCTCCAATGGCGGGATGCGCGATGTCAAGACAAATCGACCGGAATTAGCGTGGGATGGCCCTGCATTCTCGTCAACAGGACGTTGACATGGCGAATTGATCCGCCTATTGGCCGGTCTCTGGAACAATCGGGCCCGATTCCGCGGCCGAATTGGAGAGGTCAGATGCCCAAGCGAACTTTCCAGCCGTCAAGCACGGTCCGCAAGCGGCGCCACGGTTTCCGTGAACGCATGGCAACGAAAGCTGGCCGCAAGATCTTGAATGCACGCCGTCTGCGCGGCCGGAAGAAGCTGAGCGCCTGATCGAGGTCTTGTACGCCGGATCTCCAGCGACCCCGTCCCGGCACTCTTTCAGTCCTTGTGCAGACCACCGGCCATGAAGCAATCTTCCGAGGTTCGGCATTCGGATATATACTTCCGGCCACCATGCAGACCAACGAACTCATCACGCTCAAGAAGCGCGCAGACTACCTCAAGGCCGCGGCCGGCAAGCGCCACGTCACGCCTGGATTCGTTCTCCAGTTCCGAAACCGTGGCGGGGAGGAGCCGGATGGCATTCGCGTTGGATTCACCTGCTCGAAGAAAGTGGGAAATGCCGCAACCCGCAATCGTGCCAAAAGACGGCTCCGTGAAGCGGCGCGCCTGGTATTGCCCGCGCATGGCCGCAATGGATTCGACTACGTTCTGATCGGGCGTCGCCATGTGACGGCCAGCCGCGACTTTACGACAATTCTCGAGGATTTGAAACATGCTCTGGCAGAGGTCCACAGATGAGTCCGCTTGCCTGGATCCTGTCCCTGCTCGTCCAGGCATACAGGCTGACGCTCAGCCCGTGGATCGGGCATCATTGCCGCTTTCAGCCGACTTGTTCAGCTTACGCGCTTGAGGCGCTTGCAAGGCACGGCGGGCTCAAGGGCAGTTGGATGGCGCTCAAACGCATACTTCGATGTCATCCTTGGGGTGGATCCGGAGTCGACAACGTGCCCGACCCGTAGCTTCGCCGAACCAGAAATCATGCATCGGCCGTAAGCGGCGGCGCGAACCCTGCACGAAAGCTGTTCCCATGCGGCAGGAAGAAACCGAAGGCACGTCTTGGGCTCCGCGAGAGTGCCTGCGCAATCCCATCCCCGAGACATTCGAGGCGGCGATGCTGCTTGATCGTGCCGTTGCGCACCACTTGGCCGGCAACTGCAATGAAGCCGCTCGCCTGATCCGGCAAGCCGACACGGAGGACATCAGGGCCTTCACGGAATCGCTCTGGGGTTCGAAGACGACAAACCCTGACCAGCCAAAGTACATCCGTTGGCGTTATGTCTCCGGATTGCCCGGACCCGCTGTCGAAGACCTTGAAAGGAAACGGAAGCCGAACCCCTCGGACGAGGAGGCAATCGTGACCCGCTGGGGTCGTCGTTGCGTCCACTGTGGGGTGCCGTTGATCCGAAGCGCCGTGCCCAAGGCGTTGCAGGCCGCATGTCAAGATCTTAGGATATGGTGTCCCGGCAACAAGAACGCCGAGCAGCATGCCGCTTTTCAGTCGATGTGGTTGCAATTCGATCATGTAGTGCCGCACAGCAGTGGCGGGCGAACCGAGATCGGGAATGTCGTGGTGACGTGCGCACCATGCAACTACGGGAAAGGAGAATCCATGCTTGAAGAGCTTGGCCTCATCGACCCCCGATCGCGACCGGGTGTCCGAACATCGTGGGACGGACTCGAACGGTTGCTCACTGATGGCTGAAACGCCCCCAGAGCGTGCAAGGCAATCACGGAAAACCGGATGTCAAGGCCCATGAGAGCACGAAACGCCGGGGACGCTGACGCTCCCGAACTGTTCGGATCGGACGCCGCGTGGGCGCCCACGCAGGTGCTCGATGCCAGGGCTCTGGCGGCACGCAATTTCGATCTCGAGGAATTCGCGCAGTACCGGTGCATCCGGATCCTCACCTATTCGGCGAGCGTGCCAATGCTCGCCACGCTGTTCGACCGGTTCGAGGAGGCAAGCGTCGAGGTGGTAATGGGCCATTCTCGAACCGTGAATGACATGGCGGCGCTCATTGCGCTGCAGACCGTCGCGATGGAGGATGTTCGCAAGGCGCTCCAAAGCCTTTCGGCGCCGCGCCAGGAGGAAATCCTTGGGCGCGTTCGCGACGGCAGGCTGCAGGTGCGGGTGGTCGAAGGGCACGTTTCGCACGCGAAGATCTTCCTGCTCTCGGATGGGCCGGAAGGAGGCCGTTCCGTGCTGACCGGCTCGGCCAACTTCTCTACATCAGCCCTGCTCGGCGACCAGCACGAGGTGCTCATGCGGTTCAACGACGATTTCGCCTGGGACCATTTCGAGGGCCAGTATCGGCGCGTCCGGGATCATGCCTCCGCCGAACTCCCGCTCGCGAGGCTCACCGAAGACCGGCGTGACCCCGCCGCCAGCATGTCACCGGTCGAAGCGCCTGTGCTGGCACCGGACCGCGGGTTGCAGGTGATCCAGCTCGCGAAGCCGGCGGAGGCGGAAGAGTCCGTGGAACGGGGACGCCGTCTGGAAAGGACTTACGACATGGTGCTGCCGGCACTGCGCAAGGAGAAGCCGAAGGCCGACAGGATGAGGGTCAGGCTGGACGACTCGATACGCAAGCGGTTCTCCGGGATGATTCGGCGCCAGACCAGAGGTCGGGAGGCCATCCACCCGACCTTTTCGCTTGACCTGGATCGGCGGCAAGCCACCGTCTGCGGGTCCAACTGGCCTCTCGACAGCGAGGCCGGGCATGTGAACCGGGACGCCGCCGCACTGGTGTCGTTCTGGGACACCTATGGCGACGCCTTCCGCGGCGACGTCGGGAAACTGAAGAAGGATTATTTCGTCTTCCTTTGCTGGATGTTCTTCTCGCCGCTCATATGCACGCTGCGCCGCCAGGCCGCGCTCGAGGACAGGGACGTCATCCGCTATCCCAAGGTCGGGATCATCTATGGCAAGTCCAACTCCGGCAAGACGCAGCTCGTTGACATCGCCGGAAAGTTCATGTTCTCGGACGACTTCCCAAACGCTGTCCGGACGCCGATGACGGGCGTGCTGCTACGCGAAATCGACGCGTCATGCCGGCGCATGCCTGCCTTCTTCGACGATATCGGTTGGCGCAGGTTCCGGGACCATGCGCCGGAATTCATAAAGGACGAAACCCTGCCACCGCACGACGAGTCCCCGTGCATGGTCGTCTCAATGAATGCCCGGGTCGGCGCTTTCCCTGACGAAGTCGCCAAGCGATGCCTTCTGATTTACAGTTCGGCATCGCTTCCCAGCGAGGACGAGGACGGACGCATCATCATGTCCGACCGGCTCGCCATGATCGAGCCCACCACCCATCTCTACCGACGCTACCTGAACAAGGTGCTGGACCGCCTTGATGCAGGCGAGAGCGACTGGCTGCGACTGTCTTCCGAGGTCGTGTCAGGCATCCTGGCCGAGTGTGGCCACGATCCGGCATGGGCAAGCCCGCTCACATGGCAGGAATATGCGTCCACGCGGTACGATGCCTTGCGCGAGCAGCTGCGAAGCCTTCTAGACCCGGCGCGGCGTCAGTCAACCCGCCCGACTGCCGACAGCGAGGGCTGGTTTGCCGAGGGGGGAAAGGTCTGGATTCGGGTCGGGACCAACAGCTTCGGGCATCCCGACTTCGAATGGCGGGATCTCCCGACGTACATGCTGCACGAGCATGAGAGCCGTGCGGCGGAATTCGTGCTGGATGTCAAGTCGGTCGAGAATTTCCTGGGCGGAAAACTTGAGCAGCCGCGATGGCGCTTCCCGTTTCGGTTGCGGTCCATCAGATAGCTGACCTTCGCCGGAGCGCATTTGGCTCTTCACCGACTTGGCGCCACCAAAGATCCGCGTCCAAGCAGTGCGCCGCCGAACTCGACCAGCCAGGGCGATGAGACACGCGCACGGCTATCGATGAGTGAGCCGCGCAATCCGGCGGTCGCCTCTGAGGCCCCGTCGGGGACCACACAAGCCATGGTCGCCAAGCGTTCGAGAGCGCACGCCTTCAGTGGTTGCGAGCTTCCTCGACGAGCTGTCGGATCGCGGTTCCATCGAGGCTGTGCGTTTGCTGGAATCTCTTGAATGCCTCAATCGCGGTTCGCACCTTGCCGGGATCGCGCGGTTGGAACGGAACCGGCCCGGCGGGAGACCGGTCATGTCGGGTGATGACGAAGCGCTCGCCCTCCTCCACGTACCGAAGCAGTTTCGGAAGGCGTGTCTTCGCCTCAAGCGCATCAATTCCTGACGCGTCGCGATCCCCCTTTGCCAGCGCCTCCAAGCCAGGCCCGGCCGGTCCAGTCAACCTGCGAAGTCAACTGCACCGGCCAGGCCTTGTCAGATCAAGCCGCCCGGGCCCTTGTCCAGCAATCCTGAACTGACTATTGCCGAACCATGTTTGACGAGCTTGACGACATCCATCCGCTCTTTCACGGCGCACCTTCGACAACCGAGTTCCGGAAGCTCCGAAAGCGCATCGTCCGCAAGGTGCGCATGGCAATCGAGCAATACGGCATGATCGAACGCGGCGCACGCTGGCTGGTCTGTCTCTCTGGCGGCAAGGACAGCTACACGCTCCTCGCCGCGCTGCACGAGCTCGAGTGGCGCGGCCTCCTGCCGGTGGACATGCTTGCCTGCAACCTGGATCAAGGACAGCCGGGCTTCCCGTCAACCGTACTGCCGGAGTTCCTCGACAGCATGCAGGTCCCGCACCGGGTCGAGTTCCGGGACACCTATACCGTCGTCACCGAGAAGGTCCCATCCAACAAGACCTACTGCGCACTCTGCTCCCGGCTGAGGCGCGGACATCTCTATCGCATTGCCCGCGAAGAGGGGTGCTCGGCAGTCGTGCTCGGCCACCACCGGGATGACATTCTCGAGACCTTCTTCATGAATCTCTTCCACGGCGGCCGGCTGGCGACGATGCCGCCGAAACTCCTGAACGAGGAAGGAGACCTGGTTGTCTGCCGCCCGCTTGCCCATGTGGCGGAAGCTGACTGCGCACGCTTTGCCGCAGCGATGAACTACCCCATCATTCCATGCGACCTGTGTGGAAGCCAGGACGGACTGCAGCGCCAGCAGGTCAAGGCGATTCTGGATGAGTGGGAAAGGAATGCGCCTGGTCGGCGGCAAGTCATGTTCCGTGCCTTGATGAACGCGCGGCCGTCGCACCTTCTCGATCCCCAGCTCTTCGATTTCACTGGGCTTGCCAGCAGACCCAAGATATGAACGGCACCGTGCACCGCGAATTCTCGGCTCAATCGTCGTCCTGAAGCATTCCGTCGAGAACCGCCTTCAATGCCCCGGTTTCGCCAGCCGGCGTTCTTGCTGCCGCCGGCGTGATTCAGGGATCGCCACGCAACATGCGCTTCAATTTCATCCAGTGACATCAAGACGAACCGGGATTTTCCCTGGTCCGTCAGGCTGATAGGGCAACGAGACGCGGCGGCGAGGACGTCGCCCGGCCAGCGTTGATCGCTGCCCTTGGGAAATGCTTCAGGATCTGCTTGGGCACCTGCCCCTCCATGTCGCGCTTCCCGACGGTTATCGCGGCCGCAAGCGCGATCCGGTCACGTGCATCCATGTCATGCGGCACTGACGGACGCGACTGACGAGCGCCGCCTGCGCGGCGCAATCGATTCCGCGCCGCTGGCCAAAGGTACGCGCTGCGCGAATTGGAGCAGCCCATTGTCAGCCAGGCATGCACTGACACGACGGGACTCGCGGCCATTCAAGGCTGAAGCAAATTCAGGGGTCCTTGCCTCGAGGACAGAATCCGGCAACTCTCTTGAACCGATCTTTCCGGACTTCGCCGGCGACCCTGATGCCGGGCCCCTTGTTCTTATGCTTCATCGGAAATGTTCGGCGACCTCAGCGCCCGCTTCGGGGTTCATGGAATCTTGCCCGCCCACTGTGCGCCCGGACTGTCGGCAAAGTCCCCAAACGAGCTCATTTGTCAGGCTGAAGCGGTTCACAAGGAGGCATGATTGCCTCCCGAGATCAGGACGTCTGAAATTCGGCCACAAGTCCCGGATTGTCCTCCAACGCGTTTCGGCGCGAAAGTCGGCACTATCCAGGAAATTTTTCTTGATTTGGCTGAACGCTCGGTGGACGTTTCACGCGCACTTGGCAAACTTTGCCATTCAAGACATGCCGTCAGACCGGGAAGGAGAGAATTTTGGCAACGATGAACATTTCCCTTCCTGGACAGAGCGCTACGCAGATGCGCTGGAAGAAGCTTTCGAGCGCCTCCGAATGATGCCGGAATTGGCGCGTGAGCGCTTGGAGTTCAATCCTCACGCGCGAATTCACCCAACTGCGCGACACATCGTCATCTATCGCGTGGACGGGGACCACCTGACGATCGTCCGCGTTCTAGGCCAGGGTCAGGATTGGGAAGCGACCTTGAACACGCTTGGCTAAGGCGGGAGATCGCTCGCAGGCATCCGATTTTGCTATCCTGCGCACTGACGGCTCCATGTCCCAACAGGACGGAACTAACGGTTGAGGTTCGCCGCCCTCAACCGGGACACGGACCGGCACCTGGCTCTTGGTCGGCTCTGCCGTGAGTTCGAGGTCGTCAGGGCCTTGCAACATGTCAGTCTGATCACGACGAGCGGGTCCATGACAGGAAACCTGCTCGCGTCAGGGCAGCGAGTCATGCCCAGGCTTCATGACGCCGCGTTCCGTTGGCCGCCGAGGCGGATTGGCGGCTTCCCGTCAGACAGCATCGGCAGGGCCTGGCACCAAAACGCCTTGACCTTTTGGTCGCCGGACTATTGAACCACGAGCGCGGTTTAGGAAACTCCGGAAGCGACCATGGACGATCAGAACAAGAACTTGATCCTCGCGATGGTGTTGAGTTCCCTTGTGCTGGTCGCATGGATGATCTTTTTTGCGCCGGAACCGGTCGAGGCCCCTGGATCCCAGCCGACGGACACCCCCGCAAGTGCCACCGGAGACAGCCGGGCAACGATCCCCGCTGCCGAGACCGGCGCCGAGGCCACTGCCGCAGCACCGCGGGAAGCCGCAAGTGCGTCACCCGAAGCCGACCGCGTGCCAATCGAGACCCCGAATGTCCAAGGCTCCGTCTCGCTGGCTGGCGGCCGCATCGACCAGCTTTCGCTCCACAACTATCACGTCACCCAGGATCCCTCCGTTGAGGAGGTCACGCTGTTTGCCCCCGCCGGCACGGAGAAGCCCTATTACGCAGTGTTCGGCTGGGTTCCCGGCGGCACGCTCGGAACCGACGACGTGCCCGCCACGGACACGATATGGACGTTGGAAAGCGGGACGACGCTTGCGCCCGGGACGCCCCTGACGCTTCGCTGGGACAGCCCTTCTGGCCTGGTCTTTCGCCGCCTGATCGAGATTGACGACCGCTTTCTGTTCACCGTGACGCAAACGGTCGAAAACCCTACGAGCCAGCCAGTCCTCCTCGCCCCGTACGGCCTTGTGGAACGCCATGGCGAACCCCAGGACCTCTCCGGCTTCTTCATCCTGCATGAAGGAGCGATCCGGCGGAACGACGGCCAGCTTGACGAAATCGACTACTCCGACATGCCGGACCTGTCCTACGATGACCGTTGGGGGCCGAGTGCCGACGTTGTCCATGTCGAGTCCAGCGGATGGGTGGGCTTTACTGATCACTACTGGATGACAGCGCTGATCCCGGAGCAGGGAAACCCCTTTACCAGCGTCGTTCAATATCGGCCCGACGCAGACATCTATCGCACCGCTGCCCGAATGCCGACGGTAACGGTTCCTCCGGATGGCGCCGAGAGCGCAACGACCCTCCTCTTTGCCGGCGCGAAGGAATGGGACACGATTCGCGACTACGAAGCCGGTCGCAGAATCGAGGGCTTAAGAGACTCGCTTGCCTATTTCATGGGCTTCGGCGGCGACGCGCAGATCGAGGGCTTCATCGATTCCATCGACTGGGGCTGGTTCTATTTCCTGACCAAGCCCATCTTCTTCGCCCTGCACGAGCTCAATGACCTGATCGGAAACACGGGCTGGGCGATCATCTGCCTGACCCTGCTGATCAAGGCACTGCTCTTTCCGCTGGCGCGAAAGTCATACGTCTCGATGGCGCGAATGAAGGAACTCCAGCCCGAAATGCAGCAGCTGAAGGAGCGCGCCGGCGACGACCGACAGAAGCTGCAGCAGGAAATGATGGCGCTCTACAAGAAGGAAAAGGTCAATCCCGCTGCGGGATGCCTGCCCATCCTTCTGCAGATCCCGATCTTCTTCTCGCTCTACAAGGTGATCTTCGTCACGATCGAGCTTCGTCATGCCCCGTGGTTCGGACCGTTCCAGGACCTGTCCGCCCCGGATCCGACATCCATCATGAACCTGTTTGGCCTCCTTCCGTTCGCGGCGCCAGGACCTGACACCATTTTCAGCCTGATCTTCATCGGCATCCTGCCGATCTTTCTCGGTGTCTCCATGTGGATGCAGCAGAAGCTGAATCCGGCCCCGACGGATCCGACCCAACAGATGATCTTTGCGTGGATGCCCTGGATATTCATGTTCATGCTGGGCAGCTTCGCAAGCGGGCTCGTGATATACTGGATCGCCAACAACGTGATCACCTTTGCCCAGCAATACGTCATCATGCGGGGTCACGGATACAGGCCCGACATCTGGGGCAACATTCGCGGAACCGGGAAGCCCGCAGAACCTGCCGCCGCCAAGAATGACGATGCATCGGAAACGGAAGCAGATGAGCCGACGGCTCAACCACCGAAAAAGCCTGCGCGCAAACCGGCCCGAAAGCGCTCCGGCGGGAAGAAATCTCGCAAGAAGCGATGAACGCAGCGCTTGACCGCATCATCCGGCATCCGCTGAAGGCGATCGGACGAGAAGAGCTGGACCGGACCATCCTGGCCCGCGGCCTGTGGCTCCCGATGGACCGGGTCTGGGCAGTGGCTCACGAACGCTCGAAGCTGGACCGCGGCTGGGCTCCAAAGGTGAACTTCCTGCGTGGCGTGACCGAGCCGAAGCTGATGGCGGCAACCTGCCGCTGGGATGAATCGCCGGGTCGCCTGACGCTCGCCCACCCTGAGGCAGGCGAGATTTCGATCCGTCCCGACGCGGGGGAGGACACTCCAGCCTTTCTTGACTGGCTTTCGTGCGTCTGGCCTGAAGACCTGCCCCGGCCGACGGGGATCCATCGCGCCTTGGACGCGAATCTCACGGATGTCCCGGACCCATGGATTTCGATCAATTCGCTGGCATCGAACCACGCCGTGTCACAAGTGGCGGGCAAGAACCTGTCGATACACCGCTGGCGCGGCAACCTCTGGATCGGAGGCATGACCCCTTGGGAAGAGAAGGGCTGGATCGGCAAGGAGATTCGAGTCGGCGAAGCCGTGTTGCGGGTGCATTGCGAGATCACGCGATGCAAGGCAACGATGGCCAACCCCGGCACGGGACGCCGGGACGCAGACACGCTCGGCGCGCTCCAGGCGCTTGGCCACCAGGAATTCGGTGTCTACGCCGAAGTGATTCATGGTGGCGAGGTCGTCACGGGAGATGCGGTCGAGGTCGTGACATGACCTCTCTTCCGTTTCCGCTTGCCACGGCAGACGCTCCCGGCCTGAAGGCTGGCCGCGAGCTCCTTGCCAAGGACACCGACTTCCTGAAAGGCGTCGTGGACATGGACGGACTGCCACCGGCCGACAGGATCGAGTTCTGTTTCGCGGGTCGCTCGAATGTCGGCAAGTCCACGCTGATAAACGCGGTGACAGGCAGAAGGGCACTTGCCCGCACCTCGAACACGCCCGGCAGGACGCAGGAAATCAACTATTTCACGCTGACCGACAGCCACTACCTGGTGGACTTGCCGGGCTATGGATTTGCCAAGGCGCCACTGAAGGTCGTCGAGAGCTGGCAAAGGCTGCTCAAGTCCTATCTCGCAGGGCGTGCCACGCTTCGCCGCGCTTTCGTGCTGATCGACGCACGCCACGGCATCAAGCCGGTTGACGAGGACATCATGGCCCTGCTGGACGTCTCGGCAGTTTCCTTCCAGGTCGTGCTCACCAAGGCCGACAAGGCGAAGGGGCAGGATCGCGACAACTTGCTCCGGCGCGTGCGAAGCTCACTCCAGAAGCACCCGGCTGCATTCCCGGAAATCGCCCTGACATCCTCGGAGACGGGCGAGGGCGTCGAGGTGCTGCGCGCGATCATTTCCGGTTCAGCTTGAGCCCGGCACGGCGAAAGAATAGTGAAGCGCTGAAGAGGCCAGCCCAATGAGACGCAGAGAGATGAACCGCGACTGGATCGCCGCAGCGCGCACACTGAACGAAGCCCTGCCGTACCTGCAGCGCTACGATGGCGCGACCGTTGTCATCAAGTTTGGCGGCAGCGCGATGGGCGATGCCGACGCCATGGCCAGCTTCGCGCGCGACATTGTGCTGATGCGGCAGGTCGGCGTGAACCCGGTGATCGTTCACGGCGGCGGGCCGATGATCGAGGCAATGCTCGACAAGCTTGGCATCAAGACCGAGTTCTTGCGCGGAAAGCGGATCACGGATCAGGCAACTGCCGAAGTCGTTGAAATGGTGCTTTCCGGACTCGTCAACAAGCGGATCGTGCAGGCCATCAACGCCGAAGGCGGACGGGCGCTCGGTCTCTCGGGAAAGGACGCCAACCTGATGATCTGTGACCAGACCGAACCGGATCTTGGTCTCGTGGGCAAACCCGCCGAAACGGATCCCGGCATCCTGTGCACGTTGATGGAGGCCGAGGTGATTCCGGTCATCGCGCCACTTGGGGCGGGGAGGAACGGCGAAACGCTCAATGTCAACGGCGACACTGCAGCGGGCGCCATTGCGGCAAGCCTGGACGCCGACCGGCTGCTTCTCCTCACCGACGTGCCCGGCGTGATGAATGCCGAAGGCGAAGTCGTGACGGAGATCACGCCTGAACAAGTCCGCAAGCTGGCAAAGGACGGTGTCATCGCCGACGGAATGGTGCCCAAGACCGAAACCGCGCTTGCGGCCATTGCCGACGGAGTGCGCGCTGTCGTCATTCTTGACGGGCGGGCACCGAACGCCTGCCTCCTTGAACTGTTCACCGAGCACGGTGCCGGCAGCCTGATCCGCAACGTGCGCGATAGCGGAAATTCCAACGGTCCCGCCTGCCTGCAGTGACGCGGAGCGCTCCGCCATCGCAGCGATGCGGCGCCCGCCTCTCCCGCTTGCCCCCTTCGCGCTGCCATTCGAGCTTGCCAGTTGCAAAGACGACGTCGCCCAACCGGGAGTTGAACATGAGACGGGCTGCCAATAGCGTTGGAACGAACGGGGACTCGCTCGTAATGCGAGGAGGACGCAATGTCGAACCTGAACGAAAGCCGCTCGAACCAGGTCCGGGGAACATGTGCGCCTTCGGAATCCGCAACTTCCGCTTCGGGAGCGCCTCTCGACGGCCTGTCCTGCGTCAGGGGCGACACGACCGCCGAACTCGAATTCGTCACGATTCCCCAGCTGTTCCGGAGGGCCGTGTCGCGCCACGGGCCGAGGGATGCCCTGGTGTTCTGCGAAACCGGTGAGCGGAAGAGCTACCACGACTTCGACGGGGAGATCGACGGCCTTGCATCCGGCCTTCTCGCCTTGGGGCTGCAGAAGGGGGATCGCGTCGGGATCTGGTCGCCCAACCGCTACGAGTGGGTCCTGACCCAGTTTGCCACCGCCCGAATCGGAGCGGTCCTCGTGAACGTCAATCCCGCATACCGGATCGCGGAACTGGAGCACGCGCTTAACAAGGCCGGCTGCAAGGCGCTTGTGCTGGCACCGTCGTTCAAGTCGTCCGACTATCTCTCGATGATCCGGGAGCTTGCCCCGGAACTGGAGGCCTGCGATCCAGGCCGGCTGGACGCGGCAAGGCTACAGGCCCTTGAAAGCGTGGTCGTGACGGGCACGGATCCCGGGCCGGGCGCGTTTCGCTTCGACGAGGTCCGCAGTCTCGGCGGCCCGGCGCAGCGGCTGCGCCTTCAGGCCATCGACGGCTCGCTGAGCCCGGACGATGCCATCAACATCCAGTTCACGTCCGGCACCACGGGTGCGCCAAAGGGGGCGACGCTCTCTCACCACAACATCGTCAACAACGCGCGTTTCGTGACCGACCGCATCAGGCTGACGAATGCGGACCGGCTGTGCATTCCTGTGCCGCTCTATCACTGCTTCGGCATGGTGATGGGGGTCCTGGGGGCGGTAAGCAAGGGGGCCGCGATGGTCTTCCCGGGCGCGGCATTCGAGCCGCGCGCGACGCTTCAGGCCCTGTCTGAAGAGCGCTGCACGGCAGTCTATGGCGTACCGACGATGTTTGTCGCCATGCTGCAGGAGCTCGAGATCGAGCGCCTTGACCTCGGGGCCCTGCGGACCGGCATCATGGCCGGCGCGCCCTGTCCGGCGGAAGTCATGGAGCGGGTCACCACGCGCATGAACCTGCGCGAGGTGACGATCTGCTACGGCATGACCGAGACGTCGCCCGTTTCCTTCCAGAGCCTTGTCGATGACCCATTGGACAAGCGCTGCACCACGGTGGGCCGCGTGCATCCGCATCTTGAAGTGAAGATCGTTGACCCCAAGGGCAACGTCGTCCCCGTCGGCGAGCGGGGCGAGCTCTGCACACGCGGCTACGCGGTCATGAAGGGCTACTGGGACGACGAGAAGCAAACCCGGGAGAGCATCGTCGCCGGATGGATGCAGACGGGCGACCTTGCGACCCTGGACGACGAAGGTTTCTGCTCGATCGCCGGCCGCGTGAAGGACATGATCATCCGTGGCGGCGAGAACGTCTATCCACGCGAGATCGAGGAGTTCCTGTTCCGCCACCCGGATATCTCGGTGGCGCAGGTGTTCGGGATCCCGGACGAGAGATACGGCGAGGAGGTGTGTGCCTGGATCATTCCGAAGCCGGACGCGTCACTGACGGAAGACTCGGTCAGGAAGTTCTGCCGGGAGCGGATCGCGCATTACAAGATCCCCAGGCATGTCCGCATCGTCGAGGAGATCCCGATGACCATCACGGGCAAGCCGCAGAAATTCGTGATGCGGGAACGCATGAAGGAGATGCTGTCGAGTCCGGTGGCATGACGGCTTCCGGCCGCTCATGCCGCCTCGAAAGCGGCAAGGCTGGGTGGGGGCTGGCTGCTCGCCACGGCAATCCATGATGATCGAGGATCTGACGAAAGCGGCTCTCTCGGAGCGGCTGGACGTGTTCGGACTGCTTCACGCGGAACCGGGTGACGGCACCGGCGAGGGAACCATCGTTCTCCTTGGCCCCGCCGAGCCCGGATTCTGGCCACATGTGACGGCCTCCCCCGAATTCGGCGACGGCGAGCCCGATCCCCTGGATCGCTGGTCCGCGCGCGTGATCAGGCGAATTGCGGCCAACGCTGCCGGCAAGGCGCTGCTCCCCTTCGGAACTCCCGCAAGGCCTTTCACGCGCTGGGCGCTCCGGAGCGGGCACGCATTCGTCTCGCCGGTCCTGCTTCTGGTCCACGCCCGTGCCGGTCTCTTCGTCTCATATCGTGGCGCCGTGCTTCTGCCCGAGCGTCTGGAACTTCCGAAACCGCCGCCGAGCCCATGCGACACATGCATGGGAAGACCTTGCCTCGCGGCCTGTCCGGTATCGGCACTCGTCAGCGACCACTATGATCTTGCTGCCTGCCATGCCTACCTTGACACGGACGCAGGCCAGACCTGCATGGCTCGGGGATGTGCCGTACGCCGCTCTTGCCCTCTGGGACGCAACCATCCCAGAATGGAGAGACAGTCGGCCCATCACATGAAGGCGTTTCATCCGTGACACTCACTCTCATCCTGACGCGGCATGCGAAGTCGTCATGGGAAGATCCCACGCTGGATGACTTCGACCGGAGCCTGAATGGCCGGGGCCGGAGGTCGGCGCCACTGATCGGGCAGTGGCTGGTCGAGCGAGGATGCGTGCCGGACGTCGTCGTTTCTTCGGGTGCACGGCGCACGGTGGAGACATGGGAAGGCATGGCATCGGCCATGCCTGAAGCAGCTGTGCTGGAACGAAACACGGCGCTCTTTCACGCGGGCGCGAGCACCGTTCTGGGTGTCCTGCGCGAGCAGACCGCCGCCAGGATCATGCTGATCGGCCACAATCCGGGATTCGCTGACTTCGCGAGCCGAATCGTCGTGCAACCTCCCCGGCATGACAGGTTCAGTGACTATCCGACGGCCGCAACGGCCGTGATCGAGTTCAAGGCCGATTCCTGGTCGCAGGCGCGCTGGCGCAGCGGCAGGATCCTGGATTTCGTCGTGCCCCGCGACCTGATGTGAGTCGGGCCCGGAAGCCTGGCGTCGCGCGCGAAACGCCCCAAGTCGGCGGAGGCGCGAGGGATCCTCGCCTCAGTGGCCGAGAATCTGGCTCAGAAACAGCTTCGTGCGATCCGATTCCGGATTGCTGAAGAACTCTTCCGGCTCGTTCTGCTCCACGATCTGGCCGTCGTCCATGAAGATGACCCGGTTCGCGACCTGCCGGGCAAAGCCCATCTCGTGCGTTACGCAGATCATGGTCATGCCCTCTTCGGCAAGCTCGATCATGGTGTCCAGAACTTCCTTGATCATTTCCGGATCAAGGGCGGATGTCGGCTCGTCGAAGAGCATGATCCGTGGCCGCATGCACAGGCTGCGCGCTATCGCGACCCGCTGCTGCTGGCCGCCGGAGAGCTGGCCGGGGTACTTTTCGGCCTGCTCAGGGATCTTTACCTTCTCAAGGAAGTGCATCGCCGTTTCCTCGGCCTCACGCTTCGGGATCTTGCGCACCCAGATCGGGGCCAAAGTGCAGTTCTCCAGGATCGTCAGATGCGGGAACAGGTTGAAATGCTGGAAACACATCCCGACCTCTGAACGAATCTTGTCGATGTTCTTGACGTCGCTTGTCAGCTCCGTGCCATCAACGATGATTTGCCCCGCCTGATGCTCTTCCAGACGATTGATGCAACGAATGAGCGTGGACTTGCCCGACCCGGACGGACCACATATCACGATGCGTTCCCCGCTGTTTACCGTCAGGTTTATGTCGCGCAGCACATGAAACATGCCGAACCACTTGTTCATGTCCGTGATCTGGATCGCGACCTCGTCGGAGACCTGCAGCTTTCTTCGGTCGACTTCGAGCTTGATCATGGGGTCGGGCATGCTCTCGGCCATAGTCAGTCTCCTTCAGTCGTTTTCAGTCTTGAGCTTGCGCTCAAGGTACATGGAGTATCGGGACATGCCGAAACAGGCGATGAAGAACAGCAACGCGATGAACGCGAACAGCTCCCAGTAGATGCCGTTCCAGTCAGTGTCCGCACGGATCGAGTTCGACAGTCCCAGCGGATCAAGGAGCGCGATGATCGAGACGAGCGTGGTGTCCTTGAAGATCCCGATGAATGTCGAAACGATGCCGGGGATCGATATCTTGAGCGCCTGTGGCATGATGATCAGCCGCTGCGCCTGCCAATAGTTCAGCCCGAGCGAATCCGCGCCCTCGTACTGGCCCGTAGGGAGGCCGGCAAGTCCGCCCCTGATCACTTCGGCCATGTAGGCCGCCGCAAACAGGGTGACCATGATCATCACCCGCAGGATGATGTCGAAGTTGGTGCCGGGCGGCAGGAAGATGTTCAGAAGCGTCGACGCAACGAAAAGGAGCGTGATCAGCGGCACGCCCCGGATGAATTCAATGAAGCCCACGCAGATCGCCTTGACGATAATCATGTCCGACTGGCGCCCGAGAGCGAGAAGGATTCCCAAAGGCAGCGAGCAGCCAATGGCCACGACGCCGATCATGACAGAGAGCATGAAACCACCAAACTTCCGGGATTCAACGGTCTCCAGCCAGAACGGGGCGGTGTCAGGTGAAATCGAGGCAAGGCTTTCGCCCAGCCCTGCAGCGAGCACCTCCGTCTGAAAGGGAAATCCAAACCAGAGCATCCACCAGATGATGGCGGAAAGAATGCCGAGGAAGAGCCCTGAAACCGCGCCGTGCAGAATGCGACCGACGAGATAGGCCAGGACAAAGCCCGCAGCGACGCCGATCGGCATCCAGATGGATCCTCCCCACATCAGCCAGGGCATCAGGAACGGATACGCAGCCGTGACGACCAGAAACCCTGACCACACCTTGTCGGCAAATAGGATCGGTGCGAGCGCCGCGATCAGCAGCAGCAACGCCAGGATCGGCCGATAGTACAGTTCGGGCGGATAGAATCCGAACAGGAGCTGCAACCATCGATCATTGATCACGCCCCAGCAGGCATGACCATGCGTGTTGCCCCAGGTCGCAATCATGATCTCGCGGCATTCGCTCAGTGAGCCGGCTGTCCAGACGGACTGGAAGGTCCAGCCCAGAAGACCTGACAGAACGAACCAGATCGCGGCAAGGCAGAGAACGGTCAGTATGGCGTTCCACCAGTTCGGGAACAGGTTGGCGCGCAGCCATCCGATCACGCCTACCGACGTCAGCGGGGGAACCTGCTCAGCCAGCATTTCAGTGCGGACAAAGGATGTATCGCTCACGTCATCGCTCCACCAATGCCACTCTCTTGTTGTAGACGTTCATGAACACGGAAATCGTCAGCGAAATGCACAGGTAGATGAGCATGAGAAGCAGGAGGCACTCCAGTTCCCGCCCAGTCTGGTTCAGGGTTATCCCGCCAAGCGTGCCCGTGATGTCAAGGTAGCCAACCGCAATGGCCAGCGACGAATTCTTGGTCAGGTTCAGGTAGTTTGAAATCAACGGCGGTATGATCACGCGCAGCGCCTGCGGTAGAATGACAAGGCTCATGATTCGGTTGGGCCTGAGGCCGAGCGAACCGGCCGCCTCGGTCTGCCCTTTCGAGATTGCAAGGATCCCGCCCCTCACGATCTCGGCAATGAACGCCGCCGTATAGAGCGAGAGCGCAATCCAGAGCGCAATGAGCGAATTCCTGAGATGGGTTCCGCCCGCGAAGTTGAATCCCTTCAGTTCGGGCTTGCCGATATGGAACCCGAGTGCCGCCAGAAGGACTGCGATCGGAACAACGAGAACTGCAATCCGGAAATGCCAGGTCGTCGGCCGGACGCCGGTGTCGTTCTGGACCCGATCCGCCCAGGTCCGAATGCGGCGAAAGACGAATATCGAGGCGGCGAGAACCGCAATGATCGCAATCAGGTCAAGCGACACGTCGAAGCGCAGCGAACTTTCGCCGAAGAGGTGCACGTCGCCCAGGCTTCGGGAAAACAGCGCTTCCGGCACGTAGACGCCACGATTCGTGATCGCGACGCTTTCATTGAGGATCAGGGATTCCGTGGCGTTCTCTCCCCTGAAGGCACGCGGGGACGGCAGGCTCTCGATCAGGATCGCCATCGCGAACACGATCCAGAGCAGCACGGGCACATTGCGGAACATCTCGACATAGACAGTCATGATGCGGGCGATCAGCCAGTTCCTGGAAAGACGCGCGACGCCGACGAGGACACCGATGACCGTTGCGGTAATGCACCCCAGAACCGCAACGACCAGCGTGTTCAGAAGCCCCATGAAAGACGCGCGGAGATGCGTGTCACGGCTCGTGTATTCCAGGAGCCTCTGGTTGATGTCATAGCTTGCCGGCTCGCTGAAGAAGCCGAATTCGACTTCCTTGCCGAGACCGGCGAGATTCTGGATCGTATTTGAAATGATCCACGCAACGACGAGCATGAACGCGAACAACGCAACCACCTGGATCGTGTGCGACCGGTACCGCGTGTCGTAGATGAGCATTGAAAGCCTGAAGCTTTCACGCGGCGGGTCCGTCATCGTCGCCATGGCGAACCTTTCCCCCCTGTCTCTCCGGCATTGCCGGGCATCGCGCTCTTCCGGCGCCTTGCCCGATGGCCAGTCTTGCGTCCCAATCTACGCAAAGGCAAAGGGCGCGGTGTTTAACCGCGCCCTTGCTGTCTTCTTACCGGAACGGCGGCGAATAGATCAGGCCGCCTTCGGTGTATTGCGCGTTCAATCCTCGCGCGAGACCAACCGGAGTGTTTTCGCCGATGTTCTTCTCGAAAATCTCTCCGTAGTTGCCTTCTGCCATGATGGCGCGCTGGGCCCAGTCCGAATCCAGGCCGATCATGTCGCCGAGAGTGCCCTCGGAGCCAAGAAGCCGGTTTATTTCCGGGTTGTTGGTGCCGCTCGCAAGCTCACCGACATTCGCCGAGGTGATGCCCAGCTCTTCAGCCGAAATCAGGGCGTTCAGCGTCCAGCGGACGATGTCACCCCATTCGTTGTCGCCGTGACGGACAACCGGGCCCAGAGGCTCCTTCGAGATGATCTCCGGCAAGATCACGTGATCGTCCGGGGACTCGAAAGCGGCGCGGGTTGCGGCAAGGCCTGACGCATCAGTCGTGTAGACATCGCACGCTTCGGCCAGGTACTGCTGCTGCGCCTCGGCATTGGTCTCGATCGGCACCGGCTCGTAGCTGATGTTGTTCACGCGGAAGAAGTCCGCGAGATTCAGCTCGGTCGTAGTGCCGGTCTGGATGCAAACCGTCGCGCCGTCGAGATCCTTGGCTGAAGTCACGCCAAGCGCCTTGGGCACCATGAAGCCCTGGCCGTCGTAATAGTTGACGCCAATGAAGTCGAGCTTGAGGTCGGTGTCTCGCGAGAAAGTCCAGGTCGTGTTCCGGGCCAGCATGTCCACTTCGCCAGAAGCCAGGGCCGTGAAGCGCGTCTTGCCGGTGGTCGGAATGAACTCAACCGCCTGTGGCTCACCCAAGACGGCTGCAGCAACTGCGCGGCATACGGCCACGTCGAAACCTTCCCAGTTGCCGCTGGCATCCGGAGAAGCAAATCCCACAAGGCCAGTGGACACGCCACAGTTGAGGTTCCCGCGTGCCTTGACGTCATCCAGGGTCGCAGCGCCAGCTGCACCACCGAAGACAACGGCGGCAGCGAGTGCGCCATAGATTACGGATTTTTTCATGTTTCCCTCTTTCATGCTTTCCAATCCCTGAGTTTCCACCATCGCTGGCGATCATCCCGGAACCAGCTCATGAACCCGGTTCCGGCGATTTCATTGACGGCCAATCCGCCCAACAATCGGAACTTGGAGGGATTCCATGCCAAGATCAAGTCCGTGACGCAAAAAATGCATTGAATCAGTCAAGTTCGGGAACTTGTCGCAGGCATTGGAGTCGCCGCGTCAGGCAAGGCGAAAGAGTTCGTCGGCATGAAGGAACGCCCGCATCTTGCGTGCGGCCTCCTCGGCGGCCTCGACATCTTCGCCCCATTGCTCGGCCTGCCAGGTCTCGTCAATGCGCGACGCGGACCAAAGGTCTGGCGCCGGGAACGCTCCATCGGCAGCGGCAAGCGCGATCACGAACGACCCTGAAAGGGTCACGAGATCATGAAGTCCCGCCAGCTGGAAGCTCGACATGCGCTCCATGCCGCGCGCGACCCTCGAAACGCACGCCGCATCCTGCTCGATCGGCATCACGCCCCAGGTCACCTCCAGGCGCAGGCCATGGCGAGAAGCCACCCAGTCGAGCAACGGATCCCACGTCCTTTGCTGGCGCAGGACAAGCTCGGCTGGCGCTTCAGCCCTGTAGCTCAGCAGATCGGAGCCGACGTATCCGGCGAGATGGTCCGTGACTTCGCGCCGTTGCGTTGCGACCTTGTCGATGGCCGCGTTTGCCGATCGGGTCCAAGGCATGGTCGCAGGGTCGACCTGTTTCTCCTGCGCTTCCCATTCGGCTGCGACATGTCCGGCAACGGGTTGCGTCGGCAGAACCAGTGCGCGCTTCGCAGGCGTCCGAACCGGACGGCCATCCAGTCGAATCGAGAAGCCCTTCGGCTCGGCCTCGATGGACACGGTGCTCCAGAAACGCTTCGGTCCCCATTCGCTCATGGGCGCGCCGCCCCCTGAAACGGATCTTCGGGGACTCCTGACGCATCCCAGTCCAGCACATCCCATGTCTGCTTCATGTGCGGTGGCAAGGGGGCCTGGAGCTCAAGCCGGTCGCCCGTCACGGGATGGTCGAGCAGGAGGGATCGCGCATGCAAGTGCAGCTTGCGGCTGATTTCGCCGCCCAGTTGAGAGCCCCAGCCGTCGCCCGGGTTCTCCTGCCCTGAACCGCCGTACTTTCCGTCCCCGACAATGGGATGTCCGATTCCTGCCATGTGGGCGCGCAACTGATGGGTACGACCGGTGACCGGGACGAGCGCGATCCAGCTGACACGGGTCCCGAGCGCGGCAAGAACCGAGTAGTCAGTGGTGGCGTGCCTTGCGTCCGGCATTCGTTCGACATCCTCCGGCAGGACAACATGCGCTTTCTCGCCTTCGCCTGTCCTTCCATGCCCACGCGCCTTTGCGAGGCCATAGCGAATCACTCCCATTCGAGGAACCGGGACGCCCGCGACAGCAGCCCAGTAGATCTTCCTGACGTCGCGGGCGCGAAAGGCTCCGGCAAGCGCACTGGCCACGGCGCGGGTTCGCGCAAGAAGCAGGATGCCGGACGTGTCCTTGTCCAGCCTGTGAACGAGGCGCGGATGGTCTTCGCGCTCGAACCTGAGCGCCTCGGCCAGCCCGTCCACATGTCGGCTCTGCTTCGAGCCACCCTGAACCGCAAGGCCGGGAGGCTTGTTGAGCGCAATCACGTGCTTGTCGCGATAGATGACGGTCTTCCGGATCATCTCGGCATCGGCCGGACTCACCGGCCCCTCGGGCTTGCTTGCCCGCCTCTCCGCTTCCGGCAGGGGCGGAACACGTACCGTCTGACCGGCCTCCACCCGCACGCCCGGCCTTGCCCGCCGTCCATCAAGCCGGATTTCCCCCTTGCGGCACATCTTCTCGATCCGTCCCTGCGGAACATGCGGGAACCTTCGCCGGAACCACCGGTCGAGCCGCTGACCGCCTTCTCCCGGAGCGACATCGATCCATTGCACGCCCGTCATCGTGACAGCACGGCAACAACCGGCCAGGCAATGTCCGCGGAGACCGCGTCAGGAGCAGCCGGTTGCTCCAATCGGGACGTCCGCTTCATGAAAGCATCATGCGCGCAAGGGCAAGCCCGGCCAGAAGACCAAGGACGGAAAGCACGACGGAAGCGACGACATAGATCATCGACGCCACGGCGTCTCCGCGCTGATAGAGGTGGACGGCTTCAAGCGAGAATGCAGAAAACGTGGTGAACGCCCCCAGAAAGCCCGCAACGAAAAAAGGCGAGAGATGGGTCAGTCCGCGCTGTGCGGCCAGAACGACGAAGAACCCGATCAGGAAGGATCCGAGGACATTGACCGTGATGATGCCGAGAGGAAACGTGGTCTGGCCCAGAAGCCGCACGAGACCAAGGCCGGCCAGGTGACGGGCCAAGGCTCCCAGCGCACCGCCGCCGGCAATGGAGAGAAGGGTGCCCAGCATGCGCCCGGGTCTGTCGCGACGCGTCGTGCTTGTCAACTCTGCCGCTTGGCGCGCAGTTTCGCGAAATAGTCGAGACGGCGCTTGAGCTCCCGCTCGAAGCCTCGCTCCACCGGCTGGAAATAGCTCGCGCGCTCCATGCCGTCCGGGAAATGGTTCTGACCGGAAAACCCGTCCTCGGCGTCGTGGTCGTATGCGTAGTCCTTGCCGTAGCCCTGATCCTTCATCAGCCGCGTCGGTGCGTTCAGGATGTGCTTGGGCGGAGGCTCGGACCCCGTGGACCTGGCCGCCCTCTGAGCCGCCTTGAACGCCGTGTAGCCGCTGTTCGACTTGGGGGCCAGCGCAAGGTAGATCACCGCCTGGGCCAGTGCGAGTTCCCCTTCCGGGCTGCCCAGGCGTTCATAGGCGTTCCATGCATCGATGCAGAACGACTGCGCCGGCGGGTCCGCGAGCCCGACGTCCTCGATGCTCATCCGGGTGATCCGGCGCGCCAGGAACCGCGGGTCTTCGCCGCCCTCAAGCATCCTGGCAAGCCAGTAGAGCGCCGCGTCGGGATCCGATCCGCGCACCGACTTGTGCAGCGCGGAAATCAGGTTGTAATGGGAGTCGCCCGACTTGTCGTACTGCGCCGCGCGACGTGCAAGCCGCCGTGCCAGCTCCTTCTGGTCGAGCTTGTCCTCCACGGACCAGCCCGATACCTGCTCAATCAGGTTGAGGAGGGCGCGGCCGTCTCCGTCGGCCAGTTCCAGGAGCGCCTCGCGTGCCGCTGCCTCAAGCGGCAGGGTCTGCCCCAGCGCTTCCTCGGCCCGCATTGCGAGACGTTCAAGATCGGTCAGGCCAAGACGGTTCAGCACCATGACCTGGGCGCGGGAAAGCAGTGCCGCATTCAGCTCGAATGACGGGTTCTCCGTGGTCGCTCCGACCAGGAGGATCGTCCCGTCCTCCATGTGGGGCAGGAACCCGTCCTGCTGAGCCTTGTTGAAACGGTGGATCTCGTCGACGAACAGAAGCGTGCCGCCACCGTTGCCGCGACGGATCCTGGCAGCTTCGAAAACCCTCTTGAGATCCGCAACGCCCGTGAAGATCGCGCTGACCTGGACGAAGGCGAGGTCAGTGACGTCGGCCAGGAGCCTTGCAATGGTGGTCTTTCCGACCCCGGGCGGTCCCCAGAGAATCAGGGAGCCCAATGTGCCGGCGCCGAGCATCGTGCCGAGCGGAGCGTCAGGGCCAAGCAGCTCGTCCTGGCCAATCACCTCCTCCAGCGCACACGGGCGCAGCCGGTCAGCCAGCGGATGCCAGGCGGATTCGGGTTCCGGTCCGGGATTCTCGAACAGGTCAGTCATGCGCCGCGCAGGCTACGCTCCGACCGCGCGGACGGAAAGGGCGCAACGGCCTCGATCCGGAAGGCATGGACGCCGGTCCTTGGCGTGGCGCCGTGCGCCTGCCGGCCAACCGGGGCCCAGGGGAACCTCCCGCCGCCCCGCTGCCGAGGCTTCCGCGACCGCCTGAGGGCTTCCACGCCCGTCGACAGGCTATCCTTCGCCCGCCTCTTCCTCGCTTGCAAGACGTTCGCGGTCGGCGGCACCCTTTGCGTCGGCATCGCGGTCCAAAAGCTCGATGATGGCCATGGGCGCCATGTCGCCATAGCGGAACCCGGCCCTGAGCACGCGGGTATAGCCGCCCAAGCGTTCCTCGTAGCGCGGTCCGAGCACATCGAAAAGCTTCGAGACGTGCTTGTCCTGCTTCAGCCGGGCCGCTGCCTGGCGACGGGCATGGAGGTCTCCGCGCTTTCCGAGCGTGATCAACCTGTCCATCACGCGCCGGAGCTCCTTGGCCTTGGGCACGGTGGTCTTGATCTGCTCGTGCTCGATCAGCGATCCAGCCATGTTGGCGAAAAGCGCCTTGCGGTGTTCATGAGTGCGGTTCAGGCGACGATGGCCTTTGGCGTGACGCATTTTCCGATTCCCTGCTTGTGCTTTGTCAGGCGGGGGATGCGTGTCCCCCGCTCACCTTGGGGCTTCCGCCCATGCTGTCCCCGGCGTCCCGGGCATTGAGCCCCTCAGAACTGGTCCTCGAATTTCTTGGCGAGATCCTCGATGTTCTCGGGTGGCCATTCCTCGATGTCCATGCCGAGATGCAGGCCCATCCCGGACAGCACTTCCTTGATCTCGTTAAGCGACTTCCGGCCGAAGTTCGGTGTCCTGAGCATTTCGGCCTCGGTCTTCTGGATCAGGTCGCCAATGTAGACGATGTTGTCGTTCTTCAGGCAGTTCGCGGACCGAACGCTAAGCTCCAGCTCGTCGACCTTCTTCAGCAGAAGCGGATTGAATTCGAGACCGTCATCCTCATCGGCACGCTGCGCGGATTCCGGCTCGTCGAAGTTGATGAACGTCGAGAGCTGGTCCTGCAGGATTCTCGCCGCCAGCGCCACGGCGTCCTCCGGAGTCACCGAACCGTCGGTTTCGAGCTTGAGCGTCAGCTTGTCATAGTCGAGCACCTGGCCTTCCCGGGTCGGCTGGATGTCATAGCTGACCCTTCGGACAGGCGAATAGATCGCGTCGACCGGCATCATGCCGATCGGGGCATCCTCGGGGCGGTTCTTGTCGGCCGCCACATAGCCCTTGCCCGTTTCCACGGTCAGTTCCATGTAGAGGCTTGCGCCCTCGTCGAGATGGCAAAGCACGTGGTCCTTGTTGAGGATGTCAATGCCGGCGATCTCCGAGATGTCCCCGGCGGTCACGATCTGGGGCCCCTTGGCGCTGATGGACAGGCGCTTCGGCCCCTCCACTCCCATGTTGATGGCAACGCCTTTCAGGTTCAGGACGATGTCGGTCACGTCTTCGCGCACCCCTGCCACGGATGAGAACTCGTGGAGAACGTTGTCGATCTGGACGCAGGTGATGGCGGCCCCCTGGAGCGAGGACATCAGGACGCGGCGAAGCGCGTTTCCCAATGTCAGGCCAAAGCCGCGCTCCAGCGGCTCCGCGATCATGGTCGCCTGCCGAAGGGGGTCGTTGCCCGGCTTCACTTCCAGTTGCATTGGCTTGATGAGTTCCTGCCAGTTCTTATGGATCATGTGGATCTCCTCAATCCCTGCGCCCCGCCCATGTCCGAGACCGCGCGCTCCCGAGGTATCGCGAGCCGAAATGCGGCTCGCCTCAAAGTTCAGACACGGCGGCGCTTGGGCGGGCGGCAGCCGTTGTGTGCAATGGGTGTCACGTCGCGGATCGACGTGATGGTGAAGCCGACCGTGGCCAGGGCGCGCAGCGCGCTCTCCCGGCCCGAGCCGGGCCCCTGCACCTCGACTTCGAGCGTGCGAACGCCGTGCTCCTTCGCCTTCAGGCCGGCATCCTCCGCGGCCATCTGCGCGGCATAGGGCGTCGACTTGCGGGAGCCCTTGAACCCCATCGTTCCGGCGGATGACCAGGCAATGGCATTGCCCTGGACGTCCGAGATCAGGATCTTCGTGTTGTTGAAGGAGGAATTCACATGCGCCACGCCGGCGGCGATGTTCTTCGATACCTTCTTCTTGATGCGTCGGTCGCGTGCCATGCTCTCCGTCCTCCCCTACTTCTTCTTGCCGGCAATCGGCCTCGCCGGACCCTTGCGGGTGCGGGCGTTGGTGTGCGTGCGCTGGCCGCGCACGGGGAGGTTCCGGCGATGACGCAGGCCGCGATAGCAACCCAGGTCCATGAGGCGCTTGATGTTCATCTGAACCTCGCGCCGCAAGTCGCCTTCGACGTTGTGGTTCGCGTCGATGTGCTCGCGAATTGCGAGAACCTCGGCGTCGCTGAGTTCGTTGATCCGGCGCGCGACGTCAATGTTCGTCGCTTCGCAAATGGCCTTCGCCGAAGACCGGCCTATGCCGGTGATGTAGGTGAGCGCGATCGGGACCCGCTTGGCAGTCGGGATGTTCACGCCGGCAATTCGTGCCACGGAATTCTTCCTTTCGTTGCGAGCCCGTGATTCCAGGCCCTTTTTTCACAACGGAAGCCCGGGACAGTGCCGGCCCGGGCTTGGCTCATGATTCTCGTTCAAGATGGCGGTAGATATGCCCTTGCCCGTGTCGGGTCAAGGGGCGAAACACCGCCATCTGCATTTCCGTGCCGGCCGGCCGATCCGCCCGTCATGCACCCAGCGAAGCCGCGATTTCGCCCTTCACCTCGTCGATTTCGCCAAGCCCGTTGACCGGCTTCAGGAGCCCCGCATGGAAATAGTACCCGATCAGCGGCGCGGTCTTCTTGTAATACGCCATCAGGCGGGTCCTGAGGCTTTCCTCGTTGTCATCCGCTCGACGCTTGAAGTCGGCTGCGCCGCAGCTGGAGCACCTGCCGTCATCCGGGATCGGTCGGGTGATGTCGTTGTAGACCTCCCCGCAATTGCCGCAGGTCGAACGGGCCGTGATCCGCGCGACGAGCGCATCTTCGTCCACCCGCATCTCGACGACGGCATCAAGTTCCTTCCCGTTCGCCTCGAGAAGCCCGTCCAGCGCGGCGGCTTGTGCCAGCGTCCGGGGGAAGCCGTCGAAAATGAATCCGTTTCCACCGGCCGACTGAAGCTTCCCCTCGATCAGGCCGATGACGATCTCGTCCGTCACAAGACCGCCCGAGTCCATTATGTCCGCGACCTTCCTGCCCGTTGCCGTGCCGGATGTGCGCGCCTCGCGGAGCATGTCACCCGTCGAAAGCTGGACAAGGCCGCGCTCTTCCTCAAGGATTCGCGCCTGCGTTCCCTTTCCCGCACCGGGCGGGCCAATGAGAATGATGTTCACCGTCTTGCCGCGCCTCTTTGCTTGCCGCCGCGCTTCTTGCCGCGCAGCTGGGACCGTTCAATCAATCCCTCGTACTGATGGGCCAACAGGTGCGACTGGACCTGTTGAATGAAATCCATGCCGACGGACACTATGATCAGTATCGAGGTGCCGCCGAAATAGGCGGTGATGGCAAGGCTGCCCCTGACCATTTCCGGGATCAGGCACACCAGCGCAAGGTAGGCCGAACCCAGGACAAGGATCCGGACAACCACGTATTCCAGGTATTCCTCGGTCTTTTTCCCTGGACGTATGCCGGGCACAAACCCGTTCTGGTTCTTCAGGTTCTCCGCCACGTCGTCCGGCTTGAACGAGACGTTCAGAGTGTAGAAATACGTGAAGAAGATGATCATGCCCGCGAAGAACAGCAGGTAGAGCGGCTGACCAGGCCCGAAATAGGCAAGGATCCAGCTCATCACCGGGCCGGCCGAGCTTCCGGAGAATGTCGAAAGGGTGGTGGGCAGGAGCAGGAGCGACGAGGCGAATATCGCGGGAATCACGCCGGCCGGGTTCACCTTGACCGGCAGGTGCGAAGAACCGCCGTCATAGACCTTCATGCCGACCTGGCGGCGCGGGTACTGGATGTGTATCTTGCGCAAGCTCCGCTCCATGAAGACCACGAATACAAGCGTCGCGATGATCATCGCGAGGATTCCGAGGATCACGCCAGTTGACAGCGCGCCGACCCGGCCCTGCTCGAAGAACTGCGCGAAGACGCCCGGAAGCTCGGCCACGATGCCGACATAGATGATGAGCGAAATCCCGTTGCCGACGCCGCGCGCGGTTATCTGCTCGCCCAGCCACATCAGGAACATGGTGCCGCCCACAAGCGTGATCACCGTCGAAATGCGGAAGAACCATCCGGGATCCGTCACCAGGTTGCCGGCCTCCATCGACACGGCAAGGCCGTAGGCCTGGAATGTCGCGAGCGCCACAGTCCCGTACCTCGTGTACTGGGTGATCTTGCGACGCCCTTGCTCCCCTTCCTTCTTGAGTTGCTGCAGGGGACCCCATGTCGCCGCAAGCAGCTGAATGATGATCGAGGCCGAAATGTACGGCATGATCCCCAGCGCGAATATGCCCATGCGGCTGAGCGCGCCGCCGGTGAACATGCCGAGCACGCCGGCAATCCCGCCAGCGGCCTGATCCATGAACTCGCGCAAGGCAACGCCGTCGATCCCCGGAACCGGGATATACGTTCCGATGCGATAGACGATCAGCAGTCCGACCGTGAACAGCAGCCGATTGCGGAGTTCGGTTGCCTTGCCAAGCATGCCCCAACTGACATTCGAGGCCATTTGCTCTGCTGCAGATGCCATGCGAGGCCCTTCCTGTATGCCGCCACCGCCTGCGCGTGCGCGGCCAGCGGTTCCGGACGTTCCTGGACATGTAGGCGGCCGCAGTGCCGCCCGCAAGCCGTCAGCCGGTGGCCGACGCGGATGTGATCGTCAACGAGCCACCTGCCTGTTCGACCGCGGAGATCGCGGACCGGGACGCGCCGGTGACCTCGATATTCGCCTTGGTCGAGAATTCGCCCTTTGCCAGAACGCGGATCCCGTCCTTCTTGCGGCGCACGAGCCCGCTCTCGATCAGCACGTGTTCGTTGATGTCCCTGCTGGGGTCGATCTTCTTGGCGTCGATGAACTTCTGGATCAGGCCAAGGTTCACGACGGCATAGGACTTGCGGTTCGGCTTGTTGAAGCCACGCTTGGGAAGGCGCTGGTACAGCGGCATCTGGCCGCCTTCAAAGCCGTTGAGAGCCACGCCTGAACGCGACTTCTGGCCCTTCGTCCCGCGCCCGGCGGTCTTTCCCTTGCCGGAACCAGGCCCTCGGCCAACGCGCTTCGCCCGTTTCGTGGCGCCGGGATTGTCCCGAAGTTGGTTCAGTTTCATTTCGCTTCTCCTTGCCGGACGCGCCCCCGAAGCGAACCGGGACGGCCACGGCTTGTTCCCGTTTCAAGACCGGCATCGGCCACCGGAGGCGTATAGACAGGCACGTGCCTCGCTTCAAGGCAGGGCCTGTCCGGGACGCCGATTCGCTAACCGCGCTCCTCGACGATCTCGACCAGATGCGGAATCTTGGCGATCATGCCGCGCACGGAAGGCGTGTCTTCCAGTTCACGGGTCTTGTGCATCTTGCCGAGCCCGAGGCCGATCAGTGTCCGGCGCTGGATGGCCGGCCGCCGAATCGGTGATCCTGTCTGCCGTACGACGATTGTCTTCGCCATGATCGTCACGCCTCCCCGACTTCCGCCGTCTCGGCCTTCGCAGGCTCCTCGCGCTTCGGAAGGATGTCCGCAGCCTTCTTGCCGCGGCGCTGAGCCACCGAACGAGGCGACGCCTCCTTGCCGAGGCCGTCCATGGTGGCGCGGATCATGTTGTAGGGATTCTGCGTGCCGATCGACTTCGCGACGACGTCCTGCACGCCCAGCATCTCGAAGACGGCGCGCATCGGCCCGCCGGCAATGATGCCGGTTCCGGTCGGCGCGGTCCGCATCACGACGCGGCCTGCGCCATGGCGTCCTTCGATGTCGTGATGAAGCGTCCGGCCCTCGCGCAATGGGACGCGAACCATCTGGCGCTTGGCCTGCTCCGTGGCCTTTCGAATGGCTTCGGGCACTTCCTTGGCCTTGCCCTTGCCAAACCCCACGCGGCCCTTCTGGTCGCCGACGACGACGAGCGCGGCAAAGCCGAAACGCTTGCCGCCCTTCACGGTCTTCGACACCCGGTTGATCGCGACCAGGCGGTCGCCGAACTCGGGCGCTTCGTCGCGGTCGCGACGCCCCCCGTCTCTTGGCTCTCTGGCCATATGGCCTCCTCCCCTCATTCCTGCGCCAAAGCGCTGTTGTCCGACCCTGGTGCCACTTGCGGCCCTGATCATCGGGGCGGCGCGCCGCCCGCAGTTCAGATCTTCAGCCCGGCCTCCCGGGCCGCGTCGGCCAGAGCCTTGACCCTGCCGTGAAACAGGAAGCCGCCCCGGTCGAAATACGCTTCCTGCACGCCCGCTTCCCTTGCGCGTTCGGCAATGATGCGGCCAATGGCGGCAGCGCCCTCGATGCCGTTTCCGCCCTTGACGTCGATACCCTTCTCAAGCGACGACGCCGAAGCCAGGGTCTTGCCCAGCTTGTCGTCGATCACCTGGGCGCCGATGTTCCTGTTCGAGCGGTGCACCGACAGCCGCACCCGCCCGGCATTGGCCTTGCGAAGCTTGTTCCGGACACGCATCCGGCGCTTTTCGAACAGTTCTCTCTTGGAAAGTGCCATCAGACCGGTTCCTATTTCTTCTTGCCTTCCTTGCTGAAGACATACTCGCCCTTGTACTTGATGCCCTTGCCCTTGTACGGCTCGGGCTTTCGCCATTCTCGGATATTGGCGGCGACCTGTCCGACGAGCTGCTGGTCAATGCCTTCTACAATGATTTCGGTATTCCTTGGCGTGGTGACGGTGACGCCTTCCGGCACCTCGAAGATCACGTCATGCGACAGGCCGAGATTCAGCGTCAGCTTGTTGCCCTGCACCTGGGCCCGGTAGCCTACGCCACTGATCTCGAGTTCCTTCCGGAACCCGTCCGTAACGCCGATGACGAGGTTCTGCACCTGGGTGCGGCTCATGCCCCATTGCTGGCGCGCCCGCTTCGACGACCCGCGCGGGTCGACGCTCACCGCGTTGTCCTTGACTGTGATCGTCACGTCGTCGGTCGCCGTGAACTCGCGCTCGCCCTTGGGGCCCTTCACGGTCACGGTCTGGCCGGACAGCCTGGCCTCCACGCCTGACGGCAGCTCCACCGGTTTCTTCCCAATTCGAGACATGCGTCCTGCTCCCTAGAAGACCGTGCAAAGCACTTCGCCGCCGACATTCGCGGAACGGGCGGCCGCATCGGACATCACGCCCCTGGATGTCGAGACAATGGACACGCCGAGGCCGCGACGGACCTGCGGAATCTCGTCCGCCCCGAGATACACGCGCCGTCCGGGCTTCGAGATTCGCTTGAGCTCGTGAATCACCGGCGCTCCGTCGTAGTATTTCAGGCTGATCTCGATCGCCGGATGGCCACGGTCATCGGTGACCTCCTGATAGCCGCGGATGTAGCCTTCGTCGGCAAGGACATCCAGAACCCACCTGCGCAGCTTCGAGGCTGGAGTCACCGCCGCCGACTTGCCGCGCATCTGTGCATTCCGGATGCGGGTCAGCATATCACCCAAGGGATCATTCATGGCCTCTGCTCCTCACCAGCTCGACTTCACCAGGCCCGGAATCTGGCCCTGGCTGCCAAGTTCCCGAAGCGCAATCCGCGACATCTTCAGCTTCCGATAATATCCGTGCGGGCGCCCGGTCAGCTGGCAGCGGTTGTGAAGCCGCGTGGCCGAACTGTTCCGTGGCAGCTTCGCCAGCTTCAGGCGAGCCTTGAACCGCTCCTCCATCGGCTTGTCTTGGTCATTTGCGATCTCTTTCAGCGCGGCACGCCTGGCGGCATGCTTCCGAACCAGCATCTGGCGCTTCTTCTCGCGCTCGACCATCGCTTTCTTGGCCATCTACCTTCTCCCGAGCTTAGCTGTTGAACGGCATGTTGAAATGCTTCAACAGCGACCTGGCTTCTGCATCCGTTTCGGCCGTGGTGCAGATGATGATATCCATGCCCCAGACCTCATCGACCTTGTCAAAGTCGATTTCCGGGAACACTATGTGCTCCCTCAGGCCCATGGCGAAATTGCCACGACCGTCGAGCGATTTCCCCTTCAAGCCCCGGAAGTCGCGGACCCGGGGCAACGCGACGGTGATGAGGCGGTCAAGGAAATCATACATCCTGTCGCCGCGCAGCGTCACCTTGGCGCCGAGCGCCATGTTCTCGCGGACCCTGAATCCGGCGATGGACTTCTTCGCCCGCGTGATCACCGCCTTCTGGCCTGCAATCAACGTCAGGTCATCCTGTGCCGACCGGGCCTTCTTCGAATCCTTCACCGACTCGGCCCCTGCGCCGATGTTCAGGACGATCTTGTCCAGGCGCGGGACCTGCATGTCGTTCTTGTATGAGAACTCTTCCATCAGGGCGGCTCGCACTGTCTCCCTGTAGTGCGCCTTGAGCCGCGGCGTGTAGCCGGCTGCGTCAAGCATCAGACTGCCTCCCCCGTCGTCTTGGCAAAGCGGATCTTCTTGCCGTCCTCGGTGCGGAACCCGACGCGGGTGGCCTTGCCGTTGCCATCAACCAACGCCAGGTTCGAGAGGTCGATCGGCATCGCCTTGGGCTGGCGTCCGCCCTGATCGGTCTGGGTCTGCCGCTGGTGCCGGATGGCAATGTTCAACCCGCTGATCACGGCCTTGCCCTGCTTTGGCAGGACCTGGGAGATTTCGCCTTCCCTGCCCTTGTCCTTGCCGGCAAGCACAACGACCCGATCACCCTTCTTCAGTTTCGCGGCCATGTCAGAGCACCTCCGGAGCCAGCGAAATGATCTTCATGAAGTTCTTCGCCCGAAGCTCCCGCACGACCGGCCCGAAGATGCGGGTGCCGATCGGCTCGTTGTTGTTGCTGATGATCACGGCGGCGTTCCGGTCAAATCGTATGGCCGTTCCGTCGTCGCGCCGCACTTCCTTGGCGGTGCGAACGACGACCGCCCTGCGGACGTCGCCCTTCTTGACGCGTCCGCGAGGAATGGCTTCCTTGACCGAAACGACGATGACGTCGCCCACGGACGCATACTTTCGCTTGGAGCCGCCGAGAACCTTGATGCACTGAACGCGGCGCGCGCCGCTGTTGTCAGCAACATCCAGATTGGTCTGCATCTGGATCATGTGGTTCCTCCCGACCTTTGGGGACGCTGCCCCAGGGTTTCGATCAAGACGGGCACGCGAACGCTATTCCGCGATCACTTCCCATCGCTTGGTCTTTGAACGCGGCGCGCATTCCTGGATCCGCACGACGTCTCCCACCTTGAACGCGTCCGCCGCATCATGCGCACGGTACTTCTTGGAGCGGCGCACGGTCTTCTGCAGGAGCGGGTGCTTGAAGCGGCGCTCGACATTGACCGTGACGGTCTGTGCATTCGCGTCAGAGATCACGACACCTTGAAGGATTCTCTTGGGCATCTATCCGGCCTCCGTCGCCGCTGCGGCGGCCTTTTCGTTCAGGACCGTCTTGACGCGCGCCGTGTCCCGGCGGACCTGGCGCATGCGGGCCGTGTTTTCCAGCTGGCTGGTGGCCTGCTGGAACCGGAGGTTGAACGCCTCCTTCTTGAGGCTTGCCAACTCGTCACGAAGCAGGTCGGGAGATTTCTCCCGCAGTTCATTGGCGTCCATCGCCGATCGTCCTTTCAACATCACCGGGGGGCCGCTTTCGCGTCACCCCTTGCGTCCGGTGGAGATCAACAGGTGAAGGCCGCCGTCTAGTGTGGTTCTCCGCGCAATGCAAGCCCTCTTTTGTGCCGGTTGCCCGACTGGAGTGCAGGCCTTCGCAAAGCCTTGCTGCGCAGGGCCGGCGACAGGAGGCATGCACGATTCGCACCCCGTTCGCGAGAAGGGCCGTACCGGCGGAATGCCCGGATCCCAAGGCGCAACAGACAGGCGCCTTCCGGCACGAAAGGCCTCCGAGAACCCTGATGACCGCCCCTTAGGCACAGACTGTTGCAAAGGGCCCAAGAGAATGATTCTCAGTGATGCTCCGACTGCGTGTGCCGCCCAGTCAGTTGCCGGTGTCCGGGGACACGGCCGCGAAGCAGGCCGCGCACCGCGGGCCAGGACTTCGGCCCTGGCGACTACGCGATCGTCCCGCGCGCGATCGACGAGGGCGAGCGGTTTCCGGCGGCGCGGTCGGCATCGACGCATGTCGAGAGGTTCGTGCGCGTCGACAGCGCGTGGCGGGAAGCCACCGTCAAGCGGACCGAAGACGACGACCGGATCTACTTGCAGAGCCCGCACCGCGTCATGGAACGCAAGGTGAAAAGTACGCGGAGGCGAGGCAATTCGGTAGGACGGTTCCGGCACCGTGCGGGTCGGCACTCCCGCGCTCGCGCGCAGGCATGGGGTGAAACCGGGATGACTACGGCGCCGATGTAGTTTTTGGCCCCTTTTGCATGCGCCGCAAGGGCTGCGTACGTCGCGAATCGCTGGATTCGTCGGATTGGATTCGCGCAGCCTGGATAATTCGCGTGCCTGACCGGGCGTCGCGAAGGCCACCATGTCCAGGTCGGATGACGGACGGGAGGCACCCTGGGCTCGCAAGCCGCAAATCCAGGCCTCCGTGATGGGGAGATGCCTGCAATGCAGAGAAATCAGCGTTTCCCGCTGATCGGATGCGACGTCGATGGCTTGATTCAGCGCCATGCTTCGCCGCTCAACGTTCGGAACGGGCTGATGGCGTCGCCAATGGAATCCGGCACGAGGTCCAAGCACGCCTTGGCCCTCTCGCCGCCGCAATCGCGCGAGTTGTCCGTTCGGGCATCCGCATGCCGCAGCCATTGCTCAACTGGCGACGGCAGAATTCTGTTTTCGTTGGCCAAGCAAAAGGCGGGCTTTGCTTTGGCCTGTTGGTTGGATCCGCGACGCCCAATCCCTCCATCAGGTATCGCTTCAGCACTCTCCACAGGCAGTCGCAACGCATTTCGCAACGCTGGATGACCGACTCAGCGATGCCCTCGCGGATCAATTCAGGCTCCGTGGCGTCAAGCGTCAGATGGTTCTCGTGCTTCTCCTCAAGGCGCTTGAGCGACGAGCGAAACCTGCTGCAGTCGATCATGCGGCGCGCCTTGCCGTTTTTCAGTGCGAAGTTCCGCCCGACACCGGAACGTCAACGGTTTTTTCGCAGTTGCGCGCACGTCTGCTGGAAAGTCATTGATGTCATCGTGCTTGCCTTCCCAATCGTGAAAGCCCGCATTCAGAGCGACTGCAACAACCAGAACCTGCTCCGGGGACAAATCATCGTAACCCCGTTCATTTCCGTTCACTGCCACAGGCATGTTGTCGGGATGGCGATCCAAGACGTCAACAAAATCTCGGACATCCACCATTTGCGCTGGCCTCCAAAACCCAGCAGTTCAAGGTTATTCCCTAGGACCGTATCGAGCTTTGCGCCTTCGACCTGATGCTCATGCAGTTGGGCAACCAGCCGTTGCATCTTGTCTTCGAACGGCTCGCCGTCGTCTTCGACCACCGCCGCTGCGACATGGCGGCCAGGCGTCAGAGCGTGGCCGTGTTTCGCGATCTCCTCCAGCGTGACGGACTTGCAGAATCCCGGCTCGTCCTCGTTAGGGGTCGCGTCCGGAGCGGCGCGGCCCAGCCGGGCAGACTTTCTGCGGTATCCCATGTCGCCGTTCTGGCGTAGCCGACGCAGCGCGACAGATAAATGTGATAGCAGGTCACGAGGCACGGACGGCCCCCAATCTTTCAACTTTCAACCGGACGCTGTTGACTCGATGTCTTCGCCATGCACATGGGCGGGACGAACCACAGGAAGCGGCCCGGACCAGCCGAATCGGTCATAGATTTCGCGGTCGCCGCCGTGGTCCTCGCCGAACTCATGCCGCCTATTCGCCAGCCCAAGCCGGAATCACGGAGACTCCGGGAGGGATGCCCGATCCTTTCGCCATTCCTCGAACGCCACCGGGCCAAGCGCGACTACGCCACCTTCGAGTCAACAGTGTCCGGTTGAAGGGCCCCCGATCGCCCAATCTTCCGTCCGGGGGAATGCGACGAAAGCAAGGCTGCAACCAGTCCACGGCTGGGCATCCGTCCGATTTCGCTTGATCTGACCCAAAGCTCGACGAATGGCGTTTCTCCTGCTCTCCTCTTCCCGGTCACGCTGCGCCGACCGGTTGATCCGTCAAATGCCGGCCGCTCCGGGATCGCGCCCGGGAGAGCATGGCAACAGGAAAGCTCAAACCTTCCGCGCGATCCGGCGACCGCCCGGACCGGAGAAAGCCTTCACGTCAACTCAACAAATTGGCGTACTCCCCCAAAGGCATTGCACGCCGCGACAAAAAGGCATCAAGTGCCAAACGATCCAGACCCGCGCGAACCTCGACAGAAGGTTCGCGTCGCAACTTCGTCAATGGAAGTACCAAGTGGGGCATCAAATCGAAATCTGCCACGGCACGTGGGTTCCACAACCCGCAAAGGAATTCGACAATTCCGGCCAGTTTGTTTTCTGGGTCGAAACGTCAGGGAGCAGTACAGAAAGGCTCGAGCCCGGGCTCCATCCATCCCATCTTTCTGACACCGAGCGCCTTGAAGGATTACTCGCGTCCGACATGAAACTTGGCGCCGCGACCGTCGCGGCTGCCGATCCTGAGCCGGCCGGGTTCTGCGCGACAATGCCTAGCGCCGAGGGAAAGCCGCTGCCGAGCACTGAGTTGGCCCAGCTGTCTGGCGAATACCTGCCCGCCAACTTCGAATGGCATGAATGGAATATCGTCGGGATCGCCATCCGGAATCCGCTTTCCTTCCTTCGCGAACTACAATTCCTTTCAAGCTTTGCAGGAGCCGGATTTCATGTCGGCCATGACCTGAACTTCTGGATCCGATACGCGCAGCAGCTGCGCGCGTTGGTTCGTCAGCACCAGTTCCTGCCGGTCATGAAATGCCTTCAGCCGAAGAAAGGCCGATCTCAGCCAAGATACGCGACCGGATGGGCACCTGCCGACAGTCTTTACGAACGCGGCCTACGCGAATTTGCCGTCGCGATGCCCTCAATCTGCACATTGGTGAAGAGCGGCGGGAACGGGCGCAGACGTGGCGAGGCGCCCGTGTCGGCTCTCGACCGTGCGGACCTGCTCCGACAGTTTTCCGAACAGCAGGTCGACATGCTGGTCGCCGGCACCCCTTTCACGAAGTCGTTCCTGAGATCGCTCAAGGACAGCTGGTTCGCAGCGGCACTGTCACGGACGCCGGCCAGCCAGATTGAGGCTGGAATCGCGCCACCAGGTCCTTCTGAGGAGGATGTCGCCCACTGGCGCGCATGGCAGAAAAAAATCTTGGGCCAGGCGCGGCGCTCCGGCTTCTCGCTCGGATTTCGCCTAAGCCAGGACGAGGGCGACGACGGCAATCTCTGGAGGATCGGGTTCTTTGTGTCCAGCAACGAGGATTCATCCCTCTCGATGGAGCTGTCGGACTGGTGGCCGATGCCTGAACACAAGAAGGGCGAGTGGAGAGACCGTTTCGGCCGTGAGTTCGAGCGCAATCTGCTGGTCGGTCTTGGGCAAGCCGGACGCATCTGTCCGCTGTTGTGGCAGGGCATGGAAACCGACAAGCCGACCGGGGTCGTTATCGACCTCGACACGGCCTACGAATTCTTGAGGGACGATGCGCTTGTGCTCGAAACGGCGGGATACCGGATCGTCCTGCCGAGCTGGTGGACACCCAAGGGACGCCGACGAGCGCTGATGCGCGTCAGGGTGAATGGAACAGGCGGACAGTCCCAACAGTCAGGGGTTGACTCAGGCCTGCTGAATCTGGACGCACTGATCGATTACAAATACGAGCTCTCAATAGACGGCGAGCCAGTGAGCGAAGACGAGTGGACGACGTTGCTGGAAGCAAAGTCGCCACTTGTGAAGTACCGCGGCGAATGGATGGAGATCGACCACCGGCAAATGTCCGCGACGCTCGAGCTGTGGCGGAGCCGAAAGGAAGGCGGCGGCGTCGAATTCATCCAGATGATAAAGGACATCGCTGAAGCAGACCCCGAGACGGAGGAGTTTGTCTTCGATGACGTCCTTAACGGTGTCCTCAAGGGACTGCAGAACTTGGACGGCCTCGAACCGATGGACAACCCTGCCGGAATGCGCGGCGACCTGCGAGCCTACCAGAAAAAGGGACTCGCGTGGCTGGCACGGCAGGAACGGCTTGGCCTGAATCCGTGCCTAGCCGACGACATGGGCCTCGGCAAGACAGTCCAGTTGATCGCATTGTTGCTTCACGAACGGCAACACGGAGGAGCGACGAAAGACTCCATGCCTCAGCCCACGCTGCTCGTCGCCCCGACATCCGTGCTCAGCAACTGGAAAAAGGAGGTCGGCCAGTTTGCGCCAAAGCTCAAATGCCACATTCACCACGGCGTGGACCGGGCACGTGATCCTGCTGAATTCGTAAAGTATGTCTCGGGCCGCGACCTGATCGTAACCTCGTTCAATCTGGTGCGTTCGGACAAGGAAACGCTCAAAGCCGTGCGGTGGCGTCGCATCGTCGTGGACGAGGCGCAAAACATCAAGAATCCCAAGTCCGCGCAGGCAAGGGCGATCTTCGAGCTTCCTGCGACGTACCGCATTGCCATGACGGGAACGCCGGTCGAAAACAGGTTGATGGACATTTGGTCCCTGTTCCGGTTTCTTAATCCGGGCTACCTGGGAACGGCGGCGCAGTTCAGGCGCGCCTACGAACTCCCGATTCAACGGGAAAGCGACCAAGGCCGCACCCGGCAGCTGCAACAACTGGTCCGGCCATTCATCCTCCGTCGCCTGAAGACCGACAAGGCAATCATCGATGACTTGCCCGACAAGGTAGAACAGAAGGTCTACTGCAACCTTACCAAGGAGCAGGCATCGCTGTACCAGGCCGTGGTCGCTGACGTGGAGGAACAGATCGAGGAGTCCGACGGGATGGCCCGGCGCGGATTGGTTCTATCGACGCTGATGAAGCTGAAACAGGTTTGCAACCACCCGGCGCAATTCCTTCAGGACGATAGCGCGTTCTACGAGAGCCGATCGCACAAGCTGACCCGGCTTAACGAGATGATCGAGGAAGCCTTGCTGGAATCCGACAGCCTTCTCGTCTTCACACAGTTCACCGAGATCGGGGAGCGGCTGGAAAGCCAGTTACGGGAAAGGCATGCCTGCCCGGTCCATTACCTGCATGGCGGCACCACCCGAATGCGCCGGGAGAAGATGATCGAGAGCTTTCAGGATCCGGATTCGCCCGCCGGGATCTTCGTTCTGTCTTTGCGGGCGGGCGGTGTCGGAATCACGCTGACGCAGGCAAACCATGTCTTCCACTTCGACCGTTGGTGGAACCCGGCGGTCGAAAACCAGGCCACTGACCGCGCCTACAGGATCGGCCAGCAGAAAACGGTGTTCGCCCACAAGATGGTGACGTTGGGAACGCTTGAAGAGCGCATCGACGAAATGATCGAATCCAAGAAGGCTCTGGCCGAGAACATCGTCGGCATGGACGAGAACTGGCTTACGGAAATGGACAACGACTCGTTCCGAAAGCTGATTGCATTGAACCGGCACAGCATCATGGAGGCCTGATCATGGCCAAGATGACCCGAACCTGGTGGGGCGAAATCTTCCTGGACGTCCTCGCAATGAGCATGGACGCGGGTCGGCTCAGACGAGGCCGGGCGTATTCCGGCCCGAACCGCGTGCTGAAATTCGCAATCAGCAAGGGCGTAGCCAGAGCCACGCTGCGCGGCAACGTCAATCGCTATTTCGGTGTCTATGAGGAACCTCGATACAAGGTCACCGTCAAGCTACGACAGTTCACGTCGACTGACTGGGACAAGATGTCAGAGACAATCTCCAGCAACGCTGCCTGCCTGTCCCAACTGCTCATGAACGAAATGCCGGCCGCGATCGAGGACGCCGTTTCGGAGTCCGGCAAGACGTTGCTGCCGAGGTCACGGGACGATCTCATCAGCAAGTGCTCGTGCCCGGACTGGGCCTCGCCCTGCAAGCACGTTGCAGGCGTTTACTACAAGATCGCATCGTTGCTGGACCGCGATCCGATGCTCCTGTTCGAGATGCGCGGACTTGAATTCTCAATGTTTCGCGAAAGGCTTGCAGGTTCGCCCTTGGGACGGGCGCTCATCGATGAGCAGACCGGTGAGGAAGGGTCCGTTGACCTTCCCGCCAAACGCTACACCGAGCCGCGAAGAACCCCTGCAGCAGGCATTGACACCAAGTCGTACTGGAGGGGTGAGCATCCCCTGCCATCGGTTGATGCGTTGAATGGTCCTCCCCCGACGCCTGCCGTTCTGGTCAAGAAGGGAGGTGACCACCCGGCCTTCTGGCATCTGGACCAGTCCTTCATTGGAGTCATGGAGGAAGTATGTGATCGCGTCGTCCAGAAGAACCGCACGTCCCTGTAGCCAAAGGCCACCCCTCCGCCTTGCTCCCGGGGAAGGACACCCGGAGATGTTGCATGCGACAATGATTCTCTGAGAGGCTGACCTAGAATGTGGATGGCCTCCCCCAGATGTGGTATTTCCCCGCTGACTTCCACACCAGACAGGGAGGGCCGCATGGCTTGGAACGAGACCACCCGCGAGAAGTATAAGCGCAGTTCGGACCGGTATGAAAGCGATTTGACCGACGAGGAATGGCTCTTGATCGAGCCGCTTCTTCCGGCTCCGTCAAAGCTCGGACGTCACCGCACCGTCGATCTTCGGGCGGTTTTCGACGCGATCCAGTACATGCTGGCGACGGGGTGCCAGTGGCGGGCGGTTCCCAAGTGTTTCCCGCCCTTGCGACGGTTCAGAACTACTTCTACGCATGGCGCGACGACGGCGTGCTGGAGCGCATGATGGATGCGCTGCGGGAGCGGGCGCGCATGCAGGAGGGGCGCTCCGGAGATCCGACGGCGGCCGCGATCGACAGCCAGTCGGTGAAGACGACGGAAATGGGCGGCCCGTCGGGATACGACGCCGGCAAGAGGATCAAGGGCAGGAAGCGCCACGCCACGGTGGACGTGGAGGGGTTCCCGATCGCGGTCCGGGTCCACGCGGCCGACGTGCAGGACCGGGACGGTGCGCCGGACGTCATCCTGGCGATGTTGGAGAAGGCGCCTGAGGTGAGGAAGCTGTGGGCGGACGGCGGCTATGCCGGACCGAAGCTGGAGGCCGCGCTGGCGGAGCACGGCCTCGGATCGATCCTGGAGATCGTCCACAGGCCCAAGGAAACAAAGGGCTTCACCGTCCCCTGTCGCCGCTGGGTGGTGGAGCGGACGTTCGCCTGGCTGTCGTGGTGCCGGCGCCTGGCGAAGGACGTGGAGCGGACCTTGGCGAGTTCCCTGGCCTGGGTCCAACTGGCCGCGTGCCGGTTCCTGATGCGACGGGTGGCGCGAGGGATAACGTCATGAATTACAATAATATAATCAAATCAAGGACTTATGATTCAGCCTCTGATGCTGGAATGATCGGTGGGTTCGGCCTTGGGCTCCTGCCCGGCATCGCGATCGGTGCCGGTGCGCAGGGTGCCGTTGAGCCCACGCCATGTGCTGGTTTCGAGATCCGGTGCGTAGCGGCTGCCGCTGTCGAGGCGCTTCGGCCCATTGCTCCCCGCCAGACGGGCACAACACTGCAACAGGAGCGAAAGCCAAACTCACAGGACAGGTTCCAGCAGGGATTCACTCGCCCTTACAATGGATTGACCCTGCTATGTTCCCCAACTGTAATTGAAACTGACGCTGATCCTGTCGTCTTCCGCGAGGTTCATCGGCACTTCGTGCCTGAGCCAGCTTTCCCAGAGCAGCACGTCACCCGCAGCCGGCTGAACATGGACGAATTGCTGAAGATCTTCCGCTGCGTGCCTCTTGCGGGGAGGCGACGCCATCATCATCGCAAGTCTCGGATCCTCGAGCTTGAGGGCTGCGCCGTCCGCCGGCACCGCAACATAGGTCGCTCCGCTGATCACGCTCTGGGGATGGATGTGAGACGTGTGGATTCCACCTTCCGGGAGGATGTTGATCCACAGATCCTCGAGCGCAAGCGGCCTGCCGTCGAGATCTAGCGCCAGCTCTTCCGCAAATGCCGAGACATGCCGGTCAAGCGCCTTGCGAACCTGCTCAAAGATCGGGAACCGCCAGGGAAGATCCGCGAGGCTGGAGTGGCTTGTGTAGCCCGGAAATCCGTTCTCCTCGCACCAGCGCTGTCCGGCCTCGTCATCCTCGGCAATGGAACGGCAGGACGCCTCCAGTTCCTGAACGTCAACCTCTTCCGGTAGACGGGCATGATAGACGCGGGTGGCAAACAGCGAGCGGATGGTCATGCGCGGGTGATAGCGCGGCGGACAGGGCTTGGCGAGTGCGGCCTCGCTTCGTGGAACTGCAATCCGAACGCCCGGGATTCAGTCAGGACGCGCAGGGACACGTCGCCGCCGCGAACTCAGGTTCCGGCCGGGGGCACGGCCCTCGATCCCGTCGCAATGCGGAAACCGGCGGGACAGTCCACGAACTACCAGTCCTCGCGAACGACGGTGCGGGTCTTGACCGGAAGCTTCATCGCGGCAAGACGCAAAGCCTCTCGGGCGATGGTGTCATTCACGCCGTCGATTTCGAACATTATGCGGCCGGGCTTCACCTTGGCCGCCCACCGGTCGACCGAACCCTTGCCCTTGCCCATCCGGACCTCGATCGGCTTCGCCGAAACCGGCGTGTCGGGAAAAATGCGAATCCAGACGCGGCCCTGACGCTTCATGTGGCGCGTCATTGCCCTCCGGGCTGCCTCGATCTGCCGTGCGGTGACCCGCTCAGGCTCGATCGCCTTGAGGCCGTAAGTGCCGAAATTCAAGCCCGAGCCACCCTTGGCCTCGCCGTGAATGCGGCCCTTGTGCATCTTGCGGAATTTTGTGCGCTTTGGCTGCAGCATCGTTCTGGCTCCCTAGTTGCGACCGCGGCCTGCACCTCGGGGAGCGGGGCCGTCCTGCAGTTCCTGATGACGTCTGTCGCGTGCCTGCGGATCATGCTCCATGATTTCGCCCTTGAAGATCCAGACCTTGACCCCGATGATGCCGTAGGGCGTCGGCGCGTTCGCCAACGCGTAATCGACGTCGGCTCTAAGGGTGTGCAGCGGCACGCGACCCTCCCGATACCATTCTGTCCGCGCGATTTCCACACCGCCCAGGCGGCCGGAAACGTTCACGCGGATGCCCAGCGCACCCATGCGCATTGCGTTCTGCACACCCCGCTTCATGGCCCGGCGGAACGACACCCGGCGCTCAAGCTGCTGGGCGATCGACTCGGCAACGAGCTGCGCATCCAGTTCCGGCTTGCGCACCTCGACAACGTTCAGGTGCAATTCGCTGTCCGTCATGCCAGCAAGCTTGCGGCGCAGCGATTCGATGTCCGCACCCTTCTTTCCGATGATGACGCCCGGACGCGCCGTGTGCACGGTCACGCGGCACTTCTTGTGCGGTCGCTCGATGATGACGCGCGACACGCCCGCCTGCTTGCACTCTTCCTTGATGAACGCGCGAATCTTCACGTCCTCAAGCAGCAGGTCCCCGTATTCCTTGGTGTTCGCGTACCAGCGACTGTCCCAGGTGCGATTGATCTGCAGGCGCATTCCGATCGGATTGACTTTCTGGCCCATTACGCTTGCTCCTCGACCTGGCGGACCTTGATGGTCAGCTCGGAGAATGGCTTCTTGATCCGTCCGAAGCGACCGCGCGCCCGCGGGCGGCCACGCTTCAACACGAGGTTCTTTCCCACATACGCTTCGGCCACGACCAGTTCATCCACGTCCAGGCTGTGGTTGTTCTCGGCATTGGCGATTGCGGCCTGAAGGCATTTCCTCACGTCGATTGCAATCCGCCGCTTCGAGAAAGCGAGATCGGACATGGCATTCTCGACTTTCTTGCCACGGATCATGGCCGCAACCAGGTTCAGCTTCTGAGGTGAAGTGCGAAGCATTCGTGTCTTCGCCATCGCCTCGTTTTCCGCCACGCGGCGCGGATTCCTGCCCTTGCCCATGGCCTAGTTCCTCTTCGCCCTTTTGTCGGCCGCGTGACCGTAATACGTTCGTGTCGGGGAATACTCGCCGAATTTCTGGCCAATCATCTCTTCGGTCACCAGAACCGGAATGTGCTTCCGACCATTGTAAACCCCGAAGGTCAGTCCGACGAATTGCGGCAGGATGGTTGAACGGCGGGACCAGATCTTGATGACCTCGTTCCGTCCCGACTCTCGCGACCTCTCCGCCTTCTTGAGCACATGGCTGTCAACGAAGGGACCCTTCCAAACTGAACGGCTCATGTTCTAGCGCCTCTTCTTCCGGGCGTGACGCGAACGCAGGATCAGCTTCGACGACGCCTTGTTCTTGTTTCTGGTGCGGGCGCCCTTGGTCGGCTTGCCCCATGGGCTGACTGGATGTCGTCCGCCCGAGGTCCGGCCTTCACCGCCACCATGCGGGTGATCGACCGGGTTCATGACGACGCCGCGCACGCTTGGCCGCTTTCCCAGGTTTCGATTGCGGCCGGCCTTGCCCAGGTTGATATTTGAATTGTCCGGGTTGGAGACGGCACCGACCGTCGCCACGCACTCCTGGCGCACCATGCGGAGCTCGCCCGAGGCGAGCCTGATCTGGGCGTAGCCTCCGTCGCGACCCACGAACTGCGCATATGAGCCGGCTGCCCGCGCGACTTGACCGCCCTTGCCCGGCTTGAGCTCGATGTTGTGGACAATGGTGCCTATCGGCATGCCCGTGAACGGCATCGCGTTGCCTGGCTTCACGTCGACCTTGTTGCCGGAAACGACCCTGTCTCCGACTCCGAGTCTCTGCGGCGCGATGATGTAGGCCTGCTCGCCATCCGTGTACTCGATCAGCGCGACAAAGGCCGTCCGGTTCGGATCGTATTCGATCCGGACCACCGTCGCCTCCATGTCGCGCTTGGTCCGCTTGAAATCAATGATGCGATAGAGACGCTTCGCACCCCCGCCACGACGCCGCATCGTGATCCGTCCGGTATTGTTCCGACCGGCCTTCTTTGCCAGGCCCTCGGTCAGGGCCTTGGCCGGCCGGCCGCTCCAGAGCTCCGAACGGTCGACCAGCACCAGCCCTCGCTGGCCAGGCGTCGTTGGCTTGTACGACTTGAGTGCCATGCTTCCTGTCTTCCGTCTGCCTTGGGTCAGCGACCCGGTTTCAAACAAGCTCGGCCCCCTTCATGGGGGCCGTGCATTCGCGGCCTTCTATCAGAGGCCGGTGGTTACGTCTATCGTGTTGCCTTCCTCAAGCGTCACGTATGCCTTCTTCACGTCCTTGCGGCGACCGGCGGTGCCGCGGAACCGCTTGGACTTTCCCTTCGTGATCGTCGTGTTCACCGCCTTCACCTTCACGCCGAAGAGACCTTCGACGGCCTCCTTGATCTGGGGCTTGGTGCTGTCCATAGCCACTTCGAACACGACAGCGCCGCTCTCGGATGCCATGGTCGATTTCTCGGTGACGACCGGCTTGCGGATCACGTCATACTGGTCTGCGGTCGCGCTCATTTCAGTCGGGCCTCCAGAGCTTCGACACCCGCCTTCGTAATCACCAGCGTGTCACTTCTCAGGATGTCGTGGACATTGGCGCCCATGGACGGCAGCACGTCGATGTCGGGCAGGTTGGAAGCGGCCAGCGCGAAGTTCTGGTCCACCTCGGCGCCGTCAATGATCAGGGCGCGCCTCCATCCAAGGTCCCGGACCTTCTTGGCAAGGGTTCCCGCCTTGGGCTCCTTCGCGGTTGCCGCGTCCAGAATGACGAGATCTCCGGTCGCGGCCTTCGATGACAGCGCGTGGCGCAGGCCCAGCTTCCGGAAGTTCTTGGTCAGCTTGTGAGCGTGGCTGCGCGGCGTTGGGCCCTTGTAGACGCCGCCCTTGCGGAAAATGGGCGCGTTCCGGTCGCCGTGGCGCGCGCCGCCCGAGCCCTTCTGGCGATAGATCTTGTTCCTGGCGTAGCTGGTTTCGGATCGGGTCTTGACCTTGTGGGTGCCGGCCTGAGCCTTGTTCCTCTGCCAGCGGACGACACGGTGCAGGATGTCGGCACGGGGTTCGAGGCCGAATATCTCGTCTCCGAGATCGACCGACCCGGCCTTCTTGCCGTCGAGCTTGATCACGTCGAGTTTCATTGCTCTCCGTCCTTCCGTTCCGCCTTGTCGGATTCGGCGGTTCCGGCTTCGGCAGCCTCGGCTTCCGCCACCTTGTCCACCTTCGTCTCCTTGGCTTCCGCTGCGTCAAGGGCTGCCTGCTCAGCCTCAGCCGCACCTGCGGCAGCGGCTTCCGCCTCGGCTGCAGCAGTTTCCGCGGCCTCCTCGGCGACCTTTGCTGCAGCCGCTGCATCAGACTTGAGCGCGGCAGGGAGGATCACGTTGCCCGGCATCGGCTTCTTGACGGCATCGTTTATGGTGACCCACCCGCCCTTGGATCCCGGAACAGCACCCTTGACCATGATCAGGCCGCGATCCGCATCCGTGCGGACAACCTGGAGATTCTGCGTGGTCACGCGCACGGCTCCCATGTGGCCGGCCATCTTCTTGCCCTTGAACACGCGCCCCGGATCCTGGCACTGGCCGGTCGAGCCATGGGACCGGTGACTGATCGAGACCCCGTGCGACGCGCGCAGGCCGCGAAAGTTGTGACGCTTCATGGCGCCGGCAAAGCCCTTGCCGATCGACGTGCCGCTCACGTCAACGAACTGGCCCTCGAAATAGTGGTTCGCCGTAATTTCCTCGCCCACTCCGATCAGGTTTTCCGGGTCGACCCGGAATTCCGCGATCTTCCGCTTGGGTTCAACCTTTGCAGCGGCGAAGTGGCCTCGCATGGCCTGTGAGGTACGCTTGGCCTTGGCCGCGCCCGCTCCGAGCTGAACTGCCGCATAGCCGTCCCGTTCGGGGGTGCGCTGCGCGACCACCTGAAGCTTGTCCAGCTGGAGCACGGTCACGGGAACCTGCTTCCCGTCATCCATGAAGAGCCGGGTCATTCCGACCTTCTTTGCAATTACACCGGAGCGCAACATCTGATCGCTCTCCCTATACGGAAATCTGGACGTCCACGCCGGCCGCAAGGTCGAGCTTCATGAGCGCGTCCACTGTCTGGGGCGTCGGATCGACAATGTCGAGAAGGCGCTTGTGGGTCCTGATCTCGAACTGGTCCCGTGATTTCTTGTCAATATGCGGACCTCGAAGCACCGTGAACTTCTCGATCTGGTTCGGCATCGGAATCGGGCCACGCACGGTCGCGCCTGTGCGCTTGGCCGTGCTCACGATTTCCTGCGTCGAGGCATCAAGCACACGGTAATCGAACGCCTTGAGGCGGATCCGGATGTTCTGGCTGGCAACTGCCATTGTCTTGTCCTTTCGTTGAGAGGTGGAGCCTTTGGCTCCACTTCGAACTCTTTTCGGGCCTGTCCCGAACTTTGGCGCTCCTGCCGGTTCGCGGCCGTTCCGGCGTCAGTCGAGGATGTTCGTGACCACGCCGGAGCCGACGGTCCGTCCGCCCTCGCGGATGGCGAAGCGAAGCCCCTTCTCCATCGCGATCGGCGCGATCAGCTCCGCCGTGAACTTCAGGTTGTCGCCCGGCATCACCATCTCCGTCCCCTCGGGAAGCGTCACCGTCCCCGTCACGTCCGTCGTCCGGAAGTAGAACTGCGGGCGGTAGTTCGCGAAGAACGGCGTGTGACGCCCCCCTTCCTCCTTGGTCAGGACATACACCTCGCACTCGAACCGCGTGTGCGGCGTCACCGAGCCCGGCGCGCACAGGACCTGGCCGCGCTCCACCCCGTCCCGCTCCACGCCGCGCAGAAGCGCCCCGATGTTGTCGCCCGCCTCGCCACGGTCCAGGAGCTTCCGGAACATCTCCACGCCCGTGCAGATCGTCTTCCGCGTCTCCCGGATGCCCACGATCTCGATCTCGTCGCCCACGTTGATCACGCCGCGCTCGACGCGGCCCGTCACGACCGTCCCGCGGCCGGAGATCGAGAACACGTCCTCGATCGGCATCAGGAAAGGCTGCTCGATCGCCCGCTCGGGCTGCGGGATGTAGCTGTCAACCGCGTCCATCAGCTCCTGAAGGCGCGCCGTGCCGATCGCCTCGTCCCGGCCCTCCAGCGCCGCAAGCGCCGAGCCCGACACGATCGGGATGTCGTCGCCAGGGAACTCGTACGCGCTCAGAAGCTCGCGCACCTCCATCTCCACGATCTCCAGAAGCTCCGGGTCGTCAACCTGGTCCACCTTGTTCAGGAACACCACAAGCGCCGGAACGCCAACCTGGCGCGCCAGCAGGATGTGTTCCCGCGTCTGCGGCATCGGCCCGTCTGCCGCGCTCACCACAAGGATCGCCCCGTCCATCTGCGCCGCTCCCGTGATCATGTTCTTCACGTAGTCCGCATGCCCCGGGCAGTCGACATGCGCGTAGTGCCGAGCACCCGTCTCGTACTCCACATGCGCCGTCGAGATCGTGATCCCGCGCGCCTTCTCCTCAGGCGCCGCGTCGATCTGCTCATACGCCTGGAACTCGCCGAACTGCTTCGTGATCGCCGCCGTCAGCGTCGTCTTCCCGTGGTCCACGTGACCGATCGTGCCAACGTTCACGTGCGGCTTCGAACGGTCAAACTTTTCCTTCGCCATAGTGGCCTCCTTCTCGTGTGGGGGCAGGTCTCGCGCTGCCCTCCGGTTATGCGTACTTCGCCTGGATCTCTTCCGAAATGTTATGTGGCACCGCTTCGTAGTGGTCGAACTGCATCGTGAACTGGGCACGTCCGGAAGACATGGACCGCAGGTTATTGATGTAGCCGAACATGTTCGCCAACGGCACGAACGCGTCGATCACGATGGCATTGCCGCGAGACTCCTGCCCCGAAACCTGCCCGCGACGGCTCGTAAGGTCGCCGATGACGTTTCCGGTGTACTCCTCGGGCGTAACCACCTCGACCTTCATGATCGGCTCAAGGAGCTTCGCGCCCGCCTTCCTGAGGCCTTCCCGCATTCCCATCCGGGCGGCGATCTCGAAAGCCAGGACGGACGAGTCGACGTCGTGGAACTTGCCGTCCACCAGGGCCACCTTGAAATCTATGACCGGGAATCCGGCCAGCGGCCCGGAATCCATGACCGACCGGATGCCCTTCTCGACGCCCGGAATGTATTCCTTCGGAACCGCGCCGCCGACGATGCGGCTCTCGAACGAATACCCCTCGCCCGGCGCCGTCGGCGCGATGATCAGCTTGATCTCGGCAAACTGTCCGGCTCCACCCGACTGCTTCTTGTGCGTATAGGTGTGCTCGACCTCCTGCGAGATCGTCTCACGATAGGCAACCTGCGGCGCACCGATATTCGCCTCGACCCTGAACTCGCGCTTCAAGCGGTCGATCAGGATGTCGAGATGCAGTTCCCCCATGCCCTTCATGATCGTCTGGCCTGACTCGATGTCGGTCTCGACTCGGAAGGACGGATCCTCGGCCGCAAGGCGCGCTAGGCCCTGGCTCATCTTCTCCTGGTCGTTCTTCGTCCTCGGCTCGACCGCGATCTCGATCACCGGGTCGGGGAACATCATGGTTTCCAGAACGACCTGCTTGCTCGAGTCGCACAGCGTATCGCCCGTCGTGGTTTCCTTGAGCCCCGCCAAGGCGATGATGTCGCCCGCGAACGCTTCGTCTATCTCTTCCCGGTCGTTCGAGTGCATCATCATCATCCGACCGATTCGTTCCTTCTTGGCCTTGGTCGAGTTGGCAACGCTGTCACCCTTCTTGATCACGCCGGAATAGACGCGCGTGAACGTCAGGGATCCGACAAAGGCGTCGTTCATGATCTTGAACGCAAGGCCGGAGAAGGGCTGCGAGTCGTCTGCGGTACGCTCAATGTTCCGTGTTTCGGAGTCGTCGCCGGGCGCGAATCCCTTGTATGCGGGCACGTCCAGCGGCCGCGGCAGATAGTCGATCACCGCGTTGAGCAGCGGCTGGATGCCCTTGTTCTTGAACGCCGAGCCGGCGAGCACCGGAACGAAGTCAAGCGACAGCGTGCCCTTCCGGATCAGCTTCCGTAGGGTGTCGACATCGGGCTCCTCGCCTTCAAGGTAGGCCATCATTGCGTCGTCATCCTGCTCGACTGCCAGTTCGATCATCTTCGAGCGCCACTCGTCGGCGGCCGCCTGAAGGTCGCTGCGCACAGGCTGGCGGGTCCAGGTCGCGCCAAGATCATCGCCCTTCCATGTCCATTCCTCCATCGTGATGAGGTCGACAATGCCCTCAAGCCTGTCCTCTGCACCGATCGGGATCTGGATCGGCATGGGCTGGGCCCCGGTGCGATCCTTTATCATGTGGACGCAGGTCAGGAAGTCAGCGCCGATCTTGTCCATCTTGTTGACGAAGACGACCCTCGGCACGCTGTAGCGGTCGGCCTGGCGCCACACTGTTTCGGTCTGCGGCTCCACGCCCGCATTCGCGTCCAGGACGCAGACGGCGCCGTCCAGGACGGCAAGCGAACGCTCGACCTCGATCGTGAAATCCACGTGGCCGGGCGTGTCGATGATGTTGAAACGATGCTTCTCGGTCTGCGCATCCGCTCCGGTTTCGGTGCGTTCCCAGAACGTGGTCGTGGCAGCCGACGTGATGGTTATGCCGCGCTCCTGCTCCTGCTCCATCCAGTCCATCGTCGCGGCGCCGTCATGGACCTCGCCGATCTTGTGGGACTTGCCGGTGTAGTAGAGGATGCGCTCCGTGCACGTCGTCTTGCCGGCATCAATGTGGGCCATGATGCCGAAATTGCGGTAGCGCTCGAGAGGATATTCGCGGGCCATCTGCCTGCTCCCTGAAATGGTTTACCAGCGGTAGTGGCTGAACGCCTTGTTGGCGTCGGCCATCTTGTGGGTGTCTTCTCGCTTCTTCACCGCAGAGCCGCGACCGTTGACGGCGTCGGCAAGTTCTCCTGCAAGGCGTTCTTCCATAGTGTTCTCGTTGCGGGCACGGGCGGCCGCGATGAGCCACCGAATCGCAAGCGCCTCGCGACGCTCGGTACGGACCTCGACGGGCACCTGGTAGGTTGCGCCGCCGACACGGCGGGAGCGGACCTCGACCGACGGCTTGATGTTCTCGAGCGCCTCGTGAAAGACCTCGACCGGTGCCTTCTTCAGGCGATCCTCGACCCTGTCAAAGGCGTTGTAGACGATGCGTTCTGCCACGGACTTCTTGCCGTCCACCATGAGGTTGTTCATGAACTTGGTCAGGACAACGTCGCCAAACTTGGCGTCGGGCAGGACTTCGCGCTTCTCTGCTGCGTGTCGGCGGGACATGTGGCTTTCCTCTGTCTATCTGCCTGCGTCCGGCGACGGGACGAATTCGCGTTCACACGTCTGCGCACCGGTTCGGCGAGTCGGCGACGCCTGTGCCGAAGGGACATATGTCATCAGGCGGGTCATTTCGGGCGCTTGGCCCCGTATTTCGAGCGGCGTTGCTTGCGGTCCTTGACGCCCTGCGTGTCCAGCACGCCGCGAAGGATGTGGTATCGGACGCCAGGCAAGTCCTTCACGCGACCGCCGCGGATCAGGACGACGCTGTGTTCCTGGAGGTTGTGGGCTTCGCCCGGGATGTAGCTGATCACCTCGTAGCCGTTTGTCAGGCGCACCTTGGCGACTTTCCGCATGGCCGAGTTCGGCTTCTTCGGAGTCGTCGTGTAGACACGTGTGCAAACGCCCCGCTTCTGCGGGCACTGCTCAAGATGCAGCGATTTCGAGCGTTTGACTTTCGGCTGCCGAGGCTTCCGGATCAGCTGCTGGATCGTGGGCATTGCGTCGTATCCCCGTCTTTCGTTTTCACCCGGCGCTCGCGCCCCGGTTCATCTTCACGTCAGCGTCTCTCGTGGCCACGAAACGCCCAAAACCGCGAAGCTCCCGGCCTTTCGAGAGCCTGCGGCGGGATTCCAGAGGATCGAGGCGAACACGCCTGGATCGTGACCACTTCCGTTCTGTTGAAGCCGACGCGCCCAACGCGGCACCGGCCGAGTAGCGCGGCGTATAATGCGACTCATTTTGCCTGTCAACAGGGGCATTGAACGAAAGACCTGCAATCGTGACCAGGCGTCGATCGCCCAGTGCCCCCGCACGAATCCATGCCTTCGGGCTCCGCGTGGACGGAGCCCGTCTCGCTCACTCGGGGCGAATCAGCCTGCGCCCTCCGCCGCATCCACGAGATCCGATTCGGTCGACTCCCCAGCAATGTCCCCGGGCGCGGCAAGCGCCGCCGCAGCCTCCGCCTGAGCCTGAGCCTCCTGGATGAGCTTGAGGTCACGATCGGCCGCGATGCGCCGGGCGCGTTGCGTTGCGCCACCGGTTCCGGCCGGGATCAGCCTGCCGACGATCACGTTCTCCTTCAGGCCGACCAGCTTGTCGCGCTTGCCCTGCACCGACGCCTCGGTCAGGACCCGGGTCGTCTCCTGGAACGAAGCCGCCGAGATGAACGAACGCGTCTGAAGGGAAGCCTTCGTGATGCCAAGCAGTATCGGTTCGCCACTTGCAGGACGCCGGCCCTCGGCCGCAGCCTTCTCGTTTGCCGCGTCCAGTTCGGACTTGTCGACATGCTCGCCCCTAAGAAGGGTCGTTTCGCCGGAATCCTGGATCTCCCATTTCTGGAGCATCTGGCGAACAATGACCTCGATGTGCTTGTCGTTGATCTTGACGCCCTGAAGCCGGTAGACGTCCTGCACCTCGTTGATCATGTAGCCCGCCAGCGCCTCGACACCCAGAATCGACAGGATGTCATGGGGAGCCGGATTGCCGTCCATGATGTAGTCGCCCTTCTGGACGAAGTCACCTTCCGCCACCGGAATGTGCTTGCCCTTCGGCAACATGTACTCGACCGGCTCAAGACCGTCGTCGGCGGGCTCGATCGAGACCCGGCGCTTGTTCTTGTAGTCGCGGCCGAACCTCATGTACCCGTCGATTTCGGCGATGATCGCATGATCCTTCGGACGCCGCGCCTCGAAGAGTTCCGCCACCCTGGGCAAGCCGCCGGTAATGTCCTTAGTCTTGGCTCCCTCGCGCGGAATGCGCGCCACGACATCGCCGGCCCTTATCGCAGACCCGTCCTCGACCGAAAGGACGGCGTCTACCGACATCGGATAGGTGATTTCGTTGCCCTGGCTGTTCCTGACCGGCTTGCCGGCCTTGTCGACGATCAGGATCTCGGGTTTGAGGTCACTGCCCTTCGGGGCAGCGCGCCAGTCGGTCACGATCTTCTGCGTCATGCCGGTCGCGTCGTCGGTCTCCTCACGCACGGACACACCCGTGACAAGGTCCACCAGCCTTGCCGTGCCCGCCTCCTCGGCAATGATCGGCAGGGTGTATGGATCCCATTCGAACAGCTTGTCGCCGCGCTTGACGCTTTCCCCCTTCTTGGGAAACACCTTGGTGCCGTAGCCCAGCTTGTGCTTCAGGCGCTCGTTCCGGTTCGAGTCGAGAACCGCCAGTTCCATGTTGCGTCCGACGACGATCTGCTCGTCGACGGAATTCCTGATGATGCTGGCGTTCCTGAACTCGACCTCGCCATCAGCGGATGACTCGGTGAACGACTGCTGACCACCCTGCGCAATGCCACCTATGTGGAAGGTCCGCATTGTCAGCTGGGTGCCGGGCTCGCCGATCGACTGCGCGGCGATGATGCCGACAGCCTCGCCGATATTGACGATCGTGCCGCGTGCCAAGTCACGACCGTAGCACATGGCGCAGACGCCGTCCTCCGCGGCGCAGGTCAGCGGCGAGCGGATGCGCACCGACTGGACCGCCGCGGATTCAATGGAATCCGCAGTCCTCTCGTCGATCAGCTCTCCCTTCCGCACCAAAGTCTCGTCGGTTCCCGGTTCGAGGACTTCCTCGGCCGTGACACGGCCAAGCACGCGCTCGGAAATCGACGCCACGATCTCTCCTTCGCTGATCGCCGCCTCCGCCGTGATTGCCGCGTCGGTGCCGCAATCCTGCATCCGGACGATGCAGTCCTGCGCCACGTCCACGAGACGCCGCGTAAGGTAGCCGGAGTTCGCCGTCTTGAGCGCGGTATCGGCAAGCCCCTTTCGCGCACCGTGGGTCGAGTTGAAGTACTCGAGCACCGTCAGGCCCTCCTTGAAGTTCGAGATGATGGGCGTCTCGATGATTTCGCCGGAAGGCTTTGCCATCAGGCCGCGCATGCCGCCCAGCTGCTTCATCTGGGCCGGAGAGCCCCGCGCGCCCGAGTGTGACATCATGTAGACCGAGTTGGGTTCCATCTCGGCTCCCGCATCGTCCTTACGCATCGCGGAGATGTCGTCCATCATGGCGTTTGCAACGTCATCCGAGCATTTCGACCATGCATCAACGACCTTGTTGTACTTTTCACCTTGGGTGATCAGGCCATCCATGTACTGCTGCTCGAACTCCTTCACCTGTTCACGGATCGATTCGACGATGTCCCACTTGGCGTCTGGTATGGCCATGTCGTCCTTGCCAAAGGAGATGCCGGCCCTGAACGCCTCGCGAAAGCCCATCGTCATGATCTGGTCGCAGAAAATGACGCTCTCCTTCTGTCCACAGTACCGGTAGACGCTGTCGATGACGTGCTGCACCTCCTTCTTCCGCAAGAGCTGGTTCACCAGGTCGAACGGCGCCTTCGCGTTCAGCGGTAGGAGTGCACCCAGCTTGACCCGGCCGGGCGTGGTCTCGTAGCGCTTGAACACCTCAAGCCCATCCTCGTCGATCTGCTTGATCCGGGAAGTGATCTTCGCATGAAGATGGACCTCGCCTGCGTCGAGGGCATGCTGCACTTCGTCCGCATCGGCAAAGACCATGCCTTCGCCCTGCATCCCCTCGCGCTCCATCGAGGTGTAGTAGAGGCCAAGAATCATGTCCTGGGACGGCACGATGATCGGCGCGCCGTTGGCGGGCGACAGCACGTTGTTGGTTGACATCATCAGGACACGCGCTTCCAGCTGGGCTTCGAGCGACAGGGGCACGTGAACAGCCATCTGGTCTCCGTCGAAGTCGGCATTGAAGGCCGAGCAGACGAGCGGGTGCAGCTGAATCGCCTTGCCTTCGATAAGAATCGGCTCGAAGGCTTGGATTCCAAGCCGATGCAGCGTCGGGGCACGGTTCAGAAGCACGGGGTGCTCGCGAATGACCTCGTCAAGAATGTCCCAGACCTCGGGCCGCTCCTTCTCGACAAGCTTCTTCGCCTGCTTGACGGTCGAGGAAAGGCCCTTCGCCTCAAGCCGGGAATAGATGAACGGCTTGAAGAGCTCGAGCGCCATCTTCTTCGGCAACCCGCATTGGTGCAGCTTCAGCTCGGGTCCGGTCACGATGACCGAACGGCCCGAGAAGTCGACGCGCTTGCCGAGCAGGTTCTGGCGGAAGCGGCCCTGCTTTCCCTTCAGCATGTCGGACAGCGACTTCAGCGGCCGCCTGTTGGCGCCGGTGATCACCCGGCCCCGACGCCCGTTGTCAAACAGGGCATCGACCGATTCCTGAAGCATCCGCTTCTCGTTGCGGACGATGATGTCCGGCGCGCGCAGCTCGATCAGCCGCTTCAAGCGGTTGTTCCGGTTGATGACACGGCGATAGAGATCGTTCAGGTCGGACGTGGCGAACCGGCCGCCATCAAGAGGAACGAGCGGGCGGAGTTCCGGCGGAATGACCGGGATGACGGTGAGAACCATCCATTCGGGCCGGTTGCCGGACTCAATGAAGTTCTCGATGATCTTCAGCCGCTTGATGATCTTCTTCGGCTTCAACTCCCCTGTGGCCTCGGCGAGTTCCGCACGAAGGTGCTCTGCCTCGGCATCGAGGTCGATCGCCGCCAGCATCTCGCGGATGGCCTCGGCGCCGATGTTCGCGGTGAAGGCGTCGATCCCGTTCAGGTCCTGGGCCTCGAGGTACTCGTCTTCCGAAAGCAGCTGACCGTATTGCAGGTCGGTCAGGCCGGGCTCGATCACGACGTAGTTCTCGAAATAGAGGATGCGCTCAAGGTCGCGAAGCGTCATGTCAAGCATGAGGCCAATGCGGGAAGGCAGCGACTTGAGGAACCAGATATGGGCCACAGGAGCCGCCAGCTCGATATGGCCCATCCGTTCGCGCCTGACCTTCTGCAGCGTCACCTCAACGCCGCATTTCTCGCAGACAACGCCACGGTACTTCATTCGCTTGTACTTGCCGCACAGGCACTCGTAGTCCTTGATGGGCCCGAAGATGCGGGCGCAGAACAGACCGTCCCGTTCTGGCTTGAAGGTCCGGTAGTTGATGGTCTCGGGCTTCTTGATTTCACCGTAGGACCAGGAAAGGATCCGCTCGGGGGACGCCAACGAGATGCGAATCTCGTCGAACGTCTGAGACGTGGCGAGCGGGCTGAACGGGTTGGTTGTAAGTTCCTGATTCATGTCTTGTCCCTAAAGGCTGGCCGTGGAGTCCGGGGCAGCGCCGAGCAAGGCGTGTCCGAAGCGAATTGCGCCGCTGAGTTCCCTCACCCTTCCTCCTCCACGGTTTCCCTGAGTTCCATGTTCAGTCCGAGGCCGCGAACCTCCTTCACGAGCACGTTGAAGCTCTCCGGCACGCCGGCCTCGAAGTTGTCTTCGCCCTTGACGATCGACTCGTAGACCTTGGTCCGGCCTGCCACGTCGTCCGACTTGACGGTAAGCATCTCCTGGAGCGTATAGGCGGCGCCAAACGCTTCCAACGCCCACACCTCCATCTCGCCGAAGCGCTGCCCGCCGAACTGGGCCTTGCCGCCCAGGGGCTGCTGCGTGACGAGACTGTAAGGGCCCGTGGACCGCGCATGAATCTTGTCGTCCACGAGGTGATGAAGCTTCAACAAGTACTTGATGCCCACGGTCACGGGCCGCGCGAACTTCTCGCCTGTCCGGCCGTCGTAGAGTTCTGACTGGCCGCTTTCGGAGAACCCGGCCCGGACCAGCGCGTCGTTGACATCCGCCTCCTTCGCGCCGTCAAACACCGGCGTGGCGATGGGCACTCCGCGGATTGCGTTCTCGGCGACCTGAACCAGGTCCTCCTCGCCCAGATCCTTGATGCCTTCGCTGAAGACATCATCGCCATAAGCGAATTTCATCGCGTCCCGAACCGGCTGCATGTTGCCCTTGCGGCGATACTCCTGAAGCGCGTCGTCAATCTGGATGCCGAGCCCGCGAGAGGCCCATCCCATATGGGTCTCCAGGATCTGGCCCACGTTCATCCGCGACGGCACGCCTAGCGGGTTCAGCACGAAATCGACCGGCGTTCCATCCGCGAGGAACGGCATGTCCTCCATCGGGACCACCTTCGAGATCACTCCCTTGTTGCCGTGACGTCCGGCGACCTTGTCGCCGGGCTGCAGCTTTCGCTTCACGGCGACAAAGACCTTGACCATCTTCATCACGCCCGGAGGCAGATCGTCACCGCGCCGAACCTTCTCGACCTTGTCCTCGAAGCGGTGCTCGATAGCGGCCTTCTGGGAATCGAACTGAGCGTTCAGCGCCTCGATCGCTTTCGCGGCCTTTTCGTTGCCGATGGCGAGTTGCCACCATTGCCCTCGCGAGAGCTCGGCAAGGAGGTCTTCGGTGATCTTCGACCTGGGCTTCACGCCTTTCGGGCCCTTGGCCGCAATCTTGCCAAGGATCATCTCCTTGAGGCGCGCGTAGGTGTTGCGCTCAAGAATCGCGAGCTCGTCGTCTCGGTCACGGGCAAGCCGCTCGACCTCCTCGCGCTCGATCTGCAGCGCCCGCTCGTCCTTTTCGATGCCGTGGCGGTTGAAGACCCGCACTTCGACGACGGTCCCGAAATCGCCCGGCGGCAGCCGCAGCGACGTGTCACGCACGTCGGAGGCCTTTTCTCCGAAAATGGCGCGCAGGAGCTTCTCTTCCGGCGTCATCGGGCTTTCGCCCTTGGGCGTGATCTTGCCCACCAGGATGTCTCCGGAGCCGACCTCCGCGCCGATGTAGACGATACCGGCCTCATCAAGGTTGCGAAGCGCCTCCTCGCCAACATTCGGAATGTCGCGTGTGATTTCCTCCGGCCCCAGCTTGGTGTCCCGGGCGGACACCTCGAATTCCTCGATGTGCACGGAGGTAAAGACATCGTCGCGCACGATCCGCTCGGAAATCAGGATAGAATCCTCGTAATTGTATCCGTTCCAAGGCATGAACGCGACGACCACGTTCTTGCCGAGCGCAAGTTCGCCGAGTTCGGTCGAGGGACCGTCGGCAATCACTTCGCCCTTGATGACGCCATCTCCGACCTTCACCAGCGGGCGCTGGTTGATGCAGGTGTTCTGGTTCGACCGCTGGAACTTCCGCAGCCGGTAGATGTCGACGCCGGGATCGCCCGGCTCCAGCTCCTCGGTGGCGCGAACGACGATCCGCTGAGCGTCAACCTGGTCGATGACGCCCGCGCGCCTTGCCATGATGGCGGCACCCGAATCCCGCGCCACGACCTCCTCGATGCCGGTGCCGACGAGAGGCGCTTCCGCCTGAAGGAGCGGCACGGCCTGACGCTGCATGTTCGACCCCATGAGCGCCCGGTTCGCATCGTCGTTCTCAAGGAACGGGATCAGCGAAGCGGCGACCGACACCAGCTGCTTTGGCGAAACGTCGATCTGGTCGACCTGTTCGGTCGGAGTCAGGCTGTACTCGCCGGCACGCCGGGTGTTCACCATCTCGTTCTCGAACCTGCCCTTGCCGTCCAGCTTGGCATTGGCCTGCGCCACGACGTGCCGCATTTCCTCTGTCGCCGACATGTAGGTGACCTCGTCCGTCACCTGGCCGTTGCTGACCTTGCGGTACGGAGTCTCGATGAATCCGTACTTGTTCACGCGGGCGAATGTCGCAAGCGAGTTGATCAGGCCGATATTCGGACCTTCCGGCGTTTCGATGGGGCACATCCGGCCATAGTGGGTCGGATGGACGTCGCGCACCTCGAAGCCCGCACGTTCGCGGGTCAGGCCTCCCGGCCCCAGCGCCGACAGGCGCCGCTTGTGCGTGACCTCGGAGAGCGGATTCGTCTGGTCCATGAACTGCGACAGCTGCGACGACCCGAAGAATTCGCGCACGGCTGCCGCCGCGGGTTTCGCATTGATCAGGTCCTGAGGCATGACGGTGTCGATCTCGACGCTGCTCATGCGCTCCCGGATCGCGCGCTCCATCCTTAGCAGGCCTACGCGATACTGGTTTTCCATCAATTCGCCGACCGAACGGACGCGGCGGTTGCCGAGGTGGTCGATATCGTCAATCTCGCCCTTGCCGTCCCGAAGCTCGACCAGGGCCTTGACGCAGGCCGCGATGTCTTCCGTACGAAGCGTGCGGACCGTGTCCTCGGCGTCGAGATCAAGGCGCATGTTCATCTTCACGCGGCCGACGGCCGAAAGATCATAGCGCTCCTTGTCGATGAAGAGCGTGTCGAAGAGCGCGCTGGCGGCGTCCACGGTCGGAGGCTCGCCCGGACGCATAACGCGATAGATGTCCATGAGCGCGGTGTCCCGGTTCCAGTTCTTGTCCGCCGCCATGGTGTTGCGGATGTAAGGTCCAACCGTGATGTTGTCGATGTCGAGAATCGGGATTTCCGTGATGCCGGCATCCATGAGGTCCTTCAGCGTGCCGCCCGTGGCTTCGCCGTCCTTGTCAACTTCCCATGTCAGTTCGCCCCCGGCCTCGACATAGATCGCGCCAGTCTCCTCGTTGACCAAGTCCTTGGCGACAAAACGGCCGATGATCTGGTCGAACGGCACCAGAAGATCCGTGATCCTGCCCTCGTCGATGATCTTCTTGACGGTTCGAGGCGTGACCTTGTCACCCGCCTTGGCGAAGGTCCGGCCGGTCTTGGCATCAACGAGATTGAACGCCGGCCGCGTGCCGCGCACGCGCTCGGGGAAGAATCTGGTCACCCAGCCCTTGTTCTTCCGGTACTTGAATTCGACGGTGTCGTAGTAGGCATCCATGATGCCTTCCTGGTCCATGCCCAGCGAATATAGCAGGGTGGTCACCGGGAGCTTCCGGCGACGGTCGATGCGGGCGTGAACGATGTCCTTGGCGTCGAATTCGAAATCGAGCCAGGAACCGCGATAGGGAATGATCCGGCAGGCAAAGAGCAGCTTGCCGCTGGCGTGAGTCTTGCCCTTGTCGTGGTCGAAGAAGACGCCAGGCGAGCGGTGCATCTGGGAAACGATCACGCGCTCGGTCCCGTTCACGACGAACGTTCCGTTCGAGGTCATCAACGGCATGTCGCCCATGTAGACGACCTGTTCCTTGATATCCTTGACCGACTTGGCGCCGGTATCCTCGTCGGCATCAAACACGATGAGGCGAAGAGTGACCTTGAGCTGCGCCGAGTAGGTCATGTCACGCTGCTGACACTCCTCGACGTCATATTTCGGCTCCTCCAGTTCGTAGTCGACGAACTGGAGTTCGGCGGTCTCGCCGAAATCATTGATCGGGAAGACCGACTGGAAGACACCCTTGATGCCTTCGCCGTCCGTCGGCTCGGGCTGGTCACCCGAGTTCAGGAACAGGTCGTAGGAGGATTTCTGAACCTCGATGAGGTTCGGCATTTCCAGAACTTCGCGGATCTTGCCAAAATACTTGCGGAAACGCTTTTGGCCAATGAACGTCGTTGCCATGGATGATGGATCTCCGGTTCAATCACGGGAGCGAGGCTAGTTGGGCGCCGCTTCGCACCTGATCTGGACAGTTCCGTTTCCATACCTGAGGAGCCTCCCACGGCCCCTCGCCCGAAACAGGAGACTACCCCATCAAAGCAGGATGCATCCTGCTTTGAGAGGGTGGCCAATCATGTACTTTGTTGACGTTGCGCCTGTTCATCGAATCACGTCGCTGCCTCCCTACCAACCGGAGCGCCCGCTTTCAACCGTTTCGTGGCAAGACGATTGAATTCCGCCCCGGGGGAGTCCGGGGGGGTCTGGCGCTCCGCCACCGGACGCCTCCCGAAATCAGCGTGAAACGCTCCCAATTCATGCAATTCCATGCCGGTGAAGGAGCAAGGAAGGGCGTGCGGCCATTGGCTGCAAGCGCGGACGGCGCATGACAGGCCACCGTCGGGTCGCAAGGAAGAGAAGCAGGCAGGCAGTGAGCGCTAGGATGCCGAACAGATGGAAGGCCTCGCCATCCGCTTGGAGCCGTTCCATTGCGAGTGGATCAGCGCCCTGACGCCACGGAGCAATAGGACGGTTCCTTGGCCTGGGTCCCGACGGCCAATCCGAGACGGTCCCGTCAGGGATACGCTGCCGGCACGAGCGTCTGTTCGGAGAACGGTGGCCGGACATATGCACCGGCGTCTTCTCGCTTTGGAAGCTCGATCGATTCCGGTGTCAGATCCTCGTAATCCACCATGCTCAGGAGATGGCTGATGCAATTCAGCCGCGCGTGTTTCTTCGCGTCCGCATCCACGACGTACCAGGGCGCCTGCTTGATGTCCGTGTGCGCGAACATCGCGTCCTTGGCCTTTGAATAGGCGACCCAGCGCCGCCGGGACTCGAGGTCCATCGGGCTCAGTTTCCAGCGCTTGTGACTCTGATGAAGGCGTGCCTGAAACCTCTTCTCCTGCTCCTCGTCCGAGACGGAGAACCAGTACTTGATCAGCCTTATGCCGGAACGCACCAGCATGCGTTCGAACTCCGGGCAGGAACGCATGAAATCGCTATATTCCTCATCGGTGCAGAAATTCATGACCCGCTCGACGCCAGCCCGGTTGTACCAGCTCCGGTCGAACATCACCATCTCACCAGCCGCGGGAAGGTGCGGCACGTAGCGCTGAAAATACCATTGGGTCCGCTCACGTTCCGTCGGCGCGGGCAGCGCGACCACCCGGCAGATGCGGGGGCTCAGGTGCTGCGTGATCCGCTTGATGACCCCGCCCTTTCCGGCCGCGTCCCTGCCTTCGAATATGACCACGACCTTGAGCTTCTCGTGCTTGATCCACTCAACCATCTTCACGAGCTCGAGCTGCAGCCGGAACAGCTCGCTCTCGTATCGCTTGTTGCTCATCTTTTTCGGGTTGCCTTCGCACTGGTCGTTCTCGGAACCGGAATTCATCACGTTGACAGTGCCAGTCATGGCCAATTTTCCCGCCCTTTGCGACCTTCCACCTGCAAGTCACCTGAATATGTAGCTTGAACGCGACAATTTGTCTACGCCCAAAGGCGGGAACCCGCTTGGCATCCATGTCTTGTGTCAAGCCCGGATTCAGTCTCTTTCGGCGGTGTCCCGGGCTTCCGGATCCGGGAATTCCACATCTCTTTCCACAGCCACACCGTCGTCAGTTCCCGATTTTCCGGACATGCGAGGAGCACGGGCCTGGCCATGCCGGCCTTTCCGGCACATCGACCGAAAACCTCCGAACCTTGGCGGTCGCGGCGACGGCTGCATTCGTGTCCGTGGCATTCCAGATGCGACTGTCAATGTGAGACAAGGGGCCGGTCGATGACCGATCCGGCTGATAGCGGGATACGAAATTCAATGCCCGGGGCGCCAATCCGGTCGATCGAAGCAATCCGCATGATCAGGATTGGCGCCGTGCTCCGAACACACGCGTCGCTCTTGAAGTCCTCGGGGGTCGCCACAATGCGCGCCCCGGGAGCGGGCAATGGCATTCGGATAGATTTACGGCTTCGGGGTGGCTTTTTCGGCAACCCGCAAGCCGTTGACATGGCATGACTTCTTCCGTCTGGAAGACTTTCCCCCGCAAGATGCTTAACAAGCGGCCAGCGATTCGCATGCTGTCGTCAGGCAAACGCGGGAATCGCCCATGGACCAGCGGATCATCGACCTCAAGTCGACCACCTTCTCGGGCCGCCGACTGAACCGGCAGCAGATCGCCGACGTCCAGGAGACCGTGGAGCTGCTCCCCGACGACAGCCGCAACGAGCTCGCGAAGACGATCTGCGAGCATCTCGGCTGGAAGACGGCGAAGGGGGCCTGCAAGGTCGGGGCCTGCCTCGGGATGCTGGAGACGCTCGAGAGCCACGGCATCCTCAAGCTGCCGCCGAAGCGGGAGGACAGCGTCCGCGACATGAAGGCCGTCGACACGCCGGCGTGGACCTCCGCCTCGGACCCGCAGCCGGAGATCGCGGCGCCGCTGTCCGACCTGGGCCCGCTTCGCGTCGAGCCCGTCACCGACGCCGAGGGGCGGCAGCTGTGGAACGCTCTCGTCGACCGCCACCACTGCCTCGGCTGCAGACGCCCCTTCGGGGCGCACATCCGCCATTTCGTGACCGACCGTGACGGCCGCAGGCTGGGATGCCTGCTGTTCGAGGCGGTGACGAAGACGCTCCCGTGCCGGGACCGCTGGATCGGATGGACCGGCCGGAGGCGCGACCGCAGCCGGCACCTCATGGTCGTCAACTCCCGGTACCTGCTGTTTCCATGGGTGCGGTCGAAGAACCTGGCCTCCTCGGCGCTGGCCATGGCGACGCGGCGGCTCGCGGACGACCGGGAGCGCATCCACGGGTACCGGCCCGTCCTCTGCGAGACGTTCGTGGACGAGACCCGGGAGAAGCTCGACGAGGCCGCGTTCAAGCGCCTGCACCGGGAGATCCTCGCCGGAAGGGCCGCAGGATCCTGGCCGTCGGCGGGTCGAAGATCACCCTGCCGGGAGAGCTCGCGGTGCACGGCTTCCGCGTGGCCGACGGCGCCCGCCACCCCCAGGGCATGGCCAGCGTCCTCTGCAGGCTGCGCGACCGCATCCCGGTCGACCACGAGAACGAGCGGAAGGCCGCTCTCACGCACCTGGACCATGCCGCCGAAGGCGACGTCATCGTGCACGACCGGGGATGCTTCCCGTTCGCGATGGCGCCGGCCCGCCGGGAGCGCGGGCCGGACTTCGTCTTCCGCATCCGGGGGAACGCGAACCCCGTGCTCGACGGCTTCATCGCCTCGGGCGAGAGCGACCGGACCGTGACCCTCGACGCGCCCGGGGACGAGACCGCGATGCGCCGCCGGAGCCTCCGCGTCCGCCTGGTCAGGCACACGGCCGGCGACACCGAACATTGCCTGGCGACCTCGCTGCCCGACGGCGGCCGCTTCGGCATCCAGGCGCTCTCCGATCCCTGTCATGGAAGGTGGGGAATCGAAGAGATGCACAGGACCGGAAGGTCCGTGATCGAGCGGTTCCACGCGAAGTCCGTGCGCGGCGTCCGCCAGGAGCCCTGCGCCGCCTTCGTCCTGACCACCCTCGCGCGCCAGCTCTCCAACCGGTGCGACGATGACATAAACGGCGGCGGCGGCGAGGACCTGCCCGCCATGCGCGCGAACTTCCGGAACGGCCTGCGCCTGGTCGGAAAGGAGATCGAGGCCCTGTTCCTGAAGCAGGCCGAAACCGTCAGGCAGTCCGTCACGCGGATCATGACCGGACTGTCCCGGTGCGTCCAGCGGGAAAGGCCCGGACGAAGCTGCCCGCGGCGGTCCATGCAGCCAGGGAGCAGGTGGCAGAACCGGCCACCCGCCTTACATCAGGACCGGCCACGGAAAAAGGCCCCCGGCTTCCGGCAGACGCCCGAAGCGCGGGGGCTTCCTTGTCCGAGCACCAGAAAAGCTTGTCCGAATGCCATTGACCCGCCGGGCGGCCGGTTTCGACCGGCCATCCCGCAAATGTCACTTGAGCTCGACTTCGGCTCCCACCGCCTCGAGCTTGCCCTTGATCTCTTCGGCCTCGTCCTTGGCAACGCCTTCCTTGACGGCCTTGCTGCCGGCCTCGACCAGATCCTTGGCTTCCTTCAAGCCAAGGCCGGTAATTGCGCGCACTTCCTTGATCACGTTGATCTTCTGTGCGCCATGCGCCTTGAGGATGACATCGAACTCGTCCTTTTCCTCCGCTGCGTCGGCACCGGAATCGCCGCCGGCGGCAGGTCCGGCCATCATCACGGCGCCTCCGGCAGCGGGTTCGATTCCATATTCATCCTTCAGGATGGTTTTCAGTTCCTGCGCCTCGAGAAGCGTGAGACCCACGATCTCCTCGGCAAGTTTCTTCAGATCAGCCATTTCTCAGTCCGTTCCTAATTTGCTGTGACGTGCGAACATGGTCCACACGCAAGTCTCATGCGGCTTCGGCGCGCTCTTCGACAGTCGAAAGTATGCCCGCCACGTTCGAAGCCGGGGCTCCGATCGCACCGGCAATGTTCGATGCCGCCGCGCCGATTCCACCAACGATCAAGGCAAGAAGCTCTTCCCGCGACGGCATGTCCGCGACAGCCTTCACGCCTGCCGCGTCCAGAGCGGTTTCGCCCATTGCACCGCCGAGAACGACCAGCTTTTCGTTGGCCTTGGAGTATTTGTGGACGACGCGCGCCGCGGCGGCCACATCCTCCGAATAGGCGAATGCCGTCATCCCTGTCAGAAGGTCGGCCAGATGTTCATTCGGCTTTCCTGCCAAGGCGATCCGTGCAAGCTTGTTCTTGGCGACACGCACCGAGCCGCCGGCCGCGCGCATCTGACCGCGGAGATCCTGCATCTCGGCGACCGTGAGACCTGCGTAATGGGCTACGACCACCACGCCAGAGCTTTCGAAGATCTGGCCGAGCTCCTCGACCACTTTCTCTTTCTGGGCTCTATTCACAGTTTCACTCCAAATCTGGAGGGTGACCCCTCCGGCTCATCACGAGGCCGAAGCCCCAGAAGTCCTTACGGGTCCATCGTGAATGGAGCTTCAGGGCGGACCTGAAGTCAGAATTCTTCCGTTCCCGTCTCAGGCAGGATTTAGCGGCCTTCGCCGACCCACCGTCTCGGACGATGTCCGGAGAACCTGCATGGCATGCACGCCGGACAGGCGGCCTATATTGTCCCCGACGGAACCGCGCAAGAGAAAAATCGCCATCGTCGTGGACAATCCATGAGCCGCGTCCGCCACAAGAACGCGAGCGAGTCCGACCGTCCTGGACGCATTGCGCTCAACGAGAAAGCAACGTGCCGTCGGGAAGGAACGTGCATGGCGGCGATCGAACCTGCAGGGCGCGGCGCCTGCCCGATGCCGCGGCGAAAGAGCGGCGGTCATGGAGCTCATGTTCGCGAACAGCCTGGTCGGCCGCCTCGTCATCCCGGTTCTTGCGTTTGCCATTTGGTTCGGCATCAGGCCAGGGACTGGCGCCTCCTGGCTTAAGGAAGACATCACCCGAATTCAGCCCGCTGCACGCCTCCTTCCGGCATTCAGGCACGGCACGTCACCTGAAGCTGCCATAGGGAATGTAGCGCACCGGGTCACCTCGCCGAATCTCCCGGGCGTCATCGCCGATCTCGACCAGGCCGTCAGCCCAGGCCAGCCCCGAGACCAGGCCAGAGCCCTCGGACATGAACGCCTCTGCAGCGCCGTCCGCGTTCATGCGTGCACGAAGGTATTCGCGCCGCCCGGCCTTCTTGGATTTCTCGAAGGCCGCCGGCACGTTGAACCCCACGGGCTCGCGCCACCCTTCGCCCCCCAGGACCCCGATTGCCGGACGGGCAAAGATCAATGCACAGACCAGCGCCGCCACCGGATTGCCCGGCAGGCCGAAGACCGGAACGCCCTGCCAGACGCCAAGCGCAAGCGGACGGCCTGGCTTGAGCGCGATGCGCCAGTCGCCAAGTGTTCCCGCTTCGGACAGCAGCGCCGACACATGATCCTCGTCACCGGCCGAAGCCCCTCCTGACGTGAGTATGACATCAGCCTGTTCGGCGCCCGCGTCCAGGCGCGAACGCAGCGCATCGCGGTCATCCGGAACAAGTCCCAGATCCAACGGCTCCAGCCTCCAATCCCGGACCAGCGACAAGAGCATGGGCCGGTTGGCGTCATATGTCAGTGCAGGATCGGAATCCGCGCCGACCTGAGCAATTTCGCTTCCCGTCGAAAGCACGGCGACCCTGAGCTTGCGGTGGACCCGGACATCCGTGACCCCCGTAGCTGCCAGAAGCGCAAGCTCGGGCGGCCCAAGGCGGGTGCCGACAGGCAACGCCAATTCGCCCTCGCTGACGTCCTCGCCCTTCAGGCGGGCATTCGCGCCCTTCTTCACGGGACCTTCGAACGCGATGCTCGCGCCGTCCGTCGCACAGTCTTCCTCCAGCACTACGGTATCGACACCCGACGGCAGGAGCGCGCCGGTGAGGATGCGGACGGCGTGTCCTTCCGGCACATGTCCGGGGAAGGGGGCCCCGGCGGCTGCACGACCCTCAACGAGCGGCAGCTGCTGATCGCCGGCGCCTGTGGCACTGTGCGAGAATCCGTAACCATCCACCGCAGAATTGGCGCCCGGCGGATTCGCCCGGCAGGCCCGCACCGGCGCCGCCAGCAACCGACCATCCGCTTCCATGACAGACACGCCCTCGCTGTCCACCGACAGGTGCACGGCCTTGCGCAGCCTCTGAAACGCGTCGTCGACCGGTGTCCAGTCGACGCCGGGCGGCAAGGCGAAACAGTCGTTCTTCATGCGCGGCGGTGTCAGCATCCGGCAATTCCCGGCCCCTTTCCGAATCCGCCATTCGGCATCCGGAGAAGGCCCATGTCGTTTCCGCATCGCCGTCCCAGGTCGTCATGGCAAGACACTTCAAGCATCTGGCAGCCCGAGTTCCCTCGAAATGAAGTCGGCGATAGCGGACGTGTCGTCGATGTGAAAGGTCGGCCGACCAGGTGCCTTGGCGTCACAGTCCGATGCGACGGCCATGATCGTCCGGTCATCGAAAGCGATCAATTCATCGCTGGTCTCCGCTCTATGCACTTCGATTTTACGGTGTTGATCACGCTTGTAGCCCTCGACCAGGACCAGATCCACGGGCGCGAGCCTTGCAAGCAGGGCGGCAAGCCCCTGCTCATCTTCGTCACGCAATTCGTGCATCAAGGCCCAACGCCGGCGGCTTGCAAGCAGGACCTCGGTCGCACCGGCAACGCGGTGCCTGTAACTGTCCTTGCCCGCTTGATCCACGTCGAACACGTGATGCGCGTGCTTCAGGGTCGAGACCTTGAGGCCTCGGGCAACGAACTCGGCGACGAGACGCTCCATGAGGCCGGTCTTGCCCGAGTTCTTCCAGCCGACGATTCCCCAAACCTTCATGCTCTTTCCAGATAGTCCTGAGCACGCGCGAGATCCTCGGGCGTGTTCACGTTGAAGAACGGGTCGAACTCCCCGACCGGAAACTCCGCCCTTGCGACACCGTGCCGGTCAGCCCAGTCGACAACCTTGCGAACGCCTTCCGACAGTGCGGTTCTCAAGTCGTCTCGAAGAGTTACGGGCCACAGGCCGAAAGTCGGATGCAGCCCGGTCGCGGTGCAGGCAAGCGCAATCTGCCGGCCTTGGTCCGCAGAAGCGTTCAGGAGCCGGAAGACCAGATCCGAAGGAAGGAACGGAGTGTCCGCGGCGACCGTCACGATGTTCGCTGCCTCTCGGCCCGCAGCCCAGTCAAGCCCCGCCAGGACACCCGCCAAGGGACCTGCATGCCCCGCGACAGGATCGGCAAGGACCGGAAGGCCGAATTTCGCAAACCGCGTCCTGTCGCCATTGGCGTTCAGAGCCAGTTTGCCCACCTGAGGCGCGAGCCTTTCGATCACGTGATCCAGCATCGGCCTGTCACCGACTGTCAGGAGGCCCTTGTCGCCACCACCCATGCGACGGGCCTGGCCGCCAGCCAATATGGTGCCTGCGGGCAAGCTCATGCCCGTAGCCATGCGCCAATCCGTCTATTGAATCTCCGCTGTCCGTTCCGGACCGGAAAGATCCGGGAGCCAGGGCTCCTTGTCGGTTCCGCTATCGGGGCAACCTGCCCAGTCGCCGCGTTCGACAGCTTCCGCGCCCGTTCAACGGCATGTGCGTGTGGCGTCATTCGCGGCTTCCCTTTCGCTGGTGCCCGCGTTCTTCCGACTTCACATGCGCCGGGTCGGCGTCCCGAACGAGACGCTGTTCGCCTGACAGGCAGACGAAACGATGCCCTCGCATGCGACCGATCAGCGTCAGGTCGATTTCGCGGGCGATCTCCACGCCCCACGCCGTGAACCCGGATCGGGAGACGAGCGCCGGAATTCCCATGAGGGCACACTTGATCACCATTTCCGACGTCAGGCGTCCGGTCGTGTAGAGGATCTTGTCTTCCCCAGACACCGCCTTGCTCAGCATCCACCCCGCGATCTTGTCCACCGCATTGTGGCGCCCGACATCCTCCATATAGACCAGCGCCCGGTCCGCCTTGCAGAGGACCGTCCCGTGTATCGCGCCCGCCGAAAGATAGAGAGACGGCGTCCGGTTGATGGCCTGCGCAAGGGAATACAGCCAGGAAGTGCGCAGTTCAGCATGTGGCAGCGTCAGGCCTTCGAGACCCTCCATGACGTCGCCGAAGACGGTGCCCACGGCGCACCCGCTCGTTCGGGTCTTCTTCCTGAGCTTTTCCTCATAGCTGGTCTCGCCGTCGGTACGCAGCACGACGGTTTCGAGTTCGGCATCGAAGTCAACGCCAACGATTACTTCGCCGGGTTGCAACATTCCCTGATTGCAAAGAAATCCAAGGGCCAGAAACTCGGGATAGTCGCCGATGGTCATGACTGTCACGATTTCCTGGCCGTTCAGGAAAATCGTCAGCGGACGCTCCTCGACCACGGAAATTTCCGCGCAAACCCCGGCTTCGTCGACGCCCTCGACAGCGCGTGTCAACCGCGCGTCCCCCGGATCGGGTGCGATCAGGTACTCACCAGCGCCTTCAAGACCCATAGATTGCGCCCCTTCCTTGCGCGCGCTATCCGCACCGGACAGAGACTAAGGCTGGACCATGTCCTTAACCACCGGAAAATCGGCTTTCCTCGAAGGATTCGTCGCAGGCTTGCCGTTCCTCCTCGTCGCCGGCCCGTTTGCCTTCCTGTTCGGGGTCTTCGCCGTCGACGCCGGACTTGACACGCCCCAGACGGTCGGAATGTCGCTCGTCGTGATCGCCGGAGCCGCCCAGTTCACTGCCGTGCAGCTGCTGTCGGAGGCGGCACCCGCCTGGGTGGTGATGACGGCGGCACTTGCCGTCAACCTGCGAATGGCGATGTATTCCGCGTCACTTCAGCCACATCTGGGATCGGCTCCGCTCTGGCAGCGCGTGATCGTTTCGTATCTCAATTTCGACATCAGCTACGCGCTTGGAATCGTTGATTTCGAGGAGCGGCCCGAGCGGCCGGTGGACGAAAAGGTGTCTTACTTTCTTGGCACGATCGCCCTGACGGCACCGCTTTGGGTCGTCGGGACCTTGATTGGCGCGGCAGCAGGCGGCGCGCTGCCGGACAGCGCCCTGATCGACTTTGCGATGCCGATCCTGTTCCTGGCGATCGTGGGGCCGATGCTGAAGACGCTTGCCCATATTGCAGCCGCAGCATCCTCCGCGCTCGCGGCGTTGCTCCTGTTCTGGCTGCCGACAGGCGTCGATCTGTTGAGCGCGGCCGTCATTGCAATGGCAGTGGGCGCGGAAATCGAGCGGAGGCGAGGCCGGTGAGTCATTCATCGTCCGGGATCTGGGCGATCATTGCCGTGCTGGGCGTGGGCACCTTCCTGATCCGTTTCTCCTTCCTCGGGCTGGTCGGCGGACGAAAGATGCCGGACTGGCTGCTTCGCCATTTACGCTACACGCCTGTGGCAGTGCTGCCGGGACTGGTCGCTCCGCTCGTCGTCTGGCCGGATGCCACAGGAAGTGACACCGATCCGGTGCGTCTTGCGGCGGCACTTGCAACGCTGGCCGTCGCCTTCCGGCTAAAGAGCGTCCTTTGGGGTGCATTGGCCGGCGCGTCGACCCTCGGAATTCTCAACTGTATGCTCTGAGCCGTTCCCGAAGTGCCTGGCAGCCACCTTGCCCAATGTGCAACTGCATCACGATCTCCGGGAATTGCGGAGTCGGCCAGATGCCCGCCGCCGCTCTCGCATTGCGCACATGCCGCGCGGGGCGGGCAGGGCACCCCGGGATTCCATGTCCTGGTCCATGGGCAGTCTCGCGTCCATGAGAACGCGGTGCAGAAGCTCAGGAATTGAAGACAGCGAGGAAAGTCAGGACCAGAAAGGAAACGATCACGACATTCCTCACCCAAGTCACGAAGCCCGAGAAAACGGCTTCCTGATCCGCAACTTCCATTTCACCGTGTTTGTAGTCGGCCATGGTTCCAGTCTCCGGCAAACGCACGGATCGTCAATAGCGCACGGTCCGGGCCATGTCACCACCCGAGATCGCGCAAATGGACGCATCCCCGCGTCGCGATGCGGACCGGCGAAGGCATCGCCATGCTACGCGGCTTTCCGTTCCGACCCGAATCGCCCGTAGAATCCGTCACCCGACTTCGCGAGCTCAGCCAGGAGAGAGGGCTGCGCAAAGCGCGCGCCGAAGCGGGCTTCTAGGTCGGCGCAAATTTCCATCGCCGGCCCGGCGCCGGTCATGTCGAGCCACGAAAACGGACCGCCGGACCACGGCGCAAAGCCCCATCCGAGGATCGCGCCGACATCTCCTTCGCGAATGTCGCTCAGGACACCCTTCTCAAACGCACGCACGGCTTCCAGCGCCTGCACCATCATCAGCCTGTTCTGCACCTCTTCCAGCGGCGGGACACGCTTGCCCCCGAACCTCTCTCGCAACCCTTGCCAAAGGCCTATGCGCTTGCCGGCCCCGTCATACGCATAGAATCCCGAACCAGTCTTGCGGCCAAGCCGTCCCTGGTCGGCCATCCAGAGCAGGACCTCGTCAACGGCTTCGTCAGGGTAGGCGTCCTCCAAGGCCGAGCGGGTCGCCTTGGCAATCTTCACGCCCAGATCGATAGAAGTCTCGTCGACGAGCTGCAGGGGGCCGAGCGGAAACCCGAGCAGCTTCGCGGCGTTCTCGACCAGCGCCGGCTCCACCCCTTCGCCGACCATGCGCAGGCCTTCGTTTATATATGGAATGATGCAGCGATTCGCGTAGAAGAAACGCGCATCGTTCACGACAATCGGCGTCTTCCGAATCTGGCGCACGTAATCCAGCGCCTTGGCAACGGCCCGGTCGCCCGTCCTGGCACCCTTGATGATCTCGACAAGGAGCATCCGGTCTACGGGGCTGAAAAAGTGAATGCCTATGAACTGCTCCGGCCGGACGCTTGCCTGGGCCAGCTCGGTGATGGGAAGGGTCGAGGTGTTCGTGGCAAAGATGCAGTCTTCGCCCGCGATCTTCTCAACACTTTTCGTGATGTCGGCCTTCACTCCCGGATCCTCGAACACGGCCTCGACGATCAGGTCACAGCCTTCCAGGGCGTCGAGATCGGCAGTGGCCAGAATCCTCCCCAGAACCTCGGCCTTCTCCTCTTCGGTCACGCGCCTGCGAGCGATGCCCTTGTCCAGAATTCCTTCCGAGCGGGCCTTGCCGCTCTCGGCGGAGGCAAGATCGCGATCGATCAGGACCACGTCGATTCCCGCCTTGGCACTGACATGCGCGATGCCTGCCCCCATCATGCCGGCACCCAGGACGCCGACCTTCCCGACCTTCTGATCGCTGGCGTCCGGCCTGCGCGCGCCTTTCTCCAACGCCTCCTTGCTTATGAACAGGGACCGGATCATCGCGCTGGACGTCGGGTCCATCAGGATGTTCGTGAAGTGTCGCGCCTCGATCCTGAGGGCAGTGTCGAACGGCACCAACGCACCCTCGTAGACGGCGGACAACAGCGCCTTCGCTGCCGGATAGGCGCCCTTGGTCTTCGCGTTGATCATTGCGCTTGCGCCGACAAAGGTCATGAAGCCCTGGGGGTGGTACGGCGCTCCGCCAGGCATCTTGAATCCCTTCTGGTCCCAAGGCTTGACCAGGTCCGCGTCCTTCGCGTTCAAGACCCATTCCTTGGCGCGCTCCACGAGCTCGTCCGGCGCCACGACCTCGTCGACCAGTTGCGCGGCCTTTGCCTTCTGCGGGCCAAGCAGCTTGCCTTCGAGAAGCACGGGCGCTGCCGCCATCGCCCCGACCATGCGAGAATACCGCGTGGTGCCGCCCGCGCCGGGGAACAGGCCCACCCGCACTTCCGGCAACCCGATGCGGCCATTCGGCGTGTCCGCCATGAACCGGCGGTGGCACGCCAGGGCGATCTCGGTGCCAATGCCTGCGCACAGCCCGGGAATCGCGCAGGCGACCGGCTTGCCGCCCCTGTTCGTCTTCGGGTCCATTCCCGCGCGCTCGATTTTCCGCAGGATCCGATGGCCGCCCATGACGAACTCGAAGAGCATCGGCGCGGGATCGTCGCCTGCCGCGTCGCGGATCGACGCCAGCACGTTCAGGTCCATCCCTCCCGCAAAGCTCTCCTTTCCGGAAGTGATGACGATTCCCCTCACGGCATCATTGGCCAGCGCCTGATCGACGTGTCCATCCAGCGCCTCGAACGCCTCGCGGGTCAGGACGTTCATCGATTTCCCGGGCATGTCCCAGGTGATGACAGCAACCCCGTCATCGTGGATCTCATAGGCAAAATCAGTCATGGCTGGATCCCCGCCCTGGCTTTCCGGTCACGAACGGAAGCCGTTTCCGCACTTACACGCGCTCCAGAATCGTGGCCGCACCCATGCCGCTTGCCACGCAGATCGCGGCAAGGCCGGTCTCCTTGTCCTGGCGTTCCATTTCATCAAGAAGCGTCCCGATGATGATGGCGCCGGATGCACCAAGAGGGTGCCCCATCGCGATTGCGCCGCCATTGACGTTCAGGACGCCGTGGTCGACGTCGAACGCCTGCATGAAGCGCAGAACGACCGAGGAGAAGGCCTCGTTGACCTCGAAGAGGTCTATGTCGCCGATTCTCAATCCGCTGTCGGCCAGAACCCTTTCCGTGGCCGGCACCGGCCCCGTCAGCATGATTGTCGGGTCCGTGCCGATCTTCGCGGTGGCCCGGATCCGCGCCCTTGGCGCCAGATCGTTGGCCTCGCCAAACTCCTTCGATCCGACCAGCAGCGCGGCAGCGCCATCGACAATGCCGCTGGAGTTCCCGGCATGGTGGACATGGTTGATTCTCTCGAGATGCGGATACTTCATCAGCGCGACGGCGTCGAAGCCGGGCATGACCTCGCCCTGATCCTTGAAGGCGGGGCCAAGCGCGCCCAAGGCCTGCATGTCCGTTTCCGGGCGCATATGCTCGTCGCGGTCCAGAATCGGCAGCCCGTTCTGATCGCTGATGGGGACTACCGAATTCTCGAACCGGCCCTCGTCCCAGGCCCGTGCGGCCCGCTGCTGGCTTTCGACCGCGTAGGCATCCGCATCGTCGCGGCTGAATCCGTACTCGGTCGCGATGATGTCCGCGGAAATGCCCTGCGGCACGAAATAGGTCTTCATGGCAATGCCGGGATCGACGGCTATGGCTGCACCGTCGCTGCCCATGGGCACACGGCTCATGCATTCAACGCCCCCGGCGACATATGCGTCGCCCGCGCCGCCCTTCACCTGGTTCGCGGCCAGGTTGACGGCCTCCATGCCGCTCGCGCAGAACCGGTTGATGGAGAGACCCGGAACCCGTTCGTCAAGGTCGGATGCCAGGACGGCGGTCCGCGCGAGACATCCGCCCTGTTCCTTGACCTGGGTCGCGTTGCCCCAGATCACGTCCTCGACAACATGGCCTTCCAGGCCATTCCGTCGCTTGAGGGCATTGAGCAAGTCGGCCGAGAGCTTGACCGGCGTGACCTCGTGCAGGCTGCCCTCGCTCCGTCCCTTGCCGCGGGGCGAACGAATCGCGTCGAAGATGTAGGCGTCTGCCATGGTCGTGTCCATTCTCACGCCGCCCTTGCCGGGAAGGCACGCTGCATGAGATCATACGGGTGCTTCCAGCCGTCAAGCGCCTCGATTCGCCTCAGCCAGGCATCAATGGCCGGCCAATCCCTGCGTTCAAACCCGAAGGGCTCCTCGTAGAACAGATAGCTGCAGCAGCTCAGATCCGCATTCGTGACGTCTTGCCCGACGATCCACTCGCGCGACTCGAGATGCACTTCGAGAACCCGGAGCGCCGATTTCAATCGTCCCTGGAGCCACGCGATCACGGGCTCGGGACGCTTGTCGGGCGGCAGGAAGTTCATGAGGAACCGGGTCACGCCGGCCTGGCTCGAAAGCTTGTGATTGTCCCAGAGCACCCAGCGGAGCATCTCGCGACGGCCTTCCGGTGTCCGGCCGCCGAAGAGCCCGGTTCTCTCCGAAAGATAGTCCTGAATCACGCCGGACTGGGTCAGGTGCACGTCGCCATCGAACAGCACGGGCGCCTCGCCCATCACGTTCAGATCGTGACGATAGCTCTCGCTTCGCGAAGCGCCATTGAAGAAGTCAACGAAGACCGGCTCCCAGTCGAGCGGTCCAAGTTCCAGGGCAAGCGCCGCCTTGTACGAGTGTCCGCTTTCGCCGAAGCAGTGCAGCTTTATCGTCATCCGCCCTCCAATCAGAAGCTCTCGGCGTCAAGATCCATCACGGGTTCCGCCCCGCTCGTGATCCGCGCAAGGTGCAGGCCGGTCGCCGGCAGCTGTCGAGACATGTAGTAGCGTCCGGTCATGATTTTCGTCTCGTAGTATTCGGTGTCTTCGGCCCCGAGCTCAAGGGCTTCCATCGACGCCCGCGCCATGCGCGCCCACATGAAGCCGAGGGATACATGGCCGAACAGGTGCATGAAATCGTACGATCCCGCAAGCGCGTGCAGCGGGTTCTTCGCGGCCTCCTGCAGGAAGTACATGCCTGCCGCCTGCAGGTCCTTCGAAGCGGCCTTCAGCGGGTCGAGGAAGCCGACCTTCAGCGGCTCGTTGCCTTCACTCTCCTTGATGAAGCCCTTCACCAGTTCGAAGAATGACATTATCGCCTTGCCGCCACTAGCGGGGAGCTTCCGGCCCACGAGGTCCAGCGACTGGACGCCGTTGGTTCCCTCGTAGATCATGGCGATGCGCGCATCCCGCACGAACTGCTCAATTCCGGCCTCTCGCGTGAAACCCGAGCCGCCAAGGGTTTGCTGCGCCAGGACACAGGTCACGAATCCCTTGTCGGTCAGGAATCCCTTCATCACGGGAATCAGCAGAGAGACCATCGCCTCGGCCTCCACGTCCCCCGTCCTGAGTGACCGGTCGATCATCTCCGCGCCCCAGAATGCCAGGGCGCGTGCGCCTTCGACGAATGACTTCTGGTCAAGCAGGTTGCGGCGCACGTCCGGATGGACAATGACCGGGTCGGCCGGACCGCCCGGGTTCCTCGCCCCGGTCACGTCCCGGCCCTGAAGCCGTTCCCGGGCAAACGCGACGGCGTTCTGGTAGGCGACCTCGGCCTGCGCGTAGCCCTGAAGCGCCACAGCAAGCCTCGCCTCGTTCATCATCGTGAACATGGCCCGCATGCCATTGTGCGTCTCGCCCACAAGCCAGCCGGTCGCGCCGTCATAGTTCATGACGCAGGTCGCGTTGCCGTGGATGCCCATCTTTTCTTCCAACCCGCCGCAGGAAAGCCGGTTCCGCTCCCCGAGCGAGCCATCCTCGTTGGGAAGGAACTTCGGCACCACGAAGAGCGAAATGCCCTTGATCCCCTCCGGGCCGTCGGGAATGCGTGCAAGCACGAGGTGAACTATGTTCTCGACCAGGTCGTGCTCGCCGCCGGAAATCCAGATCTTCTGGCCCGAGATCCTGTAGCTGCCGTCATCCTGCGATTCTGCCCTGGTGCGGATCAGTCCGAGGTCGGTGCCACAATGCGGTTCCGTCAGGTTCATCGTTCCCGACCAGCGCCCTTCATACATCGGAGGAATGTACGTGGCCCGCTGCTCGTCCGACCCGTGGGCCGCCAATGCCAACGCCGCGCCGTGCACCAGCCCCGCATACATCTGGAAGGCCATGTTCGCAGACGAGAAGAGCTCGCCGGCCGCGGTGTTCAGGATATGGGGCATGCCTTGCCCGCCATGTTCCGGATCGGCAGCGAGACCCAGCCAGCCACCTGACGCCAACTCGTTCCACGCAGCCTTGAACCCTTCCGGCGCGCGGACGACACCGTTTTCGAACGTGCAGCCTTGCGTGTCCCCGACGGCGTTCAACGGCTGCAACACATTCGAGGCAATCTTCCCGGCCTCCTCGAGAATCGCCGCCGTGAAACTCCGATCGAGATCATTGTACCCCGGGATGTCGCTCTCGCTGACCTTGAACAGATCGTGAAGCAGGAATTGCTGGTCCTTTACGGGAGGTGTGTAGACAGGCATCCTGATGTTGCCTCCGGCAGGTCGTTCGGTCTCGTTTGGTAACGGCAAAATCCGTGCGGCGCCACAGTTCTGTTGGCACTCCGGCAGGCATGGTACCGACCCGCCTTGCCGGCATCGTTCAGGCATGTGGCCACTCGGTGCCCGTGGAACAAGTGCCGCGCCCTTCATTCATTGACAAGGGCCGAGCCTGCTCAGCGGCAACAGTCGCCGAAGGCGGCACTGGCATCACTCCGTGGAATGCCGGATCAATCGGCTTGCCGAGCGCGAACAAACCTACGAAAACCCGTGAAGGAGGCCACTCATGCCTGACAAGGCCGGAATCCGGGGATCGGGGAAGCGTCGGTTCATCGACGAGATGCCCTTTTGCCGGGCCATGAACATGGTTCTCGAGGAAGTGGGCGAAGGCACCGCGGTCGTCTCGATGCCCCGGAACGAGCGGCTTGTCGGCGACCCTGTCACGGGAGTCGCGCATGGCGGCGCCGTTTCCTCCTTGCTCGACACCTGCGGCGGCGAGGCCGTCCTCTCCCATCCCGCCGGGGCGTCTACAACCGCAACGTTGAATTTCCGGATCGACTACATGCGCGCTGCAACGCCGGGACAAACGATCACGGCTCGCGCAACCTGCTATCACATGACCCGAACCGTCGCATTTGTTCGCACGTTGGCGACCGACGAGGACATGCACAGGCCCGTGGCCTCCGCCACTGGCGCATTCGTGGCGCAGACGTGAAACGGAAGCGCCCGGAACCGGTCCAGATCGTGAAGCAACGGCACGACGCCGCGCTCCGTGCGCTCGTGGCCGGCATTCCGTTCGCTCAGTTTTTCGGAATCGCGTTCGAGCGCCACGGAGACGAACTGACGGCCGTTCTCACGTACGACGACATGCAGGTCGCCAACCCCGAGCTGCCCGCGCTGCACGGTGGGGTGACGGCGGCCTTTCTGGAGACCACGGCGCTGATCGAGCTCGGCTGGCAGAACCTCTGGCACGAGATCGAATGCGGCAGGCTGGATGCCGAATCGCTGAATCCCGGCACGTTGCCCCGCATGCCGAAGACGATCGACATAACCGTTGGCTGCCTTCGTTCGGGACTGCCGCGAGACGCCTATGCGCAGGCTCGCGTAAACTGTTCGGGCCGTCGCTATGCGAGCGTCAGGGTCGAGGCCTGGCAGGACAATCGCATGCGTCCGATGGCGCAGGCGACGGGACATTTCCTAATGCCGTCGCCCGCCGCTGAATGACGGCCTCGAGCACGCAAGGGATCACGCATCGCCGTGTCCTTGGAATCGCGCTGCCGATTCTGCTCGCCAATGCCACGGTGCCGATTCTCGGCATCGTGGACACCGGTGTCGTAGGGCAGCTGGGCGATCCCGTGCCGATCGGGGCGGTCGCGATCGGGGCCAACATCCTGACCGCGATCTATTGGATCTTCGGTTTTCTTCGCATGGGAACCACCGGCATGACGAGCCAGGCGATTGGCGCGGACGACCGGGGAGAGGCGGACGCGCTCCTGTCGCGCGCGATGATTGTCGGGTTGAGCGGCGGCCTGGCGCTGATCGTCCTGCAATGGCCGATCTTCCAGGGCGGATTCCTGATCTCACCCGCATCGCCCGCAGTGGAGGAAAGCGCAAACACGTACATGTCCGTGCGCATCTGGTCGGCCCCGGCCGCCATCGCGCTGTTTGGCATCAACGGGTGGCTCATCGCATCCGAGAGAACCCGTGCCGTGCTGGCGCTCCAAGTCTGGATGAACGGCCTGAACATCGTGCTCGACGTGGTCTTCGTGCTGGGATTCGGCTGGGGCGTGGGTGGTGTCGCGCTCGCGACGTTCCTTGCCGAGTGGAGCGGGCTGGCGCTGGGATTCTGGTTCTGCGCGGATGCAATCCGGCGGCCCTTCTGGAATGACTGGCCTCGGGTCCTTTCTCGCGCACGGCTCTTCAAGATGGCGGTGATCCACCGCGACATCCTGCTCAGATCCCTTTTCGTCGAATCGATCTTCGTATCCTTCCTGTTCTTCGGAGCCAGGTTCGGGGATGTCCCGCTCGCGGCCAACCAGATACTCCTTCAGTTCGTGCATTTGACTGCCTACGCGCTTGACGGATTCGCGATCGCGGCCGAGACGCTTGTGGGCAATGCAACGGGAGCGCGGGACCGGGCACGTCTTCGGAAGGGCGCCGTACTGACGAGCGCGTGGGGCGCTGGCGTCATGGTCGTCTTTTCGGCGGCGGTCTGGACCTTCGGACCCTGGATCATCGACCTGATGACAACTTCGGACGAGGTTCGCCAGGCGGCCAAGACGCTCCTGCCTTGGATGGCTGCGGCGCCGGTTCTCGGAATCGCGGCCTGGATGCTCGACGGGATATTCATTGGCGCAACGCGAACGGGCGACATGCGGAACATGACGGCGCTTTCGGCCGCGATCTACTTCGTCTCCGTATGGGGCCTTTCCGGCTACGGCAATGAAGGCCTCTGGATGGCGCTACTGATTTCGCTCGTCGCGAGGGGCGTCACGCTTGGCGTCAGGTACCCTGCGCTCGAACGCGCCGGGGGCTGACACCGCCTGGCCACGGTCATGTCAGGCTATCCGTGCAGCCAATCCGCCGCATGGATGCCCCGCGCTTCGGCAACGGACGTAAACCCGTCGTGAGCCAGCATCTCGTCAATGCCGCGCGCTATACGGGATGCGAGCGATATCCCCCAAAATGTCATCGCAGTGTAGAACTGCACCGCAGTGGCGCCAGCCTTGATCTTTGCGTAGGCATCGGCGGCCGAGGCCACTCCTCCGACGCCGACAAGCGGCATCTCGCCACCGGTCTCGTGGAACAGCCGCGCCAGGACCCGTGTCGAACGTGCAAAGAGCGGACGTCCCGAGAGCCCGCCCTGTTCTGCGCTCATCGAGTCCGTCAGCCCGTCGCGCGACAAGGTCGTGTTGGTCGCGACAATTGCGGCAACGCCGCCTTCCATGGCCGTCCTGGCGATGACGCCAACCTGCTCATCCGAAAGATCCGGCGCGATCTTGAGAAACACCGGCAGACCACCGCTCTCCGCCATGACCCCTTCGAGAAGTGCCGGCAATGCCTGCTCGCCCTGGAGATCGCGAAGGCTCTCGGTGTTGGGCGACGACACGTTGATGGTTGCGAAGTCGACGCATGTCCGCGCGGCCCGTATCGCATGGACGTAGTCGGCGGCACGATCCTCGCTGTCCCTGTTTGCACCGATATTGATCCCGACGGGAACGCCGTCCGGGCGCGCCGCCAGCCGGCCGGCGATTGCCTCCACGCCGTCATTGTTGAACCCAAGGCGGTTGATCACCGCCCGGTCCTTCCGAACGCGGAACAGTCTCGGGCGCGGATTGCCCGATTGCGGACGGGGTGTCGCGGTCCCGACCTCGAGGAACCCGAAGCCTGCGAGCATGAGAGGGCCAACCGCGCTCGCGTTCTTGTCTAGTCCGGCAGCCAGACCGACGGGATTGGGCAAGCGGATGCCTGCAAGATCCACGTCCAGGTGGGGCGACCTGACCGGACCCGGCAACGGTGCAAATGGCGTGTGCAATGCCCGAAGCGCAAGGCCGTGGGCGAATTCGGGATCGATACGGCCAAGGACCGCCAGTGCCGCGTTCTCGATCACTCCGGAAGACCCCCGAATGTGTGACGACCGTCCACGAGGGGCAGTTCCCGCGCAAACATGACGTCCTCGATCCGGAGATCGCGGTACAGATGCGGGAAAAGCGCACCGTTCCGCGAAGGCTCCCACTTGAGAAAGTCCGTCAATGAACCGGAATCCACGCACAGGAGCATCAGCCCGTCCTCGCCGGCAAAATGCCTTGATGCCGTCTCCTCGACCTGTTCACTGGTCGAGAAATGGACAAAGCCGTCCCTTGCGTCATCGGGCGATCCTGCCGTACGTCCGGCTGCCTCGAACGCCTCGAACTCCTCCGCGCGAAGGATCTTGTAGATGAGTGTCATGCCGGACCTCTCACGGCGATTTTGGCACCTTGCCGGATTGACGGCAATCTCCGATCACGCACTCCGAACCGGAATGTCGGCCTGTTTCGGAAATCCGTCGGCTAGCATGACAACAACCGGCAGAGGTCGTGCAGCCCGCTTCAGAACTCCGGCTTCAGGGAGAAGGACACCTCGCGTCCGTCGGCTGGATGCCGAAAGCGCAAAGAGACAGACTGCAGCATTAGCCTGGGATGTTGCCGGGCTTCTCCCTCGGCGTAAAGCGGATCGCCAAGGATCGGATGGCCGAACGCATGGCAGTGTATGCGAAGCTGGTGGGATCGGCCCGTCCTCGGGAAAAGCATCAGGCGGGATTCACCGGCGCGTGCCTGAAGCAGTTCCCATTCCGTCAGGGCCGGCTTGCCAGCCCAAAGGTCCACCATCTGCCGCGGCCGGTTCGGCCAGTCGGCCGCCAACGGCAGATCGATCGTGCCGACGCTCTGGGGCACGTGCCCGTGAACGCGTGCCACGTAAGCCTTGCGAACCCGGCGCTTCTCGAACTGCAGTCCCAAGTGGCGCTGCGCATGAGAAGTCAACGCAAAGGCCATGACGCCGGAAGTGTCCCTGTCCAGGCGATGGACCAGGAGCGTTCCGGGAAAGGCGTCCTCCAACCTGGTCAGCAGGCTGTCAGCCAGACGGGCGCCCTTTCCCGGCACGGAAAGAAGTCCTTGAGGCTTGGCCACGACCAGAATCTCGTCGTCGGCGTGGATCACGTCGATCGGCGAGGTCGGGGGAGAATAGTCGCCTGTCACGGCAGCGTGGGCCGACCGGCCCCGCTCATCGGCCCGACTCGCCGAAGACCGCCTCAAGCATCTCCGACAGGCCCTCGGCATCCTTCTGGTTGAACGCGTTCGGCCTGTCGCTGTCGATGTCTAGGACCGCGATCAGTCGGTCATTGCCGTTCCGCACCGGCAGCACGAGTTCGGACCGCGTGCTGACCGAACAGGCGATATGGCCGGGAAAGAAGTCGACGTCGGGCACCAGTTGAATCGTTCCGGTGCGCGCAGCGGCGCCACAAACGCCTCGGGAAAATGGGATGGTCAGGCAGCCATGACCGCCCTGGTACGGCCCGATCTTCAGCAATTCGTGCTCGACGACACGATAGAAGCCGGTCCAGTCGAACCGTTCGTCGGAGCGATGCACCTCGCAGGCGACGGTCGCCATCAACGCGACTTCATCGGTCTCGCCAGCCGTCAAGGCAAGAATTCTTGCGCGCAGTTCAGGAAATTCGACATTCATCAATCTGCCCCGCTGGAATCCCCGTCCTTCAGGGCGGGGAGGAATGCGGGATCCCGCGTTTCGCGCATCGTTGCGGTCTCCCCTTGCCGTGGCGACGTGCCGAGACGGCATCCGCACCCGTCGCCGCGCCGGATGATGCGGCAACGCCTGTGCGGGACGCCCTGGACCGTGCCGCCGGCGGCCTGGACGTTGAAGGACCCGTTGGCGCGCACCGCGACGCGGCCGGCATGGACGCCCTGCCTCCTCCCCGGGGGCACGGTCGCGCGCACGATGCCGCCCGTCCGGAAGCCTCTCACGGACTTCCGCGCCATGAGATGTCCGACGGGGAACCCGATCCGGTTCGCGCGCGTGCGCGCATGCGGTCCCCGGCCCGTCGCCTTGATCCCGGGCACGGGCCGGTCCCGGCCGGACGGCGCGGGCGTCTCGCCCACGCGGGCGGTGTCCAGGGCGTGCGTCTTCGGGATCCCCGGCCGCGCCCGGCCGGATTCCGTCCGCCCGCCCGAGGAGCCGGAGACGGGAAGGCCGGTGCGGCGCGGACCCTCGAACAGGACGCGGCGGGTGGCGCTGGCCGCGGCGGCGTCGTGCAGCGGCGCCCTGGCATCCGCGAGAACCCGCCGCAGCCGCCCGAACCGTTCCGTCCACGAGAGCGCGCCGTCCGCCCGCGACAGCAGCGAGGGCGGGAGCCTTCTCCCGGAACGCCGGTCCAGGAACCTCTCCTTCCGGTGGCGCGGGCCGGCCGAGCGCCGGCGCCGCCGGTAACCGGCCCGTTGCTCCACGAGCGTCCGGATTCGCGCCCCCCTGTGCCTGATCTCGGCCAGGAACAGGACCTCGCCGTCGTCTCCCGCCGGCGCAAGGCCGGTCCTCCGCGACCCCGGATCGATCCCGGGATCCAGGGGCCCGGTCTCGCCGCCGGTCCTGTCCCGGAGCCGTACGGCGAACGGATGCAGGCGCACCGCGACGGCGCGTCCCTTCTTCAGCGGCTTCCCCGCCCGCGCCGGGTGGCACGGCACCGGCGGGTCCCCCCGCCGGTCGAGGGCGAAGACGCGGCTCGCGCCGCACCGGGGGTCGCCGGAGCCTCTCCCGTGACGCCGGCCGGAGCCGGGCCCCTCTCGCGCAGCCAGACCGTCCGCGTTCCGGCCCGCCCCGTTTCGCGCCTGGCCCGGCGTGCCTGCAGGCGAATCCTCGAGAGCCCGGGACCGAGGAAGCGTCCCGGGGCCGGTCTTCAACGTGTGGTTCAAGGCGGACTGGATCCCTTTCTCCCTTCTCGTGCCGGTCGGCACGGGCCTTCGGGGGCCTTCGCCCCTCAAGCCCCTCCCTGAAGGGAGGGGTCGCTGACCGACTGCCTCGCTTGCTGCCCGCGGATCGGCCACTTTGGAATCAACCCAAGTCGGGCGCGACCAGGTCCGCGACCTGATCCGGCGTGGCAAGTTCGGCCCCGGTCAGGGACTGAAGCTCCTCCAGCGAAATCTCCGGCAGCTTCTCGCGCAGGACAAATCGCCCTCCAACGACGTCAACGACTGCCAGCGAGGTGTAGACGCGCCTGATGCATGCCTTGCCCGTCACCGGAAACGTGCACTCTTCGACAAGCTTGGGCTTTCCATCCTTGGTGACGTGGCCGGTGACCACCGCGACACGCTTTGCGCCATGGACCAAGTCCATTGCGCCGCCAACGGCGGGTACGCCCTTCGATCCTACGCGCCAGTTGGCGAGGTCGCCATTCTGCGCAACCTGGTAGGCACCGAGAATCGCCACATCTAGGTGGCCGCCACGAACCATTGCAAAGCTGTCGGCGTGGTGGAAGAAAGACGCTCCGGGCTTCAGGGTGATCGCCTTCTTTCCGGCATTGATCAGGTCCCAGTCCTCCTCTCCGGCCGGAGGCGCCTCGCCGAATCCCAGCACGCCGTTCTCGGCATGGAAGACGGCCTGCCGCCCCTGGGGCTGGAATCGCGCGACCAGTTCCGGAAGTCCGATGCCCAGATTGACATAGGCCCCGTCCTCGATGTCCTGGCCTGCCCGCCATGCAATCTGCGCACTCGTGAGTCTCGGGACGTTCATGGATGGGCCTCCCCGGCGCGAATCAACTCCTCCTCCTGCTGCGGTTCCGGGACCTGCAGCACGGCATCGACGAAGATCCCCGGCGTCACGACATGCTCCGGATCGATGTTGCCCGGCGCAACGATCTTGCGGGCCTGCACGATCGACGTCCTTGCCGCCATGCACATCAGCGGGCTGAAATTCCGGGCCGCATGCCGATAGGTCAGGTTGCCGTAAGTGTCTGCCAGTTCGGCCTTGATGACTGCCACGTCCGCCTGCAGCCAGCGCTCCTGCACGTATTTCCTGCCGTCGAATTCGGCGACGCGCTTGCCCTCCGCAAGCTCTGTTCCGTAACCGGTGGGCGTGTAGAAGGCCGGTATGCCTGCACCTGCCGCACGAATGCGTTCAGCCAAGGTACCCTGTGGCACCAGTTCCAGTTCGATCTCGCCGGCGAGATACCTTTCCGAAAATGCCCTCGGATCCGAAGACCGCGGGAAGGAGCAGACCATCCTGGCCACCATTCCCGCGTCTATCATCGCGGCAATCCCGACCCGCCCGTTGCCGGCATTGTTGTTCACGACCGTGAGATTGGCTGGCGAACCCGTGCCGATGTAGCGGTCGACCAGCGCATGAATGAGCTCGATCGGCGCGCCGGAGCCGCCGAATCCGCCGATCATGAGCACCGCGCCGTTCTCGATTCCCGCGACGGCATGCCTAGGCGAGGAGACCGTCTTGTCCATGGAGCTTCCTTTGAGAGTTATATCATGAGTGACCATCAGGCCACCCTCGCAACGATTTCGCGGGTCGTCGAAGTGGCCGATGCCAACGCTCCTCGCCGTGCGGACGCGTCGGTCCAGGACGTTCCTCGCCGCATCGATGCCGGCATGCGCTGCATGCCCGCAGGCCGTGCAGGTGAAGCCGTCCCCGGTTCCGCGTGAGCGTCTGCCGACCGCTCCGCACTCGTGGCTTGTTCCTGGCCTGCCTGGTGCCGGAACCTTGATGACGGCGGCCGCCTTGCATTCCGGCAGGGCGCCGTCCAGCCCGTGTCGAGGATGACGCGGTTCAGGCCGGACTTCCGCGGGACGTTCGTGCCCGGCTCCTCGAGCGTGCCCTTCGCGCCCTTCGTCATTCCCTTGACGTTCAGGCCCTCGACGGCGACGGTCCCGGCCTTCGCCGCCAGGTCCCGGCTCGCATGACGGTGCCGGTCGTGGCGGCGGTTCGCGATCTTGCGGCGACGGCTCGCCTTCTTCCGTCGCGCGCTCCCGCGCCCGTTGCCGGCGCCCTCCCCTGCCTCGACCGCGAAGCAGGCGAGGGCGTGCCAGCGTCCGTCCGTGCGCTCGAGGACGGCCGAGACCGGCCTGCCGTCAGGATGCGGGTTCCCGCCCTTCCGGCGGACCGTCATCGGCCTGCCGTTCCCGACCTTCACGCCCGACACGATGCCGATGCCGTCGAGGAAGCGGCATCCCTTGAAGCGGGGGAAGCCGGGCGCGCCGCCCTTCGCGACGCGGCGGAAGAACCCCATGAAGGCCTCCTGCAGGCGCTTGAGCGTGCCGCGCCGGACGGCCACCGCCACGGACGCCATCTCCGGAAGCTCTCGGCGGCATTCCGTCAGCGCCTTGCACCGGTCGAGGCAGGTCAGGCTGCGGCCGGTCTTGCGGCAGCGGTCGATGCGTTCCTCGAGCCCGGCGCTGCAGGGCTGTCTCTGGCTCTCAACCGTCGTCCCAAGCCATTGCCGGTTCGATTTCGCCTGCGGAAGCAGGCGATGGACAATGTTCCTGCACGTCCTTGCAAGTGCCATGCGGTCGCTCCTGCGCCGAGCGTCTGCAAAAGGGTGCGTGAACTTCCCTTTCCTCGCATGTTGCCGGAAAGCCGGAAGAACGCAGCAAGAACGTGGCCACTGATGCATATAATTCCCCTTCCTGTCCTGCCGCTCAGAAGGGCAATCCGACGTAGTTCTCGGCCAGGTCGCGTCGCGCGGTCTCGGATGTCGCCAGGTGGCCAAGCGTTGCCCTGCGCATCTCGGATGCAAAGTCGTCTTCGTCCTCGAACCGGTGGAGCATCATCGTCATTTGCCAGCTGAATCGCATGGCCTTCCATATCCGCTTCAATGCGCGCCCTGAATAGTTGTCAACGCCGGAACGATCGTTTGAACGGATGGCATCGATCAGTGCCTGATAAAGGTAGTGCACGTCAGACACCGCCAGATTTAGACCCTTCGCACCGGTCGGCGGCACGATATGCGCCGCATCTCCCACCAGGAAGAGATTGCCCCAGCGAAGCGGTTCGGACACGAAGCTGCGCAACTGCGCAACCGATTTCTCGATGGACGGTCCGGTTCGCATCGTGGCAGCGGTCCCGGACGGCAGGCGTCGCTTCAGTTCGGTCCAGAATTCGTCGTCGCTCCATTGTTCCGCCTGATCGCTCATGGGCACTTGCATGTAGTAACGCGAAAGGTTCTCGTTCCGCATCGATGCCAAGGCGAAGCCGCGTTCGGAGTTCGCGTATATCAGTTCCTCGTTGCAGGGAGGAACGCGGGACAGGACTCCGAGCCAGCCGAAGGGATAGGTCCGTTCGAACTCTCGCCGCCGATCGTCCGGAACAGCCTGCCGGCTGACTCCGTGGAACCCGTCGCATCCCGCCACGAACAGGCAATCAAGCCGCCTGCGGCCGCCTTCATGCGCGAACTCCACCACAGGTCTTGGCTGTTCCAGACCGGACAGTGTCACGTCTTCCACGCCGTGAAGAATCGTCGTTCCAAGCTCATCCTGTGCCATGTAGAGATCCGCAGTGACCTCGGTCTGGCCATAGACCGTGACATGCCTGCCAGTCAGTGCGCGAAAGTCGATTCGAACCATCAGGTCATTGTCGGTCAGGTAGCATCCATCATGCGGGATGCCCTCGCGGTCCAGCCGGCCCGAAACGCCTGCCTCCCGAAGCACGTCAACCGTGCCCGCCTCAAGCACCCCGGCCCTGATCCGCCCGAGAACGTGATTCCGCGAGGCGCGCTCTAGCACCACGGTCTCTATGCCTGCCCGGTTCAAGAGCTGCGACAGAAGAAGCCCCGATGGCCCGCCTCCGATGATCGCAACTTCCGTCTGCATGCGGCATTCCTCCCGACGGCAACCTTCGTCCGCGTCAGTTGACGATGTCAACCAAGCCTGACGGCGCCGCTGCAAGGATCCCTGGGTCTGGCGGCTTTTCATCCGGCCGGCACGCCGCTAGTCTCCGCAAATCAACTGGACGGGCTCTACCGACATGCGCAACTTCCAGCTTCCAGGCCGATCTCCTGTTCTCGCCTCGAACGGAATGGTGGCAACCTCCCATCCGCTGGCTGCGTCCCAGGCATTGACCGTGATGAAGGATGGCGGGAATGCGGTGGACGCCGCCATTGCCGGCGCGGTCCTGCTCGGCGTTTGCGAACCGCACATGACGGGGCTCGGCGGCGACTGCTTTGCGTTGGTCAAGCCCGCCGGCACCGAAGAGGTCGCCGCGATCAACGGCTCGGGCCGGGCACCCGCGGGTCTTGATCCGGAAATCCTGAGAGAGGAAGGCATCACGAAAATCGATCCCGGCCATCCAGCCTGCATCACCGTGCCGGGTGCCGTGGACGCATTTTGCCGCCTGTCGGAACGCTTTGGCCGGATTGGCCTCGACCGTTGCCTCGCCCCCGCGATCCGGTATTTCGAGGAAGGCGTGCCCGTAGCGCCACGCACCGCATCCGACATTGCCTTGGCAGGGCCCGATATGACCGATGCGGCAAGGACGCATTTCCTGAACGCCGGCCGGCCCTATCGCCTGGGCGAGCGCTGGCGCCTGCCCGCCCAGGCCGAGGTCTTGCGACGCATCGCCGCAGACGGGCGCAACGCATTCTACGAAGGCGAGGTTTTGGACGACATGCTCTCGGCGCTCGCGGAAGCGGGAGGGAACCATGCCGCCGACGACTTCACGGCAACAGAGGCCGCTTGGGGCACGCCGGTCTCGGGACAATATGGCGGATTTGACGTGCTGGAGCATCGGCCCAACGGACAAGGTGCAGCGGCCCTGCTGCTGCTAAACATTCTCTCCCAATTCGACCTGTCTTCCATGGACCCCGTCGGCTTCGAGCGAATTCACGTCGAGGCCGAGGCGTCGAAATTCGCCTACGACGCCCGAAACCGCTTTCTGGCTGACCCCGATCACGTGACCCGACTTGAACACATGCTGGCGGCGGAGACGGCAGAGAGGCTCGCCGCGCTGATTGACACGGGGAAGGCGACGGCCGCACCGGCAGTGCTGTCGGACGGCGTGCACAAGGATACAATCCTGATCGTTGCCGTCGACGGGGACGGGATGGCGGTCAGCCTGATCTATTCGCTCTTCTCGGCATTCGGATCCGGTGTGGCAAGCCCGAAGTTCGGCATTCTCTTTCAAAACCGCGGCTCAGGCTTCAACCTTGTCCCTGGCCACCCGAACGAAGCCGGCCCGGGCAAGCGGCCCATGCACACGATCATTCCGGCGATGCGAAAGACGGGCGGCAAGGTGGACATGGCCTTTGGCGTCATGGGCGGGCAGTATCAGGCGACAGGCCACGCGCATTTCCTGACGAATCTCGCCGATTTCGGCATGGACTTGCAGGAGGCCGTTGACGGTCCGCGCTCCTTTGCCGACCCGGTCGACGGCACGCTCCAGATCGAGGACGGCATTGCGGACTCCACAAGGGATCGGCTTGCGGCGGCGGGGCACAGGCTGTCACGGCCCGGCGTGCCCATCGGCGGTGCGCAGGCCATCATTGTCAATCAGGCAAGCGGCACGCTGATCGGCGCATCGGATCCCAGAAAGGACGGGGCGGCCGTAGGCTACTAGTTCAGGTGCACCTGAAGCGGATACTGGCCGTCGTCGAAGTCGCCGAAGAACTCTGGAAGACCCGGGTGCTCCACAGGCTCGCCGGACTTGTCAACCACCAGGTTCTGCTCGGAAACGTACGCCACGTAGTAGCTGTCCTCGTTTTCCGCAAGAAGATGGTAGAACGGCTGTTCCTTTGACGGCCGGCTGTCCTCCGGTATCGACTGGTACCACTCCTCGCTGTTCGAAAAGACGGGATCAACATCGAAAATGACGCCACGGAACGGGTGCTTCCTGTGGCGCACGACTTGACCCAGCGAATACTTCGCTTTCGACGTGAACATGGCAGCGACTCCTCGCGTCCAAAGGCACAGGGCTACCTTTGTCGGCCAATCCGGCGAAAACTTCAAGAATCAGTTTGCCGGAGGGCGCGATTCTCGTATGGTTCACCTTTCGATTCCAAGATGTTCTTCTCGCGAATCACGCGGCAAGTGCGACCTGCGCCACCGGCCGGTTGTCGTTGGCGCATTGCGGGGGCTTCCAGCCGCCGCAGCGGTTCAGGCGCGGGGCCGCGGCGGCCCAAGCCCGGTCGAAGCGTCCGGACTTGAGAAGCGACCGGAAGGTCAGGACGCCCTGGCCGCCGTCGCGGCCCCAGCTTTGTCCGGAGCGCTTCATCCGGGCAGTCACGAGAACCTTGTTCGCGGATTCCACGGCACCGGAACCGATGGCGTAGCCTGCGTCGGCGGCGTCCGCGTAGTTCATGCGGCGGCGGTTGTTGCGGAAGTAGGCCAGCTCCTTCCGGATGTCGTCGGCACCCTTGCCCTTCCGCAGCAGGTGGCGCATCGCGTCGATCACCTTGCCGGCGCCCTTGGGGTCGTGGCGCAGGACATGCCGCCACTTCTCGAACCAGGCCGTGCCTCCTGCCGTGTCCGGGCCGTAGGCGGCGTCGGCCGCGGCACTCAAATGCTGAGTCGCGTGCCAAAATCTATCAGGGTCACGTCGGGGCACAGGGAGTCCAGGAACGCCCAGTTGTCCTTCGCGCCATCGGCGACTGCCGCAAGCTTCAGGTCCGGATTGCGGTCCAGCCAGTGGAACGCCTCGGCCTTCAGCCGAGACTTCAGGCCCGCCTTGCCGGCTTCGGGAAGACGCCCGAAGTACCGGCTCTCCAGCATGTTCCCCTCCGCGTCGACCAAGGCCACGACGCCGCACGACGCCTCGCGCCAGCCTGCGTCCGTTGCCTTTCCGTCTGCCGTCTCGGCGTTCATGCGCATCATGACGCCGTCGAGCGAGACAAGAAGCGACACAGCCTCCGCTGGCATCTCCTCCTGCTCCCGGAGATCGCCCAGAAGCGCGCCGGAACACGCCTCAATACAGGTTCCCGCCTCCCCGGAAAGTCGCACCAGGGACGCCGTCGAAGGCCCCTTGCCGCAAAGCCTCTTCCAAGCGTCCGCGCTCTCGCGGGCCGTCAGGCCGCTCATCAGGTACATCGAGAGACCCGCCGCCGCCGGCGTCAGCCCGCCGGACGTCAGGCCAAGGACGGCCTCGGCCGGAACCAGGGACGCGCCGTGGCCCGAGGGGCGGTACCGCGACCGGAGGAAGTCGACCGGTCCGAACATCGTCATCGCGTGGCCCGGCGTGACCTCTGCCTTCCGGTAGGCCCTGCCGTCGACCTGCAGCGAGGGCCCGTGGTCGTCCAGCGCCGCGAACGCGTCGGCCAGGACCGAACGGGCCATGCCGAAGACCATGTCGCGAACGGCGCCCTCGGCTTCCAGCGGATCGTCCCGGTACAGGGCCGCGACGTTCTCCGCCAGGCCGATCTCGGCGGCCCTCTCGACCAGGGCGACGCCCGCTTTCGTGAGGCCGTCCATGGCCGTCGCGACGGATCCGCGTCCATCGTCGATGTTGGCAATCGGGTTCTCTGGCTGTAGGCTTTCCATCGGAGCGTTCCTTTCCGCCCCCGTCCAGGGGCATTTGATTGATGCAAGGAACGCTCTACCACACCGGCCCGTCAGGGCCAGGCGTCCGCCAGACATGGAAAGAACGCGACCCGCCCGGCGAATTTTCGCGGAATCCGCCGGATCAGCGGCCGTCGCCGGAGACGGCCTCGAAAATGTCGTGTGATTTCAGCGCTCTGAAAAAACCGCCATCCGCCATACAGAAATCGCACCCTTGCCGGATGCGGAAGCACGCTTGCCGGAGACCGGCGACCAGGACTTTCCCACGCTGTCGCTGATCTTGACCGGCAACCGATGACCGAGGCACGAACCGTCGTTGCCTGGCCGGGTTCCGCGGCTGCGGAGCCACCCACGCGCCAACGCAGGCCCCGTTTCCGGTCGCCGGGTGATTCGCTGTCAGGATCCGGGGCCTTTCCGGCGGCGCCCTGGAACCGCCGGGATGCGGCTGCCTCTCGGGCCGTCCGGCCCGCCGCCCTGTGCATGGTGCCCGGAAAGAGCTCCGGATCGCAGGACGTCCCGGCCAGGAGCGCCCTGTGGCCGTGCGCTTCCAGCCAGTCGTCGGCGAGCCGGCGGGTCATCCCCGCAAGGAAGCGGGAGGCGAGGTTCGGGAACACGCCGGGCTCCGGGAGCGCGAGGAACCGCGTGCTGGTCGCGATCATCCCAGGCCGCGGCCCGCAAGCCGGCGAAAGCCGGGACAGTGGCGCTCGTCCGTCAGGGCGTCCCGGAGCGGGCGCTCCTCCGGCCTCGCCAGGCGGACCTCGACCTCGGACAGCGAGAACCCTTCGGGAGCTTCCCGGCGAACCGGGCGCGCCTCCATGCGATTGCGGATCGACATGCCGCGAGCGTCGCGCAAGTTGCGCGGGAACGTCGGAGAAAGCCGCTGACGATCCCGCGAACGGACGCGCGCGTGCAACGCGGGGATGCCCGACGTCAAGAAAAATCAAACGGATTGAGCGTGGGACTGTCCTGCCCCGATCACTCCCGTTCTTTCCAAGGCAGGCAGTTCTTGCTATGTTGCCGCGGAAAAGAGGCGGATTGAGGTATGAGCAGAATCCTTTGCGCCGTGTTGCTGCTTGGTCTTCTTGCAGCCTGCAGCCAGCGTGAGCCACCCAGGAATCTGGACAACGCGTGCTCGATCATCAAGCAACGGCCAAGCTACCTGTCGGCCATGAAGCGTACCCAGAAACGCTGGGGCGTTCCTGTGGCAGTGCAGATGGCGACGATCTATCAGGAGAGCAAGTTTGACGGCAACGCTCGCACACCTCGCAAGTACTTTCTTTGGATCATCCCTGCGGGTCGGCAAAGTTCGGCTTATGGCTACAGCCAAGCCCTGGACGGGACCTGGAAGGAGTATCAGCGCGAACAGCGCGCCTACGGCGCGCGCAGAAACAACATCCGGCACGCGACCGACTTCATGGGCTGGTACTTCAAGGGATCGCAGAAGACCCTGGGCATTCCGCTTCATGACACGCGCAACCAGTACTTGGCCTACCACGAAGGCCGGGCAGGCTACAGGCGCGGCAGTCATCGCAACAAGCCTTGGCTGCTGCGCATCTCCAACGAGGTGTCGAACCGTGCCTTGCTGTATGATGCGCAACTGAGGGGTTGCAGGCTGATCTAGTTGCCGCGCCGTTCGGCTTCCTCGAAGTCGATGCTGAACAACGATCCTGGCAATTCGTCGGGAGATTCGAGCTGCCCCAGAACGACCGTGGTCTTCGCTCCCTGCCCGTCGAAGACCACCCATTGCCGGAGTTCGACGGGATTGTCCGTGAACTTGAGCTGCAAATGTCCGTATTCGGGGTGCTCAGGGTCCTGCGCCGTCACGATGGTGGCCGTGCCGTCAAAGTCATGACCCGTAACCATTTTGCGACTCCGGAAATCGACGTTTCTTTCCAGGATCAGGTTCAAGGGCGTCCGCCTCAGCGGATATCGCTCCGCACCGGAAACGTTTGACTTGCCGTCGAAAATGGCGACCTGGCCGCTTCCTGCCATGACCAGCAGGTCTTCCGGCGCGTCATATTCAAAGCGCATTCTTCCAGGACGCCAGATGTACAGAGTACCGGTCGAGAGAGTGCCGTCATCGTTGATCTGCGCGAAACCGCATTTCGCGCGCGTGATCTCCATTATGTAGCGCGAAATCGCCTCAAGCGTCAGCTTTTGCGCGGCAAACGCAGGGGTTGTCGCGAAGGCGATCCCGCTGGCAAGAAAAGTTCGGCGAAGCATCGTGTCTCCCTACCGGATCGCGTCAATGATCGTTCAGGCCGAGAACAAGCACATATTCGTTCCGGAACCAAGCGGCAGATGGTTGACAATTCCGTCAAGCGCAGCACTCCCGATGCGCTCGGCTCTCGCTCGACAAGGCGACCGGGACTGTCGTGGAGAGCAGCCGCGGAACTCGAAGGGCGCCGGGACATTCTCCGCCGCAGCCAGCGCAAGATGTTCCGCCAAGGATGTTCCGCCAACAGCCTGACGCGCAGCATCAGCCCTGCTCGGGCACCAGGATCTCGCGCTTGCCGACGTGGTTGGCGGCGCTGACCAGTCCGCTCTCCTCCATCTGCTCGACCAGCCGCGCAGCCTTGTTGTAGCCTATGGCAAGCTTGCGCTGAATGTAGGATGTCGAGCATTTGCGGTCGCTGAGGATGACCTGGACGGCCTGATCGTAGAGCGCGTCCTCGCCATCCGTGTTTCCGCCGAGGCCAAGCACGAGATCGATGTCCGAACTCGCCTCCTCGTCCGCCCCCGCAACGACGCCCGCAAGATATTCCGGAGCCCCGAAGCTCTTCAGGTGGCTGACCACTTCCTCGACCTCTTCATCCGAGACAAAGGGCCCGTGAACGCGAATGATCTTGCCGCCTCCCGCCATGTAGAGCATGTCGCCCTGGCCGAGCAGCTGCTCTGCGCCCATTTCTCCGAGGATCGTCCGGCTGTCGACCTTCGACGTGACCTGGAATGAGACCCTGGTCGGGAAGTTCGCCTTTATTGTCCCCGTGATGACGTCCACCGACGGCCGCTGCGTTGCCATGATCAGGTGAATGCCGGAGGCCCGGGCCATTTGGGCCAGGCGCTGGATGCAGGCTTCGATTTCCTTGCCTGCGACCATCATCAGGTCGGCCATCTCGTCCACGATCACCACAACGTAGGGAAGCGTCTCCGGCTCGAATTCCTCCGTCTCGAAGACCGGTTCGCCCGTCTCGTCGTCGAAACCGGTCTGCACGGTGCGCGAGAACATCTCTCCCTTGGACAGCGCAGCCTGGACCCGGCCATTGTAGCCCTCAATGTTGCGGACCCCCATCTTGGACATCTTGCGATAGCGCTCCTCCATCTCGCCGACGACCCATTTCAGCGCGATCACGGCCTTCTTTGGATCGGTCACAACCGGCGAAAGAAGATGGGGAATGCCGTCATAGACGGAAAGCTCCAGCATCTTTGGATCAATCATGATAAGGCGGCACTCCTCAGGCGTCAGCTTGTAGAGAAGGCTGAGGATCATAGTGTTGATAGCGACCGACTTGCCCGACCCCGTTGTCCCGGCAATCAGGAGGTGAGGCATCCTGGCAAGGTCCGCGACCACCGGATCGCCGCCGATGTTCTTGCCGAGCGCCAGCGGCAGGCGTTGCTTGCTGTCACCGTAGTCGCGGGTGGACAGCATCTCCCGAAGGACCACCATCTCTCGACAGTCGTTTGGCAGCTCTATGCCAATGACGGAACGCCCCGGGACGGTGGAGACGCGTGCAGAGAGCGCCGACATCGAGCGCGCAATGTCGTCTGCAAGCCCCACGACGCGGCTGGCCTTGAGACCTGGAGCGGGCTCAAGCTCGTACATTGTCACGACCGGGCCGGGGCGCACGCTGACGATTTCGCCCCTGACGCCATAGTCATCGAGAACATTCTCGAGCATCCGCGCGTTTTCCTTCAACGCATCATCGGAAAGATGATGGCGCCTGATCGTGACAGGGTCGGTCAGAAGATCCAATGGCGGCACTTCGAATTCGGCCTTGCGATCGGAGAAAGGCAGAAACGGCTCCGCCTCGGCGCGAGCCCGGCGCGACCTGACGGGTCTCTTTGTCGCGTGCTGAACCTTCGCCCTTGCCTCAGGCGTCGCGATGCGGCCGGAACCTGCAGCCAAGCCGGCCGGATCCATGAGTTCGGATTCCGGCCCGGGAAGTTCCTCGTCGAATCTGTTCGCCACGGCGGTGCCTCGATGTTCGTGCCCGGCAAACGCCGGGTCGTCAGGGCTTTCCGGCCGCCGAAGCGGCGGCTCCTCGCGGAGAATGAGCCCGGATTCTTGCGTCCTTCTTTCAACGACATCTGCAACCCGTGCCCCGATCCGGCCAATTTCGCGCGCCAGAGGAGGCTCGGTCAGGACATCGGACCCGTCCGCCGAATGCTGCCATTGCCGGGCAGTTTCGGCGCCCGGACGGGAGCCGTCGCCGTGCAAGCCCTGGTCGAGACCCGCCTCGGACACCCTCGTGCGGAACGCTCGCAGGACAGCACGGCAACCGCCCATGACGATTCGGGCCAGGAGATTGACGGCCATGCGCCAGCCAAAGGCAAGTCCTCCCAGCAGGAACCGCGCGGAGTGCCGGGCTTCGCTGCGCGTTGCGCCCAGCACGTAGGCCAGCAGCGCGACGCAAGTGATGAAGAGCGCCCCCGAAAGGACCTTCAGCCCGACGTCAGGTTCCACGGGCAGAAAGGCAAGAACGGCGCCCAGGACGACATCGCCGAAATGGCCGCCAAGCCCGGACGCGAATTTCCATTCCGCGCCCGTGGCATGGGTCGCAAAATAGATCGACAACAGGGCAATCGCGACAGGCGCAAGGATCACGCGTCGCAATGCGGTCCTCTCGCCGAAGTGCAGAAGGAACCTCAAGCCCCATGCAAGGGGAACCAGGGCAATTGCCCAGCCCCCGTAGCCGATGATCACGTAGACGAACAGGGCAAAGGTCGCGCCGATGGTCCCCAGGAGATTCTCGTCCGAGGTTCCCGTTGTCGATCGCCAAGTCGGCTCATCCGGAGAGTAGGAGCCAAGCGCCAATGCGATCGCGACGCCAAGACCCAGGAGCAGGAGGCCCAGGAGCTCCTTGGCTCGGCGCTGGATGATCGCCTGGGTTTCGCTGTCAAGGAGCGGGTCGCGTGATCTTGTCTGAAATGCCATGTCCTTGCCTCACATGCATATGCGGTCGCGGAGTTCCTCCAGTCCGCGCTCGAGTTCCGGTTCATCAGCAACCATTGCCACCCGGATGTAGCCGGCTCCGGGGTTTGCCCCGTTCCGGCCCGAGGCCAGATAGGCGCCGGGAAGCACGCGCACGCCTGTCGCGCGCCAGAGGTTCAACGCTGCATCTTCGCCGTCCGGCACCGGCAGCCAAAGGAAGAAGCCGGCGGGTGGCGAGGCATAGCCTTCGATGGCGCCAAGGATGCGGTCGGCCATTTCGAACTTGCGTGCGTATCGCTGCCGACTGGCCTCGACATGCTCCTCGTCGCCCCATACCCGTGCGGAAGCCCGCTGGACCGGTCCCGGCAACGGAGCGCCCGCATAGGCGCGCAGCCGCCTGATTTCGGCGATGCCCCTTGCGCCGCCAGCCACGAATCCGGAGCGCAGCCCTGGCAGGTTCGATCGCTTGGACAATGAATGAAAGACAAACAGCCGCTCGGGATCCGAGTCCGTTTCGGCAGCGACCTCAAGCGCTCCGACCGGCCTCTCGCATCGCCAGATCTCCGAATAGCACTCGTCGGCGAAGACCCGGAAGTCGTGCTCCTCGGCCAGGGCCAGGACCGCCTGCCAATAGCCTCGGGACGCGACCGCACCCTGGGGATTCGCCGGCGAGCACAGATAGAAGGCCACCGTGCGCTCCAGCACATCCTGTTCAATCGCGTCGAGATCTGGAAGGAAGCCTGTCTCCCGGGTTGCGGGCAGAAAGGCCGGATCGGCCCCTGCGGCCAGCGCCCCCATCATGTAGGCCTGGTAGAACGGGTTCGGGATCAGAACGAACGGGCGCTTCCCCCGCTTCGTTTCCGGGCAGAGCGCAACCGAGGCGGAGAACAGTCCTTCGCGCGTACCGTTGAGAACCATCAACCTGTCCTCGTCCAGCGCAACGCCAAAGCGGCGTTCAACCCAGCCTGCAATCGCGGCAAGAAGCTCGGGCGAGCCGTTGTTCGGCGGATACCGGCCAAAGCCCTCTGCGTGCGCCGAAATCGTCTCGGTCACGAAACCGGGAAAGGCATGCCGCGGCTCGCCAATCGCCAGATTGACGATCTCCCCTCCCGGCGCGTGCGAATCCAGAAGCGCCCGCAAACGCGGCCATGTATAGTCCGGAAGGTTCGCAAACCGCTCGGGACGTTCCATCTCTGCCTCGATTCCGGGGTCGTTTCGCCCCGCTTTCCGGAAGAATAGCCGGAGAAACCGCGTCGGTCCACGCCAAATGAGAATTTTGGCAGGCGGTCGGGAATCCCGTGGATTCTCGACGATGTCACGACAAGGCCGTCTCTGCCGCGAGACCCGGTCCGAGGATGTCTTCCTCCCGGGTTCCCAGGAGCATCAAGCCACAGGATGCCACGCCGATGGGCAGCGTCAGCCCCGCAAGCCCCATCAGGTTGCCGATTCGGGTGTTCTGCAGCGCCATTAGGTTCGTCCGCGTGAACGCCTCCTCGTCCGCCAGCAGCGCACAGGCCTTGGGGGGGCGAATCGGCACGCTTGGCAGGATGATTGCATCAAACCCGCCCGTTGCATCCCGATAGGCCTCCCGAAGCGCATTCAAGTTCCTCCACGCGGTCCGCCAGCGTTCTTCGCTGATCGACTTTCCTTGCAAAAAGCGTTTTTTGACAGGAAGATACATGAGATCACCCTCCGCTTCGATCCTTTCCTTCCAAGTATCGTACGCTTCCGCAGGAAAGAGAATCGGGGCCAGCGCCATGGCGTCATCGACCGCCGGAACCTCGATGTCGTCGACCTGCGCGCCGGCGACACGAAGGCGTACGACAGCATTCTCGAACGCGTCGCGCGGCTCATCCTCGATTCCCTCGAACGCTGCCGTGCGAAGCACTGCAAGCCTGGCGCCCGCAAGCTTCGGTTCGCCGAGATCCACGGGTCGGCTCCCTTCGAGTGCGGCCAGAAGCAGCGCCGAATCCTCCACCGATCGGCAAAGCGGCCCAACCGTGTCGAATCGGGGGCAAAGGGGCACGACACCATCAAGCGAAAGGCGCCCCCAGGCGGTCTTTAGGCCGACAAGATCATTCCAGGCGGACGGCACGCGGACGGAGCCGCCAGTGTCCGAGCCGATTCCCGCCGCAGCAAGCCCGAACGCCACCGAAGCGGCCGCGCCGGAGGATGAGCCGCCGGAGACGGCCTCGGGATCATGAACACATGGCGGGGATTCGGTGACGGGATTCAGCCCAAGCCCCGAAAACGCCAGTTCCGTCTGATGGGTCTTGCCGAGTGAGACCAGTCCCGCCCGGGTCGCGTTCCGCAGGACCGCCGCGTCCTTGCGGGGAATGCGTCCTTTCAGCAGGTCGCTCCCCGACTCGGTCGCAACGCCCGCCATGTCATAAAGGTCCTTCCAGGAAACCGGCACGCCGTCCAGAGGCGAAAGTCGCATGCCCGCGCGCGCCCGGTCGCGTGCCGCAAGCGCTTCGCCGCGCGCGCGATCGGCAGTGACGCGAACATATGTTCTGGGCGCAACGGGATGCGCCTCGATCGCGGCGATGAAGGATTCGGCGAGTTCTGCCGGGTCAATCCCGCCAGCCTCGATTCCGCGCCCGAGGTCTGCGGCGCGCATGGTCAGCCATTCCTGCACTGGTTCCTCCTGTCATTTCGCGAGGACCTATCCGCCGGGCGTCGCATGGACAATGGCGCATGGGCCGGTGCATATGCTGGCATGGACCTTGACGCCGATATCCTGATTGCGGGCGGCGGCCTCAACGGCGCGGCGACGGCACTCGCCCTGGCTTCGGCGGGCTTTCAAGTGACGCTCGTCGAACCCCGGTCCCTCGGAGAACGGAAGGCGGGCGACTTCGACGGCCGAAGCTACGCATTCGCGATCTCCTCGATGCGCGTGCTTCAGGCGCTCGACGTCTGGCCGCAGCTGAGAGACGTCCAGCCGATCCTGCGCATCAAGGTCACTGACGGTCGCGCCGGCGAAGGTCCGTCGCCGCTCATGCTGACCTTCGATCACGGCGAGATCGAGGAAGGCCCGATGGGGTACATGGTCGAGGATCGTCATCTGCGATCGGAACTGCTTGCGGCTGTCGAGGATTCGGGCGTCACGCAAATCGACGGCCGCGTCAGCGAACACCACATCGACGGCGCGGGAGTGTTGGCGACCCTGGGTTCGGGCGAGACACGGCGTGTCCGGCTCCTCGTTGGCTGCGATGGCCAGAACAGCCCGATTGCAAGGCGAGAGGGGATCAGGCGCATGGGCTGGAGCTATGACCAGTCGGCCTTGGTCTGCACGATTGCCCATGAGAAACCGCACCGGGGGATCGCTCACCAATTCTTCGTTCCCGCCGGCCCGCTCGCGATTCTGCCGCTTTCCGGCAACCGCTCCTCCATCGTCTGGACAGAGAGGACGGCGCGTGCCGGAGCGGTTCAGGCGATGAGCGAAAGCGACTATCTCGACGAGCTTCGCCCACGCTTCGGAAGCTTCCTTGGGGAAGTTTCCCTGGCTGGCCGACGGTTTGCATATCATCTCCGTCTCTCGATTGCCGAGCGATTCATCGCCGACCGCGTGGCTCTCGTCGGGGATGCCGCACATGTCGTCCATCCGCTTGCCGGACAGGGCCTGAACGCCGGGCTCAAGGACGTCGCGGCTCTTGCCGAAGTCGTCACGGACGCGAACCGTCGCGGCGAGGACTTCGGACGGCCTGAGGTCCTGAAACGGTACGAGCAGTGGCGCCGCTTCGACACGATGGCGCTTGCAGCCGCGACAGACGGCTTCAATCGCCTGTTCTCGAACGACTTGGCACTGTTGCGCATGCTTCGTGACGTCGGTCTTGGGCTGACGAATGCAATTCCCGGCCTCCGGCGGGCATTCATCCGTGAAGCGGCAGGACTGACGGGGGATCTGCCGAGGTTGTCGAGGGGCCGGAGACTCTGACCCGGCACCCGGCGTTCAATCGAGCTTGCGCGCCTCGTCCACCAGCATGATCGGAATACCGTCACGGATGGGATAGGCCAGATGTGCCGCCCGAGACACCAGTTCCTGGGCATCGGCGTCGTAGCTCAACGGCGCTCGGGTTTCGGGGCAGACAAGCGCCTCGATCATGCGCCGGTCAAATCCGGGTCCATCGCTCACTGCAGCATCTCCTCTCCTCCGCCCCGCATTGCGAACTCGATCAACGTCACCAGCGTTTCGCGCCGGGTCTCGAGCGACGGCGCCTCCAGGAGCGCCTGCTTGTCCTCGGGCTGGAACGGGCAAAGCATTGACAATGCGTTGATCAGGAGCTCGTCCTCCGCGTCCTCGAGCGAATCCCAGTCAGTGCGCAGTTCCTCCGCCTCGAAGAACTGCCGCAGCAACGGAAAGAACGTCTTTCGGTCCAGCCCTGCATCGCTCTCGACTCCGCCAAGGTCGCGTTCAAACCCGGACCAGGACACCTGGCATCGCCGGTATGGCGTGAATCCTTCCACCTCCTGCCGGGCCCGAAACCGGGAAATCCCAGTCAGCGTGATGGTGTACCGCCCGTCGTCAGTCTCCGAGAACGCCGTGATGCGGCCGGCGCACCCGATTGCGTGAAGCGTCGGCGCGCCCTCCGTCTTCGCACCTCTCGGCTGGATCATGCCAATCAGGCGTTCGGAGGTCTTCATGGATTCGTCCAGCATCGCGAGATAGCGCGGCTCGAAGATCTGAAGGGGCAGGCGCGCCCTCGGCAAGAGCAGCGCACCAGGCAGAGGAAAGACGGGGACGATGTCAGGCAGGTCGGATGCCGAGAACCTATGAGGCACCTGGCCCACCTCCGGCTCAGGAAAAGATCATGGAAGACAGCTTGCGGCGCCCGTTGAGCACAAGGGGGTCATCGGGCCTGAGCGCGTCGAATATCGTGAAGAGCTGCGCCTTCGCCGCTCCGTCGTTCCATGCCGCGTCGCGACGATAGAGTTCAAGCAGCGCCTCGATCGCCTCTTCGGCGTTGCCCGACGCGTAGAGGGCCCGCGCCAGATCAAGTCGCGCCTGGTGATCGTCCGGGCTGGCTTCGACCGCCGCTCTCAGCTCGCCTACGGGTCCGGCATCTGCCGCTTGGCGCGCGAGTTGCAACTGCGCTTTCACAGCATGAATCTCGGATGCCTCGGCCAGCTCCTCCGGCACATTCGAAAGCAGCTGCTCGGCCTGTTCGACCTGTTCGAGCGCCAGGTAGCTCTTGACGAGTCCGGAATATGCAGCGGCATTCGAGGCATCTTCCTTGAGAACCGCGGCGAACACCTGCGCGGCATCGGCAACCGCACCTTCCCGCAGCATCTCTTCGGCCGAATCCACTGCATCCGACAGGCTGCCGCCATTCTCTCCTCCGGCAGCCTTGATCACGCGATCAATGAAGGCCTTCACCTGCGACGCCGGCAGCGCGCCCTGGAACGCGTCGATCGGCTTGCCTTGCCAGAACGCGTAGACCATCGGGATCGACTGGACGCGCAACTGCGTCGCTATGGCCTGGTTCTCGTCGAGATTGACCTTCACCAGCCTCACGGCCCCGCGGGCATTCCTGACCGCGCCTTCGAGCTCCGGCGTCAACTGCTTGCAAGGGCCGCACCAAGGCGCCCAAAAATCCACGATCACCGGCACTTGCTGACTGGCCTCGACAACGTCCGCCATGAACGTGGCTTCGGTGCTGTCCTTGATCAGATCGGCGGCAGGCTCGGTTCCCGCCCCTTTGAGCTCAAGCATGTTCTTCCCCAAATAGGTCCTTCAGCATGTTATATGCGAACATGCGGCAGATAACCAAGGGGTGCGAAAGTTCGCTGCAGACGAAACCGATGGACGTCTTCGGGCTGGCCGAACGTGCGATGTCCAAAGGGGGGAGACGGCGTGGATGCGTCACGCGAACCCGTGCACCGTCCGAAGCCGGTTCACCTGCCTGCCGCTTCTTGTCCTCGCCATCTGGAGCAGGATCTGGATTGACGGGCTTCGCCTTTGACCTGGCCCTTGCCTGGGTCCGGCTTGACCCAAGTGTCTTTCCCCCGCGCCGCTCGAACGACAACCAGGCGTCGAAGGCGCTTTCGGAAAGCGGGCATGCCTGTATCGCCAATCCGGATCCGCCACGCCACCGCACACGCCGCCTCTGGTGTTGCACTCCAGAGTGGAACGGGGGCAATCTCAAGGGACCGGCGCTGAAATAGGGGTCGATGAGCTTCTGGACCTGATCGAGCTTGATCCGGCCAAGTTCTGCAATCGCTTTCCGCCCGAATTTTCCGGCGGCCAGAAACAACGCATCGGCATCGCCCGGGCACTGGCGGCCGAACCGGATTTCACATCTGCGACGAGGTGACAAGTGCGTTCGACCAACTGGGTGTAACCCACTTTTGTTGTTTGGGCTGATTTCAGCCCCCTTTGTTCTGCTCCGACAGGCAGCTACGGTACCGGACGCCCGCCGCCTGCACCCTGCACGAATCACCGCTCCTGCGCCTTCGGGTTGCACTGCCGCCTCCATTGTCCTTGAAAGGGCACAGCCGCCACGGCCGGGACGACCGGGGAACACGGTCGCCTGCCCGCCGGCGGACCGAGCAGTAGAGAGCAGGAGAGGCAGGCATGGAACGACAGGACAACAAGACGGATTGCCGCGACCCGGACGCGGTCGAGTATCTGGCCAAGCTGTCGACGAAGGATGCCAGGCTGCATCCGCCGGTCATCCGCACCCGGAGTGGCGGCTACACCGCCTACTGGCGTGACGGCAAGGAGGTCCGCTGGCGGGAGATCACCGCCAGTGAATTGCCCGAATTCGGCCGCAATCCGGCCGCACCCTCGGCCGAGCTTGCCGCGCTCATGGCCGATGTCGAGACCCGGTATGCCGAGCTGTTGCCGAAGCTGGTCAGGGCGGCCAGCCAGAAGGGTGCCGACATCGACAGCATCGAGCGGGCGCTCAGGGACGGCGCCCTGGGCAATGGCGGCGTCGGCCTCAAGGTCATTCTCGAACATGTGGACTCCACCCTCAAGGCACCCGAATGCAGGCATTGCGGCAGGAAGATGGTCCGCCACCGCCGGGCCGCCAAGACCTTCACCACCCGGCTCGGTGATGTCGAGATCATCCGCACCTATTTCCTCTGCCGGGATTGCGGGGGTGGCTTCTACCTCCTGGACCGCATGATCGGCGCCGAGGGCGACAACTGCACGGCAGGGGCAACCAGTATCATGGCCGAGGCCGCCGCCATCTGCAGCTACGCCCCGGCCACCGGCCTGCTCAGGAACCTTGCCGGGGTCCTGGTCTCGCCATCCGCATTGCAGCGCCGCGTCAGGGCAATCGGCAACAAGGTCGAGCAATTCGAGCGGGTGATCGTGGAAGGTGCGGCACCGGCGGCCAGTCGGCAATATCTTGCCATGGACGGCACCGGGGTGCCGATGCGCCAAGAGGAGACGAAAGGCATCCGCGGCAAGCAGGAGGATGGAAGCTCGAAGACCCGGGAGGCGAAGGTGGTGATCGCATATACCGCCCAGGGGCGGAGCCCGAAGACCGGCGAGGTCACGAAGGACAAGGGCAGCGAGACTGTCAGCGCCGCCATCGACAGCGCTGCCGCCATCGGCGGCGTGAGCGCCCGTTCCGACTTTGCCGCCCGCCTCGGACGGCTGATACATCGCACCGGGCTCGGCGATGCCGAGGAGGTCGTCGTGCTCTCGGACGGGGCGACGTGGATCGTCAATGTCTGCCAGGAGATGCTGCCCGGGCCGAGGATCACCTATGTGCTGGATCTGTGGCACGCGCTGGACTATGCTGGCGACGCCCTCAAGGTGCTGGTTGCGGACCAGGGCGAGCGGAAACGGCGCATCGAGGAAATCAGGGATGAACTGAAGGCTGGGCGCGTGCACGAGGTCATTGCCTGGCTTGAGCCATTCCGGGACCGGGGCAAGGATGTGGCTGCCTGCATCGACTACTACCGGAACAACCAGGACCGCATGCAATACGACCAGTATATCAGGCGAGGCATGCAGGTCGGCTCCGGCGTGGTCGAAAGCCTGGGCCGGCAACTCGTCGGCAAGCGCCTTAAGCAGCCGGGAAGCCACTGGACCAAGGCCGGTGCCAATCGCCTCATGGCCATCAAGGCATGCCTGCACAACAACCGGTGGGCCGACTACCTGGACTGGAACGCAAACCGGGCCCTGGCGGCGTAAACAACAAAACTGGGTTACACCCCGACCAACTGGTCGCGAAAGGGATCCTGAAGCTGCCGGACCGGCTACAGCAGGAACTCGGTCTGGCATCTATGTTCATTACCCGCGATTTGGCCACGGTCCGTTCGATCGCCGACGAAGTTGTGGTCATGCAAAACGGCATTGTTGTGGAGCAGGGCCCGAAGGAAGAGATGTTCACGCCGCCCCATCGCCCCTATACCGACCTTTTGCCGTCGTCGGTGCCGGAGATGGATCCAAACTCACACGTCCTGACCTCGCCCCTTGCGACAGGCAACTTTCATGAGGCGGGTTTCCCCGCCCTGGCATTGTTCCCGGGCAATTCGCAGACCATGCGCAGGCCGGTTCCGGGGAAGATCGTGCATGTCTGGTTGAGCTCTTCGAGCAGTCCCGCGACGGCGGCGTCGCCCGCATCGCTGGCGGTGCCGAGGATGCGCACCCGCAGGATGCCGTTTTCCGGGTCCGGGACGATGTCGGCATCCGACTGGAACAGTTCGGCGAGGGTGCGGCGTGGGCGTTGCTTCGCGCCCTGCGCGTCGGCGACGGCGGGCATCATCCGGGTCTCGGCGCGGCAGGCGATCATGCGGATGACGTCGAGGAGCAGCCTCTCGCCGGAGGGCAGCGCGTCAAGCCACTCATCCTCGCCGAGTTCCGCGACCTTGACGTGCGTGGGCAGATCCCTGCGCCGGAGCTTGAGCGCCTCGCGCTCGGCGTCGAGCGTCCCGATCTCGGCCTTCAGCCTCTCGGCGGACCTGGCGGCCGTGCCGGACGGCCCGCCCCCGGTCAGGTCGGCGACGCGGTTGCGCAGCGTGCCGAGCCTGTTCCGCATCCGGTTGATCCGGCGGTCCAGCTCGCGCCGGGCCGGATTGACGACGCGCGCCTCCGGATCCTGCTCGGCAAGGCCGTGCACCGGCAGCGCGTCGAGGCTGAACTCGTCGCGCATGTACTTGAAGAAGCTCTCCTGCGCCCATCGGGAGAACAGCGCGCCTGCGGCCTGCTCCGTCGGCACGCCGAAGTCGGTGGTCACGAGCGGGACCTGCCGGCCCGAGTCCAGCAAGCGGCGGATCTGGCGAACCTCGGGCCCCTTGCCGCCCTTGCCCAGCCTGATCCGCCTCTCGGCAAGGCGGACCTCGGCCGAGCCGGCGCCGCCGGGACCGTGGAGCGGCGCCTCGACGGCGCGGAACTCCTCCTCCGGCCAGTCCTCGCCCCTGAAGCCCTTGTGCCAGGTGATCACCGCGATGCCACGCCGGGCGAGGCGGGCGAACAGGGCCGGGCTCCATCCCTCCCGGTCGAAGACCAGCGTCAGCGCGGGCGCGGCCTCCGGCGAGACCGTGAGATCCGGCGCGTCCGGTCCCGGCAGGCCCAGCCGATCCAGCGCCGGAAGGACGTCGTGCTCCAGCGCCTTGGCCATGCCGGGATCGAGATCCTTGTGCAGGCACAGCAGCGGCCTGCCGCCGAGCGCGTTGACCCAGTAGCTGGTCGAGGCCGGCAGGCAGAGCTTCCGGCGCGACACGAAGTGCTTCGGAAGGCGGCCCTTGCGGCCGGCATAGACCTTCACGTGCCCGTCCACCGACAGCGTGGCGTGGGCGTCCGGCTCGTCGGCCATCCACGCCCGCGCCAGCGCGTCCTGCCAGCCCTTCACCCGCTGAACGTCGGATGCGAGCGCCCGGATCTTGCGCCGCAGCGTCTTCGCTTCCGGGCAGCGGTCCAGCCCCAGGACCGCGCCCCATTCCCCCGGAGCCTCGTGGCGCAGCGCCTCGGGGTTGCGGACCCGGGCCATGAACAGGAACGCGAGCAGGAGAAGCGTGCTCGTCAGCCCGTGGCATCCTTTCGGCAGCGACAGGAACGCGCCCGAACGGTCGAGCAGCCCTTCCTTCAGGAGCGTCGGCAGCGCGGCCAGCACGCCGCCGCAGGCGACCGCCGAAAGAGGCTCGTCGAAGCGCGGATGCGCCTCGGCCATCGCCCCCGCCGAGGCCGCGACGCGCCCCGCGCTGTCGCGCGCGCCCCGGCCCATCGGCGCCTCCCGGTCGCGCCGGTCCCGTTCGCTGCGGCCGAGCAGGCCTGCCCGGACATCCTCGTCCTGCGTGTCCGTTCCGGCCGGCTGCTCCTCCTGCGCCTCCGGCTTCGTGTTCTCCGGCTCGGGCTGTCGCGCGCCGATGAACCCCTTGCGGCGGTTGTGGTTCAGCGTCGTGGCGGGAACCTCCAGCTCGCGGGCAACCGCGGTGCCGCTCATGCCCTTGGAAAGGAGGCGGTCCGCCTCCCGCGCCGTCTCGCCGGTGATCACGCTCGTTCCACGGCCCCGGCGCGGCTCGTGGAACGCCGCCTCGCCCTCGTTCCGAAGCTTGTCCGCCGCACGCTGAACCGTCGCGCGGCCAACGCCGAACGCAGCCTGCAGGTCCCTGTGGCGGATGCCGTGCCTGGCGAACCTGGCGATCCGCAGTCTCATGGCCGGGCGGTCGTTCTCGTCGTGGCAGTCGAAGGGCTCGAGGTTGGAGAAGCAGACGGTCTGGCCGTCCTCGGATGCGAAGGAGAAGCACGAAGCGCCGATCTGGACGGCGTCTGAAGGGTGCATGGCGAGCGTGTTCATGGGAAGCGGGAAACCTGAAAGTGAGCCTCATGTTATATTGCCCGCTTCCGGCGTGCCTGTCAAGCCGGAAATCTGCATATTGTCGTTGTTTTGTTGGCCAAACGGGCCCTGGAGGACATCGAAATCAGCCCGCGAGGTCAGGACGTGTGAAACTGGCTTACAACACATCTTGAAGAGCGCGGGGTCGACAACATTGGCGAGGCGGCAAGCGTCTAACGCGGCTGGTGATCGCCACGTCCCTGAACGCGTGGACGGGCGGGCCTGGCGCGATCTGCAACCGGCAGGCCGCCGACCTGATCGGCGTGCGCCCCTCGCCGGCGGCAGCGGGATCCCGAAGGGCGGGCGTCACGTCAGCGCGGGCACCGAGGAGGCCGAGAGACGCGCTTACATGGCGGCGATGGCGGCATGACTGGTCAATTCCGGGATGAAGTCGAAGCACGGGCGGCTCTTGTCGCGCGGCAAGCGCCACATGGTCGCCGCGACTACGGCGTTGCGGAAGCTAGTCGTGACCGCGAACGCCCTTTCGCGCTACCGGCGCTCGTGGGTGGAGCGGACGACGAGCGCCATCGCCTGACATCCCGGGCAGGCGGCTTCAGCCCTGCAGGAAACGAGTCGGACGGGCCGCCAAGCCTCCATGGCCTGGAGGCCTCGGCATGCCCTCACGGCACCTGCTTGTGGAACGAGACGTGAAAACCCGGATCCGGATCCCCGAAAGCCGCCGAAAAGGCTGAATCCGCAATTGACACAAGACCTGGATGCTTGCCTGCCCGCGTCGATCACAGGTCGAATGTTGCAAGGACCGGCGCATGGTCGCTTGGCTTGTCCCAGCCCCGCGCCGCACGCAATATTCTGCTGGAATGCGCTGCATCAGCGATGTCCTGCGTCGCCCAAACGTGATCGAGCCGACGTCCCGGGCACGGTAGGACCACCAGCTGAACAGGCGCCCCTCCGGGATGTCTCGCCTGGTCACGTCCACCCATTTGCCCGCGTCCTGCGTCTCGTCGAGATGCTCCACTTCAACGGGCGTGTGGCTGACGACCTTCAGGAGCTGCCTGTGACTCCAGACGTCGTCCTCCCGGGGCGCGATGTTGAGGTCGCCGACAAGAATCGACTTTCTTGGCCGTTCCGCGCGGAACACGTCCCGCATTTCGGTCAGGAAATCGAGCTTCTGGCCGAACTTCTCGTTTGCCTCCCGGTCGGGCACGTCGCCGCCTGCCGGAACGTAGAAGTTGTGAATCGTGACGCCGTTCTCCAGCCTCCCGACGACATGACGCGCGTGTCCCAGTCCGGCCCAGTCGCGATCGCCCGCATCTTGCATCGGAACCTTCGAGAGGATCGCGATGCCGTTATATCCTTTCTGGCCCCTTGCCACCATGTGCATGTAGCCAAGGCGCTTGAAGCTGCCGAAGGGGATGTTCTCGACCGGTGACTTGCACTCCTGAAGACACAGGATGTCCGGCCGTTCGTTCTTCAAGAGCTTGCAGACAAGCTCTTTCCGAAGCCTGACGGAATTGATGTTCCAGGTCGCGATCGTGAACGTCATACGCTTCTCCCTGCCGACACTGGGCACGCCACTTCCGCAACCCGGGGACTGCATGCATGGAATGCACCTGGTCCCTGGCCGAAGATCCCTGACTCCGGAGATGGAACGCCCAGGCTACTCCGCCGCTATCTTGATCACCGGCTCCATCGTGTTCAGCTGGCCTTCGGACAGGTGGCACTTGATCTCGTGGCCGTCCGCCAGGGTCTGTATCGGCGGCACCTCACGCTCGCAGAGCCCGTCACTTACCTGGTGCTTCCACCGGCATCGCGTCTGGAACGGGCATCCGGACGGCGGATCCAATGCAGACGGAATGTCGCCTTCGAGGACGATGTGCTGCTTCTCCACGCTTGTGTCCGCAATCGGCACTGCTGAGAGCAAGGCTTCGGTATAGGGGTGATAGGGCGGCGAGAAGACCTGGTCCGTTTCGCCGATCTCGACGACATGGCCTAGATACATGACCATGACCCTGTCCGCGAGATATCGGACAATTGAGAGATCGTGGCTGATGAAGAGCAACGTGGTCTTCTCCTTCCGCTGGATCTCCATCAACAGGTCCGTGACGGCCGCCTGGACACTGACGTCAAGCGCCGAGACCGGCTCGTCGGCGATCACGATGCGGGCGCCGCCGGCAAATGCGCGCGCGATGCCGACACGCTGCTTCTGTCCTCCGGACAGCTGGCGCGGCATGCGCTCCGCAAACTCCCGGGGAAGCTTCACCAGATCGAGAAGCTCCATCATGCGGTCCTGCCGTCCTTCCTCCGAGTCGCCAATGCCGAAGACCTCGAGCGCGCGGATGATCTGGCGGCCGACCGTCATCGACGGGTTGAGCGTGTCAAAGGGATTCTGGAATACCATCTGGACGCTCGAGACTGTCTTCGGATCCCGCTCCTCGATCGGCACTTGCTGAATCTCTTCATTGTCGAGAAGGATGCGGCCCGAAGTGGCCGTCTCAAGGCCCATCAGCACCTTGGCGAAGGTGGACTTGCCACAACCTGACTCTCCGACGATGGCCAGCGTCTCGGATTCGTGCGCGGCGAAGGACAGGGTCTCGTTCGCCTTGACCACCTTCTTGTCCCTGCCGCCAAACAGCGCGTTCGCCGACACCTCGTAGAACTTCTTGAGCTGCTGCATCTCAAGGACGACGGGCCCCGGTTCCGGCCTCTCGAAAGTCCGGGCCGCCTTCACGGGCGCATCCCAGTCGATCTCGCGGAACTTCAGGCAGCGCGACTCGTGGCGGTCGTCACCCTCGACATCGCCCATCCCGATCTCGCCCGCATCGCATCGCCCCGCCTCGAAATAGTCGCAACGAGGGCCGAAGTTGCAGCCGGGCGGACGCTCATGCGGCAACGGAAAGTTGCCCGGGATCGCGACGAGCGGCCGCATGTTCTTGTCGGCGCCGGGCAGCGGAATGGACCTGAACAGGGCTTGGGTATAGGGATGGCGCATCTTGTCGAAGACGTCCTCGATCGAGCCGGTCTCGACCGCCTCCCCCGAATACATCACGCAGATCCGGTCGCAGGTCTCGAGGACCAGCCCGAGATTGTGGCTGATGAACAGCATTGACGTGCCGTATTTCTTGCCGAGGTCCTTCACGAGCTCGACCACGGCGGCCTCGACGGTCACGTCGAGCGCCGTCGTGGGCTCGTCGAGGATCAGCAGGGACGGTTTCGACATCAGCGCCATTGCGATCACGATGCGCTGCTGCTGGCCGCCCGAGAGCTGGTGAGGAAAGGACTCGAGAATACGTTCGGGATCCGGCAGCCGGACATCCTCCACGACCTCGAGCGCGCGCTGGCGAGCTTCCGAATCGCTCAAGCCCTCATGGATCATCGGCACTTCCTTGAGCTGCTTGCCGATCTTCATCGCCGGATTCAGGGACGCCATGGGTTCCTGGTAGATCATCGCGATTTCCGAGCCGCGAATGTCGCGCAGCTCTTCCTGGCTCATGTCGTTCAGGTTTCGGCCCTTGAACTTGATCGAGCCGCCGACGATGCGTCCGTTGACGCCCAGATCCTGCATGACTCCGAGCGCGACGGTGGACTTTCCGCAACCGGACTCGCCCACCAGCCCCATGGCCTCGCCCGGTTCCACGGTGCAGGAAAAGTCCATCACCGCAGGAATCTCCCGAAGCCGCGTGAAGAAGCTTATCGAGAGGTTCTCGATTTCAAGGATCGGGCCATCGTGGTCCGGCTTGTTCATGTTGCCCTCCTTTTCACGAGGGAAGCGCGGCACGCAGCGCGCGCCCTGAATGTGAAGCGGCGCCGAACTTCCGGCGTGCCGAGCCTCGCCATGGGATCGGCCTCGGGCGCTGCCTTGGTCATCGTCAGTCCCTCAGGCTTTCTTCCCGAAGCCCGTCCGCCAGCAGGTTCAGGCCCAGGACGAGGCTCATCAACGAGAAGGCGGGAGCCAGGGCGGGATGGGGAAAGACCGACAGGAGTTTCCGTCCGTCATTGATCGTCGATCCCCAGTCCGGGCTTTCCGGGCTGAGACCCAGGCCGAAGAAGCCCAGGGTTCCGAGGAGAATGGTCGTGTAGCCGATCCTCAGGCAGAAATCGACGATGAGCGGACCGCGTGCATTGGGCAGGATCTCCCAAAGCATGATGTACCAGGGACCTTCCCCGCGCGTCTGGCCGGCCGCGACGTAGTCGCGCGTCTTGATGTCGAGCGCGATGCCTCTCACGATCCGGAAGACGGTCGGGGAATTGACGAAGACGACGCTGACGAAGACCACCAGGAGATTGGGCGGGAATTCGATCAGGCCCAGCGGATCCGAGTTCCACGCGACTCCAGAATAGATCCAGAGGCCGAGCACCAGCGTGATCACCAGGTAAACGCTTCTCTTCACCGGCTGCACATGGAAGCGCGAGTTGATCAGGATCACCATGAATATGATCGGGAAGATGAAGAGCACTGCGGCCATGTAGACGGGAATTCCGGTCTTCACGATTTCCGGCGTGACCAGAAGATAGAAGAGAAGGATGACCGGGAAGGCAAGGATCAGGTTGGAGACGAAACTCAGGATCGTGTCGAGCCGCCCACCGAAATATGCGGCCGGAAGGCCCAGCGTGATCCCCACCATGAACGCGAAAAGCGTTGCGAACGGCGCGACCTTCACGACCTCCCAGGCCCCCTTGACCACACGGCTGAAGACATCGCGAGCCAGGTTGTCACCGCCCAGGAGATAGTAGGGAAACGCACCTTCCACGTTCGGGAGCGCCGTCCCTGGCACCTTGTTCTTCATGCCCGAGACCTGGACGAGCGGGTCATGTGTCACGATCAGGTCCATCGCCCCGAAGATTGCCGTGAACACCCAGAACATGACGATCGCGAACCCGATCATGCCGACCATGCTGTCGAACAGCTTGCCATAGAGCCCGAGACGCCGCTTGAAGACGATTGACGCGACAAAGGTCGCCAAAAGGGCAATCCAGACCGGCAGCAGGCGGGTCGAGACGGCGCCGACGATGCCCTTGGCATCCATTGTCGGCATCAGGATGCCGCCAATGGCATAGGCGAGAACCAGCAACAGGATCAGTCCGGCGACGATCTTGACGCCAAGGACCGCGTATTCCGCCAATTTCCGGGTGGAGGCGCTGACCTCATGCTCGACGATGTCTTCCGCGGCGAGGAAAGTCGCCACGATCTGGACCACGACGGCAATTCCAAGCGCGATCCAGGCAATCAGGAAAATCGGATCGAGGAAGGAGAGGCTGCCGGTCCAGGTCAAGGGCTCCATGACTCCTCTCCTCCTACGAAATCTGAATGCGGGGGTTGAGGAACACGTATCCGATGTCGGATATGAGCTGCGTGACCAGCACGACAACCACGGCCGCCACGGAACATGCGAGCAGAAGCGAGATGTCGTTGTTGCCAGCCGCCTGCACCAGCACCCAGCCGAAGCCCTTGTAGTTGAAAAGGGTCTCGACGATCACCACGCCGTTCAGGAGCCACGGGAACTGCAGCATGATGACGGTGAAAGGCGCAATCAGCGCGTTTCTGAGAGCGTGCTTCAGGACCACGTTTCGAAAGCTGACGCCCTTGAGCCGTGCAGTCCGGATGAACTGGGCGGTCATGACTTCCGTCATGGAGGCCCGCGTCATCCTGGCGATGTATCCCATGCCATAGAGCGAGATGGTCAGCACGGGCAGGAGAAAGTTCTCGAGCGTGGCGTTGTCCGCCGCACTGGTCGCGGTGCCCTTGAAGATCTTCCATCCGGCCGAGGAAGCGAGCAGCGTGATGAGAATGACGCCCGAGACATACTCGGGCGTGGCCGTCGACGCGATGGAGAAGGTCGAGAGCGACCTGTCCAGGCGGGAACCCTCTCGCATGCCGGCCAGGATGCCGATGACGAGCGCCGAAGGCACCATGACCACCAGTACCCAGAACATCAGCTTTCCGGTGAGACCGAGACGGACGGCGATGATGCTGCTGACGTCATCCTTGAAGACCGTCGAGAAACCCCAGTCGCCCTGCAGCAACCCGCAGAAGCGAGGCGCCTCCGACGGATCCATGCCCCTTGTCGCGCATCGGGCCGTGACGGCTCCGGTTTCCGGATTCTCGTGCACGTATCCAGGGACAACGCCAAGCCATTGCCCGTACTTGATCAGCAGAGGCTGCAAGTGGCCGTGCCTCTCGAGATACGACACCACCGCCTCGTCGGACATCCGCTGGTTGCCCTGCGTCTTCGCCAGCTTTTCCAGGGCCGGATAGAGATTCGTCAGAAAAAAAACTACAAATGTAAGGCACAGCGCTGTCAGGATCATGACGCCAACGCGGCGCAGTATGAAAATTCCCATGAGGCCTCTCTGTCTTCCGACGCCGGATCGAGTTGCCCAGCCTCCCCGATGGCGCACCTGCCGGATCGGAGAGGAAGCTCCGGGGACGCCCGTTCGGACGCCCCCGGAACCTTGCCCTCAGGCCGCGAAACCCAGTTTGTAGGGATGGATCTCGAAGGTGATGTGCATGCCTGCGCCCACAATTCCGGTCTTTGCATGCCGATAGAGCGACCGCCAGTAAGGCTGCACGGTCACGCCTTCGTCCTGGATGAGCTTCTGGATCTTCGCCATGACGGCGCGACGCTTTTCGACATCCGCCAGGGCCTGGGCCTCGATCAGAAGCGCGTCGAACTCGGGGTTCGCCCAGCCAAACTCGTTCCAGGCTTCGCCCGACCGATATGCCAGGGCGAGAACCTGCACACCAAGTGGCCGGTGGTTCCAGTTGGTCGAACTGAACGGATACTTGGCCCAGTCGTTCCAGAAGGTCGAACCCGGCAGGATCGTGCGCTTGATGTTGAAGCCCGCGTCGCGAAGCTGGGCTGCGACGGCATCGGTCGTGTTCTTCCGCCAGTCGTCGTCAATCGACACGAGTTCATGTTCATAGTCCATCATGCCCGCTTCCTCCATCAGCGCGCGGGCTTGATCGACATCACGCGCGATCGGCGGCAGTTCGGCATGTTCCGGGTGCACCGGCGCGACGTGATGGTTTTCGGCCGGAACCCCACGGTTGCCATAGCCAAGCTCGAGGCAGACCGAGTTGTCCACGGCAAGCTGCAGCGCCCTGCGGACGCGAACGTCGGCATAAGGCCTCTCGCCGTCCACTTCAGCCAGCTGGTTCGGACGGATGACGATCGTCGCCGCAGTGACAACTTCTGACTTCTCGAAGCCAAGGTCGTCCATCACGTCGATGAATTCGCCGACCGACTCGTAGAGGAAGTCCACCTCGTCGGCTTCAAGGGCAGCCAGCCAGGCGGCGGGGTCGGTGCCGAAATCAATGAACTCGATCCGGTCCAGCGCCGGCTTGCCGAATACGGCTTCGCCCCACCATCGGTGATTCTCGTTGCGCACGATCACGCCCTTCACGCCGACATCGAGTTCGGTCATGAGATACGGTCCGGTGCCAACGGCATTCATGGCGTCGTCGGCATTGAACGACGAGTGGATGATGGCGGCCGGATAGTCCGCCATGCCCGGAATGACCGTGATGTCAGGTCTTGGCAGGTTCAGGCGAACCGTCAGGTTGTCGACGACTTCGACCGAACCTTCTATGGCCTTTTCGGTATTTGGATCGATCAGGACACCGAAGCGCCCGGCCATCGAGTTGCCTTCGACCGCCTTGTCAGCCCACCCGATGATGTTGCGGGCCACGTCTTCCGCCGTGAAGTCGTCACCGTTGTTCCATTTGACACCCGGGCGAACGTGAAGCGTGAACTGGGTCGCATCGTCGTTCACGTCCCAGCCTTCGAGCAGCATCGGCTTGAACGACCCGTCGTTGTTGTATTCGACCAGGTACTCCAAGGTGCCGCGGGTGTAGTTTGCGATCTGGCTCCAGTCGTAGACGCGCGGCTCTTTCAGCGCGCGAACCTCCATCTGGATGCGCATCGTGCCACCCATCATTGCGTGCGAACTGGCCTGGACAGGAGCGCTTGCTCCGATCAGGCCGTATGCTGCCGAGGTGGCAACACCCAAGGCCGTAGCCCTGGCCAGGAACTCGCGGCGGCTGATCTTGCCTTCGCGATATTCCTCCGCATGCATAAGGGCAGCAGGGTGGATTCTCTTAGTCGTCATGTTGTCGGTTCTCCCGGTAATTTGTCTTGGGCAACGCCCTTTCGTTCGTTGCCGCCGCGCTCCGTGTCATCTTCGACACGTGTCGCCCATTAGGTCAACGGCTGTCTGCGGCAACCAGTATAACGTTTCCGACATCCTTTTCAGCAAAAAACGACATCTTCCTTCGCTGCAAGGAATCAAGGTCGGGTCGAGCATCGTCCCCGGGCGCGGCGGTTGCGGGTTCGTCGCGAGTGAATTTGACAAGTCTATCCGCGCTCGGAAGGTGGACCGGCCGCTGTCAAGACATTGGCCGATCCATGTCCGTTCACCGCAAGCACTCGGCCAGCGATGTGGCCATGTCGCGGATTACCTGCGGGTATAGGGTCGGACCTGGTTCAAGGTCGGCCCCCAGCGGGTCGATCAAGCCGACACTGGCCTCGGTTCCGCCGAGGACCGTGGCGACCAGACCCGCGTTGAATTGCGGCTCGGCGAGGACGCAGTCAATGCCTTGCTCCCGAATCCTGCCCTGGATCTCGGCGATCCGCGCCGGGCTCGGATCGGATGCGTCGCCGAGCGATATCGCTCCCGAGGCGGGGAAGTCGAACGCGGACTCGAAGTACTGATAGGCATCGTGGAAGACGATGAAGTTGCCGCCTCGGACCGAATCGAGGGTCTCGCCCACCTCCGCAGAAAGGGTCTCCATCTCAGCCCGCGCGGCCGCTGCGTTGGCGAAGTAGGCGCCGGCGTTGTCGGGATCTGCCGCCGAGAGCCGCGCGGCGACCAGGTTCAGCCAGGTGCTGGCGTTGTCCGGCGACAGCCAGGCGTGCGGATCGTGGTCGCCATGGCCGTGACCGTCGTCATGGGCATGTTCTTCTTCATGATCGTCTTCGTGACCGTCGTCTTCTGCGTGTTCTTCATGATCATGCCCTTCCCCGTCGGCATGCTCTTCATCCTCCTCATGCTCCTCATGCTCCTCATGCTCTTCGTCTCCATGAGCATGCGCCTCGAACAAGGCCCCTTCCCGGAATTCGAGCAGGATCGTGCCGTCCGTCTCCAACAGTGCCGTGACCGTCGCGTTTTCAGCCAGAGTCTTGACAGCATCCGCCATCCAGGGCGTCAGATCCTCACCCATCCAAAACACAAGATCGGCATCTTGAAGCGCGGCCGCCTCGGAGGGGCGCAGGATGTATTCATGGGGCGAAGCGCCCGGCTGCACGATCAGGCTTGGCGCGCCGACCCCCCCCATCACGAGTGCCACGAGCGAATGCACCGGCGCGATATCGGCCACAACGCTTGGCACATCCGCCATGGCGGTGCCGCCCGTCAGCGCAGCTGTGACCGAGAGAGGAAGAAGCTTTCTGGACATTGGAATCTCCGTGTGATATTATAACATTGCAAGCCATATATCGGACATGGAATGACATGACAAGCGACGCACGCCACCTGCCCGCCGAAATTCCGGCGCCGTTCGGGTTTCGGAAGCATGACCACGAGTCCTGCGTCGGCCAGGGCCTGGCTGCCGCCGAGGCGCGCTGTGCAGAAGAAGGCCTGCGCCTGACGCCAGTGCGGCGGAAGGTGCTGGAATTGCTGCTCCAGGAACACCGGGCGCTCGGGGCCTATGCAATCCTGGACATGCTGCGCGAGGCGGGGTTCGGTTCGCAGCCGCCGGTCGCCTATCGCGCCCTCGAATTTCTGGGTGCGCATGGATTCGTGCACAAGATCGAGCGCCTGAACGCCTTTGTCGCCTGCGTGCTTCCCGAGAAAGACCATTCGCCCGCCTTCATGATTTGCCGGCTTTGCGACGCCGTGGCCGAGGCGCATTCCGTCCCCGAGAAGGGTGCGCTTGGCGCTGCGGCGCACGAGGCCGGGTTCAAGATTGAAAGAACCGTCATTGAGGCAGAGGGGATCTGCCCGGCCTGCGCGGACAGCGCAGCGCCATGAGCTTGATCAACGTCGAAAACCTGAGCGTCCGCTACGGCGCCAACACCGTGCTGCGCCATGTCGGCCTGACGGTGGAGCCCGGCGAGATCGTCACCATCGTCGGCCCGAACGGATCAGGAAAGACAAGCCTCCTCCGGGCGATCATCGGCGCGACCGAACCCGCCGCCGGACAGGTCAGGCTCAAGCCCGGCCTCAGGATCGGCTATGTACCGCAACGCCTGCATGTCGACCCGACGCTTCCGATCACCGTGGAGCGATTCCTGCGCCTTACCGATCGCGTGCGCCGACAGGACTGCGCGACGGCCTTGGGTGCGGCCGGTGTCCCGGACCTGTTGAAGCGGCAAATGTCGCAACTGTCGGGCGGCCAGTTCCAACGCGTGTTGCTGGCGCGGGCCTTGGTCGCACGGCCCGAGATCCTGCTATTGGATGAAGCGACCCAAGGCCTGGACCAACCCGGCTCCGCAGCCTTCTACCGACGGATCGAAACCGTTCGCGCCGAAACTGGCTGTGCCGTGCTGATGATCAGCCACGAGTTGCATGTCGTCATGAGTGCGTCAGATCGGGTGGTTTGCCTCAACGGCCACGTTTGTTGCGAGGGCGCTCCGGCGGTTGTAGCCTCCGCCCCGGAGTACAGGGCGTTGTTCGGGACCGGCACCGGAGGGGCGCTGGCGCTGTATCGGCATGACCACGATCACCACCACGGCGACGATCACGTTCAAGACCGCGAGGCCGCGGAGTGATGCTCGATGACTTCATGATGCGGGCAACGCTCGCCGGCGTCGGGGTGGCTTGCGCGGCGGCCCCGCTTGGCTGTTTCGTGGTCTGGCGGCGGATGGCGTATTTCGGCGACGCTACGGCCCATGCGGCGATGCTCGGCATCGCGCTGTCCTTGGCGATGCAGATGTCCATCTTCATGGGGGCAATGGCGGTGGCGCTGGCCATGGCCGCGACCGTGAACCTGCTGGCCGGGCGCGGCTATGCGATAGACACCGTTCTTGGCGTGCTGTCCCATTCCGCTCTCGCCTTCGGGCTTGTCGCGGTCTCCTTTCTGTCCGGCATCCGCATCGACCTGATGGCCTATCTCTTCGGCGACATCCTTGCCGTGTCGCACGGTGCCCTCTTGGTGATTTGGGGCGGCGCGGCGCTCGTGGTCGCCCTGATCGCCTCGCGCTGGTCGGCGTTGCTGGCCTCCACCCTGAACGAGGAGCTAGCCTATGCCAGCGGACTTGATCCAAGGCGGGAACAGCTGATCCTGACCCTTTCCCTGGCAATCACCGTGGCCGTCGCGATCAAGGTCGTGGGCGTGCTGCTGATCGCCGCCATGTTGATCATTCCCGCCGCCGCTGCCCGCAGTCTCGCCCGGACGCCGGAAGCCATGGCGATGATCGCCGCCGCCATCGGCGGAGTCTCGGTGGTGGCCGGCCTGCGCGCCGCCTACGTCCTTGACACCCCTGCGGGCCCGTCCATCGTCTGCGTCGCCGCCCTGCTGTTCGCTGGTTTCGGGCTCATGGGATGGCGCAACCGGCGCGGCACGTAGGCGCGTGACGCCCGCCGCTCCCTCTTGAGCAAGTGCACCCCTACGCCATTGGCTCCACGCCATTTTCCGGACCCGGGTCCGCGGACATCCTGACCGGCGGGCAGCCGAGCCGCTTCGCCCGCCGGCCAGGGTCGGAGACGGTCCGGTCGACGCGGCGCCGTTCGCAGGTCTCGGACCCGCGCTCCACGCATTCCTCCCCTCTGTTGCCCGGCGTACAGATCGGGCACGCAAGCTCGCGGGCGGTTCCATGAGGCCTTGCCGGCGCCATGGATCAGGACACGCCCCGCAGGCCCGCCTATGGTCCGGGCAGCGGCACTCGCCCTTCTTGCGACCGATGCCACCTGGCCGGACGCGCTACAGCTCCATCTCCTCGAACCGGACAACCGCTTCCGCCCGGGTCGGGCATTCGTGACGGGCCTGCCTGGAAGTCCGGCCTGGTCGAAATCGCCGTCGGGCGGCGTCAGGCTTCCATCGCCTCAAGATCGTCGATGAAGCCGGAAATGATCTCGAGACCCCTGTCCCAGAATGCCGGATCGCTGGCATCAAGGCCGAAGGGCGCAAGGAGTTCCTTGTGGTGCCGTGAACCTCCGGCCTTCAACATCTCCATGTACTTTTCCTGAAACGCCGGATCGCCTTCCTCGTAGACTGCATAGAGCGCGTTCACCAATCCGTCGCCGAACGCGTAGGCATAGACGTAGAAGGGCGAATGCACGAAATGCGGGATATAGGTCCAATATGTCTCGTAGCCCTCCATGAACGTGAACGCGGGACCAAGACTCTCTTCCTGAACGCTCATCCAGAGTTCGCCAAGGTCGCCAGGCGTCAACTCTCCCCCGCGACGTGCCTCGTGCAGCTTGCACTCGAAGTCGTAGAACGCGATCTGCCGGATGACCGTGTTGATCATGTCTTCGACCTTGCCCGCCAGCAGCACTTTCCTTTCCTCGGCCGAATGTGCATCGGACAGGAGCCGCCGGAATGTCAGCATCTCGCCGAAGACGCTCGCCGTCTCTGCCAGCGTCAGCGGAGTGGAGGACAGGAGCTGTCCCTGCCCCGCCGCAAGGCGCTGGTGCACGCCGTGGCCCAGTTCATGGGCCAGTGTCATGACGTCACGCGGCTTTCCAAGGTAGTTCAGCATCACGTAAGGATGCGCATCAACCACCGTCGGATGGGCGAACGCGCCCGGCGCCTTTCCCGGCCGGACGGGCGCGTCAATCCAGCCGGCCCCGAAGAACGGCTCCGCAAGCCTGGCCATCTCGGGATCAAAGCCGGCATAGGCCGCCAGCACCGTTTCACGCGCCTCCTCCCAAGTGACAATTCGGTCCGATTCCATGGGCAGGGGCGCGTTCCGGTCCCAGACCTCGAGAGCCTCAAGCCCCATCCAGCGTGACTTGAGCCTGTAGTAGCGGTGGCTGAGCTTCGGATATGCCGCCACGACGGCGTCCCGCAGCGCATTGACGACTTCCGGCTCCACGTCGTTGGACAGGTGCCGGCCCGTCTGCGGCGTCGGCATCTTGCGCCAGCGATCCTCGATCTCCTTCTCCTTGGCGAGCGTGTTGTGCACCCGGGCGAAGAGCTTGACATTCGCATCGAAAACCCGCGCGAGTTCCCGCGCTGCGGCTTCGCGAAGGTCGCGGTCCTTGTCCGTCAGATGGTCCAGGGTCGCCTCAAGGTTCCTTTCCTCGCCGTTCACGCTGAAGGAGAGCCCCGCAACGGTCTCGTCAAAGAGCCTGTTCCATGCGGTCGCGCCAACCGTCGACTGGTCATGCAAGAACCTCTCCAGCTCGTCGGAGAGCTGATGCGGGCGCATGGCACGCATCCGGTCGAACACGGGCCTGTATCGGGCCAGTTCCCCGTCCTCGGCAAACCAGCCTTCGAGGACATCGTCATCTATCCGGTTGACCTCGAGCGAAAGGAAAACGAGCGAGGCCGTGGCATCCGTGATCCTGTCCTGCGCGTCCGACAGGAACTTGGCGCGGTCTGCGTCAATGGTGTTCTGGTAGAATCTCAATCCGGCGTAGGACATGATCCGACCGGTTATCAGGTCGATCTCCTCGTAGCTCAGGATGCAGTTGCGCATGGCCGCTGCGTCCAGGCTCTTGAGCTTGCCTTCGTAGTCGCCAGCGAATCTGGCGCAGGCCCCTTCCAGGCGTTCCATGTCTCTCGCGAATTCGGGCGCATCCGGTCCGCAATACAGATCGGAAAGGTCCCATTCGGGCAGGTCGCCGAGGGAGACGGGCGCGGCGGAATCCGGCGCGGGCGAAGGCTTGGGTGTCACGTTCATGAGATTGCTCTCCTTTCCGGCTTGCCAACGACCTAACGACGCAGCGCGGGCGATTCAAGAAAGGCTGCACGCGGCAGGCCGGGCCAGGCGGGCGCAGCGTCGGGCAGCACGCCGCTATGCACCGAGCCTGTCACGCAGCGCATGCCACGTCATGGCGAGGGTCAGCAGGGGCGCCCTCGCATGCCTGCCCCCGGGAAACCTCCCGACCGGGAGGCTCGAAAGGAGATCGAATCTTCCTGCCTGCCCCGCAACCGCCTCGGCAATGGCCTTGCCGGCAAGCCCGGTCACGGCCACCCCGTGACCCGAAAACCCGCCTGCCGCCAGAACGGTCGGCGAGACGCGCCTCAGCATCGGAAGGCGCGTCCTCGTGATGCCCAGCGTGCCGCCCCAATGATGCTCCATGCCGACTCCGGCGAGTTGCGGGAACAACCGCAACATCCTGCGTCTGAGCCCGGTCAGGACATCGGCCGGGAACCCGACGCCGTAGTTCTCGCGCCCGCCGAACAGTAGCCGGCGGTCCTCGCTCAGGCGAAAGTAGTTGACGACGAACTTGTCGTCGGCAACCGCGATGTCCCGCGTCAGCACTTCGCCCGCGCGATCGCCCAGCGGCTCGGTGGCGGCAATGAAGGAGTTGATCGGCATGACTCTCGAGGACACCTGCGCATTGACGTCGGGAAGGTATCCGTTGCCGGCGAGAACCACGTGATCAGCCCGGATGATGCCGTGCCTGGTGCGAACCTGCCCGTCCCGCACGTCCACCGCCTCGCTGAGCTCGAAGATCTTCGCGCCGGCCGCCTCTGCGCCGCGCGCAAGGCCCAGCACATAGCGCAGCGGGTTGAGGTGCCCGGCACCCCAGTCAATCAGTCCACCCTCATATGCGTCGCTCCGACAGACGTCACGAACCGCGAAACGATCCAGGTACTCGGTCTCGTAGCCATAGTTCCGGTGCAGCCACTCGCCGTACGCCTGCGCGTCCTGCGCGCCCCTTGCCGTCCACTCGCCATGCAGGACGCCCGGCTTGAATCCGGCGTCCGGCGCGAACCGTGCCACCAGTTCGCGCGTCAGGCTGCTCGCCTCGACGGTCAGGTTCCAAAGTTGTCGCGCGCGGTCGCGACCTGAACGTGCCGCAAGCCAGCGCTGGTCCCTCTTCCAGCCCCAGCCGACCTGTCCGCCGTTGCGTCCCGATGCACCGAACCCCGCGCGATGCGCATCCACCAACACGACATCGAGTCCCTTTTCGGCCGCGTGGAGCGCGGTGGAGAGCCCGGTAAACCCGGCTCCCACGACTGCGAGGTCGGCCCGGATCTCCCCTTCAAGGCGAGGGCGAACCTGCGGCGTCTCGACCGTCGTCATGTAGTAGCTTGGCGGAAACGCTCCAGGACTGTCGTTACGATACAGCGGATTCATCACGCTTCCTGCAGCAGGAGCCGTCGTTCCCCGGCGACATGACGTGCAGGAACACGTCATGCGCGACGCGCTTCACGGCCTCGTCGAGGCGATGGCCCGCAAGAAGCGCCTGCGCCGCCTCGGGCGCGCTGCCCGGCCAGTCAGCCACGGGCGGCCTTCAGGAACCGCGCAATCCTGGCCCCGATCAATTCGGACGGCACCGGAAGGTCAAGCCCCTTGCGCGCCTCTTCCATGCGGTCTTCCGGAACCACGCCCGGAGCGCGAGCGTCCAGGAGCATGCGAACCGCTTCGCCGTCGAATTCCGGATGTGGCTGAACGGTCAGGGCCCAGTCTCCGTATGCCAGGCCGGCATGTTCGCAGCCGTCCGCCGTGGCTATGGTGCGGGCGACGTCCGGCTTCAGGACCACCTGGTCCTGGTGCCATGCGTTAACGGCAATGGGCTCGCCTTCGAAATCGTACTCGACGCGACCGATGGACCATCCACCGGAGAACTTCTCGACCCGTCCCCCGAGCGCCTGCGCGATGACCTGGTGCCCGAAACATATCCCGACCATCGGAACATCGTCCGTACGGGCATTGCGGACAAAATTCTCCAGGGGCGGAATGAATGGCTGATCGTCATACGCCCCGTGAGGGGAGCCCGTGAGCAGCCAGCCTTCGGCATCACTGACGGAATCCGGGAATTCCATGTCGACCACGCTCCAGGTCCGGAAGGTCAGGCCATGGCCAGCGAGGACGCCTGAATAAAGGTCCGTGTAGGTGCGGTCCGCGTAACCGTCCGCGGTCGGAAAGTGACCGCATTGCAGGATGCCTATCAGCATGGAACACCTGAAACTCTTGGCGCCTGGACACTAGACCTGGCCAATTGCGGCGGCAAGCGCATTGCGAGGCGCCCGCCGGGCGCGGGAGCCGGTGCCATTTGCGGATTCGCGTTCGATGTCGCGGACGCGGCTGTCGCGGTGTCGCGCCAAAGGGACTCCCGTTCGGGTCAGGCGACCAGACGATATCCGCCGGACTCGGTTATCAGCAGACGCGCGTTCGAGGGTTCCGGCTCGATTTTCTGCCGCAAGCGGTAGATATGCGTCTCAAGCGTGTGCGTCGTGACGCCGGCATTGTATCCCCAAACCTCGTGGAGAAGCACGTCGCGCGCCACGACCCCTTCCGGGGCCCGATAGAGGAATTTCAGGATGTTCGTTTCCTTCTCGGTCAGGCGAATCTTCTTCTCGTCCTCCGTGAGCAGCACCTTCTGGGCGGGCTGGAACGTGTAGGGCCCAAGCTGGAATATCGCGTCCTCCGACTGTTCATGCTGCCTGAGCTGCGCACGGATCCGTGCGAGCAGCACGGGAAACTTGAACGGCTTGGTGACATAGTCATTGGCGCCCGCATCAAGACCCAGGATCGTGTCGGCGTCGGTGTCGTGGCCCGTCAGCATGAGAATCGGGCACTTGACGCCATGCTTTCTCAATACGCGGCAAAGCTCGCGGCCGTCGGTGTCAGGAAGCCCGACGTCCAGAATCACCAGGTCGTATATTGCCTGCTTGACCTTCTGTATGGCTTCCGCCCCGTTCACGGCCTCGAAGACGTCGAAGTCCTCGGTCAGAATCAGTTGTTCGCCAAGCGCCTCGCGCAGGTCATCATCGTCATCCACCAGCAAGATCTTTTTCAGGTTCTGGACCATTTCGTCCTCCGCAGCTGTCCGGAAGGGAAATGCGCGGGCGTCGGATTTCTTGCAAGAAATGCTGCAAATTCTCACCGGGACGTGTCGCGGGCGGTGGAATTGTTTCAAGAAATCGCGGAAACAGGGCAGGTGAGAGACCTGAAGGGAACCGGACACCGATGTCGCTAGAACCGAAAATCCAGGAACGAATCGCGCGGGCACGCACCGACCTGCGGCTGGGACTGCCGGTCGCGCTCGCGACCGGCAAGTCGGACGCGCTGGTTCTCGCGGCGGACGGGGTTGACCCGGTCAGGTTCGCGGATGTCATGAAGCACGGCCCCTCCGTCCTGGTGATAACCGCGCGCCGCGCGGAAACGCTGAGCGCACGGGCCTATGACGGCGAACTTGCGCGGCTTCGGCTGGCCGCCGACGCGACTGCAGCCTGGGTGGCCGCGGTTGCCGACCCGCAGGACGATCTCTCAAGGCCGATGAAGGGACCCTTCATTTCGGAACGGGACGGCTCGGCCCGGATTCACGGAATCGCCCTCCGACTGGTCAAGTCCGCAAGGCTTCTGCCCGCAGCCGTCGTGACAGACCTCGAATCCGCGCCGCCCGAGGGGCTGACGGTGCTGGACGCGAACGGCCTTGACGAACTCCTGGCGGCGCCGGCAACCCATGAAGAGGTTGTCGCGGGCCGCGTGCCAATGGCCCTCGCCGCGCAAGGTCGCGTGCACGTGTTCCGGCCACATGATGGCGGAGAGGATCATGTGGCTGTCGAAATCGGGCAGCCGGCGCGCGGCGCACCGGTGCTGACGAGACTGCATTCGGCTTGCTTCACCGGCGACGTCCTCGGATCCCTGAAGTGCGATTGCGGAGCACAGTTGCATGCAGCCCTCGGGCAGATGCAGGAAGCGGGTGCGGGCGTCCTGCTCTATCTCCACCAGGAAGGTCGCGGCATTGGCCTGGCCAACAAGATGAGGGCCTACAGGTTGCAGGACCAGGGGTTTGACACGGTCGAGGCCAATCACCGACTTGGATTCGAGGATGACGAGCGCGACTTTCGCACGGGGGCCGATCTTCTCAAGCGACTCGGGTTTTCGTGCGTGCGCCTTCTGACCAACAATACGGCCAAGGTCGAAATGATGGAAACGCAGGGAATCGAGGTCGTTGAGCGGGTTCCCCTGAGGGTCGGGAAGACCATCGAAAACGCGGACTACCTAGACGTCAAGGCCAGGAAGTCGGGGCACCTCCTGTGAACGATCCGGCCGAGGCAACGGCATTCGGTTCGACAGGACGCCGCTTCGGATGGGGGCATTCGCGAGCGCGTCACGGCAGGCCTGCCGACCTCGTGCTTTCCCGGTCCGGGCTTTGGTTCCGGAAGCGGCGCTTTCCCTGCACCATTGGCCGGAGCGGTGTGGTCGAGGCGAAGCGCGAAGGGGACGACGGCACGCCTTCGGGCATCCATCGGATTGTCGGCATGCTTTACCGTGCCGACCGGATGGCGAGACCTGCGCCGTGGGCCAGGGCGATCCGCCCAGGCGACTGCTGGTGCGATGATGCGGGACACCCGGCCTACAATCACATGGTGCGGGCACCTTTCGGGGCATCCCATGAGCGGCTTTGGCGTTCGGACCGCCTCTACGACCTGGTGTTGCTGACGGACTGGAACTGGCCGGACGCAAGACCGGGGAGGGGCTCGGCGATCTTTGCGCATCGCTGGCGACGAACAGGTTTCCCTACGGAAGGCTGCATTGCGCTTCGGCCCGATCACCTTTCGTGGATCTCTCGTCATCTCCGGGTCGGCGCGAGGCTGATCGTTCCACGGCAAGCATGATCTCCCGCCTTGAATGCAGCCGGCCCAGCCTGCGAATGCAGGCGGCGGCGAATGCGACCACGTCCTTTCGATCACTGCCTTCGCCCGTGGAAGGGGCGGCCAACTCGTTGTGCCCCGCCTTCTCCGGCATAGCCCAAGGGACGCAAGGAGATCGCAGTTTCGGCAAGTGGCGATCACCCGTCCTTGCCAGGCAGGCACGAGGGCCGTCACTTCGCCTCAACCGCGGTCCCGTGCCCCGAAGACCGCGGAACCCACGCGGATATGGGTGGCCCCCTGGGCGATTGCCTCCTCCAGGTCGCCGCTCATTCCCATCGAAAGGCCGGGCAGGTCATTGCGATCCGCAATTTTCTTCAGGAGCGCGAAGTGCAGGCTCGGAGGCTCGGAGGCAGGCGGAATGCACATGAGTCCCTTCAGCGGCAAGTCGAGCGCCCTGCATCCCGCAACCAGTTCGTCCGCTTCGTCCACCGCAACGCCGGCCTTTTGAGGCTCGTTGCCGGTGTTCACCTGGACGAACAGGTCAGGGCAGGAACCTGTCTCGCCCGCGATCCGGGCGATTGTCGTGGCGAGCTTCACGCGATCGACCACGTGAATCGCGTCAAACAATGCCATTGCGGCCCGTGCCTTGTTGGTCTGCAGCGCGCCAACAAGATGCAATTCAACGTCCCGATAGCGTTCGCGGAAGGCCGGCCACTTTCCTTGGGCTTCCTGCAACCGGTTCTCGCCGAAGACGCGATGCCCTTGCCCGAGCACCGCCTCGATGCGGTCAAGCGGCTGCAGCTTTGAAACGGCGACCAGCGAAGTGCCGGCAGCATTGCGTCCGTGGGCATCAGCGGCACGGGCAATGCGCGACCTGGTTTCAGTCAGCGACATGGCCGTCCCTTCGCAATATGTCGATCATCGGCTTCAGCTCCGCTTCGAACCTCCGCCAGCCCTTCACCGACGCGCTCGTAATGGGCTGACGCACCTGGAAGACGCTAAGCGTCTGCACCCGGCCAGCGCTTTCGTGGAAGTCAAGGCACGCGTCCTCCCAATCCAGCCCGCAAGCCGCGATCAGACTCCTGGTCTCCTCTTCCGGGTTCGCGACAAGCGTCTCGTAGGACACTTCATGAAACCAGTCCGGCACGCGCTCGCGCCAGAGTTCGATCATGCGTTCGAATTCGTCGTAGTACCGTGCCAGCTTCTCAAGGTCATAGGCATATCCGTGCGTTCCCTGGGCAAACCGGCTCTTGTAAATCGAGAACAGGTTGTCCCTGGGATCCCGTCGCACAACCACGAAACGCGCGCCCGGCAGGGCCAGCCTCAAGGCTCCGATGTGCTCGAACGTGTAGATGGACTTGTCCGTCAGGCAACGCGCGCCGGGGAACCGCCGCCCGATGGCCTTGATGTAGTCCCGGCCGATGCCGGCAACGACATCCGGGTCGGGACCGCCACCGGACCTGCCCGGCCTCTCGGCCTGCAGGGCGTGGCAGAAATAGGACGCAAATCCGAGCTCGCCGCCGCTTTCGACGCCTGAATGCGCGGCAATGATCTGCTCGACAAGCGTCGTGCCGGACCGGGGCAGCCCGGTCACGAAAATCGGCGCGAAACCGTTCTCGCCGGCAGCGGGCGCCGCATTGAAATCGATCCGTCCATAGGCTTCGCGACAATCGGCGATTTCGGCAAAGCGCTGTCCGGCGGACACGCTGGACAGCCCGTCCGCGATCCGGTTCGCCTCGCCGAGAAACCGGAAGACGCGCGCGTCGTCACGGATGTCGTCAAGGGCCTTGGCGATGGCGAATCCAAGGTTCATGCGATCCTCGTCGTCGATGTCCTTTCGTTCGAACAGATCGATCATTTCCTCGACAATCGGGTCGACCCCCGTGGCCTTGTGGCTGATCATGAGCCGGCGATATGCATCGCCATTCGCGGGACGTTGCTCGATGACCCGGCGAAAGAGATCGTGCGCCTCGTCGAAATCGCCCCCGGTCTGCAGCATCGAGGCCTTGAACATCAGCGCCCCGGCATGTCTCGGCTCGTCTCTCAGGACATGATCAAGCTCGGCCAGCGCGTCCGCGGACCTCCGGACATGCTCGAGCGCGTCCGCAAAGGCAAGGCGCAGGCTGACCGGGACGCCTCTCCTCGTCCTTGCGGTGAGCGAGACCGCATGCGCGTAGGCCTCGACGGCAGCCTCGTGATCGCCATGGCGGGCACAGGCATCCCCGAGCTCGATGAAAAGACGGGCATCCTTGCGGTCCAGCCGGGACGCCCGCTCAAGGAGGACGATGGCCGCCGCGTGATGGCCCAGCCTTGACAGGCATGCCCCCAGGCCCGCCAGTCCAGGCACACCGTCGGGCGCGAGGATCACGGCGTGCCGCAGGGCCTTTGCGGCGTCGCGGACCCGGCCCGAGTTGAACAGGACCCGGCCGGCGCCCCCGTAGGCCTCGGCGTAGTCCGGATCCAGCTTGATGGCACGTTGATAGCTGGCAACGGCCTCTTCGGACCGGTTCCGCAAAGCCTGTGCCTCGGCAAGGATGCAGGCCACCACGGCGGAGCGCGGGGCCTTGTGCAGGAGCGCTTCGGCCTTCGCCTCAACGGCCTCTGCGTCACCAGAGCGGAGAGCGGCAACCAGCGCGGCGATGACCTTGGGAGGCACGCCTCCCGAACGCGGGCGCGACGCCTTCCGCAGCGGCCCGAACCGGTCGTGCAGCCGGGACCGGAATCGCGGGTCGATGGGAGCGGACTTCAGGGCGGCAAGGAGTTCGCGCCTGTCGGCCTGGCTGCCGCCGAGGGCGACCGCTTCCGCCCGTCCCTGCCACACCTGTGCGGCATCGGGCTGCAGATCTGCAGCATGACTGAACCACGTTATGGAGTCCTTGAAGCGGAGGGTCTCGAGCATCAGGCGCGCGACCTGGAAGCTGGCGTCGAAGTGCGCGGGGTTGTCTGCAGCGACACCCAGGAATTCCTTCAGGGCTTCGCGGAACCTCTTCGCCGAGAGAAGCCTGGCTCCGGCCTCGTATGTGAAGGAGCTGTCGGCGGGCTGGGGTCGGGAAGGTGGCATGCGGCGTTTCCGGGAACTCGCCGCGAGACTAAGTACGAGCCCGCCAGATGTCGAGCAGAGGAAAGCGCCAGGGGTGAATTGACCCAACGGCCCCTGGACCATCCAACGCGAGTGACGCGAAACCGGCCCGTTCAGCGTCGCCTGACGGTGCCTGCTCCCCTTTGATGCGGTCGGGCGAATTTCGGGCGGCGCCGCAACGCGCGAAATCCCTTGAGCCGCCACGATCTCTCGGCTACTCATGCTCGGGATGCGGTGGCAGCGCGCCACTTTCTGCATGGATGGCCTGAGAATGAGACCTAGTCGATTCGCCCTTGTGCTGACGATCGTTGCAATGACCCTGTCGGGCTGCGGCCTGAACCAAGGCGAGACCAGCGGCGGCTCGTCGGATTCCGCTCCCGAGGAAGAGCGCCGAGAGACCATCTGGGACCTCTTCGCCAACAACGACGACCCCAGTACGACGCTCGAGGTCAACAAGTACATCTGGAACGCCTCGCTCGATGTGCTGAGCTTCCTGCCGGTCGAGTCCGCCAATCCCTTCTCGGGCGTGATCGTGACTGGATACGGCACGCCCCCGGGCGGCAACCGTGCCTATCGCGCGACCATCCTCGTTCGTGACCCGGCCCTTGACGCCCGCTCGCTGAAGATAGCGCTCCTGACACGTTCCGGCCCTGCGCCGACGGAAACCGTGCGCACCGTCGAGAATGCCGTCCTTACCCGTGCACGCCAGCTTCGGGCCCAGGACCGGGGCCTCTGACGATCCCGCAGGTGCCGTGGAGCCTGGCGCGCCCGCGAGCGTTGTTTCCTAGACCTTGATCGCAGCCCGGAATAATCAGGCGCTGCACGAAGCCCGAGGATGGCACATGTCCGGCTACGACACCAATACCATCGAACCCAAATGGCAGGCCCGCTGGCAAGAGGCAGGGACCTTCCTCGCCGCCCGCGACAAGGGCAGGCCGAAATACTACGTGCTCGAGATGTTTCCCTATCCCTCGGGGCGCATCCACATCGGGCATGTGCGGAACTACACCATGGGCGACGTCATCGCGCGCTACAAGCGGGCAACCGGCCATAGCGTCCTGCACCCCATGGGCTGGGACGCATTCGGCATGCCGGCCGAAAACGCGGCCATGGCCTCGGGCGGCCACCCGAGGGACTGGACCTACGGCAACATCGACACCATGCGGGAGCAGTTGAAGCCTCTCGGGCTGTCGATCGACTGGTCACGCGAATTCGCCACCTGCGACCCCGAATACTACGGCCAGCAGCAATCCATGTTCATAGACTTCATGGAAAAGGGCCTCGCCTACCGCAAGAGCGCCATGGTGAACTGGGATCCGGTCGACATGACCGTTCTGGCCAACGAGCAGGTCGTCGACGGCAAGGGCTGGCGCTCTGGGGCCGAGGTGGAGCGGCGCGAACTGACACAGTGGTTCTTCCGGATCAGCGATTTCTCGGAGGAACTCCTGGACGCCATCGACGGGCTGGATGACTGGCCGGCGAAGGTGAAGCTGATGCAGCGCAACTGGATCGGCAAGTCGCGCGGCCTTCGGCTCTCGTTCGAGCGCATCGATGGCGGCGAGGCCATCGAGGTGTACACGACACGCCCCGACACGCTCCTGGGAGCCTCCTTCATCGGCATTTCCCCGGACCACCCGCTGGCAAGGAAACTGGCGGAGGAAAGGCCCGAGGTGGAGACCTTCCGCGCGGCCTGCCAGAAAGGCGGCGCGACCGAGGAGGCGCTTGAGAGGGCGGAAAAGCTCGGCCTGGACACAGGGCTCGCCGCGAGGCACCCGCTGGACCCGGACTGGGAACTTCCGATCTGGATCGCCAACTTCATCCTCATGGACTACGGAACCGGCGCAATCTTCGGCTGTCCGGCCCATGACCAGCGCGACCTGGACTTCTGCCGCAAATACGGTCTGCCGGTCATCGACACCTTCCTTGCCCTCGACAACCCGCAACCGGTCGAATGCGAGGCCTTCGTCCCGCCGAAGTCCGAACGCGTCAGGTGGATTGACCATTTCACGGGAATCGATGTCGCGACGGGGCAGGAAGCCATTGACGCAACGATCGACTTTGCCGAGGCGAATGGCTGGGGCGGGGGGGTCGTGCAATACCGCCTCCGCGACTGGGGTCTGTCCCGCCAGCGCTACTGGGGCTGCCCGATTCCGGTTGTCCATTGCGATGACTGCGGCATCGTGCCCGAAAGGAAGGAAAACCTGCCGGTACTCCTTCCCGAGGACGTAAGCTTCGATGAACCGGACAACCCGCTCTTGCGCCATCCGACCTGGCGCGACACCCCGTGCCCCAGCTGCGGTGGGCCGGCCAGGCGCGAAACCGACACCATGGACACCTTCGTCGATTCATCCTGGTATTTCGTCCGCTTCACCGCGCCTCGGGCAAAGACTCCCGCGGACATGGACGAGGCAGCCTACTGGATGAATGTCGACCAGTACATCGGCGGCATCGAGCACGCGATTCTCCACCTCCTGTATTCCCGTTTCTTCGCCCGGGCCATGCATCTCTGCGGACATTTGCCGAAATCGGCCATCGAGCCTTTCGATGCACTGTTCACGCAGGGCATGGTTACTCACGTCATCTACCAGACCCGGGACGCAAACGGTCGCAGGATCTATCACTACCCCGAGGACGTGGAGCTGAGGGACGGCAAGGGCTACCTGAAAGACGGCAGCGAGGTCGAGATCATCCCTTCGGCAAAGATGTCCAAGTCCAAGAAGAACGTGGTCGACCCGGTCGACATCATTGACCGGTACGGCACCGACACGGCCCGCTGGTTCGTTCTGAGCGACTCGCCGCCTGAGCGCGACGTGGAGTGGACCGCCGCCGGGGCTGAAGCTGCGCACAGGCACCTCGCCCGGATTCACCGAATCTCGGCGGAAATCGCCGCAGGCGGGGAAACTGGATCGGACGACGGCGCGTTGCTGCGCGAGCTGCACAGGACGATCCATGACGTGACCATGGGAATCGAGAGCTTTGGCTTCAACACGTCGATCGCCAAGCTCTATGCATTCACGAATGTCCTTGCAAGATCCAAGGCGTCGCATTCCGCCAGGCGCGAGGCAATCAAGGTTCTGGCCCAGCTCATGTCGCCGATGACACCTCATTTGGCGGAAGAGGTTTGGGCAATGCAGGATGGCGAGGGGCTGGTTGCGGACGCACCTTGGCCGGAGGCGGACGACGCATATCTGGCCGAGGATTCGGTGACCTTGCCAATCCAGATCAACGGCAAGCGGAGATCCGAGATCGTCGTTGCCAAGGATATTGACGGTGCCGAGCTTGAAAGGCTCGTCCTTGCCGACCAAGCTGTCCTCAAGGCGCTGGCATGTGACCAGCCGAAGAAACTGATCGTCGTGCCCGGCCGCATCGTCAATGTCGTCGTCTAGAATATCCTGCCCATGCCTCGCCCGCCAGCCGGGCGCAGGGACTTCGGGCGCACGGCACACCCGCAGGGCAATGCTTCTTTCGCTCGCCGCCCTGGCTGGCTGCGGCTTTGCGCCGATTCACGGTCCCGGAGGTTCCGCACGCAGCCTCAGGGGCCGAATCGCGGTCCTCGCGCCGGCCGACGAGGAAGGCTCGGCCCTTGTCCGCCGGCTGGAGGACCGGCTCGGAACACCGCAGGAATCCGACTTCGTGCTGGCCGCGCAGATCCGGATCGGCGAAACGGCGGTCGGATACCTGTCCGGCGGGGAAATCAGCCGCTTCAATGTCGAAGGCCAGGTCGACTGGCAACTGACCGACAGCGCCGGCGCGCGCGTCGCGACAGGCCGCGAGCGTGGCTTCACCAGCTATGCCGCGACATCGACGACCGTTGCGACCACGTCCGCCCGTCGCGACGCGCGCCGCCGCCTCATGGTCATCCTCGCCGACCACATTGCCACCGGCATCCTGACGCGCGATTCATGAAGCTCTCGACCCGCAACGCTCCGGCCTACTTTGCCAAGCCCGACGAATCCTCCGCGGGCCTGCTGATCTATGGCGCGGACGCCATGCGCGTCGCGCTCCGCCGCCAGGAAGTCATCGGCGCTCTCGTTGGACCGGATGGCGAGGACGAAATGCGCCTGACCCGCATTCCTGCAGCCGAGCTCCGCAAGGATGCGGCCCTTCTCGCAGACGCCGTAAGGGCCCGGAGCTTCTTCCCTGGCATCCACGTCGCATTCGTCGAGGACGCGGGCGACGGGCTGGCCGACTCGATTGCCTCCGCCCTAGCGGACTGGACCGAGGGCGATGCCCGGATCATCGTCACTGCGGGCAGCCTGCCCGCGCGTTCGAGACTCCGCGGGATCTTCGAGAAACATGAAAGCGCCTACGCAACAGGCATCTACGACGATCCGCCCTCCCGTGCCGAAACCGAGGCGGCCCTGAAGGCCGCAGGCCTGACGAACATTTCGCAGGACGCCATGTCGTCGCTCACGGAGCTGTCCCGCGTTCTGGATCCTGGCGAGTTTCGCCAGACGCTCGAGAAGATCGCGCTCTACAAGTCTGGCGACGAGACTCCGCTTACGCCGGACGAGGTCACCCTTTCCTGCCCAGGTTCCGTGGCGGCCGGCATGGACGATGTCCTCAACGTCGCGGCAGACGGCAAGGCCCACGAGGTCGGCCCTGTATTGCGGCGTCTCGAAGCACAGGGCGCAACCCCCGTCAGCCTCTGCATCGGCGCCACAAGGCATTTTCGGAGGCTGCACCAGGTCGCCGCCGACCCCGGCGGCCCGGGCGCGGGCGTTTCCAAGCTCAGGCCTCCGGTCTTTGGCCCCCGCCGCGACCGCGTGCAGCGGCAGGCAGCCCGATGGGGCATGCGCAATCTGGAACGTGCCCTTGCCATTTTGCTCGACACCGATCTCCAGCTCAGGTCCAGCGCGCGAATCCCCGAAATGGCCGTGATGGAACGTGCGCTCCTCCGGATCGCCTTTCTGGGGAGGCGATGATGCCTGCGGCAGCAATGCTTGGCTTGCCTGTCATGCCGGCCGGAGCCATAAGGGACCAGTCCAGCAAAATACGCGCGGAACGACCCACTCGCAAAGCCGTCATGGCCGGAATCCAGACATGATCCTGACACGATCCCTGATCGCCTCCTTCCTTCTCGCGCTTGCCGCAAAGCCGGCCCTTGCCGAACTGACCGCAGAGCAAGTGCTCGAGAATCAACTGTCACAGTACTCGACGCCGGATGTGACTGTGCGAGCGGCGGGCAAACGCCGGTCAGGCAACGTGCTGACCGTTGATCGATTCCTCGCAGAGGTGGAATTGCCCGACCAGGAGGGAACGCTCTTGGTTGCGGTCGGCGGCGCAAGTTTCGCTGAACGCGGCGACGGGACCGTCCTCGTGACGTTTCCGCCGGAATCCCCCTTGACCGTCCAGGCGTTCGCGCCGGACGGCGAGGAGTTCGGGCTTGCAGCGACAATCAGGCATTCCGGTGCGCAGGCCGTGGTCTCCGGCACGCCGGACCGGATCCGCCACGAGTCCGCAGCCCCGTCGCTCACCATAGACGAATTTCGCATGATCGCGCCGGAAACGCCCGATGACATGGCCATCGTCGCATCGATCAAGGTGGTGGGATACGAAGGCAGTTCGGACATCGGTGGCGGCGAGGTCCGGGACTTCCGGGGCGAGACCAGCATGGACAGCTTGCAAGTGCATCTGGACGTCAGTGAAGTCGGTGGCGACGTGTCGCTGAGCCTGCGGTTCGAGTTCTCCGACATTTCCGCAAGGTCCTCTGGCAGGATTGCGCGGCAGGGCCAGGGAAGTTCCCTTGTCACTTCGATCCTGGATGGAAGCGCGTTCGACGTTTCTGCAGGCCTTGGACCTGCCCGCCACTTGATTTCCATAGCCATGTCGGAGGCGGAATTCGCCGAATTCTCGTCCGAGAGCGCCTCAAGCGAAGTCTTCCTCAAGATGGACCGGAACGGCATCGCCTACGGCGGCACGACACACGGTGCGGTCCTGTCCGCTGTCGCCCCGGACCTGTTCAGCTCCCTGATGGAATTCACGTTCAGGTTGCCGGAACTGAGCGCCCGGTTCCTGCTTCCGGTCGTCCCGGACCAGAAGCCTCAGGACTTTGCAGCCCGCATCGCAATCGAAGGGCTTGAGATCGATCAGCAGCTCTGGTCGAACTTCGACCCCGAGGCCGTGCTGGACCGTGGGCCCGCGACGGTCGTCATCGACACAGGTGGCGAGGCGGTCGTGCTGCAGGACGGTCTTGACGGCAACATTTCCGAAATCATGAGAATGGACAATGCCCCGGTCGATGTCCGTTCCCTTGACCTGAACGAGCTATGGATCAAGCTGGCCGGTGTCGAGGTCAACGGAAACGGTGCCTTCGCCTTCATCACGCGATCCGAAGGGCCATGGCCGGTCGGCAGCGCGAACGTGGCGGTCACGGGTGCAGGCAAGCTTCTCGACGGGCTGGTGGCAATTGGAATCTTGCGGGATATCCAGGCATTGGGCATCCGCGGCATGCTGGAGGCGCTTGCACGACCTGGTGACGGCCCGGACGACTTTGACCTGACCATCGAGACCCGAGAGGATGGATCCGTTCTCGCGAACGACCAACGCATCCAGTAGATCCCTTCAAGCCGGAATGGCGGAGAGTGAAGGCTCCCCTGCGCGCCCGCCTTCAAATCGACGAGCGAGGCTTGGCGAACCCCGGCCTCAGTTCCGGACCCGCTCCACGACCGCCTCTTCAAATCTGGAAAAGAACCGGTCCGCAAGCTTCCTTGCGAAGGAATCGATGAGCCTGCCGCCGAGCTGGGCCAGCTTGCCCCCGACCTTCGCCTCCACTTCATAGCTGAGCCTGGTGCCATCGCCGTCCGGTTCCAACTGCACCAACGCCCCGCCCTTGGCGAAGCCGGCTGCTCCGCCCTTTCCCTCGCCTTCCAGGCGGCAGCTCTTCCCGGGATCGATGTCCCTGAGAAAGACGGCGCCCTTGAAGGTCGCCTTTACCGGACCAACCTTCTGCACCACGACCGCCTCGAATCCGTCGTCGGGACTGCCGGTCATTTCCTCGCAGCCCGGAATGCACTTCTTCAGGACCTCCGCATCGAGAATGCCCCCCCAAACGATGTCCGGTGGCGCCGAGATGACGCGTTCTGCGACCATTTTCATCCTGCATCTCCGCCCTACGCTGTCCTTGCCCCGTGGATCAGGCATGGCGCACAGGATGTCAACAATCCGTCGCTTGCAGCGCGGGGCCTGCCGCACTAGGTCCAGTGCATGACTTCCCTTGCCAAACTGACGGATGCGCTCCTCGACGCGGCCAAACGGGCTGGCGCGGAGACCGCGGACGCCATAGCGATCGAAGGCCGATCCGTTTCGGTCGAGGTGCGAGACCGCGCGCTGGAGCATGCGGAAAGCGCGGAAAGCGTGGAAATCGGCCTTCGCGTGCTCCTTGGCCAGCGCCAGGCCAGCGTGGCCTCGTCGGACACCGGCGCTGAAGCGATTGCCGAAATGGCCGAGCGTGCGGTCGACATGGCGAGGGTTGCGCCGGAAGACGCTCATGTCGGACTGGCCGATCCAGACCAGCTTGCGCGGGACTGGGACCAGGACGCGCTGGATCTGGTCGAAAATGCGGACGTGCCTGCTCCGGAAGAAATGGAAAGGAGCGCGCTGCGGGCCGAAGCGGCAGCTCTCTCGCACCACGGCATCTCGCAGGTCGACGCCGCCGCTGCAACTTTCGCGCGGAGCGCCTTTCACCTTGCCGCTACCAACGGGTTTTCGGACGGCTGGGGGCGCACCTCTCACAGCATCCATTGCGTTGCCATTTCAGGCGAGGGCCTCGAAATGGAGCGCGACCATTGCAGCGAGGGCCGGGTCCATCGTTCCGACCTGCCCGCTGCCGAGGACATCGGGCATCGCGCTGCCGAGCGCGCCGTTGCCCGCGCCGGCGCGCGAAAGCCCGAAACCGGCGCCTTTCCCGTCCTTTATGACGAACGCGTCGCCGGAAGCCTGATCGGCCACCTGTTGCAGGCCGTGAATGGCGCGACAGTGGCGCGCGGCAGTTCCTGGCTTCGCGACAGGCTGGGGAAGCGGGTCCTGCCAGACGGGCTTTCCGTCACCGAGAACCCGCACCGACCCAGGATTTCCGGTTCCCGGCCCTTCGATGCCGAGGGCCTGCCGACGCGCACCCGACAGATTGTCGAAAACGGAATCCTGAACGGCTGGACCCTGGATCTCGCGACCGCCCGCAAGCTCGGCATGGAAAGCACCGGCAGCGCATCTCGGGGCACGGCCTCGCCGCCCTCCCCCTCGATCACCAACATCGCGCTGACCGAAGGCTGCGCCTCGCGCGACGATCTTCTTCGCGACATGGGAGACGGCCTTATGGTCACTTCGCTGATGGGGACATCGATCAATCCCACGACCGGGGACTATTCTCGCGGCGCCAGCGGGTTCTGGATAGAGGGCGGCGAAATCGCCTGCCCGGTCAACGAGTGCACGATCGCGGGCAACCTGCACGAAATGTTCCGAACCATCCGCCCTGCGAATGACGCGCGCCATCATCTTCGACAGGTTGTTCCGTCGCTTCTGGTCGAGGGCCTGACAGTTGCCGGAAAGTGATCTCGACCTCCTCGAAGAAACGGCACGGGAGGCGGGCGAAATCGCGTGCCGCTTCTGGCGCGGAGATCTGCAGGTATGGGACAAGGGCAAGGAGGGACCGGTCAGCGAAGCGGACCTGGCGGTCGACCGGCACCTGAGGGAACGGCTCTTGAACAGGCGTCCGGACTATGGCTGGGTCAGCGAGGAAAGCGAGGAAGACCCCGCTCGCCGTTCGGCCGCGCGCGTCTTCATCATTGATCCAATAGACGGGACGCGCTCGTTCATTGCCGGCGATCACACCTGGGCGCATTCGCTTGCGGTGGCGGAAGACGGTCGGGTGGTCGCGGCCTGCGTCCTTCTGCCGGTTCGCGACAAGATCTATCTTGCGGCTTCTGGCGCGGGGGCAACGTTGAACGGCGCGCCAATAGCGGCAGTGCAGCGCGACAGGCTGGAAGGGGCTTCCCTGCTGAGCACCCGCGTCGGGCTCAACCCCAGATACTGGTCAAACGGACCTCCGGACGTAAGGCGTCACTTCCGCTCGTCCTTCGCGTATCGACTGGCGCTCGTGGCCGAGGGCAGCTTCGATGCGTTGCTGACGCTTCGCCCGACCTGGGAGTGGGACGTCGCCGCGGGCGCCCTCATTGCCGCGGAGAGCGGGGCGCGTGTCAGTGACCGAAACGGCCGCAGCCCGGAATTCAACAGTTGCGCACGCCAGGTGGACGGGTTGATCGCCGGCGGGGACACGGTGCACGGGGAACTGTTGAAGCGTCTGGCGTGATCGCCAAGTTCCCTTTCGAAGAGTTCGCGCGCACCCGGCCCTTCAGGCCGCCCTTTCGGACATTCCGTGCACGGCAATGTCCATCGCCTTGCGCATGACCGAAGGCAGATCCTCTCTGCGCAGGTCGGTCACAAAGTGCCCTCGATCAGGTTGCGCGTCGTTCAGCAGTTCCGCCATGCGCAGCGAGAGACGCAATTCGAAATGCGTGAAGACGTGCCTCACCTCGACACCTGGATTCCGCCATTCGCCCCCGATTGGCGGCGCCTCCTCCGGCGTTTCCGTGGTCCATTCCGTTCCCGGCCAGCCCAGCATGCCTCCGAGAAGGCCTCTTTCGGGTCGTGTCTGCACCAGCCACGCACCGTCGGCCCGCCGCGCCAAATAGGCGATGCCGTAGCGCACGGGCCTTGCCGGCCTGGCCGTTCTCTTCGGCAACTCCGACTGTCGGCCCGCCGCCCTCGCCCGGCAGGCGCGAGCCCAAGGGCAAATGCCGCAAGCAGGGGCCTTCGGAGAGCAAACCGTGGCCCCCAGGTCCATGACGGCCTGCGCATAGTCGCCAGGGCGCTGCGCGGGGGTCAGCCGGGTCGCCAGGACCACCAGTTCGGGCTTTGCCTCGGGAAGCGGAGTCACGACGTCAAACAGCCTGGACATGACCCGTTCCACGTTGCCGTCAACCACCGTCTCGGGCCTGTCGAAGGCAATCGCGGAAACGGCGGCGGCCGTGTAGGGGCCGACGCCCGGCAGGCGCAGCAATGCCTCGCGCGGTTCGGGAAACCTGCCGTCATGATCCTGAACGATCGCCCGGGCGCACTTCAGGAGATTCCGAGCCCGTGCGTAGTAGCCAAGCCCCGCCCACTCGGCCATGACTTGCGCGTCGTCAGCCGCGGCGAGCGACCTGACATCCGGCCATCTGTCCAGGAATCCCAGGAAACGGGATCGAACGGCGGCCACCGTTGTCTGCTGCAGCATGATCTCGCTCAGCCAGACTTGATACGGGTCGGGAACCTCGCCCGCCTTCCTTTCCTTCGGGCCAACGCGCCAAGGCAGGTCACGTGCGTGGGCATCGTACCACTTCAAGATAGTCCTGGCGGCAGGGTCACGCATTGTTTATGCTTCCGCCCCGGGCTTTGGACTGGCAACAGCGCACATGATCCCTAGAATAGAGTGAGAGCGGAATTTCGGAAAGCGTGCAAAGCGTGCTATGAAGTCGCAAGGCAAGACGCAGGAACCAAGACGCCGCGAACGCGGATTTGAGCGGGCCTCAAGCCTCATCGCAGGCCGCGTCCGCGCGGCGGGCGAACATCGCGGCTTTGCGGTTTCGCGACTTCTCACGCATTGGGCCGAGGTTGCCGGCCCGGACATCGCTCGCGTCTCGCGGCCGGTTGAAGTCACATATGGCCGCGGGCTCGGGGCCACGCTGACTCTCCTGACGACCGGCCCCGAGGCTCCGATGCTGGAAATGCAAAGGGACAGGATCCGCGAACGCGTGAACGCGTGCTATGGCTATGGCGCGATCGAGAAGATTCGCATCACGCAGACCGCCGCGACCGGATTTGGCGCTCCAGACGCGGCCTCCGGACGCACGGACGAGGAGGTCAGGTCCGCACGGCCAACGTCGAGCAAGGCGAAGGAAGCCGCCAGCGGAATTCGGGACGAACGTCTCCGAAAGGCGCTTGAACGCCTTGGGTCGAACGTCCTAATCGACGAAAGCAGAAAATGAGGTTTCGGCCATGATCCGACGATTGACCATTCTTGCCGCGCTGGCCACTGTCGCCTTCGCGACCACGCATTTCCTCTCCGCGCGGAACGTGATGCCAGGCCCCGTCGGCCAGGCCCTGGCACAGGACGCCAAGGACATCGACACGTCGATGATCAAGGAGATGTCGCTCGGCAACCCGGACGCGGCGGTGACCGTGGTCGAGTACGCCTCCTTCACATGTCCGCATTGCGCGACGTTTCACGCCGGACCGTACAAGCAGCTCAAGACCGAATACATCGATCCGGGACTGATCAACTTCATCTACCGTGAGGTCTATTTTGACCGCCCCGGTCTTTGGGCCGGCATCACGGCCCGTTGCGGAGAAAGCGCCGAGAACAGGTATTTCGGCATCGTCGAGATGCTCTACGAGCAGCAGCCGGACTGGGCTGGCGGCGGCGGTGGCGCTCAAGAGATCGTCGACAAGCTGCGCAAGATCGGCAAGCGAGCCGGACTGACGGACGCGGATCTCGACGGGTGCTTCACCGATGGCGACCGGGCACAGGCGCTATATGCCCTGTTCTCGAAGAGCTCGGAGGCGGACGGCGTCAGGTCCACACCCAGTTTTGTCATTGACGGCAAGCTCCATGGCAACATGTCCTATGTCGAGTTGAAGGCCCTGATCGACGAAGCGTTCGACGGCTGATGACGCCTCTGACCGCGGATTCTCGGCCAAGCTACGCGGCAACCGCCCATTTTGCGACTGAAGGCCGGTCCCCGGCCCTGTAGCGCGTTGCAGGATGTTCCGGGCGGCGTTCACGTCACGGTGGAGAACCAGCCGGAATCGGCGCAGGACCTGCCGCTCGGCGCCGCAGCTGTAGCCGGACATCCTGGCCGGAACAGTTGCCCACCGGCCTCGGCGATGCCTTTGCCCGTGAAAGGGACGGGGATTATGCACTTGGGCCAACAAGTTCCACGTGTGATGAAGGCACTGCCAGAAGGGCGGGTTCGCCGCTGATCTTCGGCAAGGAATGGCGCGGCATGACCGCGAGGTCCTTCTCACTTGGGCCACACATGACGAGATGCCGTAACGGGGCGGCGATTCGCACCGACGCCGGCTCGGATTGGAACGTGGGCAGGTCGCCGGTCCGGTGTCGTTGTCCCTGCCACGCACAACATGTGCCATCGTGAGTGGCGGAGGCGGTCCCGAGGGAGCGCTTCCTGATCGAAGTGCAATGGAAAGGACAACGACAATGGAAATCCTTGCCGGACCGGACGTGTCGGTGGCAAGCACGTCTGCTTGCGCGCCCGGCGCCGATGGCAGGATCGCGAACGGAGCGAAGGTGCCTTCGGATCCCGGATCGCCCGTCGAGCACATGCATGGCCTGCCCGGCAGCATCGCGGCTGTCGGCCTGGAGGCCGGCCCCTGTCAGGACGGACCGGCGGGATGCCGAGGGCATCGCGCAGCTGCTGCGGACGGGATGGTTCCAGCCCGTGCACTGCAGGCCGGTCGCGTCCCGGGAGACGCGGGCCCTGCCGGGCTCGCGCAACGCGCTCGTGGAAGGCCTGACGCGGCCTGGACTCCCGGTGCGCGGCATTCTCCGCAACTTCCGCCTGAAGCCCGGCCGGGTCTCGAAAGGGGACTTCGAGGAGCGGGTCCGGGAGCCGGCCTCGGGCAACGCGACGCTGCCGGACGCCGTCGAGCCGATCCTGCGGCTGCGCGCGCAGATGCGCGACGAGCCGGCCGTGATGACGAAGAGGGCCGGGACCCTCGCCGGGCCGGACGCCACCTGCCGGCAGCTAGAGATCTGGCGCGAAACCCAGCTCGTTCACGGCAAGACGCTTGTCTCCCGGCCGGAACGATTGATCTCGAACCGGCTTTCAATCGGGCAGTTGCCGACGCGGTTCCGCCACTACGAATTCAAGGGCCAAGCCTGGCAAGCGCTGCATCCAGGGCAGCGTCGTCATCCGGTGCCAGCCGCACCGGCAGGGTCAGCACATCTTGACGAAATGCGGACGGCAAGCGCACTGCGTCCTTCTCCGTCGTCACAAGTTGTGCCGACAGTGAACGCGCATCTCGTTCAAGTCGGGACATCATTGCATTGCCCAGCGGCTGATGGTCGTCCAGCGCCTCGGTTCGCACGACCTCCGCCCCAAGGCTCCGCAGCGTCGCAAAGAATTTCTCCGGGCGTCCGATGCCGGCAAACGCGAGAACGCGCAGACCCTTCCAGTCCATTCCGGTCCGCAAGACTTCAAGACGTCCCTTCGCCAGGGGCGCAGAGATTTCGTCGCCCCACATCCGTTGGAATCGCTCTTGCGCGGCAGGGTCGCCAATCGAGAGCACGAGGTCGGCCCGCGCAAGGCCCGCCGCTACCGGCTCGCGCAAGGGGCCGGCCGGCATGACGCGCCCGTTGCCGAACCCCGCTTCCGCGTCGACCACGACAATGCCAAGGTCCTTGGCAACGCCTGGATTCTGCAGCCCGTCATCCATGACGATTACGCGTGCCCCTGCAGCTTCGGCCGCCCGCACGGCCGCGATGCGGTCACGCGCAACCCAGGTGGGCGCAAAAGCGGAAATCAGGAGCGGTTCGTCGCCGACGTCGTCCGCGCCGTGACGTTGCCCGTCGACTCGCAGGGGACCTGTTTCCGCTCCCCCGTAACCACGCGTCACCACGTGCGTGCCCGCTCCCAAACGTTCGACCAGCGCGATCACTGTCGGCGTCTTTCCAGTGCCTCCAACGTTGATGTTGCCAACACAGATTACGGGAACGCTGGCACGGTGACCCGCCCCATGTGCAATTCGACGCGCCGTTGCAAATGCCCAGATTGCCGCAAAGGGTGCCAGAAGCAGGGCTTGCCATCCCGGTCTGTCAGGCGGGTTGGCCCAGAATGACGGTGGACGCGTCACGTCCTCTCCAGCCCTGGACGGACCGAACGGGAAATTTGGGCAATTCGCCCCGCCTTCATGGCCGTGCCGTCCGCTGCGACCTCCTGGTCGGTTGGCAAGCGGATCGAGGCACGGCCATGCGTCACGCGCGACCAGACGCCCTCGTCCGACAAGTCATGCAGGTGCCACGTGGCGCTCTGCGGGTGCGACAAGTTCCGGCTGCGCGAAGGGATCAGCTGCCCAGCTCCTCGGTAGATGACGCCTCCGTGTCTTCGTCCCGGAGCCGGTGCAGGTGGGCAATGAAGTACCGCATATGCGCATTGTCCACGGTTCGCTGCGCCTCTGCCCTCCATGCGTTGTAAGCCGATTGGTAGTCCGGGAAAATTCCAACGACATGGATGTCGTCGACATTCCGAAACGCGCTCCTTGCCGGATCGACAAGTTCGCCGCCAAAGACGAGATGCAACCGCTGAGCCATTTCGCTCCTCCTCCAAGTGTCGTGCAAGGGCCAGGCCGTGCCGGTCAGCCGTCAAGCGCCGAACCGAATGCCTCATGCACCGTCAGCTTCTTGCGGCCATGCGCACCCAGCAAGTGGCAGTCACCACGGTCAAACACGACAGGAACTATGGGACGTCCCATGCCCGCACCGGCATCGATATTGACCCGGTTGCCGTAATGCGTGGGCGCGTCCACCGGCGTGTGTCCGTGCACGACCAGCGCCTCGTGGTCACCGCGATGCCGGTGGAACTCCTCTCGGATCCAGACCAGGTCGTAATCTTCCTGCCTGTCCATCGGAACCCCGGGACGAATGCCCGCGTGAACGAAGATCATCCCGTCTTCGCGATGCCAGAGCGGGAGAGCCTCGAGAAACTCGCGATGCGCGTCTGGCACATGGAATCGCGCCCGCGCGAGAAGTGACGCGGAATCCTTCGGAACGTCATGCCACAGCCCATAGGATGCAAGCGTCGCGCGCCCTCCCATGCCGGATCCCAGCCAGGACCAGACACTCATCATCCCCGTGGGGGAATCGAGCTCGCCTGAGAGGAACTCGGCGAAACACCGGTCGTGATTGCCGCAGAGCACGATCCAGTCCTCGCCGCTCGCGATGCCGTCGATCAGGAACTGGATGACGCCTTTCGCGTCCGGCCCGCGGTCCACGAGGTCACCGACATGAACGATTCTCCCGGGCGCGCCGCCTGCCCGGACGCGATCCTCGGCAATCATGGCATGCGCTGCCTTCAACTGGTCGAGATGGCCGTGGATGTCTCCGATGGCATAGATCATCCATCCACCCCGCAGGAAGCCCCGTCCTTCAGGGCGGGGAGGAGTGCCGGCTTCGGTGCTGCATGCATCGGCGCCTTCTCCTTGTCCGGTGACAGGCCGGGACGATGGCCGTACCCGTCGCCGCGCCGGATGATGCGGCAACGCCTGTGCGGGACGCCCTGAACCGTGCCGCCGGCGACCTGGACGTTGAAGGAACCCGAGGCGCGCGCCGCGACGCGGCCGACGTGCTCGCCCTGCCTCCTCCCCGAGGGCATGGTCGCGCGCAGGATGCCGCCCGTCCTGAAGCCTCTCACGGACTTCCGCACCATGAGATGTCCGACGGGGAACCCGAACCGGTTCACGCGCGTGCGCGCATGCGATCCCCGTCCCATCGCCTGGATCCCGCGGTCCCAGGCGGTAAGCGCGGGCGTCTCGCCGACGCGGGCGGCGTCCAGGGCGTGCGTCTTCGGGATCCCCGGCCGCGCCCGGCCGGACTCCGTCCTCCCGCCCGAGGAGCCGGAGACGGGAAGGCCGGCGCGGCGCGGACCCTCGAACAGGACGCGGCGGGTGGCGCTGGCCGCGGCGGCGTCGTGCAGCGGCGCCCTGGCATCCGCGAGAACCCGCCGCAGCCTCCCGAACCGTTCCGTCCACGAGAGCGTGCCGTCCGCCCGCGACAGCAGCGAGGGCGGGAGCCTGCGCCGCCGATGACCCGCCCGTTGCTCCACGAGCGTCCGGATTCGCGCCCCCCTGTGCCTGATCTCGGCCAGGAACAGGACCTCGCCGTCGTCTCCCGCCGGCGCAAGGCCGGTCCTCCGCGACCCCGGATCGATCCCGGGATCCACGGGCCCGGTCTCGCCGCCGTCCCTGTCCCGGAGCCGTATGGCGAACGGATGCAGGCGCACCGCGACGGCGCGTCCCTTCTTCAGCGGCTTCCCCGCCCGCGCCGGGTGGCACGGCACCGGCGGGTCCCCCCGCCGGTCGAGGGCGAAGACGCGGCTCGCGCCGCACCGGGGGTCGCCGGAGCCTCTCCCGTGACGCCGGCCGGAGCCGGGCCCCTCTCGCGCAACCTGGCCGTCCGCGTTCCGGCCCGCCCCGTTTCGTGCCGGACCCGGCGTGCCTGCAGGCGAATCCTCGAGAGCCCGGGACCGAGGAAGCGTCCCGGGGCCGGTCTTCAACGCATGGTTCAAGGCGGACTGGATCCCTTTCTCCCTTCTCGTGCCGGTCGGCACGGGCCTTCGGGGCCTTCGCCCCTCAAGCCCCTCCCTGAAGGGAGGGGTCGCTGACCGTGCGCGCTCAGTTCCTTGTCGACACATTGTCGCTCTTGAAGAGCCAATGTGCAAACAGCGAGGCGGCAACAGCCCCGGCCAGTTCCGCCGCAACGAAGCCAGGGACGTCCACGGGGCGAATGCCCGAGAAGCTGTCCGTGAATCCCCGTGCCATCGCGACGGCGGGATTGGCGAACGAAGTTGACGAAGTGAACCAGTAGGCGGCCCCGATGAAAAGGCCTACAAGCCAAGGCACGGCTTCGGGTCGCTGGCGGACGCCCGCCAGGATGACCAGCACCAGCCCGAATGCAGCCACCGCCTCTGCCAGCCAGATCGCGCCACCAGTTCTCGCCGTCATCGAGGCCTGGATCACCGGCTGTCCGAACATCAGGTGCGCCAGGAACGTGCCCGACACGCCGCCAACGACCTGGGCGACCGCAAACGCCAGGGCACGGAGGCGGGAGATCTCGCACCTGATCAGGAACGCAAGCGTGACGGCGGGATTGAAATGCGCGCCCGAGACGGGACCAAGGATCGTGATCAGGACGACCAGAATGGCCCCGGTCGGAAGGGCGTTGCAGAGGAGCTGAAGCGCGACGTCATCCGTCAGCCGCTCAGCCATGATGCCAGACCCGACGACGGTCGCGACCAGAAGCCCCGTGCCCATTGCCTCGGACGCAAGATGCCGGGCCAGAATCCCTTCCATCACGCCACGTCGAATTGCAGAGGGCGAACCAGGGCAAAGAGGCCGGTCTCGCGCAACTGCTCCAGCGCCGCCTGGGGAACAGGCTCGTCGACATAGAGGAGCGCGATCGCATCGCCGCTCTTCTCGGATCGGCCAAGCGTGAAGTTCGCGATGTTGACGCCGTTGGATCCAAGCGTGGTGCCGAGGGTCCCGATGATCCCCGGGACGTCCTCGTTGGTCGTGTAGACCATGTGTGCCCCGATCTCCGCGTCAATGTTGATGCCCTTGATCTGGATAAACCTGGGCTTGCCGTCACTGAACACCGTTCCCGCGATCGACCGCTCCCGGTCATCGGTCACGATCGTCAACTTGATGTAGGCGTCAAACACGCCCGACTTGGCCTGCGTCGTGGTGGAGCACTTGATGCCCCGGTCCCTCGCGATGACCGGTGCCGAAACCATGTTCACGTCCGAGTTGGACGCCTTCAGGATTCCCGCCATCGCCGCCGCATGCAGGGCATCCGTGTTCATGCCGGCCACTTCCCCGTCAAACAGCAGGTTGATGGCCCGGATCGGCTCGTCGGTAAGCTGTCCGACAAAGGTGCCGAGATGATCCGCAAGCCTCACCCAGGGACCCATGACCTTGGCTTCCTCACCGGTGATCGAGGGCATGTTGATCGCGTTGGTCACGGCGCCGGCAAGCAGGAAATCCGACATCTGCTCGGCCACCTGGATGGCGACGTTTTCCTGCGCCTCCATCGTCGAGGCGCCAAGATGCGGCGTCACGACAACATTCGGCAGGTTGAAGAGCGGGGACTTGGTCGCGGGTTCCTCGGCAAAGACGTCAAACGCCGCACCTGCCACATGTCCCGAGTCCAGCGCCTTGGCCAGCGCCGCCTCGTCAACCAGTCCGCCGCGCGCGCAGTTGATCACGCGCGCCCCGGGTTTCATCCGCCTGATCGCGTCCGCCGAAAGAATGTTGCGCGTCCTGTCGGTCAGCGGCACGTGAAGCGTGACGAAATCGGACCGGGCCAGCAACTCGTCCAGACCGACCTTCTCGACGCCAAGCTTCTCGGCACGCTCCTCGGTGAGGAACGGGTCATGCGCGATCGCTTTCATCCGCAGCCCGCACGCGCGCGCGATGACATTCGCGCCGATGTTGCCGGCGCCGATCACCCCGAGAGTCTTCGCCGTCAGCTCCACCCCGAGAAAGCGCGACTTCTCCCACTTGCCGGCGTGGGTCGAGGCGCTCGCCGCCGGAATCTGGCGGGCAACCGCGAACATCAAGGCAATCGCGTGCTCGGCGGTGGTGATCGAATTGCCGAATGGCGTGTTCATCACGATCACGCCATTCTTCGATGCAGCGGGGACATCCACGTTGTCGACGCCAATTCCCGCGCGACCCACGACCTTGAGCCTCGGTGCCGCATCAAGGAGTTTCGCGGTCACCTTGGTCGCTGACCGTATGGCAAGCCCGTCGTACTCGCCTATGGCCTCAAGCAGACGATCCTTGTCCTTGCCCAACCCGGGCTCGAACGTCACGTCCACGCCCCTGTCCCTGAACTTCCTGACCGCTGCCTCGGAAAGATTGTCGCTTACCAGTGCCCTTGGTGCCATTGCTGCTTGTCCTTCTTTCGTCACTACGGGCAATGCCGCTGCCGGCGCTTCGCTTCGGCCCGCAACGTGCGCAAAGTCCCGATCTCAGGCCCGCCCGGCGGGCATGCCAGTCTCCCGGATTTCGGATTCAAAGGCCCAGTCCAGCCACGGGCACAGCGCCTTCAAGTCGTCTTGCTCGACGGTTCCGCCACACCAGATCCTGAGGCCGGGAGGGGCATCCCGGTAGGATCCGATGTCATAGGCGACGTTTTGCGCTTCAAGCCGGCTTGCGACCGACTTGGCAAATGCCGAGCCATCCTGGATCCGGTCGTCACCGAACCTGAGGCAAACGCTCGTGTTCGACCTTGTCTCGGGATCCGTTGCCAGGTTCTGGAGCCAGCCCCGTGTGGCGCAGAACTCGTGAATGACGCCTGCATTGGCATCGGCTCTCTTGATCAGGCCTTTCAGGCCACCCACGCTGACCGCCCAGTCGAGCGCCTTGAGGTAGTCCTCGACAGCCAGCATCGACGGCGTGTTGATCGTGGCGCCCTCGAAGACGCCACCCATCAGCTTTCCGCCCTTGGTCAGGCGGAATATCTTCGGGAGGGGCCATGGCGGCGTCCATGACTCAAGGCGTTCCACGGCACGCGGCCCAAGCGCAAGCATTCCGTGCGCAGCCTCGCCTCCCAGCACCTTCTGCCAGGAAAAGGTCACCGCATCCAGCCGGTCCCACGGCAGGTCCTGGGCAAATGCGGCACTCGTCGCGTCGCAGACGGTCAGGCCGTCGCGCGCGGCAGGAATCTCGAAGCTGTCCGGGACCCGCACGCCTGACGTTGTCCCGTTCCACGCAAAGACCACGTCAGCGTCCCAGTCGACGCTCTCCAGATCGACGATCTCGCCGTATTCCGCTGTTGTCACCCTCGCATCCAGTTTCAACTGGCCGACCGCGTCCGAAGCCCATCCCGCACCGAAACTCTCCCAGGCAAGGATCTCGGCGGGGCGGGCGCCCAAGAGGTTCCACATCGCCATTTCGACCGCGCCCGTGTCCGAGGCCGGGACAATGCCCAAGAGGTGGTCTGCGGGGATTCCGAGGACGTCCCTGGTCCGCTCGATCGCGTCTTTCAGCTTGGCCTTGCCAATGGCAGCCCTGTGCGACCTGCCCAAGGCCGCGTCACTCAGCTTTTCAAGGGAGAACGTCGGAGGCTTGGCGCAGGGGCCGGACGAAAACCGCGGATTGCCCGGCCGCGCAACCGGTTTGTCCAATTCCATGCTCAATATCCTTCCAGATATGCGCCCCTCGTTGGGGAGGAGTGTCCCGCGCACGCGAATAAGGGGGCGGGGACCCTTTCGCAAGGCGCAAATTGCCGCTAGAGCCGCCGCATCGGAAACAACCCGGAACGGCTGCACGACCCATGCCCGTCATTTCGCTGATCGCGCCACGCGGACACCTGGACCCGGCCTTGGTCGCGTCGCTTCATGGCGCGTTCGGCGCGACCGGAGACGCGGCGTGGCTTGCCCCGGACGAAGCCGCGGAGTTTCCGGTTGCGGCCCGCCCCGGCAATCTCGGCGAGGTTCGAAAAGGCATCGCGGATCAGGCGGTTGACCTGAATTTCATCGATGACAGCAACCGCCGGAAGTCCCTTCTGATCGCCGACATGGACATGACCATGATCGGTCAGGAATGCATCGACGAACTCGCCGCCGAGGCCGGTGTCGGCGAGGAGGTGGCAAGGATCACCGTCCGTGCCATGAACGGCGAGCTCGATTTCACCGAAGCGGTGGCCGAGCGGGTCGGCTTGATGAAGGGCCTGTCGGTCCGCGCAATCGAGCATGTCCTCGAGACCCGCATCACGCTCGCCCCGGGCGGCAGGACGCTGGTGCAGACAATGAAGACGCGTGGCGCCCGCGCGGCCATGGTTTCCGGCGGATTTGTCCAGTTCGCCGCGCGCGTCGGCGAGTCGCTCGGGTTTGACGACGTCCATGCGAATGCGCTTCTCGTCGAGGACGGACGCCTGACCGGGGACGTGAAGCGCCCCGTTCTCGGCCAGGATGCCAAGGTGGAGGTTCTGACCAGGCTCTCGCCCGATGCATCCCGTGCGATCGCGATCGGAGACGGGGCGAACGATCTTGGAATGATCACCGGCGCGGGCATGGGGGTTGCCATGCATGCCAAGCCGGTCGTCGCAAACGCCGCACCCCTGCGGATCGATCACTCGGACCTGACCGCCTGCCTCTTCCTCCAAGGCTATTCAATCGAGGAATTCTCCTGACCGGACCGGGTCGCGGGCGTCGGGACCGCAGTTGCCGGACATTCCGTGACGGGCTGGCCCTCACGCAAGGTAGCGCGCCAGCGCGCCATGCGGATTCGCGAACAGGTCGTCGGTGTCTTCCGCTTGCCGAAGCTGACCGTCCTCGATGAAGATCGTCTGCCGGGCCACGCGCCTGGCGTCTTCGGGATCGTGGGTCACCATCAGAACGGTCTTGTCCGCAAGCAGCGACTTGACGAGAGTCAGCATCTCCAGCCGCAATGCCGGACCAAGGGCGGAAAACGCCTCGTCCATCAGCACGAGGGGACGGTCTGTCAGAAGGGCGCGCGCCAGCGCCACACGGCTCTGCTGTCCACCTGAGAGCTTCCCCGGCATGCGTGCCCCCATGCCGTCGAGACCAACCGCCGCAAGCGCTTCCGCTGCACGATCCCGTGCAGCCGGCAATGGCCGGGCGCGGGGCGATGCACCCAGAGCGACATTGGTGGCCGCGTCGAGATGAGGAAAGAGGTTGTTGTCCTGGAACAGCACCGCCACCGGTCTCTCGCCGGGCGCCAGCCCGGTCATGTCGGTGCCGTTCCACAGCACGCGTCCCTCGTCCGGCAGTTCGAACCCGGCAATCAGCGACATCAGCGTGGACTTGCCGCCCCCGGAAGGGCCGATGAGCGCGACGACCCCCGGCCCCTCGACCGAGCCGTCCGCGTCCAGCACGAAGTCTTCGCGCCGGAAGGCGATCCGGTCAAGCGTCAGCACGCCTTGCTCCCCTGTCCAGCACCCAGAAAACCCCGAAACTCAGCGCGAGGAGCAAGACGGCGGCTCCGCCAGCCTCTTCCATCCGGTATGCACCCATAAGGCGATAGACCTGCAATGGCAGGGTCGCCGTATCGGGATCGGCAAAGAGTGCTATCACGCCAAGGTCTCCCATCGACAGTGCGGCCGCCAGCCCGGCCGAGAACCCGAGCGGCCGCTTGAGACGCGGCAGGACAACGAGCCTCAGGCGCACCCATCCCTGCAAGCCAAGCGTATCCGCCAGACGACCGTATTCCGACTCTATGGTCCGGCAAGCCGGCACGAGCGAGCGAAGCGCGAATGGCAGCGTCACGATCGCGTTCACGAGCGCCGTGACGGGCAATGCAAGTGCTTCGGGATTGGCAACGGGATGAATGAGCACGAAGAGCCCGGTGCCAAGAACGAGGGGGGACGCCGCCAATGCCGTCAGGCCTGCGATCTCGATCCAGCCGCCCCCATCCCTGAGCCGCGTCGCTGCCAGAGCCATCACGATCGAAAGCACGACCACCAGCACGGTCGACGCACCGGCCACGCAAAGCGACCGAAAGGCCGACACCCAGACGACCTGCGGAAGCCCCGCGACTTCCGGCAGGCCACGGACCACGGCGGAGGCGATCGGCACGAGGAGAAACAAGGCTGCGAAAGCGATCAGGATCCCGTCAAGGAGCCTCAAGGCAGGCGTGCGCGCGTCCCAGCGCTTCAAGGGGCGGTCAAGCCCGTGCACGAAGCCCTGATGGCGCAGGATCCGGTATGCCAGCATTGCGAGAAACACGGTGATTGCAAGCTGGATGAGCGACAGGAACGCGGCGCGGTCGAGATCGAACTCGAACCGAAGCGCCTGATAGATCGCCAGTTCCACCGTGGTCGCGCGCGGCCCGCCGCCAAGCGTGAGGGCGACTGCAAAGCTCATGGTGCAGATCACGAAGATCACCAGCGCGGCACCCGGCGCCACTTGCCGCAGCATCGGCAATTCGAGATGCCGGTTCACGGCGCCTGCATCCATGCCCAGGCTCGCCGCCAGGCGAAAGCGCTCGGACGGGATTTCATGCCAGCCCTGCAGGATGAGCCGCGTCGCCAGCGGAAGGTTGAAAAAGACGTGCGCCAGGACGACGCCATGGAGCCCGTAGATCGAGATCTGCGGCAACCCCAGCATTCCAAGCCCGGAATTGACAAGTCCGCTCCGGCCAAAGACGGCCAGAAGCCCGAAGATGGCAACGATCACCGGCAGAAGGAAGGGCGCGCCGAGGAGCGTGACGAGAGCTCCGCGCCCCGGGAACCGCCTTCGCGCCAGCGCCCGGGCCACCGGCACCGCGAGCGCCACGCTGAACATCGCCGACAGGAATGCCTGCCACAGCGTGAACCGGAGCGCGGCCCAGTCCGCCTGGGTCGGCCCGTTGCCCGGCTCGGCGACACGGATGATTGCAACCGTCGCGAGCAGGATCAGCAACGGGATCGCCGCCGCGGCGGCGACCCCTATGGCACCCGCCGCTCCTAGCGGCTGAGCGCGTTCAGCCATTCATCCAGTGCGGAAGCACGAACGGCGCGCGCGTCCGCCGCCGACAGGAGCAATGGCGTCGCGGGCTGGATCAACGTCTCGAACCCGTCGGGCAGGCCGCCGTCCGGAATGGCGGCGGGGTACATCCAGTTTGTTGTCGGAATGATTGCCTGGAACGCATCGGTCAGCATGAACGCCAGGAACCGGTCCGCGAGTTCCGGCTGATCGGTCGAGGCCAGCTTGCCGGCCACCTCGACCTGCATGTAGTGGCCCTCCGAGAACGGGGCCGCGGCCTTGCTTGCATCCCCTTCCGCAATCAGGTGATAGGCGGGCGAGGTCGTGTAGGAAAGAACCATGTCGGCCTCGCCTTCCAGAAACATGCCGTAGGCCTCGGACCAGCCCGGCGTGACCGTCACGACATTGTCGGCCAGCGCGTTCCAGATTTCCGCCGCGCGATCTCCGTAGGCAGCCTTGACCCACAGGAGGAGTCCGAGTCCGGGCGTGGACGAGCGCGGATCCTGGATCACTATGGACACGTCGCTTCCGGCAAGTTCCTCGAAGCTCTGCGGAACGCTTTCCAGACTGGTGTCATGCACGAACGCGAAGTAGCCCCAGTCATACGGCAGGAAGGTCTCGTCCTCCCAAGGGACAGGCACGTCCAGGTCGGCGACGGTGCCGCCATGAGGCGCGAAGAGCCCGGTGGCCTGGGCTTCGGCCGTCAGGTTGGTGTCGATGCCGAGCACGATGTCGGCCTCGCTCCGTTCGCCTTCCAGCCTGACGCGCGCCAGGAGCGCTGCGCCGTCGCCCGCGGCGACAAACTCGAGATCGCACTCGCACGTCTCTTCGAAGGCCGCCTCGACGGCCGGGCCTGGGCCCCATTCCGACACGAAGCTGTCATAGGTGATGACTGTCAGTTCTGGCAGGTCCCCGGCCGTGGCAGCGCCAGCTGCCAGGACAAGTCCTGCTCCAAGGCACGGAATTCGCATCTCTCACTCCCTGTTTCAGGACGGGGGGAAAGGATGAGGATGCTCGACCTTCCCTCCGCCGGCGTTATCCGGTTCAGGTTCAACGGGTTCGCGGAATTGCATCTCAGCCCTGGAAGGCACCCCGAGGTATCTCGTTCATAGCGGGCCCTCGTGTTCGCCGCAACCCTCATGCCGGCACACCCCGGCACATTGCCACGGGAACCTGGGCGCAGGTCACGGCAACGCTATCGCGACGCGAGGTCGGCACGATTGCCCGAAAGTGACGCGGGCGCGCCCGACCGGGGAACGGCGGTTCGCGGAGACGATCGGGCCGTCGGAAGCGGTCAGGACGGAAGGCCGGACCGGCGCAAGAAACGGCTCGCCACCGGCACGAAACCGGAAGCATTCAGGTTGCCGGTGACGCTCGCCCTTCCTCGACTGACCGGTTGCCGGCATGCGGCCCGTTTCGATGTGGGACATTGAAGGCGGATCATGGCACGAAGATCGGAATTCCGCGGACCTTGGTCACGCCGGCCTCGAGCGGTCCCAGTGACCTGTTCCAGCCCCGGTGGTGCATCGGGGCGCTCTGCGAGATCGCGGGGCAGCGGTTGCACGGAATTGCGGATGGCAGCCGATCGAACCAGCGGGTCAAGGACTTCGTGCCTTGAACGCGGTACGGAGAGAGGCTTTCTCCCGCTCGGGATGTACCGGAAGCTGGCTTGCGCCCCGCTTCCGGATCCCCTGGAGACCGCGTCATGCGAGTTCCCCTCGCCCCCCGCGCGCCAAGGAACGACGATGCCGCGAATGCCGTCCTGTTCAAGGCGCCTGCCCACATTCCGGCAGGTTTCAACGTAACTGCTCACCCCTTTCCCAGGGCGGGTTGAGGGTCATGCAGTTCGATCATTTTGGCGGCATTTCCGGCGAGCGCGATCTGGATGGCGACGAGAGGGTTGTATCCGAGAGCCTCCATTGAGCTCAGGTAGCTCGAGATCCGGCACCAGGCGTGGGCGTGGAGTTGTGTCCGGAAGCATCCCGACACCTCGTATGTTCAAAGAATCAGAAACGAATCAGGAGGTGGCTGTGGACAGGTTGGGCGCGGATTCCTGTGGAAAACCATTGCCTTGCCTTCCGCCGCCTCCCCGGTTCATTCCTGTGCAGGGACCGCCGTCGCCATGCATGGCGGCGGCGGAGCGGGGCCTGGCCCCGCAGGGCGGGTCGGACCGGAGACACCCTGGATCGCATCAGCGGATCCGAGATCAAGCGTGGTCGGCCCGCCCTCCCTTCGTCTCCCGGGTCCTGGATGGATGCTGGGTTCAAGAACCGAATCATCGCGAGGACAGGAGCGGGAGAACATGACCATCGTAGTCGCCGGAATCGACGTGAGCAAGAAGTCGCTCAACATTCACCTGAACGGCAGGGACGAGACCGCCGCCAACGACACGGACGGCTTCCGAAAGGTCGCCGGCATCCTGAGGGACGGCGGGGCGGAACGGGTCGTCATCGAGGCCACGGGACGATTGCACAGAGCCCTCCTGCAGTCGCTGCATGACCGCGGCTTCGCGGTCTGCGTGGTCAACCCGCGCCAGTCCCGGGACTTCGCGAAGGCAAGCGGCGAGCTGGCGAAGACCGACAGGGTCGACGCCAGGATCCTGGCCGCCTTCGGGGCCGCGTTCCCGGCCATGCCGGCCACCGCGCCGGCCGACGTGACGATCGACCGGCTCCGAGACATGCTGGTGCTGCGGGAGGCCCTTGTCGACCAGCGCGCGCAGCTGAAGGCGGCCTGGGACGAGGTCGGCGACCCTCTGCCGGACGGACCCGTCCCGAAGGTCCTCTCGGAGCTTGACGCCGGCGTCGGCGAGTACGACCGGCGGATCGGGGAGCTTGTCGCCGGCTCGGACGATCTCGGGGAGAGCTACGGGATCCTGACCTCCGTGCCGGGCATCGGCCCCGTCACGGCGGCGTCCCTGATCGCCTGGATGGGCGAGCTCGGCGCGATCGGCAACCGCCAGGCCGCAGCCCTGATCGGCGTGGCCCCCTTCGCCCGCGACAGCGGGACCCTGAAGGGCGGGCGCCACGTCACCGGCGGACGGAGGAGACCCAGGGACGTGCTCTACATGGCGGCAATCGCGGCAACCCGGTTCAATCCCGACATGAAGGACTTTCATGAACGGCTCACGAAAAGGGGCAAGCCCCACAAGCTCGCCGTGACCGCGGTCATGAGGAAGCTGATCGTGACCGCGAACGCCCTGCTGCGCGACCGGCGCATGTGGGAGGACCGGGCGACGGACGCCGCCTGACGCCAGCGCGGGCCGCGTCTCGCGGCGGTCTTGCCAGGCCCGAAACGAAACAGTCTGGCCGGTCACGCGTCGGTGGCCGGGCGGTTCCGGCATGCCCGCACGCCGCCGGACTGTGGACAGGGATGTGGACAACCGTGGAAAACCCGGAACCGCCTCCCCGGAAATTGCCAAAAAATGCTGAATCCGCGCTTGACCCAAGACATGGATGCTTAATCGGAACTTCAGGGGGATCTGAAAAGGGATTCAATGACCAACCTTCTGGTTTTCATGGGTTTTCCGGCCCTGCGGCCGCCCGTCAACCTGTCATCCTTATGGGAACGTTCCGGTCAGGGTTCACTCCGAGAAGCTGGAAGGCCCGTTTCTGGACCGGGGTCGGCCTGGTGACGACGGACAGCAGGCTTACGTCATGGTCCGACAGGCGCAGCTGGTTCAGCGCCATCCCCGAGAGATCGTCGAGCAGGGTGCGGAAGCTGTGGGCGGGCAGGTCGTCTGCGGTGCGCTTGGTTGCGGCCTTCCGCCGGGCGGATTCCGACGGCCGGGCCCTCTCCACCGGTGCCGAATTTCACCAACGTACCACCCTAATTTCAGCCAAAGTAGCCGGTCAATTTCACTCAACGTAGCCACCCAATGTCACCATGGTAGCCACCCGGAGCGAAGCGACGCGATCAGGCCGTGTTGGGCAAGTTGGTCTCCTCTTCTGTTCCGGGTCTGAAGCTATCTCCGCGAAGGCCCTGCCGCAAGGCTCGGCCGTCAGGACCGGTCCTCCGGTACGGGATTCCGGCAATGCGTGTGCACGCTGCCGGAGCGTCAGCGACGCCTTCTTCGAATCCAAATTGAAATGGTTGTTGTTGCGGTCCTGTGGAGCTTGTGGGCGAGAGGCCCGCGAGTGTGGGCAATGCGGTGGGCGACGCCCTTGCGTCGTCCACGGCTTGTCCACACGGCCCGCAGGGCGCGGGCCGGCCCGAAGGGCTCGTCCACAAATCCACAGGACCCCCCGGGACCGATTTCGGCAGACGTCCCGGCCTGGCGCCGGCTCCGGCTCTCATTTTCCGTCCTCGGCGCTGTCGGCCCGCATCGACGAACCGTGCAGCTCGAACCGGATCGCGCCATGGACGAGGCGGTCGAGGATGGCGTCCGCGACCGTCGGCTCCGCGACTGTCTGGTGCCAGCCAGCCACCGGCAGTTGCGAAGTGACGATCACCGAGCGGCGGTCGAAGCGGTCGTCGAGGATCTCGAGCAGGTCGCGCGCCCGGGCCGCATCGAGCGCGGCCAGGCCCCAGTCGTCGAGGATGATCACGTCGAGCCTGGCGAGATCGCGGTAGAGCTTGGGGATGGTGCCTTCGCCGTGAGCGATCCGCAGTTCGGTGAGCAGTCGCGGGACGCGCAGGTACCGGGCCTGAAACCCTTCGAGACATGCCTTGTGGGCGAGTGCGCAGGCGATCCAGCTCTTGCCCGTGCCGCACGGGCCGGTGATCAGGATGTTGGCGCCGTTCCGGATCCAGGCACAGTCGCCGAGGCCGAGCACGACGCTGCGCTTGAGGCCGCGCCGCCGGGTGAGGTTGATGTCCTCGAAGCAGGCGTCCTGGTGGCGCAGCTGGGCCTTCTTCAGGCGCCGCTGCAGCGCGCGCGAGCGCCGCTCGACGACCTCGCGGTCGATCAGCAGCGCGAGCCGGTCCTCGAACGGCATGTCGTCCAGATCGTGGCGTGCCAGCTGTTCCTGGAAGGCGGCCAGCATGCCGGGCAGGCGCAGCGATGCGATGCGCTGGGTGAGCGGGTGCAGGATGGCAGTGTCGGTCATCTGTAGTACTCCGGTCCTCTGATGTTGGAATGTTCGATGGGTCTGGTCTCGGGTTCCTGCCCGTCGACGAGATCGGCGCCGGTGCGCAGGATGTTGTCGAGCCCGCGCCAGGTCCTGGAGCCGAGATCCAGCGCGTAGCGGCAGGCGTTGTCGAGGCGCTCCGGCCCGTGGCTCCCTGCCAGGCGGAGCACGCCGTAGCAGGAACGGAAGCCGAACTCCGGGTTGGAATTGCGTCCCATGACCGCGATGACGAAGGCGTGGACATGAGGGCCGATGTCCCGCGCACGGTTCTCGAGCTGTGCGCGTGTGCTCTCGACGCCGGCGCGCTGGTGGGCCTGCGGCTGATGCTCCTTGAACGTGGTGGCACGCCCGTTGGCGTCGCTGCGCATGTGGCTCGCGATCTGCTTGCCGCGATGGAACACGTCGATCACCCGGCCGCGCAGGCGGACATCGACCTTCTTGCCGGCATACGTGTAGGGAACGGAGTAGAAATGGCGGTCGATCGCGATGTGGTAGTCGGAATGGACCGTGTTCTCGCGCCATGTCGTACGCTGCCAGCGCCGGTCCGGCAAAGGCTTCATGTGCGGGACATCGACGCTTTCGTACCGGCTGAAGCGGGTCTCGCCCGTGCCGTCGGAACAGGGCTTCCCGTTGAGTTCCCGCACCCGGTCCGCGATCGCCCGGTTCAGCGACGCAAGGTCGTGGAAGACATGGTCGCGCAGCGGTGCCAGAACCCGCCGCTCGACCAAAAGGACTCCATTTTCGACCAGTGCCTTGTCGCGAGGCCTCTTCACCCGCGCAGGCAAGCCCTCGATGCCGTAATGCTCAAGCAGGTCGGCGTAGGTCTCGTTCAGGACCGGCTCGTAGCGTGACGGCTTCTTCACCGCCGCCTTGAGGTTGTCGGGCACCGCGACTTGCGGCGCCCGGCCCATGTCTTCGAGGCAGCGCACGTGCGAGTTGCACCAGTCGTCGATCTTCTGGCTGAGCGTCGCTTCGGCGTAGATCCGCCCGGAGACCCCCATCGAGGCCACGAACAGCTGCGCGTCACGCTCAACCCCGTCGATGAAAACCTGCACGGTCATGCCCGCGTAGTCGACGAACAGCCGTTCGCCGGGGCGACGGTTCTGGCGCATCGTCACGTCCGTGGCCGGCCGCCAGTCGCGGAACCGACGGCACCAGGTCACGTAGCTCATGCCGTCGGGATGCGTCTCGCGCCATTCCCCCCACAGCAGCTTCAACGTCACGCCGCGGCCCGAAAGGTCCTTCTCGACCTCCGCCCAGTCCACGTCCTCGTCCGCAGGCCGGACCTGCCGCGCCGGATAGAGCGCCGCCTCCAGCGCCGCATCGTCCATCCCGGCCGCTTCCGGCAAGTTCAGTCCCGAAGCCGCGAACCGTGCCAGGGTCTGTGCAACCGAGCGCCGGGCAAGACCGCAGTGGGTCGCGATCGCCCGGGCGCTGCGGCCCTCGTCAAAATGAAATTGCAGTATCTTCCTTACTTTCCTCATGGGCAGCCTCTTCTGTGCCATTCAATGCTCCTCGGAGTGATCGCCAAAATCCGGGACGTAGAACGGCATGCTGAATCAAGCCAAGGCCTGTCACCCCGAGGGGGTGGCTACCATGGTGATATTGGGCGGCTACCTTGAGTGAAATTACGTGGCTACCATGCGTGAAATTGGGTGGCTACCTTCGTGAAATTTGGCACTCCACCGGCGAGTTCCGCCGTTCCCGGGCGCCCGCGCGGTCGTCGTCCTCGAACAGGAGCGGCGCGAGGCGCCGGCGCATGTGCCATTCCACGTGCAGGGCCAGCATGCAAAGGAACACGTGCGCGCGGACGTGGTCGGGGGAGTACACGTAGACCGGACGGATCCGCAGGTCGCTTTTCGCGGTGCGGAACGCGCGCTCCACGCCGGCGAGGCTCTTGTACGCATCAACCGCTTCGGCCGCGCCCATGGAGGCGGAATCCAGGCTGGTGCGGATGACGTACACGCCGTCGAGCCGCGCCTCCGCCTCGATCCGGTCCTTCCGCCTGCGCCAGGAGACGCCCCTGTCGGTCACGTCGACTTCCATGTGCTTCCCGACCTTCCGGCGGTTGACGTCCCTGCCCACCCGGCGGTCGATGGCCTCCCGGCCCTTCAGCCGGCCCGAGCGCACCGACCTCGCGATCGCCGCCAGCGCCTCCTCGGTGGCCTGGAGCAGGGCCGAACGCTTGCGCGCCCGCTCCTGCCGCAGCCGGGGGTTCATGCAGACCATCAGCCGCTCGCCGGGGAAGTCCGGGCCCGTGACCTCGGCCACCGCGTCGGGAGCCAGGGCCTCGGGCACCAGAGGGGCCGGGGCGCCGTCCGCGCCCTCCTTCAGGAGCTTGCGGATGTCCTGCGTCTTCAGGGCCGAGATCCAGTCGAGCCCCGCCGGCTCGATGTCCTCGCGGATCCGCGCCGTGGTCAGCATCCCCCTGTCGCCCACGAGGGCGATGCGGTCGATGCCGAAGCGCTTTCGGATCCTGTTCACCTGGCTTGCCACCGTGGACGGGTCCGCGGTGTTTCCGGGGAACACCTCCACCGCGACCGGGCAGCCGTCGGAGGCGCAGAGCATCCCGAACACGATCTGCCGCTTGCCCCTCTTCCCGTCGCGGCTGTGGCCGAAGGCCGCGAGCGGGCAGCAGGTGCCCTCGAGGTACGAACTGCTCACGTCGTACAGGATGAGCGTTCCGTCCTTCAGGTGCCGGCTGGCCAGGCTCCTCTCGATCCAGGGCTGGCGCTTCAGCAGCCAGTCGAGCATGTCGAGCACCTCGTTGCCGGCGACGGGGCCGAGCCCGAGCAGGGCGCCGAGGCTGCTCGTCGCGGTCTCGGGCGACAGCCGCCGGGCGGTGGCGAGCTTGGAATCGGGCGACAGCACCCTCGAGACGACGGCGGCCAGCGCCAGCTGGCGCTCGCGGCTGCGGGTCCGGTGGAGCATGCGCTCGAGGCCGAGGTCCCGCGCGGTGCCGAGGACGGCGGCGACATGCCCGTGCAGGAGGGAGCGCTCGACCTGCATGAGGTCGCCGACGTCGCTGACGGCGACGGCGCCCTTGAGCACGGCCCGGAAGCCATCGACGATCTCGGGCGGGAACTTCGAGAGGTTGGCGACGGTCCTCTTGCGGACCCGCTTTCCCTCCCGCCAAGCCTGGCGGAGGAGGATTGCGGGCTTTCCGGCCTGGTTGGGGACGGATTCGATGTTGAGGGCCATGGCGGGCATCCGTCATGGGAACTTCCCGGGCATCATATGCCGACCCGTCCCATGATGTCAAGCGGAAAATCGAAAAAAACTGCGTCCCCGTTCAATCCCCTCGGAACCGCTCGCCGGATGCGCCGGAATCCACGCCTGCGGGGGTTATGGCAACAGAAATCCATCTACGGGGCCTCAGAACCGCAGATTCCCGTTTCATGTCAACGGGTTGCACGCAAAATGACCGTGTGAAGTTCCGCTTAATCTTGACCTTCGCCATGCGGATCTTCCGCTCCCCGGCATTGTTCGTGAAGCTGACGTCCGGGTCGCCCATGAAGCGCAGCACGGACACCTCGTGCTTGACGAGGCGCTCATGGAGGTTGTGTGCATCGGACTTCGCGATCCGGCCGCGTTTTCCTTTCGGCCGCGGCGGGATGTCGGGCAACTCGTTTCGTGGCCCCCCTGGGTCAGGATGGTCCGGTAGCGCCTGCGCACGGCCGCGCGCCCGTCCTCGGGCAGGGTCTTGGTGTCGCTCCTGTTGACCCTGTGGCAGGCCTCGCGAAGCAGCCTCTTCATCAGGCGCGCCCAGCGGTAGCCGTTGGAGTCGACGACGAAGGTCAGCTCCCGCAGGAGGTGAGAGCCACAGAGCTGATGGCTGCACCGGTCGTAGGCGAAGTACGATGCCCAGCAGTCGTGGATCAGGGTGCCTGTGTAGCGGGGGATGATGCCGATGTCCTCGATCGCCTCCTTGCCGCGCTTGCGGTGCAGGAACTTCAGGGTCAGGGACCCGTCGGTGACGACATGGAGCCATCGGGTTCTGGCATCGACCCGGAAGCCGGTCTGTCGGCATGCAGGGCCGGGCGTTCCAGCAGCTGTGCGATGGCGGCGCGCTCCCATGATGCGAGGGCGTCATGAAGGCGGCGCACGTAGCCCAGGCAGGTGGCTTCGGAGAGCCTGAGGCCCGAGATCGCCCAATGGCATTTCTTTTGACCGCAAGGTCTGGCCGGACTTTCTTTCGCTCCCGCGAGGCCGTTGTTCCATGGCAGTCGGCGCCGGTGCGGATTTTTTGGCACAGGGGGGTTGACACTTCCGCCGGTCCGTGCAATCCAGGCTGCGGGACACTGCATCTTCCGGAGCGGGAGCGATGGATCCGCGGATCGAGCGCCTTGAGACGACCACCTTTTTCGGCCGCCGCCTGACGCGGCGCCAGATCGCCGACATCCAGGAGACGGTGGCGCTGCTTCCCAACAACACCCGCAACGAGCTCGCGAAGACGATCTGCGAGCACCTGAACTGGAACACGCCCAAGGGCGACTACCGCGTGTCGGCCTGCCTCCGCATGCTGGAGCAGCTGGAGGGGTTCGGGATCCTGACGCTTCCGGAGAAGCGGAGCACCGGCTCCGGCGCGCTGCCGCCGATCTGCCACACGGCGGCATCGGACCCGCAGCCGGAGATCGCCTGCGAGCTGTCCGCCCTCGAGCCTCTGTCGCTGCACGCCGCGGACGGTCCCGACGAGAAGGCGGAGTGGAACGAGCTTGTCGACCGCCATCACTGCCTGGGCTGTCCGCGCCCGTTCGGCCCGCACCTGCGCTGGTTCGTCCTGGACCGTGACGGCCGCCGCCTCGGCTGCCTGCTGTTCGAGGCGGCGTCGCGGACGCTGCCGGCGCGCGACGAATGGATCGGATGGAGCGGACCGGACCGCGAGCGCCGGCTGCACCTGGTGCTGGGCAATTCCCGCTTCATCGTGTTTCCATGGGTGGCCGTGACGAACCTTGCCTCGCGGGTCCTCGGCATGGCGGCGGCCCGCCTTCCCGGGGAGTGGGAGCGCCGCCACGGCTGCCGCCCCGTGCTGTGCGAGACGTTCATCGACCCGACGCGCTTCGACGGGGCGTGCTACCGCGCCGCCAACTGGGAGCGCATCGGAATGACCGCCGGCCGGAAGTCGGGCCGGCGGGCGAAGCCGGCGAAGGAGATCCTCGTCCTTCCCCTCGGCCGGGACTTCCGCGACGTCCTCCAGGGGCGCGCGGCTCCGGCACGCTCGCCGCGCCCGCCGCGTCCCGACCGGGACGATCCGCTGGTCGCGGCGTGGCTGCAGGTCGTCGACGCCGCCACGGCGCTGGCCGACGCGCACGACCGCCGCTGGATGAAGCGGCGGCGGGTCCTCAACAGCCTCATCGTGATGCTGTTCGTGTTCCGGCTGGTCCTGTCGCGGGGGGAGAAGGGCTACGCGACCGTGACCGCCGAGCTCTGGGAGCAGTGCCGCAAGCTGGGGATCGCCCTGCCTCAACGCGAGCCGGTGGCCGCCTCGTCGATCTGCAAGGCCCGGCAAAGGGTGCACGAGGAGCTGTTCCTGGACCTTCACCGCGAGATCCTCCGCCACGGCGGCGAGGGCGGGCGCTGGAAGGGCCGCCGCCCGTTCGCGGTCGACGGAACGAAGATGAACCTGCCCCGGACGCTGGTCGATGCCGGCTACCCGCTCCCGCACGGCGGCGCCCACTATCCGCAGGGGCTGGTGTCCTGCCTGTACCGGCTCGACACCAAGGTCCCGGTCGACTTCTCGCTCTCCGCCCGCGCCTGCGAGCGGGCCGCGGCCATGGGCCACCTGCACGCCCTGGAGGCCGGCGACGTCGTCGTGTTCGACCGGGGATGCTTCTCGTTCGAGCTCCTGTACGCCGTCATCCGCACGGGCGCCCATCCGGTGTTCCGGCTCCAGCGCAACCGCGTGGGCGCCTTCAGGGACTTCATGGAGGGCGACCGCACCGAGACCGTCGTCACCGCCGCCCCGGGACCGGACACGCAGCGAGAGCTTGCCGAACGTCGGCCCGGCGAGCGCTTCGATCCGGTCGACCTCCGGCTGGTCCGCTGCAAGACGGACGGCGACGACTGCCATCTCGTCACGACACTGCTCGATGCCGGCCACGTCTCCGCCGAGGATCTTGGCCATCTCTGCCATGGACGGTGGGGAATCGAGGAGCTGTACAAGGTCTCGAAGCGAACCATCGCGGTGGACGGGTTCCACGGCCGGACCGAGCGCGGCGTGCGCCAGGAACTCTACGCCCACTTCAACCTGATCGCCATGACGCGGCTGCTTTCCGGGCATGGCGACGACCTGCTCGCAGACATCCGCGAGCAGGGAAAGGAACGCCAGGCCGTGAACTTCAGAAACGCGATCGCGATCGTGGCCGCCAACATCGAGGAGATGCTGCTCGCGCAGGCCGAAGCCGTCGCGCAGGCCGTGACCCGGATGGCCGAGGGAATCCTCAAGGTGCGCGGCCGGCTCCGGCCGGGACGGTCGTATCCCAGGAAATCGATGAAGCCGGTCAGCAAGTGGACCCGAAGGAGAAAGGCCGCAGCCTGAAGCCGGAAAATCTCCGGAAAGGCAGGGCCCCCTGCTGCGAAAAGGCGCGACTCCTTAAGGAAATGACGCCAAATCCTTAAGGAAATGCCATTGCGAGATCGCCTGCACCAGCGCGACGGCCCGGCGCAGCGACAGCATGTGGGCGCCCGGCAGGTTGACGACGAAGGCCTGGAGGCCGGCGCCGTACTGCAGCGGGCCCGGCATGTCGTCGGGGAACCGGCCCTTGGTGCGGGCCCGGCAGTCCGGGCATTCCTTGACCTCGGCCTCCACGCGGCGCTCGACGACCTCGAACACGATGTCGTGCAGGACGCGACGTTCCCGGCCGGCGGGGTCGACGCCGGACAGGTCGGCGCCGCATGTGTCGCAGGCCTCGACGGCGACCGTCTCCTCGACGGTGGTCTTCCGGAGGTTGTCGCCCGTCTGCAGGTTCGGCTTCGCGCCCTTGCCGCTGCTGCCGGCGCGCCGTGCGGTCCCGTCCCTGTCCGTCTGCGACGGCGGGAGGCTGGAGTTCCTCGATCCCTTGCGGGTCGTCCTTTCCAGCAGGACGGCGATCAGCACGCTCATCAGCGTGATCAGCATCGCGAACATCGCGTCGGCTTCCGCCGACACCTTGCCGGCCTCGCGCAGCGTCTTGATCCGCGCCTTTGCCGCCTCGAACTCGTCGCGCAGCGACGCCGCGTTCACCGTCGCCATCACCCGGCCTCCATCGCGAGCCGCTCGCCCGGGGGCGTCGCGCGGCAGCGGCGCTGCGCCCTGCGCGTCGACTGCACGCAGGGCGGGTCGCGGCAGACCGGCTCGCGGCCCTGGAAGTCGAAGCCGGACAGGAAGCGGCGGGCGCAGCCATGGCGGAGCTCGACGGGGCAGTCCCGTCCGAAGCCGTCGATCGCCCGGCGGTCCAGGCCGATGCCGCGCTGCGCGGGCGGCTTGCGCTTCATGATCGCGCCGCCGCCCAAGCGCGTTTCCAGACATGCGGAACGAGGCGGCATGAGGCTCACGATGGCCTGGCAGAGCCCCGTCGTCGCCTTTGACCCGTACCATGCCCCCATCGAGACGGCCCCTCCCCGGAACAATCGATCCGCGACCGGCAATGGAATGTCCGCTCTGTGATGTCAAACGCAAATCCTCGACGGGAGGTCGGCAGCGAGAACCGCGCAAGGCGCCGCGGCAAAAGGCCGGACGCTCGTCCCGAACGCAATCAGGCAAGAAATCCAATGGTCAAGAAGGGGGGCGAGCAGTTACGTTTCAACATTGTCGGTTTGCCAGGCAAGCGTGTCGGGGATCCCGGATGCCATCATCGTGCCCTGGCGCAGGTTCATGCGTGCACCCCGGTGATCATGGACACGATTTCATTCCTGTCCGTTTCCGCCGTCTTCCGGATGCCGATCTGCTCGCCGCACCTCAGGACGCAGATTCGATCCGAGAGGCGGAAGACCTGATCGAGGCTGTGGCTGATGAGCAGGATCGCCAGATTGCGCACTTTCAGCGAAGCCACCAGTTGCTCCACCTTCGCGGTTTCCGCCACGCCGAGCGCCGCTGTCGGTTCATCCAGCAGGATCAGCTTGCTGGCCCAACGGGTCGCCCGCGCGATCGCGATCCCCTGACGCTGGCCGCCGCTGAGATTGCGGATCGTGGAATTGGCGGACGGAATTCGCACGTCCAGCTCGTCCACAAGAAGTTGGCTCTCCCGGCGCATCCGTTCCTTGTCGAGCAGGCCGAAGGGCTTCCTTGTCAATTCGCGGCCGAGAAACATGTTCATGTACACCGTTTGCTCGTGGGCCAGCGCGAGATCCTGGTAGACTACCTCGATTCCCCGGCTGCGCGCCGAGCTGGCATCAACGAAGGCGACGGATTCGCCATCCAGCCGGATATCGCCGGCAGACGGTCGATGAACTCCGGAGATCAGCTTGACGAGTGTCGACTTGCCCGCGCCGTTGTCGCCGACGAGGGCGACGATTTCACCGGAATAGAGCTCAAGCGAGAAATCCTGGATGGCGATGACACCGCCGAAGGCCTTGCGGATGTTGGCCAGGGACAGGACAGGCGGCGCGTCGGTCATGGCGAGAGGTTCCCGGGCCAGGCAACGGCATCGCCGAAGCCGTTCTCTATGGTGGTCACGTGCGGGTTGCCCGTCGAGACCCCGCGCACGCCGACGACCATTGCACGTGTCGTGAACGCCTGGCCGCGGAAACCGAACACGGCCGTGTCGCCGGACGCAGGCCTTCGCGGACCGGTGGCGTCGATCATGGCATAGTAGTCGATGGCCGAGTAGTCCGGGATCTCCACGTCGAACAGTGCAGCCGGGTCCGAAGTGGGCTCGGAGGAGACCAGTGCACGGACCTGGTATTTCGGAAAGATCGGGTCGATGTACAGCCCGCCGCCGAAGCAATAGGCCTTGCCGGCATGGTGGTGGGAAACTTCCGACAGGTAGAGGACGGCCGGATCCTCAGGCAGGTCATCGACCGCGTGGAGCGGCGTCGTGCCATGCAGGCCGTTGCCCGGCTCGACCTGCGTGGCTCCGGCCTCGGCCAAGGCGGACAGGACCACCGACGAGGTCGTTCCGGGCGCGTTGATTTCAACGCTGGCACGGCCGGCGGCGGCCAGCGCCCCTGCAGCGAGGCTCAGCGTCTTCAGGTTCGGCGTCGGCTTTATCTTGCGACTCTCCTGATCGAAGAGGAGGGCGGGAAACGTGGTGATCCCGGCAAATCGCGCGCCGTCCAGCGCGTCCAGGCGATCGGCGACACTGATGATCTCGCTGGCCTCGAAGCCCCCTTCATGCCCGCGGTAGAAGGTGTCGCCTTCGTTCTGGATCCGGGCCATCAGCCTCTGTTCGCGGCAAGCCGGCACGGAGGCCGCTGCAGCCTCCCGCGCCTTGGCGTCCGAGAAGACGGTCCAGAAGTCCGGCCGGAGCCTGGCGGCGGCAAATGCGGCCTCGCGCGCGGGGATCTGCACCAGATGGCCAAGGTGCCCGGTTCTCAGCCCTGCGCGGTCGCATGCGACCGCGCAGGGCATGTCGACTGCAACCGAGCGTTCGATCCCGCCTTTCATGACTGCCTCGCAGAATCCCGAATGGCGGCCGACCTGCTTGGTCATGGCAAATGTGGTCAGCCCGTGCTTGGCGGCCTCGGTCTGAAAGGATCGGGCGTTTCGCTCCACTGCGTCAAGATCGAGCACGTAGGCGTTGGCCGGAATCGCGCCCGCTTGGTGCAGGGCCATGGCCGATTCGACGAACTCGGGATTGCGTCGGATGAGAGGATCGAGAAACATGTCCCTGCCCTGTGTCAGCGGTTGGCGTCGCGAAGCGAGACCGCGACGGCGACGAGGATGATCAGCCCACGGACGATCATCTGATCGGAAACCTTGAGGCCCATGAGGATGAGACCGTTGTTCAGCATGCCCATGAGCAGCGAACCCAGCAAGGCACCGATGATCGAGCCCTTGCCCCCGTTCAGTGCGGTGCCGCCGACGATCACGGCGGCAATCACCGTCATCAGGTCGCTCTCGCCCAACGTGTACTTTGCGGCCTGCAGACGGCCGGCATAGAGCAGGCCGGCCAGTCCAGCCGTGGCGCCACAGAGCGTGAGGACATAGAGGCGAATGCGCGGCACCTTGATTCCGGCAGCCCGAGCTGCGTGCGCGTTGTCCCCGACCGCCAGCACATGGGCGCCGAAGCGGGTGTTGCGATAGGTCACGTGGCCGATCAGGACGGCAAGGGCCGTCCAAAGCACCAGCGACGGGACCGAGAAGAGCTTTCCCGAGCCGAAGAACCCGGTGAATGCGTCGTTTATCACCGGGATTGAGCGAAGATCCGTCATCGAACGCGCGATGCCGGCAAAGAGCCCCATGGTGGCAAGCGTCACGAGGAAGGACGGCAATCGCAGGTAGGCCACGAGCGCGCCGTTGAAAGCTCCGATGGCAATGCCCGCGCCAAGTCCGGCAAGGACGCCGACGACCATCGGTTGGCTCTGCATCGCGACCGCGGCGGAAAGTGCCGATACGGCAACGATGGAGCCGAAACTCAGGTCGATCTCGCCGGCGGACAGGGCGAAGACAAGGCCGATGGCCATGATCGTCGCCGGTGCGGTCTGCAGCACTATGTTGGTCAGGTTCCGCGACGTCAGGAACCCGTCATCGTGCAGGGTGACCGCGAAGAAAAGAAAGATGCCGAGGAATCCGAAATAGATGACGCCTCGCTGCAGGTCCATCTCTCTGAGTCGTGCAAGCGCCTGTTCCATCACCTGCCTCGGTGCATATCAGGTGAGCGGCGGGCCGCCAATGCGGCCCGCCAGGGAGTATGATCAGTTCGCGGACGTCACGCTCTCAGGCGGATCGACCTGGAGTGACCGCTGCCAGCCCTCCACGACATTGTCGGCCGTCACGGTGAGCGCAGGTGCCACGACGAATGGCGGCACGTCCTGACCGAGCAGATCGAGAACGGCGGACACGGCCATTGCGCGTCCAAGCTCGTAGGCCTCGTCAGCAACGATTGCCGCGACGTTGCCGCCCCGGACCATGTCGAGCGCGATCGGTTCGGACAGATCAAGCGTGACGATCCTGGTCGTGGCATTGCCGTTGGCGCGAAGCGCTGCCAAGACACCCTCGGCCGGCCCTGCCCAAGTCACGTAGATCCCGCCCAGGTCCGGGTTCTTCAGCAGCATGGCGTTGGCGATATCTTCCGCGCGCGCCGGATCGCTTATCCCTTGTTCCGCCACGATCGAGATGTTCGGATGGTCGTTCTCGATCGTGGTCTTGAACGCGTTGTCGCGCTGGTTGGTCACGTAGTAGGTCGCATCGTGGAATATCCAGCCCACGGTGCCTTCGTTGCCCATGGCTTCGGCGAGCGCATCAGCCGCCTGCTTGCCCATCTGGAACAGGTCGTCGGTCACGATCGCCGCATAGTCCGCGGGGTGCTCGTAACCTGACGGCAGGTTTGACAGGAAAGTCAGCGAAACCCCGGCCTCCTTTGCCTCCTCGAAGGCTGCGGCCGATGTTACCGGATCGAGCGGCAGCGAGAGAATGATGCTGGGTTCCTTGGCGAGTGCCGTCTCGATATCGCTGCGCTGCTTGGCAGCGTCGAAGCCGGCGCTGGTCACTGCCACGACCTCGATCCCAAGGCGCGCAAATTCGTCGCTGGCGCCGGCGGTGACGGCATTCACGAAATCCGACTGATCATGCCATAGCAGGGCAGCCGTGTAGCTGGCGGCTCTTGCTGCCGCAACCTGGTCATCGCTGACGACCACCGAAGCGGACGGCGTGGCGGTCTCGCCACCTGGCCCGATCGTCTGGGCGGAAGCGACTGTTGCGGTCAGGCCGACCAGCAAGGACGCTGCAAGGCGAATCGAAAGATTGTACATGGTTTCCTCCTCAGGTTGGCGATTGGTGTCTTTCCGTGAGGCCGCAGAAACGAGCCGCAAATAGTGCGAAAGCCCGTACGGCGGCGAGGTATTCCTTGATCTCGATGCGCTCCTCGAAGGTATGAGCCACGGCGATGTCGCCCGGTGCGCAATAGACGGCCGGACAGCCTATTTCGTTGACCAGAAACGGCATCTCCGACCAGTAGGGCGCCCCGCCGATCTTGCCCGCACTCGGGCAAACCTGCCTGACGCAGGCCTGCAGAAGACGGGCAGCGGGCGTGTCCCGGTCGATCTCCACAGGCGATCCGCCCCTGGCGTGGTCCCGCCCTGCCGGGTAGTCGAAGGAGACCGAAATTCGGTCGGCCAGATCGGCGGTCGCAACCGCTGCCTCGAGACCGGCGACGGCTGCGTCAATGTCTTCGCCGGGGCGCAGCTTGCGGATCAGCGACAGCCTGCATTGACCTGGGACGGCAATGAAGCCCCCGCCCTCGATGCTCGTCACAAGGATCGATGAAGCTCCCACCAGCCCGTGCGTCGGCCCGGCCGCCAGCTCGGCCTCATGCGCCCAGATCCGCGACAGCACCTCATGGGTCGCCTTCAGCGCATCGACTCCATGCTGCGGTGTGCCGAAATAGGCGGTCTTCCCGGAAACGGTAACGTCGGCAATGAAGAACCCGATCTGGGCGGTATGGACATCCAGGTTCGTCGGTTCGACATAGACCGCGAAGTCGGGCTTGGCGATTTGACCGGATCCGACGCGCCGGACGAGATCCCTCGCGCCGGCACTGACGCCAGTGCCCGGCTCGCCGCTTTCCTCGTCTCCGATGAAGGCCAGCGTGATTCCGCCGTCCAGTTCATGGCCCGCTTTCCGCAGCAGCCGGATTGCAGCGACGGCAGCGCAGATGCCGCCCTTCAGGTCGCTGGCCCCGCGCCCCCAGATCTGGCCGTCCTTCTGTGTGCCCGCGAAAGGAACGGAGCGTGGATCGTCCCCCCAATGCTCCTTCCAGCCCCGGGCATGAACCACGTCGGAATGACCCACGATCATCAGGTTCGACCCGGACTTGCCGTCGGAAGGACTGGCGCCCCAGACATTCTCCCGGCCTTCAAGGAACTCGCCGCGCCCCGTGTCGAGGCCAAGCTCTCGCAGCCGGGCTTCGAGAAATCGCGCAAAGGGCGTCTCGTTTCCCGTCACGCTTTCCATCGCGAGGGCGTTGCGCAGAAGCTCGATGTCAGCCTTCGCATCCTGCGCCTGCGCGAGTTCATCGTTGAGTCCGGCGGCGCTCATGTCGCCAACGCCTTGAAGTTCTCGATGGCCGGAGGCGGGACGGAGATTTCCGCACCCTTTTGCCCCTCGGCAAAGATCGAAATGTGCAGGTGCGACAACGCAACGGATGCGCCACCTGCAAGTGTGGCCTGATCGCCAAGCCGTGACTTCCCGATCTCGACCGATCGCGGATAGCAGTCTGACACGAACCGGATGATGCGGTCCAGAAGCTCGTCTCGCGATCCGATCGAACCGCCAATGACGATCACGGATGGATCGACCACCGCCAGGATTGCCGTTGCCGCCCGAGCAATCTGCTTCGCGACCTCGTCGAGCGTCTCGATTGCCGCGGCGTCTCCTTGACTTGCGGCGTCGAATACGCCCGGGACATCCGCCGTGCGATCCGAAAGCGACTGGTAGAGATCGACGATCGCGCTCGACGCCGCCACCCGTTCCAGCGCGCCTATCTTCAGGCTCTCGGCCTCGAACGGATCAGCGCCGAAGGGAAGAAACCCGATCTCTCCGGCCGCGCCGAAGCTTCCGCGCAGCAGATTCCCGCCGACGACTATGCCTGCTCCGATACCTGTACCGATCGAGATGAAGACCAGGTTGTCGCCTTCGCCTCGGCTTCCCAGCCAGTGTTCTCCGAGCGCCGCAAGGTTCACGTCGTTCTCAACGAACACCTCGAAGCCCAGGCGCTCCCTGAGCGAGCCAGCAAGATCGATCCGGTCAATCCCGGCAATGTTCGGCGCCAGCAGGATTGCGCCGCTTCTGGGATCGGGGACGCCGGGCACGCCGACTACGGCGATATGCAGATCCCCGAGAGAGCCTACGTGGTCCGATACCGTCTGGCGTACCATGCGGGCAATCTGCTCCACGACATTGATGCCGCCAGTACGTTCGGTAGGCTCGACACGCTCCGCCAGCACGTTTCCGGTCAGGTCGCAAAGGGCGACCCGAACGTTGGTGCCACCGAGGTCGACGCTGGCGATCGTCGCGGCGGAGGGCGAGATCTCGTAAACGACCGCCCGCCGGCCCACGTGCCCTTCGGTCTGTCCGACGGTGCGCACCCAGCCATCGGCTTCGAGATTCGCAACGATCTCGGAGACCGTCTGCTTCGAAAGGCCGGTGATCTTTGCAACGCTTGCCCGGGAGACGGGCCCAAAGCTGGCGATCGCCTGAATCACGGCGCTCTGGGACATTCGCCTGGAAATCATGGACTGGCTGGCCACGATCTTCCCTTTAGTTCGTTCTATTAACGAACAAATAGGAGTTCGCGGCGAGAGTCAATCGGATTCCTCGACGAACCGAACGGACGACCAACGGGGGCCGCGCCGCCTTTCCCTGAGCAAGGAGAACAGGTATCAGGTCCTCGGGAGCGGCAACATGAGCGTCAACACCTACGGACATCTCTTCCGGGTCACGACCTGGGGCGAAAGCCACGGGCCTGCTCTCGGCGCGACCATTGACGGCTGCCCGCCCGGCATCCCGCTTGAGCCCGCGGAAATCCAGGTCTGGCTCGACAGGCGCAGGCCCGGCCAGAGCCGCTACACTACGCAGCGACGTGAGGCGGACGAAGTCGAGATCCTGTCCGGCACCTTCGAGGGCAAGACCACCGGCACGCCGATCCAGCTCATGATCCGGAATACCGACCAGCGGTCGAAGGACTATGGCGACATTGCCGAAAAGTTCCGCCCCGGTCACGCCGACATCACGTACTGGCGGAAATACGGCATCCGGGACTACAGGGGCGGCGGTCGCTCGTCCGCACGCGAGACAGCCGCGCGCGTTGCGGCAGGCGGGGTTGCGCGCGCTGCGCTCCAACAGCTCGTTCCCGGCCTCCGGATCACCGGCTACATGATCGCGATGGGCGACCGGGAAATCGAACGCGACCGTTTCGACTGGGAGGAAATCGATCGCAACCCTTTCTGGACGCCCGACGCGAAGTCGGCCGAGGAATGGGCGCCCTATCTCGATGGCCTCCGCAAGTCCGGCTCCTCGATTGGCGCGATCATCGAAGTGACAGTCCGGGGATGCCCGCCGGGACTGGGGGCACCCGTCTACGGCAAGCTCGACACCGACCTTGCGGCGGCGATGATGAGCATAAACGCGGTCAAGGGCGTGGAAATCGGCGAAGGCATGGCAGCCGCGCGCCTTGCCGGCGAGAAAAACGCGGACGAGATTTCAATGGGATCGGACGGTCCTGCATTCGCTTCGAACCATGCCGGCGGAATTCTCGGCGGAATCTCGACCGGCCAGGACGTCGTGGTCCGGTTTGCCGTCAAGCCGACTTCGTCGATCCTGACGCCTCGGAGAACCATAACCAAGACCGGCGAAGCGACCGAGATCGTGACCAGGGGTCGACACGACCCCTGCGTCGGCATCCGCGCGGTGCCCGTGGCCGAAGCCATGGCGGCCAGCGTCATCCTCGACCATTTCCTTTTGGACCGTGCGCAAACCGACGGCGCGCGCGGACGGATCGGCTGACACCAGGAATGTCACGGTTCGCGAGCGCCGAAAGGAAGACCCGGCCCGTGCCGCACCCTCATCGAAGGGGGCTTACAAAGAAAGGTTGACGGCGCACTGATTTGCCGGCTTTGGCGGCTGTAGGGACCGCGATTCCCATACTTGCCGGCGGCGCGCGCACCGTCGCCGGCGGCATTTCCCTTTCTGTCAATCTTTCTTTGTAAGGCCCCATCGAAGACGCCCGATCCGAAGGTCCGGTGCAACCTGCAGTCACAGCAATTCCCGAACGGTCCTGAACGAACGCCTGTGATGCGGAGTGACCCCGAGGTCTGCGAGCGCCGCCCGATGGGCCTTCGTGGGGTATCCGGCGTTTCTTTCCCAGCCGTAGCCGGGAAATTCCCGCGCCAGGTCTTGCATGATCCGGTCGCGGGTTGCCTTGGCGACGATGGACGCAGCCGCAACGGACAGGCTCCGGGCATCGCCCTTCACCAGTGCCGTCGCGTCGCAGCCGAGGGAGCCTGGCACAATGTTGCCGTCAATCAGCACGTGGCATGGCGTGCTGCGCAGGCCGGTCACGGCACGCTCCATGGCAAGAAGTGACGCACGGAGAATGTTCAGCTTGTCGATTTCCTCGACAGAGGCATGTGCCACGGAAACCTTCGCGCTGGCCATGATCTCTTCAAGTAGACGGAAGCGCGCCTTCGGTCCAAGCCTCTTCGAATCGTTGATCCCCGAAGGAATGGCGTCGGCGTCAAGGACGACGGCTGCGGCCGTCACGGGTCCCGCCAAGGGCCCCCGTCCCGCCTCGTCCGCCCCGGCGACTTCTCGGGTCCCGCCCGCGAGGAGCATCCTTTCCACGGAGTAGTCCGGCATGTCCGGCGGAATTTCGGCACCCTGCGGAACGACCGGCACTGACGGTACGCGCCCGTCAAGACTTTCAGTCCTCGTTGATGTCATGGTCGAAGTGCTTCACCTGCCCTTTCCGAATGCCCATCAGGCGGCGCACGAGCACCCACGACAGAAGCGACGCGACGGCGAATGCCAGGGCAAGGGCCGACAGGGACCCGGCCAGGCCCGGGACGCCTGCCAGCAAGGCGAGCCCGACCAGCGCCGCACCAATCGCGAACCCGAGAAACACCTGTGCGGGTGCCAGGACCTCAAGGATCGCCAGGATCAGGGCACCGAACATCCAGACCCACCAAAGAGACCAGAAACTCATTGCGGCTTGCCTTTCAACATCTTGAATGCGTCGCCAAAGGCCTCGATCGCGTTGGCAGGCAGGACGATCGTGTTCGATCCTTCGCGACCGCCGAGAGCGTTCAGCGCCTCGACCTGCTTGAGCGCGACCTGGTAGCGCGCGGCCTCCAGCCCGTTGTCCTGGATCGCCTTGGCAACAACGCCGGTCGCGTAGGCTTCCGCATCTGCCAGGACGCGACGCGCCTTGGCTGCCTGCTCCGCTGCATAGAGTTCGGCATCGGCCGCCAGTTCCACCGCGCGCCGCTCGCCTTCCGCGAGCGTCACCTGGGCGCGTCGCTCCCGTTCGGCGTTCAACTGCTGCAGCATTGCGTCACGGGTGGCCTGGTCAAGGTCCACGTCCAGGATTTCGGCGCGCGTCACCTCGATCCCCCAGGCCTCGACGGCGTCTTCCACGCTTTCCTTGATGGTGGAGATCAGGGTCGCGCGGTTTGACTGCACCTCGTCCAGCTCCATCTTGCCGATTTCGGCGCGAACGATGCCCGCAACGGTCGTGGCTATCGCGCCATCCACGTCACGAATGCGGTACACCGTCCTCTCTGGCGAGATGATCCGGTAGAAGACGCTGGTTTCGACCTGCACCAGCACGTTGTCTGCCGTGATCGCATCCTGGCTGGCATTGGGAAGCTGCCGCTCGAGGACCGAGATCTTGTGCCTTATCTTGTCGAGGAAGGGCACGATCAGGTTGATGCCCGGGCCGAGGACCGTGCGCAGGCGTCCAAAGCGCTCGACCACGTGCTTCTCCGACTGGGGCACGATTCGGATGCCCAGATAGACGCAGAGCAGTATGAATGCCGCGAGCAGGAGCACCGTAAGGGCTCCGCCGGACATGGGGATGGTTTCAAGAATGTCCATTTTCGTTCCTGTCGTTATGCATCGCATGTTCGCCCATGGCACGGCAGCGTGCCTGCAGCGCACTGCACTGTCGCTACCATTTCAAGACTTCGGTCGCCTTGCATCCTGGCGTTCTCCGTTCCGTAGTCGGGCAGTCATCGGATAGGTTCGATCCCCGGATCCGGCGGGTTCCCGCATATCTGCAACCGTTCCGCGAAGCCGTGGAAACGATTCACACACTGCCACGTTAGGTACTGCAGGAACACCCCATTTCCAAAACTGCGTGGCACGCCACGGTTCAGTTCAGCGTCACGGCTTCCCGCTTTCGCCAATTTGCGCGACCCTGGCCTCATTGCCTGAAGGTCGCAGGCTCGATCCCTGCACGGCACGCCGCAGAAAGCGCCTTGAACGCGGCACATTGCACGATTGCCGCCTTCACGCGATCCGACGAACGCATTGTGTTGACGATTCGGGCGCGAACGCGACTGTTCGGCGCTTGTGCGCGAACTTGTCACCACGGGCCGGAAGACGCATCGCGCTTCATGTCGATGACTGCGAGAAAGGGCGGGATTTCGCCGACATGCCGCGCCTTCGGGAGGATCGTTCCCTGTTGTTGAATCCTTTCGTCACCACCAGCGGCGGCGCCCTTGCCGGGGTCCGGCTGCGCCTGTTCCTCCGGCGCAAGCCGTGCCCGGGCGTCTTTCGTCCTGGATCGGCAATGTGCCGGAATGGTCCTGTCACTGGTCGCCGCGATTCGATATCCTGCGGGCATGCCTGCGCTCTGCCGCGATTGCCTGACAAGGTTCGAGTCCGGCCACCGCTGCCCGGACTGCGGCCGGCCAAGGATCATCGAGCATCCCGAGCTCTTCGAATTGTCGATCGCGCACATGGATTGCGACGCGTTCTACGCCAGCGTGGAAAAGCGGGAAGACCCGGACCTGAATGACAAGCCCGTCATCATTGGCGGCGGCAGGCGAGGCGTGGTGTCGACGGCCTGCTATATCGCGCGAATTCGGGGAGTCCGGTCAGCGATGCCGATGTTCCAGGCGCTGAAGCTGTGCCCGGACGCCGTGGTCCTGAAGGGACGAATGGCCGTCTATGTCGATGTCAGCCGCAAGATACGCGCAATGATGCAAGGCCTGACCCCTGCGGTCGAGCCGCTTTCGCTGGATGAAGCGTTCATGGACCTGACCGGAACGGAGCGACTGCACGGCGAACCGGCTGCGGTCCTCCTGGCCGGACTTGTGAAGCGCATGGAGGACGAGCTTGGCCTCTCCGGCTCGATCGGTCTCAGCCACAACAAGTTCCTGGCCAAGGTGGCATCCGATCGGGACAAGCCAAGGGGATTTTCCGTGATCGGTCGCGCCGAAACGGCCAGCTTCCTGAGCGAGCAGCGGGTAAGTCTCATCTGGGGGGTCGGTCAACAGGCGCAGGCGTCCCTGGAAAGGGCGGGCATACGGACGTTTTCCGATCTGCTTCGCTGGGACAGGCGGGACCTGATCGCGCGATTTGGAAGCTTCGGCGAGCGTCTCTACCACCTTGCACGCGGAGAGGACCGCAGGCCTGTTTCGTCGCGGACTCCGGTCAAGTCGATCTCGAACGAAACCACCTTCGGGGAAGACACCAAGGATCCCGACATTCTCGACGGCCACATATGGCGCCTCGCCGAGAAGGTGTCGGACCGCGCGAAGGCCAAGAGTCTGTCGGGGCGCACCGTCACGTTGAAGCTGAAGCGCGCCAATCACCGTGTGCTGACGCGCCAGTCCGGACTTTCGGAACCCACGCAAATCGCTGACCGGATCTATCGCACTGCACGGACGCTCTTGGATCAGGTTGGCGAAGAAGGCCCGTATCGTCTGCTAGGTGTCGGCATTTCCCATCTCGAGAGTGCGGTGGAAGCGGACACGGGAGGAGATCTTCTGGATCCAGGATCACGCATCCGGGCCGATGCAGAACGCGCATCCGACAGGATACGCGAGAAGTTCGGACCGGACGCGATCATGAAGGGACGGTCACTGCGCTGAACGTCGGCGGCGGGCGTTGAGCCCGACATGCAGTCAAGTTCCGGATTCCGTACCGCAGGGCGGAATCGTGTCCGGAAACGGCACCCCGACGCATCGCATGAATGCGGCCCAGCGTCTCAATCGGTCAGGGGTGATGGCCGAAGTCGTGGCCGAACCGCTGTCCATCCGGACCATCCGCTCCGCACGGCTCGTTCATGCCCCTGCCAGTTCGCGATCTCCCGGCTCAAGGTCACGGGACCGAGCTTTCCGCCAATCCTGGCCCGATAGACCAGCGCGCCCTCGGCAACCCGCATCACGTAGTTTCGCGTTTCGTTGTATGGAATGTGCTCGATCCAGTCGACCATGTCGCTCCGCCTGGGATCTCCCAACGAATCGGTCCAGCGATCCGCGCGACCCGGCCCGGCATTGTATGCCGCCGCAACCAGCACGACGTTGCCGTCGTACCTTTCCAGGAGCTCGTCCAGATAGGCCATACCCAGCCGCGCGTTGTAATGCGTGTCCGAGAGCATCCGGCTGCTGCTGTAGGGCATGTCCAGGTATGCGGCGATCTCCCTGGCGGTTTCGGGCATCAGCTGCATGATGCCCAACGCACCTACGCGGCTCCGGACGGCGGGGTCGAATTCACTTTCCTGCCTCGTGACCGCCAGCACGAGTTCCCTCGGTATCGGGAAATTGGAAAGACCGAGCCGTGCGACCGGAAAGTAGAACTTTGGCAGCACGATTCCCCGTCTTGCGGCCTGCTTCGCGATCGCCACCGCGAGATGCGGCTCATTCATCGCCAGCACGTATTCCCCGAGGCTTCCGAGTTCGTCCCGTGGCAGGGTCTCCGCCATGTGACTCACGAACTGTTCGGCCTGATCACGTTCACCGGACGCGATGAAGAACCGTGCGGCCGCGAAGACCGAGCTCTTCGGCAGAGTGGTTCGCTTCCAAGGAGGAAACGTCTCATCGCCCGTAAGTGCCCTATCAAGGGGAATGCCTGCTCTCTCTGCCGCCAGCAGGCCGTAGAAGCTCGTCTGATGCCTGGCGCCGAAGGCGTAGGCGCGCCGTGCGCCTTCCAGGTCTCCCAGCAATTCACGCGCGCGCCCTTCCCAATAGCCCGCCCTGCCAAGGGAGATTGGCCTTTCGACCGCATCCCGGAAACGCGTGAAATGGTGCAGCGCGACCTGCCCGTCGTTCCTGTAGGTCAACGCCAGGTACCCGGAGAGCCACTCGAGGTCGGCGTAGCTCGATCCCTCGTGCAGCTCGTGCCTGGACGCAAGCCGGTAAGCGAGGTCCGCCTCGCCGTCGCGCATCAAGCGACGTGCAAGCGACCTTCTCCACCGCGCCCAGCGATCAGGCCGCCCAAGCCCGTCCCTTTCCGCTTCGAAAAAGAGCGCCGCCGCTTCCGGGGTGTCGCCGTTTCGCGCCCGCCACTGCATCAATTCGAAAGCCAGGCCAGGATGATCGCGATGGCTTTCAGGCACCTGCCGGATCAGCGCGTCGACGCCAGACCCGGTCCCGCGCCGGGCCAGCCGCGCCCTCGCCAGAGCCGCCCACCCCTTGCTGACGAACGGGTACATTCGCTCTGCGTTCTCCCTCGCGCCGCGCCAAAGCAGCATGTCGAGCCGGGATTCGTGATGTGCCCGCAAGGCATCTCCGTAGTCCCGGAGGAGCGCGTCGTGATCCCCCTGCCTGAAGGTCATCGTCTGCCAGACGCGCACCGCCTCCGCTTCGGCCATGGCGTCAAGTCCGCTTGAACGGTAGGCGGCGATCAGGGCGCGCGCGCCCGCACCCGTTTGCGGCGGCTGACCGGAGAAGAAGGCGATGACCTCCCGCGGCCGGCTTCCGACGGGAATGTTGGCTTCGGACCTGCGCCGCAGGAGCTTCAGCCCGGGCCAGTCCGCGCGACGGGCAAGAAACTTCCGGACCGAACCGAAGTCACCCACGCCTGCACGAAACCGCCGCCATTCGATGATGTCGCGGGCGACGGGCCCTGCGCGCCCGGCTTCGGCGCGCGCCGCATCCCAATCGACTGCCTTCATGGCTCCGACCGCACGCTTGTAGCTTGCGATCTCGGCACTTGTCTGGGCAAGTCCGGCCGTTGTCGATCCGCTCAGGAGAATTGCCGCAATCAGGGCCTTGAACATACACTTGATCCGCTCTTACGTGCCCCCACGGCATCTCCATGAAAGCACGTTCGGACTGCCTTGGCAATTCCCCACGTGCGCTATAGGTTCTGCGGGTCACGCAAAATTCATGCCGCGACGTTTTGGAGGCGCATCATGGTGATCCAGGGTTCGATCCCGGCACTCGTGACCCCGTTCAGGGACGGGGAACTGGACATCGAATCGCTCGGTTTGCTGGTCGAATGGCAGATCGAATGCGGCTCGACCGGCCTGGTTCCCGTCGGCACGACGGGCGAGAGCCCGACGCTGTCCCACGAAGAGCACGAAGCGGTGATCGAGGAGGTCGTGAAGGCTGCGAACGGCCGGGTGCCGGTGATTGCCGGGGCGGGATCGAACAACACGGCAGAGGGCATCCGCTTCATGCGGCATGCCGCGAAGGTTGGAGCGAATGCGGCGCTTGTCGTGACGCCGTACTACAACAAGCCGACACAGGAAGGCCTCTACCAGCATTTCAAGGAGATGCACGATTCGGTGGAACTGCCGATCATGATCTACAACATTCCCGGTCGCTCGGCCATCGACATGACGGTGGAGACCATGGCCAGGCTGTCGAAACTGCCGCGCATAGTCGGGGTCAAGGACGCCACCGGCGACCTGTCTCGCGTGCCGAAGCAGCGCACGGCCTGCGGCAAGGATTTCGTCCAGGTCTCGGGCGAGGATGCGACCGCACTTGGATTCAACGCTCACGGCGGAACGGGCTGCATCAGCGTCACGGCGAACGTGGCTCCCGAGCTCTGTGCCGGGATGCAGGCGGCCACCCTGGCAGGCGACTACGGGACGGCGCTCGAGATTACCGACCGGCTCATGCCGCTGCATGTCTCGATCTTCATGGAACCAGGGCTGGCTGGCGCAAAGTACGGGCTCTCGCTGCTGGGCCGATGCAGCGCGGAGGTTCGCCTGCCGATCGTGACTCCCGGTGAAGAAACCAGGAATGCGATTCGCGAAGCGATGCGCTCGGCCGGCATCCTGAACTAGGACGTTCCTGTCCAGCTGCATCCCGGATTCGGGCAACTGCGCGCGATGTCGCGGACCCATCCATTGCCGAGGTTGCGCCGCGAGGACCTGCAGCGCCGCCGGCATGCGGACTTCCAGGAGATGGCAGTCACTTCCGGCCGGGTGCCGGCAGAGGCGGATGCCACGGACGGTTTCCACGGGAGCCCTCCCGAGCGGGGCCGAACCGACATGGCCGCCGCGGTTGCCGCCACCCCGCCGAGAGGCGGGAGAATCAGTGGCGACCAGGTGCGGGCGACAACTGTTCGACTTTCGCCTAGCATGTGCTTCAAAACGGATGCAGAATCTCATACTGGCCTTGATTCGACATGGCGGACCAACCGCCAGGAAGCATCGTCAACGCATGGGAGGAAGACATGTTACGCAGAAGTCTCGTTAAACTGGCTGTCGCGGGTGCGATCGCCGCCGGCCTCATGACAGCGGGCGCAGCGCTTGCCCAGGATGTCATCAAGCTCGGCGCAATTGCCCCCAAGACCGGCCCCCTTGCGGGCGGCGCGGTCGTCACGCAATGGCCGAACATTCGTTTGTGGGTGGAACAGGTCAATGCACGCGGCGGGCTCGACGTGGGCGGCAAGAAAATGACCATCGAGCTGATCGAATACGACGACAAGACCAATCCGGGCGAACACATCAAGCTGGCTCAGCGGCTTGCGGAACAAGACAAGGTGGATTTCGTTGTCGCGCCTTACGGCACCGGGTTCAACATCGCCGCCGCGCCGATCTACGGCCGTTACGGCTACCCCATGGTCGCCGTCTCGGCGATCACCGACAAGATGGACGAGCTGACGGCCCGGTATCCGAACCTCTTCTTTACGCTTGGCACGACGACGGCATTCGTCGAAGGCGTGAGGGACATTCTGGTGGAACAGCGCGAAGCGGGTGCCATCGGCAACGCGGTCGCAATGGTCAACGTGGCTGATGCCTTCGGGATCGAACTGTCGGACCGTGCACGCGCGCTCTTCACGGAAGCGGGATTCGAGCTCGTGTATGACAAGTCCTACCCCCTCGGCACGCCGGACCTGAGCCCGGTGATGAAGGGCGCGAAAGCCTCCGGCGCGAAGGCGTTCGTGGCGTGGTCCTACCCGCCGGACAGCTTCGGCCTGGCCGAACAGGCCATTGTCGAGGACCTGGACGTGGCGCTCTACTATTCGGCGGTTGCCACCAGTTTCCCGTCATTCAGCGGTGCCTTTGGCAACAAGATCAACAATGTGCTTGGCGCCGGCGGCACCAACGTGGATGACCCGGCCATCGCGGAGTACCGCAAGGCCCACATGGAAATCACCGGGGATGTGGCCGACTATTGGGCATCTGCCAATACCTACGCAGCGCTGCAGATCCTGGAACAGGCGATTGTCGGTGCCGGCACGCTCGACCGGGATGTGGTGACCCAGTACATAAAGGACAACAGCTTTGACACGGTGATGGGCACGCTCAGCTTCAAGAACAACTTCTCCAACACCTTCTGGTCCGTGGGCCAGTGGCAGGACGGAGTCTTCCGTGGAGTCAAGGGTTCCAACGTCGAAGGCGCGGTGCCGGTGCGTCTCAAAGACGGCTGGGCCGAGTAGTGCCCGACACGGTCGCCTGGCGCTGATGCGCCGCGCGACCGTGTCGGAATCCGAAGATGCTGGACATCCTGGTCTCTGGCCTGTTGCTGTCAGGCACCTACGCCCTGATCGCGATGGGCCTGAACCTGCAATACGGCGTGGCCCGGATCATGAACCTTGCGAACGGCGAGGTGCTGGTGCTGGGCGCGTTGGCGGCGTTCTGGCTTTACACCACCTCGCAGGTCAGTCCGCTTCTGACAGTGATCCTCGTGATCCCCGTGAGTTTCGCCGGCAACTGGTTGATCTATCGATTCCTGCTGATGCCACTCGTGCGCCGGGCGGGTTCGCAAGGGGCTCTGGAAGTGGAATCAATCCTCGCCACTTTTGGAATGTCGTTCATCATCATCGGCCTGATGATCTCGGTTGAAGGCGGTTTCTTTGCCTACAACTATCTCAGCGAACCTGTTTCGATCATAGGCTCGACAGCTTCGCTGAACCGGGTGCTGGCCTTCGCAATAGCCGTGCTGATCGGCGCTGCCCTGTACCTGTGGCTCAACCTGAGCAGGCCTGGCGTTGCAGTGCGGGCCGTTTCGGTTTCGACCGAAGCGTCCGGACTGGTCGGCATCAACGTCCCGCGCGTTTCGGCACTGGCATTCGCGCTCGGCGGAGCGATCACCGCCGTGGGCGGAGCCCTGATCTCGACGTTCATCACCCTTGATGCCTCCATCGGCGTGGTCTTCACCATGAAGGCGCTGATCATCGTGATCATGGGCGGCGTTGGAGATATCCGCGGGGCCATCGTGGCTGCCGTCATCCTCGGCGTCGTGGAAACGGCGGTCGCCAGCCTCATCGACCCGGGGCTCACGCTCGCAGCCGCCTACCTGATCTTTGTCCTGATCCTCCTTATCCGTCCGCAGGGCCTGTTCGGAAGGCGCGCCGCATGAAGTCCGCGAGCTGGACAGAGCTCTTGTACGCAGCCATTCTCGTGGCGCTTGCAGCGCTCTTCCCGCTGGGAGCGAACGGCTACTGGCTGTCCATCGGCGTGACTGCAATGATGTATGTTGCCCTGGCCACCTCCTGGGCGCTGTTTTCCGGTCCGACGCACTACATCTCGCTCGCCACCGGCGCGTTTTTCGGCGTGGGCGGCTATCTCGTCGGCACGGGGATGAGCGACTATGCCCAGCCCTTCTGGGTCATGGCCGCAATGTCCCCGGTCGTCGGAGCAGTCCTTGCAGCGCTGATCGGTCTTGCCACCCTGCGGCTGTCAGGTGTCTACTTCGTGATCTTCACCCTTGGCCTGGCGGAAATGATCCGCAATGTCGTCAGCTGGGTGCAGAACAACTTCCTGGGCAGCCGCGGGCTATACGTGCTGACAGACCTGCGCGACCAGCACATCTTCTGGATGCTGCTGGCCGTCGCCGCCGTGGTCTACCTGCTGGGCTGGTGGGTCAGCCGATCCCGCATCGGCTTTGCGCTGCGCATCATTGGCGGCGATGAAACCGTTGCGCGCCACGTGGGCATCAACACGGCGACGGCCAAGGTCATCCTTTTCACCACCACCGGCTTTTTCGCGGCACTCGTCGGCGCCCTGATCGCGCCGAGATGGAGCTACATCGAACCGAACCAGGTATTCTCCCCCCAGCTGAGCTTCCTCGTCGTCATCATGGCGCTCCTGGGCGGGTCCGGCAGGCTGTGGGGGCCGCTTGTGGGCGTGATCCCCTTCACGATCATCTGGGAATGGGTCGCAATCCAGTTTCCCAACCAGTCGACGCTGTTCCTCGGAGTCTGCTTCCTGCTGATCGTCTACGTCCTGCCCAACGGGGTCGTCGGGCGGATCGGAGAGCTGCGCGCCCGGATCAGGAGACGGGCGTGAGGCAGTCGGGTGCAGTCCTGTCCGTGAAGGGCGTGACCAAGCGCTTCGGCGGGCTGGTCGCGGTGTCGAACATGTCCTTCGATGTGACGGAGCGTCAGATGGTGGGCATCATCGGCCCCAACGGCTCTGGCAAGACCACGGTCCTGAACATGATTTCCGGCGCGTTCAAGCCGACCGAGGGCCGGATTTCGATGCGGGGACGCAACATCTCCGACATGCCTGCGCAGAAGATCGCGCGTGAAGGGGTGGGCCGGACATTCCAGCTGGTGCGTCTCCTGCCGGGCCTGACCGTCCTGGAGAACGTGATCGCCGGCGCCGTCTACGGCCACCGCCGCCGCTGGGGCCGCGAAGCAGAGGACTTCGCGCATGGCCTTCTCGACCGCGTCGGCATGGACGCAATGAGCCATGCGCCGATATCTTCACTCACATACATCGACCAAAAGCGGGTGGAACTCGCTCGCACGCTCGCCGGGGAGCCGCAAGTGCTGCTGCTTGACGAATGGTTGGCAGGGCTGAACCCGACCGAACTGGATACCGGAATCGAGCTGATCCACGCCTTGCGCGAAGAGGGCCGGACCGTGGTGCTGGTCGAACACGTGATGGACGCGATCCGCTCGCTCTGCGACCACTGCGTCGTGATGTCGTCGGGCACCAAGATCGCCGAAGGCAGCCCGGACGAAGCGCTCAGCGACCGGGACGTCGTCCGCGCCTATCTGGGGGACGACGATGCTTGAGGTGTCGGGCATTTCCGCCGCCTACGGCCAGCACCCGTCCTTGAACGACGTGTCGCTTTCGATCGCGCCGGGCGAGATCGTGGTTATCCTCGGTGCAAACGGCGCGGGCAAGTCGACGCTCCTGCGCGCCATAGCCGGGATTTGCGAGGGCAGGGTTTCTGGCGAGGTCCGGCTGGGGACCGACACGCTGACCGGGCTGAGCCCGGATGAAATCGTGGAGAAGGGCGTGGTTCTCGTCCCCGAGGGGCGCGGGATCTTCGGCGATCTGTCTGTGAAGGAGAACCTCTTGCTGGGGGCCTATCCTGCCCGCGCCCGGGACCGGGAGCGGGAGAACCTCGACCGCGTGCTCGGTCTTTTCCCGACGCTGCGGGAACGTCAAGGCCAGGTCGCACGGACGATGTCGGGCGGCGAGCAGCAGATGCTGGCCATCGGGCGCGCGATGATGTCGGCTCCTGAAATCCTGATGCTCGACGAACCGTCGCTCGGCCTGTCGCCCCTGCTGTGCAAGGAGCTGTTCCAGAACCTTGCACAGGTGAAATCGCTCGGCATCGGAGTGCTGCTTGTCGAACAAAACGCAAGGCTGAGCCTGGCGATCGCGGATCGGGGATACCTTTTGGAAAACACCCGGATCACCCATGAGGACACGGCGGCCCGGCTCGCAGGCGACCCGGCGGTGCAAAGGGCGTATCTCGGTGGCGGCGGACGGAAGGCGCCGGCAGCCGCAGCCACCGCACCTGAAAGTGCGCCGGTGCCAAGCGCGCCAGCCTTTACCGCTCGCCAGCAGCCGCAACGCAGCGCGGACCAGCAGGCGGGACTGTCGATCACCGACCTGGTGGCGAAGGCCGCGGACCGGTCCGCCAGCGCGCCTCGCCAGGTTCCCGCTGACGTAGGCGCGGCCGCCGACCGGCTGGCCGATGAACGGCTGACGGTTGTGATGAAAGACATCGAGGAAGCCGCGAAAGCCGCCCGGCGGCACCCGACAGGCGCCGCGAAACCCGTGCCCGCACGGACACGGGCATCCCCTCCGCAAGCGACCGCGCCCGCGCCCATGATCGAGGTTTACCGACGCCCGCGGGTGGAAGTCTACCGCCGCCGCCCATCGGGCCAGTTTGAAAGGGAGTAACATGCTCGACCAGGCAAACGCCGCCCCGGACATCAAGGGCCTCTACGTCAACGGCCAGTGGCAACAGACCGCCGGGCAGTTCGATGATCTCAACCCCTCCGACGGCAGCGTCTGGGCACGCGTGCCCGACGCGGGCGTGGCAGAGGTCCGCGCAGCGATCGAAGCCGCTCAGGCGGCATTCCACGATTGGTCGAACCGGCCGTTTCAGGAACGCGCGCACCTGCTGTCGGGAATCGCCGACGTCTGGGAACGGCACGTGCCCGAGTTCGTGGCCGCGGTTCAGCACGAAGGGGGCGGCCACCACGGCAAGGGAATGTTCGAAGCGGGCCACGTGGCCGAAACCTTCCGCGCGGCGTCCTCGCTCTGCTACGGCGCGATTGGAGAGGTATTGCCCTCTCACCACGGAAAGGTGTCCACGGCCGTGAGAGTGCCCATGGGCGTGATCGGCGTGATCAGCCCGTGGAACGTGCCGGGCATCCTGACGTCGCGCGGGATCGCCTTTGCGCTCGCCGCAGGCAACACCATCGTGCTGAAGCCGTCCGAGGAGACCCCTTACGCAGGCGGCTTGATCTTTGCCGAGGTGCTGGAGGAAGCCGGCGTGCCGCCGGGCGTCTTCAACGTCGTCACGGCGTCCCGCGACAGCACGCCCGCCGTGGGAGACGAGCTGATCGACAACCCGGCGGTGAAAGGGATTTCCTTCACCGGCTCCACGCCCGTTGGTCGCATGATCGCGGCCAAGTGCGGCGCGCATCTCAAGAAGTGCTGCATTGAGCTTGGCGGCAAGGACAGCCTGATCGTGCTCGACGACGCGGACATGGAGCGGGCAACCTCTTCGGCGAGCTTTGGATCGTTCATGCACCAGGGCCAGATCTGCATGAGCGTCGAAAAGGTGCTCGTCCAGGAAGGCGCCTACGCCGGGTTCCTGCAGGAATTCATCGCTCGCAGCGCCAATCTGAAGACAGGGAACGTGGCCGACAAGTCCGTCACCATCGGCCCGCTGATCAACGACCGCCAGGTCGCGCGCGTTGCGGCGCAGATCGACGACGCGGTTGCGAAGGGCGCGAAGGTGGCGCTGGGCGGCACGGTGAACGGACGGTTCGTTGCACCTACGATCCTGACGGACGTCACGCCGCAAATGGACGTCTGGAACCACGAAACCTTCGGTCCGCTCGCCGTCGTCGTGCCCTTTCGCACGGACGCGGAGGCGATCGCCATGTCGAACGACTCGGAGTACGGGCTGTCGGCCGGGATCATCTCGCGCAACGAAGATCGGGCCATGGCAATCGCCCGACAGCTGGAGACCGGCATGGCGCATATCAACTGTTCGCCCATCAACGACGAATGCCACGCACCCTTTGGCGGCATCAAGGCCAGCGGTGTTGGCCGCCACGGTGGCAGATGGGCGATGGAGACGTTCATGGAAACCCGCTGGATCACGCTCGAAAAGGGGGGCCGGCCGTATCCGCCGGCGTTTTAGGCAATGAGAGACCTCGTCAAAGGCAAGCGCATTGTCGTTACCGGATCATCTTCGGGCATTGGCTGGGAGACGGCGCGCGTCCTGTCCGAGAATGGGGCGGAGGTCTTGGGCGTGGACCTCAACAAGAACTTCGACCACGTGGAGGAGTTCTATCGCGCCGACCTGTCGGACAAGGCAACGATTGACGCGCTTGCGGACGTGCTGCCTGACGGGATCGACGGGCTGGTGAACAATGCAGGCCTGCCACCGACGCGTCAGGCAGGCTTGTTGCTGAGAGTGAACCTGATCGGGCTGAAGTGCCTGACGTTGAACCTGATCCCGAAGCTCAACGATGGCGCCAGCATCGTGAATGTCGCATCGCTGGCCGGATCCGGCTGGCCAAAAGCGGTCGATGCGGTCAAGGCATCCGAAACGCTGGACTTTCACAACGTGGAAGACTTCATCGAACGCTGGAAGGTGTCGAATGAGGGCGGACGCAGCTACTTCTTTTCCAAGGAAGCCCTGATCGTCTGGACGATGCAGAACCGCTGGACCTGGCGCGACCAGGGCATCCGCATGAATGCGGTCAGCCCCGGTCCGGTGGAAACCCCGATCCTGGGGGACTTCCTGCAAACGCTTGGGGCGCGGGCCGCAGAGGACCGCAAGCTCATGGATCGGCCAGGCACGCCTGAAGACATCGCCCCGGTCATCATGTTCTTGCTGTCTGACATGGCGGCCTGGATCCGTGGCACGAACATCCCCGCCGACGGGGGCATGTCGTCCAACATCCTGTGCGGCATGCACGATCTATAGAGGAGAAGAGAGCATGGACACGTTAGGCTGGATCATTCTCGTAATCGTCGTTCTTGCGATCGTCATCGCATTGGCCGCCTGGTGGTACAAGCGTGCCACCAATGAGGTCTCGCTCCTGCGCACCGGCATCGGTGGGCGGCGCGTGGTGATCGACGGCGGGGTGCTGGCGATTCCCTATTTCCACGAAATCAGTCTGGTGAACATGCAAACGCTCCGGCTGGACGTGGATCGACGGGGAGAGGCCTCGCTCATCACGCAGGACCGGCTCCGCGTGGACGTGGGGGCGGAATTCTACGTCTCGGTCATGCCGGACGCAGAGGCGATCACGCGGGCGGCACAGACGCTCGGCAAGCGGACGTTTCAGCGCGAAGAGTTGCGCAACCTGATCGACGGGATGCTGGTCGATGCACTGCGGTCGGTTGCGGCGCGCATGACGATGGATGAACTGCACGAAAACCGTGCGCAGTTCGTGGCGGATGTGCGCGACATGCTTAAGGACACGCTCTCGCGCTACGGCCTTCAGCTCGACAGCGTCTCGCTGACGGGGCTCGACCAGACGCCGTTCTCGGCGCTTGATGAAAACAATGCCTTCAACGCGGTTGGCATGCGCAAGCTGGCGGAGGTAATTGCCAAGTCGAAGAAAGAGCGGGCAGAAATCGATGCTGACAGCGAGGTTTCAGTTCGCCGCGCGGCCATGGAGGCTTCGCGCAAGCGACTGGAGATCGATCTCGAGGAACGCCGCGCCGAGATCGCCCAGCAGCAGGAGATCGAAACGCTTGCTGCCGCCCAGATTGCCGAGGTCGCCAAGCGCAAGGCGGACAGCGAACGGGCGGCGACCGAGGCCAAGATCGGAATGGAGCGCAGCATTCAGGCCGCCGAGGTTGAGCGTGAACAGGCGCTGACCATCGCTGAGCAGGACCGCCAGATTGCGATAGCCGCCAAGAGTCAGGAGGAGAGCCGCGCGCAGATGGAAGCGGACGCCGCCCGGGTGGAGGCCGTGAAAGCGGCCGAGGCCGTGGAGACCGTGCGCGCCTTGGCGGATACCGAACGCCGCGCGGAACTCGCGCGCGTCACTGCCGAGGCAGACGCCAGGACTGCCGCTGCGAAGGCAGCCATTGCGGCTGAAAGCGACAAGATCACGGCCAGGGACAAGGCCGCCGCCCGGCGCGAGGCGGCTGAGGCCGAGAAGGCCGTCAAGCTCGCCGAGGCGGAGGCCAGCCGAGCGCAGATCGAGGCGGAGAACGCCCGCACCGACGCGCTCATGGCCATGGAGATGGAAAAGGCGCGGCTCGAAGCCATGCCCAGGATCGTCGGCGAAATGGTCAAACCGGCTGAAAGGATCAACTCGATCAACGTCAATCACGTGACAGGTCTCGGCAGCCAAGGCGGCGACAACGCCTTGCGAACGCCCGTTGCCTCCGCCATGGACGCTATCATGGACATGGCGGTCCAGTTGCCGCTCTTGAAGAAAATCGGCGACCAGATGGGTGTTTCCTTCGACGAGGCCGCCGGTGGCGATGCCAAGAAAGACGAGTGAAGCCGAGCGGAATCGGAGTGTTCACACAGTGCGTGAGCCGGCCAGTTCCAAGTGAACACTCCGTCGCCTGAAGGCGACGGCTTCCTGGCCAAGCTGCGCGGCAACCCGCCCGATTTGCGACCGAAGGCCGGTTCCCGGCCCCGCAGCGCGTTGCGGGATGTTCCGGCCGCGTTCACGTCACGGTCGGGAACCAGCCCGCAGCCGGCGCACCCCTGCGTCCTGGCGGCGAGGGTCTTCGGCGTGTCGGGAACGCCGCCACGTCCGCTGCACTCCTGAGAGGTGCCGCGCGGGTCGACGAGGACCACGGATCCACCGGCGCTTTCGGCCTTGCAGTGTCGACGGCTGTGAAAGAGCGCGGGATATTGGTGGCAGGCCGCGCTTTTCCCAGAATCGTTTCCTTTTCCCATCGTGCGGCTCCTATCGTGCGGCTCCTATCGTACGGCTCCTTTCGTGAGGCTTCTGTCGTCCGCATCGACCTGCGGCCCGGGTCCTGTGCCGGGGCTGCGTTCGGTTCGAGCCTGAGGCGCGGATCCGGCATGGGTCGCCTTTGCGGCGCACCCTTGCGGATCGTTCCCTTCCCCAGCCGTGGGGTCCTGCCGGCCGCGGCTCCTTTGCCGCGGCTCCGGCCGGATGGCAGTGTGGCATCGAAGGAGAGAGCGATGCGGCACCGGGCAAGATTGTTTGGAGACAAACCCCGGCGCCGCACCCGAACGAGCCGGTCGCGGGGACCGAACTCCCGTGCATTGTCAGGCAGTTTCGCGTCCGGGTCCACCCCGCTCTTCGGATGGATGTGTGCGAGACGGGACGTCTGTTCAATTGCAACCGGTGCCGTCGGCAGGTCGTGATCTGCCGCTCGTGCGACCGCGGGCACCGGTACTGTTCCAAGGCCTGCAGCGAGCGGTCCCGCGTCGAGAACCGGCGCGAGACGCGACGGCGCTACCGGCGCGCGGAGAGGGGCCGCGAGACGGGCCGGAACCGTCAGCGGCGATACCGGATGCGCCAGGCGGACCTGGCGCGCGCGGCGGCCAGGATCGCGACCGCGGCGGCGGCCGTCCGCGCGCCGGCCGTCCCCGGCGAAAAAACCGTTACGGACCATCCTTCCGGGCCGTTCCGGAAGCCCTTAGTCGGAACTTCACACGGTCATTTTGCGTGCAACCCGTTGACATGAAACGGGAATCTGCGGTTCTGAGGCCCCGTAGATGGATTTCTGTTGCCATAACGCCCGCAGGCGCGGATCCCGGCGCATCCGGCGAGCGGTCCCGAGGGGATTGAACGGGGACGCAACATTCCTTTTGATTTTTTCTCTTGACTTCACAGACCGGGTCGATACAATGAGGCCGGAAAGTTCCCATGACGGATGCCCGCCATGGCCCTCAACATCGAATCCGTGCCCAACCAGGCCGGAAAGCCCGCAATCCTCCTCCGCCAGGCTTGGCGGGAGGGAAAGCGGGTCCGCAAGAGGACCGTCGCCAACCTCTCGAAGTTCCCGCCCGAGATCGTCGATGGCTTCCGGGCCGTGCTCAAGGGCGCCGTCGCCGTCAGCGACGTCGGCGACCTCATGCAGGTCGAGCGCTCCCTCCTGCACGGGCATGTCGCCGCCGTCCTCGGCACCGCGCGGGACCTCGGCCTCGAGCGCATGCTCCACCGGACCCGCAGCCGCGAGCGCCAGCTGGCGCTGGCCGCCGTCGTCTCGAGGGTGCTGTCGCCCGATTCCAAGCTCGCCACCGCCCGGCGGCTGTCGCCCGAGACCGCGACGAGCAGCCTCGGCGCCCTGCTCGGGCTCGGCCCCGTCGCCGGCAACGAGGTGCTCGACATGCCCGGCTGGCTTCTGAAGCGCCAGCCCTGGATCGAGAGGAGCCTGGCCAGCCGGCACCTGAAGGACGGAACGCTCATCCTGTACGACGTCTCCTCGAGCTACCTCGAGGGCACCTGCTGCCCGCTCGCGGCCTTCGGCCACAGCCGCGACGGGAAGAGGGGCAAGCGGCAGATCGTGTTCGGGATGCTCTGCGCCTCCGACGGCTGCCCGGTCGCGGTGGAGGTGTTCCCCGGAAACACCGCGGACCCGTCCACGGTGGCAAGCCAGGTGAACAGGATCCGAAAGCGCTTCGGCATCGACCGCATCGCCCTCGTGGGCGACAGGGGGATGCTGACCACGGCGCGGATCCGCGAGGACATCGAGCCGGCGGGGCTCGACTGGATCTCGGCCCTGAAGACGCAGGACATCCGCAAGCTCCTGAAGGAGGGCGCGGACGGCGCCCCGGCCCCTCTGGTGCCCGAGACGCTGGCTCCCGACGCGGTGGCCGAGGTCACGGGCCCGGACTTCCCCGGCGAGCGGCTGATGGTCTGCATGAACCCCCGGCTGCGGCAGGAGCGGGCGCGCAAGCGTTCGGCCCTGCTCCAGGCCACCGAGGAGGCGCTGGCGGCGATCGCGAGGTCGGTGCGCTCGGGCCGGCTGAAGGGCCGGGAGGCCATCGACCGCCGGGTGGGCAGGGACGTCAACCGCCGGAAGGTCGGGAAGCACATGGAAGTCGACGTGACCGACAGGGGCGTCTCCTGGCGCAGGCGGAAGGACCGGATCGAGGCGGAGGCCAGGCTCGACGGCGGCTGCGTCATCCGCACCAGCCTGGATTCCGCCTCCATGGGCGCAACGGAGGCCGTCGAGGATTGCAAGTCGCTCGCCGGCGTGGAGCGCGCGTTCCGGAACGCGAAGAGCGACCTCCGGATCCGTCCGGTCTACGTGTACTCCCCCGACCACGTCCGCGCGCACGTGTTCCTTTGCATGCTGGCCCTGCACGTCGAATGGCACATGCGCCGGCGCCTCGCGCCGCTCCTGTTCGAGGACGACGACCGCGCGGACGCCCGGGAACGGCGGAACTCGCCGGTGGAGAAGGCCCGGCCGTCGGAATCCGCCCGGCGGAAGGCCGCAACGAAGCGCACCGCAGACGACCTGCCCGCCCACAGCTTCCGCACCCTGCTCGACGATCTCTCGGGGATGGCGCTGAACCAGCTGCGCCTGTCGGACCATGACGCAAGCCTGCTGTCCGTCGTCACCAGGCCGACCCCGGTCCAGAAACGGGCCTTCCAGCTTCTCGGAGTGAACCCTGACCGGAACGTTCCCATAAAGATGACAGGTTGACGGGCGGCCGCAGGGCCGGAAAACCCATGAAAACCAGAAGGTTGGTCATTGAATCCCTTTTCAGATCCCCCTGAAGTTCCGCTTAGTTGCGGAGCTTCCGACGCGATCCGTGCGCGAATCGCCGCCTCGGTGCGTCGGTTGCGGCCGGGTCTGCTCCCATCTGGTGCTGGCGGACCCCTGATCGCGGCATTGGGGACGGCAAAGGAGGTGATCTCATGGCGATCGACGAGGAAACGCGGGCGACGATCGTGCGGCTGTCGCGGGCCGAGGGCTGGCCGGTCGGGACGATCGCGAGGCATCTCGGCGTGCACCACGGCACGGTGACGCGGGCGCTGCGGGCGGCCGGGCAGGAGCGGCGGCCCCGGCCGAAGCTCATCGACCCCTTCGTCCCCTTCATCAGCAAGCAGCTCGATGAGGCTCCGGACCTGCCGGCCAGCACGCTCTGGCGGCAGGTCGGGGCGCGGGGCTACCGCGGCGGGGAGGACCACTTCCGCCACAGCCTGCGCGCCCTCGGGCTCAGGCCCGCGAGGCGGCCCGAGCCGTCGATGCGGCTCAGCTTCCTTCCGGCGGAGCAGGCCCAGGTCGACTGGGGCGAGTTCGGGCGGGTCCGGATCGGCCGGGCGGAGCACAGGCTGATGGGGCTCCTCGTGACCCTCAGCCACTCGCGCCAGAGCTTCCTGAGCCTGTTCCACGACGCGCGGATGAGCAGCTTCCTGCAGGGTCATGTCGAGGCGTTCGAGGCGCTTGGCGGGGTTCCCCGCAGGCTTTTGTACGACAATCTCAAGAGCGCCGTGGTCGCGCGGCGCGGCAAGGCCGTCACCTTCCATCCGACACTGCTGGCGCTGGCGGCCCACTACGCGTTCGAGCCGTGCGCCGCCTGGCCCAGGCGGCCGCAGGAGAAGGGGCGCGTGGAACGGCGAATCGGGTTTGCGCGAACCGGCTTCTTCGCCGGCCGTGACATCACGGCCCCGCTCGACGAACTCAACGCCGCGGCCCGGGCGTGGTGCTTCGGCGCGGCCGCCGAGCGTCCCTGGCCGGACGACGACAGCCTTCTGGTCCGGGATGCCTTCGCCAGGGAAAGGGAGAGGCTGATCCCCTTGCCCGCCGACCCCTTCCCGAGCGAGGAGCTGCGAGCGGTGCGGATCGACAAGACCTGCCATGCCCGCTTCGACATGAACGACTGCAGCGTTCCGCCCGACTTCGCCGGGGCGAGGCTGACGCTTGCCGCAACCCGCGACACGGTCCGCATCCTCGACGGGACCCGCGAGGTCGCGCGCCACCGGCGCTGCCACGACAGGCAGCGGACCGTCAGCGATCCCGAGCACGCCAGAGCGATCGCCGCGCGCAAGCGGCACGGATCCATGAGCGTCCGCGACCGGCTGCTGCGCACCGTGCCGCGGGCGGAGGAGATGCTCGCGCTTGCCGGACATCGCGGGCGGAACGTCGCGACATGCGCCCGGATCCTGACCGGCCTGCTCGACACGCACGGCACCGACGAGGTCGACCGGGCGGTCGCCGTCGCGCTGGCGCGCGGCTCGTGCGACGCGAACACGGTGCGCGGCATCGTCGAGGCCCGCCGCGCCGCGCAGGGCCTGCCGGCCGTCAGCGTCGCCGACGGCGGCGGCGTCCGCGGAACGACGCCGCGGGCGACCGGTCTCGACGCCTGCGACAGCCCCGGAACCGCAGGAAAGGACGGAACATGAACGGACTCAGGGAGCGGGCCGGAGCGCTCGGCCTACACGGCATCGTCAGCCGCTGGGAGGACGTTGCCGGCGCCGACTGGATCGAGGAGCTGATCGCCGGCGAGGAGCAGGCACGCAGCGCCCGAAGCTTCGAGCGCCGCCGCGCCGAGGCACGGCTGCCCGCCTTCAAGCCGCTGGCGGACTTCGACCTGTCAATAGGCGTCCAAAACAGACCCACCATCGGCGTCCAAAATTGACCCGCCTTTTCCCGTCTTCCTTTCCCGGTAGCGTTTTTTCGGCGGAGGGTGCCGAATTTCACCAACGTACCACCCTAATTTCAGCCAAAGTAGCCGGTCAATTTCACTCAACGTAGCCACCCAATGTCACCATGGTAGCCACCCGGAGCGAAGCGACGCGATCAGGCCGTGTTGGGCAAGTTGGTCTCCTCTTCTGTTCCGGGTCTGAAGCTATCTCCGCGAAGGCCCTGCCGCAAGGCTCGGCCGTCAGGACCGGTCCTCCGGTACGGGATTCCGGCAATGCGTGTGCACGCTGCCGGAGCGTCAGCGACGCCTTCTTCGAATCCAAATTGAAATGGTTGTTGTTGCGGTCCTGTGGAGCTTGTGGGCGAGAGGCCCGCGAGTGTGGGCAATGCGGTGGGCGACGCCCTTGCGTCGTCCACGGCTTGTCCACACGGCCCGCAGGGCGCGGGCCGGCCCGAAGGGCTCGTCCACAAATCCACAGGACCCCCCGGGACCGATTTCGGCAGACGTCCCGGCCTGGCGCCGGCTCCGGCTCTCATTTTCCGTCCTCGGCGCTGTCGGCCCGCATCGACGAACCGTGCAGCTCGAACCGGATCGCGCCATGGACGAGGCGGTCGAGGATGGCGTCCGCGACCGTCGGCTCCGCGACTGTCTGGTGCCAGCCAGCCACCGGCAGTTGCGAAGTGACGATCACCGAGCGGCGGTCGAAGCGGTCGTCGAGGATCTCGAGCAGGTCGCGCGCCCGGGCCGCATCGAGCGCGGCCAGGCCCCAGTCGTCGAGGATGATCACGTCGAGCCTGGCGAGATCGCGGTAGAGCTTGGGGATGGTGCCTTCGCCGTGAGCGATCCGCAGTTCGGTGAGCAGTCGCGGGACGCGCAGGTACCGGGCCTGAAACCCTTCGAGACATGCCTTGTGGGCGAGTGCGCAGGCGATCCAGCTCTTGCCCGTGCCGCACGGGCCGGTGATCAGGATGTTGGCGCCGTTCCGGATCCAGGCACAGTCGCCGAGGCCGAGCACGACGCTGCGCTTGAGGCCGCGCCGCCGGGTGAGGTTGATGTCCTCGAAGCAGGCGTCCTGGTGGCGCAGCTGGGCCTTCTTCAGGCGCCGCTGCAGCGCGCGCGAGCGCCGCTCGACGACCTCGCGGTCGATCAGCAGCGCGAGCCGGTCCTCGAACGGCATGTCGTCCAGATCGTGGCGTGCCAGCTGTTCCTGGAAGGCGGCCAGCATGCCGGGCAGGCGCAGCGATGCGATGCGCTGGGTGAGCGGGTGCAGGATGGCAGTGTCGGTCATCTGTAGTACTCCGGTCCTCTGATGTTGGAATGTTCGATGGGTCTGGTCTCGGGTTCCTGCCCGTCGACGAGATCGGCGCCGGTGCGCAGGATGTTGTCGAGCCCGCGCCAGGTCCTGGAGCCGAGATCCAGCGCGTAGCGGCAGGCGTTGTCGAGGCGCTCCGGCCCGTGGCTCCCTGCCAGGCGGAGCACGCCGTAGCAGGAACGGAAGCCGAACTCCGGGTTGGAATTGCGTCCCATGACCGCGATGACGAAGGCGTGGACATGAGGGCCGATGTCCCGCGCACGGTTCTCGAGCTGTGCGCGTGTGCTCTCGACGCCGGCGCGCTGGTGGGCCTGCGGCTGATGCTCCTTGAACGTGGTGGCACGCCCGTTGGCGTCGCTGCGCATGTGGCTCGCGATCTGCTTGCCGCGATGGAACACGTCGATCACCCGGCCGCGCAGGCGGACATCGACCTTCTTGCCGGCATACGTGTAGGGAACGGAGTAGAAATGGCGGTCGATCGCGATGTGGTAGTCGGAATGGACCGTGTTCTCGCGCCATGTCGTACGCTGCCAGCGCCGGTCCGGCAAAGGCTTCATGTGCGGGACATCGACGCTTTCGTACCGGCTGAAGCGGGTCTCGCCCGTGCCGTCGGAACAGGGCTTCCCGTTGAGTTCCCGCACCCGGTCCGCGATCGCCCGGTTCAGCGACGCAAGGTCGTGGAAGACATGGTCGCGCAGCGGTGCCAGAACCCGCCGCTCGACCAAAAGGACTCCATTTTCGACCAGTGCCTTGTCGCGAGGCCTCTTCACCCGCGCAGGCAAGCCCTCGATGCCGTAATGCTCAAGCAGGTCGGCGTAGGTCTCGTTCAGGACCGGCTCGTAGCGTGACGGCTTCTTCACCGCCGCCTTGAGGTTGTCGGGCACCGCGACTTGCGGCGCCCGGCCCATGTCTTCGAGGCAGCGCACGTGCGAGTTGCACCAGTCGTCGATCTTCTGGCTGAGCGTCGCTTCGGCGTAGATCCGCCCGGAGACCCCCATCGAGGCCACGAACAGCTGCGCGTCACGCTCAACCCCGTCGATGAAAACCTGCACGGTCATGCCCGCGTAGTCGACGAACAGCCGTTCGCCGGGGCGACGGTTCTGGCGCATCGTCACGTCCGTGGCCGGCCGCCAGTCGCGGAACCGACGGCACCAGGTCACGTAGCTCATGCCGTCGGGATGCGTCTCGCGCCATTCCCCCCACAGCAGCTTCAACGTCACGCCGCGGCCCGAAAGGTCCTTCTCGACCTCCGCCCAGTCCACGTCCTCGTCCGCAGGCCGGACCTGCCGCGCCGGATAGAGCGCCGCCTCCAGCGCCGCATCGTCCATCCCGGCCGCTTCCGGCAAGTTCAGTCCCGAAGCCGCGAACCGTGCCAGGGTCTGTGCAACCGAGCGCCGGGCAAGACCGCAGTGGGTCGCGATCGCCCGGGCGCTGCGGCCCTCGTCAAAATGAAATTGCAGTATCTTCCTTACTTTCCTCATGGGCAGCCTCTTCTGTGCCATTCAATGCTCCTCGGAGTGATCGCCAAAATCCGGGACGTAGAACGGCATGCTGAATCAAGCCAAGGCCTGTCACCCCGAGGGGGTGGCTACCATGGTGATATTGGGCGGCTACCTTGAGTGAAATTACGTGGCTACCATGCGTGAAATTGGGTGGCTACCTTCGTGAAATTTGGCAGGGAGGGCGCGTGATGGCGATGAGAGATCGACAGGAGCTTCGAGGCTTGGCGGATGCGGTACGCTTGCGGCCTCTGGACGAGGTTGCGCCGCTTCTGGGCTACGTGCGGGATCCGGCCGACCGGTCGCGCTGGCAACGGGACGGTTCGGTGCTCAGCGTGACGGGCATCCGTTTTTTCGATCACGTCCAGGGCCGGGGCGGTGGCGGCGCCATCGACCTTGTGGCCCATGCCGGCGGGTGCAGCCCGGCGGCCGCGATCCGGTGGCTTGCCGGGCTGCCGCCCGTGCCGGCGCCCGGGGCGCCGGTTAGGGCCGGGCGGCAGCCGGCTGCGTTCGTGCCGCCGGCGCCGTGCGCGCGGAACTGGCCACGGGTGCGGGCCTGGCTTCTGGAGGAGCGCGGCCTCGAGGCGTTCCGGGTTGACGGGCTCCATGGGTCCGGGCTTGTCCATGCGGACACGCGAGGCAACGCCGTGTTCCTGTGCCGCGACATCCGGGGCCGGGTGACCGGCGCAGAGCTGGCCGGCACCCGGCGGATGGCGGACGGTCGCCGCTTCCGGGGCCTGGCGACGGGCACGCGCAGATCGGCGGGCGGCTTCCGCATCGGCGCCGAGGAGACGGGACTGCGGCACGGCGCGGCCTTTCTGGCCGAGAGCGCGATCGACGCGCTGTCGGCCCTGTCCCTGGGCGCCGGCGGGCTGGTGAGCTTCCACGCGTCGACGGCGGGTGTCTGCCGGCGCCTGCCGGACTGGCTGCGCGACGCCGACCCCCTGACGGTCGTCTGCGGGTTCGACGCGGACGCGGCCGGCGACACGTCGGCGGCGGCGCTGGCCGCATCCGACCGCCGGGTGCGCAGGGCCCGGCCGGACGGGGCGAAGGACTGGAACGCTCTCTTGCAGCGTGACGGCATATGGGCGCTGACCGGCGGCCTGCCGCCGCCGGCCTACGGCTCCGGATCCTGACGGCCTGATCCGTTCCGGTTCCGGAACCGCCAGCTTTCGTTGCCGGTCTCCAGGATGGCGCAGTGATGGGTCAGGCGGTCGAGCATGGCCGCCGTCATCCGTTCGTCGCCGAAGACGCCGACCCACTCCCGGAACGGCAGGTTGGTGGTGATGATCACCGGCGTGTGCTCGTAGAGGCAGGAGAGCAGGTGGAACAGGAGGTTGCCGCCGGTTCGCGAGACGGGCAGGTATCCGAGCTCGTCCAGGACGACGAAGTCGCGGCGGCGCAGGGCGTCGGCAAGGCGCCCCTGGCGCCCGTCGCCGTGCTCGCGTTCCAGAAGGTTGGCCAGCTCGACGACGTTGAAGAAGCGGCCCCGGGCGCCTTCGCGGATGCAGGCACGCGCCACCGCCACCGCGAGATGCGACTTTCCGGTTCCGGTCCCGCCCACGAGGACGCAGTTCCGGTAGCTCTCGATGAAGTCGCCCCCGGCGAGCCGCCGCACCGCCGCCTCGTCGACCGGGCTGGCCGGGAAGTCGAACTCCGCCAGCTCCTTGGCGTTGGGCAGCCGGGCGACCGTAAGCTGGTACTTGATCGACCGGGCCGTCTTGTCGGCCACCTCGGCCTCCAGAAGCGTGCCGAGAACCCAGTCGGCCCCGCGCTTCTGCCTGCGCCCGGCCTCGAGAGCCTCGTCATACGCGGCCTTCATGCCCCGCAGGCCGAGGGCCGTCATCAGGGTCAGGATCTCGCTGCGCTTCATCCGCGCCTCCCCAGCAGGTCGTCGTAGCGGGCGCAGTCGGCCACCGGCTCGGCGCCGAGTTCCAGCCCGGCCGGCGTCGCGACCGTCGACGCCGGGCCGGGATCGCACCGTCGCGACAGGATGTTCAGGACCAGGTCGGCGCTGCAGGCGCCGGCCTCCAGGGCCTCGGCACAGGCTGCGGCCACCGGCTCGAGCCCCCGGTCGCGCGCCTCCAGAAGTATGCGCACCATCTGCCTGCCGCCGTCCTCGCGGGTCTCGAGGCGCGCCCTCACCTCCGCCACCGCCGGCGGCAGATGCTCGGCCCGGAACGGCGCCCCGTTGCGCAGCGCGCCCGGCTTGCGTTCCAGGATCGGGATGAAGTGCCGGACGTCGTAGACGTGCCGGTTGCGGCCGAAGTGCCGCTCGTGGTCGGCAACGACCCGGCCGTCGAGACGCACCTCGACACGGTCCGCGTAGGCGCGCGCCTCGACAGGCCGGCCCGCGGCCCGGGCCTCCACCGAGTACCAGTTCGTGTCGAGGCGGACCATGCAGGTCCTCGACGCCTTCGTCACGACCGGGACATGCCCCCGGAACGGCGGTGCCGGTGACGCCAGGCACCGCCGCTCCTCGCGCAGGAAGACCTCGTGGACCGACATCTCCCGGAACTCCGGATGCGGCTGCGTGCGGGCGTGGCGCAGGACCCGCTCCGCCAGCTGCCCGTTCAGGCACTCCAGCGTCCCGACCTCGGGCGACGGCAGGAAAAGGGTCCGGCGCAGGGTTCCGATCTGGCGCTCCACCCGCCCCTTCTCCCAGCCCGCCCGGGGCGTGCAGAACTCCGGACGGATCAGGTAGTGCGAGCACATCTGCTCGAAACGGGCGTTGATCGTCCGGTCGCGCCCGACCAGAACCTTGCTCACCGCCGTCGTCATGTTGTCGTAGATTCCCCGCACGGCCTGGCCGCCAAAGGCCGCGAAGGCCCGGTCGTGCGCGTCGAACACCATCTCCTGCGTCTCGCGCGGATAGCAGCGAACGAACGGCATCCGGCTGTAGCAGAGCGTGAACTGCGCCACCTTCACCACCTGCGGCATGCCACCAAGCCGGACCCGCTCGTGGCTCCAGTCGAACTGGAACGCCTCGCCGGGGTCGAAGGCCAGCGGCACGAAGGCCCCCGACAGTCCGCCGCCCTGCCGCTCCTCCCAACGCCGGGCATGGCGCCGAACCGCGTCGTAGCCCGCCTGGCAGCCCAGGTCGCAAAGCTTCTTCCAGATGGACTTGAGCGTCTCCCGGTCCCGCTTCCTGCGGCCTGCGTTGGTCGTCAGGAGACCCTCGAGATCCTCGATGAACCCGTCCAGCTTCGGATAGGGCTGCGCATCGCCGCGGTCGTAGCGACGCTCCGTCGCTCCGCCACGGACCACCTTGCGCACGGTGTTCCGGGCCAGCCCCAGCTCCCGGGCCACCGACCGGATCGACCGGCCCTCGACCAGGCACTTCCGGCGAATCTTCGCCATCGTCTCCACCACCAGCATCCTCTGATTCTCCCGCAAACCGACAAAACGGCCGCGAGAATGTCCGATTCGCTACCGGGAGGGTGGGTCAATTTTCGACGCCGATTCCTCCCTAAGTGGGTCAATTTTGCACGCCGCTCCACACTTCGACCGGACATGGCCGCGCGACATGAGCCGCGCCGGCGTGGAGGCGCTCATGGGCCTCGCCTTCGTCGAGCGCGCGGACAACGCCGTGCTCGTCGGCGGGCAGGGCACCGGAAAGACCATGATCGCCACCAACGTCGCGCACCAGGCGCTCCTGCACGGCCACACGGTCCGCTTCGAGAAGGCGCCGGACCTGCTCGAGAGCCTCGCCGACATCGCCGACAGGAGCGAGCTGCGACGCCGCCTGACCGTGCTCGCGCGGCCCCGGCTCCTCGTCCTCGACGAGATCGGCTACGTGACGCTCGAAGGCCGCCATGCCGACATCCTCTACGCCATCGTCTCGCGGAGGTGCCAGCGCCGCTCGACGATGGTCACCACCACCCTTGGCTTCGCCCAGCGGGACCGCATCTTCCCCAGCGCCTCCGGCATCGCCGGCACCGTCGACCGGCTGATGCACGACGCGACGCTCATCGCCATCGACAGCGATTCGTGGCGCACCAGGCGCGAAGCCGGATGACATGCGCCGCGTCGACTTCGACGCCGTCAAGCGCATGCCGTTCGAGACCGTCGCCGCGCAGTGGGGCTGCGTCCGGGACGAAAAGGCCTCGACGCGCGCGAACCCGGTGCTGCGCGCGCCGGGCCTGCCGAAGCTCGTCACGAGGCTGCGGGACAACGGCCACTGGGTCTGCTTCAACACCCTCGACGCCGACGACAACGGCACCGCGATCGACTTCATGCTCAATCGCGGGCTCTCCTTCGCCGACATCCGCGCCAGGTTCGGGAAGCCCGCCGCCGCGGCACGCGACTTCCGCAGCATCTGGCGCGAGGCCGCGCCGCATCCGGCGCCGGAATGGCTTCTCGGCCGCGGCATCCGGCAGGAAACGCTCGACGCCTGCCGCCCGCTGATCCGACGCGACCGCGACGGCCGCGTCCTCTTCGCCCACCGCGACCAAGGCCGCGCTCTCACCGGGTTCGAGATCGGCCCTCCCGACGGCGCAAGACGCTTCGCGACCGGCGGAACCCGTCGGCTGTTCGCCGTCCGCGCCGGAACCGCCGGGGACCTGGAGGCCCTCGTCATCACCGAAGGCGCCGTCGACGCCCTCAGCCTGGCCCAGATCGAGCGATGCCCCGCCAGTCATGCCTTCCTCTCCACCGCCGGCGCCCCGTCGGCAAGGCAGCGCGAGCAGATCGGCCTCGCCGCCCGCACCCTCCCCAACGTCAGGACCGTTGTCCTCGCGCAGGACGGCGACGAGGCCGGGGAGCGACAGGCAGAGACACTGCGCGAAAGGCTGCAGGTTCCGCCGCGCATCACGTTCCAGAGACGCCGTCCGCCCGAAAACGCAGACTGGAACGACGTCGTGAACGCCGCCCGGACAGGATGACAGACCCGAAGCGCAGGCCTGGACCACGCGCCCGAACGGATCCCCGCAAGCGTCCCAGGCCCCCGCACGCCGCAAACAGCGACGTCACATGGCCCGGATCACGCCCAAAAAGCGCGGCCTGCCGCCAATATCCCGCCGTTTTGAGAAACCGCCGACACCTTGCAGGTCAGGAGGTCACGGAACAGCGTCCATGCGGCGTCGTGAATCGACCGGGCGAGGAAGGGCCGCTTCAGCCCCGCCATGTCCAGGCCCTCCATCGCGATCAGGCCGCAGCTCCCGGCGAGACCGGGGGTGGTGGCGGGCAAGGGTCCTGCGGGCCTTGCTCCGGCGCTTGCGGGACAGCGCGCGCTGAAGCCTTCGGGTCTTCCTCCCGGCCGCGCGGCACCAGCGCGGCGCCGGAACGGTGTCGCCGTCGCTGGTCGCGGCCAGGCTGTCCACGCCTGCGCCGATGCCGGCATCGGGCCGGGAGCGCCCTTCGCCGGGGACGGCCATGCCGGCGACCTTGAACCGGCGCGTGACGTGCCACTTCCCGTTCGATCGGCTGATGACCGCGTGCGTCAGCCTGGCCGGAAGCTCCCGATGCCACCTGAACTTGACCATGCCGGGGATGCCGACGAGCCGAAGCCGCCCGGCGCGCGCGGCCAGGCCGTCGCAGACGCGGAAGTCGGCGCCGTGAAAGCGGGACTTCGCGGAAGCGCGGAAAGCCGGGCCGCTCGCGGCGCATCCGTTTGTCATTCATTCGTCATTCGTTCCAAATGCGTTTGACAAGGCGTCAATGCAACCCGGGACTGTCGCATTCACCTGCGCGAACTCTATGGCAGGTCACTTCCGACCTCGCTGGTTGAGGCGGACACCGCGAATTGTCTCAACGAGAATTGCCGTGAGCAGGCCGAACAGCAGCAGCCCGTTGGCTGCAGCGACCCCACCCAGCAGCCGCCATTTCACGGGCAGCAGAATGTCGCCGAATCCGAGCGTGGTGAACGACACAAGCGCGAAATAGGCCGACTCCTCTACGTTCGCGAAAACGCCCAGACGATGGAATGCGACGGTCCAGAGCCAGACCGCGATGGCGATCATGCAGAGCGTCCAAGCCAGCACCAGAACCAGGATCGTGATGAGCCAGGGCCCGCGTGGCGGCCTCGCCGTCCAGAATTGCAGGCGGAGCAGCAATGCTTCCAGCGCCCACCAGGACAAGGCGACAACGAGAACGGTTGCGAGCGTCAGCACCGCGCCAAGCATGAGTTGGACAAGCATGATCCTGAACCTTTCCGGAAGGGAGTATGCCGTCAACGGGTCAAACGTGGTTGAATCCGGCGCAAGGGCGAATAGCGTCACGAAGATGTCTCGGCCACCGGAATTCCATATCGACCTCGCGAGGTTTGCGTCGGACCCCCATCCGGATCTTGCCAGGATGCGAAGGGAGGCGCCGATTGCGCATGTACCGGAATTGGACGCGGTCCTCTTCACGCGGCGCGACGACATCCATCGCCACGAGAAGCGTGTGGACGTCCTATCGTCCGACCAGCCCGGCGGATTGATGACTGTCCTCATGGGGCAGAACATGATGCGCAAGGACGGAGAGGCACATATGCGGGAGCGCCGGGCGCTCTTTCCGTCGTTCAGCCCGCGCACCGTCGCCGATCACTGGAAGCCGAAATTCACACGTCCTGACCTCGCCCCTTGCGACAGGCAACTTTCATGAGGCGGGTTTCCCCGCCCTGGCATTGTTCCCGGGCAATTCGCAGACCATGCGCAGGCCGGTTCCGGGGAAGATCGTGCATGTCTGGTTGAGCTCTTCGAGCAGTCCCGCGACGGCGGCGTCGCCCGCATCGCTGGCGGTGCCGAGGATGCGCACCCGCAGGATGCCGTTTTCCGGGTCCGGGACGATGTCGGCATCCGACTGGAACAGTTCGGCGAGGGTGCGGCGTGGGCGTTGCTTCGCGCCCTGCGCGTCGGCGACGGCGGGCATCATCCGGGTCTCGGCGCGGCAGGCGATCATGCGGATGACGTCGAGGAGCAGCCTCTCGCCGGAGGGCAGCGCGTCAAGCCACTCATCCTCGCCGAGTTCCGCGACCTTGACGTGCGTGGGCAGATCCCTGCGCCGGAGCTTGAGCGCCTCGCGCTCGGCGTCGAGCGTCCCGATCTCGGCCTTCAGCCTCTCGGCGGACCTGGCGGCCGTGCCGGACGGCCCGCCCCCGGTCAGGTCGGCGACGCGGTTGCGCAGCGTGCCGAGCCTGTTCCGCATCCGGTTGATCCGGCGGTCCAGCTCGCGCCGGGCCGGATTGACGACGCGCGCCTCCGGATCCTGCTCGGCAAGGCCGTGCACCGGCAGCGCGTCGAGGCTGAACTCGTCGCGCATGTACTTGAAGAAGCTCTCCTGCGCCCATCGGGAGAACAGCGCGCCTGCGGCCTGCTCCGTCGGCACGCCGAAGTCGGTGGTCACGAGCGGGACCTGCCGGCCCGAGTCCAGCAAGCGGCGGATCTGGCGAACCCCGGGCCCCTTGCCCAGCCTGATCCGCCTCTCGGCAAGGCGGACCTCGGCCGAGCCGGCGCCGCCGGGACCGTGGAGCGGCGCCTCGACGGCGCGGAACTCCTCCTCCGGCCAGTCCTCGCCCCTGAAGCCCTTGTGCCAGGTGATCACCGCGATGCCACGCCGGGCGAGGCGGGCGAACAGGGCCGGGCTCCATCCCTCCCGGTCGAAGACCAGCGTCAGCGCGGGCGCGGCCTCCGGCGAGACCGTGAGATCCGGCGCGTCCGGTCCCGGCAGGCCCAGCCGATCCAGCGCCGGAAGGACGTCGTGCTCCAGCGCCTTGGCCATGCCGGGATCGAGATCCTTGTGCAGGCACAGCAGCGGCCTGCCGCCGAGCGCGTTGACCCAGTAGCTGGTCGAGGCCGGCAGGCAGAGCTTCTGGCGCGACACGAAGTGCTTCGGAAGGCGGCCCTTGCGGCCGGCATAGACCTTCACGTGCCCGTCCACCGACAGCGTGGCGTGGGCGTCCGGCTCGTCGGCCATCCACGCCCGCGCCAGCGCGTCCTGCCAGCCCTTCACCCGCTGAACGTCGGATGCGAGCGCCCGGATCTTGCGCCGCAGCGTCTTCGCTTCCGGGCAGCGGTCCAGCCCCAGGACCGCGCCCCATTCCCCCGGAGCCTCGTGGCGCAGCGCCTCGGGGTTGCGGACCCGGGCCATGAACAGGAACGCGAGCAGGAGAAGCGTGCTCGTCAGCCCGTGGCATCCTTTCGGCAGCGACAGGAACGCGCCCGAACGGTCGAGCAGCCCTTCCTTCAGGAGCGTCGGCAGCGCGGCCAGCACGCCGCCACAGGCGACCGCCGAAAGAGGCTCGTCGAAGCGCGGATGCGCCTCGGCCATCGCCCCCGCCGAGGCCGCGACGCGCCCCGCGCTGTCGCGCGCGCCCCGGCCCATCGGCGCCTCCCGGTCGCGCCGGTCCCGTTCGCTGCGGCCGAGCAGGCCTGCCCGGACATCCTCGTCCTGCGTGTCCGTTCCGGCCGGCTGCTCCTCCTGCGCCTCCGGCTTCGTGTTCTCCGGCTCGGGCTGTCGCGCGCCGATGAACCCCTTGCGGCGGTTGTGGTTCAGCGTCGTGGCGGGAACCTCCAGCTCGCGGGCAACCGCGGTGCCGCTCATGCCCTTGGAAAGGAGGCGGTCCGCCTCCCGCGCCGTCTCGCCGGTGATCACGCTCGTTCCACGGCCCCGGCGCGGCTCGTGGAACGCCGCCTCGCCCTCGTTCCGAAGCTTGTCCGCCGCACGCTGAACCGTCGCGCGGCCAACGCCGAACGCAGCCTGCAGGTCCCTGTGGCGGATGCCGTGCCTGGCGAACCTGGCGATCCGCAGTCTCATGGCCGGGCGGTCGTTCTCGTCGTGGCAGTCGAAGGGCTCGAGGTTGGAGAAGCAGACGGTCTGGCCGTCCTCGGATGCGAAGGAGAAGCACGAAGCGCCGATTTGGACGGCGTCTGAAGGGTGCATGGCGAGCGTGTTCATGGGAAGCGGGAAACCTGAAAGTGAGCCTCATGTCATATTGCCCGCTTCCGGCGTGCCTGTCAAGCCGGAAATCTGCATATTGTCGTTGTTTTGTTGGCCAAACGGGCCCTGGAGGACATCGAAATCAGCCCGCGAGGTCAGGACGTGTGAAATTCGAGGCGGCGGCGGCACGCATCCTTGAAGGGCTCCGGCCGCGCGGGCGTTGTGATCTTGTTCGCGATTTCGCGATGCCTGTCTCGGCGGAAGCGCTGAAGGCCGTCACCGGCCTCACCTCGATGACCGCCGAGGAGATGGACGGCGGCTCACAAGGGATGATCGACGGATGTGCCAACTATGCCGGGGACGCGGACGTCGAGGCCCGCTGTCATGCGGCCACGGCGCTGATCGACGGTCACATCGATCGACAACTGGGCTCGCCTCCCGAAATGTCGGCGCTTGCGGTTCAGCTCGAGGCGGGGCTGCCGATGGAAAGTGTCCGGGCAAACGTCAAGCTAGTGATTTCGGGTGGTCAGAACGAGCCGAGAGATTCGATTGCGGGAACCGCCTGGGCACTGCTTGACCATCCGGACCAATTGGAGCTTGTCCGGCGCGGCGCTGCAACCTGGCAGATGGCGTTCTCCGAATACGCGCGTCTTCACAGCCCGATCGGCATGTCGCCCCGACGGGTTGCGCAACGCGACGAGATCAGCGGCATCGTACTTGAACCGGAGACACGAGCGTTCCTGATGTTCTCCTCCGCCGGCCGGGACGACGCACATTTCCGTGAGGCCGACGCCTTCGACATCACGCGTGACACGTCTGCCGCCATCCCGTTTGGCGCCGGTCCGCATTTCTGCGCGGGTGCGGCAGCCTCGCGATGCCTGATTTCGGAAGTCGCCTTGCCGATGCTCTTCGACGCGCTGCCGGGGCTCGGGCTGGCAGGGAGTGTCACGCTGTTCGGCTGGGCGTTCCGAGGGCCTGTTGCGGTCCCTGTCGCCTGGGACGCCTGACGCGGATTCTGGACAGTGGCGACAGGACCCACTATCCCGAACCGGCCATGGCAATGCCAAAGGACAATCCGAACTACAAGGTGATCGCGGAAAACCGTCGCGCGCGCCATGACTACGCTGTCGAGAGCGACATCGAGTGCGGCATCATGCTCATGGGATCCGAGGTCAAGTCGCTTCGTACCGGACAGTCGAACATTGCGGAGAGCTACGCAGCGGTCGAGAACGGGGAACTCTGGCTGGTCAACGCATATATCGCACCGTACGAGCAGGCCATGTTTGGCCATGAGGATCGCCGCAGGCGAAAGCTCCTTGTTTCAAGAAAGGAACTGTCCGGCCTCTGGAACGCGACCCGGCGCAAGGGCATGACGCTCGTGCCCCTGGTCATGTACTTCAATCACAAGGGCATCGCGAAGATCAAGCTCGGCCTGGCCAGGGGCAGGAAGCAGCACGACAAGCGCGACACCGAAGCCAAGCGCGACTGGAACCGCCGGAAGCAGCGATTGCTCAAGGACCACGGTTGATGCGGAAGGGACTGCGTTTGCAACCGGCCTAATCGAAGAGGCCCTCAACCTTGCCCACGAGCCTGAACGCCCGTGCCGTTCTCGTGTCCGCCAGCGCGGCAATTTCCTGGCTGGAAAGATGGTCGGCCATCTCGGAAAAGGTCTTGTCGAACTTGCGCAGAAAGTGCTCCGCGGCGTCGCGGAAGACGGAATCCTGTTTCATTCGCTCGTCAACAAGCTCCAGACACTTGCGATCAATTTTCTCGCCAAGTTCGGCGATCTCCTGTCCGCGCCCGCCCTTGGCGTATTTGCGCCATGTCTCAGGGAGCGTGGAATTTGCGGTCAGGTCGTCCATGTACATGGCTTCGCGGCTGAACAGCGTCAGGATGTCTTCGCTGGCGCGGATCAAGTCGCCGATTGTCTGGTCCTTGAGGCCCCGTCTGTAAGCGGCCATCCCTCTCATGTCATCGATCGTGTCGGGGAAGTTCATGGCCTGAATGAGCTCCGCGACCGTCAGGGGCCTGCTCTCTTCCTGTTCATACGCCGCATGCCCGTGCGCCCGCCGCCGGAAGATTGCCGGCTTCCCGGATTCCGGCTGCGTCATGCGATCCGCATCGAGGATTTGCGCCAAGGCTGCTTCGAGGCGCCCCTGGGCGTCGGCAAGCTCGCCGATCTTCCGCTGGATGCCGGGATCCGTCGGCTCCTCTCTCCTGGCCTGGCCGGCCTGGGCCTCACGCACGGATCTCACGGCATGAAGAAGCCGGTCGTTCTGCCTGCGCGAGATGCGCGCGTTCTTCATCGTGAACGCGACGACCCAGATCATCGCTGCCGGCAGCCCCGCCGACACGGCAAGAACGACTTGGAGGAGCGGGGCCTGAAGGACGATTGCGAGCGGATCCGTGGACCAGAAAAGAACCGCACATAGCACGATCCAGAGAATCGTGGCCAGGATCGCGACCATGCTCTCAAGGCCGACCCAGTGCTCCGGCCCGACGATTGAATCGCGCTCACCAACATTTGCGGATTGAAATGGCGCCTCTGGCATTTTCTCAGACGAACTCGATCTTGAGAATTTCGTAGCTCCTCTCGCCACCCGGCGTGCTAACTTCGACGCATTCGCCTACGTCCTTGCCGATCAGCGCGCGCGCAAGCGGCGACCTGAGATTGAGGCGACCGCTCTCTATATTGGCCTCCGGCTCACCGACGATCTGGTAGGACCTTTCCTCGTCCGTGTCATCGTCGACCAGCGTCACGGTTGCCCCGAACTTCACCGAGCCGGAAAGCGAGGCAGGATCGATCACGTCCGCCAGCGACAGGACAGCCTCGAGTTCCTTCACCCTGCCCTCGACGAAGCTCTGCCGCTCGCGGGCTGCGTGGTATTCCGCGTTCTCGCTCAGGTCGCCGTGCTCCCGCGCCTCGGCGATCTCGCGGATGACCGCCGGGCGGTCGACGCTCTTCAGCCGCTTCAATTCGTCGTTCAGCGCGATGTGTCCCGCGCGTGTCAGCGGTATCTTGTCCATGGCGCCCACGTTAGCCTGTTTCGCCGTCCCGTTCTAGCAAGCCGCCGGTCCCGGGTCGAGCGGATGTCCCTGCCTGGGATCGGGACACCCGATTGACCGCGAGGCGAGGGATCAATAGGCATGACCGCACCAGGCTCAGGGGAATGAACCATGTCCGTGATCGAACGCGAGAGCATGCAATACGATGTCGTGATCGTGGGTGCCGGCCCGGCCGGGCTTTCCGCCGCCATTCGGCTCAAGCAACTGGATGCGAGCCTGGATGTCGTCGTCCTTGAAAAGGGCTCCGAGGTCGGCGCACATATTCTTTCGGGCGCCGTCCTGGACCCGAGCGGGCTGACCCGGCTGATTCCGGACTGGAAGGAGCAGGGCGCGCCGATCAGCGTCAAAGTGAAGAAGGACAGGTTCTGGCTGCTCGGCGAGGCCGGGAAGATCCGGGTGCCAAATTTCCTGGTGCCGCCGCTGATGAACAACCATGGCAACTACATCGTGTCGATGGGAAACGTGTGTCGCTGGATGGCCGGCAGGGCCGAGGCCCTTGGGGCGGAGATCTTCCCCGGCATGGCGTGTTCAGAACTTGTGTTCGGCGACGCCGGAGAGGTCAAGGGCGTCGTGGCCGGAGAGTTCGGAAAGAACCCCGACGGCACGCCGTCCGAAAGCCATGAGCCCGGCATGGAACTGCATGGCAAGTACGTCTTCCTGTCGGAAGGCGTTCGCGGGTCGCTCTCCAAGCAGGTGATCGCAAGATACTCGCTCGATTCCGACTCGGACGTGCCGAAGTTCGGGATTGGCATGAAGGAAATCTGGGAGGTGCCCCCCGAGGCGCATGACGAGGGCCTGGTGCTGCACACGCTCGGCTGGCCGCTGGGGTTCCGGCAGTCAGGCGGATCCTTCATTTACCACCTCGACAACAACCAGGTCTACGTCGGCTACATCGTCGACCTGAACTACCGGAACCCACACCTCTTCCCCTACATGGAGTTCCAGCGATTCAAGCACCATCCCGAAATCGCAAAGGTGCTCCGGGGCGGAAAGCGCGTCGCCTACGGCGCTCGCGCCGTGACAAAGGGGGGCTTTCAGTCAATCCCGCAGTCGGCCTTCCCGGGCGGCGCCCTGCTGGGGTGCTCCAGCGGGCTGGTGAACCTGCCCCGCATCAAGGGCAATCACAACGCGATGCAGTCGGGCATTGCCGCAGCCGACGCCGCCCACGCCGCCATCACGGCAGGCCGCAGCGGCGACGTGCTGGAGTCGTATGACCCTGAACTCCGCGCGGGACCCGTTGGCAAGGACTTGAAGAAAGTGCGGAACGTCGCGCCGCTTAACGCCAGGTACGGTCCGCTCGGCGGCCTTGTTCTTGGAGGCCTTGACATGTGGTTCCAGACCGTTCTCGGTGGCTTCAGCCTGTTCGGAACCCTGAAGCACGGCAAGACGGATGCAGATTCGACCGAGAACGCCTCGCGGCATGCGCCCATCGAGTATCCCAAGCCGGACGGCGTTCTCAGCTTCGACCGGCTGACCAACGTGAGCCATTCCTTCACCAACCACGAGGAGAGCCAGCCGGCCCATCTCGTGCTTTCCGACCCGGACGTTCCGGTTCAGGTGAACTGGCCCAGGTTCGCCGGGCCTTCGGTACGGTACTGCCCGGCCGGCGTCTACGAATTCGTGGGCGAGGGAGACGATCGGCGATTCCAGATCAACTTTCAGAACTGCGTCCATTGCAAGACCTGCGACATCAAGGATCCAAGCCAGAACATCACCTGGACCACACCTCAGGGCGGTGACGGCCCGAACTACCCGAACATGTAACGGAAGTGTCCGCGAGGCGCATTGCCCGCATTCCGGCAAGCACGAGCAGCCGCTGGAGCTGCCGGTCTTCATGCTGTCGATCCGGACGGTCGCGAAAGCCTTGCCAAGGCGCGCCGGCCATCAGCACGGCTGGCCGTCGGGACGGGGGAAAGTACGGCCCGCTCCCCACAACCTGCGCCACTGCCAGCCAGAAGGGCTCTCTCGTCGCACCGCCCGATTGTTCCTGTGAAAATTGGGCAGCGAACAACTCAAGGTGCTGTCAGTGGCCGGACGACCTCTCCGAGCCTTTCAACCGGACACTGTTGACTCGATGTCTTCGCCATGCACATGGGCGGGACGAACCACAGGAAGCGGCCCGGACCAGCCGAATCGGCCCAAACGGTCATGGATTTCGCGGTCGCCGCCGTGGTCCTCGCCGAACTCATGCCGCCTATTCGCCAGCCCAAGCCGGAATCACGGAGACTCCGGGAGGGATGCCCGATCCTTTGCCATTCCTCGAACGCCACCGGGCCAAACAGCCTGAAGGAGGCGAGAGACGGGCGCGAGACACAGTTCGCGAGCGCCAGAATGCCAAGTCCGAAGAGCGTGAGCCCCAAGGGCAGCCACCGGCGCAAACCCCACTGCCGCCAGCGCAGCACCTGCGGCTGCGGCAAAGACCACATCAGCCACTCGTTCGACCGTGTCATCGATCGGTTTCAGGACCTTGAGGGGTTGGAGATTGGCCTGCACCCCGACCGTGGCGCCAAGCTCCACTTCCTGCGCGACAGACAGGGCGGCATTGATGGCCCGGAGCGAGAAACAAAACACCCGCCGTGGTCAGCGCGATCTCCTCGGCGGCGGCCACGGCCGGCGGCAGCACCGGGTTCAGTGAACCCCGACCGGAAAGCTCCCAGAGGCCCACGAAGAGCGCAATCAAGCCGGCCAGCGCCAGTGCACGGGCAGTGGTCATGACGTGCCTTGGCCCTTCACTCGCCACGCGCACCCTTCCAGGCAGGCCTCAGGGATTGGCCAGCACTTGAGTGGCCCCCTCATTGGTTGGCGGGACGAAAGTGCAAGGCAAATGTCTCCGACTGTCACTCACGCATGCAATTCCAAGTGAATTGCGCCGATCCGAGGTTGCAGACCACCGTGCAGCGCGATCACGTCGGAATCGATGACTCGGAACCAGCTTTGCGCGTCAGACTTGACTTGCCGCTTCCGTTCGGCCCCGGCCACGACGAGTGGGGGCAGGCAAGTCCGACGACGTCGGCCGGATCAGGTTCGCTTTCGACCGGGTCCGCTGAGCGCCCGGTCCCCTTCCCCGGTCCGCACGATATAGGCACCGTCCGAACGGACGCCGTAGAGCGTGACGCCGGCCTCCACCTGCGCTGCCAGATCTGCCTCGATCAGATCTCACCGGTCTTTCGGGCAACCCGGGATGCCGGGTGGCATCGCGGTCTTCATGAACTCGCTCCTTGAATTGACCGTATATTCAACATCCGCGACCCTTGATCATGCCATTCCGAAGTCTTGCAATCCTGCAGTCCGATGAAGTCGTGGTGCGGCATGTCATCTCGGCAAGACGGTGACGATGGGAAGAGAGCGCGGGACGGTCAAGTATCCCGCCGCCCGGAAAAGAGACCGGAAATCAGGAACGGTGAACACTCCGTCGCCTGAAGGCGACGGCTTCCTGGCCAAGCTGCGCGGCAACCCGCCCGATTTGCGACCGAAGGCCGGTTCCCGGCCCCGCAGCGCGTTGCGGGATGTTCCGGCCGCGTTCACGTCACGGTCGGGAACCAGCCCGCAGCCGGCGCACCCCTGCGTCCTGGCGGCGAGGGTCTTCGGCGTGTCGGGAACGCCGCCGCGTCCGCTGCACTCCTGAGAGGCTGAATCATAAGTCCTTGATTTGATTATATTATTGTAATTCATGACGTTATCCCTCGCGCCACCCGTCGCATCAGGAACCGGCACGCGGCCAGTTGGACCCAGGCCAGGGAACTCGCCAAGGTCCGCTCCACGTCCTTCGCCAGGCGCCGGCACCACGACAGCCAGGCGAACGTCCGCTCCACCACCCAGCGGCGATAGAGGACGGTGAAGCCCTTTGTTTCCTTGGGCCTGTGGACGATCTCCAGGATCGATCCGAGGCCGTGCTCCGCCAGCGCGGCCTCCAGCTTCGGTCCGGCATAGCCGCCGTCCGCCCACAGCTTCCTCACCTCAGGCGCCTTCTCCAACATCGCCAGGATGACGTCCGGCGCACCGTCCCGGTCCTGCACGTCGGCCGCGTGGACCCGGACCGCGATCGGGAACCCCTCCACGTCCACCGTGGCGTGGCGCTTCCTGCCCTTGATCCTCTTGCCGGCGTCGTATCCCGACGGGCCGCCCATCTCCGTCGTCTTCACCGACTGGCTGTCGATCGCGGCCGCCGTCGGATCTCCGGAGCGCCCCTCCTGCATGCGCGCCCGCTCCCGCAGCGCATCCATCATGCGCTCCAGCACGCCGTCGTCGCGCCATGCGTAGAAGTAGTTCTGAACCGTCGCAAGGGCGGGAAACACTTGGGAACCGCCCGCCACTGGCACCCCGTCGCCAGCATGTACTGGATCGCGTCGAAAACCGCCCGAAGATCGACGGTGCGGTGACGTCCGAGCTTTGACGGAGCCGGAAGAAGCGGCTCGATCAAGAGCCATTCCTCGTCGGTCAAATCGCTTTCATACCGGTCCGAACTGCGCTTATACTTCTCGCGGGTGGTCTCGTTCCAAGCCATGCGGCCCTCCCTGTCTGGTGTGGAAGTCAGCGGGGAAATGCCACATCTGGGGGAGGCCATCCACATTCTAGGTCAGCCTCTGAGAGGTGCCGCGCGGGTCGACGAGGACCACGGATCCACCGGCGCTTTCGGCCTTGCAGGTCAGGAGGTCACGGAACAGCGTCCATGCGGCGTCGTGAATCGACCGGGCGAGGAAGGGCCGCTTCAGCCCCGCCATGTCCAGGCCCTCCATCGCGATCAGGCCGCAGCTCCCGGCGAGACCGGGGGTGGTGGCGGGCAAGGGTCCTGCGGGCCTTGCTCCGGCGCTTGCGGGACAGCGCGCGCTGAAGCCTTCGGGTCTTCCTCCCGGCCGCGCGGCACCAGCGCGGCGCCGGAACGGTGTCGCCGTCGCTGGTCGCGGCCAGGCTGTCCACGCCTGCGCCGATGCCGGCATCGGGCCGGGAGCGCCCTTCGCCGGGGACGGCCATGCCGGCGACCTTGAACCGGCGCGTGACGTGCCACTTCCCGTTCGATCGGCTGATGACCGCGTGCGTCAGCCTGGCCGGAAGCTCCCGATGCCACCTGAACTTGACCATGCCGGGGATGCCGACGAGCCGAAGCCGCCCGGCGCGCGCGGCCAGGCCGTCGCAGACGCGGAAGTCGGCGCCGTGAAAGCGGGACTTCGCGGAAGCGCGGAAAGCCGGGCCGCTCGCGGCGCATCCGTTTGTCATTCATTCGTCATTCGTTCCAAATGCGTTTGACAAGGCGTCAATGCAACCCGGGACTGTCGCATTCACCTGCGCGAACTCTATGGAGGGGTCAGACTGGAAACCTTCGCGAAATGGCGGGTGGCCATGATGAACTGCAGGCAGATGTGCACGGGATTCGGAGGACGCTCATCCAGGTGTGTCTTTGGCGCTCCGCCTCTGGGAAGCGCCGACCCAACCCCAATCATGGGATCGTCCGTGCGGTGTCCCTGCGCGATTGACCATTTCAGGACAGTGGAAATTCTTTGCCTCACCTTCACGAGCGTGTTGCGTCGCTCGTTCCAGCTTGGCGCGAGGCAGGACAGAACATCGGCGGTCGAGATTTCGGCAACCGACTTCTTTCCGATCTTCGGGTAAACGTAGTCGCGCAGGGACCCGGCCCATTGGTCGGCGGTGCGTGGATGCTTGTAGGTCGGCCTGTGCAGCTCGATGACGGCTTCGGCTGCTTCCTCGAATGTCGGAACTGCCTTGATCTTGCGCGGGTCGCGCCCCTCCGCCACGTCCTGCGCATTTGCAAGCGCCCGCTTCCGCGCCTCTCGCAAACTGACTTTCGGATATGCGCCAAGTCCCAGGTGCCTCACCTTTCCGTCTATCCTGAGTCGCTGAGTCCCCCGCTCGAAGGGGGCGCCCGAGCCTGCGGGATTCGGCGCGGGGAAATGCCTTCCCCTGTCCATTCCTTCCAGATCGCGATCTTTCGGTTACCAATCAGCGGTCTCTTGACTTCCAATTAGACGATATGGATAGTTCCAATTGTCAGGACTTGGAGATGGGATGTTCAAGCGGTTTGTAGAGCGCCGGGCCGAGGAGGCCCTTTCGGATACGCCCGTGGTTCTCATTGTGGGGCCGCGCCGGGCGGGCAAGACTACGCTCGTCAAGAGCATGGGGGAAGCCGGCCGCACCTATATCACGCTCGACGATCAGACAGTGCTTGAGGCGGCCCGGTCCGATCCAGCCGGATTCATCCGGGGCCTGGACCGGGCCATCATCGACGAGATTCAGCGCGCGCCCGACCTGCTCCTGGCGATCAAGAAGACAGTCGATGAAGATTATCGCCCAGGCCGTTTTCTCCTCGCGGGCTCGGCCAATGTGCTGACCCTCCCACGGATCGCCGACAGTCTGGCCGGCCGCATGGAAACACTCCAGATGCTGCCGCTCGCGAGGGCCGAGGTCGAGGGCAGGACGCCTGGCTTTCTGGAGCGCCTGTTCGAAGGGAAACTGCAAAATCGGCGCAAAGCCGTTGTCGGTGACGATCTCGTCCAGGCCGTCCTGCTCGGTGGGTTTCCCGAAGCAATTGCCCGTGAAAGCGAGCGGCGGCGGCAGGATTGGGCACGATCCTACCTGACCTCGATTCTCACGCGAGATCTCAGGGACATCGCGGAGGTCGAGAGGCTGACCGAGCTTCCGAGATTCGTGCGGCTGCTGGCCGAGCATTCCGGCCAACTGGTCAACTATTCGCAATTCGGCGCGAGCATCAATGTCAGCCACAAGACGGGACAGCGTTATGTCCGGCTGCTTGAACAGGTCTTTCTGATCGCAACGCTGCAGCCTTGGTTCACCAACGCGCTGAAACGTATCGTCAAGACACCAAAGCTGCATTTCCTCGATTCCGGCCTGCTGGCGAGCGCGCGCGGCCTGACCTTCGACAGGGTGATGGCGGATCGCGGAACATTCGGAGCGCTGCTCGAGAGTTTCGCGTTCTCGGAAGTGCTCAAGCTGATGACGGCCTCGGATCTGCGATTGACGCCGCATCATTTCCGCGACCGAGACATGCGAGAGGTCGACATCGTACTGGAACGCGACGACGGGATGATCGCGGGCATTGAGGTCAAGGCAAGCGCCACGGTCAGGTCCGGCGACTTCGCCGGCCTTCGGGCGCTGGCAGAGCCGTGCGGCGATCGCTTCGCCTTCGGCGTCGTCCTCTATGACAATACGGATGTCGTTCCGTTTGGCGACCGACTGGTGGCGGCGCCATTGTCCTGTCTGTGGAATTGAGCGGATGCGCAGAGACTACGGGCTGATTGAACTGCGCGACGCGACGATGGAATTGGAGGGATTGCGTGGGGCTGTATGAGAGGTGGTGCGACGTCATTCGGGAAAAGGACAAGCGCAAGCGCTATTGGACCTATATCGAGAAGGATGGCGGCCGCGACGAGATCCGCGATGACCTGGTCGAAACCATCCGCTCGCACTATGACCGACCATTACCCCAACATCATTGAACTGGTGGGTGAAGCGACTTCAGCTTGATGCGGGCGTCCTCGGTCCGGAACCCCCGGTTCACCGGTTTCGCCGAACCGTTGCGATAACCTTGCCATGCGGCGACTTCGCGACACGGCGTCTGACGGTCCGGGATCCGGCGGTCGGGACACTGGCGCTGCGAGACGCCGATTTCGATCTCGGCAATGTTGAGCCAGCCGCCGTGCTTCGGCGTGCAGTGAACCTCGAAGCGACTGGCGATACGGAACGCCTCCTCCGGGAGGAAGGCCTCGCAGAGCGTCGAAAGCCTGTGCGTGTCGGGATTGTCCATGACCGGCACGATCCTCTTGCCGGGGAAGCGAACCTCGGCAATGTCCCTGAGCACCCGGGCGAAGTCCGGCCGGGCGCGTCGGTCCGTGACCTCGACGTGGCGCCAGGCAGGCAGCGGCGCATGGATCATGAACATGTTCGCCGTCCCGTTGCGCTCGCACTCGCAGTCGTGTCCGGCCGGCTTCCCGGACAGCGGCGGCAGCGGCGTCCGGGTCTCCTTCGCCTGCTGTTTCGACACCTCGTCAAGGCAGACAGGCACGGTGTCTTCATCGAAGTCCCGGCTGTGCGTGTCCGGCACGTCCTCCATCGCGCAGGCGAAGCCGGCGTTCGTTTTCGGCGGAATGCACCAGGCCTTCTTCAGCCAGGGCTTGATGCAGTTTTCTTGAGCGTGCGGCGCACCGTCTCCGTCGAGACGCCCTCGACGGCATGCAACTCCACCAGCCTGTCGCCGGGCAACTGCAGCATCCAGCCCGCACGGCCGTCGGGCGGCGACGAGCAGGCCGGCTTCACCGGTTCCGCCTCGCCGGCGCCGTCGGGCTTGCGGCGCTTCCGGTTGACCCGGACCTTGCGTTCCGGCGCCGCCGCCAGCCCTTCCGTCACGCACCGGCGCCGTGTCCGCTCGACCGTTGCCGTGCCGGTCCCGAGGATGGAGGCGATGTCCGCATCGGTGTGTCCGCCGTCCTCGCGACCCTCGTCGGCCAGCAGGAGAGCATGGGCACGCTTGCGGTGTTCCGCCGACACCATGCCGACGTCCACGATCTCCCGCAGGAAGCCGCGCTCGTCGTCGTCCAGTGTGACATGACAGATCTTTCTGCCTGATCGTGCCATTGCCCTTCGCCTCCCGTGAGCCTGTCGCGCCCACGCCGGGCGTGGCGCCGGCACCCTGGTCGAGAGCCGCCACGCCCACGCGGAACGCCGGCTTGCTGCCGTCCTTTTGCGGGTGCAGGACAGCGACCGATCGCCAGTCGGCAAAGTGCGAGATCCGGGTAATGGCCAGATCAATCATTTCAATGGTGTTAGGGTACTAGCGTGATGCGCCAAAGGTTGTGGTCAGCCGCGTTACTCCGGCGGCCACGGCAGCCCGACCCGCTTGGCGTGTTCTCGGATGGACGGGCAGGCTGATTTGCCCGACGCATAGCCATGCTCTTCTGCAATTTCTGTCCAGGACAAGACCGGCGGCGCGGTCTTTGTAGGCCGCACGTGGCCCGCCCGTGCGAAAATTTACCACACACGCGCATTTCCTGGAACAGAATTTGCTTTTCTTCGCCAAATGTGGCGGCAACTGGACCACCGCGCTGCAGTGACAAGCCTTATTTCTCTGTAAGACTCCTGATGGTTGCACTGGCCTTGACCGCCGCCACGCTCTTCGCGTTGCGGCCAGACTTCGCCGATCTTTCCGACCACGGCAGCCCAGCCTGCTTGGCGTGGTTTTTGACGGCCTTATTGACTGTGGCGTGTGACGCATAGCCATGCCTGGCCGCAACGTCATTCCACTTCAAGCCGGACACGCGGCTTTCATAGGCCGCACGTGCCCGGCGGGTTTCCAAAAGATCGCTCGGCTTTGTAGGCACCGGCCACGGCGGCCGCTTGGCCTGTGGGGCGTGCTGATTGACGGCTCTACGGGCTGATTCGCTCGACGCATATCCGTGCCTGGCTGCAACGTCTTTCCAATTCAGGCCAGACGCTCGGCTTTCGTAGGCTGCCCGTGCCCGGCGCGTCTCGATCTCCGCGTTGCGGTCAGACCGATCATTCATTCCAGGATTCCTCCCTTTCCAAGTTGCAATTGCAACGTATGGCCTGAGGCAGAATTGGAAAGAAGCATGTGCGGTCTGCACTGTCCCCATAATTTAGTTCCAGCCGGAAGGGACAATGCTTGAAGGAATGGCCGCGCTTCCCCTCAGAGGCTGACCTAGAATGTGGATGGCCTCCCCCAGATGTGGTATTTCCCCGCTGACTTCCACACCAGACAGGGAGGGCCGCATGGCTTGGAACGAGACCACCCGCGAGAAGCATGGGCGCAGTTCGGACCGGTATGAAAGCGATTTGACCGACGAGGAATGGCTCTTGATCGAGCCGCTTCTTCCGGCTCCGTCAAAGCTCGGACGTCACCGCACCGTCGATCTTCGGGCGGTTTTCGACGCGATCCAGTACATGCTGGCGACGGGGTGCCAGTGGCGGGCGGTTCCCAAGTGTTTCCCGCCCTTGCGACGGTTCAGAACTACTTCTACGCATGGCGCGACGACGGCGTGCTGGAGCGCATGATGGATGCGCTGCGGGAGCGGGCGCGCATGCAGGAGGGGCGCTCCGGAGATCCGACGGCGGCCGCGATCGACAGCCAGTCGGTGAAGACGACGGAGATGGGCGGCCCGTCGGGATACGACGCCGGCAAGAGGATCAAGGGCAGGAAACGCCACGCCACGGTGGACGTGGAGGGGTTCCCGATCGCGGTCCGGGTCCACGCGGCCGACGTGCAGGACCGGGACGGTGCGCCGGACGTCATCCTGGCGATGTTGGAGAAGGCGCCTGAGGTGAGGAAGCTGTGGGCGGACGGCGGCTATGCCGGACCGAAGCTGGAGGCCGCGCTGGCGGAGCACGGCCTCGGATCGATCCTGGAGATCGTCCACAGGCCCAAGGAAACAAGGGGCTTCACCGTCCTCTATCGCCGATGGGTGGTGGAGCGGACGTTCGCCTGGCTGTCGTGGTGCCGGCGCCTGGCGAAGGACGTGGAGCGGACCTTGGCGAGTTCCCTGGCCTGGGTCCAGCTGGCCGCGTGCCGGTTCCTGATGCGACGGGTGGCGCGAGGGATAACGTCATGAATTACAATAATATAATCAAATCAAGGACTTATGATTCAGCCTCTCAAAACCCGGGCTGGAGGAACAAAAGCCCCCGGCGCATGACACGCCGGGGGCTGCAATCGTCCTGTGGAGGAACGATCTACTCTTTCTCGGCTCCGAATGCGCCGATCATGTTGCCGATGTTTCCGTGTTCGGCACTGAACGCACCAGCAGCAGCAGCAGCAGCAGGCGTCACCGCAGTGCCTCGGCCAGAGAGACCATAAAATGCTCCACTCCAACCACCTGCAGCGGAACCTTTGGCGCCGTCCATGGTCCAGACAGTCATTGCTTCAAGGTCGGCAGAATTTCCGGGGGTGATGGCCGGTTTCCAGACTCCGTCCGCGATGGTTGCCGCTCCCAGCGTGACCGTCCAATCGCGCGCCACCCCGTCTGCACCCATGAAGCCGTCGATCATGCCGCTGATTTCCGCGTCATTTCCACCAAAGTCAGCATTGAGCGTTGCATTCGCCGTGAAAGCGCCGGAATCGTTGTCTGCACCCGCGCCTCGATGGATTGCATACTGCCCTACAGCATCGCCCTTGTAGGTGGCTGTGCCGCCTCCGGCAAAGTCTGTATACGCGGACATGTCCTTGGGGCCGTAGTAAACGCGCGCGACGGCACTGCTCTTGCCCAAGTCATTGGTCCACCAACCGTACTGGACGGCGCTGCCGTCCATGACATTTCCGTTGGGATCGCTGGGCATGAACGCCCACGTGCCGCCCAGTTGCAAAGCATCAGAGTCGTTCCAGTTGGACGTGCACGTTCCCGTGCACGTATTAGTGCCGTCGACACCGTGATATGATCCAGAAGTGGTGAACCGTGCAGCGCCACGTGAGTTTACGCCGTTGGCGGTGTGGGTCTTCTGCCCGGATGTGCCGAACGCTGCCACCTTGATGCGCGAAGAAGGAAAGTCGGCTTGAGGTGTGCCGTCGGTAACAAGAGTAACCACTCCGTTCGAAATCGAAGGGTATTGCTTGCTGAACGTCTTGCCCGCCACGGAAACAACCATATCCTTGTAAGCGTCATTGTCTTTGAGGCCAGATGGCCCGGCAGCCGCTACCGTTACGAAGTAGTCATTGCCAGGGTTAGCAGTAGTGGAGACGTCGACGTCGCCACCTATGGCCTTTGCCAATGCTGCCCGAAGTGCTGCGGCATCCACTTGAGCCATCTTCGCGTCCGCCGCCGCCTTTTCATCGGCATCCGCCTTTTCCTTGGCGTCCAGTTCGGCTTGGAGATCCGCAGCGGATTTGCACTCGCCGTCTACGAATTCTCCGTTTTCGGCGTCGCACTGTTCCTCTGGGGTGAGCATGTCGTCCATGTCGTCAACCATGCCTTCCCCGTTGCTGCTGCCTCCGCAACCTGCCAACGCGAGCGCGCCTGCCAGCAAGGTCGCGGACATAATTGTCGTTAGCGGGTGAAGTTGGCGCGCACAGGCTGTTATGCGAATTCCACGACGGGATGCTCACCATTCTGGTCGTCGTCGGCCTCACCAAGGACATCTACAAGGGTCGGTTCAGGTAGGGGCAAAGGCCTACTATAAGCCTGTTTGGCCGTGACCTTGGGCCATCGGTATTCGCCGATGAGAAGGACAAGGTGTTATTGCATGCATGCCAGAACGCTAGTGTTTAGTTCGATACAAGAGAGTCCATTCTTCCCGAATCGTGACACTGTCCTTCCGCCGCCACGCGGCCAATGACAAGGGAGACAGACCAATGGGCAGGAAGTCGAGCTTTCGGACGAGGATCGCGAGCGCCTCGAAGGCATCATCAGCAATCCGCGGAGCCTTCAGAAGCATGTCTGGCGGGCCCGCATCATCCTGGAACTCGGCTCGGGCTGCGGGCTGACGGAGACCATGCGTCGGACCGGGAAGGCGAAGCCGACGGTCTGGCGCTGGCGGGAACGCTTTCTTGAGGAGGGCGTCGACGGCCTGCTGCACGATGCCACCCGTCCGCCGGGAAAGAAGCCGATCCCCGAGGAGAAGGTGAAGGCCGCGATCGCGCTGGCGATGTCGCCGCCGCCGGAGCGCGCCCGGCACTGGACGGTGCGGGCGCCGGCGAAGAGGCTTGGGATGGCCGTCTCCACCATGGACGGCATCCTGAAGGACAACGGCCTCAGGCCGCACCAGGTGAAGACCTTCAAGGTCTCCCGCGACCCGAGGTTCGCGTTCAAGGTGCGTGACGTCGTCGGCCTCCACGTCGACCCGCCCGACCACGCGGTGGTCCTCTCGGTCGATGAGAAGACGCAAATCCAGGCGCTCGGGCGGACGCAGAAACCCCTTCCGATGAAGCCCGGACATGCCGAGACCAGAACGCATGACTGCAAGCGGAACGGCACTGCCTGCCTGCTGGCGGCCCTCGACGTCGCCACCGGAAAGGTCATCGGCCAGATGGTCGAGCGACACCGCTCGGAGGAGTTCCTCGCCTTCCTCGATCACGTCGCCGAGGGGATCGAGCCCGGAACCCCGGTTCATGTCGTCCTCGACAACGTCTCCTCGCACAAGCCGGCCGAGGTCCGCGAATGGCTGAAGGACCGTCCCGACTGGAAGTTCCACTTCACCCCGACCTCCTGGATGAACGCCGTGGAGGGGTTCCTCTCGAAGCTGTCGAGGCAGAGGCTGAAGAACGCGGTCTTCGACTCGCTCGACGAGTGCATCGCGGCGATAGAGGGATGCATCGAACACCACAACGTCAACGATGCCCGCCCGTTCCGCTGGAGCAGGAAGCCCGAGGATCTCGTGGAAGCGTGGAAAAGAGGGCGCCAGAAACTGCAGGAAATGGCATCAAATGAATGAATCAAACCACTAGTCACGCGGTATTACCTGCCGACCAGCGTATATTCTTAGGGCTTCAACCAGTCGAACGAATGTGCCCTTTGACATTGTACCATAGACGTAGCCATTTCCCGATGCGATCCTTGCAAGGTCAAACCCCGGCCAGTCAAAGGAGTTGATGTCTCTCAGGTTGATCCAGTGATCATCTGAATCCAGCCCCATCTGCGCGCACTCCGCAGGCGTAAGCTTCAGATGGTGGCGGGCTTGTCCGTAGCTGGGCGGAGAGTGACTGATTGCGACAACACTTACTCTGGCAAGCGTATCGCTTCCATCTACAATGACAATCACGGCAGGATGCGGTTTGCTGGCGTTTTCCATCCCCGCATCAGCCTGCTCCCGAAACAGGAAGTCATAGCCGATAACGAGGCCGGGCCTCGGTTTGGGAAGCGCCATTGATCACTCGGAATTGTCGTAAGTCATCACCGACCTGTCCAACCCATCAAAGAACGCATCATCGGCCTCCTCAATGCGGATCAGTTCACGTCTTCGGCGGCGCAGGAGTTCTAGCTCCTCCATCACGGCCGGAGAAATGAACGCACCCACTGTTCGTCTGTGACTGGATACGGCAATCATGCCATGTTCACGCACATCTTCCTTCATTTGGGGGAAATTGCGGGCGAACTCGGTCGCTTTGACTTCCATGACAGCCATTCCTGTATCCTCCAACGCTATATGTAAATTGCGCAAAATGCGCAAAACATCAAGTGCAAATTGTTCGCTTGCCAACAGGTAACGACAATTATGTCCGCGGTCCTGCTGTGCAGGCGCGCTTGCGTTGGCAGGGTGCGGAGGCGGGTCATCGTCTAACGATGAGAACATGTCCTCGATGGACGACGACGCCCTGAAAGCCGGGCAGGCCGCAAACATTGCGATTGATGACGCGAATGCGGAGGCAAACGCGCTGACCGTCAAGTCAGCCAAGGCCGACGTCATCAGTCAAATGCCAGTGCTGCCGAAGTGCTGATTCGCGCCGCAAGAACGGCATACGAGAAAGCTCTGGATGAAGACCTTGCCACGGGCACAATGTCAGGCGGAAAACTCGATGGACCATCGGTGAAACAATGGCGGATCCCGGTGGAGAATGGAGTGGCAACTTCTGCAATGCTGGAGATGGCGTTGGAGATGCTCCGAAGAACGCCGCTGGAGTTCTTGCTTCCGTCTATGGAGATGGTGCTGGCCGCATGGTCGGCGGGTTCGGTGTCAGCAAAAAGCAGAACTGTCTTGAGCTGACGGTCATGCGTGCAAGCCCCCGGCGTGTCGTGCGCCGGGGGTTTTCATTCCAAGCAGTTGTTGCGGGAATGAATTGGAATTTCAATGAGCGCACCGCCTGACCGCAACGCTGAGATTGTCGCGGCGGTGGTTGCCGGCGAGAGCTTGAGCAGCGTCGCCCTGAAGCACAGCCTGACGCGCGCGCGCATCAACCGGATCACGAGAAGGGCCGGTGCCGCCAAGGGACGCGGGCCGGCAACGCTCACGATCATGCGGTGCGAGGATCCGGGCGACCGCTTCATCCTCGAATGCGAACATGCGCTTGCGGATGCCTTCGATGCGGCGAACGAAGCCACGGCACAGGCGTTGAACGGGATCAGCTATTCGCGGTCTCCCGGCCCCTCGGGAGCCTGGGTTCCTTTCAGATCGTGGCAAGGTGTCCGGGGCGCACGTCACCGTCATGCGGGATGCGCCGCACGGTTCGGCTGTCCTCGCCACGCCCGACACCGATGCCTGGCGCAAGGCCGACAAGCGCCGATGCTTCACCGCACGGGATCTGCCTTGCGCCGCACTTGACGGCGACCTGCCCGAGGGCGCGGCCATCGATTTCGCCGACGAGGCGGCCACGCGCAAGCATTTCCTTGCGTGTTCATGCTGTTTTTGTCGAGTTTGGCTGATTGCACAAAGTGGCATAGCAAAGGGCATGGCCTTGAATTGCCTGATTGTCCTTTGAGTGTCAGTCACTTGCGGATGCCATCGGTGGGCGCCATGTCCGCTGGCGTAGCTGCCGCTGAAGTAACGGTTGGCGGTGATGGCCGCATGGGCGTGATCAGCACAGCGGGCGGCGATCTTGCCTTCACCAGCCGTGTCCGTATCAGCTTCACGGCTACCGGCGAGACCGACAACGGCCTGACGTTCGGTGGCACGATCCGTGCCGACAATGCCGCCGCGACTACCAATCGCGTTCGACCGACCGATGATAATTTCTTAGAGTTTGACACAAATGGCGCAGTTACTGCCCTTGCGAACACCGGTGGTGGCGTGAATGGTGCTGGCGGCAGCGTCAACATTGCCGGCCTGTTCGGCAAGCTCGAAATGGGTGACGTTGACGGCGCCGCGAAGAAAGCCGTTGGCCACGCAGGGGGCGTTGGCTTGACCGGCTTGGGCGACAAGAACGAAATATCGTACTTGTCGGGTGATGATGATCCGTCAGCCCTCTGGTCCTACACCATGGGCGAGCTCACGCTGTACGCTTCGGCCGAAAATCCCGGACCGGAAGGCGACCAGGCGTTGAGCGGAGCGTTGAGCTACAACATCGGCGACGTCGGAGTTTCGATCGGCGTCGAAAGAGACGGTGACGTCGATCACGTTGCCGCTGGCGTTTCAGCCGGTCTCGGCGATGCAAGCGTCAAGCTGGTTTTCGGCTCCCAGGATGATCAGGACCAGTACGGAGCGTCTGCGTCCTTCGTTACCGGTTCGGCCACCTTCACGGCCTTCACGTCGAGCAATACCACCGGTCAAGACCACTTCGGCATTGGCGCTGCCTTCGACCTTGGCGGAGGAGCCTCGATCAAGGGCGGCTTTGCCGACGGCGACAGCCTGGACGATCCGAGCTTCGATCTTGGCGTTTCGATGTCGTTCTGACGCAACCCTGAACACAGGATCACGCCGCAGCATCGCGGCGCAAACTCAAACTGAATGAGGTAAGAAATGAAACTCTCAACGACAATCTTGTCCGCGACCTTGCTGGCAGGCGCGCTTGCGTTGGCAGGCTGTGGGGGAAGCAGCGACAATGGTGATGACACAGGCACCACCACGCCGCCCCCGCCGCCCCCGCCAGAGGATCGGAGGCTTGAAAGTGCCGTCGATGCGGCGGGCATCGCCTCCGACGCAAGAGCCATGGCCATGAAGGAGCACATGGACGCTGTGACCAATGCTGGGAAGACAGCAGCCGGGCGCAAGTCCGCCAACGGTTCTTCGCAAACGGCATATATGAACGTCCTCGACGTCCTCGGAGCCGAAGACGCCATCAAAGCCCAATACAACGCGGCAATGGGGGCGCTCGATGACTTGAAGGAAATCGACACTTCCGACATGTCGGATGCGGATCGGACCAGGATAGAGGGTCTCGTCATGCATGCCGAGGAAGACGCGAATGCTATCAAGGCGATCCTGGACGACAAAAACAAGTCATTGGCGAATGCCGTTGCTAGCGTGAAATCGGGAACAAAGGCCGGTGGAACGCCGATGGAACGCGCGGCACAACATGCCGGAACGGTCGCCACAGCGCTCAAGGACGCCATTGATGCTTACAATTTACCGTCTGCCACCTTTGACACGTCACCGCCGAACGACGTGATGCCGATGGAAGCGGGGGTTGATGTAATGACCGCCATGGAGATCCTGGGCGGCAGAACCCTTTCAGCGACAGGTATGGATGTATCGGACTTTGGCAACTCACCTGCCGTCGACGGTAATGCAGCATCTCCCTACAAGGGCATTCCAGGCACCTTGCATTGCTTGAGCACAGTGTCTAGTGCCTGCTCGGCAGAGACTGGTAAGAAAGTAACAGGGCCTGCGATATTCGTGCCAGCCAATCTTACGGGTGCCTATGTTCTCGCGAAGGGCAACGAAGGTGACGACTATATCCCGGCAACCAACTACGCCACCTATGCCTACTGGCTGAACGAAGAGGGTACTGTTCTCACCCTGCACGCTGATAGCCGCAGTCTTGCTAACGATATCACCAACCTTGAGTGGCTCAATATTGCTGATGGAGAAACTAGCTCTACTGCCCTCACCGCAAACTACAAAGGCACTGCCAGCGGATTTTCGGAAAGGAAGGTAGGCGAAGGCGATGCCGCGAAGCATGAGTCCGGTGAGTTCATGGCCAACGTGAACCTGAAGGCAACGTTTACCGACACTGCCAATAATGCGTCGCTTGCAGGGCGGATCGACGGCTTTGCACCCAAAACCGGCTCCGCCGGAAGCGGCCACGTCAACACAGGCTGGGTAGTCGAACTGAACGAGAGCACGACTCGAACCGAAAATCGGTTCTCCGGAACCGTGGCAAACAATTCCGATTCCTTGGGTGCCAACTACGCATCGGGCGGCAATTGGAACGCCTCTGGCTACGGTGCGCCAGACAAACGTCCCAGCGGCTTTGTAGGCGCTTTCGACGCCATGTTCGGGGAAGACAGCGGCTCTGCGGCGGGCGTCTTCCAAGCCGACTAGAAAGGGGTGCGATTTCTGTATGGCGGATGGCGGTTTTTTCAGAGCGCTGAAATCACACGACATTTTCGAGGCCGTCTCCGGCGACGGCCGCTGATCCGGCGGATTCCGCGAAAATTCGCCGGGCGGGTCGCGTTCTTTCCATGTCTGGCGGACGCCTGGCCCTGACGGGCCGGTGTGGTAGAGCGTTCCTTGCATCAATCAAATGCCCCTGGACGGGGGCGGAAAGGAACGCTCCGATGGAAAGCCTACAGCCAGAGAACCCGATTGCCAACATCGACGATGGACGCGGATCCGTCGCGACGGCCATGGACGGCCTCACGAAAGCGGGCGTCGCCCTGGTCGAGAGGGCCGCCGAGATCGGCCTGGCGGAGAACGTCGCGGCCCTGTACCGGGACGATCCGCTGGAAGCCGAGGGCGCCGTTCGCGACATGGTCTTCGGCATGGCCCGTTCGGTCCTGGCCGACGCGTTCGCGGCGCTGGACGACCACGGGCCCTCGCTGCAGGTCGACGGCAGGGCCTACCGGAAGGCAGAGGTCACGCCGGGCCACGCGATGACGATGTTCGGACCGGTCGACTTCCTCCGGTCGCGGTACCGCCCCTCGGGCCACGGCGCGTCCCTGGTTCCGGCCGAGGCCGTCCTTGGCCTGACGTCCGGCGGGCTGACGCCGGCGGCGGCGGGTCTCTCGATGTACCTGATGAGCGGCCTGACGGCCCGCGAGAGCGCGGACGCTTGGAAGAGGCTTTGCGGCAAGGGGCCTTCGACGGCGTCCCTGGTGCGACTTTCCGGGGAGGCGGGAACCTGTATTGAGGCGTGTTCCGGCGCGCTTCTGGGCGATCTCCGGGAGCAGGAGGAGATGCCAGCGGAGGCTGTGTCGCTTCTTGTCTCGCTCGACGGCGTCATGATGCGCATGAACGCCGAGACGGCAGACGGAAAGGCAACGGACGCAGGCTGGCGCGAGGCGTCGTGCGGCGTCGTGGCCTTGGTCGACGCGGAGGGGAACATGCTGGAGAGCCGGTACTTCGGGCGTCTTCCCGAAGCCGGCAAGGCGGGCCTGAAGTCTCGGCTGAAGGCCGAGGCGTTCCACTGGCTGGACCGCAATCCGGACCTGAAGCTTGCGGCAGTCGCCGATGGCGCGAAGGACAACTGGGCGTTCCTGGACTCCCTGTGCCCCGACGTGACCCTGATAGATTTTTGGCACGCGACTCAGCATTTGAGTGCCGCGGCCGACGCCGCCTACGGCCCGGACACGGCAGGAGGCACGGCCTGGTTCGAGAAGTGGCGGCATGTCCTGCGCCACGACCCCAAGGGCGCCGGCAAGGTGATCGACGCGATGCGCCACCTGCTGCGGAAGGGCAAGGGTGCCGACGACATCCGGAAGGAGCTGGCCTACTTCCGCAACAACCGCCGCCGCATGAACTACGCGGACGCCGCCGACGCAGGCTACGCCATCGGTTCCGGTGCCGTGGAATCCGCGAACAAGGTTCTCGTGACTGCCCGGATGAAGCGCTCCGGACAAAGCTGGGGCCGCGACGGCGGCCAGGGCGTCCTGACCTTCCGGTCGCTTCTCAAGTCCGGACGCTTCGACCGGGCTTGGGCCGCCGCGGCCCCGCGCCTGAACCGCTGCGGCGGCTGGAAGCCACCGCAATGCGCCAACGACAACCGGCCGGTGGCGCAGGTCGCACTTGCCGCGTGATTCGCGAGAAGAACATCTTGGAATCGAAAGGTGAACCATACGAGAATCGCGCCCCTAGAAAGTCGTTCCTTTGACAAAAATCTTCCCCCGGCCTGTAATGGGCCGGGGGTTTCTCATTCCAGCCGGACCCCTAGAGCGGGAGCGCGGTCCTGCCGTTGCAAAGCACGGTCCTTCCCAGCTGAAACTCAATTAGGGGGACAGTGCGCGACCGCACAGCATTCCAGCCGGGGTTTTGAGGGGAAGCGCGGCCCTTCCTCAAGCATTGTCCCCTCCGGCTGGAACTCTTGATAGGGAGACAATGCAGGCCGCACATGCTTCTTTCCAATTCTGCCTCAGGCCATACGCTGCATTGGCAACTTGGAAAGGGAGGAATCCTTGAATGAAAGATCGGTCTAACCGTGATGCGGAGATCGAGACGCGCCAGGCACGGGCAGCCTACGAAAGCCGAGCGTCTGGCCTGAATTGGGAAGACGTTGCCTCCAAGCATGGCTATTCGTCGGGCGAAGCAGCGCGTAGAGCCGTCAATCAGCACGCCCCACAGGCCAAGCGTCCGCCGTGGCCGGTGCTTGCAAAGCCGAGCGATCTTTTGGAAACTCGCCGGGCACGTGCGGCCTATGAAAGCCGCCTGTCCGGTTCGAAGTGGAAAGACGTTGCGGCCAGGCATGGCTATACGTCAATCAGCGCAGTATCTTGGAGCGTCGGAAACTACGCCAAGGAGGCCGGTCTGCCGTGGCCGGAAAGATCGGCGGAGGCTGGCCGCAATGCGAAGATCCTGGCGGCGGTCAAGGCCGGTGCGACCATCAAGAGTCTTGCCGAAAAATACGGCCTGTCGAAGGGGCGAATCAGCCAGATTGTCGCCCAGGGCGGCGCAAGGGCGAGAGATTTTGCCAAGCCGCCTGGGGTTCCCGTGACGTGCGCGCATTGCGGCGCGGTGGTCCGGTTGCCGCCGTCTTGGGCGAAGAAAAGAAGATTCTGTTCCAAGAAGTGCGCGAATTTGGCGAATTTCCGCACGGACAGACCGCGTGCGGCCTACAAAGACCGTGCCGAGGGAATGTCATGGCCAGACATTGCGGAAAAGCATGGCTATGCGTCGGGCATTTCAGCCAATGCGACCACCCAACAACACGCCAAACGGTTCGGGCTGCCGTGGCCGGTGCATACAAAGCCGAGCGGTCCTCATGCGGCCTATGAAAGCCGCGTGTCCGGTTTGAAGTGGAAAGACGTTGCGGCCAGGCATGGCTATGCGTCGCACGCCTCAGTCATTAAGGCCGTCAAAAACTACGCCAAGCGGGTCGGGCTGCCGTGGCCGGAAAAATCGGCGAAGTCTGTCCGCAACGCGAGGATCGTGGCGGCGGTCAAGGCCGGTGCAACCATCAAGAGTCTTGCCGAAAAATACGGCCTGGACCCAAGCCGAGTCAGCCGGATTGCCATTCGGGGCGGCGCAAGGACAAGGGATCTTGCCAAGTCAAGCCCGGTCCCCATGACGTGCGCGCATTGCGGTTCCGTGGTCTGGTTGCTGCCGCATTTGGCGAAGAAAAGAAAGTTCTGTTCCAAGAAATGCGGGTGTGAAGCGAATTTCAGCAGGGACAGGCCAATTGCGGCCTACAAAGACCGCGCCGCCGGTCTGTCCTGGCCGGAAATTGCAGAAAAGCATGGCTATGCGTCGGGCAGATCGGCCTGCACAACCGTCCGAGAACACGCCAAGCGGGTCGGGCTGCCGTGGCCGCCTTAGAAACGCGCAACAAATGGTGATTTCGCTAAGGTGCCTGTCATTATGGCCAGTTCAGGCAGGCAATTCAGCGCGGACTCTACCAGTCTCGACGATTATCGCCGTCAGAATGCGAGAGTCGCGCAGTAGCCTGTGCGCCCGGACGTGGGCCGCGCGTCCGCCCCGTTTCGCGGATTCAGCACCGTAGCCTGCCGCCAGTGCGGCTTTTTCCCCGTTTCCGCCGTTCCCGACATAGAAGCGGACAAACGCGGCCTGCTTCTCCACCCTTTCATGCTCTCGACGTTCAGTGTTGGTCAGCATGGGTGGTTGCAAAGGCGGCAAATGCTCGCCCTCTATCATCCGCTCCAAGCGCTCTTCGTCCTTTCGCGTCTGCGCCCGCTGCCGACGACGCCCAAATTGCCCGAATAGTGACGCGATGCCGAGCCGCCCCCGTTCCTCCTTAATTTCCCGCCGCCTCTCGCGCCGCCGCCTGTTGCTCTCCCTGTCGAGCAGCGCGCACCTGAGGCACGTCCGCCATCCTGGCAGGGGCAAATCCCCGCAGCGGCAAAATCCCATGCTCCTGTTGTGCGAACGCTTAGCAGTCCGTTCATATACTGCCTTCCGCTTGAGCGTTGCCTTGCACGAACCGCAATAGCCGTCCCGCGTCGTTGCCACCGCCATGCAACGCCGTCCAGTCACCAGATCGGGCTCGTGATGGTTTCGGAAAGGCTTGGTCATGGCTTGAATGGTAGCCAAACACGGAGGGACTTGTCAAAAAATGGCAAGTGCCTTGACCCGGCTATGGACGCTAAATCAAACCCCAGTTCCACTCTGAAGTGCAACACCATAGTGGGCTTCTGTGTGTTCGGCACAGGATGTTGCAAGTCGGCCAGATGGCGGCGACAGTCCCGGTTGTGACCCCAGGAGACCGCCATGCCAAAAGGGCTACCGCCACCTGACCGGTGAAGAAAGATGCCAGATTTGCGCGCTGAGGAAAGGCGGGCTTTCGGAACCGGCCATCGCGCGGCAGCCGGGCCGGGACCGGACGACGGTCTGGCGCGAGGTGCGCCGGAACGGCGGCGGGCGCGGCCATCGGCACAGGCAGGCGCAGGGGAAGGCTTCGGCACGGCGCAGCGCGGCCTCGTCGGTTCCCGGGAAGATGACGCCGGAGCGGTGGCGACTGGTGGAGGACAGGCTGGCCGACGGCTGGAGCCCCGAGCAGGTCGCCGGCCGTCCCGGGAAGGAGGGCGTCCCGATGGCGGGGCGGCAGCGGACCTGCCGGCACATCCGCGCCGACCGGAAGGTTGGTGGCCGGCTCTACCTGTTCCTCCGACGCCGGGGAAAGAGGCCGAACTGGAAGGGCGGCCGTCATTCGGGTCGCGGGCACATCCCGGGCCGCGTGGACATCTCCGAGCGTCCGGCGGTTGTGGAGGCGAAGGAGCGGGTCGGCGACCGGGAGGCGGACACGATCATCGGGAAGGGCCGGAGCGGGGCGCTGGTGTCTCTGGTGGACCGTGCGTCGAAACGCACGCTTCTCCAGGGGGTGGGCGCAAGACGGCGGATGCGGTCGGCAACGCGCTGCTGAGCATGCTGCTGCCGTCTTGCGCGCTGGTCCGCACGATCACGGCGGACAACGGGAAGGAGTTCGCGGGTCACGCCCAGGTGGCTCAGGCGCTCGGCGCGGGGTTCTTCTTCGCCACGCCGTGCCATTCCCGGGAGCGCGGCCTGAACGAGCACACGAACGGTCTCGTGCGTCAGCAATTTCCGAAGGGGACGGACTTCCGCCAGGTCACCGACGCACGGGTGAAGGCGGTCCAGGACCGGACGGACGCGCGTCCGAGGAAGTCGCTCGGCTGCCTGGCGCCGGAGGAGGCGTTCCGGAAGGCGCGGCCTCCATGACGGAAACCGTCCCGGACCGTCCTTCAGGGGACCGGTCCGAGGGGGAAAGTGACGTGATCGGCCCGGATTGCCGGTGCCTGGGGCAGGAAAATCCCGCCGCCGGGCCATTTCCTCCGCTCGGGCTGCGCCCTCGCTACGGAAATGGCCGGCGTTGCACTTCGGACTGGAAGTGGGGTCCTGATATCTCCTGATTTCCTCATGACCGGTCGGAAAGAGGTCACCAGCTATTATTCCGCAGAGAACCGGAGGTAGCCTGAAATTGTTGACCCGATCCGCTCGGCTGCCGCCTCAACCTCCCGCTCGCAAGCATGGGCATAGCGAAGCGTCATAGTGGCCTGGCTGTGGCCCAGAAGCCGTGCCACGACAGGCAGGGGGACACCCTGCATGACCGCCTGGCTGGCATAGGTATGGCGAAGATCATGAAGGCGAACATCCTCGATGCCGACCCCCACCCGTACCTCGTACCAGAGGGGCAGGTTGTCTGACACCGGCCTGGCAGGATCTATTGGAGAGGGAAACACGAATTCGCCTGAAGTCATGGCCAGCCGGCCCTCGATGATCTCCTGCGCCCTCCGATTCAACGGGACCGTTCGCGGGCCGGTCTTGCTGTCCTCGAGCCGCAGATGATCGCCATCCACCTCCCGCCGTCTGAGGCGAACGATCTCGTTCTTGCGGCATAATGGGAACCAAACGGTTATGTGAACCTTGATTCCCAAGAGCCTGCCATGACATGCTCCTTTCGGTGATCAGGTTCACATAAGATTTCCGGCTCAGACGTCCGAGAGCATCGCCATCAGCTCGTCCTTCACTCCCTTGAACCGTCCCTTGCCAAGGCCCGGGGAATGCCAATCCGAGAGAGTGTCCAGCTTCTCGGCAGGGTCCGTGCGCAGGTAGATCTCCGTGGTCTGGAGGGACTGGTGCCCCAGCCACAGCGAGACCTTCCGGATGTCGCCGGTGGCCTCGAGGGTGTGCAAGGCGCAGGCGTGCCGAATGGAATGGGGAGTCACCTTCCGTCGCGCGATCGACGGTTCTGTCCGCGCTGCCGTCGCGACATGCAGCGCGAGCCGCCTGGCGAAGCCGCGCCGGGTCATTCCCCCACCCATCGCGTTCAGGAACATGTGCCTGTCCGGGGTCTCGGGACGGATGGAGAGCCAGTCGCCGAGCGCCTTGCCCGTTTCCTTCCAGAGCGGCAGGACGCGGGCGCGCCGCCCCTTGCCCATGACCCGGGTTTCGTCGAGCTCCGGCATCCTGACATCGTCGAGGCCGAGGCCGACGAGTTCGGAGACGCGGAGCCCGGCGTTGCAGGCGAGGCACAGCATCGCCCGGTCCCGGGTTCCGGATCTTGTGGCGGTGTCCGGAGCCTTGAGCAGCGCCTTCACCTCGTCCCTGTCGAGATGCCTGAGCGTGGGAACGTCGCCCTTCTTCTGCGGGATCGCATGCACCCGTGCGGCCATGTCGAGGCAGTCCGGGTGCCGGAACTCGAGGAAGCGGAACAAGCTCTTGACCGCGGCCAGTCTGATGTTGCGGGTGCCGACGCCGTTGCCCCGTTCCGCCTCGAGATGGTCGAGGAATGCGAGGATGGTGTCGACGTCGAGATGGCCGACCTCGAGCCTGCAGGGGCGGATGCCGTGCCTGTCCGCAGCGAAGGGCGCGAGCAGCCTGAAGCTCGTTGCGTAGCTTTCGACGGCATGCCGGCTGGCTCCCCGGTCACGGGGGAGATGCTCCCTCAGGAACGCGGCCAGCGGGGTTGCGAGTCGGGTCATGTTCTTTCCTTTCCTGTTGTCATGTGGAGTTTCTCGGCCGCCTCCGACACCTGGCGCATGAGAACGGGCGTCGCCTCCAGGTAGTAGTAGGTGTCGGTGACGTTGACGTGTCCCAAGGTGGTCGACAGCGCGAGCATGTGCCGGCCGACATCCCTCCGGCTGGAGGAGATGCAGCCTTCCAGCGCGGAGACGGCGAATCCGTGCCTCAGGTCGTGCAGCCTGGGGCCGGGCTCGCCGGGCCCGCCGCGAACCCGCGCCTTGCGTGCAAGCAGGCGGAAGGTCTGGGTCAGGTAGTCCGGGTGCATCGGCCGGCCGGATGCGAGCACGAACATGTGGTCGGCTGGTCCGCCCTTCCGCTTCCGCACCGCGAGGTAGTCGTCGAGGGCGCGGCGGGCGCTCTCGTGCAGGGGCACAAGGCGGTCACGACGATTCTTGGCGTTCCTGACCATCAGCCCGTCCGGTCCCAGGTCGCCCAGCAGCAATCCGGTCGCTTCCGAGCGTCTCAGCCCGGTGCATGCCATGAGGCCGATGATGAAGTGGAAGGTCAGCGGGGTGAGCGACCCGGCCGGCGGCAGGGACAGCGCCTCCGCCATGATCTTCCGGATCTCCTCCGGAGACGGAATGCGCGGCGGCGGCCGATGACGTCGCGGCCTGCCGAGAGCGTCCCGGTGGGGCACCTCGTGACGATCGTCCCCGACATGGAGGAAGACGGCCATGGCGCGGACGATGCGCAGTCGCCTTTGGGCCTCGCCGACCGATGCTGCCGAGCCGGCCCAGTCCAGGACATTGTTTGCATGCACGAATCCGTCGCCCCTGGCGTCGGCATGTTCGGCGTAACGCGTCAACACCCGCTCCTGTCCCCTGAACGACAGGCCCAGCGCTTTCCTGCCGGCGACGTAATCCTTCACGTGATCCGTCATGGTCATCGGGCCTCTCCCTCGAAGGGCCAGGGCTGCACCAGTTCGCGGAGCATCCGGACATCGACGCGGGCATAGATCGCGGTCGTGTCGGGAGAGCGGTGCCTGAGCAGGGCGCCGACGGCTTCCAGGGACGCGCCGTCGCGCAACAGGTTCGTTGCCGCCGAATGCCTGAACAGGTGCGACGATGCCGGACCGACGCCCCGGATGCCGGCCCTCCTGATCGCGCGGCCGACGATGGAAACGCTGATGCTGCTGCGCGTCAGAGGGTGGCGCGGCGCTCGGCAGCGGAGAAACACCTTTCTCTCGTCGCTGCGCGGCCGGCCCTCCAGGATGCAGTCCCGCAGCGCGTCGCCCACATCCTGCGGCAGCGGCAGCTCCGCCTCCCGTCGCGACTTCCCGCTGACCCGGATGACGGCCCTGTCCCAGTCGATGTCGTCGAGACTCAGCCCGCAGACGTCGCCGGCCCGCAACGCAAGCCGGGCGAGCAGCAGCAGGGCCGCCCTGTCGCGCACCCCGATCGGCGTCGCCACGTCGCAGGTCGCGATCATGCGCTCGATGTCGTCCTGCCCGACATGCCGGGGCAGGCTCTCGCCCCGGAGTCCCGGGATCGTCGGGACCGCATGGACGAGTTCCGGCCGGCAGAGGTCGTTCGACCCGAGAAAGCGCAGGTACATCCGGAGCGCTCTCGACTCGCGTCCGACCTCTCCGCGAGAGGCGGTTTCGAGACGGTCCAGGATCGTGCCCCGAACCCGGGCGGCGTCATACGCCCCCGGGTCGTCGCCGAGAGCCGGAAGCAGCATGCGAACGTGACCCTCGTATCTCTCAATGGTCGTGTCCCTGAGACCGCGATGCTGTCGAAGCCAGTGCAGGAATGCATCGAGATGCTCCCAGCACTCCGCACGGGACGGCGAGACCCTCGGCGCCGGGATGATATCCCTGTCTGCCAGGAACGCGGCCAGGAGCCGGAGCATGGATCGGGAATTTCTGGAACCGGCGAACCTGACAGGCCTGTCGAGGAACCCCGGATGAACGCAGGTGCAGTCGTGGGCGAGAAAGCGGCTTCGAACGCGCTCGTCGGACGCCGCCAGGGGAATGTCCGACAGGTGGAGCCAGACGATGAAGTGCCGGCACAGGTTCCCGGCCCCCTGGATCGTCGAACGGGCATATCCCCGCTCCTCCAGGGACTCCAGGAACTGCGCCACGAGGTGCCCGCCGGCCTCGATCTCCGGCGGCGTCCCGGCCCGCCCGGTCTCGAGCAGATGCCGGAGGAACCTGACAGCAAAATGCCTGCGCTGCCGTCCGGGCCTCTTGCCGGTCCAGCGTCGGACCGGGCAACGGCATTCATGGTGCAGGAAGCGGTCAACGAGGCGGATGTCGAGCTTGTCGAGACCCAGTCCGTTGAGCGCCAGCCAGACCGCGATGTGCGTTGCTGCTTATGTGAACCTGATCACCGAAAGGCGCGTGTCATGGCAGGCTCTTGGGAATCAAGGTTCACATAACCGTTTGGTTCCCATTATGCCGCACATGGAAACCTTCCCATTTTCGGCAGCCGGTCAGGAGCAAGAGACGAATGATGTCGGCCTGGTCGCCACGCCGGCCGCCGACATGACGGTCAAGGCATTGGTGCAACCGACCGATTTCCTCCCGCGAGAGGAACCGCGTGCGCTTCGGGCGCGGATTTGGCCTGACGCCTCTGGCCGGGCTGGCGGCAATGTGCTGGCACCTGACCGCATGGTTGAAAATATGCCGCAGCACAGCCAATGCAAAATTGGCCGCCCCGGGTGATGTCCGGCTGTAGTGGTCATACCAGCGATGGATATCGGATGGTGTGATCCTGTCGATGCGGAGGCCGCCGAAAGCGGGCAGGAGTTGGCCCTTCAGGATCCGGTCCCGCAACCGAATTGTCGATGACTTGCAACGGGGTGCCCAGGAGTCGCTCCATTCCCCGGCGACAAACTCGGCAAACATCGGTGCCCTGGCTCTCCGGTCCCTGCCTTCGGATTGCAGCCTCAGGCACTGTTGGCGTGCTTCAGCGACCTTCATGAATTTGGTCGGACCCAGCGACTGCTTCCATGACCCGGACTGGAAGACGAAGCTCCGCCCGCCGGACGGGTAGACCCGGACATGCAATGACGAAACCCGGGTATCGCCGACAGTATATTCGCTGGCATCCGGCTTCAGCCGGCGAATTCCGGCATCGGAAAGGCGCACCCTGTTCATGATCCCGCCCCTGCGAGCACGCCGCCCATGGCATCGGCCGCGTCGCGCATCACGGTCTCGGCAAGATGTGTGTATTTCAGGGTGGTGGCGGTATCGTTGTGACCCAGAAGGCGGCCGACAATGGGAACGGTCTCGCCGGCCATGATGGCAATGCTGGCATAGGTATGACGGGCGTCATGAAGCCGCACGTCGTCGAGTTCCGCATCCGAGCGCACACGCTGCCAGAATCTCTGGATCATGGTCAGGGAGACAGGCATGTCGGCTCTAGATGACGGAAAAATCCAGCGTGATGTCATCGGCAGCCCGGCCAGCATCTCCCGGGCCGGTGCCGACAACCACACTGTTCGTTGACCGGTCTTGCTGTCACGAAGATGCAGATGCCCGTCACGGTAGTCCCGCCAGAGGAGGGTTCGGATCTCGCTGGCCCGGCACCCGGTCAGGAGGAGCAGCCTGATGATGGCCGCCGGCAGTGGATTATCCGTCCCATGACGGGCAAGAATGCCGCCGAGACGCCGCAGCTCGGCCGCCGAGAGGAAACGCTCGCGCCCGGCCCGCCGGTAGCGCCTGATGCCCGTGCACGGGTTGGAGTTGTCGGGCCGGTAGCCATGGATCTCGGCCTGGGCCATGATGACGGACAAGACCGGTGCCGAGCGGTCAGCGGCGACAGGGGTTGCATGCAAGGAGGCATGCCAGTCCTGCACATCCCTCCCGGTGATTTCGGCAATCTGCATTCCCCCGAACCAGGGCAGGATCTGCTTGCGCAGGTAGTGTCTGTTGACCTCGCGTGTGGACAGCTTCCAGTGCCGAGAATAGCGGCGGAACATCTCCTCGGCCACCACCTCGAACAGGGTCTCTGTCGGAGATGCAACTGTCGGCTGGTCCTTTCGGATGGCAGCCAGCGTGGCCCCTGCCGCATCGCGTGCCGCCTTCACGCCCATCTGCTCCGGATCACCGATGATCTTCCAGATGCGCCGCCCGTCATGTTGTGTATGAATGAAGTACCGCTTCCTTCCCGTAGGCATGATCCGGATGCCGAAGCCTTTCAGAGCCGAGTCGCGGATATCCCGTGTCGCTTGTAGTGGTTTGAGTGCCTTGATTCGTGCATCTGTCAGTCGTGTTGCTGGCATGATTTCCTCCTGCATCCAGTTGCAGAGGCGGGGAAATCAGGACGGAATGCCTGCCGCATCTGCGGGTTGAGGAAGAAAAAGAGACGCTATATCATAGTGTTAGAACCGACGGTGCGCATCCAGGTGTGACCGCGAATGTGCAAATGAGACCGACCTTCCCGACCTCGAAGACCGTTTGAACGGCCGTGCCGAAAATGTCGATCCGGACACTCCTGACACGCGTACCGGCTTCAATGACTTCGAGACACGGGATTGCGAAGGCGTCTGCCTCACCTTACGTTGCACAGGCAAATTCAGGAATCACCAATGCGTCTCGCCCTCGCGACCCCATTCCTTCTAATGTCCTTCGGCACATGGCCTGCTTCTGCCGACGTGGCAGGCGATGCAGGAAGCTACCTTGCCGGCCGATCGGCCTTGAACGCAAACGACTACCTTGCGGCTGCCGAGCATTTCTCGGAAGCATTGATCGGCGACCCGGAAAATCTTGCGCTTATCGAGAGCACAGGCGCCACGTTCCTGAGCCTCGGCGACCTCGACAGTGCAGCACGCGTTCTCGAACGCATTCGCGATGCGGACGACAGCAGCCAGGTTGCGAGCCTGGTCCTTCTCGGAAAGGCCGCACAAGACGAGGATTGGGAGGGCCTTCTCGGCGCGCTGGACAACGGTCTCTCTGTCGGACCGCTGTTTGACGACCTGGCCAAGCCGTGGGCCATCTTTGGCGCGGGCCGCATGGCGGAAGCGCTCGAAGCCTTTGACGAGGCGGCAGGGTCAGAGACTGATTCCACCCGCATCTTCGGACTCTACCACAAGGCGCTCGCTCTCGCCTCGGCCGGCGACTTCGAGGGTGCGGCGCACATTCTGTCAGGCGACGCCGGCATGGTGCTTCGCCTTCCCCGGCGAGGCGTCGTAGCCTACGCAGAAGTTCTCAGCCAGCTTGAGCGCAACGACGATGCACTGGACCTGATCACGCAAAGCCAGAACTCTGCGATGAGCGATCCGTACCTCGATGACTTGCGTTCACGTCTCGAAGCGGGCGAGACGATTCCGTTCAACTCCACGCGCAACGCGAAGGACGGGCTGGCCGAGGTTTGCCATTCCATCGCCAGCGCCCTGCGTCAGGAGCCGCAAACGAACTACACGCTCCTTTACGCCAGGATGGCCACGATGTTGCGCCCCAACCACATCGACGCCTTGCTGCTGACGGCGGAACTGCTGGAGAAGCTGGACCAGCACGAGCTTGCCACTGAAGTCTATGACAAGGTTCCGCGAGACGACCCGGAATTCCACGCCGCCGAACTGGGACGGGCCGAGGCGCTCCGCCAGTCGGGACGAGAGGATGCCGCCGTCGAGGTGTTGCAGCAACTGACCGAAAGCCACGGCCACCTGTTGCAGGTTCACGTGGCGCTTGCCGACATGCTTCGCGAGCTTGATAGGTTCGAGAAATCAAAGGCACCCTACAACAACGCCGTTTCAATGATCAGCGAACCGGTGGAGCAGCACTGGATCATCTACTTTGCCAGGGGCATTGCACACGAACGCACCGGCCAATGGGACCAGGCCGAGGCGGACTTCCGCAAGGCGCTCGAACTCAAGCCGGACCAGCCGACGGTTCTGAACTATCTCGGCTATTCGCTGCTGGAACAGCAGACGAACCTTGAGGAGGCACTTGCCCTGATTGAACGCGCGGTCGACCAGCGCCCGGAAGCCGGGCACATCATCGACTCGCTTGGCTGGGGCCTTTACCGCCTCGGCCGGTATGCAGAGGCGGTCCCGCATATGGAGCACGCGGCCGAGCGCCTGCCGATCGATCCAATCGTCAACGATCATCTCGGCGATGTCTACTGGGCGGTCGGACGCCGTCGGGAAGCCGAATTCCAGTGGCATCGGGCACTGTCGCTCATAACCGAAGAAACGGATGAAGGTGACGTCGATCCGGAACGCATCCGCCGCAAGCTTGAAGTCGGCCTCGACGCCGTCCTGGCTGAAGAGGGAGTTCCGCCTCTGGCCGTGGCGAATGAAGACGGTTAAGGTCGCCGCGCCGGCCAAGGTCAACCTGACGCTCCACGTCACCGGACGGCGGAAGGACGGCTATCACCTGATTGATTCGCTGATTGCGTTTGCGCCGGTTCACGACCGTCTGGTCATCAAGGGCGGCCCTTCGCTTGAACTGGCTGTGACAGGCACTGAATCGGCGATGGTTCCAACCGACATGCAGAACCTTGCCTTGAAGGCGGCCGCTCTCGCGCAAGGCGGCACGGGTTCATCCCTGCTGCTTGAAAAGCTCCTTCCGGTCGCGGCGGGCATCGGTGGTGGATCCGCGGATGCGGCAGCGGTGCTCAGGGGGCTGACGGCGCAACGCGATGACCTGCCTGCCCTTGCGCGGAACGCCCTCGCACTTGGCGCCGATCTTCCAATGTGCCTGGCATGCAGGCCCTGCCGAGTGGGCGGAATCGGCGAAGATGTCACGTTCGTTGACCTTCCGTCGCTTCCTGCATTGCTGGTCAACCCGCGAACCCCCGTTTCGACCGCCAAGGTCTACGCCAGGCTGACAAGAAGGGACAATCCGAGAATGCCAGGCAGCCTGCCGGCGGCCCGGGACGTGCCGGGCGTCATTGAATGGCTGTCGGACCAGCGCAACGACCTGGAACCGGCCGCCCTGGAAGAGGCGCCGGCGATTGCTGACGTGCTCGCATTGCTGCGCAAGAGTCCGGGATGCGGCCTTGCGCGCGTGTCAGGATCTGGCGCAACGTGTTTCGGGCTCTTTGATGATGAACGGCTCGCACGCGAGGCGGAAACCCGGATCGCGGCACTCCATCCCGATTGGTGGCTGGCATCAGGGCAACTCGGCGATCAGTCCGATCTGGCTTCGCCACGCGCTTGCCCGGGTTGAGGCTCCGGGCGTCCGATCCTTCAGGCAAGGCCCACGACGACGTATTCCGCGAGGTCATTCAGCATGTCGCGCAACTCATGGTCGGGCAGGAGTTCCAGGGCCTTCTTCGCCCTTGCCGACCATTCACGCGCCTCGTCCCGCGCCGCGACCGCGGCGCCGTGCCGGGTGATCAGCTCCAGCGCCTGGTCCAGGTCGCCGTCCTTCTGTTCGCCCTTCTCGATCGTCCGTCGCCAGAAGGCGCGCTCCTCAGGGCCCGCATTCGTGACCGCCTTGATCACGGGCAAGGTCAACTTCCGCTCCCTGAAGTCGTTGCCCGGTTCCTTGCCGGTGGTTTCCGCATCGCCAAAGTAGTCAAGCAGGTCATCGGCGATCTGGAACGCGATGCCAAATGCGTCCCCGAACTTCCGAAGGGCCTCCACCTGTCGCTCGGGCGCGCCTGCAACGATGCCGCCGACTTCCGCCGCCGCGGAAAAGAGCGCTGCCGTCTTCCCGCGAAGGATCCTCATGTGCATCTCTTCGGTGGTCGTCAGGCGGGCCGCCGCCGACAACTGGAGAACCTCGCTTTCGGCGAGCATTGCGGCAGTTTGGGAAAGGACGCCAAGCACCTGCAGGGAGCCGGTCTCGACCATCAGCTGGAACGATCGCGCAAACAGGTAGTCGCCGACAAGGACCGAAGACTTGTTGTCCCAAAGCAGGTTCGCAGACGGCCGCCCGCGCCGCTGCGGGCTTTCGTCCACGACATCGTCGTGGAGAAGGGTCGCCGTATGAATGAACTCCACAGTCGCAGCCAGTCGGTGATGATCCTCGCCCCGGTAGCCGAAGAGCCGCGCGACCGCGAGGGTCAGCATCGGGCGCACGCGCTTGCCGCCCGCATCCACGAGATGCGTGGTTATCTCCGGAATGAGCGGCGCGTCCCTTGATTGCATCCGTTCCCGGATCAACCGGTCCATAGCGGCAAGGTCATCTTGCAGCGCTTCCGCAAGCAGATGGTACGGCTTGGCCGAGACGTACGTATCCAGACTCATCACACACTCGTCAGGTGGGTCGACAAACTTCTGGGTCTGCCATTAATTCATTTCATGAGAGAACTCATGCGCACGAACGACCCCACGCTGATCGCCTTCGCGACGGCTCTCCTTGAGGGCGAGGATATAGACTGCTTTCAGATTGACGTCCACATGAGTGTTCTGGAGGGCTCGATCGGCGTCTTGCCGCGTCGCCTGATGGTCCATGACGAGGACTATTTCATGGCCAGCAACATATTGAAAGACAACGACTTGCCCGTCATTCCATGAGCGAGATCGTCGAGGACGCCTTCCTGGGCGGACGCGTCAGAATCCGCCAGCCTGCGACAGGATACCGCGCCGGGGCAGACCCGGTGTTCCTGGCGGCGTCCGTGCCTGCATCGCCAGGGCAATCAGTTCTCGAGCTCGGAACGGGCGCAGGAACCGCGCTGCTTTGCCTGATGGCACGGGTCCCGGACCTGACCGTGACAGGCATGGACCGCCACCCGGGCCATGTGACCCTGGCCCGCGAAAACCTGGGTCTCAACTACCTGAAAGGCGCCATCGTCGAGGCTGACGTCGCGTGCATGCCAAAGGGCGTCACCTCCCGACGCTTCGACCACGTGATGTTCAATCCGCCCTATTTTGATCGACGGACCGGAAGCGCCTCCCCCGAGCCGGAGCGCGAGGCCGGCCGAGGCGTGAAATCGGGGATGGAGGCCTGGCTTGACGCCGGCCTGCGCCGCGTCAAGCCGGGCGGCACCCTGACGTTCATCCAGCGAGCCGAGCACTTGCCACGAATGCTCGCGAACGTCGGCACACGCCTGGGAAGCATCCGCCTCCTTCCGATGCAGCCCAGGCGCGCCCGTCCGGCGAAGCTCTTCATTCTGCAGGGCCGCAAGGGCTCGAAAGGCGCGTTTCGCCTGCTTCCACCGATCATCCTGCATGAAGGAGACCGTCATCTCTCCGACGGCGGGGACTACACCGAGACAGCAAACGCGATCCTTCGCGATGCGGCCGCGCTCACCCTCGATGGATGATTGCGGAACGGGGCCGGTGCTCTGCGGGAACGTCGCCTCGGCCGCGATTGCGCGATTTTCGGCGATTGAAGTTCAAGTGCCGGCCCAGGCCCGGCCTGCAGGTCAATCGCGCCGTGCTCGCATCCGGGCGGACACGAACCCTGGCCGGATTCAGCCCTTGATTCGACATTTTTGGCCATCATCGCGTGACACGAATCGCAATTCGTGGTCGACTGAAACCACCATGCAACAAGAGGGGAAACAAATGAGCTTGAGTTCGCATCTTCAGGAACTCCGCAAGAAACACCAGGACCTTTCAGTTGAAGTCGAGACGGCGCAGCGCAGCCCTGCATTCGATGACCTGGCGATCACCGCACTCAAGAAGCAAAAGCTGAAGATCAAAGAGGAAATCGAGCGGCTCAGTCATCAGGCATAGGTGACCGCGCGCTCCGGAACCCGGAGCAACCTGCAGGCCCTCGCAAGAGCCAGTCAGTCCCGTCTGCCCTCCGGCCCGTCGGCAGGGGAGGCACGTTGCGATTCGGCCAAGGCGCCGAATGCGCTTCAAGCTGAAGTTCTTGGGGAGTTTTCAGGATTTTTGTTTCCCGTCAACGGGATGCCCATGAACGGGATGTCAGTCTCTGCCTACATCTCGGCGCTCGCTACATTTTCGCGATGTCCTTCAGCAGCGTCAGCGCCCTCTCCTGTTCGGCGTCGGGCCGGGTTGTCACCTCGACCATGGTTTCCGCCTTCCCTCCGCCCGTGCATGGAACCGCGTGGGTTGAGCGGACGATGGTTGACAGGCTGTCGAGAAGGGTGCGGAAGCTGTGCACGCGGCTGCCGTCCGGCAGGGTGTGGGCATGTACCTTCGCCAGCGCCGCGTCCGAGCGCCGTGCGGGCAGGACCGGATCCCTGGTCCCGTCGGGTTCGGTGTCGGTGTAGCACAGGGGGGCCCACGCCTTCCGCATGTGCCATTCGACGAGGCATGCGAGCATGCAGATGAAGAAGTGGGCGCGGACCCGGTGCTCGAGGCGGTGCCGGACCGGCCGGACCTGGAGGTCGCTCAGCTTGAGATTTCGGAATGCACGCTCCACGCTGGTCAGTCTCTTGTAGCTCCTGACGCATTCGGCGGCTTCCATGTCGTCGGGTCCGAGCGAGGTGCGGATGACGTATATCCCGTCGAGGGCGGCCTCGGCGTCGATGGACTCCTGCCTGCGGCGGAAGCCGAAGCCGGTCGCGGTGATGTCGAGATCGAAGTGCTTCTTCATCCTTCGCCTGTTGATGACCTCGCCGACGGCGAGACCGATGCCGGCCTCGCCCTTGAGGGTTCCGCCCTCGACCCGCGCGGCGATCTCCGAGAGCGCCCTCTCGGTGGCCTCGAGCAGCTCCTGCCGGACCCGGCCGCGGTGCCCGGCAAGGCGGGGGTTGCGACAGGCGACGAGACGCTCGCCGGGGAAGTCGGGATGGTCCCGGATCTCGAACAGGGTCCGCTCGTGTTCGGGATCCTGGAAACGGTCGAGACGGCCCTGGCGGGCGAGCTTGCGGATGGTCCGGCCCTTGAGGGCGGTGATCCAGTCGGCGCCGTCGCGTTCGCGCAGGACCTCGATGGTGGCCTCGATGATCATGCCGCGGTCCCCGACCATCACCACCCGGGAGAGGCCGAAGCGGCGTTGCAGGCGGTCGAGCTCGGGCAGGAGGGTGTCCTTGTCGGTGACGTTTCCCGGATGGACCGAGACCGCGACCGGGCGGCCGTCACGGTCGCAGAGGAGGCCGAAGTTGATCTGCGGGAGGCCCCGCTTGCGGTCGCGGCTGTAGCCGAAGCGTGCGAGCGGGCAGCGGCTTCCCTCGTACCAGGTCGATGACAGGTCCCAGAGGACGAGGTCGTCTTCCTTGATCCAGCGCCTTGCCAGGCGGCCCTGGATGCCCTCCTGCCGGTCATGCAGCCAGTCCATCGCGGCGTAGAGGCCGTCTGCGTCGACGTCGCGGTCGATGCCGAACTCCTCCGGCAGGGTGGAGCCCTTCCACCAGCGCGTCGTGGCGAGCTTCGAGTCCGGCCTGAGGATGCGGCCGGCGACCATGGCCAGGACAAGCTCCCGTTCCGGGCAGCGCTCGCGGGAGACCATGCGGGGCAGGCCGATGGCGTCCATGGCCGTCCGCACCGCCTGCACCGCCCCGTGGTGGCGGGAGCGGACCGGGTCCCCGAGAACGTCGCCGGCCTCCGCGTACCGCTTTCCCGCGAGTGCGCCGCGCAGGAGCGGGATCGTGTGCGGCGGCAGGCGGGAGAGGTTGGCCAGGGTCCGCTTCTGCACCCGGTTGTTGTGGTCGCGATAGCTCTGTCGGAGGAGGACGGAGGTGTAGGTCCTTCCGTTCTGGCGCGACTTGATGACGGCCACGTGCATGGATGAGGTCATGGGGCTCCCCTCGTGCTAGTGCCTACCTTCCGTTGCCTTTCTGGACGAGCCTCGCTATATTGTCAAGTCAAAAGATCCACCACATTGGGACACGTCATGGAAATGCAGCGCATGCCCGCCATCGGGTCGCAAGGTGCGCCGCATCCTGCTACTGCCTACACGTGACCATCCTGGAAGAGTCGGCCGGCCCGCAACCCATTGAACGAAAACGGCAAATTCCAAATCAGGACCGAAAATCGGCTAGAACTTCAGTTCAAGCATTCGCCTGTCGTCCCGCATGGCGGGATCCAGGTCCGTCCATAGGGAGGACGCATCCAGACCCGGCCGGAAGCCCGGAATTCAAGGCAGCCCCCGGCGAGGCCCCATCCTGCCCTACACGAAAAACTGCGCGCCGTTGGCGGAAATGGTCGAGCCGCTTATGAATCCGGCATCCTCTGACGCGAGGAACGTCACGCAACGCGCGATCTCGTCCGGCTCGCCAAGGCGTCCGGCGGGAATGCCCGCGACGATCCTCTCGCGAATGCCCTCGTCAATCGCCATCACCATCTCTGTCGCGATATAGCCGGGGCAGACGGCGTTCGCGGTGATTCCCGCGCGCGCGCCTTCCTGCGCCAGCGATTTCACGATCCCCAGATCGCCTGCCTTGGTCGCGGCGTAGTTCACCTGCCCGAACTGCCCCTTCTGCCCGTTGATCGAGCTGATGACGATCACGCGGCCGAACCTCCGTTCCCGCATGCCGGGCCAGACCGGATGCACCGTGTTGAACACGCCGGTCAAGTTGGTGGCGACGACCTCGTTCCATTGCTCCGGCGTCATTCTGTGAAAGGGCGCGTCCCGGGTAATGCCCGCATTGGCGACAACCGTGTCGATCGGGCCGATATCGCTTTCCACGCTGGCGACTCCCGCGGCGGATGCCTCGTAGTCCGCGACGTTCCATTTGTACGTCTTGATGCCGGTCTCGGACGTGAACGCCGCCGCCTTTTCGTCGTTTCCGGCATAGGTCGCGGCGACCTCGTGCCCTTCCGCCTTCAATGCCTTCGAAATCGCTTCACCGATTCCCCGGGTCCCGCCGGTCACAAGTGCTATACGTGCCATCTCTACCTCCAACATGGTCTGGCAATGCCATGGCGCCTGCCGGCACCTACATTTTCGAATCAGGAGCGTTCCGAGGCCGTTGGCCGGATCCCGTCCCGGGTTCCGGCCTCGGTCACAGCCTCAGGGCCGCTCCACGCAGAGCGCAACGCCCATCCCGCCACCGATGCAAAGCGTGGCAAGGCCTTTCCTGGCGTCCCGACGCTTCATCTCGAATAGCAGCGTGTTCAGGACCCGTGCGCCGGACGCGCCGATCGGATGACCGATGGCGATCGCGCCGCCATTGACGTTCACGATCCCCGGATTCCAGCCCATGTCCTTGTTGACGGCGCAGGCCTGCGCCGCGAATGCCTCGTTCGCTTCGATCAGGTCGAGGTCGTCAATCTTCCAGCCCGCCTTTTCGAGAGCCTTGCGGCTTGCGTAGATCGGTCCGACGCCCATGATCGATGGGTCCAGGCCAGCCGTGGCGTAGGAAACGATTCGGGCCAATGGCTCGATGCCGCGCCTTTCGGCCTCGTCAGCGCTCATGAGAAGAACGCCGGCGGCCCCGTCATTGATGCCTGAGGCGTTGCCGGCCGTCACCGACCCTTCCTTGTTGAATGCCGGCCTGAGCTTTTGCATGTTCTCGAGCGTCGCGCCGTGACGGACATATTCGTCCTTGTCGACCACGATGTCGCCTTTCCGAGTCTTGACGGTGAACGGGACGATTTCGTCGTCGAACTTGCCCGCCTTCTGCGCCGCCTCGGCCTTGTTCTGGCTCGCGACCGCGAATTCGTCCTGCTGGTCGCGGCTGATCTGCCACTTCTCCGCAACGTTCTCGGCTGTCTGCCCCATGTGATAGCCTTGGAACGCGTCCAGAAGCCCATCGCTGAACATCGTGTCGACAAGCTTCAGGTCGCCCATTTTCTTGCCCGCGCGAAGGGCCTGCGCATGGGGGCTGATCGACATGTTCTCCTGTCCGCCTGCGGCCACGATCTCGGCATCGCCAAGCTGGATGTGCTGCGCTCCGATCGCCACGGCGCGCAGGCCGGAGCCACAAAGCTGGTTGATGCCCCAGGCCGCGCTCTCGACCGGAAGGCCGGCATTGACATGCGCCTGCCGCGCCGGATTCTGTCCCTGCCCTGCATTCAGCACCTGGCCCAAGATGGTCTCGGACACTTCGTCCTTTTCGACGCCGGCGCGCGACACGATCTCTTCAAGAACTGCGGTTCCCAGGTCATGGGCCGGCGTCATGGCGAAACTTCCGTTGAAGCTGCCGACCGGAGTGCGAGCCGCAGATGCGATGACGACATTGGTCATTGGTGAATTCCTCCTGAATTGCACGCGAGCAATCGCTTCACCCGCGATTTGGCGCGCACATTATGCAGGTGCAGAAAAAATTCAACGGGCGAATCGTCACCCCCTTCGCATACCCGCCGTGTCCCAGCGTCCATAGTAGTGGCCGACCACGTGGCGCGCCTCCGCAAAGAACAGCCATCTCTGGATCAAGGCGCCAAGCAAATGGCTCGCCACCGCAGGCACCGCGAGAACGTGCGTGAACGGCAGAAGGAGCAGGACAACCGGAACCGCCGTGAAGAGCAGCACCGAAATGACCTTCAGGACCGTCGCATGCCTGCGCCCGACCTGAAACACCATTTCCCGGGTAAGGTAGCTTTCCCCTGTATGGGGCGACTCGAAAGCCCGAACCCGTCCGGCATGACCAAGGCCCGTCGCCGTCGCCAGATCGGTGCCGGCGGACTGCTCCCGCCGTTCCTGATCGATCCAGGCAAGAACCTGGACGACGGCCAGAAGCGGCAGCGCCCAGAGCCCCACGGAAACGCGGCCCGTCACAAGCGCTCCTCCCGCCAACGCGAATCCCAGGAAAAGCACCGGAGGCGACCAATGGTTCCAGCGAGGCACGGTCCGCATCTGGAGATAGATCATGGAAGTCGCGTATACGGTTGCGAGGGAAAGCACGCTGCCCGCATACCCCAGCAAGCGCCAGGCCTGCTCCAGAAAGACCAGCCCGAATCCATGTGCCGCCATCGCGGACAGTGCGAGCAGCGACACCCACGCCTCCCGGCTCAGCCAGGATGATCGCCATTGCGTGAACGCCTTGAGCGCGCGTTCGGGACGCCCCAGGTGAAATGTCGACGCGAGGAGACCGCCGCCGGCGAGGGCAAAGGCGATGACAAGGAAGGCGAACGCGGACCAGCCCGTTGGCGGCGCGGCATCAATCCCGAGAAACGCCAGCATGCCGAAGCCAAGCCCCGACAGCGTCGTGAACAGGATGATGGACGGCGCGGGATGCATCAGGACAGCCTCGACAGCGTGCGATCAAGCCAGCCGACGAACCCCTTGGCGTCTTCCGCAACCGGTTCGAGGAAGGGCGCGAGCAGGTCCAGCTCCGGCAACTTGTCCCTGGGACGGGGTGGCAGGTAGCGGTTGACGGGCGCCGTTCCCTGCTCGGGCATGAGCTCGATTCCTCCGCGTTCGGCCACGAGTCTGGAAACGTCGCTCTCGGGATCCGAAAGGTCCCCGAAATGCCTCGCCCCGGTCGGACAGGTGCGAACGCAGGCGGGCTGGCGGTCTTCCTCGGGCAGATTCTCGTTGTAGATGCGGTCCACGCAAAGCGTGCACTTCTTCATCACCTGCTCTTCCGGATCCATCTCCCGGGCTCCGTAAGGGCAGGCCCAGGCGCAGAGGCCGCAGCCGATGCAATCGCTCTCGTTGACAAGCACGATCCCGTCTTCGGTGCGCTTGTAGCTGGCGCCGGTCGGGCAGACCGTGACGCATGGCGCATCGGCGCAATGAAGGCAGCTCTTGGGGAAATGGACGACCTGCGCCGGACCCGCCGCCGGCTGAACCTCGTAGGAATGGACCCGGTTGAGAAAGCTGCCGACCGGATTCGGCCCGTAGGCGTCAGCGTCCGCGAGCGGCGCGCCATAGTTTTCGGTGTTCCATCCCTTGCAGGCCGTGACGCAGGCATGACACCCGACACAGGTGTCCAGATCGATGACCAGGCCAAGCGACTTCTCGGTATGGCTGGGCAGGGACGTCACGCGGGAGTCTCGCAATGCGCGCCATCAGGCCTGGCGCAAAGGCCCGGGACACGCCCGGGCGACAGGGGCCCTCCTTTGCAACGCTCAGCCATGGCAGCAAGGTCCTGAATCATGCGTCGCTCTTCTGGGCAACAAGCTCGGGAGGCTTGCCGACGGGGCTGCCTTGGGCCGGGTGGCTCGGCTGGGCCTCCTCGGGCGCGGCGATCTTCTCGATCCTGACCCGCAGGTCGAACCAAGCTGCCTGCCCGGTAACCGGATCCGAATTGGCCCAGCGAAGCCCGTCTCCCCGTGGTGGCAGCAATTCGTGGATGAGATGGTTGAGCAGGAAGCCCTTGGTCGCCTCCGGCGCATGCTCATGCAGCGACCAGGCGCCCTTTCGCTTGCCGATCGCGTTCCAGGTCCAGACCGTGTTCTCGTTCAACGCCGCCATATGCGCGACGGGCACGACAATCTCTCCGTGCGGTGAACTGAGGCGTGCCCAGTCGCCGTCCCGGAAACCCTTGGACTCCCAGATCCTCGTCGGGACATAGAGCGGGTTGCGGCCGTGAATCTGTCTCAGCCACGCGTTTTGGGAGCCCCAGGAGTGATACATGGCCATTGGACGCTGCGTGATCGCATGGACGTCGTAGCCGCTCTCGCCGGGCGAGTGCGGCGGATACCATACGGGAAGAGGATCCATCACCTCGGCATAGCGGGGCTTCAGATGCTCCGGCGGAGACAGCCGATGACGGCCCTCCGCAGCCAGCTGGAAACGGCGCAACGGCTCGCACCAGAGACTGAAGAGATAGGGGCGGGGCCTGTTCGCGAGACCAAGGGAGACCGCCCAGTCCTGATACTCCGTGTTCCAGGGCTTGTAGAACGCGGCCCCTTCCGGGATGTGCCCGATCCAGAACCCGCCGTTCTCGATGTATTTCGAGATCTGGTTCGGATTGGGCGTGCCACGCCCATGTTCGTCGCCATTGCCGCGCCAGCCGGCGAGCGGACCGATTCCGGGCGTCCTTTCGTGGTTCTGCATGTAGTCGGCATAGTCCTTGTACATGGGAGACCCGTCCGCATTCACGAATCCGGGCAGGCCGAGCCGTGCGCCAAGGTCGCAGAGGACCGACTGGAAGCCGCGCACGTTGCGGTCCGGCTCGATCACGGGCCAGCGGATGGCGTCGGCGACCGCCTCGGCTTCGCAGATGGGACGATCAAGAAGTGAAATGCAGTCATGCCGTTCAAGATAGGTGGTGTCGGGCAGGATCAGGTCCGCATAGGCCACCATCTCCGACGAGTAGGCATCCGAATAGATTATCCGGGGAATCACGTATTCGCCGCTGCCATCCCTGTCCGTCAGCATCTTCATGACGCCGGACGTGTTCATCGACGAGTTCCATGACATGTTCGCCATGTAGAGCAGCATGGTGTCGATCCGGTAGGGATCTCCCGCATGCGCGTTCGAGATGAGCATGTGCATGAGGCCATGTGCGCTCATCGGGTTCTCCCACGAGAACGCCTTGTCGACGCGCCTGGGAGTGCCGTCTTCGTCGACCAGCAGATCGTCGGGCCCATGGACAAAGCCAAGCAACGGTCCGTCGAGCGGCTGACCGGGCGTCACGCTCGCATGGGGCTTCGGGTGAGCCGTTGCTGGCCTCGGGTATGGCGGCTTGAAACGGAAGCCGCCAGGAACCTCGACGCTGCCAAGAATGATCTGCAGGAGGTGCAACGCCCGGCAGGTCTGGAAGCCGTTGGCGTGCGCGCTGATCCCGCGCATGGCATGGAAACTGACCGGGCGGCCGATCATCCTTGAATGGGTCTCGCCCCGAAAGTCGGTCCACTCCCGATCAAGCTCGATGGCTTCGTCAAAGGCGACGCGGGCAAGTTCCGCCGCGACCGCACGAATGCGGTTCGCCTCGATCCCGACCCTTGACGCCACGGCCTCCGGCGCGAACTCGTCGCTCAGGTACTTGTCCGCCATGTGCTGCAGAACGGTGCGGTGGGAGATGCCTCCAGAGCGGTGCACGGCGGAAAGATCGGGCTGGACCCCGGGTCCGTCACAGGCCGCGATCTCACCGGTCCGACGGTCGACCACGAGCTTCTTTCCGGCCTCGTTGGCCAGGAGCAGCCCGAACTCGTCGGACGTCCTGTCGCCGTTCACGAGGCAGGGCGCGTCCGTGAAGCGCGCCAGGTACTCGAGATCGATCCGGCCAGCTTTCATCAGGCAGTGGACCAGCGACAGGATGAACAGCCCGTCCGTGCCCGGCGTTATGCCCAGCCAGTCATCGGCGACCGCGTTGTATCCGGTGCGTACCGGATTGACCCCGATGATCCGCGCGCCCCGCGCCTTCAGCTTGCCGATGCCCATCTTGATGGGGTTCGAATCGTGGTCTTCTGCAACGCCGAAGATCATGAAGAGCTTCGTGCGATCCCAGTCGGGCTGGCCGAACTCCCAGAAGGCCCCGCCCATCGTGTAGATTCCGGCCGCAGCCATGTTGACGGAGCAGAAGCCGCCATGCGCAGCATAGTTCGGGGTTCCGAACGACTGCGCCCAATGGGACGTGAAGCTTTGCGACTGGTCTCGACCGGTGAAGAACGCCAGCCGTGACTGGTCGGTCTCGCGCAGGGGCTTCAGCCACGACACGGCGGTTTCAAGGGCCTCGTCCCAGGAGATCTCCTCGAACCGGCCCGAGCCTCTAGGTCCGGCACGTTTCATAGGGGCTCGCAGCCGGGCGGGCGAGAGGTGCTGCATGATTCCCGAAGCGCCCTTGGCGCAAAGGACACCCCTGTTGACGGGATGATCCTTGTTGCCCTCGATATAGGCGACCTTTCCCCCCTTCATGTGAACGTTGATGCCGCAGCGGCAGGCGCACATGTAGCACGTGGTCTTGCGGACCTCGTCGGACACCTTGGGAGATGTATCGACTTTAGGTGCGTTCATGTCGCCTCGCTAAACTCAACCGCCCTGCCACAGGTGTCGTCAAGGGCCAGGCGTCGCATGAATCGGATCATGCCTTTCCTGACCCTGATCACCGCTTGCCATTTGCGCGCGGCACTGCAAGACCTGCGACAGAAAGCGGGGGATCGCAATGGAAATGCGACACGCCGGACGTCTTCTGGTTGAATGCCTTGAGGTGCTTGGGGTGAGGCACGTGTTCGGGGTGCCCGGCGAGTCGTACCTTTCGGTGCTTGACGGGATGTTCCAGTCGCAGATCACGTTCGTGAACTCGCGGAACGAAGGCGGCGCGGGCTTCATGGCCTCCGCCTACGGCAAGCTGACGGGCCGGCCCGGGCTCTGCTTCGTGACACGGGGACCGGGCGCCACGAACGCCTCGATCGGGGTTCACACCGCGATGCAGGACAGTTCGCCAATGATTCTCTTTGTCGGGCAGATCGAGACGACGTCCCGCGAGCGCGAAGTGTTCCAGGAGGTCGACTACCGCGCCTTCTTCGGGAACCTGGCAAAGTGGGCAACGGAGGTCGAGCATGTCGAGCGCATCCCGGAAATCGTCTCGCGCGCCTGGTCGACGGCGCTCTCGGGCCGTCCCGGCCCCGTCGTCGTGGCCCTGCCCGAGAATGTCCTGGCTGCCGACACGGACACCGCCCCTTTGGCCCGCGCGCCCGCCCTCCCCGCACCTTCGCCATCCAGCGACGCCGTTGACGAGATCCGGACGACCCTAGAGAAGGTGGCGCAGCCGGTCATCCTGGTCGGAGGCAGCGGCTGGACACGGTCCGGCAAGGACGCCCTTGAGCGCTTTGCGGGTGCCGCCGACATCCCGGTGGTGACGGCATTCCGGTTTCAGGATCTCCACGACAACACGCTTGGCACATATGCCGGCGAAGCCGGGGTCGGCATGCTGCCGGAGATCCGGGAAACCCTTGCGAACTGCGACCTCGTTCTCGCGCTCAACGTGCGCTTCGGAGAAATGACGACGGACAACTACGCGCTGTTCGACCTTCCGGACATGCGCCAGACGTTGATCCACGCACATCCTTCCCCGGCGGAGATCGGGAAGATATACCAGCCCGACATCGCGGTGCAGTCATGCCCGAACGCCATTGCCCATGCGCTGGCCGAAATCCCGGTCAAGGGGAACCGGTCCGGCTGGAGGCGGGCGGCGCGTCAAAGGTATGAGGCGACTTTCGACCTGCCGGTCATGCCTGGCCCGGTGAACATGGTCGAGGTGATGCGGCACTTGCAGGACCGGCTCGACGACGACGCGATTCTCGCCAACGGCGCCGGAAATTTCTCGATCTGGCACAACAAGTACTTCCGCTACGGCGCCGGTCAGCGTCTTCTGGCTCCGCAATCCGGGGCGATGGGCTACGGACTGCCTGCCGCGATCATGGCCAGGATCGTTCACCCCGAACGACAGGTTGTCTGCTTTGCCGGCGACGGCGACTTCCAGATGAACTGCCCTGAACTCGGCACGGCGATGCAGATGGGAGCGGCACCCGTTATCCTGGTTCTGAACAACCGGAGCTATGGCACCATCCGGATGCACCAGGAACGGCACTTTCCGTTCCGCGTGTCGGGCACCGACCTCTTCAATCCGGACTTCGCGTCCCTTGCTCGGGCTTACGGGATGTTGGGCGACAAGGTCGAGCAAACGGCGGAATTCGCGCCCGCCTTCGAGCGCGCCCTTGCCTGTCCCACGGGGGCTTTGCTTGAAATCACTGTCGCGACCGATGCGCTGACGCCACACATCACGATTGCCGATCTTCATGAACACCCGAATTGATGATTCGACCGACTGCGGCGACTCACTCGTCCAGAGTCACTGCCAGTGACCTCGTCTTGACGTCAACATTGAAACAAGTGGCGAGAATCCATATGGTGGACATGTCATGATGCTTCTGCCCTGGCAGCCATGAGCCTCAACATCAAGAACAAGGAAACCTGTTCGCTTGCCAGCGAACTAGTGCCTGCCAGAAATCCCCCTCGTCCGGCGATTGCAAGCCCGGTTTCGCCCGCGTTTGCGCGTCTGTCGCCCGAGAGCGTGGCACGTCGCCGGGCTGAGAGCGCCAGCTGGCGGCGGGATCGCGTGTTCGGGACGTGAATCCGCGTCCCTGGGCGGCGTCGGCGCATGGGCTGCCGTTCCCGCGCCGGGCGGGTTCCGGATCGTCCGGGTCTTGCGGGGACGTTGTCAGGCGGCGCGGCGCTGCCGTTCCCGCGCCTTCCGGCGCAGCAGAAGGCCGATGCGGTGGACGTTCAGGGCGACCACGGAGAGTGCGACGACGCGGGCAAAGCCCTCGGCGCCCTGTGCCAGGACCCGGTCGAGACCGCGGTGCCCGAGGTTGTTGATCGCCGATTCCACCGCCGGATGCTGACGGCGCATCGCGGCGAACCCCTCGCCCCGCTCGCGTTCCTGGTCGGCCTTGTCGAGGCAGCCCTTCTTCGGCAGCACGTTGTCATCGAGCAGCTCGTCGAGGCGGACCCGGTTCCCGGGGCTGTGGAAGCCGCGGTCGAAGCTCGCTGCGCGGAGGTCGGGAAAGGCTGACTGCGCGGCCTCGACCATGGGCACGGCGAAGTCGACGTCGCTGCCCTGCCACATGACCTCGTGATGCAGCACGAAGCCGTGTTCGTCCTCCAGGATGCAGACCGGGACGCCAAGCTCAACCGGGCATCCCGCCTTGCCCTTCGAGATCCAGCGCGTGTGCGGCTCGAAGATCGAGAACACCTTCTCGTCATGGGGGATCGCCTGGCCCTTGAGCAGGCGGCGGTCGGTCTGGTCGATCTGGCGCACGGCATGCGACAGGAAGCTCCCGATTTCCGTGATCGTCCAGGCCGAAGCGCCGTTCGCGGCCAGCGCCGGCAGCGACGCTTCCACGCGCAGGACAAGCTCGCGGCAGCGCGCGAGATACTCCTCCACATGCTCCGGACTGGCGCGCCGGGTCGACCGGACCCTCTGGAACAGCCTCTTGACCGACTTCTGCAGGTGCTTCCACTGGCGCCAGCCGGCGACGTCATGCTCCGTCGCCGCACGGCCCGTCGTGCGGAGCAGGCAGCGCATCGCGTCCCAAAGGAGGCTGACGTCCGTGGGATGGTGAACGTCGGTCTCAACCACGAACGAGTCACAGCGCCCGCGCAAGGGCGCGCCAGGCTTTTTTCTCGCGACCGCATGGCCGCTCTCCACGATCAGATGGTTGACCCCGACAAGAAGTCCGGGGCTCAGGAGGCTCACGTTGTCCACCAGCGTCTGGTAATTGTAGCGCTGCTCGTCCCAGACGTCCGCATGGCCGAGGAACCGGCGCAGCGTCTTGTGCTCGTTCGCCAGCTCGTGGAGCCGGTCGAAGTCGCAGCCCAGCCCCTGCTTGACCACGCCCATCACCAGGATCCGCCACATCTCCATGCCCGGCCGGCCGACCTTCCTGTCGATGCCGGGAAGCATGTGCTCGTCCATGAGCGCGAACAGCCGCGCGCGGAAAGTCTCGTCGGAACAGAGATGCTGGAGCCCGATGAGAAGGGCGGGGATGTCGTCCCTGGACTTGAGGTCCAGGTCGATGTCCTCGATGCGGACCTCGCCGAGTTCCAGCTGCGGATTGATTGCCTCTCTCATGCCTGCCTCGCGAAGAATTGCCGGAATCAACCGGAATTGCGCAAAAAGGCCAGGAAAACGGCACCTCCGGCCCGGTCCTCGAACCGGAGAATTCCAGATTCCTTGCATGGAGTCAATAGCTTGAGGATTTTCGGGCAGGCACGAACTAGCCTGTCTGACTGGCGAAACCATGACTGCCGCGATCACGGTTGCATTGCGCGAGCGCCGCCGGCGCGGCATTGAAGCCCGCACCCGCGAACTGCGTGCCATCGCGGATCGCTGCGCGAAGCTCATGGGACCGGGATCGGCCGCGTTCGAACATGGCGAACTGCTTTATGACGACTGGGGACTGCCCAAGTGATCGTCGACTGTTCTGCCTTGCTTGCAATCCTGACCGCCGCGACCTGCGGCGTGTCTCTGGCGAACGAGCAGGAAACATCGAACGTCGTCGAGAGCAGAGGCGGCGTACAGGCTGGCCATGAGTTGGAAGCGTTCCTTGAAATCACCGAAATCAGGCCGGCTACAGTTACCACCGAACATCTGGAGGCGGCACGTCTGGCCTGAAGGCGCTTTGGAAAGGTCCGGCATCCGGCAGCATTGAACTTCGGCGACTGGTTCGCCTACGCGCTTGCACGGGTGGCCGCTGAGCCACTTCTGTACAAAAGCAACGACTTTGCCCACACCGACATTCTGGCCGCGATACCGCCGACGGGTGGACTCTTGAGTTCAGACCTTTTACCGGACTCTCGACTTCGGGGAGCCTTGTATAGTTGATTCTTCTGGCCCCGGAGGGCGAGATTGGCGTTGTAGTGCCCTCGGTCGTGTTGTCTCTTGACACGCGCCCGCCCGCTGCCATCATCCACCCATGTTCGTGCGAAGGAAGAAGCTCCCCGGCGACCGCGTCAAGGTCCAGGTCGTCAAGTCCGTGCGCAGCGGCGGCAAGGTCCGCCAGCGCGTCCTGCGCCATGTCGGCACCGCGACCAGCGCGGCCCAGCTCGAACAGCTCGAAGGCCTCGCCCGCCTCGTCATCGAGGAGATGCGCGACGCCGACGGCTCCCGAACCGCCCTGTTCTCGCCGAAGGAATTCGTCGATCTCATCGAGCAGTCCCGGCGCGCGGTCCGCGATCCCGCGCCGTTCGGGACCGACCTGGCCGACTGCCGCGAGGAGAGCCGGGTCGTCGTCGGGGTCCGGGAGGCCTTCGGCGCCGTCTACGACCTTCTCGGCTGGGACCGCCTGTTCGGGGCGCGCCGGGCGAGCGCCAACCGCATCGTCAAGGAGCTCGTGCTCGCGCGGATCGCCCGGCCGCTGTCCAAGCGCGCCACGGTTCGCGAACTCGACGCCCATGGCGAGCTGGCGCTGGACCTGGACTGCGTCTGCCGCAGCATGGACATGCTCGACGACGGGCGGATCAAGGCGATCCGCCGCCGGTCGCTGGAGGTCGCGAAGACCCTGCTGCCGGAGCCTCTGACGGCGATCTTCCACGACACGACGAGCCTGTATTTCGAGAGCGACAGGGAGGACGGCCTGCGGCTCAAGGGCTGCAGCAAGGACGGCAAGCCGCACCGGGTGCAGGTCGTGTTCGCCCTTCTGGTGACGGCGGAGGGCCTGCCGGTCGGCTACGAGCTGTTTCCGGGCAGCACCTGCGAGGGCCACACCCTCGTGACGGCGCTCGAGGCGCTGGAGCGCGACCATGCCGGGGTGCGGTTCACGGTGGTGGCCGACGCGGGGATGATCAGCAAGGACAACGAGGCGGCGCTGCAGGCGCGGGGCACGCCCTGCATCCTCGGCGCCCGCCTGAAGTCCCGTCCGGCGACGCAGAAGCGCCGGATCCTCGACCCGGACGCCTACGTCCGGTGGGGCCGGGACGAATGCGCGCGGTCGATCGGAAGCTATCAGTGCGTCGAGGACGGCGAGCGCAGGCTGATCGTCACCCATTCGCCGAAGCGCGCCCGCAAGGACGCCCGCGAACGGGAGCGCCGGGTCGAGAAGCTGCGCGCCAGGCTGGAGACCGGCGACACCCCGGCCTCTCTGAGCAACCGCGGCGCCGCCCGGTTTCTCGACTTCCCCGACGGGAAGGTGCGCCTCGACGAGGCGAAGGTGGCCGAGGCGGCCCGCTGGGACGGGCTTCGGGGGATCGTGGCCTGGGGCTGCGACGAGGCCGACCCGCGCGACCTGGTCGTCCAGTACCGCAGGCTGTCGGAAATCGAGGCCTGCTTCCGCGCCAACAAGCACGATCTGAGGATCCGGCCGGTCTTCCACCGGAAGGAGCGCCGGGTGCGGGCGCACATCGCCATCTGCTACATGGCCTTCTGCTGCCTCCAGCACGTGCGCCACCGGCTGGCGGTCCAGGGGCACCGGATGAGCCCGGACCGGATCCGGCGGGCGCTGAACGACCTGCAGATCGGCATCCTGCACGATGCCAGGCGGTCGAGGACGTTCGGCCTGCCAAGCGCGGCGTCGTCCGACGCGCGACGAATCTACCGCACGCTGGGGCTGAAGTGGAACCCGGCGCCGTTCGCCTACGAGCGACGGGAGCGGAAAAAGCGGACCTGACGGGCCGACCTGCCCGGATGGCGGCGCCGGGAGCGCCGAAATGTAGTGCCCTTTCTCGAAAGCGGACTCAATGATTTCAGACGCTTGCAAGCGAATAGGTCTGAACTCAAGAAAAGCAACGACTTTGCCCACACCGACATTCTGGCCGCGATACCGCCGACGGGTGGACTTGCTGGCACGTCGGGCTGACCAAGTGCGCAAGCGTTTTCAGATCATCTGACCAAGGTCATGACCAGACTGTTCGCGCTGTTCGCCGAAATTGAGCGTGACCTGATTTCGGAGCGCGCACGCGGGGGCCTCGCGAAAGCCAGGGCCTCCGGCAAGACGCTTGGGCGCCCGAAAGGATCACTGGGTGTGCCGCGTTTGGACGGGAAAGAGGACGAAATTCGTCAATTCATAAATCTCGGAGTTTCCCGTACCGCGATTGCAAAGATTACGGGCGTCTCCCGGTCAACCCTCTACAATTTCATGGCCACACGGGGACTGAAACCCGGTCGTTAACGTGTATTTCGACACGAATCTGGCTAGTGCCCCGTACCCGAACATCAAGGCCTTCCGCAAAGGCGTCTGCGAGTTCCAGACCTGCGTCGCCAAAAATGCCCATGCCATCCCGAACCACGCCGAGCGCCATCGCTGCGGGGAACGGGTGTCGACCGCATTCGTCGAATCCACGGTCAATGCGGTTGCAGGAAAGCGCTTCTCCAAGAGGCAGCGGATGCGATGGTCCAGAGCCGGAGCACACCTCATGCTTCAGACTGGAACCCACGTGCTCGACGGCACGCTCAGGATCAGGATTCAATCCTGGTATCCGGGGCTCTTCGACGCGGCAAACTCAAATCAGGCAACGGAACGAACGGCTGCTTGACCCCGGAGATTTTGGTGAACCCCACTCATCGGAGGAGGATCACCTCACGCAGCGGCGTGGCGTTTGTCACCAGACAGGTCCTTCTGGAGTCTCGAAATGGCCCGAAGCGAAACTGAACTCTCGCTGAAGTTGAATCAGACGTGCGGGACGCGGAAGGCGGCCGACCTTCTTGACGGGCACCGACCGGCAGCAGATCACGCATTGCAGCCATCTCGCCTTGTCACCATTCAGATTCAAAAGGTTCACGTCGCGGAAGTATCAGTGTCACAAAGCGATGGAAGTCAGTGGGCACAACCCGTTTCGACAAAAGGGGTCTTCCGTGCGACAGCCAGTTTCAATTGCACTGCCTTTCGCGCTGATTCTGGGCGCGGCGGCGCAGGCCAAGGATACATCTTACATAGGGTCGGTTCAGGCCGTTCCCAGCGACACCGGGGCCGAAATGGCCCGCGGCACTGTCTTTCTCGATGCCAACCGCAACAGTACCTTGGACGAGGGCGAGGCCGGCGTTTCGGGCGTGCTTGTGTCCAACGGGCGCGAGGTTGTGGCGACCAGTGAAGACGGCACATGTGAGTTGCCGGTCTATGGGGACATGATCCACTTCATCACCAAACCTGCGAGCCATGCCACGCCTGTGGACGACTTCATGGTCCCGCAGTCCAGCTGCATCCATAAGGAGGAAGGCTCTCCCGATCTGCGCTTTGGCGGCATCGGGCCAGTCGGCTCGATGCCGCAGGCCGTGAATTTTCAGCTGATCGAAGACAATTCTGCAATAAAAGGAGACCAATGATGAAAGACTCAGACCTCACTGAGATATCTGCGGACGACTGGGATGAACTGAACGACCCGCGCCCCTCCGAGTCCGACTTTGATCGCGTGGTTGAGGAGGCGATTTCGCGCAGAGGGTTCATTGGAGGCGTCGTGGCCTTCGGCTCGGGCGCAGCAGCCATGGGCACAGGCACGCTTCTGTCCACGACTTCGGCCGGGGCCATGGGACACAGCCGGTTCGCGTTTTCGCCAATTGGGATCGCGACGGACAGCACAATCCACGTACCCGAAGGGTATAGCTGGTCTGTTGTCGCCCGCTGGGGTGACGCGCTGACATCGGATGCCGAAGCCTTTGACCCCGCGAACGGCCATTCTGCCGCAAACGCCTCGAAAGTCTTTGGCGAGAACACCGATGGCATGTGGCTCTACAATATCGACGGGCATGAAGTGATCGCGATAAACAATGAGTATGCCAATCGCCGAAGCAACCTACCCTACGAGGGCGACGCTGCCGGCACGCCGCAGAGTCTGGACGATGTGCGCCTGTTACAAGGCATCCAGGGTGTGACAATCATTGAGGTGGCCGCGGGTTACAGGGGCCAGTACAAAGTTGTTGTGGATTCGCCCTTTAACCGCCGGATTGATCACAATACGCCTATGGAAATTACCGGACCCGCGGCTGGCCATGACCTGATGAAGACAGCGGCCGATCCGAACGGCACGATGTCACTTGGGACGATGAACAACTGTGGCTCTGGTCCGACGCCTTGGGGCACATACCTGACCTGCGAAGAAAACTTCAACGGCTACTTCGGCTCGACCGACGAAAACGTCCAGCGCACTGCAGGGATGCAACGCTACGGTGTTGGTCTCGACGGTTGGGGTTATGACTATCACAAGTGGGACGAACGCTTCGATATCTCGAAAAATCCCAATGAGCCGAACCGCGCGGGCTGGGTTGTCGAGATCGATCCTTCAGATCCCAACTCGACGCCGAAGAAGCGCACCGGACTTGGCCGTGCCAAGCACGAGAACGCGGCTGTGACGATCGCACCCTCGGGTCACGTCGTGGTTTACATGGGCGACGACGAAAGGGGCGAGTACCTTTACAAATACGTTTCCAACGGAACTTACGCACCCGGGAAGGATACCGACAACCTTCTCAACGACGGCACGCTCTTTGCCGCAAAGTTCCATTGGGATGGCACCGGCGACTGGCTTCCGCTGACGTCCGAAAGCACCGGCATGGATGCAGTCGAGATCCTGATCCACACTCGTATGGCCGCTTCGGCCGTTGGGGCAACCACCATGGACCGGCCCGAGTGGGTTCAGGTGAACCCGATTGCCGCAGAAGGCTACGCAGCGCTCACCAATAACAAGAACCGGGGCATAAAGCTGAACGCCGGTGGTGACGATACGTCGGTCAACGGACCCAACCCGCGGGAGGCCAACAACTTTGGCCAAGTGGTTCGCTGGTATCCGGCGAACGACGACCACGCGACCAGCTCGTTCCGCTGGGATCTCTTCGTGATGGCGGGCAACCCCGCAACGCAGGAAGGGGCTTATAGGGGATCGTCCAATGTCAACGAAGGCAACATGTTCAACTCGCCGGACGGACTCATGTTCGACTCGGCTGGACTGGTTTGGATCCAGACTGACGGCAACGACGGCAATGAGGGCGCCTTCGAAGGTCAGGGCAACAACCAGATGTTGGCGGGCGACCCGGTATCGGGTGAAATCCATCGCTTCCTGACTGGTCCGAACGGCTGCGAAGTGACGGGGCTGTGCTGGTCGACAGACCGCAAGACAATGTTCGTTGGCATCCAGCACCCGGGCGGCTCATTCCCCGATGGCGAGGGCCTGCCGCGCTCGTCAGTCATTGCGGTCTGGCGCGACGACGGCGGTCTTGTGGGCTAATTGACGTACACTGATGACAGGCGGTCCCCGGACCGCCTGTCATCCGGCGCCTCCTCCTAGCCGCAATACTGCCGCTTCAATGAATTTCCAGTGCCAGAGTGGCGGAGCACCGCAACCTGTGGAGGATCCCGCCATGCCCCGAACGGTGGCCAGGTTCGCCGGAGGCATGCGCCTGTCGGACCATCTCGGTGTCAGCGTGATCGCGCGCGTGGATCCGCGCGAGGCGGTGCGCGCCGCGCTGCGGTCCCGAGGCCGCGACAGCCGGCGGCGGCGCGACCTTCCGGCGGAGGTGATGGTCTGCCACGTGATCGCGATGGCGCTGTTCCGGACGGTTTCGGCGCGCGAGGTCCTGCGCTGCCTGGTCGACGGCCTGCGGTGGATATCGCCGGACCTTCCGGTCCGGGTGTCGGGCAAGTCGTCGATCTCTCGGGCGCGTCTCGGCGCTCCGCGCCAGCTGCGTGGCGCCGCTGGCGCATCCCGGGACGCCCGGCGCGTGGTACCGGGGGCTGCGCCTGGCGGCCTTCGACGGCTCGGCGCTGAACCTGCCCGACGAGGCGCGCAACCGCGAGGCGTTCGGCCTTCCGGGATCGTCGCGCGGCAGCTCGGCGTTCCCGCAGGCGCGGCTGACCGCGATGGTGGAGGTCGGCACGCACGCGGCCTTCGCCTGGGCATGCTGGCGCTCGCGGACCGTTGCCATTGCGGCTTTCCGCTGTGGTCGCGGGCCGCGGCGACGGGAGCGGACCTGCTCTGGCGGTGCAAGGGGAACATGAAGCTCCCGGTCGTCGAGGCGCTGGACGACGGCTCGTGGCGGAGCGTGATCCGCGGCAGCGGCCGCGATCGCCGGCGAAGCCGCGGGGAGCTTCCGGTGCGGATCCTCGCCTGCCGGATCGAGGGCGGTGACGAGACCGTCACGCTCGCGGCGCTGTACCACGAGCGGCGGGAGATCGAGACCGCCTGCGACGAGGTCAGGACCCGCATCCTCGGGCCCGGCGCCGCCCTGCGCAGCAAGACGCCCGACCTGGTCCGCCAGAAGATCGACGGGCTCATGCTCGCCCACCACGCCGCAAGATGCCTGATCCACGAGGCCGCCGGCAAGGCCGGGGAGGATCCCGACCGAATGTCCTTCGTGCACGCCGTGCACGTCATGCGCCGCCGGATCATCAATCCCGGCGACCGGGTGTAGCCCAATTTAGTTGCTGGTTGCGATTCGCTTTTGCTACTCTGCCTTTGTTGCGAGTCCGACAACGGCCGGACGAACCGGTCGGCGGCACGCTTTCACGGGCAATGGGCAGGAGCGGGAACCATTACGCAGGACGAAGGGAAACACGGGCATCGGCATCCGGACGCGGTGGCGTATCTGGAAGGCCTGGCGGAAGAGGGCGCGGCGGTGGTTCGGCGACACGAGGGCGGGCACACGCGGCATTGGATCGAGGGCGGCGAGGTGCGGAGCCTGGACGTCGCGGACGGCGGGACGCTTCAGGAGCTGCTGGGAGCCGTTTCGGCGGAGTTCGGGCCGCAGCTTCCGAAGCTTGCGGCGGACCTCGCGTCCGGCGTTCCCGACCTTGACGGCGTGGAGCGGGCGCTCCGCGACAGTTCCCTTGGCGGCGGCGCGGCGGCGCTGAAGCTGCTCCTGGAGCATCTCGACGGCATGCTTCCGACGCCGGAATGCGAGGGCTGCGGCAAGCCGATGATCCGGCACGGGACGGGGAAGAGGAAGACCTGGCTCACCCGGCTCGGCCGGGTCGAGGTGGAACGGACGCATTTCCATTGCCGGTCGTGCGGCAAGGGACGCTTCCCGCTGGACCGGACGCTGGGGCTGTATGGAAGCACCTTCACTCCGGGGATGGCGAGCGTCATGGCCGGGACGGTGCCGATGACGGGCTTCGACGCGGCGAGCCGCCACATCGCGAACCTTGCCGGGGTGGCCGCCTCCCCGAGCTCGCTGCAGCGCCGGTCGCTGGCGCTCGGCGAGGAGGCCCTCCGGTTCGAGCGGGAGGAGGCCGTCGAGGGCAAGCCATTGGAACCGCGCATGCACCTGTCCATCGACGGGACCGGGATCCCGATGCGGCAGGAAGAGACGGAGGGCGTTCTCGGCAAGCATGAGGACGGGAGCTCGAAGAGCCGGGAAGCCAGGCTGGCCGTCATGCACACCGCAGAGGGCCGGGATCCGGAGACCGGCGCGGCGCTGAAGGACAGGGGCAGCGAGACGTCCGGCGGCCTCATCGACAGCGCGGCCGCTCGGTCCGTAAGCAAGGAGCCTTCCGGTTTCGCCACGCGCCTTGACCGGGAGGCGCTTCGCCGCGGCCTGCACGATGCCAGGGAACTCGTCGTCATCTCCGACGGGGCCGAATGGATACGGAACACCTGCGACGAGCTCTTCGGGGGGCGGAAGGTCACCTGCGTGCTCGACATCTTCCATGCCCTGGAACACGCCTCCGACGCCGTGAAGGCGATCCTCCCAGGCGGGCCGGGTCGCCAGGGTGGTCCGGGAGCTCGAGCCCTTCAGAGGCAGGCACGAGGAGGTGGCTGCGTGCTGCCGCCACTTCCGGAACAACCTCGAGAGGATGCGGTGCGACGGGTACCGCGACCAGGGCATGCAGGTCGGGAGCGGCGTCGTGGAAAGCGGCTGCAGGCAGTTCGGACTGAGGCTGAAGCGCTCAGGCACCCGCCGGTCCAGGAGGGGAGCCAACGCCATGCCCGCCCTCAAGAGCTGCGTCATGAACCTCAGGCTGCCTGACTTCCTGGACTGGCGGGCGAGACAGGCCGTAACCGCCTGAACAACCAATCTGGGCTACACCCCCGGACCAAGATCCAATTCGTTGTACGCGAATTCGCGCTCCTCGCGGCCTTCGATCACAGGCACCAGCGAGCAACTTTGGATACCTTCGGGCCGATCGGCTCCCGCCCAGCCGTAGAAGGTGGCTGTGAGGTCCAGCGTGGAGACGGGATCGGCTATCCTGTGACCCTCCGGGATCCTGGGGCCGAGCATGGCTGGTGGCTCGACGAAGGCATTGATAATACTGAAAATGCCGCGACGGTCCGTGCTTGGCATGACGTAATGGGCACCTCCCTAACACTTTCTTCCACCGAAGCCGGAACGGCGACCCGCAATGGGCGCGCGGTCGGCAAGGCGGCGTTCTGCCACTCACTATCCGGGTCCTATGTCGGCGGAGCATTCGTTGCGGATGCTGTACTGGATGCCGACATGCTCAGTGGTTCAATCACGGGCTTCGATATTGATGGTGTGAAACCGGACTGGACCGTCGAGTTGATGAAGCATGCCATGACTGGCGCCGGCATTGCTGTTGATGCCGGCGCCCAAACGAAATGGACCATCGGCGAGACAGAAGGAGATGCGAGTGGTTCCTGGTCGGCGGAGTTCTGCGACACACCCGTAAACCAGCACCAATCGTCGGGCGTTGCCGGAGGTTTCCAGGCCCAATACGAGAGCGATGGCTTCATGGTCGGCTCGCTCGGAGCCGAGCGGCAACAGGCGTTCATCTACACGGCTCATGAGGCGCCCAAGCCTACGGTGCCGACGCCGCCAAGCGTCCGACGGGCATCTTTGGAGGCTTCTCTGACCGCGACGCAGCCGGCGCTTTCGTCACGACCAAGGACTGATGCAGCCTGAGAGGGCATAAAACCGGGAAAGGGCGGCCTTGCGCCGCCCATTCATTTTCGAGGCACCTGCGGCTCCCATGTGGCCCATCGCATTCAGGGCGCAATCGTGCCGACCCCGCTTTCCGCCGCGGTGGCGTCGCCGAGACCGACGTCCGTGCCCCGGCGACCATAGGCTGCAATCCTGCCGCAGGCCCGCGGACAGAACGAGGGTCAGCAGTTGAGCGTCCGCTTCCTTCCGGAGCGGGCAGAGCCTCGGGACCGGCCGACTGGACGACCCGGTGGATGGCGGACCTGAAGACCGGGTCGCGAAGCCCCGTCCTCGGGTTCGTCCATGCGCAGACGGCCTCCGTCTCCGCCCGGGACAGCGACCGCGCGAACTGCGCGGCGACGATAACCGCCGTTGATGACGTCAGTCGCGCGGCAGCCGCTCGTCCAAGATAGCTTCGATGCGGGCAAGGGCGGCGGTGTTGGTCTGGACTTGATCCCGAACAGCGGCGACCTCGCCCCGAACAGAGCCGATCTCCGCATAGAGGAAGCCGGTCGCGGCCACCCCCAGCGCGACGAGCACGCCGCCGATCCGCTTGATCCAGAGAACATCATTTCGGATCTCTGCCAGATCCGCCGTGCTCGCGACGCCGCCGATCACACCGGCCCGGACGACTTCCGCGATCGCCTCGGCCTGGCGATTCTCAAGGCCACTTTCCTGAAGGAACCGGATAGTGGCCTTGGTGTTGAACGAAGCATCAGCCATGCCGAGAATGTAGCACCTTCTGCCCGCCGCCACAACCTACCGAACCAAGCATGTCAGCGTCTGCCAGCACCGCTCATCGGCAGCTATGATCGCCGGGACGCTGGCCCTCGTGGGCTGCGGGGGGGGGATAAGCGCTAACTTGTTTGCAATCATTCGGGAAGCCTGCTACGGTTTGCCAAGGGTCGGCATTTCGGAGGCAAGCCATGGACGAGGACTGGACACTGCTCCTGAGCTTCCTTCCCCGGGAATGGGACGAGCTCGCGGTTTCGTCGGGAGCCCTGAAGGGGCTGCGCAAGGACAAGGATCCGGAGAGCCTGCTTCGGGTCCTGCTGATCCATCTTAGCTGCGGGCATTCGCTGCGGGAGACCGCGGTCCGGGCCCGGCAGGCCGGGCTTGCGGACCTTTCGGACGTGGCGCTGATGAAGCGGCTGCGAAAGTCGAAGACGTGGCTTCGGGCCCTGTGCCTGTCGCTTTTCCGCGAACTGGGTGTCGCGGTCTCGGGCGAGGCTGGCTTCCAAGTGCGGGCCTTCGACGCGACGACGGTCAAGGAACCCGGCAAGACCGGCGCTTTGTGGCGCATCCATTACAGCGTCGCCTTGCCGGCGCTGGTCTGCGACCATTTCCGGATCACCCCCACCAAGGGCAAGGGGACCGGAGAGACGTTCCGGCAGTTCCCGGTTTCGGCCGGGGACTTCGTGCTTGCCGACCGTGGCTGCTCCACGGCGCAGGGCATCGCCCATGTCGCGGCCTGCGGCGGCCATGTCACGGTTCGGGTCAACACCGGCAGCCTTGGCTTCGTCACCCGGGACGGTTCGCCGTTCGACCTCGGGACGGCGCTGTCGTCCTTGGACCGTCCCGGCATGGTCGGGTCCTGGACCGTGGCGACCGCCGCCGCCGACCCGGTCGAGGGCCGGGTCTGCGCGATCCGGAAGTCCGAAGAGGCGATCCGGCAGGCGCACGACCGGATCCGAAGGGAGGCAGGCAAGTCCGGCAAGGCCCCGAAACCGGAAACCTTCGAGTACGCCAGGTACGTGATCCTGTTCTCGACCTTTCCCGACGATCGCTTCGATGCCGACGCGGTCCTGCAATGGTACCGTCTTCGATGGCAGGTGGAACTGGTGTTCAAGCGGTTCAAGTCCTTGGCCGGGCTGGGACACCTGCCGAAGCACGACGACGACAGCGCCGAAGCCTGGCTCTACGGCAAGCTCCTGACAGCGCTCCTCGCCGAAAAGTTCATCCATCAGGCCCGCGCCGTTTCCCCCTGGGGGTACGGCATCACGACACCGCCGTAGTCCCGGCGCCTGTCGCGAGTTCGCCTTGGTTCACAACCAGATCGTCCGGGCGATCGAGCCGGCCCTGCCCCTCGCCGACATGCTCGCCGAATGGAAAGAGATGTCCCAAGAACGAGATTTCCCAAGCGTTTGAGTTGCAGTTTGGGCAGGATCCAGTGTTTCGCGTCTGGAACCCGGTTTGCGCCGGAATCCACCGCCAGTGACGCTTCCCGAAGAATGGGAATCCAGTGACTTGAACGGACCGCTAGCCGAAGATTGACAGAATGCCTTGAAGTCCCTGCCGGATCAGGAAATCAATCAGGAAAAAAAACGCTGCTGTCGCGATGGTCAGCATGAAGACCATGGCGGAAGTGAGCACGACTTCACGCCGCGCCGGCCAAACGACCTTGGCAACTTCCGCGCGGACCTGCTGAATGAACTGAAGCGGGTTTGTCATCGCCATGTTTCGTCCTCATGCGTTTCGGCGCAAATACGCGCTTCGCCATTTGAATTCAAGGCTTGGCCCCGCAATGGGGCGCGATTCTCGTATGGTTCACCTTTCGATTCCAAGATGTTCTTCTCGCGAATCACGCGGCAAGTGCGACCTGCGCCACCGGCCGGTTGTCGTTGGCGCATTGCGGTGGCTTCCAGCCGCCGCAGCGGTTCAGGCGCGGGGCCGCGGCGGCCCAAGCCCGGTCGAAGCGTCCGGACTTGAGAAGCGACCGGAAGGTCAGGACGCCCTGGCCGCCGTCGCGGCCCCAGCTTTGTCCGGAGCGCTTCATCCGGGCAGTCACGAGAACCTTGTTCGCGGATTCCACGGCACCGGAACCGATGGCGTAGCCTGCGTCGGCGGCGTCCGCGTAGTTCATGCGGCGGCGGTTGTTGCGGAAGTAGGCCAGCTCCTTCCGGATGTCGTCGGCACCCTTGCCCTTCCGCAGCAGGTGGCGCATCGCGTCGATCACCTTGCCGGCGCCCTTGGGGTCGTGGCGCAGGACATGCCGCCACTTCTCGAACCAGGCCGTGCCTCCTGCCGTGTCCGGGCCGTAGGCGGCGTCGGCCGCGGCACTCAAATGCTGAGTCGCGTGCCAAAAATCTATCAGGGTCACGTCGGGGCACAGGGAGTCCAGGAACGCCCAGTTGTCCTTCGCGCCATCGGCGACTGCCGCAAGCTTCAGGTCCGGATTGCGGTCCAGCCAGTGGAACGCCTCGGCCTTCAGCCGAGACTTCAGGCCCGCCTTGCCGGCTTCGGGAAGACGCCCGAAGTACCGGCTCTCCAGCATGTTCCCCTCCGCGTCGACCAAGGCCACGACGCCGCACGACGCCTCGCGCCAGCCTGCGTCCGTTGCCTTTCCGTCTGCCGTCTCGGCGTTCATGCGCATCATGACGCCGTCGAGCGAGACAAGAAGCGACACAGCCTCCGCTGGCATCTCCTCCTGCTCCCGGAGATCGCCCAGAAGCGCGCCGGAACACGCCTCAATACAGGTTCCCGCCTCCCCGGAAAGTCGCACCAGGGACGCCGTCGAAGGCCCCTTGCCGCAAAGCCTCTTCCAAGCGTCCGCGCTCTCGCGGGCCGTCAGGCCGCTCATCAGGTACATCGAGAGACCCGCCGCCGCCGGACGTCAGGCCAAGGACGGCCTCGGCCGGAACCAGGGACGCGCCGTGGCCCGAGGGGCGGTACCGCGACCGGAGGAAGTCGACCGGTCCGAACATCGTCATCGCGTGGCCCGGCGTGACCTCTGCCTTCCGGTAGGCCCTGCCGTCGACCTGCAGCGAGGGCCCGTGGTCGTCCAGCGCCGCGAACGCGTCGGCCAGGACCGAACGGGCCATGCCGAAGACCATGTCGCGAACGGCGCCCTCGGCTTCCAGCGGATCGTCCCGGTACAGGGCCGCGACGTTCTCCGCCAGGCCGATCTCGGCGGCCCTCTCGACCAGGGCGACGCCCGCTTTCGTGAGGCCGTCCATGGCCGTCGCGACGGATCCGCGTCCATCGTCGATGTTGGCAATCGGGTTCTCTGGCTGTAGGCTTTCCATCGGAGCGTTCCTTTCCGCCCCCGTCCAGGGGCATTTGATTGATGCAAGGAACGCTCTACCACACCGGCCCGTCAGGGCCAGGCGTCCGCCAGACATGGAAAGAACGCGACCCGCCCGGCGAATTTTCGCGGAATCCGCCGGATCAGCGGCCGTCGCCGGAGACGGCCTCGAAAATGTCGTGTGATTTCAGCGCTCTGAAAAAACCGCCATCCGCCATACAGAAATCGCACCCCCCGCAATCCTGGCTGGCCGCCACCTGCCACGGAGACCCGAGAACCCGTTCCGGTCGGCATCGCCCCGATGCACCGGTTCGCCTCGGCAATCCCGAGGCTTCAAGGCGGGCTTGCAATTGACTGGAACAATTCACCGTTTGCGACAGGTCCAAGGTGCGACGGAGACTGACCGTCACTTCCCGAGAGACCTTTCGGACATGGCAGGGGCGGAGGGGCTCGAACCCCCGACCCTCGGTTTTGGAGACCGATGCTCTACCAACTGAGCTACACCCCTCCAAGTCCGAGCCTCCCCGTTAAGGCAGTGCCGCGACAGAATCAAGGGAAAGACGACTTTCGATCCGAGAATGATGCCCCGCAAGGAAATCCGCGCAACGGCAACGAAAAGGGCCGTTCCCGTGAACGGCCCGTTTTTGTCGGCTGGATCTTCGTCGACGTTGCGCTTTCCCAGCAACATGAGCTGGTTCGCGGCCGTTCCGGCGTCAGTCGAGGATGTTCGTGACCACGCCGGAGCCGACGGTCCGTCCGCCCTCGCGGATGGCGAAGCGAAGCCCCTTCTCCATCGCGATCGGCGCGATCAGCTCCGCCGTGAACTTCAGGTTGTCGCCCGGCATCACCATCTCCGTCCCCTCGGGAAGCGTCACCGTCCCCGTCACGTCCGTCGTCCGGAAGTAGAACTGCGGGCGGTAGTTCGCGAAGAACGGCGTGTGACGCCCCCCTTCCTCCTTGGTCAGGACATACACCTCGCACTCCAACGTCCCGACATACTGCCCATTATCACGCTTCCGAACTGACGATCCATTACCGGTTCCATCCCTTTGTCGGCGAGAAGGTGGAAGTGAGGCAGCGCCTCCCGTCCCCGTCCGGGGCCACTTTTCATGTCCGCCTGCTGTCAAGCGGTCGCACGCTGGCGATTCGCGAATGGATGACCTGGCCGGAGTCGGCGGCCTGGGCGGTGCGTGACCATCCGAGGCTCTCGCGCGAGGCTTTGTCGGACCTGCGCATGATCGTCGACACTGTTGTCTCGAACCTTGCAGACGACGGAGGCGACGATGAAGCGAGACAGGCGGACGACACGACAGGGGCGGCTGTTCGGGCCGGACGGTCCCCGCAACGTCCTGGAGGGAGACCGGAAGGCGGAACTGCTGGCGCTAGTGGCGCAGCTGATCCGGGAGGCGGCGACGAACCGCGCGGCAGGCGAGGGAGGCGGGCATGAACAAGATCACGCCTGACCATCTCGCGCGAAAGGCGATCGTGTATGTCCGCCAGTCCTCCGCGCACCAGGTGCGTCACAACACGGGGAGCCAGGAGTGGCAGTACGGGCTCAAGGCCCGTGCCGGGGACCTCGGCTGGCCGGACGTCACCTTCATCGACCAGGATCTCGGCCTGTCGGGCGGCGGCGGCGCCTCTCGGCCCGGCTTCGAGATCATGCTCGACGCCGTCTGCAACCGGGAAGTCGGCATCATCCTCTCGGTGGACGCAACAAGGCTTTCGCGAAACGGCCGGGAATGGCACACGCTTCTGGAGTTCTGCGGCGTCGTCGGCTGCCTGCTGGCCGACGAGCAGACGGTCTGCGACCCCCGCCTGCCGACGGACAGGATGGTGCTCGGCATGCACGGCGCCATGTCGGAGCTGGAGCTTGCGAACATGCGCAGGCGCTCGGTCGAGGGCCGGAACCGCAAGGCGGCGCGGGGCGAGCTGTTCCTGGCCGTGTCGGCCGGATACCGGCGCGTCGGCCGGAACGCGATCGAGAAGGATCCGGACCTGCGCGTCCGCGCGGCGATCGAGCTCGTCTTTCGCAAGTTCGACGAGATGCAGAGCATCCGGCAGGTCCATCTCTGGTTCCGCGACGAGGGTCTCGAACTGCCGTCACGGCCGAAGAGCGAGGGGGAACAGTTGCGGTGGCAGGTGCCGAACCATGCGCGGGTGCACGAGATCCTGACCAATCCGGTCCATGCCGGCGCCTATGCGTACGGACGCACCGAGAGCCAGGTCGAGCTTCGCGACGGGCGGAAGAAGGTCACGCGAAAGGTGGTGAGCGACCCGGACGACTGGCAGGTCTTCATCCCGGACAGCCATGAGGGCTATGTCAGCCTGGAGACCTGCGAACGGAACCGGCGCGTGATCGCGGACAACAGCACGAAGATGATGCCCTCGGGACGGCGCGGCGCGGTGCGCGGCGGCGCCGCCCTGCTTGCGGGGCTGCTGCGCTGCGGCCACTGCGGCCGCAGGATGACGGTGTCCTGCAACGGCCGTGGAGGCGCCGTGCTGCGGTACGTCTGCAGGGGCGCGGCCAATTCCGGCGGAACGGCGTGCATCTCGTTCGGCGGTCTTTCCGTGGACGAGGCGGTCGGCGGCGAGATCGTCCGCATTCTCGAGCCGATCGGCCTGGAGGCGGCGCTCCGCGCGATCGATGACGATGCCGAGGCAGGATCGGAGGCGGTTCGCCAGCATGAGATCGTGATCGAGCGCGCGCGCTACGAGGCCGATCGCGCGTGGCGGCAGTACGATGCCGTCGATCCCGGGAATCGGCAGGTGGCGGGTGAACTGGAGCGGCGATGGAACGAGCGCCTGGTTGCGGTGCAGACCGCCGAGGATGCGCTGAAAAGCGCGCGTGAAACCCACGCGGACACAAGGATGGACGACGGGGAGCGGGATGCCTGCCTGCAGCTCGGCGCCGACCTTGAGGAGGCATGGAACCACGAGGGCGTCACGGCGGAGGCCCGCAAGCGCATCCTGCGCGCCGCGCTCGAGGAAGTCATGGCCTGGCGCGAGGACCGGCGGACCAGGCTGCTGCTGCACTGGCGTGGCGGCGACCACACGGAGCTGTTCGTCGCCCAGAGGTCCAAGGGCCTGCATCGCCATGCGACCGATGCCGACACCGGAGCCCTGATCACGGGACTGGCGCGACAAATGCCGGACATGGCGATCGCGGCATTGCTGAACCGGCTGGGACGGCGCACCGGCAAGGGCCACGGCTGGAGAAAGGCAAGCGTCTGCAGTTTCCGCAACAGGCGCGACATCCCTCCCTACAGGGAGGGCGAGCGGCAGGAGCGCGGCGAAATGACGTTGACCGAAGCCGCCGCAGCCCTGAAGGTCGATTATCAGAAGGCGCATCGCCTGATCCAGGAGGGGCGCCTGCCCGCGCGGCAGCTGTGCCCGAGGGCGCCCTGGATCATCTCTGCGACCGATGTCGAACGCCTGCGCACGGACGAGCGGCCTGACACGGTTCAGCCGGCGCTGTTCGAAGAGCTGGAACAGCCGCTGCCAGGCAGCGGGAAGCCCTGCGAAGACTGAAGGAGCAACCATGTCACGGAGATCGGCGGAGCTGGACATGATCGCCATCGACTGCAAAACGGTTCTGTCGCGGATCGGCCGGAAACGGCGGAAATGACAAGTGCGCTGCGATCATCGCGGCCTGCAAGGGGTGTCGGGCCGGACGTGCGGTGGCGACGATCACGTTCGGTGTTCGGAAGACCGCTCAGGCGCAAGAAACAGGGGTCGGATCGTCAAACAGAGCGGCCAAAGTGGCCAGAAAGGGGGCGCTATCACAATGTGCGGCAAAATATTACGCGTAAAATCAACGACATGCCGAGGTGGGCATTATGAATCGACATAGTCGAACCGCGTGTGCGGCGTCACCGAGCCCGGCGCGCACAGGACCTGGCCGCGCTCCACCCCGTCCCGCTCCACGCCGCGCAGAAGCGCCCCGATGTTGTCGCCCGCCTCGCCACGGTCCAGGAGCTTCCGGAACATCTCCACGCCCGTGCAGATCGTCTTCCGCGTCTCCCGGATGCCCACGATCTCGATCTCGTCGCCCACGTTGATCACGCCGCGCTCGACGCGGCCCGTCACGACCGTCCCGCGGCCGGAGATCGAGAACACGTCCTCGATCGGCATCAGGAAAGGCTGCTCGATCGCCCGCTCGGGCTGCGGGATGTAGCTGTCAACCGCGTCCATCAGCTCCTGAAGGCGCGCCGTGCCGATCGCCTCGTCCCGGCCCTCCAGCGCCGCAAGCGCCGAGCCCGACACGATCGGGATGTCGTCGCCAGGGAACTCGTACGCGCTCAGAAGCTCGCGCACCTCCATCTCCACGATCTCCAGAAGCTCCGGGTCGTCAACCTGGTCCACCTTGTTCAGGAACACCACAAGCGCCGGAACGCCAACCTGGCGCGCCAGCAGGATGTGTTCCCGCGTCTGCGGCATCGGCCCGTCTGCCGCGCTCACCACAAGGATCGCCCCGTCCATCTGCGCCGCTCCCGTGATCATGTTCTTCACGTAGTCCGCATGCCCCGGGCAGTCGACATGCGCGTAGTGCCGAGCACCCGTCTCGTACTCCACATGCGCCGTCGAGATCGTGATCCCGCGCGCCTTCTCCTCAGGCGCCGCGTCGATCTGCTCATACGCCTGGAACTCGCCGAACTGCTTCGTGATCGCCGCCGTCAGCGTCGTCTTCCCGTGGTCCACGTGACCGATCGTGCCAACGTTCACGTGCGGCTTCGAACGGTCAAACTTTTCCTTCGCCATAGTCCTGCAGTCCCTAGCAGGGTTCAATTTCCGGGGCGCACCTATGGCATCGACCAAGGAAGATCAAGCAGCTGTTGCAGGCAAAGGTGCGCCCGGTGACAGTTGTCGGGACCAATCCGCGTGAAGCATTGGAAACGGGGTCGCATCACGCGTGGCGCGAGGCCTGAAACTCCCTGGATCCGACGGGGAGAACCACGGCCCTGCGCCGGGAGGATTCAAGCCGCAGGAGCGCGGCAACAAGCCGGAATTCCGGCATCAGTATACAGTCGCATGCCTGCGGAGTCCGACCGAGGACGGGACACCGGCTTGCCCGTCGCTGCCTCGCAGGCATGCGGACGGTTTCACCAAATGCCGGATCGAGGATGGCGAGGTTGCCTGCCGCAATGTCACTGCCGCGATCTGTCGGCGCAGGAAACGCTCTTGCGCCGACACGGGAATTGTTGAGGCATCTGCCGTGGAATCTGGCGGCGGAGGCCCGCCAACGGTGCCAGAACTCGACAGCATAGGGCGCGATCACTTTCCAGTGCCCGTAGGCCGGCGTGTGTCCGCATTTCGCAATTTCGGAACCGGCGCGACCGGATGCCTCAGTCCAGGACCGAGGGTTCGGGACGGCGACGATTCGAGGCCAGCAGACAATCCAGATCTGACGCCGGTCCAACCGGATGGACCCGGAGAGGGACGTCGCCCTCCGAAGGAGTGCCCTCCACTTGATCCGCAGGCCGGAATCAGCTGTGGACAGGTTTGACTCCCTTGGAATTCTGGACATGCGAAAACGGGGATTAGCGACGCGCCGGACAACTTTCGAGAATTCGCTTCATTTTGGCTGCAGGCTGAAATTCCGGCGGCCGCTGGGGTGCATGTTCTCGCGGTGGAAGTCTTTCATTCCAACCGCACGGAGGACCAGTCGGGAGATCTGCCATCCGGTGCCGGCGCGGCAGAAGGAATGGTGATACTGGCCCCAGAGTTCGCTCACGGCATCACTCCCCAGATAGCGCTGCATCGCATACAGGTAGCAAATGCTAGTCGCTGCGTCCGGTCCATCGAAACGGATGACGATATTGGACACGTGATGGCTCGTCGCGGCGAATAGTTCGGCCAATCCGCGCGAGATCATTGGACTGATTTCGTCCACACCTTTCATCGTTGGCACGTCGGGTCCGTAGTCGATGACGGCGTCCTCGGTGAAAAGGGCAACGACGGCCTCGGATTCGGCCAGGTCGAAATGATAGCAATACGCGTGAATCAGATCCGCGATTTCCGCCTCGTCCAGCAGGCCCTCGAGGCTGGGTGTAGCCCAAATTGGTTGTTCAGGCGGTTACGGCCTGTCTCGCCCGCCAGTCCAGGAAGTCAGGCAGCCTGAGGTTCATGACGCAGCTCTTGAGGGCGGGCATGGCGTTGGCTCCCCTCCTGGACCGGCGGGTGCCTGAGCGCTTCAGCCTCAGTCCGAACTGCCTGCAGCCGCTTTCCACGACGCCGCTCCCGACCTGCATGCCCTGGTCGCGGTACCCGTCGCACCGCATCCTCTCGAGGTTGTTCCGGAAGTGGCGGCAGCACGCAGCCACCTCCTCGTGCCTGCCTCTGAAGGGCTCGAGCTCCCGGACCACCCTGGCGACCCGGCCCGCCTGGGAGGATCGCCTTCACGGCGTCGGAGGCGTGTTCCAGGGCATGGAAGATGTCGAGCACGCAGGTGACCTTCCGCCCCCCGAAGAGCTCGTCGCAGGTGTTCCGTATCCATTCGGCCCCGTCGGAGATGACGACGAGTTCCCTGGCATCGTGCAGGCCGCGGCGAAGCGCCTCCCGGTCAAGGCGCGTGGCGAAACCGGAAGGCTCCTTGCTTACGGACCGAGCGGCCGCGCTGTCGATGAGGCCGCCGGACGTCTCGCTGCCCCTGTCCTTCAGCGCCGCGCCGGTCTCCGGATCCCGGCCCTCTGCGGTGTGCATGACGGCCAGCCTGGCTTCCCGGCTCTTCGAGCTCCCGTCCTCATGCTTGCCGAGAACGCCCTCCGTCTCTTCCTGCCGCATCGGGATCCCGGTCCCGTCGATGGACAGGTGCATGCGCGGTTCCAATGGCTTGCCCTCGACGGCCTCCTCCCGCTCGAACCGGAGGGCCTCCTCGCCGAGCGCCAGCGACCGGCGCTGCAGCGAGCTCGGGGAGGCGGCCACCCCGGCAAGGTTCGCGATGTGGCGGCTCGCCGCTTCGAAGCCCGTCATCGGCACCGTCCCGGCCATGACGCTCGCCATCCCCGGAGTGAAGGCGCTGCCCTCCAGACCAAGGGCCCGGTCCGGCGGGAGCCGTCAAGGTCGGGAACGCCCGCCGCAAGGTCCGCCGCAAGCTTCGGAAGCTGCGGCCCGAACTCCGCCGAAACGGCTCCCAGCAGCTCCTGAAGCGGCCCGCCGTCCGGCCTGAAGCCCGCCAGAGGCAGCTCGTCCTCCGTGATGTCGCGGCTCCGCACCTCGCCGCCCTCCAGCCAGCACTGCGTGAACCCGCCGTCGCGCCCGCGGACCACCGGCGGATGAACCGCCGCCTCGCCTTCCGCCAGCCCCTCCAGATACGCCACCGCGTCCGGATGCCGATGCCCGTGGTTCCCCTCGTCCCGTGTCATGCTTCGCGCTCCTGCCCAATGCCTGTGAAAGCGCGCCGCCGACCGGTTCATCCGGCCGTTGTCGGGCGCGCCTTCCAGGACAATGGAGCCAAAAACCGCAAGCGCCAAAAAAGTTGGGCCACACCCCTCAAGCTCCTTCGCCTTGCGCCGCGCCCTAGGGTCGCCATTAGCCGCCGCCTCACACAGGCTGACGAGATGCAGCACCTCCTTGGGCAGGGCATTCCCGATACCGGTGATGGCTCCGGTTGCTCCGCAATGACGTAGCCATGGAAAACGGTCGTGTCGACGCCGACCATGAGCGTCAGTTCATCGATCCCGGACGTGATGTGTTCGGCAGCGTAAGTCAGATCGGCCGCGCCGCTGAATTCCTTGAATCCGACGAGATTGGGATGCGCCTCTCGCAAGCGAAAGAACAGGCCCGCGCGCGTTACGAAACCGTAATACGGACTGTTGTAGATGACCGCCGGCAAGGCGGGCGCGGCATCCAGGATCGCCTTGAAATGCGCCTCTTGCGCGGCCTCCGAGGAGCGCCGCGACAGGACCCGCGGGATCAACATGAGGCCTCGCGCGCCGACGCGGGCCGCGTGAGCGGCGTGCGCCACCGCGGCCCGAGTGTTGGCCGCGCCCGTACCGACGACCGTTGGAATGCCGGCGGCAGCGAGCCTTGCAACGCCTTCCTGCCGGTCCTCGTCTGTCAGTAGCGGCCAGTCCCCCATCGACCCGCAATAGACGACGGCAGACATGCCAGCCTCGATCAGGTCCTGCCCCTTTCGCACAAGCGCGCCGAAGTCCGGGCGCCGCTGCTCGTCGCAAGGCGTCATCAGTGCGGGCATGCAGCCCCTGAACGTCGTGTCTGGCATTGGTCCCCTCCCTCGCCGCACGGCCCGTCGTGCGGAGCAGGCAGCGCATCGCGTCCCAAAGGAGGCTGACGTCCGTGGGATGGTGAACGTCGGTCTCAACCACGAACGAGTCACAGCGCCCGCGCAAGGGCGCGCCAGGCTTTTTTCTCGCGACCGCATGGCCGCTCTCCACGATCAGATGGTTGACCCCGACAAGAAGTCCGGGGCTCAGGAGGCTCACGTTGTCCACCAGCGTCTGGCAGTTGCAGCGCTGCTCGTCCCAGACGTCCGCATGGCCGAGGAACCGGCGCAGCGTCTTGTGCTCGTTCGCCAGCTCGTGGAGCCGGTCGAAGTCGCAGCCCAGCCCCTGCTTGACCACGCCCATCACCAGGATCCGCCACATCTCCATGCCCGGCCGGCCGACCTTCCTGTCGATGCCGGGAAGCATGTGCTCGTCCATGAGCGCGAACAGCCGCGCGCGGAAAGTCTCGTCGGAACAGAGATGCTGGAGCCCGATGAGAAGGGCGGGGATGTCGTCCCTGGACTTGAGGTCCAGGTCGATGTCCTCGATGCGGACCTCGCCGAGTTCCAGCTGCGGATTGATTGCCTCTCTCATGCCTGCCTCGCGAAGAATTGCCGGAATCAACCGGAATTGCGCAAAAAGGCCAGGAAAACGGCACCTCCGGCCCGGTCTTCGAACCGGAGAATTCCAGATTCCTTGCATGGAGTCAATAGCTTGAGGATTTTCGGGCAGGCACTACGTAGCCCATTAGGCGGAACTTCAGGAGGACCTGAAAAGGGATTCCATGACCAACCTGCTGGTTTTCATGGGTTTTCCGGCCCTGCGGCCGCCCGTCAACCTGTCATCTTTATGGGAACGTTCCGGTCAGGGTTCACTCCGAGAAGCTGGAAGGCCCGTTTCTGGACCGGGGTCGGCCTGGTGACGACGGACAGCAGGCTTACGTCATGGTCCGACAGGCGCAGCTGGTTCAGCGCCATCCCCGAGAGATCGTCGAGCAGGGTGCGGAAGCTGTGGGCGGGCAGGTCGTCTGCGGTGCGCTTGGTTGCGGCCTTCCGCCGGTGCCGAATTTCACCAACGTACCACCCTAATTTCAGCCAAAGTAGCCGGTCAATTTCACTCAACGTAGCCACCCAATGTCACCATGGTAGCCACCCGGAGCGAAGCGACGCGATCAGGCCGTGTTGGGCAAGTTGGTCTCCTCTTCTGTTCCGGGTCTGAAGCTATCTCCGCGAAGGCCCTGCCGCAAGGCTCGGCCGTCAGGACCGGTCCTCCGGTACGGGATTCCGGCAATGCGTGTGCACGCTGCCGGAGCGTCAGCGACGCCTTCTTCGAATCCAAATTGAAATGGTTGTTGTTGCGGTCCTGTGGAGCTTGTGGGCGAGAGGCCCGCGAGTGTGGGCAATGCGGTGGGCGACGCCCTTGCGTCGTCCACGGCTTGTCCACACGGCCCGCAGGGCGCGGGCCGGCCCGAAGGGCTCGTCCACAAATCCACAGGACCCCCCGGGACCGATTTCGGCAGACGTCCCGGCCTGGCGCCGGCTCCGGCTCTCATTTTCCGTCCTCGGCGCTGTCGGCCCGCATCGACGAACCGTGCAGCTCGAACCGGATCGCGCCATGGACGAGGCGGTCGAGGATGGCGTCCGCGACCGTCGGCTCCGCGACTGTCTGGTGCCAGCCAGCCACCGGCAGTTGCGAAGTGACGATCACCGAGCGGCGGTCGAAGCGGTCGTCGAGGATCTCGAGCAGGTCGCGCGCCCGGGCCGCATCGAGCGCGGCCAGGCCCCAGTCGTCGAGGATGATCACGTCGAGCCTGGCGAGATCGCGGTAGAGCTTGGGGATGGTGCCTTCGCCGTGAGCGATCCGCAGTTCGGTGAGCAGTCGCGGGACGCGCAGGTACCGGGCCTGAAACCCTTCGAGACATGCCTTGTGGGCGAGTGCGCAGGCGATCCAGCTCTTGCCCGTGCCGCACGGGCCGGTGATCAGGATGTTGGCGCCGTTCCGGATCCAGGCACAGTCGCCGAGGCCGAGCACGACGCTGCGCTTGAGGCCGCGCCGCCGGGTGAGGTTGATGTCCTCGAAGCAGGCGTCCTGGTGGCGCAGCTGGGCCTTCTTCAGGCGCCGCTGCAGCGCGCGCGAGCGCCGCTCGACGACCTCGCGGTCGATCAGCAGCGCGAGCCGGTCCTCGAACGGCATGTCGTCCAGATCGTGGCGTGCCAGCTGTTCCTGGAAGGCGGCCAGCATGCCGGGCAGGCGCAGCGATGCGATGCGCTGGGTGAGCGGGTGCAGGATGGCAGTGTCGGTCATCTGTAGTACTCCGGTCCTCTGATGTTGGAATGTTCGATGGGTCTGGTCTCGGGTTCCTGCCCGTCGACGAGATCGGCGCCGGTGCGCAGGATGTTGTCGAGCCCGCGCCAGGTCCTGGAGCCGAGATCCAGCGCGTAGCGGCAGGCGTTGTCGAGGCGCTCCGGCCCGTGGCTCCCTGCCAGGCGGAGCACGCCGTAGCAGGAACGGAAGCCGAACTCCGGGTTGGAATTGCGTCCCATGACCGCGATGACGAAGGCGTGGACATGAGGGCCGATGTCCCGCGCACGGTTCTCGAGCTGTGCGCGTGTGCTCTCGACGCCGGCGCGCTGGTGGGCCTGCGGCTGATGCTCCTTGAACGTGGTGGCACGCCCGTTGGCGTCGCTGCGCATGTGGCTCGCGATCTGCTTGCCGCGATGGAACACGTCGATCACCCGGCCGCGCAGGCGGACATCGACCTTCTTGCCGGCATACGTGTAGGGAACGGAGTAGAAATGGCGGTCGATCGCGATGTGGTAGTCGGAATGGACCGTGTTCTCGCGCCATGTCGTACGCTGCCAGCGCCGGTCCGGCAAAGGCTTCATGTGCGGGACATCGACGCTTTCGTACCGGCTGAAGCGGGTCTCGCCCGTGCCGTCGGAACAGGGCTTCCCGTTGAGTTCCCGCACCCGGTCCGCGATCGCCCGGTTCAGCGACGCAAGGTCGTGGAAGACATGGTCGCGCAGCGGTGCCAGAACCCGCCGCTCGACCAAAAGGACTCCATTTTCGACCAGTGCCTTGTCGCGAGGCCTCTTCACCCGCGCAGGCAAGCCCTCGATGCCGTAATGCTCAAGCAGGTCGGCGTAGGTCTCGTTCAGGACCGGCTCGTAGCGTGACGGCTTCTTCACCGCCGCCTTGAGGTTGTCGGGCACCGCGACTTGCGGCGCCCGGCCCATGTCTTCGAGGCAGCGCACGTGCGAGTTGCACCAGTCGTCGATCTTCTGGCTGAGCGTCGCTTCGGCGTAGATCCGCCCGGAGACCCCCATCGAGGCCACGAACAGCTGCGCGTCACGCTCAACCCCGTCGATGAAAACCTGCACGGTCATGCCCGCGTAGTCGACGAACAGCCGTTCGCCGGGGCGACGGTTCTGGCGCATCGTCACGTCCGTGGCCGGCCGCCAGTCGCGGAACCGACGGCACCAGGTCACGTAGCTCATGCCGTCGGGATGCGTCTCGCGCCATTCCCCCCACAGCAGCTTCAACGTCACGCCGCGGCCCGAAAGGTCCTTCTCGACCTCCGCCCAGTCCACGTCCTCGTCCGCAGGCCGGACCTGCCGCGCCGGATAGAGCGCCGCCTCCAGCGCCGCATCGTCCATCCCGGCCGCTTCCGGCAAGTTCAGTCCCGAAGCCGCGAACCGTGCCAGGGTCTGTGCAACCGAGCGCCGGGCAAGACCGCAGTGGGTCGCGATCGCCCGGGCGCTGCGGCCCTCGTCAAAATGAAATTGCAGTATCTTCCTTACTTTCCTCATGGGCAGCCTCTTCTGTGCCATTCAATGCTCCTCGGAGTGATCGCCAAAATCCGGGACGTAGAACGGCATGCTGAATCAAGCCAAGGCCTGTCACCCCGAGGGGGTGGCTACCATGGTGATATTGGGCGGCTACCTTGAGTGAAATTACGTGGCTACCATGCGTGAAATTGGGTGGCTACCTTCGTGAAATTTGGCACGCCGGGCGGATTCCGACGGCCAGGCCTTCTCCACCGGCGAGTTCCGCCGTTCCCGGGCGCCCGCGCGGTCGTCGTCCTCGAACAGGAGCGGCGCGAGGCGCCGGCGCATGTGCCATTCGACGTGCAGGGCCAGCATGCAAAGGAACACGTGCGCGCGGACGTGGTCGGGGGAGTACACGTAGACCGGACGGATCCGGAGGTCGCTCTTCGCGTTCCGGAACGCGCGCTCCACGCCGGCGAGCGACTTGCAATCCTCGACGGCCTCCGTTGCGCCCATGGAGGCGGAATCCAGGCTGGTGCGGATGACGTACACGCCGTCGAGCCGCGCCTCCGCCTCGATCCGGTCCTTCCGCCGGCGCCAGGAGACGCCCCTGTCGGTCACGTCGACCTCCATGTGCTTCCCGACCTTCCGGCGGTTGACGTCCCTGCCCACCCGGCGGTCGATGGCCTCCCGGCCCTTCAGCCGGCCCGAGCGCACCGACCTCGCGATCGCCGCCAGCGCCTCCTCGGTGGCCTGGAGCAGGGCCGAACGCTTGCGCGCCCGCTCCTGCCGCAGCCGGGGGTTCATGCAGACCATCAGCCGCTCGCCGGGGAAGTCCGGGCCCGTGACCTCGGCCACCGCGTCGGGAGCCAGGGCCTCGGGCACCAGAGGGGCCGGGGCGCCGTCCGCGCCCTCCTTCAGGAGCTTGCGGATGTCCTGCGTCTTCAGGGCCGAGATCCAGTCGAGCCCCGCCGGCTCGATGTCCTCGCGGATCCGCGCCGTGGTCAGCATCCCCCTGTCGCCCACGAGGGCGATGCGGTCGATGCCGAAGCGCTTTCGGATCCTGTTCACCTGGCTTGCCACCGTGGACGGGTCCGCGGTGTTTCCGGGGAACACCTCCACCGCGACCGGGCAGCCGTCGGAGGCGCAGAGCATCCCGAACACGATCTGCCGCTTGCCCCTCTTCCCGTCGCGGCTGTGGCCGAAGGCCGCGAGCGGGCAGCAGGTGCCCTCGAGGTACGAACTGCTCACGTCGTACAGGATGAGCGTTCCGTCCTTCAGGTGCCGGCTGGCCAGGCTCCTCTCGATCCAGGGCTGGCGCTTCAGCAGCCAGTCGAGCATGTCGAGCACCTCGTTGCCGGCGACGGGGCCGAGCCCGAGCAGGGCGCCGAGGCTGCTCGTCGCGGTCTCGGGCGACAGCCGCCGGGCGGTGGCGAGCTTGGAATCGGGCGACAGCACCCTCGAGACGACGGCGGCCAGCGCCAGCTGGCGCTCGCGGCTGCGGGTCCGGTGGAGCATGCGCTCGAGGCCGAGGTCCCGCGCGGTGCCGAGGACGGCGGCGACATGCCCGTGCAGGAGGGAGCGCTCCACCTGCATGAGGTCGCCGACGTCGCTGACGGCGACGGCGCCCTTGAGCACGGCCCGGAAGCCATCGACGATCTCGGGCGGGAACTTCGAGAGGTTGGCGACGGTCCTCTTGCGGACCCGCTTTCCCTCCCGCCAAGCCTGGCGGAGGAGGATTGCGGGCTTTCCGGCCTGGTTGGGCACGGATTCGATGTTGAGGGCCATGGCGGGCATCCGTCATGGGAACTTCCCGGGCATCATATGCCGACCCGTCTCATGATGTCAAGCGGAAAATCGAAAAAAATGCTGCGTCCTCGTTCAATCTCCTCGGGACCGCTCGCCGGATGTGCTGGAATCCACGCCTGCGCACGTTATGGCAACAGAAATCCATCTACGGGGCCTCAGAACCGCAGATTCCCGTTTCATGTCAACGGGTTGCACGCAAAATGACCGTGTGAAGTTCCGATTAGAAGGCTGAATTCGACCCGGGCGCAATCAGGCTGCATGCTTCTCCGAAGCGTCTCCTGTGGATGGCCTGTGGATGGCCTGCGCCTGCCCGCGGGCTTCATCGAACCTGGCCGCCCCCGAACTTCGCGTCCGGCTCGCACGCACCGATGTCGGGCAGCCTCTGCACGCGAACCGTGCCGCGCCGCTCGCCGCCGGCGCCTTTGGACGCAGAAACCGGAACCGCCTTCTCAGCAATGATCCTGCCCGGCTTCGAACCTGCCGACAAATCGGCGTGCACGAACCGGTCCGTGATGTTAAGAGATCCAGCGGGACCCCACCCGCCCGCCGGCACCCGCGACGGCGGGAACCGCGCGCGGTGAAACACCGGCGCCGTTCCACGCGACTTGCCGCTCGATGAACGGGACGGCTGCTATCGCAACCATTCCGGCCGCTCACTTCGGGCGACACCGGTCCGGGCGGCGGCTGCACACTCCGACAGGCTGCCAAACCGTACATTCCTGCCGCTGAGGCCGGGTGCGTAATGCGCATACTTGCCGGAATTGGTCATCAAGGTCCTTGCGTCCCTCGGAAAGACAGGTTCGGTGATTGAACACCAGCACAGGTCCGTGATGAGGCGCACTCCCGACGCTTCCAGCCGGGCGGCCACTCCGTCGGACCGCGCTTGCGCAAGGATGTCGCGGCCGAGGGTCACGATGACGGACGTGTCGGGGTCCCTTGCCTGGCCCGACATCAGGGCGGCAAACCGCCTGGTCTCCTCAATCGAGAAATGCGGACTTCCAAGAGCCACAAGGTCGACATTTGCGGGACCGGCATTGAACCGCTCCCAGGCTGCAGCCAGATCGGACACGGTTATTCGAGATTGCGTTGCATCGGGTGCGGGCGCCAAATCGCCTTCCGGCGTCACCCCGGCCACATGCAGCAACGGCACTGCCGAGGTCGTCCCGAAGGCGGCACACAATGCGCGAAGATCGTCACGACTTGGTGCCGCAGGCTCCAGGCCGGTCAGGAGCGGAACGCGATCGGGGGCGAGACGCCCGGCGATCCAGCCGAGAAGCGGCCAGAGCGCGTCGTCGTGATCCCTAGGCAGCTCGACCTCGATCGCCATGCGCGCCCGCCGGTTCTCGGGCAGGTAGACCCCGGTTTCCGGTGCCCGCCCGGTCAGGGCAACGAAGAGATCGAGGTAGTCAGGGTGCTTGGCCGTCCGCGCGCCCAGCACGCTGTTGGCGAATATGACGGCATTCGATTCCGACCAGCCGACATTTTCGCCCAGCCGGGGCGGGTCGCTTGCCAGATAGGGCGCGCACGTAAAGGTCGGGCGCGCACCCATCCGGACATAGGCATCCGCCAATCGGCTGGCCGCCTGCCCGAAATCGGGCGGCAGGTCGTCGTCGGTCCAGTTCTCACGGTCAACGGAAATCGCGTTGATCGTGGTCGGAACGGCAACCCTTGCCTCCATCTCGACCATCGTTTCGGCGAAAACGAGGTTGGAGGAGTGGGTAAGGATGCAACCGTCAACGTGGCCCCTCGATACGTCGATCAACCGCTTCGCTCCCTGCGACGCAGCCATGGCGCAGACCACCTCCATGGCGAGGGCAACGGCCTTTCCCTGTTCGCCGTCCAGCCTGGACCTGTCGGATGGCGCCAGTTCCAGATCACCGCCGGACACCTTGTGCAGGTCAATGGAAATGCCTTCCACCGTCAGGCGGTTGCCGCGCAGCCTTGCAACCTTCCCGGCGCTCAAGACGCTGTAGTCAGACGCCGAAAGCCGCACCACGCCGACCTTCTTGTCGAACATGCGCGACGCGATCGCCGCGCCAAGGGTCAGGATCTCCTCGTCTTCCCGAAAGATCAGCGCTGCCGGAGCATGTCCGTTCAGGGCGAGTTCCAGCAGGACGCCGCTGCCGGAGCAGGATCCGCGGCTCGTCGGCATAAGGACGATCCTGCCCGCGATTGACTGGCCATGAAGATCGTGGTGCGCGTCGATCACCACGCCGGTGTCCGGGTCAACGCCGCCCCAGAAACTCAGTCCTTCGCAACAGACTGCAATCTCGGCTTCCACGTCCGCCGGAACGACAAGACATGACACGTCAGCTGTCATCCGACGGCGCCCCCGCACTTGGCGCATGTGCGAAACTTTCCGGCACGGAACCGGCATGCATGCGAAGGCAGCCATCCGCCACGATCTGCAGATGCCAGGGCGCCAGGTCTTTCCAGAATGTCTCCACCCGATGCGAGACAGCATCCGATCCCGGCCCTTCGCCAAGGCCGATCCACATCGAGCGTTCACGGATTCCGGCCATCGTTACCGAGCGCGGATCGTTCGCGCCCTGCTTGCCCTCGTCGCACCAATTCGGCGCCCACGAGAAATCGGCCGGGGTGAGGTCAGGGGCCGGTCGACGCCCGAACCCGTGGTGCCGGTCGGGTCCGATGAAGCGCGTCCTGCCGGTATGCGCGATCCGGCTCCCCGCACGGCGCTCGTGGCGGACATGGGCTGGAATGGCGGCGGCAAGCTCAGCGGCATTGTCGCGGGCCACGGATTCCGAACAGGGATTTCCCGTCGCCGTCGAAGCCCGCGACGGCGGGCATGGCCGGGAATTGCAATGCGCCGTCTCGACGACCGCGCCCTTCCCGGCAAGCCGGCCGGGGTTCGCCGCCCGGCAGGCCGTACCGCGGCGATGAGGCAGGAACCGTGCCGCCAGTTGATCGACTTGAATGAAGGCGATGTTCGGCCCCGATTTCGAACCCGCCGGAAAACTGCCGACAGTCATCTGGTTTCCACGCTGGAGGCACCGGGGACCGGAGCCGGGGGAGCGCTCCGGACGTGAAGCATTCGGGTAAAGCGCGCAGTGTTCAAGTGAACTGGTCCTCTTGAATTCATTCGCCCTCCAGGGCGACGTGGATGTCAATCTACCTGACGCCCGCCATCGAACAAGCACGGATGCGGCGCCGTGTCCGGGGAATTGCGCAGGCTGGATGAAACTTCCTGGCCGTCCCGGGGATTTCGACCTGACGGCGATGCCGGATCTCCTGGTCACACCGAAGATCGCCGGTTTGGCGCTCTTGTCGCGCGCGCCGCCGGGACCGGTCCTCGCCCAGTCATGGCCTACGAGCTGGCACGGCAGGCCTGTCGGCCGCCAGAGGTCCATGCCGCCGTCGCGGCGATCCGCTCCGTGCCGGCGCTCCAGGGCAGCCGGCCTTCCGTCATGGTCCGGCGTAGCGCCGCCACCCGGCTGAAAGGACGGCGCGCTGACAGACCGCAACAGGGACTGCACGGCCAGCCTCAGGAACCGGCCGGATCCATGGGCTGGAATCCAGGGCACGGCCTTCAGCTCGGTGACCTCCGTGATCCTTGGTCCTGGCGGGCTGATCATGGGGGCGGCGCGCCATGCAAGATCCCTGGCACCTCGCTTCCGGGTGCCGCAATCTAACCGCCCTGTTTCAGGTGAACCTGTTGTCCTGCGGGAAGCCGCGAGGCGCCATCCGCCCGGCCGTCGCGCGGGATCCCCGCCAGTTGTCCAGTTCCGTGACTGTCCGGGTGCGACCCGCCGGGTCAAGCCATGTGAGGCCCTTGGAGAGGTCAAAGGTCCTGGCGTCAGAAAGTCCGCCATCTCTGTAGCTCTGAAGACGCACGCCCTTGCCGCGCGCCATTTCCGGAAGGTCCGCGACCGGAAACAGGAGCATCTTCCGGTTCTTCCCGACGACGGCAACGTAGTCCCCTTCAACGGAACGGCAGGCAACGGCTCGTGCGTCGCCCTTGACGTTGAGAACCTGCTTTCCGGTACGGGTCTGCGCCACGACCTCGTTTTCGGCGACCAAGAAGCCGTAGCCGGCGGATGACGTGACCAGGAGCCTTTGCCCGGGCCGATGGACAAGAAGGGCGACGATCTCGCAATCGTTCGGCAAGTCAACCATCAGGCGCACGGGTTCCCCCATGCCCCGGCCGCCCGGCAGGTTCGCGGCAGACAGCGTGTAGAAACGGCCGTTCGCGCCCAGAAGAAGCAGCCGGTCGGTTGTTTCGGCGTGGAAGACGTGCAGGGGGCCGTCGCCGTCCTTGAACCTGAATTCGCGGGAAAGATCGGCATGACCGCTCATTGCCCGGATCCAGCCCATCTTCGAGCACACGACGGTGACCGGTTCGCGGTCGATCATCGCTTCCAGCGGCACGTCATCGGTTTCGGGCGCCTTGCCGAACCGGGTGCGGCGCTCGTCGCCGAATTCCCTCTTCACGTCACGCAACTGGTCAGCGATGGCCTTCCATTGCCGGCCTTCGCTCTCCAGCAGGTCCTCGAGGTCCGCACGCTCCTCGGTCAGTTCGTCAAACTCCTTGCGAAGCTCCAGTTCCTCGAGGCGGCGCAGCGAGCGCAGACGCATGTTGAGAATCGCGTCAACCTGGATCTCCGACAGCTCGCCTTCGCCCGCCGGCGGTGTCCTGTAGTCGCTTTCGGATGTCGCGCGCGCATGGTCCTTCGACCAGTCCTCGCGCATCAGGGCAGGCTTCGGGTCTTCGTCGTATCGAATGATGTCGATGAGGCGGTCGAGATTCAGGAACGCGGTCACGAATCCTTCAAGCACCTCGAGGCGGTGGTCGATCTTGTCGAGCCGGAACTTCGAGCGCCGCTGCAGCACTTCGCGCCGATGGCCCAGGAACGCGCGAAGCACATCCTTGAGCGAAGCGACCTTCGGCGTCACGCCGTCGACCAGCACGTTCATGTTCATGCTGAAACGGACTTCCAGGTCCGTGGTCCGGAAGGCCATGTTCATCAGAACATCGGGTTCCACGTTGCGCGATCGCGGCTCCAGAACGATCCGAAGGTCGTCCGCGCTTTCGTCGCGGACATCCGCAAGAACCGTGATCTTCCTCGTCTGGATCGCCTCCGCAAGCTTCTCGATCAAGCGGCCCTTCTGGACCTGATAGGGAATCTCCGTGACCACGATCTGCCACTGCCCCCTGCCCAGATCCTCGACACTCCATCTTGCGCGCGTGCGGAAGCCGCCGCGCCCGGTCCTGTAGGCATCGGCAATCGCCTCGCGTGGTTCGACTATGACGCCGCCTGTCGGAAAGTCCGGGCCTTCCACGAACTCGATCAGGGTGTCGTCCCGCACGCGATCCGAATTCTCCGCCTTCGCAAGGTGAATGCAGGCGTCGCAGAGCTGTCCGATGTTGTGCGGCGGGATGTTGGTCGCCATCCCCACGGCAATCCCGCTGGACCCGTTCGCCAGAAGATTGGGAAAGGCCGCCGGAAGCACCACGGGCTCCGAAAGCGTTCCGTCGTAATTGGGACGAAAGTCAACCGCGTTCTCGTCGAGCCCGACGAGCAGAGCCTCGGCGACGGCGGTCATCCGTGCCTCGGTGTAGCGTGACGCGGCCGGGTTGTCGCCGTCGACATTGCCGAAATTCCCCTGTCCGTCGACCAGCGGATAGCGAACGTTGAATTCCTGTGCGAGCCGGGCCATCGCGTCATAGATCGCTCCGTCGCCATGGGGGTGAAAGTTGCCCATGACGTCGCCTGAGATCTTTGCCGACTTGCGATACCCGCCGGACGAATTCAGCCGCAATTCACGCATCGCGTAAAGGATGCGTCGATGCACCGGTTTCAGGCCGTCCCGAACGTCGGGCAGGGCCCGATGCATGATCGTCGAAAGCGCATAGGTCAGGTATCGCTCGCCGATCGCGCGGCGGAGCGGTTCTGCAATGTTCCGGAACTCGATGTTGGGGTCGTCCGTGACGTTGCTCATGGATGTAGTATTATCTCCCGAATCCCGGCGGGTAAAGCGATCAGGGCACGAGAAGCGCCTCCAAGGCCGGACGGTGCTCGAGTTCGCGGGACACCGCCGCAATCGAGGCGGACCTCTTCCTCTCGAGCGTTGGCAAGTTCACTAGCGGGCCGCCCCGGGGGAACTGGTTCATTTTCAGATGTCAAAGCATTGCCGGTTTCGCTTCCGCAGTGCGGCACGCCGCCCCCGTCGCCTCCGCGGCAAGGGCGGGCCATGGCTGACGGGAGCCGAGGCGGAACGGATGCCCGGTTTCGGGGCGATCCTGCAACCCGGGCGCGACACCATCCCTGTCGCCAGCGGAATTCGTGACGCGTGGCAAACGATGCACACGATCCTGTTCCGGACCCCAGCCGGAGGAACCCGTCAGACGCGGACTGTGCAAGCGATCGTTTCAGTGAATTGGAAACAGGCGGCACCAGTTGGAAAGCCAGCTCCGAGATTCATCCTGCAGAATTCAGGCAACGCCCATTGCCCCGGCCGGCTCGCCGCGACGCCCGTAGAGCCAGGCGCCGAGTGCGGGCAGCAGCATGACCGCGCCCGCCATGTTCACGAGAAACATGAACACCAGCACCGTGCCCATGTCTGCCTGGAACTGGAGCGGTGCGACAACCCATGTCGCAACGCCTGCGGCGAGGGTGAGGCCGGTCAGCATGACCCCGGCGCCGGCCGTCCGGAGCGCGCGCTCGTAGGCCTCCTCGAACGACATGCCTTCGCGCAAGTGGCCGCGTATCCGCCCGAAGATATAGATTCCGTAATCGACGCCAACTCCAACGCCCAGCGCCACCACGGGCAGGGTGGAGACCTTGAGTCCGATCCCGATCAGGGCCATGAGCGCATAGGCGAGCACCGACACGGTGGCGAGCGGCAGGACGATGCAGAGAACGGAACGGAACGAACGGAAAGCGAGCAGGACCAGCAAGATGACGGCAGCATAGACGTATCCGACTATCGGGAACTGCGCCGCATCCACCTCCTCGTTGGTCGCGGCCATCACGCCGACATTGCTTGCGGCAAGCTTGAAGGAGATCGGGCCGCCGGCGTGGGCGGCATCGAATGACTTCACCGCGTCCACGATCCGCTGGATCGTTTCTGCCCGGTGGTCCTCGGCAAACACATGTACCGGCATGACGCTGCAGTCGGTATTGAGAAGGCCGCTGGAGGTTGGGATGGGGGAGACCGACTGAACCAGGCTGTAGCGGTTGCGCGGCAGGGTCCGCCACTTGAGATTGCCCTCGTTCCAGGCCGTGTTCAGCCGTTGGGCAGCTCCTGCGAGCCCGGCAACCGACACGACACCTTCGACGTTGCTCATGGCCCATTCGAAGTCGTCGAGAGTCCGCATCGTCTCGAATTCGATGCAGCCTTCGGTTGACGTCTCGGCTATGACGGTGAGCACGTCCACGCCGATTTCGAACCGCTCACCGATCATGTTCGCATCCCGGTTGTAGACCGAATCCGGCCGGAGTTCGGGCACACCCCGCTGTTCATCGCCGATCCGCACGTCAACAGCGTAGGTGGCGGCGAGCAGGGTAAGTGCCGCCCATGCGCAGATGATGGCTGCGGCAGGCTTCCGGTGGGCGGCCCGTGCAAGGACCGAACGAAGCGCGTGCGGCAGCGCTCTCGGAGGACGAGGGGACTTCCCAGCGAATGAAAGAAGGATGGGCAGAAGTCCGAGATTGGTCAGCACGATGGTGGCGACGCCGAGCCCTGCCGCAACCGCCACTTCCTGGATGGCCTGCACCTCGATGAGCGCGATCGTCCCGAATCCCGCTGCGTCGGAAGCCAGCGCCGCAATTCCCGGACGGAGAAGGCGCCGGAAACCCGCCTTCGCGGCATCGAGTGCCGCTACGCCGGTGGTCGACGCTTCGTGGCTCGCGCCGACCACCTGAACGCCGTGGCTCACTCCGATGGCGAATATCAGGAAGGGCACAAGGATCGACAGCGGATCGATCCCGTATCCGAGCAGGCTGAGCAGGCCCAGCTGCCAGACCACGGCGAGCAGCGAGCAGCCAAGCAGCGCGACCGTTGCACCGGCCGATCGCGTGTATGCAAGGACGAGCAGGGCCGCGACCAGGAACGCGACCGCGAAGAATGCCGCCACCGTCCCTGCGCCGTCCGCGATGTCGCCAGCCGCCTTGGCGAAGCCGATGATGTGCACGTCGAGCATGCCGTCGGTAGCTTCCAGCGTCTGCTCCCGGATGCGCTCGAGCTCGTGCGCGACCTCTACGTAATCTAGGCGCTCGCCGGTGTCGGGATGAAATTCCTGCAGCCTCGCGGCAACGATGGCACCGCTGAGGTCGTTGGCGACGAGGTGTCCGACCAGGCCAGCCTTGACGATGTTCTCACGCAGGTGCTGGAAACCAGCCTCGTCAGGAACGAAATCGGCCGGCAGGACGTTGCCACCGGCAATTCCGTCCTCGACAACCTCCACGAACCTCACGTTCGGCGTCAGGATCGAGAATACCTGCGTGCGATCAACGCCTGGAAGGAAGAACACCGCATCCGTAGCGTTGCGCAGCGCGTCCAGATACTCGGGCGTGAACATTTCGCCGTCGCGTGCAATGAGCGCAAGCACGATACGGTCCGCGCCTCCGAACTCCTTGCGGTGATCGAGGAACGTCTGCATGTAGGGATGCTTGAGAGGCGCCAGCTTGGTGAAGCCCACATCGATGCGCATCTGGAACGCAGACCAGGCCATGGCGATCGACAACGCCGCAAAAAGGGCGAGCGTCACGTGCCGACGCGCAAACAATGATCGTTCAAGCCACCCTGTCACCATGCCCGGAATCCGCGCCATGCGCCGGCGTTGGCGGACAGATGACCGATTGGCATCTCGACCACGGTCACGACCGGACTACCGATCCACCGGCAAGCGCCGGACCCCGAATTCACCGATCAGCAACAGCCCTCCGTCGGAAAGCGGCAATGCGCCTGACACTCCGGCCCGGTCAGGCAGGCGTTGAAGCGAAACGCTTCGACCGCCGTCGCGGCTCTCCAGCAGCACGCCGTCCAGCCCGGTGACAATGATCCTGTCCGACCCTATCCGCTGGATGCTCGTCAGCGACGCCGTCGTGTCGGTCGGAATGCGCGTCCAGGTCGATCCGCCGTCGTCGGACCTGAACATTCGGCCCCGGAGACCGACAAGGATCACCGTGCTGGCATCGAGCGCTGTCGCGCCGAACCAGGAACCGGAATAGGGCGGTTCAAGCGTCCGCCAGCTTGCCCCGCCGTCATCCGAACGGTGGGCGACGCCTGCCTCGGCGCCGACATAGAGAACGCCTGCGGCCGACGTGACCGCGTTCATGTGAAAGTCGTCTTCGTCGACCACGCCGGATGCCCAGGTCTCGCCTCCGTCTTCGGTCGAGAGCAGATAGCCGTAGGCACCTATGGCCAGCCCGTTCTGCGCGTCGAAGAACAGGACGTCGAGGAGCGGGCGTTCCTCTTCGGGTGCAAAGTGAACAGTTTGCCAGGTCTCGCCGCCATCAACTGTACGCAAGATGATCGCGTCATGCCCAACGGCCCAGCCGAGCCGTGCGTCATGCATGTGGATCGCGGTCAGCATTGCCCGGGCAGGCGATGAGGCCAGTCGCCAGCTTTCGGCCTCGTCGTCGGATACAAGAATGTGGCCGCGCCTTCCAACGACAATCAGCCGGTCGTCGACACGTGCACCATCAAGAAGCAGGGCTCGCGCCGCATGCGGGACGGTCACGGAATACTCGCCCGAACTCTCTGCCGCTCCCGCGACGCAAAGCGCCAGCATTGCGGCGACAAGGCACGCGCCGTACAGACGGGGATTCAAGACGACACCGTCCGATTTCCCGCTGATTCTACCGACGGCCTTCTCGCCTCAACGCCGATACGGTGAAGTCCCTGGACCTGATCCTGGCATCCATGGCACACATCGGGAATTCGTTGTCTAGGCCGAGCGCCAGATATCGCCTCGCCTGCAGATCATGGTGCACCTCGAGGGTGGGCCAGACCAGCGGGTTCTCGTAGTAGTTGATCACGTGTCCTTCCGAGACGCGCCATAGCCGGTCACGCGTGTCGTAGATGTCCGCCACCAGGATCTGCCAGGAATCCTCGTCAATGTAGAAGGTGCGCCGCTTGTAGATGTGGCGAGCGCCACTGGCGACCGTCGCCTCGACCACCCATACGCGATGCAGTTCATAACGGAGATGCTCGGGATTGACGTGCCGGGGAGTCAGGATGTCCGAAAAGGAAAGATCGTCGCTGTGCAGCTGGTACGAGTTGTACGGCACGTACAACTCGCGCTTGCCGACCAGCCTCCAGTCATAACGGTCGACCGCCCCGTTGAACATGTCGAACTGGTCGGCGGTACGCAGGCCGTCGGTCGTGGTGCCAGGATTGTCGTAGGCAACGTTGGGTGCTCGCCGTACGCGCCGCTGGCCCGGATTGTAGGTCCATGCCCGGCGGGGTTCCCGCACCTGGTTCATGGTTTCGTGAACCAGAAGGATGTCGCCCGCAAGCCGCGTGGGCGCGAGAACCTTCTGCTTGAAATACATCATCGTGTTGTCGAGCGCCGCTTCGGTCATGCCGGGAAGCGAGTAGCGCAATTCAGCCTCGACCTCGAACTGGACGACCGTGTAATCGCCGCCGGCCGTGACCGCTGCCTGTCCCATCATGCAGCTCACCGTCTCGCCCCGATAGCGCAACAGGTGGTTCCAGATCGCCTCGAGCCCGTTAGCGGGAATCGGGAAGGGAATGCCGATCACGGCGCCGCTAACGCCGTTGCCGTTGTCCTCGAGATGCGCAGTGGCGGCCACTCGTCTTGTCGCGTCGTAGATTCGTTGTGGAGCGGAGGCGCTGCGCCGCGTCGGATAGATATTCATGCGAAAGCTCGGGTAGAGTTCGAGCATCCGCTGATGACCCACCGAAAGGCGATCCCGGTGGGCGTTGACGTTCGATCCGTCAATGACGAACAGCGGCCGGTCGCCCGCGAACGGGTCACGGTGGTGCTCTCCCCGCCTATAGCCCCTTGGTGGCCTGACGATGCCGCCGTTCCAGGCAGGTATCGTGCCCGAAGCGTTGCCGGCGCGTTCTCCTCCGAGCGGTGTCAGGTCGGCCCCGAGCCTCCCGACCTGGCTCGCGGGCAGTTCCGCCGCCGCCGGCAGCGCCCACGCGAGGGACAGCGCCAGCGCGGCGCCCGATCTCAACACAGCTTTCTTCATGTCACCCTCCCCTGCCAGCTTAGAACGAGTAATTGAACGATATCGAAACAAAGTCCCTGTCCTCCAACGCGTTGTGGTTTCCGGCGTGCAGCGTGTAGGAAAGATCCGCGCTCATGCGTTCCAGGTAGTTCGCCCCGACCCCAAGCGTCACGACCTTGCGCCCCCCGACGAACGGGCCGAACGGGGCCGGACTCGATCCGGAGACGTCGTGCTGGAACTGGAGGTAGGGGGTGAGCCTGGCCGCGCCGATGGCATTGTGGTAGTCGAGCCATACCGCGCCCCGATAGCCCCAGGAAGTCGCGTCCGCAATGTCGCCGCGTGCACCGGCAGTGTCGAGCGGGGTCACCGAGCTGTCCGGCATGTCGTGGACCATCATGGCCGCCGCCTCGGCGATGAAGCCGGTGGAGTCCGAGCCAAGCAGGGATCCTAACACCTGGGTCGCCGTGACCTGCGCCTGGCTCACGTCCCGCTGGACATGGCCGTTCAGGACGTTGCCTATGATGTCGGCTCTGCACTGGGGCACCTGGCCGACGTCCCGACCCTCGAGTGCGCATCCGATCGGTGTCAGCGCCTCCGCGAACAGGGATTGTTCCTCCCTTTGCAAAGGCAGGTCAGGATGGAAGGAGTATTCGCCCTGCAGAGCCCAGCCGCTGGCGCCGACCACGGTATTGAAGCTCACGCCGACGGTCTTGAGATCTTCCGGGTATTCCACGAAATAGCGCGCCGCCTTGGCGTAGCGGTCGATGGCATTGTAGCCGGCAAAGCCTTGTTGCAGGCCTTTGAGTTCAGCCTCGAGCTCCGATGCTGCGAGTGTTTGCTCGATGATTCCCTGACCGACCGGAGATGCGAGTGTTTGCCTGATGATCTCTTCGCCTTGCGGTGATGATGCATCCACGTTCGGCGGAAGCCTGTCGCTTATGATGCCTATGGCTCCGAGGGTCGCCAGACGCAGTTTCGTGTTGTTAAAACCTGCCGCATTGACAGCCCCCGCGACGCGCAAGCTTTGGTCAAGTTCCTCCCCGCTCGGCGCCTGGCCGGCGACGAGCGGCAAGCGGCTGTGCGCGTTGACAAAATAGAAGCCGAATTCGGCATCGTTCAGTGCCGGAGACAGGTAGCGCAGCGCCACGCCATACTGGCCGTCATCCCGGGGCTCTCGATCAAGGTCGCGCGCGATCGCCGGGAAAGGATCGTCAGCGCTGTACTGCAAGCCCAGACCCGCAATGTCCGCGTTGACGGCTTGTTCCACACCTGGGGCGGCCCGGACAGCGTCCGCAAGGTCGCTGAAGTCTGGCAGTGCAAGAAGGGCCTCCCGACCACCCGCGCCGACATAGTCGTTGGTCGAGAAATACGTGCCGGCCGGATCGATCACCGTCTTCTTCCAGCCGAACTGGTAGAAGCCCTCCACCGAGAGGTCGGGAACCGGCTCGACCGCTGCATACACCATGGGCACGGGCACCAGTGCGTCACGCAACTCCGAACCCGGCGTGCGCAGCCGTGTCACGTCAATCGGATTGATCACGTTGATGCCGTTCGGGACGAACGTGCTCTCTCCCCAGTTCAGGACCTGGTTGCCGACCCGCAGGTCCAGCGGAACACCGCCTGGATCAAATGCGCCGGAAGCGTAGAGGTCAAGGAGCCGGAAGTCTCGGCCCGCAACATCCTTGGCCGCATCCGACAGCGGAGTTCGCTCGCGCACTCCGTTCACGGCTTCAAGGTCAACGAAGCCGTGCATGCGGACGAAAAGGCCCAGGCTCCCTCCGGTGAGTTCAAGTTCCGTCGTGAGACTCGATGTATTGCTGACTAGGCCCCGGCCGTAGTTTCGGTCGCCGTCGTCGGAGTTGACTGAAGCCAGGGTGCTGTCACGTCCGGAGGCGCGGAAAGTCAGGCCATGGTTAAACGTGAAATTGGCGGTTGCAGACACGGCATCTCCCGGAAATCCCTGGGCGTTCGCCGGCATGCCAGACAGAAACGTGCAAAGAGCGATGAATGCCGTCTGGCTGGCAAGCCTGCCAATCGGATGCAAGATCCTGGAATTCTTCAGGAGTGGGCGTCGGATTATGCGATTTCGACGATCTTGAAAGAACATGAGCTCTCCTTTCTCAATTGTCTGGCCTGGCAATCCAAGCATTACTTGCGTTGATGCCTCATGCGCCCTTTCGCTTCGTGGCACCATGCTCGTTTCGTCGCGCAAACGCAACCAGCTCCTGCCCTGCGGCCGCGTTCATCGTCTTCATCCTCTCGGCTGATGTGAGATGAATGCCAGCCGCCAGAGTGGCCGCGCAGAGCGGCCTCCGGGCGCCGTGGCCGAGCGGCGGCGGCAGGGTCCGCGTTGGCGTCTCGACGACGGGCATCCAGCGGGCGGCGCGACAAGCTGCGCCGGCATGTCGCGCCGAGCTCAGAACGCCGACAACCGTGAAACAAGGTCCGGCCGGTGCCCGGGAAGCGGCAGGCGCACGTTGCTGGCATCCAGGTGCAGCCTCCCGAACCGGTCGCGCGCCCGGTTCGATCCGTTCGTCGCGCAAGCCGCACTTTGGCACCACCGCCGGGAAGGCGGCTGGCGCCGCGCGGCTCGCCGTCCGGGACAACAGGCGCCACGACCGGATTCGCGAGATCCGTTCCGGGCCTTTCAACCCAGGACCATTTTATTGTCGAGTCTGTGGGCCGACATGACGGAGAGCGGTCATGCCCGATGCGTCCCGGGTCATCTGCGCACCGGTTTCGACGGTCGTCACTTGGCGCCCGGGCCATTCTGAACGCGGTTTTCGGGCTGTTCGGGCACGGCTGTTCCTTCGCGCCGTCTGGCGGCGCGTTCCGGTGCGCTCCTCGCACGGTCAGGACAGGCGGATCACGCGCCGGGCGGGAGCAGGATCGCGTCGACCGCCTCCTGGGCGCGGGCGGCGTAGTGCCGGTTCGCCTCGGGGATGCAGCTGAAGCGCCCGTCGCAGCGCACGATGGCGATGGCTGCGTTGGTCAGGCAGGAAAGGTTGCGCGGCAGATTGCGGACGTGCACCCTGCACCGGTCCTCGTCGCAGGTGAAGTCGCGTACGTAGTGCGCGCGGTTCTCTCTATGTAATGCCGGGCGTGCATCGCGTCCACGGTGACGATGCGGCCTGTGACGTCGAGGCTGCCGGAGAGCTCGCGCACGGCGGGGATCTCGTTGCTCTTCGCGTCGACCTCGACCTGCCGGAGCGCCATGCCGGTCCCGTGCCCGGCCGCGGCGACCATCATCCGCCGTCCCTCCCCGGTCTGCTTCGAGGCGCCGCGGATGTCCTTGCCGTCCATGGCGAGCGGCGTGGCGGCGCCGGCCTGCCGGGCGGTCCACCGTCCGACGGCGTCGTCCAGCGTCTCGGGCGGCAGGTCGGCGAGGATGTTGTGGAAGGTGGTGATCGAGGGCGCGGTGCAGCGCTTCCTGCTCGGGCTGAAGAACGAGTCCACCGCCTCGAGCCGCTCCTGCGAGAGCAGGGCGGCGAACCGGGCCGCGACGGCGATCGCCAGCACGGTCCTCGGCGGACAGCGCTTGCCCCGGGCCTTGCGGCACTCGGGCACCTCGCCCAGGCACGCGAACAGGCTGCGCAGCCGGGGCGCGGCCATCGGCTCCGCGTCGTCGTGCTGCTGCGCGTTCCACTCGTCCCGGCCCAGCGCCCCGGCGGCGTCGTCGGTCAGTTCGTGCATGAAGATCTCCTTTGGCTGGCCGTGATGGCGCCATCGGCTCCGCGCCGCCGGACCCGCGCGTCAGCCCCGGCGAGCGCCAGTTCGACGCGCGGCGGCAGGTCCCGGAGAACCTCGAGACGCCGACGAAGGTCTCCGCGAGGAAGACCGGGCACCCGTGCACGTCCTGGATGTCCGCCGACAGCCGCCGAAGGCTCAGCCCCGGCACGCGGGACGCCAGGTTCGGCACCCGTTCGGGCGTGAGAATGACGAACCGGGAATTGTTGCAGATCAGGTGCAGCCGCCGGAACTGCCGCTCCGGCGACCAACCGATCCAGCGGTCGCGCGCGGCCAGCTTGAACGCGCCTGGCTGCCATCCGACCGGCGCGAGCCAGGTCTCGCCGTGCAGCGCGACATGGCGCAGGCCCTTGCCGACGATGCCGTGGAACCGCAGGCAATGATGCTCCTCGACCAGGCGGTCCCGGAGCCGGCGCTCGCGCGCGCCACGGGTCGGACGCACCGTGACTGCGCGAAGGTCGATGGACGACTCAGGGGCCGGACGAATCACCATGGCCGGCACGTTGCCACATCGAGAACGAAATGGTCGGCCCCGAAATCACCGCGCGACGATCACCGGGCGGACAATAAAATCGTCCTGGCTTTCAACCGGACACTGTTGACTCGATATATTCGCCATGCACGTGGGCGGGACGAACCACAGGAAGCGGCCCGGACCAGCCGAATCGGCCCAAACGGTCATGGATTTCGCGGTCGCCGCCGTGCTCCTCGCCGAATTCATGCCGTCTATTCGCCAGCCCAAGCCGGAATCACGGAGACTCCGGGAGGGATGCCCGATCCTTTCGCCATTCCTCGAACGCCACCGGGCCAAGCGCGACTACACCGACTTCGAGTTAACAGTGTCCGGTTGAAAGGTTCCGGGCTCCCCGATCCGTTCTTCGGTCAGGCACCGCCAAGGACGGGTTGAGCGGAGAGGTTCGCCCCGTCCGGGAAGTCTCGTGCAGGAAAGGGAGATCGCGCGCGGGACGAATCCTTTCCGCGTCCGCAATTTGCGCGGTATTGACAAGCGGCGGAGCGGGCTGCCATGGGAACCGTCAATGCACCCGGGAATCCATCCCACGTGACCGACGACCGAAAATCCCTGCTGATCACCGGCTGCTCGTCGGGCATCGGTTACGACGTGGCGCACGGCATGGCGGCGCGCGGCTGGCGCGTCCTTGCCGCATGCCGCAGGAAGCCGGACTGCGCGCGGCTCGAAGACGAGGGGTTCGAGAGCGTCGTGCTGGACTACGAGGACCAGCCGGGGATTCGGGAGGCTGTCCGCGAGGTGCTTGCTCGAACAGGCGGCCGGCTCGACGCCGTCTTCAACAACGGCGCCTACGCCGTCCCGGGGCTGCTCGAGGATCTTCCAACAGACGCGTTGCGGGCCAATTTCGAGGCGAATTTCTTCGGGCACCATGAGTTGACGAGGTGTCTGCTGCCCGCCTTCCGGCGTCAGGGTTATGGGAGAATCCTCATGAACTCTTCCGTGCTCGGCTTCTTTGCGCTTCCGTGGCGCGGCTCCTACAATTCGACCAAGTTCGCGGTCGAGGGCTGGGCCGACACGCTGCGCCGGGAATTGAGAAGCACCGGCATCCGCGTGATCCTGATCGAGCCCGGACCGATAACGAGCAAAATCCGCCAGAACTCGATTCCCCACTACGAGCGGTGGATCGACGTGCCTTCGTCCGCCCGGGCGGACGAATACCGGAAGAGGCTGGAACCCCGGCTCTACAGCGAATCGCCGGAACCCGACCCGTTCGAGTTGCCCGCCAGCGCCGTCACGCGCAGCGTCGCGCATGCCTTGACGCATCCGAACCCTCGCCCCAGATACCGCGTAACGGTCCCGACGAAGTTCATTTACCTCGCAAAGAGGTTTATGACGACACGCATGCAGGACCGGTTCATGCTGCGTGGCTGAACGGGTTCTTCGGCCGCGCCCGTGCAGGCGACTGACTCAAGGGAGAGATCGTGGCGCTAGACAACCCGCTCCTAATCTTGGTGGCAATCGCCATTTTCGTCGTCCTGATCATTCTCGTGACCGGCATCGGCGGGTTTGCCCGCGGAGGCGATTTCAACCGCAAGCACGCCAACAGGATCATGCGTTACCGAATCTACGCCCAGGCCGTTGCCGTCATGCTGATCCTGGCGTTCGTCCTTGTCGGCTGTGGAGGCTGACATGGTCGTCCTGAACAAGATCTACACGAGGACCGGCGACGGCGGCGACACCGCGCTTGGCGACAATGCCCGCGTTCCGAAACATTCGGCACGGGTCTCGGCCTACGGAACCGTGGACGAGCTGAACGCGGCACTGGGCGTTGCGAGACTGCATGCCAGGGGCGGTGACATTGACGACGCCCTGTCGCGCATTCAGAACGACCTGTTCGATCTTGGAGCGGATCTTTGCCGACCGGACATGAAGAAGGACGACGAGGCCGGATATCCGGTGCTCAGGATATCAGACGGCCAAACGAAGCGGCTGGAAACCGAAATCGACGCGATGATCAAGCGGCTTGAGCCTTTGAAGTCATTCATCCTTCCGGCAGGCTCCGCGCTCGCCGCACACCTGCATCTTGCACGAACGGTCGCTCGGCGGACGGAACGGCTGACCACCGAACTCGCAAGTGCGGAAGAGGTGAACGGGGCGGCGCTGACCTACCTCAACCGCCTGTCGGACTGGCTGTTCTGCGCGGCCCGCATCGCGAATGACGACGGCCGGGCAGACGTCCTCTGGACCCCGGGCGCAAACCGTTAGGCACCGATCGGGATGGGGATCCGGCAAGCTGGCCATTCCTCAGGCCTGCATTCGGATCAGCCCATCGCATTCACACGCGAGGCGAGGCGCGACATTTTCCGGGCAGCCGTGTTCTTGTGGTAGATGCCTTTCGTGACGCCACGCATCAGTTCGGGCTGTGCCTGCCGCAGCTCTTCCTGCGCCGCCTTCCTGTCGCCCGACGTGATCGCGTCCTCGACGTTCCGGAGATGCGTGCGAATGCGCGAGCGACGCGCCTTGTTGGCGGCCAGGCGACGGCCGTTCTGCCGGGCGCGCTTCTTGGATTGTGGCGTGTTTGCCATGTTTGTGGTCCCTGTTCCGGGTCTAGATCGGATTGCGATGAAGCCCGGACCGGTCGAATTACCGGCTGACACATAGCCTAAGCGGGCTCCACGCGCATGCAGGCGGGGCCAATAGCGCAATCCCGTGCCCTTGAAAAGACCCTATCTGTCGCGGAAGCGAGGTTCGCGCTTCTCCACGAAGGCGGCCATGCCCTCGGCCTGGTCGCGGGACGCGAACAGGGCATGGAACATCCGCCGTTCGAACAGGATGCCCTCGCGGAGAGTCGTTTCGTAGCTGCGATCCACCGCTTCCTTCACGACCATGCTCGTCAACATCGATTTGTCGGCAATGCGCCGCGCCGCGGATGTTGCCTCCTCCATCAACCGCTTTGCCGGCACGACGCGACTCACGAGACCCGCACGTTCCGCTTCCTCGGCATCCATGAATCGCCCGGTCAGGTGCATGTCCATGGCTTTGGACTTGCCCACGAAACGCGTCAGGCGCTGCGTGCCACCGATGCCCGCGACGATCCCAAGGTTGATCTCAGGCTGACCGAACTTCGCCGTGTCCGCCGCGATGATGAAGTCGCAAATCATGGCCAGTTCACATCCTCCGCCCAAGGCGTAGCCGGCGACAGCGGCGATGATCGGCTTGCGGCACCTCAGGATGGCCTCGGTCTCCGCCGTATAGAGATCCTCCGTCAGGGCCTGCACGAAAGTCTTGTCCGACATTTCCTTGATGTCGGCGCCGGCAGCGAACGCCCTTTCCGAGCCGGTCAGGATGATGCAGCGCACCTTGTCGTCTGCAGAGGCTTCGTCGAACGCGCGCGAAAGCTCTCCGAGCAGCTCGAGGCTCAGCGCGTTCATCACGTCAGGGCGGTTCATGCGAATGGTCGTGACGTGGTCTTCCGTCTCGACGATGATCGTTTCAAGGGCCATGTGATCGGTTCCGGCAGTTTGGGTCTCGCGAAGCCTTACCAGTCACAAGGAACAGATCAAGCCTATCTCTGGCATTTCGGGCAGTGGAAGCTGGACCTTCCGGACTGAACGATGCGCACGACCCGCCCGCCGCAGCCGGGCTTCACGCAGGGCTCGCCGTCGCGACCGTATACGCGGAACGTGTGCTGGAAGTATCCAGGTTCCCCATCCGTTCGTCGGTAGTCCCTGAGGCTTGAGCCGCCCGCGGCAATCGCCTCGGACAGGACGTCCCGAATATGCGGCACAAGGCTCGCGACCCTGCCGGCTGCAAGACGCGACACGTGCCGGGTCGGAGAGATCCCCGCGCGATGCAGCACTTCGCAGACATAGATGTTGCCCAGGCCCGCCACCACGCGCTGGTCAAGAAGCGCGGACTTTATGGGCGTGCGGCGACCTCTTAGGGCTCCCTGCAGGTAGACTTCGTCGAATGCGTTCCCGAGCGGCTCCGGCCCGATCCTAGCAAGCAGCCGATGTCGCTCCGCGGATTCCGTGACCACCAGGTCCATGACGCCAAAGCGGCGCGGGTCGTTGAAGGTCGCGCGGGCACCGCCTTCCATGTGAAACACGACATGATCGTGCAACGCGTTCCGGTTACGGAACGCGCCCGGCGCATCGCCCGAAATCAGGATGCGGCCGGACATGCCGAGATGAACAAGCAGCGTTTCCCCGCTCGACAGTTCCGCAAGCAGGTATTTCGAGCGGCGGCGCAGCGACATGACCCTCGTCCCCGAAACCCTCTCCGCCATGCGCTTCGGCAACGGCCAGCGAAGATTCGGACGATTGACGTCGACCCGCAGAATCCGCGTGCCTTCCATCACCGGCAGCAGGCCGCGACGGACTGTCTCGACCTCCGGAAGCTCAGGCATGCCCGTTCGAGGGACCGGCTGTCGGCATGCTTGATCTCCTGCCGGAATCGACTGCCGCCATGGCGCCGGGCCCCTTCTTCCTTCAAGGTTGTCGGGGCGTGACCTGCCCCGCGAACCGCCGCCCCGCGCTCTTCGGGCGGGCAGCGTTCCTTCACGATATCCGAAACGGGCGCCGCCTTCCAAAGGGAAGTTGCCCACCTTGGCCGCAGGCCAGAATCAGTCGTGGACGAGGTTGATTCCCTTGGTTTTCTGAACATACAAGGACGGGGTTTGGCGGCACGCTGCGAAAGGGCGCGATGATCGACGAAGGCGAAAACAGGACGCATTTTGGCGCCCGCGAGGTGCACGAGGACGAGAAGGCCGGCCTTGTCCAGGACGTCTTTTCCAGCGTCGCGTCACGATACGACTTGATGAACGACCTGATGTCCGGCGGCATTCATCGACTCTGGAAGGACGCGATGATGGACTGGCTGGCGCCCCGGGACCATCAGCGCCTTCTGGACGTGGCCGGCGGCACCGGAGACATCGCGTTCCGGTTCCTGAAGCGCGCGCCCGGGGCGTCCGCGGCAGTCGTGGACATGACCGAGCCGATGCTGGACGAGGGGCGCAAGCGGGCCCAGGGGTCCGGCTTGGCGGAACGCGTCGAGTGGGTGGCGGGCGACGCCATGTCCCTTCCCTTTCAGGATTCCGGCTTTGACGTGTGCACGATCTCCTTCGGCATTCGAAACGTAACGAGGATCGACGATGCGCTCACGGAGGCCTTCCGCGTGCTCCGGCCGGGCGGACGGCTGATGGTGCTGGAGTTCTCCCGCGTGACGGTCCCGGCCTTGCAGGGCGTCTATGATCTCTATTCCTTCAACGTGATCCCGCGCATGGGCCAGGCGGTCACGGGTGACAGGGACAGCTACAAGTACCTGGTCGAATCGATCCGTCGCTTTCCGGACCAGGAATCATTTGTCGCGATGATCCGCGAGGCCGGGTTTGAGCAGGTCAGGTATCGCAACCTGTCCATGGGCATCGCGGCACTGCATTCGGGATGGAAGACCTAGATGCGAGGTCCGCACAACATCTTTCGGCTCGTTCGCACCGGGGCCACCTTCGAGCGCACGGGCGCGATGCGGACGGTGCTGGAGGCCATGAATGCACCGCCGTCCGTACGCATCGCCGCCCGAGTGCTCGGCTGGCCGTTCAAGTGGCTTGGCCACAGGGGCGACGCGAGCCTGCCGACGGTGACCCGGGCGCTCATGGCCATGGGGCCGGCCTTCATCAAGCTCGGACAGACCCTTTCAACAAGGCCGGACGTTGTCGGCCACGACCTGGCGGAGCAGTTGCGCGTCCTTCAGGACAATCTTCCGCCCTTCCCGACTGCCGCAGCAAGGGTCACGATCGAGGCCGAACTGGGCGCTCCCGTGGACAAGCTCTTCTCGGAGTTCTCCGACTCGGTGGCGGCGGCCTCGATCGCACAGGTTCACAAGGCCCGTCTTGCGGTTTCGGGCGAAGCGGTCGCCGTCAAGGTCCTCCGTCCGAAAATCGTGCGGAACATGCGGCGTGACATTGACGCGTTCTACTTCGCGGCCCGCGCGATCGAGGCGCTGTCGCCGGGATCAAGGAGGCTGAGGCCTCTTGATGTCGTTGCGCATTTCGAGGGCGTGGTCATGGCCGAGCTGGACCTCCGGCTCGAGTCGGCGAACGTGTCCGAATTCGCTGCGAACGTGGCCAAGGACGAAGGCATTCGCGCTCCTAGGACGAAATGGGACCTGTCGTCGCGACGCGTGCTGACGCTTGATTGGCTGGACGGCATTCCGCTTAGCGACCTGGATGCTCTTGACCGGGCGGGTCATGACAAGGTCCTGCTTGCCCGGAAGGTGATGACGACTTTCCTGAGCCACGCCCTGCGCGACGGATACTTTCACGGCGACATGCATCAGGGAAACCTGCGGGTGGCTAGGAACGGCGACCTCGTGGTTCTGGACTTTGGAATCATGGGGCGGATCGACGCCTATACCCGCCGCGTCTACGCCGAGATCCTCATCGGCTTCATTCGCAGGAACTATCGGCGCGTCGCCGAAGTTCACTTCGAGGCCGGATATGTTCCGAAGGACCGCGACGTCAACGAGTTCGCGCAGGCGCTCCGTGCCGTCGGGGAGCCGATCTTCGGAATGGAGGCAAGCCAGATTTCCATGGGACGGCTTCTGAGCCACCTGTTCGAGGTCACGGAACGATTCGGAATGGAGACGCGGACCGAGTTGCTGCTGCTGCAAAGAACCATGGTCGTGGTCGAAGGCGTCGCGCGGTCTCTCGACCCTCACATGAACATCTGGAATGTCGCGCGACCCACCGTCGAGCGCTACATCGCCGAGAACGTCGGCCCAAAGGCAATCCTCCGCGAGGCGATCCGGACGGTACAGGTGTTGAACCGGTTCGGGCCGAAGCTGCCGGAGATCGCCGAGAACATCCTGATCCGGCAAACACGAGCGCCCGCCGCACCGGATCGGCGACCCTGGCTTGGCCGGGCGCTGCTCCTGATCGCCGTCGCCGTCGCCGGATTTGGAATCGGATTCCTGTTCTAGCTTCCGCATCGGGGGCTGGCTCCGCCTCGAAGCCGGCCGGGGAAAGCCCTGCGTCCGGGATGCCTTCGAATGCGCATTTCGCTGGAAGACTCCGGCTTGTTCGACTACCCCGATGCAAAACGGGGGAATGTCCGAGGTGCCCAAACCCATGCTTCGAAGTCGCAAATGGTTCAGCAATCCAGACAATCACGAGATGACTGCGCTCTATCTCGAACGATATCTCAACTACGGACTGACTTCCAAAGAGCTGCAGTCCGGCAAGCCCATAATCGGAATCGCCCAGACCGGCAGCGACCTGTCGCCCTGCAACCGCCATCATCTAGAACTGGCCAAGCGCGTGCGCGACGGCGTGAACGCAGCCGGCGGAACCGCAATGGAATTCCCGGTGCATCCGATACAGGAAACCGGGAAGCGCCCGACGGCCTCGCTTGACCGCAACCTTGCCTACCTGTCGCTGACCGAATCGCTTTACGGATATCCCATCGACGCCGCTGTCCTGCTGATCGGCTGCGACAAGACCACGCCAGCGCTTCTCATGGCCGCCTCCACGGTGAACGTCCCCGCGATTGCCCTGTCGGTCGGACCAATGCTGAACGGCTGGTTTCGCGGCCAGCGCACGGGTTCCGGAACGATCGTCTGGAAGGCGCGCGAACTCCATGCGGCCGGAGAAATCGACGATGCCGGATTCATGGAACTTGTGGCCTCGTCCGCACCGTCCACCGGGTTCTGCAACACGATGGGAACCGCCACGACCATGAACAGCCTTGCGGAAGCGCTGGGAATGCAACTACCTGGCTCGGCGGCGATTCCGGCGCCCTATCGGGAACGCGGGCAGATGGCCTACGAAACCGGTCGCCAGATCGTCGAGATGGTAGGTTCCGACCGAAGGCCGTCCGACATCATGACGCGCGAGGCCTTCGAGAACGCCATCGTCGTCAACTCGGCCATCGGCGGTTCAACGAACGCGCCCATCCATCTGGCGGCTGTCGCCCGGCATCTCGGCGTGCCGCTCTGCAATGACGACTGGCAGAGGCTCGGCCACAGGATGCCTCTCATCGTGAACCTCCAGCCCGCGGGCGAATTCCTCGGCGAGGACTATCACCGTGCCGGCGGGGTTCCGGCGGTCGTGGGCGAGCTGATGGAGGCGGGCCTGTTGCCGCATCCGGACGCGCTGACCGCCAACGGCAAGACCATCGGGGAAAACTGCGGCAGCCGGAGAAGCGAGAACCCTGACGTCATCAAGACCGCTGCGGCGCCGATGATGCAGGATGCCGGCTTCATCAATCTCAAGGGCAACCTCTTCGAAAGCGCGATTATGAAGACGAGCGTGATCTCAACGGAGTTCCGGGACCGCTACCTTTCGAGCCCCGACGACCCCGACGCCTTCGAATGCCAGGCGATCGTGTTCGATTCGATCGAAGACTATCACCAACGCATCGACGACCCTGCCCTTGGGATCGACGAAAACTGCATCCTCGTCATGCGAGGCGCAGGGCCGATCGGCTATCCCGGAGGCGCCGAGGTCGTGAACATGCGCCCGCCCGCCTACCTGCTCAAGAAAGGCGTGCATTCCTTGCCTTGCCTGGGCGACGGCAGGCAGTCCGGAACGTCGGGCTCGCCGTCAATTCTCAATGCTGCACCGGAGGCGGCCGCGGGAGGAGGACTGGCCATCGTCCAGACCGGGGACCGGATCCGGATCGATCTCAAGGCGTGCAGCGCAAATGTGCTCGTCGACGACGCCGAACTTGAAAGGCGCCGCGCGAACCTGCCCGAAAGACCGTTCGCCCCGGAGAGCCAGTCACCCTGGCAAGAGATCTTTCGCGAAAGAGCCGAGCAATTCTCGGAAGGCATGGTCCTGAAGGGTGCGCCGGACTACCAGGACATCGCGCGTTCCAAGGGCGTTCCGCGAGACAACCACTAGTGGTTTGATTCATTCATTCACTTGATGCCATTTCCTGCAGCTTCTGGTGCCCTCTCTTCCAGGCCTCGACGAGGTCTTCCGGCTTCCTGCTCCAGCGGAACGGGCGGGCGTCGTTGGCGTTGTGGTGCTCGATGCAGCCCTCGATGGCCGCGATGCACTCGTCAAGCGAGTCGAAGACCGCGTCCTTCAGCCTCTGCCTCGACAGCTTGGAGAGGAACCCCTCGACGGCGTTCATCCAGGAGGCCGAGGTCGGGGTGAAGTGGAACTGCCAGTCGGGACGGCCCTTCAGCCATTCGCGGACTTCGGCCGGCTTGTGCGAGGAGACGTTGTCGAGGACGACATGGACCGGGGTTCCGGGATCGATCCCCTCGGCGACGTGGTCGAGGAAGGCGAGGAACTCCTCCGAGCGGTGCCGCCCGACCGTCCGGCCGACGACCTTGCCGGTGGCGACGTCGAGCGCGGCCAGCAGGCAGGTGGTGCCGTTCCGCCTGCAGCCGTGGGGTCGTCCTGGTCTCGGCGTGTCCGGGCTTCATCGGCAGCGGCCTCTGCGTCCGCCCCAATGCCTGTATCCGGTTCGCGCGCTCACTCGAACCAATGGCGTTCACGCGCTCACTCTCGTCCACCGAGAGGACCACCGCGTGGTCGGGCGGGTCGACGTGGAGGCCGACGACGTCGCGCACCTTGAACGCGAACCTCGGGTCGCGGGAGACCTTGAAGGTCTTCACCTGGTGCGGCCGGAGGCCGTTGGCCTTCAGGATGCCGTGCACGGTGGAGACGGCCATCCCCAGCTTCCTCGCCAGCGCCCGCACCGTCCAGTGCCGGGCGCGCTCCGGCGGCGGCGACATCGCCAGCGCGATCGCGGCCTTCACCTTCTCCTCGGGGATCGGCTTCTTTCCCGGCGGACGGGCAATGGCATTGAATTAGGCCCGATCAGATTTTCCTGATTTTCGCGCCTTTTCAAAGTCCATGTTTTTTGGGCGTTTCCGCGCTCGCGCGGGGATCTTTCGTTCGGGCTTGACTCATGGAGCGGATCGGTTCATCATAGCATCGACCCAGTCCGTCCGTCCCGAGGGAGGCCACGATGGATCCGCGCATCGAGAACCTGGAAGCCACCACCTTTTTCGGCAAGCGCCTGACGCGGAGGCAGATCGCGCTCATGAAGGAGACGGTCGAGCTGTTCCCGAACGACAGCCGGCGGGAACTTGCCCGCACGCTGTGCGAGAACTTCAACTGGCACACGCCGTCCGGAACCTACAGGGAGCAGTTCTGCCTGCGGGTTCTTGAGGAACTGGAGAGGCTGGGCATCCTGACCCTGCCGGAGCGGCGCGAGACGGGCGGGCGGCGCAACGCTCCCGCCCGCACCGAGGCCGGCGAACCCGGGGAGCCGATCAACGCGCCGCTCCCGGCCCTGGAGCCGGTCACGCTGGAAATCGCCGCCGGCGGACGGGATCTGGCGGAATGGAACGAGCTCGTGGACCGGTACCATCCGCGCGGCTACATGTCGCCCATCGGCTGCCATCTCGCGTATTTCATCCTCGACGCTCACGGCCGCCGCCTGGGCTGCCTGATGTTCGAGAGCGCGGGCGCGCTGCCGGTTCGCGACGCGTGGGTCGGATGGGACCGGCGGCAGCGCGACGCGGGCCTCGCCCGCCTTCTCAGGAACAGCCGGTTCCTGGTGTTTCCATGGGTCAGCGTCAGGAACCTTGCCTCCCGGTCCCTGTCGCTGGCGGCCCGACGGGTCGCCGACGATTGGCACCGGCGCTGGGGTGTGCACCCGCTCCTTGTGGAGACGTTCGTCGACCCGCAGGAGCAGGAGGGCAGTTGCTACCGCGCGGCGGGATGGACGGAGATCGGCGCCACGGCCTCCCGCAGCGTACCCAAGAACGTGTACGTGCTCGAGCTGGAGACGGACGCCCGGGCCGCGCTGCGCGGCGAGAGGAAGGAGACAAGACGCAGGCCGGCCCGCGCTCCGGAAAGCGCGCGGACGGCCGCCGGGATGTGGAGCGCGGTCGCCGCCGCCGCCGCCAGGACGTCCGAGCGCCACGACCGCGAGTGGCGGGTGCGCCGCCGACTGATCGGCACCTTCCTGGTCGTCCTCTTCGTCCTCCGCCTCGTGTTCGGCACGGGGCGCAGTTACGGCTCAGCCCTCGCCGAGATCTGGGAGAGCGCCCGCAGGATGGGCGTGACGCTGCCGCAGGACCGCCCGGTGACGCCGTCGTCGATGTCCCGGGCGCGCGCCAAGGTCGACCCGGAGGTCTTCAGGGAGCTTCACCGGGAGATCCTGGCCGAGGCCCCTGACCGCCCGCTCTGGAAGGGACGGCGGGTCTTCGGCGTCGACGGAGCCAAGATCAACCTGCCGAGGCCGCTCGTGGATGCCGGATACGCGACGCCGGGCAAGCATGCACACTACCCGCAGGGTCTGGTCAGCTGCCTTTACGAACTGGAGCCGCGGCTGCCGTTCGACTTCGGACTGCACGCCGACACCAACGAGCGCCGCGCCGCAGCCAGGCACCTCAAGGCCCTGTCCGCCGGGGACGTGGTCGTCTACGACCGGGGCTACTTCTCCTACGAGATGCTTCTCGCCCACGTCGTCCGGGGCCAGGACGCCGTGTTCCGGCTCAAGCGGGATGCGAACGCGGAGACCGTCGCCTTCCTCGCCGGCTCGCTGGACGACAGGACGGTCGAGATCCGGCCCGACGGCAAGGCGCTGGCCCGGCTGAAGGCCCGCCACCCAGGTGCCGCGTTCGGGCCGCTGAAGCTGAGGCTGGTCCGCTACGCCGCCGGCGACACGGTCTTCGCCCTCGGCACCACGCTCACGGAAGACGACGGCTTCCGCGTCGAGGACCTGGCCGCGATCTATCGGGCGCGTTGGCGTCTTGAAGAGATGTACAAGACCGCCAAGTGGTTCCTGGCCGTCGAGTCCTTCCGCGCCGAAAACGAGCGCGGCGTCCTGCAGGAACTCTACGCCAGCTTCGTCATGGTCACCGCCACCCGCCTGATGACCAACGAGATCGACGGGGAAATCAACGCAGCGCCCGGGGACGGACACCCGAAGAGGGTGAACTTCAAGAACGCCGCAGCAGCGGTCTTCCGCAACTTCGAGGCCCTCGCGCTCGCCCAGGCCGACGCCCTCGCCGAAACCGTCTCGCGCATCGTCGACGACGTCGCCGCACTCTGGCAGCGCGAAAGGCCCGACCGCAGCTATCCGAGGATGTCACGCAAGCCCAGAAACAAATGGTCGCGAAAGGGGAAGGTCGCCGCCGCCAGCTGAACCACGCACGACAAGCGGAATACACGCCTTCCGCTGCTGGACCTTCCACGTCCCGTTAAGTCAACAGCGCCGATTCCTTAAGTCAATGCCATTGGGCGGACGGGTGGCATCGTGCAGCAGGCCGTCGATGCCCTCCTCAAGAAAGCGTTCCCGCCAGCGCCAGACCGTCGCCTTCGCCTTCCCGGTCCGACGCATGGTCTCCGTCAGCCCGCAGCCCGAGCCGGGCTCCAGGATGATGCGGGCCCGCCAGACATGCTTCCGAAGGCTCCGCGGATTGCTGATGATGCCTTCGAGGCGCTCGCGATCCTCGTCCGAAAGCTCGACTTCCCGACGCGTCGACTTCCTGCCCATTGGTCCTGTCTCCCTTGTCATTGGCCGCGTGGCGGCGGGAGGAAAGTGTCACGATTCGGGAAGAATGGACTCTCTTGTATCGAACTAAACACTAGTATCCTGACGCCGTTGAATTGATGTAGTGGTCACTTGCGCCGGGTGCACGTTTTCCCCTCGTCAGATCTCCGCCATGTTGCCGGCAACAACAACGAGCAACAGATCTTCCGGGCGGCCCGACGATGGCCGCGGGCGAAGCTTGTCGGCATGAGCAGTGCCGGCCCCGGGGGAAGTGGAGGTGACAGGCAATGAGTGCCACAGGCAGGAAGATCCACAGGGTCCGGCTCGAGGGGCACGAGCGGATCATGCTCCGGGAACTGGTCGATGGCGGCAAGGGATCGAAGGAGCGAAGGCGGCGGGCGCACATCCTGCTCCTGGCCGATGAGGACCGGCAGGGCGGTGCTCGCAGCGACGCCGACATCGCCGACATTCTCGGGGTCGGGACGGCAACGGTGGAACGGGTGCGCAGGCAATGCACCATGGAGGGTCTCGAGGCGGCGCTTCAGCGCAAGGTGCAGATGAACCGGAAGCCCCGCCTTCTTGACGGCAAGGCAGAGGCCAGGCTGACCATGCTGGCCTGCTCGGAGCCTCCGGAAGGGCATGCACGATGGAGCCTGAGGCTGCTCGGCGACAGGCTGGCGGAGCTGGAGATCGTGGACGGGATCTCCAACGAGACGGTGCGGCGGGCGCTGAAAAAACAACCTCAAGCCCTGGCTGAAGACGTGCTGGTGCATCCCGCCGAAGGCGAATGCCGATTTCGTCTGCGCCATGGAGGACGTGCTGGAGGTCCATGCCCGTGAATGCGCGGACGATGCCGTGCTCGTCTGCCTTGACGAGACATCGAAGCAGCAGACGAAGGAGACCCGGACGCCGCTGCCGGTCCGGCCCGGCCAGCCGGCCGGCCATGATTTCGAATGCGAGCGCAATTGTCGACGGCTGTGAAAGAGCGCGGGATATTGGTGGCAGGCCGCGCTTTTCCCAGAATCGTTTCCTTTTCCCATCGTGCGGCTCCTATCGTGCGGCTCCTATCGTACGGCTCCTTTCGTGAGGCTTCTGTCGTCCGCATCGACCTGCGGCCCGGGTCCTGTGCCGGGGCTGCGTTCGGTTCGAGCCTGAGGCGCGGATCCGGCATGGGTCGCCTTTGCGGCGCACCCTTGCGGATCGTTCCCTTCCCCAGCCGTGGGGTCCTGCCGGCCGCGGCTCCTTTGCCGCGGCTCCGGCCGGATGGCAGTGTGGCATCGAAGGAGAGAGCGATGCGGCACCGGGCAAGATTGTTTGGAGACAAACCCCGGCGCCGCACCCGAACGAGCCGGTCGCGGGGACCGAACTCCCGTGCATTGTCAGGCAGTTTCGCGTCCGGGTCCACCCCGCTCTTCGGATGGATGTGTGCGAGACGGGACGTCTGTTCAATTGCAACCGGTGCCGTCGGCAGGTCGTGATCTGCCGCTCGTGCGACCGCGGGCACCGGTACTGTTCCAAGGCCTGCAGCGAGCGGTCCCGCGTCGAGAACCGGCGCGAGACGCGACGGCGCTACCGGCGCGCGGAGAGGGGCCGCGAGACGGGCCGGAACCGTCAGCGGCGATACCGGATGCGCCAGGCGGACCTGGCGCGCGCGGCGGCCAGGATCGCGACCGCGGCGGCGGCCGTCCGCGCGCCGGCCGTCCCCGGCGAAAAAACCGTTACGGACCATCCTTCCGGGCCGTTCCGGAAGCCCTTGGTTGCGGAGCTTCCGACGCGATCCGTGCGCGAATCGCCGCCTCGGTGCGTCGGTTGCGGCCGGGTCTGCTCCCATCTGGTGCTGGCGGACCCCTGATCGCGGCATTGGGGACGGCAAAGGAGGTGATCTCATGGCGATCGACGAGGAAACGCGGGCGACGATCGTGCGGCTGTCGCGGGCCGAGGGCTGGCCGGTCGGGACGATCGCGAGGCATCTCGGCGTGCACCACGGCACGGTGACGCGGGCGCTGCGGGCGGCCGGGCAGGAGCGGCGGCCCCGGCCGAAGCTCATCGACCCCTTCGTCCCCTTCATCAGCAAGCAGCTCGATGAGGCTCCGGACCTGCCGGCCAGCACGCTCTGGCGGCAGGTCGGGGCGCGGGGCTACCGCGGCGGGGAGGACCACTTCCGCCACAGCCTGCGCGCCCTCGGGCTCAGGCCCGCGAGGCGGCCCGAGCCGTCGATGCGGCTCAGCTTCCTTCCGGCGGAGCAGGCCCAGGTCGACTGGGGCGAGTTCGGGCGGGTCCGGATCGGCCGGGCGGAGCACAGGCTGATGGGGCTCCTCGTGACCCTCAGCCACTCGCGCCAGAGCTTCCTGAGCCTGTTCCACGACGCGCGGATGAGCAGCTTCCTGCAGGGTCATGTCGAGGCGTTCGAGGCGCTTGGCGGGGTTCCCCGCAGGCTTTTGCACGACAATCTCAAGAGCGCCGTGGTCGCGCGGCGCGGCAAGGCCGTCACCTTCCATCCGACACTGCTGGCGCTGGCGGCCCACTACGCGTTCGAGCCGTGCGCCGCCTGGCCCAGGCGGCCGCAGGAGAAGGGGCGCGTGGAACGGCGAATCGGGTTTGCGCGAACCGGCTTCTTCGCCGGCCGTGACATCACGGCCCCGCTCGACGAACTCAACGCCGCGGCCCGGGCGTGGTGCTTCGGCGCGGCCGCCGAGCGTCCCTGGCCGGACGACGACAGCCTTCTGGTCCGGGATGCCTTCGCCAGGGAAAGGGAGAGGCTGATCCCCTTGCCCGCCGACCCCTTCCCGAGCGAGGAGCTGCGAGCGGTGCGGATCGACAAGACCTGCCATGCCCGCTTCGACATGAACGACTGCAGCGTTCCGCCCGACTTCGCCGGGGCGAGGCTGACGCTTGCCGCAACCCGCGACACGGTCCGCATCCTCGACGGGACCCGCGAGGTCGCGCGCCACCGGCGCTGCCACGACAGGCAGCGGACCGTCAGCGATCCCGAGCACGCCAGAGCGATCGCCGCGCGCAAGCGGCACGGATCCATGAGCGTCCGCGACCGGCTGCTGCGCACCGTGCCGCGGGCGGAGGAGATGCTCGCGCTTGCCGGACATCGCGGGCGGAACGTCGCGACATGCGCCCGGATCCTGACCGGCCTGCTCGACACGCACGGCACCGACGAGGTCGACCGGGCGGTCGCCGTCGCGCTGGCGCGCGGCTCGTGCGACGCGAACACGGTGCGCGGCATCGTCGAGGCCCGCCGCGCCGCGCAGGGCCTGCCGGCCGTCAGCGTCGCCGACGGCGGCGGCGTCCGCGGAACGACGCCGCGGGCGACCGGTCTCGACGCCTGCGACAGCCCCGGAACCGCAGGAAAGGACGGAACATGAACGGACTCAGGGAGCGGGCCGGAGCGCTCGGCCTGCACGGCATCGTCAGCCGCTGGGAGGACGTTGCCGGCGCCGACTGGATCGAGGAGCTGATCGCCGGCGAGGAGCAGGCACGCAGCGCCCGAAGCTTCGAGCGCCGCCGCGCCGAGGCACGGCTGCCCGCCTTCAAGCCGCTGGCGGACTTCGACCGGACATGGCCGCGCGACATGAGCCGCGCCGGCGTGGAGGCGCTCATGGGCCTCGCCTTCGTCGAGCGCGCGGACAACGCCGTGCTCGTCGGCGGGCAGGGCACCGGAAAGACCATGATCGCCACCAACGTCGCGCACCAGGCGCTCCTGCACGGCCACACGGTCCGCTTCGAGAAGGCGCCGGACCTGCTCGAGAGCCTCGCCGACATCGCCGACAGGAGCGAGCTGCGACGCCGCCTGACCGTGCTCGCGCGGCCCCGGCTCCTCGTCCTCGACGAGATCGGCTACGTGACGCTCGAAGGCCGCCATGCCGACATCCTCTACGCCATCGTCTCGCGGAGGTGCCAGCGCCGCTCGACGATGGTCACCACCACCCTTGGCTTCGCCCAGTGGGACCGCATCTTCCCCAGCGCCTCCGGCATCGCCGGCACCGTCGACCGGCTGATGCACGACGCGACGCTCATCGCCATCGACAGCGATTCGTGGCGCACCAGGCGCGAAGCCGGATGACATGCGCCGCGTCGACTTCGACGCCGTCAAGCGCATGCCGTTCGAGACCGTCGCCGCGCAGTGGGGCTGCGTCCGGGACGAAAAGGCCTCGACGCGCGCGAACCCGGTGCTGCGCGCGCCGGGCCTGCCGAAGCTCGTCACGAGGCTGCGGGACAACGGCCACTGGGTCTGCTTCAACACCCTCGACGCCGACGACAACGGCACCGCGATCGACTTCATGCTCAATCGCGGGCTCTCCTTCGCCGACATCCGCGCCAGGTTCGGGAAGCCCGCCGCCGCGGCACGCGACTTCCGCAGCATCTGGCGCGAGGCCGCGCCGCATCCGGCGCCGGAATGGCTTCTCGGCCGCGGCATCCGGCAGGAAACGCTCGACGCCTGCCGCCCGCTGATCCGACGCGACCGCGACGGCCGCGTCCTCTTCGCCCACCGCGACCAAGGCCACGCTCTCACCGGGTTCGAGATCGGCCCTCCCGACGGCGCAAGACGCTTCGCGACCGGCGGAACCCGTCGGCTGTTCGCCGTCCGCGCCGGAACCGCCGGGGACCTGGAGGCCCTCGTCATCACCGAAGGCGCCGTCGACGCCCTCAGCCTGGCCCAGATCGAGCGATGCCCCGCCAGTCATGCCTTCCTCTCCACCGCCGGCGCCCCGTCGGCAAGGCAGCGCGAGCAGATCGGCCTCGCCGCCCGCACCCTCCCCAACGTCAGGACCGTTGTCCTCGCGCAGGACGGCGACGAGGCCGGGGAGCGACAGGCAGAGACACTGCGCGAAAGGCTGCAGGTTCCGCCGCGCATCACGTTCCAGAGACGCCGTCCGCCCGAAAACGCAGACTGGAACGACGTCGTGAACGCCGCCCGGACAGGATGACAGACCCGAAGCGCAGGCCTGGACCACGCGCCCGAACGGATCCCCGCAAGCGTCCCAGGCCCCCGCACGCCGCAAACAGCGACGTCACATGGCCCGGATCACGCCCAAAAAGCGCGGCCTGCCGCCAATATCCCGCCGTTTTGAGAAACCGCCGACAGCGCAATGGCACTGCCAACCTGTTCATGCTCCATGCACCTCTCGCTGGCTGGCGCCATGTCGAGGTCACGGATCGCCGCACCCGCCAGGATTTCGCCAGGGTGCTCAGGGATCTCGCCGACATTCACTTTCCGGAAAGGGACATTGTCCTGGTGATGGACAATCTGAACACGCACAAGCTGTCCTCCCTCTACGAGACATTCGTGCCCGAGGAGGCGTCGCGGCTGGCCGGGAGATTCGAGATCCACCACACCCCGAAGCATGGAAGCTGGCTCAACATGGCGGAAATCGAGATCAACGTGCTGTCTCGGCAATGCCTCGACCGGCGGATACCCGACCGGGAGACGATGATGCGCGAGGTCGGTGCATGGCAGGAGCATCGCAACGCATCGGCCAAACCGGTGGACTGGCGGTTCAGGACCAGGGACGCCCGGATCAAGCTGAAGTCGCTGTATCCATCAGTTCAATGAAGTTGGAATACTAGGGTGCGATGTGACGTGTCAAGCGGGCATTGCACGGCACGGCATCGCCTCGCCATCCATTCATCATTGGCCGTTTCCCCGGCTGCTCGGCGGATGAAAGCCCGGCTGTCCGCGGCATTGGAAACGTGCCACGCGAGCGACGATCTGCACCGGGGCCAATTGGGATCTCGCATTGAGGCGGCAAATTATCGCGGTAGGGAACCGGGTTACCCCGGTCCCCCCGCTCGGATCCCGGCGTGCGCGTTAACGCACCGGGCTCCTCCCTTGGGTCCTCACGACGAGCCGTTGGCTCGGCCACGGGTGGCGGATCCCGACTTTGGGCCAGTGGACGGCGGTCAGGAGATCGATGTCCTCCCATTCCGTGCGGTCCCTTTGGGACCGACGCCGGAGGGCACGCCAGAGCAGCCGCTTGCAGAGGTGAACGAACCTCTCCAGATGTCGGCCACGCCCGGGGACAGCGTAGTGGTTGAGCCAGCCGTTGATGACCCTGCCCAGCCACGCAGCCGTGTCGTGCCGGTTGCCGTGCCACCGCTCGCGAAGCCTTTCCTTGATCCGCCGCAAAGTGCGGTTGACCCGTTTCCGGGACGGCTTGCGTCCGACCCTGAACCTTCCCTTCCTCGACTCGTCGCAGAAGTGCGTCATGCCAAGGAAGTCGAACGTCTCCGGCTTGCCCTGCCCCCGGTTCCGGCGGTTCGCCTTCGCGAACCGGCCGAACTCGATGAGCCGGGTCTTGTCCGGATGCAGTTCCAGTCCGAACAGGGCCAGCCTTTCGCCCAAGTCCCGGAGGAAGCGCTTCGCGTCGCCCTCGTGCTGGAAGCCGCACACGAAGTCGTCCGCATGGCGGACGATGATCGTGTCGCCTCCGGCAATCCGCTTGCGCCATGTGTTGTGGAACCAGACGTCGAGCACATGGTGCAGGCAGACGTTGGCGAGGATCGGGGAAACCGTCCCGCCTTGCGGAACGCCCCTGCCCGTGTCCGTCCAGTCGGTCCCCTCCATGACGCCGGCGTCGAGCCACTTGACGATCAGCCGCATGACCCGCACGTCCCCGATGCGTCTCTCAAGCATCCGGACCAGATGGTCCCGCCCGAGATTGTCGAAGAACCCGCGAATGTCGGCGTCAACGATCCAGCTGACCTTCCGCCGTTCCATTCCGACCGCAATGGCGTCGAGCGCATTGTGCGTCCCCCGCCCCGGTCGGAACCCGTGGCTGAAGCCGAGGAACTCCGTCTCGTGGATCGGCACCAGAATCGTGTCCGTCACCGCCCGCTGAAGTATCTTGTCCTCCAGCGAGGCAATGCCGAGCGGTCGCTGCCCCCCGTCCTCCTTGGGCATGTATGCCCGCCGGGACGGCGGCGCGCGGTACGCCCCCCTGTGCACGCGCCCGTGCAGGTCGATCAGCCGATCTTCCAGCCCTTCGGCGTACATCTCCCATGTCACGCCGTCCACGCCAGCGGCCACGTCACTCTTGAGCGAGTGAAACGCCTCCGCCAGCGCGTCCGTCGTCACATGGTGCAGGAGCGCCACGAGACGCTCTTCCGGGTTCCTCGTTGCAGCCTTTCGCATCCGGTCGGCCGCCTGTGACTCGCTTCCCCGTTTCTGCGCACGGCGCGAGCTTTGGCCTCCCGGATTCCCCTTGGGTCCGGCCCTTCGCTCCCCCGGCTCCGCTGACCCGGAAGGGCCGTTGTTCGCCGGATTCTTCGCTACCATGGCCGAATCTGATTTCTTCAGATCGTTCATCTCCGTTTCGGATTCCTCCTTCGCTTTGCGGCCCCGCACGACAGCGGGGCGAACTGAAGACCTCCCAGGTCCCGGTGGACCGCTTCGACGCGTGCCTTGGTTCCCAGACCCCGCGGAGCCTCTCCTCGCCTCACCAAACCGGCTCGAAGAGTGTTGCCTTCGGCCCGTCTGACAGCCTCGGCACTCCAGTTGTGTCAGTTTTCGTGGCTCAATCGCCCGGCCCACGCCTGCCGCTTGCCAACGCTTCACCTGCCGCCTCGCGACGACCGGCGCATGGTTCGCGGAGAAAGTGGCTGGCTGACCTCTCTTTCTGCCGGGACTTTCACCCGGCGACATTCCACCAGTTAGCCTGGCGCACCAGACGTCCTGACCTCGAGGGGCGAAGGTTCCAACTTTCGTGATGCCTTGAAATTGCAGATTCGTGGCTGTCCCGATGCAGGGCCCCTCGTTTTTATGCTTCTTGAGGATGTTCTCTGGCCCAGCACATGGCATTTTGTGCGCCTCCCATGTGCCCGATTAGCATGTGCAGTCTCGCAAAGTCCCTGTTTGCCTGGCCAAAGCCGCCACGGGAAACTCAGGACCATCATTCGATGTCAGGACGTCTGGTGCGCCAGGCTGCCATGACCAGGTCCAGCCTCCGGTTCCGTTATCCGGCCGTCACCCGGCGGTCATGTTGGGGCAGTCTGCAGACGAGTCATGCCGGCCGGCGGCGATTCCCGCCCGGATCCTGCGCCGAAGACGTGCCGGGCCCATGGCTCCGAAGGCCCGGCCAGGGGCCGGGCCACAGGGAGCGATGCGGGATGGCCGGGTCTGCAGGCGGCACGTGCTCGAAGCGGCCGTCGAGCCTGATCAGCGAGATCGCCATGTCGGAGATGGCCGACAGGTTCTGCGGGACGTTGCCGGCATGTGCCCGGCAGCGATCCTCGTCATGGGTGAAGTCGCGGACATGATGCAGCCTGGTCCCGATCTGCCAGTGTGAGCGGACATGGCCGGCAATCTCCCGGGCTCCGGCCTGATCCGGCCCGAGCGAGGTCAGGCCATGGACGGTCTCGATGCCGGTCTCGACGGTCCTGACCGCTTCACGAAAGCGGATGACGCGGAAGGCCTGGCGCCGGCCATTGAGGGGGCAGAAGCCGTTCCATTCCGGGCCGGAGATGTCGACCGCCGTGCAGTGGCGCTGCTCGATGCGGCCATGCCGCTTTCCCGCCTCTTCCGCATGCATCCTGCCGCTGTCCCGGCCACCGAACCGGCCGAGCCGCTCATGCATCCCCTTCCGGTTGCCCTTGACCGCGGTCAGCACATGATCGCCGCCGGCATCCACAATGGCTGCCGCGGCCTCGTGCCGGACATGCATGGCATCGGCAGTGATGACCCGCTTGCCGAGCCGCGCCGCGAGATCACGCAGGGCCGGGATCTCGTTCGTGCCTTCGGCAACCCGGACCTGTCCGGCCACCAGGCCGGTGCCGTGCTCGACAGTTGCCGGGAGGCGCCCCTGATCGTCTTGCCGTCAAGTGCCAGGGCGGCATCACCGTCACTGCCTGAGGCGGCCAGGTCCCGGAACACCGCATCGAGCGCATCGGGCGGCATCCCGCGCAGGATGTTCAGGAAGGAGGTGGCCACCGGCGTGGTGAAGAGGCCCCGCAACATGGCGGAAGGCGCCGATGGCGGCCAGCTGCTTCCGGTCGAGCCGGCGGGCGAACTCGGCAAGGGCGGCATGGCCGCGACAGCCGAACAGGCCGGCGGCGATCATGATGGTGAGGCAGAAGGCCAGGCTGCAGCGCTGCCCCCTTGCCCGGCGGAAATCCTCCATGCCGGCAAGGTGGTCATGCAGCGAGCCCAGGAGTTCGGCGTCGGGAAGGGGTGCGTCCTGACTGCCTTCATGGCGTGGGGTGCGACATCCGCACACGGCATCTGCCTGGCATCGGCATGGAGTGGATGCACGAAGACCTCCTTGGCCTGGCCGTGATGGTGCCGGCGGGGCGCGGCCCCCGGCCGGCGGGCAGGCCGCGGGTCAGGCCCGGTGGCCGCCAGCTTGATGCCCGGCAGCAGGTGCCGGCAAAACGGGAGACGTCGACGAAGGTCTCGGCCAGGCACACCGGGCAACCATGCACCCCGTCATGTCGGAGGGCAGCCGCCTGAGGCTGAGCGCCAGCACCCGCGAGGCGAGGTTGCGCGGCCGGTCCCGGCCCAGGAGGACATGGCGGGCATTGTTGGCCACCAGGCGCAGGCGGGAGAATTGCTGCTCGGCCGTCCAGCCGGTCCAGCGGTCGCGCGCGCCGACCTGCCAGCCGATCAGTGCCAGCCAGCGATCGCCATGGATGGCGACATGGTGCAGCGCCTTGCCGAAGAGACGGCGCCAGGGCAGGCAGTGATGCTCGCGGACCAATGCATCCCAGCGTGCCTTCTCGTCCATGCCCCGCACCAGACGGACTTCGACCTCGGAGAGCGGAACGCCGGAATCCGGAGAGGTCATGGCCATGATGGCCGACCCCATGGCACCATCATTTCTGGATGGCCGGCAGAATTATGGCGCACGCATCAAAAAAACCGGCAACGTCGCGGCCCGGATGGCAGGCAGGAGCCGAAATGCATGTCAAACGGCGGAATCAGGACTTTCGAATGGCCTTGCCTGCCTGAAGAGGAGCATCAGACACGTATCGTCCTCGAAGACCCGCATGCTGTAGCCGGTCTCATTGCGGATGAGGCCCCCGGCATCGCGGATGAACGCCGCCACCTGCTCAAGCAGGCATCAAGGCGCAACCCACGACATGTCCGGGAGTTGCGGAACCTGTAAGCGGGCATGTGCCAGCTTTGCGGATGGAACCCCAATTCCCTGTACCAGCGGAGTCGCCGTGAAGCGCACCACGTGCACTGGCTCAGCCGCGGCTGCCATGACGCGTTGCACAACATGGTGCCCATCTGCCCCAACCACCACCGTGCCATGCACCGGACCGATTCGCCCTTCGACCGGGCTGGCGAGAGTTTCGCACTTCCCGGGAGCCGGGAGCACATGCGGATCTCTCGCCACTCGCTTCAGGCACAATGAAGATCCATCCCCGAAGGCACCGCGAAGGGCCCGTGGTGATGCAGGCCATGTCGTGGCAGCAGCGGAAGCAGAAGCGGCAGAGATGGATTTCGGGAAAGTGTCCCTGCATGTCTGCCTCGGCAAGCGATCTGCTGTTGACCTTCGCACAGGCCTGGATGAACGCCCGGCACTGGCCCTGCCTTTTGGTGAACCCGGCCTGAGAGGCTGACCTAAAATGTGGATGGCCTCCCCAGACGTGGTATTTCCATGCTGACTTCCACACCAGGCAGGGAGGGCCACATGGCTTGGAACGGGACCGCCCGCGAGAAGCACGGGCGCAGTTCGGACCGGCATGAAAGCGATTTGAGCGACGAGGAACGGCTTGTGATCGAGCCGCTCCTGCCGGCCCCGTCGAGGCCGGGCCGTCGCCGCACCGTCGACTTTCGGGCGGTTTCCGACGCGATCCGGTACATGCTGGCGACGGGGTGCCGGTGGCGGGCGGTTCCCAAGCGCCTTCCGCCCTTTGCGACGGTTCGGAACCATTTCTGCGCGTGGCGCGACGACGGCGTTCTTGAGCGCATGATGGACGCGCTGCGCGATCTTGCGCGCATGCAGGCGGGGCGCTCCGGAGATCCGGCGGCGGCCGCGATCGACAGCCGGTCGGTGAAGACGACGGAGATGGGCGGCCCGTCGGGATGCGGCGCGGGCAAGAGGATCAAGGGCAGGAAGCGCCACGCCACGGTGGACGTGGAGGGGTTCCCGATCGCGGTCCGGGTTCACGCGGCCGACGTGCAGGACCGGGACGGTGCGCCGGCTGTCATCCTCGCGATGCCGGAGAAGGCGCCGGAGGTGAGAAAGCTGTGGGCGGACGGCGGGCATGCGGGACCGAAGCCGGAGGCCGCGCTGGCGGAACACGGCCCCGGATCGATCCAGGAGATCGTGCCCGGGCCCAGGGAGACAAGGGGCTTCACCGTCCCCTGTCGCCGCTGGGTGGTGGAGCGGACGTTCGCCTGGCTGTCGTGGTGCCGGCGCCTGGCGAAGGACGTGGAGCGGACGCCGGCGAGCTCCCTGGCCTGGGTCCAGCTGGCCGCGTGCCGCTTCCTGGCCCGGCAACGTGTGTCGTGAAGCGTACACAGCGGTTGGCGAAGCGACCTGTTGAGCCTCGAGACAGTCAATGCCGGTGCCTTCTTGTTTCCTGACAGCGGGGGCAGCACCGGGACCGCCGCCACGGGCGAGGCGGACCGGACCGGCCGGGGTCGGAGAACGTCGCAAGGCCACGGGATGATCGCCAGGGAACCTGGGAGGCCCGGCCTCGTCCATGTGCAGGCATCGCTGGAAGGGGAAAGTCGGCGTGAACAGTCAAGACCCCGGCCCGGAGCAGGCCCGCGCCTGCCCCGGGAGCGCGAGAGCGACACCACGAACCTCGCGGGAGCGCATGGTACAGAACGGCGAATCAACAGGCCCAAGGGAAGCGGAGCCGGGAGTCGCAGCGCCTTGACAGTGCCGTCGAGGACGGGGAACCGTGTCCATCGGGACCCGGCGGAGGGAAGCGAGGCGTCGCATGGATGGAACCGGAGGAGGGAAGCACGCCGAGACACTGCGCTCGCCTTGCGTGTCAACGCAACGGTCCCGGACAGCCGCACTGGATCTGCGAACCCGCCATGCGAGCAACCGGATGCCCTGATGCGGGCACGTCCGGCTCTGTGGGGGGAGGGGCTCGGCAACGACCCCTCCTGCCCGGCCCCGGATCGTCCTTCAGGGGACCGCTCCGAGGGGGAAAGTGACGTGATCGGCCCGGATTGCCGGTGCCTGAGGCAGGAAAATCCCGCCGCCGGGCCATCCGAGGATTTTGGCCGCCTCCATGCAGCGCGTCCCAAACGTGCATTGGTGCCTGTCCCGTCTTTCGGCCGCGGAAGCGTTGCCGTGGCCTCGCCTCCGCCGCCTTCGCACGCGCATGTTCCCGCGCATGAAGGCATTCAAGGTCCTCCGCCGACGGAACCGACGGCACGACGGGCACCGAAAAGGGGACGCCGGAACTCAGCATGCAGCCCGGATGGCAGACGTTCAGAAGTGTAGTCAGAGGAAATTGAAATGCCCGGAAAGATGGTCGTCAGATGCCGACAGGAAAGGCCGTCACGCCTTCACCGAACGCTTACGCGTGGCGTGATGCAGCAGCCTGATTCATCGGTGTGCAAGGCATCCGCGTTCATGCCTTCCAGCGCACCTCGCCCAGTCCCGCAATGTCGTAGCCGCCGAGTGCTTCTGCCCGTTCCGCAAACGCCGAACTGCGGCAAAAGGCCAGGAGCGCCTGGAACGGTCTCTCGAAATAGGCCCCGCAGTCCACGAGCATGTCGAACCGTTCCGGCACAACGGGCACAAAGGCGAGACCCAACGGCTTCGACACAGACTCCAGCCCGAATGTCACTTCGGCCAACCCTTCGGCAACGGCAAGCACCGCATCCTGCTCGCTGCGAACCGGGTCGGTGAAACGAATGTCCTCAGCAGGGAGCCCTTCGCGCGCCAGCAGATGCCTTAGCAGGATGTCCGTACCGGACTCGCTCTGCCGCGCGGCGACCTTCCTGCCCTTCAGGTCGCTTACAGCATTCAAGCGGTTCGCGTCCGCAGGCCGGGTCACCAGACCGCGGCGGCGTTTGGCCCAGGACAGGAGAACGGCGTCCTGCGCGGAGCACTCCGTTTCGACAAGGGCCACGTTCCATGTGTTCGTGTCGGCGTCGTGAATGTGCAGTCCCGCGGCAACGCCCTCTCCGGCATTGAACCGGATCACCCCATCCCGGCTGCCATCAAGGAGCAGGGCGAGGCCGCAACGTGACTGCCGCACCGCCCATTCCAGCAAGGGGTCGTGGCTGCCAAGCACGACCTTCGGCCGCTCCGTCCTGTCCACCGGCCCCGTCCGTCGGTTCGCCATCCATGCCCTGATCTCGGCCTCGGGAAACAGGAGCTTGCCCGTTGCCCGTGAGCACGGCACCTTTCCCGAGGCGGCCAGGTCATACACCTTGCGTTCCTTGACGCGCAGCAGGTCGGCCAGTTCGTGAACCGTCAGGTATTCATGGACCTGCCCGGTCACTTTGCCTTCCTCGCATTTGGAAAGAACAGCTGCTGACCATTCTTGACGTGCGACGCGATCTCGTCCTGGCCCTCGCCCGAAATCAGCCAGTCAACGAGGGCCTGTCCTTCCTCCGACCGCACGCTCGCGCACCGCGCGGGATTTATGAGCATCACGCCGTACTGGTTGAAGAGCGCCGGATCGCCTTCGACATGGATTCTGTAATCCTGCGTGTTGCCAAAGGCGATCCAAGTGGCACGGTCGGTCATGACGTAGCCGCCCATGCCGATGCCCGCATTCAGCGTGGCGCCCATTCCCGACCCGGTCTCGCGATACCAGAGGCCCGAGGCCGGCGCCAGATCAATCCCGGTCATCGCCCAAAGCGCGCGTTCCTTGCGGTGGGTTCCGGAATCGTCGCCTCTTGACGCGAAGATGGCCTCGGCTTCCGCGATCCGCTTCAGCGCGGTCGCGACATCGTCAAGTCCCGCAATTCCCGCAGGATCGTCCTGCGGCCCCACGATGACGAAGTCGTTGTACATGACATCGAACCGTTCAACGCCTCCGCCGTCGGCGACGAATTCCTCCTCGGCGGGCTTTGCGTGAACGAGCAGCACATCTCCGTCACAATTCGCCGCGTTGCGTATCGCCTGGCCCGTGCCTACGGCGACTACGCTGACCTTGATGCCGGAAGCTTCCTCGAACCTGGGCAGCAAATGGTCGTAGAGATCAGAATTCGCGGTCGAGGTAGTGGATTGCAGGATGATGTCCCCGGCATCTGCTGCACCGCCAAGACTCGCCAGAAAGAGAATTGTCAACCAACGCATTTCATGTCTCCACAAGCCTGTCGAGATGCCCGGACAGATATGCGCGCGCCACGTCCGTTTCGGGACCGCTGAAAAAGGTGTCGGCAGGCGCTTCCTCGACAACGCGCCCGTTGCTCAGGAACACGACGTCGTCCGCCAGACGCCGGGCCTGCTGGATGTCGTGGGTCACGAAGATGATGCGCACGCCGTCCCGTGCCGCCGCCGTGACAATGCCTTCGATCGCCTGGACGGATTCCGGATCGAGACTGGCGGTCGGTTCGTCGAGAAACAGCGTGTCCGGCTCGGTCGCGAGCGCCCGCGCGATCGCCAGTCGCTGCTGCTCGCCTCCGGACAGTCGGCGGGCCGGACGGTCGGCCAGCGATGCAAGGTCCACGCGGTCCAGCAGGTCCCTGCAGCGGCTTCGATCCTTGCCGCGAGCCTTGAGGACGAAGTCGATGTTCGCCGCCACCGAGCGCCGAAGAAGCACCGGCTTCTGAAACACCAGGGCCTGCGCCTTGCACTGTTCCGACGAGAGCGGCTTTCCCCCGATCAGAACCTCTCCGGCAGAGGGACGGATCAGCCCATGCATCAAGCGCAGAAGGAGGCTCTTGCCTGCGCCGTTCGGGCCCATCACGACAGTCGTGCCGGCCGGACGCAAAGTGAGCGCGGGAACATCGATCAGCCTAGTCTCCGCCACTTTGTAGGCCAGCGCCTTGATCTCGATCAGGCACGCCCGCGTTCCGGCCGCGTCCTGCCTGCCCATGCGCTCAGGCATCGGCTTGTCCAGCCGTGCCCGCACGGAGCCCGTGCACCGCCGCCGTCACGGCCATTGCAAGTACGAGCAGCACGATGCCTAGAGCCAGGGCGAGCGGCAGGTTGCCCCGGGATGTCTCAAGGGTGATTGCGGTCGTCATGACCCGGGTCAGGTGATCTATGTTGCCGCCAACTATCATGACAGCGCCAACCTCGGCCACGGCTCGGCCAAAGCCGGCGAGGGCAACGGTGAAGAGCGCAAAGCGGCCGTCCCAGAGCAGCGCCTGGATGATCTGTCGCGCCGAAAGGGCAAGGGAACGGAATTGCTCCGCGTATTCGAGATGCAGGTCTTCGAGAACCTGGCGCGACAGCGCCACCACGATGGGAACAATGAGGATCGTCTGTGCAATGATCATCGCGGTCGGCGTGTAAAGCAGCCCCAGGAAACCCAGCGGTCCTGACCGAGAAAGATGGAGATAGACAATCAGTCCGACCACGACCGGCGGCAGCCCCATCAACGCGTTGATCAGCACAAGGATCGGACCGCGGCCCGGAAACCGGGCCACCGCAAGGATTGCGCCAAGGGGCAGGCCCAGAAGGCAGGCGATCGACGTCGCGAAAAGGCTGACATACAGCGACAGCGCCACGATCTCGAGGAGGTCTGCGTCTGCCGCGAGCAGCAACGCGACGGCCAAACCGATTGCTTCGGCAATTTGCTGCAAAATTCCCCGTTTCCTGCAAAATTTCCGTCATTCTAGGGAAACTTGGACGTTTGGCAAGGGTTGTCGACCGGCGCATCGGTGGCGCGTCTCCCTTTCCGGTCCGCATGAATCCAGCGGCATGACGCGACGCCGCACGCGGCCAGCCGCCGACAACAGTGGCGGCGGCGGAGGCGCAGCGCGGGATGATGGGCGCGGATCTCGCCGCGGCCCCTCGTTCGGGGGTTTCCAAGGGCGTTGAAAGCGCTGCGTGGGCCCACGACACGGGGCGCGCATTCATGCAGCCCGTTTCCGTGCATGTCGTCGCTCGCCCAGAAGCGCTTGAAGCGGCGTGCTTCATGTTCAGATCAACATCACGCACGATGACGGTGGGTCAATTCCGGGGCGCACGCCAATTTTCGGGCTGGGCCGCGGCGATCCGTTGAGCCTTCCATGGAGCGAACTCTTCCCGCTGCAAGTTCTTCCAACAGGCCTTCAGCGCCGGCAACGCGTTCGCGCCCCGCCTTGACCATTCGCATCCCGACCTCTTGAAGCGGGCGGCGACCATTTTCTTGCAACCGCTCTCGATCTGGCCGCTTCCAATCTGCATGCCGCGCGCCCGGCACTCGTCGTGACGCATTCTCCCCTTGTTCGAATCGAATTGGTCAATGCACTTCGCCACCGCCTTCCCTCGACTGCGGTGCGGTCGCAGATCCGCCATGACGCGGCCAACTTTCCCGTCCAGCAGCTGGGCCTTGATTCCCGCCAGGCGCGCCTTGCGCGCGAACACGCATCTGACCAGCACCTTGAGGGCTTCGGACGCGCATTCGGGCGCGTGGAACACATCCAGGATGCAGGCCTTCCGTCTCGTTCCGGCGCATCGGGACGCCGGGTTTCCTCGCCGGGTTCCAGGGTCCGTCGCCGCAGCGTCGTCGCGGGAACCTTCACCCCGGCAAGGTTGCGCAACTTGCGGGACGCCTCCTCGAGGCCGTCCGAGACCGCGGCGTCGGCCACGACGCTCGCCGCGCCCGGCGCGGCCGTCCGCCCCTCCAGCCCGAGGGCGCGGTCCAGGGGGAAGAGGCCGGAACCGCAGTCCCGGCAGCGGCAATGCGTCCGCCCGGCCTCCCAATGGCATTGACTTAAGGAATCAGGGTTGTTGACTTAACGGGACGTGGGTGGTCCTGCACCGGAAGGCCGGTCTTTCGGGTGGAAGCGGCTCAGCTTGCTGCGGCGACCTTCCCCTTCCGTGCCCATTTGCTTTTCGGCTTGCGCGACACTCTCGGATAGCTTCGTCCTGGCCGTTCCCGCTGCCAGAGGGCGGCGACGTCGTCGACGATCCGCGCGACGGTTTCGGCGACGGCCTCGGCCTGGACGAGCGCGAGGGCCTCGAAGTTCACACGTCCTGACCTCGCCCCTTGCGACAGGCAACTTTCATGAGGCGGGTTTCCCCGCCCTGGCATTGTTCCCGGGCAATTCGCAGACCATGCGCAGGCCGGTTCCGGGGAAGATCGTGCATGTCTGGTTGAGCTCTTCGAGCAGTCCCGCGACGGCGGCGTCGCCCGCATCGCTGGCGGTGCCGAGGATGCGCACCCGCAGGATGCCGTTTTCCGGGTCCGGGACGATGTCGGCATCCGACTGGAACAGTTCGGCGAGGGTGCGGCGTGGGCGTTGCTTCGCGCCCTGCGCGTCGGCGACGGCGGGCATCATCCGGGTCTCGGCGCGGCAGGCGATCATGCGGATGACGTCGAGGAGCAGCCTCTCGCCGGAGGGCAGCGCGTCAAGCCACTCATCCTCGCCGAGTTCCGCGACCTTGACGTGCGTGGGCAGATCCCTGCGCCGGAGCTTGAGCGCCTCGCGCTCGGCGTCGAGCGTCCCGATCTCGGCCTTCAGCCTCTCGGCGGACCTGGCGGCCGTGCCGGACGGCCCGCCCCCGGTCAGGTCGGCGACGCGGTTGCGCAGCGTGCCGAGCCTGTTCCGCATCCGGTTGATCCGGCGGTCCAGCTCGCGCCGGGCCGGATTGACGACGCGCGCCTCCGGATCCTGCTCGGCAAGGCCGTGCACCGGCAGCGCGTCGAGGCTGAACTCGTCGCGCATGTACTTGAAGAAGCTCTCCTGCGCCCATCGGGAGAACAGCGCGCCTGCGGCCTGCTCCGTCGGCACGCCGAAGTCGGTGGTCACGAGCGGGACCTGCCGGCCCGAGTCCAGCAAGCGGCGGATCTGGCGAACCTCGGGCCCCTTGCCGCCCTTGCCCAGCCTGATCCGCCTCTCGGCAAGGCGGACCTCGGCCGAGCCGGCGCCGCCGGGACCGTGGAGCGGCGCCTCGACGGCGCGGAACTCCTCCTCCGGCCAGTCCTCGCCCCTGAAGCCCTTGTGCCAGGTGATCACCGCGATGCCACGCCGGGCGAGGCGGGCGAACAGGGCCGGGCTCCATCCCTCCCGGTCGAAGACCAGCGTCAGCGCGGGCGCGGCCTCCGGCGAGACCGTGAGATCCGGCGCGTCCGGTCCCGGCAGGCCCAGCCGATCCAGCGCCGGAAGGACGTCGTGCTCCAGCGCCTTGGCCATGCCGGGATCGAGATCCTTGTGCAGGCACAGCAGCGGCCTGCCGCCGAGCGCGTTGACCCAGTAGCTGGTCGAGGCCGGCAGGCAGAGCTTCCGGCGCGACACGAAGTGCTTCGGAAGGCGGCCCTTGCGGCCGGCATAGACCTTCACGTGCCCGTCCACCGACAGCGTGGCGTGGGCGTCCGGCTCGTCGGCCATCCACGCCCGCGCCAGCGCGTCCTGCCAGCCCTTCACCCGCTGAACGTCGGATGCGAGCGCCCGGATCTTGCGCCGCAGCGTCTTCGCTTCCGGGCAGCGGTCCAGCCCCAGGACCGCGCCCCATTCCCCCGGAGCCTCGTGGCGCAGCGCCTCGGGGTTGCGGACCCGGGCCATGAACAGGAACGCGAGCAGGAGAAGCGTGCTCGTCAGCCCGTGGCATCCTTTCGGCAGCGACAGGAACGCGCCCGAACGGTCGAGCAGCCCTTCCTTCAGGAGCGTCGGCAGCGCGGCCAGCACGCCGCCGCAGGCGACCGCCGAAAGAGGCTCGTCGAAGCGCGGATGCGCCTCGGCCATCGCCCCCGCCGAGGCCGCGACGCGCCCCGCGCTGTCGCGCGCGCCCCGGCCCATCGGCGCCTCCCGGTCGCGCCGGTCCCGTTCGCTGCGGCCGAGCAGGCCTGCCCGGACATCCTCGTCCTGCGTGTCCGTTCCGGCCGGCTGCTCCTCCTGCGCCTCCGGCTTCGTGTTCTCCGGCTCGGGCTGTCGCGCGCCGATGAACCCCTTGCGGCGGTTGTGGTTCAGCGTCGTGGCGGGAACCTCCAGCTCGCGGGCAACCGCGGTGCCGCTCATGCCCTTGGAAAGGAGGCGGTCCGCCTCCCGCGCCGTCTCGCCGGTGATCACGCTCGTTCCACGGCCCCGGCGCGGCTCGTGGAACGCCGCCTCGCCCTCGTTCCGAAGCTTGTCCGCCGCACGCTGAACCGTCGCGCGGCCAACGCCGAACGCAGCCTGCAGGTCCCTGTGGCGGATGCCGTGCCTGGCGAACCTGGCGATCCGCAGTCTCATGGCCGGGCGGTCGTTCTCGTCGTGGCAGTCGAAGGGCTCGAGGTTGGAGAAGCAGACGGTCTGGCCGTCCTCGGATGCGAAGGAGAAGCACGAAGCGCCGATTTGGACGGCGTCTGAAGGGTGCATGGCGAGCGTGTTCATGGGAAGCGGGAAACCTGAAAGTGAGCCTCATGTTATATTGCCCGCTTCCGGCGTGCCTGTCAAGCCGGAAATCTGCATATTGTCGTTGTTTTGTTGGCCAAACGGGCCCTGGAGGACATCGAAATCAGCCCGCGAGGTCAGGACGTGTGAAGTTGCGGAAGACGGCGGCGACGGCATGCTTGAAGTTCACCCTTTTCGGCGGCCTGCCGTCCGGCGAGGCGTTGATCTCCCCGTCGATCTCGTTGGTCATGAGGCGGGTCGCGGTGACCATGACGAAGTTGGCGTACAGTTCCTGGAGGACGCCGCGCTCGCTTTCGGAGCGGAAGGACTCGACGGCCAGGAACCACTTCGCGGTCTTGTACATCTCCTCGATGCGCCAGCGCGCCCTGCAGATGCCGGCCAGGTCCTCGACGGTGAAGCCGTCTTCGGCGGCCAAGGTGGTGCCGAGGGCGAAGACGGTGTCGCCGGCGGCGTAGCGGACCAGCCTGAGCTTCAGCGGCCCGAACGCCGCGCCGGGGTGGCGGGCCTTCAGCCGGGCCAGCGCCCTGTCGTCGGGCCGGATCCAGACCAGCCTCTCTTCCAGCGGGCCGGCGAGGAAGGCGACGGTTTCCGCGTTCGCGTCCCGCTTGAGCCGGAACACGGCGTCCTGGCCCCGGACGACATGGGCGAGAAGCATCTCGTAGGAGAAATAGCCCCGGTCGTAGACGACCACGTCCCCGGCGGACAGGGTCCTGAGGTGCTCGACGGCGGCGCGCCGCTCGTTGGTGTCGGCGTACAGGCCGAAGTCGGTCGGCAGCCGCGGCTCCAGCTCGTAGAGGCAGCTGACCAGCCCTTGCGGATAGTGCGCATGCTCGCCCGGCGTCCTGTATCCGGCATCCGCAAGCGGCGGCGGCAGGTTGACCTTGGCGCCGTCGACGCCGAACACCCGCCGCCCCTTCCAGAGCGGGCGGTCCGGAGCCCGGGCGAGGATCTCCCGGTGGAGGTCCCTGAAGACCTGCGGATCGACCTTGGCGCGCGCCCGGGACATCGCCGACGGCGTCACCGGGCTTTCCTGCGGCAGCGCCACCCCCAGGCTGCGCGCGTTCTCCCAGATCTCGGCGAGGGCATCGCCGTAGCTGCGCCCGGTCCCGAACACCAGGCGGAGGACGAAGAGGACGGCCAGGAAGGTGCCGATCAGTCGCCGGCGCACCCGCCACTCGCGGTCGTGGCGCTCGGCCGTCCTGGCGGCGGCGGCGGCGACCGCGCTCCACATCCCGGCGACCGTCCGGGCGCTTTCGGGGGCGCGGGCCGGCTTGCCTCCCGCTTCCTTCCGCTCGCCGCGCAGCGCGGCCCGGGCGTCCGTTTCCAGCTCGGTCACGTACACGTCCTTGGGCGCGCGGGAGGCGGTGGCGCCGATCCCCTTCCATCCCGCCGCGCGGTAGCAGCTGCCCTCCTGCTCCTGCGGGTCGACGAACGTCTCCGCAAGGAGCGGGCGCACGCCCCAGCGCCGGTGCCAGTCGTCGGCGATCCGGCGGGTCGCCAGCGACAGCGACCGGGAGGCCAGGTTCCTGACACGGACCCATGGAAACACCAAAAAGCGGCTGTGCCGGACAACCCGCCGGAGGCCGTCCTCGCGCTGGCGCTCCGTCCATCCGATCCATGCGTCGCGGACCGGAAGCGACCCGGAGCTCTCGAACATCAGGCAGCCCAGGCGGCGGCCGCTGCCGTCGAGGACGAAATACGCGAGGTGGCAGCCGATGGGCGACCTGCAGCCGCGCGGATGGCAGCGGTCCACGAGCTCGGTCCATTCGGCAAGGTCCCGCCCGTCGGCGGCGACCTCCAGCGTGACCGGCTCCAGGTCCCGGAGCGGCGCATCGACCGGCTCGCCGGGCTCGCCGGCTTCGGTGCGGGCGGAAGGCCCGCGCCGCCCGCCCGTCTCGCGCCGTTCCGGCAGGGTCAGGATGCCCAGCGTCTCCAGCTTTTCGAGAACCCGCAGGCAGAACTGCTCCCTGCAGGTTCCGGACGGCGTGTGCCAGGTGAAGTTCTCGCACAGCGTGCGGGCCAGCTCCCGCCGGCTGTCCTTCGGGAACAGCTCGACCATCTCCTGCATGACCGCGATCTGCCTGCGGGTCAGCCGCTTGCCGAAAAAGGTGGTGGTCTCCAGGTTCTCGATGCGCGGATCCATCGCGGCCTCCCTCGGGACGGACTGATTCGACGCTACATTGAACCGGGCCGATCCATGAGTCAAGCCTGAACGAAAGATTCCGGCGCGCGCAAGCAAACGCCTCAGGACATGCTCTTTGGCCGATCGCGGAAATCAGGAAAATCTGTCCCGGCCAAACTCAACGCCATTGCGCGGCCTCCACGGGCCCGGACGCGAGGCAAGGGACTTGCCGGTCTTCCGGTGCCGTTCCACCGGCTTGCCGCATTCCGTGCGGCCGGGCGTCGGAAGCTCCGCGCCGACCCGTTCAAGCAGCGACTTGTACATTGCAGCACCGCTGGAATGCGTCACGTCCCGGATCGCGGCCTCCTTGCCGCCCGGATCGCTCTCCAGCTTCGGGGCCAGGTCCCGCGAAGCCCGAAAGCGCCGCCGCCTCGAGCGCGGCCATGGATGACGCCGCCTGCCCGGCGGACGGAGCGTCGCGGCTTCGGACCCCGCCGCCCTCAAGCCGGCACTCCGCGGAAACGCCGCCACTCCCGCAAACGATCCGGTGCTTCCCCGAACCCTTCCGGGCCGGATCCTTCAGGGACGCCGCCACATCCGGATCATGGGACCCCGGCTCATTGTCACTGCCGCACACAAGCAGTCTCTCCCGCTCTCCTCTTCTCGGTCACGCGGCGCCGATCGACTGTACGGAAATTGAAATGACATTGGTCAGCCAAGTGCGGCTGCTGCCGAGCCCGAAGCGTCCGATCGCCGGAATGCCCTGCCTTCCCGTGAGGCTGCGCGCATTGATCCTGAACAAGATCCTGGTTTCGGCTCACTGACAGGACGTCATGCAGGACGTCGTCATTTGGCGAAGAAAGACATATCGCCCCCGCCCGCTTCTCTGCCGTTGGGACGTTGAAGTCATGAAATGCCGACGTCATTGCAAGCAGTTCCATCCAGATGGCCAGCCCGTTTTGACAGACGATCGCCCCGAATTCGGAATGTCTGCCGACGCGGCCGAACCCGGGCAGGCAGACCAGGTTCGAATCCAGTCCGGGTAGAGATCGTTTCCGCCAAGCCAGGCAAACCTCAGCTTTAGCCCGGAAAGGCAATTCCAACACCGGCATTCGGTCTCGGGAGCAGGAACGTCACAGGACTTGGCTCAATGTCGATTGGCTTGAAGTTGGCAGTCAAGGTATCGGGTGTTGCAGCCTGCACGGGAACGGGCATGATGCCACCGACGCATCCCGTCGCACGGAAAACGCCTTCCGACCGACGCTTGCCCGCAATGCGACGCTGCGAACGGAAATGCCGGCGCGATCATGTCTCCGCGCAGGACGCCACGCTTTCTCGATCCGCTGTGCCGTGGCCCGCTCGCTTGCTACACGGGTCCCGCGGCAACTGCAACTGGATGCTCTTTCGCGCCCTTTCGCGTGAAGACAACCGGGAACCAGTCCTCTCGAAGCCTTTCCCCGGGAGACATCCCGTGTCCAGGGTACGGCGGAGAGGTCCGGCCCGGTCGTTCGACATAGCGTGCGTCGTCGCCAACAAAACGGAGAGAGAATGCGCGTCGACGACCAGTCGAGACATTGCCGCGGGCTCCGTGCAACATGCCAAAGCTGAACGCAACCGCATCGCCTGGCTGCATCGGCCACTCCCGTATCTCCATGCCTTCCGCGTCAGGATCGGGCACAGGCATGTAGGCCACTTCGTCAAGGTAGAAATTGTCCTCGTTCAGCCAGCGCGTCGGCAGCACAGGCCTTGGCCAGAGATGTGAACCGGCAACGCATCGTAGCGTAGCATCGGTGACCGGATCGACCGGTGACCAGAAGCTTACGGTCTGTCGGCCAGAGACGAAGTAGTACGGCCCGTCCTGATGCCAAGGTGTGGGCTTCGAGGTGCCGGGCTCCTTGACCAGCACGTGTTCATGAAAGAACTGCGCCGTGTCCGATTGCATGAGGTCTGCGGCAACCTCGGCAGCAGGGGAATTGCGCAGCACCTCCCCGAATTCCGGGATGCGTGTCCAGTTGCAGTAATCGTCGAAGAAACGCCCGCTGTCGCCCGAAGCGAGATTCTCGGCAGCGTAGGGACCTGGCTCCGCCATGTTCCTATCAATGCCCGCACGGATTGCATCAGCATGATCGACAAAGAGGCCCTTGACCAGCACGACGCCGTCGCGCTGATAGGAATCGATGTCTGATTGCGCGAGACATGGATGGGGCATGCTCAATGCTTGGCCGACATGCACCGCTTTGCAAGGGGAATTTGCCAGGACCATTTTATTGTCGATTCTGCGGGGCCGACATGACGGAGAGCGGTCATGCCTGATGCGTCCCGGGTCATCTGCGCGCCGGTTTCGACGGTCGTCACTTGGCGCCCGGGCCATTCTGAACGCGGTTTTCGGGCTGTTCGGGCACGGCTGTTCCTTCGCGCCGTCTGGCGGCGCGTTCCGGTGCGCTCCTCGCACGGTCAGGACAGGCGGATCACGCGCCGGGCGGGAGCAGGATCGCGTCGACCGCCTCCTGGGCGCGGGCGGCGTAGTGCCGGTTCGCCTCGGGGATGCAGCTGAAGCGCCCGTCGCAGCGCACGATGGCGATGGCTGCGTTGGTCAGGCAGGAAAGGTTGCGCGGCAGATTGCGGACGTGCGCCCTGCACCGGTCCTCGTCGCAGGCGAAGTCGCGCACGTAATGGACCCGGTTCTCAATCTAATGCCGACAACCCGGCAATGCCGACTGGCGGACGGAACTCCTTGATTCCCAACTGATCCGCCCGCCATTTGTCGGCATTATCCGTTGCATGCCCTCCGGCCGGAGGGCCATTCTTGCTCCTTTCACCAGACCGAAAGGACAAGAGAATGCGACATGACACCAACACCGCCGGGCGTGGCGATTCCGATCTTCAGCGCCTCCTCGGGCAATTCCTGGATCGTTTCGCCGAGCGGGGCAACGCGGCAAGCACGATTCGCGCATGCCGGAGCATGCTGGACAGGATCATCCGCGTCCCGGATGGCGGCAATCTCACGCCGGACCAATTGACGGCATGTGCGGAAGCGATGGCTCTGAAGGCGGCCTCGCCAGGAACGGGAGAGTTGTGGCGCACGGCAGCCAGGGTGTTTTGTGCCTTCCTTCATGAAGTGGGCGCCGTCCCTGCTCCCGCGCCATCGCCGCCATCGGCATCCAGCCTGGACATTCTGCGCACAGCCTATGGCGACTGGCTGCGGCGGCAGCGGGGCCTTGCCGATTCGAGCGTCCAGAACAACATCAAGATGTTCGACCGGTTCATGCAGTTCCGCTTCGGAGCCGGCGCGGTGCGGCCGGACGAGTTGGTCGCGGCCGACATCGACGCCTTCTTCGACCCTGGCACGGCGCGCCCGCATCGCTGCAAGTCGTCGCAGACGCGCAACCTGCTGCGCTTCCTCTTCCAGACCGGACGGACCGACGAGGATCTGTCCCTGCATGTCCCCCGTGACGGCCGACGGCGGGCCGAGACCCCGCGGCTGCAGCTGGACCAGGACGAGGTGCGGCTGGTTCTCGACGCCGCCAGGGGTGACGGCGCTCTCGCGATGAGGAGCCATGCGATGCTGCTGCTTGCCGCCCGGCTGGGGCTCCGGGCCGGCGAGGTGACGGCAATCCGCCTTGGGGACATCAACTGGCGGGCAGGCGAGATCGTGATACGCGGCAAGGGCGCCCGCCGCGATGCGATGCCGCTGCCGGTCGATGTCGGCGAGGCATTGGCCAGGCATGTCCGCCATGCCAGGCGCGGCACCTCGGCGCATCTCTTCGTGTCGGTGCGCGCGCCCTGGCGCGCCCTGGGAGCGCAATGCGTGCGCAATGCCCTGCACCGGGCCGTCGCCAGGGCACTGCCGGACCGCAAATGGCGCCGGTGCGGCGTCCATGCCCTGCGTCACGCCCTGGCAACCTCGCTGCTGCGATGCGGATCAAGCTCCGAGGAGGTCGGCAACGTTCTGCGTCACCGCAGCCGCGCCACGACCATGATCCATGCCCGCCATGACATCGACGCCCTGCGCCCGCTGGCGCTGGAATGGCCCACCGCCGTCAACACCTTGCAGGGAGCAGGCGCATGAATGCGATATCCGAAGCCCTTGTCGGCTACCTCGAATACCGACAGCGGTACGGGCTTTCCCATTGCAGCCACCTGCCGTGGATTCTCGGACGCTTTGCCCGCTACGCCGACAGCGTCGGTGCGCAGCGGATCGCCTCGCGGCTCTTTCTCGACTGGCGGCATTGCTACCCGGAGACGAAGGACACCACCTGGTCCTCGAGGCTGTGCCATGTTCGCGGCTTCGCCAAATGGTGCCGGCTCGGCGATCCGGCGGTCGAAGTGCCGCCATCAGACCTGATACGGGTCCGGGCGCGCCGGCCGAAGCCGTACATCTACAGCCGGCAGGAGATCAGCGCCATGCTGGACGAGGCCGGACGTCTGCCCTCGCCCGGCGGCCTGCGGGCGGCGACCTGCCAGACCCTGTTCGGCCTCCTGGCGGTGACCGGCCTGCGGCTCGGCGAGGCGCTGGCGCTGGACGACGGCGATGTCGATCTCGATGAGGGTGTCCTCACCATCGGACAGAGCAAGAACGGAAGCTGGCGCTTCGTGCCTGTCGCGCGTTCGACCTGCGAGCGGCTTGCCGCCTGCAGGCAGCGCCGCCGCCGACTGTTCGGCACCGGCGGCGGGGCATTCTTCCTGAACGAGAAGGGGAAGCGACCCGTCCACAACTCGGTCCAGGCCGATTTCGCCAGGATCGGCAAGCGCATCGGGCTGCGCGATGCCGATGGCGACACACGGAACGGGCACGGGCCGCGGATCCATGACCTTCGGCACAGCTACTCCGTTTCGACGATGATCCGGTGGTACCGCGAGGGCCTCGACGTCAACCGGGAGATCACCCGGCTGACCACCGTCCTGGGACACCGGACTCCGGCCTCCACGTACTGGCATGTCGAGGCGGTCCCGGAACTCATGGAGCTTGCCTGCAGGCGCGCCGAAGCGAACATGGAGGAAGGGCGATGACGGAACCGACGCTTTCCGCCCTGCTGCAGAGATTCTTCACCGGACACCTGACCGTCAGCTTCGGCGCCAGCCCCCATGCCATCGCCAGCTACCGTGACAGCGTCCGGCTGCTGCTGCGCTTTGCCGCAAGGCAGCGGGGCTGCCAGCCGACCGATCTGGAGTTCGGGGATCTTGACGCCGACATGATCGGCAGCTTCCTGTCGCATCTCGAGGAGGAGCGCGACTGCAGCCCCGCCAGCCGGAATGTCAGGCTTGCCGCGATCCGCTCGTTCTTTCGCTTCGTCGCCAACCGGGAGCCGCGGCACCTGCATCAGTGCCGGCAGATCCTTGCCATTCCAGGCAAGCGGCACGACCGGCCGGCGGTCACCTGGCTGGACCGGGACGAGACGGCGGCGCTGGTCGGAGCCCCCGACACGGGCTCCTGGATCGGCCGCCGGGACCGGTGCCTGCTCGCCCTGGCGCTGCAGACCGGGTTGCGGGTCTCGGAGATCATTGCCCTGACGCATGACGACATCCGGCTTGGCGACGGTGCCCATGTCCATTGCTGGGGAAAGGGTCGCAAGGAGCGTGCGGTCCCGTTGCGGAAAGACGCCATCGTCGAGATCGAGGCATGGATGGCCGGGAATCCCGGCCGCCCGCCGGACGCGCCGCTGTTTGCCACGCGGCGCGGCACGGCCCTCAGCCGGGACGCCGTCGAGCGGATCGTGAAGCGTCATGTCGCCACGGCTGCCCGTGCCTGCCCGCCGCTCGGGGACAAGCGGGTCACCTGCCACTCGCTGCGTCATTCGGCGGCAATGGAACTGCTCCGGTCAGAAGTGGACTGCGAGGTGATCGCGCTCTGGCTTGGGCACGAATCCCTGGAGTCAACGCAGATCTACCTCCATGCCGACCTTGAGCTGAAGGAACGGGCAATGGAGCGGACGCGCCCTGCAGATGTGCCGGCGGGACGCTACCGCCCTCCGGACAATGTGATGGCGTACCTCGATGGCCTCGTCACCCCCGGATAATGCCGACAAATGGCGGGCGGATCAGTTGGGAATCAAGGAGTTCCGTCCGCCAGTCGGCATTGCCGGGTTGTCGGCATTTTCAATCACCCAATGGTTGCGCACCAGTTCCAGCAGCTCCTCTGGTCCGGCGCGTTCCGGGCCGAGCGAGGTGAGGCACCAGGTCACCTCGACGCTGCGCTCGCCGGTCTTGAGGATCTCGCGTTCGCGCTCGACGCGGATGGTCTCCTGGTTGTCCTTGACCGCGGTGACGACATGGTCGGCGCGGCGTCCGAGAAGGCAGCGCGCGGTCTCGTGCCGGGCGTGCATCGCGTCCACGGTGACGATGCGGCCTGTGACGTCGAGGCTGCCGGAGAGCTCGCGCACGGCGGGGATCTCGTTGCTCTTCGCGTCGACCTCGACCTGCCGGAGCGCCATGCCGGTCCCGTGCCCGGCCGCGGCGACCATCATCCGCCGTCCCTCCCCGGTCTGCTTCGAGGCGCCGCGGATGTCCTTGCCGTCCATGGCGAGCGGCGTGGCGGCGCCGGCCTGCCGGGCGGTCCACCGTCCGACGGCGTCGTCCAGCGTCTCGGGCGGCAGGTCGGCGAGGATGTTGTGGAAGGTGGTGATCGAGGGCGCGGTGCAGCGCTTCCTGCTCGGGCTGAAGAACGAGTCCACCGCCTCGAGCCGCTCCTGCGAGAGCAGGGCGGCGAACCGGGCCGCGACGGCGATCGCCAGCACGGTCCTCGGCGGACAGCGCTTGCCCCGGGCCTTGCGGCACTCGGGCACCTCGCCCAGGCACGCGAACAGGCTGCGCAGCCGGGGCGCGGCCATCGGCTCCGCGTCGTCGTGCTGCTGCGCGTTCCACTCGTCCCGGCCCAGCGCCCCGGCGGCGTCGTCGGTCAGTTCGTGCATGAAGATCTCCTTTGGCTGGCCGTGATGGCGCCATCGGCTCCGCGCCGCCGGACCCGCGCGTCAGCCCCGGCGAGCGCCAGTTCGACGCGCGGCGGCAGGTCCCGGAGAACCTCGAGACGCCGACGAAGGTCTCCGCGAGGAAGACCGGGCACCCGTGCACGTCCTGGATGTCCGCCGACAGCCGCCGAAGGCTCAGCCCCGGCACGCGGGACGCCAGGTTCGGCACCCGTTCGGGCGTGAGAATGACGAACCGGGAATTGTTGCAGATCAGGTGCAGCCGCCGGAACTGCCGCTCCGGCGACCAACCGATCCAGCGGTCGCGCGCGGCCAGCTTGAACGCGCCTGGCTGCCATCCGACCGGCGCGAGCCAGGTCTCGCCGTGCAGCGCGACATGGCGCAGGCCCTTGCCGACGATGCCGTGGAACCGCAGGCAATGATGCTCCTCGACCAGGCGGTCCCGGAGCCGGCGCTCGCGCGCGCCACGGGTCGGACGCACCGTGACTGCGCGAAGGTCGATGGACGACTCAGGGGCCGGACGAATCACCATGGCCGGCACGTTGCCACATCGAGAACGAAATGGTCGGCCCCGAAATCACCGCGCGACGATCACCGGGCGGACAATAAAATCGTCCTGGGGAATTTGCGCGAGAGGCGGCACGTTCATGCCGGCATTCGTGACCCGGAATTGTTGGACCGGTCGTGGCAGCCGCGCCCCCGGACCCATCCGACGCGGATCAAGCTGGATCCTGTATCCTGTGGCGGCGCTGAAGCCGGCTTTCCCAACCGCCGTTTCCGTGGATCCTGTCTCTTCGGGATCGCCATGGCTGGCCTTGAAATCTAGCCATGACGCCTCGGTTGCATGAGGCCGCCATTCATCAACCGCGGCGATGTCTCGCCGGATGTTCATGCCTTCTCCTCCTTGCCAAGCATGCGCAGCACCGCTCACCAAACAGGACTCGAAGGAAATCCCTGGGACGCAGGCACGCAATTGATCGCAGCTTGCCGGCATCGGATGGACGGACTTCGGGGCTCTTGCCGCAAAGCCGGTCGCGTGCCAATAACTTGACGACCACGCCTCGATTGACAGGACACGAACCATGCCGACCCTCAAAAGGACGTCCGCGCAGTTAGTCGCCGAAGCACGCAACCGGATCGACGAGATGGAAACTGCGGACCTGATCGCGGCGGCCGAAGACCCGAACATCGTCATCGTGGACATCCGCGATGTTCGCGAGCGCAGGAAGGCGGGCTTCATTCCCGGCAGCGTGCACGCGCCCCGCGGCATGGTCGAGTTCTGGATTGACCCGGAAAGCCCGTACTTCAAGGAGGCGTTCGGTCAGGACGGCAAGAAATACGTGTTTCACTGCGCAAGCGGGTGGCGATCGGCCCTTACTGTTGCAACGCTCAAGGACATGGGATTCGAGGCCGCGCACCTGAAGGACGGGTTTTCGTCCTGGGAAAAGCTCGGCGGCCCCGTCGAAAGACCGGAACCGGACAGCGGGCGGCCGTGATATCCTGATTGATGCGTGAGCCACGAGGAGGAGCCCGAATCCATGACCGGAAAGGCCATCAGCCGATACCCCGTTCCCGAAATCAGCGAACTGCCTGACGATATCAGGGAGGTCGTTCTGGCGGTCCAGGAGAAGGTCGGGTTCGTTCCGAACGTCTTTCTTGTCCTGGCGCATCGGCCGGACGAGTTCAGGGCATTTATGGCATACCACGATGCCCTGATGGAACGCGAGGGCGGCCTGACCCAGGCCGAGCGTGAAATGATCGTCGTTGCCACCTCCAACGACAACCGCTGCCTGTATTGCGTGATCGCCCATGGAGCCATTCTTCGGATACGCGCGAAGAGCCCGACCGTCGCGGATCAGGTCGCGGTGAACCATCGCAAGGCCGACATCACGCCCCGCCAGGAGGCGATGCTTGATTTCGCTCTCAAGGTTTCAAACGACTCCTGCGCGATTTGCGACGCGGATTTCGAAACGCTGCGCGAGCATGGCTTCAGCGACGAGGACATTTGGGACATCGCCGGGATTTCCGCATTCTTCGCGCTGAGCAACCGGATGGCGAATTTCACGTCCATGCGCCCGAACGACGAGTTCTACGCTCTGGGACGGTAGCGCAGGACTGTCATCACCGCGTGCGTCAGGCCGCGCTGACTCCTACCCGTCGTCGGGAGGCGGAGTGGCTCCCGGAGCGCCAGGTCCGAGTGCCGCTTCGCGCCCTCCGTGACGCGCGACCAATGCATCCTGGTCCACGAATGCCTGGGCGCCGACCGCTTCGGGATCGCAGATGGCTCGCAGTTCGTTCTCGAGCTCCGCGGGGATTTCCGAGTGGCCGGGATCAGGCGCGAGGCCGGACATCTCTTCCGGGTCCGCGACGGCATCGAAAGCTCCGGCGCAAAGTTTCGCGAGAGCTTGCAATGCCGAGAAGGCCGCGCCTGGCACCAGAACGAGGTTGCCGGTTCTTTCGGGACAATGCCGCCTCGCCTGGATTTCGCCAATCAATGTCAGGACCGCACCGCTTGCCGCCCATCGTTGATGCGACCGCATTTGTGACTTGCAGTTTCCATGAGCGCCGTTCGCGATTGTCACGAGGCGAAGGTCCGGGCGCTTCGCCAGAAGTGCATCCACCTCTTCCACAACCAATTCCTTCAGACGGCGCTTGTCCCGCTCCGGCATGCGTCCGTGGCGGATCGTGCGGAGAAGCTCCCCCTCGGCAGTTCCGAGAGAGATCGTGGCGCAGGCCGTCTCCCGCCACTCGACGCCGCCTTCGCCCTTGCTTGCATGGGTTTCCGCCAGCATCGGCACCATGACGCCGTCGATCTGGATGCTGGCGACTGCCGCCGCGTCCGGAACCTCCTCCTGGTCGCGGATCCGCGCAAGGGCGTCCGGCGCGATCTCCTCCCACCGCCGCCCGGCCGCCTCGCGGAGGCGCACCGGGCTCGCGACGCTCGGACACGTCCCGCCTTGCTGAAGGAAGGTGCGGACACGCTCCCGCGGCGGCGGCAGGGCAAGCCGGTGAAGGGCGATGCGGGCCGCGCGCGGCGTCCGGAAACTCTCGGTCAGTCCGGCGCGCCGGCCCACCGGAAACAGGGACGGGCGTCTCTTGCGCCGGCAGCGGGGACGGTCGTGCTCGATCGCGCCGAATGACGTCATCACCCGCTTGCGCGAGACGTCCTCGCGTCGGTACGTCTCGCCATCATGCATGAAACAGGGCGACCCGTCGTCCAGCGAATCGAAGGCGGCGCGCATGATCGCCGCCGACAGCCGGTTGCCGGCGTCGGCAACGCCGTCCTCAAGGATCTCGGAGGATCCATGTCGGAAAAAGGCTTCCAGGCGCTCGCGCGTTCCCGCCATGTTGGCCACGAACTCTTCGGACAGCTGCCCCGGAAGGAGATGGCGGAGTTCCTCGCGCAAGGCAACAAGAAGGCTCTCGGGAAGGCCGGAAAGATCAGGATCCATCCTCCCTTGATGCGTAGGAAAACGCCCGGCTTGAAAGTCGGCGAGGCGGTCCGGAAGTGACGGAATCAGGACCAGATGGAGCCGATTGACAGCATCATGCGAACATGGAGCGCAGGGAAAAGGAACAGGTCAGAAACAAACTGCTCCATGAGCCTTTTGCAGAACTCGCCGGGACGCTCGAATTTCCCGCCGATTTCGACAATTTTGCCCGGGTGATGCTGGAGATCAGGGCCGCCACAAGGTATGGTGCAGTTGCTAGACAGACCATCAATGGAGGCGACCCCGATGTCCTTGCGCTCAACCCTGTCCAATGTCGGGGACCGGTTTCAAGGGGAGCTTTTCCCGGCGCTTTCCGAGGAGGTCGGTCCGCTGCCGGAAAACCACAAGCGCCTCGTTCAGGTTCCTGACCTGACCTGGTCGAGGTCGAGCGTTTCGTCGCGGCGTGCCGGGCCTTGCCCGGACGATCGCTGCGGGCCCGCCGGGCGCTTGCGCGCGCGTTCGTCGCCAAGGCGGTCCGGGACTTCCCGACCACCCGCGACCTGATCGACAGGGTGAAGGTCGACCCGACGCTGCGGCGGCTGTGCGGCTGGCCGCGTGCGGGCGCGATCCCGGGCGAGGCGACATTCTCGCGGGCGTTCGCCGGGTTTTCCGAGGCCCGCCTTGCGGAGCGCATGCATGAGGCCCTCGTGAAGGACGCCCTGGGCGGGGAGCTGGTCGGCCACGTCTCGCGGGACCCGACGGCGATCGAGACGCGGGAGGCGCCGGCGCCGAAGCCGGCGAGCGGGACGCCGAAGCGCAGGCGCGGCCGTCCCCGCAAGGGCGAGGAGGCGGAGAGGGAGCCCGGGCGCCTCGAACGCCAGTCGGGCGGAATGAGCCTTGAGGAGATGCTCGACGACCTGCCGGGCGCCTGCGGCCGCGGCGCCAGGAGGAACGCCAAGGGCTTCCTGGTTGCATGGAGAGCCACCTCCTGGTTCACTTCTGATTCTTCGAACATACGAGGCTGCAAGCTCCATCTCGACACGGCCGACTGCGGCGTGCCGGTGAGCGCCGTCCTGACCTCGGCCCCGGTCCATGACAGCCAGGTCGCCATCCCCCTTGCGACGATGACCGCCGGACGCGTGGCCAGTCTCCACGATCTCATGGACGCGGCCTACGACACGAAGGAGATCCGCGAGAAGAGCGAGAGCCTCGGCCATGTCCCGGTCATCGACGTCAACCCGCGCCGCGACGCGGACCTCAAGGCGGAGCTGAAGCGCGAGGCCCGGGCGCTGCGCACGTGCGGTTTCGTCATGCCGGAAAGCGTTCGCTGCCGGATCCGTTCCGGGGTCGAACGGAACAACGCCCGTCTCAAGGACGAGGTCGGCGCCACAGCGCCCGCCATGTGCGCGTTCGGGGGCACTTGAAGGTGTTCAACCACCTCATGTTCGGGGTGCTCGCGCTGACGGTCGACCAGATGATGCGCCTCGCCGTCCCTCCCTGACGCGCCTCCCCGTCCTTCGGGACGGTTCCGGCACCCGCAAACTTCCCCGGAAGCGCCCCGAAAGGCCGGCGGCCGGAGAGACTTGGTCGCGGCTCCGACATGTTCGTCTTTTGTTCGGTTTCGAGCGCCGGAGGCACGGCAATTCCGTGCCGATCCGCGGCGTCTGGCGTCCGCAATCCCGCGCAGAACGCGAGACCCCCTTCGCCAGCGTTTCTATTCAGTAGTTTTGCAAGAAGTTCCCATATCAGAAACGCACCCATAGCGGTTGCGCTGGCGGTTCAGCAGTTGATGGGCGCCATACCTCTCGAACAGGATCATCGCCAGCAGGCTCGGACCCGCCCACCTTTGCGGACGTTGCCGCCGAGCGCCAGCGCCTGGCGGAAGGTGAGCCAGCTCAGGCCGCCGAAGCCGCATTCGACGACAGCGCCCCAGAGCAGGAGAACGTTGATCCCGGAATAGGTCCGACCGGTCGATGCTTTCTCGGCATGTCGAGCGGCGCCTTCGCCGCCGCCGTGCGCCAGGGCTGGATCCAAGGCAGGCGCCCGGCCTCCAGTTCGGTGATGATCTTGTCGGTGATCTCGGAATAGGGGTTGGTCCGGTCGTGCTTGGCGCCAGTCTGCCGGCTGTGTCTGGACATCACGGTTCTTCGCGACGGGCGCGGAGGGTCTCTTCCTCGGCCTCCAACCCGTCACGGCAAACCTGTCCGCACTTTCGCACTAAGAGGCTGAATCATAAGTCATTGATTTGATATTGTTATTTGTTTTCATGGCGTTGCCCCTCGCGCCAGACGGCGGGTCAGGAAGCGGCACGCGGCCAGCTGGACCCAGGCCAGGGAGCTCGCCAGCGTCCGCTCCACGTCCTTCGCCAGGCGCCGGCACCACGACAGCCAGGCGAACGTCCGCTCCACCACCCATCGGCGACAGGGGACGGTGAAGCCCCTTGTCTCCCTGGGCCCGGGCACGATCTCCAGGATCGATCCGAGGCCGTGTTCCGCCAGCGCGGCCTCCGGCTTCGGTCCCGCATGCCCGCCGTCCGCCCACAGCTTTCTCACCTCAGGCGCCTTCTCCGGCATCGCGAGGATGACAGCCGGCGCCCCGTCCCGGTCCTGCACGTCGGCCGCGTGAACCCGGACCGCGATCGGGAACCCCTCCACGTCCACCGTGGCGTGGCGCTTCCTGCCCTTGATCCTCTTGCCCGCGCCGCATCCCGACGGGCCGCCCATCTCCGTCGTCTTCACCGACCGGCTGTCGATCGCGGCCGCCGCCGGATCTCCGGAGCGCCCCGCCTGCATGCGCGCAAGATCGCGCAGCGCGTCCATCATGCGCTCAAGAACGCCGTCGTCGCGCCACGCGCAGAAATGGTTCCGAACCGTCGCAAGGGCGGAAAGCGCTTGGGAACCGCCCGCCACCGGCACCCCGTCGCCAGCATGTACCGGATCGCGTCGGAAACCGCCCGAAGGTCGACGGTGCGGCGACGGCCCGGCCTCGACGGGGCCGGCAGGAGCGGCTCGATCACAAGCCGTTCCTCGTCGCTCAAATCGCTTTCATGCCGGTCCGAACTGCGCCCGTGCTTCTCGCGGGCGCCCGTTCCAAGCCATGTGGCCCTCCCTGTCTGGTGTGGAAGTCAGCATGGAAATGCCACGTCTGGGGGAAGCCATCCACATTTTAGGTCAGCCTCTCAGGCTGCCCGACTTCCACGACTGGCGGGCGAGACAGGCCGTAACCGCCTGAACAACCAATTTGGGCTACATTGCGCCAGGCCAAAGCCCTGGAAAGGAGGACAGGATGACCTGGAACCTTTCGTCGTGATCCAGCGGGTTCGACTCCCGCCCGGCAAGGGCGCAGACCGCCAGCCGGAAGCGAGTGTTGCATGGCGCACGGCAACATGTGAAGCGTGCACAGCGGGTGGCGAAGCGACCTGCTGAGCCTCGAGACAGTCAATGCCGGTGCCTTCTTGTTTCCTGACAGCGGGGGCAGCACCGGGACCGCCGCCACTGGCGAGGCGGCCCGGACCGGCCGGGGTCGGAGAACGTCGCAAGGCCACGGGATGATCGCCAGGGAACCTGGGAGGCCCGGCCTCGTCCGTGTGCAGGCATCGCTGGAAGGGGAACGGCCGGCGCGAACAGTCAAGACCCCGGCCCGGAGCAGGCCCGCATCTGCCCCGGGAGCGCGAGAGCGACACCACGAACCTCGCGGGAGCGCATGGTACTGGACGGCGAATCAACAGGCCCGAGGGAAGCGGAGCCGGGAGTCGCAGCGCCTTGACAGTGCCGTCGAGGACGGGGAACCGTGTCCATCGGGACCCGGCGGAGGGAAGCGAGGCGTCGCATGGACGGAACCGGAGGAGGGAAGCACGCCGAGACACTGCGCTCGCCTTGCGTGTCAACGCAACGGTCCCGGACAGCCGCACTGGATCTGCGAACCCGCCATGCGAGCAACCGGATGCCCTGATGCGGGCACGTCCGGCTCTGTAGGGGAGGGGCTCGGCAACGACCCCTCCTGCCCGGCCCCCGTCCCTGACAACCGATTTGCAAATCCATCGTTCTAGGATAGGGCTACTGCTGCCAGTCCGCACATCCCGAGGAGTACCAAGATGCGCCGCCCAGTTTCCACCCTTGCCCCCTTGCTCGGGGCGATCCTGCTTTGTCTTCCCGGCACGGAGATCAGGAGCGCGGAGCATGTCCCGGCTTCGCAGCCGGGCATTGCTGCGGAAGCGTCGGTCATTGACCCGGTCGAAAGCGACCTGAACGCCGCCGTGGATCTGCTGCTCCGGGGCGAGGTCGAGGCCGCCATCGACCTCCTCCGTCCTCACCTGTCGACGGATGCCCGGGCGGTTGACCTGCTGTTCGAGACCGGCCTGGCCACCCTTGGCGCCGTCCAAGCCACGGCCCCCTCGGAAGCTGCAACCCGCGAGGCACTTCTGGATGCCTCCATTGCCATCTTTCGTGCGATCTTGGCCGAACACCCCGAATTCGTGCGCGTGCGTCTCGAACTGGCCCGCGCCTTCTTCCTCCGGGGACGGGACGGCCTGGCGAGGCGGCACTTCGAGCACGCCCTTGCGGCCAGCCCGCCGGCGCCGGTCGTGGCCAACATCAACCGCCACCTGGCGGAGATGCAGGCGCGCAAGCGCTGGACCGGGTATTTCGGCATGGCGCTGGCACCTGACACCAATATCGGGGCGGCTTCGGCCAGCGAGACGGTTGAGCTGGATGTCTTCGGACAACGCCTGCCCTTCACGCTGGACGACGGCGGGGAGCAGTCCGGCGTCGGGCTCGCGCTCTGGGCCGGCGGCGAACGCCAAGAGCCGCTTGCAACGAACTGGCGGCTTCGCCTGGGCGGTGACGTCTTCCTGCGCGACTATGCCGGCTCCCGGTTCGACCGGATGGGACTCGGCGGCCATGTCGGGCCGCGCTGGCTGATCAACCCGCGCAGCGAGGCGAGCCTGCTGCTGACGGCGCGCCGGGACTGGCAGTCCGGGGATCCCAGCAGCCGGAGCCTGGGGTTTCGGCTGGAAGCCTCCAGGCGTCTCTCTCCGCGTCTTTCGGGGCGGCTTGGCGCGTCATGGACCGAGAAGCGCCACGACGACAGCACGCATCTTGACGGTCCGACGACGGACCTGTCCGCGGGCCTGTCCTGGGCGATGACACCGACCCTGCAGGCGGACATCCGCGCCGGATGGGCGCGCGAGCGGCCGGAAGTCGAGGATCTGCGCAGCCGCACGCAGCGGGCCTCGTTCGGCCTGAGCGCGGCACTTCCGCGCGCCTTCAGCGTCTCGGGAACGCTGACCGGGCGATGGACCGGTTACGAAGGGCCGGGACGTCCGCCGACCAACGTCCTGGACGGCGCGGCGCGCGAGGACGCGACGCGCTCCCTCCGCGTTTCCGTGCTCAAGCGGGATTTCACGATCCGGGGCTTCAGCCCGCAGCTCTCCGTCACGCACGAGCGGCGCGGCAGCAACGCCCAGCAGGCCGACTACCGGCGCACCGGTGCGGAGATCAGCTTCGTGAGGCAGTTCTGAGCCGAGAATGCCCTGTCACCATGGCCGGCCTGGAGCGGCTCTGCAGCGACCTGCGCGCGGCGAGGCGCTGTTGCACGAAATTGATCTCAGACGTCCTTTTGAGCGAGGCAGCGGCAAATTGCCGCCTTCGTTCGGCACGGATCTCGGTCTCGAACCGGCCGTCGGCGCCCAGCATGTTGAACGACAGCCGGCCCATGGCATCGGAGATGTCGATGTCCTTGTACAGCGCAACGAGATCGACGCCATTGTTGCGCAAGGTTTCGGCGATCTGGCATGGCTGCAGCGCGTCATGGAGGCGCCTGACGCAACCGAGCAGGTGGCCTCAGAGAGCCTTCCGTAATGGGGCCCCCACGTCAAGCCCGGAGTCCTGCGCATGAGCGGCCATGACGCCCTAACCTGACAACACAGTCCCGTCGCCGGCGGCAAGTTTCGCGGCGTTGGGGCCGGACGACGCTCCATGAGATGTCAGAGTGCGACATGATGACGTGGCCCCCCGACGGCACCATCGCGCAGAAGAGGGTCCTGTTGAAGAGACGGTCCCGCGTGCGCAATCTCGCGAACCGGACGATGAAGGCGACGGGACTCCAGGACATCTCACCGCGCATTGGCCAAGGCGGCGTTCCCCTTGGCGTGCTGCCGAAGCCGGGCGGGAAGGCTGGCGGTGATGGCGACCTTCGCCACGAAATCGCCGGTCAAGGCCAGCGGCACCGACCGCATCATGAACGTCAGCGGCACGTCGGATGCGGCGAAGAGGCCGATGTCGCTCCACATGACATGTCTCTCGCTTGCGGGGCATCTTTCGGAACTCCACCCATGGAAGTCGGCTGCGGCAGCCACCTCCAGTGTACGCCTCCGGGCGGGCTTTCGGAACACGGCGATGCCGAAATCTGCCCGATGCGGACCGGTTTCATAGTGTTCGGCCGGTGAGAAACTGGGTTCGCATCCAATGTTTCCAAGCGTAGGCAGTTTCCCGATCAGCTGACCAGCAGCGGCAGAGCCCCGCAGGCGTTCTCGGCAACGCCCCCCGACCAGATCTCGCGGGAGGCAATCCGACCGATCGCGAGGCTGGACATCACGCCGCGCCGTCCTGGCTTGTGACCGACCACGCCAGTCTCCGCCTCCACGCCCTCTTTCCATTGCCCATCGATCCGGCTGCCATCGAGGCGCCGGCAGGCATCCGAGACATCGTGTACGCGAGAACAGGGGCCAATCGCCTGGGCCGGTTTCCCCTATTGCTTCAACTGCTCCAGATCGATCTGGCCTCGGTCCAGAAGATCGCGGTACATTGCCGCGTCCTGAAGCATGGCATCCTCCATCCGCGTATGCGGGACGTCTCCGAGAATTTCTTGCAGGCCGTCATCGCCAAGGTCAGCGGGGAACGGGAACTCGTCATCGGCATTGTACGTGATCCGGGCGTCGGGAAGGATCGCGGTCAGGCGCTCCACGAAGTCAGAGACCGCAATGACGTCGTTCCGCATGTTGCAGACCCGTGCCTGTTTCACCTCGGCATCGGCGCAGCCAATGAACATCCTGGCGACGTCGCTGGCATGCTGCATTGGTATGGTTCCGCCAGACCTGATGTGGAACGGCACGCCAGCCACCGCCGCAAGGATCGCCTTGGCGAAGTCGGCCGTCACGCCCTGGTCGCGCCCGACGCCGTAGACCACGCAGGGTCTCAGACCGACGCTTCCCACACCGACGTCAGCAGCATAGACACTGGCGGTCTGTTCATTGGCAACCTTGTAGACCCCGTAGAGCGTTCGCGGGTCGGGCGCGGCGTCGTCACCAAGCGGCCAGGAATCGTAGCTTGATGCAGGCCCTAGTGCAGCAAGGGAGCTCGCGTAGACCAGGCCGGACGTGCCCGAGGCCAGGGCGGCTTCGAACATGTTGACCGTGCCTACGACATTCACGGCGGCGCCCACTGGCGGTCTGGCCTTGCAAAACGGGATCTGCAATCCGGCCAGATGGATGATCCTGGTCACGCCCGCCTCAGCCACGAGGGCCCTGACCGCTTCCGTATCGGTGATGTCCAGTACCCTCCAGTCAATCTGCCCGATCTGACGGTCTTCCATGATCAGGCGCGGGCGCACCGGATCTGTACTCAGATCCGCCGAAACGACTCTTGCGTTCCGCTCCACAAGATGTCTCAGGACCCAGGCACCGATGCATCCTAGGGCTCCTGTGACCAAGTAAGTATCATCTGGCATGGCCTGACCTTCCGTTGGGACATGACCGGAAGTCTCAACAGGCTTACCGGAGATTGGCAAGAGTGACGTTGCGGCGGTCACTGACATTTGGATGTGTCCGGTTCAGGGAGCGTGGGCACAGTCCGGTCCGGATCAGTCCTGCCCGTCAAGACTTGACGCTGTCCCGCCGGGAAGGCTTGTCCGCAGGACGATTTTATTGTCCGGGCGGTGATCGTCGGACGGTGATTTCGGAGCTGACCATTTCGTTCTCGATGAGGCAACGTGCCGGGCATGGTGATTCTTCCGACCCCTGAGTCGTCCATCGACCTTCGCGCAGTCACGGTGCGTCCGACCCGGGGCGCGCGTGAGCACCGGCTCTGGGACCGTCTGGTCGAGAACAAGCCTCCCTACTACACCACTTGAAGATCTTCGGCCCTTCGGGCCAGTCTTCATGCGCCGTTTCCGGCATCCGTTCGACGGCCAGGAAGTCAAGGTCATCGAGCGGTGGGGCGGCGGCGGCAGCCATCACCGGCTGAACCTGCATGTCGAGTTGCCGGACGGCGTCCGCATGTGGCTCCCCGCGACCTGGACGAGCCTCGAGGCGCGGGAACCGGGTGCGCCTGAGCTGCTCGGCGAGTTGCCGGACTTCATCAGGTTGCGTAACCTGCTCGACGACCTGGAGCGGTGTCTGGAGGCGGTGTAGGGGCGGAGCCGGCGGAAGCGGCGCTGCGAAGCCAGCGGCTGGAGCTTGAGCCCTGCCGCTGCGAGGCCGGCCTCGCGGAACGGCGCTACCGGAAGGTCGATCCCGGCAACCGCCTGATCGCGGCGACCCTGGAGCGGGAACGGGAGGCGGCGCTGCGCGCTGTGGAGAGCGCGGAGTTCGCGCTGGAGGCGGCCCGGGAGCGGCAGCCCGAGGACCTGGCGCCGTCGTTCTTCGCGGACCTCGGAACCGCGCTGGAGCGGGTCTGGAACGCGCCGGAGACGACCCGCCGAGACCGCAAGCGCCTGCTTGCCTGCCTTGTCGAGGAAGTCACCCTCCAGGTGGTCGAGGACGGCCGGACCGAGGTCGTCATCCACTGGCGGGGCGGCCGGGCGGACGCCCTTTCGGTCAGGCGCAACAAGCGGAAGCCGGTCCGCCGGCATGACGACGTCGACACGGTCGAGCTGGTTCGCCGCCTGGCCCGGTTCTGTCCCGACAACCAGATAGCCGGAATCCTGAACGGCCAGGGGCGGCGGCGCGGGAACTCGGGGTTGCGGATGCCACGCCCTGTCGCCGGGTCAACGCCGGCATCCTGCCCGGCGTCCGTCCGGACGTGCCCGGAGCGCCGCTTCGCGTCCGGATGGGCGCCGACTTCCGCAGCCGGTTCCGTCTCGACCCGCCCGAGGGGTTCGTCCCGCTCCGGGAGGCGATGCGGCGCCTTGGCGTCTCGCGCCAGACGGTCTGGCAAAGGGTCGCGTGCGGGGAGCTGGAGTCCTGCCACGTGAAGCGCGGGGCCGTCCGCGGCCTTTGCGTCCGGCTGGAAGAGGACGGGCTTCCGCTCTTCGAGGGAACGGCTGCGGAGCGGGAGCATGGCAATGCGTGACGACCCGGCCTCGGTCTCGCCCCGCAAAGCTCGCCGCCAGCGGCGCCGGAAGGCTGTTCAGGCCGCTCCGGGCGGCGGACGTGCGAGAAATTGCAGATCCGGGACGGGATTCCCTGGTGACGCCGCCTGCCGCAGGCCCTGTGCGACCGACGTGCGTTCAGGCGGCCGGAACGACGTTTCCGGGCCTCCGCAAGCCATCCGCACCGCGCAAGGCCGGGGCGGCGCATTTGCCGCCGTTCCGAGGCATCCAGGATTGTCGTTGTGCTTCAGTGTCTTGCATGCTGACTTCCCCCGTTCCACTCTGAAGTACAACATACGAGGTAGTGGGTGCCTGTTTTTTCGGCACAGGATATTGCATGTGAGCCAGATGGCGGCGACAGTCCCGGTTGTGACCCTAGGAGACCGCCATGCCAAAGGGCTACCACCACCTGACCCGGGAAGAACGGTGCCAGATTTGCGCGCTGAGGAAAAGCGGGCTTTCGGAACCAGCGATCGCACGGCAGCCGGGCCGCGACCGGACGACGGTCTGGCGCGAGGTGCGCCGGAACGCGCCGCCAGACGGCGCGAAGGAAAAGTCGTGCCCGAACAGCCCGAAAACCGTGTCCAGCCCGCCCTCGCGGGCCAACTGTCGTCGTCGAAACCGGTGCGCCGGATAACCCCGGACGCATCAAGCATGACCGCTCTCCGTCATGTCGGCCCCGCAGACTCGACTATAAGATGGTCCTGCGCCGGCACGTCGCGGGACGGGTCGACAAGTCCAGACGACGTGGAACGTCACCCAATGACGGGCGGGCTGTCCGGCCCTTGGCTCCGGGCACCGAAGGCAGGTCCGGCCGAGCTTGCCGCCTCCGTCGGTTGTCCGGGCAAACGACGATGCCGTCGCGATGAGTTCAAGGTCGCCGACATTGCGGCAGGTGCCGCATGATTCATGTCCTGTCATTTTGGCCTGTCCGCGTTCGGGAGTGATTTCGCTATGGCGAACTGCGGTTTTTGCAGTGAGCTGAAATCAAACGATTTTTCGTGAGCCGGAGTTGGAGATTGCCCCTGATTGGGTGGATTTCGCGAAAATTCGTCGCGCAAGCCGCAATTTTTCCACGTCCGCCGTGTCTGCGGCGTTCCTGGCCCTGGAATCCGGGTGTGGTAGAGTGCTCCTCCAAACCATTTGAAAACGCCCCTGGACGGGGGGCGGAAAGGAGCACTCCGATGGAAAGTCTACAACCTGCAACCTCGATTGCCAACATCTGCGACGGAAGCGAATCCGTCACGGCGGCAAGGGACGGCCTGACGAAGGCGGGCGTCGCCCTGGTCGAGCGGGCCGCCGAGATCGGCCTGGCGGAGAACGTCGCGGCGCTGTTCAGGGACGACCCGCTGCAGGCCGAGGCCGCGTTCCGCGACATGGTCTTCGGCCTGGCCCGGTCGGTCCTGGCGGACGCGTTCGAGACGCTTGACGATCACGGCGAGGCGGTGGAGGCCGGGGGCCGGACGTACCGGAAGGCCGAGGTCACGCCGGGCCGCGCGATGACGATGTTCGGCCCAGTCGGCTTCCTGCGGTCGCGGTACCGTCCTTCGGGTCGCGGCGCGTCCCTGGTTCCGGCCGAGAGCGTCCTTGGCCTGACGGTCGGCGGGCTGACGCCTGCGGCGGCGGGTCTCTCGATGTATCTGATGAGCGGCCTGACGGCCCGCGAGAGCGAAGATGCCTGGAGGAGGCTCTGCGGCGAGGGGCCTTCGACGGCATCGCTGGTGCGGCTTTCCGGGGAGGCCGGGGCTTGCGCGGAGGAGTGTTTCGGCGAGTTTCTGCCGGGTCTCCGGGAGCAGGAGGAACTGCCGGCGGAAGCCGTGTCGGTTCTTGTCTCCCTTGACGGCGTGATGATGCGCATGAACGCCGAGACGGCGGACGGAAAGGCAACGGACGCTGGCTGGCGCGAGGCGTCGTGCGGCGTCGTGGCCTTGGTCGATGCCGAGGGGAACATGCTGGAGAGCCGGTCCTTCGGGCGTCTGCCGGAGCAGGGCAAGGGGAGCCTGAAGTCGCAGCTGATGGCCGAAACGTTCCACTGGCTCGGGCGAAATCCGGACCTGAAGATCGCGGTGGTCGCCGATGGCGCGAAAGACAACTGGCCATTTTTGCAATCGCTGAGCCCCGACGTCATGCTAGTGGATTTTTGGCATTCGGCTCAGCATCTGAGTGCCGCTGCCGACGCCGCCTTCGGCCCGGACACGCCTGCGGGAACGGCCTGGTTCGAGAAGTGGCGGCACGTCCTGCGGCACGATCCCAAGGGCGCCGGAAAGGTGATCGACGCCATGCGCCACCTGCTGCGGAAGGGCAAGGGGGCCGACCGGATCCGGAAGGAGCTGGCCTACTTCCGCAACAACCGCCGACGCATGGACTACGCGGACGCCGCCGCGGCAGGCTACGCGATCGGGTCCGGTGCAGTTGAATCTGCCAACAAGGTTCTCGTGACGTGCCGGATGAAGCGCTCAGGGCAGAGCTGGGGACGCGACGGCGGACAGGGTGTCCTGACTTTCCGGTCGCTTCTCAAGTCCGGACGCTTCGACCGGGCATGGGCCGCGCTGGTCCCGAGCATGAAACGCAACGGCGGCTGGAAGCCACCAGAATGCGCCAACGAGAACCGGCCGGCGGCGCAGATCGCGCTCGCCGCGTGATTCGCAGGTGGAACATCATGGAATCACAAGGTGAACCATATGAGAATCGCGCCCCCGCGTTCGCAGGGACTTGAACTGCCACTGCATCATGTGTATTCGGCACGTGACTCCCCGACACGGTTGAATGCATTCGGACGGCAAGTGAACTGTGCTCGGACAATCTCCGGGGCCTTCGCCCCTGATGAAGAAGAGGAAGAGCCATGGCCAAGCGCTGGTATGCTGTAAGCGTTCTGTCGAACTTTGAAAAAAAGGTAGCCGAACAGATTCGCCATGCCGTGGAAGACGCCGGCCTCCTGAGCGAGATCGAGGAAGTCCTCGTTCCGACCGAAGAGGTCATCGAGATCCGGCGCGGCAAGAAAGTCACTGCAGAACGACGTTTCATGCCGGGCTACGTGCTGGTCAGGATGGACATGTCGGATGAGGGCTATCACCTGATAAACTCGATCAATCGCGTCACCGGATTTCTCGGATCCCGCGGCCGTCCGATGCCGATGCCGGATGCGGAAGTCAATTCAATCCTGAATCGAGTTGAAGAAGGCGAGACCGCGCCGAAGCTCATGATCTCGTTCGACATCGGCGAAAAGGTCAAGGTGTATGACGGGCCGTTCGAGGACTTCGACGGCACCGTCGAGGAAGTAGACGAAGAGAACCAGCGCCTGAAAGTCTCTGTCTCGATTTTCGGCCGCGCGACGCCGGTGGAACTCGAGTTCACGCAGGTCGTGAAACAGAACTAGGCGAACCCTGATCCAAGGCAAATGTGGCTGGGACGTAACTGCTCACCCCCTGATTCCGGCTTGACATCGGGGTGACAGCTGACCGGTTTGCAGTGAGGTGGATGGTTTTCGGCCACCTTGGGAAAGTCGGGGATCGGGCCGTGGTCGGCGCGCGCGGCTTCTGCGCAGGGCTTTCACGTTCCCGCTCGACACGATGACCTGATCACCGAACCACGCGTGTTGCGGTGCGGTTCGCGAATGCTCCGGCCGCCGCCGGGAATGGAGCGTGGCTGGCCGGACACCTGCCCATCTGTCCGTGTCATTGATGAAGGCGCTGGTTTAAGATGCCGCCGGGCGAGCGCCTCGCGGCGATCTCGGCGATCATGGCCGTCGAGGCCGGGTGACGGCGACGGTGAACGCGGCATCTCTGCGCGAGGAGTTCGAGGGCGCGAAGACGCGGATCAAGACGCTGCGAAAGGACGGCAAGGTGTCCGAAGAGGTCGATGCCGTGATCGGCGTCCTGTTCACCCTGCCGGGCATCCTGATCGCCGTCCTGCCGGAGAGGACGGCCCGCAAGACCGGCGCCAGCTCCGGCCTCCCGCGGTCGCGGACGGGGAGGGACGAGACCGCACGGCGCGCCGGCAGCAGCGGCAAGGGCGCGAAGCCGAACCTGCGGACGGGCGACAACCTACGGAAGACCACCGTCGAGGGGACGGTCGCCGTCGAGGCCTGCGACACATGCGGCGCCGACCTGTCCGGCGTCGACCCCGTCGACCGGGAGCGTCGCGTCCTGCACGACATCGTGTTCGAGGCCGTCGAGCGCCGCGCGGAGGCCGAGGTCAAGGAGTGCCCGGACTGCCGGGCCCGCACCAGGGGGCCTTTCAATGTAACACTGTTGACTCGAAGTTGGCGTAGTCTCGCATGGCGCGGTAGTTTTCGGTGAAGAGTGACAGGATGAGGCATCCTTCCCAGAGCTTGTGCGTTCCCGGCAGCGGCTGCCGTTTCGAGGGGATGAATCCGGCGAGGCGCGCGGTGTTGACGGCGAACTCGGCGATCGCCTGATCCGGGTCGGGCGGGCCGCGCTGCTTGCGGTGGTTCGGCTTCGACATGTGCACGGCGAGGACGCGGATCTCGTCCTCGTGGACGACCGTCCGCGCCGGCGTGTCCGGCACGCTCCGCACGAGCCGCTCGACGGACATGACGGTGCATGCGGTTATGGCGTCGAAGGCGAGACACCTGCGCAGGTCGTCGGCGGCGTTGAGCCTGCGGTCCTTGATCCGCGTCCCGGTCTTGACGGCGGCGAACCACTCCTCGATCAGCCACCGCCTCTCGTGCCACCCGGCGATGCGGAGCGCGTTCTCCTCCGTGGCCTCGCCCTCGGTGGTCAGGAGCAGCCAGTCGAGCGGGTCCTTGCCCGTCGGCGGCGTCTTCTCCAGGACGCGCACCGCGAGCATGCGCAGCGGGGCCGTGCCCTTCGGCAGGTCGCCCGGCGGGACGAGGTCGACGAACCCGGCCCGCAGTTCCAGCTTCACGCCCTTGCGCCCCTTGCGCGTCCGGGGGCCGCCGCAGGCCGCGATGTCGATCGTCTTCTCCGCGACGACGTCCAGTCCGGACGCGTGCGTGAACAGGTCCTCCGTCCTGCCCTCCGCCGTGAAGGCACGCCGCCGGCTCGAACGGCTGGCGCGGACCAGGAGGCCGGCGCCGCCGGGCGCGTCGGCGGAGGCGCAGCCGTCCGACAGGAGCGCCCACATGTCGCCCTCCCGGTCGCAGACGTTCACCACGCGGGTTCGCGGGCAGGCCGCCGCCAGCTCGGCGGCCTTGGCGAAGGCGGCCGTCCAGCGTCCGCTTTCCTCGCCCTCGACCGCCGTCGCCTTGTCCTCCGCGCGGAAGCCGGCAGCGAGGCTGAACACCCCCAGAGCGCAGCCGCCCTCGCTGAACGCGACGCCGGCATGGGCCGCGATCCCCTTGCTTCCGGAGCCGCCGCCGCCGATGTCGACAAGGCCCTCGGTCGCCTCCAGCCCGCTGTGGTTCAGCATCGTCGTGTCCTGAACCGCGAGCACGACAGGCCGGCTGCGGCAGCGTTCGGCCATCGCCTCCCGGTGGGGTTCAAGAATGTCCTGCACGCCGATCCTCGGGTTCGACAGGAACCTGTACGCCGCCCGCTGCTCCGCCTCGCCGGGAAAGATCGCCGGCAGCGGCGCGCCCGGGCGCGCGCACCACGCCTCGCCCATCGTGACAAGGCGCTCGCGCACGCGCGCGTCGCTGTGCCCGCTCCGTCCGTACTCCGTCTCCGCCCATGTCGCGCCCTCCCCCGCCTCCAGCGGCGGCCCGCCGCCGATCGCCCGCTCCGGCGCACGCCCGAGAACCTCCCGCCAGCCCGCCGACAGCGGCTTCACGTACACCCGGAGCCGCGGCCCCTTGCCCTTCTTCGGGTCCGGGCAGCACGTCCAGCCCGCCGCGCGGTAGCTCTGGCCCGTGCGCTCCGGTCCGACGTAGCTGTACGCAAGCTCCGGGCGGACACCGTAGCGCCCCTCCCAGTCGTCCGCAACGCGGGCGTGGAACAGCGACAGCGCCACGGACGCAAGCCCGTGGACGCGGACGCCGGGAAGCAGAAGCAACCTGTCGTTGTTGACCACGCGCCCGATGTTGGCGGCCCGCGCCGCCTGCGACCAGCCGATGTGGAGGTCGCGCGCCTTGTGGTGCCAGGACGCGGCGCCGACCGTCAGGCCGCCGAGGACGCCGTGCGCGGTCGAGCGGATCCAGTAGCGGATGCGCCCGCCGGGACAGGCCGCGTCGCCCTCGGGATGGTGCGACGCCATCTTCGAGCGCGCCAGCGCCTTGTCATCCTCGGCCACCGGAACCACGCTGATCTCGCCGAGATCGTCGAGACCGCACGACAGGTGCATGTCGGGATAACCCGGCGACGGGGCCATCGAACCCGACGTCACCCCGCCCATCGGACGAGCCTCCGGAAGAGGCAGGCCGAGCGCCGAGGACAGCTTCGGAAGCGCGGCCCGGGCCGAGGCGAGGCACGGCTCCCCCTTCGCGTTCCGCCAGTCCTCGCGCTCGCACAGCTCACGTGCCAGAAAGGTCCGCGTGCAGTCCCCGGCCCCAAGCCGGGCCTTCAGCCAGTCAACCGTCTCGGAGCCGTAGTGTCGGAGGCCGATCCTCATGGAACCGGACATACGGCTTCAAATGCATCGAGCCAACAGTGTCCAGTTGAAAGCCAGGGGGCGGTTCCCGGACGACATGCCGGGGCCGCTGCAGTGCGGCGCCGGCCTCCAGGCCTTCGTCGTCAACCCGCTGGTCGCCCACATGCTGTCGCTGCGCCGGGCCGTCGCGCTGGTGCAGGCGATCCCCGGCCTCAGGCTCTCCGAGGCCACCTGCCTCGGCTGCGTCAGGCGCCTGCATGAAGCGCTGCAGCCATGGGAGGAGGCCGCCATCGCGCATCTCCTGGAACGCCCGGCCCTGCATGCCGACGAGACCGGCTTCCGGGTCGACGGCAGGACCCGGTGGCTCCATGTCGTCACCGACGGCTCCCTGACCCTGAAGTTCCTGCACCGGAAGCGCGGAAGGGAGGCGATCGACGAGATCGGCATCATCCCGCGCTACGCCGGCACGCTGGTCCACGACTGCCGGGCGACGTGCCTGGCCCATGATCAATGCAAGCATCAGCTCTGTGGGAGCCACCTCCTGAGGGAACGGCCTTCGTCGTCGGGTCCAACGGCTTCCGCTGGGCGCGCCTGACGGAGAGGCTGCTGCGCGAGGCCTGCCACAGGGTCGACAGGAGCGACACCAAGACCCTGCCCGAGGACGGGCGCGCGGCCGTGCGCAGGCGATGCCGGACGATCCTGACCCAGGGTGCCAGGGAGCTGCCCGAGATCCCGCCGCGCCCGAAAGGGAAACGGGGACGGATCGCGAAGTCCGACGCGCACAACCTGCACGAGCGCCTCGTGAAGCACGAGGTGTCCGTGCCGCGCTTCATGGCGGACCCGGCTTCACGCCGAAGCCTGGTGCCGGATCTCAAGCTGCCTGAGCTCGATGGCGGGACTCGGATACAACCCTATCGTCGCCATCCAGATCGCGCTCGCCGGAAACGCCGCCGACATGATAAACTTGCACGACCCAAGGCGCGGAACCAACTAGGGGTGAGCAGTTACGGTGAACCATATGAGAATCGCACCCTTACGCTGGGACAGGCTTGCCAACGGAACAAGCCCGTTGTATCCGGCGCGTCTGCCGCCAATGCGGCGGAACTTTGTGGGAGGCGAGGCGGTCGCGACCGCCAAGCCGGACCACATCAACCGCAATCTCCCGGGACGCGTCCCTGGAGCGTTGAGAAAGGAGGCCTGAGATGGCCAAGAAAGTTGCCGGCACGATGAAGCTTCAGGTGCCGGCCGGGCAGGCGAACCCGTCGCCGCCGGTAGGCCCGGCACTGGGCCAGCGAGGCATCAACATCATGGAGTTCTGCAAGGCGTTCAACGCCAAGACGCAGGACATGGAGCAGGGTGCACCGTGCCCGACAATCGTCACCTACTATCAGGACAAGTCCTTCACGATGGACGTCAAGACGCCACCGGCGTCCTATTTTCTCAAGAAGGCGGCAAAGCTGAAATCCGGCGCCAACACCCCCTCGCGCGAAATCGTGGGCTCGGTCACCGGCGCACAGCTTCGCGAGATTGCGGAGGCCAAGATGAAGGATCTTTCCGCGAACGACATCGACCAGGCGATGAAGATCATTCTCGGCTCGGCAAAGTCGATGGGCATCGAGGTGAAGGGGTAGGTCATGGCGAAACTCGGAAAGCGCATCAAGGCGGCTCGTGAATCCTTCTCTGGCAAGGAAAGCGTGACGGTCGAAGAGGCAGTCTCTCTCGTCAAGACCAACGCCAGGGCCAAGTTCGACGAAACCGTCGAGATCGCGATGAACCTCGGCGTAGACCCGCGCCACGCGGACCAGATGGTTCGCGGCTCGGTCACGTTGCCGAACGGAACCGGCAAGGCCCTTCGAGTGGCCGTGTTCGCGCGCGGGGCCAAGGCTGACGAAGCCAGGGATGCCGGTGCGGACATCGTTGGTGCGGAAGACCTGATGGAGACGGTTCAGGGCGGCAAGATCGAGTTTGATCGCTGCATTGCGACCCCGGACATGATGCCGATCGTCGGCCGCCTCGGCAAGGTGCTGGGGCCGCGGAACCTGATGCCGAATCCGAAGGTGGGCACGGTGACCACGGAAGTCAAGGAAGCGATCGAGGCCGCCAAGGGCGGCGAGGTCCAGTTCAAGGTCGAGAAGGCCGGCATCGTTCATGCGGGCATCGGCAAGGCCTCGTTCGAGGAGGCGAAGCTCGTCGAGAACGTCCGTGCGTTCGTGAACGCCGTGTCCAGGGCGAAGCCTTCAGGCACGAAGGGGACCTACATGAAGAAGGTCGCCCTCAGCTCGACCATGGGGCCGGGTGTGTCGATCAGCATTGACAGCGCGACAGGCAACCAGGCCTGAAGCCCGGCAGTCAGTTGGCGCGGCAGGTTCGCCGCGCCTTCGCCTAGCCTGTCTCGGGACGGGTGGATTCCTATCTCGGGTTGTAGTCTGCGATCACGACAATCCCCTGAACCCGTGTGGGATTCAGGCAGCTTGCGTTCACTTTGCCCGACAGAATTCGGTTTGGAGACTATGCATTGACCCAATGCCCAACGACCGGGCGATACACCTTCCGGAAGGCGGCAATGGCTGATCTCGATCTGTTGCGGCAATGGCGATCACGACCACACGTTCGCCAGTGGTGGGATTCAGATGAGCCCAGTGATGAAGAGGAACTGGCAGATCTTCGCGTTGCGCGATGGATTGTCTCAACAGCCGGACACCCCTTCGCTCATATCCAAGACTACACGGTCCATGGCTGGGCAGATCATCCCTTCTTCAGACTTCCAAAGGGGTCTTGGGGCATCGACCAATTCATTGGTGAGCCGGACATGATCGAGTGAGGGCACGGCTCTGCCTTCATCGCCGAACGGCTGAAGACTCTCTTCGAGGAAGGGGCCCCAGTAGTCGCAACCGATCCACATCCAGAAAACGCGCGCGCTATCGCAGCATAAAGGCGAGCGGGATTCAATGAATTCGGCGCACCTCAAGAATCTCCGGTGGGGTCCCGTGCTTCCGATGAAGGTCAGTCGCTTGAATGCGCCTTCGTGGCCGAGCGGAACGTGATCTCGGCAAGCACGTGACGATGATCGGACTGCCCTGCCGGGGCCTGAGCCCGGACTGGCAGGCGATCCTGCCAATACGAAGGGACGACGGCCACGAACGATGGCGGGAAGCACGGTCGGGCCGTGCCTGGGAGGTCAATGAGCGGCCGGAATTGAGGACTGGCCGGTCCCGCACTCAGTGCAAGAGCTTGACCAAGGGTTGAGCGGTCTTTCCAGATGCGGCGTTGCCCTGATGACTTCGACACCAGACAGGGGGAGGGCCGCATGGCTCGGAAGGAGACCGCTCGGGAGCGGCTTGGATGATCCATGGACAAGTATGATCGCGGTAGGGAACCGGGTTACCCCGGTCCCCCCGCTCAGATCCCGGCGTGCGCGTTAACGCACCGGGCTCCTCCCTTGGGTCCTCACGACGAGCCGTTGGCTCGGCCACGGGTGGCGGATCCCGACTTTGGGCCAGTGGACGGCGGTCAGGAGATCGATGTCCTCCCATTCCGTGCGGTCCCTTTGGGACCGACGCCGGAGGGCACGCCAGAGCAGCCGCTTGCAGAGGTGAACGAACCTCTCCAGATGTCGGCCACGCCCGGGGACAGCGTAGTGGTTGAGCCAGCCGTTGATGACCCTGCCCAGCCACGCAGCCGTGTCGTGCCGGTTGCCGTGCCACCGCTCGCGAAGCCTTTTCTTGATCCGCCGCAAAGTGCGGTTGACCCGTTTCCGGGACGGCTTGCGTCCGACCCTGAACCTTCCCTTCCTCGACTCGTCGCAGAAGTGCGTCATGCCAAGGAAGTCGAACGTCTCCGGCTTGCCCTGCCCCCGGTTCCGGCGGTTCGCCTTCGCGAACCGGCCGAACTCGATGAGCCGGGTCTTGTCCGGATGCAGTTCCAGTCCGAACAGGGCCAGCCTTTCGCCCAAGTCCCGGAGGAAGCGCTTCGCGTCGCCCTCGTGCTGGAAGCCGCACACGAAGTCGTCCGCATGGCGGACGATGATCGTGTCGCCTCCGGCAATCCGCTTGCGCCATGTGTTGTGGAACCAGACGTCGAGCACATGGTGCAGGCAGACGTTGGCGAGGATCGGGGAAACTGTCCCGCCTTGCGGAACGCCCCTGCCCGTGTCCGTCCAGTCGGTCCCCTCCATGACGCCGGCGTCGAGCCACTTGACGATCAGCCGCATGACCCGCACGTCCCCGATGCGTCTCTCAAGCATCCGGACCGGATGGTCCCGCCCGAGATTGTCGAAGAACCCGCGAATGTCGGCGTCAACGATCCGGCTGACCTTCCGCCGTTCCATTCCGACCGCAATGGCGTCGAGCGCATTGTGCGTCCCCCGCCCCGGTCGGAACCCGTGGCTGAAGCCGAGGAACTCCGTCTCGTGGATCGGCACCGGAATCGTGTCCGTCACCGCCCGCTGAAGTATCTTGTCCTCCAGCGAGGCAATGCCGAGCGGTCGCTGCCCCCCGTCCTCCTTGGGCATGTATGCCCGCCGGGACGGCGGCGCGCGGTACGCCCCCCTGTGCACGCGCCCGTGCAGGTCGATCAGCCGATCTTCCAGCCCTTCGGCGTACATCTCCCATGTCACGCCGTCCACGCCAGCGGCCACGTCACTCTTGAGCGAGTGAAACGCCTCCGCCAGCGCGTCCGTCGTCACATGGTGCAGGAGCGCCACGAGACGCTCTTCCGGGTTCCTCGTTGCAGCCTTTCGTATCCGGTCGGCCGCCTGTGACTCGCTTCCCCGTTTCTGCGCACGGCGCGAGCTTTGGCCTCCCGGATTCCCCTTGGGTCCGGCCCTTCGCTCCCCCGGCTCCGCTGACCCGGAAGGGCCGTTGTTCGCCGGATTCTTCGCTACCATGGCCGAATCTGATTTCTTCAGATCGTTCATCTCCGTTTCGGATTCCTCCTTCGCTTTGCGGCCCCGCACGACAGCGGGGCGAACTGAAGACCTCCCAGGTCCCGGTGGACCGCTTCGACGCGTGCCTTGGTTCCCAGACCCCGCGGAGCCTCTCCTCGCCTCACCAAACCGGCTCGAAGAGTGTTGCCTTCGGCCCGTCTGACAGCCTCGGCACTCCAGTTGTGTCAGTTTTCGTGGCTCAATCGCCCGGCCCACGCCTGCCGCTTGCCAACGCTTCACCTGCCGCCTCGCGACGACCGGCGCATGGTTCGCGGAGAAAGTGGCTGGCTGACCTCTCTTTCTGCCGGGACTTTCACCCGGCGACATTCCACCAGTTAGCCTGGCGCACCACACGTCCTGGCCTCGGGGCGCAATCATGGGTTCCTTGAGGACTATTTTAGCCAGGCAAACAAGCTCTTCTCGGAGTTTTGTCGGCAATCTTGGCGCGTAGTGAGCGTGCAAGATTCCATGAACAACCCCAATACGAGGGATGAAGCCTCGGACATTGGCGGTGAAGCATGAAAACAAGGGGTTCAGCCTCAGAACCGTCGGCAACATCCGGAAAAAAGGGTTCACGAAAGTTGTAAGATTCAGCGCCCGCCAGGACGTCTGGATATGGCACCGATTTGACGGACGAGGGGTGTTCGGTGGTCGCGCCTCGTTGATATTCATGGACCCGCCCTCCAAGGATCGGCACGGCTCGCCTTGCCGGGTTCGGGAAGGGTTGCCGCATCGCGATGGCGCGCTTCCGGTCCCGCCCGTGACGGCGATCCCGCGTCGGCGTCACGTTTCTTGAACGGCGCCATGCCCTGGCGCGCGAGTTCGTCCGCGCGCTCGTTTTCCGGGTGGCCGGCATGGCCCTTCACCCAGGTCCATCGAACGTCATGCAGGCCTTGAGCCGCGTCGAGCCGCTTCCACAGGTCTACGTTCTTCACCGGCGCCCCGGCTGACGTCCGCCAGCCCCTGACCTTCCATCTGGGCATCCATGCCGTGACTCCGTTCCTTACGTAGACCGAATCGGTGACAACCGTGAGCCGGGAAGGGCGATTCAGCGCTTCAAGCGCATGGATCGCGGCCAGGAGCTCCATCCGGTTGTTCGTGGTCTGGGCCTCCCCGCCCGCAAGCTCTCGTTCACGCAACACCCTGTCATGTGCCCTTGCCACCAGGAGAGCTCCCCAGCCGCCTGGACCCGGGTTGCCCGAACAGGCGCCGTCGGTGTAGGCGAAGACCTCTGTCACTCGGGGACGTGCCCAAACGCGACATGACCTGGCTGCTCCGTCATGCCCCGAAGCCATGTCCGAATGGCGGGCAACCAGTTCAGGTCGTATCCGCCCCTGGATTCAGCCGTGTGCGTGCAGGCGCAAGACGAGCCGTCGGCTAAGGTCGGCTGGTCGCCCGTCAGCCACGCAGTCTCCTGAAGCCGGCTTTCCATGACGCGCGGGACTTCATGGGCCCGGTTCAGGGGTTCGGCCATGCGTTCGGGCGTTGCCTCATGCACGCGGCCTGGGCAGCTCCTCAATGCCGCCCGGACGGCGATGACCCCCTCGTGCCAGTTCTGCTCCCGGAACATCCAGGCAAGCACCCGCGCCCGTCGGGCGGGATCGTCGGGAAGGAACCTTGTCCCGTCCGCGAGAAGGCAGGGGATCGCGTTGGAATCCGGCAAGAGGGTCCCGTCCCCGAGCTCGACGACCTGAAGCTTTCCGAACGGAAGCCATCCCTGTTCGTGAACACGGGCCAGCTCGGGGGAGCAGTCTTCAAGCACCACATGCGGTTGGCTGCGCTGCAGCAGGGACAGCAGCAGCCGCACCTTGAAGCTGTTGCCCGAAGACGGCATTGAGCAAAGCCTGAGTTCAGCCAATTTTTCTGGCCCTCATCACGATCCACGGGGCCTCGACACCGTCCAGCCCCGCTTCCGAGCCAGTGGCGCGCGACAATATATCGAACCCGGCCGCTTCGAGGAGCCCGGTGAGCTCGGTTTCCTCGTAATACGCGTAGAAACGACCGAGAGAATCCCGTTTCTCGCCGACGCCGGTCTTGAGCCCGATATTGAACAGGCCGCGCGGAGTCAACGCCTTCGCGATCCTGTTCAGGTGCTCCGGCATTTCCGATCTTGGCGCGTGGAGCAGCGAGAAGTTGGCATAGATCCCGTCGTAGACGGCGTCGGCATCGAGCGCGTCGAACGTGGCGATGCGAATCTCCTGCCCGAACCGCTCGCGCGCGATCGCGGCCATTTCCGGCGCTGCGTCCCATGCGTCCACCTGCAGGCCGGCCTGAGTCATGCGTGCGGCTGCGCGGCCCGGCCCGCAGCCCAGGTCGAGAACGCGCGCCCCTGCGGACAGGGACCTGATGAACAGGTCCAGATGACGGTCATTGCGTGGCCGATCCGCCATTGCCGCGTAGTCGGCGGCCATCCGGCCGTAGACGTCCATTGTTTCGCGATCCGCGGTCATGCGCCCGCCTGCATCCTGCAGAAGGTCAAGCAGGGTCCCGAAGGATTCTTGGCACCTTGAACTCGACGTCTTCGATGGCGGTCTCCACCGCCTCGACCGCCACGCTGAACCGTTCCCGAAAGGCGTCGAGCACCTCGTTCACCAGGATTTCGGGCGCTGACGCGCCGGCCGTGAGACCAATGCTGCGCGCGCCCTCGATCGCGCGCCAGTCGATGTCCTTGGCACGCTGCAAGAGTTGGGCATGCTTGCAGCCGGCCGTTCGCCCGACCTCGACCAGGCGGCTCGAGTTCGATGAATTCGGCGCGCCCAGCACCAGGAGCGCGTCGATGTTGGGTGCAATTGCCTTGACGGCGGCCTGACGGTTTGTCGCGGCGAAGCAGATGTCTTCCTTGTGCGGGCCCGCGATCGACGGGAATCGCGCCTTCAAGGCGGTGACGATCTCTGCCGTATCGTCGACCGAAAGCGTGGTCTGGGTGATATAGGCCAGCCTGTCCGGGTCGCGGGGCTCGACATGCGCGACATCCTCGACGGTCTCCACCAGGAGGATTTCGCCCTCGGGAAGCTGTCCCATGGTGCCAAGCGTCTCGGGGTGGCCTGCGTGCCCGACCATGATCATTTGCAGGCCGTTGCCGTGATGCCTGGCCGCCTCGATATGCACCTTGCTGACAAGCGGGCATGTGGCGTCCACATACACCAGGTTGCGACGGTCAGCCTCGGCCGGAACGGATTTGGGCACGCCGTGCGCGGAGAAGATCACCGGCCGGTCGTCGGGGCACTCGTCGAGTTCCTCGACGAAGACGGCCCCCCTTGAGCGGAGATCGTCCACGACATACCGGTTGTGCACGATGTCGTGCCGCACGTAGACCGGCGGTCCCCATTTCTCCAGCGCCATTGCGACGATCTTGATGGCGCGATCAACCCCGGCACAGAAACCCCTTGGTGCTGCAAGGTAGATGGTAATGTCTGCTTCTGCCATCGTTCCTCCCGCGCCCCTTCCTTCGTGACATACGTGCTTTGAGGTCGGCAGTCCAGTTCAGAGCGCGGCGCGTCAGGATCACCCCGTGCCGCGCGCATTTGTCGGCGCGCGCGCCAGGCTGTGCCGGGAACGTGACTTCGTCCGTGATCGAGTGCCGCATGGCTGCCGGACAGGCGGGCAGGGTTCGGGTGCAGCTATCCTGCATTGTGCCGATCCAGTCACGCAAGCGGATTGACCAGCTTCAGTCGTCCTACGACGAGGAGACCGTCATGCACGTCTTCGGAGCAAGGCGTGTGGCAGCCTGAGATCAATGCGGCTGCGATGATCGTCGCACTTCAGAGCGGAAAGGGGGATGCTTCACCGCAAATGTCCGAGGCTTCAGCCATCGTATTGGGGTTCATGGAATCTTGCACGCCCACTACGCGCCAAGATTGCCGACAAGACTTCAAGAAGAGCTCATTTGCCTGGGAAAATGGTCCTCATGGAACCCATGATTGCGCCCCGAGGTCAGGACGTCTGGTGCGCCCGGCTAGCTCTTATGAGCGGCTGCCCGTGCGGCAATGGCATTCGGATAGATTTACGGCTTCGGGGTGGCTTTTTCGGCAACCCGCAAGCCGTTGACATGGCATGACTTCTTCCGTCTGGAAGACTTTCCCCCGCAAGATGCTTAACAAGCGGCCAGCGATTCGCATGCTGTCGTCAGGCAAACGCGGGAATCGCCCATGGACCAGCGGATCATCGACCTCAAGTCGACCACCTTCTCGGGCCGCCGACTGAACCGGCAGCAGATCGCCGACGTCCAGGAGACCGTGGAGCTGCTCCCCGACGACAGCCGCAACGAGCTCGCGAAGACGATCTGCGAGCATCTCGGCTGGAAGACGGCGAAGGGGGCCTGCAAGGTCGGGGCCTGCCTCGGGATGCTGGAGACGCTCGAGAGCCACGGCATCCTCAAGCTGCCGCCGAAGCGGGAGGACAGCGTCCGCGACATGAAGGCCGTCGACACGCCGGCGTGGACCTCCGCCTCGGACCCGCAGCCGGAGATCGCGGCGCCGCTGTCCGACCTGGGCCCGCTTCGCGTCGAGCCCGTCACCGACGCCGAGGGGCGGCAGCTGTGGAACGCTCTCGTCGACCGCCACCACTGCCTCGGCTGCAGACGCCCCTTCGGGGCGCACATCCGCCATTTCGTGACCGACCGTGACGGCCGCAGGCTGGGATGCCTGCTGTTCGAGGCGGTGACGAAGACGCTCCCGTGCCGGGACCGCTGGATCGGATGGACCGGCCGGAGGCGCGACCGCAGCCGGCACCTCATGGTCGTCAACTCCCGGTACCTGCTGTTTCCATGGGTGCGGTCGAAGAACCTGGCCTCCTCGGCGCTGGCCATGGCGACGCGGCGGCTCGCGGACGACCGGGAGCGCATCCACGGGTACCGGCCCGTCCTCTGCGAGACGTTCGTGGACGAGACCCGGGAGAAGCTCGACGAGGCCGCGTTCAAGCGCCTGCACCGGGAGATCCTCGCCGGAAGGGCCGCAGGATCCTGGCCGTCGGCGGGTCGAAGATCACCCTGCCGGGAGAGCTCGCGGTGCACGGCTTCCGCGTGGCCGACGGCGCCCGCCACCCCCAGGGCATGGCCAGCGTCCTCTGCAGGCTGCGCGACCGCATCCCGGTCGACCACGAGAACGAGCGGAAGGCCGCTCTCACGCACCTGGACCATGCCGCCGAAGGCGACGTCATCGTGCACGACCGGGGATGCTTCCCGTTCGCGATGGCGCCGGCCCGCCGGGAGCGCGGGCCGGACTTCGTCTTCCGCATCCGGGGGAACGCGAACCCCGTGCTCGACGGCTTCATCGCCTCGGGCGAGAGCGACCGGACCGTGACCCTCGACGCGCCCGGGGACGAGACCGCGATGCGCCGCCGGAGCCTCCGCGTCCGCCTGGTCAGGCACACGGCCGGCGACACCGAACATTGCCTGGCGACCTCGCTGTCCGACGGCGGCCGCTTCGGCATCCAGGCGCTCTCCGATCCCTGTCATGGAAGGTGGGGAATCGAAGAGATGCACAGGACCGGAAGGTCCGTGATCGAGCGGTTCCACGCGAAGTCCGTGCGCGGCGTCCGCCAGGAGCCCTGCGCCGCCTTCGTCCTGACCACCCTCGCGCGCCAGCTCTCCAACCGGTGCGACGATGACATAAACGGCGGCGGCGGCGAGGACCTGCCCGCCATGCGCGCGAACTTCCGGAACGGCCTGCGCCTGGTCGGAAAGGAGATCGAGGCCCTGTTCCTGAAGCAGGCCGAAACGGTCAGGCAGTCCGTCACGCGGATCATGACCGGACTGTCCCGGTGCGTCCAGCGGGAAAGGCCCGGACGAAGCTGCCCGCGGCGGTCCATGCAGCCAGGGAGCAGGTGGCAGAACCGGCCACCCGCCTTACATCAGGACCGGCCACGGAAAAAGGCCCCCGGCTTCCGGCAGACGCCCGAAGCGCGGGGGCTTCCTTGTCCGAGCACCAGAAAAACTTGTCCGAATGCCATTGACCCGCCGGGCCTGGGAGCCATGGCGCGCGCCGAAGCTGTCCATCGGGACCCGGGAGGCCTCGACGCTGCCCCGGCCATTGCGTCAGGGTCGCCGGAGGAAGGGGACGTTCCCGCAGCTCCGGATGCACGGCATCGAGGAGTCGGACCCGGCCATGGCAGTGACGGAGTCCGCGAACGAAAGGGGCTGTGACGCCTCCGGCGGGGTGGATGGGGCGAAGGGCCGGGGCCGTCGGAAGAGCGGGGCGGCAAGGCGTTCACGGAGATCGGGATCCGACAACGGGCGTCACATGCGCCGCTCGCTCACGCAGCCCGTGCCAGCCGCCTTTTGCGGCGGCGGTGCGGGCTGACGTTCGACCCAGGAGCCGGATGCGTCAGCGCGCCGTCCGGATCCGTGCGGGGGGCGGTCAGTAATGACCGTCCCTGCCGCGATAAATTGGCCTGGCGGATGACAGGACCCGCCGAGATGCAAGGTACGACGGGGCCAGCGAGCAATCTCCCGGCGCACTCCAATCCTCGGAGAGACCGGCCACGGCATCCTTGCCAGCCGGATTCCCGTTTCGCGTCAATGCCAGGCCGAGTCGGGCGCGTCACTCCTCGGTACCGTCATGCGGCTCGCGCGGCTCGCGCGGCGGGCGTCCGATGACGTCCTTCAATTCATCGAGCTCGATGAAGTTGTCGGTCTGGCGGCGCAGTTCGTCGGCAATCATAGGCGGCTGCGAACGGATCGTCGAGACGACGGAAACCCGCACGCCCTGGCGTTGCAGGCTTTCCACCAGCGGACGGAAGTCGCCGTCTCCGGAAAACAGCACGATGTGATCGACATGCGGCGCGAGTTCCATGGCATCGACCGTAAGCTCGATGTCCATGTTCCCCTTCACCCTGCGGCGGCCCTGGCTGTCGGTGAATTCCTTCGCCGGCTTCGTCACCATGGCGAACCCGTTGTAGTGAAGCCAGTCCACGAGCGGCCGGATCGGAGAGTATTCCTCGTTTTCTAGGAGCGCGGTGTAATAGAACGCCCGCAGCAGCTTTCCGCGCCGCATGAACTCCTGGCGCAAAAGCTTGTAGTCGATGTCGAATCCCAGCGCCTTCGTCGCGGCATACAGATTCGCCCCGTCGATCAACAGAGCAAGCCGTTCGTCCTTGTAGAACATCTGCTTGTCCTTCCCCAAAGAATTCGGGCCGGACAAATTCATTATCGGCTAAGACGTGGAGTCAGTCCGGCCGGTGCCGACAATTCACTGGTTCCGACTTTCCGACTGTCTGGAGGCAATTGCAACCGCCCCTGCGGTCAAATTTCCGTAACCGCGCAGTCCGGGGCCTTGCGGGCGCAGATTCCGCTTGTCTTTCGCGCCCGGAAACCATACCTGACTCACCGACTTCTTTACAGACGGAGACCCAGATGGCCCGCGTGACGGTAGAGGATTGCGTTGACAAGGTTCCGAACCGGTTCGATCTCGTGATGATCGCGTCGCACCGCGCGCGCGAAATCTCGACGGGCGCCCCCCTTACGGTGGACCGGGACAACGACAAGAACCCCGTCGTGTCGCTGCGCGAGATCGCGGAGGAGACCCAATCCTCGGAAGAGCTTCATGAGCGCATGATCGAATCTCATCAGACCCAGATCGAGGTGGACGAGCCGGAGGAGGATTCCATGGCCCTGCTCATGGGTGCGGGCAACGACGCGCCAGAAGATGACGACCTCAACGAGGAGAGGCTGTTGCGGGCGTTGATGGAAGGCGCCCAGAGGCGGCCGTAGGGGCTGGCCCTGCCCCCGGGGGGACCGGATGCTCACCACGGACGACCTGATCGCGCTTGTCCAGAACTACAATCCCAAGACCGACACAGACCTGATCGGCCGGGCCTTCGCGTATGGCCAGCGCATGCACGAGGGCAAGAATCGGCGATCGGGCGAGCCTTATTTCACGCATCCGGTAGCGGTCGCGGCGATCCTGACCGAACAGCAGCTTGATGACGCCACCATCGTCACGGCGCTGCTCCACGACACGATCGAGGACACGCGTTCCACCTACGAGGAGGTGGAACGCGAGTTCGGTGCCGAAATTGCCGGACTGGTCGACGGCGTCACGAAGCTCACGAACCTCCAGCTTTCGTCGTCGGAGACTAGGCAGGCGGAGAATTTCCGCAAGCTGTTCATCGCGATGTCGAGGGACCTGCGCGTGATCCTGGTCAAGCTCGCCGACCGTCTCCACAACATGCGCACGATCAAGGCCATGTCGCCGGGAAAGCAGCAGCAAAAGGCGCGCGAGACCATGGACATCTATGCACCGCTGGCTGGCCGGATGGGCATGCAGTGGATGCGCGAGGAACTCGAGGATCTCGCGTTCCGGGTCCTGAATCCCAAGGCGCGCAACTCGATCATGCGGCGCTTCATAACGCTTCAGCGCAAGTCGGGTGACGTGATCCGCAGGATAACCTCCGACATGGAGAAGGAGCTCGAGGAGGCCGGCATCGAGGCCAAGGTGTTCGGGCGCGCGAAGAAGCCGTATTCCATCTGGCGCAAGATGGAGGAAAAGAAGATGGGGTTTTCGCGCCTTTCCGACATCCACGGTTTCCGGCTGATCGTCGGCAGCGACGCGGACTGCTACGCCGCGCTGGGCGCCGTGCACAGAAGGTGGCGCGCGGTGCCGGGTCGCTTCAAGGACTACATCAGCCAGCCGAAGTCCAACGGGTACCGCTCGCTGCACACGACCGTCTCCGGGCGGGACGCCAAGCGCGTCGAGATCCAGATCCGGACCCAGGAGATGCATGAGGTCGCCGAGTCGGGCGTCGCGGCCCACTGGTCGTACCGCGACGGAGAGCCCTCGGTGAACCCCTTTGCGGTCGATCCGGCCAAGTGGATCGCCGGTCTCTCGGAGCGGTTTGAATCGGCGGAGGACCATGACGAGTTCCTGGAGCACGTCAAGATGGAGATGTATGCCGACAAGGTGTTCTGCTTCACGCCGAGGGGCGAGGTCGTGAAGCTGCCGCGCGGCGCGACGCCGCTGGATTTCGCGTACGCGATTCACACGCGGATCGGTGACAGCTGCGTCGGTGCGAAGGTGGACGGGGTCCGCGCCCCGCTCTGGACGCGGCTGCGCAACGGGCAGTCCGTGGACATCATGACGGCTCAGGGCCAGCGGCCTCCCGGCACCTGGATCGACATCGTTGCCACCGGACGCGCCAAGGCGGCCATCCGTCGCTCGCTGCGCGAGGAGAACCGCCAGCGTTTCCAGAAGCTCGGGCGCGAGCTCCTTCGCGTGGCGTTCGACCGGATCGGCAGGCGCCCCACGGAAAAGGCCTACACGACGGCGGCGAAACAGCTCGGAATGGAGAAAAGCACGGAATTGCTGGTGCGGATCGGGGCGGCCGAACTCACCGCGCGGGAGGTCATCAGGACGCTGTATCCCGATCTCGAAAGCATGTCCGGCGAGGAGATCGACGCGGCGCGGGCGGTTGTCGGGCTCAAGCCTTCCCAGACGTTTCGCCGCGCCGCCTGCTGCCAGCCGGTTCCGGGGGAGCGGATCGTCGGCATCGCCTATCGTGGCAAGGGCGTGATGATTCACGCCATCGACTGCGATTCACTGGCCGAGCTCGACGAGGATTCCGACAGGTGGGTCGACCTTCACTGGCAGGAAGGCCGGCACCCGCCGGTTCACAATGTCAGCCTTGACGTGACGATCGCCAATGACAGCGGCGTCCTGGGCCGGATATGCACCTTGATCGGGGAGCAGCGTGCGAATATCTCCGACCTGGAGTTCATCGACAGGAAGCCGGATTTCTACCGTCTCATAATTGACGTAGAGCTTCGCGATACTGGACACCTGCACGCAGTGATGCTTGCTCTCGAGGCGGACAGCGATGTCGCCTCGCTGGCTAGGCATCGCGATCCGAGACGAAAGCCCTTCCCCAACAGGGTCCCGAAAGCAAGAACGGAGTCCTTCGCATGAGCTGCCATGACGCCCGAACCTGACGAGACAGTCCCGTCACCGGCGGCAAGAGGCGCGGCGGGGTCGATGCAGTTCAGGTTTCGCTCAAGTCTTCACCTCGATGTTTCCGGGAAGGTCCGCTCGCGTCCGCCGCCGGGCATCTTCCTTCCGTCCGTGGCCGGCTCGTCGGCCGCCTGCATGATGCCTGGTCCATTTCGGTCCCCGAGTGTCAATCTGAGAAGCGTGCTCGAACGCGACAACGCGGTTCGGCAACGAGGCTCTCCACGACATCATCGAAGACCGCGTCCCGGCAAGGGGACGTCCGTGGACGGGATGCCTCTCAAGAGGCAGTGCCCGCTCCTTCCCTCTTCGTCACGGACTGCGGATCCGTTGCAGCCACGCTCATGCCGGGTCAGGCGACATCGCCTGCTCGCGGGTGAAGCGGAACTCCGTCCCGTCCAGCCACATCCGGAGCGGAACCACGGCCATGCGCCGGGCCGGCGCGGCCGTGGCGCGCTTCCTGCCACGCGCAGCGCCCGGGACTGCAGCCAGTTCATCCTGCCCGTGCCGGTCGGCATCGCCGTGGCCGCCTGGAAGAGCGCCTTGCGCAGCGCGATGTCGCCGGTCTTCGAGATCCCGCCCGACACGTCCGTCTCTCCCGACCGGTTCCGCTTCGGCGTCAGTCCCGCCCGGGCGCCGATGTCCCTGGCCCTTCGGAACCGGGCCGGGTCGTCGACCGCGGCGACGAAGGCCGTCGCCGTGACCGGTCCCGTGCCGGGCATCGTCATCAGCTGCCGGCAGGTGGCGTCCGACACGGCGAGGCTCTTTATCCTCTTCGTCATCACGGCCAGCTCGTCGCGCATCTGCGCGCGCAGCCGCAGGATCGGCTCGACGGCGTCCGGCAGCATCGCGCTGCCCGAGGCCGGCTCCCGGACCCGCTCCTCGAAGTCCCCTTTCGAGACCCGGCCGGGCTTCAGGCCGAAGTCGCGGAGAATGCCGCGCACCGGGAGTCCAGGCCGCGTCAGGCCTTCCGCGAGCGCGTTGCGCGAGCCCGGCAGGGCCCGCGTCTCCCGGGACGCGACCGGCCTGCAGTGCACGGGCTGGAACCATCCCGTCCGCAGCAGCTGCGCGATGCCCTCGGCATCCCGCCGGTCCGTCCTGACAGGGGCCGGCCTCCAGGCCGACAGCCGCGATGCCGCCGGGCAGGCCATGCATGTGCTCGACGAGCGATCCGGGATCAGAAGGCACCTTCGCTTCGTTCACGATCCTGCCATCGGCGCCGGGCGCGCAAGCAGACGTGCTTGCCACCGACACGTCCGGTCCGGCAAGGATTTCCATTGTCGCTGTCCTTTCCATTGCACTTCGATCAGGAAGCGCTCCCTCGGGACCGCCTCCGCCACTCACGATGGCACATGTTGTGCGTGGCAGGGACAACGACACCAGACCGGCAACCTTCCGAACCAGACCGGTGCTGGCCTGATTCGCCGCCCCGTTTCGACATCCGAGAGGGCGCGCGCGTGATCTTCAAGCGGCGAAACCCGCGGTCCTATGCCGAGATCGTCAGCGAGAGCGTCTATCCCCGGGGCGGCTGGCAGCGCGCGCTGCGCTACGTTGCGCTTCGTCTCCGGCGCCTGCCCGATCCGGCACACAAGATCAGCCGCGGGATTGCGGTCGGGGTCTTCATGTCGTTCACGCCCTTCTTCGGCCTTCATTTCTTCTTGGCGGCGATCCTTGCGGTGATGATCCGCGGCAACGTTCTCGCGGCGCTATTGGCGACGTTTTTCGGCAACCCGGTCACGTTTCCGCTGATCGCGTCCGTGTCGACGGGTCTCGGCTACCTGATGGTTGGCCAGGATGGGATGCCGCTGCCGCAGATCGTCGGGGCCTTTGCCGAAGCGTCGCTGGACTTCTGGCGCAATTTCTGGGCACTTTTCACGCCCGAGAACGCGAACTGGCAGGGCTTGGTCCTGTTCCTGAAGCAGATATTCGTTCCCTACCTCGTCGGCGGCCTAACGCTAGGCATTGCGGCGGGCGTGGCGTCCTACTTCCTTTCCACGCCGCTTATCGCCGCGTACCAGAAGGCACGCGTGAAACGTCTCAAGAAGCGGTTTGCGAAGAGACGCAAGCGCGCGTTGTCGAGAAGGGCCGGCGCGCCGGCCGAGTAGGCTCCGCCTTGGAACTCAGATGGCCGATCCGGCCGGAGTCCTCTTTCGGAGTCTTGCGGTGTTTCGTGTCCTTCCGCTGATCGGCCGACTCTCCTGGCCTATTAGTTCTGCGCAGCCGCAATCCTGTCATCAAAGTCGCGACTATCAGCGGGGCCATGGTTTCGCATCCTGTAATGTCTGCCCAATGCAACGGCGGTGACATCACAGCAAGGACCGTTGCGGCTGACGCCGAGCCTGGCGGGTTGGTTATGTCTTTGAACGGGACGGCGGAGCGGCGGCGCCCGGTTCAGGATGCGGCATGCAGACTCATCTGGCAGGTCTTGTCGGCCACTTGCGTCCCGATGCGATCGTCTGAGATTGCCCAAGCGGCCGACTGTGCAAGAGCAACGGGCCAATAGGGATTGATCCCAACGAACGGAGGTCTGACATGGCAGGAAGGCCGGAAAGAAATGGCTTCAGTCTCAGGAAGTTGATGGGCATGTTCCCCGATGACGACGAGTCGCGGGCTTGGCTTGAAGAGCAGGTTTTGTCGCAAGGCGCGCACCGACCGCGCAGTGGCAGCAGCAGCGTGTAATGCAGCATCGGGCACAGGACGATGACGCATCGTTGCCGCGACCGCCCCAATCGCCCCGCAGTTCAGTCTCAAGGCCGGAACGATCGCGCAGGCTTCAAACCTGGTCTCCTGTAACGCCAGTTGCCATGAATCGTTGGATGTCACTCCATCAATGGAGGCGGTTCGACGAGAGGCAAGGCGGTGGAAGCGGTTCTGAGCGACGAGGAGCGCGGGCTCATCGAGGCGCATGTCCGCAAGCACGAGGCGCCGAGGTCGCTGTCCGACCGCTGCAGGATCATCCTTCTCCGTGCCGAAGGGCTTCGAGGCAGGGAGATCGCCGAGCGGATCGGCGTGCACGAACGCACGGTCGGCAAGTGGTGCCGATGGTTCGCCGAGAAGCGCATCGAGGGCCTCGCGGACGGGCACCGCTCCGGCCGGTCCCGCACCGTGACGGACGGCAAGGTGGCGGAGGTGGTCGCGCGGACGCTGAAACCAGGGAGGCCTTGTTGAGCATGATCGCCGCTCACGCGCCCAAGGCTTGGGTTCACGTCAACATGCTCGGCGAATGCGACTTTTCCGAAGACAAGCCGGGGGATGCCTTCGGAGTCCCGCCCCTGAAGTCAGCCACATGAGTCTCAGAGGTCCTTACCTCGAGGGCAGAAGCTGGCAACTCTCGTGAACCCGTTTTTCCGGATTTCGCCGGCGACTCTGATGCCGGGTCCCTTGTTTTCTTGCTTCATCGAAAATGTTCGGCGACCTCAGCACCCGCTTCGGGGTTCATGGAATCTTGCCCGCCCACTGTGCGCCTGGATTGTCGGCAAAGTCCCCAAACGAGCTTATTTGTCAGGCTGAAGTGGCTCACAAGGAGCCATGATTGCCTCCTGAGGTCAGGACTTCTGAGTCTATGCTCAGATCGGGAGACTGAAAGTGAGACGAAACCCTTGCAAATCGGGAGAATGCTCGAATCCGTGTGGTGGGTGACGTATCTTTGCCGGGACGAACCCACCACTCGCTGATGGTTATGGCTCACCCGCCCTTTCTGCCGCTTACCTGCGGCGGCCACGGAAGCTCGGCCCGCTTCGCTTGGCCTAGTGATCACACCCCTATGGGCTGTGGCGCGTGACGCATGGCCTTGCTTGGATGCAGCGTCTTCCCACGTACGGGCCGGCAAAGGACCTGTCGGCCGGATTGACCTGGGCGGCGAGCCCGATCCTGCAGGCGAACGTCCGTGCCAGCTGGAGCCGCGAGCGGACCGAACTTGAAACCTTGCGGAACCGAACGCGCTGGGCGTCTCTCGGGGGGGCGTGCGGCGCTTCCCCGGGGCTTCAGCGTGAAGGGAACGCTGACCAGGCGGTGGACCGGTTACGAGGGGCCGGGACGGCCGCCGACCAATGTTCTGAACGGTACGCCACGCGAGGACGCGACGCGCTCCGTCCGCATTGGCGTGCTCAAGCGGAACCTCACGTTTCGGGCTTCAGCCCGCAGCTTTCCGACACGCGCGAAAGGAGCGGCAGCAACGCCCAGCAGGCCGACCACCGGCGAACCGGGGCGGAGCTCGGCTTCGTCAGGCAGTTCTGAGCGGAAAGCGTCCTGTCACCATGGCCGAAAACGCTGCAAACCAGCTGATGCCTGGACGGGGGAAGCAAATGCAGCGACAATCCTCTCCGGTCCCGAAACTCGCATGAGCAGGTTGACGTAGGGAGCAGGCGCGGGCCAAGTTCGTCCGGCCTTGGATTTGCGAAGGATGAATTTCCCGGACTGCCGGGACGGATCACGTCAACCCTTGTCTTGATTTGGCGGAGACCCCTTGGCGACCAGAGGCGTGAAGGATGAGGAGCCTGCGGCGATGAGGTGTCCTTTCGAAACGTGCACGCGGGGCCTGGCGGGAGCGATCCTAGCGGCAGCCTTGCTGCTGTCCGCCTGCGGCGGCGGCGGTTCGCCGTCAGGCGGTGATGGCACCGCACCACAGGCCTCTCCGACCCCGACACCAGAACCAGCACCGACACCGCCCTCCCCGCCGCCTCATCCCTGGGCCAAACCCCTGCCTGCCGAGGTCCGCGATTCCCGCAATGGCCGCCTTGTCGGGATTGGCCCGGCCTTTGCAAACGAGAGCCCGGACATTGATGATCTTGAAACCCGGTCCCGCCGAGAGGCGTTCGAAGTCGGCTCCGGTCGCTGGCGGGATCCGCGGGGCCGGGACGGCAGCGCCAGCGTGGCGGAGGTGGTCCGTTTCCTCCGCTCCTTCCAGACACAGAACAATCGCGAAGGCGGGGGAGACCTGGTCTTCATCGATTTCGGTGTGCAGAAAGCACTCCGGATCGACAGCACGGCACACGCGTCGGAACGCAGGGCGACAATCGCCGCGCTGCGCAACATCAACACCAGCCTGCCTTGGGAGCACCGCATCCTTCTTGGTCCCGACATTTCAGAGCGCGTCGCCACCGCAGACATTCCCTACGACGAAATCCATATCCACTTCACCGACGGCAAGGCACTCTGGCCGGAAGATGACGGGGGCAATGCCTACGAACCGGACGTTCTCGGAATTGGCGGGACGAATTTCAACCACGAGGAATACAGGGCTCTCGGCGGGTACACCTTGATCGACCGACATGCCATCGGCTGCGATGACACAAAGATGGAGTTCGTCGTCACCCACGAGCTCCTGCACGCCTGGGGGATGGGAGCGCATGTCGATCCGAACGCGTATCCGGACGCCCTGCTCGTGCCCCGACTGCGACGCAACCTGACTGAACGACGTGCCCCGTCTCTGGCTGTCGGTGGAGGGCGAGGCGCTGCTGGCGGAGATCAACCTTTCCCCCGGAATGCGGCTCTCTGACCTGACTGTCGACGATCTCGGACCTTGGGACGATGACGGGTTTCAACTCGTCGGCCAGGCAGGACCTGGCGGCACGGATGCCGGCGCAATGCAGTTTGGGGCCGGGTATCGCAACGGCCTTGGCAGGCCCTGGGCCTACGGGCCCGTGCCCGCAACGCGGCTTCGTGACAGCCCGGAGTTGTCCGGCCTGCGCACGGCAACATGGGTCGGGTCGCTCCTGGGCTTCACCGGTGCCGGCCGTCCGGTGGCCGGAGACGCGGAGATTGGCATCGACGTGACAAGCCTGCAGGGCTGGGCCGATTTTAGTGACCTCGAATCATGGACCCAGGAAACGCATCCCGGCGCGCCGGGCAGCGGTCGTCGCTGGGGCGACGGTGATCTTGGCTACACCATCAATGTGGAACCGGGGGAAGGGACCGAAGTGTTCGTTTCGACCCATGCCCCGGGGGACGATCCCGGCGTGGTGACCGGCGTGTTCGCGGGCGCGCGCCACGAGGGCGCGGCCGGGGTCTTGGAGCACCCCGATCTCTCGGCGGCATTTGGAGGCACGAGGTAGCGGGAAAGTTGGCCTTCAGCGCCGTCCCATGTGCTGCGTATTCCCGGCCGGACGCTCGAACTGGCTCTAATACCAATTCAAGAAAGTAATGACTCACGGTAACTGCTCACCCCCTGATTCCGGCTTGATATCGGGGTGACAGCTGACTGGTTTGCAGTGAGGTGGGTGGCTGTCGACCACCTTGGGAAAGTCGGGGACGGGACCTGGCCCGTCTGTCCGTGTCATTGATGAAGGCACTGGTTGCGCAGGACCATTTTATTGTCGAGTCTGTGGGCCGACATGACGGAGAGCGGTCATGCCTGATGCGTCCCGGGTCATCTGCGCACCGGTTTCGACGGTCGTCACTTGGCGCCCGGGCCATTCTGAACGCGGTTTTCGGGCTGTTCGGGCACGGCTGTTCCTTCGCGCCGTCTGGCGGCGCGTTCCGGTGCGCTCCTCGCACGGTCAGGACAGGCGGATCACGCGCCGGGCGGGAGCAGGATCGCGTCGACCGCCTCCTGGGCGCGGGCGGCGTAGTGCCGGTTCGCCTCGGGGATGCAGCTGAAGCGCCCGTCGCAGCGCACGATGGCGATGGCTGCGTTGGTCAGGCAGGAAAGGTTGCGCGGCAGATTGCGGACGTGCGCCCTGCACCGGTCCTCGTCGCAGGCGAAGTCGCGCACGTAATGGACCCGGTTCTCAATCTAATGCCGACAACCCGGCAATGCCGACTGGCGGACGGAACTCCTTGATTCCCAACTGATCCGCCCGCCATTTGTCGGCATTATCCGGGGGTGACGAGGCCATCGAGGTACGCCATCACATTGTCCGGAGGGCGGTAGCGTCCCGCCGGCACATCTGCAGGGCGCGTCCGCTCCATTGCCCGTTCCTTCAGCTCAAGGTCGGCATGGAGGTAGATCTGCGTTGACTCCAGGGATTCGTGCCCAAGCCAGAGCGCGATCACCTCGCAGTCCACTTCTGACCGGAGCAGTTCCATTGCCGCCGAATGACGCAGCGAGTGGCAGGTGACCCGCTTGTCCCCGAGCGGCGGGCAGGCACGGGCAGCCGTGGCGACATGACGCTTCACGATCCGCTCGACGGCGTCCCGGCTGAGGGCCGTGCCGCGCCGCGTGGCAAACAGCGGCGCGTCCGGCGGGCGGCCGGGATTCCCGGCCATCCATGCCTCGATCTCGACGATGGCGTCTTTCCGCAACGGGACCGCACGCTCCTTGCGACCCTTTCCCCAGCAATGGACATGGGCACCGTCGCCAAGCCGGATGTCGTCATGCGTCAGGGCAATGATCTCCGAGACCCGCAACCCGGTCTGCAGCGCCAGGGCGAGCAGGCACCGGTCCCGGCGGCCGATCCAGGAGCCCGTGTCGGGGGCTCCGACCAGCGCCGCCGTCTCGTCCCGGTCCAGCCAGGTGACCGCCGGCCGGTCGTGCCGCTTGCCTGGAATGGCAAGGATCTGCCGGCACTGATGCAGGTGCCGCGGCTCCCGGTTGGCGACGAAGCGAAAGAACGAGCGGATCGCGGCAAGCCTGACATTCCGGCTGGCGGGGCTGCAGTCGCGCTCCTCCTCGAGATGCGACAGGAAGCTGCCGATCATGTCGGCGTCAAGATCCCCGAACTCCAGATCGGTCGGCTGGCAGCCCCGCTGCCTTGCGGCAAAGCGCAGCAGCAGCCGGACGCTGTCACGGTAGCTGGCGATGGCATGGGGGCTGGCGCCGAAGCTGACGGTCAGGTGTCCGGTGAAGAATCTCTGCAGCAGGGCGGAAAGCGTCGGTTCCGTCATCGCCCTTCCTCCATGTTCGCTTCGGCGCGCCTGCAGGCAAGCTCCATGAGTTCCGGGACCGCCTCGACATGCCAGTACGTGGAGGCCGGAGTCCGGTGTCCCAGGACGGTGGTCAGCCGGGTGATCTCCCGGTTGACGTCGAGGCCCTCGCGGTACCACCGGATCATCGTCGAAACGGAGTAGCTGTGCCGAAGGTCATGGATCCGCGGCCCGTGCCCGTTCCGTGTGTCGCCATCGGCATCGCGCAGCCCGATGCGCTTGCCGATCCTGGCGAAATCGGCCTGGACCGAGTTGTGGACGGGTCGCTTCCCCTTCTCGTTCAGGAAGAATGCCCCGCCGCCGGTGCCGAACAGTCGGCGGCGGCGCTGCCTGCAGGCGGCAAGCCGCTCGCAGGTCGAACGCGCGACAGGCACGAAGCGCCAGCTTCCGTTCTTGCTCTGTCCGATGGTGAGGACACCCTCATCGAGATCGACATCGCCGTCGTCCAGCGCCAGCGCCTCGCCGAGCCGCAGGCCGGTCACCGCCAGGAGGCCGAACAGGGTCTGGCAGGTCGCCGCCCGCAGGCCGCCGGGCGAGGGCAGACGTCCGGCCTCGTCCAGCATGGCGCTGATCTCCTGCCGGCTGTAGATGTACGGCTTCGGCCGGCGCGCCCGGACCCGTATCAGGTCTGATGGCGGCACTTCGACCGCCGGATCGCCGAGCCGGCACCATTTGGCGAAGCCGCGAACATGGCACAGCCTCGAGGACCAGGTGGTGTCCTTCGTCTCCGGGTAGCAATGCCGCCAGTCGAGAAAGAGCCGCGAGGCGATCCGCTGCGCACCGACGCTGTCGGCGTAGCGGGCAAAGCGTCCGAGAATCCACGGCAGGTGGCTGCAATGGGAAAGCCCGTACCGCTGTCGGTATTCGAGGTAGCCGACAAGGGCTTCGGATATCGCATTCATGCGCCTGCTCCCTGCAAGGTGTTGACGGCGGTGGGCCATTCCAGCGCCAGCGGGCGCAGGGCGTCGATGTCATGGCGGGCATGGATCATGGTCGTGGCGCGGCTGCGGTGACGCAGAACGTTGCCGACCTCCTCGGAGCTTGATCCGCATCGCAGCAGCGAGGTTGCCAGGGCGTGACGCAGGGCATGGACGCCGCACCGGCGCCATTTGCGGTCCGGCAGTGCCCTGGCGACGGCCCGGTGCAGGGCATTGCGCACGCATTGCGCTCCCAGGGCGCGCCAGGGCGCGCGCACCGACACGAAGAGATGCGCCGAGGTGCCGCGCCTGGCATGGCGGACATGCCTGGCCAATGCCTCGCCGACATCGACCGGCAGCGGCATCGCATCGCGGCGGGCGCCCTTGCCGCGTATCACGATCTCGCCTGCCCGCCAGTTGATGTCCCCAAGGCGGATTGCCGTCACCTCGCCGGCCCGGAGCCCCAGCCGGGCGGCAAGCAGCAGCATCGCATGGCTCCTCATCGCGAGAGCGCCGTCACCCCTGGCGGCGTCGAGAACCAGCCGCACCTCGTCCTGGTCCAGCTGCAGCCGCGGGGTCTCGGCCCGCCGTCGGCCGTCACGGGGGACATGCAGGGACAGATCCTCGTCGGTCCGTCCGGTCTGGAAGAGGAAGCGCAGCAGGTTGCGCGTCTGCGACGACTTGCAGCGATGCGGGCGCGCCGTGCCAGGGTCGAAGAAGGCGTCGATGTCGGCCGCGACCAACTCGTCCGGCCGCACCGCGCCGGCTCCGAAGCGGAACTGCATGAACCGGTCGAACATCTTGATGTTGTTCTGGACGCTCGAATCGGCAAGGCCCCGCTGCCGCCGCAGCCAGTCGCCATAGGCTGTGCGCAGAATGTCCAGGCTGGATGCCGATGGCGGCGATGGCGCGGGAGCAGGGACGGCGCCCACTTCATGAAGGAAGGCACAAAACACCCTGGCTGCCGTGCGCCACAACTCTCCCGTTCCTGGCGAGGCCGCCTTCAGAGCCATCGCTTCCGCACATGCCGTCAATTGGTCCGGCGTGAGATTGCCGCCATCCGGGACGCGGATGATCCTGTCCAGCATGCTCCGGCATGCGCGAATCGTGCTTGCCGCGTTGCCCCGCTCGGCGAAACGATCCAGGAATTGCCCGAGGAGGCGCTGAAGATCGGAATCGCCACGCCCGGCGGTGTTGGTGTCATGTCGCATTCTCTTGTCCTTTCGGTCTGGTGAAAGGAGCAAGAATGGCCCTCCGGCCGGAGGGCATGCAACGGATAATGCCGACAAATGGCGGGCGGATCAGTTGGGAATCAAGGAGTTCCGTCCGCCAGTCGGCATTGCCGGGTTGTCGGCATTTTCAATCACCCAATGGTTGCGCACCAGTTCCAGCAGCTCCTCTGGTCCGGCGCGTTCCGGGCCGAGCGAGGTGAGGCACCAGGTCACCTCGACGCTGCGCTCGCCGGTCTTGAGGATCTCGCGTTCGCGCTCGACGCGGATGGTCTCCTGGTTGTCCTTGACCGCGGTGACGACATGGTCGGCGCGGCGTCCGAGAAGGCAGCGCGCGGTCTCGTGCCGGGCGTGCATCGCGTCCACGGTGACGATGCGGCCTGTGACGTCGAGGCTGCCGGAGAGCTCGCGCACGGCGGGGATCTCGTTGCTCTTCGCGTCGACCTCGACCTGCCGGAGCGCCATGCCGGTCCCGTGCCCGGCCGCGGCGACCATCATCCGCCGTCCCTCCCCGGTCTGCTTCGAGGCGCCGCGGATGTCCTTGCCGTCCATGGCGAGCGGCGTGGCGGCGCCGGCCTGCCGGGCGGTCCACCGTCCGACGGCGTCGTCCAGCGTCTCGGGCGGCAGGTCGGCGAGGATGTTGTGGAAGGTGGTGATCGAGGGCGCGGTGCAGCGCTTCCTGCTCGGGCTGAAGAACGAGTCCACCGCCTCGAGCCGCTCCTGCGAGAGCAGGGCGGCGAACCGGGCCGCGACGGCGATCGCCAGCACGGTCCTCGGCGGACAGCGCTTGCCCCGGGCCTTGCGGCACTCGGGCACCTCGCCCAGGCACGCGAACAGGCTGCGCAGCCGGGGCGCGGCCATCGGCTCCGCGTCGTCGTGCTGCTGCGCGTTCCACTCGTCCCGGCCCAGCGCCCCGGCGGCGTCGTCGGTCAGTTCGTGCATGAAGATCTCCTTTGGCTGGCCGTGATGGCGCCATCGGCTCCGCGCCGCCGGACCCGCGCGTCAGCCCCGGCGAGCGCCAGTTCGACGCGCGGCGGCAGGTCCCGGAGAACCTCGAGACGCCGACGAAGGTCTCCGCGAGGAAGACCGGGCACCCGTGCACGTCCTGGATGTCCGCCGACAGCCGCCGAAGGCTCAGCCCCGGCACGCGGGACGCCAGGTTCGGCACCCGTTCGGGCGTGAGAATGACGAACCGGGAATTGTTGCAGATCAGGTGCAGCCGCCGGAACTGCCGCTCCGGCGACCAACCGATCCAGCGGTCGCGCGCGGCCAGCTTGAACGCGCCTGGCTGCCATCCGACCGGCGCGAGCCAGGTCTCGCCGTGCAGCGCGACATGGCGCAGGCCCTTGCCGACGATGCCGTGGAACCGCAGGCAATGATGCTCCTCGACCAGGCGGTCCCGGAGCCGGCGCTCGCGCGCGCCACGGGTCGGACGCACCGTGACTGCGCGAAGGTCGATGGACGACTCAGGGGCCGGACGAATCACCATGGCCGGCACGTTGCCACATCGAGAACGAAATGGTCGGCCCCGAAATCACCGCGCGACGATCACCGGGCGGACAATAAAATCGTCCTGGCAGGACGCGCGCTCTTCTTGAATCTTCGCGCCACACGCGGCATTGAGGGCACGCACTTTGACTCGCACCGGCATCCGCACAGCCAATGATCAGACTGTATCACGTTCCCCTTTCCCCGTTCTGCCGAAAGGTGCGCCTGTCGCTCGCCGAGAAGCGGCTTGAAGTCGTACTTGTCGAAGAGCGCTACTGGGAGCGCAGCGCCGAGTTCCTGCGCCGGAATCCGGCGGGCAAGGTTCCGGTTCTCAGGATTGACGGGCTGTTCCTGACCGAAAGCGCCGCTATCTGCGAATACATGGAGGATCGAAACCCGGAGCCGCCGTTGCTGCCAACGGACCCGGCCGCCCGCCACGAGGCTCGTCGCCTCGTCGGCTGGTTTGACGACAAGTTTCATTCCGAGGTGACCTCGAAACTTCTCCATGAACGGGTCACGAAGAAGATTGCCCAGCAAGGGCATCCGGACAGTGCCCGCATCAAGTCGGGCGCCAAGGCGATGACGGCGCATCTCGCATACATCGGCTCGCTGCTCGAAGAGCGTCGCTGGCTTGCGGGTTCCGCGCTGTCACTTGCGGACTTCGCCGCCGCTGCGCATCTCTCCGCGCTTGACTACATTTCGGACGTGGACTGGAGCCTGAACCAGGCGGTGCGCGACTGGTATGCCAAGATCAAGTCTCGCCCGGCCTTCCGGAGCCTGCTGGCAGACACGGTTCCGGGGTTTCCCCCGCCTTCTCGCTATGCCGATCTTGATTTCTGATCCGGGCTATGTGGCCGTCAGGCGCGGCTTCGTGCCGCCCGTCGACGGATGAACGGGCAGGACCAGCTCAAGCAGCGATTGGTCGGGAAGGCCCTGTCTGAAGGATTTGCCGCGGCAAGAATCTGCCGCCCCGACGCCGTGCCCGAGGTGCCCGGTCGGCTGGCGGAGTTTCTCTCCAAGGGTCGCCATGGCCAGATGCTCTGGATGGAGCGGCGGGTGGAATGGCGCGGGAATCCTGCCGAACTCTGGCCCGAGGCGCGTTCGGTCATAATCCTGGCCGAAACCTACGCCCCGGACCATGATCCCCTTGATGACCTGGACCGGCGTGAGCGAGGCGTCATTTCGGTGTATGCGCGGGGCCGCGACTACCACGATCTCGTCAAGAAGCGACTGAAGCGAGTGGCTCACTGGCTGGTTGACGAGGCCGAGTGCGAGGTCAAGGTTTTCGTCGATACCGCTCCGGTTCCGGAAAAGGCGCTCGGACAGGCGGCAGGACTTGGCTGGCAGGGGAAGCACACGAACCTCCTCAGCCGCGATCTCGGCAACTGGTTCTTTCTCGGGGTGATCTGCACCACCGCGGAAATCGCGCCCGACGCGTCGGAAACCGATCATTGCGGGAGTTGCCGCCGTTGCCTTGACATCTGTCCGACCGATGCCTTCCCGGCACCCTACCAGCTGGATGCGCGGCTTTGCGTTTCCTATCTCACGATCGAACACGATGGTCCCGTTGACGAGGCCCTCCGTCCCAAGCTCGGCAATCGCATCTACGGGTGCGATGACTGCCTGGCCGTCTGTCCTTGGAACAAGTTTGCGCGCGCAGCCCGCGAAGCACGCTACCATGCGAAGGACGATCTTGACGGGCCATTGCTCGGCGAGCTCGCGCGCTTGGACGATCAGGCGTTTCGCAAGAGGTTCGCGGGCTCGCCGATCAAGCGGAGCGGGCGAAACAGGTTTGTCCGAAACGTTCTGTATGCCATCGGCAATTCGGGAGACGTTTCGCTGCTGACCGTCGCGAGGGACCTTGCCAGCGACCCGGATCCGGCCGTCGCGGACGCGGCGTGCTGGGCCGCGCAGAGATTGGCGCGAAGCGCACCCTGACCCGGTTAAGGTGGCGCACTCCAATGCGGCACCGCGGCATTTATCGCGGTAGGGAACCGGGTTACCCCGGTCCCCCCGCTCGGATCCCGGCGTGCGCGTTAACGCACCGGGCTCCTCCCTTGGGTCCTCACGACGAGCCGTTGGCTCGGCCACGGGTGGCGGATCCCGACTTTGGGCCAGTGGACGGCGGTCAGGAGATCGATGTCCTCCCATTCCGTGCGGTCCCTTTGGGACCGACGCCGGAGGGCACGCCAGAGCAGCCGCTTGCAGAGGTGAACGAACCTCTCCAGATGTCGGCCACGCCCGGGGACAGCGTAGTGGTTGAGCCAGCCGTTGATGACCCTGCCCAGCCACGCAGCCGTGTCGTGCCGGTTGCCGTGCCACCGCTCGCGAAGCCTTTCCTTGATCCGCCGCAAAGTGCGGTTGACCCGTTTCCGGGACGGCTTGCGTCCGACCCTGAACCTTCCCTTCCTCGACTCGTCGCAGAAGTGCGTCATGCCAAGGAAGTCGAACGTCTCCGGCTTGCCCTGCCCCCGGTTCCGGCGGTTCGCCTTCGCGAACCGGCCGAACTCGATGAGCCGGGTCTTGTCCGGATGCAGTTCCAGTCCGAACAGGGCCAGCCTTTCGCCCAAGTCCCGGAGGAAGCGCTTCGCGTCGCCCTCGTGCTGGAAGCCGCACACGAAGTCGTCCGCATGGCGGACGATGATCGTGTCGCCTCCGGCAATCCGCTTGCGCCATGTGTTGTGGAACCAGACGTCGAGCACATGGTGCAGGCAGACGTTGGCGAGGATCGGGGAAACCGTCCCGCCTTGCGGAACGCCCCTGCCCGTGTCCGTCCAGTCGGTCCCCTCCATGACGCCGGCGTCGAGCCACTTGACGATCAGCCGCATGACCCGCACGTCCCCGATGCGTCTCTCAAGCATCCGGACCAGATGGTCCCGCCCGAGATTGTCGAAGAACCCGCGAATGTCGGCGTCAACGATCCAGCTGACCTTCCGCCGTTCCATTCCGACCGCAATGGCGTCGAGCGCATTGTGCGTCCCCCGCCCCGGTCGGAACCCGTGGCTGAAGCCGAGGAACTCCGTCTCGTGGATCGGCACCGGAATCGTGTCCGTCACCGCCCGCTGAAGTATCTTGTCCTCCAGCGAGGCAATGCCGAGCGGTCGCTGCCCCCCGTCCTCCTTGGGCATGTATGCCCGCCGGGACGGCGGCGCGCGGTACGCCCCCCTGTGCACGCGCCCGTGCAGGTCGATCAGCCGATCTTCCAGCCCTTCGGCGTACATCTCCCATGTCACGCCGTCCACGCCAGCGGCCACGTCACTCTTGAGCGAGTGAAACGCCTCCGCCAGCGCGTCCGTCGTCACATGGTGCAGGAGCGCCACGAGACGCTCTTCCGGGTTCCTCGTTGCAGCCTTTCGCATCCGGTCGGCCGCCTGTGACTCGCTTCCCCGTTTCTGCGCACGGCGCGAGCTTTGGCCTCCCGGATTCCCCTTGGGTCCGGCCCTTCGCTCCCCCGGCTCCGCTGACCCGGAAGGGCCGTTGTTCGCCGGATTCTTCGCTACCATGGCCGAATCTGATTTCTTCAGATCGTTCATCTCCGTTTCGGATTCCTCCTTCGCTTTGCGGCCCCGCACGACAGCGGGGCGACCTGAAGACCTCCCAGGTCCCGGTGGACCGCTTCGACGCGTGCCTTGGTTCCCAGACCCCGCGGAGCCTCTCCTCGCCTCACCAAACCGGCTCGAAGAGTGTTGCCTTCGGCCCGTCTGACAGCCTCGGCACTCCAGTTGTGTCAGTTTTCGTGGCTCAATCGCCCGGCCCACGCCTGCCGCTTGCCAACGCTTCACCTGCCGCCTCGCGACGACCGGCGCATGGTTCGCGGAGAAAGTGGCTGGTTAACCAGCTCTTCACCGACCCGGAAGACGGTTTCGGCCATGCCTGACAGGGGTTTTGGCCGGAATCAGGCTGTCACGCTTATGCAGGCATCGCGATCCGGGTCCATGCCGAGCAGCGCGAACGCCTTCGCCTGCAGTTCTGTCGGCTCCGAGGCCAGCAGGAACCGGCTGTCGGACCGTCCGGGAAGGGAGGCGTGGTTCAGCGTCAGCGTGCCGAGGTCGGAAAGAAGCGTCGTGAAGCTGTGGACCGGCAGCCCGTCGGGGGTGCGCCTGGTGTCGGCCTTGGCCTTCGCGCTGTCCGAGACCTTCGCGGGCTCCACAGGCGAGCTGCGCCGCGCCCGGGCGCCCTCGCGGTCGTCGTCCTCGAACAGGATCGGCGCGAGGCGCCGCCGCATGTGCCATTCCACGTGGTACGCAAGCATGCAGAGGAACACGTGGGCGCGGACGTGATCCTCCGAGTACACGTGCACGGGCCGGATCCGCAGCCGCGAGGTCTTCATCGCGAGGAACGCGCGCTCCACCTGCGCGAGGCTCTTGCAATCCTCCACGGCCTCCTCCGCGCCCAGGGACGCGGAATCCAGGCTGGTGCGGATCACGTAGACGCCGTCGAGCCGCGCCTCCTCGGCGATCCGCCCCTCCCGCCGGCTCCAGGAGACGCCGTCGTCCGTGACCGCGATCTCGAAGTGCTTCTCCATCTTGCGCCGGTTGGCCTCCCGCCCGATGGCCTTCATGGCCTGGTCGCGGTTCGCCGGCCCCGGCTTCCGGCGCGCGGCGGCGGCCACGATCGCCGCCAGCGTCTCCTCCGTCGCCTTCAGGAGCTCCTCCCGCTTGCGCCGCCGCTCCTCCCGCAGCCGGGGATTCAGGCAAACCATCAGCCGCTCGCCGGGGAAGTCCGGGCCCGTGATCTCCGCCACCGCGTCGGGAATCAGCGCCTCGGGCTCCAGCGGGGCCGGGACGCCGTCCGCGCCCTCCTTCAGCAGCTTGCGGATGTCCTGCGTCTTCAGGGCCGAGATCCAGTCGAGCCCCGCCGGCTCGAGGTCCTCGCGTATCCGCGCCGTCGTCAGCATCCCCCGGTCGCCCACGAGCGCCACGCGGTCGATGCCGAAGCGCTTCCGGACCCTGTCCACCTGGCTTGCCACCGTGGACGGGTCCCCGGCGTTGCCGGCGAACACCTCCACGGCGACCGGACAGCCGTCCGCGGCGCAGAGCAGCCCGTAAGTGACCTGCATCTTCCCCCTCTTGCCGTCGCGGTTGTGGCCGAACGCCGCCAGCGGGCAGCACCTGCCCTCCAGGTACGAGCTGCTCACGTCGTAGAGGATCAGCGTGTTCCCGCCCTTCAGGTGCCGGTTGGCCAGGCTCCTCTCGATCCAGGGCTGGCGCTGCAGAAGCCAGTCGAGCATGTCCAGCATCTCGTTGCCGGTGACGGGGCCGAGCTTGAGCAGGGATCCGAGGCTCGTCGTCGCGGTCTCGGGATCCAGGGCCCTGGCGGTGGCGAGCTTCGAGGCGGGGTCGAGGACCCGCGCCGCGACGGCGGCGAGCGCGAGTTCCCGGCTCCGCTCCTTCCTGCGCCCGAGGAGGCGCCTGAAGCCGAGCCGCTTCATCGTGCCGAGCACGGCGGCCGCGTGACCGTGAGGCAGGGCCCGGCGGATCGCGAAGGCCTTGCGGGGGTCGTCGAGGACGAGCCCGCCCCTGAGCACGGCGCGGAACCCGTCGACGACGGCGGGATCGAGGCCCGAGAGGTTGGCGACGGTCTTGTGCCGCACGCGCCGCCCCTCGCACCATGTCTTCCTGAGGAGGACGGCCCTGGTTCCGAACTGGTTCGGGATCACGTCGATTCGGATGGACATGCCTATGTAAGTTGTTTCTTGGTAACTGCTCGCCCCCCTTCCTGACCATTGGATTTCTTGCCTGATTGCGTTCGGGACGAGCGTCCGGCCTTTTGCCGCGGCGCCTTGCGCGGTTCTCGCTGCCGACCTCCCGTCGAGGATTTGCGTTTGACATCACAGAGCGGACATTCCATTGCCGGTCGCGGATCGATCGTTCCGGGGAGGGGCCGTCTCGATGGGGGCATGGTACGGGTCAAAGGCGACGACGGGGCTCTGCCAGGCCATCGTGAGCCTCATGCCGCCTCGTTCCGCATGTCTGGAAACGCGCTTGGGCGGCGGCGCGATCATGAAGCGCAAGCCGCCCGCGCAGCGCGGCATCGGCCTGGACCGCCGGGCGATCGACGGCTTCGGACGGGACTGCCCCGTCGAGCTCCGCCATGGCTGCGCCCGCCGCTTCCTGTCCGGCTTCGACTTCCAGGGCCGCGAGCCGCCCTGCGTGCAGTCGACGCGCAGGTCGCAGCGCCGCTGCCGCGCGACGCCCCCGGGCGAGCGGCTCGCGGTGGAGGCCGGGTGATGGCGACGGTGAACGCGGCGTCGCTGCGCGACGAGTTCGAGGCGGCAAAGGCGCGGATCAAGACGCTGCGCGAGGCCGGCAAGGTGTCGGCGGAAGCCGACGCGATGTTCGCGATGCTGATCACGCTGATGAGCGTGCTGATCGCCGTCCTGCTGGAAAGGACGACCCGCAAGGGATCGAGGAACTCCAGCCTCCCGCCGTCGCAGACGGACAGGGACGGGACCGCACGGCGCGCCGGCAGCAGCGGCAAGGGCGCGAAGCCGAACCTGCAGACGGGCGACAACCTCCGGAAGACCACCGTCGAGGAGACGGTCGCCGTCGAGGCCTGCGACACATGCGGCGCCGACCTGTCCGGCGTCGACCCCGCCGGCCGGGAACGTCGCGTCCTGCACGACATCGTGTTCGAGGTCGTCGAGCGCCGCGTGGAGGCCGAGGTCAAGGAATGCCCGGACTGCCGGGCCCGCACCAAGGGCCGGTTCCCCGACGACATGCCGGGCCCGCTGCAGTACGGCGCCGGCCTCCAGGCCTTCGTCGTCAACCTGCCGGGCGCCCACATGCTGTCGCTGCGCCGGGCCGTCGCGCTGGTGCAGGCGATCTCGGGCCTCAGGCTCTCCGAAGCCACCTGCCTGGGCTGCGTGCGCCGCCTTCATGACGCCCTCGCATCATGGGAGCACGCCGCCATCGCACAGCTGCTGGAACGCCCGGCCCTGCATGCCGACGAGACCGGCTTCCGGGTCGACGGCAGGACCCAATGGCTCCATGTCGTCACCGACGGGTCCCTGACCCTGAAGTTCCTGCACCGCAAGCGCGGAAAGGAGGCGATCGAGGACATCGGCATCATCCCCCGCTGCACAGGCACCCTGATCCACGACTGCTGGGCATCGTACTTCGCCTACGACCAGTGCAGCCATCAGCTCTGTGGTTCTCACCTCCTGCGGGAGCTGACCTTCGTCGTCGACTCCAACGGCTACCGCTGGGCGCGCCTGATGAAGAGGCTGCTGCGCGAGGCCTGCCACAGGGTCAACAGGAGCGACACCAAGACCCTGCCCGAGGACGGGCGCGCGGCCGTGCGCAGGCGCTACCGGACCATCCTGACCCAGGGCGCCCGGGAGATGCCCGAGATCCCGCCGCGGCCGAAAGGAAAACGCGGCCGGATCGCGAAGTCCGACGCACACAACCTCCATGAGCGCCTGGCGAAGCACGAAGAGTCCGTACTGCGCTTCATGGGCGACCCGGACGTCAGCTTCACGAACAATGCCGGGGAGCGGAAGATCCGCATGGCGAAGGTCAAGATCAAGCATCCATGTCTTGGGTCAAGCGCGGATTCAGCATTTTTTGGCAATTTCCGGGGAGGCGGTTCCGGGTTTTCCACGGTTGTCCACATCCCTGTCCACAGTCCGGCGGCGTGCGGGCATGCCGGAACCGCCCGGCCACCGACGCGTGACCGGCCAGACTGTTTCGTTTCGGGCCTGGCAAGACCGCCGCGAGACGCGGCCCGCGCTGGCGTCAGGCGGCGTCCGTCGCCCGGTCCTCCCACATGCGCCGGTCGCGCAGCAGGGCGTTCGCGGTCACGATCAGCTTCCTCATGACCGCGGTCACGGCGAGCTTGTGGGGCTTGCCCCTTTTCGTGAGCCGTTCATGAAAGTCCTTCATGTCGGGATTGAACCGGGTTGCCGCGATTGCCGCCATGTAGAGCACGTCCCTGGGTCTCCTCCGTCCGCCGGTGACGTGGCGCCCGCCCTTCAGGGTCCCGCTGTCGCGGGCGAAGGGGGCCACGCCGATCAGGGCTGCGGCCTGGCGGTTGCCGATCGCGCCGAGCTCGCCCATCCAGGCGATCAGGGACGCCGCCGTGACGGGGCCGATGCCCGGCACGGAGGTCAGGATCCCGTAGCTCTCCCCGAGATCGTCCGAGCCGGCGACAAGCTCCCCGATCCGCCGGTCGTACTCGCCGACGCCGGCGTCAAGCTCCGAGAGGACCTTCGGGACGGGTCCGTCCGGCAGAGGGTCGCCGACCTCGTCCCAGGCCGCCTTCAGCTGCGCGCGCTGGTCGACAAGGGCCTCCCGCAGCACCAGCATGTCTCGGAGCCGGTCGATCGTCACGTCGGCCGGCGCGGTGGCCGGCATGGCCGGGAACGCGGCCCCGAAGGCGGCCAGGATCCTGGCGTCGACCCTGTCGGTCTTCGCCAGCTCGCCGCTTGCCTTCGCGAAGTCCCGGGACTGGCGCGGGTTGACCACGCAGACCGCGAAGCCGCGGTCATGCAGCGACTGCAGGAGGGCTCTGTGCAATCGTCCCGTGGCCTCGATGACGACCCGTTCCGCCCCGCCGTCCCTCAGGATGCCGGCGACCTTTCGGAAGCCGTCAGTGTCGTTGGCGGCGGTCTCGTCCCTGCCGTTCAGGTGAATGTTGAGCGACTTCTTGCTCACGTCGATTCCGGCGACTACGATGGTCATGTTCTCCCGCTCCTGTCCTCGCGATGATTCGGTTCTTGAACCCAGCATCCATCCAGGACCCGGGAGACGAAGGGGGGGCGGGCCGACCACGCTTGATCTCGGATCCGCTGATGCGATCCAGGGTGTCTCCGGTCCGACCCGCCCTGCGGGGCCAGGCCCCGCTCCGCCGCCGCCATGCATGGCGACGGCGGTCCCTGCACAGGAATGAACCGGGGAGGCGGCGGAAGGCAAGGCAATGGTTTTCCACAGGAATCCGCGCCCAACCTGTCCACAGCCACCTCCTGATTCGTTTCTGATTCTTTGAACATACGAGGTGTCGGGATGCTTCCGGACACAACTCCACGCCCACGCCTGGTGCCGGATCTCGAGCTACCTGAGCTCAATGGAGGCTCTCGGATACAACCCTCTCGTCGCCATCCAGATCGCGCTCGCCGGAAATGCCGCCAAAATGATCGAACTGCATGACCCTCAACCCGCCCTGGGAAAGGGGTGAGCAGTTACCAAAATTGCCAAATATGGCATTTGCAATAATTTGCTGACTTCGCAACCTATACCTCGTTTCAATCTCCATTTCTCCGCCGCGACGAGTTTCCTGGAGGCTGGCATCGACGTGTTCTGCGACAAGCCCCTGACCAACCAAATCGAGGAGGCTGATGCCCTGGTCTCGCGCGCGCAGGACACGGACCGGGTCTTCGGCGTGTCCTACTTCATGTCCTGCTATCCGATGATCCGCGAGGCACGCGCAATCGTCGCAAGCGGAGCACTGGGCAACCGGATCCATGTCGAATGCATGCAGGATTGGATGATTCCGGACGGTTCGCATGACGTGCCCCATGGCAGGTGGCGACCCGATCCGGCGGTCTCCGGCCCCACCAGTTGCGTATGCGAAATCGTACGCATGCCGCACATCTCGCCGGCTTCGTGTCCGGGCTTGAACTGACCCGTCTGCGTGCGGACCTTCATGTCTGGGGCGCACCAAAGCCGCTGGAGGACACCGCATTCATGGTATTCCGCCATGCGGGTTCGGTCCGGGCGGGTTGCGGCTTCGTGTATTCGGCACCGAAGCCGGTCTTGAATGGGACATGGAGCAGTGCGAGCGCCCGAAGCTCAACCGATTCGGCCAACCGGACCGGATTGTCAGCCGGGGACACGGCCATGGCGTTTCGCCGGAAACCGAGCGCTTGGTTCGCGCCGGGGGCGGGTTTCCGGAAGGACTGATCGAAGCCTGGGCCAGCCTCCACACCGAATTCGCGATGGCCGCGGCAGCCCGCAGGGACCGTCTTTCGGTGCCCGCCGACCAGCTGCCACTGCCCTCGGTCGAAGACGGAGCCCGAGGCGTCCGCTTCATTCACGCCGCTGTTCAATCAGACAGTGCCGGCGGAACCTCACAGCCGGTCTGAAGCGGATCGTGGCCGGGATTCGCGTTGACAGGCGTCGGCAAGGACGGCCGCGGCAATGCCTTCTTTTCGGCCTGAATCCGGGCAAGGCTCGCATCCGCCACCCCGCAAGCCTGGCAAGCGAATTCGCGCGAACAGGCGTTCGCCTTCGAGGGTCGGCGCTTCGCGAACGCCTGCAATAAACGGCCTTGACAGAATCATGCTGAGGTGCACGTGTTCTGCGCGTATGGTCGTCACTGTCGATCCTTTGCGGAATCCCTGAATGCGCAGCCGGACCCGGTCTGGAGGCGCTTTTGACTCCGTCCCGATCCTTTTCGGCGACGGCGGGAGTCTGGGCCTCGGTACCCACGGTCGGCAGACGCGGAACGAGTTCGCCTGGATTGATCTCCAGGGTGACGAATTCGAGGCCGTGAGTTGAGGAATTACCGGGCTCTCCGGACTCCGGTCCAGAAAGGCCGGGCGGGCTGGAACGCCATTCTGGGCAGCCTTCCGCCGCCGCAGCGACTTGCAGAGAACGATACCGCCGATTTCGTCGTCGTTGGGGCGGGATTTGCCGGATTGGCGGCGGCCAGACGGCTCACGCAGATCGCGCCGGACGCTCGCATCGCCATTCTCGAAGCCGGCCGGATCGCGGATGGTGCGGCAGGCCGGAATTCGGGCTTCATGATCGACCTGCCGCACAATCTCCCGGGTTCGGAAGAAATGGCGGCGCGCGGCGAGCGCGAATTGATCTCGCTGAACCGCCAGGCGCAGGACTTCGCCGAAGCGGCGGTCGAGGAATACGGGATCGACCCGAACTTCTTCGACCGCGCGGGCAAGATAAACGGCGCTGGCGACTCTGCCGGCCATGCCGCAAACGAGCGGGAGCGGGCACATCTCGACAGCATCGGCGAGCCTTCGGAGATGCTTGATGCCGGGCAGATGACGAAGGTCACGGGCAGCGAATTCTATCGCTCCGGGATCTACACGCCAGGCACCGTGATGTTGCAGCCGGCCGGCTTCGTCCGTGGCTTGGCAGCAGGCCTTGCGCGCGTTGGCGTCCGCGTCTTCGAGGAAAGCCCGGCGACCGGCTTCACACGACAGGGCAGCGGCTGGACGGTGTCCACGCCGAAGTTCGAGGTGCAGGCCGGCAAGGTGATCCTGGCCGTCAATGGCCATCTTGAAAGCTTCGGCATCGCGCGCGGACGATTGATGCACCTGATCCTGTTCGGAGCGATGACGCCCGAACTTTCTCCTAGCCAGCACCGGCGGATCGGAGGGCGGAGCCGCTGGGGCATCACGCCGGCCGACCACATGGGCGCGACGGTCCGCCGCATCGACCAGGGCCAGGGCGGCAACCGGATTCTCATTCGTGCCACGGCGGCGCTTCGCTCCGGCATGGTTCCGAGGGCGTCCGATCTGGCCCGCGCGGCACATGGCATGCAGACGCGGTTCTATGCGCGGTTTCCCGCCCTCGCCGGCATGTCGTTCGAGCATGTCTGGGCCGGGCATGTATGCCTGAGTCGCAACGGCGTTGCGGTCATGCGCGAGATTGACGAGGGCGTGTTCTCGGCCTGCGTTCAGAATGGCCTGGGCGCGGCACGAGGCACCCTCACCGGCATCGGCGCCGCCGAACTGGCCTGCGGCGAAACCAGCGCGATCACCAAGCGCTTCACGGCGGAGGACGCGCCGGCACGGCTTCCTCCCCAACCCTTCCGCGAAATTGGCATGAACGCCGTGCTGCGCTGGCGGGAATGGATGGCCCGCAAGGGCTGATCAAAGGGTCTGGTTCAGCTCTTCCGCCGCAGGAATCTCGCGCTCGCGCCGCGCGATGTAGTCGCGGAGCGCTTCGTCCACTCCCGGATCCAGCCCCGGCTCCTCGTAGTCGTCCAGCAGCTTTCTTGCGTGCTTGAGGGCGCGCTCGGTCGTGCCCAGGGAACCCTCCGCAATCCACTGCTCCACGGAGTTGTTGTCGAACAACTCTGGCAGGAAGAACGCCGACTGGAAGTTCTCCTGCGTATGCGGATGTCCCAGGTAGTGCCCGCCCGGACCGATGTCGGATACGGCCGAAACCGCCCGTTCAAAGTCATCCCACCTGGGGCCCTCGGCCATCCGATACGCCATCGCGCACTGTTCGGCATCGACGACGAACTTCGCGACCGAGCAATGCATGCCTGCCTCGTTCCAGCCCGCCGAGTGCCAAATGTAATGCGCGCCGGCGTGGATCACTGCCGCCAGTGTCGCGGCACTCTCATAGCCGGCCTGCGCGTCCAAGACCTTTGCGCCGCCCAGCGTGTTCGAGCTGCGCCACGGAACGCCGTAGTGCCGCGCCATCTGCCCAATCATGAAGTTCATCAGGCTGATCTCGGGAGTTCCGGCCATGGGTGCGCCGGACTTCATGCTGACCGTCGAAAGATAGTGGCCGTAGATCGCCGGTGCGCCCTTCCGGACGACCTGCGTATAGGCAAGCGCGGACAGCGCTTCCGCGTTCAGTTGCGCGACAGCTGCCGGCACGCTTGCGGGCGTGTTGGCCCCGCCAAGCACGAAGGGCGAGCAGAGAACCGGCTGGTTGCGCCGCGCAAACGCGCGCATCGCGCCCAGCATGGTCTCGTCCCAGACCAGCGGAGAGTTTCCGTTGCAGTTGCCAGTGCAGACGGGGTGCGTTTCCATGAATTCCTCGCCAAAGAGGATCGCGCACATCTCCATCACGTCTTCGGCGTTTTTCGGGCTGGTCGTCATGCCCATGAACATCTTGTCCGAGTGCTTCATCGACGAATAGGTGATGCGCAGATGCCGATGGCTGACCGGATGGTCCATCGGCTCGACAATGTGATGCGACGTTGAATGCATGGCCGGCAGCATGTGGCTGAGCTTGTGGAACATCGCGAGGTCCTCGAGCGTCGGGCTCCTTCGCTCGTCGTCGAGGTCGCGCAGGTAGGGCGCGCCCGACATCGGGACGAAGACCGAACTGCGGCCGCCCAGCCCGACGTTCTTGCCGGGGTCGCGCGCATGATAGGTGAACTCGGACGGAATCGAGGCGATCAGCTCGCGCGCGAGGCCACGGTCGAGATGCACCATCTCGCCGTCGACCTTGGCTCCGGCCCGCTCCCAGTCGCTCAGCGCGACGGGATCACGGAACAAGACGCCCACGTCTTCGAGAATGTGCATCGACGCGGCGTCGATACGCTCGACCCCTGATTCGTCCATGACCTCGCAGAGCGGCAAGGTACCGGACACCGCCGGCAGCATGTCAAAGCTCGGCGCCGTCCTGAGAGCGCGGCGCGCGGCGCGTCCTCCAGCCCGGACGCGTGGGGCTTCGTCGGCAACCATGAAGTTTCCTTCCCCGGTCTTCAGTTCAGCGCATTGTGCCGTTCGGACAGTCATGCAAGCAACGGCAGCTTTCCAGTTGCGGGGAATCCGGGCCGGACACGCGTCAATCCCAGTCCATCACGACCTTTCCCGTTTTGCCCGATAGCGTCGCCGCGAACCCCTCGCCGAAATCGTCGACATGAATGCGGTGCGTAATGAGGCCCGACACGTCAAGACCTGACTGCACCAGGGCGATCATCTTGTACCAGGTCTCATACATCTCGCGGCCATAGATCCCCTTCACGTTGAGCATCTTGAAGATGATCTTGTTCCAGTCGACTGCGAATTCGGCCGGGGCAATTCCAAGAAGGGCGATCTTCCCGCCGTTGTTCATCTTGTCGATCATGTCACGCAGGGCAGGGGCGGCACCGGACATTTCCAGGCCGGCGTCGAACCCTTCCGTCATGCCGATCCTGGTCATGACATCGTTCAGGTCCTCGGTGGCGGCGTCCACGACATGCTCGACGCCCATCCTGCGCGCCAAGTCGCGGCGATAGCCACTGATGTCGGTTATGACCACCTTTCTTGCGCCCACCTTCTGCGCGACCAACGCGCCCATGATGCCGATGGGGCCAGCCCCGGCAACGAGCACGTCCTCGCCCACCAAGTCGAAACTGAGCGCTGTATGGACAGCGTTGCCGAGGGGATCGAGAATCGCCGCAATCTCGTCCGGGATGGCGTCCGGAAGCGGCACCACGTTGCTCTCCGGAAGGCAAATGTATTCGGCAAAGCTTCCCGGACGATGGACGCCGACACCGATCGTGTTCCTGCAAAGATGGCCACGCCCGGCGCGACAGTTCCGGCATGTGCCGCAAACAACGTGACCTTCGCCGGCAACGCGCTGCCCGACCCGGTACTTGGTCGCCGCATTGCCGCAAGCAACGATCCTGCCGCAGAATTCGTGACCGACGACCATGGGAACGGGCACCGTGCTAGCGGACCATTCATCCCAATTCCAGATATGGACGTCAGTCCCGCAGATGGCCGACTTCCCGACCTTGATCAGCACCTCGTCTGCGCCCGGTTCGGGCACTGGCACCCGCTGCATCCAGAGGCCTTCCTCGGGCCGGGCCTTCACGAGTGCCTTCATGTCGTTGCTCATGCCAATATTCCCATGTCATTGCCAACCTCGATGAACGCATCGATTGCACGGTCGAGCTCGTGGCGGCCGTGTGCCGCGGACATCTGGGTGCGGAGCCGGTCCTGGCCCCGAGGCACGACGGGAAAGCTGAACGCAGCGACATAGACGCCCTGCCGGTCGAGCCGCGCCGCCATGTCCTGGGCAAGAACCGGGTCGCGAAGCATGACGGGAATGATCGGGTGCTCACCCGGCAGCAGGTCGAATCCGGCCCGGCTCATGCGCGCCCGGAAATGCGCCGTGTTCTCCATGAGCCTCTCGCGCCTGTCTGTGGAGGCCTCCAGCATGTCGAGCACCTTGATCGACGTCGCCGCAATGACCGGCGCAAGGGTGTTCGAGAAGAGGTAGGGCCTGGACCGCTGCCGAAGCCAGTCGACGATCTCGCGCCCTGCAGAGACGTAGCCACCCGATGCGCCACCGAGCGCCTTGCCAAGCGTTCCGGTCACGACATCGACCCTCCCTGCCACGCCGCAACGCTCGATGCTGCCCCGTCCGGTCGGACCCATGAGGCCGGCCGCATGGCTGTCATCGACCATGACCATGGCATCATGCCGCTCGGCGAGGTCGCAGATTGTCGAAAGGGGCGCGGCATGTCCATCCATCGAGAATATGCCGTCTGTCGCGATGAGCCTGAACCGCGCGTCGGCGGCGGCCCGAAGATGCGCCTCGAGTTCGCCCATGTCGGAATTCGCGTAGCGAAGACGCCTCGCCTTGCAGAGCCGTATGCCGTCGATGATCGACGCGTGGTTGAGCGAGTCGGAAATCACTGCATCCTCGGGTCCGAGGATGGTCTCGAACAGTCCGGCGTTTGCGTCGAAGCAGCTGGAATACAGGATCGTGTCCTCGAACCCCAGGAATGCAGAGAGCCTTGCCTCGAGCTCTTTGTGCACGTCCTGCGTGCCGCAGATGAAGCGAACGGACGACATGCCGTATCCGTGGCGTTCAAGAGCCTCCTGTCCGGCCGCGACAAGCTCGGCATTGCCGGAAAGACCGAGATAGTTGTTCGAACAGAGGTTGATGACACCCTGGCCGGTCGAAATTTCAACGGTTCCGGCCTGCCGACCGGTGATGATCCGCTCCGACTTGTAGAGGCCGGCAGACTTCAGTCCGTCCAGCTCGGCTTGAAGGTGCATGGCAAGTGAGGTCATTCCGCGCTCCAAGAGTGGCCGCCTGATCCAAGCAATAGGCCCATCATTAACGTCGCGACAGTCAAATATCGACCGGATCCGCCCGAATCTCGCATTCGAGAACAGCCCTGCCCAGGTGCCCGTCGGTCCCACCCCTTGCCGACATCCGGTTCGCGTGGCGGCATCTTGCGCAGCGTAGCTGTTTATGCGCTCGCCTGTTGCTGCTATGATTCCAGCCAGCATTCGGAGGGCGCCACGAGAAGGTGTCGGCGGCGCAGTGATTGGGAGGTTCCATGGACAATCTCGACCTAGGCGTGCAACCGGACGTGTCAGGCCACTTTGACGAGGCCTCGAACACCATCAGCTACATCGTCAATGATCCTGGCAGCGATCATTGCGCCATATTCGACAGCGTCATTGACATAGACTACGCCGCCGGACGCATCACTTACGAACATGCCGACGAGTTGATCCGGGAAGTGACGGAACGCGGCCTCGTGCCGGACTGGATCATCGAGACGCACGTCCACGCGGACCACCTTTCCGCCGCACCCTACATTCAGGACAGGATTGGCGGGAAGATCGGGATCGGCTCGAAGATCCTCGCGGTCCAGGACACCTTCGGCAAGGTCTTCAACGAGGGAACCGAGTTCCAGCGGGACGGCAGCCAGTTCGACCGGCTCTTCGAGGACGGCGACACCTACATGGTCGGAAACATGCGCGCGGCGACCCTGTCCACACCCGGACACACGCCGGCCTGCATGACCCATGTCATCGGTGACGCCGCCTTCGTGGGCGACACGCTGTTCATGCCGGACAGCGGCTCGGCGCGAGCGGACTTTCCCGGCGGAGACGCGGGCGAGCTCTACGACAGCATTGTGCGAATCCTGTCGCTGCCGAACGAGATGCGACTGTTCATGTGCCATGACTACGGACCGAACGGGCGCGACATTCGCTGGGAAACGACCGTGAAGGACGAACGGGAGCACAACATTCATGTCGGGGGCGGAACGACAAGGGAGGAATTCATCAGGATGCGGACAGAGCGCGATGCGACCTTGGCGATGCCTCGACTGATCATCCCTTCGCTGCAAGTCAACATGCGGGCGGGAGAGGTGCCAACCGACATGGACGGAAAGCCGATGCTGAAGGTGCCAGTCAACGGGCTTTAGGTGCAGCGTCCGCGCTTGAGCGACATTCCCGTCTACGAGAGCACGAGGTCTGCCGGAAGTCGCGCGGCGGCTACGCGCCGGGCATTGGGAATGTCATTGCCGAGCGCCCATGCCCGAGCGTCATCCAGTGCCAGACCATGATCCAGCCAGCGATGAACCAGTCGCTCCTCGAGAACATCAAGCGGCTCGTCAAGATACACGGAAAGGTCCCATAGACGTGACAGGTCGCGCCAGCCCGGCTCTTCCAGAAGCAGGTAGTTGCCCTCGACGATCACACATCGATGTCCCGCGCGAACGAATGCGCCTGAACCGACCACCTTGTCCAGGACCCTGTCAAAGGTCGGTATTGCGACCTCGTCCTCGCGGACCAGCTGCTCCAGCAAATCTGAGAAGCCATCAAGATCGAAGGTTTCCGGCGCACCCTTCCGGTCCCGCAGGCCGCGCGCGGTCAGGATGTCGTTGTCGAAATGAAACCCGTCCATGGCCACAAGCGCCGCCGTCGGTCCCAGCTCCTGCACCAAGGCGGCCGCCAGGGTGGATTTCCCCGCGCCCGGAGGTCCGGCAATCGCGATGAGACAGCGCCGAACCTCAGGCAAATTGTGTATCCTTTCGGCAACAGACTGTAACCGAGCCCTGTGGTCGGTCGTCACGCGGCCTTAGCTCCCGGAGGTTCCTTGGCTCCCGTCATGAGGGCCACGGCGTCGGACATCGAATGCCCCTTCGGATCAATCACGCAGAGCCGTCTGCCAAGCCGGTGAACATGGATCCGATCGGAGACCTCGAACACATGCGGCATGTTGTGGCTGATCAGGATGATCGGAATGCCGCGCGACCGGACATCGTTGATCAGGTCAAGCACCCTCCGGCTTTCCTTCACGCCAAGCGCCGCTGTCGGTTCATCGAGAATGATCACTTTCGAACCGAAGGCCGCCGCGCGCGCAACCGCTACGCCTTGCCGCTGGCCGCCCGAAAGCGTCTCGACGGCCTGCTTTATGTTTTGGATCGTCATGAGCCCGAGCTCGTTCAGCTTTGCGCGTGCGAACTTCTCCATCGCCGGACGATCGAGCATGTGAAAGACGGTGCCCAGGACTCCGGGCCGCCGCATCTCGCGACCCATGAACATGTTGTCCGCGATCGAGAGGGCAGGCGACATTGCAAGCGTCTGGTACACCGTTTCTATGCCGTGCTGCCGGGCATGGATGGGTGACGTGAAATGAACCTGCCGCCCGTCGAGATAGACCTCGCCCTCGTCCGGCATAACGGCGCCAGACACCGCCTTGATGAGCGTGGACTTGCCGGCACCGTTGTCGCCGATCACGCCCAGAACCTCGCCGGGATAAAGTTCGAAGTCGCAGTGATCGAGCGCCGTGACCTTGCCGAACCTCTTGACCAGGCCCCTTGCGTTCAGGATCGGTTCACGCCCCTCCGTCATATCGACACCTTTCTAATCCATTGGTCGACCGCGACAGCGCCAATAATGAGCACTCCGATCAGGAAGAACGTCCATTGCGGGTCGGCGCCGGCCATGCGAAGGCCAAGCTCGAACACGCCGACGATGAGCGCTCCGAAGAGGGCGCCAAGAATGGAGCCACGGCCTCCGAACAGCGAGATGCCGCCGATGACCACGGCGGTGATCGCTTGGATGTTGCCGATGACTCCGGTGGTGGCCGACGGTGAGACCGAGCCGAATCGCCCAATCATGACCCATCCCGCAAACGCGCAGATGAGCCCCGCAAGCATGTAGACCGAAATGAGCGTTCGGTGCCTGTTCACGCCGGCGAGCTCCGCCGCCTCAGGATCGTCGCCAACGGCATAGACATGTCGCCCCCAAGGGGTGGATCTGAGCGCGTAGGCCAATGCGAAAGCGATGATCAGCATGGAAACCACGCCAAGCGTGACGGTCGCCCCGTAGATCGTGTACTTGGTGCCGAGAAGCTGAAGGAGCGGCGCCTGGGCCTCGATATCCTGGCTGCGGATCGTCTCGTTTGCCGAATACAGGAAGTTCGCCGCAAGCACGATCTGCCACATGCCCAGCGTGACAATGAAGGGCGGCAGCTTGACCCGGCTGACAAGCCAGCCCGAGACGGCGCCGATCGCGGTGCCGAAAGCGAGGCCGATCGCGATAGACACTGCCGGAGGAATCCCGTAGCGAAACGTGAATTGCCCCATGACGACCGAGCAAAGCACCGCGATGGCGCCGACGCTGAGGTCGATTCCCGCCGTCAGGATGATCAGCGTCTGCGCGGCGGCCAGCACGCCCACGATCTGGACCTGCTGCAGGATCAGCGTCAGCGTGAATGCCTTGAAGAACCTGAACGAACCGTTCGAAACCTCTTCGGGCGAGGCGATGCCGAGGCCCGCGGTGATCGCGCCCCAGTCGATGTAGACGCCCAGGCTCAGCGTGGACAGCACAAGGACGATCAACGGTACCAGGGACGGATTGGTGTGCAGGAGGTGCTGAAGCCACGGAATGAATCCTGAACGATGATCGTCGAATTCCGCCACGCCCTGGTTTTCCTGCTCCTGCGCAGATTCGAAGTCCTGCCCTTTCGACGTGGTTTCGGCCATTTCGTTCCCTCAGGGTGGCGGGTGCCGATGTGCGCTCCGCAAACGCCAGTTTAGGCTTGCTTCGGGGTGTCCGTCCAGACGAACGAAGGGGCGGAATGCGCCCGCCCCTTCAAGCTCCGCCTGCAGGCCTCAGCCCCAGCAGAGTGCGGTGCCCTCGGCGGTATCGATCGAGTCCACGCCTGCGACCGGCATGTCGGTCACGAGCGCCACTCCAGTGTCAAAGAAGTCCTTGCCCGGCGTGGTCTCGGGCTTCTCGCCGCTGTCGGTCCACTTCTTGACTGCCTCGACGCCAAGCGACGCCATCAGCAGCGGATATTGCTGCGACGTGGCGCCGATCACGCCGTCCTTGACATTCTGAACGCCTGGACAGCCGCCGTCAACCGAGACGATGAGGACATCGTTCTCGCGACCGATGGCCTTCAGGGCCTCGTAGGCACCGGCCGCCGCCGGCTCGTTGATCGTGTAGACGACGTTTACGCTTGCGTCCTTCGCCAGAAGGTTTTCCATCGCCCGGCGGCCGCCTTCTTCGTTGCCTGCCGTGACATCGTTGCCGACAATACGCGGATCCGTCTCGTCCCCCCACCTGTTCGGGTCGCCAAGGTCAATGCCGAAACCCTGCAAGAAGCCCTGGTCACGCAGCACGCCGACCGTCGGTTGGCTGATGGCAATGTCCAGCATTGCGATCCTTGCATTGGCTGCATCGGCTCCGAGCGTGGCAGCCGCCCACTTCCCGATGAGCTCGCCGGCCAGGAAGTTGTCGGTGGCGAACGTGGCGTCGGCGGCGTCAATAGGATCAAGCGGCGTGTCGAGAGCGATGACCAGGAGCCCGGCGTCGCGCGCCTGCTTGACCGCAGGCACGATCGACGCCGTGTCGGATGCGGTCAGGAGAATGCCCTTTGCGCCGTCGGCTATGCAGGTCTCGATGGCCTGGACCTGGGTTTCGTTGTCGCCGTCAACTTTCCCGGCAAACGCTTTCAGGGTCATGCCCAGTTCTTCCGCCTTGGCGGTCGCGCCTTCCTTCATCTTGACGAAGAAGGGGTTGGTGTCTGTCTTGGTGATCAGGCAGACGGTCGTGCTTGCCATGGCGCTTCCCGCCATGACCGTTGCGGCAATCGCCGATGCACCGATGAGATGTGTGAGCTTCAAGATCGGTTCCTCCCTTGAACGAGTGATCAAGGCCGCGCGAAATCGCGACACATGGAGAGGATTCACATGATTCTGCTTCCCTGTCAATAAATAAATCATAGTGATTTATATATTTTATTTGACTCGGCCCCGCCACTCGCTCTATCTGGCGCCGGGAGGTGCGGCTTGGCACAGGCAATTGCAGGCAGGTCCACCACGGGAACTGGTGATTCCGACACTCTCGGAACGAACCAGAGTGACATGCGGGACAGGAACGAAAGGCTGGTTCTTTCGCTCCTGCGTCGCCATGGCGCGCTTGCGAGAACCGAAATCGCGCGAGTGACCGGCCTGTCCGCCCAGACCGTGTCCGTGATCACCCGCGAGCTTGAAAGCGAGGGCCTGCTGCGTCGCGAGAGCCCTGTACGCGGGAAGGTTGGCCAGCCTTCCGTACCGATGGCGTTGAACCCAGACGGTGCGCTCTTCTTCGGCCTGAAAGTCGGGCGGCGAAGCGCTGACCTCGTGCTCGTGGACTTTCTAGGCTGCATCCTGTCGCGCGAACACGTCACCTACCGCTTTCCCGCCCCGGATGGCACGCTTCAATTCGTCAAGGATGCGGCGGAACGTCTCACCGGCAGGCTTGACGCCCGACAGAGGACGCGCATCGCCGGCCTCGGCATCGCAATCCCGTTCTTCATTTGGGAGTGGGGCGCGATTCTTGGCGCGTCCGCCGAGGACATGGAAGCGTGGCGCGATTTCGAACTGCGCGCCGAGGTCGCGGCGCTGTTCGACTTTCCGGTCTTCCTTCAGAACGACGCCACCTGTGCCTGCGGTGCAGAACTTGTTTTCGGCACCCGCGATGCACCGCCCGATTTCCTCTATTTCTACATGGGTTACTTCGTCGGAGGCGGGGTCGTCCTGAACAATCGGCTGTTCACGGGTTCGACGGGCAACGCGGGCGCCCTCGGGCCGTTGCCGGTTCCTGGCCCAAAAGGAGAAACACGCCAGCTCATCGACGTCGCCTCTCTCGTCGGCCTGGAACGGGTCGTGATCGATGCCGGAGGCGAGGCGAATGCGCTTTGGAGAAGCGCGAACGACTGGCACGTGGACCCTCGGCTGATCGAGGCCTGGACGGGAACTGCCGCTCCTGCCATCGCGCATGCCATAGTCGCGTCCGTTTCCGTCATGGATTTCGAGCATGTGCTGATCGACGGCTGGCTGCCGGAACAGGTTCGGCAAGATCTGGTTGACAGCGTTCAGGCCGAGCTGGGCCGAATGAACCTCTCCGGATTGCCGCATCCAACCGTCATGCCCGGCACGGCCGGGCCGGATGCACGGGCTCTCGGAGCGGCAAGCCTGCCGCTGTCACAAAGATATCTCGTGGATACCGCCCACTGATTGCGGCGGGTTGAAGCGCAGGCACTTCGGGTGCATCAAGGCGTTGACCTGAGACTGGAGGCGTCAGTGGCCAATCATCTCTACCAGCGCGACCTGCCCGACGGCCTCGACCTCGGCCAGTCCGTGGCCGTCGACTGCGAGACCATGGGCCTGAATCCCCACCGGGACCGGCTCTGTCTCGTTCAGATGTCGTCAGGCGATGGCGATACGCATCTCGTCCAGATCGACATGGGGCAGGATACGGCCCCGAATCTGGGGCGCCTGCTGACCGACCCGAACGTGCTCAAGCTCTTCCATTTCGGGCGCTTCGACATCGCGGCGCTCCTCCATCGCTTCGGCGCCCTTGCGGCACCGGTCTACTGCACCAAGATCGCCTCCAGGCTAGTCCGCACCTACACGGTGCGGCATGGCCTGAAACATCTGGTCAGCGAGCTGCTTGGCGTCGACATCTCGAAGCTCCAGCAGATGAGCGACTGGGGTGCCGGAACGTTGACGGAAGCGCAGCTTGAGTACGCCTCCTCTGACGTGATCTACCTGCATCGTCTCAAGGAAGAGCTGGACGGGCGCCTCGCGCGGGAGGGCCGGGCGGATCTGGCGCAGGCGGCATTCGACTTCCTGCCGACCCGTGCCCGCCTTGACCTTGCCGGCTGGCATGACGTCGACATCTTCGCCCACTAGCCCAAATGTCTTATACTGCGGACATGGCCGCTACCGACAGATATTCGCGCCTGGTGTTCTGGCTGAAGCTCGCCCTGCCGCTTGTGGCGCTGGCAATACTGTCGACGCTCTTCTTCGTGGCTGAATCCCTCGATCCCGACGCCGCCATTCCGTATGCCGAAGTCGACGTTGCGCGCATCCTCGAAGAGCAGGGCATCTCTAACCCGTCACTTGGCGGCGTGACGGCCGACGGGGTGGCCATTTCGCTTGCGGCACACAAGATTTGGGCGGACCCGTCCCGGACCGTGCTCACGGGAGAGACGCTCACCGCAGTGCTGAACATGCCAGACGGCAGCCGCATCGACATCGCGAGTCGGTCAGGCACGGTCGACTCAAGGACTCAGGAAGTCACTCTCGACGGGGGCGTGCGTCTAGAGAGCACCAACGGATATGTCGTCACGACTGACCGGCTGGTGACGTCACTGCGCGATGCCGGCGCAGCGTCCGAAGGCAAAATCTTGGCCACCGGGCCGGCCGGCGAAATCTCTGCCGGGTCCATGACGCTTGTCCGGCCCGAATCCGCCGACGGACATCAACTTGTTTTCCAAGACGGGGTTAAGCTGGTATACCAACCATGAATCCAAGGATGGCGTTCCGTGACCTTACGCATTGCGCTTATTTCAGCACTGACCATTTTGGCGCATGCCGCCTCGTCGCAGATTGCAGGCATCAAGCTTGGCTCCTCCGGGTTCGACAGGACTCAGCCCGTTGAGGTCACGGCTGACAGCTTGTCCCTGGATCAGGAAAGCGGGTCTGCCGTGTTCGATGGCAATGTCCTGGTCGTGCAGGACAGTCTTCGGCTTTCGGCGGGCCGCGTGCTTGTCGAGTACAGCGATGATGGCGGCGGGGCGAGCGGCATTGCGCGGCTGCTTGCCTCTGGAGGCGTGACGTTCGTCACGGGTGGAACGGCGGTCGAAGCCAGGGAGGCTGCCTATCCCGTCGAGGCTGCGGAGCTTCTGTTCAGCGGGGATGTCCTTCTGACGCAGGGACCAAACTCGATTTCGGGGGACAAGCTGACAATCGACCTCGAGGCCGGGTCGGGTCGGATGGAGGGTCGCGTCCGCACCGTTCTCAATCCGCAAGACAGTGACCAATGACGATTCTGACAGTCGCCTCGGAAACCAGACAGGGTCTCGAAATCCGGAACCTGCGAAAGTCCTTCCGCAGGCGGCCGATCATTCGAGATGTAAGCCTCGACTTGAAGCGGGGCGAAGTCGTGGCGCTTCTCGGGCCCAACGGATCCGGCAAGACCACTTGCTTCTACGCGATTGCCGGACTGGTCATGCCGGATGGCGGCCAGGTGCAGGTCGACGGGCGCGACATAACCAATTACCCGATGTACCGTCGCGCAAGGCTGGGCATCGGCTACCTGCCGCAGGAACGCTCGATCTTCCAGGGCCTCAATGTCGAGGACAACATCCTCGCGATTCTCGAGATCGTCGAAACGGACAGGTCCAAGCGGCGCGAAAGACTCGAGGAGCTTCTGGACGAATTCTCGATCGCGCACTTGCGCCGCACGCCTTCGATCGCCCTGTCGGGGGGCGAACGCAGACGCTGCGAAATCGCGCGCAGCCTTGCGGCCGACCCGAAGTACCTGCTGCTGGACGAGCCCTTTCCAGGCATCGACCCGATCGCCGTCGGCGATATCCGCGAGCTTGTGATCGAACTCAAGGACAGGGGAATCGGCGTCCTGATCACCGACCACAACGTGCGCGAAACGCTTCAGATCGTCGACCGTGCCTACATCCTCCACGATGGCACCGTGCTGATGAGTGGAAGCGCGGACGAAGTCATCGTCGATGAAAAGGTCCGCCGCATCTTCCTGGGCCAGGAGTTCCGGATGGCATGACAGGAAGTGAGGTTGACAGCGGCGGCGCCTTCGGCAGCAAATGGAGTCGACGACAAGTTCAACCTGTCCTGAATCCTTAAGGCCACAGGCGCCCGGCATCTTTAATGCCGTCGGTTCGCTTCACATATAAGGAACTGTCCAAGGCTCTCGCCGCCAGACGGGTGGCAGGCCACATCGTTTCGGGAGACGTCCATGCAGTACCAGATCACCGGCAAGAAGATCGACATTGGCGAAGCGCTTCAAACGCATGTCAAGACTTCCCTCGACGAAGTCGCGAGCAAGTATGCAGGGCGACCGACCGATGCGAACGTCGTGTTCTCGAAGAGCGGCCACGAGTTTGTCTGTGAAATCCTGATCCATCTTTCGACCGGACTCACCGTTCAGGCCCGAGGTCACGACCATGAGATATACGCCGCTTTCGAGCGAAGCTGCGACAAGGCCGAAAAGCAGCTCCGGCGGTACAAGCGGCGGTTGAAGGATCATCGCCGCGAACGGCCAGTTGAACTTCAAGGAGCCTCCGCATATATCCTCGCGTCGTCCGACGGACATGACGAATCGGAACCCGATACGCTTCAGCCGATCATCATCGCGGAGATGGAGACGAAGATCCCTTCGTTATCCGTCGGGGAGGCGGTGATGCAGATGGAGCTCGCCGGCGCTCCGGTCCTGGTCTTTCGGAACGAGCGGCAGGGAACCGGTGTCAATGTCGTGTATCGCCGGGATGACGGAAACATTGGCTGGATTGACCCCAGCTAGGGCGGCGCGGCAAACCGTTGCCAAGAGCGCCGGATTGGAATGAACGTAGAAAAGATTCTCCGCCCCGAAGCGGTCAGGCACATTGCCTCGGTAAGCAGCAAGAAGCGGCTGTTCCACGAGGTAGGGGATCTCGCGGCAATCGCCTACGGCCTCAATCCGGCTGACGTGGCGTCAGCGCTTCAGGAACGCGAGGCCTTGGGTCCGACCGGGGTCGGGCAGGGGGTCGCCCTGCCGCACGCGCGCCTGGTCGAACTGACAACCGTTTGCGGCCTCTTCGTACAGATCGAACGTCCTCTCGAATTCGAGGCCGTCGACAAGCAGCCTGTCGATCTTGTGTTCGCGCTCCTGGCACCCGAGGATGCGGGCGTTGAGCACCTGAAGGCGCTGGCGGTCGTGTCGCGCTCCATGCGCGACGGAGACCTTTGCGCCAAGCTTCGCGCCAATTCGGACTCGGCCACTTTGCACACCCTTCTTGCCGAACAGCCGAGCGAAAAGGCCGCCTGAGCCCCGACACGTACCGGTCACGGTCGCTACGCAGGGGCTCGTTCGGCGCGTTCCTCCCGATCCTGCACCGGGATCCGGTCGCGGAAACTCGCAACATCGCTGACCCGGCGTCACTTGCCGGAACCCTGCAAGGCCGGGTCGCTCAGGTCATCATCATGCCGTTCGGGCTGCCTGATCATTCGGCTGCGAGAGCCACGCCGGGCGAATGAGCCAGGAAGAACGGGTTTCGAAATGACGGCTTTCCATAGGCGAGGGGTTCGTGCGTCGCCTTCCCGATCACCTTCCCGCCGGCAGCCGCCAGAACGGCGTGGCCGGCAGCCGTGTCCCACTCCATCGTAGGGCCAAGACGCGGATAGAAGTCAGCCTCTCCCGTCGCCACCAGGCAGAACTTGAGCGACGAGCCGGCGCTCAACAGGTCTGCCACCTGGTATTTCGCAATGTAGTCGTCCGTTGCCTGATCCCTGTGGGATTTCGATGCCACCACGCGCAGCGCAGCGTTGTCCGGTTCCGAGACCCTGATCGGACGCATGCAGCCGGGCCTGTCCGCGTCCAGATCTCCCGTCTCCTCGATCGCCCCGCCTTCCGGCAAGGTCAGGAACAGCCGTCTCTTCGCCGGCGCATGGACAACCCCCAGCGTCGGGCACCCGTCTTCGACCAACGCAATGTTCACCGTGAAATCGCCCCTGCGCCGGACGAACTCCTTGGTGCCGTCCAGCGGGTCAACGATCAGGAATGTCCTGGCCGACAGATTGTGGGTCGCGGACTGCTCCTCGGTTACCAGGGGCAGAGCCGGAAACCCGGCCTCCAGTCCCGCGGCGATCAACCTGTCGGCAGCCTCGTCCGCCACCGTCACCGGGGACGAATCCCGCTTTTCCCTGACCACTAGATCGTCGCGCCGGTAGACCTTCATGATGGCCTCGCCACCCTGAATCGCCAGGCGGCGCATGGTCGACGCCAGAATGTCTCGATCAGCATTCACCAGGAGTCCCATCGCATTTCCCCGTCGGAACGCTCCGCAACGGGTTCCCGGCACATATTGTCCTCTCCGCGGGCGCGGACAACCCGGTTTCAAGGCCATCACCGATCCAGGAGCCGTAGTGACCTATCCCGCCACCCTAATGGTGACGTTGATCCGGCCACCATCCGGCAGGAGGGACGACGAGCCGAACCGGATCCGGTCGATGCCGTGATATGCCATCCGCGCCGCGCCCGAGAGCACGGCCACGTCACCGGAATTCAGCCAGATGGATTGCGTCGGGCCGCCGCGGGCCACCTGCCCGATCCTAAAGAGCGCATCATCTCCGAGCGAAACCGAAACGACCGGCCAGCCCAGATCGGCCTCGTCCCGATCCTGGTGTAGTCCCATCTTCGCCTTCTCGCCGTAATAGTTGACGAGGCATGAGTCCGGTGCCCGGTCAACGCCCGAAACCTCCGACCAGACATCAAGCACCGTGCCCGGAATCTCGGGCCAGGCCTCTCCGCCCGGCTGGACTGAATCATACCGGTAGCCAGCGCGATCCGCAACCCAGCCGACCTTTCCGGCGGCACTCGTTCTCACCGACATCTTCCTGCCGCCCGGCGTTTCATGCCTGCGAAAGGGCGCCTTTGCGGCAACGTCGCGCAGATCGCTCACCGTGTCGCGCTGCTGGCCCGGGGAGAGATGCCCCTTCCATATCTTGACGCCATTCACGTCCAACGGGGTGCCCGACATGCGTGCAATATAGCCAGATGGCCGCAACATTCCATCGGATGCGGGATCACGATTGCCTTCCCGTCTTGGCGCCAGGGCCGCGGACAGACCCTGATCGGAGCCACGTCTTGCTCCCCAAACCGTTCTTGACGAACAATCTGAAACCCCGTCCGGCGCTGGCTGCCCGGGAACCAGCCGGCGATCCGGCTTGGCGGGCCGAGTTCGCCTTCTGCGCGGGGCCGTTGTGAATTCGCCTTCCTGACATGCTTGTAGGCACCATGACCCCTACCTATATACCCCACGAACCCGTGATCGCCCCTTGATGCGTCACGATTTATGGGATGGGAGGTCGGTGCCGAACCGGGCCGGTCTTCCGGACATTGCCGAAAGAAAGAGGACACAGGAATGGGCAAAGTTATCGGTATTGACCTGGGCACCACCAACAGTTGCGTCGCCATCATGGACGGGTCGCAGCCCCGAGTGATCGAAAACGCCGAAGGCGCGCGAACCACGCCTTCCATCGTCGCGTTCACCGACAAGGAACGGCTTGCAGGACAACCGGCAAAACGCCAGGCGGTCACCAATCCGGAGAACACCGTTTTCGCAGTCAAGCGCCTGATCGGGCGTCGTGTCGACGACGCAGAGGTGACGAAGGACAGGAAGATCGTGCCGTATGCCGTCGTGGATGGCGGCAATGGCGATGCCTGGGTCAAGGCGGGAGGCGAAAATTACTCGCCGTCCCAGATCTCGGCATTCATCCTCCAGAAGATGAAGGAAACCGCCGAGGGCTACCTTGGCGAGGACGTTACGCAAGCCGTCATCACCGTGCCGGCCTACTTCAACGACGCGCAGCGGCAGGCAACAAAGGATGCCGGCAAGATCGCCGGACTCGAAGTGCTGCGGATCATCAACGAGCCGACCGCTGCAGCACTGGCATACGGTCTCGACAAGAAAGAGACGAAGACCATTGCCGTCTACGATCTCGGCGGCGGCACCTTCGACATCACGATCCTTGAGATCGATGACGGCCTCTTCGAGGTGAAATCCACGAATGGCGACACGTTTCTCGGCGGCGAAGACTTCGACATGCGGATCGTCAACTACCTGGCCGAGGAGTTCAAGAAAGAGCACAGCGTTGACCTGACTGCCGACAAGATGGCGCTTCAGCGCCTGAAGGAGGCTGCCGAAAAGGCAAAGATCGAGCTTTCCAGCTCCTCCCAGACCGAGATCAACCAGCCATTCATTTCGATGGACCCTGGCTCGGGTACGCCGCTCCACATGGTCATCAAGCTGACCCGCGCAAAGCTGGAAAGCCTTGTAAGCGACCTGATAAAGCAGTCGATCAAGCCGTGCCAGGCTGCACTGAAGGATGCAGGCATCTCGAAGGAGGGCATCGATGAAGTCGTGCTTGTCGGCGGCATGACTCGGATGCCGAAGGTCATCGAGGAAGTCACGAAGTTCTTCGGAAAGGAACCGCACAAGGGCGTGAACCCCGACGAGGTCGTCGCCATGGGCGCTGCCATTCAGGCCGGCGTGCTTCAAGGTGACGTCAAGGACGTCGTCCTTCTTGACGTGACACCACTTTCCCTGGGCATCGAAACGCTGGGTGGTGTCTTCACCCGGCTCATCGACCGCAACACGACGATCCCCACAAAAAAGTCGCAGATCTTCTCGACCGCCGAAGACAACCAGAATGCGGTTACCATCCGCGTCTTTCAGGGCGAGCGCGAAATGGCGGCGGACAACAAGATTCTCGGCCAGTTCAACCTGGAAGAGATTCCTCCCGCGCCACGGGGCATGCCCCAGATCGAGGTGACCTTCGACATTGACGCCAACGGCATCGTCAGCGTGTCGGCCAAGGACAAGGGCACCGGCAAGGAGCAGAAGATCACGATCCAGGCGTCAGGCGGCCTTTCGGACGAAGAGATCGAACGGATGGTCAAGGACGCCGAGGAGAACGCCGAGGCCGACAAGGAGCGCCGGGAACTGGTCGAGGCGAAGAACAGCGCCGAGAGCAAGATCGACTACTACGAGAAGCAGATCAAGGAGCATGCCGACAAGGTCGACTCGACCACCGTTGAGGCGATCGAGCTGGCCATCTCCGTGCTCAAGGACGATCTCGAAAAGGATGATGTCACCGCAGAAAAGCTGCAATCCGGCATTCGCAACCTGGAAGAGGCGTCGATGAAACTGGGCGAGGCAATCTACAAGGCGCAGGCCGAGACGGCTGGCGACGCCGACCCGGACTCCGAGGACGAGCCGCGCGGCGTGGATGACGACATTGTCGATGCCGACTTCGAAGACCTCGAGGACGACAAGCGCGCTTGACGCCGCTGGGCGTGAATTTCGACCGGCCCGAGGCCTGCTCGGGCCGGTCGCGGCGCTTCAGGGGGAATGAGACATGTCCAAGCGCGATTTCTACGAGGTTCTTGGTGTCTCCAGGGGTGCATCGTCCGACGAGTTGAAGAAGGCATACCGACGCAAGGCAAAGGATCTTCATCCGGATCGGAACTCGGACAATCCCAATGCCGAAGCCCAGTTCAAGGAAGTCAACGAAGCGTACGAGATCCTCAGGGACGCGGAAAAGAAGGCGGCCTATGACCGCTTTGGCCATGCCGCATTCGAGGGAGGCATGGGCGGCGGGGCGCATCCCGGTCGCGAATACGCCGGAGGAGACTTTGCCAGCGCATTCTCGGACGTCTTTGACGACCTCTTCGGCGACATAACCGGATCGCGCCGCGGGCAGGGGCGCCAGCGCGCGGCGCGCGGTTCGGACCTGCGCTACAACCTGCGTGTAACGCTTGAGGACGCATATTCGGGCATTCAGAAGTCCATCCGCGTGCCGACCGCCCTGGCCTGCGAAACCTGCAACGGCACAGGAGCCGAAGGCGGCGCGGAACCGGAACCCTGCCCGACATGCTCGGGCCAGGGAAAGGTGCGTGCAAGCCAAGGATTCTTCACTGTGGAGCGCACCTGTCCCACCTGCTCGGGCGCCGGCCACGTCATAAGGAATCCTTGCGGATCCTGCGGCGGGTCGGGGCGGGTCGCGAAGGAACGTTCGCTTGCCGTCAACATTCCCGTTGGCGTGGAAACCGGAACGCGGATCCGGCTCGCCGGCGAAGGCGAGGCGGGGTTGCGGGGAGGGCCGCCGGGCGACCTCTACATTTTTATCGATGTCGCCGAGCATGTGCTGTTTCAGCGCGACGGAATGAACCTGTATTGCCAAGTGCCGGTTTCAATGGCGACAGCCGCGCTCGGAGGCGACTTCGAGGTTCCGACCATTGATGGCGGACGCAGCCGCGTGAAGATCCCGACCGGAAGCCAGTCGGGCCGCCAGATGAGGCTTCGGGGAAAGGGGATGCCGTCGCTGAGGGGTGGAGGCCATGGCGACATGATGGTCGAGCTTGCGGTCGAGACTCCAGTCAACCTGACCGTCAGGCAGAAGGAACTGCTTCGCGAGTTTGAAGAGCTCTCAGCGGAAAACAATCCCAACAGCTCGGGATTCTTCGAGAAAGTGAAGTCCTTCTGGGATGGCATGAAGGCCTGATCGGCCGTCCGCATCAGGGCACGGACATCGCCATGAGCCTGCAGACTGGTTCCCGGAGACAAAAGTCAATCATCGAAGATCTCGTTGTCCCTGCCTCATGGTCAGGTCCATGGCGCGTTCCGCACTTGCGTCATTCTTGGCCAGTCGCCCTTGCGACCGACAAGTCGCCTAGATCGCTGTCGTGTCTTCCTGCATGATCGGGAAGCTGTCTTCCGGCAACGGCTCGGTACACGCTTGTCCTGCTTATCCCCTAAACTGAAGTTCTAGCCGATTTTCGGTCCTGATTTGGAATTTGCCGTTTTCGTTCAATGGGTTGCGGGCCGGCCGACTCTTCCAGGATGGTCACGTGTAGGCAGTAGCAGGATGCGGCGCACCTTGCGACCCGATGGCGGGCATGCGCTGCATTTCCATGACGTGTCCCAATGTGGTGGATCTTTTGACTTGACAATATAGCGAGGCTCGTCCAGAAAGGCAACGGAAGGTAGGCACTAGCACGAGGGGAGCCCCATGACCTCATCCATGCACGTGGCCGTCATCAAGTCGCGCCAGAACGGAAGGACCTACACCTCCGTCCTCCTCCGACAGAGCTATCGCGACCACAACAACCGGGTGCAGAAGCGGACCCTGGCCAACCTCTCCCGCCTGCCGCCGCACACGATCCCGCTCCTGCGCGGCGCACTCGCGGGAAAGCGGTACGCGGAGGCCGGCGACGTTCTCGGGGACCCGGTCCGCTCCCGCCACCACGGGGCGGTGCAGGCGGTGCGGACGGCCATGGACGCCATCGGCCTGCCCCGCATGGTCTCCCGCGAGCGCTGCCCGGAACGGGAGCTTGTCCTGGCCATGGTCGCCGGCCGCATCCTCAGGCCGGACTCGAAGCTCGCCACGACGCGCTGGTGGAAGGGCTCCACCCTGCCGGAGGAGTTCGGCATCGACCGCGACGTCGACGCAGACGGCCTCTACGCCGCGATGGACTGGCTGCATGACCGGCAGGAGGGCATCCAGGGCCGCCTGGCAAGGCGCTGGATCAAGGAAGACGACCTCGTCCTCTGGGACCTGTCATCGACCTGGCACGAGGGAAGCCGCTGCCCGCTCGCACGCTTCGGCTACAGCCGCGACCGCAAGCGGGGCCTCCCGCAGATCAGCTTCGGCCTCCTCTGCGACCGTGACGGCCGCCCGGTCGCGGTCTCGGTCCATCCGGGAAACGTCACCGACAAGGACACCCTCCTGCCCGAGCTCGACCGCCTGCAACGCCGCTTCGGCCTCTCCCGGGTGGTGATTGGTCGGGGACCGCGGCATGATCATCGAGGCCCTGCGCGAACGCGACGGCGCCGACTGGATCACCGCCCTCAAGGGCCGGACCATCCGCAAGCTCGCCCGCCAGGGCCGTCTCGACCGTTTCCAGGATCCCGAACACGAGCGGACCCTGTTCGAGATCCGGGACCATCCCGACTTCCCCGGCGAGCGTCTCGTCGCCTGTCGCAACCCCCGCCTTGCCGGGCACCGCGGCCGGGTCCGGCAGGAGCTGCTCGAGGCCACCGAGAGGGCGCTCTCGGAGATCGCCGCGCGGGTCGAGGGCGGAACCCTCAAGGGCGAGGCCGGCATCGGTCTCGCCGTCGGGGAGGTCATCAACAGGCGAAGGATGAAGAAGCACTTCGATCTCGACATCACCGCGACCGGCTTCGGCTTCCGCCGCAGGCAGGAGTCCATCGACGCCGAGGCCGCCCTCGACGGGATATACGTCATCCGCACCTCGCTCGGACCCGACGACATGGAAGCCGCCGAATGCGTCAGGAGCTACAAGAGACTGACCAGCGTGGAGCGTGCATTCCGAAATCTCAAGCTGAGCGACCTCCAGGTCCGGCCGGTCCGGCACCGCCTCGAGCACCGGGTCCGCGCCCACTTCTTCATCTGCATGCTCGCATGCCTCGTCGAATGGCACATGCGGAAGGCGTGGGCCCCCCTGTGCTACACCGACACCGAACCCGACGGGACCAGGGATCCGGTCCTGCCCGCACGGCGCTCGGACGCGGCGCTGGCGAAGGTACATGCCCACACCCTGCCGGACGGCAGCCGCGTGCACAGCTTCCGCACCCTTCTCGACAGCCTGTCAACCATCGTCCGCTCAACCCACGCGGTTCCATGCACGGGCGGAGGGAAGGCGGAAACCATGGTCGAGGTGACAACCCGGCCCGACGCCGAACAGGAGAGGGCGCTGACGCTGCTGAAGGACATCGCGAAAATGTAGCGAGCGCCGAGATGTAGGCAGAGACTGACATCCCGTTCATGGGCATCCCGTTGACGGGAAACAAAAATCCTGAAAACTCCCCAAGAACTTCAGCCTAAAATCCCGGATTGGGAACGCGGCAATGCCCAACGTCTTCTCCCCGAGGCACTTGACTCCATCTCGTCCATCGAACGACATTCGGGGCGGCGGAGCTCAACTAGGGTCAGGGCGGGCAGACGCGCTTCGCCCCGTTTGACAACGCCAGCGGAGCGCCCGTGCCCTCCCTCTATGCACGCGCCACGCTTCCTGCAGCGATCCATGAGACGATATTCCACGACATTACTGCAAACGACACGATCAGGACGGTACGTCTCGACGAGAGGCACATTCGAGGCTTCGCACGAACCGCTCCCTGAGCCTTGTCGAGCTGCGCAACGTGACGTTGGGCAACCGGGGCATTTATCGCGGTAGGGAACCGGGTTACCCCGGTCCCCCCGCTCGGATCCCGGCGTGCGCGTTAACGCACCGGGCTCCTCCCTTGGGTCCTCACGACGAGCCGTTGGCTCGGCCACGGGTGGCGGATCCCGACTTTGGGCCAGTGGACGGCGGTCAGGAGATCGATGTCCTCCCATTCCGTGCGGTCCCTTTGGGACCGACGCCGGAGGGCACGCCAGAGCAGCCGCTTGCAGAGGTGAACGAACCTCTCCAGATGTCGGCCACGCCCGGGGACAGCGTAGTGGTTGAGCCAGCCGTTGATGACCCTGCCCAGCCACGCAGCCGTGTCGTGCCGGTTGTCGTGCCACCGCTCGCGAAGCCTTTCCTTGATCCGCCGCAAAGTGCGGTTGACCCGTTTCCGGGACGGCTTGCGTCCGACCCTGAACCTTCCCTTCCTCGACTCGTCGCAGAAGTGCGTCATGCCAAGGAAGTCGAACGTCTCCGGCTTGCCCTGCCCCCGGTTCCGGCGGTTCGCCTTCGCGAACCGGCCGAACTCGATGAGCCGGGTCTTGTCCGGATGCAGTTCCAGTCCGAACAGGGCCAGCCTTTCGCCCAAGTCCCGGAGGAAGCGCTTCGCGTCGCCCTCGTGCTGGAAGCCGCACACGAAGTCGTCCGCATGGCGGACGATGATCGTGTCGCCTCCGGCAATCCGCTTGCGCCATGTGTTGTGGAACCAGACGTCGAGCACATGGTGCAGGCAGACGTTGGCGAGGATCGGGGAAACTGTCCCGCCTTGCGGAACGCCCCTGCCCGTGTCCGTCCAGTCGGTCCCCTCCATGACGCCGGCGTCGAGCCACTTGACGATCAGCCGCATGACCCGCACGTCCCCGATGCGTCTCTCAAGCATCCGGACCAGATGGTCCCGCCCGAGATTGTCGAAGAACCCGCGAATGTCGGCGTCAACGATCCAGCTGACCTTCCGCCGTTCCATTCCGACCGCAATGGCGTCGAGCGCATTGTGCGTCCCCCGCCCCGGTCGGAACCCGTGGCTGAAGCCGAGGAACTCCGTCTCGTGGATCGGCACCAGAATCGTGTCCGTCACCGCCCGCTGAAGTATCTTGTCCTCCAGCGAGGCAATGCCGAGCGGTCGCTGCCCCCCGTCCTCCTTGGGCATGTATGCCCGCCGGGACGGCGGCGCGCGGTACGCCCCCCTGTGCACGCGCCCGTGCAGGTCGATCAGCCGATCTTCCAGCCCTTCGGCGTACATCTCCCATGTCACGCCGTCCACGCCAGCGGCCACGTCACTCTTGAGCGAGTGAAACGCCTCCGCCAGCGCGTCCGTCGTCACATGGTGCAGGAGCGCCACGAGACGCTCTTCCGGGTTCCTCGTTGCAGCCTTTCGCATCCGGTCGGCCGCCTGTGACTCGCTTCCCCGTTTCTGCGCACGGCGCGAGCTTTGGCCTCCCGGATTCCCCTTGGGTCCGGCCCTTCGCTCCCCCGGCTCCGCTGACCCGGAAGGGCCGTTGTTCGCCGGATTCTTCGCTACCATGGCCGAATCTGATTTCTTCAGATCGTTCATCTCCGTTTCGGATTCCTCCTTCGCTTTGCGGCCCCGCACGACAGCGGGGCGAACTGAAGACCTCCCAGGTCCCGGTGGACCGCTTCGACGCGTGCCTTGGTTCCCAGACCCCGCGGAGCCTCTCCTCGCCTCACCAAACCGGCTCGAAGAGTGTTGCCTTCGGCCCGTCTGACAGCCTCGGCACTCCAGTTGTGTCAGTTTTCGTGGCTCAATCGCCCGGCCCACGCCTGCCGCTTGCCAACGCTTCACCTGCCGCCTCGCGACGACCGGCGCATGGTTCGCGGAGAAAGTGGCTGGCTGACCTCTCTTTCTGCCGGGACTTTCACCCGGCGACATTCCACCAGTTAGCCTGGCGCACCACACGTCCTGACATCGAATGATGGTCCTGAGTTTCCCGTGGCGGCTTTGGCCAGGCAAACAGGGACTTTGCGAGACTGCACATGCTAATCGGGCACATGGGAGGCGCACAAAATGCCATGATCCACATTTCGAAGTTCTGAGCCAGAGAACATCCTCCAAAAGCATAAAAACAAGGGGTCCGGCATCGAGACAGCCACAAATCTGCAATTTCAAGGCATCACGGAAGTTGGAATCTTCGCCCCCTGAGGTCAGGACGTCTGCATTTCGCGGAGGGATCCGGTCACGTCCAGTCCGGCCCATTACGGTCAGGCCGTCCTTTGGGCCAAAGCCGTCCATCGCGTCAATCCGGACGCCGACGGTCTCGTCTGGACCTCCAGCCAATGCGATCCAGACGACGCTTGCCTCTTCTTCGGCAACCGCGTTGTCGAGAGAGACTTCACGGCAGTTCTCTCGCGCGATGGCGGGACAGACAAGTCATTCCTGAAGGACGCCGGAATCGAGGGTCGGCTGCGAGGCATCACTCTGACGATCTGAATGTCTCCGCATATTTGTTCGGCCGCAATGCCCGGTCCAAGCCGGCCTGCCCCGCTCCGACGGACCGCGCACGATTCCGCCATCCGTCCAGTCGCTGGCCTCCGCACCAGCGACGGCTTCGCGAGCGCCCAATCGAACCACGGCCGCATCGATGCTGACAGGCAACGTCACCTGTCGCGCTTCGGGCGCAAATATCGCGGATCTGGTTCTGAGCGGTGCATGTTCGCGGGAAGCGGAACGCGAAGCCGGTCTGTTGGCCATGGACACTTGATTCATTCCGCAACGAGCGCGACATCCGCGCCCGCCGCCCGGAAACGGCCCGGGCTGCCGCAATGCGCACGAAGCATGATGCCCCGTGCGCCGTTCATGTCCCGGTCGACGAAGAGGATGCCGTCCGAGACCGTCTTCGCGCCGCCAAGGCGCGGGTTCGCGAAGCCGTCCCACGAGCGCGTCTTGCTGGTGCAGGCCTCGTTCGCGACGATGAGCCGCTTTCCGCATTTCCGGCACATCCACGCCAGCCTGCGCTGGAAGCGGCAATGCGCAAGGCCGAGCATCGACCTCACGGTCCTCGTCCTGATCTTCCGCCCCTCCCTGGCGCTCATGTCCCCGGTCTCGAAGGACGGAAGGAGGATCACGTCGAAGGCCCGGCCGAGATCGCGGGCAACCCGCCGGTGCAGGTCGTCCGCCAGGTTGCGGATGCGGACGGCAAGCCTGTCGATGCGCTTCCGGAAGTGGCGCTTCCATTCCCCGTGCCTTGCCTTCGCGCGCTGTCCGGCCGGACGGTCGAGCTTCAGCAGGAGGGGCAACACCCTGTCGGCGTGGAAGCCGTCACCGTGGCTGGCGGCGTGGTCCACCGAGCATGCGGTCACGAAGGTCCGCACGCCGGGGTCGAGGGACACGATGGAACGGACCTGGATTTCGTCCTGCCCCACCGTGACAATTTGCAACTGAGCGCAGATGAACCGCCGCCCCCGCTCAGGCACGATGGTCGTCAGCTTTTCCCACGCCTCGTCGGGCATGGGTTCCGCAAGGTCGAGGTTCCGCGCGACGAACGCGCCTGACAGCTTCCGGACGGCAATGCGCTGCCGCATGTCCCTGATGCCGCGAAAGGAGAAGCCGCAACCTGCGCCTTCCTTCCGGCGCCGGATCACGGCGTCACGGGTCCTGAACGCCGTGCTGGCAGCCTCGTCGCAGTCGGCGGAGCGGAACGCGCCGCCGCGCTCCTGCACCTCCGAGCGCACGAGGCCGCGGTCGGCCTCGATGAAGCAGGCGATGGCGAGATTGCAGGCGCGGCGCTGCTGGCGGACCAGCTCATGCAGCATTTCAGGGTTCTTCGGGCAGGCCCTGATCTTCCTTGCGCCCTTGGCCAGAACGCTCTCCATGGCGGGAGTTGCGGAAGGAAATGAAATGCGCAACGAGGCGGCGCACGTCGAACCGGTCGGAACGATCGTCCTCTTCCAGAAGCTCGATGCTTCCTCCCGAAAGCTCGATGACATGCCTGACAAGCGGGCAGCCGGCCCGGGCGATGCGGTCCGGTGCGGCTGCCACCACATGGACTGCCTCTCCGCGCAACGCTCGTTCCAGCAGGGCGGCAGGGCCTCGTCGCTTGAACTTGAATCCGGATCCAGCGTCACGGACAATTCGCCCGTTCGGACAACGGCCGCGCAAGATCCGCTCCCGGGTGTCGAGAGAGGATCCCTGCCTGGCACTGGAGACACGGGCGCAAGGGACCGTGTCGGGCTCGAAGGGAGCCCGGGCCCTGCAATGCCCTCCGGGCATCCGCCCATGTCGCTCATGGCGTCCTCCTTCGATCCGGCGTCGCATGGATTGCGTCGTGGCTTTCCCGCGTCACGACAGGCGTGTCGTCATCATCCACGTTTAGTCGGATCTTCATTTCCAGAATTGCGCGAAACCCCTTGCCATCAGCACGATTGCTGATTCCGGACGGGACTCGACATGTAACGGTCCCGGCGCGTCACGGCAGGAACTTGGCGGGGTCGATCTCCAGCAGGTCAAGGGCCCGGCCCTGCAGCTCCGTCGGCTGCGCGAAGACCGGAATGCCGTGGTCGGGTCCGTCCGGAACCGTCGCCTCGTTCAGCGTCAGCGTGGCCAGGTCGGAAAGAAGCGTCGTGAAGCTGTGGACCGGCAGCCCGTCGGGGGTGCGCTTGGTGTCGGCCTTGGCCCTGGCGCTCTCCGAGACCTCGGCCTTCTCCACCGGCGAGTTCCGCCGCGCCCGGGCGCCTTCCCGGTCGTCGTCCTCGAACAGGATCGGCGCCAGGCGGCGGCGCATGTGCCATTCCACGTGACACGCAAGCATGCACAGGAACACGTGGGCGCGGACATGGTCCTCCGAGTAGACGTGCACCGGTCGGATCCGCAGCCGCGAGGCCTTCATCGTGAGGAACGCGCGCTCCACCTGCGCGAGAGACTTGTACGCCTCCACCGCGGCCTCAGCACCCAGTGACGCGGATTCCAGGCTGGTGCGGATCACGTAGATCCCGTCGAGCCGCGCCTCCGCCTCGATCCTGTCCCGGTTGCGCGCCCAGTCCATCCCGGCGTCGTGCACGTCGATGTCGAAGTGCTTCTCAACCTTGCGCCGGTTGGCCTGCCGCCCCAGGGCCTTGATCGTCCGGTCGCGGTTCGCCTGCCCCGGCTTGCCGCGCGCGGCGGCGGCGGCGATGTCGGCGAGCGTCCGTTCCGTGGCCTCCAGCAGGTCCTCACGCTTGCGCCGCCGCTCCTCGCGCAGCCTCGGGTTCAGGCAGACCATCAGCCGCTCGCCGGGGAAGTCCGGGCCCGTGATCTCCGCCACCGCGTCGGGAACCAGCGCCTCGGGCGCCAGAGGGGCCGGGACGCCAGGGCCGGCGGCCTTCAGCAGCTTTCGGATGTCCGCGGTCCTCAGGGCCGAGATCCAGTCGAGCCCCGCAGGCTCGAGGTCCCTGCGGATCCGCGCCGTCGTCAGCATCCCCCTGTCGCCCACGAGCGCGACGCGCGCGATGCCGAAGCGCTTCCGGACCTTGTCCACCTGGCCCGCCACCGTGGACGGGTCCCCGGCGTTGCCGGCGAACACCTCCACCGCCACCGGGCAGCCGTCCGCCGCGCACAGAAGCCCGTAGGTGACCTGCATCTTCCCCTTCTTCCCGTCCCGGTTGTGGCCGAAGGCGGCCAGGGGGCAGCACCGTCCCTCCAGGTAGCTTGATGACACGTCATAAAGAATCAGCGTGTTGCCGCCCTTCAGGTGCCTGTTGGCCAGGCTCCTCTCGATCCAGGGCTGGCGCTCCAGAAGCCAGTCGAGCATGTCCAGCATCTCGTTGCCGGTGACGGGGCCGAGCCCGAGCACGGCCCCGAGGCTGGTCGACGCGGTCTCGGGATCGAGGGCCCGTGCAGTGGCGAGCTTGGAGGCCGGCTCGATGATCCTTGCGACGACCGCCGCCACGGCGAGGTCCCGCATGCGGCCCGGCACCCGGTGCAGGACGCGGACCATTCCGATCCGGCGCAGGGTGCCGAGGGCGGCGGCGACATGGCCGTGGGGCCGGGACCGGCGGATGGCGAAGACGTCCTCGGGCCGGGCGACGGCGACGCCGCCGTCGAACAGGGCCCTGACGCCGTCGATGATGTGGGGCGGCAGCTGGGTGAGGTTGGCGAGGGTCTTCTTCCTGAGGCGTCCGTCCTCGCGCCAGGCCTTGCGGATGAGGATCGTGGGCCGGCTGTTGCGGTTCGGGATGGTCTCGAGATGGAACGACATGGAACACCGATATGTTGTGTGTTCCCTTCATTATGGCACAACGGGGGGCATCCTGTCAACTTACATGTAACATGAATCCCGGATTATGCCCTTCCCGGATCCCGGAATCCGGCCCGGGTCCAAAGGCTTGCGCACCTTCGATCCCGTTTTGTTCTTCCAAAAGCTCCGTTTAGTGACCTGCCCGACGTTCCCGGATTGTTCAGGGAAGAATGCCTGAATTGTTGCGTTCGTTGCTCAAAAACAAGGCAGTCTCGACGCTGCAGGGATGGCAGTCGCACGACCTTCAGTCCCCCCTGGCCTGCGTCGGAGCCTCACACCACTGAATGCCTCGGGATCTACAGCCTGCCGTGACATTGCTTGAACTTCTTGCCCGACCCGCATGGGCAGGGGGCATTCCGGCCCGGCTTTCCCCAGGTCGAGCGGTCGTTTTCGTCAAAGCCCGTTGCCGGCTTGGCTTTGGGTTCAGATGACCTCTCGGATGCCGCGGCAGAGGCAGCCTGCTGCTGTGCCAGCATCTGTCGTATCATCGCCTGCTGCTCCTCCGCGCTCAGCGGTCGGAGATGGGCGAGCTTCTCGGTCACCTCGCCGCGCAGCGCATTCAGCAACCCTTCAAAGAGCTGAAACGACTCGGTTTTGTATTCGTTCACGGGATCGCGTTGGGCATATGCCCGGAATCCGACGACCGAACGCAGATGCTCAAGCTTCAGGATGTGCTCTCTCCACTTCGCATCCATCGTCTGCAGCAGGACCTGCTTCTCGACGGAGCGCATGTTGTCCAGGCCGAACTGCTCGGCCTTTGAATTCATGAACCGGTCCGACTCCTCGTAGAGCCTTTCGCGAATCATTTCGTCGTCGACTCCTTCCTCCTCGGTCCAATCGATGACTGGCGCCGAGATGCCGATCTTCGTCCTGACATCCTCGGCCAGCGTCTCCGCTTCCCATTGATCCGCGTAGGACTTGGGCGGAATGTACTGTTCGACCAGGTCGTCGATGACTTCGTGCCTCATGTCCTGCACGATTTCCTCGACCTCCGCCGCCTCCATGATCTCGCGTCGTTGGCTGAAGATGACCTTCCGCTGGTCGTTCATGACGTCGTCGAGCTTCAGGAGCTGCTTGCGGATGTCGAAGTTCCGCCCTTCAACCTTGGCCTGGGCACGTTCGAGCGACTTGTTCACCCACGGATGCTGAATGGCCTCGCCTTCCTGCATCCCAAGCGTCGAGAGAACCTTGTCCAGCCGTTCCGATCCAAAGATGCGCATGAGGTCATCCTCAAGCGAAAGGAAGAAGGTCGAGCGGCCCGGGTCACCCTGACGCCCCGAGCGTCCGCGAAGCTGGTTGTCTATGCGCCGGCTCTCATGCCGCTCGGTGCCAAGAACGAAAAGGCCGCCGGCAGCAAGCACCTGTTCGTTGTCGTCGGCGTGCTCGGCCTCGATCCTGGCACGGATGGCCTCCGGATCGGTTTCCGGCTCCTCGACGAGCGCTTGCATCACCCGCATCTCAACGTTGCCGCCAAGCTGGATGTCCGTGCCGCGTCCGGCCATGTTGGTGGCGATCGTCACGGCGCCGGGCTTGCCCGCATCAGCCACGATCTGCGCTTCCTGTTCGTGGTGCCGGGCGTTCAGGACGTTGTGCGCGATCTTCTGCTTCTTGAGAAGCCCGGACAGGAACTCCGAGCGTTCGATCGAGGTCGTGCCGACAAGAACCGGCTGCCCCTTCTCGTGGGATTCCTTGATTTCGTTGACAATGCCGTCGAATTTCTCGTCCGCCGTGCGGTAGATCTGGTCGTCCTCGTCCGCACGCGCGACCGCGACGTTCGTTGGAATCTCCACGACACCAAGCTTGTAGATTTCCTGGAATTCCTCGGCCTCGGTCGCAGCCGTGCCGGTCATGCCCGCCAGCTTTTCGTAGAGACGGAAGTAGTTCTGGAAGGTCACGCTTGCGAGCGTGACGTTTTCCGGCTGAATCTGCACGCCTTCCTTCGCCTCGATCGCCTGATGCAAGCCGTCCGACAGTCGGCGCCCCGCCATCATTCTGCCGGTGAATTCGTCGATCAGCACGACCTCGTTGTCTCGAACGATGTAGTCCTTGTCTCTCGTGAAGAGCTTGTGTGCTCGCAGTCCCTGGTTGACATGATGCACCAGCGTCGTGGATTCGGGGTTGTAGAGCGACTGCTCCTCGGGCAGAAGCCCCGCTTCCCGAAGGCGCGCCTCGAGGAACTCGTTGCCGTTGTCGGTATAGGTGACGTTGCGGGTCTTTTCGTCGAGCGAGTAATGATCGTCCTGCACTTCCGGGATCAGCTTGTCGATCGTGACATAGAGTTCTGATCGGTCCTCGCTGGGCCCGGAAATGATCAGCGGCGTCCGCGCCTCGTCGATGAGGATCGAATCCACCTCGTCGACGATCGCAAAATAGTGATCCCGCTGCGTCATGTCGGCCAGGGCCGACTTCATGTTGTCGCGCAGGTAGTCGAAGCCCAGCTCGTTGTTCGTGGCATAGGTGATGTCGGAACGATAGGCCGCTTTCTTTTCCCTTTCGTCCTGCCCGGGATGCACGACGCCGGTCGTCATGCCCAAAGCGGAATAGACCTTGCCCATCCAGTCGGCATCACGCTTGGCGAGATAGTCGTTCACGGTGACGATGCGAACGTTCCGGCCGGTCAGGGCATTGAGGTAGGCAGGAAGGGTCGCGACCAGCGTCTTTCCCTCCCCGGTCTTCATCTCCGCGATGCTGCCCCGGTGCAGGAACACGCCGCCGATCAGCTGGACGTCAAAGGCGCGAAGCCCGAGCGCGCGCCTGCCGGCCTCGCGGCAATTGGCAAACGCTTCGGGCAGGATGTCATCCAGGCTTTCGCCTTCCGCGACGCGTTTCCTGAACTCCGCCGTCTTTGCGACGATTTCCCTGTCGGACAGGCCCTCGAATTCCGGCTCCATCGCGTTGATTCGCTCGATCAGCGAACGCGTCGCCCTGACGCGGCGGTCATTTGCGGTCCCGAAGACCTTTTTTGCAATCGTTCCAAATTCAAGCATTCGCGGCGCCTCTTGGCATCAGGACTGACGAGATGGTGTGAGGGGATGAGCTTGCCCGTGCCTCTGGCCCGCCATAGAAGGGCAAGGAGATAATCGCCTCGCCAACGTTCAGCGATTTAAGCGGCGGGTATCCTGCTGTCAACTTCGCCCGGACGCTCGGCCACATTCGAGGACAGAACATGACTTCAAGAACAAGGCTTGCCGCCCTTGCGACCGTGATCGCGCTGGCACTTCCGACGAGCGCCTTCGCGGACGGACATGTCCGTGCCGGTACGGTCGTTGCAACCGTAAACGGCACGGACATCACCCTGGGACACATGATCCTGCTGAAGCAGCGCCTCCCGGACCAGTACCGGCAACTTCCTGGAGATGTCGTTTTCGAAGGGATTCTCGAACAGCTTGTTCAACATGCATTGCTTGGCGGCGTGGTCGAGACTCTCCCGCTCAGCGCACGCCTGACATTGGAAAACGAGGAGCGCGCCCTTCGAGCCAACGAGGAAGTGCAGCGCGTGGCGTCTGCCGCCATGACGAACGAGGCCCTGCAGGAGGCATATGACCGGACCTACGGTTCGGCCGAGCCACAGACCGAATACAATGCCTCGCACATTCTCGTGACGACGGAGGAGGAGGCCTTGGCGCTTGCGACGGAACTGGATGGCGGGGCCGACTTCGCCGCTCTCGCAAGGGAAAGGTCCACCGGACCCTCCGGACCGGGTGGCGGAGAGTTGGGCTGGTTCGCCAGGGGCGCAATGGTGCCTCCCTTCGACGCGGCGGTCGCCGCACTCGAGACCGGGGCGATTTCGGATCCGGTCCAGACGCGGTTCGGCTGGCACGTCATCATGCTCAACGAGACGCGCACAAAGGACGTGCCGACCATTGCCGAGGTTCAGGGAGAGCTTCTTGACGGCATCCAGCGTGCCGCGATCGAAGGTCGCCTGGAAGATCTGAAGGCCGGCGCCGACATAATGCGCAAGACGGCCGACGACTTCGATCCGGTGATTCTCGACGATCTTTCGCTCGTGGGCGGCTGACCTTGGCCGCCAACCTGCCCGTCTCCCCTCTGGCTCCCAGGGGCGGCTTTCCGGACCTGCCCGTGATTGCCGGTGTCCGGTTCGCGACAGCGGCGGCCGGCGTCAAGCACGAGAGTCGCGCCGACGTGATGCTGGCCGAACTTGCGCCCGGCACGACCATTGCCGGAACGTTCACCAGGTCGAAGACCCGTGCGGCCCCGGTGCTGGACTGCCAGGAGAAGATCGGAAAGCCATCGGACGCCGGCGCCGCCATTGTCGTCAATTCCGGAAACGCCAATGCATTCACCGGTGCGGCGGGCGTGACTTCCGTCAAGGCCATAACGAACGCGGCCGCAGACGCGACCGGCATCCCGGAAGCGCGGGTCTTCACGTCCTCCACCGGCGTCATAGGCGAGCCGCTCCCCCATGATCGCATTGCCGCGACGCTGGCGGACCTTGCCGACGGTCTGGACGGGCATGGCATCGCCGGCGCCGCGCGCGCGATCATGACCACCGACACCTTCCCGAAAGGCGCTGGCCGGACTGTCAATGTTGACTGGAGCAGGATTCGCATCGCCGGGATCGCGAAAGGATCCGGCATGATCGCGCCCGACATGGCAACGATGCTTGTCTACGTATTTACCGATGCCCGGATCTCGCAGGACAGGCTTCAGCCGCTCGTGGCTGCCGCCTGCGACGAGACGTTCAACTGCATCACCGTCGACAGCGACACGTCCACGTCCGACACGCTTCTGGTCGCCGCAACGGGCGCGTCGGGCGTTGACGTGGAGGACAGCGATGCATTCGCGTCGGCCCTTGCGGAGGTCATGGATGATCTCGCAAGGCAGGTCGTGCGTGACGGGGAAGGGGCCAGCAAGTTCGTCACGGTCAGCGTCACAGGCGCCGCGAGCGATGGAGATGCCCGCAAGATCGCCTTCGCAATCGCGAACTCGCCATTGGTCAAGACGGCGATCGCGGGCGAGGACCCGAATTGGGGTCGAGTCGTCATGGCGGTTGGCAAGTCCGGCGCGGAAGCCGACCGGGACCGGCTCTCGATCCGGTTCGGAGACGTGCTGGTCGCCAAGGACGGCAGGGTCGCTCCCAGCTACGTGGAGGCCGAGGCCGCCAGGCACATGAAAGGCGACGACGTTTCCGTCTCTGTGGAGCTTGGCCTCGGGGCCGGCAAGGCGACCGTCTATACCTGTGACCTCACGGACCGGTACATTGCCATCAACGCGGACTATCGTTCGTGAAGATCGTCCTCGTGTCCGCCGTGGCCCTCGTCGACCCCGATGGTCGGGTCCTCCTCACCCAAAGGCCGGATGACAAGACGATGGCCGGCCTCTGGGAGTTTCCGGGCGGAAAGGTCGAGGACGGCGAGGGTCCGGAGGCTGCGCTCATGCGGGAGATGCGCGAGGAGCTCGGGATCGAAACATGGGAGAGCTGCCTCGCGCCGCTGACTTTCGCCAGTCATGCCTATGACGGCTTCCACCTGCTGATGCCGCTCTTTGCCTGCCGGAAATGGCAGGGCACGCCGATTTCAAGGGAAGGTCAGAATCTCAAGTGGGTCAGGCCTGCGGCACTGCGCGACTACCCGATGCCGCCGGCCGACATTCCGCTGATTCCGGTCCTCAGGGACTGGCTGTAGCCTGATCCGTTCGACGCAGGCGAAGTCAGGCAAGCGTACGCTCCACTTCCTCGCGTTCGAAGATCTCGATGACATCGCCTGCCTTGATGTCGTCGTAGCTTTCGAAAGCCATGCCGCATTCCTGACCGGACGGAACCTCCGCCACCTCGTCCTTGAAGCGCTTCAACGTCTTCAGGATCCCTTCGTGAATCACCACGTCGTCGCGCAGGAGACGCACGCCGGCGGACCGCCGCGCAGTTCCCTCGGTCACGAGACAGCCTGCAATGCGGCCCACGCCAGACACCCTGAAGGCCTCCTTGACCTGTGCGTATCCGATGAACCTTTCGCGCAGCTCCGAAGACAGGAGCCCGCTGGCAGCGGCCTTCGCATCGTCAACGAGATCGTAGATCACGCTGTAATATCGAACGTCCACGCCTTTCTGGTTCGCGGCGTTTCGCGCTGGCGTGTTGGCGCGCACGTTGAAGCCAAAGACCGGGGCGTCGCTTGCCTCGGCAAGGCTGACATCCGACTCGGTTATGGCACCGACGCCCGAGTGCAAGACGCGTATCCGCACTTCCTCGTTGCCGATCTTTTCCATCGCCTGGACGATGGCCTCCGCACTGCCTTGCACGTCCGCCTTCACGACAAGCGGCATTTCGACGACGCTCTCGCCATCCTTCGCCTTCTGCAGCATTTGCTCGATGGTCGTCGCGGACCCGGCAGCGGCCCGCTTTTCCTTGGCCTGGCTTGCCCTGTAATCCGATATCTCGCGTGCCTGCGCTTCCGTGTCGACGACGTTCAGGACATCGCCCGCCTCGGGCGTGCCATTCAGGCCCAGAACCTCGACCGGCACGGAAGGTCCGGCTTCATTGACCCGCTCGGCCCTGTCGTTCTCCATCGCGCGAACCTTGCCCCACTGCTCGCCGACGACAAAGATGTCGCCCTGCCGAAGCGTTCCGTTCTGGACGAGAACGGTCGCGACCGGGCCGCGTCCGACGTCAAGCCGGGCCTCGATCACCGCACCCTGCGCCGCACGATCCGGATTGGCCTTGAGTTCGAGGATTTCGGCCTGGAGCGCTATTGCCTCAAGCAATTCGCCAAGCCCGCTCCCGTTGGCAGCCGAGACTTCCACGTCCTGCACCTCGCCAGACATCTTCTCGACGATCACGTCCTGCTGAAGAAGCTCGGTGCGGACGTTGTCGGGGTTGGCCGCCGGCAGGTCCGTCTTGTTGATCGCGACAATGATCGGCACAGTGGCAGCCTTGGCGTGATTGATCGCCTCTATCGTCTGCGGCATGACGGAGTCGTCGGCCGCCACGACAAGCACCACGATGTCCGTGACCTGCGCGCCCCGCGCCCGCATGGACGTGAACGCCGCATGGCCCGGCGTGTCCAGGAAGGTCAGGACCGACTTGTCCGGCGTCGTGACCTGGTATGCGCCTATGTGCTGCGTGATGCCCCCAGCCTCGCCGGCGGTGACCTTGGTCTCGCGAATTGCGTCGAGGAGCGAGGTCTTTCCGTGATCAACGTGGCCCATGACCGTAATGACGGGTGGACGCGAGCTCAGTTCGTCGTCCTTGTCCTCGACCGTGTCGATGACATCCTCGACATCCGCATCGGATACCCTTTGAACGCTGTGCCCAAAGGACGTGATGATGAGTTCCGCCGTGTCCGCGTCGATCGTCTGGTTCTGGGTTGCCATGATGCCGTTCGTCATCAGTGCCTTGACGACATCGGCAACACGCTCCGACATGCGGTTCGCCAGTTCGCTGACCATGATCGCTTCGGGAAGCTGCACGGTGCGCATGACCTTTTCGCGTTCCTGCGTGCCGCTCGTGGCCTTCTGACGTGCTCGTTCCTGCTTTCGCCTCATTGCCGCAAGCGAACGCTGCCGGCCGCCTTCGCCGCCGGAAAGCGCCTGGTTCAGCGTCAGCTTTCCCTCGCGCCGGCCACCAGCTTCGCGAGATCGCCCGCCCCGATTGTCGCGGCGAGGCTCCCGGTCCTCCCGCTGTTCACGCTTGGGCGCGGGCTTTCCGCCACTGCGCGCCGGAGCGGGCTCTGCAGCGGGCGCCGGCTCTGCTGCTGCACGCGCCGCCGCCCGTGCGGCCTCCGCCTTCTTGCGCTCCTCCTCTTCCGCCCTCGTCCGGGCCTTCTCTGCGCGTTCCTGTTCTTCGCGCTCCTTGGCAACAGCCTCGGCCTTGCGCCTTTCGCGCTCTTCGGCGCGAGCCTTCTCCTCGGCGGCACGCCGTTTGGCCTCGTCAGCCTCCGCTGCCTTGGCAGCGGCCAGCGCCTTCATTCGACGCTCGAGCTCCGCATCCGATATGCCGGCTGGCCGATTGGACGGGTCCGTAGCCTGAACCGTCGCCGCCTTCGGCCTAGCCGGCTGCTTGGCAGCGCCCGGCTTCGGCACGACGACGCGCTTGCGCTTGGTCTCGACCACGACGTTCTTGGTCCGGCCATGCGAAAAGCTCTGCTTCACATGGCCGGGACCGCGCCCGCGCATGCCGAGCGTCTTCTTGCCGTCAATTTCGCTCATGGGATCTTCTTCACCTCTTCGGTGGACAGGCCACCATCCAATTCGCGAACGCCAGATAGCCGGATTGCGTCCTCCCTGACCATTTCAGTGAGGCCGCCGCGCCCGAGCGCCGCATGTATCACACGTTCCCGGCCAAAGGACAAACCCAATTCTGACGCCGTCAGAACCTCGAAATGGCTGCCTCGGCCACCTGGCGGATGAAGCCTGGACTTGCCCCGATCCGAGCCGTCGGTGGCCTGAAACAGGACCCTGGCCTCGCCGCGGCCGAGCCAGTCCTTCACCCGTTCGAACCCGGACACCGCCAGTCCGGCCTTCCGCGCCATCGAGATCCGGTCGGTCAAGCGCCTTGCAAGCAGCCTCTCGACACTTGAGGGCAAAGTGTCGGGCACGGACACCTGCTTTCTTGCGGCACGGCCGAACAGACCCTGGCGGATGGCCGCGTCCAGGGCGTCTCTCTTCGCCACTACCCACATTCCGCGCCCCGGAAGCCTTTCCAGGATGTCCGGCACGACCTCCCCGTCCGGGCTGACCGCAAAGCGGATCAGACGACGCTTCGGCCGGGTTTCACCGGTCGCGATGCAGCGGCGTTCCGGCTCGCCGCGAGTCCTTGGTTTGCCGCCTCTGGACAAGACCGTTCGAGGCCATCAGGCCTCGACCTCCTCTTCCGCTTCCGCCCCGGCCTCTTCTCCATTTTCGGCCTCGATCTGATCGGGATCTACCCAGCCGAGCTGGATCCGCGCAGTCATCACCATGTTCTGCGCTTCTTCCAAGGAGACATTGAAGCCTTCGAGGAGGCCGTCATCCTTGATTCTTTCGCCCTTGACCGTAGTCCATCCTCCGGCGAGCTCCCAGTCGGCGCATCTCGCGAACTCCTCGATCGCCTTCACGCCGTCGCCTGCAAGAACCTCGATCATCTGGGGCGTCAGACCGTCGAACGCAAACAGGCTGTCTTCGGCACCCAGCTTGCGGGCGCGTTCCTCGGCCTGCCTGTTTTGCTCGTCGATGTGGTCGCGGGCCCGGGCCTGAAGCTCGTTCGCCGTACCGTCGTCAACGCCGTCAATGACCAGCAATTCGTCGATTTCGACATACGCGACTTCCTCAAGGCTGGTGAATCCCTCCGACACGAGCAGTTGCGCGAAGAACTCGTCAAGATCCAGCGTGTCCATGAAGAGCTTGGTGCGCTCCTCGAATTCCGCCTGACGGCGCTGGCTCTCCTCTTCCTCGGTCATGATGTCGATATCGAGCCCGGTGAGCTGCGACGCCAGTCGGACATTCTGTCCGCGCCGGCCTATGGCGAGACTCAGCTGCTCTTCCGGCACCACGACCTCGATCCGCTCGGCATCCTCGTCAAGAACAACCTTGGAGACCTCGGCGGGCTGAAGCGCGTTGACGAGAAATGTCGGCGCGTCCTCGTTCCAGGGAATGATGTCGATCTTTTCGCCCTGCAATTCGTTGACGACGGCTTGCACGCGGGAGCCACGCATTCCGACACAGGCTCCGACCGGGTCGATCGAGGACTCGTACGAGATGACCGCGATCTTTGCCCGGCTGCCCGGATCGCGCGCCACGGCCTTGATCTCGATGATGCCGTCGTAGATCTCGGGCACTTCCATCCTGAAGAGTTCCGCCATGAATTCCGACGCCGTCCTGCTCAGGAATATCTGCGGCCCCCGGGTCTCGCTCCTCACGTCCTTGATGTAACAGCGAATGCGGTCGCCGGGGCGGTAGGATTCCCGCCCGATCTTCTCGTTCCGGCGCAGGACGCCCTCGCCGCGACCCACATCAACGATCACGTTGCCGTATTCCTCGCGCTTGACGACACCGTTGATGATGGTGCCGGCGCGATCCTTGAACTCTTCGAACTGCCTGTCCCGCTCGGCCTCGCGGACCTTTTGCAGGATCACCTGCTTCGCGGACTGCGCCGCGATCCGGTTCATGTCCACCGGCGGCACCTCGTCCACGATCGTGTCGCCCGGCCTGGGGTCGTCGAGGTATTGGCGCGCCTGTTCCGGAGTCAGTTGCGCCTGGTAGTTCTCGATCTCCTCCGTCTCGGGGTCGACCACCGTCCTTACGCGCGTGAAAGTCGCCTTTCCGGTCTTGCGGTCGATTGACACGCGTATGTCCATTTCGGTTCCGTACCGGCTCTTCGCCGCCCGGGCGAGGCTTTCCTCCATCGCCTCGACCACCAGCGCCGGGTCGATCATCTTTTCGCGCGCGACCGCTTCGGCGGTCTGCAGGAGTTCAAGCTGGTTCGCGGATGTGATCGCCATTCTCAGGCCTCCTTGTCGGCATTGAGGTTCTCTTCGGTTTCGTCCAGGCCCGCCCCGGGGTTTCGGTCCGGCCTGTCGCGCGCGTTGAGGGAGGCGCGCACCAGATCATCATTCAGCACGAGCCTTGCGTCGCTCAACCAGTCGAACTTGAGCCCGACAATTCCTTCGTCGACCTCAACGAGCACTTCGTCTTCGTCAACACCGTGAAGCATGCCTCTGAATCGCTTGCGGCCGTCGATCAACTCGGACGTCTCGAGCCTTGCCTCGCAGCCGCTCCATGCCGAAAAGTCCTTCTTCCGCGTCAACGGGCGATCGATGCCCGGCGAGCTGACTTCCAGCGTGTAAGCATCCTCGATCGGATCCTCGACATCCAGTGTCGCGCTGACGGCCGTCGATATCGCTGCGCAGTCATCAACCTCCATACCGCCGTCCGGGCGTTCCGCCATGACCTGCAATGTCCTCGCCTTTCCGGACATCAGCCGCACGCGCACAAGCTCAAAGCCCAGGCCTTCGACCACCGGGGCTATCACGCCGGCCAGACGCCGGTCCACGCTTGTTCTGGCAACAAGATCGTTCATTGGCTCACACAAAAAAACGGGCCGGCGGCCCGTCGGTCATTTCCGTTGGAACCTCGGGGGTGGAAGCCGAAGCGCCGCTTTCAAGGAGGCGTATAGGCCAGTCCTCGGCAGGCCGCAAGCCAGTACTGGCGCAAGGGCGTTTCCCGCAAACTGTGGTCAGGCCATTTTTGATCGAGCTGCATTCCAGTGCAGGAAGCCTGCCCAGCGATTGTTCTCGACACAGGTCTTCAGCGACAGAACGGCATTCGCTCCCGCTGCCGACCAGTGGCTGCCGGGCCGCTTGAGGCGCATGCAGACGAGGCTGCGACACGCGCTTTCCGCCACGCCGGATCCGATGTGCATGCCCTGCTCCAGGTACGTCCTGCACTGCATGCGGCTGACGTTCGACTCCATGCATCTCACGCGTTTCGCCACGTCCTCGTGCCGGCCGGCATGCGGCCTGAGGTCCGCAATGACCGCCGAGGCCCGGTTGTCCTTCAACCTTGCCTTGTCCGCCTCGAAGCGCCGCCTGCGTTCGGCTCCGTCGGGAAGGATCGCCTTCAACGCGTCGGACAGACATTCCGGAGCCGGCCTGCGCCGCCGGAGATCACCACCAGTTCCTTCGCCGCGAACAGGCCGTTCCGTTCCGCTTCGCGCTCCAGACGCTTCCCGAACCCGGCGTTCCCGCTGCTGCCGGCCCCGGCCGCCGCGCCGTCGATGAAGCCGGCATCCATCCGCGGATCCCCGGTCTTCGGGTTCCGGCCGCCTGCCGTGCAGGTCGTGATCACCTTCGCTTCGCGCGTCTTCGGACTCCCGGCGTCCCGCTTTCCGCGAACGCCCTCCGTCTCCTCCTTGCGCACGGGAGCCCCGGTGCCGTCGACCGACAGGATGCAGCGTTCCGAACGCGGCTCCCCGGGAACCGCCTCCTCAAGCTCGAACCGCTGCAGGGGAACGGACATCCTCCCGACCCAGCGGTGGACGGAGCTGGAGCCGAGACCGATCCCCGCCGTGTTCAGCTTCCGCGACGACACGTCGCAACTGTCCGCGCACGGACCGGCACGTGAGCGCAACGCGCTGTGAACGGCCTCGACGGGGCCGGCAGGAGCGGCTCGATCACAAGCCGTTCCTCGTCGCTCAAATCGCTTTCATGCCGGTCCGAACTGCGCCCGTGCTTCTCGCGGGCGGTCCCGTTCCAAGCCATGTGGCCCTCCCTGTCTGGTGTGGAAGTCAGCATGGAAATGCCACGTCTGGGGGAAGCCATCCACATTTTAGGTCAGCCTCTAAAGACGCAGGGCGGACAAGGACGGAGAGAGGTTCACGAAATCGCTCACGATTGACGCAAGAAAAGTGTCAAACCAAGGTTATCGGGATGCACCCCTGGCGCAAATTCCCGGGACAGGTTTCGGGGAAATGCGTCCCCACACCCGGACTCGAGCCGCCGCTTGCCGCTCTGCCGGTCTGCGCGAATGGCTCCGGTCCTGCAGAAAGGGGACCCATGGGCCCCCTTTTGACACGGGAAATCCCCCGGCATGGCCGGAACGCGAGGCCTGCCTCGATCTCCCGGTTCGTCGCGAACAGCCTCCTTCATGCGCCCCACGCACCCTGGATCAAGGAATGCGTCCGGGGCCGTGTCGGCAAGGGTGTGGCCGGACGGTCCACGCCGTCCGTTCGGATCAAGGCCCGAATTGTCTCGCCTGGAGTGTTGCCGAGGGCCCAGCGCTTCCGGCGGCCGTTTCCGGGGACTTGGTCCGGGCCGCGGGCTGCCTGCCTTCTCACGGGCGCGGCGAAGAAGTTGGCCCGTCCTTGCATCGCTCGCCGCCGGAGCGTCATCCCGCTAGTCCGCTTGCGGCCAGGTTGACGGTCAAGCTTGCAGCGTGTCAACGCAAGCGGTGCGGCCACGCGTTCGCAGCCCGTCGGTCACGCGCACAAGTTCCGCGCTTATTCCCGGTTCGCTGAGCGCGTGACCGGCCCGCGAAACGATCCTCAGGCTCGAGCCCGGCCAGAGCGCGTGCAGTCGAAACGCGCCCGCGGGCGGACATATCATGTCGTACCTGCCCTGCACGATGAAGCCTGGAATGCCGGAAATGCGGTCAAGATTCGCCTCGATCCAGCCGTCGTGGTCGAGAAAGCCTTTGTTCATGAAATAGTGGTTCTCGAGGCGGGCGAACGCGCGTGCAAACTCGGACGGGCCCGGGCTTCCCGAACCGTCGTTCCGCATCGAGGCCAGCGCGTTCTCCCAGCTGGTCCACGCCCGTGCAAAGCGGATCTCGCTCTTCGCGTCACCGGAAAACAGCCGACGCGAGTAAGCGGCGATCAGGTCGTCCCGTTCGTCCTCGGGAATCATGTCGGCAAAGCGTGACCAGACATCCGGCCAGAATGCGCCCGCGCCTCCGCCATAGAACCAGTCAAGCTCGGCCTGGGTCATCAGGAAGACGCTGCGAAGAATGAAGTTCGCCACCCGTTCGGGATGCGTGATCCCGTAGATCAGGGCCAGCGCCGCACCCCAGCTTCCGCCAAAGACGTTCCAGCGGCTCAGACCGAGAGTCTCCCGGATCGCCTCTATGTCGCGCACAAGATGCCAGGTCGTGTTGCCGTCAACGCTGGCATGCGGGCGTGACCGGCCGCAGCCGCGCTGGTCAAACAGGATGACCCGATAGAAGTTCGGGTCGAAATACCTTCGCATGGCCGGATTGCATCCGCCTCCCGGCCCGCCATGCAGGACAATGACCGGAGCCCCCTTCGGGTTTCCGCATTGCTCGACATAGAGCCGATGGCCATCGCCGGCATCGAGCATTCTCTGATCGTGGGGATCGATCCGCGGATAAAGGCATTGCGAAGCCGTTTTTTGGTCTGACGGTTTGTCCATGAAAGTCCTATATACGGGAGTGGACGCCGATTCACGAAACATTTTCAGCAAGGGCCGGCGAAAGACAAGATGTCCAAGGAATCGACAGTCGACCCTTCGGAAGTCGAGAAGTTCCAGGCGATGGCCGCCGAGTGGTGGGATCCCTCCGGGAGATTCAAGCCGCTCCACATGCTGAATCCCTGCCGTCTTGACTACATTGCGTCGCAGATTGCCGTCGAATTCGACCTTGACCTTTCGCGGCGAGCGCCGTTCTCCGGCCTCCGCATCCTGGACATCGGCTGCGGCGGCGGGCTCCTGTCGGAACCGATGGCCCGCCTTGGGGCGGAAGTCGTGGGCGTCGATGCAGCCGAACGCAATGTCCCCGTGGCCAGCCTTCATGCCGACGACCAGGGGCTGTCCATCGACTATCGTCACGCCGCGGCCGAGGACCTCATCGCCGAGGGCGAAACCTTCGACGCGGTCCTGAACATGGAAGTGATCGAGCACGTTCCCGATCCGGGAGCCTTCCTGGCGGCCTGCCATGACCTGCTGAAGCCCGGCGGGCTGATGACCTGCTCGACCATGAACCGGACGGCCAGGAGTTTCGCCCTGGCGATCATCGGTGCGGAACGCGTCATGCGCTGGCTGCCCGCGGGCACGCACCAATGGTCCAGGCTCATCACCCCGGACGAACTCTTCGTCCTGCTTCGCCAGGCAGGGCTTGAGCCGGTCGACCGGCGCGGCTTCGTCTTCGATCCTCTCGGGTGGAGCTGGCGCCTTTCCGATCGCGACCTTTCAGTGAACTACGTCACGACATCCCTTCGTCCCTAGCCGTCTCGTCAAGCCGCTGGCGCAACTCACGCATCACGGGCAATGCCCCCCGCAATCGCTCTTCCCCGATCTCGCTGACCGCTTGCGCCAGGACGGGTGCAACCGATGCCAGGGCCATGTCCCACGCCTTGCGACCCGCGGGGCTGATCGCGACCAGCTTTTTCCGCGCATCGTTCCAGTCGGGCCGGACATGAATGAAGCCTGCCTGCTGCAGCCTTCCGATCGTGTTTGTCATTGCGCCTCGCGAGACGTGAAAGGCGCGCGCCAGCTGTGCCGGAGTCCGCTCCCCTCCGTACCGGGCCAGGTGATGAAGTGTCGAGAACTGGCTGAGCTCCATTCCCTTCGGCAGAGCCTTGCCAATCCGGCCCCGAACCAGATGGTCGGCCATGAACATCTCGCTGAACAGCGCGATGGCCAGTTGGTCGACAGTGCCTCGGGAGTCCGGCATCAGGCCTTGGTGTAGAATTGATCGCTGGTCAGTGACGGGATGCGCCGTCTCGCATCATCGACCTCATTCATGTTCAGGTCAACCGTGTTGACGCCGGGCGCCTTTCCGCCATCGCAAAGGATGCGGCCCCAGGGGTCGGCCGCCAGCGAATGTCCGTGGGTCGTCCGTTGCCGGCCCCGGCTTGCCTGATGAACGCCGCATTGCGCCGGAGCCAGCACGAAGCACCCGGTCTCGATCGCGCGCGCCCGAAGAAGCGCCTCCCAATGCGCCTTCCCCGTATCGGGCGAAAACGCGGACGGCACGGTGAGAATCCTTGCGCCGGCCTTTGCAAGGCCTCGGAACAGATAGGGAAACCGCAGGTCATAGCATATCGTCAGCCCGATCGGCACGCCGTCCGCCTCCCCGAGCACCGCCTTGTCTCCGGCACGATACCCGTCGCTCTCCCGATAGATTTCGGTGTCGCTGATCGATGCGTCGAACATGTGGATCTTGTCGTATCGCGCAGCGATTTCGCCATTCGGAGAGATCAGGAACGACCGGTTGACGAATCGCCTCCCGTCACCGGACTTCAATGCCAGCGACCCGAGCAGAAGCCAGATATCGAGCCGCGCGGCCTCGCGACGCATCGTGGCGAGCGTCTCGTCCTGGCCCTCGATGGCCAGCACTTCGTCCTGGTGTGGCCGACTCGTGGAAACGCAGTTTGTCACCTCTGGTGTCAGGACAAATCTCGCGCCGGCCTCCGCGGCTGCGTCTACAAGACCTGCTGCCGTCCGCAGGTTTTCCTGAGGATCATCAGACGAGTTCAGTTGAAGAAGAGCGACTTTCATTGCGCTTCGAGCAACGGATCCGCCCGCCCGGTCCGCTCCAAGGCCGCCAGGTCGTCATGTCCGCCCACGTGGCGGTCCCCGACGAACATCTGCGGCACCGTCCGGCGCCCACCGGCGCGCATCGTCATTTCCTGCCTTGCTTCCGGGTCGCCCGTCACGTCAATCTCCGCGAACGGCACGCCCTTGTCTGCCAGCAGGCGCTTTGCCGCATGGCAATGGCCGCAAGGAGACGATGCATGGATCTCGACAGTCTTCATTCAACAGATTCCGGACGACCGCCGACTACGTAGTGGTTTTTCGTGATCTGCGCCAGTGCTTGCGTGAAGCGGGGGCGCCAGGACCATGCAAGCCGGAAAGCGCATTGCAATTGCGGCATCCGGCCTTACCTTCGCGCCGCCATGACCGGCCTGCCAGAAATCACCGACCGGAAGGCGCTTGCGCTGCATCGCGCCCGTGCGGCCCGTTCACCGGAGCACTTTCTTCATGAGGAGGCCGCGCTCGAGATCCGGGAACGGCTCGCAGAGGTGAACAGGAGCTTTCGCGCTCCGGTCCTGATCGGGCACGTGACGCCGCCCGTCGCGGCGCTGTTCCCGGACGCGCGGCACATCGAAGACGCTCCCACGCTTGCGCTCGACCGCGAAACCCACGACCTGGCCCTCCATTGCTTCGGCCTGCATTGGGCCGCCGATCCGGTTGGCCAGATCGTCCAGTCGCGCCTCGCCCTCGTGCCCGACGGAATTTTCCTCGGCGTGATGTTCGGCGGCGCCACGCTGCATGAACTCCGCGCTTCGCTGGCCGAGGCAGAAGTCCGCGTTTCGGGCGGCCTCTCCCCGCGCGTCCTTCCCATGGCGGGCATTGCCAGCCTCGGCGACCTGCTTCAGCGCGCCGGCCTTGCGCTTCCAGTCGCCGACAGCGTCACCACGACGGTCCGCTACCCCGACATCGCCAGACTGGCCACAGACCTGCGAGGGATGGGCGAGACCAATGCCCTTGCGTCCCGCTGCACGTCCGCGCCGTCCCGGCAGATCTTTGGCGAAGCCGAGAGAATATACCGTCAGGGCTTTGCCGATGACGGCTGTCTGGTCGCGACGTTCGAGATGGTCTTCCTGACCGGCTGGGCTCCATCGGCAAGCCAGCAAAGGCCGCTCCGGCCCGGCGCTGCCGGCGCCCGTCTCGCCGAGGCCCTTGGCGTGACGGAATCCCGGCTCAAGCGGTGACCGACCAGCCCGGACGGACGCGACGATGCGAGCGTTGGGGCAGCCCGCTCCGAGATCCTGCCGATCGGTCGCAGGTCCTGCTGGACAAGAACGGGTGGCTGTGCTGGATGGCAGGACGATGAAGGAGAACAGCGCCCAGATGCCGCCCGACCACCCGGACGTCCCGCGGGAAGCCACCGGTGTGCTTCTGGCGAATCTCGGCACGCCGGACGGATACGGCTACTGGCCGATGCGCCGCTACCTGAACGAGTTTCTTTCCGACCGCCGGGTGATCGACTACGCGCCGTGGAGATGGCAGCCGCTGCTCCAGGCCGTGATTCTCTCCCGCCGCCCTTTCACGTCCGGGGCTGCATACAAGTCGATCTGGAACGAGGAGGCCGGCGAAAGCCCGCTCCTGACGACCACCAAGGCGCAGACAGCCAAGATGAGATCCGTGCTTGCCAAGCGCCATGGCGACCGGGTCCTCGTCGATTTCTGCATGCGGTACGGCAATCCCTCGACACGATCGAAGGTCCGCTCGCTCATTGACCTCGGATGCCGCCGAATTCTCTTCTTTCCGCTGTACCCCCAGTATGCCGGCGCAACGACCGCCACGGCAAACGAACAGTTCTTCCGCTCGCTCACGGCTGAAAGGTGGCAGCCCGCAATCCGCACGGTTCCGGCATATTTCGATCATTCGTCCTACATCGAGGCGCTGGCCCGCTCAATAGAGCGCGCCGTGACCGCATCAGGCACCGCGCCCGACATCCTTGTCTGTTCATATCACGGCATGCCCGAACGCTACCTGACGGAAGGCGACCCGTATCACTGCCAATGCCGGAAGACGACGCGGCTCCTGAAGGAGCGTCTGGGCTGGCCGGACAACCGCATTTTCACGACATTCCAGTCCCGGTTTGGCCCAGAGGAATGGCTCAAGCCCTATACGGTCGACGAGGTGGCAAGCCTTGCGAAGGCCGGGCGCAAGAGCATTGCCGTGGTCGCGCCCGCATTCGCGGCCGACTGCGTCGAGACGCTTGAGGAAATCAACGGCGAGATCCGCGAGAGCTTCGAGAGAGCCGGCGGCGAGAGCTTCACCTACATTCCCTGCCTCAACGACGACGATGCCCATGTGGAGGCGCTCGCGGACATCATCGGAGAGCATATCGGGGGATGGGTCGACTGAGTCGCGCCGCGGCGCAACGGCCGTCAGATAACCAGGACCCTCGTCCCGATTTTCGCGAGGCCGTAGAGCTCCGCGATGTGCTCGTTGTACAGGCCGATGCAGCCATTGGAAGATCGGCGGCCGATCTTGCGCGTGTCATGGGTCCCGTGGATGCGATAATAGGTCCAGCTCAAATAGATCGCGTGCGTTCCGAGCGGGTTGTCCGGTCCGGGCGGCACGTAGTCCGGCCATTCCGGATTCCGCTTCTTCATTGCCGGCGTCGGTCGCCAGTCGGGCCCTTCGACCTTGCCCACCACCTTCGTGTGCCCCCGGCGGGTCAAGTCCTCGGACATCGGAACGCTGGTGGGGTAGAGCTTGTAGATTGACTGGTCGTCATTCCAGTAGTGAAGCGCGCGTGCGGATATGTCCACGAGGATCGCGCCATTGCGGGTGTTGTCGAAGTAGGGCCGCCAGTCCAACGCCCGGAAGCCCGACGCATTCCGCCTCACCATCCCCGTAACCGAATCCCGAAATTCGGTCGTGCCCTGCTGGGCAATTGCCGGCGCGGCCATCGCCGCGGCCGAACCTGCCAGGAACGCGCGGCGCGAAAATGAATCGCGTGCCAAGCCTGTCTCTCCGTTCGCCGATTCAACTCGGCGACGAACATACCGGAAGCGCCTGACAGACTCAATTCACAGTGGCGTCACCACGCCAATCGAGCATCTCATTGTTTGAACCGGCCGAGACATGCGGGTATGGACGGATTGCCTCTGCTATGGCGGTCGAAGATGTTCCGTGCGTGCCTGCTGATTGCTGCCTTGGTCCTTGCGTCCTGTGTGCCGGACGAGCCCGCGCTCGGGCCGGACGGAAGACCTGTGCCTCAGGCCTACCTGATCAGCGAGGAGGGCCGGGCAAGGGTCCAGTTCCGCATGCTCGATTCCGTCAATGTCCTGCGCCAGGCGGGCGGACTGGAACCCGTCAGCCTGTCTGCGCATCTCAACGCCGCCGCAAAGACCCACGCACTTGACATGTCGGTCCAGAACCGGCCTTGGCATTTCGGGTCTGACGGCTCCAGCCCGCTGGATCGCGTTGCCCGCACCGGCTACCCGGGCCGCCTCATAGGCGAAAACATTTCCGAAACCTATGAAACCGAGCTCGAGACGCTCTCCGCGTGGATGAAAAAGCCCGAGGCCCGGCAAGTGATCCTTGATCAACGTGCCCGTGACATCGGCTTTGCCTGGCACCAGGAGCCGTCCGGAAAGATCTGGTGGACGCTTGTCATGGGCGAACTGGAGGCTAAAGCCCGAACCGGAGGCGAAAGCGGGACCGGAACAGCGTCGCGATAGCGACTCCCTATCGATAGATGTGGACCGGCGTTCCGTTGCGCACCATCGCGTAGATTTCCTCCATCTCGGAATTGGTGACGGCAATGCAGCCCAATGTCCAGTCATACTTCCAGCGAACGGCCCACGAACGGCCCTGGCCGTGAATGAAGATGTCTCTGCCAGGATTGACGCCCCTTGCCCTGGCTTCGGCGAAGTCTCTCTTGTTCGGATAGTTGATGCCCAGGGAAAGGTGGAACTTGCTGTTCGGGTTGCGCCGGTTCACGTAATAGGAGCCTTCCGGCGTTTTCCCGTCACCCTCTTCCTTCTTGTCGCCCACCGGCGAAAAGCCCAGATCGACCTTGTAAGACTTGAGAATCTTGTCTCCGTGATGAAGTTTCATGGCCCGCGCGCCCTTGTGAACGGTGACATGGGTCACGTTCAGCCCGTCATAGCGTCGAAACTTTGATGCGCAGCCTGCCAGCGAGAGGACAAGCGCAACCACCACGCAGAATCTGAAAGCCGTTCGCATGTTCCACCTGAATTCTGCCTCGCAAGGAACGATAGACGAAAGCCGCGACCATGAAAACCGCTTCGACCAGGCCGAATCCGGGCCCAGCTCCAGGGAAGCGTGAAGCGGGACGGCTTGCCCCGCAACGCTCGAACGTTGCACGAGCCCGGTCCGCCCGCGAAGAATCCGCCTATTCGGCGGCCTCCCGGACTCCGATGAATCCGCCTGACTGACGCTGCCAGAACCGCGCATAATGACCGTTCCTGGCCAGAAGCTCATCATGGGTTCCGGTCTCCGCAATGCGTCCCTCATGCATCACGACGATCCGGTTCATCTGCGCGATCGTTGACAGGCGATGCGCGATGGCCAGCACGGTCTTGCCCGTCATGACGGCCTCCAGCGCCAGTTGAATCGAGGCCTCGACCTCCGAATCCAGCGCGCTTGTCGCCTCGTCCAGCACTAGGATCGGCGCATCCTTCAGAATGGCTCGCGCCAGCGCGATGCGTTGTCGCTGCCCGCCGGAGAGCTTGACGCCCCGCTCCCCGAGATGGGCGTCATAGCCCTTCCGTCCGAGGTGGTCCTCGAGAGCCGGGATGAAGTCGTGCGCCTCGGCGCGGCGTGCGGCGGCAACCATCTCCGCATCGGTCGCATCGGGCCGGCCGTAAAGGATGTTCTCGCGCGCCGAGCGATTGAACATCGCTGTTTCCTGCGTGACCATGCCAATCTGGCGGCGAAGGCTTTCCTGCGTCACCGATCGAACGTCGCGCCCGGACACAAGCACTGTGCCCGCTTCCGCGTCATAGAGCCTCAGAAGAAGCGCAACCAAGGTCGATTTGCCGGCTCCACTCGCGCCGACGATCCCCAGCTTCTCGCCCGGCGCAATGCTCAGGTCAATGCGGTCCACTCCGCCCGTCGCACGTCCGTAGGCGAAGCTCACCGTCCTGAACTCGACTGTTGGCGTGCCGAGCTCAAGCGCCTCCGCGTCGGGCCGGTCCGTCAGGCCGTGGGGCGGGGTCAAGGTGTTCATCCCGTCCTCGACCTCCCCAACATTTCCGAAAATCGCCATCAGCACGTGGCTGACCCAGCCGGTCATCTGCGCTATCCGGATCGAGATTGCGCCAGCCGCCACAACGTCGCCCGGGCTCGCGACGCCCCGGCTCCAGAACCAGAGCGTGCCGCCGATGAGCAGTACCGGAACCGCTCCCGCAACCGTGATCAGGCAAATCCGGAAAAGCGCTGCCAGGGAACCGTAGTCAAGCGCACGTTCGCGAAACTCCCTAACTGCGTCTATCGCCGCGCGCTCCTCATGATCAGCGTGAGCGAAGAGCTTCACGGTCTTGATGTTGGTAATCGTGTCGACAACCTGTCCCGTGACCATCGCGCGCGCGCCCGCACGGGACCGGGATCGCATGCGGATGCGCGGCATGAACCACCGCACCATGCAGAGATATCCGCACAGCCACACGAACAGGACGAGCGCCATCCATCCGTTGATGGCGGTCAGCAACAGCGCAGAGGCGATCAGCGAGGCCAGTGCAAAGAAGAGAACGTTGATCGCTTCGCTCGCGACATCCGCGAGCGCCCGGGCCGTCTGCATCTGCTTTTGCGCGATCCGGCCGGCGAAGTCGTTGTCAAAGAACGTGACCGACTGGCCCAATGTCCAGCGGTGAAGCCGGGTGAGGACAAGCGGATTGATGTTGGGAAGAATCACGACAGCGTTCCCGATCGAGCTCAGGCCGAAAACGGCCGGCCGCGCGACCAGGAAGAATGCCGCCACACCGGCAGCCAGGGCCCAGTTCGCGGAGAAGAACGTGCCGGGGGTGGAGGCAAGCGCCGTGTCAATGACGTGACCAAGCAACAATGCCGTCAGGACCTCAAGCGTCCCCGCGGTCGCCGAGATTGCTGCCGCGACGGTCAGCGCCGGGAACGCGCCCCTCAGCCCCCAGACCATGAAAGCGCCAAGCGATCTGGGCGGCGGGCCGTCGGCCGCGCGAAAGGCGTCAATGAAGCGGCCGGCGCGGCGGATCATTCGGCTGCCTCGAGATCAGTCGTTATGAACCCGCCGGATTGCCGGTTCCAGAAGCCGGCATACAGCCCGCCCAAAGCCAGGAGCGAGGCGTGGCTGCCAGATTCGACAATCCTGCCGCAATCCAGAACCACGATCCGATCCATCCGCGCGATCGTCGAAAGCCGGTGCGCGATGGCAATCACCGTCTTTCCTTCCATCATGCCATAGAGCGTGTCCTGGATTGCGGCCTCCACTTCGCTGTCCAGCGCGCTCGTTGCCTCGTCGAGCAAGAGAATCGGCGCGTCTTTCAGGATGACCCTTGCCAATGCAATCCGCTGGCGCTGACCTCCTGAGAGCTTCACGCCCCGCTCGCCGACATGCGCATCCAATCCGGCCCGGCCTTTCGGGTCTTCAAGATCCGGGATGAACTCGAGGGCTTCGGCTTGCCTCGACGCCCTGATCACCATTTCCTCCGTGGCTTCCGGCTGACCATAGCGAATGTTGTCCCGCACCGAACGGTGCAGTAGCGAGTTTTCCTGTTGAACCATCCCGATGCGCGCGCGGAGGCTGTCCTGCGTCACAAGCGAAATGTCCTGTCCGTCGACGCGAATGGTTCCGCTTTCGACGTCGTAGAATCGCAGGAGCAGCTTGACGAGCGTCGACTTGCCCGATCCCGACCGCCCCACCAGCCCGACCTTCTCTCCGGGCTCGATCACGTGGTCCATCCTGTCCAGGCCACCCGTCCGACGCCCGTAGTGGTGGGAAACCGCATCAAACTCTATGCGCCCTGGACCCGGAGCGAGCGGCCTGGCGTCCGGATGGTCAACCAGGGCGATCGGCTGGGCAATCGTCTCCATTCCTTCCGTCACGATGCCAAGATTGCGGAAGAGGCTTGTCAGCGCCCACATGATCCATCCGGTCATGGCGTGCAGCCGCAGGACCAGCGACGCGGCAATCGCTACCGACCCTATGCTTGCCGCACCCGTCGACCAGAGCCAGATCGCCCATCCAACGACCGATACGACCAGGTACCCGTTGATCAGTGTCAGGCCAAGGTCCATCCGCGTGTATATGCGCATTTCCTCCTGAAATGTCCGGCGCGAATGCTCGATCGCCTCCCGCGCATATTCTCGCTCCGCCGTGGTATGGGCGAACATCTTTACGCTATGAATGTTCGTGTAGCTGTCCACCACCCTGCCGGTAACTGCGCTGCGCGCATCGGATGCGGCCTGGCTGGCCGGCCTGACCCGGGTCACGGTCCAGCGAATCAGGAGCCCGTAGAGAAGCAGCCAGGCAATCAGCGGAAGCGCAAGCCGCGCATCCGCCTCGCCCAGGAGAATCAGGGCCCCGGCCACGTAGGCCGCGGCAAAGGTCAGCGCATCAAAGATCTCGTAGACCGCCTCTCCCGCAGCGGGCGGAGTCTGCATGATCCGGTTCGCTATCCGGCCCGCAAAGTCGTTTTCGAACCAGCCAACGGACTGCCGCAGGACATGGCCGTGCGACCGCCATCGGATGAGCGTTCCGAAGTTCGGCAGGATTGCGTTGTTGATCAGGCCAACGTCGAGAAGCTGAAGCAGTGGCCGAACGGTCAGCAGAAACAGCCCGACCAGGATCATTTCCGTCCCGTGCTCTTGCCAGAACGTATCGGGCTCGGCGGCCGCCAGCAGGTCAACCAGCCGCCCGACATAGGAAATCAGCCAGATTTCCACAGCCGCGACGGCGACCGCCGCGGCTGCGGTGACCGCAAACACCTTTCGGAACGGCCGCGCGTATTCGTTCAGGAACGGCCAGAGTTTCGTGGGCGGACAATCCTCCTGTGGATGGTCGCAATAGGGATCGACGAGGCTTTCAAAAAAGCGAAGCATGTCGCTTGCACCTTGGGTTGGGCGGGCAGGACGTGAAGCAACAGAACGGCTGGACGCTCTTGCCGCGGCAAGCAGGGCCTGCCGAGACGGCGCGTGGCTGTTCCCGTCAACCGTCCTGCGCCTCGCGGGTGTCGGCTTTCGCCGATCTACCCTTTCTGGCCACCAGAGTCATCCCTTTGCCAGCGCCAGCAATTCCTCGCGGTCAAGTTCAAAACCGGACGCTATCCATTCCCGCTCGAGCCCGTCAAGAGCCCTGCCAAGCTGCGGCCCCTTGAATGTCGGCAACAGATCAGCGGCCTTGACGGGAAGGGCCTGCGCCGCGCCGTGCTCGATCAGCCCAAGCGTCTCCGCAGCAAGCTGACGGCCCGAGACAGCGCATGCCGCGAGCATGGCGTCCCGAGCAGCGTCGGCGCCAAGGCGATACCCCGCCTCGCCGGGGTCCGACTCGCCATGTCCCTGCACGTCGCCCAGCCGCTTCGCTTCTCGACGCGACAGTTTCAGCCGCTCCGCCACCCCGTCGCCGCCCATCACCGCGAGGCGACGCATCGGGTCCGCCGCTACGCCCGATCCTTGTTCAAGCGAAACCAGCGGGCCGAGCGCTCCATCGCTGGCGCCCGGCAAGATCGCCGCCAGAACCCCGGAAGACCGCATCGCCGCAACTGCCTGTGCGGGATCCGGGGCGCTCAGCAGCCGCTTCAGTTCCGACCCGACGCGCTCCTTCGAAAGGCCGTTCAACCCGTCGAGATTCGCGGCAATCGCGGCAATCGCCTCCGCGTCAAAGCCCTCCCCGGAGCCGCTGTGCCAGGCATGAAACCGGAAATAGCGCAGGCTCCGCAGATAGTCCTCGCGAATGCGGTCATCTGGATCACCGATGAATCGCACCCGCCTTGCCTCAAGGTCGGCACGGCCGCCAAGCGGGTCGTGCACGACGCCCTCGGCGTCGACATAGAGCGCGTTCATGGTAAAGTCGCGGCGTCGGGCATCTTCCCCGATTCGATCCGAAAACTCCACGACCGCGCGCCGCCCGTCCGTTGCCACGTCTCTTCGGAACGTCGTCACCTCGTGCAGGACGCCGCCGACAAGGACACCGGCCGTCCCGTGCAGAATCCCTGTCGGCACCCCCTTGAGGCCGGCCGCATCCGCAAGCTCGAGCACGCGGTCCGGCTGCGCGTCAGTTGCAAAGTCGACGTCGTTGACCTGCTCTCCCAGAAGCGCGTTTCTGACGCAGCCGCCCACGGCGTACGCCGCATGGCCTGCATCGGCGAGCAGCGAAAAGACCCTCTGCGTCGCATCTGCAGCCAGCCAGCCTGCTTCAAGCTTCGACATTCGGCATTCGATCCGCTAAGGCCCGGAGAATCCGGGCCGTTGCACCCCAGATGTAATAGGGGCCCCAGGGCACGACAAAGTAGTATCTCCGCTTTCCGCGCCAACGGCGTGATTCGACGAGAAACCGCGCGGGATTCAAGACATGGTCCAAGGGCACTTCGAACGCTTCCGCAACTTCGCCGGGCTCGGGTCGGGCCTTGAATCCCGGCGTCACCAGCGCAAGCACCGGCGTGACCTGGAATCCGGTCACGGTTTCATGTGGCGGGAGTGACCCGAGCACGTCGACATGCCGCCGATCCAGCCCGATTTCCTCACGTGCCTCACGCAGGGCCGCGTTCACGGTGCCGTTGTCAGCCTCGTCGAGCTTGCCGCCGGGAAAGGCGATCTGGCCCGGGTGGTGGTGCAATGCGGAAGATCGCTTGGTCAGGATGACGCCCGCATTGCGCGGGCGGCCGACGACCGGGATCAGCACTGCGGCATCGCGCAGGGTTCGTTCCGGCGACAGCCGAGTGTCGGGATTCAAGTCATAGTCCGACGACGGGCGGCCCCGGGCCGCAAGCGCCGACCGAAGCCTTCCTGCAAGATCAGCCATTCCGCTCCCCTTTGCCAAGCACGATCGGTTGAAGCTCGTAATGCGCCCCGCAGGACTGGCTGTCCACCGTCACGACACCCTCGTCCGTCGTCATGGCGCCGGGTCCCCGGTCGCGCAAAGAGAAAGTGATTCCATTGCGCGATCCCTGGTGCACGTGCGGCCGAACTCCACTGGCTTTACCCGACACGCCCTGGGCCCATCGGCGCGAAAGAGCCTCACGGGCGCGGCTCCGCGACCGGCATTTGCCGCAGCATCACGCCGCCCGCCCTCCAATGCACGTCCTCTTCAGGGGCCTGCGGGCGCCCGAGCGCCAAGGCAAACCGGGTTGGCGGCCGCTCGGACTGCGCAAGGTAGGTCTCGGCGCATGCCGCCAGCGATCCCCCGGCAAGAGGCGTTATTCCCTGATAGGGTTCGGTGCCTCTGCCCTGGTCGATCATGGTCGAGAAGCATCCTGACCCCAACTGCGCGAACCCGTCGCAGTCGTGATCAAGCCAGAATTCGTCAAATCCCGCATTGGCCCTGAGCCTCGCCGGACGTCCATCTTCGGCCGGACCGTAGCAGTCGGTCGCGATCAGTCGCGCCGGGCCGTTCCCACGGACTTGAAGCGAAAGCTGCCGCCTCGTCTCGATCGCCTGCCCGACCAACGCGGTGAGCAAGGTTGCCTCGGCCAGAAGCGCCTCGATCGCCCCCGGATATCCGTGCGGTCGGGTCAAGCTGAAACGGCAGGACCGTGTCGTCCCAGGTTGCGTTTGATTCGTAATTCACGGCTTGTCACTGCAGTCGAACCCCGGAACACTATCACGCGCCGGGTCGAATTGGCCAGTCAAGGATGTCCATTGAGAATCCGTTCGGCCTGAGAGTCTGCCGGCCTTCACTTCCGCTCCTTTCGGCGTTCGAGCCCTCGTCGTCTGCGACAGGGCCTGCAACACGTGACGCGTTGCTTGTTCCCCTTGCGAAAAGACCGTAAACGCCCCCGGACAACTGACGACCTCTGGAGAGTCCATGTCCGCGCCCAAGAAAGTCGTTCTCGCTTATTCCGGCGGTCTCGACACCTCGATCATTCTCAAGTGGCTGCAGGCCGAAATCGGATGCGACGTGGTGACCTTTACTGCCGACCTCGGCCAGGGAGAGGAGCTGGAGCCTGCCCGCAGGAAGGCCGAGCTGCTGGGTGTCACGGAAATCCATGTCGAGGACCTTCGGGAGGAATTCGCCCGCGACTTCGTCTTTCCCATGTTCCGTGCCAATGCGGTCTACGAAGGCCTCTACCTCCTCGGAACCTCCATCGCACGCCCGCTCATTTCCAAGCGCCTCGTGGAAATTGCGGAAGAGACGGGAGCCGACGCCATTGCCCACGGCGCAACGGGCAAGGGCAACGACCAGGTGCGCTTCGAACTGTCCGCCTACGCGCTCAATCCGGACATCAGGGTGATTGCGCCCTGGCGGATCTGGGACCTGACCTCACGGTCGAGGCTCCTCGAGTTTGCCGAGCAACATCAGATTCCCATTTCCGGAGACAAGCGCGGCGAGGCGCCGTTTTCCGTTGATGCCAACCTTCTCCACACCTCTTCCGAAGGAAAGATCCTGGAGGACCCGGCCGAGGAGGCGCCCGTCCATGTCCTGCAGCGCATCACGTTGCCCGAGGACGCGCCGGACGAGGCCGAAACCGTGGAGATCACGTTCGAGCAGGGCGACGCCGTCGCAATCGACGGGAAGCCCGTGACCCCGGCTCAGGCCCTCGCCCGGCTGAACGGCCTCGGCGGCCGGCACGGGGTCGGCATTCTTGACCTCGTGGAGAACCGTTTCGTCGGAATGAAGTCCCGCGGCGTATACGAGACTCCGGGCGGCACGATCCTGCTCGAAGGTCATCGCGGCATCGAGCAGATCACGCTTGATTCCGGGTCCGGGCATCTCAAGGACTCGATCATGCCTCGTTACGCGGAGCTGATCTACAACGGTTTCTGGTTTTCGCCGGAGCGCGAAATGCTGCAGGCGCTGATCGACAAGAGCCAGGAACATGTGACCGGCTCGGTGCGGCTGAAGCTCTACAAGGGGTCCGTGCGGACGGTTGCGCGCTGGTCTGATCGCTCGCTCTATTCGGAGGCCCACGTAACTTTCGAGGAAGACGCGGGCGCCTACGACCAGAAGGACGCGCAGGGGTTCATCCAGTTGAACGCGCTTCGCCTGAAACTCCTCGCGGCACGGAACCGGCGCCTTAAGTGACTCAGGCAAGAACTGCCCTTCGTCCAATGCGAGACATCCTGCAGGCATGGTCTGCGACCGCTCAAAAGCGCAGCGCTTCCGCCGCAAGCCGCTCATAAAACGGCAGCGCGCGCTCCACCAGCTCCCGCGCCTCGCCCCCCAGTTCCGGCAAGGACGCTTCCACGCCTGCAAACCCCGTGGAGCGATGCGCGGACCCGTACCAATGCCGTGCCCAGTTTCCGTCAAACGGCTTGGGGCCCGCCGGCCAGGACAGCATCGAGGGATCAAAGTCGAGCCTGATCGCGTCGCAAAGCCGCCGGAGCGCCGTTTCCGGATTCCGCAGGATGTCCGCGCTGTCCACGACCGGGCCCGGCAGCCTTTCAAACATTGCCAGTTGCTCCTCGAACCCGATGTCGCGCAAGGCCGGATTCCCGCGCTTCCTGACATAGCTGGCCACCACCCTCGCGGGATGCCGGATCAGGTGGACGTTCACGCAGCGCTCCGCCCAGCCGAGCGGGAAGCCCGGCCCCATGTGAAACGCCATGTGCTTCATGTAGAAATGCCGGCGGCCTCCGGGAATTCGCCCGAGACATCGCTCGGCAACCCGTTGCGGATCGCGTTCGTTGGCGGCGAGCACGTTCTCCCGCATCGGGTGATCGATCCCCGTCGCATCCAGGTAGGCGGCATAGAACGGCTCGTCCCACGCCGCGAAGTCCGGCCGGTTGCCGAAGGCGTACATCATTGCCGTCGAGAGGTTTCGCGGCCCGCTCCAGGTTGCAATTCTCATGTCTCCCGGCTTGATCTCCCGTGCCGTCTGAAACAGCCTTCACGCCAACGCGACTTCACGCTCCGTTGAATGGACTGTTTGCCAAGTCCGCGCCATTCTCCCGCCAATCGCAAGGAGAAAACAGATGAGCGCGCCCTTTCCCCGGAAATCTCTTTCGTTCGCATTGATCCTCTTCGGCCTTGTTCTTCAAGGCGCACAGGCTGGGGCGGCGGAGAAGAAGGCCTATTTTGCGGGCGGCTGCTTCTGGTGCGTCGAGTCAGACTTCGAATCCCTCGAGGGCGTCAACGAGGTCGTCTCCGGCTACACCGGAGGAACGACAGCCAATCCGACCTACAAGGCGGTCACGAAGGGGGGCACCGGGCACTACGAAGCCGTCGAGATTAGCTACGACGGCAGCGTGATCGGCTATGACCGGCTGCTGCACGATTTCTTTCGCTCCGTCGATCCCACCGATGCCGGCGGCCAGTTCTGCGACCGGGGCGACAGTTATCGCACGGCAATATTCGTCTCGAATTCCGCGGAGCGCGCTGCCGCCGAAAAGGCCAAGGCGGAAGCGCAAGAGCAGCTCGGGCGCATGATCGTCACGCCCATTCTGGATGCGTCCCGGTTCTACTTGGCTGAGGAATATCACCAGGACTACTACAGGAGCAGCGACCTCGTCCTGACCCGCCGGGGCCCCAAGACGAAAGCGAATGCCTACAAGTTCTATCGCAAGGCCTGCAAGCGTGATGACAGGATTCGGCACCTCTGGGGCGATGCGGCACCGTTCGCCAGCTGATTTTTGATCCTTTACCCTGCTGGCCGGATCGTTAGAATCGGCCACGTAGCAGGGGATGCGAGCAGTGCCCGTCGCGACCGCCGACGTCACGCCGATGATGGCGCAGTACCTGGAGATCAAGGGCGAACATCCCGACGCTCTCCTGTTCTACCGCATGGGAGACTTCTACGAGCTGTTCTTCGACGATGCCGCGGCGGCTTCTGAGGCGCTTGGCATCGCGCTCACGAAACGCGGCAAGAGGCTCGGCGAAGACATTCCGATGTGCGGAGTCCCGGCGCACGCGGCCGAAGGCTACCTTCTGGCGCTCATTCGCAAGGGCTTCCGCGTCGCGGTCTGCGAACAGCTTGAACATCCTTCCGAGGCCAGGAGGCGGGGTCCCAAGGCAGTCCTCAAGCGTGGTGTCGTGCGGCTCGTCACGCCGGGGACGCTAACCGAGGAATCCCTTCTTGACGCCCGCCGGCACAACTATCTCGCGGCGCTGGCGGAGGTCCGGGACCAAGCTGCCGTCGCCTGCGTCGATGTCTCGACCGGTGAGATGCGCGTCCTTCCGACATCTCCCGTCCGTTTCGGACCGGAACTCGCGCGCCTCTCGCCAAGCGAGGTCATCATATCCGAAAGCCGGTATTCGGAACACTCCGGCCTGGTCACCGAATTCGGTGCCTGCCTGACGCCGCTTTCACCGTCGAGCTTCGACAGCCAGTCGGCGCAGCGACGTCTTGCGAAATTGTGGCGGGTCCAGAGCCTTGATGCCTTCGGGACATTCACGCGGGCGGAAGTCTCGGCGCTCGGCGCGCTTGTCGATTACCTCGATCTCACCCAGAAGGGAAAGCTGCCCCTGCTGCGCACGCCATCGCGCGACGCCGAATCCGACACTGTCCAGATTGATGCCGCGACCCGTCGGAGCCTCGAGCTTTCGCGTTCCCTTTCCGGAAACCGTGAGGGCTCGCTCCTTCATGCGGTCGACCGCACGGTGACCGCGGCCGGCGGCCGTCTTGTCGAAGGCCGCATTTCATCTCCGTCTCGCGAGATCGAAACCGTCCGGGCCAGGATCGGCGTTGTGAAATGGTTCGCCTCGGACAGTGCGCGGCCGGACAGGATCCGGGACATTCTCAAGCGCTGCCCTGACATCCAGAGGGCAATGTCCCGGCTGGCCCTGGACAGAGGCGGGCCACGCGACCTCGCGGCGGTCCGAAATGCGCTCGAGCTGTTCCCGGAAGTCACCGCCGCTCTCGCGAGCGAGCGGCCCGAGCCGGTCGACGGCTGGCTGTTTGCCCTCGACGGATTTGGCGAGCTTGCCCAATCTCTATCCGATGCGCTTGTCGCCGAGCCGCCCCTTCTTGTCCGGGACGGCGGATTCATCGCTGACGGCCATGACGCCCGCCTCGACGAAGCGCGCAGGCTGCGTGACGAGGGTCGCGGCGTCATCGCCGGCTTGCAGGCCGAATACGCCGGCGCCACGGGCATCGCCTCGCTCAAGATAAGGCACAACAACGTCCTTGGTTACTTCATCGAGACGCGGGCCAAGCATGCCGAAGAGATGATGTCGCCGCCGAATTCCGAGAGCTTCATGCACCGGCAGACCACCGCAAGCGCCGTCCGCTTCACCACCGTGGAGCTTTCGGAACTCGAATCCAGGATCCTGAATGCCGGTGCGCGGGCCATCGAGATCGAGGTCGCGCTGCATGCGGAACTGGTCCGCCTGGTCCTTGCCGACGGAGACCGGCTTGGCATGGCTGCTAACGCCCTTGCCGAACTCGATGTCGCCTGCGCCTTCGCCAGCCTAGCAAGTGACCTGAACTGGTGCGCGCCGCGGATTGACGACAGCAGGGCTTTCTCCATATCCGGAGGCCGCCATCCCGTGGTGGAGCAGGCCCTCAAGGCCGAGGGCGCGCCGTTCATCGCCAACGACTGCGAGCTTTCCGATGACGAAGACGGAAGGGTCTGGCTGCTGACCGGGCCCAACATGGCCGGCAAGTCCACCTTCCTGCGCCAGAACGCAATCATCGCCATTCTGGCCCAGGCGGGCAGCTTCGTTCCCGCCAACGATGCGCATATTGGCCTTGTAAGCCAGATATTCAGTCGTGTCGGCGCCTCGGATGAGCTTGCCCGGGGTCGGTCGACCTTCATGGTCGAGATGGTCGAAACGGCCGCGATCCTGAACCAGGCTGACGAACGGGCGCTGGTCATCCTTGACGAGATCGGTCGCGGCACCGCCACCTATGACGGCATGTCCATCGCGTGGGCTACGCTCGAACACCTGCACGAGACGAACCGGTGCCGCGCGCTCTTCGCGACCCATTACCACGAGTTGACGGAGCTCGCGAACCGGCTGGAAGGCGTCCGAAACGCAACCGTGGCTGCCAAGGAGTGGGAAGGAGAGGTCATCTTCCTCCATGAAGTCCGCAAGGGCGCGGCAGACCGCAGCTACGGCGTGCAGGTTGCCCGCCTTGCCGGACTTCCCCAGCCCGTCGTGGATCGCGCACGAACCGTTCTCGATGCTCTTGAAAAGGGTGAACGCGAAGGCGGCGCTCGCCAGAGGGCCTTGATTGACGAATTGCCGCTTTTCTCCGCCAGCCCTCCGCCCTCGTCCAGGGCACGGACGGCGTCAGGGCTCGAAAAGGCCCTGGCAGCGATCCATCCCGACGAAATGACCCCGCGCGACGCTCTGGACGCGCTCTACCGCCTCAAGGCGCTGGCGAAATGACCGCCTGGCCACATCGCGACGGAATCCGAAGGCTCGGCCTGTCGGCGGAAAGTCGGCATTCATGACGCCGGCGCCGAACTCACGCCGACCTTCGCCGGTCGCAGCAGGCGGTCGTGCAGGATGAAGCCGTCGGCCTCTACCTGAATGATCTCGCCGGCCACGGTGCCAGGCAACGGAGCCTCGAACATCGCTTCGTGAAGCTGCGGGTCGAAGCGGTCTCCGGCTCCGGGCGATATCACCCGCACGCCATGCTTGCCGAATACGTTGAGGAGTTCGCGCATCGTCAGCTCGACGCCCTCGATCAACGCCTTGTTCGCCTCCCGGGCATCTTCAGGAACTGCCGCCACCGCGCGCTTCATGTTGTCGAAGACCGGAAGCAGGTCACGTGCCAGTCTGGACCCGCCGTACCGCTCCGCCTCGCGCCGGTCCCGATCCGATCTCTTCCGCGCGTTTTCGGCATCCGCCAACGCACGCATGAACTTGTCCTTCAGTGCGTCCCGTTCCGCCTCCAGTGCCGCCATCCTCTCGTCGTCAGACGGATCTCCCAGCGCCTCGGGAGACGTGATGTCGATCAGCTCGTCTTCGGTTTCGGAAATCCCCTCGCCGTTCCTGGTGTCCTCTTTCTCGGCCTTGGACTCTTTTGTCTCTGTGTCGCTCATTACTGCCCTCGATCCGCAAACAGTCGGCCCACCAGCTGGGCGGTGTAATCCACAATTGGAACGATCCGTCCATAGTTGAGGCGGGTCGGCCCGATCACTCCGATTGCCCCGATGATTCTTCGATCGGAGTTCATATAGGAAGAAACGACCAAAGAGGAACCGGAAAGCGAGAAAAGCTTGTTCTCCGAACCGATGAAAATTCGGACGCCTTCCCCCGTGTCCGTCAGTTCGAGAAACTCGGCAATGTCGCGCTTGCGCTCCAAGTCATCGAAAAGGGTTCGGATCCGCTCAAGGTCTTCCTCCTCCGCGCTTCCTGCCAACAGGTTCGAACGGCCTCGCACGATCAGCCGCTCGTAGTCGGTTCCCTCATTCTCCCAGATCACCATCCCGCTCTCGACCAGGTCCCGCGCCAGCTCGTTGAGCTTCTGCCGATGCTGATGGATCTCCCTTCGGAAGACTTCCCCGAGTTCGGAAAGCGTATGGCCGGCCAGGGCCGCGTTCAGGAAGTTTGCCGCCTCTCGAAAGCTGCTCGCGGTCTGCCCCGGCGGCGGTGAGAACAGCCGGTTCTCCACATGCCCGTCCTCGAAGACCAGCACCACCATGGCTCGATCGGCCGCGAGGCTTATGAACTCTATGTGCCGCACCGCCGCGTCGTGTTTCGGCGCCAATACCAGCGAAGCGCCCTGAGTCACGCCGGAAAGCGCCGATCCGACTCGGTCAAGCAGGGTCACGACATTTTCGTCGGTTGACTGCAATTCGGACTCGATGGCCTCCCGATCCTGGCTTGAGGCGTCTCCGACCTCCATCATCCCGTCCACGAAGAGTCGCAGTCCAGATTCGGTCGGGAATCGCCCTGCAGAGGAATGCGGCGAATCCAGGAGGCCGAGAAGCGCCAGGTCCTGCATGACGTTTCTGACCGTCGCCGCGCTGATCTTCTCGTTCAGTTCTCGCGTAAGCTTGCGCGAGCCCATTGGTTCGCCGGTTTCCAGATATCCTTCCACGACACGGCGAAACACTTCGCGAGAGCGTTCGTTCATCTCTTCCAGAAGTTGTCCTGCGTCTGTCATGAGTCGTTCGGGTTGTCGGGGCGCTGAAAGTAAATGGAAGCGGCGCACAAGGTCAATCGGGGTTGATGCAGTCCGATGCCGCAACTATCAAGCGTTCTGTTCAAACCGGAGAATTTCCATGCGGCCCTCGGGACGAAAGAACGACGAAATGCGCGGCGTGTCAATCGAGGCGGGCGTCACTCGTCACGCCGAAGGATCATGCCTGATCAAGTGCGGCGACACGCAGGTCCTGTGCACCGCATCGATCGATGGCCGGGTACCGTTCTGGATGAAGAACTCGGGGCTTGGCTGGGTGACTGCGGAATACGGCATGCTGCCTCGCGCAACGCATTCGCGCGGACGCCGCGAGGCCAAGACCGGTCAGTCCGGGCGCACGCAGGAAATCCAGCGTCTCATTGGCCGGGCACTCCGCGCCTGCGTGGACCGTTCCGCACTCGGTGAGCGCCAGATCGTCATCGACTGCGATGTCATCCAGGCCGATGGCGGCACGCGCTGCGCTTCCATCACCGGCGGCTGGGTAGCGCTGCGCCTCGCGACCCACGAGCTCCTGAAGTCCGGGCAGGTCGCGGCCGATCCGCTCAAGGATCACGTTGCCGCCGTGTCCTGCGGAATCTACGGCGGCCAGCCGATCCTTGACCTTGACTATCCTGAAGACAGCGAGGCAGGCGTTGACGGCAACTTCGTCATGACGGGCGAGGGCCGCCTGGTCGAAGTCCAGACATCGGCGGAAGGCGAGACGTTTTCGCGCGACGAGATGTCTGCGTTGCTCGACCTTGCCGGCCTTGGCGCTCGTGCCCTTGTTGCCGCACAAAGGGATGCCACTGCCTGATGCGCCGACTTGCCGGCGGCCGCCTGCTGGTCGCAACTCACAATTCCGGAAAGCTCGAGGAGATTGCCGACCTGCTCGAGGGCCGCGCCATCCGCGCCATCGGGGCGGCCGAGCTCGGTCTCGAGGAGCCGGAAGAGACCGGCGCGGACTTTGTCGCGAACGCCCGAATAAAGGCGTTCGCCGCCTGCCACGCCACCGGCCTCCCCGCGCTTGCCGATGATTCCGGGATCGAGATTGACGCCCTTGACGGCGCGCCGGGCGTTCACACCGCGGATTGGGCCGAAACTCCCGGCGGCCGCGACTTCGTGCTTGCCATGACCCGCGCCTACGACGCGCTTGTCGACTCCGGCGCGGCGCGGCCCTGGACCGCCCGGTTTTGCTGCGCCCTGGTGCTGGCCTGGCCCGACGGACATGGCGAGACATTCGAAGGGCACGTGAACGGCGAGATCGCCTGGCCCATGCGTGGCGACGAAGGCCATGGATATGACCCGATTTTCCGGCCCGGCGGCCATGGCATCACTTTCGGCCAGATGAATCGCCGGGAAAAGAACCGCATCAGTCACCGCGCCGATGCGTTCCGGAAGCTGAAGGCGGTCTTTCGTGATGGATAGAGGCCTTGGCCTCTATGTCCATTGGCCGTTCTGCCAGGCAAAGTGCCCATATTGCGATTTCAACAGCCATGTGGCCGCGTCCGTCGACCAGCCGCGCTGGCAGGAAGCGTATCTGAAGGAAATCAGGAGAGTCCGGCAAGATGCCGGTCCTCGCAGGCTGGGTTCGATATTCTTTGGCGGCGGCACGCCAAGCCTCATGGAGGCGGACACCGTCGCCCGTGTCATCGAAGCGGCCAGGGATGCCTGGACTCCCGCAGACGACATCGAGATCACGCTTGAGGCCAACCCGACCTCGGTCGAAGCCCGCCGGTTTCGCGCCTATGCGCGCGCCGGCGTGAATCGCCTCTCGCTTGGCATCCAGTCGCTCCGGGACCCGGACCTGAAGGCGCTTGGCCGTCTTCACACGGCCGCCGAAGCCGTTGCGGCCTACGAAACCGCGCGATCCGTGTTTCCGCGCGTTTCAATCGACCTGATCTATGCCCGCCAGAACCAGGCCGCGGCGGAATGGGAAACGGAGCTTGCGGAAGCGATCGAGCTCGCCGCCGATCACCTGTCGCTCTACCAGCTTACGATAGAGACCGGGACCGCGTTCGGCGACCGTCTCGCTGCGGGCCGCCTGTCGGGACTTCCCGAAGAGGGCCGCGCCCTGGACATGTTCAACGTCACGCAGGACATGACCGAGGCGGCGGGACTTCCGGCCTACGAGATTTCGAACCATGCGCGGCCCGGCGAGGAGGGCCGGCACAATCTCGTGTATTGGCGTGCGGGCAACTGGGCCGGCATCGGACCGGGCGCGCATGGCCGCCTGACGATCAACGGCCTTCGCTGGGCGACCGAATGCCATTCCTCGCCAGGCAGATGGCTCGATGCCGTGAAAACGGACGGCAGCGGCTATAGCCGCTGCGACGCTGTTCCCGAAGAGGGCGCGCGCGTCGAAGCTGTCATGGCAGGCCTGCGTCTTGCAGAAGGCGTTGCAACAGGATTGCTTGAAGAGTACAATAATGTCAATATGTTAGTCGATTCCGGCCTCTTGGAGCGTGCTCCGGGAATCATTCGGACAACCCGAAAGGGCCGCCCGCTTCTCGACGCGATCCTGCGGGAAATCCTTGTCTAGCCAGTTCCAGAGGTCACCAACAGTCGCCGGCAGAGCTCGTCGAACTGCTCCAGTGTCCCGTAGCGGAACGTCACCGACCCCGCTTCGCCGTCCGGCACGTGATCGATGCTGACCTTCATGCCGAGCGCGGCCGCGAGGTCCCTTTCCGCGACGCGGGTGTCGGCGTCCTTCTCCGCCCGCCGCCCGCCTCGCGGCCGCGAACCCGTCCCGGGCCCGCCGTCCCGGGCAAGCGCCTCCGCCTGGCGCACGGACAGTCCCCGGGCGACGATCCTCCGCGCCAGCGCCTCAGGGTCCGCCGCCGTCACCAGCGCGCGCGCATGTCCCGCCGACAGCTCCCCCGAATGCACCAGCGACTGCACCGCCTTCGGCAGCGTGAGCAGCCGCAGGAGGTTCGCGACGTGGCTGCGGCTCTTCCCTAGGCCCCGGGCCAGCGCCTCCTGGGTGTGGCCGAAGCGATCCATCAGCTGCCGGAAGCCCGCCGCCTCCTCCATCGCGTTCAGGTCCGCCCGCTGGATGTTCTCGACGATGGCGATCTCCAGAACCTCCGCGTCGTCGAGGTCGCGAACGATCGCGGGCACCGCGTGCAGCCCCGCGCGCTGCGCCGCCCGCCACCGGCGCTCGCCCGCGACGATCTCGTAGCGGTCCGGGTCGCGGGGGCTCTTCCGGAGGATCAGGGGCTGGAGGACCCCCTTCTCCCGGATCGAGGAGGCGAGCTCGTCAAGGGCGGTGTCCGTGAAGGTGCGCCTCGGCTGGCCGGGGTTCGGCAATATCCGGGCGATGTCGACCGCCGACGCTCCGGCGCGCGGCGCTCCCGTTCCGGATGCCGGCTTCGCATCCAGGTCGGCCATGAGAGCCGAAATCCCCCGCTCCGGCGCCAATCCGCGCCGCCGCCCCCCCTTCCCCATTGTCATCCTCCTGCCTTTCGCGACGTCAGTTGCCCCTGCTTCATTAGCATCTCCTTCGCCAGAGCACGATAAGCCAGGGCGCCTTTCGATTCCGGCTCGTAACCGATCACGGGCATTGCAAAGCCGGGGGATTCGGAGATGCGCACGTTTCGCGGCACAACCGTATCGTATACAAGGCCGCCCAAGGTCTCGCGGGCGTCGCGTGCCACTTGCTGGCAAAGCTTGTTCCGGCCGTCATACATGGTCAGGACGACGCCCTCGATACGCAAGTCCGGGTTCGCCGTCTCGCGCACCTGTCGAAGGGTCAGCATCAACTGCGACAGCCCTTCCAGCGCGAGAAACTCGCTCTGCAGCGGAATCAGGACCGAATCTGCCGCAACCATTGCATTCACGGTCAGGAGATTCAGTGCTGGCGGACAGTCGAGCAGCATGAAGTCGAGGTCCAGCGCGCCTGCCTCCCGCGGCCGCAGCGCATTGCGCAACAGGAAGCTCCGTCGTGCCATGGAGACCATTTGGACGTCTGCCGAGGTCAGGTCGGTCGTGCCAGGGGCTACGTAGAGCCCTTCGACGCCGCTGTCCTGGGCCACGCGTTGCAGCCCCGCCCCTTCCAGGACCAGGTCGTATGTCGTGTATTTCCGGAGCTCGTGCCCGATCCCCAGTCCGGTCGAGGCGTTGCCTTGAGGATCGAGGTCAACCAGGAGAACCCTGTGCCCCGTTTCCGCAAGCGCCGCCCCAAGATTGATTGCCGTGGTCGTCTTTCCGACGCCGCCCTTCTGGTTGGCAATCGCAATGATCCGCGGGTCCGGGCTCCGTTCAGGCACGCCCTATTCCTCCGATGCTCAGGATGACGGCCTCGTTGTCCGTCTCGCTCGGATACGTTTCGCAATCAAATCGCCAGTGTTCAAGCGCCTGCCTGATCTCGCCACGCACTTTCCTTCCCTTCGGCAGGATTGCCCTGCCATCGGGCTTCAGGTGTCGGTGCGCCTGGCCAAGAAGCCTGCCGAGGGGCGCGAGGGCGCGCGCGGACACCACGTCGCCATGTTGTGGCTCCGCCTTCTCGAGTCGCTCCGAAATGACCTTGAAGCCAGTGGTTTGCCGCGACAATGCACCCAGGAATGCGGCCTTTCTCTGATCGGCCTCGATCAAGACGGTCTCGGTCAAGTCCCTAGCCATGATGGCAACGACGGCTCCGGGAAAGCCTCCGCCGCTTCCAAGGTCGACCCAGCGACGCGCCGGAGGCGCCAGCCGAAGCAGTTGCGCCGAATCCAGGAAGTGCCGTGTCCACAGCGCCTCGAGCGTTCCCGCCGACACGAGGTTCATGCGCCGATTCCAGCTCTTCAGAAGTTCGGCGTGAGTCTCAAGCATCGCCAGTGTTTCACGTGAAACATTCGTCCGGGCGCAAAACTCGGCCTTTCCGGTCATGATGCGCGACGTTCGCCCCTGCGAAGCCTTGCCAGTATCAGCGTCAGCGCGGCGGGGGTCATGCCTTCGACCCTCCCGGCCTGCGCCAGCGTTTCGGGCCGCACGACCGCAAGCTTCTGCCGCAATTCGTTGGACAGCCCGCTCAGGGCCTCGTAGTCGAATTCCTCCGGGATCGCATGCGCCTCGTCGCGCCGAAGGCTGTTCACGTCTCTGGACTGCCGCGCCACGTATTGCGCATAAAGGGCGTCGCGCTTCAGCTGCTCCTGGATGTCCGCACGGATATCCGAAAGCTCCGGCCGCAAGGCAAGGAGATCCTCGAAGCCGACATCCGCGAAGGCCAGAAGCTCGGGGCCGGTGCGTGCAGCACCGTCTCGCGAGATCCGGATTCCGGCATCCGCCGCCTCGGACGCGGAAACACGAACCTCTTCAAGGCACGCCCTTCCAGACTCCAGTGCGTCCATCTTCCCGGCGAACCCGGCCTGCCGTGCCATGCCCACGCAGCCGAGACCGATTCCGAGCGGGGTCAGGCGCTGGTCCGCATTGTCCGCCCTCAGGGACAGCCTGAATTCCGCACGGGACGTGAACATCCTGTAGGGTTCGGTCACGCCCCGGGTCACGAGATCATCGATCATCACTCCCACATACGAGGATTCGCGCGAAAACCTGGCCGGTTCGAGTCCCAATGCGTCAGCCGCCGCGTTGAGGCCCGCAACAAGCCCCTGCGCCGCGGCCTCTTCATATCCGGTGGTCCCGTTGATTTGGCCGGCGAGGAACAGGCCTTCGACGTCCAGCAGCCTCAATGTCGACGTCAGCGCCCTGGGATCGACATAATCGTATTCGATCGCGTAGCCCGGCTGCGCGATTTCCGCTCGCTCCAGTCCGGCCACGGACTGAACGCATTCGTGCTGCACCTCTTCCGGCATCGAGGTCGAGAGCCCGTTCGGATAGACGAGGTCGCTGTTCAGCCCCTCCGGCTCCAGGAAGACCTGGTGCGAAGGCTTGTCCGAGAATCGGACCACCTTGTCCTCGATGGACGGGCAGTATCTTGGCCCGACCGCTTCTATATGCCCTCCATACATTGCCGACAGGCCAAGGCTGTTCCGGATGATGTCGTGCGTCTTCCCGTTGGTGCGCGTGATCCCGCAGGAGATCTGCCGGACCTCCGTGCGCTGCGTAAGGAACGAGAGGAACACGGGATTCCCGTCGCTTGGCTGCAAATCCAGCCCTTCCCAGTCAATGGACGACTTGCGCAGCCGTGGAGGAGTTCCTGTCTTCAGCCGTCCGAGAGGCAGCCCGAACTCTTCGATTCGTTCCGCCAAGGCCACCGACGGAGCGTCGCCAAACCGTCCGCCCGGGCGAGACGCGGTGCCGACATGGATCGTCCCGCGCAGGAACGTCCCCGCGGTCAGCACGGTCGCCTCGGCCTCGATCCTGGAACCGTCCGCGAGCACAACCCCGGCGACCCGGGATCCCTTCATGATGAAGTCCGTCACTTCGCCTTCCAGGATCCGTATCTCTGGATGGCCCTCCATTTCCGCGATCATCGCGGCACGAAAGAGTGCCCTGTCAGCTTGGGCGCGCGGCCCTTGGACCGCAGGTCCCTTGCGTCGGTTCAGAAGCCTGAACTGGATGCCTGCCCGATCCGCCACGCGGCCCATGACGCCATCGAGCGCATCGATTTCACGCACAAGGTGCCCTTTCCCAAGGCCGCCGATTGCCGGGTTGCACGACATGACGCCGATCCCGTCCCGCGAAAGCGTGACAAGAGCCACGCGCGCGCCCCTGCGCGCCGCGGCATGGGCTGCATCCGCGCCGGCATGGCCGCCGCCGACCACAACCACGACTGGCCGAGACTGTTTCACGTGAAACACCGCTTGCTACTTGCCAATGCAAAAACTGGCGAAGATCTCGTCGAGTATATGCTCGACATCCACGCGTCCGGCAAGTGAATCCAGGGCCCGGATCGCCGAACGGACCTCCTCGGCGGCGATTTCTGCCTGATCGGCGTCGCTCGCGAGCTGGATCGTTGCTCGTTGCAGGGATTCCGTCGCCGCTTTCATTGCAGCACGATGCCGTTCCCGAATGGCAAGCCCTGCCGAACCCGCCCGAGATTCCAGCCGGTTGCCGATCTCGTCCACCAGCCAGTCCAGGCCTGCGCCGGTCTTTGCCGAAAGGTCCCCTTCGCAAATGTCCGACTTCGGAACAGCCACGATGTCGTCGCCGTGCGGCTCCATTGCAGGCGTTGCCGCGTGGTGCTCCGCAAGGATCACGCGAAGGTCCGCCCGCCTTGCCCGGGCCCGGGCTCTCGAGACTCCAATCGCCTCGATTTCATCGCGCCCCGTCCGAAGCCCGGCCGTGTCCAGAATCGTGACAGGCAAGCCCCGCAGGTCCATCCGGACCTCGATGACATCACGCGTCGTGCCGGCGATGTCCGACGTGATTGCTGCTTCCCGGCCTGCCAGCGCATTGAGCAGGGTCGACTTTCCGACGTTAGGGGGCCCGACAATCGCGACTTCGAACCCGTCACGGATACGCTCCGCCATCCTCGTGCCCGCGCTTTCCTTCCGAAGGTCGGCCGCCACCCTCGCCACCAGATCTCCGGCCTCCGGCCTTACGTCGGCGGGCACGTCCTCATCGGCAAAGTCGATCGTCGCTTCAAGCAGCGCCGCCGCCCTCACAAGCTTGTCCCGCCAGCCGGCCGCCCGCGCTCCCAGGGCGCCCGAAAGGATTCGCAGCGCCTGCCGGCGCTGTGCCTCGGTTTCCGCCTCTATGAGATCCGAGAGGCCTTCGACCTGCGCGAGATCAAGGCGTTCGTTCTCGAGCGCGCGCCGCGTGAATTCCCCGGGTTCCGCGAGCCGCTGCCCGGGCTGGTTGCCCAGGACGCGCAGGACTGCATCGACTGTCGCCAGGGAACCGTGCAGTTGAAGTTCGGCAACGTCCTCGCCCGTGAAGCTGTGCGGCTTCGGAAACCAGAGGACGAGCGCCTCGTCCAGCATGACGTCGCCGTCCGAGAGAGCCCGGAATGACGCTCGCCGCGGCTTCGGCCGACCGCCCGCCAGAAAGTCAAGGGCTGCTCCTGCCTCAGGCCCGGAAAGCCGTACTACGGCAACGCCGGATTTCCCCCGGGCGCTGCTGGGGGCGAATATCGTATCCGCATAATTAACCATTTGGTTTGAATGACAAAATCACGCATTCATCGAGTCAAAGAACTCTGAATTGGTCTTCGTTTGCTTGAGTTTCGACAACAGGAACTCGATGGCATCGGTTGTGCCCATCGGGTTCAGGATCCGCCTCAGCAGGAAGGTCTTCTGCAGGTCGTTCTTCTCGACCAGAAGGTCCTCCTTCCTGGTCCCGGACTTGAGAATGTCCATCGCGGGATAGACGCGCTTGTCCGCGACCTTCCGGTCCAGAACGATCTCGCTGTTGCCCGTTCCCTTGAACTCCTCGAAGATCACCTCGTCCATCCGGCTGCCCGTCTCGACCAGAGCCGTTGCAACGATGGTCAGGGATCCGCCCTCCTCGATGTTCCTTGCCGCGCCGAAGAACCGCTTTGGCCGCTGCAAGGCGTTGGCGTCCACGCCGCCGGTAAGCACTTTCCCGGACGACGGCACGACCGTGTTGAACGCACGCCCCAACCGAGTGATGGAATCGAGCAGGATCACGACGTCTCGCTTGTGCTCGACCAGGCGCTTCGCCTTCTCGATCACCATGTCGCTCACGGCGACGTGGCGGCTGGCAGGCTCATCAAAGGTCGAGGAAACCACTTCGCCCTTCACCGACCTTTGCATGTCGGTCACCTCCTCGGGACGTTCGTCGATCAGCAGCACGATCAGGTAGCATTCCGGGTGATTGGTTTCGATCGAATGCGCGATGTTCTGCAGAATCACCGTCTTTCCTGTTCGCGGCGGCGCAACGATGAGCGACCTCTGGCCCTTTCCGATCGGCGCAACAAGGTCAATGACTCGTGCTGACCTGTCCTTGATCGCCGGATCCCCGATCTCCATCGTGAGCCGTTCATCCGGGTAAAGGGGCGTAAGGTTGTCGAAGCTGACCTTGTGCCGCGCCTTCTTCGGATCCTCGAAGTTGATCTTCTCGACCTTGGTCATCGCGAAGTAGCGTTCGCTGTCGTTCGGCTCGCGAATGACGCCTTCGACCGTGTCGCCGGTGCGCAGCGCGAACAGCCGGATCATCTCCGGCGAAACGTAGATGTCGTCCGGACCCGGAAGATAGTTCGCTTCCGGCGAACGCAGGAAGCCGAACCCGTCCTGAAGAACCTCCAGCACGCCGTCTCCGCCGATTGTCCAGTCCTCGTCCGCACGCTCTTTCAGGATCGAGAACATCATCTCGCCCTTGCGCATGGTCGACGCGTTCTCGATCTCGAGATCCTCCGCGAGGTCCAGGAGTTCCTTTGGAGACTTCGATTTCAGTTCGCAAAGATTGAGGCGATCAGCCATGACGATGCCTTTCGGACGTCCGCGGCACAGACGGACGGGATGCAGGATTGCAGGATTGCCAACGGTGTCAGGACGGCACCGGCCACGCGCATCTAGTCATGCCAGGGCGCCAAGTCAACAGCCGTCAGAACTTCAGCACGACCGAAACGACAATCACGATCAACAGGACCGTGGGCACCTCGTTCATCATCCGGAACTCTCGGCCCGTCAGTTTGTTCGTTCCTGCCTTCAGCGCCTTGCGCTTCTGTGCCAGCCAATGATGGAAACACGTCATTGCAAGAACGGCTGCTGCTTTCGACCATGGCCAGACTAGGGACCAGTCGACGATTCCCGGAACAAGAAGCAGTGCAAGGCCAAAGACCCATGTCGCAATCATGGCCGGGTTCATTATGATGCGCAAAAGTCGCTCTTCCATCATCATGAGGAGCTCGTGCCTTTCACCAGCACAGCTCGCCTGTTCGGCATGATGAACGAAGAGGCGCGGAAGGTACAGGAGACCTGCCATCCATGAAATGACCGAAATGACGTGAAAGGCCTTCAGCCAAGGATACGCTGACACCGGGACTTCAAGCATTCTACTCCTCCGGCAGGACCGGCTCCCAAATAATAATAAGGATTAAAGAGGGTTGTGGTGGTAGTAAGGCATGGGGACAAGTGGAATTCGTGTTATGTGAACGGACTTGTGCACATGGCGCGAATTCTGTTGACCTGGAAGCAGGTATCTGTACAGACATCGTGCTTCATCCCGCGAATAGAACCGCTTATCTTGTTCGTGGTGTCTTGAATGGCAGCGGACAGCGGCTGGAAACGCCTTGGAAAAAAGGATTGTCCACATGCTGGCCCGGGGAGGCTTCCACGGTGGACAGGTCTTGCATGGCATCGGGAAGGGGGACCACAGAGTGACAGAGCACCGGAAACCGGCACGGCCCGGCCCGGGACCGAGGCGGCTCCGCACCGAGGCTTGCACAGAGTTATCCACATGCCGGAACGCGTGATACTCGCTTCCGGCTCGACAGCGCGCGCTGAAATGCTGCATCGGGCGGGCGTTGCCTTCGACATCATTCCGGCGCGGGTCGATGAAGACGCTGTCAAGGCCGGGCTTCAGGCGAAGGGCGCGAGCTCTCGGGACATTGCCGTTGCGCTCGCGGAGGCCAAGGCGCGCAAGGTCGCGGTCAGGTACCCGGACGCACTCGTGCTGGGAGCCGATCAAGTTCTTGAGTTTGAAGGACGGATTTTCTCCAAGCCGGAAACCAGGGAGGACGCGGTTCGGCAGCTCATGTTGATGCGCGGCCGTGATCACAAGCTCATTTCGGCCGCTGTGATCCATGAAGACGCCCGCCCGGCCTGGCGACATGTTGGCCGGGCGCGGCTTGGAATGGCGACGCCGTCGGACGCGTGGATTGCGGACTATGTTGACCGAAACTGGGAGCGCGTCCGGCGCTCCGCCGGCGCTTACCGGATCGAGGACGAAGGCATCCGTCTCTTTTCCCTCATCGACGGAGATCATTTCGCTGTCCTCGGGCTCCCGCTGCTGCAGGTCTTGTCCTACCTGGCGATGCGAGGCACGTTGCCGTCATGACATCCCATGAGCGGATTCCCCTTGCCGGCGTCGTCGGCTCGCCGGTCGCGCACTCAAGGTCGCCGCGGATCTTTCGCCACTGGCTGACCCGGCTCGGCATCAAGGGTCACTACATACCGATGGATGTTGCAAGCCAGGATCTGGAAACCGCCATTCGCGCGCTCCCGAAGCTCGGGTTCGTTGGTGTCAATGTCACGATTCCGCATAAGGAGCATGTCCTCGAATTCGGGGATCTTGTTTCCGACGAGGCAGCATCGACCGGCTCCGCAAACACGCTGGTCTTCCGAGACGATGGCGCGATACATGCCGACAGCACGGACGGCTACGGCTTCATGGAGAACCTGCGGAGCAACGCTCCCGGCTGGAATCCCGTGAAAGGGCCGGCCGCGGTTCTCGGTGCGGGAGGCGCAGCGCGTGCCGTTGTCGCTTCGTTGCTGAGCGCAGGGGCCGAGGAAATCCGGCTGTCGAACCGCACGCGCGCGCGAAGCGAAACCTTGCGGCGGGAATTCGGGGCCAAGGTTCAGGTGCATGAATGGAGTGAGGCTGGCGCCATGCTCAAGGGCGCCAAGACGGTTGTGAACGCGACGTCGCTTGGCATGGTTGGACGTGACAGGCTGCAAGTGCCGCTCGGCGAACTTTCCGGCGACGCCGTCGTGACCGACCTGGTCTATGCTCCGCTTGAGACCGAGTTTCTTGCGCAGGCGCGCAGCATCGGATGCCGAACGGTTGATGGTCTCGGAATGCTGCTTTTCCAGGCGGCGCCGGGGTTCAAGAGCTGGTTCGGGGTCGCGCCGCAAGTTGACGGCCAGCTGAGGCAGGCCGTTCTCTCGTGACCCGTCCGACAGTCATTGGGCTCACCGGGTCCATCGGGATGGGCAAGACAACCACGGCTAGGATGTTTCAAGAGGCCGGAATCCCGACTTGGGACGCTGATTCTGCTGTGCACCGAATTTATGCGGACGGCGGTGCCGCCGTCGGACTGATCGAATCCCTCAACCCTGAAGTGATCAGCGACGGCGCGGTGGACCGGTCGGCGCTTTCCGCCTGGATAGCCCGAGACAGTTCCGCCCTGGACAGGATCGAGAGCATCGTTCACCCGCTTGTGCGCACGGACCGCGACAGTTTCATTCGCGGTGCCACGGCGCCGGCGGTGCTTGTCGATGTTCCCCTTCTTTTCGAGACCGGTGCGGAAGGGAGCGTGGACGTCGTCGTCGTCGTGTCAGCGCCGGAAGACCTCCAGCGCGACCGTGTCCTGGCTCGCCCGGGATGGACAATCGAAAGGCTCGAGCAGATGAAGGCTCGACAGATGCCGGACGCGGAAAAGCGCGGCCGCGCGGACTACGTGATCGAGACGGCCGCCCTTGAAGCGGCCCGTGAGTCTGTCCATGATGTGCTTGAGCGGATCATGGCCGGGCAAGCGCATGAAGGAAATTGCACTCGACACCGAGACGACCGGGCTTGATCCGGATTCAGGCGACCGCATCGTCGAGATCGGTGCCGTGGAGCTGCAAGGCCACGTGCCGACGGGAAACACCTATCACCAGTACGTCAATCCCGAACGCGAGGTGCCCAAGGAGGCGGTCGACGTGCATGGCCTCACCAATGACTTTCTGCGCGACAAGCCGGCATTCGGCGCAATTGCGCGGGACTTCCTGACCTTCATCGGCAATGCACGGCTGGTCATCCACAATGCGGCATTTGACATGAAGTTCCTGAACGCGGAACTTCGCTGGCAGGACTTGCCGAAAATCGACGGGGGCCGGGCAACCGACACTCTCGAAATCGCCCGAAGGAAATTTCCAGGCTCGCCCGCCTCGCTTGATGCCCTGTGCCGGCGGTTTGGAATCGACAATTCGAGACGGACCCTGCACGGAGCGCTGCTCGACGCCGAAATCCTGGCCGAACTCTATCTCGAGCTGATCGGCGGCAGGCAGCCGGATCTGCTGCTTGCCGCAGGGGGCGGAGAACCGCTTGCGGTCGAGGCCGGCGAACGGTGGCGCCCGGGGCCGCGTCCCGCCCTGCTTGGGTCGCTCGTGACGCCAGAGGAAGAGAAAGCCCACGCGGAGCTTGTCGCGAGGCTCGGCAAGGATTCGGTCTGGCAACGCTTCAGCTAGCCCGAACTTCCAGAAGGCCTCAAGGTCTACCTGGTTGATTTCGGGACAGAAAGCCCGGAATCCTGATTCACGGCACTGGGCAGGAATTCGCGGCGTCAGGGCAGCCGGAGGCCGAGGAGCCGGAACGCCTCGGCCTGCAGCGGCGTCGGCGTCGAGGTCATGTCGAATTCCGCGGACGTTTCCGATTTCGGCTTCATGCGCATCATGGACAGGGTCGCAAGGTGGGCCATCAGGCCCTGGAAGCCCTGGACGGGCAGTCCGGACGTGGTCCGCTTCGTCGCCGCCTTGAGCGCGGCCCCGTCCGACGTCCCGGCCGGGGCGACGGCGGAGGCCGCCTCCGGCGGGTCCTCGTCATGGAACAGCAGCGGCTTCAGGGCGTCCCGCATGTGCCATTCCACGTAATATGCGAGCATGCAGAGCAGGACGTGCGCCCGGACCCGGCCGGCCAGGCGGTGATGGACCGGACGCACCTTCAGGTCCACGGTCTTCATCGTTCGGAAGGCCCGCTCGAAATCATGAAGCAAATACAACAAAAGAATTTACAAGACGGGAAGATCCGGTAGCATTGTCGGTGCAGGTGCTGCTGAATCTGGTCAGATGGCATGAGAACCGCGAACCAGGGCGTGGACGATCGGGCGGTGAGCTGGAAGGCGCTTCCGGCGGAGAACCGGCATCGGATTGCCCGGATCCTTGCACTGGCGCTCGCGGAACGCCTGCGGGCTCCTGCGGAGCGGAACGATGACAGCCCCGGCGGTCCTGGCGAGTCCGGCTGAGGCGCCGAAGGTCGCTCAGCGTCATCTGAGCCGCAGGGCGATCGTGTATGTCCGTCAGTCGACGCTCAGGCAGGTCGAGGAGAACGGCGAATCGACGCGTCTGCAATATGCCCTGACGGAACGTGCGGCCGGCCTTGGCTGGGCGCCATCGATGGTCGGCGTCATCGACAGCGATCTCGGCCGGTCGGGGCGCAGCATGGTCGGACGGGAGGGCTTCGTCCAGCTTGTCGGCGAAGTCGGCCTCGGGCGGGTCGGCCTGGTCCTGAGCCGCGACGTGTCGCGCCTTTCGCGCAGCCTCGCCGACTGGGGCCAGCTTCTGGATCTCTGCGGCCGGACCGACACGCTTATCGCCGACGCGGAATCCGTGCATGATCTCAGCCGCCATGCGGATCGCTTCCTGCTCGGGGTTCTCGGGACGGTGTCGGAATCGGAGTTGCACACACTGCGCATGAGGATGCATGCCGGCCGCGAGGCGAAGGCGGCGCGCGGGGAACTGGCCGTGCCGCTGCCCCGCGGATACGTCCGCGCCGACGACGGGCGCGTGGAGATGGACCCCGACGAGGAGGTCCGTGCCAGCGTGCGCCTGGTGTTCGACCTCTTTGCCGCCTGCGGCTCGCTCACGGGCATGCTCAAGCTCATGGCGCAGCGCGGGGTCAGGCTTCCGCACCGCTCCGCCCTCCGGGAGACGCGGGGCGCCCTGGTCTGGGGCCGCCCGAGCCTTGCGACCCTTCACGGGATGCTGCGCAGCCCGGTCCATGCCGGTGCCTTCGTCTGGGGCAGGAACAAGCCTGACGGCAGCGGCGCGCGCAGCTGGCGGCACCTGATCCGGGACCATCATCCGGCCTGCATCGGATGGGACGCCTTCGAACTGAACCAGGACCAGCTTGCGGCGAACGTCTTTGCGCCCCGTTCCGGAAGCCGGGGCAACCTGCTGAGCGGCCTCGTGCGTTGCGGGCGGTGCGGCCAGCGGATGGGCGTCCATTACTCCAGCGCGGGCACCGTGCGCCTCACCTGCCCGGGCGAGGCGAGGGACTACGGCGGCGACAAGTGCCAGTCGTTTGCCGCGCGCCTGCTTGAGCCGCTGGTGTCGCGGCTCGTGCTGGAGGCCTTGTCGCCGGCGGCGCTGGAGCTTTCGCGATCGGTCGCCGCCAATGCGGAACGGGACCGCGAGGAGCAGCACCGGACGTGGGGGCGGCGCATCGAACGTGCCGGGCAGGAAGCCGAAAGGATCTTTCGCCAGTACGATGCGGTCGAGCCGGAGAACCGAATGGTGGCGCGCAGCATCGAGGCGCGCTACGAGGCCGCCCTTGCCGAGAGGCACAGGCTCGACGACGAATACGAACGGTTCCGCGCATCCGTGCCTGAGCGCCTGTCAGAGACGGACTGGGAACGCATCCGGTGCGCGACGGCGGACATCGCGCGGCTCTGGAACGGCGGCGAAATCGATGACGGCGTCCGCGCCTCAGTGCTGTCGTTGATGATCGAACGGATCGTCGTCACGCAGGACGGTTCCAGTGAACGGATCGCCGTCGAGATCCACTGGCATGGCGGGCAGGTCACGGCGCACCGCCTGCGCGCGCCGGTGCGGCGGCTTGAACAGCTGACGTCCTTCGAGGACCTGGGCAAACGGGTCCTGGAGCTCGAAAGCGAGGGCAAAACGCAACAGGAGATCGCCGACTGCCTCAACGCCGAAGGCTATCGTCCGCCAAGGCGGGCGCGGTTCAGCGTCGGCTCCGTCTCGAACCTGCTCAACAAGTGCCGGACGCCGACCAAGGGCTCGCCGCATCCCTGGCGGCCGCCGACCGACCGGAAGCCGGACGAGTGGACGATCGCCGAGTTCGCGGACCTGCTCGGCATGCCGGTCCCGACCGTGTACAACTGGGTGACCACGGGTGTGGTCTCGGCCCGCCGCTCGGACGGAAGCGCGCGCTGGCTGATCCTTGCGGACGACACCGAGGTGGCGCGGCTGAAGGAACGGCGCGAGGCCGCGGCGCAACGAACGGAAGCCCGCAGGAAGGCATGGGACAAGGTCGTCGGAAACCGTTACTGAATCTATGGAGGCAGATCCTCAATGAGTTGTCCACGCGGGCGAGGGACTTGTACGACCTGACCGTCTCGCCGGCTTCCATGACGCTTTCGGGAAGGCTGGTGCGAACCACGCAGAAGCCGTCCAGGGCCTCCTCGGCGGCGATGCTCCCGGCGTTGCGCCGCCATGAGAAGCCGTCTTCCCGGACGTCGACGACGAAGTGCTTCTTCATCTTCCGCGCCGTCAGGACCTTCTCCAGCCGCAGGGCGATGTTCGTCGCGCCCGTGAGGCGGCGGCTCTTGCGCCGGGTCGCCGCCTCGACCTCGCGGAGGCCCGTCTCGGTCGCCTGCAGGAGGTCCTCGCGCCTGCGGGCGCGCTCCTCCGCCAGGAACGGGTTGCGGAACGCCATCAGGCGCTCGCCCGGAAAGAGCTCCTCGCAGGCGATCTCCGCCATGTCCATGTCGTCGAACAGCGACGGCTGCAGGGTTCCGTTCTCCGCCAGCGCGCGGATCGCGGGCGCCCTGAGCGCACTGATCCAGTCCAGGCCGGCGGGCCGGACGTCCTCGCGCAGCCGCGCGTCGGCGAGCATGCCGCGGTCGCCGACCAGGACGACCCGTTCGAGGCCGAAGCGGGTCCGCAGCCGTCCGGCCGCCGTCGCGACGGTGGCCGGATCGGACGTGTTGCCCCCGAAGACCTCCACGGCGACCGGCCGTCCCTCGCGGTCGCACATGAGGCCGAACTCGACCTGCAGCCTGCCCCTCTTGCCGTCGCGGGAGTGGCCGAACCTCGCGAGCGCGCAGTTCCGGCCCTCCATCCAGACGGAGGTCAGGTCCCACAGCACCAGGGAGCGCTCGCCGAGATGCCGCCGCGCAAGCTCCGTCTCGATGCGCTCCTGCCGCTCCAGAAGCCAGTCCATGGCGCCGCAGAGCTCGTTCTCGTCGGTGTCGCCGATGCCGAGCGTCTGGCCGAGCGTGTCGCACGCGCTTGCGGGGGACACGCTCCGGGCCGTCGCGAGCTTCGCCCTGGGCGCGGTGATGCGGGCCACGATCATGGCGACCGCGAGGTCGCGCTGCCGGGAGGGGCGCGGGGAGACGGTCCGGTCGAGGCCGAGCTTTCGGAGCGTGCCGAGCGCGGCCGCGACGGCGCCGTGGGGCAGCGAGGACGCGACCTCGAACGCGTCCTCGAGCGGCCGTGCGGCGGCACCCCTGAGGCAGGCGCGGATCTCCTCGACGAGTTCGGGCGGCAGCCTGGAGAGGTTGGCGAGGGTGCGCTTGCGGACCTTCTTGAGGTCCTTGTCCCACCATGTCTCGCGGAGCAGCACGGCGGGCGGGGAGTTTCGGTTGGGGACGGATTCGACATACATGGGCATGTCCGTAGCCGTTCCTGTCCATGGTGTCAAGCACATGCCGCGACAAAATTCGGGGAACTGTTGGACATTGAAGATTCTGTCTTCCGGAACCGTCTGCATCTTGCATGGGTATGCAAATTGACCTCAAGATCAGGCAAATCCCGGACAACACACTGAAAAAGCTTCACTTTCCGAGAGAGATGCGCTCAGTTCGGCTGGAAGTTCGGGCTAGCCGGCGCTTTCGCGTCCCCCGTCTCTTTCCGGGCCTCTTTCTGCTGCTGCTTGAGCCGTTCCCTGTAGAGCGTGACAAAGTCTATGGCGTCCAGGTTCAGCGACGGGAACCCGCCGTCCCGGGTCATGTCGCCGACAATGCGGCGCACGTAGGGGAACGTCATCCGCGGACACTCGATCATCAGGAACGGATGCAACTGTTCGGCGGCTATGTTCTTGATCTGGAAGAGCCCCACGTATTCAAGCTCCAGCAGAAACAGGACACCGTCACCGCTCTTGTTTTTCGATGTTATGCTGTACTTTGATGCAACCTCGAACCGGTCATCATCGCCGATCTTCCGCGAATCGAGCATTACCTGGACCTGGAAGTCCGGGCGGATCTCCCCGCTGGCGGGCCTCCGCGTGACAATGTTTTCAAATGACAGGTCGCGAATGAACTGCCCGAGGATCTTCATTTGCGGGACCTGCGGCTCCTTCGGCGCCGAACCGTTCTCTTTTTGGGCCATTTGTGGACTCCGATGGCAGCCATGAAACCTGTCGGGTTCTATCAGAACGTCCTGTCCCGCTCAACGCCGTGTCCATCCAGGGGTCCGTCCGAGAGCTCCTCGAACTCTCCTTCAACGACATCCGCCTCCGGCGGTCGCGCGGATGAGCCATAGGTGAATTCCTGAACGACCAGGCGATCCCTCACGAAGCGGAACACGGCACGCCTGACCGCCGGGACCATCATGGAAAGCCCGGCCATGTCCGTAACGAACCCGGGTGTCAGCAGAAGGGCGCCGGAAAAAAGAACCATGGCGCCATGGGCAAGAGGTTCGGTCGGATCCTTCAGGTCATGAATGCTGCCGCGCAGTTCGGACAATACCAGCAGGCCCTGGCTGCGCATCAGTGCGGCTCCGAGCACTGCGGTCAGAATCACGACGAGCATTGTCGGTCCGAGACCGATGGCCCCGCCGACCTGTATGAACAGCGCGATTTCACACAGCGGCACCGCCAGAAACAGCAAGATCAAGCGCATGTGCATTTCCTCCTTTGAAGGCATCAGGTGGACTCGGGCACCAACTCGCCCTACATATGTGCCCTGTGGACCGAAATCCAATTCCTTGTCGTTGAGAGGCCGAATGAGCTCTTCAATTTTCCAGCTTCTTGTCCTTGCAGGCGTTGCCCTGTTCCTGATCTTCAAGCTGCGAAGCGTTCTGGGAACGAGAGGAGGTTTCGAGAAGCCTCCGATTCTCGGCGGCAGCACGCGGACCCGACCGGAATTCGACGTCATCGAGGGCGGACCGGATCCGGACATCACCGACTTTGTCGAGGACGGATCTACCAGCGCAAAGGCGTTGGCGGCCATGAAGGAGGCCGAACCCGGTTTCATGGTCGCGTCTTTCCTGGAAGGCGCGAGAGAAGCCTTCGAGATGATTCTCATGGCATTCGAAAACGGCGATCTCTCGGAGGTGGAAGACCTGATTTCCGAAGAGATCGAAAAGTCGTTCGCCCCTATTTTCATAGCTCGTCGCGAGCGTCGGCTCACCGTCGAGGCGAGCCTCGTGGCGATTCGCGATGCCACGCTGAAGGAAGCCGCCTTCAATCCTGAAACCGGACTGGCCGAACTGACGGCACGCTTTGACTGTGAACTGACCTCCGTGGTGAAGGACCACGCGGGGAAGGTTGTTGAAGGCGATCCGAACGAGATCAAGCGCCAGAAGCACGTCTGGACCTTTGCCCGGAACATGGGCGCGGACAACCCGAACTGGCATCTGGTCGCCACGATGGAATGAGGCGCCTGCCGGCCGCAGCTTCGCCTGAATTCGCGTGGGTGCCGGTCGCCGGTCGCCGCTCGTGCGCACGGCGCACCGGGGCTGCGGGCAAGGCGGATCTTGCAGTGAACCCCCCGCAGGCTGGTCGGCAATGAGCCGAAAGCCCCGCACCCTTAGCCCCGAGGAGGAACGTCTTTGGCAACGCGCTGCCGGCGGCACCAGGCCGCTTGACAAGAAGCGGGCGAGCAAGGTCGTGCAGGAACTTCCGAAGAGACCAGACAGACCGGACGTGAAGGAGGCCTTCAAGACCTCGGAGTTTCGTGTCGGCGAACGGGCCGCGCCTTCCGCTGCCGCGATGCCCGATGCCAGCCAACCACCGCTTCGCATGGACCAAAAGAGATTCAATCGCATGAGGCGAGGGAAGACCGCACCGGACTCGCGCATCGATCTCCACGGCAAGACTGTCGCGGAGGGAAGGGCCGCGCTTGAATCGTTTCTGCTCGACGCGTATCGGGATGGGAATCGGACCGTACTTGTGATCACGGGCAAGGGCCGGGAGGGGGGCGGCGCAGGACCCGTCCCGCAAAGACGCGGAATCCTTCGCCAGCAGCTTCCGCATTGGATTTCAGGCCCGCCCCTCGACCAGATCGTGCTTCAGTGCACAGAAGCCCATCCACGGCACGGGGGATCCGGGGCATTCTATGTCTATCTTGCGCGCCGCCGATAGGGCGCAATCCAGCCTGTGATCACGAAAGGGCCGCGCGGCAAGGCGGTGTTCGCAAGTCGCTGCGGCAGGCCGGGCGCATGGCGTTCAGAGAATGTAGCGGCTCATGTCGGAACCCTTCATGAGCTCCCCGAGATGCTCCTCCACAAACTCGGCGCTTACCGTGACCGAGCTGCCGGGCTGGTCGGGCGCTGCAAAGGACAGGTCCTCGAACACGCGTTCAAGAACCGTATAAAGCCGTCGCGCCCCGATGTCCTCGACGGACTGGTTGACGTCCGCCGCGATTCGGGCCAGGGCGGCAATGCCGTCGTCGCTGAACGACACGTCCACGTCCTCAGTCGCCATCAGCGCGGAATACTGGCGGGTCAGGGCGTTGTCGGTTTCGGTCAGTATGCGCACGAAATCCTCTTCAGTGAGCGCGCGCAGGCTGACGCGGATTGGCAGACGTCCCTGCAGTTCGGGCAAGAGGTCGGACGGCTTTGCGACATGAAACGCGCCGGACGCAATGAACAGGATATGGTCCGTCTTGACAGGACCGTGCCTGGTGGAGACGGTCGTGCCCTCGATGAGGGGCAGGAGATCCCGCTGCACGCCTTCGCGAGAAACGTCCGCCCCCCGCGTCTCCGAACGTGCCGTGACCTTGTCGATCTCGTCGAGGAAGACGATTCCGTCCTCCTCGACCGCACGAAGCGCCTGCTTCGCGATCACTTCATCGTCAAGCAGCCTGTCCCCCTCTTCACTGACCAGGACGTCGTAGGACTGCGCCACCGTCATTGATTTCTTCACCTTGCGGTCCGAAATCCCCTTTCCGAAAATGCTGCCAAGATCGATGGCAAGACCGCCCTGTCCGGGCGGCAGTCCGGGAATCTCCATGCCGGAGAACGGACTCGACTGATCCTGAACCTCCAGCTCGATCTCCGTGTCGTCCAGCTCGCCGTTCGTGAGCTTCCTGCGGAACATTTCACGGGTTTGCTCACGGGCGCCCTCGCCAGTGATCGCGTCGAGCACGCGATCCTCGGCCTTGCGCCGCGCGATCTCCCTGACTTCGTCCCGCATGTAGTCCCGCGTCATGTTCATCGACGCCTCGACCAGGTCCCGGACAATCTGCTCCACGTCCCGGCCCACATAGCCGACCTCAGTGAATTTCGTGGCCTCGACCTTCAGAAACGGCGCTTTCGCAAGCCGTGCCAGGCGGCGGGAAATCTCCGTTTTGCCCACGCCTGTCGGGCCGATCATCAGAATGTTCTTGGGGTAGACTTCGTCGCGAATGTCGTCGGCCAGCCGCCGTCGCCGCCACCTGTTCCTGAGCGCAACCGCGACGGCGCGCTTCGCGTCCTTCTGTCCTACGATGAACCGATCAAGTTCCGAGACGATTTCCCTGGGCGTAAGGTCAGTCATTGGCGTTCCTTCGGAGAGTCTCGCCTATCTAGGATTGTTGCAGGGAAACGCAAGGAGATCACGGAACATGACGTTGACGCTGTCCATGATGACAGGCACGCTGCGCCATGCAATCTGACCCCGTGGGCCAGTTCCTGAAGACAAGGAGACAGGACATCATGATTGATCGTCGCACATTGCTGGTTTCGCTTCCAGCCGCAGGCCTGAGCGCTGGCTTGGCCTGGGCCCAGAGCGCCCGCACCGGCACGTTCTCCGGGCGCTCGAATCACGACACCGCGGGCACGGCTGTCCTTGATGGCAGGACACTGACGCTCGGTGACGACTTCGTTCTGGACCGCGCACCCGATCCGATCGTGGGCCTTGGGCGCGACGGACAATGGGATCCGGACACCTATATGGGCGATCTCATGCAGAAGCGCGGGAGGCAGTCCTACGCCTTGCCCGCCGGCATTGATGCCGCAGACTACAACGAGGCTTATATCTGGTGCCGCGCGGCGGACGTACCGCTCGGAATCGCGCCGCTGAGCTGAGTTCGGTTTGCGCCTCTGCGGATCCGGAAGCGCCCGGGCGGCTTGCACGGGATCGCGGCAGGCGCGGCACGGCGTCCGCTATATGACCTCAACCGTCAGGTTGCCGTTGGTGTAGACGCATATGTCCGCGGCGATCGCCATCGCCTTTCGCGCAATCTCTTCGGCGCCGAGCTCGCCGTCCATCAGCGCCCTGGCAGCGGCAGCCGCGAAATTTCCGCCCGAGCCGATGGCTGCCACGCCGTGCTCGGGCTCAAGCACGTCGCCAGCGCCAGTGACCACGTAAAGCGCCGACCCGTCAGTGACGATCAGCATCGCTTCAAGCTTTTGCAGGAACTTGTCCGTCCGCCAGTCCTTGGCGAGATCAACGCAGGCCCGCTGCAACTTGCCCGCCGCCGCCTCGAGCTTCGCTTCCAGCCGTTCGAGGAGCGTGAATGCGTCTGCTGTCGAGCCGGCGAATCCGGCAACCACTTCGTGACCGCCCGGACTCATCCGGCGCACCTTCGTTGCCGATCCCTTGATTACGGTCTCTCCCAGGCTCACTTGCCCGTCGCCCGCAACGACAACCTTGCCGTCCTTCCTGACACCGATGATCGTGGTGCCGTGCCAGCCAGGGCTTCGGTGCGCCATCTTCATTCTCCCGGCCCAGACTCAGATCGATCCGTCAATCCAGCCCTTCAGCACGGACTTTGTCGCTGCGCCCGTCTTGTTGGAGATCACTTTGCCATCCCTGAACAGGAAGAAAGACGGGATGTTCCTGACCCCGAGCCCTGCCGCGGCGTTCGGATGCAGGTCCACATTGACCTTGGCGATCTTGACGGTTCCTCCGTATTCGTCGGAAAGCTCTTCCAGGGCGGGGCCCATGGCTTTGCAGGGACCACACCACTCTGCCCAGAAATCCACGACAACCGGAATGCCCGACTTCAGAACCTCGGCATCGAACGTGTCATCAGTAACGGCAACCGTTCCCATGGAATCCATCCTTGTTTGCGATCAGGCCATGAACCTAGAAACGCTTGAACGAAAGGTCAAGATATGGCGGACCGCGCAAGCGCTTCACGCACGATTGCGTGTGGGAGCGGGTCCAGCCTGCAGGTTTCGGTCCAGAGAATCGCGACGTCTATTTCGCGATCCGGATATACGTGCTCCAGCGCTTCAAGATACGCGCCCATCTGGCGAAGCAGCCCTTCCGGCGTGTCCTCGGGGCGTTCCGGCACGACGGCATTGGTCTTGAAGTCCACTGCCAGAACGCGCCCCGGACGCAGGAGCAGCCTGTCGATCGTTCCCGAAATCACATGGTCAAGCGTAGGCAGATGTGCCGAGACATCCACTTCGGCCAAGGCGTCTGCGCCGAAGATCCGGGGATGGCGCTCGAGGTTTGCAAGCACCTGCTTGACGAGTCCGTCGATTTCATCCGCGCCGGCCCGGTCCGGTCCGTGCGCAAGCAGACGCCCGGCGGCAGCCTCCGGGCTGAGCTTCCCCGGCAGATGTTCCAGCAGCAGGTGGATCTGCCGACCGCGCCGAAGCGCCCGGCCCTCATCGAACGCGTCGCCCCCAAGCACCTTGGCGCCCCCAAGCCTTGACGGAGATGCCGGAGCGACCGGCCGCCACGCTTCCGGCGCCACTTCGCCGAGAAACCCGGGCAATTCCATGTCGTCAACCGCCCGCGATGCGTCGGCAATCGATCCCGGTTCGGGCCAGGCGCCGTGCTGAAGGCGCAGGACGCCGGCCGGGCTGTCGCACGAAGCCGCCCCAAGGGACTGCAGCGCGCTTTCGACGGACTTGTGCCAGTTCAGCGGCGTGTCGCTCTTTCCTGCTCGCTCGATGCCGCCCACGATCAACCACTGCTTTGCGCGGGTCATTGCGACATAGAGCAGGCGATTGCGCTCCTCCAGATCTTCCGCCCTCCTCCTCGCCTTGGCGTCGCGCAGCAGTTCAGGGCATTCGTCATCCGGCAGGGAAGGCAGGGGAAAGCCGTCCGGGCCCGAGACAATGCCCCCGGATCGCGCACGGCCGGAAGCCATCGTGTCCGGCAGAATGACAACGGGACTCTCGAGACCCTTCGCGCCGTGCACGGTCATCACCCGGACCAGGCCTTCGGTCCCTTCAGGCCGCCGCTTCACCTCCTTGTCCCCGTGCAGCGCACGCGTCAGGAAGCCGGTGACGCTTGGCACGTTGTCCTGTTCGAATGCCAGTGACTGGTTCAGCAGTTCGTCAATGCCGTCCTCGGCCTCGGGGCCAAGCCGGGCCAGCAGCCTGCGCCGCCCTTCATGGCGGCCCAGGACGTGCTCAAGAAGTTCGTAGGGCGGCATGAAGTCCACGGAGCGGCGCAAGTCGTCAAGTGTCGAAACCACGTCCGGGAACTCGTCGTCTCGGCTGCGCAGTTCCGCCCAGAGCGATCTTCCGGCCGGGCGCGACGATGCCAGTCGATAGAGATCCTGCTCGCTCAACCCAAGCAACGGAGAGCGCAGCGCCGAAGCCAGCGAAAGGTCGTCTTCTGAAAGAGTCAGGAAAGCCAGAAGCGCGAGAAGGTCCCGCACGGCGAGCTCTGCCCCGAGTTTCAGCCGGTCCGCGCCGGCAATCGGGACGCTTTCCGACTTGCAGGCCTGGATGACCTGCTCGAACAGGAGGCTGCGCCGCTGCACAAGAATCATGATGTCTCCCGGGCGGACCTGCCTGAACTCGCCGTCGTCGCCCTGAATGGATTCCCTGTCGATCAGCCCCCGGACAAGCTTCGCGATTTCCGTGCCGAGCACGATGTCAGGCGCATTGTCGACGGGACGGTCGACCGGATGGTGCCAAGGCGGCTCCTCCGTGGCTCTTGGCCGCGGGACCGGCAGCAGAAGGTCCACGCGACCCGGCAGATTCCCATGGAAGGCTTCGTGGCGAGCGACGGTCCCGCCGAGACCGCCGAGCCCCTTGCAGACCCTGTCCACGACTTGCAGGATTGCCGGGGAGGAGCGAAACGAGCACAGCAGGTCCCTGGAGCGCAGCTGGCCGCGAAGCTGTCGGTCAAATTCCGCTTCCTTGCGATCGAAGCCGGCGGCATCCGCCCCCTGGAAGCTGTAGATCGACTGTTTCTTGTCCCCGACAACGAATAGCGTGCGGCCCCGGTCCGGATCGTCCGCCATGGCCTCTGCAAGAACTCGCACGATCTGCCATTGCTCGGGACTCGTGTCCTGCGCCTCGTCGACCAGGACATGCTCGATCTGCCCGTCAAGCCTGAAGAGCACCCAAGGCAAGGAATCGGACGACAGGACGTCTCGCGCCCTTCGGACCAGGTCATCGAAATCCAGCACGCCATGCGACTGCTTGGCGTCACGGTACGCGGGCAGGAACTGCCGCGCGAAGCGATGCAATGCGGCGGTCTTCGCGGCGGCGCCAAGTGACACCAGGCGCGCGCGCGCCGTTTCGACCCGTTCCATGATTTCATTGAATTTCGGCATCATCGGCCCGACGCTTTCCGACTCCCTGATCCTCTTGGCGGGCAGGGCCCCGACCTTGGCGGCGAAGGGCGACTTCGCCGACGGCCCGAAGAGCAGTGCGCCGGAGAGCGTCTCCAGCGCCTCCATGGAAGGCGACTGCGGCAATCCGGCAAGCGTGCGGGACAGCTCCATGTCCATCCGCCCCAACGTGCCCGGAAAGGCCGACGGGAACTTTGCCAGGAACGTCATTTCTGCTTCCCCAAGAGCGTCTTCCAGGATCTCGTCGCAGGTGAGACCAGGGGGAACGCCGAAGATGTCGAATGGCGCATCGGGATCCTGAACGGCACCGAACGCGTCCTCTTCGCGGCTTACGTCCTGAGCAAGCGACACTAGGCTGTTGTCTGCATGAAACCGGGCGACGTCGACGAGCGCGGCCGGGTCCGTCTCCGCAATTTCATCAAGGACTTCACCGATCATGCGGATCTGCAGAGCGTCATCCATTTCGCGGAATCGCGGCGACACTTCCCCCTCAAGCGGGAATTGCCGGAGGACGGCCGAGCACAAGGAATGAATCGTCTGTATGCGAAGGCCGCCTGGCGTCTCGATTGCGCGCGCAAACAGCGTTCGGGCCTCCGAAAGGTCGTCCGGCGGCGCCTCTCCAAGGTTGCGCAGCTCTTGCCGCAGCGCACCGTCTTCCAGCATCGCCCAATTGCCCAGGGTGGCGAAGAGCCGATTCTGCATCTCGCTGGCGGCAGCTTTCGTGTAGGTCAGGCACAGGATGTTGCGAGGATTCGTCCCTTTCAGCAGGAGGCGGGCAACCCGGTTCGTGAGCACGCGCGTCTTGCCTGATCCGGCATTGGCGGACAGCCATGTGGATTGCAGCGGATCGGCCGCATCCACTTGCGCGGCTGTCGCGGTGTCCATCATGCCACCGGACTCGGCCGGGTGGCGGCCGAGGCGTCCCATTCGCCGAACCGGGCGAGATGATCGTAGTCGCCCTGGAAACGCATTTTTTCCATCGCGCGACGCGAAATGTATCCTGTTTCGGGCTTCTGGAACTTCTCCAGCAACTCCGCCAGCTCGGCGTGAACCGCGCCGGTCTCGAATTCGCCCCCGAGCCTGATGGCCTTGCGCTTCGGGGAGCGGCCGATGCTGATGTGAGCGACCCAACGGACAGGTGCTGCGCGGATGTCCTCGAACGCACCCGATTCAGCCATGACCGCCTCGATCAGGAGCTGGCGGTCGAAGTGGAGAATCTGCGGCTCGGTCGGGATGCCTCCCGTCTTGTAGTCGTAGATGGCCAGTTCCCCGCCCGGGAGGCGGTCGATCCGGTCCGCCTTTCCGGAAATCGTCAGGCCTGTCGCGCCGAGCCGCAGCTCCCCGCTCACCTCGGCCTTCCCGCCAACAACCCGGGCGCGCCGGGCGACCTCTTCCGAGACAATCCAGCCGGATATCTGTTCAAGGTGTCCGCGCCAGTGAGAGCGGATTGCAGGCCAGGGAACGTCTTTCCGGAACTTCTCTTCGGCGATTTCGAGCAGCCGTTGACGCATGGCCGCGGCGTCTTCGGTCTCGGCGGCGGTTTCGGTGAACGCCGCAAGGATGGCGTGAAAGACGGTTCCCTTGAGGAGGGCGTCGGGCTCCGGAACCAGCGGCGGCAGCGGGCGCAGCCCGAGCACGTGTCGGGCGTAGATCGCGTAAGGGTCGCGTATCAGCCGCTGAATTTCGGTGACGGACAGCTTCTTCGGGCGGATTTCGGGCGGCGGCGACGGGGCCGGCCTGGGTTCCGGCCTGACCGGCACGGCTGGCCGGTCGAGCATGCCGGCCATTGCAAGAAGATCGCCGCCCTTTCGCCTCAACTCCTTCAGCGCTTCGGGGCCGAACTGCCCGGGCAGCCCTTCGAGCAGGTTCGTCAGGCGGTTGACCCAGCGCGACGGCACCGCATCACCGTCGCCATCCCGGAACGAGCGCGACAGGATGACCCGCCCGGCCGCGATCGCCTGCTGGTAGTCGTGCGCTGCCAGGCCGGTCTGCCCTTCGGGGAGCGGAAGCCCAAGGCTTCGCCGCATCTTCCGGTTCAGCCATGGGTCCGGATCGGGCCGCCCAGGCCAGCACCCGTCGTTCAGCCCGCCCAGGATGACGAGATCCGGACCCTGAGCCCTGGCCTCCCGGGCGCCCCAGATCATCACGTCAGGGCGTGCCTCGGAATGATCCCGGTCGCGTTCCGCCAGCAGCATGCCCTCGAGGAGACGAAGATAGTCGGCAAAAGGCACGGGCTGGTCAAAGTCCGATTCCTCCACGAAGCTGTCAATTGCGGTCCGAACGAGGCGTCCCGCGGAATGCGCCCATAGCACGTCCGCATCTTCCTCCCGGTCTCCAGAAATCGTCCTGGCGAGATCGAGATGGCGGGTCACGGCATCCAGCAGCGTCGGGGCGGGCGGATTTCCGAGCGCATCGAGGATCGATGCGAGCCAATCGATCCATTCGCGGCATTCGTCCGGCGACCCATTCGCAAACTTCGCGAGGCCTGACTTTGTGAATGCGTGGACAGAGTTTCGGCGGAGGAACAGTTCAAGCTGCCGCGTGTTGGCAAGATGCTGCCCCCGGTCCGCACCGGTTCGGGTGAACGGGTGCTTCAGCAAGGCGATCAAGCCATCGGGACGCGCGGGCGCGCCGACGAGCTGCCCGATCTGGAGCAGAAACGTTCCCGGCGGCGTCACGGAAAGCTGAATTCCGAAGCTGTTGTCGGGAACGATGTTCCAGCGGGCAAGGGTGGCGGAGACCCGGCGGACCAGGGCCTGATCACCGGTGACGAGTGCCGAACGCTCTCCTTGCTGCACGGCTTGCCGAATCGCCACGGCGACCGCCAGCGCCTCTTCCCTGGAATCCGAAGCCTCGACCAGCGCCATTGACGAGGTCGCCTGTCGAAGGTCGCCGATCCCCGGGCCTTCCGACAGCCATTGATCAGTGACCAGGGCCGGGCGCAGGGAAAGGGAGACGAGTTCGTTGCGGGCCTTGTCGGGAGGCTCGCCCCACGCGACAACCTGGTCACGAGTCATGCCAAGGGCAGTGAGCAGCGCCGCGAACCGGTATTGTGGATGGTCTTCGAAATCGCGGCCGGAGCCAAGCGATTCCCAGATCGGTCCAGGAAGATCGACGTCGAATCCCGGAAGCACAAGCGCGCCTTGCGGGAGTCGTGCCGCTGCACACATCAACATGCGGGTGGTCGTGCGCGAACCGGTCGAGCCGGCGACGATCACGGGAGTGCCGGGCGGGTCGGAGTCCCAGGCGGCAGCGATTCGCTCGACCCCAAGCCTGCGCCGAGCCTCGAAGTCAAGGCCGTCTTCCGAGACGTTCTCGACATATGCGCCGACTATGTCGAGGAATTTCAGGCTTCGCTGCCAGTGCAGGGAATCGTCGCCAGTCTCGATCGTGCGAACCTGTTCGGGCGTGATTCCCTCGCCCTGAAGCTCGTCGAGAAGGGAGACAAGGCTGTCCGCGAGCGTGACCGCGGCCGCCGGGCGAGCAAGGCCGGGCTCGGTCTCGACAAGGCGGGCGGTCAGCTGCGCGAGCTCGAGCTGACGCCGCAGCCGGGACACGGGACGCGGCAGGTCGATTCCGGGGAGGATGCTCTCGATCTCGGTTACAAGCAGGATCCGGGGCAGGAGTCGCGGACCGGAGGCCCGGAAGAGGGAGGCAAGCCGCCCCTGCATGCGTCGGGAATTGACCAGGACACGAACCCGGGCAAGATCTTCCGGCGGCTGTCCGGCATGGGCGTCCAGGATTCGCTCAGCCACCGCTTGCGGGAAGTCGGCCCCGGGCGGGACGCCGAACACGCGCGGGCTTTCCGAAGGCTCAAACACGGCAAGCCAGGCCTTCGGCGATGCGCAGCCCGTCCGGATGGCCGAGATCGCACCAATTTCCGTCATAGACCAGGCCATGGAGACCGTCCGACTCTGACAGCAGGTCCCAATAGAGGTTCAGGGAAAACGCCTTTTCGGCGACTCCTTCAAGCCGGCCGGTCCTGATGATTTGCGCTCCGCCATAAATCAAGCGCCCCTCACGACGGATCCGCCCGTTTTCGAGCCGGAAGTCTCCGGCGCTCGACGTGCCGTGAGCCAAGGGTTGCGGCACAAGCGCGAGCAGAGCCTGCATTTCGGGCCGCCAGGCGCCAATCAGCGCCTTGACGGGATTGCGTCCAAGCCAGGCCGCATCCGGATTGATCGTTATGACGGGAGCGCTCCCCAAGAGCGGCACAGCGGCCTTCAGGCCGCCTCCCGTTTCCAGGATGTCGGGGCGCTCGCGTGAAATCGCGATGCCTTCGGATCGCAGAAAGGGCTCGATCTGCCGGGGCCGGTGGTGCGTGTTTGCCACGATTGAGGTGATGCCGGCTTCCCGCAACAGCCCGATGCAATGGGATATCATCGGCCGTCCCGCGAACGGCACCATGGGCTTGGGCAGGTCCCGGGACAGCCTGGCCATCCGCGTGCCGAAGCCTGCGGCGAAGATCATGGCCGAGGCCGGCCGGCTCATGCCGCCATGTCCGGGGCAGGGAGGCCGGCGCGGAGGATCTCGCGCACATCGCGGAAGACCTCGTGTTCAGCCGCCTCCATGAGGCGTCGATAGACGCGCGGCACCTTCGGCAGATGGTGCGTCTTGCCGAGGTCTCTTGCCGCGCGATGAAAGATCCCGAGGATCCTCAGGTTGCGTTGTGCGGAAAACGCGGCAAAGGCGGTCCGCAGCTGCGCCAGCCCGTCTCCCGAGGCCGACGCGTATCTTTCAATGTATCGTGCGCGAATTGCGGGCGGATATTCAACGCGCGCATCGGTCAGAAGAGAGACAAGGTCATAGACGGGATGCGTTAGGAAGGCGTCCTGATAATCCAGCACCCCGAGACGCGCGATGCCCTCGCGATGCGGCAAGGGCATCAGGTTGTCGGCGTGAAAGTCCCTGAGAGACACCGTGCAGCCATCTGCCAGTAGGCAGGAAAGGACGCCCTTCAGCGTGATCCTGAATTCGTCAAGCGCGCCTGAATCCGCGCCTGGATAATGCTCGTCTGCAATGCGTGTCCATTCGCACATGCTGTCCGCCCCGGGGCAAGGGAGCGGTGGAGGCGTTGCGTAGCGGATCGCGAGCAGGACCTCGATGCAGGCATCGAGCACCTCTGCCCGCGCTTTCCGGTCGGACATCAAGCCGCTTGCGGGAGCCGGGCCAAGGTCCTCCAGCAACAGGAGCGCGCCATCGGCGTCAGCGCCAAGAACCCCTGGCGCGGAAAGACCTGCCTGCCTCAGCCAGGCCGTCATTTTCAGAAAGGGCGGAACGGCTGCGCGATCGTCTCCCGCATCCATCAATATGGCGGTTTCGCCATTTCTTGACAGGCGGAAATAGGATCTTTGCGACAGGTCTCCCGCGATCGGCCGGATCGCGGCACGATCCCAGCCCCGTGACTCCAGGAACGGAACGGCCGCGTCACGCATCGACGCCGCCGACCATCGAGATGCTATTCCGCCAGCGGTCCGACGTGGAACGCAGCGCCACCTTGCGCCCGCTGCCCTGCACCTCGAAGTCCAGGGCCAGGGCGCCATCGGGCGCCACCTCAAGCCGATCGGGCCATTCCAACAGCACGATGCCGGTACCAAAGGCCTCTTCGAGTCCGAGCTCGGTCACTTCGGAAGCTTCGGCCAGACGGTAGAGATCCGCGTGCCAAACCTGGATTCCGGGCAATTCGTAGGCCTGGACGAGCGTGAAGGTCGGCGAGGGCACTTCCGGTGCGGGCTGACCCATCCTGAAGTGCAGGGCCGAGATTGCGGCGCGTGCAAGACAGGTCTTGCCGGCGCCGATCTGCCCGGACAGGAGAATCGTGTCGCCAGGACTCAGCCATTGCGCTAGGGCCCTGCCAAAGCGATCCGTCGCGTCCGCATCGGGAAGAAAGATCGACCCTTGGTAACCCATGACGGAGTCAGTGTGGCCGGCAAGGCCGTCGTCTGCAAGCTGCGACGCCATGCGCCCGGGGGATCTGGAGTGCGAGAATGTCACTTCATGCCTTGATCGGCCGGTTTTGCCCCAACGGAGCTCTCTCTGCGTCTCCCGCATTGGCAAAGACCTCGCGGCTCCAGCGCACGTCCGCTATCGCTCCGGTGCGCTCGCCCGGCCCGTCATCCGGTGCGCCGTACGCACGCCCGTTGGAGAAGCTCAGTTCGGCGCCCGTTCGCTCAAGCAGCGTCTTGGCAATGAACATGCCGAGCCCCATGCCTTCGTAGCGCAATCGTGAATCCCGCTTTCGACGCACCATGTACGGCTCGCCGATCTGGCTGACTGCCGTTGACGAGTATCCCGGACCGTCATCCACGATTCTAACAACGACCCGCTCGTCGTCCCAGAAGACGTCGATCCAGACATTCGCGCGGGCGAAGTCGACCGCGTTCTGGATCAGGTTGCGCAGCCCGTGAATGATTTCCGGTCGCCGATCGATGATGGGCGGGCGTGCATCCGCAGCGTCGGGGCCGTCGAACGCATAGCGGATCTTCTTGCCCCGATCGACATGTGGCTCCGCCGATTCGCGAATGACGGCGCTGATAGGCGCATGGTGGACATGCAGGTCGTCCTTTCCGGCCCTGCCCATCGAGCTCAGGATGTCCCGGCATCGGTCGGCCTGGTCCAGGATGAGCCTCGCGTCATCCTGCAGAATCGGGTCGCCGTCCAGTTCCTCCAGGAGTTCGCTGCTGGCAAGCTTGATCGTTGCAAGAGGCGTTCCCAGCTCGTGTGCCGCGGCGGCAATGACTCCGCCGAGATCCGTAAGCTTTTGTTCTCGCGAGAGCGCCAGCTGAGTCGCTGCAAGCGCTTCCGACAGCGCCTGCATCTCGCTTGTCACCCTGCTGGCGTAGACCGACAGGAACAGGACCCCGATCACGATGGCGACCAGGAACCCGTAAGCGAATACCCGGGGCATCAGCAGGCTGGCGCCTTCCAGGGTCCGGAGCGGGAAATGCCAGAACAGCAGGCACGTCGCCAAAGCCACGGCCAGAAAGGCAACCCCTGCTGCCGCGCGCGCATTCAGCGTCATGGAGGCGATGGCCACCGGCGCAATGATCAGGAGTGCGAAAGGGTTGTTCAGCCCTCCCGTCAGGAAGACCAGAAGCGCCAGCTGAAGAACGTCAAAGACGAGCATCCCGGTGACCTCTGCTTCAGACAGCCTCTTTGTCCTAGGATAGGCGGCGATGGCGAGAAGGTTGGCGACCACGGATGTGCCGATCGCCAGCAGGCAAAGGCCGAATCTCAGGTCCAGCCCGAACAGGCGCTGCGCCACGACTATCGCCGAGATCTGGCCGAGAATGGCCATCCATCTCAGGACCACCAATGTCTGGAGCCGAACCCAGTTCGTGCGCGGCCCGTAAGGCTGAATCGGCGTTTCGGTCATGGCTTTCCTTTCAAGACGGACTAAGTTGTATTCCTGCGAGCCCTTTGCGATCAATGAGTCCTCTGGCGCAAACTCGGATGCCCGCATGAACAGAGCAGCAGCCTTGCTTGCAGGCCTCGGCCTGCTGGTCCTTGTAGGCGGGGCCGCGCTCTACGCGTTCCTTGGCGGTCGGTCCGAGTGCGACATCTCCTCCGCGGCCGGCGCGACGATCGGAGGCCCCTTCGAGCTTGTCGACAGGGATGGAGAGCCGGTGACGGACGAGGACGTGCTGAACCGTCCCGCGCTGGTCTATTTCGGCTACACCTTTTGTCCCGACGTCTGCCCGTTCGACATGGCGCGCAACGCGCTAGCCGCCGACCTTCTGGCAGAGCGGGGGCATGAAATCGCTCTCGTGTTCATATCCGTTGATCCGGAGCGGGACACGCCAGAAGTGCTGGGCCAGTATGCGGATGACATGTTTCCTGAGATGACAGCGCTCACGGGCAGCGCGGAACAGGTCAGGACCGCCGCTAACGCGTATCGCGCATACTTTGCAAAGGGCGAGGGAAGCGGCGAGCTCTATCTCGTTGACCACTCGACCTTTACATACCTGATGTTTCCCGGCAATGAATTCGGTTCGTATTTTCGCCGAGAGGACACGGCCGAGAGAATCGCGGAAATCACGGCATGCCTTGTCGAGGGACCTTGACTGTTTGACGGCTGGCGGCCGAGCGAATAGCCTTGCCGGGCCGGACTGGAACAGGGAAATGCCGGAAGAGATCGGACCAGACCCGTCGCTCCTGATCGTTGACGACGACGAGCCGTTTCTGAGGCGCCTGGCCCGGGCAATGGAAAAGCGGGGCTTTGAAGCGGAAACAGCCAGCTCGGTCGCCGCCGGCAAGGCGGCCGCGGTCGCACGAACTCCGGCGTTCGCGGTTGTGGACCTGCGGCTTGACGACGGGAATGGCCTGGACGTGGTTGAGTGCATTCGTGAGCGCAGGGAGGACAGCCGCATTGTCGTCCTTACCGGCTACGGCGCGATTGCCACGGCAGTGGCGGCGGTCAAGATCGGAGCGACGGACTATCTGTCAAAGCCGACGGACGCAAATGACGTCACGGCCGCGCTTCTGGCGCCGGAAGGCGAGATGCCGCCGCCGCCCACCGATCCGATGAGCGCAGATCGCGTTCGCTGGGAGCATATCCAGAGGGTCTACGAGCTTTGCGGCCGGAACGTCAGCGAGACGGCACGCCGCCTGAACATGCACCGGCGCACGCTCCAGCGCATTCTGGCCAAGCGGTCACCGCGCTGAACTATCCCGCTTCGGCGAGCAACGCGTCGTGTCGTTCCACAAACGCCAAGCGAGACTCGATGGGTGGCCGGAGCAGGATCGAAAGGCCTTTCACCAGGGACATGTCGGGACGCCCGAAGAGCCTGTTTGCCTCGGATTCGGCGAATCCCACAATTTGCGTCGCCTCAAGCCAGGCCGACATCTTGTCCGCCCTCTTGATCTTCGACTTGACTGTCCTCGGCACAGCGGCCGGCAGCCCGAACCGGAGATGAATCGCGGCTGCAAGGCGGTCGTCAAGCGCAGCGTATCCGGGACCAACCGAGGATTTCACCGGCGCGATCATGTCGCCGATCACGTATTCCGGCGCGTCATGCAGGAGCGCCGCAAGCCGCCATTTTGCAGGAGCTTTCGGCACGAGTCGCGTGAACAGCGCCTCAACCAGCAACGAGTGCTCGGCGACGGAATAGGGGTACTCCCCCTTCGTCTGGCCGTTCCAGCGGGCAACGAAGGCCAGCCCGTGGGCGATGTCCTCGATCTCGATGTCTACGGGCGTTGGATCCAGAAGGTCCAGCCTTCGTCCGGACAGCATTCGCTGCCAAGCTCGCGGTTCCGCTTTCCTGGAGGCCATGACGCGCAGTCGTGTACCAACGCTTGCTGCATGGTCAAGTATCCATGTTTGGCGACGTCGCCGATTCAGGACCGAATCCGTGACTTCCGGCCGTCTGCCGGCCAGCCATCCCCAACCCGGCCAAATGGTTGTCCATGTCCCGACGTTCGTCTGGCACTCCGCTCGGGAGCCGTCGGCGGCAGTCCCTGATCGCCGCGCACGATCACGCTGGCGAACATGACCGGCTTGCGCATAACCGCCGTCAGGGCGAAGGCCTGGCCCCAAGCGTCCTGCCAGCCGCGGCCGCACCTGGCGTCGGGGCTGAGCCTGGCCGCGGCGGTCGGGGCCATGATCAGGGCGCTGCGGGGAAGCATGGGCCTGCCGCCGGCACGTCTCCGCCCCTTGCGCTTCCCGCCGTCATCGGGATGCGGTGCGGAGCTTCGGCGTCTCGGCAGGCACAAAGACGGCCGCGATCTCGGCGAAGCCCCGGATGGGCTGGAAGATCCTGACGAGGCGGGCAAGTCCGGGGCTGGTCGCAATGATGAAGCGGATTGCTTCCATGAAGCGAAGGGGCGAACCGTCGCTCGAACCGTGCGATCTTCGGGCCGGCACAGCCGCCGCTGCGGAGGTCTCGGACGATACGTGCGTGCGGCCCTGCCTGCAGTCAGCTTCGCGTGCGGCCGGCGAATGCCAGCCGCACAAGGCTCATTGAAGAACGTGCCGCAGCGGCGGAGCCAGTGGTTGGCGGAACGTGACCCGCTCCCCGCCAACCCTGGTTGTCGGGGGAAAGTGCCGGTGCTAAGGGACCCCGGAACGCGGCCGAGTGGAGCGGGAGACAATGCCCAAGGATTACGTCGTAAAGGACATTTCGCTGGCCGATTTCGGGCGCAAGGAACTGGACATTGCCGAGACGGAAATGCCAGGCTTGATGGCAATCCGCGAGGAGTACGGCGAGCGGAAGCCGCTCTCGGGCGCGAGAATCGCCGGTTCCCTGCACATGACGATCCAGACGGCCGTCCTGATCGAGACGCTCAAGGGGCTTGGGGCAGACGTTCGCTGGGCTTCGTGCAACATATTTTCGACGCAGGACCATGCGGCGGCGGCAATCGCCGCCGGCGGAACTCCGGTATTCGCCGTGAAAGGCGAAACGCTCGAAGAGTACTGGTCCTACACGGACCAGATATTCCAGTTCCCGGAAGGCGGGGCGAACATGATACTGGACGATGGCGGCGACGCCACGCTGTACATCCTTGCCGGCGCGCGCGTCGAGGAAGGCGAGACGGACCTCATCGCGGTCCCTGCAAGCGAAGAGGAAGAGGCTCTCCATGCGCAGATCAGGAAACGCCTGGCGGCAAGCCCGGGCTGGTTCGTGAAGCAGCGCGACATGATCAAGGGAGTTACGGAGGAGACCACGACGGGCGTCAATCGCCTGTACAAGATGGTGGAGGAGGGCCAGCTGCCGTTTCCCGCGATCAACGTCAACGACAGCGTGACGAAGTCCAAGTTCGACAACAGGTACGGCTGCCGGGAAAGCCTCGTTGACGGCATCCGGCGCGCGACCGACACGATGATGGCTGGAAAGGTCGCGGTGGTTTGCGGCTATGGCGATGTCGGCAAGGGATCAGCGGCCTCGCTTCGCGGCGCCGGCGCGAGGGTCAAGGTGACCGAAATTGATCCGATCTGCGCGCTGCAGGCGGCGATGGACGGTCACGAGGTGGTTCTGCTGGAAGAGAGTCTGGACGCGGACATCTTCATCACGACGACCGGCAACAAGGACGTCATTCGCATCGAGCACATGCGCGATATGAAAGACATGGCGATCATCGGCAACATCGGGCACTTTGACAACGAGATCCAGGTTGCCAACCTGAAGAACCACAAATGGACCAACATCAAGGAACAGGTGGACATGATCGAAATGCCTTCGGGCAACCGGATCATCCTGCTTTCCGAGGGCCGGCTGCTCAACCTCGGCAACGCCACGGGACATCCCAGCTTTGTGATGTCGGCAAGCTTCACCAACCAGGTCCTGGCGCAGGTCGAGCTGTTCACGAAGGGCGGCAATTACGGCAGGGAGGTCTGCATCCTTCCCAAGCACCTCGACGAAAAGGTCGCGAGGCTGCACCTGAGCCGGATTGGCGCGAGGCTCACCATGCTGGACAGCGAACAGGCAAGCTATATCGGCGTGAATCAGGACGGCCCGTTCAAGCCCGAGCATTACCGATACTGAGAGACCGGCAACGCGACTCATTGCGGGAAGCGCCGGACGTCACGGGGCCGGGCCGGCCGTCACTTACAAGACGCCGCAAGACGGGACCATGCGCCCGATCGCCCCTTTGCCGTTTCCGGACGGAGTTGCGAGGCTGGCGCCAGCCCACCGCGTGAGCCGTCCGTTGCGATGCGCCGGCCTCGTCGACGATTCACCCGCCATCCGAGGAATTCGATGTCGGGACCGGCCACCCCGCCGCGACTGCCGGGAAGTCAGAAATTGTATTCCAGGCTAACCCCGATGTAGCTGTCGTGCCGAGTGTCGTGGACGGCGGGATCCGTTTCGAACTCCAGATGGGCGGTAGATTCCACGTGAAGCGACAAGTTGTCCGTAAGCCGGCGATTGAACTCCGCACTCAAGGCGCGGCCGCCGCCCTCGCGGGAATCGAGGACTCCAAGGAAGAAATCCGTCCCGTGCTCGTCGTTCAGGCCGAGGCGCGCGCCCAGAAAGACGGCATTCGAGAATGCATCGGTCGCATCGGGCCCTCGCTCGTCACGGAGCCGCTCGGCAAACAGGCTAAGGTCGGAATCGGAGTCCCAGGGGCCGCTGGCCAGGTACTCGCCGCCCAGGATCGAGGCCGTGTAGTCCTCCTCTTGCAACATCCGGTTCCGCCCACCGGTTCGACGGATCGCTTCCAGCTTGAGCAGCAGCGGTCCCGTGGTGATCTGGCCATCCAGTCCGAACTGACGAATCTGCTCGTAATGCGGGACCAAGCTCAATGCGGACAGCCGGTAGGTAGGCTCGCGGCTGGTGCCGTCGAACATGCTCAGCCCGATGTCGAGCGGCCCGAAACTGTTGCTGTAGCGTCCTGCAAGATCGACGTGCCAATCCTCGTCCGCGGATTCGTATGTGGCCCGGTCGTTGTCGACGAGCCGTTGCCCGCGAAACCGCCCGAGCATCCCGGGGAACGTTCGTTTTCGATGCCCGGTCAGTCCGAACAGCTCAAGCACGCCCCAACCCCCTGACAAGGTGAAATGCGCCATCGGCTGACCAAGCTTGGTCTTGGCGTTGGGATGTTCGACCAGGTCCGTTTGGTTGATTATGTCGACCAGCGAGCGCGCCTCGGCAACGCCCCAGAAGACCCGGTCGATGCCCAGGCGGAGCTCCCATTCACCATCGCCCACATCGCCGTAGTTGAGAAAGTAGGCTTCCCGCAGGTCGGCGTGCGAGCGCTCCGGATCCCCGGCATCGAAGCGCAGGAAGGGCGTTATCGTTATGCTGCTGCCGCCATCTCCCTCGATGTAGGCTGTTGCCTCCAGGCTGAAGCCGCTGGCATGCGACCGCTGTCCGGGATGAGCGCCCGCTTCCGGGAAGATCCGCGTCTCCACGGCCACCTTCCCGAAAATTTCCACCTGATCGCCAAGCCAGGACTGGGCGTGCGCCGGATCCGGAACGAGGAAAGGCAGCGCCAACAGCAATGCCGATGCGTGCATAAGCCGGTTCGACATCATCACCTCCCCAATTTTGCGCCGGATCGCATCACCCGCCCGTCTTCCCCAACGCGAGGGGAGGCTTGGCTGAAAGGGCGGCGAGGAAGAGAGGATTCCGGCCTTCTGGTCGATCCTGCGGCCCGGATACGACGCGATCCCTGCTGATGGATGGATTCGCAGAGCGCGGCGAAAGTTGCAAGCGGTTTGGGCGCAAGTCATTTCTGTAGTCTGCGTGGCCATGGCGAGGCTTGCCTTCCGGTCGAGGAAGTCCGCCCATCGGTTATCTTTCAGGCACGTCCTGATGGCGAGGAGATGGTTGGCGCAGATCCCTGCCCAATGGCTTCCCGGCTGCTTGAGACGCTTGCCGACTGTCTGCCGTCCCGGGCTTTCGGCCACGCCGGAGCCGGCCTGGATGCCGCGCCTGACACGCTCGTCGTGCCGCATGCGGCCTTGGCTCTTCCCGCTGTGGTCGATGCATGCCGCCACATCCGGATCCCTGCCCCGGCACGGCTCAGGCCCGGCGATGACGTCGTGCGCCTTTCCGGCCCTCAGGTCGGCCCCGATCTCCTTGTTGCGCCTCTTCCGCTCGGCGGCGTCCGGCGCCAGCGCAGTCCAGCGCGTGCCACGGATCCAGGACGAACGCGACCTTCAGTCCTGAAAGAGGCTCCTGGCAGACGTTGCGGATCCACGGCGCTCCGCCGGGGAGCGCGACAATCTCCCCGGCGTCGCGCGGCCCCGTCCTGTGCGCCGGCCGCCCAAGGCGCGCGGCGAAGCCGGGCCGGACGCTCGGCCCGCCGACGGCTTCGCTGCCCCTGTCCGGGCCGAGCCGTCCTCCTGCCTGCCTTTCACGCCCTCGCGCCCGAACCGCGCGGCCGGTTCGCCGGTCGCCTTCGCGCGATGCTGGAAGGCGGACACCGAGACGCTGACCCCCGCAAGGTTCCTGGGCGTCCTCGCGGCAGGCGCGAAACCGCAGGCGGCAGCCGTCCCGGCGGCGATCTCGCGCCAGAGGACCCCTTCCCCGTCGCGCCAGCAGGCGATGCGGACGCCCCCGCGCGACCAGATGACCGGCGGATGCAGCTTCGCATCCTCCGCCGGCAGCTTCGCCAGACACCCGACCGGGTCCGGGCCGAGGCATTCCGCCGGCCTGTCGTTCCGTTCCATGCCTGCCTATCCCGCTCCGCCCGGCCCGACCACGGAAAGGCGGCCGCGCCCCCGGACGTCCCCGCCCGTGCCGGACGCGCACTGGAAGGCACGGGAAGCTGTCCTGTGGCCAGGAACACGCAGAAGCCGAGATCCAGACAGGCCGCAGCCCGCAACTCTCAGCGTCCGGGCAACTCGACGGACGGGCATTCAGGAGAAGACCGGATCAGGCCAGACAACAAAGGAACGTTTCATCTCCGTCATTCTGCGCTTCCGTTGGCTGGTTCCTGCGGTCGCTGCGCCGGTCATGGTCGCTGCGGCGGGACAGCCCGGCCTGACCGTTTCCGGCAGCTATCGTGTGCTGTTCGGCGCGGACAACCCCCGCCTTCTCGCATTCGACAAGGTGCAGGACACGTATTCCGCGTCATGATCGGCGCTGATTGCCGTCGCGCCCCGGGAAGGATCAACGTTCACCTGCGAGACTCTCGGGGCAATGGAGGAATTGACCGAGGCTGCATGGCAGACGCCGCACTCCGGACTGGAAACGGGGCCATGATTTCCGCCCATTTGTCGGACCGGAACATCGAAAGCATGCTGAGGGGCACGCTTCTTGCCACAGGCCTCATTTCGCTGATCCTGCTCTTGGTGTTCCGAAGCATCCGTGTTGGCCTGGCTTGCCTGGTGCCCGACCTCGTTCCGGCAGCAATGACGTTGGCGTGTGGGGATGCCTTTCCGGCGTCATCGGACTCGGCGCATCCGCGGCCGACGCCATCGGCATCATCGTGGACGACACCATTCATTTCGTCTCCGAATGTATGAACGGCCGCCGGAACGGACTGTCGTCAACGAAGGCGGTTCGCGCCACGTTTCGCTCCGTGGGGCCAGCGTTGTGGGCCACCACCGCCGTTCCGACAGCCGGTTTTCCTGTGTTCGCCGCGCCGGGATACGAACCGAGCTGGACGCTCGGGTGTCCTTGTGTCGGTCACGATCTGTTTCGCCTTGGTCGCGGATCTCTTGCTTCTCCCCGCTTTGCTGATGACCGCCGGCCGCCGAAACTCTTGATGTGCGGCCGCCATGTCGCGCACGGCGCAAGCCTGGGCGCAGCCTGGCGCCGACCTTAGGCACCCGATCCGGCGCGAATGCGATCCGCTGCCGTTCGTCGGCGACGGCGGGGAACGCCAGGACACTTGCATTTGACGACAAAGGCGGCAGCGAGGCCGTCGCGTCTGCATTGACTTCACGGGTGATTGAATTCGCCAGCGGAGGTTCCCGAAGCCGAAACAAGGGGCCGCAACCGTCGCAAGACCATGGATTTGGCACGGGAGACTTCCTAGCGGACAAGGATGGCCCTGAAGTCATTGACGTTGGTGCCGGTCGGGCCTGGCGTAAACAGGTCGCCCAGCGCATCGAATCCTGTCCAGCTGTCGTGTCGGGCAATGAGCGATCCAGGATCGATTTGCGCCTTGCGCAGCCGTGTCCAGGTCTGGCCGTCCGCGAACGCGCCGGCGCTGCCTTCAGTGCCGTCAATCCCGTCGGTGTCCGCAGCGAGAGCCGTTACGTCCAGCCCTTCCACGCCGCCGGCAAATGCAAGCAGGAACTCGGTGTTTCGCCCTCCGCGCCCTCCGGCGCCTTCAACGGTCACCGTAGTTTCTCCCCCGGACAGAATCACGGCGGGCGTTGCGAACGGGCGGTCGCGAAGCCTGGCTTCCCGGGCGATCGCGGCGTGGACAAGTCCGACATCGCGCGCCTCTCCCTCTACGGCATCGGACAGGATGAAGGCGCGAATGCCATGCCGCTCCGCGCGGTCAGCCGCGGCTTCGAGGGAGATTGTTGCTGACGCAACGACCGAAACCGTGTTGTGTGCAAGCCGAGCGTCGTCCGGGGATGGCGCATCCGTCGCGGAGTCAAGGTAGTCGCGGATCCGGTCGGGCAGCTTGATCCGATAGGCTTCAACATGAGCTCGCGCCGCGCTCAGCCCGGTTCGATCAGGTACGGTCGGCCCCGATGCGACTTGGGCCGGATCGTCTCCCGGCACATCGGACACGATCAGGCTGACGACACGTGCAGGACATGCCGCAAGCGCCAGCCGACCCCCCTTTATCGTGCTGACATGCTTTCGGACGGCATTCATGGCCGAAATGGGGGCACCCGAATTCAGGAGGGCACGGTTAAGCGCCTGCTCGTCCCGAAGAGTCAATCCGTCCGGAGGTGCCGGCAGCAACGCCGAACCGCCGCCGCAGATGAGCGCGACAACAAGGTCCTCTTCCGTCAGTCCTGACACGGCCTCGACCAGCGCTTTGCTGGCCACGATCCCTGCCTCGTCCGGAACCGGATGGGAGGCGGTCAGCACGCGGACATTGCGTGTCGGAACATCAAATCCGTGGCGGGTCACCACCACGCCCTCGAGCGAGGCGTCCCATAGATTCTCGAACGCGGCGGCCATCTGCGCCGCGCCCTTCCCGGCGCCCACAGCCACAGTGCGGCCTCTTGGCCTTTCCGGCAGATGCCGGGCCAGCATCTTGCCGGGATCGGCCGCCGCAACAGCTGTCTCGAACAGGCCGGCAAGGAATGCCTTGTCGTCAGGGGCGATCATGCGCGCGTGATATCTCCTCGGGCCAGCCTGTGACAGGCGAATTCGTCCATGCGCGCTTCACGCGAGACCGCAGGCCCCTGAAATGTCCGAAGCCCGATCGAACCGCATTCGACGGGCGATCCGTTCCGGCACCGTGGGCAAGATGCCGGAACCGCGGCTCACAAGAGTCCGAGAATGGCGCCGATAACGGCGCAACCGAACGTGGCGTACCCGCCGTCGATCAGCGTCAGATTGAACGGCCTGTCGCCATACGCGTTGTTGATCATGATCCAGGGCGATATGAAGAACAGTCCGATGCCGAAGCCGCCGACGAGGCCTGCCGCAAGCGTGTCAACCCCGGACATGGCAAACATGTGCCGCATCATGCCCGCCACAAGGAGCATCGCGATTCCCGCCAGAATGAATGGCGTCCTGCTCTGATCGGCTGGCCGCCCGCTTTCGTCCACCTCGATGCCCGAGGCGTCAACCCATTGCCTGGACAAAGCCATGTACCACGCGGCGCCAAATGCAAATCCGGCGGCCGCCGCCACGATTACGCTGATGAATTCCATAGTATCCTCCTGTCCGCCGTGGCCACAGCTTACGCGCAAAGCAGCCGCCTGACCAGAATCTCTCAGGGATCGACCCCGCCCATCCCGCATATGAGCCTCCACTCCGCATCCCGTACCGGCTGCACCGACAGGCGGGAATTCCTGACCAGCACCATTTCGGCAAGGAGAGGTTCCTGCTTGATGCGCTCAAGCGTCACCGGAGTCTTGAGCGGCATGATCGCCTTGATGTCCACACATTCCCATCGCGCATCATCGATGGTGCTGTCGGGATGAGCTTCGGCGATGACTTCGACGGTTCCGACAATTTCCTTGTCTTTCTGCGAGTGATAGAAGAACCCTTGGTCCCCGACCGTCATTTGGCGCATGTAGTTCCGTGCCTGGTAGTTTCGGACCCCGTCCCATTCCTCTCCGGCGTCACCCTTTGCGACCTGTTCGTCCCAGCTCCAGGTGGAGGGCTCCGATTTGAACAGCCAATATGCCATTGATTACTCCTTTCCTACGGGTCTCGACAAGAGGGCTTCAACAGCCCGGGAAATGTCAAGACGGCCCTCAATGACGTCCGCCGTCGCCTGCATGACTGGAAGATCCAGACCGGCGGCGGCCGCGCTTTCGGCGACGGCCTGCGCGGTGGCAAGCCCCTCGACCGTTGTCTTCCGGTTGATGTCCTGGCCCTGTCCCAGCGCGACGCCTGCACTGAAGTTGCGAGACTTCTCGGACGTGCAGGTCAGCACGAGGTCTCCGAGTCCCGAAAGCCCGTGGAGCGTCTTCCGTTTTGCTCCCTGCATCGCCGCATAGCGCGCAAGCTCGCCGAATCCGCGGGCGATCACCGACGCGCGGGCGCTGTCCCCGAGCCCAGCGCCGACGGCGATGCCCGCGGCAAGCGCTACAACGTTCTTGAGGGCGCCGCCCAATTCGGCGCCACGAACGTCCGTGGATCGGTAGAGTCGCAGGGCCGGACGCGTGAGCAGCGCCTGCAGCTTTCTGGACTCCTTCGCGCGTTCCGTTGCAAGGACAATCGCCGTGGGCAGTCCGTTTGCAATGTCGACGGCAAAGCCCGGACCCGTCATTATCGCAGCCGCATGCGAAGGGCGGGCCGCTAGGATCGTCGCAACCGGCCCCAAACCGGTGGCTCGATCAATGCCCTTGCAACAGGCGATGAGCACGCCGCCACTTGCGAAGCCATGATCTCGCAGGAAGGACGCAAGATTCTGGGCGGGCACTGCAACAAGGCAGACTGGGGCGTCGAAGGCCGCCCCGTCGGTTGTAACCTTCAGGCCGGCGGGCAAGTGATGGCCCGGGAGATGAGCGCCCGACAGCCTCGTTTCCTGCATGCGCGCCGCGTCGCAGGCATCGCGGGACCAGAGAGTGATCCGTGTTCCGTCTCGTGAAAGGGCGATTGCAAGCGCGGTTCCGAACGCGCCTGCCCCCAAGACAGAAAGGCTCATGCCTTCGCACCTCTCGCGCCCGAGCCAAGCAGGGCTGGCTGGCTTTTGTCCAATGGCCAGCGCGGGCGCGCGACGAGGGGAACGAGTCCGGGATTTGCGATCCGGTCAAGCTCGATTCCAGCCCAGGCAATCATTGCAGCATTGTCCGTGCACAGCGTGCCCGGAGGCGCAACGAACCGGAGGCCGAATCGTGTTGCGACGGCATCGAGCCCGGCACGTATTTCGGCGTTGGCCGCGACGCCACCAGCGACGGCGATGACTGGCGCGCGCGGGTTCAGCGAAAGGTAGGCTTCGGTTGCGCGCGCCGTCTTCTCGGCCAGGATCTCCGTTACCGCAGCCTGGAAGCTGGCACAAAGATCGGCGCGACCCTTGGTGGACAGCCCGCCTGATCCGGAGACCAGGGCATCCCGTTCGCGGACCAGGGCGGTCTTCAGTCCCGAGAAGCTCATGTTGCAATCCGGGCGGTCGAGCAAAGGCCTTGGAAGGCGAAATCGCTCCGGGTCTCCGCTGGCAGCCTCGTCCTCGACGGCCGGGCCACCAGGTCCGGGAAGACCAAGTGCGCGGGCCGTCTTGTCAAAGGCCTCGCCGGGCGAGTCGTCCAGTGTTCCGCCGAGGCGCTGAAAGTCGCCCGGGCCGGAGACAATCAGCAGCTGGCAATGCCCGCCCGAGACCAGAAGCAGAAGGTAAGGAAACGCGACATTGGCCGTTAGCCGCGGCGTCAGCGCGTGGCCGGCGAGATGGTTGACTCCGAGAAGCGGCCTGCCGAGCCCCGTGGCAATTCCTCTCGCACACATTACGCCGGACAGAACGCCGCCAATCAGGCCCGGACCTGCCGTGACGGCGACCGTGTCAATGTCCGACGCGCTGATGCACGCTTCGTTCAGTGCGGCCTCCACGGTGATGTCGAGCTTTTCTGCGTGTGCCCGCGCGGCGATTTCGGGAACGATTCCGCCAAAGGCCGCGTGCAGGGAAGCCTGGTTCGCAACGACCGAGGACAGGATCCTTCTGTCGTCCGAAACGATGGCTGCCGCCGTGTCGTCGCAGCTGGATTCGATTCCGAGGAAGAGACGTGCCATGGCTGTTCGGCTTGCGTGGCTTCCCGACCGCGGGTATCACCGGGCCATGCCTCACACAAGAAGGCGTCGCAATGTACGGTCCCGGGCCCACACTTCTTCTCACCAGGCCTGAGGCGCAATCAACGAGGTTTCTGGCCGATTGCGAGAGGCGGCTGGGGCGGCGCATCCCGACCGTGATCTCTCCCGTCATGGAGATAATTCCCGTTGGCGAACCGCCGGACCTGAATGGATTTGCGACGATCGTGGCGACGTCGGGAAACGCCGTTCGCCAGCTCGGCGACATTCTGGAAGGCTGCAGCGTCCTGACGGTGGGGGAGGCCACTGCCGCGCTTGCACGCGGGCTGGGCGCGCGGGCGCAGGCGCTTGGGGAGACGGCGGAAGCCTTTCTTGAACGCGCCGAGGAAGTGGCCTTTCCCGCCATTGTCTTTCGGGGGAGACATGCCCGGTGCAATCTTGCCGACCGGCTGTCCGTAGCAGGCGCCCCGGCAGTCGACGCTGTGCTCTATGATCAAGTCCCTCGCCCACTTTCGCGGGCAGCGCTCGCGCTCCTTGCATGCAGCTCGCCGGTTGTCGCCCCCGTGTTTTCGCCGCGAAGCGCAGAGCTTCTTTCGCGTTATGCGGCTGCAGCGCCGGTAGCCGTCCTTGCGATAAGCGAGGCCGCCAGAGTGGCCTGGAAGGGAGATGCCGAATTCAGGGTGGCCGAGCGGCCGACCGCAGAGTCCATGTGCGACCTGGTGATCGGGGCGCTGTGAGTCCTCACCTTGTTGCAGGACGCGCGTGGCATTAGATTCGGGCACGCAATGGCGTACGAGATCGGCAAGGAAAGGTGACGGAGTGGCTGACCCTGCAGAATTGAAAAAGAGCCCGGAAGATCCGGGGCCGCCCGCGGAACCGGAGTCGGACATTGACTCGCAGGAGCCTTCGGATGCGTCGGCAGCCACAGGCGGCGGGACCGCCGACGCGAGCCCGGACGAGGCGCAGACGAAAGAGCTTTCGGCATCCAGTCGAACAGACGGGAGCCCCTTGGGCGCGGCCCGGAAGCGACTTCCCCTTGCGTCGGGGATTGCCGGCGGTTTGGCGGCAGGCGCCGTCGGCTTCCTTGTCGCATTCTCGTTGCCGTATCTGACGAGTCAGCCGAACAAGCTGGAGCAGGCGCTCGCCGGAGTTGAGATTGTCGCGGCGGACTTGGCAGCGCTGGAAGGGCAGTTGGCTGAGCTCCGGGGATTGATACGACCGCCACCGGACCTGTCTGCGCTGGAGCGTGACATCGCCGCGCTTGAAGGCAAGCTGAGTGAACTGGATCCGGAAATCGGAGAGATGCAGACGACGACGTCGGGCGAACTTTCTGATCTGGGCTCAAGGCTTGCCGCCCTGCTCCGGCGCGTCGAGTCGCTGGAGAAATCGAGCGGGGGCATGTCGCTGTCCCAGTCCGCCGAAACCGAAGAGCAGCTGACGCGCTTCAGGAGGCAGCTGGACCAGTTCGTTGCCGATGCGGAAGCCAGGATTGCCAATGTCGAAGCGCGGGCGCTCAAGGCAGGCGCCGCGTCGGTTGCGGGAAATCGCCTTGCAATCGCCAGATTGCGTGCGGCGGTCGAAGCCGGCGCGCCGTATTTCGACGTAATTTCGACTATGGAGGACGTTCCCTCCGAACTTGCCGACCATGCACGAACCGGAATGCCGACGCTCCTTGCGCTTCAGCAGGAATTTCCTGGTGCCGCCAGGGCCTCGTTGGCAGCGCCGCGGAACTATACGGATGAAGGAACGATCGGGGACAGGGTTGTCGCATTTCTGCGACAGGCGACCAACGCAAGGTCGTTGGCGCCACGGGAAGGGGACAGTGCCGATGCGATTCTGTCCCGTGCCGAGGCGCGCGTCGCCGAAGGTGACCTGTCCGCCGCGCTTGAGGAGCTTGATTCACTGCCGCGCGCTGCACGGCCCGCAATGGCGGACTGGATCGCCAAGGCGGAATTTCGGCTGGCGGTGCTGGGCGCAATCGACGTGCTAGCCGGCGGGATGAATTGAGGCGCCCATGCTTTGGCCGCTTCTGAAAATCGTTTTCTTCGTCGGGCTGATCGCGGCCGCGGCCTGGGGCGCGGAACTTCTGATTGAAACGGCTGGCGGGATTCGCGTGTCGGTTGCGGGCACGGAGTATTTTTTCGGTCCGTTTGGGGCCGTCATTGCGCTTATGGCATTCGTGCTCGCGGTCTGGATCGGGTTTAAGATCGTGGGACTGGTTGTCGCATTTGTGCGCTTTGTCGCCGGCGACAGGACCTCGATTGACCGCTTCTTCGATCGCCGGCGCGAACGCAAGGGCTTTGATGCCCTTGCCGAGGGGATGATCGCGCTCGCATCGGGCGAGTCCAGCGCGGCGCTTTCGAGGGCTTCGCGGGCCGAGAAGCTCCTCTGGCACCGGGAACTCACATCTCTCCTGACCGCGCAGGCCGCCGAGCAGGCCGGCGATACGGTGCAGGCAGAAGCGGCCTACAAGCGCCTTCTTGAGGACGATCGAACGCGATTTGTCGGAATCAGGGGGCTGATGAAACAGCAACTGGCAGCCGGCAATGCCGACATTGCCCTGAAACTCGCCGAGAAGGCGTTTGCGCTGAGGCCTGCGCATGTCGAGACCCAGGACGTGCTCCTCAAGCTACAGGCCGGTGCGCACGACTGGACCGGAGCCCGCAAGACACTCGGCACGAAGCTCAGGCGGGGCACGCTGCCACGCGATGTTCATCGGCGCCGTGATGCAGTGCTTGCGCTTGGCGAGGCTCAAGACATCCTGCGTGACGACAGATCCGTTGAGGCCAGCGAAAGGGCGATCGAGGCAAATCGCCTCTCTCCGGATCTTGTCCCGGCGGCGGTCATGGCCGCCGACGGATACATGGCTCGCAACAAGCCCAGGAATGCGTCGCGCATTCTGAAGAAAGCCTGGGGAGCGCAGCCGCATCCAGACCTTGCAGCAGCGTTCGCCCGCCTCGATTCCGGGGAATCGCCGGAGGTCCGCATCAAGCGGTTTGCAGCACTGACGGGCGTGCAGACGGATCATCCCGAAGCCCGAATGCTAGAGGCGGAACTGCAGATTGCGGCGGAGAAGTTTCCGGCCGCACGTGATGCGATCGGGGACCTGGCCGAGACCGACCCCACCGCACGAGTCCTGACCATCATGGCAGCAATCGAGCGCGGCTTTGGGGCCGACGATGCGGTTGTGAAGGGGTGGCTGGCGCGCGCGCTTGCGGCGCCTAGAGATCCGCAATGGGTGTGCGAGAACTGCCATTGCGCCCACGTGCGCTGGGAGCCCGTCTGCGACCGTTGCAAGAGCTTTGACACCCTGACCTGGAAACGGCCAAGCGACGGAGCCGCACCACTTTCCGCGGGAGCCGAGATGCTGCCCCTGATCGTCGGAGCAGCAGGGGCGATGGATGACGCCGGGGACGAGCAAGATGACGATTCTGGCGTCGACCAGAGTGATTCGCCGCATGAAGCGGATGCGTCGGCGGATCTCGAACCCGAGTCAGCGAAGACGGTGGAACCGCCTGCGGACTATGTCGTCGAGGATGCGGGACCGGAAGATGCCGCAGCCGGCGGCGGAGTGCGGTGAAGCATGAGAATTGCCTGGAATCTGGCGGAGGAATCCTGGTGCCGCATGAGGGACTTGAACCCCCGACCCATCGCTTACGAAGCGATTGCTCTACCAGCTGAGCTAATGCGGCAACGCAAACCCGCGTTTAGACTGCCGGACTGTCGAGTGCAAGCGGTCTGCGGGCTCCGGGCAGGACCGTCCCACGCTGAATCCGTTTGATTTTCTTGACGCCGGGCATCCCCGCGTTGCACGTGCGACGCCCGCGGCATGTCGATCCGCACGCGGTTCCTGGCGCTCCCGGAGCCCGGCGCGTTCCCGAACCTTGCCTCCAGCTTCCTTGCGGGGACGACCCGCCGGCTCGCCGACGACCCACCCTCACGGCAAGCCGAAGGAGATTTTCGTCACGCCGCCGCGCGGTTCGCGCGGCCGCCGTCCCCTCGCGGAGCTGTTCCGGTCGGAGGCCGACATCGTCCCGGACCCGGAAAGCGGGATCCTGCGGGTGCGCATCCTTGGCACCGCAAGCAATGCGGGCGACGCCGCCATCGCGGGACTGCTCGAAGAGCTCAACCAGACACGCACGGTCTTCCCCGGAACCGGCCTGCGCATGGTCTACGAATTGCCCGGGAACGATGCCAGGGCGGAGAAGCCCGCCTCATGAAAGTGGCCTGTCGCAAGGGGCGAGGTCAGAACGTGTGAAATTAGCGTGGGATGGTCCTGCCCCGGCAATCACGTCTGCTTGCGCGCCCGGCGCCGATGGCAGGATCGTGAACGGAGCGAAGGTGCCTTCGGATCCCGGATCGCTCGTCGAGCACATGCATGGCCTGTCCGGCAGCATCGCGGCTGTCGGCCTGGAGGCCGGCCAATGGCATTGACTTAAGGAATCGGCGCTGTTGACCTAACAGGACGTGGGTGGTCCTGCACCGGAAGGCCGGTCTTTCGTGTGGAAGCGGCTCAGGTTGCGGCGGCGGCCTTCCCCTTCCGCGCCCATTTGCTTTTCGGCTTGCGCGACACCCTCGGACAGCTTCGTCCTGGCCGTTCCCGCTGCCAGAGGGCGGCGACGTCGTCGACGATCCGCGAGACGGTTTCGGCGACGGCCTCGGCCTGGACGAGCGCGAGGGCCTCGAAGTTGCGGAAGACGGCGGCGACGGCATGCTTGAAGCTCACCCTTTTCGGCGGCCTGCCGTCCCGCGGGTCGTTGATTTCCCCGTCGATCTCGTTGGTCATCAGCCGGGTGGCGGTGACCATGACGAAGTTGGCGTACAGTTCCTGGAGGACGCCGCGCTCGCTTTCGGAGCGGAAGGACTCGACGGCCAGGAACCACTTCGCGGCCTTGTAGAAGTCCCCCTACGGATGCTGTATTTTCGGGAACTTCGCCGGAATTCGTCCATATCCGGAGGCACAGCATCCTTATGACGGGCGGAAAGCCAGGATCGTGATGCGTCGTCACCATGCAGCGGACGGATTGCATCTGCGCGTTGAACTGGCAGACGGCGTCCGGCTTCAGGTTCCGGCGAGCTGGACGACCCTGGACCCCGTGGACCCCGATTTCGTCCCTCTGCGCGGGCGATTGCATGATATGTTTGCCTTGGCGAACCTGGTGGAATCGATGGAGGCTCGTGGTGAGGTCACGGGAGGAGACGCTGCTGGCGCTGCTGGAGTGGCAGGATCGGATCGATCGGTGGATGAGATTCCCGGAGACCGACCGGGCGGCGCTCGTGACGGAACTGGCCCGGCTGATGACGCGGGTGGCGAGCGAGGGGAGCGATGATGAACGGCAGGGGGAAGGTCAGCGCCCGTCACCTTGATCGCCTCGCGGTGGTCTGCGTCCGGCAGTCGTCGGCGCGCCAGGTGCTGGAGAACAGGGAATCGACCGACCGGCAACATGCGTTGCGCGATCGCGCGCTGGCGCTGGGCTGGCCGTCCGATCGCGTCGTCACGATCGACGCGGATCTCGGGGAGTCGGGTTCAACGCCCGGTGCGCGCGAGGGCTGCGAGCGGCTCAAGCGGGAGGTTTCGCGCGGTCGCGTCGGTGCGGTTCTCGGACTTGAGATTTCAAGGTTTTCGAGGAACGCGGTCGAGTGGTTCCAGTTGCTGGAATGGTGTCGCGCCGCCGACACGCTGCTGATCGAGGGGGACCAGGTGTTTTCTCCGGCGCGTTATGACGACGGCCTGGTGCTGAGCATCAAGGGCTCTCTCAGCAAAAGCGAACTGACGCTGCTCCGGGCCCGCATGCGCGGCGGCGCCATGAACAAGGCGCGGCGCGGCGAACTGTACCATCACCTTCCTGCCGGCTTCCTGCTCGAAGGCGACCGTCTCGTCAAGGATCCGGACCGCTAGGTCCGGCATGCGATCGGTGAGGTGTTCACGCGCTTCCGGGATCAGGGATCGGCGCGGCGCGTGACGGCGAGCCTGCTGGAAGACAGGGTGCGGCTGCCCGTTCGCACGCCCGGCCGCGAGATCGAATGGAATGACGCGGCCTATGTCGGCGTCATCGGCATTCTCAAGAACCCGATGGTGGGCGGGGCCTGCGCCTACGGTCGCGAGCGCAGCTCACGCGTTCTCGACGATGCGGGCGTTCCGCGCACGACGAAGCGAAAGGTTTCGCGCGACGACTGGCATGTCCTGATCGAGGATCACCACGAAGGGCATGTGTCATGGCAGGCCTGGCTCGAGATCCAGGAGCGCTTGTCGGCGAACGCGATATCCCGCGAACCGCGAGAGGGGGCGGCCCTGCCGCAGACGCTCGCGACGTGCGGCCATTGCGGGCGTCAGCTGCACACGCGCCACGCCCGGGGCTGGAGCTACGTGTGCCCGCGTCCGATGGACGGCTCCCGGAAGTCCTGCATGAACGTGGGCGGCGCTCGCATCGACGCGGTGGTGGAACAGGCGTTTCTCGACGCGGTTTCGCCGGCAGGCGTGGAAGCTGCGCGGCTGGCGGTCAGGCAATCGGCGGAGCGCGACGATGCCGGGTTGCGAAGCCTGCAGCTGGAGGTGGAACGGTGCCGGCATGAGGCCGGGCTCGCCGAGAGACGCTCCCGCAAGATCGACCCCGACAATCGCCTGGAGGCGCTGGGAGAGCGCGTGAACGTCCTTTGGCATGCGGACGGCGTGACCCCGCGCGATCGCAAGCGGCTGCTGGCATGACGCAGCCCTTGAGGGCGGGCATGGCGTTGGCTCCCCTCCTGGACCGGCGGGTGCCTGAGCGCTTCAGCCTCAGTCCGAACTGCCTGCAGCCGCTTTCCACGACGCCGCTCCCGACCTGCATGCCCTGGTCGCGGTACCCGTCGTACCGCATCCTCTCGAGGTTGTTCCGGAAGTGGCGGCAGCACGCGGCCACCTCCCCGTGACGGCCGCCGAAGGGCTCGAGCTCCCGGACCACCCTGGCGACCCGCCCCGCCTCGATGTCCGCCTTGATCCCTTCGAGCCGCCGGTCCCGTTGCGGGACGATCGCCTTCACGGCGTCGGACGCGTGTTCGAGGACATGGAACACATCGAGCACGCAGGTGACCTTCCGGCCCCCGAAGAGCTCGTCGCAGGCGTTCCTGATCCATTCGGCCCCGTCGGAGATGGCCACGAGCTCCCCGGCGTCGTGCAGGCCCCGGCGCAGCGCCTCCCGGTCAAGGCGCGCGGCGAAACCGGAAGGCTCCCGGCTTCCGGGATGAGACAGCCGGACGTCTCGCTGCCCCGGTCCTTCAGCGCCGCGCCGGTCTCCGGGCTCCCGTCCTCCTGCTTCCCGGCAACGCCTTCCACGTCACCCTTCCGCATCGGGATCCCGGTCCCGTCGATGGACAGGTGCATGCGCGGTTCCAACGGCCTGCCCTCGACGGCCTCCTCCCGCTCGAACCGGAGGGCCTCCTCCCCGAGAGCCAGCGACCGGCGCTGCAGCGAGCTCGGGGAGGCGTCCACCCCGGCAAGGTTCGCGATGCGCCTGCTCGCCGCCTCGAAGCCCGTCGCCGGCACCGTCCCGGCCATGACGCTCGCCATGCCCGGAGTGAAGGCGCCGCCCTCCAGCCCCAGGGCCCGGTCCGGCGGGAAGCGTCCCTTGCCGCACGACCGGCAATGGAAATGCGCCCGTTCCACCTCGATCCGGCCGAGCCGGGTCAGGAACGACTTCCCCGTCGCCGGATGCCGGCGCATCGGCTTGCCGCAGCCCTCGCTTTCCGGCGTCGGCAGCATGCCGTCAAGCCGTTCCGGAAGCAGCTTCAGCGCCGACGCCAAGGGAGCTGTCGCGGAGCGCCCGCTCCACGCCGTCAAGGTCGGGAACGCCGGACGCGAGGTCCGACGCAAGCTTCGGAAGCTGCGGCCCGAACTCCGCCGAAACGGCTCCCAGCAGCTCCTGAAGCGTCCCGCCGTCCGGCCTGAAGCCCGCCAGAGGCAGCTCGTCTTCCGTGATGTCGCGGCTCCGCACCTCGCCGCCCTCCAGCCAGCACTGCGTGAACCCGCCGTCGCGCTCGCGGACCACCGGCGGATGAACCGCCGCCTCGCCTTCCGCCAGTCCCTCCAGATACGCCACCGCGTCCGGATGCCGATGCCCGTGGTTCCCCTCGTCCCGTGTCATGGTTCGCGCTCCTGCCCATTGCCTGAAAGCGCGCCGCCGACCGGTTCGCCCGGCCGTTGTCGGGCGCGCCTCCCCGAACAATGGAGCCAAAAACCAACGGGGTCAAAAAATTGGGATACACCCCTGGCCTGCCTTGTCGAGGACGTGATGCTGCGGATCGATCGCGATGCCGACGTGATCGGGATCGTGGTGCACTGGAAGGGCGGCGTAGCCGACGAGTTCACGGTTCCGCTGCAGCGACGCCGTTCGGTTCCCGAGGACAACACCGACACGGTGGAGCTCGTGCGCCAGTTGGTCAGGCTCTGCAACGATGCCGAGATCTCCGGCGTGCTCAATCAGCTTGGGCGCGCCACTCCCAAGGGATTGCCGTTCAGCCGGGACCGGGTCCATCAACTGCGAAAGCGTCATGGCATCCCGGCGCATGCGCGCAGGGCAGGCGACAGCAATGCCCCGGTGGTCGGGGTGATCGAGGCGTCGCGGCAGCTGAAGGTCAGCGACAGCACGATCTGCCATTGGATCAGCATCCATGTTTGAGTCAAGCCCGAATCCGGGCTATTTTCGGCGGTTTTCTGTGATCCAGATCCGGGTTTTCCACATCCCTGTCCACAGGCGGGCGCCATGCGGGCATGCCAGGACATGCCGGCCACGGTGTCGTGATCGGCGCGCCTGATTCGATTCCTGCCACGCGGATCGCCGCGAGACGCGGCCGCTCGGGCGTCAGCTGGCGGCGGCCTCGGTCCGGTCCTCCCACGCGCGCCGGTCGCGCAGCAGGGCGTTCGCGGTCACGATCAGCTTCCGCATGACCGCGGTCACGGCGACCTTGTGGGGCTTGCCCCTTTCCTTCAGCCGACCGCAGAACTCCGCCATCTCGGGATTGTACATGCAGGCCGCCATCGCCGCCATGCAGGGGACGTCCCTCGGCCTCCTCCGTCCGCCGCTTATGTGGCGCCCGACATGCCGCTAACCGGATTATGCCGCATTCGCGGCCCAGGGACTTGATTTTCCTTTCCTTTCTGCCGCCGTTATCGGCATAATCACAGCGACTTCAGGAAGGCCAGCAGGGTGTCGTCGGGCTTGAACCGGCCGGACTTGACGTCGACCGGGCGGGTCCTCTCCATGGCCTTTTCCTTTATCCGGAGGTCGGCGTGCAGGCAGACCTGCGTCGTCTCGGCCGATTCATGGCCGAGCCAGAGGGCGATCACCGTGCAGCCTGCGCCCTCGTGCAGCAGCGCCATGGCCGCGCCGTGCCGAAGGCTGTGCGGGGTGACCTTCTTCTCCCCGAGCGAAGGACAGGTTTCCGAGGCGGCACGGCAATGCTTGGTGACCAGGCGCTCGACCGCGTCGCGGCTGAGCGGCCCGCCCCGGTTGCTGGGGAACAGCGGAGCGTTCTCCGGACCGCCCCGCTCGTCGATCCAGGCTTCGAGGATCTTCACGGTGTCGGCCCGCAGAGGCGTCGCGCGGTCCTTGCGTCCCTTGCCATGGCATCGCACGTGGGCGCCGGTCCCGAACTCGACGTCCCGGATCCTGAGGCCGGTCAGTTCCGACACCCGAAGGCCGGTCTGCGCGGCAAGAGCCAGCAGCGCCCGGTCGCGCCGTCCGTACCAGGTGGCGAGGTCGGGCGCGGCAACGAGCGCCTTGATCTCGTCCTCCGCGAGCCAGGTCACGGTGGCCTTGTCGTGACGCTTTCCGGGCAGCTGCAGGATCTTCTGGCAATGGTGCAGGACCTGGGGCTCGTTGGCGGCGACATGGCCGTAGAAGGAACGGATGGCGGCAAGGCGCAGGTTGCGGCTCTGCACGCTGTTGCCGCGTTCGGTCTCGAGGTGTTCGAGAAAGTCCGCGACCAGGTCGATGTCGATGTCCGCCACGTCCATGTCCTCCGGCGCCTTTCCGCACCGCGCCTCGGCGAAGTTGACGAGCAGCCGGAAGCTGTCCCGGCAGCTTGCGATCGTGTTGGCGCTGGCTCCGAGCTGGCCGGCGAGCCGATTGGTGAAGAACCGCTGCACGAGCGGCGCCAGCGGCGTCGGCAAGGTTCCGGTCATGACGCGCCTCCGCCCCCGAGGGTCCGCAGCCCGCGCTCGCTCGCCAGGGCCAGCAGTTCCGGCACGGCCTCGATGCAGCAGCAGGTGCCGGACGGTTCCGCGTGCCCCAGGTATGCGCTCAGCTTGTACATCTCCGCGTCCACGTCACGCCCCTGCCGGAACCGGTCGAGGATCGTTCTGGAGGCCATCGCGTGGCGCAGATCGTGGATGCGCGGCCTGCGGCCCGGCGGGAGCGGGCGCAGGCCGATCGACTGAACGACCTCGCGGAAGTTCCATCGAGCTGTACTGACGCTTGCACGCCTGCCGCTGTCGGCCCGAAAGAGCGCGCCGCTGCCCGCATGGATGACGGCCCGGTCACGGAACCCCTGGTATTCCTGCAGCTTCGCGACCACGCACCGGGTGACCGGAATGACGCGGCTTCTCCCGTTCTTGCCGCACCGGACGAAGAGGGTGGCATCCACTGCGTCGACATCCCTGTCATCGAGCCCGAGGGCCTCCCCGACCCGGAGACCGGTCGCGGCGATCAGGCCGAACAGGGTCGAGCAGGTCGCGCCGCGCAGCCCCGATCGCGAGCGCAGAGCCGCTGCCGCGGCCACGATCCGCCCGATCTCCGCCTCGCTGCAGATGTAGGGTCGCGGACGCGTGCAGCGCTTCCGAACCAGCCCCTTGGGCGGAATCCCGTGCCGGCCGTCAATGCCTTGCAGCCAGGCTGCAAACCTGCGCACGGCGCCGAGCCGGATGGCCCACGTGTTCGGGCCTGCCGATCCGAACGCGGCCTTCCAGCGCAGGAACAGGTCCGTCGTGATCCGTTCGGCGCCCTCGGCGTCGGCAAAGGCGACGAACGGCTCGAGGGATTCGCCGGCCGACGCCATGTCGGCCCCGAAGCGGCGGCGATGGTCGAGATGCTCGGAGAGCAGGGTGGAGAGCGACGTCATGATCCGGCCTCCGCGACGGGCTGCGGCACGGGCCAGAGACGCGCGAGCGGGCGCAGACCGTCGTCGTCGTCGCCGATTCGTGGCGCAGCATGTTGCCGATGTCGGCCAGCGGCATTCCGTCCTGCAGCAGGGCCATGGCAAGGGAATGCCGGAAGACATGGCAGCGAACCTTGCCCCCGGGCGGCGCGACGCCGGACGCCGCATGGGCCTTGTGCAGCGCGCTCCTGATCGAGAAGGCGGACGTGAATCGTGGGAAGGGCGGCAGCACGCTCACGAACAGGTGCCGCGAGCGTCCCGTTCGTCCGTGGCGGATCCAGTCCACGATGGCCTCGCCGACGTCGACCGGAAGCGGCATGGCCACCTGCCGCCCGCACTTGCCGCGGACCAGGATCTCGCCGGCATCCCAGTCCAAGTCGTCGAGCCGGATGGCGATGACCTCCTGGCCGCGCAGGCCGAGCCGGGCCATCGTGAGCAGCATCGCATGGTCGCGGCGGGCGATGGCGCTGTCTCCCTTGGCGGCTGCCAGGACACGCTCGACCTCTTCACGCGACAGATGCCGCGTCGGTGCGGGCGACCGAGGCTCGGGAACGCTCGGGACGCAGGGAACCAGGTTCCGCTCGGTCCGGCCGGTCGCGAACAGGAACCGGAACAGCGATCGCAGGGCTGTGGCCGTGGCTCTTGCGCCGGCAGGACCCGTTTCGCCGACTGTCCCGAAATGCGCGACGATGTCGGCACGGGAGATGGCGTTCAGGTCGCCGGGCGTCGAATCGCCGAACCGGAAGGCCAGGAAGCTGCGGGCCCTGCCTTGACGCGGCCCGATCGTGCCGGGCGCCAACCCGCACCGGATGCGCAGCCAGCCCCCGTAGTCGGTCATCAATGCCTCCAGGGCTGTCTGCGCCGGTTCCGGAGGTTGCGGCGCGGCCACGATGGCGCTCTCCTTGACGAGCCAGGCGATGAACCGGCCCAGGACCGAGGCCCAATTGCGCCGGCCGTGAACCGAGAGCTGCGCCGGCAGCGGCTCCCGGACCAGCGCAAGAAGCGACCCGTCGACGCCGTCCGGCGTCGTCAGCCCTCTGCGCCCCGCTTCGGCGCAAAGCCAGTCGACGGCAGGAGCGTAGGTCCTGACGGTGCCGGTCTTCAGGCCACGCGACAGAAGCGAGGCCAGGAATGCATTGCGCAGGGGAAGCAGCCAGTCCGGCATCTTCTCCCTCGGCAGCGGGACTCCGGATGAGTCTGATTGCACCATTGTCGTTCCTCCATTGATGAAAGCTGGAACGGACAGGATTGCACGATTTGGGCGGATGTCTGCGGGCCGGACGCCGAAACGATCCTGCGGCCCGTCGAAACCGTGCCGCCGACCCGCTCAGGCGTGGGCGCAGCAGGAATGAAGATCCGGCGGGCAGGTGATCATGCCGATAACGGCGGCAGAAAGGAAAGGAAAATCAAGTCCCTGGGCCGCGAACGCGGCATGATCCGGTTAGCGGCATGTCGGGCGAAGGGGGCCACGCCGATCAGGGCTGCGGCCTGGCGGTTGCCGATCGCGCCGAGATCGCCCATCCAGGCGATCAGGGCCGCCGCGGTGACGGGACCGATGCCCGGCACCGAGGTCAGGATCCCGTAGCTCTCGGCATGCTCCTCCGCGCCGGAGATCAGCTCCTTGATCCGCCGGTCGTGCTCGCGGACGCCGGCGTCAAGCTCGGCGAGGACCTTCGGGACGGGCCCGTCCGGCGCGGGATCGCCGACCTCGTCGAAGGCCATCTTCAGATCGGCGCGCTGGTCGACGAGCTTCTCCCGCAGCACCGGCATGTCGCGGAGCCGGTCGATCGTCACGTCGGCCGGCGCCGTGGGCGGCATGTCCGGGAACGCGGCCCCGAAGGCGGCCAGCACCCTGGCGTCGACCCTGTCGGTCTTCGCCAGCTCGCCGCCGGCCTTCGCGAAGTCCCGGGACTGGCGGGGATTGACCGCGCGGACCGCGAAGCCCCGGTCATGCAGGGACTGGAAGAGGCCCCTGTGCATCCGGCCGGCGGCCTCCATGACGACCCGCTCAGCGCCGCCGTCCCTGAGGATGCGGGCGATCTTTCGGAAGCCGTCCGTGTCGTTGGTGGCGGTGTCGTCCCTGCCGTTGAGATGAATGCTGAGCGTCATCTTGCTCACGTCGGTTCCGGCGACTGCGATGGTCATGGTCTCCCGCTCCTGTCCTCGCGATGATCCGGTTCTTGAACCCGGCATCCATTCAGGACCCGGGAGACGAACGGGAGGACGGGCCGACCACGCTGATCCACGGATCCGGTGATCCAAGGGAGTCCCGGTCCGACCCGTCCTGCGGGGCCAGGCCTGGCGGCGGCGGTCCCGGCACAGCAATGAACCGGGGAGGCGGCAGCATGCAAGCGACGGGTTTTCCACAGGAATCCGCGTCCAACTCATCCACAGCCACCTCCTCAGTTCACTTCTGATTCTCCGATCATACGAGGGAGGGACTGATCGCGGCCGAACCGGCCATCGCCGGCGCACCCTGCCGGAACCGGCTCACCGATGCCCTGCGGCAGCGCTTTTGCGCCGAACCGCCGGAAGGGTTCGTGTCGGCGCAGACGGCGGCTAGGCGTCAGTCGTCAACGGATCTGGCAGCGCAGGCCCGAAAGAAAGATTCTGGCGTGCGCACGGAAACGCCTCAGGGCATGGACTTTGGACAGGCCTCGAAATCAGGAAAATCTGTCCCGGCCAAACTCAATGCCATTGGGCGGCCACGGCGATGCCGGCCGGCACGAGGAAGATGGACTGGCTGCAGTCCCGGGCGCTGCGGCTGGCGGCGAGGCGTGGCAGGAAGCGCGCCACGGCCGCGCCGGCCCGGCGCATGGCCGTGGTTCCGCTCCGGATGTGGCTGGACGGGACGGAGTTCGGCTTCACCCGCGAGCAGGCGATGCCGCCTGACCCGGCATGAGCGTGGCTGCAACGGATCCGCGGTCCGTGACGAAGAGGGAAGGAGCGGGATCCGCCTCCTGAGAGGCGGCCCGTCCACGGACGTCCCTGCCGGGACGCGGTCCCCGATGATGTCGTCGGAACCCTCGTTGCCGAACCGCACTTGTCGTGTTCGAGCACGCTGACGAGATTGACGCTCGGGGACCGAATCGGACCAGGCATCATGCAGGCGGCCGACGAGCCGGCCACGGACGGAAGGAAGATGCCCGGCGGCGGACGCGAGCGGACCTTCCCGGAAACCCTCGGCTCCGGGCCAGACGTCAACGCCGCTCCCGGCCCCAACGCCGCGAAACTTGCCGCCGGCGACGGGATTGCGTTGTCAGGTTCGGGCGTCATGGCCGCTCATGCGCAGGAGATTGTGCTTGACGTGGGGGCCCATTATGGAAGGCTCTTCCCTCGAGGCAACCCAATGTCCGCGTCAATGCTCGAAGAATTCGACCATCCCTGCGAGAATGTTTTCGATCGCCGGGCCGTCAATGTCTTTGTGAAGCACCATCCGGATTGCGCCGGTTGAGCTGCCGCCCACGATGATGCCGCACCCGGCCATGTGCGCCCGGAACGCGTCGTTCAGCCGGTCGCGCGGCGTGAGGAAAACCATATTGGTCGATTGCTGGACCGTGCCAGCCCCTGCCTTTTTCAGCATGGCAGCAAGGCGTGCCGCCCTGAGGTGATCATCGGCAAGCCGCTCCACATTGTGCTCAAGGGCGTAGAGACCGGCTGCCGCCAGCACACCTGACTGACGCATGCCCCCGCCCAGCATCTTGCGATACCTGCGTGCGCGTTCGACGAGGTCCGAAGGTCCAGCCAGCACCGTGCCCGCCGGCGTTCCAAGGCCCTTTGAAAGGCAGAGTGAAACGGTGTCGACGAGATCGGAGAGATCCTGCTCCGCGCAGCCGAGGGACGCGACCGCGTTGAAGAAGCGCGCGCCGTCCAGGTGGACCGAAAGGCCGGCGGTGCGGGCCGCGTCGGCGGATCCGGCGATGCGATGCAAGGGCAACGCCTTCCCGTTATGCGTGTTCTCGAGACCGACCAGACGGCTTACCGGCATGTGGCTGTCGTCTGGCTTCACTTCCGCAGAGATCCGGTCGGGCGACAGGCTGCCATCGGCCTCTACCGGAATCGGGCAGATGGCGATGCCACCTAGAACCGAACTGCCGGCCGCCTCGTAGGCCGCAACATGATATCCCCGTCCGACAATCACTTCCTCCCCGCGCCCGCAATGGGCGAGAAGCGCCGTCAGGTTGCCCATCGTCCCGCTGGACACGAACAGCGCCGCATCTTTCCCTAGCCGTTCAGCGACCGTTTCTTCAAGGCGATTGACGCTGGGGTCTTCGCCGTAGACGTCGTCGCCGAGCTCGGCTTCGTACATCGCGCGGCGCATGCCTTCGTCTGGCAGGGTGACGGTGTCGCTTCGCAGGTCCAGTCGAGGCGCATTCGAATTCGCCACGCAGGGAACGCCTGAGTGATCACTCATGACGTGACCTGCCGATTGGCAAGTGCCGCGACGATGCGCGCGCGTCTGGTCTCGCCGCCGTTCAGGGCTGAGTGAATTGCTCTGGTATCCGTGCACTGGACCAACCCGTCTGCAGGCGGACGGGGCACGTGGTGGCTCACGACAAAATGCGAGCCGGGGTTCGTGACCATCGGCATGTGCAGGCGCGGCGCGGGACCCCGGCGCCAGGAGTTGCAAGTGCATAAGCCCTTCGCGAGCACTCTCATGCAGCTGATCGGAAAGCGCTTGGACAGCTCCGCGTGGACGTGCTCGAAAAAGGTGCCGGAAAATTTCGGATTGAACTCGGAATGGTCGATCTCGGGCACCAGCGCCTCGCGCAACCTGGCGACGCCGAACTTCAAGGCCAGCCGGACGGTTCCCGGTCCGGGCACAAAGCCAGCGACACTTTCTATTGCGGGTCGGCCTGCGAGTGCGTCGGAAACCGTTGCAGCGCCGCGAACTTGAACTTGGGGCGAATGCTCCATGTCTGGCTCCGTCAGGTGAATTCCTGTGCGTCTGGTTTGTAACGCCACGCACAGGAAGTCCATCGTGAAGACGTGTTCAAAATTCGTGGACTTCGCGCTCGGCGTTCCATGCCACTTGCGCCCGGTTAGGGATCATGGCTGTCAGCCGGCCGGCCGTGCCCCGGTGCGTCGGGCCATCGAAAAGGATTGTCATTTCGAGCGGATCGATTTCCAGGTCGTCCAGGTCGCACATCTCTCCCACGCCGGAATTCAGGTCGACCTTGACCCTGTGCCGATTCGTGCGCAACGTGCGGAGTTCCAGCGCGACGCCACAGCGTTTCGGACCAAGCCCCGGACCAAGGGTGTAGCCCAATTTAGTCGCTGGTTGCGATTCGCTTTTGCTACTCTGCCTTTGTTGCGAGTCCGACAACGGCCGGACGAACCGGTCGGCGGCACGCTTTCACGGGCAATGGGCAGGAGCGGGAACCATGACGCAGGACGAAGGGAAACACGGGCATCGGCATCCGGACGCGGTGGCGTATCTGGAAGGCCTGGCGGAAGAGGGCGCGGCGGTGGTCCGGCGACACGAGGGCGGGCACACGTGGCACTGGATCGAGGGCGGCGAGGTACGGAGCCTGGACGTCGCGGAGGCCGGGCCGCTTCCGGCGCTTCTGGAGGCCGTTTCGGCGGAGTTCGGCCCGCAGCTTCCGAAGCTGGCGGCGGATCTCGCGTCGGGCGTGCCGGACCTTGACGGCGTGGAGCGGGCGCTCCGGGACGCCTCGCTTGGCGGCGGGGCGGCGGCGCTGAAGCTTCTCCTGGAACCAGGGCCAATTGGTCCACGCCACTTTTCCCAAGCCTGACATGAAGTTGACCTTGAATCCGGACATTCCTGGCCCACCCCTCCATGGTTCCGGCGAATCAGTTGCGGGAGCACGGGCGTGGATCTTTCGGAGGTGTCGGTCGACATCGTCGCGGAAGAGGACGAGGCGCGCTTCCGCGCGCTGATGCAGGCGCATCACTGCCTTGGCGCGCTCCGGCCCGTCGGCGAGACCTTGCGCTACGTCGCCCGTCACCGCGACCGCTGGCTGGCGCTTGCGGTGTTCTCGGCCCCGGCGCTGAAGTGCGGGGCGCGCGACCGCTGGATCGGCTGGGACCGCAGCCTCCAGTTCGGCCGCCTGCATCTTGTCTCGAACAACTCCCGGTTCCTGATCCTGCCCGGCGCGCCGCGCAACCTGGGCTCGCGCGTCCTTTCGCTGTGCGCCCGGCGCATCGCCCGGGACTGGCCGGCCCGCTTCGGACACGAGGTCCTGCTCCTGGAGACCTTCGTGGACCCGGCCCGCTTCCACGGGACCGCCTGCCGCGCCGCGAACTGGACCGAGGCCGGGCTCACGCGGGGCTTCGCCCGCCACGGACAGGGCTACGTCGCCAACGCGCGTCCGAAGCTGGTGTTCCTGCGGCCCTTGTCCCGCACGGCGCGTGCCCGGCTCCGCGCCTTCCGTCTCGACCCCCGCCTGCAGCATGGAGTGCCCAGGATGACATTGAGCGTCGAACACATGGAGACCCTGCCCGACTTCTTCAGGGACATCGACGACCCCCGCCGGAAGGCGGGGCGGCGGCACCCGCTGCCCTCGGTGCTGGCCCTGGCGACGGCGGCGGTGCTCTGCGGCATGCGCGGCTGCAAGGCGATCAGGGAATGGGTCGACGACCTCAAGCCCTCCGAGCTGAGGCGCTTCCGCGTCCGCTTCCGCGACGGGCGGCACGAGCGGCCGAGCGAATGGGTGATCCGCGACGCCCTGGTCCGGGTCGACCCGGACCAGCTCGACGCCGCGCTCAGGGCCTGGCAGGAGGCCCATGGCGGCGGCCGCGACACCGCGCTCGCGATCGACGGCAAGACGATGCGCGGCGCGGTGGACGACGACGGTCGCCAGACCCATGTCCTCGGCATCGTCGGTCACGAGACCGCAGCGGCGTTCGGTCAAGAAAAACCGTTCCGGACCCGGGTGACGGCAGCGAGGGGAAGCGGACGAACGAGATCGGCGTCGTCGTCCCGCTGATCGACGCGCTGCCCGGCATCGCCGGGCGCGTCTTCACCGCCGACGCCATGCTGGCGCAGCGCAAGCTCGCCCGCCGCCTCCTCGACCGGGGCGCGCACTGCATGTTCACGGTCAAGGACAACCGGAAGACGCTGCGCCGGGACATCCAGATGCCATGAGCCGTGTCGGGAATTGCCCTTGGGGATGATTCGGTCCAAAGGGGCGTTCCACATCAACATTTGGTGGCAAGGGGCCGATCAACGGCAACCCCTTGCCTTGTGAAAGGAGATCAGGAATGTCGGAAGAGCTGAACGACGTGGCCCCTTCCAAGGGCGAATTCAGCACGCTTTGCGTCGCGTTGGAAGTGAGTTCAACGTCATGGGTGGTCGGGATCGCGGGGGAGTCGGGCAAGGTCGGGATGCACAAGCTGGCGCCGGCCGACACGGGAGGCCTTCTGGAGAGGATCGGGAAGGCCTGCGCGGGTGTCGACGGGCCGTCCCGGGTTCTTCTGACCTGCGAGGCCGGGTACGAGGGCTTCTGGCTCGCCCGGTGGCTCGGCGAGCACGCGCCGCAGGTCGACGTCGTGATCTGCGATCCGGCGAGCCTCGAGGTGGTTCGGCGCAGGAAGAAGGCGAAGACGGACCGGATCGACGCCCGCAAGATGGTCCGGGCGCTCAGGGCCTGGGACGGCGGCGACCGGGACGCGATGTCGCCGGTGCGGATCCCGACCGTCGCGGAGGAGGACGCGAAGCGTCTTCTTCGCAGGCGCGAGCGCCTGGTGAAGGAGCGGCTGCGGCTCGCGAACGCGGTCTCCGGACTGCTCAGGCTGCACGGCGTGTCTGCCGGGGATCCTGCGAAGAAGGGGTTCCGCGCGGGCCTCGACGGGCTTGAGACCGGCTACGGCACGGAACTGCAGCCGGGACTGCTGGCGGAGATCCATGGCATTCTCGACCGGCTCGAGCTGGTCTGCGCGGAATTGAGGACGGTCGAGGCGGAGAAGGCCGCCGCGCTGAAGGCGTCGCGGGAGGCGCTCGAAGGCCTGCCCGGAAAGGACGGGACCGGGGATGCGGGTGCCGCGGCGAGCGCAGGCGGCGAAGCCGCTCCGGCGGAGACCACGGAGGCGGAGGCGTCGTCCGGAACCGCCCGGGCGGTGGAACCGGATCCGGGGAACGGCCACTTCGCGGCGGCGCTGGCCAGGCTGCGCGGGATCGGCGCGAACGACGCCCTGCTTTTGAGCGCCGAGGTGCTCTGCAGGGACTTCCGGAACCGCCGGGAGCTGGCCAGCTTTGCGGGACTGGCACCGGTTCCCTGGGCGAGCGGCGGCGTCGACCACGACCAGGGGATCAGCAAGGCCGGCAGCCCGATGCTGCGAAAGCATCTTCTATGCCGATATCGGCATAGCAGGTGACATGCCGACAACCGGATTATGCCGCGTTTGCGGCCCGGAGCGTTGTTTTCATGGGCTTTCCTGCCGGGAATGTCGGCATGATCACGTTCATTCCGGCCCTTCGATTTCGCTGCTCCGACGCTTGAACGGGTCTGATGCACGGTCCCGCCAGGCCTGGCGGCCACCGCTTTCGCGGAACGCAGCCGGACGCGCTTCCCGACTGCCCTGATGATCAAGAGATCGCATTGTGCCTGCAGCCATCCGCCAAGGCCGTGCAATCCTGTCCGTTCCACTTGTCCACAACGAAGGAACGACAATCATGCAATCAAGATCAGTTGGAGTCCCGCTGCCGAGGGGGGAGATGCCGGACTGGCTGCTTCCCCTGCGCAATGCATTCCTGGCCTCGCTTCTGTCGCTTGGCCTGAAGACCGGTACAGTCCGGAAGAACCATGTCCCGGCAATCGACTGGCTCTGCGCGGAAGCGGGGCGTCGAGGACTGACCGGGCCGGACGGCGTTGACGAGGCAACGCTCGCGCACGTTCTTCGGGAGGCGCTGCCAGCGACGCTCCCGGCTCCACGGCAGCAGAGCTGGACAGCAGTCCTGAACCGGTTCATCGCCTGGCTCGTCAAGGAGAACGCCATCGCGGCCGCGCCGCAACCGCCGGAACCGGCGCCGACAGCCATCGAGGCATTGTGCATTGACTACGGCGGCTGGCTGCGCACCCGGTGCGGGTCGGCGCCCGGCACGATCAAGGTGCGCCAACGCGTGGTCCGCAGCTTCCTGGCCCTCCGGTTCGGCGATTCAGCTCCCGACGACCTGAACGCCATTTCCCGTGCCGACATCGTTGCGCATTTCGAGACCATCGGCGAAACGGGTCCTGCTGGCGCAAGAACGAAGGCCGATGCCCTGCGATCGCTGTTCCGGTTCCTGTTCGCGACCGGCCGGACCGAGCGCAACCTGGTTCCCTGCGTCCCGCGCATTGCCGAACCCCGGTCGCCCACGCTGACGCGGCACCTCGCGCGTGAAGAGGTTGAGCGTGTCCTTGCGTCGGCCAGGGGAGACAGCGCCATCGCCCGTCGCGACCATGCGATGCTGCTGGCGATGGCGCGGCTCGGCCTGCGCGGCCAGGAGATCATCGCCATCCGGCTCGACGACATCGACTGGGAGGGCGGCGAGATCCTGATCCGGGGCAAGTGCGCCCGACAGGCGGCCATGCCGGTTCCGGTCGACGTCGGCGAGGCCATGGCGGGCTGGGTCCGGAACGGTCGACAGGGCAACTCACGGCATCTCTTCGTCAGCGTCCGGCCGCCCTTCCTGCCATTCACGTCGTCGCTCCCGGTCCGCGAGCGGCTTCGCAATGCGTATGCCGCGTCGGGCGTTGCGCCGCCGGGAGGTCTGGTTCGCTGCCACGTGTTCCGCCACTCCCTGGCCATGACCCTGCTGCAGGAGGGCATGCCGCTGGCCGACATCGGCAACCTGTTGCGCCACGAATCGGCAAGCACGACGACGGTCTGCGCCCGGCACGACATCGAGGCCCTGCGCCCGCTTGCGCGTCCCTGGCCGGCGCCGCATCCCGTCGCGGAGGCAGGATCATGACGTCGCTCTCCACCCGGCTTTCCGGGCATCTCGACCATCGCCGCCGGTTCGGGGCCGGCACGACCTCGGTCAACCATGTCCTCAAGCCGTTCTCCGCCTTTGCCGACGCAGAGGGCGCCGAATGGATCACGACGGACTTGTTCCTGCGCTGGAAGGCCGCGTTCGGGTCGGCAGGCCCGAACACATGGGCCCACCGGCTTTGCGTCGTGCGCGGCCTTGCAATCTGGCTGCAGGGCATCGACGAACGTCACGAGGTTCCGCCAAATGGGCTGATTCCACGACGCGTCACACGTGCGCGACCCTACATCTGCAGCGAGGAGCAGACAGAGCGGATCGTGGCCGCCGCAGCGGCGCTGCCCTCGAAGTCGGGGCTGCGTGGCGCGACCTGCTCGACGCTGTTCGGCCTGATCGCGGTGACCGGCCTCCGGATCGGCGAAGCGCTCGGGCTCGATGACCGGGACATCAACGCCGAGAGCGCCACCCTTGCCGTCCGGCATGCCAGGAACGGGAAGTCCCGCGTGATTCCCGTTACCCGGTGCGTGATCGTGAAGCTGCAGGCATGCCAGGCGTTCCGCGACCAGGCCGTCGCCCGTGCCGGAAGCGGCGCGCTCTTTCGGACCGAAAGCGGCAGGCGGGCACACGTTGTCACCGTACGACAGAACTTCGCCAGGGTCGGCAAGGCCGTCGGCCTGCACAAGCCCTCGCCGGGACACCAGGGCCGCGGGCCGCGGATCCATGATCTGCGTCACGCGATGGCCACCCGGACAATTCTCGACTGGTTCCGGCAGGGACGCGACGTGGATGCGGAGATGTACAAGCTCAGCGCATGCTTGGGACATGCAGGTCCTGAGGGCACTTTCTGGTACATCGAGGCCGTGCCGGAACTGCCGGCCCTGGCGAGCGAAGGCGGCCTGCGGACCCTCGGGGACGGAGGCGCGTCATGACCGGAACCGTGCCGACGCCGCTGGCGCCGCTGGTGCAGCGGTTCTTCTCCGAGCGGCTCGCCGGCCAGCTCGGGGCCAGCGCCAACACGATCGCGAGCTGCCGCGACACCTTCCGGCTGCTCCTCGGGTTCGCCGGGCCGCGGTGCGGAAAGGCGCCGACGGACATGGACGTCTCGGACATCGATGTCGATCTGGTCGCGGAATTTCTCGAACATCTCGAGACCGGGCGCGGCAACGGCGTGAAGAGCCGCAACGTCCGTCTTGCCGCCATCCGCTCCTTCTTCGGCCATGTCGCCGCCAACGAGCCGCAGGTCCTGCACCACTGCCGGAAGATCCTGCAGCTCCCGAGCAAGCGTCACGACAGGACCGCCGTGACCTGGCTCACGGAAGACGAGATCAAGGCGCTCGCCAACGCGCCCGATCTCGCCACGTGGTACGGGCGGCGCGACCGGGCGCTGCTGGTTCTCGCAGCGCAGACCGGCCTTCGGGTGTCGGAGCTGACCGGCCTCAGGATCCGGGACGTCAAGCTCGGGAGCGGCGCCCACGTGCGCTGCCATGGCAAGGGGCGCAAGGACCGCGCCACGCCCTTGCGGAGCGAAACGGCAGAGGTCCTTGAACTGAAGTTCTAGCCGATTTTCGGTCCTGACTTGGAATTTGCCGTTTTCGTTCAATGGGTTGCGGGCCCGCCGACTCTTCCAGGATGGTCACGTGTAGGCAGTAGCAGGATGCGGCGCACCTTGCGGCCCGATGGCGGGCATGCGCTGCATTTCCATGACGTGTCCCAATCTGGTGGATCTTTTGGCTTGACAATATAGCGAGGCTCGTCCAGAAAGGCAACGGAAGGTAGGCACTAGCACGAGGGGAGCCCCATGACCTCATCCATGCACGTGGCCGTCATCAAGTCGCGCCAGAACGGAAGGACCTACACCTCCGTCCTCCTCCGACAGAGCTATCGCGACCACAACAACCGGGTGCAGAAGCGGACCCTGGCCAACCTCTCCCGCCTGCCGCCGCACACGATCCCGCTCCTGCGCGGCGCACTCGCGGGAAAGCGGTACGCGGAGGCCGGCGACGTTCTCGGGGACCCGGTCCGCTCTCGCCACCACGGGGCGGTGCAGGCGGTGCGGACGGCCATGGACGCCATCGGCCTGCCCCGCATGGTCTCCCGCGAGCGCTGCCCGGAACGGGAGCTTGTCCTGGCCATGGTCGCCGGCCGCATCCTCAGGCCGGACTCCAAGCTCGCCACGACGCGCTGGTGGAAGGGCTCCACCCTGCCGGAGGAGTTCGGCATCGACCGCGACGTCGACGCAGACGGCCTCTACGCCGCGATGGACTGGCTGCATGACCGGCAGGAGGGCATCCAGGGCCGCCTGGCAAGGCGCTGGATCAAGGAAGACGACCTCGTCCTCTGGGACCTGTCATCGACCTGGCACGAGGGAAGCCGCTGCCCGCTCGCACGCTTCGGCTACAGCCGCGACCGCAAGCGGGGCCTCCCGCAGATCAGCTTCGGCCTCCTCTGCGACCGTGACGGCCGCCCGGTCGCGGTCTCGGTCCATCCGGGAAACGTCACCGACAAGGACACCCTCCTGCCCGAGCTCGACCGCCTGCAACGCCGCTTCGGCCTCTCCCGGGTGGTGATGGTCGGGGACCGCGGCATGATCATCGAGGCCACCATCGAGGCCCTGCGCGAACGCGACGGCGCCGACTGGATCACCGCCCTCAAGGGCCGGACCATCCGCAGGCTCGCCCGCCAGGGCCGTCTCGACCGCTTCAAGGACCCCGAACACGAGCGGACCCTGTTCGAGATCCGGGACCATCCCGACTTCCCCGGCGAGCGTCTCGTCGCCTGTCGCAACCCCCGCCTTGCCGGGCACCGCGGCCGGGTCCGGCAGGAGCTGCTCGAGGCCACCGAGAGGGCGCTCTCGGAGATCGCCGCGCGGGTCGAGGGCGGAACCCTCAAGGGCGAGGCCGGCATCGGTCTCGCCGTCGGCGAGGTCATCAACAGGCGAAGGATGAAGAAGCACTTCGATCTCGACATCACCGCGACCGGCTTCGGCTTCCGCCGCAGGCAGGAGTCCATCGACGCCGAGGCCGCCCTCGACGGGATATACGTCATCCGCACCTCGCTCGGACCCGACGACATGGAAGCCGCCGAATGCGTCAGGAGCTGCAAGAGACTGACCAGCGTGGAGCGTGCATTCCGAAATCTCAAGCTGAGCGACCTCCAGGTCCGGCCGATCCGGCACCGCCTCGAGCACCGGGTCCGCGCCCACTTCTTCATCTGCATGCTCGCATGCCTCGTCGAATGGCACATGCGGAAGGCGTGGGCCCCCTTGTGCCACACCGACACCGAACCCGACGGGACCAGGGATCCGGTCCTGCCCGCACGGCGCCCGGACGCGGCGCTGGCGAAGGTACATGCCCACACCCTGCCGGACGGCAGCCGCGTTCACGGCTTCCGCACCCTTCTCGACAGCCTGTCAACCATCGTCCGCTCAACCCACGCGGTTCCATGCACGGGCGGAGGGAAGGCGGAAACCATGGTCGAGGTGACAACCCGGCCCGACGCCGAACAGGAGAGGGCGCTGACGCTGCTGAAGGACATCGCGAAAATGTAGCGAAACGCCAGGATGTAGGCAGAGACTGACATCCCGTTCATGGGCATCCCGTTGACGGGAAACAAAAATCCTGAAAACTCCCCAAGAACTTCAGCTTGAAGCCTGGATCGACGAGCAGGGCAAGGTGGACAACGCTCCGCTGTTCCCCAGCAACCGCGCCGGCCCGCTTAGCCGCGACGCGGCCGAGCGCCTCGTCGCACGGCATTGCCGTGCCGCTTCGGAGACCTGTTCCTCGCTCAGGAACAAGAGGGTCACCCCGCACAGCCTTCGTCACGGCGCAGCCATGGCGCTGCTGCATGACGGTGTCAGCCGCACGGTGATCGCCCTCTGGCTCGGCCACGAATCGGCCGAGACGACGCAGGTCTGCCTGCACGCGGACCTCCGCCTCAAGGAAAGGGCCATGGAGAGGACCCGCCCCTTCGGAGTCAGGCCCGGGCGGTTCAAGCCGGACGACGTCCTGCCGGGCTTCCTGAAGTCGCTGTGATCATGCCGACATTCCCGGCAGGAAAGCCCATGAAAACAACGCTCCGGGCCGCAAACGCGGCATAATCCGGTTGTCGGCATGTCATCTTGTGCAGATGGCGTGGCGCTGGCTGCGGCACCAGCCGGGCAGCGCGCTGTCGAAATGGTTCCGGGAATACGTCAGCGCCCGCGACGCGCGCGCGCGAAAGCGTGGCATCGTGGCGCTGGCGCGCAAGCTGCTGGTCGCGCTGTGGCGTTACGCGACCTCCGGCCTGGTGCCGGAGGGCGCCGTCCTGTCGCTGACCTGAGAGAAGGAGAACGGTAACTGCTCGCCCCCCTTCCTGACCATTGGATTTCTTGCCTGATTGCGTTCGGGACGAGCGTCCGGCCTTTTGCCGCGGCGCCTTGCGCGGTTCTCGCTGCCGACCTCCCGTCGAGGATTTGCGTTTGACATCACAGAGCGGACATTCCATTGCTGGTCGCGGATCGATCGTTCCGGGGAGGGGCCGTCTCGATGGGGGCATGGTACGGGTCAAAGGCGACGACGGGGCTCTGCCAGGCCATCGTGAGCCTCATGCCGCCTCGTTCCGCATGTCTGGAAACGCGCTTGGGCGGCGGCGCGATCATGAAGCGCAAGCCGCCCGCGCAGCGCGGCATCGGCCTGGACCGCCGGGCGACCGACGGCTTCGGACGGGACTGCCCCGTCGAGCTCCGCCATGGCTGCGCCCGCCGCTTCCTGTCCGGCTTCGACTTCCAGGGCCGCGAGCCGCCCTGCGTGCAGTCGACGCGCAGGGCGCAGCGCCGCTGCCGCGCGACGCCCCCGGGCGAGCGGCTCGCGGTGGAGGCCGGGTGATGGCGACGGTGAACGCGGCGTCGCTGCGCGACGAGTTCGAGGCGGCAAAGGCGCGGATCAAGACGCTGCGCGAGGCCGGCAAGGTGTCGGCGGAAGCCGACGCGATGTTCGCGATGCTGATCACGCTGATGAGCGTGCTGATCGCCGTCCTGCTGGAAAGGACGACCCGCAAGGGATCGAGGAACTCCAGCCTCCCGCCGTCGCAGACGGACAGGGACGGGACCGCACGGCGCGCCGGCAGCAGCGGCAAGGGCGCGAAGCCGAACCTGCAGACGGGCGACAACCTCCGGAAGACCACCGTCGAGGAGACGGTCGCCGTCGAGGCCTGCGACACATGCGGCGCCGACCTGTCCGGCGTCGACCCCGCCGGCCGGGAACGTCGCGTCCTGCACGACATCGTGTTCGAGGTCGTCGAGCGCCGCGTGGAGGCCGAGGTCAAGGAATGCCCGGACTGCCGGGCCCGCACCAAGGGCCGGTTCCCCGACGACATGCCGGGCCCGCTGCAGTACGGCGCCGGCCTCCAGGCCTTCGTCGTCAACCTGCCGGGCGCCCACATGCTGTCGCTGCGCCGGGCCGTCGCGCTGGTGCAGGCGATCTCGGGCCTCAGGCTCTCCGAAGCCACCTGCCTGGGCTGCGTGCGCCGCCTTCATGACGCCCTCGCATCATGGGAGCACGCCGCCATCGCACAGCTGCTGGAACGCCCGGCCCTGCATGCCGACGAGACCGGCTTCCGGGTCGACGGCAGAACCCAATGGCTCCATGTCGTCACCGACGGGTCCCTGACCCTGAAGTTCCTGCACCGCAAGCGCGGAAAGGAGGCGATCGAGGACATCGGCATCATCCCCCGCTGCACAGGCACCCTGGTCCACGACTGCTGGGCATCGTACTTCGCCTACGACCAGTGCAGCCATCAGCTCTGTGGTTCTCACCTCCTGCGGGAGCTGACCTTCGTCGTCGACTCCAACGGCTACCGCTGGGCGCGCCTGATGAAGAGGCTGCTGCGCGAGGCCTGCCACAGGGTCAACAGGAGCGACACCAAGACCCTGCCCGAGGACGGGCGCGCGGCCGTGCGCAGGCGCTACCGGACCATCCTGACCCAGGGCGCCCGGGAGATGCCCGAGATCCCGCCGCGGCCGAAAGGAAAACGCGGCCGGATCGCGAAGTCCGACGCACACAACCTCCATGAGCGCCTGGCGAAGCACGAAGAGTCCGTACTGCGCTTCATGGGCGACCCGGACGTCAGCTTCACGAACAATGCCGGGGAGCGGAAGATCCGCATGGCGAAGGTCAAGATCAAGCATCCATGTCTTGGGTCAAGCGCGGATTCAGCATTTTTTGGCAATTTCCGGGGAGGCGGTTCCGGGTTTTCCACGGTTGTCCACATCCCTGTCCACAGTCCGGCGGCGTGCGGGCATGCCGGAACCGCCCGGCCACCGACGCGTGACCGGCCAGACTGTTTCGTTTCGGGCCTGGCAAGACCGCCGCGAGACGCGGCCCGCGCTGGCGTCAGGCGGCGTCCGTCGCCCGGTCCTCCCACATGCGCCGGTCGCGCAGCAGGGCGTTCGCGGTCACGATCAGCTTCCTCATGACCGCGGTCACGGCGAGCTTGTGGGGCTTGCCCCTTTTCGTGAGCCGTTCATGAAAGTCCTTCATGTCGGGATTGAACCGGGTTGCCGCGATTGCCGCCATGTAGAGCACGTCCCTGGGTCTCCTCCGTCCGCCGGTGACGTGGCGCCCGCCCTTCAGGGTCCCGCTGTCGCGGGCGAAGGGGGCCACGCCGATCAGGGCTGCGGCCTGGCGGTTGCCGATCGCGCCGAGCTCGCCCATCCAGGCGATCAGGGACGCCGCCGTGACGGGGCCGATGCCCGGCACGGAGGTCAGGATCCCGTAGCTCTCCTCAAGATCGTCCGAGCCGGCGACCAGCTCCCCGATCCGCCGGTCGTACTCGCCGACGCCGGCGTCAAGCTCCGAGAGGACCTTCGGTACGGGTCCGTCCGGCAGAGGGTCGCCGACCTCGTCGTAGGCCGCCTTCAGCTGCGCGCGCTGGTCGACAAGGGCCTCCCGCAGCACCAGCATGTCGCGGAGCCGGTCGATCGTCACGTCGGCCGGCGCGGTGGCCGGCATGGCCGGGAACGCGGCCCCGAAGGCGGCCAGGATCCTGGCGTCGACCCTGTCGGTCTTCGCCAGCTCGCCGCTTGCCTTCGCGAAGTCCCGGGACTGGCGCGGGTTGACCACGCAGACCGCGAAGCCGCGGTCATGCAGCGACTGCAGGAGGGCTCTGTGCAATCGTCCCGTGGCCTCGATGACGACCCGTTCCGCCCCGCCGTCCCTGAGGCATTGCCGGGAGCGGCGAAGTCCGCCCCTTTGCCGTCTCGGAGCGCGGAGCGCGGAGAGGCGGCAAAGGGGCGGACACGGCCCATGGCCACCCTTTCCACGCCTTCGTCCCGTCTGCTACCGACAGGACGGGCCAAGGGACCGGGAGCGCCGAAATTCTCCAGTGCATCGAGCACCTGAGCGGGACATGCGCCCCGGCCCCTGGCCATGATGGAGTCCCCGTGGGGAGTCTGCGCCTCGAGCGCCAGTATAGGAACCGGACAGCATCATGGCGGCCCGCTGAAGGAACTGAAAGGAGCGAATGCCATGGACAAGCTTGAATGCCTCGTCGGGATCGACTGGGGGACGGTCACTCACCGGGCCTGCGCGACGGACGCCGTCGGCCTGGTGCTTGACGAGCGGGACTTCGCTCACGGCGGTGCCGGCCTCGCGGAGATGGCCGACTGGATCGTCGCGACGGCCAGGGCCGGGCCGCAGGCGGTGGGGGTCGCCATCGAGACGCCGCACGGACCGGTGGTCGAGACGATGATGGAACGCGGCTTCGCGGTCCATTCCATCAATCCCCGGCAGCTCGACCGCTTCCGCGACCGCTTCTCGCCGGCCGGCGCCAAGGACGACAGCCGCGACGCCCGCGTGCTCGCCGACGCGCTGCGCACAGATCCTCACGCCTTCCGGCAGCTGGATCCGGTCCTGCCGGAGATCGTCGAACTGCGGGAATGGTCGAGGATCGCAAGCGAACTGACAGCCGAGCGCGTCGCGCTGACGAACCGCGCACGCCAGCAGCTCTGGCGCTACTATCCCCAGCTTCTCGATATCGAGGGCGATCTCGCGCGAGCCTGGATCCGCGAGGTCTGGAAGCGCGCGCCGACCCCCGAGAAGGCAAGGCGGGTCCGCGTCGGCACCGTCGCCGGGATCCTGAAGAGCCATCGGGTCCGCCGCTTCGACGCCAAGGCGGTCCTGGACAGGCTTCGCCAGCCCGCCATCGAAGTCGCGGCGGGAACCGCCAATGCCGCCGTCGCCCATGTCGAGGTCGTCTTCTCCCAGCTCGATCTCGTCGACAGGCAGCTCGGCCGGGCATGTCGCGAGATGGACCGGCTGACAGCGGCGCTCGGCCGATCGGACACGTGCCCGGACGAAGACGCGGGGCAGCGGTTGCAGCGTGACGTGGAGATCCTGAACTCGCTCCCAGGCGTCGGCAGGATCGTCCTCGCCACGCTGCTTGCAGAAGCCTTCGATCCCCTGCAGCGGCGAGATTACCACGCCCTGCGCTGCCTGTCAGGTGTCGCGCCCGTAACCAAGCGGTCCGGCAAGACGGTGCTCGTCCTGCGTCGCATGGCCGCCAGCAAACGCCTGCGGGACGCTGTCCATCACTGGGCCCGTGTCGCCGTCATCCACGACCCGCTCTGCAAGGCGAGGTACGCCGCGCTCCGAGCCAGGGGGCACGGACATGCCCGGTCGCTCCGAACCGTCGGCGACCGCCTGCTCAAGGTCGCCTGCAAGATGCTCGAGAACGGGACAACCTTCGTGGCCGATCACCAGGGCCGGGGGCAGCGCCATGCCGCATGAAGCCCGATCAGTCCAGGCTCCGGACCCGTGGCGGCGGGCAGGAAGGCCGCCGAAAGTCCCCTTTACAGATGGTGGGGAGTCCCGCTCCTGTCCTCGCGATGATTCGGTTCTTGAACCCAGCATCCATCCAGGACCCGGGAGACGAAGGGAGGGCGGGCCGACCACGCTTGATCTCGGATCCGCTGATGCGATCCAGGGTGTCTCCGGTCCGACCCGCCCTGCGGGGCCAGGCCCCGCTCCGCCGCCGCCATGCATGGCGACGGCGGTCCCTGCACAGGAATGAACCGGGGAGGCGGCGGAAGGCAAGGCAATGGTTTTCCACAGGAATCCGCGCCCAACCTGTCCACAGCCACCTCCTGATTCGTTTCTGATTCTTTGAACATACGAGGTGTCGGGATGCTTCCGGACACAACTCCACGCCCACGCCTGGTGCCGGATCTCGAGCTACTTGAGCTCAATGGAGGCTCTCGGATACAACCCTCTCGTCGCCATCCAGATCGCGCTCGCCGGAAATGCCGCCAAAATGATCGAACTGCATGACCCTCAACCCGCCCTGGGAAAGGGGTGAGCAGTTACGGAGAACGAAACATTCGGACACCCGGGCGGCCCGACCCCAGGCAAGGCGTGTGACCGGTGAGGAGCCAGGTTCGCCGCAGATCGCGGCACCGTTCATCCAGATGGGTCCCGCCTCCCGGAACGTCGCACCGCCCGAATGGGCATTGTGGTCACGAGGCCGGCGTCCGCCGGCCAACCGAACCGGATAAGAGTCTGGACGCGTCGTTGAGCGCGCCGTGGAACCGCGACGTTCTGCCTGGAGCATCCCCGAGTGGCGCCGAACCGCTCCGACAGCAACAGGGGGAAGGAACAATGTGACTGCAAGGAAGACAGTTGCCGCGCGGGGGTGGGATCTACTTGGAAAAGAATGCCCGGACCGGATTCCCGATGCCGGAAGCGAGGCGAAGACGGTCGGGGAAAATGGACTTGACTGGAGAGTGCTCATAAGAGCTCCTCTGCGACGAGATGATCCGCGAGCGAGCGCCCGACTTCGTGCAGGAGCCCGGAAAGCCGGAGCACGGGCGCATCGAGCGCCGCTCGATCCGGGCGTCATCGGAAATCAACGAATACGTGAATTTCCCCGGCGTCGGGCAGGTCTTCGCAGTGCGCCGCAAGGTCGCCGAGGTGAAGACCGGCGAGAGGAGCGCCGAGACCGCCTGCGGGGTCACCAGCCCGGGGCCCGAGGCCGCCGTTCCGAAGCGCCTGCTTGAGCTGAATCGCGGCCATTGGCGGGTAGAGAACAAGCCTCCCTACTACACCACTTGAAGATCTTCGGCCCTTCGGGCCAGTCTTCATGCGCCGTTTCCGGCATCCGTTCGACGGCCAGGAGGTCAAGGTCATCGAGCGGCGGCGCGGCGGCGGCAGCCATCACCGGCTGAACCTGCATGTGGAGCTGCCGGACGGCGTCCGCATGTGGCTTCCCGCGACCTGGACGAGCCTGGAGGCGCGGGAACCGGGTGCGCCTGAGCTGCTCGGCGAGTTGCCGGACTTCATCAGGTTGCGTAATCTGCTCGATGACCTGGAGCGACGCCTGGAGGCAACGGATGGACAGGGAACGGGAACGATCGCTGCTGGCGCTTCTGGAGTGGGAGAAGCGCGTGGAGAGATGGCTCCGGATTCCGGCTCCGGACCGGGAGGCGTTCGTGCAGGGGCTGGCGGGGCTGATGGTCCGGCAGGCGAGACGGAAGGGGAGGTCCGATGAGCGGGTCGTCGCGGATCACGAACCGTCACCTTGAGCGGTCGGCCGCCGTTTACGTGCGCCAGTCGACGCAGGGCCAGGTCCTGAGGAACCGGGAATCGCGCGAGCGCCAGTACCGGCTGGCGGAGCGCGCCCGCGAACTGGGCTGGCCGGAGGACCGCATCGTGGTCATCGACTCCGACCTTGGCCGGAGCGCCGCGTCGCAAGGCACGCGGAGCGGCTTCGAGCGGCTTTGCGAACAGGTTGCGCAGGGACGGGTGGGCGCGGTGTTCGGGATCGAAGTGAGTCGCCTCGCGCGGAACGGAGCGGGTCCATAGTGACCACCTCTCTACCTCATTGCAAATCAAGCATTCTTTGTCGCCCGCCCGGTGCCGGCGGAATGTCCTGCACGCGTTCGGGCAGTGCGGTCGCGTCGATCACCCACGGTGCGCCCTTGCAGGCCTGGCGCGCGGGGATCGCGCCGCTGTCGATCAGCCGCCGCACCGTGCTTTCGTGCACCGACAGACGTTCCGCTGCCTCCTTCAGCGTCACCTCGTTCCGGTCCCGCATCTCGCCGTCGCGATGGGCCGGGATGCCGTGCGTGGACCTGAACGCCTTCAGGCGCGCCAGCGTCCAGCCGTTTCCCTGCCCGGTCTTCTTTCCGGCCCGGTTGAGGAAGCCCGCGATCAGGCGGTCGGGCATGACCCTGGCAAGCTCGCGGACCAGGTCCACGGTTTCGGCTCCCGCCACCATCCGGTGCTCGCCGGTCCGGTTCTTGCGCACCCGCAGTTCCGTGTGGCTGCCGCCCTGCCAGTGCAGGACAAGCCCGACGACGCCGTCGGCAACGGTGACGACGATTTCCACGAGAGCCGCACGCAGAATGCGCTTGCGAAGTTCCGGCGGGGCCGCCTCGTGCCGCCAGGCGCGTTCAAGATCGGCGCCCATCGACAGCCAGGCCGCCCTGTCGTCCGGTGTCGGTTCCTGGCGATGCGATTGCGCCTGCACCCGCGACAGCCGCTCCTCGCACGCCTGCACGTCCTGGAGGCGGTCGTTCCACAGCCGTTCCAGGTTGTCCGCGACCAGGCGGTTGCCGGGATTGACCGCTTCGTAGCGCCAGCGGGCCTCGTCGGCACGGAACCGGGCCCCTTCGAGCGCCCGTTCCGCCTGCAGAACGGTCTCCGACGCCGCCGTGTTCGCCTCCTCGATCGCCAGAAGCGCCGCTTCCACGCCCTGCGGCGCAACGGCGCGGATCACCGCGTCGCCGACGGCCTCGTCGACGCGCAGGGCGCCGAACGACACGCACCGTTCGCCGTCCTGATCCTCGTTCCCGCGGCACTTGTAGCGCGCGCTGCGCTTCCCCCGGTAGTTGACCTGGAGCTTGCGCCCGCAATGGCCGCAGCGCAGCAGGCCGGCGAGGAGCCCGGTGCCGCCGCGAACCGCCCCGCGCGACGATGCCAGGGAGCCGGCGTTGTCGGCGATCATGCGCTGGTTCCGTTCGTAGTCATCCCAGCTGACATAGCCGTCGTGATGATCCCGGATCAAGACCGGCCAGTCCTCCGGATTGCCCCGGAGTTCGCGCGTCGTGCGCCTGCGGCCGTCGGCGAGACCGGTCCGGACGATGCTGCGTCCCCACGCGTAGGCTCCCGCATAGACCGGATTCGCCAGCATCTTCTTGATGGAGTTGTAGACCGGCGGCTTCCAGACCACTTCGCGACCTCGCGGGCCGTGCCGGACCGCAGGGAGGTCAATGCCCTCCTGGCGGAACCACAGGTGCACCTGGCGCCCGCTCCCGAACGCGGCGAACTTCCTGAACACGAGGGCGACGGCGTCGCGCACCCGCTGGTCGGGGTCCATCTCGATCCGGTCGTTCCCGACCCTCACGTAGCCGATCGCGACGGTCGTGAACAGTTCGCCGCGCCCGGCCTTCTGCCACTGCGCCTCGAGCGAGCGCTGGCGCAGCACCGACAGCTCGAGCTCGTAGACGGACCCCTGGAGGCCAAGCTGGAAGCGGTCATGCGCAAGACGGGGATCGTAGACCGCGTCCCGGTCGCCCAGCAGGCAGCCGACCACGGCGCAGAACTCCAGAAGCGTATGCCACTCCCGGCCGTTTCTCGAAAGTCTTGAAGCCTCGCTGGAGAGCACGATGCCGACGGCGCCGGAGCAGACCGCGGCGAGCAGCCTCTCGAAGCCGGGACGCTCGCCGCCGCCGGCCGACTGGCCGAGGTCCTCGTCGATCACGTCCACCTGGCTCCAGCCCAGATCCCGGGCGCGGTCGGCGAGCCCGTACTGAAGGCGCTGGCTCTCCAGGTTGTTCTGAACCTGGTCGCCGGTCGACTGCCGAACATAGACGCAGGCCCGGCGCGCGAGGTGCTCCGCAGTGATCCTGGCGTCATGCATCGTCATCGCCGCCTCCCGTCCGCATCGTCGACGGATGCTCCGCCGTCATCGCCGCCGTGATCAGCGCCGCCAGAAGCGGCAGCAGGTCCTTCTGCGCCGTCGCCGGCAAGGGCGCCTCCCGGGCGAACAGCTCGCCCTGCATCGCTCCGTGAATCCGTTCCATCGCACTCTCCTTTCCCTGAAGCCTGGAGCGCCACAAGAAACGCATCGATGGAGTCGCGCAATGCCGCCAGGCTCCGCAGGGAGAGCCTCGGATGGTCCTCGAGTTCGATCCCGGCCGCCTCGGGCGTCGTCATCCACTCCGGAACTTGGACGAGCGTTCCGTCGGGACGCTCGACAATCAGGAGCATCCCGTCAGGCCGCCTGTGGTGCCGGCGAAATCGCACCGAAAGACCGGCCAAAGGATGAAACCGATAGTGAATCGTGACTTCGTCAGGGAAAAAACGGGCAGTATGGGACTGCCTTGAACACCGTTGAGTGGTTCCAGCTTCTGGACCTGTGCCGGGTCAACGACACGGTGCTTGTCGAGGACAGCCAGGTCTATTTGCCGGGCCGCGAGGATGATGGCCTGATTCTGGGCATCAAGGGGACATTTTCTGCAACAGAGCTGTCCGTGCTTCGCGCCCGGATGGAGGGTGGCCGGCGCAGCAAGGCCCAGCGCGGCGAACTCTGTTCGAGGCCTCCGGTCGGCTTCGTCCGCGAGGGGAACGGGATCCGGAAGGATCCGGACCTTCGGGTCCAGGCAGCGATCGAGGCGGTCTTCGCCCGCTTCCGCGAGGGCGGGTCGGGACTGCAGGCCACGCATCTTCTGCGGGAGGCGGGCGTGCAGCTCCCGAGCCGGCCGCATGGCGCGGACGCCGTGGCCTGGCGGGACGCGACCTATTCCCGGGTGAAGGACATCCTGAAGAACCCGGCGATGGGCGGCGCCCATGCCTTCGGGAAGGCGCGGTTCGGCTACCGGGACGACGGGACGCTGCTGGCGCCGGAGGAGAGGTGGCGGATTCTGAAGCCCGGTCGCCACGAAGGGTACGTGAGCTGGCCGGAATGGGTGGAGGCGCAGGAGACCCTGGCGGCGAACTCGACCGTCCGCCACGGGAAGCGGGGCGCGGCGCGCGAGGGGGCGGCGCTTCTCCAGGGCCTCGCCGTCTGCGGCCATTGCGGCAGGTCGGTCCAGGTCCGGTACAACGAGGGCCGAAGCTGCCACTGCAACCGGCGCACGGCGGACCTCGGGGCAAGACGAAGCTGCCTCTCGGTCGGCGGCATCGCAATCGACAAGGCCGTCGCCGACCGCTTTCTCGAACTGGTGTCGCCGGCCGGGGCGGAGGCGGCGATGGCGGCGGAGAAGGCGGTCGCGGAGCAGGCGGAAGCGGCGCTGCGAAGCCAGCGGCTGGAGCTTGAGCACTGCCGCTGCGAGGCCGGCCTCGCGGAACGGCGCTACCGGAAGGTCGATCCCGACAACCGCCTGATCGCGTCGACCCTGGAGCGGGAACGGGAGGCGGCGCTGAGGGCGGTGGAGAGCGCGGAGTTCGCGCTGGAGGCCGCCCGGGAGCGGCAGCCCGAGGCTCCGCCGCCGTCGTTCTTCGCGGACCTCGGCACCGCGCTGGAGCGGGTCTGGAACACGCCGGAGACGACCCGCCGAGACCGCAAGCGCCTGCTTGCCTGTCTTGTCGAGGAAGTCACGCTCCAGGTGGCCGAGGAAGGCCGGACCGAGGTCGTCATCCATTGGCGGGGCGGTCGGGCGGACGCCCTTTCGGTCAGGCGCAGCAAGCGGAAGCCGGTCCGCCGGCACGACGACGTCGACACGGTCGAGCTGGTTCGCCGCCTGGCCCGGTTCTGTCCCGACAACCAGATAGCCGGAATCCTGAACGGCCAGGGGCGGCGGTCGGCGCGCGGGCTGCCGTTCTCGACATCGCTCGTGCGGTCGCTCCGCGGTCGCCACGGTGTTCCGGGCTTCAGTGCGTCGACCGGGGACGAGGAGGACGGCGAGCTTCTGAGCGTGCGGGCGGCGGCGCGGGAACTCGGGGTTGCGGATTCCACGCCCTGTCGCTGGGTCAACGCCGGCATCCTGCCCGGCGTCCGCCCGGACGTGCCCGGGGCGCCGCTTCGCGTCCGGATGGGCGCGGACTTCCGCAGCCGGTTCCGTCTCGAGCCGCCGGAGGGGTTCGTCCCGCTCCGGGAGGCTGTGCAGCGCCTCGGCGTCTCGCGCCAGACGGTCTGGCAAAGGGTCGCGTCCGGGAAGCTGGAGTCCTGCCACGTGAAGCGCGGGGCCGTCCGCGGCCTTTGCGTCCGGCTGGAAGAGGACGGGCTTCCGCTGTTCGAGGGAACGCCTTCGGACCGGGAGCATGGCAATGCGTGACGACCCGGCCCCGGTCTCGCTCCGTAAAGCTCGCCGCCAGCGGCGCCGGAAGGCTGTTCAGGCCGCTCCGGGCGGCGAACGTGCGAGAAATTGCAGATCCAGGACGGGATTCCCTGGTGACGCCGCCTGCCGCAGGCCCTGTGCGACCGATCGACGTGCGTTCAGGCGGCCGGAACGACGTTTTCGGGCCTCCGCAAGCCGTTCGCACCGCGTAAAGCCGGAGCGGCGCATTTGCCGCCGTTCCGAGGCATCCAGGATTGTCGTTGTGCTTCAGTGTCTTGCATGCTGAATTCGAAAAGCCCGGACCTCGATCTGAAAAGGAGCAGTACGATGGATGAATCGAGGCCAGTCACCACATCCTCGACTGGAGCTTCGACGAGGACCGAAGCCGCATCCGCACCGGCCACGGCCCGGAGAACACGGCCCTGCTGCGGCGCTTCGCGATCGGCCTCATCAAGGCCCGCGGGCTCGCCGTCGCGGGGACGATGCGTCGGCTGGGCCGGGACGCGCGGCGCGTGCCCGGCTTCCTGAAGATGACCGGCAACGCCCGTCCGCGCCCGTCCTCAGTCAAGGCCTGATCCCGCTCAGGAGATTCGGCGAGGCCGCGTTCGTCGGCACGAAACCGAGACGGGCACGATTGACCAAATCGCGAAGACGCGCATCCCCGGCGCGGCGGAAGCCGTGGCCGTCGGGCAGAAAGTGACGGCGACCGATGATCGGGAAGCCCGTCATGGGCCACGAATGCGGAGAATCCGTCATCAGGACGAATGGAACCCGATGCCCGGGAACCGCATCCGGACGGATTCCAGCGTCAGCGGGCGCAAGAACCAGTTAGCCGTGCTCCTGGAACGGCTTGACGACGCGCTGCCGGCGCCGAAATGCGAGGGCTGCGGCAAGCCGATGATCCGGCACGGGACGGGGAAGAGGAAGACCTGGCTCACCCGGCTCGGCCGGGTCGAGGTGAAACGCCGCCATTATTGCTACCGGTCGTGCGGCAAGGGATGCTTTCCGCTGGACCGGACGCTGGGGCTGTATGGAAGCACCTTCACTCCGGGGATGGCGAGCGTCATGGCCGGGACGGTGCCGATGACGGGCTTCGAGGCGGCGAGCAGGCACATCGCGAACCTTGCCGGGCTGGACGCCTCCCCGAGCTCGCTGCAGCGCCGGTCGCTGGCGCTCGGCGAGGAGGCCCTCCGGTTCGAGCGGGAGGAGGCCGTCGAGGGCAGGCCGTTGGAACCGCGCATGCACCTGCCCATCGACGGGACCGGGATCCCGATGCGGAAGGAAGAGACGGAGGGCGTTCTCGGCAAGCATGAGGACGGGAGCTCGAAGAGCCGGGAAGTCAGGCTGGCCGTCATGCACACCGCAGAGGGCCGGGATCCGGAGACCGGCGCGGCGCTGAAGGACAGGGGCAGCGAGACGTCCGGCTGCCTCATCGACAGCGCGGCCGCTCGGTCCGCAAGCCCGGAGCCTTCCGGTTTCGCCACGCGCCTTGACCGGGAGGCGCTTCGCCGCGGCCTGCACGATGCCAGGGAGCTCGTCGTCATCTCCGACGGGGCCGAATGGATACGGAACACCTGCGACGAACTCTTCGGGGGGCGGAAGGTCACCTGCGTGCTCGACATCTTCCATGCCCTGGAACACGCCTCCGACGCCGTGAAGGCGATCCTCCCAGGCGGGCCGGGTCGCCAGGGTGGTCCGGGAGCTCGAGCCCTTCAGAGGCAGGCACGAGGAGGTGGCCGCGTGCTGCCGCCACTTCCGGAACAACATCGAGAGGATGCGGTACGACGGGTACCGCGATCAGGGCATGCAGGTCGGAAGCGGCGTCGTGGAAGGCGGCTGCAGGCAGTTCGGGCTGAGGCTGAAGCGCTCAGGCACCCGCTGGTCCAGGAGGGGAGCCAACGCCATGCCCGCCCTCAAGAGCTGCGTCATGAACCTCAGGCTGCCTGACTTCCTGGACTGGCGGGCGAGACAGGCCGTAACCGCCTGAACAACCAATCTGGGCTACACCCCCGGCGACCCGGCGACTTTCCCCCCTGAGGACAGGCCGGCCGTCGTGACTGACGAGATCCTCGAGGAGCGCGTCAGCGCGTCGTTTCCGGCCGCGGCCAGTCCAGGCCCCGTGGCGTCAGGCAGGAGATGAGCGGCTTCCCCTTCCGCAAGCGCGGACCGGTGTCGCGCGAGAAACACGACTGGACGCCGGAAATCGCCCCGAATTGTGCCTAAAGCAACAGTATTGCGCCTAGGCCGAACTTCCAGCCGAACTGAGCGCATCTCTCTCGGAAAGTGAAGCTTTTTCAGTGTGTTGTCCGGGATTTGCCTGATCTTGAGGTCAATTTGCATACCCATGCAAGATGCAGACGGTTCCGGAAGACAGAATCTTCAATGTCCAACAGTTCCCCGAATTTTGTCGCGGCATGTGCTTGACACCATGGACAGGAACGGCTACGGACATGCCCATGTATGTCGAATCCGTCCCCAACCGAAACTCCCCGCCCGCCGTGCTGCTCCGCGAGACATGGTGGGACAAGGACCTCAAGAAGGTCCGCAAGCGCACCCTCGCCAACCTCTCCAGGCTGCCGCCCGAACTCGTCGAGGAGATCCGCGCCTGCCTCAGGGGTGCCGCCGCACGGCCGCTCGAGGACGCGTTCGAGGTCGCGTCCTCGCTGCCCCACGGCGCCGTCGCGGCCGCGCTCGGCACGCTCCGAAAGCTCGGCCTCGACCGGACCGTCTCCCCGCGCCCGTCCCGGCAGCGCGACCTCGCGGTCGCCATGATCGTGGCCCGCATCACCGCGCCCAGGGCGAAGCTCGCCACGGCCCGGAGCCTGTCCCCCGCAAGCGCGTGCGACACGCTCGGCCAGACGCTCGGCATCGGCGACACCGACGAGAACGAGCTCTGCGGCGCCATGGACTGGCTTCTGGAGCGGCAGGAGCGCATCGAGACGGAGCTTGCGCGGCGGCATCTCGGCGAGCGCTCCCTGGTGCTGTGGGACCTGACCTCCGTCTGGATGGAGGGCCGGAACTGCGCGCTCGCGAGGTTCGGCCACTCCCGCGACGGCAAGAGGGGCAGGCTGCAGGTCGAGTTCGGCCTCATGTGCGACCGCGAGGGACGGCCGGTCGCCGTGGAGGTCTTCGAGGGCAACGCCTCCGATCCGGCCACCGTCGCGACGGCGGCCGGACGGCTGCGCGAGGACGTCCGGCCCGCCGGCCTGGACTGGATCAGTGCGCTCAGGGCGCCCGCGATCCGCGCGCTGGCGGAGAACGGAACCCTGCAGCCGTCGCTGTTCGACGACATCGACATGGCGGAGATCGCCTGCGAGGAGCTCTTTCCGGGCGAGCGCCTGATGGCGTGCCGCAACCCGCTTCTGGCGGAGGAGCGCGCCCGCAGGCGCGAGGACCTCCTGCAGGCGACCGAGGAGGGCATCCGCGAGGTCGACGCGGCGACCCGGCGCAAGAGCCGCCGCCTCAAGGGCGCGACGAACATCGCCCTGCGGCTGGAGAAGGTCCTGACGGCGCGGAAGATGAAGAAGCACTTCGTCGTCGACGTCCGGGAGGACGGCTTCTCGTGGCGGCGCAACGTCGACGGCATCGCCGCCGAGGAGGCCCTGGACGGATTCTGCGTGGTCCGGACCAGCCTTCCCGAACGCGTCATGGGACCCGGTGAGACGGTCAGGTCGTACAAGTCCCTCGCCCGCGTGGAGCGGGCCTTCCGAACGATGAAGACCGTGGACCTGAAGGTGCGTCCGGTCCATCACCGCCTGGCCGGCCGGGTCCGGGCGCACGTCCTGCTCTGCATGCTCGCATATTACGTGGAGTGGCACATGCGGGACGCCCTGAAACCGCTGCTCTTCCATGACGAGGATCCGCCGGAGGCGGCCTCCGCCGTCGCCCCGGCCGGGACGTCGGACGGGGCCGCGCTCAAGGCGGCGACGAAGCGGACCACGTCCGGACTGCCCGTCCAGGGCTTCCAGGGCCTGATGGCCCACCTTGCGACCCTGTCCATGATGCGCATGAAGCCGAAATCGGAAACGTCCGCGGAATTCGACATGACCTCGACGCCGACGCCGCTGCAGGCCGAGGCGTTTCGGCTCCTCGGCGTCCGGCTGCCCTGACACCCGCCGCAGGTTTCTGCCCAGTACCGTGAATCCGGATTCCGGGGTTTCTGTCCCGAAATCAATCAGGTAGACCTTGAGGCCTTCTGGAAGTTCGGCCTAGGACCCCGGTACCTCGACACCGTTGAAACGATTGATCGGACCATGCCCCTGATCTCGCACATTGCCGACTGGCGATCGGTCGCTATTCCGTCCCAAAGAAATCAACAGCGAGCCGGGGTTCCGCGCGGGCATGGTGCCTCCCGACCGGCGTGTCGCCGTCACGCCTGACGTGGGCGCGACGGGACCGGAGAGGCGGACGGCAATGGCTGAATCAGGCAGAAATATCTATCATGTGTGACTGAAGGACGACAGGCGCGGTTTCCTGCAAGAGATCGTGAACGGCGGCAAGGGTTCGGCGGCACACCGCCGGCAGGGCCAACATGCCCCGCATGTTCATCCGCTCCGCAAGGACAGGCTTCGCACTCGACGGAACGCCGCGCATTGCCCATCGTCTGGTCGAGAATCGGCGCGTCGACGGCAAGGCGCGTCAGAAGACATTGCTCTATCTCGGCAGGCATCTTCCCGTCGACCGGGAGTCCTGACCTCTGCTGTGCCAGCGCATCGAGGAACTGAGGTCCGCATCGCCGTCCTGAATGGCTTCACCGGTCCTGGCATCTGTCATGGAGACTGCGGCGCTGGCCAGTCCGAGGAATAGAGAACCGCGGTCCTCTCCGGCTTCGTGCAACAAGGCCCTTCACTGGCGCAGGCCTCGCTATCTGAAGCCCTTTCTTTTCAACGTGTCCCCGAACTGGATTTGCGGTGTCAGTTCCACCCGGCGCTGTCCGGCGCCCTCGCCCTCTTCGTTTCGCTCCAGAACGATTTCCGCAGCCTTGCGTCCGGTTTCTCGGCGACCTGCATCCATGGTCGCGAGCTTGACCGAAATCCCTTCCAGCAACTCCGAGCCATTGAAGCCCGCAAGGCCGATCTGGCCGGGAACGTCTATTCCCCTGTCCATCAGATACAGCAATCCTCCTGCACCGATCATGTCGTTGGAATAGTAGATGAAGTCGAGGTCGGGCCTGCGGCTCAAGATGCATTCGGTCAGCTCACGCCCCTTCGACAGCGACGAGCCACCCTCGTAGAATTCCTGGGCCGCAACCTCGATGCCTTCTTTCGCCAAGGCCTCCGTAAATCCCTCGAACCTCTTTCGCGCCCGGTGGTCCATCGGCATCTTGGTGCCAAGAAAGCCGATGCGTCGATATCCGTAGCGTGCGATCTGGGCGGCCATTTCACGCCCGGCCCGTCGATGGCTGATCCCGACAACGGAGTCGATGCATTCGCCGTCTGTGTCCATGATCTCGACCACCGGCATGCCCGAAGCGGCCAGCATGGCCTGCGAGGCATCCGAATGTTCAAGCCCGGCTATGATGAGTCCGGACGGTCGCCAGGACAACATCTGGAACAGCACCTGTTCCTCCTTCTCCGGCAGGTAGTTGGTCACGCCCACAACCGACTGCAGCGGCGTCTCTTCGAGGGCCTCTGAGATTCCGGTCAAAACCTCCGGAAACACCATGTTCGAGAGACTTGGGATTATGACCGCCACCAGATTGACCTGGTTCGACGCAAGAGCGCCCGCGATCCTGTTCGGCACGTAGCCAAGCGACTTCGCTGCTTGCAGGACCTTTTCCCGGGTGGCGTCCGAGACGTCCCCGCGGTTCCTCAAGACCCTGCTGACCGTCATTTCGGAAACGCCCGAAGCCGAGGACACGTCCTTCAGCGTCAATGGCCGCGGTTGCGCCTTTGCGTCCTTCGTCAACGGAATGATCTTGTCATCGTTCATCTGATCACCTCGCTACAATGGCCCCCCGTGCCGTTGCCCAAGGGCACCTACGCAAGCCGCTTGATCACGTCGACAGAACAGGAGAAAAGCGACGAAGCGGCCTCGTAGCTCAGAGGATAGAGCAACCGCCTCCTAAGCGGTAGGTCATAGGTTCGACTCCTATCGGGGCCGCCATTCCCCCGTCCGTTCGCCTCCAAGCCCGCCTACAGGCGGCCGGAAGCGCCCGGTCTCCCTGTACATCCACGCGACCAGGATGTCGGCCCATGAGAACGACATCGCGTGAAGGTTGCCCAGGCGACCAAGGCCTGCGCTCAGTGTTGCAACGGTGTCGAGCCTCTCGAATGCGCTGCGCTGCGTCAGGCCACTCGAATCGCATTCCGGTCGATGTCGAGGACGTAGCCTTGCCTGGCTACGGTCTTGATCAGCAGTTCCGCCACGATCTGATTGCCAAGGGCGTCTCCAAGAGGCTGACCTAAAATGTGGATGGTCTCCCCCAGACGTGGCATTTCCATGCTGACTTCCACACCAGACAGGGAGGGCCACATGGCTTGGAACGGGACCGCCCGCGAGAAGCACGGGCGCAGTTCGGACCGGCATGAAAGCGATTTGAGCGACGAGGAACGGCTTGTGATCGAGCCGCTCCTGCCGGCCCCGTCGAGGCCGGGCCGTCGCCGCACCGTCGACCTTCGGGCGGTTTCCGACGCGATCCGGTACATGCTGGCGACGGGGTGCCGGTGGCGGGCGGTTCCCAAGCGCTTTCCGCCCTTGCGACGGTTCGGAACCATTTCTGCGCGTGGCGCGACGACGGCGTTCTTGAGCGCATGATGGACGCGCTGCGCGATCTTGCGCGCATGCAGGCGGGGCGCTCCGGAGATCCGGCGGCGGCCGCGATCGACAGCCGGTCGGTGAAGACGACGGAGATGGGCGGCCCGTCGGGATGCGGCGCGGGCAAGAGGATCAAGGGCAGGAAGCGCCACGCCACGGTGGACGTGGAGGGGTTCCCGATCGCGGTCCGGGTTCACGCGGCCGACGTGCAGGACCGGGACGGGGCGCCGGCTGTCATCCTCGCGATGCTGGAGAAGGCGCCGCAGGTGAGAAAGCTGTGGGCGGACGGCGGGCATGCGGGACCGAAGCCGGAGGCCGCGCTGGCGGAACACGGCCCCGGATCGATCCTGGAGATCGTGCCCGGGCCCAGGGAGACAAGGGGCTTCACCGTCCTCTATCCCCAAGTTGGCACTTTCCGGCTTGCTCCATCCTTTAGCGTTTTGAGTTGACACGATATTTTTCTCGACCGATTCCAACATGGCACTACATTTTGCGAGATTCTGCCAGCTCGTCAGGCGGGTCCTCCTGCGGTGGATGGCGGGTTCCACGCCCGCCGCCGAGGAGATTCGGGCGACCTCGGCGGCCGGGCGCGTGTCCTGGCGGTTGACGATCAAGGTGCCGTCGGTCTGGCGCAGGCGCGTGGTGACCCGCACCCAGGTCCGCATGCTCCCGCGGATCGATGCCCAGCACTTGTGGATGCCCCGCGCGGCCAGCCGGGTACGGATCAGATGCACGGCGTGACAGGCCAGCACGGCGATCAGCAGGCGGGCCGCGATGCGACGGTCGAGCTGGTGCCAGACCGGGCGAAGGCCGAGCTCGGATTTCAAGCTTCTGAATGTCGCCTCGATATCCGTGATCCGCCAGTAGGTCCGAAGGACCGTCTCGATGTCCCAGTCGACGTGGCTGGTGCGCAGCACATAGGCGCCCGCGCCCTCGTCGGCCTCGTCGTATCGGGGCCTGCGCTTGAAGCGCACGGCGGTGGCGTTGGGGCCGGTTTTCGCCTTCTCGACCGTGACCTCGTAGTGCCTGGCGACGGCGGAGAAGCGCTGCTTGAGACGGCCAATGCTCTCCAGCACCCTGTCGTGGCGCTTGAGGCGGCCCTTGACCGGAAGGCCGCCGTGGAGCTTTTCCAGCGCCGCCTCGAAGCGGTTCCGCCTGAGGCCGATGATCGCGTTCCCGGCCTTCCTTTCGCTTGCGTGGCATGCGGTTCCCTCCCTTGGTCGCCTCGCTTCACTCGGGCCGGGGAGGAACCACGGCGAATCCCGATCTCTTGAACGAGGTCACGGGCAGGGCCCGCGCCATCAGTGACGGACGCCGATCATGGTTCGGGTCACGCTCATGACCGGGTGACGAAACACGCCATTGCCTCATGGACCTCGACCGCCCCGACCGTCCGTGACGTTCACACGCTCGGCGTCGCCTCGGCAAGCGTCAATTCTGCTTTCGCGACAGGGCCGGCGCCGCGCGCAGGCGGCCGCTCATAAGAGCGCCTCGGCAAGTCCGGCAACTTCGCGCCATTTCTCCTTCGGCACCGGATAGTCGGTACCGAGGTTGAGGAGCGTGCGCTGCCTGACCTTGTCGCCGATGCGCTGCGAGAGCACGAGGCGATGGCTGCGGACCGGCCTGCCTTCGGTGGTGTGGGTCTTGGTTGCCCTGATGAACATGTCGCCGGCACGATTTGGTCGTTGCGGGTCCAGGCATGTCGGCTTTGTTGGTGGGGCCAAGGGAAATCATGACAACTTCGTCATGTCCTGGCACTACAAAGCAATTTCAGGGCGTCAATCACAAATATAGGGGCATGACCCACAAGGCAACGCTATATCTGGTGTGTCCATCCGAAGAAGCTGGCCAAATCGGTGCCGGACAAACGCGAAAAGTGCCAACTTGGGTATCGCCGATGGGTGGTGGAGCGGACGTTCGCCTGGCTGTCGTGGTGCCGGCGCCTGGCGAAGGACGTGGAGCGGACGCTGGCGCGCTCCCTGGCCTGGATCCAGCTGGCCGCGTGCCGCTTCCTGACACGCCGTCTGGCGCGGGGGCAACGCCATGAACTACAATAACATATTAAAAGCAATGACTTATCATTCAGCCTCTAAGGCGCTTGATCCGCGTCGCGCCGGAAGATTCCTCGCAATCTTTCGGTTGCCGGCCGGAAATCACGGCCTCGATCTCGGCACCGCTGAGAACCTCCCCATCCATGCGCGCTTCCGCGAGAACGGAAGTTGTCTCGACCGCAGCACTTGTCGGCTTGAACTCCGTGTCGTTGATGATCACGAAATTCCCTTCACGATCTATCGCGAGCGAAGAGACCTGGATGCCCTGCCTCTCGATCATTCCGACCCGGCGATAGAGGAGGATGATCGTGGCGACAAAGGCCAGGAAGGCGACGAGGAGCCCGGAGGCAAACAGCATGAGAACGAAGATTACGAGGCGATAGCCGGCAAGAACGTCGGAAAACGCGGTGCCTGACTGGGCAAGGACTTCAAGAAGCTTGATCTATGCCTCCGAAGTCAGGTCCGCGTTGTCGACGAAGAGCCGTTCAACGCGACCCTCGAATCAGAAGCGGAGGAAGTACTGTCCTGCATCCTCTCTCCTTTTCTCCAGCCCGCTATCGTCGAACACCGACTGAACCTGCAGCAGCTTTCAGCCGCTCCTCCACGTCGTGCAGCACCTGGTCCGGCATGGTACAGGGGTTCACGTCGATTTGGACCACCCCATAGTGCAGCATTGGCGGATTGCCGCGGCTGGCCTTGTAGTCCGCATAGCAGGCGGCCTGCGCATGCCCCGCCAACCAAAGCATTGCCGCGAAGGCGCCGATCAGGGAACGTGCATGCATGCTGCCAATGTTTCCGCGCATCGACCAAAAATCAATGACTTCCAGCCCTTCGTCGCTCGTTATCACACATCAACGGGCCGATATTTTGTGTCCGGATCGATGTGTTTCACTCTGCATTCATGACGCGGCAACGTGTGTCGCCGCATGGCACTCAAGCTTGGAGAACGCTCATGACCCGCAGAATTGCCCTTATTGTTGCGGCCGTCGTCGCAATCGCCTTGACGCTCCCGCCCGGGCCGGGCCGACTCGGAAGACTTTGGCAAGACTCTCGCCGGCCTCGCGGTGTTTGGATTGCTTGCCGCCGCTCTCGACGACATCGACGAAATGGAGGGAACGTCCGAGACGCAAGCGCGCTGGCCAGATTACAGGCACCACTGCTCCCGGAACCGCAGCCACATGTCCAGGAAGTCCAATGTCATAGTCGGGCGGACTCTCCCCCGAAACCCGGCAATCGGCGCCCGCTACAGGATCGCGCCCCTTCGCGACCACTGTCGACGGACCGTGAGATCCGGCGACGAACGTCGGGCGGTCCATTCGGCGACCTGCTTGGACCGCAACTACCGACATGCCTCTCGGCTGTCCGGACGGTGCGAACGCGTTGTTCGCACTGACCGAAAGGACTTCATCGTCTACGGTGCGCGCCGACTGGCACGCGAAAACAGGCGTTTCCGCCTGCGTTGACGCACGGCTGTCACTGAGGGCAGGTTGCCCGGGCCTGCTGAAGACCGGGGCTCGCGCAAGCCGCGAGGGCCCCAGCAAGCCTGCGGCTGACCTGCAGTTGCACTTCCATGTCTTCAAATCTTGGGCGAAAGTGCCTATCGAACACGGTGCAGTTGCCGGGCCGGCGACCACTCCCTGAAGGGAGAGGCCCGGGGAGCGAAAGCCCTGCAAGCCCATGCCGGCTCGCACGGGAAAGGAGAATGCCATCCAATCCACTCCGAACCATGCGTTCAAGGCCGGTCCTGGCGTGCCTCCTCAGCGCCGGGCTCTCGAGGTTTCGTCTGCAGACAGGCCGGGCCAGGCACGAAACGGGACGAATCGGCACGAACCTGGTCAGGTCGTGCGAGTGGAGGCCAGCTCCGGTCGGCGCCACGAAAACGGCTTCGTCGGCTCCCGGGGCGGCGTAAGCCCAGTCCTCGTCCTCGGCCGGCGGGGCGACCCGCTGACGCCTTGCACTCCGGCGCAGGCGAGGAAGCTGCCGAAAAGCGGGCGCGCTGTCGTGATCCGCCTTCATCCCTTCGCCATCAGGTTCCGGAACTGGACCGGAGGGGAGACCCAGGCACTTGAACCGAAGTTCTATCCGGGGGCGCGAAGGTCCGGCCCGGCGATGGCGAGAGACGACGGCAAGGTCCTGTCCCTTGCGGAGATCGAGCGCTTTGGAGTGCGGATCCGGAAGTCGCTGCAGCAACGGGCAATCGCCGGACGCGGAGGCGATCGGCGAACCTGTCCTGTCGGAAGAAGCGGTTCCTTCAGCGTCCGGATGGTTGACGGCGCCAATCAGGGAAGGTCAAACAGGCATTGCAGCATTGTTCACCGCAGTGACGGGCGCGGATACAGCATCAACACTCTGCAGCGAGAAGGATGACAACGATGCAAGTAGCACAAGACCCCGCATTCCTCCCTTGCCTGCAGGAACGGGCAACTTGCGGGGTGAAGGGATGACCGGGCGCGGAGCTTTCGAACTTTCCGGGGACCGGGTTCACCTGCTTTCCCGACTCCTTGAGACGATCGAAGTCGAAATCGTGCCGCTGACGACACGAGGCGTTGCCGCCGGCAACAAGATTTTCGGTGCCGCGCTTCTGAGGAAGTCGGACCTGGGCCTGGTCCTGGCGGACACGAACAACGAGATTGCCAATCCGCTTTGGCACGGCGAAATCCAGTGCCTGAAGAGCTTCTACGAGTTGGAAGAACGCCCCGGAACCGACGAGCTGATCTTTCTGTCGACGCACGAGCCGTGCTCGCTGTGCCTCTCTGCGATCACATGGGCAGGCTTCGACAACTTCTTCTACCTCTTCAGTCACGAGAACAGCCGCGACAGCTTTGCGATTCCGCATGACCTGAGAATCCTCGGGGAAGTCTTCCGCCTCGAGGACGGTCAGTACAATCGAAGAAACGCCTATTGGTCGTGCTGGAGCATCAGGAACGAGATCAACCGTCTCGATGACCCGGACCGCGGGGCCCTGCTGGGGCGGGCGGACCGCCTCGGCAAGGTCTACGAGGCGCTCTCCGGCATCTACCAGGAATCAAAGAGCGCCTCGGCCATCCCGCTCCAATGAGTTTTCGCGTTTCGATGCGCTCCTCCGTGACGGCGAATTGCCGGGCCTGTCCGCGAATGTCTGGATCGTCGCAACTCCCGGCCAGTTCGGGCAGGACCGATCAGGAATCTATTGAAGGTCTGAGAACGCGCGTTCGATCCGGTCGATCGCGGACAGCAATGTCGGACGCGGCAGGGCCAGGTTGAACCGCATGTGACCTGAGCCGCCGGTTCCGAACTGGGTCCCGGGACTCGGCGCGACCTTCGTGGCGAGCAGGCGATTCAGCAGTTCGTCGTCGGGCATGCCAAGAGCTGAGAAGTCCGCCCAAGCCAGATACGTTGAATCCATCTCCATGACGCTGACGCCGGGGATGGACGCAACCCGCCGGGCAAAGGTTCGGAAATTCTCGGCAAGATAGGCCCGCGCAGCCTCGGACCAGTCGCCGCTCTGCGCGAAGGCTGCCGTCAGCATCGCCATGCCGTAGCGGTTGGGCGAGGATTCACGGTCGCCCAGCACCTTGTCGACACGTGCCCGCACGTCCGGGTCCGGGGCAATGAGAAGTCCGGTCTCGCCACCGGCAATGTTGAAGCCCTTGGAAGCGGCGGTCAGCACCACCAGCCGGTCGAGTTGCCCTGGCGCCGCCACGGCCGTTGGCACGAACCGCGCGCCCGGGAAAGCGAGGTCCATGTGAATCTCGTCAGAGATCAGCATCAGGTCGTTTGCCTCGCAAAACTCTGCCAAGGCCCTGATTTCATCCACCTTCCAAAGCCGTCCACCCGGATTGTGGGGAGTGCAGAAGGTCACGATCCTCTCGCGGCCGGTCAAGGAGGACTGCAGGGCGTCGAGATCCATGTGGAACAGGCCGTCTTCGACCTTCAACCGGCTTTCCATGACTTCCCGGCCCATGTTCCGCACCTGGCGATAGAATGCGTGGTACACCGGAGAGAAGACGACAATGGAATCCCCCGGCTCGCTGAACGTCGCAATGGCGTCTCCAAAGCCGCTGACGACGCCATGCGTGTAGCGAACCCAGCCTGGCTCGACTTCATCCCATCCGTGGCGGGACCTGTACCATTCAGCCACGGCCCGGCCGGTGGCGCCTGCATTTCCAAAGTACCCGCAGTACCCCAGTTCCGCTTCGGCTTGCAGGGCCGCGCGGATGGCAGGCGCGGCGGGAAAGTCCATGTCCGCCACCCACATGGGAATGATCGCCGGATCATCCACGCCGAATGCCTGCTCAAGGTTGTCATACTTGGCAGCATGCGAGCCGCGAAGCACGAGTTGTGTATCGAAATCATGGGTCATGCGCCGAACTAACCAGTCTGCGACAGAGCTGCAAGCAAGGTCGGCTTGTCGCTGACGCCGCCTTCTCATAGATGGTGCCCATGGCCATTCGGGAAATCCTCATCCACCCCGACCCTCGCCTGAAGACGGTCGCAAACCCTGTCACCGATTTCGATGACAGGCTCCGCGCGCTTGCATACGACATGCTCGAATCCATGTATGATGCTCCCGGAATCGGGCTTGCCGCACCACAGGTTGGCGTGTTGAAGCGGCTCCTGGTGATGGACTGCGTCAAGGAAGAGGACGCTCCGCCTCAACCGATGATCCTGATCAACCCTGCGGTGACCTGGGCTTCGGAGGAACGCTCCACGCACGAGGAAGGCTGCCTTTCGCTTCCCGAACAGTTTGCCGAAATCGAGCGGCCCGCCGAGGTCGAGGTGACCTGGAACGACTTTAAGGGCAAGCAACAGGCCGAACGCTTCGAGGGCATTTGGGCAACCTGCGTCCAGCACGAAATCGACCATCTGAACGGCAAGCTGTTCATCGACTACCTGAAGCCGCTTCGGCGCCAAATGATCACCCGCAGGATGAAGAAGCTGAAGCGCGAGCTGGAACGGGAACGGGCGTAGGGCGAAATGGGCGCGTCGATGAGACTCGTGTTCATGGGCACACCGGAATTTTCGGTCCCCGCGCTCGACGCAATGCTCGAAGCCGGGCACGAGATCGTTGCGGTCTACACCCGGGCCTCCCGTCCGGCCGGACGCGGCAAGAGGAACCGGCCTGGCCCCGTACAGGTCCGGGCAGATGCGCTCGGGCTGCCCGTGCTCACGCCCCGAAACTTCCGGTCGGCTGACACGTGCGAGATCTTTCGGGCACACCAGGCGGATGCTGCCGTCGTTGCGGCCTATGGCCTGATCTTGCCTGAGACCATCCTGGCGACCCCGCGTCTCGGCTGTCTCAACATCCACGCATCTCTCCTGCCACGCTGGCGCGGAGCTGCTCCGATTCACCGGGCGGTCATGTCTGGGGACAGCGAAACCGGAATCTCGATAATGGCCATTGATGCAGGGCTCGACACGGGTCCCGTGCTGCTTCGCGAGACCTTGCCGATCAGGCCCGACGACACGACAGGGCGGTTGCATGACAGGCTGGCGCGACTGGGTGCCCGCCTCGTCGTCGAGGCCCTCGACCGCATCGACGAGCTCGAGCCAATTCCGCAACCGCAGGACGGCGTGTCCTATGCCCGGAAACTGGACAAGGCGGAAACCCGGATCGACTGGTCAGGGCCCGCCGTCGAGATCGACCGTCACATACGCGGACTCTCCCCGTTTCCGGGGGCGTGGTGCGAAGTCCATGGAGAACGCACGAAACTCCTCAACTCCCGCCTCGTGGAAGGCGCCGGGGAAGCCGGGGCTCATCTAGGAGGCTGCCGCATTGCCTGCGGAACGGGAGCAATCGAGGTGGCGGAAGTCCAGCGCGAGGGCAGGAGACCCGTATCCGGCGAGGAATTCCTTCGAGGCGTTCGGGCGCCCTACAGGTTCGAGTGACGTTCGCGCAGGTCGCTTGCGCATGAAACCACTCACGATGCCGCCCAGGTCCAGCGGCGGCGTCCGGACCTGCCTGAGCCGGTCGACTTCCAGCATCGGCCCCTGCGAAGGGCCCGTCAATGACGAAGAGCTAACCCAACAGGGCCGGGTCGAAGGGATAGGACGTCAGGTTCTCATACCCTTCTTCCGTTACCAGAACCTGGTCTTCCAGCTTGATCGAGAAGTCGCCGCCCTTCTCGCCGACGAGCGCCTCGACGCAAAGAACCATGCCTGCCTCCAGTTCGTAGTCGAAGGCGCCCGGGACCATCCGGTCGGGATAGGCGACAAGAGGCCATTCGTCGCAAAGCCCGACACCGTGCATCATGCAGCCGTATTTCTGCTCCCGGTACTTCTCCGCGAGCCGGTGCCCGTTCCGACTCATGTCCTCGATCCGCGCACCCGAGCGGATAAGTTCCATGTTCGTCATGATATGCTCATGCGCATGCCGCATCGCCTCGACCATGTCGGGCCTGGGTGCGCGATCGCCGATCCACAGGGTCCGGCTGATATCTGTACAGATGCCGTAGCTTCCCACCAGGTCGGTGTCGTAGGCGACAATCTCGTTCATCCGGACCATGCGTGGCCCGCATTCCTGAAACCACGGATTGGTTCGCGGGCCGCTGGCCAGCAGCCGGGTCTCGATCCACTCACCTCCGCGCTTTATGTTTTCGGCGTGCAACACCGACCAGATGTCGTCCTCGCTGACATTGCCGCCGGGCACCTCGGTCCGCGCGAACTCCTCCATTGCACGAACCGCGGTCTCGCAGGCATGGACGGAACAGCGCATGGCCTTGATTTCGTCCGGACCCTTGACGGCGCGCGCCTTCTCGGTGACCTCCTCGCCCTCCATCACCTCGAAGCCCTCCGCTTCCAGCGCCTTCAGGGCGTGAAGCATAGCCTTGTCGACGGCGAGGCGCATGTTGCCTCCGCCATGCGCCCTGATCAGGTCATGTACCTGTCCGCCGAAGACGATTGCCGCGTCGTATGCCCTGTCTCCCCTGTCAAAGTAGAAGAAGTCCGCGCCCGAACGGACCTCGCGCACATGCGGATTGAACGAGGAGAGAAACGGACTGTTCTTGTAGTCCCAGAGCACCATGTATCCATCTGCGCACAGCAGCAATGCCCGGAAAGGGTTATGGGTGTTCCATAGCTGCATGTTGGTGGAGTCGGTGGCATACCGAATGTTCAGGGGATCGAAGACCAGCAAGCCGCCATAGTCGCGCGCGACCACATGCTCTGTCAGTCGCTGCCATCTGTAGCGCCGCATCTCCTGCAGGTCCGGCAAGGCAATCCCTGCTGCTGCCCACTCGTCGAACGCAAGCCGGGTCGGGCCGATCTCGATCCGATTGCCGTCGTTCGGCGTGTTGTCCCCCAGGAGTGTGCCGCGCGCCGGATCGATCTTTCGTGCATCGCGATAGTAGTCGTCCATGGCGCAAGTTTCAGACCGGCACAGTTCGCATGCGCGTGCGAATGCGACAATTCAGGACTCTGGCCGCGACATCCCCGGTTCGGCGGTCACGAAACGCCAGGTCCGGCCCTCGGACCGCTGCGGCGTCACACGTCAGCCTCGGCCTCGATCCAATGGGGCAATCCAACCCGCACATTCTGCATAAGGAAGACCGTTGCCATCTCCTCCGCCTTGAAGGGCCGGAGTTTCCAAGAGGATCAGGCCGTCTGGACAGTACGCGCTTTACCGGAAGCTCCACGCCCGGAATGTTCCCGCAGCGTCAATGCTGAAGTGCAATGCTGAGCCCAACATTACGCTTTCGACCATTCGGCGGATCGCCACATGCACGTGCGAATCATCGGAACGAGGCTACAGGAAAGAAGTTGGCACCATGCTCTCCCTTGAGCAATGAAGGATCTACGTCATTGACTCCAAGCCATTTCCCGAATTCGGGTCTTCGGTCATCCTGACCAGCTGGCAGCCGAGCTGCTTCGCTCGCCAGCCAAGATTGGAGACTGTCCGGTCGACGCGGCGCTGGTCGCATGCCTCGACAGTACCGAGTGCACGTCTTCGGACCCGCGTCAACAAGCTGAATCTGCATTCGTGACAGGGACGGCGCCGCACGGGGAAGCGGTCTCACAGGCGCAGAGTTGCGTTGGCTGCTTGAAGCAAGGCAATTGAAAATGTCGATTCGATCCAGTTTCATCGTCACGTTAGAGCGGCATGTCGACGGGATCGGCATGTTCGGAAAACATTTTGGAAAGAGAGGGTTGCATCGACATGACCTCGGATCCGGGTCGCCAATTCAATGAAATTCCGAATCTGCCACCGGCTTCGGAAACCGAGACAGGGCCCTTTCTTCGCAGCTGCTTTGCCGCACGCGCGGCACTGGCGGAACTCCCGGTCTCCGGGAAGCTCATCCCGAGCCAGACGATGCTGATCAACTCGATTCCCGTGCTCGAAGCCCTGGCGAGTTCCGAGATCGGAAACATCGCCACGACGACGGACCGGCTGTCTCTTGATCAAGCAACGAACGCGACAACTCAGGCACTCTTCACTGAACAATCAAAGAACGTCTGGTAAGTCACGAAACGTGGATGGCGACGACACGCCTGTCGGGACGCCGGAAAGCCGCGACGCAACCCATGCGACGCCGGCTGGAGGAGGACGCCATGAACGACATGAGCGGATGCCCGGAGGGAATTGCGGGGCCCGGGTTCCCGGCGAGCCCGGCACTGTCCTCCGTTGTCGCGCCGGCGGCGCAAGGTGGCGGTCCCCGCCCGCCGCCCGGGCTTGGACGCCGAGCATCAAAGGAACGGTGAGGGGTCGGGGCGTTCAAGCCTGAACTCGGTCCTAGACAAGTTCAAGGGAGCGCGGAAAGCGCTAACCCAGAATCGCTCTACGCAAGAGATTCAGTCCGCCAAGCACGAGCACTGCCAGAACGAGGGTCCTGAATCTCTCCTGATCCAGCCGATTCAGTATGGCAGCGCCTATGGTCGCGCCAACCAGTGCCGGGATGACAAGGGCAATTGACAGGTTCAGGCCTGCACCGGACAGCAAGCCGGACTGCAGATGCGCCAGGGTCAGCATTACAGCGCCGGCGCCGTAGACTGCGCCCTGGATGCGGACATGCTCCATCCTCGGAACTCCCAAGGCAGTCAGATACAGCACCGTGGGCGGCCCCCAGGTTCCGGTCAGGCCGCCAAGTACGCCAGCCACCGCTCCGGTACCGATTTCGGCCGGTCGCCGATGCCGTGCCGACACTCTCGGTCGCCAGCCGGCCAGCTGCAGCGACGCAAAGAACGTGACCGTCGTTCCGAGGATCAGGAACAGAAGCCCTGCTGGAATGCTCAGGACGACCTGGCTGCTGAGAGTCAGGAATGCCAGCATCGTCGCAAGATAGCGCCAGTGGATCCGCGCGGACTGAAACGCGGCCCTGCTCCCCTGCCGGAACGCCTGAAAAAGGTTGGTGAAAAGGGCCGGAAGGATCATTCCCGCCAGCGTCAGTTCCGGAGAAAGAAAGGATCCAAGCCCGGAGACCAGAATCATCGGTAAGGCAAATCCCGTCATGCCCTTCACGGCGCCCGCCAGAAGGGCAAGGGCCAGGGCCGCGCCCAACGCGACGGTTCCCATCGCTGCCAGTTCCCCAATCATTGCCGTCTCGTATCTGCTCGGTCCCCCGCGAGAAAGCGGAATCGCGAAGGACATTTTCATTCAAAGTGTCGCACTCTCTTGAAATCTTCTTGCGCTGCACCTGCAAGATCCCTAGCGTTCGCAAGCGCAGAAACCCGGGGCGCGAATGTCCGCAGATCCGGCAGGAGCATGGCTGAACCGATTGCACTCACGGTCCTTTCTAAACTGACCAAGGCAGCCACGGATTCGGTCGATGCGCTCCTGGTCCGGGCAATCGAACGCGTGCGGGACATGACGAGCGAGAGCGACAAGTTCGATTCGGCCCTGCTGGACCGTGAACAGACAGCAGCGCACGGGCTGGCATGGTTTGCAACCTGTGCGGAAGCCTTGCGGCAAATGCAGGACTGGGCGGAGCGGCTCCAGGGCAAGGGACGATTCAGCGAAGTCGAGCAACTGATCCACCAGATCGCCTTCGGGGAGTACCTTTCCCAGATCATTGGCGGGATTCCGATGAGCCAGCACGAAATCGTGCGGCCCTGGGATCTGGGCCTTTCGCCGGAAGACCTGGCGGAAGCGTTGCCTCCCGACGTGCTTGCCCTGACCCGGAACGGAAACTCCCAAGCTGCACGGATGCGGCTCATGGAACTGATCCGGACCGTGAATGGCGACGTCGTCTACGGGGCCACGGGACTCGATGACGAACTCGAAATGATCCGCGAGCAGTTTCGCCGCTTCGCCCGGGACCGGATAGAGCCGTACGCGCACGACTGGCACCTCAACGACGAACTCATCCCGATGGACGTCATCGAGGAACTTGCGGGAATGGGAGTCTTTGGATTGACGATTCCCGAGGAATACGGCGGGGTCGGCCTTTCCCGCACGGCCATGGCCGTGGTTTCGGAAGAACTGTCGCGGGGCTATATCGGCACCGGTTCGCTGGGCACGCGTTCGGAAATCGCTGCCGAACTCATCCTCACCGGCGGCACCGAGGACCAGAAGGCACGGTGGCTGCCGGGGCTTGCCTCCGGAGAGATCCTGCCGACAGCGGTCTTCACCGAGCCCGATACGGGGTCCGATCTTGGATCCCTCAGGACACGAGCGGAACGTGACGGAGCGAGCTGGGTGATTTCCGGCAACAAGACCTGGATCACGCATGCGGCGCGCAGCAACCTGATGGCGGTGCTGGCGCGCACCGATCCCGAAACGTCGGACTATCGCGGACTGTCGATGTTCCTGGTCGCAAAGACCCCGGGCACAGATGTGAAACCCTTTGTGGATGACGGCCTGTCAGGCGGGGAAATCAAGGTCCTCGGCTACCGTGGCATGAAGGAATACACGGTCAATTTCGACGGATTCCGGATCAACGGCGAGAACCTCCTTGGCGGTGCTGAAGGCCAAGGCTTCAAGCAGCTGATGCAAACATTCGAAAGCGCGCGCATCCAGACAGCGGCGAGGGCGATCGGCGTCGCTCAGTCAGCTTTCGACGCAGGCCTTCGATATGCCGAGGATCGAAGGCAGTTCGGCCGGTCCCTGATCGCGTTTCCCCGCGTCGCCTCGAAGCTCGCCATCATGGCCGTCGAAATCACGATGGCACGGCAGCTTGCCTATCATGCCGCGCGCCAGAAGGGCACGAACAGGCGCTGCGATCTCGAGGCCGGCATGGCCAAGCTGCTGAGTGCGCGGGTTGCCTGGGCTGCAGCGGACAACGCGCTGCAGATTCACGGCGGCAACGGGTTTGCGCTTGAATACGGAATCAGCCGAATTCTCTGCGATTCACGGATCCTGAACATCTTCGAGGGTGCCGCCGAAATACAGGCGCAGGTGATCGCGCGGCGTCTGCTGGGCTGAATGCCGCCACCAGGAATTCGGAGATTGCTGCGCAACTTGACGTGAACGGCGACGCCATGGCCCTCCAATCGTCACGGCGCGCATCACGGTTCGGCTCTTTGCCGGGCCGACCGCAAGCGCGGAAGCCCCTTCAATGCCGTGATGATCGTCGTAACGACCGGCCCGGCAACCCTTCGCGGCGCCGGTGGAAATGCAGGAAGCCTCATGGACGGTTCGCCGGCATGAAAACCGGTTTCCTGCGTTGGCGGGCTTCGTTCATTCTGGAACATTCGTTGTCCGGATCCCGGGAAATTGGCCTGACCGGACAGTCGCAGCGCATTTGGCGACGATCCGCACCTTGAGTTCGGCCGGCCGCCGACTGCGACCGCCAAGACACCGGCAGCGCTTCAGCGCTCCCTGGAGTCGAAATCGAGGTCTTCGTTCAACCTCTCACCGCCTCTCGCCCCCACTCACCTCCTGCTCGCATCCCGGCGACAAATCTTGAACCGGAAGTTCGGCCGCAAGCGACGGGCGTCCGTGGCGCTTGCCATCATGGCGTTCCTGACTGGCGGGCCCGGGATGTTCGGTATCCGCTGCCGCGCACGTTGCAGTTCAGACGTCCTGACCTGGCGGGTTTGCCTTCTTCCTCGCTGTCCGCAAATCGACCGTTGCGCGAACCGGCGCCGGAGCAGCCGCATTTGCCAATTGCATCGGATCCCTGGATGCCTGAATTCCGGACGGCAAAACGCGCAGGAGACAATCGACGCGTGTTCCGGTGCCGGGAGGGGAGCCGTTCTCCGTGGCCCCGTAGACAGGTTTCAACCTTCCGCGTGGCGGCAGCTGGCGCCGCAACGGAGTCGTTGTCGACACGGCGATTTCGGCGCTGAGACTCGGAACGAACGACAGCCAAAGCTCCGCTCCCACTGTCTTGAAGGTGCAATTCTGACGTTCCAAGGATCGGCGCGCTTCCGCCGCCAGATCGACAATGACGGCCGTTCCTGCAGTGATCCGCGGCGAATTGCGATGGCGCCGTGACTTCGACCGCCGCCGGCGCAACCGGGGCCAGCGCCCGCCAGCCGATCTGCTTGATCCGGCCAAGGGATCGGTTTTCCGAGCGCCGCACACGTGTCGGGCGGGGCGTGGACACACCTTCCGAAGCGCCTCGGACGGCGTTCAATGAAAGCCGGACTGCCGGGATCGAAAAGGAGTTTGAAGAGAAGGAGCCCGCTGCCCGAACCGAAGCAGGAGGTTGCATGGATGTCGGCGGAGACCGAGACATCCAGCCGCATCGCCGCGGCGGTCAACGCATCGACCGAGACGTCCGCAGCGTGCGTCGTAGGTCTCAGACTTGCTTCAGCCGGACGATCAGGTTTCACCCGCCAGGACGTCCGCCAGCCGGTCGCGGGCCTCAGGCAAACGCCGGTCTCCCAGCGCGGGAACCAGCCGCGACTTCAGGAAGTGACAGGTTGTCCTCAGGCCGTCGTGGATTTCGGCAGCGGTGCATTCGCCTCGGCCAAGAAGGGAAGGCGACAGGGGAAGCATGTTCGGTTTCCACTCCCCTGCCCCGGCGGCCGAAACCGCACGGCCGGACTTGGGCGAAACATAGACAAGCCCTTCGGTCGCTCCCGTCACGGCGCATCTGGACAGGTCCAGGCCGAAGCCAAGCTCTTCGAGCAGCGCGAGTTCCCACCGCACATAGGCCAGCGGCCAGTATGGGCCGTCGCACATCATCTCGAGCACTGTGAGCGTTCCGTCATACAGCGCCAGATGCGGCTCCCGTTCGGGCAGCGCGTAGGAGAGCAGGGCAGTGACCGCGTTCAGGCCGGCGAGTGTTCTACGTTCGCCCATGAGCAGTGCGGCACGGGCAAGCACCGGCTCGACCGTGAAGCTGCCAAGATGTTCCGCGAGGCGCGCGCGCCATGCAACCTGAACCTGGTTTCCCGGCTCCAGGATCGGCGCCAGCCGCCGCGACCCGCCGCCCCGGACGATCCCGGCATGCCGACCATGGCCGCGCGTAAACACCTCGATGATGGAGGCGTTTTCCCCGTGACGGCGACGTGCAAGGACGACACCCTCTTCGCACCACTCCATCAGCTTGCCATCACTGACATGCACCTTTCCGCACCGGAGGCATCAGCACTCGCACCGCAACTGCGGCGCGGCAAGAGAAGCGCAGGCGCCTCTGCAGCGCATTCGCGCCTCGCAACAATGTCTCGAACGGAACCGGGAACCACGCAGCGTTCTCCCTCTCGTACGGAGCTTTCTCGTTTCTGCCCGATGGCAAGGATGCCGAATCGTCCGAACGACATCAAGCTGCACGGTCCGGGCTCATCGCCGCCCGGAATCGGCAACGCATTGCGCGCCAAGCGATTCCTTGCATGGTGACAAGCGTCGAGCGACCCGCTAAGAGGGCGCCGAGACGAGCAGCGTGCGTGCCCCCATGACCCGTAAAATCTTCGGCCACAAGTCGCCTGACACCGATTCCACCGGTTCCCCCATCATCTGGGCCTGGTACCTGAACGAATGCCGCAACACCCCGGCGGAAGCCCGGCTGCTTGGCGAACCGAATGCCGAGGCGCTCTTCGTGCTCGAGCGCTGGAATCTCGACAAGCCGGAAATCCTGGAGAACGTGGGAGAAGGGGACAGCTGCATCATCGTCGACACGAACAACGTCGCGGAACTGCCCGAAGGGATTAACGACGCAGACGTGATCGAGGTGATTGACCACCACATGCTGCAAGGCGGACTGAAAACCCGCGCGCCGATCAGCATCACTGTCCGCCCGCTGGCCTGCACGGCCACGATCATGCACGACCTGATGGGCGAGGACGCCTCCAGAATGCCGGGCGCGATCAAGGGCGCGATGCTCTCCTGCATCCTGAGCGACACGCTTGAGTTTCGTTCGCCGACGACGACCGATGCCGACCGGGAACTGGGGAAGCGTCTCGCCGGGGAGCTGGGCATCGACATTGCCGAATACGCGCAAGAGATGTTCGCAACCAAGTCGGACGTCTCGGGCTACACGGACGCCGAATTGCTGCGTCTGGATGCCAAGGCCTACGAGGTGGACGGCACTATCCTGCGCATCTCGGTCCTTGAGACGACGTCACCGTCAGGCGTGTTGGACCGGAAAGCGGGCCTGATGAAGGAGATGGAGACCGTCGCCAAGGAGGACGGCGCCGACCAGATCCTGTTCTTCGTCGTGGACATCCTGTCTGAAGAGGCCACCCTCTTCATTGCAAACGACGTCGTGCGGGGCATTGCTGCCAAGAGCTTCGGGGTTGAGGCTGACGGAGACCTTGCCACCCTGCCCGGAGTGGTCAGCCGCAAGAAGCAGATCGTTCCGGTTCTGAAAGTCTAGGGCATGGTTCCGGCAATAGACAGCCTGTCGGAGATTTCCGACCGCTACGATGCGCTCTTCTGCGACCTCTGGGGATGCGTGCATGACGGGGTGAGGGGCTATCCCGAAGCCATCGATGCGCTTCGTGCCTATCGCGCCAAGGGCGGCACGGTCGTGCTCCTGACTAACGCGCCGCGCCCGCGCGCGGGCGTGGAGCGACAACTTGAGAGCCTCGAGGTTCCGCCCGATTGCTGGGACACGATTTCCACGAGCGGCGACAGCGCCCGGGTCGCAATGTTTCGCGGCGCCATAGGCAACCGCGTCTGGTTCATGGGACTGGATCACGACCTGCCGTTCTTCGACCCGCCGGCAATCGTCTCCGACCCCGTCGACGTGCGCCTCGTCGAACTCGAGGACGCGACCGGAATCGCATGCCTCGGTCCCTTTGACGCACATGCGGACCCGTCCGTGAGCCGCCCCGAATTCCTTTACGCCAAGCAAAAGGGCCTGAAGCTGCTCTGCGCAAACCCTGACATCGTGGTCGACAGGGGCGAAAGACGTGAATGGTGTGCCGGCGCGCTTGCCAGGCTCTATACGGAAATGGGTGGCGAGAGCCTGTATTTCGGCAAGCCGCATCCACCGGTATACGCCTTGGCGCGGGAAAGGCTGACGCAGATCGGGGAGCAAGTGCCGGACGAGCGGATCCTGTGCATCGGGGACGGCATTCAAACCGACATCAGAGGCGCCCTGGGAGAGGATCTCGACTCCCTGTTCGTGACGGGAGGGCTGGCGCGCGAGCAAACGGCAACCACCCGCCAGCCGGAACAGGATGCCCTCGACGCATTCATCGCTGAGACCCGGCTGACACCGACCTATGCCATCGGCTATCTCAGATAGGGTCGACTTGCCGGCACTCCTTGGCGGATTGGCCTTTGCCTTCATCTGGTCAACTGCATTCACGTCAGGCAAGATCATCGTCACCAACGCACCGCCACTGACGGTCTCGGCGATCCGGTTCCTGATCGCGGGCATGATCGCCCTGACGCTGGCCCGCATCCTCGGGCAGAGCTTCGCCCTGACACGCCAGCAATGGCAACTGACGGTCATCTTCGGAATTTGCCAGAATGCCCTCTACCTGGGGCTGAACTTCGTTGCCATGCAGACGGTTGAAGCTTCCCTTGCAGCCATCATTGCGTCCTCGCTGCCCTTGCTGGTCGCGTTGGCCGGCTGGCTGATCGCGAGAGAGACCCTGCGACCACTGGGCATTGCGGGGCTGATTGGCGGGATGGCGGGGGTTTCCCTGATCATGGGCACGCGACTGACACAAGGAGTCGATCCGGTCGGAATTGCGCTTTGCGGGATCGGCGCACTGGCCCTGACCTTTGCCACGCTCGCGGTCAAGGGCGCGTCCTCGGGAGGAAACGTCATGGTTGTCGTGGGATTCCAGATGCTGATCGGGAGCGTTGCGCTCTGGGCGCCTGCGTTGGCGCTGGAGACCTGGGTCGTCAACTGGTCGGTCACGGTCGTGGCCGCGTTCCTCTACACGCTCATCATGCCTGGATTGCTGGCAACGATGGTCTGGTTCTGGCTGGTCCGGCGCATCGGCGCCGCGCGGGCCGCCACGTTCCACTTCCTGAACCCGTTCTTCGGGGTGGCCATCGCTGCGACCCTGCTCGGCGAAGCCATTGGCGTTCTCGATGTCATCGGTGTCGTGGTCATCGCGCTGGCCATTCTCGCCGTCCAGTTTTCCAAGTCGGCGACAACGACCTGACCCTCTTCGGCAAGATGCGGCTCGCAGTCATGGTTCCGGCTGCGCGCGTTGCGCGAGCGCGCCCGGAACAAGCCAAGAAGTCCTGAACGAACCCGGACATGTTGTCTCTCAATCTTGTTCACCGCTAACATTCCGAACCATGGGAAGAGCCCGGTCAACCGTGTCGGCCCGGCCAGGCTGCACCCATGACGTCGAGTGACATTTGGCACCCTTCAACCCAAGGTGCTCGATTTCCAGACCACCCCAATGCCTGTCCAGATTCTCCGCTACGAGCCGCCTATGGCAATGATGTGGCTGATCTTCGCTGCAAAGCAGGCAGCCATCACTCAAGTCCTCCCGTGACAGTGCGGACTCGATCCTTCGTTCCTTCATGAGCGCATTGAAACGGGTTTCGTAGGTGTCCCAACTGATGCGACCCTGTCGATATCCGCTCAATAGTTCTTTCGTGGGCGCCAAGCTCGGCTCATGGACGTATTCGACGCCGCAAAGCTCGCGCGCGAACCAGGCAAGATCGTTCCTCTTGGCGAAACCGGCGAGCTGTGACCCATTGTTGAGTCTTACATCCACAATGCGCTTGGCACCTGACTCGCGCAAAAGTTCGAAAAATCGCTGTGCCGACTTCTTGGTAAAACCTATAGTTGATACCTTCATTGAGCCTCCGCCTCAGCCAAGTCACTGACACTTTCGACGGCGTGGCCGACTTCTTCAGCCTGACGTTCAATCGCCCTCTTGACACGATCCTCGCGCGGCTCATCCCGATTGATCAGATCGTAGTCATCAAGACCGAACTTTGCGAGCAGGCGATCCATTGCCTTTGCATGCGGCTCGAGAGGCTTGTCGGGCAATATGTGGGCAACATCGACCCCAAGCCTGTCGAGTTCGTGCCCGACGAGAAGCGTTCGATGGCAGCCGCGGCTCCTTCTCTGCGCACATCAATGCAACGCGGAAATCTTCGGCACCACACACAATTCTCTCCAGGCCAATACGAAATCGCGAACTGCGTGCGAGTCGGTCGTAGCGTACGCGGCCACGTTCGTAACAGGAAAGGTCGTCAGACCGCCCGCCCAATTCCAGACCAAGGTAAACATACTTGATTCCCGAAACCTTCAGCGAATCAGCAAGCTGCTCGCGATTGAACTGGGGGTTATAGCGGCTATATGGCGTCGAACGCACATCCGCGAGTGCAGTCACCCCGTGCGAGTCGAACAGCCCGACAAAGAGCTCCAGATCATGGTTGGAGTGACCGACCGTTAGGATGGTGTCTACGCCTCCTCCCATAACTTACCGCCCATCAAGTCCGATTACGGCTGCAATGAGCCTGGACAGGTTGCCCCTGAACGACTCCCCAAGGCTCACGGTGAGGTGGCACTTGCCGTGCTGCTAGGTTTCGTTTTGCTTTGCCAGGAAGTGCCGCCCGCAAACCGGGTCGGTTATCCAAAACGCATAATTCTGATCAGCGTAGAAAAATTTGCCTTGAACCCGCCTCTTGGAGTCACCGAACGCTTCACTGGGCGCAAATACTTTCAGCACAAATTCATTGACCGATATTTGCCGCAGGGAACTGGAAATTTCTCTGCTTTCCTCAACTGGAATCTTGTCATTGAGGCCATGATAGGTTTTGTAGCAATTCACCCAAAGCGGCTCCACCGGATCGACAAGCCCGGGAAGGTCCAAGGGTGAATGAACACCGATCTTCTCCCAGTAACGCTCTGGGTCGAGCAGCCAGTTCTCGGTTTGATAGCCGACGGGCTTTGGCCTCAGCATTGGAACTTCCATAATGTCAAGAACCCGTGGGTCAGTGCCCAAGACCATCCCACGCTAATTTCGGTCGATTTGTCTTGACATCGCGCATCCCGCCATTGGAGGCGCGCGGCCCCGCGCGAGGACCGGCAGGTCTGGCCGGCGTTCCCGTCCTGCATGTGCGACAGTCCCGCCATGTCGATTCGCACGCGCATGGACGCCCACCCGATCCGCCGGGCGAAGCCGGAAGGCTTCTGCCTGTCCGAGGTCAGGACCCGGCTGGCAAGACCGGATGAGCGGGCGCTCCGGGACGCGCTGACGGACGAGCGCCACTGACACGGCTTTCGCCGGCTTGCCGGGCGCGGCCTTCGCTGCATCGCCACCTTCCGCGGCCAGTGGCTGGGCATGGCCGCCTGGCAGAACGGCGCCTTCAAGTGCCCGCCGCGTGACCGCTGGTGCGGCTGGAGGCAGGCCGAGCAGTTCCGCCGCCTCGAGCTCATTGCCAACAACACCCGGTTCCTGATCCTCGCCGAGCCCGGGGTGCTGCCGAACCTCGCCTCGACGTTCCTGGCAGGGATGACCCGGCGGCTGGCCGATGACTGGCTGGACGCGCATGGCCACCGGGTGCCCGTCGCCGAGACCTTCCGCGACCCGGAGCGCTTTGCCGGCACCATGTACAGGGCCGCCGGCTGGCAGGGCCTGGGCGAGACCGAGGGCCATGCCCGGTCCAACGGGCAGCATGCCGACCCGCATGGCGAGCCGAAGGAGATCCTGGTCACGCAACTCAGGACCGACGCCCGTGAGCCGCTTTCGAACCCGATGCCGCTGCCGGAGACGGTGATGCCGCCTTCCGGCCCCGAACTGGCGCCCCGGGGGCCGGAGGCGATGCGCTCGCTGCATGACGGGCTGGCAGCGGTGGCCGATTTCCGCCGGGCCCAGGGCCGCAAGCACGGCGCCGCCTGCGTTCTTGCCTGTGCACCACACAATTGAACCCGTCTATTGTCACGATCTGGATCACTGAGTTGCAGCCGCGAAGAAACGTGGAAGAATTCAGGCGTCGATCAATTTGTGCTTTCCACAGATCTTGCCGATGAGGCGGGATCTCGGTGCAGGTGAAACAAGAAAAAGGGGCCGCACGACTGCAGCCCGATTTCCGTTGCCCTGTTCTGCGATCAGCTGTTCACGCTGTCCTTGAGCGCCTTGGCGATGGTCATCTTCACCACCTTGTCGGCGTCCTTGTGGATCTGCTGGCCGGTCGCAGGGTTGCGAACCACGCGCGCCGGACGCTCGCGGCAGTAGATCTTGCCGACGCCAGGCAATGCCACGGCCCCGCCGGAAGACACTTCCCTGGTGATGACGGAAATGATCGCGTCCAGCGCCGCGGCCGCCAACTTCTTGTCACTGCCCAGTTCATCGGCGAGCGTCGCGACAAGCTGCGTCTTGGTCATTGCTTTTGCCATGTTGAATCTCCTCGTTCCGCCCCAATTTGTGGCGCATTGGCCTAATTTAACTGAATATTGGGGAAATACGCAAGCATTTGTGACATGAATCCGAATTTGCGGAACATTTTGCGCGAATCTCCCGTCAATTCAAAGGAATGCGGTTTCCTCGAAGCTGCGCAACTTGCGGGAATGTATGCGTTCCAAGGGCATCTCGCGGAGCCTTTCCATGGCGCGTATGCCTACCAGAAGATGTTGCGCGACTTGGGTCTTGTAGAAGTCGGACGCCATTCCAGGCAGCTTCAGTTCGCCGTGCAGCGGCTTGTCGGAGACGCAGAGCAGCGTGCCGTAGGGCACGCGGAACCTGAATCCGTTGGCCGCGATCGTTGCGGATTCCATGTCGAGCGCGATGGCGCGGCTCTGGCTCAATCGCTGAACCGGCCCGGACTGGTCCCGAAGTTCCCAGTTCCGGTTGTCGATCGTGGCGACCGTGCCGGTTCGCATGATCTGCTTGAGGTCGTAGCCTTCGTATCTGGTCACGTCCGCAACCGCGCCTTCCAGCGCCACCTGGATTTCGGCGAGCGCCGGAATGGGCATCCAGACCGGAAGGTCGTCATCCAGGACATGGTCCTCGCGCAGATATCCATGCGCCAGGACGAAATCCCCGAGTTGCTGAGAATTCCGCAGCCCCGCGCAATGTCCGAGCATCAGCCAGGCATGGGGTCGCAGCACCGCGATATGATCGGTGGCGGTCTTCGCGTTCGACGGACCCACGCCGATGTTCACCAGGGTTATGCCGGCGCCGCCATCGCGCTTGAGATGAAACGCCGGCATCTGGGGCAGGTTGGCCGGGCGATCGAGCGACGCGTCGGCGGCGGTGATCTCAACGTTGCCCGGGCCGACGAACGACGTGTACCCGCTGCCCGGGTCCGCAAGCATCCTGCGCGCAAAGGTCTCGAATTCGTCCACGTAGAACTGGTAGTTCGTGAACAGCACGTAATTCTGGAAGTGGTCGGCATCGGTCGCCATGTAGTGAGACATCCGCGCCAGGGAATAGTCGATCCGCTGGGCCGTGAACGGCGCCAAGGGATGCGACCCGTCCTCATAGGTGAACCCGTGTCCATTGACGATGTCGTCGTTGATCGCCGCGAGTTCCGGAACGTCGAAGACGTCGCGCAGCGACTGCTCCACGGTGCCGCCCTTCGGGATCTGGAGCGACCCGCCGCCAGCTACCGCGAAGTGCACGGGGATCGGCGTCGTCGAGACTCCGACCTGCACCGGAACCTTGTGGTGCTCGATCAGGAGCCCGATCTGTTGGGCCAGGTAGTTCCTGTACAGTTCCGGGCGCGTTACGGTCGTGGAATACCGCCCCGGTTCTATCACGTGGCCAAAACTCAGCCGTGTGTCCTTTGTCGCGTAGATAGCGGTCGTCAACCGCAACTCCGGGTAATATGCACGGATGCGACGGGACGGCATGCCGTTGGCGATGGCGTCATCGAAGCGGCTGCGCAGAAATCCCGCCGACGCCTGATATAGATGCATCAGCCGCTCGACCGCTGCCCCGGCGTCGGCAAACTCCTCATATTCCGGAGATTCCGGCGTCTCGACGTGGTGTCCCCCGCCGCTCATGCCACATCCTCGAAGAGATCGGTCACTTCGAACCGGTCGACATCCACAAGTCCGCGATCCGAGATGCGCAGGGCGGGGATCACGACCAGGGCAAGGAGGGAATGCTGCATGTAGGCATTGTTCAGCCTGCAGCCGCATTCCGCCATTGCGGCCACCATCCGATCCGTCTTGGCAGCAACCTCATGGACCGGACTGTCGGACATGAGCCCTGCAATCGGCAGTTCGACGAGGGCAGTCTCGGCTCCTTCCTTCCAGACGGTCACGCCTCCTCCGACCTCGCCCAGCCGGTTGGCCGCCGCCGCCATGTTGGCGCGATCTGTGCCAACGACAATCATGTGGTGGCTGTCATGGGCCACCGTCGAGGCCATCGCCATGCGCCCCATGTAGCCGAATCCGGAGACGAAGCCGTTCACGACCCGTCCTGTGGCACGATGCCGTTCCACGAGCGCGACTTGTGCCACGTCGTCCCTTGCTTCCACCACTCCGTCAACGACCGGCAGCCTGGCTGTCAACGCCTCGGTCGGAGCCTGATTCTCGACCACGCCGATCACCTTCGCGACAACGCTGTCCGCTGCCTGCGGAGCCTTCACCTCGAAATCCCCGGCGGCGAGCGCCCGGCCCAGACGCACGGTCGCCCGTGTCTCCGCCGGCCAGTCAAGATGCGGACATTCGACTTTCAACTCGCCCTCCTCCGCCACGGTAACTCCCCGCGCGATCACGTGCTCGACCGGCAGCGTTTCCAGATCGGAGGTCAGCACCACGTCCGCCCGTCGGCCCGGCGCGATGGAACCCAGTTCGCGCTCAAGCCCGAAATGCGTCGCCGTGTTCACGGTCGCCATCTGGAGAGCGACCAGGGGATCGACGCCGCAATCCACGGCGTGGCGAACGACGCGGTTCATGTGGCCGTCGTTCACGAGCGTTCCCGAATGGCAGTCATCCGTGCATAGAATGAAGTTTCTCGGATCAACGCCATGGTCGGTCACGGCCGTGACCTGGCTTTCGACGTCATACCAGGCGCTTCCGAGACGCAGCATTGCCCGCATGCCCTGTCGCACCCGGGCGATCGCGTCGGACTCCGCCGTGCCCTCATGGTCGTCCGCCGCTCCGCCCGCGACATATGCGTGAAAAAGCATTCCAAGATCGGGACTCGCATAATGCCCGCCGACCGTCTTCCCTGCCGCCTGCGTCGCGGCGATTTCGGCAAGCATTTTCGGATCCCCCGCAATGACACCCGGGAAGTTCATCATTTCGCCCAGTCCGACAATGCCAGGCCAACCCATGGCTTCCTTCACGTCTTCGGCCGAGATTTCGCAGCCCGTGGTTTCCAGGCCGGGCGCCGAGGGCGCGCAGGAGGGCATTTGCGTGAAGATGTTGATCGGCTGAAGCAGCGACTCGTCATGCATCAGCCGGACACCCCTGAGACCCAGCACGTTGGCGATCTCGTGAGGATCATGGAACATGGTCGTCGTGCCGTGGGGCATGACGGCTGCGGCGAACTCGGCCGGCGTCAGCATCCCGCTCTCGATGTGCATGTGCCCGTCGCAAAGACCGGGGATCAGGTAGCGTCCGCCGGCGTCGACGAGCCTGGTATCGTCGCCGACCGTGTGTGAGGCATCGGGGCCAAGATAGGCAAACCGGCCGTCGGCAATGGCGACATCCCAACCGTCATGCACCTCGCGTGACTGGACATTGACGACCTTTCCGCACCGAATCACGAGGTCGGCCGGCTCACGTCCGGCGGCAACCGCCACGAGGCGGGCGCCGGACTTCGCCCATGGTTCCACGGAACGCGTCATGCCGGGAAACTACACCTTTCGGGCATGGACGGCGACCCCTGACGATCAGATGTCGCAATTGGGCGCGAATCACGGCGATCGCGATCGGACCATCAAGGCCGTCGCACGGCCCATGCGGAAAAGGGGGACGCCCGTCAATCGGACCGCTCTGGCCTGGAATCGGGAGGCATCACATTGACCGACACGTTCAACGACCCGGAATCCGATCGCTGGAACCATCACCCCGGCAAGGTTCAGTTGAGTCCGGTCTTTGCATGGCCGCCTCGGCCCTTTGCCAGTCTCAAATGGCTCTCCGGCGCATGGCTTGTCCTTTCGACAACCACCCTTGCGTTTGTCCTGGCCGTTCTCGCCTACGTGACGCTGCTGCCTCCGCTTGCGGAAATGGCTTCGCTTGCGCCGGGCTGGACCCTTCGCCTCTGGCTTGCCAACCTGATCCCGCATTGCGTGCTGGCAGGCACGCTTCACTGGTGGCTGCACATGCGCCGCGCGCAGGAGCGGCGCACGAAATTCGACTCTCGCGAGCAGGCGCGTGACAACGGCACATTCACTTTCCGGAGCCAGGTGCGCGACAACATGTTCTGGACGATCGCAAGCGGCATCACGCTTTGGACCTTCATGCAGGCGCTGGTCTTCTGGGCGATGGCCAACGGGCTCGCTCCCAAGGCGTTCTTCCCGTCAAATCCGGTCTGGTTCGCGCTGTGGTTCGTGCTCATCCCGATCTGGTCCAGCCTGCACTTCTACTGGATTCACCGCTTGCTGCATTGGCCGCCGCTCTACCGGATCGCCCATTCGCTGCATCACAGGAACATAAACGTCGGTCCGTGGTCGGGCATCTCGATGCATCCGGTCGAGCACCTGCTCTTCTACACCAATTTCCTCATTCACTTCATCGTGCCTTCGCACCCGCTCCACATCATGTTCCACGGGTACACGCAGTCGGTTCACCCGATCTTCTCGCATTCCGGATTCGAAAAGCTGGTCGTGTCCGACAAGGAGCGCGCCCGCATGGGCGACTTCTTCCACCAGCTCCACCACAGGTATTTCGAGTGCAACTACGGCACTGTCGACATGCCGTGGGATCGCTGGTTCGGCTCGTTTCATGACGGAACGGCCAAGGCGACCGAGACGACGCGAAACCGGAAGAGCCGGATGCACGCAAGGACTTGATCCATCCTGACCGAATGACGAAAACGCTTCTTTCTATCGGGCATGGATTCTCGGCCCGGGCCCTCGCGCGGCTGCTGCTTGACAGGGATTGGCGTGTCATCGGCACCACGCGAAGCGCGGAGAAGGCAGATGCGCTGCGCGCCGATGGCATAGAGGCCCTCGAATGGCCCGGCGAGCCGCTTCCACTTGCGGAAGCAACGCATCTCCTTGTCTCGGTTGCGCCGATCGAGTCCGGAGATCCGGTGCTCGAGCTGGCCGGAGACCAGATCAGCGCCTCGCGGCACTTGAAGTGGGCGGGATACCTGTCCACGACCGCCGTGTACGGCGATCACAAGGGTGGCTGGGTCGACGAAACCACGCCGCTCGCGCCAACCACCCAACGCGGGAAAGCCCGTGCAAGGGCAGAAACGGCCTGGGCTGCGCTCGGCCTGCCGTTGCACATCTTCCGGCTTGCCGGAATCTACGGGCCTGGCCGCGGACCCCTGGCAAAGGTCCGAAGCGGCGCCGCACGGAGAATTGTCAGGAAGGGGCAGGTCTTCGGCCGGATCCATGTCGACGACATCGCGGCGGTGCTCGCGGCATCGATCGAGCGGCCCAATCCGGGAGCGATCTACAATGTCTGTGATGACGAACCGTCGCCGCCGGACATCGTGATCGAACACGCGGCCCGGCTGCTGGACCTTCCCGTGCCGCCTGTCGTCTGTCTCGACTCCGCCGGGATCTCGCCCATGGCGAGGAGCTTCTACGCCGAGTCGAAGCGGGTGCGGAACAACCGGATCAAGGACGAACTCGGCGTTGCCCTCAGGTATCCTGATTACAGGTCGGGGCTCGCGGCGTTGCTGGACGCGGAGGCAGAAGCAGGATCATCAAGTGCACGCTGAACACCGGGAGAGTGCCAGGAGCCCGTCGCGATCACCCAGGATTCTGGGACACCAAGACCTGAAGCCTGCGCAGGCTGGACGGACTGCCCCGAGCCCGGCGCCAAGAACGCGGACCATCTTGATGTTGCGGCCTGTAATCGCGGGCCGTAACGACGCCTTGCCGCAAGGCGGCAAGAAACACGTTCGGGAATTTCCGCTCATGCCGCCGCCGAACCATCTCCGTCGCGTCCGGACGGACCGTCAAGACACCTGAAGCTTGAAGCTGCTTCCGCGAGATCACGGACCAGGACAGGTGCTGCGGCGTATGCCGGTTCGCATCGTTCAGGTGAAACGTGGGAAACCATGTGCGATTCGTAGCGAATTGGATGCAGACAGCCAAACCGCCCATTGTCTCTACAGGAGATTGCCGACATTCCCGAAGAGACTGTTTCGTCCCGTTTCGACGAGGATTTGGCATCCCTGTTTGAGGACGCAAGCAAGGCGGAGGGGCACGCCCCCTCCCGGATCGCGAGCACGGGCGCAAGGAGTTTTCTTGCGATGTCACCCCCTGCGAGACGGGTGGCAATCATGATGGAAGGATCCGCCACGCAGGAGGAGAGTGACTTCCTGGCCCGTTTCGTCAGCCGTGCGGCACTTCTTGCCTACCAGGCCAACCTGGAGGAATGGAACCTTGACCGGATCCTCGAAGCCGACGGGCAAGACAACACGAACACGGGGGGCTTACAAAGAAAAGTTGACGGCGCACTGATTTGCCGGCTTTGGCGGCTGTAGGGACCGCGATTCCCATACTTGCCGGCGGCGCGCGCACCGTCGCCAGCGGCATTTCCCTTTCTGTCAATCTTTCTTTGTAAGGCCCGAACACGGCCCCCTGTTCTGAAGAGGACATGGAAGCGGAATCGGCCCGCCTGTGCGCGACGCAACATCCAGGCCCTGTCTGGGCGTCAACGCCTTCATTGCAGATCTCCGAAGCACGGCACGGCGACTGCGTCCGACGACCTGTTCAGACTTGGTCCGCTATGCAACATCAGGCAGATTTCTGGATGGCACAATGCAACCGATCTTCTCGACACCGATGATCGAGCTGTGAGAAATCGTTCTGCAGAGGCATTTCGGCTACGACCGCTCCGACGCTTCAGAGGCGGCCTGGCTGCTCCATGATATCGCCAGGTAAGGACCGCTGCCCCCTTTCCACACTCGTCGTCGTCGGCTCGGGATTCGTTCCATTTGCCTCCGGGCAGGAAGCGGAAGCTGCCGTGGATGGCAGGGTGTCTCGCAAGAGCGGCAACTTCGCGGAAGGGATCTTTGACGAAATCGCGGACGATCGGCATGTCCTGCTGACAGCGATTGCTGGCAGGGCCGATTTCCTGGTCACGGCCAACATGCGGGACTTCCGAGCGGGAAGGATACTGTGCTATGGTCGCGACGACGTGTTCGTCGTTCCGGCGCCCGATCATCATCCCCTTTGGGGAACTCCGGGACTTGCCGCCCACTGGTTACGGCAAGGCATCATTCCGGACTGGAGCCTAGTATCGTCCCATGGTGACGAATTTCACCTGAAGACGCAAGGTTCCGAACGACCTTGAGGCAGATTGGTGTCCGGCGGGCAACCGTCGCGGTCGTGATGTAGATCGCCGTCCAAATCCGTTCGCGCCGTCGACAGGGCTGCGCTTTCTGCCTGCTCTGCCTTTGCAAGCGAGAAGACCGCACGCATATCCAAGTGACTGTCCTCCTGCATGGTTCCCTTGCAAAGGCCTGCGCGGCCTCTTCTAGGCCGGCAAAGGTGGCTCTTGTCCTGATTGACGTCTGGTTGTGCGCGCCAAGGAACTTCCGAAAAAGGCACTGACTCTCGGGGCTGGAATCCTGTCAATTCAATTGATCGGGCCGACATTGGGAAAAGCCGTTACGCCGCATTGGGCCGCCTTACAAGTTCCGCCCGGCCTTGCTGAAATGGTGCAGAAAATTGATGAACTGCGCCTGTGTTTCCGTGGGACGCCATTCGTGGCGGTAGGTCAGGCCGATGTCGCGAACATGGCCTGATAAAGGAACATCCAGCGTCGCGATGGTGCCCAGGCTTTCGTCGACATTGATCTGGTGCCGCGACACAATGGAGACGTACGGCCCTTCCGCAAGGACGCCGCGCAGGACGGCAAGCGACGAAGAAACCACGCGCACCGGGGTGCGGGCCTCTTCCTGAATGCGGAGCGTGTCGAACAGGTATTGCCCCGCGGGTGTTTCCTTCGGCGGCGCGATCCAGGGATAGTTCAGGGTGTCTTCAAGTCTTGGGTTGCGCGTCCTTGCCAGCGGGTGATCTGGATGGGCCACGACGGCCAGAGCATCACAAAAGAGCAGCTCCTGCTTGATGTCGTCGGCCGGGACGGGGTGCCTGAGCGCACCGATCAGGCAGTCAATGTCACCTTCCCGCAGGGAGCGCAGCAGTTCCGCATAGCGTCCTTCCACGACACGGATCTGGAACCTCTTGACGTTGCTCACCATCGCATGGATTGCCTTCGGAACGATGGTTGTCCGGGCAAGGGGAAGACTGCCCAGGACGAATGTCCCCTGTTCCTGGCCCAGCTCGCGGCTCATTTCTTCGATGCACTGCCGAATTTCGGTTTGTGCCAGCTTCGCAGCCAAAACAAAGGCTTCAGCCGACGGAGTGAGCCGAACGCCCGACGGACGCGCAATGAAGAAGGGCACGCCCGCGACCGCTTCAAGACTTCTGGCTGCTCGGTGAACGGTGGGCTGCGACAGCCCGAGCGTGTGTGCGGCGACCGTAAAGCTCCCTGCATTCGCGATCGCGACCAGGTTGCGCAACTGGGACGCCGTCACAGACAGTTCGAACGTGGATCGACGTTGCGCTTTGGCGCCGGCTTCGCGCAATGCCGCCTGCGCCCCTTCCTTCAGATGCCGCAGGGCTTCGGCAGCCCTCTGCGCAAGGAGCGCCCCGCATGTCGTGAGCGCAGCTTGCCGTCTTCTACGGATCAGCAAAAGCGTGCCGAAGTCAGCCTCGAGCCGCGCGATGGCGTGCGACGCGGCGGGCTGGGACAGATTGCATCGCGCCGCTGCAGCTGACACTGAACCCGTGCGCGCTGTTTCAAGAAATGCGCGCATGTGCCGAATGTTTGGAAAACCGCCTCGCATGCCACCCCTATAGAATTTTCTTATGTTAGGGCCTCGATTCGAAATAGGCAATTTTGCCGCTACCATCTAGATGTCACTTGTGACAGTCAGCCGGGCCGGCCAGAACCAACCAAGAGGGGCTCCCATCATGTCCGACAAAAAAACCGCGCTGGTGATCAGCGCTCACTCGGCGGATTTTGTCTGGCGCGCTGGCGGGGCCATCGCGCTGCATCAGGCCAAGGGTTACGAGGTCACCGTTGTGTGCCTCTCCTATGGAGAGCGCGGGGAGAGCGCGAAGCTCTGGAAGCAGGGGGACATGACCCTGGAAAAGGTCAAGGCCGCTCGTCAGGAAGAGGCTGAAAACGCCGCTGCCGCCCTCGGCGTGAACGACATTCGGTTCTTCGACGTGGGGGACTACCCGCTCGACCTGGGACGCGAAACGAAGGATCGCATGGTGGATGTCATCCGCGAGGTGCGACCCAACTTCATGATGTCCCATTCCAAATGGGACCCTTACAACACCGATCACATGAACACGACGCAATTTGCGCTTGAATGCCGGATGATCGCGCAAGCCTGGGGCCACAATCCAGGCGAAAAGGTTCTTGGTGCGCCTCAGCTCTATCTCTTTGAGCCACACCAGACAGAGCAGATGGAATGGAAACCCACGACCTTTCTCGACATCACGGATTTCTGGGACAGGAAATGGGTCGCGATCCAGTGCATGCACGGCCAGGAGCACTTGTGGAACTTCTACAAGAACGTGGCCGAGAACCGCGCCAACCACTTCCGCCGCAACTCCGGCGGCCAGGCAGGTGGACGTGCGGCCAAGTATGCCGAAGGGTTCGAGACGATCTTCCCGCGCACAGTGGACGAACTGGAATGACCTATCAGGCAGGAACCACGGGAGTCGTCGTCCAGAACATCCTGCGCGCCGATCAGGAAGTCATCGACGGCCTGGCGGAATTCGGCGTTGCAACGGTTCACGAAGCGCAGGGCCGCAAGGGCCTGCTGGCCGACTGCATGAGGCCAATTTATCCCGGGGCCCGCATAGCCGGCTCTGCTGCAACCATCCTTGCGCCGCCTTGCGACAACTGGATGATCCATGTCGCGATTGAACAGCTCCAACCTGGCGACGTGATGCTCCTCGGCACGATCACGCCGTCGAATGCGGGGTATTTCGGCGATCTTCTGGCAACCTCCGCCATGGCGCGCGGTTGCCGCGGGCTGGTCATCGACGCGGGTGTGCGCGATGTGCGCGACCTCACCGAAATGGCCTTTCCGGTCTGGTCCAGGGCCGTGCATGCCCAGGGCACGGTCAAGGAATCGCTCGGTTCGGTCAACGTACCGGTGGTTTGCGCCGAAGCGCTGGTCAATCCCGGAGATGTCGTCGTCGCCGACGATGACGGTGTCTGCATTGTCCGCCGCGACGAAGCCGCAGAGGTGCTGGAGAAGGCCCGGGCACGCGAAGCCAACGAGGGCGCGAAACGTGCCAGGTTCGAGGCAGGCGAGTTTGGTCTCGACATCTACAACATGCGCGAACGGCTGGCCGAGAAGGGCCTGAAATATGTCTGAAGGGACCCGCTGCATGTGGATGCGCGGCGGGACGTCCAAGGGCGGGTATTTCTTGGCCGAGGAATTGCCCGGCGACACAGCCGCGCGCGATGCATTCCTCTTGCGTGCCATGGGCTCGCCAGATGTCCGCCAGATCGACGGGATGGGCGGCGCCGATCCCCTTACCTCCAAGGTTGCGGTTGTCGCGAAGTCTGCCCGCGAAGGCGTGGATGTCGACTATCTGTTCTTGCAAGTCTTCGTGGACCAACCCCTCGTCACCGACGCCCAGAATTGCGGGAACATCCTGGCTGGGGTGGGAGCCTTCGCGATTGAACGGGGATTGGTCCCGGCCAAGGATGGCGAGACGCCCGTCGCCATCTACATGGAAAACACCGGCCAGATTGCGGTTGCGCGGGTGGCTACGCCAGGCGGCGAGGCAGCGTATGGGGGCGAGGCCAGGATAGACGGTGTTCCCGGCAGGGCCGCCGCGGTGCCGTTGACGTTCAAGGACACGGCAGGGTCCTCTTGCGGCACCTTGCTGCCGACCGGGAATGCAGTGGACGTCGTCGAAGGCGTCAAGGTGACCATGATCGACAATGGCATGCCCTGCGTGGTGATGTGTGCCAGCGCAATGGGCATCACCGGAGACGAAGCGCCGGAAGAGCTGGAGGCAAACGCCGCGCTGCGCAAGAGGGTTGAGGAGATCCGTCTGGCGTGCGGTCCAATGATGAACCTCGGCGATGTAACCGACAAGTCTGTGCCAAAGATGACCATGGTCAGCCGGCCAGCGAGTGGCGGTACCATCGGCACGCGCACCTTTATCCCGCACCGGTGCCACAAGGCCATTGGCGTTCTCGGCGCCGTCAGTGTGGCGACCGCATGCCTGACCCCGGGATCACCCGCCCATGACCTCTCGGATTGCGGTACGGGGCCTGAACGCAATCTGTCGGTCGAGCACCCAACAGGCGAGATGACGGTTGTTGCGACCCTGGACCAGGCGGGCACCGTGAAGGAAGCAGCGATCCTGCGAACCGCACGCAAATTGATGGATGGTGAGATTTTTGCATGACCGAGCAGAAAATGGATGCCGACTGGCTGGTCTTTCATCCAGATCCGAAGAAACCGGACCTTGTTCTTCCCGAAGGGGCCGTGGATGCACATTGCCATGTCTTTGGCCCGTCGCCCGAATTCCCCTATGCACCGGAGCGCAAATACACTCCATGCAATGCAGGCAAGGACAAGCTCTTTGCACTGCGCGATCATCTCGGGTTTGCCCGCAATGTCATTGTGCAGGCTACGTGTCACGGCAAGGACAACAGCGCGATGGTCGACGCCTGTCGCACCGCCGGTGATCTGGCGCGCGGTGTGGCGAGCGTTGGCGCTGACATTGCGCGCGAAGAGCTGGCGGAAATGCATGAGGCAGGTGTGCGCGGCGTTCGATTCAACTTCGTCAAGCGCCTTGTGGATGCCACCCCCAAGGAAGTGTTCGTCGGCATCGCCGAAAAGATCCAGGAATTCCGTTGGTCGATCGTGGTCTACTTCGAGGCTGCTGATCTGGAAGAGCTTGAGCCCTTTCTCAGGCGACTGCCGGGCATCGTGGTTGTTGATCACATGGGCCGACCGGATGTGACCAAGGGTGTCGATCACCCCGATTTTGAGCGCTTCATCAGGTTGATGGCCACGAACGAGAACATCTGGACCAAGGTCACGTGCCCCGAACGGCTGACGGTTTCCGGTCCGCCTTATGACGATGTCATCCCCTATTATCGGGAAATCGTGGCTCAATTCGAAGACCGGGTATTGTGGGGTACGGACTGGCCCCATCCAAACATGAAGTCTCACATGCCGGATGATGGGGCGCTGGTTGATTACATTCCTCGGATCGCGCGCACCAAGGTGCAGCAGGAGAAGCTGCTCGTGACCAATCCAATGCGGCTCTACTGGCCCTGAAGCCGTGGCACGCCTTGGCGAGGCGCTCTCCGGCCCTTGCGGACAGCCAGGTAGACGAAACCGGTCAGGTGGCCTGGGAGCGGCATTTCACGAAACCCGGGTTGGACACGCGCCCGCTTCATCGAAACCCCAACCGCTGAAGTCACGGTCATTCAACTGAAGTTCTGGCGGTTTTCGGCGTAGATTTTCAGGTTTATTACGTTTTTTCAAGGGGTTGTGGACCAAGTCCGCTTCGCGAAATGGATTCTCGTAGGCACGACTGATTTCATCAGGCCATATGCCCCGCCGGCAGCATTCCCAAAGCACATGGAAAAACATGACCCGATCCGCCGATTTCCGCTTGACAACAAAGAAAGAGCTGCCCATGATCGGCTCAGGAATGTAGGCACGTCAGGATTCCGCCATGCCCGGAACCGCAGGGATGCATGTCTCCGTCCTCAAGAAACACCGCAACGGAAAGACCTGCACCTCCGTCCTCCTCCGACAGAGCTGTCGCGACGAAAGCAACCGGGTGCAGAAACGCACACTCGCCAATCTCTCCCACCTGCCGCCCCACACGATCCCGCTGCTGAAGGGCGCGCTTGCGGGACGGCGGTACGCGGAGGCCGGCGACGTTCTCGGGGACCCGGTCCGCTCCCGCCACCACGGGGCGGTGCAGGCGGTGCGGACGGCCATGGACGCCATCGGCCTCGTCTCGTCTCCCGCGAGCGCTGCCCGGAGCGGGAACTCGTCCTGGCCATGGTCGCCGGCCGCATCCTCAGGCCGGACTCGAAGCTCGCCACGACGCGCTGGTGGCGGAACACCACCCTGCCGGAGGAGTTCGGCATCGACCGCGACGTCGACGCAGACGGCCTCTGCGCGGCGATGGACTGGCTCAACCAGCGGCAGGAGGGCATCCAGGGCCGCCTGGCAAGGCGCTGGATCAAGGAAGACGACCTCGTCCTCCGGGACCTGTCATCGACCTGGCACGAGGGAAGCCGCTGTCCGCTCGCGCGCTTCGGCCACAGCCGCGACCGCAAGCGGGGCCTCCCGCAGGTCAGCTTCGGCCTCCTCTGCGACCATAACCTTGCAATCAGCCGCACTCCAAGAGGCTGACCTAAAATGTGGATGGCCTCCCCCAGACGTGGCATTTCCATGCTGACTTCCACACCAGGCAAGGAGGGCCACATGGCTTGGAACGGGACCGCCCGCGAGAAGCACGGGCGCAGTTCGGACCGGCATGAAAGCGATTTGACCGACGAGGAACGGCTTGTGATCGAGCCGCTCCTGCCGGCCCCGTCGAGGCCGGGCCGTCGCCGCACCGTCGACTTTCGGGCGGTTTCCGACGCGATCCGGTACATGCTGGCGACGGGGTGCCGGTGGCGGGCGGTTCCCAAGTGTTTCCCGCCCTTGCGACGGTTCGGAACCATTTCTGCGCATGGCGCGACGACGGCGTTCCGGAGCGCATGATGGACGCGCTGCGCGATCTTGCGCGCATGCAGGCGGGGCGCTCCGGAGATCCGGCGGCGGCCGCGATCGACAGCCAGCCGGTGAAGACGACGGAGATGGGCGGCCCGTCGGGATGCGGCGCGGGCAAGAGGATCAAGGGCAGGAAGCGCCACGCCACGGTGGACGTGGAGGGGTTCCCGATCGCGGTCCGGGTTCACGCGGCCGACGTGCAGGACCGGGACGGTGCGCCGGCTGTCATCCTCGCGGTGCCGGAGAAGGCGCCGGAGGTGAGAAAGCTGTGGGCGGACGGCGGGCATGCGGGACCGAAGCCGGAGGCCGCGCTGGCGGAGCACGGCCCCGGATCGATCCTGGAGATCGTGCCCGGGCCCAGGGAGACAAGGGGCTTCACCGTCCCCTGTCGCCGATGGGTGGTGGAGCGGACGTTCGCCTGGCTGTCGTGGTGCCGGCGCCTGGCGAAGGACGTGGAGCGGACGCTGGCGAGCTCCCTGGCCTGGGTCCAGCTGGCCGCGTGCCGCTTCCTGACCCGCCGTCTGGCGCGAGGGGCAACGCCATGAAAACCAATGACATGATCAACTCAATGACTTATGATTCAGCGGGCGCGATTCTCGTATGGTTCACCTTTCGATTCCAAGATGTTCTTCTCGCGAATCACGCGGCAAGTGCGACCTGCGCCACCGGCCGGTTGTCGTTGGCGCATTGCGGTGGCTTCCAGCCGCCGCAGCGGTTCAGGCGCGGGGCCGCGGCGGCCCAAGCCCGGTCGAAGCGTCCGGACTTGAGAAGCGACCGGAAGGTCAGGACGCCCTGGCCGCCGTCGCGGCCCCAGCTTTGTCCGGAGCGCTTCATCCGGGCAGTCACGAGAACCTTGTTCGCGGATTCCACGGCACCGGAACCGATGGCGTAGCCTGCGTCGGCGGCGTCCGCGTAGTTCATGCGGCGGCGGTTGTTGCGGAAGTAGGCCAGCTCCTTCCGGATGTCGTCGGCACCCTTGCCCTTCCGCAGCAGGTGGCGCATCGCGTCGATCACCTTGCCGGCGCCCTTGGGGTCGTGGCGCAGGACATGCCGCCACTTCTCGAACCAGGCCGTGCCTCCTGCCGTGTCCGGGCCGTAGGCGGCGTCGGCCGCGGCACTCAAATGCTGAGTCGCGTGCCAAAAATCTATCAGGGTCACGTCGGGGCACAGGGAGTCCAGGAACGCCCAGTTGTCCTTCGCGCCATCGGCGACTGCCGCAAGCTTCAGGTCCGGATTGCGGTCCAGCCAGTGGAACGCCTCGGCCTTCAGCCGAGACTTCAGGCCCGCCTTGCCGGCTTCGGGAAGACGCCCGAAGTACCGGCTCTCCAGCATGTTCCCCTCCGCGTCGACCAAGGCCACGACGCCGCACGACGCCTCGCGCCAGCCTGCGTCCGTTGCCTTTCCGTCTGCCGTCTCGGCGTTCATGCGCATCATGACGCCGTCGAGCGAGACAAGAAGCGACACAGCCTCCGCTGGCATCTCCTCCTGCTCCCGGAGATCGCCCAGAAGCGCGCCGGAACACGCCTCAATACAGGTTCCCGCCTCCCCGGAAAGTCGCACCAGGGACGCCGTCGAAGGCCCCTTGCCGCAAAGCCTCTTCCAAGCGTCCGCGCTCTCGCGGGCCGTCAGGCCGCTCATCAGGTACATCGAGAGACCCGCCGCCGCCGGACGTCAGGCCAAGGACGGCCTCGGCCGGAACCAGGGACGCGCCGTGGCCCGAGGGGCGGTACCGCGACCGGAGGAAGTCGACCGGTCCGAACATCGTCATCGCGTGGCCCGGCGTGACCTCTGCCTTCCGGTAGGCCCTGCCGTCGACCTGCAGCGAGGGCCCGTGGTCGTCCAGCGCCGCGAACGCGTCGGCCAGGACCGAACGGGCCATGCCGAAGACCATGTCGCGAACGGCGCCCTCGGCTTCCAGCGGATCGTCCCGGTACAGGGCCGCGACGTTCTCCGCCAGGCCGATCTCGGCGGCCCTCTCGACCAGGGCGACGCCCGCTTTCGTGAGGCCGTCCATGGCCGTCGCGACGGATCCGCGTCCATCGTCGATGTTGGCAATCGGGTTCTCTGGCTGTAGGCTTTCCATCGGAGCGTTCCTTTCCGCCCCCGTCCAGGGGCATTTGATTGATGCAAGGAACGCTCTACCACACCGGCCCGTCAGGGCCAGGCGTCCGCCAGACATGGAAAGAACGCGACCCGCCCGGCGAATTTTCGCGGAATCCGCCGGATCAGCGGCCGTCGCCGGAGACGGCCTCGAAAATGTCGTGTGATTTCAGCGCTCTGAAAAAACCGCCATCCGCCATACAGAAATCGCACCCGATTCAGCCTCTTAGGGAGGCGGGATGAGGGGTTCGATCACCGATCGCTCCTCGTCCGGGAATTCGATTTCATATCTGTCCATCGCTCGTCTATACTGTTTCCGGGTGGTCTCGTTCCAGGCCATGCGGCGCTCCCTGTCTGGTGTGGAAGCCAGCGGGGAATTGCCGCATCTGGGGAGACCGATCGAAAATTCTTGTCAGGCTCTGCAAGGCGGGATTGCCTGCGAGCCGGACAGATGAAAGTTGATCAAACGGGAGGACATCATGATCATGAAAATCGTCGGCGCTGGATTGGCGCTCGGACTCTTGGCAGGCACGGCATCTGCACAAGCCATCCTGACAGCTGAGACCGGGCCACCCGGCACGGTTCCCTTCACCTCGATGACAGCGCTCGCGGAAATCGCCGCTGCCGAGGGTGTGGCTGACTTTCAAGTTGCTGACAGCCAGACGCTGACGAACTCCCTGCAGAACGTGGCAGAGGGCAAAACGGATGTTTCCGGCGCACCCTTGATCCTGACGTTCCTGATGTCAAAGGGCGCCGGCCCCTACGCCAAGCTGGGCGCCGAGACGGGCGCCGAACTGATAGGCGACGTGCGGGCGCTCTTCACCTACAATTACGGCGGGTTCGGACTCTATGCGTACGATAGCTCGAGCGTCAAAGGCTGGAATGATGTTGCCGGGAAAACCATCCTGAACGGACCGCCACGCGGTGCCGCGCTGACGAACGACCGTGGAATCCTTCAACTGGTCAGCGGCGTTGAGGACGGCAAGGACTACAAGGGAATCCAGGTGAACTGGGGCCAGATGGCCAAGACCATCACAGACGGGTCTGCGGACGCGATGATGCTTCCGGTCACATTCCCGGACACTCGCATCACCCGTTCCCTGGCGGCCGGCGACATGACGCTTTGGTCCATCCCGAAGGAGATCTGGGAAGGCGAGGCGATGCAGAAGTACGTCAAGAGCCCCGGGACCGCCGGCATCGTGTTTGATCTCAAGGATATCGCACCGACAAAGGGGCTCACGATCGTCAGCGAAGACGGTATCTGGCGCAGCCCGACGACCGTGGGCGCAGAAGTCGTGAACAAGAGCATGGACAATGACACAGCCAAGGCATTGACGGCGGCGATGCTTGCGAATGTTGACACGTTCCTGACCAAGGCACCCTTCATGGCGACAACGAATGTGGGCACTGTCGGCTTCGGGCTTTGTGGTGCCGTGCCTCTCAAGTACCACCCTGGAGCCGTGGCTGCATATGAAGAGGCCGGCCTCACGGTTCCGGACTGTGCAAAGCCAGGGTCCTAGGAAGGACGTTAGTTCCCCTTGGGGTCGCGGCAGCGTCGCGACCCCGGCAATGCTGAGGGCGGGCTAGCCAGGATGCCGGAAGCCGAGACCGCAACCACCAAGTCAAGGAGCATCGCCAGCCGGTCGGTCTTCTGGCTTTCAGTGTTCTTTGTGGTTCTTGGCATGCTCAACGCCATGCCGGGAATTCCCGGGCTAGACCAGTTGGCGATTGACATTTCCGGCAAGCCGGAACTCATTGTCCGAAAGTTCCCGTTCGAATACTATTACCCGTTCGCCTTTGCGCTGATGATGCTGATCGTCGCGCTTCAACACTCGATCTGGCGGGCCTGGAAGGACAGGAGTCCTGTGCGCCGCGGGCTCGGCCTTGCGATGGATCTCGCATTGGTGGTCATGGCCTTGACCATTTCCATCACCTACCTGGCCGAAATCGAATCCGTTTGCGTCATCGACCAGTTCACGGGCGACCGCGCCCGAATGATCGCCGAAAGCCTGCAGATCGAGAAGGACAACGCCGCATTGTTTGGCTTGCCGGAGCCAACGACGGTGGACGATCCGCAATGCCTGAACACCACCGGCCCGTGGCTTGTGCTTATCATCGGGTTGGCGGTCGTTGTCTTCCTGGCCTACAACGTCAAGGTCTGGGGTCTTCCGCTGGTCCTCGTCGCCATTCTCGTGGCTGCCTACACGATCGTTACCGTGCTGGTCTGGTACTTTTTCGGCGTGGACGACATCAACAAGTACCTGGTGACGAAGATCGGCGGCGAGCCGCGATTGCTGTCGGACGGCAGGCCCCGCGTCCATGACGTCCTGGTCAACAACGCCTCCGGCCTGCTGGGCCGCTTTATGGACATCATCCTGAACGAGATTTTTCCTTACCTGATCCTTGGGTCCCTGTTCGGCGCGTCGGCAGGCGGGAAATCGCTGATAAAGGTCGCGTTCCGCTGGACAAGAAACCTCAGTGGCGGACCGGCGCACGCGGCCATCGTCTCATCGGCGATGTTCGGGACCATCTCGGGCGGGCCGATCGTGAATGTCCTGTCGACCGGCGTGCTCACGATCCCGATGATGATCAAGCGAGGCTTTTCAAGAGTCTTTGCCGGCGGGATGGAGGCGGCCGCTTCCTCGGGCGGGTCGATCATGCCGCCGGTCATGGGCGTTGCCGCATTCATCTTGGCGGCCCTGACCGGGGTTCCTTACAGCGAAGTGATCATTGCCGCAGCCTTGCCTGCGGTCGCCTATTTCCTGTGCCTGTTCCTTTCGGTCGTGTTTCAGGCGCGCAAGCAGAAAATCAAGCCAATCGGCGAATTGACCGAAGACATGCACATGGATCGCCAGGATGTCTTGAACCTGGTGATGATCTTCCTGCCGATCCTGATCATTCTGGTGCTCTTGCTGACCAGCAAGGAAGACGTCGGTTGTGGCATCCTTGGCGCTCTCCTGGGCGCCGAGCGCGTTTTCGTCGAAGGCGGCGGGTGCCGCGTTGAGAGCCTGTCCTGGATTCTCCAGCTCGTTCAAAATGCCGCCGGAGACGCAGGCAGTGCCGGCTGGTGGGCCGTGATCGTGCTGTGCCTTGCGCTGTTCCTCGATCCGGAGATGCGCGCCAAGCCGGCAAGGCTGCTGCATTCCTTTGCCGAAGCGGGGACCCTGATCGCGACGCTTTACCTGATGTTCCTTGCCGTCTCGATCATTGACTTCTGCCTGAAGTTCACTGGCATGCCGTTCTTCATCTCGCTGGACGTGTTGCAATGGCTCCAAAGCCTGAACCTCGGTTCGGACGGCTCGGTTCTGTTCCAGTTCGCGGCACTTCTCGTGACCATGCTGCTCGCGGTTCTTCTGGGCATGGGGATGCCGGCGGTTCCGGCCTACATAAACGTCGCCTTGTTGATGGGGCCCGTGCTTGCGGGCCTGGGAATATCGGTCTTCTCGGCGCATATGTTCATCTTCTATTTCGCGGTCGCCTCGGCGATCACGCCGCCGGTGGCGCTCGCTGCATTCGCGGCAGCGACAATCACCAAGGCGGAGCCGATGTCGACCGGCTTTGCCGCCGTCCGTGTCGGGATCGTGATGTTCGTGATCCCGTTCGTGTTCGCGCTCTATCCGGAAATCCTGCTGATCGAGGCGGCAGTGATCGATCCAGGCACAAGCGTTGGCAGCGAATTGAGGTACCTGCCCGGGTATACTGGCGAGGTGCAATGGGGTCCGCTGGGCTGGTTGCTGCTGCGCCTGTTGCTCGCCCTTTTCCTGTTGGCAAGCGCCCTGGCGCGCTTTGATCGTGCATCACTGCCAATCTGGGATGTCGCCATCCGGCTGGCCCTGGCCTACCTGGTCTTGACAAAGGACCCGATTGTCTGCGGCGCGGCGGTTGTCGTGGCTGCTGCATGGCTGGCCCTGCATTTCGCCAGACACCGGCACACGGGTGCCGAGAGCGCCGCATAGTCGACGCACGCGTGAGCCAAGATGCGAGAGAGACCCAGAGGGTCGGTTGGCTCCCGCAGCAGCGGTGCCCGTGGGCAAGCAGGGATGCAGTGAATGGCCCGGTTGGCGAGACCGGGCGAAGATCTTGTCGGCGCCGGCACGTTTCCTGCCCTTTGCAAGGAATCAAGCGGCGACGAAGTCGGCGCCGCCGCCTGAGAATTGCAAGTGCGACGCGGTGCGCGCCTGGGTCCGCTCGTCCGGCGGGTTTCGGAGAAAGGCGCTCGCCGGATCTGCAAGGACAGGCGACACCAGGCGCCTGTCCTGCGGCGAGGGCCACTCCCGGAACGGCTACGACACCACCGGCCGTCTGCTTGACTTTCTGTCCTGAGGCATGGCCGCGAGTCACTTGAATGACATCCTGACGCTTGCAAGGGCTGCGTCAGGGATAGCAGCGACGGAGCAGTCTAGGCGGAACTTCACTGACCGGAAGATGGCTTCGCCCAAGCGCGACAGGGGTTTTGGCCGGAATCAGGCTGTCACGCTTATGTAAGCATCGCGATCCGGGTCCATGCCGAGCAGCTCGAACGCCCGTGCCTGCAGTTCGGTCGGCTCCGAGGCCAGCAGGAACCGGCTGTCGGGCCGTCCGGGAAGGGAGGCGTGGTTCAGCGTCAGCGTGCCGAGGTCGGAAAGAAGTGTCGTGAAGCTGTGGACCGGCAGCCCGTCGGGGGTCCGCTTCGTGTCGGCCTTGGCCTTCGCGCTCTCCGAGACCTCGGCCTTCTCCACCGGCGAGCTGCGCTGCGCCCGGGCGCCCTCGCGGTCGTCGTCCTCGAACAGGATCGGCGCCAGGTGCCGGCGCATGTGCCATTCCACGTGACACGCAAGCATGCACAGGAACACGTGGGCGCGGACATGGTCCTCCGAGTAGACGTGCACCGGCCGGATCCGCAGCCGCGAGGCCTTCATCGTGAGGAACGCGCGCTCCACGCTCGCGAGCGACTTGTACGCCTCCACCGCAGCCTCCGCGCCCAGTGACGCGGAGTCCAGGCTGGTGCGGATCACGTAGATCCCGTCGAGCCGCGCCTCTTCGGCGATCCTCTCCTCCCGCCGGCTCCAGGAGACGCCGTCGTCCGTGACCGCGATCTCGAAGTGCTTCTCCATCTTGCGCCGGTTGGCCTCCCGCCCGATGGCCTTCATGGCCTGGTCGCGGTTCGCCGGCCCCGGCTTCCGGCGCGCGGCGGCGGCCGCGATGTCGGCGAGCGTCTTCTCCGTGGCCTCCAGCAGGTCCTCACGCTTGCGGCGCCGCTCCTCGCGCAGCCTCGGGTTCAGGCAGACCATCAGCCGCTCGCCGGGGAAGTCCGGGCCCGTGATCTCCGCGACCGCGTCGGGAACCAGCGCCTCGGGATCCAGCGGGGCCGGAACGCCCGGGCCGGCGGCCTTCAGCAGCTTGCGGATGTCCCCGGTCCTCAGGGCCGAGATCCAGTCGAGCCCCGCAGGCTCGAGATCCTCCCGGATCCGTGCCGTGGTGAGCATCCCCCTGTCGCCCACAAGCGCCACGCGCGCGATGCCGAAGCGCTTGCGCACCTTGTCCACCTGGCCCGCCACCGTGGACGGGTCCCCGGCGTTGCCGGCGAACACCTCCACCGCCACCGGGCAGCCGTCGGCGGCGCAGAGCAGCCCGTAGGTGACCTGCATCTTGCCCCTCTTGCCGTCGCGGTTGTGGCCGAACGCCGCCAGAGGACAGCACCGTCCCTCCAGGTAGGAGCTGCTCACGTCGTAGAGGATCAGCGTGTTCCCGTCCTTGAGGTGGCGGTTGGCCAGGCTCCTCTCGATCCAGGGCTGGCGCTCCAGCAGCCAGTCGAGCATGTCCAGCATCTCGTTGCCGGTGACGGCCCCGAGCTTGAGCAGGGTTCCGAGGCTCGTCGACGCGGTCTCCGGATCCAGCGCCCTTGCGGTGGCGAGCTTGGAGGCGGGATCGAGAATCCGCGCCGCGACGGCGGCGAGCGCCAGATCCCGGCTCCGCTCCGTCCTGCGCCCGAGGAGGCGCCTGAAGCCGAGCCGCTTCATCATTCCCAGCACGGCGGCCGCGTGGCCGTGCGGCAGGGCCCGGCGGATCGCGAAGGCCTTGCGGGGGTCGTCGAGCACGATCCCGCCCCTGAGCACGGCGCGGAACCCGTCGACGACGGCGGGATCGAGGTCCGAGAGGTTGGCGACGGTCTTGTGGCGCACGCGCCGTCCCTCGCACCAGGTCTTCCTGAGGAGGACGGCCCTGGTCCCGTACTGGTTGGGGATGACGTCGATTCGGATGGACATCCTGCTTATGTAAGTTGTTTCCTGCCTGTTCATTCACGCTGTAATGTCATTGAAGTGTCCTGTCAAGGGACTTCTTATGTAAGTATGAATCCCGGCAAATCCGCACCGCCAGCGGCGGGAAGCCGTTGCGTTTCAGCGCGTTGGACGAGAAAAGGGGCGGATGATCGGCTGGAAGTTCCGTCTAGGGCATGTCGAGGATCGTGCTGTCAAACAACGCGTTTCGATCCCTCCCGGGCTGATTTCAGCTGAGTGATTCCTCGATCCGGTCCAACGTGCGCATGGCGTCAAGGGTATCATGCACCGACCCGTTCGGCTCCCGACCTTCCTCGATGGCCGAGATGAACTCTCGGTCGATCAGTTCGATCCCGTTGCTGGACACGGCCACATCGCTAAGATCAATCTGGTTCTCGCGCCCGTCATAGAGATCGTCATAGCGGGCAATGTAAGTGCCATTGTCGCAGATATACCGGAAGAAGGTCCCAAGCGGACCATCGTTGTTGAAAGACAGCGACAGCGTGCAGATCGCGCCGGACGGGGTCTTCATGCCAATGGCCATGTCCATCGCAATGCCCAGCTCGGGGTGTTGCGGGCCTTCAAGGCCAAAACATTGGGACGCGACCTCGCCTGTCTGGTACTGAAACAGATCAACCGTGTGGCATGCGTGGTGCCATAGCAGGTGATCCGTCCAGCTGCGCGGCTCGCCCTTGGCGTTCATGTTGGAGCGGCGGAAGAAATATGTCTGCACGTCCATCTGCTGGATCTTCAGTTCACCAGCATCGATCCTGTTGCGGACCCATTGGTGCGACGGGTTGAAGCGGCGCACTTGCCCAGCCATCGCCAAGACACCTGTTTCCCCTTGCACACGGCAAATCTCTTCACTGTCAGCCAGAGAGTCCGCCATCGGGATCTCGATCAGCACCGGCTTGCCCGATTTCATGCAGGCGATGGCCTGCTCGGCGTGCATCTGCGTTGGCGTCGCCAGAATGATGGCATCGACGTCTTCGCGAGCGATGCAGGCTTCAAGCGAGGTCGAGGCAAAGCCAATGCCGCGTTCCTCAGCCACGGCATCAGTCTTGGACTGTGTCGGCCCCATCACGGCCGTGACAGTCACGCCGTCAATGGCGGCAAGCGCATCAAGATGCTTTGTTCCAAAGGCGCCATAGGCACCCGCAACGCAAATTCTCATTTTGCTGCTCCCTGGTCTTTCCTGTTTTCCAGAATGATGTGGCCCACGGCCGTGTTGGACGCGGGCACGTGATAGTGACGATGCACCTCTTCCACCTCGTCATCCAGCGCGCCGCGCATGATGTGCCACATGACCAGTTCAACCCCTTCAGAGCCTGCTTCGCGCAGATACTCGACATGCGGCGTCCGCGACAGACCGACTGGATCCGACGTCAGGCGGTCCATGAATTGAGTGTCCCACTCCTTGTTGATCAGGCCCGCGCGCGTGTATTGCAGCTGATGGCTCATCCCCCCGGTGCCAAAGATCACCACGTTCAGGTCTTCATCAAAGCTCTCCACCGCGCGGCGGATCGCCTTGCCAAGGTTGTAGCAGCGATTGCCGGTGGGGGCAGGGTATTGCACGACGTTCACGCACAGTGGAATGACGCGGCAGGGCCATTCATCATCCACGGTCTTGTCGCCGAACATGACTGAGAGCGGCACGGTCAAGCCGTGATCGACCTCCATCTCGTTCATGATTGTAATGTCGAATTCGTCCAGGATCAGCGACTGGGCGATGTGGCTCGCCATGACCTGATGATTCCTGACCACCGGTACCGGGCGCGGCCCCCAGCCTTCGTCAGCAGGCGCAAATTCCGCGGCGCATCCAAGTGCGAATGTCGGAATGAAAGAGGCGTCAAAGACGGTGCAGTGGTCGTTGTAGACCAGAAAGATGACATCGGGCCTGGCCGCGTTGATCCATTCGCGTGATTTCTCGAACCCGGCAAAGCAAGGCTCCCAATAGGGTTCGCCCGTCTTGCCCATATCCATTGCCACGCCAATGGCTGGTACGTGGGAGCAGCCCACGCCGGCGGTGATGCGGGCCATCAGTTCTCCCCCTCTTCGTCCCATTCGTGCTGATAGCGGTTCCCCTCGGGAGACCTCCCGCCATCAACCATCATCTTGCGATAGGCCTCATTGCCCATGCCGGTCATCAGGCCGGCAAGCTGCTGGAAGTTGATCCCGTCATTCGCGGCAAGCTTGCTTGTATAGTAGATGTTTCCGCCCAGTTCGAGCAGCCGGTTCCAATCGCGATTGACCACGGCTTGCCGCTGCTCCGCCGTCATCGGATATCCATCCAGATAGGCCCGCTGATCAGCGTTGAATGCATCCCGGTTCCTTTGCAGCCGAAGCGAGATGCAAAACTGATTGAGGTGATAGCCCTCTCGCCCGCGGTCGGCATCGAAGACAAGAGTGCCGGGAATGTCCTCGTAGTCCTTTTTCAAGGCCATGCGCCATTTCTCCTAGCTGGTTGGAATCATCTCGGGTCGCAGTCCGGCCAGAATGGCATCACTTGATTTGTTCCGCAACGAGCGCAACGTCTGCGCCCGTCGCCCGAAACGGTCCAAGTTGCTAGTATCCTGACGCCGTTGAATTGATGTAGTGGTCACTTGCGCCGGGTGCACGTTTTCCCCTCGTCAGATCTCCGCCATGTTGCCGGCAACAACAACGAGCAACAGATCTTCCGGGCGGCCCGACGATGGCCGCGGGCGAAGCTTGTCGGCATGAGCAGTGCCGGCCCCGGGGGAAGTGGAGGTGACAGGCAATGAGTGCCACAGGCAGGAAGATCCACAGGGTCCGGCTCGAGGGGCACGAGCGGATCATGCTCCGGGAACTGGTCGATGGCGGCAAGGGATCGAAGGAGCGAAGGCGGCGGGCGCACATCCTGCTCCTGGCCGATGAGGACCGGCAGGGCGGTGCTCGCAGCGACGCCGACATCGCCGACATTCTCGGGGTCGGGACGGCAACGGTGGAACGGGTGCGCAGGCAATGCACCATGGAGGGTCTCGAGGCGGCGCTTCAGCGCAAGGTGCAGATGAACCGGAAGCCCCGCCTTCTTGACGGCAAGGCAGAGGCCAGGCTGACCATGCTGGCCTGCTCGGAGCCTCCGGAAGGGCATGCACGATGGAGCCTGAGGCTGCTCGGCGACAGGCTGGCGGAGCTGGAGATCGTGGACGGGATCTCCAACGAGACGGTGCGGCGGGCGCTGAAAAAACAACCTCAAGCCCTGGCTGAAGACGTGCTGGTGCATCCCGCCGAAGGCGAATGCCGATTTCGTCTGCGCCATGGAGGACGTGCTGGAGGTCCATGCCCGTGAATGCGCGGACGATGCCGTGCTCGTCTGCCTTGACGAGACATCGAAGCAGCAGACGAAGGAGACCCGGACGCCGCTGCCGGTCCGGCCCGGCCAGCCGGCCGGCCATGATTTCGAATGCGAGCGCAATGGCACTGCCAACCTGTTCATGCTCCATGCACCTCTCGCTGGCTGGCGCCATGTCGAGGTCACGGATCGCCGCACCCGCCAGGATTTCGCCAGGGTGCTCAGGGATCTCGCCGACATTCACTTTCCGGAAAGGGACATTGTCCTGGTGATGGACAATCTGAACACGCACAAGCTGTCCTCCCTCTACGAGACATTCGTGCCCGAGGAGGCGTCGCGGCTGGCCGGGAGATTCGAGATCCACCACACCCCGAAGCATGGAAGCTGGCTCAACATGGCGGAAATCGAGATCAACGTGCTGTCTCGGCAATGCCTCGACCGGCGGATACCCGACCGGGAGACGATGATGCGCGAGGTCGGTGCATGGCAGGAGCATCGCAACGCATCGGCCAAACCGGTGGACTGGCGGTTCAGGACCAGGGACGCCCGGATCAAGCTGAAGTCGCTGTATCCATCAGTTCAATGAAGTTGGAATACTAGGGTCCGCGCGGCCTGATGCCGCGCGCGCCGCTCGTGTCCCGGTCAACGAAGATCGTGCCGTCCGAGCGGATGGCCAGGTCCCCTTGCCGCCGGACTCGGCAGGCCCAGGTGAAGAGCGCAGACAGGGCCCGTGGCGTCCCGTCACGAATCGTGCACTTTTCCGGAGGCGTCAGGCCGGCTTCTCGAAGGCGATGACCTTCAGCATTTCAAGCACCTTGGCCTCGATGTGCTCTGCATTCAGCGATGCCGCGTCATACATTTCACGCGGCGCTGCCTGATCGATGAAGGCGTCCGGCAGGACCATGGAGCGAAATTTCAGGCCTGAATCGAACACGCCTTCCTCGGCGAGAAGCTGCGCCACGTGGCTGCCGAACCCGCCGACCGAACCCTCCTCGACCGTTAACAGCGCCTCATGGGTCCTGACAAGGTCGAGAATCAGTTCACGATCCAGCGGCTTGGCAAATCGGGCATCGGCAATCGTCGGGTTGATGCCCCGGTGGGCCGCCAGGATTTCAGCGGCGCCTTCCGCCTCGGCGAGCCTTGTTCCAAGGGAGAGGATTGCAACGCCGCTTCCCTCCCGGACGACACGGCCCTTGCCGATCTCGAGGACCTCGCCCCGTTCCGGCAACTCGACGCCCTTGCCTTCGCCCCTGGGATAGCGGAAGGCGATTGGCCCGGAATCGTGGGCCACTGCGGTTGCCACCATGTGCACGAGTTCGGCCTCGTCTGCGGCAGCCATCACGGTCATGTTCGGAAGGCAGGACAGATAAGCGACATCAAAGGCGCCGGCATGCGTCGCCCCGTCGGCGCCAACGAGCCCTGCGCGGTCGATTGCAAACCGCACGGGAAGGTCCTGGAGCGCGACGTCATGCACTATCTGGTCATATCCGCGCTGAAGAAAGGTCGAGTAAATTGCGCAGAACGGCTTCAGGCCGCCCGCCGCCATTCCGGCGGAAAACGTGACACCATGCTGCTCGGCGATTCCAACGTCGAAGCAGCGCTTGGGAAAGCGATTGGCGAACAGGGTGAGGCCGGTTCCGTCGGGCATTGCCGCGGTGACGGCAACGATCCTGTCATCGCGGGTCGCCTCGTCCGTGAGCGCCTTGGCAAAGACGCTCGTGTAGGAAGGCGCGTTGGGCCGGGACTTCTTTTGCGCGCCGGTCTCCACATCGAACTTGGCGACGCCATGCCCCTTGTCGCGGGCATCTTCCGCAGGAGCGTATCCCTTGCCCTTCCTCGTGAGAGCGTGAATCAGGATAGGGCCGGTCGCGCGCATCTTGACGGTTCGCAGGACCGGGAGGAGCTGGTCCAGATCGTGTCCGTCAATCGGGCCGATGTAGGAGAAGCCGAGTTCCTCGAAAAGGGTTCCACCCACCACGCTGTGCTTCAGAACGTCCTTGGCCCGTTTCGCGCCTTCGCGGAAAGGCTGCGGCAAAAGGCTGACAGCGCTCGTGGCGGCAGACTTGAGCTCCTGGAACGGAACGCCTGCATAGAGCCTCGTGAGGTAGGCGGACATTGCGCCGACCGGCGGCGCGATGGACATCTCGTTGTCGTTCAGGATGACGATCAGGCGTTTCTTGAGATCGCCCGCGTTGTTCAGCGCCTCATAGGCCATGCCTGCACTGATCGCCCCGTCACCAATGACCGCAACTGCGTCGCCGAGACCGCTTTCGCAGGCTCCGCCCAGTTCGCGGGCCATCGTGAACCCCAAGGCTGCGGAAACCGAGGTCGAGCTGTGCGCCGCGCCGAACGGGTCGTAAGGGCTTTCGGTCCGCTTGGTGAATCCCGACAATCCGTCCTTCTGCCTGAGCGTCCTGATCCGGTCGCGCCGGTCGGTGAGTATCTTGTGCGGATAGCACTGGTGCGACACGTCCCAGATGAGCTTGTCTTTCGGGGCATCGAACACCGCATGAAGCGCCACGGTCAGTTCGACAACGCCCAGACCCGCGCCAAGATGCCCGCCGGTTTCGCTGACCGCGCTTACCGTCTCCGCACGCAATTCATCCGCAAGCTTCCTTAGCTCGCCGTCCGAAAGGCGTTTCAGGTCCGAGGGCAGGGAAATGGCGTCCAGAAGCGGAGTTTGCGGCCTGTCGCTCATAATGGCGCCTCCGGCGCATCAATACTCTCGAGAGATAGCAAATTTTGCGGCTTCCCGCAAGGGATCCGCCCCTTCGCCATACGTGGCAAGCGCGGTCATCGCCTCGTCGACCAGTTCCCGCGCCTTCTCGCGTGCGGCGGTCAGTCCCAGCAGTGACACGAAAGTCGCCTTGCCCCTGTCCTCATCCTTCCTGAGACGCTTTCCGGTCCTTGCTTCATCCCCCGTGACGTCAAGAATGTCGTCGGCAATCTGAAAGGCGCGGCCAAGGCATCTCGCAAAGCGCAGCATGCGTGACGGGTCTTTGCCCGCCAATACGGGCCCGGCGGCACAGCTCCATACGATGAGCGCGCCAGTCTTGCCGGCCTGGAGGCTCTCGATCTCGGACAGGCGCAGCGGCGTGCCGGCGACCTCGGCCGCGATGTCCATGGCCTGGCCGCGGACAAGTTCGCGCCCACCGGCCTCGCGCGCCAGCGAATGCGACAGCGCCACCTTCACCTCCGCCGGTGGCGGTCCCAGCGCCACAAGCTCGAAGGCAAGCGCCTGCAACGCGTCGCCTACAAGGATCGCGGTGGCTTCGTCCCATTTGACATGCACGGTAGGGTGACCACGCCGCATGTCGTCGTCATCCATTGCCGGCAGGTCGTCATGCACGAGCGAATAGGCATGGATTGCCTCCACTGCCGCCGCCGCCCAGATCGCCGACTCGCCAAGGACGCCATGAAGCGCCGCGCTCTCCAGGACCAGGAACCCGCGCAGCCGCTTGCCTCCTTGCAAGGCATGGGCGATGCCATCGCGAATCCTGTCTGCAGGGAGTTCGGAGACCGCATCCTTCAGGCAAGCGTCTATCTCGCTCGCCCGCGCATTCATGCGTTCCAGGAAAGTCACCCGATGTCGACCCTTTCGGTGCCGGCCGGCCTCCCTTCCGCGTCAAGCGTGATCCGGGAGACCTTCTCTTCCGCCTCCGCCAGCTTCTTCTGGCAATGCTCCTTCAGGGCGGCGCCACGTTCGTAGAGCTTGACCGAATCTTCCAGCGGCACCTCGCCCGCCTCCAGCAAGCCGACAACCGATTCGAGTTCCCTCATCGCGTCTTCAAAGCTCATCCTTCCCGCGGGTGTGTCACTCATCCCAAATGCTCCTTCAATGCAATGACATGGGCCGCAACGCTGGCGGCAAGCGCCTCGAGATCATAGCCGCCTTCCAGCGTCGAGACCACGCGGCCCCCCGCATGCGCCTCGGCAACCTCGCAAATCGCGGTGGTCACCCACTCGAAGTCATCTTCCGTCCAGCAGAGGTTTGCCAGCGGGTCCGATGCGTGAGCGTCAAATCCGGCCGAAACGATGACGAGTTCCGGCGCGAAGTCGTCGAGAGCGGGGAGAACGATATCGCCCCAGGCCCGCCGCATTTCGTCGCCTCCGGTCATGGGGGCGAGCGGCACGTTCAGCACGTTGTCATGGGCGCCGGTTTCATGCGCCGCGCCCGTTCCGGGATAGAGCGGCATCTGGTGCGAAGACGCGAACAGCGTGCGCTCCTCGTGCCAGAGCAGATCCTGCGTGCCGTTGCCGTGATGCACGTCGAAGTCAAGAACCGCGACCCGGCTGAGGCCATGTTCGTCAAGCGCACGCTTTGCCGCGATGGCCGCCGTGCCGAAGAGGCAGAAACCCATCGCGGTCGCTGTCTCGGCGTGATGGCCGGGAGGACGTATGGCGACAAAGGCGCTCCGCGCCTCGCCGGCGATCACGGCGTCCACCGCCGCGCCGCAGCCCCCGACGGCGTGAAGCGCGGCATCGAGCGATCCGGGCGAAACATGCGTATCTGCGTCCAGCGACAAAAAGGACGCCTCGGGAATTGCCGCTTCGATCCGGTCGAAATAATGCGCAGGATGACACCTCTCGACCTCGATGCGCGCAGCGCGCGGCGCATCGTGCCACTCCAGACCATCCAGTTCCGACAGCCTGGCGTGCACCGCTTGGGCTCTCGCGACGCGCTCGGGATGGCCGGGCGGCGTCACATGCATGAGCGCGGATTCGTGCCAGTAAATTCTTGTCATGCCCGAGTGTTCGCAATTCGGGAGCGAATGCGCAATCACATCTTCCTTGGCCGTGCAAGCCCCGGCATCGCAAAGGACCGCATCTCCGCGGCATCCCGTGTCGTGTTGCGGGCGCTCAATCCGGGGCCAGCATGTATCCGGATCCCCGAACCGTCTGCAGGTAGCGCGGCTGCCTGGGGTCAGCCTCGATCTTGCGGCGAAGCCGGGTGATCTGGACATCGACGGCACGCTCCTGCGCTTGGCCGCCGTCACGGCCAAGGTCCTCGACCAGCTTGGAGCGACTCAGCGGCTGCTGCAGGCTGGCTGCGAATATCCGCATGAGACGCGATTCGGTCGCAGTCAGCCGAACCGGCCGGTCGCCGTTCCACATCGTTCCCTTTTCGACATCGTATCGCAGCTCGCCAAGCGACAGGAACTTCGGGGCGAGTTGCGCAGGTTCAGGGGGCGGGACACGCCTTAGTATCGAATTGATGCGAAGAAGCAGCTCCTTCGGCTCGAATGGCTTTGCGAGGTAGTCGTCCGCTCCCGCCCCGAGGCCGGCCAGCCGATCCGCGATTTCGTTCTTCGCCGTAAGCAGGAGAACCGGAACGTCATGGCTTTCCCTTATTCTCTCGCAAAAGCTCACGCCGTCCTCGCCCGGCATCATCACGTCCAGGACGATCAGGTCGAATTCCAGCCCGCGCAGGATGTTGTCGGCATGGGCCGCATCGCGCGCGGCAGAAACGAGGAACCCGTGCCGGATCAGGAACTTTTGCAGCAGCCCGCGAATTCGCTCGTCGTCATCGACGATCAGAAGATGTGCGTCAGGGTCCGTCATCGTTCTGTCCCTCTGTCCCCGCTTCTTTCGATTGTCCTCTTCCCGCCATGGAGGAACGCGCGCGGCTCGTGCACGACACCCCGGTGCCGCGCGTTCCAGGGCACGTGCACCGCCTGATAGGCGAAGTGCTCATGGTGGTCGCGCATGCATGCGCTGGCAGCCGCTTTCGCTGGTCCGTCCAATTCGGGCCGAAGCGGCTCCCACCGCTCTGCGATCGTGGGGACTTCCTTGCCCGTGAAGGCCCGCTTCCGGGATGGCAGCCGGAGATCCATCGAGCCTCGATCGAACTGTGGACGCCCAAGCGCGGTGCGGCCTGCGGCCTCGCGGGCTCCGGGGCGGCTGAACCCTTTCAGGGACGGGTCGAGGCCGCGGACCGGACGACAGGCGGCAACAAAGGGCCTGGAGGTCTGCGGGGTGTTTCCGTTGCTCATGGGCCGGATTCCCTGAACCGCATGTAGTGCCGCAGCATGTCGCCGTCCATCATGGCTTCCAACACCCTGCGAAACCCGGCAACGGCCTCGGGCCCGGCCTGGCGAAAGGCCGCACGCATGCGGGCGCGCTGGGCCGTCGACAGCTCGCTCTCCAAGGCTGCCCCGGCGTCTGTCAGGTAGAGATGACGTTCCCGCCTGTCGCGCGTGCCCACCTCGCTACGCACCAGGCCGTCCTCGATGAGCGTCCTCAACACCCGGTTGAGGGACTGCTTGGTGACGCCGAGGATCGCCAGGAGATTGTTGACGGTGGTTCCCGGCGAACGGTTGATGAAGTGGATCGCGCGGTGATGCGCCCTTCCATAGCCCTGAACGGCGAGAATGCGGTCCGGATCCGCCGTAAAGCCCCGATAGGCGAAGAACATTGCCTCGATCCCCTTCCTGATCTGGTCGTCTGTCAGGAAGAGGAGGGCTTCGTTGCCCGCTGATACGGCGCTCTCCGCCATGAACAACCTCCGTGCCTCGAACACAATTTATGTCAGCCTTGTTGACATTCCAAGAGGCAACTGGTAGCGAATCTCGAATTTTCCGCAATTTTATGTCCGGTTCGGAACAATTCGCGCAACTTTTGCAAACGGGGATGGCCAATGGCTGGATATGGCGATCGTGACGGCATGATCTGGATGGACGGCAAGATGCAGCCGTGGCGGGATGCAAACGTGCATGTCCTGACCCACGCGCTGCACTATGCCTCGAGCGTGTTCGAGGGCGAGCGGGCCTATGGCGGCAAGATCTTCGAGAGCCGCAAGCATTCAGAACGCCTGCATTTCTCGGCCCGGCAGCTCGACTTCGGGATCCCCTACAGCGTGGACGAGATCGAGGCTGCGAAGCTTGAGGTCCTGAAGGTCAACGGTCTCGCAGACGCATACATCCGCGCCGTTGCGTGGCGAGGCGTCGGCGAGGACATGGGCGTGGCATCGGCGCGCAACCCGGTGCGGCTGGCCATCGCGACCTGGGAATGGGGCAGCTATTACGGGGCCGCCAAGTTCAAGGGCGCCAAGCTCGACATCTCGGACTGGAAGCGGCCGTCTCCTGAAACGGCCCCCTACCAGGCGAAGGCGGCTGGCCTCTACATGATCTGCACGATTTCGAAGCACAAGGCCGAGGCGAAGGGGTGCTCGGACGCTGTCATGTTCGACCATCGCGGCTACGTCGCGGAAGCCACAGGGGCGAACATCTTCTTTGTCAAGGACGGCCAGGTGCACACGCCGATGCCCGACTGCTTTCTGAACGGCATCACGCGGCAGACGGTCATCGGCATGCTGGAAGAGCGCCAGGTCAAGGTCCATGAACGCTACATCATGCCCGAGGAGCTCGAAGGCTTCGAGCAGTGCTGGCTGACCGGCACGGCGGCAGAGGTCACCCCGGTCGGCGAGATCGGCCACTACAACTTCGAGGTCGGCGCCCTGACGCGCGACATTGCGGAGGGCTACGAAGCGCTGGTGCGGCAGTGACGCACCCGTGCGGGGGTTCGGCGTGGCAGTCGCCTGACCCTCGGTCGAGGCAAGGGCCGGCACCGGAACGGGAATGTTCGGACTGTCCGTCGCAAACGCCGCCTTCGCCCCCGGAACGGGACTCTCTTCCTGATTGTCGCGCAGAAAACCGGGGGTGCACGCCAATTTTTGGGGTTGACCTGATTCCTTTCTTCCTTGCGAGAGTTCGGCGGGTCGCGCGGAGGGTTGAAGCTTTCCTGCTTCCATGTTCTTCCGGGCTCGATCCCTGCGCGGCCGACAATGACCGGATCAACCGGTCGGCGCCGCGTGACCGGGAAGAGGAGAGCAGGAGAAACGATTCATGTGCGGCAGTGACAATGAGCCGGGGTCCCATGATCCGGATGTGGCGGCATCCCTGAAGGATCTGGCCCGGAAGGGTTCGGGGAAACACCGGATCGTTTGCGAGAGTGGCGGCGTTTCCACGGAGTACTGGCTTGAGGGCGGCGAAGTCCGGAGCCGCGACGTTCCGTCCGCCGGGCAGGCTGCGTCATCCATGGCCGCGTTCGAGGCGGCGGCGCATTCGGGCTTCGCGGACCTGGCCCCGAAGTTGGAGAGCGATCTGGGCGGCAAGGAGGTCGCGGACCTCGACGGCATCGAGATCGCGATCCGGGACGTGACGCATTCCAGCGGCGCTGCAATGTACAAGTCGCTGCTTGAGCGGGTCGACGCGGAGCTTCCGACGCCCGACTGCCCGGAATGCGGCAAGCCGATGGAACGGCACCAGAAGGCCGGCAAGTCCTTTGCCTCGCGTCTGGGACCCGTGGAGGTCGAGCGGACGTATTGCCGCTGCCGGGACTGCGGTTCCGGCTTCTTCCCCCTGGACCGCGCCCTCGGGCTGGAGGGGCAGACGGCCACGCCTGGCGCGGCGAGCATCGTGGCCGACGCCGTGGTCTCGGACAGCTTCGAGGAGGCGTCCCGCAAGCTGCGCAACCTGGCCGGGGTGAAGGTTCCCGCGACGACGCTGCGACGATGGACCCTGGAGCTCGGCGAGGAAGCGCAGCGGTTTGAGCGGGATGTCGTCGAGGAGGGAGGGCCTGCCGCGGACCGGGTCTATGTCGAGGCCGACGGCACCGGCGTCCCGATGCGCCGGAGCGAGACGGAGGGCGTGAAGGGCAGGCAGGAGGACGGCTCGGCGAAGACCAGGGAGGCGAAGGTGATTGTCACCTTCACTGCCGAGGGCGCGAGCCCGAAGACCGGCGAGCCGACGAAGGACGAGGGCAGCGACACGGTGAGCGCCCTGATCGACAGCGCCGCTTCGGTCGGCGGCGTCAGCCGGGCATCGGAGTTCGCCGGCCGGCTTGACCGGCAGCTTTGCCGGGACGGCGTCTGCAATGCCAAGGAGGTGGTCCTCATCTCCGACGGCGCGGCCTGGATCACCAACGTGGCCGACGAACTGCTTGCAGGCATGCGGAAGACCTACATCCTGGATGTGTTCCACGCGCTCGAATACGCATCCGAAGCCCTCAAGGTGCTGGTCGGATGCGAGTTCGCGCGCAAGGCGCGCCTGGCGGGAATCAAGGCCCAGCTGCTGGACGGGAAAGTTGGCCGCGTCATGGCGGACCTGCGACCGCACCGCGGTCGAGGGAAAGCGGTGGCGAAGTGCATTGACTATTTCGATTCGAACAAGGGGAGGATGCGCTACGACGAATACCGGGCGCGCGGCATGCAGATTGGAAGCGGCCAGATCGAGAGCAGCTGCAAGCAGATTGTCGTCACCCGCTTCAAGAGGTCGGGATGCAAATGGTCGAAGCGGGGCGCGAACGCACTGCTGGCACTGAAAAGTTGCTGGGAAAACTCAGGGTGGGAAGAGTTCGCTTTCTGGAAGGCTCAACGGATCGCCGCAGCCTGACCCAAAAAATTGGCGTGCACCCGAAAACCGGGGTTTCCTTGACATTCCGGGGTTCTGGAACAGCTTGCATCTGACGAAAGCCTGCCGCTTTCACCGCCGAACGGATTTATCCTTTCGGCGCCCGGCCAAGTCCTGGATTCAACAGGATCGGACCAGTGCGACATCGCCGACTTGCCTGCAATTCGGGCCTTGCGCCAGCCGCGACCGGCGACACGTTCTCCCGAAGAGGCTGGCGAGACCGGTTCGGCCTGCGCCAGGCCGCATTGGAGACTCCACTCCTGCCCGACTCTGTCAAGAAGAGATTCTGCCGGGCATTCTCCGGAAACCGTTGCGCCCGACGCTGTCGTGTCCGGCTGAGCCATGTCCGCGCCCGGCGCGCGCATGTCTGATCGGGAGCGTCTGTTCACGACCGCGGCGAGGCATGTCAGGAGGTGGGTTGAATGGCAGAGAGTCCATATCAGGAAATGCGGGAAGCCTATCTGGAAGCGTACCGTCGTTGCGGGATCGAATGTCTCTGGAACATGAGTCCCGTCGAAAGTCCCAGCGCCGAGGATGTCCGCATCGTCGCACGCAGCCTCAAGCTGCAGGGCTGGAAGGAGGAATGCGCTTTCGCCCGCAAGCTGGAAAGGATCTGCAATGCCGTTGACGGATCTGCAGAAACGCGTTCTTGAGGCTGTCGCCGACAACAGGGACCCGGAGAACTATGTGGCCGGCGGAACCGTGCTCAACGTGGACACGGACCGGTATTCCGATGACATCGACCTTTTCCCGGACAGGAAGGACGGTCTCGACCGGGTGGCGGGCTGGGACGAGAGATCGCTGCTGCAGGCCGGCTTTTTCGTGAAGTGGGAACGACGGAACGATGCTTGCCGCCGGGCCATGGTTGGCACGGACCAGGCCTCGACTCGCATGGACTGGAGCTCCGACAGTGATTGCAGGTTCTTCCCGACTGAGAAGGACGAGGTCTTCGGGTACCGATCCCATCCCGCCGACCGGGCGACCGACAAGATCGTCGCCGCCGTTGACAGGCTGGAGCCGCGCGACATCATAGATCTGAGGACGATTTCTGGAAGCATCCTTCCGCTTGGCGCTGTCGCATGGGCGGCGGCGGAGAAAAGTCCGGGACGCAGCCCTGACATGATCATTCGCGAGCTTCGCAGGAAAGCGGCTCTTCGCCAGGAGCAGGTCGCCGAGGAGAACCTGCGCCGGAGTGTCGATGCGGGCGATCTCAACAACTGGCTTCGCGAGGACTGCGACCAGGACCGGAAATGGATCGACTCCGTTCCGCCGCAGTTCGATTTCGGCCTGTTTGTCGACCACGAAGGAACGCCCTGCGCACCGGATTTCGGGAGCGTCGATTCGGTCAACTGCAGGATTCATGCCGGATCCAGGAAGGGCGCTTGGCCCGCCCTCCGGAAATATCCAGCGAGATGATCAGGGCATCGGTTTCGAAAGATGGTGATGATGGCGCCGGTTCCGGATCTTGATGCCTTTGCGTGGCGCTCTTCACGTGCATGATGCGCAACAACCCGGCTTCGCAATTGCAGCAAAGAGGCATGCAGGGGCGCGGAGCCTGTCCGGAGGGGACGCGGCCATGCGCATTTCTGCACCCTCCACGGCGGTCGGGCGAGCCGGAACGCGCCGTGGATGCGGCAGCGCCATGGCGCAGGGGAGCGGCTGTTGGTCATCCACGCGGGCCACACGCTGGCATGACATGGCCGCTCCTGGCGATCGCATGGTCTCGGAACGGATGATCGCATGTCACCAGACCGCACGATCAAATGCTCCGGAGTGCGAAGGGGCGTCATTGGAATCGATGCCGTGCTCATGCCGGTTCGCTGCGCGCTTGTCGGGGCCATGGCGCCGGAACGGCACGATTCCCATACCACCCAAATGCAGATGTCCTGACCTCGGGGCGCAATCATGGGTTCCTTGAGGATCATTTTATCCAGGCAAACAAGCTCTTCCTGGAGATTTGTCGGCAATCCTGGCGCGTAGTGAGCGAGCAAGACTCCATGAACCCCAATACGAGGGCTGAAGCCTCGGAAATTGGCGGTGAAGCATGAAAACAAGGGATTCAGCCTCAGAACCGTCGGCAAGATCCTGGAAAAAGGGTTCACGAAAGTTGTAAGATTCAGCATAGGAGGTCAGGACGTCTGGTGCGCCAGGCTAACTGGTGGAATGTCGCCGGGTGAAAGTCCCGGCAGAAAGAGAGGTTAACCGGAACTTCCGGCCGGCAATCCGCTCCTGTTCCCGTCCAACGCGCTGAAATGCAACAGCTTCCCGCCGCCAGCGGTGCGGACTTGCCGGGATTAGCCCTTACATAAGAAGTCCCTTGACTTCGCCAGAAGAACATCTTAAAGACGCATCAACAGGCAAGAAACGTAACTGCTCACCCCTTTCCCAGGGCGGGTTGAGGGTCATGCAGTTCGATCATTTTGGCGGCATTTCCGGCGAGCGCGATCTGGATGGCGACGAGAGGGTTGTATCCGAGAGCCTCCATTGAGCTCAGGTAGCTCGAGATCCGGCACCAGGCGTGGGCGTGGAGTTGTGTCCGGAAGCATCCCGACACCTCGTATGTTCAAAGAATCAGAAACGAATCAGGAGGTGGCTGTGGACAGGTTGGGCGCGGATTCCTGTGGAAAACCATTGCCTTGCCTTCCGCCGCCTCCCCGGTTCATTCCTGTGCAGGGACCGCCGTCGCCATGCATGGCGGCGGCGGAGCGGGGCCTGGCCCCGCAGGGCGGGTCGGACCGGAGACACCCTGGATCGCATCAGCGGATCCGAGATCAAGCGTGGTCGGCCCGCCCTCCCTTCGTCTCCCGGGTCCTGGATGGATGCTGGGTTCAAGAACCGAATCATCGCGAGGACAGGAGCGGGAGAACATGGCCATCGTAGTCGCCGGAATCGACGTGAGCAAGAAGTCGCTCAACATTCACCTGAACGGCAGGGACGAGACCGCCGCCAACGACACGGACGGCTTCCGAAAGGTCGCCGGCATCCTGAGGGACGGCGGGGCGGAACGGGTCGTCATCGAGGCGACGGGACGATTGCACAGAGCCCTCCTGCAGTCGCTGCATGACCGCGGCTTCGCGGTCTGCGTGGTCAACCCGCGCCAGTCCCGGGACTTCGCGAAGGCAAGCGGCGAGCTGGCGAAGACCGACAGGGTCGACGCCAGGATCCTGGCCGCCTTCGGGGCCGCGTTCCCGGCCATGCCGGCCACCGCGCCGGCCGACGTGACGATCGACCGGCTCCGCGACATGCTGGTGCTGCGGGAGGCCCTTGTCGACCAGCGCGCGCAGCTGAAGGCGGCCTACGACGAGGTCGGCGACCCTCTGCCGGACGGACCCGTACCGAAGGTCCTCTCGGAGCTTGACGCCGGCGTCGGCGAGTACGACCGGCGGATCGGGGAGCTGGTCGCCGGCTCGGACGATCTTGAGGAGAGCTACGGGATCCTGACCTCCGTGCCGGGCATCGGCCCCGTCACGGCGGCGTCCCTGATCGCCTGGATGGGCGAGCTCGGCGCGATCGGCAACCGCCAGGCCGCAGCCCTGATCGGCGTGGCCCCCTTCGCCCGCGACAGCGGGACCCTGAAGGGCGGGCGCCACGTCACCGGCGGACGGAGGAGACCCAGGGACGTGCTCTACATGGCGGCAATCGCGGCAACCCGGTTCAATCCCGACATGAAGGACTTTCATGAACGGCTCACGAAAAGGGGCAAGCCCCACAAGCTCGCCGTGACCGCGGTCATGAGGAAGCTGATCGTGACCGCGAACGCCCTGCTGCGCGACCGGCGCATGTGGGAGGACCGGGCGACGGACGCCGCCTGACGCCAGCGCGGGCCGCGTCTCGCGGCGGTCTTGCCAGGCCCGAAACGAAACAGTCTGGCCGGTCACGCGTCGGTGGCCGGGCGGTTCCGGCATGCCCGCACGCCGCCGGACTGTGGACAGGGATGTGGACAACCGTGGAAAACCCGGAACCGCCTCCCCGGAAATTGCCAAAAAATGCTGAATCCGCGCTTGACCCAAGACATGGATGCTTGATCTTGACCTTCGCCATGCGGATCTTCCGCTCCCCGGCATTGTTCGTGAAGCTGACGTCCGGGTCGCCCATGAAGCGCAGTACGGACTCTTCGTGCTTCGCCAGGCGCTCATGGAGGTTGTGTGCGTCGGACTTCGCGATCCGGCCGCGTTTTCCTTTCGGCCGCGGCGGGATCTCGGGCATCTCCCGGGCGCCCTGGGTCAGGATGGTCCGGTAGCGCCTGCGCACGGCCGCGCGCCCGTCCTCGGGCAGGGTCTTGGTGTCGCTCCTGTTGACCCTGTGGCAGGCCTCGCGCAGCAGCCTCTTCATCAGGCGCGCCCAGCGGTAGCCGTTGGAGTCGACGACGAAGGTCAGCTCCCGCAGGAGGTGAGAGCCACAGAGCTGATGGCTGCACTGGTCGTAGGCGAAGTACGATGCCCAGCAGTCGTGGACCAGGGTGCCTGTGCAGCGGGGGATGATGCCGATGTCCTCGATCGCCTCCTTTCCGCGCTTGCGGTGCAGGAACTTCAGGGTCAGGGACCCGTCGGTGACGACATGGAGCCATTGGGTTCTGCCGTCGACCCGGAAGCCGGTCTCGTCGGCATGCAGGGCCGGGCGTTCCAGCAGCTGTGCGATGGCGGCGTGCTCCCATGATGCGAGGGCGTCATGAAGGCGGCGCACGCAGCCCAGGCAGGTGGCTTCGGAGAGCCTGAGGCCCGAGATCGCCTGCACCAGCGCGACGGCCCGGCGCAGCGACAGCATGTGGGCGCCCGGCAGGTTGACGACGAAGGCCTGGAGGCCGGCGCCGTACTGCAGCGGGCCCGGCATGTCGTCGGGGAACCGGCCCTTGGTGCGGGCCCGGCAGTCCGGGCATTCCTTGACCTCGGCCTCCACGCGGCGCTCGACGACCTCGAACACGATGTCGTGCAGGACGCGACGTTCCCGGCCGGCGGGGTCGACGCCGGACAGGTCGGCGCCGCATGTGTCGCAGGCCTCGACGGCGACCGTCTCCTCGACGGTGGTCTTCCGGAGGTTGTCGCCCGTCTGCAGGTTCGGCTTCGCGCCCTTGCCGCTGCTGCCGGCGCGCCGTGCGGTCCCGTCCCTGTCCGTCTGCGACGGCGGGAGGCTGGAGTTCCTCGATCCCTTGCGGGTCGTCCTTTCCAGCAGGACGGCGATCAGCACGCTCATCAGCGTGATCAGCATCGCGAACATCGCGTCGGCTTCCGCCGACACCTTGCCGGCCTCGCGCAGCGTCTTGATCCGCGCCTTTGCCGCCTCGAACTCGTCGCGCAGCGACGCCGCGTTCACCGTCGCCATCACCCGGCCTCCACCGCGAGCCGCTCGCCCGGGGGCGTCGCGCGGCAGCGGCGCTGCGACCTGCGCGTCGACTGCACGCAGGGCGGCTCGCGGCCCTGGAAGTCGAAGCCGGACAGGAAGCGGCGGGCGCAGCCATGGCGGAGCTCGACGGGGCAGTCCCGTCCGAAGCCGTCGGTCGCCCGGCGGTCCAGGCCGATGCCGCGCTGCGCGGGCGGCTTGCGCTTCATGATCGCGCCGCCGCCCAAGCGCGTTTCCAGACATGCGGAACGAGGCGGCATGAGGCTCACGATGGCCTGGCAGAGCCCCGTCGTCGCCTTTGACCCGTACCATGCCCCCATCGAGACGGCCCCTCCCCGGAACGATCGATCCGCGACCAGCAATGGAATGTCCGCTCTGTGATGTCAAACGCAAATCCTCGACGGGAGGTCGGCAGCGAGAACCGCGCAAGGCGCCGCGGCAAAAGGCCGGACGCTCGTCCCGAACGCGATCAGGCAAGAAATCCAATGGTCAGGAAGGGGGGCGAGCAGTTACCAATTTTGCTCATCGTAAGCGGCCATGTCCGCTCACACTGGCAAATCGAGAACGAGCCTCCCCACTACACCACTTGAAGACCCGCGGCCCTTCGGGCCGGTGTTCATGCGCCGTTTCCGGCATCCGTTCGACAGACAGGAGGTCAGGGTCATCGAGCGGCGGCGCGGCGGCGGCAGCCATCACCGGCTGAACCTGCATGTCGAGTTGCCGGACGGCGTCCGCATCTGGCTTCCTGCGACCTGGACAAGCCTCGAGGCACGGGATCCCGACGCTCCGAAGCTCCTCGGCGAGTTGCCGGACTTCATCAGGTTGCGTAATCTGCTCGACGATCTGGAGCGGCGCCGGGAGGCGACGGATGGACAAGGAACGGGAACTGTCGCTGCTGGCTCTTCTGGAGTGGGAGGAACGCGTGGAGAGGTGGCTCCAGGTTCCGCCCCCGGATCGGGAGGCGTTCGTGCAGGAGATGGCGGGCCTGATGGTCCGTCAGGCGAACCGGAGGGGGATGTCCGATGAGCGGGTCGTCACGGATCACGAACAGTCACCTTGAGCGGTCGGCCGCCGTCTACGTGCGCCAGTCGACGCCGGGCCAGGTCCTGAAGAACCGGGAATCGCGCGAACGCCAGTACGGGCTTGCGGAGCGCGCCCGCGAACTGGGCTGGCCGGAGGAACGCATCGTGGTCATCGACTCCGACCTCGGCCGGAGCGCCGCGTCGCAGGGCACGCGGGGCGGCTTCGACCTGCTTTGCGAACAGGTTGCGCAGGGCCGGGTGGGCGCGGTGTTCGGGATCGAGGTGAGTCGCCTCGCGAGAAATACAATTGAGTGGTTCCAGCTTCTGGACCTTTGCCGGGTCAACGACACGGTGCTTGTCGAGGACGGCCAGGTCTATGCGCCGGGCCGCGAGGACGACGGCTTGATTCTGGGCATCAAGGGCACCTTCTCGGCAACCGAGCTGTCCGTCCTTCGCGCCCGGATGGAGGGCGGCCGGCGCAGCAAGGCCCAGCGCGGAGAGCTTTACGCTTCCGTTGTCTGCGGCTTTGTCCGCGAGGGGAACGGCCTCCGGAAGGATCCGGACCTGCGTGTCCAGGCGGCGATCGAGGCGGTCTTCGCCTGCTTCCGCGAGGGCGGGTCGGCTCTGCAGGCCACGCATCTTCTTCGGGAGACGGGGGTGCAGCTCCCGAGCCGCCCGCATGGCGCGGACGCCGTGGTCTGGAGGGACGCGACCTATTCGCGGGTGAAGGACATCCTGGGCAACCCGGCGATGGGCGGCGCCTACGCCTACGGGAAAACGCGGTTCGCCTACCGCGACGACGGCACGCTGCTGTCGCCGGAGGAGCGCTGGCGCGTCCTGAAGGTCGATCGCCACGAAGGGTACGTGAGCTGGTCCGAATGGGTGGAGGTGCAGGAGACCCTGGCGGCGAACTCGACCGTCCGCGACCGGAAGCGGGGCGCGGCGCGCGAAGGGTCGGCGCTTCTCCAGGGCCTTGCTCTGTGCGGCCACTGCGGCAGGTCGATCAATGTCCGGTACAACGCCGGCCGCAGCTACTACTGCAACCAGCGCACGGCGGACACCGGCCAGAAGCGAAGCTGCCTCTCGGTCGGCGGCATCGGGATCGACAAGGCCGTTGCCGAGCGTTTTCTGGACCTGGTGTCGCCGGCCGGGGCGGAGGCGGCGATGGCGGCGGCGCAGGCGGTCGCGGAACGGGCGGAAACGGCGCTGCGGAGCCAGCTGCTGGAGCTTGAGCACTGCCGCTACGAGGCCGGCCTCGCGGAACGGCGCTACCGGCAGGTCGATCCCGACAACCGCCTGATCGCGGCGACCCTGGAGCGGGACTGGGAGGCGGCGCTGCGTGCCGTGGAGAGCGCGGAGTTCGCATTGGAGGCGGCCCGGGAGCGGCAGCCCGAGGACCTGCCGCCATCGTATTTCACGGAGCTCGGCACCTCGCTGGAGCGGGTCTGGAACGCGCCGGAGACGACCCACCGCGACCGCAAGCGCCTGCTTGCCTGCCTTGTCGAGGAAGTCACCTTGCAGTTGGCAGAGGACGACCGGACCGAGGTCGTCATCCACTGGCGGGGCGGCCGGGCGGACGCATTCTCGGTCAGGCGCAACCAGCGGAAGCCGGTCCGCCGGCATGACGACATCGACACGGTCGAGCTTGTTCGCCGGCTGGCCCGGTTCTATCCCGACGCCCGGATCGCCATGGTGCTCAACGACCAGGGCCGGCGGTCGGCGCGCGGGCTGCTGTTTTCGACATCGCTGGTGCGGGATCTCCGCAGTCGCCACGGCGTGCCCGCGTACAGGAAGCCGGCGGCGGGCGAGGAGGAGGACGGCGAGCTCTTCAGCGTGAAGGAGGCGGCGCGGGAACTCGGGATCTCGGATTCAACGCTCTACCGCTGGATCAACGCCGGCATCCTGCCCGGCGTCCGCCCGGATGTGCCCGGAGCGCCGCTTCGCGTCCGGATGGGCGCCGACTTCCGCAGCAGGTTCCATCTCGACCCGCCGGAGGGGTTCGTGCCGCTGCGGGAGGCGATGCAGCGCCTCGGCGTCTCGCGCCAGACGATCTGGCAAAGGGCCGCGTCCGGGCAGCTGGAGTCCTGCCACGTGAAGCGCGGGGCCGTCCGCGGCCTTTGCGTCCGGCTGGAGGCGGACGGGCTTCCGCTCTTCGACGGAACGCCTTCGGACCGGGAGCATGGCAATGCGTGACGATCCGGCTTCAGTCTCACTCCGTAAAGGCCGCCGCCAGCGGCGCCGGAAGGCGATTCCGGCCATCCGAACCTACGGACGGCAGGCAAATCGCGGCCCCGGGGCCGGAATCCGCGAGAACTGCGCCGGCCGGGCACCTGACGCGGCCTTCGGACGGCGGGCCTGCCTGCCAGAACGGCGCCACCGGGCCTCCGTCGGCCGTTCGCACCGCGTAAAGCCGGAGCGGCGCATGTGCCGCCGTTCCGGGACATCAGGAATTGTCGTTGCGTGTCAGTGTCTTGCATGTTGACTCCGCAAAACCCGAATTTCGATTTGAAAAGGAGCAGTACGATGGATGAATCGAGACCAGGCTGCATCATGTCCGTGACTTCACCCATGACGAGGATCGCTGCCGGGCACATGCCGGCAACGTCCCGCAGAACCTGTCGGCCATCTCCGACATGGCGATCTCGCTGATCAGGCTCGACGGCCGCTTCGAATGCGTGCCGCCTGCCAACCGGCACTTCGCCGCCAGGCCCCTGGAGGCGCTCGATGCCGTCATGAGCTGACGGCGCCTGCAGACCCGGTCATCCCGCATCGCTCCCTGTGGCCCGGCCCCTGGCCGGGCCTTCGGAGCCATGGGCCCGGCACGTCTTCGGCGCAGGATCCGGGCGGGAATCGCCGCCGGCCGGCATGATTCGTCTGAAGACTGCCCCGACGTGACCGCCGGATGACAGCCGGATAACGGAACCGGAGGCTGGATCTGGTCATGGCAGCCGACTTTTGAATGGGCCTGGCCGCGCGCCTTGAGCGGCTGGTGCACAGGACGGGGCTGCGCGACGCCGAGGAGATTGCCGTGCTCTCGGACGGAGCGCCGTGGATCCGCAACCTCTGCCAGGAGCTTCTGTCAGGACAGAGGGTCACGTTCGTTCTGGATCCGTGGCACGCGCTGGATTGCGTTGGCGCCGCCCTGCGTGCACTGGTGCCGGACGCCACCGAGCGGAAGAGGCGCATCAAGGAGATCAAGGCCGAACTGAAGGCCGGAAAGGTGAACGACGTCATCGCCGGGCTTGAGCCGTGCCGAGGCAGGGATCCGGATGTGGCGGCATGCATCGACCACTACAGGAAGAACCAGGACCGCATGCGGCACGACGAGTACATCAGGCGCGGCATCCAGGTCGGCTCCGGCGTCGTCGAAAGCCTGGGACGGCAGATGGTCGGCAATCGTCTCAAGCAGCCGGGATGCCATTGGACAAGGATCGGCGCCAACCATCTCCTCGCCATCAAGTCATGCCTGCAAAACAACCGATGGGCGGACTTCCTCGACTGGAAGGCAAACCTCGCCGTGGCCACGTAGACAACAGAAATGACTTACACCCCTTCAGGTCGGAAAGAGCCATGTGGGCATCGGGCGTTCAGCAATGTTCAGGATGATAGCGCGAAATCGGCTAAAAGCTCAATGGTTTTCGCCAGTTATGCGTATCTATGCTCGGAAGAAATGGTGCCCAGGAGAGGACTCGAACCTCCACGTCCATACGGACACTAGCACCTGAAGCTAGCGCGTCTACCAATTCCGCCACCTGGGCAGGTGGATTGAGGGCTGGGAATAGGCGCGGGCCAAATCTGTGTCAACAATCAAGTCGCGGCGCGGCGATTTGGACCTTGCCCGGCAATGGGCACATGGTTACACCCGCAAATCGGAACTGGTTGAGGTGCAGCGCATGCCGCGACTTGTGGCCATCTATGGCGGATCCGGCTTTGTCGGACGGTATGTCGTCAGCCGCATGGCGCAGGCCGGCTGGCGCGTTCGCGTGGCGGTTCGGCGACCGAACGAGGCCATCTTCGTCAAGCCACGGGGCACGCCAGGCCAGGTCGAGCCGGTTCTCTGCAACATTCGAGACGACGATTCAGTGCGCCAGGCAGCACAGGGAGCCGAGGCTGTCGTCAATTGCGTAGGCACGTTCGATGCATCCGGCCGGAACAATTTCAATGCAGTCCAGCACGTTGGTGCGGGGCGCATCGCCCGCATTGCTGCCGAAGAGGGCGTATCGCGGCTGGTGCATGTCTCAAGCATCGGAGCCGATCCGGTTGCGGAAAGCCAATTTGCCAGCAGCAAGGGCCTTGGAGAGGTGGAAGTGCAGGACGCTTTCGCAGGGGCGGTTATCCTGCGCCCATCAGTGATTTTCGGGCCCGAAGACCAGTTTTTCAACCGCTTTGCCGCGATGGTCAGGCTGTCGCCGATCCTGCCGCTCGTAGGGGCCGATACGAAGTTCCAGCCTGTCTATGTCGACGACGTGGCCGCTGCCGTGGAGAAGGCCGTTCTCGAACGGGTCGAGGCGGGAATCCATGAGTTGGGCGGGCCGGACGTCGCCAGCTTCCGAGAACTCATGGAGGGGATGCTCAAGGTCATTCGCCGACGCTCCCTGATCGTGGCCCTACCCTTCTGGGCAGGTCGCGCCATCGCCAGGGTCGGCGGCCTCGCCTCGTTCCTGTCATTGGGTGTCCTGAAGCAGCCGATCACGCTCGACCAGGCAATAGAGCTCAAGCGCGACAATGTCGTGGCCGCCGATGCACGCACCCTTGCCGATCTCGGAGTTCACCCAACTTCCATGCATGCAGTGCTGCCGGACTATCTTTGGCCCTATCGTCCCGACGGGCAGTATTCCGACATCACGCGAAGCGCCCGCAACCTACGCGGCTAGGCCATAGGACCAGGCAAGCAGGGCCAGCCCGAGGACAACCCTGTAGATCACGAACGGCGTGAAACTCACCCGCTCGACCAACCGCATCATGAAATGCAGCGCCCCGAGGGCAGCGAGGAAGGCAAGGGCGGCGGCGATGCAGCCGTCACGCGCCCTTGGCAGGTCCAGAGAAGATGCGACATCGAGGCCCAGAAGCGTGCCGGACGCAATGATCGTCGGGATCGACATCAGCATGGCGAGGCGGGTGGAGTCCATGCGGGCGAATCCGAGGCGCCGCGCCACCGTGATGGTGATGCCGGATCGCGACGTTCCGGGGATCAAGGCGACTGCTTGCCACAGGCCCATGATGATGGCGTCCCTCGGGTTCCAGTCGCCCGTGGACCTGGCCTTGGAACCCGTGCGGTCCGCCCACCAGAGCGCAAGGCCGAAGATCAGCGTGGCCCACGCGATTACCGTGACCGAACGCAGCATGAGGTCCAGGCCGGCCAGCCTGAAGGCCAGGCCCGCGATCACGACGGGAACGGTCGCGAGCACGAGCAGCAGGGCAAGCCGCACGTCAGGCCCGTCAAACCTGCCCGAGGCCATGCGGATCATGCCGGACAGGATGCGCGACACGTCGGCACGAAAATAGAGGAGCACGGCGCCGAGCGTGCCCACGTGAACTGCGACGTCGATCACGAGACCCTGGTCGGGAAGGTCTGCGAGGCTTGGCAGGAGAGCGAGATGGCCGGACGAGGACACCGGCAGGAATTCGGTAATGCCTTGGATGACGGCCAGGAGGAACAACTGAAGCAATGGCATGCGCGGAGACAGCTCGAATCTGTTTCGACCAGACTAGGAACAAGGAAAATGCAGGCAAAGAGGGAAATTAGTTCCGATTCGGCCATTGTTTGGGGTCAGACGTCGGCATTTCGCGTCCGGCGACCAGGACTTTTCCACGCTGTCGCTGATCTTGACCGGCAACCGATGAACGAGGCACGAACCGTCGTTGCCTGGCCGGGTTCCGCGGCTGCGGAGCCACCCACGCGCCAACGCAGGCCCCGTTTCCGGTCGCCGGGTGATTCGCTGTCAGGATCCGGGGCCTTTCCGGCGGCGCCCTGGAACCGCCGGGATGCGGCCGCCTCTCGGGCCGTCCGGCCCGCCGCCCTGTGCATGGTGCCCGGAAAGAGCTCCGGATCGCAGGACGTCCCGGCCAGGAGCGCCCTGTGGCCGTGCGCTTCCAGCCAGTCGCCGGCGAGCCGGCGGGTCATCCCCGCAAGGAAGCGGGAGGCGAGGTTCGGGAACACGCCGGGCTCCGGGAGCGCGAGGAACCGCGTGCTGGTCGCGATCATCCCAGGCCGCGGCCCGCAAGCCGGCGAAAGCCGGGACAGTGGCGCTCGTCCGTCAGGGCGTCCCGGAGCGGGCGCTCCACCGGCGTCGCCAGGCGGACCTCGACCTCGGACAGCGAGAACCCTTCGGGAGCTTCCCGGCGAACCGGGCGCGCCTCCATGCGATTGCGGACCGACATGCCGCGAGCGTCGCGCATGTTGCGCGGGAACGCCGGAGAAAGCCGCTGACGCTCCCGCGAACGGACGCGCGCGTGCAACGCGGGGATGCCCGACGTCAAGAAAAATCAAACGGATTGAGCGTGGGACTGTCCTGATTCGAACTGACGCAGTCATTGCCGGCACGGTGATGCCTTGTATCGTGAAAGATCCTGATCGGGCAGGGGCAGGCGCTGACTGTGCGTTCCCAGAACAGGAAGGTCGCTGCAGCTGAACGCCACAGAATCTTGATCATCATGCGCCTGCTGGCGCGACCCGATTCCGAGTCCACACATCAGGGTGACACTTTGTCGGGTCTGAGGCAGACTTGCCCCATGGCCGGCTATCCCAATCTTTTCCGTCCGCTCGACATTGGCAACGTGACGCTGCCAAACCGGGTTCTCATGGGTTCGATGCACACCGGGCTCGAGGAGCTTGGCAACTTCGACCGGGTCGCTGCGTATTATGCGAGGCGCGCCGAAGGCGGCGTGGCGTTGGTAGTGACCGGCGGCATGGCGCCCAATCTCGAGGGTGCGGTTCTGCCGGGGGCAGCCGGACTGTTCACTGATGAGGACATTGCCAGCCATGCGCAGGTGACCCGCGCCGTCCACGATGCGGGTGGACGAATTGCGATGCAGATCCTTCATGCAGGACGCTACGGCTATTCGCCGGAATGCGTGGCGCCGTCTCCGGTGAAGTCACCGATTTCGCCATACACGCCGAACGAGCTTGATGAACAAGGGATCGGGAAGCAGATATCGGACATCGTCGAGACGGCGCGACGTGCCCAGGAGGCCGGGTACGACGGCGTCGAGGTGATGGGATCCGAAGGCTATCTGCTGAACCAGTTCCTGGTGGCTCGTACCAACAAGCGGACGGACCGCTGGGGCGGCTCGTTCGAAGACCGGATGCGACTGCCGGTCGAAGTCGTGCGTCGGGTGCGTCAGGCGACAGGGCCCGGCTTCATCCTGATCTATCGCCTGAGCATGATTGACCTTGTGCCAGACGGCTCGAACTGGGTCGAGGTCGTGAAACTGGCCAAGGCCGTGGAAGACGCAGGTGCCGGGCTCCTGAATTCAGGAATCGGATGGCACGAAGCCCGGATCCCGACGATTGCCGCAAGCGTGCCTCGCCGCGCATTTGCATGGGTCACGAAGAAATTGATGGGGCAGGTCGGGATCCCGGTGATTGCGTCAAACCGCATCAACACGCCGGAGGTTGCAGAGGAGATCCTGGCGGAAGGCGCCGCTGACATGGTTTCGATGGCGCGGCCCTTTCTTGCGGACCCGGATTTCGTGAGAAAGGCGCGCGACGGCAGGTCGACTGAGATCACGCCCTGCATCGCGTGCAACCAGGCCTGCCTTGACTTCACCTTCGAAATGAAGGTCGCGACCTGTGTCGTCAATCCGCAAGCGGCGCATGAAACCGAACTGGTCTATCATCCTGCTGGCAGTCCGAAGGCGGTCGCGGTGGTGGGCGCAGGCCCGGCCGGACTTTCTGCCGCGCTCGTGGCCGCCGAGCGGGGCCATGCAGTGACATTGTTCGAAAGGGCGGGCGAGATCGGCGGGCAGCTCGGCATGGCATGCAGGGTTCCCGGCAAGGAGGAGTTTCTCGGACTCGTCCGGTGGTATCGAGACATGCTGCACCTGCGAGCAGTGGAAGTGCGACTCAACACCGAAGCAACTGCGGAGGAATTGACACGGTTCGACGAGATTGTCGTGGCCACGGGAGTTGTGCCAAGGGATCCGAACATTCCCGACGAGGGCGGTTGCGTGGTGAACTACGCCGACATCCTGACAGGAAACGCGGTCGCAGGAGAGCGGGTTGCAATCGTTGGGGCCGGCGGCATCGGCTTCGATGTTGCGGAGTTCCTGGCCACGGAGATGGCCCCGGCCGCAGATCTCGACGCATGGCTCGATGAATGGGGCGTGACGGATCCGGAAGCGCATCGCGCGGGCCTTGCCCCCGGTGGACCGACTCCGTCACGCGGACGAAGGCAGGTCTCCCTGTTCCAACGGAAGGGCGAGCGGCCAGGCAGGCGACTTGGCCGCACGACGGGATGGATTCACCGCGCGTCACTCAAATTGAAGGGCGTTCGGATGGAAGGCGGCGTTACGTACGAGAAAGTCGACGCCGAGGGCTTGCACATCACGCAACGGGACGGGATGCAAGAGATTGTTCCCGTCGATACCGTTGTGCTCTGCACCGGGCAGCTGAGCGACCGTGCGCTGGCCGATGCGCTGCTGGCCAGCGGCGCATCACCGCATGTGATTGGGGGCGCGGACATGGCGTCCGGGCTGGATGCCAGACGGGCAATCGACCAGGGCGCGCGGCTGGCTGCCCGCCTTTAGAGGCTGACCTAAAATGTGGATGGTCTCCCCCAGACGTGGCATTTCCCCGCTGACTTCCACACCAGACAGGGAGGGCCGCATGGCTTGGAACGGGACCGCCCGCGAGAAGCACGGGCGCAGTTCGGACCGGCATGAAAGCGATTTGAGCGACGAGGAACGGCTTGTGATCGAGCCGCTCCTGCCGGCCCCGTCGAGGCCGGGCCGTCGCCGCACCGTCGACCTTCGGGCGGTTTTCGACGCGATCCGGTACATGCTGGCTACGGGGTGCCGGTGGCGGGCGGTTCCCAAGTGTTTCCCGCCCTTGCGACGGTTCGGAACCATTTCTGCGCATGGCGCGACGACGGCGTTCCGGAGCGCATGATGGGCACGCTGCGCGATCTTGCGCGCATGCAGGCGGGGCGCTCCGGAGATCCGGCGGCGGCCGCGATCGACAGCCAGCCGGTGAAGACGACGGAGATGGGCGGCCCGTCGGGATGCGGCGCGGGCAAGAGGATCAAGGGCAGGAAGCGCCACGCCACGGTGGACGTGGAGGGGTTCCCGATCGCGGTCCGGGTTCACGCGGCCGACATGCAGGACCGGGACGGTGCGCCGGCTGTCATCCTCGCGGTGCCGGAGAAGGCGCCGGAGGTGAGAAAGCTGTGGGCGGACGGCGGGCATGCGGGACCGAAGCCGGAGGCCGCGCTGGCGGAGCACGGCCCCGGATCGATCCTGGAGATCGTGCCCGGGCCCAGGGAGACAAGGGGCTTCACCGTCCCCTGTCGCCGATGGGTGGTGGAGCGGACGTTCGCCTGGCTGTCGTGGTGCCGGCGCCTGGCGAAGGACGTGGAGCGGACGCTGGCGAGCTCCCTGGCCTGGGTCCAGCTGGCCGCGTGCCGCTTCCTGGCCCGCCGTCTGGCGCGAGGGGCAACGCCATGAAAACCAATGACATGATCAACTCAATGACTTATGATTCAGCCTCTTAGGCAGATTCGGGAATTCGCGGGAAAGGCCTGGAAGCGCCATGCTTCCGTCGCCGGGAATCATGGCTGCACGGGCGGCGCTGCAATCCGACCGACGATGCTTCGGAAGGCAATGTTCATGAACAGCATCCCAATTGTCATGCCGAAGGTGTCGTGGCGGCCGATGTTGCTGCCGGTCCGCGCGCAACCCGCTTTGGCCTGGGCAGATTGCGGGGGACGGGTCGAAAGTTTCGCGTGAACCGGGCAACTTTCGACTCTGCGCTCCCCTGGCTGGCCAGGGCCGCACCCGTGAAGTTCGTGACTCTTGGCCGCATTCCCCCGATCATCCCCTCCGGGCGGCGACAGCATGGGCAAGGCTGGCTGATTTGCAGTGAGGTGATGCTCGGTCAAAAACATCTGGACTTACTGGTCATCTGATGTCTAGATTCGACCCATGAGTGAGTTGCTCTACTACGACCTGAAGGATTCGGCCGGCGTCGTTCCCAGCCTTGCAACCCAGGTCTGCCGTGAGCTCGGCCGGCGAATCGTGGCAGGCCACTTGCGCGAAGGCGAACTGATCGACGACGAGAACAGGCTTTGCGAGCGGTTCGGAGTCAGCAAGTCGGTGATCCGTGAGGCGGCGAAACTGCTGGTTGGAAAGGGCATGCTGGAAGTGCGGCGCGGCCACGGCACCCGGGTGCGCCGGCGGGCAAGCTGGAACCTGCTCGACGACGATGTGCTGGCCTGGCACCAAGGCGTTGAACCAAGGTCGGACTTTCTGCGCCAACTCATGGATGTCCGGCAGTTGATCGAACCGAAAGCGGCCGCGTGGGCCGTACGGTCTGCGACAGAGGTTCAGATTGCCGCAGTCCGTCAGGCACAGTCGAATATGGAAGAAGCCCCGTCCGTGCAGGACTTCGTGATAGCAGATGCGCAGTTTCACAGGGCCGTGCTCCGGGCGGCAAACAATGAAGTTCTGATGGCGATGGAGGGCGTCATCTTTTCGTCGCTGCTCAGTTCGATCCGCCTGACCAACGCGGATCCGCGCGACAACAAGCGCTCGGCACCGCTGCACCGCAAGGTTCTCAATGCGATCGAAGCTCGCGATGCCGAAGCGGCGTCGGATGCGATGAAGGAGCATTTGGAGGATACACGTGCGCGCCTCGCCGGCGCCTTGTCCGGCGCGGACAGCAAGGGAGGACATTGAAATCAACGGACCGGTGTTCGACGCCCGACAACAAGACACGCGCCTGATTGGTGGTCAGGCCAGTGGCGGCGGCTTGAGACAAGCTGGAAACCAGGCTCGAGCCGCCAGATCGCCCTGAGAACGGGAGAGTACCACCAGACAATCCGGTGCAGAAAGCGCCGAAACATCCATGAGGAGGATATGATGATTCCCAAACTGACGAAAGGCCTACTGGCCGGAACCATCGCGGCGTCCGCGCTGGTCACGGCAGGAACCGCTACGGCGGCGGACATGGTGGCGCTCTTGTTGCCGGAAAACGTGAACCCGCGCTGGGAACAGCAGGATGCAGCCGCATTCCTTGCAACCATGGCCGAGATCGCGCCTGACATCGAAGTTGAGGTGTTCAATGCAAACAACGACACGGCCACGCAGCAGCGTCAGGCGGAACAAGCCTTGACCCAAGGTGCGAAAGTGCTTGTGGTGATCCCCATCGACGGCGAAAGCTCGGCTATCATCGCCGACACCGCTGCCGAGGAAGGCGTGCCTACGATCGCCTACGATCGCATGATCAACTCGGCCAACACGACGTTCTGGGTCCAGGCCGATCTGGAGGGCATGGGCTACGACCAGGCGATGCATGTGATCGAGAACACGACGGACGGCGACACCCTGGTGCTTCTCAAGGGATCTCCCACCGATCCGAATGCCGCGGTAATTCACAACGGACAGGTTCGTGCACTCCAGTCGCTTTTCGACAGCGGCAAGCGGATCCTGGGTTACGAAAACTGGACCCAAGGCTGGGACCCGGCAATTGCGCGCCGCTCCATGGACCAGGCGCTGACGCAACTCAACAACAATGTGCAGGGCGTCGTGTCTTCAAATGACGGGAATGCGGGCGCGGCCATTGCCGCGATGGAAGAACAGGGCATGGCCGGAACCGTCCCCGTCTCTGGTCTCGACTGTACCGTGCAGGCGCAGCAACTGATGCTTCTCGGGAAGCAGACGCAATGTGGCTGGCGCCCGCTGGCCGACATGGCCGATGCCGCGGCAAGAGTGGCGGTCCGCCTGGTGAACGGCGAGGATTTCTCGGATCTCGCACCGCAGACCGTGGTCAACGGCGTTGGCGCCGAAGTCGCCTATGTTCCGGTCGGTTCGTATTCGGCTGTGGGTGCGGAGGGTGTCGCATACGTGATCGAAAACGATCCCTCGATCACCAAGGAAATGGTTTGCCGGGGCGAAGCCGCGGCAACCGATCTCTGCCAGTAGCAGGGCCTTCGATGGGGTCCGAAAGCAACGAGGTGGGGCAGTCTGCCCCACCGCCACATCTGAGCGTGCGCGGCATCCAGAAACGTTTCGGGGGCGTGCATGCCTTGCGCGGAGTGGACTTTGAGGTCGCCCGCGGCGAGGTCATGGCGCTTGTTGGCGACAATGGAGCCGGAAAGTCAACGCTCATGAAAGTGCTTGCGGGAGCCTATGTCGCCGACGATGGACGGTTTTCCCTCGATGGCAACGAAGTCAGCATCACAAACCCGAACGATGCCGCCGACCTGGGCATTCAAATTGTCTACCAGGATCTTGCACTTTGCGAGAATCTCGATGTTGCCGCCAACCTGTCGCTTGGGTCGGAACCGGTGAAACCGGGCTGGACAATTCTGCCGCGCATTCTCCGTCCGCTGGATGACCTCGAGATGGAGGTCAAGGCAAGGGAGGCTTTCGACAAGCTTGAGGTCCGGACATTGCAGTCGGTGCGCGCGAAAGTCGGCGGTCTTTCCGGTGGACAACGTCAGGCCATCGCGATCGCGCGCGCAGTCGGTGCGGACAGCACCGTCGTGATGCTCGATGAGCCCACTGCCGCACTTGGGGTGGCCCAGACCCGGCAGGTGCTGGAAGTGGTCAAGCGTCTGCGCAAGACGAACCACGCGGTAGTCTATATTTCGCACAATATGCGTGACATTTTCGATGTCGCCGACCGCATCTGTGTTCTTCGTCACGGAGGAAATGTCGCGACCTACCAACGATCCGAGACGACACCCGACGAAATCGTGGCCGCGATGACACGCGGCCTTGACAATGAGGCCGGCAATGCAGCCTGACGGCACGATTTCCGTGCTCGACCGTTTCCGGACAATGCGCGAAACCCGCATCGGGTCATTCGTGCCCGTGCTGCTGGCACTGGCCGCGATCTGGGCCTGGTTCGGACTGGCGCTTCCGCTCTGGGACCTGGCAACGGGCGAGGCCGAAAGCTTCCGCACGATATTTCTGAGTCCGCGCAACATCTACAACCTGTTCATGCAGTCTGCGCTGATCGCCACGTTGGCAGTGGGAATCACGACCGTGCTCCTGCTGGGCGAAATCGACTTGTCTGCTGCGGCGACGGCCGGGGTCTGCGCGGCGATCCTGGGCGTCTTGGTGCTGGCTGGCGTGCCGGGATGGCTCGCTTGCCTGGTCGTGATGGTCATCGGCATCGTGATGGGGGCGGCACAGGGCCTGCTTGTCGCCTATGTCGGCATTCCTTCCTTCGTCGTCACCTTGGCCGGGCTCCTGGGCTATCAGGGACTGATGCAGAAGATCCTGCCGACGGGGAACCTGAACGTTGGCGACCCGTTCGTTCGCGGTTTCACGCGCGTGCTGATTCCGGACATCTGGGGGCTGGCGCTCGGGGCGTTCTGCATCCTGCTGTTTGCCTATGCGAGCATGCGAAATCAGGCCCGGCGACGCGCCCTGGGGCTGGAGGTGGACCCATCGCTTGCCCTCTGGGGGCAGGTGCTGGCCTTTGGCGCCATCGTGATTGCCGTGATCGTGACGCTCAACGCCTATCGCTCCTTGCCGCTCCTGCTGGTCCTGCTCGTCGGGATCACCGCGCTCCTGGGCTGGATCACAACGTCCACTCCGTTCGGACGCTCGCTCTTCGCAGTTGGCGGCAACGCCGAAAGCGCGCGTCGCGCCGGCTTCAGTGTCAATCGCATCCGCGTGGCGGCGTTTGGAATTGTCGGGCTGATGGCTGCCATTGGCGGCATTTTCGGGGCCTCGCGATTTGGATCGGTTTCCTACACCGCTTTTGCGGGCGGCTCGCTGCTGCTGGAAGCCATCGGTGCGGCGGTCATTGGCGGCACCTCGCTATTTGGCGGGCGCGGTTCGGTCTGGAACGCAATTCTCGGCGCCCTGGTTATCGGATCGCTCGGCAACGGGCTAGACCTGTCCGGCGCAAGCGCCGCCGACAAACTCATGGTTTCAGGAGCGATATTGGTCCTTGCGGTGGCGGTCGACGCGTTGTCGAGAAGTGACGGCAGCGCGGCTCGGTAGGAGTTTGGAATGGTCGACATGTCCATGCCGCCAAAGGAGCGCCGATTGCTTGACTCGATCCTCGATCAGCTGGTTCCGGGCAGTCGCGAGAGGAACATTCCCGGTGCCGGCGAAATTGGAGTGGCCGACCACCTGGCCCGCGTGGCCGCACGCAGGCCAGGATTCGACGCCGCGCTGAGGCGGATGCTTGCCAGGCCGTCTGGATCGGCGGACGGCATCGACACCGACACCGACACCGACACCATTCGCCAGCTCGAGCGAGCCATGCCGATAGAGTTTGCAGAGCTTCTGACCGAAACCTACAAGGGATACTACAGCCGCCCCGACATGCGCGCCAAGGTCGGCGTCGGTGCGCACCCGGTACACCCGTCGGGATATGACGTTGCCCGGGAAAGCGCTGAATTCTTGGACAGTCTCACCGAACCTGTCCGGGCTCGCGGGCCGTTCTACCGTGATCCGGGCACAGAGGGAGGCGGCTGAGATGGCGGGCGAGCCAGTTGACGCGCTGATCATTGGCGCCGGCGCGTCGGGTGCGGCAATCGCCTGGTCGCTGCTGGAGACGCGCATGCGGATCCTGTGTCTGGAACAGGGCGATCACCTGCCGGACAGCGATTTCCCTTCGCGACGCGATGACTACGAACTGGCGCGATATGCCGAGTTTTCCTGCGACCCGAATGTGCGAGGCTTGAAACAGGATTATCCGATAAACTCGGAAGACAGCTGCATCACTCCGGTGAACTGGAATGGCGTGGGCGGTTCCACGATCAACTTCCTGGGCCATTGGCCGCGGATGAAGCCTTCGGACTTCCGCGCAAGATCCCTGGACGGCGTGGCCGAGGACTGGCCAGTGGATTATCACACCCTGGCCCCGTTCTATGACATGAACGACGCCAATACCGGGGTGTCGGGTCTGCGAGGCAATCCCGCTTACCCCGACTACGCTCCGCCATTGCCGCCCATTCCCATAGGCAAGCTGGGGCAGACACTTGCCATGGGGTTCAACCGGCTAGGCTGGCATTGGTGGCCGTCGGATGTCGCGATTCTCAGCCTGGATCACGACGGGAGGCAGCGTTGCGTCAACGCCGGCACCTGTGATCTGGGTTGCGCCGCCGGAGCCAAGGGAGGAACGAATTTCACCTACTGGCCGTTGCTCGAGAACGCGGGCGTCGAATTGCGAACCAACGCGCGTGTACGGGAAGTTCTCGTGGACGGGAACACCGGCCTTGCAAAGGGCGTGCTCTACCACGGGCCCGACGGGCGGGTTCATGAGCAGAAGGCCGAATTCGTGATCATGGCCTGCAATGGCGTGGGAACGCCGCGCATGCTGCTGCACTCAACATCCAGGCTCTTTCCCGATGGTCTCGCCAACCGTTCAGGGCTGGTCGGCAAGCATCTGATGTTCCACCCGCTGACCGGTGTCACCGGTGTCTTTGACGAGCCGATGAAGGGGCACGAGGGCCCAATGGCGTGCTCGATACTCAGCCAGGAATTCTACGAATCCGATCCCTCGCGCGGATTCGTGCGCGGCTACGGCCTGCATTCGGGTCGCTCCACTACGCCGATGACATATGCTCTCGGCGGATTCGGAATCGACGATCCGATCCCGTGGGGCGCCGAACACCGCGAGATCATGGACAACGTCTATCCCAATCTTGCCGGGTTGACCGTGGTCACGGAGGATCTGCCTGAAGAGCGCAACTGCGTCACTCTTGATCCGGAGCTGACTGACAGCGACGGAATTCCTGCGCCTAAGGTAAGCTACTGCCTAAGCGACAATACCCGCGCCATGCTCACGCACGGCGAGGATCGTGCCAAGGAGGCGCTTCTGGCAGCAGGGGCCCGGCGGATTCTCCCGAATGACTGCGACAAGGTCTGGCGACGCGCCGGCTGGCACCAGATGGGCACCTGTCGGATGGGCAACGATCCTGACAATTCGGTCGTCAACGGTTGGGGACGTTCCCATGACGTGAAGAACCTCTTCATCGTCGACGGGTCTGTCTTTGTGACCTCGGGCGCAGTCAACCCGACCGCCACGATCCAGGCGCTTGCTCTCTACATCGGCGACCGGATCAAGACTAATTTGGCAAATCTCTTCGACTGAGGCGACGCATGGATTTCTTGACGAGAATGTGCCTTGTCGGCAAGCTCTCGGATGGTCCCGGACACCGCGGGGCCGTCAATCCAGGCATGGAACTGCTCGCCGAGACTTTCCGGACCGCCGTCACGGAGGAAGCGGATCGCGCGTGGCAGGCGGACAGGGAAACCGTCCAGGCGGATCCGCAAGGCCGGAGCTTCGTGACCCCCGCGGCGACGGGGCGAATGCCCGTTGCTCCCTGCACTTCTCAGTTCGAAGGCGTGAATGCATGAAAGTCACCCGCGTAGCCAGCCACGTTCTGCAATACGACCTGCCGGAGGAACTTGGTTATTCGCAACAATTCTACGCGCGCCGAACCGCGCATCTGGTCGAGGTCGAAACCGATGAGGGTGTTACGGGATGGGGCGAGTGTTTCGGCCCGGGCAACGTGGCGCTCGCAAACAAGGGGATCGTCGAAAAGGTCATTCAACCCATGGTGATTGGCGATGACCCGATGGACCGGGACGTGACATGGCACAAGGTCTACAATCTCCTGCGCGATCATGGACAGAAAGGCATGCCGCTTCAGGCGCTTTCAGGGGTGGACATCGCGCTATGGGACATTGCGGGCAAGGTCGCCGGACTGCCGCTCCACAAACTGATCGGGGGTGCGCACCGAACTCGCGTCCCCGCCTATGGCTACGGCATGATGCTCAAGCGCGAGAGCCTTGAGGATCACATCGCACGATTTGGCGATGAGGCCGCAGAAATCCTCGGCATGGGATTCCGCGCTATCAAGATGAAGGTCGGATTGGGACCAAGGGCAGATGTGAAGCTGTGCGAGGCGGTCGCGGCAGGCGCCGCCGGCAAGGGTCGCTTCATGGTCGACGCAAACCGCTGTTACACGACGTCGGATGCCTTCTATGTAGGACGCGCACTGGAAGAACTCGGCGCATACTGGTTCGAGGAGCCGGTCGCGCCCGAGGATCTCGACGGCTACCGAGAACTGCGGGCAGGGCTCACGGTCAACATCTCGGGTGGCGAGGCCGAATTCAACCGATGGGGCTGGCGGCAGATCCTCGAGAATCGAGGGCTCGACATCGCCCAGCCCGAGGTCTGTGCCTTGGGCGGGATCAGCGAATACCTGCGTGTCCTGGCACTCGCGCATGCGCACTTCACGCCGGTCGTCAATCATGTCTGGGGTTCGGCCATCGCAGTGGCCGCGAACTTGCAGCTGCTTGCCGCCATGCCCGCGATGCCTGGCGGGCTCAATCCGTGCGAGCCGATGCTGGAAATTGACACGACACACAACGTGTTTCGGGACGAATTGCTGTCCGAACCGCTGAATATCCAGGACCAGGTCAAGTCAGGGAACGGCTATGTGATCGTGCCAGACGGTCCTGGAATTGGAGTGGAGCCCGACGCGGACTTCATCCGCCGTTTTGAAATCAGCTGCTGAGCCCGCATGTGCCGCAGGCTCGGCCGCCGTGAGCCGTGACACCGGCCTGGCCCGCAATTGGCTTCTGCAAGGGAAATGGTGCGGCCGGTCAGGGGAGCGAGCAAGACTTCCGTTCGCTGGCCGTTCGCTGAACGCGAATGCGGGCAGATCGTCCGTACTGAGCCTGCAGGAAGTGTCAGGAAGGCGAAGACGACAATCATCCGTGATGCAGGCTTCCGCAACGCCGGGTCATTCCACGGAAACCAGCACCGCCTCCACGCGACGGTTCGCGGTGCGCCCCGCTTCGGTTAGGTTCGATTCGATTGGCGACAGGTACCCGGCGCCAGCTGCCTCGAGCTGCCTCGGGTCGATGCCGAACGCGTTGATCAGCCGATCCGCCACGGCCTCTGCCCGCCGTCGTGACAGGGTGGTATTTGTCTCGAGCGAGCCCTTGGCGTCGGTATGGCCCACCAGAACAATGCGAGCCGACGGATTGTCCAGCAACCAGGCCGCGAGCTCCGCCAGCACAGGATATGGCCCGTTTCCCAGATCGGCGGATCCCGAGCCGAATTCGAGCGAATCAAGCACCACGTGACCTCTCCCCAGCAAGGACGTAGCCAAGGTGCCGGGCACTTGGGTGGCAAGGTCCGCATCATCTCCCTTTTTCGGAGCCGCGTCGTCCGTCTCCGGTCCCTCCCCGGGCAAGCGTGCACCGAAAGCTTCCGTGATGTGAACGTTGCCCGCGCTGGTTGTCGGCGAAGCGACCAGGGCAACGGAATGAGGCTCTTTCGACGGATGCCGCATCAGAACGTAGCGATAGTTTCCGAGATCGACATACATTTCCGGTTCGTCGATCAGATCGAGCTGGAAGCGGAAATCAAAGCCGCCGCATTCCTCGTCCGCGCAAGAGAAGACCTGGACATATCCCGCCTCTTCCAGCCGGGCGCGAAGCGGCGCGACGAGCTGGAGGGTCGTCCATTGCACGTCGGGCAGTCGAAGCACCGTCTTTCGGATCGCGCCCTCGGTGCCGGGGACGACGGTGCCCGGTGACCATGGGACCTCGGGCAGGCGGGCGCTTGACGCGTCGCTTGTCTCGACGGCAACGGTCACCGCGCCGGGCAGCGCAAGTTCGAGCGCTGACGCAGGCGCTGAAATGACAAGGCATATGAGGAGTGCGATTCTCAAGAGAGGGCCCTGCTTGCATGGTTGCCGGCCAGCGGCTCGGCCACCGCCGGTCCTGCCCTCCTATAGCACGCTTTCGCGACGCCGATCTTGCAATAGGCCGCATTGACCAACCGATGGATTGCGTTCCTTGCCATCTATGCACCCGTGATGTGCGCAAAGGTCTCGCCCGGTCCTGCCCTCGGGGCCGCTTGCGTTGCCGACATGACGTGCGGTCCTGCGGCATCGACAATGGTCGCAAGGTTGCCGGAGACCATCGGCGTTTCGCCAGCACGCAAGGAAGAGGCCGTTCCCTTCGCGAGGGGCGTTGCAGGTGCGCGCCGGTCGTCGCATCGGCGGTCGCGAAACGTTCGCAACCCGCCCTTGGCAGAGTGCGCCTGCGTCACGGCGCTGTGACGCACGGCATACGGATTTCCTGAAGCGGGCGTCGTCACGATGCGTCGTTTCCGAAGGCGGCACGCAACTGCGTTGCCGCATGGTTGATCAGTTGGGGGTCGGTGCCCCGGATCACGACATTTGCGCCGTGCCGGCCGTTCTGCCGGAACGGGTAGGAGCCAAGGCTCAGGCTCGCGAATCTCTCCGCGACCTCGTTCAATCGGGCGGCGATGTCACCTTCGGCTCGATGGATCCGTATGCTCTCGGAGAGCACGGGATCACCGCCCGAAATCGTGGGCAGAACGCTGGAGACCATTGCTTCGAAGATCGCCGGAATTCCTGCCATGACATGGACGTTTCCAATCGTGAATCCTGGCGCCGCGGAGATCGGGTTGCCGATCAGCGTGGCGCCTTCCGGGATCCGTGCCATGCGCAGCCTGGCCTCGTTCATTTCGATTCCCTGCCGATCATAGTGCGTCTGGAGGATGGCGCGCGCGTCCGGACGGACATCGATGGAGGCGTTCATGGCCTCGGCCACGCAGCCGGCCGTTATGTCGTCATGCGTCGGCCCGATTCCGCCAGAGGTGAAGAGGTGGTCGTGTTTCCGCGCAAGGGCCCTGACTCCCTCCACGATCGCCGTGCGGTCATCGGCAACCATGCGCACTTCCATGAGATCGATTCCAGCCACGGTCAGCCTGCCTGCCAGGTGGTGCATGTTGGCGTCACGGGTGCGTCCGGAGAGTATCTCGTCGCCGATCACCAGCATGGCGGCGGTTGGGTTGGCCATGGAGTCCGCCCTTGTCCGTTTCCCTATGCAGGTATAGGGCCCGAGGCATGCGCTTTCAAACGCCTTTGGTGCCTGGTCGCCTGATCCGCCGCTACAAGCGGTTTCTTGCGGACGTGGAACTGGAGAAGGACGGCCGCCCCGTGGTGGCTCATTGCCCCAATCCGGGGTCGATGCTGGGGCTTGCCGAAGAGGGCATGCGAGTATGGCTTGAACCCAACGACGATTCAAGGAAGAAGCTTAAGTTCGGCTGGCGGCTGGTCGAGTTGCCGGGCGGCCATCTCGCGGGCATCGATACCTCCGTGCCGAACCGGATCGTTGCCGAGGCACTGGCCGCCGGACATGTGCAAGGTCTTGCCAGGTACCGGAATGTCCGGCGCGAAGTGCCATACGGCGCCAACAGCCGAGTGGACTTCCTGCTCACGGAACCCGGATTGCCCGATGCCTATGTGGAGGTGAAGAACGTGCATCTGAACCGCTATGGCGATCTGGCGGAATTCCCGGATTGCGTGACCGAACGGGGCGCCAGGCATCTGGCCGAACTCTCGGCGATGGTGGCGGAGGGATTCCGTGCCATGACACTGTATGTCGTGCAGCGCACGGATTGCGCCGGGTTTGCCTTGGCTCGTGACCTGGATCCCGGATACGGCGCTGCGTTCGACCGGGCATGCGCGGCTGGCGTGGAGGCGACATGCCATGGCACGATGGTCACGCGGGGCGGAGTCGAAATCGCGACCGAACTGCCGGTTCTCGAACGGGCTGCGGGCGCCAGGTGACTGGCGGATTTCCGTGGAAAGCGCTATATGGCGGACGAGATGAGGAAGGATGTCCCGTGTACGACCGCAGCAGGGGCCGCCTGACCAAGGACGGCATCCGCATTCATGAATCGGGGGATTTTGCAGGCATGCACCGCGCGGGTGCGCTCGCTGCGCACATCCTGGACGAAATTGCGCCATTGGTTGAACCGGGCGTGGCCACCGGTGAAGTCGACAGGGCGATAATGCGCATGATCGAGGAGGCTGGCGCCACGTCGGCCACGATCGGATACAAGGGATACCAGCATGCCAGCTGCATCAGCGTCAACCATGTCGTCTGTCACGGAATTCCCGGGAAGAAGCTACTCAAGGACAAGGACATCCTGAACGTGGACGTGACCGTGATCGTCGACGGCTGGCATGGCGACTCGAGCCGGATGTACGTTGCGGGCGGGCTTTCCCGAAAGGCGGAACGCCTGATCCAGGTGACCCATGACGCGCTGATGAAGGGCATCGAGGCGATCAGGCCCGGCAACACGTTCGGCGACATCGGGCACGCCATCCAGACCTTTGTGGAGACGCGCCAGATGAGTGTGGTAAAGGGATTTTGCGGCCATGGTCTCGGGCGCTTGTTCCATGCCCCGCCCAACGTTCTGCATTTCGGGCGGCCGGGAACGGGCGCGGCGCTGGAGCCGGGCATGTTCTTCACCGTCGAGCCCATGGTGAATCTGGGGAGGCCCGAAACCAAGATTCTGGCGGACGAATGGACCGCCGTCACAAGGGACAAGTCGCTTTCGGCGCAATTCGAGCATTCGGTCGGCGTAACCGATGACGGCTGCGACATCTTCACGCTGTCTTCCGCCGGCAAGTTTCACCCGACCTGGCCCTGAGGGCGGGCCTGCGCCGAATCGATCCGGTGCGGCAAGACGAAGAGCCGTGAGTCATCATGTCAATGCCGAGCATCGCGGCTGCACATGCGCCGGTGCCAGGCGCTGCGCGCTTCGTCCAAGACTTCGTGCCGGTGACGACCACCGCAACCATGCACGAGCTTGCATGCCGGCACGAGCCCTGCATGCCGGATGGCCGCCTCGAAATCTCGCAGAGCACATGACGGGGAGACTGCATTGAATCTCTCAACCCAAGTTGGCACTTTTCCGCTTCCCATTCTCTTTATCGTGCTGATTTGACGCGATATTTTTGTTGGCCGATTTCAACATGGCCCCACATTCTGTGAGATTCTGTCAGTTCGTCAGGCGGGTCCTCCTGCGGTGGATGGCGGGTTCCACGCCCGCCGCGGAGGAGATTCGGGCGACCTCGGCGGCCGGGCGCGTGTCCTGGCGGTTGACGATCAAGGTGCCGTCGGTCTGGCGCAGGCGCGTGGTGATCCGCACCCAGGTCCGCATGCTCCCGCGGATCGATGCCCAGCACTTGTGGATGCCCCGCGCGGCCAGCCGGGTACGGATCAGATGCACGGCGTGATATGCCAGCACGGCGATCAGCAGGTGGGCCGCGATGCGACGGTCGAGCTGGTGCCAGACCGGGCGAAGGCCGAGCTCGGATTTCAAGCTTCCGAATGTCGCCTCGATGTCCGTGATCCGCCAGTACGTCCGAAGGACCGTCTCGATGTCCCAGTCGACGTGGCTGGTGCGCAGCACATAGGCGCCCGCGCCCTCGTCGGCCTCGTCGCATCGGGGCCTGCGCTTGAAGCGCACGGCGGTGGCGTTGGGGCCGGTTTTCGCCTTCTCGACCGTGACCTCGTAGTGCCTGGCGACGGCGGAGAAGCGCTGCTTGAGACGGCCAATGCTCTCCAGCACCCTGTCGTGGCGCTTGAGGCGGCCCTTGACCGGGAGGCCGCCGTGGAGCCTTTCCAGCGCCGCCTCGAAGCGGTTCCGCCTGAGGCCGATGATCCGCGTTCTCGGCCTTCCTCTTGCCCTCGCTGACGACGTAGAGCCGCGCCTCGCCGTCCTCGCTGGCAAGCCGCCAGGCGCGCACCTCGTGGCGCGCGCTGGTGATCAGCAGCGCTTCGGGCCCGCCCTCGGGCGGCGGCGGCCTGCCGCCTCGGCTGACCGCGATCCAGTCGCAGCCCTGCTCGCCCAGCCAGACGATGTTGTCCTCGGTGGCGATGCCCGCGTCCATGACCACCGTGGGCTTGGGCGCCGTGCCGCCGCACACCGCCTTGAGCCTGGCCAGCGCGTCCTCCAGCGTCCCCGGCTCGCTCACGTTGCCCGGCAGGACCTCGCAACTGCGCGGGAAGCCCGCGCCGTCGAGCGCCAGCGCGAGCGTGATCAGCGGACAGTCGTTGCGCTTCTGCCTGGAGCGCCCGAACCTGGGAAGCTCGCCGTCGGTGTGGTCGTGGCAGTGGACATTGGCGAGATCGTAAAAGGCGATCGTTTCGGGCAGGTCGAGCAGCGCGCGCTCACGGTTGAACAGCTCCCGCTGGATGGCGGCCCGGTGGCGCCAGAGCAGGTCGCCGATGCGGCAGAGCGTCTTGCGCCGCAGCGCCTTGCGGTCCCCCTCCAGCCCCAGGAGCTCGGCGGTCGCGCTGTCGTGGCGGAGCCAGCGGCTGGTGTCACGCTCGCTGGCGGGATGGACCATCCTGGCGACGACCAGCGCGCTGGCGATGCGCCCGTCGCGGCCCTTGACATCGAGGCCGTGGAGGATTGCGGCGAAGCCGAGATCGTCGAGGGCCTTGAGGCACAGGCGCTCGCAGCCGACGGTGCGCGGGTTCTCGTGCTCCAGGGTGTCGAGGTCGACGGTCGCGATTTCGGGCTTGCGCGCCTCTTCCTGCAACGCCTCGACGCGGAACCCCCTGGCCCTGAGCCTGGCGACGATGTCCTCGGCTGCGGCCTGCACGTCCGGCTCGGCTTCGAGCAGGGGCGGGCGGCCGTTGAGCAGCGCCTCGGCGAGTCCGGCAACTTCGCGCCATTTCTCCTTCGGCACCGGATAGCCGGTGCCGAGATTGAGCAGCGTCCTGTGGCGCACCTTGTCGCCGACGCGTCGGGCGAGCACGAGCCGATGGCTTCGGACCGGCTGGCCAGCCTTGTCGGTGTGTGTCCTGGTTGCCTTGATGTACATTGCGGCACCGTTTCTGCGAGGCCTGTTTCGCATACACGGCGTGCGCGGCGTCTGGCAACAGGGATATCGATCTATCCCCAAGGTCCTGGCCCCACAATTTGCTTTCAGGGCCACGAACGGCAGATATGGCGGTTGGGGGTCTGCCAGCCCGAACATTTAGTGGTGCGGTGCGGGAAAACTGGCCCGGTCAGGCTCGGCCGGTAGGAAAAGTGCCAACTTGGGTCAAGATGAGAAACCCGGCATCAATGACAGCTTTCCTGTTGGGAATAGCCAGAATGCTTGTCACTTGTTCATCAGTGGGAACTTGGCATGCAGCATCTGCTTGATCTCGAGACCTATCCGATTGACCGTCCCGACAGCGACGGGTGCAAGGCCTTGCTCGAACGTTGCATGGTCGAGCTGGCAGCGAATGGAATGTACAATCTTGAGGGATTCCTGAAGCCAGAGGTCGCGCAGGCGGCTGCCGACGACCTGAAGCCGACCATGGCCAGTGACGGCTTTACCCACAGCCGGATGCATAACATCTATTTCAGGAAAGAGTTGCCGGACCTGAGCCCGGATCATCCGGCCTTGACTCGGTTCCAGACCATCAATCACACGCTCTGCGCCGATCAGCTGGGCGCCAGCCCTGTCACCGCGATCTATGCCTGGCCGCCTCTGGTAGACTTTCTGGCGCGAACAATGGACAAGCCGGCGCTCTTTGCGATGGATGACCCGCTCGCCCGGATCAATGTCATGGCCTACTACGAGGGCGAGACGCTGAACTGGCATTTCGACCGCTCCGAGTTCACCACGACGCTGCTTTTGCAGGCGCCGGAAGCAGGCGGCGACTTTGAGTATCGCACCGATCTGCGCACTGCGGACGATCCCAACCATGACGGCGTTGCCCGGCTGTTGCGGAACGAGGATCCGGACCTGCAGGCAGTCACGCCGACACCCGGCACCCTGAACGTATTTCGCGGCGTCAACACCCCGCATCGCGTGACCAGGATCCGCGGAAGCCGGGAACGGATGATTGCCGTGTTTTCCTATTACGACAAACCCGGCGTCACCTTTTCGGAAGAAGAGAGGATCGGGTTCTACGGTCGCTCAGCCTGACGCCGACTGCCTTGCCCGCCATTGGCTGGCCAACTGAGGAACCCGCACGGAAATGACCGGGATGCCGCCTCCGTTCAAGGACGATCGCAAGCTGACCTACTTGCACAGCGAGGGAGCGGACAGGCCGCTGATCAGCCCAGTCGCACCGGAAGTGCTGGGCCGGGCCCGCGCCTATCGGCTGGGACGGTTTCGCGAGGCGATGGCAAAGGCCGATGTCGCGGCGCTGTTGCTGTATGATCCGATCAACATCCGCTACGCCTTCGACAGTTCGAACATGCAGGATTGGACCGCGCACAATCCGATCCGCTACGCGCTGATCCTGACAGATGGCCCCGCGGTCATGTTCGAGCTCAAGGGTTGCGAACATCTCAATGCCGGACTGCCAGGTGTCGACGAACTGCGGAATTCAATTTCGTGGACATTCATGGCCAAGGGCGACAGGTCGCCCCAGCACATGGCGCTTTGGGCAGAAGAGATCACGGACCTGCTGCAGGCGCATGGCGGCGGCAACAGGCGCATCGCCATCGACAAGCTGGATGGCGCGCCGCTGCTGGCCCTTCGGGAGCGGCAGCTGGAACATGTCGAAGGCACCGAGCTGACTGAAATGGCGCGCGCGATAAAGTCCGCCGACGAAATCAAGCTGATGCGCTGGACCATCCGCGTCTGCGAGGCAGGCATGGCGCGGATCCATGACCACTCCCGCCCCGGTGTGACGGAACGTGAACTGTGGGGGCATCTGCGTTTCGAGAACGCCCGTTCGGGCGGTGACTGGCTTGAATCCAAGCTGTTGACCTGCGGGCCCAATACCAACCCCCGGTACAGGGAATGTTCGGATCGCCTATGTCAGGCGAGCGAAATGATCTCTTCCGATACGGACATGATCGGGCCCTACGGCTATTGCGCGGACCTGTCGCGCAGCTGGACCTGTGGCTGCGCCCCGATGACGGATCGGCAAAAAAGGCTCTATGGCACGGCGCTGAACCAGATCGTTCACCATCTGGGCCTGCTGCGGCCGGGCCTGTCCTTCGAGGAGTTCAACGCCAAGAGCTGGCGCACACCGGCGAGGCATGTCGACAACCGCTACTAGCTGGCCTTGCACGGTGTCGGCATGGCTGACGAATGGCCGGTGGTGCCCTTGCATGTGGACTTCGGCGACGGCGCCATGTCCGGGCGGTTCAAGCCGGGCCATGTAGTCTGCGTCGAGAGCCTGATCGGCGAGGAAGGGTCCGAGAGCGTCAAGCTCGAAACCCAGGTCCTGATCACCGAAGCCGGGGCCGAACGGCTGGTCAGCTTTCCCTGGGAAGAGGTTTGACAGCCATGCCTGTCAATTTCCAGGCGCTGTCATGCAAGGCCCTCCATGGCCGCCAGCCCTCCCCTTGCACGCCCCGCCCGAAACCGCTGTCGTGGTCGCGCGTCATCTCGCGATCCCAGGTGCCCACTTGCCGTGCATTTTCTGGAACGCCGGCTTATGCCCCCAGTATGCCGGGCAAATTCAATCTGTGCTCGCGCGCGCATTCCAGGGCAACGTCGTAACCCGCATCGGCGTGTCGCATGACACCTGTGGCCGGATCGTTCCAAAGGACGTTTGCAATTCGGCGGTCGGCATCTTCCGTGCCGTCACAGCATATGACCATGCCGGCATGCTGACTGAAGCCCATGCCGACCCCGCCGCCATGATGCAGCGACACCCAGGTGGCACCGCTGGCGACGTTCAGCATGGCGTTCAGCAAGGGCCAGTCGGACACGGCATCCGAGCCGTCCTTCATTGATTCGGTTTCGCGGTTGGGAGACGCAACCGAACCGCTGTCCAGATGATCACGGCCGATGACGATCGGAGCCGACAGCTCGCCGGACCTCACCATTTCGTTGAAGGCAAGCCCGAGCTCGTGACGCGATCCCAGTCCCACCCAGCAGATGCGCGCCGGCAGCCCCTGGAAGGAAATGCGCTCCCGGGCCATGTCGAGCCAGTTGTGCATGTGCGGATCCTCGATCAGCTCCTTCACCTTGGCATCGGTCTTGTAGATGTCCTCCGGATCGCCCGACAGCGCGCACCAGCGAAACGGACCGATGCCCCGGCAGAAGAGCGGACGAATGTAGGCGGGCACGAAACCCGGAAAGGCAAAGGCGCTCTCCAGCCCTTCTTCCCGGGCCACCTGCCGGATGTTGTTGCCGTAGTCGAGCGTCGGCACGCCCCGGTTCCAGAAATCCACCATCGCGGCGACATGCACCTTCATCGAGGCCCGGGCGGCTTTCTCGACCGACTTCGGGTCGATTTCCTGCCTTGCACGCCAATCGGCCACGCTCCATCCTTGCGGCAGGTAGCCATGGACCGGATCGTGGGCAGAGGTCTGGTCGGTCACGATGTCAGGGCGAACCCCGCGCTTGACCAGTTCGGGAACCACATCCGCCGCATTGCCTATCAGCGCGACTGACTTTGCTTCGCCTGCGCCCGTCCACCGTTCGATCATCTCCAGGGCATGGTCGAGAGAACGGGTCTTTTCGTCGACATAGCGGGTGCGCAGACGGAGGTCGGCACGGGTCTCGTCGCACTCGACCGCCAGGCAACAAGCCCCGGCCATGACCGCCGCCAGAGGCTGCGCACCTCCCATGCCGCCCAGGCCACTGGTCAGGATCCAGCGTCCGTTCAGGTTGCCGTCGCAATGCTGGCGGCCCGCCTCCATGAACGTCTCGTAGGTGCCCTGAACGACTCCCTGCGTGCCAATGTAGATCCAGGACCCGGCCGTCATCTGGCCGTACATTGCCAGCCCCTTCCGGTCGAGTTCGTTGAAATGGTCCCAGCTGGCCCAGTTGGGGACGAGGTTCGAATTGGCGATCAGGACACGCGGCGCGTCCTTGTGGGTGTTGAAGATCCCCACCGGCTTGCCGGATTGCACAAGCAGTGTCTGCGTATCCTCCATCCCCTCAAGCGCTGCAACGATCGCGTCGAAGTCGGCCCATGTGCGCACGGCACGACCGATGCCGCCGTATACCACCAGCTCGTGCGGGTTTTCGGCCACATCCGGGTGCAGGTTGTTCATCAGCATCCGCATCGGCGCCTCGGTCAGCCAGCTCTTGGCGGTGATCTCGGATCCCGTGGGCGGAAAGACGTCGCGGATGTTGTGGCGCGGGTCGGTCATCGGTCGTTTCCTAGGCTTGGGGCCATGTCGGCCAAAGTCGTCAGGACGGTCTTCAGGCGGGCTCGCAAGTGGTCGGCCTTGCCGGTGTCCCAGGTCCACGGCGGAGCTTCATCGGTCAGGTAGGTCGATTGCGCCAGTTCCATCTGGATCGCATGGCAGCCCGCATCCGGGCGGCCATAGCGGCGCGTGGTCCAACCGCCCTTGAAGCGCCCGTTCACTGTGGTGCTGTAGCCGGGCGCGTCCTTGCAAATCCGCGAGACGGCGTCTTGCAGCGCCGGCGCGCAGGTAACGCCCAGATTGGTGCCGATATTGAAATCGGGCAGCGTGCCGTCAAAGAGGAACGGGATCCGGGACCGGATCGAGTGGCAATCGCAGAGGATCGCCACGCCATGCAATTGCCGCACGCGCTCCAGCTCGGCCTGCAGCGCTTCGTGATAGGGCGTGTGGCAGGTTGCGCGGCGGGATTCGACATCGGCCGCGGTCGGCGGGACATCCCAGATGCCCCGCCCGTCGAAATCCGTCAACGGCACAAGTGCCGTGGTGTTCCGGCCGGGGTACAGGCTCACCCCCGACGGATCGCGGTTGGCGTCAATGACATAGCGATGAAAAGTTGCCCGGACGGTGGTAACGCCTGGCAGCAATCCGTCATAGATCCGCCCTATATGCCAGTCGGTATCCGCCAAGGCGCGTCCTCGCTCGTTGAGGCGTGCCTCGATCTCGCCTGGCACGTGGGCCCCGGCATGCGGGAGCCCCAATACAATGGGGCCGGTGCCGCGCGTGACCTCTGCGGGCGTCATGTCAGCGACCCTTGCACATAGGGGGGCAGGTCGACGGCATCCGTCAGTGATCCGGTAGCGACGAGCCTGGCAGCGGATTCCAGGGACGGTGCCATGTACCGGTCTTCGGTCACGGCCGGCACCTTGTCGCGTATCGCATGCACGACTTGCGCCAGCGCAGCGCTCGTCTGCAGGGGCGCGCGGAACTCGATTCCCTGCGCGGCGCACATTGCCTCAACGCCGAGGATCACGTTCAGGTTGCGGTTCATCCGCTCAAGCCGCCGTGCCCCGTGGGCGGCCATGCTGACGTGATCCTCCTGATTTGCAGAGGTTGGCGTGCTGTCGGTGGTGCAGGGATTCGCGAGGTGCCTGTTTTCGCTCATCAGGGCTGCCGCGGTCACTTCGGCATTCATCAGGCCGGAATTCAGGCCGGGATCCGGCGTCAGGAAAGGCGGCAAGTCAAAGGACAGCGTCGGATCGACCAGCAAGGCGATGCGACGCTGGGCGATCGCGCCGATCTCCGCGACCGCAAGCGCGATCTGATCCGCAGCAAAGCCGACCGGTTCTGCATGGAAGTTCCCGCCCGAGACGATCAGGCCATCCTCGACAAGGACAAGCGGATTGTCGGTGACGGCATTGACTTCGATTTCCAGCGTGCGTCCTGCGGCATGGAGCAGGTCCAATGCGGCGCCCGTGACTTGCGGCTGACAGCGGATGCAATAGGGATCCTGCACCCTTGCATCGCCGTCGCGATGGCTGTCACGGATCTCGGACCCGTGCATCAGGCTGCGCTGCGCCTCAGCCACGGAGATTTGCCCGGCATGGCCGCGAAGGGCGTGGATGGCTGGATGCAAGGGCGCTGTCGAACCCATGATCGCGTCGGTTGACAATGCGCCGGTCACCACGGCGGTCGCGGCATTCTGCCAGGCGCCCCACAGTCCCGCCAAGGCACAGGCGGTCGAGAACTGGGTGCCGTTGATCAGGGCCAGACCCTCTTTGGCGCCAAGAACGATCGGCGCCAGCCCCGCTTTCTCGAAGGCATCGCCGGATGGCATCCGGGCGTTTTCGAGGACAGCGTCGCCTTCGCCAATCATCGTCGCCGCCATATGGGCGAGGGGTGCCAGATCGCCGGATGCGCCGACCGATCCCTGGCCTGGAATGACGGGCGTCACGCCCCTGTCAAGCATGTCCTCGATCAGGGTCACGGTTGACAGCGCCACCCCCGATGCCCCGCGCCCGAGCGACAGGAGTTTCAGCACCATCATCAGGCGAGTCGTCGCCGCATCCAGAGCTTCCCCGACGCCGCAGCAATGGGACAGGATCAGGTTCCGCTGAAGGCTGCTCGTGTCTTCCGACGCGATCTTGAAGCTCACGAGTTTCCCGAAGCCGGTGTTGACCCCGTAGACGGGACCGCTGCCGGCAGCGGCCCGCGCGACCATGCTTGCCGCAGCTTCGATTGCGGGATGGGCGGCCGAGTTCAGCCGGACCGGGCGCTGCGCGGCCCAGACATCGTTCAACTGGGCAAGAGTTGCCGCGCCGGGGTCCAGAAAGACAGTCACGGCTGTCCTTCGAAGATGCGCGCGTGCAGGGGATTGAACCCGATGCGATAGGCCAGTTCGGCCGGGTGCGCGATGTCCCAGACGCACAGGTCTGCGCGCTTTCCCGGGACGATTCTTCCTCGGTCCTCCACGCCCAGGGCCTTGGCGGCACGTGCGGTCATGCCCAGGAGCGCCTCAAGCGGCGTCATCCGGAAAAGCGTGCTGCCCATGTTCAAGGCCAGGAGCGGCGAGGTCATGGGCGACGAACCCGGGTTGCAGTCCGTTGCCAGAGCCATTGGCACGAGATGATCCCGGAACGCCTGGACAGGCGGCACCTGCGTTTCGTGCAGCGTGTAGAATGCGCCGGGCAACAGCACCGCAACCGTGCCGGACGCGGCCAAGGCTTCGGCATCGCTCTCGTTGGCATGTTCGAGATGATCCGCGCTCAGCGCGCGGTACCGTGCTGCAAGTCGCGCGCCGCCGATGTTCGACAACTGCTCGGCATGCAGCTTGACAGGCAGGCCAAGCTCCGTGGCCACGTCAAACACGCGCGCGATCTGCGCGGTGTCAAAGGCAATCCCCTCGCAGAACCCGTCCACCGCATCGACCAGGCCTTCCGCGTGAGCCGTCCGCAAGCCGGGGATGCATATGTCGTCGATATAGGAGTCCGGACGACCCTGATATTCGGGAGGGGTTGCATGGGCGCCGAGATGGCTGGTGCGCACATCCACCCGGCGCGCCTTGGCGATGCGTCGCGCCACGCGCAGCATCTTCGACTCGCTGTCCAGGTCCAGTCCATAGCCGGACTTCACCTCGATCAACGTGACGCCTTCCGCGATCAACGCGTCGACACGGATCAGCGCATCCGAAAGCAGCGCGTCTTCGTCCGAGTCCCGGGTCGCTGCCACGGTCGAGACGATCCCTCCACCGGCCTTGGCCACATCTTCGTAGCTTGCGCCGTTAAGGCGCAACTCGAACTCGGCCGCGCGGTTTCCGCCAAAGACCACATGCGTATGACAGTCGATCAGGGCGGGCGTGACGAGGCGGCCTCCGAGGTCGCTTTCCTCAAGGGCCTGGCATTGCGTGGGCATGTCAGCTCGCGCTCCGACCCACGAGATGCGGCTGCCTTCGATCGCGATCGCGCCATCTTCAATCAGCCCGAAGCTGTCATCATTGGTCAGCGTGGCAATGCGGGCATTGGTCAGGAGCATCGGGCATGACTCGCTTGCATCGGAAACCTGTTCATGTTGATATGTTCATACATAATATCATGTCAAGTGGACATAATATGCGGATTTGGGCGGAATCGGCGTTGCTGCCGACCGGCTGGGCGTCGGAAGTGGCGGTGGTGGTCGATGATTCCGGCCGCATCTCTGCCGTAGAAACCGGCGCGTCCAGGGCCGGGCATTGCGTTGGATTGCTGCTCCCGTCACCGGTGAACGTGCACAGCCATGCGTTTCAGCGCGCGATGGCCGGTCTCACCGAACGACGCGGGCCTAACCCCTCGGACAACTTTTGGACGTGGCGCGATCTGATGTTTCGCTTCCTAGGCCGTCTCACTCCCGAACACGTGGAGGCGATCGCCGCATTCGTTCAGATGGAGATGCTGGAGGCGGGATACAGCACCAATGCGGAGTTCCACTACTTGCACCATGCGCCTGACGGCACGCCTTATGACAACATCGGCGAGATGTCAGAGCGCATCGCCGCTGCGGCGAACAGGACCGGGATCGGCTTGTGTCTCTTGCCGGTGCACTATGAGTTCGGCGGATGCGATGGACGCGGCCTTGGACCGGGACAAGTCAGGTTTGGAAATGACTTGGACCGGTTCCAGCGACTGCGCGATGCGGCAAAAGATGCGCTGATAGCTCTGCCGGAAGACGCGCAGATCGGCGTGGCTCCACATTCGTTGAGGGCTGTCGCTTCAAGGACCTTGAAGGCCTATGCCGATCGGTTCCCGGCTGGTCCGGTCCACATGCATCTTGCCGAGCAGATCGATGAGGTCGAGGAGGTGCAGGCCCGATGGGGCGCGCGGCCAGTGGAGTGGGCCCTCGATCACATGGCGCTGGATGGACGCTGGTGCCTGATCCACTGCACGCAGATGACGCCGTCGGAGACGGTCCGCCTTGCCGCAACGGGAGCGGTTGCAGGACTATGCCCGATTACGGAAAGCAGCCTGGGTGACGGGATCTTCGACGGCGTGCGCTGGGCAGGTCAGGGAGGCCGCCTTGCCATCGGATCGGACAGCAACATCCGAATCGCGTTATGCGAGGAGCTGCGCACCCTCGAATACTCTCAGCGTCTCCGGGATCACGCACGCGCAGCGCTTGCAACGGAACGGATGTCGACCGGCCGGCGTCTCTTCGAGCATGTCCTGCAAGGCGGCGCGCAAGCCGCCGGACGCAGAACCGGGCGCCTTGAGGCGGGCCATTGGGCAGACATGCTGGCGCTCGACACGACGTCGGTGGTCTTGCGTGGCTTCAGCGGGGATGCCGTTCTCGATGCATGGATTTTCGCGGGCGACGACAGCCTGGTCTCCGACGTCTGGTCAGCAGGCCGACATAAGGTTCAGCGGGGAAGGCATGTCGCAAGAGCTGAAATGGTCGCAGACTACGCAAGAACCATCGATGAACTGAAAGGTGCGTTGTGAACGTGCAGACAGCCCAGACTTGGCGAAGCGTTCAAACGGAGGCCTTGCGCCGGATCCACTCACGCGAATGGAGGCCGGGAGACCTGATTCCGAACGAAGCCGAGCTTGCCAAGGAATTCGGTTGCGCCCGCACCACGGTGAACCGCGCGTTGCGCGGTCTTGCAGAAGGCGGCCTGCTGGAGCGCCGACGCAAGGCGGGCACGCGTGTCGCTGCACAACCCGTTGCCAAGGCGACCCTGAACATCGCGGTGATTCGGCATGAGGTTGAAGATCGCGGCGCACGCTACGGGTACCAACTGGCTCGTCAGGAAACCCGCGTCGCGCCAACCCACATAAGTGCGGCTCTGGGTGTGGGCGCGCAGGACGAACTGCTGCATGTCATTGCCCTGCATCTTTCGAATGATGCGCCATACGCGCTGGAGGATCGTTGGATGAACACGGTCCACGTGCCTGATGCGCTCGAGCAGGACTTTCGATCCATAAGCGCGAATGAATGGCTATTGCAAAACGTGCCCTACACGAGGGGCGAGATCGCTTTCGCGGCGAAACCGGCTTCGGAGGAGAGCGCGAAACACCTGAACTGTCCGGAAGGGAGCGCCTTGCTTGCGGTCAACAGGCTGACCTGGGATCATGATCAATCCGTCACGGCCGTTCAGGTCTTGTTCGCCCCTGGTCATCAGATGCGCACCCAGACCTAGGTCTTGTAAGCTGTCTTGGCGTGGTCCAGGGCTGGCAAGTCCAGGCCGTCTTCCCTGGTCTCCCTGAACGGTTGCCGATGCAGCCAGGGATCCCGAACAGGCGCATCGCCACCGAATCGCGTCTCGCGGCCTCGGCGAGTTCGGGATTGAACGCACCCGGAATACGTCACATCTTCCCGGGAGCGCGGCGTCGTGCGAGGGCCTGTCGATCCAGGCGCATGGCCGTGACGGGCAGGATCAATGGCCAACCGAAGCCTTGCCGGGTCGGTGCGGTGATGCGAAACGGGGAACATTGCAGCGAAATGCAAGATGGGCACTGAACCAGGCACCTTCGACCTCTTCATCATCGGCGGCGGCATAAACGGCTGCGGCATTGCTCGCGATGCCGCGGGACGGGGCCTGAGCGTGGGTCTCGCCGAGATGAACGACCTCGCCTCGGCCACGTCCGGCGCGTCGACCAAGCTCTTTCATGGCGGCCTCAGATACCTGGAGTATTTCGAGTTCGGCCTGGTGCGTGAGGCGCTTGCCGAACGGGAGGTTCTCCTGCGCGCCATGCCGCACATTTCCTGGCCGATGCGCTTCGTGCTTCCCTATCATGGCGACATGCGATTCGAGATCGGAACGCCGGCTTCTCGACTTCTTGCTGCCGTCATGCCGTGGATGAAGGGCCGCCGCCCGGCCTGGCTGATCCGGATGGGACTCTTTCTCTACGACCATCTCGGAGGGCGCCGCATCCTGCCGGGCACGGCCACGCTCGACCTCGACGTCGACCCAGCCGGCCAGCCGCTTGATTCGAGATTTAGCAAGGCCTTTGAATACTCGGACTGCTGGGTTCAGGATTCGCGGCTTGTCGTCCTGAATGCACGCGACGCCGCCGCACGTGGAGCGCGGATAATGACCCGTACACGGGTTCTCGCGGCAGAGCGTGCGGAAGGGTCCTGGCAATTGACGCTGGACGCGGCAGGCAAGACGCTTGAAGTTCGCGCCCGGATGCTGGTCAACGCTGGCGGTCCTTGGGTTGACGACATCATGTGCAACGTCGTGCGGGCGAACGCCCGCGAACGCGTTCGACTGGTGCGCGGCAGCCACATCGTGACCCGGCGGCTCTACAACCACGACAAATGCTATTTTTTTCAGGGCGCTGATGGCAGGATCGTCTTCGCCATCCCCTACGAAGACGACTATACGCTTATCGGCACCACCGACGAGGATCATGACGACCCGTCGTTGCCGCCCGTCTGCACTGCGGAGGAAATGCGCTACCTGCTGGATTTCGCGTCACGTTACCTGAAGGAACCTGTGACGGAGAATGACGTCGTGTGGACATATGCCGGAATTCGGCCGCTATTTGATGACGGCTCCACCTCGGCCACGGCAGCCAAGCGCGGCTATGTCCTGAAGCTGGACGAAGCGGGTGGCGCACCGCTCCTGAGTGTCCATGGCGGCAAGATCACGACATACCGCAAGCTGGCCGAAGCGGCACTTGCCATGATCGCTCCACGCCTGGGGCGTCCGGAACGGGGATGGACCGCAGGGGTGCCGTTGCCCGGAGGCGATCTGCCAGTTGACGGAATCGAAGATCTCGTCGCAGAACTGTTGGCAGGTCATCCATTCCTGACCAGGGACTGGGCGCGACGGCTTGCTCGCACCTACGGCACCGACACCAGGCAGATGCTAGGCGGGGTTCGCACGCTCGATGACATGGGACGGGACTTTGGCGAAACCATATCCGCACTCGAACTTGATTGGGCCATTGCCAACGAGTGGGTGATGACTGCCGAGGACTTTCTTTGGCGGCGGACAAAGCTGGGCCTCCGTATCGACAAGGACAGGGTCGAGCGGATAGAGGCCCATATCGGGTCCGCGCGATCAAGGGCGAGCGACGGAGCCGGCGGAACGCAGCCTCGTTCGGCAAGCTGACGGCGCCAGTCAATCCCGTTCAGGTGCCATCGACTGGCGCGTTCGACTTGATCCGAAGCGGTTCCGGTGCTGGTGGGCGGGTTTCTGCTTGTGCGGATGCCGCAGGGCTTTCAGAATGACGCAATGGCGGACTTCCGTTGGACACTGGATCGAATCGCGAGCCTTCAGGTTTGGCAGTGGTGCAGAGAAATCGCGCCGCACCGGCCGCCGCTGATCCTCCACGCCCATGGAAGGACGGGTCGCGGCCCTGCGTCAACATCTACAACGCGCGGGACAGGGGAATGCTGCATGAGGCGTGATGCATTCGAGTTCGGCGCGAGGATCAGGCGCTTGCCCTGCCGTGAGCATGCGCCGGGACCCATGCAGTGACAGGGCAGGCGCCGCTTCTGGAAGTGCAGGGCCTGCGAAAGGCGTATCCCGGCGTCGTGGCAAATGACGACGTGAGCTTTTCCGCCCGCCAAGGCGAGGTTCATGCGCTTCTGGGCGAGAACGGCGCAGGAAAGTCGACGCTGGTAAAGACGGTCTACGGTCTCGTGCGTCCGGAAGAAGGGCGGATGAGGATCGACGGGCGGGACTACGTTCCGGCATCGCCGCATGACGCCCGGCAGGCCGGAGTCGCGATGGTGTTCCAGCATTTCAGCCTGTTCGAGGCGCTGGACGTTGCAGAAAATGTCGCGCTTGGCATGGAAGTGCCGCCGCCGATGCGGGAGCTGGCCACGCGCATCCGCGACGTGAGCGAAACCTACGGATTGCCGCTGGATCCGAACCGACTGGTGGGCACGCTTTCAGCCGGCGAGCGGCAGCGGGTCGAGATCATCCGGTGCCTCTTGCAGGATCCTCAAATTCTGATCATGGACGAGCCGACAAGCGTGCTTACGCCGCAGGAAGTGGCGATCCTCTTCGAAACCCTGAAAAGGCTTCGCGCCGAAGGGAAGCTCATCCTCTATATCAGCCACAAGCTTGAGGAAATCAGGGCCTTGTGCGATTGGGCCACCATACTCCGGCACGGCAAGGTGACCGGGTCATGCGATCCCAGCCAGAGGTCCGCACGAGAACTCGCCGAGACAATGGTCGGAAGCGAACTGGCTTCGCCCGCCGCGAGGACTCATGAGCCGGGAGAGGTCGCGTTGTCGATAGCCGGACTGACCGTGGCGTCGGGGGCCGCATTTGGCACGGAACTGAGGAACGTGTTCCTTGAGGTGCGGCGCGGCGAAATTCTCGGAATCGGCGGCGTCGCCGGAAACGGGCAGGACGAGCTGCTCGCGGTCCTTTCGGGAGAATCGCGCAGTTCACCGGAATCGATCCAGCTCGGGGACTTGCCGATCGGTTCGTTCGGGCCGAACGAGCGGCGCGCGCTCGGCGTTCTGGCCGCCCCCGAAGAGCGTCTCGGTCACGCGACGGCTCCGGACATGAGCCTGACCGAAAACGCGGCGCTGTCCGGTCGCCGCCGCATGGGCATGGTCAGTCGCGGATTTGTCAACTGGGGCAAGGCGCGCGCGCATGCCGAGCGAGTGATCGAGCAGTTCGATGTGCGGGTTCCAGGGGCCGGGAGCGTTGCACGGTCGCTGTCGGGCGGGAACTTGCAGAAATTCGTCATCGGCCGCGAGATCCTGCAGCAGCCGGAGGTCCTGGTGGTGAACCAGCCGACCTGGGGCCTTGACGCAGCGGCCGCCGCCGCGGTCCGGCAGTCCCTGCTCGACCTGACGAGCCAGGGCGCCGCGGTCGTCGTGATCAGCCAGGACCTGGACGAATTGATGGAGATCTCCACGCGGTTTTGCGCGCTGAACGAGGGGCGGCTGAGCAAGCCCAGGAATACCGCCGGACTGACCCTGGAAGAGATCGGCTTGATGCTTGGCGGTGCCCATGACCTCGAGATCGGGCAGGGGTCTTCAAGGCCTGACCGGGAGGTTGAGACCGGGGCGACGGTTCCGTGATTCGGCTGGTGCGACGCCCCTCGCCGTCCCGCGCCTGGGCCTGGGCGACGCCGCTGCTTGCGGTGCTGGCGACGATGGTGGCCGGCGGCCTGCTGTTCGCGTTCCTTGGCAAGGATCCGCTGCTCGTGATCCGGACGATTTTCTGGGATCCGATCCTTGGCGAGTTCGCGTTCTACTACCGGGGCCAGCTGCTGGTGAAGGCCGGCCCCCTGATCCTGATCGCGATCGGGCTTTCGCTCGGATTTCGCGCCGGTGTCTGGAACATCGGCGCGGAAGGCCAGTATATTGCGGGAGCGATCTGCGGGGCCGCGGTCGGGCTGGCTTTCCACCCGCTGGAAGCGCGATGGCTGATCTTTCCGCTGATGGTGCTGGCGGGCGGCCTGGGGGGATTCCTTTGGGCGATGATTCCCGGGATTCTCCGGACGCGCTTCAACACGAACGAGATTCTCGTCTCGCTCTTGCTGGTATACGTGGCCGAGCAGGTACTGGCCTGGATGGCGCTTGGTCCCCTGAGGAATCCGGATGGCGCCGGATTCCCCGGCTCGCGCAACCTCAGGAACTACGAGGCGGCGGCGAACAATGAGCTGATTGCGGGATCGGGCATGCACTGGGGCGTCGCGGCTGCATTCATCGCCGTCATTCTTGGCCATGTCCTGCTGTCCCGCCACGTCCTTGGGTTCAATATCCGCCTTGCAGGTGCGAGCCCGCGCGCCGCCCGGTTCGCAGGCGTGAACCCCGAGTGGCTGGTGCTGACCTGCCTGGGCGTCTCTGGGGCGCTGGCCGGGCTTGCGGGGCTGTTCGAGGTGGCCGGTCCCGCCGCGCAGATCAATATCGACTTCAACGTGGGATACGGGTTCACGGCGATCATCGTGGCATTCCTCGGAAGACTGCATCCGGTCGGCATCCTGCTTGCGGGCATGCTGATGGCCCTGACCTACATCGGTGGAGAGGCGGCGCAGGCCACGCTGGGCGTGCCTGCGGCCGCGATCCAGGCGTTTCAGGGGATGCTCCTGTTCTTCCTCCTGGCCCTCGACGTGATGACGAACTACCGTGTCAGGATCGGCGCGAGGGTGCGGGCATGATTGACGCCGGGACCGGCCGGTCAGCCATTCGCCAACTGGCCTTGTCGCGCGAATCTCGCCATCTTCCGACGCAACGCGTTCAGCCTGCGTCTCTTCCCGGCCAAAGGAAGCGAGAGCGGCTGGTACGGCGTGTTGCACTGGCGACCGGGAGGATGCCGTGATGGATCTAGGTTCAATCAACCCTGTACTGCTGGTCTCGGCGCTGCTGCTCGCGTCAACGCCCATATTGCTCGCTGCCATGGGCGAACTCGTGGTCGAGAAGTCAGGTGTCCTGAACCTGGGCGTCGAGGGAATGATGATCGTTGGCGCGGTCGCCGGCTTCACGGCTGCGGTCGAAAGCGGCTCGCCCGCCCTGGGATTTCTGGCGGCCGCGGCCGCAGCCGCCGTGCTGGCGCTTCTGTTCGGGGTGCTGACCCAGGTCCTCTTGTCGAATCAGGTGGCCACCGGGCTGGGACTCACGCTGTTCGGGCTGGGGATCTCTTCGCTGATGGGGCAGGGCTATGTGGGCATTCGGCCCCCTGCATCGCCGAGACTGGATCTTCCCGTTCTTTCGGATCTGCCGGTTGTCGGACCGGTCCTGTTCAGCCAGCACGCCCTGGTCTACCTGTCGTTGGCCATGGTGGTCGGCGTCTGGTGGTACCTGAAATCCACGCGGTCCGGCCTGATTCTCCGCGCCGTGGGCGAAAGCCATGAAGCTGCGCACGCGCTCGGTTACTCCGTGCTGGGCACTAGGCTTGCGGCGATCGCTTTCGGCGGCGCGCTTGCGGGGCTGGGCGGGGCCTGCCTGAGCCTCGTGATCGTGCCGCAATGGACGGAGGGCATGACGGCGGGGAGGGGCTGGATAGCGCTGGCGATCGTGGTTTTCGGTTCCTGGCGGGCATGGCGGGTTCTGCTCGGCGCCTATCTCTTTGGTGGCGTGAGCGTTCTGCAGCTGAACCTGCAAGCGGCAGGGATCGAGATTCCGGTCGAACTCTTGTCGATGTCGCCCTACCTGATAACAATCCTTGTGCTGGTGGTCATTTCGTCCGACAAAAGGCGCGCGCAGGTCAATGCGCCGAATTCGCTCGGGCGCACGTTCCACGCTTCGGGCTGAGGAGAGTCCTGACATTCATCAACTGGGGGAAAACATGACGAAAATCGTACTTCTGGCGGCCGCTGCCGCCATTTCAATGGGCCTGCCGGCTTTCAGCGGCAGCCATGGCGACGGGCCGGTCAAGGCCGGCTTTGTCTATGTCGGGCCGATCGGAGACGGCGGGTGGACCTATGAGCATCACCAAGGCCTTCTGGTCGTAGAGGAGCAATTCGGCGACAAGGTCGAGACCGTCTATCAGGAGAACGTGCCCGAAGGCGCCGATGCCGAGCGGGCAATGACGCAGATGGCGCTTCAGGGCGCGGACATCATTTTCACCACCTCGTTCGGATACATGGATCCGACGATCAACGTCGCGGCCAAGTTCCCGGACGTGAAGTTCGAGCAGGCGACCGGCTACAAGCGAGCCGACAATGTCAGCACCTATTCCGCTCGATTCTACGAGGGCCGCGCGGTGCAAGGCCATATCGCGGGCAAGATGACGAAGACCAACAAGATCGGTTACATCGCGTCCTTCCCGATCCCCGAGGTCATTCGGGGCATCAACTCGGCCTACATCCATGCAAAGAAGGCAAACCCAGATGTCGAGATGAGCGTGATCTGGGTCTACACCTGGTTCGATCCGCCGAAAGAGGCGGATGCAGCGAAGGCGCTGATCGACAATGGCGTGGACGTCGTTCTGCAGCACACGGATTCGACCGCGCCGCAGGCCGCCGCCGCAGAGGCGGGCGTGATCTCGTTCGGCCAGGCCTCGGACATGTCGGAATACGCGCCATTGCCGCGCGTGAGTTCCATTATCGACAACTGGGCGCCGTACTACATCGCAAGGGTGCAGGCCGTGCTGGACGGCACCTGGGAGAGCGTTGACACATGGGACGGGATCGGCCCCGGCATGGTCGAGATCGGTGAGATCACCGATGCGGTGCCCGCGGACGTGAAGGCTGAAGCCGAAGCGCTGCGCGACGCGATCGCAAGCGGAGAGTATCATGCGTTCACCGGTCCGTTGAACAAGCAGGACGGATCGCCCTGGCTGGCAGCAGGCGAGACCGCCGATGACGGGTCGTTGCTGGGGATGAACTTCTATGTCGAGGGGATCTCGGGCGAAATTCCCAATTGACCGCGCCCGCTCGACGCGGTGCGCCGGCCGAAACGCCAGGGCGCCGCGTCGGGTCTTGCCAGCCATATGCGGCTCTCTCGAACAACGGGACCTCGGACCCGGAGATGTGCTGGACCAATGCCTGACTTGAGGACGATGTCCGGGCAGGACCTGCCGAGGTTCAGCTTTTGCACGATGCAGTTCGGCGGCGCTGCGGACGATGCCGCCTCTGCGGAGATGTACTCGGCTTGCCGGGAGGCAGGCATCAGTTTCTTTGACACCGCGATTCCACATGCCGAGGGCCACTCCGAGGAGATTGCCGGTCGCGTCGGAACGCGACGACGTCTTCGTCGCCACGAAATGCGGGTATCGCGGCGCGCGCCGGTCGCGGTTCGAGGAGGAATTCGGTGCGAGCCGGAAGCGGCTGGGCCTGGAGCGTGTCGATTTCCTGCATCTCCACCGTTGGGATGGCGAGACGCCGCTCGAAGAGACAATCAAGACGCTTGCCGGATTCAAGGAAGACGGTTCGGTGCGCGCCTTTGGCGCATCCGATTGCGCCGCCTGGCTGGTGATGAAGGCGCGAGAGGCCGAGCGCGGGCTTGATGTCGAAGTCCAGTTCCTTCAGCCGATGTACGACCTGGTGAAGCGGCAGGCGGAAGTCGAGATCCTTCCGGTGGCAATTGAGGAGGATCTGACCGTCCGTCCGAATTCCCCGCTCGACGACGGTCTCCTGACCGGGAAATGCGCTGCCGGAGAGACACGCCGCCTCACCGCAAATGTCACCTGTGCCGCTCGCCACCAGCTCGAATGGATGCACGAGGCCGTAGCGAATCTGATCAAGATCGCGGAGGAGGCCGGCACGGCTCCGGCGACCCTGGCGGTGGCCTGGATCGCGCGGCATCCAGGCATATGGGGTCCCATCGTTTCGGCAGGATCGACGGAACAGCGTGCACCGTCCCTTGCTGCCGCCGATTTCGGGATCGACGATGCGCTGCATGTCCGGCTGTCGGCGCTGTCGCCCACGCCGCCTCCTGCGACCGACCGGCTGGAGGAAGCGTGACGCGCGTCACCATAATCGGTGGCGGCATGTCAGGATTGGCTGCAGCGGCAACATTGGCGCCGTCAGCCCGCGTCCTGGTGCTGGAACGCGAGACCGTGCTTGGCTACCACGCGAGCGGGCGTTCGGCGGCGATGTTTATCGAGGACTACGGGAACGATGCCGTTCGCGCCCTGAACAAGGCGTCGTGCCCGGTTCACGAATCTCTGGACGCCTTGTCGCCACGGGGTCTCATGGCTGTTGCGTTTCAGAAAGATGCGGATGCGTTCGAGGCTGACATGGCCGCACTGGGCCTTGCGGAAATCCCTTTGCGGAAGGCGCATTCGCGGGTGCCAATCCTGTCTCCCGACATCGCGCGGGCGGCATATTCCGAAAATGCGCTGGACATCGACACGAACCGCCTCTTGCGAGCCATGGCGTCAGAAGCGCGGCGCCACGGTGCCACCATACGGGCCGGGGCCGGCGTCACGAACATCGAGCGCGACGATGCCTGGCATCTTCGGATCGGGGACGAGAAGGTCGTGGCCGATGTCGTGGTCAATGCAGCCGGGGCCTGGGCTGACGAAATCGCCGACATGGCAGGTGCCGCGCGGATCGGATTGCAACATTTCCGGCGGTCAGTCGCGCGGCTGCCGGCGCCGGGCGGGCACGACGTCAGGGGTTGGCCATTGCTGATGGGTCCGGGCGAATCCTGGTACGCAAAGCCCGATGCGGGCGGCTGGATCGTTTCGGCAGCCGAGGAGCACCCGTCGGAGCCGATGGATGCATGGGCGGACGACATGGTGCTGGCGGAAGGCTTGGCGCGCTACGAGCCGTACGTGACCGAACCGGTGGTGCGGATGGAAACCAACTGGGCGGGTCTCAGGACATTCGCGCCGGATCGTGCGCTCGTCATTGGCGAAGCGTCCGGCCATCCGGGATTTTTCTGGATGGCGGGCCAGGGAGGCTACGGATTCCAGACCGCCCCTGCGGCGGCGGCACTCCTGGCCGACCTCGTGCTTGACGGGACGCCATCGCTGCCTGCTGACGTGGTTGGCTCCCTCAGGCCGTCGCGCTTCGGGGCTTGAAGACATGCAATCGTCCCATAGTGAACGGTTGGGGCGCAGCGGCGCCTCCGAAATCACCTACAGATCCCTGATTGAAGCGACGATGTCGTGCACGGCTTTCACGGGATTCGGCGCGCGCCGGATCGGTCGGCCCATGACCACGTGGTCGGCGCCGTCCCGGATGGCGTCGACCGGTGTCGCGATCCGTTTTTGGTCGCCGGGATCCGTGCCGATCGGTCGAACACCTGGTGTCACGATCAGCTTGCCCCTGGCCTCGGGCAGCGCATGGATTGCGCGAATCTCGTGTGGCGAGGCAATGACGCCGTCGGCTCCGGCCTCGAATGCACGTGCGGCCCGCTCGGCCGCGAGATCGGCAAGCTCTCCCGGCCTTATCTGGGCCGCGTCAAGATCGCTTCGGTCGAGCGAAGTGAGAATCGTGACGGCCAGGATTTTCATTGGGGATGCGGCCGCGCCTTCGCGGGCGGCGCGCACTACGTGCGGATCTCCGTGGACGGTCAGGAAGTCGATGTCGGATCGGGCAAGACCCTGCACGGCAGCCTCGATCGTTGCGCCTATGTCGAAGAGCTTCATGTCCAGGAAAATGCGCTTGCCATGATCGTGCTTGAGCTCGTTCGCAAGCGCGAAGCCGCCGCCCGTCAGCATGCCAAGCCCGATCTTGTAGAATGACGCGCTGTCGCCAAGGCGCGTGGCGAATTCAAGACCCGCGAGTGAGTCCGGGACGTCAAGCGCGACAATCAGGCGATCGTCAGATTGGAACATGGGTGCCGCGTAGATGCTTTGCGGGCAAAGAGCAAGGACGACCTGTTCCAAGGCGCGACTCTGTCCTTGCAAGCACTTCCGCAATCCTTGGCGCGTTCCTGACCGCCGGCTCCGTTCTGACAAGAGCCCAGAAGAGCTCGATGCAGGGCAGGTACAAAGTCGCCTTGTGCCAGTCCATCCACTGGTCCGCCAGCGCATGTCCTTCCTCGGTTTCCGGAAGCAGGACGTTGTTCTTGTCATGGCGCCTGCAGAGATGGCGGACGATGGCGTTGGATTCCCAGAGAACGAATACGCCGCCCCTTATGGTGGGCATTCTCCCCGTCGGGCTCATTGCCAGTCAGTCGGCGGTGTCGTGTCCTCCGAACGAGCCCCCCCGATGTCGTGGCGAACATGGGAGAGTCCCAAATCCCCGATTGTCCACATGACCGGCAGTGCATTGCTGGCGTTGCGGCGCGAAAAAATCTCTCGATCTTCCGGTCCGGGTCCATCCTTGTGCCGCAGACCAGCAAATCTCGGGGAAATCGGGACCTTGAATCCCGGGCCTTTCAGCACCTAAGTCCTGTGGACGAGCTTGATCAGGAAGGAGGCTGCCGTGCGAGCGGCGAAGGGCCTGAAGTCTGTGGCGGTCTCTTCGAAGCGCAGGGCGATGCGCATGAAGCGTATGAACTCTCCGACGGCCTGCTCGATGCGGGCCGGTCCCCCGTCGAGCAGGCCATGGACGGATTAATCCTCCATGGCGGACAGGAACCGGACCGCATCTTGGCGGCACGCGGAGGAAACTGGCAGGAGTCAGCGCCGGATCAGTGACCGAGAGCCTCGTCGGGATCTATTTTGAGGGCGGCGACCCGCCGGGCGTGCGCGACGGAGTCCGCCGGCACGGTGCTCGATGAACGGGAAGTCCGCAACTGCGGCGTGTGTCCCGCGGAGATGGGCGAACGGGTCGCCGCGACTGGGGGCGAACCGCAGTCGGCGGGGATCGCAACCGAGACGTCGCGCGGACCGGCGGTGCCGGCGATGATGGACCGCGGTTTCGCGGTACATTCCATGACTCCTCGATCACTTCAGCGGCCGGGTCTCGCCGGATCGTGCCAGGGACGACATCCGAGACGCCTGCGTGCTCGCGGATGCACTGCATGCGTCACCGGATGATGTTGGGGCGGATCTTCAGTCTTGCACGGCGCTCTTGCGGCAAGTGACGGTTGAGTCTCCGGTTGACGAGGCCGAGTGAACCGATCAGGGCCAGGGTCAGCAGGATGAAGTAGAAGGCGACGATCGGATAGGGTATGAACGGGTTGAAAGTCTTGTCTGCAAAGTAGTTCGCGTAGTAGAGGGCATCACCCTGCTGTCTCCATGTCGGAAACCCGGAAAAGAAGACCAGCGTCGTCGCGTGAAAGAGGAAAATGGCCTCGTTGGTGTACGCTGGCCATGCGAGCCTCATGGTTGTCGGCCAGATGATCAAGACAAATCTCTTCCACCCCGTGAAGCCGTAGGCATCTGCCGCCTCGACCTCGCCGCGAGGCACCGTGCGCAATGCGCCAAAGAAGATCTCCGCGGAATAGGCGGCGGTGTTCAGCACGAGAACGAACAGGGCGCCGGCCTGCGCTGACGTGAGCCAGGGCATGTAGCCTGCCTGCTTGACGCGCAGGAAAATGAAATAGGCCAGGAAGAACTGGATGAAGAGCGGCGAGCCGCGAAAGACGAGGACGAACCACACGGCAGGTTTCCTGACCCAGGGATTGGAAGATGCCTTGCACAGCGCGACCGCGTTGGCGATGAAGAAGCCGACAAGCAGCGCGAGAAGGCCGAAATAGACGTTCCAGATGAGCCCCGAACCGATCAGGGTGAATTGCTGGCATAGATCGAAGCCCTCGCGCGGCAGGAGGCGCTCGCCTGTGCCGATGGCGCGCAAGGCGTAATCCTGGATGGTTTGCCAGCAGTTCATGCCGTTGCCCCGATCGTGGCCTGCCCGTGGCTCAGCCGACGCGTGAGGCGTGACAGGACAATTTCGCTGAGCCTAGTGAAGGCAAGGTAGAACACAAGAAGCGCAAGGAAGTACCAGAGCCGCCAGTCGCCGTGAGGATAGTCGGAGAAGCGCGCCTGTTTCGTGGCGCCCAGCTCGCGCGCCCAATAGACGATGTCTTCAACGCCGAGCAGGAAGAGCAGCGGCGTCGCCTTGATCAGGAGCATCCAGAGATTGGACAGTCCGGGGAGCGCGTAGATCCACATCTGCGGGACGAGCACGTGCCAAAAGGCCTGGCGGCGCGTCATGCCGTAGGCTTCCGCCGTCTCGACCTGCCCGCGCGGCACCGCTTGCATTGCGCCGTGGAGCACGTTCGCGGCGAAGGCGCCAAATACGATCGCGAAAGTCAGTGCGGCGAGAAAGAATCCGTAGACCTCGTGCACCCATTGCGGCGAGTTGCTGAGCGGCAGCTTGGCCGCACTGCAGACGACGAAATCGTTGCCCTGCCAGATACTGTCGGCCCAGCCCGGGCACAGATACTGGTGACGCAGGAACTCGAAGCCCTGGTCAAGCGCAATGACGAAGAAGAGAAAGAACGCGATGTCCGGGATGCCGCGCACGATGGAGATGTACATAGCGCCGAGCCAGCGAACCGGCAGCAACCGGCTCCGCGCGGCCGAGGCGCCGCCGAAACCGAAGAGCAGGGCGGTGGGAGCGGTGATAGCCAGGAGAGCAAGTACGGTGACAAAGGACCAGTAGAACCCGAAATGCTTTCCCGTCGTCAGATAGCACGCCATCCATCTCGCGGTGTCGAGCGCCGACGGATCGGTGCAAAACCCGAAAATCGACCCGGCTCCCGCTAACGCGCCCGGGCCTGAACCGGCCGGGCGCGTCCAGCCAGATCACGCCTGCCCGCCCCGGCAAATCCTTTGCCGGGCGTGCAGCAAGGCTTGCGGGTCAGAACGGTTCGCCGATTTCCCATTTCACGATCAGCGCGTTCAGCGAGCCGTCATCCTTCATGGACTGGATGGCCATGTTGAATTTCTCCTTGAGTTCGGTGTCGCTTTCCCGGATGCCCATGCCGACGCCGCCGCCGATGAGTTCGTTCCGTGTCAGGAAGACCAGGTCGGCATCTTCCGCCTCGATCGGCGTCAGGTAGGACTTGTCGGCCAGGACCGCTTCGGCCTCGCCGCTCTTGACAGCCGCGATGGTCTCTTCGGGGGTGGCAAATTCCACCAATGTCCATCCCTTTTCCGCGATGAAGGCGGCCTGGATCGTGTTGGTCTGCGCGGCAAGAACGGCGCTTGTCACGTCGATCTCGTCGGACATTGCGAGATAAGCGGACGGATCCGGCTGGCTGTAGTTCTGGGTGAAGTCGATGACCCGGTCGCGTTCGTCGGTGATCGACATGCCGGCAATGATCGTGTCGTAGTTCCCCGAGACCAGGTTGGGGATGATAGAATCCCAGTCGTTGGTCACCCATTCGCAGGTGAGTGCGGCGCGGTCGCAGAGTTCGTCGCCCAATTCGCGCTCGAAGCCGTCCACTTCACCGGCATCGTTGAGGAAGTTCCAAGGAGGGTAGGCGCCCTCGGTGCCCAGGCGGATGACGGAATGGCTGCCGGCATGTGCAAGTCCCGCACCGAGTGCGAGCGCTGCGATGGCCAGGATGAGTTTCTTCATATGGAGTCTCCCTTTGCAGAATTGGTCGTTCTTGCGGTGTTGTTGTCACGCTGCCCTGACGTGACTCAGGAACTGTTGCAGTCGCTTGGTCCGTGGCGCGTCGAAAAGGGTGTCAGGCGAGCCTTGCTCCTCGATGCGGCCTTCATGCAGGAACAGGACGTGGTCGGAGACGTCGCGCGCCATCGACATGTCGTGGGTGACAAGCAGCATTGTCCGGCCCTCCTCGGCGAGCGACTTTATGACCTTCACGACTTCCTGCTCAAGTTCGGGATCGAGCGCGGAAGTCGGTTCGTCAAACAGAAGCGCTCTCGGCTCCATGCAGAGTGCGCGCGCTATCGCGGCCCTCTGCTGCTGTCCGCCCGACAGCTGCGCCGGGTAGGCGTCGCACTTGTCGCCAATGCCGACCCGCTCAAGATAGCGCCGCGCCGCATCCTCCACGTCGGCGCGATTCCGCTTAAGCACTGCAACGGGGGCCTTCATCACGTTCTGGAGGATTGTGAGATGGGCCCAGAGATTGAACTGCTGGAACACCATTGACAGGTTCGTGCGGATGCGCGTGACCTGAATTCGGTCGGCCGGCCTGCGGTTCGCGTCCTCGCCGCGCCACGAGATTGGTTCGCCTTCAAAGATGATCCCGCCTTGTTGGCTGTCCTCCAACAGGTTTATGCATCGAAGAAGCGTGGACTTGCCTGATCCCGAAGAGCCGATCAGCGAAACAACATGGCCCTTTGGCGCTGCCATCGAAACGCCGCGCAATACTTCAAGCATGCCGAAGCTCTTGTGCAAGTCGTGGACTTCGATGACGGGCGTGCTTGCGTCTGGCACGTGTGGCAGGACCTCGATGCTCTACAATGTCGCAGTAGGGCGGAATTTCGCTTCAAACGCAATGGTCAAATGGAACCCGCGCTGCACCGAGCGAGGGCACGGGCCAAGGGTGCGGACGCGCATCGTGCCGAAGCGGACAAGGATGTGTGAAGGGTGCTGCGGGAAACCGGCACGCCTTCGTGGTCTCGTCTCGCGGCACCGTCGTGTCCGGAGCCTGCGTCCTGGTCCTTGCGTACCCATGGGCCGCTTCCCATATACGATGCAAGGCCCATGGATGCATGCCTTGAAGAGGGTGCTGACAATCGGGCGCTTGTGAAGGAGAAGACCAATGGACTTGCAAAAGTTCACCGAGCGGTCGCGCGGCTTTCTGGAGGCTGCGCAGACCATGGCTGCCAGTGAAGATCACCAGCGGCTGGCGCCGGAACACCTCCTGAAAGCGTTGATGGACGATGAAGAGGGGTTGTCCTCGAACCTGATCCGTGCCGTCGGCGGTGCGCCAGAGCGTGTCGTGGAAGCCGTCGATCAGGCCCTCGCCGGACATCCGAGGGTGTCGGGCGATGCCGGCCAGGTCTACACGGACCAGCAGACGGTCAAGGTGCTTGACGAGGCGCAGAAGATCGCCAGGAAGGCTGGCGACAGCTATGTCCCCGTTGAGCGCGTCCTGACCGCTCTCGCAGTCGTACGCTCAAGGGCGAAGGGGGCGCTGGAAGCCGGGAACGTCAGCGCCCAGGCGCTGAATTCGGCGATCAGCGACCTGCGGAAGGGGCGGACCGCCGACACGGCTTCGACCGAGGACGGCTACGACGCGTTGAAGAAATACGCCAGAGACCTCACCGAGGCTGCCGCCGAGGGAAAGATCGACCCCATCATCGGGCGCGACGAGGAAATCCGGCGGACGATGCAGGTGCTTTCGCGCCGTACCAAGAACAATCCGGTTCTGATCGGCGATCCTGGCGTAGGAAAGACGGCGATTGCAGAAGGTCTCGCGCTCAGGATCGTCGACGGAGACGTTCCCGAGAGCTTGCACAACAAGAGACTTCTGGCGCTGGACATGGGTGCGCTCATTGCCGGAGCCAAGTATCGCGGCGAGTTCGAGGAGCGCCTGAAGTCCGTGCTGAACGAGGTGACCGCGGCTGCGGGCGACGTCATCCTGTTCATTGACGAGATGCACACGCTCGTTGGCGCGGGCAAGGCGGATGGCGCGATGGACGCTTCGAACCTCTTGAAGCCGGCCCTTGCCAGGGGAGAATTGCATTGCGTTGGGGCCACGACGCTCGACGAGTACAGGAAATACGTCGAGAAGGATGCGGCGCTCGCGCGGCGGTTTCAGCCATTGACGGTTGACGAGCCGACGGTGGAAGACACCGTGTCCATACTGCGGGGCATCAAGGAGAAGTATGAACTGCACCACGGAATCCGGATCGGCGACAGTGCCCTTGTCGCCGCCTCGACGCTCAGCAATCGATACATCACCAACCGTTTCTTGCCGGACAAGGCGATCGACCTTGTCGACGAGGCGGCTTCGCGGCTTCGCATGGAAGTGGATTCGAAGCCCCAGGAGCTTGACGCGATCGACCGCCAGATCCTTCAGCTGCAGATCGAGGCGGAGGCTCTGAGGAAGGAAGACGACAAGGCGTCCAGGGACCGGCTCGAGAAGCTCGAGTTCGAGCTAGTCGAGCTTCAGCAGAAGTCCGTATCGATGACGACGGCATGGCAGGCCGAGCGGGCCAAGCTTGAGAGCGCACGCGCCGTGAAGGAGCAACTGGATCGTGCCAGGGCGGAGCTTGACCAGGCAAAGCGCGACGGCAACCTGCAGCGCGCGGGAGAGCTGTCATACGGCATCATTCCTGGTCTCGTGAAGCAGATTGCCGATGCCGAGGCGGATGACGACCATTTCATGGTCGAGGAGGCGGTCGGACCGGAACTCATTGCCGAGGTCGTTGAGCGCTGGACCGGCATTCCCACCTCGAAGATGCTCGAAGGCGAGCGCGAGAAGCTGCTCCGCATGGAGGAGGGGCTCGGGAGGCGCGTGATCGGCCAGGCATCGGCCATCCGAGCCGTGTCGAATGCCGTTCGCCGGGCGCGTGCCGGGCTGCAGGACGAGACCCGGCCGCTTGGATCGTTTCTTTTCCTGGGACCCACAGGCGTCGGCAAGACCGAGCTGACCAAGGCGCTGGCAGAACTTCTGTTCGATGACGACCGCGCGATGGTGCGAATCGACATGAGCGAATTCATGGAGAAGCACTCGGTGGCAAGGCTGATCGGCGCACCTCCGGGATATGTCGGCTATGACGAGGGCGGCGTGCTGACCGAAGCGGTTCGGCGGCGGCCCTATCAGGTGATCCTGTTCGACGAGATCGAAAAGGCGCACCCCGAAGTGTTCAACGTGCTGCTGCAGGTGCTCGATGACGGGGTTCTGACGGACGGCCAGGGAAACAAGGTGGATTTCAAGCAGACGCTCGTCATCCTGACATCAAACCTCGGGTCGCAGGCGTTGAGCCAGTTGCCCGACGGCGCGGATGCGATCCAGGCGCGACGGGACGTGATGGAGGCCGTGCGCAACCACTTCCGGCCGGAGTTCCTGAACCGGCTTGACGACATGATCGTCTTCGACCGGTTGACGCGGGAAGACATGGACGGGATCGTCGGAATCCAGATCGACCTGCTTCGGAAGCGGCTTGCCAGGCAGGGCGTCAAGGTTGATCTTGAAGAGTCGGCCTTGAAGTGGCTTGCAGACGAAGGCTACGACCCGGTCTACGGAGCCCGGCCCCTGAAGCGTGTCATCCAGAACTCGCTCCAGAACGATCTGGCGGAGATGCTGCTTGCCGGGGACATCGGCGACGGGCAGACCGCAAGGGTGAGTGCGGGTCCCGAAGGCCTGCTCATCGGCGATCGGATAACGAGGTCGAAAAGGGTCTTGCCCGCGGACGCGATCCTGCACTGAGGCATGGATTGGGCGATGCCGGATCTGGTCAGGCCCCGGCGAATTGCATTGTGCATGACGAATTCCGGGACGTGATCGTCCGTGCGTGGTGTCCAGCCGTCGTCGGCCGCTTGATGACTGCCGTCGCGGGCAATCCGAACGGGACGAGCGTGCACGGATTGCCGGTTCCTCGTTCGACCCGTTTCCAACAACTCGCCCCAATGAGTTGTTGAATTGCCGAACTTCACACGTCCTGACCTCGCGGGCTGATTTCGATGTCCTCCAGGGCCCGTTTGGCCAACAAAACAACGACAATATGCAGATTTCCGGCTTGACAGGCACGCCGGAAGCGGGCAATATGACATGAGGCTCACCTTCAGGTTTCCCGCTTCCCATGAACACGCTCGCCATGCACCCTTCAGACGCCGTCCAGATCGGCGCTTCGTGCTTCTCCTTCGCATCCGAGGACGGCCAGACCGTCTGCTTCTCCAACCTCGAGCCCTTCGACTGCCACGACGAGAACGACCGCCCGGCCATGAGACTGCGGATCGCCAGGTTCGCCAGGCACGGCATCCGCCACAGGGACCTGCAGGCTGCGTTCGGCGTTGGCCGCGCGACGGTTCAGCGTGCGGCGGACAAGCTTCGGAACGAGGGCGAGGCGGCGTTCCACGAGCCGCGCCGGGGCCGTGGAACGAGCGTGATCACCGGCGAGACGGCGCGGGAGGCGGACCGCCTCCTTTCCAAGGGCATGAGCGGCACCGCGGTTGCCCGCGAGCTGGAGGTTCCCGCCACGACGCTGAACCACAACCGCCGCAAGGGGTTCATCGGCGCGCGACAGCCCGAGCCGGAGAACACGAAGCCGGAGGCGCAGGAGGAGCAGCCGGCCGGAACGGACACGCAGGACGAGGATGTCCGGGCAGGCCTGCTCGGCCGCAGCGAACGGGACCGGCGCGACCGGGAGGCGCCGATGGGCCGGGGCGCGCGCGACAGCGCGGGGCGCGTCGCGGCCTCGGCGGGGGCGATGGCCGAGGCGCATCCGCGCTTCGACGAGCCTCTTTCGGCGGTCGCCTGCGGCGGCGTGCTGGCCGCGCTGCCGACGCTCCTGAAGGAAGGGCTGCTCGACCGTTCGGGCGCGTTCCTGTCGCTGCCGAAAGGATGCCACGGGCTGACGAGCACGCTTCTCCTGCTCGCGTTCCTGTTCATGGCCCGGGTCCGCAACCCCGAGGCGCTGCGCCACGAGGCTCCGGGGGAATGGGGCGCGGTCCTGGGGCTGGACCGCTGCCCGGAAGCGAAGACGCTGCGGCGCAAGATCCGGGCGCTCGCATCCGACGTTCAGCGGGTGAAGGGCTGGCAGGACGCGCTGGCGCGGGCGTGGATGGCCGACGAGCCGGACGCCCACGCCACGCTGTCGGTGGACGGGCACGTGAAGGTCTATGCCGGCCGCAAGGGCCGCCTTCCGAAGCACTTCGTGTCGCGCCGGAAGCTCTGCCTGCCGGCCTCGACCAGCTACTGGGTCAACGCGCTCGGCGGCAGGCCGCTGCTGTGCCTGCACAAGGATCTCGATCCCGGCATGGCCAAGGCGCTGGAGCACGACGTCCTTCCGGCGCTGGATCGGCTGGGCCTGCCGGGACCGGACGCGCCGGATCTCACGGTCTCGCCGGAGGCCGCGCCCGCGCTGACGCTGGTCTTCGACCGGGAGGGATGGAGCCCGGCCCTGTTCGCCCGCCTCGCCCGGCGTGGCATCGCGGTGATCACCTGGCACAAGGGCTTCAGGGGCGAGGACTGGCCGGAGGAGGAGTTCCGCGCCGTCGAGGCGCCGCTCCACGGTCCCGGCGGCGCCGGCTCGGCCGAGGTCCGCCTTGCCGAGAGGCGGATCAGGCTGGGCAAGGGCGGCAAGGGGCCCGAGGTTCGCCAGATCCGCCGCTTGCTGGACTCGGGCCGGCAGGTCCCGCTCGTGACCACCGACTTCGGCGTGCCGACGGAGCAGGCCGCAGGCGCGCTGTTCTCCCGATGGGCGCAGGAGAGCTTCTTCAAGTACATGCGCGACGAGTTCAGCCTCGACGCGCTGCCGGTGCACGGCCTTGCCGAGCAGGATCCGGAGGCGCGCGTCGTCAATCCGGCCCGGCGCGAGCTGGACCGCCGGATCAACCGGATGCGGAACAGGCTCGGCACGCTGCGCAACCGCGTCGCCGACCTGACCGGGGGCGGGCCGTCCGGCACGGCCGCCAGGTCCGCCGAGAGGCTGAAGGCCGAGATCGGGACGCTCGACGCCGAGCGCGAGGCGCTCAAGCTCCGGCGCAGGGATCTGCCCACGCACGTCAAGGTCGCGGAACTCGGCGAGGATGAGTGGCTTGACGCGCTGCCCTCCGGCGAGAGGCTGCTCCTCGACGTCATCCGCATGATCGCCTGCCGCGCCGAGACCCGGATGATGCCCGCCGTCGCCGACGCGCAGGGCGCGAAGCAACGCCCACGCCGCACCCTCGCCGAACTGTTCCAGTCGGATGCCGACATCGTCCCGGACCCGGAAAACGGCATCCTGCGGGTGCGCATCCTCGGCACCGCCAGCGATGCGGGCGACGCCGCCGTCGCGGGACTGCTCGAAGAGCTCAACCAGACATGCACGATCTTCCCCGGAACCGGCCTGCGCATGGTCTGCGAATTGCCCGGGAACAATGCCAGGGCGGGGAAACCCGCCTCATGAAAGTTGCCTGTCGCAAGGGGCGAGGTCAGGACGTGTGAACTTGTCTCGGACTAGTCTTCTGTAACAATAGTTACTATCAAAACGGCGGATGACACCAGCAGGAGGCGGTTCGATGAGAGGCAAGGCGGTGGAAGTGGTGCTGAGCGACGACGAGCGCGCGTTTCTCGAGGCGCATGTCCGAAAGCACAAGGCGCCGAGGTCGCTGTCCGACCGCTGCAGGATCATCCTTCTCTGCGCCGAGGGGCTGCGAAACAGGGAGATCGCGGAGCGGACCGGCGTGCACGAGCACACGGTCGGCAAGTGGCGCAGGCGGTTCGCCGAGAAGCGCATCGAGGGCCTCTCGGACGAGTGCCGGTCCGGACGTCCCCGCACCGTGACGGACGGCAAGGTGGCGGAGGTGGTCGAGCGGACGCTGACCACGATGCCGAAGGACGCGACGCACTGGTCGGTCCGGAGCATGGCCGAGAGGACGGGCGTGTCGCACACGACCGTGCACCGGATCTGGTCGGCGTTCAGCCTGAAGCCGCACCGGAGCGAGACGTTCAAGCTTTCGACGGACCCGCTGTTCGTCGACAAGGTGCAGGACATCGTGGGGCTCTGCATGGCCCCGCCGGACCGCGCGGTCGTCCTGTGCGTGGACGAGAAGTCGCAGATCCAGGCTCTGGACCGGACGCAGCCGGTCCTGCCGATGGCGCCGGGGGCGGCCGAGCGGAGAACCCACGACTGCGTCCGCCATGGCACGACAACGCTCTTCGCCGCGCTCGACGTCGCCACCGGGGCGGTGATCGGGAAGTGCAGCAGGCGCCACCGCGCCACGGAGTTCCTTGCCTTCCTCAAGGAGATCGAGGCGGCGATGCCCGAAGGGCTGGACGTGCATCTGGTGATGGACAACCACGCGACGCACAAGACGGAGAAGGTCAGGAACTGGCTTGCCCGCCGCAGGCACTGGCACGTCCACTTCACGCCGACCTCGGCGTCATGGATCAACCAGGTCGAGCGCTGGTTCGCGGAACTGACCAGGAAGAAGCTGCAGAGGGGCGTGCATCGTTCGGTCGCCGAACTCAACGCGGACATCATGTCCTTCATCGACGCGCACAACGAGAAGCCGAAGCCCTACAAGTGGGTCAAGTCCGCCGACGAGATCCTTGCGTCCGTCAGGAGATTCTGCCTCAAGGCGAACGCGCTCGGCGAAAGCGAAGAGGTTTGATACGAACTTAAGATTCAGGAGACTAGGGACGTTTCACGTAAATCGCGAACGGCATTTCCTGATCCTTCTCGGAGCGAGTCCTGATCAGAACGTTCCCATAAGGCTGACAGGTTGACCGGTGGCCGCAGGACCGGAAACACATGAAAACCAGCAGGTTGGTCACGGAATCCTTCTTCAGATCCCCCGTAGAGTCGAGGGGAGGCGCGCCCGGCTGTAGGTTGAGGGAGTAGCGGTTTGCCGACGGCTTTCGCCATGTGCCGGTGCCTCAGTCTCTCCCATGGCCACGTTTCCTCACCCCCGCTCATCAAACCGGACGTGCCCTGCTCAGGCATCCGGCTTACAGACGAGATCATGCCTTCGCCCACGGAAGGCCCTTGGTCTTCGGCGCAAGGTTGACCAGGCCGAGGTCATGCCACAGCCGCTGGTTGGAGAACCGCACGTGTTCTCCGGCCTTCACCTTGTGCTTCCGACAGAGCCACTGACGCAGCCGCCGGGTCGCGTGCTCGTCCACGGCCTTGCAGGCCGGGCTGACCTGACCGAGAACGTAGTGGTTCGCCCAGCCGGAGAGCATCCAGTTCAGGCGCTGCACCATGTCCTCGGTCTTCGTCAGCCCGTACCGCGCGGCCGTTTGCCCGCTGATCTTGCGGCAGATGCTCTGGACGCTCGCCTTGCTCGGGCGGGTGCCGATGTAGCACCCTTCCCCGTGTGGGCGATAGTTGCGTCCAATGCGGTATCCAAGGAACGCCATCGGTTCCTCCGGACACCGCAGGCATCGGGTCTTCCGTTCGTTGACCGGCAGCTTCAGGGCCTCCATGAGCCGCCTGACCGCCGCCAGCATCTCCGCTGCCGGGGCCTTGCCGAGAACACAGAAGTCGTCCGCGTAGTTCACGATCTCCGAACGGTAGTGCCGGGCATGGCCCAGCACCTTCCAGCCCAGTATGAATCGGCGCATGTGGATGTTCGACAGGACCGGGCTGATCGGCGCCCCTTGCGGGGTGCCCTTCCGTTCCCTGCGCGCCCGGTTCGTGCGGCGTCTGCCGCCCTTGCCGTCGTCCTCCTCCACCGGCATCTCCAGCCACGCCTTGACGAGTCCGAGCATCTTGCCGTCGCTGACGCGACGGGCGACGCTCTTCATCAGTTCGGCATGCGGTATCTCGCCGAAGTGGTTGGACAGGTCGCAGTCGACCACCTCGTTGTGCCCCGTGTTCAGGAGGCTGTGGACGCGTCTCACCGCGTCGTTCGCGCTCCGCTCCGGCCGGCAGGCGTACTGCTCCGGTTGCAGGTCGGCCTCGAATGTCGGCTCAAGCAAGAGCATGGCCGATGTCTGCGCCACCCGGTCCCGTATGCAGGGAATGCCCAATGGCCGGAACTCGCCGGGCTGCTTCTTCGGGATCAGCACCTGCCGCACCGGTTTCGGCGCGTAGGTCCCCTCCCTCAGATCCCGCGACAGTTCCCCAAGCCAGCGATCCACGCCGCGCGCCTCGATGTCCGTGAACCTCTCCCCGTCCACCCCGGCAGAGCCGCCGTTGCGGCGTACCCTGACCCAGGCCTCGTGCAGGAAGTCGGCCCGCCACACCTTGTCGGCGAGTGCGTGAAACCGCCGCTCGGGTTCTTCCTTCGCTTTCGCATGCAGCATGGTCTGGAGTTTCCGAACCGGTACCGACCCTGTCAGACTTGCATCAGTGGTCATGCCTTGCGTCCTTTCCATGCCATTCTCGAATCAGGGCCCCTTCCCTCCGCCGGCATTGCCCGGCCTCCTCGGTAGTACGGGCCCATCCGCCACCCTGCCGGCCCGGACTGGTCCTCGCGGATTTCCGGTTGGCGCGTGCACGCCACCGACAGGGCTTCCCGTGTTGCCTCTTCCCTCATCTTCCATGCATGCCAGTGCCACTGCCCCGGCGGAAGCAGGCCGATGCCCGTGTCGCTCGCTTCTCGGCCTGCCGTCGGCCTTCCCCTTGCTTCAGGAGGGTCGGCTTCCGCATCGACTGTTTCGAGGCCTGCTCGGCATTCACGCGCGTTCCGGCCTGCATGGTCGCTGAACCGCCCAAGGCGGCCCTTCTGCCAGAGTGCTTCAGTCCATTTCGTTGCCTCCATGAACCGCCCTGGCTGCTACCAACCGGAGCGACAGTTGTTGGGTGGGATTCGCACCCACCAGAGAGAAGCGCCTTACCACGGCGCACTGAAGTTCCGTTTAGGTGGCACGCCATGTCCATGTTGCCAAAAAACACGGAAATCCACTGCCTCTGGTGTTGCACTTCAGAGTGGAACGGGGGCGCCGTAGAGTTGCGTGCATTACGTTGAGAACTGACCCACCCCGGATCAGGTGAAACCGGCTGCCTCGCAACGAATCAGCGAGGTGGGAGGTGGTGTAGGTCGCGCGCCTTGTGGTGCCAGGAGGCGGCGCCGACGGTGAAGCCGCCGAGGATGCCGTGGGAGGACGACCGGATCCAGCAGCGGATGCGCCCGCCGGGACAGGCGGCGTCGCCCCTGGGATGGTGCGTGGCCATCATCGAGCGCCAGGCCCCTCTTCGCATCGGCGACCGGAACCACGTCGACCTCGCCGATGTCGGCGAGCGCGCATGACAGGCGCACGTCCGGACAGTCGGCGGACGGGACCAGCGACTCCGCGCTGACGGCTCCCATCGGCCGGGCCTCCGGCGGCGGGCCGAGGGCCGGGGAAAGCCACGGCAGAACGGCCCGGGCAGACCCGAGGCACGGCTCGCCCTTCGCGTTCCGCCAGTCCTCGCGCTCGCAAAGCTTCCGTGCCAGGGAGGTCCGGGCGCAGTCCCCGGATCCAAGCGTCGCCTTCAGCCAGTCAACCGTCTCGGAGGCGTAGTGTCGAAGCCCGATTCTCATGCAACCGGGCATACGCCGTCAGAAATGTCGAGTTGACTGTGTCCAGTTGAATGGCCCCGAAGGCCCGATCAGCGACCGGAGCGAGTCCTCGGCCTCCGGCGGCAGGGTGCAGTCCCCGAGCAGGCGGGACAGGTCCCGGCCGAGCGTCTCGACGTCCCGGGAGAGGGCCGCAGCTTCGGACAGTGTCGCCTGGCTCATTCCCCGGCCTCGACGGCCATCACCGCCGCCAGCACCGCGAGCCGCTCGCCCGGCGGCATCGCCCGGTAGCGCCGCGCCCAGCTCTCTGCGTTGCGCTTGATGCGCTGGCGGTCGGTGAAGTTCCTGCCCGCACAGGCGTGCCAGTGCGGCCGGCCCGGCGCGAAGTTGAACCACAGCTTCTCGGTGACGACGCAGGCCTGGTTGTTGACCTGGACCTCGAGCGAGCGCCAGCCGTCCAGGTGCGCGTCGTAGAGCGCCGAAGGATAGCCGGAGACCATCACCTGGCACGGCAGCGACTTCAGGATGCCGAGGAGCGCGACATGGTCCTCGTCCGTGTAGTCGAAGCGGTAGCGGCGCTGCGACCTGCGCGTCGACTGCACGTAGGGCGGGTCGCAGTAGACCAGCTCGCGGCCCTGGAAGTCGAAGCCGGACAGGAAGCGGTGGGCGCAGCCATGATGGAGCTCGACGGGGTAGTCGCATCTGAAGCTGTCAATCGCGCGGCGGTTGAGGTCGATGCCGATGCTGCGCTGCGCGGGCGGCTTGCGCTTCATGATCGCGCCGCCACCCAAGTGCGATTCGATGAACAGGTCATGCGCGGGCATGGAGCTCACGATTGCCTGCGAGAGCCCGGTCGTCCCCTTGGATCCATACCATTCCGCCATCGCCGCCTCCGAAGTGATTCGCACCGATGGCAGGTAAATAGAACCGGCAGGCTATGAAGTCAACCGGAAATCCGGCCCGGATCGGGCCTCGACGTCGTAATTTAGCCGCTTACGTTGGAATGCAGCTCCTGTGGACAACTCCGATATTGCGGGGCGGTTTCCCCTTTCGCATCCTTGGTCAGGGCTGGCGCCGCCAGAAATGGACCTACGGCGCCTGGATGACGGTGCAGTGTTCGTGCGTTTGAGAGATTGCCCTTGGCGTCAAGACCGAACGTCGGCTTCAGGTGACGGTGATCCGGGCCAACAAGCCGCGCATCGGTGCTTGCGAGTCCGGTCGGGTTCATTTCGCTGGCATGGACGGGAACGGTTGGATTCATGCGATCAAGCGAAGGTTTGAGACACCCGCGCCGGGCGATCATGTCCCGAACTGGAACGTCGAGACCAGAGATGCATTCCGGGAGGGGCCAGGCTTTCCCGTCAGGAGTGCGACGCGGTTCGTGCCGGTCGAGAGGGCATCGAAGAGTTCGGACGGCGCTTGAAAGTCTTGTTAATGCACCGTGGAGTGATTTCCGTTTCCGTCAGCTCCGCATGGTGGGGCGCGGCACAGGTTGAAGTTGCGCCAGATTTCGCCATACCCGGCGATCCCGGGGGCATCACGGGGTGGCAGGAAGGTAACCGGGCGTGCGGTCGTCATTCCAGACGTCCTGACCTCGGCGCTGAATCTTGCAACTTTCGTGAACCCTTTTTCCCGGATCTTGCCGACGGTTCTGAGGCTGAAACCCTTGTTTTCATGCTCCACCGCCAATGCCCGAGGCTTCAGCCATCGCATTGGGGTTCATGGAGTCCTTCCGTAATGGGGCCCCCCACGTCAAGCACGGCGTCCTGCGCATGAGCGGCCATGACGCCCGAACCTGACAACACGATCCCGTCGCCGGCGGCAAGTTTCGCGGCGTTGGGGCCGGGAGCGGCGTTGACGTCTGGCCCGGAGCCGAGGGTTTTCGGGAAGGTCCGCTCGCGTCCCGGCAACTGGACGTCCGTGGACGGGATGCCTTTCAAGAGGCAGTGCCCGCTCCTTCCCTCTTCGTCACGGACCGCGGATCCGGTGCAGCCATGCTCATGCCGGGTCAGGCGACATCGCCTGCTCGCGGGTGAAGCCGAACTTCGTCCCGTCCAGCCACATCCGGAGCGGAACCACGGCCATGCGCCGGGCCGGCGCGGCCGTGGCGCGCTTCCTGCCACGCGCAGCGCCCGGGACTTCAGCCAGTCCATCTTCCTCGCGCCGGCCGGCATCGCCGTTGCGGCCTGGAAGAGCGCCTTGCGCAGCGCGATGCCGCCGGCCTTCGAGATCCCGCCCGACACGGCCGTCTCTCCCGACCGGTTCCGCTTCGGCGTCAGTCCCGCCCGGGCGCCGATGTCCCTGGCCCTTCGGAACCGGGCCGGGTCGCCGACCGCGGCGACGAAGGCCGTCGCCGTGACCGGTCCCATGCCGGGCATCGTCATCAGCTGCCGGCAGGTGGCGTCCGGCAGCGTCGCGTTGCCCGAGGCCGGCTCCCGGACCCGCTCCTCGCAGTCCCCTTTCGAGACCCGGCCGGGCTTCAGGCCGAAGTTGCGGAGAATGCCGCGCACCGGGAGTCCAGGCCGCGTCAGGCCTTCCGCGAGCGCGTTGCGCGAGCCCGGCAGGGCCCGCGTCTCCCGGGACGCGACCGGCCTGCAGTGCACGGGCTGGAACCATCCCATCCGCAGCAGCCGGGCGATGCCCTCGGCATCCCGCCGGTCCGTCCTGACAGGGGCCGCCTTCAGCGCGGACTTCACCCGCCTCTCCATCAGCACGGTTTCGTGGCCGGCTTCGCCCAGTCCCTTGCGGAGCCACTGCGACAGGGGGCCGGCCTCCCAATGGCATTGAGTTTGGCCGGAACAGATTTTCCTGATTTCGAGGCCTGTCCAAAGTCCATGCCCTGAGGCGTTTCCGTGCGCACGCCGGAATCTTTCGTTCAGGCCTGCCTCATGGATCGGCCCGGTTCAATGTAGCGTCGAATCAGTCCGTCCCGAGGGAGGCCGCGATGGATCCGCGCATCGAGAACCTGGAGACCACCACCTTTTTCGGCAAGCGGCTGACCCGCAGGCAGATCGCGGTCATGCAGGAGATGGTCGAGCTGTTCCCGAACGACAGCCGGCGGGAGCTGGCCCGCACGCTGTGCGAGAACCTAGACTGGCACACGCCGTCCGGAAGCTGCCGGGAGCAGTTCTGCCTGCGGGTGCTGGAGCCGGTCACGCTGGAGGTCGCCGCCGACGGGCGGGACCTTGCCGAATGGACCGAGCTCGTGGACCGCTGCCATCCGCGCGGCTGCAGGTCGCCCATCGGCTGCCATCTCGCGTATTTCGTCCTCGACGGCAGCGGCCGCCGCCTGGGCTGCCTGATGTTCGAGAGCTCCGGGTCGCTTCCGGTCCGCGACGCATGGATCGGATGGACGGAGCGCCAGCGCGAGGACGGCCTCCGGCGGGTTGTCCGGCACAGCCGCTTTTTGGTGTTTCCATGGGTCCGTGTCAGGAACCTGGCCTCCCGCAGGAGCAGGAGGGCAGCTGCTGCCGCGCGGCGGGATGGACGGAGATCGGCGCCACCGCCTCCCGCGCGCCCAAGGACGTGTACGTGACCGAGCTGGAAACGGACGCCCGGGCCGCGCTGCGCGGCGAGCGGAAGGAAGCGGGACGCAAGCCGGCCCGCGCCCCCGAAAGCGCCCGGAAGGTCGCCGGAATGTGGAGCGCGGTCGCCGCCGCCGCCGCCAGGACGGCCGAGCGCCACGACCGCGAGTGGCGGGTGCGCCGGCGACTGACCGGCACCTTCCTGGCCGTCCTCTTCGTCCTCCGCCTGGTGTTCGGGACCGGGCGCAGCTACGGCGATGCCCTCGCCGAGATCTGGGAGAACGCGCGCAGCCTGGGGGTGGCGCTGCCGCAGGAAAGCCCGGTGACGCCGTCGGCGATGTCCCGGGCGCGCGCCAAGGTCGATCCGCAGGTCTTCAGGGACCTCCACCGGGAGATCCTCGCCCGGGCTCCGGACCGCCCGCTCTGGAAGGGGCGGCGGGTCTTCGGCGTCGACGGCGCCAAGGTCAACCTGCCGCCGCCGCTTGCTGATGCCGAGACTGCCGGCCGACTTCGGCCTGTACGCCGACACCAACGAGCGGCGCGCCGCCGTCGGGCACCTCAGGACCCTGTCCGCCGGGGACGTGGTCGTCCACGACCGGGGCTGCTTCTCCTGCGAGATGCTTCTCGCCCATGTCGTCCGGGGCCGGGACGCCGTGTTCCGGCTCAAGCGGGACGCGAACGCGGAGACCGTCGCCTTCCTCGCCGGCCCGCTGCAGGAGACGCTGGTCTGGATCCGGCCCGACGACAGGGCGCTGGCCCGGCTGAAGGCCCGCCACCCCGGCGCGGCGTTCGGGCCGCTGAAGCTCAGGCTGGTCCGCTACGCCGCCGGCGACACCGTCTTCGCCCTCGGCACCACCTTGGCCGCCGAAGACGGCTTCACCGTCGAGGACCTGGCCGGCATCTGCAGGGCGCGCTGGCGCATCGACAACTTCCCATCAGTCTACCCCTATAGTGTTTGCAGGTCCGTTTCAGACGCGATCCTGAAGTCGGGCATCGGCCTTCCGTCCTTCTCCGGCTTGGGCGTTTCGCGCCACTTGCGGATGGCTTCGAACGTGTCGCTGGCCGCGTGAATCAGCCAGATCCTTGGCCTGCTCCTGCCCTTGCTCTGGCTGGCGGCCTTTCGGGCGCAGATCCTGCCGTCGTAGATCCACTTGTACAAGGTCGGCTTGCAGACGCCGGTCCTGTCGGCCATTTCGTCCACGGTCCACTCGTCCGGGCCGCGCTCGGCGGGCACCGACCGGCCCCGCTTGATTGCGCGCCTGCCCGCCCCGATCCGTTCCACGAGGCCGGTCACCGTACCTGCGTTGAACCGGCTCTTCCTGGGCGGCTGCAGGCCTTCCCCGTTCAGGATCCCGGCAATCTCGGCGTGGTTGCGGCCCTCCTCCTTCAGGGCCCGGATCCGCGCGCAGAGCTCGGCGCAGTAGCTCAGCTGGCTGGCCTCCCGCACCGGACGGCGGATCTCCGCCCGGGTCCGGCTGCCACCGTGCCAGAGAATCTCGACCGCGACGCGCTCGCTGTCGTCGATGACGGTCGCGGTCACCCGGTCGATCATCAGGCGGAGAAGCTCCGCCTTCTCCGGCGTCTCCAGCCGGCCGCCGTCCCACAGCCCCGATATCCCCGACGCCGAACGCCGGATCCCGTCCCGCTCTTCCGGCGTGAGCCGGGCAGGGAGCCGGCGGCAATGCCGGCCGTAGGAGTCGCCCAGCCTGCGCCGCTCGGCAAGGGCCTCCTCCCACTGGTCCTCCAGCGACTGCGCCACCAGGCGGTTGCCGCAGTCCACCGAACGCCAGGCGCGCTCGCAGGCAGCCACGTCCAGGTCGGCGCGCTCCAGGCGGAGGCGCCATCGCTCATGTTCCCCGGCCCGGTCCCCTTCGGCGGCATCGATCGCCTTCAGCGAGATGTCGACCGCGGCCGGGGACAGCGCCTCGACAGCCGCACTGGAGACGAAGCTGTCGACAGGGAGGCCGGGCAGCGCCTGGCACTTCCGGTCGCCGCAGTCCCGACGGCCGCGGCATTTGTAGCCCGCTCCGTCGTCGCTGCCGAGGCGGTAATGCACCGTCATGCCCTGGCCGCAGCGGCCGCAGCGCAGCAGGCCGCTCAACAGGCCGCCGCCGCGGCTGCGCACCGGCCACCTGTTGTCCGCCAGCTGGCGCTGGTTCAACTCGAACTCCTCCCAGCCGATGTAGGCGGGATGGGCGTCCTTGACGAGATGCCGCCAGCGCTCCTCGACCGGAAGCTCGCTGACCAGGTCCTTGGCGCGGCCCCAGGCAAAGGCGCCCGCGTAGACCGGGCTGGTCAGCATGTCGTACAGCGAGGCGCTGGTGGGTTCCGGCCACTCCAGCTGGCCGCGCCGCGGACCCCGCGCGCGCCGCACCGGAAAGCCCTGCCCGTCGGCGGCCATCGCGCGCAGGGTCCCGGACAGGCTGCCGTGCTGCCTGAACATCGCGAAGACGCCCTCGATCCGGGCCCGGACGCTGGCGTCCGGATCCTTCACCGTGCGACCCTGCTCGTCGCGCACGTAGCCGCGCGGCAGCAGGGCCGCCAGCTCGCCGCGCGCCGCCTTGGCCTCCCGGCCGGCATGCATGCGCTGGCGCAGGGTGTGGAGTTCGGCCTCGCTCATGGTTCCCCTGATGCCCAGCAGGAAGCGGTCGTTGGGACGTTTCAGGTCATACAACGTCTCGGCGTCGGCGATCAGCGTATCAGCCCTGCTGCAGAAGTCCAGAAGTCCTCCCCACTCGGACAGGTTTCTCGCGAGGCGACTCACCTCGCTGACGATGACGATCCCCACCTCGCCGAGAACGATGTCCGCGACCAGGCCGCTGAATCCGGAACGGGTCCCGGCCTCGCGGGCCGAGCAGCCGAGATCGTCGTCCACGACCTGGATGTCCACGTCCGCCCAGCCCAGAAGCCGGGCGCGGTCCGTCAGCCCGTACTGTATCCTCGTCGACTCGCCGTGGCGCTCAACCTGGCCCGGCGTCGACTGCCGGACGTAAACGACCGCCTTCCGGCGCGTGTGATCCGCGCCCACCCGGCCCAGAAGCCGGCCGGCGCTCTCCTCGAGAGCCGCTGTCACTGTCCTGATCCTGCTGCTGAAGACGGGACAGGATCATCCGCGCCAGTCTCAGTTCCAGCCGCTGGCGGTGTTGTTCCGGCAGGGTCTTCAGGATGTCCTGTCCGCCCATCTTGCCCGTGGTGGCTCCACCACCTCCTCAATCCTGCCAGGGATTGAGAACTCAGTGTAACGGGTCCGATGTCGCCTGTAAAGGCTTTATAGGTATTTTCTCTGCTGCTTCGAAGAGATGTACAAAACCGCCAAGTGGCTCATGGCCGTCGAGTCCTTCCGCTCCGAAAGCGAGCGCGGCGTCCTCCAGGAACTGTACGCCAACTTCGTCATGGTCACCGCGACCCGCCTCATGACCAACGAGATCGACGGGGAGATCAACGCCTCGCCGGACGGCAGGCCGCCGAAAAGGGTGAACTTCAAGCACGCCGTCGCCGCCGTCTTCCGCAACTTCGAGGCCCTCGCGCTCGTCCAGGCCGATGCCGTCGCCGAAACCGTCTCGCGGGTCGTCGACGACGTCGCCGCCCTCTGGCAGCGGGAACGGCCCGGCCGCAGCTGTCCGAGGGTGTCGCGCAAGCCGAAAAGCAAATGGGCGCGGAAGGGGAAGGCCGCCGCCGCAACCTGAGCCGCTTCCACCCGAAAGACCGGCCTTCCGGTGCAGGACCACCCACGTCCCGTTAAGTCAACAGCGCCGATTCCTTAAGTCAATGCCATTGGCCGGCCTCCAGGCCGACAGCCGCGATGCTGCCGGGCAGGCCAAGCATGTGCTCGACGAGCGATCCGGGATCCGAAGGCACCTTCGCTCCGTTCACGATCCTGCCATCGGCGCCGGGCGCGCAAGCAGACGTGCTTGCCACCGACACGTCCGGTCCGGCAAGGATTTCCATTGTCGTTGTCCTTTCCATTGCACTTCGATCAGGAAGCGCTCCCTCGGGACCGCCTCCGCCACTCACGACGGCACATGTCGTGCGTGGCAGGGACAACGACACCAGACCGGCAACCTACCCACGTTCCAATCCGAACCGGCGTCGGTGCGAATCGCCGCCCCGTTACGGCATCTGCACGCGCACTACGCGCCAATATTGCCGACAAGACTTCGAGAAGAGTCTGTTTGCCCGGGAGAATGGTCCTCATGGAACCCATGATTGCGCCCCGGGGCCAGGACGTCTGCATTCCGAACGAAGTGTGGACCGGAGATCTGGATTCGACGGCTTCAAGTCGAAGCGATGTGTCGATCGACGACGTCAGACCTTGAATTCGACTTCGAACCCAAGCGACTCGCTGGGATAGGTCAGTTCGGCCGAGTAGATGCAGCCCCCGTCTGCACCGAAAAACTCGCGGCGCACCCACATCAGCGGGGAATTGATGTGGACTTTCAGCATGTCGGCGACCTCGGCATCGGCGTATGTGACCACGACCCGTTGTCGTGCCGTTGACACAGGTACGCCAAGATCACGAAGCACAAGAATGGCGACTTCGGCACTGAATCGTTCGGGCGCCTGTTCGTAGACGCTGCGCTCGATTCTCAGGCGTGCCACGCAGAACGGCTCCCCTTCGAGAACATGAAGTCTCGTGAATTTCACGTGCGGGCCTTCGCTGCTAGAGGGCGATTCGATGCCGTCCGGAGTTGCGATTGCGACCTTGAGGCCGTCCACCGTTCGAAAGAGCTGATCGAGGTCAGCCTCCATCCGGAGGAACTGCCGCCGCCGGACGCCGATGTCCTTGACGAAAGTCCCGCGCCCCGGTTGGCGGTCGATCATGCCTTCCGCTTCGAGCGTGGCCATCGCCTGCCGAACCGTCATCCTCGCGAGTCTCATGTCCTCGTTCAGCTCATTGATCGACGGCAGGCGCGTGCCGCTTGGAAGGTCTCCGGCCAGTATCTGATTGCGAAAGAGATCAGCCACTTCGACGTGCAGTGGAACAGACGGTCTGCGCATCAAGGACAGGCCATGCTGGGCCATTGGCGCTCCAATCGAACTAAACCTCTAGACATATAGCACTTTAGGATGCTAACTGCAATGAGCCCCTCGGACATCACTGCGGGGCAGGATTGGGATCAAGGCGTGTCGAACTCTGCACACAACGTGGTGGTCGTGACCGGAGCCGCAGCGGGCATAGGATACGCCATTGCGGAGCGGTTTGCCGCCGACGGCCACCTGGTCGCCATTGTCGATCTCGACGAGGAAAGGGCCCATTCTGCCGTCGAGTCAATTGCCGAAGAAACGGGTGGCACGACATTGGCAGCGACCGCCGACGTCGCTGACTTCGAAAGCTGTCATCCCGCTCACGACAGAATTGTCGCGGAATTCGGGCCGGTCTCCGTGCTGGTGAACAATGCCGGGATCATGCCGCAGCGGGTCGGGCGGATCGAGGCGCTGCCGTCCGAGCACTTTGATCAGATGCTTGCCATCCACGTGCGTGGCGCGGTCAACTGGGCGCGCCTGGTGACATCCGCAATGCGCCAGGCGCGGTTTGGTCGGATCATTAACGTTTCGTCAGCCAATGCAAAGCTCGCCGTGCCCTATCGACTGGCCTATGTGACGGCGAAAAAGGCGATTCTAGGGATCACGGAGGCATTGGCGCTGGAGACCGCGCGCGATGGAATCACGGTCAACGCGATCCTACCCGGCTACATTGCGACCCAGACGCTTCTGGATCGCGCGGATGCCGGGGTCCTAGACAAGGACGGCTTCGCCGAAAGAACGCCGGTGGGCCGGTGGGGCAGGCCGGATGAAATCGCACGCGCCGCTGCGTTTCTCGCGGACGCGGATTCCGGGTTCATCACCGGTTCCACGCTTGTGGTCGACGGCGGCATCACGGTCCGGGGGGATCCGAACGAGAACCTAACCCATCCCCCGTCTCCTGAAACATAGAACCGGAGCTGAAAAATGGATCCGACTGCCACTTCCCAGACCAACTTCTCCTCAGAAGAGATGCAGACATTCTATCGCGACATGCTGCGCATTCGCCGTGTTGAAGAACAGCTTGGCAAGGACAGCCGTTCGGGCATGCTTCCCGGACCCGTGCACCTCTACATCGGTCAGGAAGCCGTCGGCGTCGGGGTTTGCTCGCAGCTTGATGACAGTGACTGGATTGCCTCCACGCACCGGGGCCACGGACACTTCCTGGCAAAGGGAGGAGACACGAACCTCCTGATGGCCGAGGTCTACGGGCGCGAAACCGGGATTTGCAAGGGTCACGGCGGCTCGATGCACGTCGCGGACTTCTCGAAGGGCATCATTGGCGCGAACGGAATCGTCGGTGCCGGAATCTCGATCACCACAGGGGCGGCGTGGGCCGCAAAGCTGGATGGCAAGGGTGCTGTGGCGGTTGCGTTCTTCGGTGATGGCGCGGCCAACCAGGGGGTTTTGTGCGAAGCATTGAACGTCGCGGTCCTGTGGCGCTTGCCCGTGATCTTTGTTTGTGAAAACAACGGGTTTTCAGAATTCTCGCCCTCATCGACGGTAACCGCCGGTCGGATTGTCGATCGAGCGAAACCATACGGCGCCGCTCATGAAGAGGTCGATGGGAACGATGTCGTGGCTGTGCACCAATGCGCCTCCCGCGCCATCGCACGGGCTCGCAATGGTGAAGGACCAACGCTGATCGAGGCGCGGACCTACCGGCTGCGCGGCCATGTAGAAGCCGAGGCTACGTTCCTCGGCGGTGCCTACCGAAGTGACGAGGAAGTCGCCGAATGGGCCAAGCGCGATCCGATCCCGGCGCTGGAGGCACGCATGCTTGATGCCGGGCAGGCAACGCAGGGAGACCTTGATCGCATCGAGGCGGATATCCAGGCCGAAGTGGCTGCCGCCGTCGAGTTCGCTGAATCCTCGCCACCGCCGGGCGCGGACCAATCCACGAAATTCATGTTTGCCTGAGGGAGCCTTAGAGATGGTCAAGAAACGCATGATCCACGCCATCAACGAAACGCTTGATTCGGAGATGGCGAATGACCCGAAAGTCATCCTCTTCGGCGAGGACGTGGAATTGAGCCTCTTTGGCGACACGCGTGGATTGCTGGAACGGCACGGGCCCGAACGTGTCCGCAACATGCCGATCTCCGAAACGGTGATGAGCGGCATGGCTGTAGGTGCGGCGGCGGCGGGCTACAAGGTCGTGTGCCACATGATGTTCGGCAACTTCATGTATACCGGCTTTGATTCCATTGCCAACCAGGCGGCAAAGCTGCGCTACATGACGGGCGGGCAGATCAGCCTGCCGATCGTCTACATGGGCGTCTATGGCGGCGGCCGCTCGGCGGCGGCGCAGCATTCGGACAGCATGCACCCGATGTTCATGAACCTCGGCGGGCTCAAGGTGGTGACACCGGCCACGCCCTCGGATGCCATGGGGCTGCTCCGCGCCTCGATCCGCGATCCCAATCCGGTCGTCTTCCTGCAGGCCGCAGGCCGGGGTGGCGAGATGGGCGAAGTGCCGAACGGCGAACACATTCTTGAACTTGGCGAGGCAGCCACTGTCCACGAGGGAGACGCCCTGACGTTGGTTGCAATCGGCGCAATGGTGCGCCCGGCGACACGCGCGGCCCAGAAGCTTGCGAAGGATGACATATTTGTCGAGGTCATCGACCCGCGCACGATGGTCCCTCTCGACGCGGATGCGATTTTGGATTCGGTCCGGAAGACAGGCAGATTGATCATCGTGGACGAGAGCCGAGACACCTGTTCTGCGGCGTCACACATTGCCGCGCTCGCGGCGGACCGGTGTTTTGAAGCGTTGAAGGCGCCGGTCAGGCGAGTGACCGTTCCGGACGTTGCGCTACCGTACTCGCCACCGATGGAGAAGGCGCTGATTCCGAATGAGGCGAGCATCATGTCATCCGTGCGCGCACTTCTGAGGAAGCCGTCGCCGGAGGAGGCCCGGGCATGAAGGTTTCGCTGAAAATGCCGCGCATCTCGATGAACATGGAGGAAGGCACGCTCGTCGCATGGCGCGTCGAGCCTGGCACGGCCTTCAGGGCAGGGGACGTGCTCTACGACGTCGAAACGGAAAAGGTGACCAACGAATACGAGGCACCCTGCGATGGCGTCATGTTGGAGCACTTCGTCGAGGAAGGTGATGATGTTCCTGTCGGCGATGCGGTCTGCCGGATCGAGCGCGCGGACGCGTAAGTCTTGCGTGCGCGCGGCCTTGGCCACGGCCTCGCCGGCACAGGCGGGGGTCAACCTATCGCGACGGCCCTCACGGCGCTGTCGATACCGGCCTCGTACTGCTCGAAGTTCTTTGCGAACATTTCGATCAGCTTCTTCGCTTGCCCATCGTAGGCTGCACCGTCGTCCCAGGTTCGGCGCGGGTCCAGCAAGATGTCCGGCACGGCGCCCGCCTTCACGCTGACGGGGACGTCGAAGCCGAAATTCAAGTCCTTGCGGAATTTCGAATGCTCAAGCGAGCCGTCCAGAACCGCTGAGAGGAGCGCCCGGGTTGCCTTGATAGGCATGCGCGTGCCGGTTCCGAAGGCTCCGCCCGTCCAGCCTGTATTGACCAGCCAGCAGGTTGTGCCGTGACGGGCGATCCTTTCGCGCAGCAGCGCTCCGTAGGTTTCAGGCCGCCTTGGCATGAACGGTGCGCCAAAGCATGTCGAGAACGTCGGTTCCGGTTCCGTGATCCCGCGCTCCGTGCCAGCGACCTTTGAAGTGAAGCCCGACAGGAAGTGATACATTGCCTGCGCGGGAGTCAGACGCGCGATTGGGGGAAGGATCCCGAAGGCATCGCAAGTCAGCATGATCACGTTTTTCGGATGGCCGCCAAGCGCGGACTCCGACGCATTGGAAATGCAGTTCATCGGATAGGCGCAGCGCATGTTGGCGGTCAAGCTGTCGTCGTCGAAATCGAGCACCTTGGTCTCGGGGTCGAAGACCATGTTCTCGATGACAGTGCCGAACTTGAAGCATGTGTCGTAGATGTCCGGCTCGGCTTCACGGTCAAGGTTTATCGTCTTGGCGTAGCAGCCGCCCTCGAAATTGAAGATTCCCCGATCCGACCATCCGTGTTCGTCGTCACCAATCAGGATGCGGCTAGGGTCTGCCGAGAGAGTGGTCTTTCCGGTGCCCGAAAGCCCGAAGAACACCGATGAATCGACCCGGTTTCCCACGGCATGGTTGGCCGAGCAGTGCATCGGCATCACGCCTTGTTCGGGCAGGATGTAGTTGAGAACGGAGAACACGGACTTCTTGTTCTCGCCAGCATACTCGGTCCCGCCGATAAGAACGACCTGCTGCTCAAGGTCCATCGCGATGACCGTGTCGGTCCGGCAGTCATGCCGTTTCGGGTCTGCCCGGAACGACGGGCAGTTGATGACCGTGAATTCCGGCGAGAAAGTGTCGAGTTCGTCCCTGTCAGGGCGTCGAAGCAGGTGTCGGATGAAGAGGGAGTGCCAGGCAAGCTCGGTCACGATCCTGACATCGAGCCGGTGCGCGCTGTCGGCACCTGCATAAAGGTCCTGCACGAAATAGTCGCGGCCCTTCATGTGAGCCAGCATGTCAGCATGCAGGCGCGCGAAGCCCACCGGGGACATTGCGCGGGCATTTTCCCACCAGATGCTTTTTTCAACCGACGGCGTCTTCACGATATGCTTGTCCTGCGGAGACCGACCGGTGTACTTGCCCGTATTGACCAGCAACGTGCCGCCTTGGCCAAGCATTCCTTCTTCGCGGCAGAGCGCATGCTGGATCAGGTCCGGCTCCATCAGGTTGTAGTGGACAGATCCCAGATCCTGGATTCCTTGCGCCTCCAGCGTCATTCGCGAATTGACGCGACCTCGGTTCATGAGCCTCAGACCTTTCGGCTGCGTGCGTGGTCAATGGAGCGACCGACGCGATTCATGTCCTGAATGTAGGCACGGTTCCGGGCGCGTGAACAGGAATGAATCACGCAGTTAGCGTTACCAACCAATTGATTTTTCGGGGTTAGCGCCAACATCAGGGTGTATCCGGGCAGATGTCGCGGGGCCCGCTGCAAGTGAAGCGTGCTCAAGCCGCAGTTCGGGTCGGACGTTCAAGCCGCGCCCACCACCCATGGTCTTTCAACCGGACACTGTTAACTCGAAGGTGGCGTAGTCGCGCTTGGCCCGGTGGCGTTCGAGGAATGGCAAAGGATCGGGCATTCCTCCCGGAGTCTCCGTGATTCCGGCTTGGGCTGGCGAATAGGCGGCATGAGTTCGGCGAGGACCACGGCGGCGACCGCGAAATCCATGACCGTTTGGGCCGATTCGGCTGGTCCGGGCCGCTTCCTGTGGTTCGTCCCGCCCACGTGCATGGCGAAGACATCGAGTCAACAGTGTCCGGTTGAAAGACCCATGGTGTTGCACTTCAGAGTGGAACGGGGGTGTTGAACAACGTGGATGCAGATACGATTATGTCAGCATGTGGTGTCGCGCGACGGCCAGCGCCTCGTGTTCTGAAATGCCACGGGAAGGACGCATGCTCCGGACAGTGCCGAACATGGACGACCATCGCACTTCGCTGCCGGCAATCATTGCCCTTGCATCGTGCGATTGCGCGCCGGATTGCGACCGGACAGTGCGTTCGCGACGGCTTCCTTGCTGAGGCAGGGTTTCGTGCGGAAGGGAGACGGGTCCATTCTCATGCACGGCACCGCCGTTGCGTCGGGTCCGGCGGGGCTGTTGATCACGGGACGGGCGGGCGCCGGGAAGTCCGGTCTTGCGCTTGAACTGATGGCGCTCGGGGCTTCCCTTGTAGCCGATGACCAGGTTGTGCTGACCCGAAAGCCCGAGGGGCTGCTGATGTGGGCTCCCAAGACGCTCGAAGGCAAGGTCGAAGCGAGGGGTATCGGCGTATTGAAGAGCGACGCGGCCCCGGCCTGGCTGCGCTACGTCGTCGACATGGATCATGTCGAAACGGGCCGCCTTCCCGATCCGCAGGAAGTCGCGGTCTCTGGTGGACGCGTCCGCCTGCTTCGAAGGGTTGAGACCCCGGCATTCGCCTCTATGCTGTATGTCCTTCTCAAAGGAGGATTGGAGTGACAGCCAAATCGGGATCTGGCGCGCGAACGCGGGCCGTTCTGGTGACAGGAGCCTCCGGGGCCGGACGAACGGAGGCGACGCATGCGCTGGAGGACCTGGGCTTTGAAATCATCGACAACATGCCGCTGTCTCTCCTGCCGCGGGTGTTTGACGGGCCATCTTCGATGCCGCCCCTTGCCTTGGGAATCGATGTGCGCAACCGCGATTTCTCGGTTGACACAGTGGTCGGTGTCCTGGAGCGCATTGCGTTGGAATCCGACATAGAAGCCGAACTCCTGTTCCTCGACTGCCGCTCCGAAGTCCTTGTTCGCCGGTATTCCGAGACGCGAAGGCGACATCCGCTTGCTCCCTCGGAAACTCCCGAGATCGGCATCGACCGCGAGATGGAACTCCTGCTCCCGATTCGGGAACGTGCGGATCACCTGATCGACACGTCCGACATGACGCCGCACGACCTGAAGGCCGAGATCGAGCGGCGTTTCGGACGGGACGGATCCGGCACGCTGGCCCTTTCCGTCGAGAGCTTTTCCTACAAGCGCGGCCTGCCCCGCGGCGTGGACATGATCTTCGACACGAGGTTCCTAGCAAACCCGCACTGGCACGAAGAGCTGCGCGGTCTCGACGGGCGTGACGAACGTGTGGCGGCCTACGTGGGACGCGACCCGCGCTTTTCCGGATTCTTCAGGGCGCTTGAGACGATGCTCCTTGACCTGCTTCCTGCATTCAAGGAGGAAGGCAAGACATACTTGTCGGTCGGGCTCGGCTGCACCGGCGGACGGCACAGGTCTGTGGCCGTTGCCGAGAGGCTCGCGAGTGCCCTTGCAGGGAAAGGGTGGCAGGTGTCAACGCGTCACCGGGAGCTCGAGCGACTAGGTCAGGGTCTGTGGTCATCCGCGGAGAACAAGGGGTGATTGGCATAGTGATAGTGGCGCATGGAGGCCTGGCGCGGGAATACTTGGCCGCAGTCGAGCATGTCGTTGGCAAGCAGAACGGCATGTGTGCCATCCCGATCGAGCCGGAACATGACCGGGAGGCCAAGCAGAACGAGATTTGCGCGGCGGCCGATGACGTGGACTATGGTGACGGCGTGATCGTCGTGACGGACATGTTCGGTGGCTCTCCGTCCAATCTCTCGCTCAGGGCCTGCAATTCATCCAGCAGGAAAATCCTCTACGGAGCCAACCTTCCCATGCTGATAAAGCTCGCCAAGCTCAGGCACGAGCCGTTGGATCGCGCGGTCACGGCGGCTCTGTCCGCGGGGCGCAAGTACATCGACAGCTTCGAGGGCGGCGGCGCTGCCTGACATGCCATGGAGGATCCGGTTACGCGCATTCTGAAGATCGTGAACGAAAAGGGCCTTCATGCCCGCGCCTCCGCAAGGCTGGCCGAACTCATTGAGGGATTCGATGCCGAGGCAACCGTGTCGAAGGACGGCATGACCGTGACCGGCGACAGCATCATGGGCCTTCTGATGCTCGCAGCGTCCCGGGGCACCTCGATAACGGTCGCGACCAAGGGGGCGGAGGCGACGGCGCTGGCTGCAGCGATCGAGGCCCTCGTGGCCGACGGATTTGGAGAGGAAACTTAGACGCCGTCTTGCCGCGCTACCGCGTGGGTGCCGGAGGGTCCTCCCTGTAGTCATAGAATCCGCGCTCGGTCTTTCTGCCAAGCCATCCGGCCTCGACATACTTTGTCAGAAGCGGGCAAGGCCTGTACTTGGTGTCTGCCAGCCCGTCATGGAGCACGTTCATGATCGCAAGGCAGGTGTCCAGGCCGATGAAGTCCGCCAGTTGCAGCGGGCCCATCGGGTGGTTGGTCCCCAGCTTCATCGCCGAATCGATCGAGGAGACCGAACCCACGCCCTCGTAGAGAGTGTAGACCGCTTCGTTGATCATCGGCATCAGGATCCGGTTCACGATGAAGGCCGGGAAGTCCTCGGCGGTGGCGGGGGTCTTCCCCAGTCTCTCGACCACTTCCTTCAGCGCCCGATATGTCTGGTCGTTCGTGGCGATGCCACGGATGAGCTCCACGAGCTGCATGACCGGCACGGGATTCATGAAGTGGAATCCCATGAACCTCTCCGGACGATCGGTTCGGCTGGCCAGCCGCGTGATGGAGATCGACGAGGTGTTCGACGTGAGGATCGTGTTCGGCCGGAGATGCGGGACGAGATCCTCGAAGATGGCGACCTTCACCGACTCGCGCTCTGTGGCGGCCTCGACGATCAGGTCGGTAGCGCCAAGATCAGCAAGCGTCATAGTTGTCGAGATCCGCTTGAACGCAGCTTCCGCATCCTCCTTCGCGATCCGGCCGCTGTTGACTTGGCGAGCAAGATTGGTCTCGACAAGCTTGAGCGCGCGCTCGAGTGCACCGCGATCAATGTCGTTCAGGACGACATCGAATCCGGCCAAAGCAAAGACATGGGCAATCCCGTTGCCCATCTGTCCAGCGCCGACCACGCCTACGCTGCTGATGTCCATTTGCGCCCCATTTCTTGTCCGCGAGACCATAGGCGCACGAGCGAACCCTGCGCAAGCCCGCGAGGGTTTCGAAAGTGCGTCCCGCTATCGGGCGGTCTTTCGCCGCCATGCCGCCCGCCCGAGGCATGCGTCCGAATCGCTCAGGTCCGGGCCCCTGTGTCGCCTGGTTGCTCAGAGCCTCTCGACGAGCTCGGGCACGGCAGTGAACAGGTCCGCAACCAGGCCGTAATCCGCAACCTGGAAGATCGGAGCCTCCTCGTCCTTGTTGATCGCGACGATGATCTTCGAATCCTTCATGCCTGCCAGGTGCTGGATCGCGCCCGAAATCCCCACGGCAACATAGAGGTCCGGGGCAACCACCTTGCCGGTTTGCCCGACCTGCCAGTCGTTCGGGGCATATCCTGAATCGACCGCCGCCCGTGACGCACCGACGGCCGCACCCAGCTTGTCGGCCAGCTTCTCGATCAGCGCGAAGTCCTCTTCCGAGCCAACGCCCCGGCCGCCCGAGACGACAGTGCCTGCGCTTGTCAGTTCGGGGCGGTCGCTTGTGGCGCCCCTGTCCTCGACCCATTCGGAGATTCCGGGGTTTCCGGCTGCGTCGATTGCCTCGATCGGTGCCGGACCGCCTTCTTCCGCCGCGTCAAAGGTGGAAGTCCGAATCGAGACGACCTTGGTCGCGTCGGCTGACCGGACGGTCTGGATCGCGTTTCCTGCATAGATCGGTCGCTCGAACGTGTCGGTGTCGACGACTCCGGAAATGTCCGGGATCACCATTACGTCAAGGAGCGCCGCCACGCGCGGAAGGACGTTCTTTGCGTCGGTCGTGGCCGGAGCCACGATGTGGCTGTAGTCGTTCGCCAACGAGGCGATCAGCGCCGCGGTCGGCTCTGCCAGCCTGTGCCCAAGGACCGGATCCTCGGCGATCAACACCTTTGAGACGCCGTCAACCTTCGCGACTGCCTCGCCTGCCGATGACGCGGCCGCGCCGGCGCAGAGGGCGGTGACTTCGCCCATGGCACGGGCGGCGGTGACGGATTTCGCCGTTGCATCGAGGTTGAGTTCGCCGTCGGTGACTTCTGCCAGGAGAAGGACTGCCATCAGATCGCTCCCGCTTCCTTGAGTTTCGTGACAAGTTCATCGACCGAGCGCACGATTTCGCCTGCCTTTCGAGCCTCGGGCTCGGTGGTCGATACGATCTCTAGCCTCGGGCTGACATCAACGCCGTAGTCGGCGGGAGTCCTTTCGTCCATGGGCTTCTTCTTCGCCCTCATGATGTTCGGCAGCGAAGCATAGCGTGGTTCGTTCATTCGCAGGTCCACCGTGACGATGGCAGGCAAGTCTGTCTTGATGATCTGCAAGCCGCCGTCGACCTCGCGCGTGACCGTCGCGCTGTCGCGATCCATGTTCAGTTCGGACGCAAAGGCGGCCTGCGGCCATCCAGTCAGGGCCGCCAGCATCTGTCCGGTTGCATTCATGTCGTTGTCGATGGCCTGCTTGCCGCAGATGACGAGGCCTGGCTGCTCCTCCTCGATCACGCCCTTGAGGAGCTTTGCGACGGCAAGTGGTTCGATGTCCGTGTGCACGTCTTCGGTTGCGACGATCAGGATCGCCCGGTCCGCTCCCATTGCAAGCGCGGTTCGAAGTGTTTCCTGGGCCTGCTGCACACCGATGGAAACCGCGATCACTTCTTCGGCGTTTCCGGCCTCCTTGAGTCGGATTGCCTCCTCGACGGCTATCTCGTCAAACGGGTTCATCGACATCTTGACGTTTGCAAGATCGACGCCGCTCCCGTCCGCCTTCACCCGGACCTTCACGTTATAGTCGATCACGCGCTTGACAGGCACCAGCACCTTCATCTGCAGGTTTCCTCCTTGAGATTTGCGCAGGGTTTACCGGAGCGGCCCCGCCTTGGACAGTGCAAAAATCGGATATCATGGATGCTGAATTGCGGCGAACCCGTTTCGCCCGGACCTTGCGCCCGTTCGCGGGGAATGCTGCATCGCCGGCATTCGCCATCGACGTCCCGGCGGGACGAGACGAGATCCCGTAACGGGGCGGCGATTCGCACCGACGCCGGTTCGGATTGGAACGTGGGTAGGTTGCCGGTCTGGTGTCGTTGTTCCTGCCACGCACAACATGTGCCGTCGTGAGTGGCGGAGGCGGTCCCGAGGGAGCGCGTCCTGATCGAAGTGCAATGGAAAGGACAGCGACAATGGAAATCCTTGCCGGACCGGACGTGTCGGTGGCAAGCACGTCTGCTTGCGCGCCCGGCGCCGATGGCAGGATCGTGAACGGAGCGAAGGTGCCTTCGGATCCCGGATCGCCCGTCGAGCACATGCATGGCCTGCCCGGCAGCATCGCGGCTGTCGGCCTGGAGGCCGGCCCCTGTCAGGACGGACCGGCGGGATGCCGAGGGCATCGCCCGGCTGCTGCGGATGGGATGGTTCCAGCCCGTGCACTGCAAGTCGGTCGCGTCCCGGGAGACGCTCTTCCAGGCGGCCACGGCGATGCCGGCCGGCACGAGGAAGATGGACTGGCTGAAGTCCCGGGCGCTGCGCGTGGCAGGAAGCGCGCCACGGCCGCGCCGGCCCGGCGCATGGCCGTGGTTCCGCTCCGGATGTGGCTGGACGGGACGGAGTTCCGCTTCACCCGCGAGCAGGCGATGTCGCCTGACCCGGCATGAGCGTGGCTGCACCGGATCCGCGGTCCGTGACGAAGAGGGAAGGAGCGGGCACTGCCTCTTGAAAGGCGTCCCGTCCACGGACGTCCCCTTGCCGGGACGCGGTCCCCGATGATGTCGTCGGACGCCTCGTTGCCGAACCGCGTTGTCGCGTTCGAGCACGCTTCTCAGATTGACGCTCGGGGACCGAATTGGACCAGGCATCATGCAGGCGGCCGACGAGCCGGCCACGGACGGAAGGAAGATGCCCGGCGGCGGACGCGAGCGGACCTTCCCGGCCCCAACGCCGCGAAACTTGCCGCCGGCGACGGGATTGCGTTGTCAGGTTCGGGCGTCATGGCCGCTCATGCGCAGGACTTAGTGCTTGACGTGGGGGCCCCATTACGGAAGGCAGTCCGGGACTGGCGCATCTGCACGTCGAGAAGCGTAGGCGTTGGCTGCTTCGACGACCCGTGAAACCAGTGCCTGCCAGTCAGGTCAGCAATTCCCGGAAATCGACATGCCAGACCAGGGACGCGTCGCTTGGTGCGTGTGCAAGCCGTACCTGTGCGGCGCGGACGGATGCCCATGCGGTCCGGCCGGCGAGTCGGTGCACGGGAAGGATTCGGGTGGCAGGAGAGAATCGCCGAATCTCTGCATGCCGACCTGCATCTCGATTGCCCGATCAAGCGATGATGGCCGTCTCGGGAAAAAAGAATCGAGACTTGTCTTGGGGTTTGTGAAAGTCAAGTGCAATGAATGGTTGATTGCCACCCATTCCGACGTCTAGCTTGTGTCGTGCGATTCACGTCGTCCTTGGGGGGATGGTTTGATGGGACAGGGCAGCTTCGTCGGGGAAGTCGATCCTGACGAAGCGTGGCAAATCCTCAAGAAGGAAGAGTCAGCCCGTCTTGTCGATGTCAGGACCCGTGCAGAATGGAATTTCGTCGGCACGCCTGACACGGGGGAATTGGGAAAGACACCGATCCTGATCGAGTGGTCATCCTATCCCGACATGTCCATAAACCCGGCATTTGCCGACAAGGTCGAGGATGCGGTCGGATCCGATTCGAACGGACCCCTCCTCTTTCTTTGCCGTTCAGGGGCGCGGTCATTGAAGGCCGCAACGGTGATTGCCGATCATTGTGCCCGACAAGGCCGATCGGTCACCTGCCTGAATGTCTCCGAGGGTTTCGAGGGTGACGTGGACGCGTCGGGCCATCGGGGCCGCCAGAATGGCTGGAAGGCTCGGGGACTGGCATGGCGCCAGTCGTGAAACAAGGGACGCTGCGGGCAAAACATGATCAAGAAATCCTGGGAAAAGACACGACAGAACCTGATATCAGCCGTTGGCAAGAGCAATTACACGAATTGGATTGAACCGCTTGAATTCGCGCAAGTCGAAGGCGGCGTCGCCAGGTTCCATGTGCCGACAACCTTCATGGGCAACTGGGTGCTTCGGAATTTCGGTGATCAGATCCTGCAGGAACTGGCCAAGTCCGGGAGCAAGGTGTCACGGGTCGAGTTTGCGGTTCCGGAGACCGAGAAGCCGACCCGGAAGCGCGCGGCCAGATCAAGGGACAGGCCGGCAAGTGAGACGGCGGGGCATGTCGGCGGCGAGATGCCCGGCGCGCCGCTCGATGCGAGGTTCACCTTCGAGAGCTTTGTGGTCGGCAAGCCGAACGAACTGGCGCACGCGGCGGCCCGCAGGGTGGCCAAGGGTGGCACCGTGACGTTCAACCCGCTCTTTCTCTATGGCGGCGTTGGGCTGGGCAAGACGCATCTGATGCATGCGATTGCCTGGGAACTGCGCAAGCGAACTTCCCGGCTGCACGTCGTGTACCTTTCGGCGGAACAGTTCATGTACAGGTTTGTCCAGGCGCTCCGCGACAAGGACATGATCGCGTTCAAGCAACTCTTTCGTTCGGTCGACGTGCTGATGATCGACGATGTCCAGTTCATCGCGGGAAAGGACGCGACGCAGGAAGAGTTCTTTCACACGTTCAACGCCCTGGTTGACCAGAAACGACAGATCATCGTGAGTTCGGACAGTGCGCCCACGGACATCGATGGGATTGACGACCGGATCGTGAGCCGGCTGCAATCGGGGCTCGTCGTGGACGTGCATCCGACCAACTACGAACTTCGGCTCGGCATTCTCCAGCAAAAGGTTGAGCAGTTTTCGGAACAGTTCCCGAATCTGGGGATTCAGGACGGCGTCCTCGAATTCCTCGCGCACCGCATCTCCAGTAACGTGCGCGTGCTCGAGGGAGCCTTGATGCGCCTCTTCGCATTCGCGTCCCTGGTCGGTCGCGAGATCACGATGGAACTGACGCAGGACTGCCTGTCGGACGTGTTGCGCGCGTCGGACCGCAAGATCACGGTTGAGGAGATTCAGCGAAAGGTCAGCGAGCACTTCAACATCCGCCTTTCCGACCTGATTGGTCCGAAACGGGTCCGCACCTTCGCCCGTCCGAGACAGATCGCGATGTATCTCTCGAAACAGCTCACGTCCCGCTCGCTGCCCGAGATCGGCCGCCGGTTCGGAGGGCGCGATCACACGACGATCATGCACGGGGTCCGAAAGATCGAGGAGTTGAAGCAGCAGGACAGCCAGATCGCTGACCACGTGGAACTCCTGCGCCGTTCGCTGGAGGCCTGACGAGCGCACGAGGTAGCGGAACTCCTGCCATGGCTTACCGTCGCGGCCCTGATCATCGGCATCGGGAAGGGCGGATTCCCCGCCGCCGCGCTCCCGGCTCCGTTTCCGGAACTTGTCATGAACCCGGTGCAGGCGGCAGCGCTTGTCCTCCCGGTCCTGATCGTCGCTGACTGCACCGCCCTATGGCTGTATCGTCGGCATCATTCCCGCCGAATTCCCGCCGAGACCTCGCGATTCTCTTGCCGGCCATGGTTCTGGGGCTCGTGATCGCCACGCTGATCGTGCCTCGTGCGTCGGAACCGCTGCTGTTGGCATTCACGGGATGCGCGGGGCCCCGGACCGTCTGGTGGCAATGGCTCGTCTCGCGTCCAGCCGCAACCATGAACGCAAGCGTTGCTTCCGGCTCCTTCTAGGGCATCATTGCCGGGGTCACGCCCTTTCCTGACGCATTCGGGCGCGCCTGCGACACACGCCTGTCTCCTGCCGCAAGACATTCCCAAGCTGATTTCGACAGGCACGATGGCGATCACGTTCGCGATCGTCGATTTCGCCAGGATCCCGAGCTGCAGCGCGCTCGGGCTCTTCGACGGGCTCAACCGGTCGCTGGCGGCAGGCCTCGCCGCGGCGGGCGTTCTCGGCGCAATTCCCGGCAGGTGGACGGCGGGGGTGCCGGAACCGGTCCAAATGCGCATCGCCGAAGTCCTGTTGCTTGTCCTGTCGCTGATGCTGGTCTCCAAGGCTGCACTTGGCTCCGCAGGTGCCGGACCGATCGTCGTGACGTCCTTGCGACCAAGGCAGAAATTTCGCTGCAACCGTTGCTTCCTGCCAAGAAAGCGATAGGCTGGCTGTCCGAAGACCGGATGGAGCGAGAGAGCATGGAATTCTTGATCGAGCGCAATTCACTTCTCAAGGCGATCGCCCAGGCACAATCGGTTGTCGAGCGTCGGAACACGATTCCGATCCTTGCAAATGTCCTGATCGAAGCCGAGGAAAAGCAGGTCAGATTCCGCGCAACGGACCTCGACATCGAGATCGTGGACGAAGCGAACGCCACGGTAAAACGGGCCGGGGCGACCACGGTCAACGCGGTGACTTTCCACGAAATCGTCCGCAAGCTGCCAGAGGGCGCGCTGGTCACTATCTCCGACGACGGCTCCTCGGGCCGGATGTCCGTCAATGCGGGGCGCTCGAACTTCTCGCTCGCGACCCTTCCACGCGAGGACTTCCCCGCCATAGCCACTTCGGACTACGAAACGAACTTCCCTGTTCCGGCCTCGGTGCTCCGCCGCCTCTTCGACAAGTCCAAGTTCGCAATGTCGACCGAGGAGGCGCGCTACTACCTCAATGGCGTCTACATGCATGTCGCGGATGCCGGCGGCAGCCGGGCGCTCCGCTGCGTGGCCACGGACGGTCACCAGCTGGCCCAGATCGACGCCGAACTTCCGAACGGCGCCGACGGCATGCCTGGCGTCATCGTGCCGCGCAAGACGGTGAACGAACTGAGGATGATGCTGGAAGGGGACGACCAGGAGATCGCCGTCAGCGTCAGCGAATCGAAGATCCGGTTTGCCGCTCCCGGAATCACGCTCACGTCCAAGGTCGTCGAGGGCACGTTTCCGGACTACACTAGGGTCATTCCCGCGGAAAACGACAAGCGGCTGGAAGTCGATGCCAAGGAGTTTGCGAAGGCCGTGGACAGGGTCGCCACCGTCAGTTCCGAGACCTCAAGGGTCGTCAAGCTGTCGCTGTCCGAGGACAGCTTGCAGCTGTCGGTCAATTCGCCTGAAACCGGGGCGGCAGATGAGGAGCTCGAAGTTGCCTATCAGCCAGAAAGGGACGCGGCAGCGCTGGTTCTCGGTTTCAACGCAAAGTACCTGCAGGAAATCGCCGGCCAGATGGATCGGGAAAACGCCGTGTTCCTGTTCAACACCAGCAGCGAGCCGGCATTGATACGCGAAGGTGACGACGAATCTGCCATCTACGTCGTGATGCCGATGCGCGTGTGACCGGCCTTGCCGTAAGCCGGCTGACGCTTTCCCATTTCCGGTCGCATCTGCGCACCGAACTTTCGGTCGATGAGCGTCCGCTTGCGTTCTGCGGCCCGAACGGCGCCGGAAAGACAAGCATCCTTGAAGCGGTCTCCCTCCTGTCCCCGGGCCAGGGGCTTCGCCGTGCAGGCGCGGAGGAAATGATCCGGCGGCCCGAGTGCATTGGCTGGAAGGTCGCATCGCGGATCAAGACGCCGACGCAGGTTCACGAGATCGAGACAGTCGCCGAGCCTGGCCAGTCCCGGCAGGTGAGGATAGACGGAAAGGCGGCCTCGAAGGTCGCTCTTGTCCGGATTGTCCGGATCATCTGGCTGACACCTCCAATGGACCGTCTCTGGATCGAGGGCGCAAGCGGACGGCGGCGGTTCCTCGACCGAATGACAATGAGCCTTGAGCCCGGTCATGGCGAAGCGGTCCTGGGCTACGAAAAGGCTATGCGTGAACGAAACCGCCTCCTGAAGGACAGGGTGCAGGACGCCCATTGGTATGTCGCCCTGGAAAGGCAAATGGCAGAGACCGGCGCACGCATCATCGCAAACCGTCGTGCAGCGGTGTCTCGGATCGCCGCTGCTCAGGATGGAGCGGAAACAGCATTTCCTGCTGCCGACCTGTCGATTGATCATGCCGGTGGCGAACCGCCGGATGAGTGCACGGATCTTGCCGATGTCCTGAAACGGGGCCGTCATGCAGATCTCGCGGCGGGTCGCACCCTGAGTGGCCCACACCGAGCCGACATGACGGCGGTCTATGCGGGAAAGGGCGTTTCCGCCGCGCAATGCTCAACCGGCGAGCAGAAGGCGCTTCTGGTCTCGCTGGTGCTGGCGAATGCACGCGCCCTGTCCGAGGACACGGGCAGTCCGCCGCTGATCCTTCTTGACGAAGTGGCCGCGCATCTTGACTCCGGCCGCCGGACTGCCCTCTTTGCCGAAATCCTGAAGCTGGGCGCGCAGACCTGGATGACCGGAACGGGAGATGAACTCTTTGCGGACTTGGGTGGCGAAGCGCAGTTCTTTGAAGTTTCCGAGACCGGGGGCACGAGCGTCGCAACGTCCGTGCGGCCGGGACCATGACCGTCACGTTGGCAGATGCCGCGCTCTATTCCGGAGCGCTTCTTGTTCTCTTCCTGACGCCGGGCCCGGTCTGGGTGGCCTTGGTCGCGCGCGCGATGTCCGGAGGATTCCGTTCAGCATGGCCCCTGGCGCTCGGAGTTGCGGTGGGCGACGTCATCTGGCCGCTTCTCGCAATACTTGGAATCTCCTGGGTCGTTTCCGTCTGCGCCGACTTCATTCTGGCGCTGCGCTGGGTGGCCTGCCTGACCTTCCTGGCCATGGGCGGCCTGATCATCTGGGGCCGGGAGCGCATGATCGCCTCCGACAGCAAGCTGACACGGCCAGGCATGTGGGCCGGATTCGTGGCCGGGGTTGCAGTCATTCTCGGCAACCCAAAGGCCATTCTCTTTTACATGGGCGTGCTGCCGGGCTTCTTTGACGTCGGACGCCTGGCCTTGCAGGACATCGCCCTGATCTGTCTTCTTTCCGTGCTCGTTCCGCTGGCGGGCAATTTCGTCATGGCCGGATTCATCGGACAGGCCCGGCGCCTTCTCGCCTCCCCCCAGGCGGTCGCGCGAACGAACCTGATCGCGGGAGTCCTGTTGGTCGCCGTCGGACTCGCCATACCGTTCACGCAAGTTGCATGAATTCAGGATCATGCATACAACACGGAGGATGTGGAGAACCTCTAATGGAAATGCCCGCACCCTCTCCGGACGTGCTGAACAGGACGTCCCGAATCGTTGATCGCTTGAGGAACGCGCTGTCCGCCGAGCATGTCAAATCCGATCCAGTCGAAACCCGAGCGTATGAATGCGATGCGCTGACAGCCTATGCCTGCCAACCGCTCTGCGTCGTCCTTCCCGGTTCGACAAGCGAAGTTGCGGCGGCATTGCGCATTTGCAGCGAGGAACGCGTTCCGGTCGTGCCGCGCGGTTCCGGCACATCCCTTGCCGGAGGTGCGTTGCCGACCAGTGACTGCGTCGTGCTCGGCGTTTCGCGGATGACCCGGGTTCTCGACGTCGACTATGGGAGCCGCTGCATCCGGGTCGAGGCCGGGCGCACGAATCTCTCGATCACCGGTGCGGTCGAAGAGGACGGATTCTTCTATGCGCCCGATCCTTCCTCCCAGCTTGCCTGCGTGATCGCCGGGAACATCGCCATGAACGCCGGCGGCGCGCATTGCCTGAAATACGGCGTGACGACGAACAACCTGCTCGGGCTCACGATGGTCACGATGGACGGCAGCGTGGTCGAGATCGGCGGCGTGCACATGGATCCGAGCGGATATGACTGGCTGGGTCTTGTCTGCGGGTCTGAAGGGCAGCTCGGGGTGGTGACGGAAGCGACCCTCCGCATCCTGCCCCGGCCGGAGGGCGCAAGGCCGATGCTGATAGGGTTTGCAAGTCCCGAGGTCGCCGGCGCCTGTGTCAGCGACATAATCAGGGCGGGCGTTCTGCCTGTCGCCATCGAATACATGGACCGCAAGGTGATCGAAGTGGTGGAGAGCTTCTCGCAGGCCGGCTATCCGGACTGCGAGGCGCTGCTCATTGTTGAAGTGGAAGGCTGCCCTGCCGAAATCGACCACCAGCTTGGCGTCATCGGCAACATCGCGCGCAGGCACGACCCGATCGAGCTGCGCGAGGCACGGGACGCCGACGAGGCGGCGCGAGTCTGGCTTGGCCGCAAGTCGGCCTTCGGGGCAATGGGGCAGCTCAACGACTACATCTGTCTGGACGGGACGATCCCGGTGTCGGAGCTGCCGCGCGTTCTCAAGCGGATCGGAACGCTGTCGCGGCAATATGGCCTCGACGTCGGAAACGTCTTTCATGCAGGAGATGGCAACATGCATCCCCTGATCCTGTTCAATGCCAACAGTCCAGGCGCACTCGAGACCTGCGAGGCGTTCGGGGCGGAAATACTCAAGCTGTGCGTCGAGGCGGGCGGTTGCCTGACGGGCGAGCATGGCGTGGGAGTCGAAAAGCGCGACCTCATGCATGTTCAGTTCGATCCGGCCGACCTCGAGGCCCAGATGAACGTCAAGGACGTGCTTGATCCGGCCTGGCTGCTGAACCCGGCCAAGGTGTTTCCCTTGGGCGCAACCGCAACCCGGCGGGAGGCAGCATGACAGCAGGTTGCGGCGGCGCGAAAGGAGAGACAGGCTGCACGCCGGCACTCCTTGGTGTTCTGTGCTGATTCCATCGGACGAACGCGAGCTCGCCGAGGCGGTGTCCGGTGCAGCCAGGCCGCTTGCGGTTCGAGGCGGCGGCACGCGCCCGGTCGGCCACCCCGTCGACGGCGACGATCTTTCCGTGGCCGGCCTCTCCGGCATCACGCTCTACGAACCAAGCGCGCTGACATTGGTCGCGCGCGCCGGGACGCCGCTTGCGGAGATCGAGGCCACGCTCGCCGTCGAGGGCCAAATGCTGGCCTTCGAGCCAATGGATCACCGCAAGCTGCTCGGCACGTCAGGGGAGCCCACGATCGGCGGCACGGTCGCGGCCAACGTTTCGGGACCGAGACGAGTGCGTGCGGGCGCATGCCGGGACTTCCTGCTCGGCGTGCGTTTCGTGGACGGTCGCGGCACGGTCATCAAGAACGGCGGTCGCGTGATGAAGAACGTGACAGGCTATGACCTTGTCAGGCTCATGGCCGGATCGCGCGGCACGCTTGGCGTATTGAGCGAGGTCTGCCTGAAGGTCCTGCCCCGGCCGGAATCGACCGCAGTACTGTTGCTGGCCGGGCTGGACGTGCAAGTCGCGGTTCGCGCAATGTCTGCCGCCCTGAATTCGCCTTACGAGGTTTCCGGGGCGGCGCATGTGCCTGCCGGCCTCGACGGCGACCCGGTCACGATGATCAGGCTGGAGGGATTCGAGGCATCAGTCGCCTATCGCGCTGCACGGCTGAGGGACCGTCTCGCTGAATTCGGGCTGGCCGGAATCGAAAGGCGCGTCGAAGGCCCCGAAAGCGTCACGGCAGGCTGGGCATGGATTCGCGACGTCGAGGCGCATGGCGGAACCGACGAGGATGTCTGGAGGTTCTCAATTCCTCCTCGTGACGCTCCGGCACTTGTCGAAAGCCTTGGCGACGCCCGCTTCGTCCTGGACTGGGGCGGCGGTCTCGTCTGGGCTGCGGTGGAACCGGGACGCGACGCAAGGCACTCGATTCCGTCCGGGCACGCCACGGTCATCCGCGCCGATGACGAGACCAGGAACCGGCTTGGCGTCTTCCAGCCGGAAGCGGAGCCCCTGGCAACGTTCGCCGAAGGCCTTCGCCGCAAGTTTGATCCTGAAGGGATTCTCAATCCGGGATTGATGGGCTGATGCGAACGCAATTCACCGAGGAGCAGCTCAAGGATCCGGCGACCCGGCGCTCGAACGAGATCCTGCGATCCTGCGTTCACTGCGGATTCTGCACAGCGACCTGTCCGACCTATCAGGTTCTGGGCGACGAGCTCGATTCCCCGCGTGGCCGAATCTACCTGATAAAGGACATGCTGGAGAGCGGCAGGCCGGCGGACGAAAGGACTGTCAGGCATATCGACAGATGCCTTTCCTGCCTCGCCTGCATGACGACCTGTCCGTCGGGCGTTCACTACATGCATCTCGTGGACCACGCGCGGGCGCATATCGAGAAGACCTACAGGCGCCCGCTCTTCGATCGCCTCCTGCGCTGGGCCCTTTCGTGCATAATTCCCTTTCCTGGCCGCTTTCGGCTGGCGCTGCTTGGCGCGAGGCTCGGTCGCCCCTTTGCGTCTCTGGTGCCGGAGCCGCGCCTCAGGGCGATGCTCGCCATGGCGCCGAGTTCGATTCCCCCGAAAAGCGGGAACACTCGACCCCAGACCTTTCCTGCACAAGGCGAGCGGAGGATGCGGGCCGCCTTGATGACAGGCTGCGCACAGCAGGTGCTTAACACGGACATCAACGACGCCACCATCCGGCTCCTGACCCGGCTGGGCTGCGATGTCGTGATTTCAGAGGGGGCGGGATGTTGCGGCGCATTTGTTCACCACATGGGTCGGGTGAGCGAAAGCCACGCGCAGGCAGCACGAAATATCAACGCATGGCTGTCCGGGGAGGAGATTGATGCCGTCGTGATCAACACCAGCGGATGCGGCACGACCGTCAAGGACTATGGGCACATGTTCCGCAACGACCCTCTCGCCGACGACGCGGCCCGGATCAGTTCGCTTGCCATGGATGTCAGCGAGCTCCTGGCGGTGCTGGACTTCCCCGAATGCGCGCCAAGAGACATCCGCGTGGCCTATCACGCGGCCTGTTCCCTTCAACATGGCCAAGGTGTCAGGTCCGTCCCGAAGGATCTCCTGAAGCGGGCCGGGTTCGAGGTTGTCGAACCGGTTGACAGTCACCTTTGCTGTGGTTCGGCCGGGACGTACAACCTGCTGCAGCCCGTGATTTCCGACGAACTGAAGGCCCGCAAGGTCGGCACGCTGGAAGCCGTGTCCCCGAGTCTCATTGCCGCAGGCAACATTGGCTGCATGGTCCAGATCGGGACGGCCACGGAAGTGCCTGTCGTGCACACCGTCGAGCTCCTTGACTGGGCGACGGGCGGCCCGCGCCCTCGTACGATTACCGAGGTGACGGAATCCTGAAACCAGACCCCTTGAAGGCGAAATGGGACGTTCCTATCTGACTGTTGCCGGAGGTCGAACTCGGATCCGGCGACTTGAAATCAAGGGTCTTCGCCTTTCGGGGAGGCCCAAGTTATCGCTCAAAGGAGGATGACCAAATGCGTAGGTTGGATTTTGCACCCCTGTATCGTGCCACCGTCGGCTTCGACCAGATCGCCGACATGATGGACCGGCTTTTGACTGACAGCCAGTCGGCGCCGTCCTACCCGCCTTACAACATCGAGAAGATCGGGGATGAAGCGTGGAGGATTTCCGTCGCTGTCGCCGGATTCTCGGAAGACGAGCTGACGGTTGAGGTTCGCGAAAATGCGCTGATCGTCGCGGCCAAGAAGTCGGACGAGGACGACGAGCGCACCTATCTGCATCGCGGCATCGCCAATCGCTCCTTCGAGCGCAGGTTCGCGCTGGCCGACCATGTGCGCGTTGCCGGCGCAAGCAGCGTGAACGGCATGCTGCACATCGACCTCGTGCGCGAGGTGCCCGAAGCGCTCAAGCCGCGCCGGATCGAAATCGCGGGCGGCGACACGGTCGAGGCGAAGGCTGTCGAGTCCAGGTAACAACGGCTTGAAACCGGAATGCTGCGTGACGCCCCGGGGCCAGTGCCCCGGGGCGTCACGCCTTGGATGGATGGATCGCGTCCCTTCGGGCAGCCAGGCACTCTTGGTGCGCGCCCGGATTGCGTCGCAATTCAGCGAGGGCATGGCAGTTCCGTCGCCCGCCAGGGCTTGCGGAAACCCGTGCGCCGCGCGGTTCGTGTCGCCTGGCAGTGTCAGTTCGGCCGTTTAGGGGCGAGAAGCGTCTCGACCTTGGCGACGCGCTCAAGCGTTCGATGGACCGGGCACTTGTCCGCGATTTCAAGGAGACGGGTTCTCTGCTCGTCGGTCAGGTCCCCCTCCATGCGGATTTCGCGACGGAACGAATCGACTCGCGGTCCAGATTCACTTTCCGCGTCCTGCGCGTGCACCTTGTCATGCGTCACGTCGACCGAGACATGGGTCAGCGGCCACTTCTTCCCTCGCGCGTACATGCGAACCGTCATCGACGTGCACGCCCCGAGCCCTGCAGACAGGAAACCGTAGGGTGTCATGCCGCGGTTCGTCCCGCCATAGGCTCTCGGCTCGTCCGCCAGCGCGTGATGCTCCGGCCCGGCATTCACGTCCTGGAGGAAACCGGAGGGATCGGCCTCCGAAACGCGCACGATCCCTTCCGGAGCCCCCGGTGACGGCGCAGGTGGCGCGAGATCGAGATAACGTCCGGCCCAAGCCGCGATGACTTCGGCAGCATACTCGGCGTCTTCCGCCTTGCTGACGAGGTGGTCGGCATTGTCGAGCGTGACAAAGCTCTTCGGATGCCTGGCGGCCATGAAGATTCGTGTCGCGTTCTCGATTCCGACCGTTGCGTCGAGCGGTGCGTGCAGCACGAGAAGCGCGCTGCCCAGCTTGCCTATCGCGGGCGACAGCTCGGCCGAAGCCACATCCTCAACGAAGCCCTTTCCAACAGTGAACGTGCGGCCTGCAAGATCGACCTCGGCCTCTCCTTCGCTTGAAATGCGCTCCAGCGCATCGCCGAAGTTGTGCGTCACGTGACCGGGATCAAATGGCGCTCCGATCGTGGCGACGGCCTTGATGCCATCGATCTCGCCGGTTGCCTTGAGCACGGCGGCTCCCCCAAGCGAATGGCCGATGAGCAGTCTCGGCGCCATTCCGCGATCATCTAGATGGCGCGCCGCCAGCACGAGGTCCTCAACGTTCGACGTGAACGTCGTGTTCGCGAACTCGCCACCCGAATGGCCAAGGCCGGTGAAGTCGAAGCGCAGCACGGCGATTCCCATTGCGGCGAGACGGCTGGCGATGCGCCTCGCCGCCGTGATGTCCTTGCCGCAGGTGAAGCAATGCGCGAAGAGCGCCGTTGCAAGAAGCGGGCCTTCCGGCATGTCGAGCCGTGCCGCCAGCTCGTCGCCGGCGTGGCCGGAAAATGTGAAGCGTTGCATGGTCATGCACGAAATGTCGCGATGCGAGTGCGCGCGCAAGGCCTGTCACGTCCTAGTGATGGGCGGTTGCTGAAAACAGGTTTATCACGAGAATGCCCGCGACGATCAGCGCGATGCCGAACATTGCCGGCAGATCGAGTCTCTGGTTGAAGAGAACGTATCCCATCAGCGCAATGAGCACGATTCCGACGCCTGACCAGATGGCGTAGACAATGCCGACCGGCATGAACTTGAGCGTCAGGGTCAGGAAATAGAACGCTATCGCGTAGCTTGCGACAGTCAGAGCCGACGGAGCCAGCCGGGTGAACTGCTGCGATGCCTGAAGACCCATCGTGCCAACGGTTTCGGCAACGATGGCGAGGAGAAGATAGACATAGACCTGCATGAGAGCACCTCCGCCGCTCCTGATTCCGGGAAGGCATGGGCCTGTCGAGAGGCCGCGTCAATACCTGTCCCGTCGATCAGGACACGGCTTGATGCCACGATTTGCCGACCAACGCGATCCAGGATTCCGGCGATCTCTCCCCGCCAGACGGCGCGGGAGAGGTTCGGTCCCCTGAGCCTATCCGAGCGCCTTCTGCAGGTTCTCGTCGATCTTGTCGAGGAAGCCCATGGTCGTGAGCCATTTCTGATCCGGGCCGACCAGCAGCGCGAGATCCTTGGTCATGGAGCCGGATTCGACCGTGTCGACGATGATCTTCTCCATTGTTTCTGCAAAGTTGCGAAGCTGGTCGTTGCCATCAAGATTGGCCCGGTGCTTCAGCCCGCCCGTCCAGGCAAAGATCGACGCGATCGAGTTCGTTGACGTCTCTTCACCTTTTTGGTGCTGGCGGTAGTGGCGGGTGACGGTTCCGTGAGCAGCTTCCGCTTCCACGATCCTGCCGTCAGGCGTCATTAGCTGGGACGTCATGAGACCGAGCGAGCCGAAGCCCTGGGCGACGGTATCGGACTGCACGTCGCCGTCGTAGTTCTTGCACGCCCATACATATCCGCCCGACCACTTGAGTGCGGCGGCAACCATGTCGTCGATCAGGCGATGCTCGTACCAGATCTTCCTCTCCGCGAAGGCGTCCTTGAACTCATTGTCATAGACTTCCTGGAAGATGTCCTTGAAGCGTCCGTCGTAGGCCTTCATGATCGTGTTCTTCGTCGAGAGATAGCATGGCCAGCTCAGGTTCAGTGCATAGTTCATGGAGGCCCGGGCAAAGTCATAGATCGACTGGTCCAGGTTGTACATTGCCATTGTCACGCCGGAACCCGGTGCGTCGAAGACCTCCCTCTCGATGACCTTGCCATCCTCGCCTTCGAACTTGATGGTCAGCTTTCCTGCTCCGGGAAACGTGAAATCCGTGGCGCGGTACTGGTCGCCGAACGCATGACGGCCAACGACGATCGGCTGCGTCCAGCCCGGCACCAGGCGGGGAACGTTCCTGCAGATGATCGGCTGGCGAAAGATCACGCCGCCAAGGATGTTCCGGATGGTTCCATTGGGAGAGCGATACATGCGCTTCAACCCGAACTCCTCGACCCTGGCTTCGTCCGGCGTGATCGTGGCGCACTTGACCGCGACGCCCACTTCCTTCGTCTTCTCCGCTGCGTCGACGGTGATCTGGTCGTCGGTCCGGTCGCGCTCCTCGATGCCGAGATCGTGATAGAGCAGATCAACGTCCAGATAGGGCAGGATCAGCTTCTTCTTGATGAAGTCCCAGATAATCCGGGTCATTTCATCGCCGTCCATTTCAACGATTGGGTTCTCGACCTTGATCTTCGACATGAATCTAGCCTCGCTGCGATTGGTCGGTCGCGCGCGACATAGCCGACCCTGGCCCCAAGTAAAAGGGCGGCACTCCGCCGCAAACCAGTTGCGTGGTCATATGTCGGGCTCACGCGAGAGTGACGCCCGCTTCCTTCATGCTCTTCCTGGCGGAGGCGAGCGAGCCGTCAAGATCGATCGCCTGGCAGAGATTCTCCAGCACGGTGACATCGTAGCCGAGCCGCGCCGCGTCGAGCGCCGAGTAGTTCACGCAGAAGTCCGTTGCCAGTCCGACCAGCGTGACCTTCTCGACGCCACGGCTTCGGAGATAGCCGTCGAGCCCGGTGGAAGTGGATTGGTCGTTCTCGAAGAACGCGGAATAGCTGTCAATCTCGCGGCGGAAGCCCTTGCGGATGACAATGTCGGCAGAGCGCGTGTCGAGCCTGCCGTGAAACGCCGCTCCCTTGGAGCCAATGACACAGTGGTCGGGCCATAGAACCTGGGTTCCGTAGGGCATGTCCGTGACGGCAAAGGGATCGAGGCCCTGATGCTGGCTGGCGAAGCTCAAGTGCTTCGCCGGGTGCCAGTCCTGCGTGAACACTCGGACCTTGAATTCGGGAACGAGCGCGCTGATTGGCACGACGATCTCGTCGCCGCCGGGGACGGCAAGCGCGCCGCCGGGGCAAAAGTCCTTCTGGACGTCGATCACCAGGATCGCCTCGTTGTCCTGTCGCATCGGAGCCTCCTTCTAGTACCTGTGGCATCTAGCATCGTGGGACTGGATGTGTCGATCAATTCCGGCACGTCTCCGCTGTCAATGGCACCCGGGCCGCACGCCAGGTCGACTGTCGCCATGCGTCCAAATCAACGGGAGCGACGCGCTTCAGGTTACGGTCGATGCCGCGTCGGCTTGCCATGAGGCCAATCACTGCGAGTCACCCCCGGCACGTTGGCAGGTCCGGTCCGGGACAGAATCGCACGCGAGGTTGCGGTGGCCCCGTCAGTCACGATGTCTTGGGCCTGTCGGCATCGCACTCCGTGACGCTGGCGGAGCTTGATCCGTCTTGGGGAGTTCGGCCTTCCGCACTCCTGACCCGGATGGCCCGGACTTCGACGGTGTCCTGATGACAAGGCGGCAGCGCCTGTCCTTATGAGCGTTCGTCTTCCCAATGGCCGCCGTGCTTCGGAATTGCCAGAAGAGTCCGGTAGCGGCACAGAACGCGAAAGCGGCCGTGTCGGCCATTGCATGATCCATCAACTCCGCGAAACCCTGTTGCGATGCCAGGATCATGGACGCGGTTGTCATGCCGCCACCAGCCACTGCGGTGGCTGCCCTGCAGGGCACTCAACCCTCCCGACACGAGCAATGGCAGATTCAGCGTGCTGCATGTGAGCGTAACGGCACCGGCGCCCGCAGTCGGAAGGACAATGAAGCGTCTGCAAAGCTGACAAGGACGAGACCGCCAACAATCGCGCCGATCAGCGCCATGCCCAGTCGTTGCGTCTCCAGGACAACGAAGATGCCGCCCAAGCAGGCGCCGATCAGAAACGCCGTTGCCAGCTTGAGGATCCATGCCAGCCAGCCGGCAACGCACCCTGCAACGGCCGCGAACAGGATGCTGAACCCGGCAGGCCACCCCGAGCTCTCGCCCATGGCAAACCCGATTGCGGCTCCTGTCACGCCTCCGATCAGCATGATCGCGGCCCTTTGCAGGAAGTAACCCCGGTAGTTCTTGGCTGCGCCAATGACGAGCAGGAACGGCAACCAAAGGGCAAGCACTTGGGATCTCGCCCGTGAGTTCGCCCGATCCAGGTTCTGCGGCAGGCCACCAAGTTCGCGGACAAGTCCTTCCATTCAACCTGCTCACGCATTCCCGGTTCGACATTTCTTGCAACCGCTCGGCCGCGCGCTGACGAGCAGATTCCGTACGCGTCCGACCATCTTGGCTGACTGCCGGCGATGCCCGGAACGCTTCCGTGAATCGCCGCCTGGCTGCGCGCCGCACGTCCGGCCGGCGCTGATCATGGCAGCACGCTCGGTCCGCGTCCGCTCGGCCGGAGCCTGGTCCTGCACCTGCATTGATTTCCGGCCGGGACTTGCAACTACATCGGCAATGACGAGGTTGCGGCGCCACCGACGTCCAGGGGAAGTGATATCCCGGAATCCTCCATGCGGGGGACCATGTTGGCAGATCGATGTTCCCGCAGTCAAAGGCGGCTTGTGGAAGCCAGGTTCACGTCAGGCCGTACAATCACTGCATGACCGAACCGCCGGGACGCTGGAATTGTCGAGGAGCTGCAGGTCCGCAGGCACGGGATGTGCAAGGCAAGATGCGGCCTTCCCTGTGAAAGTGCGAATGATCCGGGGGAAACGGGCTGGCCCCGGTTCAGGTGCATGAGTTCCTTCGATCGCGACCCCTTTTGCCCGCCCCGCAGCCGGGGTAGGGCTCTTCCATGGCGGTTGTCGCATCTTTCTACAAGTTCACGTCTCTCGAGGATCCCGCGCGCTTCAAGCCCTTGCTTTTCGAGGTTGCGTCGCGGCACGGAGTCCGCGGGACCGTGCTGCTGGCGCGCGAAGGCATCAACGGGACCGTCGCCGGATCGCGCAAGGGAGTCTCTTCCGTCTTCGCGAAAGTCCGAATCCTGCCAGGTTGCGATGACATTGGCTGGAGGGAAAGCTCCGCGACGTCCATGCCGTTTGCCCGCCTCAAGGTTCGCTTGAAGCGCGAAATCGTCACGATGGGCCAGCCTGGAATTGACCCTGGTTCCAAGGCCGGAACTTATGTTCGTCCCGCTGACTGGAATTCGCTGATCACGCGCGACGATGTGGCCGTGATCGACTCGCGAAACGTGTACGAGACCGGAATTGGCTCGTTCGATGGCGCCATCGACCCAGGTACAGCGCGGTTTCGCGACTTTCCGGCCTGGTGGGATGCAAACGGCCATCGACTTGGCGGAGGGAAGGTCGCCATGTATTGCACCGGCGGCATACGCTGCGAGAAAGCCACGAACTACCTGCTCGGCCAAGGCGTCGAAGAGGTGTTTCATCTCGAGGGCGGGATCCTCGGCTATCTTGAGGAAGTGCCGGAAGAGGAGAGCCTTTGGCAGGGGGAGTGCTTCGTCTTCGACCAGAGGGTGTCGGTTCGTCACGGGCTGAAGCAAGGGTCGTATGGTCTGTGCCATGCCTGTCGCCGCCCGTTGGGAAGTGCCGCCCGGGGCCATGCCTGCTACGAGCTTGGCGTGTCCTGCCCCAACTGCATCGGCGAGTTCAGCGACGCCGACCGGGTCCGGTTTCGCGAGCGGCAACGGCAGATCGAATTGGCCAGGTCCCGGGGCACGCAGCATATCGGCCACGGCTGAATCCGAGCTGTGAGGCACTTGGGGCGCAACGGTGCCAGGCAAGCCGGCGCGACCGCCGGGTGATTGGCGCTAAGCCCGCCCCGCTTCCGGCGACAGCAGCAAAGCGTCCACGCCGATCGACTTCAACGCGTCGGTCCACTTGGAATCGTTGTTCTCGCTGAACACGATTGTCGGCGAGGCATCGCAGGTCAGCCAGCCATTGGACAAAATCTCGGATTCCAGCTGCCCCGGGCCCCAGCCCGAGTATCCAAGCGCCAGCAGCGCTGAACGAGGCCCGCTTCCCTTGGCAATCTCCTCCAGGATGTCCAGCGTCGGCGTCATGCCAAAAACGTCACTGACCTGAAGAGTCGAATTCTCGGACAGGTAGTCTCCGGAATGGAGCACGAAGCCGCGTCCGTTTTCCACGGGGCCGCCGAAATGGATGCGGATGTCCCGGCGGGGCTTGCCGGCCTCGATTCCGAGCTGTTCCAGAAGCGACGCGAACCTGAGATCCGGTGTCGGCTTGTTCACGATGAAGCCCATCGCGCCGTCCTCGGAATGTGCGCAGAGGAGTATGACGGCCTGCTCGAACCGGGAGTCGCCCATGCCCGGCATGGCGACCAGGAGCTTTCCGTCCAGGCTGGATTCGCTGTCCTCGGCCATGCGTCCAACCATGAGACATGCCGGGTCGCGCATCAAGTGCATTGCTGCAACAGTCACGCGGCATGACCGGAATGTGACTTTTCTGCAAAGGGCGCGATGCCTTAGAATTCCCACATGCTTCGAACCTTGTGCGTAGCGCTACTTGCCATTGCCGCGCCCGGCATCGCCCAGGTGCCGGACGAGCTGGCCTACGCGGACTTGAGTGCCGGCTGGAGAGACGGACACACGCATGTGGCCGGCTTGACGATCCGGTTGGCGACGGGGTGGAAGACCTATTGGCGGGTGCCCGGGGAGGCCGGGATTCCGCCCGTCTTCAACTGGTCCGGATCTTCGAACGTGGCGGCCGTGGGAGTGCACTTTCCCGTGCCAACGGTGTTCGAGCAGGGCGGAGTGCGTGGCATCGGTTACGATGGTCAGGTGACATTTCCGTTGAAAGTGCGGACACGTGATGCGTCGGCCCCGGTGCGCCTCAGGGGTGAAATAGACATCGGGGTATGCGAGGAAGTCTGCGTACTCGTCACGTTGCAAGTGCGCGCGGACCTTCCTGTCCACGGAGTCCTAGATCACGCGCTTGCGGCAATCCTTGAAGACAGGCCGGAAAGCGGCGGCCGCCTGAATTGCGAGTTCGTGCCGATCGTGGACGGTCTGCGCCTGGTCGCAAGGACGACATTGCCGCACATGGGGAGCGAGGAGACTGTCGTGGTCGAGACAGGCGACCCCCAGGTCTGGGTTTCGTCACCGATCCTTCAGCGCGACGGCGAGCAGTTGCAGGCCGTGGTGGAGATGGTGCCGCCTTCGGCGCGGCCGTTCTCGCTTGCGCGGGCGGATGTGCGCATGACCGTGCTGTCCGATGGCCGCGCGATCGAAATGGTAGGCTGTCACTGATCGCAGTCCGCTAGATCGCCGCCGGCGTCCGACAGTCATGCCGTGACGGTCTCATGCACGAAAGCCGGGATCGGGTTTGCGGTTTCGGTGCGTGCCGTGCGGTTCCGGACGGCTCTGCGACCTGGGAATGATCCATGCGGCAAGCATTCCGACGACGAGACAGATCGCGACGGACCCTGCAAGGTAGAGCAGAAGCGCCTGTTCAATCGAAACCGCGCCGAAACCGAACGGCAGGCTGCCTGTCACCAGGACGCAGCCGGTCGTAGCGGCAAACCAGACCGCGATGGTGACCGCGGCAACCACGATGGAAGGACCAAGGCCAGGGGCGCGGCGTCCTGAGGTCCAGCCGAAGCGAAGAGAGCGGAAATTGCGGCTGACGTCATGCCCGATGGCGAGGAGGGCGGGCACGATCAGCAGGACCAGCACGAGTCCGAAACCGAGCCCGTAGGCGAGCGTGATCACCGTGGGCTTGAGGAACTGGGCATCCTTTGATGTTTCGTAGAGCAGCGGGGCCAGTCCCAGGACGGTGGTGGCCGTGGTGAGGAACACGGGCCGCAGCCGGTCGGATGCGCCGTCGACAATCGCCGGGACAAGCCCGCGTTCGTCGGCGTACTCGTCCACTGTGGTTATCAGGACGATCGAATCGTTGATGATGATGCCGATCATGCCGATGAGGCCCACAACCGAAAACATCGAGAGCGGCACGTCCCAAAGATAGTGGCCCCAGATTGCGCCGACGAGTCCGAATGGCATGATCGCCATTACGACCAGAGGCCGAGACCAGGACGCGAAGACCCAGGCAAGCACGAGGTAGATTCCCGTCAGGCAGAGGATCAGGCCGGTCCCTGCATCCGAAAGGAAGTTGCGCTCGTCCTCGGCCAGCCCGGACCAATGCGTAGAGATGCCGAAATCCTGTTCAATCTGCGGCAGGATCGCGCCTTGGATCTCCTCCGAGATATCCCGGGCGCGGTCGGCATCATCTTCGGAGAGGTCGCCGGTGACCGAAACAACCGGAATGCCGTTTTCCCGACGAATGGTTGAGAACCCGGTCCGACCTTCGACGGACACGATGTCCGCGAGCGGCACGTAGACGCCTTCGCCCGCAGCAGCCGGCCCGGTCCGGATCAGAAGGCGCTCGAGAAAGTCGGCCGTCAGCTCGTCGGCCGGAAGCTCCACCCGGATGGTTGCGGAACGCGGCCCGTCCGGAAAGGTTGCCGCCTCTATGCCGTTCAGCCGCGCACGGAGCGTCGCCCCCAGCGTGTCGATGGTCAGACCGAGTGCCTGCCCCTGCGGCGTCAGTTCGAGAAGCAGCTCCTCCTTGTCGTAGCCGAGATTGTCCTCGAGAGCGGAGATCTCCCCGTACTGGCCGAGCAGGGCCTTGAGCGCCTCTGCGGCCTCCTTGAGAACCTCGCTGGATGCGTCCGACAGCTCGACGTCGATCGCGTCGCCGCCCGGGCCGCGCCGCCAGCCGCGAAAGCTGACCGTCTCGAGGAGCGGATGGCGCGGAACGGCGTCCTGGAGCTCGGCCACGAAGGCGAAGCTGGAATAGGGACGAAGGTCGGCGTCGATGAGCTCGATCGCAATCGAGCCCAGTTGATAGCTCTCCTTGGTTTCGGTTCCCGAGAGCCCGCGCCCCGAGTTGCCGCCGATTTCCGCCAGGGCGAACCTGATGGGGTTCAGTCCGTGCTCGGCCTCGTACTTCATTCCGAGCTCCTCGGCCGTCCCCTGAAGCGTTCGCATCATTTCGAGCGTGTCGCTTCGAGTGGCGCCGGGCGCCATGGCGAAGTTGCCGGTGACGGAGTTCCGCTCGGGGGCATTGAAGAAGCGCCACGGCACGTCGCCGGAGATAAACAGCACGGCCTGGCTGGCCAGCGTCAGGATTGCCAGCGCGACGACGGGATACCTGGCCCAGATGACAATTGCGATGAAGGGCCGGAACAAGCGTTCCCGAAAGAGACGAAAGCCTCTGTTCACCTGGCGTGACGGCCAGTCATACCAGTGCCGTTGCGCGGTATGGGCCAGGGCGTGCCGCATGTGGTTGGGCAGGATGAGAAAGCATTCCACGAGGGAGGCGAGCAGCACGACGATCACCGTGATCGGGATGTCCCGGATCAGGTCGCCGAAACGGCCGCCGATGGCGACGAGGCCGAAAAAGGCGATGATCGTCGTCATGGAAGCCGCGAAGACCGGCGTGAACATGCGCCGCGCCGCGCTCTCCGCGGCCACCGCCGGACTCTCGCCGAGGCGGCGCGCGCGATAGTCCGCGTGCTCGCCGACCACGATGGCATCGTCGACCACGATGCCGAGCGTGATGATGAGCGCGAAGAGCGAGATCATGTTGATGGTCAGTCCGGCGGCGAACATGATCGCGATGGTCGTCGTCATGGCAACCGGAATGCCTGCGGCGACCCAGAGTGCCGTGCGGGTGTTCAGGAACAGGAACAGCAGCGACACGACGAGGGCCAGGCCGATGAGCCCGTTGTCCAGGAGAATGTTCAGTCGGCCCGTGATCGATGCCGCCAGCGTCCGGATCAGGCTTATCTCAACCCCCGTCGGCAAGGTTGCCTGCATTTCGGCGGCGACTTCCTCGACCTGTCGCTGCATGCGGATCGCGTCGCCATTGGCCGAACGGTCAACGCGGATCGAGATCGCTGGATCCGGGCCGACAAAGTAGGCGCGGTCGCGGTCCACGGTCTCTACCTTCACCCGCGCCACGTCGCCGACGACAAGAGGCGTGCCGTCCTCCGCCGTGCGCAGGACGATGTCGGCGATCTGGCCGGCGGACCGCTTGGCCACGCCGGTGCGCACACGGGCGGCACCTGAAACGTCTCCGGCCGGATCCGTCTCCGCCTCTTCCGCTATGGCCTCGGCGATCTGGCGCATGGTGACATCGTGGCGGATGAGGTCCAGCGACGTGACCTCGACGATCGTTTCCGGGGCGGCGATGCCACGTATCGTGCTGCGGGTGACCCCGACCGCGAACAGGCGCGTGACGAACTCGTCGGCGAAGTTGGCAAGCTGGTCCACGCCAACCGGGCCCTTGATGACCACATCGGTGACCCGATCCGACCAGCGACGACGCACCGTCTTCGGGTCGTCGGCATCCGCGGGAAGATCGGTCACGGAATCAATGGCCGTGCCCACATCCTCCTCCGCCTGTCGCATGTCCCAGCCCGGCTCGAACTCAAGATTGATCGTGGCCTGGCCCTCTCGTGACTGGGAGGACGTCTCCGTCACGCCGTCCACGGCCTGAAGCGCGGGTTGCAGGACCTTGACTATGGCTGCGTCAACGTCTTCCGCCCCGGCTCCGTCCCAAGCCACATTGATCGTGATGTCGTCGACGATGACATCCGGAAAGAACTGTGCCCGCATCTGCGGCGCAGCGTAGAGTCCCGAGACCACCAGGACCACGAGAAGGAGATTGGCCGCCGTCCGGTGCCTCGTGAAGTAGGAGAGGATGCCACCGGTTGCCCGGCCCAGATCACGGGCCATCGCGCGGACTCCCCGTGATGACATGTTTGGCTTCGCATGGCGCGCACTTGGTCAGGCCTGGGGCCCGGATGCGCCCCCCGGGTTCAGGGTCGCGAAGCAGGAGACCGCTGGCACAAGGGGTCAACGCGCGACCGGCTCGAAGCCCGGAACGTCTTTGGCTGCGCTCTCCTGGGCCGCGATGCCGCATCTCAGCCACCCATCCTGCTTTCGATGCGTTCGACCATTTGGGCCGGGACCTTGTCTTGCCTGAGTGCGGTCAGGACGCGTTTCTTGGCCTGGTCCGGCATGAACTGGTTGTTTTCCACGAATGCGACGATTCGTGCGCGCCGCTCGGGATCCAGCGCCAGAAGTTCCGGCTCCTCCGCTGCCGGCTGATTCCCGCCGGGACGCACGGGCCGGATGCGAATTCCGGCGCCGAGCAGCGGGGTTCGTTCCGCAACGATCTCGCGCCCGGCAAGCTGGCGCGCGCGAACAAGGACATCGTCGTTTTCGCTGCGCAGGACTTGCACCTCAGCGACTTCGAGCCTGTCGCGCTCTCCGACGACGAGCACTGTTCCGGCCGCATCGACCGCGCTCGCGGGGAGCCGGGCTGCACGCTCGATCGGCGGCTCCACGATGCGGACGCCCACGAAGTCTCCCGGCCGGAAACCTGGCGCATCGCTCAGGCGCGCAAAGAGCAGTCGTCCGGTCTGGCCGGTGCCCACGGCCGCGCTTTCGCGGCTGATCCTGCCTGACGCTTCGAGATCTACGCCGAGAATGTCGATCGAGGCAGTGACGTCCGCGCCGATCAAGCGCCCGCCGTCGTTGAGCAGGCGCGCATATTGGGGCGTCGAGACGCGGAAGGCGACTTCGAGTTCGGTCGGGTCGATGATCCGTGCGAGGGTCTCGCCGGCCGCAACCAGCCCGCCTTCGGTAACCGTGACATCGCTCAGTACGCCCGCGAACTCGGCCTTGATCCAGGTGCTCGCCAATCTGCGCTTGGCATCCGCAAAGGCAATCCGTCGACGCTCCAGCGTCGTTCTCGCCTGGTCGATTCTGGTCTCGGCATTGGCGGCTGCCTGGCGGCGCGACAGGACGGCCTGGTTCGCCGTGGAGAGTGCGAGCTCGGCGGTTTCGACGGCGGCGGTGGATCCGACACCGCGCTGCAGGAGGTCCCTGTGGCGATCGAGGGCGTTTGCGCGCAGCCGTGCCTGGTTTTCGGCAGCAAGGATTTCATCCGCGGCCAGCGCGCGCTGGCGCTCGGCATCGCGGAGATCGGCTTCCGCCTCGGAGAGGTCGGCGCGCGCCGTATCGAGCGCAGACTGTGCATCCACCGGGTCGATGCGGACCAGGAGATCGCCCGCCTCGACCTCTCCGCCTTCCTCGACCTTGTCGGATGCCCAGATGATTTCGCCCGCCGCCGAGGCACGCAGGGTCAGGGTGCGTCGGGCACGGACTTCGCCAAAGGTCGACAGTACCGGGCGTATGGTTTCAGGCTGGATGGAAATTACATTTGCCGCAAACACCCGTTCCCGCTGCGGGCGCTGACGCGGCTCCTCCGAAAGCCGGGCCTCAAGAGCGCCCCGCACCATGTTCCCGGCATAGGCCAGCAGTCCGAGAGTCACGGACAGGAGGAACAGACCTACAAGCGAGCGTCCCAGGAATCGCAAGGCACTATCCGATCAGTGCGTTCGTTTCATGCCGCATTATGCCGCTGAATGGCGCGGTTGGCAAAATTCTTGAGATGAAACGATCGCGAGCGCTATTTCCGTCGCGACCTCTCGTCGAGGCGCGGCATGATCTCCACGAAATTGCAGGGTCGGTGGCGATGGTCGAGTTGGAAGGCGAGGATCTCGTCCCATGCGTCCTTGCAGGCGCCGGGGCTGCCGGGAAGCGCAAACAGGTATGTTCCGTTCGCCACGCCGCCGCAGGCGCGGCTCTGGACCGCGGAAGTGCCGATGTTTTTCATCGAGACTTGCGTGAAGACCGTGCCAAAGGCATCGATTTCCTTTTCGTAGACGTCCCTGTGCGCCTCGACCGTAACGTCGCGCCCCGTCAGCCCGGTGCCGCCGGACGAAAGGATCACGTCGATGTCGTCGCGCCGGCTCCACTTTCGCAGCAGTGCCGCAATGACTTCGTGGTCATCGGTCACGATTTCGCGGGCCGCGAGAATGTGGCCCGCATCCTCGATCCGCCTGGCGAGCAAGTCTCCTGAACGGTCATCCGAGCGGCTTCGCGTGTCGCTGACGGTCAGCACCGCGATGCGGACCGGGACGAATTTCCGGGTTTCGTCGATGGCGTTCATGCGCGCCGTCCTTCCAGCACGAGGCGGTGTGCCAGGGAGGCGAAGATGGAGGCGGAAAGGACTCCAAGGACCTGCTCGACCTTCGGCGTTCGTGCCGTCAGGCGCGCGATTCTGCCGGAGAACACCCCAACTGCGCCGTTGATGGCCATACCTCCGATGGCGATGACTGCACCAAGTGCCAGGAATTGCGGCAGGACGGCACGGCCAGGATCCACGAACTGCGGCACGAACGCCAGGATGAAGAGGGCGGCCTTTGGGTTGGTCAGGTTCGCGATCAGCGCGTCCCCGAAGGCCCGGGCGGGACGGATGCGGGGCATGTCACGTGCGCCGAGCGGCGTGCGAAGGGACTTCTGCGCCAGCCAGAGGAGATAGCCGGCGCCAGCATGTCGGATCACGTCGAACAGGATCGGATGCTGCGCTACCAGGTAGCCGAGGCCAAGTCCCGTCAACGTCACGAGCGCCATTGCGCCTGTCGAAAACCCCGCCGAAGCCGCGAGGCCTGCGCGCATGCCTTCGCGTGCGCCGTGCGCAAGGCAGAAGAGCATGTCGGCGCCGGGCGTCAGGTTCAATGCCAGTGCTGCCGGAATGAAGGCGATCTGGTGCAGCGGCTCGATCATGGCGCTATCTCGAAGATTCGGCCCGAGGGACCCAGATTGCATGCCTGAGTCATGCCGATCTGCCCCGATCGCCCCCAGGAATCGTGGATATGGCCGCATAGCGCCAGCTTCGGCTGAACGCGCTCGATCGCTTCGCGGACGGATTCCGAACCGACGGACATGCCGTTCGAGGTCATGTCCGCAACACCCTTTGGCGGCGAATGCGTGACAATGATGTCTGCGGTTCGGCAAGGCAGCAGCATGGCGGCGGCGGTAACCTCGTCGAGGTCGCATGACCAGGGGCCGAATGGCGTGACCGGCACGCCGCATCCAAGGCCGAACAGGCGAATGCCGTCGAATTCGATTTCCTCGCCGTGGAGCACGGTCGTGCCGGCCCGGGAAGCGTCACGGAGTTCTTCCACGCTTTCTGCATTGCCGGGCACGACGACCATCGGGCACGCGATGCCGTCTAGCATGCGCAAGGCATCGTCTAGCCCGTGTCGCATGTTGCAGAAGTCTCCGGCCCCGATCACCAGGTCCGCCTCCGGGCTCTTTAGGAACAACGCGGCCGCCCGTGCCTTCGAACGGTGCAGGTCGGAAAAGGCAAGGACGTTCATGCCTGAAGCCAATCCTTGAGGCTCAGGAGATCAGCCCATGTCTCGCGTTTTGCCTCGGGCGTTCGCAGGAGGTAGGCGGGGTGGAACATCGGAAGAGTCGGCTTGCCCAGAGCCGTCTTCCACTTTCCTCGCAGCCTCGTGATTCCGCGCTGTCCGAGAAGCGCAAGGCATGCGTGATTGCCCATGGCGACGATCAGGTCGGGGTCGACAAATTCGACATGCCGTTCGAGAAAGGGCAGCATCATCGCCATTTCTTCCGGCTTCGGGTCGCGGTTCTGCGGTGGCCTCCAAGGAAGCACGTTGGCGATGTAGAGCGCACCTGCCCTGTCGGATTTCGTTCGGGAAAGGCCGATGTGGCCGAACATCAGGTCAAGCAACCGCCCGGCGCGCCCCACGAAGGGCCGGCCTTCGACGTCTTCGTCGCGTCCCGGAGCCTCGCCGATGATCATGACCCGTGCATTGGCATTGCCGTCCGAGAACACAAGCCGCTTTGCTCCGCGTTTCAGATCGCAGTGCTCGTAGGCTTCCATGGCTGTCCGGAGCGTCGGGAGATCGACCGCTGCCTCGGCGGCGCTCCTTGCGACGGCGACAGGTTCGGTCCCCGGTCCCGCTTCTTGCGCCGGCGCCTGTCTTGGCGGCTCTGCAGCCCTCGGCAGCGAGGTCCGGTCAATCGGCGCATCCATAATCGATTCGTCCGCGCCACACGCGATCTGCCATTCGAGGGCGGCCTTGATTGCCTGGAATTCCACATGGGCGAGGCTACGCGGGTGCGGGCTCGGGGACAATGCCTCCCGAGTCTCTCGACTTGCGGGCAAGCCTGACATGAACGCCGCGCCCAGATCCTGTGGCATGTCCGGCGGGCCCGGGCATTTTTGGCCTGAAGGCCGGACGGACCGTTGCCTACGGTTTGTTCCGCATCACTTTGGGTTCTGTGCCGTCGATCAACCGCCGGACATTGGCGCGGTGCGACCAGAAGACGACAATCGCCATGAACAGTGTTGCCACGATCAGCCGGCCTTGCCCGAGCAAGAGAGCCACGGCTGGCGTGATTGCGGCGGCCACGAGCGCCGACAGGGAGGAGATTCGTGAAACGAGAAAAACGCCGAGCCAGGCGGCCATCGCCGCTAGCCCGATCAGGGTGCCGATTCCTGCCAGCGCGCCAAGCAGGGTTGCCACTCCCTTCCCGCCGCGGAAGCGGAGCCACACGGAAAAGACATGGCCCAGGAACGCCGCGAGCCCGGCGACCTGCGCGGCGTCTTCGCCGGCAACCGCTCTTGCGGCAATGACCGCGACCAAGCCCTTCGCGGCGTCAAGGAGCAGAGTCGTCAGCGCAGCGGCTCTGGATCCTGTGCGCAGGACATTGGTAGCCCCGATGTTGCCGGACCCGATGCCGCGGGGGTCGGGCAGCCCGAATGCGCGCGACACGACCAGCCCGAAGGGAATCGAGCCTGCGAGGTAGGCCAGCAGGGCGGTGACCAGAAGCACCGGAAGGGACGTGTCGAATTCCGGCATCATCTGGCTCCTGCTTGGATCAACATGTGGCAGGCCGTGCAGGCGGCAAGCGCCTCAGCTCGACGGATCGTTCGGGATCCCCGTACGCCGGCCAGCAACCCAGGTGCCGAGGACTCTTCCCTGCATTCGGGCCTCATCGAAAGGCGTGTTCTTGGATTTCGAATGCAGCTTGAACCGGTCAAGCACGAATGGCGCATCGGGGTCGAATAGAACTAGGTCGGCGGGAGCGTCGACGCTCAGGCGGCCTGCGGCAAGCCCGAGCCGCGATGCCGGCAACAGCGACAGGGCGCGCCAAAGCGTCGGCAGGTCCAGATGGTCCGCATGGACCAGGCGCAATGCGGCTGGAAGAAGCGTCTCGAGGCCTATTGCCCCCGATGCCGCTTCCTCGAACGGCAAACGCTTCGATTCCTCGTCCTGTGGCGTGTGCATCGAGCTAATGATGTCGATCAGGCCGTTCGCCACGGCGTCCACGGCAGCAAGCCGATCATCTTCGGAGCGCAACGGCGGCTTGACCTTGAAGAAGGTCCGATAGTCGCCGATGTCGATCTCGTTCAGGGTCAGGTGGTGGATCGAGACTCCGGCGGTGATGTCCAGTCCTGACTGCTTGGCGCGCTCGAGGCGGCGGAGCGAACGTGACGTGGTCACCTGGTCGGCGTGGTACCTTGCGCCCGACATTTCGACGACGGCAATGTCGCGATCAAGGCCCATTCGCTCGGCCAGCGGCGAGACCGATGGAAGCCCCCGGAGCGCCGCGAACTTTCCGCTTGTGGCGGACGCCCCGGACGAGAGTTCCGGTTCCTGCGGGTGCCCGATCACGAGGGCGCCGAGCGAGGCCGCATAGGTCATGCAGCGTGCGAAGACCTTGGTGCTCCGGACGACACGGTCGCAATCGGAAAACGCCACGGCGCCCGCGTCAAGTAGGAATCCGATTTCGGCCATTTCGCGACCCTCGCGGCCACGGGTCAATGCCGCCATGTGCAGGACGTTGACGGGCGCGGACTCGTTCGCTCGTCGGCGAACGAATTCCAGAACTTCGGGCGTGTCGATGGCTGGCAGCGTGTCCGGTCGGGTGACCATTGTCGTAATTCCGCCTGCAGCGGCGGCCATGCCGGCCGTGCGGAAGCTTTCCTTGTGGCGCTCGCCAGGTTCGTTGACCTTGACGCCGATATCGATGATGCCGGGTGCTAGGCATTTCCCGTTGCAGTCGATCGCTGCCGCGTCGTCCATGCCTTGCGGACCGACGATGACGCCGTCACGAACGGCCAGGGTTCCGGCCGTGTCGGTTCCCGTCTGGGGATCGATCAATCGGGCATTCCGGAAGATCAGCGCGGTCATGGGTGTCAGGTGTCAGAACTGCAGCGAAATCTCAAGGGAATTGTCCCGAATGCCTTTCTGCCTCGTGCCGCCTTTCGGGCGAGACGCCTTCGCTCTTCACACGCTCTTCACGGGGCGGTCGCCGAGGCGGCCTCCACCTGAAGACGTGCCAATGCCGCATGCCTCGTCATGTGCCGCTGTGCCGGGCAGCTCGACTGCGGACCGTTCAGGACAGACGAAAGCCCCGAAGCGAAGGCTGACTTGGAATCAATGAAGCGAGTGCTTGTTCAAGAGCGCCGTCGCACATGCGAGACCTGAATTTCGGTCCGGACCATCCTCCGCCCGAAAGCATCTGGAATTCCGAAGCATCCCGGGAAATGTCTTGAGGCCGTAAGGCCGAATGGCCAACCAACCCGGACACACCTGGTTGCCGAAGGCGTGGCGCTCCGCGTGCTTGATCCCGATTTGCCGCTGCGGAAGGTCTCGGCCGCGTGGTTGTGACAGTTCTTGGCGCAAAGGCCAATACGGAGTTGAAGTTCATCCCTGACTGCCGGGTGCCGGGACGTCGGGTCACCTGTCGGAGAATTCGTGGTGAATGGCCTCTGCAGCGGCGTGGGCGGCGAGCAGGGCGCCTTCCTGCCACCAGGGGAGGGCGGTCACCTAGTCGCCGGCGAAGTGGAACGGTCCGTCGCCCCGGCGCAGTACTGCCGCGGCGTCGGGATTGCTGCGCGGCCATCCGCCGTTTTGGAATGGAACGTTGAGCCAGGCACGGCTGATGCCGCATTCCATTTCGCCGGCATATCCCGGGTGCAGCGGCCCGCCCTCTTCCAGTGCGGCGCGAAGACGTTCCGTTGCCGACATGGCCGAATAGCGTCGCCCCGGATCCCGACTCCAGATATAGGCGCCGACCAGCACGCCCTTGGGCCGGTGATAGCCGTTGCACGGATACCAGATCTGGGCGATGTCGCTGTCGGTCCAGGAAATTCCGCCGTAGATTGCCGAGTCGTCCTCCCAGAAGCGCCGTCTGGCCTGAAAGGCGACCTTCACCGCCTCGACGAATTCCAGTGACCCGATCGCAGCCCGCGTCTCGGGGGAGAAGTCGTTCGGAATGTCCTTCAGTACGGGCGCGGGGATCGTGCAGATGGCAAAGTCCGCCCGAACGGCCCGCTCCGTTCCATCCGGGTCGCGACAGACGATCCGGACCCCGTTTGTCCTGACGTCGGATCTGCTCGACGATGCACCCGTACTGAACGAGACCGCCGGTGCGCTCGGCAAGGGCGCGGACGATTGCGTCCATGCCGCCGACGGGTTGGAACAGTGTGGGGTTCTGATTGAGGAAATGACTGAAGTGAAGGTAACTGCTCACCGCTTTCCCAGGGCGGGTTGAGGGTCATGCAGTTCGATCATTTTGGCGGCATTTCCGGCGAGCGCGATCTGGATGGCGACGATAGGGTTGTATCCGAGTCCCGCCATCGAGCTCAGGCAGCTTGAGATCCGGCACCAGGCTTCGGCGTGAAGCCGGGTCCGCCATGAAGCGCGGCACGGACACCTCGTGCTTCACGAGGCGCTCGTGCAGGTTGTGCGCGTCGGACTTCGCGATCCGTCCCCGTTTCCCTTTCGGGCGCGGCGGGATCTCGGGCAGCTCCCTGGCACCCTGGGTCAGGATCGTCCGGCATCGCCTGCGCACGGCCGCGCGCCCGTCCTCGGGCAGGGTCTTGGTGTCGCTCCTGTCGACCCTGTGGCAGGCCTCGCGCAGCAGCCTCTCCGTCAGGCGCGCCCAGCGGAAGCCGTTGGACCCGACGACGAAGGCCGTTCCCTCAGGAGGTGGCTCCCACAGAGCTGATGCTTGCATTGATCATGGGCCAGGCACGTCGCCCGGCAGTCGTGGACCAGCGTGCCGGCGTAGCGCGGGATGATGCCGATCTCGTCGATCGCCTCCCTTCCGCGCTTCCGGTGCAGGAACTTCAGGGTCAGGGAGCCGTCGGTGACGACATGGAGCCACCGGGTCCTGCCGTCGACCCGGAAGCCGGTCTCGTCGGCATGCAGGGCCGGGCGTTCCAGGAGATGCGCGATGGCGGCCTCCTCCCATGGCTGCAGCGCTTCATGCAGGCGCCTGACGCAGCCGAGGCAGGTGGCCTCGGAGAGCCTTCCGTAATGGGGCCCCCCACGTCAAGCACTAAGTCCTGCGCATGAGCGGCAATGACGCCCGAACCTGACAACACGATCCCGTCGCCGGCGGCAAGTTTCGCGGCGTTGGTGCCGGGAGCGGCGTTGACGTCCAAGCCTGGAGCCGAGGGTTTCCCGGTTCGCCGGAGCGACCGCAAGAGTCTTGCGGAGGCGAACCGGGAAACCCTCGGCGGGGCCGACGCTGTTCAGGTTTCGCTCAAGTCTTCACCTCGATGTTTCCGGGAAGGTCCACTTCACGTCCGTCGCCGGGCATCTTCCTTCCGTCCGTGGCCGGCTCGTCGGCCGCCTGCATGATGCCTGGTCCATTTCGGTCCCCGAGGGTCAATCTCGATGGCGTGCTCGAACGCGACAACGCGGTTCGGCAACGAGGCTCTCCACGACATCATCGAAGACCGCGTCCCGGCAACGGGACGTCCGTGGACGGGATGCCTCTCAAGAGTAAGCGGTTAAAGGACGGCGTTCTGCTTGCGTCTTGATTTCGTCGGCCCTCGCGCGAGAGCATCCGATCCATTGATCCTGATCGGAGTTTCTTCATGACAAACGATGCATTGGCGACGGGCGCTGCCCGCCCCGTCCGCAAGAACCGGAGCGAGGCCGAGTGGCAGACCTTGATGGAGGATTTCGAGCGCTGGGACGGTTCTCAGGTCAGCTTCTGCGAGTCCCGCGGGGTGTCGGTGAAGTCGTTCCAGAGCTGGCGCCGCAAGCGCGGCCTGGCCGGCCGGGCGACCGCGGGCAGGCGCGGCTTCGTCGAGATCGCGGCGGGGACGGAACGGGGCTGGGACGTCGAGCTGTCGCTCGGCGACGGGGTCACGCTCCGTCTGCGGCGGTCCTGATGCTCAGCGGCTGGCCGGCGGGCGGCATCTGGCTGTCGACGGAACCGGCGGACATGCGCCGCAGCTTCGACGGACTGGGCGCGCTGGTCGCGACCCATCTCGGGGAGAACCCGGCCAGCGGGCGCTGGTACGTGTTCGTCAACCGCCGCCGGACGATGGTGAAGGTGCTCGGCTTCGAGCATGGCGGGTTCTTCATCTGGGCCAAGCGCCTGGAGCAGGGCCTGTTCGCGTCGCCCCCGGCGCTGGCACGGGGACGGAAGTCGCTGTCGCTGTCGCGGACCGAGCTCTCTGCGCTTCTGGACGGGATCGACATCACCGTCCGGCGCCACCGCAAGCGCTGTCCCGCCCCGGTCGCGGCGGCGTGAAGCCTGCCCGCCGTGACGGCCGCGACGTCGGACGTCATCGGGCTGTCGGCGAACAGCGTCTTCCACCGCCTCGGCGTCAGTTCTTCGATCCGGCTGGCCGGATGGGTGTCGATGCGCAGCAGGACGTCGGTCAACCAGACGCGGGGATCGACGTCCTGCATCCGGCAGGTGGCGAGCATGGCGTTCATGATCCCTATGAACTCTCCGCCGATCTCGGTCCACGCGAACATCCAATTCCGCTGGCCGAGCTTGGCGCCGCGCAACTTGTTCTCGACCTGGTTGGTGTCCGGCGGCACGTCCGGGTCGCCCAGGAACACCTCGAGCGTGGCCCTTCGCTCGACGGCGTAGCCGATCGCCTTGCGGACCGGGTGCTTCGGCGTCAGCGCCGGATCCTCCAGCGTCCGCTCGCACCAGTCCCAGATCCTGTCGACCGCCTTGCGCGACCGGGTCCGCCGCGCGACCAGCCGCTCGGCCCGCGGCCGGCCGTCGATCTCCTTCTCGATCCGGTAGATGGCGCCGATCAGCTTCAGCGCTTCCCCGGCCATCTCCGGGTGATTGTCCTTCTGCTCCCGGAAATTGCGGCGAGAATGGGTCCAGCAGCCCTGATGGGTGACCGCGCCGCCGCGCGCCGCGACATAGGCCTCGCAGGCGCCGTAGCCGTCGCTCACGAGGGTTCCGGAATACTCGCCGAGGAACTCGGCCGCATGCTCGTGCCGACGGGAGGCGGCGAAGGGGAACACCACCTCGCCCCGGTCGCCGAGCATCGGCCAGAAGCAGCCCTTCTTCATGCTTCCGGGCTTGCCCGGGTGCCGTCCGGCCCGGATCGGCGTCTCGTCCATCTGGATCACGGCGCTTTCCAGCACCGAACGCCACTGCGCGTCGTGGACCGGCTTCAGGAGCGCGATCGCCCGGTTGGCCCACTGGCTCAGAGAACCCCGGTTCACGGTGATGCCTCCGGCGGCCAGCATCTGGTGCTGGCGGTGCAGAGGCAGGTGCCAAAGGAACTTGTCGATGAGCATTCCGGCGACGAACGAGACGTCGGCGGCACTGTTCTTGAACACGCTCTCGCGGGCCGGGGCGCTGACGAGGGCGCCGGTCTTGCGGATCTTCGCCTTGAGGTAGCGGTAGCGGATGACCACGTGCCGCCAGTCGAGCGCGGCGACCCGGCAGTGGACGCGCTCCGAGATCACCTCGTAGTCGTCCTCCGACAGGCCCTCTATCTCGGGCGGCGGCACGGTGATGTCGATCACCGGGGCGTCCGCGCCGAAGCGCAGCCCGGTGTCGCTGACCGCGTCGCCGCGATCCTTTCTGCGGCCGGCCTTGCCGCCGCGGCGGCTGTCCTGGCCGTCGGTCCCGTCACTGCCTTCGGATCCAGCCACGCCATCCTTGCGCCGCTCCGAGCGCGAGCCGTACAGGTCGCGTTGCAGCTGGACGATCTGGGCGGTGAGAGCGGCGATCTGCGTCACGAACTCGGCGATCCGCCCTTCCTGTGCCGCGATCGTCGCGGCCAGCTCGGCGTTGTCCGACGCCAGCCGTCCCGAAAGCCCGATCAGCGACCGGAGCGCCTCCTCGGCCTCCGGCGGCAGGGTGCCGTCCCCGAGCAGACGGGACAGGTCCCGGCCCAGATCCTCGACCTCGCGAACATTGGACGACGCGTTCATTCCCCGGCCTCGACGGCCATGACCGCCGCCAGCACCGCGAGCCGCTCGCCCGGCGGCATCGCCCGGTAGCGCCGCGCCCACCTCTCTGCGTTGCGCTTGATGCGCTGGCGGTCGGTGAAGTTCCTGCCCGCACAGGCGTGCCAGTGCGGCCGGCCCGGCGCGAAGTTGAACCACAGCTTCTCGGTGACGACGCAGGCCTGGTTGTTGACCTGGACCTCGAGCGAGCGCCAGCCGTCCAGGTGCGCGTCGTAGAGCGCCGAAGGATAGCCGGAGACCATCACCTGGCACGGCAGCGACTTCAGGATGCCGAGAAGCTCGACATGGTCGTCGTCCGTGCAGTCGAAGCGGTAGCGGCGCTGCGACCTGCGCGTCGACTGCACGTAGGGCGGGTCGCAGTAGACCAGCTCGCGGCCCTGGAAGTCGAAGCCGGACAGGAAGCGGTGGGCGCAGCCATGGTGGAGCTCGACGGGGTAGTCGCATCTGAAGTCGTCGATCGCCCGGCGGTTGAGGTCGATGCCGATGCTGCGCTGCGCGGGCGGCTTGCGCTTCATGATCGCGCCGCCACCCAAGTGCGATTCGATGAACAGGTCATGCACGGGCATGGCGCTCACGATTGCCTGCGAGAGCCCGGTCGTCCCCTTGGATCCATGCCATTCCGCCATCGCCGCCTCCGAAGTGATTCGCACCGACGGCAGATCACTAGAACGGGCAGGCTATGATGTCAAACGCAAATCCGGCCCGGATCGGGCCTCGACGTCGTACTTTAACCGCTTACTCTCAAGAGGCAGTGCCCGCTCCTTCCCTCTTCGTCACGGACTGCGGATCCGTTGCAGCCACGCTCATGCCGGGTCAGGCGACATCGCCTGCTCGCGGGTGAAGCCGAACTCCGTCCCGTCCAGCCACATCCGGAGCGGAACCACGGCCATGCGCCGGGCCGGCGCGGCCGTGGCGCGCTTCTTGCCACGCCTCGCCGCCAGCCGCAGCGCCCGGGACTTCAGCCAGTTCATCTTCCTCGTGCTGTTCAGCATCGACGTTGCGGCCTGGAAGAGCGCCTTGCGCAGCGCGATGTCGCCGGCCTTCGAGATCCCGCCCGACACGTCCGTCTCTCCCGACCGGTTCCGCTTCGGCGTCAGTCCCGCCCGGGCGCCGATGTCCCTGGCCCTTCGGAACCGGGCCGGGTCGTCGACCGCGGCGACGAAGGCCGTCGCCGTGACCGGTCCCGTGCCGGGCATCGTCATCAGCTGCCGGCAGGTGGCGTCCGGCCCGGCGAGGGTCCCGGCCCTCTTCGTCATCACGGCCGGCTCGTCGCGCATCCGCGCGCGCAGCCGCAGGATCGGCTCGACGGCGTCCGGCAGCGTCGCGTTGCCCGAGGCCGGCTCCCGGACCCGCTCCTCGAAGTCCCCTTTCGAGACCCGGCCGAGCTTCAGGCCGAAGTTGCGGAGAATGCCGCGCACCGGGAGTCCAGGCCGCGTCAGGCCTTCCGCGAGCGCGTTGCGCGAGCCCGGCAGGGCCCGCTTCTCCTGGGACGCGACCGACTTGCAGTGCACGGGCTGGAACCATCCCGTCCGCAGCAGCTGCGCGATGCCCTCGGCATCCCGCCGGTCCGTCCTGACCGGAGCCGCCTTCAGCGCGGACTTCACCCGCCTCACCATCAGCACGGTCTCCTGGCCGGCTTCGCTCAGTCCCTTGTGGAGCCACTGCGACAGGGGCCGGCCTCCAGGCCGATCGCAGCGATGCCGCCGGGCAGGCCATGCATGTGCTCGACGAGCGATCCGGGATCCGAAGGCACCTTCGCTTCGTTCACGATCCTGCCATCGGCGCCGAGTGCGCAAGCAGACGTGCTTGCCACCGACACGTCCGGTCCGGCAAGGATTTCCATTGTCGTTGTCCTTTCCATTGCAATTGGATCAGGAAGCGCTCCCTCGGGACCGCCTCCGCCACTCACGACGGCACATGTCGTGCGTGGCAGCAGGGACAACGACACCGGACCGGCAACCTACCCACGTTCCAATCCGAACCGGCGTCGGTGCGAATCGCCGCCCCATTACGGCATCTGAGGCCGCTGATCGCCTGCACCAGCGCGACGGCCCGGCGCAGCGACAGCATGTGGGCGCCCGTCTCCTCGACGGTGGTCTTCCGGAGGTTGTCGCCCGTCTGCAGGTTCGGCTTCGCGCCCTTGCCGCTGCTGCCGGCGCGCCGTGCGGTCTCGTCCCTCCCCGTCCGCGACGGCGGGAGGCCGGAGCTGGCGCCGGTCTTGCGGGCCGTCCTCTCCGGCAGGACGGCGATCAGGATGCCCGGCAGGGTGAACAGGACGCCGATCACGGCATCGACCTCTTCGGACACCTTGCCGTCCTTTCGCAGCGTCTTGATCCGCGTTTTCGCCGCCTAGAACTCCTCGCGCAGAGATGCCGCGTTCACCGTCGCCGTCACCCGGCCTCGACGGCCATGATCGCCGAGATCGCCGCGAGGCGCTCGCCCGGCGGCATCTTACTGCAGCCCTGCGCCCAGCGGGCGGCCTTGCGCTTGATGCGCTGACGGTCGGTCGCGTTCCGCCCGGCATGGCCGGCCGAGTGCATCCGCCCGGGCTCGAAGTTCAGCCACGCCACCTCGGTGCCGGCCCGGGCCCGGACCGTCACCTGCAGGGCGACGCGGCGCCAGTCCGGCAGCACCGCATCATGCAGCGCCGAAGGGTGGCCCGAGACCATCACCTGGCAGGGCAGGCCCTTGAGCGGCTCAAGGAGCGCGACATGGCCGTCGTCGGTGCAGTCGTGGCGGTAGCGCCGGTCCGCCCTGCGCGTCGACTGCACGCAGGGCGGATCGTTGCAGACCGGTTCCGTGCCCTGGAACCGGAACCCGGCCAGGAACCGGTGGCAGCAGCCGCGGATCAGTTCCACCGGGGCAGTCGCACCCGAACCCGTCAATCGCGCGGCGGTCCCGGTCGATCCCGATCGAGGGCAGCGCCGGCGCCTTGCGCTTCATCAGCGCGCCGCCCCCGAGATGAGACTCCAGATAAAGATCCAACGTCCCGACATACTGCCCATTATCACGCTTCCGAACTGACGATCCATTACCGGTTCCATCCCTTTGTCGGCGAGAAGGTGGAAGTGAGGCAGCGCCTCCCGTCCCCGTCCGGGGCCACTTTTCATGTCCGCCTGCTGTCAAGCGGTCGCACGCTGGCGATTCGCGAATGGATGACCTGGCCGGAGTCGGCGGCCTGGGCGGTGCGTGACCATCCGAGGCTCTCGCGCGAGGCTTTGTCGGACCTGCGCATGATCGTCGACACTGTTGTCTCGAACCTTGCAGACGACGGAGGCGACGATGAAGCGAGACAGGCGGACGACACGACAGGGGCGGCTGTTCGGGCCGGACGGTCCCCGCAACGTCCTGGAGGGAGACCGGAAGGCGGAACTGCTGGCGCTAGTGGCGCAGCTGATCCGGGAGGCGGCGACGAACCGCGCGGCAGGCGAGGGAGGCGGGCATGAACAAGATCACGCCTGACCATCTCGCGCGAAAGGCGATCGTGTATGTCCGCCAGTCCTCCGCGCACCAGGTGCGTCACAACACGGGGAGCCAGGAGTGGCAGTACGGGCTCAAGGCCCGTGCCGGGGACCTCGGCTGGCCGGACGTCACCTTCATCGACCAGGATCTCGGCCTGTCGGGCGGCGGCGGCGCCTCTCGGCCCGGCTTCGAGATCATGCTCGACGCCGTCTGCAACCGGGAAGTCGGCATCATCCTCTCGGTGGACGCAACAAGGCTTTCGCGAAACGGCCGGGAATGGCACACGCTTCTGGAGTTCTGCGGCGTCGTCGGCTGCCTGCTGGCCGACGAGCAGACGGTCTGCGACCCCCGCCTGCCGACGGACAGGATGGTGCTCGGCATGCACGGCGCCATGTCGGAGCTGGAGCTTGCGAACATGCGCAGGCGCTCGGTCGAGGGCCGGAACCGCAAGGCGGCGCGGGGCGAGCTGTTCCTGGCCGTGTCGGCCGGATACCGGCGCGTCGGCCGGAACGCGATCGAGAAGGATCCGGACCTGCGCGTCCGCGCGGCGATCGAGCTCGTCTTTCGCAAGTTCGACGAGATGCAGAGCATCCGGCAGGTCCATCTCTGGTTCCGCGACGAGGGTCTCGAACTGCCGTCACGGCCGAAGAGCGAGGGGGAACAGTTGCGGTGGCAGGTGCCGAACCATGCGCGGGTGCACGAGATCCTGACCAATCCGGTCCATGCCGGCGCCTATGCGTACGGACGCACCGAGAGCCAGGTCGAGCTTCGCGACGGGCGGAAGAAGGTCACGCGAAAGGTGGTGAGCGACCCGGACGACTGGCAGGTCTTCATCCCGGACAGCCATGAGGGCTATGTCAGCCTGGAGACCTGCGAACGGAACCGGCGCGTGATCGCGGACAACAGCACGAAGATGATGCCCTCGGGACGGCGCGGCGCGGTGCGCGGCGGCGCCGCCCTGCTTGCGGGGCTGCTGCGCTGCGGCCACTGCGGCCGCAGGATGACGGTGTCCTGCAACGGCCGTGGAGGCGCCGTGCTGCGGTACGTCTGCAGGGGCGCGGCCAATTCCGGCGGAACGGCGTGCATCTCGTTCGGCGGTCTTTCCGTGGACGAGGCGGTCGGCGGCGAGATCGTCCGCATTCTCGAGCCGATCGGCCTGGAGGCGGCGCTCCGCGCGATCGATGACGATGCCGAGGCAGGATCGGAGGCGGTTCGCCAGCATGAGATCGTGATCGAGCGCGCGCGCTACGAGGCCGATCGCGCGTGGCGGCAGTACGATGCCGTCGATCCCGGGAATCGGCAGGTGGCGGGTGAACTGGAGCGGCGATGGAACGAGCGCCTGGTTGCGGTGCAGACCGCCGAGGATGCGCTGAAAAGCGCGCGTGAAACCCACGCGGACACAAGGATGGACGACGGGGAGCGGGATGCCTGCCTGCAGCTCGGCGCCGACCTTGAGGAGGCATGGAACCACGAGGGCGTCACGGCGGAGGCCCGCAAGCGCATCCTGCGCGCCGCGCTCGAGGAAGTCATGGCCTGGCGCGAGGACCGGCGGACCAGGCTGCTGCTGCACTGGCGTGGCGGCGACCACACGGAGCTGTTCGTCGCCCAGAGGTCCAAGGGCCTGCATCGCCATGCGACCGATGCCGACACCGGAGCCCTGATCACGGGACTGGCGCGACAAATGCCGGACATGGCGATCGCGGCATTGCTGAACCGGCTGGGACGGCGCACCGGCAAGGGCCACGGCTGGAGAAAGGCAAGCGTCTGCAGTTTCCGCAACAGGCGCGACATCCCTCCCTACAGGGAGGGCGAGCGGCAGGAGCGCGGCGAAATGACGTTGACCGAAGCCGCCGCAGCCCTGAAGGTCGATTATCAGAAGGCGCATCGCCTGATCCAGGAGGGGCGCCTGCCCGCGCGGCAGCTGTGCCCGAGGGCGCCCTGGATCATCTCTGCGACCGATGTCGAACGCCTGCGCACGGACGAGCGGCCTGACACGGTTCAGCCGGCGCTGTTCGAAGAGCTGGAACAGCCGCTGCCAGGCAGCGGGAAGCCCTGCGAAGACTGAAGGAGCAACCATGTCACGGAGATCGGCGGAGCTGGACATGATCGCCATCGACTGCAAAACGGTTCTGTCGCGGATCGGCCGGAAACGGCGGAAATGACAAGTGCGCTGCGATCATCGCGGCCTGCAAGGGGTGTCGGGCCGGACGTGCGGTGGCGACGATCACGTTCGGTGTTCGGAAGACCGCTCAGGCGCAAGAAACAGGGGTCGGATCGTCAAACAGAGCGGCCAAAGTGGCCAGAAAGGGGGCGCTATCACAATGTGCGGCAAAATATTACGCGTAAAATCAACGACATACCGAGGTGGGCATTATGAATCGACATAGTCATGCGGGGGCTGGAGCCCCGGAAGCATCTGGCACAGTCCGCTCGCGGCCCTGGATCCGAAGCATCCCGTCGGCGGTCCCCGTCGCTCGCAATGACCACCGTCAGCCAGATCCGTCTGCGGTGTCAACCTCCAGCCGCAACCAGCGCCTTCATCAATGACACGGACAGACGGGCAGGGTCCCGTCCCCGACTTTCCCAAGGTGGCCGACAGCCACCCGCCTCTCTGAAAGCCCGTCAGCTGCCACCCCGACATAAAGCCGGAATCAGGGGGGGTGAGCAGTTACAAGACAAATTTACCCGCGTCTGCCCGTAGGGCGGCGAAGATCCTTGCTGAGCAAACAACAACACCGTCGGCGCGTGCCGACGTCTGCTTGGGACTCGCCAAGAAGAAGAAAACCGACGACCGACTCGCTTCCTTCCAGGACCGCCTTCGCGCACTCCCGATTGAGGAGAGCTAGTGCTTGCCAGAAAATCCTCAAGCCATTGCCTCCATTTTATGAACCTGGAATTCTCCGGATCGAAGACCAAGCGGGAATGGCCGTTTTCCTGGCCTTTTGCGCAATTCCGGTCGATTCCCGCAATTCTTCGCGAGGCAGGCATGAGCCTCGGTCGAGGGGCGGCGCGACGCTGCCAGGCAATCAGGACAGCTCCCGATCACGAGGAATTGCATGGCTGGGTTGCGCCCTTGCGTGTCAGGCCGACTCGCCGGTCTCCGTCCACGCGGCGCGTAGGTTCAGAGGTCCTTACCTCGAGGGCAGAAGCTGGCAACTCTCGTGAACCCATATTTCTGGATTTCGCCGACGACTCTGATGCCGGGCCCCTTGTTCTTATGCTTCATCGAATATGTTCGGCGACCTCGACGCCCGCTTCGGGGTTCATGGAATCTTGCCCGCCCACTGTGCGCCTGGATTGTCGGCAAAGTCCCCAAACGAGCTTCTTTGTCAAGCTGAATTGGTTCACAAGGAGTCATGATTGCCTCCCGAGGCCAGGACGTCTGAGGTTGTCGGCCAGGAGCTTCATTGCGGCCATGCGGACGGCGACGCCCATCTCGACCTGATCCTGGATGACTGAATGGTTGATGTCGTCGGCGATGGTGCCATCGATCTCGACGCCACGGTTCATGGGGCCAGGATGCATGACGATGGCGTCGTCCTTCGCGTATTGGAGCTTTTTTCCGTCCAGGCCGAAGCGGTGGTAGTATTCGCGCTCGGAGGGGATGAAGGCGCCGTCCATGCGTTCCTTCTGCAGGCGGAGCATCATGACGACATCGGCGTCCTTGAGTCCGTCCTCCAGGCTCGTGCACACCTCCACGCCCCATCCGGTCGCGTTGGCGGGCATCAAAGTCGGCGGACCGACAAGCCTGATCCGGTTCTCCATCTTGCCGAGGAGCAAGATGTTCGACCTGGCGACGCGCGAATGCGCGATGTCGCCGCAGATCGCAACCGTCAGCCGGTGGAGCCGCCCCTTGGTGCGCCGGATGGTCAACGCGTCGAGAAGCGCCTGGGTCGGGTGTTCGTGCCGTCCGTCGCCAGCGTTGATCACGGCGCAGTTGACCTTCTGCGCCAGCAGGCTCACCGCTCCGGAATTCGGGTGGCGGACGACGAGCAGGTCAGGATGCATGGCGTTGAGCGTGAGGGCGGTGTCGATGAGCGTCTCGCCCTTTTTGACCGACGATGACTGCATGTGCATGTTCATGACGTCAGCGCCGAGTCGCTTGCCCGCGATTTCGAAACTCGCCTGCGTGCGGGTTGAGTGTTCAAAGAACATGTTGATTTGCGTAAGCCCCGTGAGCGCGGTGTCGTGTTTCACGTCTCGGCGATTCAGGTCAACATAGGTGTCGGCCAGATCAAGAAGCGTGGCTATCTCGTCCGGTTCGAGATGCTCGATGCCGAGGAGGTGGCGGGCGAGAAGACTCATGGGCGCTGTATAGTTTGGCTGCCGCCCTCGGAAAAGCCCTTCCGTGTGGCGTCTGTCCGGCTGACCAAATGCCGCAGACAACGCACGAAGTCGCGTTCCCCATTGCTTGGGCGGGTGGCACGGACCGGTCCCTGCCGCAGGCGGTCAGTAGCTGTATTCCGCGAATGCCCGTGTCGCGTCCCGATCCCAATCGGTCTCGAACTGCCGGATCATTTCGTCAGCGAGCGTCTCGCCGGTCTCAAGGGATTCCTTAAGGGCGCTGAGAAAGTGGGTTTCGTCCGGCAGGAGACCGCCTGCGCCCTTCTGGGCCCGCGCCTTGAGACCGGTCTCGGCGATCTCGACCACTTCCAGCGCGAGGGCATGCATGCCGATGCCGCCCGCTTCGGCAGCAAGGCCGTCTACCGACGCCGCAACCCGCAACTCTTCCCGCAACTCCGCAGCCCATGTCCTTGCGATGTCCCAGGCCGCATCAAGAGCGTTCCTGTCGTAGATCAGTCCGACCCAGAACGCAGGCAACGCGCAGAGGCGTCGCCACGGTCCGCCATCCGCGCCACGCATCTCGATGAACTTCTTGATGCGCGCCTCGGGAAATATCGTTGTCAGGTGATCGGCCCAGTCGGAGAGCATTGGAATCTCGCCCGGCAATGCCGGCAGCTTGCCCTCGAGGAAGTCCCGGAAGGACTGGCCGAGAGCGTCTATGTAGGCGCCATCCCGGAAGACGAAGTACATCGGCACATCCAGCGCGTAGTCCGCCCAGGCCTCGAACCCGAACCCCTCTTCGAAGACGAAGGGCAGCATGCCGGTGCGGTCGGAATCCAGGTCGCGCCAGATCCGGCTTCTCCAGCTCTTGTGACCGTTGAGCGCGCCATGCAGAAACGGCGAGTTTGCGAACAGTGCGGTGGCGACCGGTTGCAGGGCCAGCGCCACGCGCAGCTTTTGCACCATGTCTGCTTCGGATTCGAAGTCGAGGTTGACCTGCACGGTACAGGTCCGCCGCATCATTTGCGTGCCGAGCGTTCCGACACGTTGCATGTAGCCGTCCATCAGGCGGTAACGGCCCTTGGGCATGAGCGGCATGTCGTCATGCGTCCAGTGAGGGGCCGTTCCGAGGCCGATGAAGCCCGCACCGATTTCGTCGGCCACCGAACGCACCTCGCGCAGGTGCTCGTTCACTTCGTCACATGTATGGTGAATGTTCTTCAGCGGCGCACCCGAAAGCTCCAGCTGGCCGCCCGGTTCGAGCGAGATGTTAGCGCCGTCCTTGGCAAGGCCGATGATGTTGCCGCTCTCGTCGAGAGGCGCCCAGCCGTACCTGTCGCGGAGGCCTTCGAGAATGACCTTGATCGAGCGCGGGCCCTCATAGGGCAGGGGCTTGAGCGTGTCCTTGCAGTAACCGAACTTCTCATGCTCGGTTCCGATACGCCAATCTTCCGGCGGCTTGCAGCCCGAGGCCAGGTACTCGACCAGCTGCTCGCGCCTTTCGATTGGGCCGCCGCCAGTCTGCGGAATGGACATTGCGTTGCTCACGTCGAAAAGTCAGGGTTGCTGACTTGCCCGAAATCGCGCTTGTGTCAATCCGGCTCCCTTGCCGCAGCTTCCCAAACGATCTGCTCCCCGCCCGCATCCGCATTTGATACGCGGATTGCAGCCTCGAGGTCTGCGCCGGGCAGCGCCGTGAGAGCGTCAAATAGCGCCGCTCCGTTGCCCGCATCCCCTGAAATCGTGAGGCGTTGTCCGTGAAGGTCGGTGAATTCCCAGAAAAAGTCCGGACCAGCCGGGCGCCGGTCGCCGGGGCGCACCTTGACCCGGACGAGATCGTCGATCGAAATCTCTCCGCCGCCGAGCGCGCTGAAATACGTGATCTGGCGCTCGTCGACCTCGACCCTTCCCGCGCCGCTGCCACGGTCAGGACGGCGCGCCCTCCGCACGCCCTCGATGAACAATGCCGCACATACGAGTGCCGCCGCGTAGGACAGGCCCCGAACCAGCCCGGCCGTCATGGCAGCCGCCTGAAGGGAGCCGAGCAGGGCAATGCCCGAGAGAATCGCCTCCTGCCACCTGAACAGGAAGGCTCTCGCCTCTGGCCGGATCAGACTCACGGGACGTCTCCTCTCACGCGCCGGTTCTTCCAGCGCATCATGCCGGCATCGCCGGCAATGTCGGGCACAAGCGTCCCCGAACTTCCGCGCCGGGTCCATTCCGGGGACGCCCGAGACCCGGAAACATGTCCCTCAGTGCCGGCATCTGCCCTTGGCAGCATGTCAGTGCGGATCCGGACCAGCGTCACTTCCAGTCGCCCAGGCTTGACTGCCAGAGCGTCATTGCCGCCACTGCCGCCGTGTCGGCACGCAGCACGCGCGGACCCAGCGAGACCGCAACCGTCTGCGGCATCGCGCCGATCATGCGCCGTTCCGCCGCGGAGAATCCGCCTTCCGGGCCAATCAGGATGGCCCATGGGCCGGAGGCTCCGGAAAGGGCGGCTCCCTTGCCCGCGAGCGCCTCGTCGCAAAACATCAACCGGCGGTCTGCGGGCCATGCTTCCAGGATTCGTGCGAGCGCCGACATCTCCTCGACACGGGGCACGCAGGTCCCGCGACATTGCTCCGCCGCTTCGATGGCGTGGGCTTGAAGCCTCTCTCTCCGAATCCTCTCGGCCACGGTGAACTCGGTTCGGACCGGGATGATGCGGGCCGCACCCATTTCCGCAGCCTTTTCCACAATGAAGTCCGTGCGGGCTTTCCTGATCGGTGCAAAGAGGAGCCAGAGGTCGGGAGGATTTCGCTGATCGGCGCCTTGAAACCGGCACATGAGGGTGCCGCTTCGCTTTCCGGTGGCGGAGACTTCCGCCTCCCACTCCCCGTCACTGCCGTTGAAGACGGCGACCGGATCACCGACCGTCAGGCGCATGACCGAGAACAGGTAGCGTGCCTGGTTGCGTGCGAGCGGGATCGATTGTCCCTCGCCCAGCGGGTGCTCTACATATATCCTGACTTTCGCGCGTTTCATGGCTGGGATCATATGGCCGAAGGGGCACCAGACGGGCAAGTGGCAGATGCGGTTCCGGGCAACTGGGTTGATCGCTGGGCGCCGTTGGCGGCGCGCCCTTACCTGCGGCTCAGCAGGGCAGACCGGCCAATTGGAACATGGCTGCTCCTGCTGCCCTGCTGGTGGGGACTTGGCGCGGCTTCGCTGCATCAGGGCACCCAGACACTGCAGCATGCGTGGATCGGAATCGGATGCGCCATCGGGGCATGGTTGATGCGGGGGGCAGGATGCACGTGGAACGACATTGCCGACCGCAGGCTCGATGCCGAAGTTGAACGTACCCGGTCGCGTCCAATTCCATCTGGACAGGTCCCCGTGAGCCGGGCAGCGGCCTGGATGACGGTGCAGGCGCTGGCGGCATTGCTTGTCCTTCTGACATTCGGGAACGCGGCCATCCTGCTGGGTCTCGCGTCCCTGGTCCTGGTGCTGATCTATCCGTTTGCCAAGCGGTTCACCTGGTGGCCGCAGGTGTTTCTGGGACTTGCCTTCAACTGGGGCGCGCTCCTTGCCTGGGCTGCGGTGACGGGGACGCTTGCCTGGCCGGCTTGCGCCATCTACATCGCCGGGATTGCCTGGACCCTGTTCTATGACACGATCTATGCACTGCAGGACAAGAGGGATGACGCAGTCATCGGCGTGAAGTCGACGGCGCGGCTCTTTGGCACGACCACAAGACGCTGGCTGTACTGCTTCCTTGTCCTGTCCACTGCCGTTCTCGGCATTGGACTGCTCGGCGCCCTTGAGCTTGGCGAAGGCATTCTGCAGCCGGGGGCCGTGCTGGCCGGAACGCTCGCGTTTGGAATGCATCTGGTTTGGCAAGTCACGCGGCTGGAAGCCGACAACCCTGAGCGATGCCTGAATCTCTTCCGGGCGAATCGCGATGCAGGGCTGCTTCCGGTCCTCTTCCTGGGCGTGGCGACGTTCCTGTGATTGCGCGAGATCGAGCCGAAGACTACAAGGAGCCATGGCTTTCCGGCGGATCGTTTCACGCCTGCGCTCCATCCCGCATCTGCTGGCGTTAGCGGCAGGAGCCGGTCTGTGTCTTGCGGCAGCGGTCTGGGCACGGAATCTGGTCGAGGCACGGACCCTGGGAAGCATTGACACCGGGCTGTCGCAATCGGGCCATGAATGGGCAGTTGTTCGTGTGGACGGCCTGCACGTCGCCTTGGGCGGCACCGCTCCGGACGAGGCGTCGCGATTCGCCGCGCTTTCGACGGCGGGCCGCGCCGCCAGCTCCGCGCGCATCGTGGACCGAATGGAAGTTGCCGACCCGGTGGCAAGCCAGCCGCCCGAATTCTCGATCGAGATCCTGCGACAGGACAGCGGAGTCTCGCTTGCCGGCCTTGTGCCGTCGTCAATGGATGTCGAAAGCGTCGTGACGACGGTTCGGGAACACGTGGATGACGCACCGGTCTCGGATCTGTTCGGAACTTTCGAATTCGAACCGGATGACGGGTGGCATCGTGCCGTGACATTCGGTGTTGAGGCACTCGAAGTCCTGCCTCGCGCGAAGGTGTCGATCACGGCATCGCGGGTCGCCATCAATGCGGTGGCCAAGGACGGCGACGACAAGCGGAAGCTGGAACGGCAGTTGCGTCGTGATGCGCCGGCAGGCCTTGAGCTTGCCTTGAACATCTCCGCCCCGCGTCCGGTCGTTTCCCCCTTCACGCTCAGGTTCCTGATCGACAGCGGCGGCGCGCACTTCGATGCCTGCGCCTCTGACAGCGAAGCGGCGCGAGACGCAATCCTCGAAGCGGGCCGAAACGCGGGACTTGACGGCGACGCGACATGCATCCTTGCCCTCGGAACGCCTACGACCCGATGGGGCGAGGCAGCGGTGGCAGGAATTGGCGCCGTGGCCGAGCTGGGCAAAGGCACGTTCACGATGTCGAATGCCGATGTCGCGTTGGTGGCGACGGCGGGCACGCCGCCTTCACGATTCGAGCGTGTCTCGGCGGAGCTTGAGGACGCCCTGCCACCGGTCTTTTCGCTGAATGCGATCCTGCCCGAGGAGGTCGAGCAGGACAAAGGGAGACAATTTCCGGAATTCACCGCAATCCTTTCACCTGAGGGCCAGGTTCAACTTCGCGGAAAGCTTGGCAGCGATTCAACCCGCGAGGCTGTCGAGAGTCTTGCTGTCGCTCATTTCGGGAGCGACCAAGTCTACTCGGCGACTGGCCTGGAACAGGACTTGCCGAGCGGATGGACGCAACGCGTGCTGGCGGCGTTGGAGGCAATGCGGTTTCTGAACAACGGGATCGTCAACGTGACTGCCGACAGTGTCACGATTTCCGGCAATGCGGCATTCGAGGGCGCGCAGTCCGCAATTGCGCGGGTTCTTTCGGACGAGTTGGGGGCTGGTGCGCCCTTCGATCTCGACGTGGCCTATCTCGAATTCAGCGCTCCGCAGATCGAGTTGCCAACGCCCGAGGAATGCCTGGAGCGGGTGAACGAAGCGGCCCAAAGAAAGAAGATCACTTTCAATCCGTCTTCCAGCACGTTCGGGGCAGATGCCGCGGAAACCATGGATGCAATTGCGGAAGTTCTTCGTGAATGCGAGGGAATCAGGATGGAGATCAGCGGCCACACCGACAGCCAGGGTCGCGAGACCATGAACCAGCGGCTTAGCCAGGCGCGCGCGGACGCGGTCCTGAATGCGATCATGGCCCGGCGCGTACTGGCTGCCGGCCTGGTTGCCAAGGGTTATGGCGAAAGCCGGCCCGTAGCGGACAACGGTACGGCAGAAGGGCGCGAAGCGAACCGTCGGATCGAGTTTCGCCTGATCGGCGAATCAGAAGGTCAGGCAGACCTGTCCGGGCAGGAAGCGGAGATCCTGGACGACGATGACGCAATCGAAGCGGGCGACGGAGGAGGCACACGATGAGCGGAACCGAGTTCATCGCCGCCACGGCGGTCATCCTGTTCATGGCATTCCTTGCGGGCTGGTTCGCCCGTTGGCTGGTCGCGCGGCTCACGCAGTCCACGCTTTCCGACATGAACGAAGTGGACACGCTGGCGGCGGCGCTGCACGAGGCCGAATTGGAGCGGGACAATGTCCAGGAGCTGCTCAGCAGGCGCGAGGCGGAACACAGGAACGAGTTGAATCAGGTCCTGGCCGAGCTGAACACGGCCATGGATGGTCTCCGGGACTCAAGGCGCGAGGCGGAGGAGCTTCGGGTGCATATCGAGCGGGCGAACGGCCGGTCCTGAGGCGCGCGAACCCCTGAAGCAGGATGGAATCGCGTCAGCAAGGCGGCGAAGCCGAAATGGCGAGATCGCGGCACGCCGTCCACCGCTTCGCGATTTGAGCCTGATCGTGTCCGCATTCCCGTCACGGCAGTTTGCTCACAGTGGCCAGACGATCAGGATCATCGGAACCGAGACAACCATCACCAGGATCTCAAGTGGCCGGCCCATCCGCCAGCAGTCGCCAAATTGATGGCCGCCCGGCCCAAGGATGATCGTGTTGTTCTTGTGCCCGACAGGCGTGAGGAACGCACATGATGCGGCGACCGCGACCGCCATGAGACACGCGTCCGGGTTCGTTCCCGTGGCCGCCGCAACGCCCAGGGCAACCGGCGCGGCGATCAGCGTCGTCGCGACGTTGTTCAGGAAGTCCGACAGGGTCGTGGTCACGATCATCAGCACGACAAGCGCAACCCAGGCCGGGAATCCCTGAGTTGCCGCCTGGATTTGCCCCGCAATCAAGTCCGCCCCGCCAACCGTCTCGAACGCTTCGGCGAGGGGTACCAGGCTTGCGAGAAGAACGATGACCTTCCACTCGATGGTTTCGTAGACCTCGCGGCCCGTGACGAGTCCGACGCCGACAAAGCCGACCGCCGCCGCTGCAAGTGCGACTGGCAAAGGCGCCCAGCCCGCCACGGCTGTGGCAATTGCGGCGAGAAAGATGCCGACGGAAAGCCAGGCCTTCGAACGCTGAACGACTGGCGTTTCGCCGCCTTCGAGCGGCAACACCCCCATCCAGGTTGCCACCGCCGCATTCCGCTCCGGAGTGCCCAGGAGCAGGAGGACGTCGCCTGGCCTGAACGTCAGGAGACGAACGCGATCACGGAAGCGTCGGCCGTTGCGCGACACACCCAGGAGCGTGACCGAATGCCGGTGAAGGAGTTTCATGCTGCGCGCCGTCCGGCCCGCGATCCGCGCACCTTCCGGCACGAAGGCCTATGTCAGCGTGAGGCCGCCGGAAGTCATGGTGCCGGACTGCTTTTCCGAACCCGCAAACTCGAGCTCGCCCTGCCCCATGAACGCCTCGATGGCGCCGGGTTCGCCCTCGACGACGATGAAATCGCCGGACCGGACCTCCTGCCTGGCTGCGAAGCCTGGCTGACGGCGCCCGCCGCGGACGAGCCCGAGAACGTGCACGTCGTGCTCATCGGCAAGCGGATGGAAGTCTCCCACCTTCAGGCCCTTCCCGTCGAGTCTCTCGCCAGCCCGCAGTTCCGCAACGTAACGGCCTTGCGCGAATTCGGATTCGCTTCCCCATGCGCCGTCCCGCTGGGGCAGCAGCCGCCATCCCAGCAGTGACACGTAGGCGATGCCGGCGGCCGCGACCGCGAACCCGACAGGTGCAAAGTCGAACGTGCCAAACGGCGCACCAAGCGCTTCCTGGCGATATCCGGCAATGACGACATTTGGAGGCGTGCCGATCAGCGTGATCATTCCGCCGAGAATCGTGGCGAACGAAAGGGGCATCAGCGACCGGCAGAGGGCGCGCCTGGCCTTCGCTGCGGTCTCGGAGTCAAGCGGCATCAACAGCGCAAGCGCCGCAACGTTGTTTATGACCGCGGAAATGCCCGCGCCGACAACGGCCATGATCGCAATGTGCATCGGCAGGGGCCGTTCGCTTTCAAGAAGCCTGGCGGCGAGCTTCTCGATGGCGCCAGATCCGATGAGGCCGCGCGAGATGACCAGGACCAGCGCTATGACGGCTACGGCGGCATGCCCGAAGCCCGAAAACATGTCCTCGCGCGGCACGGGTCCGATCGCGGCAGCCAGAACGAGCGCCCAGAAAGCCGCGAGATCATATCGGATGCGCCCCCAGGCCAAGAAGGCGAAGAGCAGGACAAAAATGCCAAGAATCAGGGCCTGGTCTTCAGGCACTCAAGTCACCGGATCGGCCAGGCATGCACAGATGCGTTGCACGGCGAATCCGTAGCCTGCTGTCCCGCAGCCGACGATGACCGAGTCGGCGCGCCCGGAAACGTAGGAGTTGTGCCTGAACTCCTCGCGGGCATGGATGTTCGAGAGATGCACTTCCGCAACCGGACCCTCGAACATGTTGAGTGCATCAAGAATGGCGACGGATGTGTGCGAATAGGCACCAGGATTTATGACGATGGCGGCGAAGCTGTCGCGGGCCTCATGAATCCAGTCGACAAGCTCGCCTTCATGGTTGGACTGGCGCAGTTCGGTCTTGTGTCCGAACGGCGCCGCTGTCACGGCGCAGAGACCTGCGATGTCGTCAAGCGTTTCGCTTCCGTAGATTTCGGGCTGCCTCGCACCAAGCAGGTTCAGGTTCGGGCCGTTCAGGATCAGGATCGACTTTGCCATGGGTTCTCCTAACCCATGTGAGCGGTCCTGGACAATTGAGCGGAGAAAATTTCACGATAGGCCCGTTGCTTCGACGAAACGTCCAGGGGCCGGATTCGCGAGGGAGCGAACCGCGCTTCGGGATGGCGTTCAGGTCGCCCCGGTTTTCCTGTATCGGCACGGCTCCTGCGCCCGGAGCGCCGAACCGCGCAATGCCACAAAATATGCGGTCAAAGTGGTGACATTCAGCCCCAAAACGCCTATATCTTGTTTCGGGGCAGCGAGGATGGACGGCATGGCATTGGCCGCAGAGGCAACGGAAGAATACGGTGCCGAATCAATCAAGGTTCTCAAGGGATTGGAAGCAGTCAGGAAGCGTCCCGGAATGTACATCGGGGACACGGATGACGGCTCGGGCCTGCATCACATGGTCTACGAGGTCGTGGACAACGGCATCGACGAGGCGCTTGCCGGGCATGCCGACGAGGTGACGGTCACCCTGCATGCCGATTCGAGCGTGTCGGTAACGGACAACGGCCGGGGAATTCCGGTCGACATACATGCGGGGGAAGGCGTGTCCGCAGCAGAGGTCATCATGACCCAGCTCCATGCCGGCGGCAAGTTCGACCAGAATTCCTACAAGGTGTCCGGCGGCCTTCACGGCGTCGGCGTCAGTGTCGTGAACGCGCTGTCGGACTGGCTGGAGCTCCGGATCTGGAGAGACGGCAAGGAGCACTTCGCCCGCTTCGAAGGGGGCGAAACCAGCAAGCACCTGAGGGCTGTCGGAGGCGCCGACGGGCGGCACGGCACGGAAGTGCGGTTCCTGGCCTCCACCTCGACCTTTTCCGATCTCGATTACAGCTTCAAGATTCTGGAGAGCCGCCTGCGCGAACTGGCCTTCCTGAATTCCGGCGTTCGCATTCGGCTTCGCGACGAGCGCCCGGCGGAGCCCCAGAAGAGCGAATTCTGCTACGACGGCGGCGTGCGCGAATTCGTGCGCTATCTCGACCGCTCGAAGACGCCTCTTGTCAGCGAGCCGATTTTCATCTCGGACGGCCGCGACGGCATCACGGTCGAGGCCGCGCTATGGTGGAACGACAGCTATCACGAGAACGTCCTGCCGTTCACGAACAACATTCCCCAGCGGGATGGCGGCACTCATCTTGCAGGGTTTCGCGGCGCCTTGACGCGCACGCTCAATCATTATGCGGGTGCCTCGGGCGTGGCACGGAAGGAAAGGGTGAGCTTTACCGGCGACGATGCCCGCGAGGGCCTGACCTGCGTCCTGAGCGTCAAGGTTCCGGATCCGAAGTTCTCGTCCCAGACAAAGGACAAGCTGGTCTCGTCCGAGGTGCGTCCCGCCGTGGAGAGCCTGATGAACGAGCGGCTCGCCGAATGGTTCGAGGAGAATCCTGGCCCGGCAAAGCTGATCGTCACCAAGATCGTCGAGGCCGCACTGGCCCGGGAAGCCGCACGGAAAGCGCGCGAGATGACGCGGAAGAAGTCGGCACTTGATGTCGCCTCGTTGCCGGGCAAGCTGGCCGATTGCCAGGAAAGGGATCCGGAGAAGCGCGAGATATTCCTCGTCGAGGGCGACAGTGCGGGAGGTTCTGCAAAGCAGGGCCGTGCCCGGGCCAACCAGGCGGTGCTGCCGCTACGCGGCAAGATTCTCAATGTCGAGCGCGCCAGGTTTGATCGGATGCTCTCGAGCCAGGAAATCGGGACGCTGATCACTGCCCTCGGCACGGGCATCGGACGTGACGAGTTCGACATCTCGAAGCTCCGGTATCACAAGGTCATAATCATGACGGATGCGGATGTGGACGGCGCCCATATCCGGACACTGCTCTTGACCTTCTTCTTTCGGCAGATGCCGCAGACCATCGAGGGCGGATACCTCTACATTGCTCAACCGCCGCTGTTCAAGGTCACGCGCGGCAAGTCCGAGGTCTATCTGAAGGACCAGGCCGCGCTTGATGACCACCTGATCGAACTGGGCGTTGACGGCGCGGTCCTGCGGCTGGCAAGCGGAGAGGAGATCGTGGCGAAGGACCTGCTTCGCGTCGTCGGGGAGGCTCGCCAGATGCGCCGCGTCCTCCGAGCCTTTCCCGCCCATTATCCGCACACGATCCTCGAGCAGGCGGCCGTCGCGGGTGCGTTTCTCGATGACCGGGTCAATACCGATCTCCAGGGGACGGCGGATGCGGTGGCGCAGCGCCTTGATCTGGTGGCGGTCGAATACCAGCGGGGCTGGCAGGGACGGATCACGCAGGATCACGGCATCCGGTTGACGCGCAATCTGCGCGGCGTCGAGGAGGTCCACACGCTCGACGGGCCCGTGCTGCGCTCCGGTGAGGCGCGTCGGCTCGGCAGGTTCACCAGGACGTTGCAGGAATTTTACGGCGAGTCCGCGAAGTTCGTTCGGCGTGACCGTGACACGCCCGTCCACGGGCCGCTCGATCTTCTGGCGGAGATTCTTGAAGAGGGCGAGAAGGGCCTGAGCCTGCAACGGTACAAGGGCTTGGGCGAAATGAACCCGGACCAGCTGTGGGAGACGACGCTTGATCCCGAGGCACGCACTCTGCTCCAGGTGAAGGTCGAGGACCACACCGAGGCTGACGACCTGTTCTCCAAGCTCATGGGGGATGTCGTCGAACCCCGTCGGGAGTTCATCCAGCAAAACGCGCTCCGCGTGGAGCATCTGGACTTCTGAGCGGGTTCGGTTGCGCGCGGACGCCGCGACCCCAGGAACGAAGCGCGATGATCCACATGGCATCCACGGGGGCATTGGATCGTGCGGACGGCCGCCCGCCTTGCAGTGGCCGTCCGTCCGTTTGGCGCCGGGTCAATTCGCCCCTTCGCGCGCCAGTTCCTTCCCGGTATCCTGATCGACCATCTTCATGGCCAGGCGCACCTTGCCACGATCATCGAAGCCGAGGAGCTTCACGTAGACCGCCTGGCCTTCCTTGAGAACATCGGATGGATGGCCAAGGCGACGGTTTTCGATCTGGCTGACATGCACGAGCCCGTCGCGCTTTCCGAAGAAGTTCACGAAGGCTCCGAAGTCGACGATTTTCACTACCGTGCCCTTGTAGATCTTGCCTTCTTCCGGCTCGGCCACGATGGCGTGGATCATTTCGTGAGCCTTCTTGATGGCCTCTCCGTCGGGCGAGGCGATCTTGATGACACCGTCGTCGTTGATGTCGACCTTGGCGCCCGAGACCTCGACGATCTCGCGGATCACCTTGCCGCCGGACCCGATGACTTCCCTGATCTTGTCCGTCGGAATGCTCATGGTCTCAATGCGCGGAGCGTGGATGCTGAAGTCGCCTGCCGACGACAGGGCCTTGTTCATTTCCCCAAGGATGTGCATCCGGCCCGCCTTGGCCTGATCGAGTGCCTTTTCCATGATCTCGGGCGTGATCCCCGCCACCTTTATGTCCATCTGCAGCGACGTGATTCCCTTTCCGGTTCCCGCGACCTTGAAGTCCATGTCGCCAAGGTGGTCCTCGTCGCCCAGGATGTCCGTCAGGATGGCGTAGGAGCCGTCCTCTTCCAGGACGAGGCCCATGGCCACTCCAGCGACGGCCGCCTTCACCGGTACTCCGGCGTCCATCATCGACAGGGACGAACCGCAGACCGTAGCCATGGAGGAAGAGCCGTTGGATTCGGTGATTTCCGACACAAGACGGATCGTATAGGGGAAATCGGTTGCGCTGGGCAGGACCGCCTGGAGGGCGCGCCAGGCAAGCTTGCCATGGCCGATCTCGCGGCGTCCGGGCGGTCCGACGCGACCCACTTCACCGACCGAATAGGGCGGGAAGTTGTAGTGCAGCAGGAAGTTCGAACGGAAATTCCCGTGCAGGGCGTCAACGATCTGTTCGTCGTCTCCCGTGCCCAGCGTGGTAACGATGAGCCCCTGCGTTTCCCCTCGGGTGAAGAGCGCGGACCCGTGGGTGCGGGGAAGGAGTCCCGTCTCGCAGGCGATCTGTCGGACTTCGTCGGTCTTCCGGCCATCGATGCGGCGTCCGCTCTTGACGACGTCGCCGCGGAGTATCGAAGATTCGAGCTTCTTTAGAGCGGTTCCGAGATTCGGATCCTGGATCTGCTCTTCCGTCAGCCTCTCCTTGATTGCGGCCCTTGCCGCGCCAACGGCGGTCACGCGCTCCTGCTTGTCGAGGATCGCATAGGCGTCACGCATCTGGCCTTCACCGGCGACCTTCACCGCGTCCACCAGGACGGAGATGTCCGGCGGAATGAACTCGAACGGCTCATTGGCGGATTCCTCCGCGAGGGCGATGATCAGGTCGATGACAGGCTGCATCTGGTGATGCGCAAAGGTCACGGCGCCAAGCATCTCGGCTTCCGACAATTCGTAGGCCTCGGATTCGACCATCATGACCGCTTCCCGCGTTCCGGCGACCACGAGGTCGAGGCGCTGTTCGGGATTGTTGCGCAGGTTCTCCATGTTCTCGACCGTGGGATTGAGAACGTATTCGCCATTTTCGAAGCCCACGCGGCAGCCTGCAATCGGCCCCATGAACGGAGCGCCCGAAAGCGTCAGTGCGGCTGAGGCGGCAATCATGGCGACGATGTCTGGATCGTGGACGAGGTCATGCGAAAGCACGGTGCAGATGACCAGGACCTCGTTCTTGAATCCTTCGATGAAAAGCGGCCGAATCGGACGGTCGATCAGGCGCGAGGTCAGCGTCTCCTTTTCGGTCGGTCGCGCCTCGCGCTTGAAGAACCCGCCGGGAACCTTGCCGGCGGCGTAATATTTCTCGTTGTAGTGGACGGTCAGCGGAAAGAAGTCCTGTCCTTCCCTCTGCTCCCGGGCGAATGTCACGTTTGCCATGACTGTGGTTTCGCCGTAGGTGGCGACCACCGAACCATCTGCCTGGCGGGCGATCTTGCCTGTTTCCAGCGTCAGCGTATCGTCGCCCCACTGGATCGATTTCTTCACTTCGTTGAACATTTTGGTATCCTGTGTGAGATCAGGAGGCCCTCCTCCTGTCCCGTTGAATTGGCGGCCCCATTGCCGCCGACCCCAATCCTCATGCATCACGCCAGGGTCAGAGCGTCACGTCTCAGATGCGCGGGCCTTACAGCACTTGCCAGGAATTGGAAAGGGAGTGCGTCCGCTACGGCAGACACGTGCTGCGCAAGCGGCAGGCGAATCGGGCCAGGAGATGCGTCCCGGCCTCCATATTCGCATCCGGAACAGGAATTCCCGCTTTCGTGCTGGTGACGAGCCGCTCCCGTCGTCGGTCGCCGCCTCCTTTCCTGGTCGTGCGCGACGATTGGGACGATGCCGCAAGCCGCCGCGCAGGAGGCGCGCCGGCAGTTCACGTTGAATTTCCGTGTCTGCCTTGTATTCCGTCGACGTCCCGTGCATTCGCCCTTGGGCCGGCCTTCGCGCTTCCAACGCGGTCTTCCGGACGCGAACCCGCTGCGGCGACCCGATGCACGGCGACAGCCATCCCTCCGCGAACGGGAGCCGGGACGGAGCCGCGCTGCAGGTCCGTCCGCGGAGGTCAGGATGAAGGTGCCGGCATGATCCCGAACCCGGACTTGTGCCGAGGCCTGGCGCCGGATCTCTGGCTGCCTGAGCTCGATGGCGGCACTCGGTTGCAAGGCTCTCGCCTCCATCCAGATCGCGCTTGCCGGAATGGTCGCCACAATGATAGGGCTGCACCATGCCCGGTCCGCCCCCTAGAAGTGGTGAGCAGTTGCGGCCAAGTCAGAAAGTCGTTGTGGCGTACTGTGAGTGAAATTCTCGTCGTAGGCATGGCAGTCGCGGATTTCGTGTTCGCACTGGACACGCTTCCCCTGCGTGCCGCCAAGTACCGCGCGGATGCGGCGGAATTCGTCGGGGGCGGTTGTGCCGCCAGCGCGGCGGTTGCCGTGGCGCGGCTTGGAGGCAATGCCCGGTTGTGTGCACGGTTGGGAGATGACTCGCTTGGCGACCTGATCCTGACTGACCTTCAATTCGAAGGCGTCGACACGACGTTGGTGAATCGCGCGCCCGGCGCCCAATCCTCGTTCAGTTCAGTCTATGTGGACCAGACAGGTGAACGGCAGATCGTGAACTTCCGCGGCAGCGGTCTGGCCGAGGAACCGGACTGGCTGGAAAGTACCCCCAAGCCTGACGCCGTGTTGACTGATTCCCGTTGGTCCGCAGGGGCGATTCGCGCGCTTGAGCTGGCGCGCGCCTGGGGTGTGCCGGGCATCGTGGACGCCGAGTCTCCGGCCGAGGAAGCCGTTCTCGCGCGGGCAAGCCACGTCGCCTTCTCGCGCGATGGGGTCTTGTCCTTTGCCGGCGGCGAGCAGATCGAGGCGGCATTGCATGCCGCCGACGTGCGCCTGCCGGGCTGGGTCTCGGTCACTGACGGCGAGAACGGGGCATTCTATGTGGGCGCTGACGGGGTGAAGCATGTACCCGCATTCCCTGTCGAGACCAAGGACACGCTCGGCGCGGGCGATATCTGGCACGGAGCTTTCGCGCTTGCGCTTGCCGAAACATCGGACGAAGGCCGTGCGGCGCGGTTTGCCAATGCGGCGGCCGCACTGAAATGCACTGCATTCGGGGGCCGCCATGGCTGTCCCGGCCGTGAAGCGCTGGAACGATTTCTGAAGGAGAACACGTGACGGATTTGACCCATGGCAGGCTCTGGGGCCTGCGCCGCATGGTCGACGAAAGCGGCCAGTTCAAATTGACTGCGGTGGACCAGAACCCGCCGCTCAAGGGAGCAATCGCGGCTCATCACGGCGTTGCGGAAGCACCTTGGGAAGAGGTCGCACGGTTCAAGGGCAATTCTGGCCGAAACCCTGCAGGCACGATCCACCCCAATGCTGCTTGATCTTCAACATGCCATTCCTCATGCGCGCGGGATGCCTTCGCGAACAAGGGGCCTGGTTGTCGCGCTTGAAGGCAGCGCACTCGCGAACCCCTCCGACAGGCGCTTCAGTTCCGGCACTGGCGATAGGTCGGCGGAATGGATCGAACGCATGGGTGGCGACGCGGTGAAAGTTCCTGCCCGTTTTCGGCCTGATGCCGGTGACGAGGTGAACCACGCCCAGCTGGATTGCGGCAGGCATTGGAGCGCAGCTTGTGCCTGCGGGTGCAAGCTTCCGCCTTTCTTGCGCGGGTCATGGGGCCCGAGATGAAACTCGGCATACTCCCCCTTGGCCGATCGACGTTCGACGTTCCCTTTGCCGAAGGCAAACTCGCAGCGATGCTGTCAGCGCTGGACGCAACGAGGCACGAGATCATTGGCCCCCGCGAGTTGCTGTTTGACGAAGACGCCACGCGCGCGGGCATGGCCGAGCTGCAGGCGGCCGTCGTGGATCAGGTGCTGATCCTTCAGGTGACCTTTACCGATGCCTCGATGACAGGGGCGATCGGCGCGGGCTTTGATCAGCCACTTTCGATCTGGGCCATCCCCGAACCGCGCAACGGCGGGCGACTCAGGCTCAATTCCTTCTGCGGGCTCAACCTTGCATCCCATGCGCTGGGGCTGAACGATCGGAAATTCGGCTGGCTCTTTGCGGATCCGGCGGGAGAGATCGGTGAGGACTTGAACGTGCTGCTTCGTGGCGCGCGTCCGGCAGATCGTCTGCCTCTGGGTGCCGTGCCTGCGGCGACGCGCGATGGCGAAGCCATTGCAAAGGCAATTCGGGGGAGACGCATCGCCCGGATCGGCGAACATCCCGTCGGGTTCGACTCCTGTGCTTATGACTCCGGCTCGCTCAAGGCTTTGGCCGGCGTCGAGGTTGATGCGATGGACCTTGAAGACCTGTTCGCCGCCGCACGTGCAGCCCCATCCGAGGCCGCCAACGCGTTTCACGCCGAGGTGGCCGGGCAGTTGGACGGGCTGGACGATGTGGACCAGAGCGAACTCGAGCGTTCGCTGCGGCTGAAGGCCGGGCTGGACGATCTGCGCAGCAAGGGGCGCTATGACGCCTTCGCCATCCGGTGCTGGCCCGAGACCTTCACGGAATACGGCGGCGCGGTTTGCGGGCCAGCGGCGATGATGGGCGTGGCCCGCGTGCCCTGCGCCTGCGAAGCCGATGTCTATGGCGCGCTGACCCAATTGATCCTTGTGCAGGCGGCGCAAGCGCCTGTGTTCCTGACCGATCTGGTCGATATGGATGTTCGCGACAATACCGGCGTGGTCTGGCACTGCGGGCAGGCACCGCTCTCCATGCGCGATCCGGAGGGTCCGGCCGAAGCAACCATCCACACCAACCGCGAGCAGCCGCTGCTCTTTCAATTCACGCTCAAACCCGGCCCGGTAACATTTCTGCGGATCAGTCAGGCAAAGGGCCGCCCGCATATGGTGCTGGGATACGGCGAGATGCTGCGCCGCCCGATGGCGTTTACCGGCACCTCGGGTGTCGTGCGGTTCGAGCGTGAGGCTGGCGCGGTGCTGAATGACATCATCGCCTCAGGGCTCGAACATCATATGGCGCTGGCTTATGGAGATCACCGCGTGATGTTGCGGGGCGTGGCCGGGGCGATGGGCCTGCCGCTACTGGAGCTTTGACTTCAGCGACCCCTCCCTGAGGGGAGGGGCCTGAGGGGCGAAAGCCCCGAAGGCCCGTGCTGACCGGCACGAGAAAGGAGAAAGGGATCCAGTCTGCCATGAACCATGCGTTGAAGGCAGACCCCGGGATGCTTCCTCGGTCCCGGGCTCTCGAAGATTCGCCTGCAGGCACGCCGGACGCGTCGCGGTGCGCGCCACCGGGTCTTTCAACATCCAGGCCGCCGGCGGCACCGTCCAGGGCGTCCCGCACCGGCATTGCCGCATCAGCCAGCGCGGCGACGGGTGCGGATGCCGTCTCGGCACGTCGTCACGGCAAGGGGAGACGGCAACGATGCACGAAACGCGGGATCCCGCATTCCTCCCCGCCCTGAAGGACGGAGCTACCTGCGAGGTGGATAGATGAGCATGGGATACGGTCTGATCGGTTCGGGCAGAATGGGGCAGGGGCATGCCTGCAACCTGAACCATCCCGACGGTTGCGGGGCCGCCGGCATTGTCGACCCCGAAGTGGGCACGAGCAACCAGTCGATCGAGTCCATTGAATGCGCCGCCCGGGCCTTTTCCGATTGCAAGAACATGTTCTCTGCGGGGTTGCGTGCAGAGCCGTTGCGCACCGCCTCGGCCGGAGTGAAAGTGAACCAGTTCGACGAAGCCTGTGACGGCCGCACGACGGACATCATCGACAGTGCCCATGTGACCGTTCACTTTGAGAACGGCGCCCGGTGCATGCTGGGTCCGTGCTTGTTCGCGAAGGGCTCCCATTGGCAGGAAGTCTTTGCGGTGACAGGGGCCAAGGCCCGCATGGATGAGAAAGCGCCGGGGACGGCGCGGTGTTCCACCGATGGCAGGGGACGTGCCCCTGAGATCGAGATCAGTCACCGTGCGATCAGCGACGTGATCCGCGAAGAGCTTGAAGTGGACGAAACAGTTCTCGCCGAGCGGGACCATCACGGTTCGACCGTTTCCCGGCACCAGCGCCTTCGCCATCTCGCGCGGTCCGGCAAGGGCATGCCGGAGGCGAGCATTCTGGACGGACTGTGGTCCGTGGTCGAGGGCGAGACGGCCAAGGAAAGCGCGCGCATGAGGCAGGCGATCGACCTGAGAGGTGCCGCATGAGGAGATTCGGCGAAATGCCTGACGGCACGCCAGTGGAGACGGTCACCGTTTCGGGCGGTGGCCTGGAGGCAAGGGTTCTTTCCTACGGTGCCGTCCTGCAAGACCTGCGCCTGGAGGGACATGATGCGCCGCTTGTGCTTGGGTTCAATGAATTCGCGCCCTACCTGACCCATTCACCCAATTTCGGGGTGACGGCCGGACGATGCGCGAACCGCATTCGCGATGGTCATCTGGAGCTCGACGGGCGGACCTACCAGCTTGACCGGAATTTCCTGGGCAAGCACATGTTGCATGGTGGCGCCAAGGGCATTGGAAAGCGGCTTTGGCGGATAGAGGAGGTTGGCGAAGATCATGCAAGCCTTGCGATCCGTGCCCAAGACGGCGAGATGGGATTTCCCGGCAACCTCGACATCGAGGTGCATTTCGCGCTCCTGTCCGGTGGCGTGCTCGACATCACGATGTGCGCCACCACCGACAGTCCGACGCTCTGCAATCTGGCGCATCACAGCTACTTCAATCTGCGCGGCGCCGGCGCGGTGTCCGACCATCTGCTGCAAATCGAGTCCGAGACCTTTCTGCCCGCCGATGACGAGCTAATCCCGACCGGCACGCAGCGTGCTGTTGCAGGGACCGGGTTTGACTTTCGCACGCCCGCACCGATAGCCAGGGCGCATCCGGTCGATCACAATTTCTGCCTGTCAAGTGATCGAGAACCACTGCGCAGTGTGGCCCGGCTGAGAAGCCCTGGATCGGGAGTGGCGATGGAGTTGCGGACAACCGAGCCGGGGCTTCAGGTTTATGACGGTGCAAGGATCGACATCGATCTGCCAGGGCTTTGCGGCCAGCCCATGCGCGCATTTGAAGGCATCGCGCTCGAACCGCAGATATGGCCCGACGCAAACCATCACCAGGGATTTGCCCAAGCAATACTGCGCCCCGGCAATACCTATCACCAGCACACGCAATTCATCTTCTCAAAGGAAACGACATGAGCGAATTCAACGGCTTGCTGCTTGAGGCCAACTTGGTTGACGGAGCCTGGACCGGTGCCGACAACGGTGCAGCGATCGATGTGACGAACCCCGCGACGGGCGCGGTCATTGGAACCGTGCCGAATTGCGGTGCCGATGAAACGGGGCGGGCGATCGAGGCTGCGGCAAGGGCGTTCGACAGCTATTCCCGCAGCGATCTTTCGCAGCGCGTGCGTTTGCTTCAGAACCTGCATGACGCGCTGATGGACAATCAGGAGGCGCTTGCGCTCCTGTTGACCTCGGAACAGGGCAAGCCCCTGCCCGAAGCGCGAGGCGAGATTTCGATAGGCGCAGCCTATATCCGCTGGTTTGCCGAGGAAATCCGCCGTGCGAAGGGCGAGATCGTGCCGTCGCCAACGCGTGACCGGCAGCTTCTGGTGACACGCCATCCGGTTGGTGTCGTCGGTGCAATCACCCCGTGGAATTTCCCGTCCTCCATGCTCGCCCGCAAACTTGGGCCTGCGCTGGCGGCTGGCTGTACGGTCGTGGCCAAGCCGGCTACCGCCACCCCGTATTCCGGCCTGGTCTGGGGCAGGCTGTGTCAGGACGTGGGCTTTCCTGACGGTGTTGTGAACATCTTGACCGGCTCCGCCCGCGCCATCGGCGGAGCGATCATGGACAGCCCGACGGTGCGCAAGGTCACCTTCACCGGCTCGACCGAGGTCGGCAGGACACTCATCCGGCAGTCGGCCGACACTGTAAAGAAAGTGTCGATGGAGCTGGGCGGCAACGCGCCCTTCCTTGTGTTTGACGATGCCGATCTTGACGCAGCTGTCGAGGGCGCGATGATCGCCAAGTACCGCAATGCAGGACAGACATGCGTATGCACCAACCGGTTCTATGTGCAGGCAGGGGTATACGATGCCTTCGTTGCCAAGCTGAAAGCCGCGACGGCCGTGCTCGTCGTGGGCAATGGTGTCGAAGAGGGCGTCACGCAGGGACCCCTGATCGACGAAGCCGCGGTCGTGAAGGTTGAAGAACTGATTGCCGACGCGACCGGGAAGGGCGGCACCGTCATCCAGGGCGGGCGACGCCATGGCATTGGCGGCACGTTCTTTGAGCCGACCACGATTGCCAACGCCACGCAGGAAATGCGTTTTGCCACCGAAGAGATCTTCGGACCGCTTGCGGCGGTGTTCCGGTTTGACAGCGAAGAGGAGGCCGTGGCAGCCGCAAACGCCACCGAATACGGGCTCGCCGCCTATGCCTACACGTGCGATCTTGGCCGGGCATTCCGGCTGAACGAAGGGCTGGATTATGGCCTTATCGGCATCAATGCCGGGCTGATCACCACTGTCGAGGCACCGTTTGGCGGGTTGAAGGAAAGCGGCATGGGCAAGGAAGGCGGAAGCCAGGGTCTCGAAGACTATCTCGAAACCAAATACATGTGCGTCGCGGGGCTGAACGCATGATCCTGATCACCGAGTTCATGGATGAATCGGCGGTGGAGCGGCTGAAAGCGGCGCATCCAACCAGCTATGCCCCTCGGCTGGCGGACCGGCCCGAGGAGCTGGCCGTCCGGGTGGACGGAATCCAGGCGCTGATCGTTCGCAATCGCACCCAGGTCACCGCCGCGCTGCTGGACACGGCACAAGGGTTGAAGGTGGTCGGACGGCTGGGCGTGGGGCTCGACAATATCGACCTTGACGCCTGCAAGGCTCTGGGTGTCGAGGTGATCCCGGCGGCAGGCGCCAACACCCTTTCGGTGGCCGAGTATGTGGTTGCAAGCGCGCTGGCTTTGCTCAGGGGCGCCTATCAGGCCAATGCGCGCATGCTGGAGGGTGATTGGCCGCGCGCAGATTGCTCGGGGCGCGAAGCCTCGGGGCGGCGGCTGGGACTGATCGGCTTTGGTGCCAACGGGCAAGAGACCGCGCGGATTGCGCGGGCGCTGGGCATGCGGATCATGGCCTTCGACCCGATGCTTCCGCCAGAGCACCCGGCATGGCAAGGCACTCAAGCGGCCAGTCTGGACGAAGTCATCGAGCAAGCGGACGTGATCAGCCTGAATGTCCCGCTGACAGACCAAACCCGCCATATGATCAACGCAGACCGGCTGGCGCAGATGAAGACTGGCGCCGTGGTGATCAATGCCGCCCGAGGCGGCGTGATGGATGATGCCGCGCTGGCAGAGGCCCTGCATCGGGGGCAGATCGCGGGCGCGGCGCTCGACGTGTTTGAGACCGAGCCCTTGACACGAGCAGCGGCACAAGTCTTCGCGGGAATTCACAACCTTATCTTGACGCCGCATATCGCTGGCGTCACCAGGGACAGCAACATGCGCGTCAGCGCAATGATCGCAGATCACGTGCTGGACCGGCTCGCATAGGAGGACCGATGCCAGGGGAAACGGGTAACGGTTCACCCCTTCCTGGCGGCGGGCTCGGCATTGTGCGGCTTGATCATGTCGGCGGCCGTTCCGGCAAGCGCGACCTGGATGGCGGAAAATGGATTGCATCCGGGTGCCGCCATCGAGTTCAGGCAGCTTGAGATCCGGCACCAGGCCTCCGCGCAGAGCCGCGTTCGGAACCATCCGGCCATCGTCATCTTGACCTTCGCCATCCGGATCTTCCGCTTTCCGGCACTATGCCGATATCGGCGTGGCAGGACGGCTTGGGTGGCGAATTCGGCTTGTCGCTCATTGGCATCGTGGCCTCCGCCTTCTTTCAGCTTGACCGAAACTCGATTGGCAAGGTTCCCTTGCCGATGACGAACTTACCACGGCTTCGAGCAACGACAATTCGTCGAACGCCTGGTCCCGTTGGGTCTTCGAGTGTTGCTTGCACTGTCATATCAGTCCGTTGCGTTGTGGAAATTGCCGCACCCCTGTGCCGTTGCGTTCGTAGGAACGACTTGTCAGGTAGAAGGCATGGACATGGACCAACTGCCTCCCGCGTTTTCCGGCCCGTCCGCATGGACCGGCCGCGAGATGCGTGACCACACCGATTGGTTGGTCACGTTGCCTAATCGGAACTTCACACGGTCATTTTGCGTGCAACCCGTTGACATGAAACGGGAATCTGCGGTTCTGAGGCCCCGTAGATGGATTTCTGTTGCCATAACGTGCGCAGGCGTGGATTCCAGCACATCCGGCGAGCGGTCCCGAGGAGATTGAACGAGGACGCAGCATTTTTTTCGATTTTCCGCTTGACATCATGAGACGGGTCGGCATATGATGCCCGGGAAGTTCCCATGACGGATGCCCGCCATGGCCCTCAACATCGAATCCGTGCCCAACCAGGCCGGAAAGCCCGCAATCCTCCTCCGCCAGGCTTGGCGGGAGGGAAAGCGGGTCCGCAAGAGGACCGTCGCCAACCTCTCGAAGTTCCCGCCCGAGATCGTCGATGGCTTCCGGGCCGTGCTCAAGGGCGCCGTCGCCGTCAGCGACGTCGGCGACCTCATGCAGGTGGAGCGCTCCCTCCTGCACGGGCATGTCGCCGCCGTCCTCGGCACCGCGCGGGACCTCGGCCTCGAGCGCATGCTCCACCGGACCCGCAGCCGCGAGCGCCAGCTGGCGCTGGCCGCCGTCGTCTCGAGGGTGCTGTCGCCCGATTCCAAGCTCGCCACCGCCCGGCGGCTGTCGCCCGAGACCGCGACGAGCAGCCTCGGCGCCCTGCTCGGGCTCGGCCCCGTCGCCGGCAACGAAGTGCTCGCCATGCTCGACTGGCTGCTGAAGCGCCAGCCCTGGATCGAGAGGAGCCTGGCCAGCCGGCACCTGAAGGACGGAACGCTCATCCTGTACGACGTGAGCAGTTCGTACCTCGAGGGCACCTGCTGCCCGCTCGCGGCCTTCGGCCACAGCCGCGACGGGAAGAGGGGCAAGCGGCAGATCGTGTTCGGGATGCTCTGCGCCTCCGACGGCTGCCCGGTCGCGGTGGAGGTGTTCCCGGGGAACGCCGCGGACCCGTCCACGGTGGCAAGCCAGGTGAACAGGATCCGAAAGCGCTTCGGCATCGACCGCATCGCCCTCGTGGGCGACAGGGGGATGCTGACCACGGCGCGGATCCGCGAGGACATCGAGCCGGCGGGGCTCGACTGGATCTCGGCCCTGAAGACGCAGGACATCCGCAAGCTCCTGAAGGAGGGCGCGGACGGCGCCCCGGCCCCTCTGGTGCCCGAGGCCCTGGCTCCCGACGCGGTGGCCGAGGTCACGGGCCCGGACTTCCCCGGCGAGCGGCTGATGGTCTGCATGAACCCCGGCTGCGGCAGGAGCGGGCGCGCAAGCGTTCGGCCCTGCTCCAGGCCACCGAGGAGGCGCTGGCGGCGATCGCGAGGTCGGTGCGCTCGGGCCGGCTGAAGGGCCGGGAGGCCATCGACCGCCGGGTGGGCAGGGACGTCAACCGCCGGAAGGTCGGCAAGCACATGGAGGTCGACGTGACCGACAGGGGCGTCTCCTGGCGCCGGCGGAAGGACCGGATCGAGGCGGAGGCCAGGCTCGACGGCGGCTGCGTCATCCGCACCAGCCTGGATTCCGCCTCCATGGGCGCAACGGAGGCCGTCGAGGATTGCAAGTCGCTCGCCGGCGTGGAGCGCGCGTTCCGGAACGCGAAGAGCGACCTCCGGATCCGTCCGGTCTACGTGTACTCCCCCGACCACGTCCGCGCGCACGTGTTCCTTTGCATGCTGGCCCTGCACGTGGAATGGCACATGCGCCGGCGCCTGGCGCCGCTCCTGTTCGAGGAGGACGACCGCGCGGGCGCCCGGGAACGGCGGAACTCGCCGGTGGAGAAGGCCTGGCCGTCGGAATCCGCCCGGCGGAAGGCCGCCACGAAGCGCACCGCAGACGACCTGCCCGCCCACAGCTTCCGCACCCTGCTCGACGATCTCTCGGGGATGGCGCTGAACCAGCTGCGCCTGTCGGACCATGACGCAAGCCTGCTGTCCGTCGTCACCAGGCCGACCCCGGTCCAGAAACGGGCCTTCCAGCTGCTCGGAGTGAACCCTGACCGGAACGTTCCCATAAGGATGACAGGTTGACCGGCGGCCGCAGGGCCGGAAAACCCATGAAAACCAGCAGGTTGGTCATGGAATCCCTTTTCAGATCCCCCTGAAGTTCAGCCTAAGGGCCAGGCGGACGAGATCGAGGTCGCGGCACGGCGATTCATTTCCAGAGGCGGCGACCCTGGAGAGATCAGGGCGGAAGACTTCCCCTTGCCGCGATTCTCCGGGCACCTTGCGCAACTTCGGGAAACCCTCCTGAATGGCCGTGGATTCGAGGTGATCAGGGGCCTGCAGGTCGCCGGTTGCGACCAGCGTCTTGCCGCAACGATGTTCTGCGGGATCGGCGCGCATTTGGGCCAAGCGCGCTCGCAAAACGCGCAGGGGCATGTTCTCGGCCATGTGCGCGACCTCGGGGCGAATCCAGATGACCCGAACGGCCGGATCTACCAGACCCGTGCGCGGCAGACGTTCCATACCGACAGCGCGGACGTGGTTGGACTCCTTTGCCTGCGCGAAGCCCGGGAAGGGGGCGACAGCCTTCTTGTGAGCGTGGAAGCAATCTACAACAGAATGCTGGAAGGGCGGCCCGATCTGCTGGCCCTGCTATTCGATCCCGTCGCTACGGATCGTCGGGGCGAGGTTCCGGACGGGATGAAGCCCTATACCGAGATCCCGCCTCTTTCCTGGCATGAGGGCCAACTGACAGTCTACTACCAACGGCAATACATCGATAGCGCCAGCAGGTTTCCGGACGCGATGCGCCTGACGCCGGAATATGTCGAGGCGCTGGACATGTTCGACAGGCTGGCGAACGATCCGGATCTTCACCTCCTGATGCGGCTGAGGCCTGGCGACATGCAGTTCGTCTACAACCACGGTCAGCTTCACGACCGAACGGGCTTTCTGGACTTGCCGGAACCGGAAAGGAGACGGCACCTTCTGCGGCTATGGCTGAGCATGCCGGGCGATCGCGCCCTGCCGCCCGATTTCGCCCAGCGTTACGGCTCGATCACGATTGGCGATCGCGGCGAAATCGTGACGCCCGAGACAAGACTGCACGCCCCGATCGATGACTGAGCGTCAGACGGCGCCTTTCCGGCATTTGTTGCAACCGCGACCACTGGTGGCCAGGCCTTCCTCCAGACAGTCGGGCAGCAGCGGAGTTCCGACGAGATGCTCCGGGGTGCGATGAAGGACTTCAATTCGGGTCAACCGGATCCGATCGCCGGTTCTCATACCAATTCAAGAAAGTAATGACTCACGAACAAATAAGGAACATCATGTTGTGGTGCGATGCGACAAACCGTGTGCGGCCGATGCCATCCTGCTCCATATTGTGGGTGCTGAAATCTCACATGGAGGAAGACATGCCCGCAGGCATCGCGATCACGAACACCGACCACACAGTCGATGACATTAGAGCCCTGGCGCGCAAGTGCAATGATTCACGACAGTCCCGACGCCTGCGTGCCATCGCGCACCTGATGGAAGGCGAACTCAGCCGCGGCATGACAGCGCTCCGGGCCCGGGTCGACAGACAGACGCTCTGCGACTGGGCCAGCCGGCACGATGCGGAGGGGCCGGACGGGCTGAAGGACCGTCCGCGCAGCGGACGATCCTCGAAGCTGGACGCGAGCCGGAAGGCCGAGGTCAGGCACTGGCTTGAAGACGGGCCTGGCCCTGGCGTCCCGGCCTGGACCCCTGGACTGCTCAAGGAGAGGATCAAGGTCGTCTTCGGTGCCGTGATGTCGCTCGAGGCGGTTCGGTGCCTGGTCCGGGCGCTCGGGTTCCGGAAGGTGTCCCCGCGCCCGCTTCACCCCAAGGCGGACCCGCAGGCGCAGGAGGATTTCCGGCGGAATTTCAGCGAACCGGCGATGTCCGCCCTGCCGGAGGGCACGGATCCGGCCTCCGTGGACATCTGGTACGAAGACGAGGCACGCATCGGCCAGAAAGGCATGCTCACCCGCGTCCGGGCGCTGCGTGGCGGCAGGCCCCGGGTGCCAAGGGACCGTCGCTGCGGCCACTGCTGCCTGTTCGGCGCGACCTGCCCGGACGACGGCGCGGCGGCCGGCCATGTCTGCGGCAGGGCGAGCACGCAGGAGATGAACCGTCACCTCCTGGACATCGGCGCCGCGGTTCCCGACGGCCGTCATGCGCTGGTGGTACTTGACGGCGCAGGCTGGCATCGGTCCAGGGAAATCGACTGTCCGGAAAACGTCCCGGTGCTGCGGCTGCCGCCCTACAGCCCGGAGCTCAATCCCGTGGAAACGGTGTTCCAGTTTCTCAAGGCGCGACACTTCGCCAATCAGGTGTTCGAGACCGCCGAGGCAGTCACGGAAAGGGTCGCCGAAGTCTGGGAAGGCTTTGCGGCGTCACCAGACCGGATCCGCTCCATCGGCCATCGGTCATGGGCACGTCTCACACCCGATGCCACGCCGGCAAATCAGGGCCATGTTCATGTGTGAAAACTTTCTGGGATTGGTATCAAGAGCCACAGCATCGACGTCATCATCGTCGAGCGGCACCCGGATGTAGGGTAGGTCGCTGTCTGGCGTTTGCTGGCTGAACGGCATGGGATCGGCTTCCAGCACTGATTCCAGGCTGCCAAGCATCCGGGCGATTGTGAATGCCCTGGTTCAAGACAGGCTAGGTCGCGCGAATTGCGCGGCGCGCCCGCGCCCGCCTGCCCCGTCGAATGCCATGCTGCAGCCTCGTGTCAGCGGCGAAGGCCAAGCCGCTGGATGAGGGTCTGGTAGCGCGGCTCGTCCTTGTGCTTCACGTAGTCCAGGAGCTTTCGGCGCTGCGCGACAAGCTTCAGGAGGCCACGGCGCGAATGGTTGTCTTTCTTGTGGGTCTTGAAATGCTCTGTCAGGGTCGTGATCCGAGACGAGAGGATGGCAACCTGAACCTCGGGAGAGCCGGTGTCGCCCTCTTTCGTGCCATATTCCTTGATGACACGTGCCTTTTCTTCAGCGGTGATCGACATCGGGGGTCTCCTTTTCGGGTCATGGCACAAGCCGGGATGTCGTCCAGCAGGGCCCGTGGAGGTCGGATGCGCGTATAGGCGACGCAATGGCGGATGAAAAGGGCTTTCAGCACGTTGCAGTCGCGATGACGCCAGGATTCAGGGACGCATCCGTCCGTCTCGCGATGGTTCGGAATGCCGCGAATCCCCCGATCCTCTATTTCCAGGTTCGCGCCAAGGCCGGGGTCGCGACCGGTACGGGACATAGAGGGGATGTCGGGGATGCCCCGAGCCGGTCACGCCAAGGGCCAGAACGGGTTTCCTCGAGGCGAGAAGGAGGTCGAGCACCGCCTGGCCCTGTCCGCGATGTACGCCGTGAATGCCCCAGGCGCAGAGAACGTCGTCGGCCCAGTCAACGGCGGCAAGGATCTGTGCCCTGTTGTCCGGCCCTTCGGGCCGGGTTGCGCGTTTGAGACGCGACGGATCGGTTTCGCGGAGGGCGAACAGGTTGCAGACCCGGAACCCGCCGTAGCCAAGCATGCGGGCGCGTCGCTCGCAGCGCTCGACGGTGGGGTCGTTCGCGAGTTCGGTTGCCTTCGAGGGATTTAGCATGATGTAGAGAAGGCGGCGGTTGTCGTGATCCCAGACGCGCGTCAACGAATAGCGGTAACTGTCGCACGCCGAATAGACTGCCTCGCTGGTCCGTTGCCCGTCGTCGTGGCACCGCGTCACGAGGTTCACGATTGGAACACCCGGTCAGGATGAAACTCGCCCGACATGTAGGTTCCGACGGCAACCGCCCTTCCCCGGTGTGCCGCCCAGCATCTTTCGCCGAAGGCGGCATCGGTGGCGATGACCTTTCCAGGACTGCCGTTGCGGATGCGGGTGACCTCGTCACCCGAGACCTGAACGTGCGCCAGGTTCACGAGACCGGTTTCGAGCGGGAGGATCAGTTCATCAAGCTCCGGGGTCCGGGCCAGCGCCTCGACCCGGTCGAACGCGAAGGCGCGGTCGACATGAAAGGGACCGGACCATGTGCGGCGCAACCGGACAACATGGGCCTTGGTGCCGAGCGCGTGGCCGAGATCGCGCGCGACGGAGCGCACATAGGCTCCCTTGCCGCAGACCATTTCGAGCGTGACATGGTCGAGGTCAGGACGATCGACGAGGTCGAGGCTTTCGATATGGACGGGCCGTGGCGCTACCTGCACGTCTTCGCCGGCCCTGGCCCGGTCATACGCTCGTGCCCCGTCAATCTTGACTGCGGAGAACACGGGCGGCACCTGCTCGATGTCGCCTTCAAGCGCTGCCAACGCGGCCTGCATGGCTTCGTCGTCAGGCCGTACGTCAGAGGTGGCAATGACCTCGCCTTCGGAGTCGTCCGTGTCGGTCGCCTGGCCAAGGCGAATCGTGAACTCGTAGGCCTTTGACGCGTCGGTGACAAAGGGAATAGTCTTCGTGGCTTCGCCGAGCGCCACGGCGAGCAGTCCGTTGGCTGCCGGGTCGAGTGTGCCGGCGTGACCGGCCTTTCTTGCATCAAGCGCCCATCGGATCTTGTTGACCACGGCCGTTGATGTCGGTCCGGAAGGCTTGTCCACCGGGAGCCAGCCAGAGATGTCGCGTCCCTTCTTCCGCCGTGCCATCTGGGTTCCTCTCCGAGAGGGCGGGGTGCTAGCCCCGAAGAAGCGTGGCTGTCAATGCAAGCGACACGCGGACGAGAAATCCGCGCGCCGCATCTGCCGGAGACGCCTGGCTGTCCGTGCATGCTCGGAAACCGGTCGTTTCCCTGCAACGGAATCGTTCTGACGGCGTCTACTGCACGACGCCGAGGATCGGCCCCATGGGCAAGCCGAAATCGTGACGCCCGAGCATCGGCGCATAAAGGCGAGAGACCTTGCCGTCGAGAAAGAGCGCGTCAGGGGTCTTGAACACGTCCCGGAACAGTCGGGCAAAGAGGTGAAAGTTGACGGGTTGGTCCGAGATGGCGGCCACGACACGCCCGTCCTCCGTAACCCCGATTCCGTTTCGGATGAAGCGGGACGGCGAGCCAGCCAGGAAGCGCGGGTGAAGCTGTCCGCCGATGACCAGCATGGGGCCGGACTGGGTGGCAAAGCTGCAGGAGGCTCCGGATTGGACGAAGCTGCGGGATTCGACGATGCCTGCCGCACCGTCGTTCAGGCAGAGCACGCCGTTTGGAAGGAGCCCGAAATTTCCTGGCCCGTCATTGGTGACGACCGGAGCGAATTCCACCCCGTTCTCGACATACAGACCGACCGGGCTCCGGTTCGGGTGATACATGCCGCCATTCATGGCGAGGACCAGCTGGCGGCCTTGCATGCCAACATGTGTCGCAATGCTGCCAAAGCTGCCGAAAGGCCTGCCGTCGGCGTCGCTCCAGAACAGGCGGACCTCCTCGTCCGCCGGATCGATCTCGCAGGCCGTGAACGGTACGTTCTCGAACGACAGGCTCCAGCAGTCTGCTGCAAGGACGCCTGTGCCCAGCGCGGCGTTAGTCAGCGTCAAGATCGCGGCGAACATTTTCATTGGCGAACATCGCGCGAGTGTCATCAAGGCGGTCGAAAGTCTCGTCAATGCGGAACCGGATTTCCGGTGAGAACTTGAGCTGAAGGCCCTTGCTGACGATGCGCCTGATGTCGGAGCGATTGCGACGAAGCGCGTCCAGCGCCTCGTCCCGGTTGTTTCCGCCCAAGGGCAGCACGTAGGCGACCGCGACCTTGAGGTCGGGAGAGCAGGTGACTTCGCCCACGGTGATCGACATCGAATTGAGCTCAGGATCGTGGACGTCGCCCCGGAACAGGACGTCCGAGAGTCGTCGCCGGATCAGTTCCGCGACTCGAAGCTGGCGCTGCGAGGGACCCGGCCCGTCATGTGGGTGGAAGCGCGACATGTCCCGCATCTAATTGCTGGCGAGCGGGTGGGCAAGCGCGTAAGGACATCGGAAACCGGAGGTTGGACATGACGGAATTGCCAGGTGTTGTAGTTGCAGGCGTATCAGGCCGGATGGGCCAGATGCTTCTGGGAGAAGTGCTGGGTTCGGGCAAGGTGCGCTTGGCCGGAGCCACCGAACGGCCCGGGCATGATTGGGTCGGATGCGATGTGGGGGAGGCCATGGGAAGGTCCGCTCTCGGCGTGACCGTCACTGATGATCCGATCGAGGCGGTCGTCAGCGCCCGGGTGGTGATTGACTTCACGACGCCCGACGCGACGGTCGCCCTTTCCGAACTGGCGGCACAGGCCCGGTGCGTGCACGTGATCGGCACCACAGGCCTTTCGGAAAACGACCTGAGGAGGGTCGATGCCGCCGCGAGCCACGCGACCGTAGTTCGGGCGGGCAACATGAGCCTTGGCGTCAATCTTCTCGCGCAACTCACGCGCAAGGTGGCAGCGGCGCTCGACGAGGAATTCGACATCGAGATTGTCGAGGCACATCACAGGCACAAGGTGGATGTGCCTTCGGGCACGGCGCTCATGCTGGGCGAGGCTGCGGCGGAGAGCCGTGGCGTTCCCTTGGACAGAGTTGCGGATTGGGGGCGTGACGGCATGACGGGTGCCCGGCAAAGGGGAAACATCGGATTTGCCGCATTGCGAGGCGGCGATGTCGTTGGCGAACATGACGTGATATTTGCCGGGGACGGCGAGCGCATCGTGCTGCGTCATCTTGCGACCGACCGCCGGATATATTCGCGTGGCGCGCTCAAGGCAGCCGTCTGGGGTCTCGACCAGCCGCCCGGAAGCTATGACATGATGGATGTTCTGGGGCTCAGGTGATCCGGGTGGGCAGGATGTCGACGATGCGCTTCCGGAGAGGCAGGATGCCGGAATGAGCGTGACGGCGTTTCGGAACAAGGACCAGCGGCGATGCCGTCTCGCTGTGGTTTCGCGGCGAAATCTGGACAGGGCCGGGAGAAATCCATGAGGTCGGCTGGCCATTGGCTCGGAATCGATCTGGGAACGTCAGGCGTCAAGGCGCTCCTGATGGGTGCCGGGCAGGAAACAGTCGCGTTGAGCCGTGCGGGACTAGAGGTGTCCCGTCCCAACCCTGGCTGGTCCGAACAGGATCCCGGCCATTGGTGGGAAGCGACCAAGGCGGCTCTTGACGAGCTGGCCGGCGCGCATGGCAACGAGATGTCGCAGGTGCGCGGCATCGGTCTCTCGGGGCAAATGCACGGCGCGACGCTTCTCGATGCGGATGACCGGGTGCTGCGTCCCTGCATTCTGTGGAACGACGGAAGATCGGCGGCGGAGTGCGTCGCGCTGGACGCGCGCGCGGATTTCTCCGGCATCGGCGGCAACCTGGTCATGCCGGGCTTCACGGCGCCCAAGCTCGAGTGGGTGCGGACTCACGAGCCGGACATCTTCGAAAGGGTGGCGAAGGTGCTGCTGCCCAAGGACTACCTGAGGCTGTGCCTTGCGGGAGAGCATCTTTCGGACATGTCCGACAGCGCGGGCACTCTCTGGATGGACGTGGGCGGTCGCTGCTGGTCGAGCGAGCTGCTGGACGCGACGGGTCTCTCGAAGGGTCACATGCCGGGCCTGGTCGAAGGCTCGGAACCGGCAGGCCGGCTGAGGCCCGAACTCGCGGACCGGTGGGGCATGTCGATCCCGCCTGTTATCGCCGGTGGTGGAGGCGACAACGCGGCTTCGGCCGCTGGCGTCGGCGCGGTTGCGCCGGGAACGGGATTCGTTTCGCTTGGCACGTCCGGCGTGCTGTTTGTCGCCACCGGGGGATTCGCCCCTAATACGGACGCCGCCGTTCATGCCTTCTGCCATGCAGTTCCAGGCACCTGGCACCAGATGGGCGTGATCCTTTCGGCGACCGACACGCTCAACTGGCTGGGTCGCGTAACCGGGCGCGAACCCGCTGCCTTGGTTGCAGGAATCGACGCGGCGCGACCTGCAAGCGAGCCGCTCACGTTTCTGCCGTATCTTTCCGGAGAGCGAACGCCGCACAACGACGCCGGTGCGCGCGGCGTTCTGGCTGGAATGAGCCAGGCGACGGAAGTCGGCGATCTGGTGCGTGCCGCGATGGAGGGCGTGGCCTATGCATTTGCCGATTGTGTCGAAGCGTTGCGCTCGGCCGGCACGGTCCCCGAGCTCGTCCATGCCATTGGCGGCGGGGCGCGATCCCGATCCTGGGTCCAGATGGTTGCCGACGCTTCCGGATTGCCGCTCTCCATTCCGGTATCGGGCGAATTCGGCGCCGCCTTTGGCGCCGCTCGCCTGGGCATGGCGGCGTCCGAAGGTGGTGATCCGCAGGAAGTCTGTGCTCCGGTCGGCATTCAGGGCACGGTTGACCCGGATACCGGCATGGCGGCCTATCATGCAGGCAATCTGGCGCGATACCGCGCGCTTTACGCGGGAACCCGGGTGATGACGTCCGGGCCGGCGCCGCCGCAACGCAGCAATTGACTTTGCCTCAGCGCGGGGGCAGAACCGCAGGGGCTTTTCGATGGGGTTCACCGCATGAAGAAGATTTTTGCGAATGCGACGGAAGCGCTCGACGGGCTTCTGCGCGACGACATGCTGATTGCCGCAGGAGGGTTCGGTCTTTGCGGAATTCCTGAGCTCCTTTTGCAGGCAGTCAGGGAGAGCGGGGTCAAGGGTCTCACATTCGCGTCGAACAATGCCGGCGTCGACGATTTCGGAATCGGAATTCTTCTGCAGACCAAGCAGGTCAGGAAGATGATGAGCTCCTATGTCGGCGAAAACGATGAATTCATGCGGCAGTACCTGTCAGGAGAGCTTGAGATCGAGTTCAATCCCCAAGGCACCCTTGCGGAGCGAATGCGCGCAGGTGGCTGCGGCATTCCCGGCTTCTACACGAAAGCCGGAGTCGGCACCCAGGTCGCCGATGGCAAGGAGCACAAGGATTTCGACGGCGAAACCTATATCTTGGAGCGGGGCATTTTCGCCGACCTTTCGATCGTGAAGGCCTGGAAGGCGGACGAGACCGGGAACGCGATCTTCCGCAAGACCGCGCGCAACTTCAATCCCCCCGCCGCCATGTGCGGAAAGGTCTGCGTGATGGAGGTGGAGGAGATCGTGCCCACGGGCAGCCTGGATCCCGACAATATCCACCTGCCCGGAATCTACGTGCACCGGCTGATCCAGGGGGAGCATGAGAAGCGGGTCGAGCAGCGCACGGTGCAGAAGAGGGAGACTGCGTGATGCCTTGGGACAGAAACCAGATGGCGGAGCGCGCCGCTCAGGAACTCGAAGACGGCATGTACGTGAATCTCGGCATCGGCATTCCGACGCTGGTCGCGAACTATGCCGGTGCCAAGGACATCACGCTCCAGTCCGAGAACGGCATGCTTGGCATGGGACCGTTTCCGTTCGAGGGCGAAGAGGATGCCGATCTCATCAACGCGGGCAAGCAGACAATTACCGAACTGGAGCGCACGGCGTATTTTGACAGCGCGCAAAGCTTCGGGATGATCCGGGGCGGCAAGATTGCCGTCGCGATCCTTGGAGCGATGGAAGTCAGCGAGGCGGGCGATCTGGCGAACTGGATGATTCCCGGCAAGCTCGTCAAGGGGATGGGCGGCGCCATGGACCTCGTGGCGGGCGTTGGCCGCGTGATCGTCGTCATGGACCACACGAACAAGCACGGGGCGTCGAAGCTGTTGAAGGAATGCACCCTTCCGCTGACAGGCAAGGGAGTCGTGGACCTGATCATCACCAATCTCGGCGTGCTCGAAGTCGGTCACGAGGGCCTGCACATTCTCGAGGCAGCGCCGGATGTCAGCCGGGACGAAATCCGGGCAGCGACCGAGGCGGCCATCGTCTGACCACGTTCCGGGCGGGACGGGCGCAGATTGCGCGAGCGTTGCGGCTGACGCCGTGAAGGCATCTGAAATGCGCGGGCACGGGGCTGGGTGAAATCGTGGCCTCTTGAGCCAGGGACGGGTTCACGCCGGACTTCCCGGCTTGCTTCTGATCTCGCGGTGCACCCGAGCCCGACAGGTCCGTGCAGCGATGCGGGATGGCCTGCAGGCGGGCGCGTGCGGAATTTTCCGGAATTGCGCTTTTGCCGGCCAGCGTGACTTGATATCCTGACGCACGACCCGGACAGCATCCCGAAGCTGTCGGAACAGTAGCATTCGGAGAGGAAAATGGACGGAAACGACACCCCGGGGAAATGCCCGGTCATGCACGCGACTGTCGGCGCGCGATCGAACCGCGACTGGTGGCCGAACCAGTTGAACCTGCGCATCCTGCATCAGAATTCATCTCTTTCCGACCCCATGAGCCCGGCCTTCAACTACGCGGAGGAGTTCAAGGGGCTCGACCTTGAGGCGCTCAAGCAGGACCTCCTTGACCTGATGACCGACAGCCAGGACTGGTGGCCCGCGGACTACGGTCACTACGGGCCGCTGTTCATCCGCATGGCGTGGCACAGTGCGGGGACCTACCGAACCGGTGACGGCAGGGGTGGCGGGTCCTCCGGCACGCAGCGATTCGCGCCGCTCAACTCCTGGCCGGACAATGGCAATCTCGACAAGGCCCGGCGACTTCTCTGGCCGGTCAAGAAGAAGTACGGAAACGCGATTTCCTGGGCCGACCTCATCATCCTGGCAGGAAACTGCGCAATTGAATCCATGGGTGCCAGGACGTTCGGGTTCGGCGGTGGCCGCATCGACATCTGGGAGCCGGAGGAAGACATCTATTGGGGCGCCGAGGACACCTGGCTGGGCGATGCCCGCTATTCGGGCGACCGGGATCTCGAGAACCCGCTGGCTGCGGTCCAGATGGGCCTGATCTACGTGAATCCTGAAGGGCCGAACGGCAATCCCGATCCCGTTGCAAGTGGCCGGGACATCCGGGAGACTTTCGCCAGGATGGCAATGAACGACGAGGAAACGGTGGCCCTGGTCGCCGGAGGGCATACCTTCGGGAAGGCTCACGGTGCGGGCGACCCCGGCCTCGTCGGCCCGGAACCGGAAGGTGCGCCGATCCAGCAGATGGGGCTGGGATGGAAGAACGGTCACGGTTTGGGAGTGGGCGTCGACGCGACAACGAGCGGCATCGAGGGTCCCTGGACATCGGATCCGATCAAATGGGACATGGGCTACTTTGACGTGCTGTTCGGATACGAGTGGGAGCTCTCCGAGAGCCCCGCCGGCGCGCACATCTGGGTCGCCAAAGGACTGAAGGACGAGGACCATGCGCCCGAGGTCGACGGATCCGGCAACAAGGTCACGCTGATGATGACCACGGCGGACATGGCGATTCGCATGGATCCCGACTACGAGAGGATCTCGCGCAGGTACCACGCAAATCCCGAGGAGTTTGCCGACGCCTTTGCGCGGGCATGGTTCAAGCTGACGCACAGGGACATGGGACCCCGCGCCTGCTACCTTGGTCCGGAGGTGCCGGACGAGGAAATGATCTGGCAGGATCCGGTTCCAGTTCCAGACCACGAACCGGTCAATGCGGCCGACATTGCCGAACTCAAGAGGCAGATCCTTGGTTCCGGCCACTCCGTGGCCGATCTTGTCTCACTGGCGTGGTGTTCGGCATCGACTTTCCGGGGATCGGACAAGCGAGGCGGGGCAAATGGCGCCCGCATCCGGCTGGCCCCCCAGAAGGACTGGGAGGTGAACAAGCCGCTGATGCCGGTCATCGGGTCACTCGAGAGGATCAGGGACGGCTTTGGCAGGCCGGTCTCCCTGGCTGATCTCATCGTGCTGGCCGGTTCCGCCGCGATCGAGAAAGCGGCCGCTGACGGCGGCAGCCCCGTGGAGGTGCCGTTCACTCCAGGGCGGGGGGATGCGACGCAGGACCAGACCGATGCCGAGAGCTTTGCGGTGCTTGAGCCCGCGGCCGACGGGTTCCGGAACTACCGGAAGGCTCAATATGCGGTTTCGGCGGAAGAGCTCCTCGTAGACCGTGCCCAGCTCCTGACGTTGACGGCACCGGAGATGACCGTTCTTGTCGGCGGCATGAGGGTGCTTGGCGCAAACCATGGCGCTTCGCCGCACGGGGTCATGACGAATACGCCCGGAAGGCTGACCAACGACTTCTTCACGGCGGTCACGGACATGGGCATCGACTGGGCGCCGGCTTCTGGCGACGAGGGGGTCTTCGAAGGACGTGATCGTGCCGGCGGCGGCGTCCGCTGGACGGCGACGCGGGTCGACCTTGTCTTTGGCTCGAACGCCCAGCTTAGGGCGCTGTCCGAGGTCTACGCCCAGGACGACAACGGGAAGAAGTTCGTGGCTGACTTCGTCGCCGCCTGGGTCAAGGTCATGGACGCGGACCGTTTCGACCTGAACTGAGCCTAGTCGAAGTCTTCGTCCGATCGCCGGAGCGCCTTGATCACGCTCCGGCGCTTCTTTTGGTCGAGCCGCTTTCGCCTTTGGCCCGGCGGCACTGAGGTCCGGACGCGCGGCCTCGGCTTGACGAGTGATCTCCGGACCAGGTCCGCGAGTCTTGCACGCGCGATGGCGCGGTTCCGGGCCTGGCTCCGGGTTTCCGAAACCTGGATCACTATTGCTCCGTCCCTTGTCCAGCGCTGGCCGGCAATTTGCTTGAGCCGCCGCTTTGCGGATTCGGGCAGAGATGGCGAACTCGCCGCTTCAAAGCGCAACTCCACGGCCGTTGCGACCTTGTTCACGTTCTGTCCGCCCGGGCCTGAGGCGCGGACAAACTGCTCGGTGATTTCCCAGTCGCCGAGTTCGATGCCGGGCGTGATCCACATCAGGTTCACTCGCTTCGATGATTCAGGCCGTTCCGGTGGCACAGGCGTCGCCGGAACGCGCCGGTGCGGGAAGCAAGAAGGGCCGCCGGCGAGGCGACCCTTCCGAGATTCTTGGAGATGGGCCAGTTAGGGACCGGTCTGACCGGCGGCCCAATCAGGAGTGTTCTTGCGAAGGGTCTGCCCTTCAGCGGATAGGTCCCCCGACTGTCCGGACACCTCTCTCCAACATCGCTCTGGACACTGGACCACCTCCTTTCGACTGTTTCGATTGCGGGGAGGTTGGCACGGATTCGGCCGCTGTCAAACTATTTTGCGTCCTGCCCGCCGAGTTTCACGACAATGAGACGAAAAGGCACCAGTGCCACAACGGCAATTCCAAGCTTGACGCCCCAGTCGGCCAGCGCAAGCGACACCCAGAGCGGCAGTGCCGGCCCGAGTCCCAAGAGTGGCCGGACGTCGTTCGCCCAGCTCACGTCGTTCCCTGGCTCAACGAATGCAAGCCATGCCGAGAACGCGATCGTGAAGAAGATCGCCGTGTCCACCGCCGAGCCGAGTAGCGTCGAAACGAACGGTGCGCGCCACCAGGCCCCGTCTCTCAACCTGTCGAATGCAGCAACGTCCAGCAGCTGCGCGGTCAGGAATGCCAGTCCGGATCCTGCTGCGATTCGCCATGTCACCAAAGGCCCGAATTCTCCCGTGACCTGCGTTCCGAAAACGGAACAGGTCACGCCGACCACGAACCCCGCCACCACGACTTTCCGGGCCATGGCGGCACCGTAGAGCCTGTTCATCACGTCAGTAACCAGGAATGCCAGCGGATAGGTGAACGCGCCCCATGTCAGCCATTGACCGAACAGGAACTGCACAAGGATGTTGGAGGCCACGACGATGGCGGCCATGCAGAGGATGCCGGGCAGAATGCGGGACATGTGACGGGTCCGTTCTTGCAAGGTTGCGGAAACTTGGCTCCCCTGCGCGTGGGAACGCAGGGCCAGTATCGTTCGGGAACCCGCCGGTCAAGCCAGCCGGAATGCGTCCTGGCAATTGTAGCGGCCAACGGAGGCCGGTCGATGGTTCCGCGGGTGATCTGCCGTGCGTGTGTCCGTCACTGCGACAGTGTCGCCGCGCACTGATCCGGCAAGTCGGCAAGCACGTATTCCGGGCGTGGCTTCGGGGGTGGTGCGTCCGGGTCCGGCGGCGGCGGGTCGAGGATGTCCCTGGCCCAGCGTTCCGCTTCGGCGCATCCGTCGCCCGTTGGCGGCGGCGCCTGGTTCGTGCAGTCCCTTGCGTCGTCCGGGCAGTGCAGCCGGACATGGAAGTGGTAATGATGGCCCCACCAGGGACGGATCTTCCGCAACCAGCTTCGGTCGCCATTCTCGTCCTTGCACATCTGGACCTTCGCGCCGGGAAACACGAAGATTCTCGCGACACGCTCGTCTTCGGCGGCGGCGCGGAGGATCGCGTGATGCTGGGGCGTCCAGTTGTCATTGACGTAAGCGCCCTTGGCCCGCCGGGTCGAAATCGATGACAGCTCCTCCCGCTCCTGCCGTGAGAGGTCGAGCCGTTTCGGCGGCAGCATCCAAATGTCGACGTCAAGCCCGATCTGGTGGCTGCGATGTCCGGACAGCGGGCCGCCTCGCGGTTGAGATAGGTCGCCCACATAGAGGCCCGCCCATCCTTCCTGCGTCCCGGCGAAACGCGACAGTCCCTTGATCATCTCGATCAGTTCCGGATGGCCCCAGTTCCTGTTTCGTGACAGCCGCATCGCCTGCCAGGTCGGTCCTGTTTCGGGCAGCTGACTCGCTCCAGCAAGACAGCCACGGGCGTAACTGCCGACCGGCACGCTGCTTTCGAGCGAGGGCGTTTCCTTTGCACCGAAGAGTTCCTTAGCGAGCGGTTCCGCAGACGCGGGAGCAGCAAGCCCGCACGCGATTGCGAAAGTCTTGAGGATCCAGCTGTTCATCACGTCTATCGGTCTCCGTCGGGGTTGGTCCATCGTAGCAGGAGTGCACCCGAAAAGAAAAGTGCGATCATTGGCGTCGCGCCCAGGGCCACGCTGCCGCTGACGGCGGTCACGATCCCGATCAGGAGGGGTGCCAGAAATGATGTCGCCCGGCCCGCGAGCCCGTAGAGACCGAATGCTTCCGTCGCCCTGTCCGGGTCGGCATGGCGCACCATGAGCGTGCGGCTTGCGGATTGCAGGACGCCTCCGAAGCCGCCGATGAGGGCTCCGCATGTCATGAAGATGATGTGCGGGAGATCCCGGCAAAAGGTGCCGGAACCGCTCTCCAATGCGGCAGATCCGCAATATGCCGCGACCGGCAGCCCGAGAATGCTGTCAGGGCGTAACGACATGATCGTGAAGGTGACCACGACGAGCGCGAAGACACAGATGACAATGACCGGCTTCGGTCCGCAGCGGCGGTCGATGCCGCCACCGGCCCAGGCCATAGCGGCTGCCGAGATCACGCCGATGATCCCGAAGATGCCGACCCGTGTGATCTCCCAGTTCAGGACGAGCACCGCATAGGTGCCGCCAAAGGCGTAGAGCCCGTTCAAGCCGTCTCGATAAAGCATCGAGCCACACAGAAACGAAGCAAGGCTCGGTCGCCTGGGCAACTTGCGCAACGTGCCGAGCAATTGCTTGATCGCTTCGATGGCAGGAGCGCGTTTCTGCAGTGCCCGTTCCTCGCGCACCCAAAGGAGGTACGGGATCATGAAGACCGCAAGCCAAATCGCAACGAAAGGCCCGACGAAGCGCGTGCCTTCCCGGGCCTCCGGGTCAAGGCCGAAGGCTGGCGCAAGGCCGATGATCGTAGTCCCCGCCGCCTGCTCGACAAACAGCGTGAGCATGATGACGAGAGAGATCAGCCCTCCGAGGTATCCGAAGGCGAATCCCGAGCCCGAGATCTTCCCGATTTCCTTTGTCGGTCCAAGTGAGGGAAGCTGCGCATTCGTGAAGATCAGCGCAAACTCGGCACCGATGAAGCCGATCCCGAAAGCGATGATCCCGAACTCGAGGTTTGATCCGTCGGGCATCATCCACCAGAGCGAGCCTGCCCCGAGGACGCACAGCGCCGAAAACACGATGATCCAGGGCATGCGTCGTCCGGCCGCGTCCGCAAGCGCGCCCAGGACCGGTCCGCCGAGTCCGACGACGAGGCCGGAGACGGTCAGGCCCATTGACCAAAGCGATTGCGCCCGCGCATCCGCCGCCTGCTCGGGCAATCCTGTCCCCATGAAGTGCTGCGTGGCGACGGCGGCGAAATACGGGCCGAAGACAAAGGTCACGAGCAGCGTATGGAAGGGCTGGCTGGCCCAATCAAAGAAGTACCATCCCCAAACTCGTTTCCTGAGAACCGCTGCGTGCATGTCGACTGCTCCCCTTTCTGCAGACTTAGGCCGGACTGGAAGCCTCGCGCAACTCCGGTCAGCCTTGCGAGATTGTGACAGCCGGCGCACGTCGTGAAGGCTACGCCATGCTGCGCGGTCGCGGGCCTGCGCCGCGCAAGGCCCTGGTGCTCTGGGCTTGCAAGGGCGCGCACGGGGCCTTAGGTGAATGCCTGAAGCAATCGAGGCTAGGCCATGCATGCGATCCTGCAGATAATTTCCCTGTTGCTTGACGTCGCCTTCATGGTCGTTCTGGTGCACGTGATCCTGAGCTGGCTGATCAACTTCAATGTCCTGAACTTGCGCCAGCCAATGGTGGCATCGATCTGGGACGGCCTGTGCCGGCTTCTGGAGCCCGTGTACCAGCCAATCAGGCGCGTCTTGCCGAACACGGGCGCGTTGGACCTTTCGCCGCTCGTGGCCTTTCTCATCATTGTCATTCTGCGCGATATCGTGCTGCCGGACCTGGCGCGCAACCTGATGTAGCCGCACCGGGCTTCCTTGAGGCGTCCGACGCACTTGCGGGGAATCCCTGCATGGGCTTGAGCCGCCCTGGCGTCCTCCACCCTCGAGGCGGAAGCGATTCGTCCCCGGCCGCGGTGCAGCGGTCCCGCCAGCGCGTGGGGTGTATCCCAATTTTTTGACCCCGTTGGTTTTTGGCTCCATTGTTCGGGGAGGCGTGTCCGACAACGGCCGGGCGAATCGGTCGGCGGCGCGTTTTCAGGCAACGGGCAGGAGCGCGAACCATGACGCAGGACGCAGGGAACCAAGGGCACAGGCATCCGGACGCGGTGGCGTATCTGGAAGGACTGACGGAAGGCGAGGCGGCGGTTCATCCGCCGGTGGTCCGCGAGCGCGACGGCGGGTTCACGCAGTACTGGCTGGAGGGCGGCGAGGTGCGGAGCCGCGACATCACGGAAGACGAGCTGCCGCTGGCGGGCTTCAGGCCGGACGGCGGGACGCTTCAGGAGCTGCTGGGAGCCGTTTCGGCGGAGTTCGGGCCGCAGCTTCCGAAGCTTGCGGCGGACCTCGCGTCCGGCGTTCCCGACCTTGACGGCGTGGAGCGGGCGCTCCGCGACAGTTCCCTTGGCGGCGGCGCGGCGGCGCTGAAGCTGCTCCTGGAGCATCTCGACGGCATGCTTCCGACGCCGGAATGCGAGGGCTGCGGCAAGCCGATGCGCCGGCATCCGGCGACGCGGAAGTCGTTCCTGACCCGGCTCGGCCGGGTCGAGGTGGAACGGACGCATTTCCATTGCCGGTCGTGCGGCAAGGGACGCTTCCCGCTGGACCGGGCCCTTGGTCTGGAGGGCAGCGCCTTCACTCCGGGGATGGCGAGCGTCATGGCCGAGACGGTGCCGATGATGAGCTTCGACGCGGCGAGCCGCCACATCGCGAACCTTGCCGGGGTGGCCGCCTCCCGGAGCTCGCTGCAGCGCTGGTCGCTGGCGCTCGGCGAGGAGGTCCTCCGGTTCGAGCGGGAGGAGGTCGTCGCGGGCAAGCCATTGGAATCGCGCATGTACCTGTCCATCGACGGGACCGGGATCCCGATGCGGAAGGGTGACGTGGAAGGCGTTGCCGGGAAGCAGGAGGACGGGACCTCGAAGACACGCGAAGCCAAGCTGGCCGTGATGTACACCGCCGAGGGCCGGGATCCGGAGACCGGCGCGGCGCTGAAGGACAGGGGCAGCGAGACGTCCAGCTGCCTCATCGACAGCGCGGCCGCTCGGTCCGTAAGCCCGGAGCCTTCCGGTTTCGCCACGCGCCTTGACCGGGAGGCGCTTCGCCGCGGCCTGCACGACGCCGGGGAGCTCGTCGTCATCTCCGACGGGGCCGAATGGATACGGAACACCTGCGACGAGCTGTTCGGAGGACGGAAGGTCACCTGCGTCCTGGATCTGTTCCATGTCCTCGAATACGCCTCCGACGCCGTGAAGGCGATCCTCCCGGACAAGACGGAACGGGACCGGCGGTTCAAGGACGTCAAGGCGGACATCGAGGCCGGGCGGGTCGCCAAGGTGATCCGGGAGCTCGAGCCCTTCAGCGGCCGTCATGAGGAGGTGAAGGCCTGTTGTCGCTATTTCAGGAACAACATCGAGCGCATGCGGTACGACGAGTACCGCGACCAGGGCATGCAGGTCGGAAGCGGCGTCGTGGAAAGCGGCTGCAGGCAGTTCGGGCTGCGGCTGAAGCGTCCCGGCACCCGCTGGTCGGAGCGCGGAGCCAACGCCATGCTCGGGCTCAAGAGTTGCGTCATGAACCTGAGGCTGCCCGATTTCCTGGACTGGCAGGCGAGAAAGGCTGTCGCCGCCTGACAAGAAACTTGGGTTACACCCCAGCGCGTGCCTCAACTTGCCTAGAAAGAACCGACGGAAAGTTTGCTGCGCGGCGTTCAACCGGGCGTAAACACGAAACAATGGAGACCAGGAAATGAAACTTGCGAGACTCTCGATCCTTGCGGCTGCGTCACTGATTGCGAGCGGAAATGGCGCCGCGCTCGCTCTCGAGCCGACAAGGTGGCACATGAACTTCGAGCAGCTGGATCTTGACGGCAGCGGGGAAATCACCCGGGAAGACCTGGAAATGCTGCCCGATGCGCGCTTCGCGGAGATGGACGCCGACGGCAGCGGCGCCATCAGCGAAGCGGAATTCGTGGCTGCCGCCCAGGCTCGTGCGGGCGAAGTGGCAGGCCGCATGTTCGCGCGACTTGATGCCGATGGCGATGGCGTGCTGAGCCAGGACGCATTGGCGGCGCGTGGCCGTCATGGCGGCCGGTTGCGGGGGATCATGCGACTTGATGCCGACGACTCCGGCGGAGTCAGTGAAGAAGAGTTCGATGCCGGGCTGGAACGGCTTGCAGGCCGTCATCGCGGTCGCCGCGGGGGCAATGGGGGCAATGGGGGCAGCTGGTGGGGCTTCTGGCGGAACTGACGCCGAAACGTGCCGGATTGCCCTTGCGACAGTCCGGCACTAGGTCCGGTCGGAGATGGAAGACAATGCCGCTCCCGTCACCGCACATGCGGGCGAAGTGCCGGATTCGGCACTTCTCGTCGCGTTCGCGAACGGCGATGCGCAGGCCAGCCGTCAGCTGGTGGCACGACTTGGGCCGATGCTGTTCGGCTACGCGGCCAGGGTTCTCGGCGATCATGCCGAAGCCGAGGATGTCGTGCAGGAGACAATGCTGAGGCTCTGGAAGATGGCGCCGGATTGGCGGCAGGGTGAGGCAAAGGTCTCGACCTGGGCCTACAGGGTGACAATGAATCTCTGCACCGATCGACTTCGGCGGCGGCGGGCTGGACAGCCGGTAGCGCTGGATACTATCGCCGAACCTGCTGCGGACCTGGCAAGCGCGGTCGACGTCATGACCGAAAGGCAGAGGTCCGAAACGCTAGATGCCGCCCTGTCCGTTCTCCCTGCCCGGCAAAGGCAGGCTGTCGTGATGCGGCATCTCGAGGGTCTCTCGAATCCCGAGATCGCCGAAATCATGGACATCGGGGTGGAGGCTGTGGAAAGTCTGACGGCACGGGGCAAGCGCGCCCTCAGGAGCGCGCTGGACGGCAAGAGGGAAGAGCTGGGATACGAGGATGACCGGAAGCAGCCGTGAAGACACTGCGCTTGAGCCGCTGTTTGCAGCGGGTCGTTCGGAAAGGCCGTCGCCGACCGGCGAATTCCTGGAACGCCTTTCGGCAAGCGCCGATGCAGCGGTTGCGCGGCCCGTTCCCGCTGCCCGTCCAGCCTCGCGCCTCGCCTGGCTGGGCCGGGCGTTCGCCGCGTCCGGGCTGTCCGCGGCCGCGGCGCTCGGCGTCTGGATCGGGTTCGTGATGCCGGAGGCAATAGACGCGTTGACGCTCGGGGGTGACGACACCGTCGCGCTTGCGACTTTTTTGCCGGGGACCGACCTGGAGGCGATCTTCAATGAATGAAAGCTCCTCGCCACGCCCGCGCCGGTCCTGGTTGAAGCCGCTCCTGCTTGTGTCACTGGCGCTGAATCTCGTTGTCATTGGCGCCCTTGTGGGACGCACCCTTGCGCCAGACCACCCGCGTCGGGGTGACGGTGTCGCGGGACCTGTGCGGGGCGTGATCGGCGAGCCCTTTGCGCATGCGCTCGATTCTGGAGACCGCGGCGTGCTCCATGACAAGCTGGCAGGCAAGCGTCCGCATCTGCAGGCGAGTCGTGGCCGGTTGCGTGACCTGCTGAACGAGCTGTTCGTGGCGCTCGGGGCGGAGCCGTTCCGACCGGACGAGGTGAGGCGCATCTTGCGCGAGCAGCGAGGAGTTGCCGAGGAACGCCAGCAGTTGGGCGAGACGTTGCTGCTCGAGCGGCTTGAAGCGATGAGTCCCGAAGAGCGCTCAGCCTATGCAGACCGGCTGGAACGTTCCCTGAGGCGATTCAGGCGTCGTTGAGCTAGGCGTTGCACGGGGCGTGCATCACGATCCCGCTTGCGTGCGCCGTCCCGGGAACTTTCGCGAACTGCGGATTCCCGTTTCGGCCCTCGCTGAATTCCTGTATGAGCCGGGTTGCTTGGGTCGGGGTTTGGACATGACGCCACTGTCACGGGATTCCGCAGAGATACTGGCGATCGAGGCATTGTCGTGGCTGGCCGGCAATGACGAGTTGCTGCCGGTCTTTCTTGGCTCGACCGGCGCCACGGAGGCGGACTTCCGGCAGCGATCGAAGGATCCCGAATTCCTGGCTTCGGTGCTGGACTTCCTGCTGATGGATGATGCCTGGATACAGGGATTCTGCGACGCGGCAGGTTGCGCGGGCAACTTTCCCCTCCGTGCCCGTGCCGCGTTGCCGGGGGGCGCGCAGATCAACTGGACGTGATGGAAGGGCCTGTCGCGGATCCCCGGCCGCCATGCGCGCCATGGACCATGTCCGCGGTGTCAGGCAGGAACGTTCTGATCGATGAAGTCCAGAACCAGCGGTCGGATATTGTTGCGCCAGCTCTTGCCCGCGAAGATGCCGTAGTGGCCGGCGCCAGGCTCAAGATGTGACGCCTTCTTGGAGGCCGCCAGTCCCGTAAGCAGGTCAAGCGCGGCAAGACACTGCCCGGGAGCGGAGATGTTGTCCTTCTCGCCCTCGACCGTCTTGACCGCAACGTCGGTGATCGCTCCGAAATCCACATGGCTGCCGTTCACGGTGAACTCGTTCCTTGCGACCTCCCTGTTCTTGAACACGCGTTCAACGGTGGACAGGTAGAATTCGGCTGGCATGTCCATAACCGCGAGATATTCGTCATAGAAGCGATTGTGCCTGTCGTGGTCGGCCGCCTCTCCCTTTGCCGCTCGAATGATCTGGTTCGTGAAGGCGCGCACATGCGTGTCGGACTTCATCGCCACGAAGGAGGCAAGCTGCAGGAGTCCAGGGTAGACCATCCGCCCTACACCGGCATACTTGAAGCCTACTCGCTGGATCATGAAATGTTCAAGCTGGCCCATGGTCACGCGGCGCCCGAAATCCGTGACCTCGGTGCGTGCGGCATCCGGGTCCACCGGCCCGCCGAACAGGGTCAGCGTGCGTGGCTGCGCGTCGGGAGCCTCCGCAGCGAGATAGGCCGTCGCGGCAAGTGCCAGCGGCGCGGGCTGGCACACGGCGATCACGTTAATGGACGGGCCAAGATGGCGAATGAAGTCGGACAGGTAGAGCGTGTAGTCCTCGATGTCGAATTTTCCGGCACTGACCGGGATGTCGCGTGTATTGTGCCAATCCGTGATCCAGACCTCGGCGTCCGGCAGCAAGCTGTGCACGGTCGGGCGCAAGAGCGTCGCGTAGTGTCCTGACATCGGAGCCACCAGCAGAATGCGCCGCTGCCGTTCTGGCCGGCCTTGCACACGGAAGCGGATCAGGTCGCAGAACGGTCGGGCGACTTCCGGCCTGATCTCGACGAGATGGTCACGACCGTCCTCGCCGACCACGGAATTGATGCCCCAGTCCGGTCGGGCGATCATCCGTGCAAAGCTGCGTTCCGCCACTTCACCCCAAGCAGCCATCAGGCCGATCCAGGGATTCGGCACGGCGCCCCAGGCAGGGTAGGATGCCATTGCGGCAGCGGTTGCGCCGATCCACTGGCTGGTGTTTCGGTTCGCCTCCGTCATGTCGTAGGTCAGCATGTATCGCATGTGTGCACTCCTCGCGCACCTGGGCCAAAACGCCGCTTTGCCAATCGAGCCTTGCATCGCTACATTGCCCCAAATGCTGCAAGTGCAAATAAGTTGGGGCCGAGGCAATGACAACAAGAGAAATCGACGCGGAAGCAGATCGGCTGGCGGAGTTGCAAGAAAACCTCGCCCGGATCGAGGAGCTGTCGGAGCGTCTGGTTGCGGCGATTTCCAGGAAGAAGGCGCTCAATCCGGATCTGCAGGGGCCCGGCCAGGAGCTCTGCACCAAGGCGGCGTCGGCCTGTGTCGCGGAACTCATGGAGAGCCCGTCAAAGGTGTTCGAGACCCAGGTCGCGTACTGGAGCAAGGCCCTGTCGCACTTTGCCGAGGCGCAGAAGAACCTGATGCAGGGAAGCCTTGAGCCTCCCGAGGACAATACTCCGGCAGACCCGCGGTTTGCAGGGGACCTCTGGGCCCGGCATCCCTATTTCAACTTCATCAAGCAGCAATACCTGATTTCTGCGGAGGCAATCTCGAACGCCGTCGACGGTCTGGATGACTTGGACGACACCGATCGCAAACGCGTACGCTACTTCACTCGCCAGATCGTGGACATGATGAGTCCGGCAAACTTTCTCGGCACGAATCCGGAAGCACTTGCGAAAGCGGCCGAGACCAACGGCCAGTCCCTCGTCAACGGCCTGGAGAACCTGGTTCGTGACATCGAGGCGTCGGATGGCGAACTGATGGTGACGCTTGCCGACAAGAAGGCCTTCGAGGTTGGCTCCAACATCGGAAGCACCGAGGGCTCGGTCGTCTTTCGCAACGAGATTTTCGAACTGATCCAGTACGCCCCGACGACGCAGACCGTCCACGAGGCACCGCTTCTCGTTTTTCCGCCGTGGATCAACAAGTACTACATTCTTGACCTGAAACCGAAAAACAGCCTGATCAAGTGGATCGTCGGCCAAGGCTACACGCTCTTCGTCGTGTCCTGGAAGAACCCTGATGCCAACTATCGTGATTTCGGCATGGCCGACTACGTGGAGAAAGGCTTCCTTGCGGCAATTGACCAGGCCAAGGCCGTCACAGGCGAGAAGCGGATCAATGTTGCAGGATACTGCATCGGAGGGACCGCGCTTTCCTTGGCGCTGGCGCTGCTGGAAAGGCGGGGCGACAGGTCGATCGGCTGCGCGACTTTCTTCACGACGCTCACTGACTTCGAGGACCAGGGCGAGTTCACCGTATTCCTGACGGACGACTTCGTGGACGCCATCGAGGCACGGTGCAGTCGGGTCGGTGTCCTTGAGAACCGGATCATGAGCCGGACCTTCAGCTTCCTCCGCTCGAACGACCTGATCTACGGCCCGGCCGTCCGGAGCTACCTGATGGGAGAGGCCCCTCCGGCCTTTGACCTTCTCTACTGGAACGGCGACGGGACCCACCTGCCTGCGGCCATGCTGATGGAGTACCTGCGCGGCCTCTGCCAGCAGAACCGGTTCGCGCGCGAAGGTTTCGAGATCCTGGGGGAGACGGTTCGGGTCGGGGACATCAAGGTTCCCGCATGCTCCATCGCATGCGAAACCGATCACATCGCCGCATGGAAGTCCTGCTACGACGGATTCCGCCAGATGGGGAGCAACTCGAAGACGTTCCTGCTGTCCGAATCGGGGCATATCGCAGGCATCGTGAACCCTCCATCCAGGATCAAGTATGGTCATTACACGAGTTACGGGCTGCCGGCCGGGTCAGCGGAATGGAAGGAGGCCGCCACGTACAACGAAGGGTCCTGGTGGCCGACCTGGGAGCGTTGGCTGGCGGCGCGCTCCGGCAGCGAGATCGAGGCGCGGGTTCCCGGAGCCGTGCAAAGCCACCCGATTCTTGCCGCTGCACCGGGCACTTACGTCAAGGAAGTCGTGGAAATGGAATTCGACTGACTCCTTGCCACCGAAAAAAATTTCCGCATTGCGGAATTTTTCTCTTGAAATGCTGCGATGCGGCATGTATCTTTGCCGCAACTGCACACCCACTAGGCCTTGCGCTACGTTATCAGGAGCTGGAGAGAAGATGACCAAGAACGCAAATGAATACGCAACGATGATGAAGGACATGCTTGGCGCGTTCCCCGTCGACACGGGAATGTTCAAGGATGCCTTCAAGCAACAGGCGTCCGTCACCGACAAGATGTCGAAAGTCGTGCTGGACGCGGCCGAGAAGTCGACCGAGATTTCCGCCGGGTGGACGAAGTCCACCCTCGGCAAGCTTGGCGACGTTACCGACGTCAAGGAAGATCCTTCCGACTACACCAAGGCCATGAGCGAGTTCGCGTCGGCCCAGGCGGAGCTGGGCGCAAAATCGTTGGAAGCGTTCGCTGACGTGGCTAAGTCGGTTCAGCTTAAGACGATCGAGCTGATGCTTGCCGCGGGCAACGATCTGGGCAAAGGCGCTTCGAATGCCACCAGGGAAGCGTCCGCCGCCGCCAAGAAAGTGGCCGCGAAACAGTAGTTTGGTTGCGAGTGCCAACTTCCTCCCTGTTGGCATCCAAAACTGGCGGGTCTTCATGGCCCGCCTTTTTTGACGATGCCCGGCAGCCCGGCGCGGCGCGCCCGCCGCTGGACCTGGCCTTCCCGATTTCGACCGCGCGTGCCATTCCGACGGGCCGGTTGGACGGACGTGGCGTCGGGTCCTTCGGGACACTCCGGGGATGCGGGAGTGTCGCGGAGGGTGGTCCTTGCGCGTTGCGGAGCATCCGGGGCCGGAACCTATCAACGACACACACTTGACTCCGGTCCGGATTCCATGCGACTCACGCGGCCATGCAGATTGGCATGCGTCAGGTCTCGTCGGAGACGGTGGAGTGGTTCCGCACGGCCTGCAAGGGCGGTGAGCTGACGCGGACCGCGCTGGCTCGCGAACTCTGCGAGCGCGAGAACTGGTTTGGCCACGTCGGCATGCCGTGCCTTGCGTCGGCGCGCAAGCTCCTTCCGCGCCTGGCCGAGGAAGCGGGGGTGCGTCTTCCGGAGGCGGAGGCGACGGCGCTCGAGCCGCACGCGCGCCCTCCGCCGGACTTCCCTGACAGTTCCGTCTCGTGCCCGCTTCGGGAACTCGGCGTCCTGTCGCTCGAACCGGTGACGGAAGCGGAGGATCGCCGCCGCTGGGAGGCGATGGTCGAGACGCATCATCCGGAGGGGTGGCGTCGCCCGCCGGGAGGGCAGGTCCGGTACTGGGTCCGTTCGGAACGCCACGGGGTGCTGGGCGGCATCGGCTTCACTGCGTCCGGGATCCAGCTCGGCCCCCGCGACGGCTTCATCGGCTGGTCGGCCGACGCCCGCGTGACCAACATCGGCAAGGTCGTGTGCAACAACAGGTTCCTCCTGCTTGCCGGCGTCCGCGTGAAGGGTCTCGCGTCCCGGGCCCTTCGCCTGGCGACGGCGCGCGTAGCCGACGACTGGGCGGCGGCCTACGGCGAGCGCCCGGTCCTGGCGCAGAGCTTCACGGGGCCGGACCGGTCCGGCCTGAGCTACCGGGCCGCGGGATGGAGGTGCTGCCCGGAGCTGACCTCGGGGCGGCGTTCGGGCGTGCGCCGCGCGGTCTGGCTGAGGCCGCTCGCGCAGGGCTGGCGGGAGGTCCTGCGCCGCGGGCCGGAAAGGGTTCTCGGCTGGTCCGGATCGCTGTACAGCGAGGGGGGATGGGCCGAACGGGAGTACGGCCGGAGCCCGCACCCCGACGGCCGGGTCAGGCGCCGGATCGCGCAGATGGGCGCGGCCTGGGCGAGACGCCTCGGCGAGCACCTGCCGTCGATCTTCCCGGGGCGGGCGGAACAGGCGGCGGCCTACCGGCTGCTGTCCAGCGGGGCGGTGACGATGGAGCACGTGCTGGAGTCGCATTTCGAGCAGACGGTGGAGCGGTGCCGCGCCGAGCGGCTGGTGCTTGCCGTGCAGGACACGACGACGCTGAACCACGACGGCCTTTCGGAGACGTCCGGCCTCGACGGGCTTGGCGGGGGCGGCAAGGGAAGCTCGGGCATCCTGGCCCATGTCGGCGTGGCGGTGAACGCCGTGGGCCGGCCGCTCGGGATGTTCGAGGCGGACGCGGACTTCCGCCAGGCGGCGGGGAAGGACAGCGTCCGCTGGACGGCCGGGCTCGACCGCGCGCAGGAACTCGCGCGCGCCTGCCCGGACACCCGGGTGGTGACGGTCTGCGACCGCGAGGGCGACTTCTGGGAGACGGTCTCGCGCGCGGAGGAGACCGGGGCGGCGCTGCTGGTCCGGGCCTCCCGCGGGTCGAAGCGCCGGGTGGCGCTGGCCTCGGGCGGCGACGCGGACCTCTGGGAGCACGTCCTGGAGACGGAACCGGCGGGAGAGCGGAAGATCGAGGTTCCCGCCTGCGGCGGCCCGAACCGGCGGAAGGGCCGCACGGCGAGGCTGACGCTGCGCTGCGCGCCGGTGGACCTGCTGCCCCCGACGGACCGGGCGGGCGAGGCGCCGGTCCGCATGATCGCCGTCTCCGCCCTGGAGGAGGACCCGCCCCGCCGCCCGGCGACGGGGAAAGGGAAGAAGGACAACGGGCCGCTGCACTGGATGCTGCTGACCACCGAGGGCGAGGCCGGCCTCGACACCGCCCGCACGGTGCTGCGCTGGTACGAGCTGCGCTGGCGGATCGAGCGCTTCTTCCACGCGCTGAAGGTCGGCACCCGCATCGAGGACCGCCGCCTCGACGAGGCGGACGACCTGCGCAAGTGCCTCGCCTTCGACGCGATCACCGCGTTCCGGGTCTGGGACCTGTCCCTGCTTGCCCGCGAGAGGCCGGACGACCCGGCTGGCCGGCATGTCGCCCGGGAAGACGTCACGGCGCTCTGCGCACTCGCCGCCCATCACGGCTTCAAGGTTCCCCGGGGACCGCCGGACATGACCATCGCGCGCTTCGTCGTGCTGACCGGCGGGCTGGCCGGCTTCCATCCCTCGAAGCGCCAGCCGCTGCCAGGAACGCAGAAGCTCTGGGAAGGCGTCAGGTTCCTGTCCAACGCCGTCATCGGCATACGGGCCATGCAGGACTGGAACTGGGACGGCAGCGAAACGGAAGGAGAATTCACGGAGTCAAGTGTGTTAGATTGATAGGGCCGGAACCGGCGCGAGACAGCCGATTCGCGACTTCTTCATGTGAGCCATGGGCTGAACGGGCAGGATTGAAGCATCCCGTGGAAAAGCAAGCAAAAGAAATTTGCTGCATTGCAGCAAATCCTCTTGAAATGCTGCAATGCAGCATATACGTATGCGGCATCTGCAAAACGAATTGGGCGTCGCCCGCTTCCAATGCTCGGAGAGTGAAGATGACGAATGCTGCAAACGAATACACGAAGATGATGAAAGACATGCTTGGCGCGTTCCCCGTCGACGCGGGTGCATTCAATGACGCGTTCAAGAACCAGGCTTCGGTCGCCGACAAGATGTCGAAGGTCGTTCTGGACGCCGCTGAGAAATCAACCGAGATTTCCTCGGGCTGGGCCAAGGCAACCATTGGCAGGTTCGGCAATGTCACCAACGCCAAGGACGATCCGGTGGACTACAGCAAGGCAATGGCCGAATTCGCGTCCGCCCAGGCTGAAATGAGCGCCGAGTCGCTGGCCGCCTTCGCTGAAGTTGGGAAGAAGGTCCAAATGGAGACGGTTGAGCTGATGCTCGCCGCCGGCAAGGACCTTGGCGACGATGCTTCGAAGGTCGTCAAGAAAGCCGCTGCAGAGATGAGTGCCGTCGCCGAAAAGGCGGCCGGGTAACAGGCAAGCGGCGGTTCGTTGCCAACATCCCCCTGCTGGCAACCAGATTGGGCGGGCCATTCGGCTCGCCCTTTTTTGGCGGCTCATGCAAGGTCGCGAGGGAGATTTCGGCGCCCCGATTCCCCGTCGCGTCGAGCATGGGTCCTTGCATCCAGGGTCGTCGTCAGCCCGGCGACATGCCTCGCAGCCGCACGGAACGGCGACGGAGAATCTCGATCGTTGCAAGCAGGACTGCCGAGATCGTCACGAGGATCGTCGCAACCGCAAGGATGGTGGGGCTGATCTGCTCGCGGAGGCCGGTGAACATCTGCCAAGGCAGGGTCTTCTGCCCTGCCGAACCGACAAAGAGCACGACGACGACCTCGTCAAAGGACGTGATGAAGGCGAAAAGCCCGCCCGAAATCACGCCGGGCAGGATGAGCGGCATCTGCACCTTGGCAAAAGTCGTGACCGGATTCGCTCCCAGGCTGGCCGCAGCGCGTGTGAGGCTCCTGTCGAAGCCGACGAGGGTTGCCGTCACCGTGATGATGACGAAGGGAATCCCGAGTGCCGCATGGGCCAGCACGACGCCCCAGTAGGAACCTTGAAGCCCGACGCGGCTGTAGAAGAAGTACATGCCGGCGGCGGATATTATCAGCGGCACGATCATCGGCGAGATCAGGATTGCCATGATTGCCCGCCGGAACGGAACATGCGGCTGGCTCAGGCCGATCGCCGCCAGCGTGCCGAAGGACACGGACATGAGCGTGGCCATCGGCGCAATGCGAATCGAGTTCCACATTGCCTGCTGCCAGTCCGCATTCGTGAAGAAGTCGTTGTAGTGCTTGAGCGAAAATCCGTCCGGGTCAAGTGCAAGCATCTCGGGCGTGAAGGTGAAGAAGTCCTCGGCGTTGAAGCTCAGGGGAACGATCACGATGATCGGGGCGATCAGGAAGAAGAAGACAAGGCCGCAGATCACGCGGAATGCGTAATGCCAGAGCTTCTGGGTGAGGGAGGCATATGGGGGAAGGCCCGACATTTCAGCCTCCGAGCTTCACGTTGTCGATGCCGACGATCCTGTCATAGGTCCAGTAGAGGATCAGGACGGCAAGCAGCAGAATCGTCCCAAGCGCTGCCGCGAGTCCCCAATTGAGCGATGTCGAAATGTGATACGCGATCCGGTTGGAGATGAAGACGCCGCGCGTGCCGCCAACCAGTTCCGGCGTGATGTAGTACCCGATCGCAAGAATGAACACGAGCACCGAACCTGCGCCGATTCCGGGCACGGAATTCGGAAAGTAGACGCGCCAGAAGGCTGTCCAGTCCGTCGCGCCCAACGACTTTGCGGCGCGGACATAGGATGGCGGGATGGTCTTCATGACCGAGAAGAGCGGCAGGATCATGAACGGAAGCAGGATATGCGTCATGGCGATGATCGTGCCGGTCTGGTTGTTGATCAGGACGAGCCGGCTCGCATCGTCCACGATTCTGAGCGCCACGAGAATGTCGTTGATGACGCCCTGCTGTTGCAACAGCACTTTCCACGAACTCGTTCGCACCAGAAGAGAGGTCCAGAAGGGCAGGAGCACGAGAATCATCAGGATGTTCGCCGTCCGCAGCGGCAGGTTTGCGAGGAGGAACGCCACCGGGTAGCCAAGAAGGATGCAGGATATCGTAATGACCAGCGACATGTAGAGCGTGCGCCCGAAAAGCAGGATGTAGATGCGGTCGCCCTCGTCGCGGTACTGCACGCCGTCAGAGGTCAGTTTCAGATCGACAGAATTCAGGAAATAGCCCGGCGTGTAGAGGGCCGCATATGTCTGTATGGTCCGCCACACCTGCGGATCCAGCCAGTCTTCGTCAATTGCCACGAATTGTTCGCGGAGGCTGACTGGTTCGAACCGGGCTGCAGCGGACTGCGCTTCGTTCAGGAGCGGATTCTCGAATCCTCCCGCAGGAGCCTGCATCAGGTCCGAATAGAGCGCCGCATAGAGGACATCCCAAGGCTCCTCTTCGAGAGGATCGCCGCCGTCGGCCTCGACCGCCTCCACCCACGTCGCGTAGGCCGCAGCGGTGCGCGGGACAATGGCGGCTTCGGATGCCGCCAGCGCTTCCCAGGTTGCCGGGTCTGCCCAGGCCGGGTCGAGCGCCCTGAACGCGTCCGCGTAGTCCTCGGTGTCAAACTTGCCCACACCCCGTCCCGACTTTCGGAACAGGGAGGCAAGCCCGGTCTGCTCGTAGTTGAGCCGGGAGCCGAGCCGCGTATGGCTCTTCCGCTCAACCGCGAAGACCATATCCGTGTAGAAGGCCTCGAACACGTCGTCGCCTGGCGCCTCGCTCTCCCCTGGATCCCAGTTTCGGAGTGCCTGCACCGTGCGCGGGATCGTGTCGTGGACAATCTCGTTCTCGACCGAGCGAAACAGCATGTCCGCGATCGGAGCGATAAAGGTCACCAGAACGAAGAGGAGCAGCGGAGCCACCAGCAGGAAGGCGCGGGTCTTCTCACGCCGAAGCGCCCGCCTGAGGCTTGCCTTGAGCGGCGTGCCGTCGGCGGTCAGGACGGGAGAATCGATGGCGGTCATGCGTCGTGGCCCTCGACGACCGTGATGCTGCTCTCCGCCGTGCGGCGACGAATTTCCGCGACGGCCTGATACTCAGGGTCATGATAGGCGGCAAGCGCATCCTCGTAGGACGGGAACTCGATCACGACATGGCGCTCATGAAGTTCGCCTTCAACCTGCCTGGACCTGCCGCCACGGATGATGAACCTGGCGCCCATGCCCGCCAGGATCGGCGTGTCCCTTTCCACGTACTCCTTGTAGCCGTCAGGATCGTAAACGGTGACGTGCGCAATTATGTAACCTTTTGGCATCGTGCCCCCTGTTGAAACAGGCCGGACCGGGATCCGGCCTGTTCCACTGGATCGTGCTATTGCGCAAGCCAGGCCTGGAACTTGGCATCCAGGTCGTCCCGATAGTCCGCCCACCACTCGTAGTTGTAGAGGAAGGTGTTCTTGGCGTTGTCCGGATCGGTCGGCATGTGCGGCGCCATTTCGATGCCAAGGTCAGCGTGCATGCCGACAAGCGGCGCAGAGGAAGCGCGTGCCGGACCGTAGCTGATGTACTTGGCTTGGTCCGCAAGGCGCTGCGTGTCCGTGGCAAACCTCACGAAGTCCTTGGCCCGCGCAAGACGGTCTTCGGGCAGGCCGGCCGGAATGATCCAGCCGTCAAGGTCGAACACCTGCGCATCCCAGAGCATTCCGACCGGCTGGTCCTGTTCCTCGATGACCGAGAAGAGACGGCCGTTGTAAGTCGATCCAATCACGATTTCTCCATCGGCGAGGAGTTGCGGCGTGTCTGCTCCGGAACTCCACCAGATCACTTCGTCCTTGATGGTGTCGAGCTTTGCAAAGGCACGGGCCTGGCCCTCTTCCGTCTCAAGCACTTCATAGACGTCAGCCTTGGGAACGCCGTCACAGATCAGGGCCCATTCCATGTTGTTGATCGGGCGTTTCTCAAGGGAGCGCTTTCCGGGATACATCGCCGTGTCAAAGACCGCGCAAACGTCGGTCGGCGGCGTCGCGCCGACCATGTCGGTCCTGTAGCCGAAAGTGGTCGAGTAGACGATCTGCGGGATGAAGCAGTCAGAAACGATCAGGTCGCCGAAGTCTTCGGTTGCCGACATGCCATCGGGTGCCGGAGCAAGCAGTTCGTCATGGTCGACTTCCATCGCCAGCCCTTCGTCGCAAAGACGAATGGCGTCTGACGCGACTACGTCGACGAGGTCCCATGTGACGTTGCCGGCCTCGTTCATCGCGCGCAGCTTGGCCACCGCTTCGTAGGAGCTTTCGTCCCACACCGCCGTGACCTCGGGATTGTCAGCGATGTAAGGCTCCACATAGGCACGATGCTGCGACTTCTGATACGCGCCGCCCCATGACACGAGCGTGATTCCATCGGCCTTCATCTGGGCCGACACGGCGGTCGGGCCCGCCGTCACGGCGATGGCGGCCACTGCAAGCACTGTTTTCGTGAGTTTCATCTCTGTGTTCCTTGTTTCCCGATCTCGTTGCAGGGACTCCGGTCTCGGGAATGACACTGGAGATCCCCATTTGGAGTGCCGGAAGGAAGTGCACGTGAGCCAATCACGCATCGAGTGCACGACAGTCATCCGGCAACCACCCCAATTCGATGACGTTCCCGGCTTCCAGGCGAACCTGGTCCGGGGCGTTCCTGGTCTTGACGACAAATTCATCCTTGCCCGCGACCCGAAGACGGGTGCGGAACACGTCTCCCATGTAAATGAACTCAAGCACTTCCGCCTTGAGCGTATGCGCGCCTTCCATCAGGCGGCTCTTGTTGATTTCGACGCGCTCCGGGCGAATCGAGACCAGCGTACGCTCACCGACCGAGGACACGTTCACGGCCTTTGCATCGATCGTCTCGCCTGAATCGAGCCTGACGGTGCAATTCCCGTTCCTGATCGACCTGACCTCGCCCAGGAGCGTGTTGTTCTCGCCGATGAACTGCGCAACGAAGCTGTTTTCGGGCTCCTCGTAAAGGACGTCTGGCGCTGCAAGCTGCTGGATCCTGCCATCGTCGAACACGGCAACGCGGTCCGACATGGTCAGCGCCTCCGTCTGGTCATGGGTGACATATACCGTGGTGATTCCAAGATCATGCGCAAGGTTGGTGATTTCGAACTGCATGTGCTCGCGAAGCTGCTTGTCGAGCGCACCGAGAGGTTCGTCCATCAGCACGAGCTCGGGCTCGAAGACAAGCGCGCGGGCGAGCGCGATCCGCTGCTGCTGGCCGCCGGAGAGCTGGGCCGGCCGCCGGCCGCCGAATTCGCCCATCTGCACCATGCCGAGCGCACGACGCACCTTTTCCTCGCGCTCGGACTTGCCGATCTTGCGAACCTCAAGCGGGAAAGCAAGATTCTCTGCGACCGTCATGTGCGGAAACAGCGCGTAATTCTGGAAGACCATTCCGATTCCGCGCTTGTGTGGAGGGATGTTGTTGATGGGCTTTCCGTCGAGGAGGATTTCTCCATGCGTTGCGGTTTCGAAGCCCGCGAGCATCATCAGGCAGGTGGTCTTGCCTGAGCCGGACGGGCCCAGCATCGTAAGGAATTCGCCCTTCCCAATGGACAGGTTCAGATCCTTGACGACGAGAATCTCGCCGTCGTAGCTCTTCTGCACCTTCTCGAATACCACGAAATCGTCGGCGTTCTGAGATGCGCCCATGTGGCTTCCTCCAAGGTATTGTCAACTATCACCCAATACCAGCAAATTTGCAATTTCAACAGGGTTAAGGGGGTGTGGCCCAGGATTCTTGCCACTCAGACGGTGGCCTGCGTCGCCTGCCAGTCCAGGAAGTCGGGCAGCCTGAGGTTCATGACGCAGCCCTTGAGGGCGGGCATGGCGTTGGCTCCCCTCCTGGACCAGCGGGTGCCTGAGCGCTTCAGCCTCAGCCCGAACTGCCTGCAACCGCTTTCCACGGCGCCGCTCCCGACCTGCATGCCCTGGTCGCGGTACCCGTCGTACCGCATACGCTCGATGTTGTTCCTGAAATAGCGACAACAGGCCTCCACCTCCCCGTGACGGCCGCCGAAGGGCTCGAGCTCCCGGACCACCCTGGCGACCCGCCCCGCCTCGATGTCCGCCTTGATCCCTTCGAGCCGCCGGTCCCGTTGCGGGACGATCGCCTTCACGGCGTCGGACGCGTGTTCGAGGACATGGAACACATCGAGCACGCAGGTGACCTTCCGGCCCCCGAAGAGCTCGTCGCAGGCGTTCCTGATCCATTCGGCCCCGTCGGAGATGGCCACGAGCTCCCCGGCGTCGTGCAGGCCCCGGCGCAGCGCCTCCCGGTCAAGGCGCGCGGCGAAACCGGAAGGCTCCCGGCTTCCGGGATGAGACAGCCGGACGTCTCGCTGCCCCGGTCCTTCAGCGCCGCGCCGGTCTCCGGGCTCCCGTCCTCCTGCTTCCCGGCAACGCCTTCCACGTCACCCTTCCGCATCGGGATCCCGGTCCCGTCGATGGACAGGTGCATGCGCGGTTCCAACGGCCTGCCCGCGACGACCTCCTCCCGCTCGAACCGGAGGGCCTCCTCGCCGAGCGCCAGCGACCGGCGCTGCAGCGAGCTCGGGGAGGCCTCCGCCCCGGCAAGGTTCGCGATGCGCCCGCTCGCCGCCTCGAAGCCCGTCGCCGGCACCGTCCCGGCCATGACGCTCGCCATGCCCGGAGTGAAGGCGCCGCCCTCCAGCCCCAGGGCCCGGTCCGGCGGGAAGCGTCCCTTGCCGCACGACCGGCAATGGAAATGCGCCCGTTCCACCTCGATCCGGCCGAGCCGGGTCAGGAACGACTTCCCCGTCGCCGGATGCCGGCGCATCGGCTTGCCGCAGCCCTCGCTTTCCGGCGTCGGCAGCATGCCGTCAAGCCGTTCCGGAAGCAGCTTCAGCGCCGACGCCAAGGGAGCTGTCGCGGAGCGCTCGCTCCACGCCGTCAAGGTCGGGAACGCCGGACGCGAGGTCCGCCGCAAGCTTCGGAAGCTGCGGCCCGAACTCCGCCGAAACGGCCTCCAGCAGCTCCTGAAGCGCCCCCCGTCCGGCCTGAAGCCCGCCAGAGGCAGCTCCTCCTCCGTGATGTCGCGGCTCCGCACCTCGCCGCCCTCCAGCCAGCACTGCGCGAACCCGCCGTCGTGCTCGCGGACCACCGGCGGATGAACCGCCGCATCGCCTTCCGTCAGTCCCTCCAGATACGCCACCGCGTCCGGATGCCGATGCCCGTGGTTCCCCTCGTCCCGTGTCATGCTTCGCGCTCCTGCCCATTGCCTGAGAGCGCGCCGCCGACCGGTTCGCCCGGCCGTTGTCGGGCGCGCCTTCCAGGACAATGGAGCCAAAAACCGCAAGCGTCAAAAAAGTTGGGCTACACCCAAGGTTAAGGCTTTGTGCGCGGATTTTTCAAGAAGAGCTAATTTCACACGTCCTGACCTCGCCCCTTGCGACAGGCAACTTTCATGAGGCGGGTTTCCCCGCCCTGGCATTGTTCCCGGGCAATTCGCAGACCATGCGCAGGCCGGTTCCGGGGAAGATCGTGCATGTCTGGTTGAGCTCTTCGAGCAGTCCCGCGACGGCGGCGTCGCCCGCATCGCTGGCGGTGCCGAGGATGCGCACCCGCAGGATGCCGTTTTCCGGGTCCGGGACGATGTCGGCATCCGACTGGAACAGTTCGGCGAGGGTGCGGCGTGGGCGTTGCTTCGCGCCCTGCGCGTCGGCGACGGCGGGCATCATCCGGGTCTCGGCGCGGCAGGCGATCATGCGGATGACGTCGAGGAGCAGCCTCTCGCCGGAGGGCAGCGCGTCAAGCCACTCATCCTCGCCGAGTTCCGCGACCTTGACGTGCGTGGGCAGATCCCTGCGCCGGAGCTTGAGCGCCTCGCGCTCGGCGTCGAGCGTCCCGATCTCGGCCTTCAGCCTCTCGGCGGACCTGGCGGCCGTGCCGGACGGCCCGCCCCCGGTCAGGTCGGCGACGCGGTTGCGCAGCGTGCCGAGCCTGTTCCGCATCCGGTTGATCCGGCGGTCCAGCTCGCGCCGGGCCGGATTGACGACGCGCGCCTCCGGATCCTGCTCGGCAAGGCCGTGCACCGGCAGCGCGTCGAGGCTGAACTCGTCGCGCATGTACTTGAAGAAGCTCTCCTGCGCCCATCGGGAGAACAGCGCGCCTGCGGCCTGCTCCGTCGGCACGCCGAAGTCGGTGGTCACGAGCGGGACCTGCCGGCCCGAGTCCAGCAAGCGGCGGATCTGGCGAACCTCGGGCCCCTTGCCGCCCTTGCCCAGCCTGATCCGCCTCTCGGCAAGGCGGACCTCGGCCGAGCCGGCGCCGCCGGGACCGTGGAGCGGCGCCTCGACGGCGCGGAACTCCTCCTCCGGCCAGTCCTCGCCCCTGAAGCCCTTGTGCCAGGTGATCACCGCGATGCCACGCCGGGCGAGGCGGGCGAACAGGGCCGGGCTCCATCCCTCCCGGTCGAAGACCAGCGTCAGCGCGGGCGCGGCCTCCGGCGAGACCGTGAGATCCGGCGCGTCCGGTCCCGGCAGGCCCAGCCGATCCAGCGCCGGAAGGACGTCGTGCTCCAGCGCCTTGGCCATGCCGGGATCGAGATCCTTGTGCAGGCACAGCAGCGGCCTGCCGCCGAGCGCGTTGACCCAGTAGCTGGTCGAGGCCGGCAGGCAGAGCTTCTGGCGCGACACGAAGTGCTTCGGAAGGCGGCCCTTGCGGCCGGCATAGACCTTCACGTGCCCGTCCACCGACAGCGTGGCGTGGGCGTCCGGCTCGTCGGCCATCCACGCCCGCGCCAGCGCGTCCTGCCAGCCCTTCACCCGCTGAACGTCGGATGCGAGCGCCCGGATCTTGCGCCGCAGCGTCTTCGCTTCCGGGCAGCGGTCCAGCCCCAGGACCGCGCCCCATTCCCCCGGAGCCTCGTGGCGCAGCGCCTCGGGGTTGCGGACCCGGGCCATGAACAGGAACGCGAGCAGGAGAAGCGTGCTCGTCAGCCCGTGGCATCCTTTCGGCAGCGACAGGAACGCGCCCGAACGGTCGAGCAGCCCTTCCTTCAGGAGCGTCGGCAGCGCGGCCAGCACGCCGCCGCAGGCGACCGCCGAAAGAGGCTCGTCGAAGCGCGGATGCGCCTCGGCCATCGCCCCCGCCGAGGCCGCGACGCGCCCCGCGCTGTCGCGCGCGCCCCGGCCCATCGGCGCCTCCCGGTCGCGCCGGTCCCGTTCGCTGCGGCCGAGCAGGCCTGCCCGGACATCCTCGTCCTGCGTGTCCGTTCCGGCCGGCTGCTCCTCCTGCGCCTCCGGCTTCGTGTTCTCCGGCTCGGGCTGTCGCGCGCCGATGAACCCCTTGCGGCGGTTGTGGTTCAGCGTCGTGGCGGGAACCTCCAGCTCGCGGGCAACCGCGGTGCCGCTCATGCCCTTGGAAAGGAGGCGGTCCGCCTCCCGCGCCGTCTCGCCGGTGATCACGCTCGTTCCACGGCCCCGGCGCGGCTCGTGGAACGCCGCCTCGCCCTCGTTCCGAAGCTTGTCCGCCGCACGCTGAACCGTCGCGCGGCCAACGCCGAACGCAGCCTGCAGGTCCCTGTGGCGGATGCCGTGCCTGGCGAACCTGGCGATCCGCAGTCTCATGGCCGGGCGGTCGTTCTCGTCGTGGCAGTCGAAGGGCTCGAGGTTGGAGAAGCAGACGGTCTGGCCGTCCTCGGATGCGAAGGAGAAGCACGAAGCGCCGATCTGGACGGCGTCTGAAGGGTGCATGGCGAGCGTGTTCATGGGAAGCGGGAAACCTGAAAGTGAGCCTCATGTCATATTGCCCGCTTCCGGCGTGCCTGTCAAGCCGGAAATCTGCATATTGTCGTTGTTTTGTTGGCCAAACGGGCCCTGGAGGACATCGAAATCAGCCCGCGAGGTCAGGACGTGTGGTGCGCCAGGCTAACCGGAACTTCAGGGGGATCTGAAAAGGGATTCAATGACCAACCTTCTGGTTTTCATGGGTTTTCCGGCCCTGCGGCCGCCCGTCAACCTGTCATCCTTATGGGAACGTTCCGGTCAGGGTTCACTCCGAGAAGCTGGAACGCCCGTTTCTGGACCGGGGTCGGCCTGGTGACGACGGACAGCAGGCTTGCGTCATGGTCCGACAGGCGCAGCTGGTTCAGCGCCATCCCCGAGAGATCGTCGAGCAGGGTGCGGAAGCTGTGGGCGGGCAGGTCGTCTGCGGTGCGCTTGGTTGCGGCCTTCCGCCGGGCGGATTCCGACGGCCAGGCCTTCTCCACCGGCGAGTTCCGCCGTTCCCGGGCGTCCGCGCGGTCGTCGTCCTCGAACAGGAGCGGCGCGAGGCGCCGGCGCATGTGCCATTCGACGTGCAGGGCCAGCATGCAAAGGAACACGTGCGCGCGGACGTGGTCGGGGGAGTACACGTAGACCGGACGGATCCGGAGGTCGCTCTTCGCGTTCCGGAACGCGCGCTCCACGCCGGCGAGGCTCTTGTACGCATCAACCGCTTCGGCCGCGCCCATGGAGGCGGGATCCAGGCTGGTGCGGATGACGTACACGCCGTCGAGCCGCGCCTCCGCCTCGATGCCAAATTTCACGAAGGTAGCCACCCAATTTCACGCATGGTAGCCACGTAATTTCACTCAAGGTAGCCGCCCAATATCACCATGGTAGCCACCCCCTCGGGGTGACAGGCCTTGGCTTGATTCAGCATGCCGTTCTACGTCCCGGATTTTGGCGATCACTCCGAGGAGCATTGAATGGCACAGAAGAGGCTGCCCATGAGGAAAGTAAGGAAGATACTGCAATTTCATTTTGACGAGGGCCGCAGCGCCCGGGCGATCGCGACCCACTGCGGTCTTGCCCGGCGCTCGGTTGCACAGACCCTGGCACGGTTCGCGGCTTCGGGACTGAACTTGCCGGAAGCGGCCGGGATGGACGATGCGGCGCTGGAGGCGGCGCTCTATCCGGCGCGGCAGGTCCGGCCTGCGGACGAGGACGTGGACTGGGCGGAGGTCGAGAAGGACCTTTCGGGCCGCGGCGTGACGTTGAAGCTGCTGTGGGGGGAATGGCGCGAGACGCATCCCGACGGCATGAGCTACGTGACCTGGTGCCGTCGGTTCCGCGACTGGCGGCCGGCCACGGACGTGACGATGCGCCAGAACCGTCGCCCCGGCGAACGGCTGTTCGTCGACTACGCGGGCATGACCGTGCAGGTTTTCATCGACGGGGTTGAGCGTGACGCGCAGCTGTTCGTGGCCTCGATGGGGGTCTCCGGGCGGATCTACGCCGAAGCGACGCTCAGCCAGAAGATCGACGACTGGTGCAACTCGCACGTGCGCTGCCTCGAAGACATGGGCCGGGCGCCGCAAGTCGCGGTGCCCGACAACCTCAAGGCGGCGGTGAAGAAGCCGTCACGCTACGAGCCGGTCCTGAACGAGACCTACGCCGACCTGCTTGAGCATTACGGCATCGAGGGCTTGCCTGCGCGGGTGAAGAGGCCTCGCGACAAGGCACTGGTCGAAAATGGAGTCCTTTTGGTCGAGCGGCGGGTTCTGGCACCGCTGCGCGACCATGTCTTCCACGACCTTGCGTCGCTGAACCGGGCGATCGCGGACCGGGTGCGGGAACTCAACGGGAAGCCCTGTTCCGACGGCACGGGCGAGACCCGCTTCAGCCGGTACGAAAGCGTCGATGTCCCGCACATGAAGCCTTTGCCGGACCGGCGCTGGCAGCGTACGACATGGCGCGAGAACACGGTCCATTCCGACTACCACATCGCGATCGACCGCCATTTCTACTCCGTTCCCTACACGTATGCCGGCAAGAAGGTCGATGTCCGCCTGCGCGGCCGGGTGATCGACGTGTTCCATCGCGGCAAGCAGATCGCGAGCCACATGCGCAGCGACGCCAACGGGCGTGCCACCACGTTCAAGGAGCATCAGCCGCAGGCCCACCAGCGCGCCGGCGTCGAGAGCACACGCGCACAGCTCGAGAACCGTGCGCGGGACATCGGCCCTCATGTCCACGCCTTCGTCATCGCGGTCATGGGACGCAATTCCAACCCGGAGTTCGGCTTCCGTTCCTGCTACGGCGTGCTCCGCCTGGCAGGGAGCCACGGGCCGGAGCGCCTCGACAACGCCTGCCGCTACGCGCTGGATCTCGGCTCCAGGACCTGGCGCGGGCTCGACAACATCCTGCGCACCGGCGCCGATCTCGTCGACGGGCAGGAACCCGAGACCAGACCCATCGAACATTCCAACATCAGAGGACCGGAGTACTACAGATGACCGACACTGCCATCCTGCACCCGCTCACCCAGCGCATCGCATCGCTGCGCCTGCCCGGCATGCTGGCCGCCTTCCAGGAACAGCTGGCACGCCACGATCTGGACGACATGCCGTTCGAGGACCGGCTCGCGCTGCTGATCGACCGCGAGGTCGTCGAGCGGCGCTCGCGCGCGCTGCAGCGGCGCCTGAAGAAGGCCCAGCTGCGCCACCAGGACGCCTGCTTCGAGGACATCAACCTCACCCGGCGGCGCGGCCTCAAGCGCAGCGTCGTGCTCGGCCTCGGCGACTGTGCCTGGATCCGGAACGGCGCCAACATCCTGATCACCGGCCCGTGCGGCACGGGCAAGAGCTGGATCGCCTGCGCACTCGCCCACAAGGCATGTCTCGAAGGGTTTCAGGCCCGGTACCTGCGCGTCCCGCGACTGCTCACCGAACTGCGGATCGCTCACGGCGAAGGCACCATCCCCAAGCTCTACCGCGATCTCGCCAGGCTCGACGTGATCATCCTCGACGACTGGGGCCTGGCCGCGCTCGATGCGGCCCGGGCGCGCGACCTGCTCGAGATCCTCGACGACCGCTTCGACCGCCGCTCGGTGATCGTCACTTCGCAACTGCCGGTGGCTGGCTGGCACCAGACAGTCGCGGAGCCGACGGTCGCGGACGCCATCCTCGACCGCCTCGTCCATGGCGCGATCCGGTTCGAGCTGCACGGTTCGTCGATGCGGGCCGACAGCGCCGAGGACGGAAAATGAGAGCCGGAGCCGGCGCCAGGCCGGGACGTCTGCCGAAATCGGTCCCGGGGGGTCCTGTGGATTTGTGGACGAGCCCTTCGGGCCGGCCCGCGCCCTGCGGGCCGTGTGGACAAGCCGTGGACGACGCAAGGGCGTCGCCCACCGCATTGCCCACACTCGCGGGCCTCTCGCCCACAAGCTCCACAGGACCGCAACAACAACCATTTCAATTTGGATTCGAAGAAGGCGTCGCTGACGCTCCGGCAGCGTGCACACGCATTGCCGGAATCCCGTACCGGAGGACCGGTCCTGACGGCCGAGCCTTGCGGCAGGGCCTTCGCGGAGATAGCTTCAGACCCGGAACAGAAGAGGAGACCAACTTGCCCAACACGGCCTGATCGCGTCGCTTCGCTCCGGGTGGCTACCATGGTGACATTGGGTGGCTACGTTGAGTGAAATTGACCGGCTACTTTGGCTGAAATTAGGGTGGTACGTTGGTGAAATTCGGCAGCCTCGATCCGGTCCTTCCGCCGGCGCCAGGAGACGCCCCTGTCGGTCACGTCGACTTCCATGTGCTTCCCGACCTTCCGGCGGTTGACGTCCCTGCCCACCCGGCGGTCGATGGCCTCCCGGCCCTTCAGCCGGCCCGAGCGCACCGACCTCGCGATCGCCGCCAGCGCCTCCTCGGTGGCCTGGAGCAGGGCCGAACGCTTGCGCGCCCGCTCCTGCCGCAGCCGGGGGTTCATGCAGACCATCAGCCGCTCGCCGGGGAAGTCCGGGCCCGTGACCTCGGCCACCGCGTCGGGAGCCAGCGTCTCGGGCACCAGAGGGGCCGGGGCGCCGTCCGCGCCCTCCTTCAGGAGCTTGCGGATGTCCTGCGTCTTCAGGGCCGAGATCCAGTCGAGCCCCGCCGGCTCGATGTCCTCGCGGATCCGCGCCGTGGTCAGCATCCCCCTGTCGCCCACGAGGGCGATGCGGTCGATGCCGAAGCGCTTTCGGATCCTGTTCACCTGGCTTGCCACCGTGGACGGGTCCGCGGTGTTTCCGGGGAACACCTCCACCGCGACCGGGCAGCCGTCGGAGGCGCAGAGCATCCCGAACACGATCTGCCGCTTGCCCCTCTTCCCGTCGCGGCTGTGGCCGAAGGCCGCGAGCGGGCAGCAGGTGCCCTCGAGGTACGAACTGCTCACGTCGTACAGGATGAGCGTTCCGTCCTTCAGGTGCCGGCTGGCCAGGCTCCTCTCGATCCAGGGCTGGCGCTTCAGCAGCCAGTCGAGCATGTCGAGCACCTCGTTGCCGGCGACGGGGCCGAGCCCGAGCAGGGCGCCGAGGCTGCTCGTCGCGGTCTCGGGCGACAGCCGCCGGGCGGTGGCGAGCTTGGAATCGGGCGACAGCACCCTCGAGACGACGGCGGCCAGCGCCAGCTGGCGCTCGCGGCTGCGGGTCCGGTGGAGCATGCGCTCGAGGCCGAGGTCCCGCGCGGTGCCGAGGACGGCGGCGACATGCCCGTGCAGGAGGGAGCGCTCGACCTGCATGAGGTCGCCGACGTCGCTGACGGCGACGGCGCCCTTGAGCACGGCCCGGAAGCCATCGACGATCTCGGGCGGGAACTTCGAGAGGTTGGCGACGGTCCTCTTGCGGACCCGCTTTCCCTCCCGCCAAGCCTGGCGGAGGAGGATTGCGGGCTTTCCGGCCTGGTTGGGGACGGATTCGATGTTGAGGGCCATGGCGGGCATCCGTTATGGGAACTTTCCGGGCATCATATGCCGACCCGTCCCATGATGTCAAGCGGAAAATCGAAAAAAATGCTGCGTCCTCGTTCAATCTCCTCGGGACCGCTCGCCGGATGCGCCGGAATCCACGCCTGCGGGGGTTATGGCAACAAGAATCCATCTACGGGGCCTCAGAACCGCAGATTCCCGTTTCATGTCAACGGGTTGCACGCAAAATGACCGTGTGAAGTTCCGGCTAACTGGTGGAATGTCGCCGGGTGAAAGTCCCGGCAGAAAGAGAGGTCAGCCAGCCACTTTCTCCGCGAACCATGCGCCGGTCGTCGCGAGGCGGCAGGTGAAGCGTTGGCAAGCGGCAGGCGTGGGCCGGGCGATTGAGCCACGAAAACTGACACAACTGGAGTGCCGAGGCTGTCAGACGGGCCGAAGGCAACACTCTTCGAGCCGGTTTGGTGAGGCGAGGAGAGGCTCCGCGGGGTCTGGGAACCAAGGCACGCGTCGAAGCGGTCCACCGGGACCTGGGAGGTCTTCAGGTCGCCCCGCTGTCGTGCGGGGCCGCAAAGCGAAGGAGGAATCCGAAACGGAGATGAACGATCTGAAGAAATCAGATTCGGCCATGGTAGCGAAGAATCCGGCGAACAACGGCCCTTCCGGGTCAGCGGAGCCGGGGGAGCGAAGGGCCGGACCCAAGGGGAATCCGGGAGGCCAAAGCTCGCGCCGTGCGCAGAAACGGGGAAGCGAGTCACAGGCGGCCGACCGGATGCGAAAGGCTGCAACGAGGAACCCGGAAGAGCGTCTCGTGGCGCTCCTGCACCATGTGACGACGGACGCGCTGGCGGAGGCGTTTCACTCGCTCAAGAGTGACGTGGCCGCTGGCGTGGACGGCGTGACATGGGAGATGTACGCCGAAGGGCTGGAAGATCGGCTGATCGACCTGCACGGGCGCGTGCACAGGGGGGCGTACCGCGCGCCGCCGTCCCGGCGGGCATACATGCCCAAGGAGGACGGGGGGCAGCGACCGCTCGGCATTGCCTCGCTGGAGGACAAGATACTTCAGCGGGCGGTGACGGACACGATTCTGGTGCCGATCCACGAGACGGAGTTCCTCGGCTTCAGCCACGGGTTCCGACCGGGGCGGGGGACGCACAATGCGCTCGACGCCATTGCGGTCGGAATGGAACGGCGGAAGGTCAGCCGGATCGTTGACGCCGACATTCGCGGGTTCTTCGACAATCTCGGGCGGGACCATCTGGTCCGGATGCTTGAGAGACGCATCGGGGACGTGCGGGTCATGCGGCTGATCGTCAAGTGGCTCGACGCCGGCGTCATGGAGGGGACCGACTGGACGGACACGGGCAGGGGCGTTCCGCAAGGCGGGACGGTTTCCCCGATCCTCGCCAACGTCTGCCTGCACCATGTGCTCGACGTCTGGTTCCACAACACATGGCGCAAGCGGATTGCCGGAGGCGACACGATCATCGTCCGCCATGCGGACGACTTCGTGTGCGGCTTCCAGCACGAGGGCGACGCGAAGCGCTTCCTCCGGGACTTGGGCGAAAGGCTGGCCCTGTTCGGACTGGAACTGCATCCGGACAAGACCCGGCTCATCGAGTTCGGCCGGTTCGCGAAGGCGAACCGCCGGAACCGGGGGCAGGGCAAGCCGGAGACGTTCGACTTCCTTGGCATGACGCACTTCTGCGACGAGTCGAGGAAGGGAAGGTTCAGGGTCGGACGCAAGCCGTCCCGGAAACGGGTCAACCGCACTTTGCGGCGGATCAAGGAAAGGCTTCGCGAGCGGTGGCACGACAACCGGCACGACACGGCTGCGTGGCTGGGCAGGGTCATCAACGGCTGGCTCAACCACTACGCTGTCCCCGGGCGTGGCCGACATCTGGAGAGGTTCGTTCACCTCTGCAAGCGGCTGCTCTGGCGTGCCCTCCGGCGTCGGTCCCAAAGGGACCGCACGGAATGGGAGGACATCGATCTCCTGACCGCCGTCCACTGGCCCAAAGTCGGGATCCGCCACCCGTGGCCGAGCCAACGGCTCGTCGTGAGGACCCAAGGGAGGAGCCCGGTGCGTTAACGCGCACGCCGGGATCTGAGCGGGGGGACCGGGGTAACCCGGTTCCCTACCGCGATAATTTGCCTGGGAAAATGGTTCTCATGAAACCCACGATTGCGCCCCGGGGCCAGGACGTCCGGTGCGCCAGGCCGACCTGGCGGGATGTCGCCGGGCGAAGGTCCCGGCAGAAAGAGAGGTCATCCAGCCACTTTCTCCGCGAACCATGCGCCGGCCGTCGCGAGGCGGCAGGCGAAGCGTTGGCCAGCGGCAGGCGTTGGCCGACCCGGCCTGGAGGGTGCCGCCCTCGGCCATGGCAGTGACGGAGTCCGCGAACGAAAGGGGCAGTGACGCCTCCGGCGGAGTGGATGGAGCGAAGGGCCGGGGCCGTCGGAAGAGCGGGGCGGCAAGGCGTTCACGGAGATCGGGATCCGACAATGGGCGTCACATGCGCCGCTCGCTCACGCAGCCCGTGCCAGCCGCCTTTTGCGGCAGCGGTGCGGGCTGACGTCCGACCCAGGAGCCGGATGCGCTGGCGCGCCGTCCGGATCCGTGCGGGGGCGGTCAGAAATGACCGTCCCTGCCGCGATATGTTCATGTGTGAAAACTTTCCGGGATTGGCATAACCACCTCCGGCGAGAGCGATCGTGCGTTCGGTCACGAGCTCGCCAAGGATTGGACCACGGGCATGGATTCCGGATGTCAGGTCCGTGACAAGCCGCTTTGCCCAAGGGTCTGCGGGAATTGCCGCCCCTGCAAAGCCGCACCAGGGCGCAGGCGTCTTGCGAATCCCTTCGGTGAGGACGTCCTCGCCGAATGTCACGACCTTCCAAATCACGGGCCGCGCGCAAATCTCCCACTATCGTTCGCCACCAGAATTCGGCGGGTCGCTTTGCCTTTGACACATCCCCGAATCCACTTCCCCGCTTGGGATTGCCAAGTCAAGCATCGTTGTTGGCCGGCAACCTGCATTGCCACTACGGCGATCACGCGTGCGACCCCGCACTCGATCATGCGTCTCAGCGTCTCCCCGCCGGTGCCCACGATGACGCAGTTCCGCCTGTCCGCCCGGCGTGCCAGCCTACGATCTCGTCCTTCCAGCCTGCGCATGTCTGGGGCATGAAGGAATTCCCCGTCGTCGTCGGCGAGCTGACGGACGTTCATGCGGACGCCGACGGCAAGGTTGCCATGTAATACCAATCCCAGAAAGTTTTCACACATGAACATGGCCCTGATTTCACACGTCCTGACCTCGCCCCTTGCGACAGGCAACTTTCATGAGGCGGGTTTCCCCGCCCTGGCATTGTTCCCGGGCAATTCGCAGACCATGCGCAGGCCGGTTCCGGGGAAGATCGTGCATGTCTGGTTGAGCTCTTCGAGCAGTCCCGCGACGGCGGCGTCGCCCGCATCGCTGGCGGTGCCGAGGATGCGCACCCGCAGGATGCCGTTTTCCGGGTCCGGGACGATGTCGGCATCCGACTGGAACAGTTCGGCGAGGGTGCGGCGTGGGCGTTGCTTCGCGCCCTGCGCGTCGGCGACGGCGGGCATCATCCGGGTCTCGGCGCGGCAGGCGATCATGCGGATGACGTCGAGGAGCAGCCTCTCGCCGGAGGGCAGCGCGTCAAGCCACTCATCCTCGCCGAGTTCCGCGACCTTGACGTGCGTGGGCAGATCCCTGCGCCGGAGCTTGAGCGCCTCGCGCTCGGCGTCGAGCGTCCCGATCTCGGCCTTCAGCCTCTCGGCGGACCTGGCGGCCGTGCCGGACGGCCCGCCCCCGGTCAGGTCGGCGACGCGGTTGCGCAGCGTGCCGAGCCTGTTCCGCATCCGGTTGATCCGGCGGTCCAGCTCGCGCCGGGCCGGATTGACGACGCGCGCCTCCGGATCCTGCTCGGCAAGGCCGTGCACCGGCAGCGCGTCGAGGCTGAACTCGTCGCGCATGTACTTGAAGAAGCTCTCCTGCGCCCATCGGGAGAACAGCGCGCCTGCGGCCTGCTCCGTCGGCACGCCGAAGTCGGTGGTCACGAGCGGGACCTGCCGGCCCGAGTCCAGCAAGCGGCGGATCTGGCGAACCCCGGGCCCCTTGCCCAGCCTGATCCGCCTCTCGGCAAGGCGGACCTCGGCCGAGCCGGCGCCGCCGGGACCGTGGAGCGGCGCCTCGACGGCGCGGAACTCCTCCTCCGGCCAGTCCTCGCCCCTGAAGCCCTTGTGCCAGGTGATCACCGCGATGCCACGCCGGGCGAGGCGGGCGAACAGGGCCGGGCTCCATCCCTCCCGGTCGAAGACCAGCGTCAGCGCGGGCGCGGCCTCCGGCGAGACCGTGAGATCCGGCGCGTCCGGTCCCGGCAGGCCCAGCCGATCCAGCGCCGGAAGGACGTCGTGCTCCAGCGCCTTGGCCATGCCGGGATCGAGATCCTTGTGCAGGCACAGCAGCGGCCTGCCGCCGAGCGCGTTGACCCAGTAGCTGGTCGAGGCCGGCAGGCAGAGCTTCCGGCGCGACACGAAGTGCTTCGGAAGGCGGCCCTTGCGGCCGGCATAGACCTTCACGTGCCCGTCCACCGACAGCGTGGCGTGGGCGTCCGGCTCGTCGGCCATCCACGCCCGCGCCAGCGCGTCCTGCCAGCCCTTCACCCGCTGAACGTCGGATGCGAGCGCCCGGATCTTGCGCCGCAGCGTCTTCGCTTCCGGGCAGCGGTCCAGCCCCAGGACCGCGCCCCATTCCCCCGGAGCCTCGTGGCGCAGCGCCTCGGGGTTGCGGACCCGGGCCATGAACAGGAACGCGAGCAGGAGAAGCGTGCTCGTCAGCCCGTGGCATCCTTTCGGCAGCGACAGGAACGCGCCCGAACGGTCGAGCAGCCCTTCCTTCAGGAGCGTCGGCAGCGCGGCCAGCACGCCGCCGCAGGCGACCGCCGAAAGAGGCTCGTCGAAGCGCGGATGCGCCTCGGCCATCGCCCCCGCCGAGGCCGCGACGCGCCCCGCGCTGTCGCGCGCGCCCCGGCCCATCGGCGCCTCCCGGTCGCGCCGGTCCCGTTCGCTGCGGCCGAGCAGGCCTGCCCGGACATCCTCGTCCTGCGTGTCCGTTCCGGCCGGCTGCTCCTCCTGCGCCTCCGGCTTCGTGTTCTCCGGCTCGGGCTGTCGCGCGCCGATGAACCCCTTGCGGCGGTTGTGGTTCAGCGTCGTGGCGGGAACCTCCAGCTCGCGGGCAACCGCGGTGCCGCTCATGCCCTTGGAAAGGAGGCGGTCCGCCTCCCGCGCCGTCTCGCCGGTGATCACGCTCGTTCCACGGCCCCGGCGCGGCTCGTGGAACGCCGCCTCGCCCTCGTTCCGAAGCTTGTCCGCCGCACGCTGAACCGTCGCGCGGCCAACGCCGAACGCAGCCTGCAGGTCCCTGTGGCGGATGCCGTGCCTGGCGAACCTGGCGATCCGCAGTCTCATGGCCGGGCGGTCGTTCTCGTCGTGGCAGTCGAAGGGCTCGAGGTTGGAGAAGCAGACGGTCTGGCCGTCCTCGGATGCGAAGGAGAAGCACGAAGCGCCGATTTGGACGGCGTCTGAAGGGTGCATGGCGAGCGTGTTCATGGGAAGCGGGAAACCTGAAAGTGAGCCTCATGTCATATTGCCCGCTTCCGGCGTGCCTGTCAAGCCGGAAATCTGCATATTGTCGTTGTTTTGTTGGCCAAACGGGCCCTGGAGGACATCGAAATCAGCCCGCGAGGTCAGGACGTGTGGATTTGCCGGCGTGGCATCGGGTGTGAGACGTGCCCATGACCGATGGCCGATGGAGCGGATCCGGTCTGGTGACGCCGCAAAGCCTTCCCAGACTTCGGCGACCCTTTCCGTGACTGCCTCGGCGGTCTCGAAGACCTGATTGGCGAAGTGTCGCGCCTTGAGAAACTGGAACACCGTTTCCACGGGATTGAGCTCCGGGCTGTAGGGCGGCAGCCGCAGCACCGGGACGTTTTCCGGACAGTCGATTTCCCTGGACCGATGCCAGCCTGCGCCGTCAAGTACCACCAGCGCATGACGGCCGTCGGGAACCGCGGCGCCGATGTCCAGGAGGTGACGGTTCATCTCCTGCGTGTTCGCCCTGTCGCAGACATGGCCGGCCGCCGCACCGTCATCAGGGCAGATCGCGCTGAACAGACAGCAATGGCCGTAGCGATGGTCCCTTGGCACCCGGGGCCTGCTGCCTCGCAGCGCCCAGACGCGGGTGAGCATGCCTTTCTGGCCGATGCGTGCCTCGTCTTCGTACCAGATGTCCACGGAGGCCGGATCCGTGCCCTCCGGCAGGGCGGACATCGCCGGTTCGCTGAAATTCCGCCGGAAATCCTCCTGCGCCTGCGGGTCCGCCTTGGGGTGAAGCGGGCGCGGGGACACCTTCCGGAACCCGAGCGCCCGGACCAGGCACCGAACCGCCTCGAGCGACATCACGGCACCGAAGACGACCTTGATCCTCTCCTTGAGCAGTCCAGGGGTCCAGGCCGGGACGCCAGGGCCAGGCCCGTCTTCAAGCCAGTGCCTGACCTCGGCCTTCCGGCTCGCGTCCAGCTTCGAGGATCGTCCGCTGCGCGGACGGTCCTTCAGCCCGTCCGGCCCCTCCGCATCGTGCCGGTTGGACCAGTCGCAGAGCGTCTGTCTGTCGACCCGGGCCCGGAGCCTTTCAATGTAACACTGTTGACTCGAAGTTGGCGTAGTCTCGCATGGCGCGGTAGTTTTCGGTGAAGAGTGACAGGATGAGGCATCCTTCCCAGAGCTTGTGCGTTCCCGGCAGCGGCTGCCGTTTCGAGGGGATGAATCCGGCGAGGCGCGCGGTGTTGACGGCGAACTCGGCGATCGCCTGATCCGGGTCGGGCGGGCCGCGCTGCTTGCGGTGGTTCGGCTTCGACATGTGCACGGCGAGGACGCGGATCTCGTCCTCGTGGACGACCGTCCGCGCCGGCGTGTCCGGCACGCTCCGCGCGAGCCGCTCGACGGACATGACGGTGCATGCGGTTATGGCGTCGAAGGCGAGACACCTGCGCAGGTCGTCGGCGGCGTTGAGCCTGCGGTCCTTGATCCGCGTCCCGGTCTTGACGGCGGCGAACCACTCCTCGATCAGCCACCGCCTCTCGTGCCACCCGGCGATGCGGAGCGCGTTCTCCTCCGTGGCCTCGCCCTCGGTGGTCAGGAGCAGCCAGTCGAGCGGGTCCTTGCCCGTCGGCGGCGTCTTCTCCAGGACGCGCACCGCGAGCATGCGCAGCGGGGCCGTGCCCTTCGGCAGGTCGCCCGGCGGGACGAGGTCGACGAACCCGGCCCGCAGTTCCAGCTTCACGCCCTTGCGCCCCTTGCGCGTCCGGGGGCCGCCGCAGGCCGCGATGTCGATCGTCTTCTCCGCGACGACGTCCAGTCCGGACGCGTGCGTGAACAGGTCCTCCGTCCTGCCCTCCGCCGTGAAGGCACGCCGCCGGCTCGAACGGCTGGCGCGGACCAGGAGGCCGGCGCCGCCGGGCGCGTCGGCGGAGGCGCAGCCGTCCGACAGGAGCGCCCACATGTCGCCCTCCCGGTCGCAGACGTTCACCACGCGGGTTCGCGGGCAGGCCGCCGCCAGCTCGGCGGCCTTGGCGAAGGCGGCCGTCCAGCGTCCGCTTTCCTCGCCCTCGACCGCCGTCGCCTTGTCCTCCGCGCGGAAGCCGGCAGCGAGGCTGAACACCCCCAGAGCGCAGCCGCCCTCGCTGAACGCGACGCCGGCATGGGCCGCGATCCCCTTGCTTCCGGAGCCGCCGCCGCCGATGTCGACAAGGCCCTCGGTCGCCTCCAGCCCGCTGTGGTTCAGCATCGTCGTGTCCTGAACCGCGAGCACGACAGGCCGGCTGCGGCAGCGTTCGGCCATCGCCTCCCGGTGGGGTTCAAGAATGTCCTGCACGCCGATCCTCGGGTTCGACAGGAACCTGTACGCCGCCCGCTGCTCCGCCTCGCCGGGAAAGATCGCCGGCAGCGGCGCGCCCGGGCGCGCGCACCACGCCTCGCCCATCGTGACAAGGCGCTCGCGCACGCGCGCGTCGCTGTGCCCGCTCCGTCCGTACTCCGTCTCCGCCCATGTCGCGCCCTCCCCCGCCTCCAGCGGCGGCCCGCCGCCGATCGCCCGCTCCGGCGCACGCCCGAGAACCTCCCGCCAGCCCGCCGACAGCGGCTTCACGTACACCCGGAGCCGCGGCCCCTTGCCCTTCTTCGGGTCCGGGCAGCACGTCCAGCCCGCCGCGCAATGGCATTGACTTAAGGAATCGGCGCTGTTGACTTAACGGGACGTGGAAGGTCCAGCAGCGGAAGGCGTGTATTCCGCTTGTCGTGCGTGGTTCAGCTGGCGGCGGCGACCTTCCCCTTTCGCGACCATTTGTTTCTGGGCTTGCGTGACATCCTCGGATAGCTGCGGTCGGGCCTTTCGCGCTGCCAGAGTGCGGCGACGTCGTCGACGATGCGCGAGACGGTTTCGGCGAGGGCGTCGGCCTGGGCGAGCGCGAGGGCCTCGAAGTTGCGGAAGACCGCTGCTGCGGCGTTCTTGAAGTTCACCCTCTTCGGGTGTCCGTCCCCGGGCGCTGCGTTGATTTCCCCGTCGATCTCGTTGGTCATCAGGCGGGTGGCGGTGACCATGACGAAGCTGGCGTAGAGTTCCTGCAGGACGCCGCGCTCGTTTTCGGCGCGGAAGGACTCGACGGCCAGGAACCACTTGGCGGTCTTGTACATCTCTTCAAGACGCCAACGCGCCCGATAGATCGCGGCCAGGTCCTCGACGCGGAAGCCGTCGTCTTCCGTGAGCGTGGTGCCGAGGGCGAAGACCGTGTCGCCGGCGGCGTAGCGGACCAGCCTCAGCTTCAGCGGCCCGAACGCGGCACCTGGGTGGCGGGCCTTCAGCCGGGCCAGCGCCTTGCCGTCGGGCCGGATCTCGACCGTCCTGTCGTCCAGCGAGCCGGCGAGGAAGGCGACGGTCTCCGCGTTCGCATCCCGCTTGAGCCGGAACACGGCGTCCTGGCCCCGGACGACGTGGGCGAGAAGCATCTCGTAGGAGAAGTAGCCCCGGTCGTAGACGACCACGTCCCCGGCGGACAGGGCCTTGAGGTGCCTGGCTGCGGCGCGGCGCTCGTTGGTGTCGGCGTGCAGTCCGAAGTCGAACGGCAGCCGCGGCTCCAGTTCGTAAAGGCAGCTGACCAGACCCTGCGGGTAGTGTGCATGCTTGCCCGGCGTCGCGTATCCGGCATCCACGAGCGGCCTCGGCAGGTTGATCTTGGCTCCGTCGACGCCGAAGACCCGCCGTCCCTTCCAGAGCGGGCGGTCAGGGGCCTCGGCCAGGATCTCCCGGTGAAGCTCCCTGAAGACCTCCGGGTCGACCTTGGCGCGCGCCCGGGACATCGACGACGGCGTCACCGGGCGGTCCTGCGGCAGCGTCACGCCCATCCTGCGGGCGCTCTCCCAGATCTCGGCGAGGGCTGAGCCGTAACTGCGCCCCGTGCCGAACACGAGGCGGAGGACGAAGAGGACGACCAGGAAGGTGCCGATCAGTCGGCGGCGCACCCGCCACTCGCGGTCGTGGCGCTCGGACGTCCTGGCGGCGGCGGCGGCGACCGCGCTCCACATCCCGGCGGCCGTCCGCGCGCTTTCCGGAGCGCGGGCCGGCCTGCGTCTTGTCTCCTTCCTCTCGCCGCGCAGCGCGGCCCGGGCGTCCGTCTCCAGCTCGAGCACGTACACGTTCTTGGGTACGCTGCGGGAGGCCGTGGCGCCGATCTCCGTCCATCCCGCCGCGCGGTAGCAACTGCCCTCCTGCTCCTGCGGGTCGACGAACGTCTCCACAAGGAGCGGGTGCACACCCCAGCGCCGGTGCCAATCGTCGGCGACCCGTCGGGCCGCCAGCGACAGGGACCGGGAGGCAAGGTTCCTGACGCTGACCCATGGAAACACCAGGAACCGGCTGTTCCTGAGAAGGCGGGCGAGGCCCGCGTCGCGCTGCCGCCGGTCCCATCCGACCCACGCGTCGCGAACCGGCAGCGCGCCCGCGCTCTCGAACATCAGGCAGCCCAGGCGGCGGCCGTGAGCGTCGAGGATGAAATACGCGAGATGGCAGCCGATGGGCGACATGTAGCCGCGCGGATGGTACCGGTCCACGAGCTCGTTCCATTCCGCCAGATCCCGTCCGCCGGCGGCGATTTCCAGCGTGACCGGCTCCAGGGCCGGGAGCGGCGCGTTGATCGGCTCCCCGGGTTCGCCGGCCTCGGTGCGGGCGGGAGCGTTGCGCCGCCCGCCCGTCTCGCGCCGCTCCGGCAGGGTCAGGATGCCCAGCCTCTCCAGTTCCTCAAGAACCCGCAGGCAGAACTGCTCCCTGTAGGTTCCGGACGGCGTGTGCCAGTTGAAGTTCTCGCACAGCGTGCGGGCAAGTTCCCGCCGGCTGTCGTTCGGGAACAGCTCGACCGTCTCCTTCATGAGCGCGATCTGCCTCCGCGTCAGGCGCTTGCCGAAAAAGGTGGTGGCTTCCAGGTTCTCGATGCGCGGATCCATCGTGGCCTCCCTCGGGACGGACGGACTGGGTCGATGCTATGATGAACCGATCCGCTCCATGAGTCAAGCCCGAACGAAAGATCCCCGCGCGAGCGCGGAAACGCCCAAAAAACATGGACTTTGAAAAGGCGCGAAAATCAGGAAAATCTGATCGGGCCTAATTCAATGCCATTGGCCCGCCGCGCGGTAGCTCTGGCCCGTGCGCTCCGGTCCGACGTAGCTGTACGCAAGCTCCGGGCGGACACCGTAGCGCCCCTCCCAGTCGTCCGCAACGCGGGCGTGGAACAGGGGTGCACGCCAATTTTTTGGGTCAGGCTGCGGCGATCCGTTGAGCCTTCCAGAAAGCGAACTCTTCCCACCCTGAGTTTTCCCAGCAACTTTTCAGTGCCAGCAGTGCGTTCGCGCCCCGCTTCGACCATTTGCATCCCGACCTCTTGAAGCGGGTGACGACAATCTGCTTGCAGCTGCTCTCGATCTGGCCGCTTCCAATCTGCATGCCGCGCGCCCGGTATTCGTCGTAGCGCATCCTCCCCTTGTTCGAATCGAAATAGTCAATGCACTTCGCCACCGCTTTCCCTCGACCGCGGTGCGGTCGCAGGTCCGCCATGACGCGGCCAACTTTCCCGTCCAGCAGCTGGGCCTTGATTCCCGCCAGGCGCGCCTTGCGCGCGAACTCGCATCCGACCAGCACCTTGAGGGCTTCGGATGCGTATTCGAGCGCGTGGAACACATCCAGGATGCAGGTCTTCCGCATGCCTGCAAGCAGTTCGTCGGCCACGTTGGTGATCCAGGCCGCGCCGTCGGAGATGAGGACCACCTCCTTGGCATTGTAGACGCCGTCCCGGCAAAGCTGCCGGTCAAGCCGGCCGGCGAACTCCGATGCCCGGCTGACGCCGCCGACCGAAGCGGCGCTGTCGATCAGGGCGCTCACCGTGTCGCTGCCCTCGTCCTTCGTCGGCTCGCCGGTCTTCGGGCTCGCGCCCTCGGCAGTGAAGGTGACAATCACCTTCGCCTCCCTGGTCTTCGCCGAGCCGTCCTCCTGCCTGCCCTTCACGCCCTCCGTCTCGCTCCGGCGCATCGGGACGCCGGTGCCGTCGGCCTCGACATAGACCCGGTCCGCGGCAGGCCCTCCCTCCTCGACGACATCCCGCTCAAACCGCTGCGCTTCCTCGCCGAGCTCCAGGGTCCATCGTCGCAGCGTCGTCGCGGGAACCTTCACCCCGGCCAGGTTGCGCAGCTTGCGGGACGCCTCCTCGAAGCTGTCCGAGACCACGGCGTCGGCCACGATGCTCGCCGCGCCAGGCGTGGCCGTCTGCCCCTCCAGCCCGAGGGCGCGGTCCAGGGGGAAGAAGCCGGAACCGCAGTCCCGGCAGCGGCAATACGTCCGCTCGACCTCCACGGGTCCCAGACGCGAGGCAAAGGACTTGCCGGCCTTCTGGTGCCGTTCCATCGGCTTGCCGCATTCCGGGCAGTCGGGCGTCGGAAGCTCCGCGTCGACCCGCTCAAGCAGCGACTTGTACATTGCAGCGCCGCTGGAATGCGTCACGTCCCGGATCGCGATCTCGATGCCGTCGAGGTCCGCGACCTCCTTGCCGCCCAGATCGCTCTCCAACTTCGGGGCCAGGTCCGCGAAGCCCGAATGCGCCGCCGCCTCGAACGCGGCCATGGATGACGCAGCCTGCCCGGCGGACGGAACGTCGCGGCTCCGGACTTCGCCGCCCTCAAGCCAGTACTCCGTGGAAACGCCGCCACTCTCGCAAACGATCCGGTGTTTCCCCGAACCCTTCCGGGCCAGATCCTTCAGGGATGCCGCCACATCCGGATCATGGGACCCCGGCTCATTGTCACTGCCGCACATGAATCGTTTCTCCTGCTCTCCTCTTCCCGGTCACGCGGCGCCGACCGGTTGATCCGGTCATTGTCGGCCGCGCAGGGATCGAGCCCGGAAGAACATGGAAGCAGGAAAGCTTCAACCCTCCGCGCGACCCGCCGAACTCTCGCAAGGAAGAAAGGAATCAGGTCAACCCCAAAAATTGGCGTGCACCCGTGGAACAGCGACAGCGCCACGGACGCAAGCCCGTGGACGCGGACGCCGGGAAGCAGAAGCAACCTGTCGTTGTTGACCACGCGCCCGATGTTGGCGGCCCGCGCCGCCTGCGACCAGCCGATGTGGAGGTCGCGCGCCTTGTGGTGCCAGGACGCGGCGCCGACCGTCAGGCCGCCGAGGACGCCGTGCGCGGTCGAGCGGATCCAGTAGCGGATGCGCCCGCCGGGACAGGCCGCGTCGCCCTCGGGATGGTGCGACGCCATCTTCGAGCGCGCCAGCGCCTTGTCATCCTCGGCCACCGGAACCACGCTGATCTCGCCGAGATCGTCGAGACCGCACGACAGGTGCATGTCGGGATAACCCGGCGACGGGGCCATCGAACCCGACGTCACCCCGCCCATCGGACGAGCCTCCGGAAGAGGCAGGCCGAGCGCCGAGGACAGCTTCGGAAGCGCGGCCCGGGCCGAGGCGAGGCACGGCTCCCCCTTCGCGTTCCGCCAGTCCTCGCGCTCGCACAGCTCACGTGCCAGAAAGGTCCGCGTGCAGTCCCCGGCCCCAAGCCGGGCCTTCAGCCAGTCAACCGTCTCGGTGCCGTAGTGTCGGAGGCCGATCCTCATGGAACCGGACATACGGCTTCAAATGCATCGAGCCAACAGTGTCCAGTTGAAAGGCCCGGAGCGCTGTCATGCCGCGGCTGAGTTCGCCTTCCATCAGGTGCGCGATGGCACGCAGGCGTCGGGACTGTCGTGAATCATTGCACTTGCGCGCCAGGGCTCTAATGTCATCGACTGTGTGGTCGGTGTTCGTGATCGCGATGCCTGCGGGCATGTCTTCCTCCATGTGAGATTTCAGCACCCACAATATGGAGCAGGATGGCATCGGCCGCACACAGTTTGTCGCATCGCACCACAACATGATGTTCCTTATTTGTTCGTGAGTCATTACTTTCTTGAATTGGTATAAGGACCGGACCCGTGGCCCTCACCGTCGACGTCATTCCCAACCGCTCGTCCTCGCCGACAACCCTCCTCCGCGAGGCATGGCGCGAGGGGAAGCGCATCCGCAGGAGAACCGTCGCCAACCTCTCGAAGATGCCGCCCGCCCCCGACGGCGGGGCGGTGTTCCCGTCGCTCGACGCGGCCGTCACGATCCGCCGGTCGCGCCCCCACGGCCAAGTCGCGGCCGTGCTGGGAACGCTCCGGTCGCTTGGCATTGTCCGCGTCCTCGGCCGGAAGGCGGAGCGCATGCGGGACCTCGCCGTGGCGGCGGTCGTCGACCCCGCCTCCAGGCTCGCCGCCTCCAGGGCGCTGGATCCCTAGACCGCGTCGACGAGCCTCGGAACCCTGCTCAAGCTCGGCCCGTCAACGGCAACGAGATGCTGGACATGCTCGACTGGCTTCTGCAGCGCCAGCCGTGGATCGAGAGGAGCTTGGCCAACCGGCACCTGAAGGGCGGGAACACTGCGCCTTGCGGCCCGCCGGACGCGTTGAGCGGTTGGGGTGCGGCCCGGTTCCGCTTCCCTGTCCAGGAGGTGCGGGACGTCCGCGCCGGTCGCACCCGAACGTTGCTCCTCCGTTGCTCGCCGATCTTCCATGTGATGGATCGGCATGGGCGCAACATTCGGTTCCCGCAACTTGCGTGTCCGGACCCGGACCGGCGCCGCCGCCCGCGCGTCAGGTTCCGATGACGTTGTGGTCTGGCCCGTATGGAAAGCCGGTGATGCTGGTTGCGCCGTCCTCGCCGACCACAAGGATGTCATGTTCGCGATACCCGCCAGCGCCCGGCCGACCTTCGGGAATCAGCAGCATGGGTTCCATGGAGATCACCATGCCCGGCGCCAGGGCCGTATCGATGTCCTCGCGAAGCTCCAGTCCCGCCTCGCGCCCGTAGTAGTGGCTGAGCACGCCAAAGGAGTGGCCGTATCCGAATGACCTGTATCGCAGGAGCCCTTCGCCTTCGAAGAACCTGTTGAGCTCTGCGCAAATTCCCGAGCACGTCGCACCCGGCCTGATGAGCGAGAGACCGAGTTCGTGCGCCGCGACGTTGGCTTGCCAGACCCGCAGCGTTTCGGTGTCGGGTTCCCCGAGAAAGAGCGAGCGTTCGAGTGCGGCGTAGTATCCGCTGATCATCGGGAACGCGTTGAGGTTCAGGAGGTCGCCGGCTTCAAGCTGCCGGCCGGTGACAGGGTTGTGCGCGCCATCAGTGTTGATGCCGGACTGGAACCAGACCCAGGTGTCGCGGTATTCCGAGTCCGGGCGCGCGTCGGCGATCGCGGCTTCCATCGCGTCGCGCCCGGCCATGGCGACATCGATTTCGCGGACGCCCGCGCGGATCGCCTCCTTGATCGCCCAGCCTCCGATGTCCGCAATGCGGGCCCCAGCCTTGATGAGCTCGATTTCTGCGGGTGACTTGACCATCCGGAGCCGCATCGTGTCCGGCGCGACATCGACCAGTTCGTCGACATCCAGCATTTCGCGGCACGTCCGTTCGGCGGCAAGAGTCAGGTGATCCGCCTCGATGCCGAGCCGCACGGGCGTGCCGACGAGGGATTGCACCGCGCGCCAGTAGTTGTCGCGCTTCCAGTCCGTGTAGACGAGGTTGTCCATGATCGAGCGTCGCCAAGGTTGGCCGGCGTCGATGCTGGCCGAGACTGTCGTGCAGCGATCCCGGGTCACGACGCAGCCGTAGGGACGACCGAAGGCGCAATGAAGAAAGCCGGAGTAATAGGCGATGTTGTGCATCGACGAGAGCAGAACGACCGGAATGTCCCTGTGGTCCATGACAGCGCGGAGCCCTTCCAGGCGTGCCGCGTACTCCTCGGGGGCAAAGGGCGGCTTGGCCTTTTGGCCGTTTTCGAAAACAAGGAAGTCGGGGCGCGTGTCAGCCATGGCGGTCTCCATTCTGGCCATCGCCACGGCGTACAGGGCCATGATCTCCCGGAACCGGACCACTGCCGGGGCGGCGACGCCGTCGCTGCAGGCAATCGTCACAATAGGTCCACGCGGCTCGGCAGACAATGCTTCTGTGGCCTCAGCCAAGAACCGTGCAGACTCCCCTTGTCGGGACGCCGCGACGGGGATCGATTCCCCTGGCCGTCTCGCAACCGAATCCCGCTACCGCTCCCGGACGTGAGGGTCGCGCGCTTCGCGGAATTCCGCCCGGAACGCCGTAGCCGTCAGAGACACATGAGCTTCAAGTGGCGGGCGAATCTCGAATGCCTTCGGTTCGCGGGAGAAGTTCCAGAGCCGGAACAGGCACCATTCGGAGAAGCGCTCTTGCGACACGGCAATCTCGTTGCGGGAGATGAGGAAGGGCGTTCGTTCCCATCCGTTGGTCGTCTTCACCTCGATCAGGCGTGATCGTCCATCCAGCCCGAAGCTCGAGATGTCGTAGCCCGCACCGTCGCCGTCCTCCTTCGAGACCCACCGCACCTTGCGGGCGAGGTCGTCCCGCCCCGCGCCTGTCAGGGCAGCCCGTTCGTGCGCCAGGGCCCGCTCCTCTCCGGCGCGGCCGAGCCTTCGATTGCGTTCGTCTCGGCCCGCGACATCGAATTTTTTTGCGGTTCGAATCATCTTCCCGAGACCTTCGGGCGGTGGCCCGTTCGACAAGGTGGGCGGCGGCCCGACCGGAATTTCCAAGGACGCGGGCGTTCCGAACGCGGGACGGCTCGCGGGACTTCTGGCGATCCAGTCCGGGTTCCGGTCGAGCCACCGCATGACGGCGTTGGCCAGTGCTCCCTGGTAGTTCTTGCGCGGCTTGTAGCCGCGAATCCAGTCCTCGCCGAGATCCCTGAGAGCGGCGCTGGTGTTCTGGCGCTTGTACTCGATCGAGCTCTCGGAGCGGCTTTGCAGGAGTGGCATCAATGCGCGCCTGTGCTCCGCCTTTCTGCAATCCCGCCCAGCGACGTCCTTGGCCAGCATCGCGAAGTAGTCCGCGACGATCAGGTCGTTTTCCTCGTCTGTCCATGGCCTGCCCGACATCCCGCCAGGCTATCGGCCATTGGCAAGCTTGTCATCAGAATCCGTGACGCGACGTGCGCTCCTGGGACGCGCCGGATTCTGCCGTTCGGTGCCGCGTTGCCTGACTGTCAGGACAAGCCCGCCGCAACGTGCGCAACGCCGATCGCGGCTTCCACATTTGTTGCGCATGCCGGCAGAACGCCAAGGGCCTTGGCCCGGATGTCAGTGAATGCGGGGTTTCGTGCGCCGCCGCCCGCCGAGTAGATCGCGTCCGGGAAGCCGCCGCCTCTGGTCTCGATTTCGCGATAGCACTGCGCTTCGATCCGTGCGATGCCTTCCAGCAGGCCTTGCAGGAAGATCGCGTCATCGGCGGGCCGGGGCGCAACGCGCGGCGCAAGATTGGGGTCGTTGACCGGAAATCGCTCTCCAGCGCGGATCAACGGATAGTAGTCAAGTCCGGAGGGTACAAGCGGGTCAATTCCGGCGCTCAGCCGGACAATGTCTTCGGACGAAAAAAAATGTGCCAGGACCGCACCGCCGGAGTTGGACGCTCCGCCAGCCAGCCATGCATCCCCAAGCCGATGCGAGTAAAGCCCGATCGCAGGATCGTCGATGCGCATTTTGGCGAGCATCTTTATTGCCAGAGTGGAGCCAAGCGAGGTCACGGCCGTTCCGGGCCTTGAAGGCGCCGCCGCAAGGAAAGCCGCGATGCTGTCGGTGGTGCCGGCGCAGATAACGGCACTCGAAGCCAGCCCGAACCGGGCGGCGAGATTGGGCGCGACCTCCGAGACCGGAGTTCCTACCGTATGGGCAAGTGGCAGCAGGGCGGTGTCCATGACCTTGCCGATCCAGTCAGGCCAGCTTCCTGTCGCGGGGTCCAGACCGGTCTTAAAGGAGTTGTTGTGATCGGAATGTCCGCCGCGTCCTGTCAGCCTGGCAACGATGAAATCGGCCTGGTGCAGAAGATGGCGGGCAAGTCCGTCTGCGTCTTCCGCGACGAGGCGCATGGCGCGCGCGAGCGCGGAACCCGACCCCCGAGCGATATGCGACGGCGGGGCGTGCATGTCGATCCGAGACGCCTCGGACTCGAAGCCGCCGGAATCATACATCAATGCCCGACCGACCGGGCGCAGTCCTGCGTCGCACAGCACCATGCTGCCGGAAGTGCCATCGACGGCGATCCGCGAAATCTCAGTTCCCCCGTGACCGAACTCCTTCAGTGCCGAGACCTGCCGCAAAAGGCAGGTTTCCACAGCCTGCCACCACTTTTCTGCGTCAATGCGGTCTGGGTCCTGGGGCAGATGCGTCGAGCGGGCCATCGAAACGACTTCCCCGCACTCGTCCACGACAGCGGTTCGAATGCCGCTTGTACCCACGTCAATGCCAAGCGCAAGGCTCATGGACGCGAGGCCAGTGCCTGCCGGTACTTTTCGGCATCCCAGTTCAGGAGTTCCGCCTCTGCCCGGGACCCTATTGGATTCGCGGACCAATCCTCCGGCAGGCGGCCGAGTACGTCCGAAAGGCATCGCAGCATGGCCCGCTGGCCAGGAGACGCATCGGTGCGAAGCGCGATCCCGACGCCCTCGGACAGGATTGCCGGCCTCCCGCCGGCCCCGTCGGCGTCGGGCAGTCCCCCGGGCCCGAGAAAGACAACATGGTCGGGATAGTACGAGCCGGACATTGCCAACGTGCAGGTCCGAGGTTCTTGCGCCATCCAACCCTCGCACGCCCATTCCAGGCCGGAGCCCGGGCTTGCTTCCGGATGGGTGTACGCCGCCGCACGATGTGGCATGGCAAGCCTTTGCTCCACTTCGCCGAGCAGGTCGGAAACTTCCAGCACCGAACTGCCGCAGCAGATCAGTCCGTGGTTTTGCAAAATGATCACGGCCGTCTTCGCCGTCACCCGCGACATGATAAGTTTGGTCAATGGCAGGCCAGGCATTTCATAAGGCACCAACACGAAGGGCAGGCCTTCGAGCTTGTCCCGTGCGGCGGCACGGCCTTCAGGGCTGATCGCATGCGTAAGGGTCGCGATCGAATGCGTATGCACAACGACCGCATGATCGAGCGCGGCATGAAACGTCGTCTCGATTGACGGTCGAAGCGTGGCGTGCGGGTCCAGAACGCTTTCCTGGCAACTTCCGTCCCCGGCGGACCCGTGCGCTTCCGCAAGCGCCGCCGCGCGGTCAACTGCGACGAAGATGTCCTTCCGTTCCGCTTGTGCCAGTTCCGTGCCCGAGGCCTTGATCCACATGATCTCGCCGTCCTTTACGGAAGTGTTTCCTCCCGGGCCCTGGACTTGAAGCGGATCCTTGCCGAGTCGGGCCGAAAGGGCGCGAAATTCGGAATCGAGAAGTTCAAGGCGTGCGCTCATCAGGTGTCCGCCCTGGAAACCCCGGCCTCGAGTCCGGGGAGGAAGGCGCGCCTCTTCGCTTGGTGCGGGCCAGTCCGGAGCTCACTTGGACTGACGAGAAAATTGGAGGCTACGCTTGCTCTCTCAGAAGGCTGAATCATAAGTCATTGAGTTGATCATGTCATTGGTTTTCATGGCGTTGCCCCTCGCGCCAGACGGCGGGTCAGGAAGCGGCAGGCGGCCAGCTGGACCCAGGCCAGGGAGCTCGCCAGCGTCCGCTCCACGTCCTTCGCCAGGCGCCGGCACCACGACAGCCAGGCGAACGTCCGCTCCACCACCCATCGGCGACAGGGGACGGTGAAGCCCCTTGTCTCCCTGGGCCCGGGCACGATCTCCAGGATCGATCCGGGGCCGTGCTCCGCCAGCGCGGCCTCCGGCTTCGGTCCCGCATGCCCGCCGTCCGCCCACAGCTTTCTCACCTCCGGCGCCTTCTCCGGCACCGCGAGGATGACAGCCGGCGCACCGTCCCGGTCCTGCACGTCGGCCGCGTGAACCCGGACCGCGATCGGGAACCCCTCCACGTCCACCGTGGCGTGGCGCTTCCTGCCCTTGATCCTCTTGCCCGCGCCGCATCCCGACGGGCCGCCCATCTCCGTCGTCTTCACCGGCTGGCTGTCGATCGCGGCCGCCGCCGGATCTCCGGAGCGCCCCGCCTGCATGCGCGCAAGATCGCGCAGCGCGTCCATCATGCGCTCCGGAACGCCGTCGTCGCGCCATGCGCAGAAATGGTTCCGAACCGTCGCAAGGGCGGGAAACACTTGGGAACCGCCCGCCACCGGCACCCCGTCGCCAGCATGTACCGGATCGCGTCGGAAACCGCCCGAAGGTCGGCGGTGCGGCGACGGCCCGGCCTCGACGGAGCCGGCAGGAGCGGCTCGATCACAAGCCGTTCCTCGTCGCTCAAATCGCTTTCATGCCGGTCCGAACTGCGCCCGTGCTTCTCGCGGGCGGTCCCGTTCCAAGCCATGTGGCCCTCCCTGCCTGATGTCGAAGTCAGCATGGAAATACCACGTCTGGGGGAAGCCATCCACATTTTAGGTCAGCCTCTCAGGCTCACGCAAATGCAGGAGGGCATGATGACGCAGCTTACCGGGGCGCGCCATTCCCGCGAACGGTCGCGCGTGGCCCCCGGCCTGGTCGGGGCTGGTCATTCTGTGCAGGCAGTGGCGCTCCATCCGGGCCAGCTGTGCGTCGCTGAGGATCAGTCTGTCCATTGGCCTGCTTTCCGTCTGCCTCCTGGTTCGGGACCAGGAGGCCGCTCCCGAACCAGGAGGCATCAAGCGGAAAGCCCTCCTGAATTGCAACCCCGAATGTCAGCAGCCTAGGTCCCGGGAAAGGATTGGGCATCGTTCGATAGCGCCTTGCTGACCGCAGGTCTTGACTCGAATTCGGCAACGACTGCCGGTGCTCTCTTGTTCGAACCTGTCTTCGGAATCCTGAATTTCGAGGACGACAGCGGCACATTCCGCCTCAGCGCGTTTTGGCAACTGGCCATGCGCGGCGCCTTCCTGTTTCTTGCGAACCTCCCGCAGTTTCTGCCTATTCAAGTTCGTAGGCCGCGCGTCAGCGTCAAGACCGCTGTTTCGAGATGAGCCAAATGGCGTTAAGGGGCAATTGTGAAAGGGTCCACGGACTATGGGGCTCCCTTTGGTTCGGTTCCTTGACTCAAGATTCTGCACATGGCACCGAATTGGGCAGACGCATTATAAATCGAATAGAAAAGATAAATTTTCATATTGGCATTTATACCCTGAACGGTGACAGAATTCGCGTGCCAATTTCCGAAGAAGTCGTACGGAGCGCGCTATTTTGCCGAACTGATCCACCGATACGAACGAGTAACCGAGGCACATCTAGGGAGTAATTCAATGAACCTTGGAAGAACAACGCTATCCGCAATCGCAGCTCTTTCCGCCGCGATCCTGACCATGACCGGACCAAGCCAAGCTCAAGTGACTGATGCCGCATGGGCGTTTCTGTCCGAAGGAGGGATCACCGATGCGTTGATCGAACAGGCCGGCGCTGCGGCCGAGACGGAACTCGATATCCCGCAGGAATGGATCGAGATGGCCAGGGAAGAGGGGCCCATCAACATGGGTACCAATGACACGTCCGAACATGTCGCCCGGTGGCTGCCGATCTTCAACGCGCGTTATCCCGACATTCAGCTCGACGCGACCGAGACTTCGGGCGCGGCCCGCGCGGTTCAGCCGCTTCTGGCATTCAAGGCCGGCAAGCTGACCCGTCATATTGTCAACAGCTTCGAGGGTTCCCTGCAGGATTACATCGAGGCCGATGCGCTGGAAGAGATTGACGACCTGCCGGCCTTGGCCGGGGTTCCGGAAGATCGCCGCGATCCGCAAGGGCGCTATACGGGGATGCAGAACACCACGTGGTGTCTAGGCTACAACAAGGATCGGGTTTCGGCGGAAGAATTGCCGGCTACCTGGTCAGACCTGATGGCCGAAGGTACGCCGCTGGCCGACGGTCGCGTGGGCGCCGCCAACCGTGCGCAGCTCTGGGCCATCAATCTCTGGACTCATCCGGACTATGGCCCGGACGGCGTGGCCAACGAAATCCTTCCCGGCTTCTTCAACAACCTCAGGCCTCAGCTGAGAAAGGAAGGGATCGGGGGGATCTCCAACCTGCTGCTTGCCGGCGAATTCGACGTGGCCTTGCCGGTGCCCAATGACGAGACGTTCGAGATGATGCAGACCGGCGCCCCGATCGGTTTCCACTGCCCCGAGCCCGTGGCGCAGTATTTCAGCCTGATCGGCATGTTCCGGAATTCGCCGAGCCATTACTCGTCGAAAGTCCTGATCAACTGGATGCTGAGCCAGGAGGGTCAATTGACGCGCTATGTCGCAGGGCTGGATGGGCCGGTCCACAAGGATCTGCAGACCGAATACTCGACAGCTCTGGGCGGGTCCTTTGCGGGCAAGGACATCGCGCTTCGGACTTTGCAAGGCCTGACTGAAGAGCTGCCAAAGCTCTACGACGTCTACAACCCGATGTGGACTGATGCGGGTGGGCCCGCGCGCTAGGTCCGGAAACGTGAACAGAACGGAGGCAGCCGCTCCCCTGGCTGCCTTCCTCCGTGTTCGCATAGCGCCTGATCACCGGCGATTGTCATGGCCTTGACTTCTGCTGCAGCGAACAGCGACCCGATTGCCGCCGGCGCCAGCCGGCGCATTCTGTCTCGGGCGTTCCCCTGGACGGTTCTGGCAATCGTGCTGGTGATGACCATCGCACCGATCTTTTCGCTGATCGTCGGGTCCTTCAGCCTGTCGCGCCTGCCCAACGAGTTCTCGCTGGACAATCTGGGGCTGGCGAACTTCTACGCCGTCTGGATTGAGCAACGCATCGACAGAGTGCTTTGGAACACGGCTGTCTACGTGATCGGATCCACGATCTTTGGCGTCGGGATTGCCGTCATTCTAGCCTGGCTGGTCGAACGCAGCGACATGCCGGGCAAGATGTGGGTCTACGCCGGAGTGCCTTTGGCGATTGCGGTGCCCGGCATACTTCACTCAATCACCTGGGTGTTGCTGATGAGCCCCCGCGCCGGCTTCATCAACCGCGCCTGGATGCACCTCTTCGGCACAAGCGAACCCTTGTTCGACGTCTACACGATGGGCGGGCTGATCTTCGCCGAGGGCCTCCGCCTCGTGCCGGTTGCATTTCTGATGATGGTTCCACTGTTCCGCTCGATGGATCCGGCGCTGGAGGAGGCAGCCGCCACGAACGGCGCCAGCCCGCTGCGGGCCACGCGGCGCGTCACGCTGATGCTGATGCTTCCGGGGCTTGCGGCGATCACGATCTTTCAGGCGATCACCGCACTGGAGAATTTCGAGATCCCCGGGATTCTCGGACTTCCGGTCAATCTGCACGTATTCTCGACGCGGGTCTTCAACATCATCGACAACGTCGGGACGATACCGGCTTTCGGGCAGGCCAACGCGGCGGCAATCTTCTATCTCGTCATCGCTCTGATCACGTCATTTTGCTACATCCGGCTGGTTCGCCACTCCGAACGTTATGCGGTGATCACCGGCAAGGGCTATACGCCCCGGCAGGTCAGGCTGCGCCGTTGGCGCTATGTCACCTTGGCCGGCGCGCTCCTGTTCCTGTTTCTGACCATTGCTCTGCCGTTCCTGGTGATGCTCTACGTGTCGCTTATCAACTACATGCGGCAACCCAGCTGGGAGGCGGTCCAAAGCTTCTCGTTTCAGCACTACGAGAAGGTGATCAATCAGCCGCGTGCGCAAAGGGTCTTGTGGAACACGATCTACATGACGATTCTCACGGCGACGGCGGTGACGACGCTGTCCTTCGTTATCGCCTATATCGTCGTTCGCACGCGTTTCGTGGCCCGCTACGTGCTCGACATGCTGGCCTTCCTGCCGCACTCGATCCCGGGCATTGTGCTAGGGCTGGCGCTGTTCTGGCTGCTCTTGCAATTCGATATCCTTACCGGTGCCAGCACGTTCGGTTCGCTCTATGCGCTGGTATTCGGTTTCACGGTGCTCTTTATTGCCTATGGCGTCCGCGCCATGAGTACCGCGCTCATCCAGATTCACGCCGACCTGGAAGACGCGGCCAAACTGTGCGGCGCGCCGCCGCTCCGCGTGGCGATTCGGGTTTTTGTACCGCTGCTTCTGCCCACGATCGTGGGGATCTGGATCTACTGCGCGCTCCTCAGCGTCAGGTTCATCAGCCTTCCGCTGATCCTGTCACAGGGCGGCGACAACGAGGTGCTTGGGGTGATGATCTGGTACTTGTGGGACAACGGCAACATCAGCTCGGTCGGGGCCATTGGCGTCGGCCTGATGCTGTTCATGTTCTGCCTGGCTCTTGTGCTGCGGTTCGTCGGGTTCGGCCGGCAGCGCAATGTCGGGGCGGCCATATGATCCGCATCGAAGATCTCGGAGTGACGTTCCGCACTGATCACGGCGACGTTCACGCCGTCAAGGGTGTGTCAATCCACGTGGCGGAAGGCGAATTCTACACGCTTCTGGGACCCAGCGGCTGCGGCAAGACGACGACGTTGCGCTGCCTTGCCGGACTGGAGCGACCCACCGTGGGGCGCATCTTGCTGGATGGTGAGGCCGTCTACGATGCCAACCGGGATGTCACCGTGCCGACGCACCAGCGAGACATCGCGATGGTGTTTCAGTCCTACGCCATCTGGCCGCACCTGACGGTATTTGAAAACGTGGCCTTCCCGTTGCGCGAAATGCGGCCGCGCGTCAGAGACAGCGAGATTCGCGACCGCGTGGCGAGGTCCCTCGAGTTGGTCCAGCTCTCCGGCTACGATCTGCGCCCGGCTCCATTCCTGTCCGGCGGACAGCAGCAGCGGCTTGCCCTGGCTCGCGCGATCTGCCGGGAATCCCCGGTCGTTCTGCTCGACGAACCACTCAGCAACCTCGATGCCAAGTTGCGGGCAGAAACCCGCCTTGAACTGCGCAGCCTCGTCAAGCGGCTTGGCATGACCGCTGTCTACGTGACCCACGACCAGACCGAAGCGCTGACCATGGCGGATCGCGTGGCGGTCATGAATGCAGGCGAAATAGTTCAGGAATCATCGCCGCGGGAAATCTACCAGAGGCCCAAATCGCGCTTTGTCGCCAGCTTCATCGGGCAGATAAATTTCCTCGAAGGAGCGGTCAGTGCGCCGGGGGTTGTTGATACAGCCGCAGGCAAGTTGCGGTTTGCGACCAGTGACGGTCCTGAAGCAGGGACGAGGGTCACCGTCGCCATCCGCCCGGAGAATCTGTTTCCTTGCGTCGATGGCTTGACGAGTGACGGCAATCTGCTCGACGGAGAAGTGGAGGAGGTCGTGTTCCTGGGCGGAATGCTGGAATGCGTCGTGAAGACCGGCTCGGCGAGCCTCACCTTGCAGCTTCACCCGTCGAACGATCTGGAGCCGGGCGCGAAAGTTCAGATATTCGTGCAGCCTGATGACGTGAACGTCCTCACGGAATAGGGGACTTGCAACGAACGGTTGAAACCGGCGCTGTTCCGTTTTGGCCGGACCTTCCAGCTGAAACTTGCCTGACGGCCGCTCATAAGAGCTTCGTTCAATCCGGGAATTCTGATCTGACCCAAAGTGAGATACAACAGCAAAGGCTGACAGAAAACGCGCCGCCGACGGGCTGCTGGTCCACAGCTTCACGACCCTTCTCGCCGACCTGGCCGCGCTGACGCTGAACGAGGTGACCCTGCCTGGCAGTCCGGACCATGCCTTCCCGTTGCTGGCGACCCGGACGGAGGTACAGGGCCGCGCCTTCGAACTGCTGGAGATCGATCCCGGCAGGGGTGTTGCCATGCAATTGGCAGGTTGAATCCCCGGGAATCCGCCGTTGGCCCCTTGATTTGCGAAGGATTCCTGTCCGACCCCAAAAGTAGAGTCGAGGGGAGGCGCGCCCGGCTGTAGGTTGAGGGAGTAGCGGTTTGCCGACGGCTTTCGCCATGTGCCGGTGCCTCAGTCTCTCCCATGGCCACGTTTCCTCACCCCCGCTCATCAAACCGGACGTGCCCTGCTCAGGCATCCGGCTTACAGACGAGATCATGCCTTCGCCCACGGAAGGCCCTTGGTCTTCGGCGCAAGGTTGACCAGGCCGAGGTCATGCCACAGCCGCTGGTTGGAGAACCGCACGTATTCTCCGGCCTTCACCTTGTGCTTCCGACAGAGCCACTGACGCAGCCGCCGGGTCGCGTGCTCGTCCACGGCCTTGCAGGCCGGGCTGACCTGACCGAGAACGTAGTGGTTCGCCCAGCCGGAGAGCATCCAGTTCAGGCGCTGCACCATGTCCTCGGTCTTCATCAGCCCGTACCGCGCGGCCGTTTGCCCGCTGATCTTGCGGCAGATGCTCTGGACGCTCGCCTTGCTCGGGCGGGTGCCGATGTAGCACCCTTCCCCGTGTGGGCGATAGTTGCGTCCAATGCGGTATCCAAGGAACGCCATCGGTTCCTCCGGACACCGCAGGCATCGGGTCTTCCGTTCGTTGACCGGCAGCTTCAGGGCCTCCATGAGCCGCCTGACCGCCGCCAGCATCTCCGCTGCCGGGGCCTTGCCGAGAACACAGAAGTCGTCCGCGTAGTTCACGATCTCCGAACGGTAGTGCCGGGCATGGCCCAGCACCTTCCAGCCCAGTATGAATCGGCGCATGTGGATGTTCGACAGGACCGGGCTGATCGGCGCCCCTTGCGGGGTGCCCTTCCGTTCCCTGCGCGCCCGGTTCGTGCGGCGTCTGCCGCCCTTGCCGTCGTCCTCCTCCACCGGCATCTCCAGCCACGCCTTGACGAGTCCGAGCATCTTGCCGTCGCTGACGCGACGGGCGACGCTCTTCATCAGTTCGGCATGCGGTATCTCGCCGAAGTGGTTGGACAGGTCGCAGTCGACCACCTCGTTGTGCCCCGTGTTCAGGAGGCTGTGGACGCGTCTCACCGCGTCGTTCGCGCTCCGCTCCGGCCGGCAGGCGTACTGCTCCGGTTGCAGGTCGGCCTCGAATGTCGGCTCAAGCAAGAGCATGGCCGATGTCTGCGCCACCCGGTCCCGTATGCAGGGAATGCCCAATGGCCGGAACTCGCCGGGCTGCTTCTTCGGGATCAGCACCTGCCGCACCGGTTTCGGCGCGTAGGTCCCCTCCCTCAGATCCCGCGACAGTTCCCCAAGCCAGCGATCCACGCCGCGCGCCTCGATGTCCGTGAACCTCTCCCCGTCCACCCCGGCAGAGCCGCCGTTGCGGCGTACCCTGACCCAGGCCTCGTGCAGGAAGTCGGCCCGCCACACCTTGTCGGCGAGTGCGTGAAACCGCCGCTCGGGTTCTTCCTTCGCTTTCGCATGCAGCATGGTCTGGAGTTTCCGAACCGGTACCGACCCTGTCAGACTTGCATCAGTGGTCATGCCTTGCGTCCTTTCCATGCCATTCTCGAATCAGGGCCCCTTCCCTCCGCCGGCATTGCCCGGCCTCCTCGGTAGTACGGGCCCATCCGCCACCCTGCCGGCCCGGACTGGTCCTCGCGGATTTCCGGTTGGCGCGTGCACGCCACCGACAGGGCTTCCCGTGTTGCCTCTTCCCTCATCTTCCATGCATGCCAGTGCCACTGCCCCGGCGGAAGCAGGCCGATGCCCGTGTCGCTCGCTTCTCGGCCTGCCGTCGGCCTTCCCCTTGCTTCAGGAGGGTCGGCTTCCGCATCGACTGTTTCGAGGCCTGCTCGGCATTCACGCGCGTTCCGGCCTGCATGGTCGCTGAACCGCCCAAGGCGGCCCTTCTGCCAGAGTGCTTCAGTCCATTTCGTTGCCTCCATGAACCGCCCTGGCTGCTACCAACCGGAGCGACAGTTGTTGGGTGGGATTCGCACCCACCAGAGAGAAGCGCCTTACCACGGCGCACTGAAGTTCCGTTTAGCCAGGCAAACAAGCTCTTCTCGGAGTTTTGTCGGCAATCTTGGCGCGTAGTGAGCGTGCAAGATTCCATGAACAACCCCAATACGAGGGATGAAGCCTCATCCGGAAAAAAGGGTTCACGAAAGTTGTAAGATTCAGCGCCCGCCAGGACGTCTGGATATGGCACCGATTTGACGGACGAGTGCGCCCAGCCTTGATAGGCTGGGCGCTTGCCGTGTGTCAGCCTTCATTTGCAATCCCCGGGAATGGCGACGGGCCGCGCCCGCCGGGTCTTGTTGTCCTTCTCCGGCTTGGAACCAGACATCGCGAACTCGGGGGCAAGGTCGACGGCCAATTGGCAGAACAGCTCGCCCAAGTCGCCAAGTTCCCCTTTCGCCCGTGTATGCAGCCCGAAGACGCGAACGGCGACCGGCTCGGCAACCTCCAGGCAGCTCAGCTGGCCACGCTCGACCTCCTCGCGCACGATCTGCTCCGCCGCCAGCGTAACGGCATCGGACAGCCGGACGATCTGTTTCAGCAAATCGATCGACGCGGCTTGTACGGTACGTTGCGGAAACGGGATTCCGTTGGCGGTGAACAGCGCTTCGATCAGGGTTCGGAACGCCCCGCCATGCGGCGGAATCGCCCAAAGCGCATCCTGCAAGTCGGCAAGCGATACGGCATCATGTTCCAGCAGATGATGCTCCGCGCGCGTGACCAACACGGTCTTTGCTGAGAACAGCGGCCGGGTGAAAAAGGCCGGCAGATTGGCGGCAGTTCCAGGTGCTGCGATCACCACGTCAAGCTCGTTGCGCGCAAGCAAGTCCATCAGGTCCTCGTCAACACCTTCGGTGACGCTGATCGCGGCCTCGCTCGTGATGTTCAGGATACGACTGATCACCTCCGGGATCAGGCCGTTGGCGGACAGCGGCGTCCCGCCGATGCGCAGCCGTCCGCTGATTCCATGGGGCAGCAGGTTGATCTTGTCTTCAGCAGACAGAATTGCAGCCTCGATCTCGTGTCCGTGCCGGGCCAGGGCCCGGCCGGCGCGGGTCAGCTTGGCTCCGTGGCGTCCGCGATCGACAAGCCTTACCTTCGTTATGTCCTCAATGCGCTGAATGCTGACCGACAGCGCCGGCTGGGATATGTTGAGCGATACGGCGGCTTTGACATAGCTGCCATGGGTCCCGATAGCTGCGAGATAGCGAAGGTATCGAGGCTTGATTGCCATAACGCCAGTTTATCGAAATCTAAATCTTTTATATTTGCGCTAATATCAGGACAAGTGTCAAGTTCACCAGGTGCCGCGCACTTCTTGTGTCCGTGCACAGGAAATTTGAAGCTAAACTGCGCCCAGCGGTTAACAGCGGGAGAAATCAATGAACATCTTCAAAGCCGCAACTGCGATTGCCCTCCTGGCCGTGGGAGCCCTGCCGAGCGCGACACTGGCCGAGACACTAAAGGTCTCGACCTTTGTGCCGCCGAAGCACGCCTTCAACCGAATGCTGACAGCGTGGGGAGAGGAACTGGCGGAGAATTCCGGCGGGGAATTGACGATCAACCTGTTCCCGGCCGGCCAGTTGGGACCGCCACCGCGCCAGTATGATCTGGCCGCGACCGGCGCCGCCGATGTCGCGGTCCATTTGACGGCAACGACGCCGGGACGCTTCCCGATCGCAGAACTGGCTGCCCTGCCGCTTTCCTACCCCTCGGCCGGAAGTGACAGCGCGACATCTTCGCAGCGCCTGACAGAATTGGCCGAAGCGTACCTGGCTGACGAGAATCCCGGTACCAAGATCCTCTGGATGGCCGTGACGCCGCCGCTGAAGATCAATATCAAGGGCGACAAGCCGGCCATGCTGTCGGACCTGGCAGGCAAGCGGATCCGCTATGCCGGCAAGGTCTTCCAGGCGATGATCGAAGACCTGGACGCGTCGCCGATGCCGGTGCCGCCGGGCGAGGTGTCGGAATCGCTGTCCAAGGGTGTTATCGACGGTGCAACCTTTCCCTACGAGGCGCTCATGGCCTTCGACCTGGGCGATGTCATCGACTTTTCGATCGAACCGGGCATGGCCTCGGCGGTCTTTTCGGTCGTCATGAACGAGGCCAAGTTCAATTCGCTGTCGCCCGAACATCAGCGGTTGATCCTTGACACGACCGGACCGGCGCGCGCGAACGCTTTCGGTGCCATGTGGGACGATGGCGAGGCCAAGGGGCGCGAATACGTCTTGTCCAAGGATGTCGAAATCGTCGTCCTGGAAGGTGCGGAGCTCGCCAAGTTGACGTCGATTGTCGAACCAATCATCGAGTCCACGATCCAGGCGGTCGAGGAGAGCGGCAAGCCCGGCCGGGCATTCTTTGACGCCTATACCGAGTAGCCGAACAAGGCGGTCAGGCGCTAGCTGCGGCATTCGCCGACAAGATCGCTGGAGTTTCGCTTGGAATCCTGGATGTCAACGCTGATTGCCACTGCCCGCTTCGTGATCAGGGCCTACCTTGGCGTCGCGATGGCGGCCTTGGCTGTCATGATGATGATGATCGTCGTCGATGTCTTCATGCGATACACGTTCAATGCACCGGTGGCCGGAGCGTTCGACGTTGTCGAAATCTGCCTGGTGGTCGCGGTTTTCTACAGCATGGGCGCCGCGATCTCGGGCTTCCATGAGATCGTTATCGATCTTGTCGATCAGGTTGTGTCGCCGAGGGTCGTCCGGCTTCTTTGCCGGACAGCGGGCCTGCTGTCGGCAGCGATCCTGCTGTTCATCTTCATCTCGATGCTGCAGCCCGCCATGCAGTCCTATCGGTATGGCGAGGTGCGGCTGGAGCTGAATGTTCCCGTCTGGATCATCTGGGCGATCGCGCTGGCCGGGATGTGCGGCGGATTGCTCGCGTCGATCCTGAACGTTCTGAGACCGCCGCACGCAGGAGCGGTCGACCCGTCAACGGCGTCCGAAGCATCATGACCCCGGCGATGATGGGCCTATTGTCTGTGGGTGTCCTGTTCGGGCTGCTCTTCGTCCGCGTGCCGGTTTGGCTGGCCCTCGCGCTCATCGGCATCGCCGGCAACATCATCCTTTCGAACGTGTCGGTCGCCCAGTTCATCGCCGGATCAACCACCTTCGACATGGCATCGAAATACGGACTGTCAGTCATTCCGATGTTCATCCTGATGGGTGAAATCGCCACTAGGTCGCAACTGTCAGCCGCGCTGTTCTCGTCTGCACGCGTCGTTCTGTCCGGTCTGCGAGGCGCACTGTCCGTTGCCACGATCGCGGCCTCCGGTGCGTTTGGCGCCATTTCGGGGTCTTCGGTAGCGACGGCCGCCACGATGACGCGCATTTCCCTGCCGGAGATGCGCAAGGCGAGGTACGACGACGGGTATTCGGCGGCTTCCGTCGCTGCGGGCGGCACTTTGGGCATTCTCATTCCGCCGTCGATCATCCTGATAATTTACGGCGCGATTGCCGAGGAATCCGTCCCCAGACTCTTCGCAGCGTCGCTGCTGCCGGGCATTGTGCTCCTGTCTCTTTACATTGCGGTCGCGCTTGTCCTGGCGAATGTCAGGACCGGGATGGTGCCCAGCGACATGATGGCGACGTTTCACGAGCGGATCGTCGCCGCTTTCAGGCCCTGGCAGTTCGTCGTCTTGTTCGTCGTCACGATCGGCGGGATCTACGGCGGCGTCTTTAGCCCGAACGAGGCTGCAGGGGTCGGGTGCTTCGGGGCGGTGCTGCTTGGTTTCCTGGAACGGCGCCTAAGCGTCAGAGGGCTGCTGGAGGCTTTGCGCTCCGCGGCGATCACGACAGCCGCTTTGTTCATGATCGTCATCGGGGCGACGATGTTTGCGAACTTCGTCGTTCAGACGCGCCTGCCCAACTTGCTGATCGCCACCACCGACGCGATGGAGCTTGCCCCGCTGACGGTCATGGGGATCATAATTTGCCTCTACGTAGTGCTTGGGTGCTTTCTGGAAGGCATTGGCATGGTGCTCATCACGGTGCCCGTCTTCTTGCCGGTGATCACGGACTATGGCTACGATCCGTTGTGGTTCGGGATCATCGTCGTGATCGTCGTCGAGCTCGGCCTGATCACGCCGCCTGTCGGAATGAATATCTTCATCATCCAGGCACAGGCGCCCGACGTGCGACTTGGGCAACTGTACCGGGGCATCGTGCCGTTTCTTGTCGCGCCGATCGTCCTGATCATTCTTCTCTTCGGGTTTCCACAAATCGCGTTGTGGCTGCCGGATCTCTTGTACTAAGGGGGGACCATGAAAGAGCGCGTCCTAATCATGAATTCCGATGCCCATTGGTTTGCCAACCAGCTTGCAGAGGCCTGCCCGGGCTTCGCCTATGCCGCTGCCGAGTCGCCGGAACAGGCCATGGAGATTGCGCCGGAAGCCGAGATTCTCGTCGGCCTTGCGCCGGCGCTCGGCGAGCCGCTGATCCAGTCGATGAAGAAACTGAAGTGGATTCACGCGCTCACGACCGGCGTCGACAATCTCGTCAGCTCAACGTCGATCGGCGCGGGCGTGTTTCTGTCCAACAGCCGTGGATTTCACGGGCCACAGATGTCGGAGTTGGCCATCCTGCTGATGTTGAGCACGCTGCGGGACTACCCGCGCATTCTGGACAATCAGCGGGCAAGGCTATGGGAGCGCTGGCCGCAGCCGCTCTTGCAGGGGCGGACGGCCTGCATCGTCGGCGTCGGATCGATAGCGGAAGCGCTGGCCGCACGCCTGCTTGCGCTCGAGATGACCGTCACGGGCGTTTCCGACGGGCGCTCGGAAGTTGCCGGGTTCACCAGCATCTACAAGCGTGCCGATCTTCCAGTTGCGGTGAGTGGCGCGGATTTCGTGGTGGTCCTGGCGCCTTATACATCGCAGACCCATCACATTGTCGGCGACACGGCAATCGCTGCCATGCGCCGCGACGCGATCCTGATCAATCTTTCGCGCGGCGGCTGTGTGGATGAAGATGCCGTCAAGCGGCATCTCGCGGCGGGCACCATTCGAGCTGCGGCGCTCGACGTGTTCGAGGAGGAGCCGCTGGCAGCGAGCAGTTCGCTCTGGGACGCACCGGGAGTGACAATCACGCCGCACATCGGCGGCGTCAGCGACAATTATCGGGAGCAAGTGCTGCCGGTCGTCATCAACAATCTGAACGCGTGGGCCGAAGGCGGCGGACCGGCCTTGCCTGATCGCGTCGAACGGGAGCACACGGCATGAAGGGCCTTGACTTCATCACCCACACCAGCGCCGCGGAACTGGAACGGCGCTGGGCCGCTGTACGGTCCGCCATGAGAGACGCCTGCCTGGACGCGCTGGTCATGCAGGGCCGAGACGACTGGCTTGGCGGCTATGTGCGCTGGTTCACCGACGTCTGGGCGGTCAACGGCTATCCCAGAACCGTGCTCTTCTATGCCGACCGTCCGATGACGGTCGTCGAGATGGGCCCGTTCGACGGCAGGAACGACGTCGTAGACGACGATCCCGTAAATCGCGGCGTAGCTCGCGTTCTGTCGACGCCCTCATTCTTTTCGGTCGGCTATTCGCCGCGCTATGACGCCGAGCTGGTCGCCCGCGATCTCAAGGCAAACGGCGCCAAGCGCATCGGCTTGCTGACGCCGGACAGCCTGCCGACGAGTCTCGTCCGTGGAATTGAAGGCGTCAACGAGGCTGCGATAACTGACGCAACCGACATGGTCGATCTGATCAAGGCGGTGAAGAGCCCCGAGGAGCTCGATCAGGTGCGGGCGGCATGCGTGATGCAGGACAGGGTGCTCAAGGCCGTCTGCGAGTTCATCAAGCCGGGGATGCGCGACATTGACGTGATCAACTTCGCGCAGGCCGAGGCGCACAGGCTCGGGTCGGACAATGGCCTCTTTCTGGGTTCATCTGCACCCATGGGCCAGGCAGCGCGCTTCAAGGCGCGCCAGCGTCAGGGAAAGATGATAGAGAAGGGTGAGCATTTCTCCATCCTGATCGAGGTAAACGGCCCCGGCAGCATGTATGCCGAGGTCGCGCGAACCATTGTTCTCGGTCGTGCCACCAACGAGCTGAAGGACGCGTTCGCGACGGTGAAGGAAGCTCAGGACCACACTCTCTCGATGATAAGGCCCGGCGCCGTCCCCGCCGATATCGCCAAGGCGCATGACGCATGGATGATCAGCCGCGGATTGCCGGCGGAAAGGCGTCTCTACGCCCATGGACAGGGTTATGACCTCGTGGAACGGCCGCTCATTCGCGCCGATGAAACCATGAAGCTTGCCGCCGGCATGAACCTCGCGGTCCATCCCGGGTACGATGACGACACCGTGTTTGCCGTGATCTGCGACAATTACGTCGTGACCGAGGACGGCGTGAGCGACTGCCTGCATCAGACGCCCAAGCAGGTATTCGAGATAGACTGACATGAGGCTTGCATGCCCGACCTGACACCAAAGATCGCGCTTGAGGAGCATTTCCTCGCTCCGGGGTTCAGGCCGTATTTCGAGACCACTGCCGTCAACATAAGCCCGGAACTGTTTGGCCGGGCTTATGACGCGCTACAGGACTTTGGCGATCGCAGGCTGGAGATCATGGATGCTGCGGGCATCGACATGTCCGTTCTGTCCCTGGCCGGCCCGGGCGTCCAGGTCGAGCGTGACACCGCCGTCGCAGTCCGCCGCGCCAAGGAATGCAATGACTTTCTCGCGGAAAGGATGCGGGATCAGCCGAGGTTCGGGGGACTTGCCCATCTTCCCATGCAGGATCCCGCCGTGGCCAGCAACGAACTGGAACGCTGCATGGCCGAGCTCGGCTATCAAGGGGCAATGATCAACGGCCATACAAACGGGGCCTATCTGGACGAAGACCAGTTCTCGCCATTCTGGGAGAGGGCCGCAGCTCTCGGCGCCCCGATTTACGTCCACCCGGCCAACCCGGCCGATCTGCCTGACATGTACCGCAATCATAGCGAACTGTTCGGCCCGGTTTGGAGCTGGACGGTCGAAACCGCCAACCACGCCCTGCGGCTGGTTTTTGGCGGCGTCTTCGATCGCTTCCCTAGCGCCAAACTGATCCTGGGGCACATGGGCGAAACGCTGCCGTTTCAGCTCTGGCGGTTCGACAGCCGGTGGAAAATCTGCCATGCGAAGGAGCGAACGCTCAAGCTGCCGCCCTCGGAATACCTGAAGCGCAACCTCTGGATCACAACGTCGGGAGCCTGTTCAGACGAACCGCTTCATTGCGCCATCGGGGCGCTTGGCGAAGACCGAATCCTGTTTTCGGTCGACCATCCGTTCGAGCAAACGCATCTGGCCGTCGATTGGATCGAGAACGCGGACATCTCGGTGGATGCGCGCAGGAAGATCTGTTCTGGCAATGCCAAGGCACTGCTCGGACTTCGGTGAAATCCAGGCTTGGCCAATTTAAGGAGCGACCCTGAGACCCTGCTTCGTCTTCGACGGTTTGGGGTCTGGCCTCGTGACCCGAGATTTCGGAATCGTCCGGAACCGCGCTTGCGCGCTTCGAAGCGTACAACGGGCCGAAGGTCGACGGCGTGACGGCCCCCGGCGTGCGGCACGGCCACAAGCGGCATCTCGAGGCCACGCAGGCAACGAACGCGACGCAGCAACCGGAAGGGTCAGGTGAAAGAATGAAGGAGCGATGCTGGTCCTGCCGGGTTGTTGCCTGGACATTGGCGAACCGAGAGATTTCGCATGCCCTCTCGACTTGGCCCTTGACGAGATCGCAGACGACGAGATCCTCCTTTGGGCCGTGGACGTGATGAAGTGCTGTACAAGGTTGAAATGAGTCAGTGACGGAAAGGCGATCCTTGTCGGCCGGCGCTTCCACGAGCGAGGTGGGAACCAGCCGCCCGTGGCTTGCATTCCTTTCCGTCCAGCTCGCGACGTGCTGCGCTGTCCTGGAAAGCACGGCGGTCACTGTTGCGGTTCCCGCGATTGCCGAAGAGCATGCAGTTTCCGCCTCGGCAGCGATCTGGGTGATCGGGGCGCCGCAGATCCTGGTCGTGGCCATGCTCTTGCCGCTGTCAGCGCTGGGGGATGCCGCCAGTCATCGCGCGGTCTACCTCGCGTCGCTGGCAGGGTTTCTAGTTACGACGCTGGCCTGCGCCCTGGCGCCCGGCTTCTGGCTCCTGGTCATGGCGCGTCTTGCCCAGTCAGCCTGTGTCGCGGGAATCATGAGCGTCAACTTCTCGCTTGTCCGGGATCAGTTCTCGGACAAGGATCTTGGAAAGGCCATTGGCATGCTTGCCGCAACCGTGGCGGTTGCCTCCGCCGCGGGTCCCGCCGTATCCGGGTTCCTCCTGACAATCGCGGGGTGGCGATGGATTTTCTGGATCATGCTTCCATTCGGAGCAGCAGCGTTTTGGGTTGGGCGCGCGCTGTTGCCGCGCAGGACGGGACGTAGGGGGAGGCTGGACAGAAACAGCACGGCGCTCACCGCCATGATGCTCGGCACCGTTGTTGCGGCTCTCTACGCCGTTACCTACGGGTTGCCCGCCAATTTCGCGATCGTTCTGGCGCTCACCGGTTCAGGTGCAGCGCTGCTTCTCTACAGGTGCTCGAAGGACCAGCCTGCGCCGAGCTTTCCCTTCGATCTTCTCAGGAGAATGGTGCTGACCTTGTCGTTCGGCTCGTCGGTTTGCGCCTTCACCGTGCAGGCCTTGACCTTTGTGGCGCTTCCGTTCCTTCTCCTGTTCCACTTCGGCCTGACGGAACTGGAAATGGCGCTTGTCCTGTCAATCTGGCCATTCGCAACTGCACTGATCGCACCTTGGATTGGGCGGGTCTCTGACAGAATTTCGGCCGGTTTGGTCGGAGCCGCAGGTCTCGTCCTGCTTGCCGCTGGCCTCGGTCTTCTGGCGACCGCGCCCACGGAAGCCACCCCGGTCGCCCTGGGATGGCGGATGGCGATCTGTGGATTTGGATTCAGCCTTTTCCAGACACCTAACAATCGCCTGGTCATGTTCACTTCGCCAAGGAACCGGAGCGGCGCTGCGAGCGGGATGCTGGCACTTGCCAGGCAGTTGGGTCGTGCCATCGGTACCGCAATTGCCGCCGCCACACTTATCACGGGAAATTTTTCCGAAGCAAGCGCCGCGCTTGTCATCGGGGCCCTGGTCGCAATAATGAGCGCGATCCTGAGCCTCGCCCGCCACCGCCCGCGGAACGATTGGAAGAACGACTGACTAGGGAACCGTCATGCTTAAGCTCTATCACTTTCCAACCAGCGTCTGTTCGATCAAGGTCCGCCTGAGTCTGGCCGAAATCGGTCTTGAATACGAGGAGACCCTGATCAACTTGCCGAAGGGGGAGCAGCACGAGCCCGAGTATCTGGCCCTGAACCCTGACGGCGTGGTTCCGACACTGATCGACGATGACCTCGTGATAGTGGAATCCAGTCTGATTCTTGAATACCTGGACAGGCAGTACAACGGGGCAGGGCTGATGCCGGACGGCCGCGAAGGCGAGGTGGCAGCGCGCGGCTGGCTTCTGCGCACGCTGTCCGTTCACGCAGCAATCAACTCCCTCACGTTCAGTACAGGCGCGCGCGACCTGACGCTTGCGACAAAGACCCCTGACGAGATCAAGGCAGCTCTTGACAAGATGCCTGACCCGATCTTTCGCCTGAAGCGCGCAGACCTTACGGAGAACGGGCTGGTCTCGCCCTTTGTCCGTCAGGCGTTGCAAGTCTTGCGGCGCACCTTCGCCGACATGGACAAGACCCTGGCGTCCGGTCCCTGGATCACCGGCATGGACCACGGCATTGCAGATGTCGCTTTGCTGTCCTACATCGACCGCCTTGAACGCTTGGGCTTTGAAGGCTTGTGGGCCGATAGCACGCCGCGCATCGGGGACTGGCTTCTGCGCATGCAGGATCGACCATCCTATGAACTGGCGGTCAGGAGACAAATCGACGAGGATTCGGCGAAACGCACGCGGCAAGCTGCAGAAAAGCACTGGCCTGCGTTGGCGCGGCTGTGGGCATCCGAAGGCTGAAGGGGCACGGAATGGCCCGCGCAATCCTGAACGTCGGGCAGCACCGGATACAGGCCATGCATGCCAGCAGGGCGGGATTCGTGAAGGTCGGCCGGTCGCACATCTCCCACAACTGCGCGTCTTGCGAGGCCCCGGGCGGACGCCGCCGCGAATGCCACGCTGTCGTTGTCTGCACCGTGCGGGCACAGGAACAACGCCGGCCGCGGAGGCCAAAGTTCATACATCCTGACCTCGGGAGGCAATCATGACTCCTTGTGAACCACTTCAGCCTGACAAATAATTCCAATTCAAGAAAGTAATGACTCACGAACAAATAAGGAACATCATGTTGTGGTGCGATGCGACAAACCGTGTGCGGCCGATGCCATCCTGCTCCATGTTGTGGGTGCTGAAATCTCACATGGAGGAAGACATGCCCGCAGGCATCGCGATCACGAACACCGACCGCACGGTCGACGACATTGGAGCCCTGGCGCGCAAGTGCAATGATTCACGACAGTCCCGACGCCTGCGTGCCATCGCGCACCTGATGGAAGGCGAACTCGGCCGCGGCATGACAGCGCTCCGGGCCCGGGTCGACAGACAGACGCTCTGCGACTGGTCCAACCGGCACGATGCGGAGGGGCCGGACGGGCTGAAGGACCGTCCGCGCAGCGGACGATCCTCGAAGCTGGACGCGAGCCGGAAGGCCGAGGTCAGGCACTGGCTTGAAGACGGGCCTGGCCCTGGCGTCCCGGCCTGGACCCCTGGACTGCTCAAGGAGAGGATCAAGGTCGTCTTCGGTGCCGTGATGTCGCTCGAGGCGGTTCGGTGCCTGGTCCGGGCGCTCGGGTTCCGGAAGGTGTCCCCGCGCCCGCTTCACCCCAAGGCGGACCGGCAGGCGCAGGAGGATTTCCGGCGGAATTTCAGCGAACCGGCGATGTCCGCCCTGCCGGAGGGCACGGATCCGGCCTCCGTGGACATCTGGTACGAAGACGAGGCACGCATCGGCCAGAAAGGCATGCTCACCCGCGTCTGGGCGCTGCGAGGCAGCAGGCCCCGGGTGCCAAGGGACCATCGCTACGGCCATTGCTGTCTGTTCAGCGCGATCTGCCCTGATGACGGTGCGGCGGCCGGCCATGTCTGCGACAGGGCGAACACGCAGGAGATGAACCGTCACCTCCTGGACATCGGCGCCGCGGTTCCCGACGGCCGTCATGCGCTGGTGGTACTTGACGGCGCAGGCTGGCATCGGTCCAGGGAAATCGACTGTCCGGAAAACGTCTCGGTGCTGCGGCTGCCGCCCTACAGCCCGGAGCTCAATCCCGTGGAAACGGTGTTCCAGTTTCTCAAGGCGCGACACTTCGCCAATCAGGTCTTCGAGACCGCCGAGGCAGTCACGGAAAGGGTCGCCGAAGTCCGGGAATGCCTTGCCGCGTCACCGGACCGGATCCGCTCCGTCGGCCATCGGTCATGGACACGTCTCGCACCCGATGCCACGCTGGCGAATCAAGGCCATGTCCAGGTGTGAAGACTTTCCGGGATTGGTATAAGCTCGTTTGGGGACTCTGCCGACAATCCAGGCGCACAGAGGGCGGGCAAGATTACATGAACCCCGATGCGGGCGCTGAGGTCGCCGAACATTTTCGATGAAGCACAAAAACAAGGGGCCCGGAATCAGAGTCGCCGGCGAAATCCGGAAAAACCGGTTCACGAGCGTTGCCAGCTTCTGCCCTCGACCTAAGGACCTCTGAAGTTCTCAACCGAGGGAACAGATTGTGGAGCGGCGTGCAAAATTGACCCACTTAGGGAGGAATCGGCGTCGAAAATTGACCCACCCTCCCGGTAGCGAATCGGACATTCTCGCGGCCGTTTTGTCGGTTTGCGGGAGAATCAGAGGATGCTGGTGGTGGAGACGATGGCGAAGATTCGCCGGAAGTGCCTGGTCGAGGGCCGGTCGATCCGGTCGGTGGCCCGGGAGCTGGGGCTGGCCCGGAACACCGTGCGCAAGGTGGTCCGTGGCGGAGCGACGGAGCGTCGCTACGACCGCGGCGATGCGCAGCCCTATCCGAAGCTGGACGGGTTCATCGAGGATCTCGAGGGTCTCCTGACGACCAACGCAGGCCGCAGGAAGCGGGACCGGGAGACGCTCAAGTCCATCTGGAAGAAGCTTTGCGACCTGGGCTGCCAGGCGGGCTACGACGCGGTTCGGCGCCATGCCCGGCGTTGGGAGGAGCGGCAGGGCGGCGGACTGTCGGGGGCCTTCGTGCCGCTGGCCTTCGACCCCGGCGAGGCGTTCCAGTTCGACTGGAGCCACGAGCGGGTCCGGCTTGGTGGCATGCCGCAGGTGGTGAAGGTGGCGCAGTTCACGCTCTGCTACAGCCGGATGCCGTTCGTTCGCTGCTATCCGCGCGAGACGCAGGAGATGGTGTTCGACGCGCACGACCGGGCCTTCGCGGCCTTTGGCGGCCAGGCCGTGCGGGGAATCTACGACAACATGACGACGGCGGTGAGCAAGGTTCTGGTCGGGCGCGACCGGACGATCAACGCCCGTTTCGAGCAGATGTGCTCGCACTACCTGATCCGTCCGGAGTTCTGCACGCCCCGGGCGGGCTGGGAGAAGGGGCGGGTGGAGCGCCAGATCGGAACCCTGCGCCGGACCCTTTTCCTGCCGTCGCCCGAGGTCGGGACGCTGGAGTGCCTGAACGGGCAGCTGGCGGAGCGGGTCCTGCGCCACGCCCGCACGCAGCCGCATCCGGAGTTCCGGGAGATGTCGGTCCACGAGGTCTTCCTGCGCGAGGAGCGGCGGTGCCTGGCGTCACCGGCACCGCCGTTCCGGGGGCATGTCCCGGTCGTGACGAAGGCGTCGAGGACCTGCATGGTCCGCCTCGACACGAACTGGTACTCGGTGGAGGCCCGGGCCGCGGGCCGGCCTGTCGAGGCGCGCGCCTACGCGGACCGTGTCGAGGTGCGTCTCGACGGCCGGGTCGTTGCCGACCACGAGCGGCACTTCGGCCGCAACCGGCACGTCTACGACGTCCGGCACTTCATCCCGATCCTGGAACGCAAGCCGGGCGCGCTGCGCAACGGGGCGCCGTTCCGGGCCGAGCATCTGCCGCCGGCGGTGGCGGAGGTGAGGGCGCGCCTCGAGACCCGCGAGGACGGCGGCAGGCAGATGGTGCGCATACTTCTGGAGGCGCGCGACCGGGGGCTCGAGCCGGTGGCCGCAGCCTGTGCCGAGGCCCTGGAGGCCGGCGCCTGCAGCGCCGACCTGGTCCTGAACATCCTGTCGCGACGGTGCGATCCCGGCCCGGCGTCGACGGTCGCGACGCCGGCCGGGCTGGAACTCGGCGCCGAGCCGGTGGCCGACTGCGCCCGCTACGACGACCTGCTGGGGAGGCGCGGATGAAGCGCAGCGAGATCCTGACCCTGATGACGGCCCTCGGCCTGCGGGGCATGAAGGCCGCGTATGACGAGGCTCTCGAGGCCGGGCGCAGGCAGAAGCGCGGGGCCGACTGGGTTCTCGGCACGCTTCTGGAGGCCGAGGTGGCCGACAAGACGGCCCGGTCGATCAAGTACCAGCTTACGGTCGCCCGGCTGCCCAACGCCAAGGAGCTGGCGGAGTTCGACTTCCCGGCCAGCCCGGTCGACGAGGCGGCGGTGCGGCGGCTCGCCGGGGGCGACTTCATCGAGAGCTACCGGAACTGCGTCCTCGTGGGCGGGACCGGAACCGGAAAGTCGCATCTCGCGGTGGCGGTGGCGCGTGCCTGCATCCGCGAAGGCGCCCGGGGCCGCTTCTTCAACGTCGTCGAGCTGGCCAACCTTCTGGAACGCGAGCACGGCGACGGGCGCCAGGGGCGCCTTGCCGACGCCCTGCGCCGCCGCGACTTCGTCGTCCTGGACGAGCTCGGATACCTGCCCGTCTCGCGAACCGGCGGCAACCTCCTGTTCCACCTGCTCTCCTGCCTCTACGAGCACACGCCGGTGATCATCACCACCAACCTGCCGTTCCGGGAGTGGGTCGGCGTCTTCGGCGACGAACGGATGACGGCGGCCATGCTCGACCGCCTGACCCATCACTGCGCCATCCTGGAGACCGGCAACGAAAGCTGGCGGTTCCGGAACCGGAACGGATCAGGCCGTCAGGATCCGGAGCCGTAGGCCGGCGGCGGCAGGCCGCCGGTCAGCGCCCATATGCCGTCACGCTGCAAGAGAGCGTTCCAGTCCTTCGCCCCGTCCGTCCGGGCCCTGCGCACCCGGCGGTCGGATGCGGCCAGCGCCGCCGCCGACGTGTCGCCGGCCGCGTCCGCGTCGAACCCGCAGACGACCGTCAGGGGGTCGGCGTCGCGCAGCCAGTCCGGCAGGCGCCGGCAGACACCCGCCGTCGACGCGTGGAAGCTCACCAGCCCGCCGGCGCCCAGGGACAGGGCCGACAGCGCGTCGATCGCGCTCTCGGCCAGAAAGGCCGCGCCGTGCCGCAGTCCCGTCTCCTCGGCGCCGATGCGGAAGCCGCCCGCCGATCTGCGCGTGCCCGTCGCCAGGCCCCGGAAGCGGCGACCGTCCGCCATCCGCCGGGTGCCGGCCAGCTCTGCGCCGGTCACCCGGCCCCGGATGTCGCGGCACAGGAACACGGCGTTGCCTCGCGTGTCCGCATGGACAAGCCCGGACCCATGGAGCCCGTCAACCCGGAACGCCTCGAGGCCGCGCTCCTCCAGAAGCCAGGCCCGCACCCGTGGCCAGTTCCGCGCGCACGGCGCCGGCGGCACGAACGCAGCCGGCTGCCGCCCGGCCCTAACCGGCGCCCCGGGCGCCGGCACGGGCGGCAGCCCGGCAAGCCACCGGATCGCGGCCGCCGGGCTGCACCCGCCGGCATGGGCCACAAGGTCGATGGCGCCGCCACCGCCCCGGCCCTGGACGTGATCGAAAAAACGGATGCCCGTCACGCTGAGCACCGAACCGTCCCGTTGCCAGCGCGACCGGTCGGCCGGATCCCGCACGTAGCCCAGAAGCGGCGCAACCTCGTCCAGAGGCCGCAAGCGTACCGCATCCGCCAAGCCTCGAAGCTCCTGTCGATCTCTCATCGCCATCACGCGCCCTCCCGCCGGTGTCCGCCGAAAAAACGCTACCGGGAAAGGAAGACGGGAAAAGGCGGGTCAATTTTGGACGCCGATGGTGGGTCTGTTTTGGACGCCTATTGACAGAACAGATTGAGTGTGGAGCCCCGTCAATGCGCGAGTGATGGCGCGCGTGCTGTTGATGCAGCCCCGCCTTACAGGCGGGCGAGATGTCAAGCGAGCAGCTCCATTCGATATGTAGGTGCAGGCACTGCCCTCACGGTGCAAAGGCCGGTCAGGATTTCCGACGCATCGCCTTTCGTGAAATTCCCGCGCAGGAGGCCGCCCTGCACGAACACGCTGTCCCAGCCTGCACCTTGTGCCCCGGCAATGTCGTGCTCCAGGCTGTCTCCGACCATCAGGAAGCGTGACCCGCCAAGCGAAAGTTCCACGGCCTCGAAGACGTGACGATGCGGCTTGCCATAGAAGACCACGTTGCCTCCGTTCTCTTGATGCATGTGGGCGAGCGCGCCGGGAGCAAGCGTGTTGCGGTCCCCGGAGCGTGGGCTGGCGCGATCGGGATTCGAGCAATAGACCGTCAGTTTCGCCGTCATCGCGCGATGCAGGACATCCTGCCATTCCTCCGCCGTTGCGCCCTCGGGAAGCCCCATGACCAGGATTGCCTCGGCTTCCTCCGGCAGGTCACAGATCGTGACATCCAGGCCATCCGCCCAGGATTTCGCGTCTCCCTGCGCCCGTTCGACAGAAAAGAATCTCCGTTCCGGCACACGACCGGAACAGACATCCAGCCAGAGCGCCTCGCCGCTTGTCATTACCTGGTCGAACAGGCCAGGAGCGAATCCCATTGCCGCGATCCGCGCCTCGTTTTCCGATGCGCGCTTCCCCGAGTTGGAAAGGACGGCAATCCGCGCGCCCGCACTCCGCAGCGCTTCAAGCGCCGTCACAGCGCCAGGATACGGTTCGCTGCCATCGTGCAGCACGCCCCATTGGTCCAGGATGATGGCGTCGTATCCCGTCGCCACCTCAATGATGCTCTCGATGGCGCGCGTCATCCGGGATCAGTCTTCCATGTCGTCGGGATTGGCGAGGCTCGAGATGTATGCATCGACATCCTCGGCTGCCATAGCGGGCGCCTCCTTTCCGGCAGCGCCGGCCGGCATGTCGCCGAAATAGAACTTGTAGCCCGGTATCGACTGGCGACGTTCGCGAATCGGCATGCCTGCATAGGGAAAGACGTCCGAGCGCTCATTTGCTGCACGATCATGGCACGGCAAGACGTAGTCTGCGCGCTTGTCCAGCTCTTCAACCGACTTCCAGCCGTCATAGGCATTGACGAACCTTGCGGGCACCCAGTAGCGCCACATTTCGGCCGGGTTCGGTTCCAGATTGCGCTCCTCGAAGATCGCGTCGCCGCAAACCACGATGTCGCCCGCACTGGTGGCGACGCTCACGGCCATATGTCCCACGGAGTGCCCCGGTGTCGGAAACATCGTGATGCCGGGCAACACTTCGCATTCGCCGTCCACGGCCTCGAAGACGCATCCTGCATAGGCCGGCTCGATGCCAAGAATGCCGCACTCGTACGTGCGGTAGTAGAGAGGCAGCGGATTGTACGCCATCTCAAGCTCGGCTTTCGGAGCGATGTAGCGAGCGTTCCCGAATTCCTTCATGTTCTGTACATGATCCCAGTGAAGATGCGTGAAGACGATCGCGTCGATCTGGTCGGGATGCACGCCGAGTCTCTGCTTCAGATGTTCGTGGACCTGCAGGCAGCCACGCTTCTCGCAGTTGTGGTGGTACCTGCTGGCGCGTTCCTGTTCCGGCAGTCCGGCGTCAATCAGGATCTTGTGCTCGCCCGTGTCGACGAAGTGGCAGTAGACCGGCTGCCACTTTTTCTTTCCGGCGGGTCCCTTCCAGAAAATGTAGGTCCCGAGGTCCCCATGAAGCCAGCCGGTGTTTATGGGATAGATTCTCGTTTCTGCAACGGTCATGGGTCGCTCCGCGTTCAGTGTTTCGGTTTCTGTGCACAAAAGTAAGTTTCAGGACACATTTGCAATTCCAATCTGCGATAGTGCATCAAGTCAATTTGCCCTGATCGTGTCGAGGAAACTCGCGGTCATGTGACTCCGCATGCTTCTGGATGCCGTCGCTGAATCCTCGGAGAATATGTCATTGATCAATTCCTGATGGCTCTGCGCGGAAGCGAGTAGATCGTCGTGGGTCGCGAACTTCTTTGCCCGGAAGGGGCCGGTGCGCCGACGGAACTCGGACGCGATCTCGGCGATGTACGGATTGCCCGTGGCACGGTAGATGGCCAGGTGAAAAGACTCGTTCGCGCAAAGGTATTGCATCCGGTCGCCGGATTCTGCGGCGACCATGCAGGCAGCCTGCGCAGCTTCGATCTCGGACCTCGACAGAAACGTGAGGCGTTGCGAGGCGATCCTCGCGCATGCGGTCTCGATTTCGTGCATGGCCTCGAATATCTGGCTGAGTTCTTCACGGCTGTATTGCGCAACGAAGACGCCCCGCCTCTCGCCTTGGATAAGTATGCCCTGTGCAGTCAGGCGGGACAGCGCCTCGCGCACCGGGGTTCGCGAGGTCCCAAATCGCCTTGCGAGGCCGGCCTCGTCCAGTCTTTGGCCGGGCCTGAGGCCGCCCGTGCCGATTTCTTCCAAGAGCACCTGCTCAATGCCTTGAGCCCTCGAGTGTTTCTGGCCGTCGGCGTGGTTGGTGGCGTTTTTCGTCATGCCCTGCGGATCCCTCCTGTTCTGGATGCAGTACACTCATCGTCATGGAATTGCAATTTTGTATACAAGGTCGCAAGGCCGCCGCTCTTAGTGCAGTTCGGGACGACCTTGGGCATCCGGTCGTGTTCCCGGCGCGACACCGCACCGCGCTTGCGGAGATGGAAACCGCTCATTTCCTGCCTGATGCCCCGCGGCTTTGACCTGGCCGCGGCCAAGGACGACGCGCTCTTCGAGGATCTCTTCAATCACGCCGACCGGCTAGTCGCATCGACGATCCAGGAGCTGAACCGGAATCCGCGCCTCGTGCTCGACTGGATTCAGCTCGGCAGGAACATGCGGTCACGCGCAAATCCTGCCGCGCAGCCTCGCAATGGACCGCCCCGAATCAGGATGGTGGAACCTGCCTGGCAATGCCAGGCGGGCCACCCGGAATGCTCGCAGTCACGCGCAATGCGGAAAAGAACCGATCCGAGCCACAGGAATCCATCTGCAGCTCTCGAACAGGCGTAAGTTCTCCCAAGCGGCCCGCCAAGGGGCCCCATCAATGCTTGCGAAGCAAAGTTCCGCCGTGCCGATTTTGGAAGTTGACCCTTTAAATCTGTGTGCATACTGTCTACTTTGGACACATTTGGACGAACCATATGCCCGAACCGCAACTTTCTGGCCTGGCCAAAAGGCATGCCACGATGCAGGCGCTGCACCAGACCGACCTGCACATGGACCCGAACGAATTCACGGTTCATGTGGGTCCGTCCGGCTGCGGCAAGTCCACGATCCTTCGGATGATCGCCGGCCTGGAGACCGTTTCGGAAGGCGAGATCCACGTTGACGGCAGTCCGGTCAGTCATCTGGAGCCCAAGGACCGCGATCTGGAAATGGTCTTTCAGGACTATGCGCTCCACCTGCACATGAGCGTCGCGAACAAGTCGCGAACAACATGTCTTTTGCGCTTGGGCTCAAGAGGGAGCCCCGTTCCAAGACAGATGCCAGAATGCGCGAGGTCGCCGCAATGCCGGGCGTGAGCGAGTATCCGCTTCGCAGGCCTGGCGAGCTCTCCGGAGGCCAGAGACAGCGAGTTGCCATGGGACGGGCCCTGGCCCGAGACGCATCGACCTTTCTCTTTGACGATCCACTATCCGATCTTGACGCCAGATTGCGTGGACAGATGCGGGCGGAACTTGCGCCAATGCGCCGGTGCGTTCAAGAGAACATGATCCATGTGACCCATGACCAGGCCGAGGCCGTGACGCCGGCGGACCGGATTGAGTGGAACGAGTGTCTCCTGGCTTCTGCGCTAGCCGACCGGGACACCAGGACCGTTCCGGTACTGATCGTGAACGACACCAGCAAATTCAGCATTGAATGGAGCACGATCATGGCCGCCGGCATGTCGCTTGCGGTGCCGCCCATCCTGACTACGCTGTTTGCGTCGCGTCAGATCATCACTGGCATGACCGTCGGCGCGGTCAAGTGCTAGACGATGGCGGCAATTGCAACACTGCTCGCAACGCTTGGAACCAAAGAGGCGGAGGCGTCCTTCCTGCGGTCCGAACTGGAACGGCTCGGCGTGCCCGTGAAACTTGTCGACATTTCCCTGCAAACCGGGTCATCCACGCTCGGCGGCACCGACAAGAACCGCCGCATGACCGAGGTCGCTGCGCGTGTCGGACAGATGCTCGCCGGCAAGAGAGCGGACGAAATCGGCGTCGTGGTCGGCATCGGGGGCGGAACCGGTGGCGAAATCGTGCTGCGGATCTTCGATGCGCTGCCCGCGCTGCACCCCAAGGTCCTGATTACGCCGCTGCCATTCGATCCGCGTCCGGCATTGGCGGACAAGATGTTCATCATTGTGCCCACGCTCGTGGACATACTCGGTCTGAACGACCTTTTGCGGCAGGTCCTCGTGTCGGCAGCAGCAACAATCTCGGGGATATGCGAACAGCCCGTGTCAGGGCCGAGGTCGGCGAAGCCCATGATCGGCCTTACCGCGCTCGGTGCGACCGGTGAGGCAGCGACCGCCCTTCAGGCCGGACTGCGCGACTTGGGCGAAGAATGCGCTGTCTTTCATGCCAACGGGTTTGGCGGTGCGGGCCTTGCGCGATGTGCCGAAGAGGGTGCCTTCAAAGCCGTGATCGACCTGACCTGCCATGAGTTGAATCGGCTGGTCCTTGCAGGCGACCATGTCCCCATGAAGAACAGGTTCACCGCTGCTGCCGATCTGCCGCAGATCGTTCTTCCCGGCGGTCTGAACTTTCTCGGGCTCGGGCCTCTCGACACCCTGGCGCCGGCCCACGGCACACGGCCGCATTACCGGCACTCGACATTCTTCACTCACGTCAAGGTGACGCCCGAAGAAATGGCGGAGACGTGCGAGATACTCGCCGCCCACCTGAACGATGCCAATGCACCAGTGCATGTGATCGTGCCAATGGGCGGGTTCTCGCACCGGGATTGCCCGGGCGGCGAAATCGAGGACGAGGCTCTTCGCATCACATGCCTCGACACACTTGTCGCGCGAGCCCGCCACTACGAGGTTGAATCCGTGCAACATCACATCAACGCGCAGCCAACGGCGGAACGCGCGCTTGAACTCCTGAAACCCTATCTCTGAAGGCCTGACATGCTGGACCAGTCTGACATCGTCAAAAGGAAAGACAGCCTCATCTCCATTGCAATGCGTTGCTTTGACTTGCGCCTGCAGACAAATGCGGGAGGCAATCTCTCCGTGCGACTCGCTGACCGGGATGCCGTCGTCATCAAGGCTTCGGGTGTCGGTTTCAACGAATGCACCCGCGAAAACCTGCAGGTTGTGACGCTGGACGGCACGATTCTGCCCTCGGAGCTGGATCTGAAGCCGTCCAAGGACCTGGAATTCCACCTCGATCTCTACAGACGCCGGGACGACATAGATGCTGTTGTGCATTGCCACAGCCCCTGGGCAACCGGATATGCAAGCGCGGGCCTGGAAATACCTTGCCTGACGGTGCAGACCGTCGAGAAAATCGGGCGCGTGCCCCTGATTCCGTTGTCAGAGAACGGCGGGCCTCAGACTGCAGTGCAGATCGGAAAGGTCTTTGACGAACCGTCGGTCAAGGCCGCGGTGCTTGCCAACCATGGTACGATCGGGGTCGGCAAGACCCTGATGGCCGCTCAGTACCTTGCCGAGCTAATTGAGGAGACAGCGCATATCGCTTTCGTGCGCGATACGCTCACGCACGCGCTTCGACGCGAGACGCCGGAGATGCCCAGACATGGCACGAATCATGGTGAGCGACACTTTCTTGAACGGGCATGAATACTGAAACGGCGCGCGCGGGAGGGCGATATGCAATCACGCTGGGATGACTCGGATCTGCAGACTTTGATCTCAAGCTGCGCCGACAACGGCGTCAACGAAGATCTTGCGATACGGACCTATACGACGCGTCTTCTGGGACAGGAACCCCGGCTTGTGCTGCATGGCGGCGGCAACACCTCGGTGAAGACGCGGAAGACGGATGCGCTCGGCGTCGAGCACGAGGTGCTCTGCGTCAAGGGATCGGGTTGGGACATGGGCACGATCATGCCCGCCGGCCTGCCAGCGGTTGAACTGGCTCCATTGGCCGCGCTGGCGCGCATTCCGGCGCTGAGCGATGTAGACGTTGTCGCGACGCAGCGACGCCTTCTTGTCGATCCGCACGCCCCGAATCCCTCGATCGAGGCGGTTCTGCATGCCATAATACCGCACAAGCACGTGGATCACACACACTCGAACGCGATTATTTCGTTAACCAACCAACCCAACGGCGAAGACATTGTCCGCGACCTGTTTCCGGACACGACGATTGTTCCTTATGTTATGCCGGGCTTCATCCTGTCCCAGAAGATCCGGAAGCAGCTGGATGAAACACCCGGGGCGAAACACCTCATCCTGATGTGCCACGGAATCTTCACTTTTCACGATGACCCCCGCCAGTCCTATGACGACATGATCCGCATGTGCACCGCTGCCGAGAAGCGGCTGGATTCCGGTGCCGCTCGGCCGTTCGTCCCGGCCAGGATTCCGGCAAAGGCGCCCGAGGTGAACGAGATCGCCCCCTTGATTCGCGGTGCATTGGCTCGGCCGAGCGGCGTGGAAGGAGGACCCGACCGCTGGATCCTGGATTTTCGCGTCTCCGATCAGATTCGGGCATTTGTCGATGGTGCGGACGCTGACGACTACGCGACTCGAGGCAATGCCACGCCGGATCACTCGATCCGGATCAAACGCTTCGGCTTGGTGGCTCCGGCTCCCGCGAGTGGCAGGCTGGACGAGTTCGCTGCGGGGCTTTCTGTCGGTATCAGGAACTATCGTGACGAGTATGTCGCCTACTTCGAACGGAACAACGCTCGGGCGGGTGGCGGGCTCACGCAGCTCGACCCCGTGCCGCGTGTCGTCTACGTGCCGGGAGTGGGGTTGTTCGGTGCCGGCAATTCGGCGACAGATGCGTCGGCCTGTGCCGATATTGCGGAAGCCACGGTGGATGTCATCAGCAGGGCCGAAGGGATCGGGACATTTGTCGCTCTGCCTGAAGAAGATCACTTCGACATCGAATACTGGTCGCTCGAACAAGCGAAACTGGCAAAGTCGGTCGAAGAGCCCCTGAACCGTCAGATCGCAATAGTGACAGGTGGTGCAAGCGGTCTCGGTCTTGCAACCGCAAAGCTGCTGAGGTCCGAGGGGGCCGAAGTTGCGATCTTCGACATTGATGGCGAGCGCGCCAACTTGGCGGCATCCGAGACCGGTGCCATGGCGGTCGCCTGCGACGTCACGGTCCCCCGTTCGGTCGAGGATGCGGTCCGTCAGGTGGCATGCAGGTTTGGCGGCGTCGACATCCTGATCTCCAATGCGGGCGCGGCGTTCCATGGCGCGCTTGACAGCGTCGACGACGCCTATTTCCGCAGCGCCTTCGATCTGAATTTCTGGTCGCACCACCTGATAGCGCGTGAGTGTGTCCGAATGATGGAGGCACAGGGAACGGGCGGCGCAATCGTATTCAACGTTTCGAAGCAGGCTCTGAACCCGGGTCCCGAATTCGGTCCCTACGGTACGTCCAAAGCTGCACTGATGGCGCTTGTTCGCCAGTACGCGATCGAGCACGGCACCTCGGGCATCACCGCAAACGCGGTCAATGCCGACCGGATCCGCACCGGGCTCATGACAGATGAACTTGTTGCCAAGAGGGCCGCAGCACGCGGCATCACGCAGGAGGAATACTTGCGCGACAACCTCCTGAAGAGAGAGGTGACTGCACGAGATGTTGCTGAAGCGTTCCTGCACCTGACCAAGGCTGCAAAGACGACGGGTGCGATCCTAACGGTCGATGGCGGCAATGTGGCGGCAATGGTGCGATAGCGTTCTCGCTACATGCGCACCGGTCTTGAATGATCAACCGACGCCGAGGAAAGGCAGCAATCCCGGAATTTGTCGGCCGTGCGACGAAGGGGATCTCGGACAATGATCGGTTCTTGAGCGCCCTTGGCGCGGCGGCCACGAGCGTCCGGTTTGACCGGGTGCGGTGAGCCGGCCGGTCCGACCGGCGGATGCCGTTCTCGGCAACCACGGTCACATTCCCTCTGGCGTGGACCGCGGCGGCAGACGGCAGCCTATCCCGCAACAGCCTTGCCGTTGCCGAATGAATCAGGAGATGAGCGCCGCGCCTGCAAGGCACACCCTAGCCGGAGCTTTTGGAAGAACAAAACGGGATCGAAGGTGCGCAAGCCTTTGGACCCGGGCCGGATTCCGGGATCCGGGAAGGGCATAATCCGGGATTCATGTTACATGTAAGTTGACAGGATGCCCCCCGTTGTGCCATAATGAAGGGAACACACAACATATCGGTGTTCCATGTCGTTCCATCTCGAGACCATCCCGAACCGCAACAGCCGGCCCACGATCCTCATCCGCAAGGCCTGGCGCGAGGACGGACGCCTCAGGAAGAAGACCCTCGCCAACCTCACCCAGCTGCCGCCCCACATCATCGACGGCGTCAGGGCCCTGTTCGACGGCGGCGTCGCCGTCGCCCGGCCCGAGGACGTCTTCGCCATCCGCCGGTCCCGGCCCCACGGCCATGTCGCCGCCGCCCTCGGCACCCTGCGCCGGATCGGAATGGTCCGCGTCCTGCACCGGGTGCCGGGCCGCATGCGGGACCTCGCCGTGGCGGCGGTCGTCGCAAGGATCATCGAGCCGGCCTCCAAGCTCGCCACTGCACGGGCCCTCGATCCCGAGACCGCGTCGACCAGCCTCGGGGCCGTGCTCGGGCTCGGCCCCGTCACCGGCAACGAGATGCTGGACATGCTCGACTGGCTTCTGGAGCGCCAGCCCTGGATCGAGAGGAGCCTGGCCAACAGGCACCTGAAGGGCGGCAACACGCTGATTCTTTATGACGTGTCATCAAGCTACCTGGAGGGACGGTGCTGCCCCCTGGCCGCCTTCGGCCACAACCGGGACGGGAAGAAGGGGAAGATGCAGGTCACCTACGGGCTTCTGTGCGCGGCGGACGGCTGCCCGGTGGCGGTGGAGGTGTTCGCCGGCAACGCCGGGGACCCGTCCACGGTGGCGGGCCAGGTGGACAAGGTCCGGAAGCGCTTCGGCATCGCGCGCGTCGCGCTCGTGGGCGACAGGGGGATGCTGACGACGGCGCGGATCCGCAGGGACCTCGAGCCTGCGGGGCTCGACTGGATCTCGGCCCTGAGGACCGCGGACATCCGAAAGCTGCTGAAGGCCGCCGGCCCTGGCGTCCCGGCCCCTCTGGCGCCCGAGGCGCTGGTTCCCGACGCGGTGGCGGAGATCACGGGCCCGGACTTCCCCGGCGAGCGGCTGATGGTCTGCCTGAACCCGAGGCTGCGCGAGGAGCGGCGGCGCAAGCGTGAGGACCTGCTGGAGGCCACGGAACGGACGCTCGCCGACATCGCCGCCGCCGCCGCGCGCGGCAAGCCGGGGCAGGCGAACCGCGACCGGACGATCAAGGCCCTGGGGCGGCAGGCCAACCGGCGCAAGGTTGAGAAGCACTTCGACATCGACGTGCACGACGCCGGGATGGACTGGGCGCGCAACCGGGACAGGATCGAGGCGGAGGCGCGGCTCGACGGGATCTACGTGATCCGCACCAGCCTGGAATCCGCGTCACTGGGTGCTGAGGCCGCGGTGGAGGCGTACAAGTCTCTCGCGCAGGTGGAGCGCGCGTTCCTCACGATGAAGGCCTCGCGGCTGCGGATCCGACCGGTGCACGTCTACTCGGAGGACCATGTCCGCGCCCACGTGTTCCTGTGCATGCTTGCGTGTCACGTGGAATGGCACATGCGCCGCCGCCTGGCGCCGATCCTGTTCGAGGACGACGACCGGGAAGGCGCCCGGGCGCGGCGGAACTCGCCGGTGGAGAAGGCCGAGGTCTCGGAGAGCGCCAGGGCCAAGGCCGACACCAAGCGCACCCCCGACGGGCTGCCGGTCCACAGCTTCACGACGCTTCTTTCCGACCTGGCCACGCTGACGCTGAACGAGGCGACGGTTCCGGACGGACCCGACCACGGCATTCCGGTCTTCGCGCAGCCGACGGAGCTGCAGGGCCGGGCCCTTGACCTGCTGGAGATCGACCCCGCCAAGTTCCTGCCGTGACGCGCCGGGACCGTTACATGTCGAGTCCCGTCCGGAATCAGCAATCGTGCTGATGGCAAGGGGTTTCGCGCAATTCTGGAAATGAAGATCCGCCTAGCCGGCCCGGCCAACTTTGCGGCATGCCGGTGCGCCGGTGCCGAAACGAAGCTGTCGTCGGAAACTGGACGGCACTGCGCCTGAAGACGCCAAAATGCGAGGCATTCGTGCTTGTAGCGTCCGGGCGCCGTGCGCTTGACTGGCGTTGAGGTCGGATTCGAGGGATCGGTCTCGACCGATGCAGCGGTAACGGCGCGGTTCGCTCAGGTCATCCGAGATGTCGAATCTGGCGTTGAACGTCTCATGGGCGTAACGGCCCCTAAGGTTGATTCCTTAGCGCTTGCAGCACTCCTGACGCACGAAGGCCTCGTCTGTCGAGCCGAAGCAGCCATTGAAGTTCTTCCCGCAGGTCAGGTAGGTGCCGCAGGGCGTCCTGGCCATCCGCATTTGTTCAACCTGCCCTTGACAGTCGTGCCCGCCGGATTCCCCGATGCTTCGGGAGTTCGTGTCCAGCGGCAGGTCCGGAAATGCGGATCTCGGCCTGGTGGGTGATCCGCCGGTTGAACGGAGAATCGACCACCACCTGCCAGTCGGCGTCGGCACGGGCGACCTCGAAGACCGCCACGCCCTGCCGGTTCTGGATGACGTCCACTTCGTCGGCGCTGGCCGGGCTGACGCGCATGGGCCGCGGCTCTTCCTCGCCCCTTGCCAGGGCATCGGCCTTCGCGTTCCCGGCTTTGACGGCAGCGGCACGCCCGGGCAGGTTGAAGCCGAGATTGACGTATTCATGGTTGTCCGCGATGACCTCGTGGCCGTCGATTTCGAAGAGTTCCATTCCGTCCGTGTTTTCGCCGAACACCTTGCCAGCCAATTCAGGTGGAAGCATCGCGGTCTGGCTGAAGGAAGGCGCGTCCGAAAGCAGGGGATAGCCCGTGCACGGTGCGGTCCGTCGCGATCGGAACGCGTCAAGGGCAAAGCGGCCGGTTGCAGCATTGGCGGCCGTGGAGGAAGGGAGCGTGCCCACGCCCGTTGCCATGGCACCGGAGCCAAAGGCGAGCACGCCGCCCATGAATCCCCGGTCGAATTCGGTTTCTTCCGGTCGAGGGTCGTTCAACTCGTCCCGGCTCAGTTCGGTGCTTTCAATGTCCATCCTGGCTTCCTCCATCGGCGGCAAGATCCGTGCCGCTGTCCGTGCGGCGCACGGGCCGTGGATGACGGTTCCGGACAAAACCCGAGTGACGGTTTCGTAAATCAATTCCCCACTTCCAGTCCGAAGTGCAACGCCGGCCATTTCCGTAGCGAGGGCGCAGCCCGAGCGGAGGAAATGGCCCGGCGGCAGGATTTTCCTGCCCCAGGCACCGGCAGTCCGGGCCGGTCACGTCCCTTTCCCCCTCGGACCGGTCCCCTGGAGGACGGTCCGGGACGGTTTCCGTCATGGAGGCCGCGCCTTCCGGAACGCCTCGGCCGGGGTCAGGTAGCCGAGCGACTTCCTCGGACGCGCGTTCAGACGGTCCTGGACCGCCTTCACCCGTGCGTCGGTGACCTGGCGGAAGTCCGTCCCCTTCGGGAAGTGCTCCCGCACGAGACCGTTCGTGTGCTCGTTCAGGCCGCGCTCCCAGGAATGGTACGGCGTGGCGAAGAAGAACCCCGCGCCGAGCGCCTTCGACACGGCGGCGTGGCCCGCGAACTCCTTCCCGTTGTCCGCCGTGATCGTGTGGACCAGCGCGTGCAGCGGCAGCAGCATTCCGGGCATCGCGTTGCCGACCGCGTCCGCCGTTTTCCGCCCGACCAGCGCCAGAAGCGTGTATTTCGACGCACGGTCCACCAGCGACACCAGCGCGCCGCTGCGGCCCTTCCCGATGATCGTGTCCGCCTCCCGGTCACCGACCCGCTCCTTCGCCTCCACCACCGCCGGACGCTCGGAGATGTCGACGCGGTCCGGGATGTGCCCGCGACCCGAATGACGGCCGCCCTTCCAGTTCGGCTTCTTTCCCCGGCGGCGCAGGAGCAGGTACAGCCGGCCGCCAGCCTTCCGATCGGCGCGGACGTGCCGGCAGGTCCACTGCCGCCCCGCCATCGGGACGCCCTCCTTCCCGGGACGGCCGGCGACCTGCTCGGGGCTCCAGCCGTCGGCCAGCCTGTCCTCCACCAGCCGCCACCGCTCCGGCGTCATCTTCCTGGCAACCGACGAGGCCGCGCTGCGCCGTGCCGAAGCCTTCCCCTGCGCCTGCCTGTGCCGATAGCCGCGGCCGCCGCCGTTCCGGCGCACCTCGCGCCAGACCGTCGTCCGGTCCCGGCCCGGCTGCCGCGCGATGGCCGGTTCCGAAAGCCCGCTTTTCCTCAGCGCGCAAGTCCGGCATCTCGCTTCACCGGTCAGGTGGCGGTAGCCCTTTTGGCATGGCGGTCTCCTGACTTCACAACCGGGACTGTCGCCGCCATCTGGCCGACTTGCAACATCCTGTGCCGAAAACACAGAAGCCCACTATGGTGTTGCACTTCAGAGTGGAACTGGGGATTGCAAAGCTCTCGGCGTCGGAGCGGCGCTGCACTCCGCCTTCAGCTCCGAATGCGGATTCGCGCCGCAGCCATGCAGTCACAATTTCCAGATCGGGCGAACCGGCACAAACGCGTTTCCCCGGCATGCATCGGGCCCGACAGACGAGGGTGCATGGCAAGTCCTTTTGACAGACCGAACTTGCAGCGGTTTCCGCAAGCATCTAGAGAGCGGTCCATCTGACAGGTGCGCTCGATGAGTCACGACTACGATACCGGCCGGTTGAATTTGCCGTTTGTTGGCATTTCGACATTTGCGAAAGCGCCCTATGAGCCCGACTGGACCAAGATCAGCGCTGATGTAGCGATACTGGGCGCACCGTTCGACTTTGGCACGCAATGGCGCGCGGGCGCCCGGTTCGGCCCACGGAGCATACGTGAGGCTTCGACCCTGTTTTCGTTCGGCCATGCCGGCGCATATGACCACGAAGACGACATGACTTATCTGGCCGACACGCGCATTGTCGATCTTGGCGATGCCGACATCATTCACACCGACACGCTCGCCAGTCACGCCAACATAGAAGCCGGCGTGCGCGCCATTCTTGGCGCTGGAGCGATGCCCGTTGTCCTTGGCGGCGACCATTCGGTCAACATTCCCTGTATCGCCGCATTTTCGGATCAGGAGCCGATCCACGTCGTGCAGATCGACGCGCATCTCGATTTCGTCGATGAACGGCACGGAGTTCGGTTTGGACATGGCAACCCGATGCGCCGTGCAGCGGAACGCTCCTGGGTCTCCGGCCTGTCGCAGATAGGGATGCGGAACGTTTCGTCGACGGCTAGAGAGGGTTATGAAGACGCGCGCCGGATGGGATCAGACATCGTCTCGGTCCGTCAGTTCCGTGCCTTGGGTGTCGATGCCATGCTGGACCGGATTCCTGCCGGCGCGAGATACTATGTCACGATAGATATCGACGGCTTTGACCCGTCCATCGCATCGGGAACGGGCACACCCAGCCACGGCGGCTTCCTCTATTATGAGATCCTTGAGTTCCTGGATGGCCTCACCCGCCGTGGCACGGTTGCCGGAGTCGACCTTGTCGAAGTTGCGCCGGACTATGACCGCTCAGGCACTACCGCGATCCTCGCGGCCCAGTTGCTCTTGAACCTCATCGGGCGGGCTCACGCACCCAAAGGGCCCGACGGACCCGATGCCGATGGCGCGGATGTCGCCACCTGAAGGGATCCAAATGCACCCGGTGCCGTCATGATCGCTGCCATAGGTCATTGCTTGTCACGCTTTTGCTCGATGCGCCTTGCCGGAGCCCGTGCTGCAGGCTCCTCGGGCACACTCGCAGCAGTTTCACACGCGTCAGCCGCGGAGCATTGGCGGTCGGGCATCGATCCAGGCACCGTTCGCCCTGCCCGATTTTGCGACGGCATGGATCGCGGCCACTGAGCGCAACCCGTCTTCCGCCCCAGGTATGAAATCCGCGGCATCATCCGTTTCGCGACCTTCTTTCCGGGCGCGTATGTGTTCGGCAAGGTCCCGGTAGATGTTCGCGAAGGCGAGCGACAGGCCTTCAGAGTGACCGATCGTCATCCTGCTCGCCCGGTCGGCACCGGGCGAAAGGCTGGTTTCCCCACGCTCGATGACTTGAAGCCGTTCGCCCAAGGGCATCCAGTACAACTGGTTCGGATGCTCCTGGGACCAGCGAAGGCCGCCTGTCTCTCCGAAAACCTGGATTTCCAGGCCATGCTGCCGGCCGACGGCCACCGATGACGTCCAGAGCCGTCCCGTTGCACCGCCATCCATGCGGAAGTTGACCATGGCATCGTCTTCCAGCTCGCGGCCAGTGATGCAGGAAACGCAATCGGCCGAAAGGTGCTGGACATGCTGTCCCGTGACGAAACTCGCCAAGTGGAGCGCATGGATGCCGCAGTCCGCGAATTGTGCCGAGACCCCGGCCTGTTCCGGATCGTAGCGCCAGCGAACGCGCGGGTTGTCGGCATCCGCCGCGTCGGCATGGTGTCCGTGTGAGAAATTTGAAACTACAAGGCGCACCTTGCCCAGATCTTCGCGCGCAACCATCGCCCTCATGTGTCGCACGAGGGGGTAGCCGGAATATCCATAGTTGACGGCGCAGATACGTCCAGTGTCGGTGCAAAGGCGCAGGATCTCCTCGGCCTCCTCGACAGTGATCGTCATCGGCTTTTCGCAAAGCACGTCGAATCCTTCCTTGAGGAAGGCCTTGGCGATCTCGAAGTGGGTCGCGTTCGGTGTGGCGACGGTGACCAGCTCAACGCGATCCGGGCGCGCGGACTCGCCCTCGAGCATCTCCTGCCAGCCGCCATAGGAACGGTCCTCCGACAGGCCGAGTTCCTGGCCAAACGCGCGCGCCGCATCGGGTCGGTGGTCGAGCGCACCTGCCACGAAGGCGAATTCGCCATCCATTGCCGTTGCCAGCCTGTGCGCCGGTCCGATCTGGCTGCCCTTGCCGCCACCGATCATGCCCCAGTTCAGTCTAAGCATGGGAAGCTCTTTCCGCCGGGGTCACGGTCCAAAGTTCCGGTTCTGGCTGGGTGTTCGCCGCGCCGTGTGCCGTCGGGCCGACTGAGACGTTCCGGCCAAGGGCGAGGTTTCGCTACCCGTCCGCTCGGTGATCGCGATGCGTTCAAGGCCCGGATTCACGCGCACCATAAAGCGAAGAGCCGCTCGAAGGCGGCACCGCCATCCATGTTCCGAAGTTCATCCCTGGCGTGCCTTGAACCTGCGTTGCGTCTTGTTGATCACATAGACGCGGCCCTTGCGGCGCACCACGCGGCAGTCGCGATGCCGGTTCTTCAGCGAACGAAGCGAGTTCCTGACCTTCATCCGATCTCTCCTGATCGCGGCGCGAGTCGCGCCCGGTTCCCTATTGCCGCATGATCGCGGCGGCGAATGGTGGGCGGTACTGGGATTGAACCAGTGACCCCTACGATGTCAACGTAGTGCTCTACCGCTGAGCTAACCGCCCTTTCCAATTGCGAGACGCGGGGTCTGGCCCCGCGCCGGTCAGGCATCCCATACTTCCTGGCCGGTCGCATTTCAAGGGCTTTTGATGGCGCGGATGGTTGGCTATAACGGTCAAAGTGCTTCGGGAGTCGTCACATGCGGGTATATGACCTGAAGATGCCTGTTGTTCGTACGACGAGCATCGTGTTCGCGTCGCCGCATTCGGGTCGGGCATATTCAAGGAAATTCGTGGATCGCTCCGTTCTCGACGAGCGGACCCTGAGGTCTTCGGAAGATGCCCTTGTCGACAAGCTCTTTGCATCCGCTCCGGATCACGGGGCGCCGCTGCTTGCGGCAGTCATGCCGCGCGCCTGGATCGACGTGAACCGGTCGGTCGGTGAACTGGATCCGGCCTTGATCGAAGGCGTCCGGGAGTCCGCGCGCGACCTGCGCGTCGCCTCGGGCCTCGGCGTCGTTCCGAGAGTGGTGGCGAATGGCAGGGCGATCTACCGGGGCAAGATTGCGCTTGATGAGGCCAGGTCACGGATTGATGAAGTCTGGCATCCTTGGCACGCAGCGGTCTCGGCACTGATGGACGAAAGCATGGCTCTCTTCGGGAGGGCGATACTTGTCGATTGCCACTCCATGCCGCACGAGGCGATCGACACCATCCCTCATCCGCGGGGCGCCCGACCCGAAATCGTTCTTGGCGACAGGTTCGGCACGGCTGCTGCATGCGAGGTGGTGGACCGGGTCGAGGCGGCCTTTGTCGCCGCCGGGCTCAATGTGGCCCGGAACGCACCTTTCGCCGGCGCATTCGCGACACAGGAATACGGCCATCCGTCAAGAGACCGCCACGTCGTCCAGATCGAGATCGATCGATCTCTCTACTTGAACGAGCGGACAGTCCGGCCGAACGGAAACTACGGGCGATTCCGCAAGCTGATCGGCGAGGTGATCGCTGAAATCGTCGAAATCGGCCGAAGGGACATGCCGCTGGCCGCAGAATAGCCACTCCGCAACTGCCGGCGCCGATCCAGGAAACAGGGCGCCCGCAGGCGCCCTGACCGTTCCTTGGGCGAGGCGCCTATCCGCGTTCGATCGGCAGGGCCACGAAGCGCTGCTCGCCGTCCCTCTGCACCAGGAGCACGATCGTCTTCCGTCCCGCTTCGCGGGAGTCCTCGATCCTAGCTTCGAACGCGGCGATGCTGCCGACCTCTTCCTGTCCGGCCTCGACGATCAGGTCTCCGGCGCGAAGGCCCTTTTCATAAGCCTCGCTGTCTTCGGCCACGTCCTGGACGACAAGGCCTTCGGCGGTTTCCGGGAGGCCGAACCGCTCGCGAAGCGCGTCGTTCATGTCGGAAAGCGTCAAGCCAAGATACTCTCTGGATGTCGGGTCCGTGGCATTTGCCGAGGCGGGAACGGCACCTTCCGCATGCTCGCGGCGTCCAAGAGTGACCTTGAGCGTCTGGAACTCCCCGTCCCGGAATACCTTGATGCGAACCTCCTTGCCGACGGTCGCCTCGCCGACCTGACGCACGAGACTGCGTGTATCCTCAACCTCAACGCCGTCGAAGGAGAGGATGACATCGCCGGTCTTGATGCCGGCCTCCGATGCTGGACCTTCGGGAACATCCGTAACGAGCGCGCCCCGGACCTCGGCAAGTCCGAGACCTTCCGCAAGATCATCGGTAACGTCCTGGATGCGGACGCCCAGCCATCCACGCCGGGTTTCACCGAAGTCGCGCAGCTGGTCGATCACGTTCTTCGCCACGTTTGCAGACATTGCGAACCCGATTCCGATCGAGCCGCCGGTGGGCGAGAGGATTGCGGTATTCACGCCGATCACCTCTCCGTCCATGTTGAACAAGGGGCCGCCCGAATTGCCTCGGTTGATGGCAGCGTCGGTCTGGATGAAGTCATCGTAGCTTCCCGCGAGCGCTCGCCCCCGGGCGGAAACGATGCCGGCAGAAACCGAAAAGCCCTGTCCCAGCGGATTTCCCATGGCCATGACCCAGTCACCGACACGGGCCTCTTCGCTGTCGCCCCAACCGACATGCTGGAGGGGCTCATCGCTTTCGACCTTCAGAAGGGCGAGGTCGGTATTCGCGTCGGTGCCGACGATCTCGGCCTCGAGTTCGAATCCCTCGAAGAACTCGATCAGGATCTTGTCGGCAGACTGAATGACATGCCTGTTGGTGACGATGTAGCCGTCCTCCGTGATCACGAAGCCGGAACCCAGGGCCTGGCTGCGTCGCGGACGGTTTCCGCCGGGGTCGTTGCGCTCCATGAAGTCGCGGAAGAACTCCTCGAATGGCGAGCCTTCGGGCACGATCGGGCCGGGCTGCATTGTGGTTGCGACCATGGCAGATGTGGTGATGTTCACGACTGCCGGGCTGACCTTCTCGGCCAGGTCGGCGAACGTGTCAGGCCGGGACTGCGCCGAAGCTGCGATTGCCTGTGCCAGAACCAGTGCGGCGCCGAGAACGAGTGCTCCAAGCACCGCCAGTCCGGGCATGCGCGGCGGGGCGAATACGAGATTTCTCACGCTTTCCTCCATACGATCAGGTTTGCGTCGAACCGGGTACGACGTTTGATTGGCAGCATTTCAGATAGGGAGCGGTGCATTCAAGCCAAGGTCTGGTCGCGCGGCTTCACTCTGGCGTGAAAGCGGCGCGAACACGTGCAGGCCCGATGTGCCGTTCCCGCTGCATCTGTTCCCCGGCTTTCGCAAGGGGCCGAATGAAAAGGGTGCCTCGCAAGGCACCCTTCCTCTTTCGGATTGTACCCGAATCTCTTCAGCAACTGTAATACATCTTGAACTCGACCGGGTGGGGCGTGTGCTCGTATGCATAGATCTCTTCCCACTTGAGTTCCATGTACCCCTCTATCTGGCTGCGGGTGAATACATCGCCCTGAAGCAGGAATTCCATGTCGGCTTCCAGTTCATCCATCGCCTCGCGGAGGCTGGCGCAGACCGTTGGAATCCCCTCCAGTTCCTCGGGGGGCAGGTCGTAGAGATCCTTGTCCATTGGATCGCCAGGGTCGATCTTGTTCCTGATGCCGTCGAGACCAGCCATCAGGAGAGCCGCAAACGCCAGATAGGGGTTCGCGGCGGGATCGGGGAATCGAACTTCCACACGCTTGGCCTTTGGACTCTCGGTCCACGGAATCCGGCACGACGCAGAGCGGTTCCGAGCTGAATACGCCCTGAGCACCGGGGCCTCGAAGCCCGGAATCAGGCGCTTGTAGGAATTCGTCGCCGGATTGGTGAAGGCATTCAGCGCCTTCGCGTGCCTGAGCACGCCGCCGATATAGTAGAGCGCCTCCTGGCTGAGATCGGCATACCGGTCTCCTGCGAAGAGCGGCTTGCCGTCCTTCCAGATCGACTGGTTCACGTGCATGCCCGTTCCGTTGTCGCCCGAGACCGGCTTGGGCATGAACGTGGCCGACTTGCCGTATGCATGCGCAACCTGGTGAATGACGTACTTGTACTTCTGCAGGTTGTCTCCCTGCTCGGTGAGCGAGCCGAAGACGAGGCCAAGCTCATGCTGGCACGAGGCGACCTCGTGGTGGTGCTTGTCGACCTTCATGCCCATGCGCTTCATCGTCGAGAGCATCTCCGAGCGGATGTCCTGCCCGTCATCCACCGGGGGAACCGGGAAGTAGCCGCCCTTGATGCCGGGGCGGTGGCCCATGTTGCCCATTTCGTATTCGGTGTCGGTGTTCCAGGAACCGTCGATCGCGTCGATCTCGTAGCTGACCTTGTTCATTTCGACCGAATAGCGGACATCGTCAAAGATGAAGAATTCGGCTTCCGGCCCCCAAAACGACTGGTCGCCAATCCCGCTGGCCTGGAGATAGGCTTCCGCCTTCTCCGCCGTCCCGCGCGGATCGCGTTCGTAGTGCTCGCCGGTGTCCGGCTCCACGACCGAGCAATGGACCGCAAGCGTCGTCTCCGCGAAGAACGGATCCATATATGCGCTGGAGGTGTCGGGCATCAGCTTCATGTCGGACTGGTCGATCGACTTCCAGCCAGCAATGGAAGAACCGTCGAACATGAACCCTTCCTCAAGGAAGTCCTCATTCACCTCGTCGCCGAGCACGGTCACGTGCTGCAGCTTGCCACGAGGGTCCGTGAACCGAATGTCCACGTATTCCACCTCTTCGTCCTTGATCGTCTGCAAGACGTCCTTGTTGCTCATGGAGCGGTCCTCCTGTCCTTACTCTGGATTCCGAATGATCACAGCGCTTCCACCCCGGACTCACCCGTCCGGATTCGGATGGCTTCGCTGATGTCGCTGACAAAAATCTTTCCGTCCCCGATCTTGTCAGTCTTGGCCGCTCCGACGATGGCCTCGACGGCCGCGTCGACCTGATCCGAGGGAAGCACCACCTCGACCTTCACCTTGGGCAGGAAATCCACGACATATTCGGCGCCTCGGTAAAGTTCGGTATGGCCCTTCTGGCGCCCGAATCCCTTCACCTCGACCACGGATATGCCTTGGACACCGACATCCTGCAGCGCTTCCTTGACTTCATCAAGCTTGAACGGCTTAATGATTGCCTCAACTTTCTTCATGGCGTTTTCCCCTTGAGCATCTGGCATCAATCACCATGCGCTGCCTGTGCCCGCAATTGCGGCAACCGGAAGTCGCGCAAGGATACAATGAACCAAAGGTCCATCTGCCTGTTTTTTGGGCGCCCCGCCTGAAATTCCGCCCGTTTTGGAACGCGTGAACGTCATCCGCAATCCTCGCCGGCCGATTGCTCGCACGCGTCTGGCGGAGGGTCAAGCGAAACCATGGCGGAACGGGGACAGATCGCGATACGGCGCCGTTGCCGGACGGATGCGCCTCCGGCAGCGCCCGGCCGTCAGCGCATGGCACGGACGATGCGCGACGGCTGCCTGGCTGCATCGACCAGGTCCGCTGCGGGAGACTCGCCGGGCCGGCAACTTTGCGGGCTTCCGGTTCTCATGGTCCAATGCAATTGCGACTCCGCAATGCCGGCCAGGAGGTGACTGTTCAAGTCGGCGCAATTCGATCAGTATCTGCCTGAAATGCTACGGGAGCGGGGCAATGCCTGAGCTTGAACGTCCGGGAGCGGAGAACCCGCCGTTTCGCGGGGCGCGGTCGTGACCGTCATTCTGGCCGCCCGAGAAATGCGCGCGGTCGAAAGGGCCGCCATGTCGAGCGGAGAGGTCACGGGGCTTGAACTCATGGAACGGGCGGGCATGCGCGTGGTGGAGGCGGTCTTCGAGAAATGGCCGGATCTCGCCAGCACGTCGCATCGCGCGCGAGTGCTTTGCGGTCCCGGAAACAACGGCGGCGACGGGTTTGTCGTTGCACGGCTGCTGAAGCAATGGGGCTGGGAGGTCGATGTGACGCTCCTTGGCCCTCCCGGGAAGTTGCCGCCGGACGCGAAGACGAATTACGAGAATTTGCGCCAGACTTCCGGTATCGAGCCCGACATGAAGGAAGGCAAGGCCGATGCCTCCCTCGGGGCAGGGCGAACTCCAGACCTGTTGGTCGATGCGCTCTTCGGGACGGGCCTGCGCCGACCGCTCGGGTCGCCCTTCAGCGATGAGCTGGAACGCTGGGGCGGCTTATACGCAGCAAGAGGCATCCGCGAAGCGCCTGGCGTGGGGCGATCCTTCCGGATCGTTTCGGTGGACATCCCGAGCGGGCTTTGCTCCGACAGCGGGCGTATCCTAGGGGCGAGCTTGCGGGCCGACCTGACGGTGACGTTTCATGCGCCCAAGCGCGGTCACTTCCTGGACCGGGGCTTGGACCTGTGCGGCACGTTGGCGGTGGCTTCCCTGGGCCTTGATGACATTACACGGACTGCCGGAGCGAATTCTGCTTTCGTCCCGAAGACGGGCACGCGGTTGGCGAGTGCCGGTGCCGACCCATCCCGGCTGACGAAGGTCCGCGGTCACAAGTATGACCATGGGCATGTCCTGATCCTGTCCGGCGGACCGGGTCGGACCGGGGCCGCGCGGCTCGCGGCGCGTGGCGCGCTTAGAATCGGCGCGGGCCTTGTCACTATCGCCTGCCCGGAAACGGCGCTCGCGGAAGTGGCAGGCCAGACAACCGCTGTCATGTGCCGCGTGCTGGATGATGCAGTGGGCCTTCGCGAGGCCCTGGAAGACGACAGGCTCACTGCACTTTGCCTTGGCCCCGGCCTTGGAGTCGGGAAGGAGACGCGGGGTCTTGTCATGACGGCACTTTCCGCTCCTCGATCACAAGCCACGCGGAATGGCGGCGGCGCGGCCGCGCCGGAGGCTGGAGGAGCGGGAGGCCGACCGGTCGTCCTCGACGCCGATGCGCTGACCTGCTTCATGGAGGGTCCCGAGATTCTCTTCGACGCGCTTCATGAAAGCTGCGTGCTCACCCCGCATGCAGGCGAGTTCGGGCGTCTGTTCCCGGACATCGCGGAGAGACTCGCGGCTCCCGCTGCCGCCGGTCCGGCCTATTCCAAGGTTGACGCGACCAGCGAAGCGGCCCGGCGTGCGGGATGCACGATCCTGTTCAAGGGTCCGGATACGGTGATTTCGGATTCGGGCGGTCGTTGCGTGATAAACTCGAGCGCTCGAGAGCGGGATGCGCCTTGGCTCGCCACTGCCGGCTCGGGCGACGTTCTGGCGGGCTTCGTCGCCGGCCTTCTTGCCCGTGGACTTGCGCCGTTGGAGGCTGCCGAAGCCGCGTCATGGATGCATACCGAATGCGCGATTTCGCTCGGGCCCGGGCTCGTGGCCGAAGACATTCCGGAGGAACTGCCCAAGGTCTTCCGAAAGCTTGGCTGATGCCGGACGACCGGCCGATGCGATCATGATCCCGCAACTGGGAAAATGCGCCGGCCCGATTGAATCCGGCGTCCTGCGCCACTAGGACGGGTTCAGGACCTCAGGGGATGCCGATGACCGTTCGCAGCGATCTTGCCGAAACAGTAGGAAACACGCCGCTGATTCGGCTGAACGGCCCGTCCGAAGCCACCGGCTGCGAGATTTTCGGAAAGGCCGAGTTCTTGAACCCGGGCCAGTCCGTCAAGGACCGTGCCGCGTTGTACATCATTCGTGATGCTGTCGCGAAGGGTGCGTTGAAGGCCGGAGGCACGATCGTGGAGGGCACGGCCGGCAACACGGGCATCGGGCTTGCGCTTGTGGGCGCATCGATGGGGTTTCGGACGGTCATCGTCATTCCCGAAACCCAGAGCCAGGAAAAGAAGGACATGATCCGGCTGTGCGGGGCAGAACTGGTGCAGGTTCCGGCCGTTCCCTACAAGAATCCGAACAACTACGTGAGATACTCCGGGCGCCTTGCCGAACGCTTGGCCGGCACGGAGCCCGATGGCGCGATTTGGGCGAACCAGTTCGACAACGTCGCGAACCGGCTGGCGCATGTGGAAACCACCGGCCCGGAGATCTGGGAGCAGACCCGAGGCAGGATCGACGGGTTCACCTGCTCGGTTGGCTCGGGCGGAACGCTTGCGGGCGTTGCACGGGCGCTGCAGCCCAGGGGGGTGAAGGTCGGCCTCAGCGATCCCGACGGCTCGGGCCTCTACAAGCTCTATACCGGCCAGGAACCGCCTGAGGGCGATTCGATTACCGAGGGGATTGGGCAAGGCCGGATCACGGCCAATCTGGAGGGATTTGTTCCGGACTTCGTCTACAAGGTGCCGGACAGCGAAGCCTTGCCGGTCGTCTTTGACCTTCTTGAGAAGGAAGGCCTTTGCCTTGGCGGGTCGACCGGCATCAATGTTGCCGGCGCGATGCGCCTTGCGCATGAGATGGGTCCCGGGCAAGTGATCGTCACCGTTCTTTGCGACTACGGCAACCGCTACCAGTCCAAGCTCTTCAACCCGGCTTTCCTGCGAGAACGGGGACTGCCGGTGCCGCCGTGGATCGGGAGCGACGAGCGCATACTGCCAACGGTATTTGAAGAATGAGGACACGCATGCATCGCGTTGCATTCTGGATCGCCTTGATTTGCTGGATCCTGCTTGCGTCCGTCGCGGTCGCGCAGGTAGCGCCGGAATTCGAGCGGTTCGACCGGTTTGCAGGCGCCGTCGAAACCAGCCTGGGCAAGGACCGGCTTCCCGACAGCGGTCTCCAGAGCCTCAGGAACGCCTTGGCCGATTGGAGAGAGGATTTCGCGGGCGCCCGGGGAGCGAACGCGGTGGAGGTGGATGCGCTGCAGGCCCAGATCGATGCGCTCGGTTCGCCGCCTGCCGAGGGCGAGACCGAACCCGCTTCGTTGACCGAGCGTCGAACCGTTCTTGGCGCCGCATTGCAGGAAGCGCTGGCGCCCAGGCTCCGGGCGGATGAAGCCCATGCGCGGGCAGATGCCCTGATTCGCCAGATCGACTCGAGGCTTCGTGCGAGGCAGACCGACCGGTTGTTCGACCTCTCGCGAACGCCTCTGGACCCCAGGCTTTGGCCCGGAGCCTTATCGGCGATTGGCGACGTGTCGGCAGAGACGCGTGCGGAAGTTGCGGCAGGCGGTCCAGGCTCGCTTTATCATGCTGCATTCTGGCAACGCATCGCGATCGCCGCACTGTTCCTGATCGCCGCCGCGGTCCTGGCTTCGCGGGGAGAGCGCATGGTCGCAGGGCTGCACGCACGTGTTGCTGGCACGTCGTCCAGGCACGCGCGGCATTTGTCCGGCTACGTCGTTTCGTTCGGCACGGTGCTGGTGGCATTGGTCGGCGTGTCGCTCCTGAACGGAGCGCTGATCTCGACCGGTGCGTTCGGCGTGACGGGTCGGGCATTGGCCGCCGGGGTGAATGCGGTGATCGTGGCCGCCGTGGCCGGGCATTGGCTGGGTCGACAGATCTTTCCCAAGCATGAGCCCGAAGGGGCCGGACCTGCGCTAGGCGCAGAATCGCGTGCCCGTGCGCGCGGCCTGGCATCGTTGCTGGGTCTCCTGGCCGGGATTCTGATATTGCACGACCTTGTTTCCGCTGCCGCGGAGATCGATGATGACAGTTCGGGAGTCCTGGCATTTCCGGTTCTCCTCCTGACGGGCATCGTGATGTGGCGGCTCGGTAGCATTGCCAGTGCTGGCGGCCCGACGGCAGAAGGCATGGATCCGGCGTTTGGTCATGGTGCCGTGCAACTTCTTTGGCGTGGGGTGCAGGCCGTGGCAATTGTCGGTCCGGTCGCGGCGGCCATCGGCCTTCAGGACTTGGCAAGCGGGATACTGTTGCCGTCGGCACTGAGCCTCGGGCTTCTGGCCTTGCTGGTCAGCCTGCATCATGCCTTGAGGTCGGCCTATGGCATGCTTCGCGGTCTTGATGTTGCCGAGGCTCGTCAGGCCTTGGTGCCCGTGCTCGCCAGCCTGTCCATTGCGCTGGCCGCGCTTCCAGTGCTCGCATTGGTCTGGGGTGCGCGGAGCTCGGATCTTGCTGACGCTTGGGCGAGGTTCAGGACCGGCGTTGCGTTGGGTGATTCGCTGATTTCGCCCACTGATCTTCTCACGTTCGCGCTCGTCTTCGCGCTCGTCTTCGTGGTGACCAGGCTGGTGCAGGGAACGTTGCGGTCCAGCGTCCTGCCACGAACGCGAATCGACGCGGGGGGACAAAACGCAATTGTCTCCGGCGCCGGGTATGTCGGGATTGCGGTTGCCGCCGTGGCGGGAGTGAGCGCGGCCGGCATTGACCTGTCGTCGCTTGCGATCGTCATCGGCGCCCTGGGTGTGGGCATCGGATTCGGCCTTCAGAACATCATTAACAACTTCGTCTCGGGCGTCATCCTGCTGATCGAGCGCCCGATCAGCGAGGGCGACTGGGTCGAGGTCGCGGGGCAGATGGGCATCGTGAAGCGGATCAGCGTGCGCTCGACCCGGATCGAGACCTTTGACCGGACAGACGTGATCGTGCCGAACGGGGACTTGATATCCGGCACTGTCACGAACTGGACGCGTGGCAACCTGACAGGGCGGGTCATAGTTCCCGTGGGGGTGGCCTATGGCACGGACCCGGGAAACGTCGAGGGAATCCTGCGCGAGATCGCCGAGGCGCAGCCGTCAGTCTCCAAGGATCCGGGCCCATCGGTGATTTTCAGGGGATTTGGCGCTGACAGCATGGATTTCGAGATCCGGGCCATTCTGGATGACATAAATTACGGGCTGACCGTGCGGTCGGACATAAACCACGAGATCGTCCGGCGCTTTGCCGAAGAGGGTATCGAGATTCCGTTTGCGCAGCGGGATGTCTGGTTGAGAAACCCCGAGACGTTGACATCGCCGGGCGAACCGAGGCGACGGGTCACTCCGCCGGTCGACACGGGAGCGCATGGGCCTGGACCGGGCGGGGATGCGGAATGACTGGGGTTCTTTACCGCGATGCATATCTTCGCGAGGCGACCGGTCGCGTGGACTCGATCATTGAACGTGGCGGGATCGTCCTGAACGCTTCCGTGTTCTATACCGCTGGCGGTGGCCAGCCCGGTGACTGCGGATTGCGGCGATGGGAGGGAGGGGAAGCCCGCATTGCCACGACAGTCAAGGATGCGGGTCGACCGACCCTGGTGCCGGAAGAGGGCGCATCCTTGCCCACGCCTGGCACGGAGGTGCATTAGGTTCTCGACTAGCCTCGATTCCCAACCGCCGCAATTGATGTGAATCCTCCGACGGCTGCGGGCCACCGGCTTGATCCGGCAGCGTCCGACGGGCGGCGTCTGCCGCGCTCTCCGCCATGATCCGACCGGATGCCGGTCTCGGCGCCGCGGCATGGAATCATCGCAATATCAGTTTTTGGCACCAATTGTCACGCCGTCATGTCGGGACATGGCACGACACCGGGATCCGGGCCGACGCGGCCTCCGGGTCCGGCGCCCGCCCTCGGAAGCCGTTTCAGGCTTTCCTTTCATGCGTCCCGACCCGGAACGCGGCGCGGACGGCGCCGTTCCGCGCGATTCCGGCTTGCGGCGGCAGACATCATGTAGTATGGTGGATACAGTGACCAAACTACATGCATTGCAATGACCGACCTGGCCGAACTCTTCCGCAAGCCGCAGTCCCGGACCCACCTCCAGTACGAGGCCCTCCGGGCCCACTTCCTCGACGGCATGGAGGCCGGGGAGGCCGCGAGGCGCTTCGGATACAGCCTCGGGTCCTTCCGCAACCTGTGCACGAAGCTGCGCGGGAACCCGGACCTGTCCCCCTTCTTCGCCGAGCGCAGGCCGGGTCCGAAGCCGAACCCCGGCGAGCCTCTCAGGCTGCGGCGGGACCGGCGCATCCTGGAGCTTCGCAGGACCGCCGGCCTCTCGGTCGGCGAGATCAGCCGGAAGCTCGGGGAGGAGGGGATGCCCGCCGGAACGACGACCGTGCAGCGCACGCTCCGCAGGAACGGCGTCGGCAAGCTGCCGCGCCGGTCCCCCGGCGAGCGCGAGGCCGCGCTCCGGCCCGTCTCCGCCCCGATGGCCGACGCCCGGGAGCTCGACCTCTCGCCGCGGCGCCTGCGCACCGGGTTCGGCGGGCTGTTCCTGTTCGTCCCCGACCTTGTCCGGCTCGACCTCGACCGGATCGCCGCCGACAGCGGCATGCCGGGCAGCGGGATGATCCCCGCGGGCCATGCCTTCCGGGCCCTGCTGGCGCTGAAGCTCTGGGGGATCGGGAGGCCGCCGCATGTCATGGCCGACATCCTCGATCCCGGCATGGCCCTGTTCGCCGGGCTCAACGTCATGCCGAAGCGCTCGAGCCTGACCGAGCATTCCGGGCGCGTCGACCCGAAGCTGTGCGCCGGCCTCATGGACCGCTGGCACCGGGCGCTGAACGGCCTGGAGACCGATCTCGGCGGGGACGGCTCCTTCGACCTGGACTTCCACACGATCCCCTGGCACGGCAAGGATCCGGAGGCGCCCGTCGAGCGGCACTGCGTCTCCAAGCGGAGCCGCAGGCAGAAGGGCGTCCTCGCCTTCCTCGCCCGCGACGCCGACGCCCGCCTGTTCGTCTACGCGAATGCCCGGGTCCGCAAGGGGGACCAGAACGACGAGGTTCTCCGCTTCATCGGGTTCCGGGAGGAACGCAACGGCGGGCCGCCCAGGGAGCTGGTGTTCGACTCCCGGCTGACGACACATGCCAATCTCGGACGGATCAACGAAATGGGAATAGACTTCCTGACGCTTCGCCGGCGCTCCGGATCCCTGCTCGACGCGATCGCCGCCGCCCCGGAAAGCGACTGGAAGCAGGTGCGCCTGAACAATGTCGGGCGCACCTGCCGCACGCCCCGGGTTCTCGACCGGCGCGTCCGGATCTCCGGCTATCCGGGCGACATCCGCCAGCTCGCCGTGCGCGGCCTGGGCCATGAGCGGCCGACCCTGCTGCTCACCAACCAGATGAAGACCTCCGCGAGCCAGCTCATCGACCGCTATGCCCGGCGGATGGTGATCGAGAACGCCATCGCCGACGCGATCGACTTCTTCCACATGGACGCGCTGTCCGCCGCGGTCCCGATGAAGATCGATCTCGACCTCCAGCTCACGCTCGTGGCCAGCGGCCTGTACCGGCTGCTGGCTGTCCGCCTCGGCAACGGAAAGCGGAACGCGAAGTCACGCACCCTGTTCCGGAATTTCGTCAAGGCGCCGGCGGACATCACGGTCAGCGACGACAGCATCGATGTCCGGATCGGACGACGCGCTAACAACCCGTTCCTTCTCAACGCCTCATACGACGAAACCGACATCGCCGTGCCGTGGCTCGGGAACCGCCGGCTCCGGATCAGCTTCCTGTGAGCGGAGGCCGCGGGATCCCGGAATTCACAGCAATTGTGGTCGTTGGGAATCGAGGCTAGGAGCGCCGCTACGGGCACATGCGGGTTCACACGGCCCTGCACCTGTTGTCCGTCGTGGTTCCTCTTCCCGTGACTGGCGGGTCGATTTCCGCGGAACGGGGACGGCTTGACTTTGACATGGTCGACCCCCTGAGGACAAGGAGGCGCTGGCAGCCGAGCTGAACGCGCTGGTCGCACCCGATCTCGAGGTCAGCGAAGATATCGCGGTAGGGACGGTCATTGCTGACCGCCCCCCGCACAGATCCGGACGAGCGCGCTAACGCATCCGGCTCCTGCCTTCGGTCGAACGTCAGCCCGCACTGCTGCCGCAAAGGGCAGCTCGCATGGGCTGCGTGAGCGAGCGGCGCATGTGACACCCATTGTCGGATTCTGAGCTCCGTGAGTGCTTTGCCGCCCTGCTCTTCCGTCGGCCCCGGCCCTTCGCTCCATCCACTCCGCCGGAGGCGTCACAGCCTCTTTTGTTCGCGGACTTCGTCACTACTATGGCCGAGTCTGACTCCTCGATGCCGTGCATCCAGAGCTACGGGAATGCCCCCTTCCTCTGGCGACCCTGACGCAATGGTCGGGGTAACATCGAGGCCTCCCAGGTCCCGATGGACTGCTTCGGCGCGTGCCATGGTTCTCAGACCCCGCGGAGCCCCTCCTCGCCTCACCAATCCGGCGTGGAGGGTGTTGCCTTCGGCCCGTCTGAAAGCCTCGGCACTCCGAACATGGTCATTTTTCGTGGCTCGATGGCCCGGCCCACGCCCACCGCTTGCCAACGCTTCACCTGCCGCCTCGCGACGACCGGCGCATGGTTCGCGGAGAAAGTGGCTGGTTTGACCTCTCTTTCTGCCGGGACTTTCACCCAGCGACATTCCATCAGTTAGCCTGGCGCACCAGACGTCCTGACATCGAATTTGATTTCTTCCAATCAGCGTGATGCCTCCGGACCGAGGTTCCGTGCGTTGCCGGGCGGTTCGCAGACCATGCGGAGGTCGGTTCCGGGGAAGATCGTGCGTGTCTGGTTGAGCTCTTCGAGCAGTCCCGCGATGGTGGCGTCGGCTGCGTCGCTTGCGGTGCCGAGGATGCGCACCCGCAGGATGCCGTTCTCCGGTTCGGGGATGATGTCGGCGTCCGACCGGAACAGTTCGGCGAGGGGACGGCGGGGGCGTTGCCTCGCGCCCGGCGCGTCGGCGACGGCGGGCATCATCCGGGTCTCGGCGCGGCAGGCGATCATCCGGACGATGTCGAGCAGCAGCCTCTCGCCGGATGGCAGCGCGTCGAGCCTTTCGTCCTCGTCGAGCTCGGCCACCGTGACATGCTTCGGGGTTTCCGAACGCCGGGTCTTGAGCGCCTCGCGCTCGGCGTCGAGCGTCCCGATCTCGGCCTTCAGCCTCTCGGCGGACCTGGCGGCCGTGCCGGACGGGGCGCCCCCGGTCAGGTCGGCGACGCGGTTGCGCAGCGTGCCGAGCTTCTGGCGCAGTTGCCGGATGCGCCGGTCGCAGCGGCGCCAGGCCGGATTGACGACGCGCGCCCCGGGGTCCTGCTCGACGAGGCCGTGCACGGCCAGCGCGTCCAGGCTGAACTCCTCGCGCATGTACTTGAAGAGCTCTCCTGGGCCCACCGCGAGAACAGCACGCCTGCGACCCGTTCCATGGGCGTGTGCATGTCCGTGGTGACAAGCGGCACCTGTCGGCCGCTGTCCGGCAGGCGCCGGATCTGGCGAACCTCGGGGCCGCCGGACAGCGTGACCCGTCTCTCGGCGAGCCGGACCTCGGCGGCGCCCGCCCCGCCGGGACCGTGGAGCGGCGCCCGAACGGAACGGAACTCCTCCTCCGGCCAGTCCTCGCCCCTGAAGCCCTTGTGCCAGGTGATCACCGCGATGCCGCGCCGGGCGAGACGGGCGAACAGCGCCGGGCTCCAGCCCTCCCGGTCGAAGACCAGCGTCAGTGCGGGCGCGGCGTCCGGCGAGACCGTGAGATCCGGCGCGTCCGGTCCCGGAAGGCCGATCCGCTCCAGCGCCGGAATGACGTCGTGCTCCAAGGCGTGCGTCATGGTCGGGTCGAGGTCCTTGTGCAGGCACAGGAGCGGCCTGCCGCCGAGCGCGTTGACCCAGTAGCTGGTCGAGGCCGGCAGGCAGAGCTTCCGGCGCGACACGAAGTGCTTCGGAAGGCGGCCCTTGCGGCCCGAATGCACCTTCACGTGGCCGTCCGCCGACAGCGTGGCGTGGGCGTCCGGCGCGTCCGCGATCCACGCCTTCGCCAGCGCGTCCTGCCAGTCCCGGACCCGCTGCGGATCGCTCGCGAGCGCCTTGATCTTGCCTCGCAGCGTCTTCGCTTCCGGGCAGCGGTCCAGCCCCAGGACCGCGCCCCATTCCCCCGGAGCCTCGTGGCGCAGCGCCTCGGCGTTGCGGACCCGGGCCATGAACAGGAACGCGAGCAGGAGAAGCGTGCTCGTCAGCCCGTAATGTCCCTTCGGCAGCGACAGGAACGCGCCCGAACGGTCGAGAAGCCCTTCCTTGAGCAGCGCCGCCAGCACGCCGCCGCGCCCTGCCCATAGGACACAATTGCGACTCGACTCGCCGCAGCGCACCTGCTACGGTGCCTTCATGGTGGGCGAGATTTCGATTCCCCGGGCGCTTTCGTCGGAGGCCGGCTTTGGCAAGCTCACGGCCATTCTGGCGCGCATGGGCGATGACAGCCGTGCCGAGATCGGCCGGCGCGTGTGTGCGGCGTTCGGGTTTCTCGACCACCGGGGCGACCTTCAGGTCGCAAGCTGTCTTGCGGCCCTGCGCCGTCTCGAGCGCTCTGGCCGCATCGCGCTGCCCGCGCCGAGCGGCAGCGGCGGCCATGGCCGGGTCGCCCGCCCGGGCGTCGCGGTTCCGGAGCCCGCCGGGCTTCCGTCGCGGGCGGGCGACATCGACGGGCTCGAACTCGTGGCCGTGCGGGACGACGCGCTGCGGCTGGTGTTCAACGAGCTGATGGCTTCGGAGCATCCGCGCGCCGCGCGCCTTCACGTGGGCCGCCAGGTGCGGTATCTCGCGGGGTCGTCGCACGGCTGGCTCGGGGGCTTCCTGTTCGCCCCGGCGACGCGGTCGCTGGAGGCGCGGGACGAATGGATCGGCTGGGACGCGGACGCGCGCGAGCGCCGCCTCGGGCGCGTGATCTCGCTGGCCCGGTTCCTGGTCCGTCCCTCGGCTTCGGTGAGGAACCTGGCGTCGAGGCTGCTTGGCATGGCGGCGCGGCGGGTCTCCGGCGACTTCGAGGCGGCGTACGGGGTGCGCCCGGTCCTGATGGAGACCTATGTCGCCCCGGAGCATTCCGGGTCCTGCTTTCGCGCGGCCGGCTGGCGCCGTGTCGGCGAGACCTGCGGGCGACGGCTGCGTGACGGGCGTGCGGAGCCGGCGAAGGCGGTGTTCCTGCGGCCGCTGGCGGCGGACTGGCGGGACCGGCTGGAAGGCGTGGACCGCGCGCTGGCGGCCGGGGACGGGCTTGACACGGAGAGCTGGGCCGGGAACGAGTTCGGGGCGGCGTCGCTTGGCGATGCGCGGCTGACGCGCCGGCTGGTGCAGAGCGCGCGGGTCCAGGCGCGGTCGCTGTCGAGGACGTTCTTCGGCGCCGCGGCCGGAGACGAGGCGGCAGTGAAGGGGTACTGCAGGATGATCGAGCATCCGGACCACGACGCGGTGTCGGCGACGACGATCCTTTCCGGGCACCGGGCCCGCAGCGTCCGGCGGATGCAGGCCGAACGGCTTGCCCTGCTGGTCCAGGACGGCACGGACCTGAACTTCGCGACGCATCGCGGCTGCGACGGGCTTGGCAGCATCAGCCGCAACAAGGGCGGAACCGGGACGCGCGGGCTGCACCTGCACTCGACGCTGGCGGTCGGCGCGGACGGCGTGCCGCTCGGCGTGGTCCGCATGGAGTTCGACGCGCCGCCGTTCGGGGCGGCGAAGCCGGCGAAGGACGTGGAGGACCGGAAGACCGGCCGCTGGCTGCGCGGGCTGCGCGACAGCGCCGGGATCGCGCGCGAGCTTGACGGGGTGCGGGTGGTGGCGGCGATGGACCGGGAGGCGGACGCCTTCGACGTCTTCGCCGAACACCGGGCGCTCGGCCGGCGCAGCCTTGAACTGCTGGTCCGCGCCCGCCATGACCGCAGCCTCGGCCGCGGCCGCCCGAAGCTGTTCGAGACGATGGCCGCGCAACCGGAGACCGGCCGCTTCACGATCGAGCTCGAACGGCAGTCGGAGCGCAATTCCACGCGCGGGCAGGCCGCCTTCGACGGGCGCGCGGCCCGCAGGGCCGTCCTCGCCATCCGCACGGTTCCGGTCGACCTGCCGCCGCCGGAGAGGGAGAGGGCGCGTTTCGGTCCCGACCCCATCGCCGTGAACGCGGTCCTTGCCGAGGAAGCGGACCCGCCGGCCGGCTGCAAGCCGACATGCTGGCGCCTGCTCACCACGCTCGAGGCCGGACGCCCCGAGCAGGCGCGCGAGGTCCTCCGCCTGTACGGCCTGAGGTGGCGGATCGAGGACTGGCACAGGATCCTGAAGTCCGGCTGCAACGTCGAGAACACCGCCCACCGGAACAGGGAACGCCTGCAACGCGCGGTGGCCATGAACGCCGTCATTGCCTGGCGGATCGCCGCGCTCGCGCAGCTTGCGCGCACCGAACCCGGACGGCCGCTGGAAAGCGCCTTCTCGAAGATCGAGATCGGGCTGCTCTCGGACTTCGCCGCCGCCCGCCGGATGGCGCCGCCGGCCGATCTCGGGACCGCGTTCCGCCTCGTGGCGACCATGGGCGGCTACCTTGGACGAAGCAACGACGGGCCGCCCGGGGCGGAGATTCTCTGGAACGGCCAGTCCTCGCTGGCCTTCGCCGCGTGGATGGTCGGCCACAGCGTCAATGCCGGGGACGACAGCGTCCTGCTGAAGTCAATCGGCTAGCTGTACACACTTTGTGGGTAATGGGTAGGCCGCGGGCGACCGCCGAAAGAGGCTCGTCGAAGCGCGGATGGGCCTCGGCCATCGCCCCCGCCGAGGCCGCGACGCGCCCCGCGCTGTCGCGCGCGCCCCGGCCCATCGGCGCCTCACGGTCGCGACGGTCCCGCTCGCTGCGGTCCAGCGGGTCTTCCCGGACGTCCGCAGCCGTCCCGTCCGTTTCCAGCGCCTCCGGCCCCGCGGCCTCCGGTTCGGGCCTCGTGTCGACCGGGCGGCCGTCCCCGATGAAGCCCTTGTGGAGGTTGTAATACACGGTAGATGTCGGAACGCCGAGTTCCCGGGCCAGGGCCGCGCCGCCCATCCCCGAGGCCAGAAGGCGTTCCGCCCTCGCCTTCCTCGCGCCCGTTATCACGCTGGTCCCACGTTCCCTGCGCGGCTTGTGGAAGCTTGCCTCGCCTCTTTCCCGCAGTTTCCTCACCGCCCGCTTCAGCGTCGAACGGCTGATCCCGAACGCGGCCTGGATGTCCGCGCGCCGGACCCCGCTTTCCACGAACCGGGCGGCGCGCAGCAACATCGGACCTCGGTCGGCGACGTCGTGGAAGTCGAAAGGCTGGAGATTGTGGAAATACGTCATCCGGCCGTCCGAGATCGCGAACGAGAAACAGGTGGCACCGATCTGCACGGCTTCCGCGGGCTGGAGAAGGCGGGAGCTCATGGACTGGTTCCTGAACTATGGGTCCAAGCCATATTATGATCCGATCCGTCCATGATGTCAAGCGGGAAAACCGCTTCGGGTGTAACCCAAGTTTCTTGTCAGGCGGCGACAGCCTTTCTCGCCTGCCAGTCCAGGAAATCGGGCAGCCTCAGGTTCATGACGCAACTCTTGAGCCCGAGCATGGCGTTGGCTCCGCGCTCCGACCAGCGGGTGCCGGGACGCTTCAGCCGCAGCCCGAACTGCCTGCAGCCGCTTTCCACGACGCCGCTTCCGACCTGCATGCCCTGGTCGCGGTACCCGTCGTACCGCATGCGCTCGATGTTGTTCCTGAAATAGCGACAACAGGCCTTCACCTCCTCATGACGGCCGCTGAAGGGCTCGAGCTCCCGGATCACCTTGGCGACCCGCCCGGCCTCGATGTCCGCCTTGACGTCCTTGAACCGCCGGTCCCGTTCCGTCTTGTCCGGGAGGATCGCCTTCACGGCGTCGGAGGCGTATTCGAGGACATGGAACAGATCCAGGACGCAGGTGACCTTCCGTCCTCCGAACAGCTCGTCGCAGGTGTTCCGTATCCATTCGGCCCCGTCGGAGATGACGACGAGCTCCCCGGCGTCGTGCAGGCCGCGGCGAAGCGCCTCCCGGTCAAGGCGCGTGGCGAAACCGGAAGGCTCCGGGCTTACGGACCGAGCGGCCGCGCTGTCGATGAGGCAGCTGGACGTCTCGCTGCCCCTGTCCTTCAGCGCCGCGCCGGTCTCCGGATCCCGGCCCTCGGCGGTGTACATCACGGTCAGCCTGGCTTCGCGTGTCTTCGAGGTCCCGTCCTCCTGCTTCCCGGCAACGCCTTCCACGTCACCCTTCCGCATCGGGATCCCGGTCCCGTCGATGGACAGGTACATGCGCGATTCCAATGGCTTGCCCGCGACGACCTCCTCCCGCTCGAACCGGAGGACCTCCTCGCCGAGCGCCAGCGACCAGCGCTGCAGCGAGCTCCGGGAGGCGGCCACCCCGGCAAGGTTCGCGATGTGGCGGCTCGCCGCGTCGAAGCTCATCATCGGCACTGTCCCGGCCATGACGCTCGCCATCCCCGGAGTGAAGGCGCTGCCCTCCAGACCAAGGGCCCGGTCCAGCGGGAAGCGTCCCTTGCCGCACGACCGGCAATGGAAATGCGTCCGTTCCACCTCGACCCGGCCGAGCCGGGTCAGGAACGACTTCCGCGTCGCCGGATGCCGGCGCATCGGCTTGCCGCAGCCCTCGCATTCCGGCGTCGGAAGCATGCCGTCGAGATGCTCCAGGAGCAGCTTCAGCGCCGCCGCGCCGCCGCCAAGGGAACTGTCGCGGAGCGCCCGCTCCACGCCGTCAAGGTCGGGAACGCCGGACGCGAGGTCCGCCGCAAGCTTCGGAAGCTGCGGCCCGAACTCCGCCGAAACGGCTCCCAGCAGCTCCTGAAGCGTCCCGCCGTCCGGCCTGAAGCCCGCCAGCGGCAGCTCGTCTTCCGTGATGTCGCGGCTCCGCACCTCGCCGCCCTCCAGCCAGTACTGCGTGAACCCGCCGTCGCGCTCGCGGACCACCGGCGGATGAACCGCCGCCTCGCCTTCCGTCAGTCCTTCCAGATACGCCACCGCGTCCGGATGCCTGTGCCCTTGGTTCCCTGCGTCCTGCGTCATGGTTCGCGCTCCTGCCCGTTGCCTGAAAACGCGCCGCCGACCGATTCGCCCGGCCGTTGTCGGACACGCCTCCCCGAACAATGGAGCCAAAAACCAACGGGGTCAAAAAATTGGGATACACCCAACCGCTTCAGCCCAGCAATGATTGAAAAAACGGCCCTCGGAGCGCCTGAAATCAACTCCCGAGGTCAGGACGTCTGGTGCGCCAGGCTAACTGGTGGAATGTCGCCGGGTGAAAGTCCCGGCAGAAAGAGAGGTCAGCCAGCCACTTTCTCCGCGAACCATGCTCCGGTCGTCGCGAGGCGGCAGGTGAAGCGTTGGCAAGCGGCAGGCGTGGGCCGGGCGATTGAGCCACGAAAACTGACACAACTGGAGTGCCGAGGCTGTCAGACGGGCCGAAGGCAACACTCTTCGAGCCGGTTTGGTGAGGCGAGGAGAGGCTCCGCGGGGTCCGGGAACCAAGGCACGCGTCGAAGCAGTCCACCGGGACCTGGGAGGTCTTCAGGTCGCCCCGCTGTCGTGCGGGGCCGCAAAGCGAAGGAGGAATCCGAAACGGAGATGAACGATCTGAAGAAATCAGATTCGGCCATGGTAGCGAAGAATCCGGCGAACAACGGCCCTTCCGGGTCAGCGGAGCCGGGGGAGCGAAGGGCCGGACCCAAGGGGAATCCGGGAGGCCAAAGCTCGCGCCGTGCGCAGAAACGGGGAAGCGAGTCACAGGCGGCCGACCGGATGCGAAAGGCTGCAACGAGGAACCCGGAAGAGCGTCTCGTGGCGCTCCTGCACCATGTGACGACGGACGCGCTGGCGGAGGCGTTTCACTCGCTCAAGAGTGACGTGGCCGCTGGCGTGGACGGCGTGACATGGGAGATGTACGCCGAAGGGCTGGAAGATCGGCTGATCGACCTGCACGGGCGCGTGCACAGGGGGGCGTACCGCGCGCCGCCGTCCCGGCGGGCATACATGCCCAAGGAGGACGGGGGGCAGCGACCGCTCGGCATTGCCTCGCTGGAGGACAAGATACTTCAGCGGGCGGTGACGGACACGATTCCGGTGCCGATCCACGAGACGGAGTTCCTCGGCTTCAGCCACGGGTTCCGACCGGGGCGGGGGACGCACAATGCGCTCGACGCCATTGCGGTCGGAATGGAACGGCGGAAGGTCAGCCGGATCGTTGACGCCGACATTCGCGGGTTCTTCGACAATCTCGGGCGGGACCATCCGGTCCGGATGCTTGAGAGACGCATCGGGGACGTGCGGGTCATGCGGCTGATCGTCAAGTGGCTCGACGCCGGCGTCATGGAGGGGACCGACTGGACGGACACGGGCAGGGGCGTTCCGCAAGGCGGGACAGTTTCCCCGATCCTCGCCAACGTCTGCCTGCACCATGTGCTCGACGTCTGGTTCCACAACACATGGCGCAAGCGGATTGCCGGAGGCGACACGATCATCGTCCGCCATGCGGACGACTTCGTGTGCGGCTTCCAGCACGAGGGCGACGCGAAGCGCTTCCTCCGGGACTTGGGCGAAAGGCTGGCCCTGTTCGGACTGGAACTGCATCCGGACAAGACCCGGCTCATCGAGTTCGGCCGGTTCGCGAAGGCGAACCGCCGGAACCGGGGGCAGGGCAAGCCGGAGACGTTCGACTTCCTTGGCATGACGCACTTCTGCGACGAGTCGAGGAAGGGAAGGTTCAGGGTCGGACGCAAGCCGTCCCGGAAACGGGTCAACCGCACTTTGCGGCGGATCAAGGAAAGGCTTCGCGAGCGGTGGCACGACAACCGGCACGACACGGCTGCGTGGCTGGGCAGGGTCATCAACGGCTGGCTCAACCACTACGCTGTCCCCGGGCGTGGCCGACATCTGGAGAGGTTCGTTCACCTCTGCAAGCGGCTGCTCTGGCGTGCCCTCCGGCGTCGGTCCCAAAGGGACCGCACGGAATGGGAGGACATCGATCTCCTGACCGCCGTCCACTGGCCCAAAGTCGGGATCCGCCACCCGTGGCCGAGCCAACGGCTCGTCGTGAGGACCCAAGGGAGGAGCCCGGTGCGTTAACGCGCACGCCGGGATCTGAGCGGGGGGACCGGGGTAACCCGGTTCCCTACCGCGATAGAGCTTGACCTAAAAGTTGAGCGTTCCCCCCAGATGTGGCATTTCCCCGTTGACTTGCACACCAGACAGGGATGGCCACATGGCCTGGAACGAGACCGCTCAAGAGCAGTGTAGACGACCGATGGACAGACTTGAAACCGATATGACGGACGAGGAGTGGGCGGTGATCGCGCCTCTCATTCCGCCTCCCGGCAGGATGGGGCGCCCGCGCAAGCTTGACATGCGGGAGGTCTTCAACGCCGTCCAGTTCATTCTGGGGACGGGATGCCAGTGGCGCGCGGTTCCCAAGCGCTTTCCGCCCTTGCGACGGTCCAGAACCATTTCCACGCCTGGTGCCGCACGGGGGTTCTGGAACGGATGCTGGACGCTCTGCGCACCCTCGCGCGCGAGTTCGAGGGCCGCCCGGCGGAGCCGGCGGCGGCCGCGATCGACAGCCAGTCGGTGAAGACCACGGAGATGGGCGGGCCTTCGGGATACGACGCCGGGAAGCGGATCAAGGGCAGGAAGCGCCACGCCACGGTGGACGTGGAAGGGTTCCCGATCGTGATCGCGGTCCACGAGGCCTCGGTGCAGGACCGGGACGGCGCGCCGGAGGTGATCCTCGGCATGCTGGAGAAGGCGCCGCAGGTGACGAAGCTGTGGGCGGACGGCGGCTACGCGGGACCGAAGCTGGAGGAGGCGCTGAAGGACCGCGGCCTCGGATCGATCATCGAGATCGTCCAGAAACCGAAGGAAACAAGGGGCTTCACGGTCCTTTGCCGTCGCTGGGTGGTGGAGAGGACATTCGCGTGGATGTCGCGGTGCCGACGCCTGGCGAAGGACTTCGAGCGGACACTGGCGAGCTCCTTGGCATGGGCGCAGCTCGCGGCCTGCCGGTTCCTGATGCGCCGAGTGGCACGAGGGCTAACGCCATTAATTCAAATAGCAAAGTCAAATCAATGACTTATGATTCAAGCTCTGAGACTGGATCTCGGAGGAAGATCTCGACGCGAGCCCAGGGCTCGTGAAGACGATGTCGGTGCAACCCCCGCGCGGCGCCGGACGCATTCGGCTCGCAAGGATCGGCATCGGCGACCAACTCGTCGACCTGCAACCCTGCGGCGGAACCCACGTGGCAAGGACGGGTGAAATCGGGCAAGTCCGGTTGGGTAAGGTCGAGAAGAAGGGTGCTCGCAACCGACGTGTCTACCTGCACATCGATCCTTGGCCCGCTTGCATTTCCGCCAGTCTGGCCCCACGCCGTGATCCCGATGGGCGCAGAGGAGTGATCCGTATTTCCGGTCCGTGGAGGGTTTGGAAAATAAGTGGCTTGACTTGCTTCCGTTCGCTGAAGGCATGCCCGCTTCCGTCCCGAAGAGGGTGATTCCTGTGCCGCGAAGAGCCCCTTGATGCCCGATGTGCCGGGCCTGACTCGTCTTTGCCCATCGGTCGGCACTTGCGTGTTATGCGCTGAAGCGGCTAAGGAGCATTCGCCGGAGAGGTGGCCGAGTGGTCGAAGGCGCACGCCTGGAACGCGTGTAGGCGGGAAACCGTCTCCAGGGTTCGAATCCCTGTCTCTCCGCCACATGCACTTTGCGAACCCGCGATGAAATGGGCGGATCGCGAGGCGCATATCTCCCAAGCCGAGCGGCAAGTCTGCACGACCGGGGAGATGCCGCGCCGGCTGACTTGCTTCGAGGCATTCAGCGTCGGGCGGTCGGTCCGGGTGGCGCTGGACAGCGCAGGGGATGCCCTGGCCCGTCTACATCCTCGCCAATTGCAGCTGGACGAAGCCGATCCCGACCGATCTGCACACAGCTGGAGTGTGGCCGCACGGTTCGCGGCGATCCATGGGCGAGCGACCCGCCACGCGGACAGTGGGAAGACGGTTGCGAGGGTGCGGGTGCAACGAGTTTCGGATTTCCCGTGCGCTTCACTGGGCACATCCTTCCGCCGCAGGACCGGACATGCGCCGTCGGTCAGCGAGGTTTCAAACGCCACCAAGATCGTAATCGACCCATCTTTTCCGGATGACGCAAAGGCCCTCGGCATCGATCTCGCCGGCACCTTCGAGGCCAGCCTGCGTGCTGCCGTCTCCGCGAGGAAGGCGGAACGCTGGTTTGAGGAAAATCGCGCCGCGTTGGCGGAGTGCAACTGCCGGGTCGCGCAGAACGGTCTTCCGCTGGATGCGTACAGGCGGTTCTGATGGCCCGATTCAGCGTTCACGACTTGCCCGCCGGTGAAGGTCTTGTGCTGAATCTCCACACGGATTTTCTGGAGTGGCTGGACACGCGGATCGTGGTTCCGCTGGTGCCAATTTAACTTGCGCGGCCTCCCGCGAAACATCTCAACCCGGTGTTGCTCGTTGAGGGGGCGGAACACGTGATGCTGACGCAATCCATGGCGGCGGTCCCTGCATCGATTCCGGGGCCCGGGCTCGGCAAGCCGGCGGACGCGCAGGACGAAATTTCCCGTGCGCTCGAAATGGTGTTTCAGGGTTCTTGAGCTCGATTTCATCGAACGTGCCAGCGTCGTGCCTTGCAATCGAGTTGGCATATGTCGTTTGCTGCGAGTGCATTTGTCGATCGGGATCTGAGCGAAGCCGTGCCCAAGAAGAGTCCATGCCCCACGCAGAATGCGCCGCAGCCGGACCTGTTTGAAGAGCGGGGTTCGTCGCAGGTTTCCGTCGGGCTCCTTCAGCGAATGCCTGATGTTGAAGAGCTGACAGATCAGGAAGTCGTGGCACGGATTGTCACGGCGAACATGGCTGAAGTCGAGGCCTTGTGCGGACAGGTGTTGAAGCGCGGAATCGGCGATTATGCCGTCCCTGCTCTCGAATCCATTTGGAGGCGCTTCTTCGGATTCGGCGTCAACGGACCCATGCGCGAGCAGCGCTGCGCCTTGAAGACACTGGCGAAGATTGGCACCTCGTTGTCGAGGCAGGCGCTCGTCAGGATCATCGACGATCCGGACCTGTTTCCCGCGCTCCTGCCGCTTGTGCTGGAATGCGCGACGGAAGCGATTCTCGCGCTGTCCGGACAGAGCGTCACGTGCTGGCTGGAAGACAGTCGGCCGGAAGTGCGTGAATCCGCGATGGTGCTTGCCAGAAACTGCAGCACACCGGTGCCGAAACTTGCGCTGGGCAAGGTCTCATGGACTCGGAGGCGTCGGTTAGGCGAGCCTGCCTGATAACCATGGGCCAATTTGGTCACGACGTCGCGAAGCCGGGATTGCTGGGAGAGCTTGAGAGAGATCCGACCAGCGAAGTCGTGACGGCATTAGCAGGCATACTTGATGACGACATCATCACGGGACTCGGCCGATGCGCCATGAAACACGAATGCCTGAGGGACCAGATCATGGAGGAGCTTGAATGCAACGACGACACCAGGGCGCTCAAGATCGTCGAGACGCTCAAGGGCCTGAGAGGCTGAATCATAAGTCCTTGATTTGATTATATTATTGTAATTCATGACGTTATCCCTCGCGCCACCCGTCGCATCAGGAACCGGCACGCGGCCAGTTGGACCCAGGCCAGGGAACTCGCCAAGGTCCGCTCCACGTCCTTCGCCAGGCGCCGGCACCACGACAGCCAGGCGAACGTCCGCTCCACCACCCAGCGGCGATAGAGGACGGTGAAGCCCTTTGTTTCCTTGGGCCTGTGGACGATCTCCAGGATCGATCCGAGGCCGTGCTCCGCCAGCGCGGCCTCCAGCTTCGGTCCGGCATAGCCGCCGTCCGCCCACAGCTTCCTCACCTCAGGCGCCTTCTCCAACATCGCCAGGATGACGTCCGGCGCACCGTCCCGGTCCTGCACGTCGGCCGCGTGGACCCGGACCGCGATCGGGAACCCCTCCACGTCCACCGTGGCGTGGCGCTTCCTGCCCTTGATCCTCTTGCCGGCGTCGTATCCCGACGGGCCGCCCATCTCCGTCGTCTTCACCGACTGGCTGTCGATCGCGGCCGCCGTCGGATCTCCGGAGCGCCCCTCCTGCATGCGCGCCCGCTCCCGCAGCGCATCCATCATGCGCTCCAGCACGCCGTCGTCGCGCCATGCGTAGAAGTAGTTCTGAACCGTCGCAAGGGCGGGAAACACTTGGGAACCGCCCGCCACTGGCACCCCGTCGCCAGCATGTACTGGATCGCGTCGAAAACCGCCCGAAGATCGACGGTGCGGTGACGTCCGAGCTTTGACGGAGCCGGAAGAAGCGGCTCGATCAAGAGCCATTCCTCGTCGGTCAAATCGCTTTCATACCGGTCCGAACTGCGCTTATACTTCTCGCGGGTGGTCTCGTTCCAAGCCATGCGGCCCTCCCTGTCTGGTGTGGAAGTCAGCGGGGAAATACCACATCTGGGGGAGGCCATCCACATTCTAGGTCAGCCTCTGAGATGACGATGCCCTGCGCCATCGTCGGCTATCGTGTCTTGCCCGCCTCAGGGCGAATGCCTACGGCTCATTGTTCTGGACAACGTTCCGCTGGGTGATTGCTGGACCGCCTGTTCTTCGTCGCCGGCAATCGGGCACCTGGCATTGAGTGTCATGCATCGGCATCGTGCGGGTGCCCGAGCTCGCAGTGCCAGCCGCAAAGATGCTTGACGCAACGTCGCGTCTGGATCGGACGGCCCGGTCGTTGTCACAAGGCCGGCGCGCAATGGTTCGGCGTTGTCCTGAAGATGAATTCGGGCATGACCGGCCCTGATGCCGTTCGTCGCCTTCAAGCGGCAGTCTGAAATCCCGGACGCTATGGCATGGCATTCACGCGGTGCCGCCAGCGACCGCTCGACATGCCGGATCCGGTCCCGGACGCTCGGCGATCCCACTCTCTCGGGCATGGAACGGCGCACTGGACTGCGGAGACTGACGACGGCTGCGCAATGCTGTCGGCATCAAGTGCGGCATCTGTATCCGGGTGTAGCCCAAATTGGTTGTTCAGGCGGTTACGGCCTGTCTCGCCCGCCAGTCCAGGAAGTCAGGCAGCCTGAGGTTCATGACGCAGCTCTTGAGGGCGGGCATGGCGTTGGCTCCCCTCCTGGACCGGCGGGTGCCTGAGCGCTTCAGCCTCAGTCCGAACTGCCTGCAGCCGCTTTCCACGACGCCGCTCCCGACCTGCATGCCCTGGTCGCGGTACCCGTCGCACCGCATCCTCTCGAGGTTGTTCCGGAAGTGGCGGCAGCACGCAGCCACCTCCTCGTGCCTGCCTCTGAAGGGCTCGAGCTCCCGGACCACCCTGGCGACCCGGCCCGCCTGGGAGGATCGCCTTCACGGCGTCGGAGGCGTGTTCCAGGGCATGGAAGATGTCGAGCACGCAGGTGACCTTCCGCCCCCCGAAGAGCTCGTCGCAGGTGTTCCGTATCCATTCGGCCCCGTCGGAGATGACGACGAGTTCCCTGGCATCGTGCAGGCCGCGGCGAAGCGCCTCCCGGTCAAGGCGCGTGGCGAAACCGGAAGGCTCCTTGCTTACGGACCGAGCGGCCGCGCTGTCGATGAGGCCGCCGGACGTCTCGCTGCCCCTGTCCTTCAGCGCCGCGCCGGTCTCCGGATCCCGGCCCTCTGCGGTGTGCATGACGGCCAGCCTGGCTTCCCGGCTCTTCGAGCTCCCGTCCTCATGCTTGCCGAGAACGCCCTCCGTCTCTTCCTGCCGCATCGGGATCCCGGTCCCGTCGATGGACAGGTGCATGCGCGGTTCCAATGGCTTGCCCTCGACGGCCTCCTCCCGCTCGAACCGGAGGGCCTCCTCGCCGAGCGCCAGCGACCGGCGCTGCAGCGAGCTCGGGGAGGCGGCCACCCCGGCAAGGTTCGCGATGTGGCGGCTCGCCGCTTCGAAGCCCGTCATCGGCACCGTCCCGGCCATGACGCTCGCCATCCCCGGAGTGAAGGCGCTGCCCTCCAGACCAAGGGCCCGGTCCGGCGGGAGCCGTCAAGGTCGGGAACGCCCGCCGCAAGGTCCGCCGCAAGCTTCGGAAGCTGCGGCCCGAACTCCGCCGAAACGGCTCCCAGCAGCTCCTGAAGCGGCCCGCCGTCCGGCCTGAAGCCCGCCAGAGGCAGCTCGTCCTCCGTGATGTCGCGGCTCCGCACCTCGCCGCCCTCCAGCCAGCACTGCGTGAACCCGCCGTCGCGCCCGCGGACCACCGGCGGATGAACCGCCGCCTCGCCTTCCGCCAGCCCCTCCAGATACGCCACCGCGTCCGGATGCCGATGCCCGTGGTTCCCCTCGTCCCGTGTCATGCTTCGCGCTCCTGCCCAATGCCTGTGAAAGCGCGCCGCCGACCGGTTCATCCGGCCGTTGTCGGACACGCAACAATGGCAGAGTGGCAGAAGCGAATCGCAACCATCAAATAAATTGGGCTACACCCATCTGTATCCCGCGCAAGCTGCTTCCGTCCCGAATGCCCGGACCACGTCATGGCACCCGCAGGCGCTGGCACCGCATCCGCAAGTCTCTGCATGGATCATGCCGGCACACTCGCTCTTTCCATGGGCAAGTGCCGGGATCGAGCCTTCAGAAAGCGCGGCGGCGGGAGAGAGCAACAATGGGTTTATCCGTACCGGGAGCGCGCGGGCTTTGAAACCGTCCACGAAATCGGGTGTCTTGCGAACGTGATGGCTGCTCGATTCGCCTTTCCATTCCAGATCGCCGGAATTCTTGCACTAGGCAGCGTTGGCGGTTCGCTGGCCTTCTGGGCCGGGCTGCCGATGCCGTACCTGACGGGAAGCCTGGCCTTCGTCGCGGCATTCACGATTTTCCGGGCCAGGAAAGGGGCGCGTGAAGTGCAGTTCCCGAAATCGCTGCGCATGACTTTCGTCGCAGTGATCGGCGCCTTGATCGGAGCCACGTTCACGACGGATCTCGTGGCGGCCGTTCCGTCTCTGGGCCTCTCCATGATCGCAATGGTGCCGTTCGTCGTCATTGCGCTTGCCGCGAACTACGTGTTGTTCCGAAGGCTGGGTCGATATGACAGGACGACGGCCGTCTTTGCGGCGATGCCGGGCGGGCTGGTCGAGGCCGTCTTGTTGGGCGAACGAGCTGGAGGGGACGTCCGGGTTCTCAGCGTCCAGCACTTTGCCCGGATCGTGCTTGTCGTCATGATCGTGCCGTTGCTCTTCCTGCTCTGGACGGGCGAGACGGTTGGCAGTTCCTCCGGCCAAAGTTTCGAGCAGGGCGTCTACAGTACTGCCGACACATTGTTGATCCTGGCTCTCGCAGCCGTGGGAGTGGTTCTCGGCCCGAGGCTTCGACTGCCAGCCGCGCACTTCGTCGGACCGCTTTTTCTCAGTGCCGCGGCCCATGTTTCGGGACTGGTCGACCTCAACAGCCCGGCCTGGTTCCTGAACGTGGCCCAACTGGTTGTTGGATCCGGGTTGGGCGCGACGTTCGCTGGCTCGACAGGGCGTCAGCTGATCAGGGCATTCAGCCTGGGCGCGGTCTCTACCGTCATGATGCTTGCGCTCGGCATCGGCTTTGCCATGACTCTTGCCGAGTTCATGCCGGTGCCGGTTGACGCCCTGTTCATCAGCTTTGCGCCTGGTGGCGTGACGGAAATGGGCTTGATTGCGCTGAGCCTCGGGGTGAGCCCGGTCGTCGTGACCTGCCATCACCTGTTCCGGATATTCGTGACTGTCCTGGTGGCCGGGACAATCGCGAGAAGGGCCCGCCGAAGGACATCTTCCGCCCAGGAGGGAAGTGGCTAGCCAACCGGTCACTGACCTTGGTGCAGGACCGCCCGGAATCCGCAGATCGTCACTTGCACCGCATTTGGCGTGGATCCCGAGCCATGCCCTCCACCGGTCCTGCCAATCGAGACCGGTTCCGGTTCAGTTCCTGGCGGCTCCTCTCCGTTCTCCAGGGACCGGCCGTTCCCGGACACTGCCTTGGCGGCACGGGCCGGCTTCCGTGACATGTCGTCGGCATTTTTTGCCCGGATGGAGGTCGGCATCGGTCAAGGTGCGGCGATGCAATGCTGTGCACGATCCGGGCCTAAATATAGATAGCAAATTGCATAACTTAACAACATGTTGATTTTCTATTGATCTTGTTCGTTCAATGTTCTATATTTGGTGCATCGCAGCCCTGTTTTGGGGAATCGCCATGACCGTGCATCAGACGATCCGGCCCGCAGAGCAACCGGATTATGCCAGCCTCCCTCCGCTTCGGCCCACCGATCGCCAGTTGCAATATGCCGGAAAAATTGCGGTCTCGGCCGGAATCGCGTTGCCCAGGGACGTGCAGCTGGACCGCGCCGACCTTTCGCGCTGGATCGAGGCAAACCGCCATCGCATGACGCGTTCGAAGTGCGTTGCGGCCAACCTTCCGACCGAAAGGCAAGTTGTATGGGCCGAGCGCATCGCCCGTGGCCGCAAGCGCAGCATTCCGGACGAGTACTACAAGAGCCGCGGACTGCTCGCGAAGTGGATTGACGCCAACGGCTGGTGAGAGAGGGGCCGCACGCCGGAGGAATGTGGTCCGGCCCCGACGCGTCCCGGCTCTTCTTTGCGCCTTCTTCCGATCCTTCGGTTCGGCAAACTTGACTTTGCGGACCGTCCAATTTGAATTCCAGCGACGGCTGGGCGAGAATGTACGCCCGTATGCGTCACAGGGTCGGGAGGCGCCGAGCCAGGGTCTGACCTGCTTGCAGGCTGTGCGACCCGGGTCGCAAGACGCATCAAGGCGCAATGAAGCCAGGCCGCGAAGGCAAACCAAACGCTGGTCGGCGTCTTGCAGGCCGCTGAAGGGGGGGCGTCAGACTTGGAATCACTGCAGCTCCTTGTAAGCGGCCTCGCGAATGGCTGCGTCTATTGATTGATCGCGCTGGGATTCGTGCTGATCTACAAGGCGACCGAGGCATTGAACTTCGCCCAGGGCCACATGATGATGCTTGGAGCGTTCATCACGCTCGGGCTTGACCAACGATCATTACTGGGCGTTTCCGTTCTGGGTCTCCGTTCCCGTTGCCCTCCTCCTGATGGGAGCCCTTGGCTACGTCCTTGAAGTCACGCTGCTCAGGCGGATGTCCGGCCAAAGCCAGATTGCAGTGGTGGTCCTGACAGTGGCGCTCGGCTTCATCATACGTTTCCTTGCCGGGGCGATCTGGGGTCACGAGCCGCAAGGTCTCGAGATCCCGATTGCAGGCTTCGTCCGGGCCTTTCCCGCTGGACGCACCGGGACAGTCCGGTCATGATCCGCGTGACGGACTGCCTGACCGTTTCGGCCTGCTTCAGGAACAGGGCCTCGATCTCCTTTCCGACCAGGCGCAGGCCGTTCCGGAAGTTCGCGCGCATGGCGGGCAGCGAGGTCGTCAGGCAATGTTCGGTGTCGCCGGCCGTGTGCCTGACCAGGCGGACGCGAAGGCTCCGGCCGCGCATCGCGGTCTCGTCCCCGGGCGCGTCGAGGGTCACGGTCCGGTCTCTCTCGCCCGAGGCGATGAAGCCGCCGAGCACGGGGTTCGCGTTCCCTTGGATGCGGAAGACGAAGTCCGGCCCCGCACCGCTCCCAGAGCTCGCACAGCGTGGTCCTGCAGCCCTGCCCGCGCGGCGCGACGACGAGGCGGAGCACGAACAGCATGATCAGCAGGCTGTCGAACACGCGGCGGAACGGCCCCTTTCGAACCGCGTCGGAGGCTTCCTGCCGGCGTCACGCCCGCCGCGCAGGATCTCCCGGGCGCCCTCGCACAGCGGCATCGCGTAGACGCCCTTGCGCGACCTGCCCTTGCCGGCCGTCTCCCCGATGCGCTTCCAGTTGGCGGCGCGGCAGCACGAGGCCCTGAACCGGGTCTCGTCCACGAACGTTTCGCAGAGGACGGGACGGAACCCTTGGATGCTGTGATGGAGCGCTGCGTCAGCCGGGTTCAAGTCCGTGGGCCAGCACCGCGTTCACGTGCATGGGCGCCAGGGTTCCGCTCGTACGACCGCGGTTTCCGGACAGTCGGGAGTCGACATAGGCCTCGGCAACCTTGGCTTCGCCGTGCCGCAGGAGCGCGGACGCTGTCAGCAACAGTGCCGCGCGTTCGGTGAACCACCTGGCTTCCGCTTCAGGCACTTGAGTCTGCCAGCGAGACCGATGATCGGCGAGCGCAGCGTCATATGCCTTGTCCATCCCTGCAGCGGCATCGAGATCGGCGTTCAGCGCATCGGCGGCCATGGGAACCCTCGCGAGTGTCCGAAGGACATCGAGACATATGACGTTGCCCGACCCTTCCCAGATGCCGTTCAGCGGCGCCTCGCGGAAGAGCATGGGAAGCGAAGTCTCCTCGACATATCCCATGCCCCCGAGCACTTCCATCGCTTCGCCGACCACCATCGGGCAGAGCTTGTTGTTCAGGTACTTTGCCAGCGCCACGCCGATCCGGGCAAAGGCCCGGTCTTCCGGCGCGCGTCCGTCAAAGGCTCCTGCAACGCGCATGCCCAGGGTCAGCGCTCCCTGCCAGTCGAGGGCAAGGTCGGCGAGAACTGTGCGCATGAGCGGCTGGTCGATCAGGCGCTTCTGGAAGACGAGCCGGTTCGAGACCCAGTGATGGGCTTCGCGGAGCGCGGCACGCATGATCCCGGCAGGAGCGATGGCCGTGTCGAGGCGCGTGTGGTGAACCATCTCGACGATGGTGCGCACGCCTTCGCCGTCACCTCCGACGCGGTAGGCTAGGGCGTGGTGGTACTCGATTTCGGCCGAGGCGTTCGAGCGGTTGCCGAGTTTTTCCTTCAGCCGCTGGATTCGGATTCCGTTCCGCCCGTCGTCCAGCCATCGTGGCACGAGAAAGCATGTCAGGCCAGGACCGGTTTGGGCCAGCGTAAGGAACCCGTCCGACATCGGCGCAGAACAGAACCATTTGTGGCCCTTCAACCGCCATGCCGCCCCGTCGCGTTCCGCAACGGTCGAGTTGGCCCTGACGTCGGAACCGCCCTGTTTTTCGGTCATGGCCATGCCGACGGTCACGCCCGACTTGAGTCGCGCTGGCCTGGCGGAGGGATCGTACTCCCGGGACAGGGTCAGTTCGCGCCAGTCGTCGTGCAGGCCCTCCGCAGCGCCTATCAATGGCTGCGCCGCGTACGTCATTGTCAACGGGCAGCAATGTCCGGGCTCCGCCTGGCTGGCCAGATAGACCATCGCCGCATGCGTGACGTGGCCGCCGGCTTCGCGTTCCCACGCCACCGAGTGGTATCCGGCGGCGGCCGAAGTAGCCATAAACCGGTGGTAATCGGGGTGAAAGACGACTTCGTCCAACCGTCGGCCGGCTTGGTCGAAGAGGCGGAGTTCGGGCGCGTGCCGTTCGGCATTTCGGGCCGCTGCCCGCATCTCACGCTGCCCGAGGGTTGCGCCATAGTCGGCAAGCGCGCTTTCCTGACCGTTCCTGCCAGCCAGCGTGCGCAGCGCGATGTCATCAGCCCAGAGATCGCGGTCGCCCGCAGCTTCAGGTTGATTGGTCACCTCATGTGTTTCAAGCATTGCCGTCGCGGACAGTTCCGTCATTGGGCGTGGCTCCGTACATCCTGGTTCGGAGATTCGTGCGGCGCAGAGCGACTGGCCGACCGTATCCTTCAGGCCAATTCTGGCACGGCAAATGCCGCATTGCCAGTTGCTTGCGAACACAATCCAGTCTGCGCTGCCACTGCGAGCCGTGCGTATCCAGGAGCCCACCGCCATCTTGACGGCCAGTTTGAGCGCAGTCTCTTGATGTCCCTCTGGGCGCCTTTCTCTCGATACGAATGTGTCATCCGCAATTCGCCGCCCAGGCCGGGCGTCGCGTGCAGTGGCGTTGAACAGGCCGAAACCGGCGGACCGGTTGTTCGCAAGCGTGATCACTTCGGGCGAGATTGAGCGCGGAATTGTCCGGCAGAAAGTGCGTAGCCCGTCGTTGGCTTCCGACCCGCGGGCGTCGATCCGTCAGGCAATGCCGCTGCTTGCGGACCGGCCCTTTGCCCTTTGGGCAAGAGAAGGCCAGGATCTGGGTACAGTTCCTGGCTCGGCTGACGCACGGTGCCGCTACCCGACCCCTTCAAGCGCAAGCGCGATTCCTTGGCCGACTCCGATGCACATGGTGCAAAGAGCGTGGGAGAGGTTCCGGTTCCGGAGCTCGATCGCTGCCGTCAGTGCCAGCCGGGCGCCTGACATGCCCAGCGGGTGTCCAAGGGCGATGGCTCCGCCATTCGGGTTCACGACGTTCGCGTCATCGGGAATGCCGAGTTGGCGCGTCACTGCCAGCGCCTGCGCCGCGAAGGCCTCGTTCAACTCGATAATGTCCAGATCGGTTGTCGCAATGCCCAGGCGCGCCAAGAGCTTCTCGCTTGCGGGCGCCGGGCCAATGCCCATGATCCGTGGCGGTACGCCGGCTGCAGCGGCACCCAGGACCCGCGCCCTAGGCGTCAGTCCGTAGCGCTCAACCGCAGCTTCCGACGCGATTACCAGTGCTGCGGCGCCATCATTCACGCCGGACGCGTTTCCGGCCGTGACCGTGCCACCGGCGCGAAAGGGGGTCGGCAGGGCGGCGAGCCCTTCAAGCGAGGTGCAGCGCGGATGCTCGTCGGTGTCGAAGACGACCGGGTCGGACTTCCGTTGGAGAATGGAGACCGGCGTGATCTCCTGCCCGAGCCGTCCGCTCTCAATGGCCCTCGCCGCGCGCTCCTGCGACCGGAGTGCAAAGGCATCCTGGTCGGCCCGCGAGATTCCGAATTCCGCGGCGACGTTCTCCGCGGTCTCCGGCATGCTGTCGACGCCGTGCTCCGCCTTCATCCTAGGGTTTGCGAAGCGCCAGCCAATGGTCGTGTCAAAGACTTCGGCCTGCCGGGAAAACGCGGCATCCGCCTTGGGCATGACCATTGGCGCACGCGTCATGCTCTCGACGCCGCCGGCAAGAATCACGTCCGCTTCGCCCGTCCTGATCGTGCGTGCCGCCATGGCCACCGCCTCAAGGCCGGATCCGCAAAGGCGGTTGACCGTCGTGCCACCCACGGATTCGGGCAACCCCGCCAGCAGTGCCGACATGCGTGCCACGTTGCGGTTGTCCTCGCCGGCCTGGTTGGCGCATCCCACGATCACGTCGTCGACTGCGGTTGGGTCGAGCGACGGCGCGGATGCCATGACGGCACGGATCACCTCTCCCAACAGGTCGTCGGGCCGCATCGCCGCGAGCGCTCCGCCATACCTGCCAATTGCGCTGCGCAGTCCTTCGCAAATGAATGCTTCAGCCATTTTCGCCCTCGCCGAACGGTTGTCCGCGAACGTTCCGGCACTTCAGTCGACGGGAATCCAAAGCATGGCATGGTCCTGAGCACCGGCGTCGGCCCGCGGAACGTCGATCAGGGCATGCTTGACGCACTTGCCCGCTGACCACCGGCTTCGCCGCGAATCCTGGCGACGCCTGCGGCATAATCCGTCGGTGCCTTGATCAATTTCCGGATCGTCCGGGCAGGACCTTGGAGACGAACCGTCCAAGACCGCCTTCCGGCTCTGATACCGGCTCCTCCTCGCTGGCGCCACCGCAAAGATCGGCTGGCATGCCGTTCTCCGTCAAGGCGGTCTCCAAGGACGGATGATGCTTGAAAATGCTCTTGAACCCGGAGATTTCAAAGACTTCGTCAACTTCGGGCTGCAATCGGGCGAGGATAACGGATCCGCCCTCCGCCTCCGCGCGCTTTGCAAGGACAAGCATGGTTCGAAGCCCGGCACTGCTGACGAAGTCCACGTCGTCGAAGTCAAGCACTATCGGCAGGCCAAGGTTCAGGTCGAGCTCCTTGAGCCTACTGTCAAGAACGGGCGCGGAATTTCCGTCAACCCGGCCAATGATCCGGATTGCCGTTCCGGTATCGGCCGCAAATACCTCAAGTTCCAATTCGGACATCGATTCCCTTCCCAGAATTGCCTCTCCGCCGAGTATAGAAGAGTTTCCGTCCGGACAGAAGTCCGGCATTCGGTCTGGGGTGTAACCCAAGTTTCTTGTCAGGCGACGATGGCCTGCCTCGCCTGCCAGTCCGTGATTCCTGTCGTCCTGTGTCATGATCCGCGCTCCTGCCCTTTGCCCGAAAGCGCGCCGCCGACCGATTCGCCCGACCGTTGTCGGACACGCCTTCCAGGACAATGGAACCAAAAACCGCAAGCGTCAAAAAAGTTGGGCTACATTGCGCCAGGCCAAGCCCCGGAAAGGAGGACAGGATGACCTAGAACCTTTTGTCGTGATCCAGCGGGTTCGACTCCCGCCCGGCAAGGGCGCAGCCCGCCAGCCGGAGGCGAGTGTTGCATGGCGCAATAAAGTGGGGCGGGATTCCGGCGGTTCGCCGCGCTTTTGCCAGGATCGTTCCCTTCCCTGTTGTTCGGCTCCTGTTGTCGCTGGCGCCCGGTTTCACGTCGCTTGTCCTGAGAGCACGGCTCCGGCCCCGATCCGGTTGTTCGCGTCCAAGGCGCGTTCGGATGACCTTCGCCGGGAGGGAGGAGTGGGTCTTGACGGGCTGTTCCGGAGCGCGTGCGCGAATCCGGGCATGTCGGCCGGTGCCTGAAGTTCCGTCGACCGCCACGCCGTGGCCATCGCCCGGAACGACTGATGGACCTGCACCGGAAGACAGGGCGAGGAGGTGCCGGTGCGAAGAGCAGGTTTCTGCCAGATTTCAGGCGACTGGCTGTCCGGATGCCCTCGTGTGACGGAGATGGCGGATGTGTCTGGAGGGTCGGCTCTTCAATTGCTGTCTGTGCAGGCGTCAGGTTGTCCTGTGCATGGCCTGCGACCGCGGCCACCGGCACTGTTCGAAGTCCTGCAGCGAGCAGGGACGTCGCGAATGTCGCCGCGAATCGAACCGCCGACATGCGGCGAGCGAGCGCGGCCGGGAGAACAACCGCAGGCGCCAGCAGCTGCATCGGATGCGACAGGCGCAGCCGGCGCGAGCCGGCATGGGGTCCGCCGCCACCGCGAGCCAGGCGCCGCCATCGGAACGCTTCGTAACGGACCATGGTTCTGAAACCCCGTCCCGCCGCCTGACTGGGGCGGTTCGGCCTGGTGAACCGGTCCCTCGATGCGCCCAATGCAGCCGGCGCTGCCCCTGCCTGGTGCCCGAAGACATGCGATCACGGCCCAAAAGGCGGCGAATGAGGTGATCCGGTCGCGATCAGCGAGCAAACCCGTCCCGAAAAAGCGCGGCTTACCGCCGAAATCCCGCTCGTTCGGAAAACCGCCGACACTTCTCGCCGAAGGTCAATTCCGCGCAATCAGGCGCTGCACTTACATCGGTAAGAATTGTCAGCAGTCTTCCGGTGACTGGCGCGCATCGGAAGAACCTTGACGAGATCTGGCAGCGGCTGTGCTAGCCGCGATTCCCAACGGCCACAATTGATGTGAATTCCGGGATCCCGCGGCCTCCGCTCACAGGAAGCTGATCCGCAGCCTGCGGTTCCCGAGCCACGGCACGGCGATGTCGGTTTCGTCGTATGAGGCGTTGAGAAGGAACGGGTTGTTTGCACGTCGTCCGATGCGCAAGAACCGGACCGGCGAGCACCGGATGGTGGCGGGAGCCGAAACCGTGGACCTGGTCCGCGAGCTTGCCAGGGTCATGCCCGACCGCCTGATCGCGGGCTTCCTCAACCGGGCCGGAAAGAAGACCGGGCAGGGAAACGGCTGGACGCTGGCGCGCCTGAAGGCGTTCAGGTCCACGCACGGCATCCCGGCCCATCGCGACGGCGAGATGCGGGACCGGAACGAGGTGACGCTGAAGGAGGCAGCGGAACGTCTGTCGGTGCACGAAAGCACGGTGCGGCGGCTGATCGACAGCGGCGCGATCCCCGCGCGCCAGGCCTGCAAGGGCGCACCGTGGGTGATCGACGCGACCGCACTGCCCGAACGCGTGCAGGACATTCCGCCGGCACCGGACGCGCGACAAAGAATGCTTGATTTGCAATGAGGTAGAGAGGTGGTCACTATGGACCCGCTCCGTTATCCGCAGGCGTCGGGCGGCATCGACAATATCGCCACCGTCCTCTCGGACCTCAGGCAAGAGATTGATCCGGAGGAGCTCGCCGCATTGTCGGCGGTCGTGGAGCGGCCGGTCGTGCAGCGTCTCGGTTATCTGCTAGAACACATCGACCATGACGTGCTGACGGAGCCGATGCTGGAGGCCCTGCGGGCAAGAGGGTCGCTGCCCTGGACCGAGCTCGACCGGAAGGGAGCACAGGACCCGGACTTTGCGCCTGAGCCGCGCCAGCGCGATCTGAGATGGCGCGTCATCGTACGCCGTGTACCGCGGGTTGACGCATGATCCCGGCGCAGAACGTCGTAGCCTGGGGCGCCGTCGTTTCTTGGTCGGATCAGCGACAAGTCGAGCAGGACCTCATCATCGGCCGCGCTCTGGTGGAGATCTTCTCCGACGACACGTTGTGCGATGCAGTGCGGATTCGAGGCGGGACGGCGCTCAACAAGCTGCACTTCCCGAAGCCGATGCGTTATTCCGAGGATATCGACCTGGTCCGGACTTCCGGCGGGCCGATCGGCCCCATTCTCGATCGATTGCGTGTCGTTTTGGAACCGTGGCTGGGGCGAGCGCGGTTCGATCAGAGTCCTGTTGCGCCGAAGTTCCGCTTCCGGGTCGATGCCGAAGACGGCGGTGGCGGGCCGATCCGGCTGAAGGTCGAGATCAACACCCGCTAGACCCAGGCTTTCGACGGCCTGGCGTTGTTGCCGTTGAAGATCGACAATCCCTGGTTCTTGGGCGAAGCGGCCATTTCGACGTTTTTGCGCGAGGAGATGCTGGCGACCAAGCTGCGTGCCTTGCTGCAGCGCGATCAGGGGCGCGATCTCTACGACCTCGCGCACGCGCTGGAGGTCTTCGAGAACCTCGATACCGCCCGCACGGTCGAGATGTTCGGGCGGTATCTCGCCCTTTCCGGCCAGGCGATTTCCCGGGCGCAGGCTCAGGAGCGGATGTTCGCCAAGCTGGCCAACACGCGTTTCCTTCTCGACCTGCGCCCTCTGCTGCCGTCCGCTCAGGCGGAAGCTCTGACGGAAGAGACAACAGCGGATTGCTTTCGCCGCGTGTTCACGATGCTCATCGATCGGATGCCCGGCGAGCCCTGGGGGAGGACACAGGCCATGAAGGAACGCTTCAGGGTCTCATGGTGACACAGGCTCTACCATCCATGTATCTCCGTTCGGATTGGTCATGACACGTCGACTGCATTCTGGGCTTTACGAAGATCTCCTGACCTCCGCTCTGGAGGCAGAAGTCAATGCCCGAACGGCCGACGGCTGGTGGGTTGATGTCACCGCGGCGGACTCAACCGTCCGTCCCGAACTCCTGGCCCGCCATGTCTATCGCCTCCTTCGACGAGCGCTTGAAGGGATTCCCGAAGAAGACGGAGCTCAACCGGCCAACCAGGTCGCTCTGGCGAATCGACTGGTGGAGGTCCTCGTCGAGCATGGTGCGATGGCCGACGACCGGGTCGCAGACGCCGCGCGCCTGCTCCTGGAGGCTGTCGAACACCGAGCATTGGGCGGTGAACAATCGGCAGTCCCTCGCCCGACACTCTCGCTTCGTCGAACCGGCCTTCTCGTCAATGGACGGCGCGACGTCCAGATCGCGAGCGAGATTGCGCGGGAGATCCCGAGCGCCGATCGGATCGATCTCCTTTGTGCCTTCGTGCGGCACTCGGGGTTGAGGCTGTTCCGTGCTGAGCTTGAAGAACGGGTACGAGAGGGTGCACGAGTGCGCGTGATCGCAAGCGTCTACACCGGGTCGACCGAACGCCGTGCGCTGGACGCACTTGTCGATCTTGGCGCACAAGTGAAGGTCTCCTACGAAGTCGCGCGGACCCGGCTTCATGCCAAGGCGTGGCTGTTCCACCGGCACAGCGGTTTGCACACCGCCTACATCGGTTCGTCAAATCTCACCCACACGGCACAGGTCGACGGTCTCGAGTGGAATGTGCGAGTGAGCGCGGCCGAGAATCCCGAGGTGATCGAGCGCTTCGCAGCGACTTTCGAACAATACTGGCAAGAGCCCGAGTTCGAGGACTATACGCCCCGACGCGACAGCGAGCGTCTCGACCGCGCGCTCTCGAGACAGCGTGGCGATACGGGAATAGACGACGGCACCTTGCTGTCTCTGCTGGTCGACGTGGCGCCGAAGCCTCACCAGGCTGTTGCGCTGGAGGCCCTCGAAGCGGAGCGCCTGCGCGGATACCGCCGCAACCTCGTGGTCGCGGCGACCGGCACCGGCAAGACCTGGATCGCGGCATTCGATTTCAAGCGGCTGCGCGGCCAGGGCGTGGGGCGTTCCTTGCTCTTCGTCGCGCACCGCGACGAGATCCTTCGTCAGAGCCAGCAGGTCTTCCAAGGGTGTAGCCCAACTTTTTTGACGCTTGCGGTTTTTGGCTCCATTGTCCTGGAAGGCGCGCCCGACAACGGCCGGGCGAATCGGTCGGCGGCGCGCTTTCAGGCATTGGGCAGGAGCGCGAACCATGACGCAGGACGCAGGGGATCAGGGGCATCGGCATCCGGACGCGGTGGCGTATCTGGAAGGCCTGGCGGAAGAGGGCGCGGCAGTGGTCCGGCGACACGAGGGCGGGCACACGCGGTACTGGATCGAAGGCGGCGAGGTGCGGAGCCTGGACGTCGCGGAGGCGGCGCTGAAGCTTCTCCTGGAACGGCTTGACGACGGTAAGCGGTTAAAGGACGGCGTTCTGCTTGCGTCTTGATTTCGTCGGCCCTCGCGCGAGAGCATCCGATCCATTGATCCTGATCGGAGTTTCTTGATGACAGACGATGCATTGGCGACGGGCGCTGCCAGCCCCGTCCGCAAGAACCGGAGCGAGGCCGAGTGGCAGGCCCTGATGGAGGACTTCGAGCGCTGGGACGGCTCTCAGGTCGCCTTCTGCGAGGCCCGGGGGGTGTCGGTGAAGTCGTTCCAGGGCTGGCGCCGCAAGCGCGGCCTGGCCGGACGTGCGGCCACGGGCAGGCCCGGCGGCTTTGTCGAGATCGCGTCGGCGACAGGACCGGACTGGGACGTCGAGCTGTCGCTCGGCGACGGGGTCACGCTCCGCCTGCGGCGGTCCTGATGCTCGGCGGCTGGCCGGCGGGCGGCATCTGGCTGTCGACGGAACCGGCGGACATGCGCCGCAGCTTCGACGGGCTGGGCGCGCTGGTCGCGACCCATCTCGGGGAGAACCCGGCCAGCGGGCGCTGGTACGTGTTCGTCAACCGCCGCTGGACGATGGTGAAGGTGCTCGGCTTCGAGCATGGCGGGTACTTCGTCTGGGCTCAGCTTTGCGGTCTTGCGCGTCGTGTGCAGCGCGTCGAGGGTGATCACCTTTCCGCGGATGTCGCTGCGCTCCAGAAGGTCGTGCGTGGCCGCCGGTCCGCCTCCCTCGTCGCCGAAGTCCGGGAGCGCGAAGGGTGCGCCGGAGGCATGGTCGACAAGCGCCACGGTCCCGTGACGGCCCTCGCCGTTGCGGCTGGCGCCGCGGATGCGCTTGCCGTCGGCGGCAAGCGCCCGGGCAAGGGGGAGCCGGGGCCGGGACCAGCGGGCGACCACATCCTCCAGAGCCTCGGGATCGACCGACTGGACGACCCGGTGGATGGTGGACTTGGAGACCGGCTCGCGAAGCCCCGTCTTCGGGTTCGTCCATGCGCCGACGGCCTCCAGCTCCGCCCGGGACGGCGACCGCGCGAACTGCGCGGCGGCGAGGCAGCCCTTCATGTTGGCGAGTTCGGCGAGGACATGCATGGCGGGCACGCAGGCCGCCGTGCGCTTCCTTCCCTGCGCCCGGCGGAAGTCCGGAACCGCCGCCAGCCCGGCATGCATGGAGCGCATCGCCCCAGGATTCCGGGGCGCCGGCTCGGGACCGGCGGGCGGCGCCACGTCGGGCGGCAGCGGCATCGGGTTCGAAAGCGGCTCGCGGGCGTCGGGCCTCAGCGGCGTGGCGAAGATCTCCTTCGGCTTGCCGCGGGGGCCGGTGCACCGCCCGTCGGAACGGGCGAACCCCCTGGTCTCGCCCGGCCCCGTCCGGCCCGCCGCCCTGTGCATGGTGCCCGGAAAGAGCTCCGGATCGCAGGACATCCCGGCCAGGAGCGCCCTGTGGCCGTGCGCCTCCAGCCAGTCGCCGGCGAGCCGGCGGGTCATCCCCGCAAGGACGCGGGAGGCAAGGTTCGGGAACACCCCGGGCTCGGAGAGGATCAGGAACCGGGTGTTGTTCGCCACCATCTCGAGCCGCCGGAACTGCTGCTCCGGCTTCCAGCCGGTCCAGCGGTCGCGCGGCCTGCACTTGAAGGCGCCGTTCTGCCACGCGGCAAGGCCCAGCCACCGGTCCCCGAAGGTCGCGACGTAGCGCAGGCCGCGGCCCGCAAGCCGGCGAAAGCCGGGACAGTGGTGCTCGTCCATCAGGGCGTCCCAGAGCGGGCGCTCCTCCGGCCTCGCCAGGCGAACCTCGACCTCGGACAGCACGAACCCTTCGGGAGGTGCCCGGTGAACCGGGCACGCCTCCATGCGATTGCGAATCGACATGCCGCGAGCGTCGCGCATGTTGCGCGGGAACGTCAGAGAAAACCGCAGACGATCCCGCGAACGGACGCGCGCGTGCAACGCCGGGATGCCCTACGTCAAGAAAAATCAAACGGATTCAGCGTGGGATGGCCCTGCCCCCGGCCTCCAACTCGGTTGATCGTTCCTGCGCCGCGATGTATCCGTGACCAATGCAATCTACGAACGTGAACCGGTCGGTGGAGCTTGCAGCGAAGCGCTATGCGGAGACGCTGGTCGCGCATTCGGGGTCTGCGTTTTTCTGGGCGATGCGACGAATGCTGCCTGCGAAGCGCGACGCGATGTATGCGATCTACGCATTTTGCCGGGAGGTCGACGACATAGCCGACGAGCCTGGCGAGACGTCTAGCAAACGGGAGGCGCTCAAAGGGTACAGGCGCGACGTCGAGCGCCTCTACCGGGGAGCGGAGCCGGCACGGGCCACGGTAAGGGCTCTTGTCAGGCCGGTGTCCGAATACGAACTTGCGGAGTCCGACCTCAAGTGCGTGATTGACGGAATGATGACGGATGCCGAGCCTTCCGTGCGCATTCCCGATGATACGGCCCTGGCGACATATGTTGACCGCGTGGCCTGTTCGGTCGGGCGGATGTCCTGTCGGGTGTTCGGGCTTGATCCGGAGACCGGCAGGCAGTTGGCGGCTTCCCTCGGCTCTGCACTTCAGTTGACCAACATCCTGCGGGACGTTCGTGAAGACGCCCGGCGCAACCGGATCTACCTTCCCGAATCCGCGCTTCGTGATGCGGGTCTTGAATGTCCGCGCACCGACACGCTTGCTGACCAGCCTGCGGTGGGCATCGTCTGCCAGGGACTGTCGACGAATGCCTGGAACCAATTCGCGGCTGCGGACAGGATCATGGGCGCTTGCCGAGCCCAAGACATACGACCCGCCAGAATGATGCGCGCGGTGTACGGAAATCTCCTGGAACGGATCGTCGGAGCCGGGTTTTCGCCGTTTCCGGCCGAGCGGATTTCCCTCAGTTCGTTTCGGAGGGCCTGCCTGGCCTTGCGCCACGGCCTGTTCTAGGTGCCCGGAATCGCCCATGTGGTTGGCGCAGGCGTTGCCGGGCTGAGCGCCGCTTGCGAGTTGTCTGCATGCGGTGTTCACGTGGCCGTCCACGAAGCGACCGGACATGCCGGCGGGCGTTGCCGTTCGTTCCGGGACGACAGCCTGGGGGCGTTGATCGACAACGGCAGCCACCTGATGCTCTCCGGCAACACCTCGATACAGCGGTTCCTGGCTTTGATCGGGGCGCAGGACAGGCTCTCCGGTCCGGCCAGCGCACGATTTCCGTTCCTTGATCTCGCTACGGGTGAACGTTGGACGGTTGACCTTGGCAGTGGCCGGATCCCCGGAAGACCGTTCTCGCGCGACGGACGGGTTCCGGGCGCGCGACTGGCCGACTATGCGAGGTCGCTTCGCCTGCTGAATGCGCACCCGGGATCGTCGATTGAAGAAATCCTGTCGCCCTGCGGCCGGTTGCACGAGCGATTTTGGAAGCCGGTTTCGATTGCCGTTCTCAACACCGAACCCGAAAGCGCCGCGGCAGCGCTCATGAAGCCGGTTCTGCGCGAAACCGTCGGCAGGGGGGGGCGTGCCTGCCGGCCCCTGACGGCGAGGGAGGGCTTGAGCAGCGCTTTCGCGGATCCGGCAATGGCGTTCTTGGCGGGACATGGCGCCGAGCTGCGCTTTCGCATGCGTCTTCGCTCGATCACGTTGAACGAAGCGGGTGGTGTCACGGCCTTGCGTTTCAGGGATGACGAGATCGAGGTCGGGTCGGCTGACCGGGTAATCTTGGCAGTGCCCGCCCGCGCTGCCGCCGACCTGATTCCAGGCCTTCGCGTTCCGAACGAGCATCGCGGCATCGTCAATGCGCATTTCCGGATTCGCGAAAATCCCGTGCGCGCGCCGGGGGATCCGCCCTTTCTCGGCCTTCTCGGCGGAACGGCAGAATGGCTGTTCTGGCGGGAAGGCATTGTTTCGGCGACGGTCAGCGCCTGTCAGGGCGACATCGACGGGCGAAGCTTGGCAGGTGCGATCTGGGATGACGTTCGACGGTCATTGGGCCTGGAAGGCGACGCGGCCAGGATGGCGCCCCACCGTGTCATCGTCGAGCGGATGGCGACAATTGCGCAGACACCGGAGCAGGTGGCACGGCGGCCCGGGTCCGATGCCGGACCACAGGGTGTCTCCCTTGCCGGAGACTGGACGAATACCGGTCTTCCGGCAACGATCGAAGGTGCGGTGCGCTCGGGCAGGCTGGCGGCCGAACTGGCCGCCAGGAGCATGGGTCGGGCATGCATGGACGGGCCACGCCAGGGGAATGCGCCGACCTGACCCGGCATCCGGCGTCTTTCAACTGGACACTGTTAACTCGATGCGTTTGAAGCCGTATGTCCGGTTCCATGAGGATCGGCCTCCGACACTACGGCTCCGAGACGGTTGACTGGCTGAAGGCCCGGCTTGGGGCCGGGGACTGCACGCGGACCTTTCTGGCACGTGAGCTGTGCGAGCGCGAGGACTGGCGGAACGCGAAGGGGGAGCCGTGCCTCGCCTCGGCGCGGGCCGCGCTTCCGAAGCTGTCCTCGGCGCTCGGCCTGCCTCTTCCGGAGGCTCGTCCGATGGGCGGGGTGACGTCGGGTTCGATGGCCCCGTCGCCGGGTTATCCCGACATGCACCTGTCGTGCGGTCTCGACGATCTCGGCGAGATCAGCGTGGTTCCGGTGGCCGAGGATGACAAGGCGCTGGCGCGCTCGAAGATGGCGTCGCACCATCCCGAGGGCGACGCGGCCTGTCCCGGCGGGCGCATCCGCTACTGGATCCGCTCGACCGCGCACGGCGTCCTCGGCGGCCTGACGGTCGGCGCCGCGTCCTGGCACCACAAGGCGCGCGACCTCCACATCGGCTGGTCGCAGGCGGCGCGGGCCGCCAACATCGGGCGCGTGGTCAACAACGACAGGTTGCTTCTGCTTCCCGGCGTCCGCGTCCACGGGCTTGCGTCCGTGGCGCTGTCGCTGTTCCACGCCCGCGTTGCGGACGACTGGGAGGGGCGCTACGGTGTCCGCCCGGAGCTTGCGTACAGCTACGTCGGACCGGAGCGCACGGGCCAGAGCTACCGCGCGGCGGGCTGGACGTGCTGCCCGGACCCGAAGAAGGGCAAGGGGCCGCGGCTCCGGGTGTACGTGAAGCCGCTGTCGGCGGGCTGGCGGGAGGTTCTCGGGCGTGCGCCGGAGCGGGCGATCGGCGGCGGGCCGCCGCTGGAGGCGGGGGAGGACGCGACATGGGCGGAGACGGAGTACGGACGGAGCGGGCACAGCGACGCGCGCGTGCGCGAGCGCCTTGTCACGATGGGCGAGGCGTGGTGCGCGCGCCCGGGCGCGCCGCTGCCGGCGATCTTTCCCGGCGAGGCGGAGCAGCGGGCGGCGTACAGGTTCCTGTCGAACCCGAGGATCGGCGTGCAGGACATTCTTGAACCCCACCGGGAGGCGATGGCCGAACGCTGCCGCAGCCGGCCTGTCGTGCTCGCGGTTCAGGACACGACGATGCTGAACCACAGCGGGCTGGAGGCGACCGAGGGCCTTGTCGACATCGGCGGCGGCGGCTCCGGAAGCAAGGGGATCGCGGCCCATGCCGGCGTCGCGTTCAGCGAGGGCGGCTGCGCTCTGGGGGTGTTCAGCCTCGATGCCGGCTTCCGCGCGGAGGACAAGGCGACGGCGGTCGAGGGCGAGGAAAGCGGACGCTGGACGGCCGCCTTCGCCAAGGCCGCCGAGCTGGCGGCGGCCTGCCCGCGAACCCGCGTGGTGAACGTCTGCGACCGGGAGGGCGACATGTGGGCGCTCCTGTCGGACGGCTGCGCCTCCGCCGACGCGCCCGGCGGCGCCGGCCTCCTGGTCCGCGCCAGCCGTTCGAGCCGGCGGCGTGCCTTCACGGCGGAGGGCAGGACGGAGGACCTGTTCACGCACGCGTCCGGACTGGACGTCGTCGCGGAGAAGACGATCGACATCGCGGCCTGCGGCGGCCCCCGGACGCGCAAGGGGCGCAAGGGCGTGAAGCTGGAACTGCGGGCCGGGTTCGTCGACCTCGTCCCGCCGGGCGACCTGCCGAAGGGCACGGCCCCGCTGCGCATGCTCGCGGTGCGCGTCCTGGAGAAGACGCCGCCGACGGGCAAGGACCCGCTCGACTGGCTGCTCCTGACCACCGAGGGCGAGGCCACGGAGGAGAACGCGCTCCGCATCGCCGGGTGGCACGAGAGGCGGTGGCTGATCGAGGAGTGGTTCGCCGCCGTCAAGACCGGGACGCGGATCAAGGACCGCAGGCTCAACGCCGCCGACGACCTGCGCAGGTGTCTCGCCTTCGACGCCATAACCGCATGCACCGTCATGTCCGTCGAGCGGCTCGCGCGGAGCGTGCCGGACACGCCGGCGCGGACGGTCGTCCACGAGGACGAGATCCGCGTCCTCGCCGTGCACATGTCGAAGCCGAACCACCGCAAGCAGCGCGGCCCGCCCGACCCGGATCAGGCGATCGCCGAGTTCGCCGTCAACACCGCGCGCCTCGCCGGATTCATCCCCTCGAAACGGCAGCCGCTGCCGGGAACGCACAAGCTCTGGGAAGGATGCCTCATCCTGTCACTCTTCACCGAAAACTACCGCGCCATGCGAGACTACGCCAACTTCGAGTCAACAGTGTTACATTGAAAGATCCGGCGGGTCGCAGTGCATGGCGAGCCAGTCCATGGTTCATGATCGGCGCAGCGGGGATCATCGCGACAGAACGAGGCTGCCGACAAGGCCCCGGATCACGCATATGGCGGTTTCCGGCTTTGTCAAATTGACCCGGGCGGCCAGAGGGTCCTTTCGGGAGAGTTGCCGGATCAACCGATCAGCCAGCCGAACGATGATCGCGGCCTCAAGCTTCAAGCGGGGATTGTTGATCTGCCTGGGCAATTCACGTGCATCTCGCATGAGGTCCGAAATCTGGGCCAAGCACTTGTCGATGACAACGCGAAGCCGCTCGGATGTGCGGTTCTCGCCGAGTTCCTCAACTCTGGCGCCTGTCTCCGCCATCCAGTCCGTAGGCAGATAGACGCGGTCCAGTGTTCTGTAGTCGTCGCCCAAATCCTGAAGATGGTTTACGACCTGAAGCGTGACGCACAACGCGTCCGAGTTTCCATAGCCCGCGCTCGACCCGCCATGGAGGTCGATCAGGTACCGCCCGACCGGTGCTGCAGAGAGCATGCAGTAGTCGATCAATTCCAGCCACGACGCGTAGCGGTTCTTTGTCGCGTCCTGCATGCAGTAGCGAATGAGATTGCGGCAATGGATGTCGCTAACACCTGTTTCTGCAAGGCTAGCGGCCATTCGCGTGGCCCTTTCGTAACCAGGGCGCCCTTCGGCGCGCCGAAGCTCACGTTCAAATCCTTCCAGCCGGGCCGTCTTTTCCTCCGCCGCGAGGTCCGGCGAATCCGCGATGTCGTCGACGGTGCGGGCAAAGGCGTAGAATGTGGCGACATGTGGCCGCAATCGGGCCGGAAGCAGCATCGAGCCGACGGGAAAGTTCTCGTATTCGGCGTTCTTGCCGGATGGGGTTTCCACCGCCGAAATGTGTCCGCTGCCACTCAATATCGCATCCGTTTCAGAATTCGCATCGTAAGCCATTCATCGATCCCTGCACAAGACGCGCACCGTGCAACGGGTGTAGCCCAAGTTAGTGACTGCCCGCGACGGCTTGCCTGACCTGCCAGTCCAGGAAGTCGGGCAGCCTGAGGTTCATGACGCAGCTCTTGAGCGCGAGCATGGCGTTGGCTCCTCTCTCCGCCGAAACGGCCTCCAGCAGCTCCTGAAGCGGCCCGCCGTCCGGCCGTAAGCGGTTAAAGTACGACGTCGATGCCCGATCCGGGCCGGATTTGCGTTTGACATCATAGCCTGCCTGTTCCATTCACCTGCCATCGGTGCGAATCACTTCGGAGGCGGCGATGTTGGAATGGCATGGTTCCAAGGGGACGACCGGGCTCTCGCAGGCAGTCGTGAGCACCATGCCCGTGCATGGCCTGTTCATCGAAACGCAATTGGGTGGCGGCGCGATCATGAAGCGCAAGCCGCCCGCGCAGCGCAGCATCGGCATCGCCCTCAACCGCCGGGCGATGCCGCCGGGCGAGCGGCTCGCGGTGCTGGCGGCGGTGATGGCCGTCGAGGCCGGGGAATGAACGCGTCGTCCGATGTCCGCGAGGTCGAGGATCTGGGCCGGGACCTGTCCCGCCTGCTCGGGGACGGCACCCTGCCGCCGGAGGCCGAGGAGGCGCTCCGGTCGCTGATCGACCTGTCCGGGCGGCTGGCGTCGGACAACGCCGAGCTGGCCGCGACGATCGCGGCACAGGAAAGGCGGATCGCCGGGTTCGTGACGCAGATCGCCGCTCTCACCGCCCAGATCGTCCAGCTGCAACGCGACCTGTACGGCTCGCGCTCGGAAAAGCGCAAGGAGGACGGTTCCGACGGCAACGAGGGGACCGACGGCCAGGACCGCCACCGCGGCGGCAAGGCCGGCCGCAGGAAGGATCGCGGCGACGCGGTCAACGACACCGGACTGCGCTTCAACGAGAATGCCCAGGTGATCGACATCACCGTTACGCCGCCGGAGGTCGAGGGGCTGTCCGAGGACGAATGCGAGGTGGTCTCCGAGCGCGTCCACTGCCGGATCGCCGTGCTCGACTGGCGGCACGTGGTCATCCGCTACCGCCATCTCAAGGCGAAGATCCGCGAGACCGGCGCCCTCGTCAGCGCCCCGGCCCGCGAGAGCGTTTTCAAGAGCAGCTGCGCCGACGTCTCCTTCGTCGCAGGCATGCTCATCGACAAGTTCCTCTGGCACCTGCCGATTCACCGCCAGCACCGGATGCTGGCCGCCGGAGGCATCACCGTCAACCGCGGCTCGCCGATCCAGTGGGCCAACCGGGCGATCGCGCTCCTGAAGCCGGTCCACGACGCGCAGTGGCGTTCGGTGCTGGAGAGCGCCGTGATCCAGATGGACGAGACGCCGATCCGGGCCGGACGGCACCCGGGCAAGCCGGGAAGCATGAAGAAGGGCTGCTTCTGGCCGGTGCTCGGCGACCGGGACGAGGTTGTGTTCCCCTTCGCCACCTCCCGCCGGCACCAGCATGCGGCCGAGTTCCTCGGCGAGTACTCCGGAACCCTCGTGAGCGACGGCTACGGCGCCTGCGAGGCCTATGTCGCGGCGCGCGGCGGCGCGGTCACCCATCAGGGCTGCTGGACCCATACCCGCAGAAATTTCTGGGAGCAGAAGGACAATCACCCGGAGATGGCCGGGGAAGCGCTGAAGCTGATCGGCGCCATCTACCGGATCGAGAAGGAGATCGACGGCCGGCCGCGGGCCGAGCGGCTGGTCGCGCGGCGGACCCGGTCGCGGAAGGCGGTCGACAGGATCTGGGACTGGTGCGAGCGGACGCTGGAGGATCCGGCGCTGACGCCGAAGCACCCGGTCCGCAAGGCGATCGGCTACGCCGTCGAGCGGAGGGCCACGCTGGAGGTGTTCCTGGGCGACCCGGACGTGCCGCCGGACACCAACCAGGTCGAGAACAGGTTGCGCGGCGCCAAGCTCGGCCAGCGGAACTGGCTGTTCGCCTGGACGGAGATCGGCGGAGAGCACATAGGGATCATGAACGCCATGCTCGCCACCTGCCGGATGCAGGGCGTCGATCCCCGCGTCTGGCTGACCGACGTCCTGCTGCGCATCGACACCCACCCGGCCAGCCAATGGCATTGACTTAAGGAATCGGCGCTGTTGACTTAACGGGACGTGGAAGGTCCAGCAGCGGAAGGCGTGTATTCCGCTTGTCGTGCGTGGTTCAGCTGGCGGCGGCGACCTTCCCCTTTCGCGACCATTTGTTTCTGGGCTTGCGTGACATCCTCGGATAGCTGCGGTCGGGCCTTTCGCGCTGCCAGAGTGCGGCGACGTCGTCGACGATGCGCGAGACGGTTTCGGCGAGGGCGTCGGCCTGGGCGAGCGCGAGGGCCTCGAAGTTGCGGAAGACCGCTGCTGCGGCGTTCTTGAAGTTCACCCTCTTCGGGTGTCCGTCCCCGGGCGCTGCGTTGATTTCCCCGTCGATCTCGTTGGTCATCAGGCGGGTGGCGGTGACCATGACGAAGCTGGCGTAGAGTTCCTGCAGGACGCCGCGCTCGTTTTCGGCGCGGAAGGACTCGACGGCCAGGAACCACTTGGCGGTCTTGTACATCTCTTCAAGACGCCAACGCGCCCGATAGATCGCGGCCAGGTCCTCGACGCGGAAGCCGTCGTCTTCCGTGAGCGTGGTGCCGAGGGCGAAGACCGTGTCGCCGGCGGCGTAGCGGACCAGCCTCAGCTTCAGCGGCCCGAACGCGGCACCTGGGTGGCGGGCCTTCAGCCGGGCCAGCGCCTTGCCGTCGGGCCGGATCTCGACCGTCCTGTCGTCCAGCGAGCCGGCGAGGAAGGCGACGGTCTCCGCGTTCGCATCCCGCTTGAGCCGGAACACGGCGTCCTGGCCCCGGACGACGTGGGCGAGAAGCATCTCGTAGGAGAAGTAGCCCCGGTCGTAGACGACCACGTCCCCGGCGGACAGGGCCTTGAGGTGCCTGGCTGCGGCGCGGCGCTCGTTGGTGTCGGCGTGCAGTCCGAAGTCGAACGGCAGCCGCGGCTCCAGTTCGTAAAGGCAGCTGACCAGACCCTGCGGGTAGTGTGCATGCTTGCCCGGCGTCGCGTATCCGGCATCCACGAGCGGCCTCGGCAGGTTGATCTTGGCTCCGTCGACGCCGAAGACCCGCCGTCCCTTCCAGAGCGGGCGGTCAGGGGCCTCGGCCAGGATCTCCCGGTGAAGCTCCCTGAAGACCTCCGGGTCGACCTTGGCGCGCGCCCGGGACATCGACGACGGCGTCACCGGGCGGTCCTGCGGCAGCGTCACGCCCATCCTGCGGGCGCTCTCCCAGATCTCGGCGAGGGCTGAGCCGTAACTGCGCCCCGTGCCGAACACGAGGCGGAGGACGAAGAGGACGACCAGGAAGGTGCCGATCAGTCGGCGGCGCACCCGCCACTCGCGGTCGTGGCGCTCGGACGTCCTGGCGGCGGCGGCGGCGACCGCGCTCCACATCCCGGCGGCCGTCCGCGCGCTTTCCGGAGCGCGGGCCGGCCTGCGTCTTGTCTCCTTCCTCTCGCCGCGCAGCGCGGCCCGGGCGTCCGTCTCCAGCTCGAGCACGTACACGTTCTTGGGTACGCTGCGGGAGGCCGTGGCGCCGATCTCCGTCCATCCCGCCGCGCGGTAGCAACTGCCCTCCTGCTCCTGCGGGTCGACGAACGTCTCCACAAGGAGCGGGTGCACACCCCAGCGCCGGTGCCAATCGTCGGCGACCCGTCGGGCCGCCAGCGACAGGGACCGGGAGGCAAGGTTCCTGACGCTGACCCATGGAAACACCAGGAACCGGCTGTTCCTGAGAAGGCGGGCGAGGCCCGCGTCGCGCTGCCGCCGGTCCCATCCGACCCACGCGTCGCGAACCGGCAGCGCGCCCGCGCTCTCGAACATCAGGCAGCCCAGGCGGCGGCCGTGAGCGTCGAGGATGAAATACGCGAGATGGCAGCCGATGGGCGACATGTAGCCGCGCGGATGGTACCGGTCCACGAGCTCGTTCCATTCCGCCAGATCCCGTCCGCCGGCGGCGATTTCCAGCGTGACCGGCTCCAGGGCCGGGAGCGGCGCGTTGATCGGCTCCCCGGGTTCGCCGGCCTCGGTGCGGGCGGGAGCGTTGCGCCGCCCGCCCGTCTCGCGCCGCTCCGGCAGGGTCAGGATGCCCAGCCTCTCCAGTTCCTCAAGAACCCGCAGGCAGAACTGCTCCCTGTAGGTTCCGGACGGCGTGTGCCAGTTGAAGTTCTCGCACAGCGTGCGGGCAAGTTCCCGCCGGCTGTCGTTCGGGAACAGCTCGACCGTCTCCTTCATGAGCGCGATCTGCCTCCGCGTCAGGCGCTTGCCGAAAAAGGTGGTGGCTTCCAGGTTCTCGATGCGCGGATCCATCGTGGCCTCCCTCGGGACGGACGGACTGGGTCGATGCTATGATGAACCGATCCGCTCCATGAGTCAAGCCCGAACGAAAGATCCCCGCGCGAGCGCGGAAACGCCCAAAAAACATGGACTTTGAAAAGGCGCGAAAATCAGGAAAATCTGATCGGGCCTAATTCAATGCCATTGCCCGGCCAGCCGGATCGAAGAACTGACGCCGAGGCGGTGGAAGACGCTGTTCGCCGACAGCCCGATGACGTCCGACGTCGCGGCCGTCACGGCGGGCAGGCTTCACGCCGCCGCCATGGAGGCGGGATAGCGCTTGCGGTGGCGCCGGACGGTGATGTCGATCCCGTCCAGAAGCGCAGAGAGCTCGGTCCGCGACAGCGACAGCGACTTCCGCCCCCGAGCCAGCGCCGGGGGCGAGGCGAACAGGCCCTGCTCCAGGCGCTTGGCCCAGACGAAGTACCCGCCATGCTCGAAGCCGAGCACCTTCACCATCGTCCGGCGGCGGTTGACGAACACGTACCAGCGCCCGCTGGCCGGGTTCTCCCCGAGATGGGTCGCGACCAGCGCGCCCAGCCCGTCGAAGCTGCGGCGCATGTCCGCCGGTTCCGTCGACAGCCAGATGCCGCCCGCCGGCCAGCCGCCGAGCATCAGGACCGCCGCAGGCGGAGCGTGACCCCGTCGCCGAGCGACAGCTCGACGTCCCAGTCCGGTCCTGTCGCCGACGCGATCTCGACAAAGCCGCCGGGCCTGCCCGTGGCCGCACGTCCGGCCAGGCCGCGCTTGCGGCGCCAGCCCTGGAACGACTTCACCGACACCCCCCGGGCCTCGCAGAAGGCGACCTGAGAGCCGTCCCAGCGCTCGAAGTCCTCCATCAGGGCCTGCCACTCGGCCTCGCTCCGGTTCTTGCGGACGGGGCTGGCAGCGCCCGTCGCCAATGCATCGTCTGTCATCAAGAAACTCCGATCAGGATCAATGGATCGGATGCTCTCGCGCGAGGGCCGACGAAATCAAGACGCAAGCAGAACGCCGTCCTTTAACCGCTTACGCTTCAGGCGCAGCCCGAACATTCGGCATCCGCTTTCCACGACGCCGCTCCCGACCTGCATGCCGAGGTCACGGTACTCGTTGTACCGCATCCGCTCGATGTTGTTCCTGAAGTGGCGGCAGCACGCCTCCACCTCCTCGTGACGGCCTCTGAAGGGCTCGAGCTCCCGGATCACCCTGGCGACCTGCCCCGCCTCGATGTCCGCCTTGATCCCTTCGAACCGCCGGTCCCGTTCCGCCTAGACGATCGCCTTCACGGCGTCGGACGCGTACTCCAGGGCATGGAAGATGTCGAGCACGCAGGTGACCTTCCGCCCCCCGAAGAGCTCGTCGCAGGTGTTCCTGATCCATTCGGCCCCGTCGGAGATGACGACGAGTTCCCCGGCGTCGTGCAGGCCCCGGCGCTGCGCCTCCCGGTTCAGCCGCACGGCGAACTCCGAGGGCTCCTTGCTGCCGGACGGCGCCGCCGCGCTGTCGATGAGGCAGCCGGATGTCTCGCTGCCACTGTCCTTCAGCGCCGCGCCGGTCTCGGGATCCCGCCCCTCGGCGGTGTACATGACCGCGAGCTTCGCCTCTCGTGTCCTGGAACTCCCGTTGTCCTGCTTCCCGGCAACGCCTTCGACGTCCTCCTTCCGCATCGGGATCCCGGTCCCGTCGATCGAGAGATGCATGCGCGATTCCAGGGGCCTGCCCCCGACCACCTCCTCCCGCTCGAACCGGAGGGCCTCCTCCCCGAGAGCCAGGGACCAGCGCTGCAGCGAACTCGACGTGGCGTCCACCCCGGCAGGGTTCGCGATGTGCCGGCTCGCCGCATCGAAGCCCGTCAGCGGCACCGTCCCGGCCATGACGCTCGCCATCCCCGGCGTGAAGGCGCTCCTCTCTAGGCCCAACGCCCGGTCCAGCGGATAACAGCCCTTGCCGCACGACCGGCAATGGAAATGCGTCCGTTCAAACCCGACCCGGCCTAGCCGGGTCGGGAACGACTTCCTCTTCCTCTCCTGGCAGCGACGCATCGGCTTGCCGCAGCTTTCGCATCTCGGCGCCGGCAACGCCCTGTCAAGCTGTTCGACCAGCTGCTTCAGCGCCGTCGCCCCGCCGCCCAAGGCGGCGTCCCGGAGCGCCCGCCCCACGCCGTCAAGTTCCGGCACGCCCGACGCGAGATCCGCCGCCAGCTTCGGAGGCTGCGGGCCGAACTCCGCCGAAACGGCCTCCAGCAGTGCCGGAAGCGGCCCGTCCTCCGCAATCTCGAGGCTCCGCACCTCGCCGCCCTCGATCCAGTGCCGGACGCGCCCGCCCTCGTGCGGCCGGACCATCGACGCGCCCTCTTCACCCAAGCCTTCCAGATACGCCACCGCGTCCGGATGCCGGTGCACGCGCTTCCCTTCGTCCTGCGTCATCATTCGCGCTCCTGCCTGTTGCCTCTGAAAGCGCGCTGCCGACCGATTCGCCCGGCCGTTGCCAGACACGCCCGCTACAGAAAAAGCTGGCAGAAATCGCCAATGTCAGCAAATTGGGCTATACCCACCGTGCAACTGCCATGCTTCGCAGAGGTCGTCGTGGAGCCTTGTACATGCGCCTTGCCGTGCATGTTGCGAACCGCTCCCGGTCAGGGGCCTTTCAACCAGACACTGTTGACTCGATGTCTTCGCCATGCACATGGGCGGGACGAACCACAGGAAGCTGCCCGGACCAGCCGAATCGGCCCAAACGGTCATGGATTTCGCGGTCGCCGCCGTGCTCCTCGCCGAATTCATGCCGCCTATTCGCCAGCCAAAGCCGGAGTCACGGAGACTCCGGGAGGGATGCCCGATCCTTTCGCCATTCCTCGAACGCCACCGGGCCAAGCGCGACTACACCGCCTTCGAGTCGACAGTGTCCGGTTGAAAGGTCAGGGGCCGCCGTCCTCGGCGGGCGGTTGACTGCGCCCGCCGGTCGTTTCTCGCACAAGGTGCGCCCCAGAGGATCCTGCGACTGATTGCGTCGGGAAGGGAGCCCTATGCGGCTTGAGCGAACGTTCTTCCATCCCGGAGCCAATTGGAGGAAGAAGCGGGCATGATTGCTGAACTGCATGCGACACGTGCGATCCTGATTGCCGCGGTTCCAGGCCGCGACCGGAATTCGCCTGGCACAAGGACCGGACGTCTCGCTCTCTCCGCCTGGCAGTCCGAGGCGGGACGTCACCTCGCGACCGGCCATGGCCCCAGGAGAGGTCCCGTTCGGCATCCGTGGAGCCTCCCGGTGCGGGCGGGGAATTCATGCAGGTGATGCCCGCTCTCAACGCGCTGGCATCAGGTCTGGTCGGTGTGGCGGCATTCCATCTGCTGGCGATTCCGCTGCCGTGGCTGCTCGGCCCGATCGCGAGTTGCCTGATTGCAGCCCTCCTGGGTGTTCCGCTGGGCGGCATCAAGCCAGTCAACGCCGCCATGCGGACGATTCTGGGCGTCGCGGTGGGTGCAACGCTTACGCCGGCCGTGCTGGCCACATTCCCGTCCATGTGGCCGACGCTTATCCTGATGCCCTTGTTCATTCTTGTCATCGGGCTGACCGGAGTGCCCTATTTCCGGCGCTTGTGCGGCTACGACTTCGCGACCGCATACTACGCGTCGATGCCAGGCGGCCTTCAGGACATGGTCGTCTTCGGCGAGGAGGCGGGAGGCAATGTCCGGGCCTTGTCGCTGATTCACGCCACCCGCGTCCTTGTTATCGTGATGGCGCTGCCATTCCTCTTGATTGGCATCTGGGATGCGGATCTCGACCGCCCCCCTGGCGTCCCGTTGATGAGTGTCGCGCCGTCGGAACTGGGCTTGATGATAGTCTCGGCCGGGTTCGGCTGGTGGGCGGCGCGAAAGGTCGGCCTGTTCGGAGCCACGATTCTCGGGCCGATGATCCTGACGGCTGCGGTGACATTGGCAGGTTTCCTCGATCAGCGTCCACCTGCCGAAGCCATCTGGGCGGCACAGTTCTTCATCGGGATGGCCATCGGCAGCAATTACAACGGCATAACGATGAACGAGATCCGGAAGGATCTTCTGGCCGGACTCGGATTTTGCGGGCTCCTGATCGTGCTGACCCTGGCCTTCGTGGAGGCGATCTATTCATTCGGGCTTGCCCCTGGCATGTCCGCGCTGCTGGCATACTCGCCGGGCGGACAGGCGGAACTCACCGTTCTGGCACTCGTTGTCGGAGCGGACATGGCATTCGTGGTCGCGCATCACATACTGCGACTCGTCATCGTCATCATGGGGGCGCCGCTGGCTGCGCGCCTGCTTGATCGTGTTCGCGGCTGATTCCGAACATCCCTTCCATCGGCATTCCGTCCTGATCATGAACTTGATGAGTGCTTAACCGGAACTTCAGGGGGACCTGAAAAGGGATTCAATGACCAACCCTCTGGTTTTCATGGGTTTTCCGGCCCTGCGGCCGCCGGTCAACCTGTCATCCTTATGGGAACGTTCCGGTCAGGGTTCACTCCGAGCAGCTGAAAGGCCCGTTTCTGGACCGGGGTCGGCCTGGTGACGACGGACAGCAGGCTCTCTTCATGGTCCGACAGCCGCAGCCGGTTCAGCGCCATCCCCGAGAGATCGTCGAGCAGGGTGCGGAAGCTGTGGGCGGGCAGGTCGTCTGCGGTGCGCTTCGTGGCGGCCTTCCGCCGGGCGGATTCCGACGGCCAGGCCTTCTCCACCGGCGAGTTCCGCCGTTCCCGGGCGCCCGCGCGGTCGTCCTCCTCGAACAGGAGCGGCGCCAGGCGCCGGCGCATGTGCCATTCCACGTGCAGGGCCAGCATGCAAAGGAACACGTGCGCGCGGACGTGGTCGGGGGAGTACACGTAGACCGGACGGATCCGGAGGTCGCTCTTCGCGTTCCGGAACGCGCGCTCCACGCCGGCGAGCGACTTGCAATCCTCGACGGCCTCCGTTGCGCCCATGGAGGCGGAATCCAGGCTGGTGCGGATGACGCAGCCGCCGTCGAGCCTGGCCTCCGCCTCGATCCGGTCCTTCCGCCGGCGCCAGGAGACGCCCCTGTCGGTCACGTCGACCTCCATGTGCTTGCCGACCTTCCGGCGGTTGACGTCCCTGCCCACCCGGCGGTCGATGGCCTCCCGGCCCTTCAGCCGGCCCGAGCGCACCGACCTCGCGATCGCCGCCAGCGCCTCCTCGGTGGCCTGGAGCAGGGCCGAACGCTTGCGCGCCCGCTCCTGCCGCAGCCGGGGGTTCATGCAGACCATCAGCCGCTCGCCGGGGCGCCGTCCGCGCCCTCCTTCAGCAGCTTGCGGATGTCCTGCGTCTTCAGCGCCGAGATCCAGTCGAGCCCCGCCGGCTCGATGTCCTCGCGGATCCGCGCCGTGGTGAGCATCCCCCTGTCGCCCACAAGGGCGATGCGGTCGATGCCGAAGCGCTTTCGGATCCTGTTCACCTGGCTTGCCACCGTGGACGGGTCCGCGGTGTTTCCGGGGAACGCCTCCACCGCGACCGGGCAGCCGTCGGAGGCGCAGAGCATCCCGAACACGATCTGCCGCTTGCCCCTCTTCCCGTCGCGGCTGTGGCCGAAGGCCGCGAGCGGGACGAGACATCGTAGTGGCCTCACAGAAACGGGAGCCGATGAAGAACGTCGATGCCCGCGTCCGGCGTGCCCGGTGCGGCATCGCGCGGGACGGCACGCGGTCTCACGTCCGTGCGTCTGCGCGGCGTCGCCGGAGTTTGCCAATGATCGGCATGAGCAAGAGAACGATCGTCAGAATCAGGAATGCAAGTGCCAACGGCCGCGTGAAAATAGGTGTTATGTCGCCCGCTGTCGCACTGAGGCCACTCCGAAGGTTAACTTCCGCCAACGGCGCTAGAATGAATCCAATGATAAACGGCCCAAGCGGTATGGACACGCGTTCCATGAAGAACCCGATCACGCCGAAGACCAACATCACCCACACATCAAGCATGGTGTTGTCAAGCCCGTACGCCCCAACAATGCAGAAGCTAAGCACGATCGGCAGTAAATAGGCACGAGGCAGATACATCAGCCGAGACATGTACGCGGCACCCGAAGCCATGATGGCGAACATCATCAAGTTCGCGACAAGGCAGGCAGCGATCATGGCCCATACAATGTCTGCGTTGTTGAGGAAGAGATATGGTCCCGGCTGTATCGAGTGGATCATCAACGCAGCGATCAAGAAGACATCGATGACACTGCCCGGAATTCCCATCGCTATGAGCGGTATCAACGCGCCTCCGACCGTGGCATTGTTTGCCGCCTCCGAAGCGACAATTCCGTCATCATGTCCGCGTCCAAAGCGTTCGGGTTCCTTCGAAGTGTTTTTGGCAGCTGTATAGGAAACAACGGATCCGATATTTGCGCCAACGCCGGGGAGTATGCCGATCACGGTTCCAATGACCGAAGATCTGATGAGGTTCACCGCCTGTGCGCGGTAGTCGCGCAGCGAAATGAAGATACTGTCCTTGATCAAGTCCACACGTTTGAACTTGCGGTCGATTTCAAGAACATCTCTGAGAATCTGGCTGACGACGAACGCCCCCAAGAGAACCGGCATGAGCTTCAATCCACCGTTCAGCATATACCAGTCCCAAGTCATTCGTGGCTGACCGGAAGACGGGTCTATGCCGGGCATTGATATCAAGATCCCAAATGCACCTGCGATAAGGCCCTTCAGCATGGAACCCTGGCTCACGGCGGCAATCAGAACGAGGGCGGAAAGAATGAGCGTGAAGTATTCGAAGGGGCCGAAGCGCGTCGCCCAAATGGAAATCGGCTTCGCCATTGTTGCCAGAACCACCCATGAGATCAAACCACCAACAAGCGATGCGGAAATGCCAAGCCCCAGGGCATGTCCTGGCCGGCCGGCCCGCGCCATGGGATAGCCGTCAAACGTCGTCATGACAGACGCGGCCGTCCCTGGCATTCGTAGAAGCGTTGCCGAAATCAGGCCGCCGGCAACAGAGCCAACGTACATTCCAATGATGAGCAACACGGCGGTCAGAGCATCCATGTAGTAGGTCAGAGGCAAGGTCAGCGCGATCAGCATGGAGCCCGACAAACCCGGTATCGCACCAATGGTCACGCCGAGGAACGTGCCGGCCAGAAGAAAAAAGAAGGGCCACGGCGACGCAATCGTCACAAAGCCGCCCATAAGAGCTTCTATCATCGCAACAGCTCTTCCCTCATCGCCACGTCGGCAGATCGACCACGAAGACCTGGGTAAAGAGATACTCGCATCCGAAGCCGACCGGCAAGCCGAGCAGCAAACCCATCCATAACGCCCTTGCACGATCTCGACTGAGCAGGATGACAAGCGCGAATACAAACGACGCCGTCAGAACACTAAATCCGACTGCGCGTGAGGCGAGCATCAGCACGTAGAGAGCTGTCAATACCACTACGCCCATGGCTGCTCCTGGGCGCTCAGCGACTTCGTCTTCAGCTGTGTCGCTTTCCTGCCCGGCCTCGCGTTGCGATGGCAGCAGAACTCTCGCAAGCATCGCGAGGCTGAGCAGAAACAGTATTGTCGCGGTCCACTGAGGAACCGGGGCCGATCCAAGCGGATCGATAAGCCCCGGCGGCAAGTCATGAACTTCGACAAGGACCGCCAGCGCGAACGCCATGAAAGCGATCGAGATTGCGACTTCCAGGGCTATCCGACCGCGCGACATGAACGATCCATCCCGTGTTGGCCAATACGACCTCCGTCAGTTCTGGAGCTCGATGGATGCCAAGGGTTCCTCAAGGGTTTCCCACATCCAGGCGAGATATTCACGAAATTCTTCATCGCGTGCGAACGTAGGCAGCAACCCCTTGCTTTCGTAGAGATCTTTCACGACCTGTGTGTCCGCTGCCGCCTGCAACACATCGGCCAACCCGTCAATTGCTTCCTGAGGCGTGCCCTTCGGCGCAAGCCACCAGAAATCCGGGCAGAAAACCACCTCATGTCCCTGCTCGGCAGCCGTTGGGACCATTGGCAATCTCGGATCGCGTTCAGCGCCAGTGAAGGCAATTGGTCGGAGCGGCGCGTCCGTAGCCAAGTTCCCGTCGGCATCCACGCTATTGTTGACGATCTCAAGCGTGGTCTGCGTGCCAACATCGATGTGCCCGCCTACGAGAGCGGGGAAGACCTTCGTCCCGCCACCCGTTTGCACATGACGGAAGCTGGCATCCGAATCGGAATTCTCCAGCAAGATCATCGTGATGTGATTTTGCCCGCCAATGTTGACGCCAGCAAGTACGGGATCTCCGCCATCGCGAGCATCTTCCATCAAGTCTTCAAGGGATTGATAGTCGGAATCTGCACTGACGGAGATGTGATTGCAAAATCTGCCTGTCAAGGCGACCGGTTCGAAGTCACGCCAGCCAAAGCCGATGGCGCCCATGGCTTCGGCGCCCATCAACGCAAGTTGAATGAGCAGGAACTCGTAGCCATCGGGCTCTGCTTCCATGACACGCCGGGACCCGACCGAGAAGTGGCCGCCGACATTGAGAATCGTCATCGGCTCGTCCAGGAGGTTGTTCTCGCTTATCGCTCTCTCGAACGTGCGCGGGATCGTGTCTGCTGTGCCACCGGCACCGAATGGAACGATGACCTTCACCGGTTTTTCTGGCCATTCGGCCATTGCGGGGCCTGCGAGGACGCAGGTAGCGGCAAGTGCCGCGGTGCAAATTTTCTTCATTTGTTTCATCAGTTTCTCGCGCCGGAATACCCGTCCTTCAGGGCGGGGAGTAAGGCGCGCCCTTTTGCTGCTTGTGTGAATACGAGACGGGCGATTGACACCACTCGCCCCATGGAAGGAGAACGACATGAAGTGCAGCTCGCGCTGCGGTGCGGCTTGCGCCACTCGCGGCGGCGCCGAAGCTCCCCCGGTGACGCTGGCCGCAGCCAGGCTCCCCTCGACCATCCTGCATGCCCGCGTCTGGGTTCGCCCAATTTCGCGCCTGACCTGGCGTGTCCACAAGCGAATTTTCCAGGATCCGGGACTGAGGGAGCATCCCGGAACGGGTCTTGGACGTGCCATGCAAGGCAGATTGGATCGCATTGTCCTTTCTTGGTCTGGTCAGCATGGGCTTTCGGGTTTCCCCTCAAGCCCCTCCCTTCATGGAGGGGGCACTGACTTGGAGTCCTCCCTTGGTTGCATCGACAAGCCTGACGTCATTGTGTCGCTTCGCATTGCCGCAAGGGCGAAAACGAGACGGGGAAACGGCAGATTGCCAATCTTGCCGATTCTTGCGTGCCTACATGCACAAAATCAAGTGCCCACAAAAATGTAAGTAAGCGATTTTGTCCGTAATCAGCTGTTTTTTTGTCCCCCACTTCCAGTCCGAAGTGCAACGCCGGCCATTTCCGTAGCGAGGGCGTAGCCCGAGCGGAGGAAATGGCCCGGCGGCGGAATTTCCCTGCCCCAGGCACCGGAAATCCGGGCCGGATGCGGCTGAAGTCCCTCGGGTACGGAGCGTAGTCAGGCTCTCTCGACAGTGCAAGCCCGCGCAGTGACGTGATCGGCCCGCCGGGCGAAGCGAGGGCGGAGCCCGAACGAGGCCGGCGGGCCGATCACGTCGCTTTCCCCCTCGGACCGGTCCCCTGAAGGACGGTCCGGGACGGTTTCCGTCATGGAGGCCGCGCCGCCCGGAACGCCTCCTCCGGCGTCAGGTAGCCCAGCGCCTTCCTCGGACGCGCGTTCAGCCGGTCCTGAACCGCCTTCACCTGTGCGTCGGTGACCTGGCGGAAGTCCGTCCATTTCGGAAAATACTGACGCACGAGACCGTTCGTGTGCTCGTTCAGGCCGCGCTCCCAGGAATGGTACGGCGTGGCGAAGAAGAACCCTGCACCGAGCGCCTGAGCCACCTGGGCGTGACCCGCGAACTCCTTCCCGTTGTCCGCCGTGATCGTGTGGACCAGCGCGTGCAGCGGCAGCAGCATTCCGAGCATCGCGTTGCCGACCGCGTCCGCCGTCTTCCGGCCGACCAACGCCAGAAGCGTGTATTTCGACGCTCGCTCCACCAGCGACACCAGCGCGCCGCCGTGGCCCTTCCCGATGATCGTGTCCGCCTCCCAGTCGCCGACCCGCTCCTTCGCCTCCGCCACCGCCGGACGCTCGGAGATGTCCACGCGGCCCGGGATGTGCCCGCGCCCCGCATGACGTCCGCCCTTCCAGTTCGGCCTCTTTCCCCGGCGGCGCAGGAGCAGGTAGAGCTGGCCGCCAGACTTCCGGTCGGCGCGGACGTGCCGGCAGGTCCACTGCCGCCCCGCCATCGGGACGCCCTCCTTCCTGAGACGGCCGGCGATCTGCTCGGGGCTCCAGCCGTCGGCCAGCCTGTCCTCCACCAGCCGCCACCGCTCCGGCGTCATCTTCCTGGCAACCGACGAGGCCGCGCTGCGCCGTGCCGAAGCCTTCCCCTGCGCCTGCCTGTGCCGATAGCCGCGGCCGCCGCCGTTCCGGCGCACCTCGCGCCAGACCGTCGTCCGGTCGCGGCCCAGCTGCCGCGCGATCGCTGGTTCAGAAAGCCCGCTTTTCCTCAGCGCGCAAATCTGGCACCGTTCCTCCTGGGTCAGATGGTGGTAGCCCTTTGGCATGGCAATCTCCCAGCTTCACAACCGGGACTGTCGCCGCCATCTGGCCCACATGCAACATCCTGTGCCGAAAAAACAGGCACCCACTACCTCTGGTGTTGCACTTCAGAGTGGAACGGGGGGTCCTTATCCTCCGTGCTGCCCAAAATTTCATGAACCGGCGGGCCGCAAGATGCGCCTAGGCCACAGAACGCTTCAGGATCCGTGCGAGGTCCTTCGCCTTGATGCTGAGGGGCTCCATCTCTCACTGCAGCGCCTCGGGACGTGCCTTCCACAGCGTACTTGGTGCCATTACGGAGTGCCTCGGGGGCACCATTCGCCTGCCGATGCAGCTTGACAACCGCGATCCTGACCCGGTTTGTGCAACGCAGCCCATCGCCTCCGCAAAGACCAGAAAGCGACGTTCGCCTTCTCCCGCATTTTCTCGCCACGAGTTCCCGACGGGCAATGCCAAGCGATTCCCGCCTGCCACTTGCCACTTCTCCATCGCTCGACATCGGCATCGGCAGCGAACGGTTTCGCGTGAACGTGCCGGCCGAGCGCCGGTGCTGCCGCCAGGAATCGAAGGTTCCGCTTCGTGCTGATTTGCCTCTAGAACGCAAATGAAGCGCCTCCCGGTGGATCGGGCCCGCAATTGCACACGCTGACGACTTGCCTGCCAAGCAGACCGCCATGATGATGACAGCTTTGGACAGGGATCTTTCAAAGGGCGTTGAGCGAACTTGAGCAGATCCGTTGCCGATGAAGTGGTTCGCAATCCCACTCTTTGGAAACGTCAACAAGTTCGGGGGCGAAGTCGAGCGCCGGGAGCCCGCCCGGCTCCATGCGTAGGGCATCACGCCAAGGCGTGACCATTTCGCGACCCAGTCAACCTAGGGCCGAATTCCCGTCCAGATCGTGCCCATGCCAGGGTCCGTGATGCTCGCCTTCGCCGTCGATGCGTTCGAATCCGTGTGCTCCGAAGTAGTCGCGCTGCGCCTGTAGCATGTTGGCGGTCGTTCGCTCGCAGGTCAGCGTGTCGAAATATGCAAGCGCCGCCGCAAGGGCAGGGACCGGAAGGCGCGCGGCCTGCGCGGCAAGCGCGGTTTTCCGGAGTCCTTCGATGTTTTCGTCCATAAGGGTGCGGAAGCGGTCCGCAAGCGCCAGGTTGGTGCCAGGCGATTCCCGAAGGCCCGCCGCCATGTCGTTCAGCATTGCCGAACGGATGATGCAGCCTTCGCGCCAGATCTCGGCAATGCCCGGCATTGGCAGCGACCAGCCGAAATCCTTGCTGGCCCTGCAGAGAAGATCGAAGCCCTGCGCGTAGCAGAGGATCTTCCCGGCGATCAGCGCCTGTTCCAAGTGCTGAATTGCCAGCCCGTCGTCCAGGCGGCATGCGCTCCGCTGATGGAGACTGGCGCCGTGCAGGCGCAGGTCCCGCTTCGCCGACATGTTGCGGGCGCCGACCGCCGCCTCGATGACCGGAACCGGTGCTCCGAGCATCTGGCTTTCGATCACGGTCCAGCGACCTGTTCCCTTCTGCCCCGCGCGGTCGAGAATGACATCCAGCGCAGGCTTTCCCGTGCTGTCATCCTGGGCGGCAGCCACCTTTCCGGAGATCTCGACAAGGTAGCTCTTGAGAACGCCGTCATTCCAGCGCGTGAACACTTCCGCGCATTGTGCCGCGGTCATGCCCATGCCGTCACGCATGACCCCGTAGGCTTCCGCGATCAACTGCATGTCCGCGTATTCGATGCCGTTGTGCACGGTCTTGACGAAATGACCCGCTCCATCCTCGCCCATCCACCGGGCGCATGGCTGGCCCTCGTGGTCTGCCGCGATCACGTCGAGGATATGTGCCACCCGGCCCCAACATTCGCGTGGGCCGCCGCCCATGATGGACGGCCCGAAGCGCGCGCCCTCGGCGCCTCCCGAGATACCGACACCCAGATAGGGACGCCCGGTCTCGCGCGCGGCTCGGGCGCGTCGCCTCGTGTCGCGGAAATTCGCGTTGCCCATGTCGATGATCATGTCATCGTCGCCAAGCAAGGGCTGCAGGGTGTCGATATGGGCATCGACAACGCTGCCGGCAGGAACCATCAGGATGAGGTTGCGGGGGCGTTTCAATGACTGGACGAGCGCCTCGACGGACTTGCAAGGCGTGATCCGCTTGGCGAGCTCTCCCGCAGTGTCCATGAGTTCGGTAACGCGGGCATGGGTTCGGTTGTGCGCCGACACCCGAAATCCGTTGTCGGCAATGTTGAGCGTCAGCATCGCGCCCATGGTTCCAAGCCCGACAACTCCGATATCCGATTCTGGCATGCGCTTTTCCTGTTCCCGCCCGGCAGTTCCGGCGCTAACACTACGGCGAAAGACCGGAAACGCAACGGAAGTCAGTCCGGAGCTTGGCAAGAGGGTGAGTCATGACGGAAAAGCCGATCGCGTTGGTAACCGGGGGTGCGCAGGGCATCGGATTTGCATGCGCGGAAGCATTGGCCAGTGATGGCTTCAAGATCATTCTGGCGGACATCAACGCGAAAGTGGAGGAAGTGGCGACGGAGTTAAGCCGGGAGGCGAGCGGCCTTGTCTGCGACATGGGCGACCCGGCTCAGGTCTCGGACATGTTCGATCGAATCGCGGCCGATCACGGCCCGGTCTCTGCCTTGGTGAACAATGCGGGAATTTCGGAGCCAGGGGACTTCCTCGACTACGACATCGCCACTTTCCAGAAGGTGATCGGCATCAATCTCACGGGCGCTTTTGCGGCGCTTCAGGGCGCCGCCCGTATGATGGTCGACGCGGGCATCGAGGGCGTGATCGTCAACATGTCGTCGATCAACGCCCAGGTCGCGATTCCCGCGATTCCCGCTTACTGCGCCTCCAAGGGCGGCGTGATGCAACTCACCAAGGCGGCCGCGCTTGCGCTTGCGCCGCACAACATTCGTGTCAACGCGGTCGGGCCGGGGTCGATCGACACGGCAATGATGGCCGCCATCAACTCGAGCCCCGATGCGATGAAGACGATCATGTCGCGGACGCCGCTCAGGCGTGTCGGCACGCCAAGCGAAATCGCCGATGTGGTCGCCTTCCTGATCAGCGGCAAGGCAAGCTACATCACCGGCGAGACGATCTATGTCGATGGCGGCCGGCTCGGGATGAACTATACCTGTTGAGCGGCGCGCGGGCGTCGGGTGATCTTCGTTCGGGTGCCAGTCGTCACGTCTTCGGGTTCGGGCCCGTGTAGCTCCATCGGTATTCGGGAGGTGTCGGACCCTTGTTGCGCCCGCCTTGCTGCATCTGTTCCCATGCATGCGCCAGGATGCCGACGGAGCGCGAGAGGCAGAAGAGTCCGCGTGCCAGCGGCGGCGCAAAGCCGAGTTCGGCGAATATGACGGCTGTCGCCCCGTCGATGTTCATAGGCACGGGCTTGCCTCTCCTTCTGCTCAACTCGTCTTCGACCGCGCGTCCGGCATACGCGAAATGCCCCGTCACGATGCCGCTTTCCGCGGCCTTGTCCACGAGAGCAAGGAGTCGCGGTGCCCGTGGGTCCGACGGCTTGTGGAACCGGTGGCCGAAGCCCGGCACAAATGCGTCGCGGTCATCCTGCAAATTGTCGATCTCCCTCGATGCGGCCAGGGCCAGCTCCTCTCCGGAGCTGGCCGCCGTGACGATCCCTTCAAGGAGCTCGACGGCCTGTTCCCCTGCACCGCCATGCACGTCACCGAGCATGTTGACCGCAGAGGCCATGGCGTTGTTCAGGGGAAGTCCGCATGTCACGGCCATGCGTGCAGCCGCGATCGATGGCGCCTGCGGCCCATGATCCACCGCGGCGACCAATGCGGCTTCGAGAAGCCGGGCCTGACCTTCCTCCGGCATCTCGCCTCTCGTCATCAGCCAGATCGTTTCCGGCAGCGTGAGCCTGCCGATCAACTCCTCGATCGGATGCCCTCGCAAGTGAATGCGGCCCGGCGCCATGTCGATTATCGCGGTTGACCACCAGTCCGAGACGTCGCTGCCGCTCATATCACTCCATGCCTTTCGAGGCGCTCGATCTCGGAATCGGACATGCCGATGCGGCCCCAGACTTCACGGTTGTGCTGTCCAAGTTTCGGTGGCGGGCTGTCGACGGCAGTCGCCTCCCGATCAAGTTTCACGCCCGTTCGCGCAATCTCGACACTGCGCCCTACGCCCGGGGCATTCTCGAAGCTGGCCAGGAAACCGCGACTGGCGATCTGTTTCGAGCGGAGCACCTCTGGCACGGACAGCACAGCGCCCGCCGGAACCCCGATCCGGTTCAGCTCCTCGACCCAGTCCTTGGCGGGCCTTGTCGTGAGCACGGCCTCGATCTCCGCACGAAGCCTGGCTCTATTCCTCTTGCGATCCTCGCGCGTGGCGTATTCGGTGCGATCCCGCAGGCCGGCAAGGCCGAGATGGTCCGTCAGGACAACCCACTGATTGTCGCTGTTCGCCGCGACATTGATCGGGTCGGTGGCTGTGCTGAACGTTCCGGATGGCGCCGACGTCGGGTTTTCGTTGCCATGCGCTTCGGGAATGACGCCCGCGATCAGGTGATTCGACACCACCCATCCCATGGTCGCCAGAACGGATTCCAGCATCGAGACATCGATGAAAGCGCCCCGTGGCCGCCTGTTCAGCGCCGCAGTGATCGCGAAGGCCGCGGTCAGGCCGCCAATCGTGTCCGCCACGGGGTAGCCAACGCGCGTCGGGCCGCCCTCCACGGTTCCGGTGATCGACATGACACCCGACGCGCCCTGAATGATCTGGTCATAGGCAGGACGGTCGACCCAAGGCCCGTTCTGGCCGAATCCCGAGATCGCGCAATATGTCAGTTCGCCGTTCACCGCTTTCAAGGCGTCGTGGTCCAGGCCAAGGCGCTCCATGACCCCGGGGCGGAAGTTCTCGACCAGGACGTCCGCCCGTGCCACGAGGCGCTTGAGAAGCGACTTCCCCTTGGCATGCTTGAGGTTCAGCGTGACGGACTTCTTGCCGGCGTTCTGGGCAAGGAACGAGGCGCCCATCCCGGCGGCATTGAGCCGGGCGTCAGCGCCAAGTTGCCGCGCAAGATCTCCGCGTCCAGGCTGCTCGACCTTGATCACCTCCGCGCCGAGGTGGGCCAGATGGTGACAGCAGAACGGGCCTGCCAGCACGTTGGTGAGATCCAGCACCAGGATGTCTGAAAGCGGTGCTGCCATCGTTCAGTCGACCACGAGTTCCGAGACGACCGAAGCCCATGCCGCTCCATGCATGTCCCGATCCCCGGGATGGCCTTGCACGACAGGGCGGGGGAGGCTGATCTTGATCACGTTCAGGTCCTTGATGTCGAAGCGCTTGATCGATTTCGGATCCGCCCCGAGGGCTTTCGCGACGCGTTTTGTCTGGAGGCCGCTGGACAGTCGGGCAAAGGCGTTGTCGGAGCCACAGAAGATGTCGATCGTCAGCCAAAAGGGTCCGGCATTCTTCGACCGGACCTTGTCGCAGATCTCGCCGACCTCAGGCATTGATCACGTCAATGCGGAACGCGTCCATCGGGTCGGAGAGCGTCAAGACATGATGGAGGCAGAACTCATGGACCGGCCCCCTGTCGATCTCGGCCGGCGAAAACGGAAACGAGAAGGTCGGCTGCTCTTCCTCGGATGTCAGGGGGTGGTGCAAGAGATAGGGATTCATGAGCTTGCCGATCTCGTTCGCGGTGCCCTGATCCGCAGCGGTGACTGTGCAGAGAACGCCGATCTCGGTCGGGGCACCCGGCCTGGATTCCAGATCTCCGAGCGTGCTGTCGATGCCGACCAGCCGAAGGTCGCAGCGCCAGGCCTCCGGCGCGAGCCGCATCCGGCTCTTGACCTTGGCGGCGTGCCGTTGCCCGATGTCCTGGATCCAGGCTTGTGCGTTCTCCACGTATCGCGGGTCGCGAATGGTGGCCATCAAGAGAGTCTGGAAGCCCGCCACGCGCGCGCCTTCCAGCTTCACGGCGTATTGGTCCGACGCCACCCAGCGGGATCCTTCCACGCGGACGCGAACCTCGTCGAGCGCCTCGTAAGTGGCGTCAGTCACGTCGAGATGCCCGCCCGGCTCGTGAAGGATGAACGGATCCGAATTCTCGTAGAGCATGTGTGCGAGGACCGTTTGCGGGGTTGCGCGGGCATCGTCTGCCAAGGGGTGCACGGTGAATCCGGCCTTGTCGAACTCTACCATCAAGACGCCGGACTGGGGATTCGTGGCGCAAAGCGCGCCGCACTCGGCAATCTTGGCCCCGTGCCATGCGCCGCCAGCGTGGTTGCCCCGCATCAGCGGAAGCGCCGCTATGGTGGCCGTGTCGGTCGTGCGGCCCGCGATGATGATCTCGGCCCCGGTTTCGATGGCCTTCTGGATCTGCTCGGCGCCTGCAAGGGCCACGACATGGGTGCAATCCTCGATGGTCTTGCGACCCAGGTCCGGCGCGCCGTCCAGGGCCGAGACCTGGCCGGAGGCGTGGAGCTGGCCGATTTCGTTCGGATCCTGTTCGGACTTGAGTGTCGCGACCCTCGACGCCCAGCCGAGTTCTTCCAGGCATTCGCGCGTTATGTCGACAAGCCAGTCCACCATCCCGTCCGTGCCGCAGGTGCCCGCGGTTCCCATGACGAGCGGGCACGCTGCGGTTCGCGCGGCCTCGATCAGCCCCTTCCATTCAAGCTTGGTCGAGCTCCGCGCGTATTTCGACACGCCGCAGCCGAGATAGGCCGGCCCGCTGTCGGTCGAGCCGCCGTCGATCGCGATGAGATCCGGCTTCATCCTGGTTCCGCGTTCAAGCGCCGTCTTGTCGTAGTCGAGGCCGAGCGCCCCGGAGGGAACGAGGATGCGCGTCATGGTTCGGTTCGTCCGCATTTTGGCACTGGTTCACGGGGGTCTCGCATCCGTCGCGCGGCGCACGGCCCGAAGTGGTATGCAGGCCCGCATCCGAGAATGGATCCGTTGCCGGAGAAGCCTCGACGTTGCGGGACATTCTGTGCCCTTGCGTCGCCGTGGCCTGCCGGCATTGCACCTTCCTGGTCGCGTTCAGTCACTGATCGCCTGGGGTTTCTTGATCACGTGGCGGAGGAACATCGGCGCCACGAATCCCGCAAGGGCAAGGACGAGAAGCGAAGAGGGGATCGCGGAATAGAATTCATACGCGTCCGACGGACCGTGCCACCGGAATCCGAACAGGAACCGCCAGTCGCCATCCGAGAGTATCATCGCGCGACGCAGCGCGTCCTCCATGTGATTGCCAAGGAGGATTCCAAGGATGATGGGCACGGTTGGAACGTCCAGCTTGCGGAATATCCAGCCGACGATGCCGAAGAAGATCATCAGCAGGAGATCGAAATAGCTGCCCGAAAGCGAGTAGATGCCGACGAAGGAGATCATCATCACGCCCGGCAGCAGAACCCATGCCGGCACGCTCAGGATGTGGACGAACATCTTCACCATCGGCACGTTCATTGCCAGAAGGACGAAGTTCGCGATCAGCAGCGAGGCGATAAGGCCCCACACGACGTCCGGCCGGTCGGTGAACAGGGTCGGCCCCGGCGTGATGTTGAGCGTCAGCAACAGCGCCAGCAGCACGGCGGTCGTTCCGGATCCGGGCACGCCGAGCGTAAGCATCGGCACGAGCGCACCGCCGGCTGCGGCGTTGTTCCCCGCCTCGGGCGCCATCACGCCCTTGGGCACGCCGGTTCCGAATCCGCCATTTTCGCCCTGCACGTTCTTCTCGCCCATATAGGCCAGGAACGAACCGAGCGACGCGCCGGCACCGGGAAGCACGCCGGCGATGAACCCGATCACGCTGGAGCGCAGCATCGTGCCAGCGCCCTTCGCCAGGTCGCGGACCGGCAGGGTCACCTTTCCGAGCTTGACCCCGATGGATGACTCCCTGCCATGGCTTTCAATGAAGACGAATACCTCTGCGACCGCGAAGAGCCCGACGATCGCGACCAGGAAGTCGACGCCGTCCATCAGGTGCAGGTTGCCGCCGGTGAAGCGCGGCATCCCGGTCTGGTTGTCGAGCCCGATCATGGCGATGCCGAGCCCGATGCAGGAGGCGAGAGCGGCCTTGGCCTGGTTCTTGGAGGCGATGCCTCCCAAGGTCGAGAACGCGAGCAGGTAGAGCGCGAAATACTCCGACGGACCGAACTGGTAGGCAATGCGGGATAGGAGGGGCGCGAGCAGCATCAGGCCGATCGTCGCAAACAGCGCGCCGAAGAAGCTTGCAAAGCCGGACAGCACGAGAGCGTCGCCGGCTCGACCCGCCTTGGCCATCGGGTAGCCGTCAAGCGTCGTCATCAGCGCAGGCTCGTCGCCGGGGATGTTGAGAAGGATGGAACTGATCCGCCCCCCGTACATCGCGCCGTAGTAGACTGCGGTCATCAGGACGAGGGCGGATGTCGCGTCGAGACCGAGCGAGAATGCAAGCGGGATCAGGATGGCGACGCCGTTCGACGGGCCGAGGCCGGGAAGCGCACCGATAATGGTTCCGAGAAAGCACCCCGCAACGGCGAGAAAGAGCGTGAACGGCGAAAGCGCGACGCTGAAGCCGAGGGCGAGGTTCGAGAAGAGCTCCATCAGCCGAGCCACGCCTTGGGCAAGGGCTGAAGGCCGAGGCCGAGCGCATACTTGAATATCAGGAACAGCCCGATCGACAGGCCAAGGCCGGTGATTGCCGCAGGCAGCGGCCGAGGCGAGATCTGGAGGCTCAGGATGGCTGCGCTGATCGCCGTGGGCATCAGGAAGCCGAGCGGCTTCAGGGCGTGGGCGTAGGCTGCCATCACGAGGACGGCGATCGCGATGTTGCCAAGCGTCATTCGGCCAGGCCACGTTGGCTCATCATCGGGCCGGAAGACAAAGACCAGCCCGCAGATCGTCGCGACCCCGGCCAGTATGAGCGGGAAGGTCTTCGATCCGACAGGGTCCGACATGAAGCTGGCCTGTATCTGGAAGGCGCCCGCCATGTAGGCGAGCGCCCCCAGTATCACGACCACTCCGAAGAGACGGTCGGTAAGTTTCACTGGATCACGCCGATCTCTTTCGAGAGTTCGACCGTATCGGCAATGACGCCGTCAACCCAGCTTTGGAAGTCGCCGCCGACCTTGGTGAAGGGGGCGAGACCGTTGGCGACCATGGCGTCCTTCCACTCCTGGCTGTCAGCCACTGCCTGGAGCCTGCCGCCCCAAGCCTCGAAGTCGTCGTCCGAGATGCCTTTCGGCACATAGAGGCCGCGCCAGTTCACGGCGACGACGTCAAAGCCCTGCTCCATGGCCGTCGGGATGGCCTCGAAGCCCGGCACCCGCTCCTCGGTGAGGACGGCAAGCGCGCGCACCTCGCCCGACTGGAGGAAGCCGACGATTTCGGACATGTCGCCGGTCATGCCCTGGGTAAAGCCGCCGATCGTCTGGGTGATCGCGTCGCCACCGCCGTCAAGGCCGATATACTTGACTTTCGTGATGTCGGTGAACCCGGCCTCCTTCAGCACCATGAGCACTTTCAGGTGGTCGAAACCGCCCGCGGCCGAGCCGCCGCCAAAGGCGACGGAGCCGGGATCGGCCTTGATCGCGTCGACCATGTCGCCGAGTGACATGAACGGACTGTCGGCGGCCACGACAATCACGCCGGGATCGGCGCCGATTGCGCCCACGAAACGCACCTGGTCGGCGGTCAGGCCGGCATAGGCGTTCTGTGCAAGGCGTGTTGCCGTGGCCTGGCTGGCCGCGACGATCAAGTCTCTGTCATCGCCGCGTTCATTGACCACGTGGCTGAAGGCCAGGCCTCCGCCGCCGCCGGCCATGTTGGTGACTTGGACCGGCGAGTCCACCTGGCCGATGTCGTAGAGGATCTTGCCGATCTGGCGACAAGTGAAGTCCCAGCCGCCGCCGGGATTGGCCGGTGCGATGCACTCGGTTGCCGCTAGGGCGGCCGAGCCCGCAACTGACATGATCGCGCCCAATGCGAGCGCACGGAATTTTGTTTGCATGTTTTTCTCCCTAGGACTGGTTGATTGCCGCTTGTTGCGGCGAGTCCGTCGACGAACTAACGACGCTGTGAGAGAAATTTCAACCCCTCATTGACGGGTCGGCTGGGCAATCGCGATTGAAGGGTCTTTCCTTTGCTCGTGCTGGATTGCGTGACTTGTTGCGTGCAACACTTGCGGACAAACGCGACCCGGCGCGACCTCCATGAAATGCTGGCGATCGCGCGCCCGCGCGTGCTCCGCGACGCGAGGGAAAGGCACGTTGGGCGCTTCATGCAGTTCGCGCACGGGATCCGGAGCCACGACGCCTTCGAGGCGCTCTTCAGGGCTCTCAAAAAGAATTTTTGACCGCTTACGCTCCCGAGCCATCCCCATGGCGCGGACGCCGTGGTCTGGAGGGACGCGACCCATGCCCGGGTGAAGGACATCCTGAAGAACCCGGCGATGGGCGGCGCCTATGCCTTCGGGAAGGCGCGGTTCGGCTACCGGGACGATGGAACGCTGCTGGCACCAGAGGAGAGGTGGCGGATCCTGAAGCCCGGGCGTCATGAAGGGTACGTGAGCTGGCCCGAATGGCTGGAGGCGCAGGAGACCCTGGCGGCGAACTCGACCGTTCGCCACGGGAAGCGCAGCGCGGCGCGCGAGGGGGCGGCGCTTCTCCAGGGCCTCGCCGTCTGCGGCCATTGCGGCAGGTCGATCCAGGTCCGGTACAACACGGGCCGGAGCTGCCACTGCAACCGACGCACGGCGGACACCGGTCAGAAGCGAAGCTGCCTCTCGGTCGGCGGCATCGCAATCGACAAGGCCGTCGCCGACCGCTTTCTCGAACTGGTGTCGCCGACCTGGAGCGGTGTCTGGAGGCGGTGTAGGGGCGGAGCCGGCGGAAGCGGCGCTGCGAAGCCAGCGGCTGGAGCTTGAGCCCTGCCGCTGCGAGGCCGGCCTCGCGGAACGGCGCTACCGGAAGGTCGATCCCGGCAACCGCCTGATCGCGGCGACCCTGGAGCGGGAACGGGAGGCGGCGCTGCGCGCTGTGGAGAGCGCGGAGTTCGCGCTGGAGGCGGCCCGGGAGCGGCAGCCCGAGGACCTGGCGCCGTCGTTCTTCGCGGACCTCGGAACCGCGCTGGAGCGGGTCTGGAACGCGCCGGAGACGACCCGCCGAGACCGCAAGCGCCTGCTTGCCTGTCTTGTCGAGGAAGTCACCCTCCAGGTGGTCGAGGACGGCCGGACCGAGGTCGTCATCCACTGGCGGGGCGGCCGGGCAATGGCATTGACTTAAGGAATCGGCGCTGTTGACTTAACGGGACGTGGAAGGTCCAGCAGCGGAAGGCGTGTATTCCGCTTGTCGTGCGTGGTTCAGCTGGCGGCGGCGACCTTCCCCTTTCGCGACCATTTGTTTCTGGGCTTGCGTGACATCCTCGGATAGCTGCGGTCGGGCCTTTCGCGCTGCCAGAGTGCGGCGACGTCGTCGACGATGCGCGAGACGGTTTCGGCGAGGGCGTCGGCCTGGGCGAGCGCGAGGGCCTCGAAGTTGCGGAAGACCGCTGCTGCGGCGTTCTTGAAGTTCACCCTCTTCGGGTGTCCGTCCCCGGGCGCTGCGTTGATTTCCCCGTCGATCTCGTTGGTCATCAGGCGGGTGGCGGTGACCATGACGAAGCTGGCGTAGAGTTCCTGCAGGACGCCGCGCTCGTTTTCGGCGCGGAAGGACTCGACGGCCAGGAACCACTTGGCGGTCTTGTACATCTCTTCAAGACGCCAACGCGCCCGATAGATCGCGGCCAGGTCCTCGACGCGGAAGCCGTCGTCTTCCGTGAGCGTGGTGCCGAGGGCGAAGACCGTGTCGCCGGCGGCGTAGCGGACCAGCCTCAGCTTCAGCGGCCCGAACGCGGCACCTGGGTGGCGGGCCTTCAGCCGGGCCAGCGCCTTGCCGTCGGGCCGGATCTCGACCGTCCTGTCGTCCAGCGAGCCGGCGAGGAAGGCGACGGTCTCCGCGTTCGCATCCCGCTTGAGCCGGAACACGGCGTCCTGGCCCCGGACGACGTGGGCGAGAAGCATCTCGTAGGAGAAGTAGCCCCGGTCGTAGACGACCACGTCCCCGGCGGACAGGGCCTTGAGGTGCCTGGCTGCGGCGCGGCGCTCGTTGGTGTCGGCGTGCAGTCCGAAGTCGAACGGCAGCCGCGGCTCCAGTTCGTAAAGGCAGCTGACCAGACCCTGCGGGTAGTGTGCATGCTTGCCCGGCGTCGCGTATCCGGCATCCACGAGCGGCCTCGGCAGGTTGATCTTGGCTCCGTCGACGCCGAAGACCCGCCGTCCCTTCCAGAGCGGGCGGTCAGGGGCCTCGGCCAGGATCTCCCGGTGAAGCTCCCTGAAGACCTCCGGGTCGACCTTGGCGCGCGCCCGGGACATCGACGACGGCGTCACCGGGCGGTCCTGCGGCAGCGTCACGCCCATCCTGCGGGCGCTCTCCCAGATCTCGGCGAGGGCTGAGCCGTAACTGCGCCCCGTGCCGAACACGAGGCGGAGGACGAAGAGGACGACCAGGAAGGTGCCGATCAGTCGGCGGCGCACCCGCCACTCGCGGTCGTGGCGCTCGGACGTCCTGGCGGCGGCGGCGGCGACCGCGCTCCACATCCCGGCGGCCGTCCGCGCGCTTTCCGGAGCGCGGGCCGGCCTGCGTCTTGTCTCCTTCCTCTCGCCGCGCAGCGCGGCCCGGGCGTCCGTCTCCAGCTCGAGCACGTACACGTTCTTGGGTACGCTGCGGGAGGCCGTGGCGCCGATCTCCGTCCATCCCGCCGCGCGGTAGCAACTGCCCTCCTGCTCCTGCGGGTCGACGAACGTCTCCACAAGGAGCGGGTGCACACCCCAGCGCCGGTGCCAATCGTCGGCGACCCGTCGGGCCGCCAGCGACAGGGACCGGGAGGCAAGGTTCCTGACGCTGACCCATGGAAACACCAGGAACCGGCTGTTCCTGAGAAGGCGGGCGAGGCCCGCGTCGCGCTGCCGCCGGTCCCATCCGACCCACGCGTCGCGAACCGGCAGCGCGCCCGCGCTCTCGAACATCAGGCAGCCCAGGCGGCGGCCGTGAGCGTCGAGGATGAAATACGCGAGATGGCAGCCGATGGGCGACATGTAGCCGCGCGGATGGTACCGGTCCACGAGCTCGTTCCATTCCGCCAGATCCCGTCCGCCGGCGGCGATTTCCAGCGTGACCGGCTCCAGGGCCGGGAGCGGCGCGTTGATCGGCTCCCCGGGTTCGCCGGCCTCGGTGCGGGCGGGAGCGTTGCGCCGCCCGCCCGTCTCGCGCCGCTCCGGCAGGGTCAGGATGCCCAGCCTCTCCAGTTCCTCAAGAACCCGCAGGCAGAACTGCTCCCTGTAGGTTCCGGACGGCGTGTGCCAGTTGAAGTTCTCGCACAGCGTGCGGGCAAGTTCCCGCCGGCTGTCGTTCGGGAACAGCTCGACCGTCTCCTTCATGAGCGCGATCTGCCTCCGCGTCAGGCGCTTGCCGAAAAAGGTGGTGGCTTCCAGGTTCTCGATGCGCGGATCCATCGTGGCCTCCCTCGGGACGGACGGACTGGGTCGATGCTATGATGAACCGATCCGCTCCATGAGTCAAGCCCGAACGAAAGATCCCCGCGCGAGCGCGGAAACGCCCAAAAAACATGGACTTTGAAAAGGCGCGAAAATCAGGAAAATCTGATCGGGCCTAATTCAATGCCATTGGGCGGCCGGGCGGACGCCCTTTCGGTCAGGCGCAACAAGCGGAAGCCGGTCCGCCGGCATGACGACGTCGACACGGTCGAGCTGGTTCGCCGCCTGGCCCGGTTCTGTCCCGACAACCAGATAGCCGGAATCCTGAACGGCCAGGGGCGGCGGCGCGGGAACTCGGGGTTGCGGATGCCACGCCCTGTCGCCGGGTCAACGCCGGCATCCTGCCCGGCGTCCGTCCGGACGTGCCCGGAGCGCCGCTTCGCGTCCGGATGGGCGCCGACTTCCGCAGCCGGTTCCGTCTCGACCCGCCCGAGGGGTTCGTCCCGCTCCGGGAGGCGATGCGGCGCCTTGGCGTCTCGCGCCAGACGGTCTGGCAAAGGGTCGCGTGCGGGGAGCTGGAGTCCTGCCACGTGAAGCGCGGGGCCGTCCGCGGCCTTTGCGTCCGGCTGGAAGAGGACGGGCTTCCGCTCTTCGAGGGAACGGCTGCGGAGCGGGAGCATGGCAATGCGTGACGACCCGGCCTCGGTCTCGCCCCGCAAAGCTCGCCGCCAGCGGCGCCGGAAGGCTGTTCAGGCCGCTCCGGGCGGCGGACGTGCGAGAAATTGCAGATCCGGGACGGGATTCCCTGGTGACGCCGCCTGCCGCAGGCCCTGTGCGACCGACGTGCGTTCAGGCGGCCGGAACGACGTTTCCGGGCCTCCGCAAGCCATCCGCACCGCGCAAGGCCGGGGCGGCGCATTTGCCGCCGTTCCGAGGCATCCAGGATTGTCGTTGTGCTTCAGTGTCTTGCATGCTGACTTCGAAAAACCCGGACCTCGATTTGAAAAGGAGCAGTACGATTGATGAATCGAGGCCAGTCACCACATTCTTGACTGGAGCTTCGACGTGGACCGCAGCCGGACCCGTACCGGCCACGGCCCGGAGAACACGACCCTGCTGCGGCGCTTCGCGATCGGCCTCATCAAGGCTCGCGGGCTCGCCGTCGCGGAGACGATGCGTCGGCTGGGTCGGGACGCGCGGCGCGTGCCCGGCTTCCTGAAGATGACCGATGATCGGCAAGCCCGTCATGGACCACGAACGCGGAGCATCCGTCATCAGGACGAATGGAACCCGATGCCCGGGCACCGCATCCGGACGGATTCCAGCGTCAGCGGGCGCAAGAACCAATTGGCCGTGCGGAAATCGCCGGCTGACATTGACGCGTCTTGAGCTCGCCGATATCCTCCTTGCAACCAATGTAGGTCGCACCGTTCCTCAGCCATGACATCTAGGCCCGAATCCAGTTGGTCGAAGAATGCTGCAAGATGCAGGAACCGGTCGGAGACACAAGCCAACCTCGCGGGAGGAATTCATGCCTTCGCGAGCAAATGATTTGGCCCGAGATAATCTCCAATTGCAAAGTGCTCAGCTAGTGTTCGCTGGGCAGCCGGAAAATGAGGTGCCGACGACATGATGCCGAAGAATGCGTTGACTGTCCCGCAAGAATTCATCTTGCTGATTCTCAATGAGCAAACTGGATATTTTCACCAAATACCAGGCTGGACCCTGAACTGCGCAGTTATCGGCGCGGTCTTGGCGGACCTGTCCATGAGATCCTCCATTGATACAGATGAAACTTCGCTTTTTCTCCTAGATTCAACCAAGACAGGCGAACCGGCTCTGGATCTATGCCTGGAAAAAATTGCATCTCATCCTCATCGGGAGGAAACAGGATATTGGATAGAGCGGCTTGCAATCCATTCGCAGGACGTCATCGACACTACAATGCGGGAGTTGGTCAAATTGGAGGTTCTGGTTCGCCATGAGGGCGAGTTTTATACAACCAACAAATGCGGCTGGCACGCAGACTTGGAACAGTACGCAAAAAGCGAAAGTGTAGGAAGCTACATTAATTCTAGAATTGCCGAAACGATATTTTCTGATGTCCTTCCGGAATCGAGAGATTCGATATTGCTAGGTCTCTTAAGGGCATGTGACATCACCCGTTTTCTTTTTGAGCGGAATGATGATGTAACAAGAAGAATTGATCTTGTGTGCGATCTGGAGTTGATCGCCCGGGTCATTTCAAGTTCGGTTCAAAAGACCGCCATTTCTCCAGCATTCAAACGCCCGGCTATCACAAAGCCAATTCCAAGGGTTTCCTTGAAGAGCCTCATTTCAAATACGCATTTATGGGGAGGGAACTTGCCAGCACTGTTTGGAAGCCTCGCCGAGCAGTACGGTCCAGTTTTCCAGATTTCTGCCCCGTTTCAAAGACCACGAACGTTCTTGGCCGGATCAAGCATGAACGACTGGGCTCGCCGGAACTCTCGAAGCTTTTTGACTTCGGGACACTATTTTCGCGATATGGAAGGGGTATGCGGTGCCAGCAACCTGCTCCCATCCCTGGATGGCGCCGACCATTTTCGATTGCGGAAGTTTATGGGGAATGTCTATTCAAGGAAGAAGTTTCATGAGCGTCTGGACGACATGTGCCGACTTTGCCGCCAATTCATGGCCGGTCAAGAATGGAAAGCCGGTTCTGAACTCCATCTCCAGAAAGTTACTCGGTCAATGACCAGTCTTCAGATGTTCAATGTTCTTTTTAGTGTCGATGCACAGGACCTGTTCGACGATTTGGCCAAATGGAACGAGAGGGCGATCCTCTGTTACGTAGCGGATTTCCTGCCAAGATTCCTGGTGCACACTCCCGCCATGAAGCGCCGCTTTCGGCTTTATGATGAGCTCATGCGACGCATCGAGGAAAACCACTTGCCCCTTCAACGCGCCGGACGCGTCCAGGAACTCGCAGACGATCTTATCTCCCTTCACAACATTGACCCGCAGTTCATACCTGAGCAAAACTTGATGTTCATGCTGGCGGTCACGCCTGTATTCCAAAGCATTTATCTTGGGGACATGTTGGGATTCGCGCTATATGAGATGGCAAGGCAGCCGGGCATTTCCCGGAGAATCCGCGATGAAGCAAATTGCCTGTTCGATGGCGGAAATTCCGATGTGGTCGAGTTTTCTCCCGAGAAATTCGACGTGACGCGTCGTTTCATCATGGAGTGCTTGCGGCTCTATCCGATCATCAGCGTACATCTTCGGAATGTCGCGAATTCCTGTGTTGTGGAAAATTATGCACTTCCACTTCGGGAGCGGCTGTACATTGTGCAGTCTGCCTCACATTACATGAGTGACTGTTTCCCGGAACCCTTCAAGTTTGATGTCGATCGCTACCTTCCCTCGCGAAGGGAGCATCATGGTCCCGGATATGCGCCGTTTGGGCTCGACACGCATACGTGTGCAGGACAGGCATGGTTCAATTTGCAGTTGGCATTGAACGTGTTGATTGTTGCATATCATTTCGAGTTTGCTCCACTGCCGGAGGACCAAAAGTTGAAGATCAGCCCGTTTCCTGCACTGTCGGTCAGTGAAAGGACCAGGCTTCGCATTGCGAAACAGTTGCACGAGTTGCCGAGTTGACGGACTTGTTCCGCTGAGGACTTGACGGTCAATTCGCACTTGTAATGGATCGTTATCCGCATTCGCCGGTTCGATCTCCAGCAAAGGGGAATGCCGTTCGCCCCGGACCCCGTCCGCATGGCCCCTCGCGTTCCGCCAGCTCGGATGCTTTCCTGGCTGCAAGCGTGCCGGGATGCATTATTGCATTCGGCATCAGTGCCTCGCCTTGTCGAGGGCTACCAGAAGCGGCGGAAACAAGAGAAAGTCCGCTAGAAGCGCAACGATGACCGTCATGCCCACCAACACTCCGAGCGTCTGATTGGTCGACAGTCCGGACGCGCCAAAGATGAAAAACGCCAATGCAAAAATCAAGGTTGTGCTCAGCAGCGGCCTTCCAACGAGCCTGAATGTCGGGACAATCGCTGCAGCGGGAGAGTTCCCTTCAGCACGTGACTTCAGATATTTTGTCATGAGGTGAATGGTGTCATCGACGACTATTGAAAACGCTATGGCGGTAACGATCGATGCCGCAATGTTGACGGTGCCCACTGCGTAACCCCAAATTCCCATCGAAATGATGGCCGGCAGAAAATTTGGAACCAGGCTCAGCAATCCAAAGCGAAAGCTCCTGAATGCGATGATCAAGAGCAGTGACACGATCAACATCGCAATGAACGTGCCAATCAACATGTTTACGATGTTTCGCATCACCGAGTATGCGCCGACTATGGCAACGCCAGTCGCCTGGGTCGAAATTTCCGGTACGTTTTCCTGCATCCAGTCCAGGGCACGGCGGTCCAGATCTATCTGGTCCCTGACCGACATTCCCTTGACCACGGCGGTAACTCGGGTTGAAGAACGTTCGAAGTTGATGACATTGTTCAGATCGCGCCCGATCGGCAATGAAAACTCGTACAAGAACAGGTATTGCGCCGCAAGGTCGGAGCTGTCCGGCAATGCGTACGCGCTGTCCTTGTCAGCATGCAAGTTCTGGTTGAGCCGCTTCATGACATCGGCAATTGACGTTACGTAGGTAACTTCAGGCTGGGCACGAAGCCAGACGGAGAATGCCTCCACCTGATGCAGGTACCCTATGTCGGTGATTCCACCTTCACGGCCAGAGTCCAGCGAGTACTCAAAGGAATCCAAGCCGCCAAAGTTTTGGCTGATGAAGTCCTCGGATTGACGCAGTTCGTAGCTTTCGCTAAGGAGCTTGGAGCTGTTGTTGTCATTGAGCGTGATTCTGGAGATGCCGACTGCGCTCATGATGGACAGGATCAGAAAAACCAAAAGCAGCATTGTGCTTCTTGAAACAATGAAATTTCCCAATCGGTCGGAGAAATCCAATCCGGCCTCCTGCCTAGGCGGCACCCGTATGGGGAGAATCACCAGCATGGAAGGCAGGAGTGTCATCGACCAAACAAATGCCGACATGGCGCCAAGCGCGACTATGTTTCCCATGACGCGAAAAGGGGGCATTTCCGAGAAGTTCAGGCTCAGAAATCCAATCATGGTTGTGATCGAGGTAAGGAAAATCGGGCGGACATTTGCCTGCAGGGAAGCCCTGATGGCGGCTTTACGCTCCATTCCGCGTCGCATTCCATCCATCATTCCTTGAATCAAGTGCACGGAATGTGCGACGGAAATCGCTATGAGCACGAATAGTGCGGCTCCGCTCTCTGCATAGAACTTCAAGCCCAACCAGCCGGAAAAGCCGATACTCGATGCTGTCACGGCAAGCATCATGGCAAGAATGCCACATACGCTCCAAGCCGAACGCAGCAGAATCATGGCAGCCAAGACCATCATCGCAAACGCGATCGGTGCAAGAGTGGACATATCTTCGTTCAGGGCATCGCGAACTGAACGATTCAACAAGAGTTCTCCATAGGCATGGTATTCGATGCCAAGGTTTGCCGCGCGCTGCTTGTCGACGAGATCGTAGATGGCGTCTACGACCTCGATTCTCCTTTGTTGCCGACCCTCTTCGGGAATTGCCAAACTGACGATCAAACCGGCGAGACGACCGTCGCGGGAGACAAAACGACCGGCTGTCTCTATTGCGGTGAGCGAAATCTCTCGAACGCGATCGATCTTGGCCTCGTCCAGCAAATCGATGTCGCCGACCAGCGGTTCGACGATCAGGCTGTCCTCGGTTCCCATGGTGTGCAAGTGATTTGTGATTGAATCGACACGGACAGAATATGGAGTTGTCCACAACGCCTCCGTCAATTGTTCAATCGCAACTAACGCTTCTTGCGTGAAAACGGTGCCGTCAGTCGGGGCGGCAATGACAAGCACGCTGTCTGACACGGCGTAGATCTCTTCGAAATCCTCCAGTTTGACCAAATGCGGATCACTTGCATTGAAGTGATTTCGGATGCTCACCTTGACGGTGATCAGGTGCTGCGCTCCCGCAGCGATGACCGCAATCACCACCAATGTGACGGCTATCGTCCACAAGTGCCGACCCAAAACCAGGTCGAAAAAACCGAACCTGGATTCAGATGCCATGCCTCATCCGCATTCCCTCGCACAAGTCGCGGATTCCATGCTGCACGACACCATCTCCATGGCCAACTCTCATTGCGACAGAGTATGTCGGCTCCTCGGTGCTGTAAACCATGGATTCCGGGATGGGGGGGGGGCGGCAAGAGCACCTGTTGCGCAACGCCCCTGCTACGGATCCCCGCGAGCCCGCCAGTCTCGATTCCCGACGATTCTGACGTCGCTTCCAACCTGCGCGCCCTGATCGCGACACTCGTCATGCCGCATCCTTTCGAAGTCGTTCCGCAAGCAGGCAGCACGCCTCGGCCACTTCGTCCTGGCCGCCGAAATGTTCGAGCTCCTGAGCACCTTCGAGCTCCGGTCCGCCCTGATCCCTCCGTGCCGCCGGTCTCGCTTGCGGAATCCGGCGCAACTTGTTTCGGTGTGCGCTGCCGGGCAAGTCGCATCGGTCCGCCGTCCGCCTGAACCGCGACTCAATTGTCAACCCCGGAAACCAGCCGCTTCCGGCGACGTCGCTCGTAGAGACCAAGCGCGTGCAGTGGAAAGTACTGGCGGTAGAGCACATAATCCACGAGCGCCGTACGAAAGAACACGCCAGCCATGTCCTGCTTGGGCCAAGTCCCGTCCGCGTCCTGTGCGTCGATCAGGAATCCGGCACCCCGTGAAATCGCCGCCCAGTCCGTTTCGCCTGCCTCAATGAGCGCGATAAGTGCCCATGAAGTCTGTATGAACTGGCTCTGCCCATGCGGGACATAGCGACCGCTCAGGCAGCCGCTGTGATGTTCGCCCCAGCCTCCGTCTTCCCGCTGGCACTTCAGCAGCCAGCGGCACGCCGAACGCAGCGCCGGATCGGTCGGACGTGCCCCGTCTGCAACGAGGCCCCTGATGCCGAAGAGGGTGCCGTAAATGTACTGAACCCCCCAAACGCCGCGCCAACTTCCATCAGCGGCCTGGTTCCGGCGCAGCCACAAGGAGCCCCGGGCAATGGAGTCGGCAACCGCTGACCCGTCACCGATTTCGGGAATTCGATCACGGCAGGCAGCCAATGCAGCGATGCAGGATGCGGTACACTCGACAAACGAACGTTCGGTCATCGATTCGCCGAACATCTCTGCAGGATTCACCCACTCCAGGCCAATGGCCGAGCGTTTGGCTTCATAACTGCCGAAGCCGCCGTCGGGGTTCTGGATTCGCAACATGAAGTCGGCGGCATTGCCAAGCACGGACGGGTTCACGCCGGCTCCGTGCGCGGCGACGAGCCCGAGCACCGCTTCCGCCGTGCAGTCGCTCACTGGCCAGCCATGCCAACCGCCGGCGAAACACCAGCCACCTTTCGGATCAACGCGGAAGGCCTCGCGAAACTGCTCAAGGCTGGTCTTGATCTGTTCGCCTAGCAGAAATTCGGCACCACGCTCGATTGCACCGGAAACACCGGGCGTCTCGGGCAAGCAAGCCAATGCCTGCAGCGCGAACCCGGTGTCCCACGAGGCGCTTCTTGCACCAGTGACCCGTACGCCCTTGTCCTTGTCTTCCCAGACCCAGTCTTCCAGCTTCGAAAGCGCCTGCCAGCAATCGGGGTCGTCCGAATCGTGCAGCCACAGCGACAAGATGTTGAGAATGCCGCTGACCGGCGAGATGCTCGAATGGCTGGTTGCCTGCAGTTCCCATCTGATCTGCCTCAGGATTGAATCCATGCACCGCGCGCGCAGGCGTTTGCTGTGAAACCGCTCAACCAGCTGTGCAACTCCATATCCGGCCCTGAGCCAGGCAGATGGCCTTGCAAAGAGATCGGCGTCCCGAAGCTGGTTACGGGCGGGGCGGAAGTTCACATTGGCAAAGCCTTGCGGGAAAAGCTCTTCCCGCAAGGCCGCAATGACTGGCGTGACAGGCACCTGGAACCGGCGGCCATGAATCGACGCCATCGCCATGTAGATGAGCCGTGTATGGCAGTACCAGTTTGAGGGATGCAGAGGCGCCTTCCGGGGCAGGCTCCACAATTCCGGCAGAACTGCGTTCACGCCTTCCCAGTCGTAAAGACTGAGGATCGCCAACCAGAACTTGCCCCAGCTCGGAATGCCAAGGATTCCCTCGGTCCGAATGAACCGCCGGGCTGGCACGATGAGGGGGTCATCCGGCCCTGCGCCGGACAGCCTTGCCGCGACATAGACAAGGGCGGTGACAAACAGGTTGGGCGGCGAATGCTCGTGCAGGCCCCATGCACCTTCCTGGAGACGGGTCCTTTCAAACGATAGCAGGACCCGGCGCCGTCGTTCCGGATCAATCGGCTGGCCAACTATGTGGTGAAGCAACGCGTACTGTGCCGTGAGCATGGGACACCAGACCATCTCACCTTCCCAGCCGCCGTCCTCTCTCTGCAATTGCATTAGGCGTTCCGCGGCATTGCCCAGCGCCGGAGCGGCATTGGGTGGATCACACCCCCGTTCGCGGGATGTCCGCGTCGATTCGGTTCTCGCGTTGAAGGAAAAGGGAAATGCCCTTGCAAGGCACTCCCGCGTTTTCGCACTTTCCTCCCTTCCTTTCCTAAGCGCCTCCCTCAACTGGCTCATGCCAAGCATGAGCCACCAGAGGCGGGTCGCCAGCGCACGAAAGGTCGTCCAGGTCCGGCGCCACGCAAGCCTGCGGATGGAAAAAATCATTTCCCGAGTCAATGCTCGCACGATGGTTTCGCAAAACGTAAAGGTCGTCTTCGGCGTGGACAGGCTTTCGCAGGCCAGGATCCGCATGGTCCGGTCCCGATACGTCGGACTTGCGCGCCAACCCTGATAGACCGCGCTCCTGAGCATGACAGATTCTGTGCGGTAATCTGCCAACACCTCGTAGAGCCCCATGGCAAGGAATTCGGGAACACGGATCGCGTGGAACCGCTCTGAAGTGAATCGCCGGAAGTCATCGATTTCGCAGAGCGCCAGCGCATCGCCGAATCCAAGCGTCATGCCGACTGCAGTCATGGGATGATAGTGTCCGGCCGCATCGCCGATCAGCACCCGGCGCGGGGTCCCGTACGTGACACGCGGTTTCAATTGGTTGATGGTGGCATGGACTCGACTGACGTGCAGTGCTTCGACGAAGGCCGGTCCGAGGTCCCCCGGAAGCAGCCGGCCATAGGCTTCAGTCAGGAAACCTATCCGGTCCCTGGAGGTCCAGTGGTCGAACGGGACATCCAGGTGAACCCGGATGGAGCCGTTCGCGAGCCTGTAGATGAAAATCGGTCCCGGCCCGCCCAGAACCACATGCCCGTAGCCCTCAAACGGCAGGCTGGCTTCGTGCAGGGTGATCCCGAGCGACCGCGAACAGAACATCGGGTTCATGGAAAGCCCCAAGGACCTGCGCACGATTGAAGCGCGGCCGTCAGCACCGACAATTCGGGCGGCGCCAATAGTGCTCTCCATGCCATCTTTCGAGAAGGTGATCCGCCCGTCTTCAACGGCACCAACCCGCGCGCAGGAGATGAATGCGATGTTGGCCTCTTTCTGCACGGCCTCGCGGAGACATGAAACGAGCGACGCGTGCTCGCACACCATTCCCAGTGAATCGCCTGAATAGGGAAGCAGGATCGGGTCGGAGCCGTCGTCAGGCAGGACCGCAAATCCGGCACCTGATTTGGGGGGAATCCTGTCAACATCAATCCCGATGCCACGCAACATTTTCGCTGCCGGCGGATGCAGCCACTCGCCTGCAAAGCGCTCGCGCACGTCCGGATTCGCTTCGAGCAAGGCGACTCGGGCACCCTTGCGCGCAAGGCCAATTGCGCACACGCATCCCGCCGGTCCCGCGCCAACGATTGCCGCATCATGCCTTGGCACTGCGTCAGCCACGCATGCAGTGCCTCAGGGGGCCGGCATCGCCTGCCGCGAGCGGACACAAGCCGGCAAGCGAAAGCGCTCGGCGCTCATCTTTGCGTCCGCGGGATCGTGCAATTTCAGAATTCGTCTGCAACTCTTCGCCATGCACGGGTGGCAAGCCGATTCTGTTGTCCACGCGGCCACGGCCAGACTTGCCTTCCGGCCCAGGGAGTCCACCCATCACTTGTCTTGCAGGCATGACTTTGATGGCGAGGAGGTGGCCGGGGAAAAGTCGGGGATCATTACCTTGAGTCCCGTCCGGCCATCTGCCAGCCCGTGCCCGGCCGAGAATCCTTCGCCACTAACGGCCGCATGAAAGTCTCGCGCACCTGATCGAGCGACCATCCGGGCATGTCGATTTCCTCCTCCATCTCGGCCTTTCTCGGTTGAAAATTGCTTGGCTTCATGTCAACCGCCACGGGACATTTCACTTAGGCCTTCTTGGATTGATCGACCATTCCATGTTCCCTACGCCTAACGCTAGAAGTCTGTGGGCACCGCATCAAGATGTCAACTCTTGGCGCTTGCCGGATCGCTGGGAGCATCCGTCCAGCACTTCAGTCCACGGACAAAGCGACGGAAAGTCATCCAGCGTCCAGGAACTTTCGGAACTCTGCCTTGAAGTCGGTGTTTTCCTGCCCGGATTCGTTGAGGAAGGGCAGTTCGAAAATAGCGTACTCACGTCCTTGAAGGATCGTTTCGGTCTTGCCTTGCAATCTGATTTTCTTCAGGGATGCTTATTGCCAACTGTCGATCTGCTTAAGCTGATGTCCTTTCGGCTCGATGAACAATTGCTGAACAGTGCTGACATCGGCACCTTTTCTGCGAAGGAACAAAACATAGTCCGGCTCGAATGCCTGGCCGTTGTCGAATGCGAACAGCCTCACGGCCTTCTCGTTTAGTAGCAGGAAGAATTCGTCATGCCGGTCATAAAGCCGGTCCGCCTTCGTTGCGCTGGAGAAGGAGGCAGCACGGCTGCGCAGGCTTCTCGCAGAGGCCGGCATCGATGCGCGGAAGCGTTCCACGGTCATGTCCCTGCGCATGGAGAACGCCGCCGTGAAGGCGGAGGCGGGTGAGTTGCGCGACAGGGTCGCGGCGCTCGAGGCGCGGAACGACGAGCTTCGTTCGAGCAGGTCCGCGATGTCGGGATCGATGTTCGGCGGCAAGAGCGAGAAGAGGCCGGGGCCGTCCTCGAAGCGCGGAGTCGCGGTCCGCGAGCCCGGTCCATTCGGCGAACTCCAGCGTGGCCGGCTCCAGCTCCCGGAGCGGCGCGTCGACCGGCTCGCCGGCCTCGGTGCCCAGTCGAGGTTCTCGCACAGCGTGCGGGTCAGATCCCGCCGTGTCGTTCGGGAGCAGCTCGACCGTCTCCTGCATGACCGAGATCTGACTGCGCGTCAGGCGCTTGCCGAAAAAGGTGGTGGTCTTTAGGTTCTCGATGCGCCGAACCATCGCGGCCTCCCACGGGACGGACTGGTTCGATGGTATGATGAACCGGTCCGGTCCATGAGTTACGCCCGAAAGAAAGATTTCGGCGTGCGCACGGAAACGCCTCAGGGCATGGACTTTGGACAGGCCTAGAATTCAGGAAAATCCGTTCCGGCCAAACTCAATGCCATTGGCCAGCCGGCGCGGCGGCGGCAGACGTGATCGAGGCCGGGTCCGTCACGTCCAGACGCTCCACAAGCACATTGCCAAGGTCTGCCAGGTCCGCCCCTGCCTCCTCAGGCTTGCGCATGGTGGAAACCACGTTCCAGCCTTGGTCCTGGAAGTGCTTCGCCGTGGCTTTGCCGATCCCTGAGGATGCGCCGTTGATGAGGATTGTCTGTGACAATTTCGTGTCCAGGGGTTCGAAGGTTCAGAGCTGGGTCGGAAAGCGGGCGTTGAGCCCTGCAGCGCCATTAAGGACGTCGCCGGATGCCCAGGTGTCGTTGGTCGACCAGGTTTCGTCAGGCATGATGCCATCCTGGGATTGAAGATTCGTTGTCGAGACTGGAGAGCTTGTGGCGCCCCAACGCTGTCCGGGATTACGGGAAGTTCACGCCATTGGTCGCCATCGGCAGATGGGTCACACGGGGGCCAGCCACCGCGATCGCATTGGCCAAGGCCGGACCCGACGGCGGCGTGCTTGGCTCGCCCACTCCGGTCGGCGCCTCGGTTGAGGGCACGATGTGCGTCTCGATCGCGCGAATGTCGCTGATCCGAAGCGGTTCGTAGTCAGGGAAATTGAACTGGTCCACTTCGCCATCGGTGAAGGTGATCTCGTTGCGCATCACGTGACCGATTCCGTAGCCGATCCCGCTTTCCATCTGGGCCGCGATGACGTCCGGATTGATCGGAACTCCGCAATCCACTGCGCAGGTCACCTTCTCCAAGACAATTCCGTCTTCGGCATCGCCCGAGATTTCGACCACTTCGGCGACAAATGTTCCAAAGGACTTGTGCACGGCGACGCCACGGCTGCGCCCTTCGGCAACCGGGCCTTTCCAGCCCGACCTTTCCGCGGCCAGGCTCAGGACGCCCGCCATGCGCGCCTGATCCGCCGTGCCGCCATTCAAGTGCGCCATGCGATACTCGACCGGATCCTTGCCTGCCGCCACGGCCGCCATGTCCATCATTGTCTCCATGACATAAGCGGTGTGGCTGTGGCCAACCGAACGCCACCAGTTCACCGGGATGGGCGACTTGTCATCCGTCAGGCCGACATACAGGCCGGGAATTTCGTAGGGCGTGTCATGCACCCCTTCGACAGACGAGGAATCCACCCCGTTCTGCACCATGAATGCGTCCCATGGCCCTCCCTTGAAGATCGGCTTGCCTGATACGCGATGGTCCCAGCCAACAATCCGGCCGCCTTCATCCAGGCCGATGCGTACCTTGTGCGCCACGGCGGGCCGGTAGTACCCGCCCTTGATGTCATCCTCGCGGGACCAGACCAGCTTTACAGGCTGCTGCCCTCCGTTCAACGCATAGGCGAGCGCCGCCTCCACGTGATAATCCGCGGTCTGGGTTGAGCGGCGACCGAACGTGCCGCCCGCGTAGAGGGTCTTGACCTCGACGTTTTCCTGCGGGATCTGCAACACCGCTGCCAACGCCATCTGGGCGCCAGTCGGCATTTGGCAGCCGTCATGAAGCATGACGCCGGACTCGGTGGGCGCTATGGTGCATGTGAGCGGCTCCATGGTTGCGTGGGCGAGATACGGAAAGAAGAAATCGCGTTCGATGACCTGAGCCGCATCGTCAAGCAATGCAGCTGTCTCGACCGCGCTCCCCTTCACATCGAACTCGGCTTCGGTGTTCGCGGCAGCCAGAAGGTCCGCCTTGATCTGGTCGGAACCGCGATTGTCGGCTTGGGAGAAATCCCATTCGGGACTGATCGCGTCGCGGGCCTGAAGCGCAGCCCAGGTGTTCTGTCCGTAAACGACAACGGCTGCCCCGATGGGCAGGGCAACGGCGCGGATGAAGCCCGGAACATCGGTCGCGGCGCTGTCATCAAAAGAAACCAGCGAACCACCGAACCGCGGACAACGAAGAATTACGGCCACGATCTGGTTCTCCAGATGCAGATCCATCGCGTAGACGGCGGTCCCGTCGGTCTTGGGGCCATTGTCGCGGCGCGCCGTATCAGGATTGCCAATCACGGTGAACTCGGCGGGATCCTTCAGACGGGGTTCCGCCGGCACATCCAGCGCAGATGCGGATGCCACGAATTCGCCCATCGATGCGGCCCTTCCGTTGGCGCTCAGCTGGCCGTCTGCCAAGGTGACGCTATCCGCCGGAACTCCCCAAGCCTCTGCAGCTGCCGCAACAAGCATCTCACGAGCCGCCGCGCCAGCCACTCGGTACTGCATGTAGGAATTGGCCATGGCGGTGGACCCGCCTGTGCCTTGAATGCCGCCGAACAGGTGGTTCCCGTATCTTGCTGCATCGGCGGGTGCGAATTCCACCTCGACCTCGTCCAGGGCCAGATTCAGTTCTTCCGCGATCAGGGTTGCGAGGCCGGTGGCCGTTCCCTGGCCGCACTCGAAGTGCTTGATCAGGGCGGTGACCTTGCCGTCAGCGGTGATGCGCACAAAGGGCGTGAACTCCGCAGCATCTCCGGCAACTGCCAAGGTGCTGCTTGCATCAAAACCAACCACAAGCGCGGCGCCTGCAAGGGTGGACGCGGACTTCAGGAAACTGCGACGGGAAAGCTGCGTGGTCATGGGTCAGGTCTCCAGAATCTCGGATGCGCGCTGAACTGCGGCGCGAATGCGTTGGTAGGTGGCGCAGCGGCAGGCATTGCCCCACATATAGTTTTCGATCTCCTCGACCGCAGGGGTCCGGTTCTCGGAGAGCAGGCCGATCGCCGACATGATCTGGCCAGACTGGCAGTAGCCGCACTGAACGACGTTCAAATCATTCCATGCTTGACGAACCGCATTCGCGACTTCCGACGCTGCACCCTCTATCGTCGTGATCTCTGCGCCTGCAACGTCCTCGACATTGGTTACGCACGAGCGCGTCGGCTCGCCGTCGACATGAACGGTGCACGCACCACAAGACGCGACCCCGCAGCCGAACTTCGTTCCGGTGAGCTTGAGCTCGTCGCGAATGACCCAAAGGAGTGGCGTTCCTTCCGGCACATCGATCTCGAACGCCTGGCTGTTGATGTTAAGCCTGAATTCCATTTTCTGATCTTTCGGTGATGGTTTCGAAACGCAGAGGCCGACTCACGCATCTGCGGCCGACTCACGCGTCTGCGTGAGGCAGTCAAACGGGCTGATCTGGCGATTGTCAATGAGGTGATTGCACCGGGGGTGTAACCCAAGTTTCTTGTCAGGCGGCGACAGCCTTTCTCGCCTGCCAGTCCAGGAAATCGGGCAGCCTCAGGTTCATGACGCAACTCTTGAGCCCGAGCATGGCGTTGGCTCCGCGCTCCGACCAGCGGGTGCCGGGACGCTTCAGCCGCAGCCCGAACTGCCTGCAGCCGCTTTCCACGACGCCGCTTCCGACCTGCATGCCCTGGTCGCGGTACTCGTCGTACCGCATGCGCTCGATGTTGTTCCTGAAATAGCGACAACAGGCCTTCACCTCCTCATGACGGCCGCTGAAGGGCTCGAGCTCCCGGATCACCTTGGCGACCCGCCCGGCCTCGATGTCCGCCTTGACGTCCTTGAACCGCCGGTCCCGTTCCGTCTTGTCCGGGAGGATCGCCTTCACGGCGTCGGAGGCGTATTCGAGGACATGGAACAGATCCAGGACGCAGGTGACCTTCCGTCCTCCGAACAGCTCGTCGCAGGTGTTCCGTATCCATTCGGCCCCGTCGGAGATGACGACGAGCTCCCCGGCGTCGTGCAGGCCGCGGCGAAGCGCCTCCCGGTCAAGGCGCGTGGCGAAACCGGAAGGCTCCCGGCTTCCGGACCGAGCGGCCGCGCTGTCGATGAGGCAGCTGGACGTCTCGCTGCCCCTGTCCTTCAGCGCCGCGCCGGTCTCCGGATCCCGGCCCTCGGCGGTGTACATCACGGCCAGCTTGGCTTCGCGTGTCTTCGAGGTCCCGTCCTCCTGCTTCCCGGCAACGCCTTCCACGTCACCCTTCCGCATCGGGATCCCGGTCCCGTCGATGGACAGGTACATGCGCGATTCCAATGGCTTGCCCGCGACGACCTCCTCCCGCTCGAACCGGAGGACCTCCTCGCCGAGCGCCAGCGACCAGCGCTGCAGCGAGCTCCGGGAGGCGGCCACCCCGGCAAGGTTCGCGATGTGGCGGCTCGCCGCGTCGAAGCTCATCATCGGCACCGTCTCGGCCATGACGCTCGCCATCCCCGGAGTGAAGGCGCTGCCCTCCAGACCAAGGGCCCGGTCCAGCGGGAAGCGTCCCTTGCCGCACGACCGGCAATGGAAATGCGTCCGTTCCACCTCGACCCGGCCGAGCCGGGTCAGGAACGACTTCCGCGTCGCCGGATGCCGGCGCATCGGCTTGCCGCAGCCCTCGCATTCCGGCGTCGGAAGCATGCCGTCGAGATGCTCCAGGAGCAGCTTCAGCGCCGCCGCGCCGCCGCCAAGGGAACTGTCGCGGAGCGCCCGCTCCACGCCGTCAAGGTCGGGAACGCCCGCCGCAAGGTCCGCCGCAAGCTTCGGAAGCTGCGGCCCGAACTCCGCCGAAACGGCTCCCAGCAGCTCCTGAAGCGTCCCGCCGTCCGGCCTGAAGCCCGCCAGCGGCAGCTCGTCTTCCGTGATGTCGCGGCTCCGCACCTCGCCGCCCTCCAGCCAGTACTGCGTGAACCCGCCGTCGCGCTCGCGGACCACCGGCGGATGAACCGCCGCCTCGCCTTCCGTCAGTCCTTCCAGATACGCCACCGCGTCCGGATGCCTGTGCCCTTGGTTCCCTGCGTCCTGCGTCATGGTTCGCGCTCCTGCCCGTTGCCTGAAAACGCGCCGCCGACCGATTCGCCCGGCCGTTGTCGGACACGCCTCCCCGAACAATGGAGCCAAAAACCAACGGGGTCAAAAAATTGGGATACACCCATTGCACCGGGGCGCGTTCGCGTTACGTCACGCTTGCGTGAATTGGTCAGCTACGGGCACGCAAGGAGCATGATCCAGCACCGAGGCGGGTTGCAAGACCAAGTCGCATTCTTCCGAAGGCTTGTCGCAGGCATGGCTTGAACGGCCGCGCGGAATGCCGCACCTTCGCGAAAGACGGAAGGCAGGGCATTGCAAGCCGTCCGCGCCATCGGTCGCCGACCTGCAGGAGAACTGTCAATGAAACGCATGGAGAACCTGGCGACCCGCGTCCTGGCCCTTGCGGCTGCGGGAGCCCTGACTGCCTGCGGAAGTTCCGGCCCCTCGTCCTTCGACGGGGAGGCGGCGATTTCGCTGACCGGTTCCGAAGAGCCTGCGGAAACGGTTGCCGATCAGGCGGCACGGATTGCCGCAATTGTCGCAAGAGCAGACGCCATCGTGGCATCGACGATTTACGGTGAAGTCGATGGCCAGGAAATTCACTTTGTTGCGGATTGCAGAGGAACGCAGTGCACCCACACAGATCCCTCGACCGGATCGCACCATTCCGAAATCACCCTTGTCGACCTGCTGGACCTGGACCCGGCGACAGGCACGCGAAGAGCCGTCATGACACGGAACGGCATCACCCTTGCCGAGGTTCGCGGCGGAACCGGCAGGCCGGGTTTCCGGACGTACGGCGCGTGGACGGAGCATGGCTCGTTTTCCGTCCAGACCGGAATTCGTTCCCCGAGCGGCGACGGACCGATCTTTACTGCAAGAGGCGCGTTGGCTGGAGGCCACCTTGCCGGGTCGCTTCCGTCAGCGAGCGCGACATGGCTCGGCGTCATGGTCGGCACCCCGGCACGGGGAAGCAGCCGGGACAGCATCCTGCAAGGTGACGCAAGGCTGATCTACGATCTTGAGGGCCAGACGCTGGACGCGGAATTCACCGGCATCTTCGACCTTGACCGCAACTCCGCGCACACGGTGGGCACGGTCAGTTTCGACAACGTTCCGGTTGCCGCCAACGGCACCTTCGGGGATGACGCATTTGAGGGTTCCATAGAGGGCGGATTTGGCGGACCTGGCCACGAGGAAGCCGGGGGCGTCTTCGAGAGGCAAGGCATTGTCGGCGCCTTTGGCGTGAAGCGGCAAGCGTCCGACTGACGGCCCGGACCGATCGGTCGAGGAAGGTCCTCTCCAGGTCCTGCCGCGATCTCCGAAGAGGCATCGGGGGATGTGTCGAAATTCTCCGTCCCCCGTTGCCATGTCAGTTGCTTCGCTTCCTGTCGCAAATTCAGACGTCTTGGCCCCGGGTGCTGAATCTTGCAGCTTTCGTGAACCCTTTCTCCCGGATCTTGCCGACGGTTCCGAGGCTGAACCCCTTGTTTTCATGCTTCACCGCGAATGTCCGAGGCTTCAGCCATCGCATTGGAGTTCATGGACTCCGCACGCCCGCTACGCGCCAAGATTGCCGGCAAGACTTCAAGCAGAGCCTGCTTGCCCGGGAGAATGCTCCTCATGGAACCCATGATTGGGCCCCGGGGCCAGGACGTCCGGTGCGCCAGGCCGACTGGCGGGATGTCGCCGGGCGAAGGTCCCGGCAGAAAGAGAGGTCAGCCAGCCACTTTCTCCGCGAACCATGCGCCGGTCGTCGCGAGGCGGCAGGCGAAGCGTCGGCAGGCGGGTGCAGCGAGCCTGGCTGCTGAACTTGCGGGTGCAAGTCCCGCCGGCGCAGTTCCCGGTTTGGCGCCGTGGCATGTCCCACTGGTCCCGGGGTGACCTGAGGCCAGCGAGCCGGGATGCAGGAAGCCACCGTGGGCTGGCGGAGACACTGTGCCCTGCGGGTCCGGTCAGCCAGGGTGGCAAGCGAACCGGAGGGCCGTGGCGAGAGCGAACGATTGCATGAAGCCACGAAACAACGCTCGCGCACGAAGCTGGTTTGTGGGGCAAACGAGGATGCCAAGGGCCTCCGCCTGGTCTGATGGCCAGTGCCGATGCGGAAGAACCGGGGAGCACGCATCGGGTCCTCCGGGGTGGAGACGGCGGCAATCCGGGACAGTTCAGCGGTGAAGGACCGGAAGGTGAAAGGAACGGACAGGATGACCCATGAATGTCAAGGACCGGGCCTGTAACCGCAGTGCGGATGAGGTCGATCAAGCGATGAGGGGCGGGACAACACAACCCGTCCTGAGCGAGGGCCTCAGGGCTCAGGTGGCGATGTTTGCAGCCGACGCGTCCGTACGCGGAGACGGACGATCACTCGGTGGGCGGCATCGTCCAGGCGCGGAGCAAACGCAGTGTCTGATCGGGGCATGGCTGGGTCAGCCTTGATCTCGACGATGCTGCGGAAGGCCCCGCGCCGAACCGCCAGGTGCCTGATGGCTGAAGCCGTACCCGGGAAAACCGGACGTACGGAATTTCAGGGGGGCCGCTGGAGAGGTGGTCCATGGTGGAATTGCGCACCCGCCCGCAATCGAAAGAGCGGGACCGGACAAGCCTCGACCTGCGGATGCGCGCGCCAGTGGCCTGCCCGACCAGGCGTGGGCCGGGCGATCGAGCCACGAAAAACGACCATGTCCGGAGTGCCGAGGCTTTCAGGCGGGCCGAGGGCGGCACCCTCCGGGCCGGATCGGCGAGGCGAGGAGGGACTCCGCGGGACCTGGGAGGCCTCGACGCTGCCCCGGCCATTGCGTCAGGGTCGCCGGAGGAAGGGGACGTTCCCGCAGCTCCGGATGCACGGCATCGAGGAGTCGGACCCGGCCATGGCAGTGACGGAGTCCGCGAACGAAAGGGGCAGTGACGCCTCCGGCGGAGTGGATGGGGCAAAGGGCCGGGGCCCATAAGCGTTAACTTGTGTACATCAAGTTTTGATCTCGCCATGTTTCCACATCCGAAATGTCGGGGAGTGGGATGGCATGAACGAGGATTGGGAACTGCTTGTGAGTTTCTTTCCACCGGACTGGGAGGCGCCGGCAGCTGGATCCGGTGCCCTCAAGGGATTGCGGAAGGACAAGTCGCCTGAGAATCTGCTGCGGGTGCTTCTGCTGCATCTGGGTTGTGGTCACTCGCTGCGCGAGACGGTCATCCGCGCCCGTCGCGCGGGGCTGGCCGATTTGTCGTCGGTGGCGCTGATGAAACGTCTGGCCAAGTCCGGGCCCTGGCTGCTGTCGCTGTGCCAGGCACTGCTTGCCGAGCGCGCACCGGCCCTGGACTGCGCGAAGGCCGGCCTGGAGATCCGCGCCGTTGATTCGACGACCGTGAAGGAGCCGGGAAAGACCGGCTCGCTGTGGCGGGTTCACTACAGCGTGCGCCTTCCCTCGCTGGTCTGTGATCACTTCCTGGTGACCGCGGTCGAGGGAGCGGGCACCGGCGAGTCATTCCGGCAGTTCCCGGTCACGGCTGGTGACTGCCTGATTGGAGGCCGCGGCTACTCGAAGGCCCCCGGCATCGCCCATGTGGCGGAAGCCGGAGGCCATGTCATGGTCAGGGTCAACACCGGTTCTCTCTCGTTCCTGCAGCCGGGCGGGCGCCGGTTCGACCTTCTGGCGGCGGCGTCCGGCCTGGATCGTCCAGGAGCCGTCCGCTCCTGGAATGTGGCCACCGACGGCGGCGGCTCGGCCGCCTCCACCCCCGGACGCCTCTGCGCGATCAGGAAGTCCGAGGCGGCGATCGAGATCGCGCTGAAGGCGTTGCGCCGCAAGGCGTCGAAGAGCGGCAAGGCCCCGAAGCCGCAATCGTTGGAATTTGCCAGATACGTGATTGTCTTCACCACCTTCCCGGCAGCGGACTTCACCCCGGAGGATGTTCTCGACTGGTACCGGCTCAGATGGCAGGTGGAGCTGGTGTTCAAGCGTTTCAAGTCGGTGGCCGGGCTTGGACATCTGCCGAAGCGTGACAGCGAGAGCTCGAAAGCCTGGCTGTACGGCAAGCTGTTCACGGCTCTCCTGGCCGAAAAACTGATCGCGCACGCCAGCGCCGTTTCCCCCTGGGGGTACGACGTCATCGCTCGCCGAAGCCATTCCCGGCCGGTGGCGTGAATCCAGGTTCCTGCTCAATCAGCTCCGGCGCTCGATCGAGCCGGCAATTCCCCTGCAGGACGTCCTGACGGATTGGCCGGAGATATCCCGGGAGCTCTCGGAACCGACGCGAAAGCGTCGTCCGCAGCTGGCGCAGTACTTTCCGCAGCCGGAACTCTGTGAGGAGAGCAAAACAGGTTAACGCTTATGGGGCCGGGGCCGTCGGAAGAGCGGGGCGGCAAGGCGTTCACGGAGATCGGGATCCGACAATGGGCGTCACATGCGCCGCTCGCTCACGCAGCCCGTGCCAGCCGCCTTTTGCGGCGGCGGTGCGGGCTGACGTTCGACCGAAGGCAGGAGCCGGATGCGCTGGCGCGCCCGTCCGGATCCGTGCGGGGGGCGGTCAGTAATGACCGTCCCTGCCGCGATAGGTTGCAGATCCAGTCAAAGGCCGCGTTACTGGTCAGAATCCTCTGCCGGGCCGACCGACCTGAGAAACGCATACAGGTCCTTCGCGTCGTCGGGCTTGCGCACCTTGTACGTCATCTTGCCGCGGACCTTCCGGTCATCCAGGAAGGCTCTCAGGAACCCGACCGGATCCACGGAATAGGCCACAAACGTGTCCGCGTCCCAGACCAGGCCTTGCTGGCCGGCGTCTACGAGTTCCCCGCTGTACCGGAAGCCCTCGACGGTGCCTGCCTGCTTCCCGATCATGCCGTAGAGGTTCGGGCCGTTCCTGGCCCTACGGCCGGCAAGCGTGTTGCCGTCCGCGTCGACGACCACGTGGCAGGCCCGGCACTGCGAGAAAGCCTTCTCGCCGGCAGCCGGATCACCGAATCCGCCGGCATCCTCGCCTTCCGCGGACGCTGCTGTCGCAGTGAGAGTGGCAACGACGGCAACGACCCTTGCTGATTTCATTTCAAGCCCCTTCTCTCTGCGAGCGATCTGACCGGCAACAGACATTTCGCCGGGCCCTTGCAATTCCTGACCGTTCAACCATTCCACTGCGCAAAATGAGGCGCAAGCAAAAATCTGCTTCGCCCGAGAAACCATGGCCGCGCACCTGAGCATCCGGCCAGTCGTTTGGTGTCCTGAGCGAGGTTGTCGACGACGCCTCCCCGCGGTGCAGCCCGGACGCACTGTGACGGGTCTGCAAGCGCAGCTGAGTGGAGAACAGGCACGGGCTGCACATGGGTCACGTTTCCCGCCCACTTTCCGTTGACCTTTCGCGCCGCGCAGCTTGCGTCCCGAAAGTCCTTCCGGAGGGCGGAGCCTGTTTAGAACGGTTCTAAGGTAACTTACGAAACTCGTCAACCGTTGACGAAGCTTCGGCAGGCGGAAAGGTGAAACCGAACAGATGCCAGAGGTCATTTTCCCAGGCCCTGAGGGTCGGCTCGAAGGTCGTTATCATCCGCAGAAGACCAGGGACGCGCCGATCGCGATCGTGCTGCATCCGCACCCGCAGTTCGGCGGCACGATGAACAACCGCATCGTCTACAACCTGCACTATGCGTTCCACAACATGGGTTTCAGCGTGCTTCGCTTCAATTTCCGGGGCGTGGGGCGCAGTCAGGGCGAATACGACGAGGGCATCGGCGAGCTGTCCGATGCGGCTTCGGCCCTCGACTACCTGCAGTCCATGAACCAGAACGCGAAGCACTGCTGGGTTGCCGGGTTCTCGTTCGGTGCATGGATCGGGATGCAGCTTCTGATGCGGCGCCCGGAAATCACCGGCTTCATCAGCGTGTCGCCGCCAGCCGACAGGTACGACTTTTCCTTCCTGGCGCCCTGCCCCTCGTCCGGCTTGGTCATCAGCGGCACCGCGGATCGCGTGGCGCCTCCGGAACACACGCACGAATTGGTGGGACGGCTGCATGAGCAGAAGGGAATCACGATCACGCATTCCGAGATCGAGGGCGCAGGGCATTTCTTCGAAGAGCCGCACATGGACGACATGATCAGCCAGGTCACCGCGTATGTGAAACGCCGCCTGACCGAAACCACGCGGTAGCTCCCAAGGCAAGCGCCGCCATCATGGATTGACCCCTTCCTGCATGCGGCGCCCGATCCGGGCGGCACGTGAATGCAAGCACGACAATCTGCGCCACCCAGGCAAGCACCGAAGGAGCGTCGGCACACCCCACCGGTACAGGTTTTCCATCACGGACCGTTGATGCACGTCTGCCATTGCCGGCCCTCCCTCTCGGTCTTCAGCGCCGGATCGCCGCCAGCCCGGCACCGTCGCCACTACGCGTCGCCCGATTTCTTCCTGTAAACGCCCTGCGCGATGCGGTCGATGACCATCGCGCAGAACAGAATCGCCAGCCCACCCAGAAGTCCCTGCCCCTTTGCGGCATATTGCAGCGATTCAAGGATCAAGGCACCCAGTCCGTCCGCCCCGATAAGCGAGGCGATCACGACCATTGACAGCGCCATCAGGATTGTCTGGTTGATGCCGGTCATGATCGACGGCAAAGCGAGCGGGAGTTCAACGTTGAAGAGAAGCTGCCGTTTCGAACAACCGAAGGCGATGGCTGCTTCCTTGGTGGTTTCCGGCACGCCACGCATGCCCAGGGCCGTCAGCCGGATCACGGGCGGCATCGCAAAGATCAGCGTGGCAAGAACGCCTGGCGGCTTGCCCGTCCCGAAGAACGCGATGATCGGGATCAGGTAGACGAAGGCGGGCATGGTTTGCATGAAATCCAGCACTGGTTCGGCAAAGGCGTAGGCCCGCTTGGACTTTCCGAACCAGATGCCCAGCGGTATGCCGATCAGCACGCAAAGGAATGCCCCCGCCCCTATCAGGGCGACGGTTATCATCGAAAGCTCCCAAAGACCCATGAACGCAAGATAGGCAAGTGCTGCTGCCGTGAAGATCGCTACCCGGGGGCCAGCCAGCCGAAAGGCCATCACAATGGTGATGAACATCACCACGGGCCAAGGTGTCTGGATCAAGAGCACCTCAAGCCCATCCAGAACCCATCTGATCGCCTGCGTGATCCCGTCGAACGCCCCGCCGAACTTGTTGGCAAGCCAATCGAACCCTGCATCTCCCAGGCGGGCGAGAACAGCGAAATGCTCCCGGCCGACGGGAAACTCCTCAATGCTCAGGCGGTCGCCGAACATGCCGCCCGTGAAACGTGCGACCAACGCATCGGGATCGGCCACGGTGAAGCGGATAAGCGTCAGCGGCCAAATCGCCGCCAATCCGATCAGCCCGAAGATCACGCTGCGCTGGCTGAGGCCCACCTGCTCGGGCTTGCCGGAACGCCAGCGCAGGTACTGCGCCTCATAGGCGTAGTTCGCGTAGAGTCCTTCAATGATCTTCACGAACGCAAGAAACGCAAGGCCAAACAGCAGAATTGAAAGGGCAGCGGCGTTTGCGGCGTTGGCCGCCTCGAGTGCGGTTTCGGCGGCGGCGCGCAGATTTTCCGCGATGCGCTGGCTTGCATCAGCATCCGCGGTCTCTCCCGCGGCGCGAAGTTCAGCCACCCGCGCCTCGCGGCTTTCGATGTTCTCCCGGATGCGGTTGTACCTCTCCAGATCCTCTGCACCCAGTTCGCCCCAAAGCCCGCGTCCGATCTGGACAAAGGCGAACAGCTCCAGGATCAGGAAGATCCAAAAGAAACCCCATGCTCCGCGGGCGGTCCCCCAGATCGGCCCAAGGATCGCCGCCGACCAGTTCCAGGAGACGACGAGGCCAGTCTTGCCTTCAATCTTCTCGAATTCCGCTTCGTAGTAATCGGCGCTTTCAACGGCGAAGGCGAGAACGCCGCGACCGTCATCGGGTGTGTTGCCCACATGGTCGCCAACGGTATCGGTACCGGTCATGCCTTGCCCCCTTGAATGCCCTTCAACAGTGTCGCGCGGTCAACGATCCCGATGTCGGCGCCATCGTCGCCGGTGATGACGATCACATGGTCCGTGGTGATCGCGATATCGATCAGATGGTCCAAATCAGTGCCATGGTGGGCGCGCGGAGATTCGTCGAGATCGATCGGGCGAGACGGAACATATTCGTTGATCGGAACCATGATCGAATGTGCGAACACCAGCTTCAGCTTTGAGATTCCTTCAACGAAATCACGAACATAGTCATCAGAGGGTTGTGTCACGATTTCTTCGGGCGTGCCAATCTGAACGATGCGGCCATCATTCATGATGGCGATCCGGTTCCCGACGCGGATCGCTTCGTCCAGATCGTGCGTGATAAAGACGGTGGTCTTGCCCAATTCGCCGGAAAGGGCCATGAACTCGTCCTGCAACTGGCGTCTGATGAGCGGATCAAGGGCCGAGAACGGTTCATCCATCAACAGGACATCCGGATCGGAGGCCAAGGCTCGCGCCAATCCGACGCGCTGCTGCATTCCGCCCGAAAGCTCGCGAGGGAACCTGTCTTCGTAGCCGGTCAGGTTCACCCGATCAAGGCAACGCTGCGAGACTTCCCAGCGTCGCGATTTAGGTTCTCCCCGCACCTGAAGCGGAAACGCGACATTGTCGAGCACCGTTCGGTGGGGCAGGAGGGCCATGTGCTGGAACACCATGCCGATGCGCTTTGCACGTACTTCGCGCAGTTCCGAGTCATCCAGTGCAATCATGTCCTGGCCAAGAACGCTGATGCCACCGGCGGTCGGTTCGATCAGTCGGTTCAGGTGGCGCACCAGCGTGGATTTTCCGGAACCCGAAAGGCCCATTACGCAGAAGATCTCGCCCTTCTCGACCGAGAACGAGACATCCGCGATTCCGACGACGCAGTTGAACTCGCGCAGAACGTCCGACTTGCTGAGGTTGCGCGTTCGCACCGCCTCCATCGCGGCGTCCGCGTCCGCGCCGAAGATCTTCCAGACGTTGTTCATCTCGATCACGGCATCAGACATGTCGCCCTCCCGGATCGAAAGGTCGTGTACCCGGCCGGCAAACCGAAACAGCCGGGTACCGAGATGAATCGAACGTCAGTTGAACCAGGAATCAACGAGGCCAGAGTTCTCGGCCACCCATTCGCGGGCAAACTCCTCCGGGTCCCTGCCGTCAACCGAGAGGGCGAACACGATGCCGTTCACATGCTCGGTGTTCAGCTCGACATTGGCGAGCATTGCCGCGGCTGCAGGGTGCTGTTCCTCCAGCGCCTTGGAGTAGAAGACGTGCAGCTTCGTGGAATCCCACGCCGTGCCTGCCATCGAGTTCTCAAGCCAGTTCGGATCGTCCGTGGGCTGCTTCACGTCCCATTCGGCGGCGTCGAAGGGCGGTTCCTCCAGCTTGACCAGGTCGTAGAGAGAGAACATGTGATGCGGGGTGTAGCAGTAAAAGACTATGTTCTCGTCCTGGGCGATGGCATTGTCGACCTGCGCGAGCGCCAGCGTCTCGTCCATTTCCACCAGGTTCATGGTTTCCGCATAGCCGTAGGTCTTGGCGCGTATCTTCTCCACGTTGGTCGAGGCCCAGCCCGCCGCGCCGACCCAGACTTCGCCCATGCCGTCGCCATCGGCATCGAACTGCGATGCAAACGCCGGATCGGTCAGGTCGCTGAGCGACGAGATCCCCGTCCTTTCCTGAGTGTCCCTGGTCACGCAGATGTGCTGCTCCGCCAGGACGGCGTTCGGATTGAACGTCACGGTGGCCTTTTCCGTCACGAACGTGTCATGCAGGTTCTGCTGGTTCGGGAGCCAGACTTCCGGGTGCACGTGCATGGCGCCGGAATCCATCGCTTCGAAGATCACCGGGTTCGAGCCGTTCTGTAGCTCGACGGACAGGCCCAGGTTCTCTTCCAGCGCTACTTTAAGGATGTGCGCCGTTCCGCGCACGGATGCCCAGTTCGGCACGCCGATGATGACGTCGTCCGCAACTGCCGCCCCGGCGCCGCCGGAGAGTGCAATTGCCGAAATTAGCGTTTTAAGTCTCATTTCCCTTTTCCCTTGTTTGCGCATTGCATTTCAACTCGCATCATTGTCATGCCACGGAAGACTGGACCTCACACATCATCACGTTTCAAGGCTTGGCAAAGGCAGTGTACACCGCCACCGCCGAGAGTGAACATCGACATGTCCGGGGCATGAACTTCAAAACCCATGGCCCGCATGCGTTCATTCAGGTCTTTGGCACCTGCCATGGACAACACCTTGTCATGTCCGAGCGCGACGAGGTTGACACCCAGATTCCTGGCCTCGGCATACGCGACATCGACCAGCTCGATACCCCAGCCACGGATGATCTCGACCAGCCAGGACTCCATCGCGTCAACGCATGCCACGGCGAGCTTGTCGGCAAGGGGCACGATCAGGCCATCCATATGGACGAAATCCCGGCTGATCGGGGCCACTAGGGCCTCCCAGCCTTCGGCCTTGACGAAGCCTGCAATCTGCTCGGCACCCTCTTTCTCCGAGCGTTCGCCGCAGTAGCCGATCAGAACCCGGCCAGGTTCGATGATGTTGAAGTCGCCGCCCTCGAAATGGCCCGCGGTCGCGTATTTCCAGATCGGGATATCGTTCGACTGATAGAACTGGATTGCCGATACGTAGTCGGCGCGACGGACCTTGAGCTGCATATGACAAATCAATGCGCCCCATGGCGTCATGGCCGAACTGTCGCGTGCGAAAAAGTTGCGGTGCAACACCGGATCACTCTCCAGATAGTGGCAGGTGACGCCGTTGTCTTCGTATATCGAGACCATTTCAGCATGCTGCGCCATCGCGAGCTGCAGGTCGAACTTGACCCCCGTGCGATCCGCATTCGCCAACGTGCGAGCGATCAGCGGTCCGGCCTCCACCCATTCGTAGTATTCCGGCCGCCCCAGGAGCACGTGTCGCAAAGGACCGTAGTCGTTCGTGATGCCCCAGAAAGGAGAAGGCATTGCAGTTTGCAGCATTCTTGAGACATCCACACTTCGCAACCAGCTCGATCACGTAACGCTCTGGCCAGCCTTGAGTCAACTCATTTCGGAACCTCCGTTTCGGCATGTAACCGCTGTTCCGTCTCGGTCACCTTGTACGTTTGCGGGCTGCCCTGCCTTTCACGCGACGGCCTTTGCCAAAGCTCCCGACTTCCGAGGCGGGGGCAAGACCGACGACGCCTACGCCTGTACCAAGGCATCGCCTTCCAGCATCGGTGCGTGTCGGAAAAGGGGTCGGAGCCGGCGTCGGGTCTCGTCGGAGACGGTGGAGTGGTTCGGCACCGCCTGCAAGGGCGGCGGGCCGACGCGGACCGCGCTGGCCCGCGAGGCCTGCGAGCGGGAGAACCGGTTCGGCCGCGTCGGCATGCTGTGCCTTGCGTCGGCGCGCAAGCTCCTTCCGCGCCTGGTCAGGACCATTTCGTTTTCGAGTTCCAGGGCCTGACGTTACGGCAGGCGCAGGTGGCGGAGGCGATCCGAGCCGTCTGCGCGCCGGTTTCGACGGTCGTCACTTGGCGCCCGGGCCATTCTGAACGCGGTTTTCGGGATGTTCGTGCACGGCTGTCCGGTCGCGCCGTCCGACGGCGCGTTTCGCTCCCTTGACGCGGTCAGGACCGAAGGATCATGGCCCGGGCGGGTCCAGGATCAGGTCGAGGGCCTCCTGGGCGCGGGCGGCATAGTGCCGGTTGGCCTCGCCGGGCAGGCTGTCACGGTCTACGCGGCGCTGGAAGTCAATGACAGCAGTTGGATCCTCGCGATCGGGGAGCCGGCCGACGCGTCGAGGATCGGCCTTGACAGGCTGGATCCACTTGACGCTGGCGAAGCTCGGGTTGGCGAAGCGGCTGCACGATTTCACTTAGCGGACTTGCGGAAGTCGGCGGGTCACCTCGAGCTTCGCTGGTCGAGGCGGATGCCGCGAAGGGTCTCGACGAGAATTGCCGTGAGCAGACCGAAAAGCAGCAGCCCGTCGACCGCTGCCACCCCGCCGAGCAGCCGCCATTCCACGGGCAGCAGGATGTCGCCGAATCCCAGCGTCGTGAAAGACACAAGCGCGAAGTAAGCCGACTCCTCGACGTTTTCGAAAACGCCCAGAAGGTGAAATGCCACGGACCAAATGCAAACCGCGATGCCTATCATGGCGAGCGTCCATGTCAGTGCCAGAACCAGGACCGTGACGAGCCGAGGCCCGTGAGGCGGCCTAGTCGCCCAAGCCCGCAGGCGAAGCAGCGAGGCTGCCAGCGCCCACCACGACAGGGCGACCACGAGAACCGTTGCAAGCGTCAGCGCCACGCCGATTGCGAGTTGCACAAGCATGGCCCTCAATCTCTTCAGGAAGGGGCAAGCCGTCAACGGGCCAAATGCGATTGGGGTGCAATTCAAGCCAGCTTTAAGGTGTTGCCGTCCAACCGTACCGTCCGACGGAAGTCGGCAAGCCTACGGTTCCCGCGACGGATGGTCCGGGGTTCACTCAAACCAGGCGGAATCGAGCGAAGTCGCATATTCTCGTGCATTGGGTGTTGAGGCATCGCAACATTGGCACGCATCGTGCATCTGCGAGCTTGCGTTGAATTCCGGATTTCGCGTTTCGGGTGAAGATGACCCATGCGGAGCCAATCCCCGCTTGGAGCCTGACCGGCTCGACTGCCTGTCGTTTCTCGGGGTGGAAAGTGCCGAGCCCAGAATCCCGAGGAGCGCACTGACTGCAGTTGGTGAAGCCGTTGCGTGCGGCTCCTGTTCCGGAACGTCGAAGCATGTATGCGGCTTTCGGCACGCCACGTGCGATCCCGGCGCCGTCGCTGGCGGCAACGAAAGAGCGTGGCTCCTCAAGGTTGCCACGGACAGAGATGAGGCGCCAACTATCGACGCAAGATCGAGGAATTGCAATCCAACCAATCAGCGCCAGCAGGGCCCGGAAGGCATGGCCCGCGCAATGGCATTTCATTTGACCGCAGGGTCCGGCCGGGCTTTCCTTCGCTCCCGCGAGGCCGTTTTCCATAGCGGTCGGCGCCTGTGCGAACAGAGTTCGCGCGTCAAGTGACGTGCCTGCCAGCCGGGTCTCCCAGACTGTCAGAGGCAGGCGCTCGATCACCTGTGACACTGCCCTGCGGATCGGGCACTGGTTCGGGACTGGGGCGCAGTTCTGGCTGAAGCTCCGGAGCCAGTACGATCTGGCGCGTGCCAGTCAGGAGACCGGCAAGGCCATCCAGCGCCTGCCGACCTGGTCCGGCCCGCGCCGGAGTTGCGTTCGTTGAGTTTCCAAACCGGCGCCCGGGCGTCGGCGGGCTTTCCCCAGCGCGGGCAGCGGTCAGGGCCACGGATCATCTCCGTGCCCTGGCCGAGCATTTTGCGGCAGGTCTGCCGTAGTCGCAGCGAAGTGCCGAAAAGGCGGGTTCGTGGATGGCTGGCCAGCGACGCGTGTCCGAATTCTGACGGTTCCACGCGAGCGCTGTCCGGAAGTTCGGAAATTAGGCGCAGGTTCCTTCCCATTGCGCCAAGCCCAATGAACGTACAATTTGTCATGGCATCTCTCCTCGCTGCGGCATGATCTTTGCTTGCCGAATTTCTCGTCGCATCAGTGAACGCAGCAAACAAGGCACACATGGTCATTCTGATTCGTTGGCTTTCTCGAGTTGTTGTCTGGCTGCTAGCCTTCACGCTGTCGCTTTCCCTGTTTGTGTACTGGCTCCTGTCGCGCTCGATTCCGAACTACTCGGAAGCCCTGACGGTTGCAGGCATCACCGCTCCCGTCGAGATCGTGCGCGACAATGCAGGCGTTCCGCACATCTTTGGAGAAACCGACCAGGACGTGTTCTTCGGACTTGGCCTTGCTCACGCTCAGGACAGGCTGTGGCAGATGACCATGCTGCGGCGCACGGCGCAGGGCCGGCTTTCCGAGCTTTTCGGAACCCGCACGCTGCCGGTCGACGAACTGATGCGGAGGCTGGACATTCATTCCAGGGCAGTCGCCTCGGCGGAGGCGCAGGATGCCTACACGCGCCGGGCGCTCGAGGCGTATGCTGCGGGAATCAACGTCTGGCTGGCCCAGGTGAGCACGGGGGCGCATGGTCGGGGGGCGCCCGAATTCTGGCTGTTCGGATCCCCTGTCCCGCTTTGGCAGCCGGCCGACTCGATCGCCATCGGAAAGCTCATGGCCTTGCGGCTCTCCGGACATCTTGGCGCCGAGGTGCTGCGCGCCCGGATTTCCGGCGTGCTGCCGGAGGCGCGCCTGTTCGATCTCCTTCCTGACATGCCCGCTGGCAGCATGGCCGCCACGTCCGGTTTCGAGACGCTGTTCGGCACTTCCCCGCCCCGGCATGCAGCGGTCCCGGCACCCGGCATGCGGCTGTCGCCCGTCGCGAGGCCCGGAGCCGAAGGCGCGTCGAACGCCTGGGCCGCGGCGCCCGAAAGGTCGGCTGCCGGCGGCACCCTTCTTGCAAGCGACCCGCATCTCGGGTTCACGGCACCGTCAATCTGGTACCTCGCGCGGATGGAACTGGCCACGGGCGGCGTGATCGGCGGGACGATCCCGGGCATGCCGGCCGTGCTGACCGGCCGGTCCGCGCGCCTTGGCTGGGCCCTGACCTCGGCCTATGCCGACGATCAGGACATCTTTCTGGAAAGGCTGAACCCCGACGACCCGGAGGAGGTCCTGACGCCGGACGGATGGAAGCGGCTCGAATCGCGGCCGTCAATCATTGACGTGAAGAACTCGAGGCCGGTGACCGTCACGTTGAGATGGAGCGAAAACGGCCCGATCCTGTCCAGCTCCAGCCACGGCCTTGAGTCCGTCGTCCCGCCCGGTCATGTCGCGGCCCTTGCATGGACGGCCCTGGATGCCGCCGACACGTCGGCGCAAGCCATGGCGGGAATAATGAGGGCGAGGAGCGTTGACGAGGCGATCGCGGCGGGCAAGGACTTCGTCGCGCCATCCCAGAACCTCGTTGTCGCCGATCTTGAGGAAGTCGCGCTCAAGGTGATTGGCGCGTTGCCCCGCCGTTCGGCCAGAAGCCAGACCAGGGGTCGCGTCCCGACGCCGGGCTGGCGTTCGGAAAACCGCTGGCTGGGCATCCTCCCGTACTCGACGAACCCGGAGTTCCGGAACCCGCCCAACGGCATCATCGGAAACACCAACAACAGGACAACGGACCGGGCCTACCCGTTGCATGTCAGCCATCGCTGGGGCGACACGCAAAGGATTCAGCGATGGCGGCGCCTGATGGAGAGCCGAAAGGTGCACACCCGCGAGAGCTTCATCGAGGCGCAGCTTGACGCCGTCTCCGTCACCGCGCGCGCATTGCTGCCGCTGGTCGCACGCGACCTCTGGTTCACGGGCGAAGCCGCGGAGAGCGGCACGGTCGAGCGCCTGCGCCGCGACGCCCTGAACCTCCTGGCCGACTGGAACGGCGAAATGAACGAGCACATCCCGGAACCGCTGATCTATGCGGCCTGGATGCAGCGGCTGCAGGACCGGCTGATCAGGGACGAGCTCGGGCCGCTCGCAACCAGGTTCCCGAACGCCGAGCCCGTTTTCCTCGAACGCGTCTTCCGGAATGTCGAGGGAGCCGGCGCGTGGTGCGACGTGATCCAGTCCGAAGCCGTCGAGACCTGCGGGGACATCGCGCGTCTTTCACTTGACGACGCCCTGCTCTGGATCGACGAGACCTATGGCAAGCCGCTGGAAACGCTGCGCTGGGGCGACGCGCATCAGGCCATCCACAACCACCCCGTGCTGGGGGAAAACGCCTGGCTGGCCGCTCTGGTCAACATCCGCCAGTCGACTTCGGGCGGAGACCACACGCTGCTTCGCGGCCAGACCGCCGGCGTCGGGCCCGAGCCCTTTCTCAACAGCCGCGGGGCCGGATATCGAGGCGTGTACGACTTCGCCGATCCGGACAGCTCCGTCTTCGTGATCTCCACCGGGCAGTCCGGGCACCCGCTGAGCCCCCACTACGACGATCTCGGCGAACTTTGGCGGCGCGGCGAGTACATCCCGATGGCGCTCGATCCGGAACTCGCGCGGGCCGGCTCGATCGGAACCACGTGGCTGCTGCCGAGCGAATGACGAAGGCGCCGCTCAAAGCCTCGAGTAGCGGGCGGACTGTGCCGGGGTCCATCTCACCTCGATCCGGCTTCCGGTCTCGCTCCCGACCTCTCCCGCCACGACCCGTTGAGCGTGAAGCCAGGCACGCTTGCGTCCTTCCTGATGCGTGACCTCGATCACGGCACGGCTTCGCCCGACATCAAGCGACGCTTCGATCCGGTCCAGCAAAGGCGCAATGCCGACCGAGTCCAGGGCGGAGATCATCACTGCGTCCTCCCTGCGTGACGCGATCGCCGCCAGCAATGTCCGTGCCCGACGGTTTCCAGCCCGGCTCCGGCAGTTCAGCTGCTGTCCGCCCTACTTTGCGTGTTCCGGCGCAGGAAACGCGATGTCTTCATGGGGCCCGTCTCCTTGAATCGCGTGCAGTGCCGACCCGCCCCATTGATCCGGAGACCGCTGCGACGGAATCTCCCCTACGTTCGCGCGCCGCAGGATACGCACGATGCACGGCACACCGCTGCCGGCGCAGGAGAGGAAGCCAGGCATATGCGCTAACGTGTTCTCCGAACCATGCCCTGCCGGGAAAGCACTGTTCGAACTGCAGCTTTCTGGTCCGCGGCGCTTCGGCCGGTCCTTGGGACACCTCTTTCCGTTCGGCAAGCATGTCAGCGAGGGGCAGGGCCGGCTCGATCGCCCGGACGATCTGGTTGTTGTTCCAGGGACTCCAGGAACTGCGCCTCGGCCTGTCCGGTCTCGATCAGATGCCGGAGGAACCTGAACGCGAATCGCCTGCATTGCCGACCGGGCCTCCTGCCGGTCCGGCGCCGGCCCGGACAGCGGCATTCATGGCGCATGAAGCGGTCAAGGAGGCGGATGTCGAACCTGTCGAGACCCAGCCCGCTGGCCGCCTGCCGGACCGCGACGTGCTGGGCGGTGCCGACCATTTCGTCAATCTCCCCGGCTGACAGGCCAAGGCGGTCCAGATGCTCCGCGCAGGACAGGACGGCACGGGAATCCCGCTCCGGAACCAGGCCGGGGCAGTGGCGGACAATGCTTTTGTGATGGCATGAATTCTCTCCTGTTGACGTCAAAACCGACAGGAGTGGAGCAGACTCTTATGTGAACCTGATCACCGAAAGGCGCGTGTCATGGCAGGCTCTCGGGGTTCAAGGTTCACATAACCGTTTGGTACTATACCTGATCCTGTCACTCTTCGTCGAAAACTACCGAGCCATGCGCGACTACGCCAACGTCGAGTCAACAGTGTACGATTGGCCTATGTGGTGGACGAATACGAGGGAGCGATGGCGCTCACAGCGAACTTCGCCAGTGCCATGCTCAGCGGATGCATTGGCTGCGTCGGTGATCTCGTCACCCGTCGCGCGCATTTCGGCGTCTTCCTCGGAGACGAGGTTCGGGACATCCAGGCAATCGCTGCAGACTACGAACTGCAGCTGGGAGAGACGGCACTGAACCCGGACGGCACATTCGAGGCATCCGACGTGACGGTGCGGCATCCTGACAGGACAGCCTCCGACTCGGTGCGGCACCGGGGAGGGTCGGTTTCGAACGTTCCCGACCAATCCGGCAACCCGCGCCTGATGGCCGGCTTCAGTTCCGCGGGTTTCGATGAGAGCGACGGCAGCGAGGGTGGCTTCTTCGGAACCTTCGTCTGCTTGAGCGAGGATTTCAAGGCGTCGGGAGAGTGAAGCGGCCCGAGCGGACGCCCGCGCTCGGCAAACCCGGTGCCGATCATCAACATCGTCCTTTTCGCCTTTGTCCGCGAACTTCAAGGCGGCATATCTTGTGGGCAGATCCGGAGAACGGCAGCCAATGCTGCCGAACCTGCAGAGAACATGTTGACCAACCCGAGGAGAAAGGCTTATGTCGCTACCAGATGAATCTGGAGGCCGAATCCCATTTATCGCTACGAAACCAACTTCCCGGAAAGCCTTCGTGTTGCCATGACACTGGAGACGAAGGAGCGGATCGCCACGCTCGCGGATCGATACGATCTCGGCGTGGACGCCGTTGCGCGACGTTGCCTGGAGCTTGGATTACCACTTGTGGCGGACCAGCTGCGCAATCAAGCGAAGGGCTCCGGAAACGGAAACTGAATGACGCGGCGTGCCACACCGTGACCGGCAAGAATCGCGACGCAGGCGCCTCTTGCCGAGCAGGAGCCGCGCCTGTCCGGTCGCGGGGGTGCATTGAGACGCGGACTGTAATCTGGTTCCCGACTTGCAGTCCTGGAAGCGACGGCGTTCGAGTGCAAATGAAGATCGGCAGGATTGTCGTTTCAGCTTTGGTTGCCAGATTCGTCGCGGTGTCACGTCCTGCCGGCTGCCTGGCACGGCCAGTCACCGTCCTGGATGAGCGCATGAAGACCATGAAGAACGCCCGCGAAAGGACGCGAACCGGCTGCCGGCAAGCATTGCCGGGATGTGTGACAACATCTATTGCCGGGATGAGTGACAACATCTGCTGCATCTTCCGGACCGCCTCGGCATGAATTCCCCGCGCCGTCGTTCGGCGTGGCCGTGCCAGGCATCCCCCCCGAGCCTGTGCTCTCCGGCCGGTCTCCTCCCATTCGTCGGCACGCCGTGTACTCGACGCCAACGCAATCGCGCATGGCCCGGTGACGGTCCAAGCATCTCTCCCGGAGCTTGCTAGCGCCCGGCATGGGCCGACGCCTTGACGGGGACAGCCGGCGACTCTGGCCGCGGAGTCCGCGACACGAGGCCCAGAGTTCCGAACGGTCGCTCCTGGCTTTGCCCTGCCTTGCATCACGCTGTTCTGACCAGCTTGCATTCGTGCAAGCTTGTTGGCCGTGCTGTCTTCCGGCCGTCCGGAAAATGGAGATGCACCCCCGTAAGGTCCGGATCGATGTGGAACTGGTGAGTGCGCATGGACATGCCACCCCAGCTCCAAATCCGAACCGGGCCGGACATGCCGAAATCCGTCAGCTCGGCCGGAGAACCCGCCATGACGATCGTGCCGGTGGCGGCCCAGCGGGTGCCTGTCAGCGCCACCGTCGGCGAACTGGACGGGCCGCCTGCCAGACCGTGGCACTTCCAGATCTCCGTCCGGCGGTCCTCGGCCACCGCGGCTTCGTTCGGGACGTCGCCCGCGCATCCCGTGACTGCCAGGACGGCCGCCGCCACGGCAATTGCCTGCTTCCTCATCCAGTCGAATCCTTCCTGCTTGCCTCGCTCGATGCTGCCATGCCTGAAGACGGGCCGGAACGTCAATTTGGATCACGCCTGCCTTCCGGCGCTCCGGGCGCAGCGCGAAGGTTCTCGATGCCGAGCTTCTGCGGTCCGGCACGGGGTGTATCCCAATTTTTTGACCCCGTTGGTTTTTGGCTCCATTGTTCGGGGAGGCGTGTCCGACAACGGCCGGGCGAATCGGTCGGCGGCGCGTTTTCAGGCAACGGGCAGGAGCGCGAACCATGACGCAGGACGCAGGGAACCAAGGGCACAGGCATCCGGACGCGGTGGCGTATCTGGAAGGACTGACGGAAGGCGAGGCGGCGGTTCATCCGCCGGTGGTCCGCGAGCGCGACGGCGGGTTCACGCAGTACTGGCTGGAGGGCGGCGAGGTGCGGAGCCGCGACATCACGGAAGACGAGCTGCCGCTGGCGGGCTTCAGGCCGGACGGCGGGACGCTTCAGGAGCTGCTGGGAGCCGTTTCGGCGGAGTTCGGGCCGCAGCTTCCGAAGCTTGCGGCGGACCTCGCGTCCGGCGTTCCCGACCTTGACGGCGTGGAGCGGGCGCTCCGCGACAGTTCCCTTGGCGGCGGCGCGGCGGCGCTGAAGCTGCTCCTGGAGCATCTCGACGGCATGCTTCCGACGCCGGAATGCGAGGGCTGCGGCAAGCCGATGCGCCGGCATCCGGCGACGCGGAAGTCGTTCCTGACCCGGCTCGGCCGGGTCGAGGTGGAACGGACGCATTTCCATTGCCGGTCGTGCGGCAAGGGACGCTTCCCGCTGGACCGGGCCCTTGGTCTGGAGGGCAGCGCCTTCACTCCGGGGATGGCGAGCGTCATGGCCGGGACAGTGCCGATGATGAGCTTCGACGCGGCGAGCCGCCACATCGCGAACCTTGCCGGGGTGGCCGCCTCCCGGAGCTCGCTGCAGCGCTGGTCGCTGGCGCTCGGCGAGGAGGTCCTCCGGTTCGAGCGGGAGGAGGTCGTCGCGGGCAAGCCATTGGAATCGCGCATGTACCTGTCCATCGACGGGACCGGGATCCCGATGCGGAAGGGTGACGTGGAAGGCGTTGCCGGGAAGCAGGAGGACGGGACCTCGAAGACACGCGAAGCCAGGCTGACCGTGATGTACACCGCCGAGGGCCGGGATCCGGAGACCGGCGCGGCGCTGAAGGACAGGGGCAGCGAGACGTCCAGCTGCCTCATCGACAGCGCGGCCGCTCGGTCCGTAAGCCCGGAGCCTTCCGGTTTCGCCACGCGCCTTGACCGGGAGGCGCTTCGCCGCGGCCTGCACGACGCCGGGGAGCTCGTCGTCATCTCCGACGGGGCCGAATGGATACGGAACACCTGCGACGAGCTGTTCGGAGGACGGAAGGTCACCTGCGTCCTGGATCTGTTCCATGTCCTCGAATACGCCTCCGACGCCGTGAAGGCGATCCTCCCGGACAAGACGGAACGGGACCGGCGGTTCAAGGACGTCAAGGCGGACATCGAGGCCGGGCGGGTCGCCAAGGTGATCCGGGAGCTCGAGCCCTTCAGCGGCCGTCATGAGGAGGTGAAGGCCTGTTGTCGCTATTTCAGGAACAACATCGAGCGCATGCGGTACGACGGGTACCGCGACCAGGGCATGCAGGTCGGAAGCGGCGTCGTGGAAAGCGGCTGCAGGCAGTTCGGGCTGCGGCTGAAGCGTCCCGGCACCCGCTGGTCGGAGCGCGGAGCCAACGCCATGCTCGGGCTCAAGAGTTGCGTCATGAACCTGAGGCTGCCCGATTTCCTGGACTGGCAGGCGAGAAAGGCTGTCGCCGCCTGACAAGAAACTTGGGTTACACCCTCCGGCACGTGCCTTCGGAACAGCGACGATGCACGGGTGAACGGAAATGGTTGCGAAGCGTCAGCGCAGCGGAATCGCGGCTTTCCTGTCCGGAATGGGGGCTTAATTTCAGAACAAAATTCGTAACTGCTCGCCCCCCTTCCTGACCATTGGATTTCTTGCCTGATTGCGTTCGGGACGAGCGTCCGGCCTTTTGCCGCGGCGCCTTGCGCGGTTCTCGCTGCCGACCTCCCGTCGAGGATTTGCGTTTGACATCACAGAGCGGACATTCCATTGCCGGTCGCGGATCGATTGTTCCGGGGAGGGGCCGTCTCGATGGGGGCATGGTACGGGTCAAAGGCGACGACGGGGCTCTGCCAGGCCATCGTGAGCCTCATGCCGCCTCGTTCCGCATGTCTGGAAACGCGCTTGGGCGGCGGCGCGATCATGAAGCGCAAGCCGCCCGCGCAGCGCGGCATCGGCCTGGACCGCCGGGCGATCGACGGCTTCGGACGGGACTGCCCCGTCGAGCTCCGCCATGGCTGCGCCCGCCGCTTCCTGTCCGGCTTCGACTTCCAGGGCCGCGAGCCGCCCTGCGTGCAGTCGACGCGCAGGTCGCAGCGCCGCTGCCGCGCGATGCCCCCGGGCGAGCGGCTCGCGGTGGAGGCCGGGTGATGGCGACGGTGAACGCGGCGTCGCTGCGCGACGAGTTCGAGGCGGCAAAGGCGCGGATCAAGACGCTGCGCGAGGCCGGCAAGGTGTCGGCGGAAGCCGACGCGATGTTCGCGATGCTGATCACGCTGATGAGCGTGCTGATCGCCGTCCTGCTGGAAAGGACGACCCGCAAGGGATCGAGGAACTCCAGCCTCCCGCCGTCGCAGACGGACAGGGACGGGACCGCACGGCGCGCCGGCAGCAGCGGCAAGGGCGCGAAGCCGAACCTGCAGACGGGCGACAACCTCCGGAAGACCACCGTCGAGGAGACGGTCGCCGTCGAGGCCTGCGACACATGCGGCGCCGACCTGTCCGGCGTCGACCCCGTCGGCCGGGAACGTCGCGTCCTGCACGACATCGTGTTCGAGGTCGTCGAGCGCCGCGTGGAGGCCGAGGTCAAGGAATGCCCGGACTGCCGGGCCCGCACCAAGGGCCGGTTCCCCGACGACATGCCGGGCCCGCTGCAGTACGGCGCCGGCCTCCAGGCCTTCGTCGTCAACCTGCCGGGCGCCCACATGCTGTCGCTGCGCCGCGCCGTCGCGCTGGTGCAGGCGATCTCCGGCCTCAGGCTCTCCGAAGCCACCTGCCTGGGCTACGTGCGCCGCCTTCATGACGCCCTCGCATCATGGGAACACGCCGCCATCGCACAGCTGCTGGAACGTCCCGCCCTGCATGCCGACGAGACCGGCTTCCGGGTCGATGCCAGAACCCAATGGCTCCATGTCGTCACCGACGGGTCCCTGACCCTGAAGTTCCTGCACCGCAAGCGCGGAAAGGAGGCGATCGAGGACATCGGCATCATCCCCCGCTACACAGGCACCCTGGTCCACGACTGCTGGGCGACATGCTTCGCCTACGACCAGTGCAGCCATCAGCTCTGTGGCTCTCACCTCCTGAGGGAGCTGACCTTCATCGTCGACTCCAACGGCTTCCGCTGGGCGCGCCTGATGAAGAGGCTGCTTCGCGAGGCCTGCCACAGGGTCAACAGGAGCGACACCAAGACCCTGCCCGAGGACGGGCGCGCGACCGTGCGCAGGCGCTACCGGACCATCCTGACCCAGGGGGGCAACGAGTTGCCCGTCATCCCGCCGAAGCCGAAAGGAAAACGCGGCCGGATCGCGAAGTCCGACGCACACAACCTCCATGAGCGCCTCGTCAAGCACGAAGAGTCCGTCCTGCGCTTCATGGGCGACCCGGACGTCAGCTTCACGAACAATGCCGGGGAGCGGAAGATCCGCATGGCGAAGGTCAAGATCAAGCGGAAGATCCGCATGGCGAAGGTCAAGATCAAGCATCCATGTCTTGGGTCAAGCGCGGATTCAGCATTTTTTGGCAATTTCCGGGGAGGCGGTTCCGGGTTTTCCACGGTTGTCCACATCCCTGTCCACAGTCCGGCGGCGTGCGGGCATGCCGGAACCGCCCGGCCACCGACGCGTGACCGGCCAGACTGTTTCGTTTCGGGCCTGGCAAGACCGCCGCGAGACGCGGCCCGCGCTGGCGTCAGGCGGCGTCCGTCGCCCGGTCCTCCCACATGCGCCGGTCGCGCAGCAGGGCGTTCGCGGTCACGATCAGCTTCCTCATGACCGCGGTCACGGCGAGCTTGTGGGGCTTGCCCCTTTTCGTGAGCCGTCCGTACAGTTCCTTCATGTCGGGATTGAACCGGGTTGCCGCGATTGCCGCCATGTAGAGCACGTCCCTGGGTCTCCTCCGTCCGCCGGTGACGTGGCGCCCGCCCTTCAGGGTCCCGCTGTCGCGGGCGAAGGGGGCCACGCCGATCAGGGCGGCGGCCTGGCGGTTGCCGATCGCGCCGAGCTCGCCCATCCAGGCGATCAGGGACGCCGCCGTGACGGGGCCGATGCCCGGCACGGAGGTCAGGATCCCGTAGCTCTCCCCGAGATCGTCCGAGCCGGCGACCAGCTCCCCGATCCGCCGGTCGTACTCGCCGACGCCGGCGTCAAGCTCCGAGAGGACCTTCGGGACGGGCCCGTCCGGCAGAGGGTCGCCGACCTCGGCGTAGGCCGCCTTCAGCTGCGCGCGCTGGTCGACAAGGGCCTCCCGCAGCACCAGCATGTCTCGGAGCCGGTCGATCTTCACGTCGGCCGGCGCCGTGGCCGGCATGGCCGGGAACGCGGCCCCGAACGCGGCCAGGATCCTGGCGTCGACCCTGTCGGTCTTCGCCAGCTCGCCGCCTGCCTTCGCGAAGTCCCGGGACTGGCGCGGGTTGACCACGCAGACCGCGAAGCCGCGGTCATGCAGCGACTGCAGGAGGGCTCTGTGCAATCGTCCCGTCGCCTCGATGACGACCCTTTCCGCCCCGCCGTCCCTCAGGATGCCGGCGACCTTTCGGAAGCCGTCCGTGTCGTTGGTGGCGGTCTCGTCCCTGCCGTTCAGGTGAATGTTGAGCGACTTCTTGCTCACGTCGATTCCGGCGACTACGATGGCCATGTTCTCCCACTCCTGTCCTCGCGATGATTCGGTTCTTGAACCCAGCATCCATCCAGGACCCGGGAGACGAAGGGAGGGCGGGCCGACCACGCTTGATCTCGGATCCGCTGATGCGATCCAGGGTGTCTCCGGTCCGACCCGCCCTGCGGGGCCAGGCCCCGCTCCGCCGCCGCCATGCATGGCGACGGCGGTCCCTGCACAGGAATGAACCGGGGAGGCGGCGGAAGGCAAGGCAATGGTTTTCCACAGGAATCCGCGCCCAACCTGTCCACAGCCACCTCCTGATTCGTTTCTGATTCTTTGAACATACGAGGTGTCGGGATGCTTCCGGACACAGCTCCACGCCCACGCCTGGTGCCGGATCTCGAGCTACCTGAGCTCAATGGAGGCTCTCGGATACAACCCTCTCGTCGCCATCCAGATCGCGCTCGCCGGAAATGCCGCCAAAATGATCGAACTGCATGACCCTCAACCCGCCCTGGGAAAGGGGTGAGCAGTTACCAAAATTCCCAAATTGATCCGGCTGCACCATGTCGGAAAAATGTGACGAGAATGCGCTGATGCCTTGACGGAATGCTTTCTCCGCAGCCATCTACGCTGCTTGAGAATGTCTGCTTGGAAAGGAAGAAAGCGGGAGAGGCGGACGGATCAAATCGAGAATGTTCGTCTTTTGTCTGCTGACTCAAACTGAGAAACAACAAGCGGGCAATGCCGGCGCCAAGGTGCCGGACTGTCAGGTCGGCAGAGCGTTGCGGCGTCGGTTTCGGACCGTTGGTCGATGCGTGATCAGGCCGAACGGCTCGAATTGCCACTCATAGTCGAGAGGCGCCCGTTCGGTGGCGGTGGTCGCGCGCTTGAACTCGTACACCCGCTCGCCCGCGTCTTCCCGTGAGGCCACGATAAGGCACTGCGAGAGGTGTCGCCCGCCGTCATAGAGGTCGACCAGCCCGCGCATGACCTCGGAATTCTCGGCATCGACCGCGAAACCGCCTTTCCAGCAGCGCAGGACAGCAACGCACTTGTCGCCGGCACGGACGTTCAACCGGCTTCGCCTGCGCAAGGACCGCTTGCGCGCAAGTTCAAGGCCTTCGCAAACCTCCTTTGGCAGGAATTCGGACATCGGACATCACCCCTTGCCCACACACTGAACCGATTCGCTGTCCAGGAAAAGCTCTGGTGGCGAGGTGCCCGTGCGAGTTTCGGATGAAGCATCAACGCTGGATGACAGATGTCCTGTGAATCTGCATCGCATGTTCGAAACATTGGCAGGGCAGCGCTGGCGGAGAATGTCGACGTCGGTCGTGAAACTTGGCATTCGGCTGGAAGTGGCTCGTTTCGGGTGGCGGGGCGGCAGTGAGCCCTTCCGGGGTGAGTCCTGCGAGATCCCGCATCATGCCGCGATTGCCGCTTTCCACTTCACTGGTCAAGGTCGGCATGCTTGTCGAATCCGCGTCGCCCGTTCACGATTTCATTACGTCGTCATGCCGGGCAGGTCCTTGGCCACTTTCATTTTCACGCGACGCCACTGTTCGTCAGGCCCCGTTCCGCGGCCAAGGCCAGCGGTCCAGTTGCCTGCATGGAGCAGGGAATGCGCGAATTTCCGTGACATTGTGGGCGAATTTGCCCTAAACGCTGCCTGATTCTCGCGCGGCGGGACGATCCCGCCGAAACCGCGGCAGACCTTGCAAAGCTCACGTGTCCGACAGGGAGGACGCCACAATGAAGATGACCACCGAAGAAGCATTCGTCAAAGTTCTCCAAAGGCATGGCATTCGCCACGCCTTCGGCATCATCGGATCGGCATTCATGCCGATTTCGGATCTCTTCCCCAAGGCGGGCATCACGTTCTGGGACTGCGCGCACGAAGGATCGGGCGGCATGATGGCAGATGGCTACACGCGCGCGTCTGGCAAGATGTCGATGATGATTGCGCAAAACGGGCCCGGGATCACAAATTTCGTGACTGCCGTGAAGACTGCTTACTGGAACCATTCGCCGCTCCTCCTGGTCACGCCGCAGGCTGCAAACAAGACAATCGGCCAAGGCGGATTCCAGGAAGTCGAGCAGATGAAGCTCTTCGAGGACATGGTTGCCTACCAGGAAGAGGTGCGTGACCCATCCCGTGTGGCGGAGGTCCTGACACGGGTGATTGCGCAGGCGAAACGCGCTTCGGCTCCTGCTCAGGTGAACGTTCCACGCGACATGTGGACCCAGGTCGTCGACATCGTCCTGCCCGAACCGATCGAATTCGAGCGCTCGCCAGGCGGCGAGAACGCCGTGGCGGAAGCCGCCGCGCTCCTGTCCTCGGCCCGGTTCCCCGTAGTGCTCAACGGCGCAGGCGCCGTGTTGTCGGAAGGCGGCATCGCCGCATCGCGGGAACTGGCCGAACGGCTCGACGCGCCGGTCTGCGTTGGCTACCAGCACAATGACGCCTTTCCCGGTTCGCATCCGCTTTTTGCCGGACCGCTTGGATATAACGGCTCAAAGGCCGGCATGGAACTGATCAAGAAGGCCGATGTCGTGCTGGCTCTGGGGACCAGGCTCAACCCGTTCTCCACATTGCCGGGCTATGGCCTCGACTACTGGCCGGAAGATGCGAAGATCATCCAGGTGGACATGAATCCGGACCGGATCGGGCTGACCAAGAAGGTCGCCGTAGGCATCGTCGGCGACGCCGCCAAGGTCGCCAAGGGGATTCTTGCCCGGCTTTCCGATGCGGCGGGAGACGGCGGGCGCGAAGAGCGCCGGAACACGATCGCAACCACGAAGTCGGCATGGGCGCAGCAACTCGCATCAATGGATCACGAGGATGACGACCCGGGCACGTCCTGGAACGAGAGGGCACGTGCCGCCAAACCGGACTGGATGAGCCCGCGCATGGCATGGAGGGCCATCCAGTCCGCGCTGCCGCGTGACGCGGTCATCTCTTCGGACATTGGCAACAACTGCGCCATCGGCAACGCGTATCCGGACTTCGACGAAGGGCGCAAGTATCTTGCGCCCGGCCTTTTCGGGCCCTGCGGGTACGGCCTGCCCTCAATCATCGGTGCCAAGATCGGCTGCCCTGACGTGCCCGTTGTCGGTTTCGCGGGCGACGGCGCCTTTGGCATCGCGGTGACCGAACTGACGGCCATCGGGCGCAGCGAATGGCCGGCGATCACCCAAGTCGTCTTTCGAAACTACCAGTGGGGCGCGGAAAAGCGGAATTCCACCCTTTGGTACGATGACAATTTCGTTGGCACCGAACTGGACGAGAAAGTCTCATATGCCGGAATCGCCAAGGCCTGCGGGCTCAACGGCGTCGTGGCCTGGAACATGGACGAACTCACTGCCGCGCTGAACCAGGCGATCGAGGACCAGATGAAGGGCGGCAAGACCACCTTAATCGAGGCAATGATCAACCAGGAGCTCGGGGAGCCCTTCCGTCGGGACGCAATGAAACGACCGGTCGAGGTGGCAGGGGTCGACACCGCTGAAATGGCTGCGGAGTAGGCGCCGGGAGGCCATGCCATGCCATGCCATGCCTCGTGCTGTAGGCGCCGCGGCAGCCTTGCATTCCCATGGCAATGGGTACGAGGGGAGGAGCCGTTGCAGGCAACATCCAGTCATTTGATGCAGGGCACGGGTCGGCAGTTGGCCGTGCTCATGCATCCAGGTGCCTTCGCCCGGCGCTTTCGAGCAGGTTCTTCAGTCAGGTTCCAAGCGCGATCGAGATGACGGTGGCCGCAACGATGTCATCCACGCTCGCGCCTCGGCTCAAGTCGCAGACCGGCTTTCTGAAGCCCTGCATGACCGGCCCTACCGCCTGTGCCCCGGCCAGTTCCTGCGCCAGCTTGTATCCGATGTTACCGGCGTCAAGGGAAGGGAAGACCAACACATTGGCGTTGCCGGCACCTGATCCCTTGCGCTCGGCAATCCCAGGATTCAGGGCGGTGTCAGCCTGCACGGGACCGATCGCCGCCACGCCTTCTGCTTGCGCCGCCGCCGTCGCTGCAGCGACCTTCTCGACCGAGGCACCCGTGCCGCTCGTGCCCGTGGCATACGAAAGAAACGCCACTCTCGCGTTGCCCAGAAGCGCTTCCGCCGAGGCGGCGGAACTGCGCGCGATTTCCGCAAGTTCGCCTGCGTCCGGGTCCACGGTGACCGCGCAATCCGCAAATACCATCTCACGTCCTCCGGGGAAGGACATGAGAAAGAAGGACGAAGGCTGCCGGATCCCCTCAGCGAGGCCGATGGCAAGGGATGCAGCCTCGATCACGCGTCGGGTTGGGGCCAGCGCGCCGGCAACCAGGACATCCGCGTCGCCGACCGCAACCATTGCAGCGGCGCGAACAAGCGGCTTGCCGATCATGCGACGCGCGAGCTCGGGTCTGACTCCCCGGCTCCTGACAACCGCCTCCGCCAGATCGGCTGACGGTTCTGCAAGCTGCACCGGCGTGGCAAGGCTGTCGGCGACAAGCCGGTTGGCGGCGTCGCGCGTGCGCTCGTCTTCCAAGGTCTCGGGCATGACGACCCTTGCGTTCCGGGCCTTTGCCGCTTCGAATGACCTCTCGAGAGCGTTCATCATCAATTCCTCCGCCGCATCAGGAGCAGCTACATGACCGAAGCACCGAAGATCAACCGTGGCCTCATGGGGGTGCATTTCGACCGTTCGGCAGTGTCGGACATCGATGGGGCGGCGGGCCGCCTTTACTATCGTGGATACATGATCGACGATCTGGCGATCAACGCAACATTCGAGGAAGTCGCTCACCTGTTGATCATGGGCGAGTTGCCGAATTCAGACGAGCTTGCAGAATTCGACGCCAAGCTGAAGGCCTCGCGCGTCCTGCCTGGCGAGGTCATCGACATTGTTCGGGCAACCTCTGACGGCCACCCGATGAACGTGCTGCGCACCGCTGTATCCGCGCTGGCGGCGCTGGATTCAGGGGCTCGGGATGCGTCGGAAGAAGGCATGCTTGAAAACGGAATCCGCCTGACCGCGCAGGTGCCAATGATCATTGCCGCGCATCACGCCATTAGGTCTGGAGGAGAGCCGGTGGAGCCTGATCCGTCGCTCGGACATTCCGGGAACTGGCTCCGGATGCTCAAGGGCGAGACGCCTTCGGAAGAGGCCGCACGGCTTGCGGACGTGGACTTTATCCTTCACGCCGAGCATGGCGCCAACGCATCGTCGTTCGCGGCAAGGGTGACGGTAGGCACGGAGGCGGACATGCATGGCGCCATCACGACCGCGCTTGCCACGCTTGCGGGACCGGCCCATGGCGGTGCTGCCGAAGATGTCATGAAAATGGTCGAGGAGATCGGTGCCCCGGAAAACGCGGCCGAGTATGTGCGGCAAAAGCGCAAGAACAGGGAGCCGGTGACGGGATTCGGCCACAGGGTCTATCGAGCCGAGGATCCGCGTGCGCGTCACATGCGCGAGGGTGTGAGAAAGCTGGGCGAGGAAATGGGCCAGCCCGAATGGTACGAAATCCTGCAGGCGGTGGTCGAGGCGATGAAACCGTATGCGCGGCACGGGCTGAACGTGAACGTCGATTTCTATTCCGGCGTGGTCTACCAGCTTCATGGCATCCCCATGGATCTCTACGTACCGATCTTCGCCATCGGACGGATGCCGGGCTGGGTGATCCAGTGCCTCGAGCAGAAGCGGGGCAACATCCTGATCCGGCCGCTCACGCTCTACAATGGCCCGGAGCCGCGCGACTGGGTTGCGCTGGAAGACAGGTAGGCCAGTGCGCGCACCCTGACGGGCAAAGCGAGGTTCAGAGCTTTTCCCTATACAGGATTTGCTGAGTGACCCCCGCGAACAGCAGCCAGACCGTCGTGATGAGCAGGCCCCAGTGCGCCCAGCTTTCGGGGTCGAAATCCACCCAGGCAGCCCATCCTGCAAAGAACGTCCAGGCGAACGCCATGGGCAAGGAGACGGCTCGCCATCTTTCGGTGCGGAACGGATGCACGAACTTTATCGGCAAGAGCATGGCCACCGCCAGGACGACGACCAGCGTCAGGCTGATCCAGAATTCGGGTTTGATGGCGAAGAGGACCAGAACCACCATGTTCCAGCAGGCCGGGAAGCCACTGAACGAATTGTCTGACGTCTTCATGCGCGTGTCCGCAAAGTAGATCGCCGAAAGAAAGGTGATCACGATGATGGCCACCCAGCCGGTCCATCCCGGCAGCAGGTTCGAGTGAAACAGGGCGAAAGCGGGAATGACGACGTAGGTGAGGAAGTCGACGACCACGTCCAGAATGGTGCCATCGAGACGACTTGCGTTGACCGTGACCCGGGTCGCGCGTGCAAGCGGGCCGTCCAGCCCGTCCACAGCGAAAGCAACGAGAAGCCAGAGGAACATGGTGGCCCAGTTGCCGTCTACCGCTGCCAGGAGCGCCAGCATGGCGAAGACAGCGCCGGATGCAGTGAGCAGGTGGACCAGGTAGGCTTTTGTTCGAGGCGTCATGAATCCGTCATGCCTCATCTCGGGCAGTTTTGCGATGCATTTTGAAGCTTTCTGCGGATCTTCGTTTCCCCCGTGCAAGCGTCGATTCCTGCCGGGTCTTGCAGGCGCCCCTGCCGCCCCGTCCGCCCGTTTCAAGTGTCCCGATTGCCTGCGACCGCCGTGTCTCCCGAATTCCGTTCCATCGGGGGTTCAATCCGGACGCGCAACGAATGCGGTTTGCGCTGAGAGCGCACCCTGTTGCCTGGAATTCGGAGTCGCACCGGTGTGACCCGCGCTTCCAGGCAAGGCGGGCAAACTGCGGGAGCGCCGGCGAGGCTGTCTTGTCGTCGGCGCGGATTCGTGGCGTATGTCGTTGGCCGCGAACGAGGTTCGGCAAGTCGCGCAATCACCGCGATCAGGCGCAACTCGTGCCCGTGCCTCTGAAGGCGGTCGACTCGGCAAGATCAGCGAGTGCCCACAGGGCGCGGACAATTCCTGCCGGTCGGCGAAGAACCGGCAAAGTTCAGCGTCCGGCACCTGGCCATCAGAAAAGGTAAAGGTTCCGCGGTCTCAAGTCCGCCCTTCCGCCGGAACGGCACGACATGCCGCATCTTCTGGAACTTGCCGCCCGCGTCGGCACGCCTGACGCTGCCAATCCCATTCTCCCCGATCAGGTCTCTGCCGTCAACGGGACGGCTGTGCGCGTCCAGGCCCATTCAAAAGTCGGCCGCCATGACCAGGTCCAGCCCCTGCTTCCGGGACCCAGCCGTCATCCGGCGGTCATGTCGGGGTCGTCTACAGACGAGTCAAGCTGGTCGGTGGCGATTCCTGCCCGGGTCCTGCACCGAAGGCGTGCCGGACCCATGGCTCCGCCGGCCCGGCCAGGGGCCGGACCTCAAGGAGCGATACGGGATGAATGGGTCTCTGCAGGTGCCGTCAGCGCATGACGGCATCGAGCGCCTCCAGGGGCCTGGCAGCGAAGTGCCGGTTGGCAGGTGGCACGCATTCGAAGCGGCCATCAAGCCTGATCAGCGAGATCGCCATGTTGGAGATGGCCGCCAAATTCTGCGGGACATTGCCGACATGGGCCCGGCAGCGATCCTCGTCATGGGTGAAGTCGCGGACGTAATGCAGCCTCGTCTCGATCTGCCAATGTGAGCGGACATGGCCGGCAATCTTGCGGGCGCCGGCCTGATCCTTCCCGAGCGAAGTCAGACCGTAGACGGTCTCGATGCTGGTCTTGCCGGTCTTGACCACTTCACGTTTGCGGATGATGCGGAAGGCCTGGCGCCGGCCATGCAGGCGGCAGAAGCTGTTCCATTCCGGGCCGGAGATATCAACCACCGTGCAGTGGCGCCGCTCGATGCGGCCATGCTGCTTGTCGGCGTCTTCCGCATGCATCCTGCCGCTGCCCCAGCCACCGAACAACCGCAGTTGTTCATGCATCCCCTTCTGGTTGCCCTTCACCGCGGTCAGCACGCAATCGCCGCCGGCATCCACAAGGGCTGCCGCGGTCTCGTGCTGGACATGCATGGCATCGGCGGTGAAGACCCGGCCCCTGGCGCCGATTGTCCGGGCAAGCTCGCGCAGGGCCGGGATCTCGTTCGTGCCTTCGGCAATCCGGACCTGTCCGACCACCAGGCCGGTGCCATGTTCGATGGCAGCGATGGTGATGACCTTCTCATCCCCCTCCAGTTGCCGGGAGGCGCCGCGGATGGTCTTGCCATCCAGTGCAAGGGCGGCACCGCCATCACTGCGTGAGGCGGCCCAGTCCCGGAACACCGCATCGAGGCAATCGGGCGGCATGTGCTGCAAGATGTTCAGGAAGGAGGTGGCCACCGGCGTGGTGTAGCGCCCCCGTGACGGGCTGCGGAAGGCACCGATGGCGGCCAGCTGTTCCTGATCGAGCCGGCGGGCGAATTCGGCAAAGGCGGCATGGCCTCGACAGCCGCACAGGCCGGCGGCGATCATGATGGTGAAGCAGAAGGCCAGGGAGTGGCGCTGCCCCCTTGCCCGGCGAAAATCCGCCATGCCGGCAAGATGGTCATGCAGCGAGCCCAGGAGTTCGGCATCCGGAAGGGGTGCATCCTCGCTGCCATTCATGGCATGGGGAGCGACATCGGCGGTGAGCATCTGCCTGGCATCGGCATGGAGTGGATACACGAAGACCTCCTTGGCCTGTCCATGATGGTGCCAGTGGGGAGCGGCTCCCGGCCGGCGGGCAAAGCCGCGGGTCAGGCCAGGCGACCGCCAGTTTGATGCCCGGTAGCAGGTGCCGGCAAAGCGGGAGATGTCGACGAAGGTCTCGGCCAGGTATGCCGGGTAGCCATGTACCGCCTCCATGCCGGCCGACAGTCTTGCCAGGCTGAGTGCCAGCACCCGGGAGGCAAGGTTCCGGGGGCGGTGTTGACCCAAAAGGACATGGCGGGCATTGCCGGCCACCAGATGCAGGCGGGAGAATTGCTGCTCGGCCGTCCAGCCGATCCAGCGGTCGCGCACCCCGACCTTGAAGGCGCCGACCTGCCAGCCGATCAGTGCCAGCCAGCGATCATCATGGACCGCGACATGGTGCAGCGCCTTGCCGAAGAGACGGTGCCAGGGCAGGTAGTGATGCTCCCGGACCAATGCATCCCAGCGTGCTTTCTCGTCCATGCTGTGTACGAGGCGGATCTCGACCTCGGAGAGCGGAATGTCGGAATCGGGAGAGGTTGCGGCCATGATGGCCGACCCCATGGCATCATCACTTCTGGATGGTCAGCTGAATTATGGCACCGATGTCGAAAACCGGCAAAATGGCGGCCCGGATGGCAGGCAGGGGCCAAAATGCATGTCAAACGGCGGAATTACGACTTTTGGATGGCCTTGGGTGAAGCCCCTTGTCTCCCTGGGCCCGGGCACGATCTCCAGGATCGATCCGGGGCCGTGCTCCGCCAGCGCGGCCTCCGGCTTCGGTCCCGCATGCCCGCCGTCCGCCCACAGCTTTCTCACCTCCGGCGCCTTCTCCGGCATCGCGAGGATGACAGCCGGCGCACCGTCCCGGTCCTGCACGTCGGCCGCGTGAACCCGGACCGCGATCGGGAACCCCTCCACGTCCACCGTGGCGTGGCGCTTCCTGCCCTTGATCCTCTTGCCCGCGCCGCATCCCGACGGGCCGCCCATCTCCGTCGTCTTCACCGACCGGCTGTCGATCGCGGCCGCCGCCGGATCTCCGAAGCGCCCCGCCTGCATGCGCGCCCGCTCCCGCAGCGCGTCCATCATGCGCTCAAGAACGCCGTCGTCGCGCCACGCGCAGAAATGGTTCCGAACCGTCGCAAAGGGCGGAAGGCGCTTGGGAACCGCCCGCCACCGGCACCCCGTCGCCAGCATGTACCGGATCGCGTCGGAAACCGCCCGAAGGTCGACGGTGCGGCGACGGCCCGGCCTCGACGGAGCCGGCAGGAGCGGCTCGATCACAAGCCGTTCCTCGTCGCTCAAATCGCTTTCATGCCGGTCCGAACTGCGCCCGTGCTTCTCGCGGGCGGTCCCGTTCCAAGCCATGTGGCCCTCCCTGCCTGGTGTGGTGATCAGCATGGAAATACCACGTCTGGGGAGGCCATCCACACTTTAGGTCAGCCTCTGAAGGCCGCCTGACGCATGCCCGGACAGGAATTGACCAGATGCATCCCGTCGACGTTGCGCCGAGAGCGACAACCCAAGCACTCTTGCCGCGCCGCCCTTGCCAACGAGTTCATTCATGTCGGTTGGCTTCGGACACTCTCGATCAGACCGCAGGTCAATTGACAAGGCCCGTGTCGATGGATCGGGATTTCTCCGCCGAAACCCGACAAGGGAACGATCCAGAACGAAATCCATATTGCGGCCGAGACGGTCAGGTAGCTGCAAGCCGCAACTTGTCACAGGGACACTTTCCGTCCGGCTTGCCTGCCCGTTGTGACCTGAGACACCAGCTAGGCTTGTCGAGCCTCGGACGCATGCCGTTTGCCGCCGCCTTCCGGCCGTCCGCCGGTTCGATTGAAGTAGGCCGCAATTGCGTGGTCGAGCTCCATGTTGAGGTCGTCCCCGCGTCGGCTTGCCCAGATCAGGGCCTGAAGCCGCAGGTCGCGGTCGGAAAAGTCAACCGTTCCGGTCCTGAGAAGGTAGATCGCAATGTCGGCATGCTTGTTCTTGATTGCCTCAATGAGCGCGGTGTTTCTTCCGGTCTTGTCCGAGATGTTCACATCCGCGCCGTGGCTGACAAGGCACCGCGCGATGTGGGCATGACCCTTCACGGCAGTCTCGATTAGCGCGGTACGGCCGTAGTACTCTGCCTGGAGGTCTACCATTGTCATGGGATGGCGGAGCAGGGTCTCGACGATGTCGAGGTTTCCGCTGCTGGCAGCGAGCATCAGCGGCGTGCTCCTCCACTTGTTTCTGGCATTGACGTCAATGTCCGGATGTTCGAGCAGCAGCCTCGTCAGGTCGCGGTTCTGGCCGTGAACGGCAATGTGAAGTGCCGTCCAGCCATCGTCGTCGACGGCATTGACATCCGTGGTCTCGAGAGCTGCCCTGGCCGCCTCGACATCGCCCGCGAATGCCGCTTCGATCAGCTTGCCGCCATCGCTCGTCTGGTGGTGTTCAACCATGGAGTTCGTGACCTTTCCTTCGCGAGTGTTCCGAATTCGCTGACATCTCTAGTTTCCGCGACCACTGTGTGCCGGGCTCGGTCCGCGGCACCTCGGCTCAGCCTGACCGGCGTCCCACGGACACCGATCCCTCTCCGAGACGCTTGTCTCGGGGTCTGCGCCTGCCGGTCGAGCCCGGCTTCGTCTTCGCCGCAAGTCTATCATTTTCGGCCCAGGTCGCCAATGTCGTCGATGTGGAGCAGGATTTCTTTCACGCCGCCGCCGAACCTGAGCTGACAGAACACATAGGGCCTGCCGGCACGCACGCGGTCGGCATCGCGCTGCATGAGATCAAGATCAGCATCCACGTAGGGAGCCAGATCCGTCTTGTTGATGACCAGGATGTCGGAGCGCGTGATCGCCGGTCCGCCCTTGCGCGGGATTTCCTCTCCGGCTGCAACATCGATGACGTAGATCGTCAGGTCCGCGAGTTCAGGCGAAAACGTGGCCGACAGGTTGTCGCCGCCGGACTCGATCAAGACCAGGTCAAGATCGGGATGCAGTTCGCGAAGCTCGGCGATCGCGGCAAGGTTGATCGAGGCATCCTCACGGATCGCGGTATGCGGGCAACCGCCGGTCTCGACGCCCTTGATCCGGTCGGACGGCAGCGCCTGAACGCGCACAAGCGCGTCAGCGTCCTCTTGGGTGTAGATGTCGTTCGTAACGACAGCCATCGACAGTTCGTCGCGAAACGCCTTGCAAAGCGCCGCGGTCAGCGTGGTCTTGCCAGCCCCGACCGGGCCGCCGATGCCGATGCGAAGAGGGCCGTTCGGACTGCTCATGTACGGAATATCCTCGAATCCTGGGCTTCGTGCCGCATCGAAGCGATGTCGGTCAGGAACGCCATTGACACAAGTTTCGACAGGTCGCCGTTGCGCGTGTCCTCCGCGACCTCAGGGCAGAGCAGGGTCAGCCGTCGAAGGATGGCCTGCCCTTGCTGCTGGCCAACGGCTAGCAGTCTCTGACCGGCGGCGACAAGGTTGGACAGAAGGGCCTGTAGGTAGAGTTGCTGGGTTGGCGCAATGGGCAGGCCTTCCTTTGCGGCAGCAGTGCCTAGCGCGACGGGATAGGTCAGTCCTTGCACCGCAACGCCCCAGGCGGCCAAGGCCCTGCAAAGGGCCCGACCCTGCGCTTCGGTTTCCAGCCGCCTTTCGGACGAGGCCGCGAAGGCGCGTGCCGTCTGGTCGATCTCCCCGAGGCGTCGACGCGTGCCGGCATTGAAGGCTGCGGCCAGGAGCAGGGAATCCGCCCGGCCCGCACCATGCAGCAAAACGTCTTCAAGCCAGGCTTCCAGGCTGGCTCCATCCTTCACCCAACCCAAGCCAACCGCACCTTCCAGCCCGTGGCTGTATGCGAAGGACCCGACCGGAAACGCGGGGGAGAGCCACTGCGTCAGGGTGAGGATTTGCGTGTCAGTGGGCATGGGAATGGGAATGGGTGCGGCCTTGACCGTAGGCCCCGCCTTCCGGCGCAAATGGTTCGGTGACCTCAGTGACTGTTGCACCGAGTCTTTCCAGCATGTCGCGCATCACGTGATCTCGCTGGACCAAGAGCCGGCCGGCCTCGATCTGGCAAGGCGTGTGGCGGTTGCCGATGTGCCAGGCAAGCCGGATCAGGTCGCCTTTCACCTGGAGGAGCTCTTCCTCGGCGGCCACGACTCCGACCACGCGACCGTCGTCCAGAACGAATGCTCCGGTCTGATCCACCGAAGTCGTCTGGGACAGATCCACAAGAAATCGCAACCCGCTTGTGGCGGTCAGCACCTTGCGGCGCAGAAACCGCGCCTCATAGTCCAGAACCACGCTGTCGTCGGCATGATGCGTGTGCCTTATCTTTCGGCTGACAGGAAGGTTCATCGCTGTTTCCTCAGAACATGAAGTATCGCTGCGCCATGGACAGAACCTCGGCAGGCTGGCAGGCCAGCAGTTCGCCATCGGCGCGCACCTCATAGGTCTCGGGATTCACTTCCATTTCCGGCGTGGCGTCGTTCAGGACCAGGTCCCTCTTGCCGATTCCGCGCGTGTTGACGACGGCCAGCGTGTCCTTGGACAGGCCGAGCGTTGCGCCGATGCCGGCATCCTGCGCTGCGGCGCTGACAAAGGTCACGGAAGAGCATTCGACGTTTCTGCCGTAGGCGCCGAACATTGGACGCGAATGGACCGGTTGCGGCGTCGGGATCGAGGCGTTGGGATCACCCATCTGTGCCATGGCAATGGTCCCGCCAACAATCACCATCTCCGGCTTCACGCCGAAGAATGCGGGATTCCACATGACCAGATCGGCGCGCTTTCCTTCCCCGACCGATCCGATTTCATGCGCGACCCCGTGTGCGATGGCCGGGTTGATCGTGTATTTCGCGATGTACCTGCGCACGCGGCGGTTGTCGTTGTCACCGGTCTCTTCCGGCAAGCGCCCCCGCTGCCTCTTCATCTTGTCGGCGGTCTGCCAAGTACGGATAATAACCTCCCCCACGCGCCCCATCGCCTGGCTGTCGGAAGCGATGATCGAAAACGCGCCCATGTCGTGAAGGATGTCCTCCGCCGCGATGGTCTCACGCCTGATGCGGCTTTCCGCGAACGCCACGTCTTCCGGAATGGACTTGTCGAGGTGATGGCAGACCATGAGCATGTCGAGATGCTCCTCCACCGTGTTGACCGTGAAAGGCCGCGTCGGGTTCGTGGAGGATGGCAAGACGTGATCCTCGCCGCAGATCCTGATGATGTCCGGCGCATGCCCGCCCCCGGCACCTTCGGTGTGGAAGGCGTGGATCGTGCGGCCCTTCATGGCCTTCAAGGAGTTCTCGACGAAACCGCTTTCGTTGAGCGTGTCGGTATGGATCATCACCTGAACGTCCATCGCGTCTGCCACGGACAGGCAGCAATCTATGGCTCCAGGCGTCGTTCCCCAATCCTCGTGCAGCTTCAGGGCACAGGCCCCGCCCAGTACCTGCTCTTCAAGGGCCGCAGTGAGTGAAGCATTGCCCTTGCCCGCGAAGGCGAGGTTCATCGGGAAGGCGTCCGCCGCCTGCAGCATCCGCCCGATATGCCAGGGCCCGGGCGTGCAGGTGGTGGCGAGCGTGCCATGCGCCGGCCCGGTGCCGCCGCCGAGCATGGTTGTCAGACCGGAATGCAGTGCTTCCTCGATCTGCTGCGGGCAGATGAAATGGATGTGGCTGTCAAAGCCGCCGGCCGTGAGGATCTTGCCTTCTCCGGCAATCGCTTCGGTGCCCGGTCCGATCACGATGTCGACACCGGGCTGCGTATCGGGATTCCCCGCCTTTCCGATCCCGGCGACCCGGCCGTCCCTCAGCCCGATATCCGCCTTGTAGATGCCAGCATGGTCGACGACCAGGGCATTGGTGACGACGGTGTCCACCGCACCCTCGGCGCGCGTGACCTGTGACTGGCCCATCCCGTCACGGATGACCTTGCCGCCGCCGAACTTGACCTCTTCGCCATAGGAGGTGTGGTCGCGCTCGACCTCGATGACGAGGTCGGTGTCGGCAAGCCGAACCCTGTCCCCGGTCGTCGGGCCGAACATGGCTGCATAGTCAGCGCGCGAGATTGTCGCCGGCATGGTGCCTTCCTTTCCTATCCGCTCCAGAGCGCGCAGGCGGAGCGGTCCAGGCGTGTGCCATTCCCAACGCAGTCCGGCCAAAACTTGCCACGACCAGACTTGAAGGCCCGCAAGGCCTCGGGATCTGGCGCAATGGATGAGTTGCGTTCCAGTTTGGGACGAAGGGCGGCGAACGCGGGGACGGGAAACTCGTCGACCCCTGGCATCGGTTGAGTCTCGGCCATCCATTCATATTGCGCGCCACGCAACGCTAGCGAGACTTGGGCCGAGGGCAAGCCAGGCATCAGAGCGCTCCCATGATCTGTTGATTGAACCCGAACACGTTCCGCGCGCCACCAATTGGGATGAGCTGAACCTCCCGGCGCTGGCCCGGCTCAAAGCGCACCGCTGTCCCGGCGGCGATGTCGAGCCGCATGCCCCGCGCTGCGTCGCGGTCGAATTCCAATGCGCCGTTCGCCTCTCCGAAATGGTAGTGCGAGCCCACCTGCACCGGCCGGTCGCCGGAATTGGCGACCATCAGCGTGATTGCTTCACGGTCGGCGTTCAGGGTGATTTCACCCGGCGTGGCCATTACCTCGCCGGGAATCACGTGCGCATCCTCGCGCAGCCAAGCCCCGCGAAACTTGCCGGCGCGACGAGGCGGAAACCCATGGGCTCGCTCCGGTCGACGCCGGCGGCAGGCAATGCCGCCTCGTCGGCCCAGGCAGGCAGTGCAAGCAAGGGAAGGGGTGGACGGACACGCATGGGACGCCTCCTCATCGGATCGGATTGTGAACGGTGACGAGCTTCGTGCCGTCGGGAAAGGTCGCCTCCACCTGAACGTCGTGGATCATCTCGGCCACACCTTCCATGCATTGGTCCCTGGTGACGACCTCTGCACCGGCCTCCATCATGTCGGCGACCGAGCGACCATCGCGCGCACCTTCGACCACCGCATCGGCGATCAGGGCAATCGCTTCGGGGTGGTTCAGCTTCACGCCGCGTGCCAGCCGCTTGCGGGCGACTTCCGCCGCCATGGAGATGAGCAGCTTGTCCTTCTCGCGTGGCGTCAGGTTCATGTCAGATGCTCCAGCATCGGGGGAGCCCTCCATGGCTCAGATGATCCAGCATCGGGACGAGACACGAACGCATCTCGTTGCTGTCACGGGATAGAATGCGCATGATCAGGACATCCGCATGGAGCAGGCTGGCTCCGGCGTGACGGGGCAGATGATGGCGCAGCATCGCAAGTTGCGCCTCGGCATCGGGAGAGACATAGACCACGGAGGCCATGGCGCGCGCACCGCCTGCGATGCCCGGGCGTTCAAGTTGCGCCTGCACGTCGGCCGCCAGGTGGACACGGTCCAGATAGATGGGGATTCCCGCGCGCCGAATCTCTATCCGGTCCAGGAAGTGCGCCGAGGTCAGGGTCTCCCCCATCTCAAGGCGACCGAAGACCAGCGGTTCCGCCATCAGCAAGGCGGCTCCTTCCTGCAGTTCGATTGTCAGCGATCGCTCCAGTGAGCATCCGTCGAAGAGAATCGTCTCCTGCGGCAGCCAGTTCACGCGCGCGGAATTCGCGACGTCCAGACGTGTCTCGATTCGCCCTTTCTCCCCCGGCAAGGCCCGGTAGATCCGTTCAGCCGCCTGAGTGGTGAGCGTCAGGGCCGTCCCAGCCTCGGCACGGGCGGAAATCGAGAAGCGGTCTCCTCCGGCGACACCCCCGGCGCAGTTCAGGAGGACTGCCTGCATTGCATGCCCGACGCCTCGGGGGAACAGGCACTTGAGCGATCCCGATTGTCGCAGTCTCCGCAACGCGGTGCCGCCGTCCCTGGACTTGGCGGCTAGCAAAACCTCGCCCTGCGCGCGCGCCATGACTGGCGCCGCGAGCTGCGGAGATATCGACAGCAACTGGGTGATGGTTCCCTCCAGGGCGTGAATTCACTGCCCTTATTGGGCCGCGCAGCTCCGAGTCGCCACGAAATTGCAAATTGGCAGGATCATTGACCTGCCATCCGCCCTGTTTTTGTGCAGAGAACAGACTTCTAGATGAATTATTAGGCAACAAAGTCCGAAGTTTCGACTACCAGCCGCTGGCAATTGCCATTCATGCTGCAATGCAGAAACATTGCCCCTGTCCGCTGGGGCGTCGGCTCCGGAGTGCGGGCGTGTGGCGACCGGAAAGCTTGGAAATCTTATCGACCGCCACACTGGTGCAACAAGAAGTTGCGGAGCATGGGTACGGAATTCGGCTCACTTAGGCAAGCGCCCTCGTGCCGCTCCGCTAGGAGAAAAAGATGAGAAACCTGAAAGTCCTGGCAGCCGCATCGGCTGCCGCCGCGGCGTTTGGCCTCCAGGCCGTCGCTGCGGACTGTCCGATCAAGGTCGGTGTCCTGCATTCGCTGTCAGGAACAATGGCGATTTCCGAGACGACCCTGAAGGACACCATGCTGATGCTCGTCGACCGGCAGAACGGGGCCGGAGGCGTTCTTGGGTGCGATCTCGAGGCTGTCGTGGTCGACCCGGCCTCCGACTGGCCGCTCTTCGCCGAGAAAGCACGCGAACTCCTGACGGTTCATGAGGTCGACGTGATCTTCGGCAACTGGACTTCGGTCAGTCGAAAGTCGGTCCTGCCGGTGATCGAGGAGCTGAACGGCCTCCTGTTCTATCCCGTCCAGTACGAAGGCGAGGAAAGCTCGAAGAACGTGTTCTATACCGGCGCCGCGCCAAACCAGCAGGCGATCCCGGCAACCGACTACTATCTTGACGAGCTCGGCGTCGAGAAATTCGCACTTCTGGGAACCGACTACGTGTATCCGCGAACCACGAACAACATCCTTGAATCCTATCTGAAATCAAGGGGCATCCCCGAGAAGGACATCTTCGTCAACTATACGCCATTCGGCCACTCGGACTGGTCAAAGATCGTTGCCGACGTCGTCGCGCTGGGCGCTGACGGAAAGAAGGTGGGCGTCATCTCGACGATCAACGGCGACGCCAACATCGGGTTCTACAAGGAGCTTGCCGCCGGCGGCGTCTCGGCCGACGACATCCCCGTTGTCGCGTTCTCGGTTGGCGAAGAAGAGCTTTCGGGCCTCGACACCAGCAACCTCGTCGGACACCTGGCGGCCTGGAACTACTTCATGTCTGCCGACACGGCCGAGAACGAGGAGTTCATTGCCGCTTGGCACGAATTCATCGACGACGAAGCCCGCGTCACGAACGACCCGATGGAAGCGCATTATATCGGCTTCAACATGTGGGTGAATTCGGTAACCGCAGCCGGAACCACCGATGTCGACGCGGTGCGCAAGGCGATGTGGGGCCAAGAATTCCCCAACCTCACGGGCGGCACGGCCGTGATGGGCGTGAACCACCACCTGTCGAAGCCGGTCCTGATCGGCGAAATCCAGACGGACGGACAGTTCGACATCATCAGCCAGACCGAGGAGGTCCCGGGCGACGCCTGGACCGATTTCCTTCCGGAATCGGCCGCGCTGAGATCGGATTGGAGCGAGCTGGGCTGCGGCATGTACAACACCGGGACCGCGACCTGCGTTCAGATCAAGTCCAACTATTGAAGCGGGATACCTCCGGCCGGCATCTCCCCGGCCGGAGTCCTTCAGATGGGATGCCATGAAACCGATCCTTCTTGCCGTGCTCTTGCTGCCTTTCTCGACCCTGACGACGCTTGCCGAGACCGGCCCGATGCAGGCCGTCCTGCAGGAGCACAGGGAGCTGATCGTCAAGAGCTCGCGCAAGACGATCGAGCCCGCAATCGAGGCCATCGCCAACAGCGGGCTGCCCGAAGTGCAGTCGGTTCTCCAAGCCTGGCAAGTCAAGAATGTCTGGATGAGAAAGTCGGACGGGCTGTTCTTTCTTGGCGAGAAGATCGATGCCAAGACCTACCGGCTGATCGATTTCGACAGCGGCGACACCGTCGGCGAGTTTCCGAAGAGTGCTCTGAAAAACATCAAGCCAAACAGCGGGATCAGGGCGTTGATCGGAACGGCATTGGTGCGGTTCCAGCTTCTCGATCCCGAACCGGACCGGCGATTGGCGGCCCTGGACGCCATCGAGCGCGCACCGGATGCGAGCCTCCTGGACCCGCTTCGGAATTCGATCGAAGGCGAGAGCGACTCGGGAATCCGCGCGCGCAAGATGCGGATCGAACGTCTTCTGACCATCGCCCACGGGGAAGGCGTCGATGAGCGCGTGAAGGCAATCGAAGAGATGTCGACCGATCTCGGCGTCGATGTACGCGCCACGTTGAACCCGCTGACAAGCACTGAGGTCAAGGTCTTCAAGGACGAGATCCCCGACGGGACGAACGTGGAGCGCCGCCTGAAACCGGGCGACGACGACCTGCCCCGCGAGGAGGCCTATGCACTCCTGGTCGCCGCCGGTCTCGCCCCGGCCATGGTCGGTCGCGGCGCAATCCGCAATGCGTTGATCGCCAATCTGGAAAGCAATGCGGTGGGAGGCGTGCAGGCAGACGAGCTAGACGCTGACGAAGCGCGAATGCGCGCATATCGCGTGCTGGCAAAGGCCGGTACGGTGCCACCACTGGTCACCGGCGACGAGATCGACGCGGCGCTTGATGCTCACGTCTTCGCCGCAGTCTATGCCGAAGCCTCGCCTGATGTTACCGCGGCCGCCGAGGTGGCCCTTGCCCGGATCGCGAACCGGGTCGGTCTTTCCCAGACCGCCGATCTGGCTCTCGACGCGCTCTCGCTCGCCTCGATCTACTTTCTTGCCGCAATCGGTCTTGCCATCACCTTCGGCGTAATGGGCGTCATCAACATGGCCCACGGCGAGTTCATCATGATGGGCGCCTATACCGGTTATGTCGTGCAGCAGTTCGTTGCCAATCATACCGCCTCTATTTTCATCGCGGTTCCTCTGGCATTCGTTGCCACGTTCGGTGCAGGCGTCGCGATGGAGCGGCTGGTGATCCGCTGGCTCTACAACCGCCCTCTGGAAACACTCCTGGCCACTTTCGGCATCTCCATTGCCCTCCAGCAACTCGCAAAGAACATATTTGGCACCCAGGCGCGGCCGCTGACATCGCCGGGCTGGCTCGACGGGGCATGGGTCATCAACGACGTAATCTCGATCTCCCATATCCGGATCGCGATCTTCGTGCTGGCGCTGGTTTTTCTGGGCATCTTCCTCTTCATCATGCGCCGAACCCGGCTGGGGCTGGAGACCCGCGCAGTAACGCAGAACCGGCGCATGGCCGCGGCCATGGGGATCAATCCCGACCGGGTGAACATGCTGACCTTCGGGCTAGGTTCCGGGATAGCCGGGATTGCGGGAGTGGCCATAGGTCTCTACGCCAAGGTGACCTCTGATCTTGGTGCGGATTACATCGTGCAGAGTTTCATGACCGTGGTCGTTGGCGGCGTGGGAAACATCTGGGGCACCCTTCTGGGGGCCACCGGCATCGGCTTTCTGCAGAAGGGGATCGAATGGCTAAATCCCTCGAACACGCTCGCGGCCCAGACCTACATGATCATCTTCATCATCGTCGTCTTCATCCAGCTCCGCCCGCAGGGGTTGATCGCTCTCACGGGCCGCGCGGCGGGAGACTGAGTGATGTCGCAGAGCGTCCTTTCCCGAAACACCTCCGTACTGGTTTTCCTTGCCGTTCTGGGCCTCTTCACCATTGGCGTGACGCTGATGTCGGAGTGGGCCGGGACCGAGATTGCATCCACCTCCCTTGTCAAGACGCTCGGCAAGACGCTTTGTCTTGCCCTGGTCGCGGTGGCGATGGACCTCGTCTGGGGCTATGCCGGCATTCTCAGCCTCGGCCACTTCGCGTTCTTCGGGCTTGGCGGCTACATGATCGGCATGTGGCTGATGTACGAGCGGACGCACGGCATCGTCGTCTCGCCGCTTGCCGAAGCGCCGATTCCGCCGACTGAAGCCGAAATCGTCGGCGCCATCGGCAACCAGATTTTCGGTGTCGTTGGATCGAGCGAGTTCCCTCCGATCTGGGCCTTCGCGGACAGCCTCGCGCTGCAACTCCTCTTCGTCGTGCTGGTGCCGGGCCTTCTGGCGCTCGTCTTCGGCTGGCTCGCCTTCCGTTCCCGCGTCACAGGCGTCTACCTCTCGATCCTGACTCAGGCAATGACGCTGGCGCTGGCGCTTTACCTCTTCCAGAACGACAGCGGCCTTCGCGGCAACAACGGGCTCTCCGGGCTGCAGAACCTGCCGGGGCTCGACCATGTTTCGCAGTCGAGCATTTCGATCTGGTTTTTCTGGGCTTCCGCCAGTGCGCTGGCACTGGGCTATGTGCTGTCCGCCTGGATCGTTTCGGGCAAGTTCGGCTCAGTGATCCGCGGCATCCGCGACAACGAGGCGAGGGTGCGCTTCCTGGGCTACCCGGTTGAGACATACAAGCTCTTCGTCTTCACGGTCACGGCGATGGTTGCCGGGATCGCCGGGGCGCTCTACTATCCACAGGCAGGCATCGTCAACCCGGCCGAGATTGCGCCCATAGCCTCGATCTATCTTGCGGTCTGGGTCGCCATCGGCGGACGTGGCCGGCTCTATGGCGCGGTGATCGGCGCATTTTTCGTCAGTCTCGTCTCCTCGTGGTTCACCGGCGGCCGGGCCCCCGATGTCAACCTGGGGTTCTACAAGATCAATTGGGTCGACTGGTGGCTGGTTCTCCTGGGCCTCAGCTTTGTTGCGGTCACGCTCCTTGCGCCGAAGGGCATCGGTGGCCTGGTGGATCTCTGGACCGGCCGGATGGCACCTGATCGCCACGGCGCGGACCTGGGTCCCGATTCCGGTTCGTTGCGCGAAGCGGAGGCCGAACAGTGAGCACGCTCCTCGAAGTCTCCGGCATCTCGGTCTCGTTTGACGGCTTCAAGGCGATCAACAACCTGAGTTTTGCCATCGGCAGCGCGGAACTGCGCGCCATCATCGGTCCCAACGGCGCAGGAAAGACAACCTTCATGGACATAGTCACCGGCAAGACGACACCGGACGAAGGCCGGATTCTCTGGGGCGAAGCAAACATTTCGCTGCTGGGGCTTTCCGAGGCGCGGATCGCCCGCGAGGGCATCGGCCGCAAGTTCCAGAAACCCACCGTGTTCGAAGACCAGACCGTGCGGGAAAACTTGCTGATGGCACTGCAGAATGCGCGCGGGCCGCTGCAGGTCCTCTTCTACCGGCCAAAGCGCAAGGATCTTGGCCGGGTACACGAACTGGCCGGAGAAATCGGGCTTCTGGATGCCCTGGACCGCAAGTCGGGCGAGTTGAGCCATGGCCAGAAGCAATGGCTGGAAATCGGCATGCTGCTCGCGCAGGAGCCAAGGCTGTTGCTGGTTGACGAACCGGCCGCGGGCATGACGCCCGCCGAACGCGAACACACCACCGCGCTCCTGGTCGAGGCGGCGAAATCCCGCGCGGTGGTGGTGATCGAACACGACATGGAGTTCGTGCGCCGCCTGGAATGCAGGGTGACGGTTCTGCACGAGGGAGCGGTCCTGGCCGAAGGCAGTCTCGATCACGTAACGGCGAACCAGGAGGTCATCGATGTATACCTGGGACGTTGAGCGATGCTGAAGATATCCGATCTCACGCTGCACTACGGTCACTCGCAGATTCTCAACGGAATCTCGCTCGAGGCGATGGTTGGCGAGATCACTTGCATCATGGGCACCAACGGCGTCGGCAAGACAAGCCTGATCCGCGCAATTTCCGGAGGCCATCCACGCTCTGGCGGCACGATGGTGCTGGATCGCGAGGAACTAGGCGTGCTGTCCGCACACGAACTGGCGCAGAAGGGCGTGGGCGTGGTCCCGCAGGGGCGTGAGATCTTCCCGCTGCTGACGGTGCGGGAAAATCTCGAGACCGGCTTTTCCTGCCTGCCACGGGCGGAGCACCGGATACCGGACGAGGTCCTCGAGATGTTCCCGGCCCTCTCCAAGTCCCTGGGCCGCAGGGGCGGGGACCTCTCGGGCGGTCAGCAACAGCAGCTGGCCATTGCCCGCGCGCTGATCACCCGGCCCAGGCTGTTGCTGCTGGATGAGCCGACGGAGGGCATCCAGCCCAATGTCATCCAGCAAATCGGCGAGGTGATCCGCAAGCTGCGTGAGCGTGGCGACATGGCGATCGTGCTGGTTGAGCAGTATTTCGATTTCGCCTTCGATCTGGCAGACAGCATCGTCGTGCTGCGCCGCGGCGAGGTCATCCATTCCGGCGCGAAGGACAGTATCCCCAAGGACGAATTGCTGCCCAAGGTGTCCGTTTAGAGCACGTCCGGCTTAGCTGGAGACAAATCCGGCGTTTCAGAGGCAGTTCGCGCATTCCTGCGGCTCCACGGTGTCGAGTTCCAGGACCGACCCCAATGTGATCGGCGAAAGCGGTCAGGCTGTCGCTCATTCATCGACCCTGCCAATTGGCCCGACAACATCGGTTGTCCTCGTTGTCGCCATCGATCTTGAGCTGTCCGCATGAGCGAAATCCGGTCGGCGCGCTCCGTCATCTCGAAGGCCATCGGCCATCCCGGTTGCCGCGGCACATTCGGTTTTCTTCGCCATGGCCATCCGGCTTGGACCATCCACATCGACATGATCCGACCGACTGACGCCTAGGGCCGGCTTCGACCTGTGTCGATCACCAAGGTTTGTCGCTTGCGTCATCATATCTCCCGCCCCTTCACTGCGTCGAAACGCGGCCTCGGCCGCAAGTGCCGTCGGCAAATCCTCTTCGGTGCCGACGGCCCGCATCCGGCCCTCCCGCCAATGGCATTGACTTAAGGAATTGGTGCTGTCGACCTAACAGGACGTGGAAGGTCCCGCGCCGGAAGGCCGGTCTTTCGTGTGGAAGCGACTCAGGTTGTGGCGGAGGACTTCCCCTTCCGTGCCCATTTTCTATTCGGCTTGAGCGACATCCTCGGGTAGCTGCGGTTTGGCCGTTGCCGCTGCCAGAAAGCGGCGATGTCGTCGACGGCCCGAGACGGTTTCGGCCTGGACGAGCGCGGGGGCCTCGAAGTTGCGGAAGACGGCGGCGACGGCGTGCTTGAATTTCACACGTCCTGACCTCGCCCCTTGCGACAGGCAACTTTCATGAGGCGGGTTTCCCCGCCCTGGCATTGTTCCCGGGCAATTCGCAGACCATGCGCAGGCCGGTTCCGGGGAAGATCGTGCATGTCTGGTTGAGCTCTTCGAGCAGTCCCGCGACGGCGGCGTCGCCCGCATCGCTGGCGGTGCCGAGGATGCGCACCCGCAGGATGCCGTTTTCCGGGTCCGGGACGATGTCGGCATCCGACTGGAACAGTTCGGCGAGGGTGCGGCGTGGGCGTTGCTTCGCGCCCTGCGCGTCGGCGACGGCGGGCATCATCCGGGTCTCGGCGCGGCAGGCGATCATGCGGATGACGTCGAGGAGCAGCCTCTCGCCGGAGGGCAGCGCGTCAAGCCACTCATCCTCGCCGAGTTCCGCGACCTTGACGTGCGTGGGCAGATCCCTGCGCCGGAGCTTGAGCGCCTCGCGCTCGGCGTCGAGCGTCCCGATCTCGGCCTTCAGCCTCTCGGCGGACCTGGCGGCCGTGCCGGACGGCCCGCCCCCGGTCAGGTCGGCGACGCGGTTGCGCAGCGTGCCGAGCCTGTTCCGCATCCGGTTGATCCGGCGGTCCAGCTCGCGCCGGGCCGGATTGACGACGCGCGCCTCCGGATCCTGCTCGGCAAGGCCGTGCACCGGCAGCGCGTCGAGGCTGAACTCGTCGCGCATGTACTTGAAGAAGCTCTCCTGCGCCCATCGGGAGAACAGCGCGCCTGCGGCCTGCTCCGTCGGCACGCCGAAGTCGGTGGTCACGAGCGGGACCTGCCGGCCCGAGTCCAGCAAGCGGCGGATCTGGCGAACCTCGGGCCCCTTGCCGCCCTTGCCCAGCCTGATCCGCCTCTCGGCAAGGCGGACCTCGGCCGAGCCGGCGCCGCCGGGACCGTGGAGCGGCGCCTCGACGGCGCGGAACTCCTCCTCCGGCCAGTCCTCGCCCCTGAAGCCCTTGTGCCAGGTGATCACCGCGATGCCACGCCGGGCGAGGCGGGCGAACAGGGCCGGGCTCCATCCCTCCCGGTCGAAGACCAGCGTCAGCGCGGGCGCGGCCTCCGGCGAGACCGTGAGATCCGGCGCGTCCGGTCCCGGCAGGCCCAGCCGATCCAGCGCCGGAAGGACGTCGTGCTCCAGCGCCTTGGCCATGCCGGGATCGAGATCCTTGTGCAGGCACAGCAGCGGCCTGCCGCCGAGCGCGTTGACCCAGTAGCTGGTCGAGGCCGGCAGGCAGAGCTTCCGGCGCGACACGAAGTGCTTCGGAAGGCGGCCCTTGCGGCCGGCATAGACCTTCACGTGCCCGTCCACCGACAGCGTGGCGTGGGCGTCCGGCTCGTCGGCCATCCACGCCCGCGCCAGCGCGTCCTGCCAGCCCTTCACCCGCTGAACGTCGGATGCGAGCGCCCGGATCTTGCGCCGCAGCGTCTTCGCTTCCGGGCAGCGGTCCAGCCCCAGGACCGCGCCCCATTCCCCCGGAGCCTCGTGGCGCAGCGCCTCGGGGTTGCGGACCCGGGCCATGAACAGGAACGCGAGCAGGAGAAGCGTGCTCGTCAGCCCGTGGCATCCTTTCGGCAGCGACAGGAACGCGCCCGAACGGTCGAGCAGCCCTTCCTTCAGGAGCGTCGGCAGCGCGGCCAGCACGCCGCCGCAGGCGACCGCCGAAAGAGGCTCGTCGAAGCGCGGATGCGCCTCGGCCATCGCCCCCGCCGAGGCCGCGACGCGCCCCGCGCTGTCGCGCGCGCCCCGGCCCATCGGCGCCTCCCGGTCGCGCCGGTCCCGTTCGCTGCGGCCGAGCAGGCCTGCCCGGACATCCTCGTCCTGCGTGTCCGTTCCGGCCGGCTGCTCCTCCTGCGCCTCCGGCTTCGTGTTCTCCGGCTCGGGCTGTCGCGCGCCGATGAACCCCTTGCGGCGGTTGTGGTTCAGCGTCGTGGCGGGAACCTCCAGCTCGCGGGCAACCGCGGTGCCGCTCATGCCCTTGGAAAGGAGGCGGTCCGCCTCCCGCGCCGTCTCGCCGGTGATCACGCTCGTTCCACGGCCCCGGCGCGGCTCGTGGAACGCCGCCTCGCCCTCGTTCCGAAGCTTGTCCGCCGCACGCTGAACCGTCGCGCGGCCAACGCCGAACGCAGCCTGCAGGTCCCTGTGGCGGATGCCGTGCCTGGCGAACCTGGCGATCCGCAGTCTCATGGCCGGGCGGTCGTTCTCGTCGTGGCAGTCGAAGGGCTCGAGGTTGGAGAAGCAGACGGTCTGGCCGTCCTCGGATGCGAAGGAGAAGCACGAAGCGCCGATTTGGACGGCGTCTGAAGGGTGCATGGCGAGCGTGTTCATGGGAAGCGGGAAACCTGAAGGTGAGCCTCATGTCATATTGCCCGCTTCCGGCGTGCCTGTCAAGCCGGAAATCTGCATATTGTCGTTGTTTTGTTGGCCAAACGGGCCCTGGAGGACATCGAAATCAGCCCGCGAGGTCAGGACGTGTGAATTTCACCCTCTTCGGCGGCTTGTTGTCCGGCGAGGCGTTGATCTCCCCGTCGATCTCGTTGGTCATGAGGCGGGTCGCGGTGACCATGACGAAGTTGGCGTAGAGTTCCTGGAGGACGCCGCGTTGGCTTTCGGAGCGAAAGGACTCGACGGCCATGAGCCACTTGGCGGTCTTGTACATCTCCTCGATGCGCCAGCGCGCCCTGTCGTCGGGGCGGATCCCGACCAGCGTCTCCTGCAGCGGGCCCGCGAGGAAGGCGACGGTTTCCGCGTTCGGGGCCCGCTTGAGCCGGAACACTGCGTCCTGGCCCCGGACGGCGTGGGCGTGAAGCATCTCGTAGGAGAAGCAGCCCCGGTCGTAGACGACCACGTCCCCAGCGGACAGGATCCTGAGATGTTCGACGGCGGCGCGCCGCTCGTTGGTGTCGGCACGCAGTACGAAATAGGTCGGCAGTCTCGGCATCAGCTCGTAGAGGCAGCTGACCAGGCTTTGCGGATAGTGCGCATGGTCGCCTTGCGTCCTGTATCCGGCATCCGCAAGCGGTGGCGGCAAGCTGACCTTGGCGCCTTCGACGTCGAAGACCCGCCGCCCCTTCCAGAGCGGGCGGTCCGGAGCCCGGGCGAGGATCTCCCGGTGGAGGTCCCTGAAGACCTGGGGATCGAACTTGGCGCGCGCCCGGGACATCGCCGAGGGCATCACCGGACTTTCCTGCGGCAGCGCCACCCCCAGGCTGCGCACGTTCTCCCAGATCTCGGCAAGGGCCTCGCCGTAGCTGCGCCCCCGCCCCGAACACCAGGCGGAGGACGAAGAGGATGACCAGCAAGGTGCCGACCAGGCGCCGGCGCACCCGCCACTCACGGTCGTGGCGCCCGGCCGTCTCGGCGGCGGCGGCGACCGCGCCCCACATTCCGGCGACCTTCCGGGCACTTTCGGGGGACCGGGCCAGATTGCGTCCCGCCTCCTTCCGCTCGCCGCACAGCGCGGCCAGGGTGTTTGTTTCCAACTCGATCTCGTACACGTTTTGGGGAGCGCGGGAGGCGGTGGCTCCGATCTCCGTCCATCCCGCCGCGCGACGGCAGCAGGAAAGATCCAACTCTCTGCGCGCCCCGACGACCGCTCGGAACGGAGAACGGTTTCAAGTCGACCCAAGTAAATTGCGTACACCCTGCAGCGTTCGCCGATTCGGGCTCGATCCAGACCTTCGCGGCAAATCCCTGCGTCAGCTTGTTTCGCGTTGGATGCTGCAAATTGCGCCGTGACAGGCAACTCGGCACCCAAGATTCCCCCAAGATTCAGACCCGTTGACAAATGGATAACGCGATGGAAAGAATATCGCCGATGGCTGGCCGACTGGGGAATACCGGATCAATGGCTGGCAAACAGATTGCAGCCTTCGAACCGGTCGGGAAGGACAGCCTGATATGAAACCGGCATTGACAACCGATGTCGCGCGCGGTTCGCGTCGGAGGCAGGTACCTTGGTTCGAGCGCTACGTGAACATTCTGGGTCCGGTGATCATGATCGTGGTCCTGTGCTTGGTGATGGCGTTCATAGAACCCCGCTTCTACCGGCTTTCGAACCTGATGATCATCCTGCAGGATGCGTCGATCTACATGGTGCTGGCCATGGGGATGACCATGGTCATTACCGGGCGCGGGATCGATCTGTCGATCGGCGCGATCGCCGCCCTGTCAGCGGTGGTCATGGCGCTGCTGATCAAGGACGTGGGTCTCGACGTCGTCTCGGGAATGCTGATCGCCGTGCTGGTCGGCGTTGCCTGCGGAGCCGCGAACGGATTCGTCATCACCCGCGTGCACGTTCCCGACTTGATCGCCACGCTTTCGATGGACCTGGTGTACCGTGGCATCGCGCTGGTGCTCGCAGCCGGTGTCGTCCTCTCGCGCCTGCCGGAGCCGATCCCGTACCTAGGCCGCGGACGCCTGTTCGACCTGTTCCCGGTCCCAGCCCTAATCGGCATCGGCACGCTCGCCGTCGGCTTCCTGCTCTACCGCTACAGCGCCCTCGGCCGCTACGCGATCGCCATAGGCGGCAACACCGATTCAGCGGAGCTGGCCGGCATAGACGTAGCCCGTTACAAGCTCTACCAATACATGCTGATGGGGGGGTTGGCTGGTTTCGCCGGGATCATGCTCACGGGCCGCCTGAACGCGATTCAAGCGACCTCGGGCCAGGGCCTGGCCCTGCATACGATCGCGGCGGTCGTCGTCGGCGGCACATCCCTGTTCGGCGGACGCGGCTCGATGCTCGGCTCGCTGGTCGGCGTGCTGCTGCTGTCGATGGTAATTAACGCGTTGGTCAACCTGCGGCTGGACTTCTTTTGGCAGCAGGTTGCTGCGGGCATCATAATCATCGTGTCGGTTGGCTTCTACAGCAGCCTGCAGGAAGGCGGCGGTCCCTTGAAGGGGTGGCTCCGGCGGTTGCGCCGACGTAGGTTTGGCACCACGGAGCGAACCTGATCCACCGATGCCGCGCCGCATGAACCGGCCGACGACCAGCCGTTCAGGCGCCCTCGCCGACCGCTTGGTGCAGAAATTCGACTGGGAGATGGTCCAAGGCCCTACGTTGACTTCGACTGCACAAACCTGATCCTCACAGGCAGTCCGGAAGTCGACATGATCCATACCGCCACCACGGCGATGGGGATGGGTTCGCTGTCGGCGGCCGAGGCGCTGGAGTCTCTCGACGAAGTGTTGATCCCGGACTACTCGGTGCGATGCCGATGTGCGTCGGCGTTTCGGTTGCCGAGATCATCAAGGCGGATCTCTGGGGCGTAAAGATGGTATCCTGCCGGTCTTCCTCGGACGGACCACCTTCGCGCACAAGTATCTATCGGTCGCCGAGATCGATCCCCTCTTGCTGGAGACGTTCAGTTTCACCGGCAAGTCGGCACCTTGGAGCGCTGAGCCACCGACGCCCGATCCCGAATGTTAAGTCCGTTCGGGATCGGCCTCAACCCCGACGGCAGGGAGCCCAACCATGGCAGGCAGCACGCCGCCCCCGGACAACTTCCAACTCCAATTTAGACGCCAATTCGACGCTTTCGATTGTCTTCCCTACGTTTGGCACACTGAATGGCCGGACATTGTTGAGCATGCCTATGACCGGAAAGGGCTTCCACTCCGGAAAAATAAGAAAGCTTTCTGCCGTTTGCCCTGCATGTCATGGACGGAACCCGAGCCGCCGGTCACCTCACGTCTGGATCAAGACGGCTCTGTCAGGCCTCGGCCATCTCCTCGGACACAATGAGGCCGAGCACGTCCTGCTTGGTCGCCGACGCCGTGCTGCGGATACCGGAGCAGCGACCGTTCCGCATCACCATCACCCGATCTGCGATGGCGAACACATGGTCGAGGTTGTGGCTAATGACGATCAGCGCCATGCCCTGGTCCTTGAGGCCGCGGATCAGCGCCAGCGTGTTGCGCGTCTCCTCCGGTCCCAGCGATGCGGTCGGCTCGTCCATGACAAGCACCTTTAGGTCGGCGTGGTAGATCGCCCGCGCGATGGCCACCGCCTGACGCTGGCCGCCGGAGAGGTGGATCGTCGGTTCGCTGAGGTTGTCGAGCTCGATGCCGACGTTGTCCTTGAGCACCCGGGTGGCCTCCATCGCCATGCGGGCGTTGTCGAGGAACCGGATGCCTAGGAACGAACGCTTCAGCTCATGGCCGAGGAACACGTTGCCCGCCGCGTCCAGCGCATCGACCAGGGCCAGACTCTGGTAGACCGCCTCAATGCCGAGCGCCCGGGCGTCGCGGCGATTGCCGATCCGAACCGGCGCGCCCACCATCCTGATCTCGCCCTCGTCCGGGCCGAACACTCCGGTAAGGATCTTGATCAGGGTCGACTTGCCAGCGCCGTTGTCGCCGACGATGGCGAGAACCTCGCCGCTCTGCAACTCGAGGTCGACGCCGGCAACAGCTGTCAGGCCGCCGAAGTGCTTGACGATGCCTCGCATTTCCAAGAGCGATGGCTGACTATCCGTCATGCGACTGCCTCCTAGGGATTGTCAGCGCAGGGTGAATCCGCCATCGGCGACCATCTCCTCTCCTGTTACAAAGGTCGACGCGTCCGAGGCAAGGTAGACCACGGCGGAGGCCAGCTCCCCCGGGCGCCCGAACCGGTCTTGCACTGCGGGCTTGCGCCAGTGTTCCTCAGCGCCTTGCGGGTCGCGGGCGATGATCGGGTCAAGCAGCTCGGTGTGAATGTATCCGGGCACGAGGGCGTTGACCCGGATGTTGTGAGGCGCCCACTCCACGGCGAGGCACTTGGTCAGCAGGTGCACACCTGCCTTTGCCGCGTTGTAGTGTGCCTGCTTCTGCGGGTAGTTGACAATCTTCGCCGAAAGCGAACCGACGTTGACGATCACCCCCGCCTGCTGGCGGATCATCACCCGGCCCACCGCCTGGCAACTTAGGAACACGCCGGTGAGGTTGATGCGGATCATCCGCTCCCACTCCGCGAGCGTCATGTCCTCGGCCGCCGCGTTGTGAGCGATACCGGCGTTGTTGACCAGGATGTCGATCCGGCCGAAGTGCTCCTCGGCCTCGGCCGCCATCCTCGTGAGGTCCTCGGGCAAGCCGATGTCGACCTGGCTAATGTAGGAGCGGTCACGGCCGAGCGCCCTCACCTCGTCGAGCAGGCTCCCGGCTCGGTCGCGCGACTTTTCGTACAGGATCGCCACGTCGGCGCCTGCCTCGGCGAGGCCCTTGGCCAGCGCGCGGCCGATGCCTCGCGAGGCGCCAGTGACGATCGCCGACCTGCCGTCGAGGCGGAAGGTGTCCAAAACTGGAGTGCTGCCTGCCAAGTTAGGGCTCCCTGCCGTCGGGGTGGAGTCCGATCCCGCGAACGGACTGAGCATTCGGGATCGGGCGTCAGTGGCTCAGCGCTCCAAGGTGCCGATGCCGGTGTAACGGAACGCCTCCTGCTCCAAGGCATCGATCTCCTCAACCGAAAGGCCCTTGTGGGCAATGGTGATCCGCCCGAGGAAGACCAGCGGAATTTCGTCTTGACGTCCCTCCAGATCCGCCTTGATGATCTCGGCAATCGAGACGCCGAAGTCATCGCCCATGCGCATCGGCGTCGCATCGAGCAGGCCGTCCCGCAAGGCCTCAAGCTCCTCGCCCGTGCCGCCCCAGGCCGTGACGAACACCTCGTCAAGGACCCCCTGCGCCTCAGCCGCCGACAGCGAGCCCATCCCCATCGCCGTGTTGGCGTTGTGGATCATGTCGACTTCCGGATAGCCGGTGAGGATGAGGTTGGTGCCGTCAAAGCCGCCCTCGCGCTGGAAGTTGCCGTAGTGCTCGTAGACCATCTCCCAGTTGGAGTTCTCCACCAAGCAGTCGGCGAAGGCGCCCGAGCGCTGGTTGTCGACCGATCCGGGGGTGCCGCGGTTCATGGCGAACTGGCCCTCGGTTCCCACGTTCTCGATCACATAGTTGCACATGATCAGCGCGCCGGCGAGGTGGGAGAAGCCGGTGAAGGAGAGCGGCTGCTCATCGCCCCAGATCTGCGGCACCTGATTGTGGTTGAGAACTATAACCTCGAGGTCAGGGCTGTCAATCAGACGCTTCACATTGTCGGCCTGCAGTCCCAGCTCGGTCGGGCCGAACACGACATAATCGAAGAAATCGGCGTCCTGCAGCACCTGGTCGGTGTAAGTGGTCTGCAGATCGTGGTTGTCCATGCCGGAAGCGAACTGGACGGCCTCGAACGGGATGCCCATCTCCTCCAGCCTGGCAGCCATCGCCAAGTAGGCTCGGAGCCAGGCGTCGGATACGTCCTGGCTGGGATAGATCACCGCAATCTGGATCGGCTCGTCGAGACTGCCTGTGAATTGCGTGCCGGGCGCGCCCACCGCATCCTGCATCGTTGCGAGCACGTCGGCGTCGACCACCTGATGGTACCACCAGAAATCGCGATCGCCGTCGTCGGACAGCGCCTGCATCGGATACTTTTGCGCCATTGCCGGAATCGCCGACACCGCGGCCGCTAGCACTGCGCAAGCGCAGCCGTAGGCGAATCTACGAATCATGGTACGAGTCATGGTATCCTCTCTCTCGTGGCTAACGCTTCATGCGGCCCGACATCGGCTGATCAGGTCCGATCCGCTCCGGAAATGATCTTTCCACCGCGCTTTCCAATTGTCAACAGGTGCAAATCAGGTGCCCGCGGTCGCAGGACCGGCAGAGAACGACCTGCCGACGGCACCGCTCGCAGTTGAACAGACGTCCCGTCTCGCACACAACCCTTCCGAAGAGCGGGTTGGACCCGGCCGCGAAAATGCCTGACAATGCAAGGGAATTCGGTCCCCGCGACCGGCTCGTCGGGCGCGGCGCCGGGGCTCGTTCCACATTGAGCCTGCGTTGGATCGCTCTTTCTCGATGCCGCACCAGCACCCGGTCCGGAATACGGCAAGGGCGCCGCCGCCGGCAGGGACGAATGGATTCAACAACAGGGAAAGGGAACGGTCCCGCAAGGACGCGGCGCCGCGCGACCGGTCAGGATGCGCGCCTCAGGCCCGAACCGCCCGCAGCCCCGGCACAGGATCCGGACCGCAGGTCCGCGCAGACAACAGAAGCCTCACGACAGGATCCGCACGATGGGAAAGGGACCGGAGCGGCGCATCGACCGGCTCGCCGGCCTCGGTGCGGGCGGAAGGTCCGCGCCGCCCGCCCGTCTCGCGCCTTTCCGGCAGGGTCAGGACGCCCAGCGACTCCAGCTGCTCCAGCACCCGCAGGCGGAACTGCTCCCTGCAGGTTCCGGACGGTGTGTGCCAGTTGAAGTTCTCGCACAGCGTGCGGGCCAGCTCCCGCCGGCTGTCGTTCGGGAACAGCTCGACCGTCTCCTGCATGACCGCGGTCTGCCTGCGGGTCAGGCGCTTGCCGAAGAAGGTGGTGGTCTCCAGGTTCTCGATGCTCGGATCCATCGCGGTCTCCCTCGGGACGGACTGAATCGACGATACACTGAACCGGGCCGGTCCATGAATTGAGCCTGAAAGGAAGATTCCGGCGCGCGCAAGCAAACGCCTCCGGACATGGCTCTCGGCCGATCGCGGAAATCGGGAATTCTGTCCCGGCCAAACTCAATGCCATTGGCCTCCCGCCGGATGCCTGGCACGCCTTCATTCTCCGGACCGGCTCCGAAGGAACCGCCTCTCGGTGACCCGGCCCGCGTTTGCCATGGGCCTTTCGCGGCGTGGTCCGGCAGATCTCTGACCCGGAGCTGACAGGGCGGCGCCGGATTGGCATGCAGTGCCTTGTCCACGTTGCCCTGGCACCTGATGTCGCCCTTTTCATCGTCCTCCAGTCCGCCGGACTGCGCCATGACCGGGCATTTCACCCATTGCTTGTCAATCCTCGAAGGGCACCCTTTGGCTCAAGCGGAGCGACCTTGCCCAAGCGTGGTTCGGCCACCGCCAAGTCATGCAATGTCCGAGTCTTCGCTGATCAGCCGCATCACCTGGGGCCCGAGCGCGATATCGGACACCTGTCCGAAATGGCGCGCACGCATTTCGCCCTGCCGGTCGAACAGCACGAGGCTGGGCGTGCCCTGCAGTTGCCAAGCCTCCATCGTGCGCGGCATCGAGCCATCGCCGTGCGCATCGATGGCGACTGGGAAGAGGATCCGCCACTCATGCAGGAAAGCGGCAAGGCTTTCGCGGCTGTTGCCATCGTGATGCTCTAAGAGGCTGAATCATAAGTCATTGATTTGATCATGTCATTGGTTTTCATGGCGCTGCCCCCCGCGCCAGACGGCGGGTCAGGAAGCGGCACGCGGCCAGCTGGACCCAGGCCAGGGAGCTCGCCGGCGTCCGCTCCACGTCCTTCGCCAGGCGCCGGCACCACGACAGCCAGGCGAACGTCCGCTCCACCACCCATCGGCGACAGGGGACGGTGAAGCCCCTTGTCTCCCTGGGCCCGGGCACGATCTCCAGGATCGATCCGGGGCCGTGCTCCGCCAGCGCGGCCTCCGGCTTCGGTCCCGCATGCCCGCCGTCCGCCCACAGCTTTCTCACCTCCGGCGCCTTCTCCGGCACCGCGAGGATGACAGCCGGCGCACCGTCCCGGTCCTGCATGTCGGCCGCGTGAACCCGGACCGCGATCGGGAACCCCTCCACGTCCACCGTGGCGTGGCGCTTCCTGCCCTTGATCCTCTTGCCCGCGCCGCATCCCGACGGGCCGCCCATCTCCGTCGTCTTCACCGGCTGGCTGTCGATCGCGGCCGCCGCCGGATCTCCGGAGCGCCCCGCCTGCATGCGCGCAAGATCGCGCAGCGCGTCCATCATGCGCTCAAGAACGCCGTCGTCGCGCCACGCGCAGAAATGGTTCCGAACCGTCGCAAAGGGCGGAAAGCGCTTGGGAACCGCCCGAAGGTCGACGGTGCGGCGACGGCCCGGCCTCGACGGAGCCGGCAGGAGCGGCTCGATCACAAGCCGTTCCTCGTCGCTCAAATCGCTTTCATGCCGGTCCGAACTGCGCTTATACTTCTCGCGGGTGGTCTCGTTCCAAGCCATGCGGCCCTCCCTGTCTGGTGTGGAAGTCAGCGGGGAAATACCACATCTGGGGGAGGCCATCCACATTCTAGGTCAGCCTCTAAGACGCTGTGCAGGCCGATCACCGCCAGGTCCCTTTCCTCAAAGCTTTGGGCGAGGCGCCGCGCCTGGGGCAGACCGGTGAGGACACAGCCGGGACACAGCATCTGGAACACCTCGACCGCCAAGACCCGGCCTCGGAAATGCTTCAGCGACAAGGGCTGCCGGGCGTTCAGCCAGTCGTTAGCAAAGAACGCGGAACTGTCCATCGTGGTCCTTCCTTTCTTGACGGGAGCGGACGCCCGCCTGCCTGCCTGTTGCGCGGATTTTCTGCAATTTGATCAAGGCCCCCCAGCCTTCCAGCAGATGAAGCTTCGCATCCAAGCTTGTCTGCTCGCATCGAGAGCCGTTCATGCCAGGAGTCGCATGCTCACGCCCGATTGATGTGAAATCCTGCGGCAGGACGATATCTCAGGTCCGCTCCATCGCATCCCACGACCCCGACGTGCGGACCTTCATGACCGCATGCTCAATGAACCACGCCGCCAGCTACGGCGACTGCTCCCCCGCCGGCAAAGCGTTCCCGCTCCTGATCAGGATAGGCGGCCTTGCCGGCCAGCGCGCGATGGCGCGAAACGGGGAATGGGAACGCTTCTCCCAGAAGCGGATCGACCGGTTCGCCATTCCCGTCCGCAGTCAGGACGACGACCTGCACCGGCGGGTTGCGTACGATCTCGTCCAGGCATTCGAAGTGATTGTCCTGCCGTCTGTCGCGACCAGGGACATGGACGTCAGGGAGGTGCGGCTTGCCAGGCAAGATGACTGGATCGCGGCGTCAGCCGAGTGATCCGGGACTTGCGGGACGAGGCCAGGCTGCTCAAGGGTTGTAGCAACATCCGGATCGGAGGCCGAACGCCAGGTTCCAGGCGATGCGCCGCAGGGACGGTCAGTTCCGCGCCGGGCCGAACAGGGCGGCACATGCAAGGATCACGCCGGCCACCGTTCCGACCATGCCGGCTGCGCTTACCGCATTCTCCGATCCAAGCCAGGCCGGCCCGCTGCCCGCGAGCGTGAATCCGAGCGTCGCCGCGATGAGCGCGAAGACGGCAGACCAGGCTACCTGGGCGCCGAGACGGTTCGTCATCAGGCGCGCGGCAGCCGGCGGGCAGATGAACATGGCGATCACGATAATGGAGCCAACGGCGTCAAATGCCGCGACAGCCGCGAGTGCCGACACGATCACGATGCCGAGTCCGATTGCCCGCACCGGAAGGCCAAGAGACTTTGCGAAGCCTTCGTCGAAGGTGGAAATCGCTAGCGGACGCCAGAAGACGGCAAGACACAGCACGATGACGACGGTCACCAGGCTGATCCGGAACAGTTCAGGCGGAAGGCCGGCAAGCGCCGCCGGATCTGCGAGCGACGCCCAGCCGGTTGCATCCAGCCAGATCAGGCTCTCGAGATTGCCGAACAGGGCATGCTCGACATCAAGATGGACTCCGGACGTGTCGGACTGCTCAAGAGCCAGCACGCCGGCCGCGAACATCGCCGTGAAAGCCACGCCCATGGCCGCGCCGGGCTCGATTCGACCGAACCGGCGAATGGCCTCGATCAGAACGACGGCCACGATGGCGGCAGCGGCGGAACCGAGCAGCATCGGCCAGGTGGAGATCGTGCCAGTGACCAGAAACGCAAGCACGATGCCCGGCAGGACAACGTGGCTGATCGCATCGCCTATAAGCGCCTGCCGCCTCAGGACAAGGAAGTTGCCGGGCAATGCGCAGGCCAGTGCGGCGAGGCTTCCGATCAGCAGGGGAATCAGCGAGAATGCGACAAAGTCCGCGCCGTTCATTGCACGGCCTCCGGCGTACCGATCCTGCGATCGATCTCCGCGATCTGGTCGGCCGTCAGGACGCTTTCGATCTGGACCAGGCCGTCGTAGCGGGCCGCTGCAAGCTCGAGCTCGGGCGTGGCGCGCGCGATTTCCCAGCGTTTCTCGTCTCGGAGCGCCCGGGCCGCCCGTATGGCGCCCTCTCTTGTCGGCATGCCGTCCGCCCGGGCGAGGCCTCGGCCCCTGAGCAAGCGAATCGTCAACGGTTCGTAAATCGGCTGACCTTGGGCCAGGGCCAGCAGCCCTTGCCGGATGTGAACGCCGGTCTGAAACCGGCGATGGCGGACAAACGACGAGAGCAGGCCACGGCGCGGCGCGAATGCCATCGAGATTGCGAATATGCAAAAGCTCACGATGACGATCAGCGGACCGGTCGGAAGGTCGGGTGCACTGGCGGAAAGGCTGGCGCCGAGCCAGGCCGCGATGCCCCCGAATGCGCCCGCTAGCAGCACGACCAGTTCGACCCGGTTTGTCCAGAAGCGCGCGGTTACGGGCGGAATGATGAGAAGCGCGACGATGAGGATGAGCCCGACGACCTTCAGCCCGACGACAGTGACACCCAGCACCAGTCCCATCATTGTCAGGTCGATCCGGTCAAGCCGTACACCGCTGGTGGAAGCGAATCCGGGATCGAAGGACACAAGCGACATCGGGCGGCGGAAGAGGAAGACGAGAGCGACAACAAGCAGGCCGCCAAGCGCGATCAGGATCGCGTCGGAAAGAAGCATGCCCGCGGTGGACCCCAGGAGGAAACTCTCGAGGCCGGCCTGCTGTCCGGTCGACATGGTCTGGATGACCGTCAGCAGGACGATGCCAATGCTGAAATAGACCGACAGGACCGCGCCGATGGCAGCGTCCTCGGAGAGGCGTGTGCGGGACGAAAGCCACTGGACGGCGAACAGGCCGGACATCGCCGTGATCGCGGAGCCGGCAAGCAGGCCAGGCAGGTTCCGCCCTTCGAGACCGGCAAGCGTCAGCGCGATGAAGGCAAGGCCGATGCCGGGCAGCGTGGCATGCGCGATCGCATCGCTGACAAGCGCGCGCTTGCGCAGGAACAGGAAGGTGCCGATAACGCCCGCCGCGATTCCGAGCAGCATCGCTGCGACGGTCACGAGCGTGGCGTTGTAGCCAAGTTGAAACGTCAGCGCGTCACGCAGCATCGGTCTCAGGCAAGTGCCTTCTGCGGAACCTTAATGCCCGGCTCCAGGCGCCCGCCATAGGCCGTGTCCAGCGCTTCGGGCGTGAATGCGGTCTCGACCGGTCCGTCGCTGATCTTGCGGACATTCAATACCAGCACCTCGTCGAAATACTCTTCGACCGTTGACAGGTCGTGATGCACCGCGATCACCGTTCCACCTTCCGACCGAAGCGCCTTCAGCACCTTGATGATCGCCCTTTCGGTTGCCGCATCGACACCCGCGAAGGGTTCATCGAGAAGGTAGAGCCCCGCGTCCTGCGCAAGTGCGCGCGCCAGGAACACGCGTTGCTGCTGCCCGCCCGAAAGCTGGCCGATCTGGCGCGCGGCGAAGTCTTCCATGCCGACTCGCTCCAGGGCGGCCATGACCATGTCATGGTGATCGCTATCGAAGCGTCCAAGAAGGCCAAGACGCCTGTAGAGTCCCTGGGCCACGACGTCGACGACCCGTGCCGGGAAGTCCCAGTCGACTCTTGCACGCTGCGGGACATAGGCCACGTGATCACGGCTTCGCGCAAGCGTGGTCCCGAAGAACGTCGCTCGGCCGGCAAGCGGCTTGACGATGCCGAGCGCGGCCCTGAGCAGCGTGGACTTGCCGGCGCCGTTCGGCCCGATGATCCCGGTTATCCTGCCGGACCGGAATGTGGCATCGACGGAAAACACCGCCGGTTTCTGGTCATAGGCGACCGTCATGCCGCGAAGGACGAGCGGGCTGTCCTGAGCAGCCAGTTCGCGCGTGTCGCGCGCGGTCACCTCTTCAAGCCGTGCCTGCATGGCGTCAGCTCCCCGCACTCAACCGTCCGGACATTCCGCGTGGCGGGACGTTTCCGCCCAGGCCGCCTGCGACGACTGTCACGTTGTGATCGATCATTCCGACATAGGTCCCCTCGTAGGTCCCGTCTGCACCCATCGCGTCCGAGTGGAGCTCGCCGCCAATGCGGACATTCCAGCCCGCCGCCGCCGTCCCCTCGACCAGTGCGCGGACAAGGCGGTCGGAGACCGAGCTCTCGACGAACACCGCCGCGATCCGGCGTTTGACGATGAGGTCGACAAGCTCGGTCATGCGGTTCAGGCCGGTTTCGCTCTCGGTCGAGATGCCCTGGATTCCGACAACTTCGAAGCCGTAGGCGCGGCCGAAGTAGTTGAAGGCGTCATGTGCCGTCACAAGCACCCGCGCCGCCTCCGGCACGGTCGAGAGAACCCGGGAGCTGTAGGCATCCAGGCGATCGAGCTCCGCGAGAAACGCGTCCGCGTTTGCTGCAAACGTGTCGGCGCCGTCCGGCTTCACGGACAACAGGGCGTCGCGCGCAGCAAGGGCGACGAGACGCCAGAGTCCGGGATCCATCCATACATGCGGATCGAAACGGCCCGCGTAGTCGTCATGCGCGATCCTGCGACCGACCGGAACGGCCTCGGCAAGCGCCACAACCGGAACGCGACGGGCGAGTTCGGCAAGCACTTCCTCCATCTGGGCCTCAAGGTAAAGGCCGTTCCATAGCACGAGATCCGCCTTCGCCGTTGCGACGATGTCCGTGCGGGTCTGACGATAGGAATGCGGATCGACGCCCGGGCCCATCAGGGCCTTTACCTCAACCAGGTCGCCGCCGATCCGGCGCGCCGTGTCAGCAATCATGCCTGTCGTGGCCACGACCCTGAGCGGCCGGCCCGCTGCGGCGGCGACATGAGCTGGCACGCCAACTACGGCGGCGACATGAGCTGGCACGCCAACTACGGCGGTGACAGGCGCAGGCAGTCCAGCGACGAGAATGCCGTTGCCCAGTCCCTTCAACAGTGTCCGCCTCGTGGCCACCGATTCGCGCAACCTGTATTGAGAATAATTCGCAATTGCGGTATAATTGCGACCCGTTCGCAATAAAGTCAAGCTCTTTTTTCTTGCCGGCATGCAATCCCCCGCCTTGACCTTCCAGTAACTGGAACCTCTATGTTTTCGGGCATGGCAGACACTGTCCAGTCAACGCTGCGCTTCCGTGTCGCGGGACTCCATTGCGCCTCCTGCAAGGCGCGGCTGGAAGCTGCGCTCGCCGCCGTGCCGGGAGTCCAGGAAGCGCGAGTCAATCTCGCGGATGCCAGCGCAACCCTTTCCATGCTCGGCTCCGTGACCCCACGCAGCGTCCAGGAAGCCGCGGAGCGTTCGGGCTACGGAATGGAGATCGACTCCGGAAGCTCCCTCGAACGGGAGGGACAGGAAGAGACAGCCCGGCTCGCCCGCGACGCGCTGGTTGCTGCGGCGCTGGTCCTGCCGGTCTTCCTGGTCGAGATGGGGGGACATGTTTACCCTCCCGCGCATCACTTCGTGGCGCAGTCCATTGGAGTCCAGGCAAGCTGGATGCTCCAGTTCCTGCTCGTTGGAACCGCCCTGGCAGGACCTGGCCGCCGGTTCCTCGAAAGCGGCATCCCGTCCCTGCTGCGAGGCCGCCCCGACATGAACGCGCTTGTCGCGCTGGGCACTTCGGCGGCATTCGGGTTCTCGACCGTTGCAACGTTCCTTCCCTCGCTTCTCCCTGCCAGCGGACGGGCCGTCTATTTCGAGGCGGCGGGGGTGATCATCGTGCTGATCCTCCTTGGCCGGTTGCTGGAAGCACGGGCCAAGGGGAAGGCTGGCTCGGCAATTCAGGCCCTGATCGGGCTGCAGCCACGATCTGCCCGGGTCGTGACCGAGAGCGGTGACGAGAACCGTCCGATCGAGCACCTGCAGCCAGGAGACCGGATCCGCATACGCCCCGGCGAACGGGTTCCGGTGGACGGGATCGTCGTGCAGGGCAGTTCGCTGGTCGACGAGAGCATGCTGACCGGCGAGCCCCTGCCGGCAAGCAAGGCTGGCGGCGACGCTGTCACAGGTGCAACCGTGAACGGCGAGGGCGCTCTCCTGGTCAGGGCGACGCGGGTCGGTTCCGACACCGTCCTGGCGAGGATCGTGCAGATGGTACGGGACGCGCAGGACACGCGCCTGCCCGTGGAGGCCCTGGTCGATCGGATCACCGCGTGGTTCGTGCCGGCCGTAATTTTGATCGCCGTCGTGACTGTCTTGGCCTGGCTTGCCTTTGCGCCCGAACTTGCGCTTGTCGCCGGCGTTTCGGTCTTGATCGTCGCCTGCCCCTGCGCCATGGGGCTCGCCGTGCCGACATCGATCATGACCGGATCCGGGCGAGCTGCGGAACTTGGCGTGCTGTTCCGGCAAGGAGACGCCTTGCAGCGCCTGAGCAGCGTCGACACGGTCGCCTTCGACAAGACGGGCACGCTGACCGAAGGGACGCCCCGCCTGACACATGTGGAGGTCGCCGACGGGTTCGAACGCTCGGAGGTGCTCAAGGCCGCGGCAGCGGTCGAGGCGTTGTCCGGACATCCCGTGGCGCATGCCGTCACGAATGCCCTCGAGAGATGGCCGGCGGTCGAAGGATTCCAGTCGCTTCCCGGTCGCGGCGTCATGGCGACAGCCGGAACCCAGCTCGTGCGGGTCGGCTCGGCCCGGATGATGACCGAGGCGGGGATCGACATCTCCGCGCTGGCAGACGCGGCCGGAGAACGCGCCCGGCTTGGCGAGACCGCGTTCTTTGTAGGCATCGGCGACCGGCTGGCAGCCGTTCTGTCGGTCGCGGACCCAATGAAGGACAATGCCGTTGGCGCGATCAGCGACCTGAATTCCGGCGGTCATCGGGTTGCCATGGTCTCGGGTGACGGTCACGACGCGGCGGAGGCGATCGCGCAACGGCTGGGAATCGGGGAGATCTTTGCGGACGCCCTGCCGGAAACCAAGGTCGCCGTCATCCGTGATCTCGCGCGCTCCGGCACGATCGCCTTCGTCGGCGACGGAATCAACGACGCGCCCGCGCTCGCGACAGCGCATGTGGGCATGGCCATTGGCACCGGCACCGATGTCGCGATGGAAGCCGCCGACGTGGTCCTGATGTCCGGCGATCCGCAAGGCGTGGTCACGGCCATCGGCCTCAGCCGCGACACGATGCGGAACATCCGGCAGAACCTGGCTTGGGCATTCGGCTACAACATCCTGCTGATCCCGGTCGCGGCGGGAGCGCTCTATCCTGCATTCGGCATCCTTTTGTCACCGATGCTGGCGGCGGCGGCCATGGCGCTTTCCAGTGTCGCGGTCGTGACCAACGCGCTCCGGCTGCGCCGTTCGGAAGGAAAACTGAAATGAACATTGGAGAGGTGGCCCAGGCAGCGGGCCTGCCGGTCAAGACGATCCGCTACTACGAGGAGATCGGCCTCGTGCGGCCTGCCCGGAGCGAAAACGGATACCGCGTGTTTGCCGAAGCCGACCTCCACAAGCTGAAATTCCTCGGACGTTCACGCGCTCTCGGCTTCTCGATCGAGGATTGCCGGGCGCTCCTCGCGCTCTACGAGGACGGAACGCGGTCAAGCTCGGAGGTCCGCCAGATCGCCGAGCGCCATCTCGCCGACATCGAATGCAAGATCGCCGACCTCCAGTCCCTGCGGGACACGCTGGCCCATCTGGTCGCCAACTGCGCAGGCGATTCAAGACCGGATTGCCCGATTCTCGACGATCTGGGCGGCGATTGACGCATGCGGCCGGTCTCTTCGGCCAGGTGCCGGCCCGCACCCGGATTCGGCGCGTGCGTGAACATCGAGGCAGGGTCACGGGCGAGCGTGCCCGTTCGTCATCGAAGGTGCGGCTTGCCGTCGGCAAGCCTTCTTGGAATCGCTGCAATGCAGTGCTACAGCTTGGTCACACAAGCGCGGAATTTCCGGTTTCGCGCAACTAGCCAAGGAGGAAGAGGCCCTGTCGCGAATCAAGGACGCGGCCCGTGGCGAGGCCGCCGAGAACGCCGGATCGGCTGTGTCCGGCAATGCCACCATCCTGGCGAGCGAGTCGCTCGTGGGCGTCATCCTGACATCGCTGAACGACAGCAAGGCCGAAGAAGTCGTGAAGATCGACCTCCGCGGCAAGAGCGAGATGGCGGACTGGATGATAATCGCCTCGGGTGGTTCGTCGCGGCAGGTGACTGCCATTTCCGAACATCTCGTGGACAGGTTGAAGCAGGATCACGGTCGCCTCTCCAGGATCGAGGGAAAGGACGCCGGCGACTGGGTGCTGATCGACCTCGGAGACGCGATTGTCCATGTCTTCAGGCCGGAAGTGCGCGAGTTCTACCAGCTCGAAAAGCTCTGGCTGGCGCCTGGCCAGGCCACCGCTTCCGGCACGTGAAGCCCCGCTTTCGATGAGACTGCAAATCGTCGCGGTCGGCCGGCTCAGGTCCGGACCCGAGGCCGACCTAGTCCGTGACTATCTTGCGCGAACAGGAAAGACGGGAACCCGCGTCAGGATCGCTCCCGTACACGTCCGGGAAGTCGAAGCCCGGAAGGGCGGCACGGAGGAGGAGGCCAGGCTTCTCGCAAAGGCGTCAGGCAACGCGAAGCCGTTGGTGGTGCTCGACGAGCGCGGCACCGCGCTGAATTCACCCGGCCTGGCAGCGCGACTCGAAGCGTGGCGCGACCAGGGCCACCGCCAGGCCACTTTCGCGATCGGCGGTGCGGACGGCGTCGCATCGGCGCTCCGGGGCCGGGCGGACCTGGTCCTGAGTCTTGGTCCCATGGTCTGGCCGCACATGCTGGTGCGCGTCATGCTGGCCGAACAGCTCTACCGCTCGGTATCGATTCTGTCAGGCAGCCCGTATCACAGGAAGTGAGCGCAGGGCACACGTCTTGGCGCAGGCGGTCCCCTGTCGCGGCGCCCGGCGGGATTCACGCCCGAAGGAACGTCCCCCCGGCGCCGGCGCCCGCCACTGTTCGCGCATCGCCTTCCGGGGGCGTCCCGCCCGATGACATCCCGGATTCCCGCGATGTCCCGAGCGGCCTCGACCCGGCTGTCTCGATCCGGGCGGATTTTGTGCCGGATGCATCTGCCCGCTTGCGGAACTCACCGGCCGGGGGAGCCGCATCACGCACAGTTCCTCGTGCGATCCTCGCCGAGGCATGCCGTCAAGCGGCCATCGTGGCCTTCACGGCGGACTTCCAGCGGGCATATTTTGCATCGCGCGTGCCTGCGTCCATCTCGGGCTCGAACCGACGCTCGAACGCACGGCTGGCCGCGAACGTCGCTGCGTCCGGGTAGACGCCCGCCTTCATGCCGGCAAGCCAGGCCGCTCCGAGAGCGGTCGTCTCAAGCACGTCTGGCCGGTCCACAGGCGCCCCGGTCACGTCCGCGAGAAACTGCATTGTCCAGTCGCTGGCCGCCATGCCGCCATCGACCCGCAGGACGCCGCCGGAAAGCGCCGGTGAATCCGCCTGCATCGCCTCGAGAAGATCACGGGTCTGGAAACCGACGCTTTCAAGTGCCGCGCGCGCCAGTTCGTTGGGCCCCGAATTGCGGACAATGCCGAAGATCGCGCCCCGGCAATCGGGCTTCCAGTAGGGCGCGCCCAGACCGGTGAAGGCGGGAACGACGGTGAGCGCCTGCCTCGGATCGGAAGCCTCGGCCATGGCCTGGGTTTCGCCTGCTTCGGAGATCAGCTTCAGCCCGTCGCGCAGCCATTGCACGACAGCGCCCGCGATGAAGATCGCGCCTTCGAGCGCGTAGGTCGGCTTGCCGCCGAACTGGTAGCCGATGGTTGTCAGCAGCCTGCTTTCCGAGCGCACGGGCGTGCCGCCGGTATTGAGAAGGGCAAAACACCCCGTCCCGTAAGTGGACTTCATCATTCCGCTCTCGAAGCAGGCCTGCCCGACAGTGGCCGCCTGCTGGTCTCCCGCGACCCCGAGGATCGGGACCGAGCCGCCGAGGACCTCCGAGGTGGTGACGCCGAATTCCGCTGCGCAGTCGCGCACCTTGGGCAGCATCCTGACCGGGATGTCCAGCAAATCGCACATTGTCGAGGACCACCGCCCCTCATGGATGTCATACAGCATTGTCCGTGCCGCATTCGTGGCATCCGTCACGTGGGTGGCACCGCCGGTCAGCCGCCAGATGAGCCACGTGTCCACCGTCCCGAAGAGCAGCTCGCCTGCGGCCGCCCGGTCTCGCGCGTCGCCAGACTGGTCCAGGATCCACTTGAGCTTTGAGGAGGAGAAGTACGGGTCGAAGAGCAGCCCTGTCTTGTCCGTCACGGTTTCCTCATGGCCCGCCTTCACCATCCCGGCGCAGTAGTCCGCCGTGCGACGGTCCTGCCAGACGATGGCATTGTGAACGGCTTTCCCTGTCGCCTTGTCCCAGACGAGCGTGGTCTCGCGCTGGTTCGTGATGCCGATCGCCGCTATCTCGCTGGCAGCCGCACCGGCGTCCTTCATCGCTTCCCGCGCGGTTTCGACAACCGTTCGCCAGAGATCTTCCGGGTCGTGCTCCACCCAGCCGCCCGCAGGAAAGTGCTGGACAAATTCCTTCTGGGCGACGGCGGCGATCCTCAGGTCGCCGTCAAACAGGATGGTGCGACTGGACGTGGTGCCCTGATCGATGGCCATGACATAGGTCATGAGCGGCTCCTCCCATGTTCTCTCGACTCCGCGCGCCTGTGGGGAAATACACGAAGAGAACTGTTTGTGAAACGCGCGATCCGGGCTAACTTGCGGGCGGAGGACAGATTCATGCGCGCTTTCCTGATCGTTCCCTGGCTGATCGCGGCGGCAGTTGCGGCGCCGGCCCAGGAACGTCGCCCAAGCCATTGCTTCGCGATTGCTGGGCTGACGCCCGAATTGGCCCATGTCCACAGGGTCGCCTGGAACTCGCCGATCGAGGACGAATTCACCGTCCGACTCAGATATGTCGATCACTCCATGTACCTGCTTCAGACCCATGGCGGCCTCAACGCCGTCACTGACTACACCGGATTCATCGGGGACGTGGACCTTGTTCCCGACGTGGTGACGATGAACATCGCGCATGAGAGCCACTGGACCGCCTTTCCTCATCCCGACATTTCCCATGTGCTGCCCGGCTGGCAGCGGAACGGCGCTCCTGCCGACCATTACCTCGACCTCGGCGACATGCTGGTCCGGAACGTGACCACCGACATCCGCAACCGGTTTGGCGGCGTGGCCATCGAGGACAACAACTCCATTTTCATCTTCGAGGTGGCCGGGCTCTGCATCGGACATCTGGGTCACCTGCATCACGAGCCGTCGGACGAGACCTACGCCGCCATCGGGCGCCTGGACGTGGTCATGGCGGCCGTTGACGGCGGCATGACCGTCGACCTGCCCACGATGATCCGGATCGTGAAGCGGCTACGGAGCTCGGTCGTGCTTCCGATGCACTGGTTTTCCGGGCTGTCGCTTGAGCGGTTCATCGACGGCGTAAGCGACGAGTTCGGCATCGACCGCCGCCAGGGCAGCGAAATGGAAATATCGCTGCGCAGCCTGCCGTCGCGTCCGACCGTCGTTGTGCTCCAGCCGACCTACCTTCAAGACTTGGAATGACGCGGATTGACAGGCGCGAAACGGCCTCCTACCCGATCAGCCATGTTGAACGCTGCCGACAACGCCCTTGCCGATGCCGTTGACCGGGCCGGCATCAGGATCAAGCCGGCGGATCAGTCCTATCTCGAAGAGCCCCGGTCACTGTTCACCGGGACGTCCCGGCATGTGGCCCTGCCGACAAGCACGGACGACGTGTCCAAGGTCGTGCGGATCTGTGCAGGTGCCCGTGTGGGCATCGTGCCATTTGGCGGCGGCACGGGACTCGTGGCAGGCCAGGTTGCCACCGAAGGCCCTGCCCCGCTCGTTCTTTCGCTCGAGAAGATGGCAGCGGTTCGCGAAGTCTTCCCGGCGGAAGACACTATTGTTGCCGAGGCGGGCGCAACCATAGGCGAAATCCAGACCGCCGCCGAGGAAGCCGGCCGGCTCTTTCCGCTAAGCTATTCCAGCCAGGGCACCGCTCAGCTTGGGGGGGCGTTGTCGGTCAATTCCGGTGGCCTCAACGTGCTTCGGTACGGGATGGCCCGTGATCTCTGTATCGGAATCGAGGCCGTGCTGCCGGACGGGAGCGTGCTTCATGCGCTGAAACGGCTCCGCAAGGACAACACCGGCTATGACCTGCGACACCTGCTGATCGGATCCGAGGGAACCCTGGGCGTGATCACTGCGGCCGCGCTGAGGCTCCTGCCCCGGCCAGCCGAGACTGCGACCGCATTCCTGGCCGTCACCTCGCCGCAGGCCGCATTGTCGCTCCTGGCGATTTGCCGGGAACAGGCGGGCGAACTGATCTCGGCGTTCGAGCTGATCTCCGCCGAAGCCTTCGGGTTCATGGCCGAGACGCAACCCGGCCTGCGGCATCCGTTCGCCTCGGCTCCGGCATGGGCGGTCCTGACCGAGCTCGGCATGGGTCCCGGCAGCGATCCCGAAGGGCAGCTGGGCACGATCTTCGAGCGCGCTTCCGAAGCCGGCCTTGTCCTGGATGGCCGGGTCGCGCAGGGCGAACGGCAGCGTGCCGAATTCTGGGCGTTCCGTGGGGCAATTCCGCATGCGAACAGGAGAATCGGCGCCATCGCCTCGCATGACATTTCGCTGCCCTTGTCCGAGATTCCGCCGTTCATCGAGGAGTGTGGCGCAAGGCTCCGCCAGATCCTGCCATGCCGGATCAGCCCGTTCGGGCACCTTGGAGACGGAAACCTTCACTACAACGTCTTCCCGCCCGAGGGCGAGGCGCGTGACATCTATCTGGGCAAGGCGCCGGACATCACTCGGCTGGTTCACGACATGGTCGCCGCCCGCGGCGGCAGTTTCAGCGCGGAGCATGGCGTCGGCCGCGCCAAGACCGAGGAACTGATGCGCTATGCCGATCCGGCGGAGCTGGCGGCCATGCGCTCGATCAAGGCGGCGCTCGACCCGCTTGGCATCATGAACCCTGGTGCGGTGATCGCCTGACCGCGGCCGCGCGGTGGCGCGCCCTGCCCATTGATCATTCGGGCTCTGAACGGGGGGCTTGCAATCTCCGGACGAGGGGGTTTTCTGGCAGGCACAAATTAGGCGAGGCCGGATGGGAAATCACGTGCAGGGCCGAAGATGCGACGGCGATCCATGCCGCCCCTGCGGCAGCCGGCGCAAGGCCGGCCGGGATGTTCGCCCAGACCTCGATGCGTATCGAGAAGGGCTTCCGCGCCATGGGACATGAGCTCGGCGGCGACGTCAGCCCGTTCGAGGAGGGGCTGGACTTCGCGACCCGCAAGTCCGGCGGATTCATCGGCTTCGAAGCGATGCAGGCACGGCGCAGGGCCGGGGACATGAACCGCATCGTGTCACTCACCCTGGGTGACGACGACGCCGTGCCGCTCGGACATGAGCCCATCTACCTGGGCGGCCATCGGGTGGGCAAGCCGGTCGCCCTGGTGCGCGTGAATGTCCCGGTCTCTGACGGAGCCCGAATGCAGGTGGACATTGCGCGCGAGATGTTCGACGCCTCGATAACCTTTGGTCCGCTCTTCGACCCGGCCGGTGCCCGGATGAAGGACTGAATCATGCCTCGTCCCTTCACCATGGTTGCCCCAAACGGAGCCAGGCGCGACAAGACGGACCACGCCGCCCTGCCTGTCACGATCCCTGAGATCGTGGAAGCCGCGCAGGCCTGCCACGCGGCGGGCGCAGACGCCATGCACCTGCATGTGCGCGACGACAAGGGCAGGCATTCGCTCGACACGGGCCGCTATCGCGAAGCGTTGGACGAACTGGGCCGCGCTGTCCCGGGAATGCGCGTTCAGGTAACCACTGAATCGGCGGCGATCTACGACGTTCCGGCACAGCTCGGCTGCCTCGCGCAACTCCGGCCGGCATGGGCGTCCGTTTCCGTGCGCGAAATCGCGCGCGAGCCACACCTGGCCGAAAGGGTGTTCGGCACGTGTCATGACAACGGCACCGAGGTTCAGCACATCCTCTACGACACGGAGGACATCGCCCTGATGCTGGACTGGCGGGCGCGGGGCATCCTGCGCGACGGACAGGACGGCGTCTTGTTCGTGCTGGGCCGCTACAATGCGAACCAGGATTCCTCGCCCGAGGATCTCGTGCCCTTTCTCGATGCTCTCCCCAACGCCCCGCGCTGGATGCTCTGCGCGTTCGGCCCGGGCGAGCATGCCTGCCTCACCTCGGCCGCAGCCCTGGGCGGCAGCCTGCGGGTCGGATTCGAAAACAGCTTGACGGCCGCGAACGGAACGCAACACAAGGACAACGCCGCGTCGGTTGCCACGCTGATTCACAGTCTTGAAAGGAATGTCGAATGAGCCACGTATTCCCCCGCAACTGCAATTCCGCCCTTCCCACCGCAATTTTCGGCGAAGGCTGCTACCTGATCGACAAGAGCGGCAAGCGGTATTTCGACGGGTCCGGCGGGATGGCGGCATCCTGCCTCGGCCATTCCAACAGGAAGGCCAAGCAGGCGATCAAGGATCAGATCGATCGATTGGCTTTTGCCCATACCAGCTTCTTCACCTCGGAACCTGCCGAAGAGCTTGCTGACCTCTTGATCGCTCTTGCGCCGGAAAATCTCGACCGGGCCTATTTCGTCTCGAGCGGCTCCGAAACCATCGAAGCCGCGCTGAAACTGGCCCGGCAGTACCACCTCGAACGCGGCGAGCCGCAGCGCCGCCACCTGGTCGCGCGCCACCAAAGCTACCACGGCAACACCCTTGGGGCGCTGGCTGCCGGCGGCAATCAATGGCGGCGCGCCCAGTTCGAACCGATGCTGATCAAGGTCAGTCACATTTCGCCCTGCTACGAGTATGCCGACAGGTCCGCGGACGAGAGCGCCCATGACTACGGCCAGCGGGTCGCAAACGAGCTGGAGGCGGAGATCCTGCGCCTGGGCCACGACAGCGTGATGGCCTTCATCGCGGAACCGGTGGTCGGCGCCACGCTCGGCGCCGTGCCCCCGGTCGAGGGATACTTCAAGCGCATCCGCGAGATATGTGACCGATACGGCGTGCTCCTGATCCTCGACGAAGTGATGTGCGGGATGGGGCGGACCGGACATATGTTCGCATGTACGGCCGACGGTGTCGCGCCCGATCTCCTGACAATTGCCAAGGGTCTGGGTGCGGGCTACCAACCGCTCGGAGCGATGCTGTGCAGCGATCAGGTGTACGACGCCATCGCCCGAGGTTCCGGCCTCTTTCAGCACGGGCATACCTTTGTCGGGCACGCCGCTGCCTGCGCGGCAGGATTGGCCCTGGTCAATGCAATCATGGAAGACGACCTCGTGACGCGAGCGCGCGACATGGGTGCGAAACTGGAAGCCGCGCTGCGCGACGAGTTCGGACAGCACAGCCATGTGGGCGACATTCGCGGGCGAGGCCTGTTCTGGGGGCTGGAGTTCGTGGAAGATCACGAGAGAAGACGGCCGTTCAACCCGGCCAACGGTGTCGCAAGGAAGCTGAAGGCGGCGGCTTTCGAAGAGGGGCTGATCTGTTACCCAGTGTCTGGCACCCGAGACGGCCGAAACGGCGACCATGTCCTGCTGGCCCCGCCCCTCATCATGGAAGACGACCACGTGACCGAAATCACCGAAAAGCTCTCTCGGGCCATCCGCGCAGTGCTTTGACCGCACGTGCCTCAAGCGCAGAATGCACGATGCGGCCGTTGGACTGCGCGCGGCAAGTCTTCGGTGCGTTACGCTGTGCGGACAAGACGCTCGTCGGGTGCTTCTCAACTGTCGACGAAGTCCGGAAACTCCACCTGCCTTGCAGCGTCCAGGGACTGGCCTAGGGCCTGTTGCGAGGTGGCGGTTCAGTGAACAATGGAGCCCTGCGCGCATTGCACGAGTCATGCCGCAGCGCCGCATTCGGCGATGCAGGCTCGATTCGGACCTTTGCTGCAAAGGCCAGCGTCAGCCTGCCGGATGCCGAGAAATGCGCCAGGACCGGCAACCGGAAACTCGACACTTGAGAAATCCCGCCACTCCTGCCAATATCGCCCCAAACAGGATCCCTGCAGCCAATGCAGGATCAGAGAGGCAGAAAGATGAACGAGCAGGCAGCCATTGCCGAGAGGGATGTGCGCACGCACGTTCTTGATGATCCCGGCGTGATACTTAAGGACCCCGACGTCATGCGAGCGCTCGTTGCCGCGTGCGAACATTCGAGCGGCGACAATGTAGTCGACATCAGGGGCATCGCGATGAACCAGCTCGAGGAGCGCCTGCGATCCCTCGAGAACATGCATCGTTCCGTCCTGGCCGCCGCATACGAGAACATTGCAGGAATGCACCAGGTGCATGGCGCCGTCATCAAGCTTCTCGAGCCACTGACATTCGAGGATCTCCTCAGCTGCCTCGATGCGGAGGTTGCCGACATGCTGCGTGTCGGACGGATCCGGCTGGCTCTGGAAAGCGGCGGGGCGGGCATGAACGGCTTGGCCCGAATCCGCCACAGCGCGCTCAAGAATACGCAATCCGGCTTCATCGAGGACTATCTCGGGAAAGGGAAACCTGTACGCCGTGTGACGCTTCGCCGCTTCAGCGGCGACCCGCAGACGATATACGGGCAAAATGCGAACTGGGTCCGCTCCGAAGCCTGCATCGTGCTCGATTTCGGCAAGGCCCGGCCGCGTGGCATGCTGGCACTTGCCTCCGAGGAGCCGCTCCAGTTCTCGTCGAGCCAAGGCACCGACCTTCTCGACTTCCTGGGCAGCGTCACTGAGCGGGCCATACGCCGCTGGATCAAGTGATTCAGCCGGGCCTGAACGACGCGCTTGAGAGATGGCTGGCCGAACTCGCTTCGGTGGCGGGCCGCTCGGAGAAGACCGTTGCCGCCTATCGCCAGGATGTGTGCGGGTTCCTCGAATTCCTCCAGGGCTACGAAGGCGGGGCTCTCGGCGCCAACGCCATAGCCCGGCTCGACACGCGCACGATGCGGGCGTGGATGGCGCATGAACGTGGGCGCGGGCTGAGCGCCCGGTCCCTGGCTCGGGCCCTGTCCGCCGTGAAGGGCTTCGTGACCTGGATGGCCGAAAGGGACGGTTTCGATCCGACAAACGTTCTCATGAGGCGGGCGCCTCGCTTCAAGGCCAGGCTCCCGCGACCGCTTGAGGAGGACAGCGCACGAACTTTGCTTGAAGCCGTCAGGCAACATGCAGGAACACCCTGGGTCGCCCTCAGGGACCAGTCAGTCGTGTTGCTTCTCTATGGTTGCGGACTTCGGATCTCGGAAGCGCTCGGATTGCAGGCCAGGAACCTGCCACTTGGCGAGACCCTGCGCGTTCGGGGCAAGGGACGGAAGGAGCGCCTGGTTCCGGTCGTTCCGGTCACGCGGCAAGCCATGGACGCCTACATTGACGCTTGCCCGTTTGAGATCGGCGGCAACGAACCGGTCTTTCGGGGGGTTCGTGGTGGCGCACTCAACCCGCGCCAGGTCCAGAAACTGTTGGCGGCGGTTCGTTCGGAACTTGGCCTTCCGGCAAGCGCAACGCCGCACGCCATGCGTCACAGCTTCGCGACGCATCTCCTGAACGCAGGTGGCGATCTTCGCACGATTCAGGACCTCCTTGGGCACGCCTCGCTTTCGACCACGCAGGCCTATACGGCGGTCGACGCGTCAAGGCTTATGGAAGTCTATGAATCGGCGCATCCAAGAGCGGTGGTGTAGCTGCCCACGTCAAACCGCCCGGGATCAAGTGTCAAGTCCAGTTCAATTCTGACCCATGAGTCGCGTCCAATTTTGACCCACCTTCCGGCCTTCCCTTTTCCAAGTAGCTTCTCTCCTGCCGGGCAATCCGCTCCGGTGTTCGGGTTCCGCTGCAGGAGAAGAGGAAGATGGGAACGCTTGGTCGAACCGACTGGCACGGACTGGTGGCGACGGCGCGCTCGCTGCCGCTCGACAGGGTCGCGACGGCGCTTGGCTACCGCCGCGACGTGACGGACAAAGCGCGCTGGAAGCGGCCAGGTTCGGTTCTGAGCATCAACGGCGAGAAGTTCTTCGACCATCTGGCCGGGACGGGCGGCGGCGGGGCCATCAGCCTGGTGATGCACGCCGGCGGCGGTGACTTCCGCGACGCCGTCGCCTTCCTGTCGGAGCGCGGGCTTCGCTCCTGCAGCCCGCGCGGCCGGGACGGCGCGGCTCCTCCGATGAGCCGGCGACGGCTCGAACTCCCGGTCCGATCGCAGGCCCTGTGGCCCGAGGTACGCGATCACCTTGTCAGGGAGCGCGGCATCGGCGGGATGCTGCTCCAGGTCTGCCACGCCCGCGGGCTGGTCTACGCGGACCGTCGCAGGAACGCGGTGTTCGTCTCACGCGACGTCTCGGGGGCGGCGACCGGGGCCGAGGTCGTCGGCCTCGGCGGTGCCGCTTTCAAGGGCATGGCCCCTGGTTCGCGGAAAGAGTCGGGCGGGTTCTGGATGGCGTTGGACGCCGCTCCTCCGGAGCGTGCGGTTCTCGTCGAGAGCGCGATCGACGCGCTGTCGGTGCTGACGCTGCGGAGCTTCCCGTGGACTGGATCCGGCGGCTTCGCGGCGGTGTCGGCTGCGGGCGTCGCGACAACGGTTCCGCGCTGGCTGGACGGCTGGCGCCTGCGTCGGATCCTCTGCGGCTACGACGCCGATCCGGCCGGGGACGCGGCGGCGGCCAGGCTCGCCCGGAGCGATCCCAGGGTCGTCCGCTGCCGTCCGGCGGTCGAGGGCGAGGACTGGAACGACCTGCTTGTGCGGGAGACGGCGGGCGAGCCGGTCTGGAGCATGGCGCGACAATCTGGATGAGACTCCTGGCGTCGCGGCGTGCCTTCAGCTGCGGTGCCGGAACCGCCAGCTCTCGTTCCCGGTCTCAAGGATGTCACAGTGATGGGTGAGGCGGTCCAGCAGGGCCGTGGTCATTCTCGGGTCCCCGAACACCTCGGCCCATTCCTTGAACGGGAGGTTGGTGGTGATGACCATCGGCGTGTGCTCGTAGAGGCAGGAGACGAAGTGGAACAGGAGGTGCCCTCCGGTGCGGGCGAAGGGCAGGTAGCCAAGTTCGTCAATAATGATGAAGTCCCGCCGGCGCATGGCGTCGGCGAGACGGCCCTGGCGGCCGTCTCGCTGTTCCTGTTCCAGAAGGTTGACCAGCTCGACGGCGTTGAAGAACCGGCCCCGGGCGCCGCGGCGGATGCAGGCCCGGGCGATCGCCACGGCAATATGGCTCTTGCCCGTGCCGGTCCCGCCGATCGCCACCACGTTGCGCGGCGGTTCGAGGAAGGAGCCGTCCGCGATCTGGCGCAGCTGCTTCTCCTCGACAAGGCTCTGCTCGAAGTCGAAGCCGTCAAGCTCCTTCGCCGTCGGCAGCTTCGCGACCGACATCTGGTACTTGATCGAGCGCGCCTGCTTGTCCGCAACCTCCGCCTTCAGCAACGCGCCGAGAACCCGCTCGGGAGGATGGTTGCGCCGGGCGGCGTCGGCGAGCACCTCGTCGCAGGCGGCCTTCATCCCTTTCAGGCCGAGCGTGCCCATCAGTTCCAGAATGTCCTTGCGTCTCATTCGGGGATCTCCCTCAAGCTGTCATGGCGGCCGCAGTCGGCTTCCGGCTCGACGCCCAGGCGAAGGCGCTCGGGAAGCTCGATCCGTGGCGCCGGGCCGGGGTCGCGCCGTCGCGACAGGACGTTCAGGATCACGTCGGCGGAGACGGCGCCGCCGTCCAGCGCGTCGCCGCAGGCCGCGCGCACCTCCTCCAGCCCGTCCTCGGGCACGGCTGAGAGGATCTGGACCATCTGCCGATCGCCGTCGTCGAAGGCGCCGAGCCGGCCCCGCACCGCCTCCAGCTCTTCCGGCAGCGCCCCGTTCCGCAGCGCGCCGGGCTTGCGCTCGAGCACCGGAAGGTAGTGGAGCCAGTCGCAAACCGTCCGGCCGCGAGCAAAGCTGCGCGGGTGGCTGCCGACCAGCTCGCCGTCAAGGCGGACATCGACACGGTCCGCGTAGGCGAACACCTCCGCCGCCCGCTCGGACGCCCGCGCATCGGCGCTGCAGCGGTTGCCGTCGAAGTGCACCAGGCAGGTCTTCGAGACGCTCCGGCTCTGCGTGCGGTGGCCGTCGAAAGGACCCGGAAAGGGGATCAGGCAGCGGCGCTCCTCGCACGCGAACACCTCCCGGACCGTCATCTCCGGCTCTTCCGGATGCGGATGCTCCCGCGCATGCCTGCGACAGCTCTCCTCGAGCCAGTCGTTCAGGTCTTCGAGGCTGTCGAAGCGCGGCGGCTCGCGGAACAGCCGCTCGCGGATGTCGCGGACCTGGTTCTCGACCTGGCCCTTCTCCCACGCCGCGTTCGGCGTGCAGGCCACCGGATCCACGAGGAAGTGCCCGCACATCTCCTCGAAACGGACGTTGAACTTGCGCGTCCGCCCCGCGAAGATGACGTCGACGACCGTCTTCATGTTGTCGTGGATGCCCCGCTGGCAGGAGCCTCCGAACAGCTGGAACGCCCGGTTGTGGGCGTCGAACACCATCTCCTGGGTCTCGCGCGGATACGCCCGCACGTAGCTCTTGCGGCTGTGGCACAGGCGCATGTGCGCCACCCTGAGCCGAACCGTCGTGCCGGCGATGACCGCCCGTTCATGGCTCCAGTCGAACTGGAACGCCTCGCCGGGCTCGAACTCCAGGGGAACATGGGCACCCGACACGCCGCCGCCATGGCGCTGCTTCCATGCCGCCGCGTAGCGGCAGACGGCGCTGTAGCTCGCATCGCATCCCTGGTCCGCAAGCTGCCGCCAGATCCGCTTCATGCTCAGGCGGTCGCGCCGCTTCTTTCCCTTGTTGGCCTCCAGCTTCCGCTCAAGCTCCGGGATGAAGTCGCCGAGCTTCAAGTGCGGCTGGTCCGAACGCCGGTACTTCGGCGCCGAAACGTCCGACCGCAACACCTTGCGGACCGTGTTGCGCGACACGCCCATCGACTTCGCGATCGACCGGATGGACTTCCCGCGAACGTGCCACGCACGCCGTATCTTGCCGATCGTCTCCACTGACACCATCTCCACTGCCTCGCTGATTCGTTGCGAGGCAGGCGTTTCCACCTGATCAGGGGTGGGTCAAATTTGGACACGAATCACCCCCCGAAGTGGGTCAAAATTGCACGCGACTCCACAGATCAATCTGCGAACGCTTGGCGTGCGCAGGGAGCCCGCACGTTTCAAGAAGCCCTCGGGAGTCACCGCCAAGCCTCCGCTCGGGCTGCGTCCTCGCCCTTGAATGCCCCGGCGTCGCACTCCGAACTGGTAGCGGGGCAACCAAGAGGACAGGCACGCGCGCCGATCTTGCGAGGCAGGAATTGGGAGACGGGCTGGGCAACGCGCTGCGGCTCCACGTGACGCTCGTTCCCGACCTCGTCGAAATGACGCTGCATTCGCTTCGTGTGAACGTGACGGCACTCGTTGCAGACTCGATCATCGCGATGCCACTTGGCATCCCCACTTTGCAATTCGACGCTTCCGCTTCCGGCGCTCGGTTGCCGCAATCCTGAATGCCCCGACGGGACTGCCGCCGTTTGTCCCGGGCCTGTCATTCGATCAAGCAACCAACGCAACATCAGACGTCCTGCTCGGGTGCTGAATCTTGCAGCTTTCGTGAACCCTTTCTCCCGGATCTTGCCGACGGTTCCGAGGCTGAGCCCCCGTTTTCATGCTTCACCGCTAGTGTCCGAGGCTTCAGCCATCGCGTTGGGGTTCATGGAATCCGCATGCCCGCTACGCGCCAGGATTGCCGGCAAGACTTCAAGCAGAGCCTGCTTGCCCGGGAGAATGGTCCTCATGGAACCCATGATTGGGCCCCGGGGCCAGGACGTCCGGTGCGCCAGGCCGACTGGCGGATGTCGCCGGGCGAAGGTCCCGGCAGAAAGAGAGGTCAGCCCGCCACTTTCTCCGCGAACCATGCGCCGGCCGTCGCGAGGCGGCAGGCGAAGCGTTGGCCAGCGGCATGTGCGGGCCGGGCGATCGAGCCACGAAAAACGACCATGTCCGGAGTGCCGAGGCTTTCAGGCGGGGCCGAGGGCAGCACCCTCCAGGCCGGATCGGCGAGGCGAGGAGGGACTCCGCGGGACCCGGGAGGCCTCGACGCTGCCCCGGCCATTGCGTCAGGGTCGCCGGAGGAAGGGGACGTTCCCGCAGCTCCGGATGCACGGCATCGAGGAGTCGGACCCGGCCATGGCAGTGACGGAGTCCGCGAACGAAAGGGGCAGTGACGCCTCCGGCGGGGTGGATGGGGCGAAGGGCCGGGGCCGTCGGAAGAGCGGGGCGGCAAGGCGTTCACGGAGATCGGGATCCGACAATGGGCGTCACATGCGCCGCTCGCTCACGCAGCCCGTGCCAGCCGCCTTTTGCGGCAGCGGTGCGGGCTGACGTCCGACCGAAGGCAGGAGCCGGATGCGCTGGCGCGCCCGTCCGGATCCGTGCGGGGGGGGGGCGGTCAGTAGTGACCCGTCCCTGCCGCGATAACATTGCTCATCCGAGAAAGCGCGGTGCAATTTTTCCTGCCTTGTTCCGATGATTCGGGCATGCATGTCGCGGCGCGCGGAAATGACGATTTCCAGGCCGGATCATCGCGTCGATTGACGTTTGCGTGTTCGGCATCTTGCCGTGCACGTTTCACTGCATCTTGGGCGGCTTTCGGGCGGCGGGCGCAGATGTTGCGCTCGTTGCGGAATGAATCAAGTTGATGACCTCCACCAGGGCGGAGGTGCCGATCAACGGCTGCAAGATCAATGGCGAGGCGCAATTCACCTACAATGCGGTGCGCTGAGACTGCGAAACCGGCTCGGGCATCGGCCTCACTCGTCGAGCGATCCGTGTATGGCGAACTGGTCCAGATCCGCGTCCTGGGCTTCGATGACACGGAATGTCTCGCGAACCCCGACCTCGGTCAATTCGCGAGTGACCGTGAGAAGCGTATTCGCCACGTGCTCGTCGCACATCTCCACCATTTGCCCGAGCTCTTCGGTGGCGACCGGACGCGCGGCGACAGGATCCGGCGCTCCGTAATGGGTCACGAAGTGTTCGGCCAGCATGTCGGTCAGGCGTTCAAGTTCCACCGATTCGATCTGGGTGACCGCAACGAAAGTCACGCGTCCGGTCGTTTCCAGCCCGAACCAGCCATTTGAAAAGGCCTGCCGCGCCTTGCCCGCCAGATCGGCCTCGGTCCAGTTCGAAAACTCGAACCCGCCGGAAATGCACCACTCGCCGGTACGGGCAGGCATCGGGTAAACACGGGTATCGCTTTCATCGAAATGGATCGCACGGGCAAGGTTCATTGCGTCTCCAGAAGAACGGTGAGCGGGAACAGATGGGTGTCGCTACCGTCGCGCAGAAGCATTCCGAAATCTTCGTCAACGCCGAGGAAGGTGCCGCTCTTGCCGTCGAACTGGATTGCGTCGCCCAGCCCGTGCGCGATTCCTCGCCATTCGGCGTGCAAGGGTCTCGGACCTTCATCCTCCCAGCGCGCAATCCAGTTGAGCGTATGCCGGGCCCAGCTTTCAACCAGGGTCACCGGGTCGACATCGGCGCAGCCTTCCTCGTAGAGCACGGTTTCGTCGATGTCATCGCCCGGATGCTGCCTGGCGCTGAGCAGCGGCATCTCGAATCCGACAACCAGCCAGTCGGGCCGCGCACCCTCCGCTGCGGTGCTGGCGGCTGCCCGAAACCGACCGCAGCGCGCACCATTGACGCGAATTTCGCCAGGCCAGCCAAGGTGAACCGCAACCTCCGGCGGCGCAAGCGCTCCCAGGGAATTCTGCAGTCCCACTCCGCAAAGTGGCAGCATCGCCATGGCCCTTGCAAGCGGCACCTCCGGCGCGAACACCAAAGCCGAGCCGAGCCGGTCCGGCGAGACATTGTATACAACGAGCCCGGCGTCGCACCCCAGGCCCGCCTTGGCGCAGGCGGTGACGAAGGGGTCGATTGCACCGCTGACAGCCAAGCCGGACATCAAGGGAGGCAAAACGGCTTCCGTCATGCAGCGCTCATCCCGACAAGGTCCCTGGCTACCTGTTGAAACGCCGCCGCCAGCGGTCCGTCGGGGCTCGTCACGACAACGGGCGCTCCTCCGTCACCGGCTACGCGGATGTCGAGATGCAGCGGAATCTCCGCCAGAAGCGGCACACCGATTTTCGCCGCCTCGGCCACCACGCCGCCGTGGCCGAAGGTGTGTTCCTCGTGCCCGCATTTCGAGCAGATATGGGTAGACATGTTTTCAATCAGTCCGTAGATCGGAACGTCCAGCTGGTTGAACATGTCCACCCCCTTGCGGGCATCGATCAGCGCCACGTCCTGTGGCGTGGAAACGATTATCGCGCCATCGACCACGGCCTTCTGCGCAAGCGTCATCTGGACGTCCCCAGTGCCAGGCGGCAGGTCGACGATCAGCATGTCAAGGGCGCCCCATTGCACCTGCGTCAACATCTGCTGCAACGCGCCCATCAACATCGGGCCGCGCCAGACGACCGCCTGCCCTTCCGTCGTCATCAGCCCGATCGACATCATGGTGACGCCGTGGTTGCGCATCGGAAGAATGGTCTTGCCATCCGGACTTGACGGGCGACCCGAGACTCCAAGCATGCGCGGCTGTGACGGTCCGTAGACATCCGCGTCCAACAGGCCGACACGCCGCCCTGCCTGCGCCATGGCACAGGCGAGGTTAGCGGCAACGGTCGACTTTCCGACCCCGCCCTTTCCGGACGCAATCGCCAGAATTCGATCGATGCCGGGTATCTTCTCGGGTCCCTTGGGTTCGGGACGTGCGCCGGGCTTCAGGTCTGGAGGAGCCCTTTCGGTATGCGCGGTCAGAAGGATCGACACATCTTCTGCGCCCGGCAGCGCCTTCATCCGTGCTTCCGCATCAGCTCGCGCAGGCTCATACTTCTGCGCCAGCCTTGGATCAATTTCCATTACAAACCGGATGCGTTCGCCCTCAACGTTCAAGGCACGCACCAGTCCCGCCGTGACAATATCGTCGCCGGTAACGGGATCGCTGACCGACTTCAGTGCACTGAGCACGCTATCTCGAGACAGCGCCAACGTTCAGTCGTTCTCTACGATGGTGCCCGACACTTCGTGATCCAAGCCAAGCTCCTCGATCGTGACAGTGGCCTTCACCGCATAGCTCATGCCGGCTTCGCCCCTTTCGCGAAGCGCCGCTTCGATCGCCTGCTGCGAGGTCACGCCTACCTGCTTCAGGAACTTTCTCATGGACATGTTGTAGGTGTCGCTCATCTTGATCTTTCCCATTCGTTGACTCGCCGATCCATTCCCTTTGCCCTTGGCTTTGCTGAGCCGCTTGCAAGACTCGATACTGTGTACAGGGTGAACGGAGCCTTTGTAGATACCGGTTCGATCCTGGAATTCAACCCCGAGCGAATCCCGAGGCCCGTCGCCGGGTTTTCGTCCAGTTCGCGGTCCCGCGGGACGGAACGCTCCGGGCCAGCCATGCGGGAGACGGTGAAGAAACGATTGTGGATTTTCGGGGGCGAGCAAGTCACCCATGCAAGGTCAGGAAACAATTCGCCTTGAAACCGGCACCGGAAGTCCTGTATGTCTGAGGTCAGGGCCACGGGGTCGCCTCCCGGTGTTTTGTTGCATTTTCAGTTCCGTCAAGCCAGACAGGCCCCGTTTCCCGGGGCTCCGGTCGAAGATTGACCCGCTCAGCGCGAAGGCTCCGCTCAACCAGAGAAGTCCTGCAAGAGGCTCCATGCTGAAACGGTCCTTGACAGCCGCGTTTCTTCTCCTCCTCAGCGACGCAAGCCCGGCTTTCGCCGACAACGACCGTCAGTTTCGGCTGTCGGTCCCCGATGTGCTGGCGGGAAGCGGATTGATGAAGTACATGCTGCCGCGATTCACGCTGAAGACCCAGGTGCGCATCGAGTTGGTCGCGCCCGGGGATCCGGCAGAGGTCGCGCTCGGTGATGCCGGCACACCGGTCTTTGTCGGCATCGGCCAGACCTGGTCGATCGAGGTCCTTTCGCCAGAGCATAAGGGAGCGTCTCGGTTCGCCGCCTGGATAACGGACACGACCGGGCAAAGCGCGATCACGGGATTCACTGTCGACGGCAATCAGCCTTTCGCCTTGCCGGCCGAAGAAGAGGAGGTTGCCGAGGATGTGTTCCGCAACGGTGACAGTCTGCGCGGCCAACAGGTTTCTCGGGTCCATTGCGGCCGCTGCCACGTCACTGCCCGAGGCGACGAGAGCCTCGGCATTGGTTCGACCCCGTCGTTCTTCGCCTTGCGCAGCTTCGAAGACTGGGACGACAGGTTCTTGAGCTTCTACGTGCTGAAGCCCCACGGCGCCTTCACGCAGATCAGGGACGTAACGGAACCCTTTCCTGAAGAGCTGCCCTCGCCGATCGCGCCGATGGAACTGACCTTGGACGACATCGACGCGATCCTGGCTTATGTTGCAGGCATCGAACCTGCGGACTTCGGCGCTCCCCTGACCGGTCAGTGATCGCGGCGTTTCGACAGATAGTCGTCGGTCGTGCGCATCCGCGGCCGCTCTCCCACGGCCATCGGGCTCTTCTGGCTCAGGAACTGGGATTTCACCCGGCAATCGTCGCACATCTGGATCATGCGCAGCGCACCCTCCTCCTGGTACATCGAGTGCGAGGACAGGCGCTCGGTAATGCGTTCGATGCTGGACCTTGACCCGAACAGGCTGCCGCATTCGACACAGGCGAACGGCTCCTCCTCGTTCAAGACCTCCTGAGACAATGCCTCGTCGCCAAGATTGAGCCGTGGCACCAGTGCAAGGGCGTCTTCGGGACAGACTTTGACGCAAAGCCCGCATTGCAGGCAGGCATCTTCCTGAAACCGAAGCTGTGGCAGATCGGGATTGTCGCCAAGTGCGCCGGAGGGACAAAGCGACACGCAGGACAGGCAAAGCGTGCAGGCGTCCGTATTGACCGAAATCGCGCCATATGGGGCACCGTCTGGCAGCGGAAGCGGCTCGACAACGTCCGGGCGCAGTGCCTTCGCTGCCTGCCGGGCTATCTGGCGGCGAGTCCCCATGGGCCGGACCGGCGTGCTCAGGGCGGATGGCACGTCGGAGCTGAACAGCGAATCCGAAAGCGCGTCGGCGTCGGAGGTGTCGATCACTGTCGCCTTGCCGCCCGCAACCGCCTCGGTCAAGGCTATCTCGTGGTCCAGCACCGATCGGTCAGCCCCGGGTCCGGGCACGATGGCCACATTGGCAAACCCCGCCGCCAGCGCGGCGAGGGCCTCCGCATGCCCGAAGGCGCCGACCGCGGGCATTTCCATCGGCACGACATCGGCCGGCAGGCCCCGGCCACACCTTGCGGAGAGCCGGATCAGTTCAGAACCGTGCCCGTCCAAGACCAACAGCCTTGGATCGGTTCCGCCGGCGTCAAGAAAGGCCTTTGCAAGCGTCTGGATTCGAAGGAACGAGTGTTCGACCGACGGCGCATCGTAGGAAATCGCGCCGGACGGACAAAGCGAGGAGCAGACGCCGCATCCCGCACAGATCATCGGATCGACGGTGACGTGTTCACCCTCGGGTGCAATGGCGCCGGTCGGACAGGCGTCCAGGCAGCGCGAACATCCCACCTGACCGGCCCGCGAATGGGCGCAGAGGATCGACTCGACACGGGCATAGAGCGGTTTTTCGAAAGTCCCGATCAGCTTGGAGGCATCAAGCACCGCATCCACGCACGCCGTTACGCTGTCCGGGTCGGCACGCAGGTAGCCTTCACGCTTTTCATGGGAGGAAAAGAGCGGGGCCTGCCCGCCAAGATCGAGGATGATGTCGCACTCCGAGTGCGCGCCATTGCGTGGTTCGGTCCACTGCCAGTTGCCGCGTCCGCCTGGCCGAATTCGGCTGAATCTGTCGAACGACACCTCGAATTCACCCAAGGCCCCGGACGCTTTCCTGATCCGCCCTCTGATCACGTCGAATTCACGTGACGGGGGCGGGTCGCTGCCGTCCAGTTGCAACACTGTGACTGCGTGAGTGTCCGCAAGACGCCCGGCGGCGTCAAACGCGACATCGCCACTCCCGACGATCAGGCAAACGCCCTCGGACACCACGTCGACAGTCTTAGTCAACGCTGCAGGCATTGTGGCCGCCGCGACGAGCGCGGCCATCTTTGGACCGGTGTCACGGTCGTCATCCGTCCAGCCCGCCCGGTCCCGAAGATCCACGAATGCAGGCACCTCAGCCTCCAACTCCTCGGCCAGCTCCTCGAAGAACCGCATTTCCTGCCCGCAGCAGATCGTGCAGCCACCCTCCGCAATTGCCTTTGTCGCGATTTCCGCCTGCTCTGTGCAAAGTGAGGTATGGACCGGGGAGCACTCAACCCCGGTCGCGGCCTCAATCCTGGCAGGCTGCAGCCGTTGCGAATTTGCACAATCGCAAAGGACCAGCTTGTTGGCCAAGGTCATTCCCTTCCTAGACAAGGGGCGGGTGCAGGAATCATGTCCTGCCGTCAGACTAGACATGTTTGGCGCTGAACGTAAACTGCGGTTGGCGAGCCACTTGATCGAACAGGAAGCAGGCCAGGGCAAGATGTACATGAATCCGGCGAAATACGAGGTCCTGCCTCTCGGGATAGTGCTGCGCCGTGCGCCTGGAGTGACCCGCTGGAAGAAATTGTCCTGGAAGGCTGTTGCGGTCCTGCCTGGCGCCGGACCGGCCAGCTGGCGCGAAATGCGCCGCGAGGGCGATTGGGTCGAGTACCATGCGGCTACGGTTCCGCTGGACCTTCACGGTGCGGAAACCGAAGCGTACAGAAACGCGCTTTCGGACAGCCGGCCAAGTGTCTTTGTCGTGTTGCGCCAGGAGGATGGCTCCGATGGCGACCGGCCATCCGTTCTGTTGGTCACGGCGTCGCCATACGAGGCGCAGGACTACGCCGACAGCGGCGAAGAGATTGTCGAAAAGGTGCCGATGCCGCCGGGGCTTGTCGCCTGGGTGCGGGATTTCGTCGATCAGCATCACGTCGAAGAGGAATTCGTGAAGCGCAAGCGAGACAAGAAGCGCATCGACATGGTCGAAGACGGCGTTGGCGATGTGCGCATACATCAGGACACGGATGTCTATCGTGCCCCGAACAGGCGCCTGCAGTGAGCGACTTCTGGGAACGTCGGAAAGCGGCGGTGCGGGCCGAAGGGGCTGCCGAGGAAAAGGCGAAGGTTGCCGCGGACGAGGCTGAAGAGAAGGCCAGGCTCGGCCGGAAACCCGACGAAGAGATCCTGCAGGAACTCGATTTGCCCGATCCCGACAGCATGGTCGAGGGCGATGACTTCTCGGTTTTCCTGAAGAGAGCGGTTCCGGATCGCATCCGGCTTCGTGCGCTCCGCCGTCTCTGGACGACGAACCCGGTGCTCGCCAACCTTGACGGCCTCGTCGACTACGGCGAGGATTTCACCGACGCGGCAACCGTCATCGAAAACCTGCAAACCGCCTATCGGGTCGGCGAAGGCATGGCTCGACACGTCATGGCAACGGACGAACAGGCAGTGGCTGCAACGGACGAAGCGGAGACTGCTACGAGCGAATCGCCGACGGAAGATCCGTGCGATACCGAGTCAGACGGGATACCCGACAATTTGTCTCGGAATCGAATCGAGCCGAAAGCGGAGAAAAGTGAACAGGATTCGCAAGTTTGCGCCGAAAATGGCGAAACAAATGGTTTGAAACCGCGCCGCATGAGTTATCATTTCGATGAATCGCCAGCTACGGAGTGAAGTCAGCCAGTTTCGATGAACGCGATGGATCAAACGATTGATGTGCCGGAAGAAGATCGCCTCCGGGCGGATCTCTACAATTTTCTCGGCCTGATCCTCGCCCGCCCGCCCGACCAGCCGCTTCTTGACCAGACCGCCGGACTGTCCGGCGACGCCACCGAGATCGGCCAGGCCATCGATGCGCTGGCCGCCATAGCGCGGCGCACCAGTCCCAAGGGCGTGGAATCGGAGTTCAACAAGCTGTTCATCGGACTCGGGCGGGGCGAACTGCTGCCTTACGCCAGCTACTACATGACGGGCTTCCTGAACGAAAAGCCGCTTGCGACGCTGCGCAGCGATCTGGCGTCGCACGGCGTCGCAAGATCGGGGAACGTGTTCGAACCGGAAGACAACATCGCATCGCTGATGGAAGTGATGGGTGCGCTGATCGTCGGAAGGTTTGGTGCGCCGAAACCGCTGGACATCCAACGGAGCTTCTTCAACCGACACATCGCTCCGTGGGCATGCCACTGCTTTGCCGATCTCGAGGCGGCAAGGAACTCGGTGCTCTACGCGGCCGTTGGAAGGCTCGGGCGGGTGTTCATGGAAATAGAGACCGAAGGATTTCGTCTCAGCGCCGCCTGAGGCGCAAAACTGATCTGGCGAGGTATCGCCACAGCGAAAGGAAGGAGCGCTATCACATGACCGAAAAACCCGAAGAGGGTACCAGCCGTCGGGATTTCCTGAAATTGGCGGGGACGGGCGCGCCGGTTGCGGCAGTCGCCATCGCCTCCGGCACGTCGGCGGAAGCGGCCCAGCCTGACCTGTCGTCCGACAGGATCCAGGACACGGCGCATACCCGCGCCTACTACGACAGCGCCCGGTTCTAGGACCGGACCCTGCCACCACTGCCCGGCCTCGGTTGCGTGACGCCCACTGGCCGGCGCATTCGGAAACAACCTGGCACGCATGCGGGACTGCCCGCAGCCAGCAAGGGAGAATGACATGCTAAGGAAAAAGACCAACGGGATTGCGCGACGCTCCCAGCGGACTGGCATCCTGAACCAAGTCGCCGAGACCTCCATGGACCGGCGCGCGTTTCTAAGAGACTCGGGCCTCGCGATCGGCGGGCTGACGGCAATCGCCGCCACGGGAGGTTCGGTCACCAGGGCCGAAGCCGCAACCGGCACCGGCGCGGTCGAGCTGCGCAAATCGGTTTGCACGCACTGCTCGGTCGGCTGCACGGTCCTTGCCGAGGTGCAGAACGGCGTCTGGACCGGTCAGGAACCGGGATGGGACAGCCCGTTCAACCTCGGTGCCCATTGCGCCAAAGGCGCGGCGGTCCGCGAACACGCCCACGGCGAGCGGCGGCTGAAGTATCCGATGAAGAAGGAGAACGGCGAGTGGGTTCGCGTCTCCTGGGAACAGGCCATCAACGAGATCGGCGATGGCATGATGAAGATCCGGGACGAAAGCGGACCGGACAGCGTCTACTGGCTGGGATCGGCCAAGTTCAACAACGAGCAGGCATACCTGTTCCGCAAGTTCGCCGGCTACTGGGGCACGAACAACGTCGACCACCAGGCACGGATTTGCCACTCCACGACGGTTGCGGGTGTCGCGAACACATGGGGCTACGGCGCCATGACCAACAGCTACAACGACATCCATAACTCCCGGGCGATCTTCCTCATCGGCGGCAACCCTGCCGAGGCGCACCCGGTCTCGCTCCTGCACGTCCTGCGGGCGAAGGAGCAGAACAACGCGCCCCTGATCGTCTGCGATCCGCGCTTCACGCGCACTGCAGCCCACGCTGACGAATATGTCCGGTTCCGTCCCGGCACGGACGTTGCCCTTGTCTGGGGCATCCTCTGGCACATCTTCGAGAATGGATGGGAGGACAAGGAGTTCATCCGGACGCGGGTCTGGGGAATGGACCAGATTCGGGAGGAAGTGGCCAAGTGGACGCCCGAGGAAGTCGAACGCGTCACCGGCACTCCCGGTTCGCAGCTTCGCCGCGTGGCCTTCACGATGGCCAACAACCGTCCGGGCACGGTGATCTGGTGCATGGGTGGCACCCAGCACACCAATGGCAACAACAACACGCGGGCCTACTGCGTGCTGCAGCTTGCCCTCGGCAACATGGGCACCACCGGTGGCGGCACCAACATCTTCCGCGGCCACGACAACGTGCAGGGCGCCACCGACCTTGGCGTGCTATCCCACACGCTGCCCGGCTACTACGGCCTGTCGGCCGGATCCTGGGCGCATTGGGCACGGGTCTGGGGCGAGGATCTTGACTGGCTCAAGGGCCAGTTCGCCACGGTCAAGGGGTCGGACGGCAAGGACAAGAGCCTGATGAACCTGACCGGCATCCCGGTCAGCCGCTGGATCGACGGCGTTCTTGAAGACCCGGACAACATGGACAACCCCGACAAGGTTCGCGCCATGGTGCTCTGGGGCCATGCACCGAACTCCCAGACGCGGTTGAAGGAAATGAAGACCGCGATGGAGATGCTGGACATGCTGGTCGTCATCGACCCCTATCCAACCGTTTCCGCCGTGCTTCACGACCGGACCGACGGGGTCTATCTGCTGCCTGCGTGCACGCAATTCGAGACCCATGGCTCTGTCACGGCTTCGAACCGGTCGCTCCAATGGCGCGAAAAGGTGGTCGACCCGCTCTTCGAATCCAGGCCGGATCAGGAGATCATCGGCCTCTTTGCCAAGAAGTTCGGCTGGCACGACCGTTTCTTCCGCAACATCGGGATGGAAGAGGACGGCGTGACCCCGAACATCGAGGACACGACCCGAGAGTTCAACTCAGGCATGTGGACGGTCGGCTACACTGGCCAGAGCCCGGAGCGGATCAAGCTCCACATGGCCAACCAGCACACGTTCGACAAGACGACGCTCAGGGCCGTGGGCGGGCCGGCGGACGGGGACTTCTACGGGATGCCCTGGCCTTGCTGGGGCACTGCCGAGATGAACCATCCCGGGACGCCGAACCTGTACGACATGTCCTTGCCGGTCGCTGACGGAGGCTTGTGCTTCCGCGCCCGGTTTGGCGTCGAACGAGACGGCGACAACCTGTTGGCCGAGGGCGTGTTCAATCCGGGTTCGGAAATCCAGGACGGTTATCCCGAGTTCACCATGCAGATGCTGATGGACCTGGGCTGGGACGGTGACCTGACGGCCGAGGAACGTGCCGCCATTGACGCGGTGGCAGGTCCCAAGACCAACTGGAAGACCGACCTCTCGGGCGGCATTCAGCGGGTGGCCATCAAGCACGGCTGCGCGCCCTTCGGGAACGCGAAGGCCCGCGCCGTTGTCTGGACCTTCCCCGATCCGGTGCCGCTGCACCGCGAGCCGCTTTACACGAACCGGCGGGATCTGGTGGCCGACTATCCGACCTACGAGGACCGCAAGTTCTATCGCCTTCCGACGATGTACGCATCGATCCAGAAGAACGACTTTTCCAAGGATTACCCGTTGATCCTCACATCAGGTCGTCTGGTCGAGTACGAAGGCGGCGGCGATGAGAGCCGGTCCAACCCCTGGCTCGCTGAACTGCAGCAGGACATGTTCGTCGAGATCAACCCGAGGGATGCCAACAACATAGGCGTTCGCGACGGTGCGCAGGTCTGGCTGGAAGGCGCCGAAGGCGCAAAGGTCAAGGTGATGGCCATGGTCACGCGCAGGGTAGGCGAAGGTGTGGTCTTCATGCCCTTCCACTTCGGCGGCCATTTCGAAGGCGCGGACCTGCGAGCCAAGTATCCGGAAGGGGCCGACCCCTTCGTCCTTGGCGAAAGCAGCAACACCGCGCAAACCTACGGCTACGACTCGGTAACCCAGATGCAGGAGACCAAGTGCACTCTCTGCAAGATCTGGTCAGCGTAAGGAGGAGATGAGATATGGGAGCTAGAGCAAAGTTTCTCTGCGACGCCGAGCGCTGCATCGAGTGCAACGCCTGCGTCACGGCCTGCAAGAACGAGCACGAAGTGCCTTGGGGCATCAACCGCCGCAGGGTGGTGACGATCCAGGATGGCACGCCGGGAGAAAGGTCGATCTCGGTAGCCTGCATGCACTGCTCGGATGCGCCCTGCATGGCGGTGTGTCCGGTCGATTGCTTCTATCAGAACGAAGAAGGGATCGTCCTGCATTCCAAGGACCTCTGCATCGGCTGCGGCTACTGCTTCTACGCCTGCCCGTTCGGTGCGCCGCAGTTCCCGCAAGCAGGGAACTTCGGCAGCCGGGGCAAGATGGACAAGTGCACCTTCTGCGCCGGCGGACCGGAGGAGAATCACTCGACCGCCGAATTCGCGAAGTATGGCCGCAACCGGATTGCCGAAGGCAAGCTGCCGATCTGTGCCGAGATGTGCGCCACCAAGGCGCTTCTGGCGGGTGACGGAGATGTCGTCTCGGCAATCTACCGCGAACGCGTGGTATCCCGCGGCTTCGGCTCGGGTGCATGGGGCTGGGGCACGGCATACGAAGCCAAGGGCGGCTGACGCCGCCCACGGGGTGGCCTTTTCCGGGGCCACCCCCCGTTCAAGCGGCCGCTTACGATCCGGAGGGTTGCCGACGTGCTGCGTCTGTTCGTTTTCGCATTGATCCTTGCATTTTTTCTCGGCACGCCTGCCGCAGCCCAGGACGGGATGGGGCCCGAACGCAGCGCCACGGGGGGCGCACAGACGCTGGAGGACATTCTGGCCCGGCAGCGCGGCGAAGAGATCGACGACACCTTTCGCAGGGAAAACACGGGCAGTCCGAACACGGCAGCCGGCATTGCACAGCAACTCGGGACGTTGGGCGGCTCTTCTGATCCGGAACTCTGGCGCGCGCTGCGCTTTGGCTCGGCAGACGTAACCGTCTCGTCCGGCGGCGAGGTCGCCACGGTGCTGGTGCAGGACGGCGGGATGTGGTGGCTTGATTTTCGGCGGACCACTCTCAGGAGCTGGGGCGGCTACTTCCTGCTTGGCGTGATCGGAGCCTTGGTTCTGTTCTTCCTCTTGCGCGGACGCATACGGATCGATGCCCCCAAGACAGGCCTTGCAGTGGTTCGCTTCAAGGCGATCGAGCGCTTCGCCCACTGGCTGCTGGCCGGATCGTTCATTCTCCTCGGCCTCACCGGACTGTTGTCGCTCTTCGGCCGCACGGTACTGATTCCAGCCTTCGGGCACGAGGCCAACTCGTTCATTCTCATTGCAAGCAAATGGGTTCATAACAACGTGGCCTGGGCATTCATGGTCGGGTTGGTCATGGTTTTCGCTTTCTGGGTCTGGCACAACCTGCCCGACCGGACCGACATAAGGTGGATTGCGCAGTTCGGTGGCATCATCGGCTCGAGGCACCCCCCGGCCAAGAAGTTCAATGCCGGTCAAAAGGTGATCTTCTGGTCGGTCGTGATCCTTGGCGCGTCGATCTCGACCTCGGGACTGGCGCTGCTCTTTCCCTTCGAGATTCCCATGTTCGCCAAGACCTTTGCAATCCTCAACGACCTCGGGATCACGGGGTTGCTGGGACTTGACCCGCTGCCTTCGGTGCTCGCGCCGCAGGAAGAGATGCAGTTCGCCCAGCTCTGGCACTCCATCGTCTCCTTCATCCTCATGGGCATTGTCATTGCGCACATCTATATCGGCTCGCTCGGAATGGAGGGGGCCTTCGACGCCATGGGAACCGGCGAGGTGGACGAGGCGTGGGCGCATCAGCACCACTCGATCTGGCTCGAAGACGTAAAGACCGCAGACAGAGATGAGCCCTCAACGGGTGATGCGGCCCCGGCCGAATAGATGCGGTCCGTATCCGCGCTGCCGGCCGCATTGGCACTCCTGACATGTCCTGCCCTCGCGCAGGGTTTCACGACGCTCAAAGGACACGGTGGCCCTGTCATGGGGCTTGCCGTCTCAGGGAGCGGGGAGGTCGCAAGCGCCAGTTTCGACAATTCGGTGGGCCGCTGGCGGAACCGCACGCCGCAATGGCTCGACGGCCACGCCGCGGCTGTCATCGACTTGATATTCCTGCCCGACGGGCGCATCGCGTCCGGGGCGGATGACTTTTCCATCTGGATCTGGGACGGCCACGACGGGCACGAACTCGGTCGCCACAAGGGAAAGGTCACCGACCTCGCGGTGTCGCATGACGGCGAGATTCTGGCTTCGGCCAGCTGGGACGGCACGATCGGTCTTTGGTCGCCCGCCGCACCTGATGAAGCACCGGCAATGCTTGATCTCCGCGACACCGGCGCCAATGACGTTGCCTTCTCGCCGGACGGCAGGCTGCTGTATGTCGCGACTTCCAAAGGGGAAATCCGCGTCTACGACCTTTCGGCGCCCGACGGCGGCCCGCTCCGTACACTGGCGCGACACGGTTTCGCGATCAACGAAATGGTGCTGTCCCCGGACGGGTCCTGGTTGGCCTATGGCGCGGTCGATGGCGTGACTAGGGTGATTGACGCCATGACCGGCGCCGAGCTTCGCGATTTCACCCTTGAACGACGGCCCATCCTTGCCATGGCCCACCACGTCGAAACCGGAAACCTGGCGGTCAGCGACGGGCATGGGTACATCTCGGTGATTTCGACCGAAACCTGGCGCATCGAACGCGACTTTCGTGCGACCCGGAGAGGTCCGGTCTGGGCGTTGGCGTTTTCGCCCGATGGATCCCTGATCTGGGCCGGCGGACTCGACAGTGTCGTCTATGGCTGGCCGGTCGAACTGCTGGACCGCTTCAAGCCGTCCATGGGCGCGTCGCACAGCTTCCTGCGAGACGCCGGGACGATGCCCAACGGCGAGCGCCAATTCATGCGCAAGTGCTCCATCTGCCACGCGCTCGAGGCGGGCGATTCGCGCAAGGCGGGGCCGACATTGAACGGTGTCTTCGGACGTCACGCCGGAACGGTTCCTGGGTACAGGTACTCTGATATACTTGACGGGTCGGACATCATCTGGACCGAGGAAACGATCGATGCTCTTTTCGACCTGGGGCCCGACAACTACATCCCGGGCTCCAAGATGCCGATGCAGCAGATCGCTGCGCCAAGGGACCGTCGGGACCTGATCGAATTCTTGAGGGAGGCAACTGCAAATGGAAATTGAGAAATGAAGGCCATGTGGGCAGGCCTTGGGGGCATCATCGTGATCACCGTAGCGGCAAACCTCGTTCTCGGAGGACTGGGCTTCTCCTCGGCGGACCGCGGATCGGGCAACGCCGTCCGGCTCGAGGCGTCGAACTGACCGGCCTTGGCCGTGCAGAGACGTATGGTGCCGAAATCCGCGATGCGGCAGCGCGACCGAGTGCCGTCAATTCTCTTTCTCGCACTCGCCCTGGCGCTTGTCGGCAATGGCGCGGCAAGAGCTTTCACTCCCGAAACCTTGAATTCCGTGGTCTCGGTCCTGCCGCAATGGTCCGGGCGCGCGCAGGGCGGCGCTGGAGCTCCGCCAGGCGCAAGCCCCGAAGGCAGCGGTGTCGTTCTTCACCCGGACGTCATCGCCACAGCATGGCACGTCATTGAATCAGCCGAACGGATTGAGGTTCGCCTCGCCGACGGCCGCGTTCTTCCAGCCTCGCTGATCGCCCGGGATCCGGCCAGCGACATCGCCCTCCTGCGTGTCGACGCCGGTCTCGCACCGTTCGACCTGGCGTCCGATCCTGCGCTGGCCGACCCTGTGTGCTCCATCGGAAACTCCTTTGGCCTCGGACTTTCCGTAACCTGCGGCGTCGTCTCGGCCATCCATGTCTCGAACGCCGGATTCAACGCGGTCGAGGATTTCGTCCAGACCGACGCAGCGATCAATCCCGGCGCGTCCGGCGGCGCGCTCGTGGACCGATCGGGCCGACTCGTCGGCATGGTTTCAGCCGTTTTCGCATCAAGGGGCGACACCAGCACCGGCGTCGGCTTCGCCGTGTCCGCCGAGCTTCTGTGGCGTGTGGCCGAAGCCCTGCTCGCCGACGGAAAGGCAAGCTATCCATCGCCTGGCTGGCGGCTCGCCATGTCCCGACGGGACCAGCTGGCGCGTCTGGCCGCACCGGCCGTCACCTCCCTCCGCGCCGGCGGCCCGGCCGAAGATGCGGGCGTCCGGATTGGCGATCTCGTCGTCGCCATCGGCGAGCGGCGCACAAGGAGCCCGCGTGACGTCATTTCGGCCTTCGCCGTTCTGCCCGATAGCGCCGGAGGCGTCGAACTGACAGTCATGCGCGGCGATGCAGAGCTGGAATTGACACTGTCCCTGAATCCGGGAGCGACTGTCGAGGACGCCGGCCTGTCGCCGCAGGCAGGCAACGGAGACTGCCCCCATCCCGTATCGGTCTGCACAGTGCGTCAGGCGGTCTTTCCGGTATCCAGTTTCGACCCGATGGCCAGCGCAACCCGGGTCGCCCCCGCGTTGCTGATCACCAATCGCCATGTGGTTGGCGACAGGACGGACGCGGTGGTGCACACGCCTGACGGTCCGCGTGGCGCAAGGGTCGTCGCGTCGGACTACCCCGGTGATCTGGTGCTGCTGAGCGTCAATGGCCTGCCCGAAGGCGGGCACGTCCCGACCCTGAGCGGCCGCGCCTCCGGAATGGCGCAGCTCTATGTGGTCGGCGCCGATGCTCGCCGCCGGAAAGTACGGGTCTTTGGCCCCGGAACGCTGATCGCCGGGCCCGCGGAAGATGCAGAGCTCGGCCGGGTCCACGTCACCACACGAATGCAACCCGGCATCAGCGGCGGAGCCTTGGTGGACGAGGCCGGCAATCTTGTGGGCATTGCCGTTGGCGGTGGGGAAGGACGCTACGAAGCAGTCCCTGCGGCGCAGGTCGCCAGAGTGCTGGACGGGCGCAACAACGATGCGGCCCCCGCATTGACCGAACGGCTTGGTCGGGCCTTCGCCAGCTGTGCGAACCAAATCAATGCCGCCGAGAGCGGTGTCCTGGTCGAGCCAAGGACCGTTGTGGAGACCTGCTCGACGGCGCTCAATCATGGTCAGCTTCTCGAAGCCGGACGCATCCTGGCCAGGTCCGGGGCGTTTGACAGTGCGGCAACGCTTCAAGCACAAGCCGTCCGACAAGCGCCAAACTCGATCAACTCCCGCCTGTCGCTATTGGCATCCATGCAACTGGCCAGACGGTTCGAAGCCATGATCGAACACGCGCGATGGCTGATCGGGATGGCCCCGGACGATCCTCGGGCGCTCCGCGTCGCAATCCAATCCGGCGTATTGGGCGATGATCCGGAACTGGCCGAGGAGGCTTACCGGCTTCTGCTCGCTGCCGACCTGCGCCAGGCCGAGGCGGCCCGCCGCTTCATTGACAGCGCCCCGCTGGCGCTGCCGCGCCGGGACTAGGCGCGTCCCGAACTGGTCGCTCTTGCGGCCGCGGCCCGCCTTGCCTTCCAGTGGACGTCGGTCCGTCCCCGGCTCCTGATGCAGCATTTGACGGACGGAACGGCGTGGGCGCTCGTGAAGCTCCGGTGACCGAATGGCGGTCTCGTGCGCTGATCCACGATCTGTCGGCACGCCGCTTCACCTCACCCCCGGCCGCCAACGGCTTGGTCGCCTTGCTTGAGGCCGGCTCGGTCACCGACAATCAACGGCGGGTGCTCGCTCGAGTCCGGACATTGTCGACGCGCAGGCGCGGCAGTTCAATCAGTTCAGCCGGTTGCCTGTTTCGACATCGAACAGGTGAACCCGGTCGGGATCAGGCGACAGGAAGACTGGCTGACCCGGGGCAAGTGAATGCCGTTCGCGAAATACCGCGACTATCTCGTCGGACTCGGTCCTGGCCACGACGTGGGTCTCGGAACCGGTCGGTTCAACCACCGAGACCGTTGCCGGCAGCCCGTCTTCGGAAAGTGACAGGTGTTCAGGCCTGATGCCCAATTTCACTCTTGCTCCATCGACCAAGTCGACGACATTCGCCACCGGAACAAGCTGCCCCGTCGTCTCGACCTCGACCTCCGTCCGGTTGCCCTTTCTGACAGCGCCGTCCAGCAAGTTCATTGACGGTGACCCGATGAACTCCGCGACGAAGCGGTTGGCAGGCCTGTCATACAGCTCCAGGGGCGCACCAATCTGCCGGATATGTCCGTTCTCCATGACAACGATGCGATCGGCCATGGTCATGGCCTCGATCTGATCGTGCGTCACATAGACCGTCGTTGTCTTGAGGCGCTGGTGCAGTTCGCGAATCTCGGCGCGCATCTGGACACGAAGCTTCGCGTCCAGATTCGAGAGCGGTTCGTCGAAGAGAAACACTTCCGGGTCGCGGACTATGGCACGCCCCATGGCCACGCGTTGCCGCTGACCTCCCGACAGCGATCGGGGATAGCGATCAAGATAAGGCGTAAGCCCCAGGACTTCGGCCGCCTGGGTCACGCGGCGATCGATCTCGGCCCTTTGCATGCGCCGCCGGAGCGAGCGTGCGCCCTGGCTGGGCCGCGTCGCATGGCAGCTTGCGTGCCGACATCCTGAAGGTACCTGGCGTGGGCATGGGTTCACCCACTGACTCGGACTGGCAGAAGGTCGGGGAAATGTGTCTCGGCCCGATCAAGGAGGTCGTCAGCGAAGGCGAATTCGCAGGTGTCGAACTGACCTTCATGGGGCTGAACAACCAGAATCTTCACAACTTCCTGTTCCGCGGATTCCTGAAACCCTGGGAGGCCTACACGGGTGCGACGATCAACTGGATCGACCTTGCGCAGGCGGACTACAACGCGCGCCTTCAGCAGTCGATCGCGACCGGCACGGTGGATTTCGACATCATTGAGATGGGCGCACCGTTCGAAGGCGATGTCCTGGGCAGAGGCATGGCCTCGGTCATGCCCGACTGGGTCAAGGACGTTATCGACATGGAAGACTACGTGGGCTACCTGCAAGCGCCTGTCGGCACCTGGGACGGCAAGACCTACCGGATTTCGATCGACGGTGACTGCCACACCTTCGCCTACCGGACTGACTATTTCGGGGAGGGCTCTGTCACGGGTCGCAACGTGCCTTCGACCTGGCAGGAAATCAATGAAATCTCCAGGGAACTCAAGGGCAAGTCCGACCTGCTGACCGGACTGGACGCCCATGGCTATCTGGATCCCCTCAAGGGCTGGGGCGGTTTCGGTTTCTATTTCCTCGAGAACCGCGCGGCAGCCTATGCCAAACATCCGAACGATCCGGCATGGCTCTTCGATCCCGACACGATGAAGCCCAGGGTCAACAACCCGGCCTGGGTCCAGGCGATCCAGGACGTGCTCGACCTGATCGAGGCGGATGCCTATCCGGCCGACCAGATCAACGCCGACCCTGGCACCACCGCGTTCCAGCAGTTCCTCGCAGGCACCGGCTCAATGCTCATGTGGTGGGGCGATGTCGGCTCGAATGCGCGCACTTCGGACACTTCTGTCGTGGGTGACGTGGTGGGCTTCGGCATCAATCCGGCCTCTGACCGTGTCTACAACGCGGCAACAGGCGAGTGGGAAAACACCATGAACGAGGCGCCCAACATGGCCTACATCGGCTGGGGGGTCTACGTCATGGCAACGGTCGACAGTGACTCAAAGAGACAAAAGGCGGCCTGGTCGGCAGCGGCGCATCTCGGGGGCAAGGATCTCTCGCTTTGGGCCTCTGCATATCCTTCCGGATTCCAGCCCTACCGGAACAGTCACTTCAACTACGACGAGTGGGAAGAAGCAGGCTACGACCGCGCATTCATCGAAGACTACCTCGGCTCGAATGCGGACAGCTACAACCATTCGAACGCGGCCATTGAACCCCGCATCCCGGGCATCTTCCAATACTACTCGGTCGCGGAAGACGAACTGGCAAAGGGCTTCGCGGGCCAGTACGGCTCGGCGCAGGAAACGGCGGACGCCATCGCCGCAGCCTGGGAGAACATCACTGACCAGATCGGGCGCGAACAGCAGATCGCACTCTACAGGGCCTCGCTTGGGCTCTGAGCCGGGTTGCGCCGCGCATTCGCGGCAACGACTCTCCGGGGGGCCGTCAGTTCGGCCCCCCGGGCTCTTCACCAAGAGCCGGAACGCATGAGCCAAGGCGACCTTCTGCACGTCGTGACCGGTGACGACATCGGAGACCGGCGCAGGTTCATCGGCAAGACCCTCATCTGGGGGTCTTTCGCGGTCATGGCTGCGGCATTCGCCTGGTGCGCCATGGCGCAGACGGGATACCTGGCCTGGGAACTGGCGAACTGGCGTCCGGCGCTCTACGCCTACCTGTTCTGGGCCACCTGTCTGTGCGTAGCGCAGGTCGTGCTCCACGGCGAACAGGGGAAGCGGACGCTTTTCGTGCTGCCCGCAACGCTCTTTGTTGTTGCAATGGTGATCTTTCCGCTGATTTTCGCCCTCACGCTTGCCCTCTCGAACTGGAATCTCTCCGCCTTTGAGGGGCCGAGATTCAACGGTTTCGACAACGTCCGGCAGATGTGGACCGATCCGTTCTACTGGAACGCACTGAAGAACATGGTCTACTATACGCTCGCGATACTCGTGGAATATTCCATTGCATTCGGTCTGGCACTGATCCAGGCGAGCCAGATCCGGGCGCGGAAGTTCTTTCGCGTAGCGTTCCTGATGCCACTCATGCTCTCGCCCGTGGCCGTGTCCTGGATGGTCGGCAAGTCAATGCTGGAGATCCGGTTCGGGCCGATCTCGCGGCTGGCGCGCTGGCTGGGCTGGGACCGGCCGAGCTTCTTCGGCGACCCCGAGATCGCGAGACTCGCCGTCATGATCATGGATGCCTGGACGTTCATTCCCTTCATGATGATCATGCTGCTCGCTGGACTTCAGGCGATCCCGCGCGAGGTCCAGGAGGCCGCCCGTGTCGATGGTGCAAGCGGCTGGCGCAGCTTCTGGGAGGTGACGTTTCCCCTGATGCTTCCCGTCTCGCTGACCGCGATCCTGATCCGCATCATATTCAAGCTGAAGCTTGCGGACATCATCATCAATGTCACGTCCGGCGGTCCGGGCGGTGCTACGGACAGCGTGACGAGCTTCATCTTCCGCGAGTACAGGGATCGCTCCAACGTCGGCTACGGCATGCTGCTCGCGATCGTCTACCTTGTGCTGATCGTCGTGGCCATCACCGTCTTCATGAAGGCGGTCGACCGCTGGATGAACCCGAGGTACTGAGATGGCCGAGCAGGTCTTTCACGACCATTCCAGCGACCTCTCGCACAAGGCGAAGTGGTATGCGGGACGCATGGCTGTCTATGGCATCCTGATCTTCTGGACGGTCATCTGCCTGTTTCCGATCTACTGGACCATCTCCACGAGCTTCAAGCTGGCTCCGAACGTCATGCAGGGACACATGGTCCCCTTTGTCGACTTTTGGCCGGCGTGGAAGGGCTGGGACAGCCTTGGCCTTTCGCCGCGACTGATCGGGCAGGAATCCACCGTGCGCGAGGAATTCCTGAAACGCTTCACGAACTCGGCGATCACCAGCGTTTCGGCCTCGGTTCTCGCGGTCGTCCTCGGTTCGCTCGCCGCCTACGGCCTCAGCCGATTCCACTACAAGTTCGGCTTCATGCGGAATCCGGACATCTCGTTCTTCTTCCTCAGCCAGTTGATCCTGCCGCCAGTCGTGCTCGCCCTGCCCTTCCTGGTGCTCTACCGTTCGCTCGACCTGCTTGATACGCGGATAGGCCTGATTCTCCTTTATGCATTGACGGTGCTTCCGATCGTCATCTGGATCATGCGGGACCAATTCCAGTCGATTCCGGTGGAACTTGAGGAAGCCGCGCTTGTGGACGGGCTCTCGATCTGGCAGGCGTTCCTGACCATCGTCATGCCGATCGCACTTCCCGGCATGGTCGCGGCGTTCATCCTGTCTCTTGTCCTGACCTGGAACGAATACTTCTTTGCCGCGCTGCTGACCTCTACCGACGCCAAGACGCTGCCGGTGATGGTGGCGAGCCAAACCGGCAGCCAGGGCGTAAACTGGTGGGCGATGGCAGCGCTCTCGACGGCCGCGATCGTGCCGCTGATCGTCATAGGCGTGATTCTTGAACGCTTCATCATAAAGGGAATGGCCGCAGGGGCCGTGAAGTGACATTGCCAACGAACGGCCCAGCGCCGCCCTGGGCGGCCAAACCAGGCCTTGCCCTGGTCTGGCCCGTCATCGATCCAAGGCTTGTCTCGCGTCCCGAATCCGGGCATGACGTCACTGCTGGTCCGCCGCCTCCAGGCCTTCGCTCAATTCGGCCGCGATGTCCTTCGTCTGCTCGTAGAGTCGCAAGAAGAGCCGGTAGTGACGGTCGTGCATGGCCAGGCGTTTCGGGTTGACCTTCTCCGCCGGCGGGTTCCAGGCAGCCATGTCCTTCCATTGAACCAGCCCGACGGCAAGCGCCGCAAGGAATGCGTCGCCATAGCTGGCGCCGACCGAGATCTTGCTGACGGTCTGGGGCACGTCGCCAAAGTCCGAGGTTGACTGCAGCCAGAGCGAATTCCTGGTACCTCCGCCTACGGCCAGAACGCGATCCGGCGTTGCGCCTACGTCGCGGTAGGTCTCGATCACGTGGGCGGTGCCCATGGCGATGCCTTCGATCAATGCGCGGTAGATGTCGCCTCTTGCATGGGTCAGGTTCATCCCGAAAAGGACGCCCTTCGCCCTTGGGTCGTGAATGGGCGTGCGCTCCCCAGAGAAATATGGAAGCACTATCAAGCCGTTGGAGCAGGGCGGCGATTCGGCGGCCTCGGAGGCAAGCTTGTGGAACGCCTCGTCGCGAAGGAGTTCCCTAGCGAACTGGTCGCGAAACCAGTGGGTGAGAGTGCCCGAGGTCGCGAGGCCTGCCATGGATGCGTGCTGGCCGGGGACAAGCCAGGGCGCGTACCAGAGGCGCGGGTCTCGAACCGGTTCGCCTGTCACCTGGATGACGAAGACGGTCGAGCCATACATCATCATCATGTCGCCAGGATCGCGAACGCCGACGCTGACTGCTTCCGCCGCCGCATCTATGGTGCCACAAGTAACGGGCGTGCCCTGGGCAAGGCCGGTCTCGGCAGCGGCCCTGGCGGTGACGAAGCCCGCAATCTCGCTGCTCCAACACAGCTTCGGCAACCGGTCAAGCGGAATGATCTCGCCGGTCAGCGCGTCCGACCAGCCAAGCCTGCCCACGTCGTATAGTGGGCTGAAATTCGCGGCCGTATAGTGGTCGATTACGTATTCGCCGGTCAGGCGGTGCGTGATGAAGCTCGTCGAGGTCAGTATCTTGCATGTCCTGGCATACAGGTCGGGACGGTTTCGCTTGAGCCAGAGGATTTTCGGGCCGACCGATTGCGACGTCAGGGCGTTGCCACAGGTTGCGAGGATTTCATCTTTGCCGATCCCGGCGTTTAGGCAGGCGATCTCCTTCTCCGCCCTAGTGTCCACGCCGTAAAGGACGCCGTTCATCAGCGGCCTTCCTTCGGCATCGACAGGCAGCATGCAGGGGCCGATGGCCGAGACCGCGAGCGCGGCGATATCGCTGGAATCGATGCCGCTCTCGGCAATGAGTTGGCGGGTGATTCGCACGGCATCGCCCCACCAGTCCTCTTCCGGACGATGCTCTGCCCAGCCAGGCCGGGGCACGAGCATTTCGTGCGGATGCGCAGCCTGCGCGACAATTCCACCCGTACGAACGCATACCAACGCTCCCTTGGACTCGTAGGACCCTATGTCGATGCCGAGAGTGTATGTCATTGATGCCGGTTCCGGTCGTCAGTCGCGCGAGAGGCTGAAATCAGGGTCGATGCGAGCCAGCGCGGCAATCAGGAGCTTGCACAATGCGTCAAGATCACGAAGATCCACGACCTCGCACGCAGAATGCGAATAGCGCATGGGGAAACCCAAGTCGATCGATGCGACGCCTTCGCCGACCGATTGAACATAGGACAGATCGGTCAGCGCCCCAGTTTGCGCACTGCGCTGGAGAGGCGCGCCAATCGCGCCAGCGGCTTCCTCGAACAGCCGGACCATCGCCGGATGAGGGATCACTCCATTGAGCGTGCCCCGCCCGTGGAAACTGTAGAGACTGAGACCCGGCCCATGACCTAGCCGCATCTCGCCGCGATCGACCATGTCGGGCGTGTCGGAAGCAAGCATGAGGTCGACCTGGATGGCGATGTCCGGCAGCAGCCGCTGCGCCAGCGGCTGTACGCCGCGCAGGTTGAATTCCTCCTGCGTCGCAAAGGCGACGTGAACGGTCGGACCCTGCCTGCGGCCTGCAAGCGTATGGGCCACCTCGATCAGGACGGCGCAGCCGGCCCGGTCGTCTATCGCGGGACCGGTCACTCGGTGTTCGCCCAACGCCGAACCGCCGGGCGAATAAACGACCGGCGCACCGATCTGGATGCCGGCCGCCTCGGCCGCTTCACGGCTGTCGAAGCCGCAGTCGACATAGAGGTCGGGATAGCGGACGACTGTGTATTTTTCGTCCGGAGCGGTGGCGTGGTGACTCTTGTTGGCAATGACCCCGGTGATGTCACGGCCCTCGCCAAGGCAGATGGTCACCTTCTGGCCCGCAAGCGCGCGCTCGGGCACTCCGCCAAGACGTTCGAGACGCAGAAAGCCGTCGGTCTCGATCTTTCGGACCACGAAACCAAGCTGATCCATGTGGGTGAACAGAAGTACGCTCGGGCCGCTCCCCTCAAGTGTGGTCCAAAGATTGCCCAGCCTGTCACTTGCGCTGGGCAGCGGCCGGAGGTGATGTGCGATCCGCCTGCGCACGCGATCTTCGTGTCCCGAAAGGCCGGGAACTGACATGAGATCGGTCAGAAGATCGCGGACACTCATCCGGCGCACCTTGCCCGCTGCATGAAGTCTCTCGCTCGGTCCGGATCTATCGCATTCCATGTGTCGCCGTCGAATTTCAGTGCCGAGCCGACAATGCAGCCGTCAGCGATTTTCAATACGTCGGCAACGGTTTCGTGTTTCACTCCGGTATTCGCCATGACCGGTGTGTCGGGCAGCACCGCCTTCACCGCTTCCAGGTCTTCCATGCGCGCTGCCTCGCCGGTGATGGTGCCGGAGACGAGCACGGCGTCGGGGATCGAGGAAAAGACTGCGGAGCGAGCCCTGTCCGGAAGCGATCGGCGGTCGAGGCTGTCGGCGAACTCGGCAGAGATGTTGTAGAGCATTGCCAGGTCCGAACGCCCGAGACGATCACGATAACGCATCGCCCTGCCGGCATCGGGTGTCCAAGGCCCCATGTCGGAGGCATAGGTTCCCGTGAATATCTCCCGGCAGAATGCGGCGCCTGTGGCAGCTGCAAGTGCGACCGTTGCCATCGGGTCCCAGAGCACGTTGACGCCAAAGGGCACCGTGATCCTGTCCTTCAGTTGCCCGATGACGAATGCCATGGTCGCAGTGGAGGCGGTATCGACATCGAATTCGTAGGGCCGGTCATTCTCGTTGCCGAACATGACCGCATCAAACCCGGCCTCCTGGAGGGCTGCAAGGTCGGCACGCGCCGATGCGACAAGATCATCGAGGCCGGCACTGGCGTCATGGAGCGGCGATCCAGGCAAGGCACTAAGGTGAACCATGCCAATCACCGGCCTGGTCGTTCCGAAGAGCGTCTGAAATCTGGTCATTGATCTCTCCGGCTCGACGCCACCCCTGCCGATGGTGTCCGCCTGTGAAGCGCCTGTTCACGCCTGCCCGCGGGCAAGAAATGCCTCGACTGCGGTTTGCGTGACCTCGGATCGCCGGTTGGCGGACGAGGACACGTGCAACCCTGCGGCGGCCTAGGCAAGACGCAACGCGGACTGGAGCGAATCGCCCGCTGTGATCCGGGCGGCAAGAGCGCCCGTGAACATGTCCCCTGCCCCATTCGTGCTCACGACCTTGGTCGAAATTGCCGGATGATGTGTCATCTGGCCGTCCTCCATCAATATCGCGCCTTTGGCGCCTTGGGTCAAGACACCACGCATGGTGCCCGCGAGGGCGGACAGGGCAGCTTCCGGATTGCGGTACCCCGTCAGACCCTCGGCTTCGAAGAGGTTCACGATCAGCACATCGATGCGTTCAGCCGACTCGACGGGAAGCCGACATGCCGGCAGCGCACTTGCAATCGGCCGGGAGTCGAACGGCAGGCGGGGAGCAAGGGCATGATTTTGAGCCTCGGGAATCTCGATTTGGAGAAGACCTGCCAAGGGCGGTCCCTGCCGCGAATTCTTGCCGTCATTGTCGAGATTGGCGCCCGAGACGGTGACGGCACCGAACTTGCCCGAGAAAGGCGTGATCACTACGCTCATGCCGGTGGGTGCGTCGGTTTCCGGAACAAGCGCATGCTCAATGCCCGCGGCATCCATCGCGGCACGCATGGTCTCCGCCGCGCTTTCCCGCCCGACCTGTCCGGCCATGACGACGCGCGCACCCATCCGCGCGGCTGCAACGGCCTGGTTGCCGCCCTGCCCGCCGATACGATAGTCGACCTGCGTGCCGGGGAGCGATTCATCCGGCTTCGGCATGCGCGGCGCATCCACGACGACGTCGTGGTGCAGCGCACCAGGAACAACGATCCCGCTCATTCGCCGTAGGGTGCGCGGGCAACGATGTGCCGGCTGAGTGCAGCATCCTGGCGGGCGATTGCCGCGGCAAGATCCCTGTTCGCACGGAGCTTGCCGGCCACGGCGCGGAGTCGCTTGGCCATGTGGATGTTCGTTCGGAGCTCCTCGACCGGATCCAGTCCCGAGTGGTCCGGAAACGCGTCGAAGTACATCACGCCATCATGGCCGATGCGGTTCGGTTCGACGAAGAGCTCAACAGTTGCAAGCGGGTGCACGGTGCCAACCATCAAGCCGTCGCCGCGCTTGCCGTAGCCGTCATTCGGAGGAACGCCAAGCAGGCGGGAATGGCGCGCGACGAGACTGGCCGCGTGGGCCGGCATCCCGTCGGCGTAAAGGACATGGGCGAAGTCGAGCGTAACGCCGACATTGGGCCGGTTCAGTTCCTTCGTGGAGAGAAGTGTCGTCCCGATGTCCCGCATCAGCGAACAGGCTCGTGGATCGTTCGGCTTGCATTCTATGGCGACGCCCGTCTCGCGATTGTGGTCGGCCGCCTCGGCCATCGCCGGAATCGTGTCGTCCCAGGCCCGGGCATGGTCGACCTGAAACGCATGCTCGAACCCGTCCTGCCCCATCCAAAGCGTCAGCTGCCGGGCTCCAAGACTGGCACTGATGCCTATCGCTTCACGCGTCTGATCGATGGCCTTTCGTCTGACTGCGGGATCTGAACTCGTGAATGCACCTATGGCAAAGGCGGGATCTCCGCAGTACCGCATGGCAAGACCGTTCAGGCGCATTCCGTTGGCCGCAAGGGCGACGCGCACCCAAGGCCATCCAAAAGTCGTAATTCCGCCGTTTGACATGCATTTTGGCCCCTGCCTGCCATCCGGGCCGCCATTTTGCCGGTTTTCGACATCGGTGCCATAATTCAGCTGACCATCCAGAAGTGATGATGCCATGGGGTCGGCCATCATGGCCGCAACCTCTCCCGATTCCGACATTCCGCTCTCCGAGGTCGAGATCCGCCTCGTACACAGCATGGACGAGAAAGCACGCTGGGATGCATTGGTCCGGGAGCATCACTACCTGCCCTGGCACCGTCTCTTCGGCAAGGCGCTGCACCATGTCGCGGTCCATGATGATCGCTGGCTGGCACTGATCGGCTGGCAGGTCGGCGCCTTCAAGGTCGGGGTGCGCGACCGCTGGATCGGCTGGACGGCCGAGCAGCAATTCTCCCGCCTGCATCTGGTGGCCGGCAATGCCCGCCATGTCCTTTTGGGTCAACACCGCCCCCGGAACCTTGCCTCCCGGGTGCTGGCACTCAGCCTGGCAAGACTGTCGGCCGGCATGGAGGCGGTACATGGCTACCCGGCATACCTGGCCGAGACCTTCGTCGACATCTCCCGCTTTGCCGGCACCTGCTACCGGGCATCAAACTGGCGGTCGCCTGGCCTGACCCGCGGCTTTGCCCGCCGGCCGGGAGCCGCTCCCCACTGGCACCATCATGGACAGGCCAAGGAGGTCTTCGTGTATCCACTCCATGCCGATGCCAGGCAGATGCTCACCGCCGATGTCGCTCCCCATGCCATGAATGGCAGCGAGGATGCACCCCTTCCGGATGCCGAACTCCTGGGCTCGCTGCATGACCATCTTGCCGGCATGGCGGATTTTCGCCGGGCAAGGGGGCAGCGCCACTCCCTGGCCTTCTGCTTCACCATCATGATCGCCGCCGGCCTGTGCGGCTGTCGAGGCCATGCCGCCTTTGCCGAATTCGCCCGCCGGCTCGATCAGGAACAGCTGGCCGCCATCGGTGCCTTCCGCAGCCCGTCACGGGGGCGCTACACCACGCCGGTGGCCACCTCCTTCCTGAACATCTTGCAGCACATGCCGCCCGATTGCCTCGATGCGGTGTTCCGGGACTGGGCCGCCTCACGCAGTGATGGCGGTGCCGCCCTTGCACTGGATGGCAAGACCATCCGCGGCGCCTCCCGGCAACTGGAGGGGGATGAGAAGGTCATCACCATCGCTGCCATCGAACATGGCACCGGCCTGGTGGTCGGACAGGTCCGGATTGCCGAAGGCACGAACGAGATCCCGGCCCTGCGCGAGCTTGCCCGGACAATCGGCGCCAGGGGCCGGGTCTTCACCGCCGATGCCATGCATGTCCAGCACGAGACCGCGGCAGCCCTTGTGGATGCCGGCGGCGATTGCGTGCTGACCGCGGTGAAGGGCAACCAGAAGGGGATGCATGAACAACTGCGGTTGTTCGGTGGCTGGGGCAGCGGCAGGATGCATGCGGAAGACGCCGACAAGCAGCATGGCCGCATCGAGCGGCGCCACTGCACGGTGGTTGATATCTCCGGCCCGGAATGGAACAGCTTCTGCCGCCTGCATGGCCGGCGCCAGGCCTTCCGCATCATCCGCAAACGTGAAGTGGTCAAGACCGGCAAGACCAGCATCGAGACCGTCTACGGTCTGACTTCGCTCGGGAAGGATCAGGCCGGCGCCCGCAAGATTGCCGGCCATGTCCGCTCACATTGGCAGATCGAGACGAGGCTGCATTACGTCCGCGACTTCACCCATGACGAGGATCGCTGCCGGGCCCATGTCGGCAATGTCCCGCAGAATTTGGCGGCCATCTCCAACATGGCGATCTCGCTGATCAGGCTTGATGGCCGCTTCGAATGCGTGCCACCTGCCAACCGGCACTTCGCTGCCAGGCCCCTGGAGGCGCTCGATGCCGTCATGCGCTGACGGCACCTGCAGAGACCCATTCATCCCGTATCGCTCCTTGAGGTCCGGCCCCTGGCCGGGCCGGCGGAGCCATGGGTCCGGCACGCCTTCGGTGCAGGACCCGGGCAGGAATCGCCACCGACCAGCTTGACTCGTCTGTAGACGACCCCGACATGACCGCCGGATGACGGCTGGGTCCCGGAAGCAGGGGCTGGACCTGGTCATGGCGGCCGACTTTTGAATGGGCCTGGGGCTTCACCGTCCCCTGTCGCCGATGGGTGGTGGAGCGGACGTTCGCCTGGCTGTCGTGGTGCCGGCGCCTGGCGAAGGACGTGGAGCGGACGCTGGCGAGCTCCCTGGCCTGGGTCCAGCTGGCCGCGTGCCGCTTCCTGGCCCGCCGTCTGGCGCGAGGGGCAGCGCCATGAAAACCAATGACATGATCAAATCAATGACTTATGATTCAGCCTCTTAGATGCTACGATCTGGCGAAACTGCACCCGAACGGGATTCAGGCGACCCCGCCATGCATGACGCTCATCGGTCGCCGGCGCTTCTGTCGAAGTGAAGCAATTTTGTTCCGTGCCGGATTCGTCCCGCATTTTGGCGTTCGATCCGGGCAGCATTTGCTTGGCCTTTGATCGGATGCGGGCATCCCAACCATAGAGCCGGGATGCGTTCGTGCGGTCGAGAGCGGCACGAAGACAACGCGGGCGGGCTTGAAGCCCGCCCGCGCCTGCTTGATTGCAGGCTATTGCGTGTTCTGGACCATCTCCAGAAGTTCAGCGCCTTGCTTGGCAATGAAGTCCTCGTAGACCGGCCCCATGCGTTCACGGAACGCGGCGACATCGGCTTCGTTGATTTCCATGCCCTTGGCCTTGAGCTCTTCGACCGCGGCTGCGCCGACCTCCGAGGTTAGCTTGATCTCGTAGTCCTGCAGTGCGGCGGCTTCTTCCGTCAGAACGGCTTGCTGTTCCGCAGTCAGTCCGTTCCAAGTCCCCATGCTGATGGCGACAATCCCCGGCGGGCGGAAGTGCTGCGTCATCGAGAAGTAACCGCTGACCTCGTAGAACTTGTCGTTCAGCACATTGCCGGCGGCGTTTTCGCCACCGTCCAGAACGCCTTGCTCCAGTGCGGTATAGAGCTCGCTGTACGACATCGGAGTCGCGGAACCGCCCATCGCGTTCAGCGTGTTCACCATCAACGGGCTTTCCATCACGCGGATCTTCAAGCCATCCATGTCTTCGGGCGTGACGACGGGGCGAACCTTGTTGAACACGTTTCGATAGCCGTTGTCGAACCAAGCCAGAATCTTCAGGCCACGCTCTTCGGCCAGTTCACTGAACTTGTCGCCGACGGGCCCGGTGACCACATTCTTGAAGTGGTCCGTGTCGCGGATCAGATACGGCAGGCTGAACAGGTCGAACTCGGGAATGAATCCGCTGACCGGCGCCGTGGACACTTGAGCCATCTGGATGCTGCCCAGCATCATGCCTTCAATGTAGTCCCTTTCGCCGCCGAGCTGCGCGCCGTCGAGAACCTCGATGGTCAGACCGACATCTCTCGCGGCAACGCGGTCGGCATACCAGCGCAGCGAGACATTGTGATGGTGGGCCGGGCCTGTGACTGACGCAATCCGGATGGTCGTGTCGGCAGCCCACACCGGCTGTACCAGTGCTGCCGTTGACAGGGCGAGCGCCGCCCCGACGCCCGCAAGCAAGTTTCTCCTGATCATCATTGTGTTCCTCCCTTTCTTGAGAACGGAATTTCCGGTTGATTCCCCGGCACGTGCACCGGGCATTCCCGCCCGATGGGGCGGAAACCTGTAGTGCGTCCGATCATCGCTGAACCGCAAAGTCATCCGGCTCATCCAGAACCAGCCTGTTCAGCGGGCGAACGCCGCTTTCCGTGACGGCGACAACAACTTCGACCCGGTATCCGCCGCCGACCAAGTCATGCAGGTCGAGCTTGATCGCCAAGGTCATGCCCGCCTCAAGTTCGAAATCGCTGTCCGAGCTCAGGTTCGGCGGTTCGACCACGTCAAGTCCGACCGCATGGCCAACGCCGCGCAACCCCTTGGCATAAGGCGTGAAATGTTCCGCCAGTCCCTCAGGCTCCAGCTCGGCCAGCAGGGTGTCAAATATCGAGCGCGCGGTAATGCCGGGGCGAATCGTCGGGACGACCTTTTTCAGCGCCCTGTGGCCGACGACGAGGGCCCGTTCCTGTTCCGGGTCGGCGCCGGGCATCAGAATGGTGATGCCGCCGTCGTTGCAGTAGTGTCCGTAGGCCGGGTTGAAATCCAGCATGACGTAGTCGCCGGGTTCAATCTTGCGGTCCATTGCGCGCCAGGCCGGGTATCTTGTGTTCGGTCCCGACATGACAACCGTTGCGGAGCCGATGTCGGCATTCAGCTTGCGTGCGATGTTCTCCGCCACGCCGGCGACCTGGACTTCCGTCATCCCGACCTTGACCAGCTTCACTGCTTTCCGGAGAACCTCGTCATTGATTTCCGCCGCGCGCTCCATCAGCGCAATTTCCGCTTCGGACTTGATCTTGCGCAGATCAAGCATGATGTCGTCGCGCGCCTCGAAAGTGGCTTTCGGCACCGCCTCCGAGATCTGTTCGTATGTCTCAACGGGCAGGATGTTCTTGCCAATGAGCCCGATCCTGCTGTGGCGTCCGGCAATCGGGGCGAAGATGTCGGGCAGGTCCCTGAACGGGCGGTGGATGCCGCGAACGTCATCGATCCAGCAGAGGTCCTTCGCGGCGTATGCATTCAGCCGCCCCAGGAGCACGACAGGCGGCCGGTCCTCGATCAGGATGACCAGCTGAGGCGATTCCTCTATGACGTTCAGCGGCTTGTAGTTCGTGATGTAGGACGAATGACCGGAACGGTATTCGTCTGAATAGATGACAAGCGCGTCGTACCCTTCAGACTTCATCCGGCGCCTGAGATTTTCGGTCCGTTGCTTCAGTTCTTCATGTGATATTTTCAAGGAGGACTTCCTTCCAATTCCAGAGTTCAGCGACTGAAGAAGTTCGGGATGGTCATGACCAGGCCTGGGAACACCGCAACGGCGATCAGGACGGCGATCAGCACTGCGCAGAACGGTACCAATCCACGGAATGCCTGCGAAATGGTAAGGCCCGCGATGGCGCAGCAAATGTAGGTCAGGATGCCTACCGGCGGTGTCACCGATCCGATGACGACCGCCATGACCAGGACAACGCCGAAATAGACCGGGTCGATGCCAAGCCCCTGGATGACGGGCAGCACGACTGGCGTGAATATGATCAGGATCGGGATGCCTTCGATGAACAGTCCCAGGATCAGGATGAACCCAAGGATCAGCAGGACCGCAAGCGTCGGATTCGTCGTGATGCCGCCGAGGACGTCCAGGACCGCCACACCAAACCCTGCCCAGGCCAGCAGCCAGGCAAACGAGGTCGCCATGGCAATGAGGAACATCGCGGCAGCGGTGGTCACGGCCGCATCTACAAGCAGTTCACCAAACAGCCTGAACGTGAGCGTACGATAGACGAAAGTTCCCACAATCGTCGCATAGGCCACTGCGACCACGCCCGCCTCGGTTGCCGTGAACACGCCCGAAAAGATCCCGCCCAGAATGATCACGGGCATTGCGAGCGCCCAAAGCGCATCGCGAAAGGCGGGCAGTATCGGCGGAAGTTCGGATCTCGGCGGCGCCGGGTAGCCGCGTTTCTTGGCGATGACATAGGCCATCGCCATCAGTCCCGCCGCAACCAACAGCCCGGGCACGAAACCGCCAAGAAACAGCTGGGCAATCGAGACATTGGCGATGGAGCCGTAGATCACCATCATGATGCTGGGAGGAATTATGGGCCCCATCGCGCTGGCCGAGGCATTGACCGCGACGGCGTAGTCGCCATCGAAACCGTTCTTCTTCATGGCCGGGATCATCATCGATCCCAAGGCCGAGGCATCCGCGGTTGCTGACCCGGAGATGCCCGAAAAGAACATGTTGGACATGATAGTCACATGCGCCAGGCCGCCGCGAATGTGCCCGACGAGAGACTTCGAGAAGTTGACTATGCGCTCGGTGATCCCGCAGGCGTTCATCAACTCGCCTGCGATGATGAAGAACGGGATCGCCAGGAGGGTGAAGGAATCGACGCCCACGAAGGCCCGGGTGACTATGCTGTTGAGCGGCAGCGTGCTGTCAAGCCAGAGGGTCAGGGCCGCCGCGATGCCAAGCGCGAATGCGATCGGCATGTTCAATACCAACAGAACGAAGAAAGTGGTGAACAGGATTGCCAGCATCGAAGCGCCTAACCCTCCTGCTCGCTTCGGCCACGCAGGATGGCAACGATGCGTTCCAGGCAGATCAGGCAGATCAGGCCCATCGAGATTGGTATCGCGATGTAGATCCAGGACATCTGCACGCCCAATGCGGGAGAACGTTGCATCATGTTCATGCTGATGACCGGGTAGCTCGCGAAGGCAACCGAAGCCGCGAAACACGATATCAGCACGTTCGAGAGCACCTCGGATCCAACCCTGAAACGCTGGGGAAGCAGGTTCACGAACAAGTCGACGCCCAGGTGAATCCCTCGTGAAAGGCCGATTGCGCCGCCCAGAAAGACGATCCACACGAAACAGTACCGTGCCAGTTCCTCCGACCAGGGAAGTGGAGCCGCGATGACGTACCTGAAGATCACCTGGGCCAGGGTGACCACGATCATCAATGCGGAAATCGCGATGACGGAGACCTTCGCGACACCCAGGAGCGCTGTCAGGATCTTCGAGTCTTGGCCTGTGCCCAAGTGCAGCATCCCCCGTTGAGGCGTCACGTTCTTGTGAAATCGATTTCACAACATCTCGGAAGCCGTGTCAACAGTTTTTCTGTCCAAGTCCGCAACTATCCAGTACAGTGTGATTACTTGAGATACGCGGGTCTTCCAATTGATGCCTGATTCAGAATATCGATTTCAAGAGGCACCATCGCGCGTGCGAATCACGGATGTTGCCCGACTTGCCGGGTGCGCACCGGCGACGGTTTCGCGCGCGGTCAACAACCCGGACAAGGTATCGCCCGAAATGCGATCGCGGATCCAGGGAGCGATGCTTGATCTCGGGTATGTCCGGAATCACGCGGCACGGGCGCTGCGGTCCCAGCGGTCGCACATGGTCGGCGTGTTGATCCCGACCCTGGACTACGCGCTCTATGCAAGACTGGTCAGCGCCGCGAACTCGCAGTTCTCGGCGGCAGGCATTTCGACGCTGATTGCCACCTTTGACTATGACCTGGACGATGAGCTAAGGGAGGCAAGGTCGCTCCTCGAACGCGGCGCCGAGGCGCTGATACTTGTCGGAGACTATCATCGGCCGGAACTGTACGGGTTGCTGCACCGATTCAGCGTTCCTTTTGTCAACACCTATACCTACGATCCCAGGAGCATCCACCCGACTGCCGGCTTTGACAATGCCGCTTCGGCGGCGATCATTGCCCGGCACCTGGTTCATCTCGGGCACACGAACATATGCGTCATTTCCGGGATAACGGAGGACAACGATCGCACGACGAAGCGGCTGGACGGAATTCGGGAGGAACTTGCGCGCCACGACATACCGTTGACGGCGTCAAGGGTCATCGAGTCCCCTTATTCCATTTCTGATGGCAAGAAGTCTTGCGCGCTTCTCCTGTCTCGTGACGCCGCGCAGCCCACCGCCATCGTCTGTGGCAACGACGTGCTGGCCCTGGGAGCGCTCATCGAATGCAACGCAATGGGACTGGAGGTTCCTGGCGACATTTCCGTTGTCGGATTTGACAATATCGAGTTCGCGATGCACTCCAATCCGCCGCTTACGACAATCGACGTCCCCGCAAGCGACATGGGCATCGCTGCCGCGGAGTTCATTCTGGGCAAGCTCGGCGGAGACGAAGTGGCAATGCACAACTCGGTCGAAGTGCGGCTGATACTCCGGAACTCGTCAGCTCCTCCAAGGGATCCGCATCGGAATTCGAACCGCCGGTGATCGCCTCCGGTCGCAGTGGACGGGAAACCGTCGAAGGCTGCTCCACGGGAAGGATTCAGACCGGCAGCGGCCCGTCCGCCTTGATCTGCTCCATGACGATCTGGCTTTGCACGCGGGCAACCGACGGGTGGGGCAGCAGGACCTCGTGGATCAAACGGTTGAATGCCGCCAGGCCGGCGCAATAGACCCTGAGCAGGTAGTCGGCTTCGCCCGTCATGGTCCAGGCGCTCGTGATTTCACGTCGGGTCTCGATGGTTCGGGCGAAGGCCTTGATCTGGTGGGGGGCATGGCTCGCCATCTGGACTGCCACGAAGGCCTGCACCGAGAGACCGAGCCGGGCTGCCGAGAGCCGGGCGCGGTAGCCTTCGATATAGCCTGCAGCCTCAAGGCGTTGACGTCGCCGCCCGATCTGGCTCGCTGAAAGGTGCAGCGTTTCCCCGAGCTTCTCTGAGGTCAGTTGCGCGTCGCCTTGAAGCGCCGCCAGGAGCCGAAGATCAGTATCGTCCATGTCTTTCATGCGGGAATCATGCGCAATTCAAGGAAATTTTGCAATATTATTGTGAAAATCCAGGATAGGCTCCATAATGTCGCGCAGATCACGCACCATTGCGGCGCTACGGTTGCGCTACGCTGCAGAAGGAGATTCGCAATTGGGTCCTTTTCCTCATGATGCGCCGAAGTCCAGGGTCACGTCCGAGAACCCGGCCGGCACCGACGGGTTCGAGTTCGTCGAGTTCGCTCATCCCGAACCGCAGGAACTCCGGGACCTGTTCGCCAGAATGGGATACGCGCACGCCGCTACGCACAAGACCAAGGCCGTGGAGCTTTGGCAGCAGGGCGACATTACCTACGTCATCAATGCCGAGCCATACAGCCACGCGGACGGATTCATCGGACAGCACGGGCCCGGCTCGCCCTCCATGGCCTGGCGCGTCGTGGACGCGAAACGGGCCCTCGCGCGTGCCGTTGCCCTTGGGGCCGAGGAATATGCGGGACCGGGCAAGACCATGGACGTGCCGGCAATCGTCGGCATTGGCGGCAGCCTCATCTACTTCGTCGACCGCTACCACGAGACCTCGCCCTACAACGAGGAGTTCAACTGGCTTGCGACCAGCAAGCAGGAAGGCGTGGGGTTCTGGTACATTGATCACCTGACCCACAACGTATTCAAGGGCAACATGGACGCATGGTTCCGGTTCTATGGCGACCTGTTCAATTTCAGGGAAATCCGTTTCTTCGCCATCCAGGGCAAGTACACGGGACTCTACAGCCGCGCCCTTACGTCGCCATGCGGCAGGATTCGCATTCCGATCAATGAGGATCGTGGCGAGACAGGCCAGATCGTCAGCTACCTGAAGAGGTACAAGGGCGAGGGCATCCAGCACATCGCCGTCGGGGCGCGTGACATCTATGACGCGACCGACGCGGTCCACGAGAACGGCATCCGATTCATGCCGCCGCCGCCGGACACATATTACGAACTGTCAGGAGAACGTGTCGCTGGCCACGACGAGCCGATCGAGAGGATGAAAAGACACGGTATCCTGATCGACGGCGAACGGGTCGTGGACGGAGGCGAAACGAAGATTCTGTTGCAGATTTTCTCGAAGACCGTGATCGGACCGATCTTCTTCGAATTCATCCAGAGGAAGGGAGGCGAGGGATTCGGGGAAGGCAATTTCAAGGCGCTCTTCGAATCGATCGAGGCCGAGGAACTCGCGAGGGGGGAATGCGGCGAAACGGCTGCCGAATAGCGGTCGACCAACCTGATGCGCGTCGTTCCGCCCTGTCAGCCTCTTGGGACGCCCAGCGAGAGCGTCCGGTTGCCCTTCTGATAGAGCAGTTCGCTTTCGGTGATCCGTGCGACTCTGCCGCCGTCGACGCGATCGCCGACCCGCACTCTCACATATCTTCCCGAGGGCAGGCGTACGAGTGCACGACGGTCACTGGTGGAGCCGTAGACGCCCACGAGATTCATTTCATTGAGACTGATCGCATTCGGGATCGTCGCACGCATCGTGACGGTGGAGCGCGACGGCGTGCGTCGGCTCGCGTGGCCATCCCGCCGCAATTCAGGCTCGGCATCTGCAACAAGAGCGGATTCCGCCTCCCTCGCGGCATGCAACGCCTGCAGTGCCCGCGCTGCTGCGGCGAGACGTCTCTGGGTGCCGACTGCCGCGACGACCGCATCAAAATCGCCAGGCCGCATTCCCGGTGCCGCAGGCCTGGGGGCATTCGCCGCAATGGGTGTCTTCCCAGAGCTGACGGCAAGTTGCTGGGCCGAGGCCGGACGTGGCTTGGCGCGCAGGGTTGCGAGTTCCGAAAGAGTGCGTCCGCCATATTTCAGGCGCTCTGCATGTTCAGCGACTCCATCGGGGCGCTTGCGTGGCACAAATTCCGGGGGGACAGGCGAGAGGCTGGTGTTCGTTTCCGGGGCAGGTCCCGCGTTGACGGGGCCCTCCGGGAAGTCGCGGGTTTCCCGCAAGGCGTATGCCTGCCGTTCGATTGCCGATCCCGTCCCGCGTGACAAACCTTCATGCGACACGGGGCGGCCTGCGGTCGCGGGCGCCGACGGATCGGAGCCCGCAGGGAGCGGGATGTCCGGGATAAGTGGTGCGTCGTCCTCGGCTCGCGGCCCCGGCAGGACCTGTGGTTGCGTCAAGGCCAGGGCGGCCGTCGCGGAGGCGACGGTGATGCCGGCGCCATCGTCGGGCGCCTGAAGCGCGCTCCGACGCCACGAGTCCGACAGCTGCTGCGTATCGGCGTGCATGGCCGGCGGCCGTTGCCGCAGGAGATCGTCCGCCGTGTCGAGGCGCTCCGGCGCGTTGCCTTCGGTCGGCCCGTGCGGGACATGCGGCTGTGTCAAGGCCAGGGCGGCCGTCGGGGAGGCGACGGTGATGCTGGCGCCATCGTCGGGCGCCTGAAGCGCGCTCCGGTGCCACGAGTCCGACAGCTGCTGCGTGTCGGCGTGCACGGCCGGCGGCCGTTGCCGCAGGAGATCATTCGCCGTGCCAATGCTTTCTGGTGCCAACGCGGCGAATGCCGATTCGGCCATGGACTTGCCCAATGCCAGGCCCTCTTCGGACTCTTCTTCCAGTGGCTGTCCGGAAATTCCGGACTCAGGCGGCAGGGCGTTCCACAACAGGGCTGAAGTTCCCAGGGCGGCGGCGAGCGCGATGGCAATTGCCGCACCGGATTGCCGAAGCTGCGGGAACCGATGTCCGTTCCCACCAAGCAATTGCATCAGGCCGTTGACCCTCTCCGCAACGGGAATCATGCGGGACTTGTCGGGCGAGGCCTTCTTGATCAAGGATGAAAGCGGGACGTACGCGTCACGTCCGCGGAAGTCGGGAGGGCGGGGAAAGTCGGCTGGATCGGCGAGCGAAGAGAACCTGCCGACGCGGATGCCGGCTGCCAAGGCAAGATCCAGTGCCTCTTTCAGGGTCTCCAACGCGATGGCCGCAACCCGCACGGTGCCTTGTCCCGTCACTTCCCAGTCGAGACCCAGTTCGCCGATCTGTTGCGGCATATGCGCGTTCAGTGCGCGTTCGAGCACCTGCCGCGTGGCGCTGCCGGGATCAATTTGAACATCTGCGTAAAATATCCGGTCGCGGGGGAAAAGCAGGTCTGCGGCCGTGTCGTGTCCTATCAGCGCCACCATTGTTTTCAGGCGCTCTTCGAAATCCGCACCTTCGATCCTTTCCTTGGCGACTTCCGCCCACGCCCGATCTTCCCGGTGCATCAACCGGACAACGGACGTGTCGAGCTCCAAACCCCAAGAATTCCGCATGGATGCACGATACCACGGCGTGAGATTCGGGTCACCTACGGAATTGGACGAATGTCGGGAACAAGCTTTGCGTTCGCGTCGGCAAAGCGGCCTCCCCGGCAACAAGGCCTTTGCCAGGAGCTGTGCCGTCCCCTGGAATATGGAAGCAGCGAGCCACGAGATTGGCACGGCGTTCTGGCGGCAGCCTCCGGACCGCGCCTGTCCGGAAGGCAGGACGCCTTTCAGGCCTTCGGTGATGCACTGATCGAGGCTCTCCCTCAATCGACAGGAGCCCGTGCCTCGGAGCGCGTAAGCACTTCATTTCTGGGCCAGTTCGCGCTCCAGAAACGCCTCGAATGCATCCAGGTCAACCGGCTCGAACTGGCCGAAGCCCTGCATCCATACGCTGGCGTCCTTGAGGGCGTGCGGCTCAAGATGGCACCAGGTGACCCGACCTCGCCTTTCCTGGCTGATCAATCCGGCGCGGAGCAGCACGCGGAGATGCTTGGAGATTGCAGCCAGCGAAATGTCAAATGGCTCCGCCACGTCCGTGACCGCCATGTCGTCCTCGAGAAGCATGGTGAGGATTTGCCGCCGCGTGGGATCCGCAAGCGCTTGAAATGTGGCGTCGAGTGCCGGTTTCATGGCAGCATCTGTCGCGCAAACCGCCGGATCGTCAACCGGAAGGTTGAATATGCCCGTTTCCGGACGCTTCCGGCCCATTTCGTTGTTGCGGCCGTTAATCGTTTTGATTCAGATAGTTGGTTATCCCTCACCTGCGACTCCCGGTCGCTTGACTTGCCATGGTTCCCTACCTAGACAGCGCTGGAACTCTCACGGAGTGTTTTGGCATGGCCGCAGCCGACGAGGATCGGAGGGCCCGGCTTGAGGCGCTGGACGCGAAGCTTGCGGAAAAGCGCGACAAGGATGCGCCGAAGCGCCATCAGGACGAGCATTATTCCCAGGCTCATGTTGCCTGGCGCATGGTTCTCGAACTGGTCGTGGGGCTGGGGATCGGTTTCGGGATCGGCTTTGGGCTTGACGCCCTAATCGGCACGGCGCCGTGGTTGATGATCGTCTTCACGCTCTTCGGGTTCGCCGCAGGCATCAGGACCATGATGCACACGGCCGAGGAAATTCATCCGCCGGACGCGTCCGGTGACGACAAGCAGAGGAACTGACGTGGCGACCGAGACAAACGGAGAGGACGGCGGACTGGCATTCCATCCAATGGACCAGTTCATCGTCAAGCCGCTCTTTGGCGACGGGCCGGTAGGCATCGTCACGATTACCAACGTGACCTTCTGGATGGCGCTCGCCGTCCTTTGCGTCGTGGCGCTTCTTGTTCTGGGCACGCGGGGCCGGGCGCTGGTGCCGACGCGGACGCAGTCGATTGCCGAACTCGCGTACGGCTTTGTCTACAGGATGGTCGAGGATGTCGCGGGCCAGGACGGGCTTCGCTATTTTCCTTACATCATGACCCTGTTCATGTTCATCGTGTTCTCGAACTTTCTGGGTCTCCTGCCGCTGTCATTCACGACGACCAGCCACATCGCGGTCACGGCCGTCATGGCCATTGTGGTCTTCCTGACGGTCACCGTCATCGGGTTCGTCAAGAACGGCGCGGGATTTTTCGGGCTATTCTGGATCCGGGCGGCGCCGTTCGTGCTGCGCCCGATCCTCGCGGTCATCGAGGTCATCAGCTATTTCGTGCGGCCGGTCAGCCACTCGATCCGGCTTGCGGGCAACATGATGGCCGGCCATGCGGTGATCAAGGTCTTCGCGACATTTGCGGCAATCGTCGCGATCTCCCCGCTGTCGGTTCTCGCGATCACGGCGATCTATGCGCTCGAGACGCTTGTATCGTTCATCCAGGCCTACGTGTTCGCGATCCTTACATGTGTCTATCTGAAGGACGCGCTGCATCCGCATCACTGAGTCAACGGCGGGTCGGCCGCCACAGGGAACATTTCCAACGCAAGGAGAATACAAATGGAAGGTGACGTCGTACAAATGGGAGCCTTTATCGGCGCCGGTCTTGCCTGTACAGGCATGGGCGGGGCTGCAGTCGGTGTGGGCCATGTCGTTGGAAACTATCTTTCCGGCGCGCTGCGCAACCCGTCGGCGGCTCCCGGACAGATGGCAACGATGTTCATCGGCATCGCGTTTTCGGAGGCTCTCGGGATCTTCTCGTTCCTCGTCGCACTGCTGCTGATGTTCGCCGTCTAGGACTCCTCGACATCCTTTCGCGCCGGACGCTCGCGAGAGTCGTCCGGGAGATGACAACAAGGCTTGAGGAGGCTGGCCATGGCAACAGAGGCCACGGACGCTGCACAAGGCGCCGCCGAGAGTTCGGCCGGCATGCCGCAGCTCGACTTCTCCACGTTTCCGAACCAGATCTTCTGGCTCGTGGTCACGCTTGTGGTGATCTATCTTGTTCTGTCCCGGGTGGCTTTGCCCAGGATCGCCGACGTGCTTGCCGCCCGGCAGGGCGCGATCACCAGCGACATCGCAACCGCTGAGGAACTGAAGCAAAAGGCCGCAAATGCCGAGGAGGCGTACGAAAGGGCTCTTGCCGAAGCCCGCGCCGAAGCAGGTCGCATTGCTGCCGAAGCAAAGGCCGACATGCAGGCCGAGGTCGATGCCGCGATTGAAAGGGCTGACGCGGAGATCGCTGCAAAGGCTGCCGAAAGCGAGGTTCGCGTCAACGAGATTCGCAAGAGCGCGGCCGAGGCCGTTCGCGACGTTGCGCGCAGCGCGGCAAAGGATGTCGTGGCGGTGCTGGGCGTCAAGGTTGACGGTGCGGCAGTCGACGCGGCAGTCGCCGCGCAGATGGAGGGATAGGGCAATGGCGAGAATGCTTTCCCTGCTTGCCCTGCTTCCTGCAACGCCCGCCGTTGCCGCTTCGAAGAACCCGTTTTCGCTCGAATTCTACAAACTGTCGAACACGGACTTCATCGTCACGATCGCGTTCCTGCTGTTCGTTGGCGTGCTCGTTTACTTCAAGGTGCCGTCCTTGGTTGCCGGACTTCTGGACAAGCGGGCGGCCGGAATTCAGGAGGAACTGGACGAGGCCCGCGCACTCCGGGAGGAAGCGGAATCGGTCCTTGCAGAATTCGAAAGCAAGCAGCGCGAAGTCGGAGACCACTCCGAGCGCATCATTGCTGCCGCGAAGGAAAGTGCCGAGAAGGCTGCGGAACAGGCCAGGAAGGACCTTGCGCTCTCGATCGAGCGGCGGATCCAGGCCGCGCAGGAGCAAATTGCTTCTGCGGAGCAGCGTGCGGTCAAGCAGGTGCGCGAGGAGGCCGTCAAGATTGCGGTTTCTGCAGCCGGTCAGGTCATTGCAGACAGGATGAGCGCGGTTCGGGCGGGTGAAATGATCGACGAGGCCATCGCGACCGTCGAGGCAAAGCTGCAATAGCAATGCGCGCCGGGTCGTCCCGGTGTGAAGAATTGACGCGGTCCTTTGCGACGCGGACCATGCGTCAGTATCCCGGATTTGGACATATCAGTTGACCGGACCCGGTCAGTCACCAGTGGAGTGGTCCGCCAAGACTTCCAGCGGCACGATGTCCAGCGCCTTACGGTGTGTGGAGGCAAGCCTTACTCTCGGGGCGGCGCCTTCGTCCGCAGCCTGCATGAAACGCCCTGCGCAGAGACACCACGCATCTCCGGGTTTCAGTCCGGAGAACTGGAATTCCGGCCGCGGCGTGGACAGGTCGTTGCCGACATATTTCGAATAGGCCAGGAACTCTGCGGTCATGATCGCGCAGACCGTGTGACTTCCTTGGTCCTCGCGACAGGTGTTGCAGCATCCGTCCCGGAAGAACCCGGTGACGGGATTGGTCGAGCAAGGCTCCAGCGGATCGCCAAGGACGTTGATGGAGGGATCTCTGTTCATGGGATGCTCCGGTCCGATGGTGGCCTTGCGACCGTCGTCCATTGATACCGCGTTACGGGGCGACTGTGAATGCGGGCATTTTCGCATGGCGCAGTGCTTGAATCCTGGCTGGTGCAGGACAGCCTGCGGAGTGCGCAAGTCGGGCGAGCGTGACCTCTGCCAGCGGCAGCCTATCGCCGAAACCTGTCGACGAGCTTTTGCAACGCGGATCGATTGTCGACGCCAAAAGGAGATGCAAGTGTCGGCGTTGGAGGTCGCGATGCGGTTTCGGGCTTCTCGGGCGGACTTGCCTTCCGGCGATTCGCTGCGTTGCGGAACTTGTCCATGTCGCCCGAGGCCAAAAAAGGCGCGCCGTCGGAGATCCCGGTCCGCAGATCCTCCAGCCAGGCCTGATCCGACTTGGAAAAGTCTCTCAGCACATGAAAATGCACGGCGTCCTTCCGGCCGGGATGTCCGACGCCGATCCGCACGCGCTGGTAGTTGCTTCCAATATGGGCATCAATCGAGCGCAAGCCATTGTGACCGGCGTTCCCGCCGCCAAGCTTGACGCGCATCTTGCCGGGCGCCAGGTCGATCTCGTCATGGAACACGACCACGTCTTCCGGCGACAGCTTGTGGAATCGCTGGGCTTCGCCAACTGCCCGGCCTGAATCGTTCATGAACGTCTCAGGCTTCAGCAGCATGATCTTGTCTGATGCCATCCGCCCTTCGCTGATCTGTCCATGGAACTTCGATCTCCAGCCGCCAAAGTCATGATCGGCGGCAATCCTGTCGACCACCATGTAGCCGACATTGTGCCGATGTCCGGCATACTTGGCTCCGGGATTGCCAAGTCCGACGAAGAGTTTCATGCGCTTATCCCATTCTCTCGATCGATGCCGCAGGAGATACGGTTGCCCATGCGCTTCCCGCGCTTGCAGGCACCCGTTAACATGGTCCGGACATGAACAGGAACCCCGGCAAGATCGTCGTGCTGACCGGCGCTGGCATCTCGGCGGAGAGCGGGCTCGGCACTTTCCGCGACAAGGGAGGGGTCTGGACGCGATACGACTTGAACGAAGTGGCCACGCCGGACGGCTTCCGGCGTGACCCGGCCAAGGTCCATGACTTCTACAATGCTCGGCGCAGGAGCGCCGCCGGGGCGCCGCCGAACGCGGCGCATGCCGCGCTTGCAAGGCTGGAAAGGGACTATCCGGGCGAAGTCGTGATCATCACGCAGAACGTCGACTCGCTCCACGAAGCGGCGGGAACCGCCGCAATTCACATGCACGGGAGGCTTGACCGTGCAACCTGCGCGTCCTGCGGCGGCGGATGGGATGCGCCCATGGAAATGCATGCCACCGACCCGTGTCCCGAGTGCTCGGAGCCGGCCACCCGGCCGGATGTTGTCTGGTTTGGCGAAGTTCCGCATGCGCTCGACGAGATCGCCGGACATCTTGATACGGCTGCTGCATTCGCTGCGATCGGAACAAGTGGCCAGGTCCATCCGGCGGCCGGATTCGTCAGCGAGGCCAGAAGGGCTGGTGCTCATACGATCGAAATCAACCTTGTGCCGTCGGAAATCTTCGATCTCTTCCACGAGAGGATCGAGGGCCCGGCTACGCTAAGCGTGCCCCGCTGGGTCGAGCGCCTCCTGAACGCCTGAGCGCGGCTGGCCTCTATTGTCCCGCGCTTGCCGCCGGCTGGCCGCGCGCGCTGTCTACCGGAACCTTGATCGCGATTTCGCCAGCGATCTCGAAGTCCAGCGTCAGTGGTACGGTCTCGCCGTCAACAAGATCCTGCGTCACGCCCATCAACATCACGTGGTCGCCGCCACGTGACAGCGTGTACGTGTCGCCTGCCGGTACAGTTATGCCTGCCTCGACCTCTCGCATCTTCATGATGCCGTCGTCCTCGATATGCGTATGGATCTGAACCATCGCGGCAATCGGCGACCTGGCGGCAATCAGGCGGTCAGCGAATGCGCCGGTGTTCTGGATCGACATGAACATCGCGCCGGTCGGCGCCCCGGGGCGTGAGGCACGCGCGTACGGGTCCATGATCGTGATGTCGCCGGCAAGCAACGGGCTGCCGGGAAGCAGACCCAGGAAGGCAAGGAATCGAACGGGATCCTGTACAAGCATCGAGACGCGAGATAGATGTAGTCGTGTTCGCGTTCAAGCGCGCCGTCGACGTGGTAGCTGGCGGCCGCCGAGCCAGTTCCGGCCGGTGCTGAAAGTCCTTCGAACATGGCGCTGCAACTGCCGCACGGGCAGCGCCGTAAATTGCGATCAAGGGTCGGCGGCATCGCCGTTGAGTTGTGGATGCACAACCTGGAGCCCGCGTGGCCGGATCGCGCGCAATTTCTAGATTCGGTCGCGGCGCACGGCATCAGCATTTTGACGCGGGCCAGGAATGCCCCGACCCTCCGAACAAGTCCTGCAGCAACGAATCGAGGACGAAAAACGCCTCGGGCAAGCCATCCGCAAAGTCCTGGTTTTGTGGGCGTTGAAACGTATGAAATCCAGGGTCTGCGTGCCGAGGATCCGGAAAATGACCTCCAAGGAGATGATTGCACCGCCGATCAGAAGCAGGTTCCAGTGCGCAAGCGGCCACGGGTGCTGCAGGGACGTCGCGCCAAGGCGCGGCGGAGCCCTGCGGCATCGAACGCCGGGAAAGAGCCGGGGTCACTGCCTGACGATCCACTGCTGGAACCGTGCATCAGCCGCTGAACAAGCAGAGAATCGGAGATTGCGCGCCATAAATGGACCAGCAGAACGGCTGTTGGCACCGACGCTCAGGCACTCTGTGTGGTCAAGCGACGGGCGGATCGTCATGGATCGAGGATCGTAGTTGAACTTCTGTGCGTCGGCCGCCGCGTTGCAATCAATCAGCCCGAGCGGCTCAGACAGATCGTCCGGATGCAGATACGCCATGCATTTCCCTTCGAAGGGGACGGATGCGATCTGGCCGGTGACCTCGGAAAGACGAAACTGCACGTCTCCGCCCCGTGGCTTGCACGAGTGGGCATGCAGACGATCCGACAGCCCGCGACCAATCGTGTCTATGCACCACCCGAGGCCATCAACCTCGTCCAGGTTGTCAGCCAAATGTATGACAGGCGCGGGTGTCCGGAGATCAGGCGGATCGGCGCCTGCCGTAGCGGCGGCGACAAGCAAGATCGCCGTCGCGAGGGCAAGGTTCGGCAAGAGGTGCATGTGACTCTCCATTTCATTCATGACGTTCGTTTCAACCATATGCGCAAGGGAACCGATAGTCCGTCGAAACTGTGTCCCCGGGAGGGAGGGGAAATCCATGTCCGAGAGGGGCATGATCGGGGAAGTGTCAATGAAGTGGAGCCAGCTTCAGCGTGCTGCGGGAGGCTGCGCTCGCCCCGGCAGGCTGAATGCGCAAGAGCTCCTGTCCTGACGACCTGCGAGGAGCGTGCTGCGCGCAATGCAGCTTCCGCACTTGCAAGGCGCGGCATGCTCGGTGCCGCAAGCCGCCGCGGGCCGTTTCGCTTCGCCCTTCCTGCTGACGCAGTCGAAGGATGGATCCCGAGGCTCTATCCGGATATGCCTGAGCGGAAGACATGGCTTCTCGAGGAAGAGTTCAGTCATTCGGCAGAGATGCCTGGAGAAGGCATTTTGATCGCACCGAAAAAGCTGGCATTCGAACTTTCAAGCGAGAATCCAGGCGACCGAACTGGAAATCCTGCATTTCGACGCACCGAGCTGACGCGACCGGGCGGCCCGGGCCGCGACGGACGTGGCCGATCTCGATCAACCGCAGGCGGTGCAGCGAGACCGCCGCACCGGAGGCTTGCCGGCATTGGCCTGATCACCCTCAATTCCGGGCGATCCCTGGTACGCCATGCGCAGAAAGCAGAAATTGTGCCTTCGGCAAGCGTGTCTTCGCATTCCTGCGCGATTCTTGCACCTTGCGGGTCTCCGCCGTAAGTAGTGCCGAATGCAATGCGGGCGAGGGACAATGCCCATTCTCGTCATGAAATTCGGTGGCACGTCGGTCGCCTCGCCGGAACGGATCCGGCATGCTGCAAGTCTCGTGCGCCGCGAGGTCGGGAACGGGCACGAGGTGATTGTCATTGTCTCGGCGATGTCCGGCAAGACGAACGAGTTGGTCGGCTGGGTCGAGAAGACATCGCGCTTCTACGATGCCCGCGAATACGATGCCGTGGTTTCGTCGGGAGAGCAGGTCACCGCCGGACTCATGGCGCTTACGTTGCAGGAGATGGAGATTCCGGCGCGGTCGTGGGCAGGCTGGCAGGTGCCTGTGCAAACCGACAGCGCTCATGCCGCGGCTCGCATCGAGGCCATCGAGATCGGGAACATCACGGCCAAGTTTGCCGAGGGCATGAAGGTCGCGGTTGTCGCAGGCTTCCAGGGCATCTCTTCCGAGGGACGCGTCACGACGCTCGGTCGCGGCGGTTCGGACACCACGGCGGTCGCGTTTGCGGCCGCTTTCGAAGCCGAGCGCTGCGACATCTACACGGATGTCGACGGGGTCTACACGACCGATCCCAGGATCACGTCGAAGGCGCGCAAGCTGGACCGGATCGCGTTCGAGGAGATGCTGGAACTGGCCTCGCTCGGCGCACGGGTGCTGCAGACCCGCTCGGTCGAGCTTGCGATGCGCCACAACGTGCGCCTGCGCGTCCTGTCGACTTTCGGAAGCAACGACGACAACGCTGGCACGCTCGTCTGTGCCGAGGAGGACATCATGGAAAAGAACGTGGTTGCCGGCGTCGCTTTCAGCCGCGGCGAGGCGGAAATGACGCTGCTTTCGGTTGCGGACCGGCCTGGCATTGCCGCCGCGATCTTCGGCCCGCTGGCGACCGCCGGAGTGAACGTCGACATGATCGTCCAGAACATTTCCGAGGATGGTCGTACCGACATGACGTTTTCGTTGCCGGTTAACCAGGTCGCGCGCGCCAAGCAGGCAATGGAGGAGGTCAAGGCTTCGGGTGAAGTCAACTACAGCCAGCTTGTGACGGACGAAGACGTGGCAAAGGTGTCCGTCGTGGGAATCGGCATGCGCAGCCATGCCGGCGTCGCGTCGCGGATGTTCTCGGCGCTTCGCGACGAGGGCATCAACATCAAGGTCATCTCGACTTCGGAGATCAAGATTTCTGTCCTGATCGACCGGAAATACCTGGAGCTTGCCGTGCAGGCCCTTCACGAGGCGTTCGAGCTCTCGGACGCTGCATGAACTGGCCGTGAAGTCCGTGGCTTGCGCCGCCGGGGCGGGTCTTTCGCATATCCTGTTGGTCCGGGGCAGGCGGGACTTCAGGCCGAACCCTGCACCTGAAAGTCTTCTGGAACTCCACGGCATCCTGTCGTGACGGCGGGCCGGATGTCGCAGATCATTCATGATTGCGGCCCGCATTTGCCGTTTTTTTCGCGTTGCAACTGTGGTCTACTCGACCCGGGCGGCGGCAATGCCGCAGCAACAGGACGAAAGCGACGGAATGGTGGAGATCGAGGCCGGAAGCCGCAAGCTATTGCGACGCCTGCGGGATTCTCTCGCCGAGGATACCGCCGGACAGGCGCGGCTCGATCAAGTCACCAAGATAATTTCCGAGGAAATGCAGTCGGAAGTCTGCTCGATCTACCTGTTCCTCGATTCCGACACGCTGGAGCTCTGCGCGTCGATCGGCCTGAAGATGGACGCAGTCCACAAGACGCGGATGCGGCTAGGCGAAGGCCTGGTCGGTCGCGCGGCCCGCGACGGCATCGTCGTCAACGAGGCTGACGCGCCCTCTGCCAAGGGTTTCCGCTTCATGCCCGAGACCGGGGAAGAGGTCTTTTCCTCCTTCTGCGGCGTTCCGATCCAGCGTCTCGGCGACCGCCTGGGCGTTCTCGTGGTCCAGTCCCGGGAGGCGCGGGCATTCTCCGATGACGAGGTATATGCGCTCGAGGTCGTGGCGATGGTCCTCGCCGAAATGACCGAGCTTGGCGCGTTCGTGGGCGAAGGCGAGGCGCTTCGGGCACTCCACACAAGGCCCATGCAGTTCCGTGGCCAGATCGGGCAGGAAGGCGTTGCCGAAGGGCATGTCTATCTTCACGAGCCGCGAGTCGTGGTCACGAACCCTGTCGCCGACGATCCGGAGAAGGAGACAGAACGGCTTCTCGAGGCGGTGGACCGGCTGCGCATATCGGTCGACGGCATGCTGGAATCCGTCGGCCAGGACGCGGTGGACAAGGACCACGTCGAAGTGCTGGAGACCTATCGGCTGTTTGCCAACTCGAGATCCTGGCTGACGCGCATGGAGGCAGACATCGCTGCCGGGCTTTCCGCCGAAGCGGCCGTCGAAAAGGAGCAGTCCACGGCCCGGCGGCGTCTGGGTCGCTCTCCGGACGCCTATCTTCGCGAGCGGCTGCAGGATCTTGACGATCTCTCAAACCGGCTCCTGCGCATCCTGACCGGGCAGGGGGGAGACCCCGCAGCCGACATCCCCGGCGATGCGGTGCTCGTGGCGCGCAATATCGGACCGGCCGAACTGCTCGACTACGGGCGAGGCAAGCTCAACGGCATCGTGCTTGAACAAGGCTCGGTCGGCAGTCATGCCGCAATCATTGCGCGGGCGTGGGTGATTCCCCTGATCGTTCATGCGGGTCGCGACATCACCCTGGAAGCGTTGAACGGCGATCACATCACGATCGACGGGGATCTGGGCCTGGTGCATCTGCGGCCCGACGAGTCCGTGATTTCGGCGTTCCGCGACAAGGCCGCAATGCGGGCCAAGGCTCAGGAGCGGTACGCGGACCTCAGGGAGCTGCCCGCAGAGTCCAAGGACGGAATCAAGGTCTCGCTGCACATGAACGCGGGCCTGATCGCCGAACTGCCGTCGCTCAAGGGCTCGGGTGCGGTGGGCGTCGGGCTCTTTCGGACCGAGCTCCAGTTTCTTGCCCGTTCAAGCATGCCACAGCGCGCGGAGCTTGCGGGCATCTATTCCCGAGTTCTGGATTCAGCGGGCGGCAAGCGCGTCGTGTTTCGTACGCTCGACATCGGCTCAGACAAGATGCTGCCCTACATGAAGCGCGAGGATGAGCCGAATCCAGCCCTTGGCTGGCGCGCGATCCGGGTCGCACTCGACAGGAAGGGCGTGATGCGAATGCAGTTGCAGGCCCTGATCCGCGCGGCGAACGGGCGACCGCTGACGATCATGTTCCCCTTCATCGCGCAACTCGAGGAGTTCACCGCCGCTCGCCAGCACGTCCTCGACGAAGTCGAGCGCGAAAGGAAGCTGGGCCATGCGCTGCCCGAGAATCTTGAGATCGGGGCAATGCTGGAAACGCCGTCCCTTGCCTTCGCGCCGCGCAAGCTGTTCGAGCTTGCCGACTTCATTTCCATTGGCGGCAATGACCTTAAGCAGTTCTTCTTTGCAGCTGATCGCGAGAACGAGCGCGTCCGCAAGCGCTATGACACGCTGAACGTGAGCTACCTGAGCTTCATCGAGCACATCACGCGACGCTGCGATGAAACGGGCACGCCGGTCAGCTATTGCGGTGAGGATGCAGGCCGTCCAGTCGACGCAATGTGCTTTGCCGCCATGGGGCTTCGGTCGCTGTCAATGCGTCCGGCCTCGATCGGACCGGTCAAGCACCTGATTCGGCGCGTCGATCTTGCAGAGGCGCGCGAGGTCATCGACAGGGCGCGGGAAAGCGGAGACCAGTCAGTCAGAGGCCGTGTCATGGAGTGGCTCAGGACCGCCGTGAGTTAGGGCCGGGTGCCCAAAACGCGACGCGGGAGGCCCGTGCGCCCCGCAGGGTGGCTATTGCCGCCGTCCATCGGGACAGCAGCGTTGCCGCGACCGTCCCCGTAGATGCTTGAAGGCGATCCGTGGGACGCCCGCAACCGGGAAGGGATGGCGGTTGGCCGACCTCAGACGTGAATGGGTCCGTCCCCGCAGGCCAGGGCCGCTTCCCTGACCGCCTCGGAATAGGTCGGGTGTGCATGGCAGGTGCGCGCCACGTCTTCTGTCGCCGCGCCGAATTCCATCGCCACGCAGATTTCGTGGATCAGGTCTCCGGCCATTGGCCCGATGATATGGGCACCGAGGATCCGGTCGGTCTCGCTGTCCGCGAGAAGCTTCACGAACCCTTCGGCGGCGAAATTCGCCTTGGCACGCCCGTTGCCCATGAAGGGAAACTTGCCGACCTTGTACGAGCGCCCCGCTTCCTTTAGCCGCTCTTCGGTCTGTCCGACGCTTGCGACTTCAGGATGCGTGTAGATCACGGACGGGATGACGCCGTAGTTCACGTGGCCCGCCTGGCCCGCGATGCACTCGGCCACTGCCATGCCCTCGTCTTCCGCCTTGTGCGCCAGCATGGGGCCGTCCGTGGCGTCGCCGATCGCCCAGATGCCGTCGACGTTGGTCTTTCCGCGACCGTCGGTGCGGACTTGGCCGTGCTCCGCAGTCTCCAGACCGAGGGCATCGAGGCCAAGGCCTTCCGTGAAGGGCTTTCGCCCGGTCGCGACCAGGACGACATCGGCCGCGAGCATGTGCTCGCTTTCGTCCTTGCGAAGCTTGTAGGCCACCTTAGCCTCGGTCTTTGTCGCCTCGACCCCTTGCACAGCTGCGCCCATCACGAACGTGAGGCCCTGCTTCTTGAGGGCTCTCTGGAAGGTCTTCTGGATCTCTCCGTCCATCCCCGGCGTGACGGCGCTCAGGAACTCGACCACCGTCACCTCCGTGCCCAGCCGGTTGTAGGCCGAGCCAAGTTCCAGCCCGATCACGCCCGCGCCGATAACGACCATCCTCTTCGGGATCTTCGGCAGTTCCAGCGCGCCGGTCGACGTCATGACGACCTTCTCGTCGACATCCGCGCCGTGCAGCGAGGATGCCTCGGATCCCGTCGCGATGACGATGTTGCAAGCCTCGTGAACGGCACTGCCCACCTTGACCTTGCCGGCCTCGGGAATGCCCGCCCAGCCTTTCAGCCAGTCGACCCCGTTCTTCTTGAACAGGAACTCGATTCCCTTGGTGTTCGCGTCGATCGTGTCTTGCTTGTAGGCAAGCATCGCCTTCCAGTCGACGCCTGGCTTCGACGTCTTGATGCCCATCCTTACGAAATTCGCTTCGGCCTCATGCAGCATTGCGGTTGCGTGAAGCAGCGCTTTCGACGGGATGCATCCAACGTTCAGGCAGGTGCCTCCCAGCGTCTCCCTGCCTTCAACGCATGCAGTCCTGAGACCCAGCTGGGCGCAACGGATCGCGCAAACATATCCGCCAGGTCCGCTGCCTATCACGATGACGTCATAACTGGCCATGTCGAGTTCCCTTCCCTGGGCGCCGCTCCGGTGTCGCCGGTCCGGAAGCGTGGCATGTCTTCAAGCAAGCGGGCTGATCAAAGGTCCATCAGGAGGCGTCGCGGGTCCTCGAGCGCTTCCTTCACGCGAACGAGGAAGGTGACCGCGCCCTTTCCGTCCACGATCCGGTGATCATAGGACAGGGCGAGATACATCATCGGGCAAATGACGACTTCGCCCTTCACCGCGACAGGACGTTCCTGGATCTTGTGCATGCCAAGGATGCCGGATTGTGGCGGGTTCAGGATCGGCGAGCTCATCAGCGAGCCGTAGACTCCGCCGTTCGAGATCGTGAAGGTTCCACCCTGCATCTCGGCCACCGAGAGCTTGCCGTCGCGGGCCCGCGCGCCGAGCTCGTTGATCCGCTTCTCGATTCCGGCAAAGCTCATTCGGTCGGCGTCGCGCACAACCGGCACGACGAGGCCGGTGGGCGTGCCGACGGCAATGCCCATATGCACGAAATTCTTGTAGACGATATCGGTCCCGTCGATCTCCGCGTTGACTTCAGGAACTTCCCCCAGGGCGTGACAGCATGCCTTCGTGAAGAAGGACATGAAGCCGAGCTTCACGCCGTGCTTCCTTTCGAAGAGATCCTTGTATTCCTGCCGAAGTCCCATCACCGCGGACATGTCCACTTCGTTGTAGGTGGTCAGTACGGCGGCCGTGTTCTGGGCGTCCTTCAGCCGTCGCGCGATGGTCTGGCGCAAGCGGGTCATCTTGACGCGCTCTTCCCGCGCCGCATCCCCGGCCGCGACCGGCGCCCGCGCCGGAGCGCCTGGCTGCGGCTGCACCGGAGCGTCCGGCTGCACCGGAGCGTCCGGCTGCTCCGGCGCGTCCGGCTGCACCGGAGCGTCCGGCTGCTCCGGCGCGTCCGGCTGCACCGGAGCGTCCGGCTGCTCCGGCGCGTCCGGCTGCTCCGGCGCGGAGAGCGCTCTCAGCACGTCTTCCTTCATCACCCGCCCGTCCCTTCCGGTACCGGAGACCTGGTCGGACGACAGGCCCGTCTCGGCCATCATCTTCCTGGCGGAAGGAGCGTCCTCGACTCTCGGTCCCGCTGCCGGCACCGCACCGGTCCCCGCTGCCGCTGGCTTGGCGGCGGCGGCCTTCGCGGCGCCCTCGCCAGCCGCCATCACGGCGAGCCTTCCGCCGGCCTCGACGGTTTCGCCTTCGCCCTTCAGGACTTCCGCCAGGACCCCCGCGACCGGGGCGGGAACCTCGACCGAAACCTTGTCGGTCTCAAGTTCGCAGAGCATCTCGTCGGCCGCGACGGCGTCCCCAGCCGACTTGAACCAGGTCGATACCGTCGCCTCGGTCACGCTTTCGCCAAGCGAGGGCACCATGACGTCGACGGTCCGTCCGTCCCTCTTGCCGTCGCTTGCCGGAGCAGCGGTCGTCGTGGCGGCGGCCGCATCGGGGGTGGCGGGCGCGGGTGCCGCGGCCTCGGCCGCGTTCAGGGTCGCGAGCAACGCGTCGGGCGCGACCGTCGCGCCTTCCGCAGCAACGATTTCCGCCAGCGTGCCGGCTGCTGGTGATGGCACTTCGACGGTCACCTTGTCGGTTTCCAGCTCGCAGAGCATCTCGTCCACCGATACACGCTCGCCCGGCCGCTTGAACCAGGTAGCGACGGTGGCTTCTGTCACGCTTTCGCCCAGGGTGGGCACTCGAACTTCGGTTGACATGATCTAGCTTCCCGGTGTCAGCGCTTCGTTCACGAGCGCCACTTGTTGCGATTTGTGAGAGGATGCGAGGCCTGCCGCCGTGGACGCGCTGGAGGCGCGACCGACATATTTCGGCCTGGTGAACTTCGCGTTGATGCGTGTCAGCACCCATTCGATGTTTGGCTCCATGAAGGTCCATGCACCCTGGTTCTTGGGCTCCTCCTGGCACCAGACGATTTCCGCGTTCGGGAACCGCTTCAGCTCCTTGACGGATGCCTGGGCGGGGAACGGATAGAACTGCTCGACGCGCAGGATGTAGATGTCGTCGATGCCACGTGAATCGCGCTCCTCCAGAAGGTCGAAATAGACCTTGCCCGAACACATCACGACGCGACGGATCCTCTTGTCCGGCACGAGCGTCGTGTCGGAACGGCCCTTTTCGGCATCGTCCCAGAGCACGCGGTGGAAGCTCGACCCGGTGATGAAGTCCGCCGCGTCGCTGACGGCCAGCTTGTGGCGCAGGAGCGACTTCGGCGTCATCAGCACGAGCGGCTTGCGGAAGGAGCGGTGCATCTGGCGCCGGAGGATGTGGAAATAGTTCGCCGGCGTCGTGCAGTTGGCGACGATCCAGTTGTCCTCGGCGCACATTTGCAGGAACCGTTCGAGCCGGGCGCTGGAATGCTCCGGGCCCTGGCCCTCGAAGCCGTGCGGCAGCAGGAGGACAAGCCCGCTCATCCTGAGCCATTTCCGCTCGCCGGACGAAACGAACTGGTCGAACATGATCTGCGCGCCGTTGGCGAAATCGCCGAATTGCGCTTCCCAGAGCACCAGCGAATTCGGTTCTGCAAGCGAGTAGCCGTATTCGAACCCGCAGACGGCGTATTCCGAGAGCATTGAATCGATCACCTCGTAATGCGCCTGTCCCTTGCGGATGTTGTTCAGCGGGTAGTGCCGTTCCTCGGTCTCCTGGTTGACGAAACCCGAATGGCGCTGGCTGAACGTGCCGCGTGTTGAATCCTGGCCCGAAAGCCGCACCGGAATGCCCTCCGTCAGGAGCGAACCGAAGGCCAGCGCCTCCCCGGTGGCCCAGTCGAAGCCCTCGCCGCTCCCGAACACCTCGCGCCTGGCTTCCAGCAGGCGGTCGACCGTCCGGTGAAGGGGGAAATCCTTTGGCGCGGTTGTCAGGGCGCGCCCGATCTCCTTCATCGCGGACTTAGTTATCGCGGTCTTTCCGCGCTGGTATCTCTTGCCTTCCTTGTCGAGATGGCTCCATCGCCCGTCCAGCCAGTCGGCCTTGTTCGGCCGGAATGCCTTGCCGGCCTCGAACTCCTCGTTCAGGCGCGCCTGGAAGGCGGCCTTCATGTCCTCGATCTCGCCCTCGGGAATGAGGCCGTCCTGCACGAGCCGGTCCGTGTACAGCGAAAGCGTCGTCTTGTGGCTCTTGATCCGCTTGTACATGATCGGGTTGGTGAACATCGGCTCGTCGCCTTCGTTGTGTCCGAAGCGGCGATAGCAGAAAATGTCGATCACCACGTCCTTGCCGAACTTCTGCCGGAACTCGGTCGCGACCCGTGCAGCGTGAACAACCGCTTCCGGGTCGTCGCCGTTGACGTGGAATATCGGGGCCTCGACCATCAGCGCGATGTCGGTGGGATAGGGGCTTGAGCGGCTGAAATGCGGTGCCGTCGTGAAGCCGATCTGGTTGTTCACGATGATGTGGATCGTGCCGCCGGTCTTGTGGCCCCTGAGGCCCGAGAGACCGAAGCACTCCGCAACGACGCCTTGGCCTGCGAAGGCGGCGTCCCCGTGGAGGAGGATCGACAGGACCTTCCTGCGCCCGGCGTCCTTGATCTGGTCCTGCTTGGCGCGGACCTTGCCGAGCACGACCGGGTTCACGGCTTCGAGATGGCTCGGGTTCGCGGTCAGGCTCAGATGCACGGTGTTGCCGTCGAATTCTCGGTCCGAGGACGCGCCGAGGTGGTACTTGACGTCGCCGGAGCCGTCGACTTCCTCGGGCTTGAAGCTGCCGCCCTGGAACTCGTTGAAGATTGCCCGGAACGGCTTGCCCATCACGTTCGCCAGGACGCTCAGCCGGCCCCTGTGCGGCATTCCGATGACGATCTCCCCGACACCGAGGGCGCCGCCCCGCTTGATGACCTGCTCCATTGCGGGGATCAGGCTCTCGCCGCCGTCTAGGCCGAATCGCTTGGTGCCGGTGTACTTGACATGCAGGAACTTCTCGAACCCTTCGGCTTCCACGAGCTTGTTCAGGATCGCCTTCCTGCCGTTCTGGGTGAAGGCGATTTCCTTGCCGAGGCCCTCGATCCGCTCCTTGAGCCAGGACGCCTGCCCGGGATCGGAGATATGCATGTACTGCAGTGCGAAGGTGCCGCAATAGGTTCGTTTCACGAGCGCGACAATCTCGCGCATCGAGGCCGTTTCCAGCCCGAGGACCTTGTCGATGAAGATCTGTCGGTCCATGTCGTCGTCGGCGAAGCCGTAGGACCTGGGATCGAGTTCCGGGTGCGGTTCCTCGTCGCGCATGCCGAGGGGATCAAGGTCCGCGACAAGATGTCCGCGGATCCGGTAGGCCCGGATCAGCATCAGCGCACGAACCGAATCGAGCACTGCGCGGCGCACGTGTTCGTCCGACAGCTTGATCCCGGCTTCCGCTGCCTTGGCCGCGATCCTGTCTCCGGCCTGCTTCCGTGCGGCGAGGCCGAGATCGCCCCATTGCCCGTCGAGCGCGGCCGTCAGCTCGTCGTTGGGGGTGGGCGGCCAGTCCGGCCGCGCCCAGCTTGGTCCCGCCGTCTCGGCCCGGGCGTCCGCCCCGGCGTCGCCAAGCTCGCGGAAGAACTGGCGCCAGCTCTCGTCGACCGCGTCCGGATTGCCGGCAAAGCGCGCGTGCAACTGTTCGACATATGCGGCGTTATGGCCTTGGAGGAAGCTGGACGCCTTGAAGATGTCATTCGGGGATTGCTCTGTCATCGCTAACCTCCTGGTCGGATGTGAGGCTTCGGGCGAAAATTGATGTTCGGCCAAGGCATGTCGCCGGTCCCGGCGGAAGGCCCATTGGCGCAGGGAGGAACGGCAGCGTGCCGCCCGAGTGGCGGGATGCGGTGCAGCAGGGCCGGGAACCTCGTGCCGCGTTCCATGGCTCTACCCGATCGCTTCCAGCATTGCCTCGCCGAGGCCGGACGGGCTGTCGGCGACGACAATTCCGGCGGAACGCATGGCCTCGATCTTGTCCTCCGCGCCGCCCTTGCCGCCCGCGACGATGGCGCCCGCGTGACCCATGCGGCGACCCGGAGGCGCGGTCCTGCCGGCGATGAACCCGGCAACGGGCTTCGAGCGGCCGCGCCTTGCCTCGTCCTTGAGGAACTGGGCCGCATCCTCTTCGGCGCTGCCGCCGATTTCGCCGATCATCATGATCGACCGGGTTTCCTCGTCGGCAAGGAACCATTCCAGCACGTCGACATGCTCGGTTCCCTTGATCGGGTCGCCGCCAATGCCGACGCAGGTGGACTGGCCAAGTCCGACATCCGTGGTCTGCTTCACGGCCTCGTATGTCAGCGTGCCGGACCGCGACACGACGCCCACGGAGCCCTTCTTGTGGATGTGGCCGGGCATGATGCCGATCTTGCATTCCTCGGGAGTGATCACGCCCGGGCAGTTCGGGCCGACAAGGACTGACGTGCTGTCCTCCAGGGCGCGCTTCACCCTCATCATGTCGAGCACCGGGATTCCCTCGGTGATCGCCACGATCACTTCCATGCCCGCGTCGACGGCCTCGAGAATGCCGTCTGCCGCAAAGGGCGGCGGCACGTAGATCGCCGTCGCGTTGGCGCCGGTCGCGGCGCGCGCCTCGTGAACCGAGTCGAAGACCGGCAGGCCGATATGTTCCTGGCCTCCCTTGCCGGGTGTCACGCCGCCCGCCATCTTCGTGCCGTAGTCGATCGCTTGCTGCGAGTGAAACGTTCCCTGGCTGCCGGTCAGGCCCTGGCAGATCACCCTGGTGTTGCTGTCAATTAGTACCGCCACCACACTGTCCCATTCAAACCCGGCCTGTTCCTGTTGCGGAAGAGGGCCCCCGGGGATTCCGGCCCGTCGCCCTGATCGCGTCTCATCCCTTCACGGCCTTGACGATCTTTTCGGCTCCGTCCTTCAGGTTGTCCGCGGCGATCACGTCCAGGCTGGAGGAGTCGATGATTCGCTTGCCGTCCTCGACGTTCGTGCCTTCGAGGCGGACCACGAGCGGCACCTTGAGGCCGACTTCCTTCACGGCGGCGACGACGCCTTCGGCGATGATGTCGCAGCGCATGATGCCGCCGAAGATGTTGACGAGAATGCCCTTCACGTTCGGGTCGGAGGTGATGATCTTGAACGCCTCGGTAACCTTCTCCTTGGTCGCGCCCCCGCCCACGTCGAGAAAGTTTGCGGGCTCGGCGCCGTAGAGCTTGATGATGTCCATGGTCGCCATGGCTAGACCCGCGCCGTTCACCATGCAGCCGATCTCGCCGTCGAGCGCAATGTAGTTGAGGTCGTGCTTCGACGCCTCAAGCTCCTTGGGATCCTCTTCGGTCGTGTCCCTGAGTTCGGCGATGTCGGGCTGGCGGTGGAGGGCGTTCGAATCGAATCCCATCTTGGCATCGAGGCACTTCAGGTCACCCTCGGCAGTCACGACCAGCGGGTTGATTTCCAGCATCTCCATGTCCCTGGAGACGAAGAGTTCATGGAGCTGGCCCATCAGTTTCACGCATTGCTTGACCTGGGGTCCTGCGAGGCCGAGCGCGAAGGCGATCCGGCGGCCGTGGAAGGCCTGATAACCCGTTGCGGGATCGACGCTGAAGGAGAGAATCTTCTCCGGGGTCGCTTCCGCGACCTCCTCGATGTCCATGCCTCCCTCTGTCGACGCCACGAAGCTGATGCGGCTGGAGCCGCGATCGACCAGGAGCGCGAGGTACATTTCGCGATCGATCGCGGAGCCGTCCTCGATGTAGATGCGGTTGACCTGCTTTCCGGCCAGGCCGGTCTGCTTGGTTATCAGCGTTCGGCCAAGCATGCGGCGGGCTTCGTCGGCGGCCTCGTGCGCGGAGCCGGCGATTCGCACGCCGCCCTTCTCTCCGGCATCCGGTTCCCTGAACGTGCCCTTTCCGCGGCCGCCGGCATGTATCTGGGCCTTCACGACCCATGCCGGTCCGTCCAGCGCGCCTGCCGCGGTCTTCGCGTTCTCCGCTTTCAGAACGATGCGTCCGTCGGCTACAGGAGCTCCCGCGTCGCGCAGCAGCGCCTTTGCCTGATACTCGTGAATGTTCAACGCAACCCCCTGATCTTGTCGTGCTCGATGCGGTTGTGCCCAAGAACACCCGTAGCGCCGGGCGATCAACAGGTTATTTCGGATTTGGCCAAAATGCCCCACCCTTGTGATCACTTAATTTTTTACGTGATCACAAGGGTGGCGATTGTGGCTTCAAGGAGGGGATCACGAAAGGGCTGAGGGTCAGTGCGCCATGGAAAGGCGCCTCAAGTGATCATCGGCCGAGTCTTCGGTTGCTCCGGCACGACCAGCCAGATCTTGCGCCGGGCGAAGCTGTCGCTGGTCCTCCGGTTCCCTGGTGCATCCGTGTCCGTGGCGTGCCCGGAGGCTGCGACGTGCGGACCTGCCCTCGAGAATCCCGGCGATGGCCTGAAGGTTTCTCAGTGTGCCCACGCCACATGGAATTGACCCGGCAGCCAGGTCCGTGGTCGATCCGCAGTTCCGAGGCGCCTTCTCCGACAGACTGAACATCGCCCGGGTTTTTCAACGCAAGACGCGCGACCCTGGAAATCGCACGCGCACGGACATCCCTCGATCCGTCAAGCCAGTTCATGCAGGTCTCGGTCCTGCACATCCCAAACATGGTCGCGCACAGGCCGTTGTGGTCTGACTGCAGTCCATCCTGAGCCGAAAGGGTAGCCCTGGCCTCCAAGTCTGTTCACAAAGGGGGGTGCCGGTCGCGTCGTCCAGGGGCGGCTCTTGTGACGCCTGGAAAGGGGGCCGATGAGGCCAGAGCCCCGAGGGCGCCGCTCTTGGTCCTGGTCGCGTTCAGGCAAGGGGAAGTTGGCGGGACAGGGTGCCGATCCAGACATGACGGACCCGATCACCGATGCCAGCCGAAGATGCATGCCGGTTGCGGTCGATCCATTTCCCGACCTGGAATTCTTCAGCCTCCCGGATCCTGGCTGGATGCCGGGTTCGAGAACGGAATCATCGCGAGGACAGGAGCGAGACACGACCATCGCCTTGGCCGGCATCGACGTCAGCAAGCGCACGCTCGACATTCCCTTCAACAGGCGAGGCCGGAAGGCGTCAAACGACGTGGGACGGCTGCGGCAAGGGCGCCGGCATCCTCGGAGAAAGCAGGCGCAGCGGGGCGGGTCACAGACATTCGAGCCCTATGACACCGGCTCCCAGAGCTCGATCGCGTTGCCTTCAGGGTCGTGGATTCGGGCGAAGCGGCCGATGCCTGCCATCTCGCTTTCGTCGCTGACCTCTATTCCTGCGGACGTCAGTTGCGCGACCATTGCGTCGAGATCGACGACGCGAAAGTTGAGCATGAACGTCTTGTCTGCCGAGAAATAGTCCGTGTCCGCATCGAATGGCGAGAAGATCGTGACCCCGGCCCCGGTCCTCCAAGGCGTCATCTCCATGTTCGTCGGGGCCGGATCGATTCCAAGATGATCCTTGTACCAGTTCGCTAGCCCCTCGGGGTCTCGGGCCCGAAAGAAGAAACCGCCGAATCCCTGAACTTTCTGCATGTCACGCCCTCCTGCCCATGCCGAGACTATCACGGATGCCGATGACTGCCAGCACCGGAAAGGCCTGCGGCTGCCTGCCGGGCCAGCAGAATGCGAACAGGCCCGTTCAGACCGGCCGGCGGATCTGGAGGCCGGGGGGCGTCCCACGTCAATGGCCGACTGTGGCTCTGGCGCAGAGTTCGACCCGGTCTGGGCGGGCGAACACATTGCCTGACTTGCTGTCCAGGCAGTGGTCAAATTGCACAGGAGCGGCAAGCTGTCCCTCCATTGCGCGGATCTCGACTTGGATTTCATTCCGCTCTGGCTGTCGTCATTTGCGTCTTCCTGAAGCGCGTTCAGATGTTCAGGGAGCGGTGAGCGGCGCGCTCGAGATGTTCCCGCCATGTCCTCCGGGCATGGCCAGCCGCCGATGCGGTCCATTTCGTTTGCCGTCGCGCGGACCTGCGATCTTCCGGCGGAAGACGCCGCCGCCAGCAAATGAAGGCCGCCGCGGTCAATCGCGTGCTTCAACCGGCGAATGCCTGCCACAGCCGGAATGCTGCTGCTCGATGCCGGAGGCGCAATCCCGAGGCGCCCAACGGGAACGCCGGCACGAAGCCTTCTCTCGCCGCGCGCCGCGGCTATGACGCCACGGTCAAGGCGATCGCCTAAGCCGGGGCCGGATCGAAACCGACGGACTACGTCCGTCAATTGCCTTCGAACCCGGTGACGAGTTCTCCCCCAAGGGATTCTGGACCGCCTCTCTTCCTGGCCAACAGAAGTTCCCTTGCAGTTTCGGACCGCTCGGGGACCAGTTCCGGTTGTTCCGCCCACTTGCGGGGCCGCTCGCCTGGTCCAGTCTCCGTCTGGACCAGCAGCGACGGTCCAGTGGTCCTCGTGAAGCCGGTCGCATTCCCCATCTGTGAGTGATCCGATCGAATTCGGACCTTCAGTCCGGGCTTGTCAGACTTGGGCCGCTCGCGGTCCTGCAAGTCCGCAAACCCCTTCCGTTCCGGCACCCCTACGGGAGATGAGCGGAGAACATGCTTGATTTCGAATTCTCCGCCGACGGCCCGGCGCGTCTTCTGGCCACTGGGCACTGATTTCCTCGTGAGACTCTCAGTCATCAGCAGCCAGTGCGGTGGCAATTGGATAACTTCGCACGTCCCGACCTCATGAGTTGATGCCATGCGCCCCGAGGACGGTTTTTTTCCGGTTCCTGCAGAGTCAGAGCGGACTTCCCGTCTTGCCGGATTGCTTGCATTTGCGAATCGCACGGCCCAGTTGCATCTTGACAACCGAACCGTCCGGTCCGAATTTCCCCTTGTTGCGCGAGCGCTGAATTGGCAATCGTGCAAGACCACGAATGGGCTCCCGATGTTGCAGGCTCCCTTCCGCCGATCGGCCCTTGCGCTTCTGCTCGGCACGACCGTCGCACTGTCATCGGGCGCTTTCGTTCCGAACGTAGCCGCGGCTCAGGACGCGAGGTCGATCCTTCGGGCGACCTTCGACAACTGGCGCGCGGACAGCAGCCACACGACGACGTCGATGACGATCATAGGCTCCTCGGGCACGCGCAAACTGACGATGGAAAGCTGGACGCAGGGCGAAAAGAAGGCGCTTGTCCGTTTCACCGAACCGGCCCGCGACGCCGGCAATGCGACCCTTCAAGTTGGCAATTTGACCCATGTCTTCAATCCAAGGATCAACCAGGTCATCAAGCTGCCCGCCAGCGCCATGTCGCAAAGCTGGATGGGGTCGGATTTTTCATATGACGATCTGTCCCGGTCGGAAAGGGTGATCGACGATTACACGCATACGCTGAAGGACATGGTGAACGTCACAGGCGGCCGGGCGCATGTGATTGAATCGGTTCCGAAACGGGGCGTTCCGGTGGTCTGGGGCAAACAGGTGCTGACGATCCGCACGGACGGCGTGTTGATGGAGGTCGAATATTACGATCAGGTCGGCAAACGCGTCAGGGCCATGACGACCGATCGCGTCGGCAGGATCGGCGGGCGCCCCTATCCTGTCGTGATGACCATGCGGGCGGATGCAAAGCCCGGGCAGTTCACGCGCATCACAACTGAATCGGCCGAGTTTGACATCCCCGTCCACTCTTACCTGTTCACCAAGTCAAACCTTCAGAACCCACGGCACTGACCCTTGATAGCCGCGCTCGCATGGCGAAACATCTGGCGCCAACCGATCCGAACCGCCCTGTCGGTCCTCGGCATGGCGTTCACGTCGATGCTGCTGGTGTTCATGCTGTCCCTTCAACTCGCGTCCTACGACACGATGAAATCCAGCATGCTGCGCATCTCCGACGGTTTCGGCCAGTTCCAGATCGAGGGCTACAAGGACGACCCCGAGATGGGCAAGTCAATCGCCGACCCGGCGGCGCTCCTGGCCGACCTTGAGGGTGTTCCCGGTGTCACGGTGGCAACGGCCCGCGGAACCGGTTTCGGGCTATTGGCCAGCGGCGAGCGCAGCTTTGCTGTCGCCATTCTCGGGATCGACCCGGCGCTTGAGCCGCATGTTTCGAAATTGTCCAGCCTGGTCGAGCAGGGCCGTGGCCTCACACCCGAAGACCGCGACGCGATCGTGCTGGGCGATGGCTTGGCGCGCAACCTGCGGCTGGGCCTTGGCGACCGCGTCGCGCTGCTGGGTTCGGGACGCGATGGCTCGGTGGCCGTCGACGTTCTGGAAGTGGTCGGGATATTCAAGTCCAAGGTGCCCGAGCTTGACCGCTCCTTCGCGCAGATGCCGCTTGCGCGGTTTTCCGAGACCTTTCTGATGGCAGGCGGCGTTCATGCCATTGCGGTTGCGGGAGCGGATCTGCCCGATGTGGTGCGGGCCGAGCCCGAGCTGCGAGCAGTGGCAGCACGGCACGGGGTGGTGTATCTCAACTGGGCCGAGCTGCGACCCGATGTTGACGAGGCAATCGCGGTCGATCAGATCACCGCCGTGTTGCTGTATGTCACGCTGGTGGTGGTCGTAGTCTTCATCACCCTCAACACGCTTTACATGTCGGTGCTGGAGCGCACGCGCGAGTTCGGCGTGCTTCTGGCGATCGGGATGAAACGCCGCTGGATCGGTCGCATGATCTGGATGGAAGTGATCTTTCTTTCGCTTTTCGGCAACGGGCTGGGCGTCCTGCTTGGCATGGCCCTGACCTATTTGGTGCAGCAGGTCGGCATCAGCGTTGGAGGATTGTCCGAGATCTATGAATCCTGGGGAATGCCGGCACGGTTCTATCCGTCGATGACACCGTTTCGCGTGCTGTTCGGGCCGCTTGCGATTGTTCTTTCCGTCGCGGTTCTGGGCATCGTGCCCTATCTCCGCGTCCTGGGGCTGGAACCGGCAAAGGCGATGGCACCATGATGGACGGCCTCAAGACAATGCTGCCGCTCGCCTGGCGCAACCTGTGGCGGAACCCGCGTCGCACCGGCATCACGCTGATCGTCGTGGCCATCGGGCTGTGGTCGATCCTGTTCTTCAATGCATTCATGATTGCCTGGGCCCAAAGCTCGAAGGAGACGACACTTCAGCTTCTTCTCGGGTCAGGACAGATCCATGCCAAGGGTTACCTGCACGATCCCTCGATCGAGACGCTGATGGACCCGCCCGACCAGGACCTCGCCTCGGCGCTGGATGCACCTGAGGTAGCCGACTGGACAACCCGCGTCGTCGTTCCGGGGGTTGTTCAAAGCGAGTACAAGACCCTGCCGGCCACGATCGTCGGCGTCGATCCCACGGCGGAGGCACGGATTTCGTCGATCCCCGGAAAGATCGCCGAAGGGCGATATCTGAACGGCAGCGATGACGACTCGGTCGTTCTGGGGCTGCATATGGTCGAGCGGCTGAAGACCGGGCTTGGCCGCCGCGTGATCCTGATGTCGCAGAACACCGAAGGCACGATGTCCGAGCAGGGCTTCGACGTAGTCGGCATCTACGACGCCGACAGGGCGACCGAAGACCTTTACGTCTTCACCGGACGCGCGGCGTCGCAAGGGTTTCTTGGCCTTGAGGGCGAAATCGCCCAGGTCGTCTTCGTTCTGCCGGAGGAGATGGCATTGGATGACACCGTGGCGGCGCTGGCCGGCACGGCACCCGCCCTTGACGTCCGGAGCTGGAAGGACCTCAACTTGTTCCTGGCCTCGATGGACAGCTACATGGGGGTCTTGATCCATGTCTGGCTCGGCATCGTCTTTGCGCTGATGGCGATCGGCATCGTCAACACCCAGCTGATGGCGGTCTTCGAACGCACGCAGGAATTCGGCCTGCTGCGCGCGCTTGGGATGACACCGCACCGGGTGCTCCTGACGGTCACCATCGAAAACGCGCTGCTGATCGGCGTCGGGGTGCTCCTGGGCATGGTGCTGGCATCCGTGACCATCTGGTCGGTCAGCGACGGCATCGACTTCTCGGCTTTCACCCGGGCCATGGAGATGGTTCAGACTGGCGAGATCATCTACCTGGAACACGAACCGGACGCATTTGTCCTGTACCCGGGAATGATCTGGCTTCTTGGCATACTGGTCGCGCTCTGGCCCGCGCGACGGGCCTCGAAATGCCGCCCGGTAGACGCCATGCGGCGAGAGACCTAGGAAGGATAGAGCCATGGTTCCGATCGTCACCTGCCGCGGCCTGTCCAAGACGTTCGGAAAGGGCGAACTGGCCGTGCACGCGCTCAGGGATGTCGATCTGGACATCATGCCCGGCGACATTGCGACGCTGGCGGGGCCGTCGGGGTCGGGCAAGACCACGCTTCTCAACATGATCGGCGCCCTTGACGAGCCGACCTCGGGCGAGGTGTCCGTCGACGGGCAGCCGCTGAGCGGGCTTTCACGGTCCCAGCTCTCGGACCTGAGGCTGTCGAAGATCGGTTTTGTCTTCCAGTCGTACAACCTGATTCCAGTCCTGTCGGCGTGCGAGAACATCGAGTTCGTGCTGCAATTGCAGGGAGTTTCGGCAGCCGGGCGCCACGACCGAGCGATGGAGGCGATCAAGGAGGTCGGGCTGTCCGGCATGGAGAACCGCCGTCCCGGCAAGATGTCGGGCGGGCAACAGCAACGGGTAGCCGTCGCCCGCGCGCTGGTGTCTCGCCCGACCATCGTCCTTGCCGATGAGCCCACGGCCAACCTCGATTCCAGGAATGCGCTTGAGCTTGTCGACCTGATGCGCAACCTCAACCAAGAGCACGGCACAACCTTCCTGATCGGAACCCACGACGTCAGGGTGATGGAGCGCTCAATGCGTCACATTGAAATGGTGGACGGAAGGATCGACAGCGATGCGCACAGCAGCGCCTAGCGCGGTCCTCCTTGCCGCAATCATTGCAATGCCGGCCTGGGCCGATGGCTTTCGCGTGCGGACCGAAGCCGGGCTGACGTCAAGCGCCGCGGATCCGACGAGTCTTGAGGCTGAACTGGGCTATCGGGACACCCGGGCGCTGGCGGCGGCCGCACGCCTCATGTGGGACAGATTCGAGGGACCCTTTCGCCTTGAGGTTCACGCACAGCTCAATGCCGCGCAAGGCAACCAGATTGCACCGGGGTCCGAGCTGATGCCTGTCGGTGGCCCGCCACGGACATCGCTGGATCTGAGTGGCGACCGGTCGCACGATCCGGACCGGACACTTGTCGGCGTCATCGACCGTGCCTCGGTCGCCTACACCAGCGGAAACATGGTCCTGAAGGCGGGACGGCAGGCCATCACATGGGGCAGCGGGCGGCTCTTTCACCCCTCCGACATCGTGGCGCCGTTTTCGCCCGATGCGATCGACACCAGCTACAAGCCCGGCGTGGACATGCTCTACGGTCAATTCCTTTTCGACAGTGGTGCCGACATCCAGGCCATTGCCGTCCCGCGCGCCGAAACGCGCGGCGGGGCGGTCGCTATGGCCCAAAGCACCCTGGCAATCCGCGGCACCACGACCCTGGGCAGCCTGGACGGTGCGCTGTTCTATGCCCGCGACCGGGGTGACAAGGTGGCAGGGCTGAACCTGAGCGGGCCATTGGGCGGGGCATCCTGGAACGCCGAGCATGTCCATTTGCGGCTGGCAGATGGCACGTCCCGCCCGTCCTGGCTCTTCAACATCACCAATTTCGGCACGCTTGGGGATTGGAACGTCTCCTATTTCGCGGAGTGCTTTCACAACGGCTTCGGCGTGGATGCCTCGGTGCCATTGGACGCCCTGCCGGCGGGCCTGGCAAAGCAGATATCCACCGGACAGGTCTTCTTCGGCGGGCAGGACTTTCTGGCGCCCGGGGGCCGGATTCAGGTGACCGCCAATCTTTCCATCAGCCCCAGCGCGATCATCAGCCTCAACGACGGCAGCAAGCTTGCCACGGTCGGCGTCCGCTACGCACTCGGCGACAACACCGATCTGGTCTTCGACTATTTCAACCCGTCCGGCGCCGATGGCTCAGAGTTTGGCGGCCGCGAAACATTCGCAGGATCGGGGGTATTCGCGGGCCCTTCGCAATCGGCCACACTGCGCTTCATTCATTTCTTCTGATGTCAAGTGTGCCAGAATTTGCAGCTGCAAGCCGGACGCGTCGCGGAGCAAGACGACGGATTGGTCCTGCAACGTTGCGGCCACGCGGCCGCTCATGGCTGGCCACGTTCGGATCTTCCAATTGTTGCCTGCCGTGGATCGCTGCATGCGAATGTCGCGCCGTCAGGTTCTTCCGATGCATTCACGACGGTGACGGCATTGCAGCAGCGTGATCGAGGTCGCGCGAGAGACCTGACCGCTGTTCCCGCCCCGCGGAAACCGGTGCTCTCGACAGGTTGGGCAATTGGCCGCGCGCCAAGTCAACGCGATGCCTGGCGGCCGAGGATTCGGGGAGATTCTCGAAGGCTTGCGGGCCAGTCGGCCTGGCAGTCAAGGCATGTCCGCGAGCTTCCTGGAATGATCAGGTCCGGACTTCCAAGAACACGCGATTTCCGGTGCATGCAGGGCTCCTTGTTCTGACGGGATTGCTGATTCCAAATGTCCTGCATCAAGCGCCGACAGGCCGCGTCGCCGCTTGTCCAGGCCAGTCGCCTCGATCAACCGCCCCCATCCTCCTCCCCCTGCGGCACAACCCGCGATCCGAAGCCGAATGCTCGGCCGGCGCGGTCGCCGAGGTCGAGGAAGCCGCGAGGCATGCACGCCCGCTTTCCGCGCCCCCGTGTCCGAACTCGTCTCATTGTCCTGCCAGCCATCGTGCTCCTTTGACTTACACTCTCGAGCGAGGAAGAGTCAGGGAATATGCACGGGTTTTCTGTCAAGACCCATGCACGCCTGCATGCGTTCATGTGCCCCGTCGCTCGCCAACGCCTCGACCCGTTCAAGACCGCCCTATGTCCAGCCGACGTGACGCGATGTTGCAGAGGCGACGCGACGCGGAAGGACGATGGGTCATTGTGGGTGGCGGGAGTCAGGCAGCCGGCCTTGACGGAATTGACGCGGGAGCGGTCGGTCGACCCAGACAAGCGACGGGAGCCCGGCCACGAACGGCGCCTTCACTCGAGAAGAGGTCCATGAGACTGTCCCGCCGACACCCGTCTACCGCCCTGTCGCCGCCCAATGGTTCACCGGCTCCTGGCTCGCGAGGGCGTTTCCCGGGCCAGGCAGAGCTGTCCCTATGACAAATCTCGGGATGCGCGTCGGCCTGTCAGGCCGCTGCTCCGGAAACGGATTCAGCCGAGTTCGCCGTCAATTCCCTTGCAGGCCTCGACAAGGCCCCTGACGGATTCGACGGACTTGTCGAACATGACCCTTTCGTTCCTGGAAAGGTCGATCTCCACGATGCGCTCGATGCCGCCCGCGCCCATGACGGTGGGGACGCCGACATACATGTCCTTCAAGCCAAAGGCGCCGTCGACATGCGCGGCGCAGGGCAGCAGGCGCTTCTGGTCTCCAAGATAGGCGGACGCCATCTCGATGGCGCTCGTGGCCGGCGCGTAGAAGGCGGAGCCGGTGCCGAGCAGGCCGACGATTTCGGCGCCACCGTCGCGCGTGCGCTCCACGATGGCGTCAAGCCTCTCCTGCGTTGTCCAGCCCATTTCGACGAGATCGGGCAGCGGGATGCCGCCAACCGTGGAATACCGGGCAAGGGGCACCATCGTGTCGCCATGGCCCCCGAGGACGAACGCGGTGACATCCCTCATCGAGACATCGAATTCGAGGCTGAGGAAGTGGCGGAACCGCGCGCTGTCGAGAACCCCGGCCATCCCGCATACCATGGCATGGGGCAGCCCGGAATATTCGCGCAATGCCCAGACCATGGCATCGAGCGGGTTGGTGATGCAGATCACGAACGAATCGGGCGCATGCGCCTTGATGCCGTCGCCGACGGCCTTCATGACCTTCAGGTTGATGCCGAGAAGGTCGTCGCGGCTCATGCCCGGCTTGCGGGGGACGCCCGCTGTGACGATGCAGACATCTGCCCCCGCGATGTCGGCGTAATCGTTGGTTCCCTTGAGGCTTGCGTCGAAACCCGCGACCGGTCCGGCCTCGGCGATGTCGAGCGCCTTTCCCCGTGGCGTGCCTTCGACGATGTCGAAGAGGATGACGTCACCCATCTCCTTGATTGCGGCGAGGTGCGCGAGCGTTCCGCCGATCTGGCCTGCACCGATGAGCGCGATTCTTGGTCTGGCCATGAGGGTCTCCAATGCATGTGATGTCGGTCTGGCTGGAGAGTCTGCTAGAGAGTCTCTGCTGCCGTTTCAAGTCAAGTATCCGGCCGCCGCCGGCCGAGCCTGGAATGTGCCGGTCGCGCGCGGCAGGATTCGCTAACGAAAAAAGGCCGTTCCGCCGCGAGACGGGCCTTGCTGCCGCAGGCGCCAGGGTTGCGGACGCCGGGCGAGACGTGCAGGCTGCGTGCACTCCCGGCCCTCTCGATCAAGGAAGTTTCAATGGCCGCACCGCAAAGGCTCTGCCGCTCCGTGCTCTACGTGCCCGCTTCGAAGACCCGAGCCCTCGAAAAGGTCGGGACGCTCGATGCGGATTCGATCATTTTCGATCTCGAGGACGCTGTCGCGCCTTCAGAGAAGCTCCCGGCCCGCGAGATCCTCGCCCACGCCCTCGATGCCGGGGAGTTCGGACACAGGCTGCGAATCGTGCGCATCAACGGCACCGACACCGAATGGGGCGATGCGGACGCACGTGCTGCCGCCGGCATGGAATGCGACGCAGTTCTCCTGCCCAAGGCGGAGGATCCCGGCCAGGTGGAGCAGGTTGCCGCCCTTGTGCCCGGAACGCCCGTCTGGTGCATGGTGGAGACACCGCGCGGCGTCCTGAACGCGCTCGACATAGCCGCGCTGCCCTCGGTTGAAGGCCTTGTTCTTGGCACGAACGACCTTGCCAAGGAGATCGGCTGCGCTACCGGAGGCGACCGTATGGCGATGATGGCGGCGCTTCAGGCCGCGCTTCTCGCGGCTCGGGCCACCGGCATTGCCTGCGTTGACGGCGTGTACAACGCCTTCAAGGACGAGGAGGGGTTCCGGGCCGAGTGCGAACAGGGCCGGGCGCTCGGCATGGATGGCAAGACCCTGATACATCCCGCGCAGATCGGCGTCGCCAACGAGGTCTTCGCGCCGAGCGACGCGGAAACTGAGCTGGCGCGGCGACAGATCGACGCATACGACGGCGCCATCGCGCGCGGCGAGGCGGTTGCCGTGGTTGACGGGCGAATCGTCGAGAACCTTCATGTCGAAACCGCCCGCGCCGTCCTTGCCATGGCAGAAGCCATCCGCGAACGGGCAGGGGGATGACCAGAGACGCGAACACGCGGAGGCAGGACGTGAACCTGCAACCGGGGCTAGGAGAGTGACGTGAAGGCGAGCCACGGAAGATTCTTCGAGGACTACAGGGTCGGGGACACGTTTCGGCACGCGGTTCCCCGCACCCTGGGCGACGGCGAGAGGGCGCTCTATCATGCGCTCTACCCGTCCCGGCACGCGTTCAATTCCTCTGCCGCGTTCGCGCGCTCCTGCGGCATGGACGGTCCGCTGGACAACCTGCTCGTGTTCCATACGGTTTTCGGGAGCACCGTGCCGGACATCTCGCTCAACGCCGTGGCCAATCTCGGTTACGCGGAGGGCCGCTGGCTCAAGCCGGTCTGTCCGGGCGAGACGCTCGCGGCCGCCTCCCAGGTCATCGGCGTGAAGGAGAACTCGAGCGGCAGGACAGGCGTGGTCTGGGTTCGCACCGTTGGCTGGAACGAGCGGCGCGACACCGTGCTCAGGTACATCCGCTGGGTCATGGTGCGCAAGCGCGACCCAGGCTCGCCCGCGCCGCAGCCCGTGGTTCCCGAACTGTCGGAAAGCGTTCGTCCGCAGGATCTCGTGATTCCGCAAGGGCTTTCGTTTGCCGACTACGATTACGGGCTTGCGGGAGAGCCGCATCGCTGGGGCGACTACGAGGTTGGCGAGACCATCGATCATGTCGACCGGGTGACCATCGAGGAAGCCGAGCACATGTTGGCCACCCGTCTCTGGCAGAACGCGGCCCGCGTGCATTTCGACGCCACGTCTCGCGAGGACGGACGACGGCTCATCTATGGCGGTCACGTGATCTCCATTGCGCGGGCGCTTTCCTTCAACGGGCTCGCCAATGCGCAGTTGATCGCGGGCTTGAACGCGGGCAGCCACGTCGCGCCCTGCTTTGCGGGCGACACGGTCTGCTGCTGGTCAGAGGTGCTGGAGAAGGCCGAAACCGATACGCCCAGCATCGGGGCCCTGCGGCTCCGGCTAGTTGCGCATAAGCCGGACGCGGCCCCCTTCGCGCTCAGGAACGAGGACGGAAAGCACGTGGACGGCGTCCTGCTCGACATGGATTACTGGGCGCTTATCCCAATGTGACGCGGCGCAGGCGCGGAGTCGGCTGCCGCCACCGTTCCGGCATTGATCCTGTCGGTCGTGGATTCCGGCGGTCGGGCCTGACGGCCAAGATTTGGGCAGAGACGGCAGGAGTGGATTCGGGCGGGACCTGCGGGTGGGCGTCGGGTGGACCGTGCGCGCGAGGATCCGGTCAGCCGGGCCCGACGGTGCCTGCGTTGCAGCGTCGCGGGGCCGTGACAAGCCCGCTGGTTCTGTTATTTAGGCCGGGACGCCAACGAATGGGGAGCCACGACATGGCCGACGTGAACCGGGGAAACAGGCCCCTGTCGCCGCATCTGACGGTCTACCGTCCGCAGGTCACCTCGATGACGTCGATCCTGACGCGCATCAGCGGCACTTCGCTGCTTCTGGCGGCGCTTCTCGTTGTCTGGTGGTTCCTTGCAGCGGCTGTCTCGGCGCAGCAGTTCGCGCTGGCGGACGGGTTCATGACGTCCCGGCTCGGCGACCTGATCATGACGGCTTCGGCCTGGGCTCTCTGGTATCACGCGCTGGCGGGGCTGCGGCACCTCTACTGGGACACGGGCCGCGGGCTTGAAGTCGCGACCGCCGAGCGGACGGGCATCGCGATCGTCGTCCTTTCGGTCGTCCTGACCGTCGTGACCGTCCTGGTCGTGTAGGGAGGCGCCGATGACCTACTTGACCGACCGCAAGCGCGCAGAGGGCCACGGCTCGGCCCGCGAAGGCACGCGCAGGCACTGGAGCATGACGAAGTCCAGCGTCGCCCTGGTGTTTCTCGTTCCCGCCTTCGTCTTCACGTTCGGACCCATGCCTGGGCAGCCTCATCCCGAGGTCGTGGAACATTTCGCGCGGCCGTTTCCGGCCATCGTGGCCGCGCTGACGATCATCGTGGGCCTGGTGCATTTCAAGAACGGCATTCAGATGGTGATCGAGGACTACGTTCACGGGGTACTCCGCGAGTACACGATCATCCTGACGACCTGCCTCTGCTACGGCGCGGTCGCTGCCGGTCTCTTCGCCGTCGCCCGCATCGCGCTATAGGGAATGTAAATGGCCGCATATGACTACGAGACGCACGAGTTCGACTGCATCGTCGTGGGAGCCGGGGGGTCGGGTCTCCGCGCGACGCTGGGAATGGCCGAACAGGGGCTGAGGACAGCCTGCATCACGAAGGTCTTCCCGACCCGCTCGCACACGGTTGCGGCACAGGGCGGCATCGCGGCCTCGCTCGGCAACATGGGCCCTGACCACTGGCAATGGCACATGTACGACACGGTGAAGGGGTCCGACTGGCTCGGCGACACCGACGCGATGGAGTACCTGGCCCGCGAGGCGCCCGCCGCCGTCTACGAGCTTGAACATTACGGCGTCCCGTTCTCGCGGACCGAATCCGGCGGGATCTACCAGCGGCCGTTCGGCGGCCACACGACGGAGTTCGGGGAGGGCCCGCCCGTTCAGCGCACCTGCGCTGCCGCCGACCGGACCGGGCATGCGATACTGCACACGCTCTACGGTCAGTCGCTGAAGCACGACGCGGAATTCTACATTGAGTATTTCGCCATCGACCTGATCATGGCCGAGGACGGAAACTGCCAGGGCATCCTTGCATGGAGCCTCGAAGACGGGTCGATCCATGTCTTCAACGCGAAGATGACGGTCCTGGCGACCGGGGGCTACGGGCGTGCGTACTTTTCGGCTACCTCGGCCCATACCTGCACCGGCGACGGCGGCGGCATGGCGGCGCGGGCCGGGCTGCCGCTGCAGGACATGGAGTTCGTGCAGTTCCATCCGACCGGGATATACGGCTCCGGCTGCCTCATCACCGAAGGCGCCCGGGGCGAGGGCGGATATCTCACCAATTCCGAGGGCGAGCGGTTCATGGAACGCTATGCGCCCACCTACAAGGACCTGGCCAGCCGGGACGTCGTGAGCCGTTGCATGACCATGGAGATCCGTGAGGGTCGGGGCGTCGGCGCGGAAATGGACCACATCCACCTTCACCTGAACCACCTGCCGCCCGAAACGCTTGCGGAGCGGCTTCCGGGAATCTCGGAATCTGCGCGCATCTTTGCAGGCGTGGACCTGACGCGCGAACCGATCCCGGTCCTGCCGACCGTGCACTACAACATGGGCGGCGTGCCCACGAACTACTGGGGGGAGGTGCTGAATCCGGCAGCGGATGACCCTGATCGTGTCGCACCAGGCATCATGGCCGTGGGCGAAGCGGGCTGCGCCAGCGTCCACGGGGCGAACCGGCTCGGCTCGAATTCGCTTATCGATCTCGTGGTCTTCGGGCGCGCCGCCGCGATCCGGGCGGGCCAGGTCGTGGACCGGGCGGGCGGCAATCCTGCACTGAACATGGCGTCGGTCGATGCCGCCCTCGACCGGTTCGACCGGTTCCGGCATGCCGACGGCGCCGTTCCGACGGCGGAACTCCGACTTGAAATGCAGAGGACGATGCAGTCCGACGCTGCGGTATTCCGCACCAGCAAGATCCTTTCCGAAGGCGTGGAGAACATGCAGAGGGTCGCGTCCCGGATGAGCGACATCCAGGTCACCGACCGGTCCCTCATCTGGAACTCGGACCTGATGGAGACCCTGGAGCTCGACAACCTGATGGCGAACGCGCTGGCCACGATCGTCAGTGCCGAGGCCCGGAAGGAAAGCCGCGGCGCGCACGCGCATGAGGACTACCCGGAACGCGATGACGACCGCTGGCGCAAGCACTCGCTGGCTTGGGTCGATGACGGCGTGAGGCTGGACTGCCGTCCCGTTCGGCTGGATCAGTTGACGACCGAGGCCGACGGAGGGATCGAGTTGAAGAGGATTGCGCCGAAGGCGCGGGTCTATTGACGGCGTGCGGCATCTCACGCGCCGGCGATCCGGGCTTCGCGCAGCTTCCGGGCAGGAAAGCGTCTCGTCTGCGGGCTTTCGCCATTGCCACTCTGGCGGCGATCCCGGCGGCCTGCGGCCCGGTCTCGCCCGAGGCGGCGTCGCGCCAGTGCGAGGAACGCGCCGGGGTGACTGCCGGGCCCGCCGGATATGTCGGCGTCGGGGTCAAAAGCGGCGGCGAGGCTCTCTCCAAGGTGTCGATAACCATCTCGAGCGACTATGTCCGGGGCCTTGATCCCCGCGAAGTGTATGACAGCTGCGTTCGTCAGAAGACTGGTCAGGATCCGGTACGGCCCCTGAACCTCGAGAAATAGGTAGTGAAGCCGATGCGTCATTCGAGCTTCACTGAACGTGCGCTGGGTGCCGCGAAAGTCGCATCGCGGACGCTGGCAAGGGGACGCGATCCGCGTGTCCGGGTGAACTGCAAGGAAGGGTTCGTCACATGGTTCAACTGACACTGCCCAAGAACTCAAGGATTCGTGCCGGCAAGACCTGGCCAAAGCCGGAAGGGGCCAGGAACGCCCGCAAGGTGCGAATCTACCGCTGGAACCCGGATGACGGCGAAAACCCGCGCGTGGACACCTATCACGTGGACAAGGATAGTTGCGGGCCGATGGTTCTCGACGTCCTCATCAAGATCAAGAGCGAGATCGATCCGACGCTGACCTTCCGGCGCTCGTGCCGGGAAGGGGTTTGCGGGTCCTGCGCCATGAACGTGGACGGGATCAACACGCTCGCCTGCACCTACGGCCATGACGAGATCAAGGGCGACATCAAGATCTATCCGCTGCCGCACATGCCGGTCGTCAAGGACCTCGTTCCCGACCTGAGTCATTTCTACGCCCAGCACGCAGCGATCATGCCGTGGCTCGAGACCACGACGAACCGGCCCGGGAAGGAGTGGAAGCAGTCGATCGAGGATCGCCGCAAGCTCGACGGCCTCTACGAGTGCGTGATGTGCGCGTCCTGCTCCACGTCCTGTCCGAGCTACTGGTGGAACGGCGACCGCTATCTTGGCCCCGCAGCGCTCCTGCATGCCTATCGCTGGCTTGTCGACAGCCGCGACGAAGCGACCGGCGAGCGACTGGACGACCTCGAGGACCCGTTCAAGCTCTACCGCTGCCACACGATCATGAACTGCGCCAAGACCTGCCCGAAGGGCCTCAATCCGGCAAAGGCGATCGCCGAGATCAAGAAGATGATGGTCGAGCGCATCGTGTAGTTGCGACCGTCTCCTCCCCGGGGCAGGTTCCGCGAAGGGGAGGAGCGAGATGACGGTTTCATTGCTGGTCGGCACCACGAAGGGCCTGTTCCTGGTCGCGTCCGAGGGCCGTTCGGATTGGTCGGTGGATGGCCCGCATTGCGATCTCTGGCCGATCAACCACGCGATCGGAGATGCCGGGACGGGCCTGATATGGGCCTGCGGGGGCAGCGACTGGCAGGGCGCCGGCGTCTGGCGCTCGGATGATCGCGGCGCGTCCTGGACACTGTCGACGCTCGCGCATGGGCAGAGCGAGGCGTTCTTTGCGGAGAACGCCGAGGTGGCGAAGCTGTTCGACTGGAAGCCTTCGCCGCCGGCGCCGTTCACTGGAGAGATGTCGTCGCTCTGGTCGCTTGGCCGGGTCGGCGACCGGCTCTATGCTGGTTCGAAACCCGCGATGCTCATTGCCAGCGATGACGGAGGCGAGACCTGGGAGAAGGTCGGTTCGCTTTCCGACCATCCCTCGGCGGCGGAATGGCAGCCCGGGGCGGCGGGCCTCTTGCTGCACACGATCGTTGCCGATCCCGGCAATCCCGAAAAGGCCTGGATTGGCATCTCGGCGGCCGGGGTCTTCGCGACCGAGGATGGCGGCGAGACCTGGGAGCGCCGTAACCGGCTGTCGAACGCGGAAGCCTGCGGGCATCACGACCATCCGGCAGCGCCGCGTGACGGCCAGACCGGGCATTGCGTTCACAACATGGTGCGCGCTGGCGTGGCGGGCGACCTTCTCTACCAGCAGAACCATCATGGGGTGTACAGGAGCCGGGACGGCGGGCGGAGCTGGGACGACATCTCCGAGGGCCTGCCGTCGACGTTCGGGTTCCCGGTGCACGTTCATCCGCGCGACGGGATGACGATCTGGACGCTGCCACTGAACGGCGACGGGATCGGGCGCTACCCGCCGGACGCGGCTGCGGCAGTCTGGAAATCGACCGATGGCGGCGAGAGCTGGCAGGCGAAGCGGGCCGGGCTACCGCAGGTAGGGTGCTATTTCACGGTTCTCCGGCAGGCGATGTCGGGGGATGGGGCCGATCCTGCGGGGATATATTTCGGGACGAATTCGGGGTCCGTCTTTGCCAGCACGGACGAGGGCGAGAGCTGGGACGAGGTCGCCCGGCACCTGCAGACGATTCTCTGCGTGGAGGCGTTGGAGACCTGAGCCGACGGGCCTGGCTTGAGTGGTGCGGGCGATTCGAGTCATGCGGGCCTTGAAATTCGGCGCATGCGGGCGTTTGCTCGGATCGAGAGTTCTGGAGCTGTCCTATGTCCGAGCCGCCCGACGCCGATGCCCGCCGCGCGATCGAGCCGGTGATCTGCTACCCTTCCGAACTGTTGGCGCCGCCTGATCTGGATGCTTACCGTGGGTCCTTCGCGAACTACCGGAAGTCGGACGAGGTACGTGTGCCTCCACGCGACGCCGCGACGTTCCGTGTGCCACGCGGGGGCGTGTTTCGGATCTCCTCGATCGAGGGGCCGCAGGTTGGCGACCTGAATCTCTGGAACGCGGATGACGTCGGTGAGCGATTCTATTCCGGCAAGACCCGCGCCCTGCACGGAACCCATGTGAGCGTTGGCGACCGGCTATGGTCGAACCTGCCTCACCTCAGGCCGATGGCGACGATCATCGAGGACACGCTCGCCTGGTACGGCGCTGATGAATTCGGTGGGCGGGTGCATGACGTGATCGGCACGCGCTGCGACCCCTACACCGGGAGACTGCTGTCGGGAGACGACTATCATCACTGCTGCCATTCCAACCTGACGCGGGCGCTGGCGGACGCGCTCGGCATGTCCCTCGAAGAAAGCGAGCCGCATGTGCACGACGTGCTGAACGTGTTCATGTGCACCGGGTTCACGCTTGAGAGGGGGGAATATTTCATGAAGGCGTCGCCCTCGCGCCCCGGAGACCATATCGACTTCGTTGCGGAGATTGATCTCCTCGGGGCGTTGTCGGCCTGTCCTGGCGGAGACTGCAGCGCGACCCATTCATCGGACGGGGCGGCATGTTTCCCGTTGCTGGTGGAGATCTTCGAGGGCGACCCTCCTGAAGGGTGGCAGAGCCCGGATCGGAATTCCTACGACCGTTCGCATGGCCGGTAGCGCCGATTGACGGGGTCGGGAAAATTCGCAGCGAGCCTCTTGCGCTCAGAGAATGTTTCGACTAGTTATGGCTTCTCTTGGCGCGGGGTGGAGCAGTCCGGTAGCTCGTCAGGCTCATAACCTGAAGGTCGTAGGTTCAAATCCTACCCCCGCAACCAAAAAGACCCCGTTTTTTCAACAGGATAGCGGGTTTTTTGGGGCATAGAGCCTCATTTTGTTCAGGTACCACATAGGCACCGTTTTGTTTCCAAGTCGTGCGCAGCCCTGCGCAGGGTAATAGTTTTTGTTCGGTCACGGCGTGATGAAGGGTTTTTGTTCGGTCAACGAGTGACGGAGTGTCGCAAGGGCTGACGGAGGACAATGACCTCACCGATTGAACGTGCGCCGCCAGTCCTTCCGCAGGGGTCGGAGCCAGATGTCCTTCTTGGGCTGATCCCGTTTGGTGTGTCGGTCGTATCGGCCGCGTTTCTGGGTGGTTCCGACATGGGTCCAGCTCGACGCCTTGTAGAGCGCGCCGGTAGCGCGGGGTCTCGATGAGCACTGGCGTCACCTTGTACCGGTCGTGCCAGGCCTGCGGCAGCCGGCGCCAAGCCTCCCAGAGGATGTGCGAGGCCAGGTTCTTCGACCGCACCCATGGCAGGATCAGGAACCGCGGATTGTCGATCACGAGGGGGAGGTTCTTTTCGCGCAGTTGGGGTGTCCAGCGGCAGGAAGCGCGGCACGCCAGTGTCCCGGCCGAGATCGGCAGCCCCTGGTCCGACATCCATGCGGAGACCCGGTGCAGGGGCCGCAGGCAGGCGTAGCGCTCGTACAGGAAGCATGCCCACACGCTGGTTCCATAACGAGTTCTTCCAGGTCTTTGGAAAGCGTCGTCGCGAGGTTGCCCGCTACGAGGAGCATGTCGCCAAGCTCGATAACCGCTCGGGCTTCCTACTTGCCCTGGAGTCCGGCAATGGGATCGAGCCTGGAGGCATATAATGGGCGGGCACCCATCTCCGTTTAGGACTATCTCGCCATCCTTGCAGGACTGGGGCTCATTACTAGTATCCTGACATCATTAGATTGACGGGTACAGGGACTTCAGCTTGAGGCGGGCGTCCTCGGTGCGGAACCGCCAGTTGACCGGCTTCGCGGAAGCGTTGCGGTGGTCCTCCCACGCGGCGGCCTCGCTGATCATCGTGTCCCGGTCCGGTATCCGGCGATCGAGGCATTGCCGGGACAGGACGTTGATCTCGATTTCGGCCATGTCGAGCCAGCTGCCATGCTTCGGCGTGTGGTGAACCTCGAGCCGTCCCGCCAGGCGGGACGCCTCCTCGGGCGCGAACGTGTCGTAGAGCGAAGACAGCTTGTGCGTGTTCAGGTTGTCCATCACCAGCACGATCCTCTTGCCGGGAAAGCGGACGTCGGCGAGGTCCTTCAGCACCCTGGCGAAATCCTGCCGCGTGCGGCGGTCGGTGACCTTGACATGGCGCCATCCGTCGAGCGGGGCGCAGGGCATGAACAGGTTCGCGGTTCCGTTGCGCTCGCATTCGAAATCGTATCCCGCAAGCTGGCCGGGACGCACCGGCAGCGGTGTCCGGGTCTCCTTCGTCTGCTGCTTCGACGTCTCGTCCAGGCAGACGAGCACGGTGTCGTAATCGCATTCGCGGGCGTACACCTCCAGCACGTCCTCCATGGCGCAGACGAAATCGGCGTTCGCCTTCGGCGGAATGCACCAGCATGTCTTCAGCCACGGCTTCAGGCAGTTTTCTTGAGCGTCCGCCTCACCGTCTCCCTGGAGATGCTGTCTACGACCTCCAGTTCCACGAGCCTGTCGCCGAGCAGCTTCAGGTTCCATCGCGCATGGCCCGGCGGCGGCTCCGTGCAGGCCAGCATCGCCAGCTTCGCCTCGCCCTCGCCGTCGAGCAGGCGCTTCTTCCGGTTCGCCTGGGCCTTGCGCTCCAGCGCCGCGTCAAGACCCTCCATGACGCACCGCTTGCGCGCCCGTTCCACCGTCGAGACCCCGACCTCAAGAACCCGGGCGATCTCCGCGTCGCCGAAGCCGCCGTCGGAACGGCCTTCGTCTGCCAGCAGCAGGACGTGCGCCCTGAGGCGGCGCTCCCTCGATCCCTCGCCGCTGTCCAGAATCCCCTTCAACCGCCTGCGCTCGTCCGTCTCGAGCCGAACCCTGCAAACCTTCCTGCCCGCAGATTCCATTGCGTCCGCCTCCTGATCGTTCCCGGCACTGCCGATGCCCGCGAATCTCCGTCCGCTGCGGTTGACCGACCGCCAGGAAGCCATGTTGCTCGTTGCCGTCTTGCCTGCTTGTCGTGCAAACGGAATACACATGCGAGGCTGGAAGGAAAACCGGACAGGCCGCAATGGAATGACCGTCAATCCTATGATGTCAGGATACTAGCGCCACCGAATTGGCTCGGTCTTCGGAGCGGCTTTAAAATATGACCAGGAGCGCCCCGGACTGCAGCGAGGCGCAGTTTGGAGAAGCCATGGAGGACTCGCTGGATTATCTGGCACCGGAACTGATCTCGGACGTCGTACGCAATCTCAACGGCTGGACAAAGTCTCGAGCTTACCGCCCGCCGACGCGTGCCCCCCCGGCCGGTCAAGTCCGGCGAAATCAGCCCAGTTCCCGCAGTTCCGAACATGAGTACAAGCGCTTGCCCCGGAGCAAACTGATGAGGTTCCCGCGCCCTCTGCAATATCAGGTCAAGCGCCACGACGTCAGACACCCAGTCTTTTGACGTTTTTGTAGATTGCTTACAGGACGCCATGCGTGGCAAGCTCAAGCGTGCCGCGTGGAACGACGACTTCCTACTCAACTTGATCCGCGCCGCTGCATGACAAATCCAAAAGCGATGGCCCTAGGGTCTGATCAATCGGGATCAAGAATCAATCCATCAAAGGTTAGGCGCGTAGGCAAATAAAATCCGTACAAATACATGCCGCTTGCAGCTTCGTATTGAGGACTGGTCAGAACTAATTCCAGTGTCTCACCGCTGCCTTCGTCAAGGTCATCCTCGAATAAATTTATTTCGATCTTTGCGGTCGTTGCCGAGCCTGCCGGAAAAACGACCTTGCCTGATTTCCCGTCAGGGACACTGTAGTCCGATCCAATCTTCGCCGAACCGGAATTTACACTATAGGAATAACGGACTCTTTCCGGATAATTGTAGCCGGCATTTGTCGTTGGCTTTGTTATCTTGAAGGTCATGGTGTTGCCTTCGTATTCTTTTAATTCATTGCCATATGCTATGCTACCGGGTGCGTAGACAACTGCTGCCAACGCCAGGAGTATGCATCTCACTCCTGACTTCAGTAGTTGTGTGGCATGATAGTCACCAGTCATCAGCATACCACCTCCGTTCTGTTATCAATTGGCGAGGTCGCTCATCCTAAGCGTCAATCTCTCACGTGACCAGTCTCCGTCGGCGATGTCAAGTCCAGTTCATTACGTTGAATTCAACGTAATGAACTGGACTCTACAATTCTGCCGGTCACGCGTTTCACGACACTTCCGGATCGAAAAGCGGAATGTCCATCGCGCGCGCGACATCGTTCATCCGCCGGTCGTAGCTCGCGAGTTCGATGTCCTGACCCTGATCGGCCAGATACGCGCACGACGCCAGATGCAGGGCATCGAGGGTCCGCAGCCGCCCCGGACCGGGAAAGGCGTCCAGTGCCCGCGCCAGAATCCTCGGACTCAGCTCCAGCAGCGCGACCCGTCCGACAAGCCGGCGCGCCGCCTCGCCGTGCGAGTCCGCAAGACCGCGCGCGTGCAGCGGTGTCCATAGCTCGTATTCGAGAAGCCGGCTCGACACCAGAATCCCGTCCCAGAGGGAAACCCGGGGGCTGGCGGTCTTCGGTCAGCAGCTAGGCCAGCGCTACGGACGTGTCGAGATAGATCACCGGTCGCGCCGGCTCTCGTCGAGTTCAGCCAGAACCTCGCCAAGACTGGCGACTGGGGTGGGCCTGGGCGGCGGTCCCGAGCCCCCCAGAGCCGGCGGCGCGAGCACGCCGGACCGCACCGCCTCGGCCAGGAAGGCATCGGCGAGGATCGGGCTCCGGCTCTCCCGCAACGGACCGAGTTCCGCCACGACGCGGTCGCGGTCCGTCACCAGGACGGTCTCCCCCGACGCCGCGAGCCGGACATACTCGCTCAACCGGTTGTTCAGCGCCTTGATCCCGACCGATCTCATGCGTTTAAGCTGAAGTTCTTGGGGAGTTTTCAGGATTTTTGTTTCCCGTCAACGGGATGCCCATGAACGGGATGTCAGTCTCTGCCTACATCTCGGCGCTCGCTACATTTTCGCGATGTCCTTCAGCAGCGTCAGCGCCCTCTCCTGTTCGGCGTCGGGCCGGGTTGTCACCTCGATCATGGTCTCCGCCTTCCCGCCGCCCGGGCGCGGGACCGCGTGGGTTGAGCGGACGATGGTTGACAGGCTGTCGAGAAGGGTGCGGAAGCTGTGCACGCGGCTGCCGTCCGGCAGGGTGTGGGCATGTACCTTCGCCAGCGCCGCGTCCGAGCGCCGTGCGGGCAGGACCGGATCCCTGGTCCCGTCGGGTTCGGTGTCGGTGTGGCACAGGGGGGCCCACGCCTTCCGCATGTGCCATTCGACGAGGCATGCGAGCATGCAGATGAAGAAGCGGGCGCGGACCCGGTGCTCGAGGCGGTGCCGGACCGGCCGGACCTGGAGGTCGCTCAGCTTGAGATTTCGGAATGCACGCTCCACGCTGGTCAGTCTCTTGCAGCTCCTGACGCATTCGGCGGCTTCCATGTCGTCGGGTCCGAGCGAGGTGCGGATGACGTATATCCCGTCGAGGGCGGCCTCGGCGTCGATGGACTCCTGCCTGCGGCGGAAGCCGAAGCCGGTCGCGGTGATGTCGAGATCGAAGCGCTTCTTCATCCTTCGCCTGTTGATGACCTCCCCGACGGCGAGACCGATGCCGGCCTCGCCCTTGAGGGTTCCGCCCTCGACCCGCGCGGCGATCTCCGAGAGCGCCCTCTCGGTGGCCTCGAGCAGCTCCTGCCGGACCCGGCCGCGGTGCCCGGCAAGGCGGGGGTTGCGACAGGCGACGAGACGCTCGCCGGGGAAGTCGGGATGGTCCCGGATCTCGAACAGGGTCCGCTCGTGTTCGGGATCCTGGAAACGGTCGAGACGGCCCTGGCGGGCGAGCTTGCGGATGGTCCGGCCCTTGAGGGCGGTGATCCAGTCGGCGCCGTCGCGTTCGCGCAGGGCCTCGATGATCATGCCGCGGTCCCCGACCAATCACCACCCGGGAGAGGCCGAAGCGGCGTTGCAGGCGGTCGAGCTCGGGCAGGAGGGTGTCCTTGTCGGTGACGTTTCCCGGATGGACCGAGACCGCGACCGGGCGGCCGTCACGGTCGCAGAGGAGGCCGAAGCTGATCTGCGGGAGGCCCCGCTTGCGGTCGCGGCTGTAGCCGAAGCGTGCGAGCGGGCAGCGGCTTCCCTCGTGCCAGGTCGATGACAGGTCCCAGAGGACGAGGTCGTCTTCCTTGATCCAGCGCCTTGCCAGGCGGCCCTGGATGCCCTCCTGCCGGTCATGCAGCCAGTCCATCGCGGCGTAGAGGCCGTCTGCGTCGACGTCGCGGTCGATGCCGAACTCCTCCGGCAGGGTGGAGCCCTTCCACCAGCGCGTCGTGGCGAGCTTGGAGTCCGGCCTGAGGATGCGGCCGGCGACCATGGCCAGGACAAGCTCCCGTTCCGGGCAGCGCTCGCGGGAGACCATGCGGGGCAGGCCGATGGCGTCCATGGCCGTCCGCACCGCCTGCACCGCCCCGTGGTGGCGGGAGCGGACCGGGTCCCCGAGAACGTCGCCGGCCTCCGCGTACCGCTTTCCCGCGAGTGCGCCGCGCAGGAGCGGGATCGTGTGCGGCGGCAGGCGGGAGAGGTTGGCCAGGGTCCGCTTCTGCACCCGGTTGTTGTGGTCGCGACAGCTCTGTCGGAGGAGGACGGAGGTGTAGGTCCTTCCGTTCTGGCGCGACTTGATGACGGCCACGTGCATGGATGAGGTCATGGGGCTCCCCTCGTGCTAGTGCCTACCTTCCGTTGCCTTTCTGGACGAGCCTCGCTATATTGTCAAGCCAAAAGATCCACCACATTGGGACACGTCATGGAAATGCAGCGCATGCCCGCCATCGGGTCGCAAGGTGCGCCGCATCCTGCTACTGCCTACACGTGACCATCCTGGAAGAGTCGGCGGGCCCGCAACCCATTGAACGAAAACGGCAAATTCCAAATCAGGACCGAAAATCGGCTAGAACTTCAGTTTAAGGTAGCTACCGCGCCCTACTTCGTCAACGAGCATCACGGGCCGGGCCAGGACCATCCCACGCTAATTTCGGTCGATTTGTCTTGACATGGTGCATCCCGCCATCTCAGGCGCGCGGCCGCGCGCGAGGATCGGCGGCATTGGCCGACGTTCCTGTTCTGGATGTGCGACATGCCCGCCATGTCGTTTCGCACGCGCATGGACGCCCACCCGGTCCACCGGACGATACCCGAGGGCTTCTGCCTGTCCGAGGTCAGGACCCGGCTGGCAAGACCGGATGAGCGCCCGCTCCGGGACGCGCAGATGAACGTTCCCGCGACCGCTCTCGCAGGAGGAGCTGGAGGCGGCCGGTGCCTGGAGAAACCGGCGGACTGGCCTTTTCGAGCGTCCCTCCAGATCCACCATCCACCGGGTGATCCAGCTGATCTGCCCGGCGGCGCTCGAGCAGGTGGTCGCCGCTGCAGCAGTCCAGGATTCAGCTCGGCCGGGCGCTGGCCGCCGACGGCAAGCGCATAAGGGGTGCCAACAGGAATGGCGAGGACCGTCACGAGACCGTGGCCTTGGTCGATCATGCCACCGGCGCGCCCTTCGCGCTCCCGAACTTCGGCGATGACGGCGGCGAGAGGGCGGTCGCCGTCGACCTGCTGGAGAGGAGCGGCATTGCCGGCCGGGTGATCACCGTCGACGCGCTGCATGCCACCCGCAGGACCGCGCAGGTGATCCACCGGCGCTGCGGCGCCGATTGCGTCTTCACCGTCAAGGGCAACGCGCCGGAGACCTTCGAGACCCTGGGCAGCATCGATCGGGAACGGGTTGCAACCGGCGTCTTCGAGGAGCCGTGTTCCAAAGCCCACGGACGCACCGAGCAACGCTCCATCCATGCCATGACCCCGCTCAAGGGCGCCATCAACTGTCCGGGCGTCAGCCAGATCGCCCGCATCACCCGCTGCCGGGAGGCGCTGAAGACGGATGTGGTAGGCACGGACGAAGACCGCGCCACGACCGCCTGTCTCATCACCTCGCTCGATGCCGATCGCGCATCGCCGGAGGACTTGCTGCAGCTGAATCGCCGGCACCGGCAAGTGGAGAATCTAGCGCGGCAATCAAGCTGAGAGTCAGCGTCAATCAGGATGAGAGTCCCGTTCTGGGGGCGAAGGCGGCGGCCGTCAGCGGAGGGAGGGCGTAGCCCGACCGAAGCTGACGGCCGCCGAAACGATCTTCGTCTCCCCCCTTCGGGAGCCCTTGGTGGTCGCGGCGGGCCGGGTCATCACCTCGCAAACGATCTCGAGAAGAGGAGAGCGAGGTGCCGGGTCTGCACGCAACCGATCACCAGACGAGGACTTTCATGAACCACAGGAAAACGCATTCGACCGAAACGGCGGCCGCGAAGGCCGGCTTCAGCGCCGCCACGGGATACAGGATCCGGAAGGATCCGCGTCCCCCCTCGCAAAAGCGGGCGCCGCGCGGCCGGCGGCGCCCCGATCCGCTGGCCGGGATGTTCGACGAAGAAGTCGTGCCGATGCTGCGGGACAGTGCCGACATCCGCCCGGTGGGCGTGTTCCTGGAACTGATGCGGCGTCATCCCGACCTGGATCCGGGCATCCGCCGCACCTTGGAGCGACGGATCCGTGACTGGCGGGCACGTCATGGTCCCGATCGGGAGGTGATCTTCCGACAGACGCACACGCCCGGCCAGCTCGGCCTGTCGGACTTCACGGTCATGAACGCTCTCGGCGTCACCGTGGCCGGACGGCCCCTTGACCATCGGCTCCATCACTTCCGGCTCCCCTGGTCGGGGTTCCGCCATGCGGAGGTGGTTCTCGGCGGCGAGAGCTTCACGGCCCTGGCCACGGGGCTGCAGGCCGCGCTCTGGTCGCTGGGCGGCGTCCCTGCGGGACACCGCACCGACAGCCTCTCGACGGCGTTCCGGAACCTCGGCAGGGACGATGCGCGGGACAGGACGGAACGCTACGAGGCGTTGTGCGAGCATTGCGGGATGACGGCGTCTCGCAACAACCGCGGCGTGGCGCACGAGAACGGCGCGATCGAGAGCCCGCACGGCCACCTCAAGCGCGAGATCGCCGACGCGCTGGCGCTCCGGGGGTCGAAGGACTTCGCCGACATCGACGCGTATCGCGCCTTCGTGGCCGAGATCGTCGGGCGCGGCAACGCGCGCCGTTCCGGGCGCATCAAGGCCGAACGCGAAACGCTCAAGGACCTGCCGCCGATGCGCACGACGGACCACGAGGAAACCAGCGTCGACGTCACCTCGTCCAGCGGCTTCATCCTGAGGCGGGTGTTCTGCACCGTGCCCTCGCGGCTGATCGGCCACCGGCTCGGGGTCCGGCTCCACGACGACCGCCTGGAGCTCCATGTCGGCGGCGTCCATCACCTGACCCTGCCGCGCAAGCACAAGGGTGCGTCGACGAAGCCCGTGCACGTGGTCAACCACCGCCACGTCATCCACTCCCTGAAGACGAAGCCGATGGCGCTCATGAACCTGACCTGCCGCGACGAGCTGTTCCCGCGCGAGGCCTGCCGCCGCTGCTTCGAGGCGGCATTGTCGAAGGCGGGCGAACGCGCCGCCTGCAGGTTGACGGTGAGGCTCCTGGCGCTGGCCCATGAGGAGAACTGCGAGGCGATGCTGGCAGCCGAGATCGACGGCTGCCTCGCCGCCGGGAAGCTGCCGGACCTCGACAGCCTCAAGGTCCGGTTCGCGCCGGAGCCCGGCGCGATGCCCGAGGTTCGCATCATCCGTGCGCCGCTTGCCGGCTATGGCGACCTGCTTCGCATGGGAGGCGCGTCATGACACGGATGCCCGATGATTCCGCCAATGCCGTCGACGGGGTCAAGCTTGCCCTGATGCTCTCGGAACTGCGCCTGCCGACCATGCGGGCGCTCTGGGAACGCTTCGCCGAGCGCTCCGACGCCGAAGGCTGGCCCGCAGCCCGGTTCCTCGCCGTCCTCGCCGAACACGAACTGGCGGAGCGTGGCAGGCGGCGGATCCAGCGCCACCTGGGCGAGGCGCGGCTGCTGCCCGGCAAGAGCCTGGCCAACTTCGACTTCAACGCGGTGCCGACGATCTCGAAGGCCCAGGTCATGGCGCTCGCCGCCGGCGACGCGTGGCTTGACCAGGGTGCGTGCTGCCTGATCTTCGGGCCTCCTGGAACCGGGAAATCGCACATCGCCTCGGCGATCGGGCTGGCCCTGGTGGAGAACGGCTGCCGGGTGCTCTTCACCAGGACCACCGACCTGGTGCAGCGCCTGCAGGTGGCGCGCCGCGAGCTGTCGCTGGAAAGCCTGCTGGCGCGGCTGGACCGCTATCATCTCGTGATCCTCGACGACCTCGCCTGCGTCCGCAAGGACCAGGCCGAGACAAGCGTGCTGTTCGAGCTCGTCTCGGCCAGGCACGAGCGCCGGTCGCTCCTGATCACCGCCAACCAGCCGTTCTCCGAATGGGACCGGATCTTCCCGGACGAGACCACTGCCGTCGCCGCCGTCGACCGCCTCGTGCACCGGGCCACGATCCTGGAAATGAACGTCGAGAGCTACCGTCGGCGCGAAGCCCTCAAGGCGAAGCCGCGCAAGCGCGGCCGGCCCGCGAAGAAGGCCACGGAAAAGAACACGCCCACCGGCTGAGCGGACGCCACGCCAGGACTCCTGCGGCTTGAAGCCGGGCCGCAGGCGGCCAGGAGGCGCGTGGAAGGGGCGGGTCAACCCCGCGACCGCAGCCACGCGGAGCCACGCGCAGGGCTTGCCCGAGCATGGCGAGCATGGCGAGGATCGCGCCGGAGGGAAGGGTTGACCCGGCCCTGCAACGGTCACCCTTGAGCGGTCCCTTCCTGAACAAGCCTGCGCAGTTCATGGAAGGGACTGCCTGCCCGGCGAGGGCAAAATGCCAGGATCGCGGCACGTGCCGTCGTCGCATCCTTGGGGCCCGAGCGTCCGCCCGTCTCGTCCCGAAAAGTTCCGCAAACTTCATCTGCCTGCAGGCACGGGAAGAAAACCCTTGCAATCGCCCCAATGTGCCGAAACATTCCGTCCTGCCGCGACGCCAAGATTCTCATCCTGATTGTCGCGCATTCTCATCCAGATTGTCGCGCTATAGGAGAACCTGAACCACCGGGTGCGGGACTGCGTTCATGGCGAGGATGCCTTCCGTCATGGCCCCCCAACGTCAAGCACGGCGTCCTGCGCATGAGCGGCCATGACGCCCGAACCTGACAACACGATCCCGCCGCCGGGCATCTTCCGTCCGTCCGTGGCCGGCTCGTCGGCCGCCTGCATGATGCCTGGTCCGATTCGGTCCCCGAGCGTCGATCTCGATGGCGTGCTCGAACACGACAAGTGCGGTTCGGCAACGAGGCGTCCGACGACATCATCGGGGACCGCGTCCCGGCAAGGGGACCTCCGTGGACGGGATGCCCTCAGTGAGCAGTGCCCGCTCCTTCCCTCTTCGTCACGGACCGCGGATCCGTTGCAGCCATGCTCATGCCGGGTCAGGCGACATCGCCTGCTCCCGGGTGAAGCGGAACTCCGTCCCGTCCGGCCACATCCGTAGCGGAACCACGGCCATGCGCCGGGCCGGCGCGGCCGTGGCGCGCTTCCTGCCACGCGCAGCGCCCGGGACTGCAGCCAGTTCATCCTGCCCGTGCCGGTCGGCATCGCCGTGGCCGCCTGGAAGAGCGCCGTGCGCAGCGCGATGCCGCCGGCCTTCGAGATCCCGCCCGACACGGCCGTCTCTCCCGACCGGTTCCGCTTCGGCGTCAGTCCCGCCCGGGCGCCGATGTCCCTGGCCCTTCGGAACCGGGCCGGGTCGTCGACCACGGCGACGAAGGCCGTCGCCGTGACCGGTCCCGTGCCGGGCATCGTCATCAGCTGCCGGCAGGTGGCGTCCGGCCCGGCGAGGGTCCCGGCCCTCTTCGTCATCACGGCCGGCTCGTCGCGCATCTGCGCGCGCAGCCGCAGGATCGGCTCGACGGCGTCCGGCAGCGTCGCGTTGCCCGAGGCCGGCTCCCGGACCCGCTCCTCGCAGTCCCCTTTCGAGACCCGGCCGGGCTTCAGGCCGAAGTTGCGAAGAATGCCGCGCACCGGGAGTCCAGGCCGCGTCAGGCCTTCCGCGAGCGCGTTGCGCGAGCCCGGCAGGGCCCGCTTCTCCCGGGACGCGACCGGCCTGCAGTGCACGGGCTGGAACCATCCCGTCCGCAGCAACCGGGCGATGCCCTCGGCATCCCGCCGGTCCGTCCTGACCGGAGCCGCCTTCAGCGCGGACTTCACCCGCCTCTCCATCAGCACGGTTTCGTGGCCGGCTTCGCTCAGTCCCTTGTGGAGCCACTGCGACTGGGGTCCGGCCTCCAGGTCGACAGCCGCGATGCTGCCGGGCAGGCCATGCATGTGCTCGACGAGCGATCCGGGATCCGAAGGCACCTTCGCTTCGTTCACGATCCTGCCATCGGCGCCGGGCGCGCAAGCAGACGTGATTGCCACCGACACGTCCGGTCCGGCAAGGATTTCCATTGTCGCTGTCCTTTCCATTGCACTTCGATCAGGACGCGCTCCCTCGGGACCGCCTCCGCCACTCACGACGGCACATGTCGTGCGTGGCAGCAGAAACAACGACACCAGACCGGCAACCTTCCGAACCAGACCGGTGCTCGCCTGATTCGCCGCCCCGTTACGGCATCTGCCAGACCCGCACCGGTCACGGCCCGGCCAACTGGGCCAGCCTCAACACCATCGCGCTGGCCTTGATCTTCGTGAACCGACGCCAGACCGCGACCCTTGCCGCCACCCGCCGAAGGCTGCAGCCGGACCGCAGCCAGGCAATTGCCGCCCTGACCCTGCCCTGAGAGGTCGCCGCGTCCGGGGCATGTCCCGGGCATCGCCGGCACACCGCCACACCCCCGAAAACGAATCACCTTGCGCCAGGCCAAAGCCCTGGGGAGGAGGACAGGATGACCTGGAACCTTTCGTCGTGATCCAGCGGGTTCGACTCCCGCCCGGCAAAGGCGCAGCCCGCCAGCCGGAAGCGAGTGTTGCATGGCGCACGGCAACGTGTGTCGTGAAGCGTGCACAGCGGTTGGCGAAGCGACCTGCTGAGCCTCGAGGCGGTCAATGCCGGTGCCTTCTTGTTTCCTGACAGCGGGGGCAGCACCGGGACCGCCGCCACTGGCGAGGCGGCCCGGACCTATCAACGACACACACTTAACTCCGGTCCGGATTCCATGCGACTCACGCGGCCATGCAGATTGGCATGCGTCAGGTCTCTTCGGAGACGGTGGAATGGTTCGGCACGGCCTGCAAGGGCGGTGACCTGACGCGGACCGCGCTTGCCCGCGCGCTGTGCGAGCGTGAGAACTGGCACGGCCGCGTCGGCAGGCCGTGCCTCGCGTCGGCGCGCAAGCTCCTGCCGACGCTTGCGGAGAGGCTGGGCGTGCGCCTGCCGGAGGCGGAGGCGACGGCGCTCGACCCGCATGTTCGCCCCGTGCCGGACTTTCCCGACAGTTCCGTCGCGTGCGGGCTTGGCGACCTCGGCGCCCTGTCGCTCGATCCGGTGGCGGACGCGGAGGACCGCCGCCGCTGGGAGGCGATGATCGAGACCCATCATCCGGAGGGGTGGCGTCGCCCGCCGGGCGGCCAGGTCCGGTACTGGGTCCGTTCGGAACGCCACGGGGTGCTGGGCGGCATCGGCTTCACTGCGTCCGGGATCCAGCTCGGCCCCCGCGACGGCTTCATCGGCTGGTCGGCCGACGCCCGCGTGACCAACATCGGCAAGGTCGTGTGCAACAACAGGTTCCTCCTGCTTTCCGGCGTCCGCGTGAAGGGTCTCGCGTCCCGGGCCCTCCGCCTGGCGACGGCGCGCGTAGCCGACGACTGGGCGGCGGCCTACGGCGAGCGCCCGGTCCTGGCGCAGACCTTCACCTGAAGTTCTTGGGGAGTTTTCAGGATTTTTGTTTCCCGTCAACGGGATGCCCATGAACGGGATGTCAGTCTCTGCCTGAATCCTGGCGTTTCGCTACATTTTCGCGATGTCCTTCAGCAGCGTCAGCGCCCTCTCCTGTTCGGCGTCGGGCCGGGTTGTCACCTCGACCATGGTTTCCGCCTTCCCTCCGCCCGTGCATGGAACCGCGTGGGTTGAGCGGACGATGGTTGACAGGCTGTCGAGAAGGGTGCGGAAGCTGTGCACGCGGCTGCCGTCCGGCAGGGTGTGGGCATGTACCTTCGCCAGCGCCGCGTCCGGGCGCCGTGCGGGCAGGACCGGATCCCTGGTCCCGTCGGGTTCGGTGTCGGTGCAGCACAGGGGGGCCCACGCCTTCCGCATGTGCCATTCGACGAGGCATGCGAGCATGCAGATGAAGAAGTGGGCGCGGACCCGGTGCTCGAGGCGGTGCCGGATCGGCCGGACCTGGAGGTCGCTCAGCTTGAGATTTCGGAATGCACGCTCCACGCTGGTCAGTCTCTTGCAGCTCCTGACGCATTCGGCGGCTTCCATGTCGTCGGGTCCGAGCGAGGTGCGGATGACGTATATCCCGTCGAGGGCGGCCTCGGCGTCGATGGACTCCTGCCTGCGGCGGAAGCCGAAGCCGGTCGCGGTGATGTCGAGATCGAAGTGCTTCTTCATCCTTCGCCTGTTGATGACCTCGCCGACGGCGAGACCGATGCCGGCCTCGCCCTTGAGGGTTCCGCCCTCGACCCGCGCGGCGATCTCCGAGAGCGCCCTCTCGGTGGCCTCGAGCAGCTCCTGCCGGACCCGGCCGCGGTGCCCGGCAAGGCGGGGGTTGCGACAGGCGACGAGACGCTCGCCGGGGAAGTCGGGATGGTCCCGGATCTCGAACAGGGTCCGCTCGTGTTCGGGATCCTGGAAACGGTCGAGACGGCCCTGGCGGGCGAGCTTGCGGATGGTCCGGCCCTTGAGGGCGGTGATCCAGTCGGCGCCGTCGCGTTCGCGCAGGGCCTCGATGATCATGCCGCGGTCCCCGACCATCACCACCCGGGAGAGGCCGAAGCGGCGTTGCAGGCGGTCGAGCTCGGGCAGGAGGGTGTCCTTGTCGGTGACGTTTCCCGGATGGACCGAGACCGCGACCGGGCGGCCGTCACGGTCGCAGAGGAGGCCGAAGTTGATCTGCGGGAGGCCCCGCTTGCGGTCGCGGCTGTAGCCGAAGCGTGCGAGCGGGCAGCGGCTTCCCTCGTGCCAGGTCGATGACAGGTCCCGGAGGACCATGTCGTCTTCCTTGATCCAGCGCCTTGCCAGGCGGCCCTGGATGCCCTCCTGCCGGTCATGCAGCCAGTCCATCGCGGCGCAGAGGCCGTCTGCGTCGACGTCGCGGTCGATGCCGAACTCCTCCGGCAGGGTGGAGCCCTTCCACCAGCGCGTCGTGGCGAGCTTGGAGTCCGGCCTGAGGATGCGGCCGGCGACCATGGCCAGGACAAGCTCCCGTTCCGGGCAGCGCTCGCGGGAGACCATGCGGTGCAGGCCGATGGCGTCCATGGCCGTCCGCACCGCCTGCACCGCCCCGTGGTGGCGAGAGCGGACCGGGTCCCCGAGAACGTCGCCGGCCTCCGCGTACCGCTTTCCCGCGAGTGCGCCGCGCAGGAGCGGGATCGTGTGCGGCGGCAGGCGGGAGAGGTTGGCCAGGGTCCGCTTCTGCACCCGGTTGTTGTGGTCGCGACAGCTCTGTCGGAGGAGGACGGAGGTGTAGGTCCTTCCGTTCTGGCGCGACTTGATGACGGCCACGTGCATGGATGAGGTCATGGGGCTCCCCTCGTGCTAGTGCCTACCTTCCGTTGCCTTTCTGGACGAGCCTCGCTATATTGTCAAGCCAAAAGATCCACCACATTGGGACACGTCATGGAAATGCAGCGCATGTCCGCCATCGGGCCGCAAGGTGCGCCGCATCCTGCTACTGCCTACACGTGACCATCCTGGAAGAGTCGGCGGGCCCGCAACCCATTGAACGAAAACGGCAAATTCCAAATCAGGACCGAAAATCGGCTAGAACTTCAGCTTCACGGGGCCGGACCGGTCCGGCCTGAGCTACCGGGCCGCGGGATGGAGGTGCTGCCCGGAGCTGACCTCGGGGCGGCGTTCGGGCGTGCGCCGCGCGGTCTGGCTGAGGCCGCTCGCGCAGGGCTGGCGGGAGGTCCTGCGCCGCGGGCCGGAAAGGGTTCTCGGCTGGTCCGGATCGCTGTACAGCGAGGGGGGATGGGCCGAACGGGAGTACGGCCGGAGCCCGCACCCCGACGGCCGGGTCAGGCGCCGGATCGCGCAGATGGGCGCGGCCTGGGCGAGACGCCTCGGCGAGCACCTGCCGTCGATCTTCCCGGGGCGGGCGGAACAGGCGGCGGCCTGCCGGCTGCTGTCCAGCGGGGCGGTGACGATGGAGCACGTGCTGGAGTCGCATTTCGAGCAGACGGTGGAGCGGTGCCGCGCCGAGCGGCTCGTGCTTGCCGTGCAGGACACGACGACGCTGAACCACGACGGCCTTTCGGAGACGTCCGGCCTCGACGGGCTTGGCGGGGGCGGCAAGGGAAGCTCGGGCATCCTGGCCCATGTCGGCGTGGCGGTGAACGCCGTGGGCCGGCCGCTCGGGATGTTCGAGGCGGACGCGGACTTCCGCCAGGCGGCGGGGAAGGACAGCGTCCGCTGGACGGCCGGGCTCGACCGCGCGCAGGAACTCGCGCGCGCCTGCCCGGACACCCGGGTGGTGACGGTCTGCGACCGCGAGGGCGACTTCTGGGAGACGGTCTCGCGCGCGGAGGAGACCGGGGCGGCGCTGCTGGTCCGGGCCTCCCGCGGGTCGAAGCGCCGGGTGGCGCTGGCCTCGGGCGGCGACGCGGACCTCTGGGAGCACGTCCTGGAGACGGAACCGGCGGGAGAGCGGAAGATCGAGGTTCCCGCCTGCGGCGGCCCGAACCGGCGGAAGGGCCGCACGGCGAGGCTGACGCTGCGCTGCGCGCCGGTGGACCTGCTGCCCCCGACGGACCGGGCGGGCGAGGCGCCGGTCCGCATGATCGCCGTCTCCGCCCTGGAGGAGGACCCGCCCCGCCGCCCGGCGACGGGGAAAGGGAAGAAGGACAACGGGCCCCTGCACTGGATGCTGCTGACCACCGAGGGCGAGGCCGGCCTCGACACCGCCCGCACGGTGCTGCGCTGGTACGAGCTGCGCTGGCGGATCGAGCGCTTCTTCCACGCGCTGAAGGTCGGCACCCGCATCGAGGACCGCCGCCTCGACGAGGCGGACGACCTGCGCAAGTGCCTCGCCTTCGACGCGATCACCGCGTTCCGGGTCTGGGACCTGTCCCTGCTTGCCCGCGAGAGGCCGGACGACCCGGCTGGCCGGCATGTCGCCCGGGAAGACGTCACGGCGCTCTGCGCCCTCGCCGCCCATCATGGCTTCAAGGTTCCCCGGGGACCGCCGGACATGACCATCGCGCGCTTCGTCGTGCTGACCGGCGGGCTGGCCGGCTTCCATCCCTCGAAGCGCCAGCCGCTGCCAGGAACGCAGAAGCTCTGGGAAGGCGTCAGGTTCCTGTCCAACGCCGTCATCGGCATGCGGGCCATGCAGGACTGGAACTGGGACGGCAGCGAAACGGAAGGAGAATTCACGGAGTCAAGTGTGTTAGATTGATAGGGGTGTAACCCAAGTTTCTTGTCAGGCGGCGACAGCCTTTCTCGCCTGCCAGTCCAGGAAATCGGGCAGCCTCAGGTTCATGACGCAACTCTTGAGCCCGAGCATGGCGTTGGCTCCGCGCTCCGACCAGCGGGTGCCGGGACGCTTCAGCCGCAGCCCGAACTGCCTGCAGCCGCTTTCCACGACGCCGCTTCCGACCTGCATGCCCTGGTCGCGGTACCCGTCGTACCGCATGCGCTCGATGTTGTTCCTGAAATAGCGACAACAGGCCTTCACCTCCTCATGACGGCCGCTGAAGGGCTCGAGCTCCCGGATCACCTTGGCGACCCGCCCGGCCTCGATGTCCGCCTTGACGTCCTTGAACCGCCGGTCCCGTTCCGTCTTGTCCGGGAGGATCGCCTTCACGGCGTCGGAGGCGTATTCGAGGACATGGAACAGATCCAGGACGCAGGTGACCTTCCGTCCTCCGAACAGCTCGTCGCAGGTGTTCCGTATCCATTCGGCCCCGTCGGAGATGACGACGAGCTCCCCGGCGTCGTGCAGGCCGCGGCGAAGCGCCTCCCGGTCAAGGCGCGTGGCGAAACCGGAAGGCTCCGGGCTTACGGACCGAGCGGCCGCGCTGTCGATGAGGCAGCTGGACGTCTCGCTGCCCCTGTCCTTCAGCGCCGCGCCGGTCTCCGGATCCCGGCCCTCGGCGGTGTACATCACGGCCAGCTTGGCTTCGCGTGTCTTCGAGGTCCCGTCCTCCTGCTTCCCGGCAACGCCTTCCACGTCACCCTTCCGCATCGGGATCCCGGTCCCGTCGATGGACAGGTACATGCGCGATTCCAATGGCTTGCCCGCGACGACCTCCTCCCGCTCGAACCGGAGGACCTCCTCGCCGAGCGCCAGCGACCAGCGCTGCAGCGAGCTCCGGGAGGCGGCCACCCCGGCAAGGTTCGCGATGTGGCGGCTCGCCGCGTCGAAGCTCATCATCGGCACCGTCTCGGCCATGACGCTCGCCATCCCCGGAGTGAAGGCGCTGCCCTCCAGACCAAGGGCCCGGTCCAGCGGGAAGCGTCCCTTGCCGCACGACCGGCAATGGAAATGCGTCCGTTCCACCTCGACCCGGCCGAGCCGGGTCAGGAACGACTTCCGCGTCGCCGGATGCCGGCGCATCGGCTTGCCGCAGCCCTCGCATTCCGGCGTCGGAAGCATGCCGTCGAGATGCTCCAGGAGCAGCTTCAGCGCCGCCGCGCCGCCGCCAAGGGAACTGTCGCGGAGCGCCCGCTCCACGCCGTCAAGGTCGGGAACGCCCGCCGCAAGGTCCGCCGCAAGCTTCGGAAGCTGCGGCCCGAACTCCGCCGAAACGGCTCCCAGCAGCTCCTGAAGCGTCCCGCCGTCCGGCCTGAAGCCCGCCAGCGGCAGCTCGTCTTCCGTGATGTCGCGGCTCCGCACCTCGCCGCCCTCCAGCCAGTACTGCGTGAACCCGCCGTCGCGCTCGCGGACCACCGGCGGATGAACCGCCGCCTCGCCTTCCGTCAGTCCTTCCAGATACGCCACCGCGTCCGGATGCCTGTGCCCTTGGTTCCCTGCGTCCTGCGTCATGGTTCGCGCTCCTGCCCGTTGCCTGAAAACGCGCCGCCGACCGATTCGCCCGGCCGTTGTCGGACACGCCTCCCCGAACAATGGAGCCAAAAACCAACGGGGTCAAAAAATTGGGATACACCCAGATTGATAGGGCCCGGAGCAGGCCCGCATCTGCCCCGGGAGCGCGAGAGCGACACCACGAACCAGGCGGGAGCACATGGTGCCGGACGGCGAATCAACAAGCCCAAGGGAAGCGGAGCCGGGAGTCGCAGCGCCTTGACAGTGCCGTCGAGGCCGGGGAACCGTGTCCATCGGGACCCGGCGGAGGGAAGCGAGGCGTCGCATGGACGGAACCGGAGGAGGGAAGCACGCCGAGACACTGCGCTCGCCTTGCGTGTCAACGCAACGGTCCCGGACAGCCGCACTGGATCTGCGAACCCGCCATGCGAGCAACCGGATGCCCTGATGCGGGCACGTCCGGCTCTGTGGGGGGAGGGGCTCGGCAACGACCCCTCCTGCCCGGCCTGCAGCCGGAGGCGGCCCCTGAACGGTCTCGAATCCAGGGAGCGCGGCCGAATGGATCGCTCCGGGTGCCTGCAATCGCCGGACATTTGCAAGGAAAGCCGCAGCGTGGGAAAGTCCTGGCTATGCCTAGCACAGCTTGTGGTCCATCATTTCCGTCACCTGCCGTCACAAATCCTCCCTGCTGTCTGAAAACGCCGCATCAAGTGCGATCCTGACCATGTCGCCAAATGACCTCTCGCGGCTCTCCGATTCCAATGCTTCGCCGGTCTGCAGGTGATCCGAGACGGTTAGGACTGCGAGCGCACGCGCTCTGTGCCGCGCGGCAACAGCGTAGAGCTCCGCCGTCTCCATCTCGACAGCCAGTATGCCGTGGCGGGTCATTTGCTCGCTGAGGTCGGGGCGTTCATCGTAGAAGGCATTCGACGAGTAGATGCCACCGACATGCGTGGGCGCCCCCGTCCTTTCGGCGGCCTGAACGGCTGCACGGAGAAGAGTCCAGTCGGCAGACGGCGCGAAATTCAACTCGCGAAACATTCCCCCGGATGGTGTCTCCATCGAGGACGCGGTCATCGCGATGACGATGTCGCGGAGCTTCACCTCCGCCTGCATGCTGCCGCAGGAGCCGATGCGGATCAGGGTTTTGGCGCCGTAGTCGCGGACGATCTCGTTGGCGTAGATTGCCAGGGACGACATTCCCATGCCTGAACCGTGGATCGTGACCGGGTTCCCGTTCCATGTGCCCGTGAACCCAAGCATGCCACGCACTTCATTGATCAGTTTCGGTTCATCGAGAAACTTTTCCGCGGCCCACTTGGCGCGCAGCGGGTCACCTGGCATGAGAACGGTTTCGGCGATGTCGCCAGGCTCGGCGCCGATATGGATGGTCATGTTGCGGGCTCCCGTCTGCTGTTGTCCTGGTGACAGGTTCCGCCAAATCGTGACGGCGTGCAATTGCTCTGGTGGGGCGGATTCCGGTAGGAGCCACGAGCCAAGCCGGACGCATGGCGCGTGGCGGGCACATGCCGTGCGGTTCCGTCGACGCGAGCCGTCCGGCAGGGAGCGGGGAGCGTTGCGCCTATTCGGCCGCAACCGCTTGCGGGTCGGCTAGATGCACGATGTCGAGCATGATCCGGTTCAGTTCGAAGTCCCGTGGCGTGTAGACCTGCGCCACGCCCATGGCGCGAAGCCGCGCCGCGTCTCCGTCGGGAATGATGCCGCCCACGACAACCGGCACGTCGCCGAGACCGGCGCACCGCATTTCCACGAGGGTCTCCTTGATCAGCTGCAGGTGAGATCCGGACAGGATCGACAGTCCGATGACGTGGGCGCCGGTCTCCTTCGCGGCGGCAACGATTTCCGAGGGCGTGAGGCGGATGCCTTCATAGGTCATGTCCATTCCGACGTCCCGGGCGCGGACGGCAATCTGCTCTGCCCCGTTCGAATGTCCGTCGAGGCCGGGCTTTCCGATCAGGAACTTCAGGCGCTCGCCGAGCTTCGTGGACACCGCATCGACGGCATCCCTAATTTTGTCAAGGCCGTCGGTCCGGTTGGAGGGCGATCTCGAGACGCCGGTCGGGGCGCGGTACTGGCCAAACGCCGCACGGACGACATCCCCCCACTCGCCCGTCGTGGCGCCCGCCTTTGCGGCCTTGACGGAGGCGGGCATGACATTCCTGTCCGCCGCGCATGCGGTGCGCAGCTCCTCGAGCGCCTCCGTCACGGCGGCGTTGTCGCGTTCCTTGCGCCAGGCTTCGAGACGCGCCGTCTGTTCCGCCTCGGCGCTGCGGTCGATCACGACTACGGCCTCGGCTCCGGACGGCAGGGGCGACTCCTCGCCGTTTTCGTACCTGTTGACTCCCACGACGACGGTCTCGCCGGATTCGACCCTGGAAATCCGCTCAGAGTTCGAATTGACCAGCCGCGACTTCATGTACTCGATTGCCTCGACGGCGCCGCCCGCGGCATCGATGTGCGCAAGCTTGTTCCGTGCGCAGTCCTTCAGTTCCTCGACCTTCGCCTCGACAACCGGATTGCCGTCGAACAGGTCACCGAACTCCAGCAGGTCCGTCTCGTAGGCGAGGATCTGCTGCATACGGAGCGACCATTGCTGGTCCCAGGGACGCGGCAGTCCGAGCGCCTCGTTCCAGGCAGGCAACTGCACCGCGCGGGCGCGGGCGTTCCGGGAAAGCGTGACCGCAAGCATCTCCAGGAGGATGCGATAGACGTTGTTTTCAGGCTGCTGCTCCGTCAGTCCGAGCGAGTTGACCTGGACGCCGTAGCGGAAGCGCCGGTACTTCGGATCTTCGACCCCGTAGCGTTCCCGGCAGATCTCGTCCCAGAGTTCCGAGAAGGCGCGCATCTTGCACATTTCGGTCACGAAGCGAATGCCGGCATTCACGAAGAACGAGATGCGGCCGACCATGGCCGGGAATTGCTCCGCCGGCACCTTGGCCTTGAGGTCGTCGAGCACGGCCTGCGCCGTTGCCAGGGCATAGGCGAGTTCCAGTTCGGGCGTGGCACCTGCCTCCTGCAGATGATAGGAACAGATGTTCACTGGGTTCCAGCCGGGCATGTGCTCCCGGGTGTAGGCCGCGACGTCTGTGACCATGCGCAGGCTGGGGGCGGGTGGGCAGATGTAGGTGCCGCGCGAAAGGTACTCCTTGATGACGTCGTTCTGGACGGTGCCCTTGAGTCTGGCGATGTCCGCTCCCTGTTCTTCGGCAACGGCAATGTAGAGGGCGAGAAGCCACGGTGCCGTGGCGTTGATCGTCATCGAAGTGTTCATGCCTTCCAGCGGGATCTGGTCGAAGAGGAGTCGCATGTCGCCTAGGTGCGAGATCGGCACGCCGACCTTGCCCACCTCGCCCTGCGCCAGCTCGTGGTCGCTGTCATAGCCCGTCTGCGTCGGCAGGTCGAAGGCGACCGAAAGGCCCGTCTGGCCCCTGGAGAGGTTTTCACGGAAGAGCGCATTCGATGCATTGGCCGTCGAATGTCCGGCATATGTCCTGAATAGCCAAGGCTTGTCTGCGGTCATGTGCGCCCTCCGAAGGGCAACAAAGTTGCGGGATCTCGACATCATACGCAATTAAACGCCTCTGTCAACTCGCCGCATTGCAGCGTGTTCCGGGTGCGACGGCAGATTTCATGGCCTGGGGCCGTCCGCATCGCAACCGCGTCCGGATACGAGACTGTCCTGAATCTGGCTCTGGAGTGTCGGTTTGGATAACAAAGTTTCAAAACTTGGATGTGCTCGTATTAATTGTTGCGCATTGGAGCGATTGACCTAATGTCGGAACTGTGATTCTGCATCGCAGCGCCACATGGAAGGAGCAAGGTGGGATGGCTTTGGACAAGATGAGTGCAGATACGGCATCAGCGACGGGCAAGGATCTCTACGACTTGGGGGAAATCCCGCCCATGGGCCACGTGCCCGACAGGATGCATGCCTGGGCGATTCGCCGAGAGCGGCATGGCGAACCGGACCAGTCGTTCCAGCTGGAAGTGGTCGATGTCCGAAAGCCAGGCAGCAACGAGGTCGTCGTTCTCGTGATGGCCGCCGGCGTCAACTACAACGGCGTCTGGGCCGGCCTCGGCGTTCCGATCAGCCCTTTCGACGTTCACGGGGCCGACTACCACATCGCCGGTTCCGACGCCTCGGGCATCGTCTGGGCCGTCGGGGACCGCGTCAAGAACTGGAAGGTCGGTGACGAGGTCGTCATCCATTGCAACCAGGATGACGGTGACGACGAGCACTGCAACGGCGGCGACCCGATGCATTCCCCGAGCCAGCGGATCTGGGGATACGAGACCCCGGACGGCTCGTTCGCCCAGTTCACGACGGTTCAGGCGCAGCAGTTGATGCCCCGCCCGAGGCACCTGACTTGGGAGGAGAGCGCGTGCTACACGCTGACTCTGGCCACGGCCTACAGGATGCTTTTCGGCCACCATCCGCACGAGCTGAAGCCTGGGCAGAACGTGCTGGTCTGGGGCGCCAGCGGAGGCCTTGGATCCTACGCGATCCAGCTCGTCAACACAGCGGGCGGCAATGCGATCGGAGTGATCAGCGACGAGGAGAAGCGCGAATTCGTCATGAGCCTTGGCGCGAGGGGCGTGATCAATCGCAGGGAGTTCGAGTGTTGGGGGCAGATGCCGACCGTGAACTCGCCGGAATACGGCGAGTGGTTCAAGGAGGTTCGCCGGTTCGGCAAGGCCATCTGGGACATCTCCGGCAAGGGCGTCAATGTCGACATCGTCTTCGAGCACCCGGGCGAATCCACCTTCCCGGTCTCGACCTTCGTGGTCAAGAAGGGCGGCATGGTCGTCATCTGCGCGGGAACCACGGGCTACAACCTGACGATGGACGCGCGCTATGTCTGGATGCACCAGAAGCGCATCCAGGGAAGCCATTTCGCCCACTTGCAGCAGGCCGCAGCCGCAAACAAGCTGATGGTCGACCGTCGCCTCGACCCCTGCATGTCGGAAGTCTTCCCGTGGAGCGACATCCCAGCCGCCCACGTGAAGATGCGCAGGAACGAGCACAAGCCCGGCAACATGGCCGTCCTGGTTCAGGCGCCGCAGACAGGGCTGCGCACGCTTGATGACGTGCGGGAGGCAGGCAAGCAAGGATTGGCACGGCCCTGACCGCCAGACAGGTGCGGGAGAGCCGGCTCTGCACGCGTTCCGCCTTGGGCAAGGGCGGTTCGCGGTGATCGGTGCCGGCTAGGTGCGGACGCAGCAAGAAGGATCGGCGGCAGCCAGCCAAGGGTGTCCGGACAGGCCTCGCGGCAAGTGCAGCGCGTGAAGGCTCTGCTTGGGGCGCAAGCCGCGAAGATTCCACGCGAGCCGCAGGCCGGAGGAGAATTGCGACAGGTGCAGTGGTGACCCGCGAAACTCGCCGGCAGAGCGCAGGCCTTGAAGTCTCCGTGCGAAGCGCGGCCGGAAACGCCGGGAATTCCCGGTTCAGACGCCCTCGCACGTGTCGGCGATGCCCTGGTCAACGACCTTGCGGAGCGCCTCGGCGTCGCTGTCTCCCTCGACGCGTCGCAGGCGGTAGAGATCCACCTGCCGGTCGGCAGAGGTGCCTTCGCGCACGATGTCGAGCGCGCGACGAATTTCCACTTCGCAAGCCAGCGCATGCGCGTCTTCCGCCAAGTCATCGAGAAGCTCGGCAACCAGATCCTCGATGTCCGTGCGACCGCTCAGGCGGCGGGAGTCGCCGAAATTTGCCAGAACGCCGTAACGCTGCGCGACCCAGCGGTTTTCGGCAATGATCTCGGTATGGTCCTCGAGCGGCAGATTGCCCTCCTTGTCCAGGCGCATCAGCATCCGGATGAGGCATGCGTACAACGCCGCTATGCAGACCGCGTCGTCGACGCGGGTGCAGATGTCGCATACCCGAAGCTCGACGGTCGGAAAGGCATGGGATGGACGGATGTCCCACCATAGCTCGCTGCCGTCGTCGATGAACTTCATGCGCTGGTACTCGCCGAGCAGCTGGTCGTATTCCTCCCAGGAATGCAGCGGGCCGGGCACTCCGGTGCGGGGAAGGCCGCCCATCAGGGTCAGTCGCCACGACTTGAATCCGGTCAACCGGCCTTGGCTGAAGGGCGATGAGGTCGACAACGCGTGCAGAAGAGGCAGGTAGTTGCGGAGCACCGTCATGATCCGGATCCGGGAATCCGCGTCCCCGAACCCTGCGTGGACATGCATGCCACCGATCAGGAACTGGCGCACGTTTTCCTGGAACCGGCTTGCGAAGTTCTCGTAGCGCTTCTGCGGCGTGGTCATCTGTTCCGTCTGTGACGCAAAGGGATGCGTGGAAGCGGCAAGGACCGCCGCGCCGTGCTGTTCCGCCGCCTCCATGATCGTGCCGCGGGTTTCGCGCAGGGCCTGCCGAAGCACGCCAATGGAATGGCAGACGCGCGTGTTGGATTCGATCTGGGCACGCAGGAACTCGCGGACGATCTTGTGGGCGCCGCTGGCCTTCTCGCTGGCCTCGAAGATCGCGACATCGGGGTCGGCAAGCAGGTCCCGCGTCTTGGGGTCGACGAGGAAGAACTCCTCCTCGATTCCCAGCGTGATCGCGAATTCGTCATCGTCGGATTGCGCGGTCATGGTCCCGGTTTGGGATTCGTCCACTGGCTCTTCCCCACGTTTTCTCATGGCCCGTCACGGCCGCTTGCAGGTTCCGCCGCGGCAAGGCCACGAACTCTCCCCGGGACGCATGCGCATCAGGCGACCGTGCAAAGTGCCTGTGGTGCAGCCCCAAGGCCGGTTTCCCATTAGCGCGACCCGCGCGTGACGTCAAAGGTCGCCTGCTTTCGGTCCACCGAACTGCGATCCACGTCCAGGATTCCGGCTGCGTCGGTTCATGACAGGCCCGGGGCTCGACCCTGCCGGGCACGTGGCGTCCGGTACCGGACGGAACCGGTTCGCTCTCCTGCACGGTCTCAGTCGACGGGCAGGCCGCTCGGCACGCGTTCCGGGTGCCCGAGCGGTCGAAGGTCTGCAGTCTCGCCGGTGAGCGCATTGAGGAATGCAACGATCTCCTTCACGTGCTCGTTCGAGAGAGGAGGCAGCGCGATGTCCAGCGCTCGTTCCTGGCGCTCCTTTTCCAGGGCGTCCGACTGAATCACGAAATCAACGTCCGCAAGCCATGGCACTGGCGGCAGGGACGCCATCGCCGGCGTCCAACTGGCGCGGCTTGCCGCGGGGTCGAGATGGTGGCGAACCATGTCCTCGAGCGTCGGCATCGCGCCGTTATGGCCGTAGGGCGCCGTAAGCGCGACGTTACGCAGGAACGGAGTGCGGAACCGGTAGGCGTCGCGCAGGTCGTCGCTTTCGCCCATCCGGCCGACGTCGCGCGGCACTGGATCCCATATGCGCGTGCGACCGGGGCCGAATGCCGGCAGGCCAAGCGCATGGAAGGACTGGTCGGACAGAAGCGGTCCCGAATGACAGCCAGAACAGCCGGCCTCGCCGAAGAACAGGTCCATGCCGCGCCCTTGCAGAGGGTCAAGCGCAGTCGCGTCACCCGCAAGATGCCGATCGAAGGGACTGTCGTGATTGCGGAACTCCGTGCCGATGAAGGCGGCGATCGCGTTGGCGATTTCAACGATGCTCACGTCCTCGGGCCGCTCGACGCGGTCGAAGGCGGCGACGAACATCTCGCCGTATTCCGGAATCGTGCGCACGCGCTTGGCAAGGACGGGCCAGCCTTTGTCGATCCGGTCGATGACGGCGCCCGCGATCTCGTTCTCGCCGGGATCGCCCGCCATTTCTGCTGCCGAGGCCAGCGGCATCAGCGCCTGCGCGGCCAGCAGCGAATTCAGCCCCTGCGGCAGCCATTCCTCGGCGGGCGAGTTGAATCCGTTTCCATAGAGGGGCGACTGGCTCAGCCGGCCGTCGTGGAACATGAACGTGACGTCCTTGTGGCCAAGGTTCCAGAGTCCGGGGGAGTTTCTGGCAATCCGTCGCCCGATGCGGTCACGGCCTTCCCCGGCGGTGCGCAGCGGCCCGAGGCCGCTGCCGCCTTCGCCGATCCCGATGCTCAGCCCGTCCGTCGAGGCATGGTCGTGGTGATGGCAGGTGCCGCAGGAGATGTTCTGGTTGCCGGACAGGATCTTGTCGTAGAATAGGAGCTGACCGAGGGCGGCCTGTTCGGGTTCGAACGCGATGAAGTCGCCCTCCGAAAGGGGCGCAGGCAGGTCAGGCGCGGCGGCCTCGCCGGCAAACGGGGGGAAGCAAAGTAGGAAGGCGAGGGCGACGGCATGGAAGCAGGACGCATGTTTGCAGGAGGTCGAGGCCGGACCGGCGTCGTGGCAACGCTGATCTGGCTCGGGTTCGGACAGCCGGCGGCGGCCGAACTCGAGGCGGCGCGTGACCTGATGGAAGCCGGACGTTTCGAGGAGGCGCGCGCGGCGCTTTGGCCAGCTGCGCGGTCGGGCAACGCAGAGGCCGAGGAACTGATCGGCGTCATGCATGCCCTGGGGCTCGGCGTCGAGAAGGACGAGGTCAGGGCCTTCGAATGGTACCTGCGTGCGGCGATGAAGGGTCACGCGGGCGCGCAGTCGGGCGTGGGCTGGTACTACGAGGTCGGGACCGGCCTCACCGCGCCCGATCTCGTGCGCGCCTACATGTGGTACATCCTGAGCGCGATCGGTGGCGATCCCGATGCCGCGATCAGCCTTGAAGAGGTCCGCAAGAAGATGACGCCGGAGCAGATCGAGCATGCCCATGCCCTCGTGGACGACTATCGGGTCTGGCTCTATCCGTTCCGCTGAATTCCTCAAGACAAGCTCCGCGCGCAGACCGGAACCGAGTGCCGAACGGCTGCCAGATCCGTCATGAGTCCGAAGGCCGGATCTCCCTGCCGGGTCCGGGCACTGCAGCATGCGGCCGCCGGAACGGACGCGGTCGGGTGACGGGCTTGGCGAAGCGCTTTAGATCGCCGGTTTCCGGGTTGCGAACCGGTTCGACCGAATACTGCGCGATGTAGGCGCGGCGTGGCCTGTCGGTGCTGTTGGGGCCGGAACGGTGGAGGGTCCTGCTCGAGAACGCGACCACGGTGCCCGCAGGGCAGGCCATGGGCCGGCCGGCATCGTCTCCGAAATAGCCCTTCAGTTCCTTCGAGTCCTCCAGCCATTCATGCTCGTCGATGCCCGGCTGCGTCTCCAGGTTTCGGGGGAGGATGTAGACGCAGCCGTTCTTTTCCGTCGTGTCGTCAAGCGCGATCCAGACCGTGAGGTAGGGCTTGTGGTCGAATCCGACATAGGCGGAGTCCTGGTGCCAGGCGAAGCTCGCGCCCTTTCCCGCGCCCTTGACCACGAACTGCTCGTTGAACAGCATCGAATCGGATCCAAGGCAGGGGCGCACGATCCGGTCGATCGTCTCGGATGTCACGAATTCGTCCAGTGCCGGGAAATCTGCATGACGGTGGCGCAGGAACCGGCGCGCCTCGCCGAGACCGATATTGTGCAGGCCCGCGCCGCCGTCCCGGGCCGGCTCCTCGAGCAACCGGTCGCAGATGTCGCGAAGCATGCCGAGATCGCCTTCGGAGAGCGCGTCGGCAAACACGAGATAGCCTTGGCGGCCAAAGGATTCGGACATTGTCTGGCCCCCCGAATCTGGAAGTTTCCTTCCCGGGCAGCATAGCACATCTGACATTCGCACCATCCTGGATCTGCCTGAGCGTGCAATCGGTTCCCCCCGATGCGGGGGATGCACAGGTTCACTCGGAACGGGAGTTCAGGGACGCCGAGCGGTTCCCGGGCTCACGGGCGGCCTCGCATCGCCATGACGTGGCCGTTCTCGTGGCGTGGAAAGAGCGGTCGCCCCAGAGGAGGGGCGACCGAACCGACTTGGCAGAGGCACGCCTACTGCGTGTCCGCCATCCGGACCTTTTCGATGTCGGCCTCGACCGCGGCAACGGCATCGACAAGCGCGGTGAAAATGCGCTCTCCGCCGTCCACGTTGGACTGGAACCAGTCATAGACCGGTGCCGCGGCATCCTTGAACATCGCCTTCTCCTCGGGCGTCGGCACGTAGATGTCGCCGCCGCCCGTCTGGAAGTCCTGGTAGGCCTGGATCGACTTGCGCTTGGGGCTCGCGAACGTGGCCTGCTGGAGCGCGTAGAATCCGTCGGCAACGACGTTGCGCAGGGCCGGGTCAAGCGACATGTACCTGTCGTTGTTCATGAACCACAGGGCACCCATGTAGGCGTGGCCGTCGAGGGTGACATACTGCAGTCCGGCGTCCGGGAACTTCATGTTCATGATGTCGGTGATGCCGTTCTTGGAGCCCTCGACGACGCCGGTTTGGAACGACGTGAAGAGTTCCGGCCACGGAATCGGCGTCGGTGATGCGCCGAGCGCCTTGACGAGCTCCTGCGGCAGGTCGGCGACGACCGTGCGAATCTTCAGCCCATCCATGTCCGAAGGCTGCGTGACGCGCCGCTGGGTGTTGGCAAAGTTGCGCCAGCCGCCCGTGTTTCCGATCGTCATGAGCCGCACGGCGCCATCGGAACCCTCGGCCACCATCTCCTGCATCGTCCGCACGAAGGGGGATCCGTTCGCGAGCACAGCCTCGGCCACGCGGTCGCCGGACATCAGGTAGGGCAGGTCCAGGACCTGCACGAACGGGAAGATGTTGGCCGTGCCGCCCGAGGTCTGGATCACGATGTCGATGTTGCCGTCGGCAATGCCGGCGAGGCACTCCGAACCGTTGGAGCAGAGTTGCGTGCCGATGAACAGCTCGACCTCTATGGCACCGTTGGACGCCTGTTCGACGTAGTTCTTGAAGACCACGAGGCCGTCATAGTCCTCGTCGTTCTCGTTCGAGTTCGCCGTCGCCCGCAGCTTGATGGTTTCGGCGGCTGCCGTAAGCGCCGCGCCAAGGGACAGTGCCGCGACAAAGGCGGCGATGGTCAGGTGTTTCAGCATTTCGTTACCTCCATGGGTTGTGCCGATTGTGATGTCATTGAACAAAGCCGGTCAGCCGGGGGACCGTCATGGAAATCGCCGGAATGTAAGTGATCAGGAAGATCACCACGAACTCGATGGCGAGGAAGGGCATAATCGACCTCGCAATGGTCTCGACCCGCTCGCCGGAGACGGACGAGGCCACGAACAGGACGAGGCCCATAGGCGGCGTCGCGAGACCGACTGTCAGGTTGACGCTCATGATGATCGCGAAATGCACTGGATGCACGCCGAGGTCAACGAAGACCGGGGCGAGGATGGGTCCGAGAATGATGATCGCCGGGCCTGCATCGAGAAACATGCCCACGACGAAGAGAAGCAGGTTGATCAAGAACAGCAGGATCAACGGGTTCTCGGAAAGGCCAAGGATGAAGTCGGCGAGGATCTGTGGCGCGTAGCTCAGCGAAACCACCGTCTTGAACGCCAGCGCGGCGCCGACGAGGAGCAGGATCACGGCGCTGGTCGTCGCGGCCCGCGCCAGCACGTCCGGCAGGTCCCGGAAGGTCATCGTGCGCAGGATCAGGAACGCGACGAAAACCGCGTAGGCCACCGCGACGGCGGCGGCCTCGGTTGGCGTGAAGACGCCCGCGAGAATCCCGCCCAGGATAAGGATTGGCGTCTGCATCGGCACCACGGCGCGCTTGCAGACCGTGCGGAAGTCCTTGGACACGGCGCGACGCAGCCCGAGCATGAACCCGTGCGCGACCAGAAAGCCGGCGCCGAGCGCCAGCCATTCGGCAAGGGCCGTCGGCGCTTCGCCGAGAGGCACGAGCTGGGCAAGGAGCCATCCGATGTTGATGCGGACGATGACGAATGAGCACCAGTATTCCGCGCGTCCGAGTTCGACGCCGGTCGTCACGACGCGCCTCGCGGGCGGCAGTTCGTAACGGTCTGCAACGGCACGGACCATGAACATCAGCCCGACGCCGACGAGAATGCCGGGCACGATTCCCGCAAGGAATAGGGCGGCCACGGATTCTCCCATCACGTAGGCGTAGATGATCATGATGCCCGAAGGCGGGATTATCGGGCCGATGACCGACGAGGCGGCGGTGATCGCGGCAGCGAAGCGGCGCGTGTAGCCTTCCTTCTCCATCGCCGGAATCAGCATGGAGCCGAGCGCCGAGGTGTCCGCCACGGCGGAGCCGGAAAGGCCCGCGAACATGATGGAGGACAGGATGTTGACCTGCGCGAGCCCGCCCCGGAGATGCCCGATGAGGGCCTGCGAGAACTCGACGATCCTGATGGTTATGCCGCCCCTGTTCATGAGCTCCCCGGCCAGCATGAAGAACGGGATGGCCATGAGCGGGAAGCTGTCCATTCCGTTGTAGACGTTGCGGTACAGCAGCGAGATGTCCTTTTCCTGCCCCGCGAGCCAAAGCAGGATTCCGGGAGCTGCGATCAGCCCGAAGAAGACCGGAAGCCCGATCGCCAGGAACAGCAGGAAGGCGGGGAGGAACCAGATCAGCATGTCGCGCCCTATTCAGCCATGATCTCATCGTCGGGCGGACCGAGATCGGTCAGGCCGTCCCCGCCGCCCAGGAGCGTGATGAGCGAACGAAGGAACAGTTCGACGTTCACCAGGAACAGCAGGATGACGCCGACGAAGAATGACATCATCATCCACTGGCGCGGCACCTTCACCCACTCCAGATCCATGTTGACGTAGTAGAGCGATGCCGTCTTGGCGCGTGACATGAAGCCCGTGACCTCGCTCAGGCCGATGTCGACGGCCCAGCCAAGAACGACTCCGGCAATCGTCAGGAGAAGCAGGGAAAGAAGGGCGGCAGCGCGCTCGGGCAGGGCACGGACCAGCATGTCAATGGCGACGAATCCTCCTTGGCGGTAGGCCAGGGGGGCGATCAGGCCGGTCATCCAGAGCATGGCGAAGCGCGCGGCCTCGTCGGGCCAGGGCAGGGGGTTGTTCAGGACGTAGCGGAAGAAGACCTGGATCAGGATGGCGACGACCATCAGCGCGATCGCGATGATCGCGACGGCGCGGCCAAGTCGCAGAACAATCCCGTTGAAGGTCTGAAACGGAAGCAAGATCCAGTGCAGCAGCGTCATTCGGTGCTCCTCGTTCTTGCCCGTCCAGCCTGGCATGGCCCGCAGCTGACGGCCTCGAATCGGTGGCCTGCATCGATCGGGAAGGCGCCGTCATGCCGCGGCGCCGGACCGCTCGTGGAACCTTGCTGACACAATTGCGACGGACCATCAAGGCAATGCGGGCGCTGACATCCGCTCGCGATGGTGCCGAACCTGTCCGGTTCCCCTGCCGCATGGTGCCTGATCTGTCCCGGATGGCGCAGTCAATGACAGCTGGATCGAGGCAAGGCTTCCCGCCGCCGGGCGTCCTGCGGGAGGTGTCACGAACAGCGTTGCCTGCCTCTGGCGAACTCTTGGCTTCCGGGATAGTCAGTCACACCATGCCGCCTCCCGTCGCAGAGTTTTCCGAGGACCAGGCCGAGGCCTTTGATCGCATCGCCGAAGTCATGCTGTCGGCCGGCATCGACATTGCGAAGGAGGTCGCGAAGCGGCGCCGAAGGTCCAAACGGAGCGTGGTGGCCGTGATCGGCAAGGCCGGATCAGGCAAGACATTGCTGCTGGCGCGACTTGCCGGGGCCCTGTCCGAAGCCGGAGTGGAAGCGGTCGGCGGCGATTACGAGGGGCGGCGAAAAAGGAATGCGCGCACGCTGGCCATTCTCGCTCCCACGAACAAGGCGGCGAGCGTGCTGCGGTCGCACGACGTGCCTGCAACGACGATTCACCGCATTCTCTACACGCCGGTCTACGATCCGGAATACGAGAAGATCGCCGAGTGGCTGGCAGGCCGTCGCAAGAAGCCCAAGGTCGAGGGGGTGGCCGAGGAGGCGCTGGACCGCGCGGCGGAATTCTACAGGAAGCAGCCCTCGATTCCGGGCGCGCTGGCCGTCGCGGGGGTGAAGGGATCGGACTTCATCAAGGGCTGGCAGAGGCGTGACGATCCGTTGGACATCGGGTTCGTGGACGAGGCGTCGATGCTTGATGCCGAGCAGTTCAAGGACCTGCAGGAGATATTTCCGACGCTCGTGATGTTCGGCGATCCGGCCCAGCTTGCGCCCGTGAACCAGTCGGGCGAGATGGTCTTCGATGCGCTCCCCCAGCCCCGGAGGCTCTCCCTCAGCCGCATCCATCGCCAGGACATGGACAATCCCGTGCTTGAACTGGCTCATGCCCTGGCAGACGAGGATCTGACCTTCGAGGGTTTCGAGCGGATGATCGAGAACGCCGCGAGAGCGGACGACCGGGTCGTGGTCGCCTCCCGCGTCGATGCCACGTTGATGGCGCGGTCGCCCGTGCTCGTCTGGAGGAACGCGACGAGGATTCGCCTGATACATGCGTTCCGGTCCGCCCACGATGCGCCGCCGGACCGGCTTCTTCCCGGCGAGCCCCTGATATGTGACGGGATCGAGTTGCCGTTCAGGCACCGGATGAAGCGGCTCGATCTCGAGGCCCGAGGCCTGATCAAGGGCGCCCAGACGATCTTCCTTGGCCCGGGCGGCCGCTCCGGGTTTGCGCGCATGCACGTGATCGGGGCGGCGGAGCTCCAGGTTTCCGCGGCATCGATCATCAAGATCGAGATACCGAATCAGGAAGAGCCGAACATTCTCTCGGCGGCGCAAATGGGCGCCACGTTCCTGCATGGCGCGGCAGTGACGGTTCACAAGGCGCAGGGGTCGCAATGGCAGGACGTGCAGGTCTTTGCGCCCGATCTCTACGCGGCGTATCGCTCCGAGCGCATCGAGGCCGGCATTCCCCTCTGGAAGCGTTTGGCCTATGTGGCGATCACGCGGGCGGAGGAACGGCTGCACTGGGTGACGCGTTACATGCTGGGGAAGCCTAGTGCGCCCCTGGCAACGAACGATCTGGAGAAGCGGGCGGGACCGTTCGCGCTTTCGGCGGAGGAGGAGACATGAGCAGGACAATCATCATCACCGGCGCAAGCCAGGGGATCGGCAAGGCAACGGCCGAGACGTTCCTGGAAGCGGGCTGGACCGTGGGCTGCCTTGCGCGGAGCGCCGACAAGCTGGCCAGGCTCTGCGAAGGCCGGAACGAGGCGTTGCCGCTTGCCGCGGACGTGACGGACAGCGGCGCCGTCGATGCCGCCTTTGCCGATCTTGCCGACAGGACGGGCCGGATCGATGCGCTGTTCAACAATGCCGGCCGAGGCAGCCCTGCCGTTCCGATCGACGAGATCGACGATGCGACCTGGGAGAGCGTGCTCGCCGTGAACCTGACCGGAATGTTCCATTGCGCCCGCTCGGCTTTCAGGCGCATGCGCGCCCAGTCTCCGCAGGGCGGGCGCATCGTCAACAACGGCTCGGTCTCGGCCTACGTGCCCCGCTGGCGGTCTGTGCCCTATACGGCCACCAAGCACGCGGTGACGGGACTGACGCGAAGCCTGTCCTTGGACGGGCGCAAATTCGACATTGCCTGCGGGCAAATCGACATCGGAAACGCGCTGACCGACATGACCGAGGACATGGCGTCGGGTCGCCCCCAGGCGGATGGATCCCTGCAGCCGGAACCGACGATGGACGCAGATCACGTCGCACGCTCGGTTCTGCACATGTGCGAGCTGCCGCTCGACGCGAATGTCCAGTTCATGACGGTGATGGCGACCAAGATGCCCTATATCGGCCGCGGCTGAGCAACGTCCCCGTCGGTCGATCATTGGCCGGATCTGCGGCCGGCACGATTTGCCTGCGACCGCACGGGGCCCGGCGCAGGGTGCGTGAATCTCACGTCCGGAAGATGCGGAAGGCTGCCGATGCGCTCCAGCCCGCCATGATGGCGATGGCCAGCGACATTATCCCGTAGATCAGGGGACTGTCGCGCGAGAGCCTGAACAGGAATCGCTCCAATCCGACCTTCTGGACGTCGATCGCCGTTTCGAACATGTCGACGACCTGTCCGTTCCGGGTCAGGAAGAACCGTGCGCGGTAGTCGCCTTCGTGGAGATTCGCGGGCAGGCGAATTGACGTGGAAAACAGCGTCTGCTGCTCGAACTTGATGGTGCCGATCCTGGACTGATAAAGATCCTGGCCCGTGCGGATGCGGATCAGCGCTTCGGTGAAGTCCTCGGTGCCGGCAATCGTTGCGCCGACCGACCGGATCGCCCGAGGCGTCGAGATGTCGTGACGAAGGTCCTCGACATCGCTGATGACCGCGTTCCAGGGCGCCGAAGTGGCGATTGCGTAAAAACTCGGCGCGCTGTCAACTTCGACGGCACCGGCGTTGACCCAGATTCCGATGCGGCGGGCCTTGCGGCGGACGGTGATCGGTTCCGACGGTCCCTCGACCGTGATCAGGATCTGTAACGGATCTTCCGAAGGGATCGGCGCCTCGCGCCTGACGGCGCCGAAGATCAGGATTTCCGATCCGTCAAAGTCAGTGGTGATCGAAATGCGGCTTTGGCTCAGGTCGGCGACGACCTTCTCGGCGTTGAGCGGCGCCGCGACGAGGAAGAAGAGGAGGGCGAGGCGCAGCATCAGTGACCTGCCCCGGCCCCGATGGAGTAGATCTCGGAAGGCTCGACGAGAAGATCAAGCGCGATCTTGCCGCAGACGGCAAGCACGATGAGGGAAAGCAGGATGCGAAGCTGTTCGGCCTGGAGCTTCGCTCCGATGCTTGTGCCCACCTGCGCGCCGACCACGCCACCCACCAGCAAGAGGACGGCAAGGACGACGTCAACCGTGTAGTTCGTGGTCGCATGCAGGAGCGTGGTGAAGCCCGTGACGAATATGATCTGGAACAGGGAGGTGCCGACAACGACCTTCGTGGGCATGCCTAGGACGTAGATCATCGCGGGAACCATGATGAATCCGCCGCCAACGCCCATGATGGCCGCGAGGATGCCGACAAGAATGCCCACAACGATCGGCGGAATGACGGAGATGTAGATGCCGGACGTGCGAAACTTCACCTTGAACGGCAGCACGTTGACGAGCTGGCTCTTCCTGTGTCGCAGCGCGGCGCGTCCGGTTCGGCTTCTCTGGATTGCCTTCAGGCTCTCGATGAACATGAGCCCGCCGACGGTTCCGAGGAAGACGACGTAGGACAGTTGCACGAGAAGCTCCATCTGGCCGATTGCCTTCAGTGCATTGAAGATCTGGACGCCAAGGGCTGCGCCGACCAGCCCGCCGGCAAGGAGGACGACGCCCATCTTCAGGTCGACGGTCCGTCGTTTCAGGTGCGCGAGGGCGCCCGAGAAGGAGGAGGCAACGATCTGGCTGGCTTCGGTCGCCACCGCGACGGCCGGCGGAATGCCGATGAAGAACAGGAGCGGCGTCATCAGGAACCCGCCGCCGACACCGAACATTCCGGACAGGATTCCCACGGACCCGCCGAGCCCGAGAAGCAGGAAGGCGTCGACAGACACTTCGGCGATGGGAAGGTAAATTTTCATTCGCCGCGTGTATCCTCTTGAGCGCAAGGCCTACAACGGACAATCGCGAACGGCATCGAGGATTCCGTGCGGCAAATTGGAACATGGCTCGGCGCGCCTGGGCTGAACGCGAAGGCAGTGGCCGCATGCATGCTTCCGTCACCCGGATACCGGCAACGAATCTCGATGGTCGTTCTGTCTTCCATCGCCCGGAAATCCCTCTGCGTGCCGGCAGGACTGTTCCCGGCGATGGCGACGATGAACGTTCGTGCAGGCAAGTCGGTTTCGGCGTGCCCTGCTGCGCGGCGTCCGGAATTCACGCGGGTCCCGCGCAGTCACTGGCAGAGGTGGCTGAACCGACTGGGCCCGGGCTGGTCGCCGTTTGCATTGATCTCAGCGGGCACGTGACGCGGACGGATTTCGGCGGCCGGATTACGATCAGGCGGGACTTCCCTGATTCCACTTGGGACAGGCACACCGCGTGCCGCTCCCGGCGCACGCGGGCCAGAAACGCGACGAAGCGGTGCAGCGGGCAGAGCGAACCGGGCGCCGCCCCGACCTCGGAGAAAGTTCCCCTGGAAAGGGGTCTTACAAAGAAAGATTGACAGAAAGGGAAATGCCGCTGGCGACGGTGCGCGCGCCGCCAGCAAGTACGGGAATCGCGGTCCCTACAACCGCGAAAGCCGGCAAATCAGTGCGCCGTCAAATTTTCTTTGTAAGCGTCCTTGCAAGCGGTTCCAGATTGCGAATCTCCTCGAATGCTGTGGCTTCAAAGTTGCGGAAATTCCGGATGGTGCTCCCATGTTCAGGACTTCGCTCCCGGAAACCCGCACGTTCAGGAAGGAATCCGCTGTCGGGAGAGTCTTGATAGAGGCTCAGGCAACAAGGTGGGCGCCGGCACTCCGAGGTCAGGAAGTCTGGTGCGCCAGGCTGGACGGACACGGGCAGGGGCGTTCCGCAAGGCGGGACGGTGACCCTCTGAACACAAAAGGCAACTTCCGGTTTGAGCGCCGGATAGCGGGCTGGCGAGACCGCCCGATGCCTGACTTGCGCCTCGAAAGGCAATGCGTTTATGACAAATGGCCAGATCCACACGATCCGAGAAGGTCGAGCAGCTCAACGCCGCCTACGCGCTGCTGGCCCAAGGCGTCACGGCGAGCGAGGCCGTGCGCCAGCTGTCTCGCCGTTTCGGGCTTTCGGCGCGTCAGGCCGGGCGCTGCGTCCGGGACGCCCGGACCATGTCCCGCCCGGTCGAGGCCGTCGAGGCGCCGGTTCCGATCACCATCAAGATTCCCGGCACGCTGGCGGCAACCTTGCGGGCTCAGGCGCGAAGCCGCGGCCTCTCCATCGGGGAGATCGTCGCGCGGGCCCTGAGGCGCTTCTTCTCGGAGCCGGACCGCGATGGCTGAGCGCCGCCCGGACGCCCGGCCCGCCGTTCACCTCGCCTGTTCCTTCGATCGCCTGCTCGATGCCAAGCTTCAGAATGCCTGCGCCATCCTGGTGCCGGACCGGGCGCACGGGGTTCCGGCCCTGACCAATGGAGACGAGCATGAGGATTGCGGCCATTCATGCACGGGTCTCGGGCGATCAGCAGAGAGAGAGCCACACGATCGCCAGCCAGACCGAGGCGCTGATCGCATACGCCAGGGAGAACGGGTACGACGTCACGCCGGACAGGATCGTCGAGGACGACGGCCTGTCGGGCGCCGTTCTCGAACGCCCGGGGCTCGAACGGGTCCGGGACCTCGCGGCGGAAGGACGCATCGAGGCCGTTCCGGTTCACTCCCCGGACCGCCTGAGCCGCCGGCATGCCTGTCAGGTTCTTCTCGTTGAGGAACTGGCCCGCCACGGCGTCGAGGCCGTGTTCCTGAAGGCGCCGTCGACGAAGACCCCCGAAGACCATCTCCTTGTGCAGCTGCAGGGCATGATTGCGGAATGTGAGCGTGCCCGGATCCTGGAGCGGTCCCGGCGCGGCAAGCGCCACCGGGCAAAGCGCGGCGAAGTTGCCGTGCTCGCCGGTGCGCCCTGCGGCTGCCGCCATCACAGGAAGACCCGGGACAGCGATGCCTTCCACGAAATCGTCGAGCCGCAGGCCTCGGCCGTTCGCGACATCTGTCGTGCGTATGCCTGTGAGCACATGAGCATCGGCGCGATCACCCGAAGGCTCAACGAACGCGCGGTCCCGACAGCCACCGGCCGCAGCCCGCGCTGGGAGCGTTCGGCAGTGTGGGGGATCTTGCGCAACCCGGCCTGCAAGGGCAAGGCCTGCTTCGGCAAGACCCGCCAGCAGCCGCGGACGTCCGTGACGCGTCCCCTGCGCCAGCGCGGCCACGGCAGGGCACGAACGGCCACGCGAAGACTGGATCGAGATCCCGGTCCGGCGATCGTCAGCGAGGAGACCTTCGCCCTGGCCGAGGAGAGACTGGCGCTGAACAAGGCCCGCTCGCCGCGCCGCGCCAAGACCCCCAGCGCGCTGCAGGGGCTGGTCACCTGCGGCAAGTGCGGCTACGCGCTGTCGCGCACGTCGACCCGGACGAGTGCCCGCAAGATCCACTATAATTGCCGCTGTCTCGGATCCGACGCCTGACGCCATCTCGACGGACCGCTGTGCGACAGCCGGCCGGCACGCCAGGACCAGCTTGATGACATCGTCTGGACCGAAGTGGTCCGTCCGCTCGAGGACCCGGCCTTGATCGGGGCCGAGATCGACCGGCGACCGGAAGCGGACCGCGCCTCCGATCCCGACCGGAAACGCGAGATCGACCTGCGGCACCGTCCGACCCGGATCCGCAAGAGCCTCGACCGCCTCGTCACGGCCTGTCAGGAGGACCTGATCACGATCGAGGAACTGCGTGCACGGACGCCGGACCTTCGCCGCCAGGAACAGGCGCTCAGCCGCGAACTGCACCTGGCCGAGAATCGCGCCAGGGACCAAGACACATGGCTCCGGCTGGCCGAGACCCTGACCGGGTTCATGGACCGGCTGCGCGTGTCCGCCAAAACGCTGGACATCGACGAACGCCAGCGCATTGTCCGGCTCCTCGTGAAGGAGGTGCAGGTCACAGAGGACACGATCACCATTCACCATTCCATCCCGATCCCGGGATCGCCGCAGGACGATCCAGAACCGTCAAAACCAGGCTCGGACGTCACTGAAGGCAAAAGTTGCCTTTTGCGTTCAGGGAGCCGTTTCCCCGATCCGCACCAACGTCTGCCTGCACCATGTCCTCGACGTCTGGTTCCATGACACATGGCGCAAGCGGGCTGCGGGAGGCGACACAATCACCGTCCGCCATGCGGATGACTTCGTCGTTGGCTTTCAACATCAGTGGGAAGCGGAGAACTTCCTGAATGACTTGAGGGAAAGACTGGCCCGACACGGACTGGAACTGCATCCGGACAAGACCCGGCTCATCGGGTTCGGCCGGTTCGCGAAGGCGGACCGTCGGAAACGGGGGCAGGGCAAGCCGGAGACGTTCGACTTCCTTGGCATGACGCGCTTCTGCGACCAGTCGAGGAAGGTTCAGGGTCGGACGCAAGCCGTCCCGGAAACGGGTCAACCGCACCTTGCGGCGGATCAAGGAAAGACTTCGCGAGCGGTGGCACGACAACCGGCACGAAACGGCTGACTGGCTGGGCAGGGTCATCAACGGCTGGCTCAACCACTACGCTGTCCCCGGGAGCGGCAGATACCTGGAGAGGTTCGTTCTCCTCTGCAAGCGGCTGCTCCGGCGTGCTCTCCGGCGTCGGTCCCAAAGGGACCGCACGGGACGGGAGGACATCGATCTCCTGACCGCCGTCCATTGGCCCAAGGCCGGGATCCGCCACCCGTGGCCGAGCCAACGGCTCGTCGTGAAGACCCAAGGGAGGAGCCCGGTGGGTTAACGCGCACGCCGGGATCTGCGCGGGGGGACCGGGGTAACCCGGTTCCCTGCCGCGATAGACTCAGAGGTCCTTACCTCGAGGGAAGAAGCTGGCAACTCTCGTGAACCCATTTTTCCGGATTTCGCCGGCGACCCTGATGCCGGGCCCCTTGTTCGTGTGCTTCATCGAAAGTGTTCGGCGACCTCAGCGCCCGTTTCTGGGTTCATGGAATCTTGCCCGCCCACTGTGCGCCTGGATTGTCGGCAAAGTCCCCAAACGAGCTCATTTTTCAGGCTGAAGTGGTTCACAAGGAGTCATGATTGCCCCCGAGGCCAGGACTTCTGAAACTGCAGCGCCGTCAGCACGGTGGCACTGACCCCACCCTGTTCCCTCGATATTCCGGGCAAGCTGTCCAGATGGTCCGCCATCTCCGGGCACTTTCCAATGCGCGCATTCTGTCCAATGTCGAACAGGCTGATTGGGCCGAAGAATGTCGATAGCTGTGAGAAAGGGCGAGATTTCGGCGATTCGCCGCGTTTCTTGCCAGAATCGTGTCCATCTCCAATCGTCCGGATCCCGTCGTGAGGCTTCTGTCGTCCGCGCCGTCCGGCGGCCCGGATCCTGTGCCGGGGCTGCGGGCGGTTCGGGGCTGAGGCGGTCAGCGGCGCGGCCGTGCTCGTTGTTCGGAGATGCGCGTGGCGGCCACCTCCATGATACGCCTCATCATTCGCGGGTGCGTGTCATCAGGCGTCTGGGATCCTGTATCCTTCCACAGGTCGGCGGCCTGGTGGTCTTCCCAAGCCCGCAGACGTCTCACCGCGGCGTCCCAGCAGCGATCATCCTGGAGCGAGATTTCCCATGGCGGGTTCCCGGCTCCGAAATCCTTCCAGCAGCGGACTACCTCGTCGTGCAATCGCTCCCTGGCCGCAACCTTGGCATCCGAACGCGCCTTGCGTTCCGCCCGCCGGGTGCGCAGCTCCGCCTTTTCGCTGTCCGTCAAGAACTTGTATGCCCGACCGTTGGCCAGTGCGTACGCCACAACGTCCGAACCATCTGCTCGCCTCTGCTCCACGCGCTCGCGGAAGCGGGCTTCGTCCCGCGCCTTGCGCTGCTCCTTGCTCAACCTCGGCATCACTCTTCCTCCTGTCCGTATTCGTTGTCCGGCAGACCCTCGTCCCGACGGAACTGCAAACAATTTTCGGATGTTGGGTCCGTTGCCTTGGCCGGGCGCACCGCTACAGCATGACGCTGGCACTGAGCATGTCCAGAGCCTCTGCTCAAGTGAAAGACCGAATTGACCCTGGAATTTCGCAGATTTCCCGATAGCCGATGCAGGCTTCCTCGAACTCGATTTCCGGCTTGGGCGAACCCGTCCAGGTGAAGCGACAGAGGATCATGCACTGCCAATGAAACTTGGAGTTGGATGAACTTCCCAAACCTTGAACCTGAGCCGTGAGGCAAGGGTGCGGCCCGGCGGGAGTGCCAGCAGGCCGCCCCTTGTCACCGATGTCTGACCGGACACGTGGCTCTGCGGCTCGAGAGCAAAGGCACCGGACTGATACCAATTCAAGAAAGTAATGACTCACGAACAAATAAGGAACATCATGTTGTGGTGCGATGCGACAAACCGTGTGCGGCCGATGCCATCCTGCTCAATGTTGTGGGTGCTGAAATCTCACATGGAGGAAGACATGCCCGCAGGCATCGCGATCACGAACACCGACCACACAGTCGATGACACTGGAGCCCTGGCGCGCAAGTGCAATGATTCACGACAGTCCCGACGCCTGCGTGCCATCGCGCACCTGATGGAAGGCGAACTCAGCCGCGGCATGACAGCGCTCCGGGCCCGGGTCGACAGACAGACGCTCTGCGACTGGTCCAACCGGTACAATGCGGAGGGGCCGGACGGGCTGAAGGACCGTCCGCGCAGCGGACGATCCTCGAAGCTGGACGCGAGCCGGAAGGCCGAGGTCAGGCACTGGCTTGAAGACGGGCCTGGCCCTGGCGTCCCGGCCTGGACCCCTGGACTGCTCAAGGAGAGGATCAAGGTCGTCTTCGGTGCCGTGATGTCGCTCGAGGCGGTTCGGTGCCTGGTCCGGGCGCTCGGGTTCCGGAAGGTGTCCCCGCGCCCGCTTCACCCCAAGGCGGACCCGCAGGCGCAGGAGGATTTCCGGCGGAATTTCAGCGAACTCGCGATGTCCGCCTTGCCGGAGGGCACGGATCCGGCCTCCGTGGACATCTGGTACGAAGACGAGGCACGCATCGGCCAGAAAGGCATGCTCACCCGCGTCTGGGCGCTGAGAGGCAGCAGGCCCCGGGTGCCAAGGGACCATCGCTACGGCCATTGCTATCTGTTCAGCGCGATCTGCCCTGATGACGGTGCGGCGGCCGGCCATGTCTGCGACAGGGCGAACACGCAGGAGATGAACCGTCACCTCCTGGACATCGGCGCCGCGGTTCCCGACGGCCGTCATGCGCTGGTGGTACTTGACGGCGCAGGCTGGCATCGGTCCAGGGAAATCGACTGTCCGGAAAACGTCTCGGTGCTGCGGCTGCCGCCCTACAGCCCGGAGCTCAATCCCGTGGAAACGGTGTTCCAGTTTCTCAAGGCGCGACACTTCGCCAATCAGGTCTGTCGGCGGTTTTCCGAAAGAGCGGGATTTCGGCGGTAAGCCGCGCTTTTTCGGGACGGGTTTGCTCGCTGATCGCGACCGGATCACCTCATTCGCCGCCTTTTGGGCCGTGATCGCATGTCTTCGGGCACCAGGCAGGGGCAGCGCCGGCTGCATTGGGCGCATCGAGGGACCGATTCACCCGGCCGAACCGCCCCGGTCAGGCGGCGGGACGGGGTTTCAGAACCATGGTCCGTTACGAAGTGTTCCGATGGCGGCGGACTGTGGCGCGACAATCTGGATGAGACCCGCGCGTCAATCAGGATGAGATTCCCGACGGCAGCGGCTAAGCTCAGGATTGCGTCGCGTGGCGGCGATTGCAAGTAGTTTTTTCCGGTTTTGATTGTCGCGGCACGACAGGCGGCGCGGTGTTGGTGCGGCGTGATATCCGGATCGGATACTTTTCCGTTCTGCGGCCGGTGTACGGGGATGAAGCGGCCCGCGGAGGCGATCCCCGCGGGCCGAGAGAGTGTCGCTCCACCGAGCTGGTGGCGGCGGTTCAGTCCTTGGTGTTTTTCTCGGTGGCGAAGCTTGCCGGGCGTCCGGGCTTTCGCTTGCCTCTGTCGAGCGCGGCGCGTCGGCGATAGCTCTCGACGTTCATCTCGAGGATGGTGGCGTGGTGTACGAGGCGGTCGACGGCGGCCACCGCGGTTGTTTCGTTGGGGAACACCTTGCCCCACTCCCCGAAGGGTTGGTTTGCGGTGATCAGGAGCGATCTGCGCTCGTAGCGCGCGGAGATGAGCTCAAAGAGCACGCTGGTCTCAGCCTGATCCTTCTGGACATAGGCGATGTCGTCGAGGATCAGGAGGTGGTAGCGGTCGAGCCTGGCGATGAGGTTTTCCAGAGCGAGGTCGCGGCGTGCGGCCTGCATGCGCTGCACCAGATCGGTGGTTCGGGTGAAGAGCACACGGTATCCGTTCTCGACCAGGGCGAGGCCGATGGCTGATGCCAGATGGCTCTTGCCGACGCCTGGCGGGCCGAAGATGAGGCAGTTGGCGCCCTGATCGAGCCACGCGTCGCCGGCGGCGAGCGCATTGACCTGGGCCTTTGAGATCATCGGCACGACGTTGAAGTCGAACGCGGCGAGGCTCTTGCCGGGAAGCAGGCGGGCCTCCCTGAGATGGCGCTCGATCCGCCTGCGGTCGCGCTCGGCGAGTTCGTGTTCGGCGAGGGTTGCGAGGAAGCGCGCGGCGGTCCAGCCCTCGGCGTCGGCCCTCTTGGCGAAGTCCTGCCAGAGCCGGTTGATCGTCGGCAGGCGCAGATCGGTGAGCATCAGCGCGAGCTTTATGGCGTCGACCTTGTTGGGGTCGGTCGCGCTCTTGTCCCGGGTTGCGGTCATGCTGTGCCTCCCGCGTCGAGCAGGTCACCATAGCCGGCAAGGGGTGGCATGGCGATGTGGATGCTGGGCATGCTCCCCGGGTCCGGTGCGAAGCGCGCCTTGAGCGTGTCCGGGTCGGGGAGCCGGCCGGCATTGAGCGCCGTGTCGATGGCGTCGGCGAGTTCGGCTTCGCAGTTCTCCTCATGGGCGAGCGCCAGCAGCGTCACGGCGAGCCGGCCGGCGCGGCGCTCGCTGAGCCGCTCCAGAGCCGTCTCGAAGCAGCGCCGGCAAGGCTCGCGCGGGAACAGGGCGTCGCGGTAGACCAGGTTCAACAGCGCCATCGGCTTCTTCTTCAGCGAGTGGATGACGTGGCGGTAGTTGACGATGTGGGCGTTGGGGCCGCCCTCGCCTGCCCGGCCGCGCGGCAGGGTGAGCAGATGGGTGCCTGAGAGGAACAGTTCGATCCGGTCGTCGTAGACGCGCCCGCCGAGCCGATGCCCGATGAGGTTCGAGGGCACCGTGTAGAAGACGCGGCGTAACCCGAAGCCGGATGACGAGGTGATGTTGACGCTGATCGGCTCGTAATCGACGGTCCGGCTGACCGGCAGGTCCTGCAGCGTCGCGCGCTCGGCCTCGATCGCCTTGGAGCGGTGCGCGTTGGCCCGGCCCACCACCTCGGCGACAAAGCGCCGATAGGCGTCGATGTCTTCGAAGTCGCACGAGCCGCGCAGCGCCAGGGCATCCGCGATCCGGCGCTTGAGATGGCCGTGCGGCCCCTCGATCGAGCCGTTCTCGTGCGCCACGCCGCGGTTGTTGCGGGTGGCCTCCATGCCGTAATGCTTGCACAGCGCCCGGTAGCGCCCGGTCATGTCCTCAACCGCGTCCTTGCTCAGGTTGCAAAATGCCGCCGACAGGCTGTCGGTGCGGTGCTCCCGGGGCGCGCCGCCGAGATGCCGCAGCGCGTCCTGCAGCCCCTCCGCCAGCGCCGTGAAGCTCTCACCGCCGAGCACCACCCGGACATGGGCAAAGCCCGACCAGGAGAGGCGGAAGTGATAGAGCATGTGATCCAGCGGCTGCCCGGCCACGGTCACGCCGAGCGGGCCTATGCGGGTGAAGTCGGACAAGCCCTGCCGGCCCGGCTCATGCTTCTGGCGGAAGATCACGTCCTTCTCCGGGCCATGCTCGGCACGCCAGACGCGGATCCGCCGCGCCAGCGTGCGCCGCACCCCCGGGTCCAGATCGGGATGGCGGCGCATCAGCTCCTCGAACACGCCGACCGGGCGAATGTCCGGGCTGGCCTCGAGGATCGGCACGACTTCCTCTTCAAAGATACCGGCCAGAGGGTCCGGGCGGCGCCGGCCCCGCGGCTTCTTCTCCTGAACTGGCAGCGGATCGGCGGCAAGTCGGTAGCCGGTGGCCCGGCTGAAGCCTGCCTTGGCGGCAGCCACCTCGATGGTGTCGGTCTTCTCATGGATCATGAACAGCCTCTTCTGGCAATCGGTTATGTGATGTCCGGGCAATGCCACGCTCCCCTGCTGGGAAAGCACCACCATTCGCCCGGCCAGCCGAATCCGCCAGAAGGCACGGGGGGAAATTTTGCGAGCCGGCGGCCCGGAACTCCGGTCGGGCTACGCCCTCCCTCCGTTCCGGGCCGCCGGCTTTCCCCGTCTCATCCAGATTGTCGCAGGAGTCTCAAGTTGATTGTCGCGCCACAGCGGACCCCATGCCGGCTCGCGCCGGCTGCGCCTGTCGCATCCGATGCAGCTGCTGGCGCCTGCGGCTGTTCTCAAGGCCGCGCTCGCTCGCCGCATGTCGGCGGTTCGATTCGCGGCGACGTTCGCGACGTCCCTGCTCGCTGCAGGACTTCGAACAGTACCGGTGGCCGCGGTCGCAGGCCCTGCACAGGACAACCTGACGCCTGCACAGACAGCAATTGAAGAGCCGACCCTCCAGACACATCCGCCATCTCCGTCACACGAGGGCATCCGGACAGCCAGTCGCCTGAAATCTGGCAGAAACCTGCTCTTCGCACCGGCACCTCCTCGCCCCAACGTCCCGACATACTGCCCATTATCACGCTTCCGAACTGACGATCCATTACCGGTTCCATCCCTTTGTCGGCGAGAAGGTGGAAGTGAGGCAGCGCCTCCCGTCCCCGTCCGGGGCCACTTTTCATGTCCGCCTGCTGTCAAGCGGTCGCACGCTGGCGATTCGCGAATGGATGACCTGGCCGGAGTCGGCGGCCTGGGCGGTGCGTGACCGTCCGAGGCTCTCGCGCGAGGCTTTGTCGGACCTGCGCATGATCGTCGACACTGTTGTCTCGAACCTTGCAGACGACGGAGGCGACGATGAAGCGAGACAGGCGGACGACACGACAGGGGCGGCTGTTCGGGCCGGACGGTCCCCGCAACGTCCTGGAGGGAGACCGGAAGGCGGAACTGCTGGCGCTAGTGGCGCAGCTGATCCGGGAGGCGGCGACGAACCGCGCGGCAGGCGAGGGAGGCGGGCATGAACAAGATCACGCCTGACCATCTCGCGCGAAAGGCGATCGTGTATGTCCGCCAGTCCTCCGCGCACCAGGTGCGTCACAACACGGGGAGCCAGGAGTGGCAGTACGGGCTCAAGGCCCGTGCCGGGGACCTCGGCTGGCCGGACGTCACCTTCATCGACCAGGATCTCGGCCTGTCGGGCGGCGGCGGCGCCTCTCGGCCCGGCTTCGAGATCATGCTCGACGCCGTCTGCAACCGGGAAGTCGGCATCATCCTCTCGGTGGACGCAACAAGGCTTTCGCGGAACGGAGCGGGTCCATAGTGACCACCTCTCTACCTCATTGCAAATCAAGCATTCTTTGTCGCCCGCCCGGTGCCGGCGGAATGTCCTGCACGCGTTCGGGCAGTGCGGTCGCGTCGATCACCCACGGTGCGCCCTTGCAGGCCTGGCGCGCGGGGATCGCGCCGCTGTCGATCAGCCGCCGCACCGTGCTTTCGTGCACCGACAGACGTTCCGCTGCCTCCTTCAGCGTCACCTCGTTCCGGTCCCGCATCTCGCCGTCGCGATGGGCCGGGATGCCGTGCGTGGACCTGAACGCCTTCAGGCGCGCCAGCGTCCAGCCGTTTCCCTGCCCGGTCTTCTTTCCGGCCCGGTTGAGGAAGCCCGCGATCAGGCGGTCGGGCATGACCCTGGCAAGCTCGCGGACCAGGTCCACGGTTTCGGCTCCCGCCACCATCCGGTGCTCGCCGGTCCGGTTCTTGCGCACCCGCAGTTCCGTGTGGCTGCCGCCCTGCCAGTGCAGGACAAGCCCGACGACGCCGTCGGCAACGGTGACGACGATTTCCACGAGAGCCGCACGCAGAATGCGCTTGCGAAGTTCCGGCGGGGCCGCCTCGTGCCGCCAGGCGCGTTCAAGATCGGCGCCCATCGACAGCCAGGCCGCCCTGTCGTCCGGTGTCGGTTCCTGGCGATGCGATTGCGCCTGCACCCGCGACAGCCGCTCCTCGCACGCCTGCACGTCCTGGAGGCGGTCGTTCCACAGCCGTTCCAGGTTGTCCGCGACCAGGCGGTTGCCGGGATTGACCGCTTCGTAGCGCCAGCGGGCCTCGTCGGCACGGAACCGGGCCCCTTCGAGCGCCCGTTCCGCCTGCAGAACGGTCTCCGACGCCGCCGTGTTCGCCTCCTCGATCGCCAGAAGCGCCGCTTCCACGCCCTGCGGCGCAACGGCGCGGATCACCGCGTCGCCGACGGCCTCGTCGACGCGCAGGGCGCCGAACGACACGCACCGTTCGCCGTCCTGATCCTCGTTCCCGCGGCACTTGTAGCGCGCGCTGCGCTTCCCCCGGTAGTTGACCTGGAGCTTGCGCCCGCAATGGCCGCAGCGCAGCAGGCCGGCGAGGAGCCCGGTGCCGCCGCGAACCGCCCCGCGCGACGATGCCAGGGAGCCGGCGTTGTCGGCGATCATGCGCTGGTTCCGTTCGTAGTCATCCCAGCTGACATAGCCGTCGTGATGATCCCGGATCAAGACCGGCCAGTCCTCCGGATTGCCCCGGAGTTCGCGCGTCGTGCGCCTGCGGCCGTCGGCGAGACCGGTCCGGACGATGCTGCGTCCCCACGCGTAGGCTCCCGCATAGACCGGATTCGCCAGCATCTTCTTGATGGAGTTGTAGACCGGCGGCTTCCAGACCACTTCGCGACCTCGCGGGCCGTGCCGGACCGCAGGGAGGTCAATGCCCTCCTGGCGGAACCACAGGTGCACCTGGCGCCCGCTCCCGAACGCGGCGAACTTCCTGAACACGAGGGCGACGGCGTCGCGCACCCGCTGGTCGGGGTCCATCTCGATCCGGTCGTTCCCGACCCTCACGTAGCCGATCGCGACGGTCGTGAACAGTTCGCCGCGCCCGGCCTTCTGCCACTGCGCCTCGAGCGAGCGCTGGCGCAGCACCGACAGCTCGAGCTCGTAGACGGACCCCTGGAGGCCAAGCTGGAAGCGGTCATGCGCAAGACGGGGATCGTAGACCGCGTCCCGGTCGCCCAGCAGGCAGCCGACCACGGCGCAGAACTCCAGAAGCGTATGCCACTCCCGGCCGTTTCTCGAAAGTCTTGAAGCCTCGCTGGAGAGCACGATGCCGACGGCGCCGGAGCAGACCGCGGCGAGCAGCCTCTCGAAGCCGGGACGCTCGCCGCCGCCGGCCGACTGGCCGAGGTCCTCGTCGATCACGTCCACCTGGCTCCAGCCCAGATCCCGGGCGCGGTCGGCGAGCCCGTACTGAAGGCGCTGGCTCTCCAGGTTGTTCTGAACCTGGTCGCCGGTCGACTGCCGAACATAGACGCAGGCCCGGCGCGCGAGGTGCTCCGCAGTGATCCTGGCGTCATGCATCGTCATCGCCGCCTCCCGTCCGCATCGTCGACGGATGCTCCGCCGTCATCGCCGCCGTGATCAGCGCCGCCAGAAGCGGCAGCAGGTCCTTCTGCGCCGTCGCCGGCAAGGGCGCCTCCCGGGCGAACAGCTCGCCCTGCATCGCTCCGTGAATCCGTTCCATCGCACTCTCCTTTCCCTGAAGCCTGGAGCGCCACAAGAAACGCATCGATGGAGTCGCGCAATGCCGCCAGGCTCCGCAGGGAGAGCCTCGGATGGTCCTCGAGTTCGATCCCGGCCGCCTCGGGCGTCGTCATCCACTCCGGAACTTGGACGAGCGTTCCGTCGGGACGCTCGACAATCAGGAGCATCCCGTCAGGCCGCCTGTGGTGCCGGCGAAATCGCACCGAAAGACCGGCCAAAGGATGAAACCGATAGTGAATCGTGACTTCGTCAGGGAAAAAACGGGCAGTATGGGACTGCCTTGAACGGCCGGGAATGGCACACGCTTCTGGAGTTCTGCGGCGTCGTCGGCTGCCTGCTGGCCGACGAGCAGACGGTCTGCGACCCCCGCCTGCCGACGGACAGGATGGTGCTCGGCATGCACGGCGCCATGTCGGAGCTGGAGCTTGCGAACATGCGCAGGCGCTCGGTCGAGGGCCGGAACCGCAAGGCGGCGCGGGGCGAGCTGTTCCTGGCCGTGTCGGCCGGATACCGGCGCGTCGGCCGGAACGCGATCGAGAAGGATCCGGACCTGCGCGTCCGCGCGGCGATCGAGCTCGTCTTTCGCAAGTTCGACGAGATGCAGAGCATCCGGCAGGTCCATCTCTGGTTCCGCGACGAGGGTCTCGAACTGCCGTCACGGCCGAAGAGCGAGGGGGAACAGTTGCGGTGGCAGGTGCCGAACCATGCGCGGGTGCACGAGATCCTGACCAATCCGGTCCATGCCGGCGCCTATGCGTACGGACGCACCGAGAGCCAGGTCGAGCTTCGCGACGGGCGGAAGAAGGTCACGCGAAAGGTGGTGAGCGACCCGGACGACTGGCAGGTCTTCATCCCGGACAGCCATGAGGGCTATGTCAGCCTGGAGACCTGCGAACGGAACCGGCGCGTGATCGCGGACAACAGCACGAAGATGATGCCCTCGGGACGGCGCGGCGCGGTGCGCGGCGGCGCCGCCCTGCTTGCGGGGCTGCTGCGCTGCGGCCACTGCGGCCGCAGGATGACGGTGTCCTGCAACGGCCGTGGAGGCGCCGTGCTGCGGTACGTCTGCAGGGGCGCGGCCAATTCCGGCGGAACGGCGTGCATCTCGTTCGGCGGTCTTTCCGTGGACGAGGCGGTCGGCGGCGAGATCGTCCGCATTCTCGAGCCGATCGGCCTGGAGGCGGCGCTCCGCGCGATCGATGACGATGCCGAGGCAGGATCGGAGGCGGTTCGCCAGCATGAGATCGTGATCGAGCGCGCGCGCTACGAGGCCGATCGCGCGTGGCGGCAGTACGATGCCGTCGATCCCGGGAATCGGCAGGTGGCGGGTGAACTGGAGCGGCGATGGAACGAGCGCCTGGTTGCGGTGCAGACCGCCGAGGATGCGCTGAAAAGCGCGCGTGAAACCCACGCGGACACAAGGATGGACGACGGGGAGCGGGATGCCTGCCTGCAGCTCGGCGCCGACCTTGAGGAGGCATGGAACCACGAGGGCGTCACGGCGGAGGCCCGCAAGCGCATCCTGCGCGCCGCGCTCGAGGAAGTCATGGCCTGGCGCGAGGACCGGCGGACCAGGCTGCTGCTGCACTGGCGTGGCGGCGACCACACGGAGCTGTTCGTCGCCCAGAGGTCCAAGGGCCTGCATCGCCATGCGACCGATGCCGACACCGGAGCCCTGATCACGGGACTGGCGCGACAAATGCCGGACATGGCGATCGCGGCATTGCTGAACCGGCTGGGACGGCGCACCGGCAAGGGCCACGGCTGGAGAAAGGCAAGCGTCTGCAGTTTCCGCAACAGGCGCGACATCCCTCCCTACAGGGAGGGCGAGCGGCAGGAGCGCGGCGAAATGACGTTGACCGAAGCCGCCGCAGCCCTGAAGGTCGATTATCAGAAGGCGCATCGCCTGATCCAGGAGGGGCGCCTGCCCGCGCGGCAGCTGTGCCCGAGGGCGCCCTGGATCATCTCTGCGACCGATGTCGAACGCCTGCGCACGGACGAGCGGCCTGACACGGTTCAGCCGGCGCTGTTCGAAGAGCTGGAACAGCCGCTGCCAGGCAGCGGGAAGCCCTGCGAAGACTGAAGGAGCAACCATGTCACGGAGATCGGCGGAGCTGGACATGATCGCCATCGACTGCAAAACGGTTCTGTCGCGGATCGGCCGGAAACGGCGGAAATGACAAGTGCGCTGCGATCATCGCGGCCTGCAAGGGGTGTCGGGCCGGACGTGCGGTGGCGACGATCACGTTCGGTGTTCGGAAGACCGCTCAGGCGCAAGAAACAGGGGTCGGATCGTCAAACAGAGCGGCCAAAGTGGCCAGAAAGGGGGCGCTATCACAATGTGCGGCAAAATATTACGCGTAAAATCAACGACATACCGAGGTGGGCATTATGAATCGACATAGCCTGTCTTCCGGTGCAGGTCCATCAGTCGTTCCGGGCGATGGCCACGGCGTGGCGGTCGACGGAACTTCAGGCACCGGCCGACATGCCCGGATTCGCGCACGCGCTCCGGAGCAGCCCGTCAAGACCCACTCCTCCCTCCCGGCGAAGGTCATCCGAACGCGCCTCGGTCGCGAACAACCGGATCGGGGCCGGAGCCGTGCTCTCAGGACAAGCGACGTGAAACCGGGCGCCAGCGACAACAGGAGCCGAACAACAGGGAAGGGAACGATCCTGCCAAAAGCGCGGCGAATCGCCGGAATCCCGCCCTTTTACGCAGCCGCTGACATTGGGTGGTTTCCCGCTGAGCATTGTAGGCGTCCTCGAATTCGATTTCTGGCTTAGGCTTCCGTCCGGAACTCCCGTCACGGCAGGCGTTCTGGTCAAGGGCACTGGAAAGGTCAGGGCCTGCCCGAAGAACCCTGACCTGCTGCACGAGCTGGTCCGCCAGCAGCGCCGCGCCTACGACCTCGCCAGCTTCTACGGACAAGGTGTGACCGCTCCTGCTGAAGCTCGGCCGTCCGGCCGGACAGCGCGCGAAGGCAAGGCACGGGGAATGGAAGCGCCACTACCGGAAGCGGATCGACAGGCTCGCCGTCCGCATCCGCAACCTGGTGGACGACCTGCACCGGCGGGTTACCCGCGATCTCGGCCGGGCCTTCGACGTGATTCTCCTTCCGTCCTTCGAGACCGGGGACATGAGCGCCAGGGAGGGGCGGAAGATCAGGACGAGGACCGTGAGGTCGATGCTCGGCCTTGCGCATTGCCGCTTCCAGCGCAGGCTGGCGTGGATGTGCCGGAAATGCGGAAAGCGGCTCATCGTCGCGAACGAGGCCTGCACCGGCAGGGCGCGCTCGCGGGACGGCTTCGCGAACCCGCGCCTTGGCGGCGCGAGGACGGTCTCGGACGGCACGCTTTTCGTCGACCGGGACATGAACGGCGCACGGGGCATCATGCTTCGTGCGCATTGCGGCAGCCCGGGCCGTTTCAGGCGGCGGGCGCGGATGTCGCGCTCGTTGCGGAATGAATCAAGTGTCCCATTCCAATCCGGAGGCGCTTCCGGTCAAGCGACGTTCAATTCTCCTTGACGTAGGGTTCTCCGCCAGCACGAGGGGGAATGGCCTTCCCGACAAAGCCGGCCAGGATGACCACGGTCAGGATGTAGGGAAGCGCATCCAGAAGCTGGCCTGGGACGTCCAGGCTCGTCACCGCCTTCACGACATCCGGCCGAAACGAAAGCGCCTGGAAGAAGCCGAAGAGAAGGCACGAAAACAGTGCGTACCAAGGCCGCCATTTGGCAAAGATCAGCGCGGCCAGCGCAATGAACCCTCGCCCGGAGGACATTTCCTTGACGAAGCCCGCCTGCAGCCCTGTGGCGAGATACACCCCGGCCAAACCGCAAAGCAGCCCGCAGATTCCGATCGCCGTGTAGCGGAGCCTGATCACGTTAACACCGGCCGTGTCGACCGCTTCCGGGTTCTCGCCGGCCGCGCGCAGGCGCAGGCCGAAGCGTGTCCGGAAAATCACCCACCAGGTAAGCGGCACGGTCAGGAATCCGACATAGACGAGGAGCGAATGCCCCGAAAACAGCTCGGCATAGCTCTGGCCGATATAGGGCAGGCCGGACAGCATGTCGGCAAAGGGCAGCTCGATCTCGTTGAAACGCGCGCCGCCGCTGAGCGACGGCGTGCGCCCGCCCTGGCCGAACCAGTCCTGGGCGATCAGTACGGTCAGGCCCGACGCGAGGAAGTTGATCGCCACGCCGGAGATCAGCTGGTTGCCTCGGAACGTGATCGACGCGAGGCCGTGAATGCCCGCCAGCGCGACCGAGGCCATGACTCCGGCAAGCAGGCCGATCCAGACGGATCCGGAAATCGCGGCCAACGCCGCCGAGAAGAAGGCCGATGCCAGCATCTTGCCCTCGAGTCCGATGTCAAAGATCCCCGCTCGTTCGCAGACCAGGCCGGCAAGGCAGGCGAACAGCAGCGGCGTGGCGAGCCTCACGCTGGTGTCCAGAACCTGCAGAAGCGTCAGGAAATCCATCGCTCAGACTCCCTGCCTTCCTTGTCGCCGGATCATGAGGAATATCCGTTCGAGCGGCATGCGCACCATGTTGTCCAGCGCACCGGTGAAGAGAATCACCAGGCCCTGGATCAGGATGATGAGTTCCCGGGGTATGCTGGCCCAGAGCGCGAGCTCGCCGCCGCCCTGGTAGAGAAACCCGAAGAGCAGCGCTGCCAGGATCACGCCAACCGGATGCGATCGCCCCATCAGCGCGACCGCGAGCCCGATGAATCCGGCCCCTTCGACCGAGTTGAGCACGAGGCGTTCGGCCGCCATGACGCTGTTGATCGCCATGCAGCCGGCCAGCGCGCCAGAGACGACCATCGCGATGATGATCATGCGCACTGGCGAAATGCCGGCGTAGTCGGCGGCGGTCTCGCTGTGGCCGTAGGCGCGGATCTCGTATCCAAGCCGTGTCCGCCAGACCAGCAGCCAGAACAGCAAGCAGGCGAGCAGCGCGACGAAAAAGCTGATGTTGGCGGGCGCGGACGACGAAAACGGTATGCCGACCAGGCCGAAGATGTCCGAGAAGAGCGGCAGTTCGGCACCCGGACCGAATCGGCGGGTCGCCGGATCCATCGACCCTTCCGGTTTCAGGATCTCGACAAGCAGGTAGACCAGGAGGCCCGCCGCGATGTAGTTGAACATGATCGTCGTGATGACGATGTGGCTGCCCCGCTTGGCCTGCAGCCATGCGGGAATGAAGGCCCATGCGGCCCCGAACAGGGCGCCGCCAATCATCGCTGCCGGAAGCGCCAGGGTCCAGTGCGGCCAGGGAACCGCCAGGCAGACCAGCGCCACGCCCAGGCCCCCGAGGGTGGCCTGGCCTTCGCCGCCGATGTTGAAGAGCCTCGCGTGAAACGCGATCGCTGCGCAGAGGCCCGTGAATATGAAATTCGTCGTGTAGAACAGCGTGTAGCCCCAACCGTAGCTCGAGCCGAGCGCCCCGGTTATCATGAGCCGCAGCGCCTCGAACGGGTTCAGCCCCAGATAGAGGATCACCAGTCCGGAAATCACGAACGAGATCAGGATCGACAGAAGCGGGATCAGGATCGCATCGGCCCATTTCGGCAGGACGCTCATTGTCCGGGCCCCCCAGCCGCCGCCACGAGCGGCGTGCCGCCATTCCGGAGCGTCGCGCAAGTGAAGCTGTTGCCTGCCCTCTTCATGCCGCGCTCGCCGTGTCGGTGATCCCCGCCATGAGCAGGCCGAGTTCGTGCTCGCTGGTCTGGTCCGGCATCCGTTCGCCCATGATCCGGCCGTCGAACATCACTGCGATGCGGTCGGCAAGCGAGAGGATCTCGTCGAGCTCCACCGAAAGCAGGAGAATCGCCTTCCCGCTGTCGCGAAGTTCGACGATCCGCTGGTGAATGAACTCGATGGCGCCGATGTCCACGCCCCGTGTAGGCTGGCCGACCAGAAGGACGTCCGGGTCACGCTCGATCTCGCGGGCCAGCACGATCTTCTGCTGGTTGCCGCCCGAAAAGCTCCTTGCCGCAAGGTCCGGGATCGGCGGGCGGACATCGAAACGCTCCATCTTCCTGCCGGATTCGCGTCGGATGGCGGCGTTGTCCATGAGCCAGCGCGACTTCTGGTATTCGGGAGCGTGGTGGTAGCCAAAGGCCAAATTCTCCCATGCGAAGAAGTCCATGATCAGCCCTTCGCGCTGCCGATCCTCCGGCACATGCGACACGCCCCGGGCACGCCATGCCTGTCCGTCAAGCAAATGATCAGTCGGATCGATCTCCTCGCCGTTCAGGCGGATGCGGCCAGTGGCCCTGCGGCACCCGCCCAGCACCTGCAGCAGTTCGGACTGTCCGTTCCCGGCGACCCCGGCAATGCCGACAATCTCGCCTTGCCTCAGGTCGAGGCTGACGCCCTTCAGACGTTCGACGCCATCGTCGTCCATGACCCGCAAGTCCTCGATCTCGAGCACCTTCTTGCCGGGAGCGGCCTTCTTCTTGTCGACGCGAAGCAGCACCTTGCGCCCGACCATCAATTCGGCCAGCTCCTGAGGGCTGGTGCCGAATGTACTGACCGTTGCCGTCATCTCGCCCCGGCGCATGACGCTCACCGTGTCGGTCACGTCCATGATCTCGCGGAGCTTGTGCGTGATCAGGATGATGGTCTTCCCTTCGTCGCGAAGTCCCCTGAGAATGCGAAACAGGTGATCCGCCTCCGACGGGGTCAGCACGCCGGTCGGCTCGTCGAGAATCAGGATGTCGGCGTGGCGGTACAGCGCCTTGAGAATTTCCACCCTTTGCTGGTGGCCGACAGAGAGATCCTCGATCTTCTCGTCGGGATCCACGTTCAGTTCGTATTCGCTCGCCAGTTCGGTCAGCAGCGACCGGGCCCTGGCAAGCGATGGCTTGAGCCTCGCCCCGTCTTCCGCACCGAGTATGACGTTCTCCAGGACCGTGAAGTTCTCGACCAGCTTGAAGTGCTGGAACACCATGCCGATTCCGGCGGCAATGGCCGCCTGGCTGTCTGGGATGTCGGTCTTCCTTCCACCGACGAAGATCGCTCCCGCATCGGCCTTGTAGAATCCGTAGAGAATCGACATCAACGTGGACTTTCCGGCCCCGTTCTCGCCGATGATGCCATGGACTGTCCCCGGCATGACGCGCATCGAGATTTCCTTGTTGGCCTGCACGTGGCCGAAGGACTTGGAAATCCCGCTAAGTTCGATTGCAGGGGCGACCGTATCCGCCCGCCCCTCCATGTCAGGGCCCTCGCCCATCAGAAGTCGTGCGCCGGGCAGCTGTTGTTGTCGTGGTAGCTAGTGACCTCGATTTCGCCGGAGATGATCTTTTCCCGGGCGTCATCGACGGCCGCCTTCATTTCCACCGAGATCAGGGGCGCATTGTTTTCGTCCAGCGCATATCCCACGCCGTCGTTGGAAACGCCCATGGAAACGATGCCGGCTTCCAGGCCAGGCCCGTCGCTGAAGGCGTTGAACACGGCGTTGTCGACGCGCTTGAGCATCGAGGTCAGCACCTGGCCCGGATGCAGGTGGTTCTGATTCGAATCGACCCCGATCGAGAGCACGTCTGCATCAGCCGCCGCCTGCAGCACGCCAACGCCGGTTCCGCCCGCCGCGGCATAGATGACGTCTGCCCCCTGGCTGATCTGTGCCTTCGTCAGTTCTCCGCCCTTGACAGGATCGTTCCACGCCGCAGGTGTTGTGCCTGTCATGTTGGCGATCACGGTGATGTCGGGGTTCACGGCCTTTGCGCCCTGCGCGTAGCCGCAGCCGAATTGACGGATGAGCGGAATGTCCATTCCGCCGATGAACCCGACCGTGTCCGATCCGGTTGCCATCGCGGCCAGCATGCCGACGAGATACGATCCCTCGTGCTCCTGGAAAATTACCGAACGCACGTTCGGGAGGTCGACCACCATGTCGATCAGGACGAATGACGTGTCAGGATACTTGGGCGCGACCTCCTCCAGGGTTGGCGCGTTGGCGAATCCGAGCACGACGATGGGATTGAACCCGGCCTCCGCAAGCCGCGTCGCGAACTGGACGCGCTGCGCTTCGGCCGTCACTTCGATTTCGCGGTAGGAATTGCCCGATTCCTCGGCCCAGCGCTGTGCGCCATTGAAGGCGGCCTCGTTGAACGACTTGTCGAACTTTCCGCCAAGGTCGTACATTAGGGCCGGTTCCGCAAGGCAGGCAGTGGCTCCGATTGCCAGGGCTATCGCACCGCCGAGCGTCTTTTGCGTGAAGGTCATGTTGAGAATCTCCTAGTTGCGTTCAGGGCGCTGACGCCGGAGGCCGAGTGCTCCAGCGTCCGCCAGATGCCCGATTTAGGCAGCAGAGAGCGGGAAGGGTCAATAGGCGTCTTGCCGCTGGGTGAGGCGCCGGGGCGGAACCTGGCACCAGGCATCGGCGAGGCACCTGCTCATCAGGATGGCATCGGCGCGTCCGGCCGACGTGCGGTAGTAGGCTTGGCGGCGCCCGTTCCTGATCCATCCTGAAGCCAGGTAGAGACGGCGGGCGGCTTCGTTTGTCGCCGCCACTTCAAGGAAGGCCCGCACCGCGCCACGCGATTTCGCCTCCGCCTCGAAGGCTGCGCAGCAGGCCCTGCCAATGCCTTGGAGCCGGTGCCCGGGATCAACCGCGATCGTGAGGAGTTCGGCCTCGTCCGCGGCGACGCGCCCAAGCGCGAAGCCACGGAATAGTTGAGGCGCCTTGCCAGGATTCTTCCCGCGCATCGCCCGACAGTCCTGAGGCGGCACCGCGAGGAAAACGCCGGGGCTCGCCAGAAGGCCGGAGAATTCTCGAACGCTCCACGGACCCGGGATCTCCATGGAGCGTGCATGGAGCGCGGCAAGCGCCTCAGGCGTCACGGCAGCATGGCCGGTGGCGGACCGGAGGCCGGGGCGGCATTGACCGGGCGAACGTAAAGGGGTTTCGGCCGCTCGTTCCGTGACCCGAAGCGCACTGCGGCGATAGCGGCAACGGCCGCGGCCTGCTCCTTGAGGCCGTCGACCGCAATCACCTCGGGCGCAGGCCCCTTGCCGGCCCGACGGAGCTCGATCGCGACCTGATGGCAGCGGCCGTCGTTTCCGGGTCCGACCACGGCCCTCATGCCCTCGGCCCATTGCGGACCGCTCGGCAATCCGTCCGCTTCCAGGAATGCCGGACCCTGAGGCCGGCCACTGGAGAATACCTGGAAATATATCGAGCCCCTCGGGGCGGGAAGGAAGACGGCAACCCGGCCCGTGGGGCGGCCTGCGACATGGAAGATCGCTTCGAGGGTGCTGATCCCGATGGCCGGAATGTCCAGTGACAGGGCAAGTCCTCGCGCAGCGCTGACCGAAATGCGGATTCCCGTGAAATTTCCGGGTCCGACGCCGACGCCGATGGCGTCGAGGTCCTGCCAGGCCATGTTGGCCTCAGCCATCAGTCCTTCGAGCGCCGGGAAGAGGCTTTCCGCCTGGCCGCGCGCCATTTCCTCGTACCTTGTGGCTGCGATCCGGCCTTCTTTCAGCAATGCGGCCGCGCAATGCGCGGCCGAGGTGTCGAATGCCAGGATCGTGGGCTCAGGCCGCGACAGGGCGCACCTCCACGACTTCCGGGATGTAGTGCCGAAGCAGGTTCTCGATCCCCATCTTCAGCGTCAGGGTCGATGACGGGCATCCGGCGCAGGCGCCCTGCATGTGGAGATAGACGATGCCCCGGTCAAATCCGTGAAACACGATGTCGCCCCCGTCCTGCGCAACGGCGGGACGCACCCGCGTGTCGAGCAGTTCCTTGATCTGCGAGACGATTTCTTTGTCCTCGCCGTCGTGATCTGCGTGAGCGCTCTCGGCGGCGGCGCCTTCCATGGCCGGGCGGCCGGACTGGTAATGCTCCATGATCGCACCGAGGACCGGCGCTTTCAGGACATCCCATTCCTGCGCGTCCGCCTTGGTCACCGTGACGAAGTCCGCGCCGAGAAAGACTGCTGTCACGCCGTCGACTGAAAATATCCTTCGCGCGAGCGGCGACGGAGCCGCCGTGTCGGCAGATGGGAAATCCGCGGTCCCCGCTCCAAGCACGGTCTGGCCCGGCAGGAACTTGAGCGTGGCGGGGTTGGGCGTGGACTCGGTCTGTATGAACATGGAAATGCCTCCGGCAGGACACAGATATGCGCTTGGGCGGCGGCGCTGTCAATGGATTTGGAATGATTCCAGATTGGCTGAACGGCCGTGCAGGGGCTGTCAGCGCGCGCAGCGCCAAAAGGATTCGCCTCGCGGCCAGACGGATTCAATTTCGAGGGCCGCTGCTGCAGCCAATACGGCCAGGAATTGTCTGAAAGCCGGTTTCAGGCCTCCAGAAGGTCCCTGTTCATCATGTTGCTCTACGTTGCCGCAATGATGTTGGAGTCCTCAGGCTTCGGAAATCCGTTCAGGGCATTGTTCCGAAGAAATCGCGAAGGGGGGCTCTTCCAAAGCCGTTCTTTCAGGCGACCCTACCAGATTTCGCTGAGTTGCTCCTTCGAGAGCTTGCCCGGGACGACGGCAAGCGGCACCGGCAGGGTGCCAAGGCGCCGCGAAAGGGCCGACACGATGGGCCCGGGCCCGCCCTTGTCGGGGCTGGCGCCGAGCACGAGCAATCCGATTTCGCCGTCTTCCTCGATCTGGGCCATGATTTCGGGCACGGCCTCTCCTTCGCGGATCACCAGTTCGGGATCCACCTGCTGCCGATCGCGCATCCATTTGGCGAAAACCTCGAAATGCGCGTGGATGCGATCGCGCGCCTCTTCCCGCATGATCTCGCCGACGCCGATCCAGTGCTGGAATTCCTCCGGCGGGACGATCGCGAGAATCTGCAAGCCGCCGCCTCTCCCTGAGGCGCCCGTGGCCGCAAACCGCATCGCGTTCAGGCATTCGCGGCTGTCGTCAAGGATGACCAGGGATTTTCGCATGTTCTGCCTTTGGCTCCGGGCGCATGATGCGCGGATCAGGGGCCCGTGTCCATCTCGCCATCCGCGACGACCTGTCCCGCCCCGGCCTCCCGTGCGCGCGAATACGCCAGAACCGCTGCGGCATAATCGCCGAGAGCCATCCCTCGGAACGCGAAGGCCGCAGGCCGCTCGATCTTGTCAACGCGTCCTGCGACGAGATCCATCAGGTCGCCAGCGATGTCTCGCGCGTCCAGCATGGGGCGTTCCGCGGCTCGTTCCTGTTCGAGATCGTCGACAACTGCGGTGCCGAAGTGCGCGAGGCTGTCGCGGTGCCAGGGAATGCACAGGTCGGTGATCGCGGCGAAGGCATTTGGCTTCATCCAGGCCGTGTCAAGGAAGGGTTCGACCGAGTGGTCGAGCGTGATGGACGTGACAACGACATCGGCCTCGCGAAGGGTCTCTTCCGCGTCTGCCGCGCGGGCGTCCAGTCCCAGCGTGCGGGCCTCTTCGCAGAAAGAGTCGCGACCGGCCGTGCTCCGGCCGCAGGCCAGGACCAGCTGCAACGGAAAGAGCGCGCGAAACGCTGCGAGATGGCTTCGTGCCTGGACTCCGCAGCCAATGAACCCGATCGACGCGGCGGCGGGGTCGGCCAGACGCCGCGCCGCGACCGCCGAGAGTGCGGCCGTTCTGTGCGCCGTGATCCAGTTCGCTCCCATGACCGATTTCAGCAGGCCGGTCTCGGCATCAAGCACGAGGATGGCGCCATTGATCGCAGGCAGGCCGCGCCCGGGATTGTCCGGGCTGACGCTGACGGTCTTGAGAACCGTCAGGCCCTCGTCGCCAACGGCAAGCGTGGACATCATGTAGCGTCCGCCACCCGGCAGAAGCGCTGACTTTGGCGTGACATGGAGACGGCCTGCGGACTTCGCCATCAGCGCGGCCTCGATCGCATCGGCGACTTCGCCGGGCGGGACCGCAAGCCTTTCGATCTCGCTGTCCGGCAGGTAGAGGAAACGGCCGCTTTCACGTGATTCCATCGGTGGTGTGCCCTTTCTGGACCCCGAACAGCGTGGACGAGGTTCGGGACCGTGTCCATATGCTGACCCGTGAAATTCTTGACGCCCTCGGGTTCGGCGCGGCCGTGGAGCCGCCAGGGTTGGCGTTCGGCGCGCCAAGGTCGGTCAGGATGCGCGAGACGGTTACGCGCCTTCCGAGTGCGCCCAGTCCCAGTACATCTCGCGCACGCGGCGCGTGACGGGTCCCGGCTGGAACTCGGTTCCGTCGAATTCGACGACCGGAGTGACCTTGTTCATGTTGCCTGACATGAAGAGTTCATCCGCCCTGCGAATGTCGTCGAATGTCAGCACGGCCTCCTGGACGGATGATCCGTCGGCCGCGAGATTCGCCATGTGGCGTGCACGCGTGATGCCAGCCAGGAATGTGCCGTTTGCGACGGGAGTCAGGACCTCTCCATCCTTGACCATGAAGATGTTTGCAGTGGCGGTTTCCGCGACATTGCCCATGGCGTCGGCCACGAGCGCATTCGGATAGCCCTTTGCCCGCGCTTCAGCGATCATGCGCGCATTGTTGGGATAGAGACATCCCGCCTTGGCGTTGACGACCGCGCTTTCCAGGATCGGGCGGCGGAACCGCGTGGTGGTCAGTCGGGTCGATGCATCCTCGGGCGCCAGCGGCCTTTCCTCGAGACAGACGGAAAAGGCGGTGCTCCAGGCAGCCGGCACGATCGCGGTGTCGTCACCGTCGACACCCCAGTACATCGGCCGGATATACACGTCGGCGTCCTTGGAAAGGGACTTCAACCCGTCCCGGATGATCTCCACAATTTCCTCTGCAGCATGGGTCGGAGTCAGCATGAGCGCCTCCGCGGATCGATTGACCCTTTCGCAATGGGCCAGGAGGTCGGGAGCCACGCCCTCGAAATAGCGCGCGCCGTCGAAGACGCTGGAGCCGAGCCATGCGCCATGATCCGCGGCCCTCATGACGTAGGCGTCACCGTCATGCCAGCTACCCTCGAAATAGGTGCGTATGTTAGTGCCGAATGCCATGAATCAGATCCTTTCGAAGGGCGAACCTAGGCGGTCCCGCATGTCGCGTCCAGAACGAGTTTCGCATCCGGTTCCGTCATGATCCGTGACTGGGAATCCGCTGGACAATTGCGGGCGGGCAGGACACGACGTTGGCTTCATGGAGATGAGCTTCCCTCCAGCGCGACCCGGAATGCGCATCGGTCTGCTTGGCGGATCGTTTGATCCGGCCCATGAAGGTCATGCGCACATCACCCGTGAAGCGCTGAAGCGGATTGCCCTCGACAGCGTCTGGTGGCTGGTGTCGCCGGGCAACCCGTTGAAGGAACGAGGGCCCGCCCCGCTGCAGGAGCGCATGACGTGCGCGAAGGCGGTCATGCGGCATCCTCGGGTCCATGTCACCGACCTCGAGGCGCGGCTTGGGACGAGGCGCACATGCGACAGCCTCGGCCGGCTGACGAGGCGATTCCCCGGCGTCCGCTTTGTTTGGCTCATGGGCGCAGACAATCTGGCGGACCTGCATCGCTGGGAAAGCTGGGAAGAAATCATGGCTCAGGCGCCGATGGCCGTCCTGGCCAGGCCTGGCTATCGGGTGTCGCCGCTGTTTTCTCCGGCAGCGCGCCGGTTTCGGCTCGACCGGCTTCCGGAACGTGCAGCACCGCAACTGGCCTTTGCCAATCCTCCGGCCTGGACGTTCCTGAACGTGCCGATGAGCGATCTTTCGTCGACGCGAATCCGGGGCATCGGCGGTTGGTCACATGGCTGAAGAATTTGGCGGCGCGACCCTGAAACGGCCCTTTCGGATCGTGCCGCCGTGAATCGCGGATCCGGTTCTGTCACCCGGCGCTTTCGTCGCGGGCGTCGGACAAGGCGTGCCCTTGCCTGGACCGGCAGCTGCCGGCCAGTCAAAGGACGCGGTGCCTTGCCCTCGTTCCTGCCTCGATCGCGGCGGCCAGCAGCCTGTCGATGTTCAACTCGTAGCGCATGTCGGCGAGGAGCCTGAGCTCGACCTCGCGTGCGGCGCCGTCCGCGGCTGCAACGTCGCAGGCTGCCGCATAGGCCGTGTCGAAGAGCCGTTCGGGGAGGTTCCTGCGCACCGTGTCCCATAGGATGTCGAGTCCGTCCTCGTCCTCGAGCACGTCGAATGTAGCGGCAGAGACGTCCTTCAGGCGATCCATGTCGTAGTTGCTGAACACGGGCAGGTGGTTCACCATGCGTTCGATCGAGACAAGTTCCGACGTGCGAATGGTGTCGTCCGTGGCGGACACCGCGATCATGACGGCGAGCAACGTGTCCTCGGGGGTGAAGTCGGCGGGTTTCAGGGCCAAGGCAGGCCTCCTCTCTCATGCTGCCCTGGAATTTATTGACGTGACAGCGTCGCTGCAATAGGACACCGCTTCCGTGTATTGGAGATTGATCCGATGACCGCAACGCGAGATGCGGCTCTGGCCTCGAAGGCGTGGCCGTTCGAAGAGGCCCGACGGCTGCTTCGGCGCTGCGAGGAACGTCCGCCCGGGAAAGGCCATGTCCTGTTCGAGACCGGCTACGGGCCGAGCGGGCTGCCGCATATCGGCACCTTCGGCGAGGTGGCGCGGACGACCATGGTGCGACGTGCCCTTGAGTTGATCAGCGACATTCCGACGCAGCTCGTCTGCTTTTCGGATGACCTGGACGGGCTGAGGAAAGTCCCGGACAACGTGCCGAACAAGGAGCAGGTGCAGGAGGACATGAACCTGCCGCTGACGCGGGTGCGCGATCCGTTCGGCACCCATGAGAGCTTCGGCGCGCACAACAACGCCCGGCTCCGCGCCTTTCTGGACGGGTTCGGCTTCGAATACCGGTTCGTGTCCTCCACGGAGGAGTACAAGTCAGGCCGCTTCGACGATATCCTGCTGACCGCCCTCGAGCGTTTCGACAGCATCATGGAGGTCATGCTGCCGACGCTTGGCGCGGGCCGGCGATCGACCTATTCGCCGTTTCTGCCGATCAGCCCGAAATCCGGGCATGTGCTCCAGGTCCCGACGCTTGAGAGGAACGTCTCGACAGGCACGATCGTCTACGAGGAACCGGACGGTGAGCGGGTCGAAATCCCCGTGACGGGCGGCAACGTCAAGATGCAGTGGAAGCCGGACTGGGGCATGCGCTGGGCCGCGCTTGAGGTCGATTACGAGATGTTCGGCAAGGACCTCATCCCGTCGGCGGAGCTTTCATCCAGGATTTGCAGGATATTGGGCACGAGGCCGCCCGCGCTCCTGAACTACGAACTGTTCAACGACGAGCACGGACAGAAGATCTCGAAGTCCAAGGGAAACGGCCTTTCGATGGAGGACTGGCTGGCCTATGCCGCTCCGGAGAGCCTTGCATACTTCATGTATCTGAAGCCACGAACCGCGAAGCGGCTCCACTTCGACGTGATTCCGAAGGCGGTGGACGAATATCACCAGCAGCTTCGCGCCTACGACGGCCAGGACGAGGCCGGGAAGCTCGCGAACCCGGTCTATCACGTGCATTCAGGCGACGTGCCGAGTTCCAACCTGATCGTGCCGTACGCGATGCTGCTGAACCTTGCCAGTGTTTCCGGGGCCGAGGACAAGGATCGGCTCTGGGGCTTCATCAAGCGCTATGCGCCCGATGCGGCGCCTGAGACGCATCCCGACCTTGATGCCGCGGCCGGGTTCGCGGTTGCGTATTTCAACGATCTCGTGCGGCCGCACAGGAACTTTCGGGCTCCGGAAGGGAAGGAAAGGGCCGCCTTGGAGGACCTGAAGACGCGGCTTGAAACCTGGGACGGCAGCACTGAAGCGGAAGAGCTTCAGTCCATGGTCTATGCCGTCGGCCGGGAGCACGGATTCGACCCTCTTCGCGACTGGTTCAAGGCGCTCTACGAGGTGCTTCTCGGCTCGAGCCAGGGGCCGCGCTTCGGCGTGTTCATCGCACTGTACGGTGTTGGCGAGACGGCGGGGCTGATCGAGCAGGCGCTCAAGGGCAATCTCGCCTGAGGAATTGCCTGTCCGGCGCCTTTCGCCCCGAGGGCCGGGAGCGCGGCGGTTCATGACCTGGATGGCTCGGACCGGACGCCGGGCACGAGGCGACGTGTGCGGGCGCTGGCCGGTCTCGTTGCGCAAGGACACGGTGATTCCGCTCGGCCGAATCCGGCATCCCGTCTTGGCGCAACGTCGTGTCGAAACGCATTTCCATCAAATCAGAGCGGACCGCGAACGCAGCCCCGCACCTGTCCTGACGTGGCCGGAAACTCCGGACGTGATGCAGCACCACTGCCTTCGGGTGCCGCTCGGTTCTGGCAACTGTGTTGCAGCACGTCATGTTCTGGTGTTCCCTTGGTTGCGTGGCGGGTTGGGTGGTCTCGAACAGAGGTGACGTCCGTTTGCGAAGGAGGCACGCCATGAGAATGAGCCTTCATGCAGTTGTCGCAACTCTCGCCCTGTGCTGGGCCAGCATCGAGGCGACCGCAGAAGTGCAGTCCCGAGTGCCTGGGATCGAAGCAACAATCGATGCGCAAATCGATGCGTTCCTGAGGGATGACTTTGCGGGCGCCTTCTCCTTCGCGTCACCGGGCATCCGGGGACTGTTCGGCAACCACCAACGGTTCGGTCAAATGGTGCGCAACGGGTACCCGATGGTCTGGCGGCCGGCTGAAGTGCGCTATCTGGCGCTGCGCGAGGTGCGAGGTGCGCTGTGGCAAAGGGCGCTGATTCGCGACCGGGCGGGAGGCGTTCACTTGCTCGACTACCAGATGGTCCGGGTAGACGGGAACTGGCGCATCAATGGCGTACACATCCTGTGGGAACCGGATGTCGGGACCTGACTCCAGGCAGGTGGGGGCGGAAATGACGGAATTTGGAACCGTGCCCCGAAGGCCTACCTCGACTTCCGCTTTCGTCTCCTCAGGTTTCCGCCGCGCTGGCCGGACTTTCCCGCCGACGATCGGCCTTGAGCCGATTGCGACTCTTCCACGGCCAGTTCCACCTGCGATTGTCGTGCCAGCGGGTCGTCGGCCACCGCGAGTTCGACGGTCTCCAGCCTGTTGATTTCGTCCCTGAGCCTTGCCGCCTCCTCGAATTCAAGGTCTGCGGCGGCCTCGCGCATCTTGTCGCGCAACCCCTCCAGATGCGCCTGCAGGTTTGCACCCACCAGCGGCTTGTCGACTTGGGCAGTGATGCGGGCCGTATCCGTATCCCCCTTGTAGAGGCCCACGAGCACGTCGGCGACGTTTTTCCGGATCGTTTCGGGCGTGATTCCGTGTTCCTCGTTATATGCGAGTTGTTTGGCGCGCCGCCGTTCCGTTTCCTTCAAGGCGCGTTCTATGGATCCCGTGACGTGGTCGGCATACATGATGACACGCCCGTCGGAGTTGCGAGCGGCCCGGCCAATGGTCTGGATGAGCGAGGTCTCGCTTCGCAGGAAGCCTTCCTTGTCGGCGTCCAGGATTGCAACGAGGCCGCATTCCGGAATGTCCAGGCCCTCGCGCAACAGGTTGATGCCGACGAGCACGTCAAATGCGCCGAGCCGGAGGTCGCGCAGAATCTCGATCCGCTCAAGCGTGTCGATGTCCGAGTGCATGTAGCGCACCCTGATGCCCTGTTCGTGGAGGTACTCGGTGAGATCCTCGGCCATGCGCTTGGTGAGGGTCGTCACCAGGGTGCGGTAGCCGCTGGCGGCCACCTTGCGCACCTCGTCCAGCAGGTCGTCGACCTGCATTTCGACCGGACGGATCTCCACTTCCGGATCGAGCAGTCCGGTCGGGCGAATGACCTGCTCGACGAACACGCCGCCGGTCTGTTCGAGCTCCCAGGACTGTGGCGTAGCCGATACGAAGACCGATTGAGGGCGCATGTTGTCCCATTCCTCGAACTTCAGCGGCCGGTTGTCGGTGCAGGAGGGCAGGCGGAAGCCGTGTTCGGCAAGAGTGAACTTGCGCCGATAGTCGCCACGATACATGCCGCCGATCTGGGGCACGCTGACATGGGACTCGTCGGCAAAGACAATGGCGTGGTCAGGAATGAACTCGAAGAGCGTGGGAGGCGGCTCGCCCGGAGCCCGCCCGGTCAGGTAGCGCGAGTAGTTCTCGATGCCGTTGCATGCGCCCGTCGCCTCGATCATCTCGAGGTCGAAGTTCGTGCGCTGCTCCAGCCGTTGCGCTTCAAGAAGCCTGCCCTCGTCGACAAGCTGCGAGAGGCGAGTCTTGAGCTCTTCCCGGATGCCCTTTACGGCCTGCCGGAGGGTCGGCCGGGGCGTTACGTAATGCGAGTTCGCGTAGACCCGGATATGCTCGAACCTGTCGGTTCCTTCGCCGGTGAGAGGATCGAACTCAGTGATGTCCTCGAGCTCTTCGCCAAAGAAGGACAGCCGCCATGCCCGATTCTCGAGATGCGCGGGCCAGAGCTCGATCACGTCGCCCCGGACGCGGAACGTGCCCCTGCGGAGGGCCTGATCGTTCCTGCGGTATTGCTGCGTGACGAGATCCGTGATGACCTTGCGAGGATCGCATTTGCGCCCTGCATGCAGGTCCTGTGTCATCGCGCCATAGGTCTCGACGCTGCCGATGCCGTAGATGCAGGACACTGACGCGACGATGATCACGTCGTCGCGCTCGAGAAGCGCGCGCGTGGCGGAGTGGCGCATCCGGTCAATCTGCTCGTTTATCTGGGCTTCCTTCTCGATATATGTGTCGGAGCGCGGCACATAGGCTTCGGGCTGGTAGTAGTCGTAGTAGCTGACGAAATACTCGACCGCATTTGAGGGGAAGAAACCCTTGAACTCGCCATAGAGCTGCGCCGCGAGCGTCTTGTTTGGCGCAAGGACGATGGCAGGGCGCTGGGTCGCCTCGATGACCTTGGCCATCGTGTAGGTCTTGCCGGTGCCCGTCGCCCCCAGAAGAACCTGGTTCTGCTCGCCTTCCGTGACCCTTGCCACTAGTTCGGCAATGGCGGTAGGCTGATCGCCGGCAGGCTTGAATTCCGACACCATGGTGAACGGCTGCCCGCCTTCGAGCTTCTCCCGGGTTCGGGGCTCGGGCGCGGGTGAGCCGAGGGTCTGGATGTCGGTTGCGGACATGGATCTGGATTCGTCAGGACCGAACCACATTCGGTCTTCAAGGGCTTGGTTGCAAGCGTTGAGTCCGCATCACGTCAACGACCAGATCAGGACAGGCTTGCGGGACTTGCATCGGAAGGTCCTGGATCGAACGCTCGCCCGGGACGTCATCTGCCCGGCACGAATTCGCTTTCGCGATCTATCTTCAGACGTCCTGACCTCGGGGGGCGAAGGTTCCAACTTTCGTGATGCCTTGAAATTGCAGATTCGTGGCTGTCCCGATGCCGGACCCCTTGCTTTTATGCTTTTGGAGGATGTTCTCTGGCCCAGAACTTCGAAATGTGGATCATGGCATTTTGTGCGCCTCCCATGTGCCCGATTAGCATGTGCAGTCTCGCAAAGTCCTTGTTTGCCTGGCCAAAGCCGCCACGGGAAACTCAGGACCATCATTCGATGTCAGGACGTCTGGTGCGCCAGGCTAACTGATGGAATGTCGCTGGGTGAAAGTCCCGGCAGAAAGAGAGGTCAAACCAGCCACTTTCTCCGCGAACCATGCGCCGGTCGTCGCGAGGCGGCAGGTGAAGCGTTGGCAAGCGGTGGGCGTGGGCCGGGCCATCGAGCCACGAAAAATGACCATGTTCGGAGTGCCGAGGCTTTCAGACGGGCCGAAGGCAACACCCTCCACGCCGGATTGGTGAGGCGAGGAGGGGCTCCGCGGGGTCTGAGAACCATGGCACGCGCCGAAGCAGTCCATCGGGACCTGGGAGGCCTCGATGTTACCCCGACCATTGCGTCAGGGTCGCCAGAGGAAGGGGGCATTCCCGTAGCTCTGGATGCACGGCATCGAGGAGTCAGACTCGGCCATAGTAGTGACGAAGTCCGCGAACAAAAGAGGCTGTGACGCCTCCGGCGGAGTGGATGGAGCGAAGGGCCGGGGCCGACGGAAGAGCAGGGCGGCAAAGCACTCACGGAGCTCAGAATCCGACAATGGGTGTCACATGCGCCGCTCGCTCACGCAGCCCATGCGAGCTGCCCTTTGCGGCAGCAGTGCGGGCTGACGTTCGACCGAAGGCAGGAGCCGGATGCGTTAGCGCGCTCGTCCGGATCTGTGCGGGGGGCGGTCAGCAATGACCGTCCCTACCGCGATGTGCGCCAGGCTAACTGGTGGAATGTCGCCGGGTGAAAGTCCCGGCAGAAAGAGAGGTCAGCCAGCCACTTTCTCCGCGAACCATGCGCCGGTCGTCGCGAGGCGGCAGGTGAAGCGTTGGCAAGCGGCAGGCGTGGGCCGGGCGACTGAGCCACGAAAACTGACACAACTGGAGTGCCGAGGCTGTCAGACGGGCCGAAGGCAACACTCTTCGAGCCGGTTTGGTGAGGCGAGGAGAGGCTCCGCGGGGTCTGGGAACCAAGGCACGCGTCGAAGCGGTCCACCGGGACCTGGGAGGTCTTCAGTTCGCCCCGCTGTCGTGCGGGGCCGCAAAGCGAAGGAGGAATCCGAAACGGAGATGAACGATCTGAAGAAATCAGATTCGGCCATGGTAGCGAAGAATCCGGCGAACAACGGCCCTTCCGGGTCAGCGGAGCCGGGGGAGCGAAGGGCCGGACCCAAGGGGAATCCGGGAGGCCAAGGCTCGCGCCGTGCGCAGAAACGGGGAAGCGGGTCACAGGCGGCCGACCGGATGCGAAAGGCTGCAACGAGGAACCCGGAAGAGCGTCTCGTGGCGCTCCTGCACCATGTGACGACGGACGCGCTGGCGGAGGCGTTTCACTCGCTCAAGAGTGACGTGGCCGCTGGCGTGGACGGCGTGACATGGGAGATGTACGCCGAAGGGCTGGAAGATCGGCTGATCGACCTGCACGGGCGCGTGCACAGGGGGGCGTACCGCGCGCCGCCGTCCCGGCGGGCATACATGCCCAAGGAGGACGGGGGGCAGCGACCGCTCGGCATTGCCTCGCTGGAGGACAAGATACTTCAGCGGGCGGTGACGGACACGATTCTGGTGCCGATCCACGAGACGGAGTTCCTCGGCTTCAGCCACGGGTTCCGACCGGGGCGGGGGACGCACAATGCGCTCGACGCCATTGCGGTCGGAATGGAACGGCGGAAGGTCAGCTGGATCGTTGACGCCGACATTCGCGGGTTCTTCGACAATCTCGGGCGGGACCATCTGGTCCGGATGCTTGAGAGACGCATCGGGGACGTGCGGGTCATGCGGCTGATCGTCAAGTGGCTCGACGCCGGCGTCATGGAGGGGACCGACTGGACGGACACGGGCAGGGGCGTTCCGCAAGGCGGGACGGTTTCCCCGATCCTCGCCAACGTCTGCCTGCACCATGTGCTCGACGTCTGGTTCCACAACACATGGCGCAAGCGGATTGCCGGAGGCGACACGATCATCGTCCGCCATGCGGACGACTTCGTGTGCGGCTTCCAGCACGAGGGCGACGCGAAGCGCTTCCTCCGGGACTTGGGCGAAAGGCTGGCCCTGTTCGGACTGGAACTGCATCCGGACAAGACCCGGCTCATCGAGTTCGGCCGGTTCGCGAAGGCGAACCGCCGGAACCGGGGGCAGGGCAAGCCGGAGACGTTCGACTTCCTTGGCATGACGCACTTCTGCGACGAGTCGAGGAAGGGAAGGTTCAGGGTCGGACGCAAGCCGTCCCGGAAACGGGTCAACCGCACTTTGCGGCGGATCAAGGAAAGGCTTCGCGAGCGGTGGCACGACAACCGGCACGAAACGGCTGCGTGGCTGGGCAGGGTCATCAACGGCTGGCTCAACCACTACGCTGTCCCCGGGCGTGGCCGACATCTGGAGAGGTTCGTTCACCTCTGCAAGCGGCTGCTCTGGCGTGCCCTCCGGCGTCGGTCCCAAAGGGACCGCACGGAATGGGAGGACATCGATCTCCTGACCGCCGTCCACTGGCCCAAAGTCGGGATCCGCCACCCGTGGCCGAGCCAACGGCTCGTCGTGAGGACCCAAGGGAGGAGCCCGGTGCGTTAACGCGCACGCCGGGATCTGAGCGGGGGGACCGGGGTAACCCGGTTCCCTACCGCGATATCTTCGTCCGCCGGTGCGGCGACGGCATCAGGAGGGCGGCCGGCGCTTGCATGGCGGGCTGAGGCATGGACGAAGGACATGACAACAAAGAAGGCGCGGACGGGCCAGGGGCACTGTCCTTCTGTGTTGCCTGCACCTCGTTCATGACTCGCGTTCGGCGTGAACCAAGGCGACCCAGCCTCGAGTGGTGTTGTCCTCCACGACGAATGCCGAGCGAGGCAGGACGAACTGCGACCGGTGGCGGGACGGGTGCGCCGCTGTCCGGCGCTAGTCGAGGTCGGACAGGTCAAGTCTGTCCGCCTTGCACGTCTCCCTGGCTCCACGATTCATCTCGGCCGCGTTGCTCCTGGCTTCTTTCCTGATACGTGCACGGGCGCTTCACACCTTCCCGTCGTTTCGACCGGGCAAGAACGAGCGCCTCGCGGCCACCGAGATCATCCGGGATGCAAGGGGGGCTAAGGCCGTGGACGAAGTCAGGGAAGCGGTTTGTCCGAACCTCTGGCAATCCCTGTTCGCTGTCTGATACAAGGTGGCAATGCGTATTCTGGTATTCATTTTCCTCATTGTGTCCGGAACGGCACACGCGCAGGATCGTTATCTCGGGGTTGTCCTGGGTTCCGTTCATGTCGGCAACGACAACCTGAACAACTTCAATCCCGGCCTCAGTTACGGAATGCGATGGGAACGCTCGCCCGGCACGGAATGGCAGCTTGAGGGTGGCGTCTTCCACAACAGCTACAATGAAGTGTCCCCGTTCATTCTCGTCGGAATTTACTGGCGCCTCATGACTCTTGGCCCTGCGGAGATCGTAGGCGGGGTCGGCACGGGCATCGGCTACTACCGAACCCTGGCCGTGGACCTGAAAGACGACTACGGCATTCCGAACATTGGTGGCTTTCTGCCTCTGGCGACCGCCACGCTTTCGGCACGAATCGGCGACACCGACTTCCGGCTGACCACGGTTCCGCCAGACAGGGACACCACGGCCATTTTCAATTTCTCCATCGCCCGCAGGTTCTGAGGCATGGTCCATGGCAGAGCAAATTCCGTTACTCCGGGGAAATGCGCGAGAGAGCAGGACCGCCCTTGCGGCGTTCCGTTGAAGGACATGGCGCTCCGGGCGCAGGTCATCGCGGCATGCGGCCGGCCGTGAGCGCGCTGCCTTGCTGTTTGTGAAGACTGCATCGGACCGGTTGAAGAAGTGACGCTCACTGACCAGTCACTGATCTTTCTGGGCCATGCCTGCACCGGAGCATTGCCGACGGTTCAACCGGGACTTTGGTCTGACGTTGGCTGCGGGAATTCAAGGTCCGGCTGCCACCGGCGCCGTAACGCGCAGGGGCCGACGAATGGCCGGCGGAGCCTTGGCGTCCCGGCAGCCCTCTATCTCTTGCCACCATGAGATTCTTCCTGTTGCAGAGGCAGAGAGAGTTGCAGGAAATCGCAAATGCCTTGGCTCCGAACGAGCACGACGAGCCATTCCGTGTCCCGTTGGCCTGTCATCCTGAATCCCGCCATGCACCGAATGCCACGAAAGTGCATATGGCTGGTCGGCAACGGCGCCGGACCTGACAGGGCTTGCGACCGAAGGGCTCTTGATCCCATGCAGGAAATTGTCAATAGAATGTCATCATGACGGCGCTTATCTATCGCCCTGCGAAATCCGCCATGTCGTCCGGCACGGCCAGGTCCCGGGACTGGGTGCTTGAGTTCGTGAACGAGTCAGCTCGCGAGATCGACCCGCTGATGGGCTGGACATCGTCAGCCGACACTCGGGCACAGGTCCAAATGCGATTCCCGACACGGGAAGCGGCGCTGGACTATGCCGAAAGGCACGGCATCAACGCGACAGTGCGCGAGCCAAAGCCGCGAAGGCTGAATGTTCGTCATCGCGGGTATGGCGAGAATTTTGCGACTGATCGGCGCGATGCCTGGACGCATTGACGGACAAGGAGCGTCGAGCGGTTCGTTTGGCATCTTCTACAGGTGCCTGACGAACGCGTGTCTGCATTCCGAGCCAGCGTCGCAGGACGGGCGGTGGAAAGCGCCGAGGCGGACTGAAGGCGGCACGATGCGCGTTTGGGTTCCAGCGGGTTCCGACAGTCGATGTTGTGATGGCGGCGGGTCGTGCTATGACGACGCATGTGGTCCGGTAGCTCAACTGGATAGAGCGGCTGACTTCTAATCAGCAGGTTGAGGGTTCGAGTCCTTCCCGGACCGCCAAATATGGTGCTTCTACGACCCCCACTCCCAGTCCGAAGTGCAACGTCGGCCATTTCCGTAGCGAGGGCGCAGCCCGAGCGGAGGAAATGGCCCGGCGGCAGGATTTTCCTGCCCCAGGCACCGGCAGTCCGGGCCGGTCACGTCCCTTTCCTCCCCGGACCGGTCCCCTGGAGGACGGTCCGGGACGGTTTCCGTCATGGAGGCCGCGCCTTCCGGAACGCCTCGGCCGGGGTCAGGCAGCCGAGCGACTTCCTCGGACGCGCGTCTGTCCGGTCCTGGACCGCCTTCACCCGTGCGTCGGTGACCTGGCGGAAGTCCGTCCCCTTCGGGAAGTGCTCCCGCACGAGACCGTTCGTGTGCTCGTTCAGGCCGCGCTCCCGGGAATGGTACGGCGTGGCGAAGAAGAACCCCGCGCCGAGCGCCTTCGACACGGCGGCGTGGCCCGCGAACTCCTTCCCGTTGTCCGCCGTGATCGTGTGGACCGGCGCGTGCAGCGGCAGCAGCATTCCGGGCAGCGCGTTGCCGACCGCATCCGCCGTCTTGCGCCCAACCCTTTCAAGAAGCGTGCATTTCGACGCACGGTCCACCAGAGACACCAGCGCCCCGCTGCGGCCCTTCCCGATGATCGTGTCCGCTTCCCGGTCGCCGACCCGCTCCTTCGCCTCCACCACCGCCGGACGCTCGGAGATGTCGACGCGGTCCGGGATGTGCCCGCGACCCGAGTGACGGCCGCCCTTCCAGTTCGGCTTCTTTCCCCGGCGTCGGAGGAACAGGTAGAGCCGGCCACCAGACTTCCGGTCGGCGCGGATGTGCCGGCAGGTCCGCTGCCGCCCCGCCATCGGGACGCCCTCCTTCCCGGGACGGCCGGCGACCTGCTCGGGGCTCCAGCCGTCGGCCAGCCTGTCCTCCACCAGTCGCCACCGCTCCGGCGTCATCTTCCCGGGAACCGACGAGGCCGCGCTGCGCCGTGCCGAAGCCTTCCCCTGCGCCTGCCTGTGCCGATGGCCGCGCCCGCCGCCGTTCCGGCGCACCTCGCGCCAGACCGTCGTCCGGTCCCGGCCCGGCTGCCGCGCGATGGCCGGTTCCGAAAGCCCGCCTTTCCTCAGCGCGCAAGTCCGGCATCTCGCTTCACCGGTCAGGTGGCGTAGCCCTTTTGGCATGGCGGTCTCCTGGGGTCACAACCGGGACTGTCGCCGCCATCTGGCCGACTTGCAACATCCTGTGCCGAAAACACAGAAGCCCACTATGGTGTTGCACTTCAGAGTGGAACTGGGGGGGGAGGAGGAAGAACAGACCTGGGATCCGGAAGATGCCGACCTTGACGCGAGGAGGGCAAGTCTTTCATGGTTCAGCGATTAGGGTCTCCAGGCATGCACGGCAAGGATGCCTTTCCTCGCCCATGACCGGGGATACTCGTCGGTCTTGACATGCGTCGTGAGGATCATGCGCGAAGCCAAAACGCCCATGCTGCAAACCCGAGGCCCTGGGAAAGCCTTATGGAACCACAGTCGGACAATCATTCCAAAGAGATCGAACGGACACTTGAGCGCCTCAAGCAATTGGATGCCGAGCGAATCGATTTGAGGAGACGGCTCACGGATTTGATGTCGGGGCCGACGAGGGAACCGGACGTCATCGGCGCGAGCGGGAACGTTTCAAGCCTGTCATCCGCACAAGACAAAATCGCTCTCTTTCGCGAGCTCTTTTCTGGCCGGACAGACGTTTACACCAAACGTTGGGAAAACATCGCGAAGGGGAAAGCCGGGTATGCGCCGGCCTGCGCGAACGAATGGAAACGTGGCCTCTGCGGGAAGCCCGCCGTGCGCTGCGGTGCCTGTCCCAACCAGGCATTCCTTCCGGTTACGGACGCAACCATCGAGGATCATCTTCGCGGGCGAGTCACCATAGGCCTTTATCCGATGCTGCCTGATGGCACATGCCGCTTTCTTGCCGCCGATTTCGACAAGCAGACATGGCCCCGGGACGCCGATGCGTTCCTTGAGGTCTGCAAGGCGAGGGAAATTCCGGCAGCGCTGGAACGTTCGCGCTCCGGGAATGGTGCGCATGTCTGGCTTTTCTTCGAGAAACCGGTCACGGCGGCTCTAGCCCGCCGGCTCGGCGCCCTTCTTCTCACGGAGGCCATGGAGCAAAACCCAGACATCGGCTTTCGGTCCTATGACCGCTTCTTTCCTAGCCAGGACACAATGCCAAAAGGCGGATTCGGGAACGTCATCGCGCTGCCTCTGCAAGGAGATCCCAGAAAAAGAGGCAACAGCGTGTTCCTTGACGAACATTTCGAACCATGGCCGGACCAGTGGGCTTTCCTGTCCGCGCTTCCGCGGCTTGCCGTGGCTCGTGCAACGGAGATCGCGGACGAGGTCGGCCGGCAGGGGCCAGTGGCCGGCCTCATGCTGCCAATCGAGGACGACGACGAGGAACCTTGGACGGCACCGCCTTCGCGTCGAAGGCCGCCGCCGCCGATTGCCGGTGCGTTGCCGGATCTCGTCAGCGCCGTAATGGCCGACCAGATATACATTGAGCGAGAGGGTCTGCCTTCTGGTCTAGTCCGAACTTCCAGCCGACGTGAGCGCATCTCTTCCAGAAAGTGACGCGTTTTCAGTGCCTTGTTCGTGAGTTTCCTGGCCTTGAGGCCAAAATGCATGCCCATGTAATGTGCAGACGGTCCCGGAAGGCGGATTCCGGGGCTCCCGTTCGTTCCCGAACTTTTTTCGAGATTCGTGCTTGACAGCATGGAGGCGAGCAACTGCCAGCATGTCCATGTATGTCGAATCCGTCCCAAACCGAAACTCCCCGCCCGCCGTGCTGCTTCGCGAGACATGGTGGGACAAGGACCTCAAGAAGGTGCGCAAGCGCACCCTCGCCAACCTCTCCAGGCTGCCGCCCGAACTCGTCGAGGAGATCCGCGCCTGCCTCAGGGGTGCCGCCGCACGGCCGCTCGAGGACGCGTTCGAGGTCGCGTCCTCGCTGCCCCACGGCGCCGTCGCGGCCGCGCTCGGCACGCTCCGAAAGCTCGGCCTCGACCGGACCGTCTCCCCGCGCCCGTCCCGGCAGCGCGACCTCGCGGTCGCCATGATCGTGGCCCGCATCACCGCGCCCAGGGCGAAGCTCGCGACGGCCCGGAGCCTGTCCCCCGCAAGCGCGTGCGACACGCTCGGCCAGACGCTCGGCATCGGCGACACCGACGAGAACGAGCTCTGCGGCGCCATGGACTGGCTTCTGGAGCGGCAGGAGCGCATCGAGACGGAGCTTGCGCGGCGGCATCTCGGCGAGCGCTCCCTGGTGCTGTGGGACCTGACCTCCGTCTGGATGGAGGGCCGGAACTGCGCGCTCGCGAGGTTCGGCCACTCCCGCGACGGCAAGAGGGGCAGGCTGCAGGTCGAGTTCGGCCTCATGTGCGACCGCGAGGGACGGCCGGTCGCCGTGGAGGTCTTCGGGGGCAACACGTCCGATCCGGCCACCGTCGCGACGGCGGCCGGACGGCTGCGGACCCGCTTCGGCCTCGAACGGGTCGTCCTGGTCGGCGACCGCGGCATGCTCGCCGACGCGCGGCTGCGCGAGGACGTCCGGCCCGCCGGCCTGGACTGGATCAGCGCGCTCAGGGCGCCCGCGATCCGCGCGCTGGCGGAGAACGGAACCCTGCAGCCGTCGCTGTTCGACGACATGGACATGGCGGAGGTCGCCTGCGAGGAGCTCTTTCCGGGCGAGCGCCTGATGGCGTTCCGCAACCCGTTCCTGGCGGAGGAGCGCGCCCGCAGGCGCGAGGACCTCCTGCAGGCGACCGAGACGGGCCTCCGGGAGGTCGAGGCGGCGACCCGGCGCAAGAGCCGCCGCCTCACGGGCGAAACGAAGATCGCCCTGCGGCTGGAGAAGGTCCTGACGGCGCGGAAGATGAAGAAGCACTTCGTCGTCGACGTCCGGGAGGACGGCTTCTCGTGGCGGCGCAACGTCGACGGCATCGCCGCCGAGGAGGCCCTGGACGGATTCTGCGTGGTCCGGACCAGCCTTCCCGAACGCGTCATGGAAGCCGGCGAGACGGTCCGCTCGTACAAGTCCCTCGCCCGCGTGGAGCGGGCCTTCAGAACGATGAAGACCGTGGACCTGAAGGTGCGTCCGGTCCATCACCGCCTGGCCGGCCGGGTCCGGGCACACGTCCTGCTCTGCATGCTCGCATATTACGTGGAGTGGCACATGCGGGACGCCCTGAAACCGCTGCTCTTCCATGACGAGGATCCGCCGGAGGCGGCCTCCGCCGTCGCCCCGGCCGGGACGTCGGACGGGGCCGTGCTCAAGGCGGCGACGAAGCGGACCACGTCCGGACTGCCCGTCCAGGGCTTCCAGGGCCTGATGGCCCACCTTGCGACCCTGTCCATGATGCGCATGAAGCCGAAATCGGAAACGTCCGCGGAATTCGACATGACCTCGACGCCGACGCCGCTGCAGGCCGAGGCGTTTCGGCTCCTCGGCGTCCGGCTGCCCTGACACCCGCCGCAGGTTTCTGCCCAGTACCGTGAATCAGGATTCCGGGCTTTTTGTCCCGAAATCAATCAGGTAGACCTTGAGGCCTTCTGGAAGTTCAGTCTAGTCAACCGGATTGTGCGGCTTGCCGCCTTCCAGAATCCAGAATTCCATGCCGCGCAGGCGATGCGCCGGTAAACATTTAGAATACCTCGAGTTATTGCTTGCGCGGAACTGCATTCAAGGCACATTGCACTGCCGCGCGGCAGGCGCGAAGCGCTGGAGCAAACGCTGCAAGAGCTCGATATCGCTCTTGAACTCCGTGACGAGCGCGTTGCGGGGAGATCGCTTCAGGCCAGATTTCTCGGAGAACTGACAGGAGAACAGCTTGCTGCCCAAAGGGCGTTGCTGGCCCATGATACCGGCGTGCTGTCAGCAACCACGGCATTTGGCAAAACCGTGGTCGCTGCGGCGCAGATTGCGGCACGCGCCTGCAAAACCTTGGTCCTTGTGCATCGCCGTCAGATTCTCGATCAATGGAAGGTTCAACTCGCGGCACTCCTTGATCTGCCTGACACCAGCATCGGACAGATCGGTGGCGGGAGGCGCAACCCCACAGGAATCGTCGACATCGCAATCATCCAGAGCCTGGTCCGTGGGGCTGCAGTGGACGACGTTGTCGCCGAATACGGGCACATCATCGTCGATGAATGCCATCACCTGTCGGCGGTCAGCTTTGAGAAGGTCGCCCGTTGCGCCAAGGCGCGATTTTTTCTGGGACTGTCGGCGACGGTCACGCGCCGCGATGGCCATCATCCGATCGTGTTCATGCAGTGTGGTCCGGTGCGCTTCCGGGCGAACGCAAGGGCTCAGGCAAGGAAACGCCCGTTCGTGCATCGGGCGCTGCTCCGAAAAACGGACTTCCAGTTGCCGGACGACATGACTTCCGAACGGTCCCCAATCCAGAAGGTCTACAAGGCTCTGGCCGGCAGCGAATCTCGAAACGACAGGATCTTCAATGATGTTCTTGAGGCACTTGAAGCCGGTCGCTCGCCTCTCGTTCTCACCGCACGCAGAGACCATGGAAAATATCTTGCTGAGCGGCTCGGCCGTTTCGCAAAGAACGTCCTGTTCCTCCGGGGTGGCATGGGAGTGAAGCAACTTCGCGTCGTCATGGAGCAACTTGGAAACATACCCGATACGGAGGAGCGGGTACTGGTTGCAACGGACCGTTACATCGGCGAGGGATTTGACGACGCTCGCCTCGACACGCTGTTCCTTGCAATGCCGGTCTCTTGGCGGGGAACGCTCGCACAATACGTTGGACGATTGCATCGACTGCATCCCGGCAAGCATGAGGTGCTGGTGTACGATTATGTTGACAGCGCCGTGCCCATGCTCTCGCGAATGGCGGAAAAGCGCGCCGCCAGTTACAGGTATCTCGGCTATGATGTCCAAGGTGATCAGGACAGGATTGTCCAAGGTTTCCAGGGCAGGCTGCCTCTCGCCCGTCCTTGAGACCTGGTAGTGCAACCCGCCCGTTCGCACATTGACATCGTTGAGCGCGCGATCACGGAAATGGCGTTCGGCATTGTTCCGAAGGCTCTCGGCTGATCGCCACCGGATTTCGCGCACGCCATTGCACCGCGGAGTGGTTCGGGCTTGATTGAGCGACCTGCGATGCCGGCGGGGCTTGCGGGCACGGATCTGGTCCGAGGCGACGGTGCGGCGCTGCTGTCCCGTCGCGTACGGCCAAGATGCGTGAGGCCCGGATTCCCGAAGAGAAAGATCTCTGTGCCGCGCCTTTGGTCCGCTGGCCGAAAGCAGCGGCAAGGGACGCAAGGTTGATCTTGCGCCAGGCGAAGCTCTGGCAAGGAGGAAGTGGAAGAAAGGAGGTGCACAAGAGGAAACGGAAACCTTGCACCGCAGTCCTGTGGGTAGACACTCCCACCTGGCAAAGGCCAGCCAGCCAGCCGGAACCGAGTATTGCATGGCGCGCAGCAATGCACGTCGTGAAGCGTATGCAGGGGTCAGCGAAGCAGTGCTGTTGAAGGATGCGCTCGAGGCCGAGATCCCGCGCGGGGCCGAGGACGGCGGCGACATGTCAGTGCAGGAGGGAGCGCGGCCCGGAATCCCTCGACGATCCCGGGCGGGAAGTTCGAGAGGTTGGCGACGGTCCTCTTGCGGATCCGCTTTCCCTCCCGCCACGCCGCCACGCTCCAACCGGAGCGGTGAACAGGCATCATGATTCCGGTGTCTTGCCGACCGGCGCTCCGCCTTCAAACAGCTGGGTGCGATCATAGCGGGGGGGATCTTCCTGCATTTCGAGATGCAGGCGATCGCCGGCATAGGCGTGCTTCCGCGCCAGCGCCTCGTCCACGTCGATGCCCAGCCCTGGCCCTTCCGGTGCCGGGACGAAGCCGTCCTCGACCCGGATCGCGCCCTTGATGAGTTGGTCGTGAAACCCCGTCTCGATGGTTTCCGCAATCAGGAGATTCGGAATCGAGACGCAAAGTTGCAGGTTCGCCGCCCATTCCACCGGACCCGCGTAGAGATGCGGTGCAATTTGCGCGCCGGCGGATTCGGCAAGGACCGCGATCTTCCTCCCTTCCCAGATGCCGCCCGCTCTCCCGAGGGCCGGCTGCAGTATCGCCGCGCCATTCGACAGGACTGCCGCGAACTCGGTCCGCGTCGTCAACCGTTCGCCCGTCGCGATCGGGATCGAGGTCGCCCCTGCCACCTGGCCGAGGGATTCTGGTGCGTCAGGGGGCACCGGTTCCTCGAACCAAAGCGGATCATAGGGTTCGATCGCTCGCGCGAGACGGAGCGCGCCGGCCGGATTGAACTGTCCATGGGTGCCGAACAGGATGTCGGCGCGCGGCCCGACCGCCTCGCGAATGCGCGCGCAGAACCGAACCGAGGATTCAATGTCGAAGCGCGACGGATGGTGGCCGCCCCGCATGGTGTAGGGGCCGGCAGGGTCGAACTTGACTGCCGTGTAGCCACGGTCCACGAGGCCGAGGGCCGACTCCGCCGCCATGTCCGCATCGCCCCAGAACCGGGGCAGCTCGTGATGACGGAGAGGGTTGAGATAGGAATAGGCCCTGACCCGGTCGTTTACGCGGCCGCCCAGCAGTTCCCAGACCGGACAGTCCCGCGCCTTTCCGAGAATGTCCCAGCACGCAATTTCGAGACCGGAGAATGCCCCGATGACAGTCAGGTCGGGGCGTTGCGTGAATCCGCTGGAGTACGTGCGGCGGAACATCTTCTCGACATTTGCCGGTTTCTCGCCCTGCATGTGCCGCTCGAACACGTCCCGGATGACGACGGACATTGCTTCCGGACCAACCGAGCTTGCGTAGCATTCGCCCCATCCGGCGATCCCGTCATCGGTCGTGACCTTGACCAGAATCCAGTAGCGCCCGCCCCATCCGGGTGCCGGTGGAGCCGTAACGATCACGTCGAGATCATCAAGTCGCATGGAAGCATGCCTCCGATCAGTGCCAGTGGCACCGTCTGGGCAGCCAATCACCATTCACGGTTCGGGTCCAGAAGATGCATGGGCGTCTCGGTCATGATCGGCGCGATGCCGCAGGAAGTGTCTGTTGCGCCAGGTTGCCGTCTACTGGAACACAATGACGTTTCGCCGGGCCTTTCCGGACTTTGTGTCTGCAATTGCCTCGTTGACCTGGTCAAGACTCCATCGCCCCGTGATCAGTTCGTCAAGCTTGAGGCGGCCTTGCAGGTACAGTTCGGTCAACCAGGGGATGTCCCGGGCAAGCACGGTGTCGCCCATCTTCGTGCCGAGCAGCGCCTGCCCGGCGCTAGCGATCATGTCCGGTTCGTAGGAGGCGAATTCACCTGAAGGAGGTATCCCGACCAGGACCACCCGCCCGCCTGGCGCCAGCAGCAATGGCGCGCTGTCGAATGCAGGTGTCGCGCCAACCGCGACAAAGACCGCGTCCGCGCCCTTCCCAAGAAGGGCATGGAGCTGCTCCACCGGGTTGCCGTCGCTCGCCAGGATGCCGTCCGTCGCGCCGAAGGCGCGTGCGTCCTCGAGCTTTTCCGGAACCTGGTCAATGGCGACGATCCGGCCTGCGCCTGCGATCCGCGCTCCCTGAACGGCATTGAGGCCGACGCCGCCGACGCCAATGACGACGGCGTCCTCGCCGGGCCTGAGCCTTGCGGCGTTGATCACCGCGCCCACGCCCGTGATGACCCCGCAGGAAAGCAGGGCAGCCGTGTCATACGGGATGTCGTCCGGAATGCGCGCAATCTGGCTTTCGTGAACGACGGTCCTTTCTGCAAAGGCGCCGCAGTACATTGCGCGCAGGATACGCTCGCCACCCGGTCCCTGCAGCGGTGTCGCGTGCTTGGAGCCCGAACATAGTGCAGGCCGCCCGGTCGCGCAGCCGTAACATGTGCCGCATGACTTGATGAGCGTCACGATGACCCTGTCTCCGGGCCGGAAGCCCGTGACGCCGGGGCCAACCCCTGCCACTTCGCCCGAGGCTTCGTGGCCGTAGACCACAGGCAGTCTCCCGCCCCACGCGCCAGCAGCGTAGGCGATGTCCGAATGACAGACCGCGCAGGCCCCGACCGCCACTTCGACCTCGCCTGCGCCCGGCGGCCCGAGCTCGAGTTCCTCGATGGTCAACGGTTCTCCGAACGCGCGACAGACAGCGGTCCTGATCCGGCTCATTGGCGTCCTCTTCCCGGCGCTGCCGGAACATGACCGGGTTCCCGCGTGACGGGGCACCGAACCGCTCCGCGACGCAGGGGTCGCCATCTTGCCGGATCCGGCCGCTCAGCCATGGCCGGGTTCTCCCAGGAACGCCGTGAGATGCCCGGCAAACTCCTCCGGCGTCTCCACCATCGGAAGATGTCCGGCCCGCCGGATCAGCGCGAACCGGCTTCCGTTGACGAGTTCGGATGTCTCGCGAACCAGGTCTGGCGGCGTCGAGCCGTCTTCGCTTCCGGCGATGACCAGCGTCGGCAGGGACAGGTTCGCCGTCGTCGTGTGAAAATCGGTTCCCGAAATCGCTGCCGAGCCACCAATGTAACCGCCAGCCGGCTGACGCGTCAGCATGTTCCGCCAGGCGGCGAGCGCGGGCGTGGCCCTGAATTCGCGCGAAAACCACCGTTCCATGACAGCGTCGGCCAGAGCCTCGATGCCGCCGGCCTTCACGGCATCGATCCTTTCCTGCCACATTTCCGTTGTGCCTATCTTCACGGCCGTGTTCGACAGGACCATGGCACGAACCTGGTCGGGCCGCTTCACCGCCAGGCCCTGGGCGATCATTCCCCCTATGGAGCATCCGACGAAGACCGAGTCCCGAACGCCCAGATGGTCGAGCAGCGCCTCCGCATCGGAGACGAGGGCGCCCATTGGATATGGCGGCTCAGGGCAGGACGAAAGCCCGTGGCCACGCTGGTCGTAGCGGATCAGGCGAAGCCCCGAAGGCAGGAAAGGCAGGACGGGGTCCCAGAGCCTGCAATCCGTTCCCAGAGAGTTTGAAAACACAACCGGCATCCCGTCCGGGTCGCCATCCTCGCGGTAGTGCAGGTCGACATGTTCAAGCCGGCAGATTTTCATTTTCGCTCACCCCCGGCGCCACTTTGCGCGGGCATGGTTGTCAGCGTCAATCGGTTTCGTCAAACCGGTTCAACGCCGTTCCAACAACCGCGGAGTCCACGTTGCCACCAGACGCCACGACAATCACGTCTTGATCGTTCTCGCGATGGAAGAGCGCCGCGGCCAGCGCCACCGCGCCACCAGGTTCCAGCACGATCCTGAGCCGGATGAATGCGGCTGCAACGGCGCGAAGCGCATCCTCGTCGGGCACTGCAATGCCAGGGCCGCAAAGCCTCTTCAGGATAGGGAAAGTCAGCTGGCCCGGCGCGGGCGTGACGATGGCGTCACAGATCGAGCCTGCCATCCTCGCGTTGGTCTGGGGCGTGCCCGCGATCAAGGACCGGACAACGTCGTCAAATCCTTCCGGCTCCACCGGGCGCACGCGCAGATGCGGCGCACGGGCTTCGAGCGCAAGCGCGATGCCCGAACTCAGTCCGCCACCGCCACAAGGGACCAGAACGTCGGCCTCTCCGATGCCCGTTTCCGATGCCTGTTCCGCGATCTCGAGGCCGCAGGTGCCTTGTCCGGCGATCACGTCCTCGTTGTCGAAGGGCTTGACGAGCGCAAGGCCTTCCTGTTCCGCAAGCGTCGTGCCGATCATGTCGCGATCCTCGGTCGCCTGATCGTAAAGCACGACTTCGGCGCCATAGGCCCGCGTATTGGCGATCTTGAGCGCTGGTGCGTCACTTGGCATGACGATCACGGACGGAATTCCCATTTCGCGAGCCGCGCAGGCGATGCCCTGCGCATGGTTGCCGGACGAGAAGGCAAGCACGCCCCGATCCCTGTCGTTCCCGGACAGCGCGGAAAGGGCCGAGCGCGCGCCCCGGTACTTGAACGATCCGGTACGCTGCAGGCATTCGGGTTTCACGAAGACGCGGCGACCCGCCACTTCGTCCAGAAGCGGCGCATTCAGCAGCGGGGTGCGGAGCGCGTGCCCCTCAAGCCTCTCGGCAGCGGCGACGATTCGGTCGATGTTCATTGCATCCGGCCGATCCATTCCCTTATTCCTGCCAGCGCTTCCGGCTCGTCAAGGAAGGGCACATGCCCGCGATCGGGCACGTCGGCGAAAATCATGTCAGGGCGGCGGCGGCACATTTCCCGGGCAACTTCCAGTTCAAGGATGTCCGAATTCGCGCCCCGGACCAGTGCGAGCGGCAGGCCCTCGAGCGCATCGAACATGGGCCAGAGATCCCGCGTGGGTGTTGCGGCAGCGGCAAGAAAGGCGTCGCGAAGCGCCGGGTCGTAGTTGATCCTCAGCCCGTCAGGCGATTCCATGTAGTGCTTCCTCACCTCCTCTTCCCAACGGCTTTCGGGCACCTCCTCGAATCCATCCATCAGCCTGGCGCGCATCGCCGCAGCTTCCGCAAAGGTCCTTTGCGTCGGGTTCTTTCCGACATAGCTGCCGATGGCTTCAAGTCCCGAAGCGGCGATCTCGGGGCCTATGTCCACGAGGCAGACGCCGCGGAGGCGCTCCCTTGCGACGCTTGCCAGCACCAAGGCTATCAACCCGCCGCGCGACGTGCCAATGAGGGCGACACGGTCCAGCCCGAGATGGTCGAGGAGCGCGATCGCGTCTCCTGCCTCGACGGGGACCGAATAGGTTTCCGGGCCACTCCAATCCGACTTGCCACGACCTCGATAGTCCAGGCGGACGAGACGCACGGAGTCCGGGAGGTGCGGCACGAGATAGTCGAAATCGCTGCCGTTTCGCGTGAGGCCTGAAAGCGCAAGGATCGGCAGTCCCTCGCCGTCGTCGGCAAAGTGGAGACGTGCGCCATCTGTGGCATGGAATTCGGGCATCGGATTGACCTCGGCAGTTCCGGAATTGCGACGTGGGCCCTGATCACATGTGCGGGTCGTGCTTACAACCGGTCCTTCGATTCGCCGCGACGGCGCGGAAAGTCCAGCTGTCGGCACGTCGGACGAATGGGCCGGGCTGAATTCGACCGGGATTCACTGCGCTGCGGACCGAATTGCCGGGACCGGCATCACGTGTCACGAATTGCGGCAGAGATGCGGATATGCGGAAGGTTCAGTTGGTCGCGACCGCCGATCCATGCCATCGGACGGCGATGCGGCCTGGCCCAATGGGCTTGCCGGAAATCGGGAGTTGCAACCGTGAGTTCGCTGGTTCCTGTGTCTTTCGATGGCACGGCCAGCCTTCCGGCCGGGCAGGAGATCCTTCAGGCAAGCGAGGCTGGCTGGAAGCGGCGAAGCGTTCGGGCGTCGTGGATCTTTCGCGTTGCGGGGCCATCTGGAATCGGCGCTCCTGAACTTTGATTCGCCCCGGGTCTCCCGGACTGTTAGACCGCCACTTGTCGGGAATCGCATGGCCGGGCGAGGGCGTCGGACACCGGTGCGCTGGCGTGCAAGCTGCAAGGGAAGTGACAGATGTCTGAAGATCATGGCAAGGTTTGGTGGAACGAGTTGATGACCCGCGACGTGGAGGGTGCCCAGCGGTACTACGGCGCAACCTGCGGCTGGACATTCGAGACGATGCCTGTTCCGGGCGGCGAGGGAGACTACACGGTCGCGAAGCTTGGCGACACGATGGTTGCCGGCATGATGGACATGGGCGGCATGGACCTCGAGGGAGTCCCGGCGCACTGGTTCACGTATTTCGCGGTGGATGACGTCGATGTCGCCGCCGGGGCCGCGGAAGTCGCCGGCGCCAAGGTCCATCGCGAGCCATTCGATGTCGGGACGGTGGGCCGCATCGCCATCATCGAGGATCCGACCGGTGCAGTGATGGGTCTCATGACGCCGTCACGGGAGTGACCTGAAACGTCCTGAGGCCTTCGATTCCGGATCGGCCTGGCGATCATTTCGCTCCTTCCCGGCCAGGCGCGCCTGAGACGGCTCGAAGTGACATCGAGTCCGAAGGGGACAGGTCCCGGCTATGGCAGCACCCGGTGCTCCGCCTGTCCGATGCCTGCGTCAGCCTTGGCAAAGGTCATGCCGTGCCTGTCGGAGCGCGACCTGGATGCATCGCTCAAGTCTTCCCGCGCCGTCGTGCAATACAATGTCGAGAGCTCCGGTCCCCCGAATGCCGGACAGGACGTGTGTGCCGCATCGAATTCCACTGCCTTCAGGAATTCCCCGTCAGGCCCATAGCATGCAACCCGCCATGCACCCCACTGCGCGTTCCAGAGATTGCCTGCGGCATCAACGACCGAACCGTCGGGGTGCAGCCCTTCGCCGGCCAGGTCCAGAAACACTTCCGGATCGCCTTCCGGCCAGCCGTGATCGGGATCGAGATCCTGCCGCATGATCTTGCCTGTCGGCGTGTCGGCAAAGAACGCGCCCCCGCGGTCCGGCAGAAAGCAGATCGAGTTCGGAACCGAGATGTCAGGATAGAGCTTGCGCAGCTCGCCACGGTAGTAGCGGTAGATCGCTCCTGCACCGCCACCCTTGCGCTTTCCCATCGTTCCGATCCAGAACCCTCCCCAAGGGTCGGCGCGCCCGTCGTTCGACCGGGTTTCCGGAACATCGGCCTCGAGCCCCTCGACATCTTCGCTGCGCTCGCGTTCGACATCGAACAGGAACAGCCGGGTTTCCGAGGCGATCAGCAGTTCAGTGTCGCTCACCCATCCGGCGGCAGATACGAGTTCGCCGAACTGAATGCTGCGGATTCGCCCGCCTTCGCGCGTATGAAGCCGTGCTTTCAGGATGTCGAACCAGTAGAGCTGGCGGCGCCCGGGATGCCAGAGCGGGCCTTCGCCCAGGTCGCAAGCTGTCTCGTCGTATATTTCGCTCATCTGTTCAATTCCTCCCAGGCAGCCACCGCCGCCCTTGCCCTGACCGCGATCTCGTCCAGGTCCAGACCCGGAGCATACAAGGAACTCCCGAGCCCGAACCCGTTCGCACCCGCGCGAATCCAGCCGCCGAAATTTTCCGCGCTCACGCCGCCGACCATGTAGACTTGGGTCTCGACGGGAAGGACGGCGCGAAGCGCCTTCAGTCCTTCGGTTCCCAACAGGAATGCCGGGAAGACCTTCAACCCGTCGGCACCGGACGCCAGGGCGCCGAAGCACTCCGTTGGCGTCAGCACGCCCGGGAAGCTCTGCATCCCGAGCGATTTCGTGGCGGCTACCACCGCCGGATCGCAATTGGGCGAAACCACCAGAGCCCCGCCGGCAGCCTTGACGTTCTGGACCTGGGCCTCGGTCAGGACCGTTCCGGCGCCAATCAGGGCCCTGTCGCCTACGGCCTTCGCCATTCGCTCGATCGACCTGAACGGCGACGGCGAATTCAGCGGCACCTCGATCCGGTCGATCCCGGCCTCGATCAAGGTTTCGGCGATCGGTACCGCCTCGTTCGGATCGATTCCGCGAAGGATGGCGATGAGGGGTCGGCTCATGATGTCTCCTGCAGGCGATTATGCGCGGCAGCAAGGCCTGCAAGCGTTGCTTGCGTTGCGTCAACGGTTTCAGCCACTGCGCCGAGAGAGGCAAGCGCCCTGGCATAATGCGAGACCTGCCTGCGTTCGCCAACCAGGACGATCCGCTGGCCCAGCCAGTAGGCACGCGCGGCCGCAAGCTCCGCGCCAATCAACAGTCCGGACAGCCGCGCCGTTGCCGTGCCTTTCTCCAGATCGGCGAGCAGGGATTCCGCACGCAGCGCAAACAGCCGCGCGGCAATTGCTTCCGGCCGTCCCATGGCGTCGTCGACGGACGCCGCGAACGCGTTGTCGTCCCAGCCCTCGCCCACCGAATGCCTGAGGACGGATCCGGTGGAAAGCAGCGCGAAGAGCTCTCCTGTCATGAAGGTGCGGAAGCTCACGACTTCTCCGGCCGAAACATGCGCCCACTTGGTGTGCGTGCCCGGCAGGCAGACGATGCCGTCGAATCCGGGTTCCCCTGCAAGGTATCCGGCGATCTGCGTTTCCTCGCCCCGCATCACGTCGGCAGGCCTCTCCTGTGCAAGGCCGGGAAGGATCGCTACGTCGAGCCGCGGGTCCGCCACGTCGGGTCGAACGGCGCCTGCTCCCGTCGGCACGCAGGGCACGGTCGAATAGGGAGCTTCCCGCCAGCCCTGCCTCGCACCCACCATGCCGGACGCAACGACGCGCACCGGCTCCCTGCCAAGCCAGGGCTCGATGACTTCCAGCAGCGCAGCCTCGAAGGCGTCGGGAGCCAGCACGCCCATGCCCTTTTCCGAGACTGCCTCGGCGACGGTAGTTCCGTCCCGGATCGCCCAGGCCCGCAGGTTCGAGGTGCCCCAGTCGACCGCAATCCAGTCCGCATGAATTTGCTCGCCTTCCATGAGAGGAGATGGCTTGAATCGCCAACGGGAATCAAGCGCGACTCGATTCGAGGTCCGATCAGCCCTTTCGTGCGGGCAGCGTCGCCTGGTCCCTCCTGGTCAGGCTGGCACGAACAAGATCATATGAGGTCACGAGGCGGTGCCGGAGTTCGTCATCCTCGACATCCTCCGGCAGGAGAATCCAGCTCTTGTGAAAGTAGGGCGCCCGAACGCCGATGCCCGCGTCGATGAGCATGCCCGCCGTTTCCGCGTCTCGCGTCTTGACGGTCACTCCGGGTCTGGACACGCTGGTGCTGGCAAATATCTTGTCCCCGACCTTCCAGACCTCGTGTCCCATGCCCCAAGGGTCGGAGACCCCCGCACCCGGCAGGCGTGCGCAGATCGATTCGACCCGCTTCCTGAACTTGGACGAACTTCCGGTCATGCGCCCACCATAGCGTCCATTGCGGCTATCGTGTAGATTCGGTCCGATGACCACGGACGTGATCGCAGAAGACCCGCGCTGGCGCGCAGCCGGCATCGAGTCCCTGGCTTCGCGCGCTGCCGCGGCGACGCTGGAACACCTTGATCTTGACCCGGGCGACTGGAACGTGACCGTTCTTGCCTGCGATGCCGTACGGATTGCTGCGCTGAACGCCCGGTTCCGCGACAGGCCGACGCCGACCAACGTGCTTTCGTGGCCGTCCGTCGAACGTGCCGCGGCCGAACCGGGCGCGCGTCCGCCGCCGCCGACAGGCGCCCCTGAACTCGGCGATATCGCGATTTCGTTCGAGACCTGCCTGGCGGAGGCCAAGGAAAGCGGCGTTCCGCTCGAGTCACATGTTCTGCACCTGGTCGTGCATGCGGCACTGCATCTTCTCGGTTACAGTCATGAGGACGAATCCGATGCCGACTTGATGGAGGCAACGGAAACGGCAATACTCAGGTCGCTCGCGGTTCCGGACCCGCATTCGCGGCAGGGGCCCGGCGGGGGACCGTGATGGAAAGGACTGATGGGAGATAACGGCGAGGCGTCTTCTAGCGCGGCGCATGGCGCGCAGGAGGAAGACGGCAGTAGACGTTGGTCCGTGCTGCGATGGCTGCGGGCCCTGGCAGGCAGTTCGGACCGGAACGGCGAGAGTGAGGCCCGGACCGTGAATCCCGCAGGAAACGGCACGACAGGCGGCATTGCCAACCTGACGCGTCTCCGGGTCGAGGACGTCATGATCCCGAAGGTCGAGATCGTCGCGGTCCCGGAGAACATCAGGAAAAAGAAACTGGTGAAGGTCTTTCACGACAGCGGGCTGACACGGCTGCCCGTGTTCAAGGACACGCTGGACGAGCCTCTGGGCATGGTGCACCTCAAGGATTTTGCCCTGAAGCACGGCTTCAACGGGTCGGAGGACCGGTTCGCGCTCGACAGGATGCTGAGGCCGCTCCTTTACGCGCCGCACTCGATGCCGATCGGCGTGCTTCTGCAGAAGATGCAGACCGACCGGGTTCACATGGCGCTGGTCATCGACGAATATGGCGGCGTTGACGGGCTGGTCACGATCGAAGACCTGATCGAGCAGGTGATCGGCGAGATCGAGGACGAGCATGACGTCGGGGAGGGCGCTCTCTGGATCAAGGAGGCATCGGGCAGCTTTCTCGCCTATGCGAGGGCCCCGGTCGAAGAATTCGAGCAGGAGGTCGGTCGCAAGCTGCGAACCGGCGAGGGTGACGAGGAAGTTGACACGCTGGGCGGCCTTGTCTTCATGCTTGCAGGCCGCGTACCCTCCCGTGGCGAGGTGGTGAAGCACCCGGACGGGACGGATTTTGAGGTAATCGACGCCGACCCAAGGCATATCAAGCGTTTGCGCATTCGACTGGACCTGCCGAAGGCAGCCGAGTGATGCTGGCGCGATTCCGAATCGGGCAGGGCATTCCACTCGTCCGGTTCCGGGCCTCCGGAGCTTTCCGGGGCGCGGGGTTCCACTGGAGACACTCGCTGGCCCCGCTTGCCGGTGCCGCCGCCGCGACCGGCCACGCGCCCTTCAACCTGTGGCCGTTCGCGCTTCTTGGGCTGACGGCCCTCTCCTGGAACGTGGCCTCGGCGGAAGGCGGCAGGCACAAGGCGATCGCCGCATGGCTCGGCGGTGTCGGCTATTTCGCCGTTTCCCTGCACTGGATCATTGAGCCGTTCTACGTCGACAGCGATCGCCACGGCTGGATGGCGCCCTTCGCGATCGTTTTCGTGGCGACGGGTTTCGCCCTCTTCTGGGCGCTGGCCGGCTGGCTCTCCGGACGGACAGGAGGCGGGGCGATCGGCTGGGCGCTGTCGCTGTCGCTGGCCGAGATTCTTCGCGGTCACGTGCTGACCGGATTCCCTTGGGTGCTTCCAGGCTACATCTGGACGGAAACCCCGGCGATCATGGGCGCGAGCGTGGTAGGGCCGTACGGCTTGACCGCGCTCACCCTGATCCTCGCGGCCCTGCCTGTCGCGACGTCACGCAAGGTGATCGCGACGGTGGTCGCGCTGCTTGGCGTCGCGGCTCTCATTGTTTGGGGGCGGAGCGCGCAGGCGCCGTCGGAAGCCCATGTGGGCATGATCCGCGTCGTCCAGCCCAACGCGCCGCAGCATGAGAAATGGGATCCCGCAAGGGCGAATGTCTTCCTGCGCCGCCAATTGCTGTCCACGTCAGCGCCCGGAAACGATGTTGCGCTGGTCATCTGGCCCGAATCCGCACTGCCGCACAGGCTCGGCGAGGCGGAAACGGTCCTCAAGCGCATGGCCGATGCATCCGGGGGCACGCCGGTCGTCTTTGGCGTGAACCGGGCTGACGGGCGGCGCTATTTCAATTCGATGGCGCAGATCGATGCCGACGGCCGCGTCATCGACATCTACGACAAGGTCCATCTCGTGCCTTTCGGCGAGTATGTGCCCTTCGGCGGGCTGGCCGAACGTGTCGGGATCAGTGGTTTCGCGGCGCGAGACGGCTACGGCTACAGCGCGGGCCGCGATGTGGCGCTCATCGACACGCCGCTCGGGCGTGCGCTGCCGATGATCTGCTACGAGACGATCTTCCCGAGCCATGTCCGGCGCGCCGAGGAACGCGCGGACTATCTTCTGCAGATTACCAACGACGCATGGTTCGGCACCTTCTCGGGGCCGTTCCAGCATCTCCAGCAGGCGCGGATCCGTGCCGTCGAGCAGGGCCTGCCGTTGGTCCGCTCCGCAAATACCGGCGTTTCCGCGGTCATCGGGCCGGACGGGCGGATCCTGGATTCGCTGCCGCTCGGCGAATCGGGTCATCTGGACGTGCCGTTGCCGGCCCCGCGCCCGGCGACGGTCTACGCCCAAACCGGCGATCTCCCGGTCGTTGTCCTGCTTCTCACGGGTCTTGCCGCGATCTTTGCGGTCAACCGCGCAATCCCATTGTCAAGCCGCGCCGAAAGTCGTAACGGCGTCTGACCGTCACAACGGCTTCCTGGCGTGACGGCGATTGATTCAATGGAGCGCCTCAAATGAACCGCAAGAATTTCGTCTTTACCTCGGAAAGCGTGTCCGAGGGGCATCCCGACAAGATCTGCGACCGGATTTCGGATGCAGTCCTTGACGCCTTTCTGGCAGCTGAGCCGGAAGCCCGCGTTGCCTGCGAGACCTTTGTCACCACGAATCGAGTCGTGATCGGAGGGGAGGTGCGCGGGCCGAAGGACATATCCGATCGCGCCGAAGAGATTGCGCGGGAATGCGTGAAGGACATCGGCTATGTACAGGACGGGTTCCATTGGAAGAGCCTGAACGTCGAAAACTACCTGCACGATCAATCGTCCGACATCGCAAAGGGCGTTGACGCCTCGGCCAGCAAGGACGAGGGTGCTGGAGACCAGGGAATCATGTTCGGCTATGCGGTGAACGAGACGCCGGAACTGATGCCCGCGCCGATCCACTTCGCCCATGCCATCCTGAAGCGCATCGCCGAAGCGCGGAAGTCCGGCGACGCACCGACATTGCGTCCGGACTCGAAGTCGCAGATCTCGCTTCGCTACGAAGACGGCAGGCCCGTCGAGGCGACATGCATCGTGCTCTCGACCCAGCACGAATCGGAAAGCCAGACTCCGGACGACATCCGCGCGATCGTCGAGCCCTACATCCGCGATGTCCTGCCGGCCGAGTGGCTTACCGATGCCACCGAATGGTGGGTGAATCCCACGGGCACATTCGTGTCCGGCGGTCCGCACGGAGATGCAGGTCTCACCGGGCGGAAGATCATCGTCGACACGTATGGCGGTGCCGCGCCACATGGAGGTGGCGCGTTTTCCGGCAAGGATCCCACCAAGGTCGACCGTTCGGCCGCCTATGCGGCACGCTATCTGGCCAAGAACGTGGTTGCGGCGGGCATTGCGGAGAGGTGCCTGATCCAGCTCTCCTACGCGATCGGGGTCTCGAAGCCGCTTTCGATCTATGCAGACACTTTCGACACTGGCGAGATTCCTGCAGCGAGGATCGAATCCGCCATTTCCAAGGCGATGGATCTCAGTCCGCGCGGGATTCGCGAGCATCTCGCGCTCAACAGGGCGATCTATCAGCGAACGGCGGCCTACGGCCATTTCGGGCGGGCGCCCGACGGGGACGGCGGCTTTGCCTGGGAGCGAACCGATCTGGCAGACGAGCTCAGGAAGGTCGTCTGAAGGCCCGCGGCGCGCGTGTCAGGCACGCCGTGACGTGACGGCGGGAGCGGTGGCGCAATGAGGTTCACGGTCGCGATCGACGGCCCGGCAGCAGCCGGCAAGGGCACCGTTGCGCGTGCAATTGCGACTGAGTTCGGGTTCGCGCATCTGGATACCGGGCTTCTCTATCGCGCCGTCGGGCGACGCATGCTCGAAGGCGTTCCTCCCGAGATCGCGGCCTCGACACTTCGCCACGGGGATATCGTGCGAGATGACCTGAGGACGCCCGAGATGTCGCGAGCGGCAAGCGAGGTCGCGGCCTTGCCGGAAGTGCGCCAGGCGCTTGTGGATTTCCAGCGCGCATTCGCCGGCCGAGACGGCGGAGCCGTGCTGGACGGGCGGGACATCGGAACCGTGATCTGCCCGGATGCGGAGGTGAAACTCTTTGTCACTGCAAGCGATGCCGCCCGGGCCCATCGTCGCTGGCTCGAATTGACCGCAGCAGGCCACGATGTCTTGGAAGCCGGCGTGCTCGATGACATCAGGGAGCGCGATGCCCGAGATGCAGGTCGGCGTGACGCGCCGATGAAGACCGCTCCGGACGCCGTGATCCTGGACACGTCCAGTCTGGAGGTTGACGAAGTCGCCGCGCTCGCCCTGGCAGGGGTCAGGGCGCGCCTTGGAGGCATTGAGCAGGCCTGATGCCGGCAAGCATTGTCGCGGCCGGGGCACCGTGCGGCATCGCGCAGTCGGCGGTGACAAGGGTTCCCCGTGACCCAAGTCCGTGAAGAGATCGATTGCAGCGCCCCGCATGGTCGGCGAATGCGTCCTGCAGCGGGGACCATGCCGTTGCCGGAGGCCATCCCCGCCAGGAGGACAGAGGGCTTCGCGTCCTCGTTGCACCTTCGGTCAGGGCTCGTCTTCGCGGCGGGGAAGGCGGGTGGGCGGCGCGCTTCAGAAGAGGCTGCGAAATCTCAGACGCGGGTCGTATCAGGTCGCGCCTCGCAGCCTCGCTTGCATCTTGCGGGTGGGGCCGCGAGTGCTCAATCGGAGCATTTCCGAATTCGTCCTTGAGATGCTCCGGAAGCGTTTCGACCGACGGGTCGAGATGCGCGTTTCGCGGGAGCATGGCACCGTACGGCAAAGGGATGCCGGGATCGAAGGGCAGCACCCTGACAGACTTCTCGGGATACATGGTCGGACTGAGCGGATCGCACAGCGCGGCGCCACCCTGCGACATGGCGAGGCTGACGCGGGCCATGGACGAAGAGGTCTCGATGTCATCGCTCAGGTTCGGCGCTCGGACGTCAATTGGGAAGGAGACAAAGTTCGCGCGGGAAAGCCTCGCGGTGCGCCTTGGGCGGGCCCGGATGCAGATCGAGCGCATGCGGGCGCCCGACACTGTTGTCCTTGGACGACGCGAAAGATCTAGGCACTCCGCCCCCTGATGAGTTCAAATCCTAAATCCACCTTTCGCTCAACCGGCATGTTTGAAAGGCGTTTCAGGACATTGCGCGCCGCGGTCTTCCCGATGTCACGGCGCCGCGTCCTTATCGTCGTGAGTGGTTGTGGCAGACATTGCGCCATCCGCAAGCCGCTGAATCCTGCGATTGCCAGATCGTCCGGGATGCGCATGCCCAACTCCAGGCACAGGTTCACACCGCCCATTGCCGCGGTATCGTTTGAATAGGCCACTACGTCGGTCTTCGGCGCGACGGACAGCAGCATCCCCAATCCCTTTTTCCCGGCTGGCATATCGGGCGGTGCATCATAGACATCGGGTGCCACAAGTCCGTAGCCGCGCGTCTCCAGTCGCGCCCGAAACGCCCTGAACCGGGCCGCTGCGACAAAGTCGTTCGTCTGCCAGCCGAGGTACCCGAATCTTTGGTAGCCGCGTTCCATCAGGTAGTCGGCAAGTGCTGTCGCCGCCGCTTCATGATCCAGGCCGACACCCAGGTCGATCTGATCGCCGCCGATATCCATGATCTCGACTACTGGCACGGGCGTGCTTTCCAGGATTGAGCGGGTCCGGCCTGTGTGAACGAGGTTGGCAAGGATCACAGCGGCCGGTCGCCAGGACATCATCGAAATCAGCTGGCCTTCCTCCTTTCGGAGATCGTAATCGGTCACTCCGACAACCGGAATGTATCCGCCCTTTTCGAGCTCTTCCGTGATGCCCGCGAGCACGGACGAATAAACGTTGTTGACCAGGGAAGGGATCAGTACCGCAATCTGGTCGGAATAGGCGCGAGCCAGCGATCCGGCAAGCTTGTTGGGCACGTAGCCCATGTTTCCTATGACGCGTTCCACGTGCTCCCTGGTCCTGAGCGAGACAGCGGTGTCGCCCCGCACGACACGGGAAACCGTCATTTGTGAGACACCAGCCGCGCGCGCGACGTCTCTCAGGGTTGTGCGGGTCGCCATTCGGTCAGTATAGTTTACCCAATTGTTAACGGGCAATAATTTATCACTTAGGCTGTCGCACTCCGCTTCGTATCGTTCGAATTGGCATTCAAGGAGGAACGAGAGATGAAACGAAGTGTCACATCGGCAGGACTTGCCGTTGCCTTGATCCTAACCGCGTCCGCTGCGTTCGCCGAGTATCCCGAACGCACAATGAACATGCTGGTGCCTTTCGGCGCTGGCGGCGGGACAGACGTGCCCGCCCGCTTTTTCGCGGCCGAAATGGAAGGAATCCTCGGCCAGAACATCGTTGTGAGCAATGTGGAGGGCGCAGGCGGCACGGTCGGCGCTACCCAGTTGAGCCAGGCCGAGCCCAACGGCTACAATCTCGGGTTCCTTCCCGTGGGAACCACCACGACCCAGCCGCATCTGAAGCGCACGAGCTACAACGCGGACAGCTGGACCCCAATTTGCATGGTCAGCCAGGGGCCGTTCTATCTGGTCGTGGCTGAAGACAGTCCGATCAAGACCGTCGATGACTACATCGCGATGGCCAGTGGCGACGGCCTGAAATTCGCAGGCGCAGGTCCGGGCTCGATGGCGCATGTGGCGCAATTGACGCTGGACAACAGGCTTGGCGTCACGACCCAGTACATCCCGACCAAGGGCGGCGGCGATATCGCGACCGAGATCAATGGTGGACGCGCCGACGCAACGGTCTGGTTTGCTGATTTTGGCACAAAGTTCGGCTGGCGGGCGCTGGCAATCCTGTCAGACCAGCGGTCAGGGCAGCATCCGGATGTGCCGACACTGGCAGAGCTTGGACAAGACACGCAGGTGTCGGTCTGGTTCGGCTTCTTCACACAGGCTGGAACGCCGAAAGATGTGGTCAGCACTTTGTCAGAGGCCTGCGCCAAGGCCGTCGCAACCGACAGTTTCAGGGAAAACATGGCCGGTGCAAACCGCCTGGTCCGTTACATGGGCACCGAAGAGTTCGGCCCGTTCTTCCGGACAGCGTTCGAGTTGAACGGCAAGCTGCTTGAAGACGCCGGTCTCGTGAAGTAGTGGTCTGGGCTCCGGCTGGCATGGGTCGACCGGGGCGCACTCTCGGAAACTGGCAGTGACACGTGTACTGGAAATTTCGGTCTCGGGGATATTGCTCGTCGCCGGCATCGCGCTCTTCGCCATGACGTTCGGTGATGCCTTTGACGTCCCGACATTCGGCGGGGACGTCGGGCCGGCCTTTGCCCCGCGTGTCTTCCTGACAACATGGATCATTCTTGCGGGGGTGACCGTGATCCAGGCCATCCGGTCTGACGCGCCCGAAGAATCGGAAGTCGATCTGGCCCAGATGATCGCCCTCGTTGCCATCGTGTTCGCCACTGGCCTTGCGATCACGAAGATCGGTTTCGTCTTTGCGACGATCCCGGGATTTGCGGCCTTTTGCTGGACATTCCAGTACCGAAAGCCGATTTCGCTGTTGGGACTTTCCGTGCTGGCGCCTTTGGCGATATGGGCACTGTTCACCTTTGGGTTTGAACTGCTGCTGCCGCGTTCGCCCTGGTTCCACCAGATCTGAGCGGGATGATGGATCAGTTTGCCCAAGCCATAGCCCTCTTTGCCAGCGTGGGCGTCTTGATCGCGCTGGTCATCGGCTCTGTCTGGGGCGCAGTCGCCGGTGCAGTGCCAGGGATCGGAACCGTGGCGGCGCTTGTCGTGGCGCTTCCCTTCACCCTTGGAATGTCGACCGAATCCTCGATTGCCCTGTTTCTGGGGACCTATGTGACATCGGTCTATGGCGGTTCCATATCAGCGATCCTGCTCAACACCCCGGGCACGCCGCAATCTGCTGCCACGGTGCTGGATGGATATCCCATGGCAAAGGCAGGGAAAGCCGATCTTGCCATTGGCTGGGCCACGCTTTCGTCGCTTGTCGGCGGCACTTTCTCACTGGTGGTCCTGATATTCGCAGCACCGCTGCTGGCAAGGGTGTCAGTCGCATTCGGCCCTGCGGCGATATTTGCCATCATCGTCTTCGCGCTGACTTGCATCGCGTGGGTTTCCGCCGGCAGCACGTTCAAGGGCCTGCTGGCTGGTGTCATCGGCCTTTGGCTGACCACGATCGGAACCGATGATCTGACGGGCTATACCCGTTTCGACTTTGGGCAGCCTGCGTTGATGGGTGGGCTGTCCCTGATCCCTGTGCTCATAGGGATTTTCGCGCTGGCAGAAGTCTTCCACCGTGCAGGGCACTACTTTGCCGCAAAGCCGCCGGATGTTTCCAACGTCGGCTTCCGCATGCCCGCCTGGAAGGAGATCACGTTGCGAATTCCGCAGTTCTTCCGTGCCTCAGTCATCGGGACATTCATCGGCATCCTGCCGGGCACAGGCGCAACGGCTGCAACATTCGTCAGCTATTCGGCCCTGAGGCGCAGTTCACCGCGCCGGGAAAATTTCGGCAAGGGCGAACCCGATGGTCTCGTCGCATCCGAGACCGCGAACAACGCGGTCACGGGCGGGGCGCTTATCCCGACATTGGCGCTTGGGATTCCGGGTGACGGCGGGACAGTGGTGCTTTTGGGGGTGTTGACGATCCAGGGCCTCACACCTGGTTTCGACTTGGCGCAGAACAATCCCCACATCCTGACGGGTGCTTTTCTGCTGATCCTGATCGCCAACTTCATCATGTTCGGACTTGGCGCGCTTGGCTCTCGCATCTTCGCAAGGATCCTTGCGATGCCGGAACCGCTCATGATGGCTTTCATCATGCTGTTTTCATTTGTCGGCGCCTTCGTTGTTCGTGGAAACCCGATTGACGTGATCATCTGTGCGGTTGCCGGGATTGTCGGGGTCATCCTGCGGTTCGCGAAGTACCCGGTGGCGCCAATCGTAATCGGCATGGCGCTTGGAACCACGTTTGAAGGCAAGCTCCGGCAGGGCATGATCAGTGCGCAGGGCGACTTTGTAGAGTTCATTTCCGATCCGATCGCGCTTGCTGTGCTTGGCGTTGCGGTGGCGTTCATTGCAGCGCCGGTCATCGGATCGCGAAAATCGGGAGGAAAAAGTGTCTGAGTCACACCCCAATGTTCTCCTGATCGTCACCGATCACTGGCCCGCTGCACTTCTTGGGGCGGCGGGGCATCCCGCCATCCATACACCGGTGCTCGATCAGTTGTGCCAAAACGGGGTACGGTTCTCCAATTGCTACTCCGAGACGCCCGTTTGCTTGCCCGCAAGGCGCACTCTGATGACGGGGTGCACACCTCGCCAGCACGGGGACCGCACCTTTCAGCCCTACCGCCCGATGGAGCCGCATTTGCCGACTCTCGCTCAATGCTTTCGTGACGCGGGGTACCAGGCCTATGCGGTGGGCAAGACCCACACCTATCCGCAGCGGGACCGGATCGGGTTCGACGATGTCCAGCTGGACGACGAAGGACGCACGCTCTACGGCGTGACCGATGATTACGAAATTTTCCTGGGCGATCAGGGCCATGTCGGCCAGCAGTTCGGGCACGGCATGTCGAACAACGCCTATCAGGCGACCGCCTGGCACCTGCCCGAGCGGCTCCATGCCACCAACTGGGCCACCGACACCATGGCGCGCTATGTGCGCCGCCGCGATCCCAACCGCCCGTCCTTCTGGTATCTGGGCTACCGACACCCGCACCCGCCGCTGGTGCCGCCGCGGCGGTTCCTCGACCACTACGACGATATAGAGATCGACATGCCCTTTGCGGGCGACTGGTCGACAGCCGATCTGCCTTACAACCTGCATGGCGTGCAGTCGCGAAATGTCTATCGCGAGCGCGAGGTCCGGTGGGCACGACGTGCCTTCTATGCGCTTTGCACCCAGATCGACCAGCAGATCGGCACGCTGATCGGGACGATCCGCGAGGAAGGCATACTCGACGAGACGATCATCATGTTCACTTCGGATCACGGCGACATGCTGGGCAACCACGGGATGTGGGCCAAGCAGACCTTTTACGAAGGCTCGTCCAATGTGCCGATGATCCTGGTGGGTGAAAGCGGCGACGAACGGCTGCCCTTCGGCTCGGCCGATGACCGCGTGGCCGGACTTCAGGACATCATGCCGACGCTTCTCGGGCTTGCTGGGATTGAGGCGCCAGGCCACGTCGATGGCCGCTCGATGGTGAGCGATGCGCCGCGCGACTACATCTATGGCGAATTTGGAGAAGAGAGCCACAGCTCACGCATGATCCGCGACCAGCGCCATAAGCTGATCTGGTACCCATGCGGCAACCATATCCAGTTGTTCGACCTGGAGACCGACCCGCAAGAGATGGCCGATCTCGGGGCGGACCCGGATCATGCCGGAACAGTCCGGCACCTGATCGGGCTCCTGCGATCCGAATCCTACGGCTCGGACGAAAGATGGTGGGACGGCGACACGCCCACGGGCGAACCCGGCCGCACCTTCCGCGCCGGTCCCAATCGCGGCCTCGGACTTTCCCGCGGCCATCAATGGCCGGTTCCGCCGGCCAACAAGAAGGGCGACATGGTCTTCTTCCCGGAAGCCCCGCCGAAGGACGCGCAATGAAGACAGCGATCATCGGAGGGTCGCTTTCGGGATGCATGGCCGCCATCCTGCTGGGGGCGTGCTGGGCATGATGTAACCGTCCGCGAACGCTCGAAGTCGGGGCTTGCTGGACGCGGCGGCGGCCTGACGACCTCGCGCAAGGTTCTGGATGAGATGAAATCGCGCGACCTGCTCGACGCGGTTTTCCCGGCCTCGCGTTTCGACATTCTGCGGATGTGCAAGCGGACGGAAGACAAACCCTATCGGGGCGCAAACCCGCTCAGCGTCGCGATGGACATGCAATGCGTGCATTGGGGCGGGGTTGTGGCAGAACCTTGTCAAACGCGTGCTCGCGGAGCGCTGCAAGCGCGGGAGGACGTTGGTTTCGGGCGAGGACATGGGCGACAGCGTCACGCAGGTCCTCGAAGATGGCAGTTTGGAGGATGCCGATCTCGTGCTGTCCTGCAACGGCCATGATCCGACGGGGCGACTGCTGCTCTTTCCCGAGGTCGAGCAGAGCCTATAGCGGCCATCTCGTCTGGCGCGGCATCCTGCCCGATTGCGAAGTCACCGATCACGCACCGTTGGCGGACCACGCGCGCCATTCCTGCGTTTCGATCAAGGGCAGCATCGTGTCCTTCGTGATCCCTTCGATCGAGGGGTCTGCGATGGCGGGAGAAAGGGCGATCAACTGCAGACGTCCTGACCGCGCGGGACAGTCATGAGTTTCCTGTGGCCCAATTCGGCCAGGAAAATGCCTTTGGGGGACTTCGCCTGCAATTCAGGCTCGTAAGCGGGCTTGCAACATGCCGTGAACCCTGATGTGGGGCTGAAGCCTCCGGACATTCTCGCCGAAGCACAAGAGCAAGGGGGCTGGCCTTCGGCTCACCAGCGGAATCCAAGAAAGAAGGGTTCAGGAATGTTGTCAGCTGCAAGTCCCGCCGGCGCAGTTCCCGGTTTGGCGCCGTGGCATGTCCCACTGGTCCCGGGGTGACCTGAGGCCAGCGAGCCGGGATGCAGGAAGCCACCGTGGGCTGGCGGAGACACTGTGCCCTGCGGGTCCGGTCAGCCAGGGTGGCAAGCGAACCGGAGGGCCGTGGCGAGAGCGAACGATTGCATGAAGCCACGAAACAACGCTCGCGCACGAAGCTGGTTTGTGGGGCAAACGAGGATGCCAAGGGCCTCCGCCTGGTCTGATGGCCAGTGCCGATGCGGAAGAACCGGGGAGCACGCATCGGGTCCTCCGGGGTGGAGACGGCGGCAATCCGGGACAGTTCAGCGGTGAAGGACCGGAAGGTGAAAGGAACGGACAGGATGACCCATGAATGTCAAGGACCGGGCCTGTAACCGCAGTGCGGATGAGGTCGATCAAGCGATGAGGGGCGGGACAACACAACCCGTCCTGAGCGAGGGCCTCAGGGCTCAGGTGGCGATGTTTGCAGCCGACGCGTCCGTACGCGGAGACGGACGATCACTCGGTGGGCGGCATCGTCCAGGCGCGGAGCAAACGCAGTGTCTGATCGGGGCATGGCTGGGTCAGCCTTGATCTCGACGATGCTGCGGAAGGCCCCGCGCCGAACCGCCAGGTGCCTGATGGCTGAAGCCGTACCCGGGAAAACCGGACGTACGGAATTTCAGGGGGGCCGCTGGAGAGGTGGTCCATGGTGGAATTGCGCACCCGCCCGCAATCGAAAGAGCGGGACCGGACAAGCCTCGACCTGCGGATGCGCGCGCCAGTGGCCTGCCCGACCAGGCGTGGGCCGGGCGATCGAGCCACGAAAAACGACCATGTCCGGAGTGCCGAGGCTTTCAGGCGGGCCGAGGGCGGCACCCTCCGGGCCGGATCGGCGAGGCGAGGAGGGACTCCGCGGGACCTGGGAGGCCTCGACGCTGCCCCGGCCATTGCGTCAGGGTCGCCGGAGGAAGGGGACGTTCCCGCAGCTCCGGATGCACGGCATCGAGGAGTCGGACCCGGCCATGGCAGTGACGGAGTCCGCGAACGAAAGGGGCAGTGACGCCTCCGGCGGAGTGGATGGGGCGAAGGGCCGGGGCCGTCGGAAGAGCGGGGCGGCAAGGCGTTCACGGAGATCGGGATCCGACAATGGGCGTCACATGCGCCGCTCGCTCACGCAGCCCGTGCCAGCCGCCTTTTGCGGCAGCGGTGCGGGCTGACGTCCGACCCAGGAGCCGGATGCGCTGGCGCGCCGTCCGGATCCGTGCGGGGGGGCGGCCCGATATGACCGCCCCTGCCGCGATGACCGGGCGGCCTATATCCCGGTCGATGCGGGTGATCTCGCCCACTATCTGACCGACAGGCAAGGCACGCGCCGTAACGGAACGGTGCCATCCGGCCATATGCGAGAAGATCTGGACGACGAGCCGATGGCGCTGATGGAACGAGAATTGCCGGAATGCTATGCGGAAATCCTTGCCAAGTCGACCGGTAACCGGCTCCGGCATGATCCATGCCAGCGAGCTGCCAGGACATGGCAGGGGCCGGATGGGCCTGTGCGGCGATTCCGGCGTGGTTGTCCAGCCAGTGACCGGTGCCGGCGCATTCAAGTGGCAAAATTCAACGCACTCGACACTGTTGATGCTCTGGCCGGTCACGATGACGTGCCTGAAGCCGTGGCCGCTTGGTCAAGGCGCCAGACCGGGGTCGCGCGTCGCATGCTTGCCCTTGGCAACCGGATGGATGGAGACTTCATCTGGAACAAGGTAGACCTTGCCAGGTCCACGGCCGAGTCTTGCCGTGACTGGTGGAACCGCTCGATCACCATTTCCGGGAGTTTCCCTGCTTCGCCGGCACTGATGACCTGATGCTGACCTGAGGGGGGGGGGGGAAGCAAGTGATCGACAAGATCAAGGTCGCCAAGTTCGTCCAGGGCGCCATGGGCTGCGGCAATGCATAGGCGTCTTGCGCACGGGGCAAAGGACGCACAGATTCGATTTGCTGAGGTCACACCGGTGGAAAGGGCGCATTTGTCCATCGTGGGTCATGTCCAGCATGCCTCGGTCCCCGACCGCGGTGCACCGGATCATGGAGAGCTTCACTATCCGACGATTCTTGCGGGGGTCGTACCGCTTGGCTGGAAGCATCCGCTTGGGGCAGAGTGCAAGCCTGGTGGCGACACCGACGCGAAGCCGGGATGGCATGGAGCCGGGCGCCAGCTGCAGGTGCTTCAGGACGCCGGCGGCATGAACCTCGACCTCGCGCAATCGGGTGCTTGCCATATGTGAAGTTCCCGCCTATAGACCTGCCGTCGAAACGGCGGTCACAGCTGTGGGCAAAGGACTTGGGCAGGGTCGGTCGAACACCGGCCCTTCTTGCTTGGCGTCTGCGCTTGTTCGTCATGCACCATCTCAAGACCGGCGGAACCAACCGCCCGGCCGGAAAACACGAATAGAGGAACCAAAGGCCACATGGCTCAAAACGCAACCATGGAGGAATTCGAGGCCCTCCTTGACGAAAGCCTCGACATCGACACGCCCGACGAGGGATCTGTCGTAAAGGGCAAGGTCATTGCCATCGAAGCCGGACAAGCTATCATCGATGTCGGCTACAAGATGGAAGGCCGGGTCGAACTCAAGGAATTCTCGGCGCCAGGCGAGGCTCCGGAAATCGGCGTCGGTGACGAGGTCGAGGTCTTCCTCGACCGCGTGGAGAACGCACGCGGCGAGGCAGTGATCTCCCGTGACAAGGCGCGCCGCGAGGCCGCTTGGGACAAGCTCGAGACCGCCTATGCAGACAAGGGCGAAGTCGAGGGCGCGATATTCGGCCGGGTCAAGGGCGGGTTTACCGTTGATCTTGACGGCGCCGTGGCGTTCCTGCCAGGCAGTCAGGTCGATGTGCGGCCGGTACGCGATCCCTCGGAAATCATGGGGATGAAGCAACCCTTCAAGATCCTGAAAATGGATCGCCGTCGCGGCAACATCGTCGTCTCGCGTCGCGCGATCCTGGAGAAGGAGCGTGAGGGCCAGCGCAAGGCGGTCATCGAGAGGATCAAGGAAGGCGACGCAGTTGACGGCGTGGTCAAGAACATCACCGAATACGGGGCGTTCATCGATCTCGGCGGCGTCGACGGCCTGCTCCACGTCACCGACATGGCGTGGCGAAGGGTCAGCCATCCTTCCGACATCGTCAAGATAAACGACACCGTGAAGGTGCAGATCGTCAAGATCAACCAGGAAACCCAGCGGATCTCGCTCGGAATGAAGCAGCTTCAGGAAGATCCATGGGATGCGGTGGAGCGCAATTACCCGCTTGAGTCGACACATCATGGCCGCGTGACCAACATCACGGATTACGGCGCATTCGTCGAGCTGGAGCCGGGCGTCGAGGGCCTGGTCCACGTCTCGGAAATGAGCTGGACCAAGAAGAACGTCCATCCCGGCAAGATCGTCTCGACCTCGCAGGAAGTCGACGTCATGGTGCTGGAGATCGACAGCGCAAAGCGGCGCGTGTCCCTGGGACTCAAGCAGACCCAGCGGAATCCCTGGGAGGTCTTTGCCGAGACCCATCCAGTCGGTTCGCATGTCGAGGGAGAGGTCAAGAACATCACGGAATTCGGTCTCTTTGTCGGACTCGACAACGACATCGACGGGATGGTGCACCTTTCCGACATATCCTGGAACCGGCGCGGCGAGGAGGCCATCCAGCAATTCCGCAAGGGCGATGAGGTCAAGGCGGCCGTCACGGAAGTGGATGTCGGGAAGGAACGCATCTCGCTTTCGATCAAGGCGCTCGACAACACCTTCTCGGAAGCGGTCGGTGGCGTGAAGCGCGGCTCGATCGTCACCGTTGTGGTGACAGCGATCGAGGACGGCGGAATCGAGGTGGAATACGCGGGCGCAAAGTCCTTCATCCGCCGTTCGGACCTCTCGCGCGACCGCTCCGAGCAGCGCCCGGACCGGTTTTCGGTCGGCGACAAGCTGGATGTGCGGGTCACAAATGTCGATGCCAGGTCGCGAAAGCTCAATCTCTCGATCAAGGCCCGGGAGATCGCCGAAGAGAAAAAGGCCGTCGAGCAATACGGATCGTCCGATTCCGGCGCCTCGCTCGGCGACATCCTGGGCGCTGCCCTGAACAAGGACGACGACTGACGGCTGCGAAGCGGGACGCGGTTCGCATCGCGCTCCCGCCCGGCACGCCACGGACCGGCATTGCCGATTGGGGGCGTTCGCCCGCGTCGGATTCAGCGTCACGACGTGGCGTTCGAACGAGACATCGTTCGCGCCGGACCCGGGCCTCGGCAGCGATGCCGCGTGCAGGCGCCTTGCTCGTGCGGCGCAGAGACCGGGGGAGTTCTCACGTCCGGAGGCATATCTTGCCAATGGACGCGCCCTGCCGCATATCCCCACAATGACCGACCTGGCACGAATCCGCAATTTCTCGATCGTCGCCCATATCGACCACGGGAAATCGACGCTTGCCGACCGGCTCATTCAGATGACGGGCACGGTGGCGGAACGGGACATGAAGGAGCAGGTCCTCGATGCCATGGACATCGAGCGCGAGCGTGGCATCACCATCAAGGCCAACACGGTTCGCATCGAATATCCGGCAACGGACGGCCGGACCTACATCCTGAACCTGATAGACACTCCCGGGCACGTGGACTTCGGGTATGAAGTCAGCCGTTCCATGCGGGCGGTCGAGGGGTCGCTTCTAGTCGTCGACGCCTCGCAGGGGGTCGAGGCGCAGACATTGGCCAACGCCTATCAGGCCATAGATGCCGATCATGAGATCGTGCCCGTGCTGAACAAGATCGACCTGCCCGCTTCGGACACTGACCGCGTCAGGACGCAGATCGAGGAGGTGATAGGAATCGACGCCGCCGACGCGATCCGGATTTCCGCGAAGACCGGCGACGGCGTGCCCGACCTGCTTGAAGCCATCGTTCGTCGCCTGCCTGCGCCTCGCGGCGACGCGGATGCCCCTCTCAAGGCCATGCTGGTGGACTCGCGCTACGATTCCTATCTGGGTGTGGTCGTGATGATTCGTGTCATCGACGGGATGATCCGCAAGGGCGACCAGATCGTCATGATGCAGACCGGCGCCAGGTACCGCATCGACCGTCTCGCCGTTCTCAAGCCCGAAATGGTGGACGCTGCGGAACTCGGTCCCGGCGAAATCGGCGTGCTCACGGCGTCCATCAAGCAGGTGCGGGATACCCGCGTCGGCGACACGATCACGCATGAGCGCAGTCCCGCGCCGGGGCCGCTTTCCGGCTTCAAGCCTTCGCAACCCGTCGTCTTTTGCGGTCTTTTCCCGGTCGACAACGGTGAGTTCGAGGATCTTCGCGATGCCATCGGGAAGCTCGCCCTCAACGACGCGAGCTTTGCCTTCGAGATGGAGACCTCCGCCGCCCTGGGATTCGGCTTTCGCTGCGGCTTTCTCGGCCTTCTGCATCTCGAGGTCGTCCGCGACCGCATTGAACGCGAGTACAACATTGAACTCATCACGACCGCGCCGTCGGTGATCTACCATGTCCACATGCGCGATGGATCCAAGCTGGAGCTTCACAATCCGGCGGACATGCCCGATCCGTCCACCATCGACCATGTCGAGGAGCCGCGCATCCGGGCCACGATACTCGTGCCTGACGACCATCTTGGTGACGTCCTGAAGCTCTGCCATGACCGCCGCGGCGTTCAGGAAGATCTCAGCTACGCGGGCTCCCGTGCCGTGGTGACCTATGACCTGCCGCTGAACGAAGTCGTCTTCGACTTCCATGACCGCTTGAAGTCGGTCACGAGAGGGTATGCGAGCTTCGACTACCAGCTTGCGGGCTATCAAGCGGACAGCCTCGTCAAGATGCAGGTCCTTGTCAACGATGAGCCCGTCGACGCGCTCTCGATGATGGTTCATCGCGACCGGGCGGAGGCCCGTGGTCGCGCAATGTGCGAGAAGCTGAAGGAACTCATCCCCCGCCACATGTTCAAGATTCCCATCCAGGCCGCGATCGGCGGGCGAATCATCGCCCGCGAGACCTTGTCGGCGCTGCGGAAGGACGTGACGGCCAAGTGCTACGGCGGCGATGCCACGCGCAAGCGCAAGCTGCTCGAGAAGCAGAAGGCCGGAAAGAAGAAGATGCGCCAGTTCGGGAAGGTGGACATACCTCAGGAGGCGTTCATCGATGCGTTGAAGATGGGCGGATGAACCAGGAGTCCCGCAGTCTCCCACGCAGTCGCGTTGACCCCCCGAAGGCTGGCGGCATGAGGCCGATTCCGGCACTTTCCGCCAGCCGCTGACCAGGGCGCCAACGCCCCGATCGGCGAATCGGTCCGGCGGCAGCCGGGCGAGAACGCTCCGGATGGGCCGGCTGTTTCGGCAGAATTGGGGCCGAATCGCGAAATTCTTCCTGCTTATTCGAGTTCCGCCGCTTCGGATGAGCCAAGGAGTTTTCCCCGCCCAGCGCCTTGCCGCGATTTGGTTTTTCGACTTGTCCACAAGAGTTTCCCCAATAAATCCAACGCTTTATCCCCAAGAAATATCGCCGGCAAAGGATATTTTCCTTGCGGCGAATCGCCTGGCTTGCAACTGTTGGATTGCCGCCAGACGTCTCCGGGCGTGGGCGGGTGCAAGGCCTTAGGAGCCGGAGCAAATCGGAGCGGAACGCAAGTTCCAGGAAGGGGAGCGAAGGTTCTGGGACCGGGCAGACGACGAGGGATTTTCGGATCCATCTTCGACGGCATCGGAACCTTGGTCGTTGCGTGGTGGCGAATCGCAAGGTTCGCTGCACACCGGGCCGGAAGCCCTTCGGGGAAAATGGCGCGGGGAAGGCGTCAGGGTGTGTCGGCAACGGCACGATGCAAGGACCGCGTCCGAGCACCTGGCGCCTTCTTGATTCTCAGTCCTGATCGGCAGGAACAGCAAGGCCCGGGCAATCATGCCCGGGCCTTGCCTGCGTCAAGTGATGCTTCCGCGTCCTACGCACCCGTGGGAGGGCGTGTACACTCATATATTGTGGAAAGCAACCAAATCTTGGGGCAATCCTGGCAAACCTCGCAATGTCTTGCGTGCGCAAGTCCGTGACGGGTGCACGTCCGGACGCGCCCGCGCAAATTCAGGCATCCAGAAAGGCCATCACCGCAGCCTCGAAAGCGCGGGGATTGTCGGCGTGAAGCCAGTGCCCGGCACCCGGAATCCTGGCGAACCGCGCCTTTGGAAAGAGCGACTTGATCCGGCTTCGATGTGCGGCCGTGACATACGCGCTCTCGGCGCCTGCAAGAAACAGTGTCGGCCCGTCGAACACGCCATCGAGCTCCGGGAATCCGATGATGCGCGACATTTCGCGTTCCAGCACGTCGAGGTTCAGGCGCCAGCGTCTTTCCTTCACGTCGAGCGATTGCAGGAGAAAGGATCGCACGCCGGCGTCATCGACTCGTTCGGCCAACTGCGAATCCGCATCCCTGCGGCTCTGGATCCGGTCAAGCTCGACGGCGCGCATTGCGTCAATCATGGGCTGCTGCGTGCGTGCGTAGGCCACGGGCGCGATGTCGGCGACAACCATCTTGCGAATCAGTTCGGGACGGGTCAGCGCGAGGGCCATCGCGGCCTTCCCGCCCATTGAATGTCCAAGGATGTCGGTTCGCTCGTCGATGATCTCGGCAAGGTCGGTGGCCATGTCGGGGTAGCCGTGGACATCATACCGGTCACTCGCTCCGTGGTTACGCATGTCGACGGCCGTGACGCGCCGGTCCGCCGACAGGCACTTGGCAACGACTCCCCAGTTCCTGGCCGAGCCGAAGAGCCCGTGGGCGATCACGAGCGGGGCGCGTTCGGTCGGATTCCCATGCGTGATTGCGTGGAGCATGCCCCTCTGTAGCGACCGGCGCCGGCAGCCGCCAGCGTGCGAAGGTCGCGGGCGCACGATCTTTCCTGCGGCGGACCGTTTTCAATCCCGCGCCGGTGTGGAATCCTTGCCCGGTGAATGATGCTCCTGCACTTTTGCCGCTTGGCCCGGACGGCCTGCTCGTGCGGTTTGCCGACCAGTTGAGCGAGCCGGCGAACCGGGCCGCGCTGGCGTTTCGTGCCGATCTCGAAAGCGCAGTGATTCCTGGCATTGCGGAAACCGCTTCGTCGCTTGCCACGGTGCTTGTGAGATTCCGGCCCGACGTCGTCGGGCGACAGGTCCTGGCAGGCGAGCTTCGCTCAAGGTTGGCAGAACGTGACTGGCTGGAGGCTTCCCTTCCGGCGGGGCGTCGGCTCTGGCGCGTGCCGGTCGCTTTCGGCGACGCTCACGGGCCTGATCTGGAAGAGGCGGCGGACGCGGCGGGTCTCGCGCCTGCAGCGGCGGTCGAGGACATCTGCGCAGCGCGGCTTCGTGTTCTCGCGCTGGGTTTCTCGCCCGGTCAGCCCTATCTAGGGTTTCTGCCGGAACGCTGGGACATTCCTCGACAGAGCGACGTGACGCACGAAGTGCCACGAGGGGCCGTCGTCGTTGCCGTGCGTCAGGCCATCCCCTTCGCCAACGCTGCGCCCACCGGTTGGCGGCAGATCGGACGGACGGCATTCCGCTGCAACGACCCGGGGCTCGATCCATCCATTCCCCTGAAGCCAGGAGACGAGATGGAGTTCCTGCCCGTCGAGGGACGGACGCTTGAACGCCTGCTGGAAGATGCACGACCCCACGGCGGTGCCGAACGATCCGACATTCCATGACGGCCGGGCTTGTCGCGGACCGGACCGGACCCGCCGTCTCGATCCAGGACCTGGGGCGGCCGGGATGGCTCAAGGCAGGGCTCTCGCGCGGCGGAGCGGCGGACAGGTCCGCATTCATCGAGGGGTTGGCCCTTCTTGATCTGCCTCTTGGCACGGCGGGCATCGAGATGGCGGAACTGGGCGGCCGGTTCCGGTTCCAGGCGCCAATGCGGTTTGCCCTGACAGGCGCCACGATGAGTGCAACGCTTGACGGGGAGAGGCTGGATGTTGGTGCGAGCCATTTCGCGGATGCAGGTGCGGTGCTGGAGGTCGGCGCCGCCGCAAGGGGTGTCTACACGTATCTCCTGGTTGCCGGCGGCGTTGCCACGCCGCTTGTAAACGGGGGGCGAGGATTCCACGGGATCGGGGGGATTGGACGGTTGCTGCGGGCAGGCGACGCGATCCCTGTTGCGCCCGATCCCGCGCCGGATGCGTCGCCTAGCAGGCTGGAACGCCAGGTCGGGACCGGACCGGTCCGGATCATGCCGGGGCCGCAAACCGGCCTGTTTGCCCGCGACATGCTGGAATCGTTCGAGGAAGCGGTCTTCGTGCGCAACCCGCGCGCGAACAGGCAGGGTGTCAGGCTCGATCACGATGGCGCACCGTTCGCGACACGGGCGCAGCTCAACCAGGTTTCGGACTTCATTGCCGAAGGCGATGTCCAGATGACGGGAGACGGCATGCCTTGCGTGCTTCTTGCAGAATGCCAGACCATGGGCGGCTATCCCCGAATCGGGACCGTCCTGCCGACGGACCTGCCCAGGGTGGCGCAGGCCAGGGCGGGAGAGGAATTGAGGTTCCGCTTCGTCACCGTGGAGGCGGCGGCGGCGGCCTGGCGAAGCGACGAGGCTCTCCTCGCGTCGCTGAAGAGGGCCCGAATCCCGCACGCCCGGGATCCGCGGGAATTGGCTGACCTGCTGGCCTATGACCTGATTGGGCGACCACCGGAAGACGTCACGGAAGGTTCAGGAGTCCTGACCTCGGGAGGCAATCATGACTCCCCGTGAACCACTTCAGCCTGAAAAATGAGCTCGTTTGGGGACTTCGCCGACAATCCAGGCGCACAGTGGGCGGGCAAGATTCCATGAACCCAGAAACCGGCGCTGAGGTCGCCGAACATTTTCGATGAAGCACAAGAACAAGGGGCCCGGCATCAGGGTCGCCGGCGAAATCTGGAAAGATCGGTTCACGAGATTTGCCAGCTTCTGCCCTCGAGGCAAGGACCTCTGAGGTTGAACGTCGCCGGGAACGAGACATCGCCCGACCTGGCGCCGGCAATCCGGTCACTCGCGGGCGCGAAGGACGCGTGCCGGTCGGGCGGAAAGCGGCCCCCACGCAAAGACAAGTCCCGCAGCAAGGGTGGCTGCAACCCCTCCCGCGACGATGACGAGCGCCGAGAGAGGCTCGAACCCGTAATCGACGTCCATCACGAATCGCATCACGCCCCAGCCCGCTAGGCCGCCCGCAATGATGGCGACGATGCCGGCGGCGGCACCCAGCGTAGCGGAGCGCAAGGCGAAACTCCGCAAGATCGTCCTGCGCGGTGCCCCGAGCGTCTTCAGGACAGCGGCTTCATAGGTTCTTGCGTGGGCACCCGCGGCGACTGCGCCAATCAGCACGACGATGCCCGTCAGAAGGGTTGCCAACGCCCCGTAGGTGATTGCCGCCGCAATGCCGGCGAGTATTTCGGTCACGCGTCCGATCGCGTCCCTGACGCGGATCGCTGTCACGTTGGGATAGCCGCTCGAGACATCGCGAAGAATCTCTGCCTCGGCTTCCGCATCCGCGTAGACCGTCGAGATGAAGCTGTGCGGAGCACCGGCCAGCGCCCCCGGGTTCATCGAAAGGATGAACCCGATTCCGGCTGTCGAAAAGTCAACCTCGCGGAAACTTGTCACCTTGGCCGTGATGTCCCGGCCAAGGATGTTGACGGTGATTCCGTCGCCGATGCCGAGACCCAGTTCGAGCGCCTCTTCCGTGGAAAAGCTCACTTGCGGGGCGCCCTGGTATCCTTGGGGCCACCATTCACCGTGGGTGATGACGGTCCCGTCGGGCGGTCGGTCCGAGTAGGTTACGCCGCGGTCGCCTTGCAGGACCCAGTGGTCGCCGCCGGTTTCCAGTGCGGGCCGCCCGTTGATCTCGGTGATGATCCCCCGCAACATCGGCGCGCTTTCGACCTTCGAGACGGCAGGGCTTTCCAACAGCCGCGTTCGAAACCCTTCAATCTGGTCGGGCTGAATGTCGACCATGAAGAATGCGGGCGCACGCTCCGGCAGGTCTTGCGCGATCGCGCTCCTGAGATTGGCGTCGATCTGGCCGATCGCCGCCAGCACGGTGAGGCCCAGGCCCAGCGACAGGACCACGGATGCGGTCTCGCTTCCCGGACCGCTGACCGCGCCGAGCGCGAGTCGCGTCGCACTCAGTCCACGCGCGGCGGGTGCGAGGCGGCGCGCCAGAAACCGGATTCCCCGCGCGGCAAGGACCAGCAGCGCGAAGGCTCCGATCAGGCCACCTGCAGTTGACAGCGTAAGGAGCCAGAGGCCGGAAAGTGCTGCAGCCAGGGACACGAGCCCGGCGACCAGGAGCAGCGTAAGCCCGATCCATGCGACGCGCGGCAGCCCGCGCCGACGCTCGCCGTTCGCCCGGAACAGCGTTGCCGCCCGCACATCCTCAATGCGCGCCAAGGGCCAAAGCGTGAATATTAGCGCCGTCAGGGCTCCGTAGAGCGCGGATTCGGCAAGCGGCCGGGGATGCAACGCGAACACGGCAGGCAGCGGCACTCTCTCTTCGATCACGGATGCCAGCAGGACGGGCGCCAGGCTGCCGGCGGCAATGCCGATGACTATGCCCAGAACCGTCAGGGCGCCGATCTGCAGAAAATACGTCTGGAAAATCGTCCGGCTGTCCGCGCCCAGCGTCTTGAGCGTGGCAATGACAGCGGTCTTTCGTTCCAGGTACGCCGTGACCGCAGCCGAGATTCCGACGCCGCCGACGGCCAGCCCGGCCAGCCCGACAAGCACGAGGAAGGTGCTCAGCCTGTCGACGAATTCCTGAACGCCGGGCGCTCCGTTTCGCCGGTCCCGCCAGCGAATCCCGGTGAACAGTTCATCTGCCTCGGCCCTGAGAAGGTCCAGGTCGGCCGAGCCGGCCAGCCTGAGCTTGTATTCGGTCTCAAAGAGCGTGCCCGCCTGGATCAGCCCGCTGTTCTCGAGCGCCTCGGTTCGCACGATCGTGCGTGGTCCGAGCCCGAAGCCTCCGCCCGCATCGTCAGGTTCGTTCATGAGTGCGGCCATGAGGACGAATTCCTGCGTTCCCAGGCGGAACCGGTCTCCCGGTTCCATGCCGAGGCGTGCCATCAGCAGTGGCGCCATGACGGCGCCAGGCAAGGCGTTCTCGCCGTCCAGCGCGACGCTGATCGGCATGCCAGGATCCAGGATGACGCGACCCAGAAGCGGATAGGAGTCGTCCACTGCCTTCACCTGGGTCAGGCCCCGTTCAGCCGTGTCGCCGGAGCCGAACACCGCCATGGACCGGAAATCGACGAGTTCGGCAACTTCCTCCGCAACCCCATCCATCCAGGCGCGCTCTTCCTCGCTGGCAAACCGGTAGGTCAGCTCCAGTTCCGCGTCGCCGCCCAGAATCGTGGCGCCCTCGCGCTCCAGCCCGGCACGGATCGCCTCCCGGACGCTTCCGACGGCGGTGATCGCGGCAACGCCGAGGATCAGGCAGGCAAGGAAGACGCGAAACCCGCGAATCCCGCCCCGCAACTCTCGCCGGGCAATTCGGCTCGCGACGCGCAGGCTCAAACCGCCACCGTATGGAGGTCTTCCGGCGCGAGCTGTCCGTCGAACAGGCGCACAACCCGATCGCACCGCGCCGCGATTTCGGGCGCATGCGTGACGAGCACGAGTGTCGCGGCGTGCCGGGCGTTCAGTCCGAACAGCAGGTCCATGATCGCCTCTCCGTTGGCCACGTCGAGATTTCCGGTCGGCTCGTCCGCAAGAAGGATGTCAGGCCTCGGCGCGGCGGCGCGCGCGAGCGCCACACGCTGCTGCTCGCCACCGGACAGTTGCGAGGGGTAGTGGTGGACGCGGTCTTCCAGCCCCATGGCGGCCAGTTCCTCGGCGGCCCGGTCGAACGCATCTTCCACGCCCGCCAGTTCCAGCGGGGTCGCGACGTTTTCGAGTGCCGTCATCGTCGATATGAGGTGGAAAGACTGGAACACGACGCCCATATGCTCTCTGCGGAAGCGGGCGAGGGCGTCTTCGCCAAGGGCCGTGAGGTCGTTGCCCAGCGCGGCGACGTCCCCGCCGGTCGCGCGTTCAAGCCCGCCGAGCAGCATGAGGAGAGATGACTTGCCCGACCCCGACGGACCGACAAGACCCAACGCCTCGCCCCTCGCGACGTCGAGAGTGATTCCCTTCAGGATGTCGACCCGTCCGGCATTGCCGTCGAGCGAAAGGCGGGCATCTCGCAGGGAGAGGATCGTCTCGGTCATTGGCACTCCGTTCCGGCGGTTACGAGAGGAATATGGGGTCATGCGCGTCTTGCGCAACGCCGGAATCGCAACATTTCTCTCCTTCGGGATCGCGTGGGCGACGCCCCCGACGGTTGTGGCTCTTGGCGACAGCCTGACCCAGGGCTTCGGCCTGGCTCCGGACCACGGCTTCGTGCCGCAGCTGCAGCGATGGCTGGACATGCAGGGCGCCAATGCAAAATTGGTCAATGCGGGCGTGTCGGGAGACACGACGGCGGGAGGCCTGAGCCGCATCGTCTGGACATTGTCGGACGATGTTGACGCGCTGATCGTCGCGCTAGGCGGCAACGACATGCTTCGCGGCATCGACCCCGGCGTTGCCCGGGCAAACCTTGACGGCATCCTGTCCGAGGCCGGGCGGCAGGACGTCCCGGTGCTGCTGATCGGCATGGACGCGCTGCCGAACTACGGTCCGGAGTACGAATCCGCCTTCAACGCGATCTATCCCGAACTGGCCGCCTTGCACGGCGCGATGTACCACCCTGACTTCCTCGGGGCGCTTGCCGCGCAGGGTGACCGGGCTGCCGCGCTCGAGGAATACATGCAGCCAGACGGCATGCATCCGAACCGGGAGGGCGTGAGGCTCATTGTCTCTGACATCGGTCCTTCGGTGCTTGAGCTCCTTGCCGGAATCGACTGAACGGCGTCTTCGCCCGCGCATTTCCGCCGACGCCTCAACGCCGCGAACGGCAGCTGCCGCAGCCAGGCGCTGCGTCTTTCAGGTCAGGCCCGGTTCGTCGAGCATATGGCGTCCGGTCCGGTCCTCGACCTCGATCACCCAAAGGTCGGGATCGAACTCTCGCTGCCGCGCGACCTTCCTGTCGACTTCCGTTTCGGGGCCTTCGGCAAGAACGACCCATTGCCGCTCGCCGCTGACGGGGTCGAAGGAGCGCTGAAAGCAGGTCGCCGACCCGTCCAGCGTGTTGAGTTTCACGAGCACCGCGCCCGCCGTTGGGTCGCCTTTCCGCACGATGAATGCGGGAATCGCCGCGAGCCTCAGGCGCGTCAGGTACGCGGCCATCCAGATTTCCGATGTCAGGCGTGTCATGGCGCGTCGTCCGGGAACTCGAGGCCCATCTCCCGGAAGCGCTCTGCCTCGTCCAGCCAGTCGCCGCGCACCTTCACGGTCAGGAACAGGTGGACCTTGCAGTCCAGGAATTCCGCGATTTCCCGCCGCGCCAGCCGCCCGACCGCCTTTATCATCTCGCCCCTCCTGCCAAGCACGATGCCCTTGTGGCCGTCGCGCACGACATAGATCACCTGGTCGATCCGGACGGACCCGTCCGGTTTCGTGTCCCACGACCCGGTTTCCACTGTCAGCTGGTACGGCAATTCCTGGTGCAGGCGCAGAGTAAGGGCCTTGCGCGTGATTTCTGCAGCGATCATCCGAAGCGGCATGTCCCCGATCTGGTCCTCGGGATAGAGCCATGGACCTTCCGGCAGTTCCGCGGCCAGCCAGCGGCGCAGGTCGTCCACGCCATCGCCGTTCTTGCCGGAAACCATGAAGGAGCGCGCGAAGGGGAAGCTGCTGTTCAATTCTTCCGCAAGGGACAGGAGCGCAGGCCGCCTGACACGGTCGATCTTGTTGATGGCAAGCCCGACTGGCGCGCGACCAGAGCCGTTCCGGAGCGAGTCCAGGATTGTCGCCATGCCCTCGGTCAGGCCGCGATGCGCCTCGACCAGGAGCACGACGATGTCTGCGTCCGCCGCCCCGCCCCAAGCCGCCGTGACCATGGCGCGGTCAAGGCGCCGCCGAGGCTGAAACAGTCCGGGGGTGTCAACAAGGATGACTTGCGCATTGCCCTCGATGGCGATGCCGCGAATGCGCGTTCGCGTTGTCTGAACCTTGTGGGTGACGATCGAGATGTCGGCCCCGACCATCCGGTTCAACAGGGTCGACTTGCCGGCATTCGGTTCGCCGATCAGAGCCACAAAGCCGGCGCGCGTGGACATGGCTGGGCGTCCTTCGAAATTCGCCCGCCCGCATCTATGTCAATTCCCGCACTTTCGCCAGAGGACTTCACCTCGCCGAAGGATGTTCACCTTGTTCATTGGGGCCGCCGCTTGACATTCCGGTCAATTCGAGCCCGAAGCTGCCGCAGGCGTGCCTGGCATTCGCGTTCGCGGGTCTCGCAAGGATTGCATCGGTTGTCTGCCTTGTTCTCGCCCCGGAGGCGCACAATGTTGAATTCACTGGGCGGAATGTCGCGCGGGTGGGGCCGTTTCATGAAGATCGTTCATCTTACCGACCCGCATGTCGTCGCAGGCAACGGTTGTCTCGCCGGTCTCAATGCCTGCTAGCGGCTGCGAACAGCGGTCGACTCGATCAATGCCGAACACGGCGACGCGGCCTTTGTGGTCGTGACAGGCGACTTGTCGGATTCAGGTGACGTCGCCAGCTATGAAGCCTTCGGTGCCGAGATCCGTCGCCTCGCAATGCCGTTTCACCTTCTGGCCGGCAATCACGACGATACGGAGGAACTCGTCCGGGTATTTCCAGATTTGCCGCGGGACAGCGAAGGATTCGTCCAGTCCTGCGCCGCAACGCCGTTCGGTCGATGCCTGTTTCTCGACATGCACGCATCCGGTTCGGGCGCCGGGGAGTACTGTCCCGCGCGGAAGGGATGGCTGCGCGCGGAACTGGAGCGCGATGCGGAGCCGGTCTTCCTGTTCATGCACCATCCGCCCATTCCGGTGGGGATGCCAGGCATGGACGACATCAGGCTTGCCGGCGGCGATGCCTTCCATGAGTTGCTGGCCCCGCATCTTTCGCGCATTCGACACCTGTTCTTCGGCCATCTTCACCGGCCGGTCTGGGGCACATGGCGCGGAATCCCCTTTTCCTGCATGCGTGGGACGAACCACCAAATCGTCCTCGATCTCGGCGGCGCGACGCAACGGGATCTCGGTTCCGGGAGCCGCCCGCATACGGCATTGTTCTCCTGTCCCGCGAGCAGGTGACCGTGCACATGCACGACTACACGAACGCGTTCAGCACCGTCCCGATCCAGGGAGATGCGCGGGCCTTCGTCCGCGACAAGACCCGTCGACCGCCTGGAACGGCAACCCGCGCCACCTCGATCGGCCATGTGTTGCCCGGCACGGCCAATGCCCTGCCCGCGAAGGACAGGCGAGCCAGGAATCCGAAGCCGAGGCATCGGCAAGTCAATTGGTGCATTTGCGAGGACCCCGGCAACCGTCGCCGTGCTGCGCATTCTCCCTGCCGCTCGGCAATTGCCAAAGGGTCGTGCAGTCCGACGAGCCTTTGCCGAAGGGCGCCCGACTCCGGTCGATCAAAAATCCACCGCCAGGCCTTCCCTCTCCCAGTCGCCGTAGCGAACCGGATCCGGACCCTTCGGGCCGCCGAATTCTTCGGGTCGGTCGATGTCCTCGGCCTTCCTCTTCCGGGCCCGCTCGGCGTCGGCAAGCGCGCGCCGGGCTTCAGGAGGCAGGTCGTTCTCGGCCATGGAGGTTTCCTTGTGGCAAGGTTCCAGCCTGTTATACGGAGCGTCGGATTTCCCGCAAGGCACGGTGATGAAGAAAGCTGGGGACGAAGCGAGGCGCGCAGCGGTCGCGGCGATGACATCCGTGACGGCCCGGCGCCAGTTGCTGGGCCACGCGCTGGCACGGGCGACTACGGATCTGGCGCCCTCCGAGCGGGCTCGTGCCGGGCGCCTCGCGACCGGCGCGCTTCGCTGGGCAGGCCGTTCGGACAGGATGCTTGGCCCGTTCCTGAAGCGTCTGCCGGAGGATCGGGTCATGAACCTGCTGCGGCTGGCCGTGTTCGAGATGTTCGTCGAGCTTGGGCGGGCACACGCTGTCGTCGATCAATCCGTTTCGCTTGCTCCCCGCGGAAGGACGGGACTTGTCAATGCCGTGCTGAGGAACGTGCTGCGCCAAGGAGCTGACTGGGACGGCCTGCCCCTTCCGGATCTTCCGAAATGGCTTCGCAGACGCTTGGCGGATGCCTGGGGACGGGACGCGGTGCTGGCCATGGAGGCGGAATTCGCTGCAGGGCCGAAGCTCGACCTGACGCTGCGTGACTCCGGTGAAGCGGATTCCTGGGCCAGGCGGCTTGGGGCGGTGCTGCGTCCGGACGGGGGCATCCGCCTCCCGGAGGCCCGGCAGGTCTCCGTTCTGCCGGGATATGCCGACGGTGCCTGGTGGGTGCAGGATGCAGGGGCCACTGTCGCGGCGCGCGTGCTTGATGCGAGGGCCGGCGAATCAGTGCTTGATCTCTGCTGTGCGCCCGGGGGCAAGACCCTGCAGATGGCGGCATCGGGAGCCGCGGTCACTGCACTGGACGTCTCGAAGGAGCGAATGGCGCGGGTGGAGGAGAACCTGGCTCGCACCGGGCTCACGGCGACCTGCATCGTGGCCAACGCATTGGACTGGACGCCGCGAGGGATGTTCGACGCGGTTCTCGTGGACGCCCCGTGCTCGGGGACCGGAACCCTCAGGCGGCATCCCGATCTCGTCTTCGTGCGCGACGGGAGTGGCCTTGACGACCTCGCCGGACTGCAGGCGCAGCTGATTGACCGCGCGCTCAATTCGCTCCGTTCCGGCGGGCGGCTGGTCTTCTGCACCTGCTCGCTTCTTCCCGAAGAGGGGGAGGGGCAGGTTGCCGCCGCGCTCCGGCGGCACCCGACTCTCTCGATCGCGGTTCCGATCGGCGACTGGATCGACACGCAGTGGCGCACGCCGGACGGCATGTTGAGGATTCGACCCGACCACTGGCGCGACGAGGGCGGAATTGACGGCTTCTTCGTGGCTTGCCTGGAAAAACGCCCATGACAGCCTGACGGCGTTTCGCTATCCTCGCAATCCAGGGGCCGGGCAGGCTGCGTCCGGGCAGGGTGATGCGAATGCCCGGGACAGGGAGTTGGTTTGTGGTTGCCACGCGCTGGTTGAACCGCCTTCATGCGATCTGGGCCTGCCTGTCGCCGCCGGCAGCGGCTTTCACCATGATGTCCGATACCCGCGTGATAGGTTCCGTCGAACGCGGACGCCGGCTTGCTGCGGGAGAATTCCTGTTTGCAGGACTGCTTCTGCCGGCTCCGGGTCAGGACATCTGGGACCTGCCAATGCCGAGCGCCGGGTTTGAAGCGGCAGTTCACGGATTCGGATGGCTCGATGACCTGATAGCCGTATGCGATCTTCACACGACCCGTGTTTCGCAGGACTGGACGCATGACTGGATCCGGCGCTTCGGGCGTGGTGCCGGGCCCGGATGGACGCCCGAACTGACGGGTCGGCGCGTGCTGCGCTGGGTCAATCATGCGGACCAGTTGCTGGCCGGGCAGGGGCGCAAAAGGAGCGATGTGTTCCGCCGGTCGCTCTCGGCCCAGACCGTCTTTCTCTCGCGCCGCTGGAAGACGGCGCGCCCAGGCCTGCCACGGTTCGAGGCGCTGGCGGGACTGATCCAGGCAAGCGCGGCGCTTTCGGGAATGGACAGCCACTTGCGCAGGGCGAGCCGAGCGCTCGCGAGAGAGTGCAGATCCTCCATTGACAGCCACGGGGCGATTGCGTCGCGCAATCCTGAAGAGCTTCTCGAGATCTTCTTCCTGCTCAACTGGGCCGCCGCAGCTCTTCGGGTTGCCGGATGTCCTCCCGAGGAAGGGCACAGAGCGGCCGTCATCGCGATGGCGCCCGTCCTGCGGTCGCTTCGCCACGTGGATGGAAGCCTGGCGCGATTCCATGGCGGAGGCCGCGGCACGGCCGGCAAGCTGGACTGGGCCTTGGCCAATGCTGCCGTCAGGGGCAGGGGCGCGGCGCAGCAGCAACTGGCCATGGGTTGCGCACGGGTGGCTCACGGCCGCACCACGATGATCGTTGACGTCGCGCCGCCGGCAGCGTCCGCCAACGCGCATGCATCGACACTGGCCTTCGAGTTGACCAGTGGCATGCATCCCCTGGTCGTCAGTTGCGGTTCTGGCGCGGCCTTTGGCAAGAAATGGCGGATGGTCGCCAGGACAACGTCCTCTCACTCGACATTGGACGTGGAAGGCTACTCCTCGTCCCGCTTCGGCGCTGCCAGCGGCGCCCTTGCCGACGGCGAGGAAAGGATCGTGCGCGCGCCGGCCAACATTACCCTGGAACTCAATGAATACAGGGACGGCACCCGCATTGTCGTCGGCCACGACGGCTATCAGGGCAGATGCGGCCTGAATCACTGGCGCACGCTTCAGGTCGGTCCGGCGGGCAGCGGGCTCAAGGGCGAAGATGTCCTGCTCGCCGCTTCCGGCGACGGGCGGAAGCGGTTCGACGCATTGCTCAGCGCGCAGCGTCTCGAGGGCGTGCCGTTCAACATTCGGTTCCATTTGCATCCAGACGTCGATGTGGAGACGGATGAGGAAGGCCGCAACGTCGCGATGTCGCTCAAGAACGGAGAGATCTGGAGATTCCGTTGCCGGGGCGAGGTGCAGCTGACGCTTGAATCCAGCGTCTATCTTGAAAGCACGTCTTCTTCGCCGCGCACGACAAATCAGATTGTTCTCTCCGGCTTCGCCATCGAGTATTCGACACGTGTCAGCTGGATCCTTGCAAGGGCCATGCGAAGCGACGGGGTGATCCCGGAGGACGAACTGGCGCTGGAATGAACGAAAGGAACGCGCGGAAATGACCGACTTGCAGCCGGTGCGTCATGCATTGCTGTCCGTATCGGACAAGACGGGTCTCGTGGAGTTCGCCGCCGAGCTTTCGAGCCGGGGCGTCGGGCTGATTTCCACCGGCGGCACCGCCGTGGCGCTTCGCGAGTCCGGGCTGGCAGTGACCGATGTCGCGGAAGTCACCGGATTTCCCGAGATGATGGACGGCAGGGTCAAGACCCTGCACCCGGCGGTGCATGGCGGACTCCTGGCGTCGCGGAGCGACGAAGGGCACCTGAGCGCGATCGCGGAGCACGGAATCGGACTGATCGACCTGCTGGTCGTGAATCTCTACCCGTTCGAGGCCAGCGTAGCGAGCGGGGCCGACCATGACACGACGACCGAGTGCATCGACGTTGGCGGACCCGCCATGATCCGGGCCGCCGCGAAGAACCACCGGTTCGTGAACGTGGTGGTGGATGCCGAGGACTATCAGGACGTGCTGCGAGAACTGCAAGCCAATGAAGGCCGGACTTCCCTGGACTTTCGCAGGCGCCTGGCGCTGACGGCCTTTTCAAGGACCGCTGCCTACGACGCCGCGATTTCCGCCTGGATGACCGAAACCCTTGGCGAAACGGCGCCGCGCCGCCGGGTCTTTGCGGGCACGTTGGCGCAGCGGCTTCGCTACGGGGAGAATCCGCATCAGGCGGCAACCTTCTACAGGGACGGCACGGTTCCCCCCGGAATCGCGACAGCCGTGCAGCATCAGGGCGGCGAGCTTTCCTACAACAACATCAATGACGCAGATGCCGCCTTTCGGCTGATTGCTGAATTCGATCCGGCCGACGGGCCCGCCGTCGCCATCATGAAGCATGCAAACCCCTGTGGCGTGGCGCGCGGGGCAAGTCTTGAACAGGCGTTCAGCCGTGCGCACGACTGCGACCGGACAAGCGCCTTTGGCGGGATCGTGGCGCTGAACGGCACGCTTGACGGGGAGACGGCGCGTGCTATCGCCGAGACATTTTCCGAAGTCGTGATAGCGCCGGAGGCAACGGACGAAGCCAAGGAAGTGTTTTCCGCCAAAAGGAACCTGCGCCTGCTGACGACCGGCGGGCTTCCCGATTCTTCCGCATCCGGAATGTCCGTTCGGCAGGTCTCGGGCGGCTGGCTGGTTCAGGACGAGGACAATGGCGCCTGCACGGCGGCGGACCTGCGGGTCGTGACAAGGATTGCGCCGACGCAGAAGCAGATTGACGATCTTCTCTTCGCCTGGCGCGTCGCCAAGCACGTGAAGTCCAATGCGATCGTCTATGCCCGCGATCTCGGCACGGTCGGAATCGGGGCTGGCCAGATGAGCCGGGTCGACAGTTCGACGATCGCCGCGCTCAAAGCGGATCGCATGGCTGAAGATCTCGGTCTCACGGATTCGATGGCCGCGGGTTCGGTCGTGGCGTCCGACGCGTTCTTTCCGTTCCCGGACGGCCTCCTTGCCGCCGCCGACGCTGGCGCGAGAGCCGTGATTCAGCCAGGCGGGTCCAAGCGGGACGACGCAGTGATCGAGGCTGCCGACGCGGCCGGGCTTGCCATGGTGTTTTCGGGGATGAGGCATTTCAAGCACTGATGCAGACATTCGCGCCACTCATTCGCTCGGCGGCCATGACCGTCTTGGTCGACCAGCTGTCGAAGTATTTCGTGGTTCATGCCTTGAACCTGAAGACGCTGGGCGCAATCCACGTCTTGCCGCCCTACATCCAGTTTCGGATGGCATGGAACGAGGGAGTGAATTTCGGCATCCCGCTCGCCGGCAAGTGGGTGCTGATCGGGCTGTCGGTTGCAATATGTGGCGCGATTTTCTGGTGGATGGTGCGCGATCGCCCCGGGACCCCGACGCTGGTGTCGGCGGGCCTTGTCATCGGTGGCGCCATCGGCAACGTGCTTGATCGCCTGATCTACGGTGCCGTGGCGGACTTCCTGAACGTGTCCTGTTGCGGTTGGCGGAATCCGTGGTCGTTCAACGTTGCGGACATTGCCATTTTCGTTGGCGCATTCGGCCTGATCGCGTTTGGCGGCGGCACAGGCCGGCGATGAGCAGCGCAGGCTTTCCACCGGATGAATTCACGAGTAGAACCCGAGAAACGGTTTCGGAGGCTCTCATGCTGCGTCGGCTGCTGCTCTCTTGCTTGATCCCGACACTTGCCGCCTGCGCAGGTGGCGATCCAGGCCTGATGAACATTGGTCGGGATCGCGTTGGCGGTCCGGACGAATTCGGGATCATTCCGACGAAGCCGCTGGAAATGCCCGAGGACCGCGCCGTCCTGCCGGAACCAACCCCGGGAGGCGCGAACCGTACGGATCCGACACCGGAGAGCGATGTTGCGGCAGCCCTTGGCGGCAACATCGGGGCATTGTCGCGACGCCCGACTGACGGTGCGTTTCTGGCCCATGCCACTCGGCATGGCGTCGACGGCAACGTCCGAGTCGATCTCGCTGCTGCCGACCTTGAATTTCGACGCGACAATCAGGGCCGTGTCCTGGAAAGGCTCTTCGACGTGAATGTCTATTTCCGAGCCTACGAGGAAATGGCGCTCGATCAGTACGCAGAACTGGCGCGACTGCGTCGCCTCGGCATCCGGACCTCGGCAGCCCCGCCGGAGCCGGTCGAGCAGTGAGGGTGCAGATCAGCTGAGAGTGGACAGTTCGAAAGCGGATTCGTTTGGCGACGCCTCGATGCCAATGACCTAGGTCTACCGAGTCTACACAACCCTGCATGACAACGGGCTACTTTCCGGATCGCAGGGCGTGCCGCCGGCCGTCCTGGAACCCGGTCTCGCGACCGATTTCATGGCCCAGCGCGGCGCTCGTCAGCCGCGTCTGGCCGTGCCACATGATCTGGCTGCCCGGGTCCGGATCCCCCTTCCTGTCCCGGTATCCGCCGAGATGCGCGACGGCGCGCACCGCGTCGCCGAGCCGCTCCGGCGCCGTCAGGCCGTACCTCGCCGCGCAGTCGTGCAGGAAGGCGAGTTCCGCGTCGGTGAACATCAGCTGCGGCTCGCACTCGGGGACCTGGCGCCCGAGCAGGGTCATGACCATGATGCGCCACGCGATGACGGCGTTGATCGCGATCGCCCGCTGCAGCCGGTCGGCGGAGCGGAACAGCAGGAACTCGACGCGGCACCCGGACTTCAGGACGCGGAAAAAATCCTCCACGCGCCACCTTTGAAGGTAGTGGCCGACGATCTCGGCCGCGTCCTCCGCGCTCCCGACCTCGACCGTGGTCAGCAGGAACCACTGCACGGGGTCCTCGCCCTCGGGCGGCGCGACCTCCCGGACGTGGACCGCGGACATGGCGACCGGCTCCGCGCCGGGAACGCGGTCCGTCGCCGGCAGCGTGACGCGGCGGAACCGCAGCTCGCAGCTTGCCAGCCGCTTCGTCCGCGCGGGGCGGGCCTTCTTCCGGCTGGACTTCGGACGCGCCGTCAGCCCCTCGATCTCGACGTCGAGCATGCCGTCGGGCGCGCCGCCCGACATCGTCGCGAACAGCTTCGGACGCCCCTTCCCGAGCACCCTGTCGCTCTTCGCCCGCACCAGCAGCTCGACGCGCGGACGGCGGCGCTGCGCGTCGAACAGCTCGAAGGCGTCCGCCTCCCGGTCGCAGACCGAGATCACCCGCGTCCGGCCGCCGACCTCGCGCACGGCGTCGGCGATGTCGTCGAGCCCTTCGAGCCAGCGCTTCGTCTTGCGGCGCTTCCTCTCCTCCTTCGAGAGCCGCGCCTCCGGGTCGAAGCCCAGCTTGAGCACGCCGAGCGGCAGTCCCGTCCCGGTCACCGCAAGCGTCGCGTGCATGTGCAGGCCGAGGCTCTTCGCCTTCGTCTGGTTCCGGCCGATCAGCTGCAGGCCGTCGCAGCCGGGACGCCGCGAGAAGTTCAGGTCCGTGCCGTCCTGGATCGCCAGCACCGTCCTCTGGCCGCGCATCCGCCGGATGCAGCGCTCGCGGTGCGGCGCGAGGATGTTCGGCACCGTGACCTCCGAGCCGGCGGGCGCCTCGATCAGGCGGTGGAAGCCCGCGATCTCGCTGCCGCCGCTGTCGCTCGAGCCGTTGATCTTCCGCCCGGGATGCGCCGCCAGAAGGCCCGCGCTCTTCACCAGCCGCGCCGAAAGCCGCCTGTCGCCCAAGGGTGCCCCTCCGAACTCGTTCGCCGCCCAGTCCGCCGCGTTCAGCCCCTCGCCCGGCTCCAGCGCGGGCGCGTGCTCGACGTGCGGAACCCCCAGCCGCCTCCGCCAGGAGCGGTCCAGCTCGTGCACGAGGACCGTCTTCACGGTCTTCGCCCGCAGCTTCGCCCGATCCTGCCGGCCCCGGCCGGCCGTCCTGCCGACGCACAGGAAGTTGGCCGCGCGCAGGCAGGTGCCGTCATGGCCCTCGTCGGCGAAACTCTCAACGAGATGCGGGCGGAAGCCGTAGAGCCCCTCGAAATCGGAGGGCAGGCGGCGCAGGATGCGGCCGAGCGCGTGGCTGGCCAGGTGCGGGCAGCGCACCGACGGCCGCACCAGGAAGCGGCTCAGGCAGACGACGCGGTCGAGATGCGACCGCCGCGCCTCGTCGTCCCATGCCATCCAGCGGTCCCGCGCCGCGACCCGCAGCGCGGCGGCGGAGAACCCCGCCGCGCCGAGCCAGCCGTGCGCCGAGCCGACGAGGTAGCGGAGCTGGCGGCCCGCGAAGGTCGTCATCCCGTGCGGGTGCTCGCGCGCGACCAGCGTGTTCCACACCGCCCGGTCCGCAGGCCCCGAGACGAGGTCGATCCGCAGGCCCTCGATCCGCGCCGGGTGCGGCGGCACCCCTTCCGGCTCGGGAACCCCGGCCTCGAGGAGACGCGGACCTCCCGTCACCGCCGGCGCCTTCGGCGGCGGAAGGACGATGCCGGGAACCCGCTCCGCCAGCTCTCCCAGCGCCTTCATGCATCCGGCAAGCTGCGGGCGTCCGAGCGCGTCGGTGAACGCGAACTCCGCGCAGACGCGGCGGCCCAGGGCGGACCGGCTGCCGAAACGCTCCCGCGACAGGATCGACGCTATCCGCGATACCGCCGACTCTTCCCGCAACGTGCGGCTGATCTGTGACTGTGCCATGCCGAAGGACTGCCACAGGGGATTCCCTTTGTTCAGCCCAACTTATGTAGACATGGTAGATCTAGGCCGATCAGGGTGCTCATGATCAGGCCGCGCCGGCAACCCCGCATTGGCATGAAGCGGCCTGACGCCGTGACAGGTGGTTCCGCCTGCCGGCTTTGAGACCAGTGATGACGGCCGGACGACATTTTTCGCGGTCCTTCGAGACCGGGTGCAGGCTGTCCCAGTCCAACGATTGCTAGCCGCGCCATGTGTCCGGCCAGTCCGGTCACTCAGGGCCGAAAGAACCGCTTGAACTTGTACTACGCAAATCCCCCCAAAGATCAACGCGCATCCTGGCCTGCGCCTGATCACGGTGTTCAACCCCAATCTGGCCTCGGCGGAGCAGGCGGCGCATCTATATGGCGGGACGGCCAGCTCCGATCTTGACGCAGTGCTGGGCGACCCGTCGGTCGATGCCGTGGTCATCGCCACTCCGACCAACACCCATGTCGAATCTGTCGAGGCCACGGCGAAGGTCGGCAAGCCGATCTACTGCGAGAAGCCGCTGGACCAGAGGCTGGAGCGCGTGGACCTGCACTGGCGTGCCTGAGGCACACCCGGTCCCGTTCATGCGGGGGTTCAACCGCCGGTTCGGCCCGGACAGCACCGCCTTGCAACGCGCTGTCCGGGCGGGCGAGATCGGTACGGCCAACATGCCGATGAGCTGGAGCCGCGAACCCGCGCCGCCGCCGATCGACTATGTTCGCGCTTCCGACGGACATTTCCTCGACGCAACGATCCACGACATCGACCTGCCGTGCTGGATCGCGGGTGAACGGCCCATGGAAGTGTACGCGACCGGCAGCTGCAAGTTCGGTCCCGCAATCGGCGCCGATGGCGACGTCGATCTGACCATGACTGTGCCGAAGATGCCCTCCGGTGCGTTGGTTCATGTCAACAATTCACGCGCCTGCGCTTACGGCTTCGAGCAGAGGCTGGAGGCGTTCGGTACCGAGGGCATGCTGCAGACGAAAAACCACCGCGACGACAACCTGATCCGCTGGGATGGCAGGAGGAGCGATGCGCGCGAGCCTCTCAAGCATTTCTTCCTGGAACGCTACGACGCGTCGTTCTACCACGCTCTTGACGAATTCCAGACCGCGATTCAGGAAGGACGACGACCATCCGTCACCGAGGAGGACGGGCGCACGGCTCTTGCAATTGCTCTGGCCTGCGACCGGTCGAGGCGCGAGGGTGTGGCTGTGGCGCCAGAATGCTGATGACTGGGCTGTCGACCGGTCATGAAGGGGGCGTTTCCCGCAAACTGTGGTCAGGCCATTTTTGATCGAGCTGCATTCCAGTGCAGGAAGCCTGCCCAGCGATTGTTCTCGACACAGGTCTTCAGCGACAGAACGGCATTCGCTCCCGCTGCCGACCAGTGGCTGCCGGGCCGCTTGAGGCGCATGCAGACGAGGCTGCGACACGCGCTTTCCGCCACGCCGGATCCGATGTGCATGCCCTGCTCCAGGTACGTCCTGCACTGCATGCGGCTGACGTTCGACTCCATGCATCTCACGCGTTTCGCCACGTCCTCGTGCCGGCCGGCATGCGGCCTGAGGTCCGCAATGACCGCCGAGGCCCGGTTGTCCTTCAACCTTGCCTTGTCCGCCTCGAAGCGCCGCCTGCGTTCGGCTCCGTCGGGAAGGATCGCCTTCAACGCGTCGGACAGACATTCCGGAGCCGGCCTGCGCCGCCGGAGATCACCACCAGTTCCTTCGCCGCGAACAGGCCGTTCCGTTCCGCTTCGCGCTCCAGACGCTTCCCGAACCCGGCGTTCCCGCTGCTGCCGGCCCCGGCCGCCTGCCGTGCAGGTCGTGATCACCTTCGCTTCGCGCGTCTTCGGACTCCCGGCGTCCCGCTTTCCGCGAACGCCCTCCGTCTCCTCCTTGCGCACGGGAGCCCCGGTGCCGTCGACCGACAGGATGCAGCGTTCCGAACGCGGCTCCCCGGGAACCGCCTCCTCAAGCTCGAACCGCTGCAGGGGAACGGACATCCTCCCGACCCAGCGGTGGACGGAGCTGGAGCCGAGACCGATCCCCGCCGTGTTCAGGAGCTTCCGCGACGACACGTCGCAACTGTCGTCCTTGACGATGCCGGCGATGACGCTCGCGGCCCCCGGCGTCACGTTCCCGCCCACGATGCCAAGGTGCCGGTCCAGCGGATGGTGGCCGGTCCCGCAGTTCCGGCAATGCACGCGCTTCCGCCTGACCGTGACCTTGCCCAGACGGCACGTGAACGTCTTCTCGTGGCAGCCCAGCGTCTCCATCCGGGCGCCGCACGTCACGCAGCGCCGTCTCGATGCCGTCCAGGTCCGGGACGTCCTCGCAGGCCTCCGCCAGCAGCTTCCCGGACAGTCCGCCGAACTCCGGCGCCACGCCTTCCTGAAGCGCCGACAGCGCGGCAGACCCGTCCGCTGCGGCATCGACCTCGCGCCGGCGCACCTCGCCGCCCTCCAGCCAGCACTCGACGAAGCCGCCGCACGCACGCTCCCGCCTCAGCACCGTGCCCTCCGCCGTTCCTGTCGCGTCGAGCCTCACCAGGCACGCAACAACGCCCGCCGGAACGGCCGGGGCGCCTGTCTCTTCCGCCATGATCAAGTCTCCTGCCCTCAAGCTGCCGGGCCGCGAGGAGCCGACCCTGTCACCGGGCCGTTGAACCGCGCCGGCACAGATGGCACTGCCCTGAAGACGCAGGGCGGACAAGGACGGAGAGAGGTTCACGAAATCGCTCACGATTGACGCAAGAAAAGTGTCAAACCAAGGTTATCGGGATGCACCCGTCATGAAGGCGGCCGGTTGTGCCGCGACGCGAATCGTGACAGCGGCCAACCATCCTGGAAAGTTCCCGCAGTGGACGCGATGCGCGTGAAGCGGCTGTTTGACCGACCCGGCATCCTGAATGCCGCACCTTCATCGCACTGTCACGCAATTGCGAGTTGACTGGGCGATGGGCTCGCACAATTCTTGCTGGAACCTGCCTCACGAGGAGCATCCATGCACATTTTCGTTCTTGCCTTGGCGATCGTCCTTGTCGTCCTTCCCGCCTCGCTCCGAGCCGAAGGAGTCAACACGTTCGAACTCGGGAACGGCCTGGAAGCGGTCGTGATCGAGGATCACCGCGCTCCAGTCGTCGTTCACATGGTCTGGTATCGAGTCGGCTCGGCTGACGAACCGCCCGGCAAGTCGGGAATTGCTCATTTTCTCGAACATCTCATGTTCAAGGCAACGGACAATCTTGCATCGGGCGAACTGTCCGATGTGGTGTCCCGTAACGGGGGCAGCGACAACGCATTCACGTCCCAGGACTTCACGGCCTATTTCCAGAGGATTGCTGCGGACCGGCTTGATCTTGTGATGGGGATGGAAGCCAGCCGCATGGACGGTCTGGCGCTCGTCGAGGATGACATTTCAACTGAACGGGACGTCGTGATCGAAGAGCGGCAACAGCGTGTGGACAGCGATCCCGGCTCCCTGTTCAGGGAGCAGATCAATGCAGCGGCCTATCTGAACCACCCTTACGGCGTGCCTGTCATCGGCTGGAAACACGAGGCCGAGACCTTGACGCTTGAGGACGCCGTGTCTTTCTACAAGCGGCATTACGGGCCGAACAACGCGATCCTCGTGGTGGCGGGTGACGTGGATCCGGACGAAGTCAGGGAACTCGCCGAAAGGCATTACGGAAACATTCCGCCCAATCCGAACGTGCGAGTGCGGAACCGTCCGTCCGAGCCCCCGCAACTGGCCGAGCGGCGGCTGGACTTCTCGGACCCCCGGATCGGCTATGATTACGCGACGCGCGTGTATCTCGTGCCTGAGCGAGATCCAGCGGACCAGGAGACGGCGGCGGCCCTTGCCATGCTTGCGCAAGTTCTGGGAGGTTCGTCGACCACCTCGGTTCTGGCGCGGAAGCTGCAGTTCGACGATCCCAAGGCCGTATACACATCGGCTTGGTATCGGGAGCAGGCGCTGGACGATACGAGCTTCGGGCTGGCAATCGTGCCTGTCGAGGGCGTTTCGTTGGAAGAGGCCGAGTCGCTTCTGGACAATGCGATTGCCGAGTTTCTGGAAGAGGGCGTGGATTCAGACGAGCTCGAGCGGATCAAGACGCAGATCCGGGCTTCGGAGATATATGCCCGCGACGACATCTCGAAATTGGCCAATCTCTATGGTCGTGGACTGGCAACGGGCCTTTCGGTGGAGGACATCGACGCCTGGCCAGACATCCTGCAAGCCGTAACAGAAGAGGACATCCTCTCGGCGGCGCGCACGCATTTCGACCGCCGACGCGCGGTAACGGGATTTGCACGGAAATCTGAGGAGGTGGTCAGGTGAACCGGTTCTTTTGCGCCCTGGGGCTGGCGATCCTCGTCTCCGGCCCGGCGGCGGCAGTCGACATTCAGGAAGTCACGTCGCCCGGCGGCATCAAGGCCTGGCTGGTCGAGGAGCACTCGATCCCGTTCAGCGCCCTGGAAATCCGGTTCCGGGGCGGTGGTTCGCTGGACCGGCCCGGCAAGAGGGGCGCTGTGAACCTGATGACCGCACTCCTGGAGGAGGGCGCGGGCGATCTTGATGCGCAAGGATTTGCCGCCGAGCGGGATGCGCTGGCAGCAGGCTACGGGTTCGACATTCATCGGGATGCGCTCACGGTTTCGGCGCGGTTCCTGACCGAGAACCGGGACGAAGCCGTCGCGCTCCTGCAGAGCGCGCTCACGGCCCCGCGGTTCGATCAGGATGCATTGGATCGCGTGCGCGACCAGGTGGTGACGGTCATTCGCAGCGATGACACGGATCCTGACGCCATTGCATCTAGGCGATTCAACGCCCTCGCGTTCGGAGATCACCCATATGCGACGCCGATTGACGGCACGGTCGAGAGCGTTTCGGCGCTGACACGGGAAGACATCGTGACGGCCTACAAGGACGCGATCGCCCTGGATCGCGTCTATGTCGGGGCTGCCGGCAACATCACGGCCGAGGAACTTGGCCGGCTGCTTGACACTCTTCTTGGAGTCTTGCCGGAGGTCGGAGCGCCGCTGCCGGACGATGCCGAGATCCTGCTGACCGGCGGCGTGACAGTGGTGCCTTTCGAGACGCCGCAGTCCGTGGCCGTATTCGGACATGTCGGCATCCCGCGGGACGATCCAGAGTTCTTCCCCGCCTTTGTCGCAAATCACGTCTTCGGGGCTTCCGGCCTTCAGTCGCGGCTGGGTGCCGAGGTGCGGGAGAGGCGAGGCCTGACCTACGGCATCGGAGTCTACCTTGCGAGCTTTGATCTCGCACAGCTTGTGATCGGGCAGTTCGCCTCGACCAATGATCGGATTGCAGAAGCAGTCGAAGTGACGCGTGCGGAATGGTCGAGGATGGCATCGGATGGCGTGACGGAGGATGAACTGGACGAGGCAAAGGCCTACCTTACCGGCGCCTATCCCCTTCGGTTCGATTCAAACAGGAGCATCGCGCGCATACTGGTGGGCATGCAGATTGACGATTTGGGCCTTGACTACGTCAAGACCAGGAACGGCAAGGTGAACGCTGTGACGACAGACGACGTGCGCAGGGTGGCCGGGCGCCTCTATCGCCCGGAGGATCTGCAGTTCGTCGTGGTAGGCCAGCCTGAGGGGATTGACGGCACAAACTGAGCGCCTTGCACTGCCGAGGTTCGGACAGTCGGCGCTCAGGATGGTGAAAGATCGCGGGTTGCGGGCGAGTTCCGCGCCTCGCATGCAAGTTCGCGCGTCAGGCCGCGCGACTGATCAGGACCTCGTCAACCTGGCGCTGCGCATCGACCTCGTCCGCTCCGTTGACGGCCGCGACTTCCCGGGTCAGGCGCTCCAATGCCGCCTCATAGAGCTGGCGCTCCGAATAGCTCTGTTCGCGCTGATCGTTTGCGCGATGCAGGTCGCGGACGACTTCGGCAATCGCGATCAGGTCGCCTGAATGGATCTTCTGCTCGTATTCCTGCGCGCGACGCGACCACATCGCCTTCTTGACGCGCGCCTTGCCCTTGAGCGTCGTCAGCGCCTGGGACACGACGGCCGGCGAAGACAGTGTCCGCATTCCGACATGGGCGGCCTTGTTGGTCGGCACGCGCAGGGTCATCTTGTCCTTCTCGAACGAAATCACGAACAGTTCGAGGTTGTGGCCCGCGATTTCCTGCTCCTCGATCGACACGATCTGGCCGACGCCGTGTGCCGGATAGACCACGTAATCGTTCGGGCGGAATTCCATTTTCTTCACCCTGCTCATTCAGCCCATCCTCTCAAGCTGCCGGAAAGCTACAAAAACTCACAGCGGGAACACGTGTCAGCCTTCCCGTCGCGCGTTTTCGCCGGCAAGCGGAGGTCACGAATGCACGTTTCCTCCCCCATGTCTCGGAAATATAGCAAAATTCTCTGAAATTCCAAGGTGGCCGAGCGCAAATTCTGTCCGAGCGAGGACTTTCTTGGACACATGCTTGCTCGCTGATGGTCCGTTCACACGCAATCGGGCGAGCCCGTCAGTTCCCTTCGCCCGGGTTCGGCGAGAAGAGCTCCATCTTGCCTTCCTTGTCTTCCATTTCTTCGGCGTCGGGCAACGGGTCGCGTTTCGTGACAATCACCGGCCACTCCTCCGAGTACTTTCGGTTGAATTCAACCCATTTCTCCATGTCGGGCACGGTGTCCGGAAGGATGGCGTCGACCGGGCACTCGGGTTCGCAGACTCCGCAATCGATGCACTCGTCAGGATGAATGACCAGCATGTTCTCGCCTTCGTAGAAGCAGTCCACCGGGCAGACTTCGACACAGTCGGTATACTTGCACGCAATGCAATGGTCGGTGACGACGTAGGTCATGGATGCCTCGCGACTGGGTTTCACGGTCACGTAACCGCTTGAACGGGCTCAATCAAGCGAAGGATCTCCATAAAGCCGGGCGTTGCGGCGATCCTTGCGGGAAGGGCGACCCTTGCCTTCGAATCGCGGGCCGCGCGGAACATTGTCGTTCTCCGGCGAGGCGAGGTCCGCATAGAGGGCCCGCGCTTCCGCAGCCGGTCCGCGGCGTGTGGCCAGGGAGTCGACGCGGACCACGCGTATGCTGCGGGCCTTGCGGAATGTCAGCGTATGCCCCGGGCGCAGTTCGAATGAAGGCTTGTAAACGCGCCGACCGTCAACCCGGACATGTCCGCCCGCCACGAATCTTGTTGCCAGTCCGCGGGTCTTGAAGAACCGGGCGTGCCAAATCCATTGGTCCAGGCGCTGGGAGTCACTCACACGGCAATTCTGTTCTGTCTTCTTGAGCAATTCTGGTTGCGCACGGGGTCGAGGCAATTCCTCTTGTGCAAGATACCCTTGCATAAGTCGTGACTCGATGCGGCGTCAAGCGGGACCAAGCGTCCGTTCGCAGGGTTGCGGGCGGTGCGAATCCATCGGTTGAGCGTCCGTTTCCAGTACTTCCGAAGAGGTCGCAGCCAGATATCCCTTTGCGGCCTGACAAGTTTCATGTGCCTGTCATGGTTCCCGCGCCCCCGAGCGGTTCCGACATGAAACCGGCCGACGGCGTGACGGGCGCCGCCGCCGCGACGCAGGACTTCCACGAACGTCTTGCAAGGCACGGGAACGGTGACTTGTCGCGCCCTCGAGGCCGAGGGCGACCGCCTGCAGACAAGCAAGGGAACGTGCGACCCGAGATTCGGCACCACGACTCGTGGAAGGACCGGAATCCGTGGATGGTCGACCTCGTTAGGGCTCTCCACCGCTTCGCAGTGGCCTTTCCGGGGCCATTCTCGCGGAACTTGAACCCGCCGGAGCAGTTCATGACCGATGTTGCGTGGCTTGAACTCTCGCAGAATGGTTGCGGTCGATCTCGCGATGCGCAAGGCTTGGCTGCTCCTCGACGGTACCGAACTTTGCGAAGACAACCTCAGAATGGTTGCGGGCTGGAGCGCCTGGCGGCGCGTCACGGGTCCAAGCTGGCAATCCGTCACGCGCGAACGGGTCGAGGCCCTGAGGCCAAGGCAACTCGAGGGAGGAGCCGGATGCCGAATGAATGTCATGCTGCGGACAGCCATGCGGAAGAGTCAGGGAGGACTTTCCGATGGCAGGCTGGAATTCACGGCTTTCCTCCTGTACGGGATTGACGCCAAACGCCGGCGTCACCGTGATTGCGGACCGGAGCCGGAATTGCGGATTGCCTGTCGTGTTGAATTGCTCTCCAATCCTGCCATGAAACTGTCTCAGATTCAGGCGATGGTTGCGGTGGCGGATGCCGGGTCGATTCGTTCTGCCGCGCAAGTGTTGGGGAAGACCCAGTCCGCGCTCACGAAACAGATTCGCCAAGTCGAAGAGGAAACCGGGATTGCGCTTTTCCTCAGGACGTCGCGGGGTGTCATACCGACGGACGCGGGCAAGGCAGTTCTGTCGCGCGCGAGATCCATTCAGGCTGAACTGATCCATTTGGATGACGAGGTCGCCGCGCTTCGCGGCACGAATACTGGCGCGGTTCGTGTCAGCGCGGCGCCGCTGGTTGCCGTCAATGTCTTGCCGCGTGCCGTTGCCCGGTTCGGGTGCACCTTTCCGGACGTCGACATCACGATTTCCAGCGACATGTTCGGCGACGCGTTGAAGGCGTTGCGCGAGGGGCAGCACGACATCGTCATCGGCCCTCATGCAGGGCCGGCCAAGGCCGGCGACATCGAGCGTGAGACGCTCTTGACTACCGAAGTCGTGGTCATCACGAGCGCTGCCGCGCCGCATGCGGCCGCAACGTCCTTGGGTGACCTGACCAATTGCCACTGGGCAATGATGGGGGATGCGGCCGGCAATCCGAAACAACGGTTTCAAGAGCAGTTCAAGCGCCATGGGTTGCCGGTGCCCCGGATCCGTCTTGCATCGGAGTCTCGGCTGGGATTGCTGGCGCTGGTGCGCGAACTCGATGCCGTCTGCACGTTTCCTGCGCCGCTCCTGAACGAGCTTGGGCCCTACAGCGGGATCGTGCGGATACCGGTGCAGGAGTCGTTGCGTCCGTTGACGATTTCAATGGTCACCAGGGCGGGCAAGTCCTTGACGCCAGCAGCAGAACATTTCGCCGACTGCGTTCGGCATCGGTCCGGCGTCTTGCGCCGCGAGTGGGGCGATCAGAACCCAAGCGCCTGAATTGCCGGCGCATCGGGTGCGAACTTGTAGATCCTGAACAGGCGTCCGGGGCCGCCGATGTGGAAATCCAGAACGATTTCACCCGTAGGCCCAACCTCGACAATCCGTTTGTCGCAGGCTTGGCACAGCAGCGTATTGCCATTTGGCATCCGCTGTGCTCCGCTCATAAATGGCGAATAAATGGCATGCGAAGCGTCGGAGTTGAACGACCAGTTCACCTCGGGTGGTTGGACAGTCTGCAAGGTGCCGTCAGGGTTTCGAGGCGTGGTGACTTCCAGCAGGTCGGAATACGCACCGGTGATCAAGCCCATGCAGATCTGGTCAGGCTCGGGCGTGCCTGACGCGCTGCGCCGCATCCCGTTGTTGAAGATCAAGACCTCGCCCTTGCGAGGCAATCCGTCGGCAATGAAGTGTGCGTCGTGCTGCCAATAGAGCACCTGGTCATTTGGCCCGCCATGTCCATGGGTCTGCGGATTGCCGTACCGCCAAAGCAGGTCGCCGCCGAACCCGTGGCGTCCGCCCGTTGATCCGCGCGCCTCCTCAGTCGTGGTCGAATGATCGATGGCCCAGATTTCGCTGAAGAGCGCGGATGATAGCAGGATGAGGTCGTCCGCGGCGTTGTAGGACACGCTGTTCAGGTGAAAGAGTTGACCGGAATTGAACAGCGCTCGCCCCAATCGCAGCCAGTTGAGGTCTATGCGCTCCGGGTAATCGGCGGGGTTGCCGAAATTTGGCAGTTTCGGGTCGGTGTCCTGCACCAAGTGATCCTGGGTCGACCATTCCCACACAATTTCCGTCTCGCCTGACTCCAGGTTGGGGCGAATCTCGTAGACTTTGTCGAGCACGATCGTCTTGCGCGCGCGTTGCTGTCGCCAACCGAAGGCCTGGGCTTCATTGACGGGCACAATCAGGTAGGAGATTGCAAGGATGTTGCCGTTGGGCATCAACTCGATGTCATGGTGCAGCGCCTCGTGCCCCAATTCGAAGTGCTGCCATTGCCAGAGAACAGTGCCGTGGGGCGCAACAATCGACACCCAGCCGTTGGACCCGATGGGAAACTTGCCGTCCATTACGATCCAGCTTTGCTTGCAGGTCGTTTTCAGGAGGTTTCCGTCCGGCATCAGGTAGGCGACCGTCGCCTCAGGGTGCCGGTCGTCCGTGTGCCATTGGTGCACGACCTGGCCCCGGTCATCCATCAGGAACGTCCGCTGGGACTTTTGCATGTCACCCCGGTCGCCGACCTCGTGGATCAGGAGGTATCCGGGCTGGACATCTGGCCGTCCGGCAGGAGGCAGCGGGCCAGTGACGCTAGCCGCGCGAGTGAAGATTTTCCGCTGGTACCGAAGGGTTTGCGCCGGGGTGCCCATGGGCAGCCTGAATTCAAAGTTCGCGCCTTGCAGCGGCAAGTCGTCCCGCTGCGTGACCATGCCGTCACCGTCGGCATCAAGCTCTCGAATCCGCTCGGCGGCATCAGCAATGTCATTGGGCCCGATCACGAGGTCTCCGTCGAGATCCAGCACCTTCACAATGCCACTGCGCCGAACCATCCCGGGAATGTCCGTGGGGCCGCCGAAATCGCTTTCGCGCAGATAGCCATCGCCGTCCGTGTCGAGCGCGCGCAGCACATCCGGGGCGGCGTCGATTTCTGCGGGCGACAAAGCTCCGTCGCCGTCCCTGTCCAGCGCCCGGAACAGTGTGCCTGCCTGCTGCTGCATCTGTTTCAAGATGGCTTCGGCATCGGCATCGGTCACATCGGACTGGTCGTTCAACTCGGTCTCCTCGCCCGCAATATGCCTTCGGCTCGATCAGCTGGGATATTCATTTTTTGCATCGCGATGAGAAATTTGAATATCGCGGCAATGTGACCTTGGAATACACTCACCTCAAAGCGGCTCGCAATCGAGAACGCTGTTGGGAGGAGACGCATGACAATGACATTCACCCGCCGCGCATTCGGCGCATTCACCGGATTGGCCATCGCCGCGTCCGCATTTCCCGCACCGGCGGTCGCGCAGGAAGAGCTGATATTCAACGTCTTCATTCCGCGCCCGGCTCCGCTTTACAAGAATGCGCTGGAACCTTGGGCGCGTGAGGTCGAGGCGGCCTCGAACGGCGCGCTGAAGATTACCATCCCGACGTCTTCGCTGGCGCCGCCGAAACAGCAATTCGACATCGTCCAGGACGGCGTTGCGGATATCTCGGTCTCACCGCTGACCTTCCGGCGCAAGCAGCTTGGCCTGAACATGATCGCGGCGATCCCGTTGATTGCAGACACCGCCACCGGGGCATCGGTCGCGGCCTGGGAGACGCATCAGGCATATTTTGTGGATGTCGGGCAATGGAAGGATTTCGTGCCGCTGACATTCTTCACCCTTGGGGCTCCGGCGATCCTGTCGAATGCACACCCAATCCTGTCGAAAGTGGACTTGAACGGGTTCAAGGTGCTTGCCGTTGGCAAGGAAAAGATCAGCACGTGGCAGAACCTCGGTGCGACTCCGGTCGGTGGTTCGGGACAAAGGCCGTTCGAGGTTGTTTCTTCCGGCGTTGCCGATGGTGCGACGAACCCGCTTGGCACCGCGGTGACCCAAGGCATGCTCGAGGCAACACGGCACGTAACGGTCGTGCCAGGTGGCATGGGCGGGCGCGCGGCTTTCGCCGTTTTCATCAGTCGCGACCGGTTCGAAGGATTGCCGGAGGAGGCGCAGAACGCGTTGACAGGCACCGCCGGCGCCAAGCTCGCCGCCAGGATCGGCGGGATCATGGACAAGATCGACGGCACTGGCCTGGCCAAGTTCCAGGACAAGGGCATCGAGGTCCATACCGCCTCAGACGAGTTTGTGGCCGAGATTATCGCCGCCGGCGCATTCGTCACCGATGCCTGGATAGCGGCCGCGACCGCAATGGAGGTGGATGCCGCGACCGCGCTGGAGCACTTTCGGTCGGTCGCGGCGCAACAGTAGCGTGAATTGGGCCCTTGCGGCCCGGTCCCCGGCCGATGAACGATGATCCCCTCTCCCGCTGGACCGGCCGTCTCGCGCGGGCCCTTTCCTGCGTTGCCGCGGCAGGGATATTCGCGCTGATGGCGCTGGTCTTCGTGTCGGTCTTTTTCCGCTATGTGCTGAACAGCCCGATCCTGGCGACAGAAGACATGATGGCCATTCTCCTCGGCGTGACCATCTTCACCGCGGTGCCAAGTGTCACGCTGTCGCGCAGCCATATCACGGTGGAACTGTTCACCGCGCCCTTCAAGCACTTCCTCGTCGCCAACCGGATCAGGCAACTGATCATCGACCTTTGCGTGATCGCCATGATGCTCTACATGGCTCGGCTCTTGCACATACAGGCTTGGCGGCAATACGACCGCGAAACGGAAAGCCTGGTGATGGAATGGCCGCTGTATCCGGTGACCTATTCCTTTGCGGGGCTGGTGGTGATCGGTGCGATCCTGTTCGCGGTTCGGGCATTGAAGGACCGAGGGCGTGCCAAGGCCGAAGGCGGACTTGACCTGTGATTGAACTGGGTCTCGGGATCGTCGCCCTGTTGCTCTTGGCGGGGCTGGGCTTTCCGTTGGGACTCTCCCTGCTGGCAGTGGGTTCAATCGGATTTGCGCTGAACCATCCACGCGGGATGGATGCGGCAATGACCGTGGCGGGGCAGCAGATCCTGGAACTGGCGGCGAATTTCCAATTTGCGGTGTTGCCGCTTTTCATGCTGATGGGGGTCTTCGTAACCAAGTCGGGCATCGCGGACAACATGTACGACGTCGCTTCGAAATGGCTGGGGCAGCTGCGGGGCGGGCTGGCGCTGTCGACGGTCGCGGCCTGCGGGGGCATGGCGGCGGTCAGCGGATCCAGCATGGCCACCGCCGCTACGATGACAAAGGTCGCAGTGCCGGCGATGCGGCGCTACGAGTACGACGATGCGTTCTCGGCGGGAACGGTCGCGGCAGGGGGCACCATTGGCATCCTGATCCCGCCATCCGGCGCCTTGATCGTTTATGGGCTGCTTAGCGAAACCGACATCGCGAAGCTCTTCATGGCCGGTCTGATTCCCGGCCTGATCTCGATTCTGTTCTACATCGGCGCGATTCAGGTCGTCTGTGCCGTGCGGCCCGCATGGGCGCCGCGCGGAGACCGCACGACCTGGCGGCAAAAGATCATCGGACTGAAGGACATCTGGTCCATCGCCGCACTGTTTCTCCTGATCATGGGAGGGATTTTTTTCGGAGCATTCACGGCGTCCGAAGGTGGCGGCATCGGCGCGGGCGGAGCATTGCTGATCGCCATCGTTCGGCGGCGCATGACCCTGAAGATCTTCATCGATAGCCTCGCGGAAGCGGCCAAGCTTACGGCCACGGTGTTCTCGGTGGGATTCGGGGCGCTTGCCCTCAACCAATTCGTCAACATTGTCGGTGCGCCACAGGAAATTCTGGCCTTCATCGATCAGCTCGGCCTCGAGCCCTGGGGCGTGGTCGGAATCATCCTGGTGTGCTTTGTCATTCTCGGCATGATCATCGACGGACCGGCGATGATCTTCCTGACGGTTCCGATCTTCGTGCCGGTGATCGACGGGCTGGCACTGCCGATCGAGCCCGACCTCAAGCTCGTCTGGTGGGGCATCATCATGGTTGTGGCGGTCGAGATCAGTTTCATCACTCCGCCAATCGGAATGAACGTCTTTGTCATCAAGTCGATGTTGCCGGATGTCTCGCTGCGTCAGATCTATCGAGGCATCACTGCGTTTTTCCTGGCGGATCTCCTGCGGCTGGCGCTGTTCGTCAGCTTTCCCGGCATCGTGCTTTGGCTGGTGAGACTCCTTACTTGAGCCAGCTCAAAGTAGCCTTGCGAGCGAGCCAGATCCTGCGCAACGCCTTCCGCCAATTCCTGCAGACGCAGTTCATGCGCTGCCAAAGCGCGGTTTCCAGGCCAAATCGTTCCGTAATTCAGCACTGTCTTCGGCTCCCACGGCACGACGTGAATCTTGCCGGGAGGTGCGCCGGTGACAGTGAACGGATCAACTACCGCGATCCCGTTTCCGGCCGCGACAAGCGTGACCGTCGACACCGCATTCGAGGTCTCAAAACGTGGACGTAGTTCGACCCCGGCCTGGATGAAGCTGGCCTCGACCAGATTCCGCAAACGCACCGTCGGCCGGGGCATGACGATGTCCGCGTCGGCAACTGCGGCAGGCGAAAGGCGTTCGTGGTCTGCCAAAGGGTGCCCCTTGGGCAATATCGCCACTGCCTGCACCCTGGCGAAGATGCGGGACGACAGTTGCCCGCGCTGCACTGGCAAGAGCGTAAGACCGACATCCGCGTGCTGTCCTACGATCCAGTCTTCGATCTCCGCCCGCGTCTTTGTTTCGACCGAGAAACGGAACTCGGGATATTCGGCGCCGAGCTGACGGAGGACCCTCGGAAGGTATCCGCTCATCGACAAGGGACCGATGGCCGTGACTCGAAAGCGTGCGGCGACGTTGTCGCGAATGTCTTCCGCGGCGGTCCGGATGCCGTCCAGGAGATCGATGGCATTGTCGGTCTGACGATAGAACTGTCGCCCTTGTTCGGTCAGATGCAGCCGTCTCCCAACCCGGTCGAAGAGGGGGAACCCCAGCTCCGCCTCGAGGCCCGCAAGCATTTTGCTGACGCTCGATTGCGTCAGGCCCAGCGCGACGGCGGCTTCTGAGACGCTGGCGTTTTCAACGATCGCCTTGAAGGCCCGGAGCTGGCGGAGGCGAATGTTCATCGGTTTCTATATTCCAAAAGCCCATATGAAACGCAAAGCAATTCGCTATTATGCTTCAAGAGAATGCGTTACCTTCACTGCCAACGTCGCTGACAGATCGCGATGACAATTGGGAGGACATCATGAAACGCAGAACGTTCCTTGGAACCGGTGCCGCGCTCGCCGCAATCGCCGCAATGCCGGTCGCTGCCGCCGATTGGCAGCCGCGCCGCCCGATCAACCTTGTCGTGCCATACCCGCCGGGCGGCGGCACCAGCACTTATGGCCGGGCGCTGATCGGTCCGTTGTCGGAAAGGCTCGGCGTGCCGGTCAATATCGTGAACAAGCCAGGCGCAGGCGGCGTCAATGGCGCGACGGAAGTGGCCGCCGCGCGGCCCGATGGCCAGACCTTGATGGTCACGACCGGCGGCGCACTGGTGATGCACTCGATCTTCAAGGACATCCCAATCGACCCGTTCGACAGCTTTGAAACCGTTGCACAGGTAGGCGGCCTGCAAGGCTCTATCGTTGTGCCTGCGAACAGCCCTCACCAGACGCTCGCCGACCTGGTCGAGGCGGTCAAGGCCAATCCGGGCGGGTTGCGTTGGGCTCATACCGGGCGAGGCGCATTCCTGCATGTGTCGGGGCAAAGCTTCCTCGTCGCCAACGGGCTTGAGGCGACGGACGTGCCGTTCAAGGGCGGTGCCAAGGTACGTGCCGCGGTCGTTGGTGGCCAGGTCGACTATGCGATCATCGGCGTCCAGCAGAACCGCGGCTTCGAAAACGAGATGCGCGCCTTGGCGCTGATCGCGCCGGAACGGGATGCCTTGCAGCCGCACATCCCGACGGTCGCCGAACAGGGTCTCGAATACGAATTCGTCAACACGCCGATCACCATGTTCGCGCCTGCAGGCACGCCCGCCGAGGTGATCGAGACTGTCAGCGCCCATGTCGGCGAGATCGTTGGCAGTGAGGGCTACGGAGACGAGATGAAGACCAAGGGCCTGCTGCCCGCCTTTCTTGGCCCGGAGGATGCCGAAGCGCGGCTGCGCGGTCTGGCAACAACCGTGCGGCCAATCATTGAAGGCATCAAGTAGCCTGCAATGCTTGCGAAGCTAGCAGAGCGTGAGGCCCTTGCGGGCCTCGCGATGGTTGCGGTCGGCCTGGGCCTCTTCGCGGCGAGCTTTGGCATCGACGTGCTGGAGCAGGGCGGCACCGCCCCTCGGGTCTTTCCCATGGCCGGGGCCCTGCTGATTGCCGTTCTCGGGGCGGCGCAGACCGGCGTTGGCGGCGCCCGCGCCGACCCAGAGCCGGAGGAGCCTCGGCAGGAGGCCGAGTCGGGGGCCCAGAGTGATGCCGGTGACGCGTGGCACGTCGTCGGCCTCTTGGCACTGTCGGTGTCCTATGTCATCGGCATCAACTACCTCGGCTACCTGATCAGCACCGCCGCCGCAGCCCCGATCGCGCTTTGCCTCTTCGGCATTCGCTCGATTCCCGGCATCGCCGCCGCCGCGGCGCTTTGCCCGGCGATCTACCACCTGGTCTTCTTCGTCGGCCTTGGAGTCTTCCCGCCCTATGGCCTCTGGTTCGACCTGCTTGACGTGATCCAGGGTTACTGACGTGGAGATCTTTGCCGGCCTTCTTGCAGTCTTCAGCGATCCATGGGTCTGCATGTGGATTGTCGCGGGTGCCCTGATCGGCATGGTCGTTGGCGCAATCCCTGGCCTGACTTCAGCCGCCGCCATCGCGATGCTCGTGCCGGTGACGTTCTACATGGAACCGCTTTCGGCGCTCGCATTTCTCTACGTGATCGGCAAGTCCGGCCGTTACGGCGGGTCAATCGCCGCGATCCTGTTCAACACGCCTGGCACCGCTGCCGCGGCAGCCACCCAGATCGACGGGTTCCCGTTGTCGCAAAGGGGGCTGTCGTCAAAGGCGATGAAAGTCGCGACCGTTTCGTCCGCCATCGGAGATTTCACCGGGGACATCCTGCTGATCCTCTTTGTCGGTCTCATCGCAAGGGTCGCGCTGATGCTGGGGCCGCCGGAACTGTTCTCGATCTATTTCGCCGCCTTTGTCGTGATCGGCTCTGTCATCGGGGACTCAATCCTCAAGGGCCTCGCCAGTGCCGCACTGGGCATCGCCATCGCGATGATCGGTCTTGACCCGATCACCAGCCAGGACCGGCTGACATTCGGTTTCTTCCAATTGTCCGGAGGCGTGCCCCTGGTTCCGGTCATCATCGGCATGTTCGTCTTTGCCGAGGTCTTCGCGCAACTCGAGAAGCGCAACCAGAAGATCGAGCTGTACCAGGATCCGCTGTTGGACGACCAGGCCAGGAACCGGCTGACATGGACGGAATATCGACCCTGCCTGCCACATGTGTTTCGGTCTTCCTTCATCGGAGCCTTCATCGGAATGCTGCCTGGCCTCGGCTCCTCCATCGCCGCGTTCATCTCCTACGGCGAGGGCAAGCGCCGTGCTGCCAATGCCGACGAATGGGGCAAGGGAGCGCTGGAAGGCGTCGCCGCGCCCGAGGCGGCGAACAACGCGGTATCCGGTCCTTCCATGGCGCCCCTGTTGACACTTGGCATTCCCGGCTCGACCATTGCGGCGATCCTGATTTCCGTCTTTCACATACACGGCTTTCAGCTGGGTCCAACGCTGTTCCTGACCTCTCGCGAAATCATCTACAGCCTCTTTGCTGCCGGGCTGGTCGGCATCGTTGCCTATGGCATCATCGGATTCTACGGCGCAGCCTATGTCGGTCGAATGATCCTGAAGATCCCGACCAGGGTCCTTTACCCGCTCATCTTCCTGACCTCTTTCGTCTCCTCCTACGCGGCGCGCGGCAATCTGTTCGATGTCTGGATCATGATGATCGCGGGCGTGACTGGCTGGCTGATGCGGAAGTACGGGTTCAACCCGGCGGCCTTCATCATCTCATTCGTGCTTGCACGCGGTGCCGAAGAGACCTTTCGCCAGTCGCTGCGGCTCTCTGACGACGGATTGATGATCTTTGTCCAGCGTCCCGTCGCAGCGACCTTCATCGTCATCGGCATCATCGTCGTTCTCATGCGCGCGCGGAGCATGTCGCGAGAGGCGGGGACATGAGGTTGACGCTTCTCGGAACCGGCAGCCCGACGCCCATGCCCAACCGTGCGTCCTCGGGGTATCTTGTCGAGATCGGCGACGAACTGCTCTTGTTCGATCACGGCGCCGGGGCGCACGAGAACTTCCTGCGCGCCGGGCACAAGGCGACAGAAGTGAACACGCTCTTCCTATCGCATCTGCATTCCGATCACATGCTGGATTACGCGCGCCTGGTGCACTCGCGCTGGGACCAGGGCGCAGGGCTGATCCCGGAACTGACCGTCTACGGTCCGGCCTACTCGGCCCGGATCGGCGAATTGCTGTTTGGCGAGAACGGCGCGCTCGACCCGGACATCACGGGTCGCATCAACGCGCCCGGATCGCAGCGCGTTTATCTCAATCGCGGCGGCACCCTGCCGCGCAAGCGGCCGGCACCGAAGGTCATTCCGCTGTCAGACGGGCAGGTCATCGAGACCGACGACTGGAAGGTCACCGTGCGCGAAGTGTTCCACCAGCCCGGATACATCGAGGCCTTCGGCTTTCGCCTGGAATCCGACGCGGGAACGATTGTCTATTCTGGTGATACCGGCCCCTGCGAAGGCATCTCCGCGATGGCGCAGGACGCCGACTTGCTGATCCATATGTGTTACTTCGTTTCCGGGACCTTCCATCCGGACGGCCCGCTTACCGCATCCGGCCATATGGAAATCGCGCGCCTTGCAGCGGCGGCCAACGTCGAGACTCTGGTGCCGACGCACTTCACTCCGCAATTCGAGCCGCCCGGCGTGCGGGAACGCTGCATCGCCGAGATGGCCGAGGTCTACAAAGGCCGCATTGTCTGGGGCGAGGATATGATGGAACTGACGCTGGACCCGCCAGACATCGGAGTGACAGGATGAGCGAGGTGCCCAACGTCCTGCTGATCTATGCCGATCAGATGCGGTATGACTGCATGTCGCCCGCGGGCAATCCGGTGATCAGGACGCCCCGCCTGCAAAGGCTCGCGAATGAAGGGCTAACCTTCGACAACGCCTTCGCCAGCTATCCGCTTTGCTGTCCGTTCCGCGCTTCGATGCTGACCGGGAAATACGCTCAGGGCCACGGGATGACCCAAAACCATTTCCCCCTGCGCGCCGATCAGGAATTTCTTGGCGAGCGGATGAAGGACGCAGGCTATCAGACGCTTTATGTCGGGAAATGGCATCTGGAGGGTGGGTCAAAGCCGGGCTTCGTGCCTCCAGGCCGGCGATTCGGATTCGACCGGTTCGTCGGCTTCAATCGCGGTCATTCCTATCTCGACGGCATTTTCTTCCGTGACACCGATCAACCCTATCGTTGCCGCAGGTATGAGCCGGACTATCAGACCGACCACCTGATCGAATTCATCGACGAAGCCCGCGCCGATGATCCGGAGAAGCCGTTCTTCGGCTATGTCTCGTACGGCCCGCCGCATCACCCCAATGACATGCCGGAGCATTGGCGCGGGATGTACGACCCTTCCGAAGTGCCATTGCCGGTCGGGACGCTGGCGCCCGAGGAGCTGGTCCGCATCCAGACGGAACGTGTCGAAACCGACTGCGCAGGCAACAGGAAAGCGGCGCTGCGGTCGCGCGTTGCCTATGGGGCGAAAGGGCAGCTGGAGCCGGAAAGCGAAGAGGAACAGCGGATCTTCATCGCCGAGTACTACGCGATGATTTCAAACATCGACTGGAATGTCGGGCGCATCCTGAACCATCTCGACAGGCGCGGTCTGGCTGAGAATACGCTGGTGATCTTCTTCTCCGATCACGGGGACATGCTAGGCGAGCACGGCTATTATTGCGGATGCAAGCCTCAGGGCTATCGCGCCACGATGCAGGTGCCGTTCCTGGCCCGACTCCCGGGCCGGATCCCTGCCGGCCGAAGAACGCAAGCCATGATCGACGTCGGGGTCGACACGCCGGTGACGCTCCTGGATCTCGTCCGGGCCGAGCCGTTTTCCATGGCGCATGGGCAGAGCTACCTGAACGTCCTTGACGGTGGCGACGATCACCGAGACCGCATTCACTACCAGACCTTCCGCATGGACGACGGGGCTTGGGGCGAGTTCACGCCTGTTCCCGAAAGGGGCATCCGCACAAGGGATTGGCTCTATGTGCGCCAGCCAAGCCGACGCAAGTTCCTGTTTGACCAGCAAGCTGATCCGCAAGAACTGACCAATCTGGTCGACGACCCGATGCACTTCGACTTGATGGATCGCCTTGACACGCAGATCGCGGCCCACATGGCTGAGACCGGCGATGACTGGGACTTGCACGCCTGCTTCCCGCCGCCGGACTTCCTGACCCACGAAGCGGCCAAGGACTATCTTGAAAGCGTACTTTTGCCCAACGCGATCGAGGTGCCGTGAGACCCGACCCCACTGCCTCCAGGACGTGTGCGACCATTGGGCTGCCGACCATCCAGGTTTCGCCGGCAATCCGGTGATTCCGCTGGCGGAGCCGGTCACGACGTGACACTTCATCACGCTCACGCACTTCAGGTGCGCAGGCGGATGGATCTCGCCATGCTTCTCATCCGGCAACCTCTGGCACGCATCTGCGGACGTCGTCAGCCCGTCGTTCCGCAGCATTGAGGTCAGGGCCGATGTCGCCGGTTCCGCCGAAAGCTGGCCGACGCTGCCTGACCGCCGCCCTGTTGTCGTCAGGCCATGGCGGGCACGGATGGGTGCAGGCAATCCAGCCGTTCCCACTGCACCGCAGTCGTCTCGCCCGAAACCGCCCTCAAAGCCACTCATTCACCCTAATCCGAACTTCCAGCCGAACTGAGCGCATCTCTCTCGGAAAGTGAAGCTTTTTCAGTGTGTTGTCCGGGATTTGCCTGATCTTGAGGTCAAAATACATACCCATGCAAGATGCAGACGGTTCCGGAAGACAGAATCTTCAATGTCCAACAGTTCCCCGAATTTTGTCGCGGCATGTGCTTGACACCATGGACAGGAACGGCTACGGACATGCCCATGTATGTCGAATCCGTCCCCAACCGAAACTCCCCGCCCGCCGTCCTGCTCCGCGAGACATGGTGGGACAAGGACCTCAAGAAGGTCCGCAAGCGCACCCTCGCCAACCTCTCCAGGCTGCCGCCCGAACTCGTCGAGGAGATCCGCGCCTGCCTCAGGGGCGCCGCCGCACGGCCGCTCGAGGACGCGTTCGAGGTCGCGTCCTCGCTGCCCCACGGCGCCGTCGCGGCCGCGCTCGGCACGCTCCGAAAGCTCGGCCTCGACCGGACCGTCTCCCCGCGCCCGTCCCGGCAGCGCGACCTCGCGGTCGCCATGATCGTGGCCCGCATCACCGCGCCCAGGGCGAAGCTCGCGACGGCCCGGAGCCTGTCCCCCGCAAGCGCGTGCGACACGCTCGGCCAGACGCTCGGCATCGGCGACACCGACGAGAACGAGCTCTGCGGCGCCATGGACTGGCTTCTGGAGCGGCAGGAGCGCATCGAGACGGAGCTTGCGCGGCGGCATCTCGGCGAGCGCTCCCTGGTGCTGTGGGACCTGACCTCCGTCTGGATGGAGGGCCGGAACTGCGCGCTCGCGAGGTTCGGCCACTCCCGCGACGGCAAGAGGGGCAGGCTGCAGGTCGAGTTCGGCCTCATGTGCGACCGCGAGGGACGGCCGGTCGCCGTGGAGGTCTTCGAGGGCAACGCCTCCGATCCGGCCACCGTCGCGACGGCGGCCGGACGGCTGCGCGAGGACGTCCGGCCCGCCGGCCTGGACTGGATCAGTGCGCTCAGGGCGCCCGCGATCCGCGCGCTGGCGGAGAACGGAACCCTGCAGCCGTCGCTGTTCGACGACATCGACATGGCGGAGATCGCCTGCGAGGAGCTCTTTCCGGGCGAGCGCCTGATGGCGTGCCGCAACCCGCTTCTGGCGGAGGAGCGCGCCCGCAGGCGCGAGGACCTCCTGCAGGCGACCGAGGAGGGCATCCGCGAGGTCGACGCGGCGACCCGGCGCAAGAGCCGCCGCCTCAAGGGCGCGACGAACATCGCCCTGCGGCTGGAGAAGGTCCTGACGGCGCGGAAGATGAAGAAGCACTTCGTCGTCGACGTCCGGGAAGACGGCTTCTCATGGCGGCGCAACGCCGGGAGCATCGCCGCCGAGGAGGCCCTGGACGGCTTCTGCGTGGTTCGCACCAGCCTTCCCGAAAGCGTCATGGAAGCCGGCGAGACGGTCAGGTCGTACAAGTCCCTCGCCCGCGTGGAGCGGGCCTTCAGAACGATGAAGACCGTGGACCTGAAGGTGCGTCCGGTCCATCACCGCCTGGCCGGCCGGGTCCGGGCGCACGTCCTGCTCTGCATGCTCGCATATTACGTGGAATGGCACATGCGGGACGCCCTGAAGCCGCTGCTCTTCCATGACGAGGATCCGCCGGAGGCGGCCTCCGCCGTCGCCCCGGCCGGGACGTCGGACGGGGCCGCGCTCAAGGCGGCGACGAAGCGGACCACGTCCGGACTGCCCGTCCAGGGCTTCCAGGGCCTGATGGCCCACCTTGCGACCCTGTCCATGATGCGCATGAAGCCGAAATCGGAAACGTCCGCGGAATTCGACATGACCTCGACGCCGACGCCGCTGCAGGCCGAGGCGTTCCGGCTCCTCGGCGTCCGGCTGCCCTGACACCCGCCGCAGGTTCCTGCCCAGTACCGTGAATCAGGATTCCGGGGTTTCTGTCCCGAAATCAATCAGGTAGACCTTGAGGCCTTCTGGAAGTTCGGCTTAGCCCCAATACTGTTGCTTTAAGCACATTTCGGGACGATTTCCGGCGTCCAGTCGTGTTTCTCGCGCGACACCGGTCCGCGCTTGCGGAAGGGGAAGCCGCTCATCTCCTGCCTGACGCCACGGGGCCTGGACTGGCCGCGGCCGGAAACGACGCGCTCCTCGAGGATCTCGTCAGTCACGACGGCCGGCCTGTCCTCAGGGGGAAAGTCGCCGGGATTGATGATCCGGCGGCGCATGACGTGCACGGCGTGCACGAAGGACATTCGGTCTGGATCCTCCCCGGCCTTGCCGGCGGCCTCGTGGATCAGGCATCTTGCGGCGTGGTGGGCGAGCATGAGCCCGTCGATCTTCTGGCGGACCAGGTCGGGCGTCTTGCTGCGCAGGGCGGCGCCGGGCCCGAGGATGCGGGTCCTGACCTCGTCGCAGGCGGTCTCGATCTCCCGCCGCTCGTGGTACAGCGCCGCGAGCGTGACGGTCTCGTCGCCGCCCTCGATCCGGCAGGCGAGGATCCGCACCGGAAGCTCCCCGCGGCTTCGCCGGCGATCGCGGCCGCTGCCGCGGATCACGCTCCGCCACGAGCCGTCGTCCAGCGCCTCGACGACCGGGAGCTTCATGTTCCCCTTGCACCGCCAGAGCAGGTCCGCTCCCGTCGCCGCGGCCCGCGACCACAGCGGAAAGCCGCAATGGCAACGGTCCGCGAGCGCCAGCATGCCCAGGCGAAGGCCGCGTGCGTGCCGACCTCCACCATCGCCGTCAGCCGCGCCTGCGGGAACGCCGAGCTGCCGCGCGACGATCCCGGAAGGCCGAACGCCTCGCGGTTGCGCGCCTCGTCGGGCAGGTTCAGCGACGAGCCGTCGAAGGCCGCCAGGCGCAGCCCCCGGTACCACGCGCCGGGCGTCCCGGGATGCGCCAGCGGCGCCACGCAGCTGTCGCGGAGCGCCGAGACGCGCCCGCGAGATCGACGACTTGCCCGACACCCGGACCGGAAGGTCCGGCGATATCCACCGCAGGCCGTCGACCAGGCAGCGCAGGACCACGCGCGCCGAAACCGTCCGGAACAGCGCCATCGCGATCACGTGGCAGACCATCACCTCCGCCGGCTGTCGCGGCCACGGGACCGCAGCGCGGCGCGCACCGCCTCGCGCGGATCCACGCGCGCGATCACGCTGACACCGAGATGGTCCTACAGGCGCATGCCTCCGGCGAACCTGGCCACCGTTCGGGCCATGGCGGGATCCTCCACAGGTTGCGGTGCCCCGCCATTCCAGCACAAGAAATCCCTTAAAGCAACAGTATTGGGCCTAATGGGGTGTAACCCAAGTTTCTTGTCAGGCGGCGACAGCCTTTCTCGCCTGCCAGTCCAGGAAATCGGGCAGCCTCAGGTTCATGACGCAACTCTTGAGCCCGAGCATGGCGTTGGCTCCGCGCTCCGACCAGCGGGTGCCGGGACGCTTCAGCCGCAGCCCGAACTGCCTGCAGCCGCTTTCCACGACGCCGCTTCCGACCTGCATGCCCTGGTCGCGGTACTCGTCGTACCGCATGCGCTCGATGTTGTTCCTGAAATAGCGACAACAGGCCTTCACCTCCTCATGACGGCCGCTGAAGGGCTCGAGCTCCCGGATCACCTTGGCGACCCGCCCGGCCTCGATGTCCGCCTTGACGTCCTTGAACCGCCGGTCCCGTTCCGTCTTGTCCGGGAGGATCGCCTTCACGGCGTCGGAGGCGTGTTCGAGGACATGGAACAGATCCAGGACGCAGGTGACCTTCCGTCCTCCGAACAGCTCGTCGCAGGTGTTCCGTATCCATTCGGCCCCGTCGGAGATGACGACGAGCTCCCCGGCGTCGTGCAGGCCGCGGCGAAGCGCCTCCCGGTCAAGGCGCGTGGCGAAACCGGAAGGCTCCGGGCTTGCGGACCGAGCGGCCGCGCTGTCGATGAGGCAGCTGGACGTCTCGCTGCCCCTGTCCTTCAGCGCCGCGCCGGTCTCCGGATCCCGGCCCTCGGCGGTGTACATCACGGCCAGCTTGGCTTCGCGTGTCTTCGAGGTCCCGTCCTCCTGCTTCCCGGCAACGCCTTCCACGTCACCCTTCCGCAACGGGATCCCGGTCCCGTCGATGGACAGGTACATGCGCGATGCCAATGGCTTGCCTTCGACGACCTCCTCCCGCTCGAACCGGAGGACCTCCTCGCCGAGCGCCAGCGACCAGCGCTGCAGCGAGCTCCGGGAGGCGGCCACCCCGGCAAGGTTCGCGATGTGGCGGCTCGCCGCGTCGAAGCTCATCATCGGCACCGTCTCGGCCATGACGCTCGCCATCCCCGGAGTGAAGGCGCTGCCCTCCAGACCAAGGGCCCGGTCCAGCGGGAAGCGTCCCTTGCCGCACGACCGGCAATGGAAATGCGTCCGTTCCACCTCGACCCGGCCGAGCCGGGTCAGGAACGACTTCCGCGTCGCCGGATGCCGGCGCATCGGCTTGCCGCAGCCCTCGCATTCCGGCGTCGGAAGCATGCCGTCGAGATGCTCCAGGAGCAGCTTCAGCGCCGCCGCGCCGCCGCCAAGGGAACTGTCGCGGAGCGCCCGCTCCACGCCGTCAAGGTCGGGAACGCCGGACGCGAGGTCCGCCGCAAGCTTCGGAAGCTGCGGCCCGAACTCCGCCGAAACGGCTCCCAGCAGCTCCTGAAGCGTCCCGCCGTCCGGCCTGAAGCCCGCCAGCGGCAGCTCGTCTTCCGTGATGTCGCGGCTCCGCACCTCGCCGCCCTCCAGCCAGTACTGCGTGAACCCGCCGTCGCGCTCGCGGACCACCGGCGGATGAACCGCCGCCTCGCCTTCCGCCAGGCCTTCCAGATACGCCACCGCGTCCGGATGCCGATGCCCGTGTTTCCCTTCGTCCTGCGTCATGGTTCGCGCTCCTGCCCGTTGCCTGAAAACGCGCCGCCGACCGATTCGCCCGGCCGTTGTCGGACACGCCTCCCCGAACAATGGAGCCAAAAACCAACGGGGTCAAAAAATTGGGATACACCCGGGCCTAATGGCGAGGGTATATGCAAACCCTCGCGCGCGGCGAGAACGTCGGGTTGGACCTCAACGATCTCATCTTGCGTATCCGTTTGCCATCGCTCGACATCGGGCGTCCGTTTCCGCTCCTCGACAATTGCACTCTCTCGTCGTGCATCAGGACCCGTGTTCCCTTTGCCTGTCCGGCGGCACTGCCTTGGGCGCGAGAATGCATTGCGAATCACATGGCCGCCTGATCCGGAAAATCCGCTGCATTTCTGTGCCGCAGCCGAAACAGCGTCAAAAAATGGGGCTTACAAAGAAAAGTTGACGGCGCACTGATTTGCCGGCTCTGGCGGCTGCAGGGACCGCGATTCCCATACTTGCCGACGGCGCGCGCACCGTCGCCAGCGGCATTTCCCTTTCTGTCAATCTTTCTTTGTAAGGCTCAAATAAATTGCCGGTAATGGCCCTTCCCTCTGACCGGATCCTCCCTGAGTCGCGCAAGGCCTTGGCGGAAGCGTGGCCCCGAGAGGGGAGGACAGAGAACAGCCGCCGCAGACGCTTCAGGTCAGGCCTCCTTGTTCTGCAGCCCTTGAAGGGCTTGCGCGAACGGATTGTCAGGATCGATCCTGTCCTTCTTTGGCGGGCGGGCCGCGAAGCGACCGGTCCTGTCGTTTGTCCCGTCCTTCGGCTTCGCCTTGCCAGGCGCCTGCTTGCCTTTCCGCGACGGTCTCGTGCCTTTCCTTTGGCTGCCGCGTCGCCCGCCCCAGACGAACGTATAGAATTCCTCGATTTCCGAGCCGTCATCGGCTGGATCAGGCTCTTGTTGCGTGGTGCTGACCTGATCGCCGGGCTCTTCGGGAACGGAGGCTTCCGGAGCCGCCACGGGCGCGTCAGGCGTCGCATTCCCTTCGGATGGCACGGATCGCTCCGTTGCCTCACGCACCTTTTCGCGCTCGCCGCGCCGCGCCTTGTATCCAAGCCCTTCCATCAAGTTCGCGAACTGCGCGAGCGTCGTCCCGGTGATGGAGAGCATGTCGGGTGTCGCCTCGAATCCGCCGCGGCTGTCTTCCGTTCGGAGCATGTCAGCGAGCCGTTCCAGCATGTCGATGCGGATCGCGCGTTCTCCGGCTGGCCGGTACCCGGACTTCAAGTGGACGGCAGCGGGGATCCTTTGCATTGCGGGAATCGTGACGAGGCCCGGCGGCGGACTTTGCGGAAACTCCTCGTCGCCTCGCGCCAGCGACCAGAGCACGAGCCGCAACCGGGTCGGCGCCGGCTTCAGCAGGTCCGGCATGAAGATCGTGAACTGGCCGAAGCGAATGCCATGCTTGCGCAGGACTCCACGTGTCTCCTGGTCGAGTTCCTTTACCTCGTTTGCCACCTCGCGGCGGTCAATGATGCCCATGGCCTCCACCATGCGAAACCCGAAGCCCTTGGCGATGCCGCTCAGGCTCTCGTCGTTCCGGATGTTGAGCAGCGGAAGAAAATGCAGCGCGATCTTCCGGTCGATGAAGTGCTGGAGCCGACGCTGAACCTTTTGTGCCACCTCGGTGTCGGCTTCGTCGTCGACGAAGGACTCCACCTGCGGCTTCAGCGGATCGTCTCCGGCCACGAGCTTGCCGACCGTTTGTTCTCCCCACATCATCCCGCCCTGGTCTGTGAAGTCCATCTCGGAATCAGGCGAATTGTAGAACCGGTCCGCGCGCAGGCGGAATTCCGGTCCAAGCGCCGCGATTGCCGCCGCGCGCACGGTCCTGGCTTCGTCACCCGACACGTCCGCGTCCTGGCGGAACCGGAAGCCGTCGATATGGCCAACGAACTGGCCTTCGATCATGACTTCGCCCTTATCGTTGACCTCGGCCACGAGGTTCTCCTTCTGCTTCAACCCGCGCATCAGGATGGACGTGCGCCGGTCCACGAACCGCTTTGTCAGTGCCGCGTGGAGCGCATCCGACAAACGGTCTTCTACAGCGCGAGTGAAGTCCCGCCAATGGGATTCATTGGGACACCATCCGCTGCGCTGCGAGACATAGGTCCATGTCCGAATGAACGCGAGACGGCGGGACAGCATGTCTATGTTACCGTCCGTGCGGTCGATGTGCTGGATCTGCGAGGCGATCCAGTCCTCCGGAATCTCGCCGCTTTCATGCAGATGGCCATGGATCGCGCCGAGAAGTTCGGTGTGCTCCTCCTGGCTGATGCCGCGAAAGTCCGGGATGCTGCAGATATCCCAGAGAAGCCTTACTGAGGCCTCGTCCATGGCACGTGCGCGGATCTCGGATTGACCGGCAAGCACCCTCAACGCGACCAGGTCATCGGCGTCCCGTGCGCGGACGAGGCGGTTGCCGTTCGCGGGCATTTCCAGTGAATCGATGAGCTGGTCAATGCTGCCGTAGTCCAGCCTGTGGTTTCTCCATTGGAGCCTTTGCAACGGGGCGAAGGAATGCGTGGTCACGGCCTTGACCACGTTTTCGCCAAGAGGCGGTGCATCGCCCGTCACTCCGAACGAGCCGTCAGTCTGGAACCTGCCTGCGCGGCCCGCGATCTGCGCCAACTCGCCTGGCGCGAGGTCGCGCATCCTTCGCCCGTCGAACTTGCTGAGACCGGAGAACGCGACATGGCCGATGTCGAGATTCAGCCCCATGCCGATTGCGTCCGTGGCGACGAGGTAGTCAACCTCGCCGCTTTCGTACATGGAGACCTGGGCGTTGCGGGTGCGCGGGGACAGCGCGCCCATGACCACCGCAGCGCCGCCCTTCTGACGACGGACCAGCTCCGCGATCGCGTACACGCTCTCGACCGAGAACCCGACGATCGCGGATCGATGCGGCAGTCGGCTGATCTTCTTCGCGCCGGCATAGGAAAGGCTGGACAGCCTCTCGCGGCGCTGGAAACTCACCCTCGGCACGAGCGCGGCGATGGAATCGCGCATGGTGTCGGATCCCATGAAGACGGTTTCCATCAGTCCACGGGCCCGGAGCAGCCGGTCCGTGAAGACATGACCGCGCTCCGGGTCGGCGGCGAGCTGTATTTCGTCGACGGCAAGGAAGTCGACTGCCATGTCCTCCGGCATCGCCTCCGTCGTGCAAACCCAGTACTGGGTTCGGTCCGGGATGATTCTTTCCTCGCCGGTCAGGAGGGCCACCACCGAGGGTCCGCGAAGGTCGACAATCTTGTTGTAGATCTCGCGGGCGAGCAGTCTGAGCGGCAGGCCGATGATCCCCGTCCTGTAGCCCAGCATGCGCTCAACGGCGTAGTGCGTCTTTCCGGTATTCGTGGGGCCGAGGGCCGCCGTGACGCGGCCTTGCATCTGTGGCATGGGAAGGCGGGTCCGGAATGTCTGTCGAGGCGCTTAAAGCGGATCGCAATCGACGTGGCAAGGCCATGCGCACGGTCGAAAAAGCCGTGTTGACTCGGCCGTGCCCGCCTGTATAAGCGCGCCTTCATTGGTGTTGGCGGCCCCCGCAAGGGGATGCCTGTCGGCCTTCTGGCAGAGGACAACGCCCTTCAAGGCCGCTTGCATTGCAGGCGGCGCCCAGGAAGGAGATCAGCCGTGACCAAACGCACAGCTGCCAAGTACAAGATCGACCGCCGGATGGGGGAGAACATCTGGGGCCGGCCAAAATCCCCGGTCAACCGCCGCGAATACGGCCCGGGTCAGCATGGACAGCGCCGCAAGGGCAAGATGTCCGACTTCGGTCTTCAGTTGCGCGCCAAGCAGAAGCTCAAGGGATATTACGGCGACCTGACCGAAAGGCAGTTCCGCCGCATCTTCGCCGAGGCGGAACGGGTCCGCGGAGATACCGGCGAAAACCTGATCGGCCTGCTGGAGCGGCGCCTCGACGCCGTCGTGTATCGCGCCAAGTTCGTGCCTACCGTCTTTGCCGCGCGCCAGTTCGTGAATCACGGTCATGTCAGGGTGAACGGCAAGCGCGTCAACATTCCGTCGTACCGTGTCAAGGAGGGCGACGTGATCGAGATCCGTGACCGTTCCAAGCAACTTGCGATCGTGCTGGAAGCGACGGGACTGCCGGAGCGTGACGTGCCCGATTACATAGAAGCTGATCACTCGAAGATGACTGCCACATTCGTGCGCACGCCGGGGCTGACGGATGTCCCCTATCCCGTGTTCATGGAACCGAACCTGGTCATCGAATACTACGCACAGAACTAGCCGCCCCGTCCTGCAGGACGAGGTCACGGCTCCGCGCACGCTTGAGCGACCGGACCGCCTGGTCCCGACCTGGCGGAGGGGATGCGCCGTCGCATCGCTGTCCGGACGTGCATGTCGCGCGGGGTGCAGCGAGGCGGCCCGCTGAACTGTTCCAGTAGTCAAGGCCCTGGTTCCGGAAGGGGCCGTTCGGCTTCATGTTCGCGGCTCAAGGGAGATTTCCAATGCCAGGCATCGTCGCGGTCGAAGACCTTCACAAGACCTATGACGACGGGCTCGAGGCCCTGAAGGGCATCACGCTCGAGATCGAGGAGGGCGAAATCCTTGCGCTGCTCGGTCCGAACGGTGCAGGCAAGACGACGTTGATCTCGACGATTTGCGGGATCACCCGGCCCACGTCCGGACGAATCTCCGTTGGCGGGCACGACGTGCAGTCCGAATGGCGCGCGGCACGCAAGCTGATCGGGCTTGTCCCTCAGGAAATCAATCTCGAACCCTTCGAGTGTGTGCAAAGCACGCTGCGCTTCTCGCGCGGGCTCTTCGGCAAGCCCCGCAACCAAGCGCTGCTTGAAGGCGTGCTCAAGGACCTCGCGCTTCATGACAGGAAGGGCAGCAGGACGTCAGAGCTGTCCGGCGGCATGCGACGCCGGGTCCTGATCGCCAAGGCCCTGTCGCACGAGCCGAGCGTCCTGTTCCTTGACGAGCCGACTGCCGGCGTGGATGTCGAGCTTCGCCGCGACATGTGGGCGCTCGTGCGGAGGCTGCGAGAGGACGGCGTCACCATCATCCTGACCACGCACTACATCGAGGAAGCCGAAGCCATCGCCGACCGGGTCGGCGTGATCAATGCCGGTGAGTTGCTGCTGGTCGAGGAAAAGTCCGCGCTCATGCAGCGCCTTGGCCGGAAGGAAGTCCGGATCGAGCTGACGCAAGCCGTCGAAGCCGTCCCGGCCACGCTCGCCGAATACGATCTGGTCCGTTCCGAAGACGGCAGGTCGCTGATCTATTCCTACAAGGCGACCGGAGAGCGCACGGGCATCACCCGTCTGCTCACGGCGGTGCAAGCCGCCGGGCTGACCTTGTCCGACATCCAGACTCACCAGAGTTCGCTCGAAGAGATCTTCGTGCGACTTGTCCGGGAGGAAGTTGAATGAACTGGCACGGCATCGCCGCAATCTGGCGTTTCGAAATGGGGCGGTTCTTCCGTTCCATATTCCAGTCAATCGTGTCGCCGGTGGTTTCGACCGCACTGTATTTTGTCGTTTTCGGCGCCGCCATCGGCAGTCGCATGCCCGAGATCGAGGGCGTGTCCTACGGGGCCTTCATCGTGCCTGGGCTGATCATGTTGACGGTCCTTCAGCAATCGGTCCAGAATGCGGGCTTTGGAATCTTCTTCCCGAAGTTCATCGGCACGATCTACGAGGTTCTGTCGGCTCCCATCTCGTCGCTTGAAATCGTGATCGGCTATGTCGGCGCTGCCGCCACCAAGTCGATGCTGATCGGGCTCGTCATTCTCGTGACGTCCCTGTTCTTCGTGGAACTCGGCATCGCCTATCCGGCATTCATGCTGGCATTCCTGGTGCTGACTGCGGTCAGCTTCTCGCTGCTCGGGTTCATTCTCGGCATCTGGGCGAGGAATTTCGAGCAATTGAACCTGGTGCCGCTTCTCGTGGTCACGCCGCTCGTCTTCCTCGGTGGATCCTTCTACTCGGTCAGCATGCTGCCTCCGTTCTGGCAGAACGTGTCGTTGCTGAATCCGGTGCTCTACCTGGTGTCCGGGTTCCGATGGTCATTCTTCGGCACGGCGGACGTGCCGGTGGTGGCAAGCCTTGCCGCGATATTCCTTTTTTCGGGTCTCTGCCTGGTCATCGTCTGGTGGATGTTCCGGACCGGTTTCAGGCTGAAGGCCTGAACGTCAGGAGGAAGTCGCGGGCTGCATCACTCCAGGGGCGTGAGCTCGCATGCGATCCGGTTGCGCTCGGTCGTCCCGGGGTCGCAGAGCCTGGTTGCCTCGGTCGAGACGGCCGCGCTTGCCGCGGCCACGCCCCATCGCAGGCATTCTCCGGTCGGCTCGCCGCCGGCAAGCGCGAGCGTGAAAGCGCCGACGAAGCTGTCGCCTGCACCGACCTTTGAAACAACCGGTCCCGGCGGGCTGACGGCGTGCCACGCCCCGTCCTTGTCCGCCATCACCGAACCATCCGCGCCTCGAGCGACGATGACGACACGGGCCACGCCCTTGTCGACGAGTTCCCTGGCGAACGTCGCCGTGTCGGCTCGCGTGGACAGGGGGCGGCCCGCCAGCTCTTCGCCTTCGTCGCCGTCCATGCGCAGGACGTAGACGGAGTCGTGCGGCTTCTCGGCGAGATGGACCAGCGCTGGTCCTGACGTGTCGACAATGAGGTGCGCCCGTCGCCCAGCCACATGATCCGCAAGGATGGAGGGAAAGTCCTTGGCGACACCGGGCGGCTGGCTCCCGGAGAGCACGACAAGCGTGTCTTCGCCGGCCGCCTGGTCGACCGAGTCGAGTGCGCGCGGCACGTCGTGCTCCTGCCACCCCGGTCCCGGCATGACGAACCGGAACTGCTCCCTCGAAGCCCGATCGATCACCGACATGGACTGGCGCGTTTCGCCGGGACCCTGAAAGGCGACCGTCGGCACGCCTTCGAGCGCGAGCAGTTGCAGAAGGTGAGCACCGGTCGCGCCGCCGATGGCGATGAGCGCCGTGGCCTGGCCACCCAGAAGCTTGACGGCCCGCGCGACGTTGATGCCTCCGCCGCCCGGGTCGATCTGCGGCTCCGAGCAGCGAAGCTTCAATCCGGACACGATCTCCGGTGCAGTTGTCGAGAAGTCGACGGTGGGATTCAACGTGATGGTCAGGATGTGAGACTTCATGAACCGATGTTCCTTGAGAAGAGCTGCGTTGGCATGCCGATACGGTCCCGGCAGACGGGTTCACCCCCTTGGGCGCAAGGCCGGGTGACGTCTTGTCGGGCGGTCTCTCCCGGCCCGGGAGTGCTGTCCGGCCATCAGAGACTTGGCTTCTTCTGGAGAAGCGGCATGACGTCCGCCATTTCGGGGCCTTGCGACTTTCCGGTGATTGCCAGGCGGAGCGGCATGAACAGGCTCTTGCCCTTTCGTCCGGTCCTGTTGCCGACGGCACTTGTCCAGGTGGACCAGGTTTCCGGACCGTATGGGGGTGCGGGAAGCAGGTCCAGCGCCTCGCCGACGAATTCGCGATCCTCTTCGGCGATGTCCGGCGGCTCCGGGTCTGCAAGAGCTTGCCACCAGTCGCCAGCCTCGGAGCGTCGTGAGACATTGGCGCGCACGGCATGCCAGTACTGCTCACGCAACGCTTCCGGAACGGCGCACAAGTGATCCGCGACTTCCTCCGCCGCGAGGCCGTGCACCACGCGCATGCTGAGGGGTCCCAGATCCTCCCGGTCGAATTTCGTGGGTGCGGCCCCGAAGCGCGCAACGTCGAAGCCTTCGATAATTTCATCGTGGCTCGCGCACAGCCGGACCGGCTCCGATGATCCGAGTCTGGCCATGAGCGACAGAATCGCCATCGGTTCGACGCCGTTCGCCCGCAACTCACGCAGGCTGAGCGTGTTCAGTCGCTTTGCCAGCGGTTCGCCCTTCGCGTCGGTGAGCAGCGAATGGTGGGCAAATTCCGGAGCCCGGCTCCCGAGCGCCTCCATTATCTGGATCTGGGCAGCGGTGTTCGTCACGTGGTCCGAACCGCGAACCACATGCGTGACTCCCATGTCGAGATCGTCGACGACCGATGCCAGGGTATAGAGCAATCGCCCGTCCTGCCTGATCAGCACCGGATCCGACACGCTTGCCGCGTCGACCGACGTGTGGCCCAGGATCAGGTCTTTCCACTCGATACGTGCGTGGTTCAGCTTGAACCGCCAGACGCCTGCGCCGCGTTCGTCTCGAAACCGGTTCCTTTCCTCGTCCGAGAGATCGAGCGCTCCCCGGTCGTAGACCGGAGGCTTTCCCGCGTTCCTTTGCGTCTTGCGCTTGAGCTGAAGTTCGGTGGGGGTTTCCCAGGCCTCGTAGAACCGCCCCATGTCCCGGAGCCTGTCGGCGGCCTCGTTGTAGAGGTCAAGCCTGGCGGACTGGCGTTCGACCCGGTCCCAACCGAGGCCGAGCCACTCGAGGTCCTCGCGGATGGCGTCGACAAATTCCTGCCGGGATCTTTCCGTGTCGGTATCGTCGATGCGCAGGATGAAGGTGCCGCCCGCCTTCCGTGCGATCAGCCAGTTCAGAAGTGCAGTGCGCAGATTGCCGACATGGATGTGGCCGGTTGGCGATGGCGCGAAACGGGTGATGGTCATCTGTCCGCCCCGCAGGAAGCCCCGTCCTTCAGGGCGGGGAGGAATGCGGATTTCGGCGTTCCATGCATCGGCATGTTCTCCTTGCTTGGCGACGGGTCCTGACGATGGCCGCACCTGTCGCCGCACCGGGAGCCGCCGGAGCCTCTCCCGTGACGCCGGCCGCAGCCGGGCTCCTCTCGCGCAACCTGACCGTCCGCGTTCCGATCCGCCCCGTTTCGCGCCTGGCCCGGCGTGCCTGCAGGCGAATCTTCGAGAGCCCGGGACCGAGGAAGCAACCCGGGGCCGGTCTTCAACGCATGGTTCAAGGCGGACTGGATCGTCTTCTCCTTTCTCGTGCCGGTCGGCACGGGCCTTCGCCCCTCAAGCCCCTCCCTTCAGGGAGGGGTCGCTGACAGGGGTCTCCTGATCGGCAGTGCCTCTTTCACATGAGTTCGGAATTGTCCATATAGGGGACGTGATGGACTGGCAGGTGTCAGAGGCGCCGGACGCGGCGGATATCGAGGCCATGGCGGTTGCATCCGTCGAGGCCTTGCCGAAGAAGTTTCGGGATCTTGCCCGCGCAGTGGTGATCCAGGTCGAGGAATTTGCAGGAAACGAAATTCTTGCCGACCTGGAAATCGAGGATCCGTTTGAACTGACAGGTCTCTATGATGGCATCCCGCTTACGGAAATGTCGGTGTCGGACCAGCGCGGGCAGCCGGACGCGATCTGGCTCTTTCGTCGAGCCATCATGGAAGAGTGGATTGAACGTGGCGACGTGGCGCTTTCCGATCTTGTGGCGCATGTCATGGTTCACGAACTGGCGCACCACTTCGGCTGGTCGGACGAGGACATCGCGAGCATTGACGAATGGTGGAACTAGCATGCAGGCCGAAGGGCAAGCCGTCAGCCTCCCGGCCCGCATCTGGCTGTTCAGGCCTGGCCGGTCGGGTGATCGTTTCGGAGCGTTTCACGCGACGCCTGGTCGCTCTGGCGGGGCCGGCCGCGGTCAAGCTTTGGGTGATCATCGTGCCGCGCAGCCCGGATTCGGCCGGGTAGCGTTCGACTTGCGGCCGGGTCGGGATCGCTCGGTCCTTCCGGTCCGCCGAATGCCGCCGGGCGAGGCCGACGCTCCCGATCCTTCAGGGCTGGTGCCCTTCGATTCTTGCCTCCAGCTTGGTGAGGTGATCGTCGACAAGCCTGCGCTCCCTTGCATTCAACGAGCGGTGCCGCCCGTAGATCGGGGCGTCGCGATCGTTCAGGACCGGCGCGTTCCAGCCATCGGTCGTCTCAAAAAATCGTTGCACGCCCGCCTCGCCGAATTCCGCCAGATAGCCCTGCACCACCACATCGAGATATGACAGAGCAATTGGCGTCATTGCCTGTGCGGGACGGTGCATCCAGTCCGGTGCGCGATAGATGTGGATTTTGGGCTCGTGCGGCAACGTGTGCTCGACGTTGGCCGCCTTGGCCTTCAGGTAGTTGCGTTCGCGCAAGTCGAGTGCCGGCCATTCCGCGTCCGGCACGGAGACGATCACGCCGTCAAGCTTGGACTTGCGATCCTCGATGGCCGTCAGCAATGCAGCGGCCCGCCCCTCGAAGTGTCGCCAGGCACGCCGCCAGCCGACAACCCTCGCCCTCCTTGCGTCGCGGTAGTTGTGGGTATGGCGGTTCACGAGCGAGCCGTATCCGAACACGTATGCATGCGTCATGCATGCAATCTAAATCGGGAAAGAGGGGCTTGCCAGAGCAGTGCAGGGCAGCCTATAGACTGGTTCAAGTAGACGCGACGGGAGAATCCGGGTTCGAACCGGTGCCGAAGGAGCAACCGCCCCGGTAAACTCTCAGGCCGAAGGACCGTTGCGTTTGAAGACCTCTGGAGAGTCCCCGGACACGGGGCGCCGAAGGGATAACGATCTCAGGCAAAGGGACAGAGGGGGCACGTGACGGGCAATGCGATTGCCCGGGAGGTGCCCGTCGGTTTGCGCGGGCCGAATGAGGGGAACCGCGATGCCGAACCTGAACCGGACACCGCTGCAAGACCTTCACAGCGAGCTTGGCGCCAAGATGGTGCCGTTCGCAGGCTACGAGATGCCCTTGCAATACTATGACGGCGTGCTCTGGGAGCACCTGCATACACGGGCATCGGCTGGGCTGTTCGATGTCAGCCACATGGGCCAGGTACGGATAACCGCTGATTCGCTCGAAGAGGCCCAGCTGGCCCTCGAGACGCTTGTGCCGGTCTCGGTTCTCGGAATTCCCGAGGGGCGGCAACGGTACGGGCTATTCACCAGCGAGACGGGCGGCATCCTTGATGACCTGATGATCGCCAACCAGGGCGACGACCTGTTGCTGGTGGTCAACGCGGCAACAAGGGAACAGGACGTCGCGCATCTCACGGCCAATCTTGCCGGTTGCTCCGTAACCGCGATCACTGATCGTGCGCTTCTTGCGCTTCAGGGACCGGGTTCCGAGGCGGCCCTGGCTGCACTCGTGCCGGGCGTGGAGGACATGCGCTTCATGGATGTTGGCGTTCTGGACTGGAACGGAACCGGACTTTGGGTGTCCCGGTCTGGCTATACCGGTGAAGACGGTTTCGAGGTGTCGGTGCCGGCCACCAAGGCCCGGGCCCTGGCGGAGGCGCTTCTTGCGAGCGAGGCGGTCATCCCGATCGGGCTTGGAGCAAGGGATTCGCTTCGCCTGGAAGCTGGGCTTTGCCTGTACGGCTCCGACATCGACACCACGACGACGCCGGTCGAAGCCGCTCTCGAATGGGCGATCCAGAAGGCCAGGCGTCGTGGCGGCGAACGGGAAGGCGGATTTCCGGGTGCGTCCCGCATTCTGGATGAACTGGAGTCCGGGGCTCAGCGGCGTCGGGTGGGCATCTTGCCGAACGGGCGGGCGCCGGTCCGTGCCGGTCCGCAGATTTTCCGCGAGGGATCGGACGACCCTGTCGGAGAGGTCACTTCGGGAGGCTACGGCCCTTCGCTTGGACGGCCTGTCTCCATGGGCTATGTCGAGTCCGAATTTTCCGGGACTGGAACCGTGCTGGAAGCCGAGGTCAGGGGCAAACGGATGCCCGTGACCGTGGCTGACATGCCGTTCCGCCCATCAAACTTCAAGCGATGAGGAAAGATGACATGAAATACACAAGGGAACATGAATGGCTCCGGGTTGACGGCGACCTGGTCGTGGTCGGGATAACCGAACATGCGGCCGAGCAGCTCGGCGACGTGGTGTTTGTCGAACTCCCCGAGCCAGGTACGCGGGTGGCATCGGGCGACGACGTTGTCGTCATCGAAAGTGTCAAGGCCGCCTCCGACATCACCGCACCGGTTGACGGCGAGATCGTCGAGGTGAACGGCGCGCTTGCCGATACCCCCGGTCTCGTCAACGCGGATCCTCTGGGCGTGGCCTGGTTCGTGAAGATGAAGGTCGCCGACCCGGGTCAGCTCGACGGATTCATGAGCGAAGACGAATACAGGGACATGGTCGCCTAGGGTTGCGGCCCGGCGGGATCCGGCAAGGGCCGCGCTGAACGCGCCTTGCCTGCACGGAGGTCAGGATGCCTTTCAAGCCGACTGAATATCAGCCCTACGACTTTGCCAACCGGCGCCATATCGGCCCGTCCCCGGGCGAGATGGAGGCCATGCTGTCGGAAATTGGCGTTGCCTCGCTCGGCGAGCTGATAGACCAGACCCTTCCCGAGTCGATTCGGCAGGAGGAGCCGCTCGCGTTCGAGCCGGCGCTTTCCGAGTGGGAGCTTCTCGCGCGCATGCGCGCGATTGCCGAGTGCAACGAAGAGTTCACGACGTTGATCGGGCAGGGCTACCACGGCACAATCACGCCGCCCGTGATTCAGCGAAACATCTTTGAGAGTCCGGCATGGTACACGGCCTACACGCCCTACCAGCCCGAGATCTCCCAGGGCCGTCTCGAGGCGCTTCTCAACTACCAGACCATGGTCTGCGACCTGACCGGCCTGGACATCGCCAACGCCTCGCTGCTCGACGAAGCCACCGCCGCGGCCGAGGCCATGACGATGGCGCAACGTGTTGCAAGGTCGAAGGCCGGCGCGTTCTTCATCGACGAGAACTGTCATCCGCAGAACGTTGCGGTCATGCAGACCAGGGCGGCTCCGCTCGGCATCGAGTGCATCGTCGCCGCACCCGGGGAATTGGAGGCCGACACGGTCTTTGGCGCAATCTTCCAGTATCCCGGAACCTACGGGCATGTTCGCGACCTGTCAGGCGAGATCGCGGCGCTCCGGGAGGCCGGGGCCGTGGGCATCGTGATCGCGGACCCGCTGGCGCTCACGCTTCTCAAGGAGCCTGGCGCGATGGGTGCCGACATCGCCGTCGGTTCGACGCAGCGGTTCGGCGTGCCCCTGGGCTTTGGCGGGCCGCATGCGGCTTACATGGCCTGCCGGGAGGCCTACAAGCGCGCAATGCCCGGCCGACTGGTGGGAGTGTCCGTCGACGCGCGCGGCGGAAGCGCCTATCGGCTGGCGCTCCAGACCCGCGAACAGCACATCCGTCGCGAGAAGGCGACCTCGAACGTCTGCACAGCGCAGGCATTGCTTGCCGTGATGGCAAGCTTCTACGCGGTCTTCCACGGACCCGAGGGCCTGAAGGCCATTGCGCAGTGCATACACCGCAACACCGAACGGTTGGCGTTGGGTCTCGAAGCGGGCGGCTTCAAGTTCGCGCCCGAGGTCTTCTTCGACACGATCACTGTCGAGGTGGGCGAGCGGCAGGCTGCCATTCTTGACTCCGGGCGGGACGAAAGGATCAACTTTCGAAGGGTCGGGACGACCGGGATTGGCGTCTCGCTCGACGAGACCGTCCGCCCGGACGTGCTGGAAGCGGTCTGGCGCGCCTTTGGCCTCGATCTCGACCTGGACGATTTCGAGGCGGGTTACACGCGGTTTCCCGAGGAGTGCTGCCGCACTTCGGCCTACCTGACTCATCCCGTGTTCCACATGAATCGGGCCGAAACCGAATTGACGCGGTACATGCGCCGCCTTGCTGACCGTGATCTTGCATTGGACCGCGCAATGATCCCGCTCGGAAGCTGCACTATGAAGCTCAACGCCGCGGCCGAATTGATGCCGGTGAGCTGGGCCGGATTCGCCGGCATTCATCCCTTCGTTCCCGCCGACCAGGTCAAGGGGTACGCCGGGATGATCGGGGACCTGGGCGCGCGGCTTTGCCAGATCACCGGCTATGACGCCATGTCCATGCAGCCCAATTCAGGTGCACAGGGAGAGTATGCAGGACTTCTCACCATCCTAGCCTATCACAAGTTTCGTGGCGACGGGCAGCGGAACGTTTGCCTGATACCGGGGTCCGCGCACGGCACGAACCCGGCAAGCGCCCGGATGTGCGGCATGGAGGTGGTCGTGGTGAATTCGCTCGAAGACGGCGACACGGACCTGGCTGACTTTCGTGCACGGGCCGAGGCGGCGGGTGATCGGTTGGCGGCATGCATGATCACCTATCCCTCGACCCACGGCGTATTCGAGGAATCGGTGCGTGAGGTCTGCCGGATCACCCACGACCATGGCGGGCAGGTCTACATGGACGGCGCAAATCTCAACGCGATGGTCGGCCTTGCCAAACCGGGAGAGATCGGCGGCGATGTGAGCCACCTGAACCTGCACAAGACCTTTTGCATTCCCCATGGCGGCGGGGGCCCGGGCATGGGGCCGATCGGCGTTCGTGCCCATCTGGCGGAGTTCCTGCCCGGGCATCCACATGCGGGCGGAATCACTGGCCCTGTTTCGGGCGCGCCTTACGGTTCGGCCGGCATTCTCGCCATCTCCCATGCCTACCTGTTGATGATGGGCGGTGAAGGACTGACGCAGGCGACCCGCGTCGCGATACTCAATGCCAACTATGTCGCGAAGCGTCTCGAAGGCGCATTCGACGTCCTTTACAGGGGCAGCAGGGGCCGCGTGGCGCATGAGTGCATCCTCGACACGCGGCCATTTGCGGCCAGCGCCGACGTGACCGTGGATGACATAGCCAAGCGCCTGGTGGACAACGGGTTTCATGCTCCGACCATGAGTTGGCCCGTGGCAGGCACGCTGATGGTCGAGCCGACCGAATCCGAGACCAAGGCGGAACTCGACCGTTTCTGCGACGCCATGCTGGAAATACGGCAAGAAATCCGTGACATCGAGGAGGGGCGGATTGAAGGCGCGAACAGCCCGCTGAAACGCGCGCCTCACACAGTGGAGGATCTTGTCGGCGCCTGGGACCGGCCGTATTCGCGCGAGACCGGCTGCTATCCGGTCGGCGCCTTTCGCGTCGACAAGTACTGGCCGCCGGTCAATCGCGTCGACAATGCCTGGGGCGACAGGCATCTGGTCTGTGTCCGCCCGTTGCCGGATGATCAAGTGGCCGGCACGGAGCCGGAACAAGCAAGGCCGCCCGCACCTTGATGTCGGCGCCAGAGTGGCATTCGGAAGGCCTTGTCATGTCACCGGGCGAAAAAGCGCTAACGCGCCTTTGCCGACGAGGCCGCTCTCAGCCTGCCCATCTCTCGAGTTTCGGAATCCCGCGCGTGAGCAGCCAGGCCATGATTCTCGGCATGCCGTTGGCTGCCATCGCGTCGACGCAATGCGCCTGAAACTCCCTGGCCGTGACGTCCGGATGACGAAAGGCTCCATCTGCGTAGCATATTGAGCAATATTTCGCGCTGGGGCTGCCGTCGGTCTCGCTGCCGCCGCCTTCGGGGTCCCTGGAAAGCGGCATTCCACAACTCTGGCATCTCTGTCCCACGCTTCTCTCCCAAAATTGATCCCGACTTGAAGCTCATTTTGTTGAAGGTGTCTGGCGACTTGTCAACGCACTTGTCCGCGCTTGCCGGCCCTTGCGCAAGTTCAGGTCCTGTACACGCCGTTGGCAGAATGACGTGCCGGGCCGGAGTCGCACGCAGCACGGCTGGCGTAGCAGCTTGACAAGACATCTCGCGTCCGCCACACGCGCTCTCGGCGGGGCCGTAGCTCAGTCGGGAGAGCGCGTCGTTCGCAATGACGAGGTCAGGGGTTCGATTCCCCTCGGCTCCACCAGCCGCTGGCAGCATTCCCTGTGACGATCGGCGGGGACTTGCAGCGTATCCGCACCAGGCGCGGCGCATGGCCTGCCGTCCCGTTGTGCAGAAGACGAGATGCCCTCGAGGCAAGCAAACAGGTGGTCCCGGACGATTCCGGCCCGTCGTCGTCGAACCGGGCTCAGAGCAGGCGTTCGTAAAGCGCCCTGGTATTGGATTCCGTCATCTCCAAAGGGTTTCCGCCGGTTGAAGGGTCGCGTAGGGCGTCGGCCACGAGCCGGTCGAAATCGGGATTGCTGACGCCAAGCTCCGCCAGGGTCCTGGGTATGCCGAGGCGTTCGTTCAGCGTGTCGACGAAAGTCCGAAACCCGTCGAATCCGCCATCGATTCCCAGATAGGCAGCGGCCCGGTCGAAGCGGCCCCGAATGGCCCCGGCGTTGAATTCCAGGACCGCTGGAAGGCAGACGGCGTTTGTCGTGCCGTGATGTGTGCCGTGATGCGCGCCGATCGGATGCGAGAGCGCGTGAACTGCTCCCAGTCCCTTCTGGAACGCGCTCGCTCCCATCGCGGCGGCGCTCATCATCTGCGCGCGTGCCTCGATGTCGGTGCCGTCGTCATGCGCCCGCGGCAGGTACTCCTTCACCAGCCGCATTCCTTCGAGTGCGATGCCTTGGCAGAGAGGGTGGTAGTGCGGGCTCGAAAACGCCTCAACGCAATGGGCGAAGGCGTCAAGTCCGGTGCCGGCGGTGACGGCTTTCGGCAGACCGATCGTGAGCTCCGGATCGCATATGACGGCGGAAGGCAGCATCTTCGGATGAAAAATGATCTTTTTTCTTTTCGTGGCTGAATTGGTGATGACGCTGGCGCGTCCGACTTCCGACCCGGTGCCCGCAGTCGTGGGCACCGCGACGATGGGGTGAATGCCGGCCGGGTCGGCCCGGGTCCACCAGTCGTCAACATCCTCGAAGTCCCAGACCGGGCGTGACTGGCCTGCCATGAAGGCAAGCGTCTTGCCCAGGTCCAGACTGGATCCGCCGCCGAACGCTATGACGCCGTCGAATCCGCCGTCCCGGTAGAGCCGCAACCCGTCTTCGAGATTGCGCTCGTCCGGATTCGGATCAACGGCAGCGAAGAGCGCGCGCCCCAGCCCCGCATCATGCATGAGATCAAGCGCTCGCGCGGTGATCTCATTCCCTTCGAGACCTCGGTCGGTGACCAGGAGGGGCCTCTTGATGCCGACGGCCTTGCAGGCCTCGCCGATTTCGGACTTTCGGCCCGCGCCAAAGCGGACGGGTGCGGGAAAGGACCAGTTGCCAGCGAGTTTCATCGCACGATTCTCCTCGGTTGCAGGACATCAGCCGGGTCAACGCACCATAGTCAAGCCGTGACCGGCCTGTCCCGCTTCCGCTTCCGGCGCCTTTCCTTCCGGTCCCGCCGCGCGCTGGATCAGGAAAGGTGCAGCGGTTCATGAATGCGGTGCACGCCTCGTCAGGCTCGACATGGCGCACGGACCGGTCCGTCTGACGCGCCGGTTCCACCACCGTGCACCCAACGACCTCGCTTGTCTTGGGCACGATCTCGACGTGCTGATCGCAAGGACGGCTCGCCCGGCCGTCATGTGCATGGCGGGTGCGGTTGGCAATGTCGAAAGCGGCCTCGCAAGACAATGTCTCGCGGGTCAGGCGGACCGTCCGGGACATGGAAGCCTCGTGATTCGGCTTTCATGCCGCAAGTCGTTCCCTCCGGCAAGCGGTCGATGCGCCTCGAACGCGGCGATCCGGCTTTGGCGGAGCGCAATTCATGCCGCGGACGCAAAGAGGGCTCGCGCTTCGGGAAATCAATAGGCGCCCGTGTTGCCGTCCGAACCGGTGGTGCCGGTGAACCTGCGGAAGGCATCGACAGCGGCGCAGGCCGCCGAAGCGAGGTAGCGCACGTCGCCCTGAATTGTGATCATGTCGTAACCCCATTCGATCCCGCGGCTCGCGTAGTCGGTCGAACCGCAATGAAGCGCGGCGTGTATGCCGGCGTCCTTCGCTGCCTTGGCAATCCCTTTCTGCACATCGATCATTTCGGGCTCTTCCCGGTCGAGGCCGGGCGGCAGGCGGCCGTTCGAGACGCCGAGCGTCAGGTCAATCGGTCCGACATACAGCCCGTCCAGGCCGGGCGTTGCCGCGATTTCCTCCAGGTTCCTGACGCCGTCAGCGGTCTCGATCATGGCGAAGGCAAGGATTTCCGTGTTTGCGGCTTCGATCGAGTAATCCGGAGAGGCGAAGGCGGCGCGGGTTGGCCCAAAGCTTCGCTGTCCGTCGGGCGGGTATCTGAGAAAGCTCACGAACTCGGTCGCTTCCTCGCGTGAATTGATCATCGGGCAGATGATCCCCATCGCACCTGCATCAAGGAATTTCATGATGATGCCTGGCTCGCGCCAGGGCACTCTTGCCAGAGGCGTCTTGCGTGATGCACGCATGGCCTGGAACATCGGCAGCGCTTCCGAATAGCCAAGCGCCCCGTGCTGCCCGTCGATCGTGAGCGAGTCAAAGCCCTGCGCAGCCATGATCTCCGCAGCGAAGGGACTGCCGATCGAGCACCATCCGTTCAGGACCGGGGTGCCTCGGTCCCAGATTTCCTTGAGCATGTTCTTCATGTCGATCCCCGGAGTCTTTGGTCAGTGCATCCCCAAGAGATCATGCGAGCAGCCGTCCAATGTCAATCAGATACGGTTGCGGTGACGGAGAGCGCGACTCGACGATGCCAGCATCCTGCAAGTCGGTCGGACTTGCCGGAATGGACGACGGTTCGCGCAGCCAAGGTGCGGCGCCCCTCGGTGATCCTGACGTCATGGGTCGCGTCAAGCCGCACTTTCAGGCATTCGGCGCCCGTGACCTGCCGGAATTTCGGGATTCCCGTCCCGGGTTCGGATCAAGGAAGAACGTCATCGAGTGGTGCGGGTTCCTTGGCACCAGAACCCGATGCGGGGCGGAATCGTAGATGTCGTTTGTCCAAACGCATCAGGCAATCGGCGGCATCGTTGACGAACGCGCCCGGCATCCTGGGGACGTCCATCCATGTCCCGGAACGGCCCCTGACCTGAAGCCCGGGCTCGTCATCGCTCATCAACGGCGTGATCGAGCCGCAGTCCACATGCGCGCCCGCCCCGATTCCTTCGGTCATTCCCGCGCCCCGCGGACAGTGGAGCAATCTTGGCGTTGCCAGCGGCTCGTCCAGAAACGGCGTGAAGCATTTCTCCTGCAATCCGAGGTCGAGCGCGATCGGCGCGATGGAGATCTATGCCAGGCCGGAGCGCGGCATCGAAATGCGCAAGGGTGGTTTCCCGAAATCCCGGCAGGTCCGGCCAGAGATCCGGCCTGCTGCTCGGCTGGCCCATTCGCGGGTCGTATTCGGCAAGCTCAAGGTCGACGTTGAACGCCTCCTTCCGGTCGACCTGATCCGGCCTGCTTTCCTCAAGGATTTCCGAACCGTGAGCCGTCCGGCCACGGTTGCGGGAGTTGAATCGGCTGTCGAGCGGGGCCCTCGATTTCTCGGGGAGCTCAAAGTACCGTTTCGCTGCGGCGAAGGCGGTGTCGATCTGGAGTTGGGAAATGCCGTGCCCGGACAATGGATGGAACCCGCTTTCGCGGCAAGCCCTGCCGAGATCCCTTGCAGACCCGTTTCGCGTCCTTCCCGAGACGAAGCGGGACCAACCAGTCGAGAATTGGGATCACGGACGCACTCCCTTCCTGTCCGGGGCAAGGATTCAGGCTGACCGCCACCCGGTCAATGCGGCATGTCGCGAGGTGCTGGCTGAAGGGTATGGATCGGTAGCCTTGACAGCGATTGCAGCGCGTTGTTCGGCAGGCACAGCCTCCGACCGCCGTGACGGCAGACTTGCAATTCGGGGCGGCGTTCAACTTTCGCGAGTCAGTGCGCTCTCGTGCCACTTGCGCAGCATCAGGTGGCTGATCACCGAGGTGATCGCAAAGATTCCGATGCCCAGGATCGAAATCAGGATCAATGCAGCATAGAGGCGCCCGAAGTTGAAGCGGTATGACGCTTCAAGCAATGTCGATGCAAGACCGAGGCCGGTGCCGGCCCGGCCGATGACGAATTCGGCAACCACCGCGCCGATAAGGGCCAGTCCCCCGGCAATCCTGAGCCCGCCGAGGAAATAGGGTAGTGCCGACGGTGCAGCCAGATAGCGGAGTCTTTGCCATCGCGTCGCCCCGTAGATCGTGAACAGGTCATGAAGGTTGTGGTCAGCGGACTTGAGGCCGGTTGCCGTGTTGGAGAGGATCGGGAAGAAGGCCACGATCCAGGCACAGAGAAGAGCTGCGACAAAGGCGCTGTCCACGTAGATCTGCAGCAATGGGGCGATGGCGACAACGGGCGTGACCTGAAGGATGACGGCATAGGGAAAGAAGCTCATCTCCGCCCATCGCGACTGGGTGAAAGCCACGGCGAGTGCAACTCCGCCCGTCACGGCGAGTAAGAGCGCGAGGAGCGTCAGGCGCGAAGTGGTCAGCATCGCGGGCCAGAGCAATGCCCAGTCCTCGATGATCGACCTGCCGACGGGAACGGGCCCCGGCAGCACGTAATGAGGAACGTCATTCAGGGTCACGTAGAGGTGCCAGGCAACCAGGCTGAGTGCCATGACGAGGCTTGGCAGCGTCCACTTGGCAATGCGGTTGATCCGATTGCGTCGCTCTTCGAGTGCCTCCTCCATGTCCAGGGCCGGAGTTGCGTTGTCGTGCGGGTTCATGCGGCTCCTCCCATGGCGTGTCCCAGCGCGTTCGACACGGCCCGTGTATGGGTCGCGTATTCGTTCGAAGTGCGGAAGCTGGCGTGGCGAGGATAGGGCGTCTCTATGCCGAGTTCACTGATGACGCGTCCGGGGCGCGCGGCCATGACGATGACGCGGTCTGACAGGAAGACGCTTTCGAAGACCGAATGCGTGACAAATATCACCGTGCAGCCTATTGCGGCCTTCATCTGCAGCAAGTCGTCGTTCAGCTTGAAGCGCGTGATCTCGTCGAGCGCGGCAAAGGGCTCGTCCAGCAGGATCAACCGGGGTCGCGTTGCCATGGCGCGGGCAATGGAGACACGCATTTTCATGCCGCCGGAGAGCTCGCGCGGGTACGCGTCGCTGAATTCCGCAAGGCCCACAAGTTCGAGTGCGGATTCGACTTCGCGCCGCGTGTCCGCAAAGCTCCTTCCGCGAAGGCGATACGGCAGCCAGACGTTCTGCGAGACGGTCAGCCAGGGCATGAGCGTCGGTTCCTGGAACACGATGCCAAGATCGCCGACGCCCCTGTCGCCGCTCCATTCGAGCCGACCTCCAGTTGGATGAATGAGCCCGGCAATCAGCCTGAGGGCTGTCGACTTGCCACAACCCGAAGGCCCGAGCAGCGACAGGAAGTCGCCTCCGTTCACGACGAGGCTCAGGTCCTTCAGCGCCACGGTGTCACCGCCAAAGGTCTTTCCGACGCGGGACATTGTCAGGAGCGGCTTGCGTCCGTTTGTCGCTGTCATTCAGCTCTCCGCGGCAGGGTCACTGCTTCAGGTCGATGCCGACGCCCTTGCCCGTGAAGCTCGTGTCATATGCAGCCGGCCAGTCGATGTCGCCGTCAATCACGCCGGCTGTGACCATCTTGTTGAAGAAGTCCTCGACCTTGGCGTCCGTGATGACCCCTATTCCCATGGTCTCGGAATCGCCTGAATCCACGATGCCGTGCTCCTTCATCTTCTCGATGGCGTATGCGATCTTGTCCGACGACATTTCGGGGTTCGCTTCCTGGATCAGCGCATTCGCGGCCGACGCATCGCCATAGAGATACGTGTACCATCCCTTGATGGAGCCGTCGACGAAGCACTGCACCACTTCAGGCCGTTCGGCGATCTCGTCGGCCATGGATTCAATTGTCGTGGCGTAGGTGGAATAGCCAGCGTCCGCGATCAGGAACACGTTCGGCACGAAGCCGCCCGTCTTTCTGACAAGGTAGGGCTCGGACGAGAGGTAGCCCTGCATTCCCTTGCGCTTGTCGGCGAGAAACGGCGCCGGACTGAAAGTGTAGGGCTCGCGCTGCTCGGCGGTGAATCCGTGAGCCGCCATCATCCACTGGTAGTAGCTCTGAAACCCGTTGTCGCCGATCAGGAGCGTGAGATTCTTGAGATCGTCCCAGCTTTCGGCCTCGCCGGGATGCGCAAGAACGACTTGCGGATGCTTCTGGAAGATGGCCGCCACCGCGACCACCGGCACGCCTTCCTTCGCTGCCGCGAACGCCTGCAACAGGTCGCCGCCCATGTGGAAGTCGATCTTGCCCGCGAGCATCAGCGCACGGTTGTTGATCTGCGGCCCTCCTGGCACGATCGTGACCTTGAGCCCGCACTCTTCGTATGTGCCGTCTGCAACGGCTTGGTAGAAGCCGCCATGCTCGGCCTGGGCAACCCAGTTCGTGCCAAAGCTGACTTCGGTAAGGTGGCTGCCCGCAAGGGCGGCGCCGGACGACGCCAGGAAGGCCGTCGCGCAAGCTAGTGACAATTTGGACATCATCGTCTCCGGGTTCTGATTCCTGTTTCCCTGTCCAGCGGGACAGGGAACACCGTCCTGACAGGCAGGTCGCTTGCCCGCCTGCGGTTGGCTGCAGAACCATTAGTCGCACTTGCTTGATTCGCACAGGGCAGAGGCGACACCAATTGCGTGAGATTCGGCACTTTTCGGCTGCCCGCCGCGAGAGTCCGGCTGAGCAACGCATGTCGCGCCGATCCCGGCTGAGTGTTGCCGTGACGGCTCGATCGCGAATCGGGTATTCTGGCCAGTGGCCGCAGCAACCTTGAGGGCGCGATGCCTGGACGCATGTTTTTGGAAAGGCCGCTGACGGAAGTGGCGTCTGCCCTCGGCATCGACGATGTCCCGAAGGACGAGCCACCGCGTCGCAACATCTCGCCTGGCGAGAAGGTGATCGTGTGCGCCCCTGGGCGACGCCTCGAACGGATGAGATGGGGGATGATTCCCGTAGGTCGCGTGAATGCGCGTGGTCGTCCGGTGCTGGAAACGATCATCAATGCGCGGAGCGAAACGGTGTTTGACAAGACCGCGTTCGAAGGGGTCGGACGTGGCGTCGTGCCTGCCGACGGCTGGTACGAATGGACCGGCAAGGCACGCCGGAAGAAGGCTTGGCGCATCCGGCCGGGGTCGGGCGGGCTGCTCCTCTTCGCCGCGATCACTGATGCCTGGGAAGCGCCCGGCGGTCGGTCCGTGCCCCAGGTCGCAACCGTGACCTGCGCGCCGTCTGCGGACTTGCGTGACATCCATCACCGGATGGGCGTGCTGATCGAGGCGGACGCGCTGGAGACCTGGCTGCACGGTGGGGAACCGCTTGCGCGCGACCTGATGCGTCCGTTTCCGGACGGACGCCTGCTCGTTGAGCCTGCGGATGACGTGGACTGGAGCGCGCCGTAGCACGCGGCTTCACAATGATCCGGAACTTTCGTTGTCCCTGCGGTTCCGGTTCAGCATGGCTTCACGAACGGCAATGAACGTTGTTGCGGCGATGATCAGGCAGCCTCCGAAAATGACCCAGATGTCGATGGCTTCGTGGAACACAAAGAAACCTATGAGCACCGACCAGACTAGTGGCATAAAGGCAAACGGCTGGGTCACGCTCAAGGGAGCGGCGGCAAATGACCGGGTCATCGTGTAGTGGCCGCAGGTCGCAAGGCAGGCTATCAGCATTATCCAGGCGATCTCGCCGGGGGTCGGCCAGCGCCAGACCGCAATCGCCAGAGGGAAGAGGAAGATCGTCACGACGATTGACATCATCGCCACGATCACCGTGGCCGGAAGTTCATGCGCCATCCGCTTGGCGAACAGGTAGCTGCCGGCGAGGCACATGGCCACCAGTATCATCGCAAGATGTCCGTCCGAGAGTTCCCGCAGCCCGGGCCTGAGAATGAGCAAGGCGCCGAGAAACGCGGTCGCGACAGCAACAAGGCGGCGGATCGCCAGGCTCTCGCCCAGAAACAGAACGGCGCCCAGGGTCACGTAGACCGGGATCAGGTTGTTCATTGCCGTGACCTCGGCAATGGTTATCCGGGTCATGGCGTGGAACCAGAGGCAAACGCCAAGCGCATGCACCGTGCCGCGCATCCCGACGAGTTGCCATTGCCGTCTGCTAAGGCGAGTTCTGAGCAGAATTCCCGTCATGGGAGCCAGAAAGACCAGCCCGAAAGCGAACCGCAGGAATGCGGACTCGGCGGCAGGAAGATCCGCCGCACCATGCTTGACCGCGGCCGTGACTCCAACGAAGAGGATTCCGGTCAGGATCATCCACGCTATGCCCTCCAAGGATCGCCGAGGGCTTCCGGAACCGCGCATGGGGTTGACCATTACCGCGCGAATTTCTTGAACTTGATGCGCTTCGGCTCCACGGCGCCCGGGCCGAGTCGCCGTTTCTTGTCTGCCTCGTAGTCCTCGAAGTTGCCTTCAAACCACTCCGCATGGGCTTCGTCCTCGAACGCGAGCATATGCGTGCAGATTCGGTCGAGGAAGAAGCGGTCGTGGGAGATGACCACCGCGCATCCGGCAAAGTCGACGAGGGCGTCCTCCAGGGCTCTCAATGTTTCCACGTCCAGGTCGTTGGTCGGCTCGTCCAGAAGCAGGACGTTGCCTCCGGCCTTCAGAAGCTTCGCCATGTGGACGCGGTTGCGTTCGCCGCCCGAAAGCGTCCCGATCTTCTTTTGCTGGTCGCCGCCCCGGAAATTGAAGGCCGAACAGTAGGCGCGGCTGTTCAGCCGGGCATCACCGAGCTCGATGATCTCGGCACTCGACGAGATTTCCTCCCAAACGGTCGCATTGGCGTCCAGATCGTCGCGGGACTGGTCGACATAGGCAAGCTGCACCGTGTCGCCGAACTCGATGCTGCCGCCGTCGGGCTGTTCCTGGCCGGTGAGCAACCTGAACAGAGTGGTCTTCCCAGCCCCGTTCGGGCCGATGACGCCGACGATTCCGCCGGCCGGCAGGCTGAAGGACAGGTCCTCGATCAGGAGCTTCCCGCCCATGGCCTTCCTGAGACCTTTCACGTCTATCACCTTGGAGCCGAGACGCGGGCCGTTCGGGATGATGACCTGGGCCCGCGAGAGCTTTTCGCGCTCGGAGCGGGCCGAGAGTTCGTTATAGGCGTTGATCCTGGCCTTCTGCTTTGCCTGGCGTGCCTTCGCGCCCTGACGGATCCATTCGAGTTCGCGTTCAAGTGTCTTCTGGTGCGTGCGATCCTCCCGGGCCTCCTGTTCGAGGCGCCTGGCCTTCTGCTCGAGCCAGGCCGAGTAGTTGCCTTCGTAGGGAATGCCTCGACCGCGGTCGAGTTCAAGGATCCATCCAGTGATGTCGTCCAGGAAGTAGCGGTCGTGCGTGACGATGAGGCAGGTCCCCTTGTAGCTGATGAGGTGCTGCTGGAGCCATGCGACAGTCTCGGCATCGAGATGGTTGGTTGGCTCGTCAAGCAGGAGCATGTCCGGCGCTTCAAGGAGGAGCCTGCAAATCGCGACGCGGCGCTTTTCGCCGCCCGAGAGCGAGCTGACCTCCGCGTCGTCCGCGGGACAGCGCAGGGCTTCCATGGCGACATCGATCTGGGCGTCGAGATCCCAAAGGTTCCGGGAGTCGATCTCGTCCTGAAGCTGTGCCATTTCCTCGGCCGTGTCATCCGAGTAGTTCATTGCGAGTTCGTTGAAGCGGTCGAGCCTGGCCCTGTTCCCTGCAACTCCCAGCATCACGTTTTCGCGGACGCTGAGGGAGGCGTCCAGTTCGGGTTCCTGCGGCAGGTACCCGACACGGATGCCGTCGGCCGCCCAGGCTTCTCCCGTGAAGTCCTTGTCCAGTCCGGCCATGATTCGCATCAGGGTGGACTTGCCCGCGCCGTTGACGCCCACGACTCCGATCTTGACGCCCGGAAGAAAGGAAAGGCGGATGTTCTCGAGGCATTTCCGGTTGCCCGGCAGCACCTTGGACACTCCGTCCATGTGGTAGACGAACTGGTGGGCCTTCATTTGGAGAGTCTCCGCTCAACTTGTCCAAGGGGATGTAGCCCGATGGCCGAGGTGACGCAATTGATACAGGGTCAGGCGCTTGGCGACGTGACCTCGTGGAAGCGAGAGACGAGACACTCCTCCGTTCAGGTCACTTGCTGCCCTTTCCAGGTCATGCGCGCCAACCGGTGCCTGCCTGGATTTCCGGATGGGTTGTCTCAGGTGACCCCGCCTTGCAGTGCTGCCCGGTGTTGAAAGTCGGCCCAAGGCCGGTTCAAGGGACAGCATTTTTGCGGCGATGGCATTCAGTGCCGGGATCGGCGGCATTCAGGATGTCCGGCGGCGAGCGGCAGTTCCTCGATGGCACCGCTCTCGCGTCAACTTCTTGTCCCTCCCTGCCCCAAGGGTTAAACCGCTGCGCGTCAAGATCGAGGGATGGCCCATGGCCAAGCAAGAACGGACCCCGCGTCCCAAGGCCGAGCCGCCAAGGGGCTTCCGTGACTATTTCGGCAGCGATGTTGCCGAGCGCAAGGCGATGCTCGATGCGGTCGCCGGGGTTTATCATCTAAACGGCTTCGAGGCGCTGGAATCCCCGGCCGTCGAAACCGTGGAGTCCCTCGGGAGCTTCCTGCCGGACGTGGATCGCCCGAATGACGGAGTGTTTGCCTGGCAGGAGGACGGCGACTGGCTGGCGTTGAGATACGACCTGACGGCGCCTCTCGCGCGGGTCTTTGCGCAACACCGGAACGATCTGCCGACGCCGTACCGACGCTTCGCGACAGGGCCGGTTTGGCGGAACGAAAAGCCGGGACCAGGGAGGTTCCGTCAGTTTTACCAATGCGATGCGGATACGGTCGGGTCGTCCTCGGTCGCCGCGGATGCCGAGATCTGCATGGTGCTTACCGACGCGTTGGAGGCCGTCGGCATCCCGCGCGGCGATTACATGATACGGCTCAACAACCGCAAGGTCCTGAACGGCGTTCTGGAAGTCGCTGGATTGCCCGGAGAGGCGGATCGGGAGCGCGGCACTGTCATGCGCTCGATCGACAAGCTGGACCGACTGGGGCCGGAGGGAGTCCGTTCGTTGCTGGGCGAGGGGCGAAGGGACGAGAGCGGAGACTTTGCGGAAGGCGCCGGCCTCACGGAATCGCAGGCCGGAACGGTCATGGAATTCATCGAGGCACGCAGAGGCGACAATGCCGCGACCCTCAAGCGCCTGTCGGAAATCATAGGCGGCAACGAAACGGGAGAGGCCGGCGTCGCGGAACTGTGCGGCATGGCGGAACTGATGGAGGCGCAGGGCTACGGCGCCGACCGGGTGGTCATCGACCCGTCCGTCGTCCGCGGCCTGGGATACTACACCGGGCCGGTCTACGAGGCCGATCTCACCTTCGAGGTAAGGGATGAGAAGGGACGCCCGCAGCAGTTCGGCAGTGTCGCGGGCGGCGGGCGCTACGACGATCTCGTCAAGCGGTTCACCGGCCAGGAAGTGCCTGCAACAGGCGTGTCGATCGGAGTCGATCGGCTTCTGGCGGCGCTTCGCGCGAAAGGGCGGTCAGGTGGCGCAGCGGTCGGCCCGGTCGTCGTGACGGTAATGGATCAGGAGCGGATGGACGAGTATCAGGCGATGGCGTCAACGCTCCGCAAGGCGGGCATCCGGACCGAGGTCTACCTGGGGAATCCGCGCAATTTCGGAAACCAGCTCAAATATGCCGACAGGCGCGGCTCGCCCGTCGCGATCATACAAGGATCGAATGAAGTCGCGCGCGGCGCCGTGCAAGTCAAGGATCTCATTCTTGGCGCCAGGATTGCCGGAGATGCCTCGCTCAGCGAGTGGAGAGACCAGCCCGCACAGTTCGAGTGTCCGGTCGAAGACCTGGTCGGCCGAGTGCGCGAGATCCTGGATAGGTGACTGGCAAGTCGGGCATTCGGGTCGAGGCCGATCGGCTGCGAGCGCTGTTCGAGGCAAGGGGCGCGGAAGTGTTCGAGACCGACGTCCTGCAGCCGGCGGGCGCGTTGCTGGATCTTTATGGCGAAGACATCCGCGCACGGGCTTTCACGACCCAGGACCCGCTCAGGGGCGAGATGATGCTGCGGCCAGACTTCACCTTGCCTCTGGTCCAGCGGCACGTGACCGAAGGCAGGACGGAAGGCCGCTACACCTATGCAGGTGAAGTGTTCCGGCGGCAGGAGGACGATCCGGACCGGGACGCCGAATACCTGCAGGTCGGGTACGAGATCTTCGGAGGAGAAATTGCGGTCGAAGCGGACGCCGAGGTATTCGCGGCCTTTGCAAGGATCCTCGCGCCCCTGGGCCTGAGGCCCGCCACGGGAGACATCGGGCTGCTGCGCGCGGCGATAAGGGGCTTGGGAACGAGCGCGGCCAGGCAGGCCGCGCTCATGCACCACCTTTGGAGGCCGCGGCGGTTTCGCGGGCTCTTGAATCTCTACGGCCGGCTGGCGCCCGCAACGCATGGTCCGGACGCGGATGGCGGGACCGAGATCGGCTTGCGGACGCGAGCGGAAGTCAACGCACGGCTCAAGGCGCTGGAGGCGGAGCGCTCGGTGCCGCCGCTGGAAGCCGAGGCGATCGGGTTGATCGATGCGCTTCTGGGCATTCGCGGAAAAGCGCCGAATGCGCTGTCGGAATTGCGCGAGACCGCACCGGAACTGCCCTCGATCACGCCCGCGATCGAATTGCTGGCGGCCCGGTTCGCGGCGCTGGACGCCCTCGGTGTCGATGTCGATTCGCTGGACTTCGAGGTGAGCTACGGACGGACGACACTCGAATACTACGATGGATTCGTCTTCGGGTTCTTTGCCGGTCAGCGGCCCGGCTTTCCGCCGGTCGGCAGCGGTGGCCGCTACGATGCGTTGAGCCGTGCGATCAATGGCGCCGGCAGCGTGCCGGCCGTAGGCGGAGTCCTGCGTCCCGGACTGATGCTCAGCTTGGGGAGCGGGTCATGACACTGAAGCTTGGCGTTCCCTCGAAGGGCCGCTTGATGAACGAGACATTTGCCTGGTTCTGCGGGAGGGGAGTCAAGCTGGGCCGGTCGGGCGGGGTGCGCGAATACGCGGGCCGCGTGGAAGGCGCAGGCAAGGTCGAACTTGTCCTTCTCGCCGCCGTCGAGATACCGCGCGAACTGGCTGCGGGGCGCATTCACCTTGGCGTGACCGGCGTCGACATGGTTCGTGAGCGGCTGGCCAGGTGGAACAGCCAGGTGACCGAGGTTCGACGTCTCGGCTTTGGCCAGGCCGAACTGGTGATTGCCGTTCCGGATTTCTGGGTTGATGTCACGACGCTTGATGATCTCGATCAGGTGGCCACCGCCTTCCGGGCCGTGCATGGACATCGGTTGCGCATAGCCACCAAGTATCATCGCCTTGTCCGGGGATTCCTGCGCGACAACGAGGTGTCCGACTACCAGCTTGTCGACAGCCAGGGCGCCACCGAAGGCACGGTGAAGAACCTGCAAGCCGAAGCCATCGCGGACATAAGGACAAGCGGCGCGACGCTTCGGGACAATCATCTGCGCGCCCTGGACGACGGCCGGATACTTGCCTCCGAGGCCGCCCTCTTCGAGACCCGCGCGAATGCCTGGAATGCCGAGGTGCGGGCGGTGTGGGAGGGGCTGCAATCCAGGCTCGGTCTCGCGTGACGCGCAACGGCCGGCACCTCAGGAACGTGTGCTCCGCGTGCCAATGCCCGGCAATTTGCCCGTTGGATGCATTGTCCGAGGCCGTGACGGCTTTAGGATCGCATCCGGGAATCCGGGTTACGCGCCCGTCTACCTGACGCCGATTTCGGCAAGTGCAGCAAGGAGTTGGGGCGAAAGGTCGCCATCCGTGCCTTCCTGGGAAAGGTCGACGGGCGCGTCCGTTGCCCGGAGATAGCGCCAGCCCTGGAAGGGGCGGCGTGGCGTGGCCGCTGTCGAGACGAGATTTGGGTCCAGGACTATTGCGCAACGGCGCGCGCCATCAGCACCGTTCACCTCGTCCAGCCGCACGATTCGCTGGCGCGCCCTGACGAAGCCCCGGATGACCCAGTAGATCGAACCGCCGTCCAGGAGTTCGACCTCGCGCCTCGGCCGCATGCGGGTCACGTGGCGCGGCAGTCCGTCCCTGCCTTGCGCTCTCCTCGTTGCCTGCCACTTTGCCAGCGAAGCCACGCTTTCGGAACCGACGCTCAGCTTTATCAGGTGCAGGGGTTCACTCAACGAGCGTCTTCTCCAGGGTCTCGTGTCGAGAGAAGCGTAGCGGATTGCCCGCGGTCTGCAACTCGTTGTAGACTGCCACTCTGCTTCTGGGAATCACCATGACCGGTTTCTCCGCGCCCATTGCCGAACAGATCTGGGACATGAAATACCGCCTCAAGGCGGCAGACGGAACGCCTGTCGACCGTACCGTCGAGGATACATGGCGGCGAATCGCGCGTGCTCTCGCGGCGGAGGAAGCGGAGCCGGACGTGTGGGAGGACCGTTTCTACGGGGCGCTCGAGGACTTCAGGTTCCTGCCCGCCGGCCGAATCGTGGCAGGCGCGGGCACTGACCGCTCGGTGACGCTCTTCAACTGTTTCGTGATGGGCACGATCCCGGACAGCATGGCCGGCATCTTCGAGATGTTGAAGGAGGCGGCCGTCACGATGCAGCAGGGTGGCGGCATCGGCTACGATTTCTCGACCATCAGGCCCAAGGGCGCGGAAGTCCGTGGCGTGGCCGCGGATGCAAGCGGGCCATTGTCCTTCATGGACGTTTGGGACGCCATGTGCCGAACAATCATGTCGGCCGGATCCAGGCGCGGCGCGATGATGGCGACGATGCGCTGCGATCATCCCGACATAGAGGAATTCATCATCGCAAAGTCGGATCCCGCGCGGCTGAGAAACTTCAACCTGAGCGTGCTCGTGACCGACGCGTTCATGGATGCGGTGAAGGCGGACGGGTCTTGGGAACTTCGGTTTGGTGACGCCGTCTACCGGAGGCTTGAGGCCCGTGACCTCTGGAACCGGATCATGCGGGCGACCTTTGATTATGCCGAACCGGGCGTGATCTTCATCGACCGCATAAATTCAATGAACAATCTCGCATATTGCGAGACCATTTCCGCCACCAATCCGTGCGGAGAGCAGCCCTTGCCGCCATACGGTGCGTGCCTGCTCGGGTCGGTCAACCTGTCGCGTCTCGTCGAGAACGCGTTCGAGGAGAATGCCGCCCTGAACGAGGCAGCCCTGGAGGATCTTGTCGGAACGGCTGTGCGGATGATGGACAACGTTGTCGGAGCGAGCCGGTTTCCGCTTGAGGCGCAAGCCAGGGAGGCCGAAGCCAAGCGGCGGATCGGACTTGGAGTCACGGGGCTGGCCGACGCGCTGATCATGACCGGCGAGCGATACGGATCGGAAGAGGCGGCGCAACTGACCTCGCGCTGGCTGCGTGCGGTTGCCAAGGCCGCCTACGGGGCTTCGGCGTTGCTTGCAGCGGAGAAAGGCCCGTTTCCCCTCTTTGACGCCGATGCCTATCTTGCGAGCGGGTCGCTTGCCGGCATGGACAGGGACGTGCGCAAGTTGATCAGGCAACACGGCATCCGGAACGCGTTGCTGACTTCGATCGCGCCGACGGGCACGATCAGCCTCTACGCCGGAAACGTCAGTTCCGGCATCGAACCGGTCTTTGCCTGCACATATTCACGGAAGGTGCTTCGGAAAGATGGCAGCCGGACCGAGGAGGAGGTCGTCGACTATGCGGTACAGCTTTGGCGCGACCGGTTCGGGGACAAGGAGTTGCCGGATTGCTTCGTGAACGCGCAGGTGCTGGAGCCGGCAGATCACGTCCGCATGCAGGCGGCGGCGCAGGAATGGGTGGATTCGAGCATTTCGAAGACAATCAACGTGCCCGAGGACATTTCGTTCGACGCATTCAAGGATGTCTACATGGATGCGTGGGACAAGGGCTGCAAGGGATGCACGACCTACCGGCCAAACATCGTGACGGGCAGCGTCCTGGCAGTGAACGAAACTGCTGACGAGGTGCCGGCTCCTTCACGGGCGGTGGAGGGCGAGGTTGTCTACATTGCCGAGCCCCTCGATCGGCCGCAGGCGCTTGAGGGCCAAACGTACAAGCTGAAGTGGCCGGCAAGCGAGCACGCGATCTACATCACGCTCAACGACATCGTCGTTGGCGGACGGCGACAGCCCTTCGAGGTCTTCATCAACTCGAAGAACATGGAGCACTTTGCGTGGACCGTGGCCCTGACCCGGATGATTTCGGCCGTGTTCCGGCGGGGAGGGGACGTGTCGTTCGTGGTCGAGGAACTGAAGGCCGTCTTCGATCCGAGGGGCGGAGCCTGGATGGGTGGCAAATACGTGCCGTCCATCCTCGCGGCGATAGGCGGTGTCATAGAGCGGCATCTGATCGCGATCGGATTCATTGACGGCGAGGGCATGGGGTTGAAGAGCGACCCGCAGGCCGAGGTCGTCAATCTTGGCGGTGCGCCCGGTCCTGCCTGTCCGAATTGCGGCCAGTTCGGCTTGCAGATGCTCGAAGGTTGCATGACCTGCCCGAGTTGCGGCCACTCGAAGTGCGGATGAATGGGGCGAGGGTGCCTGACCGGTGTCCCGACGCCGGCAGCGACGCCAAGAACGGGTTGCTCAGCCAATCGGATCCTCACCGACCGGGAAGGCGGTTTCGGCCATGCATGACTGGGGTTTCGGCCGGAATCAGGCTGTCACGCTTGTGCAGGCATCGCGATCCGGGTCCATTCCGAGCAGCGTGAACGCCTTCGCCTGCAATTCGGTCGGCTCCGAGGCCAGCAGGAACCGGCTGTCGGACCGCCCGGGAAGGGAGGCGTGGTTCAGCGTCAGCGTGCCGAGGTCGGAAAGAAGCGTCGTGAAGCTGTGGGCCGGAGCCCGTCGGGAGTGCGCTTTCCGAGGCCTTCGCGGGCTCCACCGGCGAGCTGCGCCGCGTCCGGGCGCCCTCCCTCCCGGTCGTCGTCCTCGAACAGGATCGGCGCCAGGCGGCGCATGTGCCATTCCACGTGGCATGCCAGCATGCAGAGGAACACGTGGGCGCGGACGTGATCCTCCGAGTGCACGTGCACGGGCCGGATCCGCAGCCGCGAGGTCCTCATCGTGAGGAACACGCGTTCCACGCCGGCGAGGCTCTTGCAATCCTCCACGGCTTCGGCCACGCCCATGGAGGCGGACTCCAGGCTGGTGCGGACCACGCAGACGCCGTCGAGCGTGGCCTCCGCCTCGATCCTGTCCCGGTTGCGCTCCCATTCCATTCCGGCGTCGTGCACGTCGATGTCGAAGCGCTTCTCCACCTTCCGCCGGCTGGCCTCCCGCCCCAGGGCCTTGATCGTCCGGTCGCGGTTCGCCGGCCCCGGCTTCCGGCGCGCGGCGGCGGCCGCGATCTGTGGCAAACGCGACAAATGCTGTCATTTCTGGCCTCCTTCGGGGGACGGCCGTCAGCAAGCCCATTGGGGTGAAATCGCCATGGATTGCCCTGGCCCTCCTTCGTCCGCTCTCAAGATGTCACGGGCGACGATGGCTTGCTTTGCTCCAGGTCAAACGGGAAGCTCTTGCCCGGCCAATTTCCGAACGCCAGTGCCGCCATGCGCACCTCGCGAATCGAAGCCACCCGTCCGCCCGGTCGCTCGACACATTGAGCGTGGATCTCTTGGTTCCCGCCGTCTGGGGTCCGCATTTCATTGAGCGAGCCGTTGCACATTCGCGTTTCACGGATAGGTTCCGTCCATGACACCTGATCGGCCGGCAATCGGCGTCCTTCTCATGCTGGGCTTCTGCGTAATGGTGCCAATGGGAGATGCCCTTGCCAAGTTGCTGGGCGAGCACGTTGACGTGGCCTTCCTGGTGGCGGTCCGAATGGCGGTTCAGGCCGTGGTCCTCCTTCCCGTTGTCGCGTTCGCAGGCATTTCCCTTGCGCCGGCGGTGCGGAGGCTTGGGTTGATCACGACCCGGGCAGTCCTGCACATGCTGGGGATGGGCCTGATGTTCCTTTCGCTCAGGTACCTGCCGCTCGCCGACGCCGTGGCCATCGCCTTTGTCATGCCCTTCATCGTGCTCGTTCTTGGCCGCCTCGTCCTGGGCGAGGATGTCGGCAGCCGTCGGCTGATTGCCTGCTGCGTCGGCTTTGCCGGCACCCTGATGGTCATGCAGCCCAGCTTTGCCAAGGTCGGGTGGCCCGCGCTGCTGCCGGTGGCCGTGGCGATCGACTTCGCCTTCTTCATGCTCGCGACGCGACAGCTGGCGAAGGACGTGGACGCCGTTTCCCTGCAGGCTGTCTCGGGAGTGATCGCCTGCGTGTTGCTGTTCCCTCTCCTTCCGTTGCTGGCGCCCTATGACGTTCCTGGTTTCGCGCTTGCCATGCCCGAGCCGGGGTCGATGCCGCTGCTGGCCGCAATGGGGCTTCTCGGGACTTGCGCGCATCTGCTGATGACGTCGGCCTTGCGCTTCGCGCCTTCGGCGACAGTGGCGCCGATGCAGTATCTTGAAATCCCGGTGGCGGCCTTGCTGGGATGGCTGATCTTCAAGGATTTCCCGAACGGCATGACGCTGGCCGGAATTCTCGTGACGATCGCGTCGGGCCTTTACGTCATCCACCGGGAGCAGGCGCTGGCCCGGTCAGCGCAGCGACTGCCAGCGAGAGGTGGACCCTCGGAATCAACGTGATGCATCCTGGGCTGTCAAAGTCGATGCGAACCCGTCCCGACGCCTGGTTGGACGTGCCAAGGCGGCCAAGGGGATCAAGCGTCAAGCCGTCGATGGGCCAGCGAAGACCGGCCGATTCGCCGGTCACCGGCGCCATCGGGAAGAGCGAGAACCGCGTGCCTTCGGGAAGGTCGATGGCCAGTTGACGGGGCGCGGCAAAGGAAACGTCTTCGCTTCCCAGCACAAGCGCGGGCGGACCGACGCAGCGTGCCAGAACCGAAAGCACGGCCAGCGTGTGGTCGAGCCGGCCTTCGGTGAAACCGGTGGCGATCACGAAGGGCGCGTCGATCAGGCGGAGGCTCTTTTCGAAATCCGTGATGTCCTGGTCGGCATACTCGATGATCCTGGACTGCGGCAGGGCGGTGCGTGTCTCGTCGGCGATCGAATCGAGATCGCCGATGACGGCGCATGGCTCGACGCCGGCAGCAATGCAGGAATTCGCGCCACCGTCCGCAGCCACGAGATTTGGCGCAAGCGCCATCGATGCCGCGATGTCCGGGGCATTCGGAAAGCCGGCTCCGACCAGCGTCACGCCGGTGTCGAACTGGACGTTGCCAAGAGTCACCGCAAATCGCTCCCTGGCTCAGATTCGTTTCCGAAGCTCGGTCTTCAGGATCTTGCCCGTTGAAGTCTTGGGAAGTTCGCCAAAGACCACTTTCTTGGGGCGCTGGAACCCGGCCAGCCCCGCGCGGGCATGTTCGAGGAGTTCGTCCTCGGTGGCACTGGCGCCTTCGGCCAGTTCGACGAAGGCGCAGGGGACTTCGCCCCACTGCTCGTCCGGCATGGCCACGACTGCGGCAAGCGCCACGGCCGGATGAGTGTAGAGCGCGCTTTCAACCTCGATCGAACTGATGTTCTCGCCGCCCGAGATGATGATGTCCTTGGCGCGGTCGCGGATCTCGATATAGCCGTCCGGATGCCGCACCGCGATGTCCCCCGACCAGAACCATCCGTCCTTGAACGCCTTGTCCGTTGCTTCCAACTGCTTGAGGTAGCCCTTCATGACAATGTTGCCCCTGAACGCGACTTCGCCGCTGGTCCTGCCGTCCCACGGGACGGGCGCGCATGTGTCCGGGTCGAGAACGGTCACGTCCTCTTCCAGTTCGTATGCCACGCCCTGACGCGCCTTGCGCCGCGCACGCTCTTCCGGTGGCAGGTCGTTCCATTCCATCTGCCATGCACAGACGACGGCGGGTCCGTAGGACTCGGTCAGGCCGTAGACATGAGTGATGTTGATTCCCAGCGCCTCGATGGATTCGATGACGCTGGCGGGTGGCGGCGCAGCGGCCGTCATCATTTCGATTTTCTGCGAGAAGTCGCGACGTTCTTCGGGACCTGCTCCTGCGATGAGCGACATGATGATCGGCGCGCCGCAAAGATGTGTCACGCCGTGATCGGCGAACGCGTCGAAAATGGGCCCCGCGCGTGTCGCTCGCAGGAACACGTTTGTCCCGCCGAGCAGCGTGATCGTCCAGGGAAAGCACCAGCCGTTGCAGTGAAAGAGCGGAAGTGTCCAAAGATACACCGGATGCCGGGGAATCGACCAGGTGATGACGTTGTTGACCGCATTTGTGAACGCGCCACGGTGCGAATAGACGACGCCCTTCGGCCTTCCCGTGGTTCCGGAGGTATAGTTCAGTGCAAGTGCATCCCATTCGTCGTCAGGCAGGCCGCACTCGAAGCAGGGGTCGCCCTCGCCCAGAAGCTCGTCATAGGTGACCGAGCCGATTCTCTCGCCGCCGGGACCCTCGCTGTCCTCGATATCGACCAAGAGGATGTCGCGGCCGCATTTCGCCGCGGCGACCTTGGCCTTCTCCGACAGTTCAGTGTCTGACAGGAGGACCTTCGCCTCTCCGTGCTCGAGGATGTATGCGATCGTGGCTGCGTCCTGTCGTGTGTTGTTGGCATTCAGAACTGCGCCCAGCATCGGCACGGCGAAGGCGCATTCGAACGCCTCGGGGATGTTGGGCGCAAGGACCGCCACCGTGTCACCCTTCCCGATGCCGCGTCCATCGAGCGCTGACGCGAGGCGGCGGCACCGCTCGCCAACCTCCGCCCAGCTGCGCCTGATGCGGCCGTGGACTTGCGCCGTGCGGCCAGGATAGACTTGGGCGGTGCGCTTGAGCATGGACACCGGCGACAACGGCTGGAAATTTGCGGGCCGCTTTGCCAGTTCCTGCCCGTCATAAGCTGTCATCCTTGCCTGCCTCGTTCCGCTGACCTGACTGGTTCAGGTTTATCAACGCAAGGGATTTTGGCAACGACAATGGATTGCGCCGCCTCGATCAGGAACGTCTTCCCGAAGAATCGAATCTCATCTCGTTTGCGGGATCCCAATCCAGTCCGACCTCGGTGCCTTCCTGCGGAATCGTCGACGCGGCGTCCTGCCGAACGGTGACTTGCGTTCCGTCAGCGCACTTCAGGTGCACGAGCGTCTCGGCGCCGAGAGCTTCGGAATATGCCGCGCAGGCCTTCAGGCTGCCGCTTTCGGACAGCTGGGTGTGTTCGGGCCTGACACCGATCCTTGTGTCGCCTTGCTGTCCCAGGATTGCGGCCGAGAGGAAGTTGGTCGGCGGCGAACCGATGAAGCCCGCCACGAATTCGGTAGCTGGATTGGCGTAGACCTCGAGAGGTTCGCCGACCTGGTCTGCAATGCCGCCGTTCATCACGACCATTCGGTCCGCCATCGTCATGGCCTCGACCTGGTCGTGCGTGACGTACAACGCAGTGACACCCAGTTCGCGCTGCAGCGCCTTGATTTCGAGTCGCATCTGCACGCGAAGCTTGGCATCTAGGTTCGACAGCGGCTCGTCGAACAGGAAGACAGCGGGCTTGCGCACGATTGCGCGCCCCATGGCCACGCGCTGGCGCTGGCCGCCAGACAGTTCACGGGGCTTGCGCTGAAGGTAGGTCTCAAGCTGCAAGAGTCTTGCCGCATGTGCCACGCGCTCCTCGATTTCGGCGCGTGGTGTCCTTGCGATCTTGAGTCCATAGGCCATGTTGTCGAAGACCGACATGTGCGGATAGAGCGCGTAGTTCTGGAAAACCATGGCGATGTCACGATCCATGGGCTCCTGGTCGTTGACCCGGCGCCCGTCGATCTGGACATCGCCGCTCGTGACGGTCTCAAGCCCGGCCACCATCCTGAGGAGCGTGGACTTGCCGCAGCCCGACGGCCCGACGATGACGATGAACTCCCCGTCCGCGACATCGATCGATATGCCATGAATGACGTCCGTCTTGCCGAAGGATTTCTTCACGTTGTTGAGTGTGAGCGTTGCCATTTTCTTACTTCTCGCTTTCCACAAGCCCGCGGATGAAGAGCCTTTGCATCCCCACGACCACCAGCACCGGCGGCACCATGGCAAGGATCGAAGTTGCCATGATCACCGGCCAGTCCGCAGTGTCGTCTCCGGACGGGAACATCTGCTTGATGCCCATGACGATCGTTTTCATTTCGGGATCCGTGGTGATCAGAAGCGGCCAGAGATACTGGTTCCAGCCGTAGATGAAGAGAATCACGAAGAGCGCAGCGATGTTTGTGCGGCTCATCGGCAATAGGATGTCGAGAAAGAACCGCATTGGCCCCGCTCCGTCCACGCGTGCCGCCTCGGCCAGCTCGTCCGGCACGGTCATGAAGAACTGGCGGAACAGGAACGTGGCGGTAGCGGATGCAATCAGTGGCAGGATCAGGCCCTGATAGCTGTTCAGCATTCCAAAATTCGCGATGACCTCATAGGTTGGCACGATCCTGACTTCGACGGGCAACATCAGCGTCAGGAAGATCAGCCAGAAGAAGATCCGCCGCCCCGGAAAGCGGAAAGAAGGCTGATCGCGATCTTCCCTAGCGAGATACCGGTCGCCATGATCAACGAGTTCAGCAGCATTGTCGATACGGGCGCGTTGACGCCCGCGGTCAGGGCCCGCGCGTAGTTGCCGAAGAACTGATCGCCGGGCAGAAGCGGCATCGGCGGACGGACAATGTCCTGCTGTTCCACGGTCGATGCGACAAAGGCCAGCCAGATCGGGAAGAAGATGAAAGCGATGCCCACGATAAGGCCAAGGTGGACAAGCCAAAGCCCCGCGCCGCGTTTTTCCACCATGCCATTCCGTTCGGCCATCAATAGTGCACCCTGCGTTCTATGTACTTGAACTGGATGACTGTCAGCACCGAGACGATTGCCAGAAGAATCACCGACTGCGCGGCGGAGGAGCCGAGGTCCTGTCCGACGAAACCGTCGGCGTAGACCTTGTAGACAAGGATTGTCGTGGCCTGCTGAGGCCCGCCGGAAGTGATCGTGTGGATCACGCCGAATGTCTCGAAGAAGGAGTATATGATGTTCACGACCAGGAGGAAGAAGGTCGTCGGGGAAAGAAGCGGAAAGACGATCGTTCGAAACCGCATCCAAAAATGCGCACCGTCGATTGCGGCGGCCTCGATCACGGAGCGCGGAATCGCCTGAAGCCCGGCTAGGAAGAAGAGGAAGTTGTAGCTGATCCGCCCCCAGGCGCTGGCAACAACCACAAGACCCATCGCTTCGCCTTCGTTCAGGACATGGTTCCAGTCGTATCCCAGCAAGCCGAGATACCATGTCACCACGCCAACACGGGTGTTGAACATGAACAGCCAAAGCACCCCGGCGACTGCCGGAGCGACGGCATAGGGCCAGATGAGAAGCGTTCGATATGTGCCGGAACCCTTGACAAGGCGGTCCGCCAGCACTGCCAGGTAGAGCGCCACGCCCATCGACACGACGGTCACGAGGATTGAGAAGACCGCGGTCGTCAGGAAGGAGGCGCGGTAGTAGCGGTCCGACAGCAGGAACTCGAAATTCCCGAGCCCCACCCATTGCATGGACAGCCCGAACGGGTCGGGAATGTAAAGCGATTGCCAGATTGCCTGCCCTGCCGGGTAGAAAAAGAAGATGGCAGTGATCAGGAGCTGCGGCAATACCAGAAGGATTGGCAGCCAGACTCCCTTGAACTTGACGCGCTTTTCCATGGCCTCTTGATTGGCTGCCCCGAAAGGGTTCGGGGCAGCCGCTCCACCCGCTAGCGAGTCGCTTGCTCGAACCGGCGAAGAAGCGCGTTGCCCCGCTCCACCGCGCTGTCGAGGGCCGCCTGCGCATCGGGCGCGATTCTCCTATGGTTCACCTTGTGATTCCATGATGTTCCACCTGCGAATCACGCGGCGAGCGCGATCTGCGCCGCCGGCCGGTTCTCGTTGGCGCATTCTGGTGGCTTCCAGCCGCCGTTGCGTTTCATGCTCGGGACCAGCGCGGCCCATGCCCGGTCGAAGCGTCCGGACTTGAGAAGCGACCGGAAAGTCAGGACACCCTGTCCGCCGTCGCGTCCCCAGCTCTGCCCTGAGCGCTTCATCCGGCACGTCACGAGAACCTTGTTGGCAGATTCAACTGCACCGGACCCGATCGCGTAGCCTGCCGCGGCGGCGTCCGCGTAGTCCATGCGTCGGCGGTTGTTGCGGAAGTAGGCCAGCTCCTTCCGGATCCGGTCGGCCCCCTTGCCCTTCCGCAGCAGGTGGCGCATGGCGTCGATCACCTTTCCGGCGCCCTTGGGATCGTGCCGCAGGACGTGCCGCCACTTCTCGAACCAGGCCGTTCCCGCAGGCGTGTCCGGGCCGAAGGCGGCGTCGGCAGCGGCACTCAGATGCTGAGCCGAATGCCAAAAATCCACTAGCATGACGTCGGGGCTCAGCGATTGCAAAAATGGCCAGTTGTCTTTCGCGCCATCGGCGACCACCGCGATCTTCAGGTCCGGATTTCGCCCGAGCCAGTGGAACGTTTCGGCCATCAGCTGCGACTTCAGGCTCCCCTTGCCCTGCTCCGGCAGACGCCCGAAGGACCGGCTCTCCAGCATGTTCCCCTCGGCATCGACCAAGGCCACGACGCCGCACGACGCCTCGCGCCAGCCAGCGTCCGTTGCCTTTCCGTCCGCCGTCTCGGCGTTCATGCGCATCATCACGCCGTCAAGGGAGACAAGAACCGACACGGCTTCCGCCGGCAGTTCCTCCTGCTCCCGGAGACCCGGCAGAAACTCGCCGAAACACTCCTCCGCGCAAGCCCCGGCCTCCCCGGAAAGCCGCACCAGCGATGCCGTCGAAGGCCCCTCGCCGCAGAGCCTCCTCCAGGCATCTTCGCTCTCGCGGGCCGTCAGGCCGCTCATCAGATACATCGAGAGACCCGCCGCCGCAGGCGTCAGCCCGCCGACCGTCAGGCCAAGGACGCTCTCGGCCGGAACCAGGGACGCGCCGCGACCCGAAGGACGGTACCGCGACCGCAGGAAGCCGACTGGGCCGAACATCGTCATCGCGCGGCCCGGCGTGACCTCGGCCTTCCGGTACGTCCGGCCCCCGGCCTCCACCGCCTCGCCGTGATCGTCAAGCGTCTCGAACGCGTCCGCCAGGACCGACCGGGCCAGGCCGAAGACCATGTCGCGGAACGCGGCCTCGGCCTGCAGCGGGTCGTCCCTGAACAGCGCCGCGACGTTCTCCGCCAGGCCGATCTCGGCGGCCCGCTCGACCAGGGCGACGCCCGCCTTCGTCAGGCCGTCCCTTGCCGCCGTGACGGATTCGCTTCCGTCGCAGATGTTGGCAATCGAGGTTGCAGGTTGTAGACTTTCCATCGGAGTGCTCCTTTCCGCCCCCCGTCCAGGGGCGTTTTCAAATGGTTTGGAGGAGCACTCTACCACACCCGGATTCCAGGGCCAGGAACGCCGCAGACACGGCGGACGTGGAAAAATTGCGGCTTGCGCGACGAATTTTCGCGAAATCCACCCAATCAGGGGCAATCTCCAACTCCGGCTCACGAAAAATCGTTTGATTTCAGCTCACTGCAAAAACCGCAGTTCGCCATAGCGAAATCACTCCCTGCGCATCCTTGTCGCCGGACCACACGGCTTCCAGCTCCTCATCGATGATTCCGCGGATCTGGTCGAACGATCCCAGCCGGAGGCCTTTTGAGTTCGCTGTCGGCTCTTTCGCTGTCATCTGCATGACCGCCACGTCGGTGCCTGGATTGGCCTCGTAGAAGCCTTGGCTCCTGGTCAGTTCCCCAGCCTCGGCCGTAATCGGCAGATAGCCGGTATCCTGATGCCACTTGGCCTGGATCTCGGAGCTGGAGAGGAAGTTCAGAAACGCAGCGACGCCCTTGTACTCCTCGTCACCCTGGCCTTCCATCACCCAGAGCGACGCGCCGCCGATGATGGTGTTCTGGGGCTCGCTGACGTGAGCTTCCCAGTAAGGCAGCGGACGCACCTCGAAATCGAATTCGGCCTCGGAGCTGATGCCCGCATATCCTGCTGACGACTCGGTGAAGAACGCGCACTCGCCGGCGCGGAAGTTCGCGCCTCCCTCGTTGCGACGGCCCGCATAGATGAACTTTCCGTCTTTCGCCCAGTCGCCCATCGCGCCGATATGCGCCACCTGTGCCGGGCCATTGAAAGCCAGCTCGGTGTCGGTGCCGGCGAAGCCGTTTTCCTTCGTGGCGAATGGCGTGTCGTGATAGGCCGAGAAGTTCTCCAGGTGAATCCAGCTCTGCCATGCGGTGGTCAGCGGGCAGTCCGCGCCGGCCGCTTTCAGGTCGTCCAGAGCGGCGCCAACCTTTTCCCAGGTCGAAAGATCGATGTCCGGGTCGATGCCGGCGTCGCTCAGCTTGTCTCGGTTGACCCAGAGAACCGGCGTTGACGAGTTGAACGGCAGCGACAGCATGTTGCCGTCGGGAGAGGTGTAGTAGCCCTTGACAGAACCGATGTACTTCGACTGGTCGAAGTCGGCTCCCGCGGCGGCCATCACTTCGTACACCGGCTTCACCGCGCCCTTGGCGGCCATCATCGTGGCGGTGCCGACTTCGAAGACCATGAGTATGTCGGGCTGTTCACCCGCACGGAAGGCCGCGATGCCGGCGTTCAGCGTTTCCGAATAGTTGCCCTTGTGGCTGGCCACGACCATGTAGTCGGACTGTGTGGCGTTGAAAGTGTCCACCTGTTCGGCCACCAGTTCTCCCAGCCGGCCGGTGAAGGCATGCCAGAATTCGATTTCCGTCTGGGCCATCGCGGTCTGGGCCGTGCCCAGGGCTGCCGAGGCAGCAAGAATGCTGATCGTGTGTTTCATGGGTTTCTCCCTTTCTCAGTTTCGGACTTTGCGGCGAATGCCGCCGTGATGCCGCGCGAAGTGCCTGCGCGACTTGGAGAGCGTCTGACAACCAGATCGGTCATGGCCGCTCTACAATGAAATCTGGGACAATGCCGGTCAATGCCACGGCGCGCTCCGCGTCATTGCCCGCGAAAAAGCCGAAGCGCGCCATCAGCGCCGAATCTATGCCAGCACTTTGCGCCCCAAGGATGTCAGTGTGCAGGCTGTCGCCTACCATGAGGATGCGCGAACGCTCGACTGCGCCCAGCCGTTTGAAGGCGAGATCGAAAATGTTGTGGAAGGGCTTGCCAAAGAACTCTGGCGCGATTCTGGTACGGTCGGCCAAACGGTGCGCGAAATGGCCCGGCTCGACGGAAAACCAGCTCTCATGCGGGGCGACAATGTCGGGATTGGCGACGAGGACGGGACGCGAGCGTTCGTTGAGGGCTTCCTCCAGCATCGTCTGGCGGCCTTCCGTCCAGGAACCGCTTTCCATCAGCAGGAAGCCTTCGACTTCCTGGAATGCGGAGGGATCGTCTGCCAGGACAAGGTAGCTCACGTCACCCAGGTCATCGAAGAGGGTGTGATTTCCCGCCATCACCCCCCAGTGCATCCTGGTCTTGCCGGACATGGCTGCAGCAAGGGTCGCGCGGCTAGTCACGATGTCTTCCGAAACGAAGGAGAAGCCAAGCCGATGGAATTTGTCGAGAAGTTCGACCTGAGGCATGCTGGCGGCATTGGACACGACCAAGACGCGCTTGCCGGCGCCTTTCAACGCCTCGACCCGGTCACGGGCGCCCGGTATCGCCGTCGTGCCGATGTTCAGCACGCCGTAGGCATCCAGCAGGAACACGTCGTATTCTCCGGCAACGTCAGCCAGCGTTTCTATACTCCGGACATGCCTGTCGCCGCCGCGTGGTGCCGGGAGCCGGTGCCGAGCCGCCTCGTAGGCATTGAATGCCTCGTCTGCCGAGATCGAAATCAAATGATGGCACCCCGCACCTTTGCCGAGACCCACTCGCTGACCATCACCGCAGCCAGGATGACAAGCAGGATCAGGCTTACCTGCGGCCAGGCAAGCACATTGAGCGACGCAGACAGTTGGAGGCCTATGCCACCTGCGCCAACCAGGCCCAGGACGGTGGATTCACGGATGTTGATGTCCCATCGGAAAACGGCAATCCCCGCGAAAGCGGGCAGGATCTGCGGAACGATCCCGTAGGCCATGACCTGCAAACGGCTGGCGCCGGTAGCGGAAATCGCCTCGACCTGGGCGTGGTCGATTTCCTCGATCGCCTCATAGAGGAGCTTTGCGCAGAATCCGATGGAACGGATGGCAATGGCGATGACTCCCGCAAAGACGCCGGGGCCGATGATCGCGATCAGGAGGAGGGCCCAGATCAGCGAGTTGATCGAGCGTGACGAGACGATGACGAGAAGCGCAACGGGCCGGATGAGCAGCACCGACGGCGTAGTGTTTCGCGCAGCCATGAAGGCGACCGGCACGGCGAGGCAAATCGCGATGAGCGTTCCGAGTGTCGCGATGTTCAGCGTGTCCCAGATCGGGCGGCCAAGCTGGGTGATGTACTCCCAGCGTGGCGGAGTGGCGCGCGTCCAGATGTCGCCCGCGATGCGAGGTGCGTCCCACACGAAGAACCAGGTGGTCGCCTCGGAAATCCGCTGCCAGCAGGCGACAAAGATCGCGACGCCGATCAACCAGCCAAACCAGCGGAAAAGGTTCTGTCCTGTGGTCCGGCGCCGCCAGGTCTGCGCACTTCCCTTGTCGAGAACCGGCATTACTGCACCTTCGCCCGGATGATGCCGGAGAGGTACTCCAGCGACATGACGATCCCGATGATCAGGATCAGGATCGCGGCGGCCGTGTCGTACTCGTAGCGGTCAAAGGCCGTGTTCAGCGTCGCGCCGATGCCGCCCGCGCCCACAAGGCCGAGAATCGCGCTCTCGCGGAAATTGATGTCGATTCGATACATGGAAAGCCCGACGAGTCGTGGCATGACCTGCGGCTGAACGCCGTAGTTGATCCACTGAAGCCACCGCGCCCCCGAGGCCTTGACCGCTTCGGCCTGCGCCTTGTCCATCGCCTCGATGTCTTCCGCAAGCAGCTTCGACAGGAAACCGATGGTCGCGAAGGAAAGCGTGAGGAATCCGGCCAGTGGACCGAATCCGAAAATGGCGACCAGGAGAATGGCGACAATGATCTCCTGCAGCGCCCGGCTTATTGCCACTATGCCCCTGCAGGCCAGGTAGATCGGCAAGGGAGCGATGTTGCGCGCGGCGCCAAGGCCGATCGGGACGGAGATCAGGATGCCGACGACGGAAGCGGCGACCGTCATGACGATGCTTTCCAGCAGCCCTTCCCAGATGTCGCCGGCGCGACTGGTGAAGTCCGGGCTGGTGAATGCGAGAATGAATGCCCAGCCGCGGTCCAGGCCTGCATAGACCCGTCCCCAGTCGACCTCGATCGTCGTGAAGGCTGCAACAAGGTAGGCGAAGAAGCCGACGATCAGGCCCCAGCGCAGCTTCGGGTTCGACACGAATGGCGGCTTGCGCCAACCCTTTCCGAGCATTCCTTCCAGTTCCCGGTGGCTCATTCGCCGGTCTCGACCTCCTCTTCGCCCCCGTCCTCGACCTTCCGGATTGTGGCCTCCCAATCCTCTTCGCCGTAGATGTCGGTCAACTTGTCGGGTGTCAGACCTGCCGGCAGGCCGTCATAGACGATTTCGCCAAGGCGCAATCCGACAACGCGTGGCACGAACATCTGCGCCAGCGCCACGTCATGAATGTTGATGATCGCTGCCAGCCGGCGTTCGTGGCAGAGCTCGGTGATCAACCGCATGATCTGGCGGCTGGTCTTCGGGTCGAGCGAGGCGGTCGGCTCGTCGACGAGCAACAGCTTCGGGTCCTGTATCAGGGCTCGGCAAATCCCGACACGCTGGCGCTGGCCACCTGACAGCTCGTCGGCGCGTTTGTCGGCCATGTGCAGGAGCCCGACACGGTCCAGAAGCCGGAACGCCTCGTCCAGGTCGGATTGCGGATACCAGCGCAGGAAGCTCCGCCAGAAGCCTACATAGCCGAGTCGACCCGACAGGACGTTTTCCATCACCGTCAGCCGCTCAACAAGCGCGTATTCCTGAAAGATCATCCCCATCTCGCGCCGGGCCCTTCGCAAGGCGCCGGAACCGAGCTTTGTCAGGTCGGTGCCTTCCAGCCAGACCGCGCCGCTTGTAGGCTGCACCAACCGGTTGACGCAGCGGATCATGGTCGACTTGCCGGCGCCCGAGGGGCCGATCAACGCCAGCACCTGTCCCTTGCCGACTTCCAGGTCAATCGCCTTGAGCGCCTGGTCACCGGTCCTGTAAGTCTTTGTCAGTTTCTGGAGGCGCAGCATGAAGTGTCCCCGGACAAGGGTCGGTGGCGGGCCCGCCGGGGCCCGCGGAAGTGGTCGAGGATCATTCGCAGGCGTAGGACACTCCGTTGGCCGCGTCGATCTTGCGGATGACTTCCCAGAACTCCTGATAGGTCATTTCGAGAAACTGGCCTTCGTTCGACTTCTCGAACTCGGCCTTGAGCGTCGTGCCTTCCCATTCGAAGCTGAAGAAGGAGTCACGGATCTTGTCCTGGAGTTCCGGCTTGAGGTTGTAGACCACACCGAAGCCCGTCGTCGGAAAGGTCTGCGACTTGTAGATGGTGATCACGTCGTCTTCCTTGATGACCCCGCGGCTGATCATGCGTGACTTGACCGAGTTCGCGATCGAGGCAGCCATGTAGTCCTTGTTGGCGACGCCGAGGATCGAGTTGTCGTGCTTGCCCGAGAAGACCGGTTCGAAGTCGCGTTCCGGAAGCAGGTCGAAATCGCCCTTCAGGATGGCCGACGGCGCCTTGAAGCCGGAGTTCGAGGTGGGCGAAGTGAAGGCCAGCTGCCTGCCCTTGATGTCTTCCACGCTCTCGATGCCGGATCCAGGGTAAGTGATGATCTCCATCTCGTAGCCGAAATTGCCGTCCAGCGATGCCATGATGGTAAATGGCCGGAAGCCGGCGCAGTTGACCGCAAGCGGGTTCGATCCGGTGTTGAAGCCCGCGATGTGCAGGCGGCCCGAGCGCATCGCCTCGATCTGCGCCGCGTTGCTTTGCACCGGGAAGAAGGCAACCTCCTTGCCGGTCTCGGCTTCAAGGTGGTCCAGAAAGTCCGACCATGCCGTCTTGTAGACGGCCGGATCCTCGACCGGCGTATAGGCGAAGATCAGCCTGTCCGGATCGATCTGGTCCGCCGGATCGCTCGGGATGTCGGCAATCAGGTCCCCGTCCGCGTCGCAGAAACGCTCGTCCAGGTCGCCCCTTGGGCAATCCTGCGCCGAGGCGGTGCCGAGCGAAAGCAGCGCGATCACCGATGCGGCGAGCAGTGGCTTGATGTCAGGTTTCATGTCTTTCTCCCAGTTATGCGGCCTCTCCCGCCGCGGTTCGTTTCGCTCGATCACGCCGGGCCGGCAACGAGGATGTCCACATCCGCGCCATCCAGCGCACTAAGCAGGTTTCCCCTTGGCCTGGCATCCACAACGATGGAATGCAGGTCCGCAAGCTCGCCGACGTTGGCGAGACCCGTGCGGCCGAACTTCTGTGAATCGATCAGAAGGTGCCGTTTCGCGGCGCGCTGCAACATCACCCGTTTCACCGCCGCGAAGCCGCGCACCGTCTCTGACGGCCCAAGGACCGACAGGCCAGACGCACCGACCACGCAGCGATCCACGTTGAAGCGCTCAAGGAACTCCAGCGTCTCGGTCCCGACCGTCGCCGATTCCGCAGGCAGGTAGTCGCCGGGGCACAAGATCACTTCGGGCGCCCCGTGCCCGATCGTCATGGCAACCGGGATCGAGTTGGTGATCACCGTGCATTGCGTGCCCAGCCAGGCCAACGCACGGGCCATCTGGATCGTGGTGGAGCCCGAATCGATCATCACGGTCTCGCCATCCTGCACCAGCCCGGCTGCCCGCCGCCCTATTCGTTCTCGCTCGGCAATCCGGGCAGTCGCACGCTCTTCAAGGCTCGGATAATGCCCCTGCGTCGGGGCCGAGGCACCGCCGTGAGCACGGTCAATCAGCCCGTCCTCGGCCAGCGCGTCAAGATCCCGGCGAACCGTCTCGGCGGAGACATTGAAGCGTCGTGCCAGTTCGATGATGCGGACATGGGGGCGCAACTTCAATTCCAGAAGGATCAACCGCCGCCGCTCGGGTTTCTTCAGGCGGCCCCTGCCGTTCTCCGCCATCTTGTGTCGCGTCTTTGCCTGCGCCATCCGACCGTCCGATTCGGCAATTCCGGACAAAAATGTGGCTTTTCTGTCGAAATTGCAAATATTTTGTTGCATATCCCACAAACGGATGTGCAAGTTCCCTGCAGCAAACGGATTCCTGACGCCTGTGCGAATTTTGGCCATGCCCGAGCGCAAACCAGAAGCCGACGTTCCTGAATGATCGTCCTGGCGGCACAACTCGCGGCCGCTGTCGCGCTCCTGTTGTGGTCGGCTCGCCTGATCCGCACCGGTGTCGAACGCGCTTTCATGCCCGACCTGAAGCGTCTCCTGAAGGATCGCGCCGACAACAAGCTTTCCGCCGCGGCAAGCGGCAGCCTTGCGGCAATGCTGATGCAAAGCTCGGCGGCCGTCGCGCTGATCGGTGCAGGCTTCGCGGTATCGGGCATGCTGGCACCCCATGCTGCGCTGGCGCTCCTCCTCGGCGCAGACCTCGGCGCAGCCATCATGGCATTGGTCCTGCTTCTTCCTGTTCAGGCGCTGGTCCCCTTTGCGCTGGTTTTCGGCGTCGCGATCTTCCTCAATGCCCGAGGCCGCAAGTCCAAGCAGGTCGGGCGCATAGTGATCGGCTTCGCACTGGTCCTGATCTCGCTTGGAATGATCCGGGATGCCGCAGCGCCCGTTGGCAGCAACTCCGTGGTCCAGAGCATTGCGGCCTATTTCCAGGGCGACCTCGTCAGCGCATTTGCAATTGGTGCGCTCATCGCCTGGGCGATGCACTCCAGCCTTGCCGCCGTGCTGACCTTCGCCGCCTTCGCCGCTACCGGACTGACCGCCGCGCCAGTGGCCGCCGCGCTGGTGATCGGCGCAAATCTCGGCGGAGGCGTCATCCCCTTCGCGCTCCTCTGGTCGAGCGAGCGTCCGGCCCGGCTCGTGGCCATCGGCAACCTTGTCGCGCGTGGCGGCATGGCGCTCCTGTCTCTTGCGCTTCTCGTGGGCGGCGTTGTCGATCTCGCGATTCTCGGCGCAGGGCCGGGCCAGCAGGTCGTCAACCTTCACCTCATGGTGAACGCCGCATTGCTCGCGCTTGCTCTGCCCCTTTCAGGCAGGCTTGTTCGCATCGCAGATGCGGCGTTGCCAAGACATGCCGAACGCACGGTTGCAACCGTTTCGGCCCTCGACCCGGATGCGCTCGACCACACGCCCCTGGCGCTCGCCTGCGCTCAGCGCGAACTTCTGCGCATGGCGGAAACCGTGCAGGCCATTCTGGTCCCCGTCATGCATCTGTTCCGGGGCTGGGATCCGGGCATTGCCCGCGTGATCGAGATTCGCGAGGACGACATCGACCGAATGCACTTTGAGACGAAGATCTACATCTCGCGACTGCGCGAAAATGACATTCCTCCCGCACAGGACAAGAAGACGCTGGAAATCGCCGCGGTGGCCAACAGCCTTGAAGAGGCCGGCGACCGGATTGCGGTTGACCTGGTTGCACTGGCAAAAAAGATGCAGGACGAAGCGATCAGCTTTTCCGACCAGGGCATCTCTGATCTCGATCATTTCCACGATCAAGTCGTCACCAACGGTCAACTTGCCCTCAGGGTGTTGACCACTGGCGATGCCGAGGCCGCACGCCAGCTCGTTGCCGAAAAGGACCGGATCCGGATCGAAGAGCAGAAGCTGCAGGAAAGGCACCTGAGGCGTCTCCAGCAAGGTGCTGCCGCCAGCCTCGAGACCACGAACATCCATCAGGACACGCTGCGCCTCCTGAAGCAGATAAACGCCGCAATTTCCTACGTGGCCTACCCGATTGCGGAGGAGACCGGCGACCTTCTGGGCAGCCGCCTTGCCTCGTTCCGAAGCGCCGGAGACGCGGCGTGAGCGCGCCGAAAGACGTTGCCAGGCAGCTTCCGGTCCGCTGGGGCAGGGCTGCTCCGCCGCGCGAGCCAGTGGGGAATTGGCGCGATACCGTGTGCAGGGCGATGCCCAAGGGGTGGCCGAAGGAAGACAGGAAGCCTCGGCACGCCTCCGAAACCGAGGTGCTGGCGGAAGCCCGGACCGCCGCGTTCATCTCCGGCGCGTCAATTTGCGTCAGTCCTTGCGACAAGCGCCCCGACCATTGCGCCACGGCTCGATGCCGGACTATGCTCTGTCCGATGGCGGTCGACAGGCTGAAGCGCCGCCGGATGGAGCGCAAGGAGTGCAGGCGCCAATGTTTCGCGTCCAGGAAAGCCGCGAGGCGGGTCGGTGAAATGAGGCTGCCGGAACTTCTGAATGACCCTGCAATGGCCCGGAGCAACTTACGAAGACGGAGGAAATGCGCGAAGCCTCGTGAGGCATCGCCAACCAAGGCCGGAACAACCGGTCCAATTCAACCCGAAAGGAGAGGAAGATGAAGAGAACAACAGCCACGATCGCGGGATCGTTGATCGCGTTCGCCGCGACGGTGTCGGCGTCATATGCCGACAAGCTGACGTATTACTGCTCGGCACAGGAAGACTGGTGCCAGCTGATGGCTCGGAGCTTCGAGGATGCGACGGGAATTGACGTGAACATGACGCGGAAGTCTTCGGGCGAGACCTTCGCGCAAATCCGTGCGGAATCCTCCAACCCCAAGGGCGACGTCTGGTGGGGTGGAACGGGCGACCCGCACCTGCAGGCGGCGGAGGAAGGCCTGACCATGCAATACATGTCGCCCATGCGCGACCAGCTGCATGATTGGGCGATTGCGCAGGCCGAAAGCGCCGGCAACAAGACCATCGGAATCTATTCCGGAGCGCTCGGTTACGGTTACAATTCTGACCTCCTGGCTGCAAACAGCCTGCCAGAGCCGTCCTGCTGGAAGGACTTGCTGAAGCCGGAATACAAGGGGCATGTCCAGATGGCGAACCCGAATTCGTCCGGCACGGCCTACACGACCCTTGCATCGATGGTGCAGATCTTTGGCGAGGACGACGGGTTCGAGTTCATGAAGGGGCTTCACGCCAACATCAACCAGTACACGAAGTCGGGCTCGGCTCCGATCAAGGCGGCGGGCCGTGGCGAAAACACCATAGGCATCGTCTTCATGCATGATGCGGTGAAGCAGGCCGTGTCCGGGTTCCCGATCAAGGTCGTGGCACCGTGCGAAGGGACCGGATACGAGATCGGTTCGATGTCGATCATCGAAGGCGCACGCAACCTGGAAGAGGCCAAGATGTTCTACGACTGGGCGCTCTCCGCCGAGGCGCAGAATCTCGCGCTGCAAGTTAATGCATTCCAGGTTCCGTCGAACAAGGGGGCGGAGACCTCGGAAAGCGCGCCTGACATGAGCCTGATCAAGCTGATTGACTACGACTTCAGGAAGTACGGCTCTTCAGACGAGCGCAAGCGTCTGCTGCAAAAATGGGACGAAGAGGTTTCGACCCTGCCACAGTAGGTGACGCTCGCCAAAGCAACACGGACCCCCCCGGTCTTGACTTTCTGGATCATCGCCGGGTGGGTCGGCTTCGTCCTCTGCCCCTGGTACGGGGTGGAGGACGGCTTCTTCTCGTTCGAGTGGCTGGTCGACGGCTACCCGATTGAGGAGGATTATTCCCCGGCCGCTTTCCTGATCGGACAAGGCGAGAAGCTGTGGCTGGCCCCCTTGGTGATTCCTCTCCTCCTGCCGCTTCTGGCTCTCGGGCGGGAGAAGTCCGACCCCGCCTATTTCCGCATTCTGACCGCCGCAGGCGCGCTTGGACTTGGCTGGCTGATCATCCAGGGTTTTTCCATCGGCATCCGCGGTTTCAACTTCGAGTGGATGAATGCCGCGTTTGGCGCGCTGGGGGACCGTCAGTTCGGGATGGGATATGGCGCGATGATTTGCGCTTCCGCCTTCCTGTTCCTCTTCACCCAGGGCATCGCCGCGCGGGGTGCAGTCAATGGTGACGTCTTCGTGGTCGGCGCAATTGGCGGCGTGGTCACCATTGTCACCGCCTTTGTGTTCTTTCCCATCGCGAACATGCTGTTCTCGGCCTTCGTGACCGAGGACGGCGCACATTCGCTTTCGGCATTTGCCGGCAAGTTCTTCGATGATCGCCTGTGGGGGCTGGGCTGCCTCGCTGGCGCGAGATGCGGTGCGGCGCTGAATTCACTTGTCCTTGCCATCGCTGTCGGTTTCATCACCACCGTACTCGGCCTTGCCTTTGCCCTTGTCGTGACGCGCTCCGGCTTTCGCTGGAAGCGCATGCTCCGTGCGCTGACGGTGCTGCCGATCATCACGCCGCCTTTCGTGATTGGCCTCGCGCTGATCCTGCTCTTCGGCCTGTCCGGTTCCGTGACCGTTTTCGTTGCCGACCTTCTGGGCACGCAGCCTACCCGATGGCTCTACGGCATGCCCGGCGTGATGATCGCGCAGACGCTGGCGTTCACGCCCATTGCCTTTCTCGTCCTGATCGGCGTGGTCGAGGGCGTCTCGCCATCGATGGAGGAAGCCGCGCAGACGCTGCGCGCCAACCGCTGGCAGACATTCCGTACGGTTTCGCTGCCGCTGATGCGTCCCGGACTGGCCAACGCGTTCCTGCTGGGCTTCATCGAAAGCATGGCCGATTTCGGGAACCCTCTTGTTTTGGGCGGCAACTTCGATGTGCTCTCGACCGAGATCTTCTTCGCCATCGTCGGTGCGCAGTACGACCAAGGTCGCGCCGCGGTGCTTGCCATGGTCTTGCTGTTCTTCACCCTGTCCGCATTCTTCGCCCAGCGGGCCTGGCTCGGGAAAAAGAGCTACACGACCGTCTCCGGCAAGGGCGACGCAGGCGTGCACCCGCTGATGCCGAACGGTCTCGCGATTCCGGCAATGATCGTGGCGCTCAGCTGGGCGGCCTTCACCGCGACAGTCTACGGCATGATCGTCTATGGAAGCGTCGTGGAGCTCTGGGGGGTCAACAACTCGCTTACCTTGAAGCACTACGTGACGGCCTTCTCGGTACGGATCGAGGAGGAGGGCATTCGCTGGACGGGTGCCGCCTGGGACAGCTTCTGGACGACAATCACCATCGCCGCGATTGCAGCGCCCTTGACGGCGGCTGTCGGGCTGGTCGCGGCCTATCTGCTGACCCGGCAGAGCTTCGCGGGAAAGAGCGCGTTCGAGTTCGGCACGATGCTGTCCTTCGCAATCCCCGGCACGGTCATCGGCGTAAGCTACATCCTGGCGTTCAACGTGCCGCCGATCGAGATCACGGGGACGGGCATCATCCTCGTGGTCAGCTTCATCTTCCGCAACATGCCCGTGGGCGTGCGCGCCGGCATCGCTTCCATGACTCAGCTCGACAAGTCGCTGGATGAAAGCTCCCTGACGCTCGGCGCCAACTCGTGGCAAACTTTCCGCCGCGTGATCCTTCCGCTTCTGCGGCCCGCGATTCTCGCAGCGCTCGTGTATTCCTTTGTGCGCGCCATGACCGCGATCTCGGCCGTGATCTTCCTTGTATCGGCGGAGTATGACATGGCCACAAGCTACATCATCGGGCGGGTCGAGAATAACGACTACGGCCTCGCGATTGCCTACTCCACGACGCTGGTCTTCGTCATGCTTTCCGCCGTGGCGCTGATGCAGCTGATCGTCGGACGCACCCAAATTGGGCGTCGCATGACACAGTCGCGGTCAAATGCCTGAGGGGAGCCTGAGATGAGCATCGCATCCAAAGCCGCACCGATCCGGTTCGAGGGCGTCTCGAAGAGATTCGGCAAGGATGTCGTCGCGGTCGACAATATCGACCTCGCCGTGGACGCGGGCAAGCTCGTGACCCTGCTCGGCCCTTCGGGCTGCGGAAAGACCACGACGCTCAGGATGATCGCGGGGTTGGAGATGGCCACTTCGGGCCGAATAACCATTGGCGAAGTGGATGTCACGACGTTGCCCGCGACCGACCGCGACGTGTCGATGGTCTTCCAGTCCTATGCGCTTTTCCCGCATATGAGCGTGCTGGAAAACGTCATGTATGGCCTGACCTTCTCCGGTTTCGGAAAGGGGGAAGCCCGTTCTCGCGCGTTGCAGGGGTTGGAACTGGTGGGCCTCAAGGGCTTCGATGCTCGCTTGCCGTCCGAACTGTCGGGCGGTCAACAGCAGCGCGTCGCCGTGGCGCGTGCCTTGGTGCTCGAGCCACAGGTCCTGCTCTTTGACGAGCCGCTTTCGAATCTCGACGCCAAATTGCGCCGGCAGGTGCGCGAGGACATCCGCGCGATCCAGCAGGAACTCGGCCTGACCGTGGTCTATGTCACCCACGACCAGGAAGAGGCGCTCGCGGTTTCCGACGAGATCGTCGTGATGCGCAACGCAGCCATCGCCCAGACCGGCACGCCGCGCGAACTCTATGACGCACCAAATGACCGCTTTGTTGCTGATTTTATCGGAGAGGCGAACCTCATCGAGTGCCAAATTGTCGAACTGGATGGAAAGACCGCGGTGATCGAAATCGAAGGCTACCGGCACAGGCTGCCGGCGCGAGGATTGTCCCCGGGGCCAGCCACGCTTGCCGTGCGTCCCTCTCGCATTGTTCTTGACCGCGATACGGGCGTGCAAGCGACGGTCGCAAAGGCAACATATGTAGGCGTGCGGATGGAATACACGTTGGAGGGCGGGTTCGGACAGGTTTTCGCCGTGCAGGAATACGTGGACAAGCCGCTGGATGTCGGCATGAACCTGCGCATGTCCTTTGCCGAGAGGGGACCCGTGCTGCTGCCCGGAGAGGCGTAGTGAATCCTTCTGGCAGACTTGAGGAAACCGGCGCTCGATGCATGCGTCCCTGTTGCGCGATGAACGCTCAACGACAACGGCTGGCACCGCGCGAGGAAACTCGAGCTGTCGAGATAGATGTCTCAGGACGTCTCCGTCAGGACCGGCTTTGCGACCTGGCGTTCAAGCGCCACTGGAAGCCGCCGGTTCAATCTCGATCGCTCCACGCAGGTGCCGCAATGGACTTCAGCTCGTCAAAGACCCGTGGTGAACCGGCGATCACGCGACCTCCGTCGCGGATCATCTCATCGGCATTCTGATCCTCGACCAATCCGCCCGCCTCGGCCACGAGAAGCTGGCCCGCGAGACAATCCCATGCATTCATGTGCTCTTCCACGTACCCAAGCAGTCGTCCTGCAGCCACGTAGGCCAATGACAGGGCACCGCTGGCATTGCGATGGAACATCGTCCCGCGGACAACAAGGGCGTTTACAATCGACGTGACATTCTCTGGCTTTATGCGGTTCGAGTAGCCCACCGCCACGGTCCCTTCATCCAAGGTCTTGCCTTCCGCCACGTGCATCGCTTGTCCATTGAGTCTTGCTCCATGCCCTCGAAGAGCCGAATAGGTCTCACCGTAGTTCGGGTCGTGGATCACGCCCAATTTCGTCCTGCCTTCGGACACTCCCGCGAGAACTATCGTCCAGCTGGGAATGCCGTTGAGGAAGTTCGTGGTGCCGTCAATCGGGTCTATGACCCACGTGAATCCGCTTGAGCCAGCGGTGTTGCCATGCTCTTCGCCGACGATGCCGTCATCCGGCCACGCTTCCGCAATTCTCTCGCGGATGAACAATTCGATCTCGCGGTCGGCTTCGCTCACCCAATCATGCGAACCCTTCTGGTCAACACGCAGTTGGTCGCGGCGCGTGAAGTAGTCTCGCGCCAGCACCCCGGCTGACTGGCAGAGATCTATCGAAAATGCGGACTTTTCTTCGAGGGTCATGAGCAGAGATTGCAACACGAACTGGCGGCACGGTCAATCAGATTGCAATGCGTGGCAAGTTCTGTTCCGCCAGCATTCGCCGGTGGCTCCAGGATTGATCATCGTGCGTTGGCGCCTCAGCCGGCGGGCGATGGTCAGATGCAGCGCATTTCGCGAAATTGACGCAATTTGCCGAATATCGCGCCAGCGCCGTTGGGGTGCACGCCAATTTTTTGGGTCAGGCTGCGGCGATCCGTTGAGCCTTCCAGAAAGCGAACTCTTCCCACCCTGAGTTTTCCCAGCAACTTTTCAGTGCCAGCAGTGCGTTCGCGCCCCGCTTCGACCATTTGCATCCCGACCTCTTGAAGCGGGTGACGACAATCTGCTTGCAGCTGCTCTCGATCTGGCCGCTTCCAATCTGCATGCCGCGCGCCCGGTATTCGTCGTAGCGCATCCTCCCCTTGTTCGAATCGAAATAGTCAATGCACTTCGCCACCGCTTTCCCTCGACCGCGGTGCGGTCGCAGGTCCGCCATGACGCGGCCAACTTTCCCGTCCAGCAGCTGGGCCTTGATTCCCGCCAGGCGCGCCTTGCGCGCGAACTCGCATCCGACCAGCACCTTGAGGGCTTCGGATGCGTATTCGAGCGCGTGGAACACATCCAGGATGTAGGTCTTCCGCATGCCTGCAAGCAGTTCGTCGGCCACGTTGGTGATCCAGGCCGCGCCGTCGGAGATGAGGACCACCTCCTTGGCATTGTAGACGCCGTCCCGGCAAAGCTGCCGGTCAAGCCGGCCGGCGAACTCCGATGCCCGGCTGACGCCGCCGACCGAAGCGGCGCTGTCGATCAGGGCGCTCACCGTGTCGCTGCCCTCGTCCTTCGTCGGCTCGCCGGTCTTCGGGCTCGCGCCCTCGGCAGTGAAGGTGACAATCACCTTCGCCTCCCTGGTCTTCGCCGAGCCGTCCTCCTGCCTGCCCTTCACGCCCTCCGTCTCGCTCCGGCGCATCGGGACGCCGGTGCCGTCGGCCTCGACATAGACCCGGTCCGCGGCAGGCCCTCCCTCCTCGACGACATCCCGCTCAAACCGCTGCGCTTCCTCGCCGAGCTCCAGGGTCCATCGTCGCAGCGTCGTCGCGGGAACCTTCACCCCGGCCAGGTTGCGCAGCTTGCGGGACGCCTCCTCGAAGCTGTCCGAGACCACGGCGTCGGCCACGATGCTCGCCGCGCCAGGCGTGGCCGTCTGCCCCTCCAGCCCGAGGGCGCGGTCCAGGGGGAAGAAGCCGGAACCGCAGTCCCGGCAGCGGCAATACGTCCGCTCGACCTCCACGGGTCCCAGACGCGAGGCAAAGGACTTGCCGGCCTTCTGGTGCCGTTCCATCGGCTTGCCGCATTCCGGGCAGTCGGGCGTCGGAAGCTCCGCGTCGACCCGCTCAAGCAGCGACTTGTACATTGCAGCGCCGCTGGAATGCGTCACGTCCCGGATCGCGATCTCGATGCCGTCGAGGTCCGCGACCTCCTTGCCGCCCAGATCGCTCTCCAACTTCGGGGCCAGGTCCGCGAAGCCCGAATGCGCCGCCGCCTCGAACGCGGCCATGGATGACGCAGCCTGCCCGGCGGACGGAACGTCGCGGCTCCGGACTTCGCCGCCCTCAAGCCAGTACTCCGTGGAAACGCCGCCACTCTCGCAAACGATCCGGTGTTTCCCCGAACCCTTCCGGGCCAGATCCTTCAGGGATGCCGCCACATCCGGATCATGGGACCCCGGCTCATTGTCACTGCCGCACATAAATCGTTTCTCCTGCTCTCCTCTTCCCGGTCACGCGGCGCCGACCGGTTGATCCGGTCATTGTCGGCCGCGCAGGGATCGAGCCCGGAAGAACATGGAAGCAGGAAAGCTTCAACCCTCCGCGCGACCCGCCGAACTCTCGCAAGGAAGAAAGGAATCAGGTCAACCCCAAAAATTGGCGTGCACCCGCGCCGTTGACCGCGTTTGCCGTCCTGATATCAACCGGACCGAGGTTGGATTCTGAACTGTGAGAAAGCCATGACGCAATCCAGGCCTGATGCTTGCCTGGCGGTGTCCGGCAAGTTCCGGCGGGAGCAATGCCGAAGCGTTCCGAACGTGAAGACGCTCGTTGTCCTTGCCGCCTTTCTGATTGGCGCCGCATCCGCCGAAGCCCAGCCATGCGGGGGGCCTTTCGACGCATTCCTTGACGGCATCAGGGACGAGGCCACAGGAATTGGCCATTCGGAGCAGGTCATTGACCGGTTTCTTGAACACGTAGCCCACGACCCGAAAGTCATCCGTGCGGATCGGGCGCAGGGGATATTCCAGACGCCCTTCATCGCGTTTTCCGGGCGCCTGGTCAGCGAGCACAGGCTTCGGCTTGGATCGGAGAGCCGCGAGAAATGGGCGCATGTCTTTGACCGCATAGAACGCGAGTACGGCGTTTCCCGAGGCGTGCTGCTGGCACTCTGGGGCTTCGAGACCGATTTCGGCCTCGTTCAGGGCGATTTCAACACGGTCAATTCGCTGGTCACGCTTGCCCATGACTGCAGGCGGCCGGAGCTGTTCCGGCCTCAGGTCCTTGCCGCGATCGAGTTGTTCGAGCGCGGCGGCCTGGATCCCGTCAACACGACGGGCGCATGGGCCGGCGAAGTCGGAATGGTCCAGATGCTGCCCGAAGACATTCTTCTCAACGGCGTTGATGGCGATGGCGACGGCAAGGTCGACTTGAAAGGCTCTCCGGCGGATGCGCTGGTTTCGGGCGCAAGAATGCTCACCGGCCTCGGTTGGCGAAAGAACCAGCCATGGCTGCAGGAAGTCCGGATGCCGCAGCGCTTCGACTGGTCCGAGACCGGATTCGACAACTGGAAACGCGCGTCCGACTGGGTGACGGCCGGGGTCAAGCCAAGATCCGGACAGCTGGCCGGCCCGGACCTTGAAGCGGCGATATTGCTTCCTCAGGGCCGGAACGGGCCCGCCTTTCTGGCGTATCCGAATTTCAACGTGTTCCTGGAATGGAACAAGAGCTTCGTCTACGTGATTACCGCCGCCTACTTCGCGACGCGGCTCGAGGGGGCGCCAGCCTACAATGCGGGCGAGACTGGCACGCCACTCGACGAGGGCCAGGTCAAGGCATTGCAGAGACGGCTCGAAGCTCGTGGCCATGACGTCGGTGGAATAGACGGCATCCTGGGCGCCAAGACTCGCAGCGCGGTGCAGAAGGAGCAGATGCGCCTCGGCCTGTCCGCGGATGCCTGGCCGACGCTGGAACTTCTCGACCTTCTCTGACCGCTGTCAGGCCCTGACCTTGTTCGGCCCCCGCCCGGGCCGACCAGCAGCATGCAACCCTTCCTTCGTGCCTTCCCGCGCAGATCTCAGGAGAATGTCCTGGTCAGCGCCTTGTCCACGGCAGCGGTGATCCGGTCGATGTCGTCGGCGGTCGAGATCAGCGGGGGCGAGAAGCAAAGCGTGTTGTTGAGCCCGGGCAGCGAGCGGTTGGTTGCGCCGATGATGACGCCCTGCGTCGCGCAGTCCGCGACGACAGCCAGGACCATCTTCTCGGCGACCGGTTCCTTGGTCACGCGGTCGGTCACGAGTTCGGCCCCGCAGAACAGGCCCTTGCCGCGCACGTCGCCAATGACGCGGTGCCTCTCCTGGAGCGAGTGCAGGTTGTCGATCAGGCGCGCGCCCATCCGCGCGGTGTTGTCGAGAAGCTGTTCCTCCTCGATGATCGCGACGTTCTCGAGCGCTGCTGCCGGTCCGGCGGTGCAGCCGCCGAAGGTCGAGATGTCGCGGAAATAGTTCATGGGGTCGTCGGCGTCATCCTTGAACATGGCGAAGACCTCATCGGTCGTGACCATGCAGGCGATCGCGGCATAGCCCGAGGCCACGCCCTTGGCCATGGTCACGAAGTCGGGCTTGATGCCGAAGTGCTGATAACCGAACCATGTTCCGGTGCGCCCGACGCCGCAGACGACCTCGTCGATATGAAGCAGGACGTCATGCTTCCTGCAGATCTCCTGAATCCGCTCCCAGTATCCCTCCGGTGGCGCTATGACGCCCCCGCCGGCCGTCACGGGTTCGAGGCACAGCGCACCCACGGTATCGGGGCCTTCGCGAAGGATGACCTCTTCGACCTGGTCCGCCGCCCATTCGCCATAGTTTTCGGTTTCGACCTGGGCGCGGTACTCGAGACAGTGCGGCACTTCCACGAAGCCGGGAGTGAAGGGTCCGTACTGGGCATTCCGTTCGGGCTGCCCGCCTGCGGAAAGGCAGGCGATCGTCGTGCCGTGATAGTCGCGTTCGCGAAAGAGGATCTTGTGCTTCTTGCCGCCGAACTTCTTGTGCGCGATCTGGCGAATCATCTTGAAGACCTTCTCGTTCGCCTCGGAACCGGAATTTGCATAGTAGACGCGCGTGAGGCCGGGCATCAGCCCGGTCAGTTTCTTGGCAAAATTCGCGCCGGGGATCGAGCCGGCACTGCCAGCGAAATACGGGATCTGAACGAGCTGGTCTCGAATGGCGTTGGCAATGCGCTCGCGGCCATAGCCGACATTGACTGTCCACACCCCGCCGGAAACGGCGTCAATGTATTCTCCTCCGGCTGCGTCCCAGACGCGTACGCCCTTGCCTTCGACCATCACGCGGGGATCGGCCGTTTCCAGAGGCTTGTGCTGGATCAGGTGATGCCAGATATGCGCGCGGTCTGCCTCGATCACGTCGGTGAGGTCATTCGGGACAATGTTCATTCGGGTGTCCTCCTGGGAAGGATGCGGTTCCCGCCAGATTATCCGATGCGAGGGAGCGGGGCCAGAGGGGCTTTGCGGATTGGGAGCAAGGATCAGCGCCTGGAAGAACGGGCGTCTATCCTTCGCGGGCCCCGGCAAGTGCCCGGACGATCGCCCTGGCGCTTTCGCTGTACCACTCGGCGTCTCCGCGCATCCGGGCGATTTCCTTGCCGTCGATGTCAAGGATCACCGTGGCCGGAAGGCCAAGGACCCCCATGCCGCGGGCGAGTTCCTGTCTGGGATCGAGATAGAGCGGGAGGTTGTCGACGCCTGCCTCCTGGAAGAACCTGCGGATGCCCGGAATCGAATTGCGTCCCGTGGCAATGGTCACGACTTCGAAGCGTTCGCTGCCGAATTCGCGTTGCAGTTCCGAGAGCATCGGCATTTCCTTGCGGCAGGGCGCGCACCAGGTGGCCCAGAAATTGACGAGCACGATCTTGCCGTTGAAGTCGGAAAGCTGATGCGCGCCACCTGCAGGATCGGTGAAGCCGGTGTCGGGCACGGCCGTCGGTTCGGAAAACACAAGCTTCCTCATCGTTCCCTCGCGCAGATCCTCGAGCCCGACAGAGTCTGCGGTGGCTTGGTTTGCAGCGAGGGCAAGGCAAGTGTAGAGAACGGCAAGGAAACGGCACATTGAACTCCCTCCGGAGACCAGATGACTGACGACGCGAACAAGATGTGGGGCGGACGCTTTGATGCCGGTCCGGATGCGATCATGGAAGCAATCAACGCTTCTATCGGATTCGACCGGCGGTTGGCGCAACACGACATCGAGGGTTCGCTTGCCCACGCGGCGATGCTTGCCGCGACAGGCATCATCAACGATAGCGATGCCAAGGCGATCCGTGAAGGCCTGCTCACGGTGTTGTCAGAAATAGAGACCGGCACGTTTCGGTTTCAGGCCTCGCTTGAGGACATCCACATGAACATCGAATCGCGCCTGCACGAATTGATCGGCGCGGCGGCGGGGCGGCTTCACACGGCGCGGAGCCGGAACGACCAGGTGGCGACCGACCTGCGGCTTTGGGTGCGGGACCAGTGCGATGCGGCGATTGCAGGCATCAGGGCGCTGCAGCGGGCGCTCGTTGACCAAGCCGAAGCTGGCGCGGACTGGGTGATGCCCGGGTTCACGCATCTGCAATCGGCGCAGCCGGTTACGTGGGGCCATCACATGCTGGCATATGTCGAAATGCTGGAACGTGACGCTTCGAGGCTGGCTGACGCGCGGACACGGATGAACGAGAGTCCGCTTGGGGCCTGCGCCTTGGCAGGCACATCCTTTCCGATCGACAGGGCCGCAACGGCGCGCACGCTCGGCTTTGATCGGCCAATGGCGAACTCGCTGGATGCCGTGGCGGATCGGGATTTCGCGCTGGAATTCCTGGCGGTGAGCGCCATCGTGGCAATTCATCTCAGTCGCCTGGCCGAGGAAATCGTGATCTGGTCGAGTGCGCAGTTCCGGTTCGTCACGCTTTCGGACCGCTTCTCGACCGGATCGTCGATCATGCCGCAGAAGAGGAACCCGGATGCGGCCGAGCTCGTGCGGGCAAAGACCGGTCGTGTCCTCGGGAGTGCCGTGGGCCTGTTTACCGTCATGAAGGGTCTCGCGCTGGCCTATTCCAAGGACCTGCAGGAAGACAAGGAGCAGGTCTTCGACGCGGCGGACTCGCTGATGCTGGTGCTGGCGGCGATGGAAGGCATGCTTCGGGACATGTCGGCCAATCCGGACGCACTGAACGCCGCGGCCTCGTCGGGCTTCTCGACGTCCACCGATCTCGCCGACTGGCTGGTGCGGGAGGCGGGCCTGCCGTTTCGGGAGGCGCATCACGTGACCGGCAGGATCGTGGCGATGGCGGAGGCCGAGAACACGAACCTGCAGGATCTGACGCTCGAACAGATGAAGTCGGTCCATGAAGCGATCACGGAACGGGTCCGTGGCGTGCTGGGAACGGACAACTCGGTTCGCAGCCGCTTGTCCTATGGCGGAACGGCACCCGAGCGAGTGCGCGAGCAGGTCGCGCTGTGGCAGGAGCGGCTGTCATGAGCGGATGGGCATGGCCGGCGCTTCTCGTCGTGCTGGCGCTCGGCGGATGCGGCGTTGACGGTCCGCCCCACCCGCAGGGGCAGGGCGTCAACGTGTCGGGCGAGGCAAGGATCGGCATTGTCGGGAGGCTATGACGGGCACACGGCGCCAGGCGTTCCGACCAACCCGGGTCACTCCCTTTCGTTCAAGTTGGCCGAAGCGGCAGCATGGTTCCCCGATTCGCTGGTATTCGAGATTTTCGGGAATTCGGTCTCGCGGAACTCCACGGCGGATGAACCACGGCGTCCGACCTGACTGAGTTGGCAATGAAGCAGTGCTCGTGGGCGGCATGATGGAGCCCGCGGGTCTTCCTGGGATCCGGGGCCGTTCCCGTCCAGACGGCCTCGGCAAGGAGCCCGACGCGGGAGATCCAAGGACGCGGCCTGCCTTCCATGTGACCGACGGCCGCATCGCGACAGGACGCTGCCTGCAACCCGGCCTGCCGCGCGAGATCCGGAAACCAGAGCATGTGGCAAGACGCGATTGCGGCCACAAGGGCTTCTTCCGGATCGACCGCCGCAGGGTCGGCAAAGGGGCGCGGGACCGAAAGCGGCGATGCCGAGGCGCGGACGACGGCGCCGCCGTCAAACGTCCAGTCATGGGCTCGGGCGTGGCGGCCAGATGCGCATGTCCAGCGGATCGTGGCGGCGTGCACGGGCATGGCTTGACTCTCTCGCCGGACTGCGCGGACGTCCAGCGGATTCCGGGCGCGAACGCTCGATTTGCGCATCTTTGAATCTGGCCGCGCTCCGGTCGAATGTTGCGCCGTGACGCGCATCTGTTATGACGCTTGGCCGGGTCTCAAGGAAATACGGATGGATCATTTTCTTTATCGCGGCGGCGTCCTGCATGCCGAGTGCGTGCCCATTCCCGAGGTTGCGGCGGAGGTGGAGACGCCGTTCTATGTCTATTCCACGGCGACCCTGGAACGGCATTACCGCCTGTTCGACGAAGGCATGTCCGGGATGAACCACCTTGTCTGTTATGCCATGAAGGCGAATTCAAACCAGGCCGTGCTCACGGTAATGGCCCGACTGGGAGCGGGCGTCGATGTCGTGTCAGGCGGCGAGTACCAAAGGGCTGTCGCAGCAGGCTTCCCGGGAGAGCGGATCGTCTTCTCCGGCGTGGGAAAGACAGCGGACGAAATGGAACTGGCATTGTCCGGCGGCGTCAGGCAGATCAATGTCGAGAGCGAACCCGAATTGCGAAGGCTCTCCGAAGTTGCAGTTCGGCTTGGAGTGACCGCGCCGATCGCCATTCGGATCAATCCCGGCGTGGATGCACGGACGCACGAGAAGATCGCGACAGGCAGGTCCGAGAACAAGTTCGGCATTCCGATCGACCGTGCGCGCGAGATCTATGCCGAGGCTGCCGGTCTGCCGGGCCTGGATGTGGCGGGCATCGACGTCCATATCGGCTCGCAGCTGACGGAACTTGGCCCTTACGAGCGAGCTTACGGGAAGGTGGCGGAACTCGCCCGCGTGCTGCGGTCCGATGGCCACGACATCCGGCGACTGGATCTTGGGGGCGGATTGGGGATTCCTTACGAGCGATCAAATGCCGCGCCGCCGCTTCCGGTCGATTATTGCGAAGTGGTCAGGCGCACCGTCGGGGACCTGGATTGCGAAATCGAGATCGAACCGGGGCGGCTGATTGCCGGGAATGCGGGGCTGCTGATTGCACGAGTCATTTATGTCAAGTCCGGCCAGGATCGCGAATTCGTGATTCTGGATGCGGCAATGAACGATCTGGTTCGCCCTGCAATGTACGGCGCCTATCACGACATCGTGCCCGTGGCCGAGCCCGTTCCGGGAACCGAGCGGGCAACATACGACGTCGTGGGTCCCGTTTGCGAAACAGGGGATACCTTCACGCGCGGACGGGCAATGCCGCCCGTCGCGGAGGGAGATCTCGTTGCGTTCCGCTCGGCAGGGGCCTACGGGGCGGTAATGGCATCGGAATACAATTCCAGGCCACTGATTCCCGAGGTCTTGGTCAGCGGGAACCGGTTTGCGGTGGTCAGGCCACGGCCGGCAATTGACGAAATGATCAATCGCGATATCATCCCGGCATGGCTCAAGGGGTAGGACGGTCCTGCCCCGAAAAGGAACCAGGATCCGTGACAGGTCGAGGCGAACTTCCTGCGGAGGTCGGGCGACGGCTCAGGTGGCCGCTTGCCCTGACCATGGCCGGCCTTTTTGCCGAACGTGTCGCGCGCGCGTTCTGGCCGTTCTGGACCGTGCTGCTCTCCGCGTGTTCCGCGTTGCTGCTCGGCATGCACGAGATCCTGCTGCTGGAAGTGACGTGGGCGCTCGGAATCCTGGTGGCGCTGGCAGCGCTGGCCACTTTCGGCATTGCCGTGCGCCGGTTCAGGTTCCCGAAGCGCAGGGAGGCGCTTGACCGGATTGATGCGGCCCTGCCGGGCCGACCGATCGCGGCCGTGGCCGACCGGCATGCAATTGGTGCAGGCGACGCCGGATCCGAGGCGATCTGGCAAACCCATGTCGGACGCATGACGGGACGCCTGGACGAGGCTCGGGCGGTTGAGCCGGACCTCAGGCTTTCCCGTTTTGACCTGTTCGGGCTTCGCTACGTCGCACTTCTCTTCATTACGGTCGGACTGTTGTTCGGGTCGTTCCTGAAGGTTGGCACCTTGGGCGAGGTCATGCTTGACGAACAGGCGCTGGCCCTGGAGTCCTCCTGGGAGGGCTGGGTCGAGCCGCCCATCTATACCGGACGTCCAAATCTCTATCTCAATGACATCAAGCAGACCCGGCTCGCGGTTCCCGAAGGCAGCCTGGTGACGGTCCGCCTTTATGGGGGCGTCGGTGACCTGACGCTGCACGAAACCGTGTCGGGCCGGACCAAGGACGTGCCGTCGGCAAGCGACCCGTCGCAGAGCTTCAACGTCAACCGAAATGGCGAGATCAGGATCGACGGCCCGGGCGGCCGGGGATGGACCATGGAAGCCGAGGAGGATCTCGCGCCGGAAATCGAGTTCGCCGGGCCGGTTGCGCGCGGCGAGGGAGGGCGCATGGAGGCGCCCTTTGCCGCCCGGGACGACTATGGGGTCGTTGGCGGGCGGATCGAACTGACTCTCGACGAGGAGCAGGTTGACCGTCGATACGGGCTGGCGCTGGATCCCGAGCCGCGCGACCCGATCTTGCTGGAATTGCCGCTGACAATCGCTGGTGACCGGGTCGAGTTCATCGAGACCGTGATCGGCGACTTTTCGCGCCATCCGTGGGCCAATCAGCCTGTTCGTGCGCAACTGGCGGCGTTTGACGATGCCGGGCAGCAGGGGTTGTCCGAGCCGCAATCCGCGATCCTGCCGGGGCGGCGGTTCTTCGATCCCCTTGCCAAGGCGATCATCGAGGGGCGGCGTGACGTCCTCTGGAACAGGGAGAACGCCGGGCGTGTGGCGCAGGTCCTTCGTTCCGTGTCCTACAAGCCGGAAGGCATCTTCCGCTCTGCAACGGACTTCATGAAGCTCCGGTTCATTGTCAGGCGCCTGGAGACGCGAGCTTCGCTGGGGGGACTGGACGATCCTTCCGTCGAGGAAATCCAGGAGGCGCTCTGGGACCTGGCGGTGCAGGTCGAGGAGGGCGATCTGTCGGACGCCCTGGCACGGCTGCGTCGGGCAGAAGAGCGGCTTGCCGAGGCGATCGAAAGCGGCGCAAGTGATGACGAGATCGCGGATCTGATGCAGGAATTTCGCGAGGCGATGCAGGACTACCTGCGTCAGCTTGCCGAGCAGCAGGGAGAAGGGCAGAACCAGCAGCTCGCCGAGGGCGAGACCATGGAGATTGGCCCCCAGGAACTGGACTCTCTCCTGGACCGGTTGCAGGAACTGATGGAGCAAGGTCGCATGGAGGAGGCCGCGGAGCTCCTGGAGCAGTTGCGCAGGATGATGGAGAACAGCTTCGTTGCTCGCGGCCAGCCGTCGCCCGGACAGCAGGCCATGGAAGGTCTGGCCGAAACCCTGCGCGAGCAGCAAGGGTTGTCGGACGAGGCGTTTCGCGACTTGCAGGAGCAGCGTGGCGGCAGCGACGCAGGCCGGTCCCTCGGCAACCTCGGGCGGGAAGGAAGCGACGGCGAAGGACTGCGTCACGGTCAGGGCGGGCAGCAGGGCCAGGGCGGGCAGCAGCAGGGGGATGGCGAGAGCAGCCTTGCAGACCGCCAGCGCGCGTTGCGTCAGGAGCTCAGCCGGCAGATGCAGAACCTGCCTGGCATCGGCACGCCTGAGGGGGACACCGCCCGCGAATCGCTCGGGAGGGCCGGAGATGCAATGGATCTGGCGGAAGAGGATCTCCGGAACGAGGATTTCGCCGGTGCGCTGGACGACCAGGCCGACGCAATTGAGGCGTTGCGCGAAGGGATGCGCGATTTGGCCGATCAGATGGCGCAGCAAGGGCAGAATCAGGGCGGCCAGCAGAATGCCGGCAACGGCTGGAACAATCCCGGTGCCAACCGCGATCCCCTTGGGCGCGACGCAGGCGACGGGAGCGGGATTGGCACCGATGAGCATTTGCTGCAGGGCGACGATCTCCAGCGCAGGGCTCGCGAGATTCTGGACGAACTGCGTCGCCGCTCCGGAGAGATGGATCGCACGGAAGAGGAGCGTGACTACTTGAGGCGCTTGCTGGAACGGTTTTGATCCCGACCGCGATCATGCGGCCTTCGGCGCGTGTGCGGTGAGGCTCGCCCGGGCATGCTTGCGCAGGCGGAACCGGACCTGTGCCTGCCGCCGTCAGCGGATGCGAGAGGCAGGACCCCATTTGCTGCATTACCGGTCAAGCACTCTGTTCAGCCAGTCCAGGAACGCGTTCGCGGCTTCCAGATAGGATTGGAGCGGACCTTCGGTATTGGGATAGAATTGTGAAATCGCCGGCGCACGCAGGTAGATCGCGATCAGGAGTCCAGCCAAGGCCGCCGTCATGAACACCAGGAGAGCAACCGTCCAAATCCAGCCCCTGTTCCTTCGTGCCAAGGCTTTCCTGGCTGAGGCTTGCGAACGCTTGTTTGGAGCCGCATCGCCGGGTGCAGGGCGAATGTCGTCGGCAGGACCGTCCATGGATCCGGATTCCTGCGAACGCCGCAGCGAGAGCTCGCGTTCGGCTTCTTCCTTCAGGACTTGTAGCGCGGCACGGTCGACGGCGAGTGCACGTGTTGCTTCGAGGCTGTGCCTGCCGGCATCCGTGATTGCATGAGAATGGTCACCGGATCGCGGGTCTGGATCGTCCGTCCGGATGCCATCCCCGTCCGTGCTTTCCGCCGATTCCTGCGCCAGGGTCACGGCTGCGTTCCCGGTCTTTGCATCCCGCGAGGGGCGCCGGGTTTCGAACCAGGCATGCTCGCAGTCCGGGCACTCCAGGTCTTGGCCACTTTCCTGGATCAGGGCGCCTTCGATCTCGCATTCGGAACCGCAGTTGGGGCACGTCAGCCGCATGAAAGGAGCTCCTGGATCAAAGAATCGAGCCGGTGCCGGATTCGCTTGGCCACGTTCGCCAATGGTTCAGCGCCGTTCCGTTTGGGAGGCCGCGAGCATTGTAGTATTGGCCTCAAGTGCACACAACTCCCGCCGCGACGGTGCCGACTGCGGGAATGATGCGCGGTTCCGCCGGCGGGGCATCTGCCCGGTCGCAGCGAACTGTCAAGTCAGGCAATGTCGGAGGAATGGGCAATTCTCATCAGATTTCCGCGCTGGAAACACCGGTGCCCAGGCCGGGGAGGAAAGAGCGCACCCCTCGAGGCGCTTTCCCGGTCTGCAACGGATTGAGCTGTATCGGTTTGTTGGCGCGCACGGACTTTCCTGCCCCAGGCGCCGGCAATCCGGGCCGGATGCGGCCGAAGCCACTTTGGAGCGGTGCGTGGTCCGGCTCTCCGGGCGGGGAAGATGTCAACGAACAATCGACCGAAACGATCGCGTGGGAACAGGGCGTCGCACGCGGGAATCTGCAAGCGTCATTGCAGCCTGGTTCAGGCGGCGTCATCATGTACTCGACGCGGGTAGGCCGCATTGGTTCCGGAAGGGTGTGCGGGAACAATGCGGAACCGGCCCGGAATCGGGAACGGTGGTGCCAGCATGATGTTGCAATGGACAAAGTCGCTTGCATTCGCGTGCCTCATTTATGCGGCGATGTTCGGATACGCGATCCTCTTTTTCCCCTTGGCGATTTTCAGCCGGGAATGGGCATATCGCGCTTGCCACGCCTGGTGCGCCCTTGTCATCCAGACTGCGCGTCGGATGGTGGATCTCAAGGTTGAGATCAGGGGCGATCCGCCGGCTGGCGACGCATTGGTTGCCGCGAAGCACCAGTCCTTTTTCGACATCATCGTGATCTTCCATTCCGTTCACCGAGCAAGGTTCATCATGAAGCGCGAGTTGTTGTTCGCGCCCGTTCTCGGGCAGTACGCACTCCGCATCGGCTGCATCCCGGTTGTCCGCGGTCGACGGGGAGACGCGGTTCGCAAGATGCAGCGCGAGGTCGGCAGGAAAGGCTCGGACATGGGCCAATTGATCATCTATCCGCAGGGAACGCGCGTCGCGCCGGGTGCTTGGAAGCCCTACAAGGTTGGCACGGGTGTCCTTTATGAGCAGCTTGGCAAGCCCTGTGTCCCCGTGGCCACCAATGTCGGGTTTTTCTGGCCGAAACGAGATGTGCTTCGCCGGCCGGGCACGGCGGTGGTCGAGTTTCTTGATCCGATTCCGCCGGGACTGTCCGTAGCGGAATTCATGGAAGCGCTTGAAGAACGCGTCGAGGCCGGTTCCGACGCGCTTCTCGAAGAGGCACGGGAAGCAAGCTGAAGCTGTAACGAGGGCGCCCTGTCGCAAACCTTGGGGCAGAGCGTGTCATTGTCTCAGTGAACGGGAAGACGCAATGACACGGACGTCGAAGCTTGCGGCTTGCGGCCCACGGACCCTATATTGACAAAGACCGAAAGGCAGGCGGGCATGAACTATCTCGAGTTTGAAAAGCCTCTCGCGGAAATCGAAGGCAAGGCGGAAGAGTTGCGCGCGATGGCGCGCTCGAACGCCGAAATGGATATCAAGAAGGAAGCGGATCAGCTGGATTCGAAGGCAAAGTCGCTTCTGGCCGATCTCTACAAGAACCTGTCCCCATGGCGAAAGTGCCAGGTCGCGCGCCATCCCGACCGGCCCCATTGCACTGACTACATCGGGGCGCTGTTCACCGAATACACCCCACTGGCGGGCGACCGCAACTTTGCCGATGACCAGGCCGTGGTTGGCGGCCTGGCCCGACTGAACGACCGCCCCGTGATGGTGATCGGTCATGAGAAAGGCAAGAATACGCAGGCCCGCATAGAGCGCAATTTTGGCATGGCGCGTCCCGAGGGCTACCGGAAGGCCATACGGCTCATGGATCTCGCGGACCGGTTCAGCGTGCCCGTTGTGACCCTGATCGACACACCGGGTGCCTATCCCGGCAAGGGTGCGGAGGAGAGAGGCCAGTCCGAAGCCATTGCGCGGGCAACGGAAAAGTGCCTGAAGATCGGGGTCCCGCTCGCGAGCATGGTGATTGGCGAGGGTGGCTCTGGCGGGGCGGTGGCAATTGCGACCGCGAATCGCGTCGCGATGCTGGAGCATTCGGTCTATTCGGTGATTTCTCCCGAGGGTTGCGCGTCAATTCTCTGGAAGGATGCCGACAAGATGCGGGAAGCGGCCGAAGCCCTTAGATTGACGGCTCAGGACCTGCACCGTCTAGGCGTGATCGACCAGATCGTCCGTGAACCCGTCGGCGGCGCGCATCGGAACATGGCGGCGACGATAAAGTCCGTGGGGAAATGCATCGAGAAATTCCTGGAGCAGCTTTCGGGGATGTCAAGCAAGAAGCTGGTCGAGGAGCGGCGTTCGAAGTTCCTGTCGATGGGGCAGGGCAGCCTGGCCGCGTAGGTCGTGATCGCGGACGCGGCACCGGACGTTGCGATCGGTCGGTTGCAGGACCGGTGCTGCGCCGGGAAGCGACATGACCGCGGAGAGCGGTTCGGTGAACAGGTCTCCGGCTTGTCGGGCGTCGTTGCCGCAGAAGACGATTTCAAGCTGGAGTCTGTCGAGCCGTTCCGGCGAAATGTCGGCGGCCTTGGCTGCGGAGATGACGATGTCGGTCCGTGCCCGGCCGTCGTGGATCCATGCCGAAGGGCCGTTGACGGGCCCCTTGGAAAGGAGAGCGGCCTTCGGGTCTCTCCGTCTCACGGTCCGGAAGCGGCCGGCAGCCTTCAAGCCTCCAGAAGCCATGACCTTGCAGGGCGGAGGCAGGTGCTGATCAGATTGGCGCCGGCTTTCCTGTCGCTCCGCCCGGGCTTCCCGTCGATGAAGCGAGCTTCTAGGCGACCGTGGAGAAGCCGAGCATGGCGACCGGGTTCGCACTCGCAGTGTCGCGTGCCCGGGAACGCAGGCGATGTCCTGGCTGTGCGAAATCTGGCTTGTCCGTCCGGATCAGGCCTGGCCGTCCTGCAGGATCTTGCGTAGCCGGCTGCTGAGTTCCTGTTGCCACGGCCCGCGCATTTCCTTGACCCGCGCCACGTAGACGTCGTTCTTCTCCAACGGCAGAGCCGGATCGTAGGAATCCGCGACTTCCAGCATTGCGCGATGGTCCAGGTCGTTGAACGCGTCGACCATTTTCATGGACTGTTCCCGAGGCACGCCAAGCGCCTCGTACGCTGAACGTCCGACCCTGAGCGAACTGTCGTAGGTTTCGCGGATTATGTCCCTGCATCCTACCGCCCAGAGCTCGTAAACGTGGTGCCGGTTCCGGGCGCTGGCGATGACGTGAAGGTCCGGAAAGGTCTGGATCGCGTGTCTCGCGAGCTGGGTGACGCTGTCCACGTCGTCGATTGCAATCACCAGGACCTTTGCCCGGTCGATGCCCGCTGCCTTCAGGAGATCCGGACGGGTTGCATCCCCGAAATGCACTCTCGCCCCGAATCTTCTCAGCATGTCGATCTGCTTGGAGTCGTAGTCGATGACGGTCGTCTTGTATCCCGCTGCAAGGAGCATTTGGTCGACGATGGTGCCGATCCGGCCATAACCGGCAATGATGATCTCGCCGGGTTCCTCGATCTCGTCCTCGTCACGCGCCTCTTCATTGATGAAGTAGTCCGTGATCACCCGCTCGTGGAAGATGAAGAGCAGGGGTGTCAGCAGCATCGAAAGGGCAATCACGAGAAGCAGCTGGTCTGCGATGGTGGTCGGCAAGACGGCATTGGCAACAGAAAAGGAAAGCAGCACGAATCCGAACTCGCCTGCCTGGGAAAGGCCAATTGCAAGAAGCCAGCGATCCGGACCCCTGAGCCCGAATATCGTGCCCAGCAGGAACAGGATTGCACCCTTGATCGCGATCAGCCCCAGCGTGAGGCCGATCGTGACCGCAAGGCTTTCCCACAGGAGCGTGAAGTTGATGCCGGCCCCGACCGTAATGAAGAAGAGGCCGAGGAGCAGCCCGCGGAACGGGTCGATGTCGCTTTCGAGTTCGTGCCGGTACTCGCTGTTGGCGAGCACGACGCCTGCGATGAACGCACCGAGCGCCGGGGAAAGTCCGACTAGCGCCATCAGGAGCGCGATGGTGACGACGATCGCTAGGGCGGTTGCCACGAAGATCTCGCGAAGGCCCGTGACCGCAATGAACCGGAGCGCCGGACGCGTCAGGTAGTTTCCTCCGAGAATCACGATGCCGACGGCGCTCAGCGTTGCAAGGGCGGTTTGCCAGCCGTTCAATCCTTCGACGAGGCTCAAGGACGGGCCGTGACCCTCCACGCCTTGCGCGATCTCGCCGGCAGATGTCGTCGCAGGACCCGCAAGTTCGGGAATCGCCAGCAAGGGCACAAGCGCCAGGATAGGGATGACGGCCACGTCCTGGGTCAGCAGCACGAAGAAGCCGGATTCGCCGCCCTGGCTTTTCAGAAGACCCTTTTCGGTCAGTGTCTGCAGCACGATCGCCGTCGAGGAGAGCGCCAGGACGAGACCGATCGCGATCGACACGTTCCAGGGTTGTCCCAGCGTGTTGACCAGACCCGCCACGGCGGCCGTGGTCAGCAGTATCTGGCCACCGCCAAGCCCGAAGACCGTGAGCCGCATCTGCCACAGGTATCTCGGCGCCAACTCGAGCCCGATGAGAAACAGCATCATGACGACGCCAAGTTCGGCAACCTGCTGGATCGCATGCACGTCGACGTCGAGCAGCGCCAGAACCGGGCTGATCGCGACGCCCGCGACGAGATAGCCGAGAACCGAGCCCATTCCGAGACGCGTGGCGATTGGGACGGAAACGACTCCGGCGACCAGGAAGATGAACGCAAGAAGGAGAATGTCGGTCATGAAACCAAATTGCAGTGATCCGGGCGTCCTGAAAAGGCGAAAGCTTGCCGCAACGGCGATTCCCTTTCGAGTTTTGTGTTCGGGCCGCGCATTTTTCGCTTCCCTGAATGCCAGTCTTTGCTATCGTCGGAAATGTCCCGGCGACCCGAAGTGCATTTCTAGGGAGGATCAAGATGGGCAAAGTCTCCATGACGGTGAACGGCAAGGCCGTTTCCGCCGATGTCGAGGACCGCACTCTCCTTGTCGACTACATTCGCGAACGCCTGCGCCTGACTGGCACGCATGTCGGATGCGACACAAGCCAGTGCGGCACCTGCGTGGTTCATTTGGACGGCAGGGCGGTGAAGTCCTGCACCATGCTGGCCGTCGCGGCCGAGGGCGCGGAGGTCACGACCATCGAGGGCGTGGCAAACGGCGAACTGCACCCGATGCAGAGGGCATTCAATGACAATCACGGACTTCAGTGCGGCTTTTGCACGCCAGGCATGATCATGACCGGAATTGACATGGTCAATCGCTACAAGGCTGAAGGAAGGGCGCTCGATGAAGCCGCGATCCGTCACGAACTTGAAGGCAATATCTGCCGATGCACCGGCTACCACAACATCGTGAAGTCGATTGCGCAAGCTGCCATCGAAATGTGAGGAGGGCGACAGATGAGCGAAGGAATCGGTGCACCGGTCAAGCGCAAGGAGGACAAGCGCTTCATCACCGGCAAGGGAAGGTATACCGACGACGTCAGGATGGAGAATCAGGCCTACGCAGCGTTCGTCCGATCTCCGCACGCACATGCAGAGGTCAAGGGCGTAGAGACTTCCGCGGCCGAGAAGATGAGCGGCGTCATCGCCGTTCTGGACGGCGCGCAACTGACCGGTGACGGCATCGGGAACCTGATCTGTGGCTGGGCGATATCCTCGAAGGACGGAAGCCCGATGAACATGGGCGCATGGTCTGCGCTGGCGACCGAGAAGGTGCGGTATGTCGGCGATGCGGTGGCCGTCGTCATCGCCGAGAGCAGGGACGAGGCCCGGGCGGCAGCCGAGGCGGTCGAGGTGGGCTACGAGGAGCTTCCCGTGGCTGCGAGCATCGCGGCCGCTCTCGCCGACGGCGCCCCGCAGATTCACGAAAACGCTCCCGGCAACGTGATCTATGACTGGGAACTCGGCGACGGCGACGCGGCCGACGCGGCCCTGGCGGGCGCGGCCCATGTCACGGAAATGGACATCACCAACAACCGTCTTGCCCCGAATGCCATGGAGCCCCGGTCTGCGGTCGCGACCTACGACGACGCGGAAGACCACTACACGCTGTACTCGACCAGCCAGAACCCCCACGTGGCGCGGCTGGTGCTGAGCGCCTTCTATCAGGTTGCCCCCGAGCACAAGCTCCGCGTGATCGCGCCTGACGTTGGCGGAGGGTTCGGGTCGAAGATCTACATCTATCCGGAAGAGATCGTCTGCCTCTGGGCGTCGATGAAGACCAGGCGCTCCGTCAAGTGGACGGCTGATAGGACGGAGGCATTCCTGACCGATGCCCACGGGCGCGATCACGTCACCAAGGCGCGGATGGGCTTCGACGCCAATGGCGAGATCGTGGGCTTCAAGGTCTCGACCAAGGCGAATTTCGGCGCCTACATGTCGCTCTTCTCGAGCGCCGTGCCGACATATCTCTATGCGACGCTGCTTTCGGGAACCTACGACATCCCGGCGATCCATTGCGAAGTCCTGGCATGCTACACGAACACCGTGCCCGTGGATGCCTATCGCGGCGCCGGGCGGCCGGAAGCGTCATTCGTCGTGGAGCGCCTGATGGAAACGGCCGCGCGCGAAATGGGCAGGGATCCGGCGGAACTGCGGCGCGCCAACTTCGTCAGGGAGTTCCCGTACCAGACCCAGGTCATAATGAACTACGATTCGGGGGATTTCGAAGGCAACATGAACCAGGCCATGGAGGCTGCCGACTGGGCCGGCTTTGCGGCGCGCAAGGCAGAGGCGGCCAGTCGTGGCAGGCTTCGCGGCATCGGCATGGCCTGTTACATCGAGGCTTGCGGGATCGCGCCTTCGGCCGCTGTCGGGTCGCTCGGGGCCGGCGTCGGTCTCTGGGAATCGGCGGAAGTGCGTGTGAACCCGGTCGGAACGATCGAGGTTCTGACCGGCTCGCACAGCCACGGGCAGGGGCATGAGACGACCTTTGCGCAGGTCGTGGCGGAGCGATTCGGCGTGCCGCTCGACAGCATTCAGATAGTCCATGGCGACACGGACAAGGTGCAGTTCGGTATGGGCACCTACGGGTCGCGCTCGGGTCCTGTCGGAATTTCAGCGATCGTCAAGGCCTGCGACAAGGTCGAGGCGAAGGTGCGGAAGATCGCGGCGCATCTGCTCGAGTGCAATCCGGACGAGCTTGTGTTGGAAGACAGCCAGGTCAAGGTGGAAGGCACCAACAAGGCGCTCGGCTGGCACGAAGTGGGACTTGCAGCCTACACCGCGCACAACCTGCCCGCGGACATGGAGCCCGGCCTGAAGGAGGGGGCGTTTTACGACCCCGAGAACTTCACCTTCCCGATGGGCTGCTTTATTGCCGAAGTCGAGATCGATCCAGGCACCGGAAAGACCGACGTCGTGAAGTTCGTGGCCTCAGACGACTTCGGGGTGATCATCAATCCGATGATCGTCGAAGGCCAGGTTCACGGCGGCATTGCCCAAGGCGTAGGGCAGGCCTTGCTGGAGGAGATGGTGTATGACGAGATCGGCCAGCCGGTGTCGGGGTCCTACATGGACTACACGATGCCGAGGGCCGAAGACGTGCCGAGCTTCGTCGTGGAGCATCACAACACCCGGTGCGTGACGAATCCCCTCGGCATCAAGGGCTGCGGGGAGGCCGGGGCGATTGGCTCGCCGCCAGCCGTTATCAACGCCATCACTGACGCCATCGGCGACAACGACGTCAGCATGCCTGCGACGCCCGCGAAGGTCTGGGGCGCGATCCAGGCTTCCGGTGCCAGGATTGCCGCGGAATAAGGAGAGAGGCGATGCATTCATTCAACTACCACAAGGCGTCCAGCGCATCGGAAGCCGCCAAGCTCCTTTCCGGAACCGAGGAGGGAAAGTTCCTTGCGGGTGGCCAGACGCTCATTCCTGCCATGAAGACGCGCCTCGCTGCGCCGACGGACCTGGTGGACGTGTCGGGCGCGGCAGACTTGCGGGGGATCACGGTCTCGGGGCGCGAAGTGACGATAGGAGCCGCGACGACGCATGCGGAAGTTGCGGCCAACGGCGAACTGCGCAATGTCTGCCCGTCAATCTGTGATCTGGCCGCGAACGTCGGGGATCCGGCTGTTCGCCATTGCGGCACGATCGGCGGCTCGATCGCGAACAACGACCCTGCGGCGGACTACCCGGCAGCCATGCTTGCTCTGGGTGCCACGATCAGGACGGACAGGCGAGAGATGGCGGCGGATGACTTCTTTGTCGGTCTCTTCGAGACTGCACTCGAGGATGACGAACTCATCACGTCCATTGGCTTCGCGGCACCGGAGGCAGGCGCCTATGCCAAGTTTCCGAACCCCGCATCACGATACGCGATGTGCGGAGTATTCGTTGCAAAGGGCGATGACGGCGTTCGCGTCGGGGTCACCGGCGCCGGTGCGGACGGTGCATTCCGGGCAGGCGAATTCGAGGCTGCGCTTGGCGGCGAGTTCGCTGCGGATGCGTTGGACGGCATTTCGGTGAACGCGGACGGGATGTTGTCCGACATCCACGGCGATGGCGTCTATCGCGCCAATCTGGTCACCGTCATGGCCAAGCGTGCCGTTGCTGCCGCCGGCTGACATTTCCTGACAGTGCGCCGACTTCACTGAGCTGGCGCAATCGCCTGTGCGGGCGTGCGCCTCGCCGGAGCCGGAAGATGAACGCGCAAGGTTGATCAGGACCCGCCAAACGTCATGGCGATGCGTGCAACCCTGCGATGTCGCATCGTGTCCTCGGGGCATTGGGTCTTTTGTGCGGAAACGCTCGGGAGAACCTCTTCACCAGGATAAGGCAGTTTCCGTCTGCTACCGCCCAAGTCCCCGCAATTCACGAACAGCTCAGCCCTGAAGCATCCGTCAAATGAGCTGAATAGTGGTGTCGCCGCGTCTTCCAGCAAGGCCGTCCGCAAAAGCTCAAAATTTTGTTGGCCCATAGAAACTGCCGCGCCTTCTTCACGATGATCGACGCGCTCCTCGAGGATCTCGTCAGTCACGACGGCCGGCCTGTCCTCAGGGGGGAAAAAGTCGCCGGGATTGATGATCCGGCGGCGCATGACGTGCACGGCGTGCACGAAGGACATTCGGTCTGGATCCTCCCCGGCCTTGCCGGCGGCCTCGTGGATCAGGCATCTTGCGGCGTGGTGGGCGAGCATGAGCCCGTCGATCTTCTGGCGGACCAGGTCGGGCGTCTTGCTGCGCAGGGCGGCGCCGGGCCCGAGGATGCGGGTCCTGACCTCGTCGCAGGCGGTCTCGATCTCCCGCCGCTCGTGGTACAGCGCCGCGAGCGTGACGGTCTCGTCGCCGCCCTCGATCCGGCAGGCGAGGATCCGCACCGGAAGCTCCCCGCGGCTTCGCCGGCGATCGCGGCCGCTGCCGCGGATCACGCTCCGCCACGAGCCGTCGTCCAGCGCCTCGACGACCGGGAGCTTCATGTTCCCCTTGCACCGCCAGAGCAGGTCCGCTCCCGTCGCCGCGGCCCGCGACCACAGCGGAAAGCCGCAATGGCAACGGTCCGCGAGCGCCAGCATGCCCAGGCGAAGGCCGCGTGCGTGCCGACCTCCACCATCGCCGTCAGCCGCGCCTGCGGGAACGCCGAGCTGCCGCGCGACGATCCCGGAAGGCCGAACGCCTCGCGGTTGCGCGCCTCGTCGGGCAGGTTCAGCGCCGAGCCGTCGAAGGCCGCCAGGCGCAGCCCCCGGTACCACGCGCCGGGCGTCCCGGGATGCGCCAGCGGCGCCACGCAGCTGGCGCGGAGCGCCGAGACGCGCCCGAGAGATCGACGACTTGCCCGACACCCGGACCGGAAGGTCCGGCGATATCCACCGCAGGCCGTCGACCAGGCAGCGCAGGACCACGCGCGCCGAAACCGTCCGGAACAGCGCCATCGCGATCACGTGGCAGACCATCACCTCCGCCGGAAGGTCGCGCCGCCGCCGGCTGTCGCGGCCACGGGACCGCAGCGCGGCGCGCACCGCCTCGCGCGGATCCATGCGCGCGATCACGCTGACACCGAGATGGTCCGACAGGCGCATGCCTCAGGCGAACCTGGCCACCGTTCGGGGCATGGCGGGATCCTCCGCAGGTTGCGGTGCTCCGCCACTCTGGCACTGGAAATTCATTGAAGCGACAGTATTGCGGCCAGAGTATTCCGCGCTTCTGAGCCTGTCCGCGACGATCCAAGACAGGGTGCACGACTACTTCAACACCAGGCATGCCGGTCGGGGCGGCATGGACATAACCGAATGGCTGATCTGGTTCACCGCACCTGCACTGGATTCGCAGAGGCAGGCCAGGGAACGCGTGGCCCACGTGCTTGCAAAGGCGCGGTTCTGGGACGTTCATGGAGACAGGCTCGATGATCGTCAGGCGAAGGTTCTTGCCCGGATGCTCCGAGGCTGGCGCGACAGCTTCAAGGGCGGCATGAATGCAGGGAAATTCATGAAGATGGAGGGCTGCTCGAAGGCCACCGCGACCCGCGATCTTGCACGGTTCCGGCAGATGGATGCATTCCGGAAGCTGGAGAGCGGCGGTCGCGGCACACGATACGACGTGCGGCTGCCCGGCGTGTCAGGGCGTCCGGGTTGCGCCCGAGGCAGCGTTCCTGCCAGGGCGGAGCCACAGCCAGGATCCGGTACGAGGCCCTGCCTGTCATCGGGGGCTTGCGATCGTGTGGAGAAGCGCTCCAGGCGCACTGCAACGCGACATGCCACGGAGCGAGCGGTCTCCGATCATGGATTGATCAGTTCGGCCTGTCGCACGATGACTTCGGCTTGCCGGACGCTCGCGATGTCGACGAGCCTTCCCTTGTAGGTGGCGGCGCCGGATCCGGATCGTTGCGCCACTTCCATCGCGGCAAGGATTTCCCTTGCCTCGGCGATCGCCTTCACCGACGGCGTAAACACATCGTTGGCGAGAGCGACCTGTCTTGGGTGGATCGCCCATTTGCCAACCATTCCAAGCGTCGCCGATCGCAGCGCCTGTGCACGGAAGCCCTCGTCGTCGGAATAGTCTCCAAAAGGTCCGTCGACCGGAAGCACGCCGTGGGTCCGGCAGGCCGCCACGATCGCGGCCTGTGCCCAGTGCCAGGGGTCGGACCAGTACTTCTCGCCTTCCCGCGCCATGTAGTAGTTTTCCTGGGTGCCGCCGATTCCGGTCGTCTGCATGCCCATTGAGGCCGCAAAGTCCGCCGCGCCCAGACTCATGGCCTTCAGGCGGGGGGAACTCGCCGCGATCTCTTCCACGTGGGCGATGCCGGCGGCGGTCTCGATGATCACCTCGAGGTCAATGCGCCTGGTCCTCCCCGTGGCGGATTCCACGGCGGACACCAAGGCATCGACGGCATATACATCGGCAGCGCACCCGACTTTCGGAATCATGATCTGGTCCAGGCGTTCGGAGCGGTTCTCGAGGAGATCGATCACGTCCCGGTACCAGTAATGCGTGTCGAGGGCGTTGATACGGACCGACAGGGTCCTTTTGCCCCAGTCCACGCCGCCAATTGCCTCGATGACGTTCTCCCGCGCCTCGGGCTTGTCACTGGGCGCGACCGAATCCTCGAGGTCCAGGTTGATCACGTCAGCCTCGGATGCCGCCATTTTCTCGAAAATGGATGGCCGTGATCCGGGGCCAAAGAGCTGGCATCGGTTCGGGCGGTCCGGGGCGGGCGGTTGCGGGCGGAAGCTCATGGACAGCACACCTTTCGCGAGGCTCGGTCACGACCTGAATATTGTTTTGCGTTGCAGCATGCAAACCTGTTGCGTTGCGGCATCTTGAGGAAGCAATTTTCATCGAAGAATTCACTTGAATGAAGGCGAAAATTCGCAAAATTCCAAAAACCTGGCAGCAAATGGAATGAATTTCTTCACCGGACGCCTAAAATTGCGAGGCAAGGGAGACTACGATGATTCGCAAGCCATACCTGCTTTTTCTCGGTGATGCGCCTGACCAGCTCGCCGCAAAGGTGGCAAGGGGCATTGCCGACTGGCGGCCAGAGCATGTCGTCGGGCAGTTGCGGCTGGACGGCTGCAAGGCCGATGCCAGCGTCCCCGATCTAGGCTTGAAGGGCGCATGGGAAGAGGGCGCTCGTACATTGGTTGTCGGCGTCGCGAACCGGGGCGGGATCATCCCGGGGTCCTGGCTCGGTGTGCTGAAGGACGCCTTGGAAGTGGGATTTGACCTGGCAAACGGCCAGCACAACCTGCTGCGCGATCAAGACGTCCTGAGGGAGGCAGCACATCGGAACGGTCGAATTCTCCACGACGTACGCGTTCCGACAGTTGCCTATCCAATTGCGAACGGAAAGAAGCGGAAGGGCAAGCGCTGCCTGGCGATCGGAACGGATTGCTCAGTTGGCAAGATGTACACGGGCCTCGCCATGGACCGGGAAATGAAGACGAGGGGAATGAAGTCGGCCTTTCGTCCGACGGGCCAGACAGGAATGCTGATCACGGGAAGCGGCGTGCCCCTCGATGCAGTTGTCGCGGACTTCATGGCGGGAGCTGTCGAATACCTGACGCCAGACAATGATTCCGACCACTGGGATCACATCGAGGGCCAGGGCAGCCTGTTTCACGTTTCCTATTCCGGCGTGACGATGGCGCTGATTCATGGCGGGCAGCCGGATGCCATCATACTGGCCCATGAGCCGACGCGGACACATATGCGGGGCTTGCCGCGGTACGGACTGCCAACGCTCGAAGAGCTGCGCGACGTGGCGCTTCCACTTGCGCGGGTCGCGAACCCGGACGCGAGAATCTGCGGGGTTTCGCTGAACACGAGCGCGCTGGACGATGATGAGGCCGCGCGCTCGTGCAAGGAGATCGAGGAACGGATGGGCTTGCCGACGGTGGATCCCTTTCGGCACGGGGCCGCCCGGCTTGTGGATGCCCTGGATGCGACCTGAAACGGTTGTGCGCTTGATCGAGGCAATGTGCGGCAGTGACCACGACGGGCCATGCCATGGGATCGGTTGTCCGGCGGAACATGCGCTTCGCATGTCCCTCGGGAGCGAGATCCGGGAAAGATCCGATTGAATGGAGATACGCACGAATCCCGAGACGTTCCGGCTCGCCGAGACATTCACGATCTCGCGTGGATCGCGTGATGTCGCCGAGGTTCTGACCGTTTGCGCCGAAGCGGATGGGAGGGTCGGGCGGGGCGAGTGCGTTCCCTATGCGCGCTACGGCGAATCCATGGAGTCGGTCACGGACCAGGTCATGGGTCTGCCAGCTGCGCTGACCCGGGAGGGGCTCCAGGAGTTGCTTCCAGCCGGCGCGGCGCGAAACGCCGTTGACAGCGCGCTTTGGGATCTTGCGGCGAAGCAGGCGGGAGAGAGGGTGTGGCGGCTGGCCGGGCTCGAAAGGCCAGGCCCCGTGATCACCGCTTTCACGCTGTCGCTCGACACGCCCGAGCGGATGGCAGCGGCCGCCCGAAGGCACGCCGGGAGACCGCTGCTGAAGGTGAAGCTGGGTGGCGAAGAAGACATGAACCGGCTTGAAGCCGTCCGGCGCGGCGCTCCGGATACGCGGATCATTGTCGATGCGAATGAGGGATGGAGTGCCGAACTGTATTCGGAGATTGCGCCGCACCTGGTGCGGCTCGGTGTCCGGATGGTCGAACAGCCGTTGGCCGTCGGCAATGATGCAATGCTTGCCGAAATCGAGCGGCCGCTGCCGGTCTGTGCTGACGAGTCGGTTCAGGACAGGGCGACCCTGCCTGCGCTCATGGACAAGTATGATGCGGTGAACATCAAGCTTGACAAGGCTGGCGGCCTGACGGAGGCGTTGGCGCTCAGGGCTGCGGCGCTGGAGCAAGGTCACGACATCATGGTGGGATGCATGGTCGGCACGTCGCTTGCCATGGCACCCGCAGTCCTGCTTGCCCAAGGTGCGACGATGGTTGACCTTGACGGTCCGCTTCTTCTGGCCGAAGACCGCGACCATGCGCTGGAATACGACGACGGATGCGTGCATCCGCCACGGCCTGGACTTTGGGGGTGAGCAATGAGCCGCATCGTGTACATCAACGGAGAATACCTTCCTGAGGAGGGGGCTCGCGTGTCGATTTTCGACCGAGGGTTTCTCTTTGCCGACGGCGTCTACGAGGTGACCAGCGTGCTTGACGGCAAGCTGGTTGACTTCGCCGGACACGCGGCCCGACTTGAGAGATCCTTGGGCGAAATCGAAATGGCCTCGCCGGTTTCCGGAGAGGAACTGGCTGGAATCTTCCGGGAACTGGTTCGGCGGAACTCGCTGATCGAAGGCATGATCTATCTCCAGATCACTCGTGGCGCAGACAAGGACCGGGACTTTGACTGTCCGGCACCCGAACTCGTGGCGTCCACCGTGCTGGCTTTCACGCAGACCAAAAACATCGTCGACAGTCCGTCCGCGAAGACGGGCATCAGGGTGATCACGATCGACGACCTTCGTTGGGCACGCCGTGACATCAAGACGGTCCAGCTTCTCTATCCCGTCCTAGGCAAGAAAATGGCCAAGGACCAGGGCAAGGACGATGCCTGGATGGTTGAGGACGGTGTCGTGACCGAAGGCACCTCGAACAACGCCTGCATCGTCCGGGAGGGCAGGATCATCACGCGTGATCTTTCCGAGAGGATTCTGCACGGCATCACCCGCCAGTCCGTGCTGGCGTTCGCGCGGGAGGCGCAGATGAGGGTCGAGGAGCGACCGTTCACCGTGGACGAGGCCAAGGAAGCGGACGAGGCATTCATTACCTCCGCTTCGACGTTCGTGATGCCGGTCATCGAAATCGACGGTGAAGTGATCGGCGACGGGAAGCCCGGTCCGGTCGCAATCCGGCTTCGACAGATCTACGTCCGGGAATCCCGGAGGTCGGCCGCATAGCGCGGTCGTCGCGTTCCGGCGAACCTGGATTGCGCGACCGCGGCCGCCGCCGATGCGGGTCGCCAACGGGGCGGCCGTGGATCACGTGGCGCCGGACGCCGGTTCAGCTGTCGCTCCCGTTCCGGTCATCATGGAGCTTCCGGGACTGTTCGAACGCGGCCCCTTGTCCGGCCGTCGCCTCGGTCTGGTACCTGGCCCTCCAGTCATCGTAGGGCATGCCGTAGAACGATTCGCGGGCGTCCTCCTTCGAAATCTCGATGCCTCGTTCGACCGCCGCCTCCTGATACCAGCGCGAAAGGCAGTTCCGGCAAAACCCGGCGAGGTTCATGAGGTCGATGTTCTGAACGTCAATGCGGTCGTCCATCAGGTGCTTCTGCAAGCGCCGGAACGCGGCGGATTCCAGTTCAATGCGGGTCTTTTCGTCCATCGGGCTTCTCCTCATGTTTCTGCCGCTTGCAGCGCCTCCGGAAGGAGGCCGGCAAGGCGGTCGGCCCATTCCGCCTGGTCTCTTTCCCTGCCGATCAGGTCGTTCCGAACCTCTATCAGGGTGTTCTGTCGCCTTGTCCGCACGGCATGCCTGTCAATCGTGTCCCCTTCGAGCCTGCCGCTGTAGGGCTGGTTTGCGGCGACGACCAGCTGCCTTTCGCGGGCAAGCCCTGCCAGCAGGGGGAGCGAAAGGCGGTCATCGTCGGCAAACAGCAGGGTCACGTGCCAGGGACGGGGCTTCCGATTTCGAAACTGGCGCGTGAAGGAATGGATCGAAAGGATGACGGTGTCAGGCTGCCTTGCCGCGATCCTTGCGATGGTGCGGTGGTACGGGCGGTAGAGCCTCTCCTTGCGTCGTTCGATTTCGGATTCGTCCGCATTGCGATTGGCCGGGATGATGGTGCCGTCACAAAGCCGCATGACGAGAGTCGGGTCGTGCTCGCCCCGGTTCGGATCAATGACAAGGCGCGAGTAGTTTGCCAGGACTGCGGGGGCATCCAGCCGATCGGCCAGCTTGAGCGCCAGCCCCGATGCGCCCAAGTCATATGCGATGTGTCGCGACATGTCGTCACGCGAGATTCCGAGGTCGCCATTCGCCAACCAGGACGGGACCGCGTTCGATGCATGATCGCACAGCACCAGGCATCGCGAAGGCCGTGATTCGCCGACGACGATGACGGGAGTAAGGTCCGATGATTCTTCCAGCTCGCACGGCATGCCGGGAATCTAGCGCCCGACAGGCCCGTTGGCCAGTTGTCAGGCGCTAACATTTGCGGCAGTAGGGGACATCATTCGATACCGAGGGATTGCCTCATGCGCCGCCTCCGAAACGTCAAGATCGTCGCGACACTAGGTCCAGCGTCGAGTTCCTACGACATGATCCGCAAATTGTTTGAGACCGGGGCCGACACGTTTCGCCTGAACACCAGTCACGGAGATCATGACGATGTCAGGGCTCGACACGAGATCATCCGCAAGGTCGAACAGGACACGGGCCGACCCATCGGGATCCTTGCCGACCTTCAGGGACCGAAGCTCAGGGTGGGAACCTTCGCGAACGGGGCAGTTGATCTCGAGGAAGGCCAGAGATTTCGTTTCGATCTCCTGGACGCACCGGGCGGGCCGGACAGGGTGCAACTCCCCCATCGCGAGATCTTTGCAGCCGTTGAGAAGGATGCAACGCTGCTTGTCAATGACGGAAAGGTCCGCATGAAAGTCGTGGAGCATGGTCCCGATTTCGCGGACTGCACCGTCCTGGTCGGCGGCACGGTCTCGGACCGGAAAGGCGTTAACGTTCCGGATGTGCTTCTGCCGCTTGCGGCATTGTCGGAGAAGGACAGGTCGGATCTGGAATTCGTGTGCGAGCTTGGTGTTGACTGGCTGGCCCTGTCGTTCGTCCAGCGCGCCGAAGATGTCCACGAGGCGCGCGAGTTGACACGTGGTCGTGCGGCGCTGATGACAAAGGTCGAGAAGCCGGCTGCAGTGCGCAATTTCGATGCCATTCTTGAAGCATCGGACGGAATCATGGTTGCCCGAGGCGACCTCGGCGTGGAATTGCCGGTGCAGAACGTGCCGCCGATCCAGAAACGCCTGGTGCGGATGTGCCGGATGGCGGCGAAGCCCGTGATCGTGGCAACGCAGATGCTTGAATCCATGATCGAGAGCCCGATGCCAACGCGTGCCGAGGTGTCCGACGTTGCCGCCGCGATATACGAGGGTGCCGATGCGGTGATGCTGTCGGCCGAGAGCGCCGTCGGGACCTATCCTGTCGAGGCGGTATCGACGATGCACAACGTCGCGATCGAGGTCGAGAGCGATCCTACGTATCGCAATGTCGTGGATGCCAGCAGGGGGGGGCCAAAGCAGTCTGTCGCGGACGGCATCGTCTCGGCCGCACGCGAAATCGCGGAGACCGCCGACATCAAGGTGATCTGCAGTTACTCGGAGTCCGGGAAGACCGCGTTGCTGGTGGCGCGCGAACGGCCCCATGTCCCGATCATTGCCATGACGTCCCGAATCCAGACTGCAAGGCGACTTTGCCTGTCATGGGGCCTTTACTGCTCCCACACCAGCGAAGTGGATCGGTTCAAGTCGGCCGTCCTAAACTCGGCGCGGGCATCCATAGCGGAAGGGTTCGCTTCGCCGGATGACTTTCTCGTCGTGACCGCCGGCGTCCCCTTTGGAAAGCCGGGCACCACGAACATTTTGCGCGTTGCGTCCTGCGACGAAGGCAAGATCATCCCCGCAGACCCCGATTGAAGGCAAATGCGGCACCCGGGTCGCGGGCAGTGGAGAACGTGATCGGCCTGGCAGGAAGTCAAGGCATGAGCCGGGTCCGTCTGGCATGGCGACGCACTGGCGGCGGCAACCTGCCGCACAGCGGGTTCCCCAAGCGCCGTGCCGACACGCCAGCCGAGGGCACTTTCCCTCTTGCCAGCACCCGTGACGGCCTGTATGCGGCACGCCTCAGCGGGCTCGCCGGCCGAAGTGGCATGCCGAGCGGGCCTTGAACCGTCTGTCGACAGGAGATGGAAATGCCCAAGATGAAGACCAAGTCGAGCGCGAAGAAGCGCTTCAAGGTGTCTGCCTCAGGAAAGGTGATCAGCGCCCAGGCCGGCAAGCGCCACGGCATGATCAAGCGGACAAACAAGTTCATTCGCAATGCACGCGGCACGACCGTGATGAGCGGGCCCGATCAAAGGCTCGCCAAGCGCTACATGCCCTATGACCGCTGAGGAGACGCAGACATGTCACGCGTAAGAGCGGGTACGACCACCCGCGCCCGCCACAAGAAGGTGATCAATGCCGCGAAGGGCTACTACGGTCGCCGCAAGAACACGTTCAAGGTCGCGCGTCAGGCTGTCGACAGGGCCAACGAATACGCGACCCGTGACCGCAAGGCCCGCAAGCGGAACTTTCGTGCGCTCTGGATCCAGAGGATCAACGCCGCCGTCCGGGCCCACGACGAGGCGCTGACCTATTCACGCTTCATCAACGGGCTTTGCCGCGCGGGCATAGAGGTCGACCGCAAGGTTCTGGCCGACCTTGCCGTGCACGAACCGGAGGCGTTTGGGGCCATCGTGGAAAAGGCGAAGGCCGCGATCGCGTAAACGCTCCCTTCGGGGTCAGTTACAGGTGAAGCCGCGGACCTTTGCGGGGTCTCGCGGCTTCTTGTCTTCAGGGGTTCCGAAGGCTAGCAGGACAGGCAAGGATCAAGAGGGTCCCGATGGACGATTTGAGAACGAAGTTCCTTGGCGGAATCGCCGGCGCGGCCGACGAGGCTGCGCTCGAAGGCCTGCGTGTTGCCGCCCTCGGGAAAAAGGGCGAGGTGTCGCTCAGGATGCGCGAGCTCGGCGGCATGACCCCCGACGAGCGGCAGGTCGCCGGGCCGGTGCTGAACGCGTTGAAGGACGAGATCAACGGGGCGATTGCGGCCAAGAAGGCAGCGCTGGAAGATGCGGCTCTCGACGCGCGTCTCGAGGAGGAATGGCTTGACGTGACCTTGCCGGCGCGCCAGCGCCCGCACGGAAGCATCCACCCGGTCAGCCAGGTCACGGAGGAGGTGACGGCCGTCCTCGCCGACATGGGATTTTCCGTTGCGGAGGGTCCGCAGATCGAAAGCGACTGGTACAGCTTCGACGCGCTCAACATGCCCGGTCACCATCCTGCACGAACCGAGATGGACACGTTCTACATGGCGCAGGCGGAGGGTGACGACCGACCGCCGCATGTCCTCAGGCCGCATACATCGCCGGTCCAGATTCGCGCGATGCAGGAACGTGGGGCGCCTCTTCGCATAATCTGCCCGGGGCGGGTCTACAGGGCAGATTACGACCAGACGCACACGCCAATGTTCCATCAGGTCGAGGGCCTTGCGTTAGATCGCGAAATTTCGATGGCCAACCTGAAATGGGTGCTCGAGGAGTTCTTCTCGGCCTTTTTCGGCACGACCGTTAAGACCCGATTCCGTGCCTCGCACTTTCCTTTCACGGAGCCTTCGGCCGAAGTCGATATCCAGTGCTCCTGGGACGGCGGAACCGTGAAAGTGGGTGAGGGCGACGGCTGGCTGGAGGTTCTGGGATCCGGAATGGTGCACCCCAAGGTCCTGGAGGCGGGAGGAATTGACCCCTCCAGGTGGCAGGGGTTCGCGTTCGGCATCGGGATCGATCGGTTGGCGATGCTGAAATACGGGATTCCGGATCTCCGGGCCTTCTTCGACTCCGACCTGCGGTGGCTGAGGCATTACGGCTTCGCCCCGCTTGGCGTGCCGACGCTGCACGGAGGGTTGCAGTGATGTCTGCCGCATCTGGCACGATGCCCGGACGGATGCAGGCCGGATGTCATTCGGCACTGCTCGCCTCGGTCCGGCCGTCTGCAGAGGCGGTTGTGTCGATGCTCGGCGGAACCGGCACGCCCTTGGGGGAAACGCGATGAAGTTCACGATTGCCTGGCTGAAAGAGCATCTTGAGACGACTGCCACGATTGACGAGATCGCCGAGACCCTGACCGACATCGGACTTGAGGTGGAGGAGATCGTGAATCCTGAAGATCGGCTGCAGGCCTTCACGCTCGGCAGGGTCCTGAAGGCCGAACGGCATCCCGACGCTGACAGGTTGCGCGTCTGCGAGGTCGAGACCGATCGAGGCGTGAAGCAGATCATCTGTGGCGCGCCCAATGCACGCGAGGGAATCACGGTCGTCGTTGCGCATGCCGGCACCTACGTGCCTGGCATCGACACGACCATCCAGGTCGGGAAGATCAGGGGCGTCGAGAGCCACGGCATGATGTGCTCCGAGCGCGAGATGGGACTCTCCGAAGAGCATGACGGAATCATCGAGCTGCCGTCGGGCAAGGTTGGAGAGCGCTTCACCGACTGGCTGGCGGCAAACGACCCGCCAAGGGTCGATCCGGTGATCGAGATAGCCATCACGCCCAACCGGCAGGATGCGTTGGGTGTCGAGGGGATTGCCCGAGACCTTGCGGCACGTGGCTTGGGAACAAGGATCGAGCGGCCGATTGCGCCGGTCCCCGGTGGGTTCGATTCCCCGATCGGCGTCTCGATCGACAATGACACGATTGACGGAAATCCCTATTTTGCCGGCCGCGTGATCCGGGGCGTGAAGAACGGACAGTCACCTGCATGGCTGCAGGAAAGGCTGCAGGCCATTGGGTTGCGTCCGATCTCGGCACTGGTGGACATCACGAACTTCTTCACCTACGACCGCAACCGGCCGCTCCATGTCTTCGATGCCGACAAGGTCACGGGGAACCTCCGGGTGCATCGCGCAGAGGGCGGCGAGCAGATCCTCGCGCTGGACCAGAAGACCTATGCCCTCGAAGCGGGCATGATGATCATCGCCGACGAGCGGGGGCCAGAAAGCATTGCCGGCGTGATGGGTGGCGACGAAACGGGCGTGACCGGGGATACAGTCAATGTCTTCGTTGAAAGCGCCTATTGGGATCCGGTGACGATTGCGCATACGGGACGCAGGCTGAAGATCAGTTCGGATGCCAAGTACCGCTTTGAAAGAGGGGTGGATCCCGAGTTCACCTTGCCGGGCCTGGAGGCAGCCACGTCGATGATCCTTGGGCTTTGCGGTGGCGAGGCGTCCCATGTCGTCGAGGCAGGTGTCGTGCCTGACACGACCCGTGCCTATCGAATGGACCCCGCCCGCTGCTCTTCGCTCGTGGGCATGGACATTGCGGCCAAGGATCAGCGGGCGACGCTGGAAGCGCTTGGGTTCGCGCTTGACGGCGACCTGGCGACCCCGCCTTCCTGGCGTCCCGACGTCCGGGGCGAGGCGGACCTGGTCGAGGAGGTGGCGCGAATGGCGTCACTCACGAATCTGGAGCCCAAGCCCATGCCAAGAGCGGCGCCTGGCGTGCCGGAGCCGATCCTTGCGCCGCTTCAGAAGCGCGAGCAGGCCTCGCGACGGATGGCGGCGGCGCTTGGTTACAGCGAATGCGTGACCTACAGCTTCATCGACGATGCTTCGGCCGCGCTGTTCGGGGGTGGCGACGAAGCGCGTCGCGTCGCGAATCCCATTTCGTCCGAAATGACTCAGATGCGGCCATCGCTCCTTCCTGGGCTGTTGCAGGCAGCTGCACGCAACCAGGCGCGAGGCTTCGCCGATCTTGCTCTCTTCGAGGTCGGCGCAATATTCCATGGCGGCGAGCCGGAAGAGTTCGAGATCCTGATCTCGGGGATTCGCGTCGGCGCAACCGGTCCGAAGGACCCCCATTGCGAGCGCCGGGATGTGGACGTCTACGACGCCCGCGCCGATGCAGAGGCGATTCTTGCCGCCGCCGGTGCGCCGGCACGTCCGCGACTTGTGCGGGGCGCCAACAGTTGGTGGCATCCGGTTCGCTCGGCGAAGATAATGCTCGGACCGAAGATCACGCTTGCGGCGTTTGGCGAATTGCATCCCAAGGTGTTGCGCAGGCTGGACGCGAAGGGCAGGGCGGTCGGGTTCACGATCCATCTCTCGGCCGTGCCGGAGCCGCGCGCAAGGGGCAGCGCACGCACCGCCCTGCAAGTCAGCGACCTGCAGGCGGTCGAGCGCGACCTCGCCTTCGTGCTGGATGCGGACGTCGAGGCGGGCAATGTCGTGAATGCCGCCGCAGGCGCGGACAGGTCGTTGATCGAAGAGGTGAGGGTCTTCGACGAGTTCGTGGGAGGGAGCCTTGGCGAGGGCAAGAAGTCGCTTGCCGTCACGGTGCGTCTGCAGCCGCGAGAGTCGACGTTGACCGACGAGGAGATTGACGCGGTCAGCAAGGCTGTCGTCGAGAGAGTCTCGAAAGCCGTGGGTGGCGTGCTGCGGACATAGGGAGAAGGGTCACGGCAACACCCTGCGCCTCGAACTCGCGACGTCTGGTTGGGAGACCTGCCCGCCTGAGCGCTGCCACGGCGGTTGCTGGCCAATGACGGTGCATTGTCCGTCATTGGCCGAATCGGCAGGACCGCGGTCGTTTCCTGACGGCTTGCTCAAAGATCTCGGATGATTTTCGCGAATCATGGCAAAGTGTTCGGCAGCGCCCGTGATCCGCGAAGGAGAATTGCGCCGTGAGCACAATTGACGCCACAGACTCCCGAATCCTGTCCGTATTGCAGCGGCGGGGCCGCATTTCGAATGCCGAGCTTGCGGAGGAGATTCACCTGTCGGCATCGGCCTGCCACAGGCGCGTGCAAAGGCTGGAACGCTCCGGGATCATTCGCGACTACGTGGCACTTCTCGACCCGAAGAAGCTCGACCGTCCGACCGTCGTGTTTGTAGAGATCACGCTTTCCGGCCAGGCGGACGAAGTGCTCGACGCCTTCGAACGGGAAGTGGCGCGCATTCCGGACGTGCTTGAGTGCCACCTCATGGCGGGCACGGCGGACTATCTTCTGAAGGTCGTCACACGGGATACCGAAGACTTTGCACGCATTCACCGAGGAAAGCTTGCGCGGCTGCCGGGCGTGGCGCAGATCCACTCGTCGTTTGCATTGAGGACGGTGCGTCAGACCACTGCGCTGCCCGTGTAAGAGCATTCGTCCAGTGCGGCTGGGTCCGGCGCCGCTCGCATTCGGAATGGCGTGACCTCGCTTCCGGGCGGTTCGGATTGGCATTGGCGCTCGGCACCGAAGATGCCCGCTCCGATCCCCAGCCGGTTGCCGACCCATTTAGATGTTCTTGGGGATGCTGGCGAGGCCGCCGCTCATCCGGAAGCCCGGGAATGTCCGGGACTTCCATGCGGGACGGCGGCGGTCCGCCCCTTGCCCGGGCTCACAGGAGTCCTTCGCGCTGGGCTTTCTTGCGCGCCAGCTTGCGGAAGCGGCGGATCGCTTCCGCCCTTTCGCGCGCACGCTTTTCGCTGGGCTTCTCGAAATGCTGCCGAAGCTTCATCTCGCGGAAGACGCCTTCTCGCTGCAGTTTCTTTTTCAGCGCGCGGAGCGCCTGATCTACATTGTTGTCGCGAACGCTGACCTGCATGTGGCCTTTACCGCCTTTCCGAGTTAGAATTGTGCAGAATCTGCAAGAGATGGCCCCAATAGCAAAGGCCGCTGCGCTTGTCCACAGGCCGATGCCGGAGAATTTGATGGCAAGGACTCTTGATCCGGATGCGTTGCTGGATGCCGTCCTGAGGCATGTTGCCTTCGATGGCTGGTCTGCAGCCACATTTGCGGCCGCTGCGGCGGATGCGGGACTAAGCGAAGCGGACGCGAAGGCACTGGCGCCGCGGGGGGTGCTCGATCTTGTGGCGGCACTTCACCGAAGGGCCGACAACGCGATGAAGGAACGCCTGGGAAATGCGGACCTGGAGGCGTTCAGGTTTCGCAACAGGGTCGCCATGGCCCTGAAATACCGGTTTGACGCAATGCCGGAACAGCAGGTGGCGCGACGCACGGCGGCTTTCCTTTCCGTGCCGATCCACGCGTCCGAAGGTGTGAAGCTGGTTTGGGGAACTTCCGACTTGATCTGGAACGTGCTTGGCGACACGTCGCGCGACGGCAACTGGTACACGAAGCGTGCCACCCTTTCCGCGGTTTTCGGATCTACCCTGCTTTACTGGCTGGGTGACGACAGCCCCGATCACGCGGCAACGAACGCGTTCATCGATCGCAGGATCGATGAGATCATGCAGATCGAGGCGCTGAAGGGCAAGCTGAGACAGAATCCGTTCACAAGGCCGTTCATGGACGCGCAGGCCGCGCTGTTCGCGAGGTTCCTCGCTCAGAACGGACAGGATGGCTCGGGCCTGCCCGGGCGGTGGGACTCCAGCACCTAGTTCGCCGTACGCAGAGGCTTGTCCGCCGCATGGCGAGGCTCCCTGACCAGCACGCAGAACGAATCCTCGCAGCGGCGCCGGGGCGAGATTGCCAACGGTCCGCAATGTCGAGCGCGTCCGCATCGGATCGAGTCGGCGAAACCGGTTGTCCGGACCGGGGCGGAAAGCCGGCCAAGGTTGGTATTCCCTCTTTTCTCCCCCGACATGCGGGTCTATATTTCGTGCCAATCCCCGAATTCGAGGAGCGGGTCCGACCGGACCAGCCGATTTTCCGGCGCGGACGGGACTTGTCAGGAGATTGACAGATGAACAAACCGATCATGGCCAAGGCGACGGCGGTCTGGCTGGCAGACAACACCACGATCACTTTCAAGCAGATTGCGGATTTCTGCGGGCTGCACGAACTGGAAGTGCAGGGCATTGCCGACGGTGACGTGGCGACCGGCGTCAAGGGGTTCGATCCGATCGCCAACAACCAGTTGACCCAGGAAGAGATTGACGCTGCCGAAAGGGATCCGCTTCACAAGCTGCAGCTCAAGTTCAATCCGGCGGCCGTAGGCGAGGAAAAGCGTCGGGGGCCGCGCTACACGCCCCTGTCCAAACGGCAGGACCGTCCAGCGGCGATCCTGTGGCTGGTGAAGTTTCATCCCGAGCTTTCCGACGGACAGATATCAAAGCTCGTGGGAACCACCAAGCCCACGATCCAGTCGATTCGTGATCGGAGCCACTGGAACATCTCGAACATTCAACCGATCGACCCCGTGGCGCTTGGGCTCTGCAAGCAGTCCGAGCTCGATGCCGCCGTGCACAAGGCGGCGGCCAAGAATGCCAGCGAGGGCGAGGTGATGACTGACGAGGAGCGCCGCAAGCTCGTTTCCACCGAGCGGTCGCTTGACGCCAGTCCGGAACCGAGAATCCCCACGGCGATCTCGGGGCTGGAGACGTTCACGCTTTCCGACAAGCCGGACAAGGATGCCGAAGACTCGGCCGTGCCGGACGCCGACAGTTTCTTCAACCTGCCTGAAAGCTCCGGAGACGACAGCGAAGAAGATGACGCGGCCGAAGACGAGACCTGAATTCCAGGATTGCTTTCCGGGAACCCGACTGGCGTCACTCAGAGGGACTTCCTGGCCCTAAGGGCAGCGCCGATGGTTCCGTCGTCGAGATAGTCAAGTTCGCCTCCGATCGGCACGCCTTGGGCAAGGGACGTGACCGTTACGCGCCCTTCGAGTTGATCGGCGACGTAATGAGCCGTCGTCTGGCCTTCAACAGTGGCATTCAAGGCAAGGATCACTTCCCTTATGCGTTCCTCGGCAACGCGTTCGATCAGGGCCGGAATGCGAAGCTCTTCCGGACCCACCGCGTCGAGAGCCGAGAGCGTGCCCCCGAGCACATGGTAGCGGCCCTTGAACACGCCAGCGCGTTCCATTGCCCAGAGGTCGGCCACGTCCTCAACCACGCAGAGCTCGCCGTTCGAACGCTTCTCGCTCGCGCAAATGGCGCAGCGTTCGCTTGTCGCGACATTGCCGCAGCTCAGGCACTCGCGCGTCGTCTCGGCCACGCGCGCCATGGCGCCGGCAAGCGGTGCCAGCTGTTGCGCCCGCCTCCGCACAAGATGCAACACCGCACGCCTGGCCGAACGCGGACCCAACCCCGGCAGCTTGGCCATCAGCTCGATCAGGGTTTCAATTTCGGAATTCGCTTTCACGTCGCTTCTCCGGCCAGGTGGATGCGTTGCACGTTCAGGCCCGCATCGCGGAGCATCCGAACGAGGCCGGTTTCTCCCGGAATCTGGTCTGCGTCAACGGCGACAAGGACTTCGCCTTTCGGCCGCTCTCGAACGAGCTCTTCGAGGAAGCGCCCGTTCCTGAGCGTCAGCATGTAGTCAGTTGCATTCTGCAAGGCGTCCTTGCCTTTCTGGCCAAGGACATTCTGCAGACGGGCCGATCGCCGGCCGCGGATGAGTCCGATCCGGCCCTCGCGACAGAGCGCGAAGAGAGTGCTTCTTCGCCTGTTGTCGGCAACCGGTTGCAGACGGGCGACGCGGACAGCAATGATCGCCTCGGCGGTTCCGTCACGCCCCTTCGGGTCGGCAAGGAAGTCTCCGGGTTCCTCGAGGGCAAGCATGTCGCTTCCGGCAAGAATGGCAAGGAGCCGGACATAGTTGCTCTGCGTCGGGAAGGTCCTGCAAGCAAAGTCCTCGCACGGATCGGAACCAAGCATCGCGGCCAGGCCAGCCGGGGAAAGCACGAGTTCGGCGTCCTCAGACCACCTGGTGCCAAACGCACGATCACGGATCCAGTCGGATACCTCGAGCGGCAGGCCCGCTATAGTGTCTTCACAGGGCCCGTCGCGCATGAACGGATCGGCGGCGTCCTTGCAGTAGCCTTCGAAACGGACTGCGGTGCGTTGCTCTTCCCGGCTTTCCGTCGTCTCGTCGACCTCGATGGCAACGGTGCGTGCGTGGCTGATCGCATCCCGAACCGGTCGAGGAAGGTCGAGGACCAAAGGGTGTGACGAACGCATGGTGCCCCAGGGATGGGCGATGGCCTCGTTCGGTGCCGTTTCCTTCCAGAACCGGCCAACCCCGTTGGCAATGCTTGCGGCACCCGCCTCAAGTGCCGCGAACCCTGGGGGATCAAGCGCCTCTTCGCGGATTTCGACCTGGTCGACCGTGCAAGTCTCCTTGGTTGCCCAGTCCTGTGCCTGGGCAGCTGCGGTCGGCAGAAGGGCCGCGAGCAAGGCGGACCATCGAAGCACGAGGATCAGAATGGCAGGTTCAGGCCTGCCGGGAGGCCCATGCTTTCGGTCAGTTTCCTCATTTCATCCTGACCCTTCGCGGCGGCCTTTTCCTGTGCGTCCTTGACGGCGGCAACAATCAGGTCCTCCACGACTTCCTTTTCGTCGGGATTGAAAATCGAGGGGTCGATGTCGAGCGCGGTGAGACTGCCCTTGGCAGTTGCCGTGGCCTTGACGAGCCCAGCGCCACTTTCCCCGGTGACGGTCATGGAGTCGAGCTCGTCCTGAAGCTCGGTCATCCTGGACTGCATTTCCTGCGCGGCTTTCAGCATCTTTCCCATGTCGCCGAGCGTGCCAAGGGGCTTGATCATGTCTTGTCTCCGATATGCGCCTACGGCTTGATATTTGGGAGGGCGCTGCACGGCAAGGTCATATCAAGGGTGCCGCAAGGCCAGAATCCTGCACGGTCAGGAATCCAAGGGAATCAGACTCGTCCTCAGGCGCTGCCGGCCTGTGGGCAATGTGGATGACTTCCGCGCGGAAGGCGGTGTCCCGTCCGAATTCCGTGCGGGAACGCCGCCGGGCCGCGAATCGCGCAGTGTGGGCGACCGCGCGGATGAAGGACAGGAACGGCGACCGCCATCTCTGCATGTGGTGGCATGCCAAGGCATCGCTGCACCTGATGCCGGAGGGCATGGCGCGCAGGGCAGGCCTGCACGTCTGGTCCTGCCCGCCACCCGGGCCAAGCAGTCCTGACGGGCGAGCACGCACCTTCCGGAACACTTCGGCACCGGTCCTTTCGCGGCGATCGTGATCGAATGCATCTGCGAGTCGGTCCCTGGATGCGCAAAAGGCCGTGCGACGGGACACCCGTGGCCCGGAATGGCGCGAACATGCGAATTCAGGTTCGAGAGATCCCGCACATGCTCGCTTGACGCAGTGTCAAGACTCATCCAAGGCTCGGCAGTCAAAGGGTCACAAGTCCCGAGCATCCATGTCCCGCAGTGAAGCCCTTCGATTTCTGAACCTCGCGCATTTCTTCGATCACTACTTCTTGCTGATCTTTCCGACTGCGGCGCTGGCCATCGCTCCGTCCTGGGCCATGGGTTACGCCGATGTTCTCCTGCTCGGGACGCCGATGTACGTGATGTTCGCTCTTGGAACGCTCCCGGCCGGCTGGCTCGGCGACAGCATGGATCGCATGATGCTGATCGCCGTCTTTTTCCTGGGCTGCGGCGGGTCGAGCCTCTGGATCGCGATGTCGGAGAGCCCCCTGACAATGACACTCGGACTCGGCTCGCTCGGGCTCTTCGCGGCAATCTATCACCCGGTGGGACTGGCCCATATCACGCATGTCGGGTTGCGTACGGGCCGGGCACTGGCCGTCAACGGCGTTTTCGGGAACATGGGGCTGGCCGGTGCCGCCGCAGTAACCGGACTGCTTGCCGGGTTCCTGGGATGGCAGTGGGCCTTTGTCCTGCCAGGAACATTCTCGGTTCTGATCGGCCTGCTGCTGCTGAAACGCAATGGGAAGGCGTCGACCGTGGCGCAGCCTGCAGTTCACGCGGATGTCGGCACCGCACTGCAGCGCGATCGCAGGACGCAAATGACAGTCTTCGGGATCGTCTGCGTGATGGCTCTGTTTGGCGGGCTGATCTTCAATTCCGTCACGGTCTCGCTGCCGATGTTCTTCGACGAAAGGCTGGCCGGCGCGGGCGGCGGCCTGGCCTGGGTCGGTGCTTCCGCGGGATTGGTCTTTGCCGTAGCCGCCTTCGCGCAGTTGCCTGTTGGCGAGCTGCTTGACCGGATCGGCGCGCGCTCCGTGCTGGTCGTGCTGCTCGTGTTCCAGGCGCTGCTGCTGATGCTGCTGGCACATGCTTCGGGGTGGGTGGCTCTTGCCCTCGCGCTGCTGCTCGTGACCCTCATCTTTGCGGAAATCCCCGTGACATCGTGGCTGCTCGGCCGTTTTCTTGATGGCGGCATCCGCTCACGGGCATTTTCGGTCGAATACGTTCTGTCGCTGGGCATCGGATCGATCGCCGTTCCCCTGATCGCGCTGTTGCACAAGCGAGGCATTGGCTTCGAAGGACAGTTTCCCGGCCTCGCACTGACGGCGCTGATCATCCTGTTTGCAGCGATGCTGCTGCCCAGGCACGTCCGGACCGATCCCCGGCGCGCGGCGCAGGGTGCGGCGTCTCCCGGAAATTAGGCGAAGTGCCGAACACCCGGAAGGCGGGCTGGGCGCGGCAGCGGACCAAGCCTCTGGCATCTCTTCCGCACGACAATAGCCTAGGGCGATGCCTCTTGCGAAATTGCGTTTCAGCGGCACGTGCGGCGACGGAGGTCACCCGGAAGTTCCGACATTGCCGCAATCGCAACCGGACAGGTTCCAGAAAAAGGGAGACGCCAGCGCAGCCACGGCTCTCGTCGCGGTCGCGCGGCCAAGAGCAGACCGCTGTCTTGGAGGCACGGGTTGGCGAGATCGTCCCGAGCTTCCTGGATCGTATGCCGTCAGCACGCACGGCGACGGCTGAGGAATGCGGACGACTCGTTGCAATCCGGACGGTGCCTGCGACCGATGCTCATTTGGCTGCGGCGGACAGAGTCAACGGCTACCCTTTCGTGATCCGCAACGCTTTGGACATGTCCGGATTTGGCGTCGATGTCTTGAACCCGTGCGATGCCTGACCATGTGCCATGGCGAAAGTGGCGGATCATCCTTCCTCGAAGGGATCCCACTCATCCTCGACACCGTCGAGGGCGCTTTCGGCGGCAGATGCGGAGAGGGCCTCTGCGGTCTGGAGAGCCCCGATGCGGGCTTTGGGAAACGCGGAGAGGATTGCGGCGACGGTTGAGTTCTTGCTGGCGACGGCCCTGAGCCGGTCGGTGTCCGCGTTTCGCGTTTCCGAAATCGTGGGCTGGCCTCCCGAAGCCGTCACAGAGACCGCCCAGCGGACGCCGGTCCAGTTCTGCAGGCATCGGCCCAGCCTTTGCGCCAGATCCCGGGCTGCCATCGGCCCAGGCTCGAACTCGATGCGGCCGGGCTGGTAGGACACCAACCGCAGATCCTCCTCCACTTCGATGCAGAGCTTCATTTCACGATTTGCGCGAATCAGGTCGACCACGTGCGTGAAGGCCGGGAACCGGGCGAGGGCACCCTCCGGATCTCGGGCAGGCGCCGGTTGGGCAGCGGCAGTGGCCACGGCTCCGCCAGAGGAGGCCGAGCTTGCGGTGCGGTTTGCCATGGCGGCCGTGCCCGGACCCTGCGTGGGGCCGCTTTCCCCTCCGCCGGATCCTGAAGGTTGTGGCGTGGAGGACGGTGCAGGAAGGGCTGAGGAGGATTCGCGGTCCTTCAGTTTCGCCACGAGTTCACCTGGCGTCGGAAGATCGGCCACATGGGTCATCCTGATCACGGCCATTTCCGCAGCCATCATGGCATCGGGCGCATTCCCCACATCCTCAAGCGCCTTCAGCGCCATCTGCCACATCCGGGACAGCACCGGCATGGGAAGCCTTTCGGCCAGAGCACTGCCACGGGTGCGTTCGTCCGGTGCCACCGTGGGATCGTTGACAGCCTCTGGCGTGATTCGGATGACACTGATCCAGTGGGTGACTTCGGCAACGTCACGAAGGACCGCCATCGGGTCGGCACCGTCAGAGTATTGCGAAGAGAGCTCGGCCAGAGCGCCTGCAGCGTCACCTGTCATGATGAGTTCGAAGAGATCAAGAACACGGCCACGATCCGCAAGCCCGATCATTGCGCGCACCTGATCCACGTCCGTTGCCCGGCTTCCGTCGCTGATCGCCTGATCGAGGAGCGATGTGGCGTCCCTGGCCGATCCCTCGGCGGCGCGCGTGACGAGTGCCAGCGCCTCCTCGGTGATCTCGGCCTCTTCCTCGGTCGCGATCCTGCGGAGCATTTCCATCATTGCCCCGGGTTCGATCCTGCGCAGGTCGAAGCGCTGGCAGCGAGAGAGGACGGTGACCGGAACCTTTCGGATCTCGGTTGTCGCGAATATGAACTTCACGTGGGCGGGAGGCTCCTCCAGCGTCTTCAGAAGCGCGTTGAAGGCGCTCGTTGAAAGCATGTGAACTTCGTCGAAAATGTAAATCTTGTACCGGGCCGAGGCGGCGCGGTAGTGCACGCCGTCAATGATCTCGCGAATGTCGTTCACGCCCGTGCGCGAGGCCGCATCGAGTTCGAGAACGTCGACATGCCGGCCCTGCGCAATGGCCACGCAATGCTCGCAGGTGCCGCAAGGCGAAATTGTCGGTTCGCCGTTGCCGTCCGGACCGATGCAGTTCATGCCCTTGGCGATGATCCGCGCCGTTGTGGTCTTCCCGGTGCCCCTGATGCCCGTGAGAATGAAGGCCTGGGCTATGCGGTCGGCCTCGAAGGCATTGCTGAGCGTACGCACCATGGCGTCCTGGCCGACAAGACCGGCAAGGGTGTCCGGGCGGTACTTTCGTGCCAGTACCTGGTACTCGTTGTCAGTGCCGTCGGTCATGGGCGCCATGCATGAATCGGTTTGGGCAAGCGTAGACCGCGAGCAGGCAAGGGTCCACACTTGCCTTGCGGCAGGGCATGACTAAGCTGGCGCCGCCTCTGGGGAGGCGCCCGGATCCGTGGCCGGCCGATGTCGGCACCCTGAGTCTGACGCTCGACATTCGTCGGCGTCATTCACGCCCGTCTCGGCGGATCACCGGGCCAGGAAGGAGAATCCCGATGGCAATTCCCGTCGTTCGCCTGCGCCGGGACGCGGAGGCACTGAGGAAGGCCTGTGCGGCAGGCGATCCTGACGCTCTGGCCCGCGCCGACGCGGTTCTTGGCGCCGCTCCGATGCCAGCAAGGCATGCCGATGCCCTGCACGTTCTGGCAAGGGAAGCCGGATATGCAAGCTGGCCGGCTCTCAAGTGTGCGGCCGAAGTGGAGGCCATGGACAGGGCAGAGAAACTTGAGCGGCTCAAGATGGCGCTGTTTCACGGGCAGGGATGGCGGGTCGAACTCCTCCTGGAAGCGGCGCCGGATCTCAGGCGGGACAATCTCGGGATCATGTGCGCCATGTACGATGTTGAATGCGTGCGAGAGGCGCTCGAAGCCAGGCCGGATGCGGTCAGCGAACCCATGCTGGGGCCAAGAACCCCGATTCTGCATCTGGCCTTTTCTAGGTGGTGGCGTCACAGTGGCTCGGAAGAGGACATGCTGGCAACGGCCGAGACGTTGAAGGCAGCCGGTGCGAACGTCAATGATTCATATGAGCAGATGCCTGGGAACCCGCTCTCGGCGCTTTATGGCGCCGTAGGGCATGCGTCGAACCTGCGGCTGGCGGAGTGGCTCCTTGAGAATGGGGCGGATCCCAATGACGGCGAGTCGCTCTATCATGCCTGCGAAGTGGGCGCGCCCGCCCTGCGGCTCCTGCTGAACCACGGCGCGCAGACCCCGCGGACAAACGCTTTGCCCCGCGCCCTCGACTTCAACGACCTGGAAATGGTGGAAGCGCTTCTTGAGGGCGGCGCCAATCCAAACGAATCCGTTCACTGGCCGGAAGCTTCGGGAGAGGCGCCCTTCGTGATCCCCGCGCTGCACCAAGCAGCGCGGAGGCTTTGTTCGCGCCAGATCGTGGCCAGGCTCCTTGATGCAGGCGGGAATCCGGACATGATGGCGTGGGGGCACAGCGCATACGCGCTTGCGCGGATGTTTGGCAATGACGGAGCCGCAGAAGAAATGGCGTCACGCGGGTGCAGGACCGACCTCGCGATTGATGAGGTCGCGATTGCGGATGCGATTGCCGGTCGGGCAGCACGCCGAATCGATTCTGAACGCCTGCCGAATCCGTCCCGCGACATGATCCGCTCCCAGATCCACCTGCCTAATGCTCTGTGCCGCACGAAGGCGCTGGTGGCAATCGGCCTCCCCCATGACCGGCCGGACCCGCAGGGGCTGACGCCTGTGCAGGTAGCGGGCTGGGAAGGGATTCCGGACGTCATGGAGTACCTTCTTTCCCTGGGGGTCGGCCTGGATCATGTAAACGGATACGGCGGGGACTTGCTGTCGACGATAGTCCATGGTTCGGAAAACGCGCCTGGAGGGCGCAAGCGCGATCACGTTGCCTGTGCCCGGCTTGCCTTGGAAGCGGGAGTTGCGCTCAGGCGGCAGGAGGTGGAATTCGCCGGAGCGGTCGATATGGCGGAGTTTCTGGACAACTGGGCGGAGGAGCACCCGGATCAGGTGACGGAGGATCGCTTTGGCTGAATACATGATCGCGGAACTGCCGCTCGGTCGCGGCATGATCGGCATCGCGCCGATGCCGGGCCGGCGAGGGAGCTGTGCCGGAGACTTGACGAAGATCATTTCCTGGGGCGCAGATGTTGTCCTGACGATGACCGGCGGGTACGAACTGGAATTTGCTGGTGCGTCGGCCATGGGCGAGGATCTTGAGGCAGCTGGCGTGCTCTGGCGGCACTTACCCGTCACCGATCTTGGCGCGCCTTCCCCCGAGACCTGCGAACTTTGGCCGGAGGCGTCGGAGGTGGCGCATCGTGCTCTTGACCGCGGCGGTCGTGTCCTGGCGCATTGCTTTGGTGGTTGCGGGCGTTCGGGAATGGCGATTCTGAGACTGATGGCTGAGGCCGGCGAGGATGTTGATTCGGCACTGGCGCGGCTTCGTTCCGTCAGGCCTTGCGCCGTCGAGACCACCGCTCAGCAGGCTTGGGCGGCCCTGGGTTCAGGCCGCGAATGAGGCCTTGCGCCTGATGGCATGCTTCCTTGCGCAGGCTTGTTGAAGGGGCTATGTGGTGATCTTGAGAGGTTGGCGCGGGCGAGCGCCTCGCCAACCCGGTCAGGTCCGGAAGGAAGCAGCCGTAACGAGCCACGCTTGGGTCGTTGTCCAACCTCTCGCCGCCTTCCGTGTACGTGGATGATCCGATGCAGGGCGTAGTCCTTGCGGGAACGGGTTGCCGCTCACCCATATGACCGGATCCGCAAGGATTGCCTGCAGCACGCTCGCGTAGGATGGCGCTGGCACGCGCGTGCGGGCTTGCGCCCGTCTCTCCGTGGCCGGGATTCGAATTGGGGCGCGGATGGTGTCGGTCGCCAATGATTTGCCGGATGCCGTCGACTGCACCCCTCGTTTGCCAATATGCCGGTCTCGTGGCACATCGGTTTCGGAAGGGAGCGATCTGGAATGCAATGCGTGGACTCCGTGACCTTTGGCGGTTCGGGCCTTGACCGGGCCGTTCACCTGAGAGCAGACCCCCCGAACGGATGCGTGCTGCCGTTTTGGCGGGGCAAGCCCTTGCTGGAAACGGAAAGCCGTAGGCCGGTTTTTCTGTCGGCTAGCCATCCGGTGTTCGATGCGGCCGGTGAGCCGGCGGTCTTCCTTGGGTTGGACGAGGGCGAGCCCCGCCATGCGCAAGACATCTCGGGCTGGCTGCCGGAGGGTGGCGATGCGGGTGTCGGAGCTCACAATGATGTCTCGGAACAGCAGCATCCCGAACTTGCCAATGGATGCGCGTTCGCCGACTTGCGCCAGAACATGACACGCCTTTCCGACCGTGATGCGGAACTTGTCGTGATCGGCAAAGCGCTTCTTGAATGGCATCGGTCGCATCGGTTCTGCGCGCGCTGCGGCCTTTCGAGCGAGATGGCAATGGCGGGTTGGCAGCGGAATTGCCCCGCTTGCGAGGGTCAGCACTTTCCGCGCACTGATCCGGTGGTCATCATGCTGATCACCTGCGGCAACTCGATCTTGATGGGAAGGTCGGGCTTCTGGCCCGAGGGAATGTACTCCCTTCTGGCGGGGTTCATGGAACCTGGCGAGACGATCGAGGCCGCCGTACGCCGCGAGGTCGGAGAGGAGGCCGGAATAACGGTGGGCGAAGTGCGATACCTGGCCTCGCAACCATGGCCTTTCCCGACATCCTTGATGATCGGCTGCCACGGGATCGCGCTGAGCGATTCCATCAGCATCCAGGCGGATGAAATCGAGGATGCGAAATGGGTCACGCGCGAGGAGATGATGCAGGTTCTGGCGGGCCAAAACCAAAGCATGAAGGCCGCTCGCAAGGGATCAATCGCGCGGTTCCTGATCGAGGGGTACCTCGCCGACAGGCTGGCATCGGGCACCTAGCCGATCGCTCGAGGCATCTTGACCTGCGCCGAGGACAGAAGTCTCCAGACCGAGGCCTGCTGCGAATCTCGAAGGGTGCGATTTCTGTATGGCGGATGGCGGTTTTTTCAGAGCGCTGAAATCACACGACATTTTCGAGGCCGTCTCCGGCGACGGCCGCTGATCCGGCGGATTCCGCGAAAATTCGCCGGGCGGGTCGCGTTCTTTCCATGTCTGGCGGACGCCTGGCCCTGACGGGCCGGTGTGGTAGAGCGTTCCTTGCATCAATCAAATGCCCCTGGACGGGGGCGGAAAGGAACGCTCCGATGGAAAGCCTACAGCCAGAGAACCCGATTGCCAACATCGACGATGGACGCGGATCCGTCGCGACGGCCATGGACGGCCTCACGAAAGCGGGCGTCGCCCTGGTCGAGAGGGCCGCCGAGATCGGCCTGGCGGAGAACGTCGCGGCCCTGTACCGGGACGATCCGCTGGAAGCCGAGGGCGCCGTTCGCGACATGGTCTTCGGCATGGCCCGTTCGGTCCTGGCCGACGCGTTCGCGGCGCTGGACGACCACGGGCCCTCGCTGCAGGTCGACGGCAGGGCCTACCGGAAGGCAGAGGTCACGCCGGGCCACGCGATGACGATGTTCGGACCGGTCGACTTCCTCCGGTCGCGGTACCGCCCCTCGGGCCACGGCGCGTCCCTGGTTCCGGCCGAGGCCGTCCTTGGCCTGACGTCCGGCGGGCTGACGCCGGCGGCGGCGGGTCTCTCGATGTACCTGATGAGCGGCCTGACGGCCCGCGAGAGCGCGGACGCTTGGAAGAGGCTTTGCGGCAAGGGGCCTTCGACGGCGTCCCTGGTGCGACTTTCCGGGGAGGCGGGAACCTGTATTGAGGCGTGTTCCGGCGCGCTTCTGGGCGATCTCCGGGAGCAGGAGGAGATGCCAGCGGAGGCTGTGTCGCTTCTTGTCTCGCTCGACGGCGTCATGATGCGCATGAACGCCGAGACGGCAGACGGAAAGGCAACGGACGCAGGCTGGCGCGAGGCGTCGTGCGGCGTCGTGGCCTTGGTCGACGCGGAGGGGAACATGCTGGAGAGCCGGTACTTCGGGCGTCTTCCCGAAGCCGGCAAGGCGGGCCTGAAGTCTCGGCTGAAGGCCGAGGTGTTCCACTGGCTGGACCGCAATCCGGACCTGAAGCTTGCGGCAGTCGCCGATGGCGCGAAGGACAACTGGGCGTTCCTGGACTCCCTGTGCCCCGACGTGACCCTGATAGATTTTTGGCACGCGACTCAGCATTTGAGTGCCGCGGCCGACGCCGCCTACGGCCCGGACACGGCAGGAGGCACGGCCTGGTTCGAGAAGTGGCGGCATGTCCTGCGCCACGACCCCAAGGGCGCCGGCAAGGTGATCGACGCGATGCGCCACCTGCTGCGGAAGGGCAAGGGTGCCGACGACATCCGGAAGGAGCTGGCCTACTTCCGCAACAACCGCCGCCGCATGAACTACGCGGACGCCGCCGACGCAGGCTACGCCATCGGTTCCGGTGCCGTGGAATCCGCGAACAAGGTTCTCGTGACTGCCCGGATGAAGCGCTCCGGACAAAGCTGGGGCCGCGACGGCGGCCAGGGCGTCCTGACCTTCCGGTCGCTTCTCAAGTCCGGACGCTTCGACCGGGCTTGGGCCGCCGCGGCCCCGCGCCTGAACCGCTGCGGCGGCTGGAAGCCCCCGCAATGCGCCAACGACAACCGGCCGGTGGCGCAGGTCGCACTTGCCGCGTGATTCGCGAGAAGAACATCTTGGAATCGAAAGGTGAACCATACGAGAATCGCGCCCATCTCGAAGGGGACACTGGATGGGTGTAACCCAAGTTTCTTGTCAGGCGGCGACAGCCTTTCTCGCCTGCCAGTCCAGGAAATCGGGCAGCCTCAGGTTCATGACGCAACTCTTGAGCCCGAGCATGGCGTTGGCTCCGCGCTCCGACCAGCGGGTGCCGGGACGCTTCAGCCGCAGCCCGAACTGCCTGCAGCCGCTTTCCACGACGCCGCTTCCGACCTGCATGCCCTGGTCGCGGTACTCGTCGTACCGCATGCGCTCGATGTTGTTCCTGAAATAGCGACAACAGGCCTTCACCTCCTCATGACGGCCGCTGAAGGGCTCGAGCTCCCGGATCACCTTGGCGACCCGCCCGGCCTCGATGTCCGCCTTGACGTCCTTGAACCGCCGGTCCCGTTCCGTCTTGTCCGGGAGGATCGCCTTCACGGCGTCGGAGGCGTGTTCGAGGACATGGAACAGATCCAGGACGCAGGTGACCTTCCGTCCTCCGAACAGCTCGTCGCAGGTGTTCCGTATCCATTCGGCCCCGTCGGAGATGACGACGAGCTCCCCGGCGTCGTGCAGGCCGCGGCGAAGCGCCTCCCGGTCAAGGCGCGTGGCGAAACCGGAAGGCTCCGGGCTTGCGGACCGAGCGGCCGCGCTGTCGATGAGGCAGCTGGACGTCTCGCTGCCCCTGTCCTTCAGCGCCGCGCCGGTCTCCGGATCCCGGCACTCGGCGGTGTACATCACGGCCAGCTTGGCTTCGCGTGTCTTCGAGGTCCCGTCCTCCTGCTTCCCGGCAACGCCTTCCACGTCACCCTTCCGCATCGGGATCCCGGTCCCGTCGATGGACAGGTACATGCGCGATGCCAATGGCTTGCCTTCGACGACCTCCTCCCGCTCGAACCGGAGGACCTCCTCGCCGAGCGCCAGCGACCAGCGCTGCAGCGAGCTCCGGGAGGCGGCCACCCCGGCAAGGTTCGCGATGTGGCGGCTCGCCGCGTCGAAGCTCATCATCGGCACCGTCTCGGCCATGACGCTCGCCATCCCCGGAGTGAAGGCGCTGCCCTCCAGACCAAGGGCCCGGTCCAGCGGGAAGCGCCCCTTGCCGCACGACCGGCAATGGAAATGCGTCCGTTCCACCTCGACCCGGCCGAGCCGGGTCAGGAACGACTTCCGCGTCGCCGGATGCCGGCGCATCGGCTTGCCGCAGCCCTCGCATTCCGGCGTCGGAAGCATGCCGTCGAGATGCTCCAGGAGCAGCTTCAGCGCCGACGCGCCGCCGCCAAGGGAACTGTCGCGGAGCGCCCGCTCCACGCCGTCAAGGTCGGGAACGCCGGACGCGAGGGCCGCCGCAAGCTTCGGAAGCTGCGGCCCGAACTCCGCCGAAACGGCTCCCAGCAGCTCCTGAAGCGTCCCGCCGTCCGGCCTGAAGCCCGCCAGCGGCAGCTCGTCTTCCGTGATGTCGCGGCTCCGCACCTCGCCGCCCTCCAGCCAGTACTGCGTGAACCCGCCGTCGCGCTCGCGGACCACCGGCGGATGAACCGCCGCCTCGCCTTCCGTCAGTCCTTCCAGATACGCCACCGCGTCCGGATGCCTGTGCCCTTGGTTCCCTTCGTCCTGCGTCATGGTTCGCGCTCCTGCCCGTTGCCTGAAAACGCGCCGCCGACCGATTCGCCCGGCCGTTGTCGGACACGCCTCCCCGAACAATGGAGCCAAAAACCAACGGGGTCAAAAAAATTGGGATACACCCACACTGGATTCTGCACGCGCAATTGGCTAAGTTTCCGCGCAGACCCGGCAAACGGGCGGGCAGGCGGACGAGCAGGACGCATGACGGATATGGTTTACGGCTCGGTCTTCCGCGGGGGCGGCGAGCCAATACTTCCACGCTGGTGGCGCACCGTCGACAAGTGGTCGATCGGCTGTGTACTGGCGCTGTTTGGCATCGGGTTGCTGCTGGGCCTCGCATCCAGCCCCCCTTTGGCCGAGCGGCATGGATTGTGGGCGTTCCACTATTTCGAGCGGCAGGTGGCGTACGGAGCCGTCTCGCTCCTGATCATGTTCGCGGTCACTCTCTTGGCTCCGAGGACTGTTCGACGCGTTGCGGTGCTCGTCTTTCTGGCTTCCTTCGGGGCCATGGTCTTGTTGCCGTTCCTCGGCACTGACTTCGGAAAGGGCGCAGTCCGGTGGTTTTCCTTCGGATTCGGGTCCGTGCAGCCCTCGGAGTTCCTGAAGCCGGGCTTCATCGTGCTTGTGGGGTGGCTGATCGCCGCGTCCGACGAAGTTGCAGGTCCCCCGGGCAAGTGTCTTTCCTTCGCACTGGCGCTGACGGTCGTGGCCCTTCTTGCCTTGCAGCCAGACTACGGGCAGGCCTGCCTGCTCTTCTTTGCATGGGGCGTCATGTACTTCGTGGGAGGCGCTCACTTCCTCCTGCTTCTTCTGGTTGCAGGACTGATCATTTCCTGCGGTGCCCTTGCCTACGAGAATTCCGAGCACGTTGCGCGCCGCATCGATGGGTTCCTTTCGACGGAGGTCGATCCAACCACTCAGCTTGGCTACGCGGCGAACGCCATCAGGGAGGGCGGTCTCTTTGGCGTCGGGGTGGGTGAAGGAACGGTGAAGTGGTCGCTCCCCGACGCTCACACGGATTTCATCATTGCAGTCGCCGCCGAGGAATACGGGCTGATCCTCGTCCTTGTCGTCATCCTGCTCTATTCGATCATTGCGTTCCGCTCGCTCTACCGCCTGACGCGTGAGCGCGATCCATTCATTCGGCTCGCCGGCACCGGGCTGGCCTGTACCTTCGCAATGCAGGCGCTGATCAACCTGAGTGTTGCGGTCAGGCTCTTGCCCGCCAAGGGCATGACACTGCCCTTCGTGAGCTACGGCGGCTCGTCACTGCTTGCCGGCGCGATGCTGGTTGGCATGCTGCTGGCATTTACGCGAACGCGGCCCCAGGGCGACATCAACGGCGGCCTTGCCGGAATCGGGCGATGAGTGCGCGCCATCTTGCAATATCCGCCGGGGGAACCGGCGGGCACATGTTTCCGGCTCAGGCCCTGGCCGAGACGATGTTGGCAAGGGGCTGGCGGATTACGCTCATGACTGATGCCCGGGGCGCACGATATGCAGGCGGGTTCCCTGAACAAGTTGTGGTGCAGAGGGTCGCTAGCGCAACATTCGCGCGCGGCGGCGCGCCAACGAAGCTTCTCGCACCGCTTGTCATTGCCGTCGGAATTGCGGCGGCAAAGTTCAGGTTTCTGATTGATCGTCCGAGCGCAGTGGTTGGCTTTGGAGGGTATTCCTCGATTCCCGCACTCGCCGCCGCCTGGGCGCTCCGCATCCCCAGGATGATCCACGAGCAGAACGGCGTCCTCGGTCGGACAAACCGGTTGTTTGCACGGCGGGTCGACAAGGTGGCCTGCGGAACATGGCCCACAACCCTGCCAGACGGCGTTTCGGCCTTGCACACCGGAAACCCTGTCAGGGCGCAGGTGCTGGATCGGGCTGCAGCCGCCTACGAGATTCCGGAACGAGGTCCCTTCTCCATACTGGTGATTGGCGGATCCCAAGGCGCGCGCATTCTCTCCCAAGTCGTGCCGCCAGCAATCGTGGACCTGAAAGATCTGCTCGCCGCAAACGTGCGCGTCGCGCATCAGGCGCGGCCCGAGGACCTGGCTCGTGTGAAGGCCGCATATGAGTCTGCATGCATCGAGGCCGATGTCGAACCTTTCTTTGCCGACATTGCCCGGCGGATCGAGAACGCGCATCTCGCAATTGGCCGGGCGGGAGCCTCAACTGTTGCGGACATTTGCGTCATTGGCCGACCCTCGATCCTGATACCTTATCCGGCAGCGGCAGCGGATCACCAGACCGCGAATGCGCGCAGTCTTGCCGACGCCGACGCCGCAATCCTCGTACCTGAAGCCGAGCTTGACCCCGCTGCTCTGACAAAGCAGATGCAGGGCGTGCTCGGGACGGTCGGAACCGCCTCGCGGATGCGGGACAATGCCCTTCGTCTGGCCAAGCCGGACGCGGCGAGCCGCCTGGCTTCCGCAATCGAGCATGTGGCAGGAGTGTGACATGAACGCAGCGGTCACCAAGCTACCTACGGAGATGGGTCCGATCCATTTTGTGGGGATCGGGGGAATCGGCATGTCCGGCATTGCCGAGGTGCTGATCGAGGCAGGCTACGTTGTTCAGGGTTCGGACCTGAAATCCTCGAAAATCACCGAGCGGCTGGCAAGCCTTGGGGCGACGATCTTCGAAGGCCAGCGCGCGGAGAATCTGGTGGGGGCCGAAGTCGTCGTCATCTCCTCTGCCATCAAGGCCGGCAACCCGGAACGGGACGAGGCACGACGTCGGGGCCTGCCGGTCGTGAGGCGGGCTGAAATGCTTGCCGAGCTCATGCGGCTGCGGTCCAACATTGCGGTTGCCGGCACGCACGGGAAAACCACGACGACCACGCTGGTGGCGGCTTTGCTTGATGCCGGCGGCATTGATCCCACGGTGATCAACGGCGGCATCATTCACGCCTACGGATCGAATGCGCGCGTCGGAAGCGGCGAATGGATGGTGGTTGAAGCCGACGAATCGGACGGCACCTTCAACCGACTCCCGGCGACAATCGCCATCGTGACGAACATCGACCCGGAGCACATGGAGCATTGGGGGACGATGGAGGATCTGCGGAACGGGTTCGAGGAATTCGTGTCGAACATCCCGTTCTATGGACTGGCAGTTCTTTGTATCGATAACCCCGAGGTGCGGGCGCTTGCAGACCGGGTGACAGACCGGCGAATGATGACCTTCGGTTTCAATGAGGATGCGGACGTGCGGGCGGTGAACCTTCGTTATGAGAATACCGCGGCACGTTTCGACATAGAGCTTGCCGAGGGGCCGGTGATCAAGGACTGTACGCTGCCGATGCCGGGAAGCCACAACGTCTCCAATACACTCGGTGCCGTGGCAGTGGCGCGGCATCTGGGCATGAAGGGCTCGGAAATCCGTGAAGCGCTGGCAACGTTCAAGGGCGTCAATCGGCGATTCACGAAAGTGGGCGAAGTTGGAGGCGTCACCATCATCGACGACTACGGTCATCATCCCGTGGAGATCGCGGCGGTTCTGGCTGCGGCAAGGCAGGCGTTGGCGTCGGGACCTGACACGCGGATAGTCGCGGTCCATCAACCGCACCGGTATTCGCGGCTATCGGCCCTGTTCGACGAGTTCTGTCGTTGTTTCAGTGATGCTGACGTTGTGGCCATTGCCGATGTCTTTGGCGCTGGAGAGGACCCGGTTGTCGGAGCCACTCGCGAAGACCTTGTGGCAGGGATCGCGCTTCAGGGGCACAAGGACGCGCGTCCTCTGGAGAACGAGGATGCGCTGGAATCGCTGGTACGTACGGAGGCTCGACCAGGCGACATCGTTGTGTGCCTGGGAGCCGGCACGATCGGCGCATGGGCTCGCGAGTTGCCGGCTCGGCTGTCGTCGGACGCCGCATAGGTCGCATGCGCGCCAGACAAACTCCAATTGCGCTTCTTGCATTGCAGTTCGGGCCAGACTGATGCCCGAGCGTGCGAAAGCAATGATGCGCGACGGTGTCAGGGCCGGGCTGTCATCCGTCCGGGAACGGCAGGTCCAAGCCTGCTCCGGGCGTCAATGCGGGCGGCATGGGCTTGTGCGGCCTCAGATCAGGCCATTTTGCCGAAACAGTTCCTTGAGATCGGCTTCGGGCCGGGCGCCGTAATGGCTGATGACCTCAGTGGCTGCCACGCAGCCCATCCGGCCAGCGACCTCGAGTGGCTGGTTCGTCGCGTAGCCGTAGAGAAACCCGGCCGCAAACAGATCGCCCGCGCCTGTCGCGTCCACGGGCACGACGGGACTGACATCGACACGGGCCGTTTCGTTGCCGCGAACCAGTATCACGTCCTCGCCTGATCGTGTGACGACCGCGAGGCCCGAATCCTCGGCCGCGGATTCCAGAGCTCCTGAAATCTCGCTCTGATAGAGCGATTCCCATTCGTGCTGGTTGCCAATGACGCAATCGAGCTCGCGAACAAGGCGGCGAAAGTCGTTCCGGTGCCGGTCAACGCAGATTGGGTCCGAGAGCGCAATGCCTGCCCTCCCGCCTGCGTTTCGGCAGAGCCGCGCCGCCCGTTCGAACGCTTCCTTTCCCTTTGGCTTGTCATAGAGATAGCCCTCGAGAAAGAGGATTTTCGTAGCGCCCGCCACTTCGTCCGGAACGTCGTCAGGGCCCAGTTCGGACGAGATTCCGAGATAGGTATTCATGGACCGTTCGCCGTCCGGCGAGACGAAAATCATCGAGCGCGACGTCGGCAGGCTTCCGCCCGCCGCCGGGCCGTTCACGAAATCCGTTCCGCCCTCGGACAACGAAGATGCGTAGAACTTCCCGAGCGCATCGTCCCGAACGCGCCCGATGAACCCGGTCCTGAGGCCGAGATTGCCGAGCCCGGCCAGCGTGTTCGCGACCGACCCGCCGGGAGCCTGCACCCTGTCCGCCATCGCGTCGTAGAGTTCTTCGCCGCGCTCGCGCTCCACAAGCTGCATGATGCCCTTCTCGATCCCCTTGCGCTTGAGAAAGGTATCGTCTGCTGGCGAGATCACGTCGACGATCGCGTTGCCGATGCCAACGATGTCGTAGCTCATTCCACCTTGTCCTCGAATTGGCATAGATCGCGGATCAGGCAAGCGCCGCATTTGGGCTTGCGCGCGACACAGGTGTAACGCCCGTGCAGGATCAGCCAGTGATGGGCGTGGCGCTGGAATTCGGCGGGAACATTGTCCTCGATGGCGCGCTCGACCGCATTGACGTCCTTGCCGGGCGCGATCCCGGTCCGGTTGCCGACACGAAAGACATGAGTGTCGACCGCCTGCGCAGGATGGCCCCACCACATGTTCAGGACGACATTCGCGGTCTTGCGTCCGACGCCGGGCAGGGATTGCAGGGCGGACCGGGAGGAGGGGACTTCGCCGCCATACTCGTCGACAAGGATGCGCGAGAGCCGCATGACGTTCTTGGCCTTGTTGCGATAGAGCCCGATGGACTTGATGTGCTCGATCAGGCCTTTCTCGCCGAGTTCCAGCATCTTCCGGGGCGTGTCCGCGATCTCGAACAGTTCAAGCGTGGCCTTGTTGACGCCCGCATCCGTCGCTTGGGCGGAAAGAGCCACGGCTACGACAAGCGTGTAGGCGTTGACGTGCTGAAGTTCGCCCTTGGGCTCGGCCTCAGCTTCGCGGAATCGCGTGAATATCTCGACAAGCGCCTGGAATGGCAATTGCTTGGCCATGGGGCGCGTTTCTGGCGGAACAGGGAGTTGACGGCAAGCATTTCTCGCAAGATGCGGGTCGTCATTGGCCTGACGATCCGTAAGTTCTGGGTCAGGGAGCCAGGGGATGCAAGGATGAAAGCCATGGCGGAATCGGAATCCGGATACCACTACCTGCTTGTCCGACGCGCGATCGAACTGATCGATGCGGGTGACCGGGATCTCTCACTGGAAGAGATCGCGTCAGAAATGCATATGAGCCCGGCACACTTCCAGCGGGTATTCAGCCGTTGGGTCGGGGTTTCGCCCAAGCGCTACCAGCAGTGGCTGAAGCTTGATCACGCAAAGGCGCTTCTGGCCCGGAGGCACACCACGCTTGAAACTGCGGACGAAGTGGGCCTGTCGGGATCGGGCAGGCTTCACGATCTGTTCGTGCGATGGGAGGCGATGAGTCCCGGCGACTACGCACGGGGCGGGGAGGGACTGGAGATTGCCTGGGGCTGGTTCGGCAGCCCGTTCGGCCCTGCGCTGGTCATGGGCACCGCAAAGGGCATCTGCGGCATCGGGTTTGCGGCTGAAGCCGGCGCGGGTGCGACGACGGCGGATCTGCGGGCGCGCTGGCCGAAGGCTTCATACCAGGAGGATCCTGCAATTCTGGCCCCGATGGCGGAAGCGGCCTTCCTGAAAGGCGGCAGGGCTGACGGGCAAGTGCCGCTGTTCATGACCGGCGCGCCATTTCAGGTCAAGGTGTGGGAAGCGCTCCTGAACATTCCGACGGGTCACGTGACGACATATTCCGACATCGCACGGGCCATTGGAGTTCCAGGGGCCGCCAGGGCCGTTGGAACTGCTGTCGGACGGAATCCGATTTCCTGGCTCATTCCGTGCCATCGCGCGCTTCGGAAATCCGGTGGCTTGGGGGGATACCATTGGGGCCTGCCCGTGAAGCGCGCCATGCTCGCATGGGAATCCGCCGAAACCGCCTAGCGTCAGGGCCCATGACCGGAAAATGGTGTCGTTCACCCGGTGGCTGTCGGCGCCACGCACCTGACACCGGTTCTGATTCCGTGCGCATCACGCCGGCATTCGGACTTGCGTGCGTCAGGTCGGCGGGCATGGCGGGGTGGTTCGGCCCGGCTTGGAAGGGCGGGGATCCGACGTGGACCGCGGTTGCCCACTAGATCTGCGGAAGGCGCACCGCGCGCCTTCGAGCATCGGCCAGTCCAAGGGCGGTATCCGGGGAAGATTGACGAAATGTGCTGAAAGCGACTCCCGTTATCATCCCAGAGACGAGTTCCAACGGTCAAGCCTTCGCACCGTGCAGACACGCGTTGAGGAGATAGTGCCTGCCCGAAAATCCTCAAGCCATTGACTCCAATCGATGAATCTTTCATTCTCCGGATCGAAGACCGGGCCGGAAGTGCCGTTTTCCTGGCCTTTTTGCGCAATTCCGGTTGATTCCGGCAATTCTTCGCGAGGCAGGCATGAGAGAGGCAATCAATCCGCAGCTGGAACTCGGCGAGGTCCGCATCGAGGACATCGACCTGGACCTCAAGTCCAGGGACGACATCCCCGCCCTTCTCATCGGGCTCCAGCATCTCTGTTCCGACGAGACTTTCCGCGCGCGGCTGTTCGCGCTCATGGACGAGCACATGCTTCCCGGCATCGACAGGAAGGTCGGCCGGCCGGGCATGGAGATGTGGCGGATCCTGGTGATGGGCGTGGTCAAGCAGGGGCTGGGCTGCGACTTCGACCGGCTCCACGAGCTGGCGAACGAGCACAAGACGCTGCGCCGGTTCCTCGGCCATGCGGACGTCTGGGACGAGCAGCGCTGCAACTGCCAGACGCTGGTGGACAACGTGAGCCTCCTGAGCCCCGGACTTCTTGTCGGGGTCAACCATCTGATCGTGGAGAGCGGCCATGCGGTCGCGAGAAAAAAGCCTGGCGCGCCCTTGCGCGGGCGCTGTGACTCGTTCGTGGTTGAGACCGACGTTCACCATCCCACGGACGTCAGCCTCCTTTGGGACGCGATGCGCTGCCTGCTCCGCACGACGGGCCGTGCGGCGACGGAGCATGACGTCGCCGGCTGGCGCCAGTGGAAGCACCTGCAGAAGTCGGTCAAGAGGCTGTTCCAGAGGGTCCGGTCGACCCGGCGCGCCAGTCCGGAGCATGTGGAGGAGTATCTCGCGCGCTGCCGCGAGCTTGTCCTGCGCGTGGAAGCGTCGCTGCCGGCGCTGGCCGCGAACGGCGCTTCGGCCTGGACGATCACGGAAATCGGGAGCTTCCTGTCGCATGCCGTGCGCCAGATCGACCAGACCGACCGCCGCCTGCTCAAGGGCCAGGCGATCCCCCATGACGAGAAGGTGTTCTCGATCTTCGAGCCGCACACGCGCTGGATCTCGAAGGGCAAGGCGGGATGCCCGGTTGAGCTTGGCGTCCCGGTCTGCATCCTGGAGGACGAACACGGCTTCGTGCTGCATCACGAGGTCATGTGGCAGGGCAGCGACGTCGACTTCGCCGTGCCCATGGTCGAGGCCGCGCAGTCAGCCTTTCCCGACCTCCGCGCAGCGAGCTTCGACCGCGGCTTCCACAGCCCCGGGAACCGGGTCCGCCTCGACGAGCTGCTCGATGACAACGTGCTGCCGAAGAAGGGCTGCCTCAACAAGGCCGACCAGGAACGCGAGCGGGGCGAGGGGTTCGCCGCGATGCGCCGTCAGCATCCGGCGGTGGAATCGGCGATCAACAACCTCGGGCACCGCGGTCTCGACCGGGTCCTGGCACAGGGCGCCGAGGGCTTTGCCCGCGTCGTCGCCCTCTCCGTGGTCGCCCTGAACGTCCACCGCATCGGCCTTCTGCTGCGCCGGAAGGCGCGGGAACGGCAGCGCCGCGCCGCCTGACAACGTCCCCGCAAGACCCGGACGATCCGGAACCCGCCCGGCGCGGGAACGGCAGCCCATGCGCCGACGCCGCCCAGGGACGCGGATTCACGTCCCGAACACGCGATCCCGCCGCCAGCTGGCGCTCTCAGCCCGGCGACGTGCCACGCTCTCGGGCGACAGACGCGCAAACGCGGGCGAAACCGGGCTTGCAATCGCCGGACGAGGGGGTTTTCTGGCAGGCACGAGATAGTCCCGCCCATAGCTCAGCAGGTTGCCGAGAGAGGTGTTGGGGGGGGGCTGGATCCCGACACCCAGGAAGCTCATCGACGTTTCGAGGATTGCGGCTTCCGGGTCACTGACGGAGACCTGAACGACCAGGCTGCCAGGATGTTCGGCAGGACATCCTCAGATAGACGCGCAAGGTGCCAGCGCCGAGCAGCCTTATCGCTGCGGCGCAGCGATGATTGACAGCCGACAACGTCATTCCGCGGCTGATTCTCGCGTAGCGCTCCCATCCCTGAAATCCGACAAGCAGGATAAAGAGAAGCATGTTGCCGGTGCCCATGACGGCAATCACCGACGGCGCGACTATGACGAAGGGCATGGAGGCCAGAAACCGACCAGCACCATGATGATGTCATCCACCCAACCACGGAGCCTGGCCGCGACCAGCCCGATTGCACTGCCCGCGACCGCGCCAGAGAAGGTCCCGAACGCCGCCACCAGCATCGTGAGCTGGATGGACGAAAACAGCCTGCCGAGAGGGACGCGCCCCAGGCGGTCGGTTCCAGGGAGATGAAAGCCGCCGGACGTTCCGGTCGCACCGGGGGCAGCCGGGAAAGAAGGGCCGTCTGCTGGTAGTCATGGTGCATGATCCAGCGCGCAGTCACGGCAATCAACAGGATCATGAGCGGCAACAGCATCGCCAATTTCACGATGGTGGGTGATGCACTGGTGCGCGCCATGGCGGCTTGTGCGGCGGAGCGGCGCTCGAATGCGTCACATTTCAGGAGCAATGGCCATCATTGCTCTCCCGTTCCGGATGCGTGGCGCCTGCGCGGGTCGATGATCATGTAGAGGAGATCCATGGCCTGATCGGCAAACACCATGGATGCGGCCGCCATCATGTCCGCCGTCTGCAACACCGCCAGTTCGCGTGCCGCAACGGCGTCAATGGGCAGGCGGCCGATGCCGGGCCAGGCGAAGGCCGTTTCGGTGACGATCGAGCCGCCGATCAGGGTTCCGACCATGAAACCGATGATGGTGATCGTGGGAATCGCGGCGTCGGGAAGCGCCACTGTCCAGATTGTTGCGCGCGCGGCCGGCGCAAAGGAGAGATGCGACATCGTCGTCGGAGTGCAGCGGCTGCCGGAGAGCAGCAGTCCCGGCCGCGACACGGCCGACTATACGGTCCCGATCCCGTACAACGTGCTCGACAAGCTCATCGAGCCCGGATTCCATAGCCGGATGCAGCTTGGCCCTGGACTTGCAGCCTCCTGGGAGATCGACGGCTGCCGGGAAATCACCTTCACTTTGAGGCACGGCGTCTGGTTCCACAACGGCGACGAGATGACTGCGGAGGACGTCGCCTTCTCGTTCTCACGGGAGCGTCGCGAGGGGGACGGGCCTGTACGCCTGGCGCTGTGAATGTCTCGGAAGCGAACGCTCTCGACGGCTACACGGTGCAGATCGTGATGGATGGCGTCGACCCGATCATTGAGCAGCGGTAGGCGATGTGGAGCAGCAAAATCGTCAGCAAGCGCGCCTACCAGGATGCCCCGAGCTGTGGCGAGTGGGCACCGGCCCTTTCAGCGTGGCCGATCTCAACACCGACCTGTTTGTTCTTGAGGCATTAGACGACTACTGGGGCGGACCACCAAACGTGCGGTCGCTCACCCTGGTGGAAGTGTCCGAGTTTGCGGGCAGGATTGCCGGCCTCGCCGCCGGGGACTTCAACGTCATCACCGTTGTCCCTGTCGACCAGGTTTCGACGATTGAAAACTACGACGACATCGAGGTTGTCGGCGGTCCCGGGGCGAAATTCCGGATCCTGATCTTCAGCCGAGGCGACTTTGCCCATCCGATGATGAAGGACGTGCACTTTCTGCGCGCATTGAGCCTCGCCGTCGACCGCCAGCTGCCGGTGGACGCGCTGTTCGCCGGGCGGGCCAAGGTCCCGAACGGCCTGCAGCTCCCGGGTTTCGGAGACGTATTCGATGCAGACTGCCCCTTGCCTCCGCATGATCCGGACAGGGTAAGGGAGGAACTTGCCAAATCCGGCTACAATGGCGAGGTCATCGACTATCCGCTCTTGCCAAACGTCGTCGACACGGGGGTCGCAGTGGCAGAAGTCCTGAGCGAAATGTGGAAGTCGGTCGGAACAGGCGTTGAGCTGCAGATCCGGGGGAACTGGAAGCAGATCACGCGCGGCCACCATTCAATCAGGAACATGTCAGCCACGATGGTCTGGCAGGATCCGGCAACGATCCTCTGGCGCCTGTTCAAGCCGTCGCTCATGGAGGGCCGTGGCTGGGGTTGGGTGAACGACACGTTCAACGCCAACGGGATCGATCATCCTGGAGAACGAGCCTGACAATGCTGCGCGCCTGGACGCGTTCAGGGCAATGATGACGGAACGGGAAACGGCCGGTCCCATGGGCATCGTGCTGATTCAGGAAGCCTGGCTGCACGGAAAGAAGACGGATCTCGACTGGCAGCCCTGCGATCTGCCCCGCATGGGCTTCGGGCCCGACAACGTGTGAGCCGGGCCCCGGATCGTTTGCGGCCTTTCAACTGACGTCATGCAGCGAACTCTGCCGCCATGCGTGATGTTGAAACCCGCACTGTCCTGTCCGAGGTTACGGGCGTGGCCGGATCAATGCGGGATAGGACCGGGCATCCCGCTGCCAGACCGGCGGCCCGATCCTCCCTTTCCAGGCCGTGCGGACTTTCCCAGGCAGTCGGGGAGACCCTGTCCGGCCCTGAGGGCCCGGGCCGTGTTCCCTATCATCCGAAGCTTCACAAACGATGACGACACGGCCGGCAAGTGCAGGTCCGTCACCTGTCCCACTCATCGGCGGGAAAGCGTTGCCACGATGGCGTGGCACGAAGCACGGCTTGATGCCTGCCCGCTCCAAAGTTCCGGCTGCGCGCGGTCGCCCGCCACGGCGCCTGCAGCCGGCAAACGCCCTGAGTCCCCGCGAAGGTCGCGCCACCACTGGCCACGAGGTCCGGACGACGTTCTCGCTTCTGCCGAACTGCCTTGCGGCGCGTCCGGCACGAGATGCACTCCGTTGCGCATGCAGACCTCAGAGCATGCCTTGCAGCGCCTCAAGATCGGCGACCCGCTTTGCCGCTTCGTCCGAGGCTGCCCCTGCTGAGCCGTCCTTGCGTTCTCTCGCGGCGGCGATGCGCTCATCAAGGAAATCGGTCGTAGTTTCCGCTTTCGGAAATGCCTCGTCGGCGAGCACCGTCGCGCCCTCCATCGTGATCTGGGCAAAGCCGCCGATAACCACGTATTCCTGCACGTCGCCATCGATCTCCGCAGCGACGATGCCGGGGCGAAGCCCGGTCACGACCGGGGCATGGTCCGGCAAGGCCACCATGTCCCCGTCAGCGCCGGGGATCAGGATAGAACTTGCCTGGCCCGAAGCCAGGCTGCGTTCGGGCGAAACCAGGTCGAATTGAAACGTGCCGGACATGCAGACTCCCTACGCGGCCTCTGCGGCCAGCTTCTGGGCTTTCTCGACAACTTCCTCGATGCCGCCGACCATGTAGAAGGCCGCCTCGGGCAAGTGATCGTATTCGCCGGCGACTACCGCCTTGAACGAGGCAATGGTGTCCTCGATCGGCACCTGCGCCCCGGGCGAGCCGGTAAAGACCTCTGCCACGTCGAACGGCTGCGAGAGAAAGCGCTGGATCTTGCGGGCGCGGGCAACCGTCAGCTTGTCCTCTTCCGAAAGTTCATCCATGCCGAGAATTGCGATGATGTCCTGCAGCGACTTGTAGCGCTGAAGCACGCCCTGAACGTCACGCGCCACCTGGTAGTGCTCTTCCCCTACAATGGCCGGGTCCAGGATTCGGGAGGTCGAGTCCAGCGGGTCCACGGCGGGGTATATTCCAAGTTCCGAAATCGCGCGCGAAAGCACGGTCGTTGCATCCAAGTGGGCAAACGACGTTGCCGGGGCCGGGTCGGTCAGGTCGTCGGCAGGTACGTAGATTGCCTGCACGGAGGTGATCGACCCCGCCTTGGTCGAAGTGATGCGTTCCTGCAGAGCGCCCATGTCGGTCGCCAGCGTGGGCTGATAGCCCACCGCCGAAGGAATGCGGCCCAGGAGAGCCGACACTTCGGAACCTGCCTGGGTGAAGCGGAAGATGTTGTCGACGAAGAACAGGACGTCCGTGCCCGACTGGTCGCGGAACTGCTCCGCGAGCGTGAGGCCGGTCAGGCCCACGCGGGCGCGTGCTCCCGGAGGCTCGTTCATCTGACCGTAGACGAGCGCCACCTGACTCTCCGAAATGTTGTCCGGCTTGATGACGTTGGATTCTATCATCTCGTGATAGAGGTCGTTGCCCTCGCGGGTCCGCTCGCCGACGCCGGCGAACACGGAGAAGCCCGAGTGAACCTTGGCGATGTTGTTGATCAACTCCATGATCAGGACCGTCTTGCCGACGCCAGCGCCGCCGAAGAGGCCGATCTTGCCGCCCTTGGCGTAGGGAGCGAGAAGGTCCACGACCTTGATGCCGGTCACGAGAATCTCGGACTCGGTCGACTGCTCGGAGAATTCAGGGGCTGGTTGGTGGATCGCCCGGTGTTCGTCCGCCTCCACCGGACCACCTTCGTCCACCGGCGCGCCGACGACATTGATGATGCGTCCAAGGGTCGCGTTTCCCACCGGGACCGTGATCGGGCCGCCGGTATCGGTGACATCCTGCCCGCGCACGAGGCCTTCGGAACTGTCCATCGCGATCGTGCGGACGGTGCCCTCGCCAAGGTGCTGGGCGACTTCAAGAACAAGCCTGTTGCCTTGGTTGTCGGTTTCGAGCGCATTCAGGATTTCTGGCAGGTGGTCGCCGAACTGCACGTCGACGACAGCGCCGATGACCTGGGTCACTTTGCCTCTTGCATTTGCCATCTCTGGTTCTCCGGTGCTTCAGAGCGCCTCTGCGCCCGAAATTATTTCAATCAGCTCGTTGGTGATGACCGCCTGCCGGGTTCGGTTGAACTGGATCGTGAGCTTGTCGATCATCTCGCCGGCATTGCGGGTGGCGTTGTCCATGGCGCTCATCCGGGCGCCTTGCTCGGACGCGCCGTTCTCGAGGAGCGCCGCAAATACCTGTGTCGCCACGCCTCGTGGCAGGAGCTCGGTGAGGATTTCCTCATCGCCCGGTTCGTAGTCGAACACCGTGTCGTCTTCGTTGGCTTCGATCTTTGCGGGGATGATCTGCAGTTCCTGCGGAACCTGCGACATAACGCTCTCGAACTTGTTGAAGTAGATCGCCGCTACGTCGAATTCCCCGGCGTCGAAGCGGCCCAGGATGTCCGAGGCAATGTCCTGCGCGTCGGAGTATCCGACCCGCTTCACTTCGGAGAGATCGACATGGCCGACGAAGTGGTCCGCGTATTCGCGGCGGAGTTGCTCACGCCCCTTCTTGCCGACGGTAAGGATCTTTACCGTCTTTCCGGCCTCTGCAAGTTCCCTGGCCTTGGCCTTGGAAAGTCTCACGATCGAGGAATTGAAGCCGCCGCAGAGCCCGCGCTCCGACGTCATGACCACGAGAAGCCAGGCCTGGTCCGAGCCCGTGCCTTTGAGGAGCTTCGGGCCGTCATCGCCGATGCCGGCGGCCAGTCCGGCCAGAACGGCGTCGAACCGCTCGGCGTAAGGCCGCGCGGACGACGCGGCTTCCTCGGCGCGGCGCAGCTTGGCAGCCGCGACCATCTGCATCGCTTGTGTGATCTTCCGGGTCGATTTGACCGAGTCGATCCGCGTCTTGAGGTCCTTGAGGCTTGGCATTCCTGCTGTCCTTCAGGCCGGTTCCGGGTCTAGGAGAAGTCGCTGGCGAATTCGTCGATGGCCGCCTTGATCCTGTTGGCGGCTTCGCCGGCGACCTTCGGATCATCGGTGGTGATCCAGTCGAGAAGTTCCTGGTGCTTGGAGCGCAGGTGGTTGATCAGGCCCCTTTCGAAGCGTCCCACGTCGCCTATCTCGATCCCGTCGAGGTACCCGTTGATGCCGGAGAAGATGACGCAGACGATTTCCGCGTTGGTCAACGGCGAGTACTGCGGCTGCTTCATGAGCTCGGTCAGCCGCGCACCACGGTTCAGGAGACGCTGCGTCGCTGCATCGAGGTCCGAGCCGAATTGCGCAAATGCCGCCATCTCGCGGTACTGGGCAAGCTCGAGCTTCACCGAACCCGCGACCGATTTCATCGAGGCGGTCTGGGCGGAGGAGCCGACCCGCGACACCGAGAGGCCAGTGTTGACCGCCGGGCGGATGCCCTGGTAGAACAGGTCCGTTTCAAGGAAAATCTGGCCATCGGTGATTGAGATCACGTTAGTCGGGATGAAGGCCGACACGTCCCCGCCCTGGGTCTCGATAATCGGCAGCGCCGTCAGCGATCCGGCCCCGTTGTCCTCGTTGAGCTTCGCCGAGCGTTCGAGAAGCCGCGAGTGCAGGTAGAAGACGTCGCCAGGATAGGCCTCGCGTCCCGGCGGACGGCGGAGCAGAAGCGACATCTGGCGATAGGACACGGCCTGCTTGGAGAGATCGTCGTAGATGATCAGCGCATGGCGGCCATTGTCCCGGAAATACTCCGCCATTGCCGTTGCGGCATAGGGTGCGAGGAACTGCATCGGAGCCGGGTCCGATGCGGTGGCGGCAACGATGATCGAATAGTCGATCGCGCCCGATTCCTCGAGCTTCTTGACGAGCTGCGCGACCGTCGACCGCTTTTGTCCGACCGCGACGTAGACGCAATAGAGCTTCCTGCTTTCGTCATCGCCGGCAGCTTCATTGTACGATTTCTGGTTCAGGATCGTGTCCAGCGCCACGGCGGTCTTTCCGGTCTGGCGGTCGCCGATGATGAGTTCCCGCTGGCCTCGGCCGATCGGGATCATTGCGTCCACCGCCTTGAGCCCTGTGGCCATGGGCTCGTGCACGGACCGACGCGGAATGATGCCCGGCGCCTTCACGTCCGCAACCCGGCGTTCGGTTGCCTTGATCGGACCCTTTTCGTCCAGCGGGTTGCCGAGGCCGTCAACGACGCGCCCAAGGAGCGCATCCCCGGCCGGCACGTCCACGATGGCGTTCGTGCGCTTGACCGTGTCGCCCTCCTTGATGTCCCGGTCCGTGCCGAAGATCACGATGCCGACATTGTCGCTTTCGAGGTTGAGCGCCATCCCCATGATGCCGCCCGGAAACTCGACCATCTCGCCGGCCTGGACATTGTCGAGGCCGTAGACACGGGCGATGCCGTCCCCGACGCTGAGCACGCGGCCCACTTCGGCGACTTCGGCTTCCTGACCGAAATTCTTGATCTGCTCCTTGAGGATTGCAGAGATTTCTGCTGCTTGGATCGTCATCTATCCGACCTCGTTCATTGTGTTCTGCAGGGCCGCAAGCCTCGATGCAATCGAGGTGTCGATCATGCTCGAACCCACCCTGACTATCAGGCCGCCGATCAGGCTGTCATCGACGGCAACGTTCATCTTCACTTCCTTGCGGACAGACGCCTTTAGCGCGGCGGCAAGCCTTGCTCCCTGCTCATCCGACAGGGCTGTCGCTGTGCGCACTTCTGCGGTCGCTTCGCCCCTCTCGTCCGCGATGAGCCGGCGGAGTGCAGCGACAAGCTGGGGCAACACGAAGAGACGACGTCTTGACGCCATCAGCCCGAGCGCGTTCGCCATCGTGCCGGAGAGTTCCATGCCCGCGGCGATGGCCGCAACGGCATTGCCCTGATCGCCGCGCGAATAGATCGGCGAGCGTATCAGCCTGCGAAAGTCGATGCTCTCGGAGAGGGCGGCATCCAGCGCATCGACATCCTGCTCGAGGCGGTCAAGTCCGTCACCGTCCTTCGTCAACTCGAAGACGGCCGTCGCGTAGCGAGCGGCGATTCTCGCAGAAATTGAGGCGGATTCCGACACTTGTCCCCTTTCCCAAGCCTGCCGCTCTTGCCGGGTTGCCGGCGAGAGCGGCCATTGCCGACGGGCATCGCCCGTGAGCAAAGCAGCGGTCATGTATCAGAGGAAATTCTGCGCTGCAACAGGGTAGGAACCTCTGTCGCAGCGCAATTCTTGCAACATTCCAGCCACTTGGTTCCGGTGCGACGGAATGCAGCGTTGCAGATGCAGGACGATCGGCGACTTCTGGCCGAATCCACCTGGCGCTGGTCAGACCGGCTTGGGTCCAGGGACCGCAATTCCGTCCAGAACGCGGAGGGGGCGCTTGATCGCTTCAGCCAATCCGGCCCTGGGCGGCGCCGGGACCTGCTTGGTGACCTCGACGAGAAGCACTCCCCCGGCGAAGCGATTTGCGACCCGCGCCCCGAGCCATTCCAAGTGCGGGCCGGTCCTGATCCAGAATCGGCTTTCGCTGGGCGGCTGGTACAGCGCAGCAAGATGTCGTTCGGGCATGAGGCCGATTGCGGAAAGCATGCCTTCAAGCTGGCCGAGCGAGTAGGGTCGCCCGTATCCGAAGGGAGTCGCGTCGCGGCTCGACCACAGGCCGGCGCGGTTCGGCACGACAAAGATTCCTCGACCTTCGGGTGCGAGGACGCGGTAGCATTCATCGAAAAGCGTGATCGGGTTCTCGCTGGTCTCAAGCCCGTGAAGAACGATCAGGCGGTCTACGCTGTCGGTCTCGACGGGCCAAAGGGATTCCTCGCAGAGAACCGAGATGTTGGGCTTCCCGGCCGGCCAGCGTTTCACGCCCTGCCGACCCGGCATCAGCGCCGTCACGCGATGCGCGGCATCAAGATATGGCTCGAGAAGCGGAACCGCGAATCCGAATCCCAGGACGTTCAACCCCGGCGTGTCGGGCCAGAGTTCGCGCATGCGGGCCCGGATTGCGTTTCGCGCGATCCGTCCAAGGCGGGTCTCGCCATAGAATGCGTCAAGATCGACCACGTCGAAGTGCATTGCTCTTCCGGAAACTTTCGCCGACAATTGCGGTCAGCATAACGGCGCGCGAGGGTAATGCCATGTCTTTTGAGATCGTCACGATTCCATGCCTGGAGGACAATTACGCGTTCCTGCTGACGGATGGAGGAAATGCCGCCGTGGCGGACGTGCCGGAGGCTGCACCGATTCTTGCGGAAGTCGCCGCACGCGGCGTGAACGTCACGGACATCCTCTTGACCCACCATCATGCGGACCATGTTCAGGGGCTGGACGAGCTGAAGGCAGGCATTGGCGGCGACGTGCGCGTGGTCGGCGCCGAGGCGGACGCGCAACGTTTGCCGCTGCTTGATCTCGCCGTGACGGAGGGTGACCGGTTCGAGTTGCTGGGCGCGGAGGCGACGGTGCTCGAAGTTTCGGGGCACACGGTTGGCCATGTTGCCTTCCACGTGCCGGCCGCGAAGGTCGCGTTCACCGCCGACAGTCTCATGGCCCTTGGCTGCGGGCGGGTGTTCGAGGGCACGATGGACCAGATGTGGGCAAGCCTCGGCAAGATTGCGGAACTCCCGGCCGACACGACCATTTGTTCGGGGCACGAATACACCGAAGCGAACGGAAGATTCGCGATCACCATCGAGCCGGACAACCTGGCGCTTCAGGAGCGTGTCGCGCGAATTGCCGAATTCCGTTCCAGGGGAGAACCGACCGTGCCGTCGCTTCTGTCGGAGGAGCTTGCAACCAATCCGTTCCTCCGTGCGGGCAACGCGGAGGTCAAGTCGGGACTTGGCATGAGCGGTGCAAGCGATGCAGAGGTGTTCGGCGAGATCCGCCGCCGCAAGGACGCGTTTTGACCGCCGGAATGCCTTGAATCCGGGGCAATTTGGCGTCGCCGGCGAAAAAATGTGATCCAACTGGAAGAAAAACACTTGAAGCCCCGGACTTATGGCAGAATCCTTAAGGCGTGCGGTCAGCGCCCGGGGAGTCGCCCGGCAGTCATGACGAGAACGGAGTGGGGAGCCTCTGCGCGTGCCAAGTTTCTCGAATACGCTGGAAAGCGCGATTCATGCGGCGCTGGCGATTGCCAATTCCCGTCGCCATGAACTTGCCACGCTTGAGCATCTGCTGCTCGCCCTGATCGACGAACCGGACGCCGCAAGGGTGATGAAGGCCTGTTCGGTCGATCTTGATGACTTGCAGAGGACGCTGAAGCGGTTCATCGAGGACGATCTGTCGTCCCTTGTCACCGGGATCGACGGATCGGAGGCCGTGCCGACGGCCGCATTCCAGCGGGTGATTCAGCGAGCCGCCATCCACGTGCAGTCAAGCGGGCGGACCGAAGTGACCGGAGCCAACGTTCTGGTGGCTATTTTCGCGGAGCGCGAATCGAATGCGGCCTACTTCCTGCAAGCACAGGACATGACTCGCTATGATGCGGTGAACTTCATTGCCCACGGCGTGGCGAAGGATCCAGCCTTTGGCGAGACCCGGTCGGTGACTGGCGCGAGCGAGGTCGAGGAAGATCACGGCGCTCGGCATGCCGAGGAAGAGGACAACAAGGAATCGGCGCTCGCGAAATACTGCGTGGACCTGAATGCGAAGGCGGCCAAGGGCGATGTCGACCCGCTGATCGGGCGGGAGCACGAGGCGGAGCGCTGCGTCCAGGTGCTGTGCCGCCGCCGGAAGAACAATCCCCTTCTGGTCGGCGATCCGGGGGTCGGCAAGACGGCGATCGCGGAAGGCCTGGCCAAGAAGATCGTCGAGAAGGACACGCCGGACGTGCTGCAGGGAGCCACGATATACTCTCTGGACATGGGCGCCTTGCTGGCGGGAACGCGCTATCGGGGAGACTTCGAGGAGCGGCTGAAATCCGTCGTGCAGGAACTCGAGGACCACCCCGACGCGATTCTGTTCATTGACGAGATTCATGCCGTGGTCGGCGCAGGCGCAACGTCGGGTGGCGCCATGGACGCATCCAACCTGCTGAAACCCGCATTGCAGGGCGGCCGGATGCGGTGCATGGGATCCACCACGTACAAGGAATACCGCCAGCAATTCGAAAAGGACCGGGCGCTGTCCCGCCGGTTCCAGAAGATCGACGTGGTCGAGCCGTCGGTCGACGACTCGGTTCAGATTCTCCTTGGGCTCAAGCCGTATTTCGAGGACCATCATGAAGTCAGGTACACGGACGATGCCGTGCGGACGGCGGTCGAGCTGTCAGCGCGCTACATCAATGACCGGAGGTTGCCCGACAAGGCCATTGACGTGATCGACGAGGCCGGCGCCGCGCAACGCCTCGTGGAGATCAAGAAGCGCCGCAAGACGATTGACGTCTCGCAGATCGAGACGGTCGTGGCCAAGATCGCGCGCATCCCGCCGAAGAACGTGTCCAAGGACGATGCCACGGTCCTGAAGGATCTCGAAGCGTCGCTGAAGCGCGTGGTGTTCGGGCAGGAACGCGCCATCGAGGCCCTTGCCTCGGCCATCAAGCTAAGTCGCGCCGGGCTTCGCGAACAGGAGAAGCCGATAGGCAACTACTTGTTCGCGGGTCCGACGGGCGTCGGGAAGACGGAAGTGGCGCGGCAGCTCGCGGACGTGCTGGGCGTGGAACTGCTTCGATTCGACATGTCGGAATACATGGAGAAGCATGCCGTCAGCCGACTGATCGGCGCGCCTCCGGGTTATGTCGGCTTTGACCAGGGCGGGCTTCTGACGGACGGCGTGGACCAGCATCCCCATTGCGTCCTGCTCCTGGACGAGATCGAGAAGGCGCATCCGGACGTGTTCAACATCCTGCTCCAGGTGATGGACCACGGAAAGCTGACAGATCACAACGGCCGGGCCGTGAATTTCCGGAACGTGGTCCTGATCATGACCTCGAATGCGGGCGCCTCGGACATGGCGAGGGCCGCAGTGGGCTTCGGTCGTGACCGTCGCGAGGGCGAGGACACGGAAGCGATCGAGCGCATGTTCACGCCCGAGTTCCGGAACAGGCTTGACGCCGTGATTTCCTTCTCGCCGCTGCCGACGGAAGTCATCCTGCAGGTAGTCGAAAAGTTCGTCCTTCAGCTTGAGGCGCAGCTGATGGATCGCGGCGTTCACATCGAGTTGACGCGGCGGGCAGCCGAGTGGCTGGCGAACAAGGGCTATGACGACAAGATGGGTGCCCGACCGCTTGCACGGGTCATCCAGGAGGAGATCAAGAAGCCGTTGGCCGAGGAACTGCTGTTCGGCAAGCTCGCCAAGGGCGGCATTGTCAGGGTTGGCGTCAAGGGCGGTGAGCTCGATCTCAGGATCGAGCGCAAGACCAGGCGGCTGTCTTCGAGGAAGAGGCCGCCCCTGCTGACGGCGGAATGACGCGCGGCGCGCGGCCGCTCTTGCGAGGCGCAATTTCAACGAGGCCAAGCCTCCTTCCTGACGGAAGGATCCGGACCAGGCGGGGCGCGTTCCCGAATGGTGCGCGCGAGGTCCGGGGGCTTACGCGTGCTTGCGGACCGTATCGATCATGAGATGGACGTTGTCCGGATCAGCATCCGGCGTGATCCCGTGTCCGAGATTGAAGACATGCGGGCCGGCCCGGAATGCCTCCAGGACCGTGCGGGTCTCGCGAATGAGGGCGTCTCCTCCGGCAACCAGGTGACGGGGCGCGAGATTTCCCTGAACCGGACCGTCTCGCTGCACGCGGCGTGCCGCCCAGGCAGGATCGACCGAGTTGTCGAGGGCCACGCAGTCTGCGCCTGTGCGCCGTGCAAACCCCTCGTAGCGTTCTCCCGCCTCGCGCGGGAAAGCAATGACCGGCGTGTCGGGATGGCGGGCCTTCAGGGCGGCGACTATCCGGCGGGTCGGTTCGGCTGCAAAATGCTCGAAGTCCTCGCCCGCAAGCGATCCGGCCCAACTGTCGAACAGCTTGACGACTTCCGCGCCCGCCTCGATCTGGGCGGAAAGATAGGTGACCGTGGCCTCGGTCAGGAGCTCGATCAGGTCGCCGAACAAGGCAGGATGTTCCCCCTTCAGAACGTGGGCGGGGCCCTGTCCGGGAGCTCCCCTTCCGGCGATCATGTAGGTGGCGACCGTCCACGGAGCGCCGGCGAAGCCGATGAGCGCGGTTTCCGATGGCAACCTGCCGGACACGATGCGGAGCGTGTCGTAGACCGGTGCAAGATGTTCGTGGATGACTTCCGGGGGCCGCAGGGCGTCAAGGTCGGCGCGCGTCGTCACGGTTGAGAGCCGTGGGCCGTCGCCTTCGGCAAACCGGACTTCGAGGCCAAGAGCGTCCGGGACAAGGAGGATGTCGGCAAAGAGGATCGCCGCATCCAGGCCGTAGCGACGGATCGGTTGAAGCGTCACTTCGGCGGCAAGTTCGGGAGTGTAGCAGAGGGCAAGGAAGTCCCCTGCACGGGCGCGCGCTTCCCGGTATTCCGGCAGGTGGCGCCCTGCCTGGCGCATCATCCAGACAGGCGGAATGTCGGTCCGCTCACCCGCCAGCGTGCGCAGCAGCTTCTTGGTCATGGCTCCGCCTCTGCTGCCAAGGTCCGGACTTGTCAATAGAGTGCATTGTCTTGCAACGCAGTGGCGACTAGACCCCCGAGCATGAAGTTGCCGGATCGCGAACGTCTGTGCCGCATCGGTACACGCGGCAGTCCGCTTGCGCTTGCGCAGGCCAGGGAAGTGCGCAACCTCCTGACCGCGACGCTTGATCTCGAGCCGGAAGCGATCGAGATCGTGGTGATCAGGACGACGGGGGATCGCGTGACGGGCAAACCGTTGCGCGAGTTCGGAGGCAAGGGCCTGTTCACAAAGGAAATCGAGGAGGCGCTGCTGGAGGGTCGGGTCGATTGCGCCGTACATTCGATGAAGGACGTGCCCGTCGTTCAGCCCGAGGGGCTGGTGATCGATGCCTGCCTGCAGAGCGAGGACGTGCGAGACGCGTTCGTGTCGCTTTGCGGCAGCGCCCTGGCTGAGCTTCCGGAAGGAGCAACCTTGGGAACGTCGAGCTTGAGACGCCGCGCCCAGGCCCTGCGCCGCCGTCCGGATCTCAAAGTCGTCGAGTTCAGGGGCAATGTTCAGACGAGGCTCCGGAAGCTGGAAAATGGCGTGGCGGAGGGCACTCTGCTGGCGATGGCGGGCCTGAGACGGCTGGGGCTGGCAGGAAGCGCCCGGGTGGTGCCGATGGATGTCCATTACATGCTGCCCGCGGTCGGGCAGGGCATAATTTGCCTCGAGCGAAGGGAGGATGATTGCTGCGTGGCGCAGCTCATCGATGCCGTCCGGCACCCGGAGACCGAGGTCAGGATGCAGGCGGAACGCGCGTTCCTGGCCCGTCTCGACGGATCATGCCGGACGCCGATCGCGGGATACGGGGAGATCAGGGGCGGAAGGCTGCAATTGACGGGGGAGATCCTGCGACCCGATGGCAGCGAGACACATGCCGGAACGCGGGAGGGCCCGATTGCGGATGGCGTCGCGCTCGGTCACGACCTTGCCGAGGCGCTCCTTGCGGAAGCCGGCCCCGGATTCTTGGCTCCGTAGCGCGGCGCAAATGCACTTTTCTGTCGAGGGATTCAGTCGTAGGCTGCAGCGCGGCGAAATTCTGGGAGACTCCGATGTCGGGAGCGAAACTGCAGATCAAGAGATATGCCAGCCGACGTCTCTACAACACCGAGACTTCGGATTACGTGACGTTGGAAGACATCGCGCGATTCATCCGCGAGGGCCGCGACGTGCAGATCGTGGACCTGAAGAGCGGCGATGACGTTACGAGGCAGTACCTCCTGCAGATCATAGCCGAGCATGAAAGCCGGGGCGAGAATGTCCTGCCGATGGACGTGCTGACGGACCTTGTCCGATCCTATGCAAGCCACGCGCATTCGGTAGTCCCGCAGTTCCTCTCCATGAGTTTCGAGATGCTGCGCAAGGGCCAGTCGCAGGTCATGGAGAGCATGGCCAACCCGCTGTCGGCGATGCCCGGGTTCGAGGCGATGAAGGCGCAGCAGGAGGCTTTCGTCAGGGCCATGACCGGCACGTTGCATCCCGGTCAACCAGGCACGTCCGACGGCGGCGGAAAGAAGGAAGGGGCTTCCGATGAACTTGACGAGATCCGGGCCCAGCTCGCCGCCGTTCAAGAGCAGTTGGAAAAGATGGGCCGCCAATAGGCGGGTGGGGCGTCATCCCGGCGGCCTGGCGAGGACGAGCGCGTTCCGGCTTGCCGGCGGCATGTTGCTTGCACGGCAAGGCTGGCTTCCATCGGCCTTCAGGGCTCGTCGTGCGTGCCGGCCGGACAAAACGCTCTCAAACAGCAATCCTTGCCCGACCGACGTAGCGGGTCCAGAACCGGAATTGCATCGCCAGGCACGCGCAGGCGAGACCTACCGAAAGCCCGAGCCAGATTCCTATGCCTTCCAGCCGGAACGCGAAGCCGAAGAAATAGCTGACCGGCAGGCCGACAAGCCAATAGCTCACGACTGCTATGATCATTGGTACGCGGGTGTCCTGAACGCCGCGGAGCATGCCGAGGGCCATGACCTGCCCGGAATCCACCAACTGGAACAGTGCTGCCACGGCAAGCAGCGATGCGCCAGCCGCCAGGATGGCGGGCCTTTCGGGATCCAGCGGATCGACGAAGAGGCCGATGAGGAGCTCGGGCACGGTGAGGAAGAGCACGATAGTTGTCGCCGAGGCTGCAAGAGCAAGGATCATCGCGGCCTGGCTGGCGACTTTCAGCATTTCCCGGTCGCCCTTGCCCCAGGCGCGGCCCGCGCGGACGGTAATCGCCTGGCTCAGCCCGAGATGCATCATGAAGGTGAGGCTTGCGATCTGCAGGGCCACTCCGTGGGCCGCAAGCGCGACCGTGCCCACCCAGCCCATCATCAGGGTTGCTGCCGCAAACAGCCCTGTCTCGGCGAAATTTGTCAGCCCGATAGGCCAGCCGAGCCGGAAAACGCGGGCGAGGAACTCGCGGTCCGCTCGATAGATGTTGCGGAAGAGCGCGAAGTCCGGGTGGGCGCGGGCCGAGAAATGGGCAAGCAGCGCGAGAGAGGCGAGGTTTCCGATCAGCGAAGCGATGCCCGCACCTGCGATGCCCAGTTCCGGAGCGCCGAGATTGCCGAATATCAGCGCGTAGTTCAGCACCACGTTCAGAAGTCCGGTGCACAGGATCACTGCAAGGAAGATATTTGGCCGCTCGAGGGCCGAGAGATAGCTTCGCAGAGCCGTGACGAGGAGCGCAGGCGTCGTGGCCAAGCCGAGCCAGACCATGTATTGCCCTGACAGGCGAGCGACTTGGGCATCCTGGCCCACGGCTATGAAGATTGGCTCAAAGAACAGGAACAGCGGCGTGACGGCGATTCCGTAGAGGCAAGACAGCCACATCGCCATCCGGGTGGCACGACGCACCTCCCGCATGTCGTTCAGTGCGATTGCCGAGGCGACTATGGGCATCACCGCCCAAGCGAAGCCCGAGCCGAGTATGAAGATGATGAACCAGATGCTGCCCGAAAGGGAGAGAGCGGCAAGCGAGGGAATGTCATACCATCCGATCATGACCGTGTCGGTGGTGACGATGGCCATTTGTGCCAGGTGCGACACGACGATGGGCAGGCCGAGCCGGACGAGCGCGCGTGCCTGCTTGCGGAGTTCGGGTCGATCCTCGACGTGGAAGGTGCGGGACATGTCACGGCTATAGGTCCGGCAGGGGACCCCGGCAATTCAATTCGTCCGGACCGGCCCTTCCGTGCGCAGATGCCCAGGAACATGCCGGACAGTGGCGGGATCGCGACCCCACAACGATAAGTGTCGCAGGAGGGATTTCGGGTTGGTTGCCAGCATTCAGCGACATCCGAGACCTGCCTGGATCGCCGGGACAGCAAGGAAGGATCTGCAGAGGACAGTTCCGTCAGGTCGTCAGTCGTACTGGACGACCTCGACCTCGATCCCGTCGTTGTCATGGAAATAGAAGCGCCGCCCAGGCACGTAGTCGGCGTGATTGACGGGATTGAAGCCCTCGGCCTTTACAAGCTCCTCGGTGGCGTCAAGATCGTCGACCACGACTGCCCAGTGATTGAGACCTCCCTTCGTCACGTAGCTTGAGCTCTTCGATTCGGACGCTCCATTGCCGTGGGCAAAAAGGGCGACGTAGCTGTCATCCGACCCGACATGCACGGTGTGGCCGGTCTCCATTGCCGGCCCTTCCCAGCGCGTCTTCCAGCCGAATACCCGTTCGATCCATGCCGCGGTTGCCTTGGGATCGCTGACGGTCAGGTTCACGTGTTCGAGTTGTGCGGGGGTCATGCTGATTCTCCGGGTCGCTGCGTGTCAGGTGCAGCGTATCATGTCTGGTCAGATGGGGGTCAAGCGACACGAACCTTTCGAAGGCTGCCGCCCCACGGCCAAGATCGACCTTCCTTCCGGGGGCAGGGCTTGATTCCGGGTCTTCAAGTTCCGTGCGGTGTCCGCTTCTGCGCTGACGCGGCGGTTCCCCAGTGCGGAGGTTGGGCGAAGCGCTGTTCGAACGTGCCCCTCGGCCAAAGTTGCGGGGCGTCGGCCTTGTTGCGGCGGACATGTTGCGCAACTGGTCCCCGTCTGCGCCCGGTGAGCGAGGTGCCCGAATCCCGCCTTGATCCCGAATTCTTGCTGCTTGAGTGCGGCGAATTCCAGGTCGCGGTTCAGGCGGCTGCCCTGTGCCGCCTCATTCACGCAATTCGTCGGGCCGGACACCCCAGATCCTGACTTTGCTGACCCAGCCCCGAATGCCGTTCGCGCTGATCCTGCACCAGTCCGGCGCACAGGCGCCAAGCCGCGCGACAACGCCGGCCTCGGCGTAGGCCTTGATCTTGGATTCGGTCGAGGGCTTCGCGTAAAGAGGTGCCAGGTCGTCCTCGACGATAACGTGGCGCACGCCCGACAGCAGCGAGTAGTGCATCCAGCCACCTTGTCCGTCCCGGTCGTGAACACGGCGCCAGTGGCCGTATTCCGCAGTGACTTCCAGGGGCATGTTGCGCCTTCGGAACACCCAGTCGATCCGATGGCTGAGCGACGGCCCGCGCCGGACGTTGCCTTCACCGGCCTTCAGGGAAACAAATCGCGGAATCGGCAGGTTCGTGACCTTGCCCCGCTCGGCGGCCAGCATCGGGCCCGCCAATGTCAGGGAAAGCAAGACTGCAATTGTCAGTCGCATCAGCACCGCGGTCCGTTCCCCATGCACCAAGCACTGGCGCCTTGCGCCCTTGTGTCCGCCTCGGTTCCTTGCCACTTTGCCAGCAACCGAAGGCGAGGGAAAGACGGGAGCGACGCTCGCATGCCAGACAAGTGCCTGACCGTTGTCGTCACGCGACGCTTGCCCGAACCTGTCGAGCGCCGCATGTCCGAACTTTTCGACGTTGCCCTGAATGCCGGCGATGCTCCAATGTCGCGCGAAGCGCTGGCGGCGGCAATGAAGTCGGCCGACATCCTGGTGCCAACGCTGACGGACCGGATCGATGCGGCGTTGCTAGCCCGGGCTGGCGAACGGCTGAAACTGATAGCGAATTTCGGGGCGGGCGTGGATCACATTGATGTCGCGACCGCGCGGCAGCGCGGAATCCATGTCTCGAACACGCCGGGCGTGGTCACCGAAGATACTGCCGACATGACCATGGCGCTGATCCTTGCCGTCACCCGCCGCATCCCGGAAGGGCTTTCCGTGATGCAGAAGGGCGATTGGCATGGCTGGGCGCCGACCGCGTATCTTGGGGGGCGGCTTGCCGGCCGCAGGCTGGGCGTCCTTGGCATGGGCCGAATCGGGCAGGCCGTTGCACGCCGCGCCGCAGCCTTCGGCATGCAGGTCGAGTACCACAATCGACGTCGCCTTCGGCGGGAAGCCGAGGAGGATCTGAATGCGACCTATCGGGAAAGTCTCGATCAACTGGTGAGCCGTGTGGACATCCTGTCGATTAACTGCCCACACACGCCGTCCACGTTCCACCTGATGAACGCGCGGCGGCTGAAGCTCATGAAACCTGACGCCGTCATCGTGAACACTTCGCGCGGCGAGGTCGTCGACGAGAACGCGCTGACACGGATGCTGCGCTCCGGCGAGATCGCCGGCGCCGGGCTGGACGTCTTCGAGCAACGGCACGAGATCAACCCGCGGCTTCGTGCATTGCCAAATGTCGTGCTTCTTCCCCACATGGGTTCGGCGACGGTCGAGGGACGGGTCGAGATGGGCGAGGCGGTGATCGTCAACATCAAGACGTTCGCCGACGGTCATCGTCCACCCGACCTGGTCGTGCCGGCAATGCTTTGATGCACACAGCGCCCGTGCCGTGCTTGGCATGCCCGAGACCTCCCGCTGAGGAGGAATGCGCCGGCGGGAGCGAATTCGGGGCGCGAGCAGGCCGATGAGCGGCGCGGGACGGAACATTGCACTCTACCCATGGCTCAAGTTCTTTCAGAACCTGCTCTTCTGGCAGGCGATCTGGTTCCTGTTCCTGCAGTCTGAGCTCTCCGCAGCGCAGGCCATACTGTTCTACGCGATCTATGACATCACGACGACCGTCCTGGAGGTGCCCTCGGGGTATTTCTCGGATCGGTGGGGCAGGCGGGGGACGCTGATCGCAAGCGCCTGCGCCGGGTTCCTGTCCGGTGTCCTCTTCGCGCTCGGTGATGGCTTCTGGGTCTTTGCAATCGCGCAAGTTGCCTTGGGCGCCCACATAGCGCTGGCATCGGGAACGGACAGTTCCATTCTCTTTGAGTCGCTGGCGGAGGAGGGTCGAGCCGACGAGATCGAGAGGCAGGAGGTTCGCGCATGGCGCTACAGTTTCCTGGCGCTTGCGGTTTCCGCGGTTGCTGGCGGCGTCATGGCGCTCTCCGGCCTGCGCCTGCCGTTTGCGGCCAGCGCGATAGCGTTCGGAGCGCTGGTCGTGATCGCGATCCGGTTTGCCGAGCCAGGCCGCACCGGTCGCGTTCGCGGCGAGGCAAAGCGTCTCAATGCGCTTCGCAAGGCCTTGATCCATCCTGTTCTGGCATGGCTCCTGGCGCTCTCCGTGCTCATCTACGGCTTCGGTCACTTGCCATTCGTGTTCGGGCAGCCGTTCATACTGGATGTTCTTGGCGGCTCGGGCTTCATCGCCGAGGCTGCGGTTGTCAGCGGTGTCGTGACTACGATCATGATGCTGGTGTCGGTTGCAGCGTCCTGGGTTGCTCCGGGAGTCAGGCGCCGGCTCGGACTCAAGATCCACCTGTTGCTGGCATACGGGATCCAGATCATGCTCGTGGCCGGGCTGGCCATGTTCGGCAACGTGCCTGCAGTGCTGCTCCTGATCTTGCGAAAGGTGCCCGACAGCCTGGCGCAACCGTTCATTTCGGCACGAATCCAGCCCATTCTGGAGGACGAGACGCGCGCGACCTACATCTCGCTCAGGAATCTTGTGGCGCGGCTTTGCTTTGCCGCGAGCCTGCTGCTGGTCTCGGCTAACGCGTCCGGGACGGGAGTGATGGCGGTCGAGGAGATCCAGGCAGCTCTGGCCGTCTACGTGGCGTTTGGGGCGATCTGTTTCGCGGGCCTTGCCATGACCGGTCGCCGTCTCGGACCCGGCGATCCTGGCTGAGGCGGATTCCGGGACTCGGTTGCGCCAAGCCGGCAGCGCGGAATGAAGCCGACGTTGGGCGATCGTTCACGATCAATTGTCGGCGGCGTTGTGCATGCGGACCTGCATCGTGGATGCGTAACATGGCGCCAAAGTGCATTTCCGCTACCGGATTCGGTCATCGCATGACCTTCTCGGCAGCAATGGTGCTTGGCAATGCATGGCAGGACCGGTAGGACTCACGGGTTCAGAAGGGGGACGGCTCCGTGTCCGCACCAAGGAAATTGTTCATCAAGTCCTACGGCTGCCAGATGAATGTCTATGACAGCGAGCGCATGAGCGAGGTGTTGGCCGCCGAAGGCTACGTTGCCGCCGAAAGCGCCGACGAAGCTGACATGATCCTTCTGAACACGTGCCATATCCGGGAAAAGGCCACGGAGAAGGTCTATTCCGAGCTTGGCCGGCTCCGCCCGCTGAAGGACGCAAGACCCGACTTGAAGATCGGGGTGACGGGATGCGTGGCTCAAGCCGAGGGAGCCGAGATATTTGAGCGCCAGCCCATGGTCGACATGGTCGTTGGTCCTCAGAGTTATCACAGGCTTCCGGAACTGGAGCGGAAGACCCGCACTGGAGAAAGGGCCCTGGACACCGAATTTCCGCAGGAAGACAAGTTCGACCATCTGCCCAAGCGGTGGGCAACGACGCGAGGACCGACTGCGTTCCTGACCGTTCAGGAAGGTTGCGACAAATTCTGCGCATTCTGTGTCGTGCCCTACACGCGCGGCGCCGAAGTCAGTCGCCCTGCCGGGCGCGTCATCGCGGAAGCGAGCGAACTCGTTGCACGGGGCGTGCGCGAAATCACGCTTCTGGGGCAGAACGTGAACGCCTATCACGGTCATGAGGACGGTCTGGCCGGACTGATCCGTGAACTGGCCGGCATCGACGACCTGGCGCGCATTCGTTTCACGACTAGCCATCCGTCAGACATGAGCGATTCCCTGATCGCGGCGTTCGGTGAGATCGCGAAGCTGATGCCGTATCTGCATCTGCCCGTGCAATCGGGCTCCGACAAGGTGCTCAAGGCGATGAACCGCAAGCACACCGCGGAGCAGTACGTGAGGATCATCGAGCGCGTTCGTGCGGCGAGACCGGACATACTCCTGTCCTGCGACTTCATCGTCGGCTTCCCGGGCGAAACCGAAGCGGATTTCGAGGATACGCTCGCCTTGGTGGAAGAGGTCGGGTACGGGCAGTCCTACAGCTTCAAGTATTCCCCGCGTCCCGGCACGCCTGCCGCGGATCGCGACGGTGTCGCCGATGCGGTCAAGAACGAGCGCCTGCAGCGATTGCAGGCGGTTCTGACCCGGCAGCAACGGTCCGCCCAGGAATCGATGGTCGGGCGCACGGTCGGCGTTCTGCTCGAAAAGCCGGGACGCCTTCCCGGGCAGGTCGTGGGCAAGTCGGAATACCTGCACGCAGTTCACGTGGCCGAATGCCAGGCCGCCGTTGGCGAGATTCTACCGGTGCGGATCATGGCGTCGGGCAGCAATTCGCTTTCGGGCGAAGTCCTGCAAGGATGGGCACCATGATCTTGGCTGCGTGACTGGTTCAATTTCGCAGGGGCGAGCATGCAAGTTCGGGAACCGTTGCTCCCCTTTCCAGGCATGTTGGGTGCCTGTGCGCCGCATCCGCGCCGATTTCGCTCCTTGCGTTTCGATGTGGCAGGCACCCTGTCGTCGGGCCGGCCTCGGCTGGCCGCGGGATTCCTGGTGACCGGGGAAGACGTGGCCCTCTTGCGTTGCCGTCAAACCCTTGGCAGCATCGGGCGAACAGGCCCTTCATGCCCGGAGTGACAGCATTTGACCGTTCGTGCGCTGAACGACCCGAAGCCGCAAGATGAAGCTTTCCGAACGCAACTGGAGTTTCCGGACAACCGCTTGCTCATCGATCTCCTCGGAGAGTTCAACCGCAATCTCGTGCATGTCGAGGAGGCGCTTTCCGTACAAGTCGTGCATCAAGGCAACAGGCTGACGGTGTTTGGCGAATGCGCGGACGTCGGTCGTGCGGTCGAAGTTCTGGAAGCGCTCCATCAGAGGCTGGAAGCAGGGCGCGAAATCACGCCCGGTGACATCGACGCGGAAATTCGCATGGGCGAGGATATGTCCGTTGCTTCGCCGCTCGACCAGATGGAGCTCTTTCCGGGCGGCAGGATCGAGATCAAGACACGAAAGAGACTGGTTGAGCCGAGGACCGCTGCGCAGATGGCATATGTCCGTTCCCTTTTCTCGAGCGAGCTCGTGTTCGGCATCGGCCCTGCCGGCACCGGCAAGACGTACCTCGCCGTTGCGGCGGGCGTGAACATGTTTGCCAACGGCCTAGTCGACAGGATCGTCCTCAGCCGACCCGCGGTCGAGGCCGGCGAGAGGCTGGGCTTTCTTCCGGGCGACATGAAGGACAAGGTCGACCCGTACATGCAGCCGCTTTACGACGCGCTCAACGATTTCCTGGCAGAAAAGCAGCTGGCCAGGCTGATCGAGGACAATCGGATCGAGATCGCGCCACTCGCCTTCATGCGAGGGAGGACTCTTTCCAATGCCTTCGTGGTGCTGGACGAGGCGCAGAACGCCACCACCATGCAGATGAAGATGTTCCTGACGCGTCTGGGCGAAGGCAGCCGGATGGTGATCACCGGCGACAGAACTCAGGCGGATTTGCCTCGTGGGGTCACTTCCGGTCTCGCGGATGCCGAACGGCTTCTAGCCGGCATCGACAGGATCGCGTTTTGTCACTTCACCTCCAGGGATGTCGTGCGTCATCCGCTGGTCGCCATGATTATCGACGCCTATCGCGCTGGAAGCGGGCGCCAACCGAATTCGGGACATGACGCCGGGAGTTGACGCACGTGGCCGGCGAGGCTGGCTGTCCGTCTTGAGTTTGCCCGGATATGCGGCGGACCGTTCCTTTGGCAACCGTGCAGGAGTCCGGCTCAGGTATTCCCGAACTGGCCGCGCAGGCCCATTCCGATCCGGCCTGTCGACTCGATTCATCCGAGTCTATCCGGAGCCGATCAGGATTCCGGCCGCCAGCACGAGCGCACCGCCCAGAACCACCTGCAGCGCGGCCCGAAAGAGCGGTGTCTCCATGAAGCGGTTCTGGATCCAGACAATGGCCCAAAGCTCGATGAGCACCACGAAGAACGCGATCGTGGTCGCGGTCCAGAAATTTGGTATCAGGTAAGGCAACGCGTGCCCAAGCCCGCCAATGGTGGTCATCACGCCCGAAGCCAGGCCTCTCTTGACAGGCGAGCCGCGCCCGGAAATCTGCCCGTCATCCGCTGCCGCCTCCGCAAATCCCATCGAGATCCCGGCACCCACCGATGCGGCGATTCCAATCAGGAACGTGCTCCATGTGTCGCCGGTCGCAAATGCCGCCGCGAAGATCGGCGCCAATGTCGATATCGACCCGTCCATGAGCCCGGCCAGGCTCGGCTGAACCCATGTCAGCACGAACTGCCTGTGCGCGGTCCGGCCTTCGCTTGCCCGGGTTTCGTCGTCGAGATAAGCGCCGGATAGGTCCTGTGCAACGGTTTCGTGACCGGTTTCGATCGCCGCAAGGTCGCCGAGAAGCTTCCGGGTCTCGGCATCGCTGGCCCGTCCGGCCGCAGCTTCGTAGAACCGGGCGGCGGCATGCTCCATGGCGACCGCTTCCTCGCGCATGCGTTCCAGCCCGAGATTCTCGGTCAGCCATACCGGCGGGCGGGCGAAGTAGCCTGATACATGCTCGCGCCGAACGAACGGGATCGTGTCGCCGAAGCGCTTTCGGTGGAGGTCGATCAGGACGCTGCGATGTCCGTCTTCCTCGACCGCCATGTTGTCAAACACGGCAGCGGAACCCGGGAACTCCTTCCGGAGCTTGCCGGCGTAGGTCCGGTAGATCCGGGCGTCGTCCTCCTCGGAGGAAATCGCAAGGGCAAGGATTTCCTGTTCTGAAAGGCCGGAGAACTTCCGACGGCGATCGAGGCCAAGGATCATTCAATCCTCCTGGGGCACTGTTCCAATTTGTGTCCGAGGCGTAGAACCCGCAAGACCCTCCAGCATGTCGCGGACTGGCGCGCTCGTTGGAAACGCCATGGGTCGGGGTGTCACGCGGGCCATCCCGCAACGGGCCGGAACCGGTCGCATTTTCCTCACGTTGGCGAATCGTTCACTGAATGCACGGGAAACGGCCCGGACCTATTCCAGTTCCTTGGCGCTGGAGATCACCTTTCCGAGCAGTCCGTACTTGATGGCCTGGTCGGCATTGAGCCAGAAGTCGCGCCGGGTGTCGGCTGCGATCCTTTTGGTGGACTGCCCTGTCGCCTCCGAAAAGATGCGGTGGAACCGCTCACGCATGATGCGGATCTGCTCTGCCTGAATCTGTATGTCCGAAACTGATCCCCCGATCCCGCCTCGGGGCTCGTGCAGGAGAAAGCGCGTGTTCGGTAGACAGAAGCGGTTGCCCTTCTTTGCGGCCACGAAGATCAGTGCGCCAGCGGACGCAACCCATCCGGAACCGATCGTCCGAACCGTGGGCTCTATGAACTTGATCATGTCGTGGACCATGTCACCCGATTCCACGTGTCCGCCTGGCGACGATATGAAGACGTTGATCGGATCGTCGCCGTCCTCCGCCAGGGCGATGAGCCGGGTCGCGACCCGGTTTGCCAGCTTGTCGTTGATCTCGCCGGTGATCAGGACGTTGCGGGACTTGAAGAACAAATCCAAAACCCTGCCGTGCATGGTTTCGTCACGATCCTTGCCGCCGTCTTTGTCACCGGAAATCATGGCCGCTCCCTAAAGTGCATTTGCGGAATGTCGTTTCTGATGCGGCGAATGACAAGGCCCTCCGCAATGAGAGGCACCGCGTCACTTGGCGGCATGTCCCGTGGATCGGCCGCAGTCAGGTCAGTAGACCACGACCGACCTGATCGACTTGCCCGCATGCATCAGGTCGAAGCCCTCGTTGATGCCTTCGAGTTCAAGCGTATGTGTGATCATCGGATCTATCTCGATCTTGCCGTCCATGTACCAGTCGACGATTTTCGGCACCTCCGTCCTGCCCCTTGCACCGCCAAATGCGGTTCCGCGCCAGACCCGTCCGGTCACCAGTTGGAAAGGTCGTGTCGCAATTTCTGCTCCGGCAGGCGCAACGCCGATGATCACGCTTTCGCCCCAGCCCTTGTGCGCTGATTCCAGCGCGGCCCGCATGACGTCGACGTTCCCGGTGGCGTCGAACGTGTAGTCCGCGCCGCCTCCCGTGAGATTCACCAGAAAGGCGACGAGATCGTCGTCCACCTCTTCCGGGTTCACGAAGTCGGTCATGCCGAACCTTTCGGCCATGGCCTTCTTGCCGGCATTGACGTCGACGCCTACAATCTGGTCGGCGCCTGCAAGCCGCAGCCCCTGGATGACGTTGAGCCCGATTCCGCCGAGTCCGAAAACGATGGCGCGGCTGCCCTCCTCGACCTTCGCCGTGTTGATCACTGCACCAATGCCCGTGGTCACGCCGCAGCCGATATAGCAGATCTTGTCGAAGGGAGCGTCTCTCCGGACTTTGGCGATCGCGATTTCGGGCAGTACCGTGTGGTTCGAAAACGTCGAGCATCCCATGTAGTGCAGGATCGGGTCGCCATCGAGCGTTGAGAACCTGGACGTGCCGTCCGGCATCAGGCCTTGGCCCTGGGTCGTGCGAATCGCCTGGCAGAGATTTGTCCTGGGATGGAGGCAGTACTCGCATTCCCGGCATTCGGGCGTGTAGAGCGGGATGACATGGTCACCGCGCTCGACGCTCTTGACGCCCTCGCCAACTTCGACCACGATGCCGGCCCCTTCGTGTCCCAGGATTGCCGGAAAAAGCCCTTCCGGATCTGCGCCGGAGAGAGTGAACTCGTCCGTATGGCAGATCCCCGTGGCCTTTATCTCGACCAGAACCTCGCCCTCCTTCGGCCCGTCAAGATTGACGTCGATGATCTCCAGCGGCTTGCCGGCGGCGGTGGCAATTGCGGCTTTTGTACGCATCCCTTGGCTCTCCCCGTTCGTTCCGGAAACGACCCTGCGCGACGAACGAGGCGAAATCAATGCAAAAGGCAAATCCCCTGTGGCGCCGCGGCAGCTGAATCTACGTGTGGCGTCGGACCTGGACATGATGAAGTTCACGCTGGTCGAAGGCGGGAAAGTCGACGCTGAAGTGAGTGTACGGCCATTGCAGAGGCTCGAGCGGGCCAATTCCGAAAGCCGACTGATCCAATTTCGTCCCGACCGTGCTCGCCATCAGCACGAAACGTTGCTCGGGCCTTTCGCGACACTGCCGGAGTGTCGCATCCGGCTGAACTTCCTGCTCCCGTCGCGCCGCATCTCGACCCCATCGAGCGAAATTGGCTGCCGTGCATCGCCACGTGACGCACAAGCCGTTCCTTCCTGATTTCCTCCGGTTCGCCGAGGCAGTCCTTGCCTTCTTCGGCGACATCCTTCATCGGGCATGCCAAAGTGTCGCGGGCGCCGCCAGCTTCCGGGTCATCGCCCATGGTCATTGCCGGGCAATCGCGTGCCTGGAGCGCTTGCCGCAATCGCAAGCCAGGTTTGCAGAGGCGGCGCTGTTCAGGAAGGATGGCTCCGATGACGCGCAATGAATCGGCTCAGGCCAAAGGATCCGTCGAAGTCGAAATTCGGGCTGTATGCGAGCAGGATCGACCAGATTGGCGTAGCTTGTTCTTCGGTTACGGCCAATTCTATGACCAGTGGATAGGCGAGGAAGTCCTTGATCGTGTCTGGCGCTTGCTGTTGGATGAAGATCACCCAACAAACGGATTGGTTGCCGTCAAGAATGGCCAGATTGTCGGCTTCGTCCATTTTCGCCCCTATTTCCGCACTCTAACGGGAAGTTCCGCTTGTTTTCTTGACGATCTGTTTGTCGCGCCCGCCGAGCGTGGTCGCGGGGTCGGTCGGAGCTTGATTGAAGCGATTTCCGTGCTTGCGGAGAAGGCGGGCTGGGACTTTGTGCGTTGGATGACGGCGCAGGATAACCGTCAGGCGCGACAACTATACGATTCCGTTGCCGACAAGACCGAATGGCTGACCTATCAGCTCTTTCCACAAACCGGCAGCAAGGAATGAATCGCAACCAAGCTCGAATCGCTCGTCAAGAAGAGGCGAAATCCGGAGAGGCAGTCTTCGTTGCCGCTTTCACGGCGAGCGTGCCCTGTGTGCCGGGCGATCGTAGGTGCCGGGGCTCTCGCTTCACGAACCAATCAAGATTGCTGGCCTTTCTGAAATTGGCGATGACCTGCCTGGCCGGATCGCGTCGTTGCGATTTGCACTGCATTCGGGCCCTGCCTTCCTTTCTGCCGACTGATGGACGAAGGACTCGACATTGGGCTGGGTCTGGCATAGATTGAAACAAAACGGGAACAAATGGTTCTGCCCATGATGCTGTCCGATCCATGAAGCCGCGACGGATCATGTCGCTCTGGTTTCCTCGTCTTGCTGCCGAACATTCAGTGCGGCAGGGCGTTGGCATGCCAGGCGCGCCTTTTGCGGTCGTGGGGCAGGAGGGGCAGAAACAGAAACAGGTGCTGTTTTCGCTGTCGGTCGAGGCTGAGGCGGCGGGACTGAGACGAGGCCAGCCATTGAGTGAAGCCTGCGCCATGTGTTCCACGCTTCAGACGCGGCTTGTGGACCCGCAGGTCGACCCTGCCGTTCTGGCTGCGCTGCGTCGCTGGGCGGGCAAGTTCAGCCCTTGGGTGTCCGAAGAGCCGCCCGAGACGCTTGTGGCCGACATCACGGGGTGCGCACGTCTCTTTGGAGGCGAAGCGGCCCTGCTGGATCAGGTGAAGACCGAATGTGCGGGGTTGGGGCTGACATTGCAGGCAAGCATTGCGGATTCGGTGGGTGCGGCCTGGGCCCTTGCGCGGTTCTCGGGCAAGGGAGTGGCAGGCACGCGTTCAGGGGATGACATCGCTCAGGAAGCGCGGGCGACGCGCTCGCGGGCTGCCAGGCGGCGGCATTGGGAACGGGGTGGTCCGAAACCCGAAACGACAGTGCCATCTTCATGCGGGGCACGTATCGTGCCACCCGGACAGGTCTGGGCGGCACTGGCCGACCTGCCGGTCGCGGCGCTTCGCATCGAGGATGACATGGTTGCGCAGTTGAACCGGCTGGGATTGCGCCGGATCAGCGATCTGGCGGGCCAGCCGAGGGCGGGACTCAGGCGCCGTTTCGGGCATTCCCTGCTGCAGAGGCTGGATCAGGCGCTCGGCACGGAGCCGGAGCCAGTGAACCCCGCGCGTCCGCCCCATCACTTCGGGGTGCGCCTTACCTTTCCCGAGCCGATCGGGTCGAGGGAGGATATCGAAGCGACGATCAAGCGGCTTCTGCCGACGCTGGAGGAAAGGCTTCGGGCGGCGGGTCGGGGCATGCGGCAGGTTCGCCTCGAATGCCACCGAAGCGACCACAAGGCGAGCCGGGTCGAGGTCGAGCTGACGCATGCCGTGACTGCACTTGATCGGGTTTGCGCGCTCTTGATGATGAAGACGGACGGTATCGATGCAGGTTTCGGAATCGACATGATCCGGCTTGTCGCCACGGTTACTGAACCGGTGACGTCCCGTGCGCATGCGACCCTTGCGGCAGCGGCGCATGATGGCGCGATGCAATCCATGCGCGAGAAGCAGACGGAGTGCCTTCTGAACCGGATCGGTACGCGCATCGGGCTCGAAACGGCAATCCGGCTGCATCCGGCTGAAAGCCACATTCCCGAAAAGACATTCAATGTGCTTCACGCTGCATGGTCGGAACCGGCCAAGGCATGGCCAAGACCGCGCACGCTCCGGCCGCTGGAACTTTGGCGGCCGGAAATCGTGGCCGTGCCCGAAGAAGGGCCGAAACCGCCCACGACCTTCCACTGGCGAGGGCGGGCATTCGAGACCCGCGCCGCTCTGGGACCCGAGCGGATCGCGCCTGAATGGTGGCTGGACGAGCCCGAGTGGCGTACCGGCGTGAGGGATTACTGGCGGGTGACAACACATACGGGCGAGCGGCTGTGGCTCTATTTCGCACATGGCGCCGCCAAGTCCCCGGGCTGGTTCTGTCAGGGCAGCTTTTGCTGAGCCGGCAATTCCCTGCAGCGAAGGGCGTGTTCGGGGTGCATGCCGGTGACCGGGCAGCGCAGGCATGGAACTTTTGCACGCCGTCGTTGTGCCTCGGCCAACGATCCGTGACGCATCGTCAGCGATCTCTCTCTGAAGGGAGTGGCTGTGGAAAACTGGATTCAAATCTTTTCATGAATGATGTCATGCAAGGGGGCAGAATCCTACGCTTAGACGGAACTTCAGGGGGATCTGAAAAGGGATTCGATGATCAACCTGCTGGTTTTCATGTGTTTTCCGGCCCTTCTGCCGCCGGTCAACCTGTCATCTTTAAGGGAACGTTCTGGTCCGGGTTCACTCCGAGTAGCTGAAAGGCCCGTTTCTGGACCGGGGTCGGCCTGGTGACGACGGACAAAGCGCTTTCGGATCCTGTTCACCTGGCTTGCCACCGTGGACGGGTCCGCGGTGTTTCCGGGGAACGCCTCCACCGCGACCGGGCAGCCGTCGGAGGCGCAGAGCATCCCGAACACGATCTGCCGCTTGCCCCTCTTCCCGTCGCGGCTGTGGCCGAAGGCCGCGAGCGGGCAGCAGGTGCCCTCGAGGTAGCTCGAGGAGACGTCGTACAGGATGAGCGTTCCGTCCTTCAGGTGCCGGCTGGCCAGGCTCCTCTCGATCCAGGGCTGGCGCTTCAGCAGCCAGCCGGGCATGGCGAGCACCTCGTTGCCGGCGACGGGGCCGAGCCCGAGCAGGGCGCCGAGGCTGCTCGTCGCGGTCTCGGGCGACAGCCGCCGGGCGGTGGCGAGCTTCGAATCCGGCGACAGCACCCTCGAGACGACGGCGGCCAGCGCCAGCTGGCGCTCGCGGCTGCGGGTCCGGTGGAGCATGCGCTCGAGGCCGAGGTCCCGCGCGGTGCCGAGGACGGCGGCGACATGCCCGTGCAGGAGGGAGCGCTCCACCTGCATGAGGTCGCCGACGTCGCTGACGGCGACGGCGCCCTTGAGCACGGCCCGGAAGCCCTCGACGATCTCGGGCGGGAACTTCGAGAGGTTGGCGACGGTCCTCTTGCGGACCCGCTTTCCCTCCCGCCACGCCTGGCGGAGGAGGATTGCGGGCTTTCCGGCCTGGTTGGGGACGGATTCGATGTTGAGGGCCATGGCGGGCATCCGTCATGGGAACTTTCCGGGCGCCATCATGCCGACCCGGTCCATGATGTCAGGCGGAAATCCAGGAAAGATGCCGCGTCCCCGCTCGATCCCCTCGGAACAGCCCGCCGGATGCGCCGGGATCCGCGCCCTGCCCATAGGACACATTTCCCGCTCGACTCGCTAATTCGTTCGCGCTATCATCAAGGGCATGGACGGCCCCGTTTCGATTCCGTGCGCGCTTTCCTCTGCGGAGGGCATGAAGAAGCTGTCGCGGATTCTTGCGCAGCCGGACGCCTCACGGGCCGAGATCGGCCGGAGGGCATGCGACGCTTTCGGCTTTGTTGACCTTCGCGGGCGATCCCAGGTCACGAGCTGCCTTTCCGCCCTTCGCCGTCTTGAGCGTGCGGGCAGGATCGCTCTTCCTGCGCCCCGCCGTGGCGGCGGCCGCGGAACCGTTGCCCGGAGGGAGGCGGCGGTTCCCGAGCCTGCGGGCCTTCCGGCCAGCGCGGGCGCGGTCGAGGGCCTTGAGCTTGTCCGGGTCGAGGGACCGGAGCTTCGGCTCGTGTTCAACGAGCTGATGGCATCGGAGCATCCCCGCAGCGCCCGGCTTCACGTCGGCCGTCAGCTGCGCTACCTGGTCGGGTCTTCGCATGGCTGGCTCGGCGGGCTTCTGTTCGCCCCCGCGACGCGGGTCCTGGCGGCGCGGGACGCCTGGCTCGGCTGGGACGATGCAAGCCGCGAGCGGCATCTCGACCAGGTGATCGGCCTGGCGCGGTTCCTGATCCGTCCGTCGGTTTCCGTGCGCTGTCTCGCATCGCGGGTCCTGGGCATGGCGGCGCGGCGCGTGGGCGGGGACTTCGCGGCGGCCTACGGCATCCGTCCGGTTCTGGCCGAGACCTTTGTCGCGCCGGAGCACCGGGGCAGCTGCTTCCTTGCGGCCGGCCAATGGCATTGACTTAAGGAATCGGCGCTGTTGACTTAACGGGACGTGGAAGGTCCAGCAGCGGAAGGCGTGTATTCCGCTTGTCGTGCGTGGTTCAGCTGGCGGCGGCGACCTTCCCCTTTCGCGACCATTTGTTTCTGGGCTTGCGTGACATCCTCGGATAGCTGCGGTCGGGCCTTTCGCGCTGCCAGAGTGCGGCGACGTCGTCGACGATGCGCGAGACGGTTTCGGCGAGGGCGTCGGCCTGGGCGAGCGCGAGGGCCTCGAAGTTGCGGAAGACCGCTGCTGCGGCGTTCTTGAAGTTCACCCTCTTCGGGTGTCCGTCCCCGGGCGCTGCGTTGATTTCCCCGTCGATCTCGTTGGTCATCAGGCGGGTGGCGGTGACCATGACGAAGCTGGCGTAGAGTTCCTGCAGGACGCCGCGCTCGTTTTCGGCGCGGAAGGACTCGACGGCCAGGAACCACTTGGCGGTCTTGTACATCTCTTCAAGACGCCAACGCGCCCGATAGATCGCGGCCAGGTCCTCGACGCGGAAGCCGTCGTCTTCCGTGAGCGTGGTGCCGAGGGCGAAGACCGTGTCGCCGGCGGCGTAGCGGACCAGCCTCAGCTTCAGCGGCCCGAACGCGGCACCTGGGTGGCGGGCCTTCAGCCGGGCCAGCGCCTTGCCGTCGGGCCGGATCTCGACCGTCCTGTCGTCCAGCGAGCCGGCGAGGAAGGCGACGGTCTCCGCGTTCGCATCCCGCTTGAGCCGGAACACGGCGTCCTGGCCCCGGACGACGTGGGCGAGAAGCATCTCGTAGGAGAAGTAGCCCCGGTCGTAGACGACCACGTCCCCGGCGGACAGGGCCTTGAGGTGCCTGGCTGCGGCGCGGCGCTCGTTGGTGTCGGCGTGCAGTCCGAAGTCGAACGGCAGCCGCGGCTCCAGTTCGTAAAGGCAGCTGACCAGACCCTGCGGGTAGTGTGCATGCTTGCCCGGCGTCGCGTATCCGGCATCCACGAGCGGCCTCGGCAGGTTGATCTTGGCTCCGTCGACGCCGAAGACCCGCCGTCCCTTCCAGAGCGGGCGGTCAGGGGCCTCGGCCAGGATCTCCCGGTGAAGCTCCCTGAAGACCTCCGGGTCGACCTTGGCGCGCGCCCGGGACATCGACGACGGCGTCACCGGGCGGTCCTGCGGCAGCGTCACGCCCATCCTGCGGGCGCTCTCCCAGATCTCGGCGAGGGCTGAGCCGTAACTGCGCCCCGTGCCGAACACGAGGCGGAGGACGAAGAGGACGACCAGGAAGGTGCCGATCAGTCGGCGGCGCACCCGCCACTCGCGGTCGTGGCGCTCGGACGTCCTGGCGGCGGCGGCGGCGACCGCGCTCCACATCCCGGCGGCCGTCCGCGCGCTTTCCGGAGCGCGGGCCGGCCTGCGTCTTGTCTCCTTCCTCTCGCCGCGCAGCGCGGCCCGGGCGTCCGTCTCCAGCTCGAGCACGTACACGTTCTTGGGTACGCTGCGGGAGGCCGTGGCGCCGATCTCCGTCCATCCCGCCGCGCGGTAGCAACTGCCCTCCTGCTCCTGCGGGTCGACGAACGTCTCCACAAGGAGCGGGTGCACACCCCAGCGCCGGTGCCAATCGTCGGCGACCCGTCGGGCCGCCAGCGACAGGGACCGGGAGGCAAGGTTCCTGACGCTGACCCATGGAAACACCAGGAACCGGCTGTTCCTGAGAAGGCGGGCGAGGCCCGCGTCGCGCTGCCGCCGGTCCCATCCGACCCACGCGTCGCGAACCGGCAGCGCGCCCGCGCTCTCGAACATCAGGCAGCCCAGGCGGCGGCCGTGAGCGTCGAGGATGAAATACGCGAGATGGCAGCCGATGGGCGACATGTAGCCGCGCGGATGGTACCGGTCCACGAGCTCGTTCCATTCCGCCAGATCCCGTCCGCCGGCGGCGATTTCCAGCGTGACCGGCTCCAGGGCCGGGAGCGGCGCGTTGATCGGCTCCCCGGGTTCGCCGGCCTCGGTGCGGGCGGGAGCGTTGCGCCGCCCGCCCGTCTCGCGCCGCTCCGGCAGGGTCAGGATGCCCAGCCTCTCCAGTTCCTCAAGAACCCGCAGGCAGAACTGCTCCCTGTAGGTTCCGGACGGCGTGTGCCAGTTGAAGTTCTCGCACAGCGTGCGGGCAAGTTCCCGCCGGCTGTCGTTCGGGAACAGCTCGACCGTCTCCTTCATGAGCGCGATCTGCCTCCGCGTCAGGCGCTTGCCGAAAAAGGTGGTGGCTTCCAGGTTCTCGATGCGCGGATCCATCGTGGCCTCCCTCGGGACGGACGGACTGGGTCGATGCTATGATGAACCGATCCGCTCCATGAGTCAAGCCCGAACGAAAGATCCCCGCGCGAGCGCGGAAACGCCCAAAAAACATGGACTTTGAAAAGGCGCGAAAATCAGGAAAATCTGATCGGGCCTAATTCAATGCCATTGGGCGGCCGGCTGGCGCCGTGTCGGGGAAACCTCCGGCCGTCGCCTTCGTGACGGGGTCGCGGAACCGGCGAAGCGCATCCTGGTCCTGCCGCTGGCGGCGGGCTGGGACACCTGCCTGGAGGCGCGGCGCGTGCTGGCGCCCGGGGACGGGCTTGACAGCGCGACCTGGGCGGAGAACGAATTCGGCGCCGCGCCGTTGGGGGATGCCCGCCTGACGCAGCGGCTGGTGCGGAGCGCGGAGGTCCAGGCCCGGTCGCCGACGAAGACGTTCTTCGCGGCGGCGGCCGGCTGCGAGGCGACAGTGAAGGGATACTACAGGATGATCGAGCATCCGGACTACGACGCGGTCTCCGCGTCCACCATCGTCGGGGCCCATCGCGAACGGACGCTGCGCCGGATGCAGGGCCAGCCGCTGTCCCTTCTGGTGCAGGACGGCACGGACCTGAACTTCGCGACCCGCCACGGCTGCGAGGGGCTCGGGGAGATCGGCCGCAACAAGGGGTCCTCGGGAACGCCGGGCCTGCACCTGCACACGACCTTCGCCGTGAGCGGCGACGGGGTTCCCCTGGGCGTGGTCGGCCTCGAGTTCGACGCGCCGGACGGCCGTCCCGACAAGGACCGTCCGGTCGAGGAACGCAAGACCGGGCGGTGGCTGCGCGGCCTGCGCCACAGCATCGCGGCGGCGAAGGAGCTGGACGGGGTGAAGGCCGTCGCGGTGATGGACCGCGAGGGGGACGTGTTCGACGTGTTCCACGAACACCGTGCGTCGGGCTGCCGCCGCCTGTCGCTGCTGGTGCGGGCGCAACATGACCGCAGCTTCGGTCGTGGCCGGCCAAAGCTGTTCGAGCGGGTGCGCGCGGTCCCGGAGGCCGGGCAGTTCTCCATCACGGTGGAGCGGCTGTCGGCGCGACGCTCGGCAAGCGGACAGAAGGCCTTCGCCGGGCGGGCCCGGCGCAAGGCCAGGGTGAGCCTGCGCTGGCTGGAACTGGCGGTGCCGCCCCCGGCGAAGGAGAAGGCGCGCTTCGGCCCGGAACCGCTGGCACTGAACGCGGTCCATGTCGCGGAGGTGGATGTCCCCGACGACGGGTCGGAGCCGGTTGCCTGGACCCTGCTCACGACGCTGCCGGTCGCCAGCCTGCACCAGGCTTGCGAAGTGGTCCGGCTCTACGGCCTGAGGTGGCGGATCGAGGACTGGCACAGGATCCTGAAGTCGGGGTGCAAGGTGGAGACGATCGCGCATCGAACCGGCACGCGCATCGAACGGGCGGTGGCGATCAACGCGGTGATCGCCTGGCGCATCGCCACCCTCACCCACCTGGCCCGAACGAAGCCGGAGCTTCCGGCCACGACCGCGTTCACCGACATCGAGCTGGCATTGCTGACGGACTTTGCGCGCGTCCGGAAGCTGCCGCCGCCCGAGGATCTCGGACAGGCCTTCCGCCTCGTGGCGACGATGGGCGGATACCTGAACCGCAGCAACGACGGACCGCCCGGCGCGGAGATCGCCTGGAATGGCCAGGCTGCACTGTCGTTCACCGCGTGGATGCTCGGCCACAGTGTCGATGCCGGGGAAACCAGCGAAGTGCGGAAACACATTAGCTAGCTAGACAGAACTTATGGGCAATGGGTAGCCCGCGCCTGCGGGCGTTATGGCAACAGAAATCCATCTACGGGGCCTCAGAACCGCAGATTCCCGTTTCATGTCAACGGGTTGCACGCAAAATGACCGTGTGAAGTTCCGCTTAGAGTTGCTTTGGTGCCGCTTCTCGGTGTCGAGGACCGTGTTCTTGCTGATTCCGAGATCGCGGGCGGTCCAGCGGTAGCTTCGGCCTTTGCTGACGGCCGAGCTCCTTGCCTCGCGCCTCCGTTGCGGTCAGCCCCGATTCCACGCGCCTGCAGGTCAGGTCGCGCTCGATTGTCGGCGGCGACGTCTTTGCCGTGGTCCGGACCGGGTGCTGATGCGGCATTGAGAGAGTGCGATGCGACGCCGGCCAAAGGTGGAACGAGCCCCGGCGCCACACCTGAACGAGCCATTCGCGCCGGACCTTCCTGAGCCTGTTCCACGACGCGCGGATGCCCAGCCTCCTGCACGGCCATGTCGAAGCGCTCGATGCGTTCGAGGGCGTTCCGAGGAGGCTGCTGCACAATGATGTTCCCGGGAACATCATCATCTTTTCCCCGAGCCAGCAGCAACCGTGGATCAGTTTGATTCCCTTGACTCCCGGGAATACAGGGGCGGGGTTTCCCGCGGGGTGGACAGATGACGGAATTGAAAGAATCCGCGCGGTGAATGACGAATCCGTGAAACCGATTGCCCTAATGCCGATCAGCCGCCATTTTCTGGAGCACCCGCAACGGAGGACAGCATGGCTGGACGATACAAGAGCGACTTGAACTGGTCGGACGTGACACCAAAGGACGTGTGGCTGAACCGGCGGAAACTGATGGCGGGAGCCGGCGCAGTGGCCCTCGGCTCGATCGCCGGTCCCGCGGCAGCGAGTCTCAATGCTCGCAAGACCGTATACGGCGAAGGTCTTGAGCCGAACACCTGGGAAGAGATCACAACCTACAACAACTTCTACGAGTTCGGTTCCGGAAAGGATGATCCGGCACGCTATGCCGGAGAACTGACGACCGAACCATGGGCGATCGAGATCGGCGGCCTTGTAGACCAGCCTGGCACCTACGGCCTGGAAGACATCCTCAAGGACGTCACGCTCGAGGAGCGCATCTATCGCCTGCGCTGCGTCGAGCGTTGGGCCATGGTGGTCCCATGGGTCGGATTCGAGCTCGCAGACCTTCTCGGTCGTGTCGGAGTCCAGCCCTCAGCAAAATACGTGGCTTTCGAGACCGCCCTGCGTCCCGACGAAATGCGCGGGGTTCGCTTTCCGGTCATCGCGTGGCCGTACAAGGAGGGTCTTCGCCTGGACGAGGCAATGCACCCGCTGACCATACTGGCCACCGGGCTTTACGACGAGCCGATGCCAAACCAGAACGGTGCGCCGATCCGACTCGTGGTACCGTGGAAATACGGCTACAAGTCCATCAAGTCGGTGGTGAAGATCACCCTCGTCGAGGAGCAGCCGCCAACTGCGTGGAACGAGTACAGCCCGCATGAGTACGGCTTCTATTCGAACGTGAATCCGGAACGTGACCACCCGAGATGGAGCCAGAAATACGAGCGCCGCGTGGGCGGCGGCCTCTTCGCCAAGCAGACCCCGACGGCCAAGTTCAACGGCTACCGGGAAGAGGTCGCGCATCTCTATGATGGCATGGACCTGATCGTGAGTCACTGATGATCTTCGGATTAACGGATTGCCGGCGCGTCCATTGCCGGGCCAGAGGCTTGCGCAAGTGAGCGTGGTTCAGCGAGTCAATCGGGCCATAGGCCGTGTGCCGCCCCTGGCCATCTATGTGCTGGCGGTGCTGCCGCCGGCCTGGTTCCTGTGGCAGGCCCAGGCAGGTCAACTGGGGGTCGAGCCGATCAAGGCGCTGGAGCACGAACTCGGTGAACTGGCGCTCCAGGTGTTGATCGCGACGCTTGCGGTGCGCCCGGTCAGCAAATGGACCGGGTTGAACTTCCTGAAGCTCAGGCGCGCCTTTGGCGTGGTGACATTCTTCTATGTGCTTTTGCATCTGCTCGTCTGGCTGGTCCTGGATGTCCAGTTCCTCGACCAGATCTGGGCCGACATCGTAAAGCGCCCATACATCACGGTAGGGATGGGTGCCTTTGTCCTGATGATCCCGCTTGCGCTGACCTCGAACAACCTCTCGCTGGGGAAGCTTGGGCCGATCAGATGGCGGCGGCTGCACAGGCTGATGTATCCGGTGGTGCTCTTGGGTGCGATCCACTTCGTGATGCTCTCGAAAGGATTCCAGCTGGAACCCTATGTCTATCTCGGCGTCATTCTCGTGTTGCTCGCAACGCGGGTCAGGTGGGCCGAGTGGCGGTTGGCCTGAGCCGGGACAGATTCCCGAACGGCGGGGTCCCTGCTTCGGCCCGGGCTTGACGCGGCCCGGCGGATGGAAGAACTGCGTGTCATGCGCGCCGCGTTCCTGATCATGGCGATGTTTCTGCTGCAACCGCTCGTGATTGGCGGGTGGCTCGCGATCATTCCGCTCGTGCAGGAAGATCTTGGCCTCTCGAAGGCGGAATTGGCGCTGGCATTGATGGGCACGCCGATCGCGCTGATTCCCTGCCTGCAGATCGCGGGCAGGGTTGTCGCGAGATTTGGCCCGCGGCGCATCTTCATCGCGGTGCTCCCGCTGCAGTCGGTTGCGGGCCTCCTGCCTCTCGTAGCTTGGTCGGGACCGTCCCTCTTCGTCGCCCTCTTCCTGCTTGGCGCGGCCATCGCGTTTCTGGAAGTCGGCATCAACGTCTATGCGGCGAGGCTCGAGAAGCGGGCGGACATTGCAATCATGAACCGATGTCACGGTTTCTGGGCGCTAGGCCTGGCCTGTGGGTCCGCTGTGGTCACGTTTCTTGTGGCGAGCCCCTGGCACGCGCTGCCGTTTCTTGCACTCTTGTCCACATTGGCCGGCGTTGCCGGCGCGCGGGCGATGCCGGCGTTGGGAGACGGGGATGTCGTCGCGTCGCCGCCCCGGCGAAGGGCAGCCGATGTCCCGGCCGCTCTTGCGCCCGTCGCCGCGTTCATGTTCTTTGCAACGCTTGCCGAAGGTTCGTTGGCGGATTGGTCCGCGGTTTATCTCGCCGAGCGAACCGGCAGCGTTGAGACGAGGGCGGGGATCGCGGTCACGATCTTCTCTGCCTTCATGGCGGGCGGGCGATTCGCCGGTGACTGGTTGAAATTGAGGTTCGGGGCGGTTCGGCTGGCGCGAATCACCACGGGCTCGGCAATTCTGGGACTGCTGTTGCTGGCGCTGCCCCTGCCGATTGCACTGGCCTTTCCGGGGTTCGCTCTTGTCGGGTTCGGCATCTCGACCGCGTATCCGCTGGGCGTTTCAGCGGTCGCCGCGCTTGACGACCGGTACGAGGCATCGAACATCGCCATCATGGCGACGGTTGCACTGGGCGGATTCCTGGTCGGACCTCCGTTGATCGGCTTCCTTTCAGAGGCGTTCTCGCTGCCTGTTGCGCTTGGTGCGCTGGTTCCCGGGCTGGTGCTGGGGCTTTTCCTGACCCGCTGGCTTGGGCTCAGGCGTTCCGGCTAGGCGCGCGG
>CBDCBG010000006.1:3825000-4862364 GCA_965214325.1 Paracoccaceae bacterium
AGCTTGCCGGGACATCCGTCCGGGCAAGCGGGATAGCATGCTCTTGATCCGTGCTTCCGCCTTCGTGCGGGGGCCATCGGAAGAAGCCTGTCTTCTTCTGGATCAAGTCAAGCGCGAGAAGGGCGTTTGGTGGATGCCTTGGCAGTAAGAGGCGATGAAGGACGTGATACTCTGCGATAAGCTTGGGGGAGCCGAGAATAGGCCTTGATCCCGAGATCTCCGAATGGGGCAACCCACCTGACAGTTCGCTATTGAGAGCCCATGGTTCTCGATAGCGGGCTGAAACAGGTACTAATGACCTGAACACATAGGGTTTTTAGAGCGAACCCGGGGAACTGAAACATCTCAGTACCCGGAGGAAAGGAAATCAACAGATACTCCCCTAGTAGTGGCGAGCGAACGGGGACCAGCCGAGCCTTGAATGTGACCAGAACAAGCTGGAAAGCTTGACCGTAGAGGGTGACAGTCCCGTATGGGAAGCAAGAAAGGACGCATTAAGTAGGGCGGGACACGTGAAATCCTGTCTGAAGATCGGGGGACCACCCTCGAAGGCTAAGTACTCCTTACTGACCGATAGCGAACCAGTACCGTGAGGGAAAGGTGAAAAGCACCCCGACGAGGGGAGTGAAACAGTACCTGAAACCGGATGCCTACAAGCAGTCGGAGGGACCTCGAGTCCTGACGGCGTACCTTTTGTATAATGGGTCATCGACTTGGTCTTGCGAGCAAGCTTAAGCCGTTAGGTGAAGGCGCAGCGAAAGCGAGTCTTAATAGGGCGAACGAGTTCGTGGGATCAGACCCGAAACCGAGTGATCTAGGCATGGCCAGGCTGAAGGCAAGGTAACACTTGCTGAAGGGCCGAACCCACATCTGTTGAAAAAGATCGGGATGAGCTGTGCCTAGGGGTGAAAGGCCAATCAAACTCGGAGATAGCTGGTTCTCCGCGAAATCTATTTAGGTAGAGCGTCGACTGAATACCCCCGGGGGTAGAGCACTGGATGGGTAATGGGGCCCCACAGGCTTACTGATCCTAACCAAACTCCGAATACCGGGGAGTACTGGTCGGCAGACACACGGCGGGTGCTAACGTCCGTCGTGGAAAGGGAAACAACCCTGACCTACAGCTAAGGCCCCCAATTCGTGGCTAAGTGGGAAAGCATGTGGGACGACCAAGACAACCAGGAGGTTGGCTTAGAAGCAGCCATCCTTTAAAGATAGCGTAACAGCTCACTGGTCTAATCAAGTTGTCCTGCGGCGAAGATGTAACGGGGCTCAAGCCACGAGCCGAAGCTTAGGGCAGCGCAAGCTGCGGTAGCGGAGCGTAGTGTGACATGACTCTTTTCCTCATGACCGGGTGCGCCCGGATTGGAGGAGCCGAGTCTTCGGTGAAGCCGGGGCGTGAGCCATCCGGTGGAGAGATCACTAGCGAGAATGATGACATGAGTAGCGACAAACAGGGTGAGAGACCCTGTCGCCGAAAGTCCAAGGGTTCCTGCTTAAAGCTAATCTGAGCAGGGTAAGCCGGCCCCTAAGGCGAGGCCGAAAGGCGTAGTCGATGGGAACCAGGTTAACATTCCTGGGCCAGGAGGAAGTGACGGATCGCGGAAGTTGTCAGCCCTTATCGGATTGGGTTGGCGGCCTGGCGGTTCCTGGAAATAGCCCTCCATCAGACCGTACCCCAAACCGACACAGGTGGACTGGTAGAGAATACCAAGGCGCTTGAGAGAACGATGTTGAAGGAACTCGGCAAAATACCTCCGTAAGTTCGCGAGAAGGAGGCCCGGTCGGTGGGCAACCATTGGCCGGGGGCACAAACCAGGGGGTGGCGACTGTTTACTAAAAACACAGGGCTCTGCGAAGTCGCAAGACGACGTATAGGGTCTGACGCCTGCCCGGTGCCTGAAGGTTAAAAGGAGGGGTGCAAGCTCCGAATTGAAGCCCAGGTAAACGGCGGCCGTAACTATAACGGTCCTAAGGTAGCGAAATTCCTTGTCGGGTAAGTTCCGACCTGCACGAATGGCGTAACGACTTCCCCGCTGTCTCCAACATCGACTCAGCGAAATTGAATTGCCTGTCAAGATGCAGGCTTCCCGCGGTTAGACGGAAAGACCCCGTGCACCTTTACTACAGCTTCAGACTGGCATCAGGCATGCGATGTGCAGGATAGGTGGTGGGCTTTGAAGCGGGGACGTCAGTCCCTGTGGAGCCACCCTTGAGATACCACCCTTCGCCTGCTTGATGTCTAACCGCGATCCGTCATCCGGATCCGGGACCCTCTGTGGCGGGTAGTTTGACTGGGGCGGTCGCCTCCCAAAGAGTAACGGAGGCGTGCGAAGGTTGGCTCAGAGCGGTCGGAAATCGCTCGTTGAGTGCAATGGCAGAAGCCAGCCTGACTGCGAGACTGACAGGTCGAGCAGAGTCGAAAGACGGCCATAGTGATCCGGTGGTCCCGCGTGGAAGGGCCATCGCTCAACGGATAAAAGGTACGCCGGGGATAACAGGCTGATGGTGCCCAAGAGTCCATATCGACGGCACCGTTTGGCACCTCGATGTCGGCTCATCTCATCCTGGGGCTGAAGCAGGTCCCAAGGGTACGGCTGTTCGCCGTTTAAAGAGGTACGTGAGCTGGGTTTAGAACGTCGTGAGACAGTTCGGTCCCTATCTGCCGTGGGTGCAGGATACTTGAGAGGAGTTGCCCCTAGTACGAGAGGACCGGGGTGAACGATCCACTGGTGGACCTGTTGTGGCGCCAGCCGCAGCGCAGGGTAGCTATGATCGGAAAGGATAACCGCTGAAAGCATCTAAGCGGGAAGCCCCCCTCGAAACAAGGTATCCCTGAGGGCCGTGCAAGACCAGCACGTCGATAGGCCGGATGTGCAAGCGCAGCAATGCGTTCAGCTGACCGGTACTAATTGCCCGATAGGCTTGATTTGATCCAGTGGCGGACACTGGTTCGATCAGGAGCATGCCCCTTGGCTTGGAAGCTGAAAGTTCCTCTGGTTTGGTGGTCATAGCGCACGCAAAACACCCGATCCCATCCCGAACTCGGCCGTTAAGTGCTGCAGCGCCGATGGTACTGCGTCTTAAGGCGTGGGAGAGTAGGTCACCGCCAAGCCTGACGAGCTTTCAGCGTATCTCTATGGCGATGGCCCTGCGGCGATGGCGTTGTGAACCCGTCGCACAGTTCAAGGATCCCCCTGCCGGAACAGCGAATCGGGCGCGAACCTCCTCGAAACGCCGTCTGAGCCTGGTGTCGTAGCGGCGCATGCGGTCGCGCATGACGCCGGCTTCCGGCACGGACGGCTCGGGACGGGCGCGACATCCGGCCTTGCATGCCGCGCGGCCGTGGATTTCAGGATGAACCCGCCTCAGGCGGCAAGCCGGACGAAATCCCTGGCTGGCGTCGGGCGGCATTGGCAAGAAGATCAGATGCCCGGATCGCGGTGATCGGAGCCGGCCTCATCGGACGGGGGCATGCCGAGATCGCGTCCGGATCCGCCCGGCTCGACGCGATCATCGACCCAGATCCGGAGGCGAGCCGTAGCGCCATGACGCTCGGTGCGGACTGGCATCAGGATCTGGCCGGATATCTGCGGTCAGGACGCCCGGACGGTGCCATCGTCGCGGCCCCGAATCACCTGCATCTGCCACTGGCCACGGCCTGCTTCGAGGCCGGAGTGCCGGTGCTGGTTGAAATGCCGCTGGCCGCCAGCGTTGTCGAGGCCCGATCGCTTGTGCACTCGGCCCGGGCGACGGGAGTGCCAGTGCTCGTCGGCCATCATCGCCGCCATTCGCCCGTTGCCAACGCGGTGCGGGACGTGATCGAGGGCGGCCGTATCGGTCGCGTGGTCGCCGTCAATGCCATGTTCTGGCTGAACAAGCACGAAGACTACTTCAATGTCGAATGGCGCATCAGGGCCGGGGGCGGGCCAATCTGCATCAACCTGATTCACGACATCGACCTGCTGCAGCATTTCTGCGGACCGATCACGTCAGTTCAGGCAAGGAACGCGCACCATGTGCGCGGTTTCGAGGTCGAGGACACAGGCGCAATGATTTTCGAATTCGCCTCCGGGGCGCTTGGCACCGCGTCAGTCTGAGATGCCACGTCGACGCCCTGGAGCTGGGAACTGACCGCCGGCGAAAACCCGGTCTACCCTCGGACAGACCAGTCATGCTGCCAGATCGCTGGAACAACTGGCGCCCTCTCGATTCCGGACCTTGCCGTATGGTCCCATGCCGGACCGGAGGGCTGGTGGTCACCGATCAGGCAGGAACGGGTCGCCGTGGCGCAAGAGGCCCCGATGGTTCGTCAGTTCGAGCATTTTCTCGACGTCATCCGTTCCGGCGTGCCGCCGCTGGTCACGGTCGAGGACGGCCTTCGCAACATCGAAGTGATTGAAGCCATCCATGTTGCAGCGAGGAGCGACAGCGCCGAGGAGATCGTTCACTCCGTTCAGGGCGCCTGACGAACGACACCTACCGTGTTCGGTCCGGCAACTCCGGTCTGCCTGGACCGGATCGGGCAGCCAGCATCCTCGAAGGGATCGAGGAATGTGGCTGACTCGACAGCCGATGAGCGGACAGATGCAATGCGCATTTCGGTCACGGGGTGGACGAGTGCCGGCCCAGGTCGCGACACCTGCCACGGCGAGCGTTTCGCCAAGGGACTTGCATGGTGCCGCGGGCATCCGTGCGGGCAGGGTTGAGACCCGACACTTTTGCCAAGCTGGCTTTCACGACCGTCCGCATGGAAGAGGTCGAGGATGATCCTTGCCAACTTGACGAGTGACCTTCTTGGCAAGGAAATCGGCCATTCGCTCTTCGACAAGGTGCCATAAGTCATTGAGCGTGCGGGCAGTCATGTCGATCAAGCGCTCACCAACCTGATTCCCTCGTGCGCGCATAAATCCGAAATCGACTGCGCGCTGCGAGGTGCCGAGCCTCATCTGGCTGGGCGTTTCTGCAGTCGGCGCGAAGCATGCAAGCCGGATTGATCACCTCAAGCAAGTGAATCCGGGGTGCAAGGCCGGCCTTGCTCGAACAGCTGCTGCGACCGTTCACTGGGACTGGCCTCTATGGAGTTGCCTGGGCGGTCGTGGGTGGCGAGAGCGGCCCTCGCACGGGGCCGATGCAGGAGAGCTGGGTTCGCCAGATTCGAGACAATTGCCGCCGCAGCGGTTTTGCATGCTTCTTCGACCAATGGAGCGGTCCGAATCCGAAGTCCGGAGGCAGGTCGCTCGACGGCCAGGAATCGAACGGCCTTCCATGTCAACTTGTGCCGATGCCCATGAAAGAAGGCATTGATGCAACATGCGCCTAGATGGACTCGCCTTCAACCTTTCGTTCGAGGCGCTTGACCGCATCCGAGAGCCCTTCACGGTGCGGGCTCAATGCCTCTACGGCGCGCAGTGCTTCGAGTGCGTACTCCGGGCGACCAATCTCGTCGAGAATGGCCGCAAGCCCGCTCATCGCGCCGAAATGCCTGGGGTTGAGCCTCAAGGTCTGCTGGATGTCGGCCAGCGACTGGCCGAACCGACCGGTCTGAAAATACGCCGTGGCCCGGGCGTTGTAACCTTCGGCAAACTCGGGTGCGTGATCCACCAGGGCGGAGAAGTGCTCGATTGCAAGCTCGAACTTGCCTTCTGCATGCGCATTGCGCCCACGCTCCAGCAACAGGTCCATTGCCGGCGAGCCCGACTGCGACCAGATCCGGTATATCTGCTCTTCGATCTGACGGACGGTTTCCGGGTTCGCGTTCTGCAGGCCCTCGAAGAGCGCATCAAGTTTCGCATCGTCGGCAAGAGCCGGGAACAGCAGCGCGAGGCATGCGACGATGGCCGCGACCGGGGGTTTGAGATATGGGCAGATAAGGCGCATATGTTGATCCTAACCTAACGGCGGGCAGATTCGAGCCCCAACACATTGAAGTGAGAAAAGACCCATGAGCGACGCAATCGATGATGCAGTCACGATGCTGAATTCCAGGCTGGATGGTGGATTTGACGGTACGGCGAAGTTCGTCATCGAGGATGAGGGCTCGATCTTGCTGGACGACGACGGAGCACGGGCCGGTGACGACGAGGCGGACGTGACCATGACGGCCGATGCCGGCACCTTCCGTGACATCCTTGGAGGCGACCTGGATCCGACGACGGCCTTTGCGTCCGGAAGGCTGAAGATCGACGGAGACATCAGCGTGGCGATGAGGCTGGCCCCGGCACTGGCCTGACCATGGAGAATGCGCCGTTTCGTGCCGATCTCGCCAAAGGCCCCGAAGGCGTTCGGGCCTTCTGGCGGCGTGGCAGGGACGGGCGGCGAATCCGTGTCGTCCTGTGGCGCGCAGATGGGGCGAAGGGCTCCATTCTCCTGTTTCCGGGGCGGACGGAATACGCCGAAAAGTACGGCCGGGTCGCGCATGACCTGAGCAGGGCAGGTTACGCGGTCGCCACGGTCGATTGGCGAGGGCAAGGCTTCTCGGACCGGCTGACGGACGATGCGAGGCTGGGACATGTGGCGTCCTTCCCGGAATTTCAGATTGACGTGGCCGAGCTGGTCTCGACGGCGCGAATTCATGGCCTGCCCGAACCATGGTTCCTCATCGCTCACTCCATGGGCGGTTGCATCGGGTTGAGGTCCCTGATCGAGGGGCTGCCGGTCAGGAAGGCGATATTCTCCGCTCCGATGTGGGGTCTCAATGTGCCGTTCTTCATCTGGCCGGCGGCGATCGCATTGCCGCACCTCCTGGGACTTCTTGGCATTGAACGCCGCTACGTCCCGGGGTCCGGTCCCGGCAACTACGTGACCGAGGCGAGATTTGACACGAACCTGCTTACGCGCGACCGGGAGACGTTCGCGCATATGGCTCGCCAGTTGACGGAAGAACCGGCCCTGGTGCTTGGCGGCCCTTCGATCGGATGGGTTGGCAGTGCCGTCGACGAACAACGCTGGCTCGCAAGGGCGCCTCGGCCTGACATTCCGGTCTGGACCGTTCTGGGAACCGACGAGCGAGTCGTGTCGACGAGCGCCATCCACAGGATGCACGCCACATGGCCATCCGCGGGGCTCAGCGTCATTGAGGGTTCAAGGCATGAGGTCATGATGGAGGCGCCCGCGATACGAAAGCGCTTCATGATCGGCGCGCTTCAGTTTCTTGAAGCGCACGGGTCGGCGGAAGCGGCGGATCGTGGTGCCGAAGCAGTCTCGTCTTGAGGCGCACTGCTTCCGGGCGTCACCCGGTGACCTTGTAAGTCACCTGCTTCACATCCGCATCGGGGCCGGTCCTTAGCCGCCGGACCAGGAGCCGGTTCAGCGCGTTCACATATGCCTTCGCACTTGCCACGACAGTGTCCGTGTCCGCAGACTGGCCGGTGGAGATGAGGCCGTTCTCTTCCATCCGCACGCTGACAGTCGCCTGTGCGTCGGTGCCCTCGGTCACTGCCTGCACCTGGTAGAGCTGAAGCCGCGCCTTGTGGGGAAAGAGCTTCTTGACCGCGTTGAACGTGGCGTCGACGGGCCCGTCGCCCTTGGCCATGCCACGAGTCTCCTTGCCGTCGATTTCGAGAACTAGGTTGGCGGACTGCGGCGCTTCGGTGCCGCAGATGACTCGAAGAAACTTGACCTTGATGCGGTCATGCACTTCGTCTGTCTCCTGATCCCGCATCAGTGCGATCAGGTCATCGTCGAAGACTTCCTTCTTGCGGTCGGCGAGCGCCTTGAAGCGAACGAAAATGTCGTTCAGCTGATTGTCGCCGGGATCAAAGCCGAGTTCCCTCAACTTTGACTTCAGCGCGGCGCGGCCTGAATGCTTGCCCATCACGATGCTGGTTTCCGAGAGCCCGACATCCTCCGGGCGCATGATCTCGAAAGTTTCGGCGTTTTTCAGCATTCCGTCCTGGTGGATGCCGCTCTCGTGAGCGAATGCATTCTTGCCGACGATGGCCTTGTTGTACTGCACGGCAAAGCCGGAAACGGTTGCCACGCGTCGTGAAACATGGATCAGTTTCGTGGTGTCGACGCCGGTCTTGTAGGGCATGATGTCGCTGCGCACGCGCATCGCCATCACGACTTCCTCGAGCGCGGTGTTGCCGGCCCGCTCACCCAAGCCGTTGATGGTGCATTCGATCTGCCGGGCGCCACCCTCGACCGCAGCCAGGGCGTTCGCGGTCGCCATGCCAAGATCATTGTGGCAATGGGTCGCGAAAACGACTTCGTCCGCCCCAGGCACCTCCTCGATCAGACGCTTGATCAGTCCGGCACTCTCGCGGGGCGCGGTATAGCCGACGGTGTCAGGGATATTGATCGTCCCGGCGCCCGCCTTGATCGCGATCTCGACGACACGCAGGAGATAGTCCCATTCGGTCCGCGTCGCGTCCATCGGCGACCACTGGACATTGTCGCAGAGATTGCGGGCATGGGTCACGGTATCGTGGATTCGTTCCGCCATCTCGTCCTTCGAGAGCTTCGGAATGTCACGATGCAGCGGAGACGTGCCGATGAAGGTATGGATTCGCGGCTGCCTGGCTTGCCGCACAGCCTCCCAGCAACGGTCGATGTCCTGGAAATTCGCACGCGCCAGCCCGCAGATCACTGCGTTCCGCGTCAGCCTCGAGATTTCGCTCACGGCCTCGAAATCCCCCTCGGAGGCAATCGGAAAGCCTGCCTCGATGATGTCCACGCCCATGTCGTCAAGAAGCCCGGCGATTTCGAGCTTTTCGGTATGGCTCATGGTTGCACCGGGGCTTTGTTCGCCGTCGCGCAGCGTGGTGTCGAATATCAGTACGTGTTTGCCGTCAGCCATCTTCCCGTCCTCGAATTTCTGGCATGTCACCATGCGCCGGCTCGAGTCGCCAGGAACCGAGCCGCCCTGCACTCCAGCTTGCAGAATCTTGCCCAATCATGCGCTCAGGCCGCGTCGGGGCGGCCATGGCCATGATGCGGGGCGCGGCACTTGGCGGCCCATTCGCCAGATTGATCGTATGCAAGATTGTCTCCCTAGTCTGTTGCCCGGCGCGGGGACACCCTCTGAGCGGTCGCGCCGAAAGGCACGCTCAGAGGAGGCTAAGGAGAAGAAGCAGGCCGACGCGGTCGGCACGCGAATGCGCGATATGGCTTGCCTGCTTCATGGAAGCGGACGTTAGTCGCTGCGGGAGCGGGTGTCAAAGGCTCTGTCCGGCCGTATTTCGTGTGCTCCCTGTCCACGGGAGCGCGACCGGTCGATGCGACGCGTGGCAGGAGCCATGGACTTGCGGGTGCCGGGAAACGGCCTCGGGCGCGTTGCTGCACCGCATTCACCCGGGATTGTGAGCGTCAGTTGCTTTCGGCCGGGTTCGGGGTTGGCTTGTCCGAGCCAGAGGTCAGTGATCCGTTCTCCCAGATGCCGTTGAGCTCGACGCCGTTCTCGTACCGCATCTTGCCCCAGCCATCGCGCTTGCCGGCACGGAACGCGCCTTCATAGACTCCACCGTTCGTGTAGGTCGCGACCCCGTTGCCCTCGATCTCTCCCGCCTTCCAATCACCGGTATAGGTGTAGCCGTCGACCGTCCTGATCGTGCCCATCCCCTCACGCTTGCCATCCACGAAGGCACCCTCGTAGACCGAGCCGTTCGTGTAGCGGGCCACGCCTTCGCCTTGACGCTGGCCGTTCACCCACTCGCCTTCATAGGTAAAGCCGTCCTTGAAGACGATCTTGCCGGTACCGTGCATTTGGGCATTCTTGAATTCGCCGTCATAGACGACGCCGTTGGCATAGGTTACGGTTCCCCTGCCATTGATCGCGCCGTCAACCCACTCGCCTTCGTAGCTGCCTCCGTCGGCGTAGACGATCTTTCCGATTCCATGCGACCGGTTGTTCTTGAATGTGCCCGTATAGACGGAGCCATCGGGATATGTGACCTCGCCAGAGCCCTCGATTCCGTCAGCGACCCACGTGCCTGAATAACTGTGACCGTCATTGCCGGCGAAGACGCCCTCGCCGTCGCGCATGTCGGCCCTGAACGCCCCTTCGTAGAGATCGCCGTTGGCATATGAAAGGCGACCTTGGCCGTGGCGCTTGCCTTCGAGGAACTGGCCCTCATAGGCGTCTCCATTCGGCAGGGACAGGCGTCCATCGCCGTGAATCTGACCCTTGGACCACTCGCCGTCATAGTGCGTGCCATCAGGCATGGCGAGCGATCCATGGCCGTCACGCAAGCCTCCGACGAACGTGCCGTCATAGATCGCGCCATCAGTGTACTCGATACGCCCTTGGCCTTCCCTTTCGCCAATTGACCATGTGCCTTCGTAGACGTAGCCGTTCGGGTGCTCCATCCGACCCTGTCCATCGCGTAACGCGTCAACAAATTCCCCGACATAGCGCACTCCGGTAGCGTACTCGGCGACGCCCCGGCCGTTGATCTTGCCATCGCGCCACTCGCCGTCATACGTGCCGCCTTCTGCAAAGATGATCCGGCCGGTTCCTTCCGGCTTTCCGTTCACGAACTGGCCGATGTAGACCGAGCCGTCACTGTAGCTTGCCTGCCCTTGGCCCTCGATCTTTCCCTCCACCCATTCGCCTTCATAGACGTAGCCGTTCGGCAGCCGGTACGTTCCCTGCCCGTGCTGCTGGCCGTCCTTGAACGTGCCTTCGTAAACACCGCCATCGTCGTACTGCTTGGTGATGACTTCCTGAGCAAACGCCGTTCCAGGGCTTGCGGCGGCCAGCGGAAGAATCAGTCCCGATGCCAGCTTCATCAATCCACCCCGCAGGAAGCCCCGTCCTTCAGGGCGGGGAGGGACGAAGACGCGGCTCACGCCGCACCGGGAGCCGCCGGAGCCTCTCCCGTGACGCCGGCCGCGGCCGGGCTCCTCTCGCACAACCTGACCGTCCGAGTTCCCATTCGCCCCGTTTCGTGCCTGGCCCGGGGTGCCTGCAGGCGATTCTTCGAGAGCCCGTGACCGAGGAAGCATCCCGGGGCCGGTCTTCAACGCATGGTTCAAGGCAGATTGGATCTCTTTCTCCTCGTGCTGGTCGGCATGGGCCCTCGGGGCAAACCTCGATCGCGCCAAAGGCCGGATGCGCAGTGGCTTGCCACGTGCCTGTGAGACTAGTTGAGTGCCCTTTTGCTCGCAAACGCTTTTCCCTGCGAAGGATTCCTCTTGCCGCCACGTGGTCCGGCAAGACCTGGTGGCGGGGTATTGCGTCCGGCTCTGGCGGGACATAGTGCCGGAAGACTTGATTTCCGACCCCCATCGAGCAAAACGGAGGTGGCTGCGGAGTCAGACCCTGCAGAATCCCTTGCGGAGGCGCATGATGGCCAGAAGATTTCGCCTGACGCTGGCGCAAATGAACCCCACTGTCGGGGATTTCGCCGGCAATGCTGCGCTGGCGCTGTCAGCATGGGAGCAGGGCCGTGCGGCGGGCGCCGGCATGGTGGCGCTCACAGAAATGTTCATCACGGGCTACAACACGCAGGATCTAGTGATGAGGCCATCATTTTTGCGCGATGCCGAGGCGCATCTCGACGCATTGCGCGTGGCCTGCGCAGATGGTCCGGCACTCGGAATCGGCGGTCCGCTGCACCAGAACGGGAAGCTCTACAACGCCTTTCACGTATTCAAGGGTGGGCGCGTGGTGCGCCGGGTCCTCAAGCACGACCTGCCAAACGAGATGGTGTTCGACGAAGTCCGGGTCTTTGACCAAGGGCCGTTGGCAGGTCCCTTCGATCTCGGGGGCGTCCGCATTGGGGCGCCGATCTGCGAGGATGCCTGGCATGAAGACGTGCCCGAGGCGCTTGCGGAATCGGGGGCGGAGATTCTCCTGGTGCCGAACGGTTCACCCTATTACAGGCAAAAGTTCGATACCCGCCTGAACGTCGTAGTGGCGCGAGTCATCGAGACAGGTCTGCCGCTTGTCTATCTCAACATGATCGGGAGTCAGGACGACCAGGTATTCGATGGTGGCAGTTTCGTCCTGAACCCCGGCGGCGAAATGGCGGTTCGGATGCCCTTCTTTGACGAATCCGTTGTCCATGTGGAATTCGAGGAGTGCCAGGATGGCTGGCGCGCGCTGAAGGGCGAGATAGCGCCGTGTCCGGATCCATGGGAACTGGATTATCGTGCAATGGTCGAGGCCACACGGGACTATGTCCGGAAAACGGGGTTCTCGAAGGTGCTTCTCGGCTTGTCCGGTGGCGTTGACAGCGCTGCCGTGGCCTGCATCGCCGTGGACGCCCTTGGTCCGGGGAACGTGCGCTGCGTCATGATGCCTTCGGAATTCACGAGCCGACAGTCGCTGAACGATGCATCCGCAGTGGCTTCGGCGCTTGGAGTCAGGCTCAACAAGGTACCGATCACGGAGCCAGTCGATGCGACGGTGCATGCCTTGGCTCCGCTCCTCGATGGCAGGGAGCCGGACATCACGGAAGAGAACATCCAGTCGCGACTGCGCGCCGTCATCCTCATGGCGCTTTCGAACAAGTTCGGCGAAATGCTGTTGACCACGGGCAACAAGTCGGAGGCGGCCGTTGGATATGCCACGATCTATGGCGACATGGCCGGCGGCTACAATCCGGTCAAGGATCTCTACAAGACCCGGGTCTTCGAAACTTGCCGCTGGCGCAACGCGAACCATCGACCTTGGATGAGAGGGCCGGCCGGGGAAGTGATTCCGCCGGCCGTGATCGAGAAAGCGCCGACAGCTGAACTGAGGGAAGGGCAGAAAGACAGCGATTCCCTGCCCGAATACGCCGACCTGGACATTATTCTGACGGCACTGATCGAAGACGAAAAGTCGGTCGCCGACGTCGTGGAACTGGGGTTTGATCGCGAGGTCGTCAAGCGGGTCGAGCAACTCATGTACAGCGCCGAGTACAAGCGCTTCCAGTCGGCGCCCGGAGTGCGGTTGACCAAGCGTTCCTTCTGGCTGGATCGGCGCTACCCGATCATCAACCGCTGGCGGGACCCGTCCTGACGCGATTGGGCCGCCTGTCGCAGGCGATGCGAGCTTGCGGGAGGGGGTGGGGCTGAATCCCTGTCCGGCCGTGAAAGCGGACCCGACCGATCCACTGACGGCGCGAAATTGGGTTCCCGAGGTCGTACCGGCTTGTTGCCGTCGCCTCGTTTGCCTAGATGGAGGCCATGAGGAGACTGATTCCATTCGTCAAGTCGCGGCCCGTCGTGTCCGTGCTCAAGCTTCACGGCGTGATTGCCGCGCGAACACGTGGCACGCTCAATGATGCGAGCCTGGCGGGTCTTGTCGAAAAGGCGTTCACAAAGGGCAAGCCTGCTGCCGTGGCGCTGTCCGTAAATTCGCCGGGGGGCAGTCCGGCGCAATCGTCACTGATTTCGGCGCGCATTCGCCGGCTTGCCGAGGAGAAGGGCGTCAAGGTCTATGCATTTGTCGAGGACGTTGCGGCTTCGGGAGGGTACTACATCGCCGGCGCTGCCGACGAAATCTGGGTGGATCGGCATTCGATCGTCGGATCGATCGGGGTCATTTCGGCGGGCTTCGGCCTGAAGGACTTCATCGAGCGTCACGGAATCGAGCGTCGCGTCTACACCGCTGGCAAGACGAAAGGCATGCTGGACGCGTTCCAGGCGGAGAAGCCGGAAGACGTAAGGCGGTTGAAGGCGCTGCAGGAGCACATTCATGCCGGCTTCATCGGCCATGTGAAGTCCCGCCGGGGCGCACGTCTGAACGAGGACGAAGACCTCTTCAACGGAGACATCTGGGTGGGCTCGGCGGCTCTTGCCACAGGGCTTGTCGACGGGGTCGGACATCTCGTGCCCAAGATGAAGGAGGTCTTCGGCGAAAAGGTCGTTTTCAAGCGTTACGAGCAGCGCCGTCCGCTCCTCAACCGGTTCGGTGTGTCACTTGCGGCTGACGCGATGTCCGAGATCGAGGATCGCCTGGCTTTCCGGCGTTTCGGGGCATGAGTCCATGATGCTGAAGGTCGTCACGATCTTTCTGGTCTTCATTGTCCTACTTGCGATGTTCGGGAAGCTCCGCCTCTTGTTGCCGCGCAACATGAGGGGCATTGCAAGAAAGTGTGACGGTTGCGGGCGATACCGCATCGGCAAGGAACCATGCCCCTGCGGAAAGGCCTGACGCTTGGTCTGCGTCACGGGCGCGGCGGGCCTGACGATCCTGCTGCCGGCAGGCGATCTTCTGGTGCGAGGCGCCGTCGGCACCTCGCCTCGGGATCTGGGTCGTCAGCCTGACGGCCGTCGCGCTCGGCACGTCCGCTTCGGAGCTCCAGTTGTCGGTTCAGGCGGTGCTTGGTGGCGCCCTGTCTTGCGCTTGGCTGCGTCGCGGGACCGAACACCGCTAACGTGCTTTTGGTTCTGGACGTGCCCGCGCCGACCTCGCGTCGCATCGTCTCCCGGTCGGGTATCCAACGCTCTTTAGGCAGGCGACAGGATGTGAATCGTACGGTCGGCCAGCATATCTTTGGTTTTTTCGCCGTAATCCTTCATGTGGACGGAATTTGCATGGGCGCCAAGGGCGGCCAGGCTGGCCCATCTTTCGACGACGACAAAGGTGTCAGGGCCAAATGTGGATTGCATCGGTCCCGCGTCATCGGCGTCGATTGTAGCCTCATAGGCGATGCAGCCAGCTTCGGCCAATACGGCAGGAACATTGGCGTTGAACAGTCTCAGCACAGCATCGCGTTGACCCGGTTTCGCTTTGATTATGGCGAGCACGTGGATTGTCGACATGGCTGGCTTCCTGTTGATTGGGCTTGGCGTTTGGCCAAGGTTAGCGACTGGACCAACAGGCCGCAACGGCTAGGAGATCCGGTAAATCCGGCGAGCATTGTCTGCATAGAGCTTTCGGAGGTCGGTCGTGGAAGTGCCGGTCAGGCATTTGTCCAAAACGTCGTTCCAGCGCTTTGGGCTCGTGGCTTGCGTGCAAACCGGCCAATCGGTGGCATAGATCAGGCGATCGAATCCGAAGATCCCGATGACCGTATCCACGTAAGGACGCAAATCATCGATGGTCCAGGCCTGCCAATCGGCCTCGACAGGCAAGTCCGAAAGCTTGCAACAGGCGTCGGGATTCTCGGCGAATCGCCTTAGGTGCGTGCGCCAGGGTTCCAGAGTGCCATCGCGGATGCCTGGCTTGCCGCAATGATCTAGGATCAACGGCACGTCCTCTACAGCATCGGCCAATGCAGCGGCCATGTCCATTTGCGTGTGGTGCACGTTGACGTCGAACGACATGTCAAACTCGCGGAGCATCTGGACTCCGCGAACAAAGTCGGGCCGGGTCGCGAAATCCGGGTCCGGCTGAAACTCGATCATCCGGCGGGTTCCGACCACAAGCGGGTGATGTCGTTGCAAGTGTTCCAGAAACGGCCGCGCGTCTTCGCCGTCCTCCAGAGGAGCGTTGGCCACAATCGCGCGTAGGCGCGGATCGCGCGCTGCGGCTTCCTCGACAAACCGAACTTCTTGCAGAAACCCGCCCCGGTCGACGAAGGCCTCGACAAAGACCATCGCCTCGATGTTCAGGTTGCGGGTGTCCTCGGCGTAATCCTCGATGCTGAACGGACGCGCCATCGCGGCATTGTCGGCCTGCCAACTGATGGCATAGCGTTCGGGGTCCCAGATGTGCAGATGCGCGTCGATGATTGGAAAATCGGGCATGGACGTCTTCCTCAGCCAGTCGGACAAGCCGCGTCGATCAGACCATTTTGTTTTAGCGAGTGCCACAGTTCCGGCGGGATCGGGTAGTCGTTGCTGGCGACATTCTGCCGGACCTGGCCGGCGGTACTGGCACCGGGGATGACCGAAACAACCGTTGGATGCAGGCGAGGAAACTGCAGCGCCGCCGCCATGATCGGGACGTCATGGGCATCGCAAACAGCCTGAATTCGCAACGCCTTGTCTCGGATCTCGGCGCTGGCGGGGGCGTAGTTGTAACGCAGGCCGGGCTGGGCGGGATCGGTCAAAAGGCCCGAGGCAAAGGGCGCACCGATCACGATTTTGATGTCGCGCTTGATGCAGCGCGCCATCGGACCGACCAGCGCGCCCTGGTCGAGCAGCGTGTAGGGCATCGCGACGAGGAAGAAATCCACGTCGATCCAGCCGGCCAATTCAGAAAAATCCTGCAATACGTTGATGCCCATGCCGACCGCCGCGATCTGGCCGTCTGCTTTGAGGTCTTGCAGCCAGGGCAGGCCCGATCCGGTCAGATCGGACAGGTGGCGGTCGAGATCCGGCCCGTGGTAGTCGCGATCCAGATCATGGATCACCAGCGCATCGACCGACGGCTGACCCAGCCGCATTTGGCTTTGCGCCAGCGACTGCTCGAACCCGGCGGCCGAGTAATCATAGCGCACCGAAAAATTCATTCCGCCCTGCCATTGGATGCGGGCGTCCGTGCCACGGTCCGCCGGTTCATAGACCCGGCCGACCTTGGTCGAAATCAACGCCTCAGCCCGGTCGTGCTGGCGCAGCAATGCGCCGAGGCGATGCTCGCTGAGCCCGTGGCCATACCACGGCGCGGTGTCGTAGAAACGCATGCCGGCGTTCCAGGCGGCTGCCAGCATCGTTGCGGCCTCGGAATCCGGGACCAGGTCCAGGATATCTCCCAGAGGTGCGCAACCCAGGCCCAATTCAGGCCAATCCGCGGGGAATGCTGCCGCCAAAGGCGCGATGGCGGCGGTTGATCGATCCATTGCCCCCCCCCTCAATACATAAGAAAGCCGCCGCTGACATTCAGCGTCGCACCGGTCATGTAGCGCGCCATGTCAGAGGCCAGAAAGACGGTCGCGCCTACGTGATCGTCGGGCTGGCCCAGTCGCTTCATTGGGATCGAGGCGACCAGGTCGTCGATCACCACTTGCGGAGTATCGTCGGTCATCAGCATCGGTGTTTCCACCAGCCCCGGCGCCAAGGCATTCACCCGGATGCCGTGCGGTGCCCAGGATCGCGCCAGCCCGCGCGTCATCGTCGTGATCGCGCCCTTGGTTGCATTGTAGACCACCGAGCCGCCATTGCCGCCCGACATCCAGCCCTGCGAACTGTAGTTGATGATGCTGCCCGTGCGCCCGTCCGCGACCATCCGCTTCGCAACCGCCTGGGTGAGAAAGAACAGCGCCTTCAGGTTGACGTCATGCTGCGCGTCCCACTCTGCCTCCGTGACCGCGAACAGATCATCGTTTCGCAGGATGACGCCGGCGATATTGACCAGCACATCCACCGGTCCAAGCGCTTCATCGACATCGCCGACCAAGGAGTCGAGCTTGGTGATCTGTCGCAGATCGGCGCCAAATCCACGGTGCTCGGGCCCCAGCGCGGAGGCGACGGCATCACACTTTCCCTGCGCGACATCCCCGACCGCGACGCGCGCGCCGGCCTCGGCAAAACCTTCGCAAACGGCGCGCCCGATGCTGCCTGCGCCGCCGGTCACGAGCACCGTCCTGCCGGCAAGACCAAGATCCAAATGCGCCATTCCTCAGCCTCACCTGTCCATGCGCGCCGAGGCCACCAGATCTTCGTTGATCTCGATCCCCAGACCGGGCCCGTCGGGCATGTTCACATCGCCGTTTTCATGCCAGACCGGTCGGTCCACCAGATCGCTTTGCGCCGGTCCATACACGGGTTGCAATTCCAGCAGGCAACAGGCGGAACTGGCCCAACTCAGCGCCTGGCTTGCGGCACCGACGATCGCGGTCGAAAAATTATGCGCGTTCGCCTGCCGGCGCGACAAGGCGCAAATCTCTGCCGCCTTGGCAAATCCGGTGATGCCCTCGACACGCCCCGGGTCGAGGCCGACGACATCGACGGTGCCGCTATCGACGATCCGCTGCACGCCGCGCGCGTTCCATTCCCGCTCGCCATAGGCAATGCGAATGCCGGACGCCGCGCGCAGGGCGGCGTAACCCTGCGGATCGTCGTGGCCAAGCGGTTCCTCTAGCCACGCGACCCCCATCGCATCGAATGCCCTTGCACGGCTGATCGCCGTCGGGATGTCCCAAAAGTTCTTGACGCCGAGATCGAGCATCAGGTCCTTGCCGGGCCCCATAGCCTTGGTCACCTGTCGGACGAATTCAACGTCCCGATCATAGTCGAAGCCGAGGTTGGCCTCGCCGCGCTTGCCAAAACCGACTTTGGCGCCGTGAAGCCCGGTGGCAGTGTGGGCCGCGATTTCCTCGGCCATCTCCTCGATGTGCACCTTAGTCCCGTGCAGGCTGGCGATGGCGGGCAAGTGGTCACGCACCGGCCCGCCAAGCAGGTCAAGAACGCTGGCTCCCAGGATCTTTCCCTTCAGATCCCAAAGCGCGATATCGATGCCCGAGATCGCGATCGAGGCAATGCCCGCGCCTGCTCCGTACCACCAGGTGTGGTCCTTCAAGGCGCGCCAGATGGCTTCCGTATGCAGCGGGTTCAGGCCGACCACGATCTCGGCCAGCCCCTCGACCAACTTGGCCGTTGCCAGCGTCGCCTCGGGGAAATACGAACAGCACTCGCCCCAGCCGACCCGCCCGTCCCGATCCGTAACCCTGACCAGGCAGACCGAGCGGTAGCGGTTGTGATCAGTCGGTTCCTGATAGGAAACCGGGATCGCTTCGACGGAGCGCACTTTCATGATCGGACTCCTGGGCCGCCGGTTCCTGGCACCGCGCGGCGCGCCGGTCGGTCGGTCAGGGCGCGGGTGATCTCGTCCGCCACCATCGCCTGCAGGCGTTCGATTGCAACGTCCGAATACCAGGCTGCATGCGGGGTCAATTGCAGGTTCGGGGCGCAGCGCAGCGCGCTATCGGCAGGCAACGGCTCGCTCCGGAAAACGTCAATCGCCGCGCCGGCAATCTCACCCTCGGTCAGGGCAGCCGAAAGCGCGTCTTCGTCGATCAACTCGCCGCGGGCGGAGTTCACCAGATAGGCGGTGGGTTTCATGGCCCGCAACGCCTGCGCGTCGATGATGCCCTGGGTGTTCTCGGTCGACGGGGCATGCAGGCTGATGCAATCGCTTTCCGCCAGAAGCGAACCAAGTTCGACCAAGCTCACTCCTGGCGGCGGGTAGGCCAGAAAAGGGTCATGCGCTGCAATTTGCAGTCCAAAGGGCCGCAGCCGTGCCGCAACCTCTTGTGCGATGCGTCCAAAGCCGAGAAAGCCCACCTGCGTCTCGGGAAACGCCTTGATTGGGCGCGCTGTGCCAATCACGTCCCAATCGCCCGCCCGCACTGAGGCGTCGAAGCGTCGCAGCTTGCGCAGCAGCGACAGGATGCTGGCGGCAGTGTGATCGGCAACTTCGGCGGTGCAGTAATCCGGCACGGAGGCTGCGGACACGCCGAATTCGTTCAGAGCGGCGATGTCGAAATTGTCGTAACCAACCCCATAACGGATCGCCGTGGCATCGGGCGCCAATCCGGCGATAGCATCACGGGTCAAGGGCGCAAACTGCACCACAGCGACCTGCGCACCCGCGACCGCACTTGCGACCTCGTCAGCCGTCTTGCAGGATTTGCGCTCCAGAACGGCCCCGGCGGCCTCGGCGGCTCTGGATTCCGCATCGAGGTCGGGAAATGTCGCATCTGTGACGACGACACGCGCGGGGTCGTTCATGCCGCAGCTTCCAGCCCGCAGGCCCGGCGCAGCTCTTCGTGACGGACATCAAGCTCCCGCCCGGTCAGATAATCGGCGGCAGAAGTGCACAGCCAGGCCATCGCATGCGCCGGCTCATGCGCGGGCGCCAGGTCTTCGCGCTTCAACTGGCTGACCGGATTGATCCCCGACGCGCGGATGCTGCCTTGCATTTCCGTGTCGACGACCCCGGGGGCGAAGCCGAAGATGCGGATGCCTTTGTCGCCCAGTTCCTTGTGAACGGATCTCGTGACCATCGCGAGCCCCGCCTTGCCCGCGCAATAGGCGCTCCAACCCTCCATCGCATTGCGGGCCGCACCCGAGCTCAGGTTGATGATCGTGCCCCCGCCACGCTTTCGCATCGCGATGGCGGCCTGTTGGACCGCAAAAAACGCCGACACGAGGTTCACCTCGATATTGCGCCCCCAGTCGTCAATTTCCACTTCATCAAGCCGTCCGATCGGAGTGATGATGCCGGCATTGTTGATCAGAATGTCGAACCCGCGCGCCAAGAGCGCCGCCATCCCGTCGCGGTCGGTCGCGTCGCAGACCACCCCCTCGACAGCGCTCAGCCCGGAGAGCGCGTCGGCGACGGATTTTTCACTGCGCCCGGTGAAAGTGACCTGGGCCCCGGCCTCGGCCAGCGCTTGCACCGTTGCCAGCCCGATGCCACGATTTCCGCCGGTCACCAACGCGGTCTTGCAGTTCAGATCTATGCCCATCAGTCGAGGCTCCATTGCTTGGGAAGGAGAAACGGGAAGCCGGTGGCAGGATCGATGTCGATCTGCATGATCGGCGCCATGTATTCGGCCCAGCGGGCATTGACCGGATCGTCCTTGAGATAGGAGATGGTGGCGTCCAAATCGTCGGTCTCAAAATAGCCAATAAGATCAAGCCCATGGCGGAAGATGTGATAGGACTTCAACCCCGAGGCACGCAACGTGGCGTCCATCTCGGGCCACAACTCGTCATGGCGGCGTTTGTATTCTTCCTCGTGCCCGGGGCGGACCTTGAGGATCCAGGCATAGCTGGCCATCAGATTTCCTCCTTCAAGTAATCAAGCAGAATCTCGCCTGGGACCAATGTGAATTCGGCAACCCAGAAGAATCCGTCCAGCATCACGCGCACCGGCAGCCGGTGGACCGGCGCCTGCGCATTGGGGCGCAACTCGGTCGTGCACGGCCCGCACCAGCATTCTTTGACCCTCACATCTGCAAGGCTGCGCGACGTCAGCTGCCTGATCGCCGGTGTGCCGTCGATATGATCGACGGACTTGAGATTGATGTTGGTGGAAAAGGGGAAGATGTCGGCCAACTCCGAAATATCCGCTTCCCGCTGCTTGTAGGGCATTGTGCCGGTGACGACATCGATGCCATTGCGTTCCAGCGAGCCAACGATAAGGTCACCACGAAATTCGACCTTCGGATTGCCGGATTTCTTCGGCTGGCCGTGAATCTCGCGGCCGTGGGTGACGCCGACATCGGACGACAGGAACAGGTAGGGAGAATAGCTGCCGATCGCCTGGCCCGGCAACGCGGCGCCAAACATTACGTTGACCTCGTGATAGGGGCCGACCCACGAAGTGTCGTTCATCTGATAGATGTGGATCATCACCGCGTCGCCGGTCGGTTCCAGCGGCTCCGGCAGCAACGCGCGGATGGCGGCCGGATCGGTGCGATAGACCAGCGTCAGTATCTTGCAATCGCGAAAGGTGATGGGGAAAGGCGGAATCATCGGCGCGTCCAGCGGGGTGGAGAACCCTGACTTGACAATGTCGTCACGCTTGGTCTTCCAAGTCATCGGTCAGATCGCCTCTGGCTTGCCCGACGCGAACGAGCGGTACATAGCGTCGAGCACTTCGATGGCGCGCCTGCCGACGGTGCCGGTCGCTTCGTTCCGCGCCGCGGTGCCTAGGCAGACCTGCACCAGACGGTTGATCGGTTCGACAGCCATATACTGGCCTTCGTCGGATGCCAGCTTGAGGACCAAGTCCCCCTTGTCAAAGCGACGTAGTTCCATCCGTGCCCGTTCCATATCGATTAGCAGCATCCCGTCAGAGCCGAATACGCGGATGTCGAGCTGATAGCTGCAGTGTTTCGGCACAAGCGCGCTGCCGGACAAGCTGGCGGTCGCGCCGTTGGCGAGTGTCAGCACGGCTGCGTCGGTCAGATCGACGCCGGTGCGGGACTTGGTGTTGAGCGCATAGACTTCGGCGGGGTCGAGGTCGACCAACCTGAACAACAGGCCCAAGGCATGGCTCAGCTGCCCCCAGCCGTATCCCCCGGCCCTATTCGGATCGGCCCAGGTGGATTCCTGCGGCTGAAACATGTGATCCTCAGCTTCTTTCAAGCCCATTCCCTGAAATAAGTCGAAGGTAAACGTCGCCATCTGACAGGCAACATGACGCATCTCGCCGATCTGGCCATCGGCGATCAGATCCGAAGCCGTCGTGGCGAATTCTTTGAAGTTCCAGCCATAGGGAATGATGATCTCGCGACCGTTCTCGGCAGCGACATCGACGAGGTGACGGGCATCGCCTGCGCTGGTAGTCATGGGCTTGTCGATCAATGCGTGACAGCCCGCCTCTAGGCTGGCCTTTGCATGTTCGAAATGCAGCGTGTGAGGGGACGTGATGACGACCGCATCCAACTCTTCCATTGCAAGCATCTCGCGATAGTCTGTGTAGCCGCGCGGCAAGCCGAATTTGGCGAGGATCAGGTCGAGTGCCCCCTGGTCGGGCCGATTTACGGCCACCAGCTCAGCATCCGAATTCTCCAGCAGCGCCGGCAGATAAACCTCGACGCCCCACCAGCCTGCCCCAATGATGGCGATCCTCGATTTCGCCTGTTCAGGCACCCGTGACCTCCTTCAGTGCGCTTCTGACATTCAGCATATGTTGGCGCATCGCCTTTTCCGCAGCTTCGTGATCGCGCGCTTTCAGCGCCTCCATGATAAATTGATGGTCCTCGATCGAGCGGCTTCGGATTGATTTTCGTTGTTGGAACGACTTGCGGGCTTGGTCCCCCAGCACCTGCAGCATCTTTCCAATCCGCGCAAGATAACTGTTTCCCGATGCATCCAAGATCATCTTGTGAAACTCGGCGTCGGTATTGTGGAACACCTCCTTGTCTTCGGGATGGGCCAGTTGCTCTTCGATCAGTTCGTGCAGCCGCCTCAGCGCACCGGCGTCCAGACGCTTGGCCGCGATCCCGGCGATCATCGGTTCGTAATGGATCCGTGCGTCGAACAATTCGCCCAGGTTTCTTGCGTTCAGCGACATGAAAAAATCCAAAGGGTTCAAAAGATTTGCCTCATCTAGGGACGAGATGAACACGCCGCCGCCGTGGCGAATTTCCAACACACCCAGGATCGCCAGCGCCCGCAATGCCTCGCGCACGGTCGGGCGGCTGACAGCCAGTTGCACGGCAAGTTCCCGTTCTGGAGGCAGCCTGTCGCCGGCGCCCAGTTGGCCGGACTTCACCAATTCCAGTATGCGCTGGACCACCAGCTCGGACACAGCCTTGCGCCCGATCGGTGTATCGAGGCCCGGCTTGGTCGACAGCGGGGTGGCAGTGGGCCGGGCCATTACGCGCCCTGACCCTTTAGCCGGTTCCAAAGGCGGCCGTACCGGTCCTGTATGGCAGGCACCATAACCGACAGGATCAGCAGAACGCCCAGAACGCCGGTTTGGATGTGTCCAGTGATGTTCGCCAGCGCCATACCGTTGCGCAGATTGAGCACGATGAGGATCGCAAGAACCGTGCCCGTCATCGTTCCGGTGCCGCCGAATATACTGACGCCTCCCAGCAGCACGATGGTGATGATATCAAGCTCGAACCCCAGTGCCACATCGCCGCGCACGGCGCCGACGCGGGCGGCGAAAAGCACGCCGGCCAAAGCCGAGACGAACCCCGATGCGACAAAGATCGTCGCCTTGATCCGGCGCACATCAACGCCGGAATACTCGGCGACATCCCGGTTTGAGCCGATGAAATACAGCTTGCGGCCGAAGGCCGAGCGCTGAAGCACAAAGAAAAGAAGCACAACGAGCGTGAAAAAGATCAGCATCGATAACGGGAAAGGCCCGAGGATCGCGTCCTGACCCAGGCTGTCGAACCATTCTGGAAAGTCGGTGATGCCGCGGTCCTCGACAAGAACGCGGGCAAAGCCGCGAAATGCGATCAGCATGGCAAGCGTGACGACGAGCGAGGGAATGCCGACCCAGGCGATCCAGAAGGCACTGAACCCGCCGCAGATCGCGCCAAGCAAAAGCGCAATCATGATCGCACCGCCCGCCGGAACGCCAGACTGAAACAGCCAACCAAAAGCGCAAGCAGCAAGCCCCATGATCGAGGCGACGGACAGGTCAATCTCGCCGTTGATGATGACCAGCGTCATTATCAGGGCCACGATAACCTTCTCGATGCTGAGCTGAAACAGGTTGATCTGGTTCGACACGGTCAAAAAGAACGGGGAATTCAGCGCGTTGAAGGCGATCAGCAACACCAGGATCAGGACCAGAATGCCCTCCCAGCTGGCCAAACGCTCGACAATTCTTGCGACGATGGGCTGCGGTTTCATGTCGCCTCCTTCCGGTTGGCGACTGCGGGCGGTCGAGCGGGTCTTTCGGGCTCTGGCGTTGTGCGCCGGCCCAACAGGCGCCGCGACATGAACGTGTCCAGCGCCACGGCCACCAGGATCAGCATGCCCAACACCGCGTCGCGCCAAAACTCTGAAACCAAATCCCACCGGACCAGCGACGTGTCGAGCAGGTCGATCAGACTCGCGCCGATCAGTACGCCGATGACGCTGCCGGAGCCGCCGAAAATGTTGACGCCTCCAACAACCACCGCACCGACCGATTTCAGCTCAAACCCGAGCCCGGCCACGACGGTGATGTTGCCGAACCGCGACAGGAAAATGAAACCGGCCAGCCCGGACAGCGCGCCGCTGATCAAGAAAGCCTGCATCACCGTGCGCCTTATGTTGATGCCGGCGAACTCGGCGGCATCGGGGTTGGATCCCACGGCATAGAATTGCCGCCCGGCGCGAAAGCGGGTCAGGAACACATGTGCGACGGCAACGACGATCACCGCGATGATCACGATCCAGCGGAACCGGAAATCACCGATGGTGAATGCGTTGGTGCGCGCGAATTCGATCAGCCACTGCGGCAGCGAGCCGGTGGTAATCGAGGCGCCGTCCGAGCTTTCGACAAGGATCGAGCGAAAGATCGCCAGCGTCGCCAGCGTGACGATGATCGCCGGCAGCTTCAGGCGACTGACCAAGAACCCGTTGAACGCGCCAAAACAGGCCCCGATGCCCATTGCGATGAATGGAACCAGCATGGCGGGAATGTTCGGGTAGGCCGCCAGCAGGCCGCCGACGAAATAGGCCACGCAACCGACGATCGATCCGACGGACAGGTCGATGTTTCGGGTAAGGACAACGATGGCCTGACCCACCGCGATGATCGCGATGATCGCTACCGAGGTCGAGATTCGGTTGAACAGCCTGGCGTTCAGATAATTGTCGATCTGCGACGAGAAAAACAGAATGATCCCGATCAGAACCAACAGTAGCGCCAGAATTCGAATCCAATTCGTACCAAGGCGTTCGATCAGGGTGTTCATCTTAAGCCACCTCATTGGCGGAAGCGGCGCCGACGGCGAGTTGCATGACGGTTTCCTCTGTCGCCTCGTCGCCATGGAATTCGCCGACGAAATGACCTTCGCGCATCACCAGAACCCGGTCGGCCAGAGACAGAACCTCGGGCAGGTCAGACGAGATGATCACGATAGCAACGCCTTTGGTGGCGAGATCGCGCAGGATTCGGTGCACTTCGGCCTTGGCGCCGATGTCGATGCCGCGCGTGGGTTCGTCGACGATCAGGATGCGCGGAGCGGTGTTCAGCCATTTGGCCAGCAGGACCTTCTGCTGGTTGCCGCCCGAGAGCGTGCCGACCGGAACGTTCAGATCGGCGGTCTTGATGTTCAACGCGTCGCGGAACCGGTCGGCATCGGCCCTTTCGCGCACCACGTCGATCAACCCCAACGGGCCGGCATAATTGTCCAACATCGGCAGGGTGACATTGGCCGTCACCGTCTCTGCCATCGCGATCCCCAGCTTGCGCCGGTCTTCCGACACGTAGGCGATGCCGAGTTCCTGCGCGGTCTTCGGCGACGAAATCGTCACGTCCCGCCCGTCTACGGAAATCTGGCCCCGATCTGCCGGGGCGATGCCAAACAGCGCCAGCGCGAGATCGGTGCGCCCGGCCCCGACCAGGCCCGAGAAACAGATGATTTCGCCGCGCTCGACCTGGAAGGATATATCGTGAAATGCCGGCGCACGGCCGAGACCGGCGACAGTCAGAGCGACCACGCCGGTGGCCGCCGATGGCATCCGCACGAACTTGTTCTGCATGTCGCGGCCGACCATTTCGGCGACCATCCCGTCCTCGGTGACTTCGGCGACGGGGCGGGTCGAGATATGCTGGCCGTCTCGCATGACGGTGACGATTTCGGCAAGCTCGAAAATTTCTTCCAGCCGATGGCTGATGTAAAGGATCGCGACACCTTCATCCCGCAGAGCGCGCGCGATGCCGAACAAGCGCTTTACCTCGTGATCGGAAAGAGAAGAGCTGGGTTCGTCCATGATCAGGACCCGGACGTCCAGAGAAATTGCGCGGGCGATCTCGACGGTCTGTTGTTCGGCCAGCGAAAGCCCCGACGCCGCCCGTCGCGGATCAAGCGACACGCCGAGCCGATCGATCACCGCCTCGGCCTCTTTGTATTGCGCCTGCCAGCGCACATAGCCCGGGCGGTCATGATGGTTGATGAATATGTTTTCGGCAATGTCGAGATCGGGGAACACCATGGGTTCCTGATAGATCGCGGCGATCCCGGCGGCCTGAGCTTCTTGGGTCGTGCGGAACTGGACCTCGGCGCCGTCGACCATCATCGCGCCTGCGGTGGGCCTATATATGCCTGTAATGGCCTTGATCAGCGTCGACTTGCCGGCACCGTTCTCGCCCACCAGCGCGTGGATCGTGCCCGGGCGCAATGCAATCGAGAAATCGTCCAGTGCATGGGTGTCGCCAAAGGATTTGGAAATGCCGCGCATTTCCAGGACGGGTGTGTCCATTCGCCTCTCTCGGCTGTCCGGTCGCCATTGGATGTCGTGGGCCGACCCGGCATTCCGGACCGGCCCGATTTCTGGCCGCCCTACTTAGACGCAGCCTCGACATTTTCCTTGGTGTAGACGGTGAAGGGCCCCATCAGGATGCGGTTGCCGTTCTCGCGGGTCGGATCCTTTTCCACCGCATAGGTGCCCATCCGGCCGGCTTCGAAGGTATCGCCCAACTTGCCTTCCATCTGGCCCGTCGCGATCAGATAGGCGGTGTAGTAGGTCAAGTACCCAAGATCGACGAAATCCCACAGCGCGAATTCCGGCGCGCATCCGTCCATGGTGTAGGTCACCATTTCAGCCGGAACGCCCAGACCCGAAACCTTGATTTGATCGCAAAGCCCTTCGTCCTGGATCGCCTTTGAGGTCGCGACAATCCCAACGCTGGTAGGCGACATGATCAGGCCCAGATTCGGGTACTTGTCGACCAGCGCCAGCGCGCGGTTATAGCTGACCTCGGACTGATCGTCGCCATAAACGATGTCGACATGGTTCAGGCCCGAATATTTGTCGCCCTCCAGCGCCGCTTCCATCGCGGCGATCCAGGCGTTTTGGTTGGCGGCATCCGGCGTGGCTGAAAGCGTGGCGAATTCACCCTCGCCGCCCAAGATCGAGTGCGCCATATCGGCCATCACGACGCCGATGTCGTTAAAGTCGACCTGTGCGACAAACACCGTCTCACCTTCGGCGGATGGGATCGGGCTGTCCCAAGTCACCACCTTGGTGCCCGCGGCCAACGCGGCCGCCGCAGCCGGCGCGATCTGGTCACCGGCATTGTTCGACAGCATCACCGCCGCCTGGCCCTGAGAGGCCGAGGTGGTCATGATCTCGATCTGTCCGGCAACCGAGTTTTCCGGCGTCGGACCGGTGTATAGAAGATCGCCCGGGTTTTCCAACTCGGCATGCGCTTCTTCGGCGCCCTTATTGGCCTGATCAAAGGGCAGAATGCCCAGGAACTTAGGCAAGAGAACCAGGTCGGCCTCCATGCCTTTTTTCGCGACGATCGTCTCGGCAAGCGCGGCGGGTGCGGCCAGCGCGGCGATCAATGCCACGGCGGAAGCAGTGCGTAATTTCATGTTTCGGTCTCCTCCCAGGTTGGATGCCACGACGCAGTCGATTCCCGATTCCACGCCTCAAAAGTGGCCTGACCACTTAAGCATCCGCAGATTGATTCTGTCAAGCCGCGAGTGAGTGCTTAGACAACATCTTGACTTTTTTCCATAAATTCTAGAATTCATGATTCCTTGCGCCGCGTGCACCAAATCTGCATGACTCAGACAGGCCGCCTATCGCACGTGCCGTTGTGAACGAATCGCCGAAACTCAATGACCCCTGGCTTCACGAGAAAAGGGACATCGCCGATGAAGCTTTCCATTGCCTCGTGGTCCTTTACGCTTTGTTCACTGCAAGAAGCATGGGATATCGTCCATGCACTCGGTATAGATCACATGGATCTAGGGCTCTTGCATGGCCCCAGACTTAATCGTGACGCCGTCATCGCGGCGCCCGAGGAAGCCGCAACACAAGTGATCGAGGCGGGGGTCCGGGCATCGAACGTTTACTGGCTATTTGGCGCCACGCCCTTTGATCACCCTCTGTCAGACCCGGCGGCGCGACCTCAGAATATGGCTGATCTAGAGGCGGTCTTGCGATTCACAAAAGCGCTCGATTGTCCGACGCTGTTTGTGCTTCCGGGCGTCAATCACCCGGGCCAATCTAGCGAGTCTTCAGTTCAAGCTTCGGTCGCGGCGCTCAACGAAATGTGCGGCATGGCCCAGGATCACGGCGTGACCTTGACGGTTGAACCCCACGTTGGCGGAATTCTGGACAGCCCGACCAAAACCCTTGAATTCATCGAGCGCGTTCCTGGTCTCAAGCTGACACTCGACTACGCCCATTTTGCTTGTATGGGCTATCCGCAATCGCAAATCGATCCCTTGGCGAAATACGTGGCGCACATCCACCTCCGCCAAGCCCGCCCCGGCGCCTTGCAGGCGAAATGGGGCGAAGGGACGCTGGACTTCGGCGCCATGATCGAGACTTTGCGGGGGGTCGAATTCAAGGGCTTTCTGTCGATCGAATATGTGCATCAGGACTATATGGGCACACTGCATGACGATGTCCTTACTGAGACCATTCAGATGCGCGACCATGTACGCAACTTCCTGAACTCCTGAGCGGCCACCGTGAATTCGCCAAGTGGAGGGATCCGAACGCCGGCAGGATTATCGCCTATAGCTTGGGAATCGACATGATCAGCGCGTTCTCAGATCCGCCTGAACGACAGCTTGCGTCACTGCACTGCAGTGAGGGTCTTGCAACGCCGCAGCAAGGAGATTTCTGCGAGCGCGTGCTGCGAACCTGGGATGGGTCCGGTGTGGGCTCGAAGCTGTCATGCGGTGACGCAGAACCAGGCTGAAAGTCGACCGATCCTGAACGTCGGTTACGGCCGAGGCTGTGTGGAATCAGCTTCCCGCATAGAGGGATCGTGCTTTTGAGCCACGACTTCGGGTGGTCGGGCAGATTGGGCTATTTTGACGGTCTGGATGCGTCTTTGATGGCCTCTGGAGCGACCTGTGCAAGGATTGCCCCTCGAATTGGCGCTGCCAAGGTGCCTCAGGCGGCCAGCGCCTTCAGAAGCGACCCTGCGCCGATCACGTTGATCACGCGCTTGATGTTGCAGGCGAGGACGTCGACGCCATTTCGGTGCGGACGTTGTTGAACCTGCGGATCCGCATCGGGTCCGGACGCGGGCGGGCATGCCCTTCCGGCCGATGCGTGCCCTCGTCCTGGCACCAGATGTCGACGGAGGCCGGATCCGTGCCCTCCGGCAGGGCGGACATCGCCGGTTCGCTGAATCCAGCCGGAAATCCTCCTGCGCCTGCGGATCAGCCTTGGGACGAAGCGGGCGCGGGGACACCTTCCGGAACCCGGGCGCCCGGACCGGGCGCCGAACCGCCTCGTAGCGACATCACGGCACCGAAGACGGCCCTGATTCTCTCCTTGAGCAGTCCAGGGGTCCAGGCCGGGACGCCAGGGCCCGGCCCGTCTTCGCGGGAGGCGGAACGAGGAGCTCGATCACCGACCGCTCCTCGTCCGTCAAGTCGGTTTCATACCTGTCCAAAGATCGTCTATACTTACCCTGGGAGGTCTCGTTCCAAGCCATGCGGCCCTCCCTGTCAGGTGTCGAAGCCAGCAGGGAAATGCCACATTTGGTGAGACCACTCAGCTTTCAGGTCAAGCTCAGAGTGGAAGGGGGGTTTCATATACGTGATCTTGGTGGTGCAGCGCGAATGAATGGTCAGGCACTCGTGACGGGCGCGGGCAGGCGCCTTGGGCGCGCGATGGCGCTCTACCTCGCCGGGCGCGGGCTGGATGTTGTCGTGCATTGCCACAGATCGCGGGACGAAGCCGACGCTGTCGCAGCCGCGGCAAGCGGGCTGGGCGTGAAGTCCGCGGTTCTGGAAGCCGATCTGACCATCGAGGAGGAAATGCAGGGGTTGGTGCCGAAAGCCGTGGAATCTCTTGGCGGCCCGCTGACCGTTCTGGTCAATTCCGCGTCGATTTTCGAACATGACACGGTTCATACTTGCACGCGCGAGACCTGGGACCGGCACATCGAGTCGAATCTCCGGGCTCCGTTCGTCCTGACGCAGGCGTTTGCCGGACAGGCTCCGGAACCGGAAACCGGCGGCGAATGGAACGAATCCACGGCTCGGGCACTGATCGTGAACGTCATTGATCAACGCGTCAGGAAGCTCACGCCGCATTTTGCGTCCTACACGATCGCCAAATCCGCCCTCTGGGCATTGACCCGGACATCGGCGCAGGCGTTGGCACCTGCCATCCGCGTCAACGCGATCGGGCCTGGGCCGACCCTGCGGGGCGCGCGCCAGTCGCGTGAGCATTTTGCGAACCAGCGCCGGAACACCATCCTTGGCAGGGGGAGCGATGTCACCGACGTCACTGGGGCGCTTGGATATTTTCTGGATGCGCCGAGCGTGACGGGACAGCTTCTCTGCGCGGACGGTGGCCAGCATCTGGCTTGGGAAACGCCCGATGTCAGGAGACAGGAATGACCGGGGACATGCCGAAGGTGCCGTGAGTTGTGCACCGCAGCGACGGGCTGTCATGTAGATGTCACGAAATCTTCAATGTTATCAGTGTATTGACGAAGTGACATAAAATATCTTTTGAAATCAAGGCATTGCAAAGTTGCCCAAATATTGGGCAATTCCGCGAAGGGTGCTGAATTCAAGGAGAAATCCTCGACCGCCGCCAGTTTTCCGCAGAGATATCCCCAGGTTTCGTGGACAGCTCCTTGTTACGAAGATGCTTGATCAGCCATCCGGGTCTCCGAAGAAGGGAATTCACGGCTCTTCGAGATGGCCAGCTCGGATCCGGGGAGGCGGCCCGCCGGTCGGCCAAGCATATGGTGCCCGCTTTTTTCTTGCTTCGAAATTCTACTTGTGCAGCGTGTCTTGGAATCATGGCTGAAGGATCGAGACCAGCGCCCGTTCGGGGGCACTTGGCCATCAAGGCCAGCCTGAAGACGCTTGACGCGAGCCCCGGAGTCTACCGGATGCTCGACGAGAAGGGTTCCGTGCTCTATGTCGGCAAGGCGCGGAGCCTGAAGGCGCGTGTGTCTTCCTACGCCCGGCCGAGCGGGCATTCGCCCCGGATCATGCGGATGATCCGGGAGACTGCATCGATGATGTTCCTGACGACTCGGACCGAGACCGAGGCCCTGCTGCTCGAGCAGAATCTCATCAAGCAGCTCAAGCCGCGCTACAACGTTCTGCTTCGGGACGACAAGTCCTTTCCAAACATTCTCGTGACTAAGGACCACGCCTTTCCGCAGATCAAGAAGCACAGGGGCGCACGGAAGGAGAAGGCCGAATATTACGGACCCTTCGCCAGCGCCGGAGCGGTGAACCGGACGATCAACCAGCTGCAGAAGGTCTTCCTGTTGCGGAATTGCTCGGACGCGACCTTCGAGAGCCGCACACGGCCCTGCCTGCTATACCAGATCAAGCGCTGCAGCGGGCCATGCGTGGGCAAGGTAGAGGAAGGGGAGTATTCCGACCTCGTTCGGGATGCCGAACGCTTTCTGCAGGGCCGCACGACCATGGTTCAGGAGCGACTCGCCGAAGAGATGCAGACAGCTTCGGAGGCGCTTGAATTCGAGACCGCCGCCGCGCTTCGTGACCGGCTGAAGGCCCTCACGTTCGTGCAGGGCAGCCAGGCCGTGAATCCGGCAGGAGTGGTCGAGGCGGATGTCATCGCGCTTCACGTCGAGGGCGGACAGGCTTGCGTTCAGGTCTTCTTCATTCGCGCCAACCAGAACTGGGGCAACAGCGACTTCTATCCGCGCACCGGATCCGGGGCCGAGGCGGCCGAAATCATGCAGGCCTTTGTCGGCCAGTTCTATGACAGGAAGGAACCGCCCCGCCTGATCCTGCTCTCCGACGGCATCGAGGACGCGGATCTCATGGCAGCCGCTCTGTCGGAAAAGGCGGGTCGAAAGGTCAGGATTTCCGTCCCGCAACGGGGCGAAAAGATGGAGCTCGTGGCGGGCGCGTTGCGGAACGCCCGCGAGAGCCTGGCCCGCAGAATGTCCGAATCGGCCACGCAGGAAAGGCTTCTGAGAGATCTCGCGAAGGCCTTTGACCTTGATGCCGACCTTCAGCGGATCGAGGTCTATGATAACAGCCACATTCAGGGTACGCATGCAGTCGGGAGCATGATCGTCGCCGGCAAGGAGGGATTCGTTCGGAGCCAGTTCCGCAAGTTCAACATCAAGGATTCGGGACTGGCGCCAGGCGATGACTTCGCGATGATGCGCGAAGTGCTCACCCGCCGCTTCAAGCGGCTTCTCAAGGAGGATCCCGACCGGCAGTCGGGTGCGTGGCCGGATCTGCTCCTGATTGACGGAGGCGACGGGCAGGTGAATGCGGTTCATGACGCTCTGGCGGAACTTGGCGTCGACGACATGCCCGTGGTGGGGGTTGCAAAAGGTGTCGACCGCAATGCAGGCAAGGAAGAGTTCCATCGCAAGGGTGCGCGGCGGTTCGCATTGAGGCGCGGCGATCCGGTCCTCTACTTCGTGCAGCGCTTGCGCGACGAGGCGCATCGTTTTGCCATCGGCGCCCACAGGCAGAAGCGCTCAAGGGCGGTCGGGGCGACGCCCCTGGACGACGTGCCGGGCGTGGGCGCAGCCAGGAAGCGTGCGCTGCTGGCCCATTTCGGTTCCGCCAAGGCGGCGAGCCGAGCCGGGTTGGCGGATCTCACGGCTGTAGAAGGCATTTCGGCAAGAACGGCCGAGACCATCTACGATTTCTTTCACGAAAAAGGTTGAGCTTAGCGAGGGCCTTCGAAGAGAGGTCGAGAAGGCGTTCTCGATCCTCGAGCCGCACACGCGCTGGATCTCGAAGGGCAAGGCGGGATGCCCGGTGGAGCCTGGTGTCCCGACCTGCATCCTGGAGGACGGACACGGCTTCGTGCTGCATCACTCATGTGGGAGGGCAGCGACGTCGACTTCGCCGTGCCCATGGTCGAGGCCGGGCAGTCAGCGTTTCCCGATCTCCGCGCGGTGAGCTTCGACCGCGGCTTCCACAGCCCCGCGAACCGGGTCCGCCTCGACGGGCTGCTCGATGACAACTTGCCGCCGAAGAAGGGCTGCCTCGACAAGGCCGACCGGGAACCGGCGACCGGCAACCTCGGGCACCGCGGTCTCGACCGGATCCTGGCGCAGGGCGCCGGGGGCCTTGCCCGCGTCGTCGCCCTCTCCGTGGTCGCCCTGAACGTCCGCCGCATCGGCCTTCTGCTGCGCCGGAAGGCGCGGGAACGGCAGCCCATGCGCCGACGCCGCCCAGGGACGCGGATGCTCGTCCCGAACACGCGATCCCGCCGCCAGCTTGGCGCTGCCAGCCCGGCGGCGTGCCACGCTCTCGGGCGACAGATGCGCAAACGCGGGCGAAACCGGGCTTGCAATCGCCGGACGAGGGGGTTTTCTGGCAGGCATCAGTTCAACGGAGGTGTACTGCAAGGGTTCTAGCGACCACCCGTTTCCGAAAGCCTTCGAGGCGCTTCAGACTGTGATCGGGACGCGCCCCGGCCCGACACGCACGATGCGGGCACTTCCCTATTGTGCGCCTGGCGACTAAGTCTTGCGCATGACCTTTACGATCCCGAACATGCTGACGTTGGTGCGGCTCCTGGCGGCCCCGGGCGTGAGCGTGATGTTCCTTTACTTTGCGCGTCCTTGGGCGGACTGGCTTGCGTTCGTTCTTTTCGTGGGCGCTGCCGTCACCGACTTTATCGACGGCTACCTTGCTCGGCGCTGGAAGCAGGAGACCAGATTCGGTTCCATGCTCGACCCGATTGCCGACAAGGCCATGGTCGTCATCGCGCTTCTGGTGATCACGGCGCAGTCCGGCCTGAACGCCTGGATCCTGTTGCCTGCGACCTTGATCGTGTTCCGGGAGATGTTCGTTTCGGGGCTGCGGGAGTTTCTTGGTGACGCGTCCGGGGCGCTCACCGTGACATGGGTCGCAAAGCTGAAGACGGCTGCGCAGATGATCGCAATTGCAGTTCTGTTCGCCTCCGGCGCCTTCCTGCACATGTTCGACGGCGAGGTCGGGGGTGACGGGCCGCTGGCGGAGCGACTCGTCCGGCTTGCAAGGGATGGAACGTGGTGGGTCGGTGTGGTCCTGCTCTGGGTCGCGGCGGCCCTGACTCTCGCTTCGGGCATTGACTATTTCCGCAAGGGGCTTCCGTATCTGAAGGACGGGCAATGATCGACGTGCTTTATTTCGCATGGCTTCGGGAGCGCGTCGGAGAGCGTTCGGAACAGATCGAGACCAAGGCCGCAACCGTGGCGGAACTGGTGGAGGAGCTCCGCACGCGGAGCGAGGCGCATGCATTGGCGCTTTCCGACATGACTGCGGTCCGCGTAGCGATTGACCAGGACCTGGCAGCCATGGACGCGTCGCTGGCCGGAGCGCGTGAAGTGGCGTTCTTTCCGCCGATGACGGGCGGATGACCGTCAGCATCCAGTCCTCCCCGTTTGACGTGGGTGCCGAAATCCGCCGCTTTTCGGGATCGGTGCCCGGTGCCGGGGCGGTCGTGACGTTCTCGGGCCTGGTGCGAGATGACGGCGGAAGGCTCACGGCCATGGAGATCGAGCACTATCCGGCCATGACCGAAAGTGCCTTGGAGGCAATTCGCCTGGAGGCAATGGAAAGATGGTCGCTCCTGGGTGCCGTCATCATCCACCGTTACGGCCGGCTCGTGCCCGGCGACCAGATCATGATGGCTGCCACGGCCGCGCGTCATCGCGCGGACGCCTTCGCGGCGGCGGAGTTCCTGATGGACTACCTGAAGTCTCGCGCCCCGTTCTGGAAGAAGGAAGTCGGTCCCGACGGGGCGAAGTGGGTTGCGGCCAGGGATGAGGACGAGGACGCGTTGGCCCGGTGGCAAGAGAGAGGCGCAGGAACCGGGATGCCGCCGGAGTGAGGATGTGTCACGACCAACGAGACCTTGGCGACACGGGTCTGGCATGAGCCCGTGTGCATCCGCAACCCGTTGACAGGCGTTTCAAATCCGGATTCGCTTCGCTACTCCTTCCTCATGGCCGAACGCCTGCCAATCGAAGACGTGCTGCAGCGGCTGATGGACGCGCTGGCGATGCACCGGCAGGCCGTGCTGCGAGCGCCTCCGGGCGCGGGAAAGACCACGCGCGTGCCAATTGCCCTGCTCGAATCGGGCCTGATCCAAGGTCGCATCGTCATGCTTGAGCCGAGACGGCTGGCGACCCGCGCCGCGGCGCGAACCATGGCGGCCTCGCTTTCCGAGGATGTTGGCCAGACTGTCGGCTATCGCATTCGAGGCGAGACGCGCGCCTCGAATGCGACCAGGATCGAGGTGGTCACCGAAGGCGTCCTGACCCGCATGATCCAGGCGGATCCTGGCCTCAAGGGGATTGGGGCCCTGATATTCGACGAGTTTCATGAGCGTTCGCTCAATACGGATCTGGGCCTCGCGCTCGCCCTCGAATGTCGGACGGCGCTTCGCGAAGACCTGATGCTCATGATCATGTCCGCAACCATTGATGCCGCGCCCGTGGCGGCGTTGCTGGGAAACGCTCCAGTCATCACGTCAGACGGCCGGAGCTATCCCGTTGACACCCGCTGGCTTGACCGACCTCGGAGCGGACCGGTCGAATCCGGCATGGTGGCCCTGATCAAGACCGCTGCTGCGGAGACAAGGGGAGGCATTCTGGCGTTTCTGCCCGGCGAACGGGAGATTCGCGGCGTCATTGCCGCACTCGACCTGCCGGACATCACGATCCTGCCACTCTATGGGTCGCTTCCGTTCGCCGAACAGAAAAGGGCGCTTGGACCGACGGACAGGCGCAAGCTCGTGTTGGCAACGTCCATTGCCGAGACCTCGCTGACGATCCCCGATATCAGTGTCGTGACTGACAGCGGATACACGCGCCGGTCACGCTTTGATCCTGGATCCGGCATGTCACGCCTGATAACCGAACGCGTCGCCCGTGCCGAGGCCGAGCAGCGCCGGGGCCGCGCAGGCCGGGTTGCCGACGGGATCTGCTACCGGCTCTGGACCAAGGGTGAAGAGGGTGCACTGGCATCCTTTCCGCCCCCCGAAATCGAAACCGCCGACCTCGCCGGGCTTGCGCTTGAGCTTGCCGAATGGGGCGCCGGCGAGCTGTCTTTCCTGACTCCTCCGCCGGAAGGGCCGCTTTCGGATGCGAGGGCGCTTCTTGCCGAGCTCGGTGCCATGGAAGGGACGCGCATCACCGATCACGGTCGTGCCCTTGTCCGTCTGCCCTTGCATCCCCGGCTTGGCCACATGCTGGCGCTCGCTGGAAAGTCGGCGGCTCCGCTTGCAGCATTGCTGTCTGATCGTGATCCGCTCAGAACTGCCGGAGCCGATCTTTCGATCCGGCTCGACGCGCTTGCGTCCCGCCGTCGCGATCCGGTCCTCGACAGGATCCGTGCGGAGTCTTCCAGGCTTTCCGGCGTTGCGCCGGACACTCGAATTTCCGACCCGTCGGCGCAGGCGGCCCTGGCATACCCGGATCGCATCGCGCTGCGTCGCGAGGGAAGGCATCCTCGCTGGCTGCTCTCCGGCGGAAAGGGCGTGAGGATGGATGCGGGCGATCCTCTGGCCGGCAGTCCGCTTTTGGTCGTGGTCGACACCGATGGCCATCCGACCGAGGCTGCCGTTCGGACCGCGCTTCGAGTGTCGGAGGGCACGCTGCGGGATGTCCTCGGAGATCGCGTCACGTGGAGCCGGGCCGTGCGGTGGTCCGGTTCGTCTGGTCGCGTCGTTGCAGTGGAAGAGGAGCGACTTGGGGCAATCGTCCTTTCGTCCGGGCGCTGGAGGGATGCGCCTCCCGCCGAGCTTTCCCGCGCGATGCTGGACGGCATCCGGCAACTTGGCCTGACGCTGTCGCCGGCAGCCCGCCAGTTCCAGGCACGAGTAGCGGCGCTCTGCGAAGGGGGCCACGACCTGCCGGACATGGCGGACGAGACTCTCCTCAACACGCTTGAAGACTGGCTTCTTCCGCATCTGGGCGAAGTGCGTACCGCCTCCAGCTGGAAGGCCCTTGACGTGTTGCCTCGCCTTCGGGCAATGCTCGACTGGCGGCAGATTCAGGTTCTCGACCGGGAGGCGCCGCCGACTTTCGAGACGCCGCTGGGTCGAAAGGTCATGATCGACTACACTGTCCCCGATCCGGAAGTCAGGTTGCGTGTCCAGGAACTCTTCGGCACCCGGCATCACCCTTCGGTTGCAGGCAGGAAGCTCCGCGTCACGCTGCTTTCGCCGGCTGGCCGTCCGGTTCAGACCACGACGGACCTGCCCGGCTTCTGGGCAAGCTCCTATGCCGACGTCCGAAAGGAAATGAAGGGGCGTTATCCGAAGCATCGTTGGCCTGAGGACCCCGTTGCGTCTGCGCCCGGCCTTCACGCAAGGCGTCGCGGATGACCTGGTCCGGCATGAGCCGGTTCGGAATGTTCAAGATCCGAGACTGCCGAGCGTCTGGACACTCGTCCCGGCCCGCGCCAAATTCCGCCGCACGATGACGGACGGTGCCGGATCACTGGCAAGGGCCCTGCTGGCGGGTGACAGGCGCGCATTGGCGCGTGCAATCACCCTTGTTGAAAGCGGCCGCGAAGATCACAGGGCACGTGCCGAGGAATTGCTCGATGCCGTTACGGAGTCCGGCAGGCAGTCCTTGCGCATCGGGCTGTCCGGCGCGCCCGGGGCGGGCAAGTCGACGTTCATCGAGGCGTTCGGCTGCATGTTGACGGAACAGGGCATGCGCGTCGCCGTCCTTGCAGTGGATCCGTCCTCGGTTCGGTCGGGAGGATCGATTCTTGGCGACAAGACGCGGATGGAACGCCTTTCGCGCGAGCCCGGGGCGTTCATACGTCCATCTCCCAGCCAGTCACATCTCGGCGGGATCGCTCGGCGCACGAAGGATGCCGTCGCGCTTTGCGAGGCGGCCGGCTTTGACGTGGTCCTGATCGAGACAGTGGGTGTCGGCCAGTCCGAAACCGCGGCGGCGGACATGTCGGATGTCTTCGCGCTCCTGATTGCGCCGGGCGGCGGAGACGAACTCCAGGGCGTGAAGCGTGGCATAATGGAAATCGCGGACCTGATCCTCGTGAACAAGGCGGACGGAGACCTGAAGCCTGCCGCTGGCCGGACGGTCGCGGATTATTCCGGCGCGCTCAGGCTTCTCGGAAGGCGAAAGGGCGATCCGGAGGACTTCCCGAAGGCCATGCCCGTCTCGGCGCATGAAGGGACGGGGCTGCGCGAGGCCTGGGAGGAAATCTCGGCGTTGGCGGAGTTCCGCAAGGCCGGCGAATTCTGGGACGAACGGCGCAGTGAGCAGGCTTGCCGCTGGTTCGAGGATGACGTGCGCAGGGGGTTGCTTCGCCATTTCGATGTGGATCGGAATTCCGAAGTGGCGATGCAGGCGCTTCGGAGTGCCGTCGCGGAAGGAACCCGTTCTCCAGGTGCGGCGGCAAGGGAGGCGCTGGCCCGTCTCCGGCGGACGGCGGGATCCTGAAGGCCGTCGTGGCGTACGGGACATGGAAGCATGGCTGCAGGAAATTGCGCCTCTCAAGGCTTGACGCTCCGGCAGTGGCGGCCTATCAGGCCCGAACGGATTCCTGGGCAGCGCCAATGGCACTGCCCGTTTGCCTTGACGGGTGCCTTGCGCCCACCGAACCTGATCGGGGGATGACCCATGTCGCGTCGCTGTGAATTGACCGGAAAAGGTCCGATGGTCGGCAACAATGTCAGCCACGCCAACAACAAGACCAAGCGCAGGTTCTTGCCGAATCTGACGGAGACGGCGTTGATGTCCGAGACGCTTGGCAGGACCTTTCGCTTGAAGGTGTCCGCCGCAGCCCTGCGAACGGTTGATCACAAGGGTGGCCTGGATGCGTTTCTCATGAAGGCAAAGGATGCAGACTTGAGCGACGATGCACGGCGGATCAAGAAAGAGATCAAGAGCGCACAGCTGGCCAGCTGAGGCGGAAAGGCTCCTTCCGCCGGAGGCGCCTATCCGTCGATTCGAATCGCCGCGTTGGCCGGATCGTAGGGGCTGTCCTCCGTCACTTCCGCGTCCCAGAGCTTGCCCCGCATCCTGACATTCAGCCGGTTCCCGGGCAGCGCTTGCTCCGGCGCGACATATCCCATTGCAATCGACTTGCCGAAATGAACGGAGTAACCGCCGGAAGTCAGGCGTCCGACCCTTGTCTTCCCCGAATAAAGCGCTTCACGGCCCCACGGGTCCGCGTCCTCCGGTCCGTCAACCAGCAAAGTGACGCACTTGAACCGGATGCCGGTCTCCATCATCCTCGCCTTGCCGTGAAAGTCCTTCTCGAGATCGACGAAGCGGTCCAGGCCGGCTTCCAGGGGCGTTGCATCCCGACCGAGCTCGGTTCCGAAAGCGCGGTAGGACTTTTCCTGCCGGAGCCAGTTCTGGGCCCGTGCCCCGACGAGTTTCATGTCATGGGGTGCGCCAGCTTCCACCAACCGGTCCCAGAGATGGTTCTGCATCTCGATCGGATGATGCAGCTCCCAGCCGAGTTCTCCCGTGTAGGCCACGCGCGCGGCAAGCGTCGGACACATCCCGAATTCGACCTGACGCGACGCGAGCCACGGGAACCGGGAGTTTGACAGGGCAGCGTCGGGATCCGGATCGCGAACGAGGGCCTTGAGAACGTCTCGGGATTTCGGTCCAGCAATGGCGAACACGCCCAGCCGGACCGTCCAGTCCTCTACGTTGATCCGGCCGAGTTCCGCTTCCCTGTCCTCGACAGCCTTCAGGAGAAAGTCCCTGTCATAGGCATGCCAGGCGCCGGACGAGACAAGCAGGAAGCGGTCCTCTGCCTCACGCAGGATCGTGTATTCCGAACGTGTGGTGCCGTGTGAAGTAAGCGCGTAGGTCAATCCGACCCGCCCGGTCCGGGGCAGCCTGTTGCAAGTGAACCAGTTAAGGAATGCCGCCGCGCCAGGTCCGTGAACCACGTGCTTGGAAAACGCGGTGGCATCGATCAGGCCGACACCCTCGCGGATCGCTCTGGCTTCGTCGACCGCATGTTGCCACCACGCGCCCCGCCGGAAGCTCCGGGCGTCGTGGTCGAAACTGTCCGGGGCGTTCTCCGGTCCGTAGTAGTTCGGACGTTCCCAGCCGTTGACCTGGCCGAACTGCGCGCCCGCCGCCTTCTGCCGATCATATGCCGGCGCAGTGCGGAGTGGCCTGCAGGCCTCACGTTCCTCGTCCGGGTGGTGCAGGATGTAGACGTGCGAATAGCATTCCTCGTTCTTTCGCATCGCGAATTCGGTGGTCATCCACGGTCCGTACCGTTTCGGATCGAGGCTGGCCATGTCGATTTCGGCTTCGCCTTCGACCATGAGCTGGGCAAGGTAATGGCCGGTGCCGCCTGCCGCGGTGATGCCGAAGGAGAAGCCCTCCGCAAGCCACATGTTGCGAAGGCCCGGCGCAGGTCCAAGCAGGGGATTGCCGTCCGGCGTGTAACAGATCGGGCCGTTGAAGTCGTCCTTGAGTCCGACGGTTTCCGAAGAGGGTATCCGGTGAATCATGGACATGTACTCCTCTTCGATCCGCTCCAGGTCGAGCGGGAAGAGGTCCGCCCGGAAGCTGTCCGGGCAACCGAATTCGAAGCGCGCCGGAGCGTCCCGCTCGTAGGGGCCGAGGATCCAGCCGCCGCGTTCCTCGCGCACGTACCACTTTGCGTCGGCGTCTCTCAGCACGGGGTGTTCGGGCCGAGTCCTGCGGTACTCCAGAAGCGCGGGATCCGGTTCCGTGACGATGTATTGATGTTCGACGGGAATTGCCGGGATCTTGATGCCGAGAAGCCGGGCCGTCCGCTGCGCATGGTTGCCTGTCGCCGTGACGACATGTTCGGCATGTATGGCGACCTGTTCGCCTGAAGGCAGCAGATTGCCGCCCTTTTCCTCCATCTTCGTGGCCTGCACCTTCCAGCAATCGCCGTCCCAGGCATAGCTGTCGACCTGCCACTTCCGTTCGATCGCAGCGCCGCGCGCGCGCGCGCCCTTGGCGATCGCCTGGGTCACGTCGGCGGGATTTATGTAGCCGTCGGTCGGGTGAAAGATGGCGCCCATCAGGTCTTCGGTGCGGACAAGCGGCCAGCGATCCCTGACCTGGGCCGGCGTCATCCATTCATACGGAACGCCGCAGGTCTCGGCGGTCGACGCGTAGAGCATGTATTCATCCATCCGGTCCCGCGACTGCGCCATGCGCAGGTTGCCGACAACCTGGAAGCCGGGATCGAGTCCGGTTTCCTCCTGAAGCGTCTTGTAGAACCTGATCGAATGGTCGTGGATATGCGTCGTGGCATAGCTCATGTTGAAATAGGGCAGGAGTCCCGCCGCGTGCCAGGTCGAGCCGGAGGTCAGTTCGTCGCGCTCAAGCAGCAGCACGTCCCTCCAGCCTGCCTTGGCGAGGTGATAGGCGATCGAGGTGCCCACGACACCGCCGCCGACGATCAGGGCTTTGACATGTGATTTCATGGGGACGCCTCCGTGTCGGGAGCAGGTTCTACCTCATGGAACCGCCCGGTCACAATTCGATCCGACGGGATGGGCCCCGAAAGCGACCCCGGCCAAGCCTGGAATTGCCGCAGAAGGCGTCTGCCGGGATTTCAGGTCGTGACAGCTCAGGATGCCCGCAAGCGGGATGCCGCGCGGCAGTCGGCAAAACAGGGCTGCGATTTGGAATGGTTCCCACCCCCGGAGAATCGGGCTACATTCCAGGCAGGAAAGGAGACTCGGCCATGCGCAGGACCTTTGCGTCCATTCTTGGGCTCATCGTGGGAGCGCCGGTCGGCGCCTTTCTCTGGTACGCCCATTCGCCGCTCCTGTTCGACGAGGTTGTGTTCGAGAGCCTGAGCGAGGCCGAGGCCGTGGCGACGGGAAGCTTCCGGGACGCGGATGAAAGGCACAAGGGCCAGGGGATCGCGACACTTGTCGCCCTTCCCGATGGCGGGCACGAGGTCCGGCTATCGAAGTTCCAGGTCATGAACGGTCCCGATCTGGAAGTCTGGCTCTCGGCCCATCCCGATCCGCATGAATCCTCGGACGTTGCGGGCAGTTCCTGGGTGTCGCCTGGCCAGCTCAAGGGCAATGCTGGCGATCAGGCCTATCAGGTGACCGAGGGATCCGACCTGGGCGCGATCAGGTCCGTCGTGATCTGGTGCGAGCAGTTCGGCGTCCATTTCTCGCCCGCAGTGCTCGCGCCCGGCAGCTGACGTGGGTGTCCAGTCGGCGGTGCGCAAACGCGTGCCAGAGGGCGGGGAACGTGGGACAGGGGTCCGGCGTCCGCTCCGCGAGATTTCCGCGTTGCATCCGCAGAGCCGCTCGACGGCGCGGGCAGTTCCCTGTCGTTCGGCCGGGTCTAGCCGGGATTGTGCATGACATCGCACGACAACATACCTGAACAGGCGCTTGAATGGGTCGAGGCCGGTCGGTCCGTCGCGTTGGCGACGGTCGTGAAGACCTGGGGATCGGCTCCCAGACCCGTCGGTGCGCAACTCGTGATCGACGGCGAGTTGTCGTTCCAGGGATCTGTTTCAGGCGGCTGCGTGGAAAGCGCGGTGCTGTTCGAGGCATCCGATGCCATGCAGGACGGCACTTGCCGGATTCTGGGCTTCGGCGTTTCGGACGCAAGTGCATTCGAGGTCGGATTGGCATGTGGTGGCGAGATCGAGGTGGTGGTGGAGCCCGTCGGAAAGGGGCAGGGACCTTCGGTCACGGAACTCCGGGCGCTGGTGGACGCGCGTGCCTCGCGCCAGCCCGTCGTCTGGGAAGTCGACACGTCGTCCTGGGCGCGGCGGCTCCTGCCGAGGGACCCTTCGGATGCGGAACTCGAGGAACGTTTCCGGACCGACAGGTCCGTTCGCGAAGGCGACGTCTTCCGGGGCGTCCACAATCCGCCCCTTCGGCTCGTCATCGTAGGAGCTGTCCATGTCGCGCAGCCATTGGTCCATATGGCGCGTCTGGCTGGCTATGACGTAGCGTTGTGCGATCCGCGAGACAGTTTCGCCAGCGCGGAGAGATTCCCGGGCGAGCGGTTTCTCGAAGGCTGGCCTGACGAGGCTCTGGACGCGCATGCGGTCGACGCCCGTACCGCCGTCGTCACGCTCAGCCATGATCCGAAGATCGATACGCCGGCGCTTCGCGTTGCGCTGTCATCCGAGGCGTTCTACATCGGGGCGCTCGGATCCAGCCGCACGCATGCGAAACGCGTCGCAGCGCTTTTCGATGCCGGCGTTTCAGAAGAGGCGATCGCCCGAATCGACGGACCCGTGGGACTCGACATCGGAGCCAGCGGCCCGGCCGAGATCGCCGTGTCCATAATGGCGGAGATGACGGACCGCCTCAGGCGCCCGGAAACGCGCCCCGGGGCCGTCTCATGACGTTCGGGGACCTGGCCTTGGATGCAGCGAAGGGCGCAATCCTCGCCCATTCCCTGAAACTCGAGGGCGGCACCGTCAGCAAGGGCACGGTTCTGGATGTCGAGCACCTGCTGCGCCTGAAGGAGGCCGGAATCGAGTCCGTCATCTCGGCACGGCTGGAGCCCGGGGACATCGCGGAGGACGATGCGGCTGACCGAATCGCAGCGAAGCTCGTGGCGCCCGGCCTGAAGCTGACCAAGGCATTCACGGGCCGCGCCAACCTCGTTGCCGGGCAGTCAGGCATCGTCATGATCGATTCAGCCGCGGTGCACGCCATGAATCGGGTCGATGAGGGCATCACGCTTGCCACTCTTCCTGACATGATGCGGGTGAACCAGGGTCAGCTGGTCGCCACGATCAAGGTGATCCCGTATGCGGTGGCGGCAGCGCGGGTCGATGTGGCGGTGGAGGCGCTGGGCCGTGGCGCTGTCCGGCTGGCTGCATTCAAGCCAGGCCGGGTGCAACTGATCCTGACCAGGCTGCCGAGCTTCAAGGAGCGCCTTCTGGAAAAGGGCAGGACTGTCGTCGAGAAACGCATCGGTGCGCTCGGCCTTGAACTCGCGGATGTTGCTGTCGTCGAGCATCGGACCGAGGCAATCGCCGGTGCGCTGGATCCGGAATTGGACCTGATCCTGATTCTCGGGGCGTCCGCAACTTCAGATCGCGCAGACGTGGCACCCGCCGGCGTGTCAGCGGCCGGAGGGGTCATTCGGCGATTCGGCATGCCCGTAGATCCGGGCAACCTCCTGTTTCTGGCCGACCTGAAGGGTGCGCCTGTCGTCGGGTTGCCTGGATGCGCCCGATCCCCCGCCCTTAACGGAGTCGACTGGGTGCTTGAACGTCTGGCGGCAGGGATGCCTGTGGATGGCGACAGCATCGCCGCAATGGGTGTGGGCGGACTTCTCAAGGAGATGCCCGGCCGACCGCAGCCACGCCTGCAGAAGGCGTGATCGGTCCGGAAGTCAGAGGGCGACGTGGGGCCAAGCCTCCGCCCTGCAGCTTGCAAAGCCGGCGCGGAAGATACATTGCTTGGCATTCGGAAGACGGGGCTGACCTCCTGACCGGTCCCGGGCTGAAGGCGTGACCAAAAACGAAGGCAAGGAGTCCAGGATGAGCAGGCAGACTCCCGTGGTGCTCTGCATTCTTGACGGGTGGGGTCTTCGCGAGGATCCGCGTGACAACGCTCCCGCAATGGCTGCGACCCCGACCTTTGACCGCATCATGGCCGGGTGTCCCAACTCAACGCTCGTCACGCATGGCCCGGATGTCGGCCTTCCGTCCGGGCAAATGGGCAATTCTGAGGTTGGACATACCAACATTGGCGCCGGCCGGGTCGTTGCCATGGATCTTGGCCAGATCGACCTGGCGATCGAGAACGGTTCGTTCGCGAGATGCCCGGCGCTGCAGGACTTCATCTCGGTTCTCGATGCCTCCGGGGGCCGGGCCCATCTCGCGGGACTGGTGTCGGAGGGTGGCGTTCACTCGCATCAGGCGCATATGGCGAAAGCGGCCTGGATTCTAGCCGATGCCGGCATCGAGACCGTTGTTCACGCGATTTCGGACGGCCGGGACGTTCCACCCAGATCCGCGCATGAATGCATTGTCAGCTTGCGCGAAGCCATGCCGCCAAGCGTTGGGTTCGCCACCGTTTCGGGCCGGTATTTCGCCATGGACCGTGACCACCGCTGGGACCGGGTGGAGCGCGCCTTTCGTGCCATCGTGAAGGGAGAGGGCGAGACATCCAAGACCGAATCGGCCGCAGTCGAAAACGCCCTTGCCGAAGGCGTCACCGATGAATTCATTCCGCCTACGGTGCTCGCGGGATACACTGGCATGAATGACGGAGACGGCATCTTCTTCACGAATTTCCGTGCCGACCGTGCCCGGGAGATCATGGCTGCGATCGCGGCGCCCGGCTTCGACGCTTTCGAGACCGGCCCGCGCCCGGCCCTGGCTGCATGTCTCGGCATGGTCGAATACTCGGGCGGGCATAACGCGTACATGACCAGCGTGTTTCCGAAACAGGACATAGGGAACACGCTGGGCGCGTGGGTCGCACGGCATGGGCTGAGGCAGTTCCGGCTTGCCGAGACCGAGAAGTATCCGCATGTCACGTTCTTTCTGAACGGCGGCAAGGAAGAGCCGGAAGCGGGCGAAGACCGCTTCATGCCCAGGAGCCCGAACGTCTCCACCTACGATCTGAAGCCCGAAATGTCGGCGGCGCAGGTCACCGACGCGTTCGTCGAGGCCATTGAGGCGGGTTATGATCTCATTGTCGCGAACTATGCCAACCCGGACATGGTGGGACATACGGGAAACCTGGATGCCGCAATCAAGGCCTGCGAGGCTGTGGATCGAGAGCTTGCCCGCGTCGTCGAGGTGCTTGACAGGTCAGGCGGCGCCATGCTGCTGACGGCGGATCATGGAAACTGCGAAACGATGGTCGATCCCGGATCCGGCGAGGCGCACACGGCGCACACCACGAACCCGGTGCCGGTCGCGCTCTGCGGCGGGCCGGCGCACGCGCGACTCGCCGACGGACGCCTTTCCGACCTGGCTCCGACCGTCCTGGAGCTCATGGGGCTGCCCCAACCGGAGGAAATGACCGGAAAGAGCCTGATTCGTGCTTGAACAGCCATTCCTGTCGCTGGCGAGGCGTGAATTTCGATGATCGAAATTCCGTCGGCACAAGAGAATTTGAACGAATTCAATCGAGACTGTGGCCATTTCGGACCAGAAACGCATTATAGGAAGGTCGGGCGAGTGCATTGCCTGATCGATCCAGTCCCGACCAAGATGCGGGGCCAATACAAGGAATAGACCATGAGGAACCATTTTCTGGCATGCGTCGGGGGCGTGATGTTCGGCATTCTGGTGGCGACGCAGGTCACGGGACCGTTGATTGCGCAGGAGAACGACAAGCCGAGCGTCTACGACCAGCTCGATCTCTTCGGCGACATCTTCGAGCGCATCCGTGCGCAATATGTCGAGGAGGTCGATGACGGCGAGCTGATCGAAGCGGCGATCGACGGAATGCTGACGTCGCTTGATCCGCATTCATCGTATCTCTCGCCGGACGACGCGGAGGCGATGCGTGTCCAGACGAGAGGCGAATTCGGCGGGCTCGGCATAGAGGTGACCCAGGAAGACGGATTCGTGAAAGTGGTCTCGCCGATCGACGGCACGCCGGCCGACGAAGCCGGCATGCAGGCGGGCGACTTCATCACTCATGTCGACGGCGAGAGCGTTCTGGGCCTCACGCTCGACGAAGCGGTCGAAATGATGCGCGGGCCAGTCGGTTCCGAGATCGTCATTACCGTCGTGCGCGAAGGCGAGACGGAACCGTTCGACGTCTCGATCATTCGCGACACGATCAAGCTGACGGCAGTCAGGTCGAGGATCGTGGGGCAGACGGTGGTCTTGCGCATCACGACCTTCAGCGACCAGACGTTTCCGTCCTTGGAGCAGCAATTGCCGGAAATGGTCGAGGAGGCGGGCGGACTGGATGCGGTCAACGGATTCGTCATCGATCTCCGGAACAATCCGGGAGGCCTTCTCGAGCAGGCCGTCAAGGTGTCCGACGCGTTTCTCGAAGGCGGCGAAATCGTTTCGACCCGTGGACGCGAGCTTCGGGACAGCGGCCGGTACAATGCGGAATCAGGAGACCTTGCCGACGGCAAGCCGATTGTCGTCCTGATCAATGGTGGCTCCGCGTCCGCATCAGAGATTGTGGCGGGCGCGCTCCAGGATCACCGGCGCGCAATCGTCGTAGGCACGAAGTCGTTTGGAAAGGGTTCGGTCCAGACCGTAATGCCACTGCGTGACGAGGCCGCAATGCGGCTTACGACGGCGCGTTACTACACTCCGTCCGGTCGTTCGATCCAGGCCCTTGGGGTGTCCCCGGACATCATTGTCCAGCAGCCGCCACGCCGGGAAGCCGACGAGGAGGATGAGCCTCAGCGGCAGAGGCGTTTCGAGGCCGATCTGCGCGGATCTCTTTCAAATGACAGCCTCAGCGAGGACGAGCGCCGCCAGGTCGAGGAAGATCGCTTGAGGGCCGAAGAGGCCGCGGAACTGCGTGACGAAGACTATCAACTGGCTTATGCGATCGACATCCTGAAGGGGCTTTCCACGCTTGGACCCGAAAATGCCGCGGCGCTGGCGCGCAGGTCCAATTGACGAAGGATCGTGCGTAGCTCGCTGCGGGCCTGACGCCGCTGCCTGCGCGCGCTGCCATGAAGTGGAGCAGAATCGCGCGCATCGCCGGGCTGCGGACGACAATGCCGTCATGCGGTCCTGCAGGGATCATGTGGCTTGCGGCGCACCCGAGACTGGCATTCGAGTCGCGGCCACGTGGGCTTCAATGCCTTGACGCTGTCGACGCCGTCAATTGCGGCATGGCTGCCTAGGGTCTATATGGTCACCGCATGAACATGCCCGGCACAAGATCCCATGGCCAGTTGAGCATTTCGGCAAGCTCGGCGCCGCGAAACCTGCTCACGGACCGGCCATCGCGTGCCGGGGCATGGACGGCGAAGGTCATCACGCTCTTTCCAGAGGCGTTCCCCGGCGTGCTGGGCGCATCATTGATCGGCAAGGCATTGGCTGAAGGGCTTTGGAACCTGGAAACCGTGGATCTGCGGCAGTTCGGCGCAGGCAAGCACCGTAGCGTCGATGACACGCCATCCGGGGGCGGTGCGGGCATGGTGCTACGTGCCGACGTCATGGGGAACGCCGTCCGGCAAGCCTGCCGGGAAACCGCCTTGCCTCTGGTGCATCTCAGTCCGCGTGGGCGCCGCCTGGACCAGGCAATGGTGCAGCGCTTCTCGGAAGGTCCTGGCCTGGTCCTCATTTCAGGTCGGTTCGAAGGACTTGATCAGCGCGTCATCGACCGGTTCGGCATCGAGGAAGTCTCCATGGGCGACTTCGTGATGACGGGCGGGGAGATTGCCGCGCAGGCACTGATCGATGCTGCCGTTCGGCTCCTGCCCGGCGTGGTTGGCAACGCGGCTTCAATTGAAGGCGAGAGCTTCTCGAACGGGCTGCTCGAATATCCCCAATACACGCGCCCGGCCACTTGGGAGGGGCGCGACATTCCGGACGTTCTGACGTCCGGTGACCATCAAGCCGTGGCGAAATGGCGCCAGCAGGAGGCGGAGCGGCTGACGAGAGAGAGGCGGCCGGATCTCTGGCAGGCATATTCCGGCAAGGTACCGTAAGGGCCAAGCTCGCGACCGTGCCTGCCCGGTCGCGAGCGCATGTGGCCGTTTCGAGCGGACTTTTCTCCTTGATTGCCTTCCAAGCACCCCCTATAGGGACGCGGGTTCGCGGGCAAAGCGGTGCTCGAAAGGAAAGTTGACCTGTATCCTCTGGCGGGCGGCACGACCGGCCCAAGATTTCGACCGGAGCTCTGAGGCACGAAACATCTCCCGGGGGCAACTCGGGGCACGACAGGAGTGGGTCAGATGGATCTGATCGCTGAGCTTGACGCCGAGCAGGTCGCTGCTCTCGGCAACAGCATTCCGGACTTCAAGGCGGGCGACACCGTCCGGGTCGGTTACAAGGTCACGGAAGGCACGCGGACACGCGTGCAGAACTACGAAGGCGTGTGCATTGCGCGAAAGAACGGCGAAGGCATTGCCGGGTCGTTCACGGTGCGCAAGATCTCCTTCGGCGAAGGTGTCGAGCGGGTCTTTCCGCTGCATTCGACCAATATCGATTCGATTACCGTCGTGCGTAGAGGACGGGTTCGTCGCGCGAAGCTCTACTACCTGCGGTCGCGGCGTGGAAAGTCGGCCCGGATTGCAGAGGATTCCGCATACAAGCCGAAGAGCGAGACCTGAGGAACGCTGCCATGAAGAAAGACACACATCCCGACTATCACGTCATCGATGTCAAGATGACAAACGGCGACGTCGTCCAGATGCGCTCGACCTGGGGAGCGGAGGGCGACCAGCTATCGCTTGACGTGGACCCGACAGTGCATCCGGCATGGACCGGTGGCGGCACCCGCCTTCTGGACACCGGTGGCCGCGTGTCGAGATTCAAGAAGAAATACGAAGGGCTGGACTTCTAGCCGGTCAAGTCACGCGTGGCGTGGCCGGGCTGCGAGCGATGCCGTCCTGCGGGCTCGCCGCACGTTCCATGGAGATGCTCATGTCGCTTGAGGGAAGGTCGGCCGTCATCACCGGTTCAAGTTCCGGCATCGGGCTTGGCATTGCCTGGGCGATGGCGCGAGCCGGTTCGGATGTTGTACTGAACTCGTTCACGGACCGCGACGAAGACCACGCCCTGGCAGCAGGGATTGCCGAAGAAACAGGGGTGAGGGCGCGCTACATTCAGGCCGACATGTCGAAGCCGGGCGAATGTCGCTTTCTTGTCGAGCAGGCGGGCGCCTGTGATGTCCTGGTGAACAACGCCGGCATTCAGCACGTCGCGGCGATTGAAGAGTTCCCGGTCGAGACATGGGACAAGATCATCGCGATCAACATGAATTCCGCCTTTCACACGACGGCCGTTGCCATCCCGTCAATGCGCGAGAAAGGCTGGGGCCGCATCATAAACATCGCGTCCGCGCACGGGCTCACGGCCTCTCCGTACAAGTCGGCCTACGTCACTGCCAAGCATGGTCTGGTCGGCATGACGAAAGTCGTGGCTCTGGAGACAGCGCGCGACCCGATCACGGCGAATGCCATCTGTCCCGGATACGTCCTGACGCCGCTGGTCGAGGCGCAGATCCCCGACACGGCGAAGGAACATGGCATATCCGAAGAAGAGGCGGTCGAGCGGGTGATGCTCGCCCGTCAGCCGACGAAAGAGTTCGTGACGGTGGAGCAGCTCGGCGGCCTTGCGGTGTTTCTGTGCAGCGATGCAGCGGCGCAGTTGACCGGCGCCGCGGTGTCCATGGACGGCGGCTGGACCGCCCTCTGATCCGAAATTGCCGTAGGGCCGAACTGATCTGTCCGCGATGGGTGGCCAAGCAGTGCCTCGGGACGGATTCGGCCGAGGATGGCATTTCCGGCCATGCCATGCCGAATGACTTTCGTGTCACGTCATCAGGATTCGCCGGGGCCGGTCGCGGGGTCGCGCATCTCCTCGATCGGCTTTGGAGCCGCAGGCGCTCCGTCGGGATAGACAAGGCCAGCCGAGATCACGAGCTTTGCGGCGTCCTCGACCGACATTTCCAGCTCGATCAGGTCGCTCTTCGGGACGAACAGGAGAAAGCCGGAAGTCGGGTTGGGCGTGGTCGGCAGGAACACGGCGGTTTTCCCCCCTTCACGGGCAATCTTGGCGTCAACCTCTCCCTTGGCGGTCCTTGAAATGAAAGCGATTGCCCAGAGCCCCTTGCGCGGGTACTCCACGAGGCATGCCCGATCGAAGGAGGTCTCCGACTGCGCGAACACGGTTTCCACGATCTGTTTCAGGCCCTTGTAGACCGAGCGGATCACGGGAAGATTGTGAACGAGGCTTTCGCCCCAATGGATCAGCGACCTGCCGATGATTCCCTTGGCAAGCCAGCCTACGACTATGGTGAATACCAGGAAGAGGATTACGCCGACGCCGCGGATGTTCATCCCGACATACTGATCGGGCCTGAGCCAAATGGGCACGAAGGGCAGCACCAGGCTGTCAACCCAGCCCGCGACGGTCCAGATCAGCCAGAGGGTCAGCCCGATTGGCGCGATCACGACCAGCCCGGTCAGGAACGAGCCTCTGAGCCAGGCGAAGGCGCTTCTTCGCCGTCGGACCACGTGGTTGTCGTAGAATCTCCTGTTCATGTGTCTTGACCCGGAATCCCCGGAGGAGCTTAGGGGTTGCGGACGGCGCTGGCAACGGTTTCTGCCACATGACAGTTGTCCGAACAGCGACTCGCCAAGAGATTTCCGCCGGACATGAACCTGATCCTGGATCAAGTCTCTTTCAAGCGTCGTTCCGGGACTCCCGCCGGCGTTGAATTCGTGAATTGCGGCGGCGGCGGCGGCGAGAAGGGCTCGAAGCCTGATCAACGGATCGCCTTGCGTGGGCCGCGACCTGCTTTCGGGCCAGGCCATTGCCTTTCGCTCCCGCTGCCGAAGGCAGACTCAACTGCCCGATGGCCTGGACGGAAATTTCCGGGATCTCCGCCTCAATTCGTGCGCAAGGCAAGGTCATGGCCCCATACAGGCCGTCGTTAGATCGAGAATCCTGCAGAATGCGCGCGACGACTTGTCGTGGCCATTTCCGGATTGCTTCATGCCACCCATAGGAACGGTCACGCCGGGACCACCATAAGTGTTCACGTGCACGACACATGTGTCACTTCTCGCACCATGCGGTGGGCGCATGAGAGGCCGTGGATGCCCGGGCGCCGCCGGCGAGACCGCAATCCGTACTGTTTGCCAAGCGGATCGCCTCAGCTTCATCAGCGACCGGAGTCGCGGCAGGAACCGGTCCGAACACTTCGCTTTGGATCCCCGCCCCCGCGCGGCGCCGGCCCTGTCGCGAAAGCGGAATCGGGTTGTCGAGGCGGGTTCGAGGATGTGAACTCCGGAACCTTCGGGGCGATCGAGGCCGGCAACGCAATGGAGTGCCCAGTCTCACCCGGCCCTGAGCCTGGCCCCTGCCGTGACCGGCGTTTGTCACTGATGGGGCCGGGTTCGTTCGCCCGCGACCTCGGAGACCTGGGAATTGCCGTGGTCCTTCAACCGGCCCGAGCGAAGCGAGGCGACAAGGGGGGGACCGAATGCCGCACGAGCGAAGGAGGCCGAGAGCCTGTGAAGATCATGACCCGGGACTGCGCCGGGATCGACCCCCCCCCCCCCCCCAAGTTCCTAACGTCGGGACCGTTACATGTCGAGTTCCGCCCGAAAGTCAGCCGTCTTGCTGAAAGCAAGGGACTGGGCGATCGAGATCCGTCCAGGGTGGCGCGGGAGCAATGCTACGCCGACGCTTGTCGTCAAACGCTCTCCGAGCGGACGCGACCGCGCGGTCGGTGTCTTCCCTTTTGCCAGCGGCGATTGTGGTCAGTATCTGCCCATCGGGTGGGGATTTCACGTCCTCGGCCTTGCCTGTGACCCCTGGAGAGGAGGCGCCGTCGATCGACCGTCCTTGTGGTCCCGTTGCCTTGCCATGCAGTGCATCAATCTCTGCCTGATCAGTCGACAGGGCCTACCTTTGCTGCGTATCGTGCATTTCGTGACCGGTTTCCGCCTCCGGCAGGCGCGCCTTATGCTCTTTACGCAAGGTGCGAACATGCAGCAGGATCACCAGCACGATCGACGCGGCGAGGATGGCAGCGATGGGCCGTTCGACAAAGTCGAGCGGGTCCTTCACGCGGATCATGGATGAGCGGAGCTTTACCTCCATGATCCCTCCCAGGACCATGCCAAGAACGATGGGAACAATTGGCAGATCGAGTCGCTTGAGAATGAGACCCAAAATGCCGAAGGCGGAGGCAATTGCGCAATCAATCACCGAATTCCTGAGCGAATAAACGCCAACGAAGCTGAGTGTCAGGATGACCATGCCAAGGAACCGGGTCGGCACCTGAATGATCTTGGTCAAGAGATTGGTCGAATACATCAGGAAGACGATCACGATGACATTGAGCAATATCATCGCGACGTAGAGCGCATAGACGAAATCCAGCTGGTTCTGAAACAGCTGCGGACCAGGAATGACGTTGTGAACATAGAAGACGGACAGCATCATTGCAGTCAGCGCCTCTCCCGGGATTCCCAGGGCCAGAAGCGGGATCATCGCAGCTGCCGGAACCGCATTGTTCGCGGCTTCGGAGGCGATCAGCCCTTCCGGCGCACCGTCTCCGAAATCATCCGGTGTCTTCGACGTTTTGCGGGCATAGGTGTAGGACATGAACTGTGCCGTGAACTCGCCCACCCCCGGGATCATGCCCATCATGACGCCGAAACCTCCTGCCACCGTCGCCACGCGCCTGTAGAGCCAGGTTTCCTTCATCGCGCTGGCGAGCGAGCCTTCAACGGGTTGAGGGTCAGGAGAGCTGTCCTTCTCGGAAAGGAGAAGGAAGGCCTGGGACATTGCAAACAGCCCAAGCACCACGACAATCAGGTCAAATCCGCCGGTGAGCCATGTTTGCTCGAACGTCATGCGCTGATTGTACTTGACGTCCAGCCCCACCGTGTGAAGAAGAATGCCGAACCCGGCGAGACCGCCTGCGGCGAAGACTTGGCCACGGTGCGCCAGGACCACCATGACGATCCCCAACAGTGCCGCCAGGAAGATTTCTCGGCTGCCGAAATGCGGTGCGACAAGTGCCAGGATCGGGGACAGGAAAATCAGGCAGACAATGCCGAAAATTCCTCCCCAGAACGAGGCGGAATAGGCCAAGGCCAATGCGCGCCGTGCCTGGCCCCGCTTGGTCATTGGATAGCCGTCATAGGTCGTAAGGGCGTTGACGGCGGTGCCTGGCGTGTTGATCAGAATGGCAGGCAGGGCGCCGCCGTACATTGACGAGCCATAGATGCCGAGCAACATGGTGAGACCGACGATTGGGTCGAATGAAAACGTGGCCGGAAGCAGGATTGCAATGGCAACGGCCGCACCAACTCCCGGAATGGCTCCGATGATCACGCCGCCAATGGAGCCCATGAAGAGCGCCAGAACAACATCCCAGCGCATAAGCAGCTCAACGCCGGAAAGAAAGGTGTCCATCTTGGCGCTTCCTAGAAATACGTCAGCATGAAGGCGCGCAGCGTTCCCGGCAGATGCTCATATGCAGCGCCTCCGGGAACCTTCACCTGAAGGAGCGATTTGAAGACCACGACGACGATTGCGCCGAAGAGCGCCGCGGACCCCAGGATCTTCAGGCCGCGATATCCAAGTCGATACGACAACGCGACCGCGAAGAGCATGGTCGCCGGGAGGTAACCAAGCCGCGGCACGACAATGACGTATACCATGAACCAACCTGCATATTCGGCGGATCGGATCCAGAACGCGACTTCTTTCCATCGGCCGTCGATGGGCGGGGACGCAAGACTCGAGATCAAATGCAGAACGGAAAAAAGCACAATCGCGATTACGGCCGCATACGGCCAGAATGCCGGTTGTGCCAGAAGCCTCGTGCCGGGCGCCCAAGTCGTTTCGGCGGGCAGGTTCAGGGCAAGGAACAGGCCGAAAGCCAAGCAGACAATGCCGAAGACCAAGTCGCCGGGCCGCCGATAGCGCTTGAAGAGTTCTTGCAGAGTTTGCGCCCTGACCATCTGGCCTGCCCGCGACGTTGATCCGAAACAGGAGAGGCGGGCCGTCCCGGTCCGCCTCGCCGAAGGGTTTCCCGTGCGCCTTATTGCAGCATCGCGTTGACTTTCGCGAATGCCTCGGCGTCAGCCTCGATTTGGGCGGCGGTGTCTTCCGCGTTCTGCCAATAGACGAGCGCTCCCGTCCTTGCCATGAAGTCCTGCGCCCGATCAGAAGCCATGGTTTCCTTGGCAACTGCAATGATCTTCTCGCGGACGTCCTGTGGCGTGTCCTTGTGCACAAACAGGCCGTTCCACAGGGACAGTGTCAGGCTCGGGTCGAGTTCGCCAACGGTAGGCGTGTCTGGCGTCAGGCCAATCCGCTTGCTGCCGATGGAGGCCAGAACGTTGATCTGGTCAAGGCACGGCAAGACAAGTTGCAATGTGGTGTTCATGACGTCCACATCTCCAGAGGCCAACGAGTTGCAATCAAGCATGTCGAATGCCGCATCGGCAGCAAATGAAAAGCCCTTCTGCTGCGCAAGTGCAAGGGTGACCTTCGTCGGGATCAGAGGCGCTCCGAAATGGCCGAGAACCACATCACTTTCCTTGGCGTGTGCCGCCAGTTCGTCGATGCTGGCATAGGGTGCATTCTTGCTCGACACGATCACGAACGGATAGGTCAGGAAGGCGCCCAGTGGCTCGAACGGGTTGGGGTTCAATTCCGGGATGCCGATACTCGGGCCGATGATGGGAATTGCAAGGATGAACGACCCAACGGTGTAGCCGTCAGCCGGGGCCTTCGCGACTTCCACCGCACCTGGGAACGGGCCGCCGCCGCCGCCGGGCTTGTTCACGACCGCGGCTGGCACGCCATACCTTTCCTGAAAGTCCTCTGCGATCATGCGCGTCAGCACGTCTTCGGCGTCGCCCGGCGGCCATGGCACCACAAACTCGACCGGCTTTTCCGGGTACTCTGCCGCAGCGAAGCCGGGGGCTAGCGTCGCAAGTGCCGCAACGCCCGCAATCAGCATCATTCTCATTATGTTCTCCCTTTGGAAAGGTGCGTCATTTGCACTGGTCAAAAGAAATTGATCTAGAAATCCACATCTGTCAACAATCGCGAAACCAAGCAGATTTTTTCGGGGATCAACACCGGGCTCAAGACGGCGCCAGGGAAACGAACCTGGCAATTTTGCCATTCATCTCGAAACCTGGGCTTTCATTGGATCAGAAGAGGTGATCACGACGTCTCCCTGCCACCGTGCCGATCCGTGGATCTCTTGTCCGCATCCTCCAAGCGTAACTGCTCGCCCCCCTTCTTGACCATTGGATTTCTTGCCTGATTGCGTTCGGGACGAGCGTCCGGCCTTTTGCCGCGGCGCCTTGCGCGGTTCTCGCTGCCGACCTCCCGTCGAGGATTTGCGTTTGACATCACAGAGCGGACATTCCATTGCCGGTCGCGGATCGATTGTACCGGGGAGGGGCCGTCTCGATGGGGGCATGGTACGGGTCTTATGTTGCGGTCACTTCCATGTTGCGGAGATTCCAGCGATGTCTCTGTTACCACTGACTCTTCTGAGTCACCGCAACATGGAAGTGACCGCAACATTTCGGGTCAAAGGCGACGACGGGGCTCTGCCAGGCCATCGTGAGCCTCATGCCGCCTCGTTCCGCATGTCTGGAAACGCGCTTGGGCGGCGGCGCGATCATGAAGCGCAAGCCGCCCGCGCAGCGCGGCATCGGCCTGGACCGCCGGGCGATCGACGGCTTCGGACGGGACTGCCCCGTCGAGCTCCGCCATGGCTGCGCCCGCCGCTTCCTGTCCGGCTTCGACTTCCAGGGCCGCGAGCCGCCCTGGCACGGCCGTGCGGGCAGGAACTTCACCGACCGCCAGCGCATCGAGCGCAGCGCCGAAGGCCGGGCGCGGCGCTGCCGCGCGACGCCCCCGGGCGAGCGGCTCGCGGTGCCGGCGGTGGAGGCCGGGTGATGGCGACGGTGAACGCGGCGTCGCTGCGCGACGAGTTCGAGGCGGCAAAGGCGCGGATCAAGACGCTGCGTGAGGCCGGCAAGGTGTCGGCGGAAGCCGACGCGATGTTCGCGATGCTGATCACGCTGATGAGCGTGCTGATCGCCGTCCTGCTGGAAAGGACGACCCGCAAGGGATCGAGGAACTCCAGCCTCCCGCCGTCGCAGACGGACAGGGACGGGACCGCACGGCGCGCCGCCAGGAGCGGCAAGGGCACGAAGCAGAACTTGCAGACCGGCACCGGCCTGCGCAAGACCACCCTCGAGGAGACGGCCACCGTCGAAAGCTGCGACGCCTGCGGCGCCGACATCTCGGACGTCGATGCGATCGACCGGGAACGCCGCATCCTCCACGACATCGTGTTTGAGGCCGTCGAGCGCCGCGTCGACGCCGAGGTCAAGGAATGCCCGGACTGCCGGGCCCGCACCAAGGGCCGGTTCCCCGACGACATGCCGGGCCCGCTGCAGTACGGCGCCGGCCTCCAGGCCTTCGTCGTCAACCTGCTGGTCGCCCACATGCTGTCGCTGCGCCGGGCCGTCGCGCTGGTGCAGGCGATCTCCGGCCTCAGGCTCTCCGAAGCCACCTGCCTGGGCTGCGTGCGCCGCCTTCATGACGCCCTCGCATCATGGGAGGAGGCCGCCGTGGCGCATCTGCTGGAACGCCCGGCCCTGCATGCCGACGAGACCGGCTTCCGGGTCGACGGCAGGACCCGGTGGCTCCATGTCGTCACCGACGGGTCCCTGACCCTGAAGTTCCTGCACCGCAAGCGCGGAAAGGAGGCGGTCGACGAGATCGGCGTCATCCCGCGCTACAAGGGCGTCCTGATCCACGCCAGCTCGCCGCTTGCCTTCGCGAAGTCCCGGGACTGGCGGGGGTTGACCACGCAAACGGCAAATCCCCTGTCATGCAGCGACTGCAGGAGCGCCCTGTGCATCCTTCCCGTGGCCTCCATGACGACCCGTTCCGCCCCGCCGTCCCTCAGGATGCCGGCGACATTGCGGAAGCCGTCAGTGTCGTTGGCGGCGGTCTCATCCTTGCCGTTCAGATGAATGTTGAGCGACTTCTTGCTCACGTCAATGCCGGCAACTAGGTTGGTCATGTCCCCCGCTCCTTTCCTCGCGATGATTCGGTTCTTGAACCCGGCATCCATCCAGGACCCGGGAGACGAAGGGAGGGCGGGCCGACCACGCTTGATCTCGGATCCGCTGATGCGATCCAGGGTGTCTCCGGTCCGACCCGCCCTGCACAGGAATGAACCGGGGAGGCGGCGGAAGGCAAGGCAATGGTTTTCCACAGGAATCCGCGCCCAATCTGTCCACAGCCACCTCCTGATTCGTTTCTGATGGTTTGAGCATACGAGGTGTCGGGATGCTTCCGGACCCGGCTTCACGCAGAAGCCTGGTGCCGGATCTCAAGCTGCCTGAGCTCGATGACGGCACTCGGATACAACCCTCTCGTCGCCATCCGGATCGCGCTCGCCGGAAACGCCGCCAAAATGATCGAACTGCATGACCCTCAAGCCGCCCTGCGAAAGGGGTGAGCAGTTACCCTCAGGCCGCGTATCGAATCGACCCAGGAACTCTGCATTTTGCTCAATCGAAACTCCCGTCGCAGGTGCGTTGGTGACCGCTGAAACGGGCAATGTCCTGGTGCCTGATTTTGACGGCGTGATTTCAAGGACGCTGTTCGAGACTCACGACGCGACGGAACGCGCCTTTGGACCCAAGCCCGGCCAACTGACGTGGAAGGGGCTCTTCGACCCGCAGGGCGACCCGCTTCGGGTCGCGATGCGAGAGGACAGAATCAGCGAACGGGACTATCTGCTCACGCGCTCGACGGAAACCGGAGAGTTGATTGGCCAAACCTGGGCAAGCATGTCCGACCCTTTGATTGCCGCGCGCGGCGACATCCCGAACGAGGTCATCCGCCCTGATTTCCTGCCGCAAGTCGACGTCGTCCACGATGCGACCTACACAAGCACGATGAAGCCCGCGCCGGAAGCGTGCCGCAACCTGATGGCCGAACTGGATGTTGCGGCCGACCGATGCGTCTTTGTCGATGACCAACGCCGGAACGTCGACGGCGCGAAAGCCGTTGGCATGGCCGCGGTGCATTTTGGCGTGTTGCACCCCGAGGAAAGCTTCGCCGAGGCGGAGCGACTATCGGGATTGCATGAAAGGACCGGGCAATGAAGGATGACGACTTCCTCAAGGAAAGCGACTCGAGGCACTTGTTGCATCCCGTGTACAGTCTGGGCAATCCGCAAAAGATCATTGCGGATGGCAATGGCGTTCGCATTGTTGAAAGCAATGAATCTATCTTTTCGATCGGCGAACCGTGGATCTTGCATTCTGGCGAATTCTGCGTTTCGGCAATAGGGGCAATTGCACCGCAATTGAATGGGTTAACGAATTTTTCGACACTTCGCGGCATGTCGCATGAATCCGTGATCGAATTGAGGCATTCTCTGCGCGAATTGATTGAGCCTGCGAGGTTGCGCCGCTCAATTGTCACGTCGGGCGGTTCAGGCGGAATCGAAATCGCCTTGCGCTTCGCGCGGCAATCCAATGAGGTTCGCGGCGAAGCGGGACGGCCAAAGTGCCTGAGCGTGAAAACGGTCAGTCACGGGCCCCGCGCCGACGGCGCCCCGGTCACCGGCAACCCGAAATCCTGCGTGCGGCATGAACCGTTGATGGCGGGCTGCTTTCACGTCTCGCCGCCCTGCAGCTATCGAAACCCGTTCAGTGAATCCGACCCGGAGCGGCTGGCAGGCCAGCAGCTCGCTGCCCTTGAGGACGAGATCGACTTTCAGGGGGCAGGGACCGTCGTGGCACTGGTCGCGGAGCCCGGTCCGGGCGCAGGCGGCGTGATATCGGATCGCTCCCGGATGCCCGGTGCACGCAAGATCCGTGGTCGAAACGGCCTTCTTCTTCTGATCGTCCGCGAGGCCGTCACGGCCCATGGGCGGACAGGCTCATGGTCACGGTCGTGCCGTTGGGGCGCAATGCCGGACGTCGCCATAGCGGCCGAGCGCGTCACAAACGAAAATTCCCTTTCGGCGCCGACATGATCGCGGGTCACATCACGGGAGCCTTCGAGGCGGATGAAACCGGCAAGGCAAGCGTCGCCAGTGGCCATGCCTGTCCGGGCCACCCGGTCGGTGTCGCCGCCGAGGCTGCCTGTTTCACAGCGGCCCAACCGATGAGTGTCAAGGAAGACGCCGTCCGCAGAAAGGGCATGACGTTGTCGGCGACGTGCGCGGTGTGGAAGGCTTGTCAAATGCGCCCGGGCTTGGCCCGGTTCGCGCCAGCAATGCCCGGCCCGACGCCGGCAGCATCAAACGGGTCTTTGACGCGATCCGCGCGGAAGGTGCGATGGTGCGCGTGTCGGGGTCTGGGGCCATTCCTGATCCTGTCCCCGGCTCTTGTCCTGGGGACAGAGGACGCGACACAGGTCCGTTCCGCGCTGGAATTCGGATTGGCGGCAGCGTGAGGAGGCCGAGCAAATGACGAAGACCTTTCCAGTGACCGCTCCTGCAGTCATCATCGGTGGCGGCATCATCGGGTTGTCGACTCTCTATCACCTGGCGCAAAGGAATGTGCCCGCCGTTCTGATCGAGCGCCGAAAGATTGCCAGCGGCACCACATGGCATGCGGCCGGAATTGTCGGGCAGTTGCGCGACAGCACGGCACAGACGGAGCTTGGAAGGTACACTGCGCGCCTGTTCCGCGATCTGGAGGAAGAGACCGGGCAGGGGACCGGGTACAAGCAAGTCGGGACGATCAACATCTCGCTCAGCGATGTGCGCCATGAGCAGCTCCTGCGGACGCATGATCACGCGGCGCGAATGGGCATTCCAGCCCAGATGTGGACACCGGGGGCGGTCAGGGAGCATTGGCCCACGCTCGTGATCGATGATGTGCAGTCCGGTCTGTTCGTTCCGTCAAACGGGCAGGTGAACCCGCTGGATGTGACCGTCGCGCTTTCCAAGGGCGCCCGCCAGAAGGGCGCGAAGGTCTTCGAGGACACCAAGGCCGAACGGCTGGAAATTCGCGATGGCAAGGTCGTGGGAGTTGTCACGGACAAGGGCATGATCGCCACGGGGCAGGTGCTCCTGGCCTGTGGAATGTGGTCGCATCAATTTGCCAGGTCGCACGGCATCACCGTCCCGCTCCATGCTGCCGAGCACTTTTATGTCGTGACCGAACCTGTCGAGGGTCTGCCGTCGAACCAGCCGGTCCTGAACATAACGGAGGAACGGAACTACTGGAAAGAAGATGCGGGCAGGATCCTGATTGGCTCGTTCGAGGCGCAGGGCAAGGCCTGGGCGAAGGGCGGCATTCCGGACGATTTTGAATTCGACGAACTTCCGTTTGACATGGAGCATGTCGAAGAGGACCTGATGCGCATGTTTGCGCGGATGCCGTCGCTTGAGAATGTGGGCATTCAGACGTTCTTCAGCGGGCCGGAAAGCTTCACGCCTGACGGTCGCCCGTACATGGGACCGGTGTCCGGGATCAAGGGCGTGTTTCTGGCAGCGGGCATGAATTCCAATGGGATCCTGAATTCGGGCGGAGCCGGTCTCACCATGGCGGAATGGATGATCGAAGGAATGCCGTCCCGGTCCATGGCGCCTCTCCTTGCCGTGCGGGCCCATCCGTTCCAGGCAAATGTCCGCTACAATCAGGAGCGTGCCGCCGAAAGTGTCGGTTTCCACTACGGGATCGCATGGGCCGGACGGCAGGTCCGCTCCGCGCGCGGTGTGCGGCGGGTTCCCTTGCACAGCGCGCTGAAGGCCGCCGGTGCGGTGACGGCAGAGCGCATCGGCTGGGAAGTGCCAATGTACTTCGACCCGGAGAAGCCCGCGTGGTCCGACACTCCATCGCTGCGGTGGAAGCCCTGGTCGAGGCGGGTCGAGGAGGAGTGTCTGGCGGCCCGCGATGCGGCAGTTTTGCTGGACCAGTCCATGTACGCCAAGATCCTCGTGAAGGGACCCGGAGCCGCACGCGCGCTGAACCATGTCTGTGGAGCGCAAATGGATGTCGAAGTCGGCACCTCTGTCTACACGCAGTTCCTCAACACCAGAGGCGGGATCGAGGCGGATGTCACCGTAACGCGGGTCGCGCCGCAATCCTTCATGATCGTCACCGGTCACCCGAGCCAGATGCGCGACCAGTACTGGATCGAGGCGAATGCCGATCCGTCCTGGAACTTTGAGGTATTCGATGCGACCTCTGCCCACTGCCTGCTCACGCTGCATGGCCCCAGGTCCCGGGCGATATTGCAAGCGCTCAGCGCCGACGACCTCTCCAATGAAGCGTTCCCCTTTGGCGTCGCGCGGGAGATCGACGTGGCGCACGCGCGTGGATGGGTGATCCGGCGATCGTTCCTGGGAGAACTGGGCTACGAGATGATGCTCCCCACCGAGTTCAGCGCAGGGGCTTACGAAGCGCTGCTGGAGGTCGGGGCGTCCCACGGCCTTCGCCATATGGGCATGTTCGCGATGAACGCCTGCCGGATCGAAAAGGGCTTTCGCCACTTTGGTCACGACATGGCCGAGGAAGACACGCCTTACGAGAGCGGCCTCGGCTTTGCCGTGAAGCTCTGCAAGGTCGGGAACTTCCTCGGGAAGGAGCGTTTGACCCGACAGAAGGCGGAAGAGGGGCCTGCCTATCAGCACCGTCTGGTGTCCATCAAGGTACCCGGGCTGACGGCGGAACGGGGCCCTTACCTCATCCACAACGAGCCGATATGGAAAGGCGGTGCCATCGTGGGCCATGTCACATCCGGCGACTGGGGGTTCCGTCTGGAGGCCATGGTCGGACTGGCGACCATTCACAGGGAGGGCGGCGCGCCAAGGGCCTGGATCGAAGAAGGCGGGTTCGAGGTTCAGATCGCTGGAGAAATGCATCCGATCCAGGCACAGCTTGAGCCGTTCTACGACCCCAAGGGTGCCATCATGCGCAGCTGAGTCAACGAATGACGGGAGAAAGTGATGACCGACAAGACCATCCTGGTGGTGGGGACATACGACACGAAGAACGACGAGCTTGAATACCTGGTTGAGCGCATCCGAGCATTGGACGGCGGCACGCTCAGCATGGACATTTCGGTTCTGGGCGATCCTGATAGGCCCACCGACCATTCAAAGCATGACGTGGCGGAGGCGGGCGGAAGCTCGGTTCGGGCCGCAATCGACAGCGGTGACGAAAACACCGCCATGCAGATCATGGCAAGAGGGGCCTGCACGCTCGCCCGAAAGCTCTTTGACGAAGGGAAATTCGACGGTGTGGTTGTCCTTGGAGGCACCATGGGTACCGATGCGGCGCTCGACATCTGTCAGGCGTTGCCGCTGGGCGTGCCGAAATATGTCGTCTCGACCGTCTCCTTTTCTCCGCTGATCGAGCCGCGGCGTCTGTCCGCCGACATTCAGATGATCCTCTGGGCCGGCGGTCTCTTTGGGCTCAATTCGGTGTGCAAGTCGTCGCTGTCGCAAGCGGCGGGGGCGGTGCTGGGTTCGGCACGCGCCGTCGAACCGCCGAGCGCGGAGCACCCGATGATCGGCATGACATCGCTCGGGTCATCCTGCCTGAAATACATGAAAGCGCTCAAGCCAGAGCTGGAAGGGCGCGGCTTTGAAGTGGCGATATTCCACGCCACGGGCATGGGCGGCATGGCGTACGAGAGCATTGCCCGCGATGGCGGGTTTGCCTGCGTGATGGATTTCGCGCTGCCCGAGCTGGGGAACCTGCTGGCAGGCTCGGTCATCAACGGCGGAAACGATCGCATGATCAACGCCGGACGCGCGGGCATTCCTCAGATCGTTGCCCCTGGCTGTCTGGACCTGATCGACTTCGCCGGATGGCAGGAAATCCCCGCCCAGTATCAGGACCGGCCCTTCCACGCCCACAATCGCTTGATAAAGTCTTCCGGCCTCAACGCGGAGGAACGACGCGAGACGGCACGCGAAATGGCGCGGCGGCTCAAGTCTTCCGACACACCAGCCCACGTGATCCTGACCAATGGCGGGATCGAGGAATGGGATCGCGAAGGCCAGGCAGCTCACGACCCAGAGGCATTTGCGGAATTCTGCGACGAAATGCGCAGCGTGATGCGAGACCCGATCAGGTTCACCGAACTTGATTGCCACATCAACGATCAAGCATTTGCTGATGCAGCATTGGAGATTCTCGATGGATGGATCGGAGACGGAACAGTTAAGGTGTGAGGAGCACCACAAGATCCTCTTTTCGCCGATAAGGCTGGGTCCTGTTACGGCGCCCAACCGGTTTTCCGTTCAGCCGTACGCGAGCGGTCATTCCTACCTGATGCCCAATGGCGCGGCAGGCGTTCGCGAAGTCCGGGCCGAAGGCGGCTGGGGCATCGTGAACATGCAACTGTCCGAGATCGACCCGACTTCGGACCTGTCCGGATTGCCCTATGAACGCCTTTGGGACGATGGAGACGTCCGCTCCCATGCGCATCAAGTCGAGAGAATTCACCGGCATGGTGCGCTCGCTTCGGTCGAGCTGGCCCATACCGGCATTCGCTCAAGGGGGATTGCCAATGGCTATCCCGCGTTAGGTCCATCCGGCCTGCCCACGATGCAGGCGCACATGCCCTATGGCGCCAAGCAGATGGACAAGGAGGACATCAAGCGCTTTCGCGCAAACCATCGTGCCGCAGTCCGGCGGGCGATCCGGGCCGGATATGACATGGCTTATGTCTACGCGGCCCACGATGCGTCGATCCTTTGGCACTTTCTGAACCCCTACTACAACCGGCGCACCGACGAATATGGCGGAAGCTTTGAGAATCGCGTCAGGCTTTTGCGAGAAACCCTTGAAGAAGCCAAGGAGGAGGCTGGCGACGAGATCGCGATTGCCATTCGCTTTGCCGTTCACGAGCTTTCCGGGCCAAAGCGCATCATGGCCGATGGCGAAGGGCGGGAGGTGGTGGCGTGCCTCAAGGATGTCCCGGATGTCTGGGACGTCAACGTCTCATCGTGGAGCCGGGACAGCGGAACGTCCCGCTATGATGAAGAGGGCTATCAGGAGCAATGGGTTTCTTGGGTCAAGGATGTGACCGAGAGGCCCGTCATCGGGGTCGGCCGCTTCACGTCGCCTGATGCCATGGTTGGCCAGATCAAGCGCGGAGTCCTGGACGTCATCGGGTGCGCGCGCGCGGCGATCTCTGATCCATTCTTGCCGGCAAAGGTGCGCGAAGGCAGGGCCGAAGACATTCGCGAGTGCATCGGATGCAACATCTGTGTTGCCGTCGAGAACGCGCAGGTTCCGGTCAGATGCACCCAAAACCCGACTGTATCGGAAGAATGGCGTCGGGGCTGGCACCCGGAATACGTGCCGAAGGCCGAGAGCGAGGAGAGTATCCTGATTGTTGGAGGTGGCCCCGCGGGACTGGAAGCCGCGCTGGTCCTGGCCAAGGCAGGTCACGTGGTCACGGTTGCCGAAGGCAGCAGTGAAATGGGTGGTCGATCCATCCGCGAGGCACAGATCTGCAACTTGGCGGCCTGGGCACGCGTGAGTGACTATCGCCTGCACCAGCTGCAACAGATGGGAAACGTGAATCTCTTTACCCGTTCCAACCTGGATTGTGATGGCATTGTGGAGTTCGGGGCCGATCACGCACTGCTCGCCACCGGCTCATATTGGGTCAATACCGGCGCAGGACGCACGCGGCTTGATCCCATCCCGGGATTTGCCGAGGCGGCGCTGACACCCGACGACATCATGGACGGCATGGCGGTTGGCGACAGCGTCGTCATCTATGATGACGATCACTACTACATGGCGAACACTCTGGCCGTCGACCTGGCGAGGAAGGGTCATGATGTGCATGTCGTGTCCCCGATGCCGACCATGGCTGGTTGGCTTGGCAATACGCTGGAATACCCTCGTATGGTGGCCGAGCTGATGGCGGAAGGAGTGACGATGCACCCCAACACAACCGCGACAGCCTGGGAAGGCGGCGAATTGTGCGTAATCCGTACTGACATCGGCGCGGAGCTTCCCCCAATGGAGGCGTCGAGTCTCTTGGCCGTGACGATACGTGCGGCCAACCTGTCCGTCAGCGAAGAGCTCTCCCGTCGAGGTGTCGCCCACCGCGTCATTGGCGATGCCGAAGCTCCTGGCCCGATGCAATCGGCGGTTTTTTCCGGTCACCGACACGCGCGAGAAATCCTCGGTCTTGAACCGGAGAACCGCATCACCAGGCGTGAACGACCCATCCTGTTTGACTGACTTCAGACGGGCGCAGGGAATTGCCTGCGAAAGGAACCGCGGTTCGATCGGGCATGCCAGGGCGCCGTCGCATCATGGATTTCCGCTCCCGGACGCGGGTAGGGCTGTCCGGGGCGCCATGAACCGCGCTCGGCGGGCTTCAGGGAGCCATGAACGGGCGACTGTCGACGTGGCCTTCACTAGCATCCACGAACTGATCACGGGAGTTGCACAAGGCGACATCACGTTCAGCGACGTGCCCCTGACACCTGGTGCCGGCGGCTTCGCTTCGGGTGCGCGTCCGGACAACCGTACCGCCGCCACCTTCTACGGCACCGGTCATTCCGAGGTCGGCGGCATTTTCAAACATGGTAACGCGCTTGGAGCGTTTGGTGCAACGAATGTCGAATAGCGATACACCGCCTGACGCCTCGCTCGCGACGGCGGGCGGGGCTTGAACAGCGCCCCTGGTGTCTTGGCGCCGCAGTGCAGGATTCCTTGCCAGCAAGAGCCGCAGTTGTCCGAGTCCAGGCAGTGCCAGACCTGTAGCGTGTGCAGACGTGAAGATCGCGTCCCTGGGGACAAATCCCTCACGTCGCTCCGTGCCCCAGTCAACGTGCCTTTAGCGATTGATAGGCGCCCGTTCGAGATCGAAAGAGGTCAATGCAAACTCTGCCGCTTGCAGCCGCCGCTAGGTCAATCGGGCGGCGCGCCTTCATCGCCGCGCGCGCAGGATTGCGTTGCGGGCGGACATCGCAATCAGTGCAAGGATGACGATCAGAAAGACAAGGCTCACCGGACGCGTGACGAAGATTGTCATGTCGCCGCCTGCAGCTCCGATGCCTTGACGGAAATAGCGTTCCATGATCGGGCCAAGGACCAGCCCGAGGATCATCGGCACCATCGGGATATTGGCGCGCCTGAGCGCAAATCCGAGTACGCCGAAGCAAATGGCGATAATCGTGTCGGACAGCCGGTAGTTCGACGAAAACGTGCCAATCATGACAAGGCACATGATGACCACGCCAAGAAGCCTGTCATTGATGGTGGAAAGCTTGGCGATCCACTTCGTGCCTACCAGCAACAACGCGACAATGACAAAGTTCATGATGAAGAGCGTCATGTAGAGCCCGGCGACGAATGCCTTGTTCTCTTCGAAGAGCGTGGGCCCGGGATCGACGCCATGGACGATGAAGACTGTCAGCATCAAGGCGGTGAAGGCTTCGCCGGGGATGCCGAGCGACAAGAGGGGCACCAATGCCGCAGGTGGAACTGCGTTGTTTGCCGTTTCCGAGGCGATGATTCCCTCAGGTGCGCCTTTGCCGAACTTTTCCGGCGTCTTCGATCCGGCGCGGGCGGCGGTATAGGCGAAGAACTGGGCGAGGAACTCTCCAACTCCTGGAAGCACGCCCATTCCGACTCCCAGTCCGGCGGAGCGGAACAAGGTCTTGGGATAGCGGAATACTTCGATGAAGCCACTGAGAAGTCGCCGGTCGATTTCGGTATTGGTGTCCTTGATTTGCCTGTCAGAGAATATCAAGGTCAGGGCCTGGCTTAGCGCGAAGAGACCGAGAACCATGGAGATCAGCGGCACCCCTGCCATCATCCACGTGGTGCCGAATGTGTACCGGGCCGAGCCATAGGCGGTTTCCAACCCGATGGTTGAGACAAATAGCCCTGCGCCGAGCATCGCAAAGGAGGCGAACTCGCTGCCGCGATGGGCGACCACGACAAGAACCATCGCCAAGAGCGCAGCCATGCCGAGGTCGACCGAGGTGAGGTATTTGGACAGCGCCGCGAGGGGCCATGCGGCGAGAGCCAGAACGCTGACCGCAAAGATTCCGCCGACGAAGCTTGAAGAATATGCCAGCGCCAAGGCCCGCTGCGGCTCGCCGTTCTTGGCCATCGGATAGCCGTCATAGGTGGTCAGCACGTTTACGGCAGTGCCCGGCGTGTTGATCGTGATGGCCGGTACGGCCCCGCCATACCATCCCGCTGCATATAGCCCCATCAACAGCGTTATCCCGGCAAGCGGATCCATCGTGTAAGTGATCGGCAAGAGCAGCACGATCCCGACTCCGGGGCCTATCCCAGGTATGGCGCCAAGGATGATGCCGAGCACGCTGCCACTGATCAATGCGATCCAGATCACCGGGTCGGCGAGTTGCTGCGCCCCAAGTGCAACCGTCTCCAACATCAGAGGATGCCCTGCCAGGACACGGGGAGGTCAATCCATTTGAAGAGTGCGGGCCGCGGAAACCAAATCGCGAAGCCGACGCGAAAGATCAGGGCCATGGCGACAGTCGTTCCAAGCGCAATCAGCACGAGGCGCGTCCCGCGAAAGCCCGCCGTCGTGGCCACCACGCCCGCGAAAGCGAGGATCGACAGGGTGAATCCTAGCACTCTCATCAACATGACCGCGCCGATCATGCAGCCGGAGATCAGCAGGACCTGCCCATAGACGCGCACGGTCCTTCCGACCCTGATCTGTTCGCGTCTTGCGACAAGAAACGCGATGGCGGAAGCCACGATGGTCATGGTGAGCGCGACGGTCGGCGCAAGCGCGGGCTCCGCCCACCAACCGCCGGACATTACGGTCTGGCCCATTGAGCCCGGTGTTGTCTGCCATTTGACCATTGCCAGAAGCGCGACGGCGGCCACGAACATGGCGCCGGCAAGGAAGCGGCCCCCGATCGGCTGTTCGCTGAACGGGGGCTTGTCGTCCTCTCGGTCGTCCGACATTGGTGCCTACTTGGCCAGGAGGCTCTCGAACCGGTTGTAGAAGGCGTCAGCAAATTGCGCTGCCTCGTCGGCAGGCATCCACTGAACCACTGCGCCCGCGTTTGCCGCGATTTCCCGCGCCTCCGGACTCTCCACCACCGCCTTGGCAATGCGTGAAATCACGGCACGGGCCTCGTCCGGGGTGTCCTTTCGCACGAAAATTCCGGTCCAGCCGGGTGTGGAAATGCCGGGCACCTGCTCTTCGAGAGTGGCCACATCAGGATAGATCGGAATGCGTGCCGTCGTGAAGGCTGCGAGTGCCTTGGCCTCTCCGCTGGTCAGGCAGGGCTTCAGCAGGCCGCCGCCAAGAGTGACATCGATTTCCCTGTTCAAGATCATCTGGCAGGTCGTCTCGTCGTACGCCGTGATGCTGGAGAACTCGAAGCCAAGCTCTTCGGCCATCTTCAATGTCTGGAGCGCGGGTGGGCCGTTCAGGCCGAAGACGCCCAGACTGACGTCATTCGACTTGGCGTATTCGGCCAACTCCATCAGGTTGCTGTACGGCGCGTCGGCATGGGCCGTCAGCATCATGCCGTAGCCGATGATCACGGCCAGAGGCTCGAACTCTCCCTTCTCGTATTCCGCATTGCCGCGAATTATGTGGGCAGAGATGATATTGGCGGTGAATACGCCGACGGCATAGCCGTCTGCAGGCTGGTTGAACACGTGGGTGGCGCCGATCAGCCCGCCGCCACCCTTGATGTTGACGGTGGTGGCTGGAACGCCGGTTTGCTTCTTGAATGCATCCGAAATCATGCGTGCAATCGTGTCCTCGATGTCACCCGGAGGCCACGGCACCACGAATTCCACCGGGCGTTCCGGGTATTCCGCGCTTGTCATGCCGGTCATGGCAACAACCGCAAAGACAATCGAAGTCAATAGTTTAGCCATGTTTTTCATAGAGTTCTCCCTGTTTGCTGGCCACTTTCGCTAGAGGCCTTTGGCAAGGATTAAACGGAGCTTTTGGAAGAACAAAACGGGATCGAAGGTGCGCAAGCCTTTGGACCCGGGCCGGATTCCGGGATCCGGGAAGGGCATAATCCGGGATTCATGTTACATGTAAGTTGACAGGATGCCCCCCGTTGTGCCATAATGAAGGGAACACACAACATATCGGTGTTCCATGTCGTTCCATCTCGAGACCATCCCGAACCGCAACAGCCGGCCCACGATCCTCATCCGCAAGGCCTGGCGCGAGGACGGACGCCTCAGGAAGAAGACCCTCGCCAACCTCACCCAGCTGCCGCCCCACATCATCGACGGCGTCAGGGCCCTGTTCGACGGCGGCGTCGCCGTCGCCCGGCCCGAGGACGTCTTCGCCATCCGCCGGTCCCGGCCCCACGGCCATGTCGCCGCCGCCCTCGGCACCCTGCGCCGGATCGGAATGGTCCGCGTCCTGCACCGGGTGCCGGGCCGCATGCGGGACCTCGCCGTGGCGGCGGTCGTCGCAAGGATCATCGAGCCGGCCTCCAAGCTCGCCACTGCACGGGCCCTCGATCCCGAGACCGCGTCGACCAGCCTCGGGGCCGTGCTCGGGCTCGGCCCCGTCACCGGCAACGAGATGCTGGACATGCTCGACTGGCTTCTGGAGCGCCAGCCCTGGATCGAGAGGAGCCTGGCCAACAGGCACCTGAAGGGCGGCAACACGCTGATTCTTTATGACGTGTCATCAAGCTACCTGGAGGGACGGTGCTGCCCCCTGGCCGCCTTCGGCCACAACCGGGACGGGAAGAAGGGGAAGATGCAGGTCACCTACGGGCTTCTGTGCGCGGCGGACGGCTGCCCGGTGGCGGTGGAGGTGTTCGCCGGCAACGCCGGGGACCCGTCCACGGTGGCGGGCCAGGTGGACAAGGTCCGGAAGCGCTTCGGCATCGCGCGCGTCGCGCTCGTGGGCGACAGGGGGATGCTGACGACGGCGCGGATCCGCAGGGACCTCGAGCCTGCGGGGCTCGACTGGATCTCGGCCCTGAGGACCGCGGACATCCGAAAGCTGCTGAAGGCCGCCGGCCCTGGCGTCCCGGCCCCTCTGGCGCCCGAGGCGCTGGTTCCCGACGCGGTGGCGGAGATCACGGGCCCGGACTTCCCCGGCGAGCGGCTGATGGTCTGCCTGAACCCGAGGCTGCGCGAGGAGCGGCGGCGCAAGCGTGAGGACCTGCTGGAGGCCACGGAACGGACGCTCGCCGACATCGCCGCCGCCGCCGCGCGCGGCAAGCCGGGGCAGGCGAACCGCGACCGGACGATCAAGGCCCTGGGGCGGCAGGCCAACCGGCGCAAGGTTGAGAAGCACTTCGACATCGACGTGCACGACGCCGGGATGGACTGGGCGCGCAACCGGGACAGGATCGAGGCGGAGGCGCGGCTCGACGGGATCTACGTGATCCGCACCAGCCTGGAATCCGCGTCACTGGGTGCTGAGGCCGCGGTGGAGGCGTACAAGTCTCTCGCGCAGGTGGAGCGCGCGTTCCTCACGATGAAGGCCTCGCGGCTGCGGATCCGACCGGTGCACGTCTACTCGGAGGACCATGTCCGCGCCCACGTGTTCCTGTGCATGCTTGCGTGTCACGTGGAATGGCACATGCGCCGCCGCCTGGCGCCGATCCTGTTCGAGGACGACGACCGGGAAGGCGCCCGGGCGCGGCGGAACTCGCCGGTGGAGAAGGCCGAGGTCTCGGAGAGCGCCAGGGCCAAGGCCGACACCAAGCGCACCCCCGACGGGCTGCCGGTCCACAGCTTCACGACGCTTCTTTCCGACCTGGCCACGCTGACGCTGAACGAGGCGACGGTTCCGGACGGACCCGACCACGGCATTCCGGTCTTCGCGCAGCCGACGGAGCTGCAGGGCCGGGCCCTTGACCTGCTGGAGATCGACCCCGCCAAGTTCCTGCCGTGACGCGCCGGGACCGTTACATGTCGAGTCCCGTCCGGAATCAGCAATCGTGCTGATGGCAAGGGGTTTCGCGCAATTCTGGAAATGAAGATCCGATTAAAGTAGAATACTCCGACGCGTTCCAGAAGAAAGAATTTCTTTTTCGTGGTTGAACGCCAGCTTTTTTGGACAGTCCCCGCGAAGGCGAGCATCCGGGCCTCCGGATCGGCGTGTCTAGGGCGGCCAGAGACTTGAGCCTACCCGGGCAAGGTGCATCCTCCTGTCCTGGAATCCATGCGGGCTCCCTTGCCTGACAGCCGCATCGGTCTCAAAGCGCGATCTCTGCAAGATCGTGGCCGATCGTCATCTTCCCGTTCCAGGTTTACCGAACAACCGCCTCGTATTCCGCAGGTCCGGTCAGTTCATCGTCTCGAGGAGTGAAGTGCTGAACCACGAGGTGTCCAACGCCCGCATCTGTCGCGATCTGCCCGACATCGTCTCCGAACGTGTGACCGGCGGTCATGTGTTCCATCAGGTTTGGATTGATGGATTTCAGGCGTTCGCACATCCTTTCCGTTCCGGCGCGATGCATGACTTCGTGCACCAGGATGCCGGCCCCTTCGCGAATTCTGCCAACGGGGGAATAGCTTGTATCCGACGAGAAGACCACCGAGCCATTCCGTCCCGTGACCTTCAGGGCAAGCGTGTCGGTCATTGGCGGGTGCACCACTCGCAGCGCGTCGACTTCGACCAGATCGTCCTTGAAGACAGGGCCTTCCGCGTACTCCGTCACGGCGAACATCTCGCGCGGGTCCTGCTGGCGCTCGTCGGCCATGCGTACTCCTATGTCGCAGGCCATGGCAGCAAGGAAGTCGTCGATCAACTTCCTGACGCCATTCGGGCCATCGACCTTGATCCGGCGTATTGGGGACGACACACAATGTTGTGTGCAGGAACGGCCCAAGCTCCAGGCAATGGTCCGAATGCAGATGCGTGACCAGGATCGTGTCCACATCTGCGAGCGAGAATCCGGCTTCCCCGAACTGTCGCGTCACGCCCATGCTGCAATCAATGACATAAGGGCGACCGGAAATCTCGATTGCCGATGATGATGGCCAGCTCGATCCTGCCGTCAGGCGCGGGCCGCCCTTGGTGCCGAGAAGTATGTTGCGATCAGCCATGGTGGAACTTCGCAGAGGCCCGGTTTAGATATCCGCCATGATCATTGGCATGCATCACGTGGGCGTCGTCACCAAGGATGCTGACCGGCTGGCGGAGTTCTACAGCGACAGACTCCATGCGGAGCGCCTCGGAGATTTCCGGTGGGGGCCTAGTGACACGGCGCTGACCACGCGGCTGGCAGCTGTCGGCAGTTCCGGCCGGATCGTCATGCTGGGCTTCGCGACCGGGCGGCTGGAGCTCTTTCAGTTCGAGGACCTTCCTGAATGCCTGCCCGAGCGCCAGCTGACGGTTGCAAAGCCGGGTTTCAATCACGTTTGTTTCGAAGTCGATGATTGCGTCGCGGAATATGCGCGGCTGACGGCGTTGGGGATGCCCTTTCATGCCGAACCGCTGACAATGCCCGCAGGCGGAGTCTTCGCCTATGGACGCGACGTGGACGGAAACGTCGTCGAAATCCTTCAATCGCCTCAATTGGCCGCCTCGTAATCTACCGGGGTGCCGTGCCACCCGGCCCAGCGCTTCTCCCAGTAGAGGTTGTGAATGCGTGTCGAGACTGGCCCTGACCCTTGGCAAATCGGTTGGTCATTGACTGTGGAGACGGGGAAGATGCCGCCAGCGCTGGACGTCAGGAACGCTTCATCTGCTGCCACGAGATCGTCAACGCTCACCGTGCCCACTTCGATGTTCAGCCCGATTTCGGCGCAAAGCTCCAGGGTTGTGAGCCGCGTGATGCCTTCAAGGCAGCCCAGTTCCGGAGTCATCACCTTGGTCTTGCGGACCACGAAGATGTTCGAGCCTGGCGCCTCCGTCAGGACGTTGTTCCCGTCGGTCAGAACGCTCCACCCGGCACCGGCGCCTCCCGCCTCCATCAGCGACATGTTCAGGTCGAGCGAGCAGAAGTTCTTTGCGCGCGGGTCGATGGCGTTCGCAGGAATGCGGATGTACTCGTTCGAGACATGCAGATGTGTGCCAGACTGCCGGTCCGCATCGTCCTTGATGAACACATATGGGATCACGAAGGCATAGAATCTGTTCCGGAAACGCTCCGCATGCAGCCGGTCGCTGGGGCGCGGCAGGTTCGCGCCCCGGGTGACCGCCCACCAGACATAGGCGTCCTTTAGACCCGTGCGCGCAACGAGCTCGTTCAGCAATGCAGCCTCTTCGGCTTGAGCGAACGGATTCGAGAGTTTCATGCGGTCGCAGGAACGCGCGAACCGGGCCTGATGGTCTTCGAGGCGAAAGAACTGGCCACGGCTGACAGACACGACATCATAGACCGCATCGGATCGAACAAGCCCCAGATCGGTGATTGGCACGGCCGCCTGGTCCAGCGGCAAGAACCGGTCGATGACATAGGCTGCGCCCGCCTTCCATTCCTGTGCACGCTCCATCGGCGCGTGGGCGGGATCGTTGGCCATGATTTCCTGCACAGGCAGGGGTGAGAGACCGTTCATGCCGCACCTTCCAGCCGCAACGTGTCACGCAAATCCAGCCTAATGCCGCTGTTCCTTGGATAGAGGCTGTCGGCGCGCACTCCGGAAAAGACCTCCCAATGGATCAGGTCGCTTTCGTCACGCACTTCCATGTCGAACACGATATCGCCGATGTCCTTGCGGTTGTATTCGATGATCCGGGCATGGGAAGGGAATTCAGAGACGTAGCGCCGTGACCGATCATCCTCGTCCATCCCGATGTCGTCACGGCCATGGGGCATCGCGATGGAGTGGATCACCAACGCCGTGTCGCTGTCTTCCAGCCGGTGTGCGTCGCCCATGGCCCATGTGCGCTCCTTGACATCCGCATCCGTCAACGCGGAAGACCAGACCTGCTCGACCGTCATTGCGTCCCTGTCAACGCGGTATTCCACGCCACGCGAGAAGCTCTCGTGGAAGGGGATCCGCTCTTTTCCCGGGCGTGCTCCGTAGATGCCGTTGTCGAAGAGCATGATGGTTCCTTCAGACGTGATCCGGGGGTTGTGCATGTGCCAGGGCCACCGGAAACTCTCGCCCAACGGGGTCAGAAGCTTGCCTTTCAGCCGGGCAGGCCAGCCATCGTGATCACCCAGGATCCAGACAATTTCTCCCGACTTTCGGTCAATCTTCAGTACGCAGTCCTGCAGACGCAGCGACACCAGAACGGAATCATCGCTCTCGTCATATGCGACGCCGTTTCCGTGGGTCCAGTCGCCTGCGCCTGGAAACCCGCGGACATGCCAATAGGCATCCAGCGCGTCATACCCGATCCGGTACGGATCGAGATGGTCGAAACTGTCCCAGCTCCAGACCACGTCGCCCCCTGGCGTGAACTCAACCACCATGTCCCCGACTATGTCGCGATCAGCCTTGCGCCTGCCGGGCTCGCGGACCGACGCAGGCCAGTCCTTGATGCGCTTTGCGTGTGCGGAGAGCGCCAGGAAATTGCCGTTCGGCATTTGATGGGGTTGATGATGCAGGCTGCGAACGTCGACGGGAATGCCGCCTTCCTCCGCGCCCTGCGGTCGACGTGCGGCGTACCAGGCTCGGATGACGTCTCCGGCAACATCGATCTCTCGCGAACAGGACTCCGTGTCATGGACAAACAAATTGCCGTTCGCCAGATGCTCGATGCCCGCCGCGCGTCGGCCAAGCTTGCGCATCCAGCGCATCCGGCCCTGATTGTCGACCGCGATCAGCATGCCCCAATGGACGAACCACTTGCGCTGGGCAGCCGTCATGTCCGTGATGCGCCCGATGACGCGGCGACGAACGGTGATGAACGTGAAGCTTCCAGCCATGCGGTGCGGCCGGGAGACGTGCGTCCGCAGCGGAGGCATGTCGAGCGGCGAGGTCGGTACATCTTTCAGCCTGTGCGTGATCGACTTCGGCCATGTCACGGCACCGTCCCGCCCGGCGATCTGCACCCTTACTTTCGCCACGCCGTCAGGATGGAACCCAAGCAGCAGGTAACTGCCGCCCGCTGCCGGGAAGGTGATCGTCCAGGCATCGCCATTCTGCTCGACCCCGGCACGGATCTCGTCCGCATCCGATGTCGTCACGTGCAGACGGGCGACAAGTGGCGCGTGCGCCGGCCCGTGTTCGATGACTGGTTCCGTAAGAAACTGCGCTGTCGGCATTGACGATCTCCCTGGCGACACAATGCATAGGACGTTGCACGCGAAAAAGACGGGATTGCTTTCAACTGGTAGAAGAATCGCTACTTTCGGCAGATGTCAATTCCGGCGGCTGCCAGGCCACGCGTGCGTTCCTGATCAGGTCATCGGAGATCTCGACGATGAGTGTCCGGAAGTTGCGCTGGGCTTCCGTCATTTTCTCGACCCGCGGCCCGGCAAGACGGACCGTGCGATCGAAACTGGGCAAGTCAATGCCGCGATGGTCGGTGAGCCCGGCGGCGATCTCGTCGTTGAATTGGGCGATTGGCACAACGCAAAAACCGGCTTCCCAGCACGAGATATTCCCGCCGGATCTCGATCGAGGAACACTCGATCAGGTCGGTCCATTTCGAGCCAGTCTTCCTGAACCCGCTCTCGAGCTGTTCACGGGCCCAGACCGAGCGCACGTCAAGCACGACAGGAAGGTCGTCTGCCACCGCCGCGATCGGGACGGGGTCCGGCAACGGTGCGCAGAGGCTCGGCGACCCGATCAGGCACAGGCGTTCCTTGTAGACCGGAAGGCTTTCCGACTCATCCGTTTCGACATCCTTGTCAAAGAACGCAAAGTCGCATTCTCCAGCCTCCCACATGCTTTCCAGATCCGCCGGAAATCCCTGGTTGAAGAGGAGCGTAGTGCCCGGATGCCTGTCAAATCCGAAGGCTCATTTCCAAATCGCATGCATGATCTGCCGATAGCGTTGGCGAGGCACGTGCGAGGCGAGGCGTTGTCCAGCTCGACGTGCTGGAACCATTGCAGGCAGTTGTCGAGATACTCGGTCGCGATCCCGCGGCAGCGCCTCGGGAAACCTTTCAGCTGGCCATGCCGGCCGTTGACCGCCTGGACGTGAAAGGCGGTTCGAACCCGCTCGCCTCCGGACAGGTCGGGCGCTTCGCGGCGAACGCCCATCGCTGCGGCACATGGCGGACATGCGCGATGGCCGTCACTGACCAGGACGATGTCCTCGTCCACGACCGGTTCGATGACGTCTCGCAGGGCATCGGCATTGACCGCCGGAAGAACCGCGCCGACCGTCATGCCGCTGCGGTCGGCGGCGACCAGCACCGGAACCCGCCCGGACGACAGGCCGCGCCTGCTCGCCGTCCCGCCGCGGCGACGCGCCTTGCGGTCAAGGTGCCGCTCGCCCTTGCGGCTTTCCGGCACATGGGTTTCGTCGGCCTCTGCAATGCCGGCGAGCTTTCGCGGAAGGCCGTGTCGACGGCAAGCCCGCAACGCCCGGCGGACGCACGCACCGTTTCCCCGTCCGCAAGGCAGGTTCCGAACGCCAGCCATCTCTCCTTGCAGTGAAGACCCGCCAACAGGCGTGCCTGTCGCTGCATTGAACGTCTTGCCGCAGTTCTTGCATTGATGCCGGCGCAGGCCTCGCGCCTTGCCGCGCGAAACGGCGCCCGGAGTGCCGCAATGCGGGCACCGGCGGTCCTCGCCCACGCCCGCCTCGATCGCGGCCAGCGAGGCCGACGCCTGCGAGCCTCCAGAGAGCACTGCCTCGGGTTCCCTGCGTTGCGCAGTGCCGAGTTGGTCAACCTGGGAGAGCCAGGCCTGAAACTGCTTGTGATTCATCATCTGCAGTCTCCCGCTTCGCGCTGGAACAGGACCTTGCCGACGGAGGTCGGACGCATGCCAAGTGAATGCCGAGTCAACAGCTTCAAGCCAAGTTCAGCTTCCAGTTGCCGTATCAGCTGGCCGATCGCAGGCCGCGTCACGTTCAGCGCCTCGCTCGCCGCAGTCAGGCTTTCGTGTCTGGCAACGGCGTGGAAATTCTTGAGCTGGCGGAAATCCATAGGCAATCCCCTTGCTCCCCGTCGGCGCGAAAGACATTAGTCGCGCTTTCCTCTCCCGTGAATCTGGGGCTATTGTTGCGACCGTCGTCGTCGTACCCTTGCTGGCAAGGAAAGGGGATGCCATGGTTGCGAGCGTTTCCAACATTCAGCCAGACGAGGATGTCCTGGTCGAGATGCATCGACGGATGCCATTGATCCGAAAGTCGGAGGTGCAGCTCTTGCTCGACGCGAAGACAGGGCGGACGCCGGGACAGGTGCATCTGTCTGATGGCCGGGAAGCGGTGGCCGCCGGCATCCTTGCCCGTCTTGACGAACGGGACCAGGCTGCCTCGACCCATCGCGCGCATGGGCACCGCCTCGCTAGGGGCCGTGACATGAATGCAATGTTTGCCGAGATCTGCGGCAGGACTGAAGGCATCTGCCGCGTCGTGGGCGGATCGATTCATGTGGCCGGTCCTTCGAAGGGAATTGCAGGCGCCAACGGAATCGCGGGGGCAGGTCTTGGCATTGCCACGGGTGCCGCTCTCGCCAAACAGCTTGAGGGAGATGCCCTTTGCGAAGTGGAGACGAAAGGGGTCTCCAGCGAGGTCGAAGCCCCCGGCGACGGCGTGACGCCAGAAGTCCTGGCAGGCGAGGAAGCGGTCGCCGTCGTTGGCCAGGACACCTGCATTTTCGAGAGCGCGTGAGGGTGACCGTGACCGATGTCCAGGTGATCATCAATGGCGGTGGGCCGGTTGGTCTGGGTCTCGCGATTGACCTCGCGCTGAAGGGAGTTGAAAGCATCGTGCTGGAGCGCACGGCCGAGCTTCACCGCATCCCCAAAGGGCAGAACCTGACGCAGCGCACAGGCGAACACTTTCGCGCATGGGGCATCACGAAGCAGGTGCGCGCGGCCAGTCCGATCCCGCCAGACTTTGGCAATGCGGGTCTCGTGACCTACGGCCATCTACTCAGCGACTATCACTATGACTGGTTTCAGCGCTCGCGCGTGCGACCCTATTACTTCGCCGACAACGAGCGCCTGCCGCAGTACAATCTCGAGAGCGTCTTGAGAGACCGCGTCGCTGATCTTCCTCTGGCTGCGTTCATTCAGGGTGCCGAAGTCACCGGCGTGACCCAGGATGATGCCGGCGTTCAGGTTTCCTACGCGGTCGAAGGCGGGGACCATGTGGTGGGGGGCGCCTATGCCGTGGGTTGTGACGGGGCGCGATCAATTACGCGCGACGTCGGTGGCATCCGGAGCGAGACTGACCACGAAGGGCCGCGCATGGCTTTGCTCGTCTTCCGTTCCATGGAGTTGCACGACCTGCTGGAAAGCTACCCCGGCAAGTCGATCTTCAACGTGATGCATCCCGAGATGGATGGCTACTGGCAGTTTCTGGGTCGTGTCGACTTGAACGGGGGGTGGTTCTTTCATGCGCCGGTGCCGGACGGCGCCACGCGGGAGAACTTCGATTTCCATGCGTTCCTTCACAAAATGGCTGGCGTGGAATTTGCGCTGGAATTCGAGCATATCGGGTTCTGGGACCTGCGCATTTCCCACGCCCGGACCTATCGCAACGCTCGCGTGTTCATAGCCGGCGACTCCTGTCACAGTCACCCGCCGTACGGGGGCTACGGTGTCAACACTGGCCTTGAGGATGCCCGAAATCTCTCCTGGAAGCTTGAAGCAGCCCTGAAAGGCTGGGCCGGGGCCGGCTTGCTCGACAGCTATGCCACCGAACGGCATCCGGTCTTCCGTTCGGTCAGCCGGGACTTCATCAGCCGGATGATAGAGGACTTTCGCGGGTTCACGCAGGAGTTCTCCCCGGAGCGGGACAAGGCGGCCTTCGACAAGGCGTGGACCGCTCGCGCCGATGCAGACGACGCGGACGTGACCGAGTTCCTGCCACACTATGCGGGCTCGCCCATAGTCCATGGCGAGCCGGGGGAGCGGTCGGGGGCGAAGGGCAAGCACGGGTTCGAAGCCAGGCCGGGCTATCACCTTGCCCCTCAGGCATTGCCGGACGGCGACGATCTGTGGAATGCGCTGGGCCCTGGCTTTACGCTGATGGATCTCTGCGGCGACAACGCGCTTTCGACAGGATTCGCGAGCGCGGCCGACGCCTTGGGCGTGCCGTTCAAGGTGCTGACACTGCGTTCCGGTGCGCTGCGCAGGGTCTATGGGTGCAACGCGATCCTCGTCCGGCCTGACCAGTTCATCGCTTGGGTTGGCTCCTCTACCGAGCCAGACACGAAGAGCATAATCGCCCGAGCCGTCGGGCATTGAATTCCGGAGGTTCACGACATGCCGTCCAGGGAAGGACACCACTATATCGGCGGTGCATGGGTTCCAGATGCGCCAAACGGGATGATCCCGGTCCAGAACCCCTCTGACGGGTCGGTATTTGCCGAGGCTCCCAATGGTTCTGCCGAACTGGCGGGGCAGGCGGTGATGGCGGCCCGTCACGCCTTCGAGACCGCGGAATGGACATCAAGCCCGCGGCTTCGCGCGGCGGTTCTGCTCGAATTCGCCGAAATCCTGGAATCTCGCGCGGATGAGATCGCAGACCTGATGGCCCGGGAAAATGGCAAGGTGCGCGACCAGGCCCGTCACGAAATTGCCGCAGGCTACGGTGAAGCACGCTACTACGCAGGCGTTGCACGGAATGTCTTTGGCCGGACTTTCGAGAGCGCGCCAGGCAAGATGAGCCTCATGACGCGAGAGGCTTCAGGCGTCGCCTCGATCATCGTGCCCTGGAATGCGCCGGTGACGCTGCTGGTTAGATCCGTCGCTCCCGCGCTGGCGGCAGGCTGCACGGTGGTCGCCAAGCCGGCATCGCAGACCCCGTTGACCAATGCCGCCGCCATCGCCTGTTTCGACGCGGTCGCATCGCTGCCCAAGGGCGTGGTCAACTCTGTCAACGAATGCGGCACCGAGGTTGGCACGGTCCTGTCGACGCACCCTGAGATCGACGTGATCTCCTTCACCGGGTCGTCCCGCACCGGCAAGATCATCATGGCGAACGCCGCAGACACGATCAAGCATGTCTCGCTGGAACTTGGCGGCAAGGCCCCCGCGCTGGTATTTGACGGCGCGGATCTCGACAAGGCGGTGGCCGAGATCAAGCGCGGTTCGTTGGCGCTCAACGGGCAGATGTGCACTTGCATCAGTCGAGTTCTGGTGCAGGATACGGTCTATGACGAGATGAAGACGCGCCTGCGGGCCGCATACAGGGCGACAAGGACAGGTGACGCACGCGACAAGGGAGTTGAACTGGGTCCGCTCATTGACAAGCCAAATCAGCAGCGGCTCCTGGGCATCATCGATCGTGCGGGTGCGGAGTCCAATCTCGTCTTGCGCGGCACGGCGGGCGGCAAGGAATTGTCGGACGGCTTTTTCGTAACGCCTTCGATATTCGAAATCGAGGACGTGACTCATGACCTCGTGCAGGACGAGCTCTTCGGCCCCGTCGTCTCGCTTGAACGCTTCAGCGACGAATCGGAGGCCGTCTCGAAGGCCAACGCCACCCGTTTCGGTCTTGCCGCCTCCATATACACCAACGACCTGAACGTCTCGATGCGCATGGGGCGCAAGTTGCGCTTTGGCACGGTCTGGCTCAATTGTCATAACCGGCTCCTGGCCGAAGTCGAGACAGGCGGCTTCGGTGAAAGCGGAATCGGACGGCTCCACGGCGTCGAGGCGATGAACGACTTCCTTGAGACCAAGCACATCTACTACGAGGTCGAAGGCTGATGCCGTTGATCCAGTATCTTTCGCGCATCCACTTTGACTTCGGCGCAATTGCAAGCCTGGGAAGCGAAATCGCGCGGCTTGGCCTGAAACGACCATTGCTCGTGACTGACACGGGCGTAGCGGATGCGGGGATTCTGCGGCGCGCCCTTGATGCGGCAAGGCCCTCGGCTCCCGCAGTTTATGACGGCACGACAGAAAACCCGACCGAACAGTCGCTTCTCGACTGCATTGAGATCTGGAATGACAAAGGCTGTGACGGAGTGATCGCGCTCGGTGGCGGATCACCTATCGACCTGGCAAAGGCGGTTGCCTTGCTGGCGAGCCATGGCGGAGGCCTGGCCGAGTACAACGTCAATCAGGGCGGGTCGGAAAGGATCGGCAAGGTCTCTCCGCAGATTGCGATCCCGACTGCGGCCGGCACCGGGGCGGAGGTGGGCCGTGCATGCGTGATGTCCCTTCTGGACGGCTCCAAGTGCGTGGCCGTAAACCTGAACATGGTTGCGAACGTGGTGATCTGCGACCCGGAACTGACGCTTTCCCTGCCGCCGCGCCTGACCGCCGCAACCGGGATCGATGCGCTGAGCCACGGGATCGAGGCGTACTGCAGCCCTTTGGAGAACCCGCCCGCCGCAGCCATTGCGCTTGATGCCGTCAGGCGCGCCGCGAGATGGCTGCCCGTTGCGGTCGAGGACGGGAGCAACCGCGAAGCGCGGCGGGAGATGATGATGGCAGCGCTGATGGGCGGCATGTGCCTGCAAAAGGCGCTCGGGGGCGCCCACGCCATGGCCACGCCGCTGGGAGAGTTGCATCTCCACCATGGCACGTTGATCGGGATATTGCTGCCCCATGTCCTGCGCTTCAACGCCGGTCATGCTGACCAGGCCTACGCCGACCTGCGTGGGGCGGTGAATCTTTCCGAAGATGCCGAGCTGCACGTTTGGCTGACGGAATTCGTGGCCGGCCTGGGCCTGCCAACGACGCTGGCGGAACTGGGCGTTGCACCCGGTGTTCTGCCTGAGATCGCCGACAAGGCATCCAAGGACCACCTGGCCGGGACGAACCCTAGGCAGGCCGGGCCGGAGGACTACCTGGCCTTGCTTCGCGAAACGCTCTGAGCGCGGCGAATGAGCACCTTCCGTGTCTGACGACGCCGTAGTCGCAATGTCTCCAGTCCATGTGTTTCGACCCGGAGCGCTCAGGAAGTGTCAGGGATTGAAGCGGCGCTCGCAACGGTCTCGGCGGAAGTCATCCTTCCCTGCGAAGATCTGAGAGATCGGACGCAATTCTCGCCCCCAGACGCGCGTTGCTCAGCATCAGGGCTTGATTTGCCTTCGCGGAACGTCCCTCCGACAGCTCGAGTATCCTGCCGAGGACAAACGGCGTGACCGAAGGTCCGGCAACCCGCTCCCTTGCCTCGGAAACCGCCTGCTCGATCAGCGGATTCATGACCGCAGCGGGAATCTCGTCCCTTGCCGGAACGGGATTGGCGATCAATTGACCGCCTGGCAGGCCGAGACTCCTGCGCACAAGAAACTCCCGCGCGATCTGACGGGTGCTCTTCGACACGGCAGGCGACGCAACGACGGAGGCGCGTGACCAAAATGCCGGGAAATCCGGGCTCCCGAAAGTGGTGACCGGCACGCCAAGCGTCTCCAGCACTTCCAGCGTCTTCGGAATGTCGAGAATTGCCTTCACGCCTGCGCAGACCACCGCAACCGGCGTGATCGAGAGTTCCTGGAGGTCGGCGGAAATGTCAAAGCTTGCCTCTGCGCCCCTGTGAACACCGCCGATGCCGCCTGTGGCAAAGACCTCGATGCCGGCGAGATGTGCCCCGATCATCGTGGCGGCAACGGTTGTCGCTCCGGTCTCCCCTGAAGCGATGCAGGATGCCAGATTGGCGCGCGATAGCTTGCGGGTCGCGCGACCGGCCTTGGCGAGGGAGTCCAGTTCCGCCTCCTGCGCGCCGACGGTCAATCGGCCGGCCAGCACGGCAATGGTCGCGGGCACCGCCCCTTCGCCTCGCACTGCGTTCGCGGCCGCGCGCGCCGTCTCGATGTTTTGGGGATAGGGCATGCCGTGGGAAACAATCGTGGATTCCAGGGCGACCACCGGTCGGCCTTCTTCGAGCGCATCCCGGACCTCTTCGTCGATGTCGAGGGAAATCGTCATGAAGGTCTTTCTCCCGAGACATGGTCCGTTGCAGCCCTGAGAGCCGTGGTCAGGGCGTCCCTGGGCGTCGCACCGGCGATTTCAGCTGCAACATGTGCTGCCAGAAAGGCGTCGCCGGCGCCTGTGACGCGAGTCACGCTTGCCGTCGGCGGATCCGCCAGGATGACGCCAGTGCGGGACCCGTCTGCGACTTCATGCTCACCATTCGTGACCAAGGCCCGATTTGCGCCAAGTTCCAGCAATGCTCTCGCGGCCTCCCGTGCATTGTCGAGTCGCGAACCGCACAGGATCCCGGCCTCTTCGACATTCACGTATATGGTGGCGTTCGGCATGCCGAGCAGTGGCGCGAGCCTCTCGGCCTTTCCGGGAGAGGCCGGCGCGACCCGCAGGTCAGCCCTCTTGAATTGTGGGCTTGTCGCGATTTCGGCCAGGAGCGCACCGGTGAGGTTCCCGTCCAGCGTGATCGGCCCGGAAAATGGCGCCTCCGCCGACCCGAGACGACCATCTGCGAGCGGGCGGAGAATCCTGCTGCCTGCGGCTTCCAGCGTGCGGGCGTCGGCAATGGCGGCGATCAGTCCGTTGGATCCCTCGATGGCCATGTAGCTGTCTGTTGGCAGTTCTGCAGTTCTGCAGACGCATGTCGTGTCGATTCCGATTTCGGTTGCAAAGGAGATCAGCCTTTCGCCTTCGTCGTCCTCTCCAATGGCTGTGAGCAGCGTCGGCGTCATGCCGCACCGCACCAGCGAAACGGCTATGTTCATGGCGACTCCGCCTGGATGCCGGGCAATGCGCCCCGGCACATCAGAGCCTTCCGTCATGACAATGCCTGCATGGCCAATCACGTCCCAATGCGCTGATCCGATGCAGGGAATCCTGGTGGCTGCGGTCATCGGAACCGGGCATTGCGACTGATCTCGACCGGCGACTCCGAGGATTTCCGGTCGTCCGCAAGGTTTCGCTCCAGCAGCGCCAATCCGCCGGCGACGTTCACGATCGGGTGGCGACCGGATCCGGTCAACGACACCGTCCGGCGAAGGCGGCAGGGCGGCTTCCTTCCGGCATGCCCTTCGAGGGGCCTGACTTGCTGCCTGATCGCGGCCTGCGAGATGTTCGGCTCGTCCGCCGCGCGCGCGAAGTCTTGAGGTCTTGCCGTGGATTCGAAACTCCGCAGCCAGTTGAGCGGCAGCGCCATCGCATTGCATCCCATCCCATTGATCATGGTCTGACCTGCATCCAAGCCTCAATGCCTGTTGCTTGTCCAGAGCATGACGCCAACCAATGCCGATCGCACGGTCCCGGCGCTTGGATCGTGTCGAGTGAAGCCGGTCCATTTGGAAACGATGTACTTGCGCGAACAGAACGAAGTCTCGGGAGGCGAATTCGAATGGACTCGCGACAAGAATCCGATTCGGGTCGCGAATCGTTTCAGGATCGTCGCCCGTATCGGCGAAGATCTGGTCGAGTGATGCGATCTTGGTCAGTGTCCGTAGGAGCGGTGTGGCTTCCTCGCTCCTTGAAATGGATGATACCGTGGAAAAAGTGATGTAGATCGCCAATCTCTTCGCGGCCACCGCAATTCGAACCAAGGGACGCCCCGGAAATGAACGCAGCCCCAGGCAACAACTTCCTGATCGTCATCTCGGACGAGCATCGCAAGGACGCGATGGGCTGCACCGGCCACCCCATTGTCAAGACGCCGAACCTGGACGGCCTCGCTGCCCGCGGGACGGTCTTCGAGAATGCCTATACTCCGTCGCCCGTCTGCGTTCCTGCGCGCGCCGCCTTGGCGTGTGGCGACTACGTCCACAATGTCGGCTGCTGGGACAGTGCCACGCCATATCGCGGCGCTCCCCGGAGCTGGATGCACCAATTGCGCGACAGCGGCATCGAGGTCACGTCGATCGGAAAGCTGCACTTCCGTTCCAGGGGGGACGACAACGGCTTCTCGCGGGAAATATTGCCGATGCATGTCGCCGGCGGTGTCGGTTGGCCCGTCGGTCTCTTGCGCGAAGATCCGCCAGGCTTTGGAGCCTCTGCGGAACTTGCGGCAAATGTCGGCGCGGGAACGAGTTCCTATACAGACTACGACCTGGAAATAACCGAGGCCGCTTGCGATTGGCTGCTCGCGTCCGGCGAATCGGAATCCCCATGGGCGGCGTTCGTGTCCCTGGTCAGCCCGCACTACCCCCTTGTCGCGCCTCCGGAATACTACGACCTCTACGATCCGGAGTCGGTCGACTTTCCGATCGCCTATGAGGATACTGAGCGACCCCGGCATGCCGAGTTGAGGAACATTGCCCGATTCTTCGATTACGACCGGCACTTCGATCGACGAAAGGTGCGTGAGGCCAAGGCCGCATATTATGGCCTCGTTTCATTCATGGATGCCTGCGTGGGACAGATCCTCTCCGCGCTGGAGCGGTCCGGGCAGGCGGACAACACGACGGTCGTCTACGTATCCGATCATGGCGACATGATGGGCGATCATGGCATCTGGACCAAACAGGTCATGTATGAGGCATCGGCCGGCATCCCCATGATTGTCGCGGGTCCCGGCGTACTTGAGGGGAAGCGTGTCGGCACCGGGACGAGCCTCGTCGACCTGGCGGCGACAGCGGTCGACGTAACCGCCCTCCAGGCCGGCACGGACGAATTCTTCCCGGGCCGTTCGTTGCGCTCGATCGCGTTGGAGCATGACGACCCGGACCGTACCGTGTTCAGCGAGTACCATGACGGTGGCTCGACGACCGGAGCTTTCATGGTGCGGTGGGAGAACTGGAAATTCGTGTACTATGTCGGGCGCGACGCCCAGCTGTTCGACCTGGCGCAAGATCCTCATGAACTGCACGACCTGGCTCATGACGGGGTGGACGACCCCGACGTCCGGGCGGCTTGGCGGGAAGGCGAGAGGCGGTTGAGGGCCATTTGCGATCCGGAAGAGGTCAACGCTCGATGCTTCGCCGACCAAGGCCGCCGGATTGCGGAACTCGGCGGTGTCGAAGCTTGCAGACGGGCGCATGCGTTCAATCACACTCCGGCACCAGGCGAACGGCGTGCCCTGGACGAAGGTTCCGAATCGTGACTCCTCGCCGACTTCGCCGAGGATGAAGCGTCGGAGCGCGTGCCGGGGCGTCTGCCGCGAGCCGGACCAAACATGCGACACCGTCGTGCCGAATTCGGCTGACAGGGGGGGCTTCGCAGCCTTGGCCGGGTTTCCGGAGGCGCGGGGGATCAGGTTGATCCACGGGGCCTGTCCGCCCGGCGCTGCGCAATTTGCGGCATTCGATCGAGGCAACTGCCGTCGGTTTCGAGTGATGCGCCAATGCGGGTCAACGGCGGGGCATTGCTCCACTGGGAGCGCCCGGCTGGACCGGGCGCGACGGTGAGGCTGAAGGACTGGAGGCGCCAACTTTCACCAACGCGCTGACAGGCTCGTTGTCCGCATCCGGATCCTGATCGACGACCTGCACAGGCGTCGGGCCTGCGATCGCGTCCAGGCATTCGACGTGATCTGGCGGCCGCCTTTCGAGACCAGGGCCACGAGCGCCGGCGAGGCGCGCACGATCAGGACGAAGGCCGTGCGCTCGGTGCTCGGCCTGGCGCATTGCCGCTTTCTGCGGAAGCTGGCGCGGACGTGCCGGAAATGTGGCAGGCGGTTCGTGATCGCCAACACGGTCGGGATCATTCAACTCTGTCGCACGGCAGTGCAATCTCGGTCCTGTCAGTGCTCTGGCCCTCGATCTGGTTGATCAACAGGGAGGTTGCCGCCCGGACCATTTTCTCGAACGGCATGCTGACCGAATGGAGATCATAGGCCTTGAGCCTCGCGAGCAGGGATTGCCCGATACCGACAACCATTGGATCCCGGCTTTCCTGCCCGCCACGAGGCTTCACCGCATCTTGCGTGGCAACTGCCAGCAGGTCGCTTGAACAGAAGAACCCATCGGGCGGCTTCGGCAGGTGCATCAATTCCAGCGCAGCCGCGTGGCCGCGGTCATAGTCGTTGACCCCGGCTAGCCGGGTCACCGGCTGGTAGCCGTAAAGCTCTTCGATGCGCTGCACGAAACCTGCCATGCGTTCCTTGGTCACCGTGGCATCGGCGTTGCCGCCGATGAAGGCCGGGCGCGTGACGCCGTTTTCGTGCATGTGGTCGGCGACCAGCGCGGCGCCGGCATGGTTGTCGCAATAGACCGAGCTGAAATCGGGACGCTGCGACCGGCGGCCGACGACCACTATTGGCTTGTTCTGGGCCTCGCAGCTCTGCGCAAGCAGGTCCGGCAGGTGCGAGGCCGCCACCAGCAACCCGTCAACCTGGAACTGCAGGGCCGAATCGACCGACGCCATCTCGCCGCGCCCTTGGCTGACATTCAACAGGATCGCGTGGTAGTTCCGCCGCTGCGCCTCGGCTGAAACGAAACGGAACAGGTCGAGATGCTCAGGGTCGTCGAAGTTGTTTACCAGCAAGCCGATCAGGTTCGACCGCCGCCCGGCCAGGACGCGCGCGGCCATGTTCGGGCGATAGCCGAGTTCCGCGGCAACGCTCAGCACCCGCTCTCGCGTGGCCTTGTTGACCAGGCCGGCATCGGAGAAGCTGCGCGACACCGTGGTCGGCGATACACCGGCACGGTCAGCGACGCCTTGGGCGGTGACCGTGCCGTGGGCCCGGCGGGATGCCCTTGCTTCGCTCACGGTCCGTCATTTCCCTCATCGGACGGACCCGCACCGGGGCGCAACACGAAATGGCCCTCGGCCACTTTCTCGAAATGCGCCGGTTCAGGCTCGTATCCAATTTGGTGAACTGGCGAAGGCGGCGGTTTGGTGGCCAGTTTCCACCTTTCGGCGCGGTGGGCGAGATCGAGCGTCGGCACGGCGGCGAGCAGCGTCTTGGTGTAGTCATGCCGTGGGTCGGCGAAAATCTGTTCCCGCGCAGCGGTCTCGACGATCCGGCCCAAATGCATCACCGCGACCCGATGCGAAATCCGCTCGACCACCGCCATGTCGTGGCCGATGAAGAGGTAGGAGATCCCCATCTCGGCCTGCAGCTCCATCATCAGGTTCAGCACTTCGGCCTGGATCGACACATCCAGCGCAGAGACCGCCTCGTCGGCAATTATCAGCTTGGGCTTGGGCGCCAGGGCGCGGGCGATGGCGACACGCTGGCGCTGCCCTCCGGAAAGTTCGCTGGGATAACGCCGGAGGAAGGCGCGCGGCAGGCGTACCCGGTCGAACAGTTCCGCCGCACGGTCCTCGAGCGCACTGCCGGCCTCCAGCCTGAAGTTCCTCAGCGGCTCGATGACCTGCTCCAGCAGCGACATGTGCGGGTTGAGCGAGCCGTAGGGGTCCTGAAAGATCATCTGCATGTCGCGGCGGGCCAGCCGCATGTCCTCGTCAGAGAGTGCCAGCAGATCCTGCCCGTCGAAGGTGATCTCGCCGCTGTCGGGACGTTCCAGCCGCAAGATGCAGAGCCCGGTCACCGACTTGCCGCTGCCGCTTTCGCCCACAAGCGACAGGGTCTCGTTTTCGAGAAGGTGAAACGACACGTCCTCGACCGCGTGGGCGTTGGCCACGGTCCGGTTCAACCAGCCGCCCCGGATCGGGAAGCGCTTGGCCAGGCGCTTGACGTCGAGCAGGACGCGGCTGCCCGGCTCGAGCGGTTTCTCGATGTGGCATTCGGACGTGGCGACGGTCTCCACCGGCTCTGGCAGGGTTTTGCCCGCCATGTCGCCGAGTTTCGGCACTGCGGCCAGAAGTGCCTGGGTATACGGGTGTTGCGGGTCGGTCAGCACTTGCTCGACCGGACCCTCCTCGGTCACTTGGCCCTTGTGCATCACTACCACTCGGTCAGCCATCTGCGCCACAACGGCCATGTCATGGGTGATCAGCAGTACCGCCGCGCCGGTCTCGTCCCTGAGCTTGTGAATGAGCGCCAGAATCTCGGCCTGTACCGTGACGTCGAGCGCCGTGGTGGGCTCGTCGGCAATCAGCAGTCGCGGCTCGCAGGCCAGCGCCATGGCGATCACGACGCGCTGGCGCATGCCGCCGCTGAACTCGTGCGGATACTGCCTCAGGCGCCGTTCGGGCTCGGGGATGCGCACCTGGTTCAGCAGCTCGACCGAGCGGGCGTCGGCCTCGCCGCGGCTCATGCCGCGGTGGTGCTGGAGGCTTTCGGCCAGTTGCCAGCCGATCGTGTAGGAGGGGTTCAGCGCCGTCATGGGCTCTTGGAAGATCATGCCGATCTCGTTGCCGCGGATCGTGCGCATCCGCGCCTCGTCAGCCGCGCGCAGATCGATCTCGTTGCCGCTGCCGGTCTCCAGTGTCAGCCGGCCGCCCTCCACCCATCCGCCGGAGAACTTGGTGAGCTGCATCAGGGTGTAGGCAGAGACCGACTTGCCGGAACCGGATTCGCCTACGATGCAGACGATTTCGCCCGGCCCGATGGTGAACGAGACGTCCTCGACGCCTGCAATCGCGCCGCGTTTCGACGGGAACTCGACGCGCAGGCCTTCGACATTGACGAGCGGCTTGTTCATCCCCTGCCCTCGCTTCCAATGGCGAACCAGCGCCAGCGCTGCGCAGGATCGGTGACGGCGCGCACCCAGCTTGCCACGAGGTTGAGACCGAGGGCAGTTAGGAAGATCGCCAGACCGGGGAATGCCACCAGCCACCAGGCGGACCGGATGTGCTCGCGTCCATCAGCAATCATCAGGCCCCAGGACGGATCGGGCGGCTGCACGCCGAACCCGAGGAAGCTAAGAGAGGCCTCGCTGAGGATCAGGATCGCGATTTCGAGCGTGTAGAGCACCAGGATCGGGGCGACCACGTTGGGCAGGATATGGCGGAAAACTATCCGCCGACCCGAGGTGCCCATGGCCTTGGCGGCCACCACATAGGTTCTTGACCGCGCCGACAGCGCCAGGCCGCGCGACATGCGGGCGAAGACCATCCAGTGCAGGACCGCGAAGACCAGGATCAGGTTGGTGAAGCCGCCGCCCAGGATGAACAGCACGAAGAGCGCCACCAGGAGCGAGGGCAGCGACAGCATGCCGTCGACAAGGCGCATGACCAGGTCCTCGTAGAGCCCGCCGTAGTAGCCAGCCGTCAGTCCGGCGACGACTCCGAAGATGCAGGAGATCGTAGCGCCCAAGAGACCCACCGAGACCGAGACCCGCGCGCCGTAGATCAGCCGCGTGAACAGGTCCCGGCCCAGCTCGTCCGTGCCGAGCAGGTAGAAGAGCCCCTTTTTGCCGGTCGTGAACGGCGGCAGCATGCGGTCGGCGAGGTTCAGCCCCGTGGGCTTGTGCGGGGCGAGGAACTCTGCGCCGAGGGTGAAGGCCACGAGGGTCAGCAGGAACAGAACCGCCAGAGCCGTGACCTTGTCGCGCCAGAGCGCGCGCAGATAGTCGTGGAAGCTCTCGCGTTCGTCCTTGGGATCGATGGCGGCTTCAGCGGCTAGTGTGGTCAGTTCGGCCATCGCGTCACGCCTTCTGCCCGAGCTTGATCTGCGGGTCGATGATGCGATAGGCGAAATCGACCAACAGGTTGACGATGATCACCAGGGTGGCCACCACGGCGATCGAGACCTGGATTATCGGCAGGTCGCTGCGGCTGAGGCTGTCGATGATCAGAAGTCCGATGCCCGGCCACGCGAAGATCTTTTCCACCAGGATCGCGCCGGTGAGCAACGCGGAGAGTTCGTCGCCGATCATGGTGATGATGGGGATCGCCGCGTTGCGCAGGGCGTGCAGCAGGATCACGCGCCACTCGGCCACGCCCTTGGCGCGGGCGGTGACAACGTAGGGTTTCGCCAACTCGTCCAGCATGGCGCTGCGCGCCACCTGCGCGATGCGCCCTATGGGCCGGGCGGCGAGCGTCAGCGCCGGCAGGATGACATGTGCCGGCTCGCCGTAACCCCCCGTCGGCAGCCAGCCGAGATGGACCGCGAAGAGCACGATCAGCATCAGTCCAAGCCAGAATTGCACGATGGAGACGCCGGCCAGCGACAGCACGGTGACCAGCCGATCGGCAAGATGCCGCGGGTAGGCGGCGGCGATCACGCCCATGCCAAGCCCAAGCGGAACGGCGATGGCCATGGCGACGCCGGCCAGCAGGAAGGTCGCAGGCAGGCGTTCTGCCACCAGGTCGACCACGGGCACGCCAATGTCCTTCAGTTCCGCCTCGGGGATCACCGAGAAGCCGTAGCGGTAACTTACGCCGAAATCGCCCTGCAGGAGCCCGCCCATGTAACGCGCCCATTGCTGCCAGAGCGGGTCGTTCAGGCCGGCCGCGCGACGCAGGTTTTCCAGCGCGATGTCATTGGCGCCGGGGCCGAGCATGTTCAGCGCGGGGTCGCCGATCATGCGGCAGGCGAAAAAGACGAAGGAGACCGTGATCAGCAGCAGGAGAACGGAGTTGATCACCCGCTTCAAGAGGTAGGGCATACGTCCGCTTATCCGTCAGGGGGAGAGGTTAGGCAATCCGGCGCGCCCTTGGAGCGCGCCGGTGCCTAAATCGGGAGGCTATTCAGCCGGATTGAGATAGACCGCCTGAATTCTGTGGTCGGTGCCGAAGGTGAACTCGGTTCCGGCCTTCACCAGGTAGCCACGGTCGAGCAGCGCAAGCGGCACGATCAGGTGCCGGTCGTGGACATACTGGACCAGTTCCTTCATCCGCTCGTTCCGGTCGTCGCCGAAGCTCGCCAGTGCCTCGAACAGTTTCGAGTCGAAATCGTCATCGCAATAGACCGACGATCTCGACGGCCCCTTGGGGTCGTTGATGTCCGGGCAGGCGTAGTTCGAATGCAGGAGCAGCCCATAGTCGCCCGAAGGGTTGCCCTTGACGTGTACCTGCATCATCTGCCGGTTCGGCTCGTCGGCATAGCCGGCGATCCGGACGCGCGGGTTGAACTCCTGCGGGGTCTGCACCTTGATCGCGGTGTCGATGCCAGAGATGTTCAGCATCGCGCCGATGGCCTCGACGATTGGCTTGATCCGCGGGGTGGTGTCCCGGCCCACGACCTCGACGTTCAGTGCATCGACATCGACGCCGTCCGCCTTGGCTTCGGCAAGAAGCGCCATGGCGCGCTCCGGATCGTATGCGTAGGGCTGCACGGCATCATTGAAGCCGATGGTGCCCCTGGGGCCAAGCTGACCTTGCGGCACGGAAGCCATGCCCTGCAGATCTGCAATGCCGGCGATGTCGACGGACAAAAAGACCGCTTCCCGCACCCGCGGGTCGGCAAGAACGGGGTGTGCATGCAGCGAATGATCCAGACGGCCATAGAGATAGGTCGTCGACGGGCCGGTCATGCAGTCGTAGCCGGCCTCATCCGCCGCGCGCGCGCATTCGTCGGCCGAGGGGAACATGCCCAGCTGCGCTTCGCCCGACTGGACCATCGCCACGCGGGTGGCGTCTTCTGGCCGGAACACGAATTTCAGGTCCGAGTAGGCCGGTTTGGTGGTGCCATAGGCATTGTCAGCGCTCAGCCCCCACCAATCGGGGTTGTAGGTCGCCGTCCAGTACTGGCCCTTGGCCCACTCGCCGAAGACATAGGGACCGGTTCCGACCGGCGTGTCGAAATGCTCCTCGGGGCTGTCGTCGAGCTGCGCTGCCGAAGAGATGCCGCCCAGCGTCATGCGGAACTCCAGCAGCGGATCGGCCGTGCTCGACACCACCTCGACCGTGCTTTCGTCGATGGCGGTGGCGGAGATTTCTCCGGGGCCGGCATATTCCTGGATGGTGAACGCCTTTTCGGGGCTCCAGACCCAGTTGATCGACTTGGCCACCGCTTCGGCGGTCATGTCGGTCCCGTCGTGGAACTTGACGCCCTGCCGGATGGTGAGACGCAATGTGCTTCCATCGATGCGCTCCCAGTCGGTGGCGAGCACGCCACGCATTTCGCCGGAAACCGGGTCAACCGCGATCAGCGTCTCCACTACATTGCGCAGCCCAGTGGCGTTGATTTCCTTGTAGGTGCCTTGTGCAGCAAGGTCCTGTGGTTCCTGATTCACCGCGACGACAAGCGTGCCGTGGGTAGGTGTGGCATATGCGGCCACTGCAGAAAATGCGAGAACGGAGCCGGCTGCCCAAAGCATCCCGCGTCCGCACGAGCGAAGATAATTCATCTGATTTTCGCGCTCGAAACCCCGGCGTTCAGGCCAGGGTGGAAAGCGCGCCTCTCTTTCTGTTGCGTTTCAGGCGGTACGGGCGACTGGAACCGCTCGCCTCCATGAAGGAAGACAATGCAGCTTGCGCCGCTCGCGGGGTCGCGGGGGCTTCCCCGGTGACCCCGACCAAAGCCGGGCTCCTCTCGCACTGCCTGACCACCCGCGATTGGATTCGCCCCGTTTCGTGCCTGACCCGGCGTGTCTGCAAGCGAATCTTCCAGGGTCCGGGACCGAGGAAGCATCCCGGGCTGGGTCCTTGACGTATGGTTCAGGGTAGATTGGATGGCATTCTCCAGTCTCGTGCTGGTCACATGGGCCCTCGTGGCATTCGCCCCTAGGGCCTCTCCTGTCAGGGAAAGGTCGCTGACCAGATTCATCCCGTCCGTCCCGAACAGATGAAATGACAGCGCTTTCATAAAGTCAACTCGATTTGCCGGTTGTTCAATGAAATTCGATGAACCCCGGAATTCATGCATTTTCCCAGTTGATCAAACTATTGAACCATCAACACTGTGATAGCGCTTTCATAGCGATGCTCGAAGCCTTGCCATGCCGGGAGGTTCCCGAAAAAGCGATGTCCTGATTGCCCTGTCCGGAGAATCCGGCGCAGGGAAGTCCACCTCTGCGCAGATGCCTCAGGTCATGGGTCTTCGTCTGATCGGGCTGACCAGGAGGTTGCGAGGTGAGGCTAAGGCCCTGTCTGGTGCGCCGACACGGGCCGGCATTCTGCGCCTTGCCCGTGAGGTGCGGGGCAATCACGGCAACGATCACTATGCCCGGATCGCGCTCGAGGAACTTGGTAACGAGACCCGCGGCGACATCGTGCTTGACGGCATCCGAAAGCCCGATGTGCTGGCCTATGTCACCAGTTTCACCGCCCGCACCGCGCGGACCTTTTGGCTTCTAGCCGTCGTGACACCGGCCGAAACTCGTTTCGCCTGCGTGAAGGCGCGGAACCGCGAAGGCGACCCAGCCGAATACGAACATTTCCGCAAAGGCGACCGTCGCGCGCTGGGAGACGGCAAGTCGCGCTTCCGGACCGGTGCCTATCTGATCGAGAAGGCGCACAGGCGGATCGAGAATACGGGCGACCCGGGAGATCTGGAGTGTGCGCTTGTTCAGACCGTCGCAGCAATGCGTGGCAATGCTTGAGTCAGAGCCCGGCGGCCGCCTCCATCACGACCGAGGCAGGCTGAGCACGACGATACGGCGAATTTTCTGGCCGGGTTGCCTTTGGGGCGGCGTAACGTCGCGCCGCGCTTCGCGCTGGAACCGGCCGAACTTGCGCTGGAACTCAAATGTGCTCACGATGGGCACGGCATCCTCCTCAGGCAGCGAGGACTCGCCTCAACATTCGTGGAATACGTGGAAATGACATGGGGCGCACGAGAGGAGACATTCGGCGTTAGGCGCACAGGGCGTGGCGCGTCTTGTCTGCGGCGATCGGGCGGTGGCGCTCGATGATGACGGGCAGGTTGGCGGCCGTGCGGTTGCGGTCGCCAGCGCGGAACTTGACGAGGCATGAGCGCCGCCCGGACGGATGGACAGGGACGCCGAATCCGGTGAGTCTGTCGTCCCATGCCGTGCAGGATTTGTCTCAGGGCTGAAGGGCCTCGACGGTGCGTGACGGAGCCATCCTGAGGCGCGCAGCGCGTCTTCCTGCCTGTTGTGCCGAGCTCGCCGACATGCTGCAAGAAGCCTGGATTGTCAACACGTCCGTCCCATCCGAACGGTTTCGCAGGACTTGTCTGCAAGGGTGCGTTGGGGCTGGGACATGCGAGGCCGCATGGGTTCTCAACGCACCCTGGAGAAGCCATGAAATTGACACTTTCAGCTTGGCCCGCGCCCAGTCTTGCGCCGCTTCGGGATTCAGAAAGTCGCCATCCGCATCTTGCGTGGTGATCGCGTTGGCGCTTGCAAGTCACCGGCGTGATTGCGGCCTGTCTGGCCGGCGGTGGCGTGGGTCGGGCTGAGGGGAAGCTCCCGTTGCGGGTTCGCTGCGTCTGCAGGCACCGTGACGGAGCGGTTGCCAGGCCGGATCCCGGGTGGTCGACTGCCGGCGATGGAGACCGGGGACGGCGTTCTCGCCGGGAGGGCTATCAGGCACGTCGCCGACTGCGAGGACACCCGGGAGAGGCATGGCGTGGGTCGCCGCGCTCAAGTGCGGCCGGATTCGCCGCCGGGTGCTGTCAGATTTCCCGTCAAATCCGCCAGATTCTGCATCAGGTGGGTGGGCCGCCTCTCGCGCGCCAGGCCTTCCAGTCTTCCGGCGTGTCCAGATCGCGAGTGGCGCGGTCGCCCTGCAGTTGCACGAATGCGACCGCATCGTCTTTCAGGGCGGCGCGGCCACCCTCGTCGCCGCTCAGCCTGGCGAACTGAGGCAGTAGCCGTGGAGGCACGATCAGGGGCGTGCCAGGTCGGTCGGTGCCGTCCGTGGCACGGGTCGGCGTGTCGCCGCCAGCAGATTCGAAGCGTTCGATGACGCTCGTGATGTCGGATGCGGCGATCCCGGGGACGTCCGGCAGCAGGATCATCATGGCGCGGTTCGGGACATGTTGCATGACATGCAGGGTTGCAGCGCGGAGCGTTGCGGCAAGGCCCTCGGCAGCATCCTCGACCTCGACTATGGTCAATTCGAGCCCGCTTATCGCGGCGCGGCGTTCAACGTCGCCCCCCGGGAGCGCCACGACGACCTTGCAGCCACTGTCAATGGCGACGCTCGACTGACGGCGAAGCAGGGGCATGCCGTCGACATTCTCGAGGAGCTTGTCACGTCCTCGCATGCGCGACGAGGAGCCGGCTGCAGGAATGACGGCGAGCGGGTTCACCGCTCGGGGATCAGTCCGCGCGGACTGAAGCGGAGAACCAGGAGCAGGATCAGGCCCATCGTCAGCAGCCGCATGTGCGCGGCAGTCTCAAGGAGGTGGTCTTTCAGCCAGAAGCCGTCCGGCATGCCTGCGGTGATGCCGCCGATCAGGGCGATGCCCAAGGGCTCGACCATGACCCAGAGGTACCAAATCAGCATGCCGCCCAGGATCGCGCCAAAGTTGTTGCCCGACCCTCCGACAATGACCATGACCCAGATCAGGAAGGTGAAGCGCAGCGGCTGGTAGCTTGCCGGCGTCAATTGGCCGTCCAGCGTTGTCATCATGGCTCCCGCCAGCCCGCAGACTGCCGAACCGAGGACGAATACCTGCAAGTGTCTGGCCGTTACGTCCTTGCCCATCGCTTCCGCCGCGACCTCGTTGTCGCGAATGGCCCGCATCATCCGGCCCCAAGGCGAGTTGAGCGCGGCTTGCGCCAGCCAGAGCAACAAGAGGAGAACTGCCAGGAAGAGGCCGGAATAGGCGAGCTTGACCGTTATCGTGGATGCCGTCACCGGGTCGAATCCGAAGCCGGAGACCCGTTCGACGAAACGTTCCGAGTTCTGGAGGTCGATTTCGTAAGGGACCGGTCGCGGGATGCCGCTCACGTTCTTGACGCCGCGCGAGAGCCAGTCCTCGTTCTTGAGAACGGCAATGATGATTTCGGAGATGCCAAGGGTGGCAATCGCAAGATAGTCCGATCTCAGCCCGAGCGCCGTCTTCCCGACGACCCATGCGGCCCCGGCGGCGAGCAGCGCTCCAACTGGCCATGCGACCAGGACGGGCAGGCCGAGGCCGCCGAGATTTCCTGCCCTGGCCGGCGAAACCGCTTCGATCGCCGCCGCTGCCGGGTCGAATAGCCAGCGGTATGCGAAGAAGCCTCCGACCAGGATGGCGACGAGCGCAGGCGCACGGGACCTCCCTGCAGGCAGTCTCGTCCATGCAAGGATGGCGGCAACGATTGCGGCGGTTCCGACAAGAAGGGCGAAGATGACCCGAGGACCTCCGGCGTCCCAAGCTTCGACAACAGGCGGTTTCGAGATTATGACGGTGCTGAGACCGCCAAGCGCCAGAAACCCCATGACGCCTATATTGAAGAGGCCCGCATAGCCCCATTGCATGTTCACGCCGAGAGCCATGATTGCCGAGACAAGGCCCATGTTCAGGATGCCGAGCGCAACGTTCCAGCTTTGAAGGAGACCGGTTGCCGCAATCAGTGCAAGGACAGCCACGAAGAGGGCCATGTCTCGCGGCGTCAGATTCACAGCGCTTTCCCCCTGAACAGCCCCGTTGGTCGGAACAGGAGCACGACGATGAGAATCGAGAAGCTGACGGCAAACTTGTAGTCGGTCGAAAGCAGCTGGACGAGGCCTTGCGGCTCCCAGGCAGGGATCAGGTAGCCAGCGACCTTCTTGAATGCGTATGTGATCGTGACCTCGGAGAACGCGATGACGAAGCCGCCCGCGATCGCACCGATCGGATTGCCCAGGCCTCCAACGATCGCAGATGCAAAGATCGGCAGGAGGAGCTGGAAGTAGTTGAACGGCTTGAAGCTCTTGTCGAGTCCGTAGAGCACGCCCGCGATGGTGGCCAGCGCCGCCACGATGATCCAGGTGATCATCACCACGCGTTCCGGATTGATGCCGGAAAGGAGTGCGAGATCCTCGTTGTCCGAAAACGCCCGCATCGACTTTCCCGTACGCGTGCGATTCAGGAACCAGAAGAGAAGGGCCACGACAATGATTGCGACCACGACGGTCAGCATCGCGGTGGACTTGATCGCGAGGCCTTCCTTCAAGCCGGTCAGTTCCTTGAACTCGCGGGCGGTGATGATGAAGCGTGGGCCATCCGCAAATCGCTGCTCGTCGACTCCAATGATGAAGCGGACGAGGCCGTTCGTCACGAACATCACTCCCATGGAGACGATGACCAGTATGACGGGCGCGGACTTCTGGTCCCGATAGAACCGGTAGACGACGCGATCGGTGAGCAGGACAAGAACCGCGGTGGCGGCAATCCCGGCGGGCAGCGCAAGAAGCGCGGTCGGGAACGGACCCAGAGAGACGCCCATGGACTGGAGCCACCAGGTGGCGAGGATCGTCGCCGTCGCGCCAAAGGCCATGGTGTCGCCGTGGGCAAAGTTGGAAAACCTGAGGATTCCGTAGATCAAGGTCACGCCAAGCGCTCCGAGCGCTAACTGGCTGCCGTAGGCAACCGCCGGCAACATCACGAAATTCGCCAACGCGACGATAGCGTTCAGGAGATCCAAGTCGTCCTCCAATTTGGACGGGCGGATGCCGATCGCGCATGTTTCCCAAGCAGACCCGGGCGGGGCGCAGGACGCAGCCGGCATCCGTTGCCTCGCCGGAGGCCAGCGTCAGCGCGTGTCCTTGAGGACGAGTTCATGCCCCTAGTCTCCAACCATGGCTGATCGCCTACCCTCCGAGGAATGAGCGGCGAACCTCCGGATCCGCCAGCAATGCCTTGCCGGTATCGGTGAAGGCATTCCGCCCCTGCACCATGACATAGCCCCTGTCCGCGATCTCAAGGGCCTGCCGCGCGTTCTGCTCCACCATCAGGACCGAGATGCCGGTTCTTGCCACCTCAATGATCCTGTCGAACAGTTCGTCCATGACGACGGGGCTGACGCCTGCGGTCGGCTCATCCAGCATCAGGACCCTGGGCTGGGTCATCAGCGCGCGGCCGACGGCCACTTGCTGGCGCTGCCCGCCGGACAGTTCGCCCGCCGTCTGGCGGCGTTTTTCCCTCAGGGCAGGGAAGAGTTCATAAACCTGCGCCATGGTTCCCGAAATGTCGTCACGTCTCAGGAAGGCTCCCATTTCAAGGTTCTCTTCGACCGTCAGCGACGTGAAGGTGTTGGAGGTCTGCGGCACGAAGGCCATTCCCCTTGCCACCCGGTCCTGCGGGCCAAGATGCGAGATGTCCTCGCCGCCGAGCCTGACCGAGCCTTCATGGAGATCCAGCATTCCGAAGACCGCCTTCATTGCCGTCGACTTGCCCGCGCCGTTCGGACCGACGATCACCGCGATCTTGCCCTTGTTCACCGAAATGGTGCATGAGTGGAGGATATCCACACCACGGCCGTAGCCGCCGCTCAAGGAATCGCCGATCAGGAAGGGATCACACACGGCCCATCTCGTTGATCACCTGGCGGACATCAGCGTGCGCGTTCCGAATCTCTCGTGCGTCGCGGATGGTTCGCCCGTCAATTGGCGTCGAATTTGCCAGTGTGGCGGCGCAAGGCAACGCCGACGCGAACCCCGGCGAGAGCGTCATGCGCCGGCCTCCTCTTTCATCTTATTTTTCAGACCGGTGCCGAGGTAGGCTTCTATGACGTGTTCGTTCGCCTTGATCTGGTCGATCGTTCCCTCCGCCAGCACCTTGCCCTCCGCCATGCAGATGACCGGATCGCAGAGACGGCCGATGAAGTCCATGTCGTGTTCGATCATGCAGAAGGTGTAGCCGCGCTCCCTGTTCAATCGCAGGATCGCATCCCCGATCGTCCTGAGCAACGTGCGGTTCACGCCGGCGCCCACCTCGTCCAGAAAGACGACTTGGGCATCCACCATCATGGTGCGGCCTAGTTCAAGGAGCTTCTTCTGGCCTCCCGAGAGGTTTCCCGCCCTTTCGTCCTTCAAGTGGTCGATGGTCAGGAACTCCATCACCTTGTCGGCCTTCTTCCGGATCTCCTCTTCCTCCGCCCCGATCCGGTGGCGACCGATCCACGTGTTCCAGATTGTTTCGCCCTTCTGCTGGCCCGGAACCATCATCAGGTTTTCGCGGACGCTCATGGACGAGAACTCGTGGGCGATCTGAAACGTGCGGAGAAGCCCCTTGTGGAAGAGGTCATGAGGCGGAAGGCCGGTTATGTCCTCGCCGTTCATGAACACATGGCCGCTCGTCGGCGGCAAGGCTCCCGCGATCACGTTGAAGAGCGTCGTCTTGCCCGCGCCGTTTGGTCCGATCAGGCCGGTGATCGAACCTGGAGAAATCTCTAGGGTGACTCCGCCAACGGCATGAAATCCGCCGAAATGCTTGTGCAGGCCCTCGACCCTGATCATGTCCGTTCCCAGATGAAAAATGGCCCGGAACCGGTCCGGGCCACTTCCTTGCTGCGTTATCGGTACTTTATGGTTTCGATGCTGCCGCCCCTGACCTCGACCTGGCGGTAGTTGCCGGCCGATTCGCCGGGGCCGATCAGTTCGACCGCGCTGGCGCCGACATAGTCGACGTCGCCACCGTCGGCGAGGATCTGCAGAGCCTTGGCAAGCTCGCCGGGAAAGATCTCCTCGCCTGGAGCGTTGGCGACGTCCATGATATTGTTCTTGAAATCGGCGGATTCCGCAGATCCGGCAGCCTGCATGGCCAGCATGATCAACGCTGCCGCATCATAGCTTTCACCGGAAAACGGCGAAGTGGCGCTGAAGGCGTCTCCCGCAAGATCTGCGTACCTTGCCGCTCCGGGGCTGTCGGTGCCCGGGTGCTGGCCGGTCGAGCCGTCGATTTCGCTGCCGAAGCTGTCCGTCAAGGTCTCCGAGATCATGCCGTCAGGAAGGTGAAATGTGTCGAACGCACCGGAATCAAGCGCCGCCCGGATGATGCCGGATCCGCCCTGGTCGACATAGCCCGCAACGACCAGGCGCTGGCCGCCGGCGGAAGCCAGGGCGCCGACCTCTGCCGAATAGTCACCCTTGCCGTCTTCGTGCGCGGCATTGATCGTGACCTTGCCCCCGTCGGCCTCGAAAGCGGCCTGGAAGCTGTCGGCCAGACCCTTGCCGTAGTCGTTGTTGGTGTAGGTCACCGCAACTTCCTCGATGCCCAGTTCCATGAGGATTTCCGTCATCACGACGCCTTGGCGCGCATCGGACGGTGCGGTCCGGAAGAAAAGGCCGTTGTCCTCGTTGTTCTGATGGCTGAGGCCCGGTGAGGTTGCCGAGGGCGAAACCATCACGATACCGTTTGGCAGGGCCACGTTTTCCAGGATCGCGCCCGTGACACCCGAGCAGTCCCCGCCCACGATGGCCTTGACGCCATCGCTGGTGATCTGCTGTTCGGCGACGGAGGTCGCGGCCGCCGAGTCGATGCAGGTGGAGTCGCCGCGGACCGGTGTCACCGTGGAACCGTCCAGCAGAAGTCCGGAATCGCTGACCTCCTTCATTGCAAGTTCGGCTCCGTCCGCCATTGGCGGCGTCAGCGATTCGATCGGGCCGGTGAAGCCGACGATAATGCCAATCTTGATTTCCGAATGGCCGCTGGCAAAGGCCGCGCCTGCAAGAAACGCAGACGCGACGGAAGCAACAAGCATCCTCTTCATGACAGTTCCCCTTTTTGCTTTGGATCCAGGTTCTGCATGCAACCCTACAGTCAGAGAGGATTGTTTGGAAGGAGGCAGAAACCCCGGCATCCGGAACGGCAGGCCGTCGTCGGAGCGCGAAGCCTCGAGGCTGGCATGGGTGACGCGTCCGCACCCTTGTCGCGCCTGCCGTGAGCCGGGCCGATGCTTCCGGACCGGGTCTTCCAAGATCAATCGAACAGGCCGTCCGGAGGGTCGATCACAATGCAGCCGTCCTCCAGGTCGATGGTGGGCACGTTTGCGCGGGTCAGCGGCAGGAGGGTGCCCGGCCCGGATTTGGCCTGACGTATCTCCAGCAAGTCTCCGGCACCGAAGTCAAGGACTGCGGCGACCCTGCCGATTTCGCTTCCATCGGTGTCGCGGGCCAGGAGGCCGACGAGGTCGGTGTTGTAGAATTCGTCCTCCGGCAGTTCGGGCAGGCGGTTTCGAGCAACATGCAGCCTCGTGCCGCGAAGGGCGCCTGCTTCCTCCTTCGTGGCCACTCCGGAAAGACGGCCGACGAATCCGTTCCTGAACGGGCGCAGAAGTTGCAGATCCCACGTGCTCGCCCCGTCCTCGGACGACAGCGGACCGTAGGATGCGATGGATTCGGGTTCCGCGCAGAAGCTCTTGAGTCGCACCTCTCCCGCGACACCGAATGCACCCGCGACCACGCCGACACAGATCCGTTCCTTCATTGTGCAGCGGCCAATCCGGCGCCCCTTGGCTTGAGCGGGCCTGCCCGAAGCGCCTGCCCGCCATGACCGACGCGGGCGCAAGGTGCAGGCATCAAGGCAGGCAGGCCGGGCATGTCCTACTCGGCCTTCGGCTCTTCGGATGCGTCCGTCTCGGGTGATGCCGCGTCCGCTGGGTCCGCTTCCGGATCGCCCTTCGATTCCGCCCTTGCCGCCTCTTCGGTGTTCGCCGATTCCGCTTGGGCACCGGCTCCGGCATCCGTGGCGACGGCCTCCTCGGCATTCGCTTTCGGCGCTTCCGCCGCATTGGCGTCTTCAGCCCTCAAGTCTTCGCTTCCCGCGTCCTGCGATGCTGCTGCTTCGCTTGCGGCATTCGCTTCAGCGCGTTCCCGGGCCTTCTTGCGGGGCTTGGCCTTCTCCGGATTGCCGCGCTCCTTCTTGTCGAGAACGCCCGCGGCCTCCAGGAAACGCGAGACGCGGTCGGTCGGCCTTGCGCCCTGGTCCATCCAGTAGTTGATGCGCTCGAGGCTCATCTTGACACGTTCCGCACTGTCCTTGGGCAGGAGCGGATTGTAGGTGCCCAGCTTTTCGATGAAGCGGCCATCGCGGGGCATGCGGCTGTCGGCAGCAACGATGCGGTAGAAAGGGCGTTTCTTCGTTCCACTCCGGGCGAGGCGAATTTTCATTGCCATGGTGTTGGTCCTTCTGGTCTAGTTCTGGATTTTCTTGTGGTGCTGGATGACTTCCTCGATGATGAACGCGAGGAGCTTCTTCGCGAATTCGGGATCAAGGCTTGCTTCCTTTGCAAGCCTTTCGAGGCGCTTGATCTGTTCTGCCTCACGGGACTTGTCGGCGGGCGGGAGCTTGTGCGCCGCCTTGAGCTTGCCGACGGTCTGGGTGCAGGCGAAACGCTCGGCAAGGGTGTAGACGAGAATTGTGTCAAGCCGGTCTATCGTTGCCCGGTGCGATGCAAGGATCTCGGCGGCTCGCTTCACGGCGTCGGTCATTCGGGCTCCTTTCGGAGGGTCTTGCGAATTCCGGAATCGCCGGGGCGCCGCATTGCGGAATCCGGTCTCATGACGCCTCCCTGTCCTGTTTGGCGTGGCGGTACACGACGTTTCCCCTTGGCCATTCCCTCGGCGTATCCTCGACGGCGCCAAGGCGCTTGGCCAAGGCGATGGATCGGGAGTTCTTGCCGGCGATGTAGCTGACGAACGTTTGAAGATTGAGGGTGTTGAACGCCCAGTCGCGTGCCGCCGCCGCCGCTTCCGTGGCAAATCCCTGACCTTCGGCATCCTCCAGAAACAGGTAGCCTAGCTCGATCTCGACATCACCGGGCTCCAGCCCCAGGAGCACAAACCCCAGGAGGTTGCCCTTGGCCGTCCCCGTCACGGCCCAGCCGCCGTGGCCGTGGAGCGCCCACCCGGCACTCAAGGCAATGAAGTCAGACCACGCTTCCTCGCGCGAAAGCGGGCCTCCGGCAAAGCGGCCATGGTCCGTGCACAATATGGACGCGTAACCCGGAAAGTCTTCCAGCCGCACCGCGCGAAGGATCAGGCGACCGGTGCGGATGACCGGCACGTTCGCGGCGAAGGCGTGCGCGATGCCGATTGCCGGACCAGGCGTTGGCTCTTCATGTCTCGAGGTCATCGCGTGCCTGCAGGGTCCTGCGGGCGACAGGTCCTGCGGACGACAGTCCTGCGGGCCGACCATTCTTGAATCCGCGCCTTCGGCCAGGACGCGTTGCGGCGCGAGGACGCGCTTCCGGAAACGGAGCAGCGGGGACCGGGCCCGGCTCACTGCTTCTTCCCAAGTCCTGAGAGCCCCGGCGGGAACCGGGCACCTGAATCGCCGCCAAGACCACCGGGCAGCCGGCTCAGCTGCCGTTGTGCAGCCTCGATTTCCGTCTTGCCGGGCATGCCGCCCGCCATGGCTCCGCCGCCGCCGGCAAGCCCGCCGAGCTGGCCCATCATGCCCTTCTTGCCCATGCGACCGACCTTTTTCATCATGTCGGACATCTGGCGGTGCATCTTCAGCAGCCTGTTGAGATCGGACACTTCAAGCCCTGCACCAGCGGCGACGCGCTTCTTTCGTGACGCTTGCAGGATTCGCGGGTTGGCGCGTTCCCGCCTGGTCATGGAATCGATCAAGGCGATCTGCTGGCGGATCACGCGGTCATCGATCCCGGCCCCTTCGATCTGCGCCTTCATCTTCCCCATTCCCGGCATCATCCCCATGATGCCCGACATGCCTCCCATATCGACCATCTGCGAGAGCTGGCCCTTGAGGTCGTTCATGCTGAACTGGCCTTTCTGGAAGCGCTTCATCATCCGCTCGGCCTGTTCGGCCTCGACGGTTTCCTGGGCCCTTTCGACCAGGGAGACGATGTCGCCCATGCCCAGGATGCGGCCCGCGACCCGATCGGGCTCGAAAGTCTCCATGGCATCCAGCTTTTCGCCGGTGCCGACGAATCGGATGGGCTTGCCCGTGACCGCGCGCATGGAAAGGGCGGCACCACCGCGCCCGTCGCCGTCCATCCTGGTCAGGATGACGCCCGTCACGCCGATCTTGCCGTCGAACTCGGCGGCCACGTTGACAGCGTCCTGGCCCGTCAGGCCGTCGGCGACCAGAAGCGTTTCGCGCGGGCTTGCCACGTCGCGGACGGCTGCGGCCTGGGCAACCAGTTCCTGGTCGATGTGGAGGCGGCCGGCCGTGTCGAGCATGTAGGCATCGTAGCCGCCCAGGGTTGCCTGCAGCTTTGCGCGCCTGGCAATTGCAACCGGATCCTCGCCCTTCACGATGGGCAGCGTCTGGATGCCGATCTGCCTGCCCAGGATTGCAAGCTGTTCCATGGCTGCCGGCCGGTTCGTGTCGAGAGACGCCATGAGCACGCGCTTGCCGTCGCGTTCGGTGAGCCTCTTGGCAAGCTTGGCGGTGGTGGTTGTCTTGCCCGATCCTTGCAGGCCCAGCATCAGGATCGGTGCGGGCGGATCATCGACCTTGAGCGCGCCCGGATCCTCGCTTCCAGCGAGCACGCGAACAAGTTCGTCGTGGACGATCTTTATGACCTGCTGGCCTGGCGTGACCGACTTCGTGACCGTCTGGCCCGTGGCCTTTTCCTGCACGGCCTTCACGAAGTCGCGGGCGACGGGGAGCGACACATCGGCTTCGAGAAGTGCCACGCGCACTTCGCGCAGCGCAGTCCGGACATCCTCGTCCGAGAGGGCACCCTGCCTCGTGAGCCGGTCGAGTACACCCGAAAGTCGCCCTGACAGATTCTCGAACAAGTTTCGATCTCCAGCTCGCCGCTCTAATTCCGGCAGGCGCATGCCACTCCTGCCGCCCTTACGCCAAACACCCCCATGGGCGCAACGCGCTGATGGGGGGCGATCCCTGAAATTTCAGGGACCGGGAGGTCGATGCTCCCGGAAGCACCGGCCAAGTATTGCGTCGCGTGCGCGGCGTCAAGCGCGAATGCAGCGGGGGGTGCACGCCAATTTTTTGGGTCAGGCTGCGGCGATCCGTTGAGCCTTCCAGAAAGCGAACTCTTCCCACCCTGAGTTTCCCCAGCAACATTTCAGTGCCAGCAGTGCGTTCGCGCCCCGCTTCGACCATTTGCATCCCGACTTCTTGAAGCGGGCGGCGACCATTTTCTTGCAACTGCCCTCGATTTGACCGCTTCCAATCTGCATGCCGCGCGCCCGGCACTCGTCGTGGCGCATTCTCCCCTTGTTCGAATCGAATTGGTCAATGCACTTCGCCACCGCCTTCCCTCGACCACGGTGCGGTCGCAGATCCGCCATGACGCGGCCAACTTTCCCGTCCAGCAGCTGGGCCTTGATTCCCGCCAGACGCGCCTTGCGCGCGAACACGCATCTGACCAGCACCTTGAGGGCTTCGGACGCGCATTCGAGCGCGTGGAACACATCCAGGATGCAGGTCTTCCGCATGCCGGCAAGCAGCTCGTCGGCCACGTTGGTGATCCAGGCCGCGCCGTCGGAGATGAGAACCACCTCCTTGGCATTGCAGACGCCGTCCCGGCAAAGCTGCCGGTCAAGCCGGCCGGCGAACTCCGATGCCCGGCTGATGCCGATCGAAGCGGCGCCGTCGATCAGGGCGCTCACCGTGTCGCTGCCCTCGTCCTTCGTCGGCTCGCCGGTCTTCGGGTTCGTGCCCACGGCAGTGAAGGTGACAATCACCTTCGCCTCCCGGTCTTGGCCGAGCCGTCCTCCTGCTTGCCCTTCACGCCCTCCGTCTCGCTCCGGCGCATCGGGACGCCGGTGCCGTCGGCCTCGATGCAGGCCCGTTCCGCGGCAGGCCTTCCCTCCTCGACGACGTCCCGCTCAAACCGCCGGGTTTCCTCGCCGGGTTCCAGGGTCCGTCGCCGCAGCGTTGTCGCGGGAACCTTCACCCCGGCAAGGTTGCGCAACTTGCGGGACGCCTCCTCGAGGCCGTCCGAGACCACGGCGTCGGCCACGACGCTCGCCGCGCCCGGCGCGGCCGTCCGCCCCTCCAGCCCGAGGGCGCGGTCCAGGGGGAAGAGGCCGGAACCGCAGTCCCGGCAGCGGCAATGCGTCCGCCCGGCCTCCACGGGCCCCGGACGCGAGGCAAGGGACTTGCCGGTCTTCCGGTGCCGTTCCACCGGCTTGCCGCATTCCGTGCGGACGGGCGTCGGAAGCTCCGCGCCGACCCGTTCAAGCAGCGACTTGTACATTGCAGCACCGCTGGATTGCGTCACGTCCCGGATCGCGATCTCGATGCCGTCGAGGTCCGCGACCTCCTTGCCGCCCAGATCGCTCTCCAACTTCGGGGCCAGGTCCGCGAAGCCCGAATGCGCCGCCGCCTCGAACGCGGCCATGGATGACGCAGCCTGCCCGGCGGACGGAACGTCGCGGCTCCGGACTTCGCCGCCCTCAAGCCAGTACTCCGTGGAAACGCCGCCACTCTCGCAAACGATCCGGTGTTTCCCCGAACCCTTCCGGGCCAGATCCTTCAGGGATGCCGCCACATCCGGATCATGGGACCCCGGCTCATTGTCACTGCCGCACACAAGCAGTCTCTCCCGCTCTCCTCTTCCCGGTCACGCGGCGCCGACCGGCTGGTCCGGTCATTGTCGGCCGCGCAGGGATCGCGCCCGGAAGAGCATGGCAGCAGGAAAGCCTCAACCCTCCGCGCGACCCGCCGAACACTCGCAAGGAAGAAAGGAATCAGGTCAACCCCAAAAATTGGCGTGCACCCTGCAGCGGGAGTCCTTGTCAGCGGATTCGATCCGGTCTCTACTCCCGTGACAGGCGGAGGGCCGGAGATCACCAACCAATTCACGGATGCGGCGCCTGCCCGAAGGGTGGAGAACGGCAAGGGTCTCCTGCTGATGGGGCTTGGCATGTTCCTGTTCGCCGCCGTGGACACGATTGCCAAGCTCCTGACCGGCGAACTGCATCCGTTCCAGATCGTGTGGACGCGGCAGCTGGGCCTGCTCGTCGGCGCCCTGTTTCTGCTGGCACTGCATGGGCGCCACCTGTTTCGGACCGCACATCCGAAGCTGCAACTGGCCCGTGGCTTCGTGGCGGCGCTGTCCGCTGCCGCGTTCATCTTCGCCATCCGCCATGTACCGCTTGCGGATGCGGTTGCCGTGAGCTTTGTGGCGCCTTTCCTGGTCACGCTCATGGCGGCGTTGATCCTCCGGGAACCGGTCGGGTGGCGCAGATGGATTGCCGTCGTCCTGGGATTCGTTGGGTCGATGATAATCCTTCGCCCGGGCATGGGAGTGGTTCATCCCGCTGCCATGCTTGTGGTTGCAGCGGCGTTCTTCTTTGCATGCCGTCAGATCATCAGCAGGGCGATCGCAGATACGGACAGGACCGGCACGACGATCCTGTACACGGCGATGACCGCCGTCTTCGTGCTTTCGATCCCGCTGCCTTGGGTGTGGGTCACGCCCGGCGGGCCCGAACTCCTGCTCCTTGCGGGCATGGCCCTGCTTGCGGGGCTTGCCGAAGTGTGCATCATCCGCGCCCTGGAGCTGGGACTCGCGGTTTCGGTTGCGCCTGTGCACTATACGCTGATCATCTGGGCGGCGCTTTATGGCTGGCTTGTCTTTGGCCAGTTTCCGGATGGCTGGACGTGGGTGGGCACCGCGATCATCATGGCGACAGGGATGTACACGCTGCGGCGCGAGTATCTGGCCATCCGGCGTGCGAGTCGCCGTTGAGGGCGTGATTCTCCATGCGTTGTCAACGCCCTGGAGCGGGGTCGAAAAAAAGTCTTCGGCCCCTGTTGACAGATCTCGATCGCCTGCCTAGTTACCATCTGTTAGCACTCACTGAATGCGAGTGCCAACAGGAATGCAATGGTAGGAACGAAGGAGCGTTCAACATGAAATTCACCCCGCTTCATGATCGCGTTCTTGTTCGTCGCGTGGAAGGCGACGAGAAGACCGCCGGCGGCCTGATCATCCCCGACAACGCCAAGGAGAAGCCCGCTGAGGGCGAGGTTGTGGCTGTTGGCGACGGGGCAAGGGACGATGACGGCAAGCGCGTCAAGATGGATGTCGAGGCCGGCGACAAGATCCTGTTCGGCAAGTGGTCGGGCACCGAGATCACGCTCGACGGCGAAGAACTTCTGATCATGAAGGAAAGCGACATTCTCGGCGTCATCGCCTGATCTCGCTGTCCGGAACCAACTCAAACGAAAGATAACCAGGAGCTAAGGAAATGGCCGCTAAGGACGTCAAATTCGATACCGACGCCCGGAACCGGATGCTGGCTGGCGTGAATATCCTCGCCGATGCCGTGAAGGTGACGCTCGGGCCCAAGGGCCGCAACGTCGTGCTCGACAAGAGCTTTGGTGCACCCCGGATCACCAAGGATGGTGTGACGGTCGCCAAGGAGATCGAGCTTGAGGACAAGTTCGAGAACATGGGTGCGCAGATGGTCAAGGAGGTCGCGAGCCGCACCAATGACGAGGCTGGCGACGGCACCACCACCGCTACGCTGCTCGCGCAGTCCATCGTGCGGGAGGGAATGAAGTCGGTTGCCGCCGGAATGAACCCGATGGATCTGAAGCGAGGGGTCGACGCCGCTGTCGCATCGGTCGTCGAAGCCATCCAGAAGGCCGCGCGCAAGGTGAAGGACTCGGATGAAGTCGCCCAGATCGGCACGATCTCGTCAAACGGCGAATCCGAGATCGGCAAGCAGATCGCGGACGCAATGCAGAAGGTCGGAAACGACGGCGTGATCACCGTCGAGGAGAACAAGGGCCTCGTCACCGAAACCGAGGTCGTGGAAGGCATGCAGTTCGATCGCGGCTACCTGTCGCCCTACTTTGTCACCAACGCCGACAAGATGACCGCCGAGCTCGAGGACGCGTTGATTCTTCTCCACGAGAAGAAGCTTTCGTCGTTGCAGCCAATGGTGCCGCTCCTTGAATCGGTCATCCAGTCCCAGAAGCCGCTCCTCATCATTGCGGAGGACGTGGAAGGCGAGGCTCTGGCCACGCTCGTTGTCAACAAGCTGCGCGGCGGCCTGAAGATCGCGTCCGTCAAGGCTCCGGGCTTCGGCGACCGTCGCAAGGCCATGCTTCAGGACATCGCGATCCTGACCGGCGGCCAGGTGATTTCGGAAGACCTGGGCATGAAGCTCGAAAACGTGACGATGGACATGCTCGGCTCCGCCAAGCGCGTCTCGATCACCAAGGACGAGACCACGATCGTCGACGGTGCGGGCGCCAAGGCCGAGATCCAGGCCAGGGTCGCGCAGATTCGCCAGCAGATCGAGGAAACCACGTCGGACTATGACCGCGAGAAGCTGCAGGAGCGGGTGGCCAAGCTCGCCGGCGGCGTCGCCGTCATCCGGGTGGGCGGCATGACCGAGGTCGAGGTCAAGGAGCGCAAGGATCGCGTCGACGACGCGTTGAATGCGACGCGCGCCGCCGTGCAGGAAGGCATCGTCATTGGCGGCGGCGTCTCTCTCGTTCAGGCAGCAAAGGGCTTCGACAAGATCAAGTGCGAGAACAGCGATCAGGAAGCCGGCGTCGCGATCGTGCGTCGGGCTCTGGAGGCCCCGCTGCGCCAGATCGCCGAGAATGCCGGTGTCGATGGTTCCGTGGTGGCAGGCAAGGTCCGCGAGAGCAAGGATGCCAAGTTCGGCTTCAACGCCCAGACCGAGGAATACGGCGACCTGTTCAGCTTCGGCGTCATCGATCCGGCAAAGGTCGTGCGCACGGCGGTTGAGGACGCGGCGTCGATCGCCGGGCTTCTCATCACGACGGAAGCCATGGTCGCCGAAAGGCCAGCCAAGGAAACTCCTGGCGGCGGTGGCGGCGGCATGCCCGACATGGGCGGCATGGGCGGCATGATGTAGAAGGCGCAGGCCCGTCGGGATCGCGGCACTTGCCGGGCCCCGGGCCAAATGGAAACCGGAAGGGGCGCCTGTCAGGGCGCCCCTTCTTCATTTGAAGGCCGCCGCGAACCGTCCGCTCCTGGTCGCCTGAAAGATGCTTGAGCGGGGGACGGCATTCGTGGCCGGTCACCGGGGACAGGAGCGCCGCCATTCCACATGCCGCCCTGGCAACCCGAGGTCAGGATCCTGGACGGTGCCGGGAAGGACTCCGGCAACGCCCCTTACAAGTCGTGGGGTGTCCCGGAAAGGGTTTTCCTGCTGCTTTGCAGTCTGTTGCGGGATCGGCGCAGCTTCAGTGGACGTTTACGGGAGCAAGGTCGTTCTGGCGTGCCAGAATGAAGGCGAGGCTGCGGTCCTTGACCAGCGCCAGCCGTTCGCCATCCGATGAGTGAAGAGCATAGACCGTGTCGCGGCCCTGCGCATGCGCACGTACATCCTCCGGCAGATCCGAGACGTCAACCGGACGTACATACGCCAAGCGCTCGAGATCCATGCCCATGATGTCAAACGGCGTGTTCATGACCGGCCGCCTTTGGTGATCGGGATTGTCTGGACGACATTCTCGGCGACGGAACGGGCGAGATCGATATGCAGCAGGCCGTTAGCTTGCTGCGCTCCGGTCACCTCGACTCCGTCCGCGAGCAGGAAGGTCCGCTGGAACTGCCTTGCGGCGATGCCGCGGTGAAGAAAGACCCGGTCGCCAGTGTCGCCGTCCTGCTTTCCGCGCACGACCAATTGTCGCTCTTCCATCGTGATCGAGAGATCGTCGTCTGCAAATCCGGCAACCGCAAGCGTGATGCGGAATGCGTTCTTGCCGACCTGTTCAATGTCGTAGGGTGGATAGCTGCTATCCGCCTTGGCGGTTCGTTCTACCAGCCGTTCCAACTGGTCGAAGCCAAGAAGGAAGGGGTGCGTTCCCAGTGCCAGTTTGCTCATCCAGTTCGTCCTTTCTGCAAGCGACGATGGCCTCAGGTCCCCGAAGGCGACCCGACGCCTAGGGGACATGGGGATTGGAGCGCCGTTCGACAAGGCCTAATGTTCTTTGCGGAGCGGCCCGTTGGAGGTATTTTGTCGGCAGTCCTGGAGAAAGCCGCGTGCAATGAACAAGCATCCGCCGGAGAAGATGAAGACCGAGGACGTCCTCCGCGTGGAACTGGAAACGTTCCGGAGCGAGCATCGCGAGCTCGACGAGGAGATAAGGACGCTTGCGGTTTCGGGCGCCGACGCCTTTACCGTCCAGAGGCTCAAGAGGCGGAAGCTCGCGCTCAAGGACAGGATCCAGGCGATCGAGGATCGAGTGACCCCGGACATCATTGCCTGAAGGATTGCGGAGCCTTGCCTCGGGCGTTAGTGTCGCGCCGCCTTGGAGGAAGTGTCATGACCCCGACGGTTGGCATTGTCATGGGAAGCCAGTCGGACTGGCCGACGCTCAAGCCGGCGTCGGAAGTTCTGGATGAGCTTTGCGTAAAGCACGAAGTCCGCATCGTGTCTGCGCACCGGACACCCGACCGGCTTTGGGAATACGGCAAGACGGCGAAAGACCGCGGCTTGAAGGTGATCATCGCGGGAGCGGGCGGGGCGGCGCACCTTCCCGGCATGATGGCCTCCAAGACATCGTTGCCGGTCATCGGCGTGCCGGTGGAAACCCGTGCACTCAAGGGCGTGGACAGCCTGTACTCGATTCTCCAGATGCCGCGCGGGTTTCCGGTGGCAACCATGGCGATTGGCGAGGCAGGTGCATGCAACGCCGGGCTGATGGCCGCGGGCATCCTGGCATTGTCGGATCCGGACCTTGCGGCGCGACTGGATGAGTGGCGGATGGCGCTTACGAAATCCGTCGCCGAAGCGCCCCATGAAGACTGACGCCTTGGCGCCGGGCCAGACCATCGGCATTCTTGGCGGCGGACAGCTTGGGCGCATGCTTGCAATGGCTGCAGCCCGGCTCGGACTGCGCGCGCACGTCTTTGAACCGGCAGCAGTGCCGCCGGCAGGCGAGGTCGCGGGAATGACCTGCACCGCCGAATACTGCGACCGGGCAGCGCTTTCGGCTTTCGCAAGCAGCGTCGATGTCGTGACCTACGAATTCGAGAACGTTCCGGCCGAGGCGCTTGATCTGATCGAGGCGACGGTGCCGGTCCGTCCCAACCGGCGAGCGCTGGCGGTCAGCCAGGATCGCCTGAAGGAGAAGCGTTTCCTGAACGGGATCGGTCTGGCGACGGCACCATTCCATCCCGTTGACTCCGCTTCGCCGAATGCCGCCAGCGTTCTGAATCGGGCAATGGAGGCCGCGGGGCTTCCGGCCATACTGAAGACCCGTCGGCTAGGCTATGATGGCAAGGGCCAGGTGCGAATCGAGGACACAGGCTGGGGTGCCGACGCGATCGCCTCCATGGCGGGCGCGGAGGCCATACTGGAAGGTTTCGTCGCTTTCGAACGGGAGATCAGCGTCATCGCGGCGCGAGGCGCCGATGGCCGGATTGCCTGCTTCGAGCCGGGCGAAAACGTTCACAGGGAGGGCATTCTGCGCACGACCAGCGTTCCTGCACGGATCGACCGCGGGACCCGGGAAAGCGCCTTCGAGATAGCGGCCGTGATCCTGAACGCGCTCGACTATTGCGGCGTGATCGGGGTGGAGCTCTTCGACACGGCGGACGGGCTGGTGGTCAACGAGTTCGCGCCGCGAGTACACAATTCGGGTCACTGGACGGAGGCTGGCGCCGTCATCGACCAGTTCGAGCAGCATGTCCGGGCCGTGGCGGGCTGGCCGCTCGTCGACCCGATCCGGCACTCGGACGTGGAGATGACCAATCTCATCGGCGAAGACGTGGCTGACGTTCCCGCCATCGCCCGCGAAGACGGGGCACGGCTTCATCTCTATGGCAAGGCGGAGACGAGGGAGGGGCGCAAGATGGGTCATGTAACGCGCGTCCTGGGTCCTGCGGCGAGCCACTGATGGCAGGGCCGCGCCTGTCGGTTCGGGGGATTGTCCTGCGGGAGGGGCGGCTGCTGATGGTCAATGCCTGGCCGGACGGGAAGAGCGACCTCATCTGCGCCCCGGGTGGCGGTGTCGACCGCGGTCAGTCCCTACCGGAGAATCTCGTCAGGGAGATCCGCGAGGAAACCGGCCTGACCGTGCAGGTCGGCCCGGTCGCGCTGGTCAACGAATTCCACGATCCGGCGGGCACGTTTCACCAGGTCGACGTCTTCTTTCGCTGCCAGTTGACTTCGGGCGATCCCGATCGTGACTGGACGGATGTCGAGGGCGTGGTCACCCGAACGCTATGGCTGACCCGGGACGAGCTGGCCCGCCATCGGTACAGGCCGGAATCGCTGCCGGACGTGGCTTGGGGCATAGGCGGAGAAGCGATCTACGATGCCTTGGAGCCCATCATCAGATAGGCGGTGGACAGGGCCGGGCGTGCAACCTAACGTGCCGCCATGCAGTATCTTCGACTCGGCGTGAACATCGACCATGTGGCCACCGTCAGGAACGCGCGCGGTGGCGATTATCCTGACCCGGTTCGGGCGGCGAAGCTTGCCGAGGAGGCCGGTGCGGACGGGATCACCGCGCATCTCCGCGAAGACCGTCGCCACATAGCCGATCATGACATCGAACGGCTGACCGAGGGGCTCGGCGTGCCGTTGAATTTCGAGATGGCGGCCACGGACGAGATGCAGGCCATCGCGTTGCGCCACCGGCCTCACGCCGTTTGCATCGTTCCGGAAAAGCGGGAGGAACGCACGACCGAAGGGGGCCTGGACGTGGCGCAGGACGAGAACCGCCTGGCGCATTTCATCGCACCGTTGCGCGCGGCCGGCTCACGCGTCTCGATCTTCATCGCGGCGGACAAGAGCCAGATCGAGGCCGCAAACCGGATCGGGGCCCAGGTGGTCGAGTTGCACGCGGGCGCATATTGCGATGCCCATGCCGAGGGCCGTCTTGCCGAACGGGACGCCGAGCTTGCCCGAATTCGTGAGATGGCGACCTTTGCGCACTCGCTCGGGCTGGAGGTTCATGCGGGCCACGGACTGACCTTCGAAACTGTCTCGCCGGTCGCCAGGTTCCCCGAATTGCGCGAACTGAACATCGGGCACTTCCTTGTCGGGGAGGCGGTCTTTGTCGGACTCCGCGCATCGATCACCGAGATGCGTCGCATCATGGATGAAGCGCGAAGCGCTGTCTGAAGGCATCATGCGACGCCGCCCAGGTGCGGTCCGGCGAGCGAACGAGGCCAGGCGGGTGGCCAGGCGCAGGTTTCGGGCCTACGCCGTGGCCTTGGTCAGGGCCTGATCCAGATCCGCGATGATGTCGTCGGGATCCTCGATGCCGATCGACAGCCGGACCACGTTGTGCAGCGCCCCCGAGGCTTCCCTTTGCTCGTCGGTCAACTGGCGGTGTGTCGTTGAAGCCGAGTGGATGATGAGCGAGCGCGCGTCGCCGAGGTTGGCGACATGGCTGAACAGCTCGACTGAATCTACGAGCCTCACGCAGGCGTCATAGCCTCCCTTGATCGCGAAGCTGAACAACGCGCCGGCCCCCTTGGGGCAAATGCGCTCGACCCGGTCGAAATACGGCGAGCTCTTGAGCCCGGCATAGGTCACGCTCTCGATCCGATCGTCGGCTTCCAGCCACTTGGCCACCTTTTCTGCGTTTGCCACGTGCTTTTCCATGCGGAGCGACAGAGACTCCATCCCCATCAACGTGTAGTGCGCGCCTTGCGGGTTCATCGTCATGCCGAGGTCACGGAGTCCGACGGCGATCGAGTGGAAGGTGAATGCCATCGGCCCCAGTGCTTCGTGGAAGTCGAGGCCGTGATAGGCAGGCTCGGGCTCCGACAGCGACGGGAACTTGCCAGACGCGGACCAGTCGAACTTGCCTGAATCCACCAACGCGCCGCCTGTCACCGATCCGTTTCCGGTGAGATACTTGGTCGTGGAGTGCACGATGAGGGTCGCCCCGAAATCGATCGGACGGCAAAGGTATGGCGAGGCTGACGTGTTGTCGACGATGAGGGGCAGACCAACCTCGTCCGAGAGCTTGCCGATGGCGTCCAGGTCGGTGATGTAGCCGCCCGGGTTGGCGATCGACTCGCAGAAGATCGCGCGAGTGTTCTCGTCCACCGCGGCCTTGACCGCGTCGAGGTCGTCGAAATCCACCAGCCTCGACGACCATCCGAAGCGCCTGATGGTCTGGGTGAGTTGCGTGTACGTCCCTCCATAAAGGCGTGTTGATGCCACGACATTGCACCCTGGCATCATCAGCGGAAAGAGGGCCATGATCTGCGCTGCATGGCCCGAAGAGCAGCAGATGCCGCCGACGCCGCCCTCGAGCGCGGCTATCCGTTCGGCCAGGGCGGCTACGGTCGGGTTGGTCAGCCTGGAATAGATCCAGCCCACTTCCTGCAGGTTGAACAGGGCGGCGGCATGTTCGGAATCACGAAACACGAATGCGGTTGTCTGGTAGATGGGTACCTGGCGTGCACCGGTCGTCGGGTCGGGCGTGTTGCCTGCGTGCACCTGCAATGTGTCGAAGCCTTGTGGATGGTCGGGCATGTCGCAGTTCCTCTCAATCTGAATTGCCGCGTGAGACTATTCGGGGTTCGGGATGGCTGCAACGCGAATGCGCCGCGCCGGACGTGGCATGCGATCTTGCCGGCGACCGGTCACTTCGGGCCGGTCCAGCTGGCTTCGGGGAGCGGCTGCCAGACCGGTGCACGCTTGTCGATGAACGCCTCGATGCCTTCGCGGGAATCGCGTTCCATCAGGTTTTCGACCATGACGCGGGCGGCATAGGCATAAGCCTCGCCGAGCGGCATTTCGACCTGTCGGTAGAACGCTTCCTTGCCGATCTTCAGGGTTGCGGGTGACTTCGCAGCGATCCGTTCGGCCAGTTCCGCCGTGGCCGCCACCAGATGGTCGGGCTCTACCACGCGGTTGACGAGGCCAAGCGCCCGGGCGCTTTCGGCAGGAACGGTCTCGCCCGTCAGCAGCATTTCCATCGCGGGTTTCCGCCCGATGTTTCGCGACAGGGCAACCATGGGCGTCGAGCAGAACAGCCCGATGTTGACTCCCGGAGTGGCGAAGCCGGCGGCTGCGGAGGCCACGGCGAGATCGCAGGACGCTACGAGCTGGCAGCCTGCGGCAGTGGCGACGCCTTGAACGGACGCGATGACGGGCTTCGGGCATCGCACGAGGGTTTGCATCATGCCCGAGCACGCTTCCATCGCATGTTCGAAGAATGCCCTGCCACCGTCAGGGTCCGCCCTTGCCTTGGTGATTTCCTTCAGGTCGTGGCCCGCCGAGAAGATCGTGCCTTCTGCCGCAAGGACGATGACGTGGACGCCGTCATCGGCTGCGAGTTCATCCGTGGCGTGGCGCAGGCGGTCGATCAGTTCGAGTGACAAGGCGTTGCCACGCGTCGGGCGATTGAGTCGCATTTCCGCAATTGCACCGGTTCGGGTCAATGGCAGGATGTCATCCATGTCGCGGATCCTTCGGCGTTGCCCGGATTGTGGCCTGGGAGCACGGGAAAGGCCATAGCCTCTGCCACCGTTTGTTGACCGCGTTCGCATTTCCGCATCGCGAATCCGGAAATGCGCGGGCTGTCCCGCCCGGCGGCCTGACGCATGTCGCGTCGGCAGGTCGACCTTGCCTCTTGACCCGGCGCGGCGGCCGGGAACTTGCGCGCACGACAATCATCGGACGCGGCCTCCGCGCCATGCAGTGCCGCGTCTCCGGGCCCATCCGGACACATTGCGTCTGGCACGAGCAAGGCGGCGCCGTCCGGGCGCCGGCTGCCGAACAGCCGGCTTCGGCACGCTTTCCGGATTTCGCTGCGCATTGGGGCCTTGTGATCGAATTCGCAATCGGCGGGGCGGGCTCAGCGTCCGCGAATTCGAGGATCGAGGGCGTCGCGTATTCCGTCACCGACGTAGTTCACGGACAGCACGATGAGAGAGATCATGAGGCCGGGCCAAAGAACGCGTTCCGGATAGAGTTCCATCCGGTCGACGGCGTCGAAGAGCAGCTTGCCCCAGGTGGGAAAGTCCGGAGGAAACCCGAATCCGAGGAACGAAAGCGCGCTTTCGGTGATGATCGCCGTGGCGATGCCGAGCGTGGCCGACACCATGATGGGCGACATCACGTTCGGCAGGAGGTGGCGGGCAATCATTTTCGGCGGAGAGCGATCGAACGGGCCGCGAGGACGAACTCGCGTTCCTTGAGAGCCAGGACGTCGCCTCTGACGATTCGTGCCGTTTGCATCCAGGACGTGGCGCCCACGAGCACGAGGTTCCGATCGAACGGGCCGCGAGGACGAACTCGCGTTCCTTGAGAGCCAGGACGTCGCCTCTGCCGCCTTCGGGCCCGAAGATGCCCGACAATCGGTCGCGGAAGAGCAGGACCGCGACAAGGAGAAGCGGCAGGAGGGGCAAGGCGAGGAAGAGATCGGTGAACCGCATGAGGATGCCGTCAAGGGCGCGGAAATAGCCCGCCAGCACCCCGATCAGGGTGCCGACGAACACGGACAGAAGCATGGCGGCAAGACCCACGGCGAGCGATACGCGCCCGCCGGCCAGCAACCGGCCGAGGGTGTCGCGACCCAGGTTGTCGGTGCCAAGAGGATGCGCCCAGCTGACCTTGGCCGAAGACTCCCAGAGGGCCACGTAGATCGGCCGCGTATCGCGAAGTTCCAGGAAGTCGCGGCCCGTGGGAACGAATTTAGGGTCGTTCCAGTAGACCCAGGGCCCTGCGACGGTCATCAGGATGATGCAGAGGAAAACGGCCCCGCCCCACATCGCGCCGCGGTGGCGCTTGAACTGGTCCCATATGTCCGCCCATTGGGAGCGGGGAGTTGTGGAGAGTTCCGTTCGCTCCGTGGAAATCCGGGAATCAGTCATAGCGGATCCGCGGGTCAAGAATGCCGTAGAGTATGTCGGCGACGAGGTTGAACAGCACGATCAGCACCGCGAAGATGAAGGTCAGTGTCTGGACCATCGGCAGGTCGTTGGCCTGGATGGCGGTGATCAGCAACTGGCCGATGCCGTTCACCTTGAAAATCTGCTCGGTGATGATGGCGCCACCGAAGATGGCCGGCACGCCAAGCGCAATGACGGTGACGACCGGGATCAGGGAGTTGCGGAGGACGTGCACCAGAACCACGGTCTTCTCGCCAAGGCCCTTTGCACGTGCCGTGCGCACGTAGTCCTGATTGAGGTTGTCCAGCATGGAAGCCCGCATGAAGCGCGAGAGTTGGGAAGTGATCTGCAGGGCAAGCACCATGACGGGCATGATCATTTGCTTGAGCTGGAAGACGAAGCTGTCCCAGTCGCTGACCTTGTGGGTCGTGTCGTAGATCGAGGGGAACCAGCCGAGCCAGACCGAGAAAACCACGATCACGAGAACGCCCGAGAAGAAGGGCGGGACCGAAAAGCCCACCATGGTGACGAACGTGCCGGAGTTGTCGAACCAGGAATACTGCCGGTAGGCCGAGTAGATGCCGATCGGGAGCGCGATGAGGATGGCCACGACATAGGCGACGCCGACGACCCAAAGCGTCTGGGGCAACCGCTGGATCACGATGTCCATGACAGGTGAGCGTGTCTGCCAGGAGATCACGCGCTGCTTGCCTTCGCCAAGGGACGTGCCGATGGTTGCGTCGACGAAGTGAAGCGGCTCGACCACGAAGAACTGGTAGAGCCACTTCGGGAAGGCAACGTACCAGGGCTGTCCGACGCCGAGAGCCTCGCGCATCCTTTCCTTGACATCGGGCGGAACCGTCAGCGGCACCTGCGCCATCGGATCGCCCGGCGCAAGCTTCAGGAGAAGGAAGATGACGAGGCTGATGAACAGCAGCGTCGGCACGCTCAGGAGCAGGCGTCGGATCGTGTAGGTCAGCATGTCATTGGCCAGGTGGAGGGGCGGGACAGGCCCGCCCCATCGCCCGTGTCAGTTGCCGATCCTGTGCCAGTCGGCAATGTTCCACAACTCGCTGTCCCAGACATTCAGCCTGATGCCGCCAAGGCTGTTGGCATGCGCCGAGAGACGGCCGCGGTGGACAAGCGGGATCATCATGCCGTTCTCGATGGCCATGTCATTCAGCTGTGCCGCGATCTCTCCCCGCCGGCCGACGTCCGCGGTCTTGGAGAGTTCTGCATGAAGCGCGTCGTATTCCTCCATGCAGAACCGCGAGATGTTCTCGCCCTGCCATTGCGTTTCAGGCGAAGGCGCCTTGTCGCACAGCCCGTTGCCAAGATAGGCCTGCGGGTCGGTGCCGTTGAAGGTGTTGGCGTACATCTCGATGTCGGCATAGAACTTCTGGAACGTGTCGGGAGAGCCCGGATCGCCTCCGAAGAACACGGACGCGTCGAGGTTCCGCAACTCGGTCTCGATGCCGATTTCGGCCCACCACTGCTTGATCAGCGCCTGGAAGTCCTGACGCACGGCGTTGGTCGATGTCTGGTACAGCACGCTGAGCGGCACGCCGTCCTTTTCCCTCACGCCATCGCCGTCGGTGTCCACGATGCCGGCCTCATCGAGAAGGGCGTTCGCCCCGGCGATGTCCTGCGTCGAGCAGTCAAAGGTCGTGGACGCATAGATCTGCGGCACCGGCACCCAGTTGCAGGTGACGCGGCCGGCCTGGCCGTAGCCGATGTCGACCAGGAGCGGCCGGTCGATGGCCATCGACAGGGCGTTGTAGACCGCCGGATCCTGAAGAAACGGATGCGGACGCACCGTTGAGCGCTCATCCGGCCCGAGTGCGGGATCAGGATTGGTGTTGTTCAGCATCAGGCGCTCGACGAGCGGACCGAAGCCGGCCACCGGCGTGCCCTTGCCACCCTCCTGCATCTTCGCGATCACGTCGGGCGCGAGCTGGAGGTTCCAGGCATAGTCGAATTCGCCGGTTTCCATGACGGCACGGCCTGCCGCGGTCGCGTCGCCGCCGCCCTTGAACGTCACCGAGGCGAAGGCCGGCTTGCCTTCGACCCGGTAGTTCTCGTTCGCCGCGAAGGAAATCACGTCATTCGGCTTGAACTCGGAAACGACAAAGGGGCCCGTGCCGATCGGGTTGAAGTTTGCTTCCGTGCATTCCGGTGCCTTCGCGCCAAGGCAGTCGGCAAACTGGGCAGCCTGGATGACCGGGGCCTCGCCACCGACGAATGGCCCGTACGGGTTGGGCGTGGGCTTGTCGAAAGTGACGACTACGGTAAGCGCGTCCGGTGTTTCGACGCTGACGACGCCCTCGTACTTTGTTGCCTGGGCGCATCCGCCTTCGGGATGCGTGCAGTAGTCGTAGGTGAACTTGGCATCCGCGGACGTGAACGGCGTGCCGTCGGACCAGACAAGGCCCTCGGTGATGTTCCAGGTGATCTGGGTCAGGTCCTGGCTCACGCCGCCATTCGCGACCGTCGGAATCTCGTCGACCAGCCAGGGCGTCAGGTTGCCGTCCTCGTCGTAGCGCGCGAGAGGCTCGATCACGAGCGACGCGCTCTCAACGTCCTTTGTGCCACCGGAGAGGTAAGGGTTCAGGATCGACGGCGCTTGCCAATAGATGATCTTGACCTCGCCATCACGTCCGCGCGGACCTTCGTGGCCGGAGGCAAGCGCCATTGTCGCAAGCCCCGCTGCCGCCGCAGCCCCGATGAGAATGGTAACTGGTCTCATTGCTTCACTCCCTTTGGTTTCCAATCACTGTTTCCTGTCCGGAATCGCGGGATCGATTCGGGTCGGAATCTCCGCAGGTTACTACAGCGCGCGCGCGCTCCAACACCTTTCTTGAATTTCAATCGCGACGCGAGGACCCGAATTGCGGGATGCGCGAACGACAGGATGAGGGAACCGGCCAGGAAGGACGGCCCGGCGCCGCTCCGGGACGCATCGCCACTTCGGACGCCATGAGATGGCTCAGGCGACACAGCGGCAAGCTTGCCCGTTGGCTGGCAAATGGCCGTGCGCCGGGAAAAGGCGTTTCCTGGCGCGTTCCGTTTGACACCTTTCACCGGTGGGGATTAGCGTTTCACAACCGCTCGCCTCCAAGGATGCCCATGCTTGCCCAACCGCTCGCCTCGCTGAGAAGGCTTCGTGTCGAATTCCAGACAAGGGACGGACCGGTGCTGGGTGTCGAGGACGTCAGTTTCGACATTCAGCCGGGCGAGACCCTCTGCGTCGTCGGCGAATCCGGATCCGGCAAGTCCGTGTCGTCCCTTTCGCTCGTCCGTCTGGTGGAATTCGGGGGTGGCGAGATCGCGGGCGGTGAACTCCTGTTCGATCGCGGCGCAAAAGGAGGTGTCGTCGACGTCTCGAAGGCCGACGACGCCCTGATGCGGACAATCCGCGGCAACGAGATCGGCATCATCTTTCAGGAGCCGATGACATCCCTCAATCCGGTGTTCACGATCGGACGGCAGTTGACCGAGGGCCTGCGCGTTCACAAGGGGATGACCCGTGGGCAGGCGACGAAGCATGCGCTGGATCTTCTGCGTCGCGTGCGCATTCCGGAACCTGAACGGCGGTTGAAGCAGTATCCGCATGAACTTTCCGGAGGCATGCGGCAACGCGTCGTGATCGCCATGGCACTGGCCTGCGAGCCCAGGCTGCTGATCGCGGACGAGCCGACAACGGCACTCGACGTGACCATCCAGGCGGAGATCCTGGCTCTGGTTGATCGCCTGAAGCGCGAGACCGGGACGTCTGTCCTCTTCATCACGCATGACATGGCCGTCGTTGCGCAGATGGCGGACCGGGTCGTGGTCATGTTCCGCGGCAAGAAGGTGGAGGAAGGGCCAGTCCGTCAGATTTTCCAGGCTCCGCAGCATGAATACACCAAGGCGCTGCTCGCGGCGGTGCCGAAACTGGGAGAAATGCGCGGCAAGCCGGCGCCAGAGCCCATGCGGCTGATGGGCGATCAGCATCGCGATCTCGCGTCCCTGGCAGCGGCGGAGGACGAACCGCTCCTCGACGTGAAGAATCTTGCCACCCGCTTTCCGGTAAGCGGGGGATTCCTGCGTCGGACCGTCGCCTATGTGCATGCCGTCGAGGACGTATCGTTCCAGGTCCGGGCCGGGCAGACACTGAGCCTCGTCGGCGAGTCCGGCTGCGGCAAGTCCTCCTGTGGCCGATCGGTGCTCAGGCTGGTCGAACCGGTTTCGGGCGAGGTCTGGCTGGGCGGACGGAACGTTCTGGAACTGGATGCCGGGGAACTGCGACTTGCGCGGCGCGACATGCAGATGGTGTTTCAGGATCCGTTCGCGTCGTTGAACCCGCAGATGAAGCTCTCCGACCAGATCGCCGAGCCCTTGCTGAACTATGGCGCGGGCGATGCCTCGGAACGGGCCGACCGGGTCGCCGAACTTCTCGACCGGGTGCACCTGCCAAGGAACTTCGTGAGCCGATATCCGCACGAGCTGTCGGGCGGGCAGCGGCAACGGATAGCGATCGCACGGGCCCTGGCCCTGAATCCCAAGCTCATCGTTGCCGATGAAGCCGTGAGCGCGCTGGACGTGAGCGTGCAGGCGCAGGTTCTCAATCTCCTGATGGCGCTGCAGGCGGAGCTCGGAATCTCGATGCTGTTCATCAGCCACGACATGGCAGTGGTCGAACGGGTAAGCCACACGGTCGGCGTGATGTACTTGGGCCGGATCGTCGAGATCGGGTCGCGGGCGGCGATTTTCGAGGATCCGCGGCACGAATACACGAAGTCGCTGCTGGCAGCCGTGCCTGTCGCCGATCCGGATCAGAGAAAGAGCGAGAAGGACCTGAACTTCAAGCCGATTCCGTCGCCGATCTTTCCTATAGGGCACGAACCCGGGCCATCGGTCTATGAAGAGGTGGCAGCAGGGCATTTCGTGCTTGCGTCATGAGTTTGCCTGCCCGCCTGATTCTCGACCAGCTGGTGTCCTTTCCGACGGTCAGCCGGGACACGAACCTGCCCCTCGTCGATTGGGTCAATGACTACCTGAACGACCTCGGCGTCAAGGCGCACCGCATGCCGAAGCGCGGCGATCCGTCCAAGGAGGCGATCTTCTGCAGCGTGGGGCCGGACGCTCCGGGCGGCGTGGCGCTTTCAGGGCACACGGACGTGGTGCCGGTCGAGGGACAGGACTGGAGTTCGGACCCATGGGCGGTGAGCGAGCGGGGCGGAAGGCTTTACGGGCGTGGAACCTGCGACATGAAAGGGTTTGACGCCTTGGCGCTGCATGCCGTGCGGCAGGCACTGTCATGCGATTTGAAGCGACCCCTTCAGGTCGCGCTCTCCTTCGACGAGGAGATAGGTTGCGCGGGTGCGCCGCCGCTGATCGAGGCGATGGCCGAGGCGGGCCTGCCAAGGGCCGCAATGGCCATCATCGGCGAGCCCTCGATGATGCAGTGCGTCACCGGCCAAAAGGGCAGCGCGGGTTTCGACGTGCACGTGAAGGGATTCGAGGTGCATTCCTCGATGATGGACAGAGGCGTCAATGCAATCATGGCGGCGTCCCGGCTGATCCACTGGGCGAATGGCAAGAACGACGAACTGCGGGCCCGCGAACCGTCGATAGTGGCTGCGAACTTCGATCCGCCGTTCACGACGCTTCATGTCGGCACGATCCAGGGCGGCACGGCGCAGAACATCACTGCGGGCGATTGCAGGTTCGGCATTGACTGGCGCCTGGTCCCCGACGAAGACGCGAAGCAGCTGGATGCCGAGTTCCGTGCGGTCGTTGCGGAAGTGGATGCCGAGGCGAAGGCGGTCGCGCCGTCCGCCGGCGTCAGGCTCCGACCGTTCCACGACGTGCCCGGGCTCGTGCCTGAAGAGAACGGCGCTGCAGAGGCGTTGGTCCGAGGCATCACGGGCGACAACGGCACTCATGTCGTAAGCTACGGAACCGAGGCCGGGCACTTCCAGAATGCGGGCTGCTCGGCAGTGATCTGCGGGCCAGGCGACATCGCGCAGGCGCATCAGGCAGACGAGTTCATTTCGGTCGAACAGTTCGAGGCGGGCGAGGCGTTTCTTGCGGAAGTGATCGAGAGCCTCACGGAATGAGCATCCGGTTCGTGGCGAGGACGTGGCAGCATTCGAGCGGTGCCGTGTCATGTCGGAGACCCGGGTGACCGGATGCCGCGCACCGAACCCGCAATGCGTGCATGCGCGCGACGCCGGCTCGCCAGCTTCCACCGATGGTGCGGGAGATGCGCCGCTTCGCTGCGAGCCGCCGTCCACGGAAGGGTTGGCGGCTTCGGGCGATGGCCATGCCTGAGGCGCTTCCCGCACGCTTCGCCGACTGGTTCAGGGGTCGCGGCTGGGCGCCGCATCCGCATCAGCTGGAGATCGTGGAGCGGGCCGGCGAGCCTGCACTGCTCCTGATAGCTCCCACCGGCGGCGGCAAGACGCTTGCCGGGTTCCTGCCGACGCTCAAGGAACTCGCGGACGGCAAGGGAGAGGGGCTTCACACGATCTATGTCTCGCCCCTGAAGGCTTTGGCTGCCGACATCGGGCGGAACCTCGGCACGCCGATCGGCGAGATGGGCTTGCCGGTCCGGGTCGAGGACCGGACAGGTGACACCTCGCCCTTGCGCAAGAAGCGCCAACGCGCAGACCCGCCGCACATACTCCTGACGACGCCGGAGAGCCTTGCGCTGCTGCTCACGTACCAGGACGCGCCGAAGATGTTTCGCGGCCTCTCTCGCGTCATCGTTGACGAAATCCACGCCTTGGCAGAGTCGAGGCGCGGCGACCAGCTTGCCCTGTGCCTCGCCGAGCTCCAGGCTCTCTGCCCGGGGCTTCGACGGGTGGGCCTGTCCGCCACGGTCGAGGATCCGTCCGCGATCGCCCGCTTCCTGGCGCATCGGCTCGACCCGTGTCCGATCCTCCATGCCGATCCCGGGCCTGCACCGGAAATCGCCATGCTTGCCACGGACGAATTGCCTCCCTGGTCCGGCGGCGGCGGCAAGCATGCGATTCCGGCCGTGCTCGAAGAGGTCAGGAAGCACAGGACGACACTGATTTTCCACAACACTAGGGCGCAGGCCGAAATCTTCTTTCGTCACCTCTGGCTCCAGAACGAGGAAGGCCTTCCGATCGGCATTCACCACGGTTCGCTGGCAAGGCAGCAACGGCAAAGGGTGGAAGCCGCGATGGTCAAAGGCGAGCTCAGGGCGGTCGTCTGCACCGGTACGCTCGACCTCGGGATTGACTGGGGAGACGTCGACCTGATCATCCAGGTGGGTGCGCCCAAGAACGTGAAGCGGCTCGTGCAGCGAATCGGGCGCGCCAACCATCGTTACAATGCGCCGTCTAAGGCGTTGGTCGTGCCTGCAAACCGCTTCGAGGTCGTGGAGTGCGTGGCGGCGCTTGAAGCGGTGCGGGAAGGCGATCTCGACGGTGACGCGAGAGGGGAGGGTCCTCGGGACGTGCTTTGCCAGCAGATCCTGATCAGCGCGTGCCGGGGGCCGTTCGATGCCGACGGCCTTTTCCGGGTGCTTCGGGGTGCCGGGCCGTACGTGGGTCTCCGGAACGAGGACTTTCTCGCCTGCCTCGATCTCGTGGCAACGGGCGGCTACGCGCTTCGGGCCTATGACCGTTGGCAACGGCTTCGCCAGAGAGCGGACGGACTCTGGGAATTCAGGGACCCGCGCGCTCCGGGCGAAGTTCGGCGCAATCTCGGCACGATCCAGGATACGGAGACGCTGAGCGTGAGACTTCGGAACCAGCGGGTCGGCAAGCCCCTGGGAGAGATCGAGGAGCTGTTTGCGGCAAGTCTCGCTCCCGGAGACACGTTCCTGATTGGCGGGCAGGTCGTGCGCTATGACCGGTTGCGCGAAATGACCGTGGAAGTGTCGCGCCAGCCGGACAAGGCGCCGAAGATCGCGGTCTTTGCGGGGACGAAGTTCGCAACGTCGACGCAGCTCAGCCACCGCATCCTGAGGATGTTCCAGGCCGACGACTGGCCTGCATTGCCGCGTCATACGGCGGATTGGCTGCACCTCCAGCGCGAACGTTCGAGACTCCCCGAGGCGGGCCGGATCCTGGTCGAGAGCTTTCCGCATGATGGCCGGCAGAACACCTGCATCTACGGATTTGCGGGACGCAACGCGATGCAGACTCTCGGGCTTCTGGTCACCCGGAAAATGGAAGAGATGGGTTTCGGTCCGCTGGGTTTCGTTTCGACGGATTATGCCGTCCTGATCTGGAGCCTGGACGCGATTCCTGATCCCGAGCCGCTCTTCGAGGCGCGGGAACTGCGCACCGCATTCGAAGCGTGGATGTCCGGCAATGCCGTCATGAAGCGCACGTTTCGCGCCACGGCAACGGTCGCGATGATGCTTCCGAGGAATCATGGTGCCGCAAGGCGCACCGGCCGGCAGGCGAGATTCTCTTCCGACGTTCTCTACGACACGCTCGCAAAGTACGATCCTGGACATCTCATGCTGAAGATCACGCGCGAGGAGGCGATGCGGGGCCTGGTTGATTTCGGGCGGATCGAGGAACTGCTCGAGCGGACCAGGGGCCGGATCGATCATGTCGTTCTCGACCAGATTGCTCCGTTGGCCGCTCCGCTTCTTCTCGAGCATGGAAAGGTCCCGATTGCCGGGGAAGGTCGCGAACGGATGCTGATGGCCGATGCGGAGGCCTTGATGGCGGCGGCGGGCCTGCGCGCCTGACACGCGTCGGGAGCGGCCTTTGCGCGCGGGGCGTCCACGCGCAAGTCCGGGGCGGACTGTCACCGCACAAGGCTTTGCGGGGTCTGGTGCGGGGCGCTTTCCCGCGCCACGCAGGACGCAGGGTGCCATGGCCGGCATCTTCCTGCGCGTGGTCCAGCTCAGGTTCGGAAGGAATCGTTCGGTGCGGGAGACCGAGACCCGGTCCGCGACGACCGAGGATCCGCACGCCTGGGGCGAAGCATTGAACTTCGCGCCGGACCTTGGCGCGATCCTTGAGTTCGGCACCGCACTCGGATCCGCGACTGCAATCCGGGACACGAAGGCGGGCGCGTCGCCGAACGGCTCGGTCGAGCACCGCGAGACCACCGGAATCATGGAGTGCAAGGCCGACACGTTCCCTCGATCGGCCCGGCTTGCGATCGAGTGACTTCACATGCGCGAGAGGTGGAAGTCCGGGCAGGGCCGCTCGTTGCACGAACATTCCGCTTGCGTCCCTGCATGCCTCGAAGTCGCCCGTTCGTGCACAAGCTGGGGGATCAGGAACTCTTGCGCCGACGACGCGTCTTGCCGCCCTTCGCTTCGCGCTCTTCGATGAGTCGCGTCGCGGCGGCCATGTCAATGCCGGCTGGATCGGTGCCCCGGGGGACGGTCGCGTTCACCTTGTTCCACTTCACGTAGGGTCCGTACTTTCCGTCCAGAACGGTCACGGGGCCGCCGCGCTCGGGGTGTTCGCCGAGCTCCTTCAGGACCGGAGCGTTCCAGCCACGGTTGCCGCGCGAGGCCACCTTTGCCGCGATGAGCTCGACGGCGCGGTTCATTCCGACGCTCCAGACTTCCTCGATCGATTCGAGGTCGGCGGTCGTGCCGCCCTTGGAACTCGTGGAATCCGCGTGTTTCAGGTAGGGGCCGAAGCGCCCGACATTGGCCCAGATTGACACGCCGTCTTCAGGGTGCTGACCGACGAGACGAGGCAGTTCGAGGAGCCTGAGCGCGTCCTCGAGCGTGATCGCGGCCGGATCCCAGGCTTCAGGCACGGTGCGGCGCGGCGGCTTTGCGCAGTCGGCCGAAGTCTCGCCTCGCTGAACGTAGGGTCCGAAGCGGCCCTTGTGGACCCAGATCGCCTCTCCGCCTTCCTCGCCCAGTTTCCTTCCTTCGGGGGGGAGGCCGATTTCCGGTTCGGTGCCCGGCGGTCCGAAGGCCCGCGTGTAACGGCACTCGGGATAGTTCGAGCAACCGATGAAGGCTCCGCCGGAGCGGGCGGTTCGCACCGCCAGCCGCCCGGAGTCGCAGTGGGGGCAAATGCGCGGGTCGCGACCGTCCACGGTTGGCGGAAAGAGATGCGGTGCAAGCACCTCGTTGATCTTTTCAAGGACGTCGGCGAAGCGGAGTTCGGATGTTTCCTCGACGGCAGCGTTGAACTCGTCCCAGAAGCGCGCAAGCACATCCTTCCAGTCACGGGTCCCGGACGTGATGTCGTCAAGTTCCTCCTCCAGCTTGGCCGTGAAGTCGTAACTCAGGTAGCGGCGAAAGTAGTTCATCAGGAAAGCGGTCACCAGTTGCCCCTTTTCCTCCGGGTGGAGCCGGTCGTTCTCCTTCCGCACGTATCCTCTGTCCTGTATCGTTGTGACGACGGACGCGTAGGTCGACGGACGTCCGATGCCGATCTCCTCCATCTTCTTGACGAGCGCGGCTTCAGTGTAGCGCGGCGGTGGCTTCGTGAAGTGCTGCTCGGGCAGGACCTGGCGCTGCCGGACGGATTCGTCCTTGGCGATTCGGGGAAGGGTCCTGTCATTGTCGTCGACCGCCTCGTCGCGACCTTCCTGGTAGACCTTCATGAAGCCTTCGAAGATCTTGACCTGACCGGTCGCCCGGAGCTCGGTCATGCCATCCGCGCCCGCGATGTCGACCGTGGTCCGTTCGAACCTGGCATTCTCCATTTGGCTCGAGAGCGCCCGCCTCCGAATGAGGTCGTACAGGTCAAGCTGACCCTTGTCCGGGATTCGGAGCGTCGCCGGGTCCGCCGTCATGCGGGTCGGGCGGATGCATTCATGCGCTTCCTGTGCGTTCTTGACCTTGCTTTTGTGCCTGCGTGGCACCTCGGGAACATACCTTGCGCCGTATCGTTCCCTGATTGCATCGCGGACGGCCACGATCGCTTCGGGAGCCATGTCGACACCGTCCGTCCGCATATAGGTGATGTGCCCGGCTTCGTAGAGCTTCTGCGCCGCCTGCATCGTCTGTCGTGCGCCGAATCTCAGCTTGCGGGACGCCTCCTGCTGCAGCGTGGACGTTATGAACGGCGCCGGCGGCTTGCGCGAAACGGGATTCGCTTCGACCGACTTGACCGAAAGGTCGCATGACTGGATTGCCTTGACCGCCTCGTTCGCGCGCTCCTCATCGGGTATTCCGGGCCTGTCGAGCCTCTCGCCGCCTAGCACGGTCAGTCGAGCCTGGAATTCCTCCCCTCTCGGCGTGGCAAGGACCGCCTTGACGGTCCAGTATTCCTGAACCTGAAACGCCTCCACTTCCATTTCGCGCTCGACGATGAGCCGCAGGCACACGGATTGCACACGGCCCGCAGACCGCGCGCCGGGCAGCTTTCTCCAAAGTACCGGCGAAAGCGTGTAGCCCACGAGATAGTCGAGAGCGCGGCGGGCAAGATAGGCCTCGACGAGGTCCCGGTCGACCTTGCGCGGGTTTTCCATGGCCTCGGTCAGGCCCTTCCTCGTGACCGAGTTGAAAGCGATCCTGTCGACCTGGGTGCCTGTCCGGATGGCCTTGCGGGCGCGAAGCGCCTCCTCAAGGTGCCAGGAGATCGCCTCGCCCTCGCGGTCAGGGTCGGTGGCGAGTATGAGCGCCGAGTCCCTTTGGAGAGCGTCGGCGATTGCCTTGATGTGCTTTCTTGATCCCGCCGGGATCTCCCACTTCATCGCGAAGTTGTGGTCGGGATCCACCGAGCCATCCTTCTCGGAGAGATCGCGCACGTGTCCGAAACTTGCGAGCACGGTGTAGTCCTTGCCGAGATAGCTCTTGATCGTCTTGGCCTTGGCGGGAGACTCGACGACGACAACAGGCATTGGGGACTCCCGAAAAGCGAACGCGGTGGTGGCGGCGGAAGATGTGGGGCGTTGTCGGCATTTGTCAATGTGTGACGGGCTGCGGCTGCCGCATTCGGCAATTCCAGGGCATTTCGCGCAGGGATGGTTCGCCATTCGGCACGACGATCACCCGTGTCGGACGGCGTCGGCACATGATGTGCGAGGGCCGGTTCCCCGGATTGCCGGGCGATTCGGAACGTGAACTGCCCCGCCGGAACGGTCAGGCGGATGAACCGCCCACGGTCAGGTTGCCGATCAGGAGCGTGGGTTGACCGACGCCGACGGGCACCCATTGCCCCGCCTTGCCGCAATTGCCTGTGCCGGGGTCGAGCTTCATGTCGTTTCCGACCGCGCGGATGTGCCGAAGCGCGGTTGCCCCGTCGCCGATCAAGGTCGCGCCCTTCACGGGCTCGCAGATCCTGCCGTTCCTGACGCGATAGGCCTCCGTGCACGAAAACACGAACTTTCCGTTGGTGATGTCCACCTGCCCGCCGCCGAAGCCGGCGGCATGGATGCCGTCGTTGAGCTCGGCGATGATCGTTTCGGGTTCGGCGCGGCCGGGCAGCATGTACGTGTTCGTCATCCTTGGCATGGGGGCGTGGGCGAAGCTCTCGCGACGGCCGTTGCCGGTTGCTTCCACTCCCAGCAACCGCGCGTTCTGTCGATCCTGCATGTAGTTCACGAGGACGCCGTCCTCGATCAGGACATTCCTGCTCGACGGCGTGCCCTCGTCGTCGACATGCAGCGACCCGCGACGGTCAGGGAGCGTCCCGTCGTCCAGCACGGTCACGTCGCTTGCAGCGATCTGCTGCCCCATGAGATCGGCAAATGCAGAGGACTTCTTGCGGTTGAAGTCCCCCTCAAGGCCATGGCCGATCGCCTCGTGCAGGAGGATGCCGGGCCAGCCCGGACCAAGGGTCACGTCCATCACGCCCGCCGGCGCCGCCACCGCGTCAAGATTGACGAGGGCAATGCGAAGGGCTTCGCGCACGAGCGATTGCCAGTGCTCCGGCAAGATCAGCCCGGAAAGCCCGTGGCGGCCTCCGCTTCCGGCCATGCCCGGCTCGCGGCGACTGTCCCTTTCGACGATCACGCCGACATTGATGCGTGCCATCGGCCGCGCATCGGTGACGCAGCGGCCGTCGGGGCGCAGGATCGCAACCTCCTGAAGCGACGCCGCCAGCGTGGCGGAGACCTGCACGACACGGGAATCCAGGCTGCGCGCGAACGCGTCGATCTCCTTCAGCGTTTCGATCTTGAGCGGAAACTCGGCATCCTCCATGGGATTCTCGTCGCCATAGAGCTTGTGCAAACCGGGGGTCGGCGACGCAGCGAGCGAACCGCCCCCATCACCCACGGCCAGCCGAACGGTCTTGGCGGCCCGTTTCAGGCTGTCCTGGCTGATCTCGGTCGAATGCGCGTATCCGGCGGTTTCGCCGAGAACGGCCCGGAGCCCGAAGCCTTCCGCCCTGTCATGGCTTGCATTTCGCACACGCCCGTCGTCATAGGCCAGAACCTCCGAACGGCGGCGTTCCAGAAACAGTTCGCCGTCATCCGCGCTCCTGACCGCCTCTTGCAGGATGCGGAGGGCGGCGCCCTTGTCCAAATGCGTCTCGAACGGCCTAAACCGGGTCGGCACGGCCATGCCTGGCTCCTTCTGCAATTCGGAAAAGCGTCTGAATGCCGCAATCAGATGCCTTGTTCGGGAACATCATATATGGTTTCTAGCGTCTAAGGAACAACCGGCGGACCATGCCGAATTGACGCATGCCAGAATGCCATTGCGAACAGGACCCTCGACTGATGCGCCCAAGAACCCTTCTCACCGGCCTGACCGTGCTTGTTGCCGGAAGCGCCGCACATGCGCAGGACCTGCCCTTCATCGGGCAGCCGGACCAGGCCGGGCTCGGTTTCCAGAAGCCCACGACCGAGCTCGCGCGCGACATCCAGTGGCTGGACGGGATGGTGCTCATCATCATCACCGCGATTTCGCTGTTCGTAATGGCGCTGCTCCTGATCTGCATCGTGCGCTTCAACCGCCGCGTCAATCCGAACCCGGCAAGTTTCACGCATAACACGCCGGTCGAGGTGGCCTGGACCGTCATTCCGATCGTGATCCTGGTGTTCATCGGGGCGTTTTCGCTGCCGGTGCTGTTCAAGCAGCAGATCATTCCGGAGCCGGAGGTGTTCATCAAGGCGACCGGCAACCAGTGGTACTGGGAATACGAGTATCCGGACGAGGAAATCAGCTTTGCGAGTTACATGATCGGCATTGACAGCGCGAACCAGATGACGCCGGAAACGTCCAGGCAACTGGCCGAAGCGGGTTACACGGATGCGCACTTCCTCCTCGCCACCGACACATCGGTCGTCATTCCGACCGGCAAGGTCGTCGTGGTTCAGGTCACCGCCGCCGACGTGATCCATGCCTGGACCATCCCGTCGTTCGGCGTGAAGCAGGACGCGGTTCCGGGTCGTCTCGCCGAGCTCTGGTTCAAGGTCGACGAAGGCCATGAAGGAGTGTATTTCGGGCAGTGTTCCGAGCTTTGCGGCCTGAGCCACTCCTACATGCCCGTCACGGTCAAGGCGGTGACGGGCGCCGAATACGACGCGTGGACCGCCGACACCCGGGCGGCAGGGAGCTACATCGAGCCCGGTCCGATCCGGTTGGCGGCAAGCGAGTAGAATCGAATGCCTGACCTCGCGATCAGCGCGGCGCACGAGCACGAACCGACATTCGGCGACTACGTTGCGCTGCTGAAGCCGAGAGTGATGTCACTCGTGGTTTTCACGGCGCTGGCTGGCCTCCTGGTCGCCCCGGCATCGCTTCACGCGGTCGAAGCGGTTGCGGCGATGCTCTTCATTGCGCTCGGGGCAGGGGCCGCTGGCGCCCTGAACATGTGGTACGACGCGGACATCGACGCGGTCATGCGGCGGACGATGGGGCGCCCGGTGCCTAGCGGCCGGGTCGCGCCGGACGAGGCACTGGCGATCGGCGTGGGCCTGTCCGGCCTCTCAGTGGTGATGCTTGGCCTGGCGACGAACATGCTCGCGGCTTCCCTGCTTGCCGTCACGATTTCGTTCTACGTTGTCATCTACACGATGTGGCTGAAGCGCCGGACGCCGCAGAACATCGTGATCGGCGGGGCGGCCGGGGCCTTTCCGCCGATGATCGGCTGGGTGGCGGCAACGGGAAGCGTTTCCCTGGAAGCCTGCCTGATGTTCGCATTGATCTTCATCTGGACACCGCCGCATTTCTGGGCCTTGGCCCTTTTCATGCGGTCCGACTACGAGGATGCAGGCGTGCCGATGCTTACGGTGACACACGGCCGTCCTGCGGCGCGGAGATACATCCTGGCGTACACGCTGCTTCTCGTGCCCGTGTCGCTCTGGCTTGCCTTGGGCCCGATCGGCGGCCCGGTGAGCCTTGCCGCCGCCGTCGTGCTGAACCTCATGTTCGTGTGGGGCGCGGCACAGATCTGCAGGCGGGACGAGGCTGCTGCCCAAGGCGACGGCTACGCTGCGGAAAAGGCGTTCTTCCGGGCCTCGCTGTTCTACCTGTTCCTGCACTTCGGTGCGTTCCTCGCCGACGCGATGGTGAGGCAGGTGTCATGAGCGGCATCCGGGCCACCCACGAATTGCACGCGCGCCGTCTTTCGCGGAATGTCGGCGTCGCGGTCGCGCTGGCCGTCTTCGTTGCCGTTGTCTTTGCGCTGACCGTTGTGAAGGTGAAGCGCGGCGACCCGCTGCAGGGCTTCGATCATGTCGTGCGGCCCGGGATGGAGGATGCCGGATCATGATGGACGCAAGGCAGCGCACGGCAGCGAGACTCCTCGGCGTGGTCCTGGTCATGGGTTCGCTCGCGTGGGCGTCGGTGCCCCTCTACGATCTCCTTTGCAGGGTCACTGGATGGGGCGGCACGACGGATGTGGCCAAGTCCCCGCTTTACGCGCCGCTGGAAGAAATGGTCACGATCCGCTTCGATGCCTCGACCGCGTCGGGAATGCCGTGGGAGTTCAAGCCGGAGCAGGTCAAGATGCCGCTCCGGATCGGCGAGGAAGGCCTGGCGTTCTACGAGGCCCACAACCCGACGGGCCGACCGATCGCGGGCACCGCAAGCTTCAATGTCGCGCCGTTTTCCGCCGGTGCCCACTTCTCGAAAATCGACTGCTTCTGTTTCGAACTGCAGGTGCTGGAACCCGGCCAGCGGGTCAGCATGCCAGTCAGCTTCTTCATCGATCCCGAAATCCTTGACGATCCCGATGCAAGGTTTGTCAAGACGATCACGCTGTCCTACACGTTCCATGACGCGGACCTGCCCGAAGGCTACCGTTCCGAACAGGCGGCGCTAGGCGAAGGCGGGACGGAAACGCAACAGAACTAGAATCCTGGAGACGGCCGGCATGGCGCACGAAAAGAACCACGACTATCACATCCTGCACCCGTCGGTCTGGCCGTTCATCGGTGCCGTTTCCGGCTTCATCATGCTGTTCGGCTTTGTGCTGGCCTTTGGGCAGAACACGCCGGAAAGCCTGAAACAGCCCTACATGTTCATCATCGGGCTGATCGGCGTCTGCTACGTCATGTACGCCTGGTGGGCGGACGTGATCCGGGAATCCGTCGTCGGCGATCACACGCCGGTCGTGAGAATCGGTCTCCGCTACGGCTTCATCATGTTCATCATGTCGGAAGTCATGTTCTTTTCGGCATGGTTCTGGGCATTCTTCAAGAACGCGCTCTATCCCATGGGCCCCGAAAGCCCCGCGGTGGATGGCGTGTGGCCGCCGGCCGGCATCGAGACCTTCGATCCCTGGCATCTTCCGCTCATCAACACGCTCATTCTCCTTTGCTCGGGGGCGGCGGCGACATGGGCGCATCACGCGATCGCGCACGAGAACAATCGCAAGGACATGGCGACCGGGCTCATCGTCGCGATCATCCTCGGCGTGCTCTTCACCGTCTTCCAGGCCTATGAATACAGCCACGCGGCGTTCGGGTTCTCGGGCAACATATATGGCGCGACCTTCTTCATGGCGACCGGCTTCCACGGCTTCCACGTGATCATCGGCACGATCTTCCTGTTCGTGTGCTACCTGCGTGTCCGGGCCGGGCACTTCACGGCGGAACGGCATGTCGGGTACGAGGCAGCGGCCTGGTACTGGCACTTCGTCGACGTCGTCTGGCTGTTTCTCTTTGCATCGATCTACATCTGGGGCAGCTGAACCGGAACGGATTGCCGCGTGACGGCGCAGCGCCGGGGTTTCGTCCCCGGCGCGATTCGTGCAGATGCCTGAACGGCGCAGAGGTTTGGGAGACATGCGGCTGCTCTTTCCATTGACCGTTGGCATAGGTGGCCTTGCAATGCTCGTTTCGCTGGGCGCGTGGCAGTTGCAAAGGCTGGCCTGGAAGGAAGGCGTCCTTGCCGAGATCGAATCGAAGATTGCCGCAGACCCGGTTGCGCTTCCGGCGGCCCCGGTCGCCGAACTCGACAAGTACCGTCCCGTCGTCGTGGAAGGCGACTTTGACGGCGAGGATGCCGCGGTGCTCGTCAGCCTGCCGCAGGTCGGGCCGGCCTACAGGCTGGTTGCCTCGTTCGAGACGATGGAAGGAAGGCGAATCATGGTGGACAGGGGGGTCGTGCCTGTCGCGAACCGGTCCCGCGCCACGTCAGCTGCATCGGCTACCGTGATCGGCAATCTTCACTGGCCTGACGAGGTGGACCGCTGGACGCCGCAGCCGGACCGCAAGGCCGGAATCTGGTACGGTCGCGACCTGGCTGCGTTGGCCGAAGAGCTGCGGACCGAGCCTGTGCTCGTCGTCGCTCGCGAGGTTTCGAGCAACGACCCGCCGGCAACGCCGCTTCCCGTGACGGCGGACGGCATTCCGAACAATCACCTGGGATATGCGGTCCAGTGGTTCGGACTTGCGGCGGTCTGGGCAGTGATGACTCTCTTCCTGCTCTGGCGTATGCGGAACGGACCGTCTGAGGATTCGCCATGAAATACGTCTCGACCCGCGGAAAGGCTCCTGAACTGTCCTTCGAGGAGGCCATGCTGACAGGGCTTGCCAGCGACGGGGGACTTTATTTGCCTGCCGAGGTGCCGGCCTTCGAGCCGCGCGAAATCGCCATGCTTCATGGCAAGGGCTACGAGGACGTGGCGTTTGCGGTCATGCGGCCGTTCGTGGGCGACATCTTCGAGGAGGATGAGTTTCGTGCCGTGATCAGGGCTGCCTATGCAGGGTTTGGCCACAGCTGCCGTGCACCCCTGAAACAGGCTGGCGACGGAATCTGGCTCCTGGAACTCTTCCACGGTCCGACGCTGGCCTTCAAGGACTTCGCCATGCAGCTCATCGGCCAGATTTTCCAGGCCGTGCTGCAAAGGCGGGGCGAAAGCGTCACCATTGTGGGAGCGACCAGCGGTGACACCGGAAGCGCCGCGATCGAGGCGTTCCGTGGGCTCGACAACGTGGATGTCTGCATACTCTTTCCGCACGGCAAGGTGTCCGAGGTGCAGAGGCGGCAGATGACCACGCCGACGGAGGCGAACGTCAGGGCCTTTGCTGTCGAAGGCACGTTCGACGATTGCCAGCGCCATCTGAAGGACATGTTCGCCGACCGGGGATTCCGGGAGGAGATGCGTCTGGCCGCCGTGAATTCCATCAACTGGGCGCGCGTGATGGCGCAGGTCGTCTACTACTTCACTTCCGCAGTGGCTCTCGGGGCGCCCGACCGGAAAGTCAGCTTCTGTGTTCCAACCGGCAATTTTGGCGACATCTACGCGGGCGAGATCGCGCGACGCATGGGGCTGCCCATCGAGCGGCTGGTGATCGCGACGAACCAGAACGACATCCTGCACCGCGCGCTTGTGTCCGGAGAATATCGAACCGGCGAGGTTCGGCCCTCGATCAGCCCGTCGATGGACATCCAGGTGAGTTCAAATTTCGAGCGTCTCTTGTTCGACGCATACGGGCGTGACGCCGGCGCGGTCAGGTCATTGATGGACGAGCTGAGGTCTGGAAGCGGATTTCGGATCGACGACGCCGCGCTTGGCAGCATCGGGAAGACCTTCGCAAGCGCGAGGGCTTCGGAAGCGGAAACGATGTCCAGGATCGGGACGGTGCACGATGCAAGCGGCCAGCTTGTCTGCCCTCATACCGCGGTCGCACTCGAAGTTGCCGCTCGGACGGTGGAGCCAGGCGTTCCGATGATTGCACTTGCCACTGCCGATCCCGCCAAGTTCCCGGACGCGGTGGAGGATGCGACTGACATTCGTCCGCCCCTTCCCATCCGGATGGCAGATCTTTATGAGCGTCCCGAGCGAGTGACGCAGGTTGCGAACGACTTCGCCCTGCTTTGCCGCGCGATCAGGGAGGGTCGGGCCGCTTGACAGTTGAGCTTCACAGGCTGGCTAACGGCGTGCGCGTCGTGACCGAGCGCATGCCCGGGCTGCAATCCGCCTCGCTTGGCATCTGGATCGCGGCCGGAGGACGCCACGAGCGCGCCGAGCAGAACGGCATCGCTCACTTCCTTGAGCACATGGCGTTCAAGGGTACCGGAACCCGTTCGGCGTTGCAGATCGCCGAGGAGATCGAGGATGTCGGCGGCTACATCAATGCCTATACGTCCCGCGAGATGACGGCCTTTTTTGCGCGCGTTCTTGCAGAGCACACGGACCTTGCACTGGACGTCCTTTCGGACATCGTCCTGAATCCGGCTTTCGATCCGCGTGAGATCGAGATCGAGCGGCACGTGATCCTGCAAGAGATCGGGCAGGTCCTGGACACGCCCGACGACATAATCTTCGACTGGCTGCAGGAGACGGCATTTCCGGACCAGCCTCTTGGCCGGCCGATTCTCGGTCTTGCCTCCAAGGTCGAGCGTTTCGGCCGCAAGGACCTGTCCGGGTTCGTTTCCGAGCGCTATTTGCCCGGCAACCTGATCATCGCGGCAGCTGGTGCCGTCGATCACGAAGAGATCGTTCGAGCAACCGAGGCGAGGTTTGCGCATCTTTCACCCGGGAACGTGGCGGAAGCCGAGCCCGGGCGATTTCTGGGAGGCGAGACGAGGGTTGAGAAGGGACTGGAACAAGCCCATGTTGCGCTGGCCTTCGAGAGCCCCGAATATCGGGATGATGCCGCATATTCCGCGCAGGCCTTCGCGATCGCGATGGGCGGCGGCATGTCTTCGCGGCTCTTCCAGGAAGCGCGCGAGAAACGTGGACTCTGCTACACGATTTTCGCGCAGGCGAGCCCCTATTCCGACAGCGGTCTCCTGACGATCTATTCCGGAACCAGCGGCGAGGAGGCGCCCGAGCTTCTTGCACTGACGGTGGATGAATTGCGGCGGTCGGTTGATGACCTCTCCGAGGCAGAGGTGGCTCGGGCAAGGGCGCAACTGAAGGCGGGGCTGCTGATGGGGCTTGAGCAGCCCGCGAGCCGTGCCGAACGCCTGGCGAAGTTCCTGTCGATCTGGGATCGCGTGCCATTGATCGAGGAAACCGTCGAGAGGGTCGATTCGATCAGCGTGCAGTCGGTGCGGGAAGTGGCGGCCGGACTCGTGTCGGCCGGTGCGGGCGCGCTGGCGCTTTACGGACCGGTCGCGTCCGCACCGACGGTCCAGGAAGTCACGGACAAACTGGCGGCCTGATGCTGTGGACGAGAGGCCGCGTCAGAATTGACACCGAACGCATGGAGTTGCGCCCGCCCGCCCGGGGCGACTATCAGCCCTGGTCCGAATTGCGGCGGAAAAGCGCAGAGTTCCTGAAGCCATGGGAACCGTCGTGGGCAACGGATCATCTGACCCGCAAGGGGTTCGTCAATCGCGTCCATTGGGCGCATCGCTCCATTCGGGAGGGAACGGCTGTGCCGCTGTTCCTCTCGAGGCAGAGCGACGGATGCCTGCTGGGCGCCATCACGCTGGAAAACATCCGGCGGGGGCCGAGCCATTCCGGGATGATCGGCTACTGGATCGGAGTGGAACATGCGCGGCAAGGCTATATGCGCGAGGCGCTGACGGCGATGGTGCAATACGCGTTCGAGATCATCGATCTGAGCAGGGTCGAGAGCGCGTGCCTGCCGGAAAACTCGGCGTCACGTGGTCTTCTCGAGAAATGTGGCTACAAGTACGAAGGCGTGGCGCAGAGCTATCTTCAGATCAACGGGCGTTGGCGGAACCATGTGCTTTATGCCAACCTCCGCGACGACCGGCGAGGCCGCGCGGAGACCTGAGCCCCCGGCGCCTGGGAAGCTCGCGCCTGCGCAGGCACGGTGCAAGCGGTCCGGCCCGGCTTTCACGCAGCGAGCAGTATCCAGCGCGCTTGATCCTGTTTCCGGCCGCCTCCGGACCTCCAGCTCTCGCATGCAATGCGGTATCGCGTTGAAGCGGAGTCATTCTCGGCGCGCGACACGACCAATGGAGTGTCTGACGCCGCAACCGATCGGACGTCAAGGATGCGTTCACGATAGGAGACGCAATATCCCAGGCCATAGTTGCATGGCTTCTTGACGGGCCCTGGACCGCCTGCCTGACAACCTCATCGTTCCCGCCGCCATTCGAGCGGTGAATTCGGTTGCGGTGATCCCCGTGTCCGGCCGTTCCGCGGCGGTCGAGCTCTCGCCGAGGTTCGGTGGCGACCTGAACGGAAGGACGTTTGCCGGAGAAGCGCGATTTCACGGCGTGGCGGGGAACTGCGGTTGCACGTCTCGCCTGCTCCTGCCGGAACGCCGCCGAACATCGGGGACCAACGTGGCGACGCCCCGCCCCTCGACGCGGTACGGCGCATATCTCGATCCCATCGGGACGCTGGAGCGTGCTGAGGTCACATTCCTGGCCGCGTGTGTCGACGGGGAGGTGGCCTGTTGCGGGGCGGTCAAGCGCATGCCCCGGAGCTGCACGTCCCAACCATACGGCGAGATCAAGCGGATGTATGTCAATCCCGATGCTCGCGGCCGCGGCATGGGCGGCGCGCTGTTGGATGCGCTCGAATCGAGTTTGCTCACCCGAGGAATCACCATTGCACCCTAGAGACCGGAGTTCGCCAACCCGATGCCCTCGCCTGCCATGAAGCCTGCGGATACGTCCTCATTCCCCCGTTCGCCCGGTACGTTGAGGATCCGCTGAGCGTGTCTTGCGAAAGGCGGCTCGCCTGAGTCCGGTGTTGCACCGGGTCTCACTTTGGTCGGCCTGGACTGCCGCGCCGACATCGAGAGGGCGCATTGTGCCTGCCCCTGTCCGGAACTGGCCGAGATTGGCGGCGTGCCGCACGGCAATATTCGCACATTCCTCGAATGGGTCGGGAAAGGGAGCCACGGGACAAGGACCTGCACATCCTTGTCGGAAGTGTCGGTCGCGGCAGTTGCGGGGGCAGAAACCGGGACTGCGATCTTCAGCTCATGAGTCAAGGCAAGTCCGAGGACGGAATGATCGGGAAGAATTGGTCGCCCGACCAGAGACCGAACCAGCTTGCACCGTCGTGTTCGTGATGCGCTCCGATTTCCACCAGCCTGTAGAAGCTCTTTCGATCGAAGCTCTTTCGATCGATCAAAGCCTCGAGATTCGCGCGAACGAGGACATAGGGCGACGGCTCGCCCGTCTCCGCATCCCGTTCAACTCGAATAGGATGCTTCGGTCCCGCAATGGCCTCGTCACCGAGATTGGTCACAAAGGTCAGGGTCTGGGCCGTGCCCTCGCCCGTGACACTGAAGTCAACGGCTACGAAGGGTGCGTCATCGACCGTGATCCCCACCTTCTCGACAGGGGTGACAAGCACGTAGCGGTCCCCGTCCTTCCTGAGAATCGTCGAAAACAGCCGCACGAGCTCGGGTCGCCCGATTGGCGTTCCAAGGTAGAACCACGTCCCGTCCCTTGCGATCCGCATGTCGAGATCGCCGCAGTCGGGCGGATTCCAGAGGTGGACCGGCGGCAATCCGCGCCGAGACTCGGCTCGGGCCGTTGCGGCCAGGCTTTCCGCCGAGGGTTTCACGGGGTTTTGACCGCCTTCGGATTTTGCCATTTGTGCCCGGAGCAATAGTTCGTTCTACTGCGCATAATAGTGCGAAAGGGAGCGATTGCCATGTCCGATGCATCATCCGACCTGGTGGCCGGGATCGAAGGGCTGTGCGAGCGGCTGGCAGAGGTCAAGACCAGCATCACCAAGCGGTTCATTGGGCAGGAGCGGGTGGTGGATCTCGTGTTGTCGGCAATTCTGTGCGGCGGGCACGGCCTTCTGGTCGGCGTGCCGGGGCTTGGCAAGACACGATTGGTGGAGACGCTTTCGACCGTTCTCGGGCTGGACGGCAAGCGGGTTCAGTTCACTCCGGACCTGATGCCGGCCGACATTCTTGGGTCGGAAGTCCTGGAAACCGGCGCCGATGGCAGTCGGGTCTTCAAGTTCATCAAGGGTCCGGTGTTTTGCCAGCTTCTCATGGCCGACGAGATAAACCGGGCGAGCCCGAGAACGCAGTCCGCATTGTTGCAGGCCATGCAGGAGAAGTCGGTGACCATCGCGGGAAACGAGCATGAACTGCCTGCACCGTTTCATGTGCTGGCGACCCAGAACCCGATCGAGCAGGAGGGAACCTATCCCCTGCCGGAGGCGCAACTGGACCGGTTTCTTGTGCAGGTCGACGTCCCTTACCCCGACCGGGAGACCGAGCGCGACATCCTGCTTGCGACCACGGGTGCGGACGAAGAGCGGTCAACCGAGGTCCTGACTCCCGCGGAACTCGTTGCCGCGCAGAATGTCGTGCGCAGGATGCCGGTGGGTGAGGCCGTGATGGAGGCGATTCTCGACCTGGTGCGCTTCTGCCGTCCAGAGGAAGCCGACTCGCCCGACATCGTGCGGCAGCATGTCAGTTGGGGACCGGGTCCGCGCGCGGCGCAGGCCCTCACGCTGACTGTCAGGGCGCGCGCGCTTCTCGAGGGACGGCTTGCGCCGTCCGAAGAGGACGTGATGGCCCTTGCGACGCCTGTGCTCAGCCATCGCATGGCGCTCAGTTTCTCTGCCCGTGCCCAGGGCCTGACGCTGCAGGAAGTCATCGACGAAGCATCTCGTCGCGTTGCCCGGATTGAGGAGGCGGCCTGATTGTGGCGCAGGCGGGTTCCGGCACGACTGCGCAACTGCGCCGTGAGGCAGAGACCCTCGCCGAAACGTTCCCGACCTTGCTGGCATCTGCGGAACGTCTCGCGGCCTGCGTCATGGCCGGCGAGCACGGGCGCAGGCGGGTCGGGTCAGGCGACGAGTTCTGGCAGTACCGGCCAAGCAGTGCAGGCGACGAATTCGGCATGATCGACTGGCGACGCTCGGCGCGCAGCGACGACGCGCTGTTCGTGCGCGAGAGGGAATGGCAGGCCGTCCAGTCCGTGATGATCTGGCTGGACATGGGCCGGTCCATGCAATTCGCGTCATCTAGATCGTTGCCGAGCAAGGTCGACGTGGCGCGGAGACTGGCGCTGGCGCTTGCAATTCTGTTGATTCGCGGCGGGGAGCGTGTCGGTCTGGCCAATTCCGGCCTGCCGCCGCGAAGCGGCCACGCCCAGCTGATGCGTCTGAACAGTGCCATTGCCGAAGGAGAGGATGCCACCGACTACGCCTTGCCTGAGCTGGCAGACGCGCCGGCGCGGACGCGTGCCGTCCTGCTGTCGGACTTTCTGGGAGACCTGGAGCCGATCAGGGAGGCCGTGACCGTTGCCTCTGACCGTGCCATCGAAGGCGTGATTCTCCAGGTTCTCGACCCGCAGGAGGAGACCTTCCCGTTCGAAGGGCGCACGCGCTTCGAATCAATGGGCGGAACGCTCACGCACGAAACCTTGAAGGCGGATGAGCTTCGTGATCGCTATCTGGAGCGACTGGCGGATAGGAAGGCCGAACTGTGGGAGCTTGCAAGGCTGGCGGGCTGGCAATTTCATGTCTGCCGCACCGGATCTCCGGCCGCGGGGGCCCTCCTTTGGCTGTACATGGCTCTGGCCAGGGAGCATTGACCGTGATGCCCGGGCAGCCGAATCCGTCGAGTGAGGACCGGCCTGTCCTCCCGGCCGCGCTTCGGAGCCCAGCTTGATGTGGTCGCTTGGCCCCGTGGCATTCGCCAGCCCATGGCTGCTCCCAGGCCTGCTGCTGCTGCCAATTCTCTGGATTCTGCTTCGGACCGTGCCACCGGCGCCGGTTCGACGGCTATTCCCCGGCGTAGCCCTGTTGCCTGGCCTCACGGATGACGAGATGCAGACCGACCGGACGCCCTGGTGGCTTCTGTTGCTGCGGGTGTTGGCGGTTGCGGCCGCCATCATCGGGTTTGCGGATCCCGTCCTGACCCCTCGAACGGACACGGCTCGCGACGGACCGCTGCTGTTGCTGTTCGACGGCAGCTGGGCGGATGCGCCGAACTGGTCGATGCGGAACGAGCATGTCGAGAGTCTTCTTGGCGAGGCTGCCGTGGCAGGTCGGGAGACCGCCATTGTCTCGCTGACCGACCTGCCGCCGTACCCGGGCTTGCCGTTCCGCTCGGCGAGGAGCTGGCTGCCGGAACTTCCAGGAATTGCGCCCGAGCCATGGATGCCGGATGGGCCCGCGCTGTTGTCCTGGCTGTCTCATCTCGACGGCAGCTTCGACACGTTCTGGCTTTCGGACGGGATCGCGCATGATTGGCGCAGTGCGGCGCTGGCTGAACTTCAGGAACGCGGGCATGTGTCCGTCTTCGAGTCCCGGCATCCGGTCGTGGCGCTGAAGCCTGCAAGAACCGGCGACGGGACAATCCAGGTGCCGGTTGCAAGAAGCCGGAGCACTGGAGCAAGTTCGTTGGCGGTTGTGGCGCATGGCCTCGACCCGACCGGAATGGAGCGGCAGCTGGCGCGTGTCGACGTCGAGTTCCCTGAGGGTGAGCACGAGGTCGAGGCCGTCCTGTCACTGCCGCCCGAACTCACGAACAGGTTGACGAGGTTCGAGATCGAAGGGGTCCGCTCCGCCGGCGCCGTCAGCCTGACGGATGACAGCCATGGCCGGCGCGAGATAGCGATCGTGGCCGCGCGCGAGGAACGGGAGGGCTCACGGCTCCTTTCGCCGACGCATTACCTTGAACAGGCGCTGCGCCCGGGCGCCGACCTGATTCGCGGGGCGATTCAGGACTTTGCCCTCGCCAATCCGGACGTGATCGTCTTGGCCGACGTGGCCTCCCTGGCCGGCAGCGAGCGCAGCGCGACCGAGGAGTGGGTGCGCAACGGCGGCCTGCTGCTGCGGTTTGCAGGACCACGCCTGGCCGCGTCCGACATCGGTCGCGAGGCAGAGGACACGCTGCTGCCGGTAAGACTTCGTGCGGGCGGGCGCCGGGTTGGGGGAGCGATGAGCTGGGGCGAGCCTAAGCAGCTTCGGGCCTTTGCGGCAACAAGCCCGTTTTTCGGCCTTGTCGTTCCCGATGACGTGACGGTGTCGAGCCAAGTGGTGGCACAGCCGGATCCGAGCATGGCAGAGCGGACGATCGCCACTTTGGCAGACGGCACGCCACTCGTTACACGCAAGCGTCTGGGCCATGGACAGGTGGTGCTGTTTCACGTGACCGCGAACGCCGACTGGTCGAACCTGCCGTTATCCGGCCTCTTCGTGCAGATGCTTGAACGGTTGGCGGTGTCCACGCGGCAGATTCCGCCGGCTGCGGAATATCTGGAAGGCACCGTTTGGACCCTGGATCGACGACTCGACGGATTCGGCAATGTGGATGCGGCCGGGGAAATTGCAGGTGTCGACGGGGCCAGGCTGGCAACAGAGAGGCCCGGCCCCGACTTGCGGCCTGGAATCTATGTCGGCGAAGGCGGCAGAATAGCGCTCAATGCGTTTGGCGAAGTGGACAAATTGGCGGCGGCCGACTGGCCTGTCGACGTCCCGGTTGAGGAATTTGCCGATTCCCAGGCGTTTCCCCTGAAGGGCCCGCTTCTCTTCCTGACGATTCTGGCGTTCATGGTCGACGTGCTGGCGACGCTCTGGCAGTCGGGCCGCATGTCACGCGCGGGCACCGCGGGCACCGCGGCCGGCGTGGCTGTCGTGGCCGTCTTGTGTCCGGCGTCACCTGCGCCCGCGCAGGCACAGGACTTCGAACGACTTGTCGCGGCGGCGGCGGAAGTGACGCTCGCATATGTCATGACCGGCGATTCGGAAGTGGACCGCGTAGCCGCGGCGGGGTTGAGGGGGCTCTCGAACACTCTTGTCCAGAGAACCTCGGTCGAGCCCGGCGAGCCGTTCGGCGTGAATCTCGAGAGGGACGAGCTCTCGGTCTTTCCGTTTCTGTACTGGCCGGTGACCGATACGCAGCCACGCCCCTCGGCCAGGGCGTATGAGAAGCTGAACCGGTATCTCAGGGCGGGCGGCCTGATCCATTTTGACACGCGGGATGCAGGGACTTCCGGATTCGGGTCGGGAGGTTCGAACGCGACCAAGCTCAGGCAACTGGCAATGCCGCTCGACGTTCCGCCGCTTGAGCCGATCCCTCATGACCACGTGCTGACCCGGACCTTCTACCTCCTGCAGGATTTCCCGGGCCGGCACGCCGGCCGCGATGTCTGGGTCGAGGCGGCGCCCGCCGACGCATTGCAGGCCGAGGGCATGCCGTTCAGGAACCTCAACGACAACGTGACGCCGGTGGTGATCGGCGGGAACGACTGGGCGGCGGCGTGGGCCATGGACGCTCGTGGACGGTCCATGTTTCCGGTTGGTCGCTCCTATTCCGGCGAACGTCAGCGCGAGATCGCCTATCGCTTCGGAGTGAACCTGATCATGTATGTCCTGACCGGGAACTACAAGTCGGATCAGGTCCATGTTCCGGCCCTGTTGGACAGGTTGGGGCAATGAGGCGTTTCGGAAAAGCGGTCACAGTGGCATGCCGTGCGCTGTTCGTCGTGCCAACGCTGCCCCGAACGGAAGTCGGGCAAGTTCAGGGGGCCGCCTGAGCCATGCAAGTCATCCGCAGCATCCTCTTCGAACCGTTGCTTCCTTGGGTGGTGCTGTGGTTCCTGGTTGCGGTTTCGCTGGTCCTGATCGTGATTGCCGTCCGAGGCGGTCTTTCCGGCTGGTGGCTCCGCGGGATCGCCTTTTCGCTTCTCCTGATGGCGGTTGCGAATCCGTCGACTCAGATCGAGGATCGGGACCCGCTTTCGGACCTGCTCCTTCTCGTGGTCGACGAAAGCGCAAGCCAGGGCATCGACAGTCGACCTGACCAGACCGCGGAAACGATCACGCGAGTCGAGGAGGAAGTCGCTGCCCTCGGAGATGTCGACCTCCGCATGGTTCATGTGGAAGACAGCGACGGCAATCGCGGCACGCTCCTGATGAAGGCGCTTGCCGACGCGATCGCAAGCGAACCGCGCGCGCGCATTGCGGGCGTGATTCTCGTGAGCGACGGGCAGCTGCATGACATTGATCACCTTCCGGAACTGCCTGCACCGACGCACCTGCTGTTGACCGGGCAAGACGGTGACTGGGACCGCCGTCTGCTGATTCGGAACGCTCCGGCATTCGCGATCATTGACGAGCCCGTCACATTGACACTGAGGGTCGAGGATCAGGGAGCGGCTCCGGCGGAACTTTCCGAGACCGCCGAGATCGACATCTCCTTGGACGGCGGAGCGCCGGACCGGTTCCAGGTGCCGGTCGGCCGGGACGTCGAGCTTTCGGTGACGCTTCGGCACGGCGGCATGAACGTCATTCAGTTCACGTTGCCCGAACATCAGGGCGAACTGACCGCGCGCAACAATGCGGCGGTCGTGCAGATAAATGGCGTGCGAGATCGCCTGCGTGTACTGCTGGTCTCCGGCCAGCCCCATGCAGGCGAGCGAACCTGGCGCAACCTCCTGAAGTCGGATGCCTCGGTGGATCTTGTGCACTTCACCATCCTGCGCCCGCCCGAAAAGCAGGACGGGGTTCCGGTGAACGAACTCAGCCTGATCGCCTTCCCGACGCGTGAGCTCTTCCTGGACAAGGTCGACGAGTTCGACCTGATCATCTTCGACCGCTACAAGCTGCGCGGCATCATGCCGGCAGTCTATCTCGACAGCATCAGGCGGCACGTCGAGGGTGGAGGCGCGCTTCTGGTCGCCGCGGGTCCGGACTTCGCGACGGCCGAATCAATCTACCACTCGCCGCTTGCCGAGATTCTTCCGGCCACGCCCAGCGGACTGGTGCGCGAACTCGCCTACTTGCCGAGGGTGACCGGCATCGGCCAGCGCCATCCAGTGACCGAGGGGCTGGAACCGGTCAAGGATGGGGAATCCCGTGCCGAACAGTCCTGGGGCCGTTGGCTTCGTCAAATCGACGTGGCTGCAAAGGGTGACGGCCACACACTCATGGAAGGCTTGAACGACGCGCCGCTGCTGGTGATCGACCGGGTCGGAAGCGGGCGCGTCGCGCTCCTCGCATCGGACCACGCCTGGCTTTGGTCGCGGGGCTTCGAGGGAGGCGGCCCGCAACTGGAACTGCTCAGGCGGCTGGCGCACTGGATGATGAAGGAGCCCGACCTGGAGGAGGAAGCGTTGACCGCGATCTCTGAGGGCCTGACCATGACGATAGCGCGCCGGACGATCGGTGAAGAGGTTGGAGATGTCGAGGTCATCACGCCGAACGGTGAAGGCACCGTGCTGCCACTGGAAGAAGTCGCACCCGGCCGCTACTCGGTGACTTGGGAGGCGCCGGAAGCCGGGCTCTACCGGCTAAGGGAGGGTGATCAGGCAAGTGTCGTGGCACTTGGACCTGCAGCGTTGAAAGAGTTCGAGGCCACGATCGCCAGCGACGCGCTCTTGGCGAACCCGGTGGCGGACACGCGGGGCGGCGTGCACAGGGTTGCCGGAGGCGTGCCGGACATTCGCCGGGTGCGGCAAGGACAGGTCGCGTCGGGACGTGGCTGGATCGGAATCACGCCCCGTGAAGCCTACCTGACGACGGATATCCGCGTGTCGCCGTTGCTGCCGGCATGGACGATGCTGCTGCTGGCCGCGCTTCTGATGGTCGGCACCTGGTTCTGGGAAGGACGGCGATAGAAGCGGATATCGCCCGGGTCCGCGAGATTCGCGTTGACTGGTCTTGTCTACTCGGCAGCCCGCAGTTCCGTGTCCGCAGTTTCGGAATACAGGTAGTCCCGCGTTATTGGAACGGCATCGACCTGGCGTGATATCTGGAACTGGAACACGCCCTGGCGCCGGAACCGGAACGTTTGTTCGCAGGCGACGAGGTAGAACTTCCACATCCTCACGAAACGTTCGTCGTACAGCTCGATCACCTTGTCGGCGTTTGCGACAAACCGGTCGAACCAGTGCCGGAGCGTATAGGCATAGTGGAGCCTGAGGGACTCGACATCCGCAATCCACAGGCTTTGGCGCTCGACCGAGGCGGCGATTTCCGAGAGGCTGGGGACGTAGCCACCGGGAAAGATGTACTTGGCGATCCACGGGTTGGTTGCGCTGGGTGCCTCGGAGATGCCGATCGAATGGATGAGCGCGACCCCGTCGGGAGACAGGAGATCGCGCACGGAACGGAAATAGGAATCAAAATACGGCAGCCCCACATGTTCGAACATGCCTACCGACACGATCCGGTCGAACTGGCCTGAAAGCTCGCGGTAGTCGGTCATTCGAAACTCGACCTGCCGCTCGAGGCCTGCTGCCCGCGCTCGTTCCTGCGCGGCCGCGAGCTGCTCCTTCGACAGCGTGATGCCAAGGACCTTGGCGCCATGGTTCCGTGCCAGAGTGAGGCCCATTCCGCCCCAACCGCAGCCGATGTCGAGCACGTGCATTCCCGGCTCGATTCTCAGTTTCTTGGCAATTTGGGTTTTCTTTTGCTCCTGCGCGACTTCAAGCGTGTCGTCTGGCGACCGGAAATAGGCGCATGAATACTGCCGGTCCGCATCCAGGAACAGTTCATAAAGTTCGCGCGACAGGTCGTAGTGATGCGCGACGTTCCTGACTGAAATTCGGCCTACATTGTGCTGCATGAACCGCCTGAGGGTTGTGCGAAGCTTCAGATGCGCGCGTTGCCACCAGGCCCGATGCCGGTCATCGAGGTTGCGGAAGATCAGTTCAAGAAAGCCGTGGAGGTCGTCATTCTCGATGACGAGCGTGCCATTCATGTAGCTTTCGCCGACCGCAAGTTCCGGGTTGACCGCCAAGTGCCGGACAGTGGCACGGTCCGTAAGGGACACGCGTACCCGCGGTCCGTTGCCGTCACCGTATGTGAGCACTTTTCCACCTGGCAGCTCAGCTGTTAGCAGGCCAATCTGGATGGCCTTGCCAAGTGCGGCGTCGAGAGCCCTTGTCCACATGTCTCAATCCTCGCGTGAACTGGCTTGCAGCCCTGTATTCTAGCAAATCGCAGTGAATCTGCAACGCCCTGTCGGAAGATGAAAGTACAGAATCTCCTGTCATGAAGTTGACGATGTCGTCGGGCATTGCCTCGGGGCAGGGATGGCGCGCGGATCCCGGGCGTCGCGCTGCTGGTCATGCCCTGTCGCGATTCTGGTCCCTTCGAAGATTTCGCATCGGCCCGAATGCCCGTTCAGACCGGCATGCCCAATTGGCATCAGTGCACTGGCGCAAATTCACACGTCCTGACCTCGCGGGCTGATTTCGATGTCCTCCAGGGCCCGTTTGGCCAACAAAACAACGACAATATGCAGATTTCCGGCTTGACAGGCACGCCGGAAGCGGGCAATATAACATGAGGCTCACTTTCAGGTTTCCCGCTTCCCATGAACACGCTCGCCATGCACCCTTCAGACGCCGTCCAGATCGGCGCTTCGTGCTTCTCCTTCGCATCCGAGGACGGCCAGACCGTCTGCTTCTCCAACCTCGAGCCCTTCGACTGCCACGACGAGAACGACCGCCCGGCCATGAGACTGCGGATCGCCAGGTTCGCCAGGCACGGCATCCGCCACAGGGACCTGCAGGCTGCGTTCGGCGTTGGCCGCGCGACGGTTCAGCGTGCGGCGGACAAGCTTCGGAACGAGGGCGAGGCGGCGTTCCACGAGCCGCGCCGGGGCCGTGGAACGAGCGTGATCACCGGCGAGACGGCGCGGGAGGCGGACCGCCTCCTTTCCAAGGGCATGAGCGGCACCGCGGTTGCCCGCGAGCTGGAGGTTCCCGCCACGACGCTGAACCACAACCGCCGCAAGGGGTTCATCGGCGCGCGACAGCCCGAGCCGGAGAGCGCGAAGCCGGAGGCGCAGGAGGAGCAGCCGGCCGGAACGGACACGCAGGACGAGGATGTCCGGGCAGGCCTGCTCGGCCGCAGCGAACGGGACCGGCGCGACCGGGAGGCGCCGATGGGCCGGGGCGCGCGCGACAGCGCGGGGCGCGTCGCGGCCTCGGCGGGGGCGATGGCCGAGGCGCATCCGCGCTTCGACGAGCCTCTTTCGGCGGTCGCCTGCGGCGGCGTGCTGGCCGCGCTGCCGACGCTCCTGAAGGAAGGGCTGCTCGACCGTTCGGGCGCGTTCCTGTCGCTGCCGAAAGGATGCCACGGGCTGACGAGCACGCTTCTCCTGCTCGCGTTCCTGTTCATGGCCCGGGTCCGCAACCCCGAGGCGCTGCGCCACGAGGCTCCGGGGGAATGGGGCGCGGTCCTGGGGCTGGACCGCTGCCCGGAAGCGAAGACGCTGCGGCGCAAGATCCGGGCGCTCGCATCCGACGTTCAGCGGGTGAAGGGCTGGCAGGACGCGCTGGCGCGGGCGTGGATGGCCGACGAGCCGGACGCCCACGCCACGCTGTCGGTGGACGGGCACGTGAAGGTCTATGCCGGCCGCAAGGGCCGCCTTCCGAAGCACTTCGTGTCGCGCCGGAAGCTCTGCCTGCCGGCCTCGACCAGCTACTGGGTCAACGCGCTCGGCGGCAGGCCGCTGCTGTGCCTGCACAAGGATCTCGATCCCGGCATGGCCAAGGCGCTGGAGCACGACGTCCTTCCGGCGCTGGATCGGCTGGGCCTGCCGGGACCGGACGCGCCGGATCTCACGGTCTCGCCGGAGGCCGCGCCCGCGCTGACGCTGGTCTTCGACCGGGAGGGATGGAGCCCGGCCCTGTTCGCCCGCCTCGCCCGGCGTGGCATCGCGGTGATCACCTGGCACAAGGGCTTCAGGGGCGAGGACTGGCCGGAGGAGGAGTTCCGCGCCGTCGAGGCGCCGCTCCACGGTCCCGGCGGCGCCGGCTCGGCCGAGGTCCGCCTTGCCGAGAGGCGGATCAGGCTGGGCAAGGGCGGCAAGGGGCCCGAGGTTCGCCAGATCCGCCGCTTGCCGGACTCGGGCCGGCAGGTCCCGCTCGTGACCACCGACTTCGGCGTGCCGACGGAGCAGGCCGCAGGCGCGCTGTTCTCCCGATGGGCGCAGGAGAGCTTCTTCAAGTACATGCGCGACGAGTTCAGCCTCGACGCGCTGCCGGTGCACGGCCTTGCCGAGCAGGATCCGGAGGCGCGCGTCGTCAATCCGGCCCGGCGCGAGCTGGACCGCCGGATCAACCGGATGCGGAACAGGCTCGGCACGCTGCGCAACCGCGTCGCCGACCTGACCGGGGGCGGGCCGTCCGGCACGGCCGCCAGGTCCGCCGAGAGGCTGAAGGCCGAGATCGGGACGCTCGACGCCGAGCGCGAGGCGCTCAAGCTCCGGCGCAGGGATCTGCCCACGCACGTCAAGGTCGCGGAACTCGGCGAGGATGAGTGGCTTGACGCGCTGCCCTCCGGCGAGAGGCTGCTCCTCGACGTCATCCGCATGATCGCCTGCCGCGCCGAGACCCGGATGATGCCCGCCGTCGCCGACGCGCAGGGCGCGAAGCAACGCCCACGCCGCACCCTCGCCGAACTGTTCCAGTCGGATGCCGACATCGTCCCGGACCCGGAAAACGGCATCCTGCGGGTGCGCATCCTCGGCACCGCCAGCGATGCGGGCGACGCCGCCGTCGCGGGACTGCTCGAAGAGCTCAACCAGACATGCACGATCTTCCCCGGAACCGGCCTGCGCATGGTCTGCGAATTGCCCGGGAACAATGCCAGGGCGGGGAAACCCGCCTCATGAAAGTTGCCTGTCGCAAGGGGCGAGGTCAGGACGTGTGAAATTCAACATAAGATTGCAGCTCGCTGACCTGGCGGACAAAAAGTTGTTCTGGCAGAGCAGGTTCGGCGCTTGAATGAGCCTTTTCCAGTGCACTGCCGCTTCAGGGGCCGTTGGTACGGCATGTGACGCGGCCAACCTGCTTGGTGCGGGCCTTGCCAGACCACGGCCTTAGGGCACCTCCAGGATAGGCGCGGATACCGAGAAAGCCGTGGGCCGCCGCAACCTTCAACGTTGCCTTAAGGGCTTCTAGTTCAATCGGAATCGATCATGTTCCAATCAAGCGCCTTCGCAACCGTGAAGATGTCCTTGTCGCCTCGACCGCACATGTTCATGCAGATGACGTGATCCGCCGGCAGGGCGGGCGCGATTTTCGCTACATGGGCCAGTGCGTGACTGGGCTCAAGCGCTGGGATGATGCCTTCCGTCTCGCAGGAAAGCTGAAACGCCTCAAGCGCCTCCTGATCGGTTACCGAGACGTATTCGGCGCGCCCGGTTTCATGGAGCCACGAATGCTCGGGTCCGATTCCGGGATAGTCGAGTCCCGCGGAAATGCTGAAGCCTTCAAGAATCTGCCCGTCGTCATCCTGCAGCAGGTACGTTCGGTTGCCGTGCAGAACGCCGGGGCGTCCGCCGGTGAGCGACGCGCAATGCTCCATCCGGTCATCCACGCCCTTGCCGCCCGCCTCGACACCGATGATGCGCACGTTCCTGTCGTCCAAAAACGGATGGAAGAGGCCCATGGCATTCGAGCCGCCGCCGATCGCCGCAATGACCGTGTCGGGCAGGCGGCCTTCGGCCTCCATCATCTGGGCGCGGGCCTCCTTCCCGATGATGGCCTGAAAATCGCGGACCATTGCCGGATAGGGATGAGGCCCCGCCACGGTGCCGATGCAATAGAACGTGTCACGGACATACGTCACCCAGTCGCGAAGCGCATCATTCATCGCATCCTTCAGCGTTCCCCGTCCCGAGGTCACCGGCACCACTTCGGCGCCGAGGAGCTTCATGCGAAAGACGTTCGGCTTCTGCCTTTCGACATCATGCGCACCCATGTAGACGACGCATTGAAGACCGAATTTTGCGCAGACGGTCGCCGTGGCCACCCCGTGCTGCCCGGCGCCGGTCTCCGCGATGATGCGAGTCTTGCCCATGCGGCGCGCGAGGATGATCTGGCCGAGCACGTTGTTGATCTTGTGGGCGCCCGTGTGGTTGAGTTCGTCGCGCTTCATGTAGACCTTCGCGCCGCCAAGATGTTCGGTCAGGCGCTCCGCAAAGTAGAGCGGCGACGGACGGCCGACATAGTGGGTCCAGAGGTGATCCATTTCGTCCCAGAAGGACTGGTCCGTCTTGGTCTTCTCGTACTCGGCTTCAAGGTCAAGGATGAGCGGCATCAGCGTTTCGCTGACGAAGCGACCCCCGAAAGTGCCAAAGCGGCCGTTCTCGTCAGGGCCGGTCTTGAAACTGTTGATGAGTTCGCTGGACATGGATGCCTTCCCGGTGCTGGCTGCAAAGATGTATCGCCGAGCAGTGGTAGTGGCAAGGTTGCAGCCGGTGAAATGCCTTTCGGCAGGGATGCTCCAGCGGCGCGGCGAACGGTCGGCAAATCCAGCCGGGTCGCGAAGCCAAGGGACGGCGGATCGCTCTGGTGCGGGTCTGGCAGCCGCGTCGATACGGGCTGAACGGCTGCTCAGGCACACGTTGCCGGGCATGCTGGTGCTCGCTGACCGCCTTTGTTGCGGCTTTCCGCTGTGGCCGCTGGCCGAGGCGACGGGAGCGGACTTGTTCCGGCGGTTCAAGAGGAGCACGGAATTCGCGGTCATCGAGTCGCTCGACGGCGGCTCGTGCCGGCCGCGTCCCGCGGCGGTGCGCCAGACCCGGAACAAGTCAGACGGGCCGGTCGCACCCTTGTGATCGGACGGCCCAAGCACGTCCGCACGGTGTCCGAGTGTGGACGGGACTGCGGAAATCCCGGATCCGGACCCGGGAATCGTCGAAATGGACCGAATGCGCGCTTGGCTGCAGACATGTAAGATTCGGTCGCGAAGTACGTGGGTTGCAGCGTTGCCTGGCCGAGAGGCCGTCGTCTTCAGGCGACGGAGTGTTCAACTGTACGAACGATCACTGACCAATCGTGCGGACCGCAAATTCGAACAGTGACTGGATGTGATCGGCAATCGCCCGACGTGCTGCTTCCGCTTCGTCTGCGGCCAGCGAGTCCAGGATTCGCTCGTGCTGGCGGGAATCCGGATCGAGCCGTTCCGCGAGGCGCTCGATTTCAAAGAGATTGGTCGTGGTTCGGAGCTGGCAAATCATGGCGGCAAGGATCTGGTTGCCGCAAGCCTTGATGAAGAGCCCATGGACCTCATCGTCGGATTTCCAATGCAACAGCATGTCATAGGGACGGCGATCCCGCACGGCGCGAACGTTGCGGCGAGCCGCCTCGATGAGGTCCGTTGCGACTCGCCCGGCGCTCAGCGCCGCCGCTTCGCCTTCCAGCAATTCTCGGACCCGCAGGCTCTGCAGGTACTCCGCGAGGTCGACCTTGCGCACGACGTAGGAATGGTTGACCGATTTCACCAGCAGACCCTCGACCTCCAGCCGTTGAAGTGCCTGGCGCAGCGGTGTGCGTGACAGGCCCAGGCGCTTGACCAGATGCAATTCGACCACCGGGGCGCCAGCGGGCAACTCCCTCTCCTGGATCATGCGGGAGATCGCATCATAGGCCTTTTTCCATAACAGGCTTGACTTTCGCCCGGTGCTGCGCGTTCCGGGAGCGCCCAAGGCATCTTTCATCACCGCCCCGCCCCCGAGTTGACAGCGCTCGCACGCTCGGCTTCGGCGCAATTCTTCATCGCCCGGCACTCATGGTGCGCCTGGCGGCAGTTCTCTGGAACGGTATGAACAGAAATCACTTGCATTTGCGCCCAACTTTCACTTGAGTGATTGTATACAGTCGGTATCCAATAGCTTCAAGGATGTTGCAGCTTGCCCGAAAGCCACCTGACCTCAGATAACATGCGCGCCGTGGAATTGCTCAGGCAACTGATCGCCGCACAGGCCGAGGGCGAGAACGCGGTGCAGGAAAGGATCGCCGGACGACTGACCGGCCTGGGCTGTGCAGTTCGGAGCTTCGAATACGATCCTGGTGCAGTGCCGGTCCGAGGCGAGTTCGCTGCCGACGTTGCCCGAGACCCCGAACCGCGCCGTGCCATCATCGGCACGTTGGCGGGCGACACCTCCATGCCGAGCCTCCTGATGTTCGCCCATCCCGACGGAGAACCCGTCAATGGCACGGAGCGGTGGACGCACGATCCGTTCGCCGGCGAGATCGAGACGGGGCGCCTCTATGGCTGGGGCGTGGCCGACGATCTGGCCGGTTGTGCGGCGGCGGTGCTCGCCTTGGAGAGGCTTGCCGAATCAAGCGCGCCGATGGGGCGCGCGGCCTTCGCCTCCACCCCCAGCAAGCGCCATGCGCGAGGAGTCGCCGCGCTGCTTCATGACGGCCTTTCGGCAGATGCCTCGCTCTATCTGCACCCGGCCGAGAGTGGCGTGGGCATGCGCGAGATCAAGGCCGTCGCTTCCGGGCAGCTTGAATTCACGATCACGGTGGCGGGGCGGCCGCCCGAGACCACGGAACCCGGTCACACCGCGTTTTCCCATCAGGGAGTCAATCCGATCGACAAGGCGCTCGTGATACGCGACGCGCTGATGCGGCTGGGCGAGGACCGTTCCGGGCGAATCCGTCATCCCCTGATCGAGGCCGAGGTGGGGCGCGCCACGAACCTGCATGTTTCCCGCATACGCTGCGGCGAGATGCATCGAGTTTCCCGAATCGAGGAGACCTGCGTCCTGGGCGGAGCGATCAGCTTCCCGCCAAGCGAGACGCTGGATCAGGTCAGGGACGAGATAGAGGCCGCCGTGACCGCGGCTGCCGAATCCGACGCCTGGCTTGTCCATCATCGCCCGGCGATTGCCTGGCTCACCGGTGTCACCGGCGCCGAAGTCGCTGTCGATCATCCACTTTACAAGACCGCCAGTGCCGCAGTGCAGCAGGTCACTGGAGCTGCGCCGCACGTCAACCCGATGCACACGTCAAGCGACATCCGCAACCCGATGGTCCAGGCAGGCATTCCCTGTATCGGCCTGGGCTGCCTGGCCGGGGACCTGAGCCAGAACGACCGGCATGACGAATGGATCAATCTGGAGGATTTCCTGCGAATGGTCGAGGTTACCTCCCGGATCGCCGCAACGTGGTGCGGTGGCACGACCCAGAGGCGAGCATGACAAGAGAGGCCGGGGAAACGGCCCGTCCCAACCCAACTGGAAAGGATATTCCGATGAAACGCAAGATAGTGACAACCTTGGCAACCCTCGCGTTAGGCCTGTCGGCCGGCGCGGCCCTTGCACAGGACTGCCCGGCCGATCTGCCATTGATCGAGGAGGGCAAGTTGACCATGTCGATCAACGCCACGATCCCGCCCAAGCAGTACATCAGCGAAGACGGCGAGATCATCGGCCTGCACCGCGACATGGGCGACGAGATCGCCAGGCGCCTGTGCCTTGAGCCGGACTATCAGAATGTCGATTTCGCCGTGCAGATCCCCGGCCTCGACGCCGACCGCTGGGACATGATCAACACCGGGCTCTACTTCACCGACGAACGCGCGGGCTTCATGCAGCTCGTGCCGTACTCGGTGAACGCGCTGGCGCTGATCGCGGCGGACGGCAACCCGCTCGGCATCGAAGGACCGGAGGACCTGGCCGGCAAGCGCGTGGGCGTGGAAATCGCGGGCTTCGAGGAGCGCAAGATCAACGGGATCAACGACGAACAGGTCGCCAAGGGTCTCGAATCGATGGATATTCGCGTCTTCAACACCTACGGCGAGACATTCCTGGCGCTGGCAGCCGGACAGATCGACGCGGTCTTCGCCGGAGACGCCATCGGCAAGTACTATCAGGAGCGCGGGGAGTTCACGATGGCGGTTACCGGGCTCTTCCCCGGCACGCCGGGCGCGTTCGCCTTTGACGAGCCGGTGCTGGCGCAGGCCGTGGCCGACGCCCTGAACGGCATGAAGGCCGATGGCACTTTCGACGCGATGCTCGACGGGTACGGTGTTACCAAGATCGAGGTCTGGGACCGCTGGCCGGGCGAGTTCACCTACTTCTACACCGGCGACTGAGCCGGCATTCCAACCTGAAATTTCCGGAGCGCCCGCCGTGGGCGCTCCGTGACTGACCTGTACGGACGGGAGAACATGGCATGAACTGGAGCTGGGAACACTTTGCCCGCTTCCTGGTCAGCGAGTACATGCTGATCGGGGCTTGGACGACGATCTGGCTGTCTTGCGCGGCGATGCTTCTGGGCTGCTCGCTCGGTGTCATCGTGGCCTTCATGAAAATGTCCAACATCTGGATCTTGCGTCGTGTCGCCATCGCGTTCATATGGCTGTGGCGGGGCACCCCGCTGCTGGTGCAGATGGTGATCATCTACACGGTGCTGCCTCAGGTCGGCCTGCGGCTGGGCGTGATTGAAAGCGCCATCATCGCGCTGACCCTCCATGAGGGCGCCTATTTCGCCGAAATCGTGCGTGCCGGCATTCTTTCAGTGGGCAAGGGTCAGACCGACGCGAGCCAGGCGCTCGGCATGAACTGGTTTCACAGGATGCGCTACATCATCATCCCGCAGGCGACACGCGTGATCATTCCGCCCTTGGGCAACCAGTTCAACCTGATGATCAAGACCACTTCGCTTGCTTCGGTGATTTCGATGGAAGAGTTGTTCCGCCGGACACAGCAGCTTGCACAAATCGAGTTTCGCGTGCTGGAAGCGTATTTTTGCGCCGCCTGCTGGTATCTCTTGATGACCACGGTATGGGGCGAGATACAGAAACGCCTTGAGGCGCATTACGACCGTCCCTTCGGTCCTGTCGAGGGCAACGGCAAATCCCGGCGGCGCACGCGCGCACTTGCCGGAGACGCCCCGGCACAGGTCTGAAGGAGGCCGCGAAGTGACCGATCCCAAGGAGAGCGCTGTGCGCCAGGCCCGTGAGTTGGGCGAACCGATCGTCGAATGCCGCAACGTGGACAAGTATTTCGGCCCGAATCACGTGCTCAGGGACGTCAGCCTGACCGTGCATCAAGGCGAGGTGGTGGTGATTTGCGGCCGCTCCGGCTCGGGCAAGTCGACGCTCCTGCGCTGCATCGACAACCTGGAGACCATCGATGGCGGAAGCATAGATGCCTGCGGTCACTTGATGGGCTACCGCAGGGGAGCCGGGGACAAGCCGGTGCCGCTCGGCGACCGGAAGGCCTCGAAGCAGCGACGCGACATGGGCATGGTGTTCCAGTCTTTCAACCTGTTTCCGCATCTGACGGTTCTGACGAACATCACGATCTCGCCTACCCGCGTCACGGGCGTGCCGCTCAAGGAGGCCGAGGCCCATGCGCGCGAGCTTCTGGACCGCGTTGGGCTGCCGGAGAAGGAAGACGCCTATCCCTCGCAGCTCTCGGGCGGGCAGCAGCAGCGCGTTGCCATTGCCCGGGCCTTGGCGATGCGCCCCAAGGTCATGCTGTTCGACGAACCGACTTCTGCACTGGACCCCGAGATGATTTCCGAGGTGCTGGACGTGATGACCGACCTTTCGCGCCAGGGCATGACGATGATCGTGATTTCCCATGAAATGGGATTTGCCCGGGCTGCCGCCGATCGGGTGCTGCTGATGCATGACGGACAGATCGTGGAAGAAGCCTGCCCCGAAACCTTCTTCACCGCCCCGAAGAGCGAGCACACCAAGCTCTTCCTTTCGAAGATCCTGACGCACTGAAGTCAATGGGGGTCGTGCGCACAGTGCTGGGAGATGTGTCGGCCACGGGGATCGGTCCGGCGATGATGCACGAGCACGTTCTGTTCGACATCGTTTCGCCGGGCGCCTTGGGAGAGCGTGAGGACGTGATCACGTCCCGGGATCGCTGGCAGATGGACTACCGTTCCAACGAACATGCAGCAAATGCGCACCAGACCGACCCGGACGTCGCAATCGGGGAGTTGCGCGCATTCGCCGCTGATGGCGGTGCGCTTGTCGTGGATCAGTCGGTGGCTGGCCTCGCCCGCGACGCCGCGGGACTGGCGGCGGTCGCCCGTGCGAGCGGAGTGCACGTCGTCGCTTCGGCCGGCACCTATACTGCCCCCTTTCTGGATCCGGAAACCGAAGGACTCGGCGTAGACGGCCTGACCACGCGGTTTGTTCGGGAACTGACGGTCGGGCTCGACGGCACCCAGGTCCGGGCGGGCCTGATCGGTGAGATCGGCTGTTCCTGGCCGCTCGCACCGGTGGAACAGCGCGCGCTCAAGGCTGCGGCCCGGGCACATTGCGCCACCGGTTTCGCGATCAGCGTGCATCCCGGACGGCACGGTGACGCCTGCGCCGGCATACTGGACATTCTCGCTGCCGAGGGGGCGGACCTGACCCGCGTGGTCCTCTGCCACATGGATCGCACGCATCCTGACGGCTCCGGCGTTCAGTCGCTCCTTGACCGCGGCGCCAACGTGGAATGGGATTTCTTCGGCATCGAGCAGTCGCACTATTGGATGGATGCCGATGTGGAACTGCCCACCGACCTCGGCCGGCTTCGCCTGATCGAGCATTTCGCGACCGCTGGCCACGCCTCGCAACTGCTCATCTCGCATGACATCTGCACCAAGACACGATTGCGGCGTTGGGGTGGGCATGGCTATGGCCACATCCTGAGAAACGTCCGCCCGCTGATGGAGCGCCTCGAATTTGCCGAGGTGCTGATCAGGGCGCTCCTTCGAGACAATCCGCTTCGACTCCTGACACTGGCAGAGGGCTCAGCATGACACACAATTTTCGTGGCACGTACACTGTCATGGTCACCGCCTTCGACCCCGACGGCAGGCTCGACCTCGACTCCCAGGCACGGTTCACCGACTGGCAGATCCAAGAGGGCATCCACGGCTTGATTCCCCTTGGCTCCACAGGCGAGTTCCTCTCCCTCGACGATGCCGAGCGCCGTGCGTTGGCGAAATGCGTGATCGACACGGCCGCGGGACGGGTGCCGGTGCTGATCGGGGCAGGCGCCGAGCGGACCGAGGACGTGATCAGGAATTGCCAGATGGCAGAGGAGCTTGGCGCCAATGGCGTGATGGTCATCCCTCCCTTCTATTCAACTCCCACCGAGGAAGAGTTGATTGCGCATTATGCGCGAATTGCAGCGTCCACCACCTTGCCGATCATGGTCTACAACAATCCCGCGACCGCAAATGTCGACCTGAAGCCGTCCTTCGTCGCCCGGCTCTCCGAGATCGAACGCATCGACTACATCAAGGAATCGACCATGGATGTCACGCGGGTGCGCGACATCCTCGATCTGTGCGACGGGCGGATGGCGGTCTTTGGCGGCATCATGGGGTTCGAAAGCTTCGTCGAAGGGGCGACAGGTTGGGTCGCAGTCGGCTCAAACATCCTGCCTGCAGCCTCGGCCAGGCTGTTTGGCCTGACCGTCGACGAACAGGATTACGAAGCGGCCCGTAGGCTCTATCGTCGGATTCTTCCGGTTATCCGGCTCGTGGGAGGCCATCGCTACGTTTCCGCGACGAAGGCTGCGCTGGAGCTGATGGGGTTTTCCATGGGTGCACCGCGGGCTCCTCGCTTACCGCTGCCCGAAGCCGAAATGAACGATGTGCGCGCGGCGCTCGACGCTGTCGGCGTCCTGCCCGAAGTCATGGCTTGACGAACCGTGACCCTGCGATTTAGCTGGAACGGTAAGCAGCAGATCGGGCAGCCCGGCGACAGCATCGCCGCGGCGCTGTTCGAAGCTGGCGTCCGCATTTTCGGAGCCAGCCGTGCGGGGCGCGCTCGCGGGTTGTTCTGCGGAATGGGTGCATGCCAGGAATGCCTGGTGGTGGTCGACGGAAAACGCTCGCGCCGTGCCTGCATGACCGAATTGAGGCAGGACATGGCGGTTGAGACTCAGGATGACCGTGCCGGGGCACCGTTTCCGGACACGAGCCCCGGGCCTGCAGCTGACGAGATCTCCGTCGATCTTGCGGTGCTCGGCGGCGGTCCGGCCGGACTGAGCGCGGCGATCGCGGTACGCCAAGCCGGGTTTCACGTGCTGGTGATCGACGAGCGAAGCGAGGCGGGCGGACAGTATTTCAAGCCTCGCAGCAAGGGCTTCCGCGGCAAGGATCTTCCGGACGGGCAGCACCGCCGCGGTCGTGCCCTGTGCCGTCGCGCTTTGGCCAGCGGCGGCGACTTTCGCTGGGGCGAGACTGTCTGGTTTGCCCGTCGCAGCTCGATTGGGTTCGACATGCGCAGCGTCGGGCCCGCCACCGGTGCCCGGATCACGGCACGGGCGGTGATCCTGTGTACCGGCGCACTGGAAAGGCCGACGATGGTTCCCGGCTGGACAATGCCGGGGGTCATGACGATTGGCGCGGCCCAGACATTGAATCGCCGCTACGGGATCCGGCCCGGCGGGCGCGTGCTGGTGGCGGGGCATGGACCGCTCGGCATGCAGCTTGGCGCCGAACTCGTCCGAATTGGCACAGAGGTGGCCGCTGTGGTCGAACGCGCCGCACTGCGTCCAGGCGCAGCGCTTCTGCGCGCTTCCGTCGCCGCGCCGGCACTTGCCCGTGACGGCCTCGGCTACCGGCTTGCCCTGATGAGGAGCGGGGTGCCTTTCCTTGCTGGCTGGGAGGTCACCTCTGTATTGGGTTCCGCGCAGGTTGAAGGCGCCTGCCTGCGGCGTCTCGCGGACGGGCGAACTCGCGAGATTGCGGCTGACACGCTGTGCCTTGGTGAAGGGTTTGCTCCTCAGGCCGAACTGGCGCGGCTCTTCGGGGTGCCGTTGACGCTCGATCTCGAGACCGGGCTGGCGGTGCCGCAGCGAGCGGCAGACGGGGCCACCGAGATCCCTGGGCTCTGGATTGCGGGCGATGCTGGCGGGCTTGGCGGCGCGGCACTCGCCGAGGCTCAGGGTGAGCATGCGGGTGCGGCCGCGGCAGCTTACCTAGGCCAGTCCGTGCCGGTCCTGCCATCTACTGTCACCGGCGCTCGCCGGGCCCTCCGGTTTCAGAATGCGCTGTGGGACTTCTACCGGGCACCGCCTCGCATACTGCCGGAGGATGAGGTGGAGATCTGCCGCTGCGAAGAGGTCCGCGCCGGCGAGGTCCGCGCGGCTGTCGCAGAGGGTGCACATGATCCGGGCGCTGTGAAGCGCGCCACAAGGCTCGGCATGGGACGCTGTCAGGGCCGCTATTGCACTGCGCCGCTGATCCGGATCCTGGCAGAAGCAGGGCACCGGGCAACAGCCGAGTCCCTCCTTGCACCGCAGATTCCCGCACGCCCGGTGCCGGCCGTGCATCTTGCCCACGAGAAGCCGGAATGGAGCGGGCATCGCGCCTGCAGGCCGGGAGCAAGACCCGCTGCGCCGGTTCGCGCGCCCATTGTGGCCCGGAACCTCGATCTCGTGGTGGTTGGCGCTGGCATAACCGGCATCTCGGCAGCGCTCTTCGCGGCACGCCAGGGGGCTAGCGTGCTTTGCCTTGATCGCGGGAGGATCAATGGCGAAGCCTCCGGCGGTAACGCGGGCAGCTTGCATTTGCAGCTCCTGTCTTGGGATTTTGGCGCCAAGGCTGCTGCTGGCGGCTCGCTCCAGTTGCGGACCCTGCCGCTGCAGAAAGAATCGATCGAACTCTGGTACGAACTTGAGGCCGAACTTGACGGGGACTTCGAGATCGAGGTTTCCGGCGGCTTGATGGTGGCTGAGAACGAGGCGCAGATCGAATTCCTGGAGGCGAAGGCTGCAGCCGAGGCACAAGTGGGCATTTGCACCGAGGTCATAGGGGCAGCACGCACCCGCGAGATCGCGCCAGCGATTTCCGATCAGATCATCGCTGCGTGCTGGTGCCCGGGCGAAGGCAAGATCAACCCGCTGTTGGCGACCACGGCGCTGGCACGGGCGGCGATCGATGCCGGCGTGCGGATCGAAGAGCAGGCCGCAGTCACCGGGCTGCGTGGTGAACCCGACGGATACGAGGTCAAGACTTCTCGCGGCCGGGTCTCGGCCCGGCGCGTGTTGATCGCTGCCGGTGGCTGGTCGGCCGAAGTTGCCTCGTATCTGGGAGCCAGTCTGCCGGTTCGCGGCGCGCCGCTTCAGATGGTGGTGACGGATACCGCCCCGCCTCTCGTCCCCTGCCTCATCGCTCATGCGGATCGGCATCTGACAATGAAGCAGACCCGCTCCGGAACGGTGCTGATCGGTGGCGCATGGACTGCCGGGACCGACCCGTCGGGTCAGCCCCGGGTTCTGCCGGAAAGTCTGGAGGGCAACATGTGGGTGGCGACCCGCACCATTCCGGCACTGTCCGGGACCTCCGTGATCCGCAGTTGGGCGGCAATGAACATCGACATAGACGGTGCACCGCTTATCGGCGGGATTCCGGGTTGTCATGGCGTCTCTGTCGCAGCGGCGGCCAACGGCTACACGCTCGGACCATTGATGGGACGGGAAGCTGCCCGAGTTGCGCTCACCGGTCTCCTGCGGCAGGATCTGCAGCGGTTCTCCATGGAGAGGTTCTCGTAAGCTCGGAAGGAATGGAAATGAGCAAGCTGATCATGAATGCCGGTCCCTACGCCTTCGAGGCACGGCTTGAAAGGGAAGCGGCACCGAAGACCTGCGCGGCTTTCGAGGCCGTCATGCCCTACGAGAGCACGGTCGTGCATGTGCGCTGGTCCGGTGAGGGTGTCTGGATCCCGCTTGGCGATCACGACTTCGGCGTCGGATACGAAAACCACACCAGCCACCCCGCACCGGGCCATATCATCCTCTATCCGGGTGGAATCAGCGAAACCGAGATACTTCTCGCCTATGGCGGAGTCGATTTTTCGTCCAAGATGGGGCAGCTGGCCGGCAACCATTTCATCACCCTGACCAGTGGGCTGGAAAACCTGATGGGACTGGGCAATCTCGTGCTCTGGAAGGGGGCGCAGCCAATCCGGTTCGAGTACGCCTGAGCAAGGCTCGGATTTCGAGCAAACGTGTACGGTGGCCGAAGGCGGCAGGCCTGCATCCGACACGGCATCGGCAAGGTCCCGCTCGGCGCGATCCACCGTTCGCAGCAGGCTCGCATCGCCAAGGCTCGCCGCTCGCCTGCGAATTGCCGCGACTTCCGTGTCGACGCCGCAAAGTATCGATGCGCGTCCTTCCCTTGCGCCGCAACATCCGAAACCGCAACGCCTCCATTGTCGAGAGGTTGAGTGTTGAGCGCTTGCAGGCGAAGCGGCCCCGTGTTCAAGCATCCAGATCCTGCATCCGGGAAGGACGCGCGCGGATTCGTCGGGTCCGGGGATCGAATCAATTCGGTGACTACATGATTGCGCAATGGCGAATGTCGGGACGAAAGGTAACCGATGTCTTGCAAACTATATGTAAAACAATGATCTACGGGTAGGTTTCCGGAGCTTTGCGAACAGGAAATGCATAACGTGTCGGCAGGTCACGCATCCGTATAGCGCGGATCCGCCCGGCAGCTGTCGCCGTCTGCTTCGCTGCTCTCGGGTCCGGACGGTTCGGTCGGTCCACGTGCTGAAGGAAGATGAGGCAACCAACGAGCTTTCGCCCTGATGTCGGTGGCCGAAAGCGATTCGGATCAATGCGGCGTTCTGTCGGCCAGGGCAGAGTCGCTGCTCCAAGGGCGTGCCGACGGTTCATGAAGGACATTTCTTGAACGCGTCATGGATTGTCCATTCAACGCTCTTCAAGACTTGGAATTGCCGGCCGGTCACGCTACAGGGGCGGGCGGAACCGATCGAGAAAACGCCCATGTCAATAGACCAGGACGACGCCCGGCACGTTGCCGACCTTGCCCGGATCAGGGTCGAAGAAGAGGACCTGCCGGCGCTTGCCAGCGAATTCAATGCGATCCTCGGCTTCATCGAGCAGTTGCGGGAGGCAGATGTCAGGGACGTCGCGCCCATGACCAGCGTCACGCCCATGCGGCTCAAGCGCCGTGAGGACAAGATTGTCGGCGGCGGCATCGCCGAAAAGGTTTTGGCAAACGCGCCGGATGCGCGCGAGGGCTACTTCGTTGTGCCAAAGGTCGTGGAGTAGGGGGAGTAGGGTATGGACGGGCTCAATTCCCTCTCGATCGCCGAGGCGCGCGACAGGCTCAGGGCTGGCGAGTTCACCAGCGTGGAGCTCACCGAGGCTTGCCTCGTTGCGACGGAACAGGCCGCGGCACTGAATGCCGTGGTCCATCCGACGCCGGATATTGCGCTTGAACAGGCCGGAGCGGCCGACGCACGCCTCGCCGAAGGCGAGGCGCCTGCGATGTGCGGAATTCCGATAGGCATCAAGGACCTGTTCTGCACCGAGGGCGTGCCCAGCCAGGCGGCGAGCGGAATCCTGGCCGGCTTCAAGCCTGCCTACGAGTCGACCGTGACGTCTCGGCTCTTCGAGGCCGGATCCGTGATGACAGGCAAGCTCAACATGGACGAATTTGCCATGGGCAGTTCGACCGAAACCAGTGTCTATGGCAACACCGTGAATCCATGGAAGTCGGGCGAAACCGAGTTGACCCCCGGCGGGTCGTCCGGCGGGTCCGCCGCGGCCGTGGCTGCCGATCTCTGCCTAGGCGCAACGGGAACCGATACGGGTGGTTCCATCCGCCAGCCGGCGGCCTTCACCGGAATTGCCGGCATGAAGCCAACATATGGTCGGGTCAGCCGATGGGGCGTCATCGCCTTTGCCTCCTCGCTTGATCAGGCGGGGCCGATGACGAAATCGGTTCGCGATGCCGCGATCATGCTTGAGGCCATGTCCGGCCATGATCCGAAGGACTCCACAAGTGCCGACATTCCCGTGCCGGATTTCGAGGCAATGCTGACTGGAGAGATCAAGGGAAAGACCGTCGGAATCCCGGAGGAATACCGGATGGACGGGATGCCTGACGCCATTGACGAACTCTGGGCGTCCGGCCGCAGCATGCTGGAAGATGCCGGAGCGACCTTGGTGGACATCTCACTGCCGCACACGCAATATGCGCTGCCCGCATATTACGTCGTGGCACCTGCCGAGGCGTCGTCGAATCTCGCGCGCTACGACGGCGTGCGCTACGGCCATCGGGCGTCGCTCGCCCCGGGCGACGACATCACTGCAATGTACGAAAGGACCCGCGCAGAGGGTTTCGGGGACGAGGTCAAGCGGCGCGTCATGATAGGTACCTATGTGCTGTCTGCGGGGTTCTACGACGCATACTACAACCATGCGCGCAAGGTTCGGGCGCTCATCAAGCGGGACTTCGAGGACGTGTTCGCGGACGGCATCGACGCGATCCTGACTCCCGCGACACCATCGGCCGCATTTCCGCTCGGCCAGAAGTTCGACGACCCCGTGCAAATGTATCTCAATGACGTGTTCACCGTGACGGTCAATCTTGCGGGCTTGCCCGGGATTTCCGTTCCGGCCGGCCTGGATCCGGACGGCCTTCCCCTTGGTCTGCAGCTCATCGGCAAGCCTTGGGAAGAGGGCGAATTGCTGGATTTCGCCCTGGCGATCGAGGAGCGCGCGGGCTTTGTGGCAAAGCCGGAAAAATGGTGGTAGGATGCACGTGCAAAAGTGGCGTCGGTGCACTCAGGAAATGACCTTCCGTCTGATCGCGATGATCGCTCTTGGCGGTGTAACGGCCTGCATGGACAAGGATCCCAGTGAAAGTCCGGTCCCGGTCATTGCCGCCGGATCACGACCTTCGAGCGAGATCTCCACCGTATTTCCGCCAGGCGACATGGCCCTGAATTCGCTTGCGGCGGAGTCGCATGTGCCGTCGGTCGGCGAAGAGGCGGCTCCAGATCAAGACGCGCCGGCGCAGGTCGCCGGAGGTGGCGAAGCGGGAGCGGCCACTTCACGCGAGGTTGACCGGGCCGTCATTTCGGACGAGCAGGATTTCGAAGCCGTCAGTTCGCGCGAGACGATCGAAAGCGACCGCGACAGGCTTCAGCGCCAGCGAGACGCGTTGCAGGTTGTCGAACCCGAGGATCTGCCCTCCCGTCCCGACGGATCGGAGCCCAACATCGTGGCCTACGCGCTCTCGACGACGAATGAGGTGGGCGAACCGGTCTACGGCCGTTCGGGTCGGTTCGACGAGGCGCGGCATAATCGGGCCTGCGCCAGGTATGGCTGGACCGACCGGGCGCAGGCCGCATTCCTGGAGGCGGGCGGCCCCGAGCGCGACTGGAGGGGTCTCGACCCGGACGGCGACGGGTTTGCCTGTGACTGGGACCCCGGTCCCTTCCGAATCGCGCGAAAGGAGGGTTAGGCCTCCGAATCCTCCAGTTCATGCTTGCGTCAGCGGCCCGTCCGGGCGCCGTTTCGCCGACCCGCTCCAGGAAAGCTGCGCTCCAAGCCTCCGGTAGTTTTCGGGTAGCTGGTACGGGTCGATCGGCCGCTGACCCGTTCAGCGCCAGACGCTGGCGGATCGGTTTATCGAATTCCCTCCTGCTTCGTCGAGCGCAGTCGGATTGTTGGCAGGCTCCATGGGATTTTCATGCAAGGTCGCCAGAAAGTCCAACCGGGGTCGGTCTGCGATTCTAGTCTGCATTTCGGTTGCCAACTCTCTCAACGGGTCATTGTTTCGGCAGCGTGGATGATGAACGGCTTGGCGGTCTGGCCCGACCATGACCCGGGTTCCGGGTGGCCGGTGCAGGATCCCCTTTGCGCCATGCCTCGGAAATCCGGAATCGTGCGTCGCGAGAAATGGTGTGTCGAGTGATTTCATCAGCGGCATCGCGTCCCCCGTTTGCCATGATCGAGCGCTGGAATCGCTCTCGGATGCCAGTGGCGTTCTCCGGCGCATCGCTTTCTTCGGGAACCTGGAGGCAGCCGGGTCCGGACATGCCAGCCTTCGATTGCGTCTCTTTGCCGCGTCTGAAGACGCATGAAACGAGTGGCGAGTCATGAAAGCAACAGGCGGTCAAATTGCCGCACCGGGCACCAAATTGCCGCAGCGCGGAAATTTGTCATTGTTGCCGGTTGCACCCGATGTTGGCTGACACCCGTTCCCGTGGTTAGGTGCAGCGTGAGTTGAGAATGCGCGTGCAGCAGTTGCTCAGCGTGCAGCTCTAATGAGCTTTCTCCACAAGCCGGAATCCCGATCCTACGACTCCTGACGCATTTTGCCTCTCCCGATTTGTTGGAGCGGCTGGCCAGCCCGACCCTTTCGGGGCCTTCGAACCCCGCAGTTGTCGCCCGTCCGCGGGCAAGCGGCTTCTCTCTTCCAAGAAGCGATTTCCCGGCGGCGACCTGAAGCGGCGAAGGTGATCCGGGTGAACGTCGTTTCCTCAGAACGCTCGACGGCGTGCTCAACTCTTATGCGGCTCGATTGGCCGGCACGCGCCGACCTTGTGTCCCTGAGCCCACATTCTGTGGTTGCGGCATTCCGGGGGACGGGATCCATCTTGTAAGCGGTTGCCGTCAGGACCTCGAACCCTGCTCCACAACGATAGGCCGTCTCAAGCAGCGCTTCTCCGCCGTCGCCAGACACTGCGAGGCCACGGTCGAGAAGGCGAAAACCGGCCCCACCGCCACCGCCGTGCGCGTCAAGCGCAGCAATGGCATTCGGATAGTGATTTTCGGCGTTCGGACAAGGAAGCCCGCGCGCTTCGGGCGTGTGCCGGAAGCCGGGGGCCTTTTTCCGTGGCCGGTCCTGATGTCAGGCGGGTGACCGGTTCTGCCACCTGCTCCCTGGATGCATGGACCGCCGCGGGCAGCTTCGTCCGGGCCAGGGCGGATCCGTTCCTCGAAGGGTTTTTCTTTCCTGACAATGGATTGACGCAGTTTCCGGATTTCCGGTCCGTTCCCTGCCATGCCTGATTCGCGGCGAATCAGCGGAGGGAGCGGCTTGACTGACCTGACGGAAGTGTCTGCGCGCACGGTTGCGGAAGGCGAGGAGTGCCGTTTCCGGCATCTGCTGCAGGAGCACCACTGCCTCGGCGCGCTGCCGGCGATGGGCGAGACGATCCGCTACGTCGTCCACCGTCACGAACGCTGGCTGGCGCTGGCGGTCTTCTCCGCCCCGGCGCTGAAGTGCGGCCCGCGCGACGGCTGGATCGGGTGGGACCGCGGCGTGCGGTTCCACCGCCTGCACCTCGTGAGCAGCAATTCCCGTTTCCTCATCCTGCCGGGCGGTCCGCGCAACCTCGGTTCGCGGGCGCTCGCGCTGCGCGCGCGCCGCCTGGTCCGGGACCGGCCGGTCCGCTTCGGACACGAGGTCCTGCTGCTGGAGACCCATGTCGATCCGGCCCGCTTCCACGGGACCGCCTGCCGGGCCGCCAACTGGATCGAGGCCGGGCTCACCAAGGGCTTCGGCCGCGCCGGGAAAGGCTGCCGGGAGCATGCCGCGCCGAAGCGCGCGTTCCTCCTCCCCCTGTGCCGCGACGTGCGGGCCCGGCTCCGGAACGCCCGTCTCGAAGCGGACTTGCAGAAAGGAGTTCCCAAGGTGACCCTCGGCAAGGAACGGATGACGTCCATGCCCGCGTTCTTCAAGGACGTCGACGATCCCCGGCGCCGCGAGGGCAGCGCCACCCGCTGCCTTCGGTCCTCGGCCTCGCCCTGGCGGCGACGCTGGCCGGCGCCCGCGGCTGCAAGGCGATCAGCGAGTGGGTGAACGACCTCTCGCCCAAGGTCCTGGCCCGCTTCGGCGTGCGCTTCCGGAACGGGACCCGCATCCCGCCGAGCCGGACGGTCATCCGCGACGTGCCCGTCCGGGCCGACCCGCGGCAGCTCGACGACGCGCTCCGGGCGTGGACCGCGGCCAACGGCGGGACGGACAGCGCGCTCGCGATCGACGGCAAGACGATGCGCGGCGCCGTGGACGAGGACGGACACCAGACCCGCGTGCTCGGCATCGTGGGCCACGACACCGGCGCCCACCACGGCAAAAAAAAGTCGGCCTGAGGGCGGATGCGGACCTGGAGGAGAAGCGGACCAACGAGATCGGCACGGTCATCCCGCTGCTCGACACGCTTCCCGACGCCATGATCGAGGGACGCGTCATCACCGTGGACGCCCTCCTCACCCAGCGCGCCCTTGCCGGCTACCTGCTGGAACGCCGTGCCAGCCATCTCTTCACGGTCAAGGGCAACCAGAAGACCCTGATGGACGACATCCGGCTCCTGATGGACGAGGCCATGGCGGAGCGCCCCCCGGACTTCGTCCAGGAAAGCGAAAGGCCGGAGCACGGCCGCATGGAGCGAAGATCGATCCGGGCATCCACCGAGATCAACGGGTACGTGAGATTCCCCGGCGTCGGGCAGGTCTTCGCCGTCCGCCGGGAGGTCACCGAGGCCAGGACCGGCGAGAGGCGCGTCGAGACCGTATGCGGGGTCACCAGCCTGGGCCCGGAGGCCGCCACGCCGAAGCGCCTGCTGGAGCTGAACCGCGGACACTGGCGGGTGGAGAACAAGCCTCCCTACTACACCACTTGAAGATCTTCGGCCCTTCGGGCCAGTCTTCATGCGCCGTTTCCGGCATCCGTTCGACGGCCAGGAGGTCAAGGTCATCGAGCGGCGGCGCGGCGGCGGCAGCCATCACCGGCTGAACCTGCATGTGGAGCTGCCGGACGGCGTCCGCATGTGGCTTCCCGCGACCTGGACGAGCCTGGAGGCGCGGGAACCGGGTGCGCCTGAGCTGCTCGGCGAGTTGCCGGACTTCATCAGGTTGCGTAATCTGCTCGATGACCTGGAGCGACGCCTGGAGGCAACGGATGGACAGGGAACGGGAACGATCGCTGCTGGCGCTTCTGGAGTGGGAGGAGCGCGTGGAGAGATGGCTCCGGATTCCGGCTCCGGACCGGGAGGCGTTCGTGCAGGGGCTGGCGGGGCTGATGGTCCGGCAGGCGAGACGGAAGGGGAGGTCCGATGAGCGGGTCGTCGCGGATCACGAACCGTCACCTTGAGCGGTCGGCCGCCGTTTACGTGCGCCAGTCGACGCAGGGCCAGGTCCTGAGGAACCGGGAATCGCGCGAGCGCCAGTACCGGCTGGCGGAGCGCGCCCGCGAACTGGGCTGGCCGGAGGACCGCATCGTGGTCATCGACTCCGACCTTGGCCGGAGCGCCGCGTCGCAAGGCACGCGGAGCGGCTTCGAGCGGCTTTGCGAACAGGTTGCGCAGGGACGGGTGGGCGCGGTGTTCGGGATCGAAGTGAGTCGCCTCGCTCGAAACACCGTTGAGTGGTTCCAGCTTCTGGACCTGTGCCGGGTCAACGACACGGTGCTTGTCGAGGACAGCCAGGTCTATTTGCCGGGCCGCGAGGATGATGGCCTGATTCTGGGCATCAAGGGGACATTTTCTGCAACAGAGCTGTCCGTGCTTCGCGCCCGGATGGAGGGTGGCCGGCGCAGCAAGGCCCAGCGCGGCGAACTCTGTTCGAGGCCTCCGGTCGGCTTCGTCCGCGAGGGGAACGGGATCCGGAAGGATCCGGACCTTCGGGTCCAGGCAGCGATCGAGGCGGTCTTCGCCCGCTTCCGCGAGGGCGGGTCGGGACTGCAGGCCACGCATCTTCTGCGGGAGGCGGGCGTGCAGCTCCCGAGCCGGCCGCATGGCGCGGACGCCGTGGCCTGGCGGGACGCGACCTATTCCCGGGTGAAGGACATCCTGAAGAACCCGGCGATGGGCGGCGCCCATGCCTTCGGGAAGGCGCGGTTCGGCTACCGGGACGACGGGACGCTGCTGGCGCCGGAGGAGAGGTGGCGGATTCTGAAGCCCGGTCGCCACGAAGGGTACGTGAGCTGGCCGGAATGGGTGGAGGCGCAGGAGGCCCTGGCGGCGAACTCGACCGTCCGCCACGGGAAGCGGGGCGCGGCGCGCGAGGGGGCGGCGCTTCTCCAGGGCCTCGCCGTCTGCGGTCATTGCGGCAGGTCGGTCCAGGTCCGGTACAACGAGGGCCGAAGCTGCCACTGCAACCGGCGCACGGCGGACCTCGGGGCAAGACGAAGCTGCTTCTCGGTCGGCGGCATCGCAATCGACAAGGCCGTCGCCGACCGCTTTCTCGAACTGGTGTCGCCGGCCGGGGCGGAGGCGGCGATGGCGGCGGAGAGGGCGGTCGCGGAGCAGGCGGAAGCGGCGCTGCGAAGCCAGCGGCTGGAGCTTGAGCACTGCCGCTGCGAGGCCGGCCTCGCGGAACGGCGCTACCGGAAGGTCGATCCCGACAACCGCCTGATCGCGTCGACCCTGGAGCGGGAACGGGAGGCGGCGCTGAGGGCGGTGGAGAGCGCGGAGTTCGCGCTGGAGGCCGCCCGGGAGCGGCAGCCCGAGGCTCCGCCGCCGTCGTTCTTCGCGGACCTCGGCACCGCGCTGGAGCGGGTCTGGAACACGCCGGAGACGACCCGCCGAGACCGCAAGCGCCTGCTTGCCTGTCTTGTCGAGGAAGTCACGCTCCAGGTGGCCGAGGAAGGCCGGACCGAGGTCGTCATCCATTGGCGGGGCGGTCGGGCGGACGCCCTTTCGGTCAGGCGCAGCAAGCGGAAGCCGGTCCGCCGGCACGACGACGTCGACACGGTCGAGCTGGTTCGCCGCCTGGCCCGGTTCTGTCCCGACAACCAGATAGCCGGAATCCTGAACGGCCAGGGGCGGCGGTCGGCGCGCGGGCTGCCGTTCTCGACATCGCTCGTGCGGTCGCTCCGCGGTCGCCACGGTGTTCCGGGCTTCAGTGCGTCGACCGGGGACGAGGAGGACGGCGAGCTTCTGAGCGTGCGGGCGGCGGCGCGGGAACTCGGGGTTGCGGATTCCACGCCCTGTCGCTGGGTCAACGCCGGCATCCTGCCCGGCGTCCGCCCGGACGTGCCCGGGGCGCCGCTTCGCGTCCGGATGGGCGCGGACTTCCGCAGCCGGTTCCGTCTCGAGCCGCCGGAGGGGTTCGTCCCGCTCCGGGAGGCTGTGCAGCGCCTCGGCGTCTCGCGCCAGACGGTCTGGCAAAGGGTCGCGTCCGGGAAGCTGGAGTCCTGCCACGTGAAGCGCGGGGCCGTCCGCGGCCTTTGCGTCCGGCTGGAAGAGGACGGGCTTCCGCTGTTCGAGGGAACGCCTTCGGACCGGGAGCATGGCAATGCGTGACGACCCGGCCCCGGTCTCGCTCCGTAAAGCTCGCCGCCAGCGGCGCCGGAAGGCTGTTCAGGCCGCTCCGGGCGGCGAACGTGCGAGAAATTGCAGATCCAGGACGGGATTCCCTGGTGACGCCGCCTGCCGCAGGCCCTGTGCGACCGATCGACGTGCGTTCAGGCGGCCGGAACGACGTTTTCGGGCCTCCGCAAGCCGTTCGCACCGCGTAAAGCCGGAGCGGCGCATTTGCCGCCGTTCCGAGGCATCCAGGATTGTCGTTGTGCTTCAGTGTCTTGCATGCTGAATTCGAAAAGCCCGGACCTCGATCTGAAAAGGAGCAGTACGATGGATGAATCGAGGCCAGTCACCACATTCTTGACTGGAGCTTCGACGAGGACCGCAGCCGGATCCGCACAGGCCATGGGCCGGCGAACACGACGCTGTTCCGGCGCTCCGCCATCGGGCTGATCAAGCAGCGCGGAGTGGAGGTCGCGGAAACGATGCGCGCCGTGGCCAGGAAGCCGAGGCGTGCGCTCGACATGCTCAGGATGACCGGAAACACGCGGCCGCGGACTGCCGCCGCCTGACGTCCCGCATCGCCGAAACGACCGCTCTCCGGCACGCGCCGAGGCGATCACGCTTGCCCGCACGGTGCCCGGGCGTTATGCCGAATTCGGCATAACGCCCGACATGCCGCTAACCGGATTATGCCGCATTCGCGGCCCAGGGACTTGATTTTCCTTTCCTTTCTGCCGCCGTTATCGGCATAATCACAGCGACTTCAGGAAGGCCAGCAGGGTGTCGTCGGGCTTGAACCGGCCGGACTTGACGTCGACCGGGCGGGTCCTCTCCATGGCCTTTTCCTTTATCCGGAGGTCGGCGTGCAGGCAGACCTGCGTCGTCTCGGCCGATTCATGGCCGAGCCAGAGGGCGATCACCGTGCAGCCTGCGCCCTCGTGCAGCAGCGCCATGGCCGCGCCGTGCCGAAGGCTGTGCGGGGTGACCTTCTTCTCCCCGAGCGAAGGACAGGTTTCCGAGGCGGCACGGCAATGCTTGGTGACCAGGCGCTCGACCGCGTCGCGGCTGAGCGGCCCGCCCCGGTTGCTGGGGAACAGCGGAGCGTTCTCCGGACCGCCCCGCTCGTCGATCCAGGCTTCGAGGATCTTCACGGTGTCGGCCCGCAGAGGCGTCGCGCGGTCCTTGCGTCCCTTGCCATGGCATCGCACGTGGGCGCCGGTCCCGAACTCGACGTCCCGGATCCTGAGGCCGGTCAGTTCCGACACCCGAAGGCCGGTCTGCGCGGCAAGAGCCAGCAGCGCCCGGTCGCGCCGTCCGTACCAGGTGGCGAGGTCGGGCGCGGCAACGAGCGCCTTGATCTCGTCCTCCGCGAGCCAGGTCACGGTGGCCTTGTCGTGACGCTTTCCGGGCAGCTGCAGGATCTTCTGGCAATGGTGCAGGACCTGGGGCTCGTTGGCGGCGACATGGCCGTAGAAGGAACGGATGGCGGCAAGGCGCAGGTTGCGGCTCTGCACGCTGTTGCCGCGTTCGGTCTCGAGGTGTTCGAGAAAGTCCGCGACCAGGTCGATGTCGATGTCCGCCACGTCCATGTCCTCCGGCGCCTTTCCGCACCGCGCCTCGGCGAAGTTGACGAGCAGCCGGAAGCTGTCCCGGCAGCTTGCGATCGTGTTGGCGCTGGCTCCGAGCTGGCCGGCGAGCCGATTGGTGAAGAACCGCTGCACGAGCGGCGCCAGCGGCGTCGGCAAGGTTCCGGTCATGACGCGCCTCCGCCCCCGAGGGTCCGCAGCCCGCGCTCGCTCGCCAGGGCCAGCAGTTCCGGCACGGCCTCGATGCAGCAGCAGGTGCCGGACGGTTCCGCGTGCCCCAGGTGCCGAATTTCACCAACGTACCACCCTAATTTCAGCCAAAGTAGCCGGTCAATTTCACTCAACGTAGCCACCCAATGTCACCATGGTAGCCACCCGGAGCGAAGCGACGCGATCAGGCCGTGTTGGGCAAGTTGGTCTCCTCTTCTGTTCCGGGTCTGAAGCTATCTCCGCGAAGGCCCTGCCGCAAGGCTCGGCCGTCAGGACCGGTCCTCCGGTACGGGATTCCGGCAATGCGTGTGCACGCTGCCGGAGCGTCAGCGACGCCTTCTTCGAATCCAAATTGAAATGGTTGTTGTTGCGGTCCTGTGGAGCTTGTGGGCGAGAGGCCCGCGAGTGTGGGCAATGCGGTGGGCGACGCCCTTGCGTCGTCCACGGCTTGTCCACACGGCCCGCAGGGCGCGGGCCGGCCCGAAGGGCTCGTCCACAAATCCACAGGACCCCCCGGGACCGATTTCGGCAGACGTCCCGGCCTGGCGCCGGCTCCGGCTCTCATTTTCCGTCCTCGGCGCTGTCGGCCCGCATCGACGAACCGTGCAGCTCGAACCGGATCGCGCCATGGACGAGGCGGTCGAGGATGGCGTCCGCGACCGTCGGCTCCGCGACTGTCTGGTGCCAGCCAGCCACCGGCAGTTGCGAAGTGACGATCACCGAGCGGCGGTCGAAGCGGTCGTCGAGGATCTCGAGCAGGTCGCGCGCCCGGGCCGCATCGAGCGCGGCCAGGCCCCAGTCGTCGAGGATGATCACGTCGAGCCTGGCGAGATCGCGGTAGAGCTTGGGGATGGTGCCTTCGCCGTGAGCGATCCGCAGTTCGGTGAGCAGTCGCGGGACGCGCAGGTACCGGGCCTGAAACCCTTCGAGACATGCCTTGTGGGCGAGTGCGCAGGCGATCCAGCTCTTGCCCGTGCCGCACGGGCCGGTGATCAGGATGTTGGCGCCGTTCCGGATCCAGGCACAGTCGCCGAGGCCGAGCACGACGCTGCGCTTGAGGCCGCGCCGCCGGGTGAGGTTGATGTCCTCGAAGCAGGCGTCCTGGTGGCGCAGCTGGGCCTTCTTCAGGCGCCGCTGCAGCGCGCGCGAGCGCCGCTCGACGACCTCGCGGTCGATCAGCAGCGCGAGCCGGTCCTCGAACGGCATGTCGTCCAGATCGTGGCGTGCCAGCTGTTCCTGGAAGGCGGCCAGCATGCCGGGCAGGCGCAGCGATGCGATGCGCTGGGTGAGCGGGTGCAGGATGGCAGTGTCGGTCATCTGTAGTACTCCGGTCCTCTGATGTTGGAATGTTCGATGGGTCTGGTCTCGGGTTCCTGCCCGTCGACGAGATCGGCGCCGGTGCGCAGGATGTTGTCGAGCCCGCGCCAGGTCCTGGAGCCGAGATCCAGCGCGTAGCGGCAGGCGTTGTCGAGGCGCTCCGGCCCGTGGCTCCCTGCCAGGCGGAGCACGCCGTAGCAGGAACGGAAGCCGAACTCCGGGTTGGAATTGCGTCCCATGACCGCGATGACGAAGGCGTGGACATGAGGGCCGATGTCCCGCGCACGGTTCTCGAGCTGTGCGCGTGTGCTCTCGACGCCGGCGCGCTGGTGGGCCTGCGGCTGATGCTCCTTGAACGTGGTGGCACGCCCGTTGGCGTCGCTGCGCATGTGGCTCGCGATCTGCTTGCCGCGATGGAACACGTCGATCACCCGGCCGCGCAGGCGGACATCGACCTTCTTGCCGGCATACGTGTAGGGAACGGAGTAGAAATGGCGGTCGATCGCGATGTGGTAGTCGGAATGGACCGTGTTCTCGCGCCATGTCGTACGCTGCCAGCGCCGGTCCGGCAAAGGCTTCATGTGCGGGACATCGACGCTTTCGTACCGGCTGAAGCGGGTCTCGCCCGTGCCGTCGGAACAGGGCTTCCCGTTGAGTTCCCGCACCCGGTCCGCGATCGCCCGGTTCAGCGACGCAAGGTCGTGGAAGACATGGTCGCGCAGCGGTGCCAGAACCCGCCGCTCGACCAAAAGGACTCCATTTTCGACCAGTGCCTTGTCGCGAGGCCTCTTCACCCGCGCAGGCAAGCCCTCGATGCCGTAATGCTCAAGCAGGTCGGCGTAGGTCTCGTTCAGGACCGGCTCGTAGCGTGACGGCTTCTTCACCGCCGCCTTGAGGTTGTCGGGCACCGCGACTTGCGGCGCCCGGCCCATGTCTTCGAGGCAGCGCACGTGCGAGTTGCACCAGTCGTCGATCTTCTGGCTGAGCGTCGCTTCGGCGTAGATCCGCCCGGAGACCCCCATCGAGGCCACGAACAGCTGCGCGTCACGCTCAACCCCGTCGATGAAAACCTGCACGGTCATGCCCGCGTAGTCGACGAACAGCCGTTCGCCGGGGCGACGGTTCTGGCGCATCGTCACGTCCGTGGCCGGCCGCCAGTCGCGGAACCGACGGCACCAGGTCACGTAGCTCATGCCGTCGGGATGCGTCTCGCGCCATTCCCCCCACAGCAGCTTCAACGTCACGCCGCGGCCCGAAAGGTCCTTCTCGACCTCCGCCCAGTCCACGTCCTCGTCCGCAGGCCGGACCTGCCGCGCCGGATAGAGCGCCGCCTCCAGCGCCGCATCGTCCATCCCGGCCGCTTCCGGCAAGTTCAGTCCCGAAGCCGCGAACCGTGCCAGGGTCTGTGCAACCGAGCGCCGGGCAAGACCGCAGTGGGTCGCGATCGCCCGGGCGCTGCGGCCCTCGTCAAAATGAAATTGCAGTATCTTCCTTACTTTCCTCATGGGCAGCCTCTTCTGTGCCATTCAATGCTCCTCGGAGTGATCGCCAAAATCCGGGACGTAGAACGGCATGCTGAATCAAGCCAAGGCCTGTCACCCCGAGGGGGTGGCTACCATGGTGATATTGGGCGGCTACCTTGAGTGAAATTACGTGGCTACCATGCGTGAAATTGGGTGGCTACCTTCGTGAAATTTGGCACCCCAGGCATGCGCTCAGCTTGTACATCTCCGCGTCCACGTCACGCCCCTGCCGGAACCAGTCGAGGATCGTTCTGGAGGCCATCGCGTGGCGCAGATCGTGGATGCGCGGCCTGCGGCCCGGCGGGAGCGGGCGCAGGCCGATCGACTGAACGACCTCGCGGAAGTTCCATCGAGCTGTACCGACGCTTGCACGCCTGCCGCTGTCGGCCCGAAAGAGCGCGCCGCTGCCCGCATGGATGACGGCCCGGTCACGGAACCCCTGGTATTCCTGCAGCTTCGCGACCACGCACCGGGTGACCGGAATGACGCGGCTTCTCCCGTTCTTGCCGCACCGGACGAAGAGGGTGGCATCCACTGCGTCGACATCCCTGTCATCGAGCCCGAGGGCCTCCCCGACCCGGAGACCGGTCGCGGCGATCAGGCCGAACAGGGTCGAGCAGGTCGCGCCGCGCAGCCCCGATCGCGAGCGCAGAGCCGCTGCCGCGGCCACGATCCGCCCGATCTCCGCCTCGCTGCAGATGTAGGGTCGCGGACGCGTGCAGCGCTTCCGAACCAGCCCCTTGGGCGGAATCCCGTGCCGGCCGTCAATGCCTTGCAGCCAGGCTGCAAACCTGCGCACGGCGCCGAGCCGGATGGCCCACGTGTTCGGGCCTGCCGATCCGAACGCGGCCTTCCAGCGCAGGAACAGGTCCGTCGTGATCCGTTCGGCGCCCTCGGCGTCGGCAAAGGCGACGAACGGCTCGAGGGATTCGCCGGCCGACGCCATGTCGGCCCCGAAGCGGCGGCGATGGTCGAGATGCTCGGAGAGCAGGGTGGAGAGCGACGTCATGATCCGGCCTCCGCGACGGGCTGCGGCACGGGCCAGAGACGCGCGAGCGGGCGCAGGGCCTCGATGTCGTGCCGGGCGCAGACCGTCGTCGTCGTCGCCGATTCGTGGCGCAGCATGTTGCCGATGTCGGCCAGCGGCATTCCGTCCTGCAGCAGGGCCATGGCAAGGGAATGCCGGAAGACATGGCAGTGAACCTTGCCCCCGGGCGGCGCGACGCCGGACGCCGCATGGGCCTTGTGCAGCGCGCTCCTGATCGAGAAGGCGGACGTGAATCGTGGGAAGGGCGGCAGCACGCTCACGAACAGGTGCCGCGAGCGTCCCGTTCGTCCGTGGCGGATCCAGTCCACGATGGCCTCGCCGACGTCGACCGGAAGCGGCATGGCCACCTGCCGCCCGCACTTGCCGCGGACCAGGATCTCGCCGGCATCCCAGTCCAAGTCGTCGAGCCGGATGGCGATGACCTCCTGGCCGCGCAGGCCGAGCCGGGCCATCGTGAGCAGCATCGCATGGTCGCGGCGGGCGATGGCGCTGTCTCCCTTGGCGGCTGCCAGGACACGCTCGACCTCTTCACGCGACAGATGCCGCGTCGGTGCGGGCGACCGAGGCTCGGGAACGCTCGGGACGCAGGGAACCAGGTTCCGCTCGGTCCGGCCGGTCGCGAACAGGAACCGGAACAGCGATCGCAGGGCTGTGGCCGTGGCTCTTGCGCCGGCAGGACCCGTTTCGCCGACTGTCCCGAAATGCGCGACGATGTCGGCACGGGAGATGGCGTTCAGGTCGCCGGGCGTCGAATCGCCGAACCGGAAGGCCAGGAAGCTGCGGGCCCTGCCTTGACGCGGCCCGATCGTGCCGGGCGCCAACCCGCACCGGATGCGCAGCCAGCCCCCGTAGTCGGTCATCAATGCCTCCAGGGCTGTCTGCGCCGGTTCCGGAGGTTGCGGCGCGGCCACGATGGCGCTCTCCTTGACGAGCCAGGCGATGAACCGGCCCAGGACCGAGGCCCAATTGCGCCGGCCGTGAACCGAGAGCTGCGCCGGCAGCGGCTCCCGGACCAGCGCAAGAAGCGACCCGTCGACGCCGTCCGGCGTCGTCAGCCCTCTGCGCCCCGCTTCGGCGCAAAGCCAGTCGACGGCAGGAGCGTAGGTCCTGACGGTGCCGGTCTTCAGGCCACGCGACAGAAGCGAGGCCAGGAATGCATTGCGCAGGGGAAGCAGCCAGTCCGGCATCTTCTCCCTCGGCAGCGGGACTCCGGATGAGTCTGATTGCACCATTGTCGTTCCTCCATTGATGAAAGCTGGAACGGACAGGATTGCACGATTTGGGCGGATGTCTGCGGGCCGGACGCCGAAACGATCCTGCGGCCCGTCGAAACCGTGCCGCCGACCCGCTCAGGCGTGGGCGCAGCAGGAATGAAGATCCGGCGGGCAGGTGATCATGCCGATAACGGCGGCAGAAAGGAAAGGAAAATCAAGTCCCTGGGCCGCGAACGCGGCATGATCCGGTTAGCGGCATGTCGGGAGAAGCCGTCAAGCCATGAATCCTCGATCCAGGGCGTCGATCGGGCTGTCCGGGCGTCGGGTGTGCCTTGAATCGCGACCGAAAGGACCGGAGGCACCACGGAAATCCCTCGAAACGTGACACGCGGCAGAACAGATTTGCCTTGTCGTCCGGGCCTTTCCCGCTGGACGCACCGGGACAGTCCGGTCATGATCCGCGTGACGGACTGCCTGACGGTTTCGGCCTGCTTCAGGAACAGGGCCTCGATCTCCTTTCCGACCAGGCGCAGGCCGTTCCGGAAGTTCGCGCGCATGGCGGGCAGGTCCTCGTCGCCGCCGCCGTTGATGTCATCGTCGCACCGGTTGGAGAACTGGCGCGCGAGGGTGATCAGGACGAAGGCGGCGCAGGGTTCCTGGCGGACGCCGGTCTCGTGCGTCAGCATTTTCCGAAGGGGACGGACTTCCGCCAGGTCACCGACGCACAGGTGAAGGCGGTCCAGGACCGGACGGACGCGCGTCCGAGGAAGTCGCTCGGCTACCTGACGCCGGAGGAGGCGTTCCGGAAGGCGCGGCCTCCATGACGGAAACCGTCCCGGACCGTCCTTCGGCGGGCCGATCACGTCCCTGCGGCAGAGCTTGGACCGCCCGGAAAGCCTGACTACGCTCCGTACCCAAGGGACTTCGGCCGCATCCGGCCCGGATTGCCGGTGCCTGGGGCAGGAAAATCCCGCCGCCGGGCCATATCCTCCGCTCGGGCTGCGCCCTCGCTACGGAAATGGCCGGCGTTGCACTTCGGACTGGAAGTGGGGCCGTGATTACTGGGTGTAACCCAAGTTTCTTGTCAGGCGGCGACAGCCTTTCTCGCCTGCCAGTCCAGGAAATCGGGCAGCCTCAGGTTCATGACGCAACTCTTGAGCCCGAGCATGGCGTTGGCTCCGCGCTCCGACCAGCGGGTGCCGGGACGCTTCAGCCGCAGCCCGAACTGCCTGCAGCCGCTTTCCACGACGCCGCTTCCGACCTGCATGCCCTGGTCGCGGTACTCGTCGTACCGCATGCGCTCGATGTTGTTCCTGAAATAGCGACAACAGGCCTTCACCTCCTCATGACGGCCGCTGAAGGGCTCGAGCTCCCGGATCACCTTGGCGACCCGCCCGGCCTCGATGTCCGCCTTGACGTCCTTGAACCGCCGGTCCCGTTCCGTCTTGTCCGGGAGGATCGCCTTCACGGCGTCGGAGGCGTATTCGAGGACATGGAACAGATCCAGGACGCAGGTGACCTTCCGTCCTCCGAACAGCTCGTCGCAGGTGTTCCGTATCCATTCGGCCCCGTCGGAGATGACGACGAGCTCCCCGGCGTCGTGCAGGCCGCGGCGAAGCGCCTCCCGGTCAAGGCGCGTGGCGAAACCGGAAGGCTCCGGGCTTGCGGACCGAGCGGCCGCGCTGTCGATGAGGCAGCTGGACGTCTCGCTGCCCCTGTCCTTCAGCGCCGCGCCGGTCTCCGGATCCCGGCCCTCGGCGGTGTACATCACGGCCAGCTTGGCTTCGCGTGTCTTCGAGGTCCCGTCCTCCTGCTTCCCGGCAACGCCTTCCACGTCACCCTTCCGCATCGGGATCCCGGTCCCGTCGATGGACAGGTACATGCGCGATTCCAATGGCTTGCCCGCGACGACCTCCTCCCGCTCGAACCGGAGGACCTCCTCGCCGAGCGCCAGCGACCAGCGCTGCAGCGAGCTCCGGGAGGCGGCCACCCCGGCAAGGTTCGCGATGTGGCGGCTCGCCGCGTCGAAGCTCATCATCGGCACCGTCTCGGCCATGACGCTCGCCATCCCCGGAGTGAAGGCGCTGCCCTCCAGACCAAGGGCCCGGTCCAGCGGGAAGCGCCCCTTGCCGCACGACCGGCAATGGAAATGCGTCCGTTCCACCTCGACCCGGCCGAGCCGGGTCAGGAACGACTTCCGCGTCGCCGGATGCCGGCGCATCGGCTTGCCGCAGCCCTCGCATTCCGGCGTCGGAAGCATGCCGTCGAGATGCTCCAGGAGCAGCTTCAGCGCCGCCGCGCCGCCGCCAAGGGAACTGTCGCGGAGCGCCCGCTCCACGCCGTCAAGGTCGGGAACGCCCGCCGCAAGGTCCGCCGCAAGCTTCGGAAGCTGCGGCCCGAACTCCGCCGAAACGGCTCCCAGAAGTTCCTGAAGCGTCCCGCCGTCCGGCCTGAAGCCCGCCAGAGGCAGCTCGTCTTCCGTGATGTCGCGGCTCCGCACCTCGCCGCCCTCCAGCCAGTACTGCGTGAACCCGCCGTCGCGCTCGCGGACCACCGGCGGATGAACCGCCGCCTCGCCTTCCGTCAGTCCTTCCAGATACGCCACCGCGTCCGGATGCCTGTGCCCTTGGTTCCCTTCGTCCTGCGTCATGGTTCGCGCTCCTGCCCGTTGCCTGAAAACGCGCCGCCGACCGATTCGCCCGGCCGTTGTCGGACACGCCTCCCCGAACAATGGAGCCAAAAACCAACGGGGTCAAAAAATTGGGATACACCCGTGATTACTTTGTTGGTTTGGTATTATACGAAAAGATGATAGTTCTGCTTGCGGGTGAGGAAATCGAAGGGATGCTGCTTGCTGCCGGCGCCGGAGAAAAACCGGAGGACATCATCGGGCAAGAGATCGAGAAGTTTCGGCTCCGCATGTAGGTGTCGTAACTTCTGGTACCGACGATCGTGGTGAAAAACTATCAACGAGGTGTGCAAGTTTGATCGGCGGACAATTTCGGTACGGGTTGGTCGTGAGGTTGTCCGCATCGCACAATCGCGACGCGCCACCCACCTCTTCTGAAGTATTGATTGGCGCCCAGAGTTGGCTCCTCGGAACAGGATGCCCGGCGAGCCTTGGGGGAGGACACAGGCCATGAAGGAACGCTTCAGGGTCTCATGGTGACACAGGCTCTACCATCCATGTATCTCCGTTCGGATTGGTCATGACACGTCGACTGCATTCTGGGCTTTACGAAGATCTCCTGACCTCCGCTCTGGAGGCAGAAGTCAATGCCCGAACGGCCGACGGCTGGTGGGTTGATGTCACCGCGGCGGACTCAACCGTCCGTCCCGAACTCCTGGCCCGCCATGTCTATCGCCTCCTTCGACGAGCGCTTGAAGGGATTCCCGAAGAAGACGGAGCTCAACCGGCCAACCAGGTCGCTCTGGCGAATCGACTGGTGGAGGTCCTCGTCGAGCATGGTGCGATGGCCGACGACCGGGTCGCAGACGCCGCGCGCCTGCTCCTGGAGGCTGTCGAACACCGAGCATTGGGCGGTGAACAATCGGCAGTCCCTCGCCCGACACTCTCGCTTCGTCGAACCGGCCTTCTCGTCAATGGACGGCGCGACGTCCAGATCGCGAGCGAGATTGCGCGGGAGATCCCGAGCGCCGATCGGATCGATCTCCTTTGTGCCTTCGTGCGGCACTCGGGGTTGAGGCTGTTCCGTGCTGAGCTTGAAGAACGGGTACGAGAGGGTGCACGAGTGCGCGTGATCGCAAGCGTCTACACCGGGTCGACCGAACGCCGTGCGCTGGACGCACTTGTCGATCTTGGCGCACAAGTGAAGGTCTCCTACGAAGTCGCGCGGACCCGGCTTCATGCCAAGGCGTGGCTGTTCCACCGGCACAGCGGTTTGCACACCGCCTACATCGGTTCGTCAAATCTCACCCACACGGCACAGGTCGACGGTCTCGAGTGGAATGTGCGAGTGAGCGCGGCCGAGAATCCCGAGGTGATCGAGCGCTTCGCAGCGACTTTCGAACAATACTGGCAAGAGCCCGAGTTCGAGGACTATACGCCCCGACGCGACAGCGAGCGTCTCGACCGCGCGCTCTCGAGACAGCGCGGCGATACGGGAATAGACGACGGCACCTTGCTGTCTCTGCTGGTCGACGTGGCGCCGAAGCCTCACCAGGCTGTTGCGCTGGAGGCCCTCGAAGCGGAGCGCCTGCGCGGATACCGCCGCAACCTCGTGGTCGCGGCGACCGGCACCGGCAAGACCTGGATCGCGGCATTCGATTTCAAGCGGCTGCGCGGCCAAGGCGTGGGGCGTTCCTTGCTCTTCGTCGCGCACCGCGACGAGATCCTTCGTCAGAGCCAGCAGGTCTTCCAACTCGTGCTGCGCGAGCCGGGGTTCGGTGAGCGGTTGGTCGGCGGTGAGCGACCACGCGCGGGTCTCCATGTCTTTGCCTCGGTGCAGTCCCTCGCCAACCGGATCGACGAAATCGATCCCGACGATTTCGACGTGGTCGTCGTGGACGAGTTTCATCACGCGGCAGCTGCGAGCTACGAGCGCCTGCTGTCGCGTCTGAAACCGAAAGTTCTCCTTGGCCTCACGGCGACGCCTGAACGCGCCGACGGCCAATCGGTGCTGCAGTGGTTCGACGGCCGCATCGCCTCGAAGTCCCGGCTTTGGGATGCCCTCGACCAGGGATTGCTCTGCCCGTTTCACTATTTCGGGGTGAACGACGGAACGGATCTCTCGGCGGTACGTTTTGAGCGCGGACGATACGTTCCGGGCGATCTCGATAACGTGTTCACCGGGGATCACGTACGAGCGGTTCGGATCCGTCAGGCTGTCGAGGAATTCGTGACCCACCCGCACCAGATGCGGGCGCTGGGGTTCTGCGCGGGCATCGGTCACGCCCACTTCATGGCGCGGCAGTTCACGGACTTCGGCTATCCGTCAGTGGCGCTCGACGCCAGCACCCCATGGAACGATCGGCGTGCAGCGCTCGCAAGGCTTCGTCGCGGAGAACTTCGAGCCGTCTTCGCAGTCGATCTCTTCAACGAGGGCGTTGACCTTCCCGAAGTCGACACCGTGCTCATGCTGCGGCCGACCGAAAGCGCCACGGTGTTTCTCCAGCAACTCGGAAGAGGGTTGCGTTGGGCCAAAGGCAAACGGGTCCTGACCGTCCTCGACTTCGTGGGCCAGGTTCAGCGCAAATACCGCTACGATGTGCGCTATCGGGCTCTGATCGGGGGCACCCGTCATCAGGTCGAGCGCGCCATCGAGGCGGACTTTCCGCTGCTCCCACCGGGATGTGCGCTCAAAATGGACCGTATTGCCAAGGAGACGGTGCTGCGCAACCTGAGAGCAGCGGTGCGCAACGCCCGCGCGCGTCTTGCCGATGACTTGCGTGCTCTGGGTCCCGAAACACGACTCGGCGGATTCATGCGGGACGCTGGCGCCGAACTCGACGAAATCTACGCGAGACCCGGATCAGGACAGTGCTTCACCGAGCTTCGCCGACGCGCAGGCTTCGATCAGAACGCTACGGATGACTCGCTCCTCAAAGCGATCGGCCGGCTGATCCATGTGGACGATCGCGAGCGGGTCGAGGCGTGGCGGGACATTTTGGTAGCGGATCATTCTGGCCGAACCTCAGAGCGCCCGGGTCGGCAACAACGCTTGGCGCTCATGTTGTTTGCGGTATTGGGTGGGCGCCGTCAGTCGATCGACGAGGCAGATCAGCTATTGGAAACGGTCCGTGGGTCGCCGGAGTTGCGTCGCGAAATCGGCGACCTTCTGGAAATTCTCGCTGATCGCATTCGCACGGTCTCGCGACCGCTGGAGCCTGCCGGCGACGTTCCCCTGGCAAGTCACGCGACCTATACCCTCGGAGAGATCGTGGCAGCACACAGACGCACTGACAAGCGTGGCGCGCTGCTCTTTCCGCAGGGCGGAGTCCTGTGGAACGAGGCGACGCGGACGGATCTCCTGTTCGTCACGCTGGAGAAATCGGACAGGGACTACTCTCCCTCGACTCGCTACGCCGACTACCCGATCTCGCCGACCCTGTTTCATTGGGAGTCGCAGAACACCGCCTCGCCCGATACCCCCACCGGGCGCCGCTATGTCGAACAACCGACCCGAGGCACAAATGTCATCCTGTTTGTGCGTGAGCGCAAAAGGGATGGCCGGGGTGAAACCCTTCCGTATCACTGCCTCGGCCGTGCCCGTTACCGAAGTCATGAATCGGAGCGACCCATGAAAGTACTGTGGGCGCTCGAGCGCCCAATGCCCGGGTGGCTCTACCAGGCGGGAAAGGTGGTGGCGGGTTGAGGCATTGCTGTGCGACAGGCCTACGCCGCTGAATCGCCTGTTCTTCGACTTGGGTGTTTGACCCCTCAAGAATTCCTGGCACAACCGCTTGGAATGCTGATGGGCGTCCAACAAGCTGACCGACCAGCAGTCGCGAACACTGAGGCCGCATTCGGCCCTCGGTGATGAGAGCCTCGGCTATGCCGTGGAGCACAAGACCGAGGGATCGTCGCCACGGGCTGTCGGGGACCACCTGATGGGGTGTACAAGCCGTGCTGGCATGCCATGATATGCTCAGCTGTGCAGGGACAACCGCACGTAGCCACACGTTTTTGGTATGTGTTCGCTCAGCGGGTGATGGCTGCGACCAGAACACGGAGCCCAGCCGTTGGCGATTGCGCAGGCTTCAAAATCCGCGCTGCTCCCGCGATTGTGTCACTGCGTGACCGAACGAAAACCGTTGTCGGTCGGCACCTTTTCACGACCGCGAGCGACGGTCGAGCGCCACAGCCGTCACGGGTCGTCGGAAGGGACATAGACAAGCGGCGTCGGGAGTTTGTTTCAATCCGCTTGCGTTATGAAGACGGGTGGAGATAGAGAATCAATAAAATACTGTACAATAATGATAAAATGCTCCATATGAGTAGATCATGACATGTTGCGATGCACACATATCTTGACAGATCAGGGCTAGGTGCAGAGGTCGTCGACCGGCCTGCGGCCTGCTTCGGGGAGCGGCCAGTTGGGGCTTCGATAGAACTGGTCGTGCTTCACTATACCGCAATGGAGGATGTCGAGGCCGCGCTCGAACGCCTTTGCGGCGGAGAGTTCGAAGTTTCTGCGCACTACCTGGTTGGGGGGGACGGAAAGGTGTTTCGGATGGTTCGGGAGGACAAGCGGGCCTGGCACGCGGGTGCCGGATCCTGGGCGGGACGGGGCGACGTGAATTCCCGTTCCATCGGGATCGAACTCGACAATGACGGCACGTCGGGATTCACCGAACCGCTCATGGCGACGCTGGAAATCTTGCTCGCCGACATTCTGGACCGTCATGCCCTGCCTCCGCGGGCGGTGATCGGGCATTCCGACATGGCTCCTGACCGCAAGCGCGATCCAGGGCGGCATTTCGACTGGCGGCGGCTCGCCGAGATGGGCCTCTCGATCTGGCCGACACCTTTGCCGGACGGCGATTTCATGCGAGATGCCGCCGCGTTCGGCTACCCGGTGCATGCGGGAGAAGGCGCGGTTCTGTCCGCTTTCCGACAGCGCTTCATTCCGAATGCCAGCGGGCCCCTGTCGAAGGAAGACGAGGCGTTCATGGCCGGGCTGGCACGAGGGTTTCCGGCTGAGGCTGCATGAAGCTCGTCCGGCCCGTTGCGCGCCCGATTTCCTTGCTGCTCCTCGCGCTAACAGCTGCGTTCCGAAGAAGGCTTGAGGCGGGTTTGCCATTGCGTTGGAATGGCCCGCGGCTGCGTCGGGGCAGGCTTGGAATTGCACGCGGAAGTCCCGCTCGCACATGGCCACCCTCGAGGAACGGGTCCCGCCCCACCGCCGGGCAATGGCATTGGCTTAAGGAATCGGTGTTGTTGACTCAACGGGACATGGAAGGTCCTGCACCGGAAGGCCGGAGACCCTCTAGTGGTGCATCGGGAAGGCTCGTTCTCCGTCGTGCAGTGGCAGCATTCGAAACTTGCCTGGTGGAGTCGATGCACATATGTAGCGCGTTGCGGATGGCTGGATGGCCGCGGAACGATGGTTTCGAGGAAAGTCCGGACTCCACGGAGCGACGGTGCCGGATAACGCCCGGCCGGGGCAACCCGAGGGATAGCGCCACAGAGAACAGACGGCCTCGCATGCGGGGCAATGGTGAAACGGTGAGGTAAGAGCTCACCGCGGGACTGGCAACAGGACCGGCACGGCAAGCCCCACCGGGAGCAATGCCGAATAGGGATCTCGCACGGACACGCTTCGGTCCGGGGATCCGGGTTGGCAGCAAGACCCTTCCGGAAACGGCGGGGCAAGATGAATGGTCATCACCCCTGAAGCGGGGCACAGAATCCGGCTTACAAGCCATCCGCGCCTTGTTTCCGGGAAAGCGGCTCCCGTCGGACTCCCTTGGTTCGCAAGTCTGGCTTGCGACTGACGCGGACCTGAACGGGCGCGGCAGGAGGCGGCGTGGGTTCACGTGCTGCAGCCTGGCGAGGTTGCGAACCTTTCTGGCCGAGCCCTGGGACGCCGGACCTAGCGCAATTGGAGCATGGCACCGACCTTGTTCGAGAGCACGTGCTTGACCTGCATTCCATGTGCGGCGTCCAAATGCAGATGGAACCGGATTCCACATGCCCGACGAGCAATGGGAGAATGCGAGACGGTCGTCCGGGCACGCTTCGCTCCGGACCCGTGGTTTCGGTCCGTCTGTTCTCCAAGGCACCGCCGTCTCTCCGGCACGAACGATCCTGGAAGCGTCGATTGTGCCGTGATCTTGTCAGGCAGCCGTCGGCCGCGTTCGGGACAGGACGTTCACGATCAGGCCTGCAAGGACAACCGGGTGCGAGTGGGGTTCGGCACCTTTCCCGGATCGAATCCTGTTGACACCCCTTGCTTGGCGTCTAAAACCCGGGCTTCGAGAATTCCGGCTAGCGGCCATCTGGGCCGGGCCCGAGAGGAGAGACCCAATGGCGAAGCCGACGACGATCAAGATTCGTCTGAATTCGACGGCAGGCACGGGCCACTACTACGTGACCAGGAAGAACGCTCGCACAATGACTGAGAAGATGACGGTGCGGAAATACGACCCGGTCGCCCGCAGGCATGTCGAGTACAGGGAAGGCAAGATCAAGTAGGCACCCAGCCTGCCATTGCCGGCATCGCGCGGCTGCGGCGGTCGACTTTGGATTCATCGCTGCAGAAGCGATCGAACCTTCTCGGCGACGTTTTCCGCCGTGATTCCGAAGTGGCGGTAAAGATCGCCGGCCGGGGCGGAAGCGCCGAAGCCTTCCATGCCAACGAACCCCTCCCGTCCTGCGCGGCCACGTTCGCCAAGGAGCCACCTGTCCCAGCCCTGACGCACGCCCGCCTCAATGGCGATGCGGACCGCCCCCGCAGGCAGCACTCGTCTGCGGTAGGCATCGTGCTGTTCGGCGAAGAGCTCTGCGCAAGGCATTGAAACCACGCTGGTGCCAATTCCGTCCGCTTCCAGAAGAGACCTTGCCTCCAGTGCAATGGAGACCTCTGAGCCGGTGGCGATAAGCACGGCCTGTCGCCGGCCCGAACCGGACCGGGCCAAGGTATAGGCGCCCATGGCCGTGAGGTTTCTTGACTTGTGCTGTGTTCGCACGGTCGGCAGGCCCTGGCGCGAAAGGGCAAGGACCGTCGGGGTTCGCTGTGACGAAAGCGCGATTTCCCATGCCTCGGCGGTTTCGACCGCATCAGCGGGCCGGATCACGCGGCAATTGGGCGTTGCACGCAACATTGCCAGATGCTCGACCGGCTGGTGGGTGGGGCCGTCCTCGCCCAATCCGATCGAGTCATGGGTCATCACGTAGGTCACGGGCAGGCCCATTAGCGCCGACAGCCGAATTGCCCCTCTTGCGTAGTCGGTGAAGCAAAGAAACGTGCCGCCGTAGGGTCTGACACCGCCATGAAGCGCCATGCCGGCCATCGCGGCCGCCATGCCGTGCTCGCGGATTCCGTAGTGCAGGTAGCGGCCCTTGCGATTCGTGGAGTCGAATATTCCAAGACCCGGAGTCTTGGTGTTGTTCGACCCGGTAAGGTCGGCCGAGCCTCCTATGGTTTCGGCCACGACCGGGTTGATCACCTCCAGCGCCATTTCAGAAGCCTTCCGGGTCGCCACCTTGGGCTGCTCTTTCGACAGCGTCTTCTTCAAGGTCCGGACGACGGGGATCAGCCGTTTGTGCGTGCCACCCGACATCATCCGATTGAAGTCTGCCTGGCGCGATGCCGACAGGGTCGCGAAGCGGTCCTGCCATGCCTTGCAGGCCTCGCTGCCACGGCGGCCGATGCTTCGCCAGGCGTCAAGGATGGGACCGGGCACATCGAACGGTGCATGCTGCCAGCCATAGGCGGCGCGCGTGGCCTCGATCTCATCCTGCCCGAGGGGCGAACCATGGGCCGACGCGGTGCCCTGCTTGTTGGGTGCGCCGAAACCGATGACAGTCTTGCAAGCGATCATCACGGGCCTTTTCGACTTGCGGGCCTTGGTAAGCGCACCGTCGATGTCCTCGGGATCATGTCCATCGCATTCCAGGACATCCCAGCCCGAAGCCTGGAAGCGCCGTTTCTGGTCGGTCGCGTCCGAGAGCGCGATGTTTCCGTCTATCGAGATGTCGTTGTCGTCCCAGAGCACGATCAGCTTTGAGAGTCGCTGCATGCCTGCAAGTCCGATCGCCTCCTGGCTTACGCCCTCCATCAGGCATCCGTCGCCAGTGATGACGTAGGTGCAATGGTTGACAACCTTCTTCCCGAAGCGCGCCCGAAGAGATTCTTCCGCAATGGCGAATCCGACCGCATTTGAAAGCCCTTGACCAAGAGGTCCGGTGGTCGTTTCGATCCCCTTTGCGTGCCCGAATTCGGGATGGCCTGCGGTGATCGAGCCAAGCTGACGAAATCGCTTGATCTGATCGAGCGTCATGTCCTCGTAGCCGGTGAGATGAAGCAATGCATAGAGCAGCATCGAGCCATGGCCCGCAGACAGTATGAATCGGTCGCGATCCGGCCAGTTCGGTTCGGTCGCATCGAACTTGAGGTGCCGTTCGAACAGAACCGTCGCCACGTCCGCCATGCCCATGGGCATCCCGGGATGACCTGAATTGGCGGCCTGAACCGCGTCCATGGCGAGCACGCGAATTGCCGCGGCACGCTCGAAATGGTCCGGATGCAGTTCCTTCAGGGTCTCGATGTCCATGCTCACGCCCTCGGATCGTCCACATCGTCTTGGTTCTTAGCAGCCAGCTTGCCGAACGCAAGGCGAGCCGTGGCGCAGCGTTCAGAAAGTGGGTGAAACTGTCGCTGCGTGCGCTTATGCTCCGGACAGGCCCAGCTGCCGGACGTCGATTCGCGGTCCAGGCATCAAGTGTTCGGCCAGTGGATTCGCGAACCAGGAGCAACCATGAGTGAAATGCCTGAACTCGAAAGCAGAATACTGTCCGCGCTGGCCAGGACGGAAGGGGCGTTGGGCCGGTTGGGCCCGGACGCGGAAGGCGAAAGCCGGGACGGTGTCATCGAAGGCCTCAAGTCTGACATGACACGCTTGCAGGACGCGCTCAGGACCCGGGATGCCCTGCTCCAGCAAATGCGGGCGGTGAATCAGAAGCTCCGGGATTCGAACGCTGCGCTTCGCGCGGCCAATGCCCAGGGGCTGGCGCAGCCGGATCTGCTGAATTTCGCTTTGGAAGGCGAGCTTGCCAGCCTTCGCGCCACTCGAGACGTGGAGAGGACGGAGATCGAGGAAATCCTGGCGACGCTTGAACCCGTGGCGAAGGAGGCAGGATGATGCCCGAGGTTTCCATTCGGATTGGTGAACGGCTCTTCAACGTGACCTGCCGGCACGGCGAAGAAGGTTCTCTCAATCAGGCGGCCAGGCTGCTCGATACCGAGGCCAGGGCACTTGAAGGCCAGTCCCTGCGTCTTGCCGAAACGCAAATGCTGCTGATGGCCGGTCTCATGCTTGCTGACAAGCATGTCGCCGCCGCAAGCGCCAAAGGGCAGCTGGAGGAAGCGATCTCCCGTCAGGAGGCCCGAATCAAGGATCTTGAAAGCCAGGTTGAGCATGGGCGGACACAAGCTGCGCCGCGCGAGGGAATGGCGTCTGGAACCTTGGCCAGGATTGCCGAGCGTGCGGAAGCATTGGCGGAATTGGCCGAGAGGAAGTCAGCAGCCCGCGCGTAGTTGCCGCCTCGTCCGAGAACCAGGGATTGTCGGTCTTGAACTGCAGCAGCGCCGGATTGTCGATGGCCGTGATTGAAATTTGCGTTCCCAAGCGACTCGCGCTTCGGAGTCTGACTGCCCTAAGGCGATACGTCGGCGGGAGCGATTGGTTGGAGATGCATCGAAAGGTCGACACATTCCATGTGTGCCTTGAATTGTTCACTACACCTTCTCGAAAAACTGGGGAGCCTTCTTGTGTCCATGCCGAATCGGCGTGGCACTGCAGAACGAAATTGAAGTCGCCGCACGGCACCATCTGCTCTGACAGTTGGTCCGGGCATTGGCCGTCGCGACACGCAGGAAGTCTTCGTCACTGCCCCGTCCGCGGACGTTGCTGACGCCACTCAGCCTTCGACTTGAGCCTCGATGCCTTCGGTTGCAAGCCCGTCGAGACGTGGCATCAGTTTGAGAAGTGATCGCGTGTAGTCTTCCCGAGGCTTCGCAAAGAGTGCCTCCGTATCACGAATTTCCACCAGTCGGCCGTTTTGCATGACAGCAACGCGATCACACATCTGGCGCACCACCGGAAGATCGTGCGAGATGAACAGCATCGTGAGGTTCAGGTGCTCCTGCAGGTCTTTCAGGATGTTGAGAATCTGCGCTTGAATCGAGACATCAAGGGCGGATGTCGGCTCGTCGCAGATCAGGAATCTCGGTTGTGTCGCAAGCGCCCGTGCAATGGAGATGCGCTGACGCTGGCCGCCGGAAAACTCGTGCGGATACTTGAGACCCGCAGCTGCGCCAAGCCCGACATGTTCGAGCAGTTCGTCGACCCTTTGTTTCAGCGCCTTGCCGGAAAGCAGCCGGTGATGGAGCGCGGGTTCGGCGACGATTGCGTCAACACGCATGCGCGGATTGAGCGACGAGTACGGATCCTGAAAGATCATCTGGATCTGGCGGCGGTACCAGGCAAGGGAGCCGGAGCCGGTGACCGGCTGTCCGTCATAGAGAATCGTGCCGCCGTCGGCCCTGCTGAGCCCGGCGATCATGCGTGCGACCGTGGACTTGCCGGAACCCGACTCGCCGACGATTCCGAACACCTCGCCCTGGCGAATGTCGAAACTGACGTCGTTGACAGCGACAAGGAATTGCCGCCGGGATGGGATGAAGGAACGTTTCTGCAGAAAGCGCTTGGTAAGGCCGCTTATCTCGAAGAGCGGCTTGGCGGGGTCGGTGTTCGCCTTGTTCCAGTTCCGCGCCAGGTCATCGATCAGGAATTTGGTGACCCGTCCGCCATAGGAGATGATCGGAAACCGGTGCAGCTTCACCGCGGGGCGCGGCACGGCCGCGATGAGCGATTTGGTGTAGGGATGGCCCGGCTTGCCCAGAACAAGCCTGGTTGCGCCCGTCTCCACCACCTTGCCTTGGTACATGACGGTGACGCAATCCGTCGTGTCGGCAATGACGCCCATGTCGTGGGTGATGAGGATCACGCCGACTTGGCGCTCGTTCGCGAGCTCCTTGATGAGATCCAGGATCTGAGCCTGAATCGAGACGTCGAGCGCGGTTGTCGGCTCGTCGGCGATGATGACGTCGGGCTCCGAGCAGAGGGCAAGCGCGATGACCGCGCGCTGGCGCATGCCGCCCGAAAACTGGTGCGGGTAGTGGTCGAGCCGTATCTCCGGTTCGGGAATCCCGACTCGGGCAAGCAGGTCAAGTGCCCGCTCGTGCGCTTCGGCGTCCGTCACCTTCAAATGGGTCGTGATGGTTTCCGTCAACTGCTCGCGAATCGTGAAGAGCGGGTTCAGCGAAGTCAGCGGATCCTGGAATACCATGCTGATCGCGCTGCCACGCAGGCTCCGCATTGCAGCGCGATCACGTCCCGAAATGATTTCGTTCTTGAGGCGGATCGTGCCGCCCGCGATTCTGCCCGGCCGTTCGAGCAATGCCATGACGGCCGCCCCAATGGTCGACTTCCCGGCGCCGGATTCGCCCACAAGGCCATGGATCTCGCCGGGCTCGACCGTCAGGCTGGCCCCGTCGACGGCAACGAAGACCTCCCGTCGCGTCGGAAACTCGACCGTCAGGTCGGCGATCTCGAGAAGCGCGCTCATCGACGGCACCGCACCTGCATGAGGTGCCGTTGCCCGATGATCGAGATGTTGATCCGGGACGTGCTCATCTCAGCTTCGGGTTCAGGGCGTCGCGCAGCCAGTCGCCGAGAAGATTCACGGAGAGTGCGAGCGCGAGCAGCGTGCAGGCGGGGAAAAAGAGAATCCACCATTCACCGGAGAATAGGAATCCCTGGCCGATCCGGATCAGCGTGCCGAGCGAAGGCTGCGTGGGCGGCGCGCCGACACCGAGAAAGGACAGCGTCGCCTCGGCAATGATCGCGAGCGCAAGCGAGATGGTCGCGATCACCAGTGCCGGCGATAGGACGTTCGGCAGGATATGGCGGATCATGATCGCGGCCCCCGACCTGCCGATGAGTTGCGCTGCCAGCACGTATTCCTTCCTCGTCTCGACCATCGTTGCGCCGCGCACGACGCGCGCAAACTGAACCCAGTCGGAGAGGCCGATAGCAAGTATCAGAACCCAGATGGCGATCTGGTCCCGGTATTCGACGGGCGTGAACCCCTTGGCGATGCCGAAGATCAGCATGGCGACGAGAATCGCCGGGAAGGTCAATTGCACGTCGGCGATGCGCATGATGACCGTTTCTGTCCAGCCGCCACGGTAGCCGGCGACAAGGCCAAGCGTCACTCCGGTCGCCATGCCGAGCAACACGGCTGCAAAGCCCACCAGAAGTGAAATGCGCATGCCGTAGAGAATGGTCGAGAAGACGTCGCGGCCCTGATCGTCCGTGCCGAGCCAGAAGCTCTCTCCTGTAAACGCGTTGGGCGTGCCTGGCGCAGTGAACCCGTTCATCAGGTTGAGCGTTGCAGGATCGAACGGGTCGTGCGGCGCGACGAGCGGGGCGAGGAGGGCTCCCGAGACCAGAAGCACGATCACGACGAACGAGGCCATGGCGACCGGAGAGCGGCGGAATGCCCACGCGAGATCGCTTTGCCACATCGCCCTGATCCGCGAGGCCGTGGGGTTGTGCCGGCCGGGTCCGGTGTGCACGCTGGTCATGTCGTGTTCCCGTCGCCGCGGAGCCGCGGGTCGATCGTGACATAGAGGAGATCGACCAGGAGATTGATTCCGACGAACATGACCGAAATCAGCATGAGGTAGGCGGCCATAACCGGGATGTCGACGAACTGGATTGCATTGATGAAGAGCAGTCCGACTCCTGGCCACTGGAAAACCGTCTCGGTGATGATCGCGAAGGCGATGATCGAGCCGAGCTGCAGGCCGGTCACGGTGATGACCGGGACGAGCGTGTTCTTCAGTGCGTGGCGGAAGTTCACGACGCGCTCGGAAAGCCCCCTGGCGCGCGCAAATCTGATGTAGTCCTGCCGGAGAACCTCGAGCATCTCGGCACGCACGAGCCGCATGATCAGCGTCATCTGGTAGAGGCCGAGCGTGATTGCGGGCAGCACAAGCGCCCGGAGACCGCTCGTGGTGAGAAGTCCGGTGGACCATCCGCCAACGTCAACCACCTCGCCGCGGCCGAAACTGGGAAGCATGTCGAGTTCCACCGAGAAGACATAGATCAGCAGGATGCCTATGAGAAACGTGGGAAGACTGACTCCAATGAGCGACCCGGTCATGATCACGTTCGAAACCCAGCCGTCGCGCCGAATCGCGGTGAAGACGCCGAGCACGATGCCAAGGGCGATCGCGAAGAGGGCGCTGACGGCTGCCAGTTCCAGCGTTGCCGGCGCGCGTTCGGCGATGATCTCCGCCACAGGGCGGCCCTGCCTGTAGCTGACGCCGAAATTGCCCTGCACTGCGTTCTCGAGAAAGCGCCAGTATTGCACGGGGAACGGCTGATCGAGTCCGAGCTGCGTGCGCAGGCGCTCGATGTCGGCCTGGGTTCGCTCCTGTCCAAGCATGTTGTCGATCGGATCGCCCACGAACCGGAACATGGAGAACGCCACGAGGCCGACGACGAGCAGCACGACGAGGGACTGGAAGACGCGGCGAACGATGTAGTTCAGCACTTGGTGGCCCTGTGACCGGAACGGCGGAGGCGGCGCGCGCGGAGAGCGAGTTCGGCCCGCCCGGGGCCGGGCCGAAGGTGTTGTGTCCGCAAGGTCAGTTGACCCTGACCCAACGCAGGATGAAGAAGTTGTCCGGTCGCTGCGTCAGGTCGACATTTGATCGAGCTCCCCAGACGAGCGGCTGGACGTACATTGTCACGTAGGCATGTTCGTCCTGATAGAGCGCTGTCACCTCGTCCAGCATCGCCTGTCGTTTGGTGTCGTCGATCTCGGACTGGATCATCGGCAGAAGTTCATCGATTCTGGCGTTCGAGTATCCCCCGAAGTTCCAGCTGCCAAGCTTCTTCTCGCTGTTCGGAGTCGAAGCGAGGAAACGGACCGGATGCTCGTGATCGAACGTGCCTGGTGACCAGCCGAGCATGTACATGTCAAAATTGTCCTCGCGCAGTTCAGGCCAGTAGTTGCGGACCGGCATCGCGTCGAGTTCCGCCTCGACGCCCACCTGCGCCAGCATGCCGACGACGGCCTGGCAGACCGCCTCGTCATTCAGGTAGCGGTCGTTCGGACACTTGAGCCCGAAGCCGAACCCGTCAGGATAGCCGGCCTCGGCAAGCAATGCCCTTGCACGGTCCGGATCGAATGCCGGGCGCATTTCATTTGCCAGGGAGAAGCCTCGCATCGCGGGGCTGACAAGCTGGCTTGCCGGTTCGGCGCTGCCACGCATGATGGTTTGCAGGATGGACGGAACGTTTATCGCGCTCGCCACGGCTTCGCGTACGCGCACGTCCCTGAAGGGGTTCGCGTCACCGGAGTTGGAGCCGTATTTCAGGGCTTCCGCCTCGTGGGCGAAGCCAAGCATGATGACGCGTGCCTCGATGCCGCGGATGACCTTGACCGCGTCCTGGCCGGACAGCCGCTCGGCATCCTGGATTGGCACCGGGTTGATCAGGTCGACATCACCCGAAATCAGGGCGGCGACGGCCGTGGCCGGGTTCTGGATGGGCAGGAAAGTCGCCTCGGTGACGTTGTGCTCGACTTCGCCCCACCAGTTGCCAAACGGCCGCAGCGCGGTCTGCAGTCCGGGCTGGCGGTCACTCACCGCGAAGGCGCCGGTGCCGTTGGCGTTGAGCGTGGCATGGTTGCCGGATCCCTTGTCCGGCAGGGCCGCGCCGTTCGCTTCTGCCCAGCCTGAATCCATCATCATCCAGTTGGCGATCGAATCCGGGAAGATCGGGTTCGGCACGCTGGTCATGACGTCAACCGTGAAGTCGTCGATCTCGATCACGTCCGAAACTGTCGCGAACCAGCTGCGCACATCCGCCGCTTCCGATGACGCGCGTTCGTAGGAAAACACCACGTCATCGGCGTCGAATTGGCTTCCGTCGTGAAACGTGACGCCCTGGCGGAGGAAGAAGCGCCAGCCTGCCCCGTCGCCGAAGGGTTCCCAGCGCGTGGCCAGCGCGGGCTCGATCGACATGTCTCTCCCGCGACGCACGAGGCCCTCGTACACGTTGTTCAGGAAGCCGAGAACCGGCGCCGAGTTCACGGCATGCGGATCCATCGTCTGCGGGTCGGTGGTGCCGGCCCATCTGAAGGTTTCGGCATTCGTGCCGGCAGCGATGCCGGTCGCCAAAAGGAAGACCAGCATGCCCGTTGAAGTTCTTGCCATTCTTGCGTCCTTCCTTTGCTCAAGCAATCGCCACTCTGGCATGTTCGTCGAGGATGGCAAGACACGGTCGCTGCGCCTGCAGGCATGCGCGGATGTCGACAGGTCTCGCAAAGCGGACAGGGCGCCGGGGTTCCGGGAACCGCGATGCAGGGCCAGAACGGCGCAGGATCGGTCGATGGATGGGCTCGGGGCGCTGCGACGCCGGGCAGGTCGGGGAAAGGGGGCGGTTCATGCGCCGCCCGCCGGATCGTTCCGGTTTCAGTCGAGGCTGAAATACTTGAACTTGGCCGTGTCGTCGGACGCCACGATGGTCTGGATGTTCGATTTCATGCCCCAGTTCAGCACCTGGTGGTGGATCGGGATGTATATCTGCGCGTCCTGGACCGCCTGCCATATCTCGGCGATCATGCGGTCGCGCCTGGCCAGGTCGATCTCGGTGGCCAAGGCTTCTATCCTGGCGTCGAGACCGGCGTCACTGAAGCGCGTGCCGTTCCATGATCCGTACATGTTGTCCCGGGAATGAACCAGGAAATTGAAGATATGCTCGGAATCGTAGGTCTGCACGCCCCAGCCAAGCAAGTAGAAGTCGGTCTTCAGGTTGCTGATAAGCGGGAAGTGTTGAGCCTTTGGCAGCGCTTCCATGATCACCGCGATTCCGATCTGCGCCAGCATCCCGACCGCCGCCCGGCAGATTGACTCGTCGTTTATGTAGCGGTCGTTCGGGCAGTTGAGCCGGATCGAGAACCCGTCATCGTAGCCAGCCTCGGCCATGAGCGCCTTCGCGGTCTCGATGTCAGGATCCGGCGCCTGGTCGAGCTCTTCTGTCCAGCCGTTGACGAAGGGTGGCATGATGACGCCCGCAGGCCGGGACTGGTCGCGCATCACGATCTTCTTGATGGCGTCCCGGTTGATCGCGATGTTGATTGCCTGCCGCACGCGGATGTCGGCAAAGGGGTTCCTTCCGTCGACATTGTCCGTGGTCAGGTCGTCATCGCCGACATTCATCCCGAAGAAGACCACGCGGTTCTGCAGGGAGGTCCGCACGTCAAGACCGTCGCTGTGTGCGACGCGCGCGATGTCCTGGACCGGAACGTCCTGGATGAAGTCCACCTCACCCGACAGCAGCGCGGCGACACGTGTGGCGCCGTTCATGATCGGCGTGTAGACGATTTCCGTCACCTCCATCGGGAATTCGTCCCTGCCCCAGTAGTCGTCGTTGATCGTGAGCACGGTCCTGGTGTCGGGCTCGCGGCTCACGAGCCTGTAGGGACCGGTGCCGTTGGCGTTCTTGGCCGCGAAGGTGTCCTGGCCGCCCCCGTAGTCCTGCACCTTCGCCGCGTTGTTCGTCTCGGCCCAGCCCTTGTCGAGGATGAAGATGTTGGTGAGGTTGACTGGCATGATCGGGTTCGGCCCGTCGGTCACGATCTCGAACACGTGTCTTTCGGGTGCGCGAACCTCCTTGACCGAAGCGAGAAGCGTCTTGAAGTCGCTTTCCGGGGTCATCGCGCGGTTGAACGAGAAGACCGCGTCCTCGCTGTCGAACTCTGCGCCGTCGTGGAACTGCACGCCTTCACGCAACTTGAAGCGCCAGACATTCGGGTCGCGTTCGGACCGTCCCCATTCGGTTGCCAGGGCCGGAACGATGGTGCCGGTCATGTCCCGGATGACCAGCGGCTCCATGATCTGGTGCGCCAGCGCGGAGGTCGGGCCTTCGTTCTGCGCGTGCGGGTCGAGCGTCAGCGAGTCACCTGCCCGTGCCCAGCGCAGCGTTTCGGAACCTGCGTCCAGCGCCGTCGACGCCAGCAGCGCGGTGGCCAGGGTCAGGCACTTGATCGACATGAGCAGTCCTTGCTGACCAACGGGCCGATCAAAGGGCGCGCGCATGGAACTGGCAATAGCGAAATCGCTGCGGCGCCACCGGGATCCCGGCAGCGCCGGGCGTTTGCAGAAGGTCCCGGCAAGCCGACCGTCGGCGTTATCCTGCGCGGCCGGACGGGAATCCGGATTGCAGCGGCGGCATCGCCCCCCGCAATTGCGTGCCTTCCATGCCGTCAGCAACACGAACGCACGATGCTATTCGCTGTTGTGCTCGCGGATCTTGTCGGCGGCGTCCTTGTCATAGGCAACGCCCTCCTTGTCGAAGAGCTGGTCCAGTTCGCCCGAAAGGGTCATCTCGGTGAAGATGTCGCAACCGCCGACGAACTCGCCCTTGACGTAAAGCTGCGGAATCGTCGGCCAGTCCGAGTAGTCCTTGATGCCCTGCCGAATCTCGTCGTCAGCGAGCACGTTCACGTCCCTGAACTCGACGCCCATGAAATTCAGCACGCCGGCCACGCGGCTCGAAAACCCGCATTGCGGCATCACCTTGGTGCCTTTCATGAAAAGCACCACGTCATCGGCGTCGACGGTATCCTTGATCTGTTCCTGCGCAGTCATTGTGTGTCTCTCTGAACTCGCGGCCATGTTCCTGACAGATAGTCCGCGGTTGCCCGAATTGCAAAGCTTCGGATGCCTTTCGGGATGGTCTGCCCCTGCAGTCGGCTACTCCGGAGCCTTGGTGGTCAGCGCAAGCGCGTGCAAATCGCCGTCCTGCCCGTCCATCCGGCCTTTCAGCGCGGCATAGACCGCGCGCTGCTGCTCAACGCGGTTCATGCCCCGAAAGCTTTCGTCAATCACCATCGCCGACATGTGGACGCCGTCATCGCCGCCAATCTGGATGGTGGCATTCGGGAAGCGCTCTCGCAGGAGCGCCTCGATTTCGTGAGCCTGCATCGGCATGAGTCGTTCCCCCGCAATGTCTGCCGCGAATCTATGGTGCAAGAGCGGGCCCTGCAAGCAGCCCGTTGCAATCAGGTCCGGGACTCCTCCGGTCTCTCCAACGGGGATCCTGGTTGCGGCGGGCGCGGCTCCCGGCCAGGCGGCTTGCTGACCGGACGAGCGGATTCGTCAATGGTTCGAGCGAGGATTGCCCGAGGCAAAAAATGGGTTTGCGTTTTTTCCTGGCTCGTTCGAGATATGCGCTGGTGATTCCAGGAACTTTCGGACTTTCTGCCGGGACAGGTAACGTGACGCAAGGCTCCATCCGACTTGGCGTCGACATCGGCGGGACATTTACCGACATCGTGCTCGAGCGCGATGGCAAGCAGTTCCTGGCCAAGGTGCTTACCACCTATGCGGCCCCCGAGGACGCGATCGTAGACGGCATGCATCAGGCATGCCTCAAGGCGGGGATCCGCGCCGGCGACATCGGACAGATCATTCATGGCACGACATTGGCGACCAATGCCCTTATCGAGCGCAGGGGCGCAAGGACGGCGCTGGTGACGACCGAGGGATTTCGCGACGTTGTCGAAATGCGCACGGAATCGCGGTTCGAGCAATATGACCTGAACCTGAATCTGCCCGAGCCGCTTGCGCCACGGCAGATGAGATTCACCGTTCGTGAGCGTGTGAGCGCGGGCGGTGACGTGCTGGTCGCCTTGGATCGGGGCGAAGTCGAGGCCACCGTTGACCGGATCGTCGAGGCCGGCGCCGAAAGCGTCGCCGTCGGACTCATCCACTCCTATGTCGACGACGCGCATGAATTGATGGTGCGCGAGGTTCTGGCCGAACGGATGCCGGACGCCATGGTGTCGCTGTCGTCCGAGGTCAGTCCGCAGATGCGTGAATACGAGCGCTTCAACACTGTCTTGGCCAACGCCTACATCAAGCCGCTCATGAGTTCCTATCTCAGCCGCCTCGAAGGCCGCCTGAGGGCGGAAGGCGCGCGCTGCGACATCTTCCTTATGCACTCCGGCGGCGGAATCATCTCGCTGGAAAATGCCTCGAAATTCCCGGTCCGCCTGGTCGAATCCGGACCGGCTGGCGGCGCGGTCTTCGCGGCGCATGTCGCGGCACGCCGGGGAATCGCGAAGGCGCTGAGCTTCGACATGGGCGGGACAACCGCAAAGATATGCCTCATCAAGGACCAGACCCCGAGGACATCCCGGGTCTTCGAGGTGGCCCGAACCTACAGGTTCAAGAAGGGCTCCGGCATGCCTGTCTCGATTCCCGTGATCGACATGGTCGAGATCGGGGCCGGAGGCGGCAGCCTCGCCCGCGTGGATGCAATGCGGCAGATCCGGGTCGGGCCGGAAAGCGCGGGTTCGGAGCCGGGACCGGCCTGCTACGGCCGCGGCGGCGAGCATCCGGGCGTGACGGATGCGGATCTGGTGCTTGGCAGGATCGACGCGAACAACTTCGCCGGCGGATCAATCAAGCTCCGGCCCGGCAATTCGGAAGCGGCGCTCACGACCCATGTAGGCGACGCGCTTGACATGTCGCCGGACGAGGCTGCCCTTAGCGTGTCGGAGGTCGTGGACGAAAACATGGCGAACGCGGCTCGCGTCCATGCCGTGGAGAACGGCGAAGACCTGAGCGAGTACAAGATGATCGCGTTCGGCGGCGCTGCGCCGTTGCATGCCGGACGCGTGGCCGGGAAACTTGGCATAAGGCGGCTGATCGTGCCGCCCGCCGCGAGCGTCGGCTCCGCGATCGGGTTCCTGCGCGCGCCGTTCAGTTTCGAGGCAAGCCGCTCGATCTACATGAGGCTATCGGATTTCGATCCGGCACGGGGCAAGGAACTGTTTGCCGAGCTGGAAAGGGATGCCACCGGATTCGTCCGTACCGGCGATCCGGCCAGCGAGATCGTCTCCGAGTTCAAGGTCTACATGCGTTACTCCGGACAAGGCTGGGAGATCCCGATCCAGCTGTCCCGTGCGCAGGCGAACAGTCCGGATGCGATGGCATTCCTGGAAAGGTTCGAGGACGACTATTCGAGACTCTTCGGGCGCCCGGTTTCGGGACTGGACGCGGAAATCACTGTCTGGTCCGTCAAGGCGTCGACCCCTGTGGAAGCGGTGGATCCGGTGAGCCCCGTGCCGGCCGGAATGCAAGCGACGGAATACGGAAGGCGGCGCATCGTCGATCCCGCGAATGGCCAGTACAAGGATGCTGTCATGGTCGACAGGAGCGCCATGGCGCCCGGAGAGCATGTCGTTGGACCCGGAGCCGTCACCGAAGGCGAAACGACGATCATCGTTCCGGCCGGCGGCAGGGCGGTCTGTCAGCCCGACGGCTGCATCGACATCGAGTTGGAGGGGTAGGCCATGGATCCCTCCAACGTGTCCTTCCAGGTGATGTGGAACCGCCTGATTTCCGTTGTCGAGGAACAGGCGCAGGCCTTGGTGCGCACGGCCTTTTCCACGAGCGTCCGCGAGGCCGGCGATCTGTCTGCGGGCGTCTACGACGCGCAGGGCCGGATGCTGGCACAGGCCGTGACCGGCACGCCCGGCCATGTCAACGCAATGGCGGATGCGGTGGCGCACTTCATTCGCAGGATCGGGCGGCAGGACATTTTCGAGGGCGACATCTACGTCACCAACGATCCTTGGGAAGGCACCGGGCACCTGCATGACATCACCATGGTGACGCCGTCCTTTCACAACGGCGTTCTCGCAGGCTTCCTCGCCTGCACGGCCCATGTCGTCGACATCGGAGGGCGGGGCTTCGGCGCAGATGCCCAGAGCGTCTACGAGGAGGGCTTGCACATCCCGATCATGAAGTTCGCGGAGCGCGGCGACGTGGACGAAACGCTCCTGCGCATCGTGCGTGGCAACGTGCGCGAACCGGACCAGCTGGTCGGAGACATGCATGCACTCGCAACCTGCAACGAGATCGGGCATCGTCGCCTATCGGACATGATGGACGAGTTCCGGCTAGAGACCCTGGAAGGCATCGCCGACTTCATCCTGGAGAACTCGCGCCGCGCGACCGTCGATAGGATCGCCGCGCTGCCCCGCAGGGAGGCCTGCGGTTCGATGACGGTGGACGGCTTCGACTCCCCGATCACGCTCGCGGTCAGGCTGTCGGTCAGGAGCGATCGGATTCTGGTCGATTTCGAGGGCACGAGCGGCATCGACGCGAAAGGCATAAACTGCCCGTTCGTCTATGCGAAGGCCTATGCCTGCTACGCCCTCAAATGTGCCATCGCGCCGGAAATCCCGAACAACCACGCATCGCTTGAACCTTTCGAGGTGGTGGCTCCGGAAGGCACGATCGTGAACGCCGCGCATCCGGCCCCCGTCGCGTTGCGGCACATCATCGGGCATTTTGTTCCGGACGCCGTCTATGGCGCCCTCGACAGGATCCTGCCCGGCGTGGTTCCTGCCGAAGGAGCTGGCTGCCTTTGCAACTTCCAGCTTTCGTTGCGGCCAAGCATGGACGCGCCCGTGCCGGGCACCGCCCGGCACGCGGAGGTGCTGACATTCAATTCCGGCGGTTCGGGGGCTCGTCCGGAGCATGACGGCTTGAATGCCACCGCCTTTCCGTCCGGCGTCATGACCATGCCCGTCGAGGCGACCGAGCACACCGGCCCGGTGATCATCTGGCGGAAGGAGCTTCGACCCGATTCCGGCGGGGCTGGCCGGCAGCGGGGCGGTCTTGGCCAGTGCATGGAAGTCGGCGCGACAGAGGGTCACGAATTCGACTTTCAGGCCATGTTCGACCGGGTCCGTCACCCGGCACGCGGTCGCAACGGAGGCCGGTCCGGAGCGCCAACGACGATTGCCCGTGACGACGGCACTCCGATGCGCGGAAAGGGCAAGCAGTTCGTTCCGGACGGGCGCAGGGTGATGCTGGCTTTCCCGGGAGGCGGTGGATACGGCGATCCTGCGGACAGGGATCCGGCACTCGTGAGGCGCGACCTCGCACGGGGCTACATATCCGCCGGGACCGCAGCGCATGACTACGGCCTTTCGGCTGACGACATCAGGGCGGTCGAAGAGGCCGCCCGCAAGGGAGAGGCCATCTGAATGGCCGCAATCGCCACGGCGCCGACGCATTCCGCCTACGACGTCTTGATCGTCGGAGGGGCGATGATGGGATCGTCCACCGCGTGGTTCCTGACCGAGAATCCCGATTTTGACGGGCGCGTTCTCGTCGTCGAGCGCGACACGACCTACGAAGCCTGCTCCACCGCGCACACCAGCTCCTGCATGCGCCAGCAGTTCTCGGAAGAGCTGAACGTTCGGATCAGCCAGTTCGCAGCGGAGTTCGTGAGGAATTTCAGGGTCTACATGGGGGGCGACGGGCGGGTGCCGGAAATCCTGCTTCGCAGCCACGGATACATGTATCTCGCCAATTCCGAGAGATTCGCCGACGTTCTTCGGGAAAACCTCGAGGTTCAGCGCGCGGCAGGCGCCGGAACGGTCCTGATGACTGCCGAGGAAATCAAGGCGAGCTATCCGTTCTACAACGTCGACGACATCGTGCTTGGATCGATCAACACCATCGACGAGGGCTATTGGGACGGGTCGACGGTATTCGACTGGCTTCGTCGGAGCGCTCGCGAACGGGGCGTCGAGTACGTTGAGAACGAGGTCGTCGCAATGACATGCTCGGGCGGACGCATCGAGAGCGTCACGCTGAAATCGGGCGAGGTGGTTGCCTGCGGGCAGGTCGTGAACGCGTCAGGGCCGCGCGCTTCGCGGACGGCGGCCATGGCCGGCCTCGAGGTGCCGGTCGAGCCGCGAAAGCGCTTCTCCTGGATATTCTCCGCCGAGAATCCGCTTGAGCAGGATCTGCCGCTGACCATCGACCCGTCGGGCGTTCACGTGCGCGAAAACGGCGGCGGCACGTATCTGGCGGGGGGACATTCCGATCATGATCCGGCGGTGGAATTTGACGACTTCACGATGGATCATGCGTTGTGGCAGGATTTTGTCTGGCCGACATTGGCGACCCGCATTCCACGGTTCGAGGCCATCAAGGTCACGAGCGAATGGGCAGGTCACTACGCCTACAATGCGTTCGACCAGAACGCGGTCATGGGTCCGCATCCCGAGGTCGGCAACTTCATTTTCCTGAACGGGTTCTCGGGTCACGGGTTGCAGCAGTCGCCGGCAATGGGGCGCGGCACGGCGGAGTGGCTGGCCTACGGGGAGTACAGGGCGCTGGATCTGACGCCTTTCAACTATGAGCGGATCGTCAGGAATGCCCCGATCGTCGAGAGGGCGGTGATCTGAATGGAGTTGGAGCGAAACCGGTTCACGCACGCGATCGCGGCCGGCGAGAGGCAGGTCGGGATCTGGATCAACCTGGGAAGCAACCTTGCCGCCGAGGTCGTGGCCCCCTCGGGCTATGACTGGGCGCTCATAGACACGGAGCACAGTCCCGGCGATTATTTCAGCGTTCTTGGTCAGTTGCAGGCATTTGCGCCCTACGCAACGATCCCGATCGTGCGCGTGGAATGGAATGACCCCGTGGTCGTGAAGCGGATGCTCGACATCGGTGCGCCCGGGCTCCTCTTCCCGATGATCCAGTCTGTTGAAGAGGCGCGTCAGGCAGTCGCCGCGACGCGTTATCCGCCGCGAGGCGTGCGGGGTGTTGCGGGCTCGACCCGCGCAACGAAGTTCGGGCGCGTGAAGGAATATGTCCAGCGCGTCGAGACCGAAACCACGGTAATTCTTCAGCTGGAAACGCGTGCGGCGATGGAGCGGGCCGCGGAAATCGCGGGGATCGACGGCGTCTCCGGCGTCTTCTTCGGCCCCGCCGACATTGCGGCGGATATCGGCAAGGTGGGGCAGCCGATGGCGCCGGAGGTCTGGGAACTGATCCGGGCGGCCGGCGGTGCCGTGCGAGACGCGGGCAAGCCCACTGGCACGCTCGTTCTGGATGCGGGATTTGCCGCGACGCTCCTGAACGAGGGCTTCACTTTCGTGGCATGCGGAACGGACACATCGGTCCTTGCGCGGGGCGTCGACGGGCTTCTTGCCGCCGTGAGGAATGAAATCGACTGAACGAGGAGAATGCAATGACGGGAACTGCGCTTATCACCGCCGGAGGCAGCGGCATGGGTGCGGACAGCGCTCGCGCCCTGGCCGCAAGCGGATTCAACGTGGGGATTCTTTCCTCCTCCGGAAAGGGCGAGGCACTCGCGAAGGAGCTCGGTGGCGTAGGCGTCACGGGCTCGAACCGCGAGGACGCCGATCTGCAGCGGCTTGTCGATGCCGCCATGAACGAGTGGGGCCATATCGACGTGCTGGTGAACTCGGCTGGCCACGGGCCACGTGCGGACATCCTTGAGCTGACGGATGGCGACTGGCACGAGGGAATGGAGGTCTACTTCCTGAACGCCGTCCGCCCGTCGCGGCTCGTGACGCCGATCATGCGGGCCCAGGGCGGCGGCAGCATCATCAACATCTCGACCTTTGCCGCGTTCGAGCCGAACCCGGTGTTTCCGACAAGCGGCGTCATGCGGGCCGGCCTGGCGTCGTTCTGCAAGCTCTTCGCCGACAGGTATGCGGAAGAGAACATCCGCATGAACAACATCCTGCCGGGCTTCATCGACAGCCTGCCCGAGAAGGACGAGTTCCGGGAGATGATCCCGATGGGGCGTTACGGAAGGTCGCTGGCGGAGATCGGCGGAGTCGTGGCCTTCCTCGCTTCGGAGGCCGGAGCATACATCACGGGCCAGAACATCCGGGTCGACGGCGGGATCACGCGTTCGGTCTGATACGGCGTACGCGCGAATCGTTGCGGAAGCCGGCATCAGGATTGATCATTGGCTGCGGAATTCGCGAATCCGAACGGACGGATTGAGGGGCCGGGAGAGGAATCCGAGTCGCTTGAACACTTGGCGACAAGTCCGCTCACGGACTCGAATGCGGGACGCGTGGCCGGTGCGTTCCCGCCCCGCTTGCGGTGCGGAAGGCATCACGAACACATGGAGCGTTCAGGACTTGGTTGCGGAACCGAGGGGTCCTCGGTCAGGTTGCAAGCGCGAGTGGCAGTGCGTTCGTGCGGTACCTGCGAGCATGAAATCCTGGACAAGGGAGCGGCACGGCCGAAGCACTTTGCCATCCGAGACCGTCTTGGCGCGTTGCCGCCCGACGGCACTTGGAGAATCAGGGAGGATCACGGGATGCCGCGAGCGGCCTTCGCTCATGTCACCGGGCCTGGAGAGGCATCGCTGATTCGATGCGACAGCGGCCTGTCAACCCAGGCTGCGCCGATCCCTGGTACATCCGCCTGCTTGCGCGTCAATGGAGCATGTCGCGGTTGCAGGAGCCCGCGGCGGCACGGCTTCCGGAAGCTCGCGCGCAACCGTTCAGCCGTTGCGGGAGGCGGTCAGCCCAGCGCCTCGGCAAAGGCGCTGCGATAAAGTTCGGAGAGTTCGGCGAGCGGTGCCGAAACGCCACCCAGGGAGACCCGGTTTCCTCCGAAGCGTCCGACCTGGCTGACGGGGATGCCGGCACGGGAGGCCTCTCCCATGATGGCCTCGGCCTCGTCGAAGCCACAGGCGATCAGGTAGCGGGCCTGGTCCTCGCCGAACAGAGCGCCAACGTCATTCGTGTCCAGGGTGATGCCCAGTCCGGCGGCATCCGCCATTTCGAATGCCGCAAGCGCGAGGCCGCCGTCCGAAAGGTCGCTCGCGGCATGGATCAGGGAGCCGTGCGCCCTGACGAATTCGCCGTGGGCGCGCTCGGCGGCAAGGTCGACCGGCGGGGCCTGCCCCTCCTCGCGGCCAAAGGCCTCGGCCAGCAGCGCAGACTGCCCGAGCCATCCGGTCGCCTCCCCGATCATGAGCGCCCAGTCCCCTTCCCGGACATCGCCCGCCACGAGGGAATCCCCTGGCCGGATCAGCCCGACTGCGCCGATGGTTGGCGTTGGCAGGATCGGCTGCCCGTCGGTTTCGTTGTAGAACGAGACGTTGCCGGAAACGATCGGCACGTCGAGTGCGGCGCAGGCCTCTGCGATGCCCCTGACGGCGCCGACGAACTGGCCCATGATCTGCGGCCTTTCCGGGTTGCCGAAATTCAGGTTGTCGGTTGCTGCAAGCGGCCTGGCTCCTGTCGCCGTCAGGTTCCGGCAGGCCTCCGCCACGGCCTGCTTTCCGCCCTCGTACGGATTTGCCTTCACGTATCTGGGCGTCACGTCAGAAGTGAAGGCCAGCATCTTCCCGGTTCTCTGGTCCCGGACAATGCCCGGGCCGCGACCCGGCGTGCGCACCGTGTTGGCCATGACCTGGCTGTCATACTGCTCCCACACCCATTGCTTGCGCGCGTAGTTGGGCGAGCCGACCAGCGCCCTCAGCCCCTCGATCGGATCGATTTCGGGAGTGTCCGCAAGCGGGGCGGGCGGGTGCGTTTCGACCCAGGGGCGGTCGTATTCGGGCGCGCTGGACGAAAGCTTCGACAGCGGCAGGTCCGCCTTGGTTTCGCCCTGGTGCATGACGAGGAAACGGTCCTCGTCGATGGTTTCGCCGACGATCGCGAAGTCGAGGTCCCACTTCTCGAAAATCGCCTTGGCCTCCGCCTCGAACTCTGGCTTGAGCACCATCAGCATCCGTTCCTGGCTCTCGCTGAGCATCATTTCGTAGGCCGTCATGGCCTCTTCGCGCTGCGGCACGGCGTCAAGGTCGAGCCTGACGCCGAGACCGCCCTTGTCGCCCATCTCCACCGCGGAGCAGGTTAGGCCGGCCGCGCCCATGTCCTGGATCGAGATCACCGCACCGGTGGCCATCAGTTCGAGGCAGGCCTCGAGCAGGCGCTTTTCGGTGAAGGGATCGCCGACCTGCACGGCAGGCCGCTTGTCCTCGCTGTTCTCATTGAATTCCGCCGAGGCCATCGTGGCTCCGCCGACGCCGTCGCGTCCCGTCTTCGCGCCCAGATACACGACCGGCATGCCGACCCCGCTCGCGGCGGAATAGAAGATCCTGTCCGTGTCCACGATGCCGGCGGCAAAGGCGTTGACGAGGCAGTTTCCGTTGTAGCTGTTGTGCAGCCGCACCTCGCCGCCGGTCGTCGGCACGCCGAAGGCATTGCCGTAGCCGCCGATACCCGCGACGACACCCGACACGAGGCGCTTGGTCCTCGGATGGCCGGGCTCGCCGAAGGAGAGCGCGTTCATCGCGGCAACCGGCCTTGCGCCCATGGTGAATACGTCGCGAAGTATGCCTCCCATCCCTGTCGCCGCTCCTTGGTAGGGCTCGATATACGAAGGATGGTTGTGGCTCTCCATCTTGAAGACCACGGCCTGGCCGTCCCCGATATCGACGACGCCAGCGTTTTCGCCCGGGCCGCAGATGACCTGGGGTCCGGATGTCGGAAGGGTCTTCAGCCATTTCTTCGACGACTTGTAGGAGCAATGCTCGTTCCACATCGCCGAGAATATGCCGAGCTCCGTAAAGGTCGGCTCTCGGTTCAGTATGCGCACAACTTCCTGGTACTCCGCAGGCGTGAACCCATGGGCCGTGACCTGACCTTCGGTGATCTCGGGTTCTTTCATGCACACTCCACCCTGGTTCCGAGGCGCGCTGCCGGACAAGGGTCCTGACCGTCCCCTCTCAGGCAAGCCCTCCGTTCTTGAGATTCTCCCTCGCGGCCCGGGCGCATTTCGCGACGCGCCTGGCGCGCGTCGGGTCGGTCTTGGCCCACTTGATCTTTTCGAGCCATGCACGCTTGACCGACCGCGACCAGCCATCGAAATTCGAGCGTGCGGGGCCAAGCGCCTTCGCCAAGTCGACCGGCACCTCCAGCCGCTCGACATCATCAAGAAAGGTCCACATTCCGTTCTTCTTCGCGGCGGTGACCCGCGCCTCGCCCGACGGCTGCATGCGCCCCTCGGCCCGGAGCCGTTCGACGATGCCCTTGCTTGCGGCGGACCAGGCCGAACTCTCCTTCCGAGGCGAGATCAAGTGCTTGTAGCGCGTCTCGTCAACGGACCGGACCGCGCTGTCTATCCAGCCCCAGGCAATCAACTCCTCGACCACGTCGCCCCAGGGAACGTGAGCGTCGTGGGCTTTCTTGTAGGTCACCAGCCAGACCGACGCGGGCGAATCGTGGTTGTCCGCCAGCCATGCCCTGAGATTCTCCATGCTTCGTATCTCGACATGAGGCCTTTCCGCCGCCGCGCCCTTCATCCTGCCTGCGCCTCTGCCTGTAGCGCGAGCAGGATGGCCATGGCTTCGCCGGCCCGATCTGCCGGAACGAAGACGTGGTCGTGCCGGTCTGCCGCAACGATGTTCGCCGGCATTCCCTTCGCGGCAAGGGCGGACGAGACCGCGGCCGTCAGGCCGACCCCGTCGAGCGTAGACCGGACCGTAAGCGTGATCTGCCTCATCGGCATGTCACTCGCGATTCCAAGTCGGGCAGTCTCGTCCTTCGGGATGATGAACGACAGGCCTTCATCCTCGACGAAGCTGCACTTGGCCACTTTCGCGGCATCTGCGGCAAGGTCGTCCCTGATGCCCGAACAGAACACGTATGCGCCCGGAAGCAGGATCGGTCGCATCCCGGCAATCACCTTCTGCGTGTCCCTGATCGGTTCCGTCACGTCTTTCCTCGCCATCGCGTCCTGTTCCCGCTGGCCTTGATCAGTTCCTGCCGTGCCTGCCGCCACTGCACGGGAGAATGCGCCTCGCGGCCGGCCGTCCCGCCGCCCTGCCTTGGCTCAGGTCCCGGCGGCGGCCCCTCAGGCCCGGTTCAATGCGCCTCGGCCCAGTTCCCGCCCTGGCCGGCGTCAACGATCAGGGGCACGTCAAGATGGACCGCCGGGTCGGCAGCGCCTTCCATGACGCCGCGCGCAGTTACGATCAGGTCGTCGACGGCGGAGTCCTCGACCTCAAACAGGAGTTCGTCGTGCACCTGCAGCAGCATCCTTGCGGGAAGCTTGGCGACGGCATCCGGCATCCTGATCATCGCGCGACGGATGATGTCGGCGGCCGTGCCCTGGATGGGGGCGTTGATGGCGGCGCGCCTCGCGAATCCGGCATGCGGGCCTCGCTTGTTGATTTCCGGCGTGTTGATGCGACGTCCAAAGAGCGTTTCGACATATTCATGCTTCTTGGCGAAGGCAACCGTGTCGTCCATGTAGTCGCGTATTCCGGGAAAGCGTTCGAAATAGCGGTCTATGAATCCCTGCGCCTCAGCCCGCGGAATGCGGAGGTTCCGCGCCAGGCCAAATCCGGAAATCCCGTAGATCACGCCAAAGTTGATCGCCTTGGCCTGTCGCCTCACGTCCGGGGTCATCTCCTCCGGAGGCACGCCGAACATCTCCGACGCCGTTGCCGCATGGATGTCCTGTCCGTCGCGAAACGCTTCCTTCAGCGCCCCGATGCCAGCGACATGGGCAAGGATGCGCAGTTCGATCTGCGAGTAGTCGAGGCTGACAAGGATGTGGCCGTCCTCTGCCACGAACGCCTCGCGGATCCTGCGACCTTCCTCGGTGCGCACCGGGATGTTCTGGAGATTGGGGTCGGTTGAAGCGAGGCGTCCAGTGTTGGCTCCCGCGATCGAGTAGGACGTGTGGACGCGTCCGGTGTCCGGATTCACATGATCCTGCAAGGCGTCGGTATATGTCGATTTCAGTTTCTGGAGCTGCCGCCAGTCCAGCACCCGTCCCGGAAGCTCGTGCTCGGTCGCGAGATCCCCGAGCACGTCGGCGGGCGTGGCGTATTTCCCGGTCTTGCCCTTCTTGCCCCCGGCAATGCCCATGCGGTCAAAGAGGATGTCGCCCACCTGGCTGGGGCTGCCGACATTGAATTTCGTGCCTGCCAGCCCGTGAATCGCGTCCTCCAGCTCAGCCATCTTCTGCGCGAATGCGTTCGACATGCGTGCAAGCGTGCCGGCATCCACCTTGATGCCGTGCATCTCCATTTGGGCCAGGACCGGGACCAGCGGGCGCTCCAGCGTCTCGTAGACCGTCGTCACCTTCTTCCTGTGCAGCTCGGGCTTGAACGACTGCCAGAGCCTCAGCGTTATGTCCGCGTCCTCGGATGCATACCTGACCGCCTCGTCGATCGGGACCTTGTCAAAGGTGATCTGGTTCTTTCCGGTGCCCAGAAGCGACTTGATCTCGATCGGGCGGTGGCTGAGGTAGCGCTCGGAGAGAGTGTCCATGCCGTGATTGTGAAGGCCGGCGTTCATGGCATAGGACATCAGGAGCGTGTCGTCGAATGGGGTGATCCGCACGCCGTGGCGCGCGAGGATCTTTGCGTCGTATTTCAGGTTCTGCCCGATCTTGAGAATGGCCGGGTCTTCCAGAATCGGCTTCAGGATCGCGAGCGCGTCCTCCACTGTCATCTGGCCTTCCGCGAGTTCGCCGGTTTCGAAGAGGTCTTCCCCGGCCGATGTCTTGTGGATCAGCGGCAGGTAGCATGCCTTGCCCGGCCCGACCGCAAGCGAGATGCCCACCAGCTCGGCCCTCATTTCGTCGAGACCGGTCGTCTCGGTGTCGATGGCGAGCCGGCCCAAGGCACGTGCATCGGCGATCCATGCGTCGAGTGCCGTGGCATCGCCGATCCTTGCATAGCTGTCGTGGTCAAAGCTTGGCGTTTCGGGTGCCTTGCCCTCCTGCGCCTGGGCTGCGGCATCCTGAGTGGCCGGAGCCTCCATTCCCAGCGCCTTGGCCACCCGTCCGGTAATGGTCCGGAACTCCATTGATGCCAGGAAGGCCAGAATGTCGTCGGCGACGGGTTCCCTGACCTCCAGGGAATCCAGCGAAATGGGCAGCTCCATGTCCTGGACGAGCGTCACCAGCCTTCGCGACAGGAGGATCTGCTCCTTGTGGTCGACGAGAGTCTGGCGGCGCTTCTCCTGCTTGATCTCGTCCGCCCTTGAGAGAAGGGAGTCGAGGTCGCCGAATTCATTGATCAGGAGCGCGGCCGTCTTGACGCCGATTCCGGGTGCGCCGGGAACGTTGTCAACGCTGTCGCCGGCCAGTGACTGAACATCGATCACCTTGTCCGGACCCACGCCGAATCTCTCCTCGACGCCCTCGGCGTCGATCCTGACGTTCTTCATTGCGTCATGCATCTCCACGCCGTCCCCGACGAGCTGCATGAGATCCTTGTCGGAAGACACTATCGTGACCCGCCCCCCGGCTTCGCGGGCCCTGCGTGCAAGCGTGGCTATGATGTCATCCGCCTCGTAACCCTCTTCCTCGAGGCAGGCGATGTTGAAGGCGCGGGTGGCCTTGCGGGTCAGCGGCATCTGGGGTCGAAGATCTTCGGGCATTTCCTCCCGGTTCGCCTTGTACAGCTCGTAGATGTCGTTTCTGAACGTGTGCGAGCCCTTGTCGAAGACGACGGCAATGTGGGTCGGGGCATCCGGACCCTTGTTGTCCTCCATCATCTTCCAGAGCATGTTGACAAAGCCGGAAACCGCTCCGACGGGCAGGCCGTCGGACCTTCTCGTGAGTGGCGGAAGCGCATGAAAGGCACGGAAGACGAATGCGGAGCCGTCGATCAGGCTGAGATGATGTCCCTTGCCGAATGCCATGCTTCTCCCCGGTGCAGGTTTCCGGAGTGATCGCATATTTGACCGGTGGTCGCCAGTGGATGTGTCGCCGTCGCGTCTCTCTGTCCGCCTGGACGGACAGGCGCCCTGTTTCCCGGCGAGACGGGATTTCTCCTTGTCGCGGAAATTGCGGACGAAACTTGGTTGACGCCTCCCGGATCCCTGACTATGTCCCCGGGAATCAAGATCGGTCAGTCCGGCAGGGAGTGAAGTTGAAAGGGATCCGACGGGTCCCTTTCTCTCTTCCTGCAAGCCGATTCCGCCGCAAGATCGAGATTGGCTTCAGCGTGAACCGAACCCGGAAGCGACTTCGTGGGCACCGCTATGGGCCACGAGTTCGACAGTGTTGCCTTCGGGGTCCTCGGTGAACACGTCGCGCCAGCCGACCCAGTCGAAGGTTTCGACCCGATACGGCAGCCGCTGCGCCTCGTACCGACGCATCACGGCCTCCTGTTCCGGGAGGGGCAGGCCCAACGCCAGGTGATGGAGCGAGGAGAATGCTCCCGTCGCCGGCGCATCCGTTCCGGTCGGGTCCAGCCCGGGACTTGAATCATGTTGCTTGTCGAAGAGCGCCAGGACCTGCGTATGCCCGCCAAGGCCCTCCTCGATGCGAAGGAACACGATGCCTTCAGCGACATTGCCCTCCATCCGCTTAAGTCCGGGCGCATCGCGGGCGTTATGCCGAATTCGGCATAACGCCCGACATGCCGCTAACCGGATTATGCCGCATTCGCGGCCCAGGGACTTGATTTTCCTTTCCTTTCTGCCGCCGTTATCGGCATAATCACAGCGACTTCAGGAAGGCCAGCAGGGTGTCGTCGGGCTTGAACCGGCCGGACTTGACGTCGACCGGGCGGGTCCTCTCCATGGCCTTTTCCTTTATCCGGAGGTCGGCGTGCAGGCAGACCTGCGTCGTCTCGGCCGATTCATGGCCGAGCCAGAGGGCGATCACCGTGCAGCCTGCGCCCTCGTGCAGCAGCGCCATGGCCGCGCCGTGCCGAAGGCTGTGCGGGGTGACCTTCTTCTCCCCGAGCGAAGGACAGGTTTCCGAGGCGGCACGGCAATGCTTGGTGACCAGGCGCTCGACCGCGTCGCGGCTGAGCGGCCCGCCCCGGTTGCTGGGGAACAGCGGAGCGTTCTCCGGACCGCCCCGCTCGTCGATCCAGGCTTCGAGGATCTTCACGGTGTCGGCCCGCAGAGGCGTCGCGCGGTCCTTGCGTCCCTTGCCATGGCATCGCACGTGGGCGCCGGTCCCGAACTCGACGTCCCGGATCCTGAGGCCGGTCAGTTCCGACACCCGAAGGCCGGTCTGCGCGGCAAGAGCCAGCAGCGCCCGGTCGCGCCGTCCGTACCAGGTGGCGAGGTCGGGCGCGGCAACGAGCGCCTTGATCTCGTCCTCCGCGAGCCAGGTCACGGTGGCCTTGTCGTGACGCTTTCCGGGCAGCTGCAGGATCTTCTGGCAATGGTGCAGGACCTGGGGCTCGTTGGCGGCGACATGGCCGTAGAAGGAACGGATGGCGGCAAGGCGCAGGTTGCGGCTCTGCACGCTGTTGCCGCGTTCGGTCTCGAGGTGTTCGAGAAAGTCCGCGACCAGGTCGATGTCGATGTCCGCCACGTCCATGTCCTCCGGCGCCTTTCCGCACCGCGCCTCGGCGAAGTTGACGAGCAGCCGGAAGCTGTCCCGGCAGCTTGCGATCGTGTTGGCGCTGGCTCCGAGCTGGCCGGCGAGCCGATTGGTGAAGAACCGCTGCACGAGCGGCGCCAGCGGCGGCGGCAAGGTTCCGGTCATGACGCGCCTCCGCCCCCGAGGGTCCGCAGCCCGCGCTCGCTCGCCAGGGCCAGCAGTTCCGGCACGGCCTCGATGTAGTAGTAGGAATGCCGACAATCCGGTAATGCCGAGCGAGGCGTGACAGAGCGTTGAATCAAAGGGGTTCAGGGCCGCTTTCGCTCGGCATGATAGTAGGTGCCGGACGGTTCCGCGTGCCCCAGGTATGCGCTCAGCTTGTACATCTCCGCGTCCACGTCACGCCCCTGCCGGAACCGGTCGAGGATCGTTCTGGAGGCCATCGCGTGGCGCAGATCGTGGATGCGCGGCCTGCGGCCCGGCGGGAGCGGGCGCAGGCCGATCGACTGAACGACCTCGCGGAAGTTCCATCGAGCTGTACTGACGCTTGCACGCCTGCCGCTGTCGGCCCGAAAGAGCGCGCCGCTGCCCGCATGGATGACGGCCCGGTCACGGAACCCCTGGTATTCCTGCAGCTTCGCGACCACGCACCGGGTGACCGGAATGACGCGGCTTCTCCCGTTCTTGCCGCACCGGACGAAGAGGGTGGCATCCACTGCGTCGACATCCCTGTCATCGAGCCCGAGGGCCTCCCCGACCCGGAGACCGGTCGCGGCGATCAGGCCGAACAGGGTCGAGCAGGTCGCGCCGCGCAGCCCCGATCGCGAGCGCAGAGCCGCTGCCGCGGCCACGATCCGCCCGATCTCCGCCTCGCTGCAGATGTAGGGTCGCGGACGCGTGCAGCGCTTCCGAACCAGCCCCTTGGGCGGAATCCCGTGCCGGCCGTCAATGCCTTGCAGCCAGGCTGCAAACCTGCGCACGGCGCCGAGCCGGATGGCCCACGTGTTCGGGCCTGCCGATCCGAACGCGGCCTTCCAGCGCAGGAACAGGTCCGTCGTGATCCGTTCGGCGCCCTCGGCGTCGGCAAAGGCGACGAACGGCTCGAGGGATTCGCCGGCCGACGCCATGTCGGCCCCGAAGCGGCGGCGATGGTCGAGATGCTCGGAGAGCAGGGTGGAGAGCGACGTCATGATCCGGCCTCCGCGACGGGCTGCGGCACGGGCCAGAGACGCGCGAGCGGGCGCAGACCGTCGTCGTCGTCGCCGATTCGTGGCGCAGCATGTTGCCGATGTCGGCCAGCGGCATTCCGTCCTGCAGCAGGGCCATGGCAAGGGAATGCCGGAAGACATGGCAGCGAACCTTGCCCCCGGGCGGCGCGACGCCGGACGCCGCATGGGCCTTGTGCAGCGCGCTCCTGATCGAGAAGGCGGACGTGAATCGTGGGAAGGGCGGCAGCACGCTCACGAACAGGTGCCGCGAGCGTCCCGTTCGTCCGTGGCGGATCCAGTCCACGATGGCCTCGCCGACGTCGACCGGAAGCGGCATGGCCACCTGCCGCCCGCACTTGCCGCGGACCAGGATCTCGCCGGCATCCCAGTCCAAGTCGTCGAGCCGGATGGCGATGACCTCCTGGCCGCGCAGGCCGAGCCGGGCCATCGTGAGCAGCATCGCATGGTCGCGGCGGGCGATGGCGCTGTCTCCCTTGGCGGCTGCCAGGACACGCTCGACCTCTTCACGCGACAGATGCCGCGTCGGTGCGGGCGACCGAGGCTCGGGAACGCTCGGGACGCAGGGAACCAGGTTCCGCTCGGTCCGGCCGGTCGCGAACAGGAACCGGAACAGCGATCGCAGGGCTGTGGCCGTGGCTCTTGCGCCGGCAGGACCCGTTTCGCCGACTGTCCCGAAATGCGCGACGATGTCGGCACGGGAGATGGCGTTCAGGTCGCCGGGCGTCGAATCGCCGAACCGGAAGGCCAGGAAGCTGCGGGCCCTGCCTTGACGCGGCCCGATCGTGCCGGGCGCCAACCCGCACCGGATGCGCAGCCAGCCCCCGTAGTCGGTCATCAATGCCTCCAGGGCTGTCTGCGCCGGTTCCGGAGGTTGCGGCGCGGCCACGATGGCGCTCTCCTTGACGAGCCAGGCGATGAACCGGCCCAGGACCGAGGCCCAATTGCGCCGGCCGTGAACCGAGAGCTGCGCCGGCAGCGGCTCCCGGACCAGCGCAAGAAGCGACCCGTCGACGCCGTCCGGCGTCGTCAGCCCTCTGCGCCCCGCTTCGGCGCAAAGCCAGTCGACGGCAGGAGCGTAGGTCCTGACGGTGCCGGTCTTCAGGCCACGCGACAGAAGCGAGGCCAGGAATGCATTGCGCAGGGGAAGCAGCCAGTCCGGCATCTTCTCCCTCGGCAGCGGGACTCCGGATGAGTCTGATTGCACCATTGTCGTTCCTCCATTGATGAAAGCTGGAACGGACAGGATTGCACGATTTGGGCGGATGTCTGCGGGCCGGACGCCGAAACGATCCTGCGGCCCGTCGAAACCGTGCCGCCGACCCGCTCAGGCGTGGGCGCAGCAGGAATGAAGATCCGGCGGGCAGGTGATCATGCCGATAACGGCGGCAGAAAGGAAAGGAAAATCAAGTCCCTGGGCCGCGAACGCGGCATGATCCGGTTAGCGGCATGTCGGGCGAAGGCTGTCATTCGCCCGAGATCGTCGCAGCGGATGGCGATCTCGCCCAGGCCACGGACGCGGAAGCCGCGCTCGGTCGTGGTCGCCTCCATCGATGAAGCCGTCGGTCAGCATCGCGGGCCGGTTCGCAAGAGCCAAGGAAGTCCAGCCCTTTGCGATCAACTGCACCTTCGGCATCGACGACCGCAGTGGCGGAGAGCGCGTGTGCTGGCCCGAGCCTTGCCCGGTTCGCGCGGAACGCGGTGTCGGCGCCGGCGTTCCGCACGGAAAGTGTGTAGTTCCAAATGCCGGCGAATGCCCGCACACGATGGCGGGGGCCCTGGACCTGGGCGTCAGCGTGCATTTCGAATCGAACCTCAAGAAACCCAGGGACACGCAAGGTGTCCCTGGGGTCGAGATAGTCGGACCCCGAATCCCCCTTTCCGGGGCGGTGGTCCGATGGGTTTTCTTGAATGGCAATGGGAGCTCGCTGGGTGGGGTTTGCAATCCGTTTCGCGGGCCGCTTTCAGGGGCCGGACATGGCCGTGCGGGCCGAGAGGGAATGGGGCCATGGCCACGGCGGCGGTCGCGGGCCGATCCCAACAAGCCGATCTCAACTCCTGTCGCCGACCTGCTCCGGAGAAATCCCGTTCCCCACAACACGATGATGCATTGTCTTTGCAGGGCCGTTCTTGAACAATGTCTCTATCGACCTGGCCTTGGCGGAATGCTAGATGCACGGCATCCCGGTTGCATGTGAGCGTGGAATGTACCTCATGATCAGAAGACTTGCGTTGGCGCTGGCCTTCACGGCGCTTCCCTTCGGAGCGGTCGCCCAGACCTCGACGGCCGGGCAGGACGACCCGAATGCCAACTTGTCTCTCGGGAAGCCGAAGGATGAGGCCGATGTCTACGTCAAGGACAGGTTCGGCGACTGGCAGCTCATATGCATCAGGGTCGCGGACAGGCAGGATCCCTGCGAACTCTACCAGCTCCTCCGCGATCAAGACGGGAATTCGGTGGCGGAGATCACCATGTTTGCCGTCCCTGACGACCCTCAGGCTGTGGCAGGGGCGACGATCGTGACGCCGCTTGAGACCTTGCTGACGGCAAATCTCCGCCTCGCGGTGGATGGCGGTGAGGCCCGAATATACCGGTTTCTTTTTTGCCGCTCGATAGGGTGTTTCGTGCAGCTTGGGCTGACCGATGACGAGATCGAACAGTTTCGGCGAGGGGCGGTTGCGACAGTGACAATCGTTCCTGCGGCGGTGCCTGACAGGGCCGTTGGCCTTGAAATGTCGCTGAGCGGATTCACGGCCGGCTGGGACGCACTGGTCGAATACGACAAGGCGGCGGCCGAGTGATCTGCCTCAGGCCCTGGCCAGGTCGATTCTCGGCACGGCGTTTCCGCCATTGAGGTGCCAGCGTTTCACCGGCTCCGTTCTTGCGCGGAGTCGGTCAAGCTGCCAGGATTCCCGCTTTCCCGTTCCATGATCGGGCGTCATGCTCCATCGGGTTTCGACGCCAGGCGCACCTCCGGTTCCCGGAGTCAGGATCAGCCCAAGGGGCACACAGCCTCCTTCCGCCGCCCCGGTCTCGGTTGCCAGCTGCAGCCGCCTGACGGGAATGAGACCGGGCGGCTCCGGCAGGTCGACCACGACCAGGGGCACAACTCCCGCACGCATCGTTTCCTCCATTGTCCAGAGCAGGTCCTCGGGCCGCTTCGGCCGGATGAAGACGAATCGCGAGGGGTTGGCGAGATGCAGCATTCCGTCGGGGTTCAGATGCACGGGCATCCAGGCAGGGTGGATCCAGAAGACCGGTCCCTGCAGCGCGCCTGCGATCATCAGCGCCAGCCGGCGCCTGGCAATCCCGCAGAGCTCGTGCACGCGGCCGAGGTTCAGGGAAAGGCCGCAAAGGAATGTCGCTTCGGGCGCGGCACGGCGCTGGTGGCTTTTCCTGACCAGGAGGTGGGCAGCATCAGGCATGAAGGCAACAATACATCGTTCCTGATATGTTCTCAACCCGGAATCAATGGGAAATCGATTCCGAAGCGTTGCGGAAGGCGTCTCACGCGTCGGACAGACGTTGCAGGACTTCCGGCCAGTCTCGAGCCGGGGCATGGGCTTCGCGCACCAGCCAGTCAAAATGTTCCGCGAGCGTGCGAACCCGTTCACGGTCCCGAAAGGCCAGGCAGCTCCGGCCGAGATGGATGACTCCCGCGAGCGGGCCGAAGACGGTCAGGGCACCAGACCAAAGCTGCCTCGCGTCAAGGATGAAGATCCTGAACGATGGGTGGAATTCCTCGTGAAGCGCGTGCTTCTGTTCAGCAACACGCTTGCCGGCCGATTGCTGATCGGTCCGATTGTCGGGACGGCGCACTTTCTTTTTGCCGATTGGCGCAACCGGACGCATGGACCCGTGAGGGTCGGCTGGCCTTGGCACATCCCGGCATCCTTGGCAGTGGTCGCGATGGTGCTTGCATCGCCCATGCCGTTCCGGGCCCACCTCGTTGCTTGCGACATTTCGTGTCGCCGCTTCGCATCCGGACCTTTCTCGAGCACCGGCCCCATGACCTGCCGGGCGCGCGCAGCGTTGTCGTGGAAGATCGTGGGTTCCAGACCGCGAATGACGGGTACCTGTTCCGCTCCTTTGGAGAGGTCATCCGTCGCCACTTCGTTGTCCGCAAGGATCCGGTGGCCCATCCCCATTGGCAAGGGCGCTCGCACGACGACGTGGGAATGACAGGCGGCTGAGCAGCCTTGTCTTTCGCTGCCATGACAGGCACAGCGCTGTGGCATGGAGCCTTGGGTCTATTTTTCGGTGCTCGCGGCGGCGGCGCAGACCATGCGCTTTGCGATCCAGAAGGTCCTTGTCGGCGCGGCGCTCAGCCCCGCAGCGGCGACCTGGGCGAGGTTTCTCTGGTCCTGGCCGCTGGCGGTTGCGCTGGCATTGGCATATGGCGGCGCAACCGGAGCCGAGTTTCCGGAATTCACGCCCGCGTTCCTGATCTACGCGATTCTGGGAGGGGCGTTCCAGATCCTGGCCACGATCTGCACCGTCAGCCTGTTCTCGATGCGGGCCTTCGCGGTCGGCATCACGTTCAAGAAAACCGAGGTCATGCTGACCGCCCTTGCGGGCTTTGTCATCCTGGGCGACATCATGTCGGGCCCGGGGGCGGCCGCCATCGCCTTCGGCTTTGTTGGCGTGCTGCTCCTGTCCGATCCGCCCGAGGGCGGCAGCATCTTCAACAAGGCGGCGGGAATCGGGATCCTGTCCGGCATCCTGTTCGCGCTCTCGGCCGTCACCTACCGGGGCGCGACGCTGTCGCTTTCGTCGGGAGATCCGGTTCTGACCGGTGGAGCGACCTTGGCCGTCGTCGTGCTTTGGCAGGCATTGGCGCTTGGAGCCTGGCTTCGGCTGAAGGAACCGGGCCAGATTTCCGCCACTCTTGCCGCCTGGCGCCAGACGTCAATTGTCAGCGTCTTCTCTCTGGTGGGAAGCTGGAGCTGGTTTGCCGCCTTCTCCCTCATGAACGCCGCCTATGTATTTGCCGTGGGGCAGATCGAGCTGATCTTCTCGATCCTGGTCGGCGCGCTCTGGTTCCGTGAAGCGCCCAGGCCGCGTGAACTGCTCGGTATCGGCGTCCTGGCGACCTCGATTCTCGCAATCGCGTTCCTTGCCTAGCCTCGATTCCCAACCGCCGCAATTGATGTGAATCCTCCGACGGCTGCGGGCCACCGGCTTGATCCGGCAGCGTCCGACGGGCGGCGTCTGCCGCGCTCTCCGCCATGATCCGACCGGATGCCGGTCTCGGCGCCGCGGCATGGAATCATCGCAATATCAGTTTTTGGCACCAATTGTCACGCCGTCATGTCGGGACATGGCACGACACCGGGATCCGGGCCGACGCGGCCTCCGGGTCCGGCGTCCGCCCTCGGAAGCCGTGCGAGGCTTTCGTTTCATGCGTTTCGGCCCTGCGCGCGGCGCGGACGGCGCCGTTCCGCGCGATTCCGGCTTGCGGCGGCAGACATCATGTAGTATGGTGGATACAGTGACCAAACTACATGCATTGCAATGACCGACCTGGCCGAACTCTTCCGCAAGCCGCAGTCCCGGACCCACCTCCAGTACGAGGCCCTCCGGGCCCACTTCCTCGACGGCATGGAGGCCGGGGAGGCCGCGAGGCGCTTCGGATACAGCCTCGGGTCCTTCCGCAACCTGTGCACGAAGCTGCGCGGGAACCCGGACCTGTCCCCCTTCTTCGCCGAGCGCAGGCCGGGTCCGAAGCCGAACCCCGGCGAGCCTCTCAGGCTGCGGCGGGACCGGCGCATCCTGGAGCTTCGCAGGACCGCCGGCCTCTCGGTCGGCGAGATCAGCCGGAAGCTCGGGGAGGAGGGGATGCCCGCCGGAACGACGACCGTGCAGCGCACGCTCCGCAGGAACGGCGTCGGCAAGCTGCCGCGCCGGTCCCCCGGCGAGCGCGAGGCCGCGCTCCGGCCCGTCTCCGCCCCGATGGCCGACGCCCGGGAGCTCGACCTCTCGCCGCGGCGCCTGCGCACCGGGTTCGGCGGGCTGTTCCTGTTCGTCCCCGACCTTGTCCGGCTCGACCTCGACCGGATCGCCGCCGACAGCGGCATGCCGGGCAGCGGGATGATCCCCGCGGGCCATGCCTTCCGGGCCCTGCTGGCGCTGAAGCTCTGGGGGATCGGGAGGCCGCCGCATGTCATGGCCGACATCCTCGATCCCGGCATGGCCCTGTTCGCCGGGCTCAACGTCATGCCGAAGCGCTCGAGCCTGACCGAGCATTCCGGGCGCGTCGACCCGAAGCTGTGCGCCGGCCTCATGGACCGCTGGCACCGGGCGCTGAACGGCCTGGAGACCGATCTCGGCGGGGACGGCTCCTTCGACCTGGACTTCCACACGATCCCCTGGCACGGCAAGGATCCGGAGGCGCCCGTCGAGCGGCACTGCGTCTCCAAGCGGAGCCGCAGGCAGAAGGGCGTCCTCGCCTTCCTCGCCCGCGACGCCGACGCCCGCCTGTTCGTCTACGCGAATGCCCGGGTCCGCAAGGGGGACCAGAACGACGAGGTTCTCCGCTTCATCGGGTTCCGGGAGGAACGCAACGGCGGGCCGCCCAGGGAGCTGGTGTTCGACTCCCGGCTGACGACACATGCCAATCTCGGACGGATCAACGAAATGGGAATAGACTTCCTGACGCTTCGCCGGCGCTCCGGATCCCTGCTCGACGCGATCGCCGCCGCCCCGGAAAGCGACTGGAAGCAGGTGCGCCTGAACAATGTCGGGCGCATCTACCGCACGCCCCGGGTTCTCGACCGGCGCGTCCGGATCTCCGGCTATCCGGGCGACATCCGCCAGCTCGCCGTGCGCGGCCTGGGCCATGAGCGGCCGACCCTGCTGCTCACCAACCAGATGAAGACCTCCGCGAGCCAGCTCATCGACCGCTATGCCCGGCGGATGGTGATCGAGAACGCCATCGCCGACGCGATCGACTTCTTCCACATGGACGCGCTGTCCGCCGCGGTCCCGATGAAGATCGATCTCGACCTCCAGCTCACGCTCGTGGCCAGCGGCCTGTACCGGCTGCTGGCTGTCCGCCTCGGCAACGGAAAGCGGAACGCGAAGTCACGCACCCTGTTCCGGAATTTCGTCAAGGCGCCGGCGGACATCACGGTCAGCGACGACAGCATCGATGTCCGGATCGGACGACGCGCTAACAACCCGTTCCTTCTCAACGCCTCATACGACGAAACCGACATCGCCGTGCCGTGGCTCGGGAACCGCCGGCTCCGGATCAGCTTCCTGTGAGCGGAGGCCGCGGGATCCCGGAATTCACAGCAATTGTGGTCGTTGGGAATCGAGGCTAGAGCCAGATCACCCGGCTTCCCGCTTCGTCGTTGCACAGGTAAGGCACCTTGTCCGGGGCGTCGGTGCGCGGAAGGTGGCGCTGAAGCTCCGTCAGGACGAGCCGCGTGACGAAGGGCAGGTCAAGGTCGCGGACGCTGTCGACCGGCACCCATTGAATGTGACTGAGCTCGGATTCGGCCCGAGAGAAATCGTCGGCGTCAAACCGAAGTGCGGCTGCATCGGCCAGGAAGAACCGTGCATCGTAGCGGCGCGACAGTCCGGGAGGCGCAAGGGCGCGAAAGAAGAAGCTGAGGGCGCCGGCGTCAGGCAAGAGTCCTGGCTCGGCAAAGCCGCGCCACGGCCCGGGCGGGTTCGGCCAGTTGCCCGCGCGCCCAAGACACTGGCCGGTTTCCTCCCAGAGTTCGCGGATCGCGGCAGCGGCAAACCGGTCGGGGTCCGTCGCCGTCGTTTCGGCCAGCAACCTCTTGCTGCAGACCGGGCCAACGCCGGCAAGCGGCACGGATTCGTCGGCCTCGTCGACGGCGCCGCCCGGAAAGACGAACTTCTCGGGCATGAAGGCCGCGGCCTTGCCCCGCTGTCCCATCAGGACCCGGGGCGCGTCCCGGGGGTCCCTGACGAGGATGACGGTAGCCGCGTCTTGGACCGGAACGGGCACTTCGGGCAACTCAGTCCCGCGTTCCGGAAAATCGCGCCCGCCAAGTTTCCCGCTCGTCATCGGTGATCTTCCGGAAGAGCATGTCCGGAACGTCAATGGCATGCCCCGGCTGCAGCGTCGCGAGCGCTTCGCCCATGTTCGATGGCCATTCGGTGTCGGCCGTGTTCATCGCGTCAAGCAACCGGGCCGACGCGTCCGGAATGAACGGCGCGGAGATCACCGCATAGGCGCGGACCAGGTTGAGCGCGAGGCGAACGGCGACCGCCGCGCGGTCCGGATCTTCGCGGAATGCAGCCCATGGCGCGGATGTCTGCAGATACTCGTTGCCGGCTGCCCAGAGCGCGCGCAGTTCGGCGGCGGATTTCCGGATCTCGATGGCCTCCATATGGGCCTCGTAGGCCCCTAGGCCCTTTTCGAGGCGCGCGGCGAGAGCCTCTTCGTCCGGTCCAGGGGTCCCTCCCGACGGCACTGTGCCGCCAAAGCGCGACGTGCAGAACTTGGTCACACGGCTCACGAAGTTGCCGAGAACGTCGGCCAGATCCTTGTTCACGCTCGCCTGGAAGTTGTCCCAGGTGAATTCGCTGTCCGAGTTTTCGGGTGCATGGCTCAGTAGCCACCAGCGCCAGCAGTCGGCCGGAAGGATGTCAAGCGCCTGATCCATGAAGACTCCGCGGCCGAGGGAGGTCGAGAACTGCCCGCCGTCATAGTTCAGGTAGTTGAACGACTTGATGTAGTCCACGAGCTTCCAGGGCTCGCCCGATCCGATGATCGTCGCCGGGAAGCTGAGCGTGTGGAAGGGCACGTTGTCCTTGCCCATGAACTGGACATAGCGGACGTCGTCCGCGCCCTTGTCGACCCGCCACCATCGCTCCCATTCCGCGTCCTCTGCATTGCGCCCGTCCGTCCATTCCTTCGCGCAGGCAATGTACTCGATCGGCGCATCGAACCAGACATAGAAGACCCTGCCTTCCATGCCGGGCCAAGGTTCGTCGCCCCGCATTACCGGAACGCCCCATTCGAGATCGCGGGTGATGCCCCGATCTTGCAGGCCGTCTCCGTCATCCAGCCATTTCCGGGCGATGGAGGTTGTCAGAATCGGCCAGTCGGACTTGCTGTCGATCCAGTCAGACAGTTGCTGCCGCAAGTTGCGTTGCTTGAGGTAGAGGTGCTTGGTCTCCCGCATCTCGAGATCGGTCGAGCCGGAAATCGCGGACCGCGGCTCGATGAGGTCGGTCGGGTCGAGCTGCTTGGTGCAGTTTTCGCACTGGTCCCCCCTCGCGCGTTCATATCCGCATTCGGGGCAGGTGCCTTCCACATACCGGTCGGGAAGGAACCGGTCGTCCGTCCTGGAGTAGAGCTGATCTTCGGTGACTTCCTCGATCAGGCCAGCCTCGGCGAGCCTTCCCGCGAAATGCTGGGTCAGCCTGCGGTTTTGCACGCTTGACGACCTGCCGTACTTGTCGAACGAAAGGCCGAATCCGTCCGCAAGCTCCTTCTGGACGACCCACATTTCCGCGCAATATTCGGCAACGGGCTTGCCCGCCTTGTCCGCCGCCAGTTCCGCGGGAGTGCCATGCTCGTCCGTGGCGCAGAGGAAGAGGACTTCGTGCCCTCGGGCGCGCTTGTAGCGGGCATACAGGTCCGCGGGAAGTTGGGAACCGACGAGATTGCCAAGGTGCTTGATCCCGTTGATGTAGGGAATGGCGCTGGTGATGAGGATGCGGTCCATCGGATGGTTCCTTCGGTTCGAAGCGCTCTTTAGCCCAGCCCCTGGCGGGCGTCACCCCATGTTCAATGATCCCTGTGCCGGAAAGATAACATCTCCAAGCTGTTTGACGTCGCAGCCGAATTCTCGAAGGACGCGTCGAGGAAGATTGGAACGACTTCGCCCGCAAACTCGGCCGGATCGCCGAACTCGGCAAGCAAAGTCGGGTGGAACTGCAGGGCTTTCCCACGCTTGATTTCGTTTGATTCTGCTTGACGTCGTGCATGCATGCGTTTCACGCGCGCGCGTTTCGGCGGGACCGGCAGTTTCCTCTGGCGTTCCCGCGCTGGACGTGCCATGCTCCGGCAATGTCGTTTCGCAAGCGCGTGGAATCCTGCCCGGTCCATCGGGACGCTCCCGAAGGCTTCTCCCTGTCCGAGGTCGAGGTTCGCCTGGCGCGGCCGGAGGAGCGCCCGCTCTGGGACCTATCAACGACACACACTTAACTCCGGTCCGGATTCCATGCGAATCACGCGGCCATGCAGATTGGCATGCGTCAGGTCTCTTCGGAGACGGTGGAATGGTTCGGCACGGCCTGCAAGGGCGGTGACCTGACGCGGACCGCGCTTGCCCGCGAGCTGTGCGATCGTGAGAACTGGTTTGGCCGCGTCGGCAGGCCGTGCCTCGCGTCGGCGCGCAAGATGCTGCCGACGCTTGCGGAGAGGCTGGGCGTGCGCCTGCCGGAGGCGGAGGCGACGGCGCTCGACCCGCATGTTCCCCCCGTGCCGGACTTTCCCGACAGTTCCGTCGCGTGCGCGCTTGGCGACCTCGGCGCCCTGTCGCTCGATCCGGTGACGGACGCGGAGGATCGCCGCCGCTGGGAGGCGATGATCGAGACCCATCATCCGGAAGGATGGCGTCGCCCGCCGGGAGGGCAGGTCCGGTACTGGGTCCGCTCGGAGCGGCACGGGGTGCTGGGCGGCATCGGCTTCTCCGCGTCCGGGATCCAGCTCGGGCCGCGCGACGGCTTCATCGGCTGGTCGGCCGACGCCCGCGTGACCAACATCGGCAAGGTCGTGTGCAACAACAGGTTCCTCCTGCTTGCCGGCGTCCGCGTGAAGGGTCTCGCGTCCCGGGCCCTTCGCCTGGCGACGGCGCGCGTAGCCGACGACTGGGCGGCGGCCTACGGCGAGCGCCCGGTCCTGGCGCAGAGCTTCACGGGGCCGGACCGGTCCGGCCTGAGCTACAGGGCCGCGGGATGGAAGTGCTGCCCGGAGCTGACCTCGGGGCGGCGTTCGGGCGTGCGCCGCGCGGTCTGGCTGAGGCCGCTCGCGCAGGGCTGGCGGGAGGTCCTGCGCCGCGGGCCGGAAAGGGTTCTCGGCTGGTCCGGATCGCTGTACAGCGAGGGGGGATGGGCCGAACGGGAGTACGGCCGGAGCCCGCACCCCGACGGCCGGGTCAGGCGCCGGATCGCGCAGATGGGCGCGGCCTGGGCGAGACGCCTCGGCGAGCACCTGCCGTCGATCTTCCCGGGGCGGGCGGAACAGGCGGCGGCCTGCCGGCTGCTGTCGAACGAGGCGGTGACGATGGAGCACATACTGGATTCGCACTTCGAGCAGACGGTGGAGCGGTGCCGCGCCGAGCGGCTGGTGCTTGCCGTCCAGGACACGACGACGCTGAACCACGACGGCCTTTCGGGGACGTCCGGCCTCGACGGGCTCGGCGGCGGCGGCAAGGGAAGCTCGGGCATCCTGGCCCATGTCGGCGTGGCGGTGAACGCCGTGGGCCGGCCTCTCGGGATGTTCGAGGCGGACGCGGACTTCCGCCAGACGGCGGGGAAGGACAGCGTCCGCTGGACGGCCGGGCTCGACCGGGCGCAGGAACTCGCGCGCGCCTGCCCGGACACCCGGGTGGTGACGGTCTGCGACCGCGAGGGCGACTTCTGGGAGACGGTCTCGCGCGCGGAGGAGACCGGGGCGGCGCTGCTGGTCCGGGCCTCCCGCGGGTCGAAGCGCCGGGTGGCGCTGGCCTCGGGCGGCGACGCGGACCTCTGGGAGCACGTCCTGGAGACGGAACCGGCGGGAGAGCGGAAGATCGAGGTTCCCGCCTGCGGCGGCCCGAACCGGCGGAAGGGCCGCACGGCGAGGCTGACGCTGCGCTGCGCGCCGGTGGACCTGCTGCCCCCGAAGGACCGGGCGGGCGAGGCGCCGGTCCGCATGACCGCCGTCTCCGCCCTGGAGGAGGACCCGCCCCGCCGCCCGGCGACGGGGAAAGGGAAGAAGGACAACGGGCCCCTGCACTGGATGCTGCTGACCACCGAGGGCCGGGCCGACCTCGACACCGCCCGCACGGTGCTGCGCTGGTACGAGCTGCGCTGGAGGATCGAACGCTTCTTCCACGCGCTGAAGGTCGGAACCCGCATCGAGGACCGCCGCCTCGACGAGGCCGACGACCTGCGCAAGTGCCTCGCCTTCGACGCGATCACCGCGTTCCGGGTCTGGGACCTGTCCCTGCTTGCCCGCGAGAGGCCGGACGACCCGGCTGGCCGGCATGTCGCCCGGGAAGACGTCACGGCGCTCTGCGCCCTCGCCGCCCATCATGGCTTCAAGGTTCCCCGGGGACCGCCGGACATGACCATCGCGCGCTTCGTCGTGCTGACCGGCGGGCTGGCCGGCTTCCATCCCTCGAAGCGCCAGCCGCTGCCAGGAACGCAGAAGCTCTGGGAAGGCGTCAGGTTCCTGTCCAACGCCGTCATCGGCATGCGGGCCATGCAGGACTGGAACTGGGACGGCAGCGAAACGGAAGGAGAATTCACGGAGTTAAGTGTGTTAGATTGATAGGTCGCGAGCCGGTCTCCAAGTCCACCCTCCACCGGGTCGTCCAGTCGGTCGACCCCGAGGCGCTGGAGGACGTGGTCGCCCGCTGGTCCCGGCCCCGGCTTCCCATCGCCCGGGCGCTCGCCGCCGACGGCAAGCGCATCCGGGGCGCCAACCGCAACGGCGACGGCCATCACGAGACCGTGGCCCTTGTCGGCCATGAGAGCGGCGCACCCTTCGCGCTCCTGAACTTCGACGACGGCGGCGGCGAGCGGGCGGCCACGCACGACCTTCTTGGGCGCAGCGACATCGGCGGCAGGGTGATCACCCTCGACGCGCTGCACACGACGCGCAAGACCGCGAAGCTGATCACGGAACGCGCGGATTACGTCTTCGTCGTCAAGGGCAACGCGTCGGAGACCTTCGGCATCCTCGACGGCATCGACTGGGAGAGGGACGCCGCCGGCAGCTTCGCGGAGGAGCTCGACAAGGTCCACGGCCGACTGGAGCAGCGCTCGACAAGCGTCCTGACCCCGCCTGACGGTCTGGTCAACTATCCGGGCGTCCGCCAGATCGCCCGCCTCATCCGCTGCCGGGAGCCGTTGAAGAAAGGCCCCGACGACGCCGGGACGGGCGAGAAGGACTGCACGGAAACCGTCTACCTCATCACCTCCCTCGATGCGGGGGCCGCGTCGCCGGAAGAGCTTCTGCGGCTGAATCGCGGCCACTGGGCAGTGGAAAGCCTGAACCGTCGACAAAGAGATTGCGTCTACGGCGAGGACGCCTGCCTGACCCGCACCGGCAACGGCCCGGCGAACCGGGCCAGCCTCGACAACATCGCGCTCGCGGTGATCTTCGCCAACCGCCGCGAGGCGGAGAGCCTCGCCGAGACCCGGCGCCGGCTGCAGCTGGACCGCAGCGAGGCCATCGCCGCCCTGACCAGGCCCTGAGACGCCAAAGCGTCCGGGACACGCCGGAAAGCCGCCAGAAATCGAGAACGAATCATCCGGGGCCGGAAACGGTTCCCGCTTCGGCGCGCGCGGCTCCGCAGCCACGGTATCCGACCAGAACATGCAAGTTCGGCACCCGTTCGCCAGCCTCACGAAAGTTTAGCCGAAGCGTGGGAAAGTCCTGGATCAAATATGAACGACGCAGCCGCCCCAGCAAAACATTTGTGGCACCTGACAGTTTGACCGACTCTTTCCGAGATGGTGCGGCTTGAACCGGGCCCGTGGGCATTCCGCCACGCAAGGTTGGATCGCTTCGGACAGGAACTCTCAAAGCAATTTGTCTGCCAGCCTGTCCAGTGCGGGATACAAGCGCGTGAAATCCTCCTCCTCCATGCCTGCGTCCACGGCTGCCTGGATCCAGGCCAGGGTCTGTTGGCCGATCCGCATCGGGCTGCCCAGTTCTTCCGACAGGGCCACGGCCATGCCGACATCCTTGTGCAGATTGTAGATTCGAGAGCGGCCGTCCCAGGTTTCCGACAGGATGTGATCGGGGAAGCGGCGTTCCGAAATGAAGCTGCGGGCATTGCCGGCGTTGAACACCTTGATCATGTCGGCCAGATCGATCCCTGCGGCTTCGGCCAGGCGACCGGCTTCGGAACAAGCTAGGAAATTCGTGTGCGTGATCAGGTTGTGGACCACCTTCATCGTGTGCCCGGCACCCGAGGGGCCAAGATGGATCAGCCTGCCCGCGCAGGCCTCCAGGACGGGACGCGACCGGTTGAGCGCGTCAGCGTCGCCGCCGATCATCAGGGTCATGGTGCCCTCGTCGGCACCCTTGGCGCCGTCATGCCCGCATCCATGTACGGGACGCCGAAGTCAGTGGCTCGCGCGGCAAGCCGCTTTGTGTACACCGGGTCGGAGGTTGTGAAGTCCCACATGATCAGGTTCGGGCGGGCTTGTTCCAGCATGGCATTGAGGATCTCGTCGATTTGCTCGGATCCAGGGACAACGAAGATCACGACATCCGCCTCGGCCGCCATTTCGGGCGGGGCAGCGATCCGAGCGGTGTCGGAAAAGCGTTCCCGCGCGGGCTCGGCCACATCCCAGACCATCAGGCCGTGGCCTGCACTGGCAATGTTCTTTGCAATTCCACGGCCCATGTTGCCCAGGCCAATGACGCCAACAGCATTTGTCATTGATCGTTCCTTTCGGTAATTCTGGCGCTAGCTTCGCGTAGCGGGATTCGGGAGAAGGTTTGGGGACCGGGAGAGGGCCACGCGCGGTGCGCCGTACGGTCGGATGCTTGCATTTTGCTGCCATTGAATGAAATTCTCCGCACGATACCTGTCCGCTGAAGTTCAGCATCTACGAAGGTCGTGCCGTGCCGCAACCGCAAATCTTCCGTTCGTTGCTGTCGACGCAGACCCGCGAGCACCTTTTGCAGCGGATCCTGTCGGGCGCGCTGCGCCCGGGCGACAGGCCCGTTGAGTTGCGGATCGCGGCCGAGTTGAACACCAGCCAGGCCCCGGTGCGCGAGGCGGTGCGGGAACCTGAAGCCATCGGTCTTGTCGACACGATCCACAACTAGGGCGCGCGGGTACGTGTGATCAGTGATGATGAAATCCGTGAAATCTATGATGTGCGGGCGCAGTTGGAAGACTATGCGTCGGAATGCGTCGCCCTGGCAGGGGCCGATTTGACAGACAAGCTGGGCAAGCAGATGGAGACGATGCGCAGGGCCGCGCTTGCATCGGATTCCGTCCTCTTTTCCGATCACAACACGCGTTATCGTCGGTTGATTCTTGAAGCGTCCGGCAATGCGACGCTGCTGTCGATGTGGGAGGGACTGAACGTGCGTTCGCGGACAAGCCTGAATGTCCTGCGCCGAAGTGCCGACCTGCTGAAGGTGACTGAATCCCACAGGTCCCTGATTGACGCTCTGATCTCTGGCGACCCGAAAGTGGCGCGGGATGTGGCGGAGGAGCATGTTCTGGACAACAAGCCATAAGGCGATCCCCTGTGCCGCGTTTCGCCTTCAAAACAAGGCACGATGAGCTGTCTCACGGTTGCGGAAGTTCGCGATTGTCGATAAATTGCAACCCGGTGGTCGGGACGTCCAGAACGATATGAATCCTGCCGCGCCAACGGCGCAGACAAGACGGCGAAGGAGTTCGACATGATCGAGAAGATGCCCCACATCAAGGAAGAGGTCTATCTCGATGTCCTGGGCCGCACGATCGACGTCCACTGGAACTATCATGCGTTTCTGATGGTCGGGATCTGGCTGGTCCTCGTTCCGCTATGCGTGACAATCATCCGTTACTTCAAGCCGCGCCCGACCGAGCATGGATTGCGTCGGCAGGTGAGCATTCGCCACCGGGAATGGTGGTGGTTCAGCGTTCACAAGTTCGGGCTCTACGCAGCGGTGTTGCTGTCGCTGCTGGGTGCGGGCGTTGCGGTTATCGTGAGCGGGGGCTTCAGTGGCACGGTCCATGCGACCTTCGGGGTGCTGACCGTCTTGATGGGAGTCTTGCAGGCAGTCTCGGGCATGCTGCGCGGGACACATGGCGGGAAGTACTATTACAGTGCCGATCCCGATGACCCGGCCACGTGGCAGGGCGATCATTACAGCCGCACCGTGCGTAGGCGGATCTTCGAAGCGTATCACAAGACGACCGGCTACTTCACGCTGTTCTGCGCGCTGGGGGCGATCGGATCGGGCCTGATGCAATATCCGATGCCGATGCTGACGATTTTCGTATTCGCGCTTCCCTTCGCGTTTCTTGCGGCCTGGGTGTTGCTCGAATTCCAGGAGCGCCGCTACGACGGCTATCGCGCGGTCCACGGCTACGGGCTCGAGCACCCCTACAACAAGGAACGCGAATTCCTGTGACAGGTTTGGGGCGTCCTCAACCCTTTGCCGTTCCAGGCGCGCGCGCAGTTTCCAGGAGGGCCGGACCATGGCTGACGTGCTGATCAGCGAATTCATGGACAAGGGCGTTGCCGAAGGCCTCGTCACAGAGTTCGACGTACATTGGGATCCGGACCTGTGGGGCAAGAGGAACGAATTGCTGCGGCTCGTCGCCGGTGCGCGGGCCATCGTGGTGCGCAATGCGACACAGGTGAACCTGGAGCTCCTGGCAGCTGCACCGGATCTGGAGCTGGTCGCGCGGATGGGTGTGGGGCTAGACAACATAGACGTTGAAGCCTGCAAGTCGCGAGGCGTCGAGGTTTGCCCGTCGATCGGGGCGAATGCCGTTTCAGTCGCGGAATACGTGATCTCGGCGGCAATGATCTTGCTGCGCGGACCTGCCTATTTTGCCACGCAGGATGTTGCGGCCGGCGCCTGGGATCGGCAGAAGTTCGCAGGCGCATCAGAGATTGCGGGCCGGACGATTGGCATTGTTGGATTCGGCTCGATCGGTCGGGTCGTGGGTGCTAAGGCGCGCGGCATGGGGATGGAAGTGATCGCCTATGACGCGATGATGCCCGATGACCACCCCGCCTGGGCGGGCGCGCGCCGGGTGAGCCTGGATGACTTGGTTGCCGAAGCGGACGTGATCTCGTTGCACTGTCCCAAGCTACCCGAAACCATCGATCTGATCGACAAGCGCCAGTTCGAGAGAATGAAGCCGGATGCGGTGCTGGTCAATTCGGCCCGGGGCGGGATTGTCAACGAGGTGGATTGTGCCGAGGCCGTGCGGTCGGGACAGATCGCCGGGGCGGCGCTGGACACGCTTGATGTGGAACCGATCACGCCCGAGGTCGGCGCCCTGTTTCACGGGATCGAAAACCTGATCCTGACCCCGCACATCGCCGGCATTACAAGAGAATCGAACCGACGCATTGCCGAAGTGGCCGCGGACAACGTGCGGCGGGTCATGGGCGCGACGACCTGAGCCGCGCGCCTACCCGGAGTATTCCAGGATGTAGAGCCCTGCGTTGTAGTCGGACGTGTAGACCAATCCGTCTCGCGAAACCCAGATGTCGCAGGACTGGATCACCTTGGCCCGGTTCGGGCGGCGGTCCATCAGCCGCGTGGGCGCAGGGGGCACGAAGGCGGCCACTTCCTCGGGACGGCATTCGTTCGAGATGTCGTAGACGCGCACGCCGGCATTTTGCTGGGTGGCAAAGATCAACTGATCGCTTACCAGGGCGTCGGGCCGGTTTTCGTGGATGTTGTGCGGGCCGAAATGCGCTCCTTTGGCGCAATAGTCCTCTTCATTCGGAATCGGCACGGTCGAGATGCTGACCGGGTTCGACGGTTCGCGAATGTCGAAGAGCCAGATGTGCTTGATCCCGTCTGCACAGTTGTCGAGCACGGCCTCGTCCGCGACGACCAGCAAGTTTCGGTCGGGAAGCGGCAAGGCGTTATGCGTCCCGCCGCCGAATGGCGGCGACCAGTTGCGATGAACGATCAGTTCGGGGCTATGCCGGTCCGAGACGTCCATGATGACCAGGCCACCGTCGCGCCACGCGCCGTAGGCGGTATCCCCATGGACGATGGCATGGTGCAGACCGGCACGCGCTTGGCCTTCCAACGGCTTTTCGCCCGCCGCGGCGTTCATGCCGGGCAGCCAGTAGCGTCCGGCCTCTTTCGGGTTGGCCGGGTCCGCCATGTCGATGGTGACAAAGATGTAGTCCGTGAACCCTTCGAGAAGTGCCGAGGCATAGGCCCATCTTCCGCCAACGTACCACAGGCGGTGAATGCCGCCGCCTTCGACGTCCATGAAGCCGATCTGCCGGGGTTCTGAAGGGTTCGAGATATCGAAGACCGACATGCCCGCCGTCCAGTCCCGTGACTTCGGCAGCGTCGTGTCGGCCGTGCCGACTTTCTTGCCCAGCTTGCCCTTGTAATACTCGGCTTCGTCCTGAAATTCCGCGGCCGCGAACATGTTCTTGGCGTTGATCACCAGGAGCAGGTCTTCGTGGCTTTGCAGGTGTATGTTCCAGGTGTTGGGCGGGGCCGGGACATAGGCTGCCGATTTGGGATCGCGCGGATCTCGGCAATCGACGACACTGAACCCGTCCGAAAACATGTGCCCGATTATCGCGTGTCCCTTGTTGACCATTATCTGCACGCCGTCTGGCCGCCCGCCCTGATCCGAATAGCCGAGCGGTTTCATGTTCCTGGAATGGTCAGGTGTGGGAAGATCGGGCTGTGTCATGGCGTCTCTCCAGATTGTGCGCGTCAGGCTGCGCGCAGTTCCTTGTCAAACAGCTCCCGCAACTCGGGCGAAAACCGGCTGCGAGCGATTTCCACTTCGGCGCGCGCCGACTTGGCGAAGATGTCGCGCGTGGCGTCGTCGAGTTCGATGATCTCGACCCCTTGGCGGCGCAGTTCAGCGCTGCACGTCGCGTCGTCCTCCTCGGCAAACCGCCTTTGCGCCTCTGCGGACCGGTCGACGGCGCGCTGAAGACCGGCGCGAACTTCGGGGCCCAGGCGCCCAACGCGTTCCGCGTTGAACAGGACAAGCGCCACGCCAAGCAAGTGCCGCGTCAAGAGAATGTGGCGGTGGGTCTTGTGGATGCCGAAATTAAGGATGTTCGTGAGCGGGTTCTCCTGCGCATCGACCCGGCCGGTCCGCACGGCCTCGGGCAGGTCGCGCACGTCGATGGCCGCAGGGTCGAAGCCCAAGGCGCGGAAGACGCGTTGATGGTCCTCGTTGGCCAGCGTGCGGATCTTCAGGCCAGCACAATCGCCAAGGGCCCTGATCGGCGTCACGCTCGATATGTGGCGGAGGCCGTTGTCCCAGTATCCCAACACTTCGTATCCGGTGGCCACCGCAACTTCACGCCGCAACCGGCCCCCAAGCGCCCCGTCGAGCAGCGCGTAGGCGCGACGGCGGTCGGGCACGCCGAAGTGCTGGTCGAAGAGGCCGAGTTCGGGCACGCGTCTGGCCAGATAGCTCGACGAAAAGTAGCACCCGTCCAGCTCGCCGCCTTCTGTAAGTGGGAGCAGGTCAGCCGCCTTGTGACCGCGCGCCACGATGTTCTCGTCGAAGGCCAGTGTGATCGCGCCATTGGTTTCCTCGGCAGCCAAGTCTGCCAGAACGCGCCCGGCACGCGTGTGGACGGACTTGTCCCCCTGATAGCCGCCGAACTTCAACTCGAGTGTCATGGCATCCTCAGGAAGGCTCGATCATCAGGTCCGACGGATCAGGAGGCAACGCGACGACCTCGCTCCGCTTTGCGGAAAGGTCCATCGCCATGGACAGCTGCAGATTGCGATGGCCATCCGCCGCCGTGGCGTGGGGCGTGTCCTGTCCTGTATGGTGGCGCTGGTGCCAGGCATTGGTCTCTTCCCGCATCGGTCCCCAAAGCTGCCAACCATGCAGATCGCCCGGCGGGTAGCTGGACAGGAAGTCAACATGCCGTTCGGACGCCTTGTAGCCCTCGGGCGCGTAGCCTGCGTCTTGTGCGATATAGGTGGCCATGCCGATGACGGCCCTGAACTCGACGATCTGCTCCTCGGAGAAATGGCGGCGGAGTTCGGCCATGTCTTCGGGTGTTAAGTGGGAAGGCCACTGCCCGTCGGTCATCGCCATACACGGCGCCGCTCGTTCCGCATCCGAGAAGAGTGGGCTTGTCTCAAACTCCCACAGGGCTTCGAGCTTGTCCCCTGGCACGCCGTTGTCGTCACCGCACTTGAACGTACGGGCCGAACAGTACCTGCACCCGTTGGACAGGCTCGTGACTTGGGCGATCATCCAGCGCAGGGCCGGGTCCACGGTCTCGTCGGGGTTGCGCACGACGGCCCGGACCAGCTCCAGCACCGCCTCGGCGATCTCGGGGCGATGCGAAAGCGTCAGCATCGAGTTCGCGACGAATCCCGATGCCGAAGCCAGCCACTCGATTTCCGCCCTGGCGTCGTCCGACGCCGCCAGATCAACCGGCGCGACATGAGGCATTGCCTTCCTCCCAGGAATCGGGCCCCTTCTGGCGCCTAGTGCTAGCCCCGTTTCCAATGCGGAACAAATCAGCAAAGCTGAAGCGTGCTATTGCGATTTGTGAAGCGCGCGCGCGGCGGCCACTCTTTCCCAAGCCAGGCATGCCGCTAAGCGGCTCAGGGAAAGGGGACATCGTGCACGTATTTTGGTATCTGATATCCGCGCTGCACGGCGGGTCGTTCGGCGATGCGCACGTACCAGTCGCGAACATTTGGAAATTCATGCAGGTCGATTTCCTGCCAGTCGTAGCGGGAGACCCACGGCCAAGTGGCCATGTCGGTGATCGAATACTCGCCGCGACCTTCGCCTGCAATGTAGTCACGCCCGTCCAGCCGCTTGTCGAGCACGCCGTAGAGGCGCCGGGCCTCGTTCAAGTAACGCTCTTCCGCATAGGCGGACTTTCCGGAATTGTACCTTACGAAGTGGTGGACCTGCCCGAACATCGGGCCGACACCGCCCATCTGCCACATGAGCCATTCGATCGCGGGCCAGCGCCCTTCGCCCTGCGGCAGGAACCGGTCGTGCCTCTCCGCGAGGTAGAGCATGATCGCCCCGGACTCAATCATCTGGACGCCGGTGTCGTGATCGACGATGGCCGGAATGCGGTTGTTGGGAGCGACTCGCAGGAATTCGGGCGCGAATTGCTCGCCCTTCGATATGTCGATGGCGTGCACGGTGTAGTCGGCGCCAAGCTCTTCGAGCAGGATCGAGACTTTGCGGCCGTTCGGAGTGGTCCAGGTGTAGAGGTCGATCACGTGTCAGTCGTCCTTCAGAAGCGTCGCGCGGACGGATTTCAGGTGGTCGCGCATCGCCGCATGGGCGGCCCGGCGATCACGTCTTTCAAGCGCGGAGATGATCTCCTCGTGCTCGGCGAAGGAATGGTAGTCAGGCGACGGACCGTCCACCGGGATCTCCAGCCTGGACCACACGACCGAAACCCGGACCGCATTCATGATTCGGTGCAACTCGGCCAGCAGCGGATTGCCCGAAGCGACGGCGATCAATTCGTGCAGACGCGAATCGAGCCGCTCGTATTCCGCCCAGTTGGCGGCTGAACGCATGCCGTCGGCAAGGCGTCGTGCCTCGGTCAAGTGACGTGGAGCGGCGTGGGTCGCTGCGTGTGCGGCCAGTTCGGGCTCAAGCGACAATCGCGCCATCATGGCGTCATGGGGGCTGGTGATTTCGGCAAGGCGCATGACGAGCGGTTCGCTGCTCCTGTCGTCGGCCGACGGTGTCCGCAGGAACGTTCCCCGGCCCACGTGGCGCTCGACGATGCCCTCCGATTCCAGGACCGTAAGCGCCTTGCGCAATTCCCCGCGCGAGATTCTCAGTCGCTCCGAGAGGTCGCGTTCCGGAGGCAGCCGGTCACCTGGGGTCGCGCCGGAACTGGCAAGCCAGCCCTCCAGCACATCGCGGGATGCCTTTGTCGCGGCGAGGTGGTTCATTGGTTAACCAAATTGCGGCAATCCTGCATCCACCAAAAGAGCACTCCGATGGGGAAGTCAATAAAAAAATATGTTTACCTTGCGAAGCCCTCAAGCTAGACAGGTTTCAAGAATGGCCAGATTGGTCCGAATTTGCCGAAATTGGTTAACCAATATGGGCGGCGGCATGGCCCTGCGGAGTGGAGGCGTCAGCATGGAAAGGCGCAGTGAAGAGGGTGTCAGATACGCCGACTCGATGCTGGTGCCGGAGCGGATGAAGGCATGGGTGCTCGGGGATCCCGACGAACTGAAGCTGATCGACAAGAACGTGCCGGTGCCCGGCCGCGCGGAAGCGCTGGTGCGGATCGATGCTGTCGCGATATGCGCGACGGATCTTGAGATCATCAGTTACGGAACGCCGGCGATGTTCGAGGGCGGAGCGCCTTTCAACAGGAACTTTACGCCTGGCCATGAATACATGGGCACGATCGCTGCGTTGGGGCCGGGGGTCGACGAGTTCGGGATCGGCGACCGGGTCACGGTCGAGATTCATGCCGGATGCGGCCAGTGCAAGCGCTGCCGGATGGGCATGTACACCTCGTGCCATAACTATGGCCTGAATTACGGCGACCGCGACAAGGGGCACCGGGCCAACGGGTTCACCACGAACGGCGGGTTCGCGGAGTATGCGGTCAACAGCGTCAACACGTTGATCAAGGTTCCCGACACGATGTCGGACGCCGAGGCGACGCTGGTCGTGACGGCCGGGACTTCGATGTACGGATTGACCGAACTTGGCGGGCTGGTCGCCGGCGAAAGCGTGGTGGTGATCGGACCCGGTCCGGTCGGGCTTCTGGCGGTAGCGGTGGCGAAGTCGCTTGGGGCCAGCCCGGTGGTTCTTGTCGGTACGCGCGAGAACCGCAACAAGATCGGGCTGGAGCTGGGTGCAGACGTTGCCATTAACGCCCGGTCCGAAGATCCGCTCGCACGTGTGAAGGGACTCACCGGAGGCAAGGGCGCGGACTACGTCGTGGATTGTGCAGGCACCGAGACGACCGTCAACCAGGCCGTGCACATGACCAATCGGGGCGGCAAGGTCTGTCTCGCGGCCTTTCCGAAGGAGCCCGTCGAATTCGACCTGGGCTATCTCGCCGTCAACAACATCTACTTATACGGCATTCGGGGCGAGGGCAGATCGGCCACCCATCGGGCGATGGCGTTCATGGCCAGCAGGCGTTTCGACGCGACTAAGGTCCACACGCACACCTTCCCGATGCGGAACTTGCCGAACGCCTTGCGCCATGCGCGCGAGCGGATCGACGACGCGATCAAGGTGGTCGTGTCGATGCGTGACAGCAATGCCGGCTTGGAAGCCGCAGAATAGAACGAAGAGACATGTCAAAGGCCAAACAGGGGATATATGCGGCCGCCGTTTCACCGTTTCGGGAGGACGGCACGCTCCATGTCCCAAAACTTGTCGCCTATTGCGAGCACCTGATCACGGCGGGAGGATGCGATGGCGTGGCGCCGATCGGAACGACGGGCGAGGGCAACTCGATCTCCTATCGCGAGCGGATCATGCTGCCCGGCGCTTTCGCCGAGGCCGGGTTCGATCCGAGCCGCGTGATCTTCGGTACCGGATCCTGCGCGACCCAGGACGCTGTCGATCTGACGACAGCGGCGGCATCCGTCGGGTTCGTGAATGTGCTTGCCCTGCCGCCGTTCTACTACAAGAACCCCAGCGATGAGGGACTCTACGCCTATTTCTCGCAGCTTGTTGAGAAGGTCGGCGATGACCGGCTGCGGGTTTACCTCTACCATTTCCCGCAGATGTCGATGACGCCGATCCCGGTCGATGTCGCTGTCCGGCTGAAGCGAGCCTTCGGTCCGGTGATTGCAGGCCTCAAGGACTCCAGCGGTGACCTCTCGCAGTCGCTCGCCTTTGCCGAAGCCACCGGCGGGGCAGAAGCGGACTTTGACATCTACCCTTCAAGCGAGGCGTTCCTGTTCGACGGGTTGGCAGGCGGTTGCGCCGGCATCATCTCGGGCTCCACCAACGCGTTCGGGGCATACTCGCGCGACGCGATGGTCGCGGCCGACGGACCGGACAGCGATGCCTTCGCGCTGGCGAAGGCAGCCCGCGCGGTGGCATCGAAATACCCGCTGATGGCGGCCATGAAACAGATGGAAGCCTGGCGCAGCGGTGACGACAGCTGGACACGCATGGCGCCGCCGCTGGTGCCGCTGAGTGCCGGGCAGGCGGCCAGCCTCAAGACGGATGTCGAGGGCCTGGAGGCCCCGGCCCTGGCGGGCTAGGAACAAGCGCAGAGGCAGGGCGACAGGCACGGAGCGCAGGCAGGGCAAGAGAGCGGAGAGACAGACAACGGGACCAGGGTGTGGCCATGGAAGGGAAACACGCCGAATTCGGTTCAGCATCATCTAGAGGAGGAAAAGATGAACAGACTTGTTTCAACCGGCGCAGCAGCGCTTGCCGCGGTGACGATCGGATCCGCGGCCACGGCGGAGGACATCACCCTTCGGATCGGTTCGGGCCACCCGCCCGGCGTCGTCTATGCCGGGCTGATGATCGACTACTTCCAGCCTGAGTTCAAGCGGCGGGTCGAGGAACGCACCGATCACACCATCAACTTTGTCGAAGGCTATTCCGGCTCGATCGTCAAGGTGACCGAAGTCCTGGAAGGCGTCCAGGACGGGATCATCGACATTGGCGGCTTCTGCTATTGCTTCGAGCCGTCGAATCTTCCGCTGCACGCGTTCCAGGTGATGATGCCGTTCGGCACGATGGATCCGGTCATGTCGCTGGGCATCGCGCAGGATGTCTATGCCGAGGTGCCGTATCTTGAGGATGTCTTCCAGGACAAGTTCAATCAGGTGCTGCTGTCGCGGATTGCGGACGGCGGCTACAACCTCGGGACATCGTTTCCCTGGGAGGAACTTAGCGACCTGAAGGACCAGAAGATCGCGGGCGCCGGCCTGAACCTGAACTGGCTCGAATATGCGGGCGTCTCGCCGGTGCAGTCGTCGCTTGCGACGGCCTACACCGAAATGACGACCAACGTGTACGAAGGTTGGATCATGTTCCCGTCGGCCTGGGTCAATCTTAAGCTCTACGAGCCCGGCCCGTATTACACGCTGATCGGCTTTGGCTCGATGACTTGGCACGGGCTGACAATCAACCAGGAAACCTACGACTCGCTGCCCGAGGACGTGCGCGAGATCCTGCATGAGGTTGCAGCCGACTACGAAGAGCAAACCGGGATCGTGAACCAGAAGGAGTATGATCGGCTGGTCGAGGAGTTGCGTGACCTGATCACCGTGACCGAGATTGATCCGGGCGTGCGCAAGGCCTGGGCCGAGAGCCTGGCCGCATGGCCGCAGTCCGTGGCTGACGATCTTGAGGCGCAGGGCCTGCCTGCCAAGCAGGTGCTGAACCTGGTGCTCGAGAAGGCCGAGGCGCGAGGCTACGAGTGGCCGGTGCGGTACGAAATCAAGTAGCGACATATCGAACTGCGTCGCCGGACATCCGGCGGCGCGGCCATCCCTCGACATCCCAGTCGACCCGGCTGGACAGTGGAAAGACGGGACATGTTCTTGATCAGGGCTGCGGACGGCCTCACCAAGTCGCTGATGATACTGGCTGCGGCGTGGGCCTTTGTGCTCTGCTTCTTCATCCTTGCCGACATCATCGCGCGCGCGATGAACATGCCCCTGCAAGGCACGAAGGAAATCGTCGCGAATTCGGTCGTGATGATCGTCTTCCTGCAGGTTGGCTTTGCTGTCCGTTCGGGCTCGATGCTACGGACAGACTTCTTGACGGGCGCGTTCGGCCCGAAGGCGGCTCGCGTCGTAACCGTGCTTAGCTTGCTGTTGGGCGCTGCGTTCTTCCTGTTTCTTGCGAAGGCCGGGATCACGCCGGCCCTGCGGTCCTTCGCGAATGGCGAGTTCGACGGCGAGGGCGCGCTTCGGGTGCCGGTCTGGCCCGCACGGTTCATGATAATCTTCGGAAGCGCGCTTGCGGCCCTGAACTACGTCCTGCTGGCCTGCATTGAGGCCGTGGACAGGACGCAGGAGCTTCGGCTCCGATGATGCAGATGAGCGTGGGGAACGACCGTGTTTGATTTCGGAACCGCCGCGCTGATGGTCGGCGCTCTGCTGGCCCTCGTGATCCTTGGGGTCCATGTGGCCGTGGCGCTGGGCGTGACCAGCTTGGTGGGGATTTTCCTGGTCACCGGTCGGTTGCGGATCGTTGAAGCGACAGTCGCATCGACCGCGGCCGAGGCCCTGCGAGACTTTACCTTCGCGGTGATTCCGCTCTTCATGCTCATGGGCGAATTCATGGGGCGATCCGGTGCGGTGTCGGACATCTATGTCGGGATCAACCGGAGCTTGCGGCGCATGCCTGCCCGGCTCGGGATCGCAACGGTGCTGGGCAACACGGTCTTTTCCTTCGTCACGGGCGTTTCCATCGCTTCGGCCGCCGCCTTCTCGCGCATCGCGTATCCGGAAATGAAGGCGTTCGGCTACCACCGCGGCTTCGCCTTGGGCGCCATCGCGGGGTCGAGTTGCCTTGGGATGCTGATTCCGCCCTCGGTCCTGATGATCGTCTGGGGGATTCTCACGGAACAGTCGATCGGACGAATCTTCCTTTCGGGCGTGTTTCCGGGACTGATGCTGGCGACGATGTTCATTGCGTATATAATGGCCATGGCGATCCTGAAGCCCGAAGTCGTGGGCGAGCATGTGCGAAACAGGAAAGTCGAGGTCTCCGCCGATAGGATCGACCTACCCGGCGCCAAGCTCGCCGGCAGCCTTCTCGGTGTCGTGGGCATCGTCGCGGCCGTGCTGGGCGGCATCTGGTTCGGGATATTCACGCCGACGGAAGGGGCGGGGGCCGGCGCGGCCCTGGCGCTCATGTTTGCCTTGCTCAAGGGGATGTCCCTGCGCGAGTTCCTGGAGGCGGTCTACTCTGTCGGCAAGACGGCGGCACCGATCCTGATTCTGCTCTTCGCAGCCGCGCTCTATTCCCGGACGCTGGCGATGACCGGTGTCACGAACGCGATTCGCGAGTTCTTCGTGGCCTCGGGGCTGCAGCCCTGGCACGTGCTCGGGATCATCATCTTGATCTGGTTCGTTCTGGGCATGGTGGTCGACAGCATCTCGATCATGCTCCTGACCGTGCCGATCGTGGAACCCATCGCGGTCGCATTTGGGTTTGACAGATTGACCTTTGCAATTGTGGGCATTCTGGCGATCGAGGCCGGGCTCCTGACGCCGCCCTTCGGCCTGCTGGTCTACACCGTGAAGGCGGCCATCGAGGATCCGGAAGTAGGCGTGCAGCAGATCTTTCGAAGTTCGGTCCCCTATTGGGGGATCATGCTGATTGCCGCGACGCTGCTGGTGGCCTTCCCGGGCATTGCCAACTGGCTTCCAAACCAACTGATGTAGAACAGGAGACAGCGCATGCCAGCCTATTGGATTGCCCGTGCCAGGATCAACGATCCAGTTGAATACAAGCGCTACACAGATCTGGTGCCGGTCATCATCGAGAAGTACGGTGGCAAGGTGCTGGCACGCGGCGGGAAGTACGAGATCATGGAGGGGCCGGACCACTTTCACCGCTTCGTCGTCATCGAGTTTCCGACTCTGGCCGACGGCATCGCCTGTTTCAGGTCCGAAGAATACAAGGCAGCTGCAGCGTTTCGCCGGGCCAGCGGCGCGGGCGAAGTGCAGACCGTAGTCGTGGAAGGCGGCGACCCGACGACGTGAGGAGAATGGGATGAAGATCGACCAGGTGGTCATGGCGCGCCAGGGCGTGCCGGACGTAATGCAGTTCGAATCTGTGGACCTGCCGCCGCCGCGCGAGGGCGAGATCCAGATCCGCCAGACGGCCATCGGCCTGAACTACATGGATGTCTACCAGCGTTCGGGCCAGTATCCGATGGAATTGCCGAGCCGTTTGGGGCTGGAAGCCGCAGGCGAGATCGTTGCGGTCGGGGACGGTGTCGCCGAACTGGTTGTCGGCGACCGGGTTGTCTACGGTGGCGTCTTGGGAGCCTATGCGACGCAGCGCAATGCCCCCGCCGCACGGGTCCTCAAGATCCCCGACGGAATCTCGGATGACATTGCGGCGGCATCGCTGATGAAGGGCATGACAGTCGAATACTTGCTCGAGCGGACCTACAAAGTAAAGCCAAGGGACAAGGTTCTGTTCTTTGCGGCCTCGGGAGGCGTGGGCCACATCGCGGGCCAATGGGGCAAGCATCTCGGGGCCGAGATGATCGGTGTGACAACGGGGGCCGAAAACTGCCGGCGTGCGCTGGATCTGGGCTATGCCCATGTGATTGATCGCAAGTCCGACGACATCGAGGTGCGGGTCAAGGAGATAACGGGCGGGGCGGGAGTTCCCGTTGTCTATGACAGCATCGGCAAGGCGACCTTCGAGACGTCGGTCGCGTGCCTCGCCACCTACGGGATGTTCGTCTCCTTCGGGGCCACGACCGGGGAAGCGCCCGCGGTTGCACCCAGCCTCTTGCAAAAGGCCGGATCGCTCTATTTCACGCGTCCCACTCTTGCGAACTATGTCGGACCCCGTGCCGATCTGGAGCACTCGGCCGGTCGGGTCTTTGAGATGATCCTCGGTGGTCAGGTTACGGTAAGCGTGAATCAGCGCCGTCCGCTGAACGAAGTCGTGGCGGCCCACGCCGATCTGGAGGCCGGTGCGACGACGGGTTCCACGATATTCTTCTCCTGAGGCAGCCTGACCGGTCTCTTGTCCGATGCGCATGCGGGCCTTGGCGCCGCGCAAGCCGGTAGTTCCATGGCAAGTTCGCGCACCTTTCGGCTGGAAACTCGTTGGCCTTGCTTGATGCCGGGCATCAGGAATAATTGTTGGCGATCTCGTAAGGGGCAAGCTAGCTGGGGCAAAGCGCATGCCGATGCGACGAGTGGGAAAGAGCGAGATGGCGACGACGGAAGTGGCGGTCATCGGGACCGGGTGGTGCGGCGGGATCCGGGCGCAGACGCTGGCCGATTCGGCCTTGGTCGATGCGCTGCACATCTGTGAAATCCGCCGCGAACGATTGGACGAGGTCCGTGCGCTGACCAATCCGGCGACGGCTACGCTCGACTATCAGGAAATCGTCTCCAACCCGGCGATCACCGTGGTTTACATCTCTACGACGCCCGAACAGACCCACTACCCGATCGCCCGTGACTGCCTGCAGGCGGGCAAGCACGTCCTCTTGGAGAAACCGATTGCGCTGGAGTTCTGGGAAGCGGACGAACTGATCGCGCTGTCGCGGACCAACAACGTCAAGTTCACGATCGGCTATTCCCAGCGGTTCAACCCCAAGATCGCATACGCCAGGAAGTCCATCGCAGAGGGCAAGCTGGGCAAGGTGGTCAACGTCATGGTCAGTCGCCACCTGTCGCGGAACCTCGGGAAGAAGATCGCCAGCCGTGTGAAGCTGTCGCCTGCGGCGATGGAGTCCACGCACGATCTCGATTTTGTCTTCTGGCTGCTGGAACCGGCCAAGCCCGCGAAGATCTACTCGCAGGGCGCATATGGCTACATGAAGGAAGTGAACGGTTCCTATGACTGCATGTGGTCGACGGTAACGATGGATGACGGAACCCTCGTCGTCATCGGCGGCGGCTGGAACCTTCCGCCAAGCTATCCGAACTATTGCGGGACCTGGATCGAGATTACCGGGACAGAGGGCGCCCTGATCCTGGATGACACGGCGCGGGATCATTGGTTGAACACGGTGTCTGAGGGCACGCAATTCCCGATGTCGACCATGCCAGGTGAACATGTGGATCAGGTCTTTGCCGGCCAGATGGGCCCCGAGACGATCCATTTCCTCGAGGCAGTGCTGAGGGACCGTCCCGTGATGGTCGATCCGACCCATGCCCGGCTGGTTATGGCAGCATATTCGGCCGCGGACTTGTCGGCCGAGATCGGAGAGCCTGTCTCGCTGCCGCTGTCCAACCATTCAATTGCCCGCCTCGCAGACATCAAGGCGGCAGAATAGGGGGCTGCATGGCCAGGACCGTAGGGATCTTCGGGCTGGGGTTGATCGGCATAGCCTTGTCGGAACGCCTTCTGGCTGCGGGCCATGGCGTCGTTGGATACGACGTGGACGAAGCGCGCGGCACGCTGTTGCGGGAAAGGGGCGGGATACTCGCGAATCCCGGCGCGGTCTGGCGAAGCGACATCATTCTCTCGGCCGTCTTCAGCACCGACCAGCTGGCCGGCATAGTTTCGGCCGCGCCCGAGGTCACCGGCAAGGTGCTTGTCTCCATGAGCACCTGCGACCCTGACCAGGTCGCCGAGCTGGCGGCAATCGCCCGAGGAAACAATGTCGTGCTCGTCGAGGCCCCGATCTCCGGCACGAGCCTCCAGGTCCAGCAAGGAACCGCGCTCCTCCTGCTTGCCGGCGACCCGGTGGGGCTCGACGACTTCGAAGAGGTTGCCGACGCGATTTCGTCCAATCGGGAAAGGGTCGGGGCAATCGGCAACGGGAACAGGACCAAGCTGGCGATCAACTGCGTTCTCGGGCTGAACCGGGCCGCGGTCGCCGAAGGCCTCGTCTTCGCCGAAGCGATTGGCCTCGACCCGGCGACATACCTGCAAACGGCGTTGCGTTCTGCTGCGCGGTCCGACGTGATGGGCGCCAAGGGACCGATGATGGTCGCGCGCGAATTCACGCCGCTTGGCCGGATCGCCCAGTCTCAAAAAGACTTCAAGCTGATCCGCGAGATGGCCGCGCGCAACGGTCACGGGAACATGCCGATGGTCAATCGCTATCTCGAAGTGATGGAAAACGCCGAGAGGGCGGGCGACAGCGATCTCGACAATTCGGCCGTGCTTCTCGCGGTATCGAGGATGGCAAAGTCCTGAACCTACGATCCGGCAAGATGGATCGCCGCCGAGATCAACAGCGGCAGGCAGGCGAAATTCAGGACGGTGGAGCTGACAACAAGCCCGGCCACACGCTCCGGGCTGCGGCCATAGTGTTCGGCGATCACGTAGGTGATCAGCGCTGAAGGCATCGCGGACAGAAGAAAGATCGCTCCCGCTTCCACGCCTTCGAGGTTGAAGACCGCGATCAGCGTCAGTCCGGTGGCAACCCCGACCGCCAGCCTTACGCCCGCAAGCAGTGCCGACGTTCCTATGTCGCCGACCTTCAGTCGTGCCAGAGCGCCCCCCAGCAAGATCAGCATCACCGGGATCATGATTCCTGCAAGTAGCGCGGTCACGTCGGCGACGACAGTCGGAATCGGCAGGTCGGTGATCCGGAACAGGAGCACTGCCACGATTGCCCAGACCAACGGTTCTCGCAGCAGTTTCCGAAGGCCCGGATCGCCGGTGACGATGGCGGGGACAACCGTGTATTGAACCAGCGCGATCACAAAGAAGAACGCCGCACCGATCGCCAGCCCCGGCTCGGCAAAGGCGAAAAAGACGATCGGCAGCCCGGCATTCCCGGCATTGGGAAGCGACAGGGACGACAGAAACGTCCGCCAGTGCAGGCGCAGGACAAGAAGCGCGGCCAAGGCCAGTGCACCACCCACGAGAACTGCCGCTGCGCTGATCGCCACGATGCGGGCAAGCGAGTCGTCAGGCAGGGCAGTGCTTGTCAGGGACGAAAACACCAGGGACGGCGTCCCGATCAGCATCGCGAGCCGGGTCAGTGTTTCGGATTGGAAGCCGATCCCCCGAAATTCCAGGAAAAACCCGATTCCGGCAACGACGAAGACGGGGGCGATGATGTTCAAGATTTCACTCGGCACCTGATCCCGCTTCCGATAGTTTCGCCGCCTATCACTTGTCGTTCCGGGGTCGTCAAGAGGTCAAATGCCGATGCAGCAAATCTCGTTGTGGCGGTTTCCCATTGGCTATCGGCATTCAGATCGTTCGAGAATCCGGTTCGGAACCATGCTTGCCGCGCTGTCGCGGTGACCTGCCGCCCGCAGCGGCGGGATGCCGAAAGCCGCGGTGTTGATCGACGAGATCCATGGCGCGAAGACCAGGTACGCGGTGACCGATCGCAGGCAGTCGAAGATGCGGATGCCGGCTCCGTGGGTTCCCATGCCCGTTGCCACGGATTCTCGCTGATGTCGCAGGCGCCGCGCACGGCAAGGGTGAGGAGATTGAGAACCTCCGGCAGGCTGGCCAAGGCGTCCTTGTCGAGGACAGAGCTGCGCTCGCGATTGCGGCGGTTCAGTTTCGTGGCGATGCAGGCCACCGGCCAGATAGCCAATCCGGGATTCATCCTGCGGCAAGTCAACCAGGTTGATCTGCGGAAGGCGATCAAGACATGCCTCAGCGCGGTCCATCATGCGCATTGCGCGACCCGGGCTGCCGCGGCCGGGAATGCGCATGGTCTCGAGCATGCCGAAACGGAAGGTCAGGAGGTTGCCGAGTCAGCGACATTCTCGACCGGGCCCCCATCAATTGCCGGCACTGGCTCTGCTCGATCCTCCCGTCGGAGGCTGCCAGGACCCCGAAAGGGCGAGAGTGGCGTCTGAAGACGATCACGCGCCATTCGCCCCATGTCCGGAGGCAACGCAACGCTCGGCAAGCGCGATCTGACGTAAGAGCAGCTGCGGGATAATACCGGGGCTCCGCGCCCAGATTTCGTGCACCGTGCACCTGAAAGATCCGGGCCGCCGGATTGCAGGCAGCACCGACCCTGTCTGGGACGATTGACATTCCATTCGGGTCTCCTTGTCCAAGTCCGCCCAGCGACGCAAAGTCCTTCAATTTAGCCACTAACACCCATCATGAATCCTTATTTCCCAGTGCACTGGGACTGCTCTATCTCTATGAAGCACATACGATGCCGGGGGATAGGAGGCCGTGAGACATGGCTCCGGGCGTGGCAATCTGGGCCACAGCCGAGTGCGTTTTACGGGCATGATCGCCTTTCCTGCACCTACGGCGCGGATCCTCATCTGACGCTGCGCCAACGGGATTGAGGGATTGCAGGTGATTGCGACGTGAAGATCATTGGGTATATCACCGCCGAATCCTGGCTGGCTGGCGGACTCGCGCTGTTGGGCATCCTCGGGTTCGTGTTCATGCCCCTGCTCGTGGCCCCGCCCAAGCTCTTGTTTGGACGGTCACTAACGGCAATTCCGCCTTCGCTCTTTCCGACGCTCGTCCTTGGCGCAATGGCGATCCTGGCCTGTCTACTGCTCTACCTGCAGCGCGGTTCTCTCCTGGCGACCCAAAGCAAGACCTTCGAAGAAGGCACGCTTCGACGCGTCGTGATGCTGTTTGCGGTGATGTTCTTCTATGCGCTAACCATGGCACCGCTTGGATTTTTCATCTCGTCGTCCCTGTCGATGGCCGCAGTGGCCTGGATCGCCGGAAACCGCTCGATCCTCCAGATCTGCGCGGCGTCGGTCATCTGTCCGGTCGCGCTCTATCTTGTCGCGACGCGCGGGCTTGCGGTGTCATTGCCCGAGCTCAGCGCAATCGAGTTCTTCTATGCGTGGATTTTCGATCAATCGAACGCGGTGTTCGCCGAATCGGAAGGGCGTTCTCCATGATCGAGCAGTTTGCCGACGGCGCGATGCTTGCACTGCGCGCAGACACGATCTTGATGATCGCGATCGGATTGTTCTCCGGGATGCTCGTGGGTGCATTGCCGGGCTTCACGACCCTGATGGCGATGGCGATCCTGCTGCCATTGTCGTTCTTCCTCGATCCGCTGGTCGGGATCCCGTTCCTTCTGGGCGTCTACAAGGGCGGGATATTCGGCGGTTCGATCCCGGCGATCCTGGTGTCCATGCCCGGAACGGGGGCCGCCGTCGCCACGTCGATTGACGGCTACAAGCTCACACAGAAGGGCCAGTCCCGCAAAGCGCTCGACATGGCCCTCTATTCGTCGATGATCGGCGATACGTTCAGCGACATCTTCACGATCGTGATGATCTTCCCGATCGCCATTCTGGTGATGCAGTTCGGGCCGCCGGAACTTTTCGCGGTTCTCCTGATGAGCCTTGTCATCATCGTTTCAACGTCGGGCAGGAATCCGTTGAAGGGGCTGGTGATGATGCTCTTCGGCCTCTGGCTCGCCCAGGTCGGGACGGATCCGATCGGAGGCGTCGAGCGGTTCACCTTCGGCATCTTCGAGCTGAAGTCCGGCATCCCGCTCCTGCCCATGCTGATCGGGGTCTTCGCGCTGCCTGAACTGGTCTACGCGGTCATGCGCAGCGAGAGGGTCGGCGGCTTCGCCAAGCTGGTGGGCGAGCGGCTGAGCAAGGCGGAATTCAAGCGCTGCATCCCCACGATCCGGCGCTCGACTCTGATCGGCACGGCGATTGGCATCGTGCCGGGCCTGGGCCAGGTTGTCGCGGCGATGATGGGGTATTCGGCCGCCAAGAACGCCTCGTCTCACCCGGAGACCTTTGGCGAGGGCGAGATCGAAGGCGTGGCCGCAGCCGAGGCTGCGAATAACGCCGTGAACGGGCCGACGCTTGTGCCACTGCTTACGCTGGGCATCCCAGGCGACAACGTGACAGCGATACTGCTCGGCGCATTCGTGGCGCAAGGATTGAGGCCTGGACCGCAGCTGTTTGAAGCGCAGGGAACGATCGTCTTTGGAATTCTCGTCGCGATGGTGCTGGCGAACCTGATGTTCGTTGTCATCGGATATCTGTCAATCCCGCTCTTCTCGCGAATCGTGACGATCAAGACCGGGCTGCTGGTGCCGATCGTGATCATGTTCGCGTTCGCCGGGGCCTACGTGTACCGCTCGGACCCGACGGACGTGCTGATGCTGGTCGTGTTTGGCCTGTTCGGCCTGCTGGCGCGGGCTGCGAAATTCGATGTCATGCCCATGGTGATGGGCTTCATTCTCGGGAGCGCGCTCGAATATGCGTTCGGCCAGACGATCGCGATGGCCGGGTCGACGCCGCTTCAGTTCATGTTTACGGAGCGACTGGGCATGGTCGCCGTTTTGATCGCGACGCCGATCATCGGCTATGTCCTCTGGCGCCGGACGAAAGCCGCCACGATCTAGAATGGCGGGACACAACGACAAAAAACAGATCGATCAAAGGAGGAAATCATGATCTGGAAATCTCTGAAGAGAACCATGGGCGCTGCGCTTGTCGCCACGCTCGGATTGGGTTCGGTCGCTCTCGCGGAGTACCCCGAAAAGCCGATCACGCTCGTTATCCCCTTGGGCGCTGGCGGTTCGCATGACCTGAATGCACGGGTGATCACGTCGATTATCCCGCAGTATCTTGATCAGGCAATGATCGTGCGTCTCAGCCCTGGTGCTGGCGGACAAAAGGGCACTCAGGAAGTTGCCAATGCGGCCGCGGACGGGTACACGCTGCTGTTCTCGCACAACTATATCGACATGCTGCAGCAGCACGTCGAATCGCTTCCCTATGACCCAAATGCGGACTTTGTCCCCGTGGCACGCGTCAACTACGCGCCGATCGCCGTGGTAGTCCGGGGTGACAGCGAATTGAACAGCTTCGAGGACCTGATCGCCGCGGCCAAGGCTGATCCGGACGGCGTGGACATGGCGCATTCCGGGAACTGGGGCGCGCTGTTCGTGCCGGCAGCCCAGATCATGAAGGCCACGGACACGGTATTCAACCTCGTGCCGTTCCAGGGTGGCGGGCCTGCCATGCAAGCCTTGCTGGCGGGCGATGCCGACGTGACGATGGGTTTCCCGTCGACGCTTGCGTCGCTGGTGAACTCCGGCAAGGTCAAGGTTCTGGCCACAGCCGGTGACGAGCGCATCTATGAGGACGTGCCGAGCTTTGCCGAATTGGGCATCGGCGGGGACGTGGGTTTCATGCACCGTGTGGTTCTCGCTCCCGCAGGGACACCGGACGACGTTCTTGCCAAGCTCGACGAAGCCTTCACGGCCTTGCAGGAGGACCGGACCTACAACCGCATGATGGGACGTCTGGGTGAAAACACGGACTACATCGGCGGTGCGGACTACCAGACGATGCGGGTCGATCAGTATTCGGCCTACAAAGACCTGGTCGATGCCATCACGCAATGAACCTGTTTTGCCGGGCAGACTTGCGCTGCCCGGCAAACGCCAATCGGAGTAACGAAATGGCCGTCAGGGAAAAACCGATCTGGACTTTCCGCACCCACGCCCTGCAAGAGACGAGGACGAAGTCCCAAGCCTGGTCCAGGGACGTCAAGATGATCATCGACGAACCCATCGAGCGCGGCGGAACGAATGAGGGCCCGATGCCGGTCGAGATGGTTTTCGCCGGCCTGGCCGGTTGTACGCACGTGATCTCGAACAAGCTGGCCACAGACAATGACGTCGTCATCGAGGACATGGAAATCGACATCGTCACGACGATGGACAGTCGGGGCACACGCCTGATCGAGCCGATCGACGTGCCGTTTCCGAAGGTCATCATCAACATCGTGACGACTATGAGCGGTCATCCAGAGGGCATCGACGCGGTCGTGACCAAATTGCGCGAGCACTGCGCCGTCTCGAAGATGTTGCGCCAGTCCGGCAGCGAAGTGATCGAGAACTGGACGATCAACGGCGCGGCATGGCAGGCGACTGCCTGAACAGCTAGAGCCGGTCTATGCCCAACGCATCGGCAAGTGCATCGAGCCTGCCCACCAGGGTCACAGGTATCGGGATGCCGCTTTCCTTACGCTCGGCGCTTGTGGCCGCCAGCCGTTCACCGGGCAACCTGATTTCGCCGACCCCCGGAAGCCGGTCGGATGACTTAATCTCCCTCCAGACCGAGTCGACTTGCGCCTTGAACGTGTCGACATCCGCGAACGCGGCGATGTCGAGGGCTATGACGAAATGACCGGTGTTCGTGGTCGCCTCGGGATCGGCGTTGAAGTCCACCACGTCGGTGCCGAAGGCCGCTCCATTCAGCGTGCCCGCCAGAAGTCCGAAGACCAGCGACAACCCGTATCCCTTCGGTCCGCCGATGGGCAGCAAGAGCCCCTCGCCAGCGCGGGCCGGGTCCGTCAGCGGCTGGCCGCGCCTGTCGATCATCCAGCCCTCCGGCATGGTTTCGCCCCGGTCTGCGGCGGTCTTGACCTTGCCATAGGCAGCAACTGTGGTGGCCATGTCCAAGACCACTGCAGGTTGCGTGTTCGACGGAATCGCCACCGAGATCGGATTGGTGCTCAGCAGCAGGTCGGTACCGCCCCAAGGCGGCAAATGGTTGGCGCTGCCGACAGCCACGTAGAGCCCGATCATGTTCCGGGCCAACGGCATCCGCGCATAGAGGAACGCCGGTCCGGCATGGTTCGAATGCCTTGCGCCTACCCATGCGACCCCGCTGGTCCCGGCCTTCTCCATGGCCAGTTCCGCCGCGCGCGACATCACCAGATGCCCTGGCCCGTTCCCGCCATCGAGCAAGGCCGTGGCAGGACGTTCGGCGATCACCGAGATTTCCGGGTCGACCGACATCCCTCCCGCACGGATCCGCCCGATGTACTGGGGCAGGCGAAACACCCCATGGCTATCCTGTCCGCCAATGTCAGCCTCGGTCATCAGCTCGGCCATCCGGGCGGCGTTTTCCGGCGGCATGTCGCAGGCACGAAAGGCAGCGGCGATGAATTCCTGAAGCCGGTCAGATTCTATGTTGCGTGTGACGCTTTTCTTCATTTCACTCCCCATTGCCCAACCCGTTCGCGGAAACCTCAATGAGCGAAGCAGCTATCGTTCCTTATGCAATGATCTCGCCCTTTGCCCGGGGCGACGGTGTCGAAACCCGCCTTATGATCGGGAGCGAGCGCGTGAAAGCCCCGCCTTTCACGACAGGCATGACCGTGTTTCCCGCCGGGTCCGCGGCACCCATGCACAGCCACAACTGCGACGAACAGGTCACGATCCTCGCAGGACGGGCCATGGCGGAGGTCGCCGGAGTTCAGTCCGAACTTGGACCCATGGACACCAGCTTCATTCCGGCCCATATGCCCCATCGCTTCGAGAACATCGGTGACGGACCTCTGAAGATCCTGTGGATCTATGCGGCTGCAGAGGTCACGCGGACCTTCACGGAAACAGGAGAGACCGTCCCTCATCTGTCGCCGGGGGACAAGGTCTGACCCGCCGCGTCGCCTGACGCGATTTCGTCAAGCGCGGCTCGCACCTCGGTCACGCGTGCGGCATTGTCTTGCGCCAAGGATCCGTCCGCGTTCCAGAGCGAGTTCTCGAACCCGACCCGCCCCTTGCGGCAGCTCGTGCAAGGCAGGCCCCTTCGGCCGGACCGAAAGCGCAAACCATCCAGTCGAATTCCAAATCGGCCTTTCGCGCGTTGAGAGGCGCCAGAAAGGCCTCAAGATCGAATGGGCGCGGCAGCACCGATCCAGAGTAGGAGCCGAGCACGACTTGCAGCTGGTGACGTGTGCCCGGAACAATCCTTTGGTCGATGCATTCCAGCAGCCAGTGCAACTCCTGCGCAGTGTATACGATGTGTTGCACGCAGACCCCTAAGTCATGCGCCCAGGCGTAGAACGCCCGAGCGTATTCCACCTCGGTCCGAACGCGGAGCAATTCGCGGAGAGCGACGGACACCGAGGGTGGCCGCAACGCGCGGATCATCGCCCGCTGGGCGTCGGCACCATAGCGGCCGGCGGCCTCGCTCGTCACCTGAAGGAACAGATCGGGCACCGCGTGCTCGAGGGTGGCCATCGCCTCTCGGTACAGTCCCGTGTCGAGGCTGTGCCTGCCTTCCTTGTCGCGCAAATGTAGGTGCAAGCCGTCCGCACCGGCCCTTTGGCAGGCAAAGGCCGTCTCGACGGTTTCTTCCAGCGTGACCGGCAACGCCGGGTGATCCGACTTGCCCCGTCGTGCGCCGTTCGGCGCGACCATCAGCCGGGGCAAGGGGCGCGACCGCGTCATGCAAGTTCCGCGATCTCGACGGTGCGCCGATCCTCGGCCGAGCGGGCGATGGCCTCGAGCACTTCGACATTGTGAACCATCTGCCCTGTCGTGAACGGGTACTCGGCCGTGCCCGCGATCGCCGCGGCGAAGGCCTCGAGGTTGCGGACCACCGTGTCCTCCCATTCAAATTCCTTGCGGACGGATTCCTGTCCCGTCTCCGACGCCAGGTAGCGCACCTTGCCGCCGGGAGTGTCAGGGTGGCTTTCGTTCAGGACCTCGATCCATTGCCTGGTCCCGAAGACGTGCATCCGGATGAAGTGAGGGGTGTGCAGAATCGCCGACATCGTCGCAGTCATCCCGGCCTCGAATCCAAGCTGGGCGGTGACGACATCGCCTGTCTCCCATCCTAGCGAGCGGCTCGCGGTCATCGCCTGCACCGTCCCGACCCGCCCGAAGAAGGAGATCAGAAGATCGGTCAGGTGAATGCCCATCGCTGTCATGCCCGCGGCAGGCGCGACGGCCCTTGATGTGCGCCAGTCGCCTTTGGGCACGCCGATCAGCTTGTCATGCGAAAAGGCCGCCTCGGCGTGCATGATCGTGCCAAGCGCGCCTGCATCGATTGCCGCTTTCAGCGCGATCATCGCGGGTTCGAAGCGGCGCTCGTGTCCGATGCCTAGTTGCACGCCGGCCTGCTGTACCGCCGCCACCGAGCGACGTGCGCTCGCTGCCGAAAGGCCCAGGGGCTTCTCGCAGAAGACATGCTTGCCAGCGCTGGCGCATGCGATCACCTGCTGCTCATGGACGAGATTCGGCGTGGTCAGCACTATCGCGTCCACATCGCTGCGAGCCAGAGCGTTGTCCAGGTCCGGCTGCGGCTCCAGGCCGTGCGCGCGAATGTCGTCATGCACCGCCGCAGCGGGCTCGATGACGACAGCGACGGTGATGTCAGGATGACCCGCCAGGCGTTTCGCCATGTGTCGGCCCCACCAGCCGTAACCGGCGATGGCGATCCGAAGCGGGCGGACCGGGGACGACGCGCTCAAACGGTTGCGCCCAAGGACGTGAACTGACCGCGGAAGAACACCAGCGGGTTGCCGTCGCGGCTGTCGATGGTTCGCACGGAGCCCACGACTATGTGGTGATCGCCGCAGAGGATCATCTGCTTGACGTCGCATTCCAATGTCGCGATTGCGCTGTCCAGAACTGGAACGCTGCACCATCCCCGCCGCCAGGGGACGCCGTCGAACTTGTTGTCCGACGGGCGTGCAAACTGCATGATCCGGTCCTTGTCCTCTGCCGGCATGACATTGACAGCGAAGGCGCCATGGCGCGCGAAAGCGGTGCGCGAGGGAGCAGTGGATGCGATGCTCCAAAGGATCTCAGGAGGATCGAGAGATACGGAAGAGAAGGAGTTCACCGCCAGTCCCACTGGCTTGGCGTCGTTGTCGCAGGTCGTCACGACCGCAACGCCGGTCGCGAAGCGGCCGAGGACGTCCCGAAGCTCACACTGGGCAAAGGGAACTGGGCATGTGCTGTGCATGTTCATCGGCACCTCCTCCGTGCAAACGTGAAGATAGCGATCTGGGGATGTTGAAAAACTAATAATTGATGATAGTCTCGATCTGGTTTTCTGATATCTATGCTGGACTGAAGGGGTCGTCGGTGAAACTTCAGCATCTGAAATACTTCGTCGCCGTGTTCGAGGAAGGGTCCTTTTCGGCCGGCGCGCAGCGGGTGAACGCGACGCAGTCGGGCCTGTCGATGCATGTGCGGCAGCTTGAGGACCGGTACCAGGTCCAGCTCTTGTACCGCAGCTCCACGGGAGTCACGCCTACCGAGGCGGGCAAGCGGTTCTATCGCGACGCGGTGCGCGTGTTGCATGCGGCGACCGAGGCGGAGGCCAACTTGCGAGCCCTGTCCGGCGCGGTGACAGGACATGTGACCGTGGGACTGATGCCAACATTTACGCGCGCGGTCCTTGGGCCGGCACTGATGCGGTTCGCCATGGACTTTCCCAATGTCAAGGTGGCGGTGCGCGAGGGGGTGTAACCCAGTTTTGTTGTTTACGCCGCCAGGGCCCGGTTTGCGTTCCAGTCCAGGTAGTCGGCCCACCGGTTGTTGTGCAGGCATGCCTTGATGGCCATGAGGCGATTGGCACCGGCCTTGGTCCAGTGGCTTCCCGGCTGCTTAAGGCGCTTGCCGACGAGTTGCCGGCCCAGGCTTTCGACCACGCCGGAGCCGACCTGCATGCCTCGCCTGATATACTGGTCGTATTGCATGCGGTCCTGGTTGTTCCGGTAGTAGTCGATGCAGGCAGCCACATCCTTGCCCCGGTCCCGGAATGGCTCAAGCCAGGCAATGACCTCGTGCACGCGCCCAGCCTTCAGTTCATCCCTGATTTCCTCGATGCGCCGTTTCCGCTCGCCCTGGTCCGCAACCAGCACCTTGAGGGCGTCGCCAGCATAGTCCAGCGCGTGCCACAGATCCAGCACATAGGTGATCCTCGGCCCGGGCAGCATCTCCTGGCAGACATTGACGATCCACGTCGCCCCGTCCGAGAGCACGACGACCTCCTCGGCATCGCCGAGCCCGGTGCGATGTATCAGCCGTCCGAGGCGGGCGGCAAAGTCGGAACGGGCGCTCACGCCGCCGATGGCGGCAGCGCTGTCGATGGCGGCGCTGACAGTCTCGCTGCCCTTGTCCTTCGTGACCTCGCCGGTCTTCGGGCTCCGCCCCTGGGCGGTATATGCGATCACCACCTTCGCCTCCCGGGTCTTCGAGCTTCCATCCTCCTGCTTGCCGCGGATGCCTTTCGTCTCCTCTTGGCGCATCGGCACCCCGGTGCCGTCCATGGCAAGATATTGCCGACTGGCCGCCGGTGCCGCACCTTCCACGATCACCCGCTCGAATTGCTCGACCTTGTTGCCGATTGCCCTGACGCGGCGCTGCAATGCGGATGGCGAGACCAGGACCCCGGCAAGGTTCCTGAGCAGGCCGGTGGCCGGGGCGTAGCTGCAGATGGCGGCGGCCTCGGCCATGATACTGGTTGCCCCTGCCGTGCAGTTGTCGCCCTCGGCGCCGATCATGCGGTCCAGGAGGTAGAAGCCACCCCCGCAATCCCGGCAGAGGAAATAGGTGCGGATGATCTCGACATCACCGAGCCGGGTGGTGAAGGTCTTGGCGGCCCGGCGGTGGCGGACCATCTTCCTGCCGCAATGCCTGCATTCGGGTGCCTTGAGGGTGGAGTCCACATGTTCGAGAATGACCTTGAGGCCGACGCCGCCATTACCCAGGGCGCCGTCCCTGAGCGCCCGCTCGATGCTGTCGATGTCGGCACCCTTCTGGCTGGCCGCCCTGACCAGCTTCGGCAACAGCTCGGCATACCGGGTCTCGACATCGGCCATGAGCGCGGCAAGCTCGGCCGAGGGTGCGGCCGGATTGCGGCCGAATTCGGGCAATTCACTGGCGGTGATCTCCCGCCAGCGGACCTCCTTGCCGTCACGCCAGTAGGCGGTGTAGCCGCCACTCCGGGTGCGGATGACCGGCGGATGCAGCCTGGCATCCTTCGTCGACAGCTTGGCCAGATACTCGACCGCGTCCGGGTCGCGGCAATCCGTCTTGTTGTCCTGTCGTTCCATGCCTGCCTCTCCTGCTCTCTACTGCTCGGTCCGCCGGCGGGCAGGCGACCGTGTTCCCCGGTCGTCCCGGCCGTGGCGGCTGTGCCCTTTCAAGGACAATGGAGGCGGCAGTGCAACCCGAAGGCGCAGGAGCGGTGATTCGTGCAGGGTGCAGGCGGCGGGCGTCCGGTACCGTAGCTGCCTGTCGGAGCAGAACAAAGGGGGCTGAAATCAGCCCAAACAACAAAAGTGGGTTACACCCGTGCGCGAGGCCTATTCGGGTGAGTTGTCCCGTCAGGTTCTTGCGGGCGAACTGGATTTTGCGGTCGTGCCCGCGTTCGATGCCGACATGCGGCTGCGTGCGAACCTGATGGGGACGGATCGGGAATACCTGGTTGTCTCCTGCGAGAGCGAAATTCTTGCGGACCGTCCTGTGCGGCTGGCGGACCTTCCGCCCTTGAACCTGGTGTTGCCCAACCGAGAGAACGTCCGGCGGCGCAAGATCGATCAGTACCTCGCCACTCACGGGATCGAGACCGGACGCCTGATGGAGCTCGATTCCATGTTCACGACGCTCAGCCTTGTCGCCCGTTCCGATTGGGCGACGATCCTGCCAGGGATCCTGTGCCTGCCCGATCTGGAGGGCAGCCGGCGCCGGGTGATCTCGGTCACCGGGCCGGAACTGACTGTCGACTATTTGCGGATTGAACCGAGATCGGTGCCGCTCAGCGACGCGGGCCAGGCATTCTACAATGTTCTTCATGACGAACTCAGGACCGCGCTGGACGAACTCGACTAGGGAATTGCCGCGCCGCGCCACCAACTATCCGGAAACCTGATGGGGGCCATGAGCAACCATCATTTTCGCTGGGCCGGCGCGTGATAGATAAACCCACTGGAAAGAGTCGCTCGGAGGTCCAGATGGAGCTGTCATTCTTCACTATGCCGATCCACCCGTTGGGCAAGCCCGTTTCGCAATGCATCGCGGAGGATCGAGAGGCGTTTCTTCTGGCCGAAGAGCTGGGTTTTTCCGAGGCCTACTGCGGCGAACACACGACTGATCGGGCAGAGATCATTACCTCGACAGTCGCCTTTCTCGCGAGCCTCGCCTATGAGACGAAATCGATCCGTCTCGGCACTGGCACCGTGAACCTGCCGAACTCGCACCCCGCCCGCGTGGCGGCCGAAGTGGCGATGCTCGATCACATGCTGGAAGGCCGACTCAACTTCGGCATCTCGCCCGGCGGGCTGATGTCGGATGCAGAGGTGTTCGGAAATCTCGACCGGGATCGCAACGCCATGTTCGTCGAATGCATCGACATGGTGCTCGACATCTGGACAGGCGAGGCGCCCTACAACCTGGCAGGCGAGTTCTACGAGGTCTCGACCGAGCGCACCTTGATGCCCGAGATCGGACAGGGAGTGATCCCCAAGCCCTACCAGGATCCACACCCGCCCATCGTCGGCACTGCAGTCGCGCCTTTCTCCAAGGGTGTCACCGCAATGGCTGCGCGCGGCTGGGATCCGATTTCGGCAAACTTCCTGCTGCCCAAATGGGTCGCCACGCACGGGCCGAACTATGCCGAAGGCTGCGAGCAGGGCGGACGTCCGGTCAACTTCAGCAATTGGCGGGTGGCCAAGAGCATCTGCGTCGCCGACGACATGGCGACAGCGCGCGCCTACGCCCGCGATCCGGACAGCCCGTATGTCCACTATTTCTCGCAGCTTCTGACGAAGCTGGGGGCGGGCGGCCGCATGAACCTCTTCAAGGAGGATCAGAACATGCCCGATAGCGCCGTGACTCTCGACAACTTGGTGGGCCAGCTGGTGATTTATGGCGATCCACCGTCTGTGGCGGAGCAGATCCTCGAGTTTCGCGAGCAGGTCGGTGATTTCGGACACCTGATCTATGCGGGTCACGACTGGGCGGATCGCGAGTTGGGCCGCCGGTCGATGATCCTGATGGCCGAAGAGGTCATGCCGCGGATCAACGGCGCAATCGCCGCCGCCGCATGAGCGCGGCAGGCATCCTCCAGGTTCGGGACGGCACACGGATTTCCTATTCTGTGTCGGGACGCGGACCTTGGCTGATCCTGTCGAATTCGCTGGCAACCGATCGTGGCATGTGGCGCCTCCAGCTTGCGGAACTGCAGTCGCGCTTCACTGTGCTTTGCTACGACACGCGCGGTCACGGGCAGAGCAGCGTCAGCGACGAGGAATACCGCTTCGATACGCTTGCAGCCGATGTCGTCGCCTTGATGGACCATCTCGACGTCGATCGAGCGAATTTCATGGGGCTGTCGATGGGAGGCATGACCGGACTGGCGCTCGCGCTCGCGGATCCCGACAGGGTTGAGCGCGTGGTCTGCTGCGACGCGCGGGCAGACGCGCCGGACGGCTACAAGGCGATGTGGGACGACAACATCGCACTCTCGGAATCCAGCGGCATGGATGCCGTGGCGGATCGCACGATGCCACGGTGGTTCTCGCCGGCATTCCATGCCGATCCCGCAAATGCATCATTGTTGGCCTCGATTCGGAACATGATCCTGCGAACGCCGCCCGAAGGCTATCGCAAGGCGGCACGCTGCTTGCAGACTCTCGACCTGTTGCGGTCGCTCGATCAGGTCAGCCTGCCTGTGCAATTCATCGTGGGCGAGCAGGACCCTGCGGCCACTTTGTCCGTGGTTCAGGAAATGGCCGACCGCGTGTCCGGAGCGCAGGTGCAAGTCATTCCGGGGGCCGCGCATCTGTCCAATCTGGAAAACCCTGACGCGTTTCTTGCAGCGTCACTGGCGCAGCTGACCTGACCGTCGAAGTTGGTGCCGTCGGGCGGAATTCCACAAGACCGGGCATCTGTTCGTTCAGCGTGATGATGGCGCCGACCTCGCTCGCACGCGTTTCCTCGACGCCATTGCACGGCTTCAATGCGGATCTGGTCGCAGGATGCATTGAGGTCGTGGTCGAATGGGTTGAGGCCATGTACATTAGCTCGCCCGTCGTCCGCTGCGCCCGTGAGGCCTTGCAGTCGAAAGCGAGTTCCGTGTTCCCGCCGTCCCGGACTTCCAGCCAGGCCTGCAGCTGGCCGCCGGACTGGTCCGAGTGGATCCCGATCATGATGTCCCGAGCTGCCGGCAGGCCGGGCAGTTCCTGCTGTCCGTCGCGGCCGGCATCGTGAACCGGTTGGGTCCGGGGTTCGCAATCCAGGGCCATCCCACGCTCAATCCGTTTGATTTTTCTTGACGTCGGGCATCCCCGCGTTGCACGCGCGCGTCCGTTCGCGGGAGCGTCAGCGGCTTTCTCCGGCGTTCCCGCGCAACATGCGCGACGCTCGCGGCATGTCGGTCCGCAATCGCATGGAGGCGCGCCCGGTTCGCCGGGAAGCTCCCGAAGGGTTCTCGCTGTCCGAGGTCGAGGTCCGCCTGGCGACGCCGGTGGAGCGCCCGCTCCGGGACGCCCTCGACGGAATCTACGTAAGCGGTTAAAGGACGGCGTTCTGCTTGCGTCTTGATTTCGTCGGCCCTCGCGCGAGAGCATCCGATCCATTGATCCTGATCGGAGTTTCTTCATGACAAACGATGTATCGGCGACGGGCGCTGCCCGCCCCGTCCGCAAGAACCGGAGCGAGGCCGAGTGGCAGACCTTGATGGAGGATTTCGAGCGCTGGGACGGTTCTCAGGTCAGCTTCTGCGAGTCCCGCGGGGTGTCGGTGAAGTCGTTCCAGAGCTGGCGCCGCAAGCGCGGCCTGGCCGGCCGGGCGACCGCGGGCAGGCGCGGCTTCGTCGAGATCGCGACGGGGACGGAACGGGGCTGGGACGTCGAGCTGTCGCTCGGCGACGGGGTCACGCTCCGTCTGCGGCGGTCCTGATGCTCGGCGGCTGGCCGGCGGGCGGCATCTGGCTGTCGACGGAACCGGCGGACATGCGCCGCAGCTTCGACGGACTGGGCGCGCTGGTCGCGACCCATCTCGGGGAGAACCCGGCCAGCGGGCGCTGGTACGTGTTCGTCAACCGCCGCCGGACGATGGTGAAGGTGCTCGGCTTCGAGCATGGCGGGTTCTTCATCTGGGCCAAGCGCCTGGAGCAGGGCCTGTTCGCGTCGCCCCCGGCGCTGGCACGGGGACGGAAGTCGCTGTCGCTGTCGCGGACCGAGCTCTCTGCGCTTCTGGACGGGATCGACATCACCGTCCGGCGCCACCGCAAGCGCTGTCCCGCCCCGGTCGCGGCGGCGTGAAGCCTGCCCGCCGTGACGGCCGCGACGTCGGACGTCATCGGGCTGTCGGCGAACAGCGTCTTCCACCGCCTCGGCGTCAGTTCTTCGATCCGGCTGGCCGGATGGGTGTCGATGCGCAGCAGGACGTCGGTCAACCAGACGCGGGGATCGACGTCCTGCATCCGGCAGGTGGCGAGCATGGCGTTCATGATCCCTATGAACTCTCCGCCGATCTCGGTCCACGCGAACATCCAATTCCGCTGGCCGAGCTTGGCGCCGCGCAACTTGTTCTCGACCTGGTTGGTGTCCGGCGGCACGTCCGGGTCGCCCAGGAACACCTCGAGCGTGGCCCTTCGCTCGACGGCGTAGCCGATCGCCTTGCGGACCGGGTGCTTCGGCGTCAGCGCCGGATCCTCCAGCGTCCGCTCGCACCAGTCCCGGAACCTGTCGACCGCCTTGCGCGACCGGGTCCGCCGCGCGACCAGCCGCTCGGCCCGCGGCCGGCCGTCGATCTCCTTCTCGATCCGGCAGATGGCGCCGATCAGCTTCAGCGCTTCCCCGGCCATCTCCGGGTGATTGTCCTTCTGCTCCCAGAAATTGCGGCGAGAATGGGTCCAGCAGCCCTGATGGGTGACCGCGCCGCCGCGCGCCGCGACATAGGCCTCGCAGGCGCCGTAGCCGTCGCTCACGAGGGTTCCGGAATACTCGCCGAGGAACTCGGCCGCATGCTCGTGCCGACGGGAGGCGGCGAAGGGGAACACCACCTCGCCCCGGTCGCCGAGCATCGGCCAGAAGCAGCCCTTCTTCATGCTTCCCGGCTTGCCCGGGTGCCGTCCGGCCCGGATCGGCGTCTCGTCCATCTGGATCACGGCGCTTTCCAGCACCGAACGCCACTGCGCGTCGTGGACCGGCTTCAGGAGCGCGATCGCCCGGTTGGCCCACTGGCTCAGAGAGCCCCGGTTCACGGTGATGCCTCCGGCGGCCAGCATCTGGTGCTGGCGGTGCAGAGGCAGGTGCCAAAGGAACTTGTCGATGAGCATTCCGGCGACGAACGAGACGTCGGCGGCACTGTTCTTGAACACGCTCTCGCGGGCCGGGGCGCTGACGAGGGCGCCGGTCTTGCGGATCTTCGCCTTGAGGTAGCGGTAGCGGATGACCACGTGCCGCCAGTCGAGCGCGGCGACCCGGCAGTGGACGCGCTCCGAGATCACCTCGTAGTCGTCCTCCGACAGGCCCTCTATCTCGGGCGGCGGCACGGTGATGTCGATCACCGGGGCGTCCGCGCCGAAGCGCAGCCCGGTGTCGCTGACCGCGTCGCCGCGATCCTTTCTGCGGCCGGCCTTGCCGCCGCGGCGGCTGTCCTGGCCGTCGGTCCCGTCACTGCCTTCGGATCCAGCCACGCCATCCTTGCGCCGCTCCGAGCGCGAGCCGTACAGGTCGCGTTGCAGCTGGACGATCTGGGCGGTGAGAGCGGCGATCTGCGTCACGAACCCGGCGATCCGCCCTTCCTGTGCCGCGATCGTCGCGGCCAGCTCGGCGTTGTCCGACGCCAGCCGTCCCGAAAGCCCGATCAGCGACCGGAGCGCCTCCTCGGCCTCCGGCGGCAGGGTGCCGTCCCCGAGCAGACGGGACAGGTCCCGGCCCAGATCCTCGACCTCGCGAACATTGGACGACGCGTTCATTCCCCGGCCTCGACGGCCATGACCGCCGCCAGCACCGCGAGCCGCTCGCCCGGCGGCATCGCCCGGTAGCGCCGCGCCCACCTCTCTGCGTTGCGCTTGATGCGCTGGCGGTCGGTGAAGTTCCTGCCCGCACAGGCGTGCCAGTGCGGCCGGCCCGGCGCGAAGTTGAACCACAGCTTCTCGGTGACGACGCAGGCCTGGTTGTTGACCTGGACCTCGAGCGAGCGCCAGCCGTCCAGGTGCGCGTCGTAGAGCGCCGAAGGATAGCCGGAGACCATCACCTGGCACGGCAGCGACTTCAGGATGCCGAGAAGCTCGACATGGTCGTCGTCCGTGCAGTCGAAGCGGTAGCGGCGCTGCGACCTGCGCGTCGACTGCACGTAGGGCGGGTCGCAGCAGACCAGCTCGCGGCCCTGGAAGTCGAAGCCGGACAGGAAGCGGTGGGCGCAGCCATGGTGGAGCTCGACGGGGTAGTCGCATCTGAAGTCGTCGATCGCCCGGCGGTTGAGGTCGATGCCGATGCTGCGCTGCGCGGGCGGCTTGCGCTTCATGATCGCGCCGCCACCCAAGTGCGATTCGATGAACAGGTCATGCACGGGCATGGCGCTCACGATTGCCTGCGAGAGCCCGGTCGTCCCCTTGGATCCATGCCATTCCGCCATCGCCGCCTCCGAAGTGATTCGCACCGACGGCAGATCACTAGAACGGGCAGGCTATGATGTCAAACGCAAATCCGGCCCGGATCGGGCCTCGACGTCGTACTTTAACCGCTTACGGGTGAGCGCCACTGTCCCGGCTTTCGCCGGCTTGCGGGCCGCGGCCTGGGATGATCGCGAGCAGCACGCGGTTCCTCGCGCTCCCGGAGCCCGGCGTGTTCCCGAACCTCGCCTCCCGCTTCCTTGCGGGGATGACCCGCCGGCTCGCCGGCGACTGGCTGGAAGCGCACGGCCACAGGGCGCTCCTGGCCGGGACGTCCTGCGATCCGGAGCTCTTTCCGGGCACCATGCACAGGGCGGCGGGCCGGACGGGGCCGGGCGGGACCAGGGGGTTCGCCCGTTCCGACGGGCGGTGCACCGGCCCCCGCGGCAAGCCGAAGGAGATCTTCGCCACGCCGCTGAGGCCCGACGCCCGCGAGCCGCTTTCGAACCCGATGCCGCTGCCGCCCGACGTGGCGCCGCCCGCCGGTCCCGAGCCGGCGCCCCGGAATCCTGGGGCGATGCGCTCCCTGCATGCCGGGCCGGCGGCGGTTCCGGACTTCCGCCGGGCGCAGGGAAGGAAGCACACGGCGGCCTGCGTGCCCGCCATGCATGTCCTCGCCGAACTCGCCAACATGAAGGGCTGCCTCGCCGCCGCGCAGTTCGCGCGGTCGCCGTCCCGGGCGGAGCCGGAGGCCGTCGGCGCATGGACGAACCCGAGGCCGGGGCTTCGCGAGCCGGTCTCCAAGTCCGCCATCCACCGGGTCGTCCGGCCGGTCGGTCCCGGGCGCCGGAGGATGTGGTCGCCCGCTGGTCCCGTCCCCGGCTTCCCATCGCCCGGGCGCTCGCCGCCGACGGCAAGCGCATCCGCGCCGCCAGCCGCAACGGCGAGGGCCGTCACGGGACCGTGGCGCCTGCCGGCCATGCCTCCGGCGCACCCTTCGCGCTCCCGGACTTCGGCGACGAGGGAGGCGAACTGGCGGCCACGCACGACCTCCTGGAGCGCAGCGACATCCGCGGAAAGGTGATCGCCCTCGACGCGCTGCACACGACGCGCAAGACCGCGAAGCCGGTCACGGAACGCGCGGACTACGTCTTCACCGTCAAGAGCAACGCTCCGGAGACCTTCGGCATCCTCGACGGCATCGACCGGGAGAGGGACGCCGCCGGCCGCTTCGAGGAGGATGTCGAAAAGGCCCGCGGGCGCCTGGAGCGGCGGTCCGTCCGTGTCACGACCCCGCCCAAGGGCGCCATCAGCCACCCTGGCGGCCAGCCAGGCCGCCCGCGTCATCCGCTGCCGGGAGCCGCTGAAGAAGGATGCCGGCGCAGAGGACGGGAAGGACCGCATCGAGATCGGTTGTCCCGTCACCTCTCTCGATGCGAAGGCCGCGTCGCCGGGGGATCCGCTTCGGCCGACCGCGGCCATCGGGTGGTGGAGAACCTGAATCACCGCCAGAGAGACCGCGTCTTCGGCGAGGACGCCTGCCCGACCCGCACGGGCTACGGCCCGGCGAACCGGGCCAGCCTCAACAACATCGCGCTCGCGGTGATCTTCGCCTGGGGCCGGCCCCAGGCGGCGGCTGCAACTCGACCGCAGCGAAGCCGTCGCGGCCCTGACCCGGCCCTGAGAGGCAGCCGCATCCCGGCGGTTCCAGGGCGCCGCCGGAAAGGCCCCGGATCCTGACAACGAATCACCCGGCGACCGGAAACGGGGCCTGCGTTGGCGCGCGGGCGGCTCCGCAGCCGCGGAACCCGGCCAGGCTGCGACGGTTCGTGCCTCGTTCATCGGTTGCAGGTCAAGATCAGCGACAGCGTGGGAAAGTCCTGTTCGCAATCGAGGTCATGTTGGAAATGTGACGCTGATTCCGGCGCGTTGATGGCCGGATCCGGTTCAGGGCCCTTTGCGCTACGAGCATTGCGTGCTTCAGGCCTGAAACATTCCAAGCACGTGATAGCCGCCATCGACGCGGATGATCTCGCCGGTCGTGGAGGCGCCGTGGCCAGAGCAGAGGTAGACCGCCGTTCCGCCCACGGCTTCAAGCGTCGGGTTCGCGCGAAGGGGCGCATTGGCCTCTATCGTCTTGAAGGTCCCTCGCGCGCCCCCGATCGCTGCGCCGGCCAGCGTCTTCATCGGACCCGGACTGATCGCGTTGACTCGTATGCCCCTGGGTCCGAGATCGTTCGCGAGGTAGCGAACTGCGGATTCAAGGGCCGCTTTTGCGACTCCCATCACGTTGTAGTTCGGCTGGACGCGGTTCGAGCCCATGTATGTGAGCGTGACAAGCGTGCCTCCGTCAGGCATCAGGGCCTCGGCGTACCTGGCAACCTCGATAAAGGAGTAGCAGGAGATGTTCAGCGAGTTCAGGAAGTTTTCCCGGCTCGTGTCGACGAAGCGCCCGGTGAGCTCGGCCTTGTCGGAATAGGCAATGGCATGGACCAGGAAATCGAGCCGCCCCCAGCGGTCTCGCAGCGTTTGGAAGCACGCCTCGATCGAGGGCATGTCCCTGACGTCCACATCGATCAGGATGTCCGATCCAACGCTCTCGGCGAGGGGTGCGACTCGCTTGCCGAAGGCCTCGCCCTGATAGGAGAACGCAAGCTCCGCGCCTTCGTCCGCCAACGCACGTGCGATGCCCCAGGCAATCGACCGTTCATTGGCGACGCCCATGACCAGGCCGCGCTTTCCCTGCATGAGCCCCGGCACGGCACTCACCCGTGAAACTTGCTGAACGCCACGGTGGCGTTCGTGCCGCCGAAGCCGAAGCTGTTCGAGAGAACCGTGTCCAGCTCGGTCTCCGTCGTTTCGGTGACGATCTCATCGGGCCGGAGCGCCGGATCGAGCGTCCTGACGTTGATTGACGGCGCAATGAAGCCACCTTCCATCATCAGAAGGGAGTAGATCGCTTCGTGCACGCCGGCCGCGCCGAGCGAGTGGCCGGTCATCGACTTGGTCGACGAGACCGGGGCGTGTTCCTCTCCGAACAGGCGCCGAATCGCCTCGATCTCGACCACGTCGCCAACGGGCGTCGATGTGCCGTGGGCATTGATGTAGTCCACCTTGCGATCGCCCAGTGTCGAAGTCGCGATCCGCATCGACCGTTCGCCGCCTTCGCCGCTCGGCGCGACCATGTCGAAGCCGTCGGACGTTGCGCCGTAACCTGTCACTTCCGCATATATCCTGGCGCCTCGAGCTCTCGCGTGCTCCAGTTCCTCGAGCACGATCATCCCGCCGCCGCCGCCAATGACGAAGCCGTCCCGGGATTCGTCAAAGGCGCGGGCGGCTTCGGTTGGCGTGTCGTTGTATTTCGAGCTCATCGCGCCCATGGCGTCGAACAGGCACGAGAGGGTCCAGTCGACCTCCTCGCCGCCTCCGGCGAAGACGACATCCTGCTTGCCCAGCTGGATTTGCTCCGTGCCGGTGCCGATGCAGTGGAGCGTGGTCGAGCATGCGGACGTGATCGAGTAGTTCAGCCCCTTGATCTTGAATGGCGTGGCGAGGCACGCGGATACGGTCGACGACATGCAACGCGTCACCATGAAAGGGCCCATCCGCTTTGGCGCGCCCTTTTCGACGACGGTCTGGTGGGCGGTGAAGAAGTTGGATGTCGAAGGGCCCCCCGAACCGGCGACAAGCCCCGTGCGTTCGTTGGAGACGTCGCTGTCTTCAAGCCCGCTGTTGGCGATCGCCTGTTCCATGGAAAGATAGGCGTAGGCGGCGGTCGGCCCCATGAAACGCAGCTGGCGCTTGTCGATCACGTCTTCCAGCACGATGTCCGGCATGCCGGCAATCTGGCTCCGGAACCCAAGCTCGGCATAGTCCGGCTGAAATGTGATCCCGGATCGGCCAGCCCGCAGGCTGACGGCCACTTCATCGAGGTTGTTGCCGATCGGGCAGACGATGCCGAGGCCAGTGATCACGACTCGACGCATGGGCGCTTCTCCCTTGGTCAGCTCTCGGAAAGAGCAACCTTCATGTCCTTGGTTTCATATATCGTCTCGCCATCCGCTTCCACCCGGCCATCGGCAACGCCCATGGTAAGGCGGCGCGACTGCACGGCCCTGGTGAAGTCGACGAAGTACCTCAGCAGCTTGCGATCCGGTCGCACCATGCCGGTGAGCTTGACCGAGCCGACGCCGAGCGCATATCCACGGCCCTGCCATCCGCGCCACCCGAGGTTGAAGCCCGTCAGCTGCCAAAGACCGTCAAGTCCGAGGCAGCCCGGCATGATCGGGTTGCCCGGGAAGTGGCAGTCGAAGAACCATAGATCGGGGCTGATGTCGAGCTCGGCAACGACGTGGCCCGCTCCGCGCAATCCGCCGTCACCGCTGACTTCGGTGATTCGGTCCATCATGAGCATCGGAGGCGCGGGCAGCTGCGCGTTTCCAGGACCGAAGAGTTCGCCCCGTGCGCAGGCCAGAAGACCCTCCTTGTCGAATGATGCCGGATACTCCGCCACTTTTTCACTGCCCCAGACAAAGATGCAGATCCCTTGCTTCGCCCAATAGCAGGGGCGAGGATTGTGGCGCAAGGGGGTGCCAGCGACGGTCGGTGTTGTCACGATGCCTGAATCCGATTGAACAGGAGCGGGATTTTCCACTATGCTCAGGGCGGAACGGGAACTGGAACGACGGGCATGATGCTCCACGAGCTCAGTTCGGAATGGCTTGGCAAGGCAGGGCTCAGACCGACGCGGCAGCGAGCCGTGCTGGCCGAACTTCTTGTTGGCGACGGCCAGCACCGGCATGTCACGGCCGAGAGCCTGCATTCAGCGGCGCGGAGCGCCGGTGAGGCAGTGTCTCTTGCAACGGTCTACAACACGCTTCGGGCGTTCTGCGATGCCGGGCTGCTTCAGGAAGTCACGGTCGACGGCACAAAGAGCTACTTTGACACGCGCACCGACGACCACCCGCATTTCTACTGGGAAGACGAAGGACGCCTCACGGACGCGCCGGCGGACGAACTGGAGATCCGCCGTCTCCCCGGTGCGCCTTGCGGCGCCGAGATATCGAAGGTGGATGTCGTCATCCGGCTACGCAAGACCTGAGCGCGCCAGGTCCCGTCACAGGATTGTCGGCGAGTGGACTGGTTCACGCAGGTTGGACGAGTTCCGCTCCGTTGGCGCGGCTCGAGTTCATCCTGGCGTGCACCCGGTGGAACCGAAGGACGTCATCCGGCGCGGGTTTCATTGCTGCAGCAGCACCCTTGCCGGCCTCCCCGAGCCAGAGCGGCCAGTCCCGTTCATCCACGATGACCGGCATGCGATGATGGATCCCGGACAGGGTCCTGTTGGCGGATGTCGTGACGATCGCGCAAGTGGCAATCGAGGATTCGCCCCGATCCCAAACCTGCCAGATGCCAGCGAACGCCACCGCGCCTTCCGACTTCGGGTGAATGTACCACGGCAGCCGGTTGTTGTCCGAGTCGCGTGTCCATTCATAGAATCCGGATGCCGGAACGAGGCAGCGACGATTGCGGCATGCCTCCCTGAAGGCGGGCCTTTGCGCAATGGATTCCGCGCGGGCGTTGATTAGCAACGGACCGTCGGTCGGCGTCTTGTACCATCGAGGAATGAAGCCCCATCGCAGCGGCCTGAGACGCCTGGTTCCGCCTTCCGACGTGACCGCATGCATGCTGACGGTCGGGCAGACGTTGTAGTTCGGGGTGTCAGGAAGATCATTCGCCGGCACAGCACGAAAAAGGTCGGCCATGGCCTCATGGGGCAGGGTCAGGGCGAACCGTCCACACATGGCGGAAGCCTATGCTCAAGCCTTGCGCCATGCAAACGGCTCACGCGGCGCGCGAACCGAGCGGACCGGCGCCGGAAACGCGGAGGCGGGCCGTGCGGGTCCGTCGCCTGTTACGTTGCGTCCCCGCGCAGGTCTTCAGCTTCCGGCTTTCCCGCTTTCGTCGGAGCCCGTTTCCGGTCCGGCTGCCCGTTCGCCGCCCGCTGCATCCGGCACCGACCCGGTTTCCCCCGCGGCGGCCGCCTCCGGCTCGTCCTCGGATTCGGGATCGCCCATGCTCTGCAGCTCGCCGAGTTCGGCGGTACCGATCTCGTCGAAGAGCTCCGCGATCTCCAGCTCGGCCTTCGCAGCGTCATGGGCAGCCTGCTCGGCGATGTTGATGCCCTTGGCCTGGAGTTTGGCTTCGTCCTCGGAACGGGCCACGTTCAACTGGATCAGGACCTCGACTTCCGGATGAAGCGTGATCGCCACGCCGTGTACGCCGAGTTCCTTGATCGGCGCATCTATCGCCACCTGGCGCCTGTCGAGCGTGAAGCCTGCCTCCGCCGCGACCTCGACCGCATCACGGGTCGTCACCGATCCGTAGAGGGAGCCGCCGTCGGAGGCTTGCCGAATCACGATGAACTGCTTGCCGGCGAGCTTGCCGGCAAGCGCGTCCGCTTCCTGTCGGGTCTCGATGTTCCGAGCTTCAAGCTGGACCTTCTGTTCCTCGAAGTGCCTGATATTGGCCTTGGACGCCCAGAGCGCCTTTTTCTGCGGCAGCAGGAAGTTGCGCGCATAGCCGTCCTTGACGGTGACTATGTCGCCCATCTGGCCGAGCTTCGCGATGCGTTCAAGAAGGATGACTTGCATTGGCTTGCGTCCTCACTTCACTGCATAGGGAAGAAGCGCAAGGAATCGTGCGCGCTTGATCGCACGGGCCAGTTCGCGCTGCTTGCGCGAAGACACCGCGGTGATTCGCGACGGCACGATCTTGCCTCGCTCCGACATGTAGCGCTGCAGGAGCTTGGTGTCCTTGTAGTCGATCCTTGGAGCGTTGTCGCCGGAGAAGGGACAGACCTTGCGGCGGCGGAAAAATGGTTTCGTTGCCATGAGACTTCCCTTTCCTAGCGCCGTTCGCGGCGGGATTCGCGCTCTTCGGCCCTGCGCATCTGGACCGAAGGGCCTTCCTCGTGCCGGTCGACCTTGACGGTCAGGACGCGCACGACGTCATCATGCAGGCGCATCAGGCGTTCCATCTCCTGCACGGCCGGAGCAGGTGCGTCCGTCCTGATGAATGCGTAATGGCCCTTTCGATTCTTGTTGATCCTGTAGGCCATGGTCTTGACGCCCCAGTACTCGTTGCCGACGGCCTTGCCGCCGTTGTCCGCGAGAACCGTACGGAAGTGTTCGACGAGAGCTTCAGCCTGCGCGTTGGACAGGTCCTGACGCGCAATGATCACATGCTCATAAAGCGGCATGTCTTCTCCGTTCTTTCGGGCGCACTTCAAAGGAGGGGCATTGTCGCCGCGCCCGTCCACGAGAGGTTGCGCCGATGGCATGACTTGCGGCGAACGGCGGGCTTATACACAGGCTTGGGCGGGTTTCAAGCCTGTAAGTGCAATTGGGCGCGATTCTCGTATGGTTCACCTTTCGATTCCAAGATGTTCTTCTCGCGAATCACGCGGCAAGTGCGACCTGCGCCACCGGCCGGTTGTCGTTGGCGCATTGCGGGGGCTTCCAGCCGCCGCAGCGGTTCAGGCGCGGGGCCGCGGCGGCCCAAGCCCGGTCGAAGCGTCCGGACTTGAGAAGCGACCGGAAGGTCAGGACGCCCTGGCCGCCGTCGCGGCCCCAGCTTTGTCCGGAGCGCTTCATCCGGGCAGTCACGAGAACCTTGTTCGCGGATTCCACGGCACCGGAACCGATGGCGTAGCCTGCGTCGGCGGCGTCCGCGCAGTTCATGCGGCGGCGGTTGTTGCGGAAGTAGGCCAGCTCCTTCCGGATGTCGTCGGCACCCTTGCCCTTCCGCAGCAGGTGGCGCATCGCGTCGATCACCTTGCCGGCGCCCTTGGGGTCGTGGCGCAGGACATGCCGCCACTTCTCGAACCAGGCCGTGCCTCCTGCCGTGTCCGGGCCGTAGGCGGCGTCGGCCGCGGCACTCAAATGCTGAGTCGCGTGCCAAAAATCTATCAGGGTCACGTCGGGGCACAGGGAGTCCAGGAACGCCCAGTTGTCCTTCGCGCCATCGGCGACTGCCGCAAGCTTCAGGTCCGGATTGCGGTCCAGCCAGTGGAACGCCTCGGCCTTCAGCCGAGACTTCAGGCCCGCCTTGCCGGCTTCGGGAAGACGCCCGAAGTACCGGCTCTCCAGCATGTTCCCCTCCGCGTCGACCAAGGCCACGACGCCGCACGACGCCTCGCGCCAGCCTGCGTCCGTTGCCTTTCCGTCTGCCGTCTCGGCGTTCATGCGCATCATGACGCCGTCGAGCGAGACAAGAAGCGACACAGCCTCCGCTGGCATCTCCTCCTGCTCCCGGAGATCGCCCAGAAGCGCGCCGGAACACGCCTCAATACAGGTTCCCGCCTCCCCGGAAAGTCGCACCAGGGACGCCGTCGAAGGCCCCTTGCCGCAAAGCCTCTTCCAAGCGTCCGCGCTCTCGCGGGCCGTCAGGCCGCTCATCAGGTACATCGAGAGACCCGCCGCCGCCGGCGTCAGCCCGCCGGACGTCAGGCCAAGGACGGCCTCGGCCGGAACCAGGGACGCGCCGTGGCCCGAGGGGCGGTACCGCGACCGGAGGAAGTCGACCGGTCCGAACATCGTCATCGCGTGGCCCGGCGTGACCTCTGCCTTCCGGTAGGCCCTGCCGTCGACCTGCAGCGAGGGCCCGTGGTCGTCCAGCGCCGCGAACGCGTCGGCCAGGACCGAACGGGCCATGCCGAAGACCATGTCGCGAACGGCGCCCTCGGCTTCCAGCGGATCGTCCCGGTACAGGGCCGCGACGTTCTCCGCCAGGCCGATCTCGGCGGCCCTCTCGACCAGGGCGACGCCCGCTTTCGTGAGGCCGTCCATGGCCGTCGCGACGGATCCGCGTCCATCGTCGATGTTGGCAATCGGGTTCTCTGGCTGTAGGCTTTCCATCGGAGCGTTCCTTTCCGCCCCCGTCCAGGGGCATTTGATTGATGCAAGGAACGCTCTACCACACCGGCCCGTCAGGGCCAGGCGTCCGCCAGACATGGAAAGAACGCGACCCGCCCGGCGAATTTTCGCGGAATCCGCCGGATCAGCGGCCGTCGCCGGAGACGGCCTCGAAAATGTCGTGTGATTTCAGCGCTCTGAAAAAACCGCCATCCGCCATACAGAAATCGCACCCGTGCAATTGGGTGCACGCCGATTTTTTGGGTCAGGCTTCGGCGATCCGTTGAGCCTTCCAGAAAGCGAACCCTTCCCACCCTGAGTTTCCCCAGCAACATTTCAGTGCCAGCAGTGCGTTCGCGCCCCGCTTCGACCATTTGCATCCCGACTTCTTGAAGCGGGCGGCGACCATTTTCTTGCAACTGCCCTCGATTTGACCGCTTCCAATCTGCATGCCGCGCGCCCGGCACTCGTCGTGGCGCATTCTCCCCTTGTTCGAATCGAATTGGTCAATGCACTTCGCCACCGCCTTCCCTCGACCACGGTGCGGTCGCAGATCCGCCATGACGCGGCCAACTTTCCCGTCCAGCAGCTGGGCCTTGATTCCCGCCAGACGCGCCTTGCGCGCGAACACGCATCTGACCAGCACCTTGAGGGCTTCGGACGCGCATTCGAGCGCGTGGAACACATCCAGGATGCAGGTCTTCCGCATGCCGGCAAGCAGCTCGTCGGCCACGTTGGTGATCCAGGCCGCGCCGTCGGAGATGAGAACCACCTCCTTGGCATTGCAGACGCCGTCCCGGCAAAGCTGCCGGTCAAGCCGGCCGGCGAACTCCGATGCCCGGCTGATGCCGATCGAAGCGGCGCCGTCGATCAGGGCGCTCACCGTGTCGCTGCCCTCGTCCTTCGTCGGCTCGCCGGTCTTCGGGTTCGTGCCCACGGCAGTGAAGGTGACAATCACCTTCGCCTCCCGGTCTTGGCCGAGCCGTCCTCCTGCTTGCCCTTCACGCCCTCCGTCTCGCTCCGGCGCATCGGGACGCCGGTGCCGTCGGCCTCGATGCAGGCCCGTTCCGCGGCAGGCCTTCCCTCCTCGACGACGTCCCGCTCAAACCGCCGGGTTTCCTCGCCGGGTTCCAGGGTCCGTCGCCGCAGCGTTGTCGCGGGAACCTTCACCCCGGCAAGGTTGCGCAACTTGCGGGACGCCTCCTCGAGGCCGTCCGAGACCACGGCGTCGGCCACGACGCTCGCCGCGCCCGGCGCGGCCGTCCGCCCCTCCAGCCCGAGGGCGCGGTCCAGGGGGAAGAGGCCGGAACCGCAGTCCCGGCAGCGGCAATGCGTCCGCCCGGCCTCCACGGGCCCCGGACGCGAGGCAAGGGACTTGCCGAACTTCCGGTGCCGTTCCACCGGCTTGCCGCATTCCGTGCGGACGGGCGTCGGAAGCTCCGCGCCGACCCGTTCAGGCAGCGACTTGTACATTGCAGCACCGCTGGATTGCGTCACGTCCCGGATCGCAGCCTCCTTGCCGCCCGGATAGCTCTCCAGCTTCGGGGCCAGGTCCCGCGAAGCCCGAAAGCGCCGCCGCCTCGAGCGCGGCCATGGATGACGCCGCCTGCCCGGCGGACGGAGCGTCGCGGCTTCGGACCCCGCCGCCCTCAAGCCGGCACTCCGCGGAAACGCCGCCACTCCCGCAAACGATCCGGTGCTTCCCCGAACCCTTCCGGGCCGGATCCTTCAGGGACGCCGCCACATCCGGATCATGGGACCCCGGCTCATTGTCACTGCCGCACACAAGCCGTCTCTCCCGCTCTCCTCTTCCCGGTCACGCGGCGCCGACCGGCTGGTCCGGTCATCGTCGGCCGCGCAGGGATCGCGCCCGGAAGAGCATGGCAGCAGGAAAGCCTCAACCCTCCGCGCGACCCGCCGAACACTCGCAAGAAAGAAAAGATTCAGGTCAAACCAAAAAATTGGCGTGCACCCAGTGCAATTTGCGAGATCGGTCTCCGAACTGCGGCGGAGTCAGCGCGGACCCTCGGCACGTCAATGCTTGACGTGTGCCGGTTCGAAGGATTTGTTCGCGATCCATGAAAGAACTCGACATCGATTTCGTGCGGGCGCAGTTCCCGGCGTTTTCCGTGCCGTCCTTGCGGGACCAGGCATTCTTCGAGAACGCGGGCGGATCCTGGCCCTGCCGGTTCGTGACGGAGCGGCTCGAGCGATTCTATCGGGAGAGAAGGGTCCAGCCCTATGGCCCGTTCGAGGCAAGCAGGCTGGCGGGCGAGGAGATGGATGAGGCGCGGTCGCGGCTGGCCGGCATGCTCGGAGTCGATGCCGATGAAGTGAGCTTCGGTCCGTCGACGAGTCAAAACGCCTACGTTCTGGCGCAGGCGTTTCGCGCGTGGTTGCCTGAAGGTGCGGCCATAGTCGTGACCGATCAGGACCACGAGGCCAACTCGGGTCCCTGGCGGCTGCTTGAGGCGTCCGGGATCAAGGTGCGCGAGTGGCGCGTCGACCCGGGCACCGGGCAACTGGATCCTTGCGCGCTGGAGCCGTTGCTGGAAGGCGCCGCCCTTCTCTGCTTTCCGCATTGCTCGAACGTCGTCGGCGAGATCAACGATGTCGCCGCCATTGCAGGCATGGCGCACGACGCCGGAGCGGCTGTCTGCGTCGACGGCGTTTCCTACGCACCGCACGGGTTTCCGGATGTCGGGGCGCTGGGCGCCGACGTCTATCTCTTCTCGGCCTACAAGACCTACGGACCGCATCAGGGCATCATGGTGATGTGCCGTGCGTTGGCCGAGGCCTTGCCGAACCAGGGGCACTTTTTCAATGGCGGGGATCTGACAAAGCGGTTTGCGCCGGCGGGACCGGATCATGCCCAGGTCGCTGCCTGTGCGGGCATGGCGGACTACGTGGATGCGCTGTTCGAGTCGATGGGAGGCGGGACCCTTGGCCCGGCCGGGCGTGCGCATGCCGTGCACGATGCCATGCGTGCTCGGGAGCGGGTGCTGCTGCAACCGCTGCTTGAGTTTCTCGCCGGGCGGAACGACGTGCGCCTGATGGGACCTCACGATGTCCGGAATCGGGCGCCGACCGTTGGGGTCCTTGCCGAGCGGCGTGGCGAGGACCTGGCTGCTGCGCTTGCGCCGATGGGCATCATGGCTGCAGGAGGGGACTTCTACGCGGTCCGGCCGTTGCGAGCCATGGGCATCGATCCGGCCCACGGCGTGCTGCGGCTGAGTCTCACGCATTACACGAGCGAAGACGAGGTCTCGCGGTTGATCACAGCGCTTGACCGCGTGCTGTAGACGGCCCCTCGCCGACATGCTCGATCCGGCTTGCCCGACGGCCCGACCGGCCGCGCTCGCGGGTCGCGTAGCTGCGGGTCCGGCGATCGGCCGGGTGACCCATGCCACGCGGGTCGCGAATTGCCGGGCGTCCGATGCGTGAACGGCCCCGAACGGGAGCCAAGGCATGTGTCCTCCGTGCCGACGCCCTGCCGGGAAGTGCCGGCTGGAGCCGAAATCTCCGAGGCAAGGATCCCGGCCCGTTCGAGGTTGGCTGGGCCTGGCGGTTGCGGATCGCCTGGGAAATGCCGGAATCGCCGTCCGCAGGCGAGCAGCTTTCGATTGTGCGGGCTGCCTGAACGCTGATGGAGGACATGTGCGTGATCCGGTGATCTGGCGGGTACGGAAGGATTTGCGCCTTTCGGACAATCCTGCGCTTGCAGCGGCCCTGGAGGCAGGAGGTCCGGTGATTCCGGTTTTCGTCCCGGATGAAGTGTTCGAGACCTACGGTGCGGCGGCTCTCTGGCGGTCCGGACCGGGAGTCGAGGAATTCGCAAGGTCCCTGAACGTCGCAGGCTCCCGGCTGGTCTGTCGTCACGGGCCTGCGACGGCTGCGCTGCTGGATGTCGCGTCCGAGATCGGAGCCAGGACAATCCGGTGGTGCAGGGCTTACGATGCGCCGCAGGTTGCGCGCGACCGGACCGTGAGGGCCGCCCTGCAGAAGGCGGGCACCGACGGGCGGGCGTTGCGGGAAGCGTCCTGTTCGAACCAGGCTCGGTCCGGACCAGGGCTGGCGGGCACTCTCAGGTCCTCTCGCCGTTTTGCGGGCGGTCGAAAGCACCGATTTTGAATCTCCCTTGCCGCGGCCCGGGCGACTGCCCGCGCCGGCAGCCTGGCCGACGAGCGCGGATGTCGCGCACCGGGACCTTTCGCGGCCGATTCGGCGCGGCGTGTCCGTGGTTGCCCGGCATGTCACGGTTGGCGAGGACGCCGCCCGGGACAGGCTGGCAACCTTCGCCGAGGAAAGGATGGACGATTGCGGCGAATGGCGGGACTGCCCCGGCGGAGCCGGCAAAACCACGTCTTTCCGGGCATCTGGCGTGGGGCGAGATCAGCCCAGCCACGTGCCGGCACGCAGCGGCGCGGCCGGCCCGGGAAGGCAGGCCGGGAGCGGTTTCATTCCTGAAGGAACTCGCATGGCGCGAGTTCGCGTATCACCTTGCCTGGCACACGCCGTGGATCCTGGACCGCAACTGGCGGGAAGTGCGGGACCGGTTTCCCTGGTCCGAGGATGAAGGCACGGCCGAGGTGCGCGCGTGGCGGCAGGGGCGAACGGGCGTGCGCCCTGTCGATGCGGGGATGCGGGAGCTCTACGTCACCGGATACATGCGCAACCGTGCGCGCTTGATCGTCGCGATCTTCCTGACCAAGCACCTCATGACGCATTGGAGAGTGGGGAAGCGCTGGTTCGAGGAGTGCCTGACAGACTGGGACCCGGCCTCGAACGCCATGGGATGGCGGTGGACGGCGGGATGCGGCGCCATATTTCCGGATCTTCAATCCGGATACCCAGCGAAAGAAGTTCGATGGGGACGAAGCCTATGCGCGCCGCTGGGTCGCGGAAGGCGAGGCAAGCCCGTCAGCGAACGCGCTGCCGTTCCTTGATGCCGTTCCGGAATGCCGGGCGCTGTCGCCGACGGATGCCTATCCCCGGCCGGCGGTCGACCTGGCGGAGGGCCGCGCCCGTGCGCTCGCGGCTTACGAATCCCGGACGCCCTGAACAACGGAACGGGAACGGACGCTTGGGCGGGCTCCCGCCGAGCCTGCTTGAACAGGCATGGAGCCGGGACGACGCGCATTCACGTCAAGACTCCGGGGATTGTCCGGTTCAGGTCCCATCCGAACTGTCCGGTGCGGCCCGGCCTCGTTCGTCACGAACTGCCTTCAGCCAGGTCGGCCAGAAAGGCGGCCCCTGCCTCGTCGCACGGCACGCTTCGGTGCCGGATCGCTTCGAGGGCCGCTTGCTCTTCGGCCAGCCGGAAATCGCGAATGACGGAAGCGGAACTTCGGCACGGACGGAACGGCGACCGCTTCCGGTTCCAGGCCGGCATGGCGTCGCAGCCCTGGCCGGGCCGCACCCTGCGCTGCTTTCCCGTCGAGGCGCGGATTGCCCGGATTCCTTGCATGCCCCCGAGCATGCATCATGTTGGCCGCGAGTGCCGGACACGTGACTGATTCGGCAAGAATCAGGCATGTTTTCCGAAATTATTGGGAAATCATGGGAATAATTTTTCGTCAATATATTGTAGAGTCATGTGAATAGTTGCTGAAAAAACACTTGATTTAGATCTATGGCGCCAAAGACAGGCCCCATGCCCGGAAATTTTCCGAAATTTTCTCTTGCGTTCCATGATTTCCCATGTAGTCTTGCTGATACCGGAACGAGCGGGGCGGAAATCGGGGCAAGACGATCCCGGAAACGAGGCAAGAGGTTTCATACAGGCTCCCCTCATCCGAAACGAAGGATCCGGCGCGCGGGCGAGCAGACATCCCCCCAGGTGGCGCGCGCAGCTGGACAATCCCGGGAACGGGACGCAGGCGGCGGATCGGATACTCTGGCAGCAGTCCGATCCGCCGTTCTCCGTTTCAGGGACCGGAACAGGAGGCTCGGCGGGACAGTGGTTCGGAGATTCAGAGGCGAGGGCATCCAGAAGGTGGACACCAAGGGACGCGTGTCGATCCCCGCCAGCTATCGCGGCGTGCTGCGCGATGGCGATCCGAGCTGGTCGGAGGGCAAGTTGCCGGAATTCGTCATCGTGTACGGCGACAGGCGACGCGACTACCTGGAATGCTTCACGATCGATGCGGCGAACGAGGTGGACGAGCGGATCAGCCGAATGCCGCGCGGTTCCCCCAGGCGCCGTGCGCTGGAGCGTCTCTTCAACGGCCAGTCGCTGGCCGCGTCGGTCGACGAGACGGGACGTATCGTCCTTCCTCTCAGGCAGCGCCAGAAGATTGACATCGAGGACGAAGCCTACTTCGTGGCGATGGGTGACACGTTCCAGATCTGGAAGCCCGAATCCTACAACGCTTCCGAGGCCCCGGTAGACGCGTTGCTCGACACGATGCCGGAAGGCGCCGATATCTGGACCCTTCTGGAAGACGGTGAAGGCGGCTAGGCGATGTGTGCCTCCGTCAGCGAGGCCGCCGAGGCGTCGCACATTCCCGTTCTCCTCGACGCCATCCTGACCATGTGCGCGCCGGTGCAGGGAGTCTGGCTCGACGGAACCTTTGGCGCGGGCGGACATTCCCGGGGCCTTCTCGACGCGGGCGCGGAACGGGTGATCGCGGTGGATCGGGACCCGAAAGCGTTCCGGACTGCTGCGGACTGGATCGATTCCTATCGTGGCCGGCTGGAGCTTGTCGAAGGAGAGTTCTCCGATCTGGATCGCCATGCGAACTCTCGACTTGACGGCGTGGTCCTGGATCTGGGCGTGTCTTCAATGCAGCTCGATCAGGCCGGGCGAGGATTCTCGTTTCAGGCGGACGGACCCTTGGACATGAGAATGGGCGATTCCGGCAGGAGTGCGGCTGACATCGTCGGTGGCGCCAACGAAACGACACTCGCAGACATCTTCTTTCACTACGGAGAGGAACGGTCCGCGCGTTCGATTGCGAGTGCCATCGTCAACCGGCGGAGGGCGGCACCCATCGAGACGACACGCTCGCTCGCCCAGGTCATCGAGGCTGTCCTGCCACGGCGGAAGCCGGGTGCAAGCCATCCGGCAACGCGCACGTTTCAGGCCCTGAGGATCGCGGTGAATGACGAGTTCACGCAATTGGCCGCCGGGCTGGAGGCTGCCGAACGGGCACTGCGACCCGGCGGCTGGCTTGCCGTGGTGAGCTTCCATTCGCTGGAAGACCGGGTGGTGAAACGGTTCTTCCAGGAGCGTTCCGGCCGAGGTGCCCGGGCAAGCCGGCACAAACCGGAGCGTCAGGTCCAGGAACCGCGCTTCGTGACCCGGAACAAGGCGGTCTTTCCGTCCGCGGCTGAGGTGGCGCGCAATCCGCGCGCACGGTCGGCAAGGTTGCGGCTCGGGCGGCGCACGGAAGCGGCGGCTGGTCCTGCAGACCGGTCACGACTGGGACTGCCAAGGGAGATATCGGTGTGAGGACGTTCCTTTGCCTTGTCACCGCAATGGCGGTCCTGGCGCTGGCGGTCTGGGCGTATCGCCAGAACTACGAGACCCAGGCGCGATTGAAGGAAGTGGACGGGCTGCATGCGGAAATCGCCAACCTGCGCGGACGGGCATCGTTGTTGCGTGCCGAGTGGGCCTACCTGAACAAGCCTGAGCGGCTGGACGATCTCGCAAACCTGAACTTTGACCGGTTGCGGCTTCTGGAGCTTGGCCCCGGAAACTTCCGGCGCATCGACCAGATACCGTACCCTCCGGACCCGGCGCCGGCGGCCGCGCATGAAGGAGGCGAAGGGTGACCAGGATTCCGCTTCGGCCATTGGCACGGGTCCTTGCGGCACGCCGGACGGGCGAGAATCCGGACGAGATCGAGCGCGACAACCTTGCCGTGCGTCGCGAGGCCGGACGCGCCGGCCTGCGCGAACGCGCGGAGGGCCGCCTTCTGGCGCTGGGGCTGGTATTCCTGGCCGCGTTCGTGACGGTCGGCGTGAAAATGGCGGTTCTGGCGATGTCGGATCCGGCCGAGCCGAAGGCGGCGGCCAGCGGCACCCAGATCGTTGCCGCGCGCGCGGACATCACCGACCGGAACGGGCGCATCCTTGCGACCAACCTGTCGACCCACTCCGTCTACGCCCAGCCACAGCACCTTGTCGGTCCGGACATTGCGGCGCGGAAGCTGGCGGAGATCTTTCCCGATCTCGATGAGCAACGCCTGCATCGGCGGTTCACCGGGCCGAGAAAGTTCCTCTGGATCAAGCGCCGGATCAGCCCCGAGCAGCGGGAAGCGGTCCAGAACATTGGTGAACCGGGCCTCCTGTTCGGGCCGAGGGAGGTGCGGCTCTATCCCAACGGGCGGCTTGCCGCGCATGTGCTGGGCGGCGCCAGCTTTGGGCGCGAGGGAGTAAGCGCAGCGGAACTCGTCGGTGTCGCCGGCATCGAGAGAGCCATGGACGACGAGTTGCGCGATCCCGGTCGCGGCGACGTGCCGTTGACCCTTTCGTTGGACCTGGCCGCTCAGGCCGCGGTCGAGCACGTGCTTGAAGGCGGGATGCGGGTAATGAATGCCAAGGGCGCGACCGCTGTCCTGATGGATGCCCGCAACGGCGAGATCCTCAGCCTCGTCAGCCTTCCCGACTTCGATCCGAACGACAGGCCGTTGCCGTTGGCGGCAGGCGACGCGTCCGACAGTCCGCTCTTCAACCGTGCCGTGCAGGGCGTCTACGAGCTCGGCTCGACCTTCAAGGTCTTTGCGGCGGCCCAGGGCCTTGACGAGCGACTGGTCGCCCGCGACACATTGATCGACACCACGGGTCCGCTCAGGTGGGGCAGGTACTCGATCAGCGACTTTCGAGACTACGGGCCGGCCCTGAGCGTCGAGAATGTGGTCGTCAAGTCCTCGAATATCGGAACCGCCCGAATCGCCTTGATGATCGGGGAGGAGCGGCAAAGGGAATTCCTTGAGCGCCTCGGACTGTTCTCGCCGGTGCCGCTCGAACTGGTCGAAGCGCGCAAGGCGCGCCCGCTCGTGCCAAGGAACTGGTCAGAAATCTCTACGATCACGGTATCGTACGGCCATGGGATTTCGGTCTCGCCGGTGCATCTTGCTGCGGCATATGCGTCGCTTCTGAACGGAGGCGTGAAAGTGGTGCCGACGCTCGTCAAGGGCGCAGAGGCGACCGGCGAGCGGGTCGTGAGCGCGGAGACGTCGAGGCAGATGCGGGAAATCCTTCGACTGGTCGTAACGCGAGGCACGGCAAGACAGGCGGAGGTTATCGGATATCACGTCGCAGGCAAGACCGGGACGGCAGACAAGCCGAAGCCCAGGGGCGGATATCATGACGACAAGGTCATTGCCACGTTTGCGGGCGTCTTTCCAGCCGATGATCCAAGGTACGTGCTTGTAGTCGCGCTCGACGAACCGGTCGAAACCAGCGGCTCGAAGCCACGGCGAACGGCGGGCTGGACGGCAGTGCCCGTCGCGGCGGAGATCATACGCCGCGCCGCACCGATCCTAGGACTTGCGCCCGACATTGAAAGCCGCGACAGGCCGGGTGTAGAGTTGGCGCAGTTTTGATCAGGGGCCGTGTCGATGCAGACCCAGGCAAGATCCAGAAGCTTGGCTGCGCTCGGGCTGGCCGCAAGGAATGCTGCTGAAGCCCGGATAACCGGCCTTGCCGCCGACAGTCGGGAGGTTCGCGAGGGATTCCTGTTCGCGGCACTTCCAGGAACCAGGGAGCACGGCGCCAGCCACGCAGGGCAGGCATTGCAGAACAAGGCCGGCGCTGTCCTGACCGACCGCGAAGGCGCCTCGATTGCAGGCGGCGTGCTGGCATCCGGCGACGTGCCGCTTGTCGTCGTCGAGGAGCCGCGCGAGGCCTTGGCTCTTGCCGCGGCGCTCTGGTTCGAGGTGCAGCCGGAAGTTCAGGTTGCGATAACCGGGACGAACGGCAAGACCAGCGTCGCGAGCTTTGCCCGGCAACTCTGGAGCGAGATGGGTGCCGAGGCGGTCAATGTCGGGACGACCGGAGTCGAGGGAGCCTATACCGCTCCGCTTGCCCACACCACGCCGGACCCGATCGAGCTGCACGGCGCGCTGGCTCGAATCGCCAAGGAGGGCATTACCCACGTGGCGATGGAAGCCTCCAGTCATGGCCTTGCGCAGCGAAGGGTGGACGGCGTGCGCCTCCGGGCGGCGGCCTTCACCAACCTGGGCCGGGACCACCTGGACTATCACGCCGATCTCGAGGAGTATTTCGCGGCCAAGGCAGGGCTGTTCTCGCGCGTGCTGCCGGAGGACGGGACGGCTGTCGTCAATGTCGACGATCGCTGGGGCGTGCGCATGGTCGACGTGGCGGAAGCGCAGGGTCAGGATCTGTTGACGGTCGGGCGCAGCAGCAGGGCGGCGCTGCAGATCGTCGGCCAGAGATTCGATGCGACGGGCCAGGAACTGCGCTTTGAATGGGCCGGGCGCATCCATCAGGCACGGCTGGGCCTCATCGGCGGCTTCCAGGCCGAGAACGCGTTGTTGGCGGCCTGCCTCTGCATATCAACGGGTGCGGACCCGGAAGAGACATTTGATTCAATGCATGCCTTGCAGCCCGTGCGGGGACGAATGCAGTTTGCGGCAAGGCGAGAGAATGGCGCGACGGTCTTCGTCGACTTTGCGCACTCGCCCGAGGCGCTGGCCACCGCCCTGCGTGCGCTGCGGCCCCACGTGCTCGGGCGGCTGGTCGTCGTGCTTGGCGCAGGAGGTGACCGTGACAGGGGCAAGCGCCCGCTGATGGGGCGCGTTGCAGCGGATCATGCGGATGTCGTCTTCGTCACTGACGACAATCCGCGAAGCGAGGATCCGGATCTGATCAGGGCCGAAATCCTTGCGGGTGCGCGTGACCGTTCCTCCGACATCGCCGAAGTTGGCGACCGGGCGGAGGCGATCCTGCGTGCGGTCGACGCGCTCGGGGCAGGTGACACGCTCCTGGTCGCAGGCAAGGGCCACGAGACCGGACAGGCCGTGGGAGACGCGATCCTGCCATTCGATGATGTGGAGCAGGTGAGCATGGCCGTAGCCGTGCTCGACGGCAAGGGCCTGTGAGCGCGCTTTGGACCTCCAGGACGGCCTTGGCCGCAGTGGGCGGATCGTCGGACGGCGCTGCATGGGAGGCGTCCGGCGTCTCGATCGACACCAGGACGCTCGAGCCGGGAGACCTGTTTGTCGCGTTGCGCGACAGGCGTGACGGCCATGACTTTGTCGCCGATGCCTTTCGCACGGGCGCGGCTGCGGCACTAGTTTCACGGGTTCCGGAAGGCCTTGCCGAGGACGCGTCCCTCCTGGTCTGCGACGACGTGCAGACAGGATTGGAACGGCTTGCAGCGGCCTCGCGAAAGCGAACCGGGGCGAAGGTGATCGCAGTGACCGGTTCGGCGGGCAAGACGTCGACAAAGGAAATGCTTCGGCATGTCCTGGGGCGACAGGGAAGAACGCACGCTTCGGAGGCGAGCTACAACAATCACTGGGGCGTTCCGCTGACCCTGGCGCGAATGCCGTCCGAATCCGAATTCGCGGTGATCGAAATCGGCATGAACCATCCCGGCGAGATCGCATCGCTGGCGCGGATGGTGCGGCCGCACATCGCGATCGTGACGACCGTTGCGGCGGCGCATCTGGAGGCGTTTTCAGGCATCGAGGAGATTGCCATCGAGAAGGGCTCCGTCTTTCAGGCACTTGAGCCGGAGGGCGTCGCACTGTTCAACGCGGATGTGGAGACGGCCCCGATCCTGGAAGCGGAGGCAAGGCTCAACGCGACGCGCCGGTTCGGGTTCGGCGAGAGCGTGCACGCCACGCTTCGGGCCGAGCGCGTGGCGCTGACCCCCGTGGCAAGCGTGGTCGAGGGCAGGTTCGCGGACGGCTCGTTCCTCATGAGGATCGGGGTGCCCGGCCGACACCTTGCAATGAACGCGACGGCGGCGGTCGGGGCGGCGAGCCTTGCAGGCGCGGATCTGGACATTGCCGTCCGCGACATCGGAGACTGGAAGGTGCCGAAGGGTCGCGGCCGGCGCGAGACGATCCTCCTTGATCCGGTCGACGGCCTTGGAATCGGGTTGATCGATGACGCGTTCAACGCGAATCCCGCGTCGATGGCAGCGGCTCTCGAGGTGTTGGCGACCATGGAGTCGTCGGCTGCATCCGGCAGCGCCGCCGGCGGGCGCAGGATTGCAATACTGGGCGACATGCTCGAACTGGGTTCCGGCGAGGCGCTTCTTCATTCCGAACTGGCGGATCATCCCGCGATGGAAAGGATTGATCGCGTCATTTGCGTAGGGCAGAGCGCGCGCGCGCTTCACGATGCCCTGTCTGGCGCGCGGCGGGGGGCGTGGTTCGAGACGGCCGAGGAACTTGCGGAGACCGTGCACAAACATCTGGCTGCAGGCGACGTGGTGCTGGTCAAGGGATCGAAGGGATCAAGGGTGAGTCTCGTGGCCAGTGCAATACGTGCCCTGGGCAAGGCGCATGCGTGGGACGTACAGAAGGAATTGGACTGATGCTCTACTGGTTGACCGCATATTCGGATGGCGGAGATTTCTTCAATCTCTTCAGGTACATCACGTTCAGGGCCGGTGGCGCCTTCTTCACGGCACTGGCGTTCGGGTTCATCTTCGGAAGCCCGCTGATCAATCTCCTGCGCACGAAGCAGAAGCATGGGCAACCCATTCGGGACGACGGGCCCGAGAACCACCTTGCGTCCAAGGCCGGGACTCCGACCATGGGCGGCGTCCTGATCCTTGGCGCTCTCGCGACGGCTTCGCTCCTCTGGGCCCGTCTGGACATTGGCTATGTCTGGATGGTGCTGTTCGTGACGGTGGCCTTCGGGCTGATCGGCTTCCTGGACGATTACAAGAAGGTCACGAGCAACTCGCATTCAGGGGCTTCGGGTCGGATGCGGCTGCTTGCCGGCTTCGCGGTCGCCATGGTGGCCGCGATCTGGGCGACCTGGATGCATCCGCCGGATCTGCAGAATCAACTGGCCATTCCGGTCGTGAGCCTTCTCTGGAACATCGGCATCTTCTTCGTGCCCTTCACCATGTTCGTGATCGTCGGAGCGGCCAACGCAGTGAACCTGACCGACGGGCTGGACGGACTGGCAATCATGCCGGTGATGATTGCCGCCGGATCGCTTGGCGTGATCGCCTACGCGGTGGGGCGGACAGACTTCACGGAGTATCTCGGCATCAACTACGTGCCCGGGACCGCGGAGATCCTCGTGTTCGTCTCGGCGTTGATCGGCGGAGGGCTGGGGTTTCTCTGGTACAATGCACCACCGGCCGCCGTTTTCATGGGAGACACCGGATCCCTGGCTCTTGGCGGCGCGCTTGGCGCGGTGGCGGTGGCGACCAAGCACGAGATCGTCCTGGCGATCATCGGCGGCCTGTTCGTGGTCGAGGCGCTCAGCGTGATCATACAGGTGGGCTACTTCAAGATCACGGGGAACAGGGTTTTCCTCATGGCGCCGATCCACCATCACTTCGAGAAGAAAGGCTGGGCAGAACCGCAGATCGTGATCCGGTTCTGGATAATTTCACTGATTCTCGCACTTGTCGGCCTTGCCACGTTGAAGGTGCGGTAGGCGGTGGCCGCCCGCAATCACTGCGCCCAGGCCACCCCTGGAGCGCAGTGCCTGCTCGCCGGGGCAGGTCTGGCCCGGATCCCGGAGGACAACGGGCCCGCGCGCAGTCACGGGATTCAGGCGCTTCCCTTGCCGCAGCGCACGCGGTAGCAGTTCTTCAGGAGGGACTTCGACATGGGGCATCTGATGCGCTGCCGGTCCGCATTCGTGCCGGAGTCCGCGGAAGGCCCTTCCTTGTGGATCGGCAATCTCGCACCGCCAGGACGCGAGGAGGTCCGCGGGTGATCCCGGTCAAGGGAGTCTCGGGTGCCCGAATCGCCGTGCTCGGACACGGGCGAAGCGGGCTTTCCGCCATGCGCGCGCTCAAGGCGGGCGGCGCGGACGTTCTTTGCTGGGACGACAGTGAAGAGGCGAGGGCCGCTGTCGAAGGTGAAGGTGTCACGCTTCACGACCTGTCCGTTCCCGGGGCGTGGAACGGCGTGGCGGAACTTGTGCTGAGTCCCGGCATTCCCCACCTCTACCCGCAGCCGAATGCCCATGTTGCAGCCGCCATGGCCGCCGGCATACCGGTTGACAACGATGTCGGCCTGTTCTTTCGCTCGCTTGCCATCTCGGGCCGGAGCGGAAGCCGCAGGTTCCCCAGGATCGTGGCGGTGACCGGATCGAACGGGAAGTCCACGACCGCCGCCCTGATTCACCATTGCCTTGTCGCGGCAGGCCGCGAGAGTCAGCTTGCGGGCAACATCGGTCGTGGGGTTCTGGACGTCGAGTCTCCCGGGAAAGACGGCACGATCGTGCTCGAATTGTCGTCCTACCAGATCGAGCTTGCACGCAACCTGGCACCGGACGTCGCGGTCTTCACCAACTTTGGCCCGGATCACCTTGACCGTCATGGCGGGTTGGGCGGGTATTTCGCGGCAAAGCAGCGCTTGTTCCTGAATGGCCAGCCGCGCGTTGCCGTGATCGGCATCGACGAAGCCGAGGGGAGGTTCCTGGCGAACCGGCTGGTCGGGGGATTGCACGGGAACCGGGTCATTCGCGTGACGGCCGGTGCAATGGCAGCCAGCGCAGGATGGTCGATCTCGGCAAGGGACGGAATCCTCGCCGAGCGGCGGGATGGCCGGCTGACGGCATCTGTCAATCTTGGGGAGATGCAGGGCCTTCCCGGAGTGCACAATCACCAGAACGCGTGCGCGGCATTCGCGGTTCTGCGGGTGCTGGAGGTTTCGGCCACGGCAATCGAGGAGGGAATGCAGGGTTTCGAGGGGCTGCCGCATCGGGGTCAGGTGGTCGCCCGAAGGAACGGCGTGACGTTCGTCAATGATTCGAAGGCGACCAACGTGGATGCGGCGGCGAGATCTCTGGCGGTGCATCCACGTGTCCGCTGGATCGTGGGAGGCCAGTTGAAGGAGGGAGGGATTTCGGCGCTCCGTTCCAGCCTCGGCAACGTGGTGAAGGCCTATGCGATCGGGGGACAGGCGAATGAGGTCGCCCTGGAGCTTGCGGAGATCGAGGGGATCGAGCTCGAAGTCTGCTCCACCATGGCGGCGGCGGTTCGGCGCGCCGCGAAGGATGCCGAGCCAGGCGACACTGTTCTCCTTGCGCCGGCGGCGGCAAGCTTCGACGCCTACGGAAGCTTCGAGGAGCGCGGCGAGGACTTCATTGCCGAGGCAAGGAAGGCGATCCGCTGAGCCGCGACCGTCGGCCGGTCGCAGCGAATTCCGGGTTCGAGACTGTCCAGCTGCGGGGAAAGGCAGAGTCTCAGAGAATCGACTGTCCGGTCTTGGCCCAGTCTTCCAGAAACGCGCTCAGGCCCTTGTCCGTCAGCGGGTGCTCGGCCATTTTCTTGATCACGCCGGGCGGGGCGGTGGCCACGTCCGCCCCGATTCTCGCCGCCTCGGTCATGTGGTTGACCGAGCGGATCGAGGCCGCAAGGATCTGCGTCTCGAAGCCGTAGTTGTCGTAGATCTCCCGAATGTCCGTGATGAGGTCCATCCCGTCGAGGTTGATGTCGTCGAGACGACCGATGAAGGGGGAGATGAAGGTCGCGCCTGCCTTTGCCGCGAGAAGCGCCTGGCTTGCCGAGAAGCACAGCGTCACGTTGACCATGTGCCCTTCGCCCGAAAGGCGCTTGCAGGCTCTCAAGCCGTTCCAGGTCAGCGGCACCTTGATGGCGATGTTCTCGCCCAGCATGGCCACCTCGTGACCTTCCTCGACCATGGTCTCGAAATCGGTTGCCACGGTCTCCGCGCTGACCGGGCCGTCCACCATGTCGGCGATTTCGGCAATGACCTCCCTGATGCCGCGGCCCGACTTGTGAATCAACGACGGGTTGGTGGTCACTCCGTCCACCATGCCGAGTTCGTTCAATTCACGGATGGCGCCGGTGTCGGCGGTGTCGACGAAGAACTTCATGGGCGCGCCCCTCTGGCGGACAGTTCCGGTTTCATGGCACTCATATACGACACGCCCTCCGGGCTGAACCCCAAATTTCCCGAAGCTAAGGCGGTCTCAAGTGACGCGGCAATTCCAGGAAGGCGAACTGATCTCGGTCCTCACGACGCAGCCGCTCGGCGGTGCTCTGGACTACAAGGCCCCTGCCGGCGGCTGCATTGACGGTTCCTTCGTCGAGGTGCCCCTGGGGCCGCGCAAGGTTCTGGGCGTGGTCTGGGGACCGGGCGAGGGAAGTGTGGATGCATCCAGGCTGCGCGACGTCACTCGGGTCCACGACGTGGAGCCGATGCGTGCGGAGTTGCAGGCGTTCCTGGCCCGTGCCGCCGAGTACACGCTGACGCCGTTGCCCGCGATGCTGCGCCTCGCGACACGGTCGCCGGGTCTCGGCGACCCGCCGTCGATGCGCCGCATCTATCGTCGCGGCAGGCAGGAAGCGCCCGACCGCTGGACGCGCGCGCGCGGAAGGGTCGTTGCGGCGCTCGAAGAGTACGGAAGCCTCGCGTTCACGCTTGGCGAACTGACGGAAGCGGCGGGTGTTTCGGCCAGCGTCGTCAAGGGGCTCGTGGCGCAGGATGTCGTGACCGAAGAGGAGAGCCCGCGCGACCTGCCCTATCCCGGGCTCGACCCGCGCAGGGCTGAAGTCGTGTTGACGAAAGAGCAGGCCGAAGCCGCAGAGGCGCTTGTCGCCGGGGTAGTGTCCGGGCAGTTCGGGGCCACTCTCCTGAAGGGAGTGACCGGATCGGGAAAGACGGAAGTCTACCTGGAAGCGGTGGCGGCGTGCCTGAAGGCCGGGCGACAGGCGCTTGTCCTGCTTCCGGAAATCGCGCTCACCGAGGGCTTTCTGGCTCGCGTAGAGGCGCGATTTGGCGCCCGCCCCGCAGAATGGCATTCCGGCGTCACCATGACCGAGCGGCGGCGTGCGTGGAAGATGGCGGCAAGCGGCGGCGCGGAACTCGTGGTCGGCGCGCGGTCCGCGCTTTTCCTGCCATTTCGCGATCTCGGCCTGATCGTCGTGGACGAGGAGCACGACATTTCCTACAAGCAGGAGGAAGGCGTCATCTACAATGCCCGGGACATGGCGGTCCTGCGCGGGTCGATCGCGAAGGCGCAGGCAATCCTGTCTTCGGCCACGCCTTCCCTCGAAACCTGGGCGAACGCCGAAGCGGGCAAGTACGGGCGCCTCGCCCTGACGGCGCGTTTCGGCGAAGCGGTGATGCCGGAAATGCGGGCGATAGACCTGCGCGACGGGAACCTGCCTGCCGGCCGCTGGATTTCCGGCACTCTTGCGCGCGCCATGAAAGAGAGAATCGAGATCGGGGAACAGACGCTCCTGTTCCTGAACCGACGCGGCTACGCCCCGGTGACGATCTGTCGGGCATGCGGGAATCAGATCGACTGCGATCAGTGCGACGCCTGGCTGGTCGAGCACCGCTTCCGAAGAGTCCTGATGTGCCATCAATGCGGCGCGACAAGGCCCGTGCCCGTTGCCTGTCCGTCCTGCAAGGCGGAGGGTCGGATGGCACCCGTCGGCCCCGGCGTCGAGCGACTGGCCGAAGAGGTTCGGACGCTCTTTCCTGACGCCCGGCTCGCCGTGCTGTCTTCCGACCTCTTTGGTTCCGCGAAGGAGCTGAAGGCGTGCATCCAGGAGATTTCAGAGGGCGGGGCGGACGTGATCGTCGGGACGCAGATCGTGGCCAAGGGGCACAACTTTCCCCTTCTCACTCTTGTGGGCGCGATTGATGCGGACCTGGGGCTTCAAGGGTCGGACCTGCGTGCCGCCGAGCGGACATTCCAGTTGATACGGCAGGTGTCCGGGCGGGCGGGGCGTGCGGAAAGGCCGGGACTGGCCATGGTTCAGACATGTCAGCCCGGCCATCCCGTTATGGGAGCCATCCTGTCAGGGGATGAAGAGGAGTTCTGGCGTGCGGAGGCCGCGGCGCGCCGCGCTGCCGGCGTGCCACCGTTCGGTCGGCTTGCGGGCATCATCCTTTCCTCCCGGGACTTGAAGGCCGTTGTCAAGTCAGGCAAGGCGCTCGCGGCCAGGGCCGAGCCCTTGCGAAGGATCGGGGCCGAGGTCTACGGGCCGGCGGCCGCACCCATCGCGCGGATTCGGGGGCGACATCGCGTGCGGCTCCTGGTCAAGGCGGAGCGTGGCGCGCCAATTCAGGGCGCCTTGGCCGAGTGGCTTGCCCAGGTCAGGCTTCCGGCGAGCCTCAGGTTGTCGGTGGACATCGATCCGCAGAGGTTCCTTTGACACTCCTCCGTTACGCTCTTGGCGCGCGGTCCCGACATCGACCCTGAGCAATGCCTTGCCTTTCAATTGCGTGCCGATGGGCGTAGGGCGGTGCGATGGCGAGTGTCGATCTCGAAGTCGCGAAGTCCTTGCCGGCCTGGCGCAGGCCCGTCACGCTTCTGCTTCTGATGGCGGCGGCGATGCCGATCGCCTTTGCCACGTGGTCGGCGCTCCTGAACAACTTCGTGATCGAACGTGCGGGCTTCACCGGCGTGGAGATCGGCTGGTTGCACACCGTGCGCGAGATTCCCGGATTTCTTGCCGTGGGCGTGATCGCGGTCATCCTCTTCATGCGCGAGCAGGTGCTTGCGGTTGTCTCGCTCCTCATGCTGGGGGTGGCCACTGCGGTCACGGCCTGGTTCCCGAGCCTTGGCGGCCTCCTGATGGTCACGGTGATTTCGTCGATCGGATTCCACTACTACGAAACCGTCAACCAGTCCCTGCAGCTGCAATGGCTGCCGAAGGACCGTGCGCCTCAAGTGCTCGGGTGGCTGGTGGCGGTCGGTTCGGCGGCGTCGCTCCTGTCGTACGGGGCCGTGGTGGCAACCTGGGACCTCCTGGACCTCACCTACAACACGGTCTACATGATTTCGGGCGGAGTCTGCGTCCTGGTTGCCGCCTATTGCTGGATCGCCTTCCCGAAGTTCGAGGGCAAGCCGCAGGAGCGGCGCATGGTGCTGCGGCGCCGGTACTGGCTGTACTACGCGTTGCAGTTCATGTCCGGATCGCGAAGGCAGGTGTTTCTGGTCTTTGCAGCCTTCATGATGGTCGAGCGCTTTGGCCTCAAGGTGCACGAGGTGACCGCGCTGTTCCTCGTGAACTACGTTGCAAACATGCTTGCCGCGCCGCTCATGGGCAGGGCCCTGACGCTGTGGGGCGAGAGGAACGTGCTGATCTTCGAGTATCTCGGCTTGACCCTGGTCTTCATGGCATATGCCGGAATCTACTTCTTTGACTGGGGCGTCGTGCTTGCAGCCACCTTATATGTGCTGGATCACCTGTTCTTCGCCCTTGCGTTCGCTCAGAAGACCTACTTCCAGAAGATCGCGGATCCGGGCGACATCGCTCCGACCGCGGCGGTGGCCTTCACCATCAACCACATTGCGGCGGTCTTCCTGCCCGCGCTTCTTGGATATCTCTGGATCGTGTCGCCGGGCATGGTCTTCGTCCTTGCCGCGGCCATGGCCGTGGTCTCGCTGTGCATGGCCTTCCTGATCCCGAGGCACCCGGTGAAAGGGTTCGAGACCGTGCTGTCAGCCCTTCGATGATCCCCGGGGCAGTGCCCGACACGGCGTGGAGCAGGCTTGCGTTGCGCAAGGCCTGCGCAACCGGCGCCGCGCTCGGAATCTGCATGCTGGCGGATTCCTGATGTGTTGCATGCGCCGGCACCGTTTCGCCTTCGCAAGACGAACATTCTGTCCATCGCCCGGAACTGACGGAACTTGCCGTTTCGTGCCATCCGGATGGGCAGGGAGTTCCGGCAAGGCAAGCGGAGGGCTCTCGCTTCCCGGTCCGGGGAAGGACCGGGTCGGGTTCCGGTTCCGTTCATGACGCCACGGCACCGCGGCCAGGCATGTGCGAGGCGTGATCCGCCACGGCCGAGCTCTTGCGGCAAGGGTCTCGGCCTTGCGGGGGCCTTTTGGCGATGCGCTCGAGAACGGCGTCGGAGGACGGGCGCCTGAGCGACGCCTTGTCGGTGGCGAGGCAATGCGCGGGCCAGGGCCTTGGCGGCTCGCTGCTCGCGAACGGAAGGACACGAGTTGCAACCAGGTCGCATCGAGACCCGGTCTCGATATCGCGGCAACGGGCCCAACGGGCCTGCGGCGGCCAGAGGCAGTGACGGGGAGACGAAATCGTCAACGCGCTTGGAATGCGGCGATGATGCCCCCATATTCTGCGGGCAGAGGAGGCAAGCCCATGTTCAGGACGTTCAGGAAGAGTCAATCCATGGTGAATCCGGTCGAGGCGCTGCCCGGCCGCGAAGCGCCGATTCGAACCGCCGAGCGGCACTTCGTGCTTGATCGCCCGCTTACGCTCGATGTGCCCGACGGCCACGAGGCGGCGATGTTCGGCATGGGCTGCTTCTGGGGCGTCGAGCGGAAGTTCTGGTCGCTTGAGGGAGTATGGCTGACCATGGCCGGATATGCCGCCGGGCACTCCCCGAACCCGACCTACGAGGAAGTCTGCTCCGGTCGCACGGGTCACAACGAAGTGGCAAGGGTTGTTCACGACCCTGCCTCCGTTTCCTATGAGGACCTGCTCCGGGTCTTCTGGGAGGGGCACGACCCGACGCAAGGGATGAGACAGGGAAATGACGTCGGCACGCAGTATCGTTCGGGAATCTACTGGACGACAGATGCGCAGCGTACGGCGGCCGAGGCGTCGAGGGAGATGTTCGCGCGTCGCCTTGCCGCCGCGGGATTCCGGGACATCACGACCGAGATCCTGCCCGCCCCGCCGTTCTACTTTGCCGAGGGCTACCACCAGCAATACCTCGCAAGGAACCCGCACGGATATTGCGGCGTCGGCGGCACCGGCGTGAGTTGCCCCATCGGCACCGGCATCGCCGCGTGAGTTCTCCGCCGCAGGCCCGAGAGCGTGCGGCTCGCACTGGAACCGGTGCCTCGCCAGCCTTCGCTTGCCGCAGGACCGGACTCCGCTTTCGCCATGGGCCGGGACCGTTGACGATGCGCGGCGACCCCGATGGCCCCGCGCCCATGGAGACATGGACCGCCCTGACGACGCTGGACGACCCCGAGCGGGCCGAGGCCCTTGGGCGGGCCCTGGGATCGCTCGACCCGGAGCCGAGTGGAATCGCCGTCCTCTTGCTGGAGGACGGCAGCGGGATCTGGGAAGTGGGCGGCTACTTCAGGGACGCTCCCGACGAGATTGCCCTGGCGTTGCTTGCGGCGGCGCATGGAGCTGCCGAGTTCACGATCTCGAGACTGCCGGATGTCGACTGGGTTGCACATGTGCGGCGCGAACTCGCCCCGGTGGATGCGGGCCGCTTTCTCGTCCACTGCGGAAGCGGCCTCGAGACTGTGGCCGAGGGCCGGATCCCGATCCGGATCGAATCCTCGATGGCGTTCGGCACCGGACATCACGGGACCACGATCGGGTGCCTGAAGGCCCTGGACAGGCTGGTCGGGGATGGCGCGATCATTCGCCGGGTGGCGGACATCGGTTGCGGAACCGCAGTTCTTGCAATGGCGGCACAGCTGGCATGCGGCGCGAGGGTGCTGGCCTCCGACGTTGATCCGCTGGCCGTCGAAGTCGCGCGGGTCAATCTTTCCGCCAACGGCCTGGAAGGTCGCGTGGCGCTTGTCGAGGCCTCGGGATTCGATGACCCGCGGCTGGCAGGCCCGTTCGATCTCGTGCTGGCCAACATTCTCAGGGATCCGCTTCTCGAACTGGCCGAGGACATGGCGCAGGCATTGCGGGAAGGCGGAAATGCGATCCTGAGCGGGATCCTGGCGGAGCAGGCGGAACGCGTGGTCTCGCGTTATGCATCTTCAGGATTCAGGCTGCATGTGCGCGAGGACATCGGTGACTGGAGCACGCTGACCCTGGCACGGACCGACTCCTGACAGCCGTCGACTACCTGCCGGAGTCAGGATCCGGGTCGTCTTCGTCCATCAGTATTCTTGCCGCGTCCCCCTCCGGGTCTTCATACTGACCGCTTCTGACCGTCCAGACAAATGCAGCAAGGGCACCGATTCCCAGCATCAGCGAGCAGGGGATGAGTATGACAAGGACGTTCATGTCTTGCTCCCGCGACCCGCGTTCAGAATGACCACAAGCGAACTTGCGGACATGGCGATGGCAGCCATGAGCGGGGTGGCAATTCCTGCAACGGCGAGCGGGACGGCGACCGCGTTGTAGACGGCGGCAACCCCGAAGTTCTGGAGCATGCGACGCCTCGCGAGCCGTGCCGTGCCGAGCGCTTCGGCCACACCGGGCAACCGACCTGACACGACGACTACATCCGCCGCATTCCGGCTGGCGTCAAGGGCGTTGCCGGGCGCGATGGAGGCGTCTGCCGCGGCGAGGGCCGCCGTATCGTTGAGGCCGTCACCCACCATGAGGACGGAACAGCCATCCGCGCGCAGCTCCTGAAGAATGGCCGACTTGCCTTCCGGCGAGACTTCGGACCAGAACCGGTCGACGCCGAGCCGGGCAGCAACCTGCCGGGCGCGGGCGCCCGAGTCGCCGGTCAGCAGGCAAACCTCCAGCCCCTTGGCCTTGAGCGATTCGATGGTTTCCCTTGCGTCAGGGAGAAGGTCCTCGGTGCTGGAGATCGTGTAGGTCCGTTCGCCGGCAGCGAATGCCGTGCCGGAAGTTCCGCCTGCCCAGTCGCCACGCCCGAAGCGTGCCGAAGCGCCGTTCCACGTGCCCTCGACTCCGCTTCCGGCGATTTCCCTGACATTCGAGACGTCCGCCGGGGGCACCGTGGCGAGGGCATCGAGCAAGGTCCTGGAGAGGGGGTGATCCGAACTTTCCGCCAAGGTGCGCAGGACCCTGCGGTCGGTGTCCGGCATGTTGGGCGGCACTTCCAGGACGCGGCGTGTCAGGGTCCCGGTCTTGTCAAAGACGACAGTGCCGATTCCGGCGAGCCGCTCGAGAGCGGTGTCTGACTTGACGAGAAGCCCGTTCCGGTAAAGCCGCGACGTTGCCACGACAGCGACTGCCGGCACGGCGAGGCCCAGTGCGCAAGGGCAGGTGATGATGAGCGTCGCGATGGCAACGTTCAGGGCCGTGCGCACGTCGCCAGTGGCGAAAAGCCACCCGAGAAACGCCGTGCCTGCAACAACGTGGACCGTCGGGGTGTAGATCGCCGCTGCCCGGTCAGCGAGACCGGAATAGCGGGATCTGGCGTTCTCCGCCGTGGCGACAAGCCGTGTCATGCGGCGGAGCGTCGTGTCCTCGCCAACCGCAGTGGCCGTCGCCGTCACCGGACCGGTCAGCATGATGTCGCCCGCCGTCAGGGGATCGCCACCTGTCAGGGACAGGGGATCGCTCTCGCCGGTGATGGCGCTCCGGTCGACCTCGACCCCGCCATCGTCCAGAACTGCGTCAACGGGCACGCGTGCGCCGGCAGCCAGCCATAGCGTGTCACCGACGCGGAGTTCCCCAAGCGGACGGCTCCTTTGAACGCCGTCCTCGATCCGGATGGCGCGGGCAGGCTCGATGCCGGCAAGATCGGCGGCGGCGGAGCGGGCGGAGCGACGCATTCGCTGGTCGAGAACACGGCCGGCCAGCAGGAAGAAGGTGAGCGCGAGCGCCGCGTCAAACCAGGCGTGCTCTCCGCCGTTTGCGACTTCATAGAGCGACATGGCCGACGCCAGGATTATGGCAAGGGAGATCGGAACGTCGATGTTGAGACGGCCAACGCCGAGGGCCGACCAGGCGTGCCTGAAGAAGGGCCGGGCGGCGTAGGCCGTGGCGGGAAGGGCAATCGCCGCGCTGATCCAGTGCAGGAAGTCACGGGTCGAATCCGTTGCTCCCGACCAGACCGCGACCGACAGCAGCATGACGTTCATCATCGCGAACCCGGCCACGCCAAGCGGCATGACCAGATCCTTTCCGCTGTCGATGCCGCCGCCGTCCCTCGTTGCTTCGTGCGCCTCGATGCCTGCTGCCGCGAGCGCACCGATCCACTGGCCTGGATCCGCGCCGGGCACTCCAAGCACGGAGGCCCGGCGGCGCGTCAGGTTCACGCGGGCCGAGCGAATGCCGGGTTGCCGGGAGAGCACTTGCTCCACGGTCCGGATGCAGCCCGCGCAATGTATGCCCGGCAGAACAAGCGTGTGGGTCGGCGCAGCGTCCGGCTCGGCAACGAAGTCCGCCGCTTCCCCTGAACGGGCGCAGGCCGGAACGGCGGTGGTCATTCCTCCACCCACATGGTGACCCGCTGCCTGAAGGGCGTGCCGTCCGGGGCCGTCATGGCCAGCCTGAGATTCCAGTGTCCGGACGTGAGATTCGCCGGTCTCGGCGCAACGAACCTTGCGCCGTCAAAGCGGAAGGCAAGGACACTGTCCTCGGCGACATGGGTGGCACGGCCGAGGGTTGCCTCAGTGATCCGCGATTCGACCGGACCGTCCGGTCCGAGAACGGCGAGCGTCACGGTCTCCTCGGTGACGCCCGGAACGATGCTCCAGCCCAAGGCCTCCTGTGCACGGCGTTCGGCGTCAAAGGTCTGGCTTGCGACGTAGGAGCTCTTGACCTCAAGTCCGGGGAAGGTGCGTATTGCCATCGTCGCGAGCAGGAGGTTCACGGCAACGATGACGGCAAAGGCGCCGACGAAGAGCGCCAGCACGTGGCGGCCGGTGATTTCCCGCCTCACGGCCCGGTCCTGCCGTTGAAGACGCTGTCCTGGTAGGCCCGCTCGCCCGAGACAATGTCCTCGACCCAGAAGCGGATGCCCGTGCTGTCCGCAAGGGCGGGGCCGGTGTTCGCGGATGCAATGACATAGACCCTGTGATGTGCCATGTCATCTGCAGGCACCGGAACCTGCGCGGCGTCGACGCCCTCGAGGTCAATCCGGAGTGCCGCGTCGCCGGCGACCTGGATCCGGAAGGGGCGATCCTCGCCGTGCTTGTTCCTGAGCCGGATGTCGTAGGCGTTTCGTATCGAGCCGTCGGAAAGCACCACGAATTGCGGGTTCCGGACAGGCGCCACGGTTATGTCGATTTCCGGACGGACGAAGAGCGCATAGAGAAGGGCAAGGCCGGCAAGGCCCCAGAGGGTCGTGTATGCAACCGTGCGCGGCCGCAGGACGTGCCGCCAGACCGCAATCGGCGACTGGCCGGCCTGCTCGCGCTTCTCGTCGGAAAGCGCAAGGTAGTCGATCAGGCCCCGCGGCTTGCCGATCCGCGCCATGACGTCGTCGCAGGCATCGATGCAAAGCGCGCAGGTTATGCAGGCCATCTGCTGCCCGTCCCGGATGTCTATGCCGGCCGGGCAGACGTTTGCGCAGGCGTTGCAGTCTATGCAGTCGCCGGGCTCGTCGCGGGCGGGGCCGGGCTTGCCGACGGCCGGATCAATGCCCGGCATGGGAATCCTTGGCGACCGCCTGCCGATCCGGGGGCCTGCGGCCTGGGCGGACGCCTCCGCCCGTTCGGCGAGTGCGCGTCGCTTCGTGCCCTTGCCGCGCGGTTCGCCCCGCCAATCGCGGTATGCGACCGTGAGCGTCTCCTCATCCATCATCGCGGCCTGGATGCGAGGCCAGGGACACATGTAGATGCAGACCTGTTCGCGCATGAATCCGCCAAGGACGAACGTCGTGCCCGTCAGGATCATGATCGTGAAATAGGCGACCGGGGCGGCGTCAAGCGCGATCAGGTCGCGAAGGAGCGTCGGTGCGTCGGCGTAGTAGAAGATCCAGGCGCCCCCCGTCGCCACCGAGATCAGCAGCCAAATCATCCACTTGGTGAGGCTTAGCCTGATCTTCCGGAGCGTCCATCCTGACTTCCAGAGCCGCATTCGTGCGTTGCGGTCGCCCTCGACCCGGCGCTCCACGAGCAGGAACAGGTCTGTCCAGACGGTTTGCGGGCATGCGTGGCCGCACCAGACCCGGCCCAGCACGGACGTGAAGAGAAAGAGCCCCAGCCCGGCCATGATCAGGAGTCCGGCGACGAAATACAGCTCGTGCGGCCATATCTCGATCCAGAGGAAGTAGAAGCGTCGCCCGGCCAGGTCGATCAGGACAGCCTGGTCCGGGAGGTTCGGCCCCCGGTCCCAGCGCATCCAGGGCGCAAGGTAGTAGATGCCGAGCGTCACGCCCATGATCCACCACTTGAGCGTGCGATAGGTCCCGGAAACCCGGCGCGGAAATATCGGCTCCCGTGCGGCATAGAGGGCGGTGGGTTCGCTTTCGCTCATTGCATGGACCTGTGCGTTCGCTTCGTCCGGCCACGTTCCGGCGTGATCCGTCCTGCCTTCGGGTTCAGCCGGCCGAATCAGGGAGCGCGATTCCCGGCGACTCGCGCGAACCGGGTCCGCTGCCTGGCATCGGCTCGCCGAATCAGGGGACGGTCCGGCTCTCGCGGGCGCGGCGGACTCCATGGCAGCGTATATCGGACTTGAACATGTCGGAAGAGGCATTGCTCGTCATTCGCCGCCGCCCAGCTGATGCACGTAGAGCGTGACGGCCTTGATCTCGACCTCGTCCAGCCTTGGGCCCCATGCCGGCATCACGCCAAAGCGCGAATTCGTGATCGACTCGTTGATCGCCTCGCGATCGCCGCCGTAAAGCCAGATGGCGTCGGTCAGGTCTGGCGCGCCGGTGTCGCGGTCTCCGGTCCCGGCATCCATGTGGCAGGAGGCGCATTCCTCGGCGAAGACGGTCGCGCCATTGGCAGCCAGCTGCGAGTCATGCGCCTGACCGGACAGTTGAAGCACGAACTCGGTTGCCGCCACGATCTGCTCCACGTCAAGGAATTCGCCATAGGCCGGCATTTCGGACCAGCGGGCATCATCGTCGGAGTCGTTCCTGATGCCGTGGCGCACCGTGGCCGCTATCGCGTCAAGCGTGCCGCCCCACAGCCAGTCGTCGTCCAGCAGGTTGGGATATCCGGCGGCGCCCGCCGCCCCGGCGCCGTGGCACTGTGAGCAATGGGCGCGAAAGACGGCTGCGCCGCCCGCAACGCCATAGCGGTAGGCCGGGTCGTCCCGCTCGAGGGTCGTCAGGTCGGCGGAAGCCAGGCGCGCGGCGACTTCGGCGTTCCGCGCATCCACTTCCGCGATCCGGGCTTCAACCTCCGCTCGCGTCGAGTAGCCGAGAAGCCCGGCCGTCGCACGGTCGACCAGCGGCCAGGCCGGATAGGCGATGCAATAGCCGATGCCCCAGATGATCGTCAGGTAGAACGTCCAGAGCCACCAGCGCGGCAGCGGCGTGTTGAGCTCCCGGATGCCGTCCCAGTCGTGGCCGGTGGTTTCGGTGCCCGTGACAGGATCGTGATCTGCCTTGCCGTGCATCATGCAATCTCCTCGGGCCCGGCGCCGCTCGCGCGGCCGTGGGTGTCGTTCGATCGGTCATCCTGACGGTTCGCGCTCTCCGGATCATCCTTGAGCGGAATGTTCGCGATCTCGTCATGAACGGCGCGAGACCCGGGGCGGAACGCCCAGGCGATGGCGCCGACGTAGAAGATGCACAGCGCCAGCAGCACCCAGCTGTCGGCAAGTTCACGGAGGAGGGAATACGTCTCCATGGTCCCTTCCTATCTGGTCTCGTCCGGCGTGAAGGTCGAGAAGTCGACCAGGGTGCCGAGCATCTGCATGTACGCGATTATCGCGTCCATCTCGGTCAGTTCGGGCTGTCCGTCGAAATTCGCGACGATTGCGCCGGGATAGCGTTCCAGCAGCCCGTCGGTGTCCGCGCCGGGATCTGCCTGGGCATGGAAGTCCGCCCGGGCTTCGGCCAGCATCTCGTCAGTGTAGGGCACGCCGACCAGGCGGTGCGTTGCCAGAAGGTCCTCGATCAGGCCGTCCTCCAGGCGCGCGTCCAGGAGGAAGGCGTATTTCGGCATGACGCTCTGAGGCACGACCGATTGCGGATCGATGAAATGGTCCACGTGCCAGGCATCGGAATAGCGTCCGCCGACGCGGGCGAGATCCGGGCCCGTGCGCTTCGACCCCCATTGGAACGGGTGGTCGTATTTCGATTCGGCGGCCAGCGAATAGTGGCCGTAGCGCTCGACCTCGTCCCGCATCGGACGGATCATCTGGCTGTGGCAGACATAGCATCCCTCGCGGACGTAGATGTCGCGACCGGCCAGTTCGAGCGGCGAATAGGGGCGCACGCCGTCTACGTCCTCGATCGTGTTCTCGATATAGAAGAGGGGCGCGATCTCGACGATCCCGCCGATCGAGACGACGAGCAGCGAGAAAATGAGGAGGAGGGTAGGGCTCCTCTCCAGGATGCGGTGCTTGTTGATGGCGGACATGTGCGCCTCCCTATTCCGCGGGGACGCCGACAGGCGCCGCCGCGCGAGCGCCGCCCCTGATCGTCATCCACATGTTCCAGCCCATGATTCCTGCACCGGCGAGGTAGAGGACACCGCCCAGCGCTCGAACGACGTACATCGGGTACTTGGCTTCGACGGTGTCGGCGAAGGAGTTCACGAGGAAGCCCTGGGAATCGACCTCGCGCCACATCAGGCCTTCCAGGATGCCCGTCACCCACATCGACGCCGCGTAGAGCACGATGCCGATGGTCGCGAGCCAGAAGTGCCAGTTTATCGCCGGCATCGAGTGCATTTCCCTGCGGCGCCAGAGCCGGGGAGTGAGGAAGTAGAGCACGGCGAAGGTGATCATGCCGTTCCAGCCCAGCGCGCCGGAATGCACGTGACCGATGGTCCAGTCCGTATAGTGCGAGAGCGAGTTGACCGCGCGGATCGACATCATCGGTCCCTCGAAGGTCGACATTCCGTAGAAGGCGAGGGAAATCACCATCATGCGGATGATCGGGTCAGTCCGGAGCTTGTCCCATGCGCCCTGCAGCGTCATGAGCCCGTTGATCATCCCGCCCCACGACGGCATCCAGAGGACCACCGAGAACACCATTCCAAGCGTTGAGGCCCAGTCTGGAAGGGCGGTGTAGTGCAAATGGTGCGGACCGGCCCAGATGTAGAGGAAGATCAGCGCCCAGAAGTGGATGATCGATAGCTTGTAGCTGTAGATCGGGCGGTTTGCCTGCTTGGGCACGAAGTAGTACATCATGCCGAGAAATCCAGCTGTCAGGAAGAAGCCCACGGCGTTGTGTCCGTACCACCACTGCACCATTGCATCCTGCACGCCCGCGAAGACCTGCACCGACTTCGAGCCCCAGATCGAGACCGGAATCGAGATGTTGTTCACGACGTGCAGCATCGCGATCGTGATGATGAAGGAGAGCAGGAACCAGTTCGCGACGTAGATGTGCCTTTCGCGCCGGTTGAAGATCGTGCCCATGTAGACGACGAGGAACGCGACCCAGACGATTGCCAGCCACAGGTCGACATACCATTCGGGTTCGGCGTATTCCTTGGATTGCGTCGAGCCGAGGACGTATCCCGTGGCGGCGAGCACGATGAAGAGGTTGTAGCCCCAGAAGACGAACCAGGCGAGGTTGCCGCCCCAGAGCCGCACTCCGCTGGTCCGCTGGACGATGTAGAACGACGACATGATGAGCGCGTTGCCGCCGAACGCGAATATGACCGCGCTGGTGTGCAGGGGCCTTAGCCGACCGAAATTGGCATACGGCTGTCCCCAGTCGAGGTTCAGGGCCGGATAGGCCAGCTGCAACGCGATCACCACCCCGACGAGGAAGCCGACAACGCCCCAGAAGCCGGTGGCGATCACCCCGGCCCGGATGACGTCGTCCGCATAGCCGGAAGCGTCGATCGTCGGGCGTCTTTCGCCCACCCGGCCGACCTGCCAGACGAAGAGACCTGCGGCGATCAGCATGATCAGCACCGCATGCACCTGGTAGGCCAGGTCATGCCCCCAGTTCGCGGCGAGTGCCGCAATCAGGGCCGTCAGGCCCAGCGAGGTCAGTTTCAGCGTGTCCCACATGACTGGATTCCCGGGATTGATTGGTGGTCGCTGCGCCTGGGCCGGCATTGATGCGGCGCGTGGCGCGGGACGTTCCTTCGAGAGATTGGGCAGGTCCGTTGGCATCCTCGACTTCCTTGCTTGCGCCTGAGGACGCCCGGACGGCAGGCCTGCCGTGCGCGGAGCAACCCGGTTGGCAACTTTCGCCGGGACCGTTCCGCAAAGTGCGTCGCGTTGCATTGATCCATGTCAAGACGATCCGCAAGCCGGCGGAATCGGGTGGCTTGGCGGGTTCCGTGCGCAGCAGCCGGCATTGCCGTGCGCAGGCGTCGTCTCGCGGCGCCGGGACATGGCGGGCGTCCCGCAGGGAACGGCGCGCTAGTCCGCATTTTCGAGTTCCGCGACAAGTCGCGAGGTGCTCGGAATGATGACGCGCCTTGCCGTCTCCAGCTCGATCAGGCCGTCCTTGCGGAGCCCGGACATCTGGCGGCTGACGGTTTCGATGGTAAGGCCCAGGTAGCTTGCCATCGCTTCGCGCGAGAGAGGCAGATCGATCCGGGCAGGCTGATCGGCATCTTCGGGCAAGGAGGACCGTCGCACGACGAGCATCAGGAAGCTGACAATCTTCTCGCGTGCCGTCAGGCATCCGAGCAGCAGCATCCAGTTCCGGGCGGCATCGAGATCGTCGAACGCTGTGTCCAGAAGCCGTTTCCTGATTCTCGGCGCGCTCTCGACCAAGGCTTCAAAGGGTTTTCGCCGGAAGCAGCAGAGCGTCAGGTCGGTGACGGCCGAAATGTCGTGCGCGCAGGAGTCGCGCCCTGGCCGCCCGATGAAGTCCGACGGCAGCAGCATGCCGGTGATCTGCATTCTTCCGTCGACGGTTGTCTTGGAGAGGGTCGCGACGCCGGACACGATGGAAGCGACGACATCCAGTTTCTCGCCGCTGAGCGCGACGGCCTGGCCTGCGGGGACCGACTTGTAGAACTTGATGGCGTTCAGCTTGACGAATTCCTCGTCATCGCTTGCCGCGCAGATGGCTTGGTGCCTTACGGGGCAGTACTGGCAGTCCATTCTCAGATCTTCGGTGCGCGAAATCTTCACGGCTTACTCACCACATGGTTTCCCGAGAATGCATCCGTCGTCTCCCGTGGAAGCGAAGTTACATCAATTCCTCGGAGCGACCATAGGGATTCTGGGACCCGAGACAAATCGTCATCCGCCTCCGGTTTCGGGACGTCGCGGGCATGCGGAAGCCGTGGCCCGGAAGTGCCGGGGAATCGCAATCGTTGTCAGCATCGCCGAAGGCCCCGACCCCCTTGCGTGCCCGCCTCGGCCCGGTGCGCGGCAGCGAAGTCCGCCATGCTGTTGAACCGGAAATCTGCATGCGGCGTGCTTCCGGGGTCCATCGTTGCACCGAAGCCCTCCTTGTCATGCCGACGATGTATCCAGCAATTCGCCAGCCCGAATTCGTTTGCGGGCGCATGGTCGTGGAACAGGCTCTCGGCCACGTGCAGGATCTGGGACTTGCCGAATCCCTGCCTGCCAAGCGCCTCGATCATGTAGTCGAAGTTTCGCCGGGCCGGTTTGTACGAGCCGATGTCCTCCGCCGTGTAGATGCCGTCAAACCCGACGCCAAGCCTCGCGTTGCTGCCGGCAAAGCTGACGTTGTCCGTGTTGGTCAGGACGGCGAGCCTGTAGTGCTCCTTCAGGTATTCCAGCGTTTCCGCGCTGTCCGGAAAGGCCGGCCAGGACCCCACGGTCCTGCCATAGGCCTTGCACTCGTCCCATGACACGGTGACGTTCCACTCCTCCGCAAGGCGCCGATAGACCACCGGCAGCAGATCGCGGTACAGCCTTGACGGCGTCAATCGCTGGATGGTGGATTCGTGATGCGCGTGGACCTCGAGGATCTCGTCGCGCCCGAGCGAATGACCGACGCGGCCGGTAAGTGGCTTCAATCCCTCGATGATGCCCGTTTCCCAGTCAATGAGCGTGCCGTAGACGTCAAACGTCAGGACCTTGAAATCGCGAAGTCTCAAATCTCTCCCCTTTCGGCCGGAAAGGCTGCCGGCAAGGCGTGCAAGACCGGATCCGGTTGAACGGTTGTCTGGCGACCCCTAGCCGCTGCGGTTGCCGAACCACATGCGCCGAAACAGGCCGTCGCGCAGATGGAACTGGTGACAGAGGGCAGCGAACGCGTGCAGCAGCACAAGGAGAACCAGAAGGTTCGACATCAGCCCGTGTGCCAGGCGTGGCGCCAAAGCGGACAGGTCGGCCGGCAACGGCTCGCCGCTTCCGCCGAAGACGATCGGAAACAGGCCGCCGGACAGGGCCGTGCCCAGCCGGCTGAGCACCATGAGCGCAATCAGCAGGTACATGATCCAATGGGTCGCGATGCCGGCCTTGTCCAGAAACGCGCTCCCGGTTTCGGCATGAGGCGGCTTGGCCGAAGCGAACCGGACGGCAAGCCGCAGGAGCAGGAGCGCGCCCAGGGCCAGTCCGACTGTCATGTGTCCGGCGAGCCCCTGCAACCTCTGTGGATCGGCATTGCTCATGCCGGAAAGAAGCGCCTTTCCAAAGAAGAGCGACACAATGACCATGATTGCCATGATCCAGTGCAACGCGACCAATAGCGGGTGGTACCTGGCCATTCCGGCCTCGTCGTGTCCGAACTGCTTGATGCGGTCCACTGTCAAGGCTGCGGGCGCCATAGTCAACTCCGCCGCCAGCCCGGCCCCCAGGTGCGGTGCGACCGGTTCGCGACACCCGGCCTGCTGCCTAGGTGTCGCTTCTTTCCCTGGCCGGGATTGCGGTCCGGGCGGCGTTCCCGACGCCGGCGACCAGATCCACCCGGACGGAGTCGGATGGGGCCAGCCGGCGACTCGAATCTCCCGAGTGCATGGCAATCAGGTCCCTCAGGATCATGTCGCCAATCGGGTGGCGACCCCCTTGCACGGCTGCCGCGCGATGTGGCGAGAGAATGACGTTGGACACCTTCCTGACCGGATGGTCCCGTGGCAGTGGCTCAACCGGGAATACGTCCGCGGCGACCCGTATCCGCCCTGCCCCTGCTGCCGCGACGAGCGCGTCGAAATCCACAAGATGCGCCCGGCTCAGGAGCACGACAAGCGCGTGTTCCGGGAGCAGGGCAACCATGTCCGCGGAAACGAGGGCCTTGTTCCGGGATGTCGGGGCCGCCGTGACAAACAGGCAGCGAGACCACTTCAGCAGGTCTTCAAGCCTGCACAGTTCCACGTCGAACCGGTCCACATCCCGCTGCGCCAGCCAGGGATCATGGGCCTTGATGCCCGGGCGAAACGGAGCGAGCAGTCCTGTCAGTTCCCTGGCGACTTGCCCGAAACCGACAAATCCCATCCTGGCGCCGCGCAACGAGAAATCGGTTGCGGGATTCTCCCGCAGCCAGCCCTCGTTTCCGCTTCGAAACGCTTCGTGTTCACCGACCAGCCCACGTGCGCCCGCAAGGGCCATCGCCAGTCCCATTTCCGCGACGGAATTCCGAAATCCCGGAGCGCAGGAAAGGACCTCAACGCCCTGCGCAGCACAGGCCATGTAGTCGATCGTGTCCGGAAAGGCGCCGGAGACCTCGATCACTGCGCGCAGCTTCGGTGCATCGCGGAGCATCCTCCGCGTGACGGTCGGGGTCGCGGATATCAACGCGGACGCCGCAGGCCAGGCCGCGTCGAACGCTGCACTGGGGATCGGTTCGTCCCTTCCCCAGACCACCTCGAATCCTTCATGCAAGGCCGAGAGCGTGGCTTGCGAGAACAGCTCGGCCATGGTTCGCCAATGAGGATCGAGTATGATGACGGGCTTCGTCAAGGGACTTCGTCGAACAGATGCGCATGCGCCGGATCGAAATCGAACGAGACCGCGTCGCCCGGGTTCAGGATCGTGTCCTCCGGCAGCGCGGCCACGATGCTGTCGTTCGAGTTCAGGCGTACGTCGACGATCGTTTCGCTGCCCAGTCGTTCGGTCAGGACCACATTGCCGCTGAGCGGCCCCACGCCTTCCGCCACGGGCCGCAGGTGCTGCGGGCGGATGCCGAGCGTCGCCTTCTGGCCGGCCTTGAAGCTGCGCTCGCCGTTCTTGAGATCAAGGCCGCCAACGGCGGGACCCGAGACCCTGACGTTTCCGGCGTCGACTTCGCCCACCGTGACCGCGATGAAGTTCATGGAAGGCGCTCCAAGGAACCCGGCGACAAACAGGTTGGCGGGGTTGTGATAGAGGTCCATCGGAGCGCCCGCCTGCATGACCTCGCCGTCCCGCAGCACAACGATCTTGTCGGCAAGCGTCATGGCCTCGACCTGATCGTGGGTCACGTAGATCATCGTGGTCTTCAGCTGGGAGTGCAGCGTCGCGATTTCCTGGCGCGTGCTCATTCGAAGAGCCGCGTCAAGATTGGACAACGGTTCGTCGAAGAGAAAGACCGACGGGTCGCGGACGACCGCCCGGCCTATGGCCACCCTTTGCCGCTGACCGCCCGAGAGCTGGGAAGGGCGGCGGTCAAGGAGGCCGTCCATCTGGAGCATGCGCGCCGCTTCCGCGACCTTTTGCTCGACCACGCTCTTGCTTTCCTTGCGGATGGTGAGGCCGAAGGCGATGTTCTCGCGTACGGTCATGTGCGGAAAGATCGCGTAGGACTGGAAGACCATTGCAACGCCGCGTTCCTTGGGCTCGAGGTCGTTGACGACACGGTCGCCGATCCTGAGTTCGCCGCTGGATATGTCCTCGAGCCCCGCTATCAGCCTGAGCAGCGTGGACTTGCCGCAGCCCGACGGGCCCACGAAGACGACGAATTCTCCGTCCGCGATGTCGACATCGACCCCCCGGATCGCCTCGACCGTCCCGAACTGCTTGCGAACATTGGAGAGTTGAATGCCGGCCATGTCAGCGCTCCAGGGTCAGGGTTCCGTCCGCGCGGCGGAAGACAGGTGCGGGATCCATGATGTAGCCGCCAAAGCTGTCCGGTCCGCCGTCCTTGAATCCGAGGAGCTTGAGACCGTCATGCTCGACGATGCGGGCGGCATAGCGAAGGACTTTCGTGTCCAGCGCATCGCCTTCCGGCAGGATCCAGGGACCTCGCGGCGTTTCGCCGGTCAGGTAGTGCGTGCCGCGCCCGATACGACCGTTCCTCTCTACGTTCCATCGGGCCTGATGCCTGGGATCCATGCAGAAGAGGCAGTGCCAGTTGCCATCGATCTGCAGCATCTGCGGCACTTCAAGCTGGCCCCAGCCGCCGGTGAACACCGGAGGTTCGAGCGTCCATGCCATCAGGTCGGGCGAGGTTGCGAATCCGATGCATCCCGCATCGTTGGTTTCGGCAATCCCGGCTGCACGCGCGGTGAAGTACATGAGCCACCCCGGACCGTCCGGGTCCTTCATGACCCAAGGGTCGCGCATGGCACGGTCGTGCCATGCGTCCTCCCAGTCTGTCTCGTAATGCACCGCATTCGGTCCTGTCAGATCGAGGCAGAGGCCGTCGCCCACACGCTCCCATGACTCCAGATCTTCGCCCGTGGCGTGGCCGATCCGCTGGATCAGCGCGTTTTCCGCTTTGGAGGTTCCTGTGTAGAAGTGGTGCCAGGAGCCATCGTCGCCACGCAGCGTCGATCCGGTCCAGATGGTCTTGTCGTCCCAAGCCGGACCTTCGGATGGCGCGAGCGAGGTTCCGCGATGCTCCCACGTAACGAGGTCGTCGCTGACGGCATGGCCTTGCGTCACGTGCCAGTGGCGAAGGTCCGGGTCGCCGATCGATTTCGGAGCCTTCAGGTACCAGCAATGCCAGTGGTCGCCGTCGTGCAGGTACCAGCTGTCCCAAATCCAATGATCTTCCAGCGCCAGCATGACTACCCTTTCACGCCCGTTGACGCGATCGAGGCGATGAACGCGCGCTGCAGGACCAGGTAGAACGCCAGGACAGGCACCGTGATGATGGTGAGATAGGCCATGATCTCGCCCCATGCCGTGTTCAACTGGAAGAAGTAGAGCAGTCCCACCATGATCGGCCTCAGGCCCTCTTCCTGCACGACCATGATCGGCCAGATGAACTGGTTGTTGTACATCTCGAGAAACTTCAGGATGGCGACCGTCGCGATGACGGGACCGGAAAGCGGCATCACCACGCGGCGATAGACCTGAAACCAGGTTGCGCCTTCAACGCGGGCCGACTCCACGAGGTCGCGCGGCAAGTCGCGGAAGTACTGGACGAAGAGAAAGATTTCCAGCGCCCGGATGATCCAGGGCACGATCTGCACCTGGTAGGAGTTGAGCCAGCCCCAGGTGACGCCTTCGGTGCTCAGCCACGGCAGGTTGTTCACCAGGAGAAGCAGGGGCACCGCAACGGTCTCGAAGGGCAGGATGTACGTCGAGATGATGATCGCCAGAACCACCGTCTTGCCGCGCCATTCGATGAACACAAACGCGAACGCGGCGATCGAGGCAAGGAACAGCGACAGCGCCAGCGTCGTCGCCGTGATGAAGACCGAGTTGAAGATGAAGAGTCCGACCGGAGCCCTGCTGAAGGCGTCCCGGTAGTTGTCGACGCCGATCTCCCCGACCGGAAGGAACGCGCGCAGTGACGAACTGTCGCTCAAGAGCTGCAAGTCCGGCTTGAGCGAGGACATGACCATGAAGAGGATCGGCAGGATGAAGATGCAGGCGATGAACCCAAGGAAGAGATACAGGCCAGTCAGCCGGGTCTTGCGTTCAAGGGTCATGTCACCTCTCCCGCGTCAGCCAGCGCTGCAGAAGCGATATCGAAAGCACGAAGAGGAAGAGGAAGACGGAAATCGTCGATCCGCCCGAAATGTCCTGCTTTCCATATCCGCGCTCGACCATCTGGAAGACGATGGACTGCGTGCTGTCAAGCGGTCCGCCTCCTGTCGTGACCGCGATTTGCGGATAGAGCGTGAATGCCTGCATGGTGATGATGATCATCACGAGAATCGCGGTGTTGCGGAGGCCTGGCCAGGTCACGTACCGAAACGTCTGCCAGCGCGACGCTCCCTCGATCCTTGCCGCCTCGTAGAGCGATGCCGGGATCGTCTGAAGACCCGAAAGCCAGATGATCATGTGAAAGCCGACGCCCTGCCAGATCGACATCGCCATGATCGAGGGCAGCGCGGTGGATGTCTGCCCCAGCCAGTCCACTGGCTCGAACCAGCCGAAGGTCAGCAGGCCGAGCAGCGTGTTCAGGAGCCCGTTTTGGCCGTCGTAGATGAACCGCCATAGCATCGAGACAACGACCATCGAGATCACGACGGGCATGAAATAGATCGTCCGGAAGATGTTGATGCCGCGAACCTTCCGGTTGATGAGCAGCGCCAGGCCCAGAGCCACCGCCGCCTGAACCGGCGCGACGACAATCACGAAGTAGAGGGTGTTGCGCACGGCTCTCAGGAAGACGACGTCGGTTGCCAGCACGAATGTCCGCCGGTCGCCACCGCGGTCGAAACTGAACCATTCGCGCTTGCGATAGTATTCGGGGTAGGCGTCCTTGTTCCGGGTGTACGAGCGCAGCGACGGGAAGGCAGGCTCGCCGTCCTTCGTCCTGGCCGCGCTTGCATCGTCGCGTTCGGCCTCGAGCGTGAGAACGGCGATGCCGAAGAGGCGTTCGTAATTTGCGGTTCCGACCCATTCGGTCGGGTTCGGGGACACCAGGCGCTGGTTCGTGAACGAGAAGCCAACCGCCATGAAGAAGGGAATGATCAGGAAGGCAGAAATCAGCAGGAAAGCGGGTCCGGCCATCAGCCAGCCCGCACGGTTCTGCTGTGTCAGTCTCGATGCCATCGCGGCGCCCGGGCAAGGGTCGGGCGGGCCGGCGTCCGGCCCGCCCGCTGATCGCGATCAGTTGCCGTAGCCGTTGTTGGCCTCGATGTCCGCATCGATCTCGTCGACGGCGGCATCGAGCGTATCCGCCACGTCGGCGCCGTCCGCGATGTCTGCCAGCGCCTTCTCGAAGATCTTTGCGACAACCGGATAGCCGGGGGTCACGGGTCGCACGAGGGCTTGCGCATTGGAGAGTCCAAAGAACACCTCGAGGGCGCCGCCAGGGGCGTAGTTGGTCGTCATGGCCGCCGCCGACGGAGTGGACGGGATCAGGCCGATGCCGTCCGAGAACGCGGCAAGGTACTTGTCCTGAATGGCGTGCTCGATCCAGGCGGCCGCCCCTTCGGGGTGCTCGCAGGTCTCGGTGACGCCGAACTGCCACGATGCCGCGCCGATGGTCGGTCCGTTCCCGAAATCGGGCGCCGGCAGGAACACGATGTCTTCCACCCCGCCGTCCATCGTCGGGACCGCCGCCCAGTTGCCGTTCCACGAGAAGGCGTACCTGCCTTCGATGAACCCGGTATCCCGGTCCGCGCCGTCCTGGCTGTTGCCCGGGGCGTATCCGTCGGCAAACAGGCTCTGCCACCACCCTCCGAAGGCAAGTGCGGCATCACCGTTCAGCGCACCCTCGGCCGTCGTGTAGTTCGAGCGGTCGATCATGTCGCCGCCGAAGCTTTGAATGAACGGACCGAAGGCGTAAGGGAACCATTCGCCCTTCCACGCCATGCCGAGGTCGAACGCGTATTCGTAGTCGCCCGAGTTCTTGGCGGCGTCAAGCGCGGCCTGGAATTCGTCCCGTGACCACGGGTCGTCGAGCGTAGGCGTCCGCAGGCCCAGTTCGTCGAGCGTCGACCGGCGGGCATATAGGGCGACGGCCGCGTCCCAGAGCCCGATCGAGTACAGCGTGTCGTTCCAGATGCCCTTGGTGCCAGGCAGGAAGCCGGCGATTTTCGATTCGTCGATGGGCAGGGGCTGCATGTATCCGGCCCAGGCCCATCGCGGCATGACGGGACCGTCGACATCGATGATGCAGGGCAGGTTGCCGGCCAGTGCAGCGGCCTCGACGGAGTCGTTGTAGCTTTCCTGCGGGAAGCTTTCGATGACGACGTTCCAGTCCGACTGGCTGGAATTGAAGTCGTCAATGATCTGGTTGATGATGTTCGACTCAACCTCGTTGCCGGCACCATGGTACCACAACGATACCGTGGTTTGTGCGGCAGACGCTCCGCCCGCGAATGCGGAGGCGGCCAGCGCCGCGCCAAAGGTCCTCAGTTTCATTTGAATGCACTCCCTGTGTTGCTCCTGAATTTCGTTACAGAGTTCAGGGCGGTCACGGATGACCGCCAGTGGACGGGTCCCGGAACCGTTTCCGGGCCCGCATGCTGCCCGCCTTCGCCCTTGATCATGCCCAGGGCGATATCCGCCGCTCTTTGTCCCATCGCCAGATAGGGCAGTTCCACCGTGGTCAGCGGGGGATAGAGCGTCTCGGCGATGGCTCGGTAGTTGTCGAAACCGGCTACGGAAACGTCCTCGGGGATGCGAAGCCCGCGTGACCGGATCAGGCCGTAGGCGCGAAGTGCCATCTCGTCATTTCCGCAACAGATCACGGTTGGCGGCCTGTCGAGCGCAAGCACCGAGTCGAGCGCGCGCTGAAGCAGCCCGCCATCATCGTCCTCGACATTCTCGCGCGCCATGACCTCCAGTGCGCCGTCGTGGGGAATGCCGGCGGCTTCAAGCGCCTCGCGATATCCCTTCGAGCGAAGTTCCGTGGCCACCATGGCAGGGTCGAGCGTGAGGTAGGCGATCCGCTCGTGTCCCGAGCGGACCAGGTCGGTCACGAGATCGAACTGGCATCGCTCGTCGTCCGGCAGGATTGCCGGCGTTCCGTCCACGTCGAAGCAGTTGACCAAGACGACCGGGCAGTTTCCGGCGCCGGCGTCGAGGGTGACTTGCCGGTGGTAGTCTGCGACATAGATCAGCGCCTCGACCCTGTGCTGCAGAAACGTGCGCACCAGCTGCGGCACCCTGGCCGATGTTCCTCCGGTATCCGCGATGATCAGCGTCTTGCCGCTGTCGGCCATGACTCTCTGGATGCCTTGGACGATGTAGAGATCCGGAAGGCCCGTCGGCTCCATGGGTTCAAGCTTGTGGCTGATCGCGCCGGTGACGAGCCCAATCAGTCCGGATCGGTTTGATCGCATCATTCGCGCCGCGTTCGAAGGGACATAGCCAAGCTCCGCCATTGCGGCTTCGACGGCTTTCCTGGTCTTCTGGCCAACCGGCGCGTCGCCGTTCAGGACGCGGCTTACGGTCTTTGGCGAAACGTTTGCCGCTTTCGCGACGTCGTATATCGTGGCCAATTCAGTCCCCCGTTTTCGCTCCACGCCTGCAAGACTTCCGACGAGCGCCACCATGACATCGAAGTCATGACATCGGTGTCATACCAGCCCGCTCGTCCAGCCGCAAGCATCAGGATTCATGCTCCCCGGTTCCGCGGCCGGTGCGGCGCAGCGATTTTCTGATGTCCGCGATGCGCCTGACAGGTGTTGGGCGGCGGATTGTCGCTGATCACCCGCTTCCCGACCGCCATCGGTCGAGCTTGCCGGGATGGCTAGGCGTGCTGCCCGCGATTGGCAACTGCGCAGAGATGACAGGCTGAGCGAATTCGCCCCGCTGGACTGCGTCCCGCACGTGCGCGATACCGCGCGGCAAGGGGATCCGCCTTTCCATCGGGCCAACCCCGGGATAGGAAGGCCGTCATGCGCAAACTGTTGATCGCCGCGCTGGCCGCCACGCAAGGCATCGCCAGGGTGTTGGCCCACGCGGGCGCGATCGTGCTGCTGTGTCTGGCGTTCTCATTCGCGCTGTTTCTCGGCCTGCAGGTCGAACCCATGTACGGCAACATCGGTCTTGCGCTGACGGCAGCGCTGTTGGCAGCCTATGTCTACTTCGGCTTTGTCAGGCGAAAGTGACGGCCGCGCCCAGGGCAGGCGAGACGCTTTCTCCGTTCGACTCGCTGAGCGGCGACGCCGGGACCGCGCGGACTGCGGCCGTGGTTCGCCCCGTGACGTGGCACTGGCGGTCAATGGTCGACACCGTAGCAACCGGTCCAGCTTTCCCTCGGTTAGGAGCGGCGGAGCACAATCGCCGAGATGGGCAGGCGGCGGCCATTCCGGACGGGCGAATGATCGATGCGCCCATTGCAGCGAGCGACGAGGCCCTTCTGGCACGGGCAAGGAAACTTGACCGGCGACGAGGCGCTCAATCTGGCGTGAAGTGAGAAATGTCCGGCAAATGCTGGATTGATTCGCGGCGAACCACTTGAATTTCAGACCCTGTGAGATGATGGTGGAGCCAAGGGGGGTCGAACCCCTGACCTCTTGCATGCCATGCAAGCGCTCTCCCAACTGAGCTATGGCCCCATCAAGTCCGGCGAAGCGTCGTTCGCGTCACCGTGGGTAATTGCTTGGGCAGCATCACGCAAGCACTTTCACGTGTCGTCGTCTTCTGTCGCCACGTCCGCGATTTCGTCAAGCGAGACATTGGAATCGTCGTCATCATCCTCGAGAACTTCGTCTTCCAGGCTAACGTCCGAATCGTCATCGTCGTCCTCAAGCACGATGGTCTCGTCGTCGAATTCGGTAGCCCCCTTTGCCGTTTCCTTGGCCTCTTCAGCCGCGATGCGCTTTGCCTTCTCCGCGTCAAGAATGATCGGATCGCCCGTGTACGGGCTGATGATCGGATCCTTGTTGAGGTCATAGAACCTCTTGCCGGTTGCCGGGCAAACCCGCTTGGTGCCCCATTCTTCCTTGGGCATGTCTGCCTCTATCCTGATTGCTCTTCGGAATTTTGCGCGACGTGCCACAATGCCCGGGTGCTGTCAAAGGGATTCGCCGCACTGATCTGGGCCAGTTCGATTCAGGGTCCGTTGACGCCGGATTCTCGCGTCGCGCCAAACGGCTCGGCTACCGGCTCTTCAAGGCCATCAAGGATGCGGATGCGAAGAACAGCGCTGCATCAATTGCGTAATGGGGATTCAAGAGGACTTCCGGAAGATCGTGCCCTCCTCGCCCCAATGCCACAGGCAGTGCAAAGGCGGCGGCAGGCAAGAATGCAGCCTTGCCGGTGGAAGAAGTGGCTTGTCCCGGAATCCTGGCGCGGTTCGTTCGCGACGGAGGTGGATGAACCGCGGGCAGAGCATGGAGGTTTCTCCGCTCTGAGTGTCACGCTGCAACGAATTCGCATTGTTCAGCGCAATCTGCCATGGCACGCTCGGGCCAGATTTTGGGCGAGGCCGCGAGCAGGCAGGGAGCAATGGGGCATTTGAGACTGGAATCGGTGCCAGGCACCAGGATCGATGTTCGGCGATCCGCGCGATCCCGTCGCTTGAGCTTGAGAGTGTCGAATCTGGACGGTCGGGTGACACTGACGATGCCCGCAGGCATGAGTCTGCGTGCTGCGCAGGACTTTGCCGAGAATAAGGCCAAATGGATTGCAAGCGCTGTCGAAAGACGGCCCTGCCCGATGCTGGTAGGCGTAGGCGCGGAGATTCCGGTCGAAGGCAGGTCGCGCATGGTCGTGGCAGGGTCTGAATCGACGGCGAGGTTCGCGGATGGCGTGATCGAGGCCCCCGAAGTTTCCGCCGCTCCTGCAGTGCTGGCACTATTGAAGGAGCTTGCGCGCGGGCGGCTGATCGCTGCAGCGGAACGATACTCCGGTGCGATCGGCAAGGACTTCCGGCGGCTGACGCTCAAGGACACGCGGTCCCGTTGGGGGTCGTGCTCCTCGGAGGGCAATCTCATGTTCTCGTGGAGACTGATCCTGGCGCCGCCTAGCGTGCTCGACTATGTCGCCGCCCACGAGGTCGCGCATCTCAGGCATATGGATCACTCGCGCGCCTTTTGGAGCATGGTCGGGAAAATCTGTCCCGATTACCAGGCACCTCGCAACTGGTTGAGGCGGGAAGGCGCTGGCCTGCACCGGTATCGGTTCAGTCCCGGAGATTGACGCGGCAAGTCCGTTGTGATCACGATCCGGCATGCAAGCGAGACCGAACGATCCACCCATTGCCGCCCATGAGCGGGTCTATCGGACTCTCAGGTCCCGGATCATGCACGGTGAACTGGCACCGGGATCAGCGCTTACGTTGCGGGGCATCGGACAGGAGTTCGAGACGTCAATGACACCCGCACGCGAGGCGGCTCGTCGCCTGGTGGCGGAAGGCGCACTGACGATGTCCATGTCGGGGCGCATCTCGACTCCCGAACTCGCCAATGACCGGATTGAGGAATTGGCGTCCCTTCGCGGCCTGCTGGAAACCGAACTGGCGGTCCGTGCCCTGCCTCGTGCGCACCTGGCACTGATCGAGCGCCTGACAGCGATCAACAGCACGGTTGCAGAGGCGATCAGGAGGGGCGATTCCGTCACCTACATTCGCACGAACCTGGAGTTTCACCGGACGCTCTACCTTCGCGCCCAGGCCCCGGCGATGCTGGCCCTCGTCGAAACGGTCTGGCTTCAGCTCGGGCCGACGATGCGCAAGCTGTACGGCCGCATGCGGCAGGGCAAGCCGCCGGACAGCCATCGCATGATACTGGCGGCGCTGCGCAACAGGGAAGAGGCTGCGCTGCGTGTCGCCGTCAAGACAGACGTGACCAAGGGCCTGCGGCTCCTCATGACCTGAAGTGCGGCCTGAACGGCTTGCCCGTTCGGATGTGGCCGAATCTGACAACCGCTTGCGCCGGAAGCCTCGTCGCTCGGGAGTTGAGATCGAAACCGCAAGAAAATGGCACCGCACATGCAAGGGCGGCGTCTGCTGCATCGGTGGCAGTGCCGGTCACGCGATGTATTGTTCGATCGTGGGCGAACTATGTTCTTGGAACGAGCACGGGGAGAGAAACCCATGGGATTTATATCAGATACTTGAACAACGTGAATCCGACTTACCTGGGACAGCAGTGTTCCAGCATGAGCTTCTGGGCATAGTAGTGACCTAACATCTCGAATTGATGTTGAGGATCAATGCCGAAAACTCAGGGCTTTGCTCAAGAATTGCGTCTTCAAGCGAAGCCTGTGGAAAGCACTCTAAGACGGAATGGTCACGCTCGACCGTCAGCCGGTACTTTGCGTTCAACATTGATGCCATTCTCCTCAAGATCCCATGTCGATTCCGAAACCGGTCCCGCAGCGCAGGCAGCGTAAGGATCTCAGTGGTCTCGAATTTCAACTTCCTTCGGTGATAGCGACTCTGAGGATACTTCTCGAGTTCATAGTTGGCGAATCCGGCAAAGCTCTTGAGATACTTCATGTGCCAGTAGAGAAAACCCGCAAACCGACGCTGCATGCCGCCGCGATGGAAACGTTCGAAGCGGCGATCGTGGTCGAATCTGGTTGAATGCGTGGGCGTGAAGAAGCCGATGTCGCCACTTCCAGAGATCGGGAAGGCCATGGGAATGCCAAGACTGCCATCGGCCCTTCGCGCGAGATTGAGGCCCGAGAAGCACCACATTTCCGGCAGCCTGCAACCACAGGCACGAATCTTTTCGCACAATTCATCGAGCGGTGCGTTCAATGCGACGTGGTCGTCATCCAGCTTGGTGACGGTGCTGTACCTGGTCTGAGCCAGCGCGAAATTCGAGTAGTGTGCTATCGAATGCGGGGAGTCGCTTGGCTCGGCAGCGTGATCAGAGCTCCCAGGGGGATAGACTTTGGGGACGTAGTGAAAGACTCGCAATCTACCCCCCCCCCCCCCCCCCTTGGAATTCGATCGCCAGCCGGGCCAGGATTTGGGGTGTGGCATCAGTGCAGCCATTGAATACGACCACGATTTCGTCGAACTGTCGGATGTGGCTGCGAATTGCGGCTTCGACGAAGTCTGCGCCATTCTTCACTCTCAGAAACGCGCTTATTCCGGCTGGACGTGATGGATCTCCGATCCTGTCAAACCGAAACCGTGGATTCTCTACAACGCTGATGATGGTCACGGATCGATCCTCCAATGACAATGTCGGATATCAGTTTGTCGTATTTTGCAGCAGCTCGCTCAACAGAATACCGTGCAGCCTTCGCTCTCAGTGCCTTGCTGTTCCTGGGTCTCCCGAGCGCAAGCAACATGGCCTCCGCGAGTGCCTCCAGATTTCCGACGGGCGCGAGCAATTCCGGAACCTCCAGGATCTCGGAAGGACCAGCCGGGCAATCAGTCGACACTGCAGGGCAACCAGAGGCCAATGCTTCCACAAGCACTATCGCAAAGCCCTCGCGTCGTGACGAGAGGACAAAGAGTGATGCTCGCGACATGAATGCATACGGATTCTCAACCCAACCCGGTAGCGACACATGGTCCGCCAGTTCAAGCGAACGCACTCTCTTCTCGATCGCACCGCGCATTCTGCCTTCTCCCAAAATGACGAGACGGCAAACGCGCTCCTTTCGCACGATACGGAAAGCCTCCAACAGGGTGACGAAGTCCTTGTCCGGAACAAGTCGACCCACGCCGAGGATTACCGGTGGTCCTGGGTCCGCGAACCACTGATGGCCAGGCCGCGATCGACCCAGTCGGGCAATGTTTGCCGAGTATGCTGGATTATGGATTGTGGTGACGTGCTGACTGGCAATGCCTGATGTGGCGCAGATGTTCTCCGCCACGCCTCTTGAGACAGCCACGATATGAGCGGCCGCAGGGAACAGCAAACGCCTTCGACGAGACTGCCTTGAATTTTGATCGTATACACTGTGTATGATTGGAACGATCGGTGGAGGCAGCGACAATGTCCGTGCGGCCAAGAACGCCGAATATTCCATTGACGGAAGGTTGGCGAAGATGATGTCTGGGCGCTCACGCTCAATATAGGCATTCAAGCGAAGCACGTTGCCTGCAATTTTTGGGCGCAGCAAAAGCAATCGCAGTCGATTGGATTCTAACCCAGCAGCCAGCCTGACCAATGACATCAGCGGCGCTCGCTCGTTGCACATTCGAGCGCTCCTTGGTGCATCTCTCGATGCCAGCGTCGCCGACCTTCCACACAAAACCGTCAGTCGTACATTCGAAGGAATTTCGCGATTGAAATTGAATACGGGTTCGAAGAGCACAATGTCCACCAAATGCCCTAACTTGGCCAACCCGCCGGCAGTCCTGAGTGTTATCCGCTCCGCCCCTCCTCCCCCGAGGTTGGAAATCAGCATCGCGACTTTTGCCATAGTGGATATCCTTGAAGTGTGCCCACCGAGCACTTACTGTCGGTGTTCCGTAGGGGCAAGAACCCATGCAGCCAGTTGGCGGGCCGCCGCATTGCCACAGTCGGCTGTCGAGCTTGTTGCCCTACCTCCGAACAGGGGGCGCTTGCCGTTTGTGCAACGCCATGGAATGTCACCATCGAGAGCCGGAACACCGCACCGGAGTAGCTTGAAGCGGCAAGTGGCAAGGGGAGGAGCAGTGCCGAGCAAGTGGGAAGCATTGTTGCGCCGGGCGACCAAGGCGCACTTGCGGCAATTCGAGAAGGGCCGCCGCGATCATACGGTTCGCGCGGTGTTCGTCGGGGATTTCGTTTCGAGGCACATCGTTCTTGATGGAATATACGAGGGCCGCGAGTTGGATGCCTTGTCACGCGAAGTGTTTTCGCGCTTGCCGCGCAATTCCACGGCGCTCGACATCGGAGCGAACATCGGCAACCACGCGGTGTATTTTGCAAGGCACTTCGAACGGGTGATTGCCTTTGAGCCGAACCCCGAGGTTGTCGCCCTGCTGCGCGTGAACGTGGCGGGCCTTGGCGTCGAAGTCGTGCCCACCGGACTGTCCGATGCCCGGGCATGGTGAATTTCGAGGTCAGTCGTCGCAATCTTGGCAGGTCTCGGATCACTGACGAGGCGACGGGAATGTCGGTCGAGGTGCAGGCGCTTGACGAAATCGCGACCGGGCTCAATCTCGACAACCTTGGTTTTGTCAAGATCGATGTCGAGGGTCACGAGGACAAGGTGATTGCCGGTGCACGGGAAGTGCTTTCCGCCACGAAGCCGATCATCGCATTGGAAGGGTTCTACAAGGCTGATCGCAGGAAGGGATCAGACGTTTCGGCGATGCTGGACGACCTGGGGTACAGGCACTTCTATCGCTTGTCCGATCGGCGTTCCGGCGAGTGGCGCGCCCTGCATTCTGCAATGCCGAAATTCGCGCGACGTAGCCGGGAGCTTTCCCTTGAGAGAATTGATGAATTGCTTGGCGAAGACCACCCGCTTGTGATCGTCGCTGCAGAGACACTTCAGTGAGGCGCGAGACCTTCAAAACGGTCATAAATTTACGGAGCCTCTTGCAAAACCATCGAGTTGAGCGGCTGACGCGCAAGGCCTGATCCCCTGCGCGATCAAATGCGTGCCCCGGGTCCCTGACTCTCACGGATTTTCGGCATCCCTTCTCCGTTGACGCGGACAAAAGGCGAACAGGCCCGGACGATCGCCATCCTCCGGCCCTTCCAGCCCCTTCCGGAAGGGATCAACGTCGTCGGCGCGACCCGAAGTGCGGGTGCGCGTCAGGGAGGGGCGGCGAGGCGCATCAGCTGGCCGGCCGTCAGCGCGGGCACGCCGAACATCAGGCGGCCGAACACTTCCGCATGCTCCCGGACACGCACGTGGCGGGCGCCGAACCCGTCCTGAGGCGCGCGTTGGTCCGCTCGACCCCCGGAACGGATCCGGCAGCGAACGCTCTCCGGCTTGGCGAGGCCGCACGCGCGCAGCGCCCGGGCCTCGCGCTTCAGATCCTCCCTGAGGTCCCTGTCGCGACGCGGATTGACGTCGATGACCGGGACGTGGCCAAGGCCTTCGCTCGTCCCGCGGATCCCTTTCGCGTCATGGGCCGCGTCCATGGGATCGCGGAGACTGGCCACGCGTCCGGCGGCGATCTTCGCCAGGGGGATCGCGACCTGGCTGTCATGGACCGGGGCCGAGGTCAGGACGGCGCTCACCGGCACGCCGCAATCGGCCGTGTCAAGGTGAAACCTGCATCCTCTCCAACTGACCGGGAAGCCCTCGGCGTTCCTCCTTGCGCCGTGGCCGCAGGCTTTCGGCAGGTCGTCGGGCATCCCGTCAAGGCTCATGCCATCCGACTGACGTTCGAGACGCCAGGGCCCCTTCTCCGCCTCCTCGCCCTTGCGGGGACGGCCGCGCCCGCCCTTCGGCCTCTTCCCGGCCGCCGGCCTCGGCGCAGGCGTCTTCCGGCCCTCGATCACCGTCGGGTCCCGCGAGACATGGCCGACCAGCTCCCCTCCCAGGACGTCCTTCGCGAGAGCCTCGTGCATGCGCTCCGCAAGGCGGGGCCTCACCGGAAGGTTTCTTCGCGGTCCACCGTCCGATGGCGTTGTCCAGCGTCTCGGGCGGCAGGTCGGCTAAGATGTTGTGGAAGGTGGTGATCGAGGGCGCGGTGAAGCGCTTCCTGCTTCGGGCTGAAGAACGATTCCACCGCCTCGAGCTGCTCCTGCGAGAGCAGGGCGGCGAACAGGGCGAAGGCGGTCACGCCGCGGTAGCCGGCGAGCCGGGCCGCGACAGCGATCGTCAGCACGGTCCTCAGCGGATAGCGCTTGCCCCGGGGCTTGCGGCACTCGGACACCTTGCCCAGGCACTTAGACAGGCTGCGCAGCCGCGGCGCGGCCAACGGCACGGCGCGATGTCTTGTTCGATCGTGGGCGAACTATATGCTTGGACCGAGCAAGGGGAGAGAAGCCCATGGACGAAGAAACATTGGCGTCAGATCTTCGAGGGCGGGCTTGGCTCGGCGAGGAGGCCGGGTCGTTCGGGAGGTTCGTAGCGCTACTGTCGGAGGCGACCGGGCTCGATGACTGGCCCGAGGCAGAGGCAGTCGAGTGCAACGTGCCAATCTATGACGGGTCGCGCGTGCGGGAGGCAGCGGCCGATTCCGACTGGGCCATTGACATCATGTCCGAGTGGAACGCCGTCCTTGGCTCAGGCCCGGGCATAATTGTCATTCGCGGAGGCATGGCGGACACCGGCTTCGTGGATGAGGCCACGGAGATCTTCGAGCGGATCATCGACGACGAGCTGGCGAGCGGCGCGGGTGGTGGAGATCACTTTGCGAAGCCTGGCGCGAATGACCGTGTCTGGAACCTCGCGCAAAAGCACTGCCAGGCCAGCCCGGCGAATTTCCTGCACTACTACGCCTCGGATGCGATCGCGCTGGCCGCCCGGGCATGGCTGGGACGAGGCTATCAGCTGACCGCACAGGTCAACCGGGTGAACCCCGGCGGTGCGGCGCAGACGGCGCACCGAGACTACCATCTGGGCTTCATGAACGCAGATCAACTGGCGACCTATCCGATTCAGGCGCACCGGTTTTCTCCCCACCTGACGCTACAGGGGGCAATCGCGCATTGCGACATGCCGGTGGAGAGCGGCCCGACGATGCTCCTGCCGTATTCGCAACGCTTCGTCGAAGGCTACGTGGCCTTCGGGCGAAAGGAGTACCAGGAATTCTTTGCCAAAGCACATGTGCAACTGCCGCTCGCGAAGGGTGATCTCCTGTTCTTCAACCCTGCGGTCATGCACGCCGCTGGTGCGAACCGGTCGCAGGACATTCGGCGGATGGCGAACCTCCTGCAAGTCGGATCCGCGTTTGGGCGGTCGATCGAGGCCGTGAACCGTTCGGCGATGTCCGTGGCGCTCTATCCCGTGATGGCGGAGGCCCGCGCGTCCGGATCGTTGACGTGGAGGGAAGTCCGGAACGCGATTGCCGCCTCAGCCGAAGGCTACGCGTTTCCGACGAACCTGGATCGCGACCCGCCTGTAGGCGGTCTCATTCCGAAGAGCCAGGCGGAACTGATGGAGGCGGCGTTGGAGCGCGGAGCACCCGCGAATGACTGGGAGGCAGAAGTCTCGGCAATGGATCAGCGACGAATGCCTTGACCGAAGCCTTTCCGGTTTCGGGCCGATGACAAGGAAATGACGATTGGGTCGACTTGTTTGGTTCGGGAAGCGGTGCAGGGATTCCTTGCAGCGCCTCGAACTCGACAGATGCTGATGCTGGCCGGCTCCATGCCTTTGCGCCAAGCTGCGCTGCAACGGAAATCACTGGGCGGCAGTCAGCGGGCACCGGAGACAATGCTCTCGCGCCGTTCTTGGCCATGCCAGGGTGGCCTTGAACGGTTGGCATGAAAGCGTCCGTTCATGTCGGCAGAATACCTTGACTCAGATGCGGCCCGAAAATGCAGTGAATGTTCCGGATCTGGATTGCGGGCGATTCGCGGTTTGCTTTCGCGGCCCAAGCCGCGGCTGCAGCGCTGGGTGCGGCGGGCCAGGACCAGATCGCTACTGCGCAGGTGTACGGGCGACGACCGCCCCGGCACCACCAACGAGATCGAGGTACCCTGGGCACGTTTTGGCGATGCAGCAGGGGTGGTCGCGTCGAACGCCGTCGCCAGCCAGGCCAAGCGCGGTCAGCGCCATGACCATGAGATGGTCTTCGCGTGTTTCCAGGTCCGCGAACCACGGCTGGCCGGGCTGGATCGTCCATCCGTCGGATCTTTCAGCGAATTCGATCCCGGCACGGTGCAGGGCAGTTGCCATCGCGTCAATGCGGTCACACTCATCTGTTTGCCCCGCAGGAAACCCTGTCCTTCAGGGCGGGGAGGAATGCGGGATCCTGCGTTTCGTGCATCGTCGCTGTCTCCCCCCCCCCCACCCCCCCCCACCCCCCCCCACCCCCCCCCCCCCCCTTGCCGTGACGACGTGTCGAGATGGCATGCGTACCCGTCGCCGCGCTGGATGATGCGGCAATGCCGGTGCGAGATTCCCTGGACGGTGCCGCTCGCGGCCCGGGCGTTGAAGGAACCCGAGGCGCACACGATGTCCCCTGTCCGGAAGTGCCTGACGGATTTCTGCGAACTCAGGTATCCGACCGGAAAGCCGAACCGGTTCGCCCGCGTGCGCGCATGCGGTCCCCGGCCCATGGCCCTGATCCCGGGCACGGGGGCTGGTCCCAGCCCGAAAGCGCGGGCGTCTCGCCCACGCAGGCGGTGTCCAGGGCGTGCGACTTCGGGATTCCCGGTCGCGCCCGGTTGAACGTCGTCCTCCCGCCCGAGGAGCCGGAGACGGGAAGGCCGGTGCGTTCCAGCCCCTCGAAGAGGACGCGGCGGGTGGCATTGAACGCGGCGGCGTCATGCAGCGGCGCCCTGGCGTCTGCAAGAACCCGCTTGTTTTGTGAGGAGCCGCTGGTTCCCGGGCGCACGCATGAAACCAACCGTAGCTCATCATCGCCAGTGGCCTACTTTTGCGCCGCCCATCTCGATTTTGCGCCGCCCTCGACACCATTCACAATCTGGATTTGGCGCCTACGGAAGAAGGATGTTCCTGGCTTGCCGGCGCGTGAATTTCGTGACCTGCAAGGAGCAAGGTTGGGCCGTCGTCAACGTTGCCAGGCATCTCGGCAAACTGCGTGGAGCAACACATGCTATCATGATGCCCGGTCGGTTCAGCCAAATCGTCGTTCGCACCGGAAATTGCCGCACTCTCGAACGCCGGCTCCGTTTCCGGCATCCGATGCCCGGCCGACCTTTTCACTCCGGTTCGACCCGCATGGCTGTGGATCAGCGAAGGTTGTCGATCATTGCGGGAGTTGATAGCACAGCCATTCAAGTTCAGGGGAGTGTGCGCCCATGCCAGTCATCACGGAAATTGCCGACCTGAAGCGAATGTATCGTCGCCGTGTCCCTAGAATGTTCTATGACTACACCGAAAGCGGGTCGTGGAGCGAGCAGACCTTTCGCGAAAATACCAGTGACTTCAGCAAGATCCGTCTGCGCCAACGGGTCGCGGTCGATCTGGCAAATCGATCGGTCGCGACCCGGCTGATCGCCGAAGACGTGGGGATGCCTGTGGTTCTGGCGCCGGTCGGGCTTCTGGGCATGCAATGCGCCGATGGCGAAATCAAGGCGGCACGCGCGGCCGAAAGGGCTGGCGTGCCGTTTTGCCTTTCGACCATGTCGATCTGCTCAATCGAGGACGTGGCTGCGAACACCGACAAGCCCTTCTGGTTTCAGGTCTATACACTGAAGGACAACGACTTCATGTCGCGCCTCCTGGAACGTGCCCGGGCAGCGGGCTGCCCCGCAATTGTCATCACGGTCGATCTGCAGGTTCTCGGACAACGTCACAAGGACATCAAGAATGGCCTTTCGGCCCCGCCGAAGCTGACATTGGCATCAATTTCGGACATGATGACAAAGGTGCCCTGGGGACTTGGAATGCTTGGGACGAAGCGCCGTTCCTTCGGCAACATCGTCGGGCATGCAGAAGGGGTGACCGACCCGTCATCGCTCTCTTCCTGGACCGCGGAGGCCTTTGATCCGTCACTGAACTGGGACCGGATCAAGGAGTTGATGGACATGTGGGGCGGCAAGGTGATCCTGAAAGGCATTCTTGACGAGGAAGACGCCTTGAAGGCTGCCGAACTGGGCGCCGACGCCATTGTCGTCTCGAACCACGGTGGACGTCAGCTCGACGGGGCTCGCTCGTCGATCCGGATGCTTGAGCCAATTGTCAGGGCGGTCGGCAACAGGACGGAAGTCTGGCTCGATGGCGGAGTTCGGAGTGGTCAGGACGTGCTGAAGGCAGTGGCGCTTGGCGCGAAGGGAGCCATGATCGGACGCTCCTACGTGTACGGCCTTGGCGCCATGGGCGAGGCTGGCGTGACGGCCGTTCTCGACGTCATCAGGAAGGAACTGGATGTCTCGATGGCGCTTTGCGGGCGTCGGGACATCGCCGACGTTGACCGGGAAGTCCTGCTCGTGCCGGAAGGGTATTCCGGCGGTTTTGGCTGAGCGGACCACGATTTGGCTGAGCGGACCACGAGCCCGAGGACAGGATTCCAGGGCGCCGCCAGGCATCTCATCGCGCCTCTTCGGCAAGCTTCAGGGAATGAGCGGACTGGCCGCAACCGGACACATCGCGTGGCCCCGTCCGTTCGAGTCGGATGATAGCCAGGGCGTGAGGCTGGTCCGCGGCGGCGAATGTCGTCAGGAGAGCTCGGCGAGGATTTCGTCAATGATGTTCATTCCGGCGCCCCAACCCTTGTTGAAGTCGGATGCAGCGGTGGCGAAGGCAGCCCTTTCCGCGTCTGTGGCCTCGTGTGGGTCCCATTCGAGCGCAAGAAGGGTTCCTCCTCCGTCCCGTTCCTCCAGGGTCACCGTGGTCAGGAGCGTGAGCGGCCAGTCAGGCATCATGGGATTGGCGGTGACGTCCCAATTCTCGTCGGCATTCGACATCAGCAAGACCAGCCGGTCGGTCGGGCTCACCTCGGTGAATTCCATCCGTTGGTTCATGGAGCGTTCGCCCATCCTCATTTCGTTAAGCCAGAGCCCGCCGGGCTTGACCTCGAATTCGTGGATTATCGTTTCGACGCCTGGTCCGTACCAGCGCTGAACGAGGTCCGTCTCGGTCCATGTACGCCAGACCAGATCCTTGGGCGCGTCGAATTCGCGGGTCATCTTGAAAACTTCTGTGTTCATGGGTTCTTTCCTGATTGGAGGTTGGCAGGCAGTCTGCCAACCGACAGTGCAGATCGCGCATTGGCGGATCGGCGTGAATTCATCATGCTGTCATCGGGGTTCGGTCGATCGCGCTCTGGCGCGGCGTCTCGTGCATGCAAGGCCGCTGGGACCACGACAACTGCGCGGCCGGGCTGACGCTTGCAGATACTGAGCGGCCTGCCGCTGATCACTCATCAGAAGCTCTTGTTCAGCGTCAGGAAGAACGTGCGCCCCCAACCAGCGGCCTCGGGTCCGTCCACGCTGCTGGGGTTGGCGGTGTCGATCGTCAGACCGGAGTCGGTCAGGTTGAAGACGCCGGCCGTTATCCGTGCGCCTTCGATCCCCATCGGCTCATTCCAGTCCAGCGCCAGGTCGTGGCCTGTCCAGTCATCGAAGTCGCCGGTGTCCGACTGGTTCCTGAAGCCGGCTCGGTAGTTCGTTGTCCAGGTTGCGGCCAGGTCGCCGCGTCGGGCCTCGAACCTGATGCGGGCCATGTTCCTGGAGATTGCGCGCCGCACGTCGTTTCCCTCAATGCGGCGTTTGGCGTCGGTCACATGCCGCCATGCACCGCTCAGTCCAATCTCGCCCCAATCCGTTTCGAGGTCCGCACGGTACCGGGTCGTGATGCCCCTGATCTCGGTGTCCTCGATGTTTGCAAAGCTGTCGTGGATGGTGATGTCGCCGCCGGTACGCGCTATGCAGTTTGATTGCTGGCCGTCCGAGCACTCGTCCAGGTTCTGCATGGCCCAATTCGGGTCTCGCAGTCCCGGCAGGCCCGTGCGCGACAGCCGGTACCACTCCACATCCAGGAAGTACGGATGCCTGCGGAACTCGGTGCCGATGGCGAACCTCTCGATCTCGGAGGGTTCAAGCTGCGGGTTGCCCGTGGTCTCGCGCGTCACCTGCCTCGGGTTTGGCACCGAGCAGGTGCTGCGGGGCGGACTGCCGGGACCGGGGTCGCATTGGATGTAGGGGTGGTCCTGCGACGCAGTGCTGTGAAGATGACGCATGGCGGGAGCCTTGTCTCCCGCACCCCAGGAACCGCGCAGCGTGACGACATCGGTCGGCCGGTGCTCCGCCGCAAGGCTGAATGACTCCAGCCCGCCCACGTCGTCGTACTCGTACGCGTTGGCCGCGACCCTGAAATCCGTGTTCCCGGTCAGTGGCACCGACATGTCCCCGAACACCCCGGCGGCCCGGCGTTCCCCGGAATAGCTGACGCCTCCAGAGCCGAGCACCTCGTTCACGTCGTGGGTCATTCCCTCGTTGTCGCGGAAGCGCAGGATGGAATGCGCCTTGGCCATGCCCATTTCGAGGCCGGCGGCCCATGCCACCTTGCGGTCGTCGATTGCAAACGTCCGCCCTTCCAGCGCCAGCACGGCTCCAAGGTAGTCACTGCCCCAATCCTCTTCCTCTTGCAGGCTGGTGCGTTTTATGGCCTGCTGATGCGCATCCGGGTCGGCGGGCTCGGACGGGTTCACGACGTCGTAGCGTCCGCTTGCGATTTCGTCCCTGATCTTGTCGGCATGCACGAAGGTGTTTCCGACAAGAGAACCGTCCAGACGGTAGGTGGTGATGGACGCTTCGTATCCGAGATTGTCCGTCAGCCGCCCGTCAATGCCGGCGACAATGTCGTATTCATCGAGGCCCCACCGCCAGTCACGGTTCCCGTGGCCGACAAATCGATGACCGATGGCGAAGTGGTCATCATTGTCCGCGATCGGGTCGGCGGCCGCATCGTTGATCTTGTCGATCACGCTTGGGGGAGGTTCGAAACTAAAGGTGCTGACGGCAGGCGCGAAGCGGAACGCCCCGTCGCCCCGCCCGAAGAGACCACGCAGGAAGAGACTGTTCCGGTCGTCCAGTGGCTGGTCCAGGTTCACGATCGCGTTTCGCTGTTCGAAGTCGACAGTGTTCCAGGCGATGTCGCCGTACGCGAAACCGCAGCCCATGTCGCCGTCAACCCCGGCCCCTGGCGGATTGCGGAGCGGACCGGCATAGCCCTTCGCCGGGTCGCAGTCTCCCAGCGCGACCGTTCGCATGCCTTCGAACTCGCCTTCCTCGTCACGTTGAACGACCCAAACGGTGTTGCCGCCGACACTGACATTGCCGGCTTCGCTGAACGAGCCGCCCTCCTGCCAGAAGGAGCGGCTGAACTCCCGGCTCCGCGAAGGGATTTCCTGGCGCCTGAGGACATCGACGCCGACGGCCATGTGCCCCCCCTGCTCACCGAGCGGGCCGCCCCAGAAAACGCCGCCTTGCCAACTGTTGCCGCCTTCCTTGCCCGGTATCCGCGTGACCGCTCGCGTCTCGAAGCCGTCCAAATCCTTCCGCAGGACGACATTGATCGCGCCGTGGATCGCGGCGGTGCCGAACCTGCCCAGGCTCTCTCCGCTCAGAAGCTCGATTCGCTCGATTGCCGAAAGCGGCAAGGTGTCCAGATCGCAGTTCGAGGTGCAGTAGGGCATTCCATCTACCAGGACCAGCAGGGTCTGCCCGCCTGTGTAGAAGTATCGGACGATGCCGGTATCGAGCAGTTCCTCGAGGGTCTGGGCGCCGGATCTCTCGATGAAGTCGCGGTCACGTGACGCGACGACGCGCATCTCCGGCCCGAGCGAGTCGGACCAGGCTGATGTTCCCGCCAGAGCGGCGAGAATTGTGAATATCACTAACCGAGATTGAATCTTCATCAGAACTTCCATCCGCCGATCATTCACGCTGGAGTCATTTCCTAATGCACACAATCTGCCTGCGCAATGGACGCGCCCGCACTTTTCAGGGCAAGTATGTCCTCTGCGCAAGACATTGACGGCCAGGGTCGCAAGCCGCGAAGGCGTTAAGCTGTTGCCTTCGGAGGCCAGATCCGCTTGATGCGCGCCTGTTCCCTGGAACCGTGCAAGACCTCCCAAGATGCGTCGCGAACCTGCGCGTTGAGCCTGAACTCGTGGCTGTTGTCGAACTCGTCGGAAAAGGCCAGCGCCGCGAGGGGGCCGTGACATAGGGTCGGCTGAAGCAATGCTCGCTGAAGCGCTTGTGTCGTGCGCCGTCACATCGGCGTGCGCGCCCTGGATCGGGCCCGGCGGCTTCATGGAGTCTTCGGCAAGTGTCTTGCCTACCGTTGCCGGCTTGAGCTTGGTCACCAACAAGGTCCGCGTCCCTTTCGTCCTGCATCACCTGCAGTCTTGTTCGTCCGTACAGATGACCGAAGCTTCGCGTCTGTCGCCATTCCATTGGAGGAGCAGCCGCCCTTGCATGGGGACATGTCTCCAGTGCCTGCTGTCGCCTGAACGACTGGTGCAAAAGGGCGCCGGGCCACGACAGACATGAATACCCTCACCTCACTGCAAGTTCGTCTCGATGTCGTCCAGATCAATGTCGGGCGCAGCCGCCAGCTTCTTCAACGTCACAACTGAACCAGTTTTTTGGCCTGATTCCATGTCTATGATCTGGATGCGGTTCACCCTTGACTGTCGTGCCAACTCCGCCTGCGTCATTTGACGGTGTTCGCGCCAGACCTTAAGCGGCGCTTCCCCTTCCAGAAGCCTGTCAACGACGGTGCCGGGCATCAATTCCTCCTCGCCTGTCTCGGAGCGCTCCAAGACTTTGGCTGCACTCCACAGGTCGGACAGGTCCTCTTCGATCGCCTTGAGGCGGCAAAACCCGTCCTTCCGAATGGTCACCATTTCGTCCATCGTCTTTGCTCCTTGCAGGCGCTACCGCGCGGCCTGGCGTCCAAGAATTCGAGTGACATGCAGTCGCGAAAACTGACACGCCAGTCGCCGACTCTTGGCCGCAATATGTCCTCCGGTCCGCGAATGGCGCACGAATTGCTTGCCTGCGAGGCGGGCGCTTCGCCGAACACTCTGACCCTTTCGCGAACTCGAAATGTCAAATTCCGAGGCATCTGCGCGAAAGCCTATTGCACGGTTCTCGAGCAGGCGATTTCCTGCATGGATTCATGCAGCTATAGGCGCCACAGTGGTCACGGGCTACAAATCGGTCTTGTCGAAGACTTTCTTTGCCTTTCCAGACAACAACACAAGTGCATCAACACAAGTGCATCGCGTCATTGTGCCTTCAAGCAAGGATTACAGTCGGACCTGAATGTGCCGAGGCGGTGTCGCGCAAGATGTTCTGGAGCCAAGTCCCTCATGTCCTTCCATGACATTGCCGATGGGTTCGACGGGCTTCGTGCCGTCCTCAAAAAAGCGCTTCACACTCCTTGGATTGCTCGCTATAGGCACGGCTTCTTGCGGGACGGACACCCTTGGAGGCTGCCCTGCGTTGCAAATCGGAGAATACCCATGGCAGGCCAGATCCCTGATCTACATGCCTTGGCGCGGACGGGGACAGGCAAGGGGGCCGCCCGTCAGGCTCGCAGAGAGGGCCTCGTGCCAGGCATTGTCTACGGTGGCGGCGTTGATCCGCTTCCGGTCAACATTCCCTACAACATGCTTTTCAAGAAGTTGAAGGAAGGTCGCTTTCTCTCGACGCTCTTCAATCTCAAGGTCGATGGCCAGGACGATGTCCGTGTCATCTGTCGCAACGTGCAGCGCGACGTGGTGCGGGACCTCCCGACCCATGTTGATTTCATGCGCCTCAAGCGAACGTCCAAGATCAACCTGTTCATCGCCGTCGATGTCGTTGGCCAGGACAGCTGTCCGGGCATCCGGCAAGGCGGCCTGCTGGTGATGGTGCGGCCCGAGGTCGAACTGATCGTGACCGCAGGCGAAATCCCCGAAAGCATCACGATCAACGTCGAAGGGCTCGAGATCGGTGACACGGTGACGATCTCCAGCGTGACGCTGCCGGAAGGCGCCAGGCCGACGATCGACCGCGACTTCGTGATTGCCAACATTGCCGCGCCGTCCGGACTTGCCAGTGCTGCCGACGAAAAGGAGGAAGGCGAGGAAGTCGAGGGCGAAGTGGCCGGTGCCGAAGAGGCGGAAGAGGAAGGCGGCGACGAGGAATAGCCGGCCGGTCCTTCAGGAATTCGGCGCCGCGCCTTCTTGTAGCGTTTTCAATGAGCGCCAAGGCGGCGCGGACGTTCAGGCCCGTCGGTTTGGCCAAAGGATGCCCGCAGATTCGCTTCGTTTGAATGCGACGGAGAAAACTGTCACGTCAATGGGAGCCATAGGGAATCCAGGCCAGCCGCGCTTTGGCACCTCCACGGCCTTTCCTTATGGTCAGCTCCCGTGACGTCCAAGTGCGCCATTCAGGACAAGATTGCTCACATTGCTTATGGCAAGGCATGATCCGGATCGTGTGGCGATGCATGGCGACCGCTTCTGAATTGGTTGAAAATGGGTGGGCAATCGGAGGTCTTGCCAGCGTAAGGATTAGGTGGAATTGGATGGACGCGTGGGATGATGCTTGAGACTTCAACCCTTCACATCACACCGGAAAAACGCAGGATGCAGAGATCTACGAGTTCAATGGTGCACGGCGGCAGTCGGCAGGATCGCGCCTGAACGCATTTCCGGCCTGCGCCGCGTCGCCACCATTGAAAGCATCGGCTCGTTGACCCGCATCGAAGGCGTGCGGCTCAGCTCACTGGAGGTTGAGAGCGCGCTGGCGAACATCCGTATCGGTCCGCTCACGACGCGCGACGATCAGGAGGTCGGCGGTTGCGCCGATGTCATGGAAACGGTCTTCAACGCCACTGGCGCGAATTCCCTGACCGAGAACCATATGCGCCAACTCCACCGTGTTCTATTGGCCCATTCCGACAAGGACGAACGGCACCGCAGCTCATGCAAGACGCTCGCCAACCATGTCGAATCCTTCGATGAAGAGGGCAAGAGCCTCGGCGTGGTCTTCGGAACTGCAACGCCTTTCGTCACGCCTCAACGGATGGACGAATTGGCGAGTGGGTGGCCGGCCATGATAAGTACGGGGCCTTCGTCTCCTGCTGGTCATCGCGATCTTCGTGGTGATGCTCCGGGGGATTCACCCCTTTCAGGATGGCAATGGTCACTTGTCACGCATCCTCACCACGCTTCTGCTGTTGCGGGCCGGTTACGCCCATGTGCCGTACAGTTCGCTGGAGAGCGTGATCGAGCAGAACAGGGACCGCTACAATCTGTCCCGGCGGTGGACACAACGGACGATCCGCACGAGTGCGCCCGGCTGGAATCCATGGCTGGAATTCTTCCTGCGCGCGATGCAGCGGCAGAAGGCACGGCTGGAGAAGAATTTGGATTGGGAGCGGGTCATGATTGCAGCGTTTCCCGAGCATTCCGTGCTGAACCTGGAGCTGGTCCGGGAGCACGGCAGAATCACGATCTCAGAGGTGGTCAGGACCTGCGGTATCTGCCGCAATACCGTCAAGGACCAACTCAAGTCGCTTGTTGAACAAGGTCATCTGCGATTGCACGGCGCGTGACGCGGGGCATGGTATGGTATTCCCTGATCGCTTTGGGAATCGCAGATCATCCAAGTCAGCAAGCCATGGATTGCGGTGGCCGCCACCCGGCCAGGTCGGGCGCCGGAGGAACCGCGTTTGCGCGACAAGCTGCGCGGCGGCGGGCGGCGCCGCGACATTTGAGGTCTCCGCGTCGTTCACCTTCGGTCATATCTGATTCCGTGGCGTTTCCGGCGAGATCGCCGGCCCATCTGTCACCACTTCCACGGTTGCGGGGAGCTTCTCCTTCGGCCAGTCCTCGCCCTGAAGGCCCTTTGCCGGGAGATGACCACGATGCCGCGTGTTCAACGTTCAACTCTGCGACTGGTCATGGCGACACTTCAGTGCATGGCTCTTCGCGCAAGACTTGCCCATAGATTTGCATGGAGCAATGGCGACACCGAAGTGTGGAAGCCGGGGATCGTGATCGTGACGGTCACTGAGCGGGCATGAGCGGTTGCTGGAGGCCATCCTCCGAGGGCGGTCGGACGCGACACATTCGGCTCTCGAAAACAGCGATCCCTGACGAAGTGTCAGGGCTTTCGGAAACGCATACGCAGGAGCCATCACCTGTTCGACAGAAAATGCATTGGGGAGATCGTCAATTTGCAAAGACGGGAGAGGCAAGCCAAGCCCTGTCAGGTGAGTTGGCCAAGGCAGATGCTCCTGAAATGCGATCCGGGAGGATATGGCTGATGCACAAATTTGGAATCACCCTCTACTGGAGCGATGTTGACAGCGCTTTCGTTGACGACGTGCCGGAATTGCCTTGGTACATTCACACGGTGAAGATCAGGAAAGCGCGTGGCAGATTGTCAAGGGCGCAATGGGCTATTGGATTGATCGGGCACACGAACTAGGCCGAACAGTCCCGCAGCCCAAAGGCGAGCGTCTGATGCCTGCCTGAGGCTTTTCACGCGGGTGCCAGCAATGTGCACATTTCGAGCGTTCGCGCTACGGAACCGGGACGTCTCCTGACATGACCGTCAGAAACCAGTCCGTGTCGATGTTCCCGCCGGTCAGGATGACGGCGACCTTGCGGCCTGCCATTCGATCCCTTTCGTCGAGCAACGCAGCCAGCGACGCTGCGCCCGCGCCTTCAGCGAGACTATGGATGTCGCGGTAGTAGATGCGAATGGCCTCGGCGATCTGCGCTTCGTTGACAGTGACTATCCGCTCTGCACCCGCACCGTAAATCGCAAGCGCCTCCTCCACGGGAACACGAACCGCCATGCCGTCGGCGAAGGTCCGGGCGGAGTTGGTTTCCACCGGGTGCCCGGCTTCGACCGAGAGCTTGACGGTCTGTGCGTGTTCGCTGACGACGCCCACGATTCGCGTGTTGCGCCCAAGTGCGTCGCGGGCAGCGATGCAGCCGCAAATGCCGGAACCACAACCGACCGGCACGTAAAGCGTGTCGAGGTCGGGGACGGCAGTCAGAAGCTCGTAGGCATATGTGGAGACTCCACGGACAAGCTCCCTGTGAAAGGGCGGCACAAAGGTCAGTCCCTCTCTCTCGGCGACCCGGAGCGCCTCATCCTTGGCCTCATCGAAATCGTGGCCGCATTCCACGAGTTCGGCGCCGAAGGATTCCATCGCGGCGTTTTTTTCGACCGAGTTGCCGTGTGGCATGTAGATCACCGCGCGTCGGCCAGCGGCCGTAGCGGCGCGCGCTTGGCCCTGTCCATGGTTGCCGCGGGTAGCCGTGATGATCCCCGGGCTTTCGGGTAGGGTGCGGACGAGCCAGTCAATGAAAGTGCACGCGCCGCGCACCTTGAAGGATCCGGTTGGCGTATGATTTTCGTGCTTGACCCAGACTTCGGTGCCTGCCCGTGCGCTCAACTGCGGCCAAGTGTATTGCGGAGTGGGCGACATCGAGCGTGTAATCAGTTCGTGTGCGGCTTCGATTTCACTCAAGGAAAGCACGGGTTCTCACTCCCTTTCCATCTTGGCATGCCGTATACGCCATGGTCGCTGCAGCATCAGGAAGACTGTCGTCTGAACTCCGAGGCTTTCCGTCGCAATCTGCCACTAGCGGGGCGTTGTTTTCCGGGTGGTTCAAAGTGTGTGACATGGTGCAAGATGCGGAATTATGATGCTTGACTGACCGTCAGGTCGCCAAGGCAGCGCATAGCTGTGCTTCATCGCGCCCGCAATCGAGAATACTGCATTCAATTCAATCGGCCGACGGGCTACGGCGATGTCTCTCCAACTGGCCGAATTGGCGCCTCGCCGCTGTAGCAGCTTCCTTCCTATCCATGTTCAGTGATCAACCGGGCGACCTTCTCATCGGCGGCACCTGCAGGAAACAGCACGGCACCGGCAAATCGCGGATTCCACCAATTCGAGGATACTTCAGGTACAACCTCGGGCGGATGCAGTATGACAAGTACCGCGACTTGGACGGGCAGGTCAGAAGCGGAACCCTATCCATTGGTTCTCCAGCACGGCGGCACGCCGCGGGCGATGATGCACTTCCGTGCCTGGGGTGGTGTCTGACTCTCGTCGGTCTGTTTGACGCTCAAGAGGAGGCGGTGATGGCAATGCAGGTTCGCCAGAGGGCGTTGTTCGCCGGGATGAGTGTCCAGACAATGATTCAAATGGGGGAGTGGCGGGAGCGGCTGATCTCGTTGCTGCGCGATGGTCAATTCGAAAGCCAGCTTTTCCTCCTTGCGCAATTCTGGCATCTTCTTTCTTGGTTCAGGAGGATGTGGCCCTTCAACATGACAGTCTCATATTTTTCTGCTTTGACTGTCGTGGCAATTTTCCAATTCGCGACGTCCTGTGTCTGTGGCACAGGTTTCCTCCACCTCTAATGATGCAATTCTAAGTTAAACAGGGGACGGGCTTTCGAGGTGGTGATGATTGATCTCAAGATCTACATGATTTCGTTGGCGAATCAGAACCCGCGAAGGGTAGGACTACTCGAGCGTCTAGCGGAAATAGGTTTTCACGTTGAACTATTCGATGCTGTGGATGGTCGACAAGGACTTGATCAGTCGCTCGAAGCTCACGTTGATCGGGCAACAGGAACTCGCGTCTATGCGCGATGCTTGACGGACACGGAACTCGCTTGTTCACTTTCACATCGTGAGGTGTACCTACGGTTTCTCAGTTCTCCCGCGAATTGGGCGGTTGTTCTTGAAGATGACGCAATTTTTGATGAGCGGTTGAATTATTTCTTGAAATACAGGGGATTCATGGCTGCGCCAATCTTGCTGCTTGACCACCGTAATGCCTATGTAAGTGGCTCTGGAGTCAAGTTGCGTGGTACTGGCTCCCAAGCCTTTCGGCTTGTCACATCACCGGTAATTGCAACTGGCTATTCATTGAACCGTATGGTAGCGCACCGACTAGTCGAGGCCCAGACCCCAATTAAGTACCTAGCCGACTTTCCAGTTGATATTTCGACGCTAGGGGGTATGGCCGCAGTACCCAAAATCGTTGATCATCCCAAAGCACACTCGTTGTCCCAAATAGGCGACTGCCCACACACGGCATTAAGGTACCGGATCATGAGAATGTTCGAACATGACTATATCCGAAAGAGATTGCGCAAGCAGTTGGGGAAGCTCAGGTCTGCCAAGGTCAGTTAAACGCATCCGGGCCTCGACTTGGTGAATGTCATGAACTTGGGTGTTTTAGGTGGCGGGTGCCGCACGTGGAACGAAGGCGGTCGGGAATCAGCAATACAGGGCTTGACAGGCATGGGGCACACTTGTGCCCTCCGACACACGCCATCACTCCGATGTAATCTTGCGGGGAATCGAAAGCATTGCGCCGAGGCCTTGCCCTGCACCTGCCTGTGTCGGTAGCTGGCGATTGCCTCCGTTCGCCAATCCTCGCGCAAGTCTGTCGAACGGTCACCGCCTAACTGCCGCGCGATGCCTGACCCCGAAAGCCCGCTTTTCCTCTGGACGAAAATCTGGCAAATCTCTTCATGGGGTCAGTGAAGGTAGCGCTTCAGCATGACAGACTTTTTGTTTATTGCTTGGACTGTTGCTGCCGCTTGGCCGATTTACAACACCCTGTGCCGGCGGCACAGGGTGTCACCTATTCTGGTGCCGGACTTCAGAGCGGAGCGGGCAGTTGATCTTGTCGCAAAGGACATTCCAGAAAATGAATGATCCAAATCCGCACAGCGTGCCCTTGCAGGTCGTCTATGGCGTAAATTCAAACTTTCTCCTGCCAGCCTTGATTTCGGCATACTCTGTTTGGAAGAACGCCAGTCGCCCCGTTGATATTACGATATTTGGTGACAGGCTTGGGGAGCAGGATCACGAGTTCGTCAGGCAGGTAAGCACAAGCTGCGATCGCACCATATTGTACCAGAAATTCGACTCAAGTGGCTTAGAAGCAGTTTCTCAAGTCGATAATTTTCGCTACCCGACCATCAGCTTGCTGCCATTGGTCCTGCCCGGCTTGATAAAGGGTAGGTGCCTGTTCCTCGATGCAGACACATTGGTGCTGGGAGATGTTTTGGAATTGCTTTCGGCCGACCTCCGCGGGATGCCCATTGGAGCATGCCTTGATGTGGGAATGGCGGGCTTGCTTGAAGGCAGTGTTGTGCGAATGGGCGCATCGGATGTGCTACGTCCAGCATTTGCTCGACGCAAGAGGGAAGCACAAATACGACGCTTCGTGAGTCTAGGCTTCATCCCCGGCGAAGATGTATTCAACTCGGGCGTCATGGTCATGGATTGTGATGAGATCCGGAGAATTAATGCTCTAGACGAGCTTTCCAATCCGGATGGGCTCAGACCGTTTTTGGGCCACCTCCCTGATCAGGATCGGCTGAACGAGGTATTTGCTGGTCGGTGGCACCAGTTCCCTCTCAAATGGAACGCCAGCCCAACAATGCGGACGGGTAGTTCAGTGATACGTCGCAGCTGCTGGTCCGACGGGTTTCGTGAACAGATGCACGAAGCCACGAATGATCCACAAATCCGCCACTACATGGGCCGCAAAAAAAAGCCTTGGATAAGATCCTGGAGAACCACACTCACTAGGCGACAGGCTTACAGGGACTATACCGCCGTTTGCCGCGAATTCGAGGTCAGGACAGGGCTAAAGATTTGAGTAGTAGGTCTCTGGGCATCACATGGTCCAACTCCATTCTGGGGCCGCGCGATTCTGTGTTTCGTTATTGGGTGACTTTTTTGGGTACGACAGTTTGTTCAAGGTACTTTGCAAATTCACATCGCAGATCTTCGTGGGCCAATCCAAATGCGACTGTAGCTTGGAGAAATCCCGCCTTTGAGCCGCAATCAAATCTTTGGCCACGGAAACGAAAGCCATATACTTTGCGCCCAGAGCTGATTTCAGCAGCGATAGCATCGGTTAGTTGAATCTCGCCGTCTGCGGACTCCTTGAGTTTGGAGAGGTTATGAAGAACTTCCGGCGACAGAATGTACCGTCCGATTACAGCAAGGTTCGACGGTGCGGTTCCCGGGTAGGGCTTCTCGATCATATTTCTTACGGCGATAACTGGCCCTTTGCTCGGAGCCACGTCCAACACGCCGTAGGCTGATGTCATATCCGGCGGAACTTCCATAGCCGCCACCATGGAGCCACCAGTATCGGCATGGGTTTCGATCATCTGCTGCAGGCAAGGAACATCTGCCGCGACGACGTCATCAGGCAAGATAATCGCAAATGTCTCGTTCGGAGCAATCAATCGACGTGCGCACCACACCGCATGGCCGAGGCCGAGGGGCCTCTGTTGTCGGACATAGGCAATGGTTCCTGAGTTCATTTTCGTCTTGCTCAGTGCTTCGAGAAGGTCAATTCGACCCTTTTCACGAACGGCCAATTCGAGCTCGGGCGCATCATCAAAGTAGTCCTCAAGTGCGCTCTTGCCACGGGAAGTGACAAAGATGAACTCCGTAATCCCCGCCGCCCGCGCTTCATCGATTGCGTACTGAATCAGAGGTCGGTCAACAAGGGTCATTATTTCTTTCGGGATTGATTTCGTTGCCGGCAGGAACCGCGTCCCAAGTCCTGCTACCGGAAAGACTGCCTTGGTAATCCTGCGTGCCATTTTTCCGCTCTTTGCCTGTTGCTGTTGCCGTCGACAGCTTGCCTAAGGATCGAAACGAAGGAGTTCATTCTTCATTCGGTCAATCAAGCACCGTGTCTCCTTATGCCAAGTGAGTCGAGACAATATGTTCTAACTCAACCATGCCCCAAAGTATGCCGTCAGTTGACCGGGCGTCCCCGCCAATCGCGGAGCGGCCCGATTGCTTCGACCGTCTCGCGACCTCCATTTGACAGCCAGTATTCGCGGAACCAAGGGACCGCCCCGCGCCCGGCGCGCCAGAAATCTCCCCAAACCTGATGGCGGTCGGGCACCAGTTCGGCTGGACGCGGCCGACCGTGGAAGGCAAGGATACGAGCATCTTTGGGCGGACTTCGCGGCGGCAGCACCCTGTTCGCGAGTGGTGGGTACAGAAGATGGCGTTTGAAGGAGATGACCCAAGGTTTCGGCCAGAAGGCTATGTCGTCCTGCTGTCCCCACATGAATCGCTGATCGTTGCGCATCGTTGAGGTCCAGTGTTTGGGGCGCGCGACCAATTCATCATAAATGTGGCCAAGTGTTCCGATCTCGAAGGCGAATACTCCCGACGCACCACGGATTGGCCGGTTGATTTTCAATCGGTCAATTGGGCGGCACCATTCCTCGATCATGACCAGTGCGCCTGGATGATCGAACATCGGTGCGAGATCGTCGCAAATCATGGAGTCGAGGTCGATGAAGAGCGCGCGACCAGATAGGTCAAAAAGTTTCGGCTTGAACAACGATATCTTTGGCCAAGCGCCGAAGCGGAAGTTGCGGAGGGATAGCCCCATCTCAGGGATGGGCAAGGCCTCTACATCGGGCGAGATGCCCTCTGCATCGTCGGTGAAACAGACGAAGCGATACTCTCCAGATAAATTCCTGTGAACGGCCGAGGCCAAAACGTTGACGTAGTCCGACGCATACGCCTTGCCCCACTTCATGCACATTAGGGTTCTCGGCAACGTGCGTTCCTTACATTTCCGAATTTGGATTTGCTCGAACAACTTTGATTCGCCTGCGGTTCGGAGGAATGTGCATATCCAGACAGAAGCTCAGTCCAGTCTTGGACTGTCCAGTTGAGATCCGGATGCATGCGCTTCGTTTTTGCCAACGACCGGCGCAGACGGACGAGGTTGCTCTGCATCCACCGGCCCGGTGCGCGCCTTTTGCATTTGTCAAAGTCGATGAGCCAAGCTCGCTCACTGGCATTCAACAGGATATTGCGGCTGTTGAGGTCGGCATGATGTACGCCCAAGGAATGCATCTGTCCTATGACAGCGCCAATCCCGCGCCAACTCGGCTCCTGCAGGGTGCGCTCCTGCAAAACCTCGGCCAGCGGGCGTGCTTCCGGGATGCGCTCCGTGATCAGGTCAGCGCGGTAGAACAGGCCAGAAGGGCGATGACGAGCGGCAACTGGCAATGGCACTGGCAGGCCCTGAGTTCGCATCCAGTCGAGCAACGTGAACTCTCGCATCGCCCGGCCGTCTCCTACGCGAGTGCAAATGTAGCGGTCGCGGTTGAATTTGCCGATAAGCCCGCCACGCTGGAATGGTTTCAAGACCATATCGCGACCGACAAAGTGTAGGTAGTGCGCGTTGCCGCGTCCTGCCGAACCGCCGCGTAGATGGCCCTTTGCACGAAGCCAACCAGGTTCGAAGAGCCGCGGCTCCATCGATTCAATGACGGTCGAATCGTACCAAATTACCTTGCCCTTGATATGCAGTTCCAAGACTTTGCCGATAACTCTAGCTCCTGTAGGGCGGAATCGCACTTGCAAGTGGGTAACATCGTAGACGGTTGCCAGTGACGGGCCTTGGTTTGTCGCTTCGCGGGAAAGAGGTCAAGGCGTACCCTTTCTCAGTGGTTCCGCCCGTTGTGTTAGGCGCGCGCGCCCGGCGTACAACGCGATTGTCTGGCCTCCAGGTAGCCACAACTCGCTCTCGACGTCGAATTCGCTCTCGTTGTGCGCGGCAGAAATCGGCCACTGCGCCGTCTGCCTGAGTTGCATCTCTGGCTTGGCCGACGCCAGGATTTGCGCTTCGCACGATTCGGAAATTTGCGCAAACGCGGGCTCAACGGGTGGCGAAGCGGCCTTTCCAAAGGCTCTTCCATCGCGATTGCGTGCCTTTCATCCTTGACGTATTCCCGCACAACGGACAGGCTGTCGTGCAGGCCAAATGTCGAGGGTGCGATTGTTCCATGAATGCTCTCAGTTTGTCCGATCCTGCAGGGCTTCGTTATCGAATCTTTCTCTTCATCTATGCGTGCACATTCCGGGCGCTGACCCCGGTTGCCTGGCGATACTTGCGAAAGCGGGCCCGAGGCGATGCCGGCTACGGCCGCCACCTCGATGAACGGAAAGGGGAGGGCGCACCATTCGCGGCCGATCTATGGCTGCATGCGGTGTCCCTTGGGGAGATCAATTCCGCAGAACCACTCGTCAGGCTGGCTCTCAAGGACGGGTATCGTGTCCTGACGACACATGCCACGCCGTCGGCGCGTGCGAAGGTGGAGCGGACATTCGCGGACGAAGTTGCCGCCGGCCAGTTGGCTGCGCGGTTCTTGCCCATCGATCGTCCCGACTACTGGCAAAGGTTCCTTTCCTCCTACGCGCCAAGCGTCGGTCTGGTAGTCGAAATGGAATTCTGGCCCTGGATGATCGAGGCGGCGCGCGAAGCGGGTGTTCCGCTTGTGCTTGTCAATGCGCAGATACCTGCAGGAAGTTGGCCGAAGGCAAGGCGTATTGCATCCCTCGTTGGCCATCCCGTGGCGCGCATGGCCGCCGTATTTGCCAAGTCCGAGACACATGCCGGGCGGTTTCGTGCGCTTGGCGCATCCGACGTGCGCATTGCCGGTGAGACGAGGTTCGACATTGTGCCGCCCGAGACGCAGATCCAGGCAGGCAAGGCATTTGGGGCAAGCCTTCAAGGGAAGAAGGTCGTCGCCATTGCGAGCGTTGTTGAAGGAGAGGAAGACGTCTACGCACAGGCACTTGCAAAACTCTTCTCGGATCCTGGGCCTCCCTTCGTGATATGGGTGCCACGTGCCCCGGAACGGTTCCAGGCATCGGGCGAATTCCTGCAGTCGGCGGGATTCGACATCACATGGCGCAGCCAGCTCTTCGACAACGGCTTGAATCCCCTTTCAAGGCCCGGCGGCGCGCAGGTCCTGGTCGGGGACTCGCTCGGAGAAATGACATTCTACCTCTCGTCGGCCGACGCCGTGATCGTGGGTGGAGGATTCGGCCCTCGCGGCGCGCATAACGTCATCGAGCCGTTGGCGCTCGGAAAGCCCGCGATCACCGGACCGAGTGTCGGGACCATCGAGTTTCCGGCAGTTGAGGCCGAAGCGGCAGGCATGCTTACGGTCTGCAATGCGCCAGTGGACTTGCCCGATGCGGTTCGAGCGGCAATCGCGCAAAGTTCGCCGCATGCGGTTGAGGCGTTTCACGCAAGCCACCGTGGCGCATCCCAGCGCATATACGACGCAATCCAGCCCCTTCTTTCGGAGCGACGCTGACCTGAATTTCACGTGGGCCGGCAAGCGGCGAGGCAACTCGTGAATGAAGAAGGCGGCTACTTGGCCCCGGCAAGCTTCAGCCCGTTCGTTGCGTCGCCTCGAATCCGGCAATCCGGACCAGGCAGCGGTGCAGGATTTCAGCCTCGCCAGGCGTCATGGCGGCACGCACTTCCGAGTCGAATTCGTGTGCGGCTCGGGAGAGTTCTGCGAAGACGCTCTGTCCTTTCGCCGTCAGCAGCAGCACGGCGTGGCGCCGGTCCTGCTCCAGTTCGCGTCGGGTCAGAAAGCGCTTCGCCTGCAAGGCGGCAACGGCGCGACTCACCTTGGTCTTGTGGAGACGCGCGCGGCCGCAGATTTCCTTTGCCGTCATGTCGCCGTAGCACCCGAGGTGAAACAGCACCCGCCACTCGGTTCGAAGCATGCCGTATGGCCCCCGGTAATGCCCTTGGAATTCACGGCTCAGGGCTTCGGCAGCCTGGTTGAGCAGGTAGGGCAGGAAATCCTGGGGATCGAATTCGGAATCGCGGCGCATGGGACTCTCTCCAGGGCTTGTTAGTTACATTTACAACCAATAGTTGTGAATGCATGGAAGGAGCGATGCAATGGATGACGCTCGCGCACCCCTGAACCTGGGACAGGCCGAGACACCGGTCGGAGCCGTGCCTGGCTACATGCCGGGCTTCGGCAACGACTTCGAGACCGAAGCGCTGCCAGATGCGTTGCCCCAAGGCATGAACTCGCCGCAGCTGGTGAACTACGGGCTCTACGCCGAGCAGCTCTCCGGCACGGCGTTCACGGCGCCGGGACCCGAGCGCACCTGGTGCTATCGCATCCGGCCCTCCGTACGTCATGTCGCCAGGTTCGACAGGATCGAGCTGCCATACTGGAAGAGCGCTCCCAACGTGATCGACGATGTCACCTCGCTTGGCCAGTATCGCTGGGATCCCGTGCCGGCGGGTGAGGAAGATCTGACCTGGCTGGCCGGCATGCGCACGATGACGACGGCAGGGGACGTGAACACGCAGGTGGGCATGGCGGCGCATGTCTATCTCGTCACATGCTCGATGGAGGACGAGTACTTCTATTCGGCTGACAGCGAACTGCTGGTCGTGCCGCAGCGTGGCCGTTTGCGCTTCGCGACGGAACTCGGCGTGATCGATGTCGAGCCGCAGGAGATCGCGATCCTGCCACGCGGGCTTGTCTACCGCGTAGAGGTGCTCGAAGGTCCGGCCCGCGGCTTTGTCTGCGAAAACTACGGGCAGAAGTTCGCCTTGCCCGGGCGAGGGCCGATCGGGGCGAACTGTCTCGCAAATCCGCGCGACTTCAAGACGCCGGTTGCGGCCTTCGAGGACCGTGAGGCGCCCTCGCGTGTCGTGATCAAGTGGTGCGGGCGGTTTCATGCGACCGAGATAGGCCACAGCCCGCTCGACATCGTGGCGTGGCACGGCAACTACGCGCCCTGCAAGTACGACATGAAGACTTATTGCCCGGTTGGCGCGATACTCTTCGATCACCCGGATCCGTCGATCTTCACCGTGCTGACGGCGCCCTCCGGCGTGACCGGAGTCGCGAATATCGATTTCGTGCTGTTCCGCGAGCGCTGGCTGGTTGCGGAAGACACGTTCCGTCCGCCGTGGTACCACAAGAACGTCATGTCGGAGCTCATGGGCAACATCTACGGCCAGTACGACGCGAAGCCTGAAGGCTTCGTTCCGGGTGGCATGTCGCTCCACAACATGATGCTGCCCCACGGACCGGACCGGGATGCATTCGAAAGCGCGACCAACTCGAATCTCGGCCCCGACAGGCTTGAGAGCACCATGTCGTTCATGTTCGAGACGAGGTTCCCGCAGCATCTGACCGAATTCGCGGCAAGGGAAGCGCCGCTGCAGGACGACTACGTCGAGTGCTGGGCCTCGCTCGAAAAGAAGTTCGACGGGAGTCCCGGGCGGAAGTGAGGCATTCTGGCGTCCGGACGCCAATTTGCAATTCCGGCGCGAAGCCCGGCGCCTGGGCGAGGCAAGTTCCGAAGCTGCATGAAGGAGGGCGGTCTTGGCATTGATGAAGAGCTGGGTGGAGAGCGCGAACGACCCGGACGGGTGGTTTCCGCTGAACAATCTGCCCTACGGGGTTTTTGACGACGGGGGGGGGCCGCGCGCAGGCGTGGCCTTGGGCGACAAGGTTCTCGACCTTGCGGCCCTGGAAGAGCAAGGGATCGTGCCCGCCGCCGGGTTCCGCACCGGCTCTCTCAATGGCTTCATGGCCGAGGGTCCCGGCAGCTGGGAGCGGGTCCGCAGCACGCTGACGAGGATTCTTGCCGAGGGCGCCGAGGAGCGGGCCCGCGTCAACGGGGCCCTTCGCCCGCAATCCGCGGTGAAAATGCAATTGCCGTTCGTCGTCAACGAGTTCACGGACTTCTACGCCGGGCGGCACCACGCCACCAATGTCGGGACCATGTTCCGGGGTCCGGAAAACGCCTTGCCGCCGAACTGGCTGCACATGCCCATCGGCTACAACGGCCGGGCTTCCTCGGTCGTGGTCTCCGGAACCGACGTGCGTCGGCCCTGGGGCCAGTTGAAGGGGCCGGATGACGAAGCGCCCCTGCTTGCACCGTCCGGACGGTTCGACATCGAACTGGAGATGGGGGCCGTTGTCGGGCAGCCTTCCGACGGCCCGATCAGCGTCGCCAAGGCGGACGCGAACGTCTTTGGCCACGTCCTTCTCAACGACTGGTCAGCCCGGGACATCCAGGCCTGGGAGTACCAGCCGCTCGGCCCCTTCCAGGCCAAGGCGACCGCCACCACGATCAGTCCCTGGGTCGTGACGAAGGCCGCGCTGGAGCCGTTTCGCTGCGACCCGCCCCCGCGCGAGAAGGAACTCCTGCCCCACCTGAGAGATTCGGGACCGATGCACCATGACGTCGAGCTGGAGGTGACGCTCGAGCCCGAAGGCGGAACCGAGGAGACCATCGCCAGGACGAACTCGCGCGAACTCTACTATTCATCGGCGCAGCAACTCGCCCATCACGCGACGTCCGGCTGCCCGATGCGCGTGGGCGATCTTCTCGGCTCCGGCACGATTTCCGGGCAGGGGCGCGAAAGCCGAGGCTCCCTGCTTGAACTCTCGTGGGGCGGCAAGGAGCCTCTGGAGCTTGCGCAGGGAGGCACGCGAAGCTTCATCGAGGACGGCGACCGGCTCACGCTCAAGGGATTTGCCCAAGGCGACGGTTACCGTATCGGATTCGGGGACTGCACCGGCAAGGTGCTGCCGGCACTCGAAGACCCATATGCTTGACGAAAGACAGGGAGAACATCATGGCAAAGGCCTTCGCGAGCCAGGGCGACCTGGGCGAGAAGAGGATCACCTTTGACGAGATCGGAGAGGGTCTCTTCGCGTTCACCGCTGAAGGGGATCCGAATTCCGGCGTGATCATCGGCGACGACGCGGTGATGGTCGTCGAGGCGCAGGCGACGCCACGGCTGGCCGCCAAGGTGATCGAGAAGGTGAGGGAGGTCACGGACAAGCCGATCACTCACCTCGTGCTGACCCATTATCACGCGGTCCGGGTGCTGGGAGCCTCGGCCTATGGATCCGGACAGGTCATCATGTCCGAGAAGGCTCGCGCCATGGTCGCCGAGCGGGGGCGGGAGGACTGGGACAGCGAGTTCCAGCGATTCCCTCGGCTGTTCGAGGGGCATGAAGGCATTCCGGGCCTCACCTGGCCCACGACCACCTTCCACGGGCGCATGTCGGTCTATCTCGGCAACAGGCGCGTGGACATCATGCAGGTCGGTCGCGCGCACACCGCCGGAGACGCCGTGATCTACGTGCCCGACCAGAACGTCATGTTCTCCGGCGACATCGTCGAGTACCGCTCGGCCTGCTATTGCGGCGACGGTCACTTCCACGACTGGCCGGGGACGCTCGAGGCCATCCGGTCCTTCGATCTGGACGCGATCGCGCCAGGCCGGGGCGATGCCCTGATCGGCAGGGAGATGGTCAGTTCGGCGCTCGACCTGACCAGGGACTTCGTGCGTTCCACCTACGGGCCGGCCGCCAAGGCCGCACTCGGGGGCGGCTCGCTGAAGGATGCCTGGGACGCGGTGCGCACGGAATGCGACCCGAAGTTCAGCGACTACGCGATCTACGAGCATTGCCTGCCGTTCAACGTCTCTCGCGCCTATGACGAGGCGCGCGACATCGACACGCCGCGGATATGGACTGCCGAGCGGGACCTGAAGATGTGGGAGGCATTGCAGGGATGAGCCCGTATCTCGAGTTCGCGACAAACAATTCCTACGCGAACAGGACGCTCCACGCGGCGATCGCGGGGATGGATGACGTCACGTTCACTGCGAGCCGACCGGGCTTCTTTCCCTCGCTGTCGAAGACCCTGAACCACATTCGGAAGGTGGACATCTTCTACATGGGCGCCTTGAAGGGAACCGGCATCGGCCGCGCCGGCTACGACTTGCCGGACATCAATCATGTGAGCGCGCTTGCCGAGGAACAGTTCAAGCTGGACAAGGAGCTGATGGAATTCTGCGACGGTGACATTGATCTCGACCGTGGCATGGCCGTCGAGCGTCCGGGCGTTCGGACCCGGGAGAGGATCGGCGCGATCCTGCCGCACCTGTTCCAGCACCAGATCCACCACCGGGGACAGGCTCACGTCCAGTTGGGTGAGGCGGGGATCGCGCCGCCGCAGCTCGATGACTTCTTTCTTGAGTGGGACCGGGCGCCGATCGCGCGGGACCACGTTCGGGAATTCCTTTCGTGACGCTTCGGGGCCGCTATCCGGTTGCGCTGCGGCTCTACCCCTATCGCCGGTCCGATGACCAGGACGCGGCCGCGCCGGCGCGCCACCCGGTCGCGATCGCGGGCGGCGGGCCGACCGGGCTTGCCGCGGCGCTCGACCTGGGCCGGAAGGGGCATCGCGTCGTGGTTCTGGACGATCACGAGGGCGTGGGCCTGGGAAGTCGCGCGATCTGCTTTTCCAAGCGCACGCTCGAGATAGCGCATCGGCTGGGCCCTGGTCCCGAGATGCTGGAAAGCGGCGTGATCTGGCAGAAGGGCCGGGTGTTCCGCGACAGGGACGAGATCTACAGCTTCGACCTCCTGCCGGAGGACGGTCACAGGTATCCCGCCTTCATCAATCTCAGCCAGGTCCATTTCGAGAGGTTCCTGTTCGAAGCCATCGAGCATGCGCGGGCGGACGGCGCCGAGATAGAGATTCGGGGCGCGAACCGCGTCGATGCGGTCGAGGCGGGGCCAGGCGGGATCCGGATCGAGGTGATGACGCCGGAGGGGGCCTACAATCTGGAGGCGGACTGGATGATCGCCTGTGACGGGGCGCGCTCGCCCGTGCGCAACATGCTCGGACTTGGATTCAAGGGGCGGGCGTTCGAGGACAATTTCCTCATCGCCGACGTCAGGATGACGGCAGACTTTCCAACCGAACGCTGGTTCTGGTTCGAGCCCTGGTTCCGGTCGGGGGATTCGGCGCTTCTCCACAAGCAGCCAGACGACATCTGGCGGATCGATTTCCAGATTGGCTGGGACATCGATCGCGACAAGGAGCTGGAGGAGGAGAACGTTCTTGCCCGCCTCGGCGCCATGCTCGGCGAGGGCGTGCAATACGAGCTCGTCTGGAGCTCGATCTACACTTTCCAGTGCCGGCGGATGGAGAGGTTTCGCCACGGCCGGGTTCTGTTTGCCGGTGACAGCGCCCATCAGGTCTCGCCCTACGGCGCGCGCGGGGCGAATTCCGGAATGCAGGATGCCGAGAACCTGGCATGGAAGCTCGACTTCGTGCTTCGGGGACTGGCCCCCGAGACGCTTCTCGACAGCTACGACGCCGAACGGACCCACGCGGCTGACGAGAACATCCTGAACTCGACTCGCTCGACCGATTTCCTGACGCCAAAGTCGGAAATCTCGCGGACCTTTCGCGACGCGGCGCTGGCCTTGGCGGCAAGGCATTCCTTCGCGCGCCCGCTGGTGAACTCCGGCCGCCTGAGCGTGCCTTGCGCATATGACGGGCTGCCGGGCTTTGGCCCCGACACGCTTGGCCAGCCGGCGCGGTCGCGGCCCGGAGCGCCCGCCCCCGACGCCCCGGTGGATGACGGGTATCTCCTCGACCTGCTCGGAGGCCGGTTCACGCTGCTTGGCCTGGGGCTTGACGTGCCCGAAACGACCGAGGTGGACGGCATTTCCGTGGCAGGTCTTGCGTTGGGCGATGCGTCGGTTGGCGACTTGCTCAGGGAGCGGTATCTGGGCGAGGCCTCGAGCGCCGCATATCTTTTCCGGCCGGACCAGCATGTCGTGGCCAGGTGGCGGGAGCTCGATCTGGATGCAGTGCGACTGTCCGTCCGGAACGCCTCCGGAAAGGGGGACGAATGACACTCAACCTGGAACCGAACCTGTCCGACCCGGACGGATTCTACGAGGCTCTCCTGAAGGCTCACGAGGGTCTGGACGACAGGGAAAGCGGGGAGTTGAACGCGCGGCTGGTCCTTGTTCTCGCCAACCAGATAGGCGATCCCGACACGCTCGAGGCGGCCATCGAGGCGGCGAAATGAGCGACATCGTCCTCTACGACTATCCAAGAAGCTCGGCGAGCTACCGGGTGCGGATTGCGCTGAACCTGGCTGGCTTGAGCCATGAGAGGCTGATGGTGAACCTGCTCGAGGGCGAGCAGTCAGGGCCGGAACACCTGGCGCGGAACCCACAGGGATTCGTGCCGGTGCTCGACATTGACGGGCATCGATTCACGCAGTCCTTGGCAATCCTCGATTATCTCGATTCCACTCGTGGGCTTGCCCTGCTTCCCGACGATCCGGTGGAACGTGCCCGCGTCCTAGCGCTTGCCATGGTGATTGCCGTTGACCTGCATCCGGTCTGCAATCTTTCCGTTGCGAACCGGGCGACCGGCGGCACGGATCCGGGTCGAGCCGAGTGGATGCAGGCATTCATCGACAAGGGGCTCACGGCATTCGAGGCCATGCTGGACGGTTTCGAACAGGCGCCGTTCTGCACCGGAGGGCGGCCCGGGCTTGCCGACCTGTGCCTGTTTCCTCAACTCTACAATGCCGATCGCTGGGGCGTGCCGCTTGACGGAATGCCGAGGATACGCGGCGTCAGGGAGGCATGCGACCGCCTGCCTGCCTTTGCCGATGCCCACCCGGACAGGCAGGGATGAGGAGGCGCCGTTCAGCCGCTGGCGGCCGTTGTGCGGGTCTCGAGAAGCCCGGTCAGCCAGTCCGGATCCATCTCCGGCACTGAGGACAGGAGCAGTTCGGTATAGGGATCGTGGGGCGGCCGGAACATCTCTGACTTCGGGCCCTTTTCGACCACGACCCCGTCCTTCATGACCACGACTTCGTCCGCAATGGCCTTCACCGTGGCAAGGTCATGGGTGATGAACATGTACGCCAGGTCGAACTCTCCCTGAAGCCGGTCGAGCAGTTTCAGGATGCCTTCGGCCACCAACTGGTCAAGCGCGGACGTCACCTCGTCGCAGATGATGAACTGAGGTTCGGCGGCGAGTGCGCGCGCGATGCCGATCCGCTGCTTCTGGCCGCCGGAGAGTTCGGAAGGAAGGCGATCGACATAGTCGTCCGGGTCCATTTCGATGAGGGAGAGCAGTTCCCGGATTCGCTCCGTCAGCGCCTTGCCGCGAAGGCCGAGATACATCTGGGCCGGACGACCGACGAGTTCACGGATCCTCAGCTTCGGATTGAGCGCCGTATCCGCCATCTGGTAGATCATCTGCGCCTGCCTCAGCTGATCGCGGGAGCGCTGGCGGAAGTCCGGCGGGAGCGCCTCGCCGTTGAACAGCACCTCGCCGCGCCGGGGGGGCAGAAGCCCGGTGATGACCCGGGCGGTCGTGGATTTTCCGGAGCCGGATTCACCAACCACGGCCACGGTCCGTCGGGGATGGATGTCGAAGCTGACGTCCTTGAGCACGTCGACGGCGCCGTATCCCGCAGTCACGTTCCGGACCGAAAGGACAGGCTTGCCCCCAGCCGCCGGCGGCTGCTCGGGACGCGCGTGCGTGCGAACGGCCCAGAGGGACTTCGTGTATTCCTGTGCAGGGTTCGCCAGCATGGATCGCGTGTCGGATTCCTCGACCTCCTCGCCTTTCAGCAGGACCTTGATCCTGTCTGCCATCTGGGCGACGACGGCGAGATCGTGGGTGATATAGAGCGCGGCCGTATCGAACTGCTCGACGATGTCGCGGATGGCCGCAAGAACCTCGATCTGGGTGGTGACGTCCAGCGCGGTCGTCGGCTCGTCAAAGATGATTAGGTCCGGACGGCAGGCCATGGCCATCGCCGTCATGGCGCGCTGAAGCTGGCCGCCCGAAACCTGGTGGGGATAGCGGAAGCCGATGCTGTCCGGCTCGGGAAGCTGCATGCGCCGATAGAGGTCCGTCGCGTCGCCTTCAGCCTCCGCGCGGCCCATGACGCCGTGTCTTACCGGACCCTCGCTGTACTGGTCGATCAGCCTGTGGGCCGGATTGAAGCTGGCGGCGGCCGACTGCGCCACGTAGGCGATGCGCCGTCCGCGAAGGCCACGCTTCGTCGCCTCGCTGGCCGCGCGCATGTCGATCCCGTCGAAGACGACCTCGCCGCCCGAGATGCGGCAGCCGTCGCGCGCGAAACCCATGGCGGCGAGGCCGATCGTGGACTTGCCCGCACCGGACTCGCCGATGAGGCCGAGCACTTCCCCCTTGCGCAGCTCCAGGTCCACGCCCTTGACGATATCGAGCCATTCCTCGTCCGCGCGGCCCTCGATGCGCAGGCCCTTCATGGTCAGAAGGATGCCGTCCGTGTCCCGCATGGCGTTACTCCTTCAACCCGCTTGCGCGATGCAGCTGCCAGTCCACGACGAAGTTCACGCAGACCGTCAGGAGCGCGATCGCGCCCGCAGGCAGAAGCGGCGTGATGTCTCCGAACGAGATCAGCGTGGCGTTGTCCTTCACCATGGATCCCCAGTCTGCAGTGGGCGGCTGAATGCCGAGGCCGAGGAAGCTCAGCGCGGAAATCATCAGGAAGACGAAGCAGAAGCGCAGGCCGAACTCCGCCACGAGCGGCGCCATCGCGTTCGGCAGGATTTCCCGGATGACGAGGCGCAGGAGTCCTTCCCCCCGAAGCTTGGCGGCCTCGACATAGTCCATGACCACGATGTTCATGGCGACGGCACGCGCGAGCCGGAAGACGCGCGTGCTGTCGATCAGCGCGATCACCAGGATCATGTTGACGATCGAGGTGCCGACGATGGTCAGCAGCAGCAGCGCGAAGATGAGCGCGGGGATCGCCATCAGCACGTCGACCGTGCGGCTGAGAACCTGGTCGACCCATCCGCCGACCGCAGCGGCGAGGAGCCCGGACATGGCGCCGAGCATGAAGGCGAGCGCCGTCGTGACGAAGGCGATGCCGACCGTGTTCCGCGCCGCGTAAATGAGCCGGGACAGCATGTCGCGGCCCAGGTTGTCGGTGCCGAGAAAGTGCACGTCGTCCCAAGGCTGGTATTCGGTGCCCACGACCTCGGTCTCCGGGAAAGGTGCGAAGAGGGGGGCAAAGACGGCGAGCAGGACGTAAATCAGGATGACCAGCATCCCGAAGCTTGCGGTGAGCGGCGCCGTGCGCAGTTCCCGGGCGATCGGCCTGGGGCTCACCGCCAGGACGGCCATGCGGAAGACCCAGCCGGCAGCGAGGCCGAGGATGACGGCGACGGCGAGCCAGAACAGTCCGGTTGCGAGTCCCATGCCTGCCCCCTATCGCCCGTGCACCAGGCGGGGATTCGACAGGGTCGCGAGCACGTCCGCCGCAAGATTCAGGAACACGTAGGCTGCGGCAAAGACCAGCGCGACGCCCTGCACGACGGGCATGTCGCGCGCCGAAACGCTGTCGACCATCAACTGGCCCAGGCCGGGATAGACAAAGACCACCTCCACGACCACCACGCCGGTGATCAGGTATGCGAGGTTCAGTGCAATCACGTTGATGATGGGGGCGAGCGCGTTCGGAAGCGCATGCCTCACGATCACGCGCATGGGGTTCATTCCCTTGAGCTGCGCCATTTCGATGTAAGGCGAGGCAAGCAGGTTGATGATCGCCGCTCGCGTCATCCGCATCATGTGCGCGGTCACGACGAGGGTCAGCGTGAAGGCCGGAAGGAACGCGCGGTGGAGGTATTCGCCCAGGCTCGGATCGCCCCGGAAATTGGCCATGGACGGGAACGCGCCCCCAGCCCCTGCGAGAAGGAAGATCAGGATGTAGGCCACGAAGAATTCCGGGAACGAGATCGAGGTCAGGGCGGACGCGTTCGCGAAACGGTCGAAGAAGGAGTTCCTGAACAGGGCGGCGAGAATGCCAAGCGCCAGCGAAAGCGGAACGGCGATGGCGGCGGCATAGAGGGCAAGGTAGAGCGTGTTGCCGAGGCGCCGGCCGATCAGGTCGGAAACCGCCATGCCGTTGGCAAGGGATTCCCCGAAGTCTCCCCGGAGGACATCCGTGAGCCAGACCGCGTATCGCACATGCATCGGCTGGTCCAGGCCAAGCTGTCGCCGGAGCGCCGCCACGGTTTCAGGCGTCGCGGACTGGCCGAGGATTTCCTGGGCGAAGTTTCCGGGCAGCAGTTCGGTGGCCAGGAAGATGATGAGGGACACGACGAAGAGCGTCAGGACGCCGAGCGCGACGCGTTTCAGGATCATGTTGGCAATGTGCGACATCGAATCCCCTTGCGCTCGCATCGAGGGTCAAGGACCGTTGCAAGCGAAAGCCCCCGGCGCGGTCGCCGGGGGCAGGTCGGGTCAGGTCACGCGAACCACCAGCGCTCGCCGATCCGATGGCCGTCGTTTCGCCAGTTCGACGCGACCTGGTCCGGCTTGACAAGGGCGTCGCTGTAGGCGCCGACATAGGCGGCGAACATCGGAATGATGATTCCTCCTTCGTCCGAGACAAGCTGCTGCATCTCGAAATACATCTCGCGACGCAGGTCCTCGTCGAGTTCGGAGCGTGCCGAGACGAGCAGCTCGTTGAAACGCTCATGGCTCCAGTAGGTCTCGTTCCAGGGAACGCCTTCGGCATAGGCCGTGGCGAACATCCAGTCTTCCGTCGGTCGGCCGCCCCAATACGTGCCGACAAAGGGCTTCTGCATCCAGACGTTGCTCCAGTAGCCGTCGTTCGGCTCGCGCACGACATTGAGGCTGATGCCGGCCGTGGCCGCCGATTCCGAGAACAGGACGCCAGCGTCGATCGCGCCCGCGAACGCCGCGTCGGCGAGGTGGATGTCGACGCTGAGGCTGTCGAGGCCGGCCTGCTTGAGGTGGAACTTCGACTTGTCGGCGTCGAGTTCCTTCTGGGGCAGGTCCGTGTTGAAGAAGCGTGCGCCTGGGCCGATCGGATGGTCGTTGCCGAGCGAGCCGTAGCCGTTCAGGATCGTGTCCACGAGTTGCCGCCGGTTGATCGCGTATTTCAGCGCCAGCCTCACGTTCACGTCGTCGAATGGCGCCGCGCGGGTGTCCATCGGGAGCCCGTAATGCTGCGTGCCCGTCACCGAAAGGATCTCGATGCCCGCGGATCGTCCGAGCAGCGACACGGTATTGAGATCCACCGTGTCGATGTAGTTGACCTCGCCCGAGATCAGGGCGTTCTGGCGCGCGGCGTCGTCATGGATGACGATCTGCTCGATGGCGTCGATATAGGGCAGGCCGTCCTTCCAGTACCCGTCGTGGCGCTCGTAGCGCGCGCCGACGCCGAATTCGAGGTCAGCGATCCGGAACGGCCCGCAGCCGTCGCGGGTTTCGGGATCGATCACGCCGTCCTTCGCCGGAAGGATCGGAAGGTGATAGTCGGACAGGACGAACGGGAAGTCGGCATTGCCGTTGGCAAGCGTGACGATCACGTTCATGCCGTCGGCCTTCATGTCCACGATGTCCTCTACGATCGGCTTTGCGGCAGAGGTGGAGTCCTCTCCGCGGTGATGGTTGATCGACGCGATCACGTCCTCCGCGACGAGCCTGTGCCCGGAATGATAGTCGACGCCTTCGCGGATGCTGAACGTCCAGACCCTCGCGTCCGGCGAGGCTTCCCAGCTTTCGGCCAGTTCGGGCACGAGAGAGCCGTCCACGGCGATTTCGGTCAGGTAGTTGTTCCGGGTGTGCGCCTGGAAGATCATGAAGTCGGCTTCCCAGCTGCCCGGATCCATCGCATCGGTCGTCGAGCCGTGGGCCATGCCGACGCGCAGCGTGCCGCCGCTCCTGGGTTGCGCCCTGAGCGGCGTGCCCCAAGGCGTGACGAGCGCGGCGGTGCCCAGAGCCGCAGCGCCCTTGAGAACTCCGCGGCGGCTGACGCCGGCCGTTGCGGGTGATCCCGTAAGTGATGACATTTTGTTCCTCCACATTTGCTTGGGTCCGGTGGTCCGGTTCTCGATCAGCGCCAATACTGACCTCAAATCCCGATGATTCAACTGTTTATTTTGACGGCGCATCATGGACGGGCCCGCACGGCCCCAGGCGAATGCCGGGGCGCAGCTTTCGATAGGGAACAAGGCCAATGTCGCAAAGCAGCGAACCCGGTGCGCCGCAGGCGATCACGCTCTGGCTGATCGGCTCGAATTCGGCCCGGTAGTGCACGGTGCTCTTGACGGCAATGATGTCCGCTTCCTCGGGAACGAGGCCGACGTGGGAGAAGTAGGCCCGGTCGAGGCACTGGTTGCGGACGCTTGAGGTCACGACGCGGATGTCGGCGTCCGTCCCGAGCGGGCGAAGCACGGCCGTGGGACCCATCCTGGCCGTGCCGCCGCCATACATTTCACCTCGGTAGGCGACTTCGCCGTTGCTCAGGGCTTCGACCCGGAAGCGTGCGTCAAGGGGCGCGTCGCCCTCGATGCCCGACTTGCCGCCAAGGCTGGCCTGGAACTCTCGTCCGATGCCAAGCCGGTGCGCCTCGGCCGCCGCCGCCGGATCGTGGATGACGCCGACGATCGCCCGCTTCGCCCCGGCGTTCAGGAGCGCCGTTAGGAGACCGGTCGTGTCCGACGACGCGCCGCCGCCCGGGTTGTCCTGCACGTCGGCAATCGTGACGGGCCTGCCGCGGGGAAGGTCCAATGCGGCCTTAACGGCCTCCTCGGGCGCCAGGAGCGTACAGTCGAATTCCGGTTCGGCGGCGAGCGCCTCTTCGAGCAGCGCGTCGGCCGCGGAATCCGCCGTCGCCTGATCGACGGCGCTGGCAAGAATCGAAGGCCCGGAACAGGCAATGTCGCCACCGGTGAACCCGACGGCGAGTTCGACGTCCGTGTCTCCACCCGACATCCCGGCTGCAAGCCTGCAGAGCCTGCGCATGGGGCCGCCGCCCGTATGCTGGGCGTGCATGGGGATGATGTAAGGCAGTTGCCGAAAGGCTGTCGCGGGCCGTTCGCCTCCGGTCAGGCGCAGCATGCGGGACAAGGCGCGGGCGCCCGTCCGGCCCATGTCGAGGTGGGGATAGGTGCGGTAGATGCTGATCGAGCTCGCGTGGCGGACCATGTCGCCCGAGACGTTTGCGTGCATGTCGAGGCTGACCGCGACCGGCAGGTCGGGACCGAGTTGCGCACGGACGCGGCGAAGCAACTCGCCTTCGCCGTCATCGTGGCTTGCGGTGATCATCGCGCCGTGGAGGTCAAGATACAGGCCGTCCAGAGGCGCGGCCTTGCCAACGCCCTCGAGGATGCGTGCCGTAATCGTCTCGAACGCATGATCGGTGACTGGGCCGGAAGGCTCGGCTGCGCACCAAAGCACGGGATCAAGCTCGATTGTTCCGGATGCCTCGGCCGCCGCGATGAATCCCGCGATTGGCAGGTTCAGGCCGAGCGTTCCGTCGCGTACGGCATCGCCCTCAAGCATGGCTGGCCATGAATCCGCCATTTCGAATTCCGGCATGCCTGCCGTTCCGTGGCCGAAACTGTTGGTTTCGTGCTGGAAGCCGGCGATGGCGATCCGGTGTCTGGGGGCGGTTCGGGTCAATAGCCGCGCTCCGGGTCGATGACGTTCCTGAGCGGGCTTCCGGCAATCCACCTGCGAAGGTTGTCAAGGAAGAGATCGAATGAAGCGTCCTCCCAGCCGTCATGGACCGACGAGCAGTGCGGCGAGATGATCAGGTTATTCAGACCACAGAGCGGGCTCTCCTGCGGAAGGGGCTCGGTCTCGAAGACGTCAAGAGCGGCGCCCGCGACATGGCCGGCGGCAAGCGCCTCCGCGAGAGTGGTCTGGTCCACGATTCCGCCGCGAGAGACATCGGCAAGGAGCACGCCCGGTGCCATCGCGGCAAACTCGGCGCGACCGATCATGCCTCGGGTTGCGGCGTGAGCGGTGCGCAGACCGCGATGCAGTCGGTGTCCTCAAGGAAGCCGGCGAGATCGTCCGGACCGCCCACGATGTCGACGCAACCGGTTGATTGCGGCCGCGAGCGCACGCCGACGACACGCATGCCGAGGACCTTGGCCTTCTCGGCAAGCGCACGCCCGGCATGTCCGAGGCCGACGATCAGGAGCGTCCTGCCCTTGAGCGGCACCATGCTGCGAGCGCGCCAGATGCGGCCCTCCTTGTCCTGCCGGAGTCCCTCGATGTCGAGAGCGAAGTGCAGGAACCCGCCCAGAACGTACTCCGCCATCATGTCGGCCGCCACGCCGGCGGCGTTGGTGATCGTCGTGCGGGTCGGATCCCATTGCCCGAAATGTTCCGTTCCCACGCCGCCGTTCGCGATCCATCGGGGGCCGCCCGGTGCGAGAAGGGCGTCGCGGGGAAAGCCTCGAGTGCCTGCGAAGCGGATCGTGAAGACCACGTCGGGCCTGAATTTCCGGATCATGCCTGGCAGGTTCTCGTAGGTCGTGCATTCCGCCACGTCGACATTGGGAAACTCGGTTTGCAGCGATTCCGCATGCCTGGCGGTCGCATCGTTGTGCAGGAGGGTGCGGAGCGCTCGGGTCATGCGTCCGGACGGGAGTGGAGGAGCCGCAACAGTTCGACGAACCTGGTGCCAGGCTCCGTCAGGCGGTCGCGCATCTCCCAGATGGCCGACGCACGGTCGCGATCGAGGCCGCTGGTCATTTCAAGGAACTTCGCCTTGACTGCGCTTCGCGGCAGGGGGGATTCCGGGCCACCCGTCGCATTGACGTCTCCCGAGGACATCGTGCGACCGTCGGACAGATGAACCGTGACGTCGGACCAGCGGCCTTCCGGGAACCGCGCCGAGTGCCGGGGATCCTCGGAAACCAGGATCTTTCCGACAACGGCCTCGATGCCGGGGTCGGACAGGGCTTGGCCCGTCACCTGGTCCGGTCCGACCCTTCCGTGAACGAGCAGCGCGGCCAGGGCGAAGGCAAGGGAGTACTGGGCATGCGAAGTGGTTTCCGGCATGCCGGGGAAGAGCTCTGCGGCTTCGGCAAACGTGTTCACGTCGATGGCGGATACGTCATGCGCGGCGAACCCGTGCTCCCTCACGAGCTGGCCAAGGGCGTCGATCGCCCCATGCGCCCACCGACAGATCGGATAGGGCTTGATGTAGTTTTGCTCGACCGTCCAGCGCCTTCCGAGGTCGTTCCAGCGTTCCGCGACCTCTTCGGCCTCGACGGTCATGGCTGGCGCCCCCTCAAACCCTTCCTCCGCCAGCAGCACCGCGGCAAGGCCCACGAATGCGCCCATGCCGGAGCCGTCATGCAGCATGGTCGGGTTCGCGATCTCGCGCATCATCTGGCTGCGCGGTCCATGGTATTCGGCGATTCCGAGCGCCTGCCGGAACCGGTGTGCGTCAAGGCCCCTCAGCCGCGCACCGAGCGCCGCGACGCCAAGCGCGTTCCAGGCCCCGGACGTGTGGTAGTCGCTGACCGTTGCATGGAGCGACAATGCGGCGCGCGCGGCAACCTCGTAGGAAATTGCAAGTGCGGCGAGTGCATCGCGCGCCGAAAGCGCTGGCCCGCGCTCGGCCAGTGCGCAGAGCGCAGGCACGACGGCACACCCGATATGGCCCTTGGTCGGGTTGAAGCCGTCGTGGGCGTCAAGATTGTCGGTCTGTGTCGCAGCCGCGAAGGCGGCTCCCGGAATGGAGGCCTTGCGGCCGTCGAAGAGAAGGGTGGCTGCCTCGGCCGGCGTGCCCGCCGCAAGATGCCGCACCGCGTGGTCGCGGGCGATGCGGGCCGCGTCCAGCCGTGCGGAACCCGCCGTGACCCCGAGCGTGTCAACGAGCAGCGTGGCCGTGAAGTCGAGCGCGCTTTCCGGAATGTCAGGCGTGCCAAGCACGAACTCTGCGAGATCATCGAAGTTCATTTGCGGGTCCTTTCAAGCAGCATGCCGAATCCGGGAACAGGATCATCGATTCCAAGGCGGCGGAGTGCCTCGTACATCATGGCCTGGTTCGAGCTTGTCGTGGGCTTGCCAAGGGCCTGCTCAAGCCGCGCGAGGGTTTCGACGCTGCGCATGTCCGTGCAGGAGAGAACGACGGCGTCTGCATCATCATGGTCGGCGCGGATTCCGCAGGCGAGGATCTCCTCGGGAGTCATCGCGCCCTGCTCCTCGTTGCTGAGCGGTTCCGCGACCTCTGATCGCTGAACGGTCTCGATGCCGGCCTCCTCGAGAAACGCGACGGCCAGGTCGTTGATTGCCGGAACATAGGGCGAGGCGAGGCCGACCCTCTTGGCATCCAGCACCTTGAGCGCGGCGACGAGAGCGCCCGCAGCAGTCACCGTCTCGGCGCCGGTCCCGGACTTTATGCGGGCCGCGAGCCTCCTGTCAAAATCGGGACCGTGTGCAAGCGTCGCTGAAGTGCAGCCATAGAGGATGACGTCGGGCCTGGCGCCCATGAGCAGGCGGAGCGGCTCGTCGATGTCCGATGCGCCGAGCCTTTCCATCTGGGATTCGTCAGGTGTCCGCTCCGGGTCATATCCGCCAAGGCGGGCTGCATGGACGGCAATGCCCGGAGGGCTCATGAGCGTCATGTCAGGTTCGAGATTCGTGTTCGTGAAGGGGACGAGAAGGCCCAGCCGGGCCCGTCCGCGTGATGGTGTCATGGCGTGATTTTCCTGGTCCATGTCTCAATCAGCGAGATGGCGTTGTCGAGTTCCCTTTCGGGACCGATCGTCATTCGAAGGCAGCAAGGCAGGCCCGCGGCGCCCTGCGCGCGCAGGGTTGCACCCCCGGCACGGAGCCGTGCCTCGGCGGAACGCGCGCGCTCCGGCGTTTCAAGATCCAGGAGAAGGAAGTTGGTGAAGCTGGACGGGCAACGAATGCCCAGCGAGGCCAGTTTCCCTGCCACGCTGTCACGTCGCTCCGCGATCAGGTCGCAGGTATCGCGCATGTACGCGTCCTCCTGCAGCGCGGCTCGCGCGGCGGCCTGCGAGATCGTGGAGACGTTGTTGGGGTTGAGGACCTTTCGGACCTCGACCGCAACCCCAGCCGGAAACGCGCCCCATCCTACGCGGCAGCCCGCCAGCCCGTACGCCTTGGAAAAGGTGCGCAGAATGACCGTGCTCCCTGTTGCGATCATGTCAAGGACGGGGGCATCAAGATGGTCGGCGAATTCGCCATAGGCCTCGTCAATGACAAGCAGGATGTCCTCGCGCAGATCCCTGCGAAGGCGCCGGATCTCGTCCGTCGGGATGCGGGTTCCGGTCGGGTTGCCGGGATTGGCCAGGAAGACGCAGCCGGTATCCGGCCGGACGGCTTCGAGAATCGCGTCCACCGACGCCGTGCGGTCGCACTCGGGCGCCGTGTCGAACCGGGCCTCGCTTGCCTGCGCGGCGCTGCGAAAGTACGGATAGGCATGTTCCGGTGCAAGAACCGCGCGCCGCGGGCCGGCAAACGCGCGTGCCAGGCAGCCAATCAGTTCGAGCGATCCGCTGCCGCAGATGATCGCGTCGGGGTCGATGTCGTGCCGCGCCGCAATTGACGAACGCAGGTCGGTCCAGTCGGGATCCGGATACAGCTCGGCATCGGCCATGGCTGCCACGACCGCTTCGAGAGTGCCGGGGCAGGGCGGGCGGAAGCTCTCGTTCTGCGCGAGCGAAGGTGCGGGTCGCCTGCCCGGACCCGCAAGGCCGGCCAGTGCGTAGGGCGCCATGGCCGCGACATGCTTCCGCGCGCGGGTCATGGAGACCGCCCGTAGGCGCTTCGCGCGGCACCGGGACTGACAAGCCCGGCCTGCACATCGCTCTCGAGCATGGCGGGCGCGCGCTCGGCGGGCGACCCAAACCCGCCCCCGCCCGGGGTTTCGAAGATCAGGCGCTCGCCGGGCCGGATGCGAATCTCCCCCTTGCCGGGCAGGTCCGGCCCGTCCTCGTCGATCCGGATGCGCCCCGGCGCGCCGTCGCGACCCTCGTGGCGGCCACGCGCCGGGTTCCTGACCCGTTCGACGGAGAGAAACAGGAGCAGGTCCTGGTCAAGCGCCGGACTGATCTCGATCCGCTGCCCAAGTCCGCCGCGCGTCCGGCCTGGACCGCCGGAGTCCAAGCGCAGTTCGCGGCGGTGAAACAGGACCGGTGCCACCGCCTCGGTGGTTTCCACCTGGCTGCCCCAGACGCCGCTCGGAAACGCCGTGGCCGACAGTCCGTCACGGGCTGGCCGCGCGCCTGTTCCGCCATTGAAGACAAGCTCCAGGGCAAACAGGACATCGCCTCGTTCAACCGCTTCGGGAGCATGTCGAAGCGGAAGGTCGTACATGCAGGACGCGCCCTCGGCAGGAACGCTTTCGGGAAGTGCCTGCGCCAGGCACCCGAAGACAAGGTCAGGCGTCATCTGTCCGAGCGCATGGCGCATCGCGACCGGGGACGGTGGCCTGGCATTGAGGATGCAGCCCGGCGGCCCCGCGACCTGGAAGGGCTCGAGCGAGCCGGCATTGTTGGGTATGTCGGGGCCGATGATGCAGCGAAGGGCGAAGACCGTGTATGCCGTGGCATAGTTCAGCGGCACGTTGATGCCCTTCGGGACGCATGGATCGGTGCCGGCAAAGTCGACCAGCACATGGTCGTCCGCAATGGTGAGGGCGGCGCGCAGCTCCAGCGGGCTGTCATAGCCGTCCACGGTCAGAGCGCTCTTCCATGTCCCCTTCGGAAGGTCCGCAATGATGTCGAGCGTGCCCCGGCGCGAGGTCTCGACGATGTAGCGCGAGAGATCACGGAGGTCGGCAAGGGCAAATTCGTGCATTGTCTCGCGCACCCGGGCGGCGCCGGCTTCGCAGCAGGCGACGAGCGCGTAAATGTCGCCCTCGTTGGCGACCGGTTCGCGCGAGTTCGCCTTGACGATGTCGAGCAGAAGCGCGTTCACCTCGCCGGCCTCCACCAGCTTGCAGGGCGGTATCATGAGGCCCTCGTCGTGGATGTCCGAACCTTCGGGCCCCATGCCTTGTCCGCCGAGGTCCGCGAGGTGCGACGTGCAGGCGGTGAAGCCCACGTGGCGGCCTTCATGCAGGATCGGCATCATCAGGAAAAAGTCGTTCAGGTGACCGGACGCGATCCACGGATCGTTGGTCATGCAGATGTCCCCGGCGCGCATGTCCTGCACCGGAAAGCGGTCGCGGAGAGAGTTTACGGCCATTGCCATCGTGTTGACATGCCCGGGCGTGCCGGTGACGGCCTGGGCGAGCATCCGGCCCTCGGCATCGAAGATTCCGGCCGATATGTCGCCGCATTCGCGCACGATCGGGCTGAAGGCGGCGCGCATGAGAGCCTGGCCCTGTTCCTCGACCACGGCGAGCAGCCTGTCCCATAGCATCTGGAGACGCGTGTTGTCCGTCGTCATTGCCTTGCTCCATCCTGGCGGGACATCCAGATGTTCCCGGCTCCGTCCACTCTGGCATCGAAATCGGCGCTCACCAGGGTCGTCGTCTGCGGCTCCGTGATCAGAGCTGGCCCCGACAGGCGGGCTCCCGTCGGCAGGTCGGCGCGGCTGTAGACCGCCGCCCTGCGCCATTTCCCGGTGACGTCACAGAGGATCAAGCGGGAGCCGGCGGGATTCGCGGCTGACGTTGCGGGTGCGGCAGGCGCCGGGTCGGTGTCCGGTACCTCCGAAGCGAGATGAAGCGCCCAGTTCAGGATCTCGATCCTCATGTCCGGGACGGTGCGGCTGAACTGCCGGCTGTACCCGGCCTCGAACGTGCGGCGCAGGCCGTCCGCATCGGACGGTTCCAGGTCGCGGGCAGGAACGGCGACCTCGATCTCGTGGCCCTGCCCATGATATCGCATGAAGGCCGTGCGATGCTCCGTCAGTGGCCCGTTCGGTGCGCCGGCCCTGACAACGGTGCGCGCCTCATCGGCCATGTCCCGGAAAAACTTGTTGATCGCGTCGATGTCGAGCGACTCGAGCGTGGTGTATCGCGACCGCACGATTTCGAAGGAGACCGGCGCGTGAAGGAATCCCAGGGCGGAACCGACACCAGGGTTCCCTGGAACGACAACGGTGCGCACCCGGGTTCGGCGTGCAAGGCGGGTGGCATGAAGCGGACCGTTGCCGCCGATGGCGATCATGACGCGGTCGTCAAGGTTCCTGCCGGATTCCACCGCGTGCATCCGGCCGGCGCTCGCCATGTTCTCGTCCACAATCCCGGTTACGGCAAACGCAGCGCGGTCGGTATCGATGCCAAGGACGTCGCCGACCTTGCCCTTGAGCGCCGCCCTCGCGGCGTCCGGGTTCATGTCGATGCGGGATTCGGCGAAACCGTCGGGTGAGATGAGCCCTTGCACGATGTCGGCATCCGTGACCGTCGGTTGCTCGCCGCCATTGCCGAAGGCGGCAGGCCCCGGGTCCGCCCCTGCACTCCTCGGTCCGACGCGAATCCGGCCGAGTCGGTCAACGCCGGCGATCGAGCCGCCGCCTGCGCCGATTTCGATCATCTCGATGACCGGAATGCGCACCGGCATGCCCGAGCCCCTGATGAACCGTTCGGCGCGGGCGATCTCGAACTTTCGCGCGGTCTGCGGCCGGAAACCGTCGATCAGGCAGAGCTTGGCCGTCGTGCCGCCCATGTCAAAGGAGAGCACCTTGCACTGACCGGTCTCGCGAGCGAGGCGCGCGGCCAGGATCGCGCCTCCGGCCGGGCCTGATTCGACCAGACGCACCGGAAGGCGCGAGGCGGTATCGAGAGTGGTCATGCCGCCGCTCGCGGTCATCATCAGGATCGGGCAGGCCAGTCCAGCGGCCCGGAACCTCGCCTCGAGGTCCGTGAGATGTCGGGACATGAGCGGCTGGATGCAGGCGTTGGCGACCGTGGTGCACAACCGGTCGAACTCGCGCGCTTCCGGGCTGACCTCGTGGCTGAGCGAAATCACGAGATCCGGCAGCGTCGCCCGGAGCATCTCGCGCAGGCGCATTTCGTGGGTCGGGTTCGCGTAGGCATGAAGCAGGCAGATGGCGACAGCCTCGACCCCTTCGGCCTGAATGCGTCCTGCCAGAGCCGCCACCGCGTCTTCGTCGAACGGCACGAGTTCGCGCCCGTGCGCGCTCATCCGCCCGCCCACGGTGAAGGCCCGCGTTCGAGGCACGATCAGGTCGGGCTTTTCGAGATTGATGGCATACTGGCTGTAGCGCCGCTCGTAGGCGATTTCGAGGATGTCGCGGAAGCCTTCGGTCGTGACCGTGCCGACCCGCGCGCCCCGGCGCTCGATCAGCGCGTTTGTGGCGAGCGTCGTGCCGTGGATGAAGCCGCCGACCTCGTCCCAGGCTGCCGAGGCCGCCGCCAGTGCAAGACGGGCGCCTTCAAGAGCGCCGAGCGCGGGCTCCGCCGGCGTTGTCGCGGTCTTGGCCGTTGCCAGGACCCGGCCGTCACCGTCGACGAGGACCGTGTCCGTGAAGGTTCCCCCGATGTCAATTGCAAGGCGCGGGGCGCGTGGCGAAGGCATGGAGCGGGTTCCGGATGTTCAGGTTGCGGATCTGGCCTGGCTGGCGGCGGCCGCCAATGGGGCGGGCGTCGGGCCACCAGATCACAGCCGGTCGACCTGCGAAGCGTCGCTATGCACCTTATGGCAGGCATGTCGTCACGTGCCTCGTTCATTCGCATGTGCCGAGGTTGGGAAGAAACGGCGCTTCCGTCAACGAATTTCATGCGAGGAAGCATGTTGAGCCGCACCCTGCTCCGTCACGCCCGGCCAGGGTCTTCATTCGTCCGCTCGCGGCAGGCTCGAGTTGGGGTCGTGGGCCGCCTCCGGCAGGATTTCTCCCCGGCGGCGCGTTCCGGCAATCACCACCTCGATTTCCGCGCCGGGAAGATGCGCGGCCTGATAGACACAGGCGAATGCCAGGATCTTGCCGACGGCGTGGCCGTAGGCGACGGATGTCGTGGCACCGATTGCCAGTCCGCCCCGCAGGACGGCCTCGCCGCCATGCCCGTCGTTGCCGCCGTCGGGCTCGATTTCGACACAGGCGCAGATCCAGGGCAATGCGCCTTCCGAGGCGGCCCTGGCGTTTCGTTGCGTCCGTGCCGGGACCGCCCTTCTCGAGACTTGCGAACGGCATGACGTCGGCTTCGGGAAGCGTCACCTCGTTCGTCAGATCGCGCGCACCCTTGAACGCCTTCTCCATCCGCAGGGCGTTCATCGCAAAACTGCCGCAGTCCGTGATTCCGTGCGAAGCTCCCGCTTCCCTGAGCGCCTCCTACACGGACTTGCAGGCATGGTGCGGCATATGGAGTTCCCAGCCAGGTTCGCCCGCGCAGGACATTCTGAGGGCCAGCAGCGGGTGGCCGGAAACGGTGATGTCCCGCGCCGAAAGCCAACGGAAGCCTGCGTTGGAAAGGTCGGCATCCGTGCCATGTCACCGGCTGCCCGGTTTTCCGCTCAAGCAGTCCGGCATGGAGCCCGATGTTGCAGTCGACCGTCCGCCCGAGGCCGTGCGAACTGGTGGAGCGCGTGATCCGTCCGGCCGCATGCCAGGTCGAGCCGCTGGCCAGTTCGGCCTTTTCCAGGAGCACGGTGTCCTCGCCCCGGCCCTCGCGGCCAAGATTGTGCGCGAGGCCGCGGCCCATGATGCCGCCGACGATGACGACTCTGGCGTGGCTTGGAGAGTCTGGCATGGGCATGGGCCAGGTTCGTCGTCCTGGGACGCTTTCGCGGACCATACGTGTGCGGTCATGTCGTCGTCAGCGCATTGCGGACACGATCGAGCTCGATCCGTCCGAAGTGGCTTTGGCTCCGAGGCGCATGCGCGAAAGATGCGACAATCCGGTTCAGGATGCTCCGGCGCTCATCCGAAGGCCGGAGGCCCAGGGTCTCCTTCAGGTCGCGACATTCATGCTTCAATGTCAGCCACTTCTGTGAAGCATGACCTGCGATGCGCGGATATGCATGCTGCCTGACCAGCGCCCCCGCAGCATCTCGGGATCTTCGGACGAACACGACCGCACAGACCCCGGGTCCGCCTCGTCCACCGCTTTCCGAAGCGTAAGGGCCCCTTGCGTGAAAGCGTGGCGGGCGCTTGCGGGCACGGAACCGAGGATTCGAATTCCAGGACGAACGGGGGCGGTCGACCTCGTTCAGTGGATTGAGGATTCGCGTGGTTCCTGCCCGGTCCGAGCGACGCGGTTCGGCTGCCGGCTGGTCAGGATGGCCGAAGGCGCCGGTTCCGAAAGTGAAGCTCGTCCAATGGCGCAGGTTCATGATGTCTCGAGGGAAAGGGTGCAGCGAATCTAGCTGTTGAACTCGCAGGTGAAAGTCCTGTCGGCGCAATTCTCAGTTTGGCGCCGTAGCATATCCCACTGAACGCAGAGAGATCTGTGCACAGCGAGCTGGGAAGTACAAAGTCACCGTAGGCCAGTCTATTGACCTGGTCTGGTCAGCCAGGGTGGCGAGCAAACCGGAGGGCCGTAGCGAAAGCGAACGATTGTTTGAAGCGACGAAATGGGACTCCCACATGAAGCTGATTTGTGGGGCAAATGGGGACGCCAAGGGCTTCCTTTCTACCTGATGGCTAGAACCGATGCGGAAGAACTGAGGAAAGCACGCATTGGGTCCCCCGACGTATAGACGGCGGCAATTCGGGAAAGTTCAGCGGTGAAAGATCGGAAGGTGAAAGGAACAGACAGGATGACCCATGAATGTCAAAGACCAAACCTATAACCGTAAACGGGAAATGGCGCGGAGTATCTTTCACTGGCGGATGAGGTCGATTAAGCGACGATGGGTGGGACAACACAACCCACTCTGAGCGAGGACCTCTGGGTTCGGGTGGCTACAAGTCCGGCGTCATGGTGTCGGTGCTCAGAAACCGATGTAGAGTGGCGTCAGCCTGTCGCCTACGGATAGGGTAAACGCCTGCGGCGGACAGAGTATGGCTGGGTCAGCCTTAACCTGTTGCAGCATGCTTGAAGCCGTACCCGGGAAAACCGGACGTACGGAATTTTAGGGGGGCCGCTGGAAACGTGGTCTATGGTGGAACTGCGCACCCGCCCGCAATCGAAAGAGCGGGACCGGAAAAGCCTCCACCTAAGGACGCGCGCGCCAGCAGCCTACCCAACGCCATGTTCGTCGCCTTTGCCCGCAGGGCAGGTCGCTGAGCCAGGAGGCCGGAAACGGGCACGAATCCGGAAGTCCAGGTCAGGACAGTCCGAAACCCGGCTGCACGGGACGCGCACTCGCGCTGCAACGGCCCGGGGAGACTTTCCGACCCTTGTGAAAAAATTGTTGACTTTTTCACGGCATCTGCGCGGAGATCGTGCGACGGCTTCGCTTCGGGTAGAGAATGACCGCAACCATCGCATCCGAAAGCCTGGGACAGGACCTGCGGATCCTGCGCCGCCGGCGTGGCCTGACGCTTGCCGAAGTGAGCGAGCGCATCGGACGCTCGATCGGTTGGTTGAGCCAGGTGGAGCGCGACATTTCCGAGCCGTCCATGAAGGAGTTGAACGCGTTGGCCACCGCGCTCGACATGCCGCTCCGATCCTTCTTCGGCAAGTCGCCAGGCGCCCCGCACGAGGAGGGCCGCATCGTCCGCAAGGGCGGCCGTCGCCCCCTCGGCCACCGCGTGCACGGTCTTGTCGAGGAGCTTCTGTCTCCCGACCTGACGGATGACTTCGAAGTGGTTCACTCGACCTTTGCCCCGGGTGCTGAGCGATCCGAGGACACCGTGCGTCCGACACAGGAAGTGGGCTACATCGTTTCAGGCCGGCTTGAACTGACCATTGATCGCCAGAGCTTCGCGCTGGAACCCGGTGACAGTTTCCGCATCCGTGGAGAGCCCTTCCGTTGGGCCAACCGCACGTCCGAACCCTGCGTCGCGATCTGGGTGATCGCGCCGCCTGTATACTGAGGATCCGTCAATGGCCGAATTCCCGACGACAGCCCGCGCAGTCATCATCGGCGGAGGCGCGGTAGGTGCCTCGGCCCTGTACCACCTTGCGAAGGCCGGCTGGACCGATTGCGTGCTGCTGGAAAGGAACGAACTCACGGCAGGGTCCACATGGCATGCGGCGGGCAACGTGCCGACCTTCTCGACTTCATGGTCGATCATGAACATGCAGCGCTATTCGACCGAACTCTATCGAGACCTGGGCGCGGCCGTCGACTACCCCATGAACTATCATGTCACGGGCTCGGTCCGGCTGGCCCATTCAAGGGAGCGGATGCAGGAATTCCACCGTGCCTGCGGAATGGGGCGCTACCAGGGGATCGACATCCAGATTCTCTCGCCGGGCGAGGCGAAATCCATGTATCCCTTCATGGAAACCCATGGCCTGGAAGGCGTTCTCTACGACCCGACGGATGGCGACATCGATCCTGCGCAGCTGACGCAGGCGCTCGCGACCGGCGCGCGCAGCCTGGGTGCACAGGTCCTGCGGTTCACGCCCGCAACCGGCATCAGCCGCGAGAACGGCGAGTGGATCGTTCACACCGGGAAAGGCGACATCCGCTGCGAATGTGTCGTGAACTCTGCAGGATACTACGCGCAGCGGGTCGGCGAGTGGTTCGTGCCGTTCGGCGGACGGACGGTTCCGATGATGGTGATGAGCCACCAGTACCTCCTGTCCGAGGAGATCCCGGAAGTCGCAGCCTGGACAAGGGAGAGCGGCCAAAAGCTGCCCTTGATGCGCGATGTCGACGTTTCCTACTATCTCCGGCAGGAAAAGAACGGCTTCAACCTCGGGCCGTACGAAAGGAACTGTCGGGCTCACTGGGTCACGCCGGACGATCCGATGCCGGAGGACTTCAGTTTCCAGCTCTATCCGGACGATCTCGACCGGCTCGAGGCCTATATCGAGGATGCCATGGCGCGCGTGCCGCAACTTGGCGTGTCCGGCATAGCGAAGGTGATCAACGGGCCCATTCCATACGCCCCTGACGGCAACCCGCTGGTCGGCCCGATGCCCGGGGTTCCGAACGCGTTCGAGGCCTGCGTCTTCACCTTCGGAATCGCGCAGGCCGGTGGTGCCGGCAAGGTGCTCGCCGAATGGGTAACCGAAGGTCAGACCGAATGGGACATGTGGTCATGCGACCCCCGGCGCTTCACCGACTACACGGATCGCGAATTCTGCGTTGAGAAGGGCATGGAAGTCTATGGTCACGAGTACGCGATGCACTTTCCCTGGCATGAGTGGCCTGCGGGTCGTGACCGCAAGCGGTCCACGCTGCATGACCGGCTGGTACAGGCCGGCGCGGTCCTTGGCGCCTATAACGGTTGGGAACGCGCAAACTACTTCGCCCGTCCGGATGATGACACGGGCCACGAAGCGACCCAGACCTGGAACCGGTCGGGACCGTGGGAACTGCGCATTCGCGAGGAGTGCGAGGCCGTGCGCGACCATTGCGGTGTGCTGGCGATCACGGGCTTCGCGCGGTTCAAGGTGCAGGGTTCCGGGGCGCGTGCCTATGTCGACGGCCTGACGGCATCGCGGCTGCCGGGCGAGGGCCGGATCGGTCTCGCCTATTTCGCGGATGACAGGGGACGCATCCTGACCGAGATGTCGGTGTCGGTGCACGGCGACAGCGAGGTGCGCCTGATCACTGCGGCGACCGCCGAGTGGCATGACGGCGAACTCCTCTCCCGGAAGTCCCCGGACGGCATCAGCGTGACGGATCACACGAAGGAGTTCGAATGCCTCCTGGTGACCGGCCCGGCGTCGCGCGGGATCCTCGGCGGCGTCAATGACGGGCACGACCTCGATGCCGGTTGGCTGTCAATCAGCCTTGAGGGCAGCATCGCCGGCAAGGAGTGCTCGCTGGCCCGCGTTTCCTACGCCGGTGAACTTGGCTGGGAGATCCATTGCCGGGCAGAGGACGCTCCGGACATATGGGATGCCGTGACCGAGGCGGGCGCGAAGCCGTTCGGCATGTGGGCGCTGAACTCGCTTCGCCTCGAAAAGGGCTACCGCGCCTGGAAAGGCGACCTGTCCTCGGACTACAGCCTGCTTGAAGGCGGGCTCGACCGCTTCATCAGGTTCGACAAGAACACGGATTTCCCGGGGAAGGCGGCGTTGCTGCAACAGAGGCGGCTGGGCGTCACGAAGCGATTCGTGATGCTGACGGTGGACGCCGGCGATGCGGACGCGCCGTACATGTCGACGCTTTGGCATGGCGACGAGGTCGTCGGCGAAACCACCTCGGGCGGGTGGGGCTATCGCGTCAACGCCTCCGTCGCCCTTGGCATGTTGCGTTCCGATCTGGCCGTTCCGGGCACGGAAATCGAGGTCGACATCTATGGGGAGCGCCGCAAGGCCACGGTGCAGCCCGATGCCCCGCTCTGGGATCCTGCAAACGAGAGGCTTCGGGCATGACTCGGGATGCGACCCAGCGGATTGCCAGGTTCGGCGGCCCGTTCAGGCCCGCGGAATTGCCATGCGAGCAACCCCGCGGTCCATTCGCGGCTGCCCGGCAGCGGGCGGCATGAAGGGGAGGGCCGGTCATGCTTGACTCCGAAGCGCAGCGGATCATCCGGGAGTTCCCGCTGGGCATCGTCGCCACGGTGACGCCGGACGGCCAACCGGCGGCGGCGCCGAAGGGCACGTTCCTTGCCCTTGGAGGCGACGCGATTGCATACGGAGACATACGCTCGCCGGGAACGCGTCGAAATCTCGCCGATGCGCCGTCCGCCGAAGTCGTTTTTGTCGACCCGTTCCGCCGCAAGGGCGTGCGTGTCTTCGGGCCGGCCACGATCATCGGCAGGCAAGATCCTCCGTTCACGGAACTCTACCCGATGTGGGAAGAGGCATGGGGCAAACTGGCGCCGCGCATGTCGCATCTCGTCCGCATCGGGGCGGAACGCGTGCGCCACCTTGCGACCCCGCCTTATGACGACGGCGTCACCGAGGGCGAGATGATTGCGCTCCACCAGTCCAGATTTGCGGAGCTTTATCCATGAGCGCCCTTCCTGCGCATGCCCGCGCCGTGATCATTGGCGGCGGCGTGTCCGGCTGTTCGGTAGCCTATCACCTCGCCGAGAGGGGCTGGACGGACATTGCGCTCCTGGAGCGCAAGAGGCTGACCTCTGGCACGACCTGGCACGCGGCCGGGCTGATCGGGCAGTTGCGGGCCAACGAGAACATGACCCGGCTCGCCAAGTATTCTGCCGATCTCTATCGACGGCTCGAGGCCGAGACAGGCGTTGCGACAGGATTTCGGATGGTTGGATCCCTCACCGTCGCGCTGACGGAGGACCGGCGCCAGGAAGTTCGGCGACAGGCATCGCTCGCTCGCGCCTTCGGCGTCGTGGTCAACGAGGTCGGCTCCGACGAGGTCAAGGCGCTTTATCCTCACGTTAACGTCGAGGACATGCTCGCTGCCGTGCATCTCCCGGGCGACGGTCAGTGCGATCCCGCCAATATCGCGATGGCGCTGGCTCGGGGAGCGCGGATGAAGGGCGTGAAGATCACCGAAGGCGCAAGGGTGACGGCTGTCACCGAAAGCGACCGGAAGGTGACTGGCGTGGATTGGGAGATTGAGGGCGAAACGGGCCATACGAGCGCGGAAATTGTCATAAATTGCGGTGGCATGTGGGCACGGGAGCTTGCGGCGCGCTCGGGGGTCACGTTGCCGCTCCATGCCTGCGAGCACTTCTACCTCATCACCGAGCCCGTTGACGGCATCGGGCATCTGCCCGTCCTCCGGGTGCCGGACGAATGCGCCTACTACAAGGCCGATGCCGGAAAGATGATGCTTGGGGCCTTCGAACCCAAGGCGAAGCCTTGGGGAATGGACGGCATTCCCGAAGACTTCGAGTTCGATACGCTGCCAGAGGACTACGAGCACTTCGAGCCGATTCTCGAACTTGCCATGAATCGCGTGCCGCTCTTCCAGACAGCGGGCATTCACACTTTCTTCAACGGTCCCGAAAGTTTCACGCCTGACGACCGCTACTATCTCGGGGAGGCTCCCGACCTTGACGGGTACTGGGTGGCCGCGGGCTACAATTCGATCGGCATCGTCTCGTCAGGCGGCGCGGGCATGGCGCTGGCCGAATGGATTGACGAGGGGCGCGCACCGTTCGATCTCTGGGACGTTGATATCCGCCGCGCCCAGTCGTTTCAGCGGAACCGGCGGTACCTGAAGGAGCGCGTGTCCGAAACCCTCGGTCTCCTCTATGCGGACCACTACCCGTTCCGGCAGGTCGAATCGGCGCGCGGCGTGCGGCGGTCCCCCGTTCACGAACACGTCCGGGAGCGCGGCGCGGTCTTCGGGGAGACGGCCGGATGGGAGCGCGCCAACTGGTTTGCCCTGGAAGGGCAGGAGCGCGAATACCGCCATGACTGGCAGCGCCAGAACTGGTTCCGGAACCAGCGGGACGAGCATATGGCGATGCGCGAGGGCGTGGGCCTTCTGGACATGTCCTCCTTCGGCAAGATCCGGGTCGACGGTCCCGGGGCGCTGGGCTTCCTCCAGCGCGTGTTCGCCGGCGACCTGGACAGTCCGGCCGGAACGATAACCTACGGCCAGATGCTGAACGAACGGGGCGGGATCGAGTGTGACCTGACGGTAACCCGGCTCGGCGAGGCCGCGTTCCTGCTGGTGGTCCCTGCCGCCACCGTTCAGCGCGATCTTGCCTGGCTCCGTCGGCATCTGGGGGATGACGCCGCGGTCATTCTGGATGTCACGGCCGCCGAGGCCGTCTTCCCTCTCATGGGTCCCCGGGCGCGGGAGGTGATGCAGGCGGTTTCGCCGGATGACTTCTCGAATGCGGCGTTCCCCTTTGGCACCGCCCGGGAAATCGAGCTTGGAATGGGCCTCGCTCGCGCGCACCGGATTTCCTATGTCGGCGAACTGGGTTGGGAAATATATGCCCCGACCGATCAGGCCGCCCATGTCTTCGAGACGTTGCTGGATGCCGGGGAGGAATTCGGTCTCAGGCTTGCCGGCCTTCACGCGATGGATTCCTGCCGGATCGAAAAGGCTTTCCGGCACTTTGGCCACGACATCACCGACGAGGACCATGTTCTGGAGGCCGGACTGGGCTTTGCCGTCAGGACCGGCGCCAAGGAGGCATTCGTCGGCCGGGACGCCGTGCTGAGAAAGAGGGAAGAGGGTCTCAAGCGTCGTCTCGTGCAGTTCATGATCGAGGATCCCGACCCGATGCTGTTTCACAACGAGCCGCTGGTTCGGGACGGCGAGATCGCGGGGATCGTGACCTCGGCGAATTACGGGCATGCGCTGGGTGGCGCGATCGGCATGGGGTACGTGCCATGCGAGGGCGAAAGCGCGGAAACGGTGTTGGCCTCGCGCTACGAGATCGAGATTGCCGGAAATCGCGTCAGGGCGGCCGCAAGCATTGCACCGATGTATGATCCAAAGGCGACAAGGGTGAGGGCATGAGATGGAACGAACGAATCGAGTCCGACCGCCTGCGAAACGGGTGAAGCCGTGAGCCGCCGCGCTGGAGGACGCGCCGCACGCGTCGCCCTCCGTGCGGCACCGCTTGCAGAGGAACTGCGACCGGTGCGGCCGGGCATGAAGGGAGGGCGCTATGCGCCGCTTTCGAAGAGCGGCGTGAAGCGCATTCACGAGGCGGCTCTCAGCGCCCTGGAAGAGATTGGCCTTGCAGATGCCCCGCCGTCCGGCGTCGAGGCAATGACGGCAGCCGGCGCGCGGCATGACGATGACGGACGCCTCCGTTTCTCGCGGGCGCTGGTTGAGGACATGCTGGCAAAGGCGGCACGCAACATCACGCTGCATGGCCGGGATCCGAAATACGACCTTCATCTTGAGGAAAGTCGCGTCCATTACGGCACGGCCGGGGCGGCGGTCCATGTCGTGGACCCGTTCACGAAGGAGTATCGGGATCCGTCAGCGGCGGATCTTCACGATGCCGCCCGTCTCGTGGAGCACCTGGACAACATCCACTTCTTCCAGCGTCCGATGGTCTGTCGCGAAATAGAGGACAATCTCGAACTCGACCTGAACACGATCTATGCCTGCGTCTCCGGCACCAGGAAGCACATCGGGACGTCGTTTTCCGAGCCCGGCAACGTCGCTTCCGCCGTCAAGCTGATCCACATGCTGGCTGGCGGCGAGACCGAATGGCGCACCCGGCCCTTCATCTCGAACTCGAACTGCTTTGTCGTTCCGCCGATGAAGTTCGCCGAGGAAAGCTGCATGGCGATGGAAAACTGCATTCGCGCCGGAATGCCGGTGCTGCTCCTTTCTGCAGGACAGGCAGGGGCGACGGCGCCCGCTCCGATCGCCGCCGCAATCGTCCAGGCCGTCGCCGAATGCCTTGCGGGCGTGGTCTACGTGAACTCGGTGGTGGAGGGGCATCCGGCGGTGTTCGGGACATGGCCCTTCGTGTCGGACCTTCGCACGGGCGCAATGTCCGGAGGCTCGGCCGAGCAGGCATTGCTGACGGCCGGTTGCGCGCAGATGCACCGGTTCTACGGATTGCCCGGCGGCGCGGCGGCAGGCATGGCGGACTCCAAGCTCCCGGACATCCAGACGGGATGGGAGCAGGGGATCAGCGACGTGCTGGCGGGGCTTGCGGGACTGAACATGGTCTACGAATCCGTCGGCATGCAGGCTTCGCTCCTCGGATTCTGCTTCGAGAGTCTCGTGCTTGGCAACGACGTCATTGGACAGGCGCTGCGCTGTGTTCGGGGAATAGAGGTGGACGAGGACACGGTCTCGATCGAGACGATGCGCGAGGTGTGTCTTGTCGGGCCGGGTCATTACCTGGGCAGTGACCAGACGCTGCGCATGATGCAGACGGAGTACACCTATCCCGCGCTCGGCAATCGCATGAGTCCCAAGGAGTGGGACGAGGCGCAAAGACCGGAGATTCTCCACGAGGCCCGCGCGAGAGTGGAGAAGATTCTTTCGGAAGCGAAGCTTCAGGTCCCGGCCGATCTGGACCGCCGGGTTCGCGAGGAGTTCAGGATTCATTTTTGACCTGTGCAACGCTTCCCGCCGGGCAGCCCTTGCCCCGCGACACTTCCCGGTCTGGAATGCGTCCCAGACTGGCCATTCGAAGAGATTCGTTCGGAGAGACGGCTGTTTCGCGCGTGCCGTGACGGCTGAATTCCCGTGACGCCATCGGCGCGAGAACCGACCGGCTACGGGAATGTTTCGGGAACAGCGCCGTTCGCAAAGCGCGACTGCCGAGAGTTTCGGCAGGGATCGGCGCGGGCTCCCCGCTGCAAGATTCGGGACCGCGATGCAGCGCGTCGCGCGGGGCCGGACTCGCCAGATGCGCGGTTCAGGGATGCCAAAATTTCCTGCGCCCGACGAACCGGCCCGGCAATGGTCGGCCTTGATCGCGGAAGACGACACCTCTCAAGTCCGGATGCCACGGTTGCACGCAATTGCAGGTGTGCTTGACAGATGCGCCGGGATCGAGCCCGGAGGAATCCTCTTGTGCATGATATCGGCATGATGCACACTTCCCGACCATGAGGCTGCGTCAACCCGGTGCCCGCCACCCAGCGCTTCAGTTGTCATTGCTTTCAGGCGGCGAATGCCTCGGGGTCGCGCAGGTTAAGTCTGGGAGAAACACATGTTGAAAATGACACTTGCCGCCTTCATGGCGGCTGCCGTCCCTGTCGGTGCCGCATTGGCGCAGACCGCTGTTCCCTTCGCGCTTGACTGGAAGTTCGAGGGACCGTCGGCTCCGTATTTCGCGGCGATCGACAACGGCCATTTTGGAGACGCAGGTCTTTCGGTCGAGATCTCTGCTGGCCAAGGATCGCTTGATGCAATCCCGAAGGTCGCCACCGGCGCGTTCCCGGTCGGATTTGCGGACATCAATTCGCTGATCAAGTTCCTCGACCAGAACCCCGGTGCACCTGTCACGGCCGTGATGATGATCTACGACAAGCCACCCTTCGCGGTCGTCGGTCGCAAGAGCCTTGGCGTCGAGGGCCCAGGAGATCTCGAAGGCAGGATTCTCGGCGCTCCGCCACCGGACGGGGCCTGGGCGCAGTTTCCGGCATTTGCCAGCGCCAACGGCATCAACGTCGACAACATCACCGTCGAGCCGGTCGGATTCCCGACCCGCGAGCCGATGCTGGCCGAAGGCAAGGTCGACGCGATCACCGGATTCTCGTTTTCGTCCTACCTCAACCTCGTGCGCCTCGGGGTGCCGGAGGATGACATCTCCACCATCCTGATGGCCGATCACGGGCTTGATCTCTACGGGAACGCGATCATCGTGAACACCGACTACGCCACGGCGAATCCGGACGTGATCAAGAGTTTCCTGGGTGCCGTCGCGATGGGCTGGAGGGACGCGATAGCCGATCCGGCAGCCGCGATCGCGAGTCTGGTGGAACGCAACCCTGCGGCCGACGCGGCCCTCGAGGAAAGGCGGCTGCAACTCTCGATCGATGCCAATGTGGTGACGGAATTCACCATGGCGAACGGCATGGGCAGCGTCGACGAGGATCGCATGGCCAGGGCGCTTGTTCAGCTTGCCGAGACCTACGAGTTCCAGAACACGCCCGACGCGTCGCTTTATTTCAACGATGCCTACCTGCCCGATGGCGGGTTCTCTCTGAACTGACGGGACCGGTTGCGGGCGCACGGCGACGCGCCCGCGGCCAAACCGGCGGCCATGTCCGAAAGCTTGATCGACATAAAGGGCGTAACGCACGCCTATGTCACGAAGGATGGCCGGCTTCCCGTCTTGCAGGATCTCGACATCTCGGTTCCTGAAGGCGCCTTTTCCGCCGTGGTGGGGCCGTCGGGATGCGGAAAGTCGACGCTGACTCGCCTGATTGCAGGGCTGATGAAACCGGATTCCGGAGAGGTCTGGCTCCACGGCGACATAGTCACCTCGCCCCGGGCGACGGTTGGAATGGCCTTTCAGAACCCGGTGCTTCTGGAGTGGCGAACGATCCTGAAGAACGTGCTTCTGCCGCTTGAGATAGTGCCCTCGAAGCTTTCCAGGGCCCAGGCCGAAGCGAGGGCGCGCCGCCTTCTTGATCTTGTCGGACTAAGCGGTTTCGAGGACAGGCGCCCGTCAGAGCTGTCGGGCGGCATGCGGCAGCGCGCCTCGCTTTGCCGGGCACTCATCCATCAGCCCGAGGTCCTGATCCTGGATGAGCCGTTTGGCGCGCTGGACGCCTTCACGCGCGAAGACCTGTGGCAGATCATGCACCGGTTGAGAGCCGAGGAGCCCTTCACAGGCGTCATGATCACGCACGATCTTCGGGAGGCGATATTTCTTGCCGACGAGGTACTTGTGCTGTCGGGGCGTCCCGCACACACGCAGTACCGGCTCGAGGTGCCGGTGTCCGATCAGCGTGACCTTGGTCACCTTTACACGCCTGAGGCGGCCGACATGCTGGCAACCCTGCGCCACCAGATCGAGATCGCGCAGGGCCGGGCGCCGGCAGACAGTGCGGAGGCGACCGAGTGATGCTTGGCAAGATCGCAGTCCCGGTCCTTGCGATCATTGTCTTCCTTTCGTTCTGGGAGACGCTGGTCTGGGTCAACGGCTGGCCGAACTACAAGATGGCCTCGCCCAGCGATCTCTGGCCCGCGTTCTGGCGGTTCCGCGACCTGTTCTTCGCGATGGGATGGGACACGTTGTGGCGCACTGTCGTGGGTCTTGGCCTTGCCGTGGTGGTCGGCGTCGCCATCGGGATGGTCATGGGGTTCTCGCGGATCATGCGCGACGCTCTCTATCCCCTGCTCGTCGGGTTCAACGCGATCCCGAAGGCGACGGTAGTGCCCATCGTCGCGCTGATGTTCGTCGGTGCGCATGATTTCAACACGATCCTGATCGCGTTCATGATATCGTTCTTTCCGATCACGGTTTCGGTCTCGGTCGGCCTGTCGACGCTTGAACCCGAATATCGCGACATCCTGCGCTCTCTGGGCGCGTCACGGATGACCATTTTCTGGAAAATTGCGCTTCCAAAGACGCTTCCCGAGTTCTTCGGTGCCCTCAAGGTCGCAGTGACGCTGGCATTTATCGGAACCAACCTGATGGAAATCGTTTCGCCTCACGGGCGCGGGCTTGGGGCGCTGTTCGACAGCGGCAAGACGAACTCGGACTACCCGCTGATGTTCGCCGTTCTCATCGCCCTCGCCTTTCTTGGAATCGTTCTCTACTATGTCGTCGTCGCGCTGGAGAGAATCTTTGCAGGCTGGGCGGAACGCGAGGTGAGCTAGTCGCCGGTTTGCGCTGTACTCGCGTCCCGTGGCTCAATCTTGCGAAACGGCAGATCTCGAGGAGCCAAGCCTTGTCGAGATGGTGGTTAAGTCCGAATTGTGCAAGCCGTTCCCTCGGATCGTACAGAAAGTCTCCTGTATACCGTCGCTGTTGAGGGCCGGCGACGAAATCGTCCGCATGGCGGGCCACGGCATTGTCTGGTTCCTCGATTTCAGACGTCCTGACATCGAATTCGATTTCTTCCAATGAGCGTGAAGCCTCTTTCCCGGACCTGCATGCGACCTGGGGCAGTTCGCAGACCAAGCGCAGGCCGGCTCCGGGGAAGACCGTGCGTGTCTGGTTGAGCTCTTCGAGCAGTCCCGCGATGGCGGCGTCGCCCGCATCGCTTGCGGTGCCGAGGATGCGCACCCGCAGGATCCCGTTTTCCGGGTCCGGGACGATGTCGGCCTCCGACCGGAACAGCTCCGCGAGAGGACGGCGGGGGCGTTGCCTCGCGCCCTGCGCGTCGGCGACGGCAGGCATCATCCGGGTCTCGGCGCGGCAGGCGATCATGCGGATGACGTCGAGGAGCAGCCTCTCGCCGGAGGGCAGCGCGTCAAGCCACTCGCCCTCGCCGAGTTCCGCGACCTTGACGTGCGTGGGCAGCTCCCTGCGCCGGAGCTTGAGCGCCTCGCGCTCGGCCTTCAGCCTCTCGGCGGACCTGGCGGCCGTATCGGACGGCTCGCCCCCGGTCAGGTCGGCGACGCGGTTGCGCAGCGTGCCGAGCCTGTTCCGCATCCGGTTGATCCGGCGGTCCAGCTCGCGCCGGGCCGGATTGACGACGCGCGCCTCCGGATCCTGCTCGGCGAGGCCGTGCACCGGCAGCGCGTCGAGGCTGAACTCCTCGCACATGTACTTGAAGAGCCTCTCCTGGGCCCACCGCGAGAACAGCACGCCTGTGACCCGTTCCATGGGCGTGTGCATGTCCGTGGTGACAAGCGGCACCTGTCGGCCGCTGTCCGGCAGGCGCCGGATCTGGCGATGCTCGGGCACCGCGGTCTCGACCGGGTCCTGGCACAGGGCGCCGGGGGCTTCGCCCGTGCCGTTGCCCTCTCCGTGGTCGCCCTGAACGTCCACCGCATCGGCCTTCTGCTGCGCCGGAAGGCGCGGGGACGGCAGCGCCGCGCCGCCTGACGGCGCCCCCGCAGACCCGGAAGTTGCAGACCCCGCCCGGCACGGGAAGGGCGGCCCGTGCGCCGGTGTCGCCAGGGGGCGCGAACTCCAGTCCCGAAATCGCGGTCCTGCGGCCTGACAGCGCTGTCAGGCCAGAGTCGCGGCACCGGAGCCGACGGCGGATACGCAGGCGCGGCGGAAACCGAAGCCGGAAATCGCGGAATGGATGGGTTTTCGGGCGGACACTACCTAGTGCCTGCCCGAAAATCCTCAAGCCATTGACTCCAATCAATGAATCTTTCATTCTCCGGATCGAAGACCGGGCCGGAAGTGCCGTTTTCCTGGCCTTTTTGCGCAATTCCGGTCGATTCCGGCAATTCTTCGCGAGGCAGGCATGAGAGAAGCAATCAATCCGCAGCGGGAACTCGGCGAGGTCCGCATCGAGGACATCGACCTGGACCTCAAGTCCAGGGACGACATCCCCGCCCTTCTCATCGGGCTCCAGCATCTCTGTTCCGACGAGACTTTCCGCGCGCGGCTGTTCGCGCTCATGGACGAGCACATGCTTCCCGGCATCGACAGGAAGGTCGGCCGGCCGGGCATGGAGATGTGGCGGATCCTGGTGATGGGCGTGGTCAAGCAGGGGCTGGGCTGCGACTTCGACCGGCTCCACGAGCTGGCGAACGAGCACAAGACGCTGCGCCGGTTCCTCGGCCATGCGGACGTCTGGGACGAGCAGCGCTACAATTACCAGACGCTGGTGGACAACGTGAGCCTCCTGAGCCCCGGACTTCTTGTCGGGGTCAACCATCTGATCGTGGAGAGCGGCCATGCGGTCGCGAGAAAAAAGCCTGGCGCGCCCTTGCGCGGGCGCTGTGACTCGTTCGTGGTTGAGACCGACGTTCACCATCCCACGGACGTCAGCCTCCTTTGGGACGCGATGCGCTGCCTGCTCCGCACGACGGGCCGTGCGGCGACGGAGCATGACGTCGCCGGCTGGCGCCAGTGGAAGCATCTGCAGAAGTCGGTCAGGAGGCTGTTCCAGAAGGTCCGGTCGACCCGGCGCGCCAGTCCGGAGCATGTGGAGGAGTATCTCGCGCGCTGCCGCGAGCTTGTCCTGCGTGTAGAGGGGAGCTTGCCTGAGCTGGCCGCGAACGGCGCTTCGGCCTGGACGATCACGGAAATCAGGAGTTTCCTGTCGCATGCCGTGCGCCAGATCGACCAGACCGACCGCCGCCTGCTCAAGGGCGAGACGATCCCCCATGACGAGAAGGTGTTCTCGATCTTCGAGCCGCACACGCGCTGGATCTCGAAGGGCAAGGCGGGATGCCCGGTTGAGCTTGGCGTCCCGGTCTGCATCCTGGAGGACGAACACGGCTTCGTGCTGCACCACGAGGTCATGTGGCAGGGCAGCGACGTCGACTTCGCCGTGCCCATGGTCGAGGCCGCGCAGTCAGCCTTTCCCGACCTCCGCGCAGCGAGCTTCGACCGCGGCTTCCACAGCCCCGGGAACCGGGTCCGCCTCGACGAGCTGCTCGATGACAACGTGCTGCCGAAGAAGGGATACCTCAACAAGGCCGACCAGGAACGCGAGCGGGGCGAGGGGTTCGCCGCGATGCGCCGTCAGCATCCGGCGGTGGAATCGGCGATCAACAACCTCGGGCACCGCGGTCTCGACCGGGTCCTGGCACAGGGCGCCGAGGGCTTTGCCCGCGTCGTCGCCCTCTCCGTGGTCGCCCTGAACGTCCACCGCATCGGCCTTCTGCTGCGCCGGAAGGCGCGGGAACGGCAGCGCCGCGCCGCCTGACGACATCCCCGCAAGACCCGGACGATCCGGAACCCGCCCGGCGCGGGAACGGCAGCCCATGCGCCGACGCCGCCCAGGGACGCGGATTCACGTCCCGAACACGCGATCCCGCCGCCAGCTGGCGCTGTCAGCCCGGCGGCGTGCCACGCTCTCGGGCGACAGACGCGCAAACGCGGGCGAAAACCGGACTTGCAATCGCCGGACGAGGGGGTTTTCTGGCAGGCACTACCTATGTTGGGTTAGGGCCAATAGCGGACATCTGGTTTCGCAAGGCGCGGCCATATCCCGCCGATTGCTCCTGCGGATCTAATGGCACATGTCGTTGCTTCAGCCTTTCAGTGCCCTGACCCTCGCCAGAAATGCCTGGACTTTCTCCGTGCGGTGCAAGTCGACATGAGTGACTATCCGGAGCTCGGCGGACCACTCGTCGCTTGGCGGGATGATTTCGACCAGATCCTTTTGCCGTGCCGCGTCATGTTCGGCAACAAAGCCAATGCCCACGCCCTCGCAAATTGCGCTGTTGACCACTTGCTGGTCGGTTGCTGTCAGCGCCAGGGCCGAAGGTGAGATGTTGGCGTCCATCCAATCCTTGAATGGAAAGGGAACGGGTTCGCCAACCGATCCAATGAATTCGTGCCTGTCGAGGCGGTCACTATCCGGGCGACCAGCTCTGTCGACATAGCTCTGACTTGCGTAAAGCCCGAACCGGATGCGGCGGAATGGCAGGACAACATAGTTCGGCGTCTCTGGCTTCGCACCGACTCGGAAGGCCACATGCGCCTCACCGTGTTCCAACCGCGCCAATTGCGCGCCCGCGGTGAATTCCAGCGCAATCTCGGGATGCGCGATGTGAAATTCCCTCAAGGCCGGAGTGATGAGTGGCGCGACACCACCAAGCGCGGTAACGACCAGCTTGCCTGACAATTGACCTTCCCGCCCACGGCTCCGGCCTGCCAGATCGATAAACATCTCGTCGGCACGATTGGCGATTTCGAGCATGTCACGGCCGGTTTCGGTCAGGGAATATCCCCTTGCATGTCGTTGGAAGAGAGGGGCCCCGAACGCAGCCTCGAGCGTATCGACACGCCTGTTAACCGTGGCACGATGCACGCCAAGCACCTCGGCGGCTGCCTTCACCGTGCCAAGCCTGGCGACCATGAGCGCAGTGCGCATTTCTGTCCAATGCTCCATGCGGGCACGGTAACAGGTGACTAGTGTCGCATCAACGCGCACACAATGCGCTTTTCGGAATGTTGTGCGCGAACAGATATCAGACCAAATATCCGGCAAGCCGACCGAATGAGGTATGACATGCAACGTTACCATCCAATCCTTGTCGCGCTTCATTGGCTGATGGCGCTGTTGGTTCTTCTGGCCCTGGCTGCCGGGGGTCTGTTCCTTGCCAACATGCCGCCGGACAGTGCGGAAAAGGTTCGGGGACTTGGCGGCCACATGGCAATGGGCATGATCATCGGCGTTCTGCTTCCTGTCCGCCTCGTGACGCGCCTTACCAGCACACATCCGCCGCACGCCCGTACGGGCAATGACCTGCTCGACCGGATCGGCGTTTGGACGCACTGGGCCTTCTACGTATTGATCGCGGGGATGGTGCTAACCGGGCTCGCCATGGCCTTCGGCGCGGGCCTCTTCCCGATTGTCTATGGCGGCGCGGCGGACATGTTGCCGCCAGGACTCGCCATACTGCCGCAACGCGCCGCCCACGGGCTGATCGCATTGGCGCTGACCGCGCTGATCGCTCTGCATTTCGCCGCGGCGCTCTACCACCAATCTTTCCTCAAGGACCGCCTGCTGCGCCGGATGTGGTTCGGCAAGCGCAAATCCTGACTGATAGGAACAATCCGATGAAGGTCCTCGCCTTCGCGGCCTCCAACAGCCGCAAATCCATCAATCGCGCGCTGGTCGAACACGCGGCATCGTGCTTGCAAGCCGAAGTTCCGCCCGGGGCGGAGGTCGAATTCCTCGATTTCAACGACTGCGAAATGCCGATCTTTTCCGTCGACCGGGAACGCGAGAGCGGTATCCCGGCAGAGGCACGGGCTTTCTTCGACAAGATCGGAGCGGCAGACGCGGTGCCGGTCTCATTCGAGGAGCATGACGGTTCGGTCACCGCGGCCTGGAAGAACATATTCGACTGGATGAGCCGGATCGACATGAAGCTCTGGCAGGGCGAGCCACTGGTGATGCTCGCCGCCACGCAGGGTCCCCGCGCGGGCACGGGTGTAATTGATAGCCAGGAGATAGCCGCACCGTTCTTTGGCGCCGAAATCCGCGGCAAGCACGGCATCGGCAAATGGTCCGAGGCCTGGGAAGCAGAGACCCGTAACCTGACCCGCCGCGAAGGCACCGAAGCCTTGCGCCACGCACTCGACAGCCTCGCTTTGGAAACCGTCTGACAGGAGGCCCCGCCATGGCAACGCCCCCCAAGACCCGTCCCCGCCTGGCAATTGTTGGCGGCGGCTATCTCGGTTCGGATCTAGCCAAGGCGCTGGAGCAGGATATGGATGTCACGCTGATCGAACGCGCCAGCCACTTCACCCATGCGCCCGCCATGATCCGCGCGATGATTGACCCCGGCCTGCTGGACCGGGCGCTGATCCCCTTCGATGCCTTGCTGAAACGCGGCCGTGTGCTCCGGGGCGTGGCGGCCTCGGTCGAAGGCGCTGGCGTGACGCTGGCCGATGGACAGCGTGTGGACGCCGACTATATCGTCCTGGCCACCGGTTCGTCCAATCTCGCGCCGTTCCGGGCAGCCGCGGGCGATATTGACGAATTGCGCGCCAATAACGACCGCTGGCACCAGGCGCTCAAAGCCGCGAAGACCGTGCTGATCATCGGCGCCGGCGCGGTCGGCACCGAACTCGCCGGCGAAATCGCATATGCGCAACCGGAAAAGAAGGTTTCGCTTGTGTCGAGTGACGCCACTCTGTTTCCTGGAAACCCGGCCAAGCTGGGCCGGTCACTCCAAGACAAGCTCACCCGGATGGGTGTGGAGGTGATTCTTGGCGCACGGGCCAACACGTTGCCCGGACGCGATGCGCCGGAAGGTGGCCGTTTGGTGCTGTCGAATGGGCAGACAATCGAGGCTGATCTTGTGGTCCCCGCTGTCGGCTCGCGTGCACTTGGCGGGCTCGCCGAGACTTTGCCCAGCGCCAAATTCGACGGGACCGGCCGGGTGCAAGTTGACCGATGGCTGCGGCCGTCGACCTTGCCCAAGGTCTTCGCGGCCGGAGATGTCGCGGCCAGCGGCGACGCCATGACCATCGTTGCGATCTCGCGTCAAAAACCCTGGCTCGAAAGAACCCTCAAGGCCGTCGCGGGTGGAAAACCGGTGGAAGAGACAAAACCCTACGCCCCCTGGGGCAAGGCCCCAATCGTTCTGCCGCTTGGGCCCAAGCACGGCAACGCCTTCCTGATGGCATTCACCGCCGGGGACTGGATCACCAGCAAAATGAAGGGCAAGGACCTGTTCCTGTCCAAGTACAACAAGCTCCTTGGCCGGGCTTGATCGGACACCGAAAGGAACCGGGAGAATGTCCGGGATTCTGAATGAGATTGGCGTCATGGCCTCGATCATACTGGGAATGACCGGCCTGATCACATCCGTGATGACTTACTTCGCCCGTGGGGAAGGGCAGAGCTTTTGGGCTGCCTGGGTGCCGATCTGGGCCATGGTCGGTCTGCTCGTCGCGCCAGTTGGGTTCACGCTGTTCCGGGTTCTGGGCAGGCTTTTGGATCGAGCTCTCCTGGACGCCTCCGAAGTCCTCCGCATGGTGCTTCAGGGCGCCATCATGGCGTTGATCATGGAGAGCTTCATGGCGGGTGCGACCACCTTTCAAATCCAGGGTTTTGGCGCAGAACTCGCTACAGTCTGGCGGCGTGCGCTGTTGGCCGGACTCCCCATCGCCGCGGTGATGAGCGTGCTCGGGACCTTCGTGATCAAACCCAGGATGGAAGCCTTCATCGCGTCCTGAAAACCAAGGGAAACAACATGACCATTGCACAATCCATCGTAGCGCGGACAGCCGCGATCCTTTGGGTGATCTGGGGTCTGGTTCACGCAATGGCCGGTCTGATGATCATCTCTCAGGAAACAGTCGGGGCAGTCTCCGCGGTTGCCGATGCGGTCGACCCCGAGGCTTTGGCGGGCACCTATCACGAGGCAGCGGGCGCGCTGATCAACCAGCACGGATTCAACTTGCTGTGCTTCGGCCTGACCACGCTGATCAGCGCAGTCTTCATCTTGCGTGGTGTGGTGCTGGCAATGTTCATCGCCGGTCTCGTCGGCGGCCTGGCAGATTTGGGCTACTTCCTGTTCATGGACCTGGGCGGCTTCGTGAATTTCGTTCCCGGCACTGTCATGACGTTGATCTCCGCCTCCGCCATTCTTTTGAGCGTTTGGTTTTGGCTGTCCACACGTGGCGCCCGTTGATCGGCTAAGTCTCGAATGAATCGTATTCGGAATGAAAGCAAAGCGATGAGATGGTCAGTCTCTGACATTCCGCTCCAGTCCGGCAAAATCGCTATAGTCACCGGAGCAAATGCCGGAATCGGGCGTGAGAGCGTGCGGATGCTGGCACAGAAGGGCGTGGAAGTTGTCCTGGCTGTGCGAAATGTCTCGAAAGGCGAGAAAGCGGCAGAGGCGATCAGATCCGAGCAATCGGGCGCAAGGCTGCACGTCATGGAGCTTGACCTCGGCGATCTGGCTTCCGTGCGCGCATTTGCCGAACGGTTTTCGGCGTCGTTCGAATGGCTGGACATCTTGATCAACAATGCCGGCTTCTACGCGGCCAAGGATTCTGAGAAGTCGCAGGACGGATTTGCCCTGATGATGGCGGTCAATCACCTTGGGGATTTTGCCCTGACCGTTCATTTGTTGGACCGATTGCTCGCCGCGCCGAAGCCCCGCGTTGTGACCGTATCAAGCGGCGTGCATGGTAGCGGCAAGATTGACCCGGAGACCTTTCACACGGTCGGGGCCACGAGAAAGGCCGCCTATGCAAACAGCAAGCTCGCAAACATGTTGTTCATGCTGGAATTGCAGCGCGAGTTCGAGCGCATGGGAGCCGATGCAGTGAGTGTTGCCGCTGGTCCCGGCCCAACCAAATCGGACGGGGCTCAGCAAGCCATTCACTCGATCTCAAATGGTTTCTTGCGCCGGGCGGTCAATGTCATGACAGACGTTTTGATGAATCCAACGGCAGAGGGTGCTTGGCCCGTCTTGCGCGCCGCAACGGACCCAGAGGCCGGGGGAGGCGCCTATTTCACGCCGGGCGGGTTCATGTCGATGCGTGGCGCGCCAGTGGGGAAAGCCCCTGCGAAGTCGACCGAAGACAAAGAGCTATCTGCGGCCTTGCGGGAGCGTTCTGCCGCACTGACCGGAGTTCAAGAATGAAATCTTCAAGGGGAAAGAGTGGCGGCAAAGGAAAAGCTGTGGTGCAGTTCTTCAGCTTGTTGGGAACCTCGATATCACGCTTAACGTCTGCTTACACGCCGACACCAAGCGAGTTTGAACGAAACCGGACCCTCGCCTGATTGTCTCTTGCAGAAATCGGATTGCGGCCGTTCAGGTCGATCGCTGGAACTCGGTCCGGACGACGGATCTTCCGGTACGGCGTTTCGCCGAGATGCCGAGGGCCCGGGATTCGGGACGGGATTCCGGCACCCGGGGGTTTGCGCGTGGCGTTCGATCATGGTGTCCCGTGCGGGAGGCACGAGGGGTGACGATGCGGTCCCGGGACCGCAATGTCTGCCGCGTTCCGACCGGCGTTCCGGTCATGTCGCGCGGCCCGGGCGAGGCGGGCCACGCTGCCGCACGAGCTTTCGGACCGGGTCCAGGACGTCTTCCGGGTTTTCGCCCGGTCGCTTCGGGAGCGTGAGCACGTGCTGGGAACCACCAAAGTCCGCGGGGTCACATGGCATGAACGCGCCAAGATCCGGACCGGCTGCGACAATATATCCTGGGCAAAGCAGATTGGAGACAGGACCGGTCAGCCGCGTGACCCCGCGGATTTTGGTGGTTCCGGCTATAGGAAGAGTAGAGGTGTTTCGGGCGGCAGGCCCTGGATGGCAAGACCTGTCTTAGGCAGTTCCGACTGGGGTTCCGTCAGGTTTGATGCCGCCGGGGCGACTGGCTAAGTAACCTTCCAGCGTTGCGCGGATATTGCTTGCGTCAGGCGCGTCGAAAATGTTAGTCATTTCATCGGGGTCGGCCGTCAGATCATAGAGTTCGCCCGCGCCGGATTTCAGATCCACGGTCATCTTGTGAGTGCGCGTGCGCACGGTGCGCAGTTCAAGCGCAACGCCAACGCGCCCCGGCAAGAGACCCCATTCATTCAAGGCAAAATCCCGGGTGGCGCCTTGCGTTTCCAGAAGCGGTCGCAGGCTTTGGCCATGCTGGGTTTGCAATGGTTCGGTCGCTGCATAGTCGCAAAATGTCGGGCCCAGATCGATGGTCGAAACCGGCTCTTCCACCCGCTCACCTGCTGGCACACCGGGGCCGTGCACGATCATCGGCACGCGTAAGAGACCCTCAAAGTGCATCGGTCCCTTTAGGATCAAACCATGGTCCCCAAGCCAATCGCCATGATCAGAAATGTAGATGACGATTGTGTTCTCATCCAAGCCTTCTTCGATCAGCGTATTCATGATTCGCCCGATCTGATGGTCGATGAAGGCGATCTGGCCGTAGGTGTTGGCGATGATCTCGCGCATCTGTTCGTCCGTTTGCGGCGCGATGCGGCTGTAGGCCTTGCGGATGTCAGCGAATTTCGGATCCGCTGGTTCGCCCTCCATCGCGGCCTTATGCCACCAGGGCCTGCCTTCGTAGTCGCGTGTGCGGTTTTCGGGCAGATCGACCTCTGCCGGGTCGTGCAACCGGGACCATGGTTCTGGGCAATCAAAGGGATGATGCGGATCAGGGAAACTGATCCAGGTGCAGAATGGCTTTTCTTCGTCGCGCCCATGACGCAGCCATTCGATAGCGCGATCCGCCGTCCAGGGTGTGTTGTGCCATGCCGCCGGCAGTTTCGAATGCCAAACCTGCGCGGCCCCTTTCGTATCGCCTGCGTTTTCCCACATGAACCCAGTCTTCTCATCGCCTTTGCCATCCATGTGGTAAAATCGTTCGTAGTGCTGGCCTGCCGGTGGCTTTTCAGGGGCCCACCAATTGTGCCCGACCAGCATCAGCTCGACATGTTCAAATCCCATGTAGGGACCAAACCAGTCCTCCCCATAGTTGGCGGATGATCGCAGACACTCAGGCGTGCCAGTGGGTTCATAGGTGTGATAGGTCGAAAAATGCGCCTTGCCGAAATAGCTGGTCTGATAGCCGGCCGTGGCCATAGCGCCGGCAAAGCCTTTCTCGCCAATCGCCGGGTCAAGATCGATGCCGTTGTCGTGGACGCCGTGTGTGCGGCATAGCTGACCCGTCAGGATCGAGGCCCGCGCAGGCTGGCAGACGACGGATGGAGTGATGCAGGCGTCGAAAACCGTCCCCTCTGCCGCCAATTGATCCAGGTGCGGTGTCTTGATATTGCGCCCTTGAAAGCCCATGCAGTCAGCACGGTGTTGATCCGAAGAGATCAAAAGGATGTTGGGTCTGCTCATGTCTAGGTTCCGTTGGCCTTGCGTCCGGAGATCACGATCACCGCGACCGACAGGAGGATGAAGGTCAGCGCAATCGGGCTGTTGATGAGAAAGAATGGGTCGTTGCCGGTGGCCGAATAGGCTTGCCTCCCGGTTTCCTCGAGGCTTTTGCCGAGGAGGAAAGCAACGACGAAGGGCAGCGGCGAAATGGCCAGCAGCCGCATAATGTAGCCCAGCACGCCAAAGCCAAGGGCGAACCAGATCGCCTCGATCCGGGTTTCCTGCACATAGATCGCGGTGAGGGTCAGCAACAGGACCGACGGCAGTAGCAGCTGTTTCGGAATGCGGATCATAAAGCCCATCGACCGCATGAACACGCCGCCGATCGTCCAGTTGACCAGGTTGGCAAGCGTCATACAGGTGAACAGGCCAAAGACAGCGACCAGTTCGGGGTTCACGCTGATTTCGCTGAACCGAAAGACGGATGGGCCGGGGTTCAGGCCGCCGATAGACTCCATCGCAAGGATCAGGAATACGGCCGCGGCATTGCCCGGAATGCCAAGGCTGAGGACAGGGATCAGGTTGGCACCGGAAACCGAACTGTTGGCGGCCTCGGTTACAGCGACCCCTTCTGGTACGCCGGTTCCGAATGCACCCTTTTCTGACGGATTGGACTTTTGATGGTGCCTGCGCCCGACGGTGTAGCCCAGCGTCGCCGCAAGGGTTGACCCGATGCCCGGCAAGGCCCCGATGCCGGTGCCGATCAGGGCCGAACGGCCGATGTAAGGCGCAAGGCGCTTGATCTCGGGCCAGCGCAGGCGTTGGTCGCTCGATTCGGGGGCGGATTGCGCGGTCTTGGTGCATGCGCTTTCGCGCCACGACTCATCCAGCCCCTTGAAGACGGCGCCGATGATCAGGACCCCAAGGACCGACGTCGTAATGGAAAAGCCTCGCGCCAATTCCTCGGTGCCCAGCGACAGCCTTGGATAGATATCCTCGCCGGTGCCGATGTAGACGGCCATCAACCCCAACCCAATTGAGATCAACCCCTTCCCGGGCGAGCCACCGATGACGGCTGCGATAAAGCTAAGCGAGAGGATCAAAAGCGCAGTTTTCTCGGGCAGGTCCAGATAGGCCTCGACCATGATGGCAAGGAAAGGCGCGCAGACAAACAGGACCAGGTCGGAAAACGTATCCCCCGAGGCCGAGGACAGATGCGCCACGCGCAGTGCTTTCTTGGCTTGGCCCTTCTGCGCCATGGGATAACCGTCGAGTGTGGTCATGAACGCGTCCGGCGTGCCAGGTGTGTTGAACAGGATCGCGGGGACTGCGCCCCCGATGGTGGCTCCCTTCATGATTCCGATCAGAAACCCCAGAACAGGCAAAAGCGCGTCAGGCGTATATCCAAAGATCGAGATCAGGATCGGCAAAGCGATTGCCATGGCGAATGGGCCGGCAAGACCGGGCGTCGCCCCAACGGCAATGCCAAGCAGAAAGCCCAGGAACACCATCACCAGCGTGATGGAAATGGACAGATCGAAGATCGTAAAGGCCTCGGGACCTTGAAAGACCGCCAATACCCCCAACCAGATGTAGTCGAACACCCCCATCAGACATCCCCGTTTGGCGGCAGCAACAGGTCTTCGAATGGCAGGTCGAAGACGCCAATCATCACCAGAACCGCTGCAAGCGCTGTCAGCACGGCGCGACGCGTTAGCTTTTGTTCGACGATGGCGATCATGCCGGCCACGGTGATGACGCCCCCGAGGACGAAGCCCACATGCTTCCAGCCGGGGGTGGCACGCAGCAGGCGGTATTCAATGGGCTCTGCGCGGAAGAGATTTGTCAGCTCAGCAAGGGCCGGGCCGGTATAGCGCATGACCAGAACGCCAAGGACAGTCACGGCCATGATGCGCGTGATGAACACGACGTGCGACCGGGCGATGACCGGTTGCGCCGCGGCGGTGCGTTCCCGCAGGACAAGAAGCAGCGCACCAACCACGATGAACCCGCAAGCAATTGTGGGGGCCAGCGCATCGCCGATCAAGATACGTCTGCGGGCCCTTTCGGTCAGCCCGGTTTCGGTATCCAGCGGGATCCAGATGAAGATCGCAATCAGTGCCGCGATCCCAAGGGACAGCCCGATGTATAGGTTGGATCGAGAGTGCTCAGACATGTCATTCCCCCGATACATTTCGGGCGCCCACTTTAGGGCGCCCGCGATGTCTTGGATTACTCCGACGCTTCTCGAAGAAGCGCCTCAGATTCGTCATAGCCCTTTTGGACCAGCTCAACGAGTTCATCGCCTTGAATGACCAAAGCACCACCAAACGCCCGCTGGATCAGTGCGCCGGCCTTGGAATCTTCGTTTGTGACGACACCTGCAATCGCCGTGGCAAGCGCATCGCGCGCCTCATCCGGCATGCCGCCGGGACCTGCAAACATGAAGAATGCGTTGCCATCGTATCCCACACCAAGGTCCGCAATCAAGGGTGCATCCGGCGATTGCTTGAGCGGTTCGGACATCGCAGAGGCGAGGTTCACCAATTCACCAGATGCCACGCCCTGACTTTGAATGCCCGCCATGAAGCCAATGTCCATGTCGCCTGCATTCACGCCATTCATGACGGCCCGGCCACCACGCACTGTGATGATGTTGAATTCGACGCCCAGCGCCTTGCCCAGCAAGTAGGCCAGATCCCCAAGACGCACACCCATAGTTCCAAAGCGGATTTCTTCACCTGCCTTGGCCGCCGCGACCACATCGTGGATATCGTTCCAACCCTTCGAGGACCGTGCGACGATGCCCATCTGGGCACCCGCCGTCGTTGTGATCGGTGTGAAATCCGTCGGTTCAAGTCCTGCATCCGCAGTATAGAGGCTGTAACCGAGAGATTCAGCGACCATCATACCGATCACGGTTCCGTCGTTGGGTTCGTTTTTCATCGCCTTCAAAAGGTTCAGGCCACCCTTGCCGGTGACCTGCTCCGGGATGAACTGCCAGCCAAGCTCAGCTTCAAGCTCTTCCGCGATCAGGCGCGCCTGCGTGTCCGCACCGCCACCCGCCGCAAAGGCGATCATAAGTTTGATGGGCCCAGGCGGGGCCCAGTCTTGTGCCGCTGCCGAGAATGTCGATGCGGCAAGTCCAAGTGCGGCCGCCGCCGCTGTCATCAGCTTCTTCATGTTTTCCTCCCTATTTGTCGTAAAGCAAGCCACAGGATGGTTGCCTAGTCAACGAAAAGGTTGACGGGACAACTTTTTGGCGTGACTAATCCAGTCTGAGGTGCCGCATGAACGACGAAACGCGACGCGATTATGAGACAGAGTTGAGCCAGCTCAGCCAGTTCCTGACCTATCGAATCTCGCGTTTGCATGGGAAGTTGAACGCACAAGCCTCGCGCATTTTGCGTGGCTCGGTTGGCCTGACACTGAACCAATGGCGCATGGTCGCCTTCATCGGTGGTGCCGAAAAGATCACCGCATCGGAATTGATCAATTGCACCGCCATGGACAAGGGCATGGTCAGCCGCAATGTAAGATCGCTAATCGAAAGCGGGTTGGTGCTGTCCGCGCCGCATGACACAGACCACCGCGTTCACGTGCTCAGCCTGTCGCCTCGCGGCAGGGACATCTTTGACGCCACATTGCCGGTCATGCGCCGCAGGCAGGTCCACTTGAAGAATAGCTTGAGCGATCAAGACCTCGCCACATTCCGCAAGGTGTTGGACTTGCTTGAGGTCGCCGCCGAGGAGACGGACATCTGATGCCCTCGAACTTGCTTGTCATTATGTCCGATGAGCATCAGGCGCGCGCCATGGGCTGCGCGGGTCATCCCTTTGTGCGTACCCCGCATCTGGATGCTTTGGCCGCGCGGGGCACACGGTTCACCAATGCCTATACGCCTTCGCCCATTTGTGTGCCGGCACGTGCCAGTTTTGCGACGGGCAAGCATGTGCACGAAACGCGCCTGTGGGACAACGCCATGCCCTATCACGGGCAGATCCCCGGCTGGGGGCATTGCCTGCAAGACGCAGGTCAACCGGTCGAAAGTATCGGCAAACTGCACTACCGTCGGCAGGGCGATCCTGCCGGGTTTGATCGCGAACACATCCCGATGCATGTCGCGGGCGGCGTGGGCATGGTGTGGGGATCCGTCCGACACCCAAGCCAGCGCATATCACCGGGGCCTCGGATGTTGAGTGACTACATTGGCCCCGGAACCAGCAAATATACCGACTATGATCAGTCTGTAACGGATCAAACCGTCCAATGGATAGGCGAACATCACGCGGGCACACAGCCCTGGTGTCTCTACGTCGGTCTCGTGGCCCCGCACTTTCCGCTGGTCGCACCACCCGAATTCTTCGACATGTATCCACCAGACAGCATGCCTGCGACCAAGCTCCGCCCGAAGGACGGATACCAGCGGCACCCTTGGGTTGAATTGCAGAACGCGCAACTTGATAGCGAAGCAGGCTTCAAGTCCGAAGCCGAACGTCGCGACGCTATCGCCGCCTACTATGGCCTTGTCAGTTGGATGGATCACAACGTCGGACGTATCCTTCAGGCGTTGAAGGGCAGCGGCCAGCTGGACGACACGACGGTGATCTATGCGTCCGATCATGGCGACAATGTCGGAACCCGCGGGCTGTGGGGGAAGTCGACGCTCTATCAGGAAAGCGTGTCAGTGCCGCTGATTATGGCCGGGCCCGATATCGCGGCAGGCACTTGTGCGACGCCTGTGGACTTGCTGGACGTAGCTGCGACGATCCCTGCGCACTTTGGATTGCCCTTTGCGTGTGACGGCACACCGTTGAACGAGATTGCGGCAAGGGCGGAAGATCCAGACCGCATTATTCTCAGCCAATATCATGCTGTCGGCGCGGTCTCGGGCGCCTACATGCTGCGCAAGGGGCGTTGGAAACTGCACCATTACGTCGGCTTCGAACCAGAGCTGTTTGATCTGATCGCCGATCCGGAAGAAATACGAGATCTCGCCGCTGATCCGGCCTATACCGAGGTGCTGAAGGAACTGACAGAAGAACTGCGCGCCAGGGTGGACCCCGACGCCGCGAATGTTCAGGCTTTTGCGGATCAGGCGGCGATGATCGAAGGCTATGGCGGGCTGGAAGCGGCGCTGAAACTGGGCGCGCCGGGGGCGACGCCGCCACCAAAGACGTGACGATGAAGCTGACGATCCTTGGATCAGGCTCGCCCGAGGCCTGCGCCCGGCGCGCGTCCTCCGGCCATTTGCTGGAGGTCGGCAGAGACCGCATATTGTTCGACTGCGGCGGGGGCGTCGTTGACAATTTGCTTAGATCAGGTCGGTTGCCCAAAGACATCACGCATCTCTTCTTCACCCATTACCACTCTGATCACATGATGGACTATGCGCGGTTGGTGCACGCCGCATGGGACGAGGGCGCGCCGCCGCTAAAGGTGTTCGGGCCCCAGCCCTTGACCGAGATCACCGAAGGGTACTTTGGCGCGCACGGCGTGCTGAGCCATGATCTGCGCGCCCGCACTGAACTGCCGCAAAGCCAGCAGGTTTGGGTGGCACGCGGCGGCACCCTTCCCCGGCCCTGGCCTGATCCGGACATCACCGAAATCGAACCGGGCTTTTCCTTTGAGGGCAACGGCTGGCGGCTTATCTCAGCGCAAGCCACCCATGCCCAGCCAATCCTGGACTGTCTGGGGTTCGCGGTTGAGGCTGGCGGGCGCAAGTTCGTCCATTCAGGGGATACCGGGCTTAACCCCGAGATAGCCGCCCTTTGCCAAGATGCCGATTTTCTATTGCACTGGTGCTATCGCGGCGCGGGCGAGGAATTGCACCCGGCCTTGATGGCGTTCAGCCCCGATCCCGGCGAGGTGGCCGATATGGCGCAGGCAGCGGGGGTGAAGCGGCTTTTTCTGACCCATTTCCGTGTTCACATGGACACTGAGGAAGGCCATGAAAAAGCCCGTGCAGACCTGGCCGCTCGGTTTTCTGGCGAGGTCGGTATTGTTGAGGATCTTGAAGTCTACGAGATCTAATTTGCCACGCCCAATCCGGCATCAGTCCCGTTTGATCGGTTTGGGGTCAACGCTGACGCGCACGACTTTCTGGACATGACGTTCCACCGTTGGCTTGCCAGAGCCGCCATCCGGCTCCCCCCAGATCAGGGTGAGTTCCTGACCGTCGTTCGCCAACTCAGGCTGTATTGAAGCCAGTGAAATACAGGACCGGTCAGCCTCGGAATAGACGGGGTAGTACGACACACCGACGTCTTTTCCATCGTGCTGGACGCGGTCGCTGGGCGATGTTGAATAGCTTCCCGTCGGCAACTCGATCTTCTTGTAGCGATCACCCGGACCAAAGGCGCTGGCATAGATTGAGACTACATCTTCCGCGTTCCAGATCAGCCGTACCTTTTTCAGCCTTTGCTCCGGTTGCAATTTTTCCAGCGGCGCCCGACCGACAAAGTCGTGGTCAAATTTCACCATGAACCCATAGCCAAGGTCATAAGGGGTTCGATAAAAGTCTTCGACGTTTCCGGTCGCCAATGAGCCGCCGATGGAATGCTTTGCCTCAAAACTCGCCTCCGGCAGCCACTCGCGATAAGCGCGCATTTTCTCACCTGTATAAATTGCTGGAAGAACCGAACCGATCCAGCCGGATACGCAAGCCGTTACCGGGTAAATCCGACCACCGACTTGTGCGAGATCAAATTCTTGTCCTGCGTCCAGGATTAGCTCGCGAACCGCATCCCCATTCTCTGCTGGCCCCCAGAATTCATATCCAGGGGCGCCGGACATACGGTGATTCAGCGCGGTAACCTCGTAGGGACCAATATTGAAACGGCCCATCTTGAAGAACGGGATATCGGGCAGCGCGCCACCGTTCAGGTCCTCCAGAATCCTATCTGCATTCTGTCCTTGAACCTGAAATCGGAATTTGCGCCGGTCGCTCAGCTTTGCAGATGGGCGATCGATGCATTCGACCTGAACATCGTAGTCACCGATTTCGGTCTGAAAGCGGAGCCAGTTGGCAACCATGGGCTTGCCCACAACGCTGACCCTGTTTTCCTCTTCGCAAAACAGGATGGCGTCGCCGATATAGTGCCCATCATGGTTGCAGGCGACATATTGCTTGGCCTGCATCGGACCGAAGTCCTTGAACGAATTTATGCCGAAGTCAGACAACAGGCGCACCACATCCGGACCTTCAAAATAGACGTCCGTCATGTGGTGCGACATGTTCTGGAATATTGCGGAGCGGCGCCAAGCCGCCTGCTCATCAATCCAATTTGTGAATTCTGCCTGAACCGGAAAGGTGAATTTTTGCGCATGCGCGTTGTAAAGCATCGACCAGACATCGTCGTGCGCACCGATCTTGTCTTGCAGAGTTCGAGTGGTGGAATTTGTCATCTTTGGAACCCTTTCAACTATAGGTCGATCTCGACTGTCCCGCCCGGTTTTGCAGCGCGCGATTGGCAGAGGATGATTGATCCTTCGCGTTGCGCGTTGGACAGAACGAAATCTCTGTGCTCAACGTCACCGCCTGCCAACCCGCATTTGCATACGCCGCAGATCCCGTCAGAGCACTTCAAGTCCACTGGGTAGCCATTTTCGATCAGAGCATCAGCAGCCGACTTGTCGGCAGGCACCAGCAGTTCACGGCCAGATTTCGTCAGACGCAGCGTGAAGTCGTGGTTTTCGTAATCCGGCACCTCCGGCACTGAGAAATATTCCAGATGCCGTGCGCTCTCGGGGAACCCAAGCCGTTCGGCAGCCTCTATCACGGCGCTCATGTAGCGATCTGGCCCGCAGGTGTAGACATGCCAGCCCGGTTGATACCCCGCCAAGATCTGGTCGAGGTCCGCGCGGTTCCCCTGATCGGAAAAGTGGAGCGTGACCTTGTCGGCCCAGTCAAAATCCTTGAGATCGTCGACAAAGCCCGCCTCTGTCGCTTGCGATGCTGAGTAATGCAGTTCGAAATCGAGGCCCTGTGCGTGGCATTCATGGGCAAAGGCGATCATCGGTGTGATGCCGATCCCGCCACCCATCAGGATGTGCTTGGTGCCGCTCGCTACCAGAGGAAAGTGATTGATCGGTTTGGCGACGAATATCTTACGCCCCTGCGAAAAAATCCGGTGCAGCAGTTTTGAACCACCCTTGCCTTCATCCTCGCGAAGCACGCCGATCTGGTACTTCGACCGATCGGAAGGATCGCCGGAGAGCGAATATTGACGGAAGTATTCGGGCGTCACGACGATGTCCAAATGCGCGCCGGCCGCCCAATCTGGCAGCGGTTCGCCATCAAGCGAACTGAACTCGTACTTGGTAACGCGGTCTGTCATCTTTTCGACTTTGGTGACTTCAACCCGGACGACCGGTGAATCCTCGAACCGGCCATATTTGTGGTCCGTAGGTTCCACCTCGCCCGCATCAAGCCGTCTTTGGTACTCCTTGGCGGTGATCATCGCCTGATAAGCCTCGATCCCTTTTTCACGGTCCATCGGAAACGGGAAAGGCCACGGGTGCGGCGCGAGGTTCACGGGATAAACCGCAAGCGTCTGATCGGCCGGATCAAGTTTCAGATCGGTTTGCAGTTGCCGATAGTTGGCGGGTTCTACGTCAGGATCAATCATCTCGCAGGTTCCGTCTTTGGCAAACTTCAGGTCCCACCACCATCGCTTTTGCGGATTGATCTGCCCGTTGCCCACGATATCATCCAGCTTGGCGATGACCCCCGCCATGGCGGGCACGTTCATCGCCATCCAGCGCAGCGGCTTTTCGTGTTGTAATCCTTCCATATTCCAGGGGCAGGTTTTCATGCAGCGACCGCACATCGACCCGCCCTTTTGGGTGATGCGATAGGTCGTGCACTTCTGGCTGTCGGACTTCCAGATTTCATAACCGTTGAACATCAGCTTTGGCCCGGCGGTGATCGCGCCCGAGGGGCATTCGCGGGCGCATTTGTTGCAGGCCTCGCAAAAGGCCTGCATTCCGAAATCAATCGGTTTGTCATGGGCCAGTGGCATGTCGGTGGTGATTATTCCAGACTTGAGCCGAGGCCCCAGAAAAGGGTTCACGATCACCTCACCGATGCGGCTGACCTCGCCCAAGCCCGACAGCAACAAAAGCGGCGGATGCACGACTTCGCTGTCTACATTGGTGTGGGTCCGCGCAGAATACCCGAGGTTGCGGATGTGTTTTGCGACGATCCCGCCTAGAAGCGAAAACCGCAGGTAGGCGCGCATCGACTGCACCACCGCGATCCAGTCATCACCTGACGATCCTTCGGTGGTGTCGAACCCCTGATCAATGATGAAGCTGATGGCATTGGGATGTTCAGGCGTGATCTGGTCGCCGTTTGCATCGTGAGAATACCACGCCCAGTCGGGACAGCGAGAGATTCCGACCGCATCAACGCCAATGAAATAGGCGGCGGCCTTGATCGCCTTCGCGTTGCTTCGTGCGTCTTCGGTGCCTTGCGCAGTCGCTTCCGCCTTTGGCCCGTCCTGCAGGACGATGAAGGCACCAAGCGAGCGGCGGAGTGCCCGCGCCAAGGGGGACTTCTGGGCAAAATATCCGCCCTGCGACACTTTCTGGTTGGCCTTGCCCATGTCGCCAAACTTGGAGCGTGCGAACATATCCGCTCGCTTGGGCACGCGGGCGACGCGCGCCTCGTCGATGTAAGTGGTTGGTTTGTCGACGCGTTTGAGGGTTTCGAAAGGATGCGGTCCTTTGGCGTAGGCGCGCTTAGCGTAAGGGTCCATAGATAGGGCGTTCTTTGCCGAGCCCCGGCCAACGCTCCATGCCAGGCCCTTGGTCAAGGACATTGGCTGATCTGAGAGGGCTGCCAGCGGTGCATCGGATGTCATTTGAAACGTCGTGGTCACCACCGCGACCTGAAACCGGTCACCCACGAACGGATTGGCCAGCTTGCCATCTTCGACCGAGGCCAGACCTGCCGCTACCGCCGCCTGGTTCAGATCAATATCCGTGGAGGACCCGCTGTGCGCCTTGGCGTCATAGCCCAGAACGCGCAGATAATTGGCAAGGGTCACCGCCGTCTCATTGCTCCGCGCTGCGGCGCGATGCGCCTGTGCGTCTTGAATCCAAGGGTAGCCCGCCTCGTTCGGCTCGGGATCCCGGTTGTAATTGTAGAGCAGCACGACCGCGTGGGTATGCCCCTCGATCGACTTCGGCGGTGCCTCCATACTTTCCCTGAGGTCGGCCATGATCCCGTCGATCCCAGAGGCGAGCGATTTGACCTGCCGCGTTTTCAGCTCTTCGGCGAGCCGCCCGACTTTGGGGTTTTGGATGGGTTCTTCAAGCAGCATCGCTGGGTCAATCTTGCCAATCCCGACCATCGGCGCGTCTTGGAAAAAGGCGAAGGATTTGATGTGCCGCGTGCGCTCGGCCGGATCTTCCGGGCATTTCGCTTTGGATTTGCTGATGAAGCCATCGTGCAGGGCGTCCAGCATGGCCTGATATTCGCTCAAGGCATTGACCAACGAATGCGGCTGGCTAGAGCGGTCAAAATCAATAGGGCGCATAGGAGGAACAGCAGCAAGACAAACCGGTCCGGACTTGCGCTTGAGCCGCTCCATCGGGAAAGGTCCAAGATGGAATGGACGCTTGCGGTTAGAGAATATAGGAACAGTCATGTCGTCAGGCCTTCCTTGGCGGCGTCCAACTCGGCTTCGTCCCAGTATCCAACAATAACGCCACGGGTGAAGGTCGGGGGTTTGGCCTCAACCACAGCATTGCTTTGGGTAACGCGGTTCTTGCCCCCAAACGCCCAGTCCAGCACGTAGTCTTTCATGCGCCGTCGCTGAGCCTCAAAAGCAGGGTCATTGCCCAGATCGTTCAACTCATCCGGATCCGTCTCAACGTCGAACAACATCGGGTCAAGCCCCTGGGAATACGCGTATTTCCAACGTCCATCAAAGGCCATCACCATGCGGCACTTGTCTGTCGGCTGGTCCAGCGTCTTACGCGCTGAGGACCTGCTAAAATCAGCCTCTGAGAATACGCAATCGCGCCATGCGGGCTGGTCGCCCCGCAGCAGCGGCACCAGTGAGCGGCCTTCCAGAATATGATCCTGCACCTCGCCCCCCATCCAATCAACAATCGTGGGGACCAGATCAATCGCCTCGACCAGCCGCGCATCGACCGTGCCGCGTGTGACATCAGCCGCAGGCGACGGATCAACCACGATCAAGGGCACCCGGATTGACGGATCATGAAAGAACTGCTTTTCGCCCATCCAATGGTCGCCCAGATAGTCACCGTGATCAGAGGTGAAGATGATCGCGGTGTCCTTGACCTGCCCACTCTCCTCCAGCCAAGCCATCAGGCGCCCGATATGATCGTCAATCTGGGTGATCATCCCCATGTAGGCCTTGATAACCTGTTCCCGCGCACCGGGCCGGCCATAGATTCTCGAAACCTGCTCATCCTGAATGCAGCGATACACCGGATGCGCCAGCGTGCGTTCATGGTTTGCCCGCACAACAGGGATCACGTCTTCGGACCCATACATATCATGATAGGGCGCTGGCACAGCGTTTGGCCAGTGCGGTTTGATGTAGCTCAGGTGCAGGCACCACGGCGCATCGCCCGACTGGTCCATAAACTCCATCGCGCGATTGGTGGAATAGGCGGTTTCGCTGTGTTCTTCGGGGATGCGCGCAGGGAGGTGGATGTTCTCATTCAGCCAGCCATTCTTCAGACTGCCATCCCTGTCCACGACCTGCGTGGTCCATTCCTCCCACGGGTTTTCCCCGTTATGGCCCTGCGAACGCAGGTAGCCGTTGTAGTGGCTTGGCTGTTTGATTTTGGACGGATGCAGCCCGTCCAGACGATCCCAGATGTCAAACCCAGCCTCGGCGATGTGACGACCCTTCGGGCTATGCGGATCAATGCCAAGGCGCTTCATCCCCTCAAGATCAGCGCAAGCGTGGGTTTTCCCACACAGAACCGCACGCCCACCGAAGTGGTTGAGATGATCGCCCAAGGTCCACTCCCCCACCCGAAGGGGGACGTTGTTGTAATCCGATCCATGGTTTCGCACATAGCGGCCTGTATACGTGCTCATGCGGCTCGGTCCACAGATTGGCGACTGCACATAGGCGCGGTCAAAGCGAACCCCGCGCTTGGCCAAAGCATCAATGTTCGGTGTGCGGAGAGATGGATGCCCAGCGCACCCAAGATAGTCATATCGAAACTGATCGCACATAATGAACAGCACATTTTTTGCCATCTGACATTCCCAAGTTTTGCGTTTAATTTCATACTCATTAGCTTCTTGCAAAACCTCCCGAGTTGAGCCGATTTCTCCGCTGAGCGGGTGCTTTCTGCTGAAGGCCTCGGAAGTGGGGGCCTGTCTGGCATGATGGAGTTGCGAAACAACAAAATGCCGGAGGTCGACCCCCATGTCCCTGCTTTCGCAGCCTGCGCGATCACTGGTGCCGGTTTCAAGGCGAATTGTTCCCCGAGCTTGAGGCCGAGCTTGGCCCCGTTCGGGTTCTTCCTAACCCCCGTTCCACTCTTTCGTGAAGCGTGATGCTGGCCTTCCTGCCGCCGTCATGCGGCCAATGAAAGGGGAGGCAGGCAGATGGGCAGCAAAGCGAGAAGACCGGAAACAGATCGTTCGGACGAAGAGCGCGATCGCCTCGAACAGATCATGAGCAATCCGCGGGGTCCTCAGAAGCGCGTCTGGCGGGCGGGCATCATCATGGAGCCTGGTTCCGGCTTCGGGCTGGCGGGACCGCTTTCTCGAGGAGGGCGTCGACGGACTGCTGCACGATGCCACCCGGCCGCCGGGGAAGAAGCCGATCTCCGAGGACAGGATGAAGGCCCTGATCGACCTGGCGATGTCGCCGCCGCCGGAGCATGCCCGGCACTGGACGCTCAAGGCCTTGGCCGAGGCAACGGGCGACATGGTCGTCTCAACGGTTCACAACATCCTCCGCCTTCACGGCCTCCGGCCGCACCAGGTGAAGACCTTCAAGGTCTCCCGCGACCCGGGGTTCGAGATCAAGGTGCGCGACGTTGTCGGCCTCTACATCGACTCGCCCGACCACGCCGTCGTCCTCTCGGTGGACGAGAAGACGCAGATCCAGGTGCTCGGGCGGACGCAGAAACCCCTTCCGATGAAGCCCGGACATGCCGAGACCGGAACGCATGACTGCAAGCGGAAGGGGATGCATGAGCGGCTCGGCCGGTTCGGTGGCCGGGACCGCGGCAGGATGCATGCGGAAGAGGCGGGAAAGCGGCATGGCCGCATCGAGCAGCGCCACTGCACGGCGGTCGACATCTCCGGCCCGGAATGGAACGGCTTCTGCCCCCTCAATGGCCGGCGCCAGGCCTTCCGCGTCATCCGCAACCGTGAAGTGGTCAGGACCGGCGAGACCGGCATCGAGACCGTCCATGGCCTGACCTCGCTCGGGCCGGATCAGGCCGGAGCCCGGGAGATTGCCGGCCATGTCCGCTCACACTGGCAGATCGGGACCAGGCTGCATCATGTCCGCGACTTCACCCATGACGAGGATCGCTGCCGGGCACATGCCGGCAACGTCCCGCAGAACCTGTCGGCCATCTCCGACATGGCGATCTCGCTGATCAGGCTCGACGGCCGCTTCGAGCACGTGCCGCCTGCCAACCGGCACTTCGCCGCCAGGCCCCTGGCCGGGCCACAGGGAGCCATGGGCCCGGCACGTCTTCGGCGCAGGATCCGGGCGGGAATCGCCGCCGGCCGGCATGACTCGTCTGCAGACTGCCCCGACATGATCGCCGGGTGACGGCTGGATAACGGAACCGGAGGCTGGACCTGGTCATGGCATGGCAGCCGACTTTTGAATGGGCCTGAATGCAGGGTGCGCTGGCCTTGTCTCAAGGCGTCAGGCTGCGGTCGCCAGCATGCAACGTCTCTTGCCCGGACCCTCGATCCAGTACCTGTCGCGCGCACGGCAGGCCCACGCTATTTCGCCGAGAATGAGCGGGGCCGTGGCACGGTACGAGAATGAATTGAGCGTGCCGAGATGGTCGGCAGCAAGGCAGGCAAGTCGGGTTGCCAGAAGCGGCCCGTGCACGACCAGCCCCGGATAGCCTTCCTCTCGGCAGTATTTCGCGTCGTAGTGAATGCGATGACCGTTGAAGGTGATCGCGGAATAGCGAAACAGCGTGACTTCCCCGAGCCTCAGGGCCTGCCGCTCTTCCGCCAGGCCGGTCTCCACGGGCGGGTCGCCCGCGAGCGGGCCTGGTTCGCGATAGACGATGTCCTGCATTTCGGTAATGACAGGCGCATGGCGCTGCCGGATTTCATGCCGCAGCGTGACCAGTCCAAGTCTGCCGCTTCGTCCCCGCTTTTCCTTGACTTCATGCAGGGTCGTCACCTTTCGGGCGGCGAAACCGGCCCTGAAAGGCGCATGAAACGCGAGCCGTCCCCCGGCCCACATTCGAATTGGCAGGCCCATGTCCGGAATGAGACCGCCAGGCCTGGCATGTCCGTCCCGTCCGATTCGGACTTCGGCCACGGGTTCCCAGAAAAAGGCAAAATGCGCGAGCGGCGGCAGGACGTCACCCGACTTGACACGCGGAGGTCTTCCCAGCGTAGCCAGCAGCGCCTCCGCACGCGCCGGGTCTATCCGGTCTGTGATGGTCACGGACTCCGACATTGATGCGACATTGCATAAATTGCTGGAATCTGCAATATCTTGTGGGCATCTGCAGGTTACTACGCTTTCCTTTGTGTTCGTCGTTGACTTTTTTATGTCTTCGCCGGACATTTGGTCGAACGGAATCAATTGAGAGGCAACACCCGTGCGTTTCAAGCGCCTTCGCCTTAGCGGGTTCAAGAGTTTCGTAGATCCGACCGACTTGATCATCGCGGACGGATTGACAGGAATTGTTGGCCCGAATGGCTGCGGCAAGTCCAACCTGCTGGAAGCGCTTCGCTGGGTCATGGGCGAAAGCCGGCCCACTGCGATGCGGGGCGGCGGGATGGACGACGTCATCTTTGGCGGAGCCTCGACGCGTCCACCTCGCAATTCAGCCGACGTGACCTTGGTTCTCGACAACAGCGAGCGCACCGCGCCGACCGGATTCAACTCGACTGACACGCTGGAAGTGGTGCGCCGGATCACTCGCGAGGCGGGATCGGCATTCAAGGTGAACGCGAAGGACGTTCGCGCCCGTGACGTTCAGATGCTGTTTGCCGATGCCTCCACCGGGGCGCATTCACCTGCGCTTGTGCGTCAGGGCCAGATCGCGGAACTGGTCAATGCCAAGCCCAAGTCTCGCCGACGCGTTCTGGAAGAGGCGGCTGGAATTTCCGGCCTGTACCAGCGTCGCCACGAAGCCGAACTGAAGCTCGCCGGTGCGGAAACGAATCTTGGCCGGATCAATGACGTGATCGAGCAACTCGCTTCACAATTGGCCGCCCTTGCCCGCCAGGCCCGGCAGGCGAAGCGTTACCGCGAAGTGAGCAAACAGTTGCGGCAGGCCGAAGGCCTCCTCCTCTACCTGCGCTGGAAAGAGGCGGACAGGGCCCGGACCGTGGCGGAGACCGCCCTCGCGGAAGACTCGCGCATTGCCTCCGAGGCGGAGCGCCTCGCACGTGCCGCGGTGGACGAGCGGGCGAACGCGGAAGTTGCGCTGCCGCCACGCCGGGAGGAGGCAGCTTCCGCAGCCGCGGCATTGGCTCGATTGCAGCATCGTGCCGAAAGCCTAGACGAACAGGAAATACGGGCGGCAGAGGCCGTGGAGACGCTTGGCTCGCGTATCGCGCAGCTCGCACGGGACGCCGACAGGGAAGCCGGCCTTGATCGGGATGCAGTCGAGACCCTTCGTGCATTGGACGAAGAAGAGGCCGCGCTTGTCAATGCCGGCAAGGGGCACGCAGACGCGGTCGCAGCCGCAGGGACGGAAGCGCAGGACGCGGCGCGCGTGCTTCAGGACCGCGAAACCGAAGGCTCCCAACTGACCGAGGATGTTGCCCGTCTCGTTGCCCGTCACCAGTCGGCGGAGCGACTTGCGCAGGATGCCCGAACGACTCTCGAACGCAGTGAAGCGGCCGAGACGCTATCCAGGTCCGACGCAGAGGCGGCGCGCAAGGAGCTTGCCGAGGCCGCGACTGCACACGCGACTGCCATGGCTTCGCGGGGCGCCGCCCAGACGGAAGCTGCCGCGGCGGAGAAGGCTTTGTTTGATGCCGACGACGCACGCGACCTCGCGCAAGGCAAGGAGGCAGTGGCGCGAGCGTCCCGTTCGGCTGCGGAGGGCGAAGTCAAGGCGCTTCAGTCCGAAGTCGCGGCATTGGAAAGTCTCGTGGACGACGACCGGTCCGGGGAATCGGAGGTCGTGGACCAGTTGTCGGTGACGCCGGGCTACGAGAAGGCGATCGGCGCCGCTTTCGCCGATGACCTTCGGGCACCCGAGGTCGAGGGCGACGCCGTGTCCGGATGGGTGGTCCTTCGGGATTACGAGACCTCGCCGTCCCTGCCGGGTTCGGTTGAGCCGCTTACGGATCATGTCAACGTTCCCCCGGTGCTTGCGCGACGCCTGAGCCAGATCGGTCTGGTCGAACCTGCGGATGCGGTGCGCTTGCAGGAAGACCTGAAGCCCGGACAGAGACTGGTGAGCAAGGGTGGTGGACTCTGGAGGTGGGACGGATTTCGGGCCGGCGCAGGAGAGGTTCTTTCGGCAGCCGCTCTCAGGATGGAGCGGTTGAACCGCCTGACGCACCTCGGAGGCGAACATGATGCGGCAACGGCGAGGGCCAAGACCGCAAGCCGGGCCTACGAGGAGTTGCAGTCAGAACTGGATGCGCTGATGGCGCATGCCGACGAGGCCCGGGAGGCACGTCTGGCCGCAGATCGCGCCTTGACCGAAGCCAGCCGGGCGGCGTCACGATTCGAGGCGGGCAGGGACATGGCGGAATCGAAGTGCGAATCCGCAGAGCTTGCTGTCAGCCGTCACCGCCACGAAGCGTCAGCAGCGCGCGAACGCCTTGCACAGGCCGAGAAGGCGCTCGCCGAACTTGGCGACCTCGAAGAGCTGCGTGCCGAAGCCGAGGAAAGGAAGGGCGGCGTCGAGGAAGCGCGACGGAACCTTGTCGCATGCCGTTCGTCGCTTGAGGAGTTGAAGCGCCAGGACGAGGCCCGGGAGCGTCGTCTTGCAGAGATAGGGGATTTGCGCGGCACGTGGAAAGACCGTCTCAGGAACGCGAAGGCTCGCGTCAGCGAACTGGCCGAACGCCGCGCAACTTCCGAGGCCGAGCTTCAAGAGGCGAAGGGTGCTCCTGATCGCATCGCGGAGGAGCGCAATGCGCTTGCTGACAAGCTTGACGCCGCAGAGGAAGGCCGCCGCGCTGCCGCCGATGCATTGGCGGGGGCCGAAACGGTTGAACGCAATGCCAAGGAGGCGGAGCGCGAGGCTGAACGCAAGGCGTCGGAGGCGCGCGAACGGCGCGCAGCCTCGGACGCGCGGTTGGAGGCTGCGCGCGAAGCACTCGCATGGGCGGAGGAACGGATCGCCGAGGAACAGCAGACAACTCCGGAGGCGCTTCTCGAAACCCTTGATGCCGAGCCGGAGAGAATGCAGGCCGCCGACAGGATAGAGGCGGAGGTGACCCGCCTGCGCCGCGCCAGAGATGCACTTGGCGCAGTGAATCTCCGCGCTGAGGAAGACGCGAGCGAGGTGGAGGAGGAGCACGGGAACCTGTTGGCCGAAAGGAATGATCTCGAGGAGGCGATCCGGAAGCTGCGCAGCGGGATCGGCAGTCTCAACAAGGAAGGCCGCGAACGGCTGCTTGCCGCGTTCGAGCAGGTGAACTCGAACTTTTCGGCCTTGTTCATGCACTTGTTTGGAGGCGGAAAGGCCAGGCTGGCGATGGTCGAATCGGACGATCCGCTGGATGCCGGCCTGGAGATCCTTTGCCAGCCGCCCGGCAAGAAGCTCTCGACGCTGTCGCTTCTTTCCGGCGGCGAGCAGACGCTGACTGCGATCGCCCTGATCTTCGCCGTGTTCCTTGCCAATCCTGCGCCGATCTGCGTGTTGGACGAGGTCGATGCGCCTCTTGACGACGCAAACGTCGCGCGCTTCTGCGATCTGCTGGACGAAATGTGCCGTCGAACAGACACACGCTTCCTGATCATCTCCCACCATGCGGTGACGATGTCCAGGATGGACCGGCTCTTTGGCGTGACCATGGGCGAGCAGGGCGTGAGCCAGCTCGTGTCGGTCGATCTGAAAGCGGCGGAATCACTGGTGGCCTGAGCGGCGGGAGCATGCCGCCCGGAACCTGCAAGTCATGGTTTCCGGGCCGAGCGGGATCGCCCGGGTAAAGATTGACAGAACTGGCCTACGCGGCCTTCCACTTGATGGAACACCCGGTCGAACGTGTCTGATCCCGCGGCCCCTTGCCGGTCGAGGCCACGTCCCGCATCGCTTCGAACAGGTCGCGCCGGAGATCCTGCGGCCCAGGGCGGCTGCCGGAGGCGTCGAGCCTTCCCCTGTACTGCAGTTCCAGATCGGCATTGAAACCGAAAAAGTCCGGGGTGCAGACGGCGCCATAGGCATGCGCGACGTCCTGGTCCTCGTCATGCAGGTAGGGGAACGGGAAGCCACGCCCTTCGGCCAGCCGCTTCATGTTGTCGAAACTGTCTGCCGGATAGGTGATCGCGTCATTCGAGCAAATCGCTGCCACGCCGACGCCAAGCGGCTGCAGGTCACGCGCGTCCCTGATCATGCGGTCAAGCACCGCAAGAACGTAAGGGCAATGGTTGCAAATGAACATGACGAGCGCGCCCTTCGGGCCCGCGATGTCGGAAAGGGCAAGAACACGTCCATCTGTGGCTGGCAGCGAGAAGGCCGGCGCCTTCCAGCCAACGTCGCAGACCGGTGTTGATGCAGCTGCCATGGATCAATCTCCCTGTGCGTTTTCCGCCGCGTCACGAAGTGCGCGGATGTTTTCGCCATACGCTCTCGGCTTCGCAGCCGTTCCGTCCCTGAACACCGAGGAGCCGGCCACAAGCACGTCTGCTCCCGCATCGGCAACGAGGCGTGCGGTCCGCCGGTCGACTCCTCCGTCCACCTCGACATGGATGTTGCGGTCGCCAATCATGGCGCGAAGCCGCCTGATCTGGTCCAGTTGGGTTCCGATGAATGCCTGGCCTCCGAAACCGGGATTGACGGTCATTACGCAAACCAGGTCGCAGAGGTCGAGCAATGGCGCCGCCGCCTCCACGGGCGTTCCGGGATTGAGCGCCAGGCCCGACTTCAATCCGGCATTTCGGATCGCCTGAAGCGTGCGGTGCGTGTGCGGTCCGGCCTCGAGATGCGCCGTCAACATGTCCGCGCCCGCTCGCGCGAACGCGTCGATGTAGGGGTCTACCGGCGCTATCATCAGGTGCACGTCCATGACGGTCCGGACATGCTTGCGGATTGCCTTCACGATCGGCGGGCCGAAGGTGAGATTGGGCACGAAATGCCCGTCCATCACGTCCACGTGGACCCAGTCGGCGCCCTCCGCCTCGATCGCTTCGATCTCCCGTCCGAAATCGGCGAAATCTGCCGCCAGGATTGACGGAGCGATCTTTATCGAGCGGTCGAATTCCATGACCGGGTTATCAGGGAATTCCGATTCCGGGGAAAGCGGAAAATGGGCAGGTCTCGGGTTCCATCCCGCCCCGGTGTCGCGCTGCCACAGGGGCATGGGTTGCAAGGGCGGTTGGCTTGGCGTCGCTACCGAACCTGTTCCTTGCGGACCTCTTTCGGGTCGGCGGCGCGATCCGGCGCCTGGTCAAGTTCCCGGCTTCTTGTAAGGCGCCCGGTGTGGAATTCTGGCGGGATCGAATCCACGCCGTCCAGCACCAGGTCCAGAATGGTCTCCGCAACCTTCGGCGCGACACCGAAGCCGATCTTGAAGCCGCCGTTGGCGACATGGTGGCCGGCTCGCCCGGGCCATGGCCCGAGCAGTGGCATCCTGCTGACGCAGCGCGGCCGAACCCCCGCCCAGCGCTCCATGACCACGGCTCCGGTCAGGGCCGGCATGATCTTTCCTGCACGACAAATGACGTCGTCAAGGAGGTCGTCCGTCGTGGTCGGTGCCACGAAGTCTCGCTCCGAGGTCGAACCGATCGCCAGCGTGCCGTTGAGATGAGGCACGACGTGAATGCCATTGGCGAATATCTGCGGCCGCCCGCCCGCGTCGTGGCGAATGAGTGCGGCCTGTCCCTTCACGCCATTGCCGACCGGTCGGCCCAGAACGGCACCGAGTTCCACGAGCCCCTGCCAGCCAGTCGCCCAGATGACCGGCCCCTGATCGGGCTTCTCGGCAACGATTTCCCCTCCGCTCGCCTGTATTGCCGTCGCAAGGCTCCGAATTGAGGCGCGCGGGTGAACGATTGCCGACAAGTTGTCGTGAACGAGCAGTCCGGTGGGAGAGGGCGGGGCCCAATCGCCAGCCGCCCGTGCATCGATGACTTCCCACAATGCGCTAGCGCCCCAGCTGGACAGCGCGGCGCCGGCGCGATCGCGGGCGATTGCGATGTCGCGTTCGCGCATCAATGGCTGCAGCCGGCCCACGCGGGCGAAACCGGAGGAGACGCCTGAAGCCGCATCGACTCCTTCCCAGAATTTCCGGGTCTCGAGAAGGCTCTCAAGCTGAAACTGCTTCAACGCGTTCCAGGGATCGGGCACGTGCGGCTGGAGTGCGCCGACAAGCCCTCCCGACGCGCCGGAGCCGGGGCCGTTCCGGTCGATGACCCGAACCCGTGCGCCGCGCTGCAGGGCCTTCCACGCGATGGAGAGCCCGAAGATGCCGGCTCCCCGCACCGTCACATCGACCATTGCCAAGGCACCCCCCCGTTGTCACTGTCGCCGCGGAACGGAGCAATTGTAGGGAATGGCTTGCCGGACGACCAGCATCCCGACCTCGTGTGGCAGGGCGACGTGCCCGTCGCGTCGCGCTTTCGCGATCCGTACTATTCGCTGGATGGCGGGCTTGCCGAAGCCAGGCATGTCTTTCTCGCGGGCAACGGCCTTCCCGATCGGTTCGTGCCGGGCTTTCACGTTGCCGAACTCGGATTCGGAACCGGCCTCAATGCCTTGGCGGCATGGGTCATGTGGCGCGACTCCGGAGTGGCCGGGTCGTTGCGGTTCACGTCATTCGAACTCTTTCCGATGGCGCCTGCCGACATGTCCAGGGCCCTGTCGGCCTTTCCGGAGATCTCTGACCTGGCGACGCCGCTCGTGGCCGCCCTGGAGTCGGCCGTGCAAGAGTTCGTCGCCGACGGCCTGCACTTGAAGATAGTCTTGGGAGATGCCCGCAAGACCCTTGCGCGCTGGGAAGGCGCCGCGGACGCATGGTTTCTCGACGGATTCGCGCCGGCACGGAATCCAGAGCTTTGGACGCCAGGTCTCCTGCGTCAGGTCGCGCTCCACACCCGGCCCGGAGGTACCGTTGCGACCTACAGCGCCGCCAAGGCCGTGCGCACGGGCCTCGCAAGTGCCGGCTTCATGGTTGAGCGCCTGTCCGGATTCGGTCGCAAGCGTCACATGACGGTCGCCCGCTCGTGACAGTGCAATCGAACCGGGACGGCATCCTGCTGATGATCGCGACGACGTTCCTGTTCGCCGTGCAGGACGGCATCTCGCAGCACTTGGCCGTGACATACAACACCTTCATGGTGGTGATGATCCGGTACTGGTTCTTTGCCGCCTTTGTCGTTGCCGTTGCCGCACGCCGGTCCGGAGGCGTGCGTGCGGCGGCGGCGACATCCCAACCGGTGCTCCAGGCATTCCGGGCCCTCCTGCTTGCGGGGGAGATCTGCCTGACCGTGTTCAGCTTCACGCTTCTGGGGCTGGTTGAAAGCCATGCAATTTTTGCCATGTATCCCCTGATCGTGATCGCGCTTGCAGGGCCGCTGCTCGGGGAACGGGCCGGATGGCGGCGATGGCTTGCCGTCCTTGCAGGCCTCTTCGGCATGCTCATCATTCTGCAGCCCGGTACCGGCATGTTCAGGTCGGTCGCGGTCATTCCGCTCGTTTCGGCCTTCATGTTTGCGCTATACGCGTTGACGACCCGCTATGCCGCGCGGCGGGACGACACTGCGACGTCCTTCTTCTGGACGGGGGTCATCGGAGCCTTGGCCATGACGTTCGCGGGCCTGCCGAACTGGGAATGGATGATGCCCGGCGATTGGCTGTGGATGCTGGCACTCTGCATGACCGGCGCCGCCGGACATTGGCTCTTGATCCGCTGCTACGAGTTGGCCGAGGCCGGTGCCGTGCAACCCTTCGCCTACTTTCACCAGGTCTTTGCGGCGCTCGTCGGGATCGTCGTGTTTCGCGAGGCACTGAGGGCAAACGTAGCACTCGGGGCCACGGTCATCCTTGCAGCGGGCGTGTTCGCGCTTTGGCGCGCGCATGTCCAGGGGCGGGCCGACTAGCGCGCCGCCTCAATCCGGGCATGGCCAACGGGCCCTGGAAGGCATCGCCGCAGGATGACCTTGACGCAGGACCAGTCAGCCGGTTCCGTTAAGTGCTGCAACGAGCCGGTCCACATCGCCGCCCTGCCCGTCAAGCAGGGCGCCTATCTCGACCCGTTCGGACTTCAGCAGGCTGATGCCCTCGATAAGGATGTCGATGAAAAGGATCCTTCCCGAGCGGTCCGAAACCACAAAGCTCATCGCCAACGGTTCCCGGTCTCTCAGTCTTGCGATCGCGCGAACTTCGTGGACCCTGTTCCTCTTGTGCGTTTCGGTCACCTCGATGACACCGCCCTTGAATTCGCGGAAACGCTTTCCGTACTTCCGTGCAATGTAACTCGTAAACGCGGCGGTGAAGGCGCGAAGCTGCTTCGGCGAAGCGGTTCGAGCAGGCGGCCCGAGCGCGGAGCGCGCAATTGCCTGGACATCCGCATAGTTGGCAAAGATCTTCTCGAATTCCTTCAACGCGGCCTGAACCGGCATTCCCGAGTTGATGACCCGATGAATGTCGTCGACCACGGCGTCGATGAGCGAGCGCGCCTCAACGCCGCTCAGCGCACGGGCTGGGGCAGCGCGGAGCACGACGGCCCCGCAGGAACCTGCGAACAGCAGGGTTCGGCGTGTCAGATCAGAATTCTTCGTAGAGCGTTTCGTATATTTCGTCATAGAGCTCTTCAAAGGGGTCATTGTCGGCCCTTTCGGGGTCCTGTTGGTTCAGCTTGAACTTCCGGTTCTGGATGTACGAGAGTCTAAGCTGTGCGTAGCTGTCTGCACTTTCGTAGAGAACGCTGTCAACCGTGTCGCCGAGCTCGTAGCGCACATTCAGCGTGGCGGAAATTGTGGAAGCCGTGGTCAGGATCGCCACGTCGCCGGAGATGTGGCTGACCGGATTTGTGGCTACGTCGACGACCAAGCCTGCAAATTCCCTTTCCGTCGAGGGTCCGGCGAAGGGCAATTCCATGTAGGCGCCTTCACGCGCGCCCCATGTCGCCAGCGTGTCTCCAAAGCCCGCCTGACGCCGTTCCAGGCCGAAGCTGCCCGTCGCCGGATCAAACAGGCCCGCCACGCCTATCGTGCTGTTGACGAGGAACCTGAAGAAGCTGTGCCCGGCGCTTTCCACGTCGCCTTGAAGGATGTGGTTCGCGACCGATTTCGGTTCATCAAGGTGCGCCGCAACATTGGACAGGCTGCGGCGCGCCGGATACGGCACCGTCCTCCCGTAGGATTGGCTGACCGGACGGACGAGCAACCTGTCCGCGCCCTTGTTGAATGCGTGGCTCGCCCTGTTGAGCGATTCGTAAGGATCGTGCATCGCACCTTCCTCCGTCGGCACCGAACATGCCGAAACGGCAAATGCTGCGACGGTCAGAAACGCAAAATGCGGGAATTTGAAAGGCATGCGCTGCACGATGAAACCACTGGCAATCCATATCGATCCGGTGATCAATTCTAGACTGCGTGCGGGGCAACGCAACAGAGCCGGTGCCGCAGCACACGGTTTTTTGGGCAATCCTGTTGCGCTCGGGTGACGCGGAGTGAAAATGGTTCGGAAAGGCGTGACATTCCGTCGGGCCGAATAGGGGGCAAGTGATGGACGACATAGAGAAGAAGCTTCAGGAGATGGGGCTTGCATTGCCAGATGCACCGTCGCCGGCGGCAAACTACGTGCCTTTTGTCAGATCCGGAGCCCTGCTCTTCGTGTCCGGCCAAATCTCGATGGATGCAGATGGCAATCTCATCACTGGCAAGCTGGGCGCCGAACTTGACGTGGAAGCCGGTGCCGCAGCAGCCAGGCGTTGCGCATTGTCGCTGCTCGCCCAGGTTCGTGCCGGCTGCGACGGCGATTTCGGACGCCTGGTTCGCGTCGTGAAGCTTGTGGGTTTCGTCAATTCAACGCCCGATTTCTCGGATCAGCCCAAGGTGATCAACGGTGCCTCGGACCTGCTTGTCGCCGTCTTGGGCGACGCCGGACGCCACGCGCGTTCCGCCATCAGCGCCGGAGCGCTTCCATTGAATGTGGCGGTCGAGATCGAAGGCATGTTTGAAGTGTCGTGAAAGTTCCGTTGCCGAAGGAATTCCTGACGCGCCCGATCGCCCATCGAGCGCTGCACGACGCCCTTGACGGCCGGCCCGAAAACTCGCGCGCGGCGGTCAATGCCGCATTGGAACATGGATACGGGATCGAGATCGACGTGCAGCTCACTTCGGACGGGCGAGCGGCCGTTTTCCATGACTATTCGCTGAAGCGGATGACGGGCCGTGAAGGCGCCGTGCGCGAACGATCCATGCAGGAACTCGCTTCCATTGCGCTCAGGCGAAGCAACGAGCCGGTCCCGGATCTCGCGGAGGTCCTGGCCTTGGTCGCGGGCAGTGTTCCGCTCCTGATCGAAATCAAGGACCAGCTTGGCACGCTCGGCCCGGATGTGGGTTCGCTCGAAGGGGCGGTCGCGATGGCGCTGGCACGCTATGACGGCCCTGCGGCGGTGATGTCCTTCAATCCGCACAGCGTCGCGGCCATGCAGGCGCTGGCGCCCGGCGTGCCGCGTGGCCTCGTGACATGTGCCTTCCGAGGGGCGGACTGGCCGGTACCGAAGGCCAGGCGCGCCGAGCTTGCGGGAATCCCGGACTACGAGCGAACGGGGGCGTCCTTCATCAGCCACGATGTCCAGGATCTGGAATGCGCCAGAGTGCTGGCACTCAGGCAATGCGGGACGGGTATCCTCTGCTGGACGGTTCGATCGGTCGAAGAAGAGCGCCGGGCGCGCGCCATTGCAGCCAACGTGATCTTTGAGGCGTATCTTCCCGACATTGCGGATTGATCGCAGCTTAGGTGACGACAGGCTAGAGTGCGCCCATGAACGAATCCGCCCTGGAAATCTCGACGCTGGCAAGCCTGTCGGCGATTGCGCCGGAGGAATGGGACGCCTGCGCCAGCGCTGGGACCGCGTACGGCCTGCGCCCCGTCGATCCGTTCACGACTCACCGGTTCCTGAACTTGCTCGAGACCAGCGGCTCTGTCGGTTCCGGCACCGGATGGCTGCCACGCCATCTTGTGGTCCGGGACAGGCATGAAGTGGTGGCGGTTGCACCGCTCTACGTGAAGGGACACAGTCAGGGCGAATACATCTTCGATCACGGCTGGGCCCATGCCTGGGAGCGGGCCGGTGGCAGATACTATCCGAAACTGCAGATTGCCGTGCCGTTCACGCCGGTCGCGGGGCGTCGACTCCTGACGCACCCCGGTTGTCGGGCGGACTGCTTTGAAGCGCTGTTGAACGGTGCAATTCATATCGCCGCCGAAAACAGGCTTTCGTCCCTGCATGTCACGTTCTGCACGAAGGACGAGGCAACCCGTGGCCGCGAGCTCGGACTCTTTCACCGAGTGACGCAGCAATACCGATGGGCAAATGAGGGATATGAGGACTTCGACAGCTTCCTGTCGGCCCTGTCGTCGCGCAAGAGAAAGGCGATCCGGCGCGAGAGGCGCATTGCGCAGTCCTTCGGAGGCGAGATCGTGGCCCTTACTGGCGACGCAATTCAGCCCGGGCACTGGGAGGCCTTCTGGGAATTCTACCAGGACACGGGCGCGCGCAAATGGGGCAGGCCGTACCTGACCCGCGCCTTTTTCGACCAGGCACAAGAGCGACTTGCCAACGACATTCTGCTGATCCTGGCGACCCGGGACGGTTGTCCCGTTGCGGGCGCGTTGAACTTCCTGGGAAGTGAGACGGTCTTCGGCCGCTACTGGGGCGCAATCGAGCATCACGACTGCCTGCACTTCGAACTCTGCTACTATCAGGCAATTGACTATGCGATTGCCCACGGGCTTGGCTCGGTCGAAGCCGGCGCACAGGGTGACCACAAGCTGGCGAGAGGATATCTTCCAACGGAGACGCACTCGCTGCATTGGGTGGCGGATTCGGGGTTCGCCCGTGCGGTGGAGGAGTATCTTGATGCGGAACGGGCCGCGGTTGACGAAGACATCGAGGTGATCACGCGCTACGGCCCGTTTCGGAAAGTCGAGGAGGAACCGGAATGACCGACAGACTGCATGGCGAATCGCGCCGAGAGGCCCTGGCACGGCTTTCGGAAAACGGATGGACCGGGGTTGAAGGGCGGGACGCCATCATGAAGACCTTCAGGTTCAGGAATTTCTCTGAGGCCTGGGGCTGGATGACGCAGATGGCCATCGTGGCAGAAAAGATGAACCATCACCCCGAGTGGTTCAATGTCTACAACCGCGTTGAGGTCACGCTGACAAGCCATGACGTTGACGGCCTGAGCCAGCGCGATGTCAGGCTTGCCGAAAAGATGGACGCCTGACCCAGGCAAGTCCCTGCCATCAGTCGATCACGTGTCCCGAAGCTGGCGGACGCATTGCGTCGCAACCTGAAAGCCTGCCGGGCGGTCCGGCGTCAGATCATTTCAAGGAGCTTCTCTCCTGCGGTCAGGCTGCAGACGCCGCTGTCCTCCTCAACCTGGAGAATCTTGATTTCTCCGTCCTCGACAAGCATTGCGCACCGCGTCATGCGATCAACGAGGCCCACCGCGGGCACGCTGAACGCAAGATCAAGTCCCCTCGCAAGTTCGCTGCTCCAGTCAGCCAGCATCGTGATGCCGGCCGCATCCGCGCCCGAGGCCAGGCCCCAATGTTCCATCACGAGCACGTCGTTTGCGGCGACACAAATGATCTCGTCTATTCCCTTTGCCCGGAAGGCATCAGCCGTACGGACGAAGCTTGGCAGATGCGCCGTGTCACAGGTCGAAGTGTATGCACCGGGCAATCCAAACAGCACCACTCGGCGTCCGGCCACCCGTTCCGAGATGTCCACTTCTGTCACTGCGCTTCCTGCCTTGTGCAAGAGCGCGGCCGAAGGAATCCTGTCACCCACCTGCGCCATAGTCCGTGTCTCCCGATTGCCAAAGTCGCTGCCGAGGATATATGCCATTTGACGACAAAGGCCAGTGGGCAAAGTGCATGGGCGGATTTCTGATCATCGGTGCGGGCCAGGCAGGGGCATCCCTCGCCGAAAAGTTGCGTGCCGAAGGATATGTCGGTGACGTGACCTTGATCGGTGACGAGCCTGAACCGCCATACGAGCGGCCTCCATTGTCGAAAGCCTACCTGATGGGTGAGATGGAGAAGGAGCGCCTCTTTCTGAGACCGCCCTCGATTTATTGTGACAAGGGCATCAAGCTCCGACTTGGCGCTCCTGTTGAATCCATGGACGTTCACGGCAAGACGGTGACGGCCGGAGCTGACTGCCTGTCCTATGACCAGCTCGCACTTGCGGCCGGATCGATTCCGAACCGCTTGCCGCGCGCAATCGGTCGTGACTTGGAAGGCGTCCATACCGTACGCACCTTGGCGGATATTGACCGAATCCGCCCGCACTGCCGCCAGGGTGCGCGAGTGCTTGTGGTGGGCGGAGGCTATATCGGGCTGGAGGCGGCCGCCGTGGCTGCAAAGCTCGGGCTGAGGGTCACGCTTGTCGAGTTGGCGGAGCGTATCCTGAGCCGGGTGGCCGCAAGCGAGACGGCGGACGTGATTCGTGCCGAACACCAGGCTCACGGCGTGGACATTCGAGAAGGCACCGGGCTTGAATGCTTGACGGGAGATGGTCGCGTGTCGGGCGCGACGCTCACGGACGGTTCGAAGATCGAACTGGATTTTGTCATCGTGGGAACCGGCATCCGGCCCGACACGCGCCTTGCTGAAGCAGCCGGCATCGATTGTGACAACGGCATCCTGGTGGATGAGTTCGGGCGCACCTCGGCCGCGGATGTCTGGGCCGCAGGGGACTGCACATGCTTTCCTTACAAGGGAAGCCGGTTGCGGCTCGAATCCGTGCAGAACGCGATTGACCAGGCGGAGGCCGTTGCCAGGAACATGCTGGGCGCTCACTCGCCTTATGTGCCGTTCCCTTGGTTCTGGTCCGATCAATTTGACCTGAAGCTCCAGATTGCAGGATTGAGCGCCGGCCATGACAGGGTCGTGTCTCGTACGTCCGCGAAGGGGCGGAGTCACTGGTATTTTCGAGGCGAGCGGTTCCTCGCGGTGGATGCCATCAATGCGCCTCGTGACTACATGGTAGGCAAGCGGTTGCTCGAATTGGCCAAGGACGTCGAACCCGCTCAGGTTCAGGATCCGGATGCGGACTTGAAGGCGCTCTTGAAGGCATGAGGATAATCGGTGGCCGCATGCGGGGCTTGAAGCTTGCCACCGTTGGCAAGACGCGGGCCGGGCCGCAACTGAGGCCGACGACTGACCGGGTTCGCGAAAGCCTGTTCAACCTTCTCCTTGGCGGACGATTTGGCGATCCGGTGACTGATGCGCGCGTGCTTGACATGTTTGCCGGCACGGGCGCGCTTGGCCTTGAGGCATTGTCGCGAGGGGCGATCTACGCGACCTTCATCGAGAACGGGCGCATGGCTTCGAAGATTCTCCAGGAAAACATTGCAAGGGCGGTGGTTCAGGGAGAAACCCGCCTGGTTTGCAGCGACGCGACTCGCCTCGCGCCGGCGAAAGTGAAACCGGCAACCCTGGTTTTCCTCGATCCGCCATATCGCCGGGGACTTGGCGGACTTGCGCTCTCTGCGGCTCGGTCAGGCGGGTGGATTGCCGATGGCGCGTTGATTGCGTGGGAAGAGGCCGGCGAGGTGGCGCCTCCTCCGGGAGTTGTCAGACTCGACACCCGAAGATACGGCGATGTCTGCTTGAACCTTTGCAGGATGGAAGCGGCAAGCCTTGACGCATGATTCGCATGACATGAAGCCGGACCAGAGCGCATGTCATTCGGATCGTCCATGCTCGAAGGAACAAATCCCTTCATCTTGCGCGATGCGCTGACTCTTGCCCCTGTCTGCGCCAAGGCGCGTCCGCTTCCCGGTCGCCGGCCTTGATGATGTCATTGCGCTGGATGCGGTCGACCACGACGGCTTGTCCGATCCGGTGCATCCGGTTCTGGACGGCACCGGCATCCTTGTAGGCGGAGGGCAGCTCGGTGACATCGATCCCGCCGTTCGCGTTGCCTCACCAACACGCTACTTTCGACCGATCCGTTGCCTCATCAAGAATGTGCCCCCACTTCCAGTCCGAAGTGCGGCGTCGGCCATTTCCGCAGCGAGGTCGCAGCCCGAGCGGAGGAAATGGCCCGGCAGCGGGATTTTCCTGCCCCAGGCACCGGCAGTCCGGGCCGGTCACGTCGCTTTCCCCCTCGGAGCGGCCCCCTGAAGGGACGATCCGGGACGGTTTCCGTCATGGAGGCCGCGCTTTCCGGAACGCCTCCTCCGGCGTCAGGCAGCCGAGCGGCTTCCCCGGACGCGTCCGTCCGGTCCTGGACCGCCTTCACCTGTGCGCCGGTGACCTGGCGGAAGTCCGTCCCTTTCGGAAAATGCTGACGCACGACACCGTTTGCGTGCTCGTTCAGGCCGCGCTGGTCGGACGAGTAGCGGGCATAGAGCGCACAGTGAAGGGTCGGTCCCGGGTCTCCTATCGGTCGCGCGCCTCCTTCTCCGGCGCGTTGTCGTTGGCGGCTTCCGGCCGGGCGAACCGTTCGCGCGCGATCTGGCGCCCAAGCAGCCGGGCGAGGCGCATCACCGCGTCCTCGATCCGCGCATCCGGCCCACCGTTGTCGTTGGCAGCCGGGCCGTGCAGCGGCGCCCGTTCCCGCCCGTTTCCGTCTCTGCATCGCCTCCGCCTTCCCGGATTCGGTGACCCTGGAAGGGAGATTTGAACCCGCGGGCAAGCCTTGTCAGACGGCGCATTGGGAGAGTTCCTGTATGGAATCAACTACGTGTCGTCACCAGGCGCGCCCTGGCGCGCTGCGGCCGCGCTTGGCTGCGATGAACAAATATTTCGCGATCATCGCGTTTCCGAGTAATCGGCCAGCGTCACCACGGTCTCGCCGTGCTCGTTCGGTGAAACGGCGGTCACGAATCGGCGGTCCGCGGTGACCACCGTCGCGCCGATGCGGTGCGCGAGCGCGAGATACACGCAGTCGAAAGTCGAGTGATCTAGGGCCAGCGCCAGACGGATCGCGTCCGCGCTGACGGTCTCGTCGTCGTTCCAGCGCACCGGCATGTCTGGCAGCAAAGCCATGGCGGCGCAGGCATCGGCGCGCTCGATCTGACCCTGCCGCGCCCTGCGCCACAGCGCATTGGCAACCTCGGAAGCCATCAGGCGCGGCGCGTGCAGTTCCTGGCCGCTCGCCGCCAGCTCCCGCGCGGCATCCGAATCGGGCTCGTCCACCAGCAACTTGACCGCCACGCTCGCATCGACCACGAAGCGCATCAGAAGTCGTCGCGATGGCCGTGGTCGCGGCCCTCGCGGATCAGCACTTCCGCCGGGGTTTGCTTGCGGCCCCTTGTCTTCTCCCGCAACCGGTCCGACGCTTCCAGAAACGCGACCCGCTTTGCCGCCATGTCGTTGTGGGCGGTGCATTCCAGAACATGGCGCACCTCACCCTCCAGCGAGCGGTTGTTCGACGAGGCGCGCCGCTTGAGGCGGTCCACCACGTCGTCGTCGAGTTGTCTCACGTTGATCGTCGCCATCGGCTTGCCTCCAAGACTGCTATCATATTGGTGGCGTATGGTCGCGGTCCATGCAAGCCACTGCGGGAAGGACATTCGACGCCATTTGCGGCCACGGGCGGACAGCTGGGCGCGCACGCATGTCCGATATTTGTTTCATGCATCTCAAGCGCCCATCTTGCCGATCTGGACAGGCGCGAATCCCATGAATCCGTCCCTGCCGGAGCGCTACGGCAATGGTAGCCTCCATCGGCAAGATCGCCATGCCGTCGCAGGGCGTGGGCTATTTCGAGAAGGACGGCTACTGCGCCGAGGACGACGGGGCACGCCGCGAGGCGAGCGCCTGGGCGGGCCGGGGCGCCGAGGCGCTCGGCCTCCCCGGCCCGGTCGATCCCGAACGCTTCCGGTCGGTGCTCGAAGGCGAGGCTCCCGGCGGGCGCCGTCTCGGGCGCAGGGACATCGACGGCGGCATCGTCCACCGGCCCGGCCGCGACGTGACCCTGAGCGCGCCCAAGTCGGTCTCGCTGATGGCGATGGTGGACGGCGACGGGCGCATCGTCTGGGCGCACGACAAGGCGGTGGCGGCGACGCTGGTGTCCGCCTTCCGGCCGGGACCGTCTTCCCCTAGGACGGCGGCCTGCTTGTGATCCGCGAGGTTGAACGTATCGAGGATGTCTGGCTCGGCGCCCCGATCCCTCGATCGGGGCGGGGACGGGGGACGAAGGAGACCGCGAACTTCTTCTGGCGCTGGAAGGCGAGGCGGAGGGGTTTTCACGCACCGGCAGGTCGCGGAGCGGCTCTGGGGCGCCGAACGGGTCGCGGAGGAATGGTGGCCGGACGGCTGGATGCAGGGTCGCGTCAAGCGCCGGCGCCGGCGCGCAAGAACGATGCTCAGGCAATATCGCGACATGGCAACCGGGGCAGCATGACCGGCAATCGTCCCTTCCGTCCTGAAGCCGAAACACCGTCACAGACCGACCGAAACGCGCTACAATACTCATCCTTGCGCAGAGCTCAGATATCGACGACAGGCGAGTGTCGGTCTCGGCTGTAGCGAGCCCGTGATTTTGCCCTTCGCAATGTAGGCAAGACCACTCCGCCGATCGATCTTCGAACAACAGGCAAGCACAGGCCTCCTCGCCGGACAGATGACTTCGCAACAGCGACATCAGCATCAGGCAGCGCCTTTCTGGCAGATCGAGTTGAGTTGGCGTTACGCTCCGCTGCCGTCCATGCAGCTCGATTCCTTCGCGCTTGGCGTGTTCGCGCAATTTCGCATTCTCGAAACCGTCTTGCAGAAACAGGTCGACCCTCTTTGGGTCGGTCAGATCCACCCATGCAACCGCCAGACGGGCCAGATCCGCGGTCGTCAGCGCCACGCCAAACAACTTGATGTCCACGTCCGAATAGGGTGTGAACGTTTCTGTCGCCCGTGGGCCGAACAGCTCCGCTCGCTCCACGCGCTGGTGGGCGCGAAGCAGATCAACGGTCGTGGTATGATGAACATCCCTCAGGCCGCCGTCGTCGGCTCGCCTTCGCGCTCAGTGTCGCGTGAAGCTGAACAAGGACCGGGTCGTAGCGGTCCTTGATGAGCGATTCCGTTTCAAGAGTGCTTTCCGATGGGCATGACTCAGGATGTTGCGCATTTCCAAGGCTTCCAGGTGTGGTTTGCAATCCCTGCGGTCAATGCAATCAACCTGGAATCCCATGGGGATCACTCAGCGGGGCACTCTCTCCAGACAACCTTCGTAGAACGGCAGTTCCTGCTGCACATTCCACAGGCAGTCGCAACACGTCTCGAAACGCTGGCTGAACGACTCAGCGGTGCTCTCTCGGATCGATTCAGGCTCCGCGACGCCAAGCTTCAGATGGTTCTCGTGCCGCTCGCCAAGGCCCTTGAAAGACGAGCGAAACTTGCCGTTGTCGATCATGCGGTGCGCCTTGCGGTAGCATTCAGCGCGAAGAAATTCGGCTCAACACCCGAGCGTCAACGGTCATTTCAGGTGCGCATGCCTGCTGGAAGATCTTCGATGTCACCGTGCTTGCCGTCCCGACAGTAGCGACCCGTGTTCAGAGCGACTGTAGCAACGCAAATCCGCTCCGGGGACAATTCATCGTAACCCTGTTCGTATCCGTCCACCATCACAGGCATGTCGCCGGGACATCGATCCAAAGCGTCAATCAAGTTGCGAACATTCATCATTTGCGCGGGCCTCCAGATCCCGGCAGTTCACGGTTGTTCCTTTTGGCCGCATCGAGCTTCGCGCCTTGGGCCCGCTGCTCATGCCAGCCGGGCAACCAGCCGTCGCGTCCTGTCATCGAACGGCTCGCCGTCGTCTTCGACTGCCGCTGCACCGACATAGCGGCCTGGCGTCAGGACGTGGCTGTGTTTCGCGATCTCCTCCAGCGTGGCGGACTTGCAGAATCCCGGCTCGTCCTCGCAAGGTGCCGCGCCCGGAGCGGCGCGCCGCGCGAGATAAATTGCAGCGATCCGGGTGATGTCCTCGTCGGAAAGCTCCTTCCGGGTGCGGCCGACCATGTGGCCGAGCTTCCGAGCATCAATGGATGGCGCTTGTCCGCGCCGGTGCCTCCGATCCCCGCCAGGATTCTTGCTGCGCGCCTGGAACCACAGGCAGGCGGGAATCCTGGTCGAGTGGAATTGCCGTCCCGGCAACGCGATCTGGACACATTTCCGAATGGAGGGTATCCGCCATCGAGATTCGAATCTGAAGCGCACCTCTAGGTGTCACCGATGCCCTCATGCTGCCAGGGCTTGGCAAGGTTTGAGAACCGCGTGAAACGCCCGTCGAAAGCCAGCTCCACCGTTCCGATGGGGCCGTGGCGCTGCTTGCCGATGATCACCTCGGCGCGGTTGTGGACCCTTTCCATTTCCTCTTGCCACTTCGCTATGGCTTCGCCTTCGTGATCGCCAGGCTTCTCGCGTTCCTTGTAGTACTCTTCCCGAAAGACGAACATCACGACATCCGCATCCTGCTCGATCGATCCTGATTCCCGCAGGTCGCTGAGCAACGGGCGCTTGTCTTCGCGTGATTCGACCTGACGGCTCAACTGGCTGAGCGCGATCACGGGAATCTCCAGCTCCTTGGCGATCGCCTTCAGGCTCTGCGTGATCTCCGAGACCTCGTTGACCCGGCTGTCCCTGATGGTGGATGCCCGCACGAGCTGCAGGTAGTCCACGATCAGGGCGTCAAGCCCGTGCTCCCGCTTCAGTCGCCGGGCACGCACGGCCAGCTGGCCAATGGGCAGGGCCGGCGTGTCGTCGATGTGGAGCGGGCAGGCCTCGAGTTTCTTGGCCGCTTCAACGAACCGGCGGAACTCGGTTTCGTCCATGTCCCCGCTTCGCACGCGCTCGGACGGTATCTCCGATGCCTCCGACAGGATGCGGGCGGCCAGCTGCTCGGCCGACATCTCCAGGGAGAAGAAGCCGACGACTCCACCGTTGACAGTCTCTTCACGACCGTCGGGCGACGTTTCCCTGCGGTAGGTCCTGGCAATGTTGAACGCGATGTTCGTTGCCAGCGACGTCTTGCCCATCGACGGCCGTCCCGCAATGACAAGCAGGTCCGACTTGTGAAGTCCGCCGATTCTCTTGTCGAGGTCCGCAAATCCGGTGGAAAGGCCTGCCAGGCCTCCGTCCCGCTTGTAGGCGGCGCCCGCCATGTTCACGGCAGTTGTCAGGGCCGTGAGGAAGGACTGGAAACCGGTCGAGGACCTGCCCGTCTCGGCCACTTCGTAAAGGGCTTGCTCGGCTTCCGAAATCTGTTCCGCCGGCTCCGTCGAAACGTCGACGCTCGCGGCCTTTTCCGTGATGTCCTTGCCGATCTGCATGAGCTCCCGCCGGATCGAGAAGTCACGGATCATCTGCGCGTAGTCGCGTGCCGCGAAGGGCGAGATTGCGGATCCCGCCAGCTTGGCCAGATATGCCGGCCCTCCAAGCTCCTTCAGGCCCGGATCATCCTCGAGGAATGCCTTCAGAGTGATCGGCGATGCCAGCGTGTTCTTCGAGATGCGGCTCTTCGCCACCTCGAAAATGCGTGCGTGCACCGGATCAAAGAAGTCCGTTTCCGAGACCAGGGATGCAATGCGGTCGAAGACGTCGTTGTTGGTCAGGATCGCGCCCAGAAGCTGCTGCTCGGCCTCGACGTTGTGCGGCACGGATTCCTGCGCTTCGGTTCCCGCTTGCCTGATCTGGGTCACTTCGTTCATGACGGCCCCCGCCTCCGGTCACATTTTCCTGCCGAACGCCTGCACTATTATCCAATGCGCCCGCGCACGGTCTATCTGGAAATCATGTGGATTGCCTGTGGATGTGCGAAGTGCCCCATCATATTGGGGCAAGCAGGCCTTAGAGGTCAATACATTGTGTCAGAATTGTCGGTCAAGCTGAGTGCGCTTCCTGCCACGCGCGCGGGGCCTCGATGAATGATTCCACCTCTCTCAGGGTGTCGGCATCGAATTTCCTTCCGGCCCTTGCGGCTTCGAGCACGTGCCGCCACGTACATAAGTGATGCAGTGCAACTCCATGATTTCCAAGCCGTTCCGAAGTCCCGGGAAAGATCCCGTAGTAGAAAATCACGGCGGTGTGGGAGCATGCGGCGCCGGCTTCGCGGATGGCGTCGACGAAGGACAGTTTCGAGCCGCCGTCGGTTGTGAGATCCTCAACAAGAAGCACTCTATCCCCAGCCTTCATCACGCCTTCGATTCGCGCGTTCCGGCCGTGGCCCTTGGGTTCCTTCCGGATGTAGGTCATGGGCAGGTCGAGGCGTTCCGCCACGAAGGCGGCGAACGGAATGCCGGCCGTTTCTCCGCCGGCGACACTGTCGAATGCATCAACGCCGGTGCGGCGCAAGACGCTCGCTGCCAGGTAGTCCATGAGACGGCCTCGAATGACCGGGTAGGAGATCAGCTTCCGGCAATCGATGTAGGTTGGCGAGGGCAGTCCGCTTGACAGCTTGTAGGGCTCGTCGGCATTGAAGTGCACCGCCTCGGCTTCAAGGAGCATCTCCGCGCTCTGCCGCGCGATTTCGGCATCGTCGGGACAGCTTGAGGGGGAAGGGATTCTCGGGAACATCTTTTGCCTCGCAACTCTGTCTTTCTGGACGTGTCGGCCGGTTCCGGAAGGGCCGCCGCTCACGGCGCGACCCGCCAGTGGACCGGCTTGCCGGGATCGAAAACCGTCACCGGGCCCGCACCGGTCTGCACTTGCCCTGGGAATTCGGCCGGAGCCCCCTTCCGCAGCGTGATCCTGGCATCGTTGCGGGGAAGTCGGTAGAAGCTTGCCCCGTGATTCGAGACAAAGCCCTCCAGCCGATCCAACGCACCGGCTTCGTCGAAGACTTCCGCCAGGCAGGCGAGCGCGACGGGCGCCGTGAAGCATCCGGCGCATCCGCACGCGCTCTCCTTCGCCTCTGTCGCGTGAGGGGCGCTGTCGGTTCCCAGGAAAAAGGCCGGATTGCCGCTCGTGGCGGCATTGACCAGCGCCGGCCGGTGGGTGCCGCGCTTCAGGACCGGCAGGCAATAGAAATGCGGCCGGATGCCGCCTGCCAGCATGTCGTTCCTGTCGAGCATCAGATGCTGGACGGTGATGGTCGCGCCGAGGTCGCCGCCGCCGTCGGCCGCATAGGCAGCGGCCTCTGCGGTAGTGACATGCTCCATCACCACCCGCAGGCCTGGCGTCCTGCGGCGAATCGGGTCAAGCACCTCGTCGATGAAGACCGCTTCACGATCGAAGATGTCGACCTCGGGGCGTGTCACCTCGCCGTGGACGCAGAGCGGCAGGCCGGCCTCGGCCATCATTTCGAGGACGCCTCGGATCTTGTCGAAGTCGCGCACTCCGTCCGCGGAATTCGTGGTGGCACCTGCCGGATACAGCTTGACGGCCTTGACGAGCCCGCTGTCGGCGGCAGCTTTCACGTCAACCGGATCCGTGTCCTCGGTGAGATAGAGCGTCATCAGCGGCTCGAATTCGGAACATTCTGGCAGGGCTGCCAGGATGCGGTCTCGATAGGCTGCGGCATCGTGCGCCGTGACGACGGGCGGCGAAAGGTTCGGCATGATGATGGCGCGGGCGAAATGCGCTGCGGAGCAGGGCAGGACGCCCCTCATCATTGCGCCGTCGCGCAGGTGCAGATGCCAGTCGTCTGGCCGCCTGATGGTCAGCGTGGCGCCATTCATGCCCTTCCTCTATCGGAACGGGTGCCGGGGTGCCAGAGTCTCGAATTCCGGCGAGAATCGGTTAGGATTGCCGTGGAATGACGTGAAAGGGTGACGTGATGCTGGTTGCATTTGTCTTGGGCCTGATAGCAGGCTGGGGTGCCTCCCGTTCCGAAGTTCATGCAAGGAGGCTGCTGTCGCTGACCCTCTCGATTGACGGGGACTCGATCAAGGCGGTCGAACTGCGCGCGATCGCGCTTGCCGGATGCATCCTGCTAGCGGCGGTCGCTTCATGGCTTGTGTCGGAGGATCACGCGGTGCCTTTGGCAATCGGCGTGCTGGCCGGTGTCTTGCTGCCGCGCCTGCAGGACCGCGTTCGTGCCGCAAGGGTGCCCGACTACGACAGTTGAGACGAACCGGCTGCAGTCAGCGGCCCGGTCTGACGGGAGCGCAATTGGCCCGTGCGGGCCGGCGGCGTATCGCGTTCATGCTGATCTCGCGAGACCAGGCTGAACGGCCGGCGCCGAGTCCTTGACGGTTCGGCCGGGTCTTCAAGGCGGGTGGTCGTGGGGCGGACTCAGAAAAAAGCCTGCAATCCGGTCTGTGCCCGGCCCAGGATCAGCGCGTGAATGTCATGCGTGCCCTCGTAGGTGTTCACGGTCTCCAGGTTCATCGCGTGGCGCATGACCTGGAACTCATCCGAGATCCCGTTGCCGCCATGCATGTCGCGTGACATGCGGGCGATGTCGAGCGCCTTGCCGCAGTTGTTGCGCTTGAGGATCGAAATCATCTCCGGAGCGGCGCGGCCTTCGTCCATCAACCGGCCAACGCGCAGCGTGCCCTGAAGCCCAAGCGCGATTTCGGTTTGCATGTCGGCCAGTTTCTTCTGGAACAGCTGTGTGGCCGCTATCGGCCTGCCGAACTGCTTGCGGACCAGGCCGTATTGCCGCGCGGCCGTCCAGCAGAACTCCGCGGCGCCCAAAACGCCCCAGGCGATGCCGTAACGCGCGCGGTTCAGGCATCCAAAGGGGCCCTTGAGCCCCTCCACGTCGGGCAGGAGCGCCTCCTCGCCGACTTCGACGTCGTTGAGCACGATCTCTCCGGTCACGCTTGCTCTCAAAGACTGCTTCCCCTCGATCCTTGGCGCCGACAGCCCCTTTGCGCCCCTTTCAAGCACGAAGCCCCGAATCTTGCCCCCGTGGTCGTCGGACTTCGCCCAAACGACGAAGACATCGGCGATCGGGGAGTTTGATATCCACGTTTTTGAGCCGTTCAGCCGGTAGCCGCCGCCATCCCTCTCGGCGCGCGTCTTCATGCCGCCCGGATCGGAGCCCGCATCCGCCTCGGTCAGGCCGAAGCAGCCGATGAGGTTGCCCGCCGCGAGGCCGGGAAGATACCTCTCGCGCTGTGCGTTCGTGCCGTAGGCAAGTATCGGATGCATGACCAGCGAAGACTGGACCGACATCATGGAGCGGTAGCCGGAATCGATTCGCTCGATTTCGCGGGCTACGAGACCATAGGTGACATAGCTGGAGCCGAGACCGCCGAACTCTTCGGGAATCGTGACACCCAGCAGCCCGGCCTCGCCCATCTCCGCCATGACTTCCGGTTCCACGCGCTCCTCGGCATAGGCCGCCATGATGCGGGGCGCGAGGCGGGTGTCCGCGAAAGTCCGGGCCGACTCGGCAAGCATCCGTTCGTCCTCGGTCAACTGGTCGGCGAGGCGAAACGGATCCTCCCATGAAAATTCCGAGAGATCCGGTGCGTTCCTGGCCTTGATTCTGTCCTGCGCGTTCAAGCCTTGACCCTTCCTGCGGCCGGCATTCGCGGAGCGGCAGGCCCTTCTACCTTGCGGGCCCGATCATCATGACCATCTGCCGGCCTTCCATCTTGGGCATGTTCTCGACCTTGCCGATTTCCTTGATGTCGTCGGCAACGCGTTCCAGAAGGTCGCGGCCCAGGTTCAGGTGCGCCATCTCGCGCCCCCGGAATCGCAGCGTTACCTTCACCTTGTCACCTGACTCCAGAAAGCGCGTCACGTTCCGCATCTTGACGTCATAGTCGTGGATGTCCGTGTTGGGGCGGAACTTGACCTCCTTGACATCGATGGTCTTCTGCTTCTTGCGAGCGTCGCTCTCGCGCTTCTGCTGCTCGTACTTGAACTTGCCGTAGTCCATGATCTTGCAGACTGGCGGCGAGGCATTCGGAGAGATTTCCACGAGATCAAGCCCGGAGTCTCCGGCAAGTTCGAGGGCCTGCTCCGGAGAGACAACGCCCCTGTTTTCTCCCTCGGCTCCGATGAGCCGGATTTCAGGCGCACGGATTCGGTCGTTTACCCGTGGGCCCGTGTCACGCACCGGAGGTGCGCTGTGCGGTCTGCGTGCGATGGTGACATGTCCTTTTCTTGTTGCTACAGGTGCACGAAATTATTCCCGGACTTGGGGGGATTCAACCGGATTTGCAAGGCAAATCGGCTAGAGCGTTTGCAGATTCCTGCCGCCCTGTTGCCTGTCCTCGCATCTGCCCGGAGAGGCGGCATTGCAGCCAGGTCTCGGAGGGAGCCATGCGTGCCGCCTGGCACGGGCGCGAAACGGGCGTCAGATGCCGTCGCCGACAAAGGCCTTCTCGACAACGTAGTGTCGTGGATCGCTGTTCGCGCCCTCTTCAAGCCCGAATCCCTCGAGGACGGCCTTCATGTCCTTGATGAAGTCGAACGACCCGCAGACCATGCCGCGGTCCTTGTCCGGGCTGATGCCGTCGATGGCCGGATCGGTGAACGCCCTGCCCGACAAGAGGTTGTCGGTGATCCTGCCCATGGTCGGGCTGTGCTCTCGCGTGGTCGAGGGGCAGTATCTCAGCTTGTCCGCAATGCCTTCGCCGATGAGTTCGGCAAGCAGGTCGTCGGCGCGGACGCTCTCGACCAGCTCGCGGCCGTAATCCAGTTCCGCCACGTCGCGGCATGTATGCATCAGGATGATTTCGCCGTAACGATCATAGGTGTCCGGATCACGCACCAGCGAGGCGAAGGGCGCGATGCCGGTTCCGGTCGCGAAGAGCCAGAGGCGGTCGCCGGGAAGCAGCGCGTCGAGCACAAGCGTTCCTACGGGCTTGGTGCGAAGTATGATCAGCTCTCCCTGCCGGATATGCTGGAGCCGTGAGGTCAGCGGTCCGTCCGGAACCTTGATCGAGTAGAATTCCAGTTCGTCGTCCCATGCGGGAGAGGCGATGGAATAGGCGCGGAGAAGGGGCTTGCCACTGTCCCCCATGAGCCCGAGCATCACGAACTCGCCCGAGCGAAAGCGCAGGGAGGCTGGTCGGGTCACGCGGAAGGAGAACAGCCGATCTGTCCAGTGCCGGACATGTGTCACGGTCTGGGCGTCAGGCAGCGTAACCGTCCTGGCATTCACGGTGGTCGCGGGCATCTGGTCGGTCATGGCTTGTGCGCCGGTTGCATTGGCGTCCCTTCCTAGAGATCGCGTTTGGTGGAGTAAACGGCCTTATGCGCGCAGTCGGGCCTGATAGTCGTGGGATTGCCAATTTGCCCGCCGCAACCATTGTTCCTCTGGCTGGCGGGCGGCAAGTTCTTCATCGATCTCGACTTCGTCGAATCCCGCGCGGCGCGCCATCGCGTACTGATCGGCAATCACGTGGCCGCCGGCACGAAGGCGGCCGCTGTATCCCATCAGTCGCAGGACGCGGGCAATGGTGAAGCCGCGCCCGTCCGCGAATTCCGGAAAATTCACGCGAATCAGGTCAGCTGCAGCGAGGCGGTCGTTCAGTGTTGTCGGATCGGCGTCCGGGGCAAGCTCCACGGCAAGCCCGGTCCGGCCTGCCGGAAGCTGGTCGGGCGACCAGAATTCCCGGTCCCGATCCTCTGCGCGGAATCCGCTGTCCGTTACCAGAATCTTCATGCGAGCTCCCCTTCCGAAGCCCTGCGAGCCAGCCGGCCCTCCAGGAAGTGAATCCCGCACTCGTCCTTGTCGAGCCCTCGCCAGCGTCCGGCGCGCAGGTCCTCTCCCGGTGCGACGGGTGTCGTGCAGGGAAGGCATCCAAGCGATGGAAAGCGCTTTGCGACGAGAGGATGCCGTGGCAAGCGGTTGTTGCCGATGTAGTCCTGCACATCTGAAGCGGACCAGTGGGCGAGCGGGTTGACCTTGATCCGCGTGCCGTCGTCCACCTCGAAGAAGTCCAGCGCCGCGCGCTGGCCTCCGTGATTCCGCTTGCGGCCGGTCACCCATGTCTCGAATCCGGCCAATGCGGCTTGCAGCGGCCCGGTCTTGCGCAAATTGCAGCAGGCATCAGGGTCGCGGCGATGCAGGTCGCCGCCCGGATCGTTCCGGAACAAGGGTTCCCGATCCGGCCGGATCACGCGAACGTCGGTCAGCCTGAGGTGCCGGGCGACCTCGCGCTGGTAATCCAGCGTTTCCGGAAACAGCATTTCGGTGTCAACGAAAAGGACGGGGGTGGTCCGGTCGATGACGCTGACCATGTGCAGGAGCACGACCGCCTCGGCACCGAACGACGAGACAAGGGCTGCGTTGCCGATCTCGGGGTCGCGAAGGGCATGTGCCAGCACGTCTGCCGCCGCGTGACGCGCGAATCGGCGATTCAGTTCGGTCGCGCGTTCGGCGGGCGGGGCGAGGGGGGCTTCAAGCGGCATTGGCCACGACCCTTTCCGGATACAGGGCCGCCTTGAACGGCCCGATTCCCAACCGTCGGTACGTTTGGAGAAAGCTCTCCTTCCCGTCGCTGCGCAGGTCGAGATAGGCGTGGACCAGCCGTTCGATGGCGGGGACGATCTCGTCCGCCGGGAATCCGGGTCCTGCACGCTCGCCGATCGCCGCCGTTTCGGTTCCGTCGCCGCCGAGCGTGATCTGGTAGTTCTCGACGCCGGCACGGTCGAGACCAAGTATTCCGATATGTCCCACGTGATGGTGTCCGCAGGCGTTTATGCAGCCCGAGATCTTGATCTTCAGGTTCCCGATCCCGTGCTCGAGCTTCAAATCGTCGAACCTGTGCGCAATCTCCTGCGCAATCGGAATCGAGCGCGCGGTCGCCAAGGCACAATAATCCATTCCCGGGCATGCAATGATGTCCGAGATCAGTCCGACATTGGCCGCGGCCAGCCCGTGCTCCCTGAGAACCGAATGGACCGCCGGAAGATCCGACTTGTGCACGTGCGGCAGGATGACGTTCTGCTCGTGGCTGATGCGCAGCTCGTCATGGCCGAAACGCTCGGCGAGATCCGCCAACGCACGCATCTGGCTGGATGTGGCATCCCCCGGCGTTGCCCCATGCGCCTTCAGCGAGACGGTGACGATCGCGTAGCCTTCGGCCTTGTGGGGGGCAAGGTTGGTATCGGTCCATGAGCGAAAGGCCGGATCAGCCTTTCGCGCCGTTTCGTACCGGCCCATGGGTGCCGAACGGAAGGCGGGAGGCGCGAAGGACCGTTCGATGCGCGCCAGCATCGCCTGGCCGGCTCCTCCGAACCGCGATCTCAACTGCTCGAACCGGGCGTCCACGCGGGCGCGGAATTCGTCCAGGCCGGTTTCGGCAACCGTGACCTTGATCCGCGCCTTGTACTTGTTGTCCCTCCGTCCGAGCGCGTTGTACACGCTGACGATGGCTTCAAGATAGGGCAGCAGGTCGATGCGCGGCAGGAACTCCCGGATGACCTTGCCGATCATGGGCGTCCGTCCGAGGCCACCGCCGACAATGACCTCGAACCCCGGTTCTCCGGTCCCGTTCAGGATCATTCGCAATCCGATGTCATGGGCGCGCGTCACGGCCCTGTCGTTTGGCGAGCCGGTGACGGCGATCTTGAATTTCCTGGGAAGGAACTGGAATTCCGGATGGTCGGTCGACCATTGGCGCATCAGTTCCGCCACGGGTCGCGGATCCGCGATCTCGTCGGCGGCGGCGCCCGCGAAATGGTCGGCCGTGACGTTTCGGATCGTGTTGCCGCTCGTCTGTATTGCATGCATCTCGACTTCGGCGAGTGCGTCCAGGATGTCGGGAGTGTCCTCCAGCCTTGGCCAGTTGAACTGAACGTTCTGCCGCGTCGTGAAGTGGCCGTACCCCTTGTCCCAACGCTCCGCGATCATCGCAAGCTGCCGCATCTGCCCGGAATCGAGCGTCCCGTACGGGATCGCGACGCGCAGCATGTAGGCGTGCAGCTGCAGGTACAGGCCGTTCATCAGCCGAAGCGGCTTGAATTCGTCCTCGGTCAGGCTGCCGTCGATCCGCCGCTCGACCTGGGCTCGAAACTGTGCCACGCGCTCCCGCACGAAGGCGTCGTCGAAGTCCGAATACTGGTACATTGGCTCAGGACCCTTCGAATTGACTTGCAAGGGAGACGGGCCGTTCCTGCTGCTTGCCATGGCAGTAGTTCGAGGGACCCTTCGTGCGCAGCGCTTCGCGAACATGGACGGGGACCGGGCCGCTCTCGCTCGAGACGGCGTCGGCCAGATAGGCCCCTACGACAAGATCGGGTTGCGAGATCGCAAAGAGAAGCCGGTCTTCGGCGACCGCCTCGTCCTCGAGAAGCTCGGCTTCCGACATGTTGCGTGTCCAGCGGTCGTCGGCGGTCAGCCACACGGTGTCTCCTTCGAGAAGCGAGCTGGCCGTGACGACTTTCGTTGAATCGCGGTGGCGGCTCACAGGACGATCTCCCTTTGTGGGCGGGCAATGGCTTCGGCTTCGCGGGGAGCGAGACCGTAGAGGAAGAGGGCCGGGCCGGCCGGTTCGGCCTCGGCGATGTCTTCGGCAAGGCAGGCCAGTTCCGATGCAGTGACGCGCTGGTCGGCGCGTGTGGCGTTCTCGACGATGGTGACGGGGGTGTCCGGCCCCGCGCCGTGCATCATCAGCCTTCCCTGGAGGAAGCGGGCGGATCTCTTTCCCATGTAGATTGCGGCGACTTCGCCCGGGCGGGCGAGCGTCCGCCAGTCATGTTCGGCATGGCCGTCGACATCGTGGCCGGCAATCAGTCGCACGCTCGAGTTGCGACCGCGGCGCGTGAGGCTTCGGCCGATGCCTGCAGCGGCGGCGGAGGCCGCGGTTATGCCCGGAATCACGGAGAAGGGAACGCCGGCTGCGGCGCAGGCGTCGATTTCCTCGTCGAGCCGGCCGAAGACGGTCGCATCGCCGGACTTCAGCCGCACGACATGGCGGCCTTCCGATGCATGCCGGACCAGCATGGCATTGATCTCGGCCTGCGGTGTTGACGGGGCGAATCCCTGCTTGCCCGCGTTGACGATGAGAGCCTCTCGCCGCGCAAGGTCGAGTATCCCTGGCGTCACCAGGCTGTCGTGGATCACGATGTCGGCGTCGTGGAGTGCACGCCTCGCCTTGAGAGTGAGAAGTTCGGGGTCGCCCGGACCTGAACCGACGAAGGTCACGCTGCCAGGGTCGGGGCTCGCGCTCATGCGTTCCGCCAGCAAGCGCTCCAGGGTGCCGGCCAGAGCCGCCTCGCCGCCCCTGTCAAAGTCGCGCGGGCCGACGCGCAAAAAGTAGTCTGACCAGAATGTCCGGCGCTTTCGGCCGAAGGGCAGCGCCTCCGCCAGCCGGCGGAATCGCCTTGCGGCCCTCGTGAGGGGCCCAAGTGCCGGCGGCAGGCTCTCTTCCAGTTCGGCCTTGATCGCGCGCGCCAGCACCGGGGCGGCGCCTTCGGTCCCGATGGCCACCACCACGGGGTCGCGGTCCACCACGGCGGGCGTGATGAAGTCCGAGGTTTCAAGACTGTCCACATGATTGACGAGGGTCCCGGCCTTGCGGGCAAGCGCCACTACGCGCCTGTCCTCGTCCGCATCTTCGTTTGCAGCGTAGACCAACGCCTTGCCGGCCACGTCCATGGCCTCGATGGGTCTGGTCGCCAGCGCCAGCTGGCCACCGTCGGCCAGGCTGCGGATGCAGGCACTGGGGGCAGCGGAATACACCGTGATCCTGGCATCCGTCTTCGCCAGGAGCCGCAGCTTGGCCAGCGCGGCCTCTTCCCCGCCCGAGACGGCGATGTCGCGGCCCTCGACATCCAGGAAGATCGGAAAATGTTTCATGACCACTCCACTCTCAACAAGAACATAGAATTATTTCCCAAGTTTGTGCAGACGGAACTTGAAAATAGGGACATATGTTCTAATTTCGCCGGAATGAAAGACAGATGTCGGGATTACGGGAGGCGACGGGAATGGCGGTGCGAATTGACGACCTGGACAGGAAAATCCTGCGTGAGCTGCAACGGGACGCAAGCCAGTCGCTGGACGACGTTGCACGCAAGGTCGGCTCGTCGAAGACGCCGGTCTGGAACCGGATTCGCAAGATGCGCGAATCAGGCGTGATCGGGCAGCAAACCGTCGTTCTCGATGCGGAAAAGCTTGGTTTCGAGGCTTGTTTCTTCGTTCTGGTCCGCACTTCGGCCCACGAGGCGGAGTGGCAGGCCAGGTTCCTTGATGCTCTCATGGCGAGGCCCGAAGTGCTCGAGGCGCATCGGCTGGCCGGCGATGTCGATTATGTCCTGAAGGTGCTGGTCCGGAATGCCCGCGCCTACGACGAATTCTACCAGGCGCTGATTTCCGAGGTGGAGATTTACAACGTGACGGGGCTGCTCTCGATGGAAGAGATCAAGTCGACGACGGCACTGCCGATCTGACCTGACCCAGCTGCACCTGCGCGCCGCCGGGGGAATTTGCCCGGGGGTTGAGGGGCACTCGACGGTTGTGTCAATCAGGCAACGGGAAAGGACAAAGCCAAGGTGCATCCATGAGCGGTCTTCTGGCGCTACTCGACGATGTCGCGGCAATCATCAAGCTGGCGGCATCACAGGTCGATGACCTGGCCGGGCAGGCGGCACGAGTCGGGGCGAAGGTGGGAGCGACGGTCATCGACGATGCTGCAAAGGCCGGCGCGAAAGCGGCTGGCGTCGTCATCGACGACGCAGCGGTGACACCGAAATACGTCACCGGCCTGCCCGCAGCGCGAGAACTGCCCGTCGTCTGGAAGATCGCCCGGGCATCGTTCATCAACAAGCTTGTCATCCTGTTGCCCTTGGCGCTCTTGCTGGATGCGTTCCTGCCCTGGCTCGTGACGCCGCTTCTCATGCTCGGTGGCTGCTACCTGTGTTTCGAGGGTGCCGAGAAGGTGTGGCACGCGTTGCATCACCATCCAGAAACAGGGCATCCGGAACCCGAATCCCTTGATGCGGCTCATCTCGAGGAGCAGCGCGTGAAAGGCGCGATCAAGACTGATTTCATCCTGTCGGCCGAGATCATGACGATCTCGCTCGCTGCGGTCGATACGGAAAGCCTTGTTTCGGCGGGCATCGTGCTGGCGGTGGTCGCGATCGGGATCACCGTTCTGGTGTACGGCACCGTGGCGCTGCTCGTGAAGATGGATGACGCCGGCCTGAGACTCTCCCAAGTCGGGCGACTGGCGGCGACACGCAGCTTCGGCCTCTGGATGGTCAGGTTCATGCCCCGCTTGATGACGATCATCTCGATCGTGGGTACCGCGGCCATGCTCTGGGTCGGCGGCAACATCATCGTGCACGGGCTTGAGGTCCTAGACTGGCACGCACCCTACCTCCTGATCAAGGGGGTCGCCGCCGCGACGGCCGAAGCCGTCGGCGTGGCCGGCGGTTTCGTGAAATGGGTCGTGACCGCGGCGCTTGACGGGATTTTCGGGCTGGCACTGGGCCTTTTGCTGATTCCGGTCGTCACCCGCGCCATCATGCCGGTTCTCTCGATCCTCTTTCCCGAGAGGAAATCGGGTCACTGACCGGCAACGGTTCGGAATCGTCCCGTCGGCTGGCGCATTGGTCGCCCGTTCACCGCGCCGCCGGTCGGGCGCATGCCTTCGGCGAGGAGTTACAAGGCGCGGCGTTCGACGCGGTCCTGCCGGCCTGCGGCGCGGTTCCGCCTGACGAATCTGGGAAGCATCGCGGAGAAGTCCTTGCCCCTGCCGTCTTCGTCTTCGACGAAGGCGGAATAAATCTCCGCAGCGCGCGCCCCGATCGGAGTGTCGGCGTCGACGGCTTCGGCAGCTTGCTGGGAAAGACGCAAGTCCTTCAGCATGAGTTCCGCCGCGAAACCCGGCTGGTAGTCGTTGTCTGCGGGCGAGGCCGGGCCGATGCCCGGTGCCGGGCAATAGGCGTTGATGGACCAGCTGTATCCCGATGACGTGGAGACGACGTCGTACATTGCCTGCCGGTCGAGCCCGAGCTTGTCGGCCAGCGCGAAGGCTTCGCAGGTGGCTATCATGGTGGCCCCGAGGATCATGTTGTTGCAGATCTTCGCCGCCTGGCCGTTTCCTGAAGGTCCGCAATGCACGGCCTTTTGCCCCATGATGTCAAGGAGCGGCATGACGGCGTTCACGGCATCCCCGGATCCTCCCACCATGAAGGTCAGCGTGCCCGCCCTGGCTCCGCCAATTCCGCCGGAGACCGGTGCATCGAGCGCGTGCACTCCCGCCGACCGCGCCTGCCTGGCCACCGCCCTGGCGCTCTCCACGTCAACGGTTGAGCAGTCCAGCATGATTGTTCCGGATTCCATGACCGGGATGATTTCGTCTGCAACGCTGCGGAGAATCTGCCCGTCGGGAAGCATCGTGATGGCCACGTCACGGGTCGCCACGGCGGCAGCGGCCGTGACGCCCGCGTGGACGCCTGCGGGGACCTGTGCCGCGATGTCGAAGCCTGCCAGGTCGTGGCCCGCCGCAACGAGATTGCGCGCCATGGGCGCCCCCATGTTGCCGAGGCCGATGAATCCGATTCTCATGAGACATCCTCCAGATCCAGTTCTTCAGGTCCAAGCGAGCCTAGCATGTCAGAGACTTCCTCTGCCGAGGCTGCGCCAAGTGAATCGTGCGCCCATCTTGGTGACCTGTCCTTGTCGATGACGGCTGCACGAATGCCCTCGAGGAAGTCCCCCTGCTCGGTCACCCGGTGCGCGAACCGGTATTCGTTGACCAGCGCCGTCTCGATCTGGTTGGCGGTCCGTGCACGGCGGACAAGTTCGATCGTCGCGGCGAGGGAAAGAGGCGCCAGCGGCGCAAGCCGCGCCAGCGTCGCTCGCGACCACTCGTCTTCCGTCCGTGCCAGGGAATCGAGAATGTCCCGGAAGGTCTTGCCGGCAAAGTGCCGGTTGATCGAGGCTTCGTCCGCCGCAAGCGGGCTTTCCGGCGCGGGGAGTGCGGCTCGGTCGATTTCCGCCGGGTCGCCCGATGCCTCGAGGTGCGCCGTCAGGTCTCGCCACATGCCTTCCGGAACGAAGCGATCGGCGAAACCGGCGAGAATCGCGTCTCCCGGACCCATGCGTGTGCCTGTGGTGCCGAGATACTCGCCTACGTGCCCGGGCGCCCGCGCCAGCAGCAGCGACCCGCCAGCGTCTGGCACGAGCCCGATTCCGCATTCCGGCATCGCGATCCGGGAACTGTCGCCGACGACGCGATGCGAGGCGTGACAGCCGACGCCGACGCCGCCGCCCATGGTGAACCCGTTGAGAAGGGTGACGACTGGCTTCGGGAAGTTGGCGAGGGCGGCGTTCAGCCGGTATTCCTCCTGCCAGAAGCGTCGGGCGGTTTCGCATTCTCCGCGTGCAAGCGCGTCGTGGATGTCCGCAATGTCGCCGCCTGCCGAGAACGCTCTGTCGCCGGTCGCGTCAATCAGGATCAGGGCGATTCCGTCGTCCTTCGCCCATCGGGAAAGCGCGTCGCTCAGGGCCCGGATCATGGGCAGCGTGATGGCGTTCAACGTGCCTGGACGGTTCAGCGTGGCCCGCCCGGCGAATCCTTCCTTGCGCAGGATGATTTCGCTCATGAATCCGCAGTCAGGTGACGTGCGACAATGACCCGCATGATCTCGGTCGTTCCTTCAAGAATTCGGTGCACCCTCAGGTCCCGGACAATCTTCTCGATTCCATATTCGGCAAGGTATCCGTATCCCCCGTGAAGTTGCAGGCAGGCGTCCGCTATTCGTGACGCGGCTTCTGTCACAAATGCCTTGGCCATCGCGCAGCGCTTCGTGGCGTCCGGCTGCGCCGTGTCGAGCGCCCAGGCGGCATGGCGCAGGAAGGTGCGCGCAGCCTGCAGCTCGATCTCGCAGTCGGCGATCTGGAATTGCAGTGCCTGGAACTGGTCGAGGCGCTGGCCGAAGGCCCGCCGCTCCGACATGTATTCGATCGTCCTGTCCAAGGCGTTTTGCGCGGCGCCGAGCGAGCAAGCGGAAATGTTCAGGCGTCCGCCGTCGAGCGCCGCCATCGCGTATTTGAAGCCTTCGCCTTCCCTGCCCAGCAAGTTGGCGGCGGGCACGCTGCAGTTGTCCATCCGGACCTGGCGAGTCGGCTGGCTGCGCCAGCCCATTTTTTGCTCAAGGCCGCCGAATGTCAGGCCGTTTGTGCCGCTGTCCAGCAGAAAGGCCGAGATGCCTTCGGGGCCGTCGCCGCCCGTGCGCGCCATGACCACGTACGCGTCCGAGTATCCGCCGCCCGAGATGAATGCCTTTGTCCCGTCCAGCCGCCATCCTTCGTTTGTGCGTTCTGCGCGGGCGCGAAGCGCAGCGGCGTCAGAGCCTGAGCCGGGTTCGGTCAGGCAGTAGGAGAGCAAGGTCTCCATATTGATGGCGCGGTGCAGGATTCGGTTCTTCAACTCGTTGCTGCCAAGGACTTCGATCATCTGGGCGCACATGTTGTGGATCGAGAGAAACGCGGCAACGGAAGCGCAGGATTCGGACAGTGCTTCGATCACAAGCGTTGTATCCAGACGGTTGAGTCCGGCGCCTCCTGCCTCATCGCTGATGTTCAGTCCGCCGAATCCCAGTTCGCCGATTTCGATCCAAAGGCTCTTGGGGATGGTCCCGTCCGCTTCCCAGTCCAGTGCGTTGGGCGCGATTCTGTCGGCGCCGAATGCTCGGGCCGTGTCGTAAATCGCTTTCTGTTCATCGCTGAGATCAAAGTCCATGGGGCGTCCTGCTGCATGGGGTGAACGCCCTTGCAGTTAGCCTGCCAGCCGACTGAAGCGCAAGCCTGCGACTGGCCTGCGGGCGTTCGCGAACAGGTCCTTAAAACCACTCACGCCGGCGGAATCGTCTTTGAGCATTCTTGAAAGGGTGAGCAGGTCGCGGGCCGACTTGGCGGTTTCTTCCGCAATGGAGACAATCCCGTTGAGAATGAAGTCGAGCCTTCCTTCCCGGTCGCCATCAATCCGTGACGAGACCATCGCTTCCTTGCGAAGGCAGCGGAAGACGCGTTGGTTTCGCAAGATTCAAGCACAAGTCCAGGCAGCAAAATTGACGGGATTCCCAAAGAAACGCCGGTAACTGCTCACCCCCTAGTTCCGGAACGATGTCGGGGTGACATCCGACGAGATCATTGGAGGCGCTGACTGGCCGGGGCCCGCCGCACGGGACGTCGGTGGCGAGGGGAGTTGACACCGTAGACTGATCCGGTTATCGGCGGTTCCCGTGAGCGACGGGGACCGTTGATGGGATATTTTGGTTCCAAGGCAACGAGCGGGCTGTGCCAGATGCTTCTGGGACTCCAGCCCCCGCACGATCTTTATCTGGAGTCTCATCTCGGGGGCGGCGCGCTGATGAAGCGCAAGGCCCCGGCGGCGCGCAGCATCGGGATCGACCGGGACCGGCGCGCGATTGACGGGTTCGAGTGCGGCTACCCGGTGGAGCTGGTGCACGGCTGCGCGCACGCGTTCCTGGCCGGCTTCCCGTTCCGGGGCACGGAACTGGTCTACAGCGACCCGCCGTACCTGCACGCGACCCGCCGGTCGCGGCGGCGGTACCGCCACGACTACGCCGAGGCCGACCATGTCGCGCTCCTCGACCTGCTCAAGGGCCTGCCGTGCCAGGTGATGGTCTCGGGACACCCCTCGGCGCTGTACGACGACATGCTGCGGGACTGGCGCCGGATCGCGCTTCAGGTGACGACCCAGGGCCAGGTCCGCACCGAGGTGGTCTGGTTCAACTTCGCGCCCGACCGGATGCACTGGGCCGGCCATGCCGGGCGGGACAGGACCGACCGCCAGCGCATCAGGCGCAAGGCCGCCCGCTGGGCGGAGGGCTACCGGAAGATGCCGCCGGGCGAGCGGCTGGCGGTGGTCTCGGCGATCATGGCGGTGGAGGCGGAGTGATGGCGACGGTGAACGGGGCATCGCTGCGCGCGCAGATGGACGATTGCCGGGCCCGGTTCGACGGCATCAAGCGGAAGGGCGAGGCGGGCGCCGAAACCCTCGCGCTGATCGACGCCCTGTTCCTGCTTCTGGACATCTTGGTGGCGGTGTTCCTCGAGAAGACGACGCCGAAGACCTCGCGCAACTCCGGCCTCCCGCCGTCGCAGACGGACAGGGACGAGACCGCGCGGCGCGCCGGCAAGGGCTCCCGCAGCAAGGGGCCGAAGGCGAGGGAGACGGAACCGGGCAACCTGCGCACGGTCACCGTCACGGAATCCAGCCCGGTCACCGCGTGCCGGCAATGCGGCCACGACCTGTCCGGAACCGCGTGCTCCGGACACGAGGCACGCGTCGGGATCGACATCGTCTTCGAGACCGTCGAGCGCCGGGTCGAGGCCGAGATCAAGGACTGCCCGCGCTGCCGCGCCCGGAACAAGGGCGCGTTCCCCGACACCATGCCGGGGCCGCTGCAGTACGGACCCGGCATCGTCGCCTATGCCGTGCACCTGCTCTGCGCGCAGATGGTCCCGCTCAAGCGGACCGCGGCCATGATCCAGGCGACGACCGGACGGCTGCTCTCCGAGGCCACGCTTCTCGGCTTCGTCTCGCGCCTGCATCAGGCGCTGGAAACATGGGAGGCCGCCGCGATCGGGAAGCTCCTCGCGATGCCCGTGCTGAACGTCGACGAAACCTCGCTGCGGGTGGACGGAAGGAACCACTGGATCCACGTCTGCTCCGGCGGCCCGGTCACCGTCAAGCGGCTGCACCGGAAGCGCGGATGCGAGGCCATCGACGACATCGGGATCATCCCCAGGTACGGAGGCGTCATCGTCCACGACTGCTGGAAGGCGTACCTCACCTACACGAACTGCAGGCATCAGCTCTGCTGCCCCCATTTGCTGCGCGAGCTTCAGGCCGCGACCGACAGCAACGGCTGGCCGTGGGCGGAGAGGATGCGCAAGCTGCTGCTCATCGCGCGGCGGCAGGTCATGCGACGGCCGGACAGGCGGCTCTCCATGCGCCACTACAGGCGAGTCGCACGATGCTACAGGGAGATCCTGGAGCAGGGCCGAAAGGAGATGCCCGAGATCCCGAAGAGGCGGAAGGGCCGCCGCGGACCGGTCGCCAGGTCCGATGCCCACAACCTTCTCGAACGCCTCGCCGCCCAGAGACGGAACGTCCTGCGCTTCACAAGGCGTGCCGACACCCCGTTCTCGAACAACCGGGCGGAGCGCGACTTCAGGATGGCCAAGGTCAAGCAGAAGATATCGGGCTGCTTCCGAAGCGTCGCGTTCGCACACGCCTGGTGCCGCATATCGAGCTACCTCCGGACAATGGCCGCGCTCGGATACAACCCGCTCGTCGCCATCATGATCGCCCTCAAGGGAAAGGCCGTTGACTGTCTCGATCAGGATGCCTGAAAATGGGGTGAGCAGTTACAAACGCCGAAATGAAGCGCTGCATGTCGTTACAATGCAATTTGGGCCCCACTCTTTGCCTCTGGCGGCTCCACTGCGCGCCATTCCCACGCGAGATGTCAGGGGGGGGCAGCAGCTCGAAATTCGCGGATGTAGACCGCAAGGCTGCATCGCTTTGCCTGCGCCTTGCGCAACCCCAGAAACCGCAACCCGAATCCTATGATTTTGCTACTGAGCAGCATCAATGCTCAGGAGGTGCGATGTCGGTCAAGGCGTCGGTGTCGATCACTGACCAGCAGGATGTGTTCGCGCGCAGGCTGGTCAGCGACGGCCATTGCTCGAGCAAGAGCGCCGTCGTGCAGCGGGGCCTGGAACTCGCGCGTTCCGAGACCGAACGCGGGCAGGTGGGGCTTGCCGCTTTGCCGGCGTTTTTCGAGGACCGTGCGCAAGGTCCATTCCTGTCCCAGAAGAAGGTCGTCGACAGACAGAACGCTTGACTGACATAAGGCGCCGTGCCCTTGGGCATTGATGTCGTTCGCGGTGCCCGATGCGACGCGGACCTCGACCTGATCTTCGAACATCTGTTCAACGCCTATCACGATTACGGTGATGCACCGGATGTCGCTTTCGAACGCGCAGTGGGACGCATACGCGAAATCGGGGACGACATGGCGGGTCTCGGCAATGTGCCCTTTCAGGGAATTTTTGAACCACTGATCCTGGAAGGCCTGCGTTACGTCGCGAAGGGAAGGGCCGTGTTCTGCTTTCTGGTCGATGAAAGCCGCGAGGAAGCGCAGGTGCTTGGCATATTCTTTGGGGGACAGGATCTTCGGCGGCACATGCATGAGCGCATCAAGGAACTGGCGCATGGCCAGCCGGGAAACGGGGACGATCCAGATGCCTGACCGACGTACCTGCATCCCGGGTCTGCGAGGGACCTTGGCGCACTGTCGGCCAGTCGTGGCGGCTCTCGTGGTCGGAACGGGTGTTCATCCACCTGGCCATGCCTCGCCGCTTCTTCGGGCGTGCTGACGGGCCGAACGGTCGGGCCAAACTGGACACGACGCATCGCTACGCCGAAATCACCGTTCAGAAGAATGCCCCAGCGCTCGAGGTGTGCAGCCTCTTGTCAATACGTCGGCGGTCCATCTCCAAAGGAGGAAATGGCAGGATGATGAAACCCTGACCGAATGGCTGAAACCCCTGTGAAACTATGTGCACCAGGCCGCGAGCGCGGACAATGAAATCAACGCCCTGAGACGCCGGGCACACATCGCGGACAATGACAAATGAACTGACAAATTCGAGCCTCGGTCGCCATGTCTACCATTGCAAGGCAGTTGATCCGACAAGGCCGGCGGCAGAGTGAGACACACGCCCCCTGTCTCGGCCGAGAGAGCCTCCATGTCCTGACTGTGCAAGCCGCGTCGGCTGACCGGTTCGGTCAGTTCACTTCCCGTCTACATGATTCCGGAATTCAATCAGATGGGATGTTGTCCGGGTCTTGTTTCATGGTCGACATTCACGAAGTTGAAGTACGGTCCCAATATGTCAAGCAATTCCTCCTCGCGAATTGCGCAGGGGTTGGCATGAGCGATGTGCCGAATTCGATTCAAGGAATAGGCGGCATAAACAGCTAGCTGAATCGGACGTTAGATCTGGGAAACCTCGAAACGAACGCGAACGAGCTCCGGACCGCTCCATTTGACCGTGGCTGACACTGTCTTGCCTGGATTTTCCTTGCCGGCGTCAACAAATACTTCCCACATTGTACCTGCGAGGGTTTCTTCTATATGTTCTCTGCTTCTTTGGATACAGAGAACAAATGCGGCATCCTTCCGAGACCGGATGCCTTTCCAAAACTCACGTATTATGAATCCGATTTCCTTACCTGTGCCCATCTGGGTCAAATGCCAATGGTTCCCATTCCGCTCCCAGAGAGTCTGAACGATGATCGGAAACTTCATGATGCAAAAACTTCAGCGGCAGCAGTCACCACCGCCTTCAAGCGTGTTATGGGCACCTATTCCCAATAACCCTTTCTCTGGAAGATTTCATAGGCATTAAGTTCGACAGCGCCAAACCGCTTTGTCAATTCTTCGTGCAAGCTGTCTATCTGTGTAATGACATACAGCGATCCGCAAGGGGGAATGAGTACGGCAAGCCATGTCTGCCTGTCCTCAGTCCATATTGAGTTTCGATCCTCGAACCACCGACATCCATCATGACAAGTCCCATGCCGTGAAGCCGGGAGGATCTCTGCATTCTTTGGAAATTTCTGGAATGGGCATTCAATTTTCAGGGCACCGGCGTAATGCGCATTTCAGTGCTCGGCATTTACGAACCATGACTTGAAGTGACTTCGATTCCTAAACCCGAAGGGGACATTTGAATTTACACGGCGATTTTCTCTCCTTGCTGTCGGCGGTCCGCAATCTATGGAGGCAAAGCAGGATCGTCCAGGGAGTTCAAAGATATTTCTCTCCCGCCCATTCGGGAACTTGCTGGTCATACTTCAGCCGCATCCTCTGAAGACAAACGGCATCAAAGATGTCGTCCAGAGCTCCTTTCGCGGCATGGATGCCGGGAAGGCTTGAGTTTGCCTCAAGCCAGAATCGATCGGAAATCGCCGGCACGCCTTCCTCGTAAGCTGGCCCCCACCAGTTCAACACTCGGTCCTGAGCCGATCGAAGTAGGCGATCACCTGGCAGGTGAGCACGTTTTTCCTTTTGGTTTACTGTCCGGTGCGCTGGCATGAGGTTCCAGAGATCGCCACAAGGCCACACTATCCATGGAAGGCAATGATCTACATCCAGGCTCCTTTCATCCAGACGCCTGCCGCTCCAGACGCAATACAGTTTCCTATCGGCTGACATTTCCAGCGCCCGGTCACGCGCCAGCCTTACATCCCGTTTCGGTTCCTCCCATGTCATCGCGGCTGCCAGCGCCCCGTCGTCAACCTGAGTGCCTTGACTTGCAGCGTAGCGGCGAATGAGGCGGCTCCATTCGGCGACGATGGCCGGCTCGATCCACGCGCCAAAGCGCTGCAGAGTTTGCCAGAGATGTCTGGGAACCAGCATTTCGCCAAAGCTGAATAGGTATTCCTGGTTGAGATGAATCGAAGGCGGACGTGACTGCCTGTGGGACCTTGTCACAGGAAATATCTGGCCCCCGCCCTGATAGGTCATGTAGGTAGCGGGCATTTTCTCGATAGTATTGGCAGCATCTCTCAACGCCTGATGAAGGACAGGGGAAAGCTCGCCCGAAAGTCCCATACCCACTCGCAGATCGAGATGTGAGACGTGGTCAAGGTTGCGGTAAGCTTCCTTGACGAAGCCCAGACGCAGCAGACCGACATTGGAGGGGCCTTGCGGAAGGCCCGCCGACAGCAATGGCTTGAACAGCCGGACCCAGTAAAGGGCAACCAACCCGAAAGGTACGGCAACATGATCGTCGTCGAAATGGCGAACAAGGCCGGCTGCCCCGTCGGCTACGCGAGAAAGTGCGCGAAGCAAGGCCAGTTTGTAGGTTGAACTCTTGTCATCATTCAGGATGACGTGCCGGAGCAGTGGAAGCGCTCCGGTGCCATCGTCGGGAAGTCTGATCGCCATTTGGGCCCAGTGGACGTCATCCCGCTCCAGCAGATCCGTTGCCTCCGTGTGTTTCTCAACAAACGCTCCGTGATCTCTAGCCAGTGCTTCGACCTCTTCCGGCGCAACGGAGTGGAATCCCCGTTCGAGGTCTGCCGGGCCGAAGCGCAGGGTGATTGCCATCAGGCCTCCTGGCCTGAGCAGATTGATCATCTTTCGAAAGGCGCGACGCCGGTCACTCTTCGGCACATGCATCCACACGGCATTCAGGAGAATCAGATCGAACGACAGGCCAGATCGCGAGACCACGCCCAGTGTTGGCAGACGGTCATCGATCCAGTTGATGGCTGGGTTGCAATGCAGGGAAGCGGCGGCAGTTCGCATGGACGAGGACGGTTCAACAGCGACAACATCATGACCATCGTCAGCCAGCCATGCAGCATCACGACCGCTGCCTGCACCAATGTCAAGCACGGAGGCCGAACTCTGAGGCAGCAGGTCCCGCAACCAGCCGTGGGCATCCTCCGACAGTACCGCTTCATATCGCGCCACGACTGCCTCGGCATTGGCATCGTACCAAGCGATCGGATCTACCATGCCTCCCGGGTCCTGCTGGTTATCGTGTCGGTCTGTCGCATGCTTTGTTTGACCCAAATCGGCAAGGAAGATCCGGGATGCTGCACCGGGTACTGCATTCCGACGCCGCGTCGCCTCACTGTATAGTCATGCTGCAATATCTGATCACCCTCCAAACGAAAACTCCCGGGTTGCAAAATTCCCTTGCTTGAAGATCGTCTTTGAGCAAGGGCATGCTTCTAAGCGGATCTTCATTTCCAGAATTGCGCGAAACCCCTTGCCATCAGCACGATTGCTGATTCCGGACGGGACTCGACATGTAACGGTCCCGGCGCGTCACGGCAGGAACTTGGCGGGGTCGATCTCCAGCAGGTCAAGGGCCCGGCCCTGCAGCTCCGTCGGCTGCGCGAAGACCGGAATGCCGTGGTCGGGTCCGTCCGGAACCGTCGCCTCGTTCAGCGTCAGCGTGGCCAGGTCGGAAAGAAGCGTCGTGAAGCTGTGGACCGGCAGCCCGTCGGGGGTGCGCTTGGTGTCGGCCTTGGCCCTGGCGCTCTCCGAGACCTCGGCCTTCTCCACCGGCGAGTTCCGCCGCGCCCGGGCGCCTTCCCGGTCGTCGTCCTCGAACAGGATCGGCGCCAGGCGGCGGCGCATGTGCCATTCCACGTGACACGCAAGCATGCACAGGAACACGTGGGCGCGGACATGGTCCTCCGAGTAGACGTGCACCGGTCGGATCCGCAGCCGCGAGGCCTTCATCGTGAGGAACGCGCGCTCCACCTGCGCGAGAGACTTGTACGCCTCCACCGCGGCCTCAGCACCCAGTGACGCGGATTCCAGGCTGGTGCGGATCACGTAGATCCCGTCGAGCCGCGCCTCCGCCTCGATCCTGTCCCGGTTGCGCGCCCAGTCCATCCCGGCGTCGTGCACGTCGATGTCGAAGTGCTTCTCAACCTTGCGCCGGTTGGCCTGCCGCCCCAGGGCCTTGATCGTCCGGTCGCGGTTCGCCTGCCCCGGCTTGCCGCGCGCGGCGGCGGCGGCGATGTCGGCGAGCGTCCGTTCCGTGGCCTCCAGCAGGTCCTCACGCTTGCGCCGCCGCTCCTCGCGCAGCCTCGGGTTCAGGCAGACCATCAGCCGCTCGCCGGGGAAGTCCGGGCCCGTGATCTCCGCCACCGCGTCGGGAACCAGCGCCTCGGGCGCCAGAGGGGCCGGGACGCCAGGGCCGGCGGCCTTCAGCAGCTTTCGGATGTCCGCGGTCCTCAGGGCCGAGATCCAGTCGAGCCCCGCAGGCTCGAGGTCCCTGCGGATCCGCGCCGTCGTCAGCATCCCCCTGTCGCCCACGAGCGCGACGCGCGCGATGCCGAAGCGCTTCCGGACCTTGTCCACCTGGCCCGCCACCGTGGACGGGTCCCCGGCGTTGCCGGCGAACACCTCCACCGCCACCGGGCAGCCGTCCGCCGCGCACAGAAGCCCGTAGGTGACCTGCATCTTCCCCTTCTTCCCGTCCCGGTTGTGGCCGAAGGCGGCCAGGGGGCAGCACCGTCCCTCCAGGTAGCTTGATGACACGTCATAAAGAATCAGCGTGTTGCCGCCCTTCAGGTGCCTGTTGGCCAGGCTCCTCTCGATCCAGGGCTGGCGCTCCAGAAGCCAGTCGAGCATGTCCAGCATCTCGTTGCCGGTGACGGGGCCGAGCCCGAGCACGGCCCCGAGGCTGGTCGACGCGGTCTCGGGATCGAGGGCCCGTGCAGTGGCGAGCTTGGAGGCCGGCTCGATGATCCTTGCGACGACCGCCGCCACGGCGAGGTCCCGCATGCGGCCCGGCACCCGGTGCAGGACGCGGACCATTCCGATCCGGCGCAGGGTGCCGAGGGCGGCGGCGACATGGCCGTGGGGCCGGGACCGGCGGATGGCGAAGACGTCCTCGGGCCGGGCGACGGCGACGCCGCCGTCGAACAGGGCCCTGACGCCGTCGATGATGTGGGGCGGCAGCTGGGTGAGGTTGGCGAGGGTCTTCTTCCTGAGGCGTCCGTCCTCGCGCCAGGCCTTGCGGATGAGGATCGTGGGCCGGCTGTTGCGGTTCGGGATGGTCTCGAGATGGAACGACATGGAACACCGATATGTTGTGTGTTCCCTTCATTATGGCACAACGGGGGGCATCCTGTCAACTTACATGTAACATGAATCCCGGATTATGCCCTTCCCGGATCCCGGAATCCGGCCCGGGTCCAAAGGCTTGCGCACCTTCGATCCCGTTTTGTTCTTCCAAAAGCTCCGTCTAATTCTGAGAGATAGCGTGGGATTCTTAACCCGAATTCCGCAACTCGCGCGTTACGTGGCCTGCAACTCGTTGATATTTCAGGATCCGACCCCCAAAAAGTCGGCACTACTTGGCACCCGCTGGACGGCGGGCGTCATGCCGTCACGAAGAGATTCGTGGCGCCTTTGTGTCGGCAGGGTCATGCCGAGCCGGTGCAGCGTCATGTGCTGGTTCGCACACTCGAGGAGGCGGCCAGTCGTGGCGGATCTCATGGTCGAAAGGGGTGTTCATGCACCCGGCCATGCCCCGCCATTCCTTCAGGCGGGCTGACGGGCCGAACGGCCGGACCAAGTCCTGTGCCGCCTGACCGGTCAATATGGGATGGGTTTCCTGCATTCAGCCTCTTGACCCCACAGCGGCAGCATTGGCAAGACGCGTTGCCGAGGTCATTCCTGCGATACCTTTCATGCCTGGCCGATGGCCTTGACGTCGAAGGCGGCGGCCATCAATTGACGCGTGTAGTCGGTCTGCGGATTGTCGAAGACCTGCGCTGCGTCGCCTTGTTCCACCACGTCGCCTTGCTTCATGACCATAACCTTGTGGCTCAATGCGCGCACGACTTTCAGATCGTGGCTGATGAACAGGTAAGCCAGCCGATGCCTTTTCTGCAGGTTCCGGAGCAATTCTACGATCTGCACCTGGACGGTCATGTCGAGCGCAGACGTCGGTTCGTCCAGCACCAGGAGCTTCGGCCTCAGGATCATCGCCCGCGCAATGGCGATCCGTTGTCTTTGGCCACCGGAAAACTCGTGCGGATAGCGATGCATCGTCGCCGGATCCAGTCCGACTTCCTTCAAGATGTCCGTCACCATCGAGCGGTGATCGCGTTCGGAGCTGACCGGGTGGATCGCCAATCCCTCCGCAATGATCTCCTCGACGGTCATTCGGGGCGAAAGCGACCCATAGGGATCCTGAAACACGATCTGCATTTCGGCCCGCAGCGGCCGCATTCTTTTCGAGCCCAGCTTCTGGATCTCGCGACCCATCAAGATGACGGATCCTTCCGACGAGATCAGGCGCAGGATCGCCAGCGCCAGCGTCGTCTTCCCCGACCCGCTTTCGCCCACGATTCCCACGGTTTCGCCTGCACGCACCGACAGGGTCGCGGAGTTCACCGCCTTGATGTGACCGACCGTGTGTCTCAGGAGCCCGCGCTTGATCGGAAACCAGATGCGCAGCCTGTCCGTTTCGACCACTGTCCTCGAACCCGATGGCACAGGGTCGGGAACGCCTGCGGAGGTCGCCGAAAGGAGCTCTCTCGTGTAGCGGTGCCTCGGGTTGTCGAACAGCGCGCCGGTCTCTCCCTGCTCGACGATCTCGCCGTCCTTCATGACGTAGACCCTGTCGGCGAACCTGTGCACGATGCCGAGATCGTGGGTGATGAAGAGCATGGACATGCCCTCGTCGTCCTTGAGCCTGGCCAGCAATTCGAGGATCTGCGCCTGGATGGTCACGTCAAGGGCGGTCGTGGGCTCGTCGGCGATCAGGAGGTTCGGTCCGTTCGCGAGGGCCATGGCGATCATGACCCGCTGTCGCTGCCCTCCCGACAGTTCGTGCGGGTAGCTCTTCAGCCGTTCTTCCGGGTCCGGAATTCCCACCCTTTGGAGCAACTCGACAATCCTGGTTCGCACGGCCCGGCCTTTCAGCCCCTGGTGCAGCCGGATCGATTCCGACAGCTGCTTCTCCAGAGTGTGCAGGGGGTTGAGAGACGTCATCGGCTCCTGGAAGATGAAGCTGATGTCGTTGCCACGAACCCGTCTCAGTTCCGCCTCGTCGGCACCCGAAATCCGGACGCCCTCGTAGGTGACGGAACCGGAGATTTCCGCGCTCTCAGGCAGGAGCGAGACGGTCGACAAGGCGGTTACGGACTTGCCGGAGCCGCTTTCTCCGACCAATGCCACGGTCTCCCCTCGCTCTATGTCGAAACTGACGTTCCGGACGGCGCGGGTTTCCGCGCCCTCCTGCCGGAAGGTCACGCTCAGGTTCCTTGCCTGCATCACTGCGTTCACGGGGACATGCTCCGCGGAGGCAGCGGTGAGGGCGGCGGCGAAGGCGGCCCGCACCCAAGGCGAGTGCCGGGCACGGCAACCGTCAGATGGCCGGACGCACCACTCATGTGAAGGTCTTCCTGGGGTCGAACGCGTCGCGCACGCCCTCGAAGATGAAAACCAGCAGCGAGAGCATGATCGCGAATGTGAAGAAGGCCGTGAACCCGAGCCAGGGCGCCTGCAGGTTCTGCTTCGCCTGCAGCGTCAGTTCGCCGAGCGATGGCGCCGAGGACGGCAGGCCGTAGCCAAGGAAGTCCAGGCTGGCCAGCGTGGAGATCGCGCCTGTGATTATGAATGGCAGGAAAGTGACCGTTGCCACCATGGCGTTCGGAAGCACGTGCCGGAACATGATCGTCCGGTTGGAGACGCCAAGCGCCTGTGCGGCACGGACATACTCGAAGTTCCGCGCCCGCAGGAATTCGGCGCGTACCACGCCTACGAGAGCCGGCCAGCCGAACAGCACCGTGAGAAAGACCAGCATCCAGAAACTTCGCCCGAAGATCGCGAACATGATGATGATGACGTAGAGCGACGGTGTGGAAGACCAGATCTCCAGAAGTCGCTGGAAGACCAGGTCCAGCCAGCCCCCGAAATAGCCCTGCACGGCGCCTGCAATGATTCCGATCACGCTGCCGGCGGCCGTTACGATCAGGGTGAAGAGGATCGACAGCCGGAACCCGTAGATGACGCGCGCCGCCACGTCTCGCTTCGTGTCATCCGTCCCGAGCCAGTTGTGCGCGTCCGGAGCGGACGGAGCGGCGCCCTGGATGTCGACGATCGTGTCATAGCGATATGGTATCACGGGCCAGACTATCCAGCCCTTGTCGACGGGCAGGCCGAGCGCCGTGCCGCTTTCCCCGATCTCGGCCAGTATGCCTTCGGGATCGTCGTAGCAGTCGATCACGCCACCCGAAATGATCAGGCAGGCAATGTCGTCGTACTGGTACTGCGCCTCGATCGGGAGGTCGCCTCCGAATGCCGTCTCCGGGTAGAAGCTGAAGATCGGCATGTAGTATTCGCCCTTGTGCCGCAGCAGGATCGGCTTGTCGTTGGCCAGGAACTCGGCAAAGAGGCTGAGGCCGAAGAGCACGCCGAAGATCCAGAGCGACCAGTATGCGCGCCGGTTGCGCCGGAAATTCCGCCAGCGCCGCTGGTTGAGCGGGGAAAGCAACGGGCGCCCTGTCCTGTGTCCGGTTTCCACCATCTTCAGACCTCCCGCCGCTCGAAGTCGATGCGGGGGTCGACGAAGACGTACATGAGATCCGAGAGGATTCCGACAAGCAGTCCAACCAGCCCGAAGGCGAAGAGAGTCCCGAAGATCACGGGATAGTCACGCGCGACCGCCGCCTCGAATCCGAGTCGTCCCAGCCCGTCGAGCGAGAAGATCGTCTCGATGATCAGCGATGCCCCGAAAAAGATCCCGATGAACAGGCTCGGAAAGCCTGCGATGACGATCAGCATGGCGTTCCGGAAGACGTGCCCGTAGAGCACGCGCCCCTCGCTCAGGCCCTTGGCCTTGGCGGTGATCACGTACTGCTTCTTGATCTCGTCCAGGAACGAGTTCTTCGTGAGGAGGGTGAGCGTGGCGATGCCGCTGATCGACGTAGCGGTCACGGGCAGCGAAATGTGCCAGAAATAGTCCAAGACCTTCCCCAGGCTGGACAGCTCCTCCCAGTTTTCCGAGGTCAGCCCCCGCAGCGGGAACCACTGAAAGTAGGTGCCGCCGGCCAGCAGGACCAGAAGCAGGATGGCGAAGAGAAAGCCCGGGATTGCATAGGCGACGATGATCAAGCCGCTTGTCCAGGTGTCGAAGCTCGACCCGTCCCGCACCGCCTTCCTGATGCCGAGCGGAATGGAGACGAGGTAGGCGAACAGGGTCGACCACAGGCCCAGGGTGATCGACACGGGCATCTTCTCGATGACGAGGTCGACCACCGAGATCGAGCGGAAGTAGCTCTCGCCAAAGTCGAAGCGCAGGTAGTTCCATATCATGTTGAAGAAGCGGACATGCGCCGGCTTGTCGAAGCCGAATTCGCGCTCGAGCTCCTCGATGAACTCCTTTGGCAGCCCGCGGGCGCCGACATAGCCGGAGTCGCCGGCGTTCGAGCCTATATCGGCATCGCCAACGCCGCCAGAGAATGACTCGAAGACGTCACCGGCACCTTCGAGACGTGCGAGGAGATGCTCGATGGGCCCGCCCGGAACGAACTGCGTCAACGTGAAATTGATCAACATGATTCCGAACAGTGTCGGAACGATCAACAGCAGCCGCCGCAGAATGTAAGAGCCCATTGGCGGTCTACCTCAGCGCACCCGCCGCCCTGAGCGCCTCGGCCTTCTCCGCGTTGAACCACCAGTAGTCCAAATGCCCCAGCCCGAATTCGGGGAGATTTTCAGGGTACTCGAACATGTCGAAGTAGGCGACCCAGTTTTCCTGCAGCGTCCAGGCAGGCACGACGAAATAGTCATGTCTCATGATCCGGTCGATGGCACGGACATGAGCCGCGAGTTCGTCGTAGGTCTCGACCTCGAGAATCCTGTCGGCGAGCTCGTCCACGACCGGGTTGCAGTACCCCGCGGGATTGAAGATGTCGTCCCGCTCCTCGCACCCGTATTTCTGGGTCAGCCCCGAGCCTTCGACCAGCCCGCTCGGGTAGCCCGTATATCGCATGTCGAAGTCGTTTTCCTGCCGTCGGTTCTGGTACTGGCTTGGGTCGATCCGGTTGTAGGTGATGTTCACTCCAAGCGTCTTCAGGTTCTCGACATAGGGCAGAAGGATGCGATCAAATGCCTGCGTGCGCTCGAGGAGCTCGATGTCCAGCGTCTCGTCCCGCGAATTGCGCAGCAGGCCGTCGTCGCCAGGGCTGAATCCGGCTGCCGCCATGAAGCGCAGGGCCTTCCTGAGATTTTGCCGGTCGAGGGGCTTTTCGCCGCTCTCATGCGGCAGGAATGCGGGCTCGGTGAAGACTTCCGGCGGCAGTTGATCGCGGAATTCCTCGAGAAGCTCCAGTTCGCGCCCCTCGGGCAGGCCGGCCGCTTTCAGGCGATCGTTCTCCCAGAAGCTTTCGCGCTGCTTGAAGAGGCCGTACTGCAGGTTCTCGTTCGTCCAGGTGAAGTTGTACATGTGGCCGAGCGCCAGTCGCAGGTTCCGGTCCCGGAACTTGTCGCGACGCATGTTGAACACGAAGCCGTTGGCTCCGGGCAAAGATCCGTCCGGCAGGGTCTCTCGCTTCACCCAACCCCTTTCGAGCGCAGGGAAGTCATAGAGCGTTGCCCAGTTTATCGAACTGTTTTCCTGCCGGAACGTGTATTCGCCCGCCTTGAACGCCTCGAATGCGGCCGAACTGTCGCCGAAGTACTCGATCCGGATGCGGTCGTAGTTGCCGCGCCCCTTCTTCAGGTAGTGGTTCGCGCCCCAATAGTCGGGGTTTCGCCGGTAGACGATGCTCCGTCCCACATCGAGGCTGTCCAGCATGTACTCGCCGGTGCCCGGGCTGATCTCCAACCGGCTTTCGTCCAGGCGCGCGCCCGTTTCCCGGTACCATTTCCCCGACCAGACGGGCAGCGAGCCCATCTGCGTGATCAACCCCTTCTTGGGGACATCCTCGGCGAAGGTGAACTTGATGGTGTGCGGGTCCAGGATTTCCGCCTCCGCAATGACCTGCTTGATGTAGTTGGCGTAGGAGGGGGTCCCCTGCTCGATCAGCAGCTCGTGCGTGAACAGGATGTCCGCCGCCGTCATCGGCGTGCCGTCCGAGAAAGTGACGTCATCGCGCAGGTGGAAGATCACCCAGCTCTCGCTTTCCGGGTACTCCACGGTTTCGCAAAGCAGGCAGTAGTAGGAGCCGACCTCGTCGTCCGTCGTAACCATGATGTCTTCGTAGCCGATGGTCGATAGAGCGCCCCAGCTGCCCTTGCCGGTCGCATAAGGGTTCATGCTGTCGAAGGTTCCGATTGTCGCGATGCTGATCTCGCCGCCAAGCGGCGCGTCGGGGTTCACGTAGCCCAGGTGCGGGTCGTCGGGCGAGTACTTCAGTTCGTCATACTCATTGAAGCCGTGACTGACGATTGTCCTCTCGGCTTCGTCAGCGAGCGAGACCTGCGCCGGGAAAAGCCAGACAATGCCTGCCAGGCCGAGGCATGCCCGGCGCAAATTCGGCGGTTCGGTCGTGCGGGGGGCCTTTCGGGGCATGTCAGCCACTCCGTTCAGGATTCAGAATGCGCAAGTTTCTCACGGAGCACCACCTAAATTTGGAAATGATGATCGTTCAAGCAGGAAATGCTGACTTGTTGGTGACGATGCCGTGTGCGCAACGTGGTTCAGGACCCGTTTCCCTCACGGCCGTGCGCGGCCCGCCTCGGCCCGCCGGCAGGATCCAAGCGCTCTCGAAATCGCGTGCGGGCCTACTGGCCCATGGTGCTAAGCCAGGCGATCAGGTCGGCTCTGTCCTCGGCCTTGACCATCCCCTTGTAGGACATCTTCGTGCCCGGCGCGAACTTTCTCGGGCTCTCGATGAAGTCGCTCAGGGTCTCTGGCGTCCATGTGTCGACGACGGCGACAAGCTTGCCCGAGTAGTTGAATCCGGCCACGGTCGCCACAGAACGGTCCACGATGTCATACAGGCTGGGTCCGGTGCCGTTCTTTCCGTCTTCCAGGCTGTGGCATGCCTTGCACTGCCGGAAGAGCTTCTCGCCTGCCGCCGCATCCGCAGCGGCGTAGACTTCTGCAAAGTCCACTTCGGGGACATCCCCCCGGTCTCCGTGAGAGTCGATCGCGCCGGTGTCGATCACGTATGCTTGATGATGATCATCGCCGCCATGTTCCGCCCCGTGGTAGATGAATTCGGCACTGAACCCGCCGAGCAGGAAGATCAGGAAGGTGCCGCAGAAGCCGCCCACGATCTTTGTCATGGTCATGGTGTCGAGCATGTCTTGTCCCGTCTCGTCTGGTTCTTGCCGCTGTCTATCCGCTTCCATTGGTGCCGTTCAAGGGTTAAGACGCACGACCTGTGGGCTTTGTTGCCGCACCCGGGAGAAGGGAAATGACGCGACGAATCGCATTTCAGGGAGAGCCTGGCGCTTATTCCCATCAGGCCTGCCGCGAAACCCGGCCGGATATGGATCCCTTGCCGTGCCGCGCCTTCGAGGATGTCATCGAAGCGGTGATGGCGGACGAGGCCGATCTGGCAATGCTGCCGGTCGAGAACTCGACCTACGGACGGGTCGCGGACATTCATCGCCTTCTGCCGGAGAGCGGACTTCACATCGTGGACGAGGCCTTTGTCCGCGTTCGCATCAAGCTCCTTGGCGTGCGGGGTGCGAGTCTCGGCCAGGTCAAGCGTGCCCACAGCCACCTGGTGCTGTTGCCGCAATGCGCACGGTTTCTTCGCAGGCACGGGATCGAGGGCAGGGCAAGCCCCGACAACGCACGTGCCGCCCGCGAGGTGGCGGCGCTTGGCGATCCCGAAGACGCGGCGCTGGCGTCGGAACTTGCAGCGGAAGTCTACGGGCTCGACGTTCTGGCTCGCGATGTAGAGGACGAGGACCACAACACGACGCGCTTTCTGGTCATGGCACGCGAACCTGATGCATCGCGCCGGGGCGCGAGGATGATGACGACCTTCGTGTTCCGGGTCCGCAACATCCCGGCGGCACTCTACAAGGCCATGGGCGGGTTTGCCACGAACGGCGTCAACATGACCAAGCTGGAGAGCTACATGGTCGACGGCTCGTTTTCGGCAACCCAGTTCTACGCGGACATCGAGGGCCACCCGGAGGACGAGCCAGTCAAGCTCGCGCTGGAAGAACTCGAGTATTTCACTTCGCTGCTTCATGTCCTCGGGACGTATCCTGCCGACGGGAACCGGTAGGGCAGGACTCTCTTTGCGTCCGGGGCGTCGAGAGACTATATCGCGGCCCGGACCACGGACTGGATCATCTAGCACTCATGCCGACCCTTCTTCTCATCTGCGGCGCGCTGCGCCAAGGCTCGTTCAACCGAAAGCTTCTGGTTGCCGCCGGAAACCTCTGGCCGGGGGACACCGTGATGGCCGATCTCGACATGCCGCTGTACAACGGCGATGCCGAAGCGGCGGAAGGCGTTCCCGAGGCCGCCAAACGCGTCAGGCGGCAGATAGAGGCGTCCGGTGCCGTGGCCATATCCACGCCAGAGTACAACCAGTCGATTCCAGGCGTTCTCAAGAACGGGCTCGATTGGGTGAGCAGAGGCGAAGGCAATCCCTGGAGCGACAAGCCGGTGGCCATCATGTCGGCGACGGCGGGACGTGCGGGCGGCGCAAGGGCACAGTATGCGTTGCGGCTGGCCCTCAACTGCTTTCAACCGAAACTCCTCACGGGTCCCGAGGTCATGGTTGCCCACGCTCAAAAGGAGTTTGGCCCGGAAGGCCGTCTCGTGGGGGAAGGCTACCAAAAGGCGCTCGAAGCGCTTGTCGGGAAACTCGCGGCAGAGGCGGTTCGGTAGCTGGCCGCGGGCGAAGGTTCATCGCGACGGGTCTATCGCCTTCGGTCTCGCCGGTTGGACATGGGCTGGAAGGCGACGCCCACATGGGCCTTGCAGTAAGGCTTGCCCTGCTGGACGGCCAGGCCGCAAAACCAGAATTCGTCGGTTGCCGGATCCCCTATGGGCCACTTGCAGGTCCGTTCCGTCAACTCCAGGAGCCCGATCTTCCTTGCCGTCATTTCAACCTTGCGCACGTTCTCGAGCGCCTCGGGGCTGATCTCGTTTGCTGACGGCTGCGGTGGCAGTGGCTGTCCGGCCGGCACAATGGGCTTGCGGGGGGCGACCGTGACCTCGACAACGCGGACCTGTGAGGTCTTCGTCCGCATCGCGGGCTTCGCAGCGGACGCTCGGGAAGTCTTCTTTTCAGGGGCGGGCGCCGACGCGCCCGCTCGGTTGGAAAGGCCGAGGCGATGCACCTTGCCAATGACTGCGTTTCTGGTGACGCCACCCAGATCCTTGGCGATCTGGCTGGCGGGCTTGCCCTCCGACCACATCTTCTTGAGGCCTTCTACGCGCTCGTCTGTCCACGACATCGGGAATTCCTAGCTTGATTGAACGGAGCCATTCTAGTGATGCGGGTGCGCGTTGCAAGGGTCTGCCTCCGGTCGCGCGCCCTTTGACGGGCTGGGTCAGGTGAACAATCGTCCGCATCAAGTCCCGGATTTCCTCTTTCCATTGGCTTGCATGTTGCGTATGCGCCGGCCCATGACCTGTGCAGCGACCCATTCGCTCCGACGCCGACGCTGAACCAGCGTCCGAACCTGCACGTCCATTTCCGTCATCGTTGACTCGGCCAGAAAGCACTGGCACGTCTAGAACCTGTCGAAAGGAAGACCGGATGATACCGTCGATTCTGCCCACCTATTCCCGCGCGCCCCTCAAGTTCGTGAAGGGCGAAGGCAGCTGGCTCATCGAGGCGGACGGACGACGCTTTCTCGACATGGGTTCGGGAATCGCGGTGACACTGCTGGGTCACGCCAATCCGGTTCTGGTCGATGCCCTGACGTCACAGGCGGGTTCGCTGTGGCATGTCTCGAACCTCTATGAAATCCCGGGGCAGGTCGAACTCGCCGACCGCCTGGTCGAGGCAACCTTCGCCGATACCGTGTTTTTCACGAACTCGGGCACCGAGGCCTGTGAACTGGCCGTCAAGATGGCCCGAAAGTACCACTACGAGAACGACGAGCCTGAACGGGTCGAGATCGTCGCGTTCGAAGGTTGCTTTCACGGTCGCTCCAGCGCAGCCATCGCCGCGTCGGGCGCAGAAAAGATGGTCAGGGGATTTGGTCCGTTGCTGGCTGGATTCGCGCAGGTTCCCTTCGGCGACATTGAGGCCGTCCGTGCCGCCGTGACGGAGGCAAGTGCCGCCATAATTGTTGAGCCCGTGCAGGGCGAAGGCGGCATCGTGCCTCTGCCGGACGAGACCCTGAAGGCGCTTCGTCAGATTTGTGACGATACGGGCATGTTGCTGATCTTGGACGAGGTGCAGTGCGGGATGGGGCGAACCGGAAGGCTTTTTGCACACGAGCGGGCCGGGATCACGCCCGACATAATGATGGTCGCCAAGGGAATCGGAGGCGGCTTTCCTCTCGGCGCGGTGCTGGCCACCGAGGATGCAGCTTCCGGCATGACGGCGGGAACCCATGGCTCTACCTATGGCGGCGGTCCGCTCGCCATGGCGGTTGGAAATGCGGTGGTGAAAGCCGTGGCGGACAAGGCCTTCCTTGCGGAAGTGAACCGGAAGGCGGGGTTGCTGCGCCAGAAGCTCGAAGGCCTGGTTGCAGAACACCCTGACGTGTTCGAGGGCATTCGGGGCGAGGGGCTGATGCTCGGCGTCAAGTGCAAGGTGCCGAACGCGGACGTCGTCAAGGCCGGTTACGACGCTGGCATCATAACGGTTCCGGCGGGTGACAACGTGGTTCGCCTTCTGCCGCCACTGACCATCAGCGACGAAGAAATTGCCGAAGCATCGAGTCGTCTGGACAAGATGGCGACGGCCGCCAAGGCTGCCTGAACGTCACGACGCTTGAACTGGAACGAGGACCTGAGCGCATAGGAACGATGCAATTGAGGCACTTTCTCGACATCCATAAGGTCGATCCGGGAGATCTTCGCGGCATTCTTGACCAGGCCAATGCAATGAAGAACGCGCGTGCTGGGCGTCCAAGGGGCGCGGCAGACGACGTGCAGGCGTTGGCTGGCCGAATGGTGGCGCTGCTCTTCGAAAAGCCGTCGACCCGTACCCGCGTTTCGTTCGACGTTGGAATTCGCCAATTGGGGGGCAGGACGCTAATCCTGTCCGGCAGCGAGATCCATCTCGGCCACGGAGAGACCATCGCCGACACGGCGCGGGTCCTTTCGCGCTACGTGGATCTCGTGATGATCCGCACGTTCGAGGAGGAATCCCTTCTTGAACTCGCCCGCCACGCCACCGTGCCCGTGATAAACGGGCTTACGAACCGGACGCATCCCTGCCAGGTCATGGCGGACGTGATGACCTTCGAAGAGCATCGCGGCGCCATTGCCGGCAAGAAAGTGGTCTGGGCCGGAGACGGGAACAATGTTTGTGCATCGTTCCTGCATGCCGCCGGGCGGTTCGGATTCGACATGGTCGTGACGGGGCCAGAGGACCTGCGTCCAGAGGCGGAGTTCGTGGATCTCGCGCGGGCCGGCGGAGTTTCCGTCGAGCTGAATTCGGATCCGGTCCGGGCCTTGAGCGGCGCCGACCTCGTGGTGGCCGACACCTGGGTCTCGATGCACGACAGCCCGGCAATCAAGGAACGTCGCCGGAAGCAACTCGAACCGTACCAGGTCAACGCCGAACTGATGGCACATGCAAAGGCCGACGCGCTGTTCATGCACTGCCTGCCCGCGCACCGGGGTGAAGAGGCAACGGATGAGGTCATGGACGGTCCCAATTCGGTCATATTCGACGAGGCCGAGAACCGCCTTCATGTCCAGAAGGCCATCATTCGCTGGTGCCTCGACTTGTAGGAACGTCTCTCGGGCCGCCTCTTCCTGCCGCCGTCAGCGCGCGCCGCATGTCAGATGGCTGCCGCGCGGACTTGCCTTGACGCAAGGAGATTCAGCGCCCCTTGACCACGACATTCACGCCACCGAGGGCGCTGGCCAGTGAATTCAGGCGCGCCTCCGCCACCTCGCCGTACAGGTCGCGCGTGCCCGGCGCGAGGCGAAGCTCCAGGCACCTGCGCTTCGGGTAGTACCTGAGCGCTCCCATCTTGTCGTCTTCGGAAGCTGTGAGCATTGCGCCGAATCTCATGGCCTTTCCGAGAATCTCCGCCCATTTCAGGTCCGTCTCCGCGACCAGGTCGACCAGGTCCTGGATGGGAGAATCCACACGACTGTTCTTGTAGCGATGAAGCAGCGCAACACCCAGGAAAACGCGCTCCTGATGGGTCATGCCTCCGAAATTCGCGCGCGTCACCTCTTCGAAGGAAACCTCGTGACGGAAGTCGGGATGGGCGCGCCAGTTCACGTCATGCAGGAGGCACGCAGCCTTGACCAGCCGCTTGCCGGGAGCGCCGCGTCCAGAGAACAGCGGCAGCACGAAATCATAGAGTCGCCTGCCGAAACCAGGCATCCGCGCGTCCTTGGCCTCGTGGAATCGGCAGGCCTCGATCAGGGGATCTCGGTCGCGCAGGTCCTGCGGCATCTGCTCGTATAGCATTCCCTCGCGTATGCCGTAGCTGGAAACGGCAATGTCGTAGGGCTTGAATTCACGTACGAGATGCTTCAGGAGCTGGGCCGCGAGTGGCAGCAGTTCCATGCGGCCTTCGCCAAGTCCGACGCGCATCCGCAGTTCCTCCAGGTCGTTTTCCTCGATGAATTCGATCGTCCTGTAGACCGCTTGCCGGCTCATCCGGTATTCGTGCAGCGCAGCCAGCGGATAGCCTCGCCTGTCCATGTCGATTCGTGCGATCGCCCGCCAGGATCCTCCGACAAGGAACAAGCGGTCGCGTTGCGGTCCCAGGGATTCGGCAAGGGCGCCAACTTCCTGCTTCAGGAATCTTCTCAGCCCCTTCTTTCCGCCCTTCACGACTCGCAGTCGCTGGGGGCCGAGTCGCGAAGAAAGCCTTCTCCCTACCACCCCGTCTCGCAATTCCGCCAGCTCCATGGACGCGCCACCAAGGTCGCAGGCCAGGCCGTACGCCCCGGGCCAGCCGAGAAGAACGCCCTGTGCCGAAAGCCGTGCCTCCTCTTCACCGTCAATCACCCAAAGCTTGAGGCCGGTTTCGCGAAGAACCTCGTCGCAAAACTCGGGTCCGTCCTGCGCTTCGCGCACGGCGGCGGTGGCCACGGCCGTCAGCGGTTCCAGGCCCATCGCCTCGGCAAGGCCCTGGAAGCGCCGCAGGCCCGCCATTGCCCGGCCCCTTCCCTCGGGGCTGAGGCAGCCGGTTTCCGCCAGGCCGGTGCCAAGACCCGCCATGACCTTTTCGTTGAAGAAATACGCGGGAGACCGGGCGGCACCGTCAAACACGACCATTCGGACCGAATTCGAACCGACGTCCACGACGCCGACCCGGCTCAGTGCCAGTGCCGAAGGATCGTCGAACAACGGTCGCCCGAACGGTCCCCAGTCCTCGGGGCCCGCAGCCCTTCCGCTTCCGTCCATGCCCGCCTCCTCGTTGCCAAGGAAGACTGTAGCGGGGCGGAGTGTCGGGTCAACGCCTGTCGGGCACACCCAAATGACTGCTGTCACGATGGCGGCGTCAGGGCAGGTCGGCACCCAGTGCGCTTGCATACAGTTCAAACCAGGTTTCCCGGTCCATGTTGACCTTGAGCGCATCGCCAAACGTGCGGATCCTGTCAATCCGGTTGCTGCCCATGACGGGCAGGATGTCCGCCGGGTGCGCCAGGAGCCACGCGACGGCCACGGCGGCCTCGTCGACCCCCTGCTGCATCGCGACTTTCGAGACCGCCGTTCGCAAGCTGCTTCCGTCGGCAAGAATTGACCCGCCGCCCAGCGGCGACCATGCCATGGGGCGTATTCGCCGTTCCTGGAGGAAGGCCATGTCGCCATTTGTCAGGGGAGCCGTTTCGGCAAGGCTGATCTCGATCTGGTTGGTCAGTAGCGGCGTCGACATCGCAGACTGCAGCAGTGTCCAGTCCCATGGCCGGAAGTTCGACACCCCGACCGCACGGGCCTTCCCCGAGGCAACGGCATTGTCCAGCGCGCGCCCGGTCTCTTCGGGCTCCATGAACGGATCGGGGCGATGGACGAGCAGGAGGTCGACGCGGTCCGTAGCCATCTCGGAAAGCGACGTGTCTATGGATCCGGAGATGTGCGCCGCCGTCGTGTCATAGTGTTTGACGCGTGCAGATGCGTATCGGCCTGCGGGGGCGACAATGCCGCACTTGGTGACGATTTCCAGCTTGTCACGCAGCCCGGGGCTTTCCTTGAGGCAAGCGCCGAACAGACCCTCTGCCGTATAGCCGCCGTAGATGTCTGCCTGGTCGATGGTCGTGATCCCTTGCTCGAGGCAGGTCTCGATCTTGGCGCGGATATGCGCGGGCGAGGTGTCCCCGTCGTTGCCGACTCGCCACAGGCCGTAGGCAATGCGGCTGAACTCGATGTCACCGCCAATCGAGACGCGATCCATAGCTGAAATTCCGAATGCAGGTTCTGGCCTTGCCTATCAGCCGGCATGATCTAGGTCAAAAGCCCCGGGCTTGAACTGTACTTCCTGCCACGAATTGGGGATGAAGAGATTGCGCCGCAGATGTGACAGTGTGAAGCGATGCGCAGCAATCTCGAAATCTACGACCTCGGTGCTGACCGTGCCGAAACGGTGCTGGGCGTTTCGCTTCCGATAGAGGCGCCGAACCGGGTGCCGGATCGCTCATCGTGAACGGCGGCGGAAGGCTTTAGCGGGTGCCGCTCGAAAGGTTCGAGCTGAACGAGATCGATACCGGTGGGCTTTCGCGGATCAACAACGATCACGGCGGTGCGCCCGACGCCTCGCTCCTGGCAGGCTCAGACAACACCGAAGGCGGCGAGTCGTGCATCTACTCGGTTTCCATCGAAGGCGGCCTTGCCCGGCGGATCACGGAGGCGGCGCCTTACTGGTGGCATGGCTGGTCCCCGGACGGCGCTCGGATGGCCTATGCCGCCTTCCGAAACGGCGAATCCTGCATTGCCACATGCAGCACGGGCGGAGGCGGCGAGACCATCGTGACAGGCGGGCCGCACCGCTACGACGGGCCGGACCATTCGCCGGACGGGGAGTGGATCTGGTTCAATTCGGATCGTGGCGGAAGCATGCAGCTCTGGCGCGTCGGACCAGATGGACGCGACCCGCGGCAGATGACGGACGACGCCAGCGCAATCTGGTTCCCGCATCCGTCGCCTGACGGTCGCCATGTGCCCCATCTCGCCCATGCGCCTGGCACCACGGGCCATCCATCGGACCGCGATGTCGAATTGCGGCCGTTCGAGTGCGCCACCGGGCAGGTCCGAACGCTTGTGGCGCTCTTCGGCGGCCAGGGAACGATCAACGTGCCCGGCTGGTCGCCGGACATCCGGCGATTTGCATTCGTGCGCCGTGAACGCGAAGGCGGGAATCCGTAGCGCTGGCATCCCTGGGTGGATCAAGTGCCGTCGCGTTGCCGGAAACTTGGCCGGGTGGCGCCTGAGGCCAGACCACGGGCGCAGCTCTCTTGGTGATGCTCCCCGCATTCCTCAATGAAATTCGGAAGGAGCCGCCGGTCGCACGGGCCGGGGACCGCTCGGGCATCGGCCGCCTGCCGGACTGGAGCGGCGGGGCTGCCGCCGGTGCCGGTCACGGTTTGCGCCAATGCTTGACGCCGGATTCGCGAATCGTTGACATCTCCGGGAACTGGCTGGATTGCGGGCGGCGCTGCTGCATGTCACGGAAGGGTGGAGGTCCGGTATGTCCAAAGTGATCAATTACGGAATTGTCGGCTGCGGAATGATGGGGCAGGAGCATGCGCGCAACATCGCGCTGTTGCCGGATGCCCGGGTCGCGGCGGTCTTTGAGCCGGACGCACAGATGGCCGATGCGGCAAGGGCGGCCGTGCCCGCAGCGCGAATGCATGGATCGCTGGCCGGCCTTCTTGCCGACCCGGGGATTGATTGCCTGGTGATCGCCTCCCCGAACCATCTTCACGCCGTCCAGTTCGAAGCGGTCGCACGTTCGCGTCCGCTGCCGCTGCTGATCGAAAAGCCGCTCTACACCCGTGCAACTGACGCGAAGCGGGTCCTGGGACTTGCTGCGGGGTATCCCGCACCGGTCTGGGTCGGCATGGAATATCGCTACATGCCGCCCATCAAGTCGTTCATCGAGGAGGTTGCCGAAGCCACCGGCGGTCCAACGATGCTTACCATTCGCGAGCACCGGTTTCCGTTCCTTCACAAGGTCGGCGACTGGAACAGGTTCAATTGCAACACGGGCGGAACGCTTGTCGAGAAGTGCTGCCATTTCTTCGACCTGATGCGGCATATCCTTGGCGGGGAGCCCGAACGCGTCATGGCCTCTGCCGGACAGGACGTAAATCACCTGAACGAGGACTATGGAGGCGAGACGCCGGACATCTGGGACGGCGCCTATGTCATCATCGAATTTGACAACGGCTGCCGCGCCATGCTTGAGCTTTGCATGTACGCGGACGGCTCAGACTACCAGGAAGAGCTGACGGCGGTCGGGCCGAAGGGCAAGATCGAGGCGCGGGTGCCGGGCCCGCTCCGGTTCTGGCCCGGGCATCTGGGGGCGCCGCCACAGCCGAAGGTAGTGGTCTCGCCGCGCGAGCCCAAGGGTCCGAGGACGGTCGACATTCCGATCGACCCGGATCTGCAGGCCATCGGCGACCACAACGGCGCGACATACTACCAGCACGTGCGTTTCCTCGACATGTTGAGGAAACGCGGCGAGCCGGAGGTCAGGCTCATTGACGGCGCGTGCGCGGTCGAGATGGGCCTTGCAGCACAGGAGGCCGCCGCGAAGGGCAAGGTCGTGCATATGCGTGCCGTGACGCTCACGGGACAGGACGTGTCGCGAAAGGGCGCGACCGGATAACGGCCATTGCCGATCGTTGCCCGGTTCCTCTGGAGCGACTTGCGTGACATCCATTGGGGTGGCTGAAATGACACAAGCTGATCTCGCATCCGTGTTGCGGCCCGTGGAGACGGCCAACGGACTGCCGAACGCACACTATACGTCCGAAGAGATCTATGCACGCGAACTCGAACGGCTCTGGTTCCCGACCTGGGCGGGAATCTGCGTCGCGGCCGACGTGCCGGAACCGGGCGACGCCCGGCCAATCGACTTCCTGGGCGTTCCGCTCTTCGTCCTGAGGGGAAGGGACGGCCGGGTCCGTGTGTTCCAGAACGTGTGCCGCCATCGCGGCATGATGCTCGTGGCGGAGCCGCGCACGATCGAGGGCGCGATCCGCTGTCCCTATCATTCCTGGTGCTACAGCCATGAAGGCAGGTTGGTCGCGACGCCTCATGTCGGCGGGCCGGGCAGGAACTCCCACGCGGGGATCAAACGCGAAAGGCTCGGGCTTCTCGAAGTGCGATCGCATGTCTGGATGGATGTCGTGTTCGTGAACTTTTCCGGAGACGCTCCCGAATTCGGCGACCTGCACGCCGACCTGATCGCCCGCTGGGCAGAGCTCGACGTTCCGATCCATCATGGCGGCCCGGACAGCCGCTTCCAGCTGGATTGCCGCACGAACTGGAAGCTTGCGGTCGAGAACTTCTGCGAAAGCTATCATCTGCCCTGGGTGCATCCCGGCCTGAACAGCTATTCCCGTCTCGAAGATCACTACCATATCGAAGCGCCGGGGCGTTTCTTTGGCCAGGGCACGGAGGTCTACCGGCAGATCCGTGACGACGACGGAACGGTGTTTCCGGATTTCCCGGGACTTTCAAGAAAGTGGGACACGGCGGGCGAGTACATCACGGTGGTGCCGAACGTGCTGCTTGGCGTTCAGCGCGACCACCTCTTCGCGATCATCCTCGAAGCCAGGGGGACGGGCATGACCCGGGAGCACATCCATGTCTACTATGCCTCGCCGGAAACGCCCGACGCCCTGCGACTGAAGAACACCGAGCAGTGGAAGGAGGTCTTCCTCGAAGACATAGGCGTCGTGGAAGGCATGCAGGCGGCACGTAGCGCTCCCGGCTTCGACGGCGGCCGGTTTTCCCCCGCGATGGACGGGCCAACCCACCTGTTCCACCTTTGGGTTGCCGAGCGCATGTCCGAGACATTGGCGGCCGCCGAGTGATTGCGGAGGAACCGGCAGCCCTCGAACGCGAGCTGCTCGCAGCACATGAATCCGGCGACGGCGATGCGCTGATAGGACTCTATGCCGTTGCTGCTGACAGGGCGGAGGCATCGGGCGACATCGATGCGGCTGCGTTCTTTCTGACGCATGCGTGGATCTTTGCCCTCGATCGACGTGATCGGCGGGCGGCAAGGCTGCATGCGCGGCTGGCGAACTGGGGGCGTGTCGATTGAGCGGCAGACGGGAAACAGGTTGAGCGGGAGGCGGTCATGAAGACTCAGGCACGTGTCGTGGTCATAGGGGGCGGGGTTGTCGGCTGCTCCGTCCTGTATCACCTGACCAAGCTCGGATGGAAGGACGTCATGCTGATCGAGCGCTCGGATCTCACCAGCGGCTCGACGTGGCACGCCGCAGGCGGGTTCCACACGCTGAACGGCGACACCAACATGGCTGCGCTGCAGGGATACACGATCGGTCTCTACGACGAGCTTGAGAGGAAGACCGGCATGTCCTGCGGGCTGCATCACTCGGGCGGGCTGACCCTGGCTGACTCGCCGGAACGTCTGGACATGCTCAGGGCCGAGCGTGCCAAGCATCGACACATGGGGCTGGAGACCCGGATGCTGACCCCGGCCGAGATCGTCGAGAAGGCGGGTTTCGTGAATGTGGATGGCGTCCTTGGCGCGCTCTACGATCCGCTCGACGGCCATCTTGATCCTTCCGGGACGACTCATGCCTACGCCAGGGCCGCGCGGATGGGCGGCGCCGAGATCATCACGCAAAACCGCGTGGTCGAGACCAACATTCGCGCGGACGGCGACTGGGACGTGGTTACGGAGAACGGCGTCATCGTTTCAGAACACGTGGTCAATGCGGGAGGGCTGTGGGCACGGGAGATCGCGTCGATGGCGGGCACCTATCTTCCTCTCCTGCCGATGGCGCACCAGTATCTCGTGACGGAGGACGTGCCGGAAATCGCGGCCAGGGACGAGGAGATTCCGCATGTCATCGATCCGGGCGGCGAAAGCTACCTGAGGCAGGAAGGCAGGGGGTTCGTGATCGGCTTCTACGAACAGCCCTGCGAACCTTGGGCCGTGGAGGGCACGCCCTGGGACTTCGGGCATGAACTTCTGAACGACCAGTTCGACAAGATCGAGGAGTCGGTGGCGTTCGCCTACCGCCGGTTCCCGGTGATCGAGCGCGCAGGGGTCAAGCGCGTGATACACGGTCCCTTCGCCTTTGCGCCCGACGGCAATCCGTTGGTCGGACCTGTGCCGGGGTTGAGGAACTACTGGTCCGCATGCGCGGTGATGGCCGGATTCAGCCAGGGCGGGGGCGTTGGCCTCACGCTGGCGCAATGGATGATCGAGGGCGAGCCGGAGCGTGACCCGCGGGCCATGGACGTGGCGCGCTACGGGCGCTGGACCACGCCGGGCTATACGGTTCCCAAGGTGATCGAGAATTACCGGCGACGTTTCTCCGTCAGCTACCCGAACGAGGAACTGCCGGCTGCACGACCGTTCCGCACGACGCCGATGTACGACATCTGGGACGGGATGAACGCGGTGTTCGGCGAGGCTTACGGACTTGAGGTCGTGAACTACTTCGCCTTGCCGGGAGAGCCGCGGCTGGAAGCCCCGAGTTTCCGGCGTTCCAATGCATGGGATGCAACCAGGCAGGAGGTCCGGCACGTCCGGGAAAGGGTCGGGATCAACGAGGTGCACAATTTCAGCAAGTTCCTGGTGCAGGGCGCGGGAGCGCGGGCCTGGCTCGACCGGATCATGGCCGGCCGCATTCCCCGGCCGGGCCGTCTCGCCCTGACGCCGATGCTGGCGCCGTCCGGGCGCCTTGTGGGAGACTTCACCGTTTCCTGCCTTGCCGAGGACGAGTACCAGCTGACGGCCAGCTATGGCAGCCAGGACTTCCATCTTCGCTGGTTCGAGAAGCACGTTTCGGAAGCGGACGGGGTGACCGTCCGGAACATCTCCGACGCGCGGACGGGCTTTCAGATCGCAGGCCCGGAGGCGCGCGTCCTGCTGGCAAGCGCCAGCGGGGCCGACGTGTCGAGCGAGGCGTTTCCGTTTCTCGGTGTGCGAAGGATCGCCGTGGGAATGGCCGACTGCATCGTGCAGCGCGTGAGCTTCACCGGGGACCTCGGCTACGAAATCTATTGCGACCTGACCTCGCAGCGGCATCTGTGGCAGGTGCTGAACGAGGCCGGTCGCGACTTCGGGCTCCGCCCGTTCGGGATGCGTGCGATGATGTCGCTCCGGCTTGATCGCTTCTTCGGGTCCTGGCAGCGGGAGTATTCTCAGGACTACACCGCCGCCGAAACCGGGCTGGACAGGTTCATCGCTTTCGGCAAGAACGTCGATTTCATCGGGCGTGCGGCGGCCGAGCGCGAACGCGTTGACGGCCCGGCGCGACGGCTTTGCGCCTTCGAGGTCGATGCGGACGACGCCGACGTCGTTGCATGGGAGCCGATCTGGCATCAGGGCGGCGTGGTCGGTTTCTGCACTTCGGGCGGGTATTCCCATTGGCAGGACCGGTCGCTTGCCTTTGGGCTTGTTCCGGCAGAACTGGCATCGAACGACCTTGAAGTCGAAATCGAGATCCTGGGAGAGCTGCGCGGGGCAAGGCGCCTTGCGCAGCCCCTCTTCGATCCTGAAGGGCACCGGATGCGTGCATGACGGCCGACGCCCGATACCGGTCAGCACCTCGTTCGGATACAGGAAGTCCCGTCTCGAACCTGGCGCGATTGGCGCCAGAACGATCGACGCCAGCGCCGCGGGGACGGGCAGGTCGCGACGCACATCGTGCCGGGCCTGCGCGAAAGGGCGGCGCTTGGCAACGAAGCGGCTCGTGACTGACGAAACGGCCGGGGAGCGAGATCGAGCCATGAAGAGCCCGCGTCGTCCTCCCGGGCCAAGCCATCCGGGTCGGAGATCCGGCAGAACGATGTCCGTCTCCCCGTGCCGGTTCCAGACATCGGTCGCACGCGGACGCGGCCAGTCAGGGCCAGGCTTCCCGATCACGATGTCAGCAGGACGGAGCCCCGCCTCCAGCCGGTCCGAACATCGCCGCGCGCGGAACGGTTGTGGGGCAGCGGGCACCCGAATCGCCGTATCCGCTGCATGGCGGGCAATCCCGCTTGCCTTGGGATTCAAATGGACATACCTGTCCCGAAGCTTGACACGTCAACAGGGAGGAATTGATGAAATCGCTCAAGAGTTTGCTTTGTGGCACCGCGATGTGCGTCGCAGGTGCGGCCCATGCCGTGGACCTCGAAGTCACGCATTGGTGGACCAGCGGTGGCGAAGCAGCGGCCGTTGCCGAGTTCGCCAAGGCGTTCAACGAGAATACCGAGCACACATGGGTCGACGGCGCGATCGCCGGTTCGGGTGGCGTGGCGCGTCCGATCATGATCAGCCGCATCACCGGGGGCGACCCGATGGGCGCCACCCAGTTCAACCATGGCCGGCAGGCGGAAGAGCTGGTCGAGGCCGGCTTGATGCTCGACCTTACCGAGGTGGCCGAGGCAGAGGGCTGGCGTGACATCGTGCACCCGGTTTCGCTTCTCGACAGCTGCACGATCGATGGACGCGTATACTGCGTGCCGGTCAACATTCACTCCTGGCAGTGGATCTGGTTGAGCCACGAGGCGTTTGCGACAGCGGGCGTTCCGGTTCCGTCGAATTGGGACGAATTCGTGGCCGCAGCTCCCAAGCTTCGCGAAATCGGCATCGTTCCTCTTGCAATGGGCAATCAGCCTTGGCAGGCGTCTGGCGCCTTCGGCGTGATTACGATCGCGCTGGCCGGGCCGGAAGCCTGGGCCGCGGTGAGCGTCGAAAAGAATGCCGACGTGGCGGCTGGCCCGGTTTACGCCAAGGTCTTCGAGGCGGCGGCGGCAGCGCGCGAGATGCGTCAGGGCTCGAACGTTCAGGACTGGAACCAGGCGACCAATCTGGTGATCACCGGCAAGGCCGGCGGCCAGATCATGGGAGACTGGGCCCAGGGCGAATTCCAGGTCGCGAACCAGATGGCCGGAAAGGACTATTCATGCCTGCCCGGACTTGGCGTGAACGAGATCATCTCGACCGGTGGCGACGCCTTCTACTTTCCCAAGCAGTCTGATCCCGAGGTGGAAGCGGCACAGAGGGAGCTTGCTTCGCTGATGCTCTCGAAGGAAGTGCAGGTGGCGTTCAACCTCAAGAAGGGATCGCTTCCCGTGCGTGGCGATGTCGATCTTGCGGCAGCCAACGACTGCATGAAGAAGGGACTGGCCATTCTGGCGCAGGGCAACATCCTGCCGGATGCCAACCAGACCCTGTCGCCCGACACGCTTGGCCAGATCGAGGATCTGATGACCGAGTTCTGGGCCGACAGCTCAATCTCGGCGGCGGACGCTCAGGAGCGCTACGCCGACATCATCGCGAACGCGGACTGACGCGGATTTCGGCGGGACCGGACCTGGTCCCGCCGTCACACTCTGAATGGGAGCGACCGTGGCGGCAGAAGCGGCCAGACCGAACGCGTTGTTCAGGAATCTGATGGCCAAGATTGCCGCCATTCCGATGATCCTGACGGCGCTTTGCGTCTTTGTCGGCGGCACGCTCTGGACGGTTGTCTACTCGTTCTCCAGTTCGAAGCTTCTGCCCAAGGCCAACTGGGTCGGGCTGGACCAGTACGAACGGCTTTGGAACACCAATCGCTGGATCGTCTCGATCGAGAACCTGATGATCTACGGGGTCTGCTCGCTGATCTTCAGTCTCGTCATCGGCTTCGTCCTTGCAGCGCTTCTCGACCAGAAAATCCGGTTCGAGAACACGTTCCGCACCATCATTCTGTATCCGTTCGCCCTGTCGTTCATCGTCACGGGCCTCGTTTGGCAATGGATCCTGAACCCGGATTTCGGGGTCCAGAACATCGTGCGGAGCCTGGGTTGGGCGAGTTTCGAGTTCGATCCTCTCTACAACCAGGACATCGTGATCTACGGCATCCTGATCGCCGGGCTCTGGCAGGGCACGGGATTGATCATGGTGTTGATGCTGGCCGGGCTGCGCGGCATCGACCAGGAAATCTGGAAAGCCGCCCGGGTGGACGGAATCCCGACCTGGAAGACCTACATCTTAATTGTCATCCCCATGATGCGGCCGGTCTTCATCACCACGCTCGTGCTGATCGCGAGCGGCATAGTGCGGGTGTTTGACCTTGTCGTCGCCCAGACCAGCGGCGGGCCGGGAATCGCTTCGGAAGTGCCGGCGAAATACGTCTACGACACGATGTTCCTGCGCCAGAACCTCGGGCAGGGCTTCGCCGCATCGACCATGATGCTCCTTGCCGTGGCCATCGTCATCGTTCCCTGGGCCTATCTCGAATTCGGGAGCCGGAAACGTGACTGAGGCAATCGCAGGTTTCGAGGGCGCCCACGGGCCCAAGCCGCGCCGCACCTTCTCGCGGCGGAACGTTTTCCTCTATGGCACTCTCATCATGGTGGCGCTCTACTACATGCTGCCTCTCTACGTGATGATCGTGACTTCACTGAAGGGCATGCCTGAAATCCGGCTTGGCAACATATTCGCGCCACCGGTCGAGATCACGTTCGCCCCCTGGGTCAAGGCCTGGGCCGAGGCCTGCACCGGCCTGAATTGCGACGGCCTCTCGCGCGGATTCTGGAACTCGGTCCGGATCACGGTTCCATCCGTGATCGTCTCCATCGCGATTGCAAGCGTGAATGGATATGCGCTCGCGAACTGGCGGTTCAAGGGTGCGAACGCCTTCTTCACCATCCTGATCTTCGGGGCGTTCATTCCCTATCAGGTCATGCTCTATCCGATCGTGATCCTGCTGCGCGAGATCGGTCTCTACGGCACGCTCTGGGGCCTGGTGATCGTGCACTCGATTTTCGGAATGCCGATCCTGACGCTCCTGTTCAGGAACTACTTCACGTCGCTTCCCGAAGAGCTCTTCAAGGCGGCGCGGGTGGACGGGGCCGGGTTCTGGGGAATCTATTTCCGGATCATGCTGCCGATGTCGCTGCCGATCTTCGTGGTCGCGATGATCCTTCAGGTGACCGGGATCTGGAACGACTTCCTGTTTGGCGTGGTCTACACCAAGCCGGACATCTATCCGATGACGGTCCAGCTCAACAACATCGTCAATTCGGTGCAGGGCGTGAAGGAATACAACGTCAACATGGCGGCAACCATCCTGACCGGCCTGGTGCCGCTGGTCATCTATTTCGTGTCGGGCCGCCTGTTCGTCAGGGGCATTGCGGCCGGCGCGGTGAAAGGGTGAACTCATGAGCGGAAACGGGGCAACGTCCGTCGAAATCAGGAATCTCGACCTGAGCTTCGGGTCGGTCGACGTCTTGAAGGGCCTGAACCTTTCGGTCGGCGAGGGCGAGTTCCTGGTCCTTTTGGGTTCGTCGGGCTGCGGGAAGTCCACGCTTCTCAATTGCATCGCGGGACTGCTCGACGTCACGGGCGGCCAGGTCTTCATCAAGGGGCGCAACGTCACCTGGGCCGAACCCTCGAAACGCGGCATCGGCATGGTTTTCCAGAGCTACGCGCTCTATCCGCAGATGTCAGTCGAAGGAAACATGTCCTTCGGGCTCAAGAACGCTCGCGTTCCGAAGAGCGAGATCAGGGAGCGCGTGGCGCGCGCTGCCGACATCCTCCAGATTGAGCCGTTGCTCAAGCGGAAGCCATCGGCGCTTTCGGGCGGTCAGCGCCAAAGGGTCGCCATCGGGCGCGCCATGGTTCGGGACGTGGACGTGTTCCTTTTCGACGAGCCGCTCTCGAACCTGGATGCCAAGCTTCGTGCCGACTTGCGTGTCGAGCTGAAGCAGCTGCACGACCGGCTCGAGAACACCATGATCTACGTGACGCATGACCAGGTCGAGGCGATGACCCTTGCCGACCGGATCGCCATCATGAAGGACGGGATCATTCAGCAGCTCGCATCGCCGGGCGAGATCTACAGCCGGCCGGCCAATCTCTATGTTGCGGACTTCATCGGTTCGCCCGCCATGAACCTTCTGCAGGGAAAGGTGGGGAATGGAAGTTTTCTCGCGGGAGAGCTTTCCGTTCCGCTGGATTCATATCCGTTCCAGCGCAAGGCTGCGGGAGATGCGTGGTTCGGCATTCGCCCCGAGCATGTTCTCGTGGGCGACGAGGCGGCGGGAGCTGATGCGGAGTTTGCCATCAAGGCCGAGGTGGTCGAGCCGCTCGGCTCGGACACTCTCGTCCTGACGTCCGTCAACGGCAAGCGCTTCTGGCTGCGGGTCAGCGGACAGGCCAGAATTGCCAGCGGCGATTCGCTGCAGGCCGGCTTCAATGTCGCCGACGCGTCGCTCTTCGACGCGGGCGACGAGAAGCGTCTCTGACGGGGAATTGCAGGCATTGCTTGACAGTGGTTCGTTTGCATCGGCTACCTCGATGACCCGTGAAACTGGCCGGATGGCAGTGCATCGCGCTGCCTGGCGTTCGATATGATCCCGATCAAAAAGGAAGCTCCGCAAGTGCCACATTCCTACCAGCTCTATTCGTCGCGCAATTTCGGTCCCCTGCCGAAGACCCTGAGGATGCTCGCGGAACTTGGCCTGTCGGAGGTCGAAGGGTTCGGCGGCCTCTACGGCTCCTCAAGCGATCTGGGCCGGTTCAAGGCCGGACTGGAGAAGGCCGGCCTGGTGATGACGAGCGGGCATTTCGGGCTGGACATGGTCGAGAACGAGCCGGACAGCGTAAGGGAGATTGCCGCTGCACTCGGCGTGCGAAATGCATACGTGCCGTTCATTGCTGCTGCCGAACGTCCAGGTGACCGGGGCGGCTGGCGTGCTTTCGGCGCGCGCCTTGCCGAGGCCGGCAAGGCGTTGGAGGACGCTGGCATCGGTTTCGGGTGGCACAACCACGACTTCGAGTTCCGGGCGCTGGACGACGGAAGCTATCCGATCGAATCGCTGCTGGAGGGCGGATCGGCGCTCGCATTCGAGTTCGATGTTGCCTGGGCCGCGCGTGCCGGCGAGGATCCCCTCGCGTGGATCGAACGTCTTGGCGGCCGGATCGGCGCGGCCCACGTAAAGGACATCGCGCCGGACGGCGCATGCGCCGACGAAGACGGATGGTCCGACGTGGGCCATGGGGCGCTCGACTGGCCGGCCCTTGTGGCCGCATTGGCGCGGGTCGGCTGCGACCATCTTGTTCTCGAGCATGACAATCCCAGCGATGACCGGCGTTTCGCAGAGCGGTCCATCCGCTTTCTGAATTCGCTTTGACGGAGGGGCAGATGAGCAATCTTGGCGTCGGCATCATCGGATGCGGCAACATTTCCTCGGCCTATCTGCGTCTTGCGCCGATGTTCAGGGGATTCGAGATTCGCGCAGTTGCAGATGTCCATGATGCAGCCGCCCGCGCCCGGGCGGAGGAGTTCGGGGTGCGTCATGACAGCGTCGAGGCACTCCTTGGGGCGAACGACATTGACATCTTGGTGAACCTGACGGTTCCGGCCGCGCATTTCGAGGTCTCGTCGAATGCGCTGAAGTCGGGCAAGCATGTATACTCGGAAAAGCCCTTTGTCCTTTCGCTTGAGGAAGGTGCGGAACTCGCGCGGCTCGCCGGGGAGAAGGGGTGCCGTGTCGGCTCGGCGCCGGACACGTTCCTTGGAGGAGCGCACCAGCTCGCGCGCCACATGATCGACGACGGCGTCATCGGGACCGTGACGAGCGGCACGGCATTCATGATGAACCACGGAATGGAGCACTGGCATCCGAATCCGGACTTCTTCTTTCTTCCGGGTGCGGGGCCGGTCCTGGACATCGGTCCCTACTTCGTGACCAATCTTGTCCAGCTGATCGGACCGGTCCGGCGAGTGGCGGCGGTCAGCACGACTCCGTCCGGGACGCGTACCATCCGCTCGGAGCCACGGCGCGGCGAGGAGATTCCGGTCGAGACGCCGACCACGATCCACGGCATCCTCGAGTTTCACGGCGGCGCCGTCGTGACGCTGGTCACGAGCTGGGATGTCTGGGCGCATGGGCACAAGCCGATGGAGCTTCATGGCACCGGGGCCAGTCTTGACGTGCCTGATCCGAATTTCTTCGGTGGCGAGCTTGTCATGACTCGCGCAAACGAGAACGCAGGCAGGGTTGATTCGTGGGATCATCCGTTTGCGGTAGTGAACCAGGACGGGCGCCATGCAAACTACCGCACGGCGGGGCTCGCGGACATGGCGCTGGCGATCCAGGAGAAGCGTCCACACCGTTGCTCGATGGAACTTGCGCTTCATGCCGTTGAAGTGATGTCAGGCCTTCTGAAGTCCGGTGAGAGCGGGGAGTTCGTGAAATTGACGACGACCTGCGATCGCCCTGCACAGCTTGGGCCGGACGAGGCGCGGGCGTTGCTGGCCTGAGGTTCCTTGGGCGTGATCTACGGTCCGGCACGCTGCGACACGGCGTTCACCGTGCCGCTTCTTGACGGCTTCCTGAAGCGGACCTCGCCATTGCGCGAACGCGGCGAGCGGCCGAAAGGGTTGGCCGGAGATTCTCTCGCCCTGTCACCGAATCGAGCCGGTGATGCCATGCGGGCCAACGCATGCCCCCTCCTGACGATGCCTGCCCGTGCTGCATGACTTGGTGAATTCGCAAGAGCGTCTGGGGCAGAGACCGTGGTGGACGTAGTAGACAGCAAGACGCGGTCCCGGATCATGGCAAGCATCAGGGGCAAGAACACGAAGCCGGAGCTTTTGCTGCGGCGGGCGCTGCACATGCGCGGCTTTCGCTTTCGGTTGCACGCCAAGGACATTCCCGGCCGCCCGGATCTGGTGCTTCGGAAGTTCAGCGCCGTCGTGTTCGTGCATGGTTGCTTCTGGCATCGCCATGAAGGGTGCCGTCACGCGACTGTTCCGGCAACGCGCACCGAGTACTGGACGTCCAAGTTCGAAAGAAACGTCGCGCGCGACAGCGAGGTTCTCTCAAGTCTTGCCGAGGCCGGCTGGAGGGTGGCCACGGTCTGGGAATGTGCCCTGAGGAAGGCCGAGCACGTTGATGTCTCCACCCAGATCCTGGCAAGCTGGCTGGCTTCAGGCAGCAAGGAGATCGTGATCGAGGAGAGACGCGTGGCCGACCGGGTCGCGGGATCCTGACTGGAACTTTCCGGCCCGAAGACCTAACCTCGCATCATGAGCGATCCCTTCTTCCAGCCCGTCTCCGGATTCGACCTTCCGCGCTTTGCCGGCGTGCCAACCTTCATGCGCCTGCCGCACGTGCCTCCCGGGCACCCGCGATTCGGCGATGTCCAGATAGGCCTCGTCGGCGCGCCTTGGGACAGCGGCACGACGAACCGCCCGGGCGCCCGGCACGGACCGCGCCAGCTGCGAGACTTGTCGAGCATGATCCGGGCCGAACACCCGGTCTCGCGAATGCGCCCCTTCGAGGCCGCAAACTGCGCCGACCTCGGCGATGTCGGCCCGAACCCGGCCAGCATTCCCGACACGCTGGAGCGGTTCGATTCCTATTTCGCCAAACTGCGGGAAGTCCGGATTCGTCCCCTGATGGCAGGCGGCGACCATCTTTGCTCGTTGCCGGTGCTGCGGGGCCTGGCGGCGGACGAACCGCTTGGCATGATTCACTTCGACAGCCACACGGATCTCTTCCACAGCTACTTTGGCGGCGAGATGTTCACCCATGGCACGCCTTTTCGCCGCGCGGTCGAGGAGAGCATTCTGGATCCGAAGCGCGTGATGCAGATCGGCCTTCGCGGCACGATGTATGACCATGAAGACGTGGACTTTGCGAGGAGCGTCGGCATACGGACAGTTCGGATCGAGGAACTGTTTGCACGCGGAATCGAGGATGTCATGGCCGAGGCCCGCGAGGTCGTCGGCACGAAGCCGCTTTACGTGAGCTATGACATAGATTTCGTCGATCCGGCATTTGCGCCTGGAACGGGCACGCCGGAGGTCGGCGGCCCGAATTCGTTCCAGGCGATCGAGGTCTGTCGCCATCTTGCCGGGCTCGACATCCGGGGTGCCGACCTTGTCGAGGTGTCTCCGCCCTTCGATCACGGCGGCGGCACCGCGTTTCTCGGTGCCTCGATCATGTTCGAGCTGCTTTGCGCAATGACCGGCTGAAAGCGCTCCGGCCCGCACCGTTCGCGAGGGGAGCATTTCGAGGCCCTGCAGTGTCGGGCGTGCGTGAATGCGTTCAGGCCGAGCAGCTTGCGCCGCCGAGGACGCAGAACTTCGCGCAATGCGGATGATTGAGCCGGACCGGCCTTGAAGCCTCCTTCAGGAACCTGCCGAGTTCAAACTGGGCGTCGTAGGGAAGGAGCGTGCATGCGACGACGGCGGGATGCTCGGTCCCCTTGCGCTTGATCACCATCCGCGAGGATGAGCACATGACCTGCTCGGGCGACTTGCCCAGGATGTCCCAGCAAGCCGTCGTGATTTCCGGCACATCGGCGGATTCATCCATTTCCGGGAACAGGACGGTATCGGCAGGACTGTAGGCGTCGATCTCGAATCCTTCGCGGGCATACAGCGCGGCGTATCCGTCGCGAGCGTCGGACTCCGACTCGTTCCAGACTGTCCGCCCGGCCACGGTCATGCGGACGTCCTGGTCCCGTAGCCAGCGCATGCCTTCCAGCGAAATGTCGAAGCTGCCGGCTCCGCGTTCCTCATCGTGCAGCGTCGCCGACCAGTGATCGAGCGAGACCCGGATCGTCATCCGCTCGCCAAAGTTGCGCCGAAGATCCTCGATTCCGGCACGGGTCGAACGCCGCATCATCGGCTTCATGGCGTTTGTGAGGATCAGGACTTCATGTCCCGCTTCGAGGGACGCACGCGCCATTGGGATCATGTCACGATTCATGAACGGCTCGCCCCCCGTGAATCCGATTTCGCGAACGGGCTTGTCGAGCTCCTTCATCTGGGAAAGGTAATGCTCGACATCGGCCAGAGACAGATAGACGAGACTGTCGTTCCTGGGCGACGAAAGTATGTAGCAGTTGGGGCACTCGATGTTGCAAAGCGTGCCAGTGTTGAACCAGAGCGTCTCAAGACGTGCCAATGCAACCTCGGCCCGCTCTTCGCCCGTTGCCGTAATCAGCGGATGGCGGAACTTCCCGCCTGAAAGCGACCCGGTGCCGTCCTTCATTCGTTCACGCCTTTCTGAATGAGCTGCCTCATGGATCGCATGAGCTTTCCGGGATCAGGTGACCCGGACGGCAGCGAATTCACTGAATCCGCATTCCCTGCGCGTCGCGCAGGCCGGCCGCAAGTTTCAGGGCGATGCCGTGTTGAACTTAGCGTTTGCATCCGCCAAGACTTGCATGAATCGCTCCTCACTTGAATTCCAAATCGAACGGTTTGGCCCGATCGAAACTCTAAAGGCCGGAATCCAGGAGGGTAAAGTACGGGCACGCAAAAGTGACGGTGATGTGATGGCGCCCGTATCGCGTTGACGTGCGACGAAATCGTTCTGCAGACGCGACGGGTTCGTGGCATTGGCGGTGGTGGCGGAAAGAGGAGGGCAACATGGTTTCGCGCGTCATCCCGGTCGAGGAATTCGACCTGGTGATATTCGGCGGCACGGGCGACCTGGCCCGGCGAAAGATATTTCCAAGCCTGTTCCGCCGTTTCCAGGCGGGGCAGATGCCCCGGACGAGCCGGGTCATCGGCGCGGCGCGACGACAGTTGGACAGGGACGGGTACCGGTCGTTTGTCGCCGAGGCCCTGAGCGAGTTCGTCCCCGAATCCGCGCGGCCCGAAGAAGACGTCAGGAACTTTCTGGAATGCATTGAGCACCTCATCCTCGATGCTGCAAGCGACAGCGCCTGGGACGCGCTATCCGGCATGCTGCGAGACGGCGTCGTTCGTGCCTTCTACTTTTCGGTAGCGCCGTCACTCTTTGGCACGCTGGCCGAGCGTCTGCGGCAACATGGCTGCGCGGGTCCCGCCTGCCGGATAGTCGTGGAGAAGCCGTTTGGCCGCGACCTCAAGAGCGCCCTGGAACTGAACAGGACCTTGCGCAGCCACTTTGACGAGAGCCAGATATACAGGATCGACCATTACCTGGGCAAGGAAACCGTCCAGAACCTGATGGCGGTCCGGTTCGGCAATGTCCTGTTCGAGCCTCTGTGGCACGCGCAGTTCGTGGACCATGTGCAGATAACGGTGGCGGAGAGCGTCGGCGTGGACGGGCGCGGAGGCTACTATGACAAGTCGGGCGCAATGCGGGACATGATCCAGAATCACTTGATGCAGCTTCTCTGCCTCATTGCGATGGAGCCGCCGTCGCGCTTCGGCCCGGACGCGGTGCGGGACGAGAAGCTCAAGGTGATCCGGGCGCTTGAGCAGCCGGCCTCTCGCGACATCGTGCGGGGCCGGTACGTTTCCGCCGAGCCCGGGGAGAGCTACCTTGACCAGGTCGAGAACGCGGACAGCCGGACAGAGAGTTTCATTGCCCTGAGACTTCACATTTCCAACTGGAGATGGGCGGGCGTTCCGTTCTATCTGCGGACCGGCAAGCGAATGGCAGCCAGGCATTCGGAGATTGCAATCGTGTTCAAGAGCGCGCCACACTCAATCTTTGGCCAGGCGCTTGGGCAGCACCGCAACGTTCTGGCCATTTGCCTGCAGCCGAACGAGGGCATAAATCTCTTCGTGACGATCAAGGAGCCCGGGCCCGGCGGCATGCGCCTCGTGGATGTGCCGCTGGACATGACCTTTGCAGAAGCGCTGGGGCGGGGCGTCGAGGATGCTCCGAACGCATATGAACGTCTCATCATGGACGTCATTCGCGGAGATCAGACGTTGTTCATGCGCGGCGACGAGGTTGTGCAGGCGTGGACATGGACCGACCCGATCATCAAGGGGTGGCGTGAGCGGGAAGAGCATCCGGATCCATACCAGGTCGGCACGAACGGGCCTGAGGGCGCGGCCGCCCTGCTTGAGGGCGACGGCCGGCAGTGGCGGGACATCGATAGCCAGCAGGGCAGCGCGTGATGAACTGGGAAGGACTCGGCAATTTGGCGCGCAAGGCGGTCGAGACGCCGATCCTCGAGCGGTTCAGGGATCCGGGCCGGGCGCGCGAGTTTGCCGTGGAGGCGGGCGGCCTGCTGTTTGACTATTCGAAGACCTCCATCGACGACGCAGGCCGGAACCTGCTGATTGGAATGTTCGACGAATCCGCGATCCCGTTGCATCGGCAGGCGATGTTCAGGGGCGAGGCCATCAACGAGACCGAGGGAAGGGCCGTGCTCCATACGGCGCTTCGCAACCTGGCCGGCGCACCTGTCACCGTGGACGGGCAGGACGTCATGCCGGGCGTCCTGGACACGCTCGGTCGCATGGAGAGGTTCGCCGAGGACGTGCGTGACGGCAGCATTCGCGTCACGGGCGGCAGGGTCACGGACGTGGTCAATATCGGCATTGGCGGCTCGGACCTCGGGCCTGCCATGGCGGCATTGGCGCTGGCACCCTACCATGACGGGCCTCGGTGCCATTTCGTCTCGAACGTGGATGCCGCAAGTGTCAACGACATCCTCCTGCCGCTCAAGCCGGAGACCACGCTGGTGATCGTCGCTTCCAAGACCTTCACAACGGTCGAGACCATGACCAATGCCGACACCGTTCGAAAGTGGATTGCCGAGACTTCGGGTGACGGAGGCGCGGGCTCGCATTTCGTTGCGCTTTCCTCTGCGAAGGAGCGGACGTCCGCCTACGGCATTGATCCGGAACGCGTGTTCGGATTCGAGGACTGGGTAGGGGGCCGGTATTCCGTATGGGGCCCGATCGGGTTGTCCCTGATGATTGCCATCGGGCCGGAGGCGTTTCGCTCCTTCCTGTCCGGCGGCCATGCCATGGACCTGCATTTCCAGGCTGCGCCGCCCCTGCAGAACATGCCGGTCATGCTTGCGCTGACCGGGCTTTGGCACAACCAGGGTCTCGGCTACGCGACGCGGGCGGTCCTGCCGTACGAGCAGCGTCTTTCGCGTCTTCCAGCGTATCTTCAGCAGCTGGAAATGGAGAGCAACGGCAAGGGCGTCTCCATGAACGGCTCCGACCTCCCGTCCCATTCCGGCCCCGTCGTTTGGGGCGAACCCGGAACGAACGGACAGCACGCCTTCTACCAGCTGATTCACCAGGGAACACGCGTGATCCCGTGCGAGTTCATGATCGGCGCGGCAGGGCATGAGGGCGAGCTTGCGCACCAGCATCGACTGCTCGTCGCGAACTGCCTTGCGCAATCCGAGGCACTCATGAAGGGCCGCAGCCTGGCGGAAGCGCGGGCGTTGCTCGCGGATCACTTTTCGGGCGAGGAACTGGACCGGCAGGCAAGGCACCGGGCATTTCCCGGCAACCGGCCGTCGACCACGCTTGCCTACCCAAAGCTGACGCCGTTCGTGCTGGGTCAGATCCTGGCCCTGTACGAGCATCGAGTCTTTGTTGAAGGCGCGATGCTTGGCATCAACAGTTTTGACCAATGGGGCGTGGAACTTGGCAAGGCGCTGGCCAAGGATCTCGCGCCGATGGTTTCCGGCGAGGCAGACGACGGCAACAAGGACGCCTCGACAGCGCAGCTTGTGAGCTTCGTTCACCGGCACGCCGACTGAGCGGCGCTACGCTTCTTCCGACCCGTCTCTGGCGAGTATGCGCTTGACCGCGGCATCCTTGTGGGGCCGCCTCGCCTTGCCGTCCTGTTCCAGGCTTACCAGCACCGTGCTGCCGGTGGCACGAACCGCGCCGCCGGAATGCACGGCATAGTCCATGATCAGGCTGGAAGGTTTCAGGAGCCGGGTGCGCGCCGTCACGACATAGCGCTCATCCTTGAACATGGGGGCGAGGTAGTCGGCGCTTTGCTGGCGCACCACGATTTGCGGATCGTCGTCGCGCCGCCCATAGGATGAAAGCCCGTAGTCCTGGAAATACCGGACCCGGATGTTCTCGAACCAACTCAGGTAAGACGCGTTGTTCACGTGGTTCAGCGCGTCAAGTTCGTGGAACCTGACCTGATCCGAATACCCGTAGGACCAGCCATGAATTCCCATGGCTTCGAGGGCAGGAGCATCCAGTTGGTTTAGAAATTCAGACAAGGGGGGATGTTCCGGACGGACTGAATGGAGCGGGTGAAGGGAATCGAACCCTCGTCTTAAGCTTGGGAAGCTCCTGCTCTGCCATTGAGCTACACCCGCGCCGCACCTTTGGTGCTGGTGGATTTCCACGCCGTGGATATCACGTTGGCTTCTCCTGTCAAACCGCTGCGTCGGGCAGCGGCCGGGCAGGAGGGGTCGTTCACGAGCCCCTCGCCCCACCGAGCCGGACGTGCCCGCATCGGAGCATCCGGTTCCTCGCATGGCGGGTTCGCAGATCCATCGCGGCTGTCCGGGACCGTTGCGCTGACACGCTGGGCGAGCTCGGTGTCTCCGCGTGTTTCCCTCCTCCGGTTCCGTCCATGCGACGCCTCGCTTCCCTCGGGCCTGTTGATTCGCCGTCCGGCACCGTGCGCTCCCGCCTGGTTCGTGGTGTCGCTCTCGCGCTCCCGGGGCAGGCGCGGGCCTGCTCCGGGCCGGGGTCTTGACTGTTCGCGCCGGCCGTTCCCCTTCCAGCGATGCCTGCACACGGGCGAGGCCGGGCCTCCCGGGTTCCCTGGCGATTCGTCCCGTGGCCTTGCGACGTTCTCCGACCCCGGCCGCTCCGGTCCGCCTCGCCCGTGGCGGCGGTCCCGGTGCTGCCCCCGCTGTCAGGAAACAAGAAGGCACCGGCATTGACTGTCTCGAGGCTCAGCAGGTCGCTGCGCCACCCGCTGTGCACGCTTCACGACGCACGTTGCCGTGCGCAATGCACCACTCGCTTCCGGCTGGCGGGCTGCGCCCTTGCCGGGCGGGAGCCGAACCCGCTGGATCACGACGAAAGGTTCCAGGTCATCCTGTCCTCCTCCCCAGGGCTTTGGCCTGGCGCAATGTAGCCAAACTTGGTTGACCCTTGCCGAGGATGATGGCGGTGCTTGCCTGACGCCGCAGATCCTGGCCAATGTGACCCATGACATGCGGGTGGTGCGGGATGAGAGCTTTGGCCCAGTTGTGGGGATCATGCCGGTTGCGGACGACGAAGAGGCGATCCGGTCGATGAATGACAGCGAGTCTGGTCTGACGGCTTCGCCTTGGACCCGCGATGTTGAACGCGCCGAACATGTTGGCGACCAGCTTGAAACCGGCACGGTGCTCCTGAACCAGGCCTCGACCCCGGGCTGTGCTGGACCGGGTGCAAGAACACTGTGCGCGGCGGTGGCCTTTCCGAAATCGGTTATCACAATCCGACACGCCCCAATTCATGCCATCTGAAGAAGGTGACATCATGAGCCCGACTGCAAATTGGTCCTGTCCCGCATCGATCAATATCGCCGGCATTTGCGTGCCGCACCGAGATTCGTGAACGACGCCTTTCGACGTTCGCGATGTTTCCGATCGGGTTCTTTGCGCCGACGAACGGAGATGCTAGCCGCGCCGGCATGCAAGAAATGCGCTCCATAACCGAAAGTCCCATGTAGCGCCCGCCATTGCGGGCGGCGTCTTCGCTGTTCGCAAGAGAAATTGCACTCTCCGAATCCGCCTGTCGCCGTCTGCGTGAAGCAACACGTAGGAGAGTGAAGGTGACTCATTGGTGCACGGCCGACCTTCACTTCGGTCACGAAACGGTCATCCGGCTCCGTGACCGGCCGTTTCGTGACGCCGAACGCATGGAAGCAGTGATTCTGGAGAACCTCTGGGACTGCGCTGGCCCGCAAGACGATCTTTGGATTCTCGGCGACTTCGCGATGGGCCGAATTCCGAGGAACGACGAATGGCTCCGCCACCGCTTCGACCGGCTGCCGTGTTTGCGAAGGCACCTTGTCGTCGGGAGGCATGGCCGGGCCAGGACCCTGAGGCTGCCGTGGGATAGCGTGCCGCACTTCCTGGAAGTCAGGGATGGTCCGACGAGCCTGCCCAACACGCTCTGTCACCATCCAATGGTGACCTGGAACCATTCCAGGCGTGGCGCGTTGCGACTCTTTGGCCACGTGCACAATGACTGGAATGGCACCCGGAATTCGGTCAACGTCGGAATCGAAGACTAGATTGAAGGCCAGTGCAGCTTGAGGATGTCCGGCGTCGGGCCATGACGCTGCCCGTGAACGCGCATTGGCCCGACGTGGAGCCCGGGCTGGACCTGGAAGCCGGATAGCGACGGCAATGCCGCCGGTCTCCTGCCAGGTTGCCCGGGCGGGCCGCCCCAGCCGGTCGCATCCTGGCTGGGGCCACGCGCGCACCGGTCCCTTGCAGCTGCACGACCCGGGTTCGCGGACCTGGCGGTCCGCAGACACCGGATCGACAGGTCCGGGCGTGAACGGGAGCGGGTCGCACGAAGCGCCGAGATATCAAATGCCTTCAATGGCTTGAGCGTCGAATCAGGGGTTTATTGTGGGGGAACTTCCGTCTAAACGCGTTCCCGCATCCGACGAAAGGTTCCGATCATGATCCCGAGATACACGCGACCGGACATGGCGGCGGTCTGGTCACCCGAAACCAGGTTCCGCATCTGGTTCGAGATCGAGGCGCATGCCTGCGACGCCCTGGCGGAACTCGGCGTCATTCCCCGCGAAAACGCCGAAGCGGTCTGGAGGGCCCGGGATGCTGAGTTCGACGTTGAGCGGATCGACGAGATCGAGGCCGTCACCAAGCATGATGTCATTGCGTTCCTGACGCATCTTTCCGAAGTCATCGGCGACAAGGAAGCCCGCTTCGTCCACCAAGGCATGACGTCGTCCGACGTTCTGGACACCGCATTCAACATCCAGCTGACACGTGCCGCGGACTTGCTTGCCAAGGACATGGATGAACTTCTCGCCGCACTGAAGCGCCGCGCGCACGAGCACAAGATGGATGTCCGCATCGGGCGGAGCCACGGGATTCACGCGGAACCGGTCACCATGGGGCTGACCTTCGCCAGGTTCTTCGCGGAAATGGATCGTAACAGGGCACGTCTTCTGCAGGCACGCGAAGAAGTTGCCACCGGAGCGATTTCCGGCGCGGTCGGAACCTTTGCGAACATTGACCCCCGCGTGGAAGGGCATGTTTGCGCCAAGCTGGGGCTTCGCCCGGAACCTGTCTCGACGCAGGTCATTCCGAGGGACCGGCATGCAATGTTCTTCGCGACGCTCGGTGTCATCGCGTCGAGCGTCGAGAACGTTGCAACCGAGATTCGGCATATGCAGCGGACCGAGGTCCTGGAGGCGGAAGAGCACTTCTCTAAAGGTCAGAAGGGTTCCTCGGCCATGCCGCACAAGCGCAACCCGGTCCTGACCGAAAACCTGACCGGACTTGCCCGCCTTGTCCGCAGTGCGGTCACGCCTGCCCTGGAGAACGTTGCGCTGTGGCACGAGCGCGACATCTCGCATTCCTCGGTGGAACGCGGCATCGGCCCGGACGCGACCGTTCACCTCGATTTCGCGCTTGCACGCCTCACGGACGTGATCGACCGGCTCGTTGTCCATCCAGAGAACATGAAGAGGAACCTCGACGGGCTGCGCGGCCTTGTCCATTCGCAGCGGGTGCTTCTGGCCCTGACCCAAAAGGGAGTCAGCCGGGAGGATGCCTACAGGCTTGTGCAGCGCAACGCGATGAAGGTGTGGGAAGACGACCGGGACTTTCTTGCGGAACTTCTGGCTGATGCCGACGTGACCGCGGCGCTTTCCGAGTCCGAGATCAGGGAGAAGTTCGACCTCGACCACCACACCAGGCACGTCGACACGATATTCGGGCGCGTCTTCGGGGCGTAACGGCCCTCACGGTTTCGTGAAGCGCCGGCCCGGAATCCCGTGTTACGCTAGGCGCACAGCGGAAAAAACGGAGCGTCTCATGAGAACCGGGTTGCTTGCCACGATTATTTTGCTGGCGACGGTGCCTTCTCTGGCAATGGCCCAATGCTTCAAGGGTCACGCGGAAGAAGAGATCACGATGTCATGCCCCGAGGGCCAGGCTTTCGATACGGAGACGAATTCCTGCATCACGCCAACTGGTTGATCCGGATCCCCCACGCGCTCACGGGCGGCCTTCCGGCCGCCCTGGTTCTTGAGGCTTCCTGACTTTCCGGCCGGAATCTGCGCAATCGGTCCCGGAGTTCGACCGGACTTTCCCCGTTGCAAAACATGGTCGAGGCACCTTATCCAACGGGTTGCGACGCGATGGCGAGGTGCGGGCGGTGACAATCCGCAACCGGTTCAGGGACTGGATGAACAACGGGCTTGCTCGTCTGGTTCTCGGTTTCGCCCTTTCGCTCCCCTATCGCGTGCGAGGTCCGTTCGTGGGCACGTTGCTCGCCTACGTGGTGGCGCCGCTCATTGGCTGGCGCGGCAGAATCCTCGAGAATCTGGATCATGCCATGCCCGAACTCCCCTTGGCGGAAAGGCGGAGGATCGCGCGGCATGTGCCTGACAATTTCGGGCGCACAATGATCGAGATCTATTCGGGGGAGGAATTCGTGGAGCGAGCACGTGCCGCGACGCTGGAAGGTCCGGGCATTGCCGCGCTCAAGGCCGCGCGCGACGCGCGAAGGCCCGTCATTCTCGTTACGGCACATTTAGGAAACTACGACGTTCCGCGCGCCAAGCTCAGTCGCGAGGGGTACTCGATGGCCGCCCTCTACCGGCCGATGCGCAACGCCGCCTTCAACGCTCACTACGTCAAGGCGATTTCGGCAATCGCGTCTCCGGTCTTTCCGACCAACAGGAAGGGAATTGCGGGATTGATACGGCACCTGAAGGACGGCGGCGTGATCGGGATCGCCACGGACATCTCCATGGCCGGGGCGCCACTCCTGAAGTTCTTCGACCGTGAGGCGCACACCGCCCTGTCCGCGGCCGAATGGGCACTGGCATATGACGCGGAGATCATTCCGCTATTCGGCATACGGGAGGACGACGGCCGGACGTTTCGCGTGCGAATCGAGGCGCCACTGGCCAGATCGACTCCCGAGAGCATGATGCAGGAATACAACGACGTCGTTGAAAGGATGGCACGCGAGCATCCCACCCAGTGGTTCTGGATCCATCATCGCTGGAAGCGGAGGCCGGGACGGGTTCGATCCGGGGCTAACGAAGCCGGTAAGCGCCGAGAATAGGTCCTGAATTGCGCGCCTGCACGAGCACCACGACAGGAACGTCCTCCGGCACCCGGGCCGTCGCGCGATAGGGAGACCTGCCGTTCCAGGGCCCCAGCCTTGTCCAGTCCCGGACTATGTTGTGATAGGCAAGCGTCCGCCCGGCGTTTTCGCCGCGGAGGACGTCAACCGTCGCTTCGGGCAGGTATGTCACAAGATCGACAACCGCCGGCAGGGCCGCTGTTCCCGTGGGAGTCGCCTCGATGGATATCCGGTCGCCAACCCGTCTGGCAACGACGTTGACGAAAGCATCCCGCGCCGCATGCTGCAGCAGCAGGTTGGAGATTTTCATCGGCCGCGACCCCACGACGTGGTCCTGGCCGCCAATCACCATCTGAGGGGTGTAGATCGTGTTCTTTCCGATCGCGCGCACATATGCGCGCTGGCGCTTGGTGTGGCCCGGAATGGCGAACTTGTCCTTCCAGCCCAGATAGTCCCAGTAGTCCACGTGCAGCGCGAGGGCAATCACGTCGTCGCGTTCGGCAAGTTCACTGAGGATTCGGTCCGCCGGCGGGCAGGAACTGCACCCTTGGGAGGTAAACAGCTCCACGACGACCGTCTGGCCTGCTGCTGCAATTCCGGAAGCCGCCATCCAAAGCGCGGCGGCAATCGGCATCAATCGAGTCATCGCATAAAGTCCTGACTGGTCCCCCAGCCTCAGTACCGAAAACGCGCGCTGGTCTCCAATCAAGGTTTTGCGAGGCTGCGTTACAATGTCCCGCCGCCGACGGGCTATCGTTTGTCTTGCAGGCAAATGGAAGGATTTTGCGCAGGCTCGCGCGAAATTTGCGCCGCGCACCTTGCGTCACTCCGCAATGGAAGAGTATCCCCATCCCGAATTTCTGACCAACCCTAAGGCGGAGGCGACGAGATGCCCATTTCCGTAGGCCACGACTCATCAGGAACCAGGAGATCCCTTTCTGCAGGCGGTGCCGGCGTGGATTACTATTCGATTCCGGCGGCCGAGGCTGCGGGCCTGGGGAGCTTTGACCAGCTTCCTGCCTCGCTGAAGGTGGTCCTGGAGAACGTGTTGCGGTTCGAGGACGGCAAGACCGTGACGCCTGACGACATACGCGCGTTTTCGGAATGGGCCGAGAAGGGCGGCAGGAACCCTCGGGAGATCGCATATCGACCGGCCCGCGTGCTTATGCAGGACTTCACCGGCGTGCCCGCCGTGGTTGACCTTGCCGCCATGCGGGACGGGATCGTGGCGCTCGGCGGCACGGCCGAGAAAATCAACCCGCTGAATCCGGTCGACCTCGTCATCGACCATTCGGTCATGATCGACGAATTCGGCAATCCACGCGCGTTTCAGTTGAATGTTGACCGCGAATACGAGCGGAACATGGAGCGCTACACGTTTCTCAAGTGGGGACAGAGCGCCTTCGACAACTTCCGGGTCGTTCCGCCAGGCACCGGCATCTGCCACCAGGTGAACCTCGAGTATCTCGCCCAGGCAATCTGGACGGACAAGGACCAGAACGGGGCTGAAGTGGCGTTTCCCGACACGCTCGTCGGAACGGACAGCCACACGACCATGGTGAACGGGCTGGCCGTCCTCGGCTGGGGCGTCGGCGGGATCGAGGCAGAGGCCGCGATGCTGGGGCAGCCGGTTTCCATGCTCATTCCGGAAGTCGTCGGGTTCGAACTGACGGGATCCATGGTTGAGGGCACGACCGGAACGGACCTTGTCCTCAAGGTTGTCGAAATGCTCCGCGAGAAGGGCGTCGTGGGAAAGTTCGTCGAGTTCTTTGGCGAAGGGCTGGATCGCCTGCCGCTTGCGGACAGGGCCACGATCGCAAACATGGCGCCGGAATACGGCGCGACCTGCGGCTTTTTCCCCGTCGACGGCGAAACGCTGCGCTACCTTCGTCAGACCGGTCGTTCGGAAGAGCGGATCGCGCTGGTCGAGGCCTACGCCAAGGAGAACGGAATGTGGCGCCGGACCGACAACGCGACCGTCTATTCTGACAGGCTGAGCCTCGACATGAACACCATCGTGCCGGCCATTTCCGGCCCGAGACGACCGCAGGATTTCGTGGCGCTCACCGATGCCAAGGCCGCGTTTGCTCGCGAGATGCAGGAGACCTTCAAGCGTCCCGTCGGCAAGAAGGTCGCGGTAGCGGGCGAAGGCTACACCATGGAATCGGGCAAGGTCGTGATCGCCTCGATCACGTCCTGCACCAACACGTCGAATCCGTACGTCATGATCGGCGCGGGGCTGGTCGCCCGCAAGGCGCGAGCGTTGGGGTTGAACCGCAAGCCATGGGTCAAGACGTCGCTTGCACCCGGCAGCCAGGTCGTGAGCGCCTATCTGGAGGCGGCAGGACTGCAGGAAGACCTGGACGCCGTCGGGTTCAACCTCGTCGGGTACGGTTGCACCACCTGCATAGGGAATTCCGGGCCGCTTCAGCCCGAAATATCCAGGGCGATATCGGACGGCGATCTCGTGGCCGCGGCCGTTCTTTCGGGGAACCGGAACTTCGAAGGCCGGATCAGCCCGGACGTTCGCGCGAACTACCTGGCCTCGCCGCCCCTGGTCGTGGCCTATGCACTGGCGGGAACGCTTGACATCGACCTTGCCAGCGAACCAATCGGCCAGGATGCGGACGGTAGCGACGTGTTCCTCAAGGACATCTGGCCGACGCAGGAGGAGATTGCCGAGCTTGTGCAGGAGACGGTGACACGCGATGCATTCCGGTCGAGATATGCCGATGTCTTCAATGGCGACGAGAAATGGCGCGGCGTGGAGACGACCGACAGCCTCACCTATGACTGGCCGGCAACATCGACGTACGTGCAGAATCCTCCGTATTTCCGGGACATGTCGCCGGAACCTGGATCCATATCCGACGTCGAGGATGCGCGCATTCTGGCCCTTCTCGGCGACATGGTGACGACGGACCACATTTCGCCGGCAGGTTCCTTCAAGGACACGACCCCGGCGGGCATGTACCTGACTGATAGGCAAGTGGCGCCCCGCGAGTTCAATTCCTACGGATCGAGACGCGGGAACCACGAGATCATGATGCGGGGCACGTTTGCCAACATCCGTATCAGGAACGAGTTGCTGGACGGCGTCGAAGGCGGCTACACGAAGGGTCCCGACGGCACGCGGATGTCGATCTACGATGCGGCCATGGCTTACCAGGGGCAAGGCACGCCTCTGGTCGTGGTTGCGGGCGCCCAATACGGTGCCGGTTCGTCGAGGGACTGGGCCGCAAAGGGCACGGCGCTCCTTGGCGTGAAGGCGGTCATAGCGGAGAGCTATGAACGCATCCACCGCTCCAATCTCGTCGGAATGGGTGTCATTCCGTTCGAGTTCACCGGCGGAGACACGCGCCGGTCGCTCGAGCTGACCGGTGACGAGACAATCACGATCACGGGGCTGGAAGGTGATCTGCAGCCGCTTTCCGAAGTGCCCGGCCGGATTGGATTCGCGGATGGCAGCTCGAAGGAGATCACCCTCAAGTGCCGAATCGACACGGGAATCGAGAAGGAATACGTCGAGCATGGCGGCGTCCTGCACTATGTGCTTCGCGACCTGGCGAAGGCTGCGTGACCCCTTCTCGACCTCGGCTCACCTGCTGATGGGCTGATCGGCACCAACGTTCGGTCGCAGGACGGCCGAATCCCCGTCTTCCAGGTCTGGTGCAGGCTGCACGTTCAGCGTGTCAGCGCGGTCTCGACGGCTGGGCGGATCCTGCGTTCCAGAATCCGTTCCGTCACGGGGCCTGCAAATCTCGAGACGACGGTGCCCTTGCCATCGACGACGAATGTTTCGGGCACTCCGTATACGCCCCATTCGATGGCCGTTCGGCCCCTGGCATCTGCGCCGACCGCCTTGAACGGATTGCCGAGTTCGTCAAGAAAGCGCTGGGCCTTCTGCGGATCGTCCTTGTAGTTGACGCCAAGGATTGCGAAGCCGTCGCGCTTCAGGCGCATGAGCTGAGGATGCTCGACGCGGCAAGGTGCGCACCAGCTGGCCCAGAAGTTCACCAGCGTGACATTTCCGTTCGTCAGTTCTTCCGGATAAATCGCCGCCATTTGAGCGAGCGGAACGACGTCCAGAACGGGCGCGTCGCGTCCGAGAAGGGTCGAGGGCAGGGCATCCGGATCCTCGCGGTAGATGCCGCCGAGGAACAGGCCGGCAAGCCCTGCAAAGACCACGAGCGGCAGCAGGACAAGCGGCGATATCCTAGGCATCGGGAATCCGGCGCTCGATCTCGTCCAGGAGGCGCTTGGCGCGCATGGACTGCAGCACGCTCAGTCCGATGATGGCGATCAGGATCACGAACGATCCCCCGTAGGCCAGCGCGACCTCGAACGCGTATGCTCCAAGGTCGGGCATCATGACAGGCTCTCCTTCAGTTCCAGCGCGCGCACCCGGCGCAGGCGGATTTCGCAGCGGGTGCGCAAGAGGACGAGTGCAATGAAGAGAATGGCGAATCCTGCAATCGACACCACGAGTGGCAGCCAGAACTCGTCCGATACGTTCTCGTCCCTGTCCAGCGAGAGGCTTGCGGCCTGGTGCAGTCCCTGGCTCCAGAAGTTGACGGCGTAACGGGAGAGGAGGGCGAAGACGGAACCAACAACGCAGAGCATGCTGGTCAGGTCGGCAGCGGTGTCAGGGCTTTCGACAGAGGCCCATAGCGCCATGTAGCCCAGGTAGAAGAGGAACAGGATCAGGAACGATGTCAGTCTCGGGTCCCATTCCCACCAGCTGCCCCACATGGGCTGTCCCCAGACCGCGCCGGTAAAGAGCGCCATCAGGGTCATTGCCATGCCCACCGGAGCGGCGGCCTTGGCCGCCAGTGCTGAAACGTGATGCCTTCGGATCAGCCAGACGAGCGATGCAACCAGCATCATGATCCAGACGTTGATCGCCATCATGGCGGAAGGGACATGCAGGTAGATGATCCTGACCGTCGAGCCTTGGCGGAAGTCGTCCGGCGCGCAGAAAAATCCCCAGGTCAGTCCGATGCCGAGGCACAGCGCGGCGAGCACGAACAGCGGTCCGACCAGACGGCCGGTTGTCGCCATGAACTTCCTCGGATTGGCGTATTCCCAGAGTGACATGCGCGATACCTAGCCTTGGCGCCCTCCGCCCTCAAGTGACGCATGAAGGGCCGATTGACGCGCTAGTGAGCACGAGGGGCTTGCGGTTTCCGAAGAATGTCCGAAAGTTGCCAGGAAGAACAGAGGAGGTGCAAGATGCCCACTCGCAACAGGTTTGCTGAACTGCATGACGAGATCACCGCGTGGCGACGGGATTTGCATACGCATCCGGAACTGCTCTTCGAGGTGCATCGCACCGCCGGAATCGTGGAGAAGAGGCTGAAGGAATTCGGATGTGACGAGGTGGTGACCGGCATCGGGCGCACCGGGGTCGTCGGGTTGATCCACGGCAAGACCCGAACTTCCGGGAAGACGGTTGGCCTGCGCGCCGACATGGACGCCTTGCCGATCCACGAGGAAACCGGGCTCGACTACGCCTCGAATGCGCCCGGAAAGATGCATGCCTGCGGGCATGACGGACACACCGCGATGCTCCTTGGCGCTGCAAAGTACCTTGCGGAGACAAGGAATTTCGATGGAACGGCTGCGGTCATTTTCCAGCCGGCCGAAGAGGGCGGCGGCGGCGGGCGCGAAATGGTGGATGACGGCATGATCGAGCGCTTCGGCATCGACGAGGTCTACGGCATGCATAACTGGCCCGAGGCGGACGTCGGAACGTTTGCGATCCGGGCCGGGAAGTTCTTCGCCGCAGCCGATCATTTCGATGTCACGATTGCGGCGAAAGGGTCGCATGCGGCCAAGCCTCATGAAGGCATCGACGTGACCGTCGTTGCATGCCAGATCGTTCTTGCGCTGCAGACGATCACGAGCCGGAACCTGGACCCGGTCAAGCAGCTGGTGATTTCGGTTACGTCATTCGAGACGTCGTCAACGGCATACAACGTCATTCCCGAGCGTGTCGCGCTCAAGGGCACCGTCCGATCCCTGGAAGCGGAGGTCCAGGACATGGCGGAAAGACGCATCCGCGAGACCGTCATGCAGACTGCGGCAGCCTTCGGCGCGACGGCGGAGATCGGCTACCACCGGAACTACCCTGCGATGGCAAACAGCGAGGTCGAGACCGGTCACGCCATCGAGGCCGCGAAACGGGTAGGGGGCGAATGCGGGCATGCCGACCAGACGATGGGCGGTGAGGATTTCGCGTTCATGCTGAACGCCTGCCCCGGCGCCTACATCCTTCTCGGAAACGGCGACACGGCGCATGTCCACCAGTCGACATATGATTTCAACGACGCCGCGATTCCTCACGGATGCTCATGGTGGGTTGAAATCGCCGAGGGACGGTTGCGGTCCGCGTGAGGTGGCCGATTCATGCGACCCTGCATTTGGCAATCTGCATCGAGAGCGCACCATGTACCGGACGAGTCTCGAAACTGTGGATTGGGACGCGATTCCAGCTCCAGTTGATGACGGATCCGCTGGCCGCTTGGAGGGCGCATCCATGCCGAACGTGGCTCTCCCCTCGACAGGTGGCGACAAGGTGAATCCGGAAGATCTGAGTGGTTGGACCGTTCCGTTTTTCTATCCGATGACCGGCCGACCGGACGAGCCCTTGCCTGACGGGTGGGATGCCATACCTGGCGCAAGGGGATGCACGCCACAATCCTGCGCATTCCGTGACCTGTCGCTGGATCTCGCCGACAAGGGGATTTCTGCCGTCTACGGGATTTCGACGCAGAGCACCGAATGGCAAATGGAAGTGGTGGACAGGCTGCACCTTCCCTTTGCATTGTTGTCGGATGCAGAGCTGCAATTGACGAAAGAGCTTCGCCTGCCGACGATGGAAGTGGGTGGCAAGCTGCTGACAAGGCGCCTTACGCTGGTCTTGTCCGGCACGTACGTAAGGCGAGTCTTCTTTCCGGTGTTTCCGCCAGACGAAAATGCAAATGACGCCTTGAAGTTCATGGAATCGAGGATTGCGAAATCCGCGGTGCAAAGCGGCTGACCTTGTCCTGTTTCCGGATTGTGACCGCCTCGGCCTCAGCCCGCCCCGGGGGGGGCCGAGATCCGATGATTGCCGGAACCGCCCGGCACGTCGAATGCCGAGAGGAAGGTAAATGCCGCAAGTGGCCAGACGCCGGGCACCGTCATCGGCCGCCGGCACGTCCCGTCCGACTTCGCGAGATCCCGGACCCGCCTATCCAGACCGACCTGCGGCACGTCAGAAGCGCCCGCGTTTCCTGCGGCCGTTCCGGCTTGCAGCGCGCAGGCCCGAACAAGTCCGTCCGCAAGAGTTGCGCAAGGGCCTGCATCTGAGGTCAGGAGGCGAGATCATCGGGTGAAAGATCGAAGAGCCCTTCTCCGCCTTGCCGTGTCTGGGCGAGGAGCGCCGCGTGCTCCGGCAGCAGCCGCCGGACATAGAATCGTGCCAAGGAGGTTCTGGCGTTGCCGGGATCAGCAAGCGCGGCCTTCAGATGGTAGTGTGACCCAAGCACCCGTGCCGTTGCCCGGAGATATGGCACCGCAACCGCAAACCTGTCACTTGCGTCTTGACCAATCATCCACTCAGTGGTCTCCCGGAGCGACTCGGCGGCGCTTTCGACCGCTTCGGCCAGCGTTGGGTTGGAGGACCGCGCCTGCCCGGAACCTTCTTTCACTTCGTCCAGAAGTCGAAAAAGGGCTTCACCTCCATCCGTCATCTTGCGGCCTACGAGGTCCATGGCCTGGATGCCGTTGGTGCCCTCATAGATTGGCGTGATCCTTGCGTCCCTGAGGTATTGGGCAGCGCCAGTCTCCTCGATGTAACCCATGCCTCCATGGACCTGTATCGCCTCGCTTGCGGCGGCAACGCCAGTGTCCGTGCCAAATGCCTTGGCGATGGGTGTCAATAGTGCCGCCCGCGTCTCCCATTCGGCTCCGGCATCAGCGCGGGCCATGTCCATTGCCACGGCGCAGGCCAGCGCGATGGAGCGCGCCGCGAAGATTTCGGCCTTCATGGCGGTTAACATCCTGCGCACATCCGCGTGCTCGACAATGGTGCCGGATCCTCCCGCCCTGCCTTGCCGACGTTCTCTCGCAAAGGAGAGCGCCTGCTGGAAGGCTGCCTCGGCCACCCCGATGCCCTGTATGCCCACCCCGAGGCGCGCGTTGTTCATCATGGTGAAGATCGCAGCCATGCCTCCGTGCTCCTTCCCCACCAGCCAGCCAGTGGCGTCGTCATACTGCATCACGGCCGTTGGCGACCCGTGAATGCCGAGCTTGTGTTCGAGACTGACCACGCGAAGACTGTTGCGTTCGCCCTGTTCACCCTGGGCATCGGGGAGAGACTTGGGCACCAGGAACAGGCTGATGCCCTTGGTGCCCGGCGCGGCATCGGGCAGACGTGCGAGCACGAGGTGACAGACATTCGCCATGAATTCCGCGTCGCCCCAGGTGATGAATATCTTCTGGCCCGTGATTGCATAGGTGCCGTCGCCCCTCGGCTTGGCCTGCGTGCGCAATGCCCCCACGTCGCTGCCGGCTTGTGGCTCGGTCAGGTTCATCGTGCCCGACCACTCGCCCGAGATTAGCTTGGGCAGGTAGATCGACTTGATGTCCTCGCTGCCGTGCGTTTCGAGGGCTTCGATCTGGCCCTGCGTCAGGAGGGGATTGAGCTGAAGCGCCAGGCATGCGCCTGCCATCATGTCGTTGACCGCCGACCCAAGGGCGGTTGGCAGACCCATGCCGCCGTGCGCCGGATCTGCGGTCAGGCCGATCCAGCCGCCTTCCGCAATCTTGCGAAACCCCTCGTCAAACCCCGGCGGCATGCGAACGATGCCGTTTTCCAGCCTTGCTGGATGGGAATCTCCGATGGCGTTGAGCGGCGCCAATGCGTCATCGCAAAGCCTTGCGCCTTCTCTCAGGATTGCGTCCACGATGTCGGGAGTTGCATTTGCAAACCTCTCCGTGGCACCGACTTCCGGGAACCCGACCACATTCTGCAGGATGAATCGAAAGTCGCTGACCGGTGACCTGTAGGGCATTTGCGTTCGCTCCCGCGAATCTGGGTTGGCATCGTGGCAACGCGTCGTTAACGAGTACGCTACAACCATGCATGCGGCGACGATCAGTCGCAATCAGAACGTGACGCCACGGGACATGCCCGAAGAAACCGAGCGACTTGCCGCTGACGAGGCGGGAATCACCCGTGCGGCGGAAATTCTCGCCAGAGGCTCACTCGTCGCATTTCCGACAGAGACGGTCTACGGCCTGGGTGCCGACGCACGGAACGGATTTGCCGTTGCCGGGATTTACGAGGCGAAGGGGAGACCTTCATTCAACCCTCTCATCGCGCATGTGCCGGACATTGACCGGGCCAGGGAGATCGCGAGAATTCCGGGGGCCGTGCTGCCATTCGTCAGTGACGGCTGGCCTGCCGGCCTGACGCTGGTCGTGCCTTTGCGGGAACGGAGCGGCATCTCTTCCCTGGTCACGGCAGGGCAATCGACGGTGGCGCTGCGGGTGCCTGTTTCGCCGGTGGCGCAGCGACTGCTCAAGGCCTTCGGCGGGCCGGTTGCGGCGCCTTCGGCCAACCCGTCCGGCAGGATCAGTTCGACGACGGCGGATCATGTCATGATCGGCCTTGGTGGCAGGATTGCTGCGGTCCTGGACGGTGGAATGGCTTCCGCCGGGCTTGAGTCCACGATCATCGGGATACGGGGCGGGCGGCCGGTCGTGCTGCGCGAGGGAGTCTTCGTGGTTCCAGACGATGTGCCGCGCGGCATGCTGTCAGCTGACGCTTCAGGCCGCGTCGATTCTCCGGGCCAGCTTGCCTCGCACTATGCGCCGAGCGGTCTGGTGCGTATGAACGCCCGAATCGCCAAGCCTGGGGAATGGCATTTGGGATTCGGAGACATCAAGGGAAACGCCTCGCTCTCTCGGGACGGCGACCTTGGGGAAGCGGCGTCCAGACTCTTCGCGCTGTTGCACGAAGCTGACGCGAATGGCGCGGAAAGAATCGCCGTTGCGCCCATCCCCGATCACGACCTTGGCCGGGCGATCAATGACCGCTTGCGCCGGGCCGCCGCGCCGCGACCTGCTCGCGGCCTCGACGGAGAACCCTGCTGACGAGACATGACGAAGCCGAACGCGGATCGAACGGGACTGTGGCATGGTTCGCGACCGCCGCGAAATACGGCACGGAGCGGTGAATTCGGGCAACCGAGTTGCAGGATTCGCGCAATCTGCACCAACATCACACGTCCTGACCTCGCCCCTTGCGACAGGCAACTTTCATGAGGCGGGTTTCCCCGCCCTGGCATTGTTCCCGGGCAATTCGCAGACCATGCGCAGGCCGGTTCCGGGAAAGATCGTGCATGTCTGGTTGAGCTCTTCGAGCAGTCCCGCGACGGCGGCGTCGCCCGCATCGCTGGCGGTGCCGAGGATGCGCACCCGCAGGATGCCGTTTTCCGGGTCCGGGACGATGTCGGCATCCGACTGGAACAGTTCGGCGAGGGTGCGGCGTGGGCGTTGCTTCGCGCCCTGCGCGTCGGCGACGGCGGGCATCATCCGGGTCTCGGCGCGGTAGGCGATCATGCGGATGACGTCGAGGAGCAGCCTCTCGCCGGAGGGCAGCGCGTCAAGCCACTCATCCTCGCCGAGTTCCGCGACCTTGACGTGCGTGGGCAGATCCCTGCGCCGGAGCTTGAGCGCCTCGCGCTCGGCGTCGAGCGTCCCGATCTCGGCCTTCAGCCTCTCGGCGGACCTGGCGGCCGTGCCGGACGGCCCGCCCCCGGTCAGGTCGGCGACGCGGTTGCGCAGCGTGCCGAGCCTGTTCCGCATCCGGTTGATCCGGCGGTCCAGCTCGCGCCGGGCCGGATTGACGACGCGCGCCTCCGGATCCTGCTCGGCAAGGCCGTGCACCGGCAGCGCGTCGAGGCTGAACTCGTCGCGCATGTACTTGAAGAAGCTCTCCTGCGCCCATCGGGAGAACAGCGCGCCTGCGGCCTGCTCCGTCGGCACGCCGAAGTCGGTGGTCACGAGCGGGACCTGCCGGCCCGAGTCCAGCAAGCGGCGGATCTGGCGAACCTCGGGCCCCTTGCCGCCCTTGCCCAGCCTGATCCGCCTCTCGGCAAGGCGGACCTCGGCCGAGCCGGCGCCGCCGGGACCGTGGAGCGGCGCCTCGACGGCGCGGAACTCCTCCTCCGGCCAGTCCTCGCCCCTGAAGCCCTTGTGCCAGGTGATCACCGCGATGCCACGCCGGGCGAGGCGGGCGAACAGGGCCGGGCTCCATCCCTCCCGGTCGAAGACCAGCGTCAGCGCGGGCGCGGCCTCCGGCGAGACCGTGAGATCCGGCGCGTCCGGTCCCGGCAGGCCCAGCCGATCCAGCGCCGGAAGGACGTCGTGCTCCAGCGCCTTGGCCATGCCGGGATCGAGATCCTTGTGCAGGCACAGCAGCGGCCTGCCGCCGAGCGCGTTGACCCAGTAGCTGGTCGAGGCCGGCAGGCAGAGCTTCCGGCGCGACACGAAGTGCTTCGGAAGGCGGCCCTTGCGGCCGGCATAGACCTTCACGTGCCCGTCCACCGACAGCGTGGCGTGGGCGTCCGGCTCGTCGGCCATCCACGCCCGCGCCAGCGCGTCCTGCCAGCCCTTCACCCGCTGAACGTCGGATGCGAGCGCCCGGATCTTGCGCCGCAGCGTCTTCGCTTCCGGGCAGCGGTCCAGCCCCAGGACCGCGCCCCATTCCCCCGGAGCCTCGTGGCGCAGCGCCTCGGGGTTGCGGACCCGGGCCATGAACAGGAACGCGAGCAGGAGAAGCGTGCTCGTCAGCCCGTGGCATCCTTTCGGCAGCGACAGGAACGCGCCCGAACGGTCGAGCAGCCCTTCCTTCAGGAGCGTCGGCAGCGCGGCCAGCACGCCGCCGCAGGCTACCGCCGAAAGAGGCTCGTCGAAGCGCGGATGCGCCTCGGCCATCGCCCCCGCCGAGGCCGCGACGCGCCCCGCGCTGTCGCGCGCGCCCCGGCCCATCGGCGCCTCCCGGTCGCGCCGGTCCCGTTCGCTGCGGCCGAGCAGGCCTGCCCGGACATCCTCGTCCTGCGTGTCCGTTCCGGCCGGCTGCTCCTCCTGCGCCTCCGGCTTCGCGCTCTCCGGCTCGGGCTGTCGCGCGCCGATGAACCCCTTGCGGCGGTTGTGGTTCAGCGTCGTGGCGGGAACCTCCAGCTCGCGGGCAACCGCGGTGCCGCTCATGCCCTTGGAAAGGAGGCGGTCCGCCTCCCGCGCCGTCTCGCCGGTGATCACGCTCGTTCCACGGCCCCGGCGCGGCTCGTGGAACGCCGCCTCGCCCTCGTTCCGAAGCTTGTCCGCCGCACGCTGAACCGTCGCGCGGCCAACGCCGAACGCAGCCTGCAGGTCCCTGTGGCGGATGCCGTGCCTGGCGAACCTGGCGATCCGCAGTCTCATGGCCGGGCGGTCGTTCTCGTCGTGGCAGTCGAAGGGCTCGAGGTTGGAGAAGCAGACGGTCTGGCCGTCCTCGGATGCGAAGGAGAAGCACGAAGCGCCGATCTGGACGGCGTCTGAAGGGTGCATGGCGAGCGTGTTCATGGGAAGCGGGAAACCTGAAAGTGAGCCTCATGTTATATTGCCCGCTTCCGGCGTGCCTGTCAAGCCGGAAATCTGCATATTGTCGTTGTTTTGTTGGCCAAACGGGCCCTGGAGGACATCGAAATCAGCCCGCGAGGTCAGGACGTGTGAACATGTGTCCGAAACGCGAATCAAGTCCTTGAGATGATCCACGGAATTCCCTTTCTGGCCTGCGCCATGATCGTCCTGGCTGCATGCGCTCCCGACACGGCGCAGCGCCCGGCACCTGATCCCTTGCCCTGGGTCAAGCGCACGGGTTCTCCGCAGGGAATCGGGGACTTGCGCGCTGTCGTGCGGCGCGTTGAACCCGTGGCCGAGCAGGTTTGCCGGGAGGCGCGCGCGCACCTGAACTGCGACTTCCTGATCCTGGTCTACGAGCGGCCAAACCTGCAGCCGAATGCATACCAGGCCTACCAGCGGAACGGACGTCCGGTGATTGTCTTCACGGCATCACTGCTCCGCGCGATGAAGAACCGGGACGAGGTGGCCTTTGCCCTTTCCCACGAAGCGGCGCACCACATCGAGGAGCATATTGCGCAGACCCAGTCATCGGCCGTCGCGGGCACCTTGATCGGGGCAATTGTCGGGGCCATGACCGGACTTGACGGGAGTGGCATGGATGCAGCGGCGGATATTGGCGGGACGATCGGAGCCAGAAGCCACTCCAAGGAATACGAACTCGAGGCCGACGCTCTCGGCGCACAGATTGCCGAACGCGCCGGATACGACGCTCTCAGGGGCGTACTATATTTCCAGGATGTTGCCGATCCGGGTGATCGCTTTCTCGGCACCCATCCACCCAATGCCGACCGGATACGCATAGTGCGGCAAAGCGTGGGCTGACCGAACCGCGCTCGTCGGCTGATTCGCTGAAGGAGCGGGACAGAGGACGCTCTTCAGGAGCGGGACCCGGATCAAGGCAGGGCTATCGCATTTGAAAGGAATTCCCTTGGCTTCTGCGCGGCCGCATGATTCCCTGTTGGAAAACAACGACCTGGGGGCAGGCATGAGGCAGGGAAATGCAGGACTTCGGAAGACTCTTCGACGGGGTGGAGGATCCCCGCGCCAGCAACGCGATTCGCCACGACCTCCATGAAATGCTGATGATCGCCCTTCCGTGCATGATCTGCGGCGGCCAGACGTGCACCGACATGGAGCTTTTCGGGCGCTCGAAGGAGACATTCCTGCGCCGCTTCATGAGGCTCGGCCACGGCATCCCGAGCCACGACGCCTTCTCGCGCCTGTTCAGGTTTCTCGATCCCGAAGGCCTGCAGCGGGCGCTCGTCCGTCTTGCCGCGGACTGGGCCGGCCGGCTCGGTCCGGACGTGATCGCGATCGACGGCAAGGCGCTCCGGCGCTCCTTCGAGGACGCCTCGAACCGCTCGCCGCTGCATGTCGTCAACGCCTTCGCCGTCGGCGCCCGCCTGACGCTCGGGCCATGACCGGCAATGCGTCGGCCGGTTCGATTTCGAGCCGGTGTTCGCGCCGAAGGTAGCGAACTCCACCGGCCTGCAACTCGCAGACCTGACGGCGCGGCCCATCGCCCTGTCGAACCTGCGACCGAACCAGCCGAAACGCGCCTTCGAGATCGTCCGACTCAAGATCGGAGGATTGGCTCAATTGCCGTGAGCGCTCAGGGCAGGAAAAAACAAAAGGGTCCCGGAAGTTCCAGAACCCTTCTGTCGACCTGGCAATTCCCAATCCTTTGACCGAAATACAGGCGCCACCCGCAATGCCTGCAATTGATTTCGTCCAGGCCGTGAATTCGGTCAGGCCTGAATTCTGTGCCGCGTCCCGGCGACGTGGTGGTGATGGACAACCTAGCCTGCCACAAGTGGCCGGACGTCCTCAAGGCGTCCGTGCGGTCGGTGCGCACGTGCTCTTCCTGCCGTCGTGCAGCCCTGACCTGAACCCGGTCGAGCAGGCATTCGCCAAGATCAAGCATCGCCTGCGCAATGCCGCGGTCCGGTCCCGGGAGGACCACAGGCGCGCCGTTGGCCAAGTCCCTGACTCCGTCGAGTCGCAGGAATGCGCGCACCAATTCAGAAACGCCGGACATGTCTCCAACTTAACCGGACACGCTCTAAAGTGCGACCGCCTGGGCAAGCGCCAAGATTTCCTGCGCGTCCGGGGCATACCAGCGGCATCGGAACAGCCAGTTGATTTTGCCAAACTGGGCAGAGTTGACGAAGTGCGGACTGACGAACTCGCGCACCACATCCCCTTCCGGGGTGACTTCGAAGAGGCACCCCTTGTTGCCTTCGCAGATCAACGTATTGCCAGTGGGCAGCCTTTGCGCACCGCCCATGTGCGGCGAAAAGAACGACGTGAAGTCGTCCTTCGCAATGTACCGCCAGACGATCTCCCTTGCCCTTGGGTCGATTTCCAGGATCTGGCTGTGATGCAGGTCGCTGTTGTAGACACCATTTGCGAAGACCAGGACGTTCCCGTTTTCCAGCAGTTGCGCGTCGTGCTGACCGCTCATCTCTTCATTCTGGTATTCCCAGGTGACCTTGTCTGTCGCCGGATCGACAATGAACAGAAGGTTCAGGTTCTTGGAACTGATCAGGCAGGTGCCGTCGGCCAGCGGGGATACGGTGTTCGCGTGGCCGTAGCTCCACCTATTGGCGTTCCTGTGAATTGGATGCGTGTCTGGCCCAAGCTCAAGGAAACTCCATTCCCAAACCACTTCGCCATTGCCGTTCACTTGGCGAATTGCCTCTCCGAACGGGCCTCCGTCGGAATGCGTTTCTGGCGCCCCGCCCGGAATCCTGGCCTTTTCGTCATCGGAGAGTTCAGTGAAAGCGACATAAATCGCGCCATTTGCAAGCCGGCGCGCATCGTGGTGCTGATAGGGGTCGTCATGCCGCCATACCAAGGTTCCGTCCGGTGCATATTCGGACATGCGTCCGCTGACCGTGAGTGCCACCCCTTTGCGGTTTTCGCACCGCTCATTCCGGAACAGGTTGCCATTGGGGAGCAGGTAGCTCCAGTTCGTCATGCCGTTGCCCGTCACCCATTCATGGGCAACCGACCCGTCCGGGGCGAGCAGATAGGCGCTATCCCCTTCAACCGGACAAATCAGAATGTAGCCAGGCGTCGATCGTGACGGGTCGTCGAACATCAGGCCGGTGTGCAGAATGCGCATTCCAGTCCGCCTCTCATGTGTCCAGCACGAGCTTTCTAGTCTTTGAGCGTGAGCAGCAGATCGTGATTTTCGAATTTGACGCCTTTTCAAGATCCGTCTGCACAAGATCGCGATGGTCGGGTGTGCCTTCGACAACGCGCGTGAGGCAGGTTCCGCAAACGCCCGACTGGCAAGACATCGACACGCCAACGCCGTTCGCAACCAACTGACCCGCGATGGTTTCGCCTGGGGCGACCTCGAAAGCCTTGCCGGACTTTCGCGCAATGACGGTAAACGGGGCGCCGTCGGTGTCCACTTCCGCGCCAAATCGTTCCAGATGCACGCATTCATCGGCCCAGCCTAGGCTCTTCGCGGTGCGGACAACGAAATCCATGAACCCGTTGGGCCCGCAGACGTAGAGATGCCGCCCGGGCGAAGCCGAGCGCAAAACAGCTTCGACGTCCAGTTTCTGCTCCTGGTTGCCGGTACTGATGTGGATGTGGACCCTTTCGCCAAAGCGGTCCAACTCCTCGCAAAAGGCAAGCTTCTCCCGGGTCCGTCCGCAGTAGTGAAGCTCCCAGGACGCGCCGTTCGCTTCCAGAGCATAGACCATGCCCAGCATCGGTGTAATGCCGATTCCGCCCGCAAGCAGGATTGAGTGTCCGGCCTCATGCAGCGGGAAATTGTTGCGTGGGTTTCCGATCCGAATGCCTGCGCCGGTCCTGAATTCGGAATGGATCGCCGCCGAACCGCCACGCGATTCCGGATCGCGCAGGATGCCGAGGCGGTATTTGGTCCGGTCCCCTGGATCGCCAGCAAGCGAATACTGTCTGACGAGACCGGACTTGATGAAGACATCGACATGCGCGCCAGCTTCGTAGGCCGGCAAAGGGGCACCATCGGAACTTGTCAATTCAAGACTCAGAACATCGGCCGCCGCTGGCTCACATCCAGAGATCCTCACGTCAAGCCAAGGGGATTCCCGCGCCGCGGTCTCACCAGCGTCGGCCAAGGCTTCGCTTGCCAAATGCACGCGAACCGGCAGTCTCGAATAGGCGCGGATGGTGTTGTTCATGGCAATCTCGGGCACGCCTAGCAGCTCGAAGCGTTCCACGCGGCGGCGCAGCGCTTCCAGCAGCAGGATCATTTCGCGTCGCGCCAGATGCATGCCCATGCACATGTGAACGCCCTGTCCAAACCCGACATGATCATGGACATCCCGGCTGACGTCAAATGCTTCGGGATTGGCGTACTTTCGCGGATCCCGATTGGCCGAGGCATAGCAGACGATCACGCGTTCATCCTTCGGGATGACGTGACCGGATACCTCAATGTCCTCAATCGCATAGCGGGTGAAGGCGCGAATGGGCGTGGCCAGGCGCACCGCTTCTTCAACGGCGTTCGGGATCAACGTGGCATCGCCACGGATCTTCTCCCATTGCCCAGGATTGTCGGCAAGGAACTTGATGATCTGGCCCGTTACCGAAATCGTCGTGTCGAGCGACGGGTTGATGTAGTCCCGCATCAGTTGCGCACAAAGTTCCTGGGAAAACCCGCGTTCGGGGCCCACCTCGAAAATGCGCTTTGCCCACCCGCCTTCCGCCAGTTTCTCAGGGCGGCCGTATTCCAGCAGGAAGTCCCTCAGGGTCTTCAGGTCCTCGAACGCCTGAACCGTGCGGGCGTTATCCGTTCCGAAGAGGTTGAAGGCGGCGCTCGCCCATTTCAGCATCTGGTCGGAGTCGACGGCCCGCGGCAGGCCGACCAGTTCGGCAACGATGGTGACGGGAAGATATTGCGCGAAATCGGCGATCGCGTCGAATTCGCGCCGTTCGCACAGGGTTTCGACAAGCCCGTCGGCCGAAGCCTTCAGACGTGGCTCGACGTCGCGGAGTGCCCCGGGCAACAACGGTTCTGACGTGACCGCACGGGTCTCGTCATGGATGGGCGGGTCGGAGTTGAGAGTCGATCCCACAAGAATCTCGTTGACCTTCGGGATTGGCGACACGCCCCGAGAGGACACGAAGCGCAGGGGCTGCCGCAGGACCTCGCTGACCTCCTTGTAGCGCGCGACGAGGTAGAGATCGTTTCTTGCCATGTAGACCACTGGACCCAACTCGCGGAGTTCCGCGTATACTGGATAGGGGTCCTTGATCACTTCGTCGGAAAAGAAATCGATGTCAGAGGCCGGGACGGTCACTCCGCCACCTCCAGCCGGGGAAGAAGCATCGCATCCAGCCCCAACGTCTCGGACATGCCGAATGCACCCATTCCGCCGTCGATGGCAATGTCTGTGCCTTTGAGCCAATTGCTTGCCGGCGACAGGACGAAGGCCGCAATTTCCGCGATCTCCTCGGGCTTGCCGGGCCGCCCCGCCCGTTCGACATTCCTGGCCATCCGATCACCAAATGCCCGCTTGAAATCATCGAGGATGCCTGTTGCGACGCCTCCGGGGCTAAGCGAGTTCATGCGCAGGTCGCGGCCCGCCATTTCTTCGGCGATTGCCGCGGTCCACAGGATCAAGGCCTCCTTGGACAGGTTGTAGCATCGGGTGGCGTCAATCTGTTCGGTGGCGACGAACCGCGAGACCTGACCTGCATGCGTCAGCTGCGCCAGCCGCTTGACCTGTTCGATATTGTCGCGCCATCCGTGGCCAGCTCGCGAGGCCAGGTTCACGATCGACGCACCCGGTCTCAGGTGCGCAAGCATGGCGGCGGTGAAGGCCCGTGTCCCAAGAAAGTTGACCTGCAGAATGACATTTTCCAGTCCGCTGCGAGGTGGAACGCCTGCGTTGTTGCAGAGCCCGTCAAGCATACATGGCGTTTCGGCGGCCGCAGCAGCGATCGCGTCGTCATCGTTCAAGTCCAGAGGTATGAAGTGATCAACATTCTCAGCGGGTTCGTGCACGTCAAATCCAACAACCACGTGGCCCTGCGATTGCAACGCAGCTGCCAGACTGGCACCTATGCCGCTTGCAACGCCGGTGACCGCATATGTTTGGGGCATGATCCTCTCCCGAACTGACGGGTACGAGCCTACGCCGGTTGACGCGATTACCGATAGAGTCAAAAAAGAACTCGGTATAACTGAGGGCTATCACATGAAGGTCCAGCATATCCAGACATTGGTTGCAATTGCGGACGCAGGAAGCCTGCGAGGTGCAGCGGAGGCACTTGGAAAGTCACAACCCGCGCTTACGAAGTCCCTGCGGCAGGCCGAAGATGATCTTGGCGTTCCCATCTTTCACCGATCGCCACGCGGCGTTGTCCTCACCGATTTGGGCGAACGCGTCCTAAGCAGGGCCCGGACAATCACGAGCGAAATATCGCGCCTGGATGACGAAGTCGCCCAACTGCGTGGAGAGCAGGTCGGTTCGATCCACGTAGGCGTGTCACCTTTGGCGGCGGTCAAGATCATGCCGCATGCACTTGCTCGATTTCATCTCAAGCACCCCAAGATTGAGGTTCACCTGACCAGCGGCCTGTTTCCAAGCGCGCTGAAGCCATTGCGCGATGGAAAGACCGACATTGTGATCGGCCCCTCGCCTCCCGTCGGGATGGTGCGAGAAATCAGCGTGGAGCCCCTGCTGGAGACTCCGATTGTCGTGATTACATCCGGGACGTCGCCCTATCAGAAGGCTACTTCCCTGGAACAGTTGGCCGACGCTCCGTGGATCATGATCGGAGCGCCGATGGGACCGGGCGACCTGTTTCGAAAGCCATTTGTAGAGCGGGGCATTCCGCCGCCCAAGGCCTCCACGACGTCGGAGTCCTATTTCGGAGCCATGTCGCTTGTGGAAAGCCTTGGGGCGGTGTGCACTTTCCCGCTTCGCCTGCTTGAAGACGTCCGAAAAGGATGGGACGTGGATCAGATTCACATCGATGAAAGGCTGGACCCGCTTCCCATTTCGTTGATGACCCGATCAGGGCATCCGCTCACTCCGATGGCGGAGGAACTTGCGAACAACGTGCGGAGACGGGCGGCAATTATCAGGCACCCCTGAGAACAATAGCTGTCGCGACCGCCTTTCGCCATTTCCTGTGGTCGCGTCGGACAACTGGCCTGAGCGCGCGTATGCTAGGGCCTGTCTGCCCGGGGTCGCTGTTGCCAAGGGTCCGCCGGACGCCCGATCCTTTCGAGACACAGCCATTTGTCAATGGGTCCGCCCGGCAATGCCAGGCAGCTCAAGTTCATGATTGACGTGACTGCCGAAGCCCGTTCCGCCGGCCAGGATGAGCAGGAACCGGTCCAGGCGGCTGATCACGGGCTCCAAGGTGGCGGCGGCCATCTCCGACGCCCGCACTTATCATCGACGCCGACCCGGCACTCTTGGTTGCGGGAAAGGAGCAATTCGGCCCGGCATTGCCGCTGCTTCCGTTCGAAGACGAAGATCAGCGGCCTCTCCCTGAAGGGGAATGCGCGGTTCCTCTGGGAAGTGAAACCGGCGGCGAGGGCGCCGCGGAACCGCTTGGCTGCCCCCGTTGCGGCGCTCCCCTGCGGCATCTCCGCGAGATCCCGGCCGCGTGGAAAGGACCGGGACCGGGCCCGGACCCGCCCCGGCCGCCCTCGACAGGAGCTCCCTGTCCATGACGCAAGCGTTCGCAAGACGACCGGCCCTGCCGGGCGCGACTCCCGCTCGTCCGCCGGTTCGCCCCGGTCCGGCAGCCGCCGGACTCCGGCCTCCTCGGGCCCCGTCCCAGTCCCCGGATCAACCACCGCAGCCGTCGTCACGGCTCCGTCAAGGTCCCGGGCGCCAGCCGCCGTGACCTCCGCAGGACCACGCGCCGCACAACTTTCTCCATAGCTCGGGAAACGCCCGCCGCTGCCTCGTCCAAACAGGTTAGTGCCACTCTGCGAGCGTCACTAACCTTAAGATTCCTTTCACGTGCCGCCCGGATCGGGCGCCGCATGCAGGAAGGGGTCAATCCATGATGGCGGCGCTTGCCTTGGGAGCTACCGCGTGGTTTCGGTCAGGCGGCGTTTCACATACGCGGTGACCTGGCTGATCATGTCGTCCATGTGCGGCTCTTCGAAGAAATGCCCTGCGCCCTCGATCTCGGAATGCGTGATCGTGATTCCCTTCTGCTCATGCAGCCGTCCCACCAATTCGTGCGTGTGTTCCGGAGGCGCCACGCGATCCGCGGTGCCGCTGATGACCAAGCCGGACGAGGGGCAGGGCGCCAGGAAGGAAAAGTCGTACCTGTCGGCTGGCGGCGACACGCTGATGAAGCCGGTGATTTCCGGGCGCCGCATCAGAAGCTGCATCCCGATCCATGCACCGAACGAGAACCCGGCAACCCAGCAGTGCTTCGCGTTCTGGTTCATGGACTGCAGGTAGTCGAGGGCCGAAGCCGCATCGGACAGCTCGCCGATGCCCTCGTCGTATTCGCCCTGACTGCGCCCCACGCCCCGGAAATTGAAGCGAAGCACGCTGAAACCCATGTTGTGGAACGCATAGTGCAGGTTGTAGACGATGCGGTTGTTCATCGTGCCGCCGAACTGCGGGTGCGGATGCAGCACGATCGCGATCGGCGCGTCCCTGGTCTTCTGCGGATGATAACGACCTTCGAGCCGACCCTCAGGGCCTGGGAAAATGACCTCTGGCATCTGTTCGGTTTCACCTTTCCGCCTGCCGAAGCTTCGTCAACGGTTGACGAGTTTCGTAAGTTACCTTAGAACCGTTCTAAACAGGCTCCGCCCTCCGGAAGGACTTTCGGGACGTAAGCTGCGCGGCGCGAAAGGTCAATGAGAAGCAGGCGAGACGCTCGGCCATGAAACTCAGCACGAAAGGGCGTTACGCCATGGTCGCGCTTGCGGATCTGGCGCTGGCCCCGGAGAACGAACTGCTTTCCCTGAGCGAGATCTCCATGCGCCAGGACATTTCGTTGCCCTATCTCGAACAGCTCTTCGTGAAGCTGCGGCGCGCGGGGCTGGTGGAATCCGCTCGCGGACCCGGTGGCGGTTATCGTCTTGCCCGACCGGCTTCGCAGGTCAGGATCAGCGAAATCCTGGGCGCGGTCGACGAGACGGTAAGCGCAATGCACACGGGTGCGGGCGCAAGCGGCGGCGTTTCAGGTTCGAAGGCGCAGAGCCTCAGCAACAGGTTGTGGGAGGGGCTGTCCGCCCATGTCTACGTGTTCCTCCACCAGACCCGGCTTTCGGACGTGATCGGCAACGAGCTGGCACCTTGCCCCGCTGTCCCGGCGCTTCTGCAAGTGGTGGACGACGGATGAGCAACGCAGGGGGTCTTGAGGGAGGCGCCGAGTCTCTTGCCTGGGGCATGCCGGCATGTCCGTGAAGGGTGATCGCGCATATCTCGACTGGAACGCGACGGCGCCGCTGCGTCCGAAGGCAAGGGACGTCATGATGGCCGTGCTGGAGGAAACCGGAAATCCGTCCTCCGTGCATGCCGAGGGCCGCAGGGTGCGTGGCATTGTCGAGAAAGCCCGTGCACAGGTGGCCGCACTTGTCGGATGCAGCCCTGCGGAAGTCGTGTTCACGTCCGGGGCGACGGAGGCGGCTTCAGTGCTTCGGCATCTGTCGCCGGTACGTTCCGTGTGCGTCCACGCGCTCGCACACGACTGCCTCTGGGCGCATCATGACATTGCTTCGGCCAGTTTCGCACCGGATGGACCGGGGCACGTGCTCGCCATGAGCCATGCTAATTCGGAAGCCGGAGTGATCACGGAGCCGCCCGATCGGGTTGACGGACGCTGGCCTGCAGACGGCGTCCGCTGCGACCGGCTGCTTCTGGATGTCGCCCAGTCGGCTGGCAAGGTGCGCTTCGATTTCCGCGCGTCAGGTGCGGATCTGGCAATTCTCTCTGCCCACAAGCTGGGCGGCCCGAAGGGCGTTGGCGCACTCATCGTGCGAGAAGGCGCGGAAATCGAGGCGCTGCTTCTTGGCGGTGGGCAAGAGCGGGGTCGTCGCTCCGGCACGGAGAACGTCGCCGGAATCGCTGGATTCGGTGCCGCCGCACTGAATGCATCGCTTGATCTCGAGGCCGGACGCTGGGCGGAAGTGGAGGCTCTGCGCGAAGATCTGGAAAACGCACTGGAAGCCAGCGCAAAAGAGACTATTTTCGTTGGCAGAGACTCGCGGCGGCTGCCGAACACCTCCTGCATCGTCACTCCGGGCTGGAAGGGGGAAACGCAGGTCATGCAAATGGACCTGGCCGGATTCGCCGTCTCGAGCGGGTCAGCGTGCTCGTCGGGCAAGGTGAAGGGATCTCGCGTGCTCCGCGCCATGGGCCTGGATGCGCAAACGGCAGAGTGCGCGATTCGAGTTTCGATCGGGCCGACGACGACCGAGGAAGAAGTGATGCGCTTCGTGGACACGTGGACGAAGCAGGAAAGGAAACTCCGCCAACGTGCGGCGTGAAGGGGAACCGACAGATGGCAGTTCTGGAAAGCGTGGCTGAGGTCAAGGACGGCGTCGACCAGGAGACGGTCGATGCCGTGCATTCCCTTTCGGGGACGTACAAGCATGGCTGGGAGACCGAGATCGAGACGGACTATGCGCCGAAGGGTCTCGACGAGAGTATCGTGCGCCTGATCTCCGGAAAGAACGGCGAGCCGGAATGGATGACCGAATGGCGGCTTCAGGCCTATCGCAGATGGCTCGAAATGGACGAACCGGAATGGGCCATGGTCGACTTTCCGGCGATCGATTTCCAGAACCAGTACTACTATGCCAAGCCGAAGTCCATGGCGGAGAAGCCGAAGTCGCTCGACGAGGTCGATCCGAAGCTTCTGGAAACGTACGAGAAGCTCGGGATTCCGCTGAAGGAGCAGATGATCCTCGCTGGCGTGGATGGTGCCGGGACGTCGCCCTACGAAGGCCGCAAGGTCGCAGTGGATGCGGTCTTTGACAGCGTCTCGGTTGGCACGACCTTCCAGGCCGAGCTCGAGAAGGCAGGCGTCATCTTCTGCCCGATTTCGGAAGCCGTCAGAAAGCATCCTGATCTTGTCAGGAAGTATCTTGGCAGTGTCGTGCCGCAGTCGGACAATTTCTATGCGACGCTCAATTCGGCCGTGTATTCGGACGGATCCTTCGTCTACGTTCCCGAAGGCGTTCGGTGCCCGATGGAGCTCAGCACCTATTTCCGGATCAATGCCGAGAATACCGGCCAGTTCGAGCGCACGCTGATCATTGCCGACAAGGGGTCACGCGTCTCCTATCTCGAAGGATGCACCGCGCCGCAGCGGGACACGAACCAACTGCATGCCGCCGTTGTCGAACTGGTCGCGCTTGAGGACGCCGAGATCAAGTATTCCACGGTGCAGAACTGGTTCCCGGGTGACGAGAACGGCAAGGGCGGAATCTACAATTTCGTGACCAAGCGGGCCGATTGCCGGGGTGACCGCTCGAAGGTGATGTGGACCCAGGTCGAGACCGGAAGCGCCGTCACATGGAAATACCCGTCCTGCATTCTCAGGGGCGACGCGAGCCAGGGGGAGTTCTACTCGATCGCCATCACGAACAACCGTCAGCAGGCCGACACGGGCACCAAGATGGTGCATCTCGGCAAGAACACGAAGTCGAGGATCGTCTCCAAGGGAATCAGCGCCGGGCGGGCGCAGAACACCTATCGCGGGCTGGTTTCGATGCATCCCAAGGCCAGGGACTCCCGGAACTACACCCAGTGCGATTCGCTCTTGATCGGAGGCAAGTGCGGGGCGCATACCGTTCCCTATATCGAGGTGAAGAACAACTCGTCCCGAGTCGAGCACGAGGCCACGACGTCAAAGGTCGATGAGGACCAGCTCTTCTATTGCAGGCAGCGCGGCATGGACGAGGAACAGGCCGTGGCGCTAGTCGTCAACGGCTTTTGCAAGGACGTGCTTCAGGCGCTTCCAATGGAGTTCGCGATGGAGGCGCAGCAATTGGTGGCGATTTCGCTCGAGGGCAGCGTCGGATGAGCGCTTCCTTGCCGTCAATGGCCGGCGCGGGTGCCGCGCGGCCGGTCGCATCGCGTGCCGGACCGATCCCGTTCCTTGGTGCATTGCCGGGCAGGGCCGGCGGCCGGGGCAATGTGCACGGGTTGGAAATTCGGGAATGAACCTGCAGCTTTTCGCATGGAATTTCGCTTTAAGCGTCGTCCCAGTCGCCGTGATCGCCTATGGTGGCTGGGGCCAGGGCAAGGGAGGCTCCTGGCCGCTCGTCCTGGCCGTCAGCATGACGGCGGGAGCGCAATTCGGACTCTGCACGCGTTGCGTGCCGGAGGAAGCTTGGAGGAAGCCAACGTGATCCGCACAATGCTCCTGACCGCAGCCCTTACAGGTCTGTTCTGTTCGGCGTTTGCCTTGTTTGTCCATTTCATGACGAGTGCACTGGGACTCTTCGCCTTGGTCCTCGTCAGCTTCACGAGCGGCTTTCTTGGCAGCTTCTTTGCGCAGTCCGTGCTTGGTCGCATCTGGGAAAGGCGGTCAGAGACGTCCCACGTTGCCAGGCCGAGGAATACGTCGACGTGAATGGCCCGTCGATGACAGTGCCGCCGCGTCCGCAGAGCGCACGGGTCGCGGTATTGGTCGGGTGCAGGTCGCGAGACCGTTCCCCTGCGTCAGTTTCATGAGGAAAACATGCTGAAAATAAACGATCTCCACGTCAGGCTCGAAGAGGAGGACAAGGCGATCCTCAGGGGCGTCGATCTGGACGTGACCTCCGGGTCCGTGCACGCGATCATGGGGCCGAACGGCTCGGGGAAGTCGACGCTTGCCTATGTCCTGTCCGGACGGGACGGCTACGAGGTCACGAGCGGGGACGTTGCGCTCGAGGGCAGGGACCTGCTCGGACTCGAACCCGAGGAGCGAGCTGCAGCGGGCCTGTTCCTGGCATTCCAGTATCCGGTCGAGATTCCCGGAGTCGGCAACATGACATTTCTCCGGACCGCGCTCAACGCGCAGCGCAAGGCGTGCGGCGAGGAGGAGGTGAGCGCTGCCGGTTTCCTCAAGCTCATCCGCGAAAGGGCGGAGTCCCTTCAGATCGACCCGGAAATGCTGAAGCGCCCCGTCAATGTCGGGTTTTCCGGCGGAGAGAAGAAGCGCAACGAGATCCTCCAGATGGCGGTTCTCGAGCCGAAGATGTGCGTTCTGGACGAAACGGATTCGGGCCTTGACGTGGACGCGATGCGCCTTGTGGCTGACGGCGTGAACGCCCTTCGCGACGCGGGCCGCGCATTCCTCGTCATCACGCACTACCAGCGTTTGCTGAACCACATCCAGCCAGACGTGGTCCACATCATGGCCGACGGCAGAATCGTGAAGACCGGAGGTCCCGAACTTGCGCTTGAAGTCGAGACCAACGGGTATGCCGACATCCTTCAGGAGGTTGCCTGATGGGCCTGCCCGCACGCAGACAGGAAGACACGGAAGCCAGGATTGCCCATCTCGAAGTGCCTGACGGTGCGGCTTGGGCGACAGAGGTGCGCAAGCAGGCCGTCTCGCGGTTTCTCGCAGCGGGATTGCCGGGGCGTCGCGACGAATACTGGCGATTCACGCGACCCGATGACCTGAACGCGCCGCAGGCCCCGACCGCGGCCGTCGCCGAATTCAAGGAAGTTCCGGCATTCGGGGGGGTCGATCGACTGAGAGTCGTGTTCCGGGATGGTGTCTTCGATGCCGAAGCGTCGGACGACCTTTCGTGCGAGGGACTGGAAATCGAACGGCTCCAGTCCGCGACGGCGCACGACATCCACTGGTCGAAGGATGTCTACGGAGTGCTTGAGGCGCGGGGCCAGGCACCCGTGGCGCGCCCCTTTGCGGCGCTCAACACGGCATTCGCCACCGACGGCATCGTGATCAGGGCCACGGAAAGGGTTTCCAGGCCTGTCAGCCTGACCTACCTGCACGAGAACCCTGACAGCGACGCGATTCTGCATTTTGCAATCAAGGTCGAGAGCGGGGCCGACCTGACGATCCTCGAAAACGGTCCTGCGGCGGCGCGCTTCAACAAGTGCATGGAAGTGGACGTGGCCGAAGGCGGCGCGTTTCATCATGTTCGCGCGCAGGGTCGTGATCATGAGCGTCGCGCGGTCACGCACATGTTCGCGCGCCTTGGCAGGGAGAGCGCCTTCAAGTCGTTCACGTTGACTGCAAATGGCGTGCTGACCCGCAACGAGGCGTTCATCGAACTCGTTGGCGACAATGCTGCCGCCCACATTGCCGGCGCGGCCGTCGGGGACGGCAACTTCCATCACGACGACACCGTGTTTGTTGTCCACGACGCGGTTGGGTGCGAGAGCCGCCAGGTCTTCAAGAAGGTGTTGCGCAACGGTGCCGTTGGCGCGTTCCAAGGCAAGATCCTGGTCAAGGAGGGGGCGCAGAAGACCGATGGGTACCAGATCAGCCAGTCGCTGCTTCTTGACGAGGACGCGCAGTTCCTCGCGAAGCCCGAGCTCGAAATCTACGCTGACGACGTGGCATGCTCCCACGGCTCGACGTCCGGAGCGATCGACGAGGAGGCGCTGTTCTACTTGCAGTCACGCGGCATTCCGAGACCCGACGCGCAGGATCTTCTGGTCCTTGCATTCCTTGCGGAGGCGATCGAGGAGATCGAGAGCGAAGACATAGCCGAAGACATTTACGGGCGGCTAAAGGGCTGGCTGCAGCGTCGGCACGGATGAGCGTTGTTCTGGATATTCTGAGGACCTACCGGACTCCCAAGTCCGTTCAGGTCAGGCTAATGAAGGGGCTTCGACGCGAAGGCAGCCTTCTTGCCATGGCCCTGACGGCCTGCGGCCTTATCTTCGTGGCACAGTTGCCCAGGCTTGCACGCGAGAGTTGGTCGGATCCGGCTATCGGGCTTGATGCGCGACTGGCTGGCGCCTTCTTTGCCTGGATGGTGGCCATGCCGCTCGTTCTCTACGCGATTGCGCTGCTGGCGTTCATCGTGCTGCGCGTGGCCGGCTGGCCAGCGACCGCCCATGCCTGCCGTGCCGCCCTGTTCTGGGCGCTGCTCGCATCGACGCCGATTTGGCTTCTTTCCGGAGTTGTTGCCGGCCTTGCCCCTGGGCTGCCGTTTGAAGCCGTGAGCCTGATTGCCGTCGTGCTTTTCTTTGCATTCCTGTGGGCCGGGTTGCTGGCAATGAAGCATGCGCACTTGGAGGCAGCGTGACACTCTGGGACCGACTTCTTGGCATTGCGCTGAACATGCTTCGCGAACCGCGGTCGTCCTCGGCCGAGCTCTTCAGGCTCGGCGTGCCGCGCGAAGCCGTGTGGCTGTCTTTCGCCCTGGTCATCGTGCTTTACGTCATTGCCGTCGAGCGGTTTCTGCCTATGGCGGAGGCGTTGGTGATGCCCGTGCCGAGACTGCCACCTCTCTTGCGTGCGGGCTTGGAGCTCTTCAGCGAGCTGTTCCTGGTCTGTGTGCTGTGGAAGCTGGGTGGGGCAATCGGAGGGCGGGGCAGGTTTGAACAAGTGCTCCTGGCGTTCGTTTTCGTCTGGATGTATTTCACGGTGGGGGTCGTGCTCCTGCCGATCCTGGCGGCGTTTTCGTTCACGTTGGCCGGGCTGGTCGGGATGGCGTTCTTCATTCACTGGATCTGGCTGTTCATTTCGGTGATGGCCGAGGCCCATGGGTTCAAGTCCCTTTGGACATCGTTCGTGCTGTTCGTGCTGTCCTGGATTGCGTTGTTCTTCTTCTCGTTTCTCGTTTCGCCCGTTGTGATCGGTGTCATCGGAGTCGGCAGCAGTGTATGATGTCGAGAAAGTTCGCCGGGACTTCCCGATCCTCGCACGGGAAGTGAACGGCCAGCCGCTGGTCTATCTCGACAACGGTGCGTCGGCACAGAAGCCGCAGGCCGTGATAGATGCGGTCACGCACGCATACTCGCAGGAATATTCCAACGTCCACAGGGGATTGCACTATCTCTCCAACCTTGCGACCGAAAGGTACGAGGCTGTACGCGGCACGATTGCGAAGTTCCTGAATTCCGGCACCTCCGACGAGATCGTCATGAACTCGGGCACGACCGAAGGCATAAACACCGTGGCGCATGCCTGGGCGATGCCGCGCATGATTGCGGGCGATGAAATTGTCCTTTCGGTCATGGAGCATCACGCCAACATCGTGCCTTGGCACTTCCTTCGGGAGCGTCAGGGCGTTGTCCTCAAGTGGGTCGATGTTGACGAAACGGGCGCTTTGCCACCCGAAAAGGTCCTGGACTCGATCGGGCCGAGGACAAGGCTGGTTGCCGTCACGCACCTGTCGAACGTGCTGGGAACGAGGGTCGACGTGAAGTCCATTTGCCGCGGGGCGCAGGAGAAGGGCGTCCCTGTGCTTGTCGACGGGAGCCAGGGCGCGGTTCACATGCCGGTGGACGTTCAGGACATCGGTTGCGATTTCTACGCGATCACGGGGCACAAGCTCTACGGCCCGTCCGGCTCCGGGGCTGTCTACATTCGGCAAGAGCGTCAGGCGGAGATGCGGCCCTTCATGGGCGGCGGCGACATGATCCGGGACGTGAGAAAGGATGAAATAACCTGGGCGGACCCGCCGATGAAGTTCGAGGCCGGCACACCCGGAATCGTTCAGCAAATCGGCCTGGGCGTGGCCCTCGACTATCTCATGGAGCTTGGCATGGAGGACGTGGCCCGGCATGAAGCCCGGCTTTGCGACTACATGCGGTCGAGGATCGATGGGCTCAACTGGCTGAATGTACAGGGGACGACGCCGGACAAGGCGGCGATATTCTCGTTCACGTTGGACGGTGCGGCCCATGCTCACGACATCTCCACTGTGCTGGACAAGAAGGGCGTCGCGGTCCGCGCGGGTCACCACTGCGCGGCCCCGCTAATGGAGCACTACGGGATCACGGCGTCGGCGCGGGCGAGTTTCGGGCTGTACAACACCGAGGCCGAGGTTGACGCCTTGGTTGATGCACTGGAACTTTGCCAGGATCTGTTCGGCTGACGGAGCGGTCACGGCAAGGCGGGCCCGCTGGCGCGGGGATGCACTTGCGAAAAGGCGGCAACCTTACTATCAGGTCGCATTGGCACCCGTAGCTCAGCTGGATAGAGCGCTGCCCTCCGAAGGCAGAGGCCAGAGGTTCGAATCCTCTCGGGTGCGCCACTTCCCTTGAAATCTGGTTCCCTTGAAATCTGGACGCGACAGATTCAGGAAATTTCTTGATTGCATTGCCATCATTGATTACGTTGCATCATGAACGGGAAGGTTTCATGGCCAGCATCACGATCCGCAACATAGACGATCGTCTCAAGAAGCGCCTGCGCGTCCGTGCGGCCGAGCATGGCCGTTCCATGGAAGAGGAAGTGCGGCAAATCCTGCGGCAGGCTATCGGTCCCCCTGCGAAGACCAGGAATCTCGGCGAAGCCATCCATCGACGGTTCGCTGCCATCGGGGGCGTAGAGCTTGAACTGCCGGATCGGGATCCAATGCCCGAGCCGCCACGCCTCGATTGAGACCATGGTCCTGGTCGACACCAATGTTCTCTCGGAACTGATGCGGTCGATGCCGGCTCCAGCCGTTCTGGATTGGTTCGGGCGCCAGGATGCAGCTGGGCTTCACTTGAGCGCGGTTGGCGAGGCCGAATTGCGTCGTGGGGCCATGATCCTCGCGATAGGTCGGCGTCGCGACAGGTTGATTGAGGCGATCAACGCCTTGGTTTGGGATGATTTCAAGCGCCGGGTCTTGCCCTTTGACAGCGCTGCCGCTCAGGAGTTTGCCGCGATCTTTGCTGACCGCCGAACGGCCGGTCGGGCGATCAGCTTTCCCGACTGTCAGATTGCGGCCATTGCCAGGTCCAACGGGGCAGCGATTGCCACTCGCAACGTGAGGGATTTCGAGGGATGCGGGATCGACATCATCGACCCGTGGGTCACTCAATGAATGCAGTCGAGATTCAATAGGCCGTTTCGGAACTCGCAGATGCACCGTTCGAAGTGGGCGCGTTTCCATATGGCTTCCTTGAAGCCTTTGGCAACAAGGCAACGGCGATCAAGCGCTAGCCTCGATTCCCAACCGCCGCAATTGATGTGAATCCGCCGGCGGCTGCGGGCCGCCGGCTTGATCCGGCAGCGTCCGACGGGCGGCGTCTGCCGCGCTCTTCGCCATGATCCGACCGGATGCCGGTCCCCGCGCCGCGGCATGGAATCATCGCAATATAGGTTTTTGGCACCAATTGTCACGCCGTCATTCCGGGACATGGCACGACCCCGGGATCCGGGCCGACGCGGCCTCCGGGTCCGGCGCCCGCCCTCGGAAGCCGTTTCAGGCTTTCCTTTCATGCGTCCCGACCCGGAACGCGGCGCAGCCGGCGCCGTTCCGCGCGATTCCGGCTTGCGGCGGCAGACATCATGTAGTATGGTGAACACAGATACCAAACTACATGCATTGCAATGACCGACCTGGCCGAACTCTTCCGCAAGCCGCAGTCCCGGACCCACCTCCAGTACGAGGCCCTCCGGGCCCACTTCCTCGACGGCATGGAGGCCGGGGAGGCCGCGAGGCGCTTCGGATACAGCCTCGGGTCCTTCCGCAACCTGTGCACGAAGCTGCGCGGGAACCCGGACCTGTCCCCCTTCTTCGCCGAGCGCAGGCCGGGTCCGAAGCCGAACCCCGGCGAGCCTCTCAGGCTGCGGCGGGACCGGCGCATCCTGGAGCTTCGCAGGACCGCCGGCCTCTCGGTCGGCGAGATCAGCCGGAAGCTCGGGGAGGAGGGGATGCCCGCCGGAACGACGACCGTGCAGCGCACGCTCCGCAGGAACGGCGTCGGCAAGCTGCCGCGCCGGTCCCCCGGCGAGCGCGAGGCCGCGCTCCGGCCCGTCTCCGCCCCGATGGCCGACGCCCGGGAGCTCGACCTCTCGCCGCGGCGCCTGCGCACCGGGTTCGGCGGGCTGTTCCTGTTCGTCCCCGACCTTGTCCGGCTCGACCTCGACCGGATCGCCGCCGACAGCGGCATGCCGGGCAGCGGGATGATCCCCGCGGGCCATGCCTTCCGGGCCCTGCTGGCGCTGAAGCTCTGGGGGATCGGGAGGCCGCCGCACGTCATGGGCCGACATCCTCGATCCCGGCATGGCCCTGTTCGCCGGGCTGAACGTCATGCCCAAGCGGTCGAGCCTGACCGAGCATTCCGGGCGCGTCGACCCGAAGCTGTGCGCCGGCCTCATGGACCGCTGGCACCGGGCGCTGAACGGCCTGGAGGCGGACCTCGGCGGGGACGGCTCCTTCGACCTCGACTTCCACACCATCCCCTGGCACGGCAAGGACCCGGAGGCGCCCGTCGAGCGGCACTGCGTCTCCAAGCGGAGCCGCAGGCAGAAGGGAATCCTCGCCTTCCTCGCCCGCGACGCCGACGCCCGCCTGCTCGTCTACGCCAACGCCCGGGTCCGCAAGGAGGACCAGAACGACGAGGTGCTCCGGTTCATCGGGTTCTGGGAGGAACGCAACGGCGGGCCGCCCAGGGAGCTGGTGTTCGATTCCCGGCTGACGACGCATGCCAACCTCTGGCGGATCAACGAGAGAGGCATCGACTTTCTGACCCTGCGCCGGCGCTCCCGATCGCTGCTCGACGCGATCGCCGCCGTCCCGGAGAGCGACTGGAAGCAGGTGCGCCTGACCAATGTCGGGCGCATCTACCGCACGCCCAAGGTCCTCGACCGGCGCGTCCGGATCTCCGGCTATCCGGGCGACATCCGCCAGCTCGCCGTGCGCGGACTGGGCCACGAGCGGCCGACCCTGCTGCTCACCAACCAGACGGAGACCTCCGCGAGCCAGCTCGTCGACCGCTACGCCCGGCGGATGGTGATCGAGAACGCCATCGCCGACGCGATCGACTTCTTCCACATGGACGCGCTGTCCGCCGCGGTCCCGATGAAGATCGATCTCGACCTCCAGCTCACCCTCATGGCCAGCGGCCTCTACCGGCTGCTGGCCGTCCGCGTCGGAAACGGCAAGCAGAACGCGAAGTCGCGCACGCTGTTCCGGAACTTCGTCAAGGCGCCGGCGGACATCACGATCGGAAAGGACGGCATCGACGTCCGGATCGGGCGGCGGGCGAACAACCCGTTCCTCCTCAACGCCTCATACGACGAAACCGACATCGCCGTGCCGTGGCTCGGGAACCGCCGGCTCCGGATCAGCTTCCTGTGAGCGGCGCGCGCCGGCGTCCGGGATTCACAGCAATTGTGGTCATTGGGAATCGAGGCTAGCGTTCCGGCGCATCGAACAGGTCGACATTTGCGGCGTTCTTCAGACCGGCAACATACATGGCAAGACCTGTGCACCAAGCGGCGTTGCCGAGGCATTTGCTGTGCTGCGCGAAAGTCCCGTCAACATGCGCGCCAAAGCGAAGCTCATTCTTGCCACGGACGACAAGGAGGTTCAGGCCGAGGACCTGACTGGCGGCGAAATCAAAGTCATGGATCGCTTCGGGAACCCCGTCCTGCCGCGCGCGTGGTTTCTGGTGCCGATCGCGGCCATCGACGCCGTGGTGGACAAGATCCGGGACGGGACGATCACACGATCTGCAAACGACCCGGCCACAGCGGAACTCGTTGAACGGGAAGATCACCAATGCTTGATGGAAGACGCGGCGAACGGAAAGGAACGCTGATGCCCGCCCAGTCATTGAAGAAGTCACCGCACGCCACTCAAAGGGATGTGCTCAACGCGCCACCCAGCATGGTTGCCGAAATCATCGGGGGAACGCTCGATGCCCATCCACGACCCGCCATGAGGCACGCGTTTGCGAGGTCATCTCTTGGATACGACCATTCCCGCCCGTTTCAGTTCGGTCGCGGCGGACCCGGCGGCTGGTGTATCATCGACGAACCCGAGCTGCATTTTGGCCGCGAGATCGTGGTGCCCGATCTGGCAGGATGGCGACGGGAGACAATGCCCGGTTGCCCTGACGCCGCCTACTGCACGATTGCTCCCGACTGGATCCGAGAGGTCCTGTCTCCGACAACATGCAAGTTCGATCTCCATGAATGGCGGCAATTTTATGCCAGCGAGAATGTCAACCATCTTTGGCTTGTCGATCCGGTCGGGCGGGACCTTGAGGCGTTCGAGCTTCGGGACGGCCATTGGCTGCTCATTGCCGCCTTGAAGGACGATGATCAGGTGAGCGTACGGCCGCTTGAAGACATCACCTTCAATCTGGCGGGCCTTTGGCCGGAGATCTCCTTGATTCACTGTGCGTGCAGATGGTGAAGACGCGCCTCAAGCATTGGAATCGCTCTCACCCGATCCGGGGTGCCCAGACAAGATCAACGATCCAGGGCCGCTCGCGCGACACTATTCAATCGCGCCCAAGCCCGAGACTGACTCAAACGAGCAGGAACCGGCTAGATCTGGAGCGGTTGGAAACGCACTGGCTGGAAAGAGCTTGAAGAGGAGTTTCGCAGCGTCACCCTTGCGGGAGCAGGGGCAGGCATGAGCCTTGAGATGGAGGTCCGTGCGAGACACGTGGAAGAACAGGGCCGCACGGAATTCTACGTTCGGATCGAGGACATCGAGGATGGTTTCAAAACGGTAATTGAAGTCGGCAGTGCGGATGTTCTCGAGGCCTGGCTGAACTTGAGCGAGGAAGCCTGGTTCTTCCTAGACACGATAGATGAAGCTCGCCTGGCATGGCGAGATGACGGCGTGCGTGCCCGTCCTGTCCGGAATCGCAGGCGATCCATCTCGTGGAATCCGCGCTCGCACCGTTGCCACGCATGCCGTGATGAACTGCGCGGATCGGGAACAAAGATACCAATTGCGGGATCAATTGACTGCATCTCCGGAGGCACTGCCGCGCAGGCTGTTCGCTGGGGTCGTCGGGCATGCAGACCCCGGCATGGACCCGGTCAAGTCGCTGCTCGCATCACTTGCCAAATTGGATGCCTGTAGACGTTGCGAAGCCACAGGATTGCGCCCGTCGCTACACGACTTCACCCGTGCACAGGAGAATGAACCTTCGAACAGACAGAGACCGGATATCTGGACGCAGAGTACGCGAGTTGCTTCGGCCGTGCCGATCGAGCTGAGGGTGCTCGGCAAGGGTTGGTCAGGCACGCGGCCATGCAAATGCTTGTGCAATCAACTCGCCGGAGATCGCCTTCGGGAAGAGACGGCTGGCTGCTGCGTCATTCTCCAGGTCTGGCAGGGCCAACCCAACAAACGCATTTGGGAGATCAGTGGCAAACGATTTGCATTGCCGGAATTGCGCACCGCTTTCGGAGAGCACTGGGAAACTGTCTCTCAGTCTTACCCATGCGTAGCCGCGATCGAAGTCATCTCCCCACTTCCAGTCCGAAGTGCAACGCCGGCCATTTCCGTAGCGAGGGCGTAGCCCGAACGGAGGAAATGGCCCGGCGGCGGGATTTTCCTGCCCCAGGCACCGGCAATCCGGGCCGATCACGTCGCTTTCCTCCCCGGACCGGTCCCCTGGAGGACGGTCCGGGACGGTTTCCGTCATGGAGGCCGCGCCTTCCGGAACGCCTCGGCCGGGGTCAGGCAGCCGAGCGACTTCCTCGGACGCGCGTCCGTCCGGTCCTGGACCGCCTTCACCCGTGCGTCGGTGACCTGGCGGAAGTCCGTCCCCTTCGGGAAGTGCTGACGCACGAGACCGTTCGTGTGCTCGTTCAGGCCGCGCTCCCGGGAATGGTACGGCGTGGCGAAGAAGAACCCCGCGCCGAGCGCCTTCGACACGGCGGCGTGGCCCGCGAACTCCTTCCCGTTGTCCGCCGTGATCGTGCGGACCGGGGCGTGCAGCCACACCAGCATTTCGAGCAGCGCGTTGCCGACCGCATCCGCCGTCTTGCGCCCAACCCCTTCAAGAAGCGTGCATTTCGACGCACGGTCCACCAGAGACACCAGCGCCCCGCTGCGGCCCTTCCCGATGATCGTGTCCGCCTCCCGGTCGCCGACCCGCCCCTTCGCCTCCACCACCGCCGGACGCTCGGAGATGTCGACGCGGTCCGGGATGTGCCCGCGACCCGAATGACGGCCGCCCTTCCAGTTCGGCCTCTTTCCCCGGCGTCGGAGGAACAGGTAGAGCCGGCCACCAACCTTCCGGTCGGCGCGGATGTGCCGGCAGGTCCGCTGCCGCCCCGCCATCGGGACGCCCTCCTTCCCGGGACGGCCGGCGATCTGCTCGGGGCTCCAGCCGTCGGCCAGCCTGTCCTCCACCAGTCGCCACCGCTCCGGCGTCATCTTCCCGGGAACCGACGAGGCCGCGCTGCGCCGTGCCGACGCCTTCCCCTGCGCCTGCCTGTGCCGATGGCCGCGCCCGCCGCCGTTCCGGCGCACCTCGCGCCAGACCGTCGTCCGGTCCCGGCCCAGCTGCCGCGCGATGGCCGGTTCCGAAAGCCCGCTTTTCCTCAGCGCGCAAATCTGGCACCGTTCTTCCCGGGTCAGGTGGCGGTAGCCCTTTGGCATGGCGGTCTCCTGGCTTCACAACCGGGACTGTCGCCGCCATCCGGCCGACTTGCAATATCCTGTGCCGAAAACACAGAAGCCCACCACCTATGGTGTTGCACTTCAGAGTGGAACGGGGGTCTTGATAGATCTCTCCGTACGAGATGCACCATCGAAATGCTGAGGCCCTGGCATGACGCTGCGTAGCGGTCGGGGTCAATCGCGTCATGATTGCCATTTCCTTGCGACGGCGATTTCTGCCATGTGATTCGTAGCCGCTGTGTCAGCAACCGCTGCATCTCTCGATAAGCGAATCATTGCATGGTACTTCTGTAGAATTCGCGTCCGTCTGGCTGGCTCTGGGCGCATCCAGAGATTTCGTGTTCTTCGCGACCCGTTTTGCGGAATCCCGGATTCGGGCAACAGGCGAAATTCGAAGAGGGCAATCGCTCGTGCAAGTCGTGGCAGGCAATCGGGTCGCAGGTCGCCCTTCACGTCATCGACCGCTGCTGTCATTGCCGTTGGCAAACGGCGCGCCGCGACCCTTGTCAGCGGAGATTCTCGACCATGATAAGTTCACACGTCCTGACCTCGCGGGCTGATTTCGATGTCCTCCAGGGCCCGTTTGGCCAACAAAACAACGACAATATGCAGATTTCCGGCTTGACAGGCACGCCGGAAGCGGGCAATATAACATGAGGCTCACTTTCAGGTTTCCCGCTTCCCATGAACACGCTCGCCATGCACCCTTCAGACGCCGTCCAGATCGGCGCTTCGTGCTTCTCCTTCGCATCCGAGGACGGCCAGACCGTCTGCTTCTCCAACCTCGAGCCCTTCGACTGCCACGACGAGAACGACCGCCCGGCCATGAGACTGCGGATCGCCAGGTTCGCCAGGCACGGCATCCGCCACAGGGACCTGCAGGCTGCGTTCGGCGTTGGCCGCGCGACGGTTCAGCGTGCGGCGGACAAGCTTCGGAACGAGGGCGAGGCGGCGTTCCACGAGCCGCGCCGGGGCCGTGGAACGAGCGTGATCACCGGCGAGACGGCGCGGGAGGCGGACCGCCTCCTTTCCAAGGGCATGAGCGGCACCGCGGTTGCCCGCGAGCTGGAGGTTCCCGCCACGACGCTGAACCACAACCGCCGCAAGGGGTTCATCGGCGCGCGACAGCCCGAGCCGGAGAACACGAAGCCGGAGGCGCAGGAGGAGCGGCCGGCCGGAACGGACACGCAGGACGAGGATGTCCGGGCAGGCCTGCTCGGCCGCAGCGAACGGGACCGGCGCGACCGGGAGGCGCCGATGGGCCGGGGCGCGCGCGACAGCGCGGGGCGCGTCGCGGCCTCGGCGGGGGCGATGGCCGAGGCGCATCCGCGCTTCGACGAGCCTCTTTCGGCGGTCGCCTGCGGCGGCGTGCTGGCCGCGCTGCCGACGCTCCTGAAGGAAGGGCTGCTCGACCGTTCGGGCGCGTTCCTGTCGCTGCCGAAAGGATGCCACGGGCTGACGAGCACGCTTCTCCTGCTCGCGTTCCTGTTCATGGCCCGGGTCCGCAACCCCGAGGCGCTGCGCCACGAGGCTCCGGGGGAATGGGGCGCGGTCCTGGGGCTGGACCGCTGCCCGGAAGCGAAGACGCTGCGGCGCAAGATCCGGGCGCTCGCATCCGACGTTCAGCGGGTGAAGGGCTGGCAGGACGCGCTGGCGCGGGCGTGGATGGCCGACGAGCCGGACGCCCACGCCACGCTGTCGGTGGACGGGCACGTGAAGGTCTATGCCGGCCGCAAGGGCCGCCTTCCGAAGCACTTCGTGTCGCGCCGGAAGCTCTGCCTGCCGGCCTCGACCAGCTACTGGGTCAACGCGCTCGGCGGCAGGCCGCTGCTGTGCCTGCACAAGGATCTCGATCCCGGCATGGCCAAGGCGCTGGAGCACGACGTCCTTCCGGCGCTGGATCGGCTGGGCCTGCCGGGACCGGACGCGCCGGATCTCACGGTCTCGCCGGAGGCCGCGCCCGCGCTGACGCTGGTCTTCGACCGGGAGGGATGGAGCCCGGCCCTGTTCGCCCGCCTCGCCCGGCGTGGCATCGCGGTGATCACCTGGCACAAGGGCTTCAGGGGCGAGGACTGGCCGGAGGAGGAGTTCCGCGCCGTCGAGGCGCCGCTCCACGGTCCCGGCGGCGCCGGCTCGGCCGAGGTCCGCCTTGCCGAGAGGCGGATCAGGCTGGGCAAGGGCGGCAAGGGGCCCGAGGTTCGCCAGATCCGCCGCTTGCTGGACTCGGGCCGGCAGGTCCCGCTCGTGACCACCGACTTCGGCGTGCCGACGGAGCAGGCCGCAGGCGCGCTGTTCTCCCGATGGGCGCAGGAGAGCTTCTTCAAGTACATGCGCGACGAGTTCAGCCTCGACGCGCTGCCGGTGCACGGCCTTGCCGAGCAGGATCCGGAGGCGCGCGTCGTCAATCCGGCCCGGCGCGAGCTGGACCGCCGGATCAACCGGATGCGGAACAGGCTCGGCACGCTGCGCAACCGCGTCGCCGACCTGACCGGGGGCGGGCCGTCCGGCACGGCCGCCAGGTCCGCCGAGAGGCTGAAGGCCGAGATCGGGACGCTCGACGCCGAGCGCGAGGCGCTCAAGCTCCGGCGCAGGGATCTGCCCACGCACGTCAAGGTCGCGGAACTCGGCGAGGATGAGTGGCTTGACGCGCTGCCCTCCGGCGAGAGGCTGCTCCTCGACGTCATCCGCATGATCGCCTGCCGCGCCGAGACCCGGATGATGCCCGCCGTCGCCGACGCGCAGGGCGCGAAGCAACGCCCACGCCGTCCCCTCGCCGAACTGTTCCAGTCGGATGCCGACATCGTCCCGGACCCGGAAAACGGCATCCTGCGGGTGCGCATCCTCGGCACCGCCAGCGATGCGGGCGACGCCGCCGTCGCGGGACTGCTCGAAGAGCTCAACCAGACATGCACGATCTTCCCCGGAACCGGCCTGCGCATGGTCTGCGAATTGCCCGGGAACAATGCCAGGGCGGGGAAACCCGCCTCATGAAAGTTGCCTGTCGCAAGGGGCGAGGTCAGGACGTGTGAAGTTCGGTCGGTATCGTGCCGGGAAACGGTGCCTTGCCTTCGAAGTGGTGAACGAGTGAATCGACGGCGGAGCGCGCGGCGCGTTCCATGTCTTGATGCACGACAACGTCAAATGTTCCGGCGAGGAGTCCTTTTCGGGTCAATGGCGTCAGGTTGAAGGCACAGTAGACAATCTGGTCCTGCCGCCTTGATTCCAGGAGGGCCTTCTCGATTCCTCGGTTGCCGCCGCCAACGCAGCAAATTCCACGCAGGTTGTCGCAATCTTCCAGGAGATCGCGCGCCATGACGTAGATGCGGTGCGGGTCGTCGCCGCTGGAAAAGGTCGCAAGGACATCGAGATGCTGAAAACTGTCGCGAATGACGCTGCGGAAACCGGCCTCTCGTTCCTCGTGGCTGCGGTAGAGCACACCGCCGGCGAACAACGCCAAGTCGCCAGGATCACTGCAAAGGCGTCCTGCCAGATGACCAGCGGCCCTTCCCGCCGCACGATTGTCGAGACCCACATAGGCCAGCCGGTCCGAGGCCGGGAGATCGGTGAGTATGCAGACAACGGGCACTCCCGCGCCGGCAAGACAGGCGACGGCATCGCGCACCAACGGGTGATCAAGCGGTTGTACAATCACGCCGTCCGTCCCGCGCTCCAGGCAATCGTCAAGCGCGCGGCGCAGTGCTTCGGGAACCATCCTCTTCGAGAAGGTATGACGGTAACTGAAGCCGACCCGTTCGCAATAGGTCTTCAACTCGGACGAAAGGACATCGTTTGCAAAGCCTGCGCCTTGGGCGAGGATGACATCTATTGTCAGGCCCGCAGGCACCGATGGAATGACCTTTGGGCGAGCGGTCGATGCGCCAAGGCGTTCCATGGCATCGAGAACCCTCTTGATCGTATTCGCGCGCACTCCGGGCCGGTCGTTGAGAACGCGATCCACCGTGGCGGTGCTTACTCCGGCCTGCAAAGCGATGTCGATGACACGCGGTTTCTGGTGGTTTTCTGATGTGTTCATCCAAATTTTGATGCCTCATTGACGCGCGCCAATCAAGTTTTGGGTCTTGCCGCCGCCAAGGGCCGCAAACCCATGCTGTTACCGAGTGCAATCCTTTGCGGAGTGGCATTAGATCAGCGAGCCATTGACCGGAAGGGGATTCGATTGCTTGCAACCGATAGCCGCGAAACTGCGCTTGCCGCGCTTGCCCGCCGATTGGGTGAAGCTTGCCTTGGCTGTTCGCGGATTGCGGATTTGCAAGATGCGGACATTCCGAAGAACCGGGAGGAAGCCTATTTCGTGGCCGACCGAATGGCCCTGCAGATCGGCGAAGGGATGTCTGGCTGGAAGGTCGGGGCGACGAGTGCGCGGATGCGCGAGCTTGACGGACACAGCGACGTCATTCCCGGACGTATCTTCAGATCGGTCACATGGGAAGGTGACGAGGTCACGCTGCCGATCGAGCGTTTTCCAGGCGCGCGGGCCGAAGCCGAATTTGCGTTTCGCGTGACCGAAGACGTCACTCCCGCAGAGATCGAGGACCCTGGCCGAATGGCTGGGATTGCGGTGCTGCATCCGGCCATTGAGATTATCGGAAATCGCTTCCTTGCCAAGGATCTGAACGCCGAACAGAATTCGCTGATGACGGTGGCGGACAATGGTGGGGGCATCGGGTTTGTGTTCGGCGCACCCTTCGAGGACTGGCAAGGCCTGGACTTGTTGAACCATGAAGTGCGCGTGAGCGTGGGTGGAGGCGCACCGTCGGACAACTTTCTGGGCAGGATGCGCGGGCCGCCCTTGCAGGCGCTTTGCGACATGGCGGACCACTTGGCCGGGCGGGGATTCCGGCTCAAGGCGGGCGACTTTGTCTCGACCGGTGCCGCCTGTGTGCCCCAGCCGATCGCCAAGGGCAGCCTCGTCGAGGCGGATTTCGGGACGCTTGGAGCAATCAGTGCGAGGTTCCATTGAGGATGACGGGCAAGAATCCAAGCGTTGTCGTTGTCGGTGCCGGCGGAATGGGGGCGCTCTTCGGCTCAATCCTGCAGGAAGGCGGACTGCCAGTGACCATGGTCGACACAAATGCGGAGCATGTGGCGGCGATGCGGAAATTCGGCCTCAGGATCAGCGGCTTCGGCGGCGAGCGGGCTTTGCCAGTCCGGGCTCGGGAGGATGCATCGGGTATCGATGAGGCGGACATCATTCTCTTTCAGTGCAAGTCCCACGGAACTCGCTCCGGAGCCGAGGGTGTCAGGCATCTGGTCAAGAACGGCGCGATCTGCGTGAGTTTTCAGAACGGTCTTGGGAACGAGGAGGTCATTGGCGAGGTCGTGGGTCCGGAGAATGTCCTCGGCGGTCTGACGGCCATGGCCGCGGTCATGGAGGGACCTGGCCATATCCGCGACTTCAGCCGGGTGCCTTCGCATATCGGCGAGATCGGCGGTGGCAAAAGCGAGAGAGCGGCAAACATCGCGCGGGCCTTGACCGATGCCGGCCTGGAGACCCATGTGTCGGAAAACTTGACCCGCGACATCTGGAAAAAGCTCCTGGGCAACATCGCCATGAGCGCGGCCTCGGGCGCGACCGGCATGGCGTCCGTCGAGGTGTTGTCGGTCCCGGAACTCAACGCAACGGCCTTTCGGGCACTTGATGAAGCCTTCGCCGTGGCGGCGGCAGTGGGCATCGAGCTTGACCGTGACGCGGCGGTCCAGGGGTTGAAGATGATCACCGCGCCGGGCGGGACCGGCGACAACAAGTCTTCGCTATGTGTCGATCTGCTGAACCGCCGGCCGACCGAGGTGGATTTCATCTATGGCACGGTGATAGACTTGGGGCGCAGGCATAATGTTCCGACGCCAACGCTCGAAACACTTGCCGCGATCGTGAAAGGGCTCGAAACCCGCAATCTGAAAGGGCTGGACGATGCTTGACGGAAAGACCGCCCTTGTCAGCGGCGGGTCGCGTGGGATCGGTCTGGCAATCGCCCGCAAACTTGCCGAAGGCGGATGCAACACCTTTCTGGCTGCATCCAGTGACGAACGTCTGAGGGCTGCCGCGGACGGGCTTTCCCGGGCTGGCCGGGGCGACGTCGGATACCATGCCGCGGATCTTCGCACGCTTGGCGGGTGCAACGAAGCGGCCCGCGCCGCGCTCGACAGGTTCCGGCGTTGCGACATTCTGGTCAACGCGGCAGGCGCTACCAAGGGCGGCATCTTTCCCGGCCAGCCGGACGAGGAAATGCTTGACGGCTTTGCACTCAAGTTTCACGGCGCGGTGCGGCTTTCCCGGGCCCTGTGGCCCGCGCTAAAGGAGGCGAAGGGAACGGTGATCAATGTCGTTGGCGGCTTTGCCCGAACGCCGGCCGCCGATTTCATGGTGGGCGGTGCGGTCAACGCCGCCCTTGCCAACTTCTCCAAGGCGCTGGCGGACAAGGGACTGCAGGATGACGTGAACGTGAACTGGATACATCCCGGCCTGACGGTCACCGAAAGGCTGGAAGGCATTTTTGCAGACCGCGCGGCACAGCAGGGCAAGACCCGCGATCAGGTCGAGGCGGACTCGATTGCCGCCGAAGGCATTCGAAGGCTTGGCCAGCCGGCGGATGTGGCGGCATTGGCGGCATTCCTCTGCTCGCCTGCAGCGCGCCATATCCATGGCACGGGGATTGCCTGCGATGGCGGCGGGGCAAAGGGCTATTATTGATGGATTTCGGCCTCAGTGACGAGCAGCGGCTCTTGATTGGCACCGTCCGACGATTTGTCGATGACGAGCTGCGCCCGCTGGAACGGCTGGTCGAGGATTCAGGGCGTCTGGAGCCCGAGGTTGCCGAGGCGGTCAAGGCAAGGTCCCGGGCGCTTGGGCTCTATGCCATGAACATGCCCGAAGAGCTGGGCGGAGGCGGCCTGTCGACAATGGACTGGATCCTTGTCGAAGAGGAATTCGGGCGTACCGCTGACATCCTGAATCGTCGCGCCTTCGGCAATGTCTATGACATCCTGCTGGCCGGATCGGAGGCCCAGAGGAAACGTTGGCTGATCCCCGCAATCTGCGGTGACCGGACGCTTTCCATTGCCTTCACGGAGGCGGAAGCCGGGTCTGACGCGGCTGCCATCCGGTCTCGAGCAACGCCCATCGACGATGGCTGGTCACTGACGGGTCAAAAGCAGTTCGTCTCGGATGCGCATTATTCCGACTTTTACGTGTTGACCGCCGTTACAGATTCCCGGGCCGGAGCAAGGGGCATTTCGACGTTCATCGTCGACCGCGACCTGCCGGGTGTGACGCTTGGGCCTGACATGCCAATGATGGGACTGCGCGGCACGACCCACGCCGAACTGACGTTCGAGAACGTCATTCTCGGACCGGAACACCTGCTGGGCGAAGAAGGTGGCGGCCTGAAACTGGCGCTCGGCACTCTGGGACGCGTACGATTGGCGCAGGTCGGGGCACGGGCCGTCGGCAAGGCGGCGATGCTTCTGGAAATGGCTGTCGAACACTCCCGGTCACGCCACCAGTTCGGGCAGCCGATCGGCGGCTTTCAATCTGTCGGTCAGATGCTTGCCGACAGTGCGGTCGAGATCAACGCGGCCCGGCTGGCGCTTTGGCAAGCGGCCTGGATGCTGGATCGGGGCAAGCCTGCCAGAACGCAGATTTCGGCCGTGAAGCTGCAGACGTCCGAAACCCTTGGCCGCGTGGCCGACCGGACGTTGCAGATCTTCGGCGGCTCCGGCTACAGCAAGGACCAGGCGGTTGAGCGCCATTACCGCGACGCCCGGGTCTATCGCATCTTCGACGGCACCTCGGAAATCCATCGCGATGTCATTGCGCGCAACCTCCTGGCTGGCGACGACGGTTACAAGATCCCGGCATGAACCATGAAGACCAAGTTCACTGACATAGACCAGATCGCCGCCCTGATCCCGGATGGCGCCACCGTGGGTCTGATCGGCGGCGGTGGCGGGCTGGTGGAGGCAAGCCTGTTGCACAACTCGGTCGAGAAGCGATTCCTGGATGAAGGTCACCCCCGCGGCCTGACAGTGGTCCACGCGCTGGGCATCGGCGACCGGGGCGAAAGAGGATTGAACAGGTTCGCCCATCCCGGAATGGTAAGGCGCGTGATCGGAGGACATTGGGTCTGGTCGCCGCGCATGCAAGAGATGGCTCGCAGCTGTCAGATCGAGGCCTATGTGATGCCGTCCGGCGTGACCATGCAGCTGATGCGCGAAATCGCCGCCAAGCGGCCAGGGCTCATCACCCATGTGGGTCTCGGCACCTTCGTCGATCCCCAACTGGAAGGCGGCAAGATGAACGCGGCCACCACGGAAGACCTGGTTGAGCGGATCGAGATCGACGGCAAGACATTCCTGCGCTACCTGCCCTACCCGATAGATGTCGCGCTGCTGAAAGGCTCGATTGCCGACGAGGACGGCAACATCAGCCTCGACCAGGAACCGGCAAACGTCGATATCTACGCCATGGCGGCGGCGGCCCGGAGTTCTGGCGGCAAGGTGATTTTCCAGGTGCGTGAAAGGGTGCCTCGCAACGCCTTGAGCGCGCGTTCGGTGCGCATACCCTCCGCGCTGGTCGACATGATCGTCGTCGATCCCGAACAGCGTCAGGGCTATGATCTTGTCTACGATCCTGCCATCTCGGGCGAGCGGCGTGCCGACGAGCCGCCGCCGCCCGCACCCGCCTTCTCCATCCGTCAGATCATTGCGCGGCGCGCCCATGAAGAACTGCGCGACGGCGCCGTGATCAACTACGGATTCGGCATTCCGGATGAGGTCGCAAGCATCGTGGCCAGCCGTGGCGAGCAGGATCGATACTATCAGACCATCGAACACGGCACTTACGGCGGCACGCTTCTCACCGGCAACCTGTTCGGCTATGCCCGCAACCCGAGTTGCATGATCGACGGTCCTGCACAGTTCGATTTCTATTCGGGCGGCGGGCTGGACATTGCGTTCTTGGGTTTTGGCGAGGTTGACGCCGCGGGCAACGTGAACGTTTCGAAACTGGGCGGCCTGACCGTTGGCCCTGGCGGTTTCGTCGACATTTCGCAGAACGCGCGCAAGGTTGTCTTCTGCGGCACATTCGATGCAAAGGGCGCGAAATGCAGCTCTGGCGACGGAAGCCTGCGGATCGAACGCCGGGGAGAGGTCCGCAAGATGGTGGACATGGTCGAGCGGATCACCTTCTCGGGCGCGCAGGCCCTGTCGCAGGGGCAGGTCATCCTTTACGTCACAGAGCGCTGCGTCTTCGAACTTCGCCCTGATGGATTGCACTTGACCGAGATTGCGCCCGGAATCGATCTCCACCGTGACGTGGCTGGAAACATGGGGTTCTCGCCGATCATGAACGAAGCGCCACGACTGATGAAAGGCGACTTTTTCCTTGATCGCGCGCGGACGGACCCCCATGCCTGAACGCGTCGCACTGATCGGGGCGGGCGTCATTGGCAAGCGACACCTGAACGCGATGGCGAAAGTCGAGTCCGTCGAACTGGCCGCAATCGCTGACCCCCTTTCAGGTGCGGCAGAAATTGCGAGCGAGCTCGGCGTTCCGCATTTTTCGAGCAACAACGAAATGTTGAGTGAGGTTGCGCCGTCCGGTGTCATCATCGCGACACCAACGGAGCATCACTTCGAACCGGCGCTGGCCGCGCTTGATGCAGGCTGTCATCTGCTGGTCGAGAAGCCGATTGCAGCGTCCGTTGCCGAGGCGGAAGAGATTTCTCGGATATCGGACGCGCGGGGCCTGTGCGTCTTGGTGGGTCACCACAGACGCTACTATCCGCATGTGGCCAGGGCCCGTGAGATCGTGCGTGGCGGTTCGTTGGGCCAACTTGTCACCGTTTCCGGCCAGTGGAGCGTGCGGAAGCCAGAAACCTATTACGCGACGGACTGGCGGAGGCGCTCGCCCGCCGGGCCCGTGCTGACGAACCTGATCCATGACATCGACTGCCTGCGCCATGTCGTGGGAGAGATTCGATCGGTGACCGGCTTGGCGGGGAATCCGGTGCAGGGCTTCGAGAAAGAGGATGCCGCAGCCTTTGCATTCCAGTTCGAGAACGGGTCGTTCGGCGCCTTTGTCCTGTCCGATCAGGCGGATTCGCCCTGGGCTTGGGAGCTGGCCACCGGCGAAAACCCGGCATTTCCGCGCAACGGACAAAACTGCATCACGTTTTCGGGCACCCGGGGCGCCTTGGAGTTTCCGAATCTGCGGCACTGGACATCGGATGGCGAGCCGCAAAGCTGGATCACTCCGAAGACGGCCCACGACATCTCGCTTGAACTTGGCGACGCATTTGTTCGCCAGATCGAACATTTTTCCGAGGTAATTTCGGGCCATGCAGAGCCGATCATTTCCGCTGCCGATTCCACGGGAAGCCTAAGGGCCACGCTCGCGGTGCTGGAATCCGCGAATTGCGGAAACCGGATCGACATCTGCGGCCCCGGCCGGATCAATTGAGGAACGGAATGTCAGAGTTTCATGTCGAAGTCGGCGCCAAGGCGAGCTTTTCCAAGACAGTGTCGGAGAGCGATGTCTACATGTTTGCCGGGATCACCGGCGACTTCTCGCCCAACCATGTCAACAAGGCCTATATGGAAGAGTCCAGTTATGGTCGCTTGATGGTCCATGGGGCGCTGATGGTGGGTTTCATGTCGACCGTGTCCACCATGGCCATCGCGCACGCCCGCAAGGCGGAGGAAACGCCTGTCTCGCTTGGATACGACCGCATCCGTTTCCTTAAGCCAGTGTTTCTGGGCGACACCATCACGGTCGATTACGAAATCACCGCCATCGACGTCGAGCGCAGACGGTCCACAGCGGATGTCCGGATCACGAATCAGGACGGTGACCTGACCACCGTCGGCCAGCACATTCTGAAATGGGTGCCGAATGGCTAAGGTGCCGGCATGAGCCTGGAACTGGCAGGAAAAGCGGCAATCGTCACGGGAGCGGCGCGCGGAATCGGGCTTGCGATAAGCCGGAGGTTCAGCGAGCTTGGGGCGGAAGTGTCCGGATGGGACATTGAGAGCGCAGCCGCCAGGGGCGATACCGCATTTGCCCATTTGGCGGATGTGGATGTGACGAATGAAGTCTCGGTCGCGGCGGGATTCAACGCTTCGCTTGAAGCGTTGGGACATGTCGACATACTGGTCGCCAATGCGGGGATCAACGGCCCGACCAAGCCGGCTTGGGACTACGCACTGGACGAATGGCGGGCGGTTCTCGACGTCGACCTGACCGGCGTTTTCCTTTCGGCCCGCGCGGTGCTGCCCCACATGCGCGATCGCGGCGCCGGGCGAATTGTCGTAATTTCCTCTGTCGCCGGGAAAGAGGGCAACCCGGGCGCCTGCGCCTACGGCGCGGCCAAGTCCGGCGTGATCGGATTCGTCAAGGGGCTTGCGCGGGAGCTGCTGCCTTCGGACATTACGGTCAATTGCGTCGCGCCAGTGATGACGGAAACCGATCTGTTGCAAGGGATGAGCCCGGACTACATCGCCGACAAGCGAGGGCGCATTCCCATGGACAGGTTTTGCACACCCCGAGAAGTGGCCGACATGACCGCCTGGATCGCCAGCCCGCTTTGTTCGTTCACCACCGGACAGGTGTTTGACGTCACCGGCGGGCGGGCCACATACTGATGGCGGGGGTTCCGCTCGAAAGACTGTGCATTCATCAGGTCACCTTGATGCAATGTGGATTCGCGGAAGGTTTGGAGTGCATGACCCGTCACGGCGTGCCCATGACTGCAATCTGGCACGAAAAGCTGGACGAGGTTGGCGTTGCGGCGGCGCGGCAGGTCCCGTCGGACACGCGGATCAAGCCGGTCGCGCTCTGTGTTGGCGGAACCATGTCGACCGGCAACCCGGCGGAGCGTGCATCCCAGATCGAATTGACCCGCCGCCGGATCGAATCCTGCGCGGAACTGGGCATCGGGAGCCTGCTTATGCTGACCGGCGGCCTGGGAACGGGAGAGACCGACCTCCTGGCTGCCCGCCGGAGCGCGCTGGCAGGGTTCGGCAGCGTTCTGCCCGAAGCCCGGGCAGCAGGCGTTCGCCTCGTTCTTGAGCCGCTGCATCCGATGGTCTGCGGGTTCCGCTCGGTGATCTCGACCCTTTCGGCGGCCTGCGATTTCCTCGATGAACTGGACGCGGATGACGCAACTGGCCTGGCCCTCGACACATATGCGCTTTGGTGGGACCTCAACCTGCCGCGCGACATTCTCCGGGCCGCGCCGCGCCTGCGGCACTTCCATGTCTCGGACTGGCTTGCCGAGACCGCCGACCTCCGTCTTGACCGGGGCATGCCAGGCGACGGCCTCATCGACAACCGGGCCATCCGCCGGGCGGTCGAGGACGCCGGGTTTCGTGGTCCGGTCGAGATCGAGATCTTTTCGAGGCGGCGCTGGTGGAAGGAATCCCCCGACGAGGTGGTGTCCGAGATCGTGAGACGGACGTCGGAATTCACCTGACTTGATGGAGATCTCTGAAATTGATGCATCAAATCCGTGAATCCGCGAGAATGACCTCCGCGAGCCGGGCCATGCCATACCGGTCGCGATCCATCTCATTGACTGGAGGCAGCTTGCGAACCCATGATCGGAAGCGCCGACAGCGTGCTGCGAGAGGGGGAAACATTGCTCGAAGTCCGAGGCGTCGAAACCGGCTATGGCAGGCTGAAGATCCTTCGCGGCATCGACATGAGCGTCGACGCGCGGGGCATTGTCGCGCTCTTGGGCGGCAACGGCACCGGCAAGTCGACGCTCCTGAAGGCCATCTCGGGAATCATCCCGGTCTTGAGCGGCGAGATCCTGTTTGACGGCGAGCCAATTCACACAAAGCGCCCGCACGAGATCGTGCGCGCCGGGCTGGTGCAGGTCACCCAGGGCAAGGACAGCTATCCGGGCATGACCGTCGAGGAAAACCTGATGCTGGGCGCCTATGCCCGCACCGACAAGGCGGCGGTGAAGGACGACCTGGAAAAGGTATACTCGTTTTTCCCGATCCTGAAGGAACGGCGAAAGCAGCTGTCGGGGCTGTTGTCCGGCGGGCAGGTGCAGATGCTTGTTATCGGGCGCGGCCTGATTGCGGCGCCACGGCCAGATGATGCAGGACGAGTTTGACGCGATCAACGCGGCGGGCGGCATCAACGGCAACATGATCGAGCTGATTCTGCTCAACGACGAGTGCAAGTCCGACAAGGGCGTCGCGAATGCGAACAAGTTCGCCTACCAGGACAACGTGCATCTCGTGATCGGGTCGTCGTGCTCGTCCGTGACGCTTCCGATGGTTGACGTGACCGCCCAGGCGCAGGTGCCGCACATCATTCCGCATTCGACGTCGGACAAGATCACGCTGAAGGGCTCCGAGTGGATCTTCCGGGTGCCGATCTCGGCGCGGTTCTACAAGGGCGCCGCCGCGAAATACATCGGAGAGAAGATCGGCACCGACATCGCCTACGTGTTTGCGTCTGACGCCGCAGCGGTTGCCGACGCGGAGGGCCTGCGTGAACAGATGTCCCGCCAGTTCGGCGCGGAACCTGCCTACTGGGCACAGGTGCAGGAAAAGGAGATCGACTTCCGCAGCCACATGGTGAAGATCAAGGCGATGGACGTGGACGCCCTGTACATCGCCGCGCTGCAGGAGCCGATGGCGCGGGCGCTGGTCCAGTCCTACGAGGTCGGCATTCCGGCGGAAGTGAAGCGCGTGGCCAATTCGGTTGCCTCCAACGCGCCGGTGCCCGGCATGGCGGGCGACGCGATCAAGGGCGTCTTCTTCACGGCGGCCTATTCGGACAGCGACACCCGGCCCATCGCCATGGAGTTCAACGAGATGGTGCGCGAGCGCTATGGCGTCGAAAAGATCGACCACGACTTCAGCCAGGCCTGGGACCTGATCCGGATCGTCGAGATCGCGCTCAACACCGCGGACATCTCGACCGAGGACGACGACCTGGCCGCGGACCGTGTCGCCATCCGCGACGCGATTGCCGGCATTCAGGGCTACGAAGGCCTGGCGTCCGGTCCGATCAGCTTCTGCGCCGACCCGACGCCGCAGTGCCGCGACGGCAACCGGACCGTGGTTCTCATCGGCTACGAAAAGGGAGGCGAGGACTTCGAGCTCGGCATCCTTGATCGCGTGACCATGCCGATCGACTTCGGCCTGGAGTGATCCTCCCCGGTCCGGACCGGACGATGCGCCGGTCCGGATCATTCCCGCACCTCCAAGGAAACCGGTCCAGATGCACGGAGCCATCAACGCGCTAATGGCAGGAATTCAACGCCTGTCGCGCATCCATCCGGCGATGCCCTGGTGCGCGGGCCTGATCGTGGACCGGGCCCCTGTAACGAGGAGTTCGTCCGACACTCAAGACCGCGCCGGGTCGTAGGACAGTGTCGTTTCGCGAGGCGAGGCGGCCGCGCGAACCCTTCGTCTGTCCACCCCGCAGGAACCCCCGTCCTTCAGGGCGGGGAGGAATGCGGGATCCCGCGTTTCGCGCATCGTTGCCGTCTCCCCTTGCCGTGACGACGTGCCGGGACGGCATCCGTACCCGTCGCCGCGCCGGATGATGCGGCAATGCCGGTGCGGGACGCCCTGGACGGTGCCGCCCGCGGCCTGGACGTTGAAGGAGCCCGAGGCGCGCACCGCGACGCGCCCGGCATGGACGCCCTGCCTCTTTCCCGAGGGCACGGTGGCGCGCACGATGCCCCCCGTCAGGAAGCCCCTGACGGATTTCCCCGAACCCAGGCATCCGACCGGAAAGCCGAACCGGTTCACGCGCTTGCGCGCATGCGAGCCCCTCCCCATCGCCTTGATCCCGGGCACGGGCCGGTCCCGGCCGGACGGCGAGGAGGCTCTCGACCGGCTCCGCGCCCTTCGCCTGGCTGCAGGACGGACAGGCCCGCGTCAGGTCCGCTTGCGTCCCCGCCTCTCGAGCAGATGCCCCCTGGCCTCGCGTCCCGCCAGGGTTCCCTGCCGGCATTCCGCGCCCTCGATGTCCGGGCTCTCGAGCGCCCGGGTGTCGAAGCGCGCCGTCTCGCACCGGATCCGGGTCATGGGCGCGAGCCTCCCGAACCGTTCCGTCCACGAGAGCGTGCCGTCCGCCCGCGACAGCAGCGAGGGCGGGAGCCTGCGCCCCGGGCGCCGGTTCGGGAACCTCTCCTTCCGGCGGTGCGGGCCGGCCGAGCGCCGGCGCCGCCGGCAGTTCGCCCGTTGCTCCACGAGCGTCCGGACCCCTTTCCCCCTGCGCGCGATCTCGGCCGGGGACAGGACCTCGCCGTCGTCTCCCGCCGGCGCAAGGCCGGTCCTCCGCGACCCCGGATCGATCCCGGGATCCACGGGCCCGGTCTCGCCGCCGTCCCTGTCCCGGAGCCGTATGGCGAACGGATGCAGGCGCACCGCGACGGCGCGTCCCTTCTTCAGCGGCTTCCCCGCCCGCGCCGGGTGGCACGGCACCGGCGGGTCCCCCCCCCGCCGGTCGAGGGCGAAGACGCGGCTCGCGCCGCACCGGGGGTCGCCGGAGCCTCTCCCGTGACGCCGGCCGGAGCCGGGCCCCTCTCGCGCAACCTGGCCGTCCGCGTTCCGGCCCGCCCCGTTTCGTGCCGGACCCGGCGTGCCTGCAGGCGAATCCTCGAGAGCCCGGGACCGAGGAAGCGTCCCGGGGCCGGTCTTCAACGCATGGTTCAAGGCGGACTGGATCCCTTTCTCCCTTCTCGTGCCGGTCGGCATGGGCCTTCGGGGCCTTCGCCCCTTCAAGCCCCTCCCTTCAGGGAGGGGTCGCTGACTCCTGCAGTGACCTCACGTCCAGCTCGCCTTCCGCCCTTGATGCCATTGCGAGCGCAGCGGCATGAACCGCTGCGGCGGTCGTGAAATACGGAATCCTGTCCATCAGCGCCACGCTTCTCATCGAGCGCGAGTCCTCGATGGCCTGGGCGCCCTCGGTCGTGTTCATGACCAGTGCCACCTCGCCATCCTTCATCACGTCGATGATCGTGCGGCCGCCTTCGTAGACCTTGTTCACGACGTCTGACGGAATGCCGTTGTCGGTCAGGAACCTTGCGGTGCCGCGAGTGGCGAGGATTTTCAGCCCGAGCCTGTCCAGCGTCCGTGCCGTTTCGACCAGCTTTTCGGTCTTGTCGGCATTCCTGATGGAGAAGAAGACGGTTCCTTCTTCAGGAAGCATGGCGCCTGCGCCAAGCTGCGCCTTGAGGAATGCGCGCGCAAAGTTCCTGTCCCATCCCATGACCTCCCCGGTCGAACGCATTTCCGGACCGAGCAGCGTGTCGACGCCAGGGAAACGTGCGAACGGGAGCACGGCCTCCTTGACCGAATACCACGGCGTACGGAACTCCTTTAGCGTCATGGGATCCGCATTGGCGCCGGCACCCGCAGTCTGCCTGGGGAAATCCGCGAGTTTCTCGCCAGCCATCACGCGAGCCGCAATCGAGGCGATGGCGCTGTCGACCGCCTTGGCCACGAATGGCACGGTACGCGAGGCGCGCGGGTTGACTTCGATGAGGTAGATGTCCTCGCCCTTGATCGCGAACTGCACGTTCATCAGCCCGACAACCTTCAGTTCCCGTGCCAGCGCCTCGGTCTGGTGGACGAGTGCATCGAGGACGGCAGGCGGAAGCGAATGCGGCGGCAGCGAGCATGCGCTGTCGCCGGAATGGACACCGGCCTCTTCGATGTGCTCCATGATGCCGGAGACATGCACGTCCTCGCCGTCGCAGATCGCGTCCACGTCCACCTCGGTTGCGCCGTCAAGATAGCTGTCGAGAAGGACGGGGCTTTCGCCCGAGACGACGACAGCCTCGCGGATGTATCGCTCGAGCTGGCTGACATCGCGGACAATCTGCATTGCGCGACCGCCAAGCACGTAGGACGGTCGGATCACCAGCGGATACCCGATATCGCCGGCGACGGCGAGCGCCTCTTCGCCGGAAAGCGCAATGCCGTTGCGGGGCTGCCTCAGGTTCAGGCCGTTGACGAGTTCCTGAAAGCGCTTCCGGTCCTCAGCCAGGTCAATCGCGTCTGGCGAAGTGCCGAGAATGGGAATGTTCGAGTCATCAAGCGCATTGGCGAGCTTCAGGGGAGTCTGCCCGCCGAATTGCACGATCACGCCATGGAGCGTGCCACGTTCCTGCTCAACCCGAAGGATCTCCATGACGTGCTCGAAAGTCAGCGGCTCGAAATACAGCCGGTCCGAAGTGTCGTAGTCCGTGGAGACCGTTTCAGGGTTGCAGTTGATCATTATTGTCTCGAAGCCCGCCTCGGAGAGCGCGAAACAGGCGTGGCAGCAGCAATAGTCGAACTCGATTCCCTGACCGATGCGGTTGGGCCCGCCACCGAGAATGACCACCTTGCGCCGCTCGGTGGGGTTCGCCTCGCATTCGGCCTCGCCCATGGCGGGCTCTTCGTAGGTCGAGTACATGTAGGGCGTATGCGCCTCGAATTCCGCCGCGCAAGTGTCGATTCTCTTGAAGACCGCGTTGACGCCCAGGCCGTGGCGGCTGCGACGGACGTCATCTTCCCGCAGGCCGGCCAGTTTCGCGAGCCGCGCATCAGTGAAGCCGAGCATTTTCAGGTTGCGCAGGCCCTCCCTGGTTTCGGGCAATCCGTTTTCCAGCACTTCGGCCTCGGCGTCCACGACTTCGCGGATCCGGGCGAGGAACCAGGGGTCGAACTTCGTCATGGCCTGAATGTCGCTGTCCGAGAGCCCGTGCCGCATTGCTTGCGCGATGATCCGGAGCCTGTCCGGTGTCGGCTTGGCAAGGGCTGCCGTGATGGCGGCGCGCCCGCCCCCTCCGGCATCTTCGTCGGTCGAGGCAACGGCGCTGCCGTTGCAGAACGGCTCGGGCAGGGGAGGTGCGCCGGAAATCTCGATCTCGTCAAGTCCGGTCAGGCCGGTTTCAAGTGACGCAAGCGCCTTCTGCATGCTTTCGTGGAACGTGCGGCCGATGGCCATGGCTTCGCCCACCGATTTCATCGCGGTCGAGAGCGATGGTTCGCTGCCCGGGAACTTCTCGAACGCGAAACGCGGGATCTTCGTGACCACGTAGTCGATCGTCGGCTCGAACGAGGCCGGCGTCACCTTTGTTATGTCATTGTCGAGCTCGTCCAGCGTGAAGCCCACGGCGAGCTTCGCGGCGACCTTGGCGATCGGGAATCCCGTGGCTTTCGATGCCAAGGCCGAGGACCGGGACACCCGAGGGTTCATCTCGATCACGACCATGCGTCCGTCCGCAGGGTCCATTGCCCACTGGACGTTCGAGCCTCCGGTCTCGACACCGATCTCGCGGAGAACCGCGATCGACGCCGTGCGCATCGACTGATATTCCTTGTCGGTGAGGGTCAGGGCCGGGGCGACCGTGATGGAATCGCCTGTGTGGACGCCCATGGGATCAACGTTCTCGATGGAGCACACGATGATCGCGTTGTCCGCCCGGTCACGGACCACTTCCATCTCGTACTCCTTCCAGCCAAGCAGGCTTTCGTCAATCAGGATTTGCGCGACAGGAGACGCCTCGAGGCCTCGGCGGCACAACTCGAGATACTCGGTGCGGTTGTAGGCGACGCCGCCGCCAGTGCCACCCAGGGTGAATGCCGGCCGGATGATTGCGGGAAGCCCCACTTCGTCCAGTGCCTCCATCGCGCGTTCGACGCCCTTCGCGATGTCATGACGGCCGTGGGTGCCCTTTGGCGCATCGGCAATGGCGGATTTCGGGTTTTCGAGACCGATCCGTTCCATTGCCTCTCTGAAGAGCCTGCGATTTTCCGCCATTTCGATGGCTTCGGGCCTGGCGCCGATCATTTCGACGCCGAACTTCTCCAGGACACCCATTTCCTCCATCGCGAGGGAGGTGTTCAGTCCGGTCTGTCCGCCCATGGTTGGCAGAAGCGCGTCCGGCCGCTCCCTTTCGATGATCTTGGCAACGACTTCCGGCGTGATGGGCTCGATATAGGTTGCGTCGGCCAGACCCGGATCGGTCATGATCGTGGCCGGGTTCGAGTTCACGAGGATGACGCGATAGCCCTCCTCGCGGAGAGCCTTGCAGGCTTGCGCACCAGAGTAGTCGAACTCGCAGGCCTGTCCGATGACGATGGGACCGGCCCCGATTATCATGATTGACTGAATGTCGGTTCTTTTCGGCATCCGCCGCCTCGTGGTCACGCGCAAATTGTCCTGCGTTATAGGGGTTGGCTGTTCATGTGCAAGGACCTAACCGCGGTGGCGCTGCATTTTATGGCCCCGGGTTCCAGCGAGCGGCGGCCCGTTGGGTCAATTCTGGCCCGGCATCGCTTGTCCGCTTGACTTCTGGTCCGTTGCAAGTTGTATCGGCGCCCTGCAATCGGGAGACGCAAGTACATGCACGCCTACCGAAGTCACAGCTGCGCCGAACTGAATGCCACCCAGGTAGGAGAGACCGTGCGCCTTTCGGGCTGGGTTCACCGCGTTCGGGATCATGGCGGCGTGCTGTTCATCGATCTCCGCGACCACTACGGCGTTACCCAGGTCCTTGCCGACCCGGACAGCCCGGTCTTTGCGGAAGTGGAGAAAGTTCGCTCCGAATGGTGCATCCGGATAGATGGCGAGGTCAAGGCGCGGGACGCCGATCTCGTGAACCCGAAAATTCCCACCGGCGACGTCGAGGTCTTCATCCGCGACCTTGAGGTCCTGGGAGCCGCTGATGAGCTTCCGCTGATCGTGTTCGGTGATCAGGAATATCCGGAGGAGACGCGGCTGCGATACCGGTTCCTCGACCTGCGGCGCGAGGTGATGCAGCGAAACATGACGCTCCGCGCGGACGTGGTGTCCAGCATTCGCCGGCGCATGTGGGACGCCGGATTCCGCGAGCATCAGACGCCGATCATCACGGCATCCAGCCCCGAGGGCGCGCGCGATTTCCTCGTGCCCTCGCGGATCCATCCGGGGAAGTTCTACGCTCTTCCTCAGGCGCCGCAGCAGTTCAAGCAGCTCTTGATGGTTTCCGGCTTTGACAGGTACTTCCAGATTGCACCATGCTTCCGTGACGAAGACCCGCGCGCCGACCGCTCCCCCACCGACTTCTACCAGCTCGACCTGGAAATGAGCTTCGTCACCCAGCAGGACGTTTTCGACACGGTTTCGCCGGTGATCGAGGGGGTGTTCTCCGAGTTTGCCGGAAGTCGCGACGTGGACCCTGTCGCCGACTGGCCGCAGATCCCGTATCGCGAGGCAATGCTCCGGTACGGCACCGACAAGCCTGACCTGAGGATCCCGATAAGGATGGAGGATGTATCGGAGAATTTCCGGGGATCCGGATTCGCGACATTCGCGAAGATCCTGGAACAGGAAGGGACGGAAGTCCGCGCAATCCCCGCGCCGGGCGGCGGCAGCCGCAGGTTCTGCGACCGCATGAATGCATTTGCGCAGGGAGAAGGCCTTCCGGGCATGGGCTACATCATCTGGCGTGACGGCGAGAGCGGCATGGAGGCGGCCGGGCCGGTCGCAAAGAACATCGGCCCTGAACGCGCGGAGGCCATCAGGAGGCAGCTCGACCTTGCCTCTGGCGACGCAGCCTTTTTCCTTGGCGGAAAGGCAAGGAGCTTTGAAGCCGTGGCCGGAAAGGCCCGCGCGCTGATAGGCGAGGAGCTTGGACTTGTCGCGAAGAGCCGGTTCGCGTTTGCCTGGATTGTCGACTTCCCGCTTTACGTCGAGGATGAGGAAACAGGCGGGATCGACTTCGAGCACAACCCTTTCTCGATGCCCCATGGGGGCATGGCCGCGCTTGAAGGCCATCCGCTGGACGCTCTTGGCTATCAGTATGATCTGGTCTGCAACGGCCACGAGATCGCGTCGGGCGCAATCCGCAACCATCAGCCCGAGATCATGTTCCGGGCCTTCGAGATTGCGGGTTATGGAGAAGACGAGGTGCGCGCCCGCTTTGGCGGCATGGTCAATGCGCTGCGATTCGGCGCGCCGCCTCACGGTGGCTGCGCCGCGGGGGTGGACCGGATCGTCATGCTTCTGGCCGATGAGGTGAACATCCGCGAAGTCATTCTCTTTCCGATGAACCAGCGGGCTGAAGATCTCATGATGGGCGCACCGACGGAGCCGACAAGAGAGCAGCTGCGCGAACTGCGATTGCGAACGCTGCCGCCCGATGAGTGATCGTCGCTTCGAGGCAGGATCTCCGACGGGCGCCGTCGTGGCTGCCGGCCCGGCCGGGATGACATGCTGCTCCGCGATTTCGCGGATCTGAGCGAGGAGATGCCATGAGCCTGAAAGACTGGTCACCTCCGTCTCTTCCATCCCGAAGCGCCATTCAAGGACGCTATGTCATGCTTGAACCGGTCGAGCGTGAACATGTCACCGGATTGATGGAAGCGTTTGCCGAAGATGCAGACGGGAGAATGTGGGAGCATCTTCCGCATGGCCCGTTTGACCACGCCGGCTATGTGGCATGGATGGACACGGCACGTGCGTCGCCCGACCCGCTTCACTATGCGGTGCGCATGGAGGACGGGCGTCTGGGAGGCACCCTCAGCCTGATGCGGATCAAGCCCGCTGCCGGTTCGATCGAAACAGGCTGGCTTACCTTCGCGCCGCGCCTCCAGAGGACTCGAGAGGCCACCGAGGCAGTCTATCAACTGATGCGCTGGTCCTTCGAGGCGGGTTATCGAAGGTTCGAATGGAAGTGCGATGCAGCGAATCGCGGCTCACGTCGCGCGGCGGAGCGGTTCGGCTTTTCCTACGAAGGCATCTTTCGGCAGGCGTCGGTCGTCAAGGGCAGGAATCGTGACACGGCCTGGTACGCGTGCATTGACAGCGAATGGCCGGCACTGAATGAGGCGTACGACGGTTGGCTCGCGCCGTCGAATTTTGACGCCAGCGGAACGCAAAGGCAGAGGTTGGGTGACTTGACGGCATCCGTTCTGGTGTCCCGGGATCCGTTGTTCTGAACCGCCGGATGCCGAAATTGCCTTGGCGGGACGGCTGTCGGCATTCCAGGCCATTTGACGGTTCGTCTTGAGGCGGTGCACCATGTCATCGCCGAGTTGTCGCACTTTGACCGTCACCATCATCTCATCTGCATGCGAGATGGCAAATCGCCATCTTGCCGTTGCGGCGCCTGCATGCTCCAGTGCCGTCAGGTCCGAGTCGCGCAGCCCGTTCAGGAATCTCGATGCGGCGAAGGCAAGTTTCCCGGAATGCGCTTCCGCGCGGTCGCTGCTCCGTTCATCCAGGACCGATTCGTCGCGCGAACGACTTTGGGATTGAATTCGCAAATGCGGTTTCGGAGCGTCACACAGGCATGGTAAGGTCGCACGAGACAATGCGTCCGGTCGGGCAGATGACACGCAAGCTATTCGGAACTGATGGTGCCCGCGGGCGCGCCAACACACATCCCATGACGGCGGACACCGTCCTGCGTCTCGGCGCGGCGGCGGGACGCCACTTTCTCCGGGACGGTTCCACGACGCACCAGGCGATCATCGGCAAGGACACGAGGCTCTCCGGCTACATGTTCGAGAATGCCTTGACGGCAGGGTTCACGTCGAGCGGCATGAACGTTCTGCTGCTGGGCCCGATGCCGACGCCCGCCGTCGGCATGCTGGTGCGCGCCATGGGTGCCGACGTGGGCGTGATGATCTCGGCCAGCCACAATCCTCATGAAGACAACGGCGTGAAATTCTTCGGCCCCGACGGCTTCAAGCTTTCGGACGAGGCCGAGGCCGCAATCGAGGCGATCATGGCGGGCGAAATACAGCCGGCCGATCCGGTCAATATCGGTCGCGCCAGGCGGGTCGAAGACGGACTTTCCAGCTATGTCAAGAGCCTGCAATCCACGATTCCAGGCGCCCTGGACCTTTCCGGCATGAAGGTCGTGATCGATTGCGCGAACGGAGCCGCCTATCGTGCAGCGCCAGAACTGCTCGGCACGCTCGGCGCTGAAATTACGGAAATCGGCACGTCGCCCGACGGGAAGAACATCAACGAGAACTGCGGCACGACCTGCACCGCCACGGCTGCCGAGGCAGTGCCAGCCAGCAGCGCCGATGTCGCGATTTGCCTGGACGGCGATGCTGACCGCGTGATGATCATCGACGAGGCGGGCGTAGTTGCCGATGGCGACCAGATCATGGCGCTGTTTGCGGCGCGCTGGGCCGACGAAGGCCGGCTTCAGGGCAACACCCTGGTGACGACGGTGATGTCGAATCTCGGACTGGAACGGTTCCTGCAGGGCCGGGGCGTCTCTCTCCGGCGCACGTCCGTGGGCGACCGCTACGTGGTCGAGGCAATGCGCGCGGGCGGGTACAATCTTGGCGGCGAGCAGTCGGGCCACATCGTCATGACGGACTATGCGACGACCGGCGACGGCCTGCTCGCGGGAATTCATTTCCTGGCCGAGATGCAACGCACCGGACGTCCGGCAAGCGAGCTTCGCCGCATGTTTGAGCCCGTGCCTCAACTTCTCAAGAACGTTCGATACTCGGAGCATGCGCAGCCTCTCGAATCAGCGGCCGTAAGGGGCGCGATCTCAGTAGCCGAGAAGCGACTGGCGGGAACCGGTCGTCTCCTGATCCGCAGGTCAGGGACGGAGCCGCTCATTCGGGTGATGGCGGAATGCGAGGACGAGGCGCTCCTGAAGGAGGTCGTGGACGGGATCGTGGCCGATGTGGAGGCGGCGGCCTGAGCGGCCTCACCTGCGCCAGTTTCGCCCTTCGTACCGGGTGACAAGCTCTTCGGGCGATGTGCCAAGAAGGTAGCGCAGAAGCGTGCCGAGATTTCCGGCGCTTCGCCGCACCCATCCCTCGGCCTCGAAACGTTCGGGCGACGTGAGCGCGATTGCGTCGAGCGCGCGAAGGCGACCCTTGAGGCGGCGGGCGAGAGCCACGTCCTCCATCAACGGAATCTCCGGCACGCCGCCGACTTCCTCCAGCGTTGCCTGCGCGACAAGCAGCCCCTGGTCACCGTAGGGCAGCCCGAGAAGGCGTGAGCGAAGATTCGCGCCTGCCGCGACCAGACGCGGCGCGAAGCCGCTCGCCCGAAACCCGAGTCGGAACCAGCCTGCCTTGTCCGGATGGTTCCCCATGTGCAATCGGGCCGCCTGGACCCAGTCATGCGAGAGATGCGTGTCGGCGTGGAGAATCAGGACCCATGGGGCCCTTGCAGCTGCAACCCCCCGTGCAATCTGCCCCCCGCGTCCCTTGGGGCCGGTCATCAGCGTGGCACCCAGTTCCCTCGCAATGTCGGCGATGCCATCTTTCGAGCCGCCATCGGAGAGGACAAGTTCAGCGACCAGCCCATCCGTCAATCCACCGAGAAGCGCCTCGGTCGTGGCTGGCAGGGCATGGGCCACGTCAAGCGAAGGGATGATGACGGCAATGGGTGCGGGCATGGCTGCAATCTGGTTGGCAAAGCCCTATACTGGGCCGGAAACCCGCGGGAGGCCAGCATGAGCGGACGCAAGGTCATTCGGATTGCCGGAACGGACCGGGAAGACTTTCTTCAGAACATTGTCACCAACGACGTGGCCCGCCTGAACGAGGGGCTTGTCTGGGCGGCTCTTCTCACGCCGCAAGGAAAGTATCTTGCGGATTTCTTCCTCGTCTCCGACGGCGACGCGATCCTGCTCGATGTGGCGGAGGGGCTTGCGAAGGGTCTGGAGCAGCGCCTCCAGATGTACAGGCTGCGGGCAGACGTGACGATCGAGCAAACGGACATCGTCGTCGCACGAGGCCTTGGCGACGCGCCGGCCGGCGCGTTTCCCGACCCGCGGGATCCTGCGCTGGGCTGGCGGGCCTATGACGGTCGAGAGACTGAAACGGCGGATTGGGAGGCGCTGCGCGTCGCTGCCGGAGTGCCGGAGAGTGGCATCGAGTTGCTCCCGAACGACACCTATCCCCTTGAAGCGTGCTTCGAGCGGCTTAACGGCATCGACTTCAAGAAGGGCTGCTATGTGGGTCAGGAGGTCACCGCGAGGATGAAGCACAAGGCGAAGCTTCGAAAGGGACTGAGACAGGTCCATGTCACCGGAGCAGCGCCGGCCGGCACCGAAATCCTGAACCGCAAGGGGCAGGTCGCGGGTGTGCTACACTCGCAGAGCGGCGGCCTGGGGCTGGCCTATCTGCGTCTGGACCGGATCGATGATGGCATGCGGGCCGGAGATGCAGCCGTCCGTCTCCGTGAGGACGGATGAGCCTGTGCGGTGGAACAGCGAGGCGCCGCAGCGATGATCCTGATCCGGGAAGCAACTTCCTCCGAGGAATGAAAGGGGACTTATACATAAGTGATCACGTTCTTGTTGTGTTCTTTCGAGCTTTCTGGCAGCATGCGAAGAAAGGGAAGTTCGCGTACACCTCATCGCAGATGTTCAGCGCAGGAGCGACCGCATGGCCGTTGCAAGGACGCACCGTCAGGTTGTCTACCGCCTGCTTCCGCAGACGCGAAGCACGTGGCGGTGGCTTGAGACGGTTCTTGAGAGCCAGCGCCAGCCCTGCAATGCCGCGCTGGAGGAACGCATCGACTGCTACCGCAAAACGGGCCGCGGCCGCACCTGCTTCGACCAGTGCAGGGCGTTGACGAAATGCCGCCGCGACCTGCCGGAGATGGCGTCCGTGCCGGTGGCCGTCCAGCGCGGGACGCTCAAGCGCCCGGACGAAGCGTTCAAGGGGTTCTTCCGCCGCGTGAAGGCCGGAGGAACACCCGGCTTCCCGTGCTTCAAGGGGCGCGCCTTCCATGACAGCATCAGCATGCTGGACGGCGCTGAAGGCGATGCTGGATTACAAGGCCGCGTCCGTCATCACGGTTCCGGCGCAGTGCACGTCAAGAACATGCCATGAGTGCGGAGCGGTCGACAAACGCTCCCGCAGAACTCGGGACGACTTCACCTGCACGGCCTGCGGCCATGCGGCTCATGCCGACATCAACGCGGCGAAGAACATCCTGGACCGCGCCCTTGGCGCCGGTCCGGGAGGTGACGAGACGTCCGGGATTGGCGCATCTGCACGGCGAGGAGCGTTGGCATCGGCCACTTCAACGACCCGTGAAGTCAGTGCGAGGGTGGCTTGATGGTCACTTGTGCATATAAGTCCCAATGAAAGGCATCGCAGACGGCTTGACGGTCGAGATGATGGATGATCGGGTCTGCACGAAGGTTGCAGATCGACCTCCGGGCAGGGTGGAAGCGGACGTTTCGTGCGGATAGACGGACTTCAATACGCAAACTGGTCGGAAAGGATCTTTCGCCAGATGCGCGACGGCGGGGTCGACGCCGTTCACGTGACCATTGCATACCATGAGACATTTCGCGAAGCCGTGCTGAATCTCGAGCGATGGAACCGCTGGTTCGAGGCCTATCCGGACCTGATCATGAAGGGTCTGACGGCGGATGATGTCGAACGCGCCCGGAAGACGGGCCGCACGGCAATCATTTTCGGTTTCCAGAATCCGAGCCCCGTCGGGGACGACATCGGTCTTGTCGAGATATTCCACACGCTTGGCGTGCGCTTCATGCAGTTGAGCTACAACAACCAGTCGCTCCTGGCGACGGGTTGCTACGAGAAGGAAGACAGCGGCATCACGCGCATGGGCCGGCAGGTCATCCGGGAGATGAACCGTGTCGGCCTTGTAGTGGACATGAGCCATTCCGCGGATCGCTCGACGATCGAGGCCGCCGGGATATCGGAGCGCCCGATCACGATCACTCACGCAAACCCTCGCGAGTGGGCGCCGGCCTTGCGCAACAAGAAGGCGGACGTGATCCGGGCCGTCACCGAAGGAGGCGGCATGCTGGGTTTTTCGCTCTACCCGCATCACCTAAAGGAAAAGTCCAAATGCACACTTGAGAGCTTCTGCGAAATGATCGCGCGGACGGCTGACGCATTTGGCACGGAACATTTCGGCATCGGCTCGGACCTTTGCCAGGATCAGCCGGACAGCGTGGTTGAATGGATGCGCACGGGGCGCTGGACCAGAGGGACTGACTATGGAGAGGGATCAGCAACCGCTCCCGGGTTCCCGCCAATGCCGGACTGGTTCCGGGACAATCGGGACTTCGCGAACATCGCGAGGGGGTTGCAGTCGGTTGGCATGAACGAGCCCGAGATCAAGGCCATCATGGGCCGGAACTGGCACAGGTTCTTTGCCGAGAACTTCGGGCCAAAGTGACCATGAGCGGCCGACAGGCATCGCTCCGCGATCCGTCCCGAATCATGAGGCTGGCACGCCTTGGCTCCATGCACCAAAGCCGGTTGAGCTTCATGCGGGTCCTGACTCGCCGCATGGCCGGCGAGGACTGGAGCTTCTCGCACGTCGCCTTCGACATGGATGACAAGGGCACTGGCCGCGCGATCTACAGGGTGGACGGTCCGGAGCGCACGTATTCCATGATTGCTTTCGGCCACGACTTGCCTGACGGGATGCGCTCGGACCGGGTGATCGCGGAGGCCTGGGACGCGACTTTCGCGCTGTATGACGGCGTGCCGGACGAGACGGACGTCGAGCGTCTCGCCGTCAATGTGCCCCTTCAGGAGGCTGGCCGGTACAGCGAGCGCGAACTGGTCGTGTCGCGGGCCAACCGATCGACGCGGCTTTGGGAGCATGTGGTGGCAGCGCTCGCGGCGGGATCGCAGCCAGACGCCGGGCAACTCGATGCCGTCGGATACCTGATGCGGACGACGGCGGTATATGGTTCGGGCAAGTTCGGTGCCGCGGATTACGCGAGCATCCGGAATCGGCCCGAGTTTGCCGCGCCGTTCCAGGCGGAGATGCTGCTGGTCTACCTGATCCGGACGTTCGTGCTCGATCTTGTCGAACACATGGCGCGCTGCCGAGGCGGCGAAAAGGCGGCTGCGCTGGACCGCAATACGGCAAGGAAGCTCGGCATCGGCAACGCAACGGGGCTTGGAATGGCGCCTTTCATCGTCAACCATGCGACGCTCTTCAACAACTGGATTGCGGCACGCGAGGAGGCGGTCCGGCGCGTTCGTTCGGTCCCTTCGGCAACCGAGGCGGAACTGGCGCTGTTTCGCGACAGGCTGCAACGCAGCGAAGTTCTGGCTTGCGGTTGGCGTTCCGGGCACCCGGTTCAGCAGGCACGGGTGGAAGGGCTGAAACAGGACTTGCAGCTGATCAAGGCCCGGATTGAAGACTGGCCGACCGACGAGGACCGTCCGTGGAACCGTCTTGTCGAATGGTCCGAATCGGCATTGAGCGAGGAAGGGCGGGAGTGTCTGGCGTCGCTGATTCTCGAACCGTACGGGGCACTCGTGGACGAACTTGCCGAGGGGATGGCCGACCCGGATGGCGGAGCCTTCTGCATTGACGGCTCGATGTCGCTGGCGGAGACTAGCAGGCTGTTTCGCGATCACTATGGCTGGGCGTTGGACATCGACTGGACGGTGCCCGAGGAGACGGCGCGCGCATGGTACATCTCGGAGGAGAAACTCGAGCCCCGGCTCGGCGAGCGCCACGAGGAAGACATTGCGAAATTCGAGCAGCCGCTTTCCCCTGGCCGCGACGCGGCGCGTGCCCATGCCGATCTTGAACGCTGGCCGCCCGGCGCATCGGTAGCTGCGTTCCTCCTTAAGCACCCCGGGCACCGTCACGTCATTCGGCGTGCGCAAGTCTGCCGCACCGCGCCCTATGCCGAGATACGTGACAACACGATCAGCGCCTCGATGCTGCCAATCAACATGATGCGGGTCAAGCTGAGCTTCTTCGGCGCCACGCATTTCGATCCGAAGTCGGACCGCTGGGTGCGGATACGGATGTATGCCGGCGTGCCATATCCGGGCGACCTCGATCTCGGAAATTGCGAAGACTGGGTCTATCCGGAGCTGGTCGCGTGAGCCGGTCGCTGAACGAGGTCGAAACCATCGCTTGGAAAGCCGCACGCGGCGCGGGATACCCTTGGGGAATTGCGGAGGAAGCAGCCGCGGCAATGCGATGGCTGGCAGGGCGCGGCATCGACGGCTGCCCGCCTCTGGTGTCGTTGCTGGAAAGGATCGACGGCTCGAAGCTCGAAGACTGGTCGCCGGAGGCGGGAGAAACCTGGGTTGCGCCCGGTGGTGTGCTCTGTCCCCTGATGGCGGGCGCAGCCCTGTCGGATCATGCACACCAGCTGCGGCAGCGAGAGCTTGAATTCGGCCAGATGGCATCGCCAGTCCTGTTCCTGCCTTTCGTGGGTCGGTCGGCGGCGAGGATCGAAGGCGAATTGCAAGTGACCTGGTCCGGCGGATCGTCATTCACGGACGGGGAGGGACTTGCCCTGCACGGTGACCTGGTTTCGGATCTCGATATCGTGAAGGTCGCGGTCGGCCACGAAATGCCGGAAGCTCGTCCCGGTGCCGGCCGTGCGTTGCCCGACCCTCTGGCCTGGCACCGGCTCCAGGAGTTCGCTTGCAAGGTTCATGCGCCGGCATCCGAGGCGTCCAGGCAACTTGGTGCGGGTGCCGATGGCATTGACGACGATTGACGGCATGGTGATCGAGAGCGGCACCTCCACAGGTGCGCTGCCAGGGCGTGCCCGATTCTGTTGGAAGCATGGCCGAGCGGCCACAAGGCATATCTCGGAATCCTGGGGAATTCGAAGTGCTTCCAAATTGGTCGGACATGACTCGATCGGCAGGGCGAGGGGCATCGCGGCTTCCCCGATCCGCACTTCCGGGCTGCCGTAGCCGTTCTCGGGCGAGCCGTCCAACGGCAATTGGTTTCGGCCCTTCCGGTCTCTTTGCATAGCGTCCGCCTTTTCGGATTCCGTGACCCTGCAAGGGAGACCTGAACCAGCCTGCAAGCCTTGCCGAGCGGTCTTGGAATGGAAAGTATTGCTTGGAAGCAGTTACTTGTACATGCATGGCAATCCATGACGCCTGCTGGCACGACACGCGTTGCCCAGCGTGCAAAGAAGATGATTTCCCAATGCAGCATCATCGTCATCGTTTCAGATCAGTACGCGGAGAGCGGCCTTTGGGGGCCTTGCCGAGCACCCGCAACATGTCGCGCGCCACACCGGTCAGGCAGCGCTACCCCCGCTCCCAGTTTCGGATCGTCTTGGGCGATTCTTCGATGCGTCGCGCCAGTTCCGTTTGGCTGGGGTTCATCCGCCGTCGGTCCCGGAGCATGGTTCGCACCATATCCTGCAACGCCGCGGCCCCGTCTTTCCGCTCTTGCAGGAAGATCTCCGATACCGTGGTCGCGTCCACTGCCGCAGGGTCGATCCGTCCTCGGAGGAGGCTGAGACCGGCACCCGTGCGACTCAACAAGAATGCGGGGGACCACGCTCTTGCCGGCTGCGGGGCGACCGGCCAGTCCGATGACGACCGCCATGACATTGTCCCTCTTGCCATTGCCGCGCCAGGCCGGCTGGCAAGGTTGGACCGAAACTGAATTTCCGGGCACGGAATCGAATACGAGGTGAAGGTAGGGCTCCCTGGCAGGCTTGTCTGGGCCTGTCCTCAAACTTCGGGGAGACGCAGCGGCGCAGCTCCCTTCGAGGTCGACCGCGTTCGGCGCTACCGTTCCTGCTCATCCGGGGCGAGGCAGTGCCGAAAATCCGTAGCCATGTTCTTGAGCAAGGTGAAATAGAGCTCCGGACCATTCTCGATTTCGGCGCCGAGCGGATCGACGATTCCCGACCTTGTCTCGGTACCCTCGAGCAAAACGTCGACCAAGTTCATGTTGAACTGGGGTTCGGCGAATACGCATTCGACATTGAATTCGCGCATTGCCGAGCGCAACTGTCGAATGCGCCTGGCACCCGGTGGCCGTTCCGGGTTGACCACGACGGAGCCGATGGGAGTGAGCGCGAAGCGGTTCTCAAAATAGCGGTAGCCGTCATGGAAGACGACGAACGGCTTGCCGCGGGCCGGGGCAACATCCACGGAGACTTGCTCGGCCAATGCGTCAAGCCGGGACAGAAGTGCCCGCGCGTTCGACTTGTAAACGGGTGCATTGGCGGGATCGGCTTCCGACAGGGCGTCTGAGATCGCGCGCACCATGACTGCGCCGTTCACCGGATCAAGCCAGACATGCAGGTCGAACTCGCCGTGCGCGTGATCATGGCCATCCGCGTCTGACTCCGCAAGCTCTTCGCCTTGGTCCTTGTCTTGATCGTGATCATCATGGCCGGCTGCTTCGTCCTCTCCGCGTTCTTCGCCATGGTCTTCGTCATGGCCACGAGCTTCGCCTGCCTCGTGCCCGTCACCGTGCCCTTCGTGAGAATCAGTCTCGAACACTCCGCCGTCCCGGAACGGCAGGCGGATCAAGCCGTCAGTTTCGGCCAGGGCAACGATTTGCGCCTGCCTGGCGAGAGTTTCGAGCGAGCGGGCAAGTGACGTTTCCATCGCCTCGTCAATGAGGAAGACGACATCTGCATCCGCAATCGCTGCAGCGTCCGAAGGGCGCAAGTTGAAGGTGTGCGGCGAAGCGCTTCCCCGGATCAGGAGACGTGGCTTTCCGACTCCGGCCATGACGGCGCTTGTCAGGGAATGCACCGGCTTGATCGAAGCCACGACCTGAATTTCGGCAGAAGCGATGGATCCGGAGGCCGTTACCCCGATCACCAATGCCAATGTCGTCAGCGTCGGGCAAACACGTGCGCAAAGGGATGAAAAGACAAGCATGGCCACACTTTTCCAGGATGTTCCTGAAGCCTGTAGATCGTTGACTTGATTCCAGTTTGCCATAGCCTATGGTCAATGCGGCGTGAGTGTCCAGCGTGCAACTTGCGCATTCCTGCGGTGGCGGGCGCCACAAAATGAGCGAGTTTACGGGATGCTTGCTGTTCAAGTTCTGATCTGGCCGTGCGCCACCTGACCGATGCAAGCCAGGTCGCGCACGTGATGGATGCTCGTTCGGGAGACGATGCCCTTGTCGAGGCTCGTGACGTCGGTGTGCATCGCCGCGATCGTTGGATCATCCGCCATGTCGATCTCAGGATAGGCCGGGGCGAACTGGTCTTCCTGATCGGTGCCAACGGCGCTGGAAAGTCGACCTGTGCGCGAGCCGTTCTCGGGTTGATCGAGACCGACGAGGGAACTGTCTTCCGGTCTTCGGGCATCGACATAGGATACGTTCCGCAGCGACTGACGCTGACAGCAACGCTTCCCTTGACGCTTCGCAGGCTGATGACCCTGACCGGAAGATTCGCATCTCGCGAAATTGACGCAGCGCTTCTTGCAGTCGGGCTTGAGCGGCTGGGTGACCCGCCAGTCACGTCCCTCTCGGGCGGCGAGTTCCAGCGGCTCTTGCTGGCCCGCGCGTTGATTCACCGTCCGGACCTGCTCGTCCTCGATGAGCCCGACCAGGGGATCGACACGGCAGGGGCCGACGTGGTGTACGAACTGGTGGAGGGAATCCGTGCCGACCTTGGCTGCGGCGTGCTTCTTATCACTCACGATCTTGATCGGGCGATGACAGCTGGCGACGACGTTTTCGTCCTCGTGCCCCACGAGCACGACGGCCAGGGTTGAGCGGTGTTGGACGATTATCTGGTCCGTGCCTTGCTCGCCGGTATCGGGCTCGCGCTGGTAACCGGCCCGACGGGTTGCTTCATCGTCTGGCGTCGCCTCGCCTATTTCGGCGAGACGATGGCTCACTCGGCGCTGCTCGGCGTTGCCCTCGCTGTCCTGATCGACTTCAATCTGACAGTCGGCATATTTTGCGTTGCAGTGACGGTCGTGCTTGCGATGTACTTTCTCGAACGGCGCGACGTGCTGCCGACCGACACCCTGCTCGGCCTGCTGTCGCATGGCGGGCTCGCCCTCGGACTGGTCATCCTGTCCTTCTTTCCCGGGATGCGGCTGAACCTCCATTCATTGCTGTTCGGGGATCTGCTCGCAGTGTCGCGCCTTGACCTCGCCGTCATCTGGATTGGCGGCTTGCTCGCTCTGGCGACCCTGTACTGGATCTGGCGACCGCTGCTTGCCGCGACCGCCAGCTCTGACCTGGCTTCGTTGGCTGGACTGCATCCGGATCGTGCGCGTCTGACTTTCGGCATCCTGCTTGCTGCCGTGATAGCCGCCGCGATCAAGATCGTGGGAGTTCTCCTGATCGTTGCCTTGCTGATCATCCCCGCAGCGACAACCCGTCGCTTTGCCGCAAACCCGGAAGCAATGGCATTCGGTGCCGCGGTCTTGGGAGTCGTGGCGGTTGCAGGCGGGCTCCTCGCCTCAGCGAGCCTGGACACACCGTCAGGCCCATCAATCGTGGTTGTTGCGCTCGTTATCTTTCTCGTCACCCGGGTTGGACGATGGCAACAGAACTGAATGGACGGAAGAGACCTTGCCCGACGAACGCCTGTACTCCGTCACCGTCCAGTAGGGTTCAAGCGCGGCCTTGATCGACGTAGTTGAAGGGCGGTGTTGTCGCTTGCCTTGCCCGGGCTGTTTCGTCCAGCCCGTGATCGGCCCGGAACGACGTCCGTCAACCCGTCAGCTGAGTTGCGATGCTGCCGCCTCGAAGGCCCGCTTCGTCGATTCCAGATCGTCGTCTTCAAGGGCAAGACAGGAATAGATCTTGCCCGGGGACCTGAACAGCCCGTGGGCCCGGAGCGCCGCGATCCAGGACGCGGTTCGGGTTTCGTCCGCCGCGTGTACGTCGCGACAGTTCCGGACATCCCGGTCGGTGAAGACGACGTCGAACAGGGGCGGCGCTCCGACAAGTCGGTACGGAATTCCCGTCAGGTCAAGCGCGTCGCGGGCCAGTCGGATGACCGTCTTGCCGAGGTCATCCAGACGCTCGTATTGGCCGGGGCGGCGCTAGATCTCTAGTGGTTTGATTCATTCACTTGATGCCATTTCCTGCAGCTTCTGGTGCCCTCTCTTCCAGGCCTCGACGAGGTCTTCCGGCTTCCTGCTCCAGCGGAACGGGCGGGCGTCGTTGGCGTTGTGGTGCTCGATGCAGCCCTCGATGGCCGCGATGCACTCGTCAAGCGAGTCGAAGACCGCGTCCTTCAGCCTCTGCCTCGACAGCTTGGAGAGGAACCCCTCGACGGCGTTCATCCAGGAGGCCGAGGTCGGGGTGAAGTGGAACTGCCAGTCGGGACGGCCCTTCAGCCATTCGCGGACTTCGGCCGACTTGTGCGAGGAGACGTTGTCGAGGACGACATGGACCGGGGTTCCGGGATCGATCCCCTCGGCGACGTGGTCGAGGAAGGCGAGGAACTCCTCCGAGCGGTGCCGCCCGACCGTCCGGCCGACGACCTTGCCGGTGGCGACGTCGAGCGCGGCCAGCAGGCAGGTGGTGCCGTTCCGCCTGCAGCCGTGGGGTCCTGGTCTCGGCGTGTCCGGGCTTCATCGGCAGCGGCCTCTGCGTCCGCCCCAATGCCTGTATCCGGTTCGCGCGCTCACTCGAACCAATGGCGTTCACGCGCTCACTCTCGTCCACCGAGAGGACCACCGCGTGGTCGGGCGGGTCGACGTGGAGGCCGACGACGTCGCGCACCTTGAACGCGAACCTCGGGTCGCGGGAGACCTTGAAGGTCTTCACCTGGTGCGGCCGGAGGCCGTTGGCCTTCAGGATGCCGTGCACGGTGGAGACGGCCATCCCCAGCTTCCTCGCCAGCGCCCGCACCGTCCAGTGCCGGACGTGCTCCGGCGGCGGCGACATCGCCAGCGCGATCACGGCCTTCACCTTCTCCTCGGGGACCGGCTTCTTTCCCGGAGGGCGGGTGGCGTCCCGGAGAAGCCCGTCGACGCCCCCGGCGAGGAAGCGGTCCCGCCAGCGCCAGACCGTCGGCTTCGACATGCCCGTCCGGCGCATGGTCTCGACCAGGCCGCGGCCCGAGCCGAGCTCCAGGATGATGCGGGCTCGCCAGACGTGCTTCCGGGGGCTCCGCGGGTTGCCGATGATCTGCTCGAGGCGCTCGCGGTCCTCGTCCGAAAGCTCGACTTCCCGACGCGTCGACTTCCTGCCCATGGTCCTGTCTCCGTTTTCGTGGCCGCATGACGGCGGCACGGAGCACGGCATCACGATTCGCGAACAAATGGAATCCTTTGTATAGAACTAACCACTAGGGTCTTGAGGCCTGCGACAGCTGCAACCGGGTTGCCGGAAAGGGTCCCCACCTGCATCAGCCAGCCCTCGGGACCTGCAAGGCTCTTGTCGAAGTGCTTCATGATCTCGGCCCGTCCGGCGATTGCGGCGAGGGGAAACCCGCCACAGATGATCTTGCCGAGCGTCGCGACGTCGGGCGTGACGCCGTAGGCTTCCTGTGCACCGCCATATGCAAGCCGGAACCCGGTGACGATTTCGTCGAAGATCAGGACGAGTCCATGCTTGCCTGCTTCGTCCCTTAGAACCTGCAAGTATCCGGGATCTGGCGGAATGATGCGCTGCAGCGGCTCGACGATGACGCCAGCCAACCGGTTTCCCCATTCAGCAAGGTGCGAGCGAATGTAATCCGGGTCGCTGAATGGCGCGACCAGCACCTCGGAGGCAACGCCGGTCGGAATCCGGCGCTGTCTGGCACGGCGCCGGGGAAGTTCACGAGTCTTTCGGGCTCAAGCGACATCTGCGCCTCCGCGCTCATCCCGTGATAGCCGCCTTCGAACTTGACGATCTTATCACGGCCCGTGACGGCGCGGGCAAGCCGCATGGCGTACATGTCCGCCTCGCCGCCAGTGGAGAGGTAACGGAGCTGTTCGGCGCAGGGTGGACCTTGCAGATCTCCTCCGCGAGCTCGATGCCGGCGGCGTTGCTGGCAAAGAAGGTCTGGCCTCCGGACAACTGCCCAGCCACGGCCTCCGGCACTTCCGGGTGGCCGTGGCCGAGGATCAACGGACCTGAGCCGATGAGGTAATCGACGCATTCATTGCCGTCTTCGTCCCGGATGCGTGCCCCACGGCCCTCGCGGATGACGATGCCGGGATCGAAATTGCCGAACCCGCCTGCGGGCAGCACGGCCCTTGCCCGTGCGATCCAGTCGGTCTGCGATGTGATCGGGGCCAGCTTCCTACTCCAGTGTCAGGTCAGGTTCGCGAAGCACGTCCGGGTCGGGCTCGACCCCGAGACCCGGACCTTTTGGCGGCGCCATGAATCCTATTTCACGGCTTGGCGCGTTCGGTTCAAGGCGTGGGACGACGTAGCCGGCGAGATCGCATGTGTTCAGGAGATGCACGGACGGCGTCGTGGCCGCCAGATGCAGGAGCGCGGCGGTGGTGATGTCCGATCCCCACGTGTCCTCGATGCACATCTGCGCGCCGAGATGCAGGCAGAGGTCGCGGGCGGCGCGACAGGCCGAGATGCCGCCGAACTTGGAGAGCTTGATCGCAACGGCGTCCATGCAGGCCTGCGCGTGCCCCTCGAGAAGGGTCATCGTGTCGAAGGTCGCCTCGTCAAGCTTCATCGGAAGGCCGGTTGCCTCGCGAACCCTGGCGCAGTCGGCGACGGTGCGGCATGGCTGCTCGAGCATGATGTCATTGTCGCGCACCGCACGGCCGACGCGCGTGGCTTCGAGTGACGTGGCGCGCGTGTTCCAGTCACCGTAGACAAGCGGCCCGGATCCGACGGCTTACCGGACCTTGATCAACCGCTCTACATCGGTTTGCCAGTCGCCCGAGGCGCCAAGCTTGACCTGAAATTGCCGGATGCCCTGCGCCCTGGTCTCGTGAGCGATGCGTGCCATTTCGTTAGGAGCGACGCAGGTGATGGAGCGGTAGAGCGGCATCGACCCGGCCTGGCGTCCGCCAAGAACGCGGTAGAGCGACAGATCGGCGGCCTTCGCCGTCAAGTCTCAAAGTGCGATGTCGATGGCGGACTTCGCGTAGGCGTGTCCTTGCAGGCAGGCGTCAGCCTTCGACATGACGGCGTCCGGCCCGATCGGGTCGCTGCCGAGCAGTGTCGGCGCAATTTCGGCGATCGCGGGCTGAACTCCACGCGCATAGGCGGGGAGGTAGTGCGGGATCGGGCAAACCTCGCCCCAGCCGGTGACACCCACGTCCGTGTCGAGCGCCAGGATCACGGATTCGACCGTGTCGCATGTCTTTCCATTGGACATGTGATAGGCCTCGTGGCTCTTCAACGGCAGGTGCCAGAGGCGCAGGGCGGAGATCTTCATGGCCGAGTCCCGTCGCCGCGCCAGGATCTCGATGACGCGAGCCGGCACCGGGGCAATCTTCGATGCCCGCATGACAGGTTGATTGCCCAAGGTTGGCAAGCTGACGCACGGTCATGACGATTCGTAGACGGCAACCGGCTCGCCGAGGGCCGCCTCGTCCGGATGAACGCCAAGGCCCGGCGATTCGGGAAGATGAAGATGGCCGCCAACGTTGCGCGGCCCCTGACCCCGGGCAATGTCCTTGGTCAGCATGTCCTGGCAGGCCCAGACCGCCAACCGGCGGGCGTCCGGCACCGTGGCGGCGAGATGAAGCGCCTCTGCATCGGCCAGCACCGATCCGCCGGTCGCCATGATGAACATGTCGATGCCATGGGCAAGCGCGACGTCGCGCATGCGCGCAGCCTTGGTCAGTCCTCCAACCCGGTTGAGCTTGATGCCGAACACTTCCGCGAGACCGTCGCGGGCGATGCGGGTCGCGTCCTGAAGCGTCACTAGGCTCTCGTCCACGCTTACTGGCGCGGAATGCAGCGGACGGATGGCAGCGATGTCGTCCAGGGTCTCGCAGGGTTGCTCGAACATGACGCGGAGGTCCTCTGTCGCCTGCATCACGCGTAGAGCCTGTTGACGGGTCCAGCCTCGGTTCACGTCGTAGAGGATGACTTCGTTCGGGTCCCGGTGAGATTCCACGTCCCGGATTCGAGCTATGTCGAGGTCGACGTCACCGCCAATCTTGACGGAATGGGCGATGTAACCCCGCTCGCGGTACCGGTGCATGACGTCGCGCGTACCGTCGATCGTCCTGGCTCCAACCGAAGAGGCGATGGGCGCAGGCGTACGGGAGCCGCCACCCATGAGATCCGAGATCGGCAGTCCCGCAGCCTGACCCGCAATGTCCCAGCAGGCCATGTCGATGGGAGCCTTTGCATGGAGATGGCCCGGAAGGGCGAGGTCCATGGCGCGCTCCACATCCAGAATCCTGCGGGGATCGAGGTTCAGGACAAAGGGCGCCATGGTCTCAATGCCCGCCCTGATTCCCGGGCCATGTGCGGCAACGTAGGTGTGGCCCCAAGGCGTGGCCCCAAGGCGTGCCTTCGCCCCAGCCGGAAAGGTCGACGTCGGTATCGATCCTGACGAACGTTGCGTCGAGGACCTCGAACTTGAGCCGTCCGCCCGAGAGCCAGTAGGGGTGCTCGAGCGGAAGATCGACCCTGTAGACTGCGATGCAGGTGATCTTCATCGATCGGGAATTCCTGCATGTCCTGTACGGCAACGGGCATGCGCAAAGCTTGCCGGCAATCTAGATGCGGATGGTGCGCAAATGCCGCGAAGGCAGTTGCAGCCGCCGTCCCGTGCCCCTGTCCGAAGCACGCTCCTGCCGCGAGCGTCCTCCGCCGCGAGGTTCATGGAATCACGACGATGTTGCCGACATGCTTCTTGGCGATGAAGGCGGCCTGCGCCGCATGAAGCTCTTCCAGCGGCCAGGTCGTGGCCAGGTTCGGCTTGACCTTGCCCGCCTCGATCAGCCGGATGAGTTCCGGCATCACGTCTTCGCCGATCACCGTCGATCCGGTGAACGTCAGGTCGTTGAGATAGAATGTCCTGAGGTCGAATTCCACGATCGGGCCGGCGATAGCGCCCGAGCACGTGTAGCGGCCACCCCGCTCGAGAATGTCCATGAGGGAAGGCCATGCCGGGCCGCCGACGATGTCGGCAACGACGCTGACGGACTCGTTGCCGAGAGCGGAGCGAAGGTCTTCGGGATCGCGCGGCAGGACGCGGTCCGCGCCAAGGGCGGCGACGTCGGCATGCTTGGCCTCCGAAGCCATGGCAACGACCCTTGCGCCCCGGATCTTTGCGAGCTGGACAAGGGCTCCACCGACACCGCCGGACGCACCGGTGACAAGAACCGTGTCGGAGGCATCGACCTGCGCGCGCTGCAGCATTCCGAGCGCGGTTGAATACGAGCAGGAGAACGTGGCGAGTTCCGGACTGGTCATCTCGGACCGGACGGTCAGGGCGTTCCGTGACGGAACGGCCGTGTACTCCGCAAATCCGCCGTCGCGTTCGGAGCCAAGATACCCGACCTTGTTCCTGTTCCCGCGATCCCCCGGATCGCGAATCCAGTTGTCGGTGATCACGCGGGCGCCAATGCGGGCGGCCTCCACTCCGCTCCCGACGGCCACGATCTCGCCACAGACATCGGCACCCTGGATGCGAGGAAACGTGATCGGTGAACCGCCCCAGCCTGGATCTTCCTGTCCTTCGACATCGAATCCGTCACCGGTCGTGCGTTCGGTGACCGCCTTCGAGTACCAGCCGGAACGCGTGTTCACGTCAGTGTTGTTCAGGCCGCATGCGCCGACCTTGATCAGCACCTCTCCGGGTGCCGGATCAGGTCGTGGCCAGTCGGTGCGAATGATCATCCGGTCCATCCCGCCATGCCCGAGAGTGACCATTGCTTTCATCGTTTCGGGCATGGCCATGAGAGTCCCTTCCTGAAGCGCGCGAATGTGCTCGACAGGCTAATCGCACGAATTTACCATCGTCAATGACGCATGGCGTTGACGCATCGTCCAAGGCGCATGTGAGGCTTGTCTTCCAGCGGACGGTCTTGCGTTCCGGAGGCGGATTGTCGTGCAACAACGTTCAAGGCCGGGCGGGCTCGTCGCCGCTTTCATGAGTCAGGGACTCGCACCAATGTCTGAACCGGTTCGTTCGCCCGCGGCCCGCTACTATACCGGCCCGGATGTCTTCGAGGCGGAGAAGCGAGGGTTGCTGTCCCGGACCTGGCAGTTTGCATGCCATTCCAGCGCGCTTCGGAACGGCGGCGATTACGCGACTTTCGAGATCGCGGGCGAGAGTCTGTTCGCGATCAAGGGCAACGACGATGTCATCCGGACTTTCTACAATGTCTGCCAGCATCGTGCGCACCAACTCGTCAGCGGGAGCGGGACAAGACGGCTTCTGGTCTGTCCGTATCACTCATGGACCTACGAACTGACGGGTGAGCTGCGCTTCGGTCCGAACATCGGGGCGGTCGAGGGATTCGACAGATCGAAGGTCTGCCTGACCGAAGTCAGGACCGAAGTGTTCCTCGGACTTGTCTTCGTCAATCTGGATCCGGCGGCAAGTCGCTTGGAAGAATGGTTTCCGGGCGTTCAGGAGCAACTGCGGGCCTGGGTGCCGGACTGGGAGCGCCTGCAGCCGATTCAATGGATCGAGATCCCCGAGAGCTGCAACTGGAAGGTCTCGGTCGAGAATTATTCCGAGTGCTACCATTGCAACCTCAACCACCCGACATTCTCGACCGGCGTGGTCAAGGCCGAAACCTATGACATGCAGCCGCAGGGGTACTGCCTGCTCCACATGACCGAGTGCCAGAACCTCGAGGACATGACTACGAAATCGATCGGTCCCGTGCCCACGCCGAGGGGTACTCAAGCTGGTTTCTCTGGCCCATGTTCAGTTTCCAGATCTATCCCGGGAACTTCCTCAACACCTATCACCGTCCGCTCGACGTGGATCGAGTCGTGGCTTGGCGCGGATGGTACTCGGTTGACGGGGAGGAGAGCCAAGTGATTCTCGACCTTGCCCGACAGGACAGGGAGACGACGGTCGAAGAGGACATTCACCTCGTTGAGTCCGTGCAACGAGGTCTTCGATCGCGCGGCTATGTACCGGACCACTGGTGATCGATCCGAATTGCGGCGTGAACTCCGAGCATTCGGTCATGCATTTGCAGCGGTGGATGCGGGAGGCCGTGGATGGCTAGCGCCTCCCATGTGCCGACCGTGCCGAAGGCGCATGCCGCTTCGGTACCGGAGCCCGGACTGGAGTTGCGCTGCCGCCGGAATGGGGCCACGAAATGACCGTGTTGACCGGGCATTGCCTTTGCGGTCGGGTCTCATGGTCGGCACCTGGGCCGGTCACGCGCAACCTGGTCTGCCATTGCGAGGATTGCCAGCGCGCGACCTCGTCACCCTTCACCGCCTTTGTCGGACTCGCGCCCGAGACCGTTGCCTGGTCGGGAGACGTCGATCACTTCGAGAGCTCACGGGGCACGTGGCGAGGGTTTTGTCGGAACTGTGGTACCCGGCTGTATTTCCGGTCCGAGAAATGGCCCGGCGAAGTCCACATCCATGCCGCAACGCTGGATGACGGACTTGACTACCTGCCGACCGCGCAGGTCGTGCTGCGCTCTCGTGCGTCCTGGCTTGACGACCTGCACGCCTTGCCGGGCTGTCAAGACTTCGATGCGCCGCCGAGGGACAACCGGTCATGAAAATGCCCGCCGCGTGGCAGGCCGAGCACAAGCTTTTTCCGCATCAGGTTGGCTTCACCTGTCCGCCCTTCGACTGCGACGCCGTCCCGTCAGATTTTCTCCGGATGGCGCCGGATGCCGTGGGCGTCCATGGCTGGATGCTCCATGTGCCCGACTATGCTCACGGACTTGTCCAGCGGGAGGCCAGTTTCGGCATGATGGAGGACTTCTGCCATTGCATGGCAAGCAGTGGCGCCGACGTCGCGGCGCAGGTCGGATCGAACTGGGTCCATGCGTCCGGTCTCGGCGTCGACGGCATCCTCGATCATTGCAGCGCCCTGTCCGACAGGCATGGCCTTGCGTTTCACATGGCGGGCTACGCAATGGTGGAGGCTCTGCGCGCAATCAATGTCGAAAAGGTCGCGTTGAACGCTGCATAACATTGGCCGGACTGGTGGCAGGGGACGAAGGGATTTCTGGAGGAGGCCGGCTTCGACGTGCTCTTGGCCGGCAACTTTCGCGACCAGGGGCTGGTTCGAAAGCCAGGAGGAAATCAATGCCTGCCGATGGGTTTTTGACGGTGATCTGGCTATCAGGAGCTTCGAATATGTAGCTGAACAGGCGCCGACCGCCGACGCGTACCTGATCAACGGCATGTGCAATTTCCGGTCCGGACCGAACGGGTTGCCGCAGAGGCCGGTGCATCTGGCGCGAGAACTGGAAGGACGACTCGGAAAGCCCGTCGTCGGGCACGACACGGCGTTGTATTGGCGTGTCTTCAAGTCATTGGGCCTTGCACCGGTGACGCCACAGGGCCGGTTGCTGGAGAGCCTGCGTGTCTGAGCGTGCCGACAAAGGCGCCGCGTCGGCGACGGCGACCTGCGGCGCATCGGCAGAAGCAGTGCCCAGTTCGACCCCGTCACGCCTGAGTGCACGCAACGGGCCTGCAATGCGTAAAATCCTCGCTCTTTGGGCCGTGCCGCGGTCCACGTCGACCGTCTTTGAGTGGATGATGCGCCAGCGTGGCGACTTTGACTGCCTTCACGAACCGTTCGGCGAGGCATGGCACCAAGGCGAGGCCCTGCTCTGGCATCGTTGCGAGCCAGGAGCCAAAACCACCGCGGGGCTCACGCTTGAGAGCGCCTGGGAAGACATCAGGGCCCGTGCGGAGAAGGGTCCCGTCTTTCTCAAGGATTTCCCTCACTACATCAGCCACATGTGGGATCCGGAGTTTCTGTCCCGCTTCACGCATGCCTTTCTCATTCGCGATCCCGCAAAGACCATTACGTCGCTCTATGACAAGTGGCCAGACGTCCACGAAGGTGAATTCGGCTTCCCCGAGTTGCGGGCGCTCCACGACCTGGTGAGCGCGCTTGAGGGCGAGGCGCCCCCGGTCATTGACAGCAACGACCTTCTGGAACGTCCGGCGGAAGTGGTCCGGGCGTTCTGCGAGGCGGTCGGGGTTCCCTTCGTTCCGGAAGCGCTTTCCTGGGAGGCGGGCCGAGACCCGTCGGCGCATAGTTGGTGGGATGGGATTGCGGCTCGTTTCACGCCAACCTTGCAAGCTCGACGGGACTTGCGCCCCAGCGGAGGACCTATGTGGACCAGAAGGACACGCCACCGCGCGTCCAGCAGATCCACCGCCGGATGAAGCCGCATTGCGACTGGCTTCACGCACAACGTCTGGCCCGTGACGAGCTTGACATCATGGCAATCCCAATGGAGGTCACGTGCCCGGTGCCGCGTCGAGGCGCGTTCGTGACCTTCCGGGTTGCTCTGACATTGCGGTTGCCGGAGCGGCGGTGCAAGACTGAAGCTGCGAACGGGTTTCGGTCACAGGTGCCCGAAACCGGGCGGCAGGACATGGGTCGAGAAATGTCCGGGTCGTCGACCCGGGACATTCATGAAGGTTATCAGATCGGGAGGTCAGGATCGGAGTATTCGACGAGGAACTGTTCTAGGTCGGGTTGATACAGAGAAAGGCAACGCTCGGTTCGGAATACGTTGAGAGGAACCTTGCGGCGGCGGACGAATTCGCCCGCCCGTTCCAGGAGGCGATGACTGCATGGTGCTGGGGATTCGGTTGGGGTGACGATGCGATCGATGCCAAGACCCGCAGCATGATGAACCTTCCGATGATCGGCGCGCTGGGAAAGATGCGCGAGTGGGAAATTCACTGTCGCGGCGCATTGAACAACGGCGTGTCGGCGGCAGAAATCCGCGCGATCATTCATGTCATCGGTATCTGTTGCGGAGTGCCGCAGGCGCTTGAGTGCTTTCATGTTGCGCACAAGGTGCTGCAGGAAGCGGGGCAGCTTCCGGACGCTACGTCCTGAATTCGGCACCCTTGCGGGACCGAAGGAAGGAGATCGCAAGTGTGAGAATTTCGATGGAACATACTGAAACATTGCGTCTTTCAGGACCAATTCCCTGCGTTAAGGGATCCGGTGATGCGGCCAGCGTCTGCTCAAGACTTCAGGGATGAGGCGCATGGGCGCCTCTCGTGTACTGGCCATCGCGAGGCCTGCCATGAATGTTGCATGCAGAAGATCGGACGCGGCAAGCGCGGACAGTTTGTCCCGCACGTGCGAACCGGGCTTCTCGAAGCGGATTTGGCGAGTCGGGCTAGGCGAAGGTTTCGTGATCAGTCGACGCCGGCGCCTCATTGCCAAGCCGGTGCCCGAAAGGACGGAAGGGGCAACCGGACTCCAGGTGGGCAGCGAACCGTCGGCGGACGGCGGCGCATTCGGAGAAGTGGGATGGCTTGGTGGCCCCAAGGGCCGTTCGGGAGGAGCTCTACGACCGTTGAGGGGCCTTTCCATCGCATCAGTGATCCGCGTTCATGCCGCCAAGGGCGGCGTGGCAAGCGCGGAATGCGGGCGAAGGTGATCATGGTTGCCGCGTCTGGAGGCGCGGCGACCGATCAGCCTGGAAGGACGATCTTGCCTGGGTTCATGATGTTGTCGGGGTCGAGGGCCGACTTGATGGAGGACATGATCTCGGTGGCAGCTCCCAATTCGCTAGAGAGGGATGCAATCTTTCCTTGGCCGATGCCGTGCTCGCCGGTCACTGTGCCGTCCAGTTCGATTGCAAGCTTGGCCAGCCAGGCAACGAAATGCTCGCACTTCGCACGTTCGTCGTCATTGTCCTTGTCAAAGAACACCGTGTTGTGGAAATTGCCGTCGCCGACATGCCCGAGAATCGGTGAATGGAGTCCAAGCCTGCGGGCCTCTTCCTGCGACCGCTCCACGGCTTCGGCAAGATTCGAGATCGGCACGCAAACATCCGTCGCGAACGTGTCCTTGCCGGGCCGCGACGCAAGAAGCGCCCAGTAGCCGTCATGGCGTGCCTGCCAGAGACGGGTGCGTTCCTCGGGACTTGAGGTCCATTCAAATCTCGTGCCGCCAAACTCGTCGGCAATCTCCCCGAAGGTCGTTGCTTGTGCAGCCACTTCCGGCTCCGTGCCGTGGAACTCGAGCAGCAGGAGCGGGATCACCGGAAGATCAAGCCTGGAATAGGCGTTGATGGCAGCCACGCAGTCGGCGTCCAGAAGCTCGATGCGCGCGACCGGCACGCCCATCTGGATAGTGGTGATGACCGCTTGGCAGGCCGCGTCGACTGCCGGAAACGTGCAGCGCGCCGAGGACATGGCCTCGGGGATTCCGTGCAGCTTCAAGGTGAGCTCTGTGATGATGCCGAGCGTGCCTTCGGACCCGATGAGAAGCCTGGTCAGGTCGTAGCCTGCGCTCGACTTCTTTGCGCGTCGTCCGGTTCGGATGATCTCGCCCGACGGCAGCACCGCCTCCAGGCTCAGCACGTTGTCCCGCATCGTCCCGTAGCGCACGGCATTCGTGCCCGATGCCCGGGTCGCCGCCATGCCGCCCAGAGAGGCATCCGCGCCGGGGTCAATGGGAAAGAAGAGGCCCGTATCACGCAACTCCTCGTTCAAGGCCTTGCGCGTGACCCCTGGCTGGATGACAGCATCGAGGTCCTCCGCATGAACCTCGAGAACCTTGTTCATCTGGCTTAGGTCGACCGAAATTCCGCCTGCGGGAGCGTTGACATGGCCTTCAAGCGACGTGCCGGTGCCGTAGGCGATCACGGGCGCCTTGTGTGCCGCCGCCACGCTGACGACCTCAGCGACCTCTTCCGTTGACCTTGCAAAGACCACCGCGTCGGGCGGTTGGTTCCTGATCCAGGTGGTCGTGTGGCCGTGCTGCTCCCGGATTGTGCGTCCGGTCTGGAGCCGCTCGCCGAACCGCTGCTTCAGCACGCCGATGGCGGTTTCGATGCCAGGATCGTTGCGGGGCAGAACTGTAGCCTGTGCCATGGACGCAAATTGACGCCTGTCAGGCGCGAAGGCAAGCCGGATCATTTCTGCCCGGGACAGCGCATGCGGCGAGGCGAATAGTGCCGCGAGGCGCCGGGCAGGACGGGATGCGGACGATGCGTCGCCGATGTCGCACGCACTCGGCACGATTGACGGGACTGGGCGTTCCTCTCGGGGCATGGTTCAGGCCGGGGGACCATGCTGCCAGGAGACCGGGGCGGGGAGCGCGCGCATTGATGCAGTCGGGTTCCCTCCGTCGAATTCTTCGTTCCTCGGTCCCGGTGCTCTTGAAGCCCCCGACCGTGGCCACTAAGACACTGGCAGGCAGCAAGGCCCACGAGCACTTCGGCAACAGCGGTTACGGGAAATGCGAGATCCGTTCGAGACATACATGAATCTGGTGCCAATGGTGGTTGAGCAGACCAGCCGGGGAGAACGCGCCTACGACATTTTCTCGCGCCTTCTGAAGGAGCGAATCGTTTTCGTGAACGGTGCCGTCCATGACGGGCTTAGCCAGCTCGTGGTGGCGCAGCTCCTGCATCTGGAGGCGGAGAATCCCTCCAAGGAGATCTCGCTCTACATCAACAGTCCCGGCGGGGTCGTGACGGCCGGCCTCTCGATCTACGACACGATGCAGTACATACGCCCCGGCATCGCGACGCTTGTCGTCGGGGAGGCTGCGTCCATGGGATCGCTTCTTCTCGCGGCGGGCGAGAAAGGCATGCGGATGGCGTTGCCCAATTCGTCGATCATGGTGCACCAGCCATCCGGCGGCTATCAGGGGCAGGCGACGGACATCATGATCCACGCGCGCCAGACCGAACGGCTCAAGACGCAGCTCAACAACATCTACGTCAAGCACACCGGCCAGTCATTGAAGAAGGTCGAGGATGCGCTGGAACGGGACAATTTCATGACCCCGGAAGAAGCCAGGGAATGGGGTCTCATCGACGAGATTGCGGAGCGTCGCGCAGAGCCTGAATCCGGCAAGAAGTGACGCTGCTGGCCAACGCGAATTTTGCGTTGTGCACCTTCACGCACTCACCTAGGGTTTGGCACATGTGGACGTGTCCTGTCGAGCAGCGCGGCACGCGGGAAAAGGGTTAGGTCATGGCAAAGAACTCCGGCAGCGGAAAGAACACGCTCTACTGCTCCTTCTGCGGAAAGAGCCAGCATGAGGTCCGGAAGCTGATCGCGGGGCCGACCGTGTTCATCTGCGACGAGTGCGTCGAGCTGTGCATGGACATCATACGCGAGGAGACGAAGTCGGCGGCGCTTCGGGCTTCCGATGGCGTGCCGACCCCCAAGGAGATCTGCGAAGTTCTCGACGACTACGTGATCGGACAGGATTACGCGAAGCGCGTGCTTTCGGTGGCGGTTCACAATCACTACAAGCGCCTGCACCACGCCGGAAAGTCGGATATCGAGCTTGCGAAGTCCAACATCCTGCTGATCGGCCCGACGGGTTGCGGCAAGACCCTGCTGGCACAGACGCTCGCCCGAATCCTCGACGTGCCGTTCACGATGGCGGATGCAACGACCCTGACCGAAGCGGGCTATGTCGGCGAGGATGTCGAGAACATCATACTGAAGCTGCTTCAGGCGTCCGAATACAATGTCGAACGGGCGCAGCGCGGAATCGTCTATATCGACGAGGTCGACAAGATCACGCGCAAGTCCGAGAACCCGTCGATTACGCGTGACGTGTCCGGCGAGGGCGTGCAGCAGGCGCTCCTGAAGATCATGGAAGGCACCGTGGCCAGCGTGCCGCCCCAGGGCGGACGCAAGCACCCGCAGCAGGAGTTTCTTCAGGTCGACACCACCAACATCCTCTTCATATGCGGCGGCGCCTTCGCGGGGCTTGAAAAGGTCATCCAGCGGCGCGGCAAGGGCTCTGCCATCGGCTTCGGCGCCGATGTCAGGGACAGCGACGACCGCGATGCGGGGGAAATCCTTGGGCAGCTGGAACCCGAGGACCTGCTCAAGTTCGGACTGATTCCGGAATTCGTGGGCCGCCTTCCGGTCATCGCCACGTTGTCGGATCTGGACGAAGACGCATTGGTCACCATTCTCACCGAACCGAAGAATGCCCTGGTCAGGCAGTACCAGCGGCTGTTCGAACTGGAAGACACCCGGCTGACGATCACCGATGACGCGCTCACGACTATCGCGAAGAAGGCAATCGAGCGAAAGACCGGCGCTCGCGGGCTTCGCTCGATTCTGGAGAACATCCTTCTTGACACGATGTTCGAACTTCCCGGGCTGGAAAGCGTCGAGGAAGTCGTGGTGAACGACGAGGCGGTGATTTCGGAGGCCCGACCGCTGATGATCCATGCCGACAAGCAACGGAAGCCCGCAAGCGCCGGCTGATTCCACGGGGCTGAGGGCGTTGGTGCCTGCATGATGGCGCGCGGGCTGCCGGGAGAGGTGGCCGCTGGACGGAAGCCGAACTCCGTGGCATCCTGACTTGCGCAGAGAAGACGATTCCTGACGCCTGAAAGCCAGCCCGATTCTGCGGCAAGGGAGTGTTCAGGCCGCTTGAAAGACGTGAAGGAAGGCCCGTTCCAATGGCATGGCAGCACGAAGATGTGCCCGCGCATCTGCTGGCACTCAAGGAAGAACAAGGAGCTTCGGCATGCCGATGACACGCAGAGACGCGATGCTGCTCGCGACGGGAAGCGCTGCGGCCCTTGGCCTGAATGCCGTTCCGGCCAGGGCTGGCGCGGTGGATGAGGCAATCGCGGCGTTTGCGGATGGTGTCGAGCCTGCCGACGGAGGCGTCGTTCTCGAAATTCCGGAAATCGCCGAGAACGGCAATGCGGTGCCAATCAGTGTTTCTGCCGACGGTGCCGTGGCAATCATGGTCGTTGCCACAGGCAATCCGTTGCCCGGCGTGGCCACGTTCAGCTTCGGCCCGGTCGCGGCTTCCTCTTTCGGCTCGACCCGGATCCGACTTGCAAGGAGCCAGGACGTGTTCGCGTTTGCGAAATTGGAAGATGGGACAATCCGAAGGACCGGTGCGTCGGTGAAAGTCACCATTGGCGGCTGTGGCGGTTGAGGAGGAAGAGACATGGCCAAAGGCGTAAAACCCCGCGTCAAGCTTCCGAAGACGGCGTCCGCCGGTGACACGATCACGATCAGGACGCTGATCAACCACAAGATGGAGTCCGGTCAGCGCAGGGACAGCGACGGCAACATCGTTCCACGGTCGATCATCAACCGGTTCACTGCAGAGTTCAATGGCCAGTCGGTGATCGAAGTGAAGATGGAGCCGGCGATCTCGAGCAATCCGTACTTTCAGTTCGAGGCCAGGGTGACGGAGTCGGGCGAGTTCGTCTTCACGTGGCACGATGATGACGGCGATGTCTATGCCACGTCGAAACGGATCGAGGTCGGTTGACAGGCGATGGTCTCGGCCGCCAGCGTCCAGCCGACGGTTTCCAAGCTCCGGGGAAATGCGTTGCGTGAACGCGATCCGTCACAGAAGCCGCATCCGGCCTTGGACCGTGAACGAGCGCGGAGACGGGTGAATTGTTGAGATTTCTTTGCGTCTTCATTCCATCGTTTGGGGTCGTGGCGGTCGTGCTGATTTCGGCATACGTGTCTGCCGACCGGCTCGTGGACAGGACGTCGGCACCTGACGCTGTGCACGTGCCCGTGCAGATGGTCGTTCGGCAGGATGCCGTGCCCAGGGAAGTCGCGAAGAGCATCGGCGCTGCCGTCGTCGCAGCGGACGAGACCCCCGAACTGTCATCCGGAGATCGGAATGCCGTGGCGACCGTTCCGGTGTCCGAGCTTGCTGCCGCGGGAGAAAGGGCTTTCAGGAAGTGCAAGGCCTGCCACCGGATTGGCGAGGATGCAAGGAACCTCGCCGGGCCGCATTTGAACGGGGTTGTCGGTCGCGCTGCGGCAAGCGTGGAGGGCTTCAGCTACTCGAAGGCAATGAGGGCCGCAGCCAGGCGCGGCCTCACCTGGAACGACGAGGAACTCGCCAGTTTCCTCTCAAGGCCGCGTGCGTATCTGAAAGGCACAAGCATGTCCTTTGCCGGCCTCAAGTCGGAGGACGAAATCGCCGCCACAATTGCATTCCTCAAGACATTTTCGGAACACCGTGTCGGCGCCGGAGACGGCGACGCTTCGGAATCGCCCCCCGAATTCGCGCTGGACTCTTCCGTGCTCGGAATGGAGGGTGATCCCGAATACGGCGAGTACCTGTCATCCGAGTGCACGACATGCCATCAGGCAGACGGTGATGACGTCGGCATTCCATCCATTGTGCACTGGGCGGAAGATAGATTCGTGACGGTCATGCATGCCTACAAGCTTGGCGTGCGTGAGCATCCGGTGATGAACATGGTGGCCGGACGCCTCGGCAACGAGGAAATCGCCGCTTTGGCCGCCTATTTTGCGACTATCGACAACTGACAATCTCAAGGAGGGAAACATGTCACTGAACAGAAGATCGTTTCTGGCAAGCTCGGCCGGTGTAACCGCCTCGCTTGCCGCACCCGCTGTATGGGGCTCTTCGCACGGGCGGCCGCGCGTCATCGTGATTGGCGGTGGCGCGGGAGGCGCGACCGCGGCGCGATACATCGCCAAGGACAGCGACGGCGCGATTGACGTCACGCTGGTTGAGCCGACGCGAACCTTCTACACCTGCTTCTTTTCGAACCTCTATCTGGGAGGCTTCAAGGAGATCTCGGACATCGGTCACAACTATGGCACGCTTGCGAGCGCTCACGGGGTCAACGTGGTGCATGACTGGGCCGTGGATGTCGATCGCGCCGCGAAGACGGTGAGGCTCGCCGGCGGTGCAACGCTTGACTATGACAAGTTGATCCTTTCTCCGGGCATCGACTTCGTCGACGGGTCGGTGCCCGGCTGGGACGTTTCCGCCCAGAACAGGATGCCGCATGCCTACAAGGCGGGCTCGCAGTCCGAACTCCTGAGGGCCCAGCTTGCGGGAATGAAGGAGGGCGGACTCTTCGTGATGGTCGCTCCGCCCAATCCATTTCGCTGTCCTCCGGGGCCATATGAGCGCGTTTCCATGGTTGCGCACGTGTTGAAGAGCAGGAATCCTACGGCGAAGATCCTGATCGCCGATCCAAAGGAGAAATTCTCCAAGCAGGCGCTGTTCGAGGAGGGCTGGGAAAGGCACTACGGCGGCATGATCAGCCGCCTCGGCCCGGATTTCGGAGGCGGGAACGTATCGGTCGATCCCGACGCGATGACCGTGGACATCGACGGCCAGGTCGAGAATGCCGACGTGGTCAATGTCATTCCTGCGATGAAGGCGGGCCGGATCGCGGAAGTTGCGGGCGTGACTGACGGCAATTGGGCTCCGGTCAACGCAATCGACATGTCGAGCAAGGCGGATCCGGACGTCCACGTTCTGGGTGACGCGAGCCAGCAGGGCGACATGCCCAAGTCAGGCTTCTCGGCAAACAGCCAGGCCAAGGTCTGCGCCAATGCCGTTCGGGGAGCCCTGACCGGATCGAGGGTGTTCCCGGCACGGTTCTCGAACACGTGCTGGTCCCTGATCGCGAGCAATGACGGCGTGAAGGTCGGCGCCACATACGAGGCGACGCCGGAGAAGATCGCCAAGGTCGACGGCTTCATCAGCCAGACGGGAGAGGACGCGGCGCTGCGGAAGGCGACCTACGAGGAGTCCGAAGGCTGGTACGCGGGCATTGCGGCCGACATGTTTGGCTGAACTGCCGACTGAACGAGTTGCCGCATTGATTGCCCCAGGGGGACGGCTTCCCCTGGGGCATCAAGTCTCGTGAGGCGATTGATCCTGTGCACCGTGCGCCCGGCTTCGGGAACCGGCTTCAGACCAGGTCTCGACCTGAAAGATTGCGCATGAGGTCCGCCAGCCCGAAGTCCCACGGAGGACATTCGGTCGAGAGCCGCACCGTGTTCTGCAAGACGCCAAGTCCCTTGGAGGAGATTGTGACCTGGTCGCCCAGCTTGTGCGTGAAACCCTGGCCGGGTTCGTCCCGATCCTCGATGGGCGCGAACAGGGTGCCAAGGAAGAGCACGAACCCGTCCGGATACTGATGATGCCGACCAATGACCTGCACGATGAGATCAATGGGATCCCGACTGATTTCGGACATGAGGCTTCGGCCTTCCAGCATGAACCCGTCCTCGCCCTCGACGCGCAGGTTCAGTTCGGAACTGCGCACGTCATCCATTGAAAAGGACTCATCGAACAGACGAATCATGGGGCCAATGGCGCAACTCGCGTTGTTGTCCTTGGCCATTGGAAGCAGGAGAGCCGAACGGCCTTCGACATCCCGGAGGTTCACGTCGTTGCCAAGCGTTGCGCCGTGGCATGTTCCCTTCGAATTCACGGCAAGAACAATCTCCGGCTCAGGGTTGTTCCAGGTCGACACGGGATGGAGGCCGATGCTGGCACCGGTGCCGACGGATGACAGGGGCTGTGCCTTCGAGAAGACTTCCGCATCGGGCCCGAGTCCGACTTCGAGATATTGCGACCAGAGGCCTTCCGCGATCAGTTCCTCTTTCACCTGCGCCGCATTTTCCGAGCCTGCCACGATTTCGTTGAGCGAGTTGCCGACTATCTTGCGCACGCGGTTGCGCACCGCATCCGCCTTGGCCGGGTCGCCTGCGGCCTGTTCCTCGATCACGCGCTCGACCATGGATTGGGCAAAGGTTACGCCGCAGGCCTTGACGGCCTGAAGGTCGCATGGAGCCAGCCAGGACAGGCTGTCGCCCTGCTGTTCCGACGTGCCGCGCACCGCGTCAAGAGAGCCGATGGCGTCGCCCTTCGCGCCGCGCACATGGGCGACCGGGTCATCCATCTCAAGAACGTCCCGGACAGTTGGTGCGCTCCGCGACGTGATGTCGACCACCTTGCCGTCCCGCAGCGTCACGACGGACGGGCCAATGCCCGGTCGCCACACGCGCCCGATCCAGGCGCCAGACCTCTCTTCGTCCGAGAACATTGTCACCGCTTTCTTGCCGCTTGCCATGCCTCGAACTTGTCGAGTGTCTCCTGGCGGGTTGCCGGATAGAGCCCGATGATCGTTTCCCCGGCGCGAACCTGTTCCGCGACGAAGGTTTCGTATTCGGTCATCTCATGGGCCTCGTTCGCCACCTCTCCGGCAAGATGTGCCGGAATCACGATCACGCCTTCACCGTCGCCCACGACAATGTCGCCGGGAAACACCGGCGCATCGCCGCAGCCAACGGGGCAATTGATCTCGATCGCCTCGTGATGCGTGAGATTCGTCGGTGCCGAAGGGCGCCGGTGATAGGCGGGCATGTCCAGGGCGCCGATGGCATGCGCGTCCCTGAAGCCGCCGTCAGTCACGACGCCCTCTCCGCCGCGAACCATGAGTCGGGTGATCAGGATGTCGCCTGCGCTTGCGGCTCGTGCGTCGCTCCTGCTGTCCATGACGAGAACGTGGCCAGGCGGGCAGGTCTCGATCGCGTGACGCTGCGGATGCTTCGGGTTCTGGAACTCGGACAGCTGGTTCCTGTCCTCGCGCGCCGGCATGTAGCGTAACGTGAAGGCGGGACCGACCATGTTCCGGGCCTTCGGGGTCACAGGCGTGACGCCCTGAACGACCTGCCGCCTCAGGCCCCTCTTGAACAGCGCGGTGGCCAGCGTCGCCACCGACACGTGCCGAAGCCTCTCAATTGCATCGTCTGGAACCGTCATGCTCGCCTCTCAGTCTGTGCAGGTTCCCATAGCCCGGTCGAACGGCGCTGTCGCGCGGGACGGTTCCGAGGCTGCTCGCGCGTCAATTGATTTCCGGCTCGGGAACCGGACCTCCGAAATCCGTGCGGAGGAAATCGAAGTCGCATCCCTTGTCCGCCTGCTCGATGTGACGTGCAAACATCCAGCCATAGCCGCGTTCGTAGCGCGGCTCGGGCGGCTTCCATGCGGCGCGGCGTTGCGCGAGCTCCTCGTCGGATACCTTCACGTCGAGCGTGCGCTTGGGAATGTCCATTTCGATGACGTCGCCGTCCCTGATCAGTGCCAAGGGTCCGCCGACGAAGGCCTCCGGGGCCACATGAAGGATGCAGGCGCCGTAGGAAGTGCCTGACATCCGGGCATCCGAAAGCCTCACCATGTCGCGGCATCCCTGCTTGAGCAGTGCCTTGGGCATCGGGATCATGCCCCATTCCGGCATGCCCGGCCCGCCCTGAGGTCCCGCATTGCGGAGGACGAGCACGTGATTCGGCGTCATCGGGAAACTCTCGTCATCAATGATCTTTCGAAGTTCGGCGTAGCTGTCCGCAACAATGGCCGGACCGGAGTGCGCCTGGAATCTTGGGTCCATGGCTGCCGGCTTTATCACCGCGCCGTCCGGCGCAAGATTGCCCCGCAGCACTGCCAGCGAACCCTCGTGATAGACCGGATTCGACAAGGGCCGAATGACATCTTCGTTGTAGTTCATCGCCTCCGCGATGCCCTCGCCAAGTGACCTGCCGGTGACGGTGATTGCCGTGAGGTGGAGGTGGGCGCTGATTTCCTTCATCAACGCTGGCAGGCCGCCCGCATAGAAGAAGTCCTCCATAAGGTATTCGGTGCCGCTTGGCCGGATATTCGCGATCACCGGAACGTCATGGCCAATCGCGTCTATGTCTTCGAGCCCCCAGTCGATGCCGGCACGGCGCGCCATGGCGATGAGATGGATGATGGCGTTGGTCGAGCATCCGGTGGCCATGGCGACGACGGTGGCGTTTCGCACGGCCGCGGCCGTCACGACCTTGTCGGGGGTCAGGTCCTCCCAGACCATTTCGACGGCGCGGCGGCCGCATGCCGCGGCCATGCGCTTGTGCGCCGCATCTGGGGCGGGAATCGAAGAGGCGCCGGGCAGCGCAAGGCCGAACCCTTCCGCGATCGACATCATCGTTGAGGCCGTGCCCATCGTCATGCACGTGCCGTAGCTGCGCGCAATGCCGCCCTGGACGCCGTCCCATTCCGTCTTGTCGACAGTCCCTGCGCGGCGCGCGTCCCAGTATTTCCAGACATCCGTGCCCGAACCCAGTGTCCTGCCGGCGAAGTTGCCCCTCAGCATCGCTCCCGCCGGCATGAAGACGAAGGGAAGGCCCATCGAGATCGCGCCCATGACAAGCGCAGGGGTGGACTTGTCGCAGCCTCCCATCAGGACTGCCCCGTCGACCGGATGCGAGCGCAGGGCTTCCTCCACCTCCATTGCGCCCATGTTTCGATAGAGCATCGAGGTGGGCTTGAGGAACTGCTCGGAGAAGTCGTGCACGGGCAGTTCGGCTGGCATGCCGCCAGCCTGAAGGATGCCGCGGCGAACCCACTCCGCGCGGTCCCGAAGGTGGTGGTGGCATGGCGAGAGATCGGACCACGTGTTGATGATGCCGATGACGGGCTTTCCCTCCCAGTCGTCGCGGGACAGGCCCATCTGCATCGCGCGGCTCCGATGCCCCATGGATCTCAGGTCGTCCGGCCTGAACCACCGGGCGGACCGCAGGTCTTCGTATTGTTTCACAGCCAATGCACAAGCTCCATTTCGGTGGTTCCAATCGCGTTTCTTCCCGCGCTCGATCCTGCCTTGGTCGCGGCCTGTTGTCCATTGCGTGATCCGGCCTGGCCCGTCCCGGTCTCCGGTCAGGACCCTTCTACTGGCGCAGGCGGTCCTGCATCATTGCGGCCCGGACCGGCTTGCGTTTGCAACGATTTGCGATGGAAGCTGCATGTTCGCCAATCCCACGGCATGTCATCAGGCATGTCAAGCGATTGGCTTGCAGGACATCATCTGGTGCTTGGCGGTGAAGAGCGGGGAGCGGTTCGTCATTCTGTCGAGGTGTCGCGGCAGAATGGGCTGGCCTCGATGGCAGACGACGCGCCCCTGGCTTCATTGCGGCCGGGCCCGGATTTCGCCAAGATCCTGGAGGCAGGCCGCGCATGCACCGGGACCGTGACTGGCGGAGACGGGCCGCAGGCTGCCTTGACGCGAGCGATCTGGGTCGCCACACATGAACTCAGGCAGGTTCCGCTCGGTGCTGCCATCGAGCGCGCCGGCCTGCACTGGACTGGAAATAGTCAATCGGGAGGAGAATGATGACTGCCTATAGACCAATCCTGGGCGGCATAGCCGCACTTGCCATCGGAGCGATGGCACATGCCGAGGAACTCAAACTCGCGCATTTCTCGTCACCCAAATACCATCTGCACGTCGAAATGTTCGTGCCGCTTTCGGAGAAGCTGGCGGAAGCGACCGGCGGCGCAACGACCATACGTGTCTATCCTGGCGGTGAGCTTGGTCAGGGTCCGGTAAAGCAGTATGACCGCGTCATCGACGGCGTGGCCGACATCGTGTACGCCCTGCCGGGCTATACGGCGTCGCAGTTCAAGAAGACGCTGCTGGTCGAGGTGCCAGGCATCGTCAAGCCCGGTGCGAACAAGACCGAGGCGATTTGGGCCAATATCGACATGCTCGACGACGAATTCCGCCGCGTCGTGCTCCTTGGCCTCTGGACAGCCGGTGACGCCATGCTGCTGATGCACGACAAGAAGATCGAATCGCTTTCCGATCTGGCCGGCCTGAAGATCCGCGTGCCGTCCAAGAACACCGGCCGCCTCGTTGAAGCCTGGGGAGCGACCGCCGTTTCCATGCCCATCACGCAAGTCTATCAGTCGATGGACACCGGCGTCGTGGACGGCACTCTCGTGGACGCCTCGGTGCTGACAAGCTTCAAGCTTGGCGAAGTGACCAAGTACATCACCGCTGGCATGAATGCCACGAACTCCGTGTTCATGCTGGTCATGAATCGGGACAGCTGGGAGGCGCTGGACGCCGACACTCAGGCCAGGCTGACCGAAATGACGGGCGCCGAGATGTCCGAAGGCGGTCGAGTCACCATGACAAATGCCTCTGACAGGGCGCTCAAGAACTGGGTTGCCAACGGGGGCGAGGTTCACACGCTTTCCGCAGGGGCTGCTGCCGAATTCGACTCTGCAAGCGACAGCCTTGCCGCGGAAGTGATTGCAGAACTTGATGCAGAGGGGATCGACGCCTCCGGGTGGGCCGCCGCATTGCGGCAGTAATGTCTGACGGTCACGGCGACATTTCGGGCGCTCGGGGATTTCCCGAGCGCCTTTTCAAGGGCGTCGCGCTCTTGGGCGGCCTCGTCCTCCTAGGGCTGGTATTCCTGGTCAGCGCCGCCGTATTCGCCCGCTACGTGCTCAATCAGCCAATTCTAGGCGACCAGGAGCTGGTTGAAATCGGAATGGCGCTCGTGGTCATGACGGCGATGCCCCTGACCACGTTTCAGGGCGGCCACATCCGGGTGGACATCCTGGACAACTGGATCGGGGCGCTGGGCAGGTTCGTCGGCGATGTCTTCGCTCGCGTCGCATCCTGTATCGTGCTCTTTCTCCTGGTCCAGAAGTCTTGGGGCAAGATGCTGGATGCCCACGAATACGGCGATGTAACCAACATGATTGAGATCCCGGTCTGGATTGCATATGGCGCAATAACTTTTGGAATGGGCCTCTATGCAGCGGTTCTCGTCGTGCAGTTGACCGGACAGTTTCGGCAAGGTGTTGACGACTATGAGTGAAACCTTGATCGGAGTCTGGGGGATCGTCGCGCTGTTCTTTTGCCTTGTCGCGAGATTGCCGGTGGGCATGGCGCTTCTTGTTGTCGGGTTCGGAGGCATTTGGGTCATCGACGGCCAGAGGGCGGCCATCGCCACGATGTCGTCGGAGACCTATTCATCGATAACAGCCTATTCGCTTTCGATCATTCCGCTTTTCGTGCTCATGGGCAACATGGCTGGTGCAGCAGGCTATTCCCAGCGACTCTACGAAGCGGCATATGCCTGGGTCGGCAGGTTGAGGGGCGGCTTGGCGTCCGCCACGGTCTTGGGCTGCGCCGCCTTTGCCGCCGTGTCAGGTTCATCCGTTGCAACCGCGGTGACCATTGGGAAGGTCGCACTGCCCGAAATGAAGCGGTTCGGCTATGCCGACGGCCTTGCGACAGGTTCGGTCGCAGCCGGCGGCACGCTTGGCATCCTGATCCCGCCGTCCACTGGCTTCGTGCTCTACGCGGTTCTGACCGAAGAGAGCATCGGCAAGCTCTTCATCGCGGGCATCCTGCCCGGAATCCTGCTTTCGCTTCTTTTCGTGGCGGTCATCTTGACGGTCACGTCGTTACGACCCGATTCCGGTCCGGTGGGTCCAAGCACGACTGGCAGCGAGAAACTGATGGCATCCCTCAGGTCGCTGCCGCTGATCGGAGTCATCCTTGCATCCATAGGGGGAATCTATCTCGGTGTCTTTACGCCAGTCGAGGCCGCCGGCGTAGGAGCAACCCTGGTGTCGATTCTGGCACTCGGGACCGGCGCTGTCGAAATTCGGGACGTGCCCGAAATCCTGCTCGAAACGGTGACGACGACGGCCATGCTGTACCTGATCATTATCGGAGCGCATGTCTTCGGGCCGTTTCTTGCACTCACGCACATTCCCGAGACCCTCGCGTTGCAGCTTGAGGAATTTGGCCTCGGACCCTACGGAACCCTTGCCTTGATCCTGCTGGGCTACGTCATTCTTGGCATGTTCTTCGATGGTCTCGCCATGCTGGTCGTCACGATGCCGGTAGTGTTCCCGATCATTGCCGGTCTCGGGTTTGACCCAATCTGGTTTGGAGTGATCTGCGTTGTCGTGATCGAGATGGGCCTTATCACGCCGCCCGTCGGAATAAACGTGTTCGTTGTCAAGGGCGTTGCCGCAGGCGTTCCCATGAGCACGATCTTTCGAGGTGTCCTGCCGTTCTGGTTCGCAATGGCCGTCTGCCTTGTTCTGCTCGTGGCATTTCCGCAGATCGCCCTGTTCCTTCCGGGTCAGATGAGATGACCATGGGCGTCTGGCGCCGATATGCCAGGCCGCACTAGCCAACCGATGTCCAAATCAACCGGACAGCAATCATGGCGAGTAGAACCAGAATGATCCGGTCGAACATTGCCTTTGACATGTATCTGGCAGCCCGCTCGCCGAGCGACATGGCGAGGAACAACGGAATCGTTGCTGCAACAGCGAAAAGCGACCGGTCTGCCGTCAGAATGCCAAGGGAGGCAAGAGAAGGGATCTGCACAACCGACATGGCGACGAAGAAGACGGAAATTGTTGCAATGAACTCCTCTCGAGGAAGTCGCATGGCGTTGAGGTACGTAACGGAGACTGGCGCAGAGATTCCTCCGGCTCCCTGCATCAATCCGCCGACGAGGCCGACATAGGGCATGATCCTGATCCCGGCGGACCGGTCCAGCGCCCAATCCGGCTGGAAAAGCCGCAGAAGAATGTACGCAAGGACCATGGCTGCCAGCGAAGCCATCAAGAAATGCGTTGGCAGAGCCGCAAGCAAGACGGATCCGGCAACCGCCCCGACTGCACCCGCCATCGCAAACCCGTAGACAAGCCGGCCGGATCCACGGTGCCGCCGGTAGGCATGCGAATGCCAAATGTTCGAAAACAGGTTGACGACGGAAAAGACCGCAACCGCAAACTGAACGTCGAAAATTGCGGCAAGGATCGGGACGCCAACCACGGGCGCTCCAGCGCCGGTCGCCCCTTTCAGGAATCCGCCCAACAGAATTGCAGCGGAAGCAAGCAGAAGCTGGTTCGGATCCATGCGTGTCTCGCGAAAGTCAGGATGACATATTGGCGAACCGGGGACGGGACGGCGGCCGACAATGCACATGAGAGGAAGTCAGAAAAGGGTTGCCGGCCTCCGCGGGAAATGCTTCGCCCCGTCCCTTGTGCGCCCCGATTGCCGTTGGCAGTGATCCAGGAACGGTTCTGCGCACTCTTTCAGCGCGGTCTCGGAGGTGGTCGTGGCATGGCGAGAAAACGGACCGGTTGCAGATGACGGCAATGACGGGTTTCCCCTCCCGGCTGTCACGGGACAGGCCCTTCCGCATCGCGCGGCTCCGATGCCCAATGGATCCCGGCTCGTCTGACCTGAAGCGCCGGGCGGACGGCTGGTCCTGGTATGGCATTGCAGTCAACGTACAGGCTCCGTGCCGGCGTTTCCGGTCGCGCTCATCCCCACTTCCGATCCTGCATTCGTCGTGACCTGCCGTCCGCTGCGTGATCCGACTTGGCTCGTCCCGGGTTCCGGTCAGGCCTCTTCGGCAAGTGCAAGAGGTCCCGGCGATTCGCGGATCGGAAGGTGCAGCAGCGCGGCCAGCAGACCGAGCGCGACCGCCGCCCACCACATTGGCGTGTAGTCCTGGTTCAGGTCATAAATCCGGCCGCCCAGCCAGGCGCCCAGGAAGCTCCCTGTCTGGTGGCTCAGGAAGACGAGGCCTGCCAGCGTCGACAGGAACTTCAGCCCTTGCGTCTGCGCGACGAGGCCCATGGTCAGCGGAACCGTCGACAGCCAGAGAAGGCCCATGACGGCCGAGAATGCAAGGACGCTGGATCCGGTGACCGGAACCAGCACGAAGGCGGCGATCACCACCGCGCGCGCAAAGTAGATTCCGCTCAGCACCCGTTTCTTGGAATGGGCTTGGCCCGACCATCCCGAGAGGAATGACCCCGCGATGTTGAAGAGCCCGATCAGCGCCAGCGACAATCCGCCGATCCAGGCCGCCATCCCCAAGTCGATGACGTAGGCTGGCAGGTGCGTCTGAATGAAGGCAACGTGAAACCCGCAGACAAAGAACCCGAAGAACAGGCAGAGATAGCTCTTGTCGCGGAATGCCATTCCAAGCGCGTTGCCAAAGTCCTTGGCGGAGGATCCTGACGCGCTCGGCGTCGCCACGCGGGCGATGAACACAAGGAAGGGGAGGATCAGGGCGAAACTGGCGCCGATCACGATCAGCGTGGATGACCAGCCAAACGCCCCGATCATCGCGGTAGCCGCCGGTGCGGCCGCGAACATGCCAAGAGAGGCCGCGGCGGTGCCCAGACCAAGAATGAAGCTGCGCCGTTCAGCGGAAACGATCTTTCCAAGCGCGCCGATGACGATCGGGAAAGACGCGGCTCCCGTGCCTGCTCCGACCAGGATGCCCGTAAGGATGAAGAGCGTCGGGTCGGCCACGATGCCCCGCAGCGCAAAACCGATGCCGGCGCAGACCGCGCCGAAAGCCAGGACCCTCGCGGTTCCGAACCTGTCGGCCACGGCTCCGGCAAGCGGTTGCGTGAATCCCCAGGTGAGAAGCTGGACCGCGACCGAAAGGGAAAAGACCTCTCGGCCCCAGCCAAGGGTTTCGCTCATCGGGCTGAGGAAGACGCCAAAGGTCGCCGCGAAGCCAAAGCCGAGGAACGCAACGAGGCATCCGGCCATTATGGCGGCGTTGACTCTTCCGGCCGGAACAGTGGTTGCGTCGTCCATGCCGCCTCCCTAGAGATTGGCTGCCCAATTCGGCGCAGGCTGACACGTGACCCGCAGAGGTTCAATCCCCGCCGCTGCACGTCCCTCTCGCGAGTCGCGGCCAGAGCCCGTTTGGAAACCGCTTGCTTGCGGCGACCGTTCCGCCTTGCTACCCCAGGGAACAAGGGAGGCTTCATGGGCAACGAACTGAAAGCGGCTGATATCCGGCTGATCCAGAAGATAATTCCGCACCGCTACCCTTTCCTTCTTCTTGACAAGGTTATCGAGATCGATGGAATGGAGCGAGGGGTCGGGATCAAGAACGTCACGATCAACGAGCCTTTCTTTGCCGGGCATTTTCCGGACGAGCCGGTCTTCCCGGGCGTCTACATGGTCGAGGCCATGGCACAGACATCCGCCGTGATCGCGGGCGTCGGCCTGGATCTCGTGGACGGGAAGTTCTTGTTCTATTTCATGTCGATGGATGGCGTGAAGTTTCGTCGCAGGGTTGTGCCCGGCGACGTCCTCAGGATGGAGGTCACCAAGCTGCGCGGCGGAGGCAAGGTCTGGAAGTTCCGGGGCGTTGCCACGGTGGGCGGCGAGATCGCCTGCGAATGCAATTTCACCGCGATGATGGACATGCCGAAGTGAGCATCGACCCCAATGCCGCGATCCATGCATCCGCCATTGTCGAGTCGGGGGCCGTCATCGGGCCAGGCGCCAATGTCGGGCCATTCTCGGTGATCGGCTCCGGAGTCACCTTGGGGCCAGGCGTGGCGGTGAAGTCGCATGCGGTTGTCACGGGACGGACCGAAGTCGGCGACGAAACCGAGATCTTCCCTGGCGCCGTCGTGGGCGAAATTCCCCAGGACCTCAAGTACAAGGGGGAGGACACGCAGCTCGTTGTGGGCAAGCGAAACCGCATTCGCGAAGGCGTAACCATGAACATCGGCACGGCTGGAGGCGAAGGCGTGACCCGCGTCGGAGACGACTGCCTCTTCATGACCGGGTCTCACGTGGCCCATGATGCCCAGGTGGGAGATCGGGTCGTGGTCGCGAACCAGGGCGCGATCGCCGGTCATTGCGTGATCGAGGATGACGTGATCATCGGCGGACTTTCCGGCATTCATCAATGGGTTCGCGTGGGCAAGGGCGCGATCATCGGTGCGGTGACAATGGTCACGAACGACGTGATTCCCTACGGTCTTGTCCAAGGACCGCGGGGACGGCTTGAGGGTCTGAATCTCGTGGGCCTCAAGCGCAAGGGTGTCGCCCGGGAGGACATCACCGCCCTTCGTGCCGGTTTCCAGATGCTGGCGCAGGGAGAGGGCACCTTCCAGGATCGTGCCCGCAAGCTTGGCGAGGAGACCTCCAGCAGCTACGTCCAGGACATTGTCGAGTTCGTCCTTGGCGCGACTGACCGCAGTTATCTGACCCCGGAGCATTGAAGTGCTGGCACTGGTCGCGGGAAATGGCGGGTTGCCCGGCCACCTTGTGCGCGCGCTTTCTGTACAGCCGGTATTGGCGCGGATTGACGGCACGTCGCCCGAGCTCGAGGCGGCGCTGACCTTTCGCCTTGGCCAGATTGCAGGCTTCATGGATGCGCTCAAGGCGCGTGGCGTGACGGAACTCTGCTTCGCGGGCGCCGTCCGCCGCCCGGAATTCGATCCCTGCGAGGCTGAAGCCCGCACCAAGCCCTTTGTCGACCGAATCGTTGCGGCGCTCGAGAAAGGCGACGATGGCGCACTCACGGCGCTTCTGCAGATATTCGAGGGGGAAGGGTTTGTGATTCGCGCGGCCCATGAACTTGCCCCTGACCTCTTGCCGGCATCCGGCGTGCTCACGCGCAAGCTGCCGGCGCCCGGAGACATCAAGGATGCCGCACATGCCGACGCCGCGCTCGAGGCCATTGGATTCGCGGACATCGGACAGGCCTGCGTCATTCGCAAAGGGCAGGTCATTGCCATCGAGACGAGCTACGGCACCGACTGGATGCTGGAGAGCCTGGACCGCAGGCCGGACGGGTCGGGAGGAATTCTTGCGAAGGCCGCGAAGCCGGGGCAGGATCGCCGTGTCGACCTGCCGACGATAGGTCCGGGGACCGCGGCCCGCGTGGCCGGGGCGGGACTCAGTGGCATTGTCATCGAGGCCGGAGGAGTCCTGGTGCTGGATCGTGAGGAAACCGTGAAGGCAGCCGATGATTCCGGGACTTTCCTATGGGTGCGTCAGCCGTGACGTGTCGAGTGCCGTCTGGCGGGCCGGGCGGGCTGGCCGCATGAAGCTCTATCTGCTGGCAGGAGAGGCTTCCGGCGACAGGCTGGGCGCGGCGCTGATTCGGGGACTTCGGCCTCTGGTGCAGGATCTGGAGTTTCGCGGCGTTGCGGGCCTGGAAATGCGGAAGGAAGGCATGGAGAGCCTCTTTCCCCTGGAAGATCTGTCCGTGATGGGAATTGCCGAGGTCCTGCCGAAATACCTGAAGCTGCGCCGCAGGTTGAACGAGGTCGTGGCTGATTGCGTGGGCTGGCGGCCGGATGCGCTGATCACCGTTGACGTGCCGGACTTCTCTCAGCGCATGGCGAGCGCCGTCAGGAAACGGCTTCCGGTCGTGTGCTGCATTCACTACGTGGCACCGTCGGTCTGGGCCTGGAGAGCGTCACGGGCGACGAAAATGGCCCACTACACGGATCACGTTCTGGCGCTTCTGCCTTTTGAGCCTCCGTACATGACAAGGGCCGGCATGACATGCGACTTCGTGGGGCATCCTGTGGTAGCCGAGCCGCTTGCCGGTCCGGAAGACGTCCGGGCGTTTCGTGCGCAGACCGGGACAGGAGACGCGACAATCGTGCTGGCACTTCCCGGATCGCGTCCCAGGGAAGTTGCACGCCTCGTGCCCGTATTCGGGGAAGTGATGCACAGGGTTCTGGCTGACAGGCCTGAAGTCCGTGTTGTCGTGCCCGCGGCGGGTCCGGTCGCGTCGGCGGTCCGCGAAGCGGTCCGCGTCTGGCCCGGCGAGCCGATCGTCCTTGATCCACGCGACGGTGACGGTGCCTTGGCAATGAAACGGGCGGCATTCGCCGCCGCCGACGTGGCGCTGGCCGCTTCCGGGACGGTTTCGCTGGAGCTTGCCGCGAACGCGACTCCGATGGTTGTGGCCTACGACATGAACTGGCTGTCGTGGCAGATAATGAGCCGGTTGGCGACGATTGACACGGCGACGCTGGTCAACCTTGTGTCGGACACCAGGACGGTCCCTGAATTCCTGGGGCCTGCCTGCAAGCCTGCGGCAATCGCGGAGGCGGTGAACGAACTGCTGTCAGAACGTGCGGCTCGCACGGCCCAACTGGATGCCATGGCTGCGACCATGACGCGCCTCGGCCGTGGTGGGGAGACGCCTGGGCTGCGTGCAGCAAGGTCTGTTCTCACGGCGCTTTCGAGAAAGGGCGAAGGTCACGGGGAATGATCCCTCCGCCGCAGACGCAAGCGTTCGCGGTCGCAGTGCCGCTGTCGGCATCCCGGATTCCCTGCAACTGACGACCCCGGCGGCCGCCCGCGCGATTCGCCGGATCACGACCCGCGCCAGATCCATCCGCCGCCGTAGACTCGGCTGCCACCGGTTTCGTAGAAGACGCACGCCTGGCCAGGCGACACGCCGTCTTCCGGCGCCAGCAGGTCGACCGTCGCCTCGGTCGCCGAGACCGGACGGACCACGGCTTCCGTCGGCGGTCTCGTCGAGCGGACCCTGACCGAGAGATTCCATGCGCCTGCGCTGTCGAAGGGCTCGTCTCCAAGCCAGTTTACCTCGCGCACAGGCACGGTGCGGGCGGCAAGCATTCCTTTCGGTCCGACAATGACCCGCTTGTTGTCGACATCCAGCCGGACCACGTAGAGTGGCTCGTCCAGCCCGCCGATTCCGAGACCCCGACGCTGGCCGATCGTGTAGTGGATGACGCCCGCATGCCTGCCCAGCTCGCGTCCGTCGGCATGGATGATTGCGCCGGGCTCAGCGGCCCCCGGGCGCAGTTTCTCGATGACCGACGCGTAATTTCCGCCCGGGACAAAGCAGATGTCCTGGCTGTCGGGCTTGTCGGCCACGGACAGGCCGTGCGCGCTTGCGAGTTCGCGCGTTTCATTCTTGGAAGCCAGGTGTCCAAGGGGAAAGCGGAGGAATTCAAGCTGTTCCGGCGTCGTCGTGAACAGAAAGTAGCTTTGATCCCGTGCAAGATCCGCGGCCATGTGCAGTTCGGGACCCGTTTCGCCCAGCGTCCTTTGGATGTAGTGGCCCGTGGCCAGGCAATCCGCGCCGAGGTCATGCGCGGTTTCAAGGAGATCCCTGAACTTCACCCGTTCGTTGCAGCGAATGCACGGCACCGGTGTGGCGCCCGCAAGGTAGCTTTCGGCGAACTCGTCGATCACCGTGTCACGAAAGACGCTTTCGTAGTCGAGAACGTAATGGGGAAACCCCATGGTTTCCGCCACCCGGCGTGCGTCGTGGATGTCCGCTCCCGCGCAACAGGCGCCCTTCTCGGCCAAGGCGGCTCCGTGATCATAGAGCTGAAGCGTGACGCCCACCACGTCATAGCCTTCGCGCGCGAGTTCGGCGGCCACGACGGAACTGTCCACGCCGCCGGACATGGCCACGACAGCACGGGTTTCGGAAGGCAGCTTCGAAAAGCCAAGCGAGTTGAGATTTTCGGCCCCGTCGAGTGCCATGATGTCACCGTGAAGGAAGGGAACTCCGAGATACAGGAAAGATGCGGTCATTCACAAGGGTCGGGCTCCGGCGCTGTCAAGCGCGACCATTGACGTGCCGCAGGAGTCGCCCAGAAGTGCCCCCTGCCTGTCTTGAAGGTTTGGCTCCGGCGGTTGGGATCGAACCAACGACCAATTGATTAACAGTCAACTGCTCTACCGCTGAGCTACGCCGGAATGCCGTTGGGTGATATAGCAATGCTCTTTGACTTCGTCCAGTGGGAAGGAGCGGCAAGAGTGCATCGCAGCCCCGCATCAGCGGTGTTTCCCATGTCTGCCATGATTCGGTCAGCCGAGCGCTGGACAACGGACCGAGGCGATTCCCGGCTGCACTCCGTCATGGCAGGCTAAGCGGAACTTCAGGGGGATCTGAAAAGGGATTCAATGACCAACCTTCTGGTTTTCATGGGTTTTCCGGCCCTGCGGCCGCCCGTCAACCTGTCATCCTTATGGGAACGTTCCGGTCAGGGTTCACTCCGAGAAGCTGGAACGCCCGTTTCTGGACCGGGGTCGGCCTGGTGACGACGGACAGCAGGCTTGCGTCATGGTCCGACAGGCGCAGCTGGTTCAGCGCCATCCCCGAGAGATCGTCGAGCAGGGTGCGGAAGCTGTGGGCGGGCAGGTCGTCTGCGGTGCGCTTGGTTGCGGCCTTCCGCCGGGCGGATTCCGACGGCCAGGCCTTCTCCACCGGCGAGTTCCGCCGTTCCCGGGCGTCCGCGCGGTCGTCGTCCTCGAACAGGAGCGGCGCGAGGCGCCGGCGCATGTGCCATTCGACGTGCAGGGCCAGCATGCAAAGGAACACGTGCGCGCGGACGTGGTCGGGGGAGTACACGTAGACCGGACGGATCCGGAGGTCGCTCTTCGCGTTCCGGAACGCGCGCTCCACGCCGGCGAGGCTCTTGTACGCATCAACCGCTTCGGCCGCGCCCATGGAGGCGGGATCCAGGCTGGTGCGGATGACGTACACGCCGTCGAGCCGCGCCTCCGCCTCGATCCGGTCCTTCCGCCGGCGCCAGGAGACGCCCCTGTCGGTCACGTCGACTTCCATGTGCTTCCCGACCTTCCGGCGGTTGACGTCCCTGCCCACCCGGCGGTCGATGGCCTCCCGGCCCTTCAGCCGGCCCGAGCGCACCGACCTCGCGATCGCCGCCAGCGCCTCCTCGGTGGCCTGGAGCAGGGCCGAACGCTTGCGCGCCCGCTCCTGCCGCAGCCGGGGGTTCATGCAGACCATCAGCCGCTCGCCGGGGAAGTCCGGGCCCGTGACCTCGGCCACCGCGTCGGGAGCCAGCGTCTCGGGCACCAGAGGGGCCGGGGCGCCGTCCGCGCCCTCCTTCAGGAGCTTGCGGATGTCCTGCGTCTTCAGGGCCGAGATCCAGTCGAGCCCCGCCGGCTCGATGTCCTCGCGGATCCGCGCCGTGGTCAGCATCCCCCTGTCGCCCACGAGGGCGATGCGGTCGATGCCGAAGCGCTTTCGGATCCTGTTCACCTGGCTCGCCACCGTGGACGGGTCCGCGGTGTTTCCGGGGAACACCTCCACCGCGACCGGGCAGCCGTCGGAGGCGCAGAGCATCCCGAACACGATCTGCCGCTTGCCCCTCTTCCCGTCGCGGCTGTGGCCGAAGGCCGCGAGCGGGCAGCAGGTGCCCTCGAGGTACGAACTGCTCACGTCGTACAGGATGAGCGTTCCGTCCTTCAGGTGCCGGCTGGCCAGGCTCCTCTCGATCCAGGGCTGGCGCTTCAGCAGCCAGTCGAGCATGTCGAGCACCTCGTTGCCGGCGACGGGGCCGAGCCCGAGCAGGGCGCCGAGGCTGCTCGTCGCGGTCTCGGGCGACAGCCGCTGCCGAATTTCACCAACGTACCACCCTAATTTCAGCCAAAGTAGCCGGTCAATTTCACTCAACGTAGCCACCCAATGTCACCATGGTAGCCACCCGGAGCGAAGCGACGCGATCAGGCCGTGTTGGGCAAGTTGGTCTCCTCTTCTGTTCCGGGTCTGAAGCTATCTCCGCGAAGGCCCTGCCGCAAGGCTCGGCCGTCAGGACCGGTCCTCCGGTACGGGATTCCGGCAATGCGTGTGCACGCTGCCGGAGCGTCAGCGACGCCTTCTTCGAATCCAAATTGAAATGGTTGTTGTTGCGGTCCTGTGGAGCTTGTGGGCGAGAGGCCCGCGAGTGTGGGCAATGCGGTGGGCGACGCCCTTGCGTCGTCCACGGCTTGTCCACACGGCCCGCAGGGCGCGGGCCGGCCCGAAGGGCTCGTCCACAAATCCACAGGACCCCCCGGGACCGATTTCGGCAGACGTCCCGGCCTGGCGCCGGCTCCGGCTCTCATTTTCCGTCCTCGGCGCTGTCGGCCCGCATCGACGAACCGTGCAGCTCGAACCGGATCGCGCCATGGACGAGGCGGTCGAGGATGGCGTCCGCGACCGTCGGCTCCGCGACTGTCTGGTGCCAGCCAGCCACCGGCAGTTGCGAAGTGACGATCACCGAGCGGCGGTCGAAGCGGTCGTCGAGGATCTCGAGCAGGTCGCGCGCCCGGGCCGCATCGAGCGCGGCCAGGCCCCAGTCGTCGAGGATGATCACGTCGAGCCTGGCGAGATCGCGGTAGAGCTTGGGGATGGTGCCTTCGCCGTGAGCGATCCGCAGTTCGGTGAGCAGTCGCGGGACGCGCAGGTACCGGGCCTGAAACCCTTCGAGACATGCCTTGTGGGCGAGTGCGCAGGCGATCCAGCTCTTGCCCGTGCCGCACGGGCCGGTGATCAGGATGTTGGCGCCGTTCCGGATCCAGGCACAGTCGCCGAGGCCGAGCACGACGCTGCGCTTGAGGCCGCGCCGCCGGGTGAGGTTGATGTCCTCGAAGCAGGCGTCCTGGTGGCGCAGCTGGGCCTTCTTCAGGCGCCGCTGCAGCGCGCGCGAGCGCCGCTCGACGACCTCGCGGTCGATCAGCAGCGCGAGCCGGTCCTCGAACGGCATGTCGTCCAGATCGTGGCGTGCCAGCTGTTCCTGGAAGGCGGCCAGCATGCCGGGCAGGCGCAGCGATGCGATGCGCTGGGTGAGCGGGTGCAGGATGGCAGTGTCGGTCATCTGTAGTACTCCGGTCCTCTGATGTTGGAATGTTCGATGGGTCTGGTCTCGGGTTCCTGCCCGTCGACGAGATCGGCGCCGGTGCGCAGGATGTTGTCGAGCCCGCGCCAGGTCCTGGAGCCGAGATCCAGCGCGTAGCGGCAGGCGTTGTCGAGGCGCTCCGGCCCGTGGCTCCCTGCCAGGCGGAGCACGCCGTAGCAGGAACGGAAGCCGAACTCCGGGTTGGAATTGCGTCCCATGACCGCGATGACGAAGGCGTGGACATGAGGGCCGATGTCCCGCGCACGGTTCTCGAGCTGTGCGCGTGTGCTCTCGACGCCGGCGCGCTGGTGGGCCTGCGGCTGATGCTCCTTGAACGTGGTGGCACGCCCGTTGGCGTCGCTGCGCATGTGGCTCGCGATCTGCTTGCCGCGATGGAACACGTCGATCACCCGGCCGCGCAGGCGGACATCGACCTTCTTGCCGGCATACGTGTAGGGAACGGAGTAGAAATGGCGGTCGATCGCGATGTGGTAGTCGGAATGGACCGTGTTCTCGCGCCATGTCGTACGCTGCCAGCGCCGGTCCGGCAAAGGCTTCATGTGCGGGACATCGACGCTTTCGTACCGGCTGAAGCGGGTCTCGCCCGTGCCGTCGGAACAGGGCTTCCCGTTGAGTTCCCGCACCCGGTCCGCGATCGCCCGGTTCAGCGACGCAAGGTCGTGGAAGACATGGTCGCGCAGCGGTGCCAGAACCCGCCGCTCGACCAAAAGGACTCCATTTTCGACCAGTGCCTTGTCGCGAGGCCTCTTCACCCGCGCAGGCAAGCCCTCGATGCCGTAATGCTCAAGCAGGTCGGCGTAGGTCTCGTTCAGGACCGGCTCGTAGCGTGACGGCTTCTTCACCGCCGCCTTGAGGTTGTCGGGCACCGCGACTTGCGGCGCCCGGCCCATGTCTTCGAGGCAGCGCACGTGCGAGTTGCACCAGTCGTCGATCTTCTGGCTGAGCGTCGCTTCGGCGTAGATCCGCCCGGAGACCCCCATCGAGGCCACGAACAGCTGCGCGTCACGCTCAACCCCGTCGATGAAAACCTGCACGGTCATGCCCGCGTAGTCGACGAACAGCCGTTCGCCGGGGCGACGGTTCTGGCGCATCGTCACGTCCGTGGCCGGCCGCCAGTCGCGGAACCGACGGCACCAGGTCACGTAGCTCATGCCGTCGGGATGCGTCTCGCGCCATTCCCCCCACAGCAGCTTCAACGTCACGCCGCGGCCCGAAAGGTCCTTCTCGACCTCCGCCCAGTCCACGTCCTCGTCCGCAGGCCGGACCTGCCGCGCCGGATAGAGCGCCGCCTCCAGCGCCGCATCGTCCATCCCGGCCGCTTCCGGCAAGTTCAGTCCCGAAGCCGCGAACCGTGCCAGGGTCTGTGCAACCGAGCGCCGGGCAAGACCGCAGTGGGTCGCGATCGCCCGGGCGCTGCGGCCCTCGTCAAAATGAAATTGCAGTATCTTCCTTACTTTCCTCATGGGCAGCCTCTTCTGTGCCATTCAATGCTCCTCGGAGTGATCGCCAAAATCCGGGACGTAGAACGGCATGCTGAATCAAGCCAAGGCCTGTCACCCCGAGGGGGTGGCTACCATGGTGATATTGGGCGGCTACCTTGAGTGAAATTACGTGGCTACCATGCGTGAAATTGGGTGGCTACCTTCGTGAAATTTGGCAACAGCCGCCGGGCGGTGGCGAGCTTGGAATCGGGCGACAGCACCCTCGAGACGACGGCGGCCAGCGCCAGCTGGCGCTCGCGGCTGCGGGTCCGGTGGAGCATGCGCTCGAGGCCGAGGTCCCGCGCGGTGCCGAGGACGGCGGCGACATGCCCGTGCAGGAGTGAGCGCTCCACCTGCATGAGGTCGCCGACGTCGCTGACGGCGACGGCGCCCTTGAGCACGGCCCGGAAGCCATCGACGATCTCGGGCGGGAACTTCGAGAGGTTGGCGACGGTCCTCTTGCGGACCCGCTTTCCCTCCCGCCAAGCCTGGCGGAGGAGGATTGCGGGCTTTCCTGCCTGGTTGGGCACGGATTCGATGTTGAGGGCCATGGCGGGCATCCGTTATGGGAACTTTCCGGGCATCATATGCCGACCCGTCCCATGATGTCAAGCGGAAAATCGAAAAAAAACTGCGTCCCCGTTCAATCCCCTCGGAACCGCTCGCCGGATGCGCTGGAATCCACGCCTGCGCGCGTTATGGCAACAGAAATCCATCTACGGGGCCTCAGAACCGCAGATTCCCGTTTCATGTCAACGGGTTGCACGCAAAATGACCGTGTGAAGTTCCGGCTAAGCAGGGGGCATTCGTCGTGACATGGGCAAGGGAAACCGGAATTTCCGCCTTTCCGGTGCTGTCGGCCCTCTCGGCAGCCTCGGTGCCGAGAGGGCTTCGAAGCAAGCTGGTGGCTCCCCGACTTTCCGACGGCGGCGCCAAATGTCGGGTGAAGGATGGCGTTGCTTGCAGCCCTGGTCTTGATGAAGCGGCGACCTTGCTGTCGGGCCTTGCCGTGGCGAAGGAGCCTCCCTGCTTGTCTCCACTTTTTCAGTCCGGCAGAATCCTGCCGACAAGGTCACTCCGTGCAGTTCAGAACTCGATACGGGCCGCGAGATGCAGAAGTCCGCGCCGGGCCGCAATTCCAAGATCCAGAATGGGCCGTGGCGGGAGCCGGCTGGCGCCCGGCATTCCCAATTGCAGGCTCAGAAGCTCACTGTCCCTGCCATCCATGAGGTCGGCCAGAAGCCGGCCGGCAGCAGCGCCGCGAGTCATGGGCGAGACGTCGCTGGTAAGAACCGCGAACAGCTTGGGTGCATACTCTCCGAAAATTGCACCGTCATTCCAGGTGAACGCCATGGACCCGCCCCAACTGTGGACGAATTCGGCACTTGGCAGCCCTGGCCAGCGTTTCAGCATGGCTTCGCGGTGCATTTTCTTGATTTTCAGGACCCTGCCGGCCCGCGCAGGAGCCCTGGGCGCGAATTCAAACAGGTTTCGGAAGAAAATGCGCCTGTCGTTGGTCAGTCGAATCGTGGCGCCATATTCCGAACTGGCGAGCAGCCCGAACGGCTCCCCCAGCCCCGTTGCCGATAGTTCACCGTCCGACAGGGGGGCGGTCAGGCTGGCGTAGGTGGCCATCGGGACGTAGCGGCCGGACGCTATGCCAAACTGGCGCAGGAAGACGCCGGTCGCAAGGACGAGGCAGTCCGTCCTGACAGAGCCATGCGGGGTCTCCAGGGTGAAGCCGGTGCCTGAACTGTCCAGACTCACAACGGGACTTTCCTCGAAGAGCGTCACGTTTCCGGGGAGATTCTGCGCGATTCCGCGCATGAGTGCCGCCGGGTTCACCAGTGCATTGCCCGGGACGTGAAGGCCGCGCCTGTAGAATCGGGTCCCAATCCTGGATTCCATGTCGTCTTGTGTAAGCCAGACGCGTTCTTGCTCCAGCTCCTCAAGGGTTTCCGCGATCCTCTTGATGTGCTTTTCGCCATCCGGACCCGCCGCTCCGTAGATGCGCCCGAAATCGTCCCAGGCACAGTCAACCTGAAACTCGCAAGCCATGCGACGAAGGTCCGAGAGGCCGCTTTCCCACAGTTTCATGTTCCGGCGCAGGATGTCGACGCGTTTCGGCGTGCCGTGAGAGTGCAGGTTCAGCATGAAACCGGCGTTGCGGCCAGAGGCGCCGAAACCCGCTCGCTCGGCTTCGATCAAGGCGATCTCGGCATCATGGCGCAGCTTGCCAAGTTGATGCGCTACCGCCATGCCACAGACCCCGGCACCGACAATGGCGGTCTCTACACGGACGTCACCTTTCAGCACCCTGTGTGCGGGCGGTTCGGGCAAGATCTCCCACCAGCCGTTGCTGTCCTCGTGCCTGGGAATGATGGAAGGGCGTTGCATGGGATCAGTAACCGCGCTCCAGATCGACAATGGGCGCCGGGAGCCTGCCGCTCATTGCGAGCTTGATCTGGGCAGCGATGAATTCCGCGGCCGAACGCTCGTTGGTAGGCGCAGCGGAGTGGGGGGTTACGAAAATTCCGGGATGGGCCCAGAAAGGGCTGTCTGCCGGCAGAGGTTCCTCGCGGAACACGTCGAGCGCCGCGCCTTCGATATGGCCGCCATCAATCGCGTTCAAGAGAGCGCCGTCGTCTATGGAGGCTCCGCGGCCGCAGTTGATGAGGAAGGAGCCCTTCGGCATTCGATCGAAGGCCGAGGCGTTCAGGATGTTCGTGGTGGCGTTCGTGAGCGGAAGCAGGTTCACGAGAATGTCCGCCTCCCGCAAGATCGTGTCGAATGCGTCGTTTCCATGCAGGCAGCGTACGCCCTCGATCTGTTTCGGGCTGCGCGCCCACCCGGAGACCGGGAACCCAAGGTCGCGCAGGCGGATGCAGGCATCTTCACCTGTCTGACCCAGTCCGAGGACCGAAACACGCCGTTCAGCGTTCTCCGGATAGCGATGGCGCAGCCAGATCCCTTGAGCTTGCTGTCGGGTGTAGCGGGCATAGAACCGGTGAAAATGCAACACCCAGTGGATGACATGGCAGGACATGTCGAGGACCAGCATCCGGTCCTGCAAGCGCACGATCGGCACATGGGACGGCCAGTCGGGATCGAGCGTGATGTGGGTGATGCCAGCCCCGATCGAATAGATGTACCGAAGGCTTGGAAACCCCTCCAGCGCCCCCGCCGGAGGTGCCCAGACAACTGCGTGTTCAACCTCGGAAACGTCGCCCGGCCTGGCAAGGGAGCGTATGTCGTTCCCGCAACCGGCGGCCATGAATGCGTCATGCCAGATTTCGGAAGTTGCGCCGTCCCAGTGGAAGAGAATGGCCATGCCGAAGGATCCCCGGTTGTCTCGCGACAACGTGGCCCACCCGGAAGGGTGGGCCGGTTGATGGCAGATCGAGCTATTCGGCAGACTTCGCTGCCATTATGAGCGCATCCCAATCGGCTTGATTGGCCGCTATCCAGTCCATGGCGATCTGCTCGATCTGATGGGGCTCCTTCTCGCCAGCATTCATCCGCAGCATCATTGCGCTGAGATCGCCGACGGGGATCCTCAACCCGCTGAAGAACGCCATTGCCCTCGGGTTGGCGTCGGCGAAATCCCTGTTGACCAGGATGTAGTTGTCATTGGCGCCGAAGCCCGGGTTGCGTCCGTCGGCCCATTCGGTCATGGCATCCGGATTGCCCGGCAGCGACGAGAAAGGCGCGTTCAGGAACACCACGTCCTTGCCTTCCTGCAAGACTCCCATGATCCAGTTCGGCGCCCAGGTGGTGTAGAAGATCGCCTGGCCGGCTTCGTAGCGCTCGATCGTGTCGGCCATCAATGCGAAGTACTCACCCTTGTCGTTGCTTACGTGATCGCGCAACTCGTAAGCATCCAGGTGATGCTCGATCACCTTCTCGCAGCCCCAGCCAGGGTTGCAGCCGGTGAGGTTTGCGAGTCCGTCACCATCCGTGTCGAAGAGCGACCTGATCGCCGGATCCTTCATTTGCTCGAGTGCGGTGATGCCGTTTGCTTCAGCTGTCCTGATGTCGATGAAATAGCCCTGCATCGCGTTGGTATACATGGGACCGGCACGCACCAGCAATTCATCGCCACCCGAGTTGTTGAAGAAGTCATCATGGAGCGGCTTCCAGTGAACGGCAGTGAAGTGCGCGTCACCCTGTCCGATCGAAAGGTGTATGGCAGGGTAGTTTCCAGTCAGCATTTCGCCGTTTTCGTAACCTAGCGCTGCAAGGCCCTCCTCGATCACCTCGTAGATCAGCTGGTGATCTGTCCTTCCGGTGCTGATTGCCGTGACTTCGACAGCCACGGCCGTGCCGGCCACCAGCCCGCCGGTTGCGGCGAGGGCGAGCGCTTTTGCCAAATGTATCATTTTATCCTCCTTCATTTGACTGGGAATTGGGTTGACGTTCAGGGTTGAACTTCTGTGCCCGCAGCCAGCCGACCGGGCCCTGTTCCCAGAGCCCGCGGTTGCCGCGGTCGCGGCGGGTGAAACCGAAGCCTTGCGTGATCCGGTCAAAAATGATGGCCAGCAACACGATTCCGAGTCCGCCGACGGAAGCCCGCGCAAGGTCAAGCTGGCTGATGCCCACGAGCACGAGGCGACCAAGACCGGCGACCGAGATCATCGATGCAATGACGCTCATTGCCAGCGACAGCATGACAGTCTGATTGATCCCGGCCATGATCGTTGGGCGAGCCAGTGGCAGTTCAATGGAACAGAGGCGTTTCCAGGATGGCGCACCAAATGCATCCGCCGCCTCGACCAGGTCGGCCCGGACCTCGCGCAGGCCGAGGTTCGTAAGTCGCACCAAGGGCGGTGTTGCAAAGAAGGCTGTGACGATGACACCGGGCACGTTGCCAATGCCGAATAGCAGGATCACCGGGACAAGGTAGGTGAAAGACGGGATTGTCTGCATGAAATCCAGCACCGGACGGACCACCATCCAGATGGCATTCACGCGGGAACACAGGATGCCGACCGGAATGCCCACAGCCGTTGAAATCGCGACGGCTGTTATCAGCACCGCCAGACTGGTCATGGCTGCATCCCAAACACCAATGAGCCCGATGACGATCAGCCCGCAGAAGGTCAGGATTGCAGTTGCGCGATTCACGACCTGCCACGCGGACAGGGTGCAGATGACCAGAAGAACTGTCTGGGGCGCATCGCGAAGTCCGTCCTCGACCAGATCTAGAGCCCATTTGACAGGCGCCTTGATCGCCTGAAACACGCCACGGTAATTCGATGTCAGCCAGCGCATCCCGTCGTTGGCCCATTCTGCAATTGGCAGGCTGACCGTCACGAAAGGATCGAGAAGCAATGCCCAATCCAATGTTCAGGCTCCAGCCTTGTGACGCGGCTTGGCCGCTCCAAGCGCCTGCACGTAGCGGTCGACGGTAATCGCCACCAGCACGATACCCAGCCCTCCAACGGTTGCGCTTCCGAAATCAAGCCTTCCGATCCCCTCGAGAACGATCCTGCCAAGACCGGCCACCGAGATCATCGAGGCGACCACCGCCATCGAAAGTGACAACAGGACCGTCTGGTTCAACCCTGCCAGAATGGTGGGACGGGCCAGTGGAAGCTGGGTGCCGAACAGCACCCGGAACTCGCCCGCACCGAAAGCCCGCGCTGCCTCCACCAGGTCGCCACGCACCTCGCGGATTCCCAGGTTGGTCAAGCGTATCAGCGGGGTAATGGCGAAAATGCAGGTCACGATCACGCCGGGTGTGTCGCCAATGCCAAAGAGCATGACCACGGGAACGAGGTAGACGAAGCTCGGGATTGTTTGCAACAGGTCCAGGATCGGGCGCAAGACGCGAAAGAACCCGTCGAAGCGCGCGGCAAGGATGCCGGCCGGCATTCCGATGGCGATGCAGATCGTCACCGCCGAGATCACGATCGAGAGCGTCGTCATTGCTGCCTGCCAAGCCCCCAGGAGACCGATCAGCGTCAGGCAGACAAACCCCGTCGCGGCCAGCCGCCGCCCCGAGAGAGAGTAGCCGATGGCCGACGCTCCGAAGATGCAAAGCGCTGGGGGGATCGCCTCCATGCCGTTCTGAACGGCTTCGAGAAACGACTGTACCGGGGCCTTGGCCACCAGCAGGGTTGCGCGGCTGTGCCCGACGATCCAGTCCAGGAAGTGCTCGGCCCAGGTCCCGAAGGGAACGGTGAAATGGTCGAAAGGGTTCAGGAACGGGTCCAATGTCCTATCTCCGCTTCAGGTCGCGCCCGACGGCGGCGAGGACGTCGGATTGTCCGATGCGTCCAATCAGGCGATCCCCGTCCCTGATGGCCAGATGGTCCGCGCCGTTCGCCAGCGCCTCTATGACCTCGGGCAAGGCGGAACTCGGGCGGAGGGCCGGGGCTTCCTTCGACACTTCGCCCGATACCGCGATTTCACCGGCCGAGAGATACTTGAGAGTGGAGATCGAGCTCACGAAACGGGCGACATAGTCGGTTGCAGGACGAAGCACTATGGCTTCAGGCGTTCCGATCTGCTCGACCCGTCCGTCCTTCATCACCGCGATGCGGTGGCCGACCCGCATGGCCTCGTCCAGATCATGGGTGATGAAGAGCGTTGTCTTTTGGGCCCTTTCGGAGAGTTCAAGAAACTCGTCTTGCAGTTCGCGGCGTATCAGCGGGTCAAGGGCGCTGAACGGCTCGTCCATAAGCAGAATGTCTGGATTGGCGGCAAGTGCCCGCGCCAGTCCCACGCGCTGCTGCATGCCGCCTGAGAGTTCGTCCGGATAGCGGTCGCCCCAGCCGCAAAGCCCGACGGTTTCAAGCGCGTCCTCGGCTGCCTTGCGGCAGGCTCCCCTGTCCGCTCCCTGAACCTCCAGCCCGAAGGCGACGTTGCCTGTGATCGTCTTGTGCGGCCAGAGCGCCATGTGCTGGAACACCATCCCGATTTTCTTGGCCCTGAGCGCCCTCAGTGTCCTGTCGTCAAGGCCCATTACGTCCTGGCCGTCCACTAGCACCGATCCCGCTGTCGGTTCGATCAGCCGGTTGACATGCCTCAGCATCGTGGACTTGCCTGACCCCGAAAGCCCCATGATGCAGAAGACTTCACCTCTCTCGACATTGAAGCTGACATCGGCAACACCGATCACGCACCCGAAGCGTTTCAGGGCCGTGGCCTTGTCCACCTCGCCCGCTTCCGCAGCGGAAAGCGTTTCCTCCACGCGACTCCCGAAGATCTTCCACAGATTGCGGCACTCGATGGCCGCACTGCCGTTCATGTCGTTGCCCACGTCTTTCCGCCAGATCCCGTGACCGGAGTGTTGCACAGGTTCGAAGCACGATCACATTGCAAAATTGTTATCCATTGAGTAACTCAGGGTTACGCAGGGCGCGCTGCATGACGATCTTGCCGTGCCACGGAGAGGGGCATTCCCTTGACACATGGTTTCCGAAGGCTCCCACCGCCGAAGTCACTCTTGGCGTTCGAGGCATCCGCGCGCAACCGCAGTTTCACCGAAGCGGCAAAGGAACTCAACGTCACGCGGGTGGCGGTGTCACGGCAGGTGAAGCAGCTTGAGGTGTTCCTGGGCTTTGAACTCTTTGTGCGCGGGCGCAGCAGCATCAAGCTGACCCGCACAGGCGGACGTCTCTTTCGCGCGGTCAATCAGGGCTTCCAGTCGATCGTCGATCAGATCGAGGCCATTGAGCGAACCAAGGAAGACAGCCTGATCACCATTGCGACGACCGCCGGAGTATCCACATACTGGCTCATGCCGAATATCGGACGATATCGGCGGATCAACCCGAAAGCGGATTTTCGGCTCCTTGTGTCGCACGATCTTGTCAATCTGGTCCAGTCGGATGTGGACATCGCAATCCGTTACGGACCTGGCACATGGCCGGGCACGTCCAGCATTCTCTTGCAGCGTCAGCAGATCCTTCCGCTCTGCAGCCATTCATTCTTCAAGAAATTCGGTCCGTTCGAGACCATCGATGATCTGACAGGCGTTCCGCTCCTGGAGTTTGAATCCGCTCATGACCCTTCTTCGATCTGGATCAACTATTTCCGGGACAAGGGATCGGTCCTGGGAAACCAGACACGGATGAGTTCCTATGATTCCTACATCAATCTTGTGCAGGCGGTTCTGGACGGCCAGGGAGTCGGACTGTTGGGTCCCCCTTTGATGACGCAATTCCTTGACAGCGGCGTCCTCATGGTCGCCGTAAGCACTGCGCCGCTCCAGCAAAACGGATATTATCTTTGCCAACCCGAAGGGTCATCGTCCTCGCTTACCGTCACTGATTTCCGCAACTGGTTGCGAAGCGAGCTCAGCTCGGCAGCGGCCCCAAGGGATGAGAGCGGAACCTTTCGATTCTCTGCGTAATCTGGCGTTTCGCAGGCGGGCAATTATTTGTGCGATTGCTGGCGCGACTGATAGACGGATACTCTCCGTCAGGGAAGCGCGATGAAGAGCACTGTCGAATCCAGCATCGTAAGGCGCAAACGCGGGGGCGGGGCGGCCGCACGCAGACAGGCGCGGCTCAGGGCGCCGGTGGTCTATCCATCGACCACCATCCGGAATCTCCCAACCTACGAGATTCTGGCGGTCGACGGGCTGGAAGCGATCGACGACCACGCAATGGGCATTCTCGAAACTGTCGGGATTGAATTCAGGGACGACCCGTCGGTGGAAATATGGCGAGGGGCCGGAGCGGAGGTCGACGGTCATCGAGTCAGAATTCCGCGTGACCTGATACGAAGCCTGATTGCCACGATCCCGGACGAGTTCGACTACCACGCCCGCAACCCGGAACGCACCGTTCGTGTCGGGGGGCGACACATGATCTTCGGTCCCGCCTACGGCACACCAAACCTGATTGACCTGGACGGAGTGCGCCGGCAGGCAACTGCCGAGGACATGCGGATGCTGATGAAGCTGCACCAGGTCAATCCGGCAATCCAGTACAATGGCGGCTATACTCTGGAACCGATGGATGTCGCGGTGCCGCACAGGCACTTGCACATGGTCGAAAGCAGCTTCCTGACAACAGACAAGCCAATTATGGGCTCGCCGCAATCCGAATTCCAGGCACGGGACAGCATGGAGATGGCGCGGCTGGTGTTTGGTTCGAAAAGGTTGGACCGGGATGTCGTCATGACGGCAATCTTCAACTGCAATTCACCATTGGTCTGGGACCAGACCCAGCTTGACGCCGTCCGCGTGTATGCAGCCGGGAACCAGGCGCTTCTCATGTCGCCTTTTGTGCTCTACGGGGCTTCCACGCCAGTGCATTCGCTTGCTGCCACGGCGCAGATCATTGCCGAGGTTCTTGCGGGCATCGCGTTCACCCAAATCATAAGGCCCGGCTGTCGAGCGGTGATGGGAGTGGCGCCAATGGGTGTCTACATGAAAAGCGGCTCACCGACCTTCGGGTCCCCGGAAGTGTCACTCATCATGTACATCTTTGGTCAGATGGCACGGTACTATGGTGTGCCTTGGCGGACGAACGGCGCCAAGTCGGGCGCGAAGGAAGATGACCTCTATGCGGGTTACGACTCCATCCTCAAGGTCTATCCGGCCATCCTGGGCGGCTGCAATCTGCTGACACATTGCGGCGGCACCATCGAGGGTTCGCTTTGCATCTCCATGGGAAAACTGGCCGCGGACTCGCAGCAAATCCTGAGTTTCCAGACCCTGCTCGAGGGAGTGTCGTTCGAGGACATGGAAATTGCGCTTGCCGATCTGGCCCGGGTCGGGCCGGGCGGACACTTCTTTGACGAGGACTTCACCCGCTCGCACATGCCGTTTCTGGACGAGGTGCAGGACAACGAACGGTTTGAGACTTGGGTCGCGGGCGGATCGAGAACTGTTAGCGAACGCGGATGCCTCTGGTGTCGCAACATGCTGGAACGCTATGAGGATGAAAGGCCGCCGCTCGATGAAGGGGCTCGCGACGCCTTGCGCGAGTACGTAGTGCGGCGCGAATCCGAGATACCGGGTGAACTGGCGTGAACGGGATCGCCGGAAAAGATCTTGTCAGCTGCAGGCCGCTGGCGAGCCCGGCAGCGAATCCGCCCGTGGCCAACGCGTTTGAAGTGAATCAGGGCGGCGTCGGCCCGACCACGGGAATTGATCGCTCTTCTCTCAGGACACGTTCCCGGTGCGCTGGTCGCAGGATGCGGGGTTGTCGCCATGCCTCCCTCGCGACCTCGAAGCAGATGAAGGGACCTGTATGCATAAGTGACTACGTTCTTGTTATGTTCTTCCTAGCTGTCTGGCGGCATGCGAAGAGAAGGAAGTTCACGCACCCTCATGCAGATGTTCAGCGCAGGAGCGACCGCATGGCCCTTGCAAGGACGCACCGTCAGGTTGTCTACCGCCTGCTTCCGCAGACGCGAAGCAACTGGCGGTGGCTTGAGACGGTTCTTGAAAGCCGGCGACAGCCCTGCAACGCCGCGCTCGAAGAGCGCATCGACCGCTGCCGGAAGACCGGCAGGAGCCTGACCTGCTTCGACCAGTGCAAGGGGCTGACCGAATGCCGCCGCGACCTGCCGGAGATGGCGTCCGTGCAGGTGACATGCCGCAGGTGCAATGGGCGTTTCGGAATTGAGTTCCAGGTGACGGGGCTCAGACGCCGGAGAACCCGGCGGACAGTCCAAGTTCAGGGTGCGCCGTTGCCCGCCCACGTTCCACGAAGTCGATGAGATGCGCAAAGACGTTTCGCGATGCTGCAGGCAGCATTTCAGATGGAATGTCGGTGTACACCTTGCGCGTGATGTCCTCGACTCTTTGCGGTGACGCGCTCAGCGCAGCAAGAATCGCGTCGGCGCGGGCAAGGCGATGGCTGATCAGCCAGGAAAGGCGTTCCTCCGGTTCCTGAATGTCGGGTCCGTGTCCGGCAAGGAATCGACGGGCGCCCAGGCGGGAAAGGCGTTCGGAGGTTTCGATGAAATCGCGGACGTTTCCGTCGGGCGGCGAAACAAGCGAAGAAGACCATTCCATGACATGATCGCCCGAAAAGACCACATCATCCATCCGGAAGGCCAGATGGCCGGCAAAGTGGCCGGGTGAATGAATCACTTCAAGCTGCCAGCCCTCGCCAGTGAGGACTTCGCCGCCGGATGTCCGGATGTCTGGACGGAACAGGCCGTCGACACCTTCGCCGCCGCCAGCAAGGCCCGCATCCGCAAGGCCCTGCATGGTTGCATTGCGCCCCGCTTCGGGAGGCCCGAATCCCAGTACCGATGCTCCGGTTCGCTCGGCCAGCATCCTTGCGAGCGGACTGTGGTCGGCATGCGCATGCGTAATCAGTATGTGGGTGACGCGCTCGCCTGCCGTTGCCTGCAGAATTGCTTCAAGATGGGCTTCGTCCGCAGGCCCGGGATCGATGACTGCAACCTGCCCTTCGCCGACAATGTAGCTGTTCGTTCCCCAGTGTGTCATCAGGCCCGGATTTGGGGCAAGTATGCACCGAATTCCGTCAGTCACGGTTCGAACAAGCCCTGCTTGAGGTTTGTTCATCGCCCCCTTTTTCTCCCGCTCCATCGCCCTTAGGGTCATGCCATGATTGCACGGCTTCTGAAACACTGGATGCCAAGGTCCTTTTACGGGCGCTCAATTCTGATCCTGCTTGTGCCCGTGACGGTCATCATGGTCGTCGTCACGGTCGTGTTCATTCAGCGACTGTACGAGGGCGTGACCGAACAGATGACGGTGGCCGTGGCGCACGAGGTCGAACTCGTTCTTGGCCGAATCGACGTGGATGCGCCGGATGCAGTCAGCGCATTCGATGCTGCCCTGGAGGTCGCGGAACCCCTTGGCATCCGAATCGCTTCGGAATCCACGCCACACCTGACACAGCGTGGCTGGTTCGACCTGTCGGGCAAGACCGTCATTGCAACGCTTGAGCGGGAAATTGAGCAATTGCTCGGCGTTGATTTGGCGGGCCTTCACGGTTTTGCTCGACTGTCCGTCAGCACCGAGCTGGGGCCTGTGGAACTGATCGTTTCCCGACGGCGGCTGAATGCACGCAATCCGCATCAGTTTCTCGTCCTGATCGGGTTTACCGCGCTCTTGATGTCTGCAATCGCGCTTCTGTACATGCGCAACCAGATTCGCCCGATTCGACGTCTTGCATTTGCGGCGGAGGCCTTCGGAAAGGGACGTGTCGTGCCGTACGAACCGAGAGGCGCGGCCGAGCTGCGATTGGCAGGCAAGGCATTTCTCGACATGCGCAGCAGAATTGAGCGTCAGATCGAGCAGCGAACACTGATGCTGTCCGGGGTCAGCCACGATCTCAGGACGCCACTGACTAGAATGAAGCTCGGACTTTCGCTTATGGATGACAGTTCCGAAACAGAAGCGATGCGCCGTGACGTTCAGGACATGGAAGGCATGCTTGAGGCCTTTCTGTCATTCGCGAGGGGTGACGCATTGGAGGAGCCAGAGCAAATCTATCCACTGGAGTTTGCGCGCAAACTGACGAATCGAATCGCGCGAAGCGAGCCGGTGGTCCTTGGCGTTCTTGAAGGCGAGGGGTGCGCAATGCTGCGCCCGGCGGCGCTGCAACGGGCCCTCGAAAACCTGATTGTCAATGCGGTGCGTTATGGCGGCCGCGCCACGGTGTCGGCGCGTGTTTCAATTGATCGAATCAGATTTGTTGTGGAGGACAGCGGGCCTGGCATTCCGGAAGAACTTCGTGAATTCGTGCTCAAGCCATTCATCCGGCTTGATTCGGCCAGGAATCAGGATGTCGGACTGGGTGTGGGGCTTGGCCTGTCGATTGCTGCTGACGTGGCGCGACAACATGGCGGAACTTTGGCACTTGGCGAAAGCCGGGAATTGGGCGGCTTGAAAGCCGAGATTTCCATACCGAGGTGAAGGGGGCGGCAAGTTTTGCCGCCCGATTCCCGAAATCAGATTTCGAGGCTCTTGGCTGACTTGCCTTTGTCCCTGGCCTCCCTGAACCATGCTGGCTGGCGCCCTCGGCCGGACCAGGTCTGGCCGGGATCGTTCGGGTTCCGATACTTCGGCGGTACTGGGGCCTTGCGGAATTTTCTCTTCTTGCCCAGGACTTCGTTAACGGTCAGGCCGTGGTTCTTTGCAATTTTCTGGACCGCGTCCTTAAGTTCTTGCGTCGCGGCTGCAATCGCTCGCGTCCGGGTTGTCTTGAGTTCGTTTTCGACGCCGCGCTTGAGCGCCTTCAGCTCCTTTTCGGAAAGCTTTCCGAGGTTGATTTTCTCTGCCATGCGATTCTCCTTGGTTGCGGCGGCGCAAATGGCACACCGAGAATAATTCACTGTGCTACATATTGGTTTCCAGAAACGCAACTCTGAATTTGTGGATTGAGGAATTCATGGCGTCAGGCGTTGGCGCTCTTATCTCTGGTAAAATGAAGCATTGAAATCGATGTCAATCATGACATTGAAATGAGATCATTGATCAGGCGAGATCACTATTTCATCCGGAAACGACGACGCTTTAATGTGCCCGATTAACGCAGGTTTCGAGGCATTGGCGTCCATCCTGGCATGTCTTGAATCCCTTTGACATCGGATCAGTTGCCTTCCGGGCGCTGCTCCAACGTGTGCATTTCAATCTTGTGCAGTGATCAAGAAGGTCCTGCCGTCAATTGCCTTTAAAGGCTTATCCCCTTGGCACAGGTGGTCCCACATTTTGTGTCCGAGGGGGTTGACGTCACGCCGTGTTCGCGTTATGTTCCAGTCATGCCCAGCCGACTGAAAGACGACCGCCCGATGTCCCGCCAACAGTTCGAGGAGCTCTTCCCGGACGACGGGGCCTGCGCCCGCCACTTGGCGGAGCTGCGCTGGGGCGACGGCTTCGCGTGCCCGGCCTGCGGCAGCACGAAGGGCTGGGAGCTTAAGGGCGAGCGCTTCGTCCGCGAGTGCGCGGACTGCGGGCGCCAGACCTCCGTGACGGCGGGCACGGTGATGCACCGCAGCCACCTGCCTCTGAAGACATGGTTTCTCGCCGCGCATCTCGTGGCCACGCATTCCAACGGGATTTCCGCGCTCCAGCTCCAGGCGCAGCTGGGGATCGGCAGCTGCAAGACGGCCTGGCTGCTGCTGCACAAGCTGCGCCGTGCCATGGTCGACCCGGACCGGAGCCTGCTGCAGGGGATCGCGGAGGTCGACGAGGCGTCCATGCCCTGCCGCGACGGCAGCGGCGCGGCAGGGGCGAAGGGCGTGTCAGGCCGGGGCCGCAGCGCCGACGGCAGGATCCTCCTGGCCGGGGCGGTCGAGCTCTCGGAATGCGGGAAGCCGCGCCGCATCCGGCTGAAGGCCGTGGAAAACCACGCCTCCGAGGCTCTGCACGGGTTCGTGTCGGACGCGGTCGCGCCCGGCGCGCGGGTCGTCACCGACGGCTGGCTCGGGTACAGCGGCCTGCCCGACAACCCGTGGGAGGAAAGGGTGGTCGGCGACCGCAAGGCGCACGAGATCCTGACCTGGGTCCACCGGGTCTTCTCGAACCTGAAGCGCCGGGCCCTGGGGGTCCATCACGGGCTGAGACGCAAGCACGTCCAGCGCTGCCTGGACGAGTTCGTCTTCCGCTGGAACCGGCGCCGCCACCGGCGGACCTCGCTCGACAGCCTCCTCGGCATCGGCCTCGGGCTGCCGCCCGCAACGTATCAGGACATCGTCGAAGGCCGCGCCTGACGCGGCCCCGGCGCCGGAACCCCGCGCCCGCAGTCCGCCCACGCCCCCGCATCCCGGAATTCCCGCCGCCGGGACCGCCTTGCGGCCGTGCCGGCGCGTTCTGCGCAACGGATCCGGGAAACCGGCCGCGCTGGCGCCGACACAACATCTTGTGCCGCCTTGGCCAGGGGGATAAGCCTTTGCCTTTATTTCGATAGAGAAAAGTCTGGATCCAATCTTCAGAAATTCGGGAGGAGATCGGAATCCATCCCATGACACGGGCCTGTCTTTTCCTATCGTGGATCAATCCGTCAAGTGCTGGAGCCGCAATCGTTCAATGCGCCTCCTGCGATGAACCTGTCGAAGTGTTGTGGTGTTCGATACACCGGCGCGTTCCTGGGGCAAGCGCGACTTCCAGTCAGTTGCAGGCTGCGTGGCGGCCGGGGGCGGGCGGATGCCAAGCAGTTGGCACGCTTCGTGATCTGGGCGCTGGCGTGAAGGATGATGTGGTTCAGCTTGCGTTGCGGGGCGCCTCCCAAGGGCCGAGCCGCAGCCTTGAACAGCCGCCTGACATTGAACGAGTTGACCCGTCCGGTCCAGAAGACGTGTCCTTTGCTGGCGCATTCAGGGAATTCCATCGACGCGCCCGCCATCTCGACGAGATCATCTGTCCACCGCGCTGGAGGCCCCGCCCTTGCATGGCCGGGAATCAAGGGGCTCGCACTTTTCCGCAGCTGCTGCCGGCTCGTGGAATCCTTGGATTGCTTCCGTTTGAAAGAATGCCAACAAGGCCGTCCTGGTCGCCGTCATGCGCAAGCGGGCCGTCCTCGCCAACCTGCTCGTCGGAGTTGACAGCGAATGGGCCGTCGATGTTCCACGCCTTGCAGCACGGGTTCGCAGGCGGCCTGCGGATGAAACGCAAGCGGCCATGGGGAAACAGGATGAAAAATCCCTTTCGAGGGGTTGAAGTCAAACACTGATGCTTCAGGGAGGGGTCGCTGACGGAACTTCCTGAAGCCTGCCTGCAGATGGTCGGGTTGCCGGACGATGGCGCCGTTCGGCAATCCAGGCCTGTCAAAATGGCGAGGCGCTTGCGCTTCGTGGGCGACATCTCGAATTGGCGAGTGTCCAACATCGCGTTGCCATGGTCCGGCACTCGTATGAGTGGTAGGCCCGGAGGGACTCGAACCCCCAACCAAAGCGTTATGAGCGCTCTGCTCTAACCAATTGAGCTACGGGCCCGGCCTCGGGTGAGGGCATAACAGACCTTGCGCAACGGTCAAGCAGCGTGCCGCCCGTGGACACTGCGGCAGCGTTCCGGTATCCGCAGCCCGAACTGGAGAAGGACACGCATGGCCACAGGCGGGCTCACTTATGCCGACGCGGGCGTGGATATCGGAGCGGGCAAAGTTCTGGTCGAACGCATCAAGCCTGCCTCCGCCCGAACCACTCGCTCCGGCAGTGTTGATGGCTTGGGCGGATTCGGTGGCATGTTCGATCTCAAGGCGGCAGGATACGAGGATCCGATAATCGTTGCCGCGACCGATGGAGTCGGCACCAAGCTGAAGGTCGCCATCGAAACCGGCCATGTCGGCGGCGTTGGCATTGATCTCGTGGCAATGTGCGTGAACGACTTGGTTTGTCAGGGCGCTGAGCCGCTGTTTTTTCTCGACTACCTTGCGACAGGACGTCTCGATGTCGACCGTGCGGCTCTGGTGATCGAGGGCATTGCCGAAGGTTGCGCAAGATCAGGATGTGCCCTGATCGGCGGCGAAACCGCCGAAATGCCTGGAATGTATGCGGGCGAGGACTTCGATCTTGCGGGCTTTGCCGTCGGCGCAATGGAGAGAGGGCGGGGGCTGCCTGCCGGAATTTCCGAAGGAGACGTGCTGCTCGGACTTGCCAGCGATGGCGTGCATTCGAACGGGTTTTCACTTGTCCGCCGGATCGTGAAGGAGCACGACTGTTCCTGGGATGATGCGTGCCCCTGGGCGGACAGGTCGCTGGGTGAGGCGTTGCTGGCGCCGACCCGGCTCTATGTCCGAGGCGCCGTTGATGCCATCCGGGCAGGAGCATTGCGTGGCCTGGCGCACATCACTGGCGGCGGCTTGACCGAGAACGTGCCGCGTGTGCTTCCCGAAGACCTCGGCGCCGAAATCGAACTCGACGCGTGGGAATTGCCTCCGGTCTTTGCATGGCTCGCCGAGAAGGGTGGCCTCGCCGAATCGGAATTGCTGCGAACCTTCAATTCCGGCATCGGAATGGTGGCGGTCACGCCGGAGGCGTCAGTCGAATCCGCAACGGCGGCGTTTGCCGAAGCCGGGCACCGGGTGTACCGGATTGGTCAGGTGGTCGCGGGCAACGATGTCGCCTTTCAGGGCAGGTTGCTTTGAGGCGGGTCGCCATCCTCATCTCTGGCAGAGGCTCGAACATGGTGGCGCTCGTGCGGGACATGGTCGGGAATCACCCGGCGCGCCCGGTGCTCGTGCTGTCGAACGAGCCGGAAGCCAGCGGGTTGAGACGGGCCAGGGAGATGGATGTCGAGACCGCGGTCGTGAATCACCGTCCTTTTCGAGGCGACAGGGCCGCCTTTGATCTCGCCTTGACCGAGCGCCTTGAAGCTGTCCGGGCGGACATCATCTGCCTTGCCGGATTCATGCGCGTCCTTACCCCTGAATTCATAATGCGCTGGTCCGGTCGCATCCTCAACATCCACCCGTCGCTTCTCCCCAAGTACCCGGGCCTTGACACGCATGCCCGCGCCGTCGCGGCCGGCGACAACGAGACGGGATGCACGGTTCATGTGGTCACCGACGAGCTCGACGCGGGCCCGGTTCTGGGGCAGGCGCGTGTACCGATCGACTCCGGCGATGCGGCCGATGCGCTTGCGGCGCGTGTGCTGGCCTTGGAGCACCAACTCTATCCGGAGGTATTGCGTCGATTTGCGAAGGGTGACAGATCACCGGTCTACATGCTTGAGGGAGTAGCGCCGGGAGTCGGTGTTGATCCCGGATCTGGCACAGGGACGGTTCATTGAGATGATCACGATCACGACAACGCAGGAACTCGAAGCGTTCTGCAGCAAGGCGTCTTCGGCTCCATACCTGACAGTTGACACCGAATTCATGAGGGAGCGGACCTACTACTCGAAACTGTGTCTTGTGCAGCTGGCCTTGCCGGGAATGGCCGAAGACAATGCAGTCCTCGTTGATCCGCTGGAAGGCGGCCTGTCCCTCGATCCGCTGTACAGGCTTCTTGGAAACAAGAGTGTGACAAAGGTCTTTCATGCAGCCCGGCAGGACATAGAGATATTCTTCGTCGAAGGCGGCGTCATCCCAATGCCGCTCTTCGACACGCAAGTCGCGGCCATGGTGGCGGGATTCGGCGAGCAGGTCGGGTACGAAACGCTCGTCCGAAAGATCGCAGGGGCCGAACTCGACAAGTCTTCCCGCTTCACGGACTGGTCGCGGCGTCCGCTTAGCAATGCGCAAAGGCGCTACGCGCTGGCGGACGTGACGCATTTGCGCGACATCTATGAGCATCTTTCTGCGGAGCTGGATGCATCCGGGCGACGCCCATGGGTCGAAGAGGAGCTTGCCGTGCTTGTCGACCCGGCAACCTATGAAATCGAACCTGATGAAGCTTGGCGGCGCGTCAAGACCCGTTCCGATTCGGGCCGGCATCTTGCCGTCGTGCGAGAGCTTGCGCGATTCCGTGAAACCTACGCCCGGGACAAGAACATTCCGCGCAGCCGGGTGATCAAGGATGACGCGATTCTGGAGCTTGCGTCGACAAAGCCTCGGACAATGGAGCAGCTGCGCCGATCTCGACGCTTGCCGCAAAATGCCCGGAAGGGTCAAGTTGCAAGCGGATTGCTCGCTGCCGTGCAAGCGGGAATCGAGACGCCGGACGACCAGCTGCCGAATTCGGGCCGCCCGCGCAGCCAGGCACAAGCGAACCCTGCTCTCGCAAGCCTGTTGCGCGTGCTGCTCAATGCCAAGTCGGAGGAACTCGGAGTCGCGCAGAAGTTGATCGCGACATCTGCCGAGCTCGATGAAATCGCGGCCGGAAACTACGCAGGCCAGCCCCTTACGGGCTGGAGACGAAAGGCGTTCGGAGAAGATGCGCTCGGCCTTTGCACGGGCAAGCTCGCCCTTCGCGCCAATGGAACGTCTGTCGAAGTGTTCAAGGTCTGAATCGCGCCCGGGCGCAGCGATCCTCTTGTCAGCGCTGAACAGACCTGGAATTCAGGACTCCGTTCACCTGTATGCGCCGGACATTGGCGAGGCGGGCATCCGGGATGAAGAGAGCGGCGGTGAGCACCCGTGACCGTTGCGTCGATTGGCGCTGAGTTTCGCGTGGCGGCACCGCACGGAAACTGTAGGACAGGACGCCCTCGACCGGTCTGCCGCCTGGCGCGTCATTGACGAGTCCAGGCTTGAACCAGCCTTGGGTCGTGGGCATGGCCGTCGCGAGAACGATCGCACCGCCCGTCACATCCTCGACGGCAAGCGACGTGATCTCGGCTGCCCGGGGACGAATGTCCTCGTTCGAATGTTGAGGTTCGCCTCCTGTAGGGTCCGAAAGAGGTTCTGGTTGGGCGCCGCCGCTCCGGCGTCATCTTCCTGGCAACCGACGAGGCCGCGCTGCGCCGTGCCGAAGCCTTCCCCTGCGCCTGCCTGTGCCGATAGCCGCGGCCGCCGCCGTTCCGGCGCACCTCGCGCCAGACCGTCGTCCGGTCGCGGCCCAGCTGCCGCGCGATCGCTGGTTCAGAAAGCCCGCTTTTCCTCAGCGCGCAAATCTGGCACCGTTCCTCCTGGGTCAGATGGTGGTAGCCCTTTGGCATGGCGGTCTCCTGGCTTCACAACCGGGACTGTCGCCGCCATCTGGCCAACTTGCAACATCCTGTGCCGAAAAAACAGGCACCCACTACCGCTGGTGTTGCACTTCAGAGTGGAACGGGGGCCTTAATTGGAAGACCATGGCACAGGAAGAGTTCGAAGAAATCGTGGATGCCTTCGACTACCTTGACGAGTGGCAGGATCGGTATCGTCACGTCATCGAAATGGGCAAGGCGATGCCTCCACTGGGCGAGGCGCAGAAAGTCCCGGCCACGAAGGTCGAGGGTTGCGCGAGCCAGGTCTGGCTGGTGCCTAACGTCGAGGGCACGGGCCCCTCGGCGATCTTCACCTTCGATGGCGAGAGCGATGCCGTCATTGTGCGTGGACTGATTGCGGTTCTGAAGGCGCTGTTTTCGGGATTGAGCGTACGCGAGATCCTGAACATTGACGCACGTGCGGAACTGAACCGTCTCGGGCTGGAGGAGCACCTGACTTCGCAGCGTTCGAACGGTCTTCGTTCAATGGTCAAGCGGATCCAGGAACTGGCGGGCAGCGTCGGCAGAAATTGAGACACCCTTTGCATCCGGCTTCTGGCATGGCCGATGGCCACAGCGCCCGGTGTGCATTCGTGCCGTGCATGGCTGCCATGCAACCCTGCATGAAGATTGGACATTCTGCCGCATTTCGGGTAATCCGGCGTGAAGGCACATGGAGCCGTCATGAGTGTCAGAGACTTGAAGATCCCCGGCCAGCGTCACCCCGAAAAGGCGCATCGTCCGGACAGCGACCAGCCGAAGAAGCCGGAATGGATTCGTGTCAAGGCGCCGGCGGGCCAGGGCTATGCCGAAACCCGGAACATCATGCGCGAGCACGGTCTCGTAACCGTCTGCGAGGAGGCGGGTTGCCCCAACGTGGGCGAGTGCTGGAGCCAGGGCCACGCCACGATGATGATCATGGGCGAGGTCTGCACGAGGGCCTGCACATTCTGCAACGTTGCAACCGGAAAGCCACCGGAAGCTCTCGATGTCTTCGAGCCTGGCCGTGTTGCGGATGCCGTGCAAAAGCTCGGTCTCACGCACGTGGTGGTGACATCGGTTGACCGCGACGATGTCGCGGATGGCGGAGCGGAGCACTTTGCGCGCACCGTTCGCGCGGTCCGGCGGCGGTCTCCGGACACGACCATCGAGATCCTGACCCCGGACTTCCTGAAATGCGCCCCTTCCGCGCTCGAGGTCGTGGTCGATTCGCGACCTGACGTGTTCAACCACAATCTCGAAACGGTTCCGGGCCTGTACCCAGAGGTTCGGCCCGGCGCACGGTATTTTCATTCCCTTAGGTTGCTGCAACGCGTGAAGGAACTGGACCCGTCAATGTTCACCAAGTCGGGACTCATGGTCGGGCTGGGCGAGGACCGGCAGTCCGTGCTTCAGGTCATGGATGACATGCGTGCGGCCGACGTGGACTTCCTGACAATCGGTCAGTACCTGCAGCCAACGCGCAAGCATCACCGGGTCGACAGGTTCGTGACGCCCGATGAGTTTGCCAGCTACGAAAGGGCGGCCTACGGCAAGGGATTCCTCATGGTGTCCGCGACGCCGCTGACGCGTTCATCCTACCATGCCGGCGATGACTTTGCCCGGCTGCGCGAGGCGAGACTGCGCATGGTTGGCCGAGGGTAGGCACTGCGTGTCGCTGGACAGTCTCGCTGTTCGTTCTCACAAGAGGATCATTCGTCAGATGTTGCCGCGCCGTTGATCGGCACCTCCAATGTGGCAAGAACTGCTCGAGCGCAATGGCTGCGGTTGTGCTTCCTGTGTCCGGACAGGAGGACGATGCCCGCCTTCGGGCGGTCGATGGCGCACCGGGCGTCTGCACAGGCGATGCCCGGAGTGCTGGCGATGCCTCCCGCGGTCCGGAAGGGGCTCTCGCCGAACAGTTCAATTGCATCCTCGAGACGCGATGACATCACCTTTCCGAGGTCGGTGCGCCGGGCACCGAGCGGACTGTCGAGGCGCTCGATCCGAGCGAGAGTGTCCTTCGCCCGCAACCGGACACAATGCGGGTCGGGGCGCGGACATGAACCAGTTGTTGGGCACCTCGGGCAAAGGCGGGCGCGGGGCGGTCAATTTGCCTCGGATCCTTCAGCCAGGCGGCTTTCGCAAGGGACGGCAACCGCTGGAAATCGCGTCTGGTTGACGTTGAGGATTTCGTCGGGACTGCGCCTGGCAACCACCCGGGCGTTTCGCCCAGGCATCGCCCGACTGTCCCGATGAAGAACGCCGATGCGCCGGACATCGAAGCGTCGTCAACGCTCGGGTGAACGCTGGACTGCAAGCGTGGAGAGCACCGGAAGGTGCGGTGGCATCAACACCCGGTGAAAGGTCATCAGGCTGATCCGGCAAAGCGGAACTTTCAAGTGAACGGTTTCCCCCGACGCATCAAGGTGTGCGCTGTCGCATCAGGGCGTGCCGCCGGCAGCGCTATTCGAATTCGCCAACGTCGCTGTTGTCCGTTCGCGTCAGATGCTAGTGTGCGCGCGCGTGCGACAGGAGGCGGTGCCATGATTGATCAGACGTCGCAAACTGCGGGCGAGGAGCACGTCGAGGACGAATACGCGCTCGACCGAAGTCTCGTGTCCCAAGTCCTGCTGGCCTTGGCGGCAGGGGATGTGGATCGCCTCACAGAGCTCCTTGATCCACTTCATCCCGCGGACATCGCGGACCTCGTGGAGCAGCTTGACGATGGTCGGCGTCGCGAATTTCTGCTGCTGGCCGGTCACCTGATCGACGGCGAGGTGCTTTCGGAAGTCGACGAGGACATCCGTGAGGGGGTCATCGAATTCCTTCCGGACAAGCAGCTGGCGGAAGCGGTCCGCGAACTTGAATCGGATGACGTGGTCGACATCCTGGAAGACCTTGGAGAGCCGCAGCAGGAGGCGATTCTCCATGCCCTGGACACCGGTGACCGAATTGCGGTCGAGCGGTCCCTGTCCTGTCCGGAGGACTCCGCCGGTCGCCTCATGCAGCGCGAAGTGGTCATCGCTCCCGAACATTGGCTGGTAGGTGACGCCATCGACCACTTGCGCGACCGCGATGACCTGCCTGAACAGTTCTACCACATCGTGCTTGTCGATCCGCGCCACAGGCCTGTGGCCTACGTGACCTTGGGGAGGGTCATGTCCTCGCGCCGGAACGTGCCGCTTTCCACGATCACCGAGGACAGTTTCCGGACGTTTCGTGCCGGTGAAGACCGGGGCGACGTCGCCTACGCCTTCAACCAGTACCACCTGATCTCGGCGCCGGTGGTCGATTCGGACGGCCGGCTTGCGGGCGTGATCACCATTGATGACGCCATGGCAGTGCTGGACGAGGAGCATGAGGAGGACGTGTTCCGGCTCGCGGGCGTCGGCGAAGAGAGTCTGTCGACGTCAACCGTCAAGATCGTCTGGCGCAGGTTCCCGTGGCTGGCGGTGAATCTCGTCACCTCCATCATCGCCTCGATCGTGATTGCGCAGTTCGAGGCCGTCCTGCTGGCCGTCGTGGCGCTTGCAGTTCTCATGCCAATCGTGGCGTCCATGGGTGGCAATGCCGCGACGCAATCAATGACGGTGGCGGTTCGCGCCCTTGCAAAGCGTGACCTGACAAGCTCGAATGCGCTCAGGGTCATCTGGCGGGAGGGCCTGGCGGGACTTCTCAACGGCGGGCTCTTCGCCGTGATCATGGGCGTGGTCGGCTACGCATGGTTCGGCTCCCCTTTGCTCGGTGTCGTCATCGGCGTCGCCATGATCGTGAACCTGGTCGTGGCCGGATTCTCCGGCGTTCTCGTGCCCATTGCACTCGAAAGGGTGCGGGTCGACCCGGCACTCGCGTCCGGAAGCTTCGTCACGACGGTCACCGACGTGGTCGGGTTTTTCACGTTCCTCGGCCTGGCTTCCCTGGTGCTCCTGTGAGCGTTTCGGACCTTAAGGCCAAGATGCGCAAGGCAGCGTCGCGCCGTCGTGAAATGGCGGACCCTGAAGTTGCGGTGGCCGCGTGTGAGCAACTGGTTTCCGCGATTCGAGATGCAACGGGGTCGACGGTTTCGGGCTACTGGCCGATCCGCACCGAAATCGACCCTCGGCCGGCAATGAACGCACTTTCCGGATCGCACGAGCTTTGCCTTCCCGTGGTGCAAGGCATGGACCAGGCCTTGAAGTTTCGCCGGTGGATGCCTGGTGCGGAATTGGCCGAGGGCGCCTTTGGCGCTGCCATTCCGCGGGATCAGGTCGAACTCGTGCCGTCTGTCCTGGTCGTGCCGCTGCTCGCCTTCGACGGCAGGGGAAGCCGTCTCGGCTACGGCGGCGGCCATTACGACCGGACGCTGGAGGCACTGCGTTCGCGTGACAAGGTGACCGCCATCGGATTCGCTTACGACGTTCAGGAGTGTCGCGAGGTGGCGCGCGAGCCGACCGACCAGCCCCTTGATCTCATCGTCACGGAATCGGGGACCAGGCTGCCCGCGTAAGGCGCGATTCACGATCTTGGCGGTCTGGGTGACGAGCGACGATCACGCCGGCCATTGCGGGCGCGAACGCGTGTCCGCCGGCATGGATGCAACCGGTTCGGGCAACTTTCCGTTCGGCGCGCAACTTGCAGTCAAGAACACATCGATGCCTTGCCTTGCCGGAATCATCAAACTAGAGGCAAGGACATGAAAATCCTGTATCTTGGCGACGTAATGGGGCGGTCCGGGCGCACGGCAATCGTCGAGCGTCTTGGCGGCTTGCGGGCCCGTCTGCAGGCGGACTTCGTGGTGGTCAATTGCGAAAACGCAACCGCCGGCCTGGGAGCCTCTCCTGAGCATGCGGCATCTCTGCTTGATGCAGGGGCCGACGTGCTGACCTTGGGAGATCACGCGTTCGACCAGCGCGACATGCTCTCGGGAATCGAGCGCCAGCCACGTATCCTCCGGCCCCTGAACTTTTCGAAAGCCGCACCGGGTGCAGGGGCAAGGGTGTTTGACGCCGGAAGGGGCCGGAAGGTGCTGGTCGCCCAGGTTCTCGGCCAGGTCTTCATGAACCGCCCCTACGACAATCCGTTCCCGGCCATTGAGGAAATCCTGAACAGGTTTCCGCTTGGCGGTGCCGTTCATGCAAGTCTTGTGGACATGCATTGCGAGGCCACGTCGGAGAAGATGGCCATGGGTCACTTCTGCGACGGACGCGCAAGTGCCGTTCTCGGATCACATACGCATGTGCCGACTGGGGATGCGATGATACTTCCTGGCGGCACCGCCTACATGACGGATGCCGGAATGTGCGGCGACTACAACTCGGTGATCGGCATGGACAAGGAAGAGCCGCTTGGCCGCTTCGTGACCGGCATGAAAAAGGGCCGTTTCCAGGCCGCGCAGGGATCGGCAACGCTGTGCGGCGCCCTCGTCACAACCGAAGACGGCACCGGAAAGGCGCTGGACGTGACCCCGGTGCAGGACGGCGGCGTGCTCGCGCCACCGCCCTGAGGCGGATGCCCCGCAACCTGATCCTGCCGTTTCTGGCGTTGCTGCTCGCCGGGGCCGGATGGGGGCTGACGCAACCCTTGGCCAAGATCGCCGTGAGCGACGGCTATCGCCAGTTCGGGCTGGTTTTCTGGCAATTGACGATCGGGGCGGTCACGCTGGGCATCGTGCAAGCCGTCCGCCGGCGGCCGATCCGCCGGGACGCCCCGGCGCTCCTTGTCTATTTCCAGATCGCGCTGGTCGGCACGGTCATCCCGAACTCCGCGAGCTACGAGGCGATTCGGCACCTGCCTTCCGGCCTCGTGTCCATCCTGTTGTCGCTCGTGCCGATGTTCGCCTTCCCGATTGCCCTTGCGTTCAGGATCGAGCGTTTCGTTCTGGCCCGACTGCTTGGCCTGTGCATGGGTCTTGCAGGCGTTCTCCTGATCGTGGGTCCGGAAGCGAGCCTTCCCGAGCGTGCAATGGTTGCCTTCGTGCCGCTCGCACTGATCGCGCCCTTCTTCTACGGGCTGGAAAGCAACCTGATAGCAAAATGGGGCACGGCGGGACTCGATCCCGTCGACGCGCTCTTTGGCGCCTTTGTCTTTGGTTCGGCAATCACCTTTCCGCTTGCGCAGGTGTCCGGACAGTTCATCGACCCTTGGCCGCCATGGACCCTGCCGGACATGGCGCTTCTTGCCGCCTCGCTTGTCCACGTGATGGCCTATTGCCTCTATGTCTGGATGGTCGGGAGGGCAGGAGCCCTGTTTGCGGTTCAGGTCAGCTACCTCGTCACCGGGTTCGGCGTCTTTTGGGCGATGTTGATTCTGGGGGAGAGCTATTCGGGTTGGATCTGGGCCGCCATTTTCCTGATGCTGCTCGGAATATTCCTCGTCCAGCCCGACCAGGGTGCCAAGCTGCTTGCGAGAAAGCCGGAAAGCGGAAAAAGTTTGAGGGATCATTTGCATAAGTGACAACGTTCCTGTTGCGTTCTCAGGCATGTCGACTATGCTTCGTGGAAAGGGTGTTCAAGCACCCTCTCCCAAACGCCCGGACAGGGACGACCGCATGAGAGTCGCAAAGACGCACAGGAACATTGTCTTTCGCCTGCTTCCGCAGACGAAGGCGAACTGGCACTGGCTTGAGACGACGCTCGAAAGCCAGCGACAGCCCTTCAACGCCGCGCTCGAAGAGCGGATGGACTTCCACCGCAGGACCCGGGGCCGGACCTTCTTCGACCAGTGCAAGGGGCTGACCGAGTGCCGAAAGGGCATTCCGGAGATGATGGACGTCTCGACAAGGATCCGGCGCGGGACGCTCAAGCGGCTGGACGAGGCGTTCCAGGGATTCTTCGGCCGCGTGAAGAAAGGCGGCGCACCCGGCTTCCCACGCATCAAGGGGCGCCACTTCCCCGGCAGCATCAGCATCGTGTCCGGCGTCAAGGCCGGGGACGGGAACCTTTGCGTTCCGGCCTTCGGGGAAATGGCAATCCGCCGGAAGGGCGGCAACCCCTGCCCGGAAGGCAGGCCCGTCCCGGCAGTGCTCTGGCGCCGCAGCGGAAGGTGGCAGGCCATCGCCTGCCACGCGGCCGAGGTCGGGGAACCCGCCGGCAACGGACACGCGACCGGCCTGGACCGGGACGCCGCCACGACCGGCATCATCATGCCAGCCGCGGCCTTGCCGGAAAGGCGGGACCGGTGGCGGTCGGGCACCTGCTGTCCAGGCCATGACGAAGAGCGCGAAGGGCACGGTCGATGAGCGGGCAGCAACGTCCCGCAGAAGGCGGAGCTCAACCGCGTCATCCTCGACACGGGATGGACGGCGGTGAAAATGATGATCGCCTGCAAGGCCGCGAACGTCGTCAAGGTTCCGGCGCAGTGCACGTCAAGGACATGCCATGAGTGCGGAGCGGCCGGCAAGCGCTCCCGCAGAACCCGGGAGGACCGCACCTGCATCGCCTGCGGGCATGCAGCGAACGCCGACATCAATGCGGCGAGGAACATCCTGGCGAAAGCCATGGGAGACGAGGCGTCCGGGATTGGCGCATCCGCCCGGCGAGAAGCGTTGGCGCTGGCCGCTTCGACGACCCGTGAAATCGGTGCGAGGGTGGCCTGATGGTCACTCAAGCATGTAATTTCCAAGGTTTGCAGTGATGCATGCACTTGCGAATTTGCACCCGGACGCGCCGGCGATCGTGACGCTTGCGGTCGTGGCCGTGATGTTCGCGCTGTTCATTCGTGAAGTCTATCCGCCGGAGGTGACAGCCATCGCAGGTGCCGGTGCGCTCTTGGTGCTCGGCCTGCTTCCCTACGAGGAGGCGGTTCATGTTCTCGCCAATCCCGCGCCCTGGACGATCGCGGCAATGTTCATCGTGATGGGCGCCCTTGTGAGGACGGGTGCGCTGGAGTGGTTCACCCGTCTCGCCGAATCCAAGGCGGATGACAATCCGGCCATGGCGATCGGCGCGCTCATGGCTCTTGTCGTGGTCGCGTCGGCCTTCGTCAACAACACCCCCGTCGTTCTAGTGATGATTCCGGTCTTCGTCCAACTGGCGCGGAGGCTGAAGATTTCGTCCTCCAAGCTGCTCATCCCGCTTTCCTACATGGCGATCTTCGGCGGCACCTGCACGCTGATCGGCACGTCGACGAACCTTCTTGTCGACGGCGTTGCGCGGGCTGGCGGGATGGAGCCGTTCACCATATTTGAAGTGACACCTGTGGCAGTCATCCTGGTCGTTTGGGGCGGAATCTACCTGCGCTTCCTGGGGCCGCGCCTTTTGCCGGATCGCGCGAGCATGGGAACGCTTCTCGGAGACAGGACGAAGATGAAGTTCTTCACGGAGATCGCGCTTCCCGAGGACAGTGCGTTGATCGGACAGGCAGTGACCGAGGTTGATCTCTTCAAACGTGGCGGCGTGAGATTGATCGATGTCCTTCGGGGGGACGCGTCGCTCCGGCGGGATCTGGGCGTCGTTCGCCTGCAGGCGGGGGACCGAGTGGTGGTTCGCACCCAGATGGAGGAACTGCTTGGCCTCAAGGCCAATCCGGACGTGCGGCTGGCCGAGAAGCTTTCGTCGCGGAAGACCTCGACGGTCGAAGTCTTGATCACGCCGCATGCGACCCTGGTTGGACGCTCGCTTGGGGATCTCAGGCTGCGCCGACGTTACGGGGTCTATCCGCTGGCGGTCCACCGCAAGGACGAGAACATCAGCGGGCAGCTTGACGATGTCGTGATCCGGGTCGGCGACACTCTGCTTCTGGAGGGGGCCGCGGAGGACATTGCCCGGCTGGCCAGCGACACGGGCCTTGTCAACGTGTCCGAGCCGACTGCGCGGGCATTCCGGCGCAGGCACGCGCCGCTGGCGCTTGGCACGCTTGCCGGCATCGTGGCTTTTGCCGCAACCGGCGCCGCGCCGATCCTGTTCCTTGCCATGATCGCCGTGGCGGTTGTGCTTCTGACCCGCTGCATTGATGCCGACGAGGCATTCTCGACCATTGATGGCCGACTTCTCGGCCTGATCTTTGCGATGCTTGCGGTTGCCACCGCCATTGAGACCTCGGGCGCCATCCACCTGATTGTCTCTGCAATCGAGCCGCTCGTCTCGGCACTTCCTCCGTTCCTGGTCGTGTGGGCGATCTATCTGGTGACCTCGGTCCTGTCGGAGACAATAAACCACGCGGTGGCCGTGGTCGTGACGCCGGTCGCCATCGGGCTTGCGTACTCCATCGGGGTTGATCCACGCCCCCTCGTCATCGCGGTGATGATCGCCGCTTCAGCGACGTTTGCCACGCCAATCAGCTACCAGACCAACATGATGGTTTACGGGCCTGGCGGTTACAGGTTCACGGATTTCCTCCGGGTCGGCATTCCGCTGAACCTCTCGACGGGCATTATCGCATCACTGCTGATCCCGCTCTTCTGGCCGCTTTGATGCACGCGACCGGTTCGCGCCGCGACATGCGTGCCGCGAGGCAACGTCCGGTCAGTGGGCATCCTCGAAAGTGCTTGCAAATCGCTCGATTCGCAATTTGATCGTTTCGACCGGAACGGAGCAGGCCAATGAACATCACTCTTCTCAAGACCTTGTGCGAGACCCCTGGCGTACCGGGCCACGAGGAACGCGTGCGCGCCAGGATCGAGCAGGAGGCAAAGCCGCTTTTTGACGAGGTGAAGACCGATTCCATGGGATCGCTGCATTGCGTCCGGAAGGGCAAGTCGAAGAACCCGATGAAGATCATGCTTCTCTGTCACATGGACGAGATCGGGTTCCTGGTGAGCCACATCTCGAAAGAGGGGTTCCTCTACCTCCAGACCGTGGGCGGGTTCGATCCAAGAAACCTGTTTTCGCGCAGGGTTCTTGTCTGCACGGGCAAGGAAGACCTCAAGGCTGTCATGAATCCGGGCGGACGGCCGGTCCATATCTCGTCGCCGGAGGACAGGAAGAAGATTCCGCAACCGCACGAGTTCTTCATTGATACCGGCCTCGGCAAACGGGCGAAGGACATCGTCAAGGTCGGCGACATGGCCGTGATGGACGAGCCCTTTCTCGAACTCGGCGACAAGGTGGTCTCGAAGGCGCTCGACAACCGGATTGCCTGCTGGCTCGGCATCGAGGCGGTGCGCGGGCTCGGGAAGTTCAAGACCAAGTCCGAGATCCATGTTGTCTTCACGACCCAGGAAGAGGTGGGGCTGAGAGGCGCGCGGACTGCAGCGTTTCAGGTGAAGCCCGACATCGGCATCGGAATCGACACGACGCTTGCCTGCGACACTCCGGGTGTGCCTGAGCAGGATCGCACGACCGAGCAGGGCAAGGGATTCGGCCTGCATCTGCGTGACGGATCCTTCATCGCCGACAAGGCACTTTCGGAGGAATTCGCGACGCTGGCCGAGAAGGAGAAGATTCCCTACCAGCGCACCATGCTGCGCTCGGGAGGGCAAGATGGTGCGGCCGCGCAGCAAGCGGCATCCGGCGCTCGCGCCGTCGGAATCGTGGTCGGCACGCGGTACATTCACACCGTGACGGAAATGGTCGAAAAGAGCGACCTGCAGGCTGCGCGGGACATTCTTGTGGCGTATCTCAAGGCCAATTGAACAGGCAGCGCGTTCGCTGGTCAGAGCGGCAGCATTGGCGGATTCAATCCGGGCCGCCCGTCCCGGCCAGCGGACGTATCGTTTGCCAGCCTGACATTCGGCTGCGAAACCAACTGCGCTGGCGCTTCGCGAACTGCCTCGTGGCAACGATGGCCGCCCTGCGCGCATCTTCCAGCGACGTCTTGCCACGCGTGTGCGCAATCAATTCGGCAGCGCCGATTGCTTTCGCCGAAGGGCGGGCGGGATGCCAGGCCGGTGCGTTCGCGCGCACTTCGTCAAGGAGGCCATCCGAGAGCATTTGGGCAAAGCGCCCTTCGATTCGCTCATTCAGCCAGTCCCTTGGTGCATCGATGAGAATGGCCGCCGCACTGGACAGCGGCAGGAGCGGGGGATCCGTTTCGTCCTGCCAGGCGGCCAACCCCCGGCCGGTGGCCGTCAGGACTTCCCACGCACGCTGAACGCGCATCGGGTTCCGCCCATCAATCCGGGCCGTGGAATCGGGGTCCAGTTCGCCCAGAAGCGTGTCGATTCCTTCCCCGGCGATTCGTTTCACGGCGGTTCGCCGCACTTTGTCCGGGATCTCGGGAATAGGGGCCAGCCCCTCTGTCAGGGCGGTGAAGTATAGTCCGGTGCCCCCGACGATCACGGGTGCCGGGCCATCAAGGAGCGGTGCAAGATCGCGGAGCCATCTGCCCACGGAATATTCGAGGTGGCCTGGCACGTGGCCGTAGAGCGCATGCGGCACTTGCGCTTCTGCTTCAACGGAAGGTCTGGCAGTGAGAATCCGCCAATCGGCAAAGACCTGCATGGCATCGGCGTTGACGACCGGACCTCCGGTTCGCGCCGCGATTCCCATTGCCAGCGCGGACTTTCCGCTCGCGGTCGGGCCAGCGATCAGGACCGGACGATTCGGGTCGACTCTGTCCAGGATTTCGTGCAGTGATCCTTCGTTGAACATTTCGCAGTTTTCGGACATTTTCGCGCCCGAAGCAAAGCGAGAGCGTGCGAGGACGAGCATCATGAGCAAGCCCAACGATCCTGCTTATTCCCGCGTGCTGCTGAAGATATCCGGCGAGGCGCTGATGGGAGATCAGGGTTTCGGGCTTCATCCACCGACCGTTGCGAAGATCGCCGAGGAAGTGAAGTCGGTGCATGAGCTTGGTGTTGAAGTCTGCATGGTGATTGGCGGTGGCAACATCTTCCGCGGGCTGCAGGGCTCGGCGCAGGGGATGGAGCGGACAACGGCGGACTACATGGGCATGCTTGCAACGGTCATGAACGCTCTTGCCATGCAGTCCGCGCTGGAGGCGCTTGGCATCCATACCAGGGTGATTTCGGCAATTCGCATGGACGAGGTTGCGGAGCCCTACATTCGCAGGCGGGCCGTTCGGCACCTTGAGAAGAAAAGGGTCTGCATATTTGCCGCAGGCACCGGCAATCCATACTTTACCACCGATACTGCGGCGACGCTGCGTGCGACGGAAATGTCATGTCAGGCGATCTTCAAGGGCACCATGGTTGACGGCGTCTATGACAAGGATCCCGCCCAGCACTCGGACGCCAAGCGATACGACAAGATCAGCTACGACGATGTTCTGGCGAAGAACCTGAAGGTCATGGATGCTTCCGCCATCGCGCTTGCGCGCGACAACGGTCTTCCGATCATCGTGTTCTCGCTGGACGAGCCGGGCGGGTTTCGAGGCATTCTCGCGGGTGAGGGGACCAACACGATCGTTCGGGAACGGGCGTGAGCGCCTTGAGTTTCCTGACCGCCCACAGGTTCGGGAATTGAGAGCCCGCGCATGCGTGCTCTTGTCCAGCGTGTCAGCCGCGCAAGCGTGACCGTCGAAGGCGAGGTTTTCGGGGAAATCGGTTCCGGCCTGCTTGTTCTGGCCTGTGCCATGGCGGGTGATCCGCCTGAGGCCGTTTCAAGGCTCGCGTCGAAGATCGCGAGGCTCCGCATATTCCCGGACGATGAAGGTCGCATGAATCGCTCGCTGCTTGATGCCGGGGGAGAGGCACTGGTCGTTTCGCAGTTCACGCTGGCGGCGGACACGTCTCGGGGCAACCGGCCAGGCTTCTCTTCCGCCGCACCGCCGGAAGACGGGGAGGAGCGGGTTGCGGCGCTTGCCGCTGAGATTCGGGCTTTCGGAGTTCGGGTCGCCGAAGGCCGCTTCGGCGCTGACATGAAAGTCGACCTTACAAATGACGGGCCGATCACCATCTGGCTTGACACTGTACCGTGAGCCTTCGTCGGATCGTTGATCGACGGCGTGAGGCAAGTGTGCACACTGCGCCATGACTTGAATGCGCTGGCTTGCGACCGAATTGGCATTTTTCGGCTGGTTGCTTGAGAGCCCTTGCATGTGAGCACTGGAACGGCTGCCCGCTTTCGATGACCTCTTTGGCAATGCCGCCATCGGCATTCCGCATGCGTGGCGACCGCGCCTTCGACATCGGAGTTCCGAAACAGGTCGGAAAGGCGCAGACAGCAACAAGTGCTGCAACAAGTAGCGCGAATCGTGCGCCACCAGCCGAACGAATTTCATCGGGAAGTCCACGCCAAGGCAAAAAACAACATGTCTTCAATGTTTTGGCCCTCGGCGAAGACCCAACTTTCTAGCGACGCCGATTCTGCCGGGTTCAAAGTTGCCCTGCATGGACGGACAGTTTCCCTATACACTCGTGGCCTCTTGCCGCTATAGAGTAGCCAATTCGAGGGGAGGGTGTCCGCAGGATGGACGCCAAGATGGCATGGCAGAAGACTTCGAGTTGGACCTGGACGACATTGAACGCCGGATGGATGGAGCGATGACTGCGCTCAGGCAGGAATTCCTGACATTGAGAACCGGTCGTGCCTCCGCATCGATGCTGGAGCCGGTGATGGTCGACGCTTACGGGGCCGTGACGCCCGTAAACCAGGTCAGCACCGTCAACGTGCCGGAGCCCCGCATGATCACGATAAACGTCTGGGACAAGAATCTGACTGGTGCCGTGGAGAAGGCGATCCGCGAAAGCGGGCTTGGCATCAATCCGGTAACGGACGGCACGATCATTCGGCTGCCGATTCCGGAACTCAACGAGGAACGTCGTCGTGAGTTGTCCAAGGTCGCCGGCCAGTACGCGGAGAGCGCCCGGATTGCGATCCGAAATGTCCGCCGCGATGGAATGGACCAGATCAAGAAGGCGAAGGCAGACGGACTGGGCGAAGACGACCAGAAATTCTGGGAGAGCGCCGTTCAGGAATCCACTGACAAGGCGATCAACGCGATCGACGTGGCGTTGCAAAGCAAGCAAGGCGAGATAATGCAGATATGAAAGCCCGAGGTGCGAGCAGGGACAGGAGAGTCGGCCGTGGGCAGGCGTGAGGAGCAGGTCGCAGCGAAACATGTGGCCATCATCATGGACGGGAACGGTCGCTGGGCGCAGGCGCGTGGCAAGCCGAGGCTGTTCGGGCACCATGCCGGTGCGCGTCGCGTGCGAGAGATCGTCCGTGCATGCCCTGGACTAGGGGTCAAGTACCTGACCATCTTTGCCTTCTCGACGGAAAACTGGAAGCGCACCCAGGCCGAAGTTTCGGGCCTCATGAAATTGTTCCGTCGCTACATGATGGATGAGGCAAGGGAACTGATCTCTTCCGGCGTGCGCATCCGCTTCATCGGCGACCGGATCAAGCTCGAAGAGTCCCTGGCTGCGTTGATGGACGAACTGGAACTCCTGACCTGCGACAACGACCTCGTGCATGTCACAGTCGCGCTGAACTATGGCGGACGGGACGAGGTTGCACGTGCGACCAAGCGGCTCTGCCGCGAGGTCGAGGCTGGGCGCATCGACCCGGAAAGCGTCGACGGAGAGACGCTCGCGCGGTTCCTGGACACGTACGTGCTGCCGGACCCCGACCTGGTCATCCGCACCAGCGGCGAGGCCCGGATTTCCAACTTCCTGCTCTGGCAATCGGCGTATTCCGAATATGTGTTCGTGGATACGCTCTGGCCGGACTTCACCCGCGAGGAATTCGCGCAGGTCCTTTCGACGTTCTCGACCCGCGCACGCAGATTTGGCGCCGTGCCCGGATGACGGCTGCCGAGGGGCATTGGGGCGACTTGAGCCGCCGCTTGGTGACCGGCAGCATCGCAGCAGTCCTTGGATTCTGGATAATGTGGCTTGGCGGCCATCCTTTCCATGCCCTTCTGGCCCTGGTGGCAGGCCTGATGGTCTGGGAGACCGCCCGCATGGCGGGAGCAACAGGCATTTCTGTCGCCTGCGGCCTTGTCGGCGGTGTCGCCCTGCTGCTTCTCCTCACCTATCCGGCCGTGTACATGTTGCCATTGCTGCTCGCCCCAGCGGTGACGGGCCTCGCGCGGCTCAAGGGCAATCGCGCGACCTTTGCATTGTACAGCACGGTAATTCTCGTTGCCGGATACGGACTTGCCGCACAGCGAGATGACCACGGATTCATCTGGATCGCCTGGCTGGTCCTGGTCGTGGTCGTGACCGACATATCGGGATTTTTCGCCGGAAAGACGCTTGGAGGCCCCAAGTTCTGGCCGGGCATCAGCCCCGGAAAGACCTGGTCAGGCACGATTGCCGGTTGGACAGGTGCGGCAATTGTGGGGCTGGCTTTCACGCTTCTTGCGAATGCGGGCCTGGAGTTGATCGCCATTTCCGTTCTCGCGGCAATCGCGGGTCAGGCCGGCGATGTGGCCGAAAGTGCACTCAAGCGCCGGGCGGGCGTGAAGGACAGTTCAAGTTTGCTGCCCGGTCACGGTGGCATGTGCGACAGGTTTGACTCGATGCTGGGAGCGTCCTTGTTCGCGCTGGCTGCCGGACTGGTCATCGAGTTCCCTCCCGGAATCGGATGATCCGCCGAGTTTCGATATTCGGAGCCACGGGTTCGATCGGGGCAAACACGCTGGAGATCATCCGGCAGGATCCGGAGGCGCATCGGGTCGTGGCCTTGACCGGCGGTCGCAACATAAAGCGCCTCGCGGCCGCCGCAATGGAATTCAAGGCAGAGATCGCCGTCACGGCTCATGCCGAACTCTTCGGAAGCCTCCGCGACGCGCTGGGCGGCACTGACGTGCAAGTTGCCGCCGGAGAGCAGGCCCTGATTGATGCGGCGGCGCTTCCGGCCGACTGGATCATGTCGGCAATCGTCGGCTTTGCCGGTCTGCCACCGGGACTTCGTGCCCTCGAACAGGGCACGACGCTTGCTCTGGCCAACAAGGAGAGTCTGGTGGCTGCAGGCCCGCTGCTGATGGAAACCGCCAGGCGCAGCAGGGCCAGGATCATACCCGTGGACAGCGAGCATTCGGCGATCTTCCAGGCGTTGAACGGGGAGGATCTGCAAGCGGTTGAACGCGTGATCATCACCGCGTCGGGCGGCGCCTTCCGCGACTGGCCGCTTGACGCGCTCTCCGAGGCAACGCCGGAACAGGCCGCGAGCCATCCGAACTGGCCAATGGGGCAGAGGATCACGATCGACAGTGCATCAATGTTTAACAAAGCTCTTGAACTTATTGAGGCTAAAGAATTTTTTGGATTTTCACAAGAGCAGATCGAGGTCCTCATTCATCCTGAAAGCCTGGTTCATTCCCTTGTCGGCTTTTGTGACGGTGCGCTCATGGCACATGTGGGGCCACCAGACATGCGCCATGCCATCGGCTACGCGTTGCATTATCCCGAGCGGTCGCACTTGCCCGTGGAACGGCTTGATCTGGCAAAGGTCGGAAAGTTGAATTTCCGGTCTCCGGAGTCCGGGCGCTATCCTGCGCTCGTTCTGGCCCGAGAGGTCATGGCTGCAGGCGGACATGCGGGCGCCGCCTTCAATGGCTCCAAGGAAGCCGCGCTTGACGGGTTCTTGGAAGGCCGGATCCGGTTTACGGACATGGCAAGGGTTGTCGAACGCGAGATCGAGAATATTTCGGTTGACGGTCGTGGCAAGGCGGCGATGACACTCGAGTCCGTGCGTGATGCAGATCGGACAGCACGGGTCCGGGCTCGTGAGACCATGGCCGAATTGGGCAGTTAGGGCGGTAAGTCGTGGAAATTGCAGCACTCATACCAAGCTTTGGGAACCTGGCTTTCACGATTGCCGCGTTTGTCGTGGCACTTTCGATAATCATCGCCGTCCATGAATTTGGCCATTACATCGTTGGTCGCTGGAGCGGCATCCGGGCGGAGGTCTTCTCCCTGGGATTCGGGCCGGTGCTGGCGAGCCGTGTCGACAGGCACGGTACGCGATGGCAGGTCGCGATTCTGCCGCTCGGCGGATACGTCAAGTTCCTTGGCGATCAGGATGCGGCGTCGAGTCCGGATGGCGAAGCCATGGCATCCCTGGATGCGGGAGAGCGGCGGGCCTCGATGCACGGCGCGCCGCTCTGGGCACGCGCGATCACGGTCTTGGCGGGTCCGGCGTTCAATTTCGCGCTTTCCCTTGTGCTGTTTGCGGCCTTGTTCATGTTTCGCGGCGTAGCGGCCGACCCGGTTACCGTTGGCGACATGTTCCCGCTTCCCGGCGCGGAAGCGCATGATCTGCGCAGGGGCGACGTGATCCTGGCAGTCAATCGCGCACCGGTTCCGGAGGCAGACGGCTTCGGTGCATTTTCCGCCAGTCTCGTGGCCGCGCCGGAACTGACATACACGGTCCTGCGGGATGGTCGGGAATTCGACGTCGCGGGTCCGTGGCTGTATCCTCCGATTGTCTCCGGGACGACACCGGGTTCCGCTGCCGCAAACGCCGGCCTGATGCGGGGTGATGTCATTGTGTCAGTGGATGGCACGGAGATTCACGACTTCGACGCACTTCGCCAAGCGGTCGCCACTGCAGATGGCGGGTCGGTGACGCTTGAAGTCTGGCGCGAGGGCCGAGACAACCGCACGGTGAGCCTGACGCCGAGCCGGTTCGACCTTCCGACCGCAGAGGGCGGATTCGAGGCGCGCTGGCTGATCGGAGTGACGGGCGCACTGGCGTTCGAGCCTGCCCTCGTGACTCCCATGCCGAACGAGGCGCTCTCATACGGGCTGGACCAGATCCAGTTCATAATCCGCTCGTCGCTCTCAGGTGTCTATCACATGGTTGTCGGCGAGATTTCGACCTGCAACCTCTCCGGCCCGATCGGGATCGCCGAGGTTTCCGGGCAGGCCGCAAGCCAGGGCTGGTTCGCTTTCGTCTGGTTCATCGCGCTCCTCTCGACGGCGATCGGGCTTATCAACCTGTTTCCGATTCCGGTGCTTGACGGCGGCCATCTCGTCTTTCACGCGTGGGAGGCCGTGACAGGGCGGCCGCCAAATGACAGGTTGGCGAAGCTCCTGATGACCGGCGGGCTGATGCTTCTGGTCGCGCTTATGGCATTCGCGATCGGGAACGATATCGTCTGCCCGTGAATTCACGCCTTTGCGCGCAGAACCTGCGGACGATGTCGACCACGCGCCTGCCGCTTCGGGAAATGGTGCCGTGCGCAAGAATTGTTCGCGTGGAACGCGCCGATCGGGTCATGAGTCCTTGCGATGATCTCGGTTCTTGCCAGACTTGGCAGGCCTTTGGACATTGCTGGATTCCGTCATGGCTTCCCACCCCGCTCCAGCGCCGCTTTGCGACACTTCTTGAACTCCTGTCGCAACGGCGGGACTTGTGCCTGTGCATGGCCGAAGGACCGCCTGAAGGATGCTGCGCAGCCAAAGCCCGAACTTACCCGGGTTTGGGTCTGCGCCGGAAACGGTCCTGCCACCGGAAAGTGCCGCGACAACCGGATTTCGCGGCAGGCTGGACATCCCGCGGACCGTGAAGCGCGCTTGCGTGGGCCTTGGCCAATTCAGATTTCGCCAGTTCGATTTCACCGGTCTCAATCCTGCCCTATTCGGCCAGAATCGATTCAAGAGTGTCAAGCCATGCGTGAAAGTTGGGTGCACGCGACCTTTTGACAGTCCCCGAGAATCCCTCTAGGGACGAGCGACGAATTCTGGACCTGGGGAAAAAAATGTTCAGGCTTGCTTCCTGTTTTCTCAAACGTGCAATTTTGTCGGTGCTGCTCGCGACTTTCGGTGCAGCGGTTGTCGCCCAGACTCGGGTGGACAACATCTTCGTCGAGGGCAATGCACGGCTGCCGGCCGAATCGATCATTGAGTTCACGGGCCTCACCCCCGGTCGCACGATCGGCGACGGCGAAATCAACGAGGCCGTTCAAAGCGTCATGGCCTCGGGGCATTTCGAGACCGCCGAAATCTCTCCGGCGAACAATGGCCTCAGGATCGTTGTGGTGGAGCGCCCGACGGTTAACGTCGTGACCGTTGAGGGCAACCGTCGCCTTTCCGACGAGGTGCTTCTCGGGGTCATCTCGTCGGAGGCGCGCAGGGTCTACACTCCCGCAGCCGCCGAGGCGGACGCCGAGGCGATAGCGGACACTTACGCCACCGCGGCCAGGCTGGCCGCGCGCGTGACGCCGAAGATCATCCGCCGCTCGGAAAACCGCGTCGACCTCGTGTTCGAGGTCAGCGAGGGCAGGGTGGTCGAGAATGAACGGATCAGCTTTGTCGGCAACAGGGCTTTTTCGGACCGTCGGCTGCGCAGGGCGATCAGCACGAAGCAGGCCGGTTTCCTTCGCGCGATCATCAGCAGCGACTCCTACGTTCCTGGGCGGATCGCCTTTGACCGCCAGCTCCTCGTCGATTTCTATCGTTCGCGCGGCTATGTCGACATTCAGGTTCTCGACACTTCCGCGGAACTGTCGCGTGAGCGTGACGCGACGTTCGTGACATTCACGCTTCGCGAGGGCCAGAAGTACTCGGTTGGCGAGATTGCGCTTTCGAGCGAGTTTGAAGACACCGATCTCCAGGAGTACAAGGACGCTCTGCGCATCCGTTCCGGAAACACCTGGTCGCCGACCTTGGTCGACGAGCAGATCGCACGTCTGGAGCGTCTTGCGCTGCAGCAGGGGTTGGACTTCCTTCGTGTCGACCCGCGCGTTACCCGAAATGAGCGAGATCTTTCCCTTGACGTCGAGTTTGCGCTTGTGCGAGGCCCCCGGATATTCGTGGAGCGCATCGACATCCGCGGCAACCAGACCACGCTGGACAGGGTCATCCGCCGCCAGTTCACGACGGTAGAAGGCGATCCCTTCAATCCGCGCGAGATCCGCAATGCTGCCGAACGCATCCGGGCGCTCGGATTCTTCCAGACCGCGGCAGTGGACACCCGCCCCGGCACCAGGTCCGGTCAGGTCATCGTGGACGTCGACGTGGAAGAGCAGCCAACGGGATTGCTGTCGTTCGGCGGTACATACAACGATGATTCCGGATTTGCACTCGCCGTCAACTTTTCGGAACGCAATTTTCTTGGTCGTGGCCAGTCGCTGGCCTTCCGCATCGAATCCGGGACTGACGATGCACGCACAACGCTGTCTTTCACCGAGCCGGCATTCCTCGGACGCGACGTTTCGCTTGGATTCAGTCTCAGGCACGTGACGACAGACTTCGGAAACGCCAGCTACGACACGCGTGTCACCAGCTTTTCGCCCAGGCTTGGCTTTCTGATCGGGGAAGACTCGCGCCTTTCGGTATATTATCAGGTGGCTTCAGAATCGCTTCGTAACCTCGCTGGCAACGCATCACCGATCATCCGAAGGGACAATGACGAAGGCAGGCTGTTCCGGAGCTCGATTGGGTACTCTTACACCCTGGATCTCCTGCGTGGCGGCCTCAATCCAAACCGTGGCGTGCGAATGACGCTTGGCCAGGAATATGCCGGTCTCGGGGGCGACGTGAAGTACGTCAAGACAACAGCGCGTGCGGTGGCAGAACGGGACGCCTTCAACGAGGAAGTCACGTTGAGTGCAACCCTGGAGGGCGGCGCGCTCCACTCGCTCGGCGGGACGAACTCGCATGTGACTGACCGCTTCTTTCTGTCGTCCCAACAGGTAAGGGGCTTCATTTCGCGCGGAATTGGTCCCCGCGACACTTCCGACAATACCTCGAACGATGTCCTCGGTGGCAACAGGTACGTTGCCGCCCGTCTCGAAGCGGAATTCCCCTTGGGCCTTCCCTCCGAGTATGGGCTGACCGGAAGCATCTTCGCGGATGCCGGCTCGCTCTGGAGTCTCGACGACAGGATGGGAGGACGCTGCTCCGGAAGCGATCGCATGCCGATTCCAAGCTGCGATCTCGTGGACGATTCCCTCGATCTCAGGTCGGCGGTAGGATTCGGGCTGCTTTGGGACACGCCGATCGGTCCATTGCGGATGGACTTCGCCAGGCCTCTGGACAAGAGCGAGCTGGATGAAACCAACAGTTTCGATATCACGATTTCCACGCGCTTCTAGGCTGCTTCTTGCGTGCCTCGTCGTGGGCGCGTGCCTGCTTTCGGATGCCGCTTCCGCCCAGGTTGCCGCGCCGGTCCTGACAATTGATCGGGATCGACTGCTGAAGGAGACGCGGCCGGGTGCGTTTGCGCTGGCCGAGATCGAGCGCGAGGCCCGGAAGCTGGTTGCGGAAAACCAGCGGATCCAGAACGAGCTCATTGCGGAAGAGCGCGAACTGACTGACCGGCGAGCGGACCTGCCGCCCGAGGAATTCCGCGATCTTGCCAATGCCTTTGACGGCCGCGTCCAGAAGCTTCGCACCGAGCAGGACGAGAAAAAACGGCTTCTGGAGCGTGCAACCGAAGAGGCGCAGCGCAGTTTCTTTCGTGATGCGGCGGGCATCATTTCCGACATCGTGCGAGCAAGGGGCGCTTTCGTCGTCCTGGATCTTCGCGACGTGGTTGCATCTGCCGACGCCATCGACATTACCGACGAGGCGATCCGGCGCATAAACCAGGCTGCAAGTGAAGGGGTCGAGTAGACACGCCGTCATTCCTCGCGATGCGGCTCCGCGTTCAGGAGAGTTGCGGCGGTTCCGCCGGGCTTCTCATCCGTGATCGGCATCGCGGACCAGGACTTGCTGTCGCGCTGGCGCTCCGATTCGACCGGCTCCGCTCAAACCAGGCCGCCATTCACCGCAAATGACTGCTTGGTGATCATCTGCGCGTCGTCTGAAGCCAGGAACAGCACCATGTGCGCGATGTCTTCACCGCACAGCACGCGCTTGATGAGCTGGCGGGCGACGACCGCGTCCACCTCGTCCTGGGTCTTGAACCAGAGCTCGCGCTGACGTTCGGTCATCACGGCACCCGGCTCGATGGCGTTGACGCGAATGTTGTCGTCGCCGAACGCGTCGGCAAGCGCGTTCGTCAATCCAAGCACCGCCGCCTTGGCCGTCGTGTACGGAGTCATGTCCCCATGGCCGAGACGCCAGGCGATGGACGAGAAGTTGATGATTGCTCCACCGCCGGCCCCGGCCATTCCGGGCCGTACGGCCTGGGCCGCAAAGAAATGCGGGCGAAGGTTGATGGCCTGCGCGACATCCCAGTCGGCGACGGTCACGTCTTCCACCGCCTCGCGCTTGTCGTTCGCGGCATTGTTCACCAGCACGCGGATCGTACCGATCTCCTGCGCAATGCAGGCAATGGCGTCCTGAAGCGCCGGGATGTCCGTGACGTCCGCATGCCTGTAGACCGCTCCTGGAAGTTCCTTTGTCAGCGCATTGGAGGGCTGATCCTGCACGTCGATGAATGCAATGCGCGCACCTTGGCCGTGGAAGGCACTGACGATGTTCGCGCCTATTCCCGTGGCTCCGCCTGTCACCAGGACCGGCATGTCTTCGAGCGATGGATATCTGGCAGGGTTCATGATGCTTCCCAAGAGTTCCGGGTTTTGGCCAACGTGCCTCGGCAGTCGCGCCCGCGCGCATCCTGGATCCGCTGCAGCTTCACGGGAGCAGCAGGATCTTGCCCCGGTGCCGTGCGCTTTCCATCAGGCGATGCGCCTCGTCCGCCTGGTCAAGCGGCAGGGCGGCGTGGGTCACCGGTCCGACCTCGCCCGAGGCGAATTTCGGCCAGACGACGCGTTCAAGCTCCTCGGCGACCCTTGCCTTGAAGCCGGCAGGCCGGGAGCGAAGCGTCGAGCCGGCGTATTGCAGGCGTTTCAGCATAATCGGCATCAAGTTGATCTCGAGTCTGGACCCTGTCCTGAAGGCCAGCTGGATGATCCGCCCGTCATGGCGCGCGGCCTTGAAATTGCGTGCGATGTAGTCGCCGCCCACGATGTCCAGGATGACGTCGGCGCCTCCGGCCTCGCGGCAAACATCGACGAAGTCTTCCTCGCGGTAGTTGATGGCCCGAGTCGCGCCAAGGCCGAGCACGAACTCGGCTGCGTCGGCGCTGGATACCGTGGCGAACACCCTGAGGCCCATGGCGCGTCCGAGCTGCACCGCCGTGGATCCGATGCCGCCTGCCCCGCCATGAACAAGCAACAGCGCTTCCTCGCTCACGTCGTGACCGAGAAACACGTTGCTCCAGACCGTGAAGTAGGTCTCGGGCAGGCCTGCCGCGTCGACTCCCGAAACCCCTTCTGGAAGGGGCAGGCAATGATTCGCGTCTATGGCGACGAATTCAGCGTATCCGCCGCCGTGGGTCAGCGCGCATATCTTGTCGCCGACGCGCCAGCGGCCAGCTCTTTCCCCGGCAGTCACCACGGTTCCCGAAATCTCGAGGCCCAGAACCTCCGACGCGCCTTCGGGCGGGGGATAGTTCCCTTGCCGCTGGAGGAGGTCGGGTCCGTTGACACCGGCCGCCGTCACCTTTGCCAGGACCTGGTTCGGCGCTGGTTCGGGCAGAGGGCATTCGGCGATTTCGAGCACGTCCGGCCCGCCGGGTTCGCGAACCGCCACGGCGCGCATGGTCGAAGGCAAGGGGTTTGTCACAGGCACCCTCCCGGAATTCATGATCTGCAATTCCCTATCATCTTCCTCGGCCAGCACAACTGCGGGCTTGCGGGGGGGCGCGATTCTCGTATGGTTCACCTTTCGATTCCAAGATGTTCTTCTCGCGAATCACGCGGCAAGTGCGACCTGCGCCACCGGCCGGTTGTCGTTGGCGCATTGCGGGGGCTTCCAGCCGCCGCAGCGGTTCAGGCGCGGGGCCGCGGCGGCCCAAGCCCGGTCGAAGCGTCCGGACTTGAGAAGCGACCGGAAGGTCAGGACGCCCTGGCCGCCGTCGCGGCCCCAGCTTTGTCCGGAGCGCTTCATCCGGGCAGTCACGAGAACCTTGTTCGCGGATTCCACGGCACCGGAACCGATGGCGTAGCCTGCGTCGGCGGCGTCCGCGTAGTTCATGCGGCGGCGGTTGTTGCGGAAGTAGGCCAGCTCCTTCCGGATGTCGTCGGCACCCTTGCCCTTCCGCAGCAGGTGGCGCATCGCGTCGATCACCTTGCCGGCGCCCTTGGGGTCGTGGCGCAGGACATGCCGCCACTTCTCGAACCAGGCCGTGCCTCCTGCCGTGTCCGGGCCGTAGGCGGCGTCGGCCGCGGCACTCAAATGCTGAGTCGCGTGCCAAAAATCTATCAGGGTCACGTCGGGGCACAGGGAGTCCAGGAACGCCCAGTTGTCCTTCGCGCCATCGGCGACTGCCGCAAGCTTCAGGTCCGGATTGCGGTCCAGCCAGTGGAACGCCTCGGCCTTCAGCCGAGACTTCAGGCCCGCCTTGCCGGCTTCGGGAAGACGCCCGAAGTACCGGCTCTCCAGCATGTTCCCCTCCGCGTCGACCAAGGCCACGACGCCGCACGACGCCTCGCGCCAGCCTGCGTCCGTTGCCTTTCCGTCTGCCGTCTCGGCGTTCATGCGCATCATGACGCCGTCGAGCGAGACAAGAAGCGACACAGCCTCCGCTGGCATCTCCTCCTGCTCCCGGAGATCGCCCAGAAGCGCGCCGGAACACGCCTCAATACAGGTTCCCGCCTCCCCGGAAAGTCGCACCAGGGACGCCGTCGAAGGCCCCTTGCCGCAAAGCCTCTTCCAAGCGTCCGCGCTCTCGCGGGCCGTCAGGCCGCTCATCAGGTACATCGAGAGACCCGCCGCCGCCGGACGTCAGGCCAAGGACGTCAGGCCAAGGACGGCCTCGGCCGGAACCAGGGACGCGCCGTGGCCCGAGGGGCGGTACCGCGACCGGAGGAAGTCGACCGGTCCGAACATCGTCATCGCGTGGCCCGGCGTGACCTCTGCCTTCCGGTAGGCCCTGCCGTCGACCTGCAGCGAGGGCCCGTGGTCGTCCAGCGCCGCGAACGCGTCGGCCAGGACCGAACGGGCCATGCCGAAGACCATGTCGCGAACGGCGCCCTCGGCTTCCAGCGGATCGTCCCGGTACAGGGCCGCGACGTTCTCCGCCAGGCCGATCTCGGCGGCCCTCTCGACCAGGGCGACGCCCGCTTTCGTGAGGCCGTCCATGGCCGTCGCGACGGATCCGCGTGCATCGTCGATGTTGGCAATCGGGTTCTCTGGCTGTAGGCTTTCCATCGGAGCGTTCCTTTCCGCCCCCGTCCAGGGGCATTTGATTGATGCAAGGAACGCTCTACCACACCGGCCCGTCAGGGCCAGGCGTCCGCCAGACATGGAAAGAACGCGACCCGCCCGGCGAATTTTCGCGGAATCCGCCGGATCAGCGGCCGTCGCCGGAGACGGCCTCGAAAATGTCGTGTGATTTCAGCGCTCTGAAAAAACCGCCATCCGCCATACAGAAATCGCACCCTTGCGGGGTGTAACCCAAGTTTCTTGTCAGGCGGCGACAGCCTTTCTCGCCTGCCAGTCCAGGAAATCGGGCAGCCTCAGGTTCATGACGCAACTCTTGAGCCCGAGCATGGCGTTGGCTCCGCGCTCCGACCAGCGGGTGCCGGGACGCTTCAGCCGCAGCCCGAACTGCCTGCAGCCGCTTTCCACGACGCCGCTTCCGACCTGCATGCCCTGGTCGCGGTACTCGTCGTACCGCATGCGCTCGATGTTGTTCCTGAAATAGCGACAACAGGCCTTCACCTCCTCATGACGGCCGCTGAAGGGCTCGAGCTCCCGGATCACCTTGGCGACCCGCCCGGCCTCGATGTCCGCCTTGACGTCCTTGAACCGCCGGTCCCGTTCCGTCTTGTCCGGGAGGATCGCCTTCACGGCGTCGGAGGCGTATTCGAGGACATGGAACAGATCCAGGACGCAGGTGACCTTCCGTCCTCCGAACAGCTCGTCGCAGGTGTTCCGTATCCATTCGGCCCCGTCGGAGATGACGACGAGCTCCCCGGCGTCGTGCAGGCCGCGGCGAAGCGCCTCCCGGTCAAGGCGCGTGGCGAAACCGGAAGGCTCCGGGCTTGCGGACCGAGCGGCCGCGCTGTCGATGAGGCAGCTGGACGTCTCGCTGCCCCTGTCCTTCAGCGCCGCGCCGGTCTCCGGATCCCGGCCCTCGGCGGTGTACATCACGGCCAGCCTGGCTTCGCGTGTCTTCGAGGTCCCGTCCTCCTGCTTCCCGGCAACGCCTTCCACGTCACCCTTCCGCATCGGGATCCCGGTCCCGTCGATGGACAGGTACATGCGCGATTCCAATGGCTTGCCCGCGACGACCTCCTCCCGCTCGAACCGGAGGACCTCCTCGCCGAGCGCCAGCGACCAGCGCTGCAGCGAGCTCCGGGAGGCGGCCACCCCGGCAAGGTTCGCGATGTGGCGGCTCGCCGCGTCGAAGCTCATCATCGGCACCGTCTCGGCCATGACGCTCGCCATCCCCGGAGTGAAGGCGCTGCCCTCCAGACCAAGGGCCCGGTCCAGCGGGAAGCGCCCCTTGCCGCACGACCGGCAATGGAAATGCGTCCGTTCCACCTCGACCCGGCCGAGCCGGGTCAGGAACGACTTCCGCGTCGCCGGATGCCGGCGCATCGGCTTGCCGCAGCCCTCGCATTCCGGCGTCGGAAGCATGCCGTCGAGATGCTCCAGGAGCAGCTTCAGCGCCGCCGCGCCGCCGCCAAGGGAACTGTCGCGGAGCGCCCGCTCCACGCCGTCAAGGTCGGGAACGCCGGACGCGAGGTCCGCCGCAAGCTTCGGAAGCTGCGGCCCGAACTCCGCCGAAACGGCTCCCAGCAGCTCCTGAAGCGTCCCGCCGTCCGGCCTGAAGCCCGCCAGCGGCAGCTCGTCTTCCGTGATGTCGCGGCTCCGCACCTCGCCGCCCTCCAGCCAGTACTGCGTGAACCCGCCGTCGCGCTCGCGGACCACCGGCGGATGAACCGCCGCCTCGCCTTCCGTCAGTCCTTCCAGATACGCCACCGCGTCCGGATGCCTGTGCCCTTGGTTCCCTGCGTCCTGCGTCATGGTTCGCGCTCCTGCCCGTTGCCTGAAAACGCGCCGCCGACCGATTCGCCCGGCCGTTGTCGGACACGCCTCCCCGAACAATGGAGCCAAAAACCAACGGGGTCAAAAAATTGGGATACACCCGGGCTTGCGCCGTCGCGCTTCCGTGTGCATCAGGAACTGGCGGGAAGTGGCACATGCTTGACCTCAGAGACCTGGATTGCCTGTTGGCGCTGACGCGCCATCGCCATTTTGCGCGGGCCGCGAGCGACTGCGGCATCTCCCAGCCAGCGTTTTCCATGCGCATTCGTCAGTTGGAGGAACGCCTGGGCATCCAGATCGTCAAGCGCGGCAACCGGTTCCAGGGGCTGACCTCGGAAGGCGAATCCGTGGTCGTGCATGCGCGGGCCATCCTGGACAAGGTTCGTACGCTGGAAGAGGAAGTTCGCGCGGCAAAGGGCGAGGTCACCGGAGCGCTCAAGATCGGCACCATTCCGACGTCGTCGGCCTATGCCGCCTTTGCGGCCAACAGGCTTCGCTCACGCTTCCCCGGCATTCGCCCGCGAATCGAGACGACCAACTCGCTGGCCATCCAGCAAGGGGTGGACGACGGAAGATTCGATGCGGGGCTGACATATTCGGAAGGTGCATCCACCGATCTCCTGTGCGTGGAAAAGCTGTACGACGAGCAGTACATCCTGTTTGCACCCGAGCATCTTGCGCCTGCCGGCGCCGAAGCCGTCACTTGGGCCGAGGCGGCGGAAATGCCGCTCATCCTTCTCGAACCCGAAATGCAGAACCGTCGGATCCTTGACCACGCATTCGAGAGCATTGGCGCACATCCTGCCGTGGTCGCCGAAACCAGCGGCTTCATCGCGGCGATCGCCATGGCGCGCGAGGGAATGGGGGCAACCGTGCTTCCACGGGTTCTGGTCGACTCGCTTGGCACGCTGGGCGGCGCGGTCCTGTTGCCGATCATCGAGCCGGCGATCTCAAAGCCCGTGGCCCTCGTGACGCCGAAACGCACCCGGGGGATCCCCGTGGTCGAGGCGCTTCGAAGCATAGTCGCGCCGACGGATCAATAAGAGTTTCCTATCAAACAATTCGATTTTCTGATTTGACGATATGTTCTCCTGAATCCATTCTGTGCCGGAACAGGAGCGCGCATGGCACCTCTGGACGATCAAAAAGGCGTTTGGAAACAACGGCGCACGGGGCGAAGCAGACATGTGCCCAAGGGCCGCCAGGTCGACGGGCAGGCCTTGGCCGACATCCGTGCACTGCTTGGTGACCGACCGCGTCGCCGTGACCTGCTCATCGAGCACCTGCACCTCGTGCAGGACAGGTACGGCCACCTTTCGGCAACCCACATCGCGGCTCTTGCCGAGGAGATGCGGCTGGCACAGACGGAAGTGTACGAAGTCGCAACGTTTTATGCGCATTTCGACATAGTGAAGGAAGGCGAGACTCCGCCTCCGGAGCTCACCGTGCGGGTCTGCGATTCGCTGTCTTGCGAACTGGCCGGGTCCGAACAGCTCAGGCAGGCACTGGAAGAGGGACTCGATGCGTCGAGGGTCCGAGTGGTCCGTGCGCCCTGCATGGGCCGCTGCGATACTGCGCCGACGCTGGAACTTGGCCATAACCATGTCGACCACGCGACGCTGGAAAGCGTGCGGAAAGCGATCTCGGCCGGGCAGACGCACGCCGAGATTCCCGAGTACGAGGGCCTTGAAACCTACCTGGAATCAAATGGATACAAGACGCTTTTGAAGCTGCGAGAGAGCGGCGACTGGGAAGACGTGCAGCGCCAGGTCCTTGAAAGCGGGCTGCGCGGGCTTGGCGGCGCGGGATTTCCGAGCGGCAAGAAATGGGGCTTTGTAAGGGCCAATCCCGAACCACGGTATCTGGCGGTGAACGGCGATGAAGGCGAGCCTGGCACCTTCAAGGACCGCTACTATCTTGAGCGCACGCCGCATCTCTTCCTTGAGGGCATGCTGGTGGCGGCCTGGGCGGTCGAGGCGGAGACCTGCTTCATCTACATGCGCGACGAATACCCCGCGATCCTGGAGATCCTCCGTCGCGAAATCGCCAAGCTCGAAGCCGAAGGCATCGTGGCGGCGGGCCACATCGACCTTCGACGGGGGGCAGGCGCCTACATCTGCGGCGAGGAAAGCGCCATGATCGAGTCGATCGAAGGCAAGCGCGGCCTGCCACGCCATCGCCCGCCCTTCGTGGCTGAAGTCGGCGTCTTCGGGCGCCCGACGCTCGTGCACAACGTGGAGACGCTTCATTGGGTCGCCAGGGTCTGCCGCGAGGGTCCGGCATGCCTGAACGCGACCGAAACGAGGGAGCGCAAGGGCCTGCGCAGCTATTCCGTCTCGGGGCGGGTCGCCAGTCCCGGAGTGTACCTGCTTCCGGCGGGTTCCACGATTCTCGACATCATCGAGGCGGCGGGCGGCATGGCCGAGGGGCACGCGTTCAAGGCATACCAGCCGGGTGGCCCGTCTTCCGGGCTGCTGCCGGCGTCGATGGACGATGTTCCGCTGGATTTCGACACGCTGCAGCCTCATGGCACCTTCATCGGGTCCGCTGCGGTGGTTGTCCTTTCGGACAGGGACAGGGCTCGAGATGCGGCGCTGAACATGCTGAAGTTCTTCGAGGACGAGAGCTGCGGCCAGTGCACTCCGTGCCGGGCAGGGTGCGAGAAGGCCGTGAAGCTCATGGAGCGCGAAACCTGGGACCAGGACCTCCTTGAAGACCTTTGCCAGGTCATGGCCGACGCTTCCATCTGCGGCCTGGGCCAGGCGGCGCCCAACCCGATCCGGCTGGTCATGAAGCACTTCGGAGACGAGATTTGAGGGAGTTGCGCGCCATGCGAGGCCTGAACGGAGGATCGCGGCAGGGACCGGTCGCCCGCCCGAGCATCGTGCATGGGTGCTGCAGACCGTCGCGGCGAGGGCTGCGTGTCATTCAACCCGGTTCGGGAGCGGGCGCATGACCGTGACGTTCACCATGGACGGGGAAGAGGTCTCGGTCGAGGAAGGAACCACGATCTGGGAGGCGGCGCATGGTCGTGGCCTCACGATTCCGCATCTATGCCACAAGCCTTCGCCGGGATACCGCCCCGACGGCAACTGCCGCGCCTGCATGGTTGAAGTCGAGGGTGAGCGGACGCTCGTGGCGTCCTGCATAAGGCCTGTCGACGAGGGAATGGTGGTCCGTACCGACTCAGGGCGTGCGGAAAGGTCCCGGAGGCTCGTGGTCGAGCTGCTTGCGGCCGACCAGCCGGAGGCGCCGCATGACCGGTCTTCGCACTTCCGCGCCATGGCGGACGCGACCGGCGTTGCGGAAAGCCGGTTTCCTCCCCTTGAGACGGGTCGGGTCCCCTTGCTGGACGACAGCCATGTCGCCATGCGCGTCAACCTGGATGCGTGCATCCACTGCAATCTCTGCGTGCGTGCCTGCCGCGAGGTGCAGGTCAACGACGTCATCGGGATGGCCGGTCGGGGCCATGACGCAAAGATCGTCTTTGATCAGGACGACCGGATGGGCGTGTCCACCTGCGTGGCATGCGGAGAATGCGTTCAGGCCTGTCCGACCGGCGCGCTTCTGCCCGCCACGGTTCAGGGTGACAGCAAGGACCACGACCGGGAAGTTGCGAGCGTCTGCCCGTATTGCGGCGTCGGCTGCCAGATTTCGTTCAAGGTCAAGGACGACAGGATTCTCCATGTCGAAGGCGCCGACGGTCCGGCCAACGAGAGCCGTCTTTGCGTCAAGGGACGCTTCGGCTTCGACTACGTTGACCACCCGCATCGCCTGACGAAGCCCTTGATCCGTCGCGACGACGCGCCTGCGAAAGGGCTGAACGTCGATCCGGGGAACGTCCTGACGCATTTCCGCGAGGCCGGCTGGGACGAGGCGCTTGACGTGGCGGCCAAGGGCATGGCCCGGCTCCGGGACGAGAGAAGCACCTATGTGGCCGGCTTCGGGTCGGCCAAGTGCTCGAACGAGGAGGCCTATCTCTTCCAGAAGCTCATTCGGCAGGGCTTCGGGCACAACAACGTCGACCATTGCACGCGGCTCTGCCACGCGTCCTCGGTGGCGGCGCTGCTCGAAAACGTGGGCAGCGGCGCGGTGACCGCCACCTTCAACGAGATCGAGAACGCGAACGTGGCGATCGTCATCGGTGCCAATCCGACCGAAAACCATCCCGTCGCGGCAACCTATTTCAAGCAGTTCGCAAAGCGTGGCGGCAAGCTCATCGTAATGGACCCGCGGGGCCAGGGATTGAAGCGCCACGCCTCTCACATGCTCCAGTTCAAGCCGGGAGCGGACGTGTCGATGCTGAACGCGATCATGTCGGCGATCGTGGAAGAGGGCCTGTACGACCGTCAGTACATCGAGGCGTTCACGGAAGACTGGGAAGGGATGAAGGAGCACCTGAAGGGTTTCCCGCCCGAGAGGATGGCCGAGGTCTGCGGCATCGAGGCGGATGTCCTGCGCGATGTCGCCCGCACCTTCGCGACGGCAAGGGCGGGAATGATCTTCTGGGGCATGGGGATATCCCAGCACATTCACGGTACGGACAACTCGAGATGCCTGATTTCACTCGCGCTGATGTGCGGCCAGGTCGGCCGTCCCGGCACGGGTCTTCATCCGCTTCGGGGCCAGAACAACGTGCAGGGCGCTTCGGATGCGGGGCTGATCCCGATGTTCCTGCCCGACTACAAGAGCGTCACCGATGACGGCGTGCGTTCGGCCTTCACGTCGGTCTGGAAGTCCGGTGACTTCTCGAACGAAAAGGGGCTCACGGTCGTCGAGATCATGAACGCGGTCCACGATGGCGACATACGCGGCATGTACATCCTTGGAGAGAATCCCGCGATGTCGGATCCGGACGTCGAGCATGCCCGCGACGCCTTGGCAAAGCTTGATCACCTTGTGGTTCAGGACATTTTCCCGACCGAGACGGCGAATTATGCGGACGTGATCCTGCCGAGCTCGGCCTGGACCGAGAAGAACGGCACGGTCACCAACACCAACCGCCAGGTTCAGATGGGCCGTCAGGTGGTCCCTCCGCCGGGCGAAGCCAAGGAGGACTGGTGGATCGTGGTGGAGCTTGCCAGGCGCCTTGGCCTTGACTGGACCTACGGACATCCCTCGGACGTCTTTGCGGAAATGAAGCTCAACATGGAGTCGCTCGACAACATCACGTGGGATCGGCTCGAGAAGGAAGGCGCAGTCACGTATCCGTCCCTGTCGCCGGAGGATCCTGGCCAGGCCATTGTCTTCGGCGACGGTTTCCCGAGGCCGGACGGCCGCGCGAAGTTCACGCCTGCCAAGGTGATCCCGCCGGACGAATTGCCGGACGACGAATATCCCTTCGTCCTCATCACGGGCCGCCAGCTGGAGCACTGGCATACGGGCTCGATGACGCGACGTGCGCAAGTGCTTGATGCGGTGGAACCGGAAGCCAATTGCTCGCTTCACCCCAAGACGTTGCGCGAACTGGGAGTCATGGCCGGCGACTATGTGCGATTGACGACGCGGCGCGGGTCGATAACGATCATGGCGCGTGCCGACCGGGAAGTTGCCGAAGGCAATGTCTTCGTGCCATTTGCCTATGTCGAGGCTGCCGCAAACGTCTTGACGAACCCCTCGCTCGATCCCTTTGGAAAGATTCCCGAGTTCAAGTTCGCCGCGGTTCGCGTCGAGGCGGCCGAGGCGATCGCGGCCGAATGAAAGGCGGAGGACCGAGTTGGGCATGGAGGGCATCAGGTGCGCATGCAGTGCGCGGCTCCGGTTGCCGATGGGCCTCCTTGACGAGTCCGGCACGGCCGCGGCCAGCATGCCTGCCTCGGTCGCTGCCGTCTGGCCGCACGGGACGTCAAGACTGGAAATCCACAACCAATGACTCAGCAGGAAGCTACAATGTCGGATATTGAAATCGCGCGTGATGCAACGAAGGAACCGATACAGGAAATAGGTGAGAGGCTGGGCATTCCGTCGGAGCACCTTCTCCCCTATGGCCACGACAAGGCCAAGGTTTCCCAAGGGTTCATCGACTCGGTCAAGGGCGGCAAGGACGGCAAGCTCGTTCTGGTCACCGCCGTGAACCCGACGCCTGCCGGAGAGGGCAAGACCACGACAACCGTTGGTCTCGGCGACGGCCTGAATGCCATTGGCAAGAAAGCGATGATCTGCATCCGGGAGGCCTCGCTCGGGCCCAATTTCGGGATGAAGGGCGGAGCCGCCGGTGGCGGGCATGCGCAGGTCGTTCCGATGGAAGACATGAATCTCCATTTTACCGGAGATTTCCATGCCATCACCTCGGCGCATTCGCTTCTGTCCGCGATGATGGACAATCACATCTACTGGGGCAATGAGCAGGACATCGACGTTCGTCGTGTCGCGTGGCGTCGCGTCGTTGACATGAACGACCGTGCCTTGAGGCAGGTAACCCTGTCGCTTGGAGGCGTGGCGAACGGTTTCCCGCGAGAGGGCGGATTTGACATCACGGTGGCGTCCGAGGTCATGGCCATTCTCTGCCTGGCCACGGATCTCAAGGACTTGCAGAAACGCCTCGGCGACATGATCGTCGCGTATCGCCGCGATCGCTCGCCAGTGTTCTGCCGCGACATCAAGGCTGACGGCGCGATGACCGTTCTCCTGAAGGATGCGATGCAGCCAAACCTCGTGCAGACGCTGGAGAACAATCCGGCATTTGTTCACGGCGGGCCGTTCGCGAACATCGCTCATGGCTGCAACTCGGTCATCGCGACCACGACCGCGCTCAAGCTCTCGGACTATGTCGTGACGGAAGCGGGCTTCGGCGCCGATCTGGGTGCCGAGAAGTTCCTCAACATCAAGTGCCGCAAGGCCGGTCTCAAGCCTGCAGCCGTAGTCATCGTGGCTACCGTGCGCGCGCTGAAGATGAACGGCGGCGTTGAAAGGGGCGATCTAGGCATGGAGAACGCCGAAGCCGTCAGGAAAGGTTGCGCCAACCTTGGCCGGCACCTTGAGAACATCAAGCAGTTTGGCGTTCCCGCCGTCGTCGCGATCAACCATTTCGTGGCGGATACGGATGCCGAAGTCCAGGAAGTGGTGAGCTATGTGAAAGAGCACGGTTCGGAAGCCGTGGTGTCCAGGCACTGGGCTGACGGATCGAAGGGCTCTGCCGAACTTGCGCGGAAGGTGGTCGAGACAATTGATCAGAAAGAGTCGCAATACGCTCCCCTGTATCCCGACGAGATGCCGCTCTTCGAGAAGATCGAAGCCGTCGCCAAGCGCATCTACCGTGCAGACGAGGTATTGGCTGACCAGAAGATCCGTGACCAGCTCAAGCTCTGGGAAGAGCAGGGCTACGGTAGCTTGCCGGTCTGCATGGCAAAGACCCAGTATTCCTTCACGACCGATCCCAGCAGACGCGGCGCTCCAACTGGCCACAGCCTTCCGGTCCGGGAAGTGCGACTATCGGCAGGGGCTGGGTTCATTGTCGTGATCTGCGGCGAGATCATGACGATGCCGGGCTTGCCGCGCGTGCCGGCTGCCGAGTCCATTTGCCTCAACGATGCGGGAGAGATCGAGGGACTCTTCTAGAATCCCCGGTTCGGCGCATCGCGCTTGTTGCAGCGCGCGGGAACTGGTGGCGATTCATTCAGCCAATGCGCGAAGAGCCGCAAAAGGTCCTTTGGTTCGTACTCTCCGCAAGGATTTGAAGCGCAATCAGACGATGTACTCCAACCGACGACCACAAGGTTGTCGTGCCTTGCCGTGCAGGCGTGCCCGTGCAGGTCTGGCAGCGCTGCATCACGCATGGAGGGGCAAGGAAGATTCCGAAGCGACGTCAATTTGGCGCAAGATGCCCTGACTGAACGGTGCAAAAAATTTACCAATTGATAAAATCTCTGAGTATGGCATTCTGCAGTGCGTGAGACAAATCGCGTCGGAGCCCGCCACATGGCCAACAATCCGTTCACACCAGGAGTTGTCGCAGGACGCCTTTCGTCCGAAGCGCTGGACCAGAACTTCGCTGACCTCCATCCGCCGCTCGACAGTCATGAAGCGCTTGTAGCGGCCGACCGTTGCTACTTCTGTCACGACGCACCATGCGTGGCTGCATGTCCAACCACAATCGACATTCCGCTCTTCATCCGGCAGATCGCCACGGGCACTCCCGAAGCCGCCGCCAGGACGATCTTCGACCAGAACATACTTGGCGGCATGTGTGCACGTGTCTGTCCGACGGAAACGCTCTGTGAAGAAGCCTGCGTGCGGGAGATGGCAGAGGGCCGGCCGGTCGAGATCGGGCGGCTTCAGCGATTTGCCACTGACATCATGATGGCCAGGGACAGCCACCCCTATGGACGCGCCGACGGGACCGGCAAGCGGGTGGCGGTGGTTGGCGCGGGTCCAGCAGGGCTGGCATGCGCCCACCGGCTGGCAATGCACGGCCATGAAGTCGTCATATTCGATGCACGGCCAAAGCCAGGCGGACTGAACGAGTACGGCATTGCCAGCTACAAGACGATCGATGGATTCGCCCAGGCCGAGATCGAGTGGCTGCTCGGTGTCGGCGGGATCAAGATGAAGCAGGGCACGCGACTCCCGGACGCGCTTGATCTCGATGAACTGATCAAGGATCACGACGCGGTTTTCCTGGGCATAGGACTTGTCGGAGTGAATGCGCTGCGGGTCGAGGGAGAAGACCTGCAGGGCGTCGATGACGCGGTCGAGTTCATCGCGGACCTGCGCCAGGCGGACGACTTGTCCAACCTTGCCGTTGGCCGCAACGTCGTCGTGGTCGGCGGGGGCATGACAGCGATTGATGCGGCCGTTCAGTCCAGGCTCCTTGGCGCCGAGAGGGTCACCATCGTCTACCGACGCGGACGGGACCGGATGTCGGCGAGTCGCTACGAACAGGAACTTGCCACCTCGAAGGGGGTGCGCATCGTCACGCATGCACGACCCGTGCGCGTGATCGGCAACGGCGCGGTGCAAGAGGTGGAGTTCGAGTATACGCGCGACGGCGCGAACGGCCTCGAAAGCGCCGGGGAGACCTTCCGCCTGGCAGCCGACCAGGTGTTCAAGGCCATCGGCCAGACTCTGGAAGGTGCGCCAGAGGCGCTGCGGATCGATGGCGGCAAGATCAGGACAGACGGTTCCGGGCGCACTTCGCTGCCAGGTGTCTGGGCGGGTGGCGATTGCGCCACGGGCGGGGACGACCTGACGGTGACAGCGGTGGCGGAAGGTCGCGACGCGGCGGAGGACATCCACAAGACAGTTCTTGCCGGCCAGGAGACGGCCAACGAGACGCCCCGTCCCGGGAGTGAGTCGGGCTGAGCCCGGAAAGGAGGAACGCCATGGCCAACCTGGCATGTGAATTCGTCGGTATCAGGTCGCCCAATCCGTTCTGGCTGGCATCGGCGCCGCCCACGGACAAGGAATACAACATCCGCCGCGCCTTCGAGGCCGGATGGGGAGGGGTGGTCTGGAAGACCCTCGGCGAAGACGGGCCTCCCATCGTCAACGTCAACGGGCCGCGCTACGGCGCGGTCTGGGGCGCTGACCGGCGCCTTCTCGGGCTCAACAACATCGAGCTCATCACGGATCGCCCGCTCGAAACGAACCTGAGGGAGATCAAGGCGGTCAAGCGCGACTATCCGGACCGTGCCGTCGTCGTGTCGCTGATGGTGCCGTGCGTCGAGGATGCATGGACGGCGATCCTGCCGCATGTCGAGGATACCGGTGCCGACGGCGTCGAGTTGAATTTCGGCTGTCCGCACGGGATGAGCGAGCGCGGCATGGGCAGCGCGGTCGGTCAGGTGCCCGACTACATCGAGATGGTGACACGCTGGTGCAAGCAGAATACCCGCATGCCGGTCATAGTGAAGCTGACGCCCAACATCAACGACATCCGCTACCCGGCGCGAGCGGCCAAGGCGGGCGGGGCCGATGCCGTGTCGCTGATCAACACGGTGTCGTCAATCACTTCCGTGAACCTCGACACGTTCAGCCCCGAGCCGTCCATTGACGGCAAGGGCACGCACGGCGGATATTGCGGTCCCGCGGTCAAGCCCATTGCGCTCAACATGGTTGCGCAGATCGCCCGCGATCCCGAAACGGAGGGGCTGCCCGTTTCGGGCATCGGCGGCGTGACGACGTGGCGCGACGCGGCTGAATTCCTGGCGCTCGGAGCTGGCAACGTGCAGGTCTGCACCGCCGTCATGACCTACGGATTCAAGATCGTGAAGGAAATGGTCTCGGGTCTCGGCGACTGGATGGACGGGAAGGGCCATGCATCGGTCGAAGACGTCGTGGGCCGCGCGGTGCCAAACTTCACTGACTGGCAGTACCTGAACCTGAACTACGTGACCAAGGCCCGGATCGACCAGGATCTCTGCATTGGTTGCGGGCGATGCTTCGCGGCATGCGAGGATACGTCGCACCAGGCGATCGCGATAAGGCCCGGGAGGAAGTTCGAGGTCATCGATGAGGAGTGCGTGGCCTGCAACCTGTGTGTCAATGTCTGCCCGGTGGAAGATTGCATCACGATGGAAGAGCTCGAACCCGGTGCCGTTGATCCGCGCACGGGCCAGGACGTGGTTGCAGACTGCGCCGACTGGACGACGCATCCCAACAATCCGGGCACCTGCGCCGCCGAATGAAGAGCAGGACCCACGAAGGCGGTTCCGTTCACTTTGGAGTCAACGCCGTCCGGTAAAGATGCGTCAGGAACGTTGCTGCATCGTCGAAGTGCTGCGCGCGCCGGGACCGGAGAATTCCGCGCACCTGCGCGTCAAAGTCCGCGTAGTGCTGCGTCGTGGCCCAGATCGAGAATATCAGGTGGTAGGGGTCGACCTCGGCGATTCCGCCCTCGGCCGCCCATTTGCGGACCAGCGACGCCTTTTCGTCCACCAGCGCCTTTAGCGGACCCTCGATGATGTCGAGGATGTGCGGGGCGCCCTGAACGATCTCGTTCGCGAACAGACGGCTTTCGCGCGGCAGTTCGCGGGCCATGTCGAGCTTTCGCATTGCGTAACGTACAATCTCGTCGACCGGCTCGCCGCCGGAGTCCAGCGCTCGAAGTGGGGCCAGCCAGGTATCGAGAAGCTCGGACAGGAGCGCACGGTGAATGGCTTCCTTGGACTTGAAGTAGTAGAGAAGGTTGGGCTTTGACAGGCTGGCTGCCCGAGCGATCTCGTCCAGTGTCGCGCCTCGGAACCCGGCTCTCGAGAACACTTCGAGCGCCGCATCCAGGATTGCGTTGATGTTCTTTTCCTGAATCCGCGTCCGTGCGGCTGCTTCTGGCATGGCCATGCTGATGTCCGTGGTGGGAAGCGGACTGAACTCCTTGACTGCGCGTCGCTCCATGGTAGCGTGATCCTGACCAATTGGTCAAACTCTTCGGCAATGGGAGAGTCGGACAGGAGGGAGCACTGCCATGGCGGCGCCGGGGGAAAATCTCAGGATTGACGGGGAGCGTCTCTGGGACGCGATTATGGAAATGGCCAGGATCGGCCCCGGAGTTGCCGGCGGCAACAATCGTCAGGCCCTGACCGATGAAGACGGCGAGGGACGCGCGCTGTTCCAGCGCTGGTGCGTGGAAGCCGGCTGCTCCTTGGGTGTCGACGAGATGGGCAACATGTTCGCCCGCCGCGAGGGCGCCGATCCGGACGCATTGCCCGTGTATGTTGGAAGCCATCTCGACACGCAGCCGACGGGCGGCAAGTACGACGGCGTCCTGGGCGTTCTGGGCGGTCTGGAAATCGTCAGGACGCTGAATGACCTGGGCATCGAGACCCGCCATCCCATCGTTGTGGCCAACTGGACCAACGAGGAGGGCACGCGGTTCGCCCCGCCGATGCTGGCCTCGGGTGTATTCGCTGGCAAGCATGACCGCGAATGGGCCTATGACCGCGTGGACGCGGACGGCAGGCGCTTTGGCGACGAGCTGGAGCGCATTGGATGGAAGGGGGTCGAGACGGTCGGTGACCGGAAGATGAAGGCCTTCTTCGAGCTTCATATCGAACAGGGCCCCATTCTGGAGGCCGAGGGGAAGGACATCGGCGTCGTCACTCACGGCCAGGGCCTTCGCTGGATCGAATGCACGATTTCCGGAAAGGAGAGCCACACGGGCTCGACCCCGATGCACATGCGCAAGAATGCAGGCCGCGGGCTGGCACTGGTGACCGAGCTCGTGCACGAGATAGCAATGGCGAACCAGCCGAACGCCGTCGGCGCGATCGGCCACATCGACGTTCATCCAAACAGCCGCAACATCATCCCGGGAAAGGTGCTGTTCACCGTGGACATGCGCACGCATCTCCTGGACAAGCTCGACGCCATGGTCGACGAATTCGAGGAACGGGCACCGAAACTCTGCGAGGGAACAGGAACCGAGTTTGCATGCGAGATCGTCGGCCAGTTCGATCCGCCGGCCTTTGACGAGGATTGCGTCAATGCAGTTCGCGATGCGGCCGATCGACTGGGTTACAGCCACATGGACCTCGTCAGCGGCGCCGGTCACGACGCCTGCTGGATCAACGACGTGGCTCCCACGGCAATGGTGATGTGTCCCTGCGTGGACGGATTGAGCCACAACGAGGAGGAGGAGATTACGCCGGATTGGGCTCGCGCCGGCGCAGACGTGCTGTTTCACGCCGTGGTCGATGTGGCGGAGGTCGTGGAGTGAGGCGCCATCGCAGGCCAGCCGCGCGGGGCGCGAGCGAGGGTGTTCGCGAACATTCCATGATCGGGAAGCCGGGAGAGGCGCAGGACGGTGGCAGAACTCGCAAACCGCGGCGAAGACCTCCCGCCGGGGCGGACTGGCCCGTTCAACGACCGGGAAGGCCGGGAAGGAGCGCCTGAACCCGCCTGGATGGCGATCCTGAAACACGGCGAAGGTGCCGGGCGCGCATCAATTGAGAGGACAAGATGACCACAGCTATCAAGAACGGCACAGTCGTTACCCATGACCTGGCCTACGAGGCGGATATCCTGGTCGACGACGGCCGGATCGTGGAGATCGGTGACGGCCTGGAGGGCGATGAGCAGCTTGATGCCACCGGCTGCTACGTGATGCCCGGGGGCATCGACCCGCACACGCATCTCGAAATGCCGTTCATGGGAACCTACAGTTCGGACGACTTCGAATCCGGCACGCGCGCAGCGCTTTCCGGCGGCACCACGATGGTCGTCGACTTCGCCCTGCCATCGCCCGGACAAGGACTGCACGACGCACTGGCGATGTGGCACAACAAGTCGACGCGCGCCAATTGCGACTATTCCTACCACATGGCGGTGACGTGGTGGGGCGAGCAGGTCTTCGACGAGATGGCTACGGTCATCGAAAAGGAGGGCATTTCGACCTTCAAGCACTTCATGGCCTACAAGGGTGCGTTGATGGTGAACGATGACGAGATGTACGCGTCGTTCAAGCGGCTTGCCGAGCTTGGCGGCATAGCGCTCGTGCATGCCGAAAACGGCGATGTCGTGGCGGAGCTGCAGGCCAAGCTGATGGCTGAGGGCAATGCCGGGCCGGAGGCGCATGCCTATTCCCGTCCTGCGCAGGTCGAGGGCGAGGCCACGAATCGCGCCATCATGATCGCCGACATGGCGGGCGTGCCGCTCTATGTCGTTCACACGTCCTGCGAGGAGGCGCATGAAGCGATCCGGCGGGCGCGGCAGCAAGGCAAACGGGTCTGGGGCGAGCCGCTGATCCAGCACCTTACGCTGGACGAGTCGGAGTATTTCAACGCGGACTGGGATCACGCCGCGCGCCGGGTGATGTCGCCGCCCTTCCGGAACAGGAAGCATCAGGATTCGCTGTGGGCCGGCCTGCAAAGCGGCTCGCTTTCGGTCGTTGCGACCGATCATTGCGCCTTCACGACCGAGCAGAAGCGATACGGCATCGGCGATTTCACCAAGATCCCGAACGGTACCGGCGGGCTGGAAGACCGGATGCCGATGCTCTGGACGCACGGGGTCGGCACCGGACGGCTGACGCCGAACGAATTCGTGGCCGTGACTTCGACGAACATCGCTAAAGTCCTGAACTGCTACCCGAAGAAAGGCGCGATCCTTGTCGGTGCGGATGCCGACATTGTCGTTTGGGATCCGGAGAAGGCGAAGACGATCAGTGCCGACGGCCAGCAATCCGCAATCGACTACAACGTGTTCGAAGGCAAGCGCGTCAAGGGTCTGCCGCGCTTCACGCTGACGCGCGGGCATGTCGCGGTCCAGGACGGCGAAATCAGGACCAAGGAAGGCCATGGCGAATTCGTGCGCCGGGAGCCCAACACGCCGGTGAACCGGGCGCTCTCGTCCTGGAAGGAACTGACCGCGCCACGTCCTGTCGAACGGTCCGGCATTCCGGCGAGCGGGGTCTGAGGTTCGCGACGGAGGAGGTGAAGTGTCACAGGCTGCCGTCATAGAGGCAAAGGGTCTCGACCTGACATTCCAGACCGGCGATGGCGCGATTCAGGCCTTGCGGGATGTCACGCTGGATATCGGCAAGGGCGAGTTCGTGTCGTTCATCGGGCCGTCCGGTTGCGGAAAGACGACGTTTCTGCGCGTGGTGGCGGGGCTAGAGCGGCCGACGGGCGGCGAGGTTCGGGTCAACGGGATGAGTCCGGACGAGGCGCGCCGCGACCGCGCCTACGGCTACGTGTTCCAGGAGGCTGGACTCTACCCTTGGCGGACGATTGGCGGAAACGTGCGCCTGCCCCTCGAAATCATGGGCTATTCCAGGCCGGAAATGGCCGAACGTGTCGATCGCGTGCTTGACCTGGTGGAGCTGTCGGGGTTCGAGAACAAGCATCCATGGCAACTCTCGGGCGGCATGCAGCAGCGGGCGTCGATCGCGCGGGCGCTCGCGTTTGACGCCGACATCCTCCTGATGGACGAGCCATTCGGGGCCCTGGACGAAATCGTGCGGGATCACCTGAACGAACAGCTGCTGAGACTTTGGGATCATACGGGAAAGACCATTGGATTCGTGACCCACTCGATTCCGGAGGCGGTCTACCTGTCGACGAGAATCGTCGTCATGTCGCCCCGGCCCGGGCGCATAACCGACATCATCGACAATTCGCTGCCGGGGAAGCGACCGCTGGATATCCGTGACACGCCCGAATTCCTGGAAATCGCGCAGCGTGTGCGCAAGGGCTTGAGGGCGGGGCAGTCTTATGGAGATTGAAGGATTCATGCATGGAATTCCCGAGGTGCCGCCATTGCGGTCTCGCGGAATTCCCGTTGGCGGGGAGGGCGGTGCATGAACCGGATCCTGCCGGTCTGCGCGGTGCTCGCCGCGATCCTTGCGCTTTGGTACGTGGCGGTGGTGCCGATGAACGCTGGCTGGACGGTCGCCCAGGCGGAACGTGCGGGCCAGGAGCTGGCCTTCCCCGAAATTTTCGCAGACACGATGAATCAGGACCGTCCGCGCCTGCCGGCGCCGCATCAGGTTGCCGCCGAGCTGAGGAAGACCGTGCTCGACACCAATGTCACGTCGAAGCGCTCGCTGGTCTTCCACGGCTGGATAACGCTGCAGTCAACGCTTTGGGGCTTTGCTCTTGGCACGGTGGCCGGAATCGGGATGGCGGTTTCGATCGTTTATTCGAGAACCGCGAACATGAGCCTCATGCCTTGGGCGATCATCAGCCAGACCATCCCGATCGTCGCGATCGCCCCGATGATCATCGTGGTGCTCGCGACCCTGGGTGTGGAGGGCCGTACGGTGCCGAAGGCGATCATTTCGGCATACCTTTGCTTCTTCCCCGTGCTGGTGAGCATGGTGAAAGGGCTGAGGTCGCCCGGACCGATGCAGACTGACTTGATGAAGACCTATTCCGCGAGTGCCGGACAGACATTCTGGAAGCTGCGGCTGCCGGCTTCGGTCCCGTATCTCTTCACGTCGCTCAAGGTCGGCGTCGCGGCGGCCCTGGTCGGCACGATCGTGGGCGAATTGCCCACGGGCGCGATCCAGGGACTGGGCGCGCGCATCCTGATCGGCGATCAGTTCGGCAACCCGCTCATGATCTGGTCCGCGCTGATCGCGGCGGCCTGCCTCGCAGGCGCGCTTGTGAGCATCGTTGCGGTGCTGCAGTCGCTGGCGCTTCAACGCATGGGGTACGCGAGATGATCCGCGCGTCGGCCAGGAGACCGGACTTCGCGGGCCGGCCTTCCCCGTGGCGACGCTCTTCGGCGCAAAGTGCGAAGGCCTTGAGCGGGGCTGCGTCGTTTCCGGTCAGCGAGATTCCACCGGCGCCCGGATGGAAGTTGCGCATGCCGTGCGGCTTGGGCGGAGATGCCGTCCACCGCACCTCCACGGAGGCCGGGTCATGACGCTTGTCCTGGCGGCATTCGCCCTTTGGATGGCTGCGTGGTGGCTGAACATGCGCATCGCGGGATCCTCGCTGGCGTCGTCGCACGTTGGCCGGGTCGCGGTGCCGATGGTGTTCGGCCTGTCGGTGCTGGCGATCTGGGAACTCGTCGTGCGTGGCCTGGACGTGTCGCAGGTGATCCTGCCGGCGCCGACGGTCATTGCCGAGACGTTCGTCGTCGAGACCGGCACTCTCTGGATCGACTTTCGCCAAACCGCGCTGAAGGGCGCGATTTCCGGCTACGTGATCGGTTGTCTCGGGGCCTTCGGCGTCGCGCTCGCAATCGATCGATCGTCGTTTCTGCGGCGCGGGCTGCTTCCGATCGGAAATTTCGTGGCTGCATTGCCCATCGTGGGAATCGCGCCGATCCTGGTCAACTGGTTCGGGTTCGACTGGCAGTCCAAGGCCGCGGTGGTCGTCGTCATGGTGTTCTTCCCGATTCTCGTGAACACCGTGCAGGGCCTTGCGGACACGGCGGCGATGCAGCGTGACCTGATGCGAACATATTCGGCGAGCTACTGGCAGACGCTCCTGAAGCTGCGGTTGCCCGCGGCCATGCCGTTCGTGTTCAACGGGCTCAAGATCGCGACGACGCTTGCCCTGATCGGCGCCATCGTCGCCGAGTATTTCGGTTCGCCTACAAGGGGAATGGGATTTCGGATCTCGACCTCGGTCGGCACGCTCGACCTGGCCATGGTCTGGTCCGAGATTGCAGTGGCCGCACTGGCCGGGACGATGTTTTACGGAGCGGTCACGCTCGTGGAACGTTGGGTGACTTTCTGGCACCCATCGCAACGATGACTAAAACCACTGAGAGGAGAGAAGCCATGAAGAAACAAGTTTTTGCCGGCGCGGCGGCGCTGGCGTTGGGAGGGGCGCCAGCCGTTGCTCTCGATGACCTGACGCTCCAGCTCAAATGGGTGACGCAGGCGCAGTTTGCCGGCTACTACGTGGCGCTTGAGAAGGGCTACTACGAGGAGGATGGCCTGGAAGTCACGATCAGGCCCGGCGGGCCGGACATCGCGCCGACCCAGGTGATTGCCGGCGGTGGCGCAGACGTGACTGTCGAGTGGATGCCGGCGGCGCTTGCCGCACGCGAAAAGGGTCTTCCGCTTGTCAACATCGCGCAACCCTTCAAGTCTTCCGGCATGATGCTGACCTGCCGCAAGGACGCAGGCGTGGTCACGACGGACGATTTCAGGGGCAGGACCTTGGGCGTCTGGTTCTTTGGCAACGAGTTCCCGTTCCTGAGCTGGATGAGCCAGCTTGGCATTCCGACCGAGGGCGGCTCGGACGGCGTCGAGGTCCTCAAGCAGGGCTTCAATGTCGACCCGATCCTCCAGGGCCAGGCGGCCTGCATCTCGACCATGACCTACAACGAGTACTGGCAGGTCATCGATGCGGGGTTGAGCGCCGACGACCTGGTGGTCTTCAAGTACGAGGACCAAGGCGTAGCGACGCTCGAGGACGGCCTCTACGTGCTGGAGGACAAGCTGGGCGACCCGGCCGAGGTCGACAAGCTCGTGCGTTTCGTCCGTGCCTCGATGAAGGGTTGGAAATACGCCGAAGACAACCCGGACGAGGCGGCCTTGATCGTGCTGGAGCATGACGAGACGGGCGCCCAGACCGAAAAGCACCAGAAGCGCATGATGGGCGAAATCGCCAAGCTGACGGCCGGCTCGAACGGCGCTCTTGTTCCCGCCGACTTCCAGCGCACGGTCGACACGCTGCTTGCGGGCGGTTCGGATCCGGTGATCACGGCCGATCCGGGCGACCCGGCCTGGACGCACGTCATCACGGATGCCGCGCTGGACTGACGTGGTCTGCGCCATCGTGCATTGGTGAACTGGCCTCCGCGACAGCGGAGGCCGCTTTCCTGGAGAGGCGATGCCCTGGAGCGGTCCCGATCCCGAGCGAGTGCTTGTCGGCCACCCTCAGAGGTCCTTGCCTCGAGGGCAGAAGCTGGCAACTCCCGTGAACCCATTTTTCCGGATTTCGCCGGCGACTCTGATGCCGGGCCCCTTGTTTTCTTGCTTCATCGAAAATGTTCGGCGACCTCAGCACCCGCTTCGGGGTTCATGGAATCCTGCCCGCCTACTGTGCGCCTGGATTGTCGGCAAAGTCCCCGAACGAGCTTACTTGTCAGGCTGAAGTGGTTCACAAGGAGCCATGATTGCCTCCTGAGGTCAGGACCCCTGACCCTTGATGTGCAGGCATGCGGCTCGGCATCATCTGCCGGATCTGGGAACCAAGGGGCGGAAACAGGCGGACAGGGCCGCAGCGAGGCGGGAAAGATCCCTTTGGCAGGCGCCATCCAGCTTTCCCGGGACAGAATGTCCCGTCGCGTCCGGATGAGGGAGACAGGGAGCCACGGTTCCGTGTCGGTCCGCGACTTCATCGCCGGGGTCGTCGAGGCAGGGCCCGGGTCGTCACGGACGGCTGGCTTGGCTGCGGCGGCCTGCCCGGACACCCGCACGAGGCCGGGGTGGCGGGCGGCTGCAGGACGCGCGAGATCCCGGAACGGACCCGCCGAGTGTTCTCGAACCCGAAGCGGTGAGCCATGGGCGATTGCCACGGTCCGCTCAGGAAGCAATTCCAGAAACGCCTGGTCGAATTCGAGTTCTGGTGGATCCGGAGGCGGCACGGGGCGACCTCCTTGGACAGGATTCCGGTCTTGAGCCTGCGCCGTGCGGCGACTTCGCCGAGGGACGTGCATGAAGCGCCGGGGTCGCACGCCCGGAACTCGTTCCTGCCCGGAGAAATCGCTCCCGGACCAACGGATTCGGACCCTTTTCCCCGGTCAGGACCTTGCCGCGGCGCCGGAGCCGGCGATCCTGGCGAACGGTCGCTGGCACGGCATCTTGCGCTGCCGTGGCAAGGGGGATGAGCCTCTTTGACCAATTCTGATCCATGATTAAGCCTTTTCCGCCGCATTGGATTAACTTTGCTTGAAATTGGCGCAGTTTCCGTCTATCGTTTGGGAGAAAGCCATCCGGACTGAAGGATTTGGTATAGATGTGGTTGGGCAGGCGATGATGGCATGACGGTTGTCGCCAGGCATGAAATCGACACGGCTGACAAATCAAGAAACCAGGAGGAAACAAGATGATTGCCAAGATGATGAAGGACGGTTTCACCCGCCGCAGGCTGCTAGGTTCAGGCGCAGCGGTAGCGGGGTCCGCAGCGGCGGCGGCGATCCTGCCGAGAACGGCGTTCGCGGCCGACAAGGTCGTCAAGATCGGGTTTCTCGCTCCCCTGACCGGCCCGGTGTCTGCGTGGGGCAAGCCCGGACTCGACGGATGCCAGATCTGGGGAGAATGGATAAACGCGGCCGGAGGCATCAACATCGGAGGCGAGGCCCACACGGTTGAATTCGTGGCGTACGACAACGAGTATGATCCGGCCAAGGCACGGACAGGCGCGACCAAGCTGATCCGCGAGGACGGGGTCAAGTTCATCATGATGTTGGGCGGTGACACCTGGCCCGGCGCGCAACCTGTGGCTGACAGGACCGGCATGCTGTTCTCGACGCTGCTGCCGTCGGATCTCTCCCCCGACACGACGACCTTGATCGCACCGTGCGAGGTGCACCCGATCTACAACGTGACCGGCGTCGAGTGGCTGGCGAACAACATGCCGGAGCTCAAGACCGCGGTCATGTGTGCCCAGGACGACGCCCTCGGGCTGCCTTCGGTCGCGACCTATCTGGCTGCGTTCGAGGCTGCGGGCATCGAGATGCAGGACGACCCCCTGCTCTTCGACCCGGCGACCACGGACTTCGCACCGGTGGTGACTCGCCTGATATCCGGCAATCCGGACATCGTCTGCCTCGACACCTGCTACGCGGACTACGTCCACCCGATCTGTGAACAGCTGTTCCAGCAGGGTTACGGTGGACAGGTCATTTCCTGCACCGCCGATTTCTACCAGCAGATCGTTGACAAGACCTCCGAGGAGTTCATGGAGGGCTTCGTCTTCCAGTTCCCGGATTTCGACGATCCGGCGCTGAATGACGAAAGCATCAACTTCCAGATGCCGAACGAGTTCTACGCGGAATACGCATCCCGCTACGGAGACGACCAGTGGGGCGCCGTGAGCTGGGAGTACGCCTCGATCATGGATCTCTGGAAGGCAGGTGCGGAAAAGGCCGGTTCGGCCGAGCCGGACGCGGTCCTCGCTGCGATGAAGGAGGGAGGCACGGGTCTCCACGCGTTCGGCGAGGCGGACTGGTGGGGAAAGGATCTGTTCGGGATCGACAACGCCCTTGTCGGCAACTGGCCTGTCGTCGTCATCGAGGGCGGCAAGGCAACGATCAAGGAATTTCGCTCGATTCCCGATTGGTACGCCAAGCACGGCGAGCTGCTGAAGAAGCACATGGCCGCCTACGGGCAGATGTGGGATCAGCGAACCTAAGGCGGGTTTCGCGCGACATCGCTCTGCGATATCCCCACGGGCGGTGCGTTCCTCCTTGCGCTCCGCCCGAAACTCCGGATTGAACCTGCTGCAGGACGATGGTTGAACTACTCGCGCAGACCGGACTGAACGCCCTTTATGCCGCCAGCTACACTGCGCTCGTGGCCGTCGGCCTTGTCCTGATTTTTGGCGTCATGGGGGTGATCAACTTCGCCCATGGCGAACTTTTCATGCTGGGCGCATACGCGATTGTCGCGGTTTACGCGGACTGGAACTTGCCGTACCTGGTTGCGGTGGCGGTCGGGATGACATTTGTCGGCCTCGTGGGCCTCGGCATGGAACGGGCGTTCTTTCGACCGCTCCGCGACAATCCGCTTGGCGGGCTCGTTGCATCGATCGGTTTCCTGATGATCCTGCAGGCGCTGGCGTCCATGGGGTTCGGCGTGCGCATGGAGCACGTGCCGCCCGTGACCCAGGACGTCATAGTCATCTCCGAAAGGGTCAGGCTCCCCGTCTTCAGGCTGGCCGTGATCCTCGCTTCCGTGGTTCTCCTCGCAGGCCTCTGGACATTCCTCAGGAAGACCCGCTTCGGTTGGGCGCTTCGCGCCAGCGCCCAGGATCCGGAAGCGGCGGCGCTGCAGGGGATCTCGATCAACCAGACCGCGCGAATCGCGATGTTCATCGGCGCGGCCCTTGCAGGGGTCGCGGGCGCCCTGACCGCGCCCCTGATTTCGGTCAACCCGCACATGGGCCATTCGGTGATCGTCACCGCTTTCATCGTGATAATCGTCGGCGGCATCGGATCGCTCGAGGGCGCCGTCATCGTGGCGGTCGCCTATGCATTCGTCCACACCTTCGTCACCACATTCTTCGACGGGGTCATCGCGGACATCGTTGGTCTGCTGCTGATGCTGGCCGTGCTGATCGTCAGGCCTGCCGGGCTGTTCGGGTCAACGGATCGTGCATAGTCCGGTAACGAAGCTCGCCGCCCTTCTCGGGTTCGGGGCAATGCTGCTCGCGCTGCCCCATGCGCTGAGCTTCTCGCAGCAGGAAATCCTGGTCTTCATGACCATCAACGTCCTGGTCGTCGCGTCCTACAGGCTCCTCACGCTCACCGGCGAGTGGTCGCTTGGCCACGTGGTGATCATGGGAGTCGGGGCCTATGCCTCGGCGCTGCTGTCCAAGCGCCTCGGCATCTACGTGCCGGTCGCGATGCTCCTCGGGGCCGTCACGGCGGCGATGACGGCGCTGGCCCTCAGCTTCCCGCTATTCCGCATGAAGGGATTTTACTTCCTGATCGGAAGCTTCGCCGCCGGCGAGATCATACGGTTGCTTTGGAAGCGGTTCCGGGAGCCTTTCGGCGGTGCCAAGGGCATAAAGAAGATCGACCCGATGCCGGACTTCGACATCGGCATCCATGCCTTCGATTTCTTCGAACCGATCAGCTACTACTACTTTGCCCTGGCCGTGGTCGGTGTGTCGCTTTGGTTCATGTGGAGGATCGAGCGCTCACCCGTCGGGCTCACATTCCATGCGGTCCACTGGCAGGACAGGCTCGCGGAGGCGTCCGGAGTGAACGTACGGGCCTACCGCACGCTCGCCTTTGTTCTCGCCTCGGGCTTCGCAGGGCTGTCGGGCGCGCTTCTGGCGCATTACATCGGCACAATAAACCCCAACAGCTTTGACGTGGAGCAGATGGTGTTCGTATTGACCTGGACGATCGTCGGCGGAACCGCAACCTTCTACGGGCCCATTCTCGGCTGTGTGGTTCTCACCATTCTCAACGAGATCGTGCTGCGCGAGGTGGGATTCGAACAGATGCGGCCGTTCGTATACGGGCTCATCCTGATCCTGTCGGTTCTGTTCATGCCCAAGGGCCTCGAGAGCCTCGTCCGGGGGGTGCTTTCCAGACGGAACGCGAAGAAGAAGGCCGCCGAGGCCGGGGCCACGGAGTAGCGAGACAGATGGCCCCTCCCGTTCTCGAGATCGACGAACTGACCATGCGCTTCGGTGGGCTGACGGCGATCGACAGCCTCTCGTTCAAGGTCGAGCGTGGCGCGATTCACGGGCTGATCGGCCCGAACGGCGCGGGCAAGACGACCACCTTCAACGTCGTATCGGGATTCTACAAGCCGACCGGTGGCGAAGTCCGGCTGCGTGGCGAAACGATTTCCGGGCTCAGGATGTACGAAGTCGCCCGGCGCGGCGTCGTTCGGACCTTTCAGCACTCGACGCTATTTGCCGAGCTCACGGTCCTGGAAAACGCGCTGATCGGCACCCACATGGGTTTCCCGCCGAACATCTTCGCCGCGATGGCAGGGGCGGACAGGGCGAACCGCCGGGCCGCTCGGGCCCGTGCCGAGGAAGCGCTTGATTTCTTCGGCCTCTCCGGGCTGGCCGACGAGCTGGCGGGCGATCTTCCCCACGGCCATCAGAGAGCGCTTGGCATGGCGGTTGCAATGGCCGCGCGCCCCGACGTGGTGCTTCTCGATGAACCCTTCACGGGAATGAACCCGGAAGAGACCCGCCGGATGATGGAACTGATGGTCAAGCTCCGGAACACCGGGGTCACGATTCTCCTCGTCGAGCACGACATGCACGCGATCATGGGGCTTTGCGACCGGATCACCTGCATGAGTTTCGGACGGCTTCTTGCCGAGGGCAACCCGCAGGAAATCCGTCGCCACCCGGACGTCATCGAGGCCTACCTCGGGGGTGCGCGCCATGTTGCTTGAGCTGAAAGCCGTGGCCGTCACCTACGGCAAGGTATCGGCGATCCGCAACATCTCGCTCAATGTTCCGGACGGACGGATCGTCACCATCATCGGAAGCAATGGCGCGGGCAAGACGACGACCCTGCGGGCGATTTCGGGCTTGGCAAGACTCCGCAAGGGCGAGATCCATTTTGCCGGAGAACGGATCGACCACCTGGCGCCCGACCGGATCGTCGCCCGCGGCATCGCGCACGTGCCGGAGGGACGGCGCATATTTCCGGACCTGACTGTCGAGGAAAACCTTCGGACCGGAGCGTTCCTGCGCCGGGAAAGGGAAACGGTCGAACGGGACCTTGACGCGGTCTACGACCGGTTTCCGCTGCTTCTCGAAAGGCGAACGCAGCTGGCCAAGACCATGTCCGGAGGCGAACAGCAGATGCTGGTCATCGGCCGCGCGCTCATGACCAAACCGAAGCTCCTCTTGATGGACGAACCGTCCATGGGGCTCGCTCCCAAGATCGTCGAGGAGATCGCGCAGATTATCGGTGAAATCAACTCCCGGGGCGTGCCGGTCATCCTCGTCGAACAGAACGCCGAACTGGCGCTCGAGCTCGCGGACTACGCGTATGTCCTCGAGACAGGTTCGCTGGCCCTGGAAGGCCCGGCAGACGAACTGCACGACAACGAACATGTTCGCACGGCGTACCTCGGAGTCTGAGACAGGCGATTCCGAATGGCGGGCGGCACTGGCGGCCGGCTGGCGGCGCTCGGACATCCTGTGGGAACGCTGGCAGGAACGCGGCAATGCCGCTTGGGCGAATGGCGATGTTTCGCTCGCGCGAAGGCGATTCATCTTCGCATGGTATCTCGCGCGTCTCTTCTTCCACCGCGGCGATCCGCGCATGGCGACCAGCATCGCCAACGTTGGACTGATTGCCAGGGAGGCAGGCCAGTTCGACCTTGCATCTAGACGCTACGCGCATGCACGCATGCTCTGGGCCGATGTGCCGGGTGTGCTCGACGGGCTCAAATTCCGGCCACGCGTGCGTAGTTCGCTCTTCCACCTGAGGATGGAAACCCGGCACAGGGAGACGTACGAGGCCAACATGCGGGCGCGACTTGCCAATTTCGTCACCGAAGCGGGCCAGGCACTCGAAGCGGCCGAGGTGGGAGCACGTTCTCCGCACCGGCTCTACGACCGCTGGCGCGGCGAACGCCCGGCAGTCTTCGACGATTCCCGCAAACTGCTGGGCGCCGCGTTGCTCATCTGCGCCCGGCAACGGGAAAATCCCGGCCCGAATCGCAAGCCCGGTGGCTGAGTGCGCGAAGGCGGGTCCGGATGCATGCCGGCCGGTGCCACCGGCGACGGCACGCGTCGCTGGCCCAGCCTGCAAGGTTGCTTGCAAACCACGAATTGGACCTGCGAAATGCTTCCGGCAGAGGACTCAGCGCTCCGAACTCATGAACCTGCAAGCATTCCGGTTTGCTCCCACGTCCGCTTGTGGAGAAAACGGCGATTTTCTCGGCGGACCGCGCCTTTCGAAATGACCCGTTGGCGCAGCACCGGGCGGGCCGCGGTGAAGGGCGGTGCCGCCGGCCCGCAGCATCCGGAACCTGATCGGGTTGGTTCCGGTCCTCGGCAGCATCGGAGAAACCGGCGATGACCGCGCTGCCCTGCGGAAACCTGGCCACGATGTTCAGTTTCAGACGTCCTGACATCGAATGATGGTCCTGAGTTTCCCGTGGCGGCTTTGGCCAGGCAAACAAGGGCTTTGCGAGACTGCACATGCTAATCGGGCACATGGGAGGCGCACAAAATGCCATGATTCACATTTCGAAGTTCTGAGCCAGAGAACATCCTCCAAAAGCATAAAAGCAAGGGGTCCGGCATCGGGACAGCCACGAATCTGCAATTTCAATGCAAGGCATCACGAAAGTTGGAATCTTCGCCCTCTGAGGTCAGATGCCGTAACGAGGCGGCGATGCGCACCGACGCCGGTTCGGATTGGAACGTGGGCAGGTCGCCGGTCCGGTGTCGTTGTCCCTGCCACGCACAACATGTGCCATCGTGAGTGGCGGAGGCGGTCCCGAGGGAGCGCGTCCTGATCGAAGTGCAATGGAAAGGGCAACGACAATGGAAATCCTTGCCGGACCGGACGTGTCGGTGGCAAGCACGTCTGCTTGCGCGCCCGGCGCCGATGGCAGGATCGTGAACGAAGCGAAGGTGCCTTCGGATCCCGGATCGCTCGTCGAGCACATGCATGGCCTGCCCGGCAGCATCGCGGCTGTCGGCCTGGAGGCCGGCCCCGTGTCGCAGTGGCTCCACAAGGGACTGAGCGAAGCCGGCCACGAAACCGTGCTGATGGTGAGGCGGGTGAAGTCCGCGCTGAAGGCGGCCCCTGTCAGGACGGACCGGCGGGATGCCGAGGGCATCGCGCAGCTGCTGCGGACGGGATGGTTCCAGCCCGTGCACTGCAGGCCGGTCGCGTCCCGGGAGACGCGGGCCCTGCCGGGCTCGCGCAACGCGCTCGCGGAAGGCCTGACGCGGCCTGGACTCCCGGTGCGCGGCATTCTCCGCGACTTCGGCCTGAAGCCCGGCCGGGTCTCGAAAGGGGACTTCGAGGAGCGGGTCCGGGAGCCGGCCTCGGGCAGCGCGATGCTGCCGGACGCCGTCGAGCCGATCCTGCGGCTGCGCGCGCGGATGCGCGACGAGCCGGCCGTGATGACGAAGAGGGCCGGGACCCTCGCCGGGCCGGACGCCACCTGCCGGCAGCTGATGACGATGCCCGGCACGGGACCGGTCGGGAGAGACGGCCGTGTCGGGCGGGATCGCGCTGCGCAAGGCGCTCTTCCAGGCCGCAACGTCGATGCTGAACAGCACGAGGAAGATGGACTGGCTGAAGTCCCGGGCGCCGCGCGTGGCAGGAAGCGCGCCACGGCCGCGCCGGCCCGGCGCATGGCCGTGGTTCCGCTCCGGATGTGGCTGGACGGGACGGAGTTCGGCTTCACCCGCGAGCAGGCGATGCCGCCTGACCCGGCATGAGCGTGGCTGCAACGGATCCGCGGTCCGTGACGAAGAGGGAAGGAGCGGGCACTGCCTCTTGAGAGGCGGCCCGTCCACGGATGTCCCTGCCGGGACGCGGTCCCCGATGATGTCGTCGGACGCCTCGTTGCCGAACCGCACTTGTCGTGTTCGAGCACGCTGACGAGATTGACGCTCGGGGACCGAATCGGACCAGGCATCATGCAGGCGGCCGACGAGCCGGCCACGGACGGAAGGAAGATGCCCGGCGGCGGAGGTGACGTGGCCCTTCCCGGAAACATCGAGGTGAAGACTTGAGCGAAACCTGAACAGCGTCGACCCCGCCGAGGGTTTCCCGGTTCGCCTCCGCAAGACTCTTGCGGTCGCTCCGGCGAACCGGGAAACCCTCGGCTCCGGGCCAGACGTCAACGCCGCTCCCGGCCCCAACGCCGCGAAACTTGCCGCCGGCGACGGGATTGCGTTGTCAGGTTCGGGCGTCATGGCCGCTCATGCGCAGGACATTGTGCTTGACGTGGGGGGCCCCATTACGGAAGGACGTCTGCAGATTGATTGCCGTCGCCTTGATGCAGGAGCGGAGACCGGGAACGCGCATGTCGGTCTACGGTTCCAGCCTGGCGGCGGTCCGCCGGTTCACTTCGGGGCTTCGCCCTCGGACGTCCGGGTCATGTTCCAGGCCCGCCGCAGTTCATGTTTGGGGGAGTGTGGCACGTTGCTCCAGTTTCGGGGTCTCGTCCCATTCCCGGCGGTCAGGGGAGAGGCCTTCCATCAGTACGGTGAAGGCATGACGTGCACCCATTCGATCTCTCCTCCCGTTCCTCCGGACGTTCGTCACTTGTCCGATCAGCCACCGGCACGTTTCGACATTGGACGCGGTCGTCGGTGCGATCTCCAGGGAGAGGATGAGGGGAACGTATGCCGACAACCCGACCCGTGTGACCCGGATCGATTCGGTGTCGGCAATCCCGGGGGTGCTATCGGCGTCGCGGGGAGCTTGCGGTCGTCTCCTGTCTGACGGGCATTCTTGTCAAGTTGAAGTTGCGCGTTGGCTGGCCCATCTTTGCGGAACTGGACAGAACGAGGAGATCGAAATGAAGTTCGCTGCAATCGCTTTTTCCGCCATTTCAGTCGCTGCCGCTGCACCCATCGCGTCTGCAGCCGACATGGCAGTGGCCGAGATCATCGGCTCCGATGGCACGATCATCGGCAATGCCACCTTCGAGCAAACGCCCACGGGCGTGCTCATTTCGGTCGATGTGACCGGGCTGCCGCCCGGTGGCCACGGGATCCACCTGCATGCCGTAGGCTCCTGCACGCCTGACTTCAAGGCGGCGTCGGGCCACATCAACCCGGACATGGTCATGCATGGCCTGCGCAATCCCGAAGGACCGGACAACGGCGATCTGCCCAACCTGTACTCCGCAGTCGACGGCTCCGCCCGGGCCGAGTTCTTCACCACACGCGTTTCGGTAACCGGTGGCGGCATGCCCGCGCTCCTTGACGAGGACGGCTCGTCCGTCATCATCCACGAGAACCCGGACGACCACATGACCCAACCCATCGGCGGAGCCGGGGGACGCATCGGCTGCGGCATCATCTCGGACATGTAGCCGAACCGATTGTCGGACGTCATCGCCGGCGGCTGACTGCCTGATCAGTCAGCGCCGGGCCACGCTTCGGCATGTCTCGCATTTGGGACTTATTTGCGAGAGTGCCATCAGGCCGCGTTCGCACTGATTACACGGCTCTTTGAAGTGGCCAATGCCAACGCTCCTCGTCGCGCAGATGCGTCCATTCCGGACGCCTCGCCGCCTCCCGAACCTGCGCCGAAGGCGCGGTCCAGGATGTTCTTCGCCGCGTTGATGTCGGCATGGGCCGCTTGACCGCAGTCAATGCAGATGAATTCGTCCCGAGTTCTGCGTGAGCGGCGTTTGACCGCCCCGCACTCGTGGCATGTTCGTGACGTGTCGCGCGCCGGAACGGCAATCACGTTCGCGACCTTGCAGTCGAGCATCGCCTCCAGCGCCGTCCAGCCCGTGTTCAGGATGATGCGGTTGAGGCCGCACTTCTGCGGGACGTTCGCACCCGGCTCCTCGACGGTGCCCTTGGCGCTCTTCGTCATGGCCCTCACGCTGAGGCCCTCGATGGCGATCGTCCCGGCCTTCGCCGCCAGCTTGCGCGACACGTGATGATGCCAGTTGCGGAGGCGGTTCGCGATCTTGCGGCGCATCTTCGCCAGGCGCCGGTCCGTGTCGGGCATCTCGTGCAGTCCGCCCTCGCTGTCCGCCACCTGGCCGCCGTTCCGGTCGAGGCCGATCGCGCATCCGTTGCCGGCCGGTTCCTCGACCTCGACCGCGAAGCGGACGATGGCATGCCAGCGCCCGCCCGTGCGCTTGAGGACGGCGGAGACCGGCCTCGCCGAGATGCGGGTTGCCGCCCCTGACCTTGATGCCGGAGACGACGCTGATGCAATCGAAGAAGCGGCGTCCCTTGAAGCGAGGGAATCCCGGTGTCCCTCCCGCCTTGACGCGACGGAAGAACCCCTTGAAGGCCTCGTCCGGGCGCTTGAGCGTGCCGCGCTGGAAGGCCACCGGTGCCGACGCCATCTCGGGCAGGTCCCGGCGGCACTCCGTCAGCGCCTTTCACTGGTCGACAGACGTGAGGCTCCTGCCGATCTTCCGATGGCGCTCGACGCGTTCCTCGAGCGCGGCGTTCCAGAGCTGCCGCTGGTCCTCGAGCACCCGCTCGAGCAGGCGCCGCGTGCTCCGCCTCTGCGGGAGGACGCGGTAACCTGCCGGTGCGTGATTGCGATGGCCATGCGGTCGCTCCTGACTGAGCGTTTGGGCGAGGACGCTCCAACGTCCTTGCCACGCATAACAAGCGACCGAGTCTCACGGTGCAAGGCAATCGTGGCACTTTCGTGTATAGTCCCCTTGCGTTTCGTTTTCGCGAACCTGTTCGCCAAGCCGGATCCGATCTGGATTGCAGGCGATCTGGTGCACGGGCGCTTCCAACTCTTGGAGCCAAGGTCAAAACCGCAGTGCATCCGGGATGTCGCGTTCCATGACCTGCCTAGTGCCGATGGGAGAGGATGGCGCAGCGTGTTACCGTTTGGCGGCGTAGTAGGACACCCTGCGTTCAAGGTAGGCCAGAATCTCCGAAATCGTGAAAGCCAGCGCGAACAGGACGATGAGGACAGCCCAGAAATGCCCCATCAGGAAATTCGCCGAATAGAGTTCGAAGAGCGCGCCGAATCCAACGATGGAAATCAGGAGCTGTCCTATGATAACGCCCTTGACGGCGCGAATGATGCCAATTCTTACGCCCCCGAGAATTTCCGGAAGAGCTGCCCACAGGTATACCTTGAAGAACGCGTCAACCGGCGAGGCGCCGAAGCTTCGAGCCATGTCGACCAGTGACCGGTTGATCTGCTTCACGCCGGCGCGAGCATTGAGGATGATGATCCAGATGGCAAACAGGGTTGTCGTGATGATAATGGCCTTCATGCCAAAGCCGAACAGGACCATGAGAACCGGCACGAGCGCCGTTAGCGGCGCACTCAGGAACACGTTGACCCACGGCAGCAGCAATTCGTCCAACAGCCGGTTCTTGCCCATCAGGACGCCTGTCGGGATGCCGATGCAAATGGCGGACAGAACGCCCATGCAGAAGGCATAGGCGGTTTCGGCGAGAGCCTTTTGGAACGCGGCCGTTCCAATGACGCTGAAGAGGGTCGCGACGACTTCCGAAAGGGGCGGGACGAAGAATGTCAGCCCGGACTGGCCGATGGCTTCCCACAGAAGGCCCCAGATGATCAGCGAAGACATGCCCGGCAGACGGTATCCCAAGAGAGTCATCGGTCATTCCACATAGCGGCGCAGCGAGGTCCAGATCTCGTCCACAATGTCGAGATACTCCGAATCGCGGCGGATGTTGTCGACTCCCTTCTCGCGGAAGCTGGAAGGGCGGATGATCTCGGAAACGCGGCTCGGCCTCGGCAGGAGAATTGCGACCTGGTCCGAGACGTAGACCGCTTCCTCGATCGAATGAGTCACGAAGATGAAGGTCTTTTTCTGGTCTTGCACGAGGCCGAGCAGGTCTTCCTGGAACTTCCTGCGGGTCTGTTCATCGACTGCCGAGAACGGTTCGTCCATCAGCAGGACCTCGGCGTCGACGGCAAGGGCGCGTGCCAGCCCGACGCGCTGGCGCATGCCGCCAGAGAGCTCGTGTGGATAGGCGTCCTCGAAACCGGCCAGACCGACCTGCTTGATATAGCTTTCGGCGACCGCCTCGCGCTCGGAGCGCGCCGCGCCGCGCAATTCCAGTCCGAAGGCCACGTTGCGGATGACGCTGGCCCAGGGCAGCAGGGCAAAGTCCTGGAAGACGAACGCCCGGTCAGGGCCGGGTCCGACGACCTTCTGGCCGTTTACCTCGACGTCTCCGGACGTGGGTTCAAGCAGGCCCGCGATGATCTTGAGGAGCGTGGTCTTGCCGCAGCCCGAGGGGCCAAGGAGCGATGTCAACTGGCCGCGCGGAAACTCGAGCGAAAGGTCGTTCAACGCTTCCACTTCGCCGAAGTTCTTGGAAATGTGCCGCGTCGAGACGGCGACATCGAACGCCATGTCCTCGTTGGCGTCGGGTCCCGTTCCGACAGCGCTAGTCCGAGACATAGCCAAGCTGATTCCCCTTGAAGAGCACGGCCTCGATCCTTTCCAGAAGATTCAGGAACAGGACCGCAAGAAGGATGATGGAAAAGATGGCCGCGTACATGCTGGGATAGTCGGCAATGGAACGGCTGTATGTGATGATGTCGCCGACTCCCGTAGGCGTGATCTTGAGTTCGGCCAGGATGGCGCCGATGAAGCCGGCGGAAATGCCAAGACGCAGTCCGGCGAATATCACGGGCGAAGCGGCCGGGACGATGATCTTCAGGATGATGTCAAGGTCTGTGGCGAGATAGGAACGTCCCATTTCTTTGATCGAATCCGGCGTGTTGCGAACGGCGCCTGCCGTGTTGAGCACGATGACGGGCATTGCCATGATGCACACCACCAGGACCTTGGAGGTCAGGCCGATGCCGTAGGCAAGAATCAGAAGGGGAATGAGCGCCGCAAGCGGCGCTGCCTGCATGACAATGAAGATTGGCGAGAACAGCCAGTCGAAGAACCGGCTCAGTCCCACCCAGAGGCCGATTGCGATGCCCAGGAATGCAGAAATGGCGATTCCTACGGCCAGGGGCTTCAGGGTCTCGGCATAGGCGTCGAGCATCGTGCCGTCACCCATCATGCGTGCGAGTGCGCCCATGGATTCCAGGAAAGTCGGGAAGGCCAGGCTCACAGGGATGTGTCCTGCGATTTCCCAGGCCGCGAAGAGAATCACCCCGGAAAGGATCTTGAGCGTGAGCGAGCGGCTGATCATGGGGACTGCATCCCGTCTGGAAGTTTGGTGTCGCCGCGCCACTTGATTGGCGCGGCGACCTTGCTTGGCTTACTGCATCGCCGCGTCGAGCGGCTTGAGGTACCAAAAGTCCTCGATGTTCAGCGTGCTTGGATCGCCGTCAAGCTGACCGGCGGCAGAATACCATTCCATGTCCGCCATGGCCGCACTTCGACCACCGCCGTCAGGATCGTAGAGGCCAGCCGCGACCGCGTCGGAGTAGAATCCGTCGAGTTCGTCAAGGATTTCCGCCGGCAACTGGCCGATCGGCCCATCGGGGTTGGTCTCGCGGCGAATGATGGTCGGGTCTTCGTGCATGTCTCGGTAGACGCTGACAAGCGCATCAACGAAGATCTGCACGTCGCTCTCGTTCTCCTGGATCCAGTCGAGATTGCCGAACAGGGCTTCGTCGCTGGCCTCGACATCGAACATCTCGAGCACGTTGAAATTGGCGCCGGCATCGCTGCGCATCAGCTTGTTCTTGTTCGACAGGTCGATGATGGTCGCATCGGCGCGCCCTCCAAGGAGCGCTGCCACGCGATTTGCCGAACCCGGCACATAGGAGCGCTCGCCAAACATGATGCCCAAACGGTCCTCGATTACGTTGGCGATTGAATCCGTGCCACCGCCGCGCGAGTGCAGCAGGATCGGTTCTCCGTCCAGGTCCTCAAGCTTGCTGTACGTCTTTGTCGTGACCGGGAAGAACTTCAGCTTCGAGAGCTGAAACAAGATCCGCAGCGGGGCCTTCGAGCGCTGCATGGCCGCATAGGGCGTGCCGAAGCCGATGTGCATCTGGCCGCTGAGCACCGCCTGGATGGCAAGCTCCTCGTCCGCAAACGCGGTCCATTCGTAGTCGAGGCCGTTTGCCTTGGCGCGGTCCAGCGCCACGAAGAACGCGGCCAGTTCGTCCGACGGAGTCTCTGCCAACGCTATGTGGATCGTGTCGGCATTTGCCATCGACAATCCAAGTGCGAATGGCAGGGCCATCACCGTGGCCGTGAATTTTTTCAAGATGCGTCTCATCGAGTTTCCTCCCTTAGATTGATGAGCAAGTCCGCCTGATGCTCCTGGTTCAGGCACAGGTTGTTTCCGCCGACTCGCAGTTCGCTGTCATTCCTCCCCAAACAGGCGTGTCGCGACAGAACTGAGATGCGTGCGCATTGCTGCATGAGCGGCGGCCGGATCCCGCGCCTCGATCGCGGCGGCGATCGCGTCATGCTCGACGAAGCTGGAATGGTCGCGCGCCGGTTGCGGCAACTGGCGAATGACCGTGCCCCAGGCCACGGCGCGCCGGACCTGGTTCAGCTGATTGAACAGGGACAGCAGCAGCACGTTGTCCGTCGCCTCCGCGATTGTCCTGTGAAACGCGTCGTCCCGTGCCTCGTAAGCTTCCCAGTTCGTTGCCTCGAGACAGCGGCTGCGGGCAAGCTTCAACCGGATCACTGCCGCGTTCGAGGCGTTGAGCGCTGCTTCGCGAGCGATCGCCGGCTCCAGCGAAAGTCGCGCCCGCATCAGCTGGACAGGCGTGACCTGCCTGGTCAGTTCCGCCAGGCTGCCGGTGTCTGCGCTGTCGCCGTGGGCCGCGACGAAAGTGCCCTTGCCGACATGGCGCCAGATCGCTCCTTCACGTTCCAGTGCATCCAGGGCCCCGCGAAGCGTGTTTCGGCTCATGTCCAGCATGACCGTCAGCTCTCGCTCGGGCGGCAGCCTGTCGCCGGGGCGGAAGCTTCCCGTCGCGATGAACGTCCTGAGCGCGGCGACCGCGTCGTTTCGATCAAGGAGGTCCGGCTTCGTCAGCATGCTCTCGCAAAATTGGTTGATCAATTAGTCGATATTGGTTCGACTTTGCCTGATTCTCCCATCTGAATCAACGACTATTGACATGGTTCTTGACGAAATCGTTTTCCTTGGATGCAATATTGGTTGAGATTGATTTGGCTCGATCGCTGCGCTAAAGCCTGTGTGTCATGACGAAGCCTGTGAGGAAACCGAATTCCCATGCCCCAGTTTGCAATCGAAGTTCCGCCTGTCGTGGCCCTTCCGATAGTCACGAACGATGCTCTCTTCCCGGTGCGCCGGGTCTACTGCATAGGCCGCAACTATGCCGCCCACGCGATCGAGATGGGGCACGACCCTGATCGCGAGCCGCCATTTTTCTTCCAGAAGAATCCCGGCAATCTCACGTCTGCCGGGACCTTTCCGTATCCGCCACGGAGTGACGACGTTCATCACGAGGTCGAGGTTGCGGTGATGCTGAAGTCCGGCGGTACCGACATTTCGGTTGGCGATGCGCTGGATCACGTGTTCGGATACGCATTGTCGCTGGACATGACCCGGCGTGACCTGCAGGGCGTCCAGAAGAAAATGGGACGGCCATGGGAGATCGGCAAGGCGTTCGAGCATTCGGCGCCGACCGGCCCGATTCATCCCGTGTCCGAGATCGGTCATCTCGACCGGGGCCGTATCGCGCTGACGGTGAATGATGAGGTCCGGCAGGAAGGCGACATGAACCAGATGATCTGGAAGGTGCCGGAGATCATCGCCTACCTGTCGGAGTATTTCGAGCTGGCGGCCGGCGACGTCATCCTTTCGGGAACGCCCGCCGGCGTGGGCCCTGTCGAACGGGGAGACACCATGATTGCGGAGGCCGAGGGGCTCGGCAGCATGACAGTGTCGGTGGCATAGGGCATCAGGCCGGTTCCGGTCTGGCCCTCGGCCGCGACCGTTCGCATGCTCTCGCCTCGCTTGCTCCTGCCTACGTCACGTACCGGTAGGATGTCTCGACCGCATGCAGGAACGAGGCTGCGGAGGAACTGGCTGCCAGCAGCAGGAACGCGTCATCCTCGATGCGTATCGCGATCGCGCCCATATGCTCCATGACCGTTCGGCCGGTGTCGCCGATCTCGAAGGCTGGCAGATCAAGCGGGCAGATCCGCTCCATCGCGGAGAGAGTGTCGGGGCCTGCAACCTCCAGGACAGTCCATGCATGCGTCTGATCGGTCGTGTAGCCGGAGCCTCCCAGCCGTTCCTGCACCACGGCGTCTGCATCAGGTGTCGCGTGCGGAAAGATCAGCATGATCTGGTCGGGTGACGATCGAACGGCCCGGACCTTGCCGCTGAGGGACGAGTGCGTCGGTTCGGGAAATTCCAGGGACCAGCCATTCCTGAGCGCCTCCGCCACCGCATCCTCACCGCCCAGCGGCGACGCGAACGAGACGATCGCCAGATCGTCGCGTTCGACGATGCGGTTGCCGGAGATTTCCAGTTCCTTTCCGCCAAGGACTGACGCTGCTTCCAGGGTGATCTCATGCACGTTGGCGCACTCCGTCCGGGTCGATGTGGTGGGGGGAGCAGACCTCGACTAGGACGTCCTGATCGCGGACGGGCGAGTAGGCCCGGACCGTCTCGCCGATTCTCTCCTTGCCTCGCTTCAGGAAGCCGAGGCCCACCGAAACTCCGAGTTCGGGCGAGAAGGCGACCGAAGTCATCCAGCCCTGGCCGTGGGCCATGTCCGCCGGATCGCCCGGATTCAGGAAGTGTGCGCCCGCTGTCAGGTTGACCGAGCGATCAACGGGCCGGAACCCGGCAAGGTGCATCCCGTCGTCCGCGTTCAGTGCGTCGCGCTCCGACAGTTTCAGCCCGATTGCATCCTTCGACCTGGAAAGCATGCCTCCGAGTCCGAGCATCTGTGCCGTGGTCTGGCCGGTGATTTCGTTGCCGGCCACATGGCCCTTCTCGATGCGCAGGACCCCGAGTGCCTCGGTTCCGTATGGCACGGCTTCGAATTCCTCGCCCGCCTTCATCAATGCCCGGATCATGCTGTCGCCGTAGCGTGCGGGCACCGCCACCTCGTAGGCGAGCTCGCCCGAGAAGGAAATCCGGAAGAGCCGGGCGGGCGTGCCGCCAAATGCCGAGCATTCGGCGCAGGCCATGAACGGGAAGGCGTCATTGGAGAGATCCAGGTCATCGACCACTTTCGCGAGCAGTGCCCGGGAGTTCGGTCCGGCTACCGCGAACTGCGCCCAGCCGTCGGTCGTCGATATCATGTGCACGTCGAGGTCCGGCCAGAGGCACTGGCGAGCGAATTCCAGATTGCGGAACACCAGCACCGCGTTGGCGGTCGTGGTCGTCATCACGAAGTGGCCTTCCGAAAGCCGCGCAGCGGTCCCGTCGTCGTAGCAAATGCCGTCTTCGCGAAGCATCAGCCCGTAGCGGACCTTGCCTACTGGCAGTTTCAGGAACGCGTTGGCGTAGACCCGGTTCAGGAATTCGGCCGCATCTCGCCCCTGGATGTCTATCTTACCGAGCGTGGTCACGTCGCAGATGCCGACCGACTTCCTGACCTGGGACGCCTCTCGGTCCACGCTGTCGCGCCAGCCTTTCTCCCCGGGTTGCCTGAACCACTGGGCGCGCAGCCACATGCCCGCCTCCACGAAGTCGGCGCCGTTCTCTTCCGCCCATTTGTGACTTGGGGTCAGGCGATGCGGGCGGAAGTGCTTGCCGCGCGCGCGCCCTGCAAATGCGCCGATGGCGACAGGCGTGTAGGGCGGGCGGAAAATGGTGGTTCCCGTCTCGTCAATGCTCTTTCCGGCGGCCTCCGCCATGAGGGCGAGGCCCAGGACATTGGCCGTCCTGCCCTGGTCCGTCGCCATTCCCAGCGTCGTGTAGCGCTTCAAGTGCTCGACCGACCGGAATCCTTCCTTGTGGCTCTGCCTGATGTCCTTGGTCGTGACATCGTTCTGGAGATCCACCCATGCCCGCTTCCGAAGTCCCGTCACGTGCCAGAACGGAGCGCCGGCGCAGCCTTCGTCATCGGCCTTGGCAGGCATCCCCGGAGAACGTTCGGCGCCTAGTTCCTTGGCGATTCCCGCAGCCGCTCCGTGGCCTTCCCGGATTGTCGCGGCAAGCGTCATGGTCCCGTTTGCGGCACCTGCCACGCTCATGCCCGGCGGCAAGTCGCCACCCGGCACAAAGCCGACGACATCCGCATCCCAGACCGGACGGCCACGGTTGTGACAGGTCAGATGCACATTGGGCGACCATCCGCCCGACACAGCCAGGCAATCGGTTTCCACACGCCGGCCGTCGCCGAGGCGAACCGCGCGGATTCCTCGGCGACCGATCGTGTCCGTCACGACATCGCCCTTGCGGGCGTCAATGACTGCGGTGACTTCAATGCCCTTGCCGCTCAGGTCCTCAGCCGTGCGAAGACCGTCGTCGTTGTTCGTGAAAACCGCGACCTTTCGGCCCGGTGCGACACCGAATCGGTTGACATAGGCGCGCACCGCGCCCGCCAGCATGATTCCGGGGCGATCGTTGTTGCCAAAGGCCATGGGGCGCTCGGTGGCTCCTGCCGCAAGCAGGGCGCGCCGCGTGTAGATGCGCCAGAGCACTTGGCGCGGCCTGTCTTCGACTTTGGCCAGATGATCGCTGCGGCGCTCGAGGGCGCCGTAGATTCCATGATCGAATGCGCCAAAGACGGTTGTGCGTGCCAGCAGTCGTGCATTGTCACTTGCAGCGAGCCCGGCAGTGGCCGCGGCGGCCCAGTCGGCGCCGGCCTGTCCGTCGACTTCATGGGATTCGGCGTTGAGGCGGCCACCCGGCACGAAGTCCTCGTCGGCCAGAATCACGCGAAGCCCCGACCGGGCGGCTGCCTGCGCGGCGGAAAGGCCGGCCGGTCCCGCGCCGATCACAAGGAGGTCGCAATGCAGGAACCCGTGGTCGTAGGCATCAGGATCCGGCTGCATGGAGAGTCGTCCCAGACCTGCGGAAGCACGGATGAGCGGTTCGTAGACCCGTTCCCAGAACGCTTTCGGCCACATGAAGGTCTTGTAGTAGAAGCCGGCCGCAAGGAAGGGCGACAGGAGGTCGTTGATCGCCATCACGTCGAAGGCGAGGGGCCCCCGGTGGTTCTGGCTGGTGGCGCTCAGGCCGTCGAAGAGCTCGACTGTCGTGGCGCGGGTGTTGGGATCCTGCGCCGCGCCGTCTCGAAGCTGAACCAGCGCATTTGGCTCTTCCGAGCCGGACGAGAATATGCCTCGCGGGCGGTGGTACTTGAACGACCGGCCTACCAGGCGCTCGCCGTTGGCAAGCAGTGCCGAGGCGAGCGTGTCGCCCTGATAGCCAGTCATCCAGCGGCCGTTCCAGCTGAAGGAAAGCGTCCTGGAACGGTCGACCATGCCGCCTTCGATGCGCATCGCCTGGGTCATCGCGACCGCCCCCGGGCGCGAGCGACATCTCGGGCGAGTTCCACCTTGGTCACTTCGTGTGTCAGGGTGTCGCGCGTCAAGACCAGCCATGAGCGGTCGCCCTGCTCGTGGTACCAGAGCTCTCGGTGGTCGCCTGCCGGGTTGTCCCTGAGGTAGGCGTAGTCATGCATTTCGTCGATGGCGGCCGTCATGCCGTCAGGGCGATCGATCAGGCTCGCATCGCCCAGCACGACGAATTCCGCGGCGTCTCGGGGACCAAGCAAGGGATGGTCGATGATCATCGACGGCACCCTCGTGGCCGTCCATTCACTGATCCGTGCCGAGTTTTCGGTCGCATGCCTGTTCCTCAGTGCAGGTTGGGTTGGGCGCCAACGCCCTTTTCGTCGATCATCGCTCCATGTCGAAAGCGGTCGAGTCGGAAGAAGCGGGCGGTCTCATGGGGTTGGCCGGTCGCAAGAAGATGAGCGTAGCAGTAGCCCGAGGCAGGCGTTGCCTTGAAGCCGCCGTAGCACCAGCCGCCATTCAGGTAGAGCCCTTCGACATGCGTCCTGTCGATGAACGGGGAGCCGTCCATGGACATGTCCATGACGCCGCCCCACATTCTGAGCAGACGCGCCCGACCGATCATCGGCATGATCGCCATGCCGCCTTCGCAGACATCCTCCACGACCGGCAGGTTGCCGCGCTGCGCGTAGGTGTTGTAGCCGTCGATGTCGCCGCCGAAGACCAGTCCGCCCTTGTCTGACTGGCTGACATAGAAGTGCCCCGCGCCAAAGGTGATGACCCCGGGCAGCACCGGCTTGAGTCCCTCGGAGACAAAGGCCTGGAGCACGTGACTCTCGATGGGGAGCCGCATTCCGGCGAGCGCGGCCACGCGTGACGAAGATCCAGCGGCGCACATGGCGACCTTCCTTGCCTTGATCGGCCCCTTGCTGGTCTCGACGCCGAGGCAGCGACCGTCCTTGATGTCGAAACCCGTCACCTCGCAGTTCTGGATGATGTCCACGCCGCGCTGATCCGCGCCTCGTGCATAGCCCCAGGCGACAGCGTCATGGCGAACGGTGCCGCCTCTCGGCTGCCAGAGGGCGCCCATGATCGGAAATCGGGCGCCGCCGTAGTCGAGGTGGGGGCACATCCTGCGAATCTCGTCGGGGCCGAGAATCACGGAATCAGCGCCCGACAGCCGCATGGCATTGCCGCGCCGGACGAAGGCGTCCCTTTGCGGGTCGGAATGGAAAAGGTTCAGGATGCCGCGCTGGCTCACCATAGCGTTGTAGTTGAAATCCTGTTCCAGCCCTTCCCAGAGCTTGAGCGAGAACTCGTAGAAGGGCTGGTTGCCCTCGAGAAGGTAGTTCGAGCGGATGATGGTCGTGTTGCGGCCGATGTTGCCCGACCCGAGCCAGCCCTTTTCGAGCACGGCAACGTTGCGCTCCCCGAACTCCTTGGCGAGGTAGTATGCCGTCGACAGCCCATGGCCGCCGCCGCCTATGATGACGATGTCGTATTCCGGCCTGGGCTCCGGCTCGCGCCAGACCGGCTGCCATCCGCGGTTGCCTGTCAGGCCCTCCTTAAGGATTCTCAGTGCCGAGTATCGCATTGTCTTCCTGCCGGATTGGTTCAGTATTGAGACTAGCGGGAGGCCCTGGCGTTTCATATGCTGGAATTGGACATAAATTTACGGATTCAGGACATTTCGGGCTCAACGAAGACCAGGCCCTTCCGAGTCGGCATCCTGCCGGTACCCGGCTTTGCCCTGATGTCCTATGCCTGCACGGTCGAACCGCTGCGCGCGGCCAACCTGCTGTCGGATGCGAAGCTGTACGAGATCGTGCATTTCTCTTCGGACATCCGGGTTCCGAGTTCCGGCGCGGCCTTGATCGAGACGACGTGCCGCCCCGGTGGTGCGGAGGATCTTGACCTGTTGCTTGTCGTGGCGGGCGGCGACCCGTTCGCGTTCGAAGATGCGGAAATCCTTGAATGGCTGCGTCTTGTTGACACGCGGGGCGTCCGGATTGGCGGCGTTTCCGGCGGCTCCGTCATCCTTGCAATGGCGGGCTTGATGGAGGGACGGCGGATGACCGTACATTGGGAGCATGCGGCGGCACTTTCGGAGACCTTTCCGGATTGCTTGATCGAGCGACGCCTTTACGTGATGGACCGTGACCGCGTGACATGCGGAGGCGGCACCGCGCCGCTGGACCTGATGCATGCCCTGATTTCCAGCCAGTGGGGCGGAGGCTTCGCGCGGCTCGTCAGCGACTGGTTCCTGCATACCGAAATTCGCGCCGCCGCCGATCCGCAGCGGGGCACTCCGGCCGGCCGGCTCGGCAGCAACTCTCCGCATCTGGTGGAAGCCGTGTCCGCGATGGACGATCATATCGCCGATCCGTTGTCCCTGTCCCAGCTTGCAATGGTGGCAGGGGTGACGCCCCGGCACTTGAACCGGCTCTTTGCGGAACGGCTTGGGCGGAGCACCATGGCATATTACCGGAAAATGCGTCTTGACGTTGCGCAACGGCTGATCAAGGACACGCCGATGTCCATTGCGGAGGTTTCGGAGGCCACCGGATTTGCCACGCCGAGTCACTTTTCTGGTGCCTACAGACGGAACTTTGGTATGAGTCCGCGCAAGGGTCGGCAAGCCGACGCGTCGGTCGAATAGGCATTTGGAGGGATCAGGCGTCAGCGTCACCTCCCCGAAGGCCCGTGCCGACCGGCACGAGAAGGGAGAAAGGGATCCAGTCCGCCTTGAACCATGCGTTGAAGACCGGCCCCGGGACGCTTCCTCGGTCCCGGGCTCTCGAGGATTCGCCTGCAGGCACGCCGGGTCCGGCACGAAACGGGGCGGGCCGGAACGCGGACGGCCAGGTTGCGCGAGAGGGGCCCGGCTCCGGCCGGCGTCACGGGAGAGGCTCCGGCGACCCCCGGTGCGGCGCGAGCCGCGTCTTCGCCCTCGACCGGCGGGGGGACCCGCCGGTGCCGTGCCACCCGGCGCGGGCGGGGAAGCCGCTGAAGAAGGGACGCGCCGTCGCGGTGCGCCTGCATCCGTTCGCCATACGGCTCCGGGACAGGACCGGCGGCGAGGCCCAGCCCGTGGATCCCGGGATCGATCCGGGGTCGCGGAGGACCGGCCCTGCGCCGGCGGGAGACGACGGCGAGGCCCTGTCCCCGGCCGAGATCGCGCGCAGGGGGAAAGGGGTCCGGACGCTCGTGGAGCAACGGGCGAACTGCCGGCGGCGCCGGCGCTCGGCCGGCCCGCACCGCCGGAAGGAGAGGTTCCCGAACCGGCGCCCGGGGCGCAGGCTCCCGCCCTCGCTGCTGTCGCGGGCGGACGGCACGCTCTCGTGGACGGAACGGTTCGGGAGGCTCGCGCCCGTCACGCGGATTCAATGCGAGACGGCGCGCTTCGACACCCGGGCGGTGGAGAGCCCGGAAATCGAGGGAGTGGAGCGCCGGCAGGGAACCCTGGCGGGACGCGAGGCCAGGGGACATCTGCTCGAGAGGCGGGGACGCAAGCGCGCCTGTCGCGACGCCGCGGACGTCCCTCTCCAGGCCGGCCACGTCCTGCCCGAGGCCCGTGGCAGCGCCACCCGCCGCGTCCTCTTAGAGGGACTGGAACGCGCCGGCCTTCCCGTCTCCGGCTCCTCGGGCGGGAGGACGGAGTCCGGCCGGGCGCGGCCGGGGGTCCCGAAGTCGCACGCCCTGGACGCCGCCCGCGTGGGCGAGACGCCCGCGCTGACGGGCCGGGACTGGCCCGTGCCCTCGGGGAGGAAGCAGGGCGTGCATGCCGGCCGCGTCGCGGTGCGCGCCTCGGGTTCCTTCAACGTCCAGGCCGCCGGCGGCACGGTCCAGGGCCTCCCGCACAGGCGTTGCCGCATCATCCGGCGCGGCGTCGGGTGCGGCTATCGTCAGGATCCGTCACCAAGCAAGGAGAACATGCCGATGCATGGAACGCCGAAATCCGCATTCCTCCCCGCCCTGAAGGACGGGGTTTCGTGCGGGGTGGACAGATGAAGCTCCTCGTCTTGCAGCATGCGGACGTCGAGCATCCGGCGATTTTCAGGAAGTTTCTCGGCGAGGACGGACACGACTATGACGCGGTCGAACTCGATGCCGGCGAGGAACTGCCTTCCATTGACGGGTATGACGGGCTCTGGGTGCTGGGCGGTCCAATGGACGTCTGGCAGGAGGACGCGCACCCTTGGCTGGCAGCGGAAAAGGCCTGCATAAGGGAAGCGGTCGAGGGCAGGGGCATTCCCTTCCTCGGACTTTGTCTTGGTCATCAATTGCTTGCCGAAGCCCTGGGCGGCAGCGTCGGCCCGTCGCGGACGCCTGAGATCGGCATCATGGATGTGCAGCTGACGGAAGCTGGAGCGTCCGGCGTGATCTTCGACGGGTTCCCGGAGGCGTTTCCTTGCCTGCAATGGCATTCGGCCGAAGTGACGAAAGTTCCGCCAGGGGCGGATGTGCTGGCGACATCTCCGGCCTGTGCCGTGCAGGCACTCAGGTGGGGGCCGAGAGCTTACTCGGCGCAATTCCACATAGAGGTCGAAGCCGACACGGTCACGAACTGGAACACGATCCCCGAGTATGCGGACGCGCTTGGCAAGGCCATGGGCGCAGACGGACCTGCGCGACTTGAAAGGGATCTCGAGGCCAACATCGAGGCGTTCAATTCCTTGGCCGAGAGGCTCTACATCAACTGGCTTCAGGCCGCAGCGCAAGTCTGAAGTCTAGTATCCTGACGCCGTTGAATTGATGTAGTGGTCACTTGCGCCGGGTGCACGTTTTCCCCTCGTCAGATCTCCGCCATGTTGCCGGCAACAACAACGAGCAACAGATCTTCCGGGCGGCCCAACGATGGCCGCGGGCGAAGCTTGTCGGCATGAGCAGTGCCGGCCCCGGGGGAAGTGGAGGTGACAGGCAATGAGTGCCACAGGCAGGAAGATCCACAGGGTCCGGCTCGAGGGGCACGAGCGGATCATGCTCCGGGAACTGGTCGATGGCGGCAAGGGATCGAAGGAGCGAAGGCGGCGGGCGCACATCCTGCTCCTGGCCGATGAGGACCGGCAGGGCGGTGCTCGCAGCGACGCCGACATCGCCGACATTCTCGGGGTCGGGACGGCAACGGTGGAACGGGTGCGCAGGCAATGCACCATGGAGGGTCTCGAGGCGGCGCTTCAGCGCAAGGTGCAGATGAACCGGAAGCCCCGCCTTCTTGACGGCAAGGCAGAGGCCAGGCTGACCATGCTGGCCTGCTCGGAGCCTCCGGAAGGGCATGCACGATGGAGCCTGAGGCTGCTCGGCGACAGGCTGGCGGAGCTGGAGATCGTGGACGGGATCTCCAACGAGACGGTGCGGCGGGCGCTAAACCGAACTTCCAGCCGACGTGAGCGCATCTCTTCCAGAAAGTGACGCGTTTTCAGTGCCTTGTTCGTGATTTTCCTGGCCTTGAGGCCAAAATGCATGCCCATGTAATGTGCAGACGATCCCGGAAGGCGGATTCCGGGGCTCCCGTTCGTTCCCGAACTTTTTTCGAGATTCGTGCTTGACAGCATGGAGGCGAGCAACTGCCAGCATGTCCATGTATGTCGAATCCGTCCCAAACCGAAACTCCCCGCCCGCCGTGCTGCTTCGCGAGACATGGTGGGACAAGGACCTCAAGAAGGTGCGCAAGCGCACCCTCGCCAACCTCTCCAGGCTGCCGCCCGAACTCGTCGAGGAGATCCGCGCCTGCCTCAGGGGTGCCGCCGCACGGCCGCTCGAGGACGCGTTCGAGGTCGCGTCCTCGCTGCCCCACGGCGCCGTCGCGGCCGCGCTCGGCACGCTCCGAAAGCTCGGCCTCGACCGGACCGTCTCCCCGCGCCCGTCCCGGCAGCGCGACCTCGCGGTCGCCATGATCGTGGCCCGCATCACCGCGCCCAGGGCGAAGCTCGCCACGGCCCGGAGCCTGTCCCCCGCAAGCGCGTGCGACACGCTCGGCCAGACGCTCGGCATCGGCGACACCGACGAGAACGAGCTCTGCGGCGCCATGGACTGGCTTCTGGAGCGGCAGGAGCGCATCGAGACGGAGCTTGCGCGGCGGCATCTCGGCGAGCGCTCCCTGGTGCTGTGGGACCTGACCTCCGTCTGGATGGAGGGCCGGAACTGCGCGCTCGCGAGGTTCGGCCACTCCCGCGACGGCAAGAGGGGCAGGCTGCAGGTCGAGTTCGGCCTCATGTGCGACCGCGAGGGACGGCCGGTCGCCGTGGAGGTCTTCGGGGGCAACACGTCCGATCCGGCCACCGTCGCGACGGCGGCCGGACGGCTGCGGACCCGCTTCGGCCTCGAACGGGTCGTCCTGGTCGGCGACCGCGGCATGCTCGCCGACGCGCGGCTGCGCGAGGACGTCCGGCCCGCCGGCCTGGACTGGATCAGCGCGCTCAGGGCGCCCGCGATCCGCGCGCTGGCGGAGAACGGAACCCTGCAGCCGTCGCTGTTCGACGACATCGACATGGCGGAGATCGCCTGCGAGGAGCTCTTTCCGGGCGAGCGCCTGATGGCGTTCCGCAACCCGTTCCTGGCGGAGGAGCGCGCCCGCAGGCGCGAGGACCTCCTGCAGGCGACCGAGGAGGGCATCCGGGAGGTCGACGCGGCGACCCGGCGCAAGAGCCGCCGCCTCAAGGGCGCGACGAACATCGCCCTGCGGCTGGAGAAGGTCCTGACGGCGCGGAAGATGAAGAAGCACTTCGTCGTCGACGTCCGGGAAGACGGCTTCTCGTGGCGGCGCAACGCCGGGAGCATCGCCGCCGAGGAGGCCCTGGACGGCTTCTGCGTGGTTCGCACCAGCCTTCCCGAAAGCGTCATGGAAGCCGGCGAGACGGTCAGGTCGTACAAGTCCCTCGCCCGCGTGGAGCGGGCCTTCAGAACGATGAAGACCGTGGACCTGAAGGTGCGTCCGGTCCATCACCGCCTGGCCGGCCGGGTCCGGGCGCACGTCCTGCTCTGCATGCTCGCATATTACGTGGAATGGCACATGCGGGACGCCCTGAAGCCGCTGCTGTTCCATGACGAGGACCCGCCGGAGGCGGCCTCCGCCGTCGCCCCGGCCGGGACGTCGGACGGGGCCGCGCTCAAGGCGGCGACGAAGCGGACCACGTCCGGACTGCCCGTCCAGGGCTTCCAGGGCCTGATGGCCCACCTTGCGACCCTGTCCATGATGCGCATGAAGCCGAAATCGGAAACGTCCGCGGAATTCGACATGACCTCGACGCCGACGCCGCTGCAGGCCGAGGCGTTCCGGCTCCTCGGCGTCCGGCTGCCCTGACACCCGCCGCAGGTTTCTGCCCAGTACCGTGAATCAGGATTCCGGGCTTTTTGTCCCGAAATCAATCAGGTAGACCTTGAGGCCTTCTGGAAGTTCAGGCTAAGAAAAACAACCTCAAGCCCTGGCTGAAGACGTGCTGGCGCATCCCGCCGAAGGCGAATGCCGATTTCGTCTGCGCCATGGAGGACGTGCTGGAGGTCCATGCCCGTGAATACGCGGACGATACCGTGCTCGTCTGCCTTGACGAGACATCGAAGCAGCAGACGAAGGAGACCCGGACGCCGCTGCCGGTCCGGCCCGGCCAGCCGGCCGGCCATGATTTCGAATACGAGCGCAATGGCACTGCCAACCTGTTCATGCTCCATGCACCTCTCGCTGGCTGGCGCCATGTCGAGGTCACGGATCGCCGCACCCGCCAGGATTTCGCCAGGGTGCTCAGGGATCTCGCCGACATTCACTTTCCGGAAAGGGACATTGTCCTGGTGATGGACAATCTGAACACGCACAAGCTGTCCTCCCTCTACGAGACATTCGTGCCCGAGGAGGCGTCGCGGCTGGCCGGGAGATTCGAGATCCACCACACCCCGAAGCATGGAAGCTGGCTCAACATGGCGGAAATCGAGATCAACGTGCTGTCTCGGCAATGCCTCGACCGGCGGATACCCGACCGGGAGACGATGATGCGCGAGGTCGGTGCATGGCAGGAGCATCGCAACGCATCGGCCAAACCGGTGGACTGGCGGTTCAGGACCAGGGACGCCCGGATCAAGCTGAAGTCGCTGTATCCATCAGTTCAATGAAGTTGGAATACTAGGTTTCAGCCGCGCGCGTCAGGGAGAGGCGTGCTGTCTCCAGATGCTCTTTCATATTCGCCGCGGCGCGTTCCGGTTCACGCGAACGCAGCGCATCAAGGATCTGGCGATGCTGGGCATTGTAGTGGCAAATCATGGTTGCATCGAGAGTCAGCTGCCTCATCCGCGTCCATTCATCGAGCGAGCGCACGGTGTTGATTTGCTCGATCAGCCAGACAAGCAGGTTGTTGCGCGTGGCAGAGGCCAATGCCTTGTGAAACGCGGTGTCGGCCTCCGCAAAGGCCGCCGGATCAGTCGTAGAGCTCTCCATTTGCCGACACAGGTCCTCCATGGTGTCAAAGTCCTCCCGCTTGCCGTGCAGGACGCAAAGGCGGCAAATGTGAGGTTCGAGCGCGAAGCGAGCGTCAATGAGCTCGAGTGGCGCCGCTTCCTCGACGGCCATTGGAATCGACTGGTCGCCGGGACCGGTCACGTATGCGCCGCTGCCGGGCCGGATCTCGAGGAGACCCTCCCTCTCAAGCTGCTGAAGGGCGTCGCGAAGCGTGTTTCGCGCAACCCCGAACGATTCCGCAAGCTGGCGCGACGCCGGCAACCGATCAAATCGGCGGTATGTTCCGTCCGTGATCGAGCGCCGGATCTCCACAGCGACATTTGAAGCGTTGCGCCAGGCCATTCCGAGCCATCCGTTTGATCCAAATCTATTCCAAAAATAGCAGATTCTGTGCCATATGCAACAGATTGGATCAAAAAGGGGTTGATTTTGGTCCGAGGTCGCGCCCAGAATCCGATTCGAGTGAATGAACTGCCGGAATGGGGACGACCAGCATGCCTATACCGAGTCACGTCGACTACGTGATCATTGGAGCGGGAATCCACGGTGTGTCCACCGCGTGGAAACTGGCTGAGCGGTTGATCGAGAAGGGCGAAGAGGTCGAGGGTCGAATTGTCGTCCTGGACAAGTCGGGCATTGCGTCGGGCGCCAGCGGGATTGCCTGCGGCGTTGTGCGGAACAACTACTTTCAGCCTGCCATGCGCATGCTCATGGCCCACTCGGTCGACATTTGGGAGACCGACCCTGAGGGACTTTCGTATCATCCCGTTGGCTACATGCAGATCAGCTCCGAATCGATGCGCGACGATGTCGGAACGATCTTTGCCCAGCAGCAGGAAATCGGGTACGACAGCGTCTTCATTGAGGGCGCGAATGCCAGCACGTCATACATGCGAGGCATTTTCGGTGACTGGCAGGCGCAGAACATAACGAGCGTCCTGCATGAGAAGCGGGGCGGCTTCTCCAATCAAACCAGGACCATGTATGCCCTCGCCGACAAGGTGGAGCGACTGGGCGTGCGCATAGTGGCCGGCGCTGAGGTCAAGGGTTTCAATTCCATGAACGGCTCGGTCGCGATCGAGTCGGTCGAGACAAGCAAGGGCACGATCTCCTGCGAACGCGTAATAGTCGGGGCAGGGCCATGGGTCCGCGATTTCTGGAACATGCTGGACCTGCCGAACGAGATTTCGATCAAGGGCGTCAACGGCGAAATGAGCGAGGACGTCCCCATGTGGCGTTTCTGGCAGCTGGAAGAGGGCGTGTTGAGCATCGACCCGAACGAAGGACGTGCGGACGACGGTTCGCTGCCCCCGGTCATCCATGTCGATACCGATGCCGAACTCAGGTCGACGGTGGATGATTCCGTCATCACCGACGAGATGTGGGGCATCTACTACAAGCCCGACTTTCACTTCGGCGGCATTCAGGGGGGAGCCTCGCCCTACAAGGTCGACACGCCGGCGCAGGAAGTGCAGATCGACCCGTACGGACCCTCGAGCCCGGAATTCGTTGCCAGCGACGAATTCGCGCATATGTGGGCCAGCGCGCTTGCCCATTGCCAAAGGCGTTACGAAGGCAAGATGCCAAAATATCATCGAGAGCCCTCGGGAGGCATCGGCTGCTTCACGGCCGACAGCTTTCCGGTCTTCGATCACTTCCGCGAAAATGTCGCGGTCATCGCCGACAGCAATCACGGCTGGAAAATGATCGGTGTCGGACACCTGATCGCGGACGAGGTGCTTGGAGACAGGCAGGAACTTCTGGAGCCGTTCCGCTTCGGACGCTTCGCCAAGGGTGAACTTCATCCGGTTTCCAACAGCCCCTACCCGTGGAGCTGATGAACCCGCCCGTCCGGATAGTCGGCGGGCAATTTGACCGACTGGGAGAACGATCGTGGCAATGGATATAGAAGAGTTCGTCGAGGCGAAGGGTCGAGACGAAAGGATCAAGGAAGTCCGCAAGAAGATCGACGAACTGGGCGTCGAGTACCTTTACCTTCAGTTCGTTTCGGTCACCGGCAAGATCATGGGCAAGGGCATTCCCGCCGATCACTGGGAAAGCGTGGCCCAAAAGGGCTTCCAGCTCGTTTACGGCGCCACGGTCAATCTCTTCACCGACCGGGCTGGCAACTATCTGGGATACGGCCCTGAATCTGCCGAACTGGTTGGAATTCCCGAGCCCGAGACGTTCATGCAACTGCCCTGGGCTCCGGAGATCGGACGGTTCTACTGCACGCTGTTCCGCAACCGCGAGGAAAGGCAGGATCCCGGAGCCTACCTCACTGCCGACTGTCGCGGCAATCTCCGCCGCCTGCACGCAGCCTTCCAGGAAAAGCACAAGCTGCAGCTTCGGATGGGAACCGAGCCCGAGATGATGTGGCTGAAATTCGACGAGAACGGCAAGCCCCGCGACGGCTACTCCAAGCCGTACTGCTATCACATCGATCAGTTCGAATCGCTTCGGCCGGTGTCCCTGCAGGTCATACGCTACGCGCGCAGGATGGGCCTCGACATGATCCAGGGCGACCACGAGGACGCGCCGGGCCAGCTTGAGCTCAACTGGGCGTTTGATGACGTGCTGCGCAATGCGGACCGCCTGACCACCTATCGCCAGATCTGTGCCCAGGTCGCCCGCGAGAACGGAATCTTCGCCTGTTTCATGACCAAGCCGTTCATGGGCGTCTCGGCTTCGGGATGCCATCACAACATGTCGCTTTGGACCAAGGGCAAGGACGGCTTCAAGCCGACTGGCAACGATCCGGGGAAGCTGCCTGGAATGAAGGAGAACTATCTTTACGTTTCGGGTGGCGAGAACACGTTCATGCCCGACACCGATGACCCGCAGTTGCCGGGCGAGACCGGACTGAAGGCAATTGGCGGCGTGGTGAAGCATCTCCAGGCCCTGACCGCGATCGGGTGCTCCACGGTCAACTCCTATCGTCGGCTATGGGACACGGGCTTCTGGGCGCCGGTCTTTTCCGACTGGGGATTCCAGAACAGGACGACGGGCCTTCGCGTCTCGGCTCCCGGCCGGTTCGAGTATCGCTCTGTCGACTCCATGGTGAACCCCTATCTCATGGGGTCAACGCTTCTGGCGGCGATGGACGATGGCATCGACAACGACATCGATCCAGGCAAGCCGGAAGAACGCAACATTTACGAAGCGATGGCGGAAGGCAAGAAGGTTCGCAGGCTGCCGATGTCCCTCGGCGAGGCCCTGGATCATCTGGCGGGGAACAAGGTCGTTCAGCGCGGCCTCCCGGGCGAGATGTACCGGCTCTTCGAGGAGTACAAGCGCGACGAATTCGCGCGCTTCATGTCCACCGTCACCGAGTGGGACAACGAGACGTACATGGAATGCCTGCCATGAGCGCAGGCGTCTGGAGCCGGGTGCCCCTGCGGCGCCCATTGTCTGGATCGGGATTGGGGAGTCGCGCCTAAATGTGCGGAATTGCGGGAATAATTCACAAGGGCCGGCGCTCGAACGTTGGTGCAGAAATGACGTCGATGTTGCAGGCCCTCAAGCATCGCGGGCCTGATTCGACCGGATATGCAGTCTATGGAGATCCGGGGGACGGCGAATATGTCATGCGCCTCAAGGTGGCCGAGGCCGAGGACATGGAAACTGGCCGCAGCATCCATGACCAGCTGGAAAGGCGCATCGAGGCCGTCGACGAGATTCTCGCCAGCCACGAGGCCGAGGTCAAGGTCAAGGAGCGGGTTCGGCCCTATGCGCTGCGCTACGTGCTGAACCATGATGGCGACACGGGCGACATGGCCGAGCATATCGAGGAAACGGAAGGGGTGGAAATCCTTTCGCTAGGCAATGGCCTGGAACTGATCAAGGATCTTGGCGACGCCAGCAGCGTGGCCGAGGCGTACGGGATGAGCGAATTCGAGGGAACCCATGGCATAGGCCATACCCGAATGGCGACGGAATCAGACGTCGACATCAAGTCGGCTCATCCCTACTGGGCGTTTCCCTACAATGACGTAAGCGTCGTCCACAACGGTCAGATCACGAACTACTGGATCATGCGCCGCGAGATGGAGCGGAAAGGGCACCGCTTCGTGTCGGATTGCGACAGCGAACTTCTCGCCGTCTACACCGCCCATCATCTGGCCAACGGCGTCGCTCTGGAAGAAAGCCTGCGCCGTTCCATTGACGAGATCGACGGCGTGTTCACGTACCTTGTCTGCACAAGGGACCAGCTTGGGATGGCCAAGGACACCATGGCCGCAAAGCCGCTCGTGCTCTACGAATCCGACGATCTCATCGCCATGGCTTCGGAAGAGGTGGCGATCCGCGCGATCTTCCCGGAGGAGATCGATACGCACGATCCCTACGACGAGGAGGTTCGCGTATGGCAGGCGTGACATCCGGCCGCATTTCGGGCGGGGCCGAGATCCGCTTCGCGACGGCAGATGCAGGCAATGCAGAAGGAGTCGGCAAGTGTCTGGAATGAGTGACGCCGAACTCAGGGAAATGACCCAGGAAGAGCGAGTCAACGCTCTTGGCATGACGACCGAACAACTCACGGGGAAGTCGCTCCAAATCGAGTTCGACCCCGATGCGCAGGAACGGTTTGCCTACCCGTGGGCGCCCGATGTCGATTTCAACAAGCGCACCGAAGTCGATGCGGGCGATCTGACCAGCACCGAAGTCAATTCCCGAATTCGCGACCTGATGGCCGAGGGATATGGAACGATCGTGCTGCAGAACCCGCGTGGCAAGCATTCGCTGGCGGTCGGAATCCTGTCTCGGTTGAACCTGATCATAGAGGGCTCGACGGGGTATTTCGGGGTCGGCCTGATCGACGGCCCCAATGTTCGGATCAACGGTCGCGTGGGGTGGTCCTGTGCGGAAAACATGATGTCCGGCTCGGTCGTCATCGAAAAGAACGCGGGTTCGACCTTTGGCGCGGCAATCCGTGGCGGCGATCTGGTGTGCAAGGGATCGGTGGGGTCCCGGACCGGAATCGACATGAAAGGCGGCACGATCATTGTTGGAGGCGACACCGGCGCGCTGTCCGGCTTCATGATGCAGCGGGGCCGGATGGTGGTCTGCGGAAACGCAGGCAAGAACCTCGGCGACTCGATGTATGACGGCACGATCTATGTCGGAGGCGAAATCCGGTCGCTTGGCGTCGACGCGGTTCCAGCCGATCTCACCGGGCTCGACAAGGAGTGGCTGACGCGAAAGCTGACCCAGTACGGGCTCGTGCCGGACAAGGGCGTGGATCACTTCACCAAGATCGTCGCCGGGAAGCAGCTCTGGAACTACGACAACCTTGAGCCAAGCGAGAAGAAACTGATCCTGTAGCGGCAGGGCACGCGAGCTCCGCCGAGAATCCGAAAGGAAAGAGACATGGCTGACGATGGCCGGATCAAGAAACCGCTGGACCGCGACGTGAATCGCATCGGCGACAGCTTCATCTTTCCGCCGCATGTCATCGACGACATCCACATCAAGTCCGAGCTTGGCCGCTACCGGATGCGGGGCTTTTCGCTCTTCAAGAAGATTCCGCACTGGGACGATCTGACCTTCCTGCCCGGGACGCTGACGCGCTTCGTCATCGAGGGCTACCGCGAGAAGTGCGAGACCAGGACCGTCATCGGTCCGCGCGCAAAGCGGCCGCTCGAACTGGACATTCCTGTTTACGTGACGGGCATGAGCTTCGGAGCGTTGAGCTACGAGGCCAAGACGGCGCTTGCGCGAGGCGCCACGATGGCGGGCACGGCAACCTGTTCGGGCGAGGGGGGAATGATCCCGGACGAGCGACGCTACTCCTCGAAGTGGTTCTACCAGTGCATCCAGTCGCGCTACGGATTCAATCCGCATCATCTGGTGCTGGCGGATGGCTGCGAGTTCTTTATCGGCCAGGGTTGCAAGGTCGGGCTCGGGGGGCACCTGATGGGCCAGAAGGTGACCGACCAGGTGGCGGAGATGCGATCCTTGCCCGCCGGCATCGACCAGCGGTCGCCGGCACGTCATCCCGATTGGCTCGGACCGGACGACCTGGCGCTGAAGATCCAGGAAATCCGGGAGGCCACGGACTGGCAGATCCCGATCCAGCTCAAGCTTGGTGCGGCCAGGGTCTATGACGACGTCAGGATGGCGGTCAAATGCGACCCCGACTCGATCTACATAGACGGGATGGAAGGCGGAACCGGTGCAGGTCCGCATCTCGCAACCGAGGAGACCGGCGTGCCGGGAATGGCCGCGATTCGCCAGGCAAGAAAGGCAATCGACGACCTTGGCAAGCGCGGCGAGATCAGCCTCGTCTATGCTGGCGGCATCAGAAACGGAGCGGATGTCGCAAAGGCGGTCGCACTTGGCGCCGATGCCATTGCGCTAGGCCATTCCGTCATGATGGCCCTTAACTGCAACAAGGACATTCCGGAAGCCGACTTCCCGGAGGAAATCGGTGCCGAGCCGGGGTATTGCTACCACTGCCATTCCGGCCGGTGCCCGGTCGGCGTGGCAACGCAGGATCCGGCCCTGCGGTCACGGCTTGACCCTGACGAGGCGGCCGAGCGGGTCTACAATTTCCTCCACACCCTGACGATCGAGGCACAGCTGTTTGCGCGTGCTTGCGGCAAGACGCACCTGCACTCGCTGGAACCCGAGGATCTTGCCGCCCTGACAATGGAAGCGTCGGCCATGGCAGGCGTGCCGCTCGCGGGCACGAACCACACTGTCGGCATAGACGACTATCACCACCTGTAGGGAGGGACCTGGCGCAATGGCCGGAACACAATATCGCGGTTCAGAGATCAAGGACGTCGACCAGTTCATCAAGGATGCAGCCGGACTCCATTCCGAACGCGAGAAGGAGATCGGACAGCATATCGGCTATCGCTACGACGTGAACCTGGTACCCGACTACGGCCGCCTGACGCCGTTTCTTCGCAAGTACATGGAGTTCATGGGCTGGGACGACCTGAACTGGCTTGAAGACGTCCACATGGGTTACGAGGAGGGCATGCCGGCCGTCTTCGATCGCAACGTGAACGGTTGGGTCCGGATACCGGACAGCATTGACTTGCCCGACAATCAGCAGGACCGTGACATGATTGCGCGCGAGCTTCTCCTGAAGTTCCAGATGTCAGATCGTCACCCGCTGGTTTCGCTCCGGAAAGCCTACACGAAGTTCTGACATGCCAAGCCCGCTGCATATCGCCTGCCTCCAGACACGGCCCATGCCCAGCATGGGAGCGGCCATCAACGAGGCGGTGCCGATGGCGGAAGCGGCGGCGCAGTCGGGAGCGGAAATGCTGTTCCTGCCCGAATACTGCGGCGGGCTCGTTTCGGACGGACCGCGGCTTCGCCCCCCGTCGGCACGGGAAGAGAGCCATGATGTGCTGGCAGCGCTGAGAGAGGTGGCTGCGCGCCTGAGCGTCTGGATGAACATCGGTTCGCTCGCCGTGAACGGGCCGGACGGAAAGATCCTGAACCGTGGCTACATGATTGACCCTGCCGGCGAGATCTTCGGGCGCTACGACAAGATCCACCTGTTCGATGTCAGTCTTGCCGACGGTGCCGTGTACCGGGAAAGCGACACGGTTCAGCCGGGTGACACCGCCGTGGTCTACGAGACGCCCTTGGCCGTCCTGGGTCACACCATCTGCTATGATCTCCGCTTCGCCGGGCTGTTCCGCGACCTGGCGAAGGAAGGTGCCGAAGTCATTGCCTGTCCGGCGGCCTTCACGAAGACGACCGGAGAGGCGCATTGGCACGTTCTGAACCAGGCGAGGGCGATCGAGAACACGTGCTTCATCGTTTCGGCTTGTTCCGTGGGACCCATTTCCGGCGGCGGCGCGTCATTCGGCCATTCGCTCGTCGTGGGCCCATGGGGGGAGATGCTGTGCGACGGAGGCGTCCGGCCGGGCGCGGTTCATGCGCATCTGGATCTTGGTCTCGTGCAGGAAACCGCGTCGCGGATTCCCAGCCTTGGCCATGACAGGGACTATCGCTTCAGGCGCGACAGGGCGGCGAGGAAAGTGGCATGAGCGCACGTGTTGCCGCACTTGGAGAGACCGGCTCGTCCGCGCCGCTCAGGACGGCATTTCTCAAGTGGCAATGCCGTGTTCGGCAACTCGCAATGCGCGACAGCTCGGGAAGACCCGATGACGCCGTCACTCCGGCCCTGTACCTGCCAGGCCGCGACGAGGCCTTCGGTCGCTTCGTCACGGTCCTGAACAGGTCGCCGGCGCACTCGTTGACGCCCGAGATGACGCATATGGCGGCAAGAACCAATGATCCTGCACAGCGGCGTGAAGCCGCCTTGGAGTACCTTTCGGCCACCTACTACCAAAGCGCCGCACGGTTCTCGGACGTCTTGACTGCCACCTTTCCTCCCGGGTCGATCATCGCGGCCAGAATCCGAAAGGCTCAGGAAGTCCGTTTGCATTTCGATGCCTATGCACGAGAGTTCACGCTTTCTTGCCGCGTCTGGAAACTGGCTCCACGGAATCCGCTTCATGAAGCGACGGTGGCGCACAACAAGCTCTTCAACCCGTCTCTGCCGCCCGGAATCGAAATTCTGGGCTTCGAGCCCGATTGGAACATGTCGACATCGGAACCGGAAGTGTCCCGAAATGCGCTTCCGGCGCCGACCAGCATAGAGAAACTTGTGGAGGACTCGCCATGAAAAAGCGCGTGTGCGTGATAGGAGCCGGGCCGTCGGGACTGGCGCAATTGCGAGCGTTTCAGGCCGCGGCTGAAACGGGCGCGGAGGTTCCGGAGGTCGCCTGCCTGGAGAAACAGGGCGATTGGGGAGGGCTGTGGAACTATACGTGGCGCACGGGCGTGGACGAGCACGGCAACCAGTGCCATGGCTCCATGTACCGCTACCTTTGGTCAAATGGCCCGAAAGAGGGCCTGGAATTCGCGGACTACACGTTCGAAGAGCATTTTGGCAAGCCAATCGCCAGCTATCCTCCCAGGGCGGTGCTGTTCGACTACATCAAGGGACGGGTGGAGAAGGCCGGCGTCCGCGACCAGATCCGTTTCAACACGATCGTGCGTGACGTCCGCACGCTTGACGGCGGTGGTTTCGAGGTTACCTCGCGCGACGAGGTCGCGGACGCGGAATTCCGCGAGAGCTTTGACCATGTAGTTGTAGCATCGGGCCATTTCTCGGTTCCGAACGTGCCCGAGTATCCCGGCTTCGAGGCCTTCAACGGCCGCATACTGCATGCGCATGACTTCCGTGATGCGCGCGAATTCACAGGCCAGGATGTCCTGATTCTAGGAACTTCGTACTCGGCCGAGGACATCGGGTCCCAATGCTGGAAGTACGGGGCGAAGTCAGTCACGTCATGCTGGCGGACCGCTCCGATGCCTTACGAATGGCCCGACAACTGGACGGTCGTGCCGGCGCTTGAGATGGTCGAAGGGCGCACGGCGCATTTCAAGGACGGGACGTCGAAGGAGGTTGACGCAATAATCCTGTGCACGGGATATCTGCACCATTTCCCGTTCCTTCCGGATGAGCTGAGGCTGAAGACACCGAACGTCCTTGCGTCAAACGACTTGTACAAGGGTGTCGTCTGGAACATCAATCCGGACCTCTTCTATCTCGGGATGCAGGACCAGTGGTTCACCTTCAACATGTTCGATGCCCAGGCCTGGTACGTTCGCGACATCATCATGGGCCGGATCGAGGTTCCGGACCTTGCTGCCCGCGAGGCCGATGTCAAGGCGCGGCAGGAGGCTGAAGCGGCTCTCGAGGACGACTATGCCTGCATCGACTATCAGGCCGACTACACCAGGGAACTGATCGCCGACACGGACTATCCGAGCTTCGACATTGAGGCGGCCTCCAAGGCGTTTCGCGAGTGGAAGAAGCACAAGAAGAAAGACATCATGACGTTCCGGGATCACGGCTATTCCAGCCCGATGACCGGCACGGCGGCGCCTCCGCACCACACGCCGTGGAAGGATGCACTTGATGACAGCCTGGAAGACTACCTGAGAACCTGAACGACAACGCGGGAACAACCCGCGGGCGGCGCAAGCTTCGAGTTTCAGCAGCCTGAGCGCTGCACAAAACGGAGGAAGACATGAAGAAGCTATCTGCAATGGTGTTGGCAACAGTACTGGCCACACCGTTTGCCGCGAATGCGGCGGACAGCGAAGATCCGATCATCATACCGATTCACAACTGGTCAAGCCAGATCGTGATGTCGAACGTGGTCGGGCAGATGTACGAGGAAATGGGCCTTAACGTCGAGTTTGTCACGACCGACAGCCAGGCGGTATACGAGTCGGTCCGGCTCGGAGATGTCGCCCTGGAACTGGAGGTCTGGGAAGGCGCGTTCGGCCATTCCTTCCGCGAGGCGCTCTCGAAGGGGGGCCTTCATGACGCAGGTGACCATGACGCCGTCACCCGCGAGGACTGGTGGTATCCGATGTGGACCAAGGATGCGTGCCCGGGGCTGCCGGACTGGCAAGCGCTGAATGACTGCGCAGAGGTCTTTGCAACGGCGGAATCCGGCGGCAAGGGTCGCTATCTCGACGGCCCGGTGGACTGGCTGAAGCATGGCAAGGAGCGTGTCGAGGCACTCGGCATGAACTTTGTCGTGGTGAACGCGGGGTCGGCGGCGGCTCTCTGGGCCGAGATCGGCTCTGCGGAACCCGAGCAGCGCCCGGTCGTCGTGTTCAACTGGACACCGAACTTTGCCGAAGCCGTCTGGCCCGGCGAATTCGTCGAGTTCCCGGCATGGGAGGACGGTTGCGACTCCGATCCCTCCAAGGGTCCGAATCCGGACGCGCTGTACGACTGCGGCAATCCCGCCAACGGCTATCTCAAGAAGGCCGCCTGGGACGGAATGCAGGACAAGTGGCCGAGCGCCTACTGCGTGCTGACCAAGCTCAGCTTCACGAACCCGCAGATCGCGGAAATGGCAAAGCTCGTCGACACGGACGAGCTTGAGCCGGAAGAAGCGGCGGACGAATGGCTGGCGGCAAACCGCGACGTCGTTGATCCCTGGATCAACTCCTGCATGTAGAGCGGGCGGATTGACAAGAAGACCCTCTCCGCACCAGCATGCGGTGAGGGTTGAAGGTGGGAGGCCATGAACGGCGACATCCCCGTTATTTCTGCAGAGCACGTCTGGAAGCTTTTCGGGCCCAGTCCCGAGGCGTACCTGTCTCGCATGCCGAAGGGCCATTCCTTCGAGGACATCAGGTCGGACGGATACATTGCCGGCGTCAAGGATGTCTCGCTCGATGTCGTCAAGGGCGAGATGCTCGTCATCATGGGGCTGTCGGGCTCCGGCAAGTCAACGCTGGTCCGATGCTTCTCGCGCCTCCACGACATAACCGGCGGAGTGATCAGGATCGACGGTCAGGACATCATGGGCCTGAACGCGACTGAACTGATAGAGCTTCGGCGCTCGAAGATGGGGATGGTGTTCCAGTCGTTCGGACTGCTGCCGCATCGCACGGTTCTCGAGAACGTCGCGTTTCCGCTCGAGATGCGCGGGCAGGACAGGCACGCGCGGCGCGAACGCGCGCTTGAAATGGTCAGGCTTGTCGGGCTGGAGGGGCGCGAAGACTATTTCCCCCGGGAACTCTCCGGCGGGCAGCAGCAGAGGGTCGGCATCGCCCGAAGCCTGGCGATCGAGCCGAACATCTGGTTTCTGGACGAGCCCTTCAGCGCGCTGGACCCCTTGATTCGACGCGAAATGCAGGACGAGTTCCTGCGGCTCCAGGACATGCTTGGCAAGACCATCGTCTTCATCACCCACGATTTTGACGAGGCGCTCCGCCTTGCCGACAGGATCGCCATCATGAAGGACGGCTCCGTCGAACAGGTGGGCACGCCGGACAAGATCGTTCTGGATCCGGCGACCGAATATGTGGCCAGATTCACCGAGGAAGTGGACAAGGCGAGGGTGGTTCACGCAAGCGTGCTGGCCAGGGAGGGAGTGTCCGTCGACGGCGAACCGGTCCCCGGGACCGCCACGATCCTGTCCCTTGCACGCCGGCTGGTCGAGGACACGTCGGACACCATTCCTGTCAGTCTGCCGGACGGCGGCACGGGCGCCATGGACCGCACGGCGGCGCTGGCGGTTCTCTTTGGAGAGAATGAGTGAGCGACCCTACCCGCGCGGATGCCGTGAATTCAGGGGCGAAAGCCGCCTCGATCGGCGCGGTCCGGCCGAGAACGGTTGTCTTGACGCTGTTTGGCGCGGCGATTCTGCTCACGTTGCTGAAGCCCTGGATCCCTTCGGTCCTGGTCAGGCTGCCGGAAGGCGCAATCCTTCCTTGGGCGGACTGGCTGGATGCAGGGTTTTCCTGGCTCCAGAACGACATTGGACTGATCCATGTCACCCGGGCGATTTCCGGATGGCTGGGATTCCTTACCGACGCGGCAGCCAACGTGCTCTACGGGAAGGCCCGCTGGCCGCGTCTGGAAGCGTTGCCGTGGTCCGTGGTTGCGGCATGTTCGGCAGTGCTGGGCTACTGGCTCGGCGGATGGCGGCTTGCACTTCTGGCGGGAGGCACCCTGGTCTGGGCCGCGCTCATGGGGCAGTGGAAATGGGCGATGGAGACCATGTCGGTCATCATCGTCGCGGTGCCGTTCGGGTTTGGCATCGGATTGCTTCTGGGCATGTGCGCATGGAGGTCCAGACGGTTCGAGGAGGCCTTGAGGCCGGTTCTCCTGGTTTTGCAGACATTGCCGTTCTACAGCTACCTCCTCCCTGCCGTGATCTTCTTCAAGGTTGGACCGACTGCCGCGTCGGTCGCCACGATCGTCTATTCCATGCCGCCGATGATTCTCATGACCATCGTCGGCTTGAGAAAGGTGCCGCCCGACGTCGTCGAGGCGGGGAGGATGGCGGGCTGCACGCGTTGGCAGATGCTGCGCTCAGTCTTTCTTCCGTCAGCTCGCAGCGAAATTCTGGTCGGCCTCAACCAGGTCATCATGCTCGCTCTCGCCATGGTCGTCCTTACCGCATTCATCGGCATGCCTGGGCTTGGCGCCAAGCTGCTTGCCATGATGAACAGTTTCAAGCTCGGTCGCAGCTTCGAGATCGGTGTCACGATCGTCTTGCTTGCCGTGACGCTTGACCGCCTGAGCAAGGCGTGGGTCGTCAAGCAGCCCGAGCATTTCGAAAAGGGGACCCCCTGGTGGCAGAGGCACTCGTTCCTGCTCCTCGGAATCGCGACCTTCATGCTGTTCTACGCGCTCAGTCAGTACCTGCCCGTTCTGGACGAGGTCGGCCGCAGGCAGTCGCTTTCAAGGGGCAGCGAGATCGACACGATCATCAAGGGCTTCCTGGGCCTCGCCTGGGTCAAGGCGATCACCGATTCCATTCGATGGTTCTTCAACCTCTGGGTGTTGATTCCCACAGAGCTGGCATTGCTTTTCCTGCCCACGTTTGCAGTCATTCTCGCAATGACAGGCGTCGGCTACCTTCTGGGCGGCTGGTTTCCGGCATTGATCGGGTTTCTGTTCTTCTCGGCGGTGGCCCAGCTCGGGTGGTGGGACCGCGCAATGCTCACCCTGCACTCGACACTGACGGCCGTGTTCCTCTCAATGCTCCTCGGAATGCCGCTTGCCATTTGGGCAGCGCGGCGCGAGCGTGCCGCCCGCTGGATGATCTTCGCTTGCGACACCGCCCAGACGTTTCCAAGTTTCATCTACCTCTTGCCGGCCATCATGCTGTTCGGGATTACCCCGATCACGGTCATTCTGGCGATCCTCGTCTACACGATGGTGCCGGTCGTTCGCTACACCGTCGAAGGCCTGAGAGGCGTGCCGCGCGAGATTACGGAAGCCGCGGACATGGCGGGCGCGACGCGATGGCAGAAGCTCTGGAAGGTCGAATTCCCTCTTGCAATGCCGACCATCGCGGTCGGATTGAACCAGGCATTCATATTCGCCTTCTTCATGGTCATCATCGCCGCATTCATCGGCACTCGCGACCTGGGTCAGGAATTGCAGCGGACGCTTGCGGGAACCGATCTCGGGAAGAACTTCACGCTTGGTTTCTCCGTGGTCTTCATGGCGCTGACGCTGGACATCGCGATCAACTCCTGGGCAAGGAAACGTCGAAGGATTCTGGGCCAATGACGGTGCAGCCGATACACCCGGTGCCATGGGAGCGATCGGGCGTCATCGCGCCGGGCCTGCCAATCCTCCCGCACGGGATTGAGCGATACCCGGTTCCTGGCGGCGGTTCGCGCGCGGTGCAGGTCTTCAAGGGTGACGGCATCATCGTGCAGGATCGCGAGGGCTTGCAGCCGGGCGAACTCGTGCTCTTTGCACCCGACGGAAGTTCGGACGCCTCGATGCTTGGCGCGAAGGGGCGGGGCATGCCGACGGCCACGATAGCCACGCTCGCCGAAGGGGGCCGTTCCGGAAGGAGGGTGCTGTCCGCGCTGGAGGCGGCCGGGTTCAACCTGGAAACGGGCGATGCGGTGGCGATCTTCGAAGAAGGTTCGCATCCCGGCGACTTCAGGGAGTTCAGTGCAGAACGTGACGGCCTTCTGATATGTGTCGCTCCCGGGGCTCCCATGAGTCCGGAACGTCAGGATGCTCCGACAGAGCTCGTCCTCTATGTCCGTCGTGCCGCGCCCGGAGACGGCACGGACGGGATCGGGCCGCCCGATCCCTTGGCCGAGCCGCAACTCGACGTGAACATCAAGCCGGGCAACGCGGTCACGTACGAGGTCAGGACAGGTGAGTACATCCAGATCCTCGACGTCAAGGGGAGGGAGTGTTCCGACTTTCAGGCATTCAGCCTGCGCGCCCTGGACAGGGGCGTCGAACGCGAAATCGATCCCACCACCACGCGGAGCCTGATGGGCAGCCTGTATCCCAAACCCGGCATCTTCTCGAAGTACTGGACCGTGGACCAGGAGCCCCTGGTGGAAATCGTCCAGGACACTTGCGGGCGGCACGACACGTTCGGCCTTGCCTGCACGGCGCGCTACTATGAGGACATGGGATATCCGGGGCACGTAAATTGCTCGGACAACATGAATGCGGACCTTGCGCGGTTCGACATTCGCCCGCGCGGCGGCTGGCCAGCGATCAACTTCTTCTTCAACACCATGCTTGACGAGACGAACTCGATCTCCATGGACGAGCCCTGGTCCCGGCCGGGCGACTACGTCCTGCTGCGCGCGCTTTCCGACGTGGTCTGCGTGTCGACGGCCTGCCCCTGCGACGTTGACCCTGCCAACGGCTGGAACCCGACCGACATCCAGGTTCGCACCTATGGCGAAAGCGAGGAATTCAGCCGCTCCGTCGGCTACAGGAAATCTGCGGAGGCTGACGTGGAAGAGACCAGAAAGACCGCGTTTCACGATTGTTTTGCACGGCACACCAGGGATTTCGTGGAATACAACGGATACTGGCTGCCGAACACGTTCACCAACCACGGCGCGACCGAGGAATATTGGGCGGTGCGCGAACGGGCCGCCATCATGGATCTTTCGCCTCTGCGAAAATACGAGGTGACTGGTCCAGACGCCGAGAGGCTCTTGCAACTCTGCGTGACCCGGGACGCGAAGAGGATCAGCGTGGGGCAAGTGAGCTATACCGCGATGTGCTATGAGCACGGCGGCATGATCGACGATGGCACGATCTATCGGCTGGGCGACAACAACTTTCGCTGGATCGGGGGAAACGACACTTCAGGTCTCTGGTTGAAGGAGCAGGCACGGGAGCGCAAGCTCAATGCATGGGTCCGACCCTCGACAGACCAGCTGCACAACGTTGCAGTTCAAGGACGCCATTCGCGAGAGATTCTGGACAAGGTCTTCTGGACGCCTCCAATCCAGCCGAAGATACGGGAATTGCGTTGGTTCCGGCTGACCGTCGCGCGCGTGGGAGACTTCGCTGGAACCTCTGTCGTGATTTCGCGAACCGGCTATTCCGGGGAACTGGGCTACGAGGTGTTTTGCCATCCCAGGGATGCCGTCGAGGTCTTTGACAAGATATGGGAGGCCGGCAAGGAGTACGGGTTGACTCCGCTTGGACTTGCCGCGTTGGACATGATGCGGATTGAAGCAGGGCTGATCTTCGCCGGATCCGAATTCGACGACACGACGGATCCTTTCGAGGCCGGCATTGGATTCACCGTTCCCCTGGACGCCAAGGACGATGACTTCGTCGGGCGCGACGCGCTTGTTGAGCGAAGGTCGCATCCGCATCGCAAGCTTGTCGGACTTGATGTCGAGGGCGGCGTTGTGCCGTCGCCGGGAGACCGCGTCATGATTGGCAAGGCGCAGGTTGGCGAGATTACGAGCGCCACGAAGTCACCCTTGCTTGGAAGGGCAATCGCGCTGGCCCGCGTTGCCAGCGTTCATGCGACCGAAGGAAGCGAGATTGAGGTCGGCCAGCTTGACGGGCAGCAGAAGAGACTTCGGGCCATCGTCGTGCCTTTCCCGCACCTTGATCCAACCAAGCAACGGGTGCGCGGCAACTATGGCAACGCGTGAGTTGCCCTCAGGGGCCGGCTGCGATCATGCGCCGAGACGTCCGGTCTCTTGACACGCTCCCTCCGGCTCCATCGCTGGCCTGGCCCGCAAATGGCCGCCGTTGCAGCGCAGGTCCCTGGACGCTCCGGGTTCAGTCCCAGATCGGCCGGATCACGAGGCGGGACGCGCTCGTGTTCCCGCTGTCAGGCAGGAATTCCGGCTGGCGGACAAGCGTGATTCCGCGCCAGCGATCCAGAAGCTCGAGAAGCGCCGCGGCCATGTCGGTCCGGGCGACGAACTGGCCGAGGCAGTGATGAGCCCCGGCACCGAAGCCGAAGTGCGTCTTTTGCGGTTCAAGAATGTTGAAGGATTCGTGCGCTCCGACCGCCGGGTCGGTCGCGGTCGCATGCACGAAGATGTGGATGGTGGCCCCCTTCCGGATTTCGACGCCATCATGCTCAAAGGTCTCCAGTGCCTCCCGCGTGGCCCAGGTTGTGGTCGGGTAGCGGCGGATCACTTCCTCGATCGCCTGAGGCACCATTCCGGGATTCTGGCGCAGCCAGAGCCACTGGTCTGCATGTTGCGCGAACAGGTAGGCCGCAAATGCAAGCTGGGCGCGCGTCGTGTCCACTCCGCCGAAGATCGAGATCACCACCAGGTCAATGAGCGCTTGCCTGTCCGCGAACCCGGCGGCGTCGGCCTCCCGGACCAGCCGTGCGACATATCCGGTGTCGTCCAGGCCATTCCTTGCCCGGTCGATCAATTCGGCACCGAGTTCGCTCAGGCGCGAGCACGCGGCATTGACCGCCGCCTCGTGTTTCCCGCCGTCGAGTCCCATCGCAAGCCCGAGCGTGCTGGCGTCCCTGGCAATCTCGTCGGCGTCACTGTCCGGCAAGGCCAGGAGCGTGGCGATGGCGCGGCCTGCAAACGGTTCGCTGAAGGCGTTCACGAACTCGAACGCATCGATGTCTCGAAGGCTGCTTTCAAGGTCGGCGGCAATCCGGCGAAAGGCAGGCTCGAGCGACAGCACGAAGTCATCGGATAGGGCGGCCTGCGCAATCCTGCGCAGGCCTCTGTGTTCGGCACCTTCGACGGAGATGAGGCTGGCCTTCCAGAACTCGGCAAATCTTCCGGAAATCCCTATGATGTCCGGCCAGGCGTGACTGCCTTGCCGGAGCCGCCGGTCACGCAGAAGCTGTCCCGCCTGCCGATGCCTGAGGACGGCAAGGCCGAATGGCGTCCTGGCACACCAGGATTCCGAGCGCGCCTCCATGACTTCGCGTGACTTGGTGGAAAACCCGGGCCTTGCGATGTCGATGTAGGGGAGATTCACGTCAGCAGTCGAGCGTCCGCTCCCGTTCCCAGTCAGTCAGGTGACGGGAATAGCTGTTCCAGTCATCCATTTTCAGCTTCAGGTAGGCAGCCGTGAATTCCGTTCCGAGAGCACGGTTGAATTCCGTGTCCGCCTCGAAGGCTCGCAGTGCATCCAGGAGATTCAGCGGCAGTTTGCCGGCATTCTTGAGTTTCTCCGGCTCTGCGTAGGCATCGAAGTCCATGCGCCTTCCCGGGCTGGCCTTCTTTGCGATGCCGAGGCGGCCAGCAGCCAGTATGCCCGCCATCAGGAGATACGGATTGGCCGCTCCGTCGGCGAGTCGAAGCTCGACACGTCCTGCATCGGGAATGCGAATCATGTGGGTCCGGTTGTTGCCGCCATAGGTGATCGCGTTCGGCGACCAGGTGGCTCCCGACGCCGTCGTCGGCGCGTTGATGCGCTTGTAGCTGTTGACCGTGGGATTGCCGAGCGCGGCGAGTGCCGGCGCGTGCTTCATCAATCCGCCGATGAAGTGATAGCATGACCTGGAAATGCCCATTTCGTCCTTCCCGTCGGCGAAATGGTTCCTCTTTCCCGTTCTTGACCACAGCGAAATATGTGCATGACACCCGTTGCCCGTCAGGTGTGCAAACGGTTTCGGCATGAAAGTTGCGCGGAAGCCATGCCGGGCCGCGACTTCCTTCACCATGAACTTGAAGAACACGGCCCGGTCCGCGGTTGCCACCGCCTCCGAGTAGTCCCAGTTGATTTCGAACTGGCCGTTCGCGTCTTCATGGTCGTTCTGGTAGGGCCCCCAGCCAAGATCCTCCATGTGTCGGCAGATTTCGGCAATGACTTCGTAGCGACGCATCAGGGCGAGTTGGTCGTAGCACGGTTTTTCCTGCGTGTCGCGAGGATCGGAAATGTCCGTTCCGTCGGCGTCGATCAGGTGGAACTCCGGCTCGACTCCTGTCATCAGCACGTGGTTGTCGCCGGCGGCTTCCCTTGCCAAGGCCAAGAGCACGTTGCGAGGGGCCTGGGCGACCGGCGCGTCGTTGAGCCAGGGATTCCCCGCGACCCAGGCAAGCTCCGGTTTCCACGGCAGCTGGATGATCGACGATGGATCCGGCATTACCATCATGTCCGGGTGGGCAGGGGTCATGTCCAGCCATGACGCGAAGCCTGCGAATCCGGCGCCGGACTTCTGCATTTCCGCCACCGCGCTTGCCGGCACGAGCTTGGCACGCTGCACGCCGAACAAGTCCGTGAAATTGAAGAGGAAGAACTGGATCCGGTTCTTCTTGGCATAATTTGCGAGGCTGGCTGCCATGGCTGTCGTCTCCCGAATTCCTTGTCGCCTTGACGGCACGCAAGCCGTTGCCCGAATGATTGCGGGCCGCCCGGCTTGGGCGGCCCGCACCCGTCTTGTCCAGGCATCAGCCGTGGCCGGCGTCGATGTCCTTGCCTTCCTGCAAGCGCTTGTACGCATCAAGCTCATGCCTTGAGCCGAGATATAACGCTCCGATGCAGACCAGCGCGGCGATGATCGTCCAGATCACCTCCCAGGAAGAATTGGCTCCCATGTACAGGGCACCTTCGACGGCGTCCCAGTTTGCGATGTCGTATCCCATGGATTCTGCTCCTTGACCTGAGTTCTATCCCGCCGGGCTTGACGAGACGTTGATGCCTTCGGGATATGCCGAGACCGGCACCTTGGCCATGTCGAGGCCGGCAATCTCGGCTTCCTCGCTGACGCGGAGCAATCCGAATCGCTTCAGGATCCAACTGACCACATAGCCGGGCACGAAGCCCAAGAGGAAGAAGACGATCGCTCCGACCACCTGGCCGTAGATCGTGACCGTCGCGACACCTTCACCCTGCAGGGCAGGCAGGCCGGTTGCCCAGACGCCGAACATGATCAGGCCAAAGAGGCCGATCGTGCCATGCACGGTGACTGCCCCGACTGCATCGTCGATTCCGCGATTCTCGAGCCACTTGGCGCACGGCTTGAGCAGCGCTCCGGAGGCGGCGCCCATGATGAACGCGAGAGGCGGCCAGTAGACGTCGAGGCCGGATGCGCAGCCGATGATGCCGGCAAGCGCGCCAGACATCATCCAGAACGGATCGCGTGTCACCGCCCAAGCCCCGATGATTCCGCCCGCAAAGCCCATCAGGATGTTGAATGCCAGCGCACTGAGGGTCATCGGTGTGCCGTAGATGCTTGTCGGCTTGTCGGAATACCAGCTCCACGCTTCGCCTGGCACGATCATGCAGGCCATGAGGAAGCCCCAGAAGCCGACGATGATCAGCATCAGCCCAACCAGCGTGAACGGCAGGTTGTGCGCGCCAAGATGGTTTGCGGAGCCATCGGCGTTGAACTTTCCGATGCGTGGTCCGAGATTGACCAGGATGCCGAGAGCGAAGAATCCGGCAACTGCATGCACGAGACCCGCTGCGCCGAAGTCATGCAGCCCAAACTTGGTGACAAGCCATCCATCTGCGTGCCAGCCCCAAGCCGCCGCGACAACCCATGCAAAGCTGCCAAGCACGATCGCGAGGATCACGAAGCCCGCGACCTGAATGCGCTCGATGACTGCACCGGACATGATCGAGGCGGTTGTGGCGGCAAAGAGGGCGAATGCGCCCCAGAACACGCCGGAGGCCTGATCCGCAATGTTCGGTCCCATGTATTCGACCCATGGAAGCGCGATTGCGTTCGCGTAGCCTGCTCCCGAAATCTCGAAGGCGCCCGGCGCGAATGTAAGTCCGGTCGGAAAACCCCAGTAGACCCACCACCCGAAGAAGTAGAAAGTTGGCACCATGAACGCAAAGGCAAGGATGTTTTTCACGCCTGACGCCAGGACGTTCTTTTGCCGTGATGCTCCCATTTCGTACGCAAGAAAACCTGCATGAATGAGGACCATCAGTGGAATCGTGAGGTAATAGTAGGCTTCCGAGAACATCGTGCCCGTGACGCCTGCCTTCGCCTCCAATTCAGTGATTTTTGCCGCAAGTTCGGCAAGCTGCTCTTCCATGGCTTTCACCTTTCAGATCTGTCCCTGTTGTAGCGACGCTGATAACCGGCATCCTTCGAAGTCTGGACCATTCCAATTTTGTTTTGCAAGGAAAATTTGCCCGACAGAGTTTCCATTGCCCGAAATATCCCGCGCGAAGGGATGAATTGACGATTGTGGGCGGCACGCGAGGCTGAAAGCATTCCCCCGTTCCGCAACTAAAGCGGCCGCCAAACCGGTCTGTTGGGCCGCCAGAAGGCCCCCCTTTGGGTATGCGGGCGTTGTCGTAGCCGAGGCAGAGCCGAATCTTTGAATTGCCGCGCTGGCCGACCATCGCATTGCAGCCGAATTCCCAATCCAGCCCTGCCGGGCGCTTGAGCGAGAATTCGAGAGTCTGGGTTCGCGCATGCGCGACGCGAGAATGCCGTCGCAACAGCATTTCTCGAGAGTCGAGACCGTGCTCGCCTTTCGGGAACACCCACGTGGCCATGCGATGGATTGATTGTCGCCGGGATGCGACGGGAGACTGGAACCGATGCCTTGCATTCCGAGTCATTGAATGCAACGGCATCGCGGTTCCCATTGCGTTCAGAATGGTTCTGTGAAGTGCGAGATCTTTCGGAATTCGGCGGTCGGTGAACGATTCCATTTTGAATTAGAGACTGCGACAGGAAATCGCTCATTTCCTGGGCCGGCCGACTCGATGGCAATGACTTTCCACACTTTCGTGCGGGTAGGCACTGGCCATGTTGGCTGTCGTCGTTGGCGCGGATCTCGCAATGCAGGCTTCGAACTGAAGTTCTAGCCGATTTTCGGTCCTGATTTGGAATTTGCCGTTTTCGTTCAATGGGTTGCGGGCCGGCCGACTCTTCCAGGATGGTCACGTGTAGGCAGTAGCAGGATGCGGCGCACCTTGCGACCCGATGGCGGGCATGCGCTGCATTTCCATGACGTGTCCCAATGTGGTGGATCTTTTGACTTGACAATATAGCGAGGCTCGTCCAGAAAGGCAACGGAAGGTAGGCACTAGCACGAGGGGAGCCCCATGACCTCATCCATGCACGTGGCCGTCATCAAGTCGCGCCAGAACGGAAGGACCTACACCTCCGTCCTCCTCCGACAGAGCTATCGCGACCACAACAACCGGGTGCAGAAGCGGACCCTGGCCAACCTCTCCCGCCTGCCGCCGCACACGATCCCGCTCCTGCGCGGCGCACTCGCGGGAAAGCGGTACGCGGAGGCCGGCGACGTTCTCGGGGACCCGGTCCGCTCCCGCCACCACGGGGCGGTGCAGGCGGTGCGGACGGCCATGGACGCCATCGGCCTGCCCCGCATGGTCTCCCGCGAGCGCTGCCCGGAACGGGAGCTTGTCCTGGCCATGGTCGCCGGCCGCATCCTCAGGCCGGACTCGAAGCTCGCCACGACGCGCTGGTGGAAGGGCTCCACCCTGCCGGAGGAGTTCGGCATCGACCGCGACGTCGACGCAGACGGCCTCTACGCCGCGATGGACTGGCTGCATGACCGGCAGGAGGGCATCCAGGGCCGCCTGGCAAGGCGCTGGATCAAGGAAGACGACCTCGTCCTCTGGGACCTGTCATCGACCTGGTACGAGGGAAGCCGCTGCCCGCTCGCACGCTTCGGCTACAGCCGCGACCGCAAGCGGGGCCTCCCGCAGATCAACTTCGGCCTCCTCTGCGACCGTGACGGCCGCCCGGTCGCGGTCTCGGTCCATCCGGGAAACGTCACCGACAAGGACACCCTCCTGCCCGAGCTCGACCGCCTGCAACGCCGCTTCGGCCTCTCCCGGGTGGTGATGGTCGGGGACCGCGGCATGATCATCGAGGCCACCATCGAGGTCCTGCGCGAACGCGACGGCGCCGACTGGATCACCGCCCTCAAGGGCCGGACCATCCGCAAGCTCGCCCGCCAGGGCCGTCTCGACCGTTTCCAGGATCCCGAACACGAGCGGACCCTGTTCGAGATCCGGGACCATCCCGACTTCCCCGGCGAGCGTCTCGTCGCCTGTCGCAACCCCCGCCTTGCCGGGCACCGCGGCCGGGTCCGGCAGGAGCTGCTCGAGGCCACCGAGAGGGCGCTCTCGGAGATCGCCGCGCGGGTCGAGGGCGGAACCCTCAAGGGCGAGGCCGGCATCGGTCTCGCCGTCGGCGAGGTCATCAACAGGCGAAGGATGAAGAAGCACTTCGATCTCGACATCACCGCGACCGGCTTCGGCTTCCGCCGCAGGCAGGAGTCCATCGACGCCGAGGCCGCCCTCGACGGGATATACGTCATCCGCACCTCGCTCGGACCCGACGACATGGAAGCCGCCGAATGCGTCAGGAGCTACAAGAGACTGACCAGCGTGGAGCGTGCATTCCGAAATCTCAAGCTGAGCGACCTCCAGGTCCGGCCGGTCCGGCACCGCCTCGAGCACCGGGTCCGCGCCCACTTCTTCATCTGCATGCTCGCATGCCTCGTCGAATGGCACATGCGGAAGGCGTGGGCCCCCCTGTGCTACACCGACACCGAACCCGACGGGACCAGGGATCCGGTCCTGCCCGCACGGCGCTCGGACGCGGCGCTGGCGAAGGTACATGCCCACACCCTGCCGGACGGCAGCCGCGTGCACAGCTTCCGCACCCTTCTCGACAGCCTGTCAACCATCGTCCGCTCAACCCACGCGGTTCCATGCACGGGCGGAGGGAAGGCGGAAACCATGGTCGAGGTGACAACCCGGCCCGACGCCGAACAGGAGAGGGCGCTGACGCTGCTGAAGGACATCGCGAAAATGTAGCGAGCGCCGAGATGTAGGCAGAGACTGACATCCCGTTCATGGGCATCCCGTTGACGGGAAACAAAAATCCTGAAAACTCCCCAAGAACTTCAGTTCGAAGGCCCGATTCACGCCCATGCCCTGAATGGTGACGGAGCGGGCCGGTTCTGGACGTCTTCGAGTCGGGCGAAACCTGGGATGCGGGGCTTGCGGTTCGGGCTCGGCAAGGATATGAATGAACAGTCATTCATATTTCTGGCCCGCACATGCCCGAAAACAAGGATACCAAGGCCACGATCAGGAAGGCGGCGCTTCGGATGTTCGCGGAGCGCGGGTACAACGCGGTCTCGATGCGCGACCTCGCCGACGCTGTCGGCATGCGGCAGGGCGGCCTCTACAACCACTTCGAAGGCAAGCAGGCGCTCCTGTTCGACCTGATGGAATCGCACATGGTGGCGCTCCTGGCGGAACTGGACGAGGCGATGGCCGATGCCAGCGGCACACGCGCCCGGCTGGAAGCCTTCGTGCGTCACCACGTCGCCCATCACCTGAACTATCCGGATGACGTGTTCCTTGCATACATGGAAATCCGTTCCCTGGACTCCGGCAACAGGGCACGGATCGTCGCGCTGAGGAACCGGTACGAACACGTCCTGCGAGAAATCCTGGAGGATGGTGGCGCCGAGGGGCTGTTCAGCATCGGGGATGCCGCCGTTCACGCGAGAATGCTGCTGGCAATGATGACCGGCGTCACCGTCTGGTATCGGGACAATGGACGGTTGAGCCGAGGCGAGGCCGTGGAACTCTATCTCGTCGCGGCGCTGCAATCCGTCGGGCTGGTGTCGGGGCCGTCGTGAAGCTCGAGAGCCGGATCGACACGGGCTCTGCGGAATACGCCGCAAACCGGGCGGAGATGGAGGCCCGGCTGGCCGAGTTCAGGGCCGCGGCCGAGATTGCGCTCGCAGGGGGCGGGGAACGCGCCCGGGCCCGTCATCTCGAACGTGGCAAGATGCTGCCCCGGGACCGGGTGGAGGGGCTGCTTGATCCGGGATCGCCGTTCCTGGAGATAGGGCTTCTCGCGGCGCATGGCATGCATGGGGGCGAAGTGCCAGCAGCCGGCGCAATTGCCGGCATCGGCCATGTCGCCGGCCGGCACGTGATGGTTTTCGCGAACGACGCAACGGTTAAAGGCGGCATCTACCACCCGATGACGGTCAAGAAGCATCTTCGCGCCCAGGAGATCGCTCAGGCAAACCGATTGCCTTGCGTTTACCTGGTCGACAGCGGAGGTGCGAACCTGACCAGCCAGGACGAGGTTTTTCCCGATCGCGATCACTTCGGACGCATCTTCTACAACCAGGCGAACATGAGCGCCGAAGGCATTCCTCAGATCGCCGTCGTCATGGGATCATGCACGGCAGGCGGCGCCTACGTTCCGGCCATGAGCGACGAGACCGTCATCGTCCGCGGCCAAGGCACGATCTTCCTGGCCGGGCCGCCCTTGGTGATGGCCGCCACCGGAGAGGAGGTGAGCGCCGAAGAGCTCGGCGGAGCCGAGATGCACACGCGCATGTCCGGCGTTGCCGACCACCTTGCCGAACACGACGCGCATGCGCTCGAGATCGCGCGCGGGATCATGGCTCGTCTCGGAGCCGCCCACGATGCCATTCCGAACCGTCAGGCACCGGAAGATCCCGCCCATGACCCTGCGGAGCTGATCGGCGTCGTGCCGGCAGACCAGCGCGCACCCTATGACATTCGCGAGGTCATTGCCCGCGTGACCGATGGCAGCCGATTCGACGAGTTCAAGGCGCGGTTCGGAGAGACGCTCGTTTGCGGCTTTGCCCATGTCTACGGCATTCCGGCAGGCATTGTCGCAAACAACGGGGTGCTGTTCGCGGAAAGCGCCCAGAAGGGCACGCATTTCATCGAGCTCTGCAGCCAGCGCCACATTCCGCTGGTCTTCCTGCAGAACATCACGGGGTTCATGGTGGGCCGCCAGGCCGAGCAAGGCGGCATCGCGCGGCATGGCGCCAAGATGGTGACGGCGGTTTCCACGACCGCCGTGCCGAAGGTGACGTTGATCGTCGGCGCATCCTATGGCGCCGGAAACTACGGGATGGCAGGACGCGCCTATTCGCCCCGTTTCCTCTGGACCTGGCCGAATTCGCGCATTGCCGTGATGGGAGGCGAGCAGGCGGCCCGGACGCTGGGCATCGTCAAGCGCCGGGCCATGGAGAAGCAGGGCAAGGAATGGTCGGCGGAGGACGAGGCGGCCTTCCGTGCCCCGACGGAAGAGATGTTCGCCCGCCAAAGCCACGCGCTCTATGCCAGCGCGCGCCTCTGGGACGACGGAATCATCGATCCCCGCAACAGTCGCGAGATACTCGGCCTGTCGCTGGGTGCCGCGCTCAACGCGCCGATCCCCGCAACCCGGTTCGGCCTCTTCAGGATGTAGCACATGCCGATCGAAGTCCTGCAAGGAGACATTGCCACGCTCGACGTTGACGTCATCGTCAATGCCGCCAACCCCTCGCTGCTCGGCGGCGGCGGCGTGGACGGCGCGATTCACCGAGCCGCCGGTCCGGGGCTTCTCGCAGAGTGCCGCGCCCTTGGCGGATGCAAGACAGGACAGGCAAGGATCACCGGGGGCCATGACCTTCCGGCGCGCTACGTCATCCACACCGTCGGTCCGGTCTGGCGGGGCGGTGACCGGGAGGAAGAGGCGCTGCTCAAGTCGTGCTACGTGAACTCGCTGCGGCTTGCGGACGAGCATGGATGCACCTCCATCGCCTTTCCGGCCATTTCGACGGGTGCCTACGGGTTTCCGGCCGATCGCGCGGCCCGCGTGGCGCTCCGGGCCGTCAGGTCGACACGTCTCGACTGCAAGCTCGTCCCGTTCGATGCCGCAATGGAGCGGCATTTCCAGGATGCCATGCGACACGCGATCGCCGATGTCGATTGAGAGGATCCTCATTGCCAATCGGGGCGAGATCGCCGTGCGCGTGATCAGGACCTGCCGCGAACTCGGCATCGGGACAGTGGCTGTCCATTCGGACGTTGACGCAGACGCCCTCCATGTGGACATGGCCGACGAGGCGGTGCGCATCGGACCTGCGCCTGCGGCCGAAAGCTACCTGAACGGCGAGGCGGTCATCGCGGCTGCGGTCAGGGCGGGGGCCGAGGCCGTGCACCCGGGCTACGGGTTCCTGTCCGAGAGCCCGGAATTCGTCGAAGCGGTCGAGAAGGCCGGCCTCGTCTTCATCGGTCCTTCTGCCAACGCCATCCGCGCCATGGGGCTCAAGGACCAGGCAAAGACCTTGATGGAGGATGCGGACGTTCCCGTCGTTCCGGGCTATCACGGTTCCAGGCAGGATCCAGCCTTCCTGGCGGAGCGGGCCGCGCAGATCGGCTTCCCCGTCCTGATCAAGGCCCGCGCCGGCGGCGGGGGCAAGGGCATACGCCACGTTGATCGGGCCGAGGACTTCGAAGATGACTTGGCGAGCGCGCGGCGCGAGGCGGAGGCCAGCTTCGGCGATTCGGCCTGCATTGTCGAAAGGTTCATCCAATCGCCGCGGCATGTCGAGATGCAGATCCTTGGCGACAGTCACGGCAACGTCCTTCACCTGTTCGAGCGTGACTGCTCGTTGCAGCGCCGCCACCAGAAGGTCATCGAGGAAGCGCCGGCGCCCGGCATGACGGCCGAGATGCGCGCGGCCATGGGAGATGCCGCCGTCGCCGCCGCCAAGGCAGTTGACTACGTTGGGGCCGGAACGGTGGAGTTCATCGTTGACGGAGCGGAGTTCCCGTCCACAAGGGCCTTCTGGTTCCTGGAGATGAACACGCGGCTCCAGGTCGAGCACCCGGTTACGGAGCTTGTGACAGGGCTGGATCTCGTGGCGCTGCAAATCGCGGTCGCCGATGGCGCGGTCCTGCCGTTCGTCCAGAATGACCTGCGCATCGCAGGTCACGCGGTCGAGGCCCGCCTCTATGCGGAGGATCCCGCCAACGGCTTCCTTCCGGCAACCGGTCGCCTTGATTGCCTGCACTTCGGCGATGGCGTGCGCGTGGACACCGGTGTCAGGGAAGGTGACGCGATCTCGCACCACTACGATCCGATGATCGCGAAGCTCATCGCCCGTGGCGAAAGCAGGGAGGAAGCGTTCCGGAAGCTGGGTCGTTCGCTCGAACGCACAAGGATCGCAGGCATCGAGACCAACCGGGACTTTCTTGTCCGCCTTGCGAATGCCGAAGACATCGTGAGCGGCGCAGTGGACACGGGACTGATAGACAGAAAGGGCGCATCCCTTGCGCAGCCGCCGGAAGCCGAGGTCCTGGACCATGCCCTTGCAGCCCTGGCCGCGCTTCGCCCCGAGCGCCGTCAGTCCGGCGATCCCTTCATGATGCTTGGCAACTTCCGTATCCACGGGCCAGCGCGACAGGCCGTGCGCTTCGGGAACGACGACGTCGTCATCGTGGAGGCGACCGGTGCGCATCGACACGTGCGAACGCCGCTTGGCGAGATCACGATTCCGGAAATGTCCTGGAACGGCGACGAACTGACATGCGTTGTCGCCGGGTGCCGCGTTCGGGCGCATGTCCGTCGTGACGGCCGGGTCGTGACCGTGGACCGGACCGGTGGCATGCGCCGCTTCACCATGGCCGCTCCGGGCGTCTGCGGCGATGCCGACTTCGCCGACGCGATCCTTGCCCCGCTCACTGGCCGGGTCGTGAAGGTGGTTGTCCGCCCGGGCGACGAGGTCGCCGGGGGCGCGCCGCTGGCCGTACTGGAGGCAATGAAGATGGATCATGTCCTGAATGCGCCAAGGGCCGGCGTCGTTGCCAGTGTCCGCGCGAGCGAAGGCCAGCAGGTCATGCAGGGCGCGGTTCTCCTCGAACTGGAGGACCTTGCATGAGCGACCGGGTCCTGGTCTTCGAGATGGCGCCGCGCGACGGTCTGCAGAACGTGTCACGTGTCATTCCGACCAGGGACAAGATCGCGCTTGTCGACGCCCTTTCCGGCACCGGTCTCAGAAAGATCGAGACGGCAAGTTTCGTTTCTCCGAAACGGGTGCCGCAGATGGCGGACGGCTCGGAGGTCATGGCCGGCATCGCCAGGCGAGCCGGCGTGGCCTACACCGCGCTGACGCCCAACATGAAGGGCCTTGAACGCGCGCTTGAGGCGGGCGCGGACGAGGTGGCCGTGTTCGGGGCCGCATCCGATGCGTTCAGCCAGAAGAACATAAACTGCTCCATTGCCGAGAGCTTGGAGCGGTTTCGCCCGATCGCGGTTCGCGCGGTTGCCGAAGGCGTGCCGGTGCGAGGCTACGTTTCCTGCGTCACCGACTGTCCCTATGAGGGCGCGGTTGCACCGGAGGCCGTTGCCAAGGTTGCAAGGGCGCTGCTGGACATGGGGTGCTACGAGGTCTCGCTCGGTGACACGATCGGCAAGGGATCCCCGGAGACCGTCTCCGCCATGCTCGGAGCTGTTCTTTCGCAGGTTCCGGCGGAGCGGCTTGCGGGACACTTTCACGACACGGCCGGACGCGCGCTCGACAACATCGTGGCGGCCCTCGCGCTCGGCATTCGGACGTTCGACGCCTCGGCAGGCGGGATAGGTGGCTGCCCCTATGCCCTGGGAGCGCAAGGAAATGTGGCGACCGAAGCGGTGGTCGGCACGCTTGAGGCAGCAGGCTTGGAAACGGGAATAGACCCGGACGCAATGGCGAATGCGGCACGCTTTGCACGACGCCTGAGGGCCGGCTAAGAACGCACATGGAAGAGTTTCGGGCGATATCCGTCGAGGTCGATGCGCGCGGCGTTGCCGATCTCAGGCTCAACGACCCGCGGCGCCGGAACGCACTGTCAGCGCGGATGATGGACGAGCTTGCCGCCTTCGCCGGGTTCGTGCGTGACCGCAAGGACATTCGGGTGGTCGTTCTTTCGGGTACCGGGGGAACCTTCTGTGCAGGCGGCGACCTGAACTGGATGAAGGCCCAGATCAACGCGAACCGGGAAACGCGCATGGCGGAAGCGCGACGCCTCGCGTTGATGCTCAAGGACCTTAACGAATTGCCGTTGCCTCTCATCGGCCGTGTCGAGGGCGCGGCGCTCGGCGGCGGTGTCGGGATCACGTGCGTCTGCGATGTTGCGATCGCGTCTCGCGACTGCAGGATCGGGATGACGGAAACGCGGCTCGGGCTGATTCCCGCCACGATCGGTCCCTATGTCGTTGCGCGAATTGGAGAGGCGCGCGCGAGGCAAGTGGTCATGAGCGGCCGGGTGTTCGGCGGTGACGAGGCAGCAGCGCTGGGCATAGTTGCAAGGGCGGTGAAGCCGGAGGAGTTGGATGCGGCCATTGGCGACGAGGTGGCGCACTACCTCGAACTTCCGCAAGGGCCTCCGGAGCGTGCAAAGGCGCTCGTCAGATCTCTGGGGCCGCGGATTGACGAGGCGGTCATCGAGGCGTCGATCCAGCGTCTGGCAGACGCTTGGGAAACGGAAGAGGCGCGCGAGGGCATCGCGGCGTTCCTGGAAAAGCGCAAGCCAAGGTGGGCTGGCAACGGAGGAAACTGAGGATGGGCGGAACGCAAATTTCGGACCCGATCATGATCTGCGGCGCGGCGCGGACGCCGCTCGGCGCCTTTCAGGGCGAGCTCTCAGACGTTCCTGCGACGGATCTCGGGTCAATTGCAATCGATGCTGCCGTCAGTGACGCCGGAGCCGACAAGGCCAGGGTTGACGAGGTCCTGATGGGCAATGTTCTGCCCGCCGGGCTCGGGCAGGCTCCCGCAAGGCAGGCGGCGCTCGGCGCCGGATTGCCGGTCTCGGTTCCTTGCACGACGGTCTCGAAGGTGTGCGGCTCGGGGATGAAGGCGGTCATGCAGGCCCATGACGCCATCGCCTCGGGAACAGCCGAGGTGGTCGTGGCGGGCGGCATGGAAAGCATGACCGGAGCTCCCTATCTCCTGCCGGCCGGCCGGGCGGGCGCCAGGATCGGACACGCGGAATTGCTTGACCACATGATGCTCGACGGGCTGGAGGACGCATTCGCGAGCGCACCTGGCGGCGGCAGGCGGTCGATGGGCACGTTCGGCGAGGATTGTGCCGAGAAATACCAGTTCACGCGCGACGATCAGGACGCTTACACGATCGAAAGCGTGACGCGCGCGAAACGGGCCGCCGCCGAAGGCCGGTTTGACTGGGAAGTCGCGCCGGTCACGGTGAAGGATTGGAAGGGTGAGAAGGTCGTGGACAGCGACGAAGGCCCCCGGAAGATCGACATGGACAGACTCCCGGGCCTGCGTCCCGCCTTCAGGAAGGACGGCACGATCACGGCAGCCTCCTCCTCGTCCATCAATGACGGTGCAGCGGCCCTCGTGCTGGCTCGCGCCTCCGCTGCCGAGGCTCTTGAATTGACTCCGGTCGCCCGGATCGTGGGGCATGCAGCCTTCGCCGGCGATCCTGGCTGGTTCACGACTGCACCGGTCTTCGCGAAGCGCTCGCTCCTCGAAAGGATCGGTTGGGATCTCGACGCAGTGGACCTGTTTGAAATCAACGAGGCGTTTGCCTGCGTTCCCATGGCGTCGATGCGGGAACTGGGCATAGAGCATGAACGCCTGAACGTCCATGGCGGCGCCGTGGCGCTCGGCCATCCGATCGGGGCATCAGGCGCGCGCATCATCGTGACGCTGCTCGGCGCCATGCGGGCGAGAAATGCGCGGAAAGGTGTGGCCTCCATCTGCATTGGAGGCGGGGAAGCCACCGCGATCGCCATCGAATCCGAATTGCGTCCATGAGTGCCAATCGATGATGGCACGAGTGCCCGTCATCGTCCGGTTCGTGCGCTTTGCGGAGTCCTTTCCCTGCGGACGCGGCTCTTGTCATCCTCGCGCTTGGATTCTCGCGTCCTGGAAATCCGGCTGATTCCCGTCGGGCACCTGGCTGGCTTGTGTCAGGCATGCCCGGCGGTCGCATGGCAGGGGGCGGGCTCGCCCGGTTGCAGTTTCGTGAAAATCGGGAGAAGTGCGTTCAACCTTCAGCGGCAGTCGACGGTTCGGGCGGGCATGGCGCAAGGATGAGTGACACTCGGTCGTGGATGCGGTGACGTCGCCTTCGAGCTGATCGCCGACCGCATCCGGCAGACGCGACGTCGAGCAGCCCGGCAGGAATGCATTCAGGGGCCGCGACCCTTGAGGAGAGGGCAGCAGTTCACGCCTGTGCTTCGGGTCCGCCCGTTCCTGGTCAGGCCGCGACGCCAGCCGCAAGTTGCCTGACATCCCTGGTCGGCGGACGCGGACCCAGGGTGGTTTGCATCCGGGAAAGGCTTCGCCCGGTCATTTCGGTGACGGTTCATCATGACCGCGACTCGCGGAAGGCCGCGTTCACCGCGGGACATGGCCTTGGAGGAGGGACATCCAAGCCCGATTGGGCAATCGCTCGAAAGTCCCGCCTTTGTCAGCGGATGGCAATCCCGTCGGAGCAACTGCTGCAAGATCGGGCCGCGCGCGCCGCGTGGCACGCGAAGGAGCTCTTTCTGACCTGGTGCACTTCGGTCAGCATGGGCGAAGCTGGCCCAGCAGGCTATCGGAATTGGCCGTTCCCCTTGAACGCGTTTCCAGGCCCTGATACGAAATTTCCCAAGGACATGCGGCTGTCTCCCGACATGTCATGGTTTCGCCGCCTTTGACATGCCGGTGTGACGGCTTCAGGTTCAGGCCGGCGTTCAAGAGTCCGTCCGAATCCGGAAAATCAGGGCGACTGCGGACTTTTGCCAGAAGCTCGGAAAGCAGAAGGAAGTCTCCATATGACCGTGAGATTGGTTCTTCAGGCCAGGGCGAAGCCTGGCACAGGCAATGACGTGGTTGCATTCTTTCAGTCCATCATGCCCGGGACGCGCGCCTACGAGGGTTGTGTTTTCGCAGCCACGTACCAGAATAGCGAAGATGCTGACGATGTCGTGCTGGTGGAGGCGTGGGAGACCCGCGGGCACTACGAGAAATACCTTGCATGGCGGCGCGATGAGGGCGTCAGCGCCAGGCTCAGGCAGATGCTCGATGGCGACCCACGCACCGGTTTCTTTGACATCGTCGATCTCTGAGCGTCCGCCCCGGCGCCACGCAACGCCGGGCCGCCCGGACACGGATGTCCGGCCCGCCCCGAACTGATCCGGTTGCGTCGCGCTCGTTCTCACTGGCGGGACTGTGGCCTGCCTGTCATGCAGAAAGAGCCGAGGCGGGGGTGCAACTGACAGGAATGTCGCCGTCTGCGGCGTCGATGCGCGGTTTGAAGCCCCGCCGGATCTACGTGCGCCCCCTGTGCGGTCGGCTTTGTGGCGGTGTCGTGAGCCTGCGGCAGTTTCGCCTCCATCGCCCCGGCGGACATCCCGCCCCTCAGCGGCCGCTTCAGCCTCGTCGGCTTGTCGGACTTTCGGGGGCGTTCGGGCACGCGCCCGGGTTCTCTTCCAGCTTCGGCCTTGGCACCGGCCATTCCCGCGCCTCGATCGCCCTGGAATCCCTGGAGACGTGTCAGCAGGAGCGCGGCTGACCAGTGCCTCGTGCATGCGCTCTGGCAGCTGGTTCTCGGCGAACCGGGCGAAGGCGCGAGAGAACTCCGGATTCGACCGGATCATTCAATCAGGATACTTTGGTGCAAGATTTGGCAGAAGGGAATTTGAGCGATGGAATTCGACACGCCGACGCTGACACTCGCAGGGGTTGTGATTCTAGCGCTGCTGGTGGCCCTTGCCCAGTTTCGCCGCCCAGGAAGCGATTCCGAAACGCTGCGGTCCGAGATGACCTCATTGAAGAAGGACGCCAGGGAAAGGGACGGGCAGCTTGTCGAAGCGCGGAGCAACGCCGACAAGTACGAGGCGCTCGCGATCGAGCGAAAGGAAGAGACTGAGCGGTTGAGCGGTGACTTGTCGAAGCTGCGGAGGAGGCTGGACGAGGAAACGGAAAAGCAGACCAGGCTGTCCAAGAGGATCTCGGAACTTGAAACCGAGATGAAGGCGGAGAGGGCGGCATCGGAAGAGAGGATCGAGATGCTGACCAAGGTCCGTGAGGGCATGGAGGCCAAGTTCAAGGATCTCGCGGCGGAAGCCCTGAAGGTGCAGGGCGAACAGTTCTCGAAGGCCAACCTCGAAAGGCTCGATCTGGCGTTGACGCCCCTGAAGGAGCATGTCGGTCACTTCGAGAAGGAACTGAAGGCCGTCCACAAGGCCACGATCGAGGACCGGGCAAGGCTCAAGGCCGAGATCGAGCAGCTCAGCAGGCGATCCGAAGCCATTTCCCAGGAGGCGGTGGCCCTGACGCGCGCCCTGAAGGGGGACCGGCAACGGCAGGGCGCCTGGGGAGAGATGATACTCGAGAGCATCCTGGAACGCTCGGGGCTGCGCGAGGGGGAGGAATACGAGACCCAGGCCCACAGGGTCAGCGACGAAGGCGACCGGCTTCGCCCTGACGTCGTCGTGAACATACCGGGCGGAAAGACCCTGGTCGTCGACAGCAAGGTGTCGCTGGTGGCGTACACGGATGCGGTGAACGCGGAAGACGAGGAAGTCGCAACAAGCGCACGCAAGCGACATGTCGCCTCGCTGAAGACCCACATAGACGGCCTTGCAGCAAGAGACTACCAGCATGCCGAGGATTCTACGGTTGACTACGTCATCCTGTTCGTGCCGATCGAGGGTGCGCTTTCCGAGGCGCTGCGCGTGGATGGCCAGTTGACCGAATACGCGCTGGACAAGAACGTCACGATCGCGACCCCGACGACGCTGATGATGGCGCTGAAGACGATCGCGCATGTCTGGGCGGTAGAGCGGCGCAACCAGAATGCCGAGGCCATTGCCGAACGGGCCGGGCGCCTTTACGACAAGGTCGTTGGCTTCGTTGACAACATGAAGAATGTAGGCAAGCGGCTCGATCAGGCGCAGGACGCATATCAGGGTGCGTTTGGGCAGCTTTCCAGCGGGCGGGGCAATGTCCTGAGTCACGTCGAAAGGCTCAAGGAACTTGGCGCGCGCACCAACAAGTCCATAGGCGTCTCGTTTGACGACAGCGCGGTCGGACAGATCGAGCATGAGCCGGACGAATGAACATGTCGTGCCGGGATCCCCGCTGCCGAACTGGTGACCGCGAGCCACGGAACCAGGTTTCTTCAGGTCTTGTTGTTCCCGACATTTTCTGGAACGCGCCTTCGCCCGCATGAGACAGACGATTATTCAATGGGATGGCGAATGGCGCGAAAGTGCATTTTCTGCCATTGGGGATGAATGGTAACGGGCTTGCCATCTGAAGCATGACCGGTGTGGGAGGGCGAGCGGCAAGCGCCGTTCGCCCTGCTTTCAAAGTCGATCTTCTCGGCGATGCTCGGCGATGCTCGGCGCATCTTCGAACTCGACGCCAAGACGCCGCACCGTGCCGGGACAATGGTGTGACCCAGCAGAAACTGGGCCGCGCGCAGATTGCCGGTCTTGCGGCAAGTCAACGCCGCCCTGGTGCGCCTGAGTGAAAGCGTGCCGCAGCCGCTCGGATCAAGGCCAATCGCGGCCACCCAATCTCGAACCATCCGTGCGTACTGCCGCGTCGACACTGGCGGACTGCCGTGGAAGCGGCTCGGAAAGAGAACGGTGATCCGGAGCGTTTCCGGGCAACAATCCCAATCCCAGATGGAGTCGCGTGCAGTCCGTGACTTCAAACTGCAACGGTCGATTGGCCTTGCACTCCTGCTGTATGCATTTCCTTCATATCATGCGCTTCCACGGAACGAAGCTGGGGGACCGTCGTCGTCGCCGAGCTTGTCGCGGCGAAAAAGGGGCGTCGGCAAGATGATCGTGGCGGCGTCCAAGTTCCAGGACGCCGACATCGTGCTCATGGGCATCATCCCGATCGGGATCATCGGGTTCGGCATCGACATGCTGATGCGCCGGTGCGAGAGATGGCCGGTGCCATGGAAGGGCCGGATCTGACCGCGAGAAGCGGCCGAGCGTGTCCGCGTCTCCGGGCTGCGCGCACGGCGACTCCTCGCCTCGGGCGCCAGCGGTGCCGGATCTTCCGGCGGGATTTCAGGTCGTTCTTCGTGAAGACCGGGACCGGATGCCGCGATGCACATTTGCTCAATTCGGCAGCCGCGCCTTCGCGGAGTCCGGTCATGGTCGAACCGACACTGGTGCGGTGCAACTCCGACTTGAATGTCCCAGGCTCTTGCCAACGGGTCCTTGCCAGACGCGGACGGAAGCCGGGAATTTCCGGGTCAGGGGCAATCCACGTCAAGGCCGTTTGCGCGTGCAACGAAGTCCGCGAGCATCGGCACGAACCTGTCGCCTTCGCCGGCTGCGTCCATTGCGGCAAAGGCGTTCCTGACCGCCGACTGGATCGGGTTGAGCGCCCCAACCGAATTCGCCAGGCTGGTCACGTAACGCATGTCCTTATGTGCGTTCGAGATCGCGAATCTATGCGCGTTTTCATCTCGCTCCAGCGTCCACTTCATGAAGGTTTCGTAGAAGCCGTTTGACAGTCGCCCGGGCCGTATCACGCTGTCGACCTGTTCCGGCGTCAGGCCCGACTTGCGCGCGAGCGCCAAGGCCTCCGCGTAGAGCGCACCGTAGCCCATGGCGATGAAATTGTTGATGAGCTTCATCTTGTGCCCGAGCCCGACCTCGCCGAGATGCACGATGACACCTGCCCAGCACTCTATCACCGGCTTGATGCGCTTGAACGTCTCTGGACTGGCGCCGACCATCGCATCGAGCCTGCCTTCCCACGCCTCCTTTGGCGTGCGGGACAGGGGCGCGTCCGCCATGTGCCCGCCTGCCGCCCCGATTTCGGCCGCCAGCGCCAATGTGGAGACCGGGTCGGAGGTCGAGCAGTCGACAATGACCGCGTCTGGCCGGAGACCTTCGAGGATTCCGCCCGGGCCTTTGACGAGTTCCTCCACTTGTGTCGATCCCGTCACGCATAGATGAATGATTTCAGAACGTTCCGCGAGTTCTTTCACGCCTCTTGCTTCGACGGCGCCGCGTGCAACGAGGTCGTCGACCGCTGCCCGCTTTCGGTGCGCAACGATCGTCAGCGGGTACCCGGCCTCGACGATGTTCTTGGCGATGCCGTGTCCCATGAGGCCGACACCGATCATGCCAATGGCGGTGTTCGCCATGTCTCAATCCTCGCTCAGGAACCTGCGCATGCGCGCCAGGGCTTCGCGGATGCTCTCCAGGCTGTTGGCATAGCTGAGGCGGAGATAGCCCTCTCCCAGGATGCCGAAATCAGGGCCGCCTACGGTTGCCACGCCAGGCCCCTCCAGGAGATCCGACGCAAGCTCCCTGGCCATGCGACCTGTGCCGGTGATGTTCGGAAAGGCATAGAACGCGCCCTTTGGCGTGACGCAGGACACGCCTGGAATGTCATTCAGCAGGTCAACCACGAGTTGCCGGCGGGCATCGAACTCCGCCACCATCTCGCCGACCGCGTCCTGCGGCCCGGTCAAGGCCTCGACGGCGGCATGCTGGGCCGGGGCATTCACGCACGACCATGCATTCACGGCGAGCTTTCGGGCCCTTTCGTAGAGTCCGTCGGGCCAGACCGAATATCCCATGCGCCAGCCCGTCATGGCATAGGTCTTCGAGCAGCCGTTCAGCAGGATGACGCGGTCGCGGATCTCGGGATAGCCGAGAAGCGGAACATGTTCCTCTCCGTCATAGAGCATCTGGTCGTAGATCTCGTCCGAGAGGAGCGCCACGTCGGGCCATTCGGCAAGGCCGGACACCAAGGCGTCTACCTCGGCTCTTGGCGTCACGCCGCCACACGGATTCGCCGGAGAGTTCAAAATGACGAGGCGCGTGCCCGACGTCATCAGCGAAAGCGCTTCCTCAGCCGAAAATGCGAATCCGTTCTCTTCCCGAATCGGGATTGGAACTGGCCGCGCGCCGGTGAACTCGATCATCGAGCGGTAGATCGGAAAGCCCGGATCGGGGTAGAGAATCTCCGCCCCGGGTTCGCCGAACATCAGGATGGCCGCGAACATCGTCACCTTGCCCCCGGGCACGACGAGGACGTGGCCGGGGTTCACATCGATCGCGTAGCGTCGGTGAATGTCGGCGGCGACGGCCTCGCGAAGCTCCGGGATGCCCGTGGCGGGCGTATAGCCGTGCCGGCCGTCGCGGAGCGCCTTGACCGCCGCCTCCACGATGTTTGCAGGGGTCGGGAAATCCGGCTGGCCTATGCCCAGGTTGATGACGTCCTTGCCGTCTGCGGCAAGTTCTCCGGCCCGCGCGAGCACGGCGAACGCGTTTTCCTCTCCTATGCGGTCGAATCCGCTGACCGTGCCCAGCATGCATCCTCCCCTAATATGTCGCCCGCCCGCCCGAGATGTCGAAGACGGCGGCGGTCGTGAAGCTGCATTCCCTGGACGCCATCCAGGCCACCATGTTCGCGATTTCCTCCACCTCGACGAACCTCCCGCGCGGAATCTTCGCCAGCATGAACTCAACGAATTCTTCGGTGACCTGTTCAAGAATCTCGGTGTTGGCCACTGCCGGAGTGACGCAGTTCACGGCGATGTCATGCTCGGCCACTTCCTTGCCGATCGCCTTGGTAAAGCCGATGACCCCTGCCTTCGAGGCCGCGTAATGCGTGGCGTTTGGATTGCCTTCCTTGCCGGCGATCGACGCGATGTTGACGATGCGCCCGTAGTTGCGGGCCTTCATTCCAGGCAGCACGGCCTTGTTCGTGTGATAGGTGCCGGTCAGGTTGACGGCGATGACCTGATCCCAGACCTCCGTGTCATATTCCTCTATTGCGGCAACTGGTCCGGCGATGCCGGCGGAATTCACGAGAATGTCGATGTGATCGAGCGCCGACTCTGTCTCCGTGCAGGCGGCCATGACGGACGCGTAGTCGGTGATGTCGCAGCGGACGGCCCGTGCGCCATCGATCCTGTCTGCCGCTGCCCTGGCCTTCTCGAAATTGATGTCCCAGAGGCAGATCCGGGCTCCGGATTCGGCCAGCCTGTGGGCGCAGGCGAGCCCGATGCCCTGTGCGCCCCCGGTGATGACGGCGGTTTGTCCCGAGAGGTCGTAGCTGTTCGGCATCACATCACCGCCCCGATCTGCCATGGCACGAACTCATGGTCGCCAAGCCCTTGCGCTTCCGACTTTGAAGTCTCGCCGCTGGCGACCTTGAGGAATGCCTCGTAGATCTCGTGGCCCTTTTGCTCGACCGTGGCCTCGCCAGTCAGGATGTCGCCCGCGTCAATGTCCATGTCGTCCTTCATGCGTGCATACATTTCCGAATTCGTGGCGACCTTCACCGTTGGCGCGGGTTTCGAGCCGAACGCCGAGCCGCGACCGGTCGTGAAGCACACGAGATTGCACCCGCTGGCGATCTGGCCGGTCACGCTTGCCGGGTCATATCCGGGACTGTCCATGAATGTGAAGCCCCTTGCGGTTACCTGTTCTGCATACTTGTAGACACCGGCGAGTGGCGTGGTGCCACCCTTTGCTGCCGCCCCGAGCGACTTTTCGAGAATCGTTGTCAGTCCGCCCTTCTTGTTGCCTGGCGAAGGGTTGTTGTCCATCGAGCCCTTGTTGCGGGCGGTGTAGTCCTCCCACCAACGCACGAGTCCGACAAGTCTTTGGCCGATCTCCGGAGATGCCGCGCGGCGGGTCAGCAGGTGCTCCGCGCCGTAGATTTCCGGCGTCTCGGCAAGCACGCCCGTGCCGCCCTGCGCGACCAGCAGGTCGCAGGCATGCCCGAGTGCGGGATTTGCCGTGATGCCGGACCATGCGTCCGAGCCGCCGCATTGCAGCGCGACCATCAATTCGGAAGCGGGGCAGGGAGTGCGCGTGGCCTCGTTGGCCAACGGCAGCATCGCCCGCACCCTTTCGATGCCAAGGTCGATGGTGCGCTGAAGGCCCGCGACGTTCTGAATGTTCATGGTCTGAAACAGCGGCCCGTGTTCAAGGCCGTAGGCTTCGAGAAGCCAGTCGATCTGGTTCATCTCGCAGCCGAGACCCACCATGAGAACGCCGGCATGGTTCGGATGCCGTGCATAGCCCCACATGACGCGCTGCAGCGCCTCGAAACCGTCGCCGTCTCCCTGCATGCCGCAGCCTGTTCCGTGAACGAACGCCACGACGCCATCGACATTCGGGAAGTCGGCAAGCTCTTCCGGACCGAACGCATCGGCGATGCGCCGCGCCGCCGTTGCCGAACAGTTCACCGAGGTCACTACGGCGACAAAGTTGCGGGTGCCGGTGCCGCCGTTGTCGCGGCGATAGCCCATGAACGTATCGCGCGACTTCTCCGCCACCATGCTGACCGGGCGAAGATCGGTGCCGAACTCGTAGTCCATGTCGGTGTTGCGGAACCTGGTGTTGTGCGTATGCACATGGTCGCCCGGTGCTATCTGCTCTGAGGCGTAGCCGATGATCTGCGCATATTTTCGGATCTCTCCGCCCACGGGGATCGGGCCTGTCGCCACCTTGTGGCCCGACGAGACCGGCCACGGGACCTTGACGCCTTCGACGACGGTGCCGGCGTCAAGGTGCCGGGTCGCCGTGACCACGTTGTCGGCGGCGTCCAGCCGAACATGTGACGGATCCTGGGTCATGATGTGATCTGCCTCGCTTTCGCCCGATTCGGTGCCTGCGCCGCTGGCGCATTCAGGGAATCACGCGGCGGGCATATCCTCCTCGATATAGGTTTGCACGATCGATGCGAAGTCCGGGTCGGCGGCAAATCCAAGCTTGATGGCGCGTTCGGGAGCGAAATCCCTTGGCCAGCCCGCCACGATTTTCATGATTGTTTCGTCAGGTTCCCGCCGTATGAACGAAACGGCGCTCTCTCCGGCGGTCTCGCGAAGGGCCTCGATCTGTTCCGCCACCGTGCAGGACACGCCTGGCATGTTGAGCGCGCGGCGACCGCCGAGCATGTCGAGGTCCAGTGTTGCCGCGTGCCTGAGAAACCCGGCGGCCGAGCGAGGAGAGGCATGCCAGTGGCGAACGGTGTCCGGCACGGGCAGGATCGCTTGCTTGCGGCTCAGCGGTTCCCGGATGATGCCCGAGAAGAAGGATGACGCGGCGCCGTTGGCCTTGCCTGGCCGAACGCAGACCGTCGGCAGGCGGATGGACATGCCGTCGAAATACCCCTTGCGGATATAGTCGCCAAGCATGAGTTCCGACACCGCCTTCTGCGCCCCGTACGACGTCCGTGGCATGGTCGGGAAATCGTCGCCGATCTTTTCGGGAAAGGGCGGCCCGAACACGGCGATGGAGGACGTGAATATGATCTTCGGCCGGTAGGTGCCGTCGGATGCGGCCGTCTCGGCGCGAAAGGCCTCGAGAAACCCCCTGAACGCAACCATGTTGATGTTCCAGCCCAGGTCAAAATTCGCCTCCGCCTCCCCGGAGACGATCGCGGCGAGGTGGTAGACGAGGTCGAATCGCTCGGCGGCCATTGACTTCATCATCGCCTGATTGGTCACGTTGCCCTCGACACGAAGTGCCGCAGGCGCGCCACTTTCCGGAAACGCCATGTCCAGAAGCTTGACCTCGTCGCGGCTTGACAGGGGATCCAAGGCCAGCAGCCGCGCCAGTTTCTGGCCCACCATGCCGCCACCGCCGATGATCAGGATTTTCAATTTCGCCTCCCTGGTTGCTTGGCGGAGATTGTATCGAAGACCGCCTGAATTCAAGTGCCGTTGGCCGTTCGACACCGCCTCCAAAACGGGCTAGGTGGCTTCTGATGGCACGATGCAGATGCCGGCAAAGTGGAGGATGACCTGAATGAGACTTGCGCGCTATGGAATTTCGGGAAAAGAGAGGCCGGGGCTGATCGACGGGGACGGTGCGCTGCGCGACCTGTCCTCGCACGTGGCGGATATTTCGGGTTCGATGCTTGACGACGCGTCGCTCGACCGGCTGCGTGCGATTGATCCTGCCACGCTTCCGAGGGTGGAGGGTGATGTGCGGTTGGGCGTGCCGGTCAACAGCATCGGCAAGTACATGTGCATCGGCTTGAATTACCGTGATCACGCGGAGGAGGCGGGAATGCCGATCCCGGAGCATCCGATCCTCTTCATGAAGGCGAATTCGGCCATTTCGGGGCCTGATGATCCGGTGTCCATTCCGCGCGGCTCGACCAGTTCCGACTGGGAGATAGAGCTGGGCGTCGTGATCGGCACGACGGCCAAGTACGTGAGCGAGGCGGAGGCGCTGGACCACGTGGCCGGGTATTGCATCTGCAACGACGTGTCGGAACGCCACTTCCAGATTCACCTGTCCGGGAACTGGACCAAGGGCAAGTCCTGCGACACGTTCGGTCCGACAGGTCCCTGGCTGGTCACGAGGGACGAGATTCCCGATCCCCAGTCCCTTGACATGCGGCTCGAAGTGAACGGCGAGAGCATGCAGGCGGGCAGTACCAGGACCATGATCTTCACGGCGGCGGAGATCGTGTCGCACCTGTCGCAACTGTTCACTCTGCATCCTGGCGACGTGATTTCGACCGGGACCCCGCCGGGCGTCGGCATGGGCATGAAGCCGCCAAGATACCTCAAGGCGGGCGACGTGATGGAACTGACGATCGACGGCCTCGGCGCGCAGCGCCAAAGGGTTGTGGAGGATGCCTGAGCGGCCCGCTCTTCTACAACTCGGCAAGGTGTCGGAGCGCATGGCAAATCGCCTTGCCGCCGGATTCGATGTGGTCCAGCTGCCGGTCGACCATGAAGCGCTCCTTGCGGAGCGCGGTTCGGAATTCGCGGCAATCGCGACGATGAGGGGCGTTCCGGACGACGTGTTGGCGAGGCTTCCGAACCTCAAGGTCATTTCATGTTTCGGGGTGGGATATGACAACATCGATGCCGCGACGGCGGCAAGTCGGGGCATTCTTGTCGCCCACACGCCCGATGTCCTGAACGACGAGGTCGCGGACACGGCGATCATGCTGTGGCTTGCCGTCAGCAAGGACCTGCTGCCTTCGGAGCGCTGGGCACGTTCGGGTGCCTGGGAGGCGAAGGGCGCCTATCCGCTGGCGCACACCGTCAGGGGCCGCAATGTAGGCATTCTGGGTCTTGGACGCATCGGCCAGACGATCGCGAGGATGACGGAGATGTTTGGAGCCGAGGTGCACTATCATTGCCGCAGCAGAAAGGGCGTGCCTTACCATTACTTTGACGACCTCGCGGACATGGCGCGCCAAGTGGACGTGCTGTTCGTCATTACTCCGGGCGGCGAAGGAACCCGGCACCTGGTGAATGCCGAGGTTCTTGACGCCCTCGGGCCCGAGGGCGTCCTCATCAACGTTGCCAGGGGGAGCGTCGTCGACGAGGCGGCGCTGGTTGCCGCTCTCGATGGCGGACGTCTGGGCGCAGCCGGACTTGACGTGTTCGAGGACGAGCCACGAATTCCGGATGCGTTGAAGAAAATGGAGAATGTGGTGCTGTTGCCGCATATCGGCAGCGCGACCGTCGAGACCCGGCAGGCCATGGGCGATCTGGTCTGCGACAACCTCGACGCATGGCTGGCGGAAGGCAGGGTGGTGACGCCGGTCCCGGAATGCCTGCAACTGAACAGGTAGTGCTTGCTGACCATGTCATGCTTCACCTCGCCTGCCGACACGGGCCTTGTTCAATTCCCAGGTGCCGGAACTCCATTGAGTTGCGGACGGCCAACGCCCCGGCCACTGGCGGACACGCAGCAACGACCCAGTAGCAATCGATGGTCGCAACGATGAGCCAGATCGAGCTGCGTGCGCGCCGTCGGATGCGCCTTGGCGCCATTCCGGAGCATCAAGCCGAGCGGTATCCGATGCCGCGAAAGATTTGTACTGCCTGGCGCATGCTGTAAGTGCTTCTGCAGTTGCGGAGGGAATGCGCACCAATTTCCAAGACTGCGCAAACCGGCAAGTCCCGCGGGGCCGTCATCCCCGTGGCGACGCTCGCGCAGGCCAGTCTCGCGGCTGGCGACAGTGTCGTCATGGCACCGATGCGGGATGGAATCCTGAACGCGAACGAAGCCTCCGCATCCGGGCGAACGGTGACGGCAATGCTCAAAGGCATGGACCGCTATGCCGAAACCGACCGTACGCTCGCATCAGAGAGACTCGGCACTTGACAGAACGGGACCTCGTTGGGTGCGTCGCAGCTCGGCGAGGGCGTCGGCGGCCAGACCCTGCCGACAGCCCGGTTGGCGACCCTGTTTCACGTGCTGCAACCGCGCCGCTTCGGCGGGGCGACCGGGCTTCGTGTTTCCGGGTTGCTTGAGAGTGCCGTGGCGCGAAGGGCACGGATGTTCGTCCATTCAGGGACCGGCGACATCGTCGAAGCAGCCTGCACGGTCGCCGAGGGCATCATCCGCGACCATCCTTTCGTCGACGGCACCAAGCGCACGGCTTTCGCCGCCATCGCCTCAATCCTTGCGGTGATTGGCTGCTGCCTGGAAATGGAGGGTCGATGCGGCGCAAGCCATGGTGGATTTCGCCGCCAATCGTTTGACGTCCGAGGAATTCCGCAACCACGTGCGGGCCCACGCCGCACAGGAACCGACGAGCGGCCCGGTCAAGGAACACCCCACGACGGGCGGAACGGACGTCGGACCGCAGTGAAAGTGTCTCTCACTGGTCCGGTTGCCAGTGTCGCTCGCTACCGGAGATGCGTGTCAAAGAAGGCGAGGGTCCGGTCCCAGGCAAGCTTCGCCGCCCCTTCGTCGTAGCGTGGCGTCGTGTTGTTATGGAACCCGTGGTTCACGTTCGCATAGAAGTGGACGCTGAACTCCTTGTCATGCTCCTTGAGCGCGGCACCGTAGGCTTCCCAGCCGGCGTTGATCCGCTCGTCATGCTCGGCATAGTGGATCAGCAATGGTGCCTCGATCTGCGGTACATCGGCGGCACTTGGCTGACGACCGTAGAACGGCACCGAGGCGGCAAGGTCAGGAAAGGCGACCGCGAGCGCGTTGCAGACGCCGCCGCCGTAGCAGAATCCGACGCAGCCGACGCGACCGGTCGAGTCTTCGTGATTGCGCAGGAATTCAAACGCAGCGAAGAAATCCTCCATCAGCTTCCCGCGGTCCAGCTTGCGCTGCATTTGGCGGCCTTCATCGTCGCTGCCGGGATACCCGCCGAGAGGCGTCAGCCCGTCGGGTCCGAGGGCCAGATATCCGGCCCTGGCGGTCCGGCGGACGACATCCTCGATGTAGGGATTGAGTCCGCGGTTCTCGTGCACGACAAGCACTGCAGGCAGGGGCCCTGAGGCACCGGACGGCATCGCCGTCAGTGCCCTGATCGTCCCGTGGCCTTCCGGGCTCGGGTATTCGACGATAGCGGTTTCGATGTCGGGATCGTCAGGCGCGACCTCCTGCGCCCAGGCATAGTTTGGCTGAAGCTGTTCAAGTATCATCGTGCCGGTGACCCCGGCAGCGGCGTATTTTCCGGCTTGCGAGATGAATTCGCGTTTCGTTAGCGTGCCATGCACGTACCCGTCGAAGATCTCGAGGATTCGCTGATCAAATTCCGACGCGCGTTTGCGTATTGCCGTCATGGCGGCCTCCTGTCCTTGCGTGGCAGCGATGGTCATGCGGTCGCTCCTCCATCGGGCGATCGGGCGAGGGCGCCACCAACATCGATGCCACGCAGGCTATCCCGGCCGGCAAGAAACGCAAGCGCAGGTGCGTAGTGATGTCCACGCCAACTGGACGGCATGTTCGGCGGCCGGACAACACAACGGGCATGGAGCCGCGCCGGACTCAGGAACATCGGACTCGATGAACTCATCGACTGCGATCTCGTGCGTGCCCATGTCATTGTCCGGGCGGATCTTCGGGCCGCGCTCGGAAAGGAGTTCCTTGCGTCGAATCAGTTGTCATCACTCTCGCCCAAAGGGGGCAGACGGGAGTCGGTTCCGGCCTGCGGGGCGGGATGGGAATGCGGCTGAAATACTCCAATCCGATGCACCTTGACGATGTGGCGGCGGACTTTCCAGACATGCCGATCGTTCTTGCCCACCCGTCATTTCCGTGGACGGAAGAGGGGTTGGCGGTCGCGCAGCACAAGCCCAACGTCTACCATGACATGTCTGGCTGGTCGCCGAGGTACTTCCCGGAGATTTTCATCAGGTATGCCAACTCGATCCTGAAGAAGAAGATGCTGTTCGGCTCCGACTGGCCTGCATTGACGCCCGACCGGTGGCTGGAGGATTTCAAGGCGGCGCCGTTCAGGGACGAGGTGCGCCCGCTGATCCTTAGAGGCTGACCTAGAATGTGGATGGCCTCCCCCAGATGTGGTATTTCCCCGCTGACTTCCACACCAGACAGGGAGGGCCGCATGGCTTGGAACGAGACCACCCGCGAGAAGTATAAGCGCAGTTCGGACCGGTATGAAAGCGATTTGACCGACGAGGAATGGCTCTTGATCGAGCCGCTTCTTCCGGCTCCGTCAAAGCTCGGACGTCGCCGCACCGTCGACCTTCGGGCGGTTTTCGACGCGATCCAGTACATGCTGGCTACGGGGTGCCAGTGGCGGGCGATTCCCAAGTGTTTCCCGCCCTTGCGACGGTTCAGAATTACTTCTACGCATGGCGCGACGACGGCGTTCTGGAGCGCATGATGGGCACGCTGCGCGATCTTGCGCGCATGCAGGCGGGGCGCTCCGGAGATCCGACGGCGGCCGCGATCGACAGCCAGTCGGTGAAGACGACGGAGATGGGCGGCCCGTCGGGATACGACGCCGGCAAGAGGATCAAGGGCAGGAAACGCCACGCCACGGTGGACGTGGAGGGGTTCCCGATCGCGATCCAGGTTCACGCGGCTGACGTGCAGGACCGGGACGGTGCGCCGGCTGTCATCCTCGCGATGCTGGAGAAGGCGCCGCAGGTGAGAAAGCTGTGGGCGGACGGCGGGTATGCGGGACCGAAGCTGGAGGCCGCGCTGGCGGAGCACGGCCTCGGATCGATCCTGGAGATCGTCCACAGGCCCAAGGAAACAAAGGGCTTCACCGTCCTCTATCGCCGCTGGGTGGTGGAGCGGACGTTCGCCTGGCTGTCGTGGTGCCGGCGCCTGGCGAAGGACGTGGAGCGGACCTTGGCGAGTTCCCTGGCCTGGGTCCAACTGGCCGCGTGCCGGTTCCTGATGCGACGGGTGGCGCGAGGGATAACGTCATGAATTACAATAATATATTCAAATCAAGGACTTATGATTCAGCCTCTTAGGGAAAACGCCCTTCGACTGCTTGGCGAGACGGGATGAGGAGGAGCGATCTCGTGCCGCGACGGGCATCGCCAAACTGCACGCCTCGAAAATGCTGCTGGAGACCGCAATGACCGACCTTGCGCCGCTTGACGAAACCATCACGCTTGACGAGCTCAGCCGCGACCCGTTCCCGATCTACCGACGGTTGCGCCGCGAGGCGCCAGTGCTGCGGGTCAAGGCGGCAGGCCGGACGTTCCTGACGAAGGCGGCCGACACGAAACACGTCAAGGACAACCCGAGGCTGTTCAGTTCCGACGACCCGGACACGCCGATGAAGCGCGCATTCTGGGCGCACACGCTCATGCGCAAGGACGGCGAGGCCCATCTGCGCGAACGCATGGCCATGGCGCCCGCATTCGCTCCCAAGGTGATGCGGGACGAATGGATGCCGCAGTATCGCAGGATTGCCGAAGACTATGTCGCGCGGCTGCCTCGCGGCGAGGTCGTTGATCTCTTTCCGGCGCTCTCCGGGCCGTATGCGGCGCGGGGCCTTGCGGTCCTGCTGGGCCTTGAGGAAGCCACGGACGAGGAGATGCAACGCTGGTCGCAGGCGCTGATCGACGGGGCGGGGAACTTCGGGTGGCGGGACGAACCCTTCGAGCGCGTCGACCGCGCCAACGAGGAGATGCACGCACTCTTCGGCAGGGTGCATCGCAGGCACAGGGCGGAACCGAACGGTTCGGCGTTCTCGGTGATGCTGAATGCCGAGGATCCGATCCCCGAAACCCAGATCCATGCCAACATCAAGATCGCGATCGGCGGCGGCGTCAACGAGCCGCGCGACGCCTTGAACACGACACTCTACGGGCTGCTGGCCAATCCGGAACAGTTGGAAGAGGTGAAGCGCAGCGCCGACTGGGAAAGGGCGTTCGAGGAGGGCATCCGCTGGGTTGCGCCGATTTCGGTGTCGTCGCGCCTGGTCAGGGAGGACACGGAGATTCGCGGCTGCCGGATCCCCAAGGGGGACACGGTCATGACCATTCAGGCCAGCGCCAACCGGGACGAGGATCTCTACGAGGACGGCGAGGCGTTCATCGTCGGCCGGGACAGGAATCCGCACCAGTCCTTTGGCAACGGGCCGCATTTCTGCCTGGGGGCGCATGTCGCCCGCCGCGCCATCGGACAGATCATGCTGCCCGTCCTGTTCGACCGGTTTCCGGACATGACGCTGCCCGATCCTGGCGCGGTGATCTGGCGGGGCTTCGGCTTCCATGGTCCCGCCTGCCTTCCGGTCCTGTTGAATTAGACACCTGCAGAACTGGGGTTGGAATGCGGCGAAAATCGCTTGCAGACTTCGCGACTGGAGGCGCAGGTTGCGCCATGACAAATGTCGGGCTATGGGCATGTCCGTGGGATCAGGCGCGATCGAAGGCCAGCGAAGGTCGATGACTTGCAAACGCATGAAAGAGGGCGGCAACCGAGTGACGCTCGACGGTCCGGACGAAACCTTGAGGTGCGTCTGCGCTTGCTGCTTGCTCAGCCGAAGGGAACGGTCAATGCCGCACTTCGCTGATGCAGCGTGAACGACCGGATTACCGACATGTTCGAACGGAGGTGTGCCACATGAAGCCGAAAGAACGGGAGAATTCCGACCTCGGTCGGCAAGCATGCCGTCCACCGCCTCCATCGTCGGTCGTGTTCCAGGTGCTGCCGGATGTCCTTTGGCCAAGGGATCTTGCACAATGAAAACACGGTCATTGGGTCAAGGCGGGCCTTCGGTCTCGGTCCTTGGCGTCGGTGCGATGTCCTTTGCCGGGATTTACGGCAACGCAACTGTGGAGGACAGCCACGCGATCCTGGATGCCGCACTCGATGCTGGCGTGACTCATATCGACACGTCCAACGTCTACGGCATGGGGCGCTCGGAGGAGATCATCGGCGGCTACCTTGCCCGCCGAAAGGGCGAGACGCCTTTCGTGCTGGCGACCAAGGCCGGCATTTCACGCGACCCTGAGACCGGGCGCAGCTTCGACAACAGCCCCGTGCATATCGAGGCCGAACTGGACAAGAGCCTTGCACGGCTGGGCGTTGAACGGGTCGAGCTCTTCTATCTCCATCGTCTCGACCCGGACGTGCAGGTGGAGGAGGCCGTCGGCACCTATGCGCGCATGGTCGAGGTCGGCAAGATTGGGCAGATCGGGTTGTCGGAAGTCGCGCCGACCACGCTGGCCCGCGCGTCTGATGTTCACCCCATCGCGGCGGTGCAGTCCGAGTATTCGCTGCAGACGCGGTCGCCGGAACTGGGGCTGGTCCAAGCTTGCGAGCGGCTTGGGGTCTCGCTCGTCGCGTTCTCTCCGGTCGGGCGTGGATTGCTGACCGATGCCCCTCCGACGCCAGGGAAGGTCGAGGCATCGGCCTTCATGACTTCCAATCCGCGGTTTTCTGGCGGCAACCACGAGCGAAACCTGGTCGCCAGCCAGCCTTTGCGAGACCTGGCGGGCGAGGCAGGCTGTTCGACCGCAGCACTGGCGATAGCCTGGGTGCTGGCCCAAAGCCCGTCCACGCTGGTGATTCCGGGAACCCGGAACTGCGACCATTTCGCCGAACTGGTGGAAGGTGCCAACCTGGAGTTGGGAGCGGATCTGAAGGCCGAGATCGAACGCCGGCTGCCAGTCGGCTGGTGTCATGGCGACCGCTACTCAACACGGCAGTGGATCGGTCCGGAAAGATACTGTTGATGCCCCAGGATTGGCCCGACCGGCTTCCGTGGCACGAATCCGTGCTCGCGGGTGATCCGCCACGAGCAGCAACCAGCCAGGTTGCCCCTGTGAGCTTCAAGATATCCAATGTCCTGAATTGGTTCGCGCTTCGCTGCCTTGATCAGTTCATTGGCACGCCGACAAGTCGTCACGTCAGACGGGTGCCGGTGACGGTGGTGTCACGCCGTGCTCACGGTCGTTGTCGCATCTGATCGGGCAGCCAGGTCGCAAGATCCGGAACGGCGATCAGCACAAACACCATAAGGACCATGATCACGAACATCGGGATCGCGGACTTCGCGATGAAGTTCATCTCGTGGTGCGTCATTCCCTGGAGCACGAACAGGTTGAAGCCGATCGGCGGCGTGATCTGGGCCATTTCAACGACCACGACGATGAAGATGCCGAACCAGATGAGATCTATGCCGGCGTCGCGAATCATTGGCTCGACGACGGCCATCGTCAGCACGACAGAGGAGATGCCGTCGAGAAAGCAGCCGAGAATGATGTAGAAAACCAGAAGGACCATGAGCAGCTCGAACCGCGAAAGCTCCCACTCGGCAATCAGGTCGGCGAGGCCGCGCGGCAGCCCCGTGAACCCCATTGAGAGCGAGAGGAACGCGGCGCCCGCAAGAATTAGCGCGATCATGGCGCTCGTCCGGGTCGCTCCCATCAGGCTTTGGGTGAATGTCTTCCATGTGAGCGAACCCTGGCTGGCGGCGAGGAGCAGGCCGCCGATCACGCCGAATGCGGCGGCTTCAGTGGCCGTGGCATAGCCAAGATACATCGAGCCGATAACCACGAGGATCAGGCAAATCACCGGGATCAGGAAGCGCGAATTCGCGACGCGCTCGAAGAACGTCATCGGCGGCTCGGCAGTCGGATTCCAGGACTGCGACACGCGGCTGTAGATCGCCACGTAGGTCATGAACATTGCCGCCAGCACGAGGCCCGGCACGACTCCCGCGAAGAAGAGCTTGGAGATCGATTCGTTGATCGTGACGCCGTAGACGATGAGGGTCAGCGAGGGCGGAATCATGAGACCCAGCGTTGCCGCGCCGGCAAGAGTGCCGATGACCATCGGCTCCGGATAGTTCCGCTTCCGGAGTTCCGGAATGGACATCTTGCCAACCGTGGTCAGCGTCGCCGCCGAAGATCCCGAGACGGCGGCAAAGACGGTGCAGCCGACGATGTTGGTGTGGACGAGACCGCCTGGCAGTGACTTCATCCATGGGCTGAGACCGCGGAACATGTCTTCTGACAGGCGGGTTCGATAGAGGATCTCTCCCATCCAGATGAACAGGGGCAGGGCGGTCAGCGTCCATGAGGAGGAGGAGGACCAGATCGTTGTCAGCATCGTGTCGCCAACTGGCCTGGTCGTGAAGAGCTCCATTCCGACCCAGGCAACGCCGATCAGCGACAGGCCGACCCAGACGCCTGATCCCAGCAGCAGGAAGAGCACGAAGAGGAACAGGACGATGATCGAGGCGTCTTCCATGAATTATCCTCCGAATCCTTGTTCTATCTGGTCTCTCGAAATTCGATGCTCGCCCTTGAAGATCAGGTTGAGCAGATTGTCCGAGAGCGCCAACGCGAAGATGATCGCTCCCGCAAGAACAAGGCTCTGTGGAATCCAGAGTTCGGTTCGGTCCTGGCCTTGGCTGATGTCGTTGAATTTCCAGGACCAGTAGACGAAGCGCACGGCAAAATAGACGAAGTACCACGCCGTGACGGTCCCGATGGCGAAACACCAGATTTCGAGGAGACGCTTTCCGCGCGGGGGCAGGGCGTTCAGCACGATCGAAACCCGGATGTGGCTGCCCCGGCTGAGGGCGTTGGCAAAGGCGAGAAACGACGCGGCAGCCATGAAGTAGCCGGCATATTCAGGCGCGCCAGGAAAGACCTCGCCGGTCCAGCGTGCGAGCATCTGGATCACGATAAGGCTAAGAATGGCAATGAGGCAGCAGGCCGCAAGCACGCCGGCCGCGAGGTAGATCGAATCAAGGGTGCGTCGGACAAGTGTCATGGCGGCATGCCCACGCGGACTGCGCGCAGGCGTGGCGAGATCCGCCGGACCCCCGCCGCTTCACCTGCGACTGGTGGGCGAGACTGTCTCGCGCTCGGACGCGCCAGGATCCCAGACGGCCCAGTCTCTCTTCGGGCAGGGGCAGGCGACCGAGCCCCTTCGGCGGAGGTCGACCAATCCCGGCCGGTCGGGCGATGCAAGGGGTGCATTGTTGCTGTCACTTCCTTTTCGCTTGGAGACATGCGGACGGGCGCGACATGCGCACCCGCCCAGCTTGATCACTTCATCGACATGAAACTGTCGACGACTGCCTGACCTTCAGCGCCGGCGGCTTCCAGCCATTCGGCGGTCATGACCTTGCCGATTTCCCGCAGCTCGGACTTCATCTGGTCAGATGCGGGCGCGACATTCATGCCACCGTCCCGAAGGCCTTGAAGCGTGAAGCCGGTGTATTCCTTGGCTCTCCAGCTGCCGGCGTACTCGGCAAGCCCCGCACAGGCATTGATGACATTCTTGCTCTGGTCCGAAACGCCTTCCCAGACGCCAGAGTTCACCATGACATAGTTGCGCGGCAGCCATGCGTCCACTTCGTAGAAGTAGTTCAGTGATTCCCAGACCTTCCGGTCGTAGCCCGTGGAGCCCGACGAAACCATCGCGTCTGCGACGCCGGTGGCAAAGGCCTGGCTGATCTCGGCGGCCTCGATCGTGACCGGCAGCATTCCTGTCAGTTCGGCAAGGCGCGAGGTTGCGTTGTTGTAGGAGCGAAACTTGATGCCCTTCATTTCCGCGACCGAATTCACCGCGTCGCGGAAATAAAGGCCCTGAGGCGGCCATGGCACGGCGTAGAGCAGGTGCAGGCCCTGGTCGGCCAGGGTCTTCTCGATGGTGGGTTTCGCGGCTTTCCAAAGCTTGTCGGCATCGTCGAAACTCGTGGCGAGGAACGGAACGGAGTCGAAGCCGAACAGTGCGTTCTCGTTCTGATGGCCAGAGAGCAGACGCTCGCCGATCGGCACCTGGCCGGTCTGGACCGCGCGCTTGATCTGGGCTCCCGGGAAGAGGCTTCCGCTCGGGTGGGTCACGATCTCGATCTCGCCACCCGTGCCGGTCGTCACGCATTTCGCGAACTCGGCGCCGGTCACCGAATGGAAGTTGGAGCCGGAATAGGCCATGGGCATGTCCCATTTCTCGGCCATTATCGGCGTTGCGGCCATGGTCAGGGCGACCGTGCCTGCAGCTAGCAGTGTCGTGGAATTGGACATCAATTTCTCCTGAGTGAATCACGTCGGATGACGTGCATCTGCATAACGTGCAGGGGAATAGGGGGTAAGGTCAAGATTTGGTTGTCGGCCTGCCACGAGCTGTGAAACCAGGCGGCCCGTCCGAGGTCCGCCTGTCAGGCCGACATGATCGTGGCCGAAGGCCATCAAGGCTCCCGCAACGCCCGGAACGGGTCCGATGAGTGGCGTGCTGTCGGCGATCGAGGGGCGGTGTCCCATCCATTCGACGGTGTCCTTCCAGGCGATGCCCGGAATGGCCTTGCGAATCTGCCTTTCAAGCAACCTGAACGGTGCCCTCGACGGTGGCGCCTCGAGGCCGCCGAACTCGACTATGCCGGCAAGCCGAAGGCGGCCTTCCATGGGAGTCGCCACGAACTTGGCGGCTGCAATCATGACGGGTGACCGTGGCATGATCGAGGGCTCCCAGAGTTCGAGATGATAGCCCCGCTCACTCTCCATCGGCACCTTGACCCCGAGCCCTCGGGCCAGCGACCCGGACCACACGCCTGCCGCGAGGACGACCGTGTCGCACCAGACCGTCTCGGCGCCGACGCGAAGGCCGGTGACCTGGCCGTTCTCCTGAACCACGTCCGTGACCTCGCCGATCAGGAGCCGTGCGCCCTTGGACTCGGCATGTCTTGCCAGGTCCTTCACGTAGCGGCCGGGGTCGCTGATCCGTCCATGGTTCGGGCATCGGACCCCGAAGCCGATCGACGGGCCGAACGCCGGATCGTAGTCGCGCAATGCAGCGCCCTCGAGCTCCTGCCACGTGTATCCGTGTTCCGCCCGGATCTGCCAACCGAATGAATCGCCCTCGAAATGTGCGCGGTCACGATAGAGAAAGACGTAGTCTGCCGGGCAAATCCATTTCTCGGCGCCGGTGTCCCTCGCCAGATCCTGGTGCTCGGCCAGGCTGTCGCCGTTGATTCGCGCCATTGCCGCAGCCCGCCTTCGGACGTCCGTTGCATTCGCGTGGCCCAGAAAGCGTGTGAGCCAGGGAACGAGGCTCGGCAGGTACCGCCACTTGAGAAAGAGCGGCTGGTCGCGACCGAAGAGCAGGCCGGGCACGTTTCGGAGCAGTCCTGGCACGGAGATCGGGATGATGCCATTGGACGCCAGGACCCCGCCGTTGCCGTGGCTGGCACCTTCAGCGGGGCCCTTCCTGTCGATCAGGATGACGTCATGCCCGTCGCGGAGGCACCAGACGGCAGTCGATACGCCGACAATCCCGGCGCCGACGATCGCGACTGTCTTTCGCGAGCCCTCCACTGCTGGATCACCTCCGTAACCTGGCGTGCCGCGCCTGGAACGATGCAGCCTGGCCTATGAATTCACCCCGAGGCATCTGCACCCGATTCAGGACGAACTTGCAAGTGAACGCCGAACGCTCGTTGCGCAAGCGGCAGAGACACGCCGTGGAAAGCGCCTGAAATGCGGGGACATGTTGAAGCAATGCCCTGGATGGCGAAGGACGGTCAGAATCCTGGCGGGCAGGGCGTTGTGTTCCCGGACACGGGCCGAGTCGCCAGCCTGGCTCCGCGCGACCCATGTCGCCAGGTGCCGCCGCAGACCAGGTCGCGACGGTGTTGAGCCCGATTTCACTCCGTGCTTCATTGCTGGTCAAGGTTGGTGCTAAAGCGCGCAGGCGCCTGGCGGCAGCGTATCGCGAAGGACAGGAAGGTGGAGCGGTCATGATCAAGGGCGGCAAATCGGTCTACGGGGCTTCCGTGGGCATCCTGATGCTCGAAGCCCGTTTCCCGCGCATCTTGGGTGACATGGGCAATGCGGGTACATGGGACTTTCCGGTGCTTTACAAGGTCGTGCGCGACGCGTCGCCGGACCGTGTCGTCCGGCAGGGAGCGAAAGGGCTGCTGGACGCATTCAAGATGGCGGCGCAGGATCTTGAGGCTGACGGGGCGGACGGGATCACCACGAATTGCGGGTTTCTCTCGATCTTCCAGGACGAGCTGTCGGCCGCTGTCGACATTCCCGTGCTGACCTCGTCGCTGATGCAGGTCGGCGCGGTCAACTCGCTCCTCCCGCCAAACCGCCGGGCGGGCATCCTCACGGTCTCGCGTTCGTCCCTGACCGCGACGCATCTGGCCGCCGCCGGCGCGCCCGGGGGTACGCCCGTCGGCACGACCGAGGGCCGGGCGCACTTCACGGAAGCGATCCTGGGCGATTCACTCGACCTCGATCCGGTCGTGGCCGAGGCCGACAACGTCGGTGCCGCCGAGGATCTTGTCGCGCGACATCCCGACATTGGGGCCATCGTCCTTGAATGCACCAACATGACGCCCTTCGCGGCCGCAATCCGCAGCGCCACGGGACTTCCGGTCTTCTCGCAAGTGAGCTTCGTGAACTGGTTCCAGTCTTCGCTGTCCCCGCCGGACTGGCCGCGCAGGACCTGAGAGGCTGAATCATAAGTCATTGATTTGATATTGTCATTTTTTTCATGGCGTTGCCCCTCGCGCCAGACGGCGGGCCAGGAAGCGGCACGCGGCCAGCTGGACCCCGGCCAGGGAGCTCGCCAGCGTCCGCTCCACGTCCTTCGCCAGGCGCCGGCACCACGACAGCCAGGCGAACGTCCGCTCCACCACCCATCGGCGACAGGGGACGGTGAAGCCCCTTGTCTCCCTGGGCCCGGGCACGATCTCCAGGATCGATCCGGGGCCGTGCTCCGCCAGCGCGGCCTCCAGCTTCGGTCCGGCATGCCCGCCGTCCGCCCACAGCTTTCTCACCTCCGGCGCCTTCTCCGGCATCGCGAGGATGGCAGCCGGCGCACCGTCCCGGTCCTGCACGTCGGCCGCGTGAACCCGGACCGCGATCGGGAACCCCTCCACGTCCACCGTGGCGTGGCGCTTCCTGCCCTTGATCCTCTTGCCCGCGCCGCATCCCGACGGGCCGCCCATCCCCGTCGTCTTCACCGACCGGCTGTCGATCGCGGCCGCCGCCGGATCTCCGGAGCGCCCCGCCTGCATGCGCGCCCGCTCCCGCAGCGTGCCCATCATGCGCTCCGGAACGCCGTCGCGCCACGCGCAGAAATGGTCCCGAACCGTCGCAAGGGCGGAAAGCGCTTGGGAACCGCCCGAAGGTCGGCGGTGCGGCGACGGCCCGGCCTCGACGGAGCCGGCAGGAGCGGCTCGATCACAAGCCGTTCCTCGTCGCTCAAATCGCTTTCATGCCGGTCCGAACTGCGCCCGTGCTTCTCGCGGGCGGTCCCGTTCCAAGCCATGTGGCCCTCCCTGCCTGATGTCGAAGTCAGCATGGAAATACCACGTCTGGGGAGGCCATCCACACTTTAGGTCAGCCCTTGAGGACTGTAGGCGCATGGCGCCACGTCCGGCCACGGTCGTTTCGCGTCCGCCGGGCGCCCTTCGCCAGCACTTCCCAGGATGCGTCCCGGCACGGTTGTCAGCGGCACCTTGCATGTGACGTGCAGGGCTTGCATCACTTGGCGTCCTCCATGGTCCCGTTGCAGCGCGTCACGTCATCGGCAATCTCGTGACCTCGTCCCATGCATCGGAAGGGCAGGCGAGCCAGCCGCTGTCGCGAACCCCGCGTGTCCGTCGGTCAAGCAAGGCGCCTGACGTCCACGCAATTGTATGTGGCGCCGAATCAACAGGCCGGAGCGCGCAAGGGATGTGACATCCATCGCTGTCGTATGTTGCCTGACCGGCCGCACCTTGATAGGCGGCGCCTCGATATGTTGATCACCAAGCAGTGCATTTCGCGAGCAATCGGCGATGCGGTCCGTTTGCAGGGTGGCGTTTCATATTTCTCTGCCCGGAAAGTCACGTCCGTTGAGTTGGAGGGCAACGTCCTGGCGGGCAGTGTCTTGGGGAGCGGCGAAAACCTCTTTCAGGTCCAGGCGAACCTTCATGCGGACCCGAATGGCGTCTTGTCGGCGGTGGATGGCATGTGCACCTGCGATATCGGACACAACTGCAAGCATCTCGTGGCGGTTCTGCTCGAATTCGCGCACCGGAACGTTGATCACGCCCCTGCCTCTTCGGCCACGCTTGGGGAAAGCGCACCGGCGCTGCCGGGTTTCGCCCAAGTGGAACTGCCCGGCGAGATCACGTCATGGCTCGACCGCCTTGACGAAGTGAAACGCGTCTCGCCTGCGACAACGGCATCAAGAAATTCCACGGATGCCATATTCTATGTCCTTCGGCGAAGTCGTGAACATGTCAGGGCCGAGATCGCGCCGTTCAGGGCATACGTGAAAAAAGACGGCAACATCGGCAAGAGCGTCCGAGAAGTTGATCCGGGCCTCTACGGCGGCAGCCATGCGGGCGTCACGCAGTCCGACGCCGTCATTCTGGCGCAATTGGCATATTTTTCCACCATCTCCTACCCGGCCCGTCAGGACTTGCCGGGCGGCGAAACGCTGGAGCGGCTCTTGCAACAGGTCATCGCAACCGGTCGCGCGCGGTTCCGCGACATTCATGGCCCGAGCCTGGCCTGGGCTGAGCCCCGAGAGGTCAGTTTCGAATGGACGCTTGACGCCATGGGTGATCAGAGCCTGCAGGCCAAGGACGCGGAGCGGCGACATCTGTCTGTCCTGCCTTTTCCGGACCCGGTCTTTGTCGACGAAATTTCCGGACTGACGGGCCTTGCGCTCACATCCCTGCCTCCCAAGGTTGCGGCGGCACTTGCCAGCGCTCCGACGGTCCCGGCAGAATCCGTCGCGACCGTGGCCGGCCACCTGGAGCGGCGCTTGGGTGTCGCAGTGCTTCGTCCGGAACCTGTCGCGGTTCATGAACGTACCGATCTTGCGCCTTCGATGTCCCTGAAACTGTTCGGTCACAGCCGGAAGCAAAGGGTGCGTGACACGTGGTGGAGCCCGAGAACCATGACCGGACAGGAAACCGTCACCTATCCGTGCATACGCGCGGAGATTCGTTACGAGGGATGCGGTGAACGCATGGTTCCCGCTGCGGGACCCGATATCCGGCATGCCGACAAGGCAGGGGTGCACGTCATTCGGCGAGACCGCGCCGCCGAGATGGACATGCTGTTCGAACTGGAAGGCATTGCAGCGGAATTTGACGGCGAGCCCCCAGAATATGCGCGCGTGTCAGGCGGTCGGCTCCCGAAGGCCATGAGCGAGGCGCATGTCATCTTTCCCCATGCCGTTCCCGGTGACGTGCACACCTTTCAGGAGATTCTCGAGTTCAACGCGGAGGGATTGCCGCTGCTGCGGGAACTGGGATGGGAGATCGACATCGATTCGAGCTGGCCCGCCCGCCTGTATTCCGGCGACGTGAGCTTTCAGACCGTTTTCGAACAGTCGGACAACGACTGGTTTTCATTGGCCTTGAAGCTGGACGTGGATGGCACGGCGCTGGACCTGACAAACACGATCCTTCAACTTGTCGCCTCGCTTCCGCTCGATGAGGCCGGAAACCTTGCCGAAGGATTTGATCTGGACGACTTCCTCGCGGACTTCGCGTTCTACCTGAACCTTCCCGACGGAACGATGGTCCCGGTGCAGGGTGTCGATCTGGCCGGATTCATTGAAGCCTTTCTGGAAGCCCATGGGCTCACCAGGTTTCACATGGCCGACGCCGGGCGTGCAGCGCGCCTCGTCGAAGCGCTGGACGGATGTGGTGCGCCCTGGGATGGCGGAACCGAGATTCTGGAACTCGGCAAACGCTTGCGCATCCTTGCCACTGCGTCGGAGGAGAACCAGCCCGCCTCGCTGAAGGCCGAGCTTCGCCCGTATCAGACGCAAGGCTATGGCTGGCTCAAGGCCCTGAGCGAAAGCGGATTCGGAGGCATACTGGCCGACGACATGGGCCTTGGAAAGACCGTGCAAGCCCTGTCCCTTCTGCTGCACTGTCATGTCGAAAGGAAGGCCGAGCATCCGAGCCTGCTGGTGATTCCCACCAGCCTGGTCAGCAACTGGCAGAACGAGGCGGCACGCTTTGCGCCCGACCTGAAAGTCCTTTGCCTGCATGGATCCAAGCGACATCAGCGGTTCGAACAGATCAGGGCACATGACCTGGTCTTGACGACATACCCGTTGATCCACCGGGACCATGAGGCGCTCTTTGCCCATGAATACGAACTGGCCATTCTGGACGAGGCTCAAGCGGTGAAGAACCCGGCCGCCTCGGTGGCCAAGCACATTCGGCGGATCAAGGCGCGGCAACGCATTGCGCTCACAGGCACGCCGTTGGAAAACAACCTCACGGAGCTTTGGGCCCTTTTCGACTGGCTCATCCCGGGGTTTCTCGGAGATCGCAAGGGGTTTGGCGCAGAGTATCGCAAACCGATCGAGCAAAAGGGGGACCGCGCCCGGCAACGTCTCTTGTCTGACCGTGTCAAGCCCTTTCTTCTTCGCCGCACCAAGGACGAGGTCGTGGAGGATCTGCCGCCCAAGACCGTCATTGACGAAAGCGTCGCTCTGGCCGGCGAGCAGGCCCTCCTCTACGAAAGCGTGCGCGGCGCAATGGACGCTCGCGTGCGTGCCGCGGTTGCCGAAAGGGGCTTGTCGGGATCGCGCATCACGGTGCTCGACGCGCTTCTGAAGCTCCGGCAGGTCTGTTGCGACCCAAAGCTGGTCAAGCTGGACGCAGCCGCGAAGGTCAGGGAAAGCGCCAAGCGTGACCGCCTCGTGGAGATACTCGAAGAGCTCGTGAGCGAGAATCGCAAGGTTCTGGTGTTCTCCCAGTTCGTTGAAATGTTGCGGCTCATCGAAACTGACGCGCGGGACCGCGGATGGCCATACGTGATGCTGCACGGCCAGACCCGGGACCGCGCGGCAGCGATCGAGAGGTTCCAGTCCGGCGACGCGCAGCTGTTCCTCATAAGCCTGAAGGCGGGGGGAACGGGCCTGAACCTGACAGCGGCCGACACGGTCATACTTTACGACCCGTGGTGGAACCCCGCTGTTGAACGGCAGGCGATGGATCGTGCGCACCGGATCGGACAGGACAAGCCTGTCTTCGTCTACCGGCTTTACAGCGAGAACACGGTCGAAACGGCGATCAAGGCCATGCAGGCGCAAAAGCAGGCTTTGGCCGACGCGCTCTTTGAAGGCACCGGGGGAGGTGCCCTGACGTTGACGGAAGACGATCTGGCGAACATGTTTGGATCGAAGTGAACTCCGCTAAGCGGATCTTCATTTCCAAGATTGCGCGAAACCCCTTTCCATCAGCACGATTGCTGATTCGAGGCGGGACTCCACATGTAACGGTCCCGGCGCGTCACGGCGGGAACTTGGCGGGGTCGATCCCCAGCAGGTCAAAGGCCCGGCCCTGCTGAACCTCCACGAAGGTTCCGCAGAGCACCGGCGTGGTGCCGCAGCGCACGGTCCAGTCCTCGGGCAGCCGCCTGCGGACGAGCGAGAGGATGTGGGCTCCCAAGTTCGGAATCATCATGCATGGGAACATCAGGAAGCGGCTGTGCCGGACAACCCGCCGGAGGCCGTCCTCGCGTTGGCGCGCTGTCCATCCGATCCATGCGTCGCGGACTGGAAGCCACCCGGAGCGCTCGAACATCAGCAGCCCAGGTGACGGCCGCTGCCGTCGAGGACGAAATACGCGAGGTGGCAGCCGATGGGCGACCTGTAGCCGCGCGGGTGGCCGGCGGCCCTCTCGCCGACGCTGCCCGGGTGGACGGGGCCCTGGCGTAAGGCAACCTGACGGAGGGGCAGCGCGAGGCGGTGCGCATGGTCCTGCTCGGCGAGGGCCGGATCGCCGGCGTGAAGGGCTACGCCGGAACCGGCAAGACGGCGATGCTGCGGACGGTCAGGGAGCTCGCCGGAGACCGCCGTGTGATGGCGCTCGCCCCGAGCGCGGCTACCGTCCGGGCGCTTGGGAGGGAGGCCGGGCTGCCGGCACGCACGCTGCACGGGTTCCTGTCGCGATATAGGGATGTCGCGGACGGAACCGCGGGCGCCGAGGGGATTGCCCGGTGAACGGGCACGAATGAAGCCAGGGCAGCATTCACCCGACATGTCTGATCTTTGATCTTGTCCTTCGCGGTTTCGGCATCTCCAAGCAAACGGATTGCATGAGGGAAGCCGCCGGACAAGGATTGATCTGATCGTTCAGTGGGCGCGCGAAGGCCTTCAATCGGCGCCCCGGTATGGCTCGACATACTGAAGCGCCATGTCCCAGGGAAAGAAAATCCAGGTGTCCTGGCTGACGCCGGTGATGAACGTGTCCACCTGCTGCTCTCCCATTGGCTTGGCGTAGACCGTGGCGAAGTGAGCCTTCGGGTAGCGGTGCCGAACGAGTTCAAGCGTCTGGCCGGTATCGACAAGGTCGTCCACGATGAGGATTCCCGCCCCGTCACCCATCATTTCTGCGTCCGGAGACTTCAGGATCTGCGCATCGGTCTGCGACTGGTGGTCGTAGCTCTTCACGCTGATCGTATCCACGATTCGAATGTCGAGCTCGCGAGCCACGATCATCGCTGGCGCCATGCCGCCACGCGTGATTGCCACGACCGCCTTCCACCTGCCATCAAGCGGCCCTCGCCCGTCCAGCCGCCAGGCAAGCGCGCGGGCGTCGCGATGCATTTGGTCCCAACTTACGTGGAATCCCTTCTCGTGTGGCAGGCGTTCGGTCATGGGCAGCCCCCTCGACCAGAGTGCAGGGACGCTTCCGCTCTGCGCGACCGGCATGCCAGGCATCGGTTCCTCGGAGTTTGGCATCGTGCGGATCCGGTCAGGGATCGCGATTCGGCCGCAACGGCCCTTCCAGAATCATGGGTCATCTGTCTTTCGTTTCGTAGGTCATGTCCGGAGCGTCCAGCGCCTTCATGCCGACTACATGGTAGCCGGCGTCCACGTGATGAACCTCGCCCGTGACGGCCGAACCCAGATCGGAAAGTAGGTAAAGCGCGGCATTGCCGACATCCTCGATGGTAACGTTGCGCCTCAGCGGGGAATTGTACTCGTTCCACTTCAGGATGTAGCGGAAGTCGCCGATCCCGGAGGCCGCCAGAGTCTTGATCGTCCCCGCGCTGATGGCATTGCAGCGAATGCCGTCCCTGCCGAGATCCTCCGCGATGTAGCGCACGCTGGATTCCAGAGCGGCCTTGCAGACCCCCATCACGTTGTAATGTGGCATAACCCGCTCGGCCCCGTAATAGGTCAGGGTCAGGAGCGATCCGCCATCAGGCATTACCGCGGCGGCCTGCCTGGCAATCGCTGTGAAGGAGTAGACGGAGATGTCCATCGACATGAGGAAGTTGTCGCGGCTTGTGTCGATGTAGCGGCCTCGCAACTCGTTCTTTTCGGAGAACCCGATCGCATGAACGACGAAATCAACCTTGCCCCAACGATCCTTGAGTTCCTGGAACAGGGAGTCCACGCTGTTCATGTCCGCCACGTCGCAGGGCAGGACGATGTTCGAGCCAAGCTGTCCGGCCAACGGGCCGACGCGCTTCAGAAACGCCTCGCCCTGATACGAAAACGCGAGTTCGGCACCTTGGCCGGCAACCGTCTTGGCAATTCCCCAGGCGATCGACTTCTCGTTGGCCAGCCCCATGATCAGGCCCCGTTTGCCTGCCATAAGCCCTGCGGACATGATTTGACCCTCGCCCCGTTTACCGTGCAGTGGGTCTATGCGATCAAGTCGGATGCATCAAGGGTGTGAAGGCGGGCATGATGGACAGCAGCGGAAAATTCGAAGGCAACGACCCGATGGCCATTGTGCGCCGCTGGCTTAACGAGGCGGAAGAGACCGAACCGAACGATCCGGCCGCGATGGCACTCGCCACGGTGGACGAGTCCGGATTGCCGAACGTGCGCATGGTCCTGCTCAAGGGGATCGAGAACGGCACCTTCGTATTCTACACAAACTACGGCAGCGTGAAGGCGCGGGAGCTCAAGGCTTCCGAGAAGGCGGCATTCGTGCTCCACTGGAAGAGCCTCCGCCGACAGGTCAGGGTGCGCGGACCCGTAACCGTCGAGGACGGTGCGACGGCAGACCGTTACTTCGCCACGCGAGGGGTGCAAAGCCGGGTGGGGGCCTGGGCATCGCGTCAGTCCGAGCCCTTGTCTTCCCGGAAGGCGCTGATGGCCAGGGCGGCAAGGATGGGCGTCGTCCACGGGCTTGACCCGAAACGCCCTCCGTTCTGGGGAGGTTTCAGGATTCTGCCCGTCGAGATCGAGTTTTGGGCCGACGGCGAATTCCGGCTCCACGACCGATTCCGTTGGACCAGGGCGTCGCCCGATGCCGCTTGGGAGGTCAAACGTCTCCATCCTTAGCGCATTTCTGCCGAATTTGTTGCAGAATTGGTCGGATTTTTGGGTTGCGCGTGATCTTGCCAATGGCCCAGAGTAGGCACATGCTGGGCGACAGCCCATAGGATGATGCTTTGATGACCGACCTCGGCAAAGGCGGCGTGCGCGTCACTGGGACGGTAAAGTGGTTTGATCCGTCGAAAGGGTTCGGCTTTGTCGTTTCCGATGAGGGCGGGCCCGACATCCTGCTGCATGCAAACGTCCTTCGCAACTACGGACAATCCTCAGTGGCGGATTCGGCTGGGATTGATGTCGTGATCCAGGAAACGGCGCGAGGAATCCAGGCGATCGAAGTGCTCCGGATAGATCCGCCACCCACTTCCGCAGCAGATGATTCCTTCCCGGATGGAGGTGAATTCAACGAACCGGTTGACCTGTCGTTGCCGTTGGAACCGGCGCGCGTGAAGTGGTTCGACAAGGCGAAAGGGTTCGGCTTCGCGAATGTCTACGGCTGTAGCGAGGATGTCTTTCTCCATATCGAAGTCCTGAGACGCTCGGAGCTTGCCGACCTTCAGCCGGGAGAGGCGGTGTCGATCAGGGTCGTTGAGGGCAAGCGAGGTCGCATGGCGACTCAGATCACGTCATGGGAAGCGGGCCTTAGATCCGAATAGATAGGGACTAATATGCATGAGTACCAGTGACCATGTTCTTGTTGTGTTCTTCCGAGCTTTCTGGCAGCATGCGAAGAAAGGGAAGTTCACCCACCCTCGTCGCAGATGTTCAGCGCAGGAGCGACCGCATGGCCGTTGCAAGGACGCACCGTTGGGTTGTCTACCGCCTGCTTCCGCAGACGCGAAGCAACTGGCGGTGGCTTGGGACGACTCTTGAAAGCCGGCGACAGCCCTGCAACGCCGCGCTCGAAGAGCGCACCGACCGCTGCCGGAAGACCGGCAGGAGCCTGACCTGCTTCGACCAGTGCAAGGCGCTGACCGAATGCCGCCGCGACCTGCCGGAGATGGCGTCCGTGCCGGTGCCTGTCCAGCGCGGGACGCTCAAGCACCCGGACGAAGCGTTCAAGGGGTTCTTCCGCCGCGTGAAGGCCGGAGGAACACCCGGCTTCCCGCGCTTCAAGGTGCGCGCCTTCCATGACAGCATCAGCATCGTGTCGGGAGTCAAGGTCGGGAACGGCAAGCTGCATGTTCCCGGCTTCGGCCCCATGACGGTCCGCCGGAAGGGCGGCAACCCCTGCCCGGACGGGAAGCCCGCATCGGCGGTTCTCAAGCGCACGGGCGGACGCTGGCACGCCATCGTCTGCTTCGCGGTCGAGGTCGGGGAACCGGCCGACAACGGATGCGCGATCGGCCTTGACCGGAACGCCGGCCAGGTCGCGGACAGCGACGGCGAACTGCACGGGACGCCGGACATGGACCGGCTCGCGGCGCAGGGCGGGCGGCTTCAGCGGAAGCTCTCGCGGCAGCGCAAGGCGAGCAAGCGCCGGGAGCGGACCAGGAGGCACTTGGCGAAAGTGCGGCACAGGATCGCCAGCCGCCGCCGCAACTGGCAGCATCACGTGTCGCGCAATCTGGCGGCGAAGGCCGGGATGATCGCCGTCGAGGGCCTGAACGCGAAGGGAATGACGCGCTCTGCCAAGGGCACTGTGGAAGACCCCGGCGTGAACGTCCCGCAGAAGTCGGGGCTTGACCGCGTCATCCTGAACACCGGCTGGACGGCGCTGAAGGCGATGCTGGAACGCAAGTGCGCGACCGTGATCGATGTTCCGGCGGGCGACACCTCACGAACATGCCATGAGCGCGGTGCGATCGACAGACGCTCACGCAGAACTCGGGACGATTTCACCTGCATCGACTGCGGCCATGCGGCTCATGCCGACGTCAACGCGGCGAAGAACATCCTGGACCGCGCCCTTGGCGCCGGTCCGGGAGGTGACGAGGCGTCCGGGACTGGCGCATCTGCACGGCGAGGAGCGTTGGCATCGGCCACTTCAACGACCCGTGAAATCAGTGCGAGAGTGGCCTGATGGTCACTTATGCATATAAGTTCCAATAGATATGCGGGCAGGGTTCGGAATCGTGGCATTGCTTGCACTTGCCGGAACAGCGTCTGCGGATTGCACTGTTGACCGTGTCGATCTGCGTGGCGACTGGGGGCGCGCACGGTTCACCGTCGAGCTTGCGGATGATCCCGACGAACGTTCGCTTGGCCTGATGCACCGGGACTTCCTGCCATCGGGCAGCGGAATGCTCTTCGCGTACGAAACGCCGCAGCGCGCGGTGTTCTGGATGAGGAACACTAGGATTCCGCTCGACATGATCTTCCTGTCTCCTTCCGGAAAGGTGAAAAAGATCCACGAGAACGCGATTCCATTTGACGAAACGCACATAGATGGCGGCGACGGCGTAAGGTTCGTGCTTGAAGTCAATGGTGGCCTGGCTCGCAGGCTTGGCATCAACGAGGGAAGCGAGCTTCGGCATCCGGTCATCGGACCGGACCCGGTCTGGCCCTGCGAGTAGCCTGCGGGAAGAAGGATTGGAAGCGCCGTGATGTGCGCAGGGCGCGATTCTCATATGGTTCACCTTGTGATTCCATGATGTTCCACCTGCGAATCACGCGGCGAGCGCGATCTGCGCCGCCGGCCGGTTCTCGTTGGCGCATTCTGGTGGCTTCCAGCCGCCGTTGCGTTTCATGCTCGGGACCAGCGCGGCCCATGCCCGGTCGAAGCGTCCGGACTTGAGAAGCGACCGGAAAGTCAGGACACCCTGTCCGCCGTCGCGTCCCCAGCTCTGCCCTGAGCGCTTCATCCGGCACGTCACGAGAACCTTGTTGGCAGATTCAACTGCACCGGACCCGATCGCGTAGCCTGCCGCGGCGGCGTCCGCGTAGTCCATGCGTCGGCGGTTGTTGCGGAAGTAGGCCAGCTCCTTCCGGATCCGGTCGGCCCCCTTGCCCTTCCGCAGCAGGTGGCGCATGGCGTCGATCACCTTTCCGGCGCCCTTGGGATCGTGCCGCAGGACGTGCCGCCACTTCTCGAACCAGGCCGTTCCCGCAGGCGTGTCCGGGCCGAAGGCGGCGTCGGCAGCGGCACTCAGATGCTGAGCCGAATGCCAAAAATCCACTAGCATGACGTCGGGGCTCAGCGATTGCAAAAATGGCCAGTTGTCTTTCGCGCCATCGGCGACCACCGCGATCTTCAGGTCCGGATTTCGCCCGAGCCAGTGGAACGTTTCGGCCATCAGCTGCGACTTCAGGCTCCCCTTGCCCTGCTCCGGCAGACGCCCGAAGGACCGGCTCTCCAGCATGTTCCCCTCGGCATCGACCAAGGCCACGACGCCGCACGACGCCTCGCGCCAGCCAGCGTCCGTTGCCTTTCCGTCCGCCGTCTCGGCGTTCATGCGCATCATCACGCCGTCAAGGGAGACAAGAACCGACACGGCTTCCGCCGGCAGTTCCTCCTGCTCCCGGAGACCCGGCAGAAACTCGCCGAAACACTCCTCCGCGCAAGCCCCGGCCTCCCCGGAAAGCCGCACCAGCGATGCCGTCGAAGGCCCCTCGCCGCAGAGCCTCCTCCAGGCATCTTCGCTCTCGCGGGCCGTCAGGCCGCTCATCAGATACATCGAGAGACCCGCCGCCGCAGGCGTCAGCCCGCCGACCGTCAGGCCAAGGACGCTCTCGGCCGGAACCAGGGACGCGCCGCGACCCGAAGGACGGTACCGCGACCGCAGGAAGCCGACTGGGCCGAACATCGTCATCGCGCGGCCCGGCGTGACCTCGGCCTTCCGGTACGTCCGGCCCCCGGCCTCCACCGCCTCGCCGTGATCGTCAAGCGTCTCGAACGCGTCCGCCAGGACCGACCGGGCCAGGCCGAAGACCATGTCGCGGAACGCGGCCTCGGCCTGCAGCGGGTCGTCCCTGAACAGCGCCGCGACGTTCTCCGCCAGGCCGATCTCGGCGGCCCGCTCGACCAGGGCGACGCCCGCCTTCGTCAGGCCGTCCCTTGCCGCCGTGACGGATTCGCTTCCGTCGCAGATGTTGGCAGGGTGTATCCCAATTTTTTGACCCCGTTGGTTTTTGGCTCCATTGTTCGGGGAGGCGTGTCCGACAACGGCCGGGCGAATCGGTCGGCGGCGCGTTTTCAGGCAACGGGCAGGAGCGCGAACCATGACGCAGGACGAAGGGAACCAAGGGCACAGGCATCCGGACGCGGTGGCGTATCTGGAAGGACTGACGGAAGGCGAGGCGGCGGTTCATCCGCCGGTGGTCCGCGAGCGCGACGGCGGGTTCACGCAGTACTGGCTGGAGGGCGGCGAGGTGCGGAGCCGCGACATCACGGAAGACGAGCTGCCTCTGGCGGGCTTCAGGCCGGACGGCGGGACGCTTCAGGAACTTCTGGGAGCCGTTTCGGCGGAGTTCGGGCCGCAGCTTCCGAAGCTTGCGGCGGACCTTGCGGCGGGCGTTCCCGACCTTGACGGCGTGGAGCGGGCGCTCCGCGACAGTTCCCTTGGCGGCGGCGCGGCGGCGCTGAAGCTGCTCCTGGAGCATCTCGACGGCATGCTTCCGACGCCGGAATGCGAGGGCTGCGGCAAGCCGATGCGCCGGCATCCGGCGACGCGGAAGTCGTTCCTGACCCGGCTCGGCCGGGTCGAGGTGGAACGGACGCATTTCCATTGCCGGTCGTGCGGCAAGGGGCGCTTCCCGCTGGACCGGGCCCTTGGTCTGGAGGGCAGCGCCTTCACTCCGGGGATGGCGAGCGTCATGGCCGAGACGGTGCCGATGATGAGCTTCGACGCGGCGAGCCGCCACATCGCGAACCTTGCCGGGGTGGCCGCCTCCCGGAGCTCGCTGCAGCGCTGGTCGCTGGCGCTCGGCGAGGAGGTCCTCCGGTTCGAGCGGGAGGAGGTCGTCGCGGGCAAGCCATTGGAATCGCGCATGTACCTGTCCATCGACGGGACCGGGATCCCGATGCGGAAGGGTGACGTGGAAGGCGTTGCCGGGAAGCAGGAGGACGGGACCTCGAAGACACGCGAAGCCAAGCTGGCCGTGATGTACACCGCCGAGGGCCGGGATCCGGAGACCGGCGCGGCGCTGAAGGACAGGGGCAGCGAGACGTCCAGCTGCCTCATCGACAGCGCGGCCGCTCGGTCCGGAAGCCGGGAGCCTTCCGGTTTCGCCACGCGCCTTGACCGGGAGGCGCTTCGCCGCGGCCTGCACGACGCCGGGGAGCTCGTCGTCATCTCCGACGGGGCCGAATGGATACGGAACACCTGCGACGAGCTGTTCGGAGGACGGAAGGTCACCTGCGTCCTGGATCTGTTCCATGTCCTCGAATACGCCTCCGACGCCGTGAAGGCGATCCTCCCGGACAAGACGGAACGGGACCGGCGGTTCAAGGACGTCAAGGCGGACATCGAGGCCGGGCGGGTCGCCAAGGTGATCCGGGAGCTCGAGCCCTTCAGCGGCCGTCATGAGGAGGTGAAGGCCTGTTGTCGCTATTTCAGGAACAACATCGAGCGCATGCGGTACGACGAGTACCGCGACCAGGGCATGCAGGTCGGAAGCGGCGTCGTGGAAAGCGGCTGCAGGCAGTTCGGGCTGCGGCTGAAGCGTCCCGGCACCCGCTGGTCGGAGCGCGGAGCCAACGCCATGCTCGGGCTCAAGAGTTGCGTCATGAACCTGAGGCTGCCCGATTTCCTGGACTGGCAGGCGAGAAAGGCTGTCGCCGCCTGACAAGAAACTTGGGTTACACCCGATGTTGGCAATCGAGGTTGCAGGTTGTAGACTTTCCATCGGAGTGCTCCTTTCCGCCCCCCGTCCAGGGGCGTTTTCAAATGGTTTGGAGGAGCACTCTACCACACCCGGATTCCAGGGCCAGGAACGCCGCAGACACGGCGGACGTGGAAAAATTGCGGCTTGCGCGACGAATTTTCGCGAAATCCACCCAATCAGGGGCAATCTCCAACTCCGGCTCACGAAAAATCGTTTGATTTCAGCTCACTGCAAAAACCGCAGTTCGCCATAGCGAAATCACTCCCATGTGCGCAACATCTGCGCTCGCCGCCCGAAAGACGAGGTTGCCGTGCATCGTGCACGGCAAGAGGCCGAACACGAATGCGTCATTCTACGCGATGATCTGGCCTGGATTTCGTCTCATCCGCGTGCCGCGACATGCATGTCCGAATCACCGGACCAAGGCAGGAGAAAGACTTGCGCCGTGCACTTGCGGGCGCAAAGTCGCCTTGGTTGCCTGATCACGAGGCAGCTAGCCTGATTTCAAGCGTGCAATCGAATTCCTGCCGGTTGATCGTGCGGCATCCGCTGGCGCCGTGCCCAGGGCCTGCGGAGGATCCGCAGGCCCTTGCAGGCAAGGAAGCCAGCTAGCCAATGCACAAGCGAATTGCCAAACGGAATTTCTTTGCGGTATGGAGGCGACCGAGTCGGGGCGTAGCGCAGTCTGGTAGCGCACCTGTTTTGGGAACAGGTGGTCGGGAGTTCGAATCTCTCCGCCCCGACCAGCATCGGCAAGGAATTGCACGGCATTGACCACGAGGCCCTGCTACCTTGGGCCACACATGACGAGATGCCGTAATGGGGCGGCGAATCAGGCCAGCGTCGGTCTGGTTCGGAAGGTTGCCGGTCCGGTGTCGTTGTCCCTGCCACGCACAACATGTGCCATTGTGCGTGGCGGAGGCGGTCCCGAGGGAGCGCGTCCTGACCCATATTGCAATGGAAAGGAACAACGACAATGGAAATCCTTGTCGGACCGGACGTGTCCCTGGCAAGCACGTCTGTTTGCGCGCTTGGCGCCAACGGCGAAACCGTGACCGAGGCGAAGGTTCCTTCGGATCCCGGATCGCTTGCCGAGTGCATGCGCGGGTTGCCTGGCAGCATCGCCGCGATCGGTCTGGAGGCCGGCCCCCAGTCGCAGTGGCTCCACAAGGGACTGAGCGAAGCCGGCCACGAAACCGTGCTGATGGTGAGGCGGGTGAAGTCCGCGCTGAAGGCGGCTCCGGTCAGGACGGACCGGCGGGATGCCGAGGGCATCGCGCAGCTGCTGCGGACGGGATGGTTCCAGCCCGTGCACTGCAAGTCGGTCGCGTCCCAGGAGACGCGGGCCCTGCCGGGCTCGCGCAACGCGCTCGTGGAAGGCCTGACGCGGCCTGGACTCTCGGTGCGCGGCATTCTCCGCAACTTCGGCCTGAAGCCCGGCCGGGTCTCGAAAGGGGACTGCGAGGAGCGGGTCCGGGAGTTGACCTCGGGCAACGCGACGCTGCCGGACGCCGTCGAGCCGATCCTGCGGCTGCGCGCGCGGATGCGCGACGAGCTGGCCGTGGTGACGAAGAGGGCCGGGACCCTCGCCGGGCCGGACGCCACCTGCCGGCAGCTGATGACGATGCCCGGCACGGGACCGGTCGGGAGAGACGGCCGTGTCGGGCGGGATCTCGAAGACCGGCGACATCGCGCTGCGCAAGGCGCTCTTCCAGGCAGCCACGGTGATGCCGACCGGCACGAGGAAGATGAACTGGCTGAAGTCCTGGGCGCTGCGGCTGGCGGCGAGGCGTGGCAGGAAGCGCGCCACGACCGCGCCGGCCCGGCGCATGGGCGTGGTTCTGCTCCGGATGTGGCTGGACGGGACGGAGTTCGGCTTCACCCGCGAGCAGGCGATGTCGCCTGATCCGGCATGAGCATGGCTGCACCGGATCCGCGGTCCGTGACGAAGAGGGAAGGAACGGGCACTGCCTCTTGAAAGGCATCCCGTCCACGGACGTCCCGTTGCCGGGACGCGGTCCCCGATGATGTCGTCGGACGCCTCGTTGCCGAACCGCACTTGTCGTGTTCGAGCACGCTGACGAGATTGACGCTCGGGGACCGAATCGGACCAGGCATCATGCAGGCGGCCGACGAGCCGACCACGGACGGAAGGAAGATGCCCGGCGGCGGAGGTGAAGTGGACCTTCCCGGAAACATCGAGGTGAAGACTTGAGCGAAACCTGAACGGCTCCGGGCCAGACGTCAACGCCGCTCCCGGCCCCAACGCCGCGAAACTTGCCGCCGGCGACGGGATCGTGTTGTCAGGTTCGGGCGTCATGGCCGCTCATGCGCAGGAATCTTGTGCTTGACGTAGGGGGCCCCATTACGGAAGGCGTCCGGGATCGGCGCATCTGCACGGCGAGGAGCGTTGGCGTTGGCCACTTCAATGACCCGTGAAATCAGCCGGGGCCGAAATGCACTGCGTTCGGTCAACGACCAGTTCAGTTCCAGATTCGTAACCCGCGTGTTGGCCCGGAGCCTGTTCAACCCCTAATGCGCTCAACGCGTGGCCTCCAGTGCTACGTCCTGCTTGCATCTCCCTGACATCGGCGGCGCTTGCCGGATGCAGCAGGCGGCATCCCCGTTTCAGAGAGCGCCAGGTCCCAGGAGTGCCGACGGGTTTGCCGGGTTCCATCACGGAGCGCGAGCGTTGCGGCCGGGTGTGCCCGTCAGGGGGATGGGTCGCTCCCGAGCAGCTGGGTGATTCTACGTTTGTGCCCGAACTACAACGCGGGATTTCCGCTCATCGTCCCGCTCAAGGCCGGGTGGTCCGACTGCCCGGGCTGGCCACCGCGTCCGTCGGTCGCTTCGCGCGAACCGTTAGCCTGGCAGCGTAAGCGCCTGATCCCGAACGGCGGAATCCAGAAATGTGGCGCCTCGCTCCGGTCAGTGTCGTCACTCCCTGATGACATGACCGAAGCCTGCAGAATTTTACCAAATTCCTTGTTGACGAACCCATTGCAAAAGCCGCAAGTTGTGTAGGCCGGTCGGGAGGCCACAACATGTTGTGGAAATTGACAGGGACAGAGTTTAGAGTGCCTTCGGCCCTCCAAGAAGGAAGTGGTAGCGCATGCACGCAACGGCGTGCACGGGAAGGAAGTCTTTGTCCCGTCTTCCGGCCGCACGGAATACGGAATGTCGCCCTGACTGAGGCAGGCGAAAAAGAAGCGGAAATGGCTCAAGCAATTTGGGTACGAGGTCCAGGCAACAATGAGAATCAAGCGTAGTTTCACGAAGGCAGGCCAGGACGCATATGCGTCCGTCAAGTTCACGACGACGTCATCCGAAATCAAGAACCCGGACGGCACCGTCGTGTTTCGCCTCGACGACGTTGAAGTGCCCGAAAGCTGGAGCCAGGTGGCGTCGGACGTTATCGCGCAGAAGTATTTCAGGAAGGCCGGGGTGCCGGCGCGCCTGAAAAGGGTGAAGGAGAGGGGTGTCCCGGATTTCCTTTGGCGTTCGGTTTCGGACGAGGCCGCGCTTGCCGAGATTCCTGAAGAGGATCGCTATGGCGGCGAAACCCGGGCAACGCAGGTCTTTGACCGTCTGGCCGGAGCCTGGGCCTATTGGGGCTGGAAGGGCGGCTACCTGTCCTCGAAAGAGGATGCACGGGCCTATTTCGACGAGATGCGCTACATGCTTGCGACGCAACGCGGGGCGCCGAACTCTCCGCAGTGGTTCAACACGGGCCTGCATTGGGCATACGGCATCGACGGGCCAAGCCAGGGTCACCACTATGTGGACTACGAGACCGGCAAGCTGACCAGGTCCGGCAGCGCCTACGAGCATCCGCAGCCCCACGCGTGCTTCATTCAGTCCTGCGCCGACGATCTCGTGAACAGCGGCGGCATCATGGATCTGTGGGTTCGGGAGTCACGGCTATTCAAGTACGGTTCCGGAACCGGGACCAATTTCAGCCTGCTGCGCGGGGCAGGCGAGAATTTGTCCGGCGGCGGCAAGTCATCGGGCCTGATGGGCTTCCTGAAGATCGGCGACCGTGCGGCCGGTGCCATCAAGTCGGGGGGCACCACCCGTCGCGCGGCCAAGATGGTAATCGTTGACGCCGACCACCCCGACATCGAGGACTTCATCAACTGGAAGGTCATCGAGGAGCAGAAAGTTGCGTCCATCGTGGCTGGCTCGAAGGTCCACGAACGCGAGCTCAACGGCATATTCGCGGCGATCAAGGCGTGGGACGGCACGGAGGCCGATGCGGTCGATCCGGCGCGGAACGAGGGCCTCAAGGCCGCGATCCGGTCCGCGAAGAAGTCTGCCATCCCGGAAACCTATATCAAGCGCGTTCTTGACTACGCGAGGCAGGGCTACGAATCGATCGAGTTCCCGACATATGACACGGACTGGGATTCGGAAGCCTATTCCGGCGTTTCAGGCCAGAACTCCAACAACTCTGTCCGGGTCACGGACGCCTTCCTGCAAGCGGTGAAGGATGACGCCGACTGGAACTTGATCCGCCGTACCGACGGCAAGGTGGAAAGGACCGTCAAGGCCCGAGATCTCTGGGAGCAGGTCGGCCATGCTGCCTGGGCCTGCGCGGATCCGGGCGTCCAGTACCATGACACGATCAATGCCTGGCATACATGCCCGGAGGCCGGACCGATCCGCGGCTCGAACCCTTGTTCGGAATACATGTTCCTCGACGATACCGCCTGCAACCTCGCGTCCATGAACCTCCTCGCCTTCCATGACGGAGGGGAGTTCCGGGCCGACGACTATGTCCATGCTACACGCCTCTGGACGCTGACGCTGGAGATCAGCGTGATGATGGCGCAATTCCCTTCGAAGGAAATAGCGCAACTGTCCTTCGAGTTCAGGACCCTCGGTCTCGGCTACGCGAACATTGGCGGCCTGCTCATGACCATGGGCCTTGGCTACGATTCGGACGCGGGCCGGGCACTGGCAGGCGCCCTCACGGCGATCATGACCGGGGCGTCCTACGCGGCTTCGGCAGAGATCGCGCGGGAGCTGGGCCCGTTCCAGGGCTACAGGAGGAATTCCGAACACATGCTTCGCGTCATTCGCAACCATCGGCGCGCGGCTCACGGAAAGGCGTCCGGATACGAGGAGATGAACGTTCCTCCCGTGCCGCTCGACCACGGCAACTGTCCGGATGGCAAGCTGGTCGAGCTGGCCGCGAAGATGTGGGACGAAGCGCTCGAACTGGGCATGAAGCACGGATACCGGAATGCCCAGGCCACGGTCATCGCGCCGACTGGCACGATCGGCCTCGTGATGGACTGCGACACGACAGGGATCGAGCCGGACTTCGCCTTGGTGAAGTTCAAGAAGCTCGCCGGGGGCGGTTACTTCAAGATAATCAACCGCTCGGTGCCGGCGGCGCTGGAGACTCTTGGACACTCTTCCTCCCAGATCCGGGAAATCGTTTCCTACGCCGTCGGCCACGGAACGCTGGCGAACGCTCCGGGGATCAACCATGCAGCGCTGGTTGGGCACGGATTCGGCCAGGCCGAGATCGACCGGATCGAGGAAGCCCTGCCCACCGCGTTCGACATTCGATTCGTGTTCAACCAGTGGACGCTTGGCGAGGAGTTCTGCCTGGCGACCCTCGGGATCCCGGCGGAGAAGCTGAATGATCCGGAATTCGACATTCTCCGCAGTCTTGGCTTCAGCAAGGCGGACATTGAGGCCGCGAATGACCACGTCTGCGGATCGATGACGCTGGAAGGCGCGCCGCACCTGTCGGAAAGGCATTACCATGTCTTCGACTGCGCGAATCCGTGCGGGCGCAAAGGCAAGCGGTTCCTTCCGGTCGACAGCCACATCACGATGATGGCCGCCGCCCAGTCGTTCATTTCGGGTGCGATCTCCAAGACGATCAACATGCCGAACGACGCGACCGTCGAGGATTGCAAGGCGGCCTACGAACTGTCGCACCGGCTCGGCATCAAGGCCAATGCGCTTTACCGTGACGGTTCAAAGCTCTCGCAGCCCCTGTCAGCGTCCCTTGTCGAGGTTGACGACGAGGCGGCCGGGACGCTTGAGACCGGCACGCCGCAGGAGAAGGCGGTCGTGCTGGCCGAGAAGGTCGTGGAAGCGGTCATTGCCAAGGACGTGGCAGGCGCACGCAATCGAATGCCCGAAAGGCGGCGGGGATACACCCAGAAGGCCATTGTCGGAGGGCACAAGGTCTACCTGAGAACCGGCGAATACGGCGATGGTTCGCTGGGCGAGATCTTCATCGACATGCACAAGGAAGGCGCCGGCTTCCGGGCGATGATGAACAATTTCGCGATCGCCATCTCGGTCGGTCTCCAGTACGGCGTGCCGCTGGAGGAGTTCGTGGATGCCTTCACTTTCACGCGCTTCGAACCAGCCGGCATGGTGCAGGGCAACGACTCGATCAAGAATGCCACCTCGATACTGGACTACATCTTCAGGGAACTGGCGGTCAGCTATCTGGATCGCACTGATCTCGCACATGTGAAACCGGAAGGGCCGACATTCGATGACTTGGGCCGCGGCGAGGAGGAGGGCAAGCCGGGCATTGTCGAGGCTTCCGCCGCAAGGGGTCCGACCCAGGTCGAGGTGCTCAAGCGCGTCGCTTCCGCAGGATACACCCGAGGCCGCGTGCCAAGAGAGCTGGTGCTCGTGGAAGGCGGAGCGGCCACCGCGCTGGACAACGCTGCCGGTCCCGCGGTGCCGACTGGGGCAACTCCGCCGGAAGCGGGAGCGGCATTGGCAGTCGGCGCGTCGCCTGGCGAGGGAACGGTCGAGATAGGCGCGCGAATGAAGGCCAGGATGCAGGGATTCGAGGGAGATCCTTGCGGCGAATGCGGCAACTATACATTGGTGCGCAACGGCACGTGCATGAAGTGCAACACTTGCGGCGCGACAAGCGGGTGCAGTTGATGACGCGTGACAGGGCTAACCACTTGGCTCTGTTCAGAGGACAGGGTGGCGCTGCCGCGCAGTTTCACCTTGACGTCGGGGGTTCTCCCGCCCCCGAAACGAGAAGCGGGGCTCGGCCGACAGCTTGGGTTGGCGTCTTCCCGCCCGGAGAATCGTGGCATGCGGTTCGACGGAGCACGGGGCGGGTGCGCTCGCCCTGAACGCGGGTCAGGCCGCAGGCAGAAACCGGGCGGCACAACAAGCGAGCCTGACAAGCGAAACTGGGGGGCAACGGCCCCCCAACTTTCCTTGCAGGTCTCGCAACCATGCGGTCGGGCAGGAGCGATCTCCGTGTGCCTTGCAAGATGTCCCGTTGATCGATGAGGTTCCGGACCCCATTCGACAGGGTCGTGGCGGCGAAAGCGACGGTCCAGAGGCAGAATTCCCGCATGCCGGAATTCGCCGCCGACGCGCTCAGGTCATTCCGTTCTCTGCGTCGATTTCACCTCTCGCCAGCGCGACCACGCCGGTGCGCGCCAGTTCCTCGAGGCCCAGAGGCCGCATGAGCTCCGCGAACGCATCTATCTTTTGGGACGTGCCGGTCACTTCGAACACGAAACTGTCCAGAGTGGAATCCACGACCTGCGCGCGGAAGATGTCCGCCAGCCGCAGTGCCTCGACCCGGATCTCGCCCTTTCCGACAACGCGGAAGAGGGCAAGTTCCCGTTCGACGGCCACGCCTTCGGTTGTCAGGTCATGGACGTCGTGAACCGGCACGACCCTGCCGAGTTGCGCCTTGATCTGCTCGATGACCGATGGCGTGCCGGTGGTGACAACCGTGATGCGGCTGCGGCGGCCCGTGTGATCGATTTCCGCGACGGTCAGGCTTTCTATGTTGTAGCCCCGCCCCGAAAAGAGCCCGATGACGCGCGCAAGGACGCCCGCCTCGTTGTCAACGATCAGAGCCAGCGTGTGCCGCTCCGTTCCCTGTTCGTGGTAGTCACGGAGATCGTAGGCCGAATGGCTCGACGAGCCTTTCTTGATGTTCAGTGGTGACATGTCGCTTCTTTTGTCCTGATGAGGTTCCGGTGGCGCCGCTGGCGCATGGGCCGCCGCTGGTCCGATGGCCGCATGTGCAGGCCCTAGACCAGCACGGCGCCGGCCTCGTTGATCGCGCCGCCCGTGTCCGCGTCTTCGCCGAGCAGCATCTTGTTGTGTGGCTCGCCGGAGGGGATCATCGGGAAGCAGTTTTCGTGCTTCTCGACCAGGCAGTCCACGATGACAGGTCCGTCATGGGCCAGCATTTCCATGATTCCGCCGTCCAGGTCCGCCGCATTGTCGATCTTGATGCCCTTCGCCCCAAAGGCCTCCGCGAGCTTCACGAAATCCGGCAGCGCTTCTGACCAGGAGTGCGAGTAGCGTTCGCCGTGCAGCAATTCCTGCCACTGCCGGACCATGCCGAGGCGCTCGTTGTTCAGGATGAACTGCTTCACGGGGAGACGGTACTGCACCGCCGTGCCCATCTCCTGCATGTTCATGAGCCAAGACGCCTCTCCGGCGACGTTGATGACAAGGGCGTCGGGATGCGCCATCTGCACGCCGATGGAGGAGGGAAAGCCATAGCCCATGGTTCCGAGCCCGCCACTGGTCATCCATCGCTTCGGGTCGTTCATGCCCATGTATTGGGCGGCCCACATCTGGTGTTGGCCAACTTCCGTGCAGATGTAGCGATCGGGATGGTCCTTGGTCAGCGCCTCAAGGCGTTGAATGGCATGCTGCGGACGGACGGTGTCGCCGGTTTGCTCGAACTTGAGGCAATCGACGCTGCGCCACTCGTTGATCTGCCCCCACCATTCCGTCACCGCCGGGGCGTCCGTTTTCGCGCCCCGCGAATTCCAGACCTTGAGCAGGTCTTCCAGGACATGCGCGACATCGCCGATGATCGGCAGTTCGGCATGGATGACCTTGTTGATCGACGAGGGGTCGATGTCGATATGGGCCTTCACGGAGTCCGGGCTGAAGTCCTGCACACGGCCGGTGATCCGGTCATCGAAACGTGCACCGACGTTTATCATGAGGTCGCAGTCGTGCATGGCGAGGTTTGCCTCGTAGAGCCCGTGCATGCCCAGCATGCCAAGCCAGTTCTTTCCGTTGGCCGGATAGGCGCCCAGCCCCATGAGCGTTGACGTGACGGGAAAGCCGGTCTTGTCCACCAGCCGCCGCAGAAGTTCGCATGCCCGATCGCCCGAGTTGATGACGCCGCCACCGGTATAGAAGATAGGGCGCTTCGCGGTTTCAATCGCCTCCGCCAGGGCGGTGACGATTTCGATGTCTCCCTTGACCTTCGGTGCATAGTGGCCCGTCGGTGTTTCATCCGGTCTGGTGTATGTGCCCGAAGCGAACTGGACGTCCTTGGGGATGTCGACGAGCACGGGTCCGGGCCTGCCGTTCATGGCAACGTGAAAGGCCTCGTGGATCGCGCTGGCGAGCCTGTCCGTTTCCTTGACCAGCCAGTTATGTTTCGTGCAAGGTCGCGTGATGCCGACCGTGTCCGCCTCCTGGAAGGCGTCGTTGCCGATCATGAATGTAGGGACCTGGCCGGAGAGCAGGACGATCGGGACCGAATCCATCAGTGCGTCGGTCAGGCCCGTGACGGCGTTTGTCGCGCCTGGGCCGGACGTGACCAGAACCACGCCGGGGCGCCCGGTGGAGCGGGCGTAGCCTTCGGCCGCGTGGACCGCGCCCTGTTCGTGGCGCACGAGGACGTGCCGGATCCGGTTTTGCTGAAAGACCTCGTCATAGATTGGAAGCACGGCCCCGCCCGGGTAGCCAAACACGACGTCGACCCCTTGGTCCTGCAACGCTTGCACGACCATTTTCGCGCCAGTCATCTGCTCTTGTTTCATCGCGCCCGTCCTTTGCATTCCGCGCATAAAAAAGCCCCCGGGTTTCGGGGGCGCATGGGTGTCAGTTCAGGGATTCCGTTACCGGTCCACGCGCCATGTTCCTGCAAGCACTACAGCCTTCGTTCCCATTGCCGGACTCCATTTCAGATCAGCGAGACTAGCATCGTCGACATTGGCGTCAACAGGCAAATTTGCATTTCTTGCGTCTCGCGCGCCGTTTGCGAAACTTCCTTCACGAATTGCCGTGCCGCCTTACCATTTGCTGTCCCGACCGCCACTCCCGTTCTGCGGTCGAACGGGCCCCATTCCGCCCGGCCGTGGTGCGGCGGGTTTCCGGCCATGCGGCGCTTCGGGACGAACCGGACGGGTGTCCGGAAGGCTGATGCGCGCCACCTGTTCCGCGACCGTTTCGGAATCTGCGGAATCAAGGTCCGGCGAGTACTGTCCAGGGTCGCCAAGGTCTTTCCATTCTCCGTTGGAGTAAATTTCGACGGCCTCAAAGCTGGCCTTGTATGTCATCTTCGCCGAGCCAGGCACCCAGTACCCGAGATAGACGTAGGGGAGCCCGGCGTCCCGCGCGATCCGGATATGGTCGAGGATCGCGTAGGTTCCGAGACTGCGGCCCGCCAACTGCGGATCATAGAAGCTGTAGACCATGCTCAGTCCGTCATCGAGCACGTCGGTAAGGCATACGGCGCGGAGCGTGATGTCGCCCCTGTCTCTGGAAGTGTATTCCACGACTCGCGAGCGAACCGGTGTTTCCTCGATCATGGCCGCGAACTCGAAGATGTCCATGTCGGCCATGCCGCCGTCCGCGTGCCGGCTGTCCAGATAGGCGCGGAACAGGGCGTATTGCTCCTCTGTCGCCCAGGGCGACATTGCTTCACGGACGAGCGACGAGTTTCTCCGAAGCGTCCGGCTCTGGCTTCGAGACGGCGCGAAGTCCTTCACGCGGATGCGGGCAGAGAAGCATGCCGAGCACTCGGCGCAGGAAGGTCGGTAGAGCACGTTCTGGGATCTGCGGAATCCCTGCTTCGAAAGCGAGTTGTTCAGCTGTTCCGCATAGTTGCCCTGAAGTGACGTGAACAGTTTCCGCTCCATCCTGCCTTCGAGGTAGGGGCAGGTCTGGGGCGCAGTCACGTAGAACTGCGGCGCGATGGGAAGAGTATGCCGCATGGCCTCCGGCTTGTGTTGCTCGGCACCAGACTACCAAGCGGAAGCCACGCCGCCAATCCAAATCAGGTCAGGCCATTCCAGGCTTGCGACGATTGATCGCAACCGTGCCAAGAACCATGTCGCTCAAGCCTTGCCGCCTGGCGGATAGGAGCATCATCCCGACGGAAATCATCTGCACCGGGAAGGTCAGCATCGAGAAGAAGTAACCTGCGGTGTGCAGCAGCGCGGTTTTTCCATCAAGCTCGGCGCCGCCCAGGTCCCGGATCTCGATTCCCACGAGAATCATTCCCGGCGTCGCCGAGGACGATGCAAGCGTCGCCCAGCGATAGAGAAAGCTGATGCACGCATAGACCGCAGGCAGGAAAAGCAGTGCTGTGAACAAGGAGAATGCCACGATCGCCGCGGTGGCCAGCGAGATCAGGACGACATCCAGGCACCAGGCGAGGAACCGTTTCAACGGCACGTTTCGATAGAGTCGGTCGTCGTGCCCACCTCCCAGCCGGTCGATCAGGTGCTCCAGGGATGTCATGTCGAGTTCCTCCGCGCTGGAATCATTGGCGGCCCGTTCCGATTCGGAAGGGCCGCCGCTGTAGGAGTTCGGTTCCTGGTTCAGGCCCCGGCGGTGTCGGGGTCGATGTCGGCTTCACGGGCCTTTCTGGCGCGCTCGGCCATGAACTGGTCGAATTCCGCCTTGTCTTTCGCGTGACGCAGGCGCTGCAGGAAGGTCTCGAACGAATCCTGTTCCTCTTCAAGGCGTCGAAGTGTGTCCGCCTTGTATGCGTCGAAGGCCGCGTTTCCGCTGGACTTCATGGCGGCCTGAATGTTGCCGCACTTCTTGCGCTTTCCGTTGAACATGCCCTTGCTCCAGATCATGTAGGCCAAGAGTGCTAGGCCGATTGGCCAGAAGAAGATGAAGCCGAGGATCATCGCGGCGATCCAGGCTCCTTTGCCACGCTCGTCCATCCACCGCTCGAAACGGCCAAGCCAGCTTGTGAAGCCGGAAGTGGTGGCGTTGAGTGTCGCGTTTGTCATCCCTTTTGCTCCTTGGTTCGTATATGTGAATGCTTTTCACATCATCGATATCGTGAGTGCGGCGCGAAGTTCAAGCCAGAATGTGACTGTTTTTAACATTATTTGCGTAACATTCTGAAAAGACGCAAAACAAATTTGCTCGAGCGACAGGTCTTGGTGCAAGTTCCTTGCTTGGTGCAGCCCCTTCCGGCACGCAGTTGATCGAACCGGGGCAATCGGCGCCGAAACGGAAGACGAGCCCGACGATGTCCCTCTCCGGGATGCCGTGGCGTTGCGTGACTTGGTTGCGCATTTCGTTCTCCCGCGGCGGTTGTCAGCCGCTTCCAGGAGACCGAACTCCTCTGTGAGGCTGCTCGACTGCTCCGTCCCGACCCGAGCCTCCGTTGCTCCAGGGGTGTAACCCACTTTTGTTGTTTGGGCTGATTTCAGCCCCCTTTGTTCTGCTCCGACAGGCAGCTACGGTACCGGACGCCCGCCGCCTGCACCCTGCACGAATCACCGCTCCTGCGCCTTCGGGTTGCACTGCCGCCTCCATTGTCCTTGAAAGGGCACAGCCGCCACGGCCGGGACGACCGGGGAACACGGTCGCCTGCCCGCCGGCGGACCGAGCAGTAGAGAGCAGGAGAGGCAGGCATGGAACGACAGGACAACAAGACGGATTGCCGCGACCCGGACGCGGTCGAGTATCTGGCCAAGCTGTCGACGAAGGATGCCAGGCTGCATCCGCCGGTCATCCGCACCCGGAGTGGCGGCTACACCGCCTACTGGCGTGACGGCAAGGAGGTCCGCTGGCGGGAGATCACCGCCAGTGAATTGCCCGAATTCGGCCGCAATCCGGCCGCACCCTCGGCCGAGCTTGCCGCGCTCATGGCCGATGTCGAGACCCGGTATGCCGAGCTGTTGCCGAAGCTGGTCAGGGCGGCCAGCCAGAAGGGTGCCGACATCGACAGCATCGAGCGGGCGCTCAGGGACGGCGCCCTGGGTAATGGCGGCGTCGGCCTCAAGGTCATTCTCGAACATGTGGACTCCACCCTCAAGGCACCCGAATGCAGGCATTGCGGCAGGAAGATGGTCCGCCACCGCCGGGCCGCCAAGACCTTCACCACCCGGCTCGGTGATGTCGAGATCATCCGCACCTATTTCCTCTGCCGGGATTGCGGGGGTGGCTTCTACCTCCTGGACCGCATGATCGGCGCCGAGGGCGACAACTGCACGGCAGGGGCAACCAGTATCATGGCCGAGGCCGCCGCCATCTGCAGCTACGCCCCGGCCACCGGCCTGCTCAGGAACCTTGCCGGGGTCCTGGTCTCGCCATCCGCATTGCAGCGCCGCGTCAGGGCAATCGGCAACAAGGTCGAGCAATTCGAGCGGGTGATCGTGGAAGGTGCGGCACCGGCGGCCAGTCGGCAATATCTTGCCATGGACGGCACCGGGGTGCCGATGCGCCAAGAGGAGACGAAAGGCATCCGCGGCAAGCAGGAGGATGGAAGCTCGAAGACCCGGGAGGCGAAGGTGGTGATCGCATATACCGCCCAGGGGCGGAGCCCGAAGACCGGCGAGGTCACGAAGGACAAGGGCAGCGAGACTGTCAGCGCCGCCATCGACAGCGCTGCCGCCATCGGCGGCGTGAGCGCCCGTTCCGACTTTGCCGCCCGCCTCGGACGGCTGATACATCGCACCGGGCTCGGCGATGCCGAGGAGGTCGTCGTGCTCTCGGACGGGGCGACGTGGATCGTCAATGTCTGCCAGGAGATGCTGCCCGGGCCGAGGATCACCTATGTGCTGGATCTGTGGCACGCGCTGGACTATGCTGGCGACGCCCTCAAGGTGCTGGTTGCGGACCAGGGCGAGCGGAAACGGCGCATCGAGGAAATCAGGGATGAACTGAAGGCTGGGCGCGTGCACGAGGTCATTGCCTGGCTTGAGCCATTCCGGGACCGGGGCAAGGATGTGGCTGCCTGCATCGACTACTACCGGAACAACCAGGACCGCATGCAATACGACCAGTATATCAGGCGAGGCATGCAGGTCGGCTCCGGCGTGGTCGAAAGCCTGGGCCGGCAACTCGTCGGCAAGCGCCTTAAGCAGCCGGGAAGCCACTGGACCAAGGCCGGTGCCAATCGCCTCATGGCCATCAAGGCATGCCTGCACAACAACCGGTGGGCCGACTACCTGGACTGGAACGCAAACCGGGCCCTGGCGGCGTAAACAACAAAACTGGGTTACACCCGTTGCTCCAGTTGCCTTGAGTGTTCGGGCGGGACATATAGTCTCCTGGAGGGATTCCAGAGTCGGGACTGGCAGGACATGACCAGGCTGAAAGGCATTTTTGCGGCGATGTGCACGCCGATGGATGACTCGGGCGATGCGATAGATCTTGGTCGCTACCGGGCGCATGCCGATGACATGATCGGGGCAGGGCTGCACGGTCTCGTGCTTGGTTCAGGCACGGGCGAGTACGCCTACCTGTCGGACGATGAACGGCGCCACTTGATCACGGAGGGATGCAAGCACGTGAACGGCCGGGTTCCGACGATTGCGCAGACAACGGCGATGAGCACGCGGGACTGCATTGAGAACGCCCGGTTCGCGCAGGATGCGGGCGCCGATGCGCTGATGATCCTGCCCCCCTTTCTGGAGCCCCCGAACGAGCGCGGCGTCATGTATCACTACACCGCGATCGCCAAGTCGGTGAGCATCCCGATCGTGATGTACAACGTTCCCGAACAGGCGGCCCCGATGACGGAAGACCTGTACCGCAGGCTGCTGGCGGTCGAGAACCTGGACTACATCAAGGACAGTTCAGGGGATTTCGTGGCACTTCAAAAGCTGATTGGCATTGGCGGCAACGTGCTCAACGGTTCCGATCCCTACGCGGTCCACAGCCTGATGTCAGGGTGTGTGGGCATGATATGGGGTGCCGCGAACTTCATGCCGCACGAATGTGCGCAGCTATACGATCTGGTTGCGGCGGGCAAGCATGCTGAAGCCCTCGTACTTTGGGATGCCATGAAATCGATCTGTTTCTGGCTTTCGGGCAACGCGCATGACGTGGACTACCTGACGGGTGTCAAGGCTGCCGCGCGCCTGACTGGCCGGGACATGGGCGGCGCACGCAAGCCCTTGCCCCCGGTTCCGGGCGCCGCTCGCCACGACATAAGGCTGGCGCTCAGCAAATTGCCCGTGAACCGCACCAAGGTCGACCGACTGGTCTGGCGCGACTGGCAGGAAGAACGTGACTGGCTCGTCCAGTCCTACCGCAACAATTGAGGCGTGCCCAAAATGGCCGAGAACAAGAAATCCTATCCTACCAGGGCCGTGATCGGCGGACGGTCCGTTGCCGCCGCCGCCGGCAAGACGTTCGAAACCGTCAATCCTTCGACGGGAAAGTCCCTGGCAAAGATTGCCGAATGCTCTGCTGCGGACGTCGACAAGGCGGTGGCCGCAGCGCGCCGGGCCTTCGATGGCGGGCCCTGGCCACGGATGTCGCCAGCCGAACGCAAGACGACATTGCAACGCTTCGCCACCGTGATCGAGGCGAATGCCGAAGAAATTGCCGAACTGGAAGCCCTGGAGGGGGGCAAGCCAATCAGCGATGCGCTGGGCATTGACCTGCCGGAGACGGTCGCCACGATTCGCTGGCATGCCGAAGCGGTCGACAAGATTTGCGACAAGATCACGCCTTCCGATCCCGGCTTTCTTGCCATGGTCGTGCGCGAGCCCATAGGCGTGGTGGCAGCGGTCCTGCCATGGAACTTTCCCGTCATGATGGCGGCATGGAAGCTGGGCCCCGCGCTCGCCGAAGGCAACACGATGGTGCTGAAGCCGGCCGAGCAGACATCCATGTCTACGATCCGCCTGGCCGAACTTGCGGCCGAAGCCGGCATTCCCGATGGCGTGGTCAACGTCGTGCCTGGATTCGGCGAGGTCGCGGGAAAGGCGCTGGGCGAGCACATGCAGGTCGATTGCGTCGGGTTCACGGGTTCAACGCACACCGGGCGGCGGTTTCTGCGTTACGCGGCGGACTCGAACCTGAAGCGGGTCCTGCTTGAATGCGGCGGCAAGAATCCGATGATCGTCATGCCGGATGTCGAGGATCTCGATCTTGTCGCGGATCATGCCGCCAACGCAGCTTTCTGGAACATGGGAGAGAACTGCTCGTCGAACAGCCGCCTTCTGGTTCATGAGAGCCTGCATGCCGAACTGACCGACCTGATAGTCGAGCGTGCGCAGGGCTGGGTGGTTGACGACCCGCTGAAGGCTGCGTGCCGCATTGGCCCTCTCATCGAAAGGGAGCATATGGAAAGGGTCCTGGGACACATCGAACAGGCCAAGAAGGATGGGGCCAAGCTGATTCATGGCGGCAGGCGGGTGCTTGTGGAAACCGGCGGCTACTTTGTCGAGCCGACCGTTTTCGACGACGTCACCCCTGAGATGCCGCTAGCGCGCGAAGAGGTGTTTGGTCCGGTGCTTGCCATCATGACATTCAAGACCCCGGAGGAGGCCATCGCGATCGCCAATGACACCGACTACGGTCTGGCGGCATCCATATTCGCCCAATCGAACAAGACCGCGCAAAACGCGGCGCGGCAGGTGCGTGCCGGAACGGTATCGGTCAACTGCTATGGCGAGGGCGACCAAGGCACGCCCTTTGGCGGTTACAAGCTGTCCGGTTTCGGCGGACGCGACAAGTCGCTCGCCGCCCATGTTCAGTACTGCGAATTGAAGACTGTGTGGATGGATCTCGGCTGAACCCGAAGATGAAGATCAATCGGCTTCCCAAGATGGATGACAACAATGGCTGGCTGAACATCCTGCCTCCGTTGCCGCCACCCGTTTCGGCCCTGGGTGAAATTCAGTCCGATTTCGCCATAGTCGGCGCGGGGTACGCCGGCTTGGCGATTGCACGTCGCCTGGCAGGGCTGTTGCCGGATTGCAGCATCGTCCTGCTGGATGCCGGGCGGGTCGGGAACAACTCGGCGGGTCGCAGTTCAGGCTTTGCCATCGACCAGGCCCACAACATTCGCGCAAAGGACCTTGCCGGCATCATCGACGCGGAGAGGGAGCAGCTTGCACTCAACCGCGCCGGGCTGGATTGCCTGCGCGAGGCGGTTCGAACTCATCGGATTCTCTGCGACTGGGACGAAGCCGGAAAGATTCACGCGGCTGCGACCGATAGCGGAGCCTCCAAGCCGAAGGCGTATGCCAAGACCCTGGACCCTGGACCTTCTGGATGTGGAGTATGACTGGCTTGGCGCTGACCAGCTGAAAGAGATCACGGGTTCGGAATTCTATGTCTCCGGTCTTTACGCCCCTGGCACCGTCCTGGTGCAGCCAGCCGCCTTGGTCCGCGGTCTCGCTACGACCCTGCCCGAAAACGTGATGCTCTTCGAGGACAGCCCGGTGACGGCGATGGAACTCGGGGTCCCGCATCGGCTGACCCTGCCCGGGGCGTCCATCACGGCTCGCACGCTGATACTGGCCAACAACGGGTTTGCCGGGCAGTTCAGCTACTACCGAAAGGAACTGCTGCCCATTGCCACCTAGGCCAGCCTGACCCGCCCGCTGACCGACGACGAAGCCGAGATCCTGGGCGGCAGCGACAGCTGGGGCATAGTTCCTGCCGATCCTTTCGGCACCTCTGTCCGGCGAATGATCGATTGTCGAGTCCTGATCCGGAACATCTACACGGAACTTCAGGGGGATCTGAAAAGGGATTCAATGACCAACCTTCTGGTTTTCATGGGTTTTCCGGCCCTGCGGCCGCCCGTCAACCTGTCATCCTTATGGGAACGTTCCGGTCAGGGTTCACTCCGAGAAGCTGGAACGCCCGTTTCTGGACCGGGGTCGGCCTGGTGACGACGGACAGCAGGCTTGCGTCATGGTCCGACAGGCGCAGCTGGTTCAGCGCCATCCCCGAGAGATCGTCGAGCAGGGTGCGGAAGCTGTGGGCGGGCAGGTCGTCTGCGGTGCGCTTGGTTGCGGCCTTCCGCCGGGCGGATTCCGACGGCCAGGCCTTCTCCACCGGCGAGTTCCGCCGTTCCCGGGCGTCCGCGCGGTCGTCGTCCTCGAACAGGAGCGGCGCGAGGCGCCGGCGCATGTGCCATTCGACGTGCAGGGCCAGCATGCAAAGGAACACGTGCGCGCGGACGTGGTCGGGGGAGTACACGTAGACCGGACGGATCCGGAGGTCGCTCTTCGCGTTCCGGAACGCGCGCTCCACTGCCAAATTTCACGAAGGTAGCCACCCAATTTCACGCATGGTAGCCACGTAATTTCACTCAAGGTAGCCGCCCAATATCACCATGGTAGCCACCCCCTCGGGGTGACAGGCCTTGGCTTGATTCAGCATGCCGTTCTACGTCCCGGATTTTGGCGATCACTCCGAGGAGCATTGAATGGCACAGAAGAGGCTGCCCATGAGGAAAGTAAGGAAGATACTGCAATTTCATTTTGACGAGGGCCGCAGCGCCCGGGCGATCGCGACCCACTGCGGTCTTGCCCGGCGCTCGGTTGCACAGACCCTGGCACGGTTCGCGGCTTCGGGACTGAACTTGCCGGAAGCGGCCGGGATGGACGATGCGGCGCTGGAGGCGGCGCTCTATCCGGCGCGGCAGGTCCGGCCTGCGGACGAGGACGTGGACTGGGCGGAGGTCGAGAAGGACCTTTCGGGCCGCGGCGTGACGTTGAAGCTGCTGTGGGGGGAATGGCGCGAGACGCATCCCGACGGCATGAGCTACGTGACCTGGTGCCGTCGGTTCCGCGACTGGCGGCCGGCCACGGACGTGACGATGCGCCAGAACCGTCGCCCCGGCGAACGGCTGTTCGTCGACTACGCGGGCATGACCGTGCAGGTTTTCATCGACGGGGTTGAGCGTGACGCGCAGCTGTTCGTGGCCTCGATGGGGGTCTCCGGGCGGATCTACGCCGAAGCGACGCTCAGCCAGAAGATCGACGACTGGTGCAACTCGCACGTGCGCTGCCTCGAAGACATGGGCCGGGCGCCGCAAGTCGCGGTGCCCGACAACCTCAAGGCGGCGGTGAAGAAGCCGTCACGCTACGAGCCGGTCCTGAACGAGACCTACGCCGACCTGCTTGAGCATTACGGCATCGAGGGCTTGCCTGCGCGGGTGAAGAGGCCTCGCGACAAGGCACTGGTCGAAAATGGAGTCCTTTTGGTCGAGCGGCGGGTTCTGGCACCGCTGCGCGACCATGTCTTCCACGACCTTGCGTCGCTGAACCGGGCGATCGCGGACCGGGTGCGGGAACTCAACGGGAAGCCCTGTTCCGACGGCACGGGCGAGACCCGCTTCAGCCGGTACGAAAGCGTCGATGTCCCGCACATGAAGCCTTTGCCGGACCGGCGCTGGCAGCGTACGACATGGCGCGAGAACACGGTCCATTCCGACTACCACATCGCGATCGACCGCCATTTCTACTCCGTTCCCTACACGTATGCCGGCAAGAAGGTCGATGTCCGCCTGCGCGGCCGGGTGATCGACGTGTTCCATCGCGGCAAGCAGATCGCGAGCCACATGCGCAGCGACGCCAACGGGCGTGCCACCACGTTCAAGGAGCATCAGCCGCAGGCCCACCAGCGCGCCGGCGTCGAGAGCACACGCGCACAGCTCGAGAACCGTGCGCGGGACATCGGCCCTCATGTCCACGCCTTCGTCATCGCGGTCATGGGACGCAATTCCAACCCGGAGTTCGGCTTCCGTTCCTGCTACGGCGTGCTCCGCCTGGCAGGGAGCCACGGGCCGGAGCGCCTCGACAACGCCTGCCGCTACGCGCTGGATCTCGGCTCCAGGACCTGGCGCGGGCTCGACAACATCCTGCGCACCGGCGCCGATCTCGTCGACGGGCAGGAACCCGAGACCAGACCCATCGAACATTCCAACATCAGAGGACCGGAGTACTACAGATGACCGACACTGCCATCCTGCACCCGCTCACCCAGCGCATCGCATCGCTGCGCCTGCCCGGCATGCTGGCCGCCTTCCAGGAACAGCTGGCACGCCACGATCTGGACGACATGCCGTTCGAGGACCGGCTCGCGCTGCTGATCGACCGCGAGGTCGTCGAGCGGCGCTCGCGCGCGCTGCAGCGGCGCCTGAAGAAGGCCCAGCTGCGCCACCAGGACGCCTGCTTCGAGGACATCAACCTCACCCGGCGGCGCGGCCTCAAGCGCAGCGTCGTGCTCGGCCTCGGCGACTGTGCCTGGATCCGGAACGGCGCCAACATCCTGATCACCGGCCCGTGCGGCACGGGCAAGAGCTGGATCGCCTGCGCACTCGCCCACAAGGCATGTCTCGAAGGGTTTCAGGCCCGGTACCTGCGCGTCCCGCGACTGCTCACCGAACTGCGGATCGCTCACGGCGAAGGCACCATCCCCAAGCTCTACCGCGATCTCGCCAGGCTCGACGTGATCATCCTCGACGACTGGGGCCTGGCCGCGCTCGATGCGGCCCGGGCGCGCGACCTGCTCGAGATCCTCGACGACCGCTTCGACCGCCGCTCGGTGATCGTCACTTCGCAACTGCCGGTGGCTGGCTGGCACCAGACAGTCGCGGAGCCGACGGTCGCGGACGCCATCCTCGACCGCCTCGTCCATGGCGCGATCCGGTTCGAGCTGCACGGTTCGTCGATGCGGGCCGACAGCGCCGAGGACGGAAAATGAGAGCCGGAGCCGGCGCCAGGCCGGGACGTCTGCCGAAATCGGTCCCGGGGGGTCCTGTGGATTTGTGGACGAGCCCTTCGGGCCGGCCCGCGCCCTGCGGGCCGTGTGGACAAGCCGTGGACGACGCAAGGGCGTCGCCCACCGCATTGCCCACACTCGCGGGCCTCTCGCCCACAAGCTCCACAGGACCGCAACAACAACCATTTCAATTTGGATTCGAAGAAGGCGTCGCTGACGCTCCGGCAGCGTGCACACGCATTGCCGGAATCCCGTACCGGAGGACCGGTCCTGACGGCCGAGCCTTGCGGCAGGGCCTTCGCGGAGATAGCTTCAGACCCGGAACAGAAGAGGAGACCAACTTGCCCAACACGGCCTGATCGCGTCGCTTCGCTCCGGGTGGCTACCATGGTGACATTGGGTGGCTACGTTGAGTGAAATTGACCGGCTACTTTGGCTGAAATTAGGGTGGTACGTTGGTGAAATTCGGCACGCTCCACGCCGGCGAGGCTCTTGTACGCATCAACCGCTTCGGCCGCGCCCATGGAGGCGGGATCCAGGCTGGTGCGGATGACGTACACGCCGTCGAGCCGCGCCTCCGCCTCGATCCGGTCCTTCCGCCGGCGCCAGGAGACGCCCCTGTCGGTCACGTCGACTTCCATGTGCTTCCCGACCTTCCGGCGGTTGACGTCCCTGCCCACCCGGCGGTCGATGGCCTCCCGGCCCTTCAGCCGGCCCGAGCGCACCGACCTCGCGATCGCCGCCAGCGCCTCCTCGGTGGCCTGGAGCAGGGCCGAACGCTTGCGCGCCCGCTCCTGCCGCAGCCGGGGGTTCATGCAGACCATCAGCCGCTCGCCGGGGAAGTCCGGGCCCGTGACCTCGGCCACCGCGTCGGGAGCCAGCGTCTCGGGCACCAGAGGGGCCGGGGCGCCGTCCGCGCCCTCCTTCAGGAGCTTGCGGATGTCCTGCGTCTTCAGGGCCGAGATCCAGTCGAGCCCCGCCGGCTCGATGTCCTCGCGGATCCGCGCCGTGGTCAGCATCCCCCTGTCGCCCACGAGGGCGATGCGGTCGATGCCGAAGCGCTTTCGGATCCTGTTCACCTGGCTCGCCACCGTGGACGGGTCCGCGGTGTTTCCGGGGAACACCTCCACCGCGACCGGGCAGCCGTCGGAGGCGCAGAGCATCCCGAACACGATCTGCCGCTTGCCCCTCTTCCCGTCGCGGCTGTGGCCGAAGGCCGCGAGCGGGCAGCAGGTGCCCTCGAGGTACGAACTGCTCACGTCGTACAGGATGAGCGTTCCGTCCTTCAGGTGCCGGCTGGCCAGGCTCCTCTCGATCCAGGGCTGGCGCTTCAGCAGCCAGTCGAGCATGTCGAGCACCTCGTTGCCGGCGACGGGGCCGAGCCCGAGCAGGGCGCCGAGGCTGCTCGTCGCGGTCTCGGGCGACAGCCGCCGGGCGGTGGCGAGCTTGGAATCGGGCGACAGCACCCTCGAGACGACGGCGGCCAGCGCCAGCTGGCGCTCGCGGCTGCGGGTCCGGTGGAGCATGCGCTCGAGGCCGAGGTCCCGCGCGGTGCCGAGGACGGCGGCGACATGCCCGTGCAGGAGTGAGCGCTCCACCTGCATGAGGTCGCCGACGTCGCTGACGGCGACGGCGCCCTTGAGCACGGCCCGGAAGCCATCGACGATCTCGGGCGGGAACTTCGAGAGGTTGGCGACGGTCCTCTTGCGGACCCGCTTTCCCTCCCGCCAAGCCTGGCGGAGGAGGATTGCGGGCTTTCCTGCCTGGTTGGGCACGGATTCGATGTTGAGGGCCATGGCGGGCATCCGTTATGGGAACTTTCCGGGCATCATATGCCGACCCGTCCCATGATGTCAAGCGGAAAATCGAAAAAAAACTGCGTCCCCGTTCAATCCCCTCGGAACCGCTCGCCGGATGCGCTGGAATCCACGCCTGCGCGCGTTATGGCAACAGAAATCCATCTACGGGGCCTCAGAACCGCAGATTCCCGTTTCATGTCAACGGGTTGCACGCAAAATGACCGTGTGAAGTTCCGTCTACAGTTACAATCCCGGCCTGAATCCCATGGAGCGGGATCGGACATGGGCGCGGGCGCGGCACGAGACATCCTTGCGCAACCGATTTCCCATGCAGCCCGACCTGAATTTCGACTACACTTGGGGCGGCCCCTTGTGCCTGTCCCGCAACGGCGAGCCGGTGTTCGGAGAGCTGGAAACGGACGTGTTTGGGGCATTCTGCTTCAACGGCGTCGGAATCGTGCGCGGGACAATCTACGGAAAGCTCCTGGCAGAGCTGGTCGCGGGCGTCTCGACTCCCTTGCTCGACATCATGCTGAATGCGGGTCGACCGTCCGAAACGCCGCCGCAGCCACTTCTCGGTTGGGGTGTTAGGCTGGACTTCGCGATGCGTCGCCATGGCGCTGGATTGGAGATGTAGACGTTGAACCTTCTGGGCAAGGCCGCGTTGGTGACTGGCGGCACCTCGGGAATCGGCGCGGCGACCGCTCGCGTGCTCGCCGAGGCCGGAGCCAACATCGTGGTCGCCGGTCGCAACGAAGGGGCTGCCAGAGAGCTTTGCCATGAGATCTCGGGGGAGGATCGGCAGGCGACATACGCTCTTGGCGATGTCGTGGACCCTGCGTTTGCAACTTCCGCAGTCAGTGTTGCGGAAAGGCGGTTTGGCGGGCTGCATGTTCTTGTCAACGCCGCCGGCGCGATCACGCGGGGCACTGTTGAGGAGACATCCGACGATAACTGGAACAGGATGCTGTCCGTTAACATCACTGGCACGTTCTTCATGTCCCGGGCAGCGGTTCCCGCACTGCGCCGTTCCGGGGGCGGCAGCATCGTCAATCTGGGTTCCACTGCCGGGTTGATCGGATGCCCTAGCCTCGCGGCATATTGCGCAAGCAAGGGTGCCATCGTTAACCTGACGCGAGCCATGGCGCTCGACCATGCGCACGAGGGCATTCGAGTGAATGCAGTCTGTCCTGGCGCGGTTGACACGCCGATGCTGGTCTCGGGACACGGCGACATGGCGCCGGACCAGGTCCGCGAGGCCAGCCGCGCTTCGATTCCGCAACTCCGGCTGCCTGGGCCGGCCGAAATAGCCAATGCCATCGCGTTTCTGGCCTCTGATCTCAGCGGGCACGTTACGGGGACGTCATTGCCGGTCGACGGGGGGTATACCGCGAAGTGAGCGCCATCCTGAAAGACAGGGTCGCCATCGTGACTGGCGGATCACAGGGGATCGGCCTTGCCATTGCGCAATCCCTGCACGAGGCGGGCGCGCGCGTCGTGATAGGAGACATTCAACTGTTGGATGACGATGCAATGCCCTGTCATGAGCTCGATGTGACTGACGAGGCGTCCGTCGCCGCGTTCTTTGCCCATGTTGGTCAGAACCACGGCAGGCCCTCGGTGCTGGTAAACAATGCAGGCATTCTGTCCAGCACGCCACTTGACCGGCTGACGGTTGCGGCGTGGGACAATGTCATGGCCGTCAATTTGCGTGGGCCATTCCTCATGGCCAGGAAATTCGCTACTTGCTGTGTGCCGCAGGACAGTCCGGCCATAATCAACATCGGCTCGATCGAGGCTTTCGGCGGCAACGCGGACCATACCGCCTACATGACGTCGAAGGCGGGCATCAACGGCTTGACGGTGTCGCTGGCGGTCGACCTCGGACCAAGGGGCGTTCGCGTCAACGCCATTGCGCCGGGCTGGATCGACACCGAGATGAACGAAGCGTACATGGCACGCGTCCCTGATCGTTCCACGGCAGAAAGGCAGCTGCGCGATCTGCATCCGTCGGGGCGGATCGGATCGCCCTCGGACATCGGCGACGTCGCGGTCTGGCTGGCCAGCGACAGGTCGCGGTTCGTGTCAGGGCAAGTCATCCGTGTCGAAGGAGGGCGCATGGCGAAGCTGCCTCTCCCGGCCGCATTCAACGCTTAGGTTCGGCGCATGGGCGGCGTAGGGTCTCGGACAAGGCGGCGTGGCCGCGACGTGAGACGCGACGCCCGCACGTCGAAACAGCTGCGATTCATGCCGGAGACGGACAGGGGAATACCCTATTTGGACTTGTTGACGCCAGGGCAGGTTGACCGAATTCACCGTGAAACCATGGCCCTGCTTCGGGAGAAGGGCGTTGAGTTCCGCGACGACGAAGCGGTCCAGGCTTGGCGGAGCGTGGGCGCCGAGGTGCAGGGCTGTCGCATCCGGATTGACGAACAACTGCTGTTGCAACTGCTTTCGACCGCGCCTGAGAGCACAGGATGCACGCGCGAAATCCCGAAAGGTCGGTCACGCTTGGCGGGCGCAAGCAGATACTGACGCCGGCCTATGGCGCGCCGAACGTTCTCGACCTCGACGGGGTGCGCCGGTCACCGACCATTGCGGACCTCAATGACTTCGTGAAGCTGGCCCATATGTCGCCAGGCATGCAGATGTCGGGCGGCGTGCTTTGCGAACCTCTGGACATACCCGTGCCCAGGCGGCACCTGCACATGATCTACGGCCTGATCCGACATTCCGACAAGCCCTTCATGGGCATGGTCACGGCACGCGAGCGGGCCGAGGACAGCGTCAGCATGGCCAAGATCGTGTTTGGCGAGGAGTTCGTTCACGAACACACAGTCATGACTTCAATTGCCAACTGCAACTCGCCCTTGGTCTGGGACCAGACCATGCTGGACGCAATCAAGGTCTACGCCGCGGCAAACCAGGCGGTGCTGTTCACGCCGTTCGTTCTCAGCGGGGCCAGCACACCGGCCAGCACGATCGGATCGCTTGTGCAGATAAGCGCCGAGGCGCTTGCCGGAATTGCGTTCTCGCAGATCATCCGGCCCGGGGCGCCAGGCGTCTTTGGGCAGTGGATCGGAGCGGTGTCGATGAAGTCGGGCGCCCCGATGGCCGGCACCCCGGAAATTGACCACATCAATCTGCTGGTTGGCCAGATGGCACGCCACTACAAGCTGCCCTGGCGATGCAGCGGCGCTTGCTCGAGTTCCAAGATCCTGGATGCCCAGGCAGGGTACGAGGCCGCGCGCAATCTCTTTGGAGCCGCGTTGGCGGGCGCCAACTTCATACTTTCGACCACAGGTTATCTGGAAGGCGCCCTGTGCCAGAGCTTCGCGAAATTCGTGGTCGATGCCGAGCCGGCCGAAATGACCCACAGGTTCTTGAAGGGCATAGACTTTTTGGAGCTTGACGACGCGCTGGCAACTATTCGCGAAATCGAGCCCGGTGCGCATTTCCTTGGCACAAAGCACACGCTGGAGCACTTCGAAAAGGCGTTCGTCATTCCAGAACTCATGCATCACGACAGTTTCGAGCAGTGGGAGGTCGAAGGGCGACTGGATGCGAACGACCGCGCTGTCCGAAAGGTGGCGGCCATGCTTGCGGAGTATCAGGCGCCTGCCCTGGATCCGGCAATTGACGAGGAATTGCGTGACTTCATCGCCAGGCGCGAACACGAGATCGGCGACGCAGTCATGTGATCTGGCCAAGTGGCGGGCCGTGACTTCATCCGGCGCATATTGCCAGGCGGTTCCTCGCCCTGGAGGGTGAACTGCAGCGGGCCAGGCTTGTCGAAGTCCGCCCGACGCACAGTGACGACGCAAGATTGCGGAGGAGCGACGTTCGCCGTTGCTGCGGGGGTGGCCGCACCAGTTCCGGCTGGCACACGGATGCGCAACGGTCAAAGCGGTCGGCACCGGAACTTCAAGCCGTGAATTCCGCGCCCTTGGAAACGTAGATCCCGGCCAGTTGCTCGGGTGCGGACAGGAAAGTGCGCTTCGGGGCTCCTGCAGCGGCGCATTCGAGGATCGTCAGGTCGACCGACGCCTCCGAGAGCGCAAGGTTTCCGACCGGACTCCACGTCGGCGCGTCGCTGTTCCGGTCCTATTCGACCCGCGTCCAGGTTTGCGCCTTGCAGAAGACCAGCACGCAGCCTGAGACATTCAGTGTATCGCGGTCCTTGACCTCAAGCTTGGATCGGTAAACTTGGCCGTCCTCGGGATTGTAGATCCGGCCCTTCGTCCACTTTCCTTCGCCGGTCTCTGTGAAACCCGACATCAGTTCAAGCCCGAGGAGAGGTCGGGTTCGCAGCGCCTGGTTCTTGTTCTTTTCGTCGAGTTTCGGCGTGCCATCCGCATTGTGCGGCTCGGTGAACCAGACAATCTTGCCGCAGAGCTTCTCGCCACAGAGCCGAATCTCGATATGCGAATTGCCGTCCGGGGTCAGCCATGCCCCCGTGGGGTCGGCGTTGCCGACACCAGTTAAGAATATTGTCGCCGCAAGGCCGGCGAGCATTGCCTTCAACAGCTTCTTGATCATTGTTGTCACCTTCAGAACCTGCCACGGATTCTCGCCAATGCCGCTACGCGGATGGTCACGGCCACGCAGCGCCATGCCGAAGCAAGCTGCGGATTCTGGGTGCTTGATTGCGATTCCGACCGCATTCGTCGGCGACGGTCCGCACTGTCATTCCCGGAATCGATGCTTGGGTCCTGTCTCCCTTTACTGATGCTGGATGTCCGGCCCAAGGCCAGCTCTGTACGAGCGTACGCGAGCCGTTCCCGAATTTCAACACGCCGCCGACCACGGTGGCATGCCTCTCGACAAGGCGTTGCCGCTGCGTGTTTGATTGGTCTCGATTGCACTCCCCGCGCAGGCGGCGCTCCCATCAAGTTCTGAGCCCGCCCGCTGGTGCGATGGCGTCGCATTGACCCGGCGCGTCAGGTTTGGTGACTTGGCGGGACGTGGTTGGCCCCCGTACGGGAGGTCGGGTCTCCTTGGCTGGAGGGAATCGGTTTCGCTGGCGGGTGAGGCCCGTCCAGTACATCATCAATTGCGTGTCACCCTGCGCCATACCATAGCATGGCTGCGCCCGGACCTTTCCGCAGACGACGGGCAAAGCGAGTTCAAGGCCTGATGGCCGCATCGTGACGCCGCAAGATTGCGGAGGAGGAACGGTCGCCTTTGCCGCACGTGCGGCTGCACCGGTCCTGGCTTGGGCCGGGATGCGCCACTGATCATCCTGTTTCCTCCCGCTTGGGCACGGCAAGCCGCGCCCGGCTCCACGAAGCCAGCTGCGCGGTCTTCGCCCTCCAGGTGACGATCCCTGACGCAGGACCGGCGCCGCGCTCCGGTCGAACGACGCGCTTGCGCGCGGCGCCTGTATGCCTGGGCCTCGAGGTCGGCGGCGTCCCGAACCTGCCAGGTGCGGTTGGCCGACGTCGAATTCCGGCACACGATGGGGGCGGGGCAGGGCGCAGATCAAGACGCGACAGACTCCTCCTCCTGTGCAGGGTCAGCCTCGAGCCCATTCTCACCGGCATCGAAAAATTGGTGATGACAACGCTGCCTTGCGGAAACCGGGCAACGATGTTCAGCTGCCCGCCCATCGCCTCGATGTAGGAGCGGAGACTGGACACATAGATGTCGGTTCGCCGCTCCAGCTTCGCGACAGCCGGCTGCTTCACCTTCAGGGCGTCGCCAACGGACTTCTGTGTCATCGCCCGGGCCTTCCGCAGTTCATGCAGGGGCATGGCCGCGCGAAGCTCCCCTTTCAGGACCTCGACCCTCGCCAGACGGTCGGGCGGGAATCCTTCCGTCAATCGGGAAAATGCGTGATTTCCAGCCATCGGATCTTTCCCAATTCCTTCAGTTCCCTCAGACGCTCGTCATGGAGCAGATCCGCCAGCGGCACGAACCGCTTGCAGAACCGGCCGTCGCCTGTCTTGTCGCCGGCGATCAGCAGAATGGCAGTCCGCCTCGGATCAAGGGCGCAGGCAACGCGAACGGGCCATTCGCCGCTCTGCACACGAAGTTCGCGCATGTGTTCGTGTCTTGACCCCCCCCCCCCGTTCCCCGAGGAAAGGGGAAACCCAAGACCAGGTCCGTACTCCCGCGGCAATTCAACCGACGCGACGATGTCGTCCTGTTCGCTCTCCTCAAGCGTTGCCCACCAGTCCGCGAACTCGTTCGTGCATTCGACTTCCCGAGCCACAACCGTCCATATTCCTTCCATGGAGTGTTGCCAGGTGTCCCGAGTGCCTGTGTGCCGTGACGGATTTCAGCAGTCGGCATCGCCGCTTCAAGTCGTGAAGTTCGCAATCTTGGCATTGGAGATCTCGGCCAGCTGTTCGGGCGCCACTGAAAATATGTGTCTCGGTGTTCCGGCAGCGGCATAGACGATTGCAAATTCCAGGAGCTTCGGGTCGAGGAATACTCGCGAAGGCGTCACGTGACCGACCGGAGCGACCCCGCCGATCGCAAACCCTGTCATTTCGCGAACGAAATTGGCGTCGGCACGACCGAGCGGCTCACCCGCAGCCACGGAAGCCTTCTCGTCATCGACGCGATTCCCGCCAGCGGAAACGAAGAGGACGACCGATTCGGTTTCCTCGCCACGAAAGACGATCGACTTGGCAATTTGGTCGATTTCACAACCTGCCTCGCAGGCAGCGTCGGCCGCTGTCCGGGTTTCGCCCGGCATCTCGATGATCTCGCAGACGAGACCTGCGGACTCCAGTGCTGCGGCGACGCGTGCAAGACTCTTGCTCATGCGCTCGTGGGTGTATCCCAATTTTTTGACCCCGTTGGTTTTTGGCTTCATTGTTCGGGGAGGCGTGTCCGACAACGGCCGGGCGAATCGGTCGGCGGCGCGTTTTCAGGCAACGGGCAGGAGCGCGAACCATGACGCAGGACGAAGGGAACCAAGGGCACAGGCATCCGGACGCGGTGGCGTATCTGGAAGGACTGACGGAAGGCGAGGCGGCGGTTCATCCGCCGGTGGTCCGCGAGCGCGACGGCGGGTTCACGCAGTACTGGCTGGAGGGCGGCGAGGTGCGGAGCCGCGACATCACGGAAGACGAGCTGCCGCTGGCGGGCTTCAGGCCGGACGGCGGGACGCTTCAGGAGCTGCTGGGAGCCGTTTCGGCGGAGTTCGGGCCGCAGCTTCCGAAGCTTGCGGCGGACCTCGCGTCCGGCGTTCCCGACCTTGACGGCGTGGAGCGGGCGCTCCGCGACAGTTCCCTTGGCGGCGGCGCGGCGGCGCTGAAGCTGCTCCTGGAGCATCTCGACGGCATGCTTCCGACGCCGGAATGCGAGGGCTGCGGCAAGCCGATGCGCCGGCATCCGGCGACGCGGAAGTCGTTCCTGACCCGGCTCGGCCGGGTCGAGGTGGAACGGACGCATTTCCATTGCCGGTCGTGCGGCAAGGGGCGCTTCCCGCTGGACCGGGCCCTTGGTCTGGAGGGCAGCGCCTTCACTCCGGGGATGGCGAGCGTCATGGCCGAGACGGTGCCGATGATGAGCTTCGACGCGGCGAGCCGCCACATCGCGAACCTTGCCGGGGTGGCCGCCTCCCGGAGCTCGCTGCAGCGCTGGTCGCTGGCGCTCGGCGAGGAGGTCCTCCGGTTCGAGCGGGAGGAGGTCGTCGCGGGCAAGCCATTGGAATCGCGCATGTACCTGTCCATCGACGGGACCGGGATCCCGATGCGGAAGGGTGACGTGGAAGGCGTTGCCGGGAAGCAGGAGGACGGGACCTCGAAGACACGCGAAGCCAAGCTGGCCGTGATGTACACCGCCGAGGGCCGGGATCCGGAGACCGGCGCGGCGCTGAAGGACAGGGGCAGCGAGACGTCCAGCTGCCTCATCGACAGCGCGGCCGCTCGGTCCGCAAGCCCGGAGCCTTCCGGTTTCGCCACGCGCCTTGACCGGGAGGCGCTTCGCCGCGGCCTGCACGACGCCGGGGAGCTCGTCGTCATCTCCGACGGGGCCGAATGGATACGGAACACCTGCGACGAGCTGTTCGGAGGACGGAAGGTCACCTGCGTCCTGGATCTGTTCCATGTCCTCGAATACGCCTCCGACGCCGTGAAGGCGATCCTCCCGGACAAGACGGAACGGGACCGGCGGTTCAAGGACGTCAAGGCGGACATCGAGGCCGGGCGGGTCGCCAAGGTGATCCGGGAGCTCGAGCCCTTCAGCGGCCGTCATGAGGAGGTGAAGGCCTGTTGTCGCTATTTCAGGAACAACATCGAGCGCATGCGGTACGACGAGTACCGCGACCAGGGCATGCAGGTCGGAAGCGGCGTCGTGGAAAGCGGCTGCAGGCAGTTCGGGCTGCGGCTGAAGCGTCCCGGCACCCGCTGGTCGGAGCGCGGAGCCAACGCCATGCTCGGGCTCAAGAGTTGCGTCATGAACCTGAGGCTGCCCGATTTCCTGGACTGGCAGGCGAGAAAGGCTGTCGCCGCCTGACAAGAAACTTGGGTTACACCCCAGCGCTCGTGTTGTAGTCTTTAGCTGGTCGCTGCAAGTGCAATGGTGGCAGGTTGCGCCAAGCCGTTCGCGGCCAGCAGTTCGAAAATTCGAGCTTGCGCGGACCGTTGGCAGGATCGCGTCGAGTGGATAGCATTGCTTCACGTGCAGGAACGGTATGCGGGCGAATGAACGACGACCTTGATCCGAAGGGATTGATCCGTGAATGTTATCGGATCGAAGGCATCGGAGAGCCTGAGTGCCGCTCGATCTTTCTCGATTGGGCGATTTCAAGGCCGGAAGGGCGCGAGGCAACCGACGTCGTGGCCTTGCTGCTTGACCGCCACGGCAAGGATTTCCCGAACCATCCAATGACAAAGGTACTGGAGGCCGCCATGCATCCTGCCTCGCAAGTCGGCCGGCGAGGCGGTGCGCGCGCGCGTCGCCGTTCCTGATGGTCGCCGCATTCACAAGGCGGCAAGGAAATCGTCAAGGCCGAACCGGACAGGTGACAGCGCAACATGTCAGTTCGACGGACTCAGGTGAGGGGCATGATGTGGCATCCGCAGGAAGAACCACTCAGGGTCCGTTGCTGCCGCCATCAATTGGATGCTAAGTCGCTTGGGCTAGTCAGGTTGATTTCGCCGCTTCGTCGAATGGAATCGTGATTGAGGATACCCGCTGAAATGACCAAGCGTCTCTTGATCTTTGGCGACAGCAACAGCTTTGGAACCGCGCCGCAGCAGCATCTGGCTGCGAGAACCGTGCATCCGCCGGGCGCGCGTTGGGGCGACGTGCTGGCATCCGGCCTCGGCGATGACTGGGACGTCGTGACAGAAGGCTTGCCTGGCCGAACGACCGTCATTGATGATCCGGTTGAAGGAGCGTTTCGCAACGGACTGACCGTGCTGCCTGCAATCCTGCATTCCCACGAACCGATTGACGTGCTTGCCATATGTTTGGGCACAAATGACCAAAAGCACGCATTTGGCCTGAATGCGCAGGACATCGCGCTTTGCGTCGCGCGCCTGGTCAGGGAAGCCCGGCTCTCGGGCGTGGTCCGGGTGACACTGGCCATTGCACCTCCGCCGCTTCGACCTGCAGGCGACTTTGCCGAAATGTTCGCCGGCGCGGAGACAAGGGGGAAAGGGCTCGCGGGCCGGACGAAACGTTTCGCGGGGGAAGAGGGCGCTGCGTTCTTTGACGCCGGCACAGTGATCGAGGTGGATCCGCTTGACGGAATCCACTGGAGCGAGGCCGCGCACGGCAGTTTGGGCCGGGCGTTGATCGATGTCGTGAACGGGCTGGTGGAGCCTTGAGCAAGGGTACGGCGGCAATCATCGGCGGCGGCGTGATCGGCGGCGGATGGACTGCGCGATTCCTGCTGAACGGCTGGAATGTCAAGGTGTTCGACCCGGATCCAGAGGCGGGGCGCAAGGTCGGCGAAGTGATCGGGAATGCCCGGCAATCGCTGCCGATGCTGTATGAGCGTTCGTTGCCGGACGAAGGACGGCTCAGCTTCGCGCAGTCTGTTGCCGAGGCTGTCGCCGGCGTCGACTATGTTCAGGAGAGCGTGCCTGAAAGGCTGGACCAGAAGCGCAGGGTCTACGCCGAAATCGAGGCATCGGCCCCGGACGTGCCGCTGGGATCGTCCACGTCCGGCTTCAAGCCCTCCGAATTGCGGAAGGGGCTTGCTTCCGGGCTCCGCTTGTTTGTCGCCCATCCGTTCAATCCGGTCTACCTGCTTCCCCTCGTGGAACTGGTGTCCGGCGGCGGCGATGCGGATGTCCAGGCGTCGGCATCGAGAATCCTGACTTCAATCGGAATGCGGCCCCTGGTCGTTCGCGCGGAGATCGACGGGCATATCGCGGACCGGTTTCTTGAAGCGGTCTGGCGTGAAGCGCTTTGGCTGGTAAAGGATGACATTGCCACCACCGGCGAAATCGATGACGCGATCAGGCTCGGGTTCGGCCTCAGATGGGCACAGATGGGCCTTTTCGAGAGTTACAGGATTGCCGGCGGCGAAGGCGGCATGGCGCATTTCGTCGAGCAATTCGGCCCGGCGCTCGCATGGCCGTGGACCAAGCTCACGGATGTGCCGGAATTGACGCCGGAACTCGTGAAAAAGATAGGCGATCAGTCTGATGCGCAATCCGGACTGCACTCGATCCGCGAGCTGGAAGCGCTGCGCGACCGCAACCTGGTCGCGACGCTGAGAGCCCTGAAACGCGAAGGCAGCGCGGCGGGCCAGGTGATTGCCGACCACGAAGCGAGTCTCGGCGGCGAGGATCTGGAGCGTGTCCCGATGATTGCCGTGCGACGCATGGTGCCGTCAGACTGGACCGACTACAACGGCCACATGAACGAGAGCCGGTACGGTCAGGTCTTCTCGGATGCCGCCGATGCGGTCCTGGCCCAGGTTGGCGCGGGTCCGGACTACGTGTCGTCCGGGCGGAGCTTCTTCACGGTTTCGACCAAGATAGACTATCTCTTGGAGACACATGCAGGCGAAACCGTGCAGGTCGTGACACGGGTTCTGTTCGGCGAGGGCAAGAAGCTCAAGCTTCGCCACGAAATGCAACGCGCATCCGACCGGTGCGTGTTCGCGACCTGCGAGCAGCTCCTTCTGCATGTGAGCCTCGAGACTCGGAAGTCCTGCGACCCGGAACGGGCCGTGAGCGACGCCATCAAGGCGCTTGCCGGCGTGCACGGACAAGGTCGGGGGCGTTGAAGTCGCTCTTCGCGCCAAACGGTTGCAACGGCAAGAACGGAAGACCGGAGCGGATGGTCGGTCTGGCGGCTTGTGCCGCGATCAAGTTGCGTCCCGTCTCCTCGGCCGGACCTTCGCCCGGACATTGTCAGCCCGGTTCTTCTTCGTGGATGCCGTCGTTGCAGAAGGCGCCGCCCTGGAAGACGGCGTTTGCATCGTCAGCGGGCGGCGGATCCATTTTGGCGTCGAGCTTGTCGCGGAAGGCTTCGGCGTTGTCCTTGGGCTGCCAGCCCAGGTAGGCCACCTCGCGGTTGTCCCACCAGTTCGAGGAATTGGCCGAGGCGCCGAAAATGATCGGACAGCCAAGGCGCGGGACCGCGAAAATCCGCTCGATCAGGTGGATGAAGTCGTCGTGACTCATCCAGGTTGACAGCATGCGGTGGTTGCGAGGTTCGGGAAAGCAGGACCCAATTCGGATCGCCGCGGTCTCGATCCCGAACTTGTCATGATACATGGAGGCCAATGCCTCGCCAAATACCTTGGACACGCCGTAGAGCCCGTCGGGGCGTGTGAGGGAGTTCGCGTCAAGCCGATCCGATTGCTTGTGAAACCCGATGGCGTGGTTGGATGAGGCGAAGATGATCCGCGGCGTGACCGAGGACTTTCGCGCTGCTTCGTAGAGGTTGAACATGCCGTCAAGGTTCGCGGCCCGGATCGTCGACCAGGGGGCCTCTGTGGCCTGGCCACCCATGTGGACGATGCCGTCGCAGCCTTCGACCATCGCCTCGACCGCCGTCCGGTCTTCGAGCGAGCAGTAGACAATCTCTTCGCTTTCACGTTCCGCGCCCAACCCCCTGCGGGCAGCGACCCGCATTGATTCGGTTATGTGGGTCAGCCGGTCGCGGCAGACGGCGCCCAGGTTGCCGTTGGCGCCGGTTATCAGAAGTCTTTTCAGCATTGTTTCCTCATCTCATCTCAGTTCAGGCATGGCGCAGTTTCGGTTCAGGATGTTCGGGGCGGCACGTCGCATTTCGGGTGTTTCCGTGCGGCCGTTGCCGGAGGACAGAAGAATCTCGACCGCATCCTTTGCTTTCGCCGTTGCCCGGGCAACGCAGGATGGATTCAGGCCCGGCGATGCCGCCTGTCCCTGAGCCGTTCGTGTGCATCGGCCGTCCCGTCGTGAAACGTGCCGAACCACCTGTCCCATGGCATCTCAAGGTTTCCGTAGTTCACCTCAAAGTACCGATGATGCATTTGGTGGTGAAACGTCCCGAGCGCGAGTTGCTTCCGGTCCTCCACCAGGAGGTTCTCGAATCCTGCATGGGACGTCGCGGCGGTCAGCGCCTGGTGCTGCATGTGAAACAGGATGTGCACCGGACCTGCCGGCACAACGAGGTGTATGAGGATTGAACTGAAGAACAGGGCATGTTCAACAGGGTGCATCGACAGTCCCGACCATGGGCCGACATTGACGTTCCGATGATGCAGGGCGTGAGCCAGCCGATAGAGCGGACCCCAGTGCAGCGCCCGGTGAATCCAGTAGAAATGCAGGGAGATCCAGACCGGTGTCAGCACGAAGAGGGCCGCGAACCATACCGGGCTGTACGACCACGCATGCACCGGCACCCAGCCGTTTCCCATCGCCCAGAACATCAGCACCTCGTATGCGGTCCACGTCCCGACCCCGCTGGTCAGCGTCCAGAACATGTTGTCGCGCACCTGCCCGCCAAAGGTGAACTGACGACCCTTCAGCATCAGGTCGCGTGGATCGAACTTGAGCCGGTCTCCCTGCCGCTTGGCCCGATAGAAAAACCAGTGCAGTCCGCCCGCGACAATGGTCATCAACGCCAGGTTCCGCAGCAGGAGAGCGCCTGTCCAGTCCCATGAGAGCGACTTGGTCACTTCAAGCGAAGGCTGCAGCCAAAGCCAGCAGACCAGCGCAAGGACGGTCAGGATCGAATTCTCGGCAAGCCGCAACCATCGTGCAGCGACCCAATTCAGCATCCGCCCCGGATCCGGCGGCCAGCTGAAAAACGGCGACATCTCTATCGGCACCTCTGGCACATGGTGCCAGCCGGGAAGGCCTGGATCGGTGCGTTGCGTGCCGTCCTGCATTGACCTTGAAGCCTTTTCCGGACCCTGGATCGTTCGGCGTACAGGCCTCGAAGGTAGCTTGTTGCGAACCGGGCAGCAAACTGAAACGACGCCTGCAGCGGGACCGTGCGCGGCTGGCGCATCCTCTTTCGCTCCCGGAGGGCGGCAGGCACGACAGTGATCGGGCAATCGAATGCCGGAATCATCGGACTTGGTTCCATGGGGATCGGGATGGCTTGCAACATCCTTCGTGCCGGACTCTCGATGAAGGGCTTTGACGTCGGCGACCGCACGAAGGCCGCATTTGCAGAGGCTGGCGGAACCTGGCCCTGCTCGACTGCCGATGCAGCCACGTGCGCCGATGTACCCGTCCCGATGGTGTTCAATGCGGAACAGGCGGAGGAAGCGCCGTTCGGAGACTCGGGTGCCGTTGCAGCCGTGAATTCGGGATCCACCGTGATGCTGAGCTCGACGGCTGCGCCATCCGGTGTGCGCAGGACCGCGAAAAGGGTGGATGCGGAGGCGTGCCAATTTCTTGATGCGCCGGTGTCAGGAGGCAAGGCTGGGGCGGGTTAGGGCGCACTGACCGTCATGGCTGCGGGCGGCGACGCGGCACTCAAGGCCACCGATCCGGTTCTGCGAGCGATTTCGAGGAAGACCTGCCGCGTCGGCGACGAGGCGGGACTGGGAGCCACATTCAAGGCGGTTCACCAGGCTCGCGGCGGGAATTCGTCTCGTGGCGGCTGCGGAGCTCTCGGCGCTTGGCACAAGATCGGGCCGCGATCCCCGCCTGCCGTTCGACGTCGTGCCGAAATCGTCTGGCCAAAGCCGGACGATCGAGGATCGGGGGCCGCACATGCTGGACGGCGATTACGCCCCGCGTTCCATGGTCGGCATTTTCGTCAAGGACTCGGGCTCTGGTCCTGGAGGCGGGAGGAAAGAGTCACGCGTGCCGTTGCCGTCGAGCGCCGTGGCACATCAGATGTTCCTCGCGGCATCGGCTCGGAGCCACGGCGGGCTTGATGACTCCGCAGTCGTGAAGGCCTGCGAGGCGCTGGCGGCCAGACGGTTGCTGAATGCGAACACCAAGAGGGGATGCAAAGTGAACGACATGGTCTTGACCGCGACAGCCGTCCATGCCTAAGGTAACCATACAGTTACTAGCGGGGCTTGCGATGCAGCTTTCCGACACGAATGCCCAGGTTCGTGACGCGGCACGTGAATTTGCCGAAAACGAGATTCGCCCGATTGCGGGGGAACTTGACGCCGAAGAGCGGATTCCGGGCGGGCTCTTCGAGGAGATGGGCAAGCTGGGCCTGTTTGGAATCTGCGTGCCGGAGGAGATGGGAGGTCCTGGACTGGACGCTCTGGCCTACGCGCTGGTGATGGAAGAGCTTTCCCGGGGATATGCCTCGGTCGCTGATCAGTGCGGGTTGATCGAGTTGGTCGCGGCCCTGCTTGTGCAACACGGCACCGAGGGGCAGCGCGAACGCCTGCTCCGCGACGTGATGGCGGCAAGGACAAGGGTGGCCTATTGCATTACGGAAGCGGAGGCTGGGACCGATGTAGCGGCAATCCGGACGGAAGCGGTTCGCGAAGGTGAAGGTTGGATCATGAACGGCAGCAAGATCTGGATACATAATGCACCGGTGGCCGATGTCGGATTCGTTCTGGCTCGCACGGACCGGGAAGCAGGACACCGGGGCATGTCAATCTTCGTTGTCGACCTCAACGCCAAGGGAGTCGAACGGGGCCCCAAGGAGCACAAGATGGGCCAGCGGGCCAGCCAGGTTGGGGCTTTGGCCTTCTCCGACGTGCGACTTCCTGAAGATGCGCTCCTGGGTGAGGAAGGCCGAGGCTTTCACATCATGATGAGCGTGCTCAACAAGGGTCGCGTAGGGATCGGTGCGCTTGCCGTCGGCATTGCCCAGGCAGGCCTGGAAGCCGCGCTCGAATACGCGAAGCAACGCCGCCAGTTCAAGCAGGCGATTTCGGAATTCCAGGGCATCCAGTTCATGCTCGCTGACATGGCGAAAGACATTCAGGCCGCGCGCCTCCTCGTTCATTCGGCGGCAGACAGCGTCGATCGCGGCCGGGATCCGACGATGGCCTGCAGCATGGCGAAATGTTTCGCAAGCGACATCGCGGTGCGGCGCACGGCAGATGCAGTTCAGGTTTTCGGCGGTTCCGGATACATAAGGGGCATGGAAGTGGAGCGGCTTTACCGAGATGCCAAGATCACGCAGATCTACGAGGGCACGAACCAGATTCAGCGCACGATCATTGCGCGCGAACTCCTGAAGAACGGGGCGCTGGCTTGAGCGGCCAGGCGGCACTGGTGACCGGATCGACCCGCGGCATCGGACTGGGCAGCGCCCTAGCCCTCGCGCGGCAGGGATTCGCGGTGGCGTTGAACGGGCCAGCCGATGATGACCGGTTGGCGGAGGCGGTGGAGCAGGTCGCCGCAACAGGCGCACGTGCTTTCGCCATGCCGCTTGACCTGGCGGATCTCGAAGCCCACGACGCCGCCATTGCCGACGCGGAAGACGCAATCGGGCCCCTTACTACGCTCGTGAACAATGCGGGCGTCAGCGTGATGAGCCGTGGCGACCCCGTTGATGTTTCCGAACAGAGCTGGGACCGGTGCATGACGGTCAATGCCAAGGCGATGTTCTTCATGACGCAGGCATTCGCCAGAAGGCTGCTCGCCCGGGACCGGGACGCATCGCTGTTCCATTCCATCATCAACGTCACGTCGTCCAATGCCGAGGCGGTCGCGGTCGCACGCGCAGAGTACTGCGCGTCAAAGGCTGGAGCGGCAATGGTGTCCAAGGTTTGGGCAGTGCGGCTCGGACCCGCAGGCGTTTCAGTCTATGACGTGCGGCCGGGGGTCATTGACACGGACATGACTTCGCCGATGATCAAGGAGTATGCACGGCGGGCAGAGGAGGGGCTGACGCTCGTTCCGCGCGTGGGGCAGCCCGAGGAAGTGGGTGAAATCATCGGGTCGCTCGCGTCCGGGAAGCTTCCCTACACGACCGGACAGGTCATATTCGCCGACGGTGGCATGCTGGTTCCGAGGTTCTGAGATGAAGATTGCGCTTCCAGGCAGTGACGGCTTGCTCGAGGACTACGTCATGCAGGGCACGCCGATCGATGCCGAGCCGCTCGGCCCCGATCCGGTTCGGGTCGTGCTTTCCGCTGCGCACGTGGTGGCGGATCCCTTCACTGGCAACGATCCGACCGGATCCGCCACGCTTGACTGGGAAGCGACAATGGCGTTTCGACGCCACTTGGCAGGTCTGGGGCTTGGCATCGCCGAAGCGATGGATACGGCGCAGCGCGGGATGGGTCTCGGATGGCCCGAGGCGCAGGAACTCATTCGGCGAACGAAGGCGGAGCTTCCTGACGCTCTCGTGTTCAATGGCTGCGGTACGGATCACCTGATGCCGGGCGAGGCGCAAGGCCTCGATGACGTGCGGCGCGCCTATCTGGAACAGGTCGAGGCAATTCAGGGCATCGGCGGACGCCTTGTCATCATGGCCAGTCGTGCGCTCGTGCCGGCCGCGGAGAGACCGGAAGACTACGTTCGGGTCTACGAGGATGTGCTGGCGAGCTGCGAGCAGCCGGTGATCCTTCATTGGCTGGGCGACATGTTCGACCCGGAACTTGCGGGCTACTGGGGCAGCGATCGCTTCGAGGACGCGCTTGAGACGGTGCTTGCCGTCATCGGCGGGAATGCTGCGAAGGTTGACGGCATCAAGGTCTCCCTCCTGGACAGGGCGAAGGAGGTCGCCATGCGCCGCCGCCTGCCGGAAGGCGTGAAGATGTATACCGGCGACGACTTCAACTACCCCGAGCTGATTGTCGGCGACGAGTTCGGGCACAGCCATGCGCTGCTCGGCATCTTTGACCCTCTGGCAGTCGCTGCCGCCAGGGCGGTCGGCCGGTTGGGGCGGGGGGACGAGGCAGGCTTTCGCGCGACGCTGGATCCGACGGTGCCCTTGGCGCGCCTCATCTTTCGTGCACCCACGCAGCACTACAAGACGGGCATTGTGTTCCTTGCATGGCTGAACGGATTCCAGAAGCACTTCGTGATGGCCGGCGGCGCCCAGGCGATGCGGCCCTTGCCTTATTTTGCCGACTGCTTCCGGCTGGCGGACCAGGCTGGACTTCTGTCGGACCCTGATCGCGCCATTGCCCGGATGCGGACGCTCATGGGACTGTATGGCATTGCGTGACTTCACGAGCGATCTCGGTGCGTTGGCTCTGAACACTGCGACGCTTGGCCATAACATGGACGGCTACGGTGCCGGCTGGTCGGTGGAACGAGTGGTCGACGCCTGCGCCGAGCGCGGCTTTGCCGGCCTGGTGTTTTGGCGGCGCGAGATCGGCAGCCGTGCGCAGGCCATCGGCGAGCGCGTCCGCGCCAGCGGCATGAAGGTCGTTGGGCTTTGCCGGACCCCGTACATCACCGGTCCCGGCGCTCCCGAGACGCTCGACGAGGCACGCGAGTCGGTCGACATGGCGGCCGCGCTCGGGACCGACGTGCTCACCATCGTGACCGGCGGCACGGAGCCCGGCACAAAGGGTGTCGAGGAAAGCCAGAGACTCCTGGCGGAGCGTGTCGCAAGCCTCGCGGAACACGCGGCAAAATGCGGAGTGAGCCTGGCCCTGGAGCCACTCAACCCAATGTTCGGCGGCAACAGGACATGCCTGTTCACCGTGGCCGAGGCCATCCGCATCTGCGACCAGATGGGCGCGCCGAACACGGGCGTGGCAGTCGACGTCTACCATGTCTGGTGGGACTCGACGCTGTCCGAGACGCTGAACGCGGCCGGCCCGCATCGCATTCTCGGATACCATCTGTGCGACTGGCTTGCCGATACCAGCGACATGCTCCTGGACCGAGGAATGATGGGTGACGGGGTCGCGAACCTGAAGGACATCCGGCGCGCCGTTGAAGACGCGGGATACGAGGGCGCGTGCGAAGTCGAGGTGTTTTCGGCCGGCAACTGGTGGCAACGCGACCCTGCGGAAGTCCTGGACACGATTGTCGAGCGGTTCAGGACACAATGCTGATTGAATCCGGATGCGGTGCGTGAACGACTGAGCAGGACGCTGCGCCTGCACGCGGAGAGATCGCGAAGTGGTCAGGCGCGACCGGCCGCCGCGAAACGGGCATGGAGCCAGCGGAACGACCAGGTGAATCGGCTGGCCTGGCGAAGGAGACGGGACGCACTTGCAGATGGAGGCCGCGATGGATGCCGATGACGTGATCGCACGCTACAGGCTGGAGCCGCATCCAGAGGGCGGCCATTATCGAGAGACCTTCCGCGCTTCGGCGACCGCAGGCGGGCGAGGGGCCGTTTCGGCGATCTACTATCTGTTGGGAGCCGGAGATACATCGGCGTGGCACCGCATCGATGCGGTCGAAATCTGGCACCATTATGCCGGCGCGCCCTTGCGGCTTTCGCTCTGGTCCGAAGGCAGGACGGCGACCGAGCGGCTGCTCGGTTCGGTCGCTGCCGCAGAGCCGCATGTCGTCGTGCCGGCAGGCTGCTGGCAGAGCGCGGATTCCTTGGGTGAATGGACGCTTGTCGGCTGCACGGTCGCTCCCGCCTTCGAGTTCTCCGGCTTTGAACTCGCCCCGCCGGGATGGCAGCCTGGCATGTCGCCAGACTGATTGCAGTGACGCCGCCGAACTCCCGTGCGGTCGCTGGCCGTGCCCCGGTTGCGGCGTTTCTTCCTGAAGCGTCACGACGAAGGCGATGAAGGCGGAAATTCGGGCCTGAAGTCCGGGCAGTGTGTGCAGGGCCAGGGAAAGGCCATGTCGTCAGGCAAGCACGAGCCGCATGACGGTGTCGATGTTGAAGTCGAGCCGGTCTTCGAGCGCCTCTCTGTCCATGAAGTCGCGTTCGAACAGAATCGTGGCGGTGAACCGATTTGTCAGGTAGTAGTAGCCGATGGCCGCGATCGTGATGTTGAGCTGCACCGGATCGATGCCCGGACGGAAGGAGCCGTCGGCAACCCCACGGTCCAGGATTTCCTGAACCATGTTGACGAACCTGCGGCTCGCCGTCCGCAGGCGCTCGGACTTCTCCAGGTGCTTGCCTCGATGCAGGTTCGCGCTGTTGACCAGGGTGATGAATTCCGGGTTGTCGAGGTAATACGCCCAAGTGAACCCAACAAGACGCTCAAGGGCCTCGCGTGGCGGCAGGTGGTCAAGTTCCAGTTCCTGTTCGGCGTTGCGAATGTCCAGATAGGCTTCCACGAGAACCGCGCGAAACAGGGCCTCCTTGCCGCCAAAGTAGTGATAGATCATGCGCTTGTTGGCACAGGCCTGCCTCGCGATCTCGTCCACGCGCGCGCCGGCGAGACCCAGTCGCGCGAACTCCGACCTTGCGGCGGCGAGAATCCTGGCCCTGGTTGCGCTTGCGTCGCGTGCCCGAGGCTGTTCCTCCGCAATTCCCACGTGCGTTCCTTCACTTCCCCGGATCCCTTCACGCCACCCTTATAACCCACTTGACAGGAAAGAGAAGCAGGAAGTAACTAACTAGTGCGTTACTGACCGAATCGCCGCCGCCGCCTGCAGGTCGGGCATGTCGGGGGAATTCGGCCGCAAGCGAGACTGAATCAGAGCCTCATCGTGAGCTCGACAAAAAGGGAGAGGAACGTCCATGTCCTTCATCAAGAAATTCATTGAGCAGGAGACGGTTTCGCGCCGAAACTTCCTGCTTGCCTCGGCCTACGGCATCTCCGGCGCGGCGGCGATGCGCATGTTCGGTCCTTCGCCTGTGCAGGCGGCGACCTATGCCGATCCGACGATCGCCTGGTCCTACCGCAACCGTACGAACCCTTACTGGAACGAGATCGTTTCGGGCGGCGAGGCCTTCGTCGAGAGCCTCGGCAAGCCGAAGGATTTCCTGACGCACCTGATCAACGAGGGCTCCTCGGAGAAGTCGCTGGCCGACGTCAAGGCGCTGCTGGCAAAGACCAACGGCGAACTGGCTCTTGCCATCGACACCAACGACGCTCCTAACGCTCGTCCGGTGGTCGAGGCCTGCGTCGAGGCGGGGGCCTATGTCTCCACGCTCTGGAACAAGACCGACGACCTGCACCCTTGGGACTTTGGCGACAACTACGTCAGCCACATGACCTGGTCGGACAAAGGCCCTGCGGAACGCACGGCACGCATTCTCCTTGATGCCATCGGCGGAAAGGGCGGCGTCGTGCATCTTGGCGGCATCGCCTCGAACAACCCTGCGATCGAGCGCCTGAACGGCCTGAAGAACGCGCTGAAGGACTATCCCGACGTCGAGCTTCTCGACGCGCAGCCGGCTGACTGGGACACCCAGAAGGCGGCGCAGATCATGGCTTCGTTCATCACGCGCTACGGCGATGAAATCACCGGCGTGCACTGCGCAAACGACACGATCGGCTACGGTGTTCTCGAGGCGCTTCGCGCCGAGGGAATGGATGTCCCGATCGTCACCTATGACGGCAACCCGCAGGCAGTCGACCTGGTCGCCGAGGGCAAGATCCTGGCAACCGTCTTCACGAACCCGCATTGGGGCGGGGGCATCACCGCGTCGCTCGCCTATCACGCTGCCGCCGGCCACTTCACGCCGTCGGACGAGCCGAACGAGCATCGCGAGTTCTACGGGCCGACGATCTTCGTCACGCCGGACGACGCGCGCGAATTCAAGGCGAACTACCTTGAGAACGTGCCGACCTACGACTGGCAGGACTTCTGGGGCCCGTCAAACGGCCAGATCATGTACAAGTGACCAGGTGACCGGTTCGCGCGGCCGGGCAAACCGGCCGTGCCGCCTCGCCGACCAAGCCTCGGCCCGACTCTTGACAGGAACCCGTTGCGGCTCTTCCAATGAGTGGTTCAGGCACGGAGGGCCGGACGATGACCGACATATCCGCGCAGACGGAAGCGCTCGGAGCGTTGCTGGCGAGAGACCGCATCGTCAGATGGGCCCCGATCCTGGTGCTCGTCGCGCTGGTCCTGCTGTTTCCGCTCCTTGAATTCCTGGCCGATCTTCTTGACGGCGAGGAACACGTGTATCTCCGCGATTCCCGGTTCTTCTCCATACGGAACGGCGCTCGCATCGGCATCGCGGCCGCGCCGGCGCTCATGGTGGCGGTCGGCGTGACATTCATCATCATCATGGGCTCCATCGACCTCTCGATGGAAGGCACGATCTCGGTCTGCGCCGTGCTTTTCGCCTTTGCGTTCCTCGGCTTGGGCGGCACCCTGGCAAGCTGGGCCTGGCTGGCGATTCCCCTGGCCCTCGCGGTTGGGGCGCTGCTGGGCTTCGTCAACGGGCTGATTCACGTTAGGCTGAAGATCCCGAGCTTCATGGCATCCTTGGCCATGGGCTTCGTGGGCACGGGTTTCGCCCTGCTTCTGACCGGGGGTGACCGCCTGCGCGTCGAGGACGAGCTCTTCCGCTCGCTCCTGACGGTGCGCTGGCTGAATTTCCCGATAATGTGCTACGTCGCGCTCGCCTTTCTCCTGCTTGCCTGGTTCATTCAGTCCCACACCGCTCTCGGGCGGAATTTCTACGCAGTGGGCGGCGGCGAGCGGCTGGCACAGTCCAGCGGCCTGAACGTTGCCCGCGTGCGTGTCCTGGGATTCACCCTGGCCGGCATCTTCTTCGCCGTTGGCGCCCTGCTGGCCGTGGGCCGCATCGGCATTGCGGAGACCGCGACCGGCAACAACTTCATGTTCGTGTCAATCACCGCCGTCGTGGTCGGCGGCACCGCGCTTTGGGGCGGGATCGGCGGCGTCTGGAACACTCTTGTCGGCGTGCTGATCGTCAACGTCATCAACAACGGAATGGTCGTGATCGGGCTGCCGTCCTACGTGCAGGACGGCGTGCTCGGGGCGCTTGTGATCCTGGCGGTCACGCTGTCGACCAACCGCAGGTCAGTCACCTTCGTGAAATAGGAACGGCTCCATGTATGCCCTGAACAAGGTGGACAAGCGCTTCCCCGGCGTTCACGCGCTGAAGGCGGTCGACTTCCAGGTCGGCCGAGGCGAGATCGTGGGCCTCGTCGGCGAGAACGGTGCCGGAAAGTCCACCCTGATGAAGATCATCTACGGCGCCTACCAGCCCGACGGCGGCACGATCACGATCGACGGCACGACCATGCGCTTCCAGAACCCGCGCCAGGCCATGAATCACGGGATCGGGATGGTGTTCCAGGAACAGTCGCTGATCACCAACCTGACGGTCATGGAGAACATCTTCCTGGGCTGCGAGCGGCAGTTCGTGAGATTCGGCATCGTCGACTGGAGAGCCATGGCGAAGGCCGCGCGCCATCAGCTGGCAAAGGTCAATCTCGACGTCGACCCTGCTGCCGTGACGTCTCAGCTTTCCTTTGTGCAGCGCCAGCTCGTGGAACTCGCGAAGGTGCTGGCGCTCGAGGAGCGGATCGACGGCGATCTGGTGATCTTGCTGGACGAGCCTACCTCGGTGCTCGCCAAGGAGGAGGTGGAGCTGCTGTTCCGGCTTGTGCGCGACCTGGCCAGGCGTGCCTCCTTCATTTTCGTCAGCCACCGCATTGACGAGGTCCTGGAGCTTTCGGACCGCATCTACGTCATGAAGGACGGTGCGGTTGTCGACGTGGCGGCTCGCGACGATGCCGACGTGGACGACATACAGCACAAGATGGTGGGCCGCGAGATCGACAAGGAGTATTACCGCGAGCAGAAGCAGGCCCCCTATGCCGCCGACGAGCCGTTGATTCGATTTGACAGCGTGAGCGTGGAGAACCGCTACCGGGACATCTCGTTCGACCTGCATCGCGGCGAAGTCCTGTGTCTCGTTGGCACCGAGGGTTCCGGCCGCGAGGCTGTGCTGCGCACGATTTTCGGGCTTGAGACTCCGACAGCCGGCACCGTTACGATCAAGCATCCATGTCTTGGGTCAAGCGCGGATTCAGCATTTTTTGGCAATTTCCGGGGAGGCGGTTCCGGGTTTTCCACGGTTTTCCACATCCCTGTCCACAGTCCGGCGGCGTGCGGGCATGCCGGAACCGCCCGGCCACCGACGCGTGACCGGCCAGACTGTTTCGTTTCGGGCCTGGCAAGACCGCCGCGAGACGCGGCCCGCGCTGGCGTCAGGCGGCGTCCGTCGCCCGGTCCTCCCACATGCGCCGATCGCGCAGCAGGGCGTTCGCGGTCACGATCAGCTTCCTCATGACCGCGGTCACGGCGAGCTTGTGGGGCTTGCCCCTTTTCGTGAGCCGTCCGTACAGTTCCTTCATGTCGGGATTGAACCGGGTTGCCGCGATTGCCGCCATGAAGAGGACGTCCCTGGGTCTCCTCCGTCCGCCGGTGACGTGGCGCCCGCCCTTCAGGGTCCCGCTGTCGCGGGCGAAGGGGGCCACGCCGATCAGGGCGGCGGCCTGGCGGTTGCCGATCGCGCCGAGCTCGCCCATCCAGGCGATCAGGGACGCCGCCGTGACGGGGCCGATGCCCGGCACGGAGGTCAGGATCCCGTAGCTCTCCTCAAGATCGTCCGAGCCGGCGACCAGCTCCCCGATCCGCCGGTCGTACTCGCCGACGCCGGCGTCAAGCTCCGAGAGGACCTTCGGTACGGGTCCGTCCGGCAGAGGGTCGCCGACCTCGTCGTAGGCCGCCTTCAGCTGCGCGCGCTGGTCGACAAGGGCCTCCCGCAGCACCAGCATGTCGCGGAGCCGGTCGATCGTCACGTCGGCCGGCGCGGTGGCCGGCATGGCCGGGAACGCGGCCCCGAAGGCGGCCAGGATCCTGGCGTCGACCCTGTCGGTCTTCGCCAGCTCGCCGCCTGCCTTGGCGAAGTCCCGGGACTGGCGGGGGTTGACCACGCAAACGGAAAATCCCCTGTCATGCAGCGACTGCAGGAGGGCTCTGTGCAATCGTCCCGTCGCCTCGATGACGACCCGTTCCGCCCCGCCGTCCCTCAGGATGCCGGCGACCTTTCGGAAGCCGTCCGTGTCGTTGGCGGCGGTCTCGTCCCTGCCGTTCAGGTGAATGTTGAGCGACTTCTTGCTCACGTCGATTCCGGCGACTACGATGGCCATGTTCTCCCGCTCCTATCCTCGCGATGATTCGGTTCTTGAACCCAGCATCCATCCAGGACCCGGGAGACGAACGGGAGGGCGGGCCGACCACGCTTGATCTCGGATCCGCTGATGCGATCCAGGGTGTCTCCGGTCCGACCCGCCCTGCGGGGCCAGGCCCCGCTCCGCCGCCGCCATGCATGGCGACGGCGGTCCCTGCACAGGAATGAACCGGGGAGGCGGCGGAAGGCAAGGCAATGGTTTTCCACAGGAATCCGCGCCCAACCTGTCCACAGCCACCTCCTGATTCGTTTCTGATTCTTTGAACATACGAGGGTGAGCGGATTGCGCGTTTCACCGCCGCGGACGGAGTGGCGCGGGGCGTCGGGTATGTGCCGCGCGAGCGCAAGGTCGAGGGCATCGTGAACGGCATGAACGTCTACGAGAACATGACGCTCAGCCAGTTGAGCAAGTATTCGGACCTGGGCGTTCTGCGCGTTGGCGACGAGAAGGCGATGGCGACGGCCTGGGTCGAAAGGCTTGCGATCAAGACGCCGGACATCCGCAAGGACTGCAGCGGCCTGTCCGGCGGCAACCAGCAGAAGGTCGTGCTGGCCAAATGGCGATCGGGCGGGTCGGACATCATCCTTCTCGACCATCCCACACGCGGACTGGACATCGGTGCGAAGGAGGACGTTTACGAAATGGTCCGCGAAATGAACGGCGCCGGCGTCGGCATCGTACTGGTGGCCGACACGCTGGAAGAGGCGATCGGCCTTTCCCATACCATCATCGTCATCAAGGACGGCGAGTTCCAGCAGCGTTTCGACGGGACGCCAGGCGCGAAGCCATCGCTTTACGACCTCGTCCACCACATGATCTGAGGATTCGGCCAATGAACCTTGAACGCATCAAGCCGCACTTCCCCTGGATGACGTTGCTGGCGCTGGTCAGCGTCGTCGGGGCGGCGAATCCGGCCTTCTTCGACCCGCTAGGCTTCCTGTCGCTGGTCACCGATGTCGTTCCGCTCTTCATCATGGCGCTTGGCATGACGTTCGCGATCTACATCGGCGGCATCGACCTGTCGGCGCAGCAGGTGGCGAACATGGTGACGGTCGTGGCCACCGTCTATCTTTCGCGGTTCGGAATCGGCGTGGCCGTGATTTGCGTTCTCGCTGGCTTCCTTTTCGGGGCGGTGTCGGGTTTCGTGACCACCCGTCTGTACGTTCCGTCATTCGTCTCGACGCTCGCGATGGGCTTCATCGCGCTGTCTGCCGCAAAGTACCTGTCTGGCCAGCGAGCGCTTTCCATGGACGCGACCGAGAGAAACACGAGCTTCGGCTGGATGTTCGACAGCACCGCCGGCGTGCCTCACCAGTTGGCAATCGCGGCCGCGCTTCTGGCTTTCGCGTGGTTTCTCCAGACGCGCACAAGCTTCGGGCGTGCGCTGAAAGCCGTCGGTTCGGGGGAACTCGCGGCAGTGGCCTCGGGGCTGAACGTTGATCGCGTGAAGATCCTCGCCTTCGCGATCTCCGGAGCCTTTGCGGGCATTGCAGGCCTGCTGTTCTCGGTCAAGCTTTCGGGCGGCGACGCGAACCTGGCGAACGGTTTCCTTCTTCTGGCAATTGTGGCCGTGCTCGTCGGTGGCACGCCCCTCACGGGCGGGGTTGGCGGCGTGATCAACACGGCCATCGGCACATTGATCGTCATGGTGATCCGCGCAGCCATGGTCTATCTCGAAGTCAGCGCGACGCAGCAGCAGATGGTCTTCGGCGTCGTCTTGATCGTCGCGATCGCGCTGACCATCGATCGAAGCAAGCTGAGCGGAGTCGTCAAGTGAAGGCCTCAATGCACGCGGCGGTGCTCGTCGAACCGGGCCGGTTCGAGTTGCGAGAGGTCGCCCGTCCGGACCCCGGGCCGGGCGAAGCGCTGATCCGCATTGCGCGCACGGGCATCTGCGGCACGGACATGCACATCTTCCACGGTGCCTACGCGACCGAGAGCCTGCCGATGGTGTCAGGTCATGAATTCACCGGCCATGTCGCTGCGCTCGGGCGGGGCGTCGAGGACATCGAGGAAGGCCAGCCGGTTGTCGTCGACATGAACATTGGCTGCACCCGCTGCTACTGGTGTCGCAGGAACGAGATCCTGAACTGCCCGAAGATGCGGCAGATCGGCATCACCGTCGACGGCGCCTTCGCGGAGTTCCTCTCGGTGCCCGCCCGGCTGGCAATTCCCGCACCGGAACATGTCGCGCCCGAGACGCTGGCCCTGACAGAGCCGCTTGCCTGCGTCGTGCGCGCCGCCCGCAAGTCTAACGTCACCTTCGGCCGATCTGTCGCCGTCATCGGCGCCGGCCCCGTCGGCAACCTGCATGTCCAGCTCATGCGCACGATCGGCGCAGCCCCGATCATCGTTTCTGACATCAGTGCGGAGCGCGTGCAGATGGCTCTCGATGCCGGAGCCGATGTCGGCGTCAGTGAACCGGCGAGGCTGAATGCGGCCGTGATGGACGCCACCGGCGGGCGCGGCGCGGACATCGTGATCGAAAGCGTCGGAAGTCCGGCGCTCTATGCCGAAGCGCAGGAACTCGTGCGCAAGGGCGGCCATATCATGGCCTTCGGACTGACCGAACCGGGCGAGGCCCTCAACCTGGACATCCTGGCAACGATCCTTGAGGAAAACTCGGTTCGGGGCACGGTCGCCGGCACGGGCGAGGACATGCATGACGCGCTGAACCTGCTCGTCCACGGCCGGATCATGACTGCGCCCTTCACGGGTGCGGCCTATCCGCTCGACGACATCCAGGCGGCATTCGACAGCTTTGCCGATCGACCGCAGCACCTGAAGACCCAAATCGTGATGCATGAGGACAAGGAGGAAGCCACATGAACACGGAAGCATACGGTTCCAGGCCTGAAGGCCGCATTCCCAACAGCCGATTCCCGTTGCTGGTGCATCGTGATGCCGTCCCGGACGGCGGCGTCGACGCGATCAGGACACGGTTCCGCGACAGCGGCTGGTCGAACAACTGGGAGTATCCCGGGATCTACAGGTACGCCCACTTCCATTCCACGAGCCACGAGTGCCTGGGATGTGCCCGGGGATGGGCAGAGTTTTCCCTGTCCGTCGAGGGCTGGACGCGCGTGAAGCTCGGTGTCGGAGACGTCATCGTGATGCCGGCCGGCGTCAGCCACGAGATGGTGGACTGTTCAGGGGACATCTCGATGGTGGGCGGCTATCCCGATGGACGCGACTGGGACAACGTCCAGGAGAGGTTCCTGACGGATGAACTGTTTCGCCAGGCAGCGAAGCGGATCATGATGCTGCCAATTCCTCAAAGGGATCCGGTGACGGGCGAGGCCTTGCGGCAGTGGCTTGACGCGCCGTCTTCGGTCGATGGCGGCTGGAACGATTTCCGCGACGGGCTGGACGCTGCATCGTAGAGGGGACAAGGCTCCATGTGTCGACTGCAATTCCTTCACGCATCGCGGAGGAGCCCGTGCAGTTCTGGCGTCGCGCCGGGCCGGGACCCGTTTGCGTTTGGCGGCGAAAGCAACGGTTTCGCAGGGCGCGCTTCCTGCGGGGCCGGCGACCGGGGGTTTTGGTAGATGGCGGAAACGGGCTTCGATTACGTGATTGTCGGCGGCGGGTCGGCAGGCTGCGTTCTGGCGAGCAGGCTGAGCGAGGATCCTGCCGTGCGGGTTCTCCTCCTGGAGGCGGGCGGCAAGGACAGGCATCCGCTCATTCACATGCCTGTCGGCTTCGCGAAGATGACGGACGGGCCGCATACCTGGGGCCTTGCGACGGCGCCGCAGAAGCACGCGAACAATCGCGAAATTGCCTACGCACAGGCGCGAGTGATCGGCGGCGGATCTTCAATCAATGCGGAGGTCTTCACCCGCGGCAACCCGGTGGACTACGACAGATGGGCAGAACGGGAAGGCTGTGACGGCTGGGCGTTCAAGGACATTCAGCAGTATTTCCTCCGTTCGGAAGGCAATGCCGTCCTTTCGGGAGACTGGCACGGGACCGACGGTCCGCTTGCGGTCTCGAACATTCCCGATCCGCAACCGATGACTCGTGCATTCGTGCAGTCGTGCCAGGAACTCGGCATTCCGTACAACCCGGATTTCAACGGGCAAGTCCAGGCCGGGTGCGGCGTCTACCAGACCACGACCAGAAACGGCCGGCGCTGCTCCGCTGCCGTAGGCTATCTCAGGCCGGTCCTGGACCGGCCGAACCTGACCGTGGAGACCGGCTGCCTCGTCGAGCGAATCGAGTTTGCAGGCACGCGCGCGACCGGTGTCGCGTATTCCAGCGGTCGCGAACGCAGGTCGGTGCGGGCGGATCTTGAGATCCTTGTGACCTCCGGGGCGATCGGGACCCCGAAGATCATGATGCTGTCAGGCGTCGGGCCTGCCATGCACCTGCGCGAGCACGGCATCGATGTTGTGCACGAACTGCCGGGTGTCGGCGAAAACCTGAACGATCATTTCGGCATCGACATCGTGGCCGAGTTGAACGGTCACCACAGCCTGGACAAGTACAACAAGCCGCACTGGGCGCTTTGGGCGGGCATGGAATACGTCCTGTTCCGTTCGGGTCCGGTCACGTCCAACGTTGTCGAGGGCGGCGCGTTCTGGTTTGCCGATGACAGCAAGCCGGTGCCTGACCTGCAGTTCCACTTCCTTGCGGGAGCCGGGGCGGAGGCCGGCGTTCCAAGCGTGCCGAAGGGCTCGTCGGGCATCACGCTCAATTCCTACACGGTCCGGCCGAAGAGCCGTGGCACCGTGCGGCTGCGTTCCGCCGACCCGTCGTTGCCGCCTGTGGTGGATCCGAATTTCCTGGCCGAGCCGGAAGATCTCAGGACAAGCGTCGAAGGCGTGAAGATCAGTCGCGAGATCTTCTCGCAGCCCTCGCTGCGAAAGCACATCAGGACAGTCAGGTTTCCCGATGACGGCGTGAGGACGCAGGCGGACCTCGAGGCCTATGCACGCCAGTTCGGGCGCACCTCTTACCATCCGACCTGCACGTGCAAGATGGGCAGCGACGAGATGTCGGTGGTCGATCCACAATGCCGGGTCCGAGGCCTGGACGGGATTCGCATCTGCGACAGTTCGATCATGCCGAGCCTCGTGGGTTCGAACACGAATGCGCCGACGATCATGATTGCCGAGAAGGCAAGTGACATGATCCGGGGCAACCACTGAACGGAAGACCGGCCTCGAAGCCTGGTTCGGACGAGACCGGTCTTCGCCGGACTGGCAGCGCAGGCGGCGAATGGATCCGGTTCGGCGCGGAGCGTTCAGTCCCAGGTCGGCGCCCAAGGCACGAGGTCTTCGCCGACGATCCGGTAGCCAGTCGCGGTGAGCTTCTCGATCCTTGCCATGTCCACGCAGGACAGCGTGAACTCCATGATGTCGAAATTCGCCCGCATGTTTGCCGGCTTGGTCGACATCGTGTTCACGCTCACGCCCTTCTGGACAATCCAGCGCAGCGCCACCTGGCCCGCGGTCTTTCCGTATGCGGCTCCGATCTCGGCGAATTCGGGGTGCTTGAACACCTCGCCGCGCGCGACTGAGCAATAGGATGACAGTGGAATCCCAGTCTCGTTCGCGCCAGCGAGCAGACGGTCCTGATTCAGGAGCGGATGGAACTCGACCTGGTTCGTCACGATCGGCGCGTCGACGATGGACTTCGCGTCCTTCATCATCTGGACCGTGTAGTTCGAAACGCCGATGTTCCTTGCCAGTCCCTGGTCACGGGACGCTTGCAGGAGCTTCAATGACGGCGCAATGTTGCCGTCCATCGGAGGCCAGTGCAGCAGCAGGACGTCCACGCAGTCGACTTGCAGCGCCTTCAGGCTCCGCTCGACCGAGGCCATGAACCCGCCTTCGCCGAAATTGTCCGGATGAACCTTCGTCGTGATGCAGAGCTCTTCGCGGGGAATGCCCGTCGCTTTCAGCGCTTCGCCGGTCTCCGCCTCGTTGCCATACATCTGCGCGGTGTCGAAGGCCCGGAATCCGATCTCGGCCGCGGCAAGGATCGCCTGTTTCGCGACATCTCCTTCCAGCGGAAATGTGCCAAAGGCGCGTTGGTAGGTCCTTTGGAAATATATGTTCATCGGTGCCCCCTGGAACTCCGGCCCATTGTAACTCTATGGTTACTTGAAGGGAAGGCCTGTTTGCCAGAGGGTTGACTTTTTTCCGGCATTTCGCGCTTGTTTCGGCGATGCGGGCTTGGCATATACGTGATAACCAACCGGTTACTTCCGGCAGCGGCACAACTTCGGGGAGGCCGTCTTGACAAAGCAGAGAAGCGCAGCCGACGCAGTCGCGCTGATCCCGGACAACGCGGTTGTGGCTGTCAACTCCTCAAGCGGGCTGTGCTGCCCGGACTTCGTGCTCCAGGCGCTTGGCGAAAGATTCGAGGCCGAAGGATCCCCGAAGAACCTCACGACGATTCATCCCATTGCCGCCGGCGACATGTTTGGCGTCAAGGGCGTGGACCATATCGCAAGGCCCGGATGCCTGTCGACGATCATTGGCGGCAGCTATCCGTCAGGTCCCTCCAGTTCCGACCCGCCGCTCATCTGGCAGATGATCGCCTCGAACCAGGTCAAGGCATACAACCTTCCTTCGGGCATCGTCTTCGACATGTTGCGGGAAGGAGCCGGACATCGCCCCGGGGTGCTTACCAAGATCGGCATGGACACGTTCGTGGACCCCGTCCAGGAGGGCGGTGCCATGAATGAGGCAGCCGCTGCCGAGCCCATCGTCAAGCATGTGGAGTTCGAAAGCGAGGACTGGCTGTTTTTCGCCGCGCTTCGCCCTGACGTTGCGATCATCCGCGCCACGACCGGCGACGAGCGCGGCAACCTGGGTTTCAAGTCCGAGGGTGCCTATCTCGGCGCGATGGAGATGGCGCTAGCCGCGCACAATTGTGGCGGAACCGTCATTGCGCAGGTGCGGCAGGTGGCGCAAGACGGTTCGCTGCGCCCCCATGATGTCCATGTGCCTGGCATTCTTGTCGATGCGCTGGTCGAGGCGCCCGACATGCTGCAGACCACCGCGACGACCTACGATCCGGCGATATCAGGCGAACTGATCCGCCCGATCGACAGCTTCCGGAAAATGAGCTTCGGCGTGCCCAAGGTCATTGCACGGCGCGTGGCGCAGGAACTTCGCAAGGGATGGGCGGTGAACATCGGTTTCGGCGTGTCGGCCAACGTGCCGCGCGTGTTCATCGAGGAGGGTTGCCACGGAGACGTTACCTGGGTGATCGAGCAGGGCGCGATCGGTGGCGTGCCGTTGCTGGACTTCAAGTTCGGGTGTGCTGCCAATGCCGACGCCTTCGTGACCTCGCCGCATCAGTTCACCTATTTCCAGGCCGGGGGCTTCGACGCCTCGCTGCTTTCGTTTCTCGAGATCGACGCGGACGGGTCGGTCAACGTGTCGAGGTTGAAGTCGACCCCGCACCGGACGGCGGGCGCCGGAGGCTTTGTCGACATCACGGCACGGGCTCGGCGAATCGTGTACTCGGGAACTTTCAACGCCGGCGCGAAGATGCGCATCGAGAACGGCAGGCTGGTGATCGACACCGAGGGGCACACGGCCAAGGTCGTGCCCGAAGTGGACCATGTCTCGTTTTCCGGTCGACGCGCCGTCGCGCAAGGGCAGGAAGTCACCTATGTCACCGAGCGCTGCGTAATGCGGTTGACGGAGGAGGGGCTCGAGGTGAGTGAGATCGCGCAAGGCGCGGACCTGCGGCGTGACGTGCTTGATCAGGCGGAAACGCCGCTCAAGGTGGCCGACGACCTGCGCGTGATGGATGCAGCGCTCTTCGATCCGGCCCCGTTCGGGCTCATGCCATGAGCGCATCGCGGATAACGCTGCGGATCGACGGAGCGATCGGGCATCTTCGGATCGCGAGGCCCGAAAAGCTGAATGCGCTTGACGCTGCCATGGTGGACGAGCTGGCCGCGCGGTGCCGGGAGATCGAGCACCACGGCGACATCCGGGTTGTCGTCCTTTCGGGCGAAGGCAAGGCGTTTTCCGCCGGCGGAGACATCGAGGCCTGGTCCGCAGTGAGCCCGGAACGGTTCGGGCGGCACTGGATTCGGGACGGGCATGCCGCATTCGACGCCTTGGCGAGACTGCGCCAGCCCGTCATCGCCGTTCTGGACGGGCATGCTCTTGGCGGCGGCCTGGAAATTGCTGCTTGCGCGGACATTCGCATCGCAGAGGAGCATGTGAGGATCGGTCAGCCGGAATCCGGTCTTGGCATTGTTCCCGGCTGGTCCGGCACGCAACGCGCCGTACGGCGCTTTGGTGCGCAGACAGTGCGGCGCATGGCGCTGTTCGGTACGGTGTTTGCGGCCGAAGAAGCGTTGAACCTCGGTATCGTCGATCAAGTCGTGCCTGCCGGAAACGGTGCGGCGGCGGCGGCAGAACTGGCGCAAGCCGTCCTGGGTCGCGGGTCGCGGGCGACGGAACTCGTGAAGATGACGATCAACGCTGCCGAAGGCGAGGAACACGAGCGCGTTCTTGAGGCGCTTGCGGGCGCATTGGCGGCGGGCACGGATGAACTGGCCGAGGGGCTTGCGGCGTTCCGGGAAGGCCGCAAGCCCGATTTTGGAAAGGACGAAGCTTGATTCGACATCTGGTTGCCCTGCGGTTCAAGGCGGGCACGACTGACGACGTGAAGCAGGGTCTCATGGACGATCTTGCCGCGCTGGACGAACGGATTGACGGCATTCTCGACTTTCGGGCATGCCCGAACGTCAGCGTCGAGGATCCGCTGGTGCGCGGATATCGTGATCTCTTCTGGTTCGATTTCCGGGACGCATCCGTGCGCGATGCCTATCTCGCCGACGAGGAGCACCAGGGCATCGGTGCGCGGATTGTCGCCGAGCTCGAAGGCGGTGCGGAAGGCGTGCTCGTCCTCGACTTCGAGACTTGACGCCGTTCAGCGACAGACCAGCAGCCGGTTTGTGCCCGAATGCGCATTCTCGCCGCGTTGACCGGCGACATCGAGGTCGGGCACCAGGACGGCCTGGTCTTCCTTTCGCGCCTCCTTGATTGCCGAAACCGCGATCGTCGCTGCAATCCGGTCACCGGCGAGGACGGGCCGATGGAAGCTCCGGCGCCAGCCGGGCGAAGCCCCGGCGCGAAACTGCGCAGGCGCCCGGTTCTCAACCCGTCGATCAAGGAAAGCACGAGTGGCCCGTGCGCGACGCGCGCGTCAGGTCCATGGCGCCGGGCGGCCTTGCCGGACATGTGAATCTCGAACCTGTCGCCTGTAATGTCGGCGAATTCATCGATCATCTCCGCTGTCACGGTCATGGGGCCGCAATCGATGCGGTCCCCTTTCGCGAGCGTGGCAGCGCCGTGGCGGCCCGGAGGAAGGAGGCGCGTCGAGATGTCGCCCTATCGAGCCGGCCCGGTTTCAGCCTGGCACGGGTGCGTCTTCTCGCAGCAGATCCCTTTCCTTGAGTTCCGACCAGAATTCGGCCGGAATCGGGTGGCTGAACCAGGCCAGGTTCCTTTCCAGCTGCTCGACCGTGCGCGTGCCGGCGATGAAGCTCGGTATCGCAGGATGGGCGACCACGAATTGCAACGCGGCGGCAGGCAGCGGCACGTCGTGGTCGGCGCAGACCTGTTCGATCTTCCTGACCTTCTCGATGATTTCGGGCGGTGCCGGCGCGTAGTTGTATTTTGCGCCTTCGACCGCACCCGTTGCGAGGATCCCCGAGTTGAAGCCACCGCCTATGACCACGGCGGCGCCGCGCTCCTCGCAGAGAGGCAGGAACTCCTCGAGCGCTTCCTGCTCCAGAAGCGTGTAGCGCCCTGCGAGGAGGAAACAGTCGAAGTCGCGCTGCTTGAGCGCTTCGTGGCAGACCGCCCACTCGTTGACGCCGACACCTATCGCCCTTACCACGCCTTGATCACGCAGTTCCTCCAACGCGGCCCAGCAAGTGTCCATGGCCTGCCGAAAGACCTCGGGCTGTTCGTCGCCTCGCGTGAAGCGATCGACGTCGTGGATGAAGCAGATGTCGATGCTTTCCAGGTTGAGCCTCTGCAGGCTGTCCTCGAAGGACCTCATCGTGCCGTCGTAGCTGTAATCGAAATGCATCGTGAACCGGCCCGCATTGGTCCAGGGTGCATAGTCTATGTCGTCCTTTCGCGCAGGTTTCAGGACGCGGCCCACCTTGGACGACAGCACGAAATCATCGCGCTTCTTCCAGCGGAGGCCGTGGCCGGTGCGAAGTTCCGAGAGCCCGTGGCCGTACATGGGTGCCGTGTCATAGTAGCGGACCCCGGCGTCCCATGAAGCCCGAATCATTCCGTCAGAGGTCTCTTCGTCGATCTCGCGAAAGATGTTGCCAATGGGAGCCGTGCCGAATCCGAAGGCCGTGACCTTCAGGTCCACTCGACCGAACTTCACCAGGGTTTCAGGCAGCATGTGCGTTTCTCCCAAAGTAACCGTTTGGTTATTTATATGGCCTGTGACGGACCGGCAAGGGATTTCTTCGATCACGCATCTTCGGCGAATCTCCACGGCGTCCGCGTCGTTGCTCGCGGACCGAGTCGGCCATTCCACCGCCAGGCTAAGCGGGCCCGCAGGACGTCGTGACATTGATCGAGGCGCCTATCGGAGGCACGGGAATTGCATTCTGCAGGCGCCCGTGAAGCCCCGGCCGGAAAGCGCCTCCGGCATTGCCGCCTCGTTCCGAGAAATTGGGTGCAGGGAGGGACCGAATCGCCAGAGGCCAACGAGTCGACGCAGGGCATGCGCGCAGGGATTTCTCAAGGAACTCGCAAAAAGTCACGAAATATCAACGCCCAAGAGGTGCCAGACTACGGAAGGGTGTAACCCACTTTTGTTGTTTGGGCTGATTTCAGCCCCCTTTGTTCTGCTCCGACAGGCAGCTACGGTACCGGACGCCCGCCGCCTGCACCCTGCACGAATCACCGCTCCTGCGCCTTCGGGTTGCACTGCCGCCTCCATTGTCCTTGAAAGGGCACAGCCGCCACGGCCGGGACGACCGGGGAACACGGTCGCCTGCCCGCCGGCGGACCGAGCAGTAGAGAGCAGGAGAGGCAGGCATGGAACGACAGGACAACAAGACGGATTGCCGCGACCCGGACGCGGTCGAGTATCTGGCCAAGCTGTCGACGAAGGATGCCAGGCTGCATCCGCCGGTCATCCGCACCCGGAGTGGCGGCTACACCGCCTACTGGCGTGACGGCAAGGAGGTCCGCTGGCGGGAGATCACCGCCAGTGAATTGCCCGAATTCGGCCGCAATCCGGCCGCACCCTCGGCCGAGCTTGCCGCGCTCATGGCCGATGTCGAGACCCGGTATGCCGAGCTGTTGCCGAAGCTGGTCAGGGCGGCCAGCCAGAAGGGTGCCGACATCGACAGCATCGAGCGGGCGCTCAGGGACGGCGCCCTGGGCAATGGCGGCGTCGGCCTCAAGGTCATTCTCGAACATGTGGACTCCACCCTCAAGGCACCCGAATGCAGGCATTGCGGCAGGAAGATGGTCCGCCACCGCCGGGCCGCCAAGACCTTCACCACCCGGCTCGGTGATGTCGAGATCATCCGCACCTATTTCCTCTGCCGGGATTGCGGGGGTGGCTTCTACCTCCTGGACCGCATGATCGGCGCCGAGGGCGACAACTGCACGGCAGGGGCAACCAGTATCATGGCCGAGGCCGCCGCCATCTGCAGCTACGCCCCGGCCACCGGCCTGCTCAGGAACCTTGCCGGGGTCCTGGTCTCGCCATCCGCATTGCAGCGCCGCGTCAGGGCAATCGGCAACAAGGTCGAGCAATTCGAGCGGGTGATCGTGGAAGGTGCGGCACCGGCGGCCAGTCGGCAATATCTTGCCATGGACGGCACCGGGGTGCCGATGCGCCAAGAGGAGACGAAAGGCATCCGCGGCAAGCAGGAGGATGGAAGCTCGAAGACCCGGGAGGCGAAGGTGGTGATCGCATATACCGCCCAGGGGCGGAGCCCGAAGACCGGCGAGGTCACGAAGGACAAGGGCAGCGAGACTGTCAGCGCCGCCATCGACAGCGCTGCCGCCATCGGCGGCGTGAGCGCCCGTTCCGACTTTGCCGCCCGCCTCGGACGGCTGATACATCGCACCGGGCTCGGCGATGCCGAGGAGGTCGTCGTGCTCTCGGACGGGGCGACGTGGATCGTCAATGTCTGCCAGGAGATGCTGCCCGGGCCGAGGATCACCTATGTGCTGGATCTGTGGCACGCGCTGGACTATGCTGGCGACGCCCTCAAGGTGCTGGTTGCGGACCAGGGCGAGCGGAAACGGCGCATCGAGGAAATCAGGGATGAACTGAAGGCTGGGCGCGTGCACGAGGTCATTGCCTGGCTTGAGCCATTCCGGGACCGGGGCAAGGATGTGGCTGCCTGCATCGACTACTACCGGAACAACCAGGACCGCATGCAATACGACCAGTATATCAGGCGAGGCATGCAGGTCGGCTCCGGCGTGGTCGAAAGCCTGGGCCGGCAACTCGTCGGCAAGCGCCTTAAGCAGCCGGGAAGCCACTGGACCAAGGCCGGTGCCAATCGCCTCATGGCCATCAAGGCATGCCTGCACAACAACCGGTGGGCCGACTACCTGGACTGGAACGCAAACCGGGCCCTGGCGGCGTAAACAACAAAACTGGGTTACACCCGACTACGGAATTGGCATTGCTGGCGGCAGGCTTGTATAAGTCATCCTGCCCATGCTTCGAAAGACTTGGATCGCGCCATGTCTGACAAGTTCAACGTAGCGGTCCTCGGGCCGATCCCGCGGGACAACATCACCAGCTATCAGGGTGAGACTTTCGAAAAATTCGGATGTGCCGTCTACACTGCGGCTTGCATTTCCTCGCTCGCCGGTGCCGGTTCCAGAATCCACGTCGTCAGCCATGTCCGCAAGTCGGATGTGCCGAAGGTCCGCGACCTGCTTTCAGGATTCTCGAATATCGACGCCAGCAATGTTACGGGCGACGCCGATCAGGGCGCGGTGATCGATCTGGTCTATGTCGACCAGAACCGGCGCAAGGAGACGCAGACCGGGTTCATGAACCCGATCCTGCCCGAAGACATCGAAGGCCTGATGGACTGCGATGCGTTCGTCGTCGTGCCGATCACTGATTTCGAGGTGCCCCTGGAAACCCTGCGCCACATCAAGGCCAACAGCAAGGGGCTGGTCCTCTTCGATGCGCACGGCCCAACCAATGGCTGCTCGGTCCACGGCGAAAGGTTTCACAAGTTCTGGATCGACCGTGACCGCTGGCTGCCATACATCGACCTGCTGAAGATGAATCTGGAAGAGGCCCGGTGCAGCTGGTTCAAGGGCGAATACGGCAAGGGCGAATTGCCGGACGTCTCCGAACTGACCATGGAGCGCCTGCCGCAGCTCGCAACGCATTGTCTGGATGAAGGCGTCAGGGCGCTTTACGTCACGCTCGATCAGGATGGATGCGCGGTGTATCACAAGGACAATGAGGGCCGGATGCGTGAACATCTGGTCAAGCGCATTCTGGTCGACGACGTGGTCGATACAACTGGGTGCGGCGACAGTTTCGCCGGCGGACTGGCGTTTGGCTATCTGCTCACCGGCGACTTCGTCAAAGCCTGCCAGTTTGGAAACTGTGCAGGCGCGCAGCGCTGCACGAGCAATGCGTTGGACGTCTACTTGTCGCTTGAAGAGACCAAGCGCCGAATTGCCGAAATCTACGGCGACTGAGCGCTCGCCCTTGACCCCGTCCGAGAGTGGCTTCCGGGAGGTTGGCTGGACCGGCCAGGCTTCCGCAGCTCGCGGGTCCCGGGGACTGCAATTCATTTGCATTCGCGGAACCGGCTCCCCCGCCCGGGGTCGGCGCTAGCCGCCCAGTCCCTCCGACAGCAGCTGCTGAAGCCGGTTTGCCGCCATATGGTCGATGATCAATTCATTGACCAATCCCTGCCGGATCAGCTCGAAGATCGTGTCGCCTCGTTCAGCCTGCAACGCCACGACGACAACGCCAGCCCGTTCGGGGTCCGTGAACGCGCATTTCGCGATGTCCCTGACATGTTCCGTCTTGATCCCGGTCCAGAGGCAGTTCAGCTCGTCAACAAGCGCCGCCTTGGCCGGCGAAAATCCGGACTTGGGAATCAGTATCCCGCCGACATCGCCGACAACAAGCTGGCGGAGGTCGTGGGCACTTATTCCCGCCGCCTGCACAAGCTCTTCGAAACTTCCCAGCACCGGCGACTTCGAGGAACCGACGCTGGTAATCAGCATGTCCATCCTCTTGACCAACGCATCCGGTCCGGAAAACACTCTATGGTACCCCGGCGTGTCCGAAATGAACTGCCATATCGAGCGCTGCATTGTCTCATCATAGTGTCGTGGCACATATGCCGGAAAACCCGTCAACTGCGGGCTTTCCTCTGGAACGACATTGAACAGCTCGTCCAGGGCGCCTGCGAGGCGGCTGGACGAATGGCCATGCTGCGCCAGGGAGACCAGTTCCGCGCAGACTGCAGCGAAGACGGTTTTCCTCGAACGGTCCAGCGGCTGACGGGAGGCCGCAATGCCGTCGACAATCGACTTGATTGTCCTGCCCCAGGCAACGCCCACGACGCTCGATCTGCCGATCAGCTCGACGAGCCGTCCGGACGCGGTCCTGCCAAATCGGCTGCGCCGGTGCGCCAAAGCGGCGTCAGTGTTCCCCGGCCCGCTTTCAAAGACGCTCACGCGAGGCTTCGCTACGTCCTCAATGCGGCAAAACTCGTCAAGACCGGCTGTCAGGCCGCTCGGCGCCAACAGCTCGTCCATCTGGCGAATCCAGTCGGCGCCGAACATCTCTTTCGCAAACCTTTGCTCGATGACGAGGTAGTTCCTTCTCTTTGCGTGCTTGAGAAGCCGCGACACGTGCGGCTGCGACAGCCCTCCGAGAACGTCACCGATTTCGGACTGGGACATGTTGTGTGCCGCGCGCATGTAGGCCGCACATTGCGCCTGCTCATCGAATGGCAGTTTCTTGACGTTCAGCATGAGCGTTCGTTCGCACCAGGTCGTGGGTTGCGCCTTCAGAATATCTATCCCGCCTAATCATTCAAATGCACGGAGGATTCCAAAGGGTCTACCATGAATCCTGTCATGGCGCCTTGCACTTCTGGATGACGAGCATGCACATCAAGGGACTGATCTTCGACCTGGACGGCGTTTTGGTTGACACCGTCCCTGCCCATTTCGCGGCCTGGAAGCGGATGTTCGAATGCTACGGGTACGAATTCGGAAATGCGGAATACCGGGACCTTGTTGACGGTCGACCACGCTATGACGGCGCCCGGGCGGTCATGGTGCGACATTCGGACAGCGATGTGAAGAGGGCCGCCGACATCAAGAACGACTACTATGCGGAATTGATCGATGGCGGACAGTTTCAAGTGTTCGACGAAGCCGCCGACCTCGTTCGGCAATGCCAGGCTAGAGGTTTGGGACTGGCGGTTGCATCCAGCAGCACGAACGTCAGGACTATCCTGGAGAAAGCCGGACTTCTTGATGCGTTTCCGGTTGTTGTCGGCGGTGACGACACTGCAAGGGGCAAGCCCAACCCAGACATCTTTCTCGTGGCTGCAAAAGGTCTGGGCCTGACGGTGGAAGAGTGCATGGTCATCGAGGATTCGACACTAGGCGTGCAAGCGGCGAAGGCCGGCGGATTCTATTGCGTCGGCCTTGTCCGTGACGGCCAGCCCGAAGAGCTGCCCGAAGCGGACCGAACCATGGCCTCTCTTGCGGAACTGGATATCAGCCGTCTCTAGAATTTTCGCGAAGTCGGGCTTTCGCTTCTTGCGGCGCCGGAAGAGCGACTGCGAGCCGCCCACCTTCTGGCAGGGAACGAAGAGCCTGAAAGAATTGCCCGAATTTTGACGTGGCTGCCTTTGGGAGCGACCGATCACGGCAGGCAGCGGATTCTAGGCAGGCGGTTGTCGACCCATGGTCAAGCATTCCTCCGTGGCACGCCTTCTGCTGGAGCGGGCACGTCGCGTGAAACTAGCCGGATCTTCATTTCCAGAATTGCGCGAAACCCCTTGCCATCAGCACGATTGCTGATTCCGGACGGGACTCGACATGTAACGGTCCCGGCGCGTCACGGCAGGAACTTGGCGGGGTCGATCTCCAGCAGGTCAAGGGCCCGGCCCTGCAGCTCCGTCGGCTGCGCGAAGACCGGAATGCCGTGGTCGGGTCCGTCCGGAACCGTCGCCTCGTTCAGCGTCAGCGTGGCCAGGTCGGAAAGAAGCGTCGTGAAGCTGTGGACCGGCAGCCCGTCGGGGGTGCGCTTGGTGTCGGCCTTGGCCCTGGCGCTCTCCGAGACCTCGGCCTTCTCCACCGGCGAGTTCCGCCGCGCCCGGGCGCCTTCCCGGTCGTCGTCCTCGAACAGGATCGGCGCCAGGCGGCGGCGCATGTGCCATTCCACGTGACACGCAAGCATGCACAGGAACACGTGGGCGCGGACATGGTCCTCCGAGTAGACGTGCACCGGTCGGATCCGCAGCCGCGAGGCCTTCATCGTGAGGAACGCGCGCTCCACCTGCGCGAGAGACTTGTACGCCTCCACCGCGGCCTCAGCACCCAGTGACGCGGATTCCAGGCTGGTGCGGATCACGTAGATCCCGTCGAGCCGCGCCTCCGCCTCGATCCTGTCCCGGTTGCGCGCCCAGTCCATCCCGGCGTCGTGCACGTCGATGTCGAAGTGCTTCTCAACCTTGCGCCGGTTGGCCTGCCGCCCCAGGGCCTTGATCGTCCGGTCGCGGTTCGCCTGCCCCGGCTTGCCGCGCGCGGCGGCGGCGGCGATGTCGGCGAGCGTCCGTTCCGTGGCCTCCAGCAGGTCGGGTGTATCCCAATTTTTTGACCCCGTTGGTTTTTGGCTTCATTGTTCGGGGAGGCGTGTCCGACAACGGCCGGGCGAATCGGTCGGCGGCGCGTTTTCAGGCAACGGGCAGGAGCGCGAACCATGACGCAGGACGAAGGGAACCAAGGGCACAGGCATCCGGACGCGGTGGCGTATCTGGAAGGACTGACGGAAGGCGAGGCGGCGGTTCATCCGCCGGTGGTCCGCGAGCGCGACGGCGGGTTCACGCAGTACTGGCTGGAGGGCGGCGAGGTGCGGAGCCGCGACATCACGGAAGACGAGCTGCCGCTGGCGGGCTTCAGGCCGGACGGCGGGACGCTTCAGGAGCTGCTGGGAGCCGTTTCGGCGGAGTTCGGGCCGCAGCTTCCGAAGCTTGCGGCGGACCTCGCGTCCGGCGTTCCCGACCTTGACGGCGTGGAGCGGGCGCTCCGCGACAGTTCCCTTGGCGGCGGCGCGGCGGCGCTGAAGCTGCTCCTGGAGCATCTCGACGGCATGCTTCCGACGCCGGAATGCGAGGGCTGCGGCAAGCCGATGCGCCGGCATCCGGCGACGCGGAAGTCGTTCCTGACCCGGCTCGGCCGGGTCGAGGTGGAACGGACGCATTTCCATTGCCGGTCGTGCGGCAAGGGGCGCTTCCCGCTGGACCGGGCCCTTGGTCTGGAGGGCAGCGCCTTCACTCCGGGGATGGCGAGCGTCATGGCCGAGACGGTGCCGATGATGAGCTTCGACGCGGCGAGCCGCCACATCGCGAACCTTGCCGGGGTGGCCGCCTCCCGGAGCTCGCTGCAGCGCTGGTCGCTGGCGCTCGGCGAGGAGGTCCTCCGGTTCGAGCGGGAGGAGGTCGTCGCGGGCAAGCCATTGGAATCGCGCATGTACCTGTCCATCGACGGGACCGGGATCCCGATGCGGAAGGGTGACGTGGAAGGCGTTGCCGGGAAGCAGGAGGACGGGACCTCGAAGACACGCGAAGCCAAGCTGGCCGTGATGTACACCGCCGAGGGCCGGGATCCGGAGACCGGCGCGGCGCTGAAGGACAGGGGCAGCGAGACGTCCAGCTGCCTCATCGACAGCGCGGCCGCTCGGTCCGTAAGCCCGGAGCCTTCCGGTTTCGCCACGCGCCTTGACCGGGAGGCGCTTCGCCGCGGCCTGCACGACGCCGGGGAGCTCGTCGTCATCTCCGACGGGGCCGAATGGATACGGAACACCTGCGACGAGCTGTTCGGAGGACGGAAGGTCACCTGCGTCCTGGATCTGTTCCATGTCCTCGAATACGCCTCCGACGCCGTGAAGGCGATCCTCCCGGACAAGACGGAACGGGACCGGCGGTTCAAGGACGTCAAGGCGGACATCGAGGCCGGGCGGGTCGCCAAGGTGATCCGGGAGCTCGAGCCCTTCAGCGGCCGTCATGAGGAGGTGAAGGCCTGTTGTCGCTATTTCAGGAACAACATCGAGCGCATGCGGTACGACGGGTACCGCGACCAGGGCATGCAGGTCGGAAGCGGCGTCGTGGAAAGCGGCTGCAGGCAGTTCGGGCTGCGGCTGAAGCGTCCCGGCACCCGCTGGTCGGAGCGCGGAGCCAACGCCATGCTCGGGCTCAAGAGTTGCGTCATGAACCTGAGGCTGCCCGATTTCCTGGACTGGCAGGCGAGAAAGGCTGTCGCCGCCTGACAAGAAACTTGGGTTACACCCCCAGCAGGTCCTCACGCTTGCGCCGCCGCTCCTCGCGCAGCCTCGGGTTCAGGCAGACCATCAGCCGCTCGCCGGGGAAGTCCGGGCCCGTGATCTCCGCCACCGCGTCGGGAACCAGCGCCTCGGGCGCCAGAGGGGCCGGGACGCCAGGGCCGGCGGCCTTCAGCAGCTTTCGGATGTCCGCGGTCCTCAGGGCCGAGATCCAGTCGAGCCCCGCAGGCTCGAGGTCCCTGCGGATCCGCGCCGTCGTCAGCATCCCCCTGTCGCCCACGAGCGCGACGCGCGCGATGCCGAAGCGCTTCCGGACCTTGTCCACCTGGCCCGCCACCGTGGACGGGTCCCCGGCGTTGCCGGCGAACACCTCCACCGCCACCGGGCAGCCGTCCGCCGCGCACAGAAGCCCGTAGGTGACCTGCATCTTCCCCTTCTTCCCGTCCCGGTTGTGGCCGAAGGCGGCCAGGGGGCAGCACCGTCCCTCCAGGTAGCTTGATGACACGTCATAAAGAATCAGCGTGTTGCCGCCCTTCAGGTGCCTGTTGGCCAGGCTCCTCTCGATCCAGGGCTGGCGCTCCAGAAGCCAGTCGAGCATGTCCAGCATCTCGTTGCCGGTGACGGGGCCGAGCCCGAGCACGGCCCCGAGGCTGGTCGACGCGGTCTCGGGATCGAGGGCCCGTGCAGTGGCGAGCTTGGAGGCCGGCTCGATGATCCTTGCGACGACCGCCGCCACGGCGAGGTCCCGCATGCGGCCCGGCACCCGGTGCAGGACGCGGACCATTCCGATCCGGCGCAGGGTGCCGAGGGCGGCGGCGACATGGCCGTGGGGCCGGGACCGGCGGATGGCGAAGACGTCCTCGGGCCGGGCGACGGCGACGCCGCCGTCGAACAGGGCCCTGACGCCGTCGATGATGTGGGGCGGCAGCTGGGTGAGGTTGGCGAGGGTCTTCTTCCTGAGGCGTCCGTCCTCGCGCCAGGCCTTGCGGATGAGGATCGTGGGCCGGCTGTTGCGGTTCGGGATGGTCTCGAGATGGAACGACATGGAACACCGATATGTTGTGTGTTCCCTTCATTATGGCACAACGGGGGGCATCCTGTCAACTTACATGTAACATGAATCCCGGATTATGCCCTTCCCGGATCCCGGAATCCGGCCCGGGTCCAAAGGCTTGCGCACCTTCAATCCCGTTTTGTTCTTCCAAAAGCTCCGACTAGCCGGGCCACCTGTTCGGTTGCCGCGAAATCTTGAGTTCAGACCTATTCGCTTGCAAGCGTCTGAAATCATTGAGTCCGCTTTCGAGAAAGGGCACTGCATTTCGGCGCTCCCGGCGCCGCCATCCGGGCAGGTCGGCCCGTCAGGTCCGCTTTTTCCGCTCCCGTCGCTCGTAGGCGAACGGCGCCGGGTTCCACTTCAGCCCCAGCGTGCGGTAGATTCGTCGCGCGTCGGACGACGCCGCGCTTGGCAGGCCGAACGTCCTCGACCGCCTGGCATCGTGCAGGATGCCGATCTGCAGGTCGTTCAGCGCCCGCCGGATCCGGTCCGGGCTCATCCGGTGCCCCTGGACCGCCAGCCGGTGGCGCACGTGCTGGAGGCAGCAGAAGGCCATGTAGCAGATGGCGATGTGCGCCCGCACCCGGCGCTCCTTCCGGTGGAAGACCGGCCGGATCCTCAGGTCGTGCTTGTTGGCGCGGAAGCAGGCCTCGATTTCCGACAGCCTGCGGTACTGGACGACCAGGTCGCGCGGGTCGGCCTCGTCGCAGCCCCAGGCCACGATCCCCCGAAGCCCGTCCCAGCGGGCCGCCTCGGCCACCTTCGCCTCGTCGAGGCGCACCTTCCCGTCGGGGAAGTCGAGAAACCGGGCGGCGCCGCGGTTGCTCAGCGAGGCCGGGGTGTCGCCGGTCTCCAGCCTGGCGCGCAGCTTCTCGACCCGGCGCTCCCGTTCGCGGGCGTCCTTGCGGGCGCGCTTCGGCGAATGGGTGACGATCAGCCTGCGCTCGCCGTCCTCGACGCACTGATAGCTTCCGATCGACCGCGCGCATTCGTCCCGGCCCCACTGGACGTAGGCGTCCGGGTCGAGGATCCGGCGCTTCTGCGTCGCCGGACGGGACTTCAGGCGGGCGCCGAGGATGCAGGGCGTGCCCCGCGCCTGCAGCGCCGCCTCGTTGTCCTTGCTGATCATCCCCGCGTCGGCCACCACCGTGAACCGCACCCCGGCATGGTCGCGCTCCAGCGCCTCGAGCGCCGTCACGAGGGTGTGGCCCTCGCAGGTGCTGCCCGGAAACAGCTCGTAGCCGACCGGCAGGCCCTCCGCCGTCACCAGAAGGGCGAACACGACCTGCACCCGGTGCGGCTTGCCGTCCTTGCTGCAGCCCTTGAGCCGCAGGCCGTCCTCCCTGTCGCTCTCGAAATACAGGCTCGTCGTGTCGTGGAAGATCGCCGTCAGAGGCTCCGGCAGCAGGGTCTTCGCGACCTCCAGCGACCGGCGGCGGATCGCCTTGATCCGCCCGTCGTCGAGCATGTCCATGCTGCGGCAGACGCAGTCCAGGTCCAGCGCCAGCTCGCCATGGGCGTCGAGTTCGCGAACCGTGGCGCGCTTGGACAGCGGCCGGGCGATCCGCGCGAGCACGAGCTCCTTGACGATGCGGTTGGCGCTCGCCCGGCGCGCCCCGAACAGGCGGTCCCAGCCGAGAAGGTCGTAGACGGCGCCGAAGGCCTCCCGGACCCCGACGACGACCCGGCTCTCCTCGCGGCAGTCGGCCAGGTCGGTCCCGAACGGCGCGGGATCGCGGACCGCGCGCCGGGACTGCTCGATGAGATCGACGAATTCCTTCGGCGAGAACAGGGCGGTTCGGGAGCCGTCGGCGTCGCGCATCTCCTCGATGACGAGGCGGGCGAGGCCTTCGAGCTGTTCGAGCTGGGCCGCGCTGGTCGCGGTGCCGACATGGCGCAGGACGCGCTGGCGGACCTTGCCGCCGCTGCGCACGGACTTGACGACCTGGACCTTGACGCGGTCGCCGGGGAGCTTCTTCCTTCGCACGAACATGGGTGGATGATGGCAGCGGGCGGGCGCGTGTCAAGAGACAACACGACCGAGGGCACTACAACGCCAATCTCGCCCTCCGGGGCCAGAAGAATCAACTATACAAGGCTCCCCGAAGTCGAGAGTCCGGTAAAAGGTCTGAACTCAAGAAACTAGCCGGGCCACCTGTTCGGTCGCCGCGAAATCACGCGCAGTTCAGGTCCTGCACCCTCATGGCTGCCGGATGCACAAGCGTCCAGCAATCACGCCGCCCAGTTGGATGGCTCTGAATCGATACGCCCTCGAAACGACACGACGGGTTCGAGCATGCTGGATTTTCTTGTCCAGCCGCCATGACGGGCACACATCAGTGCCGCGAAGGAAGGCGGGGAACTTCCTCGCCGCCGAGACGCTCGCCGCGCCACAGTACGCGCGGAATCCACCGGAAAGTCGCCGCACAGAAGAAACCGGACGGTCAGTCCGCGTCTCCGTCAGCCTGAGGCGTCGGCCGAACCGTGTCTCGAAGCCTATCGGAAGCATCGCGACACCACGCAACCAACGGCGTACCTCTCGGCACAGAGGAATATGAATTCCGGATGAATATTCATGTTTCAATTGGAGATTCCGGAGCTATCCAGCGTCTTGACGCCGAGGTCACATTCGACCTCCGTCAACAGTGAGGAACTGACCCAGCTTGCCAGGATTGAAAGCATGCTGCGGGACAATGTGCAAACTGACTTTGAATGCCGTCACGCCAACATCGGCGTTTCGGAGATCGGGCTTGCGGATGCGGGCAACGGAAATGGCCAACACGTTGGGAGGACAACATGGCATACATGAAGACTAGGATTGCCGGAGTTCTGGCAGCCACGTCGCTCGCGGCAGGCGCCGCAAGCGCCGGGGATGTGGAGGTGCTGCACTGGTGGACGTCGGGTGGCGAAGCGGCCGCGCTGAATGTGCTCAAGCAGGACCTCGAAAGCCAGGGAATCGGCTGGCAGGACATGCCGGTCGCAGGTGGCGGCGGAGAACAGGCGATGACGGTCCTGCGCGCCCGCGTCACCGCGGGCAACGCGCCTACGGCGGTGCAGATGCTGGGATTCGACATTCTGGACTGGGCCAAGGAAGGCGCTCTTGCCGACCTGAACGCGATTGCCGGCCAGGAAGGCTGGGACTCGGTCGTTCCGGAGGCTTTGCAGGCGTTCGCGCGGCATGACGGCAAGTGGATCTCGGCACCCGTGAATGTCCATTCCACGAACTGGGTCTGGGCGAACAAGGCGGTGCTCGACGCCAACGGCATCTCGGTTCCGCAGACATGGGACGACTTCAGGGCGGCCGTCGAGACGCTGGCGGCTGCGGGCGTTACGCCGATTGCCCAGGGCGGCCAGGCCTGGCAGGAAGCCACGGTCTTTGACGCAGTGGTCATGTCGGCTGGCGGCCCGGACTTCTACAAGGCGGCCTTCATCGATCTTGATGAAGATGCGCTTGGCTCCGGCACCATGAAGGAAGCGTTCGACAGGATGGCCTTCATCCGCGCAAACGTTGACGAGAACTTCTCCGGTCGTGACTGGAACCTGGCCACGGCCATGGTCATCAACGGCGAAGCAGGCTTCCAGATGATGGGCGACTGGGCCAAGGGCGAGTTCCTGAACGCCGGCAAGGTGCCGGGAACGGACTTCCTCTGCTTCCGTTTCCCGGGCACGCAGGAGCAGGTGACCTTCAATGCCGACCAGTTCGCGATGTTCGATCAGGGCGGAACGGTCTCGAAGGAGCAGGGGGCGCTCGCCTCGGCGATTCTGTCATCGGCCTTCCAGTCGGCGTTCAACGTTGTCAAGGGATCGGTGCCTGCGCGGACCGACGTCAGCGACGAGGCTTTCGATGCCTGCGGCAAGCAGGGCATGAAGGACCTGGCCGCCGCCGCGTCGAGCGGAAACCTGTTCGGTTCGATGGCACACGGCCATGCGGCACCGGCAAGCGTCAAGAATGCGGTCTATGACGTCGTGACGGCACACTTCAACGGCGAGTATGACAGCGAAACCGCCGTGCAGGAGCTTGTCGACGCCGTGTCGATCGCGAAGTGAGGTCAAGTGCGGGGGCCGTTTGAAGCGGCCCTCGCCATCCTTGGGGAGCGACAGGCATGGCCACGACGGTCGACGCAGACTTCCGCACCCGGCTTCAGGCTTGGCTTCCCAAGCTGGTGCTGTCGCCGTCCTTGGCGATGGCGCTCGTGTTCGTATACGGATTCATTCTTTTCACGGTCTACCTTTCCTTCACTGACAGCCGCATCCTGCCGAGCTTCGGCTGGGTCGGGCTCGAGAACTACTCCAAGCTGTTCCGCCTGAGACACTGGGAGATCGCGGTCACGAACATGGGCGTGTTCGCGCTTCTCTACATGCTGATCTGCACGGCAATCGGGCTGACGCTGGCGATTTTCTTTGATCAGAAGATCAGGGGTGAGGGCGTCCTGAGACCGATCTACCTCTATCCCATGGCTCTGTCGTTCATCGTGACCGGCACCGCCTGGAAGTGGATGCTGGATCCAGGAATCGGGCTCGAAAACACGATGCACGCCCTGGGCTGGGAAAGTTTCGCCTTCGACTGGATCAAGAACCGGAATTTCGCGATCTATACCGTGGTGCTCGCAGCGGTTTGGCAGACCAGCGGTTTCGTGATGGCGATGTTCCTTGCCGGCCTTCGTGGGATCGACAACGAAATCCTGAAAGCGGCGCAGATCGACGGCGCTTCGAACTGGAACCTTTACCGGAGGATCATCATTCCGCAGCTTCGGCCGGCATTCCTCTCGGCCTTCGTCATTCTCGCGCATCTCGCGATCAAGACATATGACCTCGTGATCGCGCTGACGGGAGGCGGGCCAGGGAGGGCAACGGAGCTGCCCGCCACGTTCATGTATTCCTACACCTTTACGCGGAACCAGATGGGAATCGGCGCCGCGTCGGCAACGATCATGTTGATGACGATCGCCGCCATCATGATTCCGTACCTCTATTCCGAACTGCGGGAGCGGAAGTGATGGCCGCCATCCAGCAGGAGTCCGCGATTCGCACCAGCAATGCAACACGGGTCTTGATCTACCTGATGCTCCTGCTGTTCGCGTTCTTCTACCTTCTTCCGCTCTTCGTAATGGGAGTGAATTCGGTCAAGCCGCTTTCGGAGATCACCGGTGGCAACATGATGGCATTGCCGGAGACCTGGACTCTGGAGCCGTGGCGGAAGGCCTGGTCGGAAGCCCAGGTTGGCGTTCAGGCGACGGGCCTGAAGCCGTATTTCTGGAACTCGATCAAGATGGTCGTGCCGGCGGTGCTCATTTCGACGATTCTCGGGGCGCTCAACGGTTACGTGCTGACTAAGTGGCGGTTCCGGGGGGACACCATCCTGTTTGGCCTGATGCTCTTCGCCTGCTTCATTCCGTTCCAGATCGTGCTGATCCCGATGGCGCGCATGCTTGGCCTTTTCGGGCTGGCCGGCACCACCTGGGGCCTGGTCCTTGTGCATGTCGTTTACGGAATCGGGTTCACGACGCTCTATTATCGAAACTACTACGCCGCCTTCCCCACGGAACTGGTGCGGGCGGCCCAGATTGACGGCGCCGGGTTCTTCCAGATCTTCTGGCGCATCATGCTGCCGTCCTCGGGGCCGATCACCGTGGTGTCCGTGATCTGGCAGTTCACCAACATCTGGAACGACTTCCTGTTCGGCGCGTCATTTGCAGACTTTTCGAGTCAGCCGATGACGGTGGCCCTGAACAACCTCGTCCAGTCGTCAACGGGAGTGAAGGAATACAACGTACATTTCGCGGGAGCGATCCTTGCCGCGCTTCCAACCCTTCTAGTCTACATCGTCGCGGGCCGCTTCTTCGTGAGGGGCCTCATGGCGGGTTCTGTGAAAGGCTGAACAATGGGCTTTCTCGACATCGACAGTGCCTCCAAGACCTACGGGTCGGTAGAGGTGCTGCACAACGTGAACATATCGGTAGGTGAAGGAGAGTTTCTTGTGCTCGTCGGGCCATCAGGCTGCGGAAAGTCCACGCTTCTGAACATGATTGCCGGGCTGGAGGAAATCACCAGCGGCGAGATCCGCCTGCAGGGCAATCTCATGAACGGCGTGCATCCGTCCCGTCGCAACATCGCGATGGTGTTCCAGTCATACGCGCTTTATCCGAACATGACGGTCGCGCAGAACATCACCTTTGGCCTGGAGATGCACAAGGTGCCGAAGGCCGAACGCAATTCGGCGATGCAGGAAGTAGCGGAACTCCTGCAGATCGGCGGCCTTCTGGATCGAAAGCCGGCGCAGTTGTCGGGCGGTCAGCGGCAGCGGGTTGCCATGGGCCGGGCGCTTGTCCGCAAGCCGGAAGTCTTCCTGTTCGACGAGCCGTTGTCCAACCTTGACGCAAAGCTCCGCGTCGACATGCGGACCGAAATCAAGAAGCTCCACCAGAATCTCGGGACAACGATCGTGTACGTGACGCATGACCAGATCGAAGCGATGACGCTGTCGACCCGGATTGCCGTGATGAACGAGGGTCATGTGCAGCAGCTTGGGACGCCGAAGGAGATTTACGACACTCCGGCCAATCTCTTTGTCGCGACATTTATGGGATCGCCGTCGATGAATCTCGTTCCGGTCACCATCAACGCGAACGGAGAGGCCGTCTGCGCCGAGACCAGCAACAGTTTCGGCGAGACCGTGAGGCTGGCCGTTCCCGACGCGGGATCCGACCTCAGGTCGATGTCCGGGAAGACCGTCACTTTGGGGATCCGGCCAGAGGCGCTGACGGACAAGGATGGTGCGGACCATCGTTCGGCCCATGTTGAACGTTGCGCGAGCGCGGTGGGTGTCACGGAGCCGGCCGGATCGGACACGTTCGTCACGACGTCTTTCGGCGAGGCGGAATGCGTGGCGCGAATGCGGGCTGACACGGATGCTTCACCGGGTGCAGTGTTCGATTTTGCGTTCAACATGGAAAGGGCCGTGTTCTTCGATCCCAAGTCAGGCATCCGCATCGGATAGCCGGGACGCACCTTCGCAAGAGGCGGCCGTCCTGACTTCGGAGCATCGGGGATCCGTCCCAGCGGTTTCTTGCGAGAGTGCCGCGCGACTTGTTGAAGCCGCGAGGAGACATGACATGCTTGCGCAAACGGCTGGTCGGACGCCGTTGCCGACGCGGACCCTTTGGGCGCCGTCGTGGCTTCCGGCTGCATGGACGAGGATTCCCTCCGGCGGTTCTCGCATGCGCGACAGGAAGGGCTCATGCGGAGGCGCTCGGCAATTCGAGCTTACGTCCTCAGGAGCCGAACTGCCCGATGGCTTGCAGACAAGGCCGTGCCCCTGCGCAAGGGAAGGGGAATCGCCCGGCCAAGTGGCCGACCAGCTGACTTGCGAGGTCGGCGTGTCGGGCGCATTCGGTCCGGATGTCGGCGCCCGCTCCCGCTCCCGCGCCCGCGCTGCGCCGGAGAGCCTCGGGCTGAGGTGCGGGATCCAAGTTCCGGGTTCCCCGTCGTGGACCGGCAGCCCAGGGTAAGCCATTCGAGTCCAAGCTCCACGGAGCGGTCTGCCTCCACGCCAAGTCGCCCGAACATGCCATCAAGCCACGGTGGATGAAGGGACCCGGATCCAGACGGTTCGCGGACGTCTCCTGATGTCTTCATTCAAGCCGACACCAACCATGACCTTCCGACCTCTCTTGTGGACCCATAAGAGCTTGAATCATAAGCCATTGATTTAGGTTTGTTATTCGCATCCATGGCGTTATCTCCCGTGCAACCCTGCGCATGAGGAACCGGCAGGCCGCGAGCTGCGCCCGCGCCAGGGAGCTCTCCAGGGACCGCTCGAGGTCCTTCGCCGGACGCCGGCACCGCGACATCGAGGCGAAGGTGCGCTCCGCCACCCGGCGGCGAATGACGGCGAAGCCCCTTGCTTCCTTCGGCTTGCGGACGGTCTCCAGGATCGGTCCGGGACCGCGCCCCGCCAGCCCGGCCTCCGGTTTCGGCCCCGCACGGCCGCCATCCGCCCACGGTTTCGTTGCCTGCGGAGCCTTCTCCGGCATGCCGGGGATCGCCCGGAGCGCCGTCCCGGTCCTGCGCCGAGGCCTCGTGGACCGCGATCATGACCGGGAACCCCTCCACGTCCGCCGTGACGTGGCGCGTCCGGCCCTTGATCTTCTTCCCCGCGTCATGTCCCGACGGGCCGCCGCTCTCCGTGGCCTTCGCCGACCGGCTGCCGGCCGCGGCCGCCGTCGGCTCCTCCGAACGGCCCGCGGGTTCGCGCGCATGGGCGCGAAGCGCGTCCATCATCCGGTCCAGGACGCCGCTGTCGCGCCAGGCGTGGAAATGGTTCCGGACGGAGGCAAATTGCGGAAGGCGCCTGGGAACCGCCCGCCACCGGCATCCAGTCCCGGGCACGGGCCGGACGGCGTTGAAGACCTCCCGCATGTCATGCTCGCGCGGCCGGCCCATCCTCGCGGGAGGCGGGACGAGGGGCTCGATCACCGGCCGCCCCTCGTCCGTCAAGTCGGTTTCATGCCTGTCCAGAGATCGTCCATGCCGCTCCTGAACGGTCTCGTTCCAAGCCATGCGGCCCTCCCTGCCTGGCGTGGAGGTCAGCAGGGAAATGCCGCGCTCGGCGAGACCACTCAACCTTCAGGTCAGGCTCCAAGGGCGCTTGCCAGCGCCAGAAATCGCTCGACAGCTTCAGTCGAAATGGATGTATACAAGTGGAACGCCAACGGACAAACGAGGTGGCCATGCCGATCAACCACGCTCCGTTCAGCCAAGCGGAGTATGATCGCCGAATTGCGAAGACTCGCAAAGCCATGGTCGCTGCCGGGATTGACGTTCTGTTCGTGACTGATCCGTCGAACCAGGCGTGGCTGACAGGCTATGACGGCTGGTCGTTCTACGTGCACCAGGGTGCGATCCTGGGACTGGATGGCGACCCGCTGTGGTGGGGGCGCAATCAGGATGCCAATGGCGGGCGGCGTACGGTGTGGATGGAGGATGACAAGGTGCTGGGCTACGCCGATGGCTATGTCCAGTCCACCAATTGCCATCCGATGGAAGACTTGGCCGAACGGCTGCGGGCGACAGGGTATGAGAAGTCCCGGATCGGCGTTGAACTCGAGAATTACTACTATACGGCCAAGGCCCACATGGTGCTGGATGCAGAGTTGCCGAATGCCACCTTGATAGATGCCACTGCGCTTGTGAACTGGCAGCGCGGCGTGAAGTCGGATGAGGAGATGACCTTCATTCGCAAGGCCGCGAAGATCACCGAGAGGATCGTCAATGTCGCCTTGGAAATGGCCGAGCCGGGCATGCGCAAGAACGAGTTGGTGGCCGAGATCTTCCATGCCGGCCTGATGGGAGTGGATGGCGACTGGGGCGACTACCCCGCCATCGTGCCGTTGACACCCTCGGGTCGGGACGCGGCCGCCCCGCACCTGACCTGGAACGGCAACGAGATGAAGACCGGCGAATGCACCTTCTTTGAACTCTCAGGCTGTTACCGTCGCTATCACGCGCCGCTGTGCCGCTCGATCTTTCTGGGCAAGCCGCCGCGTGCCATTCTGGATGCCTCGAAAGCGCTGACCGAGGGTCTGCAGGCCGGGCTGGATGCCGCGCGCGCAGGCAACCGTGCGTTCGATATCGCCAATGCGCTGAACGATGAACTGGCGAGGACCGGCATTGAGCGCGGTGAGCGCTGCGGCTACCCGATCGGCCTGAGCTACCCGCCGGATTGGGGCGAGCGCACCGTGTCGATCCGCCCTGCCGACGAGACCGTGCTGCAACCGGGGATGACCTTTCACTTCATGCCGGGCCTATGGATGGATGGTTGGGGCCTGGAGACGACGGAGGCCATCGTCATCACCGAAAGCGGCCCGGCCGAGACGCTGTGCAATGTGGAGCGAAAGCTCTTCGTCAAGGACTGATCCGGGTGAGCGCCCTTGATGACACAAAGATCCTGCTGGAAGAGTTGATCGCCTGTCCCGCCGTGTCGCCCGACGGCAGACTGTGCATGATCGCGCATCTGGCGCGGAAATTGACCGCAGCGGGCGCGCATGTGGAAATCTGGCATGGCGAGACCGGCACCAAGGCCCGTGTCCTTGCTACATTGGCGCCGGAACGCGATGGAGGGATCGTGCTGTCGGGCCATTCCGACGTGGTGCCGGTGACAGGTCAGGATTGGTCAAGCGATCCGTTCGAAATGGCCGAACGCGGTGGCAAATGGCACGGGCGCGGCACCTGCGACATGAAAGGGCTCATCGCCGCCGCCGTGGCGATGGCGCTGCGCTATGCCGCGCTCGATTTGGCCCGCCGGTACGTTTCGACTTCACCCATGATGAAGAGATCGGCCGCTTCGGCGCCCGTGCGCTGGAGGAAAAGGGGGATCAGGCCCGCCATCGCGATCATAGGCGAGCCCACGTCGATGCGCATTATCGAGGGCCACAGGGGACGCCACGAATGCACGACCCATTCCAACGGGCTAGTGGGACACGGAAGTGCTCCGGACCGCGGCGTGAACGCGGTGGAATGCGCGGCGCGGCATGTCACCAAGCTGCATGGGCTGAAAGCCGATCTGAAGCGCCGCGCGCCGGCGAACAGACGGTCCGAGCCGCCCTGGAGCACGATCAGCACGGGCGCACCGATGGGCGGCGTCGCCGCCCGTAACGTGATCGCCGGCAAGGCGCGTGTGGAACGGGAAGTGCGGCCCGTGCAGATGTCGGACGCAACCTAAGTCAGGGACGAACTGCACCAGTTCTGTGCCCATGTCCTGGTCCCCGCGATGCAGGCGGTCCATCCTGGGGTCGGCATCGAGACCGAGGCCGTGTCCTTCGGTACCGAGGCGGGCATCTTCCAGGGGCTTGGCATCAGTGTTGTCGTCAGCGGTCCCGGTTCGATCAAGCAGACGCACAGACAGGACGAATGTGTCTCCGTTGATCAAATGGCGCGATGCCTGGACATGTCGGACAGGCTGTCCGCCAAGCTGGCGCAGCACAAGCCGTCGGCGAGGTGTCGAAGTGCGCGAGCCGGGCCCTTGGCAGCTGGTAGGCGCAGGCCGCCCCGGGCATCGCGCCAGCCGCTGCGCTGTCTCGGTGAGGCGAGGCGCAATGAATTCGCGCTGTGAGACGGCAAATCCGGCCACCAGAGGTGCCCGCGCTTCGCATTGCGCCCGGCGAGGTTCGGCAGCAACTTGAACACGTGCCGGATTCCCGTGCGAGGGCAGAACAGGTTTGCCCGGCGCCGGGCAACGCAAGCGGTTGCAAATGCGGACGCGGAAGCTAGAATGCCGTCGCGAAATGGGAGGACGCGAATTGTTTCCGGGATTGCGGGTGCTGTGGAGCGCATGCTGCCGCAGTGCCACTATGCTTCGCATGAAGTTGCGCAATCCCGTTGCATTTGCGTCTCGTTCGACTTTTGCTCCGGCCTTTCGGCCCTGTGTGGCATGAAGGGCGAGCACAAATCCGGCAGGAAACGGGTGCGCCGGACACCCATGAAATGGAGGAAACTCATGAAGAAATCAATTGTAGCGGCAGGTGTCGCCACGCTCATGGCAACAAGCGCCATCGGGCAGGAGATCGGCGCTTCGATCGCGCGATTCGATGACAACTTCCTGACCGTGATGCGGAACGGCATGGTTGATCACGCGGGAATGCTGGATGGCGTCAATCTTCAGGTCGAGGATGCAACCGACGACATCGGCAAGCAGATCGACCAGGTGAAGAACTTCGTCGCTTCGGGCGTCGACGCAATTGTCGTCAACATTGTCGACACTTCCGCTGGTGCCGCGGTGTCGGCCGCGGCCGGCGACGTTCCGCTCGTCTACGTCAACCGGGAGCCTGACAACGTGAATGATCTTCCATCGACGCAGGCGTTCGTTGCGTCGAACGAGATCGAGTCGGGCACGCTCGAGGCTTTCCAGATCTGCCGCAACCTGCGGGCTGCCGGAAAGGCGGGCGGCGCCATGGGATACCTCATGAACGGCCAGCTTTCGAACCAGGCTGCCGTCCAGCGGTCCAAGGACGTGCATGACGTCATTGGCATGGACATGTGCAATTTCATGACCCTGATTGACGAACAGACCGCCAATTGGAGCCGCGACGAGGCGCAGTCCCTGATGACGAACTGGCTTTCCTCTGGCGAGGACTTCGACTTCGTCATCGCCAACAACGACGAAATGGCCATCGGCGCGATCCAGGCCATGAAGGCGGCGGGAATCGCCATGGCCGACGTGGAAGTTGGCGGTGTGGACGCGACCCAGGACGCTCTGGTCGCGATGCAGGCCGGTGAGCTTGACGTGACCGTGTTCCAGGATGCCTTCGGGCAGGGCGCGGGTTCGGTGGACACCGCTCTCGCGCTGGTAAACGGCGACGACGTTGACCAGAAGGTCTACATTCCGTTCAAGCTGGTCACGCCAGACAACATTGGTGACTTCCTCGACAAGAACTGAGTTGAAGAACGCCCAATGCGGGGCGGCAGCCATTGCCGCCCCGAGCCCCCCGGATTCATGCATCCGGGCGTGACGACCGACGGGAGCAGAATATGGCTGAAACATCCCATGGCACCGGCGGCCTTGCCTTCGACAAGTCGAAACGGGCTTGGCCGAGCGAAGTCAACGTATTCCTCGCGCTCATCCTGATAGTCCTGATTTTCGAAGTCTTGGGACAACTGCTTCCCTACATGAAGGGCCAAAGCATGCTCTTCGACTTCAATACGGGGCGTGACGGCACGATCTTGAACATGGCGCGGATCAAGATCATCATTCTCCAGGTCTCGATCATCGGGATCATCGCGCTAGGGGTCACGCAGGTCATCATTACGGGAGGGATTGACCTGAGTTCCGGCTCGATCGTCGGCGCCACGGCAATGATCTCGATGAGTTTTGCCCAGACCGAACTGGTGAACGGCAATCCCAACCCGAAGGCGATATTCGGCCCGTGGGCGATGGACCTTCCGATTCTCGTGCCGATAGCTGTTGGCCTGGGATGCGGATTGATTGCCGGATCTATAAACGGGATGCTGATTGCCTATACCCGGATTCCGCCGTTCATCGCGACGCTCGGCATGATGGTGAGCGCGCGTGGCGTCGCCAAGTGGTGGTCGCGCGGCAACCCGATCTCCTTTCCGACCGACGAATACGCGGCGATCTCGAACGGGAACCTCTTGGACGGCCTGACCTTTGGCTTGTTTTCGGAGAGCTGGATCGTGACGCAGGTCTTTGATGGCCAGAACCCGGCGATCTACTTCCTGCTTCTCGCGGTCCTCTTCCATTTCGTGATGAAATACACCGTATATGGCAAGCACACCTATGCCATCGGATCCAATGAGGATGCGGCGCGCATGTCGGGCATCAACGTGGCTTGGCAGAAGGTCATGGTCTACGGGGTCGCGGGCATGCTTGCAGGATTTGCCGCGATTCTCCTGACATCGCGCAACGTGACGGCGCAGGCCGGCATGGGCTTCGTCTATGAACTCGATGCAATCGCGATGGCGGTGATCGGTGGCGTGTCGCTGGCCGGTGGCCGTGGCTCGATCATCGGGACCGTGCTCGGGGCCATGATTTTCGGCGTCATCATTTCCGGCTTCACTTATCTCAAGCTGGACGCCTTCTATCAGGAAATGGTCAAGGGCGGAATCATCGTTGCTGCAGTCGTTCTCGACCAATGGCGTCAACGGCGTGCGGCACTGAAGTCGTGAGGAGGGCGAGATGAGTGATGACATCGTCCTGAAGACGGAAGACCTGACCAAGCACTATGGCGGTGTCCATGCGCTTGAAGGGGCAGATTTTGAGCTGAAGCATGGCGAACATGTCGCCATCATGGGGGACAACGGTGCGGGCAAGTCCACCTTCGTGCGACAGATCACCGGCGTTGAGCAACGAACGCGCGGCAGGATTTGGCTCTACGGCGACGAGGTGAATTTCGCCGGTCCCCTTGATGCCCGCGAGGCCGGCGTCGAGACCGTGTTCCAGACCTTGGCGCTCGCCGACGACCTCGACGTTCCGGACAACCTGTTCCTCGGTCGCGAAATGACAAGGTGGAACTGGCTCGGGCCGTTCCGGGTGCTGGACTACAAGGGCATGCGAGACGCGACCGTGGCCGGGCTCGAAAGGACGGCAGTGAAGATCCCCAATATCCGGAACACGATCCGCAACATGTCGGGAGGCCAGCGGCAGTGCGTTGCAATCGCCCGGACCGCGACGTTCCATTCACGGCTGACGATCATGGACGAGCCGACGGCGGCTTTGGGCGTTCAGGAAACGGCTCAGGTCGAGAACATCATCAGGCAGCTCAAGGAAGCGGGCGAACCGTTGATCCTGATCAGCCACAACATGCGCCAGGTCATGGATCTTGTAGATCGAATAATCGTGTTCCGGCGGGGCCGCATCGTCGCGGATCTCGATCGCAACGAAACTGATGGCCAGGACGTGGTCGCATACATTACAGGTGCCAAGACCGGTGCCGAGTACGAGGGCGCCGCGTAAGTGTCTGGTCGCGCATCCGGATCCCGGGTGCGTGGCCCTGACGTCGGTCGCAGTCCTCGAGAGGACCTGAGAGCGACGTCCTTATCATCCGGGACGCGTCTTCCGAGTTGACCTGGCAGCGGCAAGTTCTCAGTTCAGCCGTGCATTGCTTACGTCGCCGCCCTCCATCAGCACGTGATAGCTGAACTTCTGGTACCGGTCGAAGTCAAGGACGGGGAATTCCTCGTGGAACGCCTGCTCTGTGTCATCGGTGGATGGGAGCTCGTTCTCTGGGAGAATAAGGTTCAGGTCGACTTTCTCCATGCTTTCGCCGTCGAGAGGACCAAGCCATTTCAGTTCTCCCACGGATTCGGAATTGCCGCTCTTGATCAATGGCACGACTCCGAACACCGAATCTTCGCGGTTTCTTCCGAACACAAGCATCACGTCCTCTTCCGGCATGTCCCCTGTTCCCTCCTCGCCTCCCCCGACTTGCTTTCCGAAGTAGGCGATGTGGTACTCGGTCACGCCCCACAAGTGACAAGCCGTGAGGAACTGTTCCCTGAAAGCTGCATCCTCGACCAGTTCCGCCCGCAGGATCGTGAACAGGATTTCGTTCTTCGCGTTATTCAACGCCAGGTACCATTCGAAATCCTCTCCATCGAAGAGAGCCGATCTGGCCTTCTTGAACAGGTGTTCGGAAATCTTCCTCAGCCCGTAGTCCATTTGCGCCTGGGCATCCACGTTCATGTCGCCTTCGCTCCTTCGCGGCCGCTGTCAGCGGGTTGCCACGGTCCACGCATTGCGCCTCGTCCCTACAGGCATCGGTCTCCGCTGTCGCGACCGAATTCCTTCGTGGGTCGCAGCGACCTGGTTCGCGTGCGTCGCCCTGCCGGGATTCGGGCGCGGCAAGCCTGCACACTCCCGATTACGGCACGACAGGATAGAACGGTCGTCCCCAGTCCTCCCGCGGATTGTCCATCATGACGTCAACGAAGACAGGGACCAGGAACTCCAGAATGGCAGCGCCGTCGCGCACCTGGTCCCTGTTGATGTCACTGTTCCAGGTCGAGCCGCCGTGCACGAGCTGGTTGCGAAGCACATAGAGACGGTCGAAGACATTGCTCAAGACGCGCACGGTGTCTCGGTTCTTGAACGCGTTTATGAATTGGCGGTTGGAATTGTAGAAGCGTTTGCCCCAATCTTCGTGGCCGGTCATTCCGTTGTAGTGCTGCCAGAATGCGTAGAACACGAACCTGTTCTCCATGAGCACGCGAATCGGCCCCGAGAAATTCTCCCAGATCGCGTTGTAGATCCTCTGCCCGGGATCAAGCGAATTCACTTTCCGGAAAAAGTCTGCAAAGGCCTCGCGAGCCGGAGGCGAGATCGTCTGAAACTCGCTCTCGTCCGCATAGGCGGCATTGAATGCAATCCAGAGGAAAATGAACCGGGCATCAGCGTCGTCCGCCTCTTCCGCCCTTGCTATCCAGCTCAGCGCCCTGTGCACGCGCAGTCCCATGGTCTCCGGGAAGTCTTCCCGGAGCATCCTTTGCTTCTCCTTGAGGGTTGCGTGCCTGAGGGGCTCCTGCATGAAATGTCCCGGCTCCTGAGATCCTGCCTCAGCGATCTTCAATACGTGACGGTTCACTGTGCTTGGGCCCCGAATTCAAGCGGCATGTCGACGAAGTGTCAACGGCTCCATCTTGAACCACTTCCGGGCGTGATTCTTGTATGGTTCGCCTCTTGAGTCCCTGATGTTCCGCCAGCGAATCGCGTTGCGCCAGGCCAAGCCCTGGAAGGGAGGACGGGATGACCTGGAACCTCTCGTCGTGATCCAGCGGGTTCGACTCCCGCCCGGCAAGGGCGCAGCCGCCAGCCGGAAGCGAGTGCTGCATGGCGCATGGCCACCAGCGTCGTGAAGCGTGCACGGCGGGTGGCGAAGCGGCCTGTTGAGCCTTGAGACAGTCTATGCCGGTGCCTTCGTTCTTGCAGCGGCGGGGGCAGCTCCGGGAACGGCGTCACGGGCGAGGCGGACCGGAGCGGCCGGGGTCGGAGAACGTCGCACGGCCACGGGACGGATCGCCAGGGACGCCGGGAGGCCCGGCCTCGTCCGTGCAACGGCACTTCATTGGCCTGCAGGATCGTGATGCCGTTCTGCGTTCTGCGTTCTGCGTTCTCCGGCAGCCGGCTGATTCCACGCTCTTTTTCGCCAGTTCCGTTTTCGCGGCCATGGGGTTAGCATGGCCGCTCCGCCATGGCATGAGACGCTCGCATCGAACCGTCCTGCCGGGAGCGCACGGCCATGGACCCCCGAATCGAGGTCCTCAAGTCCACCACCTTCCCAGGCCGGCGCTTCACCATGTGCCAGATCGCCGACAACCAGGAGACCGTCGGGATGCGCCCGAACGACAAGCCGCAACGAGCTGTCGAAGACCGTCTGCGAGCACCTGAACTGGACCACGCCGAAAGGCGACTGCCGCGTCGCTGCGGGCCTGCGGCTCCTGGAGGCGTGCGGGATCCTGATCCTGCCGCCGTTGCGCGACACGGCTGCGAAGTCGCCGCGCAAGCCGGTGGAGGGTTCTCGGGCAGGCCCCGGAAAATCCTGCACCAAAGTCATCGGGATGCACGCTTCCCCCTGTGCGTGGAACGGCTCACTGTCGTTGGCACTGCGCGGGCGGCGCACTCGCTGCATTTCAGTCGGCGTGATCGGCCCTGATCATGTCGGCGGCCTTTTCCGCGATCATGATCGTTGCCGCATTCGTGTTCGAGGATATCAATCGTGGCATGACTGAGGCGTCGACGATCCGGAGGCCATCGATGCCGTTGAGCCTCAAGCGCGGAGAGACGACCGCATCCGGGTCCGATCCCATCCTGCATGTGCCCGAGGGATGGTGGTCGGTCTTTGCCATGGCCGCAGCGTATGCGAAGTAGTCCTCCTCAGACCTGACATCCGGCCCCGGCAGGACTTCGCGGCTGACATAGGGCGCAAGGGGCGCTGCCGCGAGGATCTTCTGCGCAAGCTTCAGTCCCCGAACCGCCATGTCCCGGTCATGCGCGTCGGACCAGTAGTTCGGGTCAATGAGCGGCGCGTCGGCCGGATCCGCCGAGGCGAGCCGGACGGTGCCGCGCGAGCGCGGCCGCATGTAGGCAGAATTGAGGGTGACACCGTCCTTCTCCATGCGCGCGATGCCGGCCTCGATTCCGGAACCGAGGCCGAGATGGAACTGGATGTCCGGCGATCTCGCTCCATCTTCGACATACCAGAAGCCGCCGGTCTCGAAGAGACTTGAGGCGGCCGGCCCCCGACGAGTGACCAGGTAGCGCATGCCCGCGACCGCCGACCAGAACGGGCGAGCGTATTTGTCGTAGGTGAGTTCACCGGTGCATTCCGCGATCGTGCAAAAGTCCAGGTGATCCTGCAGATTCGATCCTACTCCGGGATGGTCGCAAGCAACTGTCAAGCCGTGCGAGCGCAGGTGATCCGCCGGACCTATGCCCGAAAGCATCAAGAGCTTTGGCGACCCGATGGAACCGGAGGACACGATGACTTCCGTGTCCGCGCGAATGACCCTTTCTCCCGAGCGGTCGGCAATGGCAACTCCGGTCACGCGACCCTTGTCGGTATCGAGCCGCAGAACCTGGGCGTTGAGGCGCAGATCGAGGTTTGGACGCTTCAGGGCCGGACGCAGGTAGGCGATCGCAGCGGATGAACGGCGGGCATTTGATTGGGTGAGTTGATAGTAGCCCACGCCTTCCTGACTTTCGCCGGCCAGGTCGGGATTGCGGGGAATGCCCAGGGACTCCGCAGCTTCCAGGAATGCGTCGCATATGGGCAACGCGGCAGCCGGGCGTGACACGCCCAAGGGGCCATTTGTACCGTGATACCTGTCGTCATGCGTGTCGTTGCGCTCGGCCTTGCGAAAGTATGGCAGGACGTCTTCGTAGCTCCAGCCTTCACAGCCAAGCTGGCGCCATTCGTCATAGTCCAGCGCGTTTCCTCGGGTATAGACCTGGGCATTGATCGTGGAGCCGCCGCCGATCACCTTCGCCTGGGTGTAGATGAGGGACCTGCCGTTCAGGTGTTCCTGGGGGAGCGTTGACCAGCCCCAGCTGCCGATGCCCTTGGTCATCTTGGCGAAGCCGGCCGGGACATGGTACAACGGATGCCAATCCCGTCCGCCGGCCTCGACCAGGCAGACACGGCAGCCTTCAAGCTCCGAGAGCCTGGCCGCCAGCACGCATCCTGCGGATCCGCCTCCGACAATGACGAAATCGTATCCTGCTGCAATCGACATCGAAGTCATTCCGGGAAATTGCTCAACGACCCTGCATCCGGTTGCGATGACGGTCAAGGACGCCGGATGCGCGCTCCGGTGTCCTTGTCGAAGAGGTAGAGCTTGTCCGTCTCGAAGGCGATTCCGATCGCCTCGTCGAATCCGGCCTCGAATTCCTTCGGCGCCTTGATGGAAACCATGTCGTCGCCGATCCTGGCCGTGACCAGAGTGTGGTCTCCGATCAGTTCGTTGGCAAAGAGCTGGGCACGGATCGCGCCGCTTCCCGGGGCCACTACCTGGCAGTCTTCGGCCCGGAGGCCGATCACGGCGTTTGCCACGGTCTCCGTCCCTCCTGTGGCAACGCGATCCTCGCCGATCACGAACGTGCCATCTTCCAGTCTGCCGTGGGTCACGTTCATCGGCGGGGAGCCGATGAACTGTGCGACAAATAGGTTCTCCGGATCCTCGTAGATCGTCTTGGGCGCGGCCAGTTGCTGGAGCCGCCCGCCCTCGAGAAGGGCGACGCGATGTGCGAGCGTCATGGCCTCGACCTGGTCGTGGGTCACGTAGATCGTGGTGATGCCGAGTTCGTGCTGCATGTGCTTGAGTTCCGCGCGCATGTGGCCGCGAAGCTTTGCGTCGAGATTCGACAAGGGCTCGTCCATCAGGAAAACCGAAGGCCGTCGCACCATCGCTCGCGCCAGCGCCACGCGCTGCCGCTGCCCGCCGGAGAGTTCGCGGGGGTAGCGTTCGAGCAGTTCGTCGATGCGGACCTGCGCCGCCACTTCGCGAACCTGGCTCTCGATGTCGGTGCGGTTCATGCGCCGGATCTTCAGTGGGTAGCCGATGTTCTCGGCCACGGTCTTGTGGGGGTAGAGTGCATATGACTGGAACACCATGGCGACGTCGCGGTTCTTCGGCAGTTCGTCCGTCACGTCCCGCCCTGAAATCGAGATGCGCCCGCCGCTCACGGTTTCCAGTCCCGCAATCATTCTGAGCGCCGTCGACTTCCCGGAACCTGACGCGCCAAGCAGCACCAGGAACTCTCCATCCTGAACTTCGAGCGAAAGCTCGTGCAAGACCTTCACGCTTCCGAATGACTTCGAGACGGCATCTAGGACAACAGTCATGATCTATCCTTTGACGGCCCCCAAGAGGAGGCCCTTGGAGATGTAGCGTTGCAGCGCGACCGCGAGGATCACGACCGGGATGATCATGACGATAATGACGACCGACATCGTCCACCAGAGAATGCCGCGCTCGCCCGCGTTCATTGCCGCAACGAGGATGGGCATGGTCTGTGCGCGGGACGTCGAAAGGAAGAGCGCGAGAAGATACTCGTTCCAGCTCAGGATCATGACGAGGAGCGTGGTAGCGGCAAGCCCGGATCGCGACAGCGGCAGAACGATGTCCCAGAAGACGCGGAACCGGGTTGCCCCGTCGAGTTGTGCGCATTCCTCCAGGTCGATGGGGATCGACGTGAAGAAGTCGTACATCAGCCAGATGACGATGGGCAGGTTGATGACCGTGTAGGTCAGGATGATCGCGACATGCGTGTCGAGAAGCGAGACCTGCTGGAACATCATGTAGATCGGCACTACGACCACGATCGGCGCGAGGATTCTTTGCGAAATCATCCAGAAGAGGATGTCGCCGTTGCCTAGGCGTGCCTTGAAATGGCGCCCAAGCGCCCGGCCAAGAAAGTAGAAGACCGCGACGCCCGCTGCACTGGCGAGCCGCCAGTCGACGCCGTAGCGACCGACTGCGAAAAACGCGGCGATCATGACGAGGACGAACATGAACACGACGCCAAACCGCGGCCGGTATTCGAAACGGGCCAGCGCATAGGACGCCATGGAACCAATCATGACGCTCGCTGCGGTGGCGGAGAGCGCTATTATGAGCGAGTTCATGTAGGCCCTGAGCGTGTCCCTGAAGTCGAATACGAACAGGTCCTTCCAGGCATGAAGGCTTGGCTGGAAGTCGATGAAAGGCAGATAGACCGGTCCCGAATTGACATCGATCGCGTTCTTGAAGGACGTGATGAGCACCCAGTAGATCGGGAACAGGACGAATGCCGTCCAGAACAACAGCAACGTGTAGACGATCACTTTCGTCCCCGGCGCCATGGTCCGGATCGAAGGCGGCTCGAAGAGCCATCGCATCGCGCTCCCGTTCACGCGCGCACTCTCCTCAACACGACGAGGTTGAAGAATGAAACGCAGGTCACGACCGTAATGAAGAGCAGGAGATACGCGACAGCCGCCGACTGGCCGAGGTCAAGCGAGCGCCAGGCGAACAGCGCGTGAAGCGTCATGGATTCGGTCGCTATGCCCGGCCCTCCCGCAGTCATGATGTTGGGCAGGTCCACGATCTTGAACGCCTCGATCACCCTGATCAGCAGGACCGTTGCTGCGACGGGGACGACCTGGGGCCAGGTGATGTCCTTGAAGATCTCCCAGGACGTGGCCCCGTCGACCTGCGCCGCCTCGACATAGTCGCGCGGCACGCTTTCCAGAGCGGCGAGCATCACGACGAAGATGAAGGGAATCCACTGCCAGCTGTCTCCGATGACGATGAAGAACCGCGCGGCCCAGGCATCCGCCGCCCAGGCGAAATCGCCGAGACCGGCCCATTGCCAGACAGGCGAGAAGGGACCCTTGGTCGTGTCCGCCATCATGCGGAATGCGTAGCCAACGCCAATGGGGGTGATCATGAGCGGGATGAAGAAGATCACGCGAAAGAACGTTCTGCCGCGAATCGGCAGGGAGCAGAGAAAGGCCAGCGCGAGTCCGATCACGAATTGCAGGCCGCAGCCGACAAATACATAGAACAGCGTAGTTCCGAGAGTGCCAAACGGATGGCCCGAAAGCAGCGTGGCGGCGAAGAGCCAGCCAAGGCCCAGGCTCAGCCCCCAAGTGAAGAGCCGACCGACCAGCCCGACCGCCGTGACCGGGCCGCGCAGATAGCTGATTGCGAGCCAGGCGATCAGGAGCGTGACCGCCAGACCGACGGCCCAGCCCAAGAGCCCAAGGCCGTTGAAGGTTCCGAGAAAGTGAAACTGTTCGGTTCCGAACAGCTGCTTCTCGAAATTCTGGAACCAGACGAAGCGGACATTGTAGGTGCCGCCCCTGAACCGGATGCGGCTCAGGGCCATGATGAGGGATGCAACGAGGGGAAAGATCGAGAAGACAAGGATCATTATGACCGCCGGCCAGATGAAGACCTGCGCCGAATGGCGGTCAATCCAGTCGGACAGCTGCTCGCGCCCCCCTATGGAAGGCGCGGCCCGGGGAGTCCCGGGCCGCACGGATTCTTCTGAACCGGTCAAGACTCAGTTCGTGACGCCGAGTGACAGGTTGTAGATGGTCATCTGACTCTCGCGGCCGAAGTCCTCGGTGATCTCTTCCCAGGCTTCCTCGATGTTCCCGGTTGCCTGCTCGGCCGTTATCTCGCCCGCGAGGAAACGGGCCAGTTCGCGGTCGAGAACCACGCCTGTGTACTGCTGCGCACCGGGGATCTTAAGGTCTGACGCCATGTTCGGATGGTTCAGGCTGTCCTTGATGGCGCCAAGGTAGTTCTCGGCGAATTCAGGGCTGAACCCGGCCTCGATCCAGTTCTCGGTGTTTTCGAGCTGCGAGTTCCTGTAGGGATTGTAGCCCGTCCAGCCGATGGTCACGTCGACGTTCGACTGCGCGGCCTGGTTCACGTAGGACAGGAAGTCGTAGGCAGCCTGCTTGACCTTTGCATCAGAGTTCTTGTTGATCGCGCCGGCCCATCCGCCGAATGCGGCGAACGGCGAGTAGTTGATGCCGTCGATCGCGTGCGGGCAGAGCGTCGCGTTGCATTGCTCAAGCTTGCCGGTTTCGACGTTCAGGGCCATCGGCGAGCCGGGCATGATCACTGCGCCCATCTTGTCCTTGATTGCAGCCCCGGACGGGTCGATCGACAGAGGACCGATGTCGCCCCAGTCGATCGCGAGTCCGCACCGTCCCGACTGGACCAGCCCTCGGGTGTCGCCGATGTCGTGGTTCAGTTCGTCAGGCGGACCGAATTCGCCAGTCGCCTTGTAGACCCGGAACGCCTCCTGCCATGCTTCGTTGTCGACCTTGGGCTTCATGGTGTCGTTGTGGAAGAAGATTCCCTCTCCCGTGCCCTTGGTTTGCACGAATCCCGCGGCAATGGAGCCCATCGCGAAATACGACTGCGCGTTCCGCTTCTTGAAGATGCACGAGCCGAAGTCTGCCTCGCCGTCCCCGTTCAGGTCCTTGCCGTGCATCGCGCCGGCGACCGTCATGTATTCGTCCCAGGTGCGTGGCGGTTCGAGACCCATCTCGTCCAGGATGTCCCGGCGATAGTAGAGCATCTGGAAATCGCCATCGACGGTGATCAGGTAGGTCTCGCCGCCGATCTTCTGGTTGAATTCGCGGAAGTAGGGCGCGATGTCGTCAATGTCGATCTTGTCGTCATTCGCGATGTAGCCGTCGAGCGGCTCCACCAGTCCGGCATCGACCAGCTCGGTCGCCCAGCCGGATGCGAAGACGCCGACGTCGATCGAGTTCGTGCCGGTCGCCCAGTCCGTCAGGATCTTCTGAAACAGTTCCGCAAACGGGACTTCGTTGACGCGGACCTCCGCGCCGGTCATGGCGGTGAACTCTTCGCCGCGTTCTACAAGGCGTTGTGCAATGACGGGACCCGGACGCGTCAGGATCTCTACCGTCACTCCGCTGTAATCCTGGGCGCTTGCAGGCGCCGAAATTGCAAGGGCCGAGACGATTCCAAGCCCGATGGTTGCTTTCTTCATTGAGTATTCTCCCAGATTTGATGTCAGCGATTGAAACTGCCGATTCCCAGCGTCGTCAAGGGGTAACTGCTCGCCCCCTGCTGACCAGTGAACGTCCTGTCTCACGGCGTTCGGGTCAAGCGTCTTCTCTCGTCATCTTCACTTGCCCGCTGCCGGGACCGGATATGCGGATTCCGGTTCGCGAGAACCTTGGCGTCGACCCCGATGCGCATTCTCAAAACGCCGCGCCAGCGCTGAATGGAAAATCGCGCCGACGGAGGGTTCTGACGGCGCAGGGCGGTGCAGGCCCCGTCCGCTGACCGTACGGCCCGCCGAGGATCTTGGTTTGGCTCCACTGAGCGGACGTTCCGTGGCTGGTCCCGGGAGGATTGCCCCGGGGAGGCCGTTTCGATGGGCGCATGGTTCGGCTCAAAGGCGACGACGGGTCTCTGCCAGGCCATCGTGAGCCTCATGCCTCCGCATCGCGCCTATGTGGAAACGCATCCTGGGGGCGGCGCCATCATGAAGCGCAAGCCGCCCGCGTCGCGCAACATCGGAACCGATCTCAACGCCCGGTCCGTCAGGACGTTCAGCCGCGACCACGACGTTGAACCGGTTCACGGCTGCTGCCACCGGTTCCTGCCCGGCTTCCCGTTCGAAGGGAACGAGCCGGTCTGCAGCGACCCTCCCTGCGTGCAGTCGACGCGCAGGTCGCAGCGCCGCCACCGCTTCGACTGCACCGACGGCGACCATGTCGAGCCGCTCGGCATCCTGAAGCCGCTGCCGTGCCAGGCGATGGTCTCCGGCCATCCCTCCCGGCCCTGCGACGAGCATCTGTCCGGCTGGCGCTCGCTCGAGGTCCAGGTCAGCAACCAGGCCTGCATCGTCACCGAGAAGCCATGGCTCGACTTCGAGCCGGGCCGTCCGCACTGGCACAGCTGTGCGGGCAGGGACTGCATCGACCGCCGGCGCATCAAGCGCAACGCCGGAAGCAGGGCGCCGCCGCGCGAGGGGTTCGAGGGCGCAAAGATCGGCATCACGCATTCCGCGGCCATCGGCAAGGCCATGGCCGAATGGATCACTGAAGGTGAGACGGAATGGGACTTGGCAGCATGGGATCCACGCCGTTTTGGCGACTGGGCGACGCGCGACTGCGCTCATTCGCGTGCGTCGCAGCACTACGATCAGCAATACGCGATTTCCTTCCCCCATCGCATTCTGACCCGCGGTCGTCCCGTTCAGCGCATGCCGCTTTTTTGAAGGGCTGGTCGGGCAAGGCGCCGTGATGGGCCAGATCGCCGGATGGGAGCGCGCCTTCTGGTTCCAGACCGACACGGTCCGCGACGGCGGCGATGCGGACTTGTCGTTCCACAATGAGCTCTGGCAGGATGCCGTCGCCGAAGAGTGCCGCAAGGTCGCCGAATGCGTCGGCGTCATAAACCATGGCGGCTTCACCAAATGCGACCTGCGCGGGATCAGGACGGAGGACTTCCTGTCCCATGTCCTTTGCGGCGGCATTCCCAAGGCAGGGCGCGTCCGGCTGGGCTGCATGCTCACACCCAAGGGGCGGATCTGGTCCGAGGCAACGGTGGCGCGGCTTGCCGACGACCGGTTCCTCCTTTGTGGTCAGACGCTTGCGGATCTGCGCGACTTCGATTGGCTGTCCTCCCACCTTCCGGAACAGGGCGTGACGCTGACCCGAGGCTACGCGCATGATGCCGCACTGATGGTCATGGGTCCCAGATCGCGAGGGGTGCTGCGACCAATGACCGGTGCAGACCTGCCGGCGCAGGCCGCGCCGTGGCTTTCGGTGGCCGAAATCACCCTCGCGGGCGTCCCCCTCACGGCCATGCGTGTGTCCTGCTTGGGTGAATTGGGATGGGAGTTTCACCTCGCCTCGGAGGACCTCGTGCAGGTCCACGATGCCAGCATGAAGCGGGTGCGCGATGCGGGAGGCTGTCAATTCGGCTCCTACGCGCTCAACGCGATGCGGATCGAAAAGGGCTATCACTGCTGGGGCGCGGATTTCGGCACCGAGTACACGCTCTTTGACGCGGGACTTGGGCGGTTCGCAAACATGTCAAAGGGTGACTTCATCGGACGCGAAGCTGTTGTCGCGCAATCGGACAGGGCGCCTGCGTGGGACTGGATCGGCCTTGAGATCACCGAAGCGTGCCCGGAGCCCATCGCGTCTGATCCAATCCTGAAAGACGGTGCCTGCATCGGGTACGTGACATCGGCCAGCCATGGCGGCCGCACGGGCAAGCACCTCGTTCTGGGCTATGTCAGGAGCGGCACGCTTGCGGACGGAGCGCCTTGCCACGTGTGCGTTCTCGGCCAGGTTCGCGAGGCAAGGCGACACAACCCGCATGTCCATGATCGTGACAATGCGCGGATGAAGCGCTGAAACGAGTCGATATAGAAGGCGGGTCCAACTGTGATCGGCAATCCTCCGCCTGCGGCGCGACCTCCCGGATCGTTGGGCTTTGGCGACCGGGTTCGGCCAGACGTCCGCGGCTCCATCGCAAGGGAGACCAGGGCTTGGTCGAGCGACCTGCATCAAACCTTGTTGCGGCGATCGCAGACCAACCAACGCCGCAACCGCCTCCAAGTCCTTGCGCAGGGCGGGTTGACGCTGAGAAGCCTGCACGCGCAGTTTCTTCACCGGGCGCGCGCGTTAACATAATGCTGGCTCGGGCAGAATGTGCATGCCTCCGAACTGCACAATATGCGGAACTTCTGCGCGCCGTGGGAAGGCGCTGCTCACTGCTGGGTGCGAATCCCGCCCAGCGATGAAGGGCCGCTCATTGGCCGTGCTGCACACAACCGGCAATGGCCCATTCAAAATGCCGAATTCGGCATTTCCGTCGCTCCGGTTGGTGGCAGCCAAGGCGTTCATGGAGGTGACGAAACGGACTGAACCACTCTTGCAGAAGGGCCGCCCTTGGCAATCCGGCGACCATGCAAGCCCACGCGTGAATGCCCAGCAGGCCTTGGAACAGGCGGTGCGGAAGCCGACCCTCCTGAAGCAAGGGGAATGCCGACGGCATGTCGGGAAGGGAGCGACACGTGCACCGACTCGTTCCGCTGGGGCAATGGCACCGGCATTCACGCAGGATGAGAGAAGAGGCAACACGGGCAGCCCTGTCGGTGGCGTGCACGCGCCAACCGGAACCTCGCGAGGGGCATGCCGGGTCAGCTGGGTGGCGGACGGGCCTGTACTGCCGATGAATCCGGGCAATGCCGGCGGAGGGAATCCATCGCCGTGCGGGCGCTTCATCCCTTTCCGCCAGCCATCTTCTCCGCAAGCAGCGCGTTTACCTGTTTCTGCGCCTCAACGTGAGCGATATGGCCGATGCCTGGCAATTCAACCAAGGCGCCCAGCTTCTCGATCCTCTCCGCATCCGGGCTGGCTACGTTGTCCTCGGTTCCCCAGATTACCGTCATGTCCAGTCCGCTTTCGGCCACCCTAGGCAGAAGCGCGGAGAGCTTGGCGTCCGTCTTGGGAAGCTGCTTTGCGATCTTCCCAAGGGCGTCACGCGCACCGTCGCGTTCCAGTTGCCCAAGGGCGCTGTCGACGAACAATGGTGCAATCACGCCTTTCTTCGCCACGAGCCCTTCAAGGAATCGGCGCATTTCGTCCTTGTCTCTCAAGCCTGAATACGATGTCAGGGATATGCGATCCAAACGCTTGCCAAGCCCGATCGGTGCCAGCAGCACAAGGCCGCGAAAGCGTTCGGGCGCCTCTGCCGCGAGCTTGAGCGCGAGCCCGCCTCCGAGCGAGTGTCCGACAAGCCAGGCAGGTGGTCCCGCGTCGATGCCGGCCATCAGGCGGGACGCCAAGTCTTCAAGCGAGCCGTCGCCGAGGTCCTTTATCGAGTTTCCATGGCCCGGCAGATCGGGCGTAACCACATCGATGCCTCGAATTGCCGGCGTTGTTCCGGCCCAGGTCAGCCGGTCAGCGCCGAATGCGTGCAAAAAGACAGCTCGCATCAGGTCTCAATGACGACGATGACGGTGCCGACAGCCACGATTTCGCCCTCTTCGACGAGCACTTCCAGAACGGTGCCGGACGCGGGTGCGTCAAGGTCCATCGTGACCTTGGGCGTCGTGACGGTCACGATTTCCTCCCCCGCCGAGACCTCGTCGCCGGCACCTTTGAGCAGGACGTCAATCTGTGCCTCGGTGATTTCGTTGCCGAGTTCCGGCATCCTGAGCTCTACGCGCGCCATTCCGTCAATCCTAGAGCCCGGACCTGGCGAACACCATGTCGTGCCATCCCCGGCTGCCTTTCCGGCTGTGTTTGGCGTCGCCCATCAGGTCTGTCAAGATAACGTCCTCAATGTCGACGGGCTGCGGAAAGTAACCGTGTTCCAGATCCGCTCCCGGGACGATCCAGTTCGGACTTCCAAGCACGCGGGGCGGAGCCTTGAGTGCGTCGAAGGCGAATCGAGTGACATTCGAGGCCAGTGTCATCGCGAAGCTGCCTCGCTCGCATGCCTCGGAAACAAGCAGCAGCCGCCCGGTCCTTGCCACGGATTCCAGTACCGGGCCGTAGTCGAACGGGACGAGCGACCGGGCGTCGATGATTTCCGCCGAGATGCCGCGTGCGACGAGCGAGTCTGCAGCTTCAAGCGCGGGATAGAGTGCCGGCCCGATGGTCAGCACGGTGACGTCGCTGCCTGCGTGCTTGATGTCTGGCACTCCGATCGGGATCTTGTAGTCGCCTTCCGGCACCCCGTCCTGCATCAACTCGACCTTGTCATAGAGCCGCTGGCTTTCGAAGGCGATCACTGGATCGTCCGACGCCAGAGCCGACGCCATGAGACCCTTCGCATCGTGCGGCGTGGCGGGGTAGATGATCTTGAGACCCGGAACATGTGCCGCTAGGCCTGACCAGTCCTGGGAATGCTGTGCACCGTACTTGGAGCCGACCGAGCATCGGACCACGACCGGGATCTTCAGCAATCCGTTCGACATGGCCTGCCATTTTGCGAGCTGGTTGAACAATTCGTCCCCGGCGCGTCCGATGAAGTCGGCATACATGAGCTCGACCACGGGGCGACCGCCCTCCATCGCGGCTCCGATGGCCGTGGCCACGATGGCGGCCTCGGAAATCGGCGCATTGAATACCCGGTCATGCGGAAAGAGGTCGGAAAGGCCCCGATAGACGCCGAAGGCGCCGCCCCATTCCCGGCATTCCTCGCCGTAGATGATGACACGCGGGTCGGTCAGCGCCGCATGCAGGATTGCCTCGAAGAGGCCGTCGCGGAGGGTAATGGCCTTCAGCGGCGAGAGCGCTTCGCCATCGGAATCCCTTCCGCCGCGGGACTTCCTTGCATTCTGACGGATGCGTGGCACCGTCGCTGGATCGGCCAGGGGCGCAGTTGCGCGCGCATTTGGCGGCGTCTGGGTTCCGGCGAACATTTTCCGGCCAATGCCGGCTCCGTCCTCTCCAAGACGGACGGGCGGGGCGGTGTCAGGGTCGGCAGCGGCCGCGAACGCCGCCATAACGCGTGCATCCGCTTCCAGCTGGATCGTGTCCGCCGCCACGACATCGAGAATGCCCTCCGCAGCCAGGGAATCGCGATAGGTCCTGATCGGGTCGACGGCATCCCAGGCCGCGATTTCGTCCTTGGAGCGATAGGCATTGACATCCGTCGTCGAGTGCCCGGAAAAACGGTAGCACTCCACGTCGAGAATGGCTGGTCCCTTTCCGTCAAGCAGCAGCCTGCGCTTGCGCTGGACAGCGTCCGCGACCGCAAGCGGGTTCGTACCGTCGACCGTCTCTGCATGGCAGGCATCGTCACGCAGTCCTGCGCCGATCCTTGCAAGCCGGTCCCAGGCCATGGTTTCGCCGCTCGTCTGCCCGCCCATGGCGTAGAAGTTGTTGGTGAAGAAAAAGAGAACCGGAAGGAAGCCCGGACTGTCCCATAGCCGTTCGAGCTGCGCCATGCCGGCAAAGTTCAGGGCTTCCCAGACCAGCCCGCAGCCCGTGGCTCCGTCGCCGACCATCGAGACCGCGATGCTGTCGCGGCCTTCGGACTTCATCCAGAGCCCGGCTCCGGTCGCGATTCCTGCCGAGGCCCCGACGATGGCGTTGTTCGGATATGCGCCGAACGGCGTGAAGAAGGCATGCATGCTGCCTCCCAGGCCGCCGTTGAACCCGGTCTCGCGCATGAACATCTCTGCGAGGAGCCCCATGAGCAGGAAGTTCTCCGCAAGGCCGCGTCCGTCCTCGTTCGGAAAACGCGATTCCACGGAGCGGAGCAGGGCGCCGTAGCCATGGGCTTCCATGATCATGGCGAGCGCGTTGTCGCCCAGCCTTTCGATGGCGGACAGCCCCTTGGCCAGGAATTCCCCGTGCGAACGGTGTGACCCGAATATGTGATCTTCGGGTGTCAGCGCCATGGCCGCGCCGACCGCCGCCGCTTCCTGTCCGATCGAGAGGTGGGCGGGGCCCTTGTAGGCATAGGTCAGATTGCCGTAGCTGCCTGTGGCCTTGAGGCTTGCGATGCCGCTTTCAAAGGCTCGAATGACCATCATGTGCCGCAATGCCTCGATCAGGGCATCGGCACCGCGAATCCTGCGTTCCTCTGACAAGGTGCGTTTGTAGGCGTGAACCGGAATCCGTGACGTCGCAAGTTCGGTTGAGCTTCTGGTCGCGGCTGGATCAATGTGAAGGGACTTGGGCAAGGTCTCTGCCTTCTTGAGCGGCTCCGGGAACTAAATCGCCTAGGCGACATTGAAGCAATAGGCAGATTGACCTTTGGGACGACGGCTTCACTATGGATTGGCATGCCAGGGGGATGTCCGGTGATCCATTGCGGCGGCGATGCCTTGATTGACTTTGTGCCCGTGGAACAGTCGGGCGGCCGAGTTGCATTCGTGCCCAGACCCGGCGGCGCGGTGTTGAACGTGGCGACGGCCCTTGCGCGGCTGGAGCAGGAAGTCTCCTTCGTTGGCGCTCTCTCCACCGACCTCTTCGGCGACATGCTTCACGACCACATGGTCCGCGAGAACATCGGCACCGCCAATGTCAACCGAAGCGATGATGACAGCACCCTGGCTTTCGTCAGCTTGGCAGGTGGCGAGGCCCGCTATGCATTCTATGACAGGACCTCGGCGGGTCGCCGCTGGACGGGTCTGGCGGACATGCAGCCTGCGGCTGACGCATTGCATGTCGGATCCGTCACGCTGATCGCCGACCCTGCCGCAAGCGCCTATGCGGATCTGGCCGAGCAGGCATCGTCACGCATGGTCGTGTCCCTGGATCCGAATTGCCGCCCGAGCTTGATAAGAGACAAGGATGCATACCGCGGGCGCATTGCCCGGATCGCGACCGCAAGCCACGTCATCCGGCTGTCGGATGAGGATCTCGCCTTTCTTCATCCTTCAGCAAGCGAGGAAGAAGTGGCGGCTGGATTTCTCAATGGACAGACACGCCTGGTGATCGTGTCGCGAGGAGCGGCGGGCGCATCGGCCTGGTGGACCGGAGGTCGGGTGGATGTGGCGGCGCGCCAAATCGAGGTGCAGGACAGCATCGGCGCGGGAGACACCTTCCATGCCGGAGTGCTTGCGGCCATGTCCCGCGCCGGGCAACTGACGGTTGAAGCGCTTGACCGGCTGGATCGGGCAACCGTAGAGGGCGTGCTGGCACAAGGAACCGCCGCAGCCGCCTTGAATTGCATGGAATCCGGGTGCGATCCGCCAAGCCTGAATTCTTTGCTCAACTTTCTTGAAGGATGAATCCGATGCCTCGTATTGACGCACATCAACACTATTGGTCCTCGGAGCGCGGGGACTACGGATGGCTGACGCCGGACATGGAGCCGATCTACCGCGACTTTCTGCCGGCTGACCTGAAGCCCCTGCTGTCTGCGGCGGGCATCGACGGCACGATTCTCGTGCAGGCCGCCCCGACCGTCGCAGAGACTGAATTCATGCTTGGTCTTTCCTGCGAGGAAAGTGCCATCCGGGGAGTCGTTGGTTGGGTGGACTTCGAGAATCCGAATGTGCCAGACGACATAGCGCGCCTCTCGCAGCAATCAGCCTTGGTGGGCTTGCGCCCGATGATCCAGGACATTGCGGAAGACAGCTGGATGTTGGGCGAGAGACTCGGCCCTGCGTTCGGCGCCCTGATTGCGGCCGACCTCACGTTTGACGCCCTGACCCTGCCGAGGCATCTGCCGGCGCTACGGGAGCTCCTGGCGCGCTATCCTGACATGCGAACGGTCATCGATCATGGCTCGAAACCGTTGATCCGAGTTGGACTCATGGATGGCTGGGACAAGGACATGGCGGCGCTCGCGTCCGAGACCTCGGCATTCTGCAAGCTGTCCGGCCTCGTGACGGAAGCGGGCGCGGACTGGACCGTCGATGACTTGCGTCCGTATGTGGACCATCTTCTGGACACGTTCGGGCCGGGCCGGCTCGTCTGGGGCAGCGACTGGCCGGTCTGCACGTTGGCGAGTTCCTATGAGCGCTGGGTGGAGGCGACCGGTGAGCTTCTTTCCGGGCTGACCGAAGACGAGAGGAGCTCGATCCTTGGCAAGAACGCAACGCGGGCCTACAGGATGCCGGCGCCTGATTCCACGACGACGGGGTAGTTAAGAGGGGGGCTCATTGACGGATTCCCTGTGGGACTCTTGGGATCTTTGTTGGGATGGACCCAAATGCTGCGTCTTGGCATGTGGGATTGTCCATGTTGGAATACGGTCTGTTTGGTACAGATCAATCGGGCTGGCGGCGTGAGGATATTGATCGAGCCTGGGCGTTGGCATATATTGCCAATGAGGAGATGTGCCTGATGGTCACACGCAATGTCGTTCTCACAGACACTCAGGACCAGCTGGTTCAGACACTGGTCGCATCTGGGCGTTACCAGAATGTAAGCGAGACCATGCGCGCTGGCCTTCGATTGCTCGAGCGGGAAGAGGCGCAGCTCGCTGATCTCCGGCAGGGCCTGACGGAAGGTATCGAGCAGGCGGACCGCGGTGATCTTGCCGAAGGGAATGGGGAGGACGCCGTCCGGCGGGCCTTTGCGAAAGCGCGCGCGACCTCATGAGCCGATCTTTACGGCTGACTCGCCGTGCGGAAGCCAGCCTTGTCGAGATTGCCAGATGGACGATCGAGAATTTCGGGCACAGGCAGGCCGAGCTCTACGAGACTGAATTGCTCAGCCGTTGCGACGCGATCTTGAACGGCCAAGCGCATAGCCGGAGCTGCGCGGTTCTCGTGGATGACGCCGACGATCTCAGGTTTGTCAGGGCAGGGGAGCACTTCCTGGTGTATCTGGATCGGCCGGACGAAGTCGTCATCGTTGACATGCTGCACTCCCGCAGCGACCTGCCCCGTCATGTTGCCGCACTCACGGCGCTCCGGCACGAAGGGTCCTGATTCGCGTCAGAGTCCTGCGGTCTTGGTCAGGTTCACGCGGAACCGATCACGCCGAAACTGATCAGGAACGCGATTTGGAGGGCCTGCCAAGCGAGCTGCGATGGCGCGAGTGGATGCGCCGGATCGAGGCCATGCTGTTCGCCCGCGCTTCGTCCGTTGCGCGGGAAGATGGCCTAAACACGGACCGAAGCTGCATATTGCAAGCCTGCGCCTGAAGCGCTGCAGATGCGGTGCCGCCGGAACCGGAAAATTCAGCCTGCTGTCGGACCTGTTCAGTGCGCATGCCGCGCCGGAAGACCCCTGTCTGGAAGCGAAGCGGGCTTCCCTGGTCTCCTTCGAGGCCACGGTGGGCCTGCTCAAGGACGTGCTTCCCGTCGGCACCACGCTCAACGCCGAAACCGTGCGCAACCACCTCCACGAGGTAGCGAGCCGCATGTAAGGGGAACCGGGGGAAGAGCGGTTCGGTTTCATCGAAGGCACGCAAAGGGATCATGCCGCGCTGCCGCCGGCCGATGGCCCGGTTGCCGTCGGATTTGATGGAGGCCATGTGCGCGCCCGCGAGAGTGGCGGCGAGGGACGGCTGACGAGCTTCGAGGTCCTGGTCGGCAGGTCCATGGCCGGGGGATCGGGGAGACCGGCATTCGGGCTTGTCCGGAGCCTTGACGAAGAGCCCGTTCCCAGGCTGCACGAGGCTCCGAAGGATCGTCGATGGGAAGATGATCCCGCCGCGATAGCCGAAGCTGAGCGCTTCTCCAGATTCATGCGCGAGTACGTAGTCAGCTTTCAATGGTTCAATGCCAGGATGGAAGAGGTGATTCTTCTCGCGCGAGGAAAGAAGGCGTTCGATGAAACATGGGCCTGGCTGGCCAAGGCAAATTTTGCAGACAAGATTGACGCGTTTCACGAATTGGCTGACGACAAGTCGTTGTTCGATACGAGCGACGTCAAGGGTTGGAGCGAACGCCTTCGGCGCTCACTTGTAGTGTCACTCGGATTCCCATGCCACTGTTTGTAAATGATCTTTTGCATTGGTTGTTGAAGACGGGTCATAGCTTGGCACGAACCATAAATCTTGCTATGTAATCTGTGCGCGTTGCAAAGGTCCGTGCTCTGAATTCAGGCGGTTGGTCGGATTGGTGTCACAGGAATCAAGTGAAATTGGAGATCCGTACAAGCGTTCGCGATGGCTGGGATACGCTCAGCTGGCCGTTATTCTCGCCGCAATTGCCCTGGCGCTGTTCCTCGCAAGGGCACCGAATCGAGTGGAGCGTGTGTCCGACTCGGAAGCGGCGCAATCAACGCCTGTAGTTAGCGTCGTTACGCCGAATTCCACACAATATGTTGTAACGGAGACGCTGACCGGAACGGTCCGCGCCGAAAGGCGCGTTACAGTGCGTTCCGAGATTGCAGGCCGCATTGTCTGGGTGTCACCGAATTTTGCCGAAGGAGGCAGGATTCCGGCGAACGAACCGTTTGTCAGGATCGACCCGAGTGAATTCGAAATCGCCGTCGAAGCGGCGCGGATGGCGGTCAGCGAGGCCGAGGCCGAGGTCAAAATCGAACGCGCGGAGGCGGAAGCGAACATGCGGTCGTTTGCAGACAACAACCCAGGCAAGGAAGTTCCCGAAGATCTTCGTCGCCTTCCGTCGATCGCCGTGGCAGAGGCCAGGTTGGGGAAGGCACGCGCCGCGTTGGCCTTGGCCGAACTGCAGCTTGCGCGGACAGCGATTTCGCTTCCATATGACTCCCGCGTGGTGTCATCGGATGTCGAAGTCGGTGAAGTGGTGGGAACGAGCGCGTCGGCAGGAAGGTCTGCGAAAATCGGCATCGTCTATCGCCTGGGAGCGTTGCAGGTTCGTGTGCCGATCGATCCAAGGGTTCTCGCGAAACTTGAGCCTGTCATTGGGCGTGCGGCCGACGTCAACACGCATTCGGGCAGCTACCAAGCAGAAGTTGTTGGCACATCGTCTGTCATTTCCCCTGGCACTCGCCTCGCCGCAGCATTCCTGAAGTTCTCTGACGGTCCGGACGTGGACTCCCTTCCCGCGCCCGGCACCTTTGCACACGTCAAGATTGTCGGGCCAAGGCGAGACAACGTCTACATACTGCCCGAGGCTGCCGCGCGGGAGCACAACAAGGTTTGGGTGGTCAGAAACGGCGTCTTGGCTATCGAGACGCCGACGATTGTATCCCTGTCCGGAGATGGCTGGGTTGTAGAGGCGTTTGATGCAGGTGAAGGAGTGGTTGTGGGGCCGCTGCCGGGTGCAGCGCAAGATCTGCAAGTCGGGACCGTATCGGCAGCTTCACCGAATTAGACCGAGCGAATCCCCGATTCGCGGACGCAGCCAATGCAAGAAGGGGCGATCATGAACAACGGATTGATTGCATACTTTGCGGGAAATCCCGTGGCTGCAAAGCTCCTGATGTTGTTCCTGGTTCTCGGCGGTATCATCGGAGGACTAAACCTGAACGTTAGGCTTCTGCCGGAATTGGACCTGAGGGCAATTACCGTGTCGGTGACGGCACCCGGCTCTTCTCCTAAGGAGGTTGAAGAAGACATCAATCGCCGCATTGAGGAGAGCATCATCGGGCTTGCGGGTGTGGCGCGGGTGATCAGCATTGCGTCCGAAGGGCTAGGCAGAATAGAGGCCGAGCTTGACGTGGCAGCGGACGCGGACGCGGTTCTCTCTGATGTGAAGAACGCAATTGGTGGCATCGAGCATTTTCCTCCGGTGTCAGCTGACCCACCGACAGTGAAACTCGCGAGAGTGTCCGCTGAGATACTGACGCTATCGGTCACATCTTCGACCATGTCGGAAGACGGATTGCGTTCGGCCGCGGAAAGAGTTCGCGACGAGTTGATCTCCTTGCCATCGGTGTCATCGGCCCGTCTCGGGGGCACTCGGGACAGGGAAATCGCGATTGAAATGAACGAAGAGGAATTGCGTCGCCTAAACCTTTCAATCTCCGAAATTGCCACAAAGGTCCGCCGAACGTCACTCAATCAGACATTCGGCGAATTGCGAACGGATGCTGGCGGCATTGTTCTTAACGTCATCGGAAAGCGCAAGCACGGAGAGGAATTCAGGGACGTGCCGTTGGTTGTCCAACCTGACGGATCTATTGTGAAGCTAGGGGATGTCGCGAAGATCCGAGACGGATTCGCGGACGACCGGATACTGTCTGAGGTCGACGGGAAGCCGACAGTGTTTGTGAGTGTGGAGGCATTCGAGAACCAGTCGTTCATCGGAATCCGGGAAAGCATAGAAAGCTGGTTGGCGAGCCATGAACCGGTTCCGGGAGTCGAGGTTGCCATTTGGAGCGATAGAGTCACGCCGATCTTCGACCGATTCTCGGAAATCATCGGAAATGCCGTGATCGGAGTGCTCCTGGTGTTTGCATGCCTTGTGCTCGTTTTCGATCTTCGTGTCGCGATCTGGATTGCGGCGGGAATTCCCATTACCTTCGTCGGCTCGCTCATGTTCTTTGGCGCTGCGAATCTGACATTGAACATGGTGACTTTGTTTGCGTTCTTTCTGCTGGTTGGAATCGTTGTAGATGACGCTGTCGTCGTCGGCGAGAGCATTGCCAAGGAGCGGGAAAGAGGCAAGAACGGCATTGAAGCCGCAATTTCAGGGGCACGTGCCGTTCTGGGACCGATAATAGTGGGTCTTTTGACGACACTATTGGCGTTCTTGCCGTTCCTTTACGTAACTTCCGGGAACTACCAAATTTTGCAGGTGCTTCCTTATGTGGTCTTTTTTGTCCTATTGATTTCCTTGGTCGAAGCATTCTGTATCCTGCCGTCGCATTTGTCACATGAAGGGAAATGGAGCCTAGCTCCCCTGCGCGACATCCAGGAATGGACAGTTACGAAGCTGGACGCACTTAGGGATGCAATCGTTGTTCCGGCTGTGTCATGGTCCATTCGTCACGTATTCCATACATTCCTGATCGGCTTCGCGATTTTGCTGGCGTCAGTCCTATTGGTGCGTTCTGGACTTGTTCAAGTCGTCGTTTTCGACAGCGCGGCTAATCGCGCCGATGCCATCAAGGCAGAACTGGAGCTTCCGGTCGGAACGCCGTTCGAGACCACAACCGCTGCCGCCCGGCGTTTCGCGAAGGCAGCGAATGCGATCAACGAGCAGTTCGAAGGAACGACGATCAAGTCGATAAGCCTTGTCGTGGGCAACTTGGGCGGCGTCGCCGGAACCGATATCCATCGGGATGACACAATCAAGAGCCATCTGGCAACGGTAAGGCTGCAACTTCACGAGCGACCATTCCGGAAGGCGTCTCACGAGGAAATCGAAAGGCAGTGGCGAAAGAACGCTGCCGACATATATCACTTGGAAAGCGTTCACTTCCAGAACACGCGCGTCCGGTTCAAGCCTTCGGTCGCTTACGCTCTGGTCCACGAGGATGCGGACGTTCTCAGCAACGCCGCGAAAGAACTGCGATCTTTCCTGAAAGCCCTCCCGGCAGTCCATTCCATTTCGGACAGCCTGTCGCCTGGAAAGCGACATTTCACGATTGAACTGACTCCCGTTGGCGAGGCGTCCGGACTGACCCCTGCAATGGTTGGGCAGCAGCTGAGGTCGAATTTTCACGGGCTGGAGGTCCAAAGGATTCAGCGCGGTCACGATGAAGTCAGGGTTATGGTCCGATATCCCGCCGGACGGCGTGAGAGCCTAAAGGAACTTGCAATCGAACGAATCATTTTGCTTGACGGAAAGGAGATTCCTCTTTCCACCATTGCTCGGATTTCGGAAGAGATTCAACTTGAGAACTTAATCCGTATCGACGGGAGGCAGGCGGCCTTGGTCAATGCACAAGTCGACTTGAGTGAATCGACCCCGATTCGGATTCGGAGAATACTGGCAAACGAATTTCTTCCCGAACTGGTTTCGAGATATCCCGGCCTAACGATTTCCAGGGATGCTGGCGCGCGGGATGAAAGGATCATGCTCAACACTCTTGGTGTTCTGGTTCCCATTGCGCTCATCGCCATGTATGGGCTGATGGCCGCTTTTCTTCGCAGCTATTGGAAACCACTCGTCGCTGCAAGCGGCATTCCCATGGCTTTCGCTGGTGCAGTCTTTGGACATTGGGTGCTGGGCTGGAACCTTACCATAATTTCCATTTTCGGCATAATTGGCGTGGCGGGGGTAATTGTGAACGATGCGTTACTGCTGCTTGACCGCTACAACACAATTCGTAAGGAGAACAGGTCCATTCCGGCGGTCGCCGCGGCTTCTGGCGCTACGCGTGATCGATTCCGTGCGGTGTTCCTGACTACGGTGACCACGGTGCTGGGACTTTCGCCGCTGCTCTACGAAAGAAACGATGAGCTTATCTTCCTGGTACCGTTTGCTGTGAGCATGCTGGGGGGCCTCATCGCGGCAAGCGCGTTCACTCTTTTTTTCCTCCCGGCAATTGTGATGTTCGTCGAAGATCGCCGTGGCAGTTGAAGCATTTCGCTGCCGGAAGGGGCCGCGTCCTCGATTATCGAATGCCGCTGCAACGTTGAAACGGGCCGAATGTCAAAAGATGTTGACGAACGCCGCAAGTCAATCTTCGCTTGTGCGCTGCAGGATGTGGTCATTGACGTCCTGCATGACGAACGGGCAGGACTGCCCCACCATTCGCACCCGAGCGTCGCGAAAGCTGTGCATGCGCATCCTGGCACAGGTAGAAACGGACACGCGTTTCGCATGGCATGCCCTTGGCAGCTTTCCCCGGCGCGGCCGAAGCACGAGACTGGCGCGGCCTTGGTCCGCAGCCGGGACGCGGTAGACAGCCCCGTCGAGCGGGGCGTGCGAAGCACTCCTGACTTCATCCAAGGGAAGCGGCTTGCTATGCCAGCGCCGTGTCAGCGGGCGAGTTCGCCATGAATGTCCACAGACAAGCGGCGATTGTTGCCGGGGCTGCGTCTGGACCGGGCGAGGCGACGGCGCGGGCGCTCGCCGTTCGGGGTGCGAGGGCCAGTGTCTTGGACATCGACGGGGAGTTGGCGCGAAGGGTCGCGGCCGAGATCGGCGGTGTCGCTGCGGCGTGCGATGTGGCGGACCTTGCGAGTCATGAAGCCGCCTTCACCGCAGTGCGCGAGAAACTCGAACCGGCCCGCATCCTGGCGGCCCGCGCCGGCAACGTTCCTGGCGCCCGGCTGGCAGGACGGGAAGGAAAGGCACGCACGCTCGAATGGGCCACCCGTGCGGTCCGCCATTCTCATCGGCACGATCAACTCTTGCCGGCCAGCCGCCGCCGACATGGCGGCTCCGGCGCCCATGGACGGCAGCGAGCGCGGTGGTGTCCTGATCATTGCATCAGCCGTCGCCATCGAATGGCAGACCGGGCAGCCCGACTAGGCGGCTTCGAAGGGCGGCGTCGTGTCGATGGCGATCCCGCTTGCACAAGAGCTTGCCAGCGTGGGCAACCGCGTGAACTGCATCGCCCCCGGCCTGACGGACACGCCGATGATGGCCTGCCTGTCGGAGCCCGCAAAGGTCTTCCTGCCCGAAACCACGGCCTTTCCAAAGCGTTCAGGGAGCCCGGACGAGTGCGCCGCACTCGCATCACCTCGCGGCGCGGAGGACGCATTCCTGAACGGATCCGTGGCCCGGCTCGACGAGGCGCTCCGAATGGTGCCGGAATGGCGCGTGCCGCCGATCGCGGCGGTGCGGAATGCGGTTCACACGCCGAGCGAAACCCTCTACGAATGGAGCCTGCAAAGTCTTGCTTGCTGCCGATTGTCACAATTGCCGCAACTGTCATGATTTGGTAGCCGCCATGTTCAGACACCGGAAATGACATGACAACATCACCAGGCACGGACAGCGGCGTCGCCATTGTCGGGTACAGCCATCGCATGCCCGGAGGGATTCAATCTGACTCCGACTTCTGGACCCTCCTTGGCGGTCGGGGAATTGTCCAGGAGCCGATTGGAGATCGTTACGGGAGAGGCTATCTTCCCATCGGCAAGTTTTCAGGTCCGGGACGCCTTGCAAGCCCATATGAAGGATTGATTCGCGACGATGACGAGTTGCTTTTCGACCGTGCGTTCTTCGGCATGTCCCACAATGAACTGAGGCAGACCGAACCTCAGGTACGGATGCTGCTCAACTGTGCGTGGGAGGCCATCGAACACGTCGGCTGGGACCTTAACTCGCTGCGCAACAGCCCCACGGGGGTCTTCATCGGTTCGCAGGTGCCGGCCGTGTCCAACTGGCGGCCGCAGCATGGCGTCACCGAGAATTCCGTTTCAGGCATAAGCCTCGCCATGCTGGCCAATCGAATTTCCTACCACTTCAATCTCATGGGGTCGTCCGCGACGTATTGCACGGCCTGTTCCGCCGGCCTGACCGCCATGCACGCGGCAATGAACGCGCTCGCATGTGGAGATTGCGAACAGGCGCTCGTTGGTGCCGTCACATATCTGGGCAGCGCCAGGATGAGCAGCGGATTCAATCTCATGGGTGTCATCAGCCCGGACGGCGCCTGCCACTCGTTTGATGCAGAGGCCAATGGCTACATGCGTTCCGAAGGATCGTTTGTCTTCGCCTTGAAACCGGTGCCGGCGGCCGAACGGGACGGAGACCCGATCTACGCCGTGATCGAGGCGACGGCAGTGAACGCCGCCGGGGCGGCTGACGGTACGGCAGGTCTCGCCCCCGGACGGTACATCAGTGCACCAACGCGTCATTCGCAGATCCAGCTGATCCGCGAGGCCACGGCCCGTGCCGGCCGTACGCCAGGCGAGTTCGACTACGTAGAGGCGCACGCGACCGGGACAGCGGTCGGAGACCCCATAGAGGGCAACGCCATCGCCGAAGCATTCCGCGATTCCGGGCGCAAGGCACCGCTTCGGGTTTCCAGCGTCAAGAGCAACGTCGGGCATATGGAAGCCGCCGCCTTTCACTGCGCCCTGCTCAAGGTCGTTCTGATGATGCGGCGACGCACCTTCGCGCCGGTTTCGAAGAGCTTTCAGTTGCCCAATCCAGAGATTGACTTCGACCGTTGTCCCATGCAGGTGCAGACGAATTGCGAGCCCTTCCCCGAGCATCCGGTCGTCATGGGGATCAACTCGTTCGGCTTCGGTGGAGCCAACGGCCATTGCGTGGTGCGCGAGTACCGTCCGCCACGGCCCAGGATCTGGTCGGTGCCGCTGGCGCCCGACGCCGGCTTCGTGGTTCCACTCTCGGCGCGCACGCCCGATGCGCTCGCAGAGAGCGCCGATCGCCTGCGGGGGATGCTCGACGCGCAACCGCTGGACCTCTACACAGTCGCCGGCAATCTCAGCCGTCGCCGCACCCACTTCGCCGCGCGCACTGCCTTCGCCGCGCGCAGTTGCGCGGAACTCGCGGTTGCATTGGAGGCGTTTGCAGCGGAACGCGCTCCCATCGGGACCGTGGGAGAGGGTGACCGGCGCTTGTTGATGGTGTTCGCCGGACAGGGAACGCAATGGGCCGGCTGCGGGCGTGATCTCTACAAGGCGCATCCTGTGTTCCGCCGCACGATAGACGCCATCGACGAGGAGTGGCGCACCCATTCCGAGACTTCGATGCGCGAGGCCTGTTTCGAGACTCCGCAGGCGGCGCTCGACGAATGCGAACTGGCCCAGCCCGTCATTTTCGCCATTCAGTGCGCTCTGGCAGAGATGTTGAGGACCTGGGGCGTCTATCCAGACTGCGTGTTGGGCCATAGCTCGGGCGAAGTGGCTGCCGCCTATGCATCGGGCGCCCTCTCTCTCGCCGATTCGACCCGCCTGGTCTTCCATCGCGCCACCCTTCAGCAGCGGGTGGCTGGATCCGGCCGCATGCTGGCGATCGGTCTCGACCGACCGGGTGTTGAGGAATTGCTGGATGCTCTGGACGTTCCCTTCCGACTTGACGTTGAGCGGACCGCGCAGGTGGAGATTGCTTGCGAGAACGCGCCGGCTAACACGGTCATTTGCGGTCGAGCTGACAACCTGAGACCCATTATGGAGGAACTGGACCGGCGCAATCTTCAAAACGGGCTGATTCCGGGAAACATCGCGTTTCATTCCCGGTCCATGGACGTGATAGAGGAAGATGCGTCGGAGGCGTTCGCCTTCCTTGACGACGTCCCTTTCGACATCGATGTCCCCTTTGTCTCGTCGGTGACGGGTGCTCAAACGGCACGACTGGACGGAGCCTACTGGTGGTCGAACATCCGCCAGCGTGTCCGTTTCGCGGAAGCGATGGAGACGGTCAAGCGCGATCACCGGCCCGATGTGGTGCTGGAACTGGCACCGCACTCAGCCTTGCAACCCCTCGTTGCGCAATGCGTGGAGGACATGTCGCCGTCGCCAGTCTCGATCCCGACGCTCATGCGAGACCAGGACGCGTGCACCGGCATTCTCGTAGCCTTGGGCGCCCTCTTCAGGGCCGGCGTGTCCCTGGATTTCGCCGCCCAGTATCCGCGGCCCGAGCCCATTGCCCAGTTGTTGCCCGGGCATCCGAGGAACGAGGAAAAGACCGTCGACAACAGGCTTGACGACGAGTTCTTCCTGCAACAGGGCGACTACGCGCACGGCCCGTTGGTCGGTCACCGGATTCCCAGCGACCATCTCCTTTTCGAGGCGCGACTGTCCGAAAGTGCCTTCCCGTGGCTGGCGGAGCATCGCGTACATCATGCGTCGATCATGCCAGCCGCCGGCTATATCGAGTTGATACTGGAAGCTCTCGGTGGCGTACCGGTTCATTTCGACGTGCTTGAGTTCCTGCAACCGTGCCCCATCCCGAAGAAGGCACCCGTAAGGCTGCAAACGTCCCTGCATCCGGTCCCCAACGCTTCCGGTGAATACACGTTCCGGATTTCAACGCTGCCTTACGAGGTTGACCCGCGGAGCGAGCTGCATTGCCGCGGAAGCGTGCGCGTCATTGACGCCCGGCCAGAACTGGATGTGCCTGAGACGCTCGCTGACATCGATTCCTCCAGCTACGAAGCACTTCGCTACGCTGCCGACGACGAGATCTACGAGCGCTTTGAAGTGGTTCTCGGAGACACTTACCAGTACGGTCCCCACTTCCGGAACATCCGGAGGCTCAGGCGCCAGCGGGAGACCGGCCGCCTGCTGCTCGATGTCGGGGTCGACGAAGCGCTGTGGGAGGCCGGAAGAGTGGAAGGATACGTATCCTTCCCGCCCCTCCTTGACGGCGGCCTGCAGTCGTTTCTCTACGACCTGATGCTCGGCGCTGATCGATTTGCCATTCCCCTGCGCGCAGAGAACGTGACGTTCCTGGGCGCACCATCGGTGCCGCGCCTCGTTTGCCAGCTGACCTATCCGGGTGGCAAGCGGTACGAAGTTGACGACAAGGGCCAATACGACGTTCCGAACGGCGAGTGGGTTTCCGGCAGGCTGAACTTCTACGACGAATCAACCGGCGCGCTTACCCTCCATGTCGGAAAGTACGTTTCCTTCATCTCCTATCCTCGACGGGTCGACCAGCCGCACAGCAAACATCGCATCGTCTGGCAACCCAAGCACCTCTCCGACGGCACCGCGATCGCGGACCGACTGCCCGAGGGCGAGATCGTGCCATCCGACCTGATTGCCGCCCTCGAGAGGGCGGACGCGGCTGACGGCAATGCCCGTGCCTGTCATGTGCTGGAATTCGCGGGCTCCAGGGCGCCGGAACAGACGGTGCTTCAAGAGTGCGTCGAGCATCTCTCGCGCAAGGATTCGCAAAGCGAGTTCTGGCTCGTCGCCGACGATGAGCAGGAAGCGCGCGTGAACTATGACGCATTCCACGGACATGACGCCGCGCTGCGCTTCGACTGTCTCGATCCCTCCGAGCGGCAGGAGGCTGCGCTTGAAACGGGCCTTCTGCGCCTGAACGCAGCGGAAGTCCTGTTTCTCCACTGGGATCAGGATGCGTTCACGGAGGAGGATTGGCAGTTCTGGCGGAAGGCAGCGGTCGCAGGAGGCTTGGCACTCGTTTCCCACGAAGACGGCGCAATCGTGGAGCCCTGCGCGGGCTGGACCGCGCTTCGGGTCGGCCGGCAGGCAACGCTGCTGCAGGCGCCCTTGCAGTACAGCACCGAGCCGGAGGAGGCAAAGCTGCCGAAGCCGCGCTGGGCGATCGGCGATCCCGCCAGCTTGGCGGGGGCGTGGACGTCCCTGCTCAACGACCCGGAGGTCCATGCAATCCGCTCCGGGTCATTGGCTTCGGGCGGCCCCTTCGCGCCCGAGGCGTGTCCTGAAGCTGCCGATGTGAAAGCGATCGACTATTTCTGCGGCAGTGATCCGGAGGATCCGACAGGCGAGAGGGCAACGTTGCAATTCGTCTCCCTCATTCAGGCGCTCGTTCCTTACAGGATCGAACATGCCAAGTGCCCGTGCCGCGTCACCGTCGCGACCCGCGGCGCGGCCTGCGGCGCAGAGGATGCACGCGGGAGCCCGCTTTGGGGGGCGGTACGCAGCATGGCTATGGAGATCGCCGAAGAGGCAAAGCTCGAATTCCGCCTGGTGGACCTGGGTGGCGAAGACGACCTCGACGCCTTGGCATGGCTTGCGCGCCACGACCTGCGCGAACGCGAGCTGGCCGTGCGGGAGGGGCGGCTGTGGGTTCCGCGCGTCGTGAGCAGTCGCGATGAATACCCGTGTGTCCCCGGCGGCGAGAACCCGCCCTATCGGCTGTTCCTGGACAACGCCGGGCAGATCAGCGGCTTGCGAATGAAGACGTACGATCCGCCTCCCCTGGGACCGCACCACGTGGAGATTGACGTCGCCGCAGCGGCGCTCAACTTCCGCGATGTCATGGTGACCCTGGGGCTGCTGCCGGCTTTGGCCTATGAGCGGTCCGCGTTCGGCCACGAGTTGGGCATGGAGGGGAGCGGCGTAGTGCGCAGTACCGGCATCGCGGTGACCGGGCTCGAACCCGGCGATGAGGTGATCTTCGCCGACGTTGGATGCATTGCCAATCGCGCTGTGGTCGATCAGCACCGGGCATTCCCCAAGCCCGGCGGTCTCAGCATGGAGGAGGCCGCATCGTCGCTTTCGGTCTACGTCACTGCCTACTACGCCCTGATCCACCTGTCCCGTCTGCGCAGAGGGCAGCGTGTCCTCATTCACTCCGCCATGGGTGGCATCGGTCAGGCGGCCATCGCGCTTGCCAGAAACGCGGGAGCGGAGATCTACGCCACAGCAGGCAGCGAGAGCAAACGTGATCGGCTGCGCGAGTTGGGGGTGCGGGCAGCGTTCGATTCACACAGCGAGGAGTGGTACGAGGGGCTGATGAATGCCACCGGCGGCGATGGCGTCGATGTCGTGCTGAACTCGCTTGCCGGCCGTCACGTTCCGCTGTGCCTCGCATCCTTGCGGGCCGGCGGTTGGCACTGCGAGATCGGCAAGGTCGACATTTACGCCGACAGCGCCCTCGGTCTCCGCGTGTTCCGCAAGAACCTGCGTTTCGCGGCACTCGACCTTGACCGCCTGATGGTTGACGATCCACTCCTCTCGCGCGAACTCTCCGAGACCTGTCTTGATCTCCTCGATCGCGGCGTGGTGCCGCCGTTGCCGGTCACCGTCTTCTCCTACGGCGACTACGCGAAGGCGCTCCGGCTAATGACTTCCGGACAACACCAGGGGAAACTGGTCCTGAAGGCGCCGTCGGCGTCCGCCGTTCCGGACTTCCCGATCGACGACCGCCGCGCGCTGCTGGACTCCGAGGGAACGTATCTGGTGACCGGCGGCCTTGGCGGATTCGGTCAGCGGCTCCTGCCCTACCTCGTGACGGCTGGCGCCCGCCACCTTACCCTCATGGACCGCGACCCCGAACGCCGCCGCGGCGTGCCCTGGCTGCGCCAGTCCACGACCCTTGCCGACATTGGGGAGGGGGTCGACATCGACATCGTTCCGGGCGATGTCGCTCGCGAGGCGGATGTACGTCGCTGCGTTGCAAACCTGAAACGGCCGCTAAGGGGCGTGTTTCATCTCGCCGGCACTTTGGACGACCGCCTGCTGGAGGATCTCTCTGCGGAGTCCGTCGCCCGGGTGTTCGCACCCAAGGCGCAGGGCGCGCTCAATCTCCACCGCGCCACCGCCGGTCTCGCGCTCGACCACTTCGTCATGGTGTCGTCCACGTCGTCGATCATCGGCAATCCGGGTCAGATAAACTACAGCGCCGCCAACGCGTACCTGGATGGACTCGCCAGCTGCCGCCGCCGCAAGGGGTTGCCGGCGCTCACGTATTGTCTGGCTGCAGTCTCCGATGCCGGCATGGCGGCGCGCAATCTCGGCGTCATGCGCCTGATGAAGGCCGCCGGCATGCCGCCCGTGAGCAGCCACTTCGCCATTGCCAACCTCGACTACGCACTCCGAACGATGGGCGACTGCGACCACCTGATCACCGCACTTTTCAAGCGCCTGCTCTGGAACGTCGATTCCGGCGACTACATGCGCACCGGCCGCCTCATAAGCAATCAGGATGCCTTTGAGGTCGGCTCCGACGAGCAGCTGACGGTCGATGGAGTCATGGCGCAGATCGCCGCAAAGGTCGCTGAGCTTTGCGGACACGATGCGGGCGGCATGGAAGAGCCGCTCTCAAGTTTCGGCTTGAATTCGATCTCGGTCGCCGAGTTGGGGGCGTTCATTCAAAGCGAATTCAACTTCCAGGCGAGCGCACTGGAACTGATGACCACGGCCTCTTGCCAATCGCTGGCGCACGCCATTGTCTTCGGCGGGACAACGGACGAAGAGTCTGGGAGCGAGGATGAAAGCGACTTGGAAGACGATGCACCCCTCGCCGTTCAGCGCCGCGTTCGCCGCAGGCCATCGGTGTTCGCCAGCCCGCCCGGGGACCATTTCCCGCCGGTGGCCGGTATCGGAGAACGCGCCGCAACAGAATTGTGCGGCCAGTAACGTGGATCCACGAAAAAAGGCAGGGGTCCGCATCATCGCCGCGAACAACAGGGCAGGACCGCATGGAAGAAACCCGATCCGCTGACCGGTCAGTGCCGCCGCTCATCGGCCGATTGCCGCCGCAATGCCAGAGGGACGTGGACGAGCTGCGACGCTTCGTTCATGCAGCGCTTGCGCGCGAAACACCAGCCGAGGCCGTGGCGCCAACCGGCATTCGAGAGGTCTTGTTGACCGGGGCGACCGGTTTCGTCGGGCGTTTCCTGCTGCGCGAGTTGCTGCGCCGGAACGACCAGCTGATCGTGCACTGCCTGATCCGGGCGGAGAGCGCCGAGCTCGGATTCGCGCGATTGCGGGACGCCCTGGAACAAGCGGAAATCCGGGACGGAATTGCCGAAGAGCGACTGCGCGTGGTTCCGGGTGACTTCACCCTTGAGCGCTTCGGTCTGAGCGAGGCCGCGTTCGGTGAGCTCTGCCAGCGGATCGACGCGGTCTATCATTTGGCCGCCAACACCCGCCTCGTCCTTTCCTATGCCGAAATTCGCGAAGCGAACGTGCTCGGCCTGCGCCCCGTGCTCGACATTTGCTTTCGGACCCGATTCAAACATCTGTTTTTCTTTTCGACCATGGCCATATTCCCCGAGTATTTTTGCGACTTTTCAAGGGAATACAGTCAAAGCCGCATCGACGATGAGATGCCGCCGGATCTCGCCAACATGAAGAAGACGTTTCCGCTTGGCGCCATCGGTTATCCATGGAGCAAGCTGGTTGCCGAGCAAGGCGTGCTGGTCGCGAAGGCTGCCGGCGTGCCGACCGCGATCTTCCGCCTTCCGCACATGACGCTTTCCAGTTCGGGATATACGCAAGCGAACAACTTTCCGGCTCGCCTGATGGCAGCTGCGGCACAGGTGGAGATGGCGCCGAAGGGTTTCTCCTTCCAACGGAACGCCGAGCCAGCGGACACCGTCAGCGAGATTTGCGCCGCGATCTCCCTGAATCCTGACCGGCGTTTCACCGTCTACCACTGCTGCGATCCGAAACCGCCCTACGACGAAGTCGAAGTGACTGAATTCGGGCTCTACTGGAAAACGGTCCCCTACCAATCCTTCAAGCGCTCCTGCCAGGCTCTTGGCGACAGTTCCCCGCTACGCGGGCAATGGGCGTTGGTCGATCACTTTGCGTCCTACTGGTTCAGCGAGGAGAAGTTCGGCCGCACGCTTCCTATCAGCGACCGCGCAATCCGGGAGGATTGCCCGCGCCCGGTCAGGTGGCCTGCGCTGCTCATCCGCCATGCGCGCTCCTACGACTGGATCAGACGCAATCGGGAAGGCTGGCCATACCCGATTCCGCAGGGCCGCCTCGATTTCGACGGCCTTGTGGGTCGGGCCGAGACGTACGCCGAGCGCATGGGAGTTCCCTTTGATCGGACTTACCCCACGTGGATGTTGACCGCGCTGGAGCGGTTGGTTGATGCACTCAGGTCACCGGAGGCATCGTTGCGGGAGTCCCGGCTCAGCCACGTCATCTACGGTTTGACCCGTGCTCTGCGCAACAATGCGGCGCTCGCCCGCGAGCGGCAGAGGACCCCCGGGATCGAAGGGCAGGAAATTGAGCGGCCAATATTCATCGTGGGCATCAATCGAACCGGCACGACGTTTCTGCACCGCCTTCTGGCGCGCGATCCGCAGTTCTGGGCATTGCGTCGTTACGAAGTGACCGAGCCGGTTCTGCCCGCAGGCGACTACGCGGTCTTCGCAGGCACGCCCGAGGACCCTCGCCGGGCCTACGCGGAAGAATTGATGGCCGCGACCAACGTCGTGGACACGCTCGCCGGGATTCACCGCGTCGAAATCGATGAGCCGGAGGAGGACTTCATGCTCCTCAGGATGGCGTTCGCGACCTGGGTCATCGCCGTCGCGCATCACGTGCCGACGTACAGTCGTTGGCTAGCCGAGGTTGGTTCACGAAACGCCTACGCTCACCACCGCCGCATCATGCAGCATTTCACCTGGCATCGCCGACTGCTCGATCCGCGTGGGACCCGACGCTGGCTGCTCAAGATGCCTTTCCACCTCATGGAACTCCAGGTGCTACTTGAGACCTATCCCGATGCCGTTTTCATCCAGACCCATCGGGAGCCCACGCAATTCATGGCATCCTGGAACAGCCTCGTGGAGCGCATACGTTCGTTCACCACGGAGCCGCGATGCCCGCACGAGACCGGTGCCGAGCAGTTGCCTCTGATGAGCGGCATGCTGAACAACGCGATACGGTTACGGGCGTCCCGGCCGGCGCTCGATGTCCGCTGGGTCGACGTCCGCTATGCCGATCTGGTCGAAGACCCGATGGCGGTCGTCCGGGATGTCTACGCACGGTTCGGCTGGTGCCTGGAGTTGGTAGCCAGCGACGAAATGCAGCAGTGGCTTACGATTCAGGAGGAGCAACGCCGGCAGGAACCGCGGCACGAGTACAAGCTGGAGGATTACGGCCTCACGCAAGAATCCGTAAACGAGGCATTCGAACCATATCGGGAATTTGCTGCAACGCGCGGGCTCCTGTGAGCATTCAATTGGCATAGCGGAGCAAAGGGCGGCGGCCGCTGTAGATCGAGGCCGTTTCCCGGACTTTCGCAAGGGCGGTCGAGTTCGGCAACTGGAATTTCCGCACCCTTCCCGGATCGGCTTGGTTTCAGCGATGTCTATTGGACCATCGCGGAGTGGGCCAAATCGTCCGTGCGGGCATAGACCGCAGATTGAAGGGATTGCAAAGCGTCGTCCAGCCGATCTACCAGGTATCGAAACTCATCGGATATGGATTGGTAGTGCGACCGTGCCCGACCAAGAGACATTTGGCGTAGGCCCCGGATCTCCCTGCTCGAACCGTGAAACGAAGTCGCGTCCTGGAGCATCTCCAGCTCGTTTCCCGGGAACGGGGGTCATGGAAAATCCTCCGGTCAACGTGAATGGATCGGAAGACCCTCTCGCGCGAGGGTGGAACGGATCAAGGCAAATGGCAAACGCCGCGCTTTGACCGCTTACATTCGGATCCAGGAATGAACCCTGAACCTCGTGCAGAGCAAGTGCGCGAAGACACTCCAAGCAGGGAAACTGACGAACCGGCAGCTATCAGCTGTCGAATCCGAAGCCCATCTGTCTAGCGGCCTTTCGGAACGATTGTTCCGACGATGCCTTGACTACGATCCCCTTTTTTCCGACACGCGAACTGAATCTTGCGATCTTTCCGTCCGAGAGCAGCGATTCGACCGTTTCCGTGCGGTCGCATTCAAACAGTACCCCGGTTCCGGCCGGCCGAATCGCCCGTGCGCGCGCGTCGATCCTTGACAGGAAGCCCTCGACGAGTTCCGGCAGCGGCTGCTCGTCCCGGGCGGACAGGAATTCCCTGACGGCCCCTGTGTCAAGGCCTGTCTCGACCGCCCTCAGCATCCTTTCCGTGCTGAGGCGCCATACGGTATCCGGCTCCTCTTCGTCTGCACAGCTGCGCAGGAGAGCCCGTTCTTCCTGGTCCATGGGACCGCCCTGCACAACGATTCGGAGATCCGGGAAGACCGACAAGGGCGTCGATGTCTCGGGCGTCTCGGGTTCATAGCGGTCCGTCAATTCGAGGCAATAGGCTCCAAGTGCGGTCAGCCGGAAGAACTTCAAGCCGTCATATCGACTCAGGAAGGCGCCTTCGAAGTATCCCGTCGGTTCCCAAGGCTTCTTCCGTGCCCCTGCCGGCGGGACGAAGGCAACGTCGATCAATCCCAGCGTCGCGGCATACTCGAACAGAAATGACAGAAGGTACCTGTCCTGGAGCAGGCCCCAGCCTTCGGCGCTCTCACTGTACAGGCCCCCGTAATGGGCATCGCCAACGTAGAGCGTCCAGGGAGATCTCGTCACCTCGAATACCAGGTCCGAGGCAACCATGAAACTGGCGAAGCCGTCGACCGACACGACGCCTCCGGGCGGGCATTGAGCGAGCGCCTGGTCGACCGCGTCGCGACGCGGCTCCACCGCTCTCATGGCCGACTTTCCCTTGCCGCGAGTCTGCCCCTTTATGGCCTCGATCCTGGAGAACTCGTCAATGATCCTGGAGTCGAGCCAACGATTCCAGACTTGCTTGATCGTTTCGTGCGGAGGCGTGGACAATGCCTTGCGCCCGGCCGCCGTCAGCGCAAGCCGGGATCCGTCCTGCCTTGCGAACCGCCCGGCCTGAAGCAGCAATGGCCAGGCGAAAGCCTGGATCGGTCCAACATCGGCTTCACATTCGGTCGACGCATAGAAGTCGCCGCCATCAAGCGCCTCCGAAATCCGCTTCATGGATGCCGCCGAAGGCCGCTTCGTCGATGCGCTGGCCGAAACCTTCCCTTCGTCGATCAAGCTCAGCACCGCTAGCAAGCCGCCCTTTGCCGTGGTCTCCATGTTGCGCCATTCGATCGGAACAGAGGTGCTTGTTGCCTCCCTTGCGTATTTCCCGGACTTGTAGACATATTGGTATGACACCAGTTCCACGGTCGGGGGAAGCTCCGCCAGAAAGGGCACGGCCGCCTGATCGGGCGCCGGAACGAAGCCTTGCATCGCAAGCTGGAGATCACGGGGAACATAGATCTGCGGGTCATGTCTTTCGCCCCGGTGCAGGAACAGGTTGAGCTTGGTCGCCGTGCCTTTGCTCTTGTACCTCGAAACGGTGAGCCCGCCGCCAGGCGCCTTGCCGTGCTTGGCGGTGAACATGTCGACGTCAAGCAATCCGTGTCGATTGTGGACAGCCTCCTGGACAACCAGTCTTTCATGCTTCGTGAGGCTGTTCCACTCGGCCTTGACCCTGTCCAGAAGGATTCGGTTGATCGCCGGGACAATTTGGTCCTTGCGTGCCGGCCGCGTGGGATTCTTGCCTCCAAGCACATCGTAGATGGCTCTCAGCTTGTCGGCATAGGCCAGTTCGAGCGCCTCGAGCAAAGTATGGGGTTGCATGCGGGAATCCCTTCAAGACTGGTCGTTGCCGGATGAACCACGAAGCGGCGAATCGCAAGGCGAATGGACTTCTCAGTCCCTGAATCTGGGTCGGTTTTCGGCGAAATGCCGCCATGATTTCGCTCGCGCGGAATGGGCCTCGAATGTGCTCCATTGCTCGCGGGATTTGTTGGAGCCTCCGAAGCGTGCCGCATTCCTGGCCGGGCGACCCTCGGGACAAATTCGGTCTCTGCGCCGTTGGCGCCTGATCCTGGCCGGGCGCGATGGCCTGAGGCCCTTCACTTGCCGCCGGTGAGGGCTGGACCGACTTCATCAGGCGTGGGGGCGCTGCCCGATGCTTGACGCCCCAAATCCCATGACATAAGCACGGGCCACCCGGGCGGGTATGGTGAAATGGTATCACACGAGCCTTCCAAGCTCTTGGTGCGGGTTCGATTCCCGCTACCCGCTCCAACCGGCTCCGGCCGTGCTTCGACGTCTTGCGACGATTTCCAGGCTTGAGTGTCGGATGGTCGAAAAGGCAGCTGAATGACGGATATTTCTGGGCAGGACCGGGCCAAGTCCCGGAATGTCCGGGCCCTCCGGGCCCTCTGGCCGTTCGTGCGGCGCTATCGCGGCATGGTTGCAGCGGCATCGGTCGCGCTCGTGCTGACAGCCGTCGTGTCGCTCGTTCTTCCGGTCGCCGTCCGCCGGGTCGTTGACGGGTTCGAGACTTCCGCAGCCGACCTGCTCGACAGCTATTTCACGGCCGCCCTTGGCCTCGCACTCCTGCTCGCCTTCGGGACCGGGATTCGCTACTACCTCGTGACCCGGCTGGGGGAGCGCGTGGTGGCCGACATCCGGATCGCGGTCTTCGACCGCATGATCGGAATGAGCCCCGCCTTCTACGAGCGCACCATGACCGGCGAGGTCCTTTCCCGCCTCACGACGGACACGACCCTGATCCTGTCCGTCATCGGCTCATCGGTTTCGGTCGCGCTCAGGAACGCGCTCATCCTGGCGGGCGGGCTGGCGTTGCTCCTCGTGACATCTCCGAAACTGGCTGGTCTCGTGCTGCTCCTGGTGCCGGCCATCGTTGTTCCGATCATCGTGCTCGGCAGACGGCTGCGCACCCTCAGTCGCGAAAACCAGGACTGGATAGCGGCCTCTTCGGGGAACGCGTCCGAATCCCTCCTGTCCGTTCAGGCCGTGCAGGCGTTCACGCACGAGACCGAAAGCCAAAGGGCATTTGCTGAAGTGACCGAGCGGTCGTATCTGTCGGCGCGAGAGCGGATTGCCACGCGCGCATTGATGACGGTGATCGTGATCGCACTGATCTTTTCGGGCGTTGTCGGCGTCCTCTGGGTCGGCGCACGGGATGTCCGCATGGACGCGATGACCGTGGGCGAACTTGTCCAGTTCGTCATCTATTCGGTGATGGTGGCCGGTTCCGTCGGAGCCTTGAGCGAAATCTGGGGCGAACTGATGAGGGCCGCCGGCGCGACCGAGCGGCTGGTCGAGCTCCTGAATGCCGACGACGGCATGAGCGATCCGGCCGACGCTCCTCCGATCAAGGCGCCCGCAAGGGGAGAGGTCGCCTTCGAAGGCGTGCGCTTCTCCTATCCGTCAAGGCCGGGCATGGCCGCATTGAATGATGTCTCCTTGACCGTTCAGCCGGGAGAGACCGTCGCCCTCGTTGGTCCGTCCGGGGCCGGAAAGTCGACGGTGATGCAGCTTCTCCTGCGCTTCTATGACCCGGATGCTGGCACGATTCGCATGGACGGGCGGGACCTGCGAACAATCAAGCGGGCGGACTTTCGCCGCCATATCGCCCTCGTGCCGCAGGAACCCGTGATCTTTGCCGCTTCCGCGCATGACAACATTCGCTTCGGTCGGCTTGATGCAACAGATGACGAGATCCGGGAGGCCGCTCGCGCGGCCGCAGCGCACGACTTTCTGAGCGCTCTTCCCCACGGCTATGCAACGCAGGTGGGCGAGCGGGGCGTGATGCTGTCCGGTGGGCAAAGGCAGAGAATCGCGATTGCCAGGGCGATCCTGCGCGACGCGCCGATCCTGCTGCTCGACGAGGCTACGAGCGCGCTCGACGCCGAAAGCGAAAGTGCGGTGCGGGCTGCGGTGCATCGCCTGGCCGAGGATCGCACGACACTCGTCGTTGCGCACCGCCTTGCGACGGTCAAGAGAGCGGGCCGCATCCTTGTATTCGACGAAGGGAAGATCGTGGCAAGCGGGACGCATGACAGCCTTGTCGCGGATGGCGGGCTCTATGCCCGCTTGGCCCGACTTCAGTTCACGGAGGGCGGCATCGTCGCCGAGTAGAGGATGGCGCAGGATCGTCGGGGGCATCCGATCTTGCCAGAAGCCGGGATTCGGGCGAAGGTTCCCCTGGTTGACGGGGAGGTGGGCATGGAATTCGCAAGCGTCGATGACCGCAACGCAATCGAGGCGGAGATGGCCTGGGATGCACGGGATGTCCCGAAATCCGTCTATGGCGCACTGGCGGCCACGGCTGCTGCCCATGGCGACGGACACGCGATTTCCTATCAGCTGCTGTCAGGGCCAAAGGACCCGGCAGAGACACTCACTTGGCGCGAGACGCTGGACCGGACGACCCAGGCGGCCAACATGTTTCGCGAGCTCGGCATCGGGGAGGACGATGTCGTCGCGTATGTCCTGCCCAATGCGACCGAAACGGCAGTTGCGCTTCTCGGGGGCATGACGGCGGGAATCGTGAATCCGATCAATCCGCTCCTCGGAACCGACCAGATTGCCGCCCTGTTGCGCGAAACCGGTGCAAGCGTCGTCGTCACGCTGAAGGCGTTTCCGAAGACGGACGTGCCTCAGAAAGTGGCCGCTGCCGTCGCCAAGGCGCCGGATGTAGAGACGGTGCTTGAGGTTGATCTCCGTCGCTACCTGACGCCACCAAGGTCATGGATCGTGCCGTTGTTGCGTCCCGGCAACCCGACCCGGCACAGGGCGAAGGTCCTGGACTTCAACGCCGAGCTTGGCCGCCAGAGCAAGACGCTGGACTTTGCGCCACCGGAGCGTGACCGGGTGGCCGCGAATTTTCACACCGGTGGCACGACCGGCATGCCAAAGGTCGCGCAACATCGCTACGACGGCATGATCTACAACGGCTGGCTGGGCGGTTCGATCCTGTTCGATGCGGACAGTGTCATCATGTGCCCGCTGCCGCTGTTCCATGTCTTTGCGGTCGATCCGATCCTGATGTCGGCAATCTACTCGGGAGCGCATGTCGTGTTCCCGACGCCGGCGGGCTACCGGGGGGGCGGCGTCTTCGACAACTTCTGGAAACTGGTGGAGAGGTGGCAGGCGACGTTCATCATCGGAGTGCCAACCGCTTTCTCGGCGCTGATGCAGCGGCCGGTCAATGCGGACATTTCGTCGGTGAAGACCGCGTTCTCGGGTTCCGCTCCATTGCCGATCGAACTCTACAGGAAATTCGAATCGGCATGCGGCGTGGAGGTGATCGAAGGCTATGGCCTGACCGAGGCAACCTGCCTTGTGTCGTGCAATCCGATCGGCGGGGTCAAGAAAGTGGGTTCCGTGGGCATCCCCTTCCCCTACACGGATGTGAAAGTCCTTCGGGACACGCCAGACGGACCTGAGGAATGCGCCACCGACGAGGTCGGCGAAATCTGCATCTCGAACCCTGGGGTCGTTGCGGGCAGCACCTACACGGAGGCGGAGAAGAACGCGGATCTCTACCACTTCGAACGCTACCTGCGCACCGGCGATCTCGGCCGGGTCGATGGCGACGGTTATGTCTGGATCACGGGACGTGCCAAGGACCTGATCATACGTGGCGGTCACAACGTCGATCCGGCAGTCATCGAGGAGACGCTTGCCGGCCATGAAGCTGTCGCCATGGCGGGCGCCATCGGGCAGCCAGATGCCCATTCCGGCGAGCTGCCATGCGCCTATGTGGAACTTGTCGCCGAGGCTTCGGTCACGCCGGACGAGTTGATCAGCTTCGCCGAAGACAGGATCTCCGAGCGGGCCGCGCTGCCGAAGCACATCGAGATCGTTGACGAACTTCCAAAGACCGCCGTCGGCAAGATCTTCAAGCCCGATCTGCGAAGAATGGCCATACGGCGTGTGTACGACGAGGCGCTCGAGGCGGATGGTCATGCCGCCCGCGTTGCGGACGTGGTTGAGGACAAGCGACTTGGGCTGGTCGCCAGGCTGGACGGGCGTGACGAGGCGGATGAAGCCGCAATCACGGCGACACTGGGGAATTACGCGCGACCCTGGCAATGGGCTGACTGAGTCGCCTTTGGGGACAGGACCGATCGCTTCCGTTGCCGCCTCCGCCTGCCGGCCAAGACGGGCAGGGCGCGTTCCCGGAAGGACAGTTCGTGCTTGCAGGGGGACAGGCCGGAGAGGGGATCCTGCGGACCGATGCAGGCGCCGCCTCAGGGACGCCACGCCAGCCAGTTGGCGATCAGCCGCAAACCTGCGGCCTGGCTCTTCTCCGGATGGAACTGGGTACCGACCATCGCGTCCCGCGCGACGATCGCCGTTACCTCGCCCCCATAGTCGCAATGGGCAACCCGTTCGGCAGGGTCGGTCATCTCCATCTGGAAGGAGTGGACGAAATAGGCGTGATGGCCGGTCGCTATGCCGTCAAGCACGGGATGAGAGCGATCGACAACCAGGTCGTTCCAGCCCATATGCGGCACTTTCAGGGCCGCGTCCTCCGGCTCGATCCTGCTGACTTCGCCATTGATCCAGCCGAGACCGTTCACCTCCCCGTATTCGTGACCCTTGCGCGCCATGAGCTGCATGCCCACGCAGATGCCCAGAAACGGACGCCCGTTGACCTCGACTGCCTCGGTCAGTGCCTCGAAGATGCCGTCTCCCTCCCGGAGCGCACCCATGCACGCAGGAAACGCGCCGTCTCCCGGCAACACGATCCGGTCGGCGCGGGCGATCTCCTCGGCCCGGGCGGTGACCAGGACGTCTCCGGCACCGGCCTCGGCGGCCATGCGCTGAAACGCCTTTTCCGCCGAATGAAGGTTGCCCGCGCCGCAGTCTATGAGAACGGTCAGCATCGTCTCAAAGGGTGCCCTTCGTCGACGGAATGTCGTCACGCTTGCGTGGATCGGCCTCGACCGCGTCGCGAAGCGCACGCGCAACGGCCTTGAACGCGGCCTCCGCAATGTGGTGGCTGTTCAATCCGTGCAGCATGTCCACATGGAGCGTGATGCCTCCATGCGTGCTGAGCGCCTGGAAGAACTCCCGAACGAGCTCGACGTCGAAACTGCCGATCTTCCGGGCCGGCATCTCGACGTTCCACACCAGGTAGGGGCGGCCCGATAGGTCGAGTGCGCTCCGCACGAGCGCATCGTCCATGGGCAGGAGGCAGCTGCCGTAGCGGCGTATTCCGCGCTTGTCCGCGAAAGACTGCGCAAGCGCCTGGCCAAGGGCGATGCCGGTGTCCTCGACCGTGTGGTGATCATCGATGTGCAGGTCGCCCGAGACGCGGGTCGTGATGTCGATCAGCGAGTGCCGGGCAAGCTGGTCGAGCATGTGGTCGAAGAACCCGACGCCGGTCTTGTTGTCAAACGCGCCCGAACCGTCGAGACTCACCGCCACGGAAATCTGGGTCTCCGCCGTCTTTCGCATGACCTTGGCCTTGCGCATTTCCTTCCGCTCCCTGCATCGACCCGGGCCCCCGCGAAGGGGGGCTCCATGAACGGCGATGCTTATAGGCCGGGCCTCGCGCAGCGGGAAGGGCAAACAGCACGGGAACGAGAATGCGCCATGACATGCGCATTTCTTTCTGGAGCCCCGGATGGTGGGCGAACTCGGTGAACCCGAGGCCCGCGCGGCGAGGATGCGCGAATTGCCGTGAGGGCAATGCGGGCCGGGCCGCGCCTCAGCCCCGGTTCATGCGATTCCCGATCAGGTCATCGACGACTTCAGGCTCGGCAAGGGTCGAGGTGTCGCCGAGCGCAACATGGTCGTTCTTGGCGATCTTCCTGAGAATCCGGCGCATGATCTTGCCCGAGCGCGTCTTCGGGAGACCCGGAGCCCATTGTATCAGGTCCGGCTTGGCGATCGGGCCGATTTCCGAACGCACCCAGGTCTCAAGCTCCTTGCGGAGTTCCTCGGACGGCTCCTCCCCGCTCATGAGCGTCACGTAGGCATAGATGCCCTGGCCCTTGATCTCGTGCGGATAGCCCACCACGGCGGCTTCCGCGACCTTGGCGTGGGCGACAAGGGCGCTTTCGACCTCGGCAGTGCCCATGCGGTGGCCCGAGACGTTGATCACGTCGTCGACGCGTCCAGTGATCCAGTAGTAGCCGTCTGCGTCCCTGCGGCAGCCGTCACCGGAGAAGTAGTGGTTCTTGTAGTCCGAGAAATACGTCTTCTCGAAGCGTTCGTGGTCACCCCAGACGGTGCGCATTTGGCCCGGCCAGCTGTCCTTGATGCAAAGCACGCCTTCCGCCTCCATTCCGTCGATCTCTTCACCGGATTGCGGCTCAAGGATCACCGGCTGCACGCCGAAGAAGGGCAGGGTGGCGGAGCCAGGCTTGGTCGCGGTCGCGCCCGGCAGCGGCGTCAGCATGTGGCCGCCGGTTTCGGTTTGCCACCAGGTGTCCACGATCGGGACGTTCTCCTTGCCGACAACCTTGTGGTACCAGTCCCAGGCTTCGGGATTGATGGGCTCCCCGACAGTCCCGAGCACCTTGAGTGACCAAAGGTCGTGCCTCTCCACGAATTCCGGCCCTTTCCCCATCAGCGCACGGATGGCGGTGGGGGCGGTATAGAACTGGTTGACACTGTGCTTCTCGCAGACCGCCCAGAAGCGCCCCGGGTCAGGATGGGTCGGGACCCCCTCGAACATCAGCGTTGTCGCGCCGTTCGCCAGAGGTCCGTAGACGATGTAGCTGTGGCCGGTGACCCAACCCACGTCGGCGGTGCACCAGAAGATGTCACCGTCGTGATAGTCGAAGACGTATTGGTGGGTCATCGAGGCATAGAGCAGGTAGCCGCCCGTGCAGTGCACGACACCCTTCGGGGCGCCGGTGGAGCCGGACGTGTAAAGCACGAACAGGGGATCCTCGGCATTCATCTCCTCCGGCGGGCAGTCGCCGGAAACGTCCGCCGCCAGTTCGTGCAGCCAATGATCGCGTCCGTCCTGCATGGCGACGTCGCCGCCGGTGCGGCGAACCACCAGCATCCTGGCATCGACCTCGATCTTCTCGAACGCCTTGTCCGCATTGGCCTTCAGTGGCGTATTCCGCCCGCCACGCGGCGCCTCGTCGGCGGTCACGATCACGCCCGCCTCGCACTGGTTCACGCGTGCCGCCAGCGCATCGGGAGAAAACCCGCCGAACACGACGGAATGGATCGCCCCGATCCGGGCGCATGCCAGCATGGCATAGGCCGCCTCGGGGATCATCGGCATGTACAGCACGACCCGGTCGCCCTTCGAGACTCCGAGTCTCTTCAGGACGTTGGAGAAGCGGCAGACTTGCCCGTGCAACTCGCGATAGGTGATGAAGAGGGAGGGCGCCTCCGGGTCGTCGGGCTCCCAGATGATCGCGGTTTGGTCGCCGCGCTTCGCAAGATGGCGGTCGATGCAGTTGGCCGCGACGTTCAGCGTCCCGTCCTCGAACCAGCGGATGTCGATCCTGCCCGGCGCGAATGAGGTGTTCTTGACCTTGGAGAAGGGCCTTATCCAGTCCAGCCGCCTTCCATGCTCTGCCCAGAACGCCTCGGGATCGTCGATCGAGGCCTTGTACATCGCCTCGTACGTCCCCTTGTCGGCGTGGGCGGTCGCGGAGATATCCGCGTCCGGCCAGTACATTCCGTCTCGCTGCTTGAGCATGTCCTCTTCCTCCTTTCTTGCGTCCGCGGTCCGGACTCCGGTCAGATCGCCAGGTACCTTGCGCGAAGCGCCTCGTCATCCAGGACCTTCTGTGCACTGTCGTCATAGACGACCTTGCCGGTGTCCAGAATCACCGCCCGGTCGGCAAGCCTGAGAGCCGCGACCGCGTTCTGCTCCACGATGATCGTCGTGATGCCCTGGTCGCGGATGACGCTCAATGTCTTGGCGATCTCCTGAACGATGACAGGAGCCAGACCTTCGTAGGGCTCGTCCAGCAGCAGCACCTTGATGTCCCGGGCCAGCGCGCGGGCGATGGACAGCATCTGCTGCTCGCCGCCGGAGAGGGTGGAGCCGTCCTGGTTGCGCCGTTCGCCCAGCCGTGGAAAGAGCTCGTAGATTCTCTCAAGCGACCAGCCGATCGGTGGTGCGATCTGGGCCAGCTTCAGGTTCTGCTCCACGCTCAGTCCGGGAATGATCCGGCGGTCTTCGGGGACAAGCGCGATTCCGCTTTGGGCCGCTTCGTGGCTCGCCACGAAGTGAAGCGGCTTGTGGTCCAGCCAGATCTCGCCGTGGCGCAGTTCCGGATAGTCCATGCGCGCGATCGTGCGCAGCGTCGATGTCTTGCCTGCGCCGTTGCGCCCCAAAAGAGCGAGGATTTCGCCTTCATGGACGTTGAACGTCACGTCCTGGACGATGTAGCTTTCGCCGTAGAAGCTCTCGATGTTCCAGACGCTCAGGTAGGCCGGTGACGTCTTGGCTTGGTTGGCGTGCCTGTTGAACGGTTGGTCTTCGGGCATTGTGCGTCTCCCTCCCGGGCGGGTTTGGCGTGTCTTGGGCGGCGATCGGCGCAGGATGCCGTCGCACTAGTGCTGGCTCTCTCCCAGATAGGCTTCCTGCACCTTCGGGTTGCCCTTGATGTTGTCCGGCGTGTCCTCGACCAGCGGCGTGCCCTGCGCGAGGACCGTGATCCGTTCCGCGAGGCTGAACACGACATGCATGTCATGCTCGATGATCACCATGGTGATGTCACGCTTGCTGTTGATCTCCTTGAGGAGGTCGATGGTGTTGTTGGTGTCCGCGCGGGCCATGCCGGCCGTCGGCTCGTCGAGCAGGAGGAGGCGCGGCTCCTGCACCAGGCACATGGCCATTTCGAGCCGGCGCTTGTCGCCCCGGCTAAGCGAGGCGGCGTGCGCGTCCCGCTGGTCCGTCATGTTGACATCCGCGAGGATCGCGTCGGACTTCTCGATGAGTTCGGCTTCGTGAGCGAACTGCTCGAAGGCGTGCATCCGGAATGCTCCGTCGCGTTTGGCGAAACACGGGATCATGATGTTTTCCAGGACCGTGAGATCGCCGAAGATCTCCGGCGTCTGGAACACTCGGCTGATGCCCATCTGGTTGATCTCGTGCGGCCTGCGTCCGAGCACCGACTGGTTGTCGAACATGACCGAGCCGGAATCCGGCATGAGCTTGCCCACGAGGCAGTTGAGCAATGTCGACTTTCCGGCGCCGTTCGGGCCGATTATGGCATGGACCGTGTCTTCCCGCACGGACAGGTTCACCTCCGACAGTGCGGCGAGGCCGCCAAATCGCTTGTTGACGCCCTTGACTTCAAGAATTGCCATATTCCAACATCCTCATTCCGCAGAGACGTTCGCCGCGCCGGCAGCCTTGCCACGCCTCATCAGGCGGCGGACTGCGCGTTCGGCGCGCTGCCCGCCCTCCACCAGCCCGCCGGGCAGGAAAATGACAACGAGCATGAAGAGAATGCCCAGCGTCATGTGCCAACCCTTGCCGATGAACGGGTGGACGATGGCGACGAGGAAATCCTCGATGCCGTCCGGCAGGAACGTGAACCACTGGTGGAGCACCTGATCGTTGATCTTCGAGAAGATGTTCTCGAAATACTTGATGAAGCTCGCACCGAGCACGGGGCCGATCAGCGTTCCGGTTCCGCCGAGAATGGTCATCAGCACGACTTCGCCGCTCGCGGTCCACTGCATCCTCTCGGCGCCGGCCAGGGGATCGGTCACCGCGAGGAGGCCGCCGGCGAGACCGGCATACATGCCCGAGATCACGAAGGCCGCGAGCATGTAGGGCCGCGAGTTGAGGCCGGTGTAGTTCAGCCGCTGCTGGTTCGACTTGATGGCCCGCAGCATCATCCCGAACGGCGACCGAAAGAGCCTGATCGCGAAGTAGAAGGCCAGGATCATCATGATCGCGCAGAAATAGTAGGCCACGTTGAACTGGAACTCCCATGGCCCCACCGGGAGCTTGTAGGTCGAGACCATCGAAAGCCCGAAGAGATGCGGGAAGTCCGGCAGGCTCTCGCGATGGAACAGCTGCAGGTCGTTCGCGTAGATCTGCAGCCCGGTCTCCCCGTTCGTCAGGTTGAACTTCGGGTTCGACAGCACGGAGTAGGCGAGCGCGAAGCTCATCTGCGCGAAGGCCAGCGTCAGGATCGAGAAGTAGATCCCGGAGCGCCGGAGCGACACGTAGCCAATCAGGATCGCGAAGATGCCCGAGACGGTCACGGCCAGGAACAGCGCCGGAATCACGTTGTAGGTGAACAGCTTGTAGATCCAGACCGCTGAGTACGACCCGACACCGAGAAACGCGGCGTGACCGAAGGAAAGGTAGCCGGTCAGGCCGAACAGGACATTGAACCCGATGGCGAAGATGCCGAAGATGACGAACTTCTGCATCAGGTCCGGATAGCCCGCGTTGAACTGGGCCAGCGTGCTCTCGGTCGGAAACGGGTTGAGCAGCAAGGGCGCCAGGACCGCAAGGACGACGATGACCAGGAAGAGCAATGTATCCTTGTTGTTGAGACCAAGCATGTTCTTATTCCTCCATCACGCCTCTGCGGCCCATGAGCCCGCGCGGGCGGGTCAGCAGCACGATGATCGCGACAACGTATATGATGACCTGGTTGATTCCCGGGATGGTCGTCGTGGCCCATGTCGTCGAGGCAAAGCTCTCGAGGATGCCGAGCAGGAATCCTGCAAGGACGGCGCCCGGAAGCGACCCCATGCCGCCCACGACCACCACGACGAAGCTGAGGACCAGGAAATCCATTCCCATGTGGTAGTTCGGCGGGTTGATCGGGGTGTACATCACGCCGGCAAGCCCCGCGACCGCGGCGGCGATGCCGAACATTATGGTGAAGCGCTTGTCTATGTTGATTCCGAGCATGCTCACCGTCTCGCGGTCAGCCATGCCCGCGCGCACCACCATTCCGAAGGTGGTGAACTGCAGGAAGGCGAAGACGGCGCCGATGATCGCCATGGCGAACACGAAATAGATCATCCTCCAGTACGGATAGATGATGGCGTTCGGGTCGAAGCCGAACAGCACGCCGAAGTCGAAGGCACCCACCAGCGAGGACGGGGCGGGGGTCGGGATCGGGTTGGCGCCGTAGAAGTACTTGATGACTTCCTGCAACACGATCGCCAGGCCGAAGGTGACGAGGATCTGGTCTGCGTGAGGGCGCTTGTAAAAGTGCTTGATCAGGCCGCGCTCCATGATGACGCCTACGGCGATCATGACCGGAATGGCGAACAGGATCGCCAGCGGCACGGACCAGTCGATGATCGCTGCTCCCGTTTCGGGACCGAACCAGTTCTCCAAATAGGGTGTCTTGACCTTCAGCGGGTTCCCGAGAAAGTCCTTCTGCGTCTCGTCGACCGTCTCGTAGCTCAGGTTCAGCAGGCCCTGGATGAACACTGCGCAGAACGCGCCGATCATGAAGAGTGCGCCGTGCGCGAAGTTGACGACGCCGAGCGTGCCGAAGATGAGTGTCAGGCCGAGCGCGATCAGCGCGTATGCCGATCCCTTGTCGAGCCCGTTCAGGATTTGCAGGAGCAAGGCGTCCACTGTTCTGTCTCCCGGTTGTCCGGCTTGAGAGTGGCGTGCCCCTTGGTAAGGGAAGCGCCGTTTCCTGTCACCGTCTAAAGTGCCGCGAGGGCGTCGCGGGACGCCCTCGCGGTCTTGGCATGCTACGCGCCGGCGTTGCAGGTGCCGAGGCTGGCCTCGGCGCCACCGAACATCGGGTGGTCCGCAGGATACTCGACCTGGGAGCGCGGCGTGACTTCCACGACCTCGAGAACGTCGAACTCGGAGGTCGGGTTCTCCTTGCCTTGCACGACCAGCACGTCCTTGAAGCACTGGTGGTCGTCGGCGCGGTAGAGCGTCGGACCGTTGCCAAGGCCGTCGAACTCGAATCCTTCGAGGGCTTCGACAACCGCGCAGGGGCTGAAGCTGCCGGCCCTGTTCACGGCATCCGCATAGAGCAGCGTCTGCACGTAGCAGGTCTGGGCGGCCTGGCTCGGCGGGAATCCGTACTTGGTGCCGAACGACCGCACGAAAGCCTTCGATCCGTCATCAGGCAGCGACCAGTGCCAGTTGGTGGAGCCCAGGATGCCCTTGACGTTCTCGCCGGCGCCACGCGCCATCAGGCGCGAGTAGAGCGGCACGACGATCTCGAAGTTCTTGCCGTTCACTTCCTTGTCCCGCAGGCCGAACTGGACGGCGTTGGTGAGCGAGTTCACCATGTTGCCGCCGTAGTGGTTCAGGACCAGGACGTCAGCACCGGAATTCAGGACCGGCGCGATGTAGGCCGAGAAGTCCGTGGACGCCAGCGGCGTCATCACGTTGTTGACGGTTTCCCAGCCGAGCGCTTCCGTCGAGTTGGCGATCGATTCCTGCTGTGTCCAGCCCCAGGTGTAGTCCGCCGTCAGGTGATAGGCCTTGCGGTCGGTGCCGTAGCGACTCGCAAGCACCGGCGCCAGGGCGGCACCCGACATGTAGCCGTTGAAGAAGTGACGGAAACCGTTCGCCTTTCGGTCCTTGCCGGTCGTGTCGTTCGAGTGGGTGAGGCCCGCCATGAAGATGATCCCTGCCTCCTGGCAGAGGCCTTGCACCGCGACGGCAACGCTCGAAGACGAACCGCCGGTGATCATGACGGCGCCGTCCTTCTCGATCATCGCCTTCGCCGATGCCCGGGCGGCGTCGCCCTTGGTCTGAGTGTCACCCGTGGCATACTCGACCTTCTTGCCGAGGATGCCGGTGCCGTCGATGGTCTTCGACGAGAAGGTGTTGATCATGCCGCCGTCGCCGCCGCCGTTCAGGTGCTCGACAGCGAGTTCGTACGCGCGCAGTTCGTCCGCGCCCTCGTCCGCATATGGTCCGGTCTGCGGCACGTTGAAGCCGAGGGTGACCGCGCCGCCCTGCGGCTCGTTCGTGAAAGACCAGGCAGCTCCCGCAAAGATTGCCGGCGTTGCCAGTCCGGCGACACCGGTCTTCAGCATGCTGCGGCGGGTTAGTTCGTTCATTGACATGGGTGTCCTCCCCTGTGGATGGAATGCCGACCAGGATTGCGTGCGAACATGCACATGGATCGACGTTTACAATGCATCGCCATTATCGGGGGCATCTTGAAAACGACGCAACAATTCCATGATGCGAAAAAACAATCCTGCAAATTGATAGACAGGGACGGGCCGGAGATTGTAAATTATTTTTCGTGCGGTTGCAGAACCGGCCTGAAGTCAAAGGAGATTCCCATGAGCCGTTCGCTGCTTGCAGGCACGCGGATTCGCAACAGCCGGATGGCGCTTGGCATGAAGCAGTCCGACTTGGCAAGGGCCTGCGGGATTTCGGCGAGCTATCTCAATCTCATCGAGCACAACCGCCGCAGGATCGGCGGCTCCCTGCTTCTGAGAATGGCCGAGGCGCTAGGCGCCGATCCCTCGGCCATCGGCGAGGGGGCGGAATCCGCCCTCCTGGCATCGCTGGATTCCGCTGCGGGCAAGCACGACGAGGTGCCGGCGGAGCGCGACAGGGCAGACGAGCTCGCCAGCCGGTTCCCCGGCTGGGCGCGGCTGATCGAGGTGCAGTTCCGCGAAAGCGCCCGCCTGGAGCAGGTGGTCGAACGCCTCGATGACCGCCTGACCCACGATCCCTTCCTGTCGGCGTCGATGCACAACGTGCTCACGAGCGTCACGGCCATCCGTTCCGCCAGCGGCATCCTGGCGGGCGGCGATCCGGTCGAGCCCGAATGGCAGCGGAGGTTCGCCCGCAACATCCACGAGGACAGCCGGCGCCTTGCCGATGCCACGGAGTCGCTGGTGGGCTATCTGGACGCCGAGGCCGATGACCGTGGCACGGGCTCGCTGCCGCAGGACGAGATCGAGCAATGGCTGAACACGCGCGGCTGGATGATCGAGGAGCTTGAACATGACGTCGCGGCTCCGATCGCTGCGATCGTGGACGGTGCGGAAGAGATCAGGACCTTGGCGGCGCAGGAACTGGCCCGGGGCTACCTTGAGCAATATGCGGCTGACACGGCGGCAATCCCGAGATCGTCGCTTGAAGACGCGCTGGGCAGGACCGAAGAGCCGTTGGCCCTTGCGGACACGCTCGGCGCGCCGTTGCCGGCATTGTTCCGCCGCCTTGCAACGCTGGCACCCGGCGCCTTGCCGAAACGAGCGCCGTTCGGCCTGGTCGGATGCGACGCTTCGGGCACGCTGACCTTTCGCAAGCCCCTGCCTGACTTCGACCTGCCTCGCTATGGCGGGGCCTGTCCGCTCTGGCCGCTCTTCCGGGTCGGCCAGCAACCGACGGTTCCGGTTCGCGAAACGCTGGCGACGGGCGGGCGCGATGACGGCCTGTTCGACGTGCATGCGGTTGCCGAGATCGCTCATCCGCTGGGGTTCAAGGGTCCTCCCGTCATGATGTCGTGGATGTTGATCCGGCCAATGCCGCGCGGCCATGGGGCCGACAGGCCCTTCCGGGTCGGAACGACCTGCCGGGTTTGCGCCGAGACGGATTGCCCGGCCCGGCGCGAGCCCTCGGTGTTCTCGATCCTGTCGGACGAAGGGCTTTGACACTGCAGGCCGGTCTGGCCATAGTTTCGTGGCCAACGCCATCATCCGGGGAGGGGATCGACGGTGACGGAGAAGCGGGTCCTGCTGATCGAGGACGAGCCGAACATCATCGAGGCGATCAGGTTCATCCTGTCGCGCGAAGGCTGGCGCGTGGACACGAGTTCGGACGGCGAGAACGCGTTGGAGGCGGTGCGAATCCGGAAGCCCGATCTAGTGATACTTGACGTCATGCTGCCGAACCGATCCGGCTACGACATCCTGAGCGACATGCGTGCCGACGAGACAACGCGGGACATTCCGGTCATGATGCTGACGGCGCGGGGGCAGAAGAAGGACAAGGAGCTGGCCGAAAGGCTTGGCGTGAACAAGTTCATGACCAAGCCCTTCTCGAACGCCGAGGTGCTGGCGAGCGCACGTGAACTGGTGAGCTGATGGACGGCCCGGACCCGAATTCATCGTCCAGGGCTTCCACGCGCCAAAGGCGTTTGCTCGACGCGGCGAATCTCCTGCCGCTGCTTGCGATTGTACTGATGCTGATCCCGATCCTCTGGGCGACGGGCCGCTCGGCATCCTCTGCGCTGGTGTACGTGTTCTCGGTCTGGATGGTGCTGATCGGCCTGTCCGGGATGCTGTCGCGGTCACTGTCAAGAATCGCGCGCATTGCCGACCGTTCCCGCGAGGGTCGGCAAGGGGAGCGCAAGACGTGAGCTTCGACATACTGGTCGGCATCAGCATCGCATATGTCCTGCTGCTCTTCGGGCTGGCATACTGGGCCGACAAGCAGGCCGCGCGCGGAAGGGCGGGATGGCTGCGCTCGCCGGTGATCTACACCTTGTCCCTGTCCGTCTATTGCACGGCATGGACCTTTTACGGCGCGGTCGGGTATGCGGCGCGCTCTGGCATGGAGTTCGTGGCGATCTATCTCGGCCCGACGCTCGTCATGGTCGGATGGTGGGTGATCCTGCGGCGGCTGGTGCGGATTGGCCGCTCGCAGAGAATCACGTCGATCGCCGACCTGATCTCCTCGCGCTACGGCAAGTCGAACGCGCTCGGCGTTCTCGTGACCTGCCTTGCCGTGCTGGGAACGACTCCGTACATCGCCTTGCAGCTTCAGTCCGTGACGCTGAGCCTGGACGCGTTTTCCCAGTCCGGAACCGCATCGGATCCACAGTCCTTGAGAAACACGGCGCTCTTGATCGCCGCCGGGCTTGCGCTCTTCACGATCATCTTCGGAACGCGCAATCTGGATGCGAACGAGCGGCACCACGGTGTGGTCACGGCCATTGCCGTGGAAGCGGTCGTCAAGCTGGCCGCCCTGATGGCAGTGGGCATATTTGTCGTTTTCGTTGTCAGCGGCGGAGTGGGTCCCACGCTTCGGGCAATAGATGCGTCTCCGATATCGAATTGGCACACCGGGGCGGATCGCTGGGCAACGCTGATATTCCTGTCTGCGGCCGCATTCATTTGCCTGCCACGGATGTTCCAGGTGATGGTCGTCGAGAACTCCGACGAGCGGCATCTTGCAACGGCAAGCTGGGCGTTTCCGCTATATCTCCTGTTGATCAGCCTATTCGTCATCCCGATCGCCGTCGCCGGGCTGTCGGTCAGTCCCGAGGGCTCGAATCCGGATCTGTTCGTGCAGACCGTGCCGCTCGCCTTTGATCGAAACCTGCTTGCGATGCTGGCCTTTCTGGGCGGCTTCAGCTCGGCCACCTCGATGGTGATCGTCGCGGCGATCGCGGTTTCCACCATGGTTTCCAACCATGTCGTGATGCCGATCTGGCTCAACTTGAAGGAGGGAAGGGCCGCGTTGTCCGGCGACGTGCGAAACGTCGTGATCCTGTCGCGTCGCCTGTCGATCGCGGGTATCCTGCTCTTTGGGTATCTTTACTTCGTCTTTTCGGGCGGAGGCGCCGCGCTCGCCGCCATCGGACTGGTGTCGTTCACGGGAGTTGCGCAGGTGCTGCCCGCCCTACTGGGCGCCATCTTCTGGCGCGGCGCAACCCGGACCGGCGCGGCTGCCGGGCTTTCGGTCGGATTCGCGGTCTGGGTCTGGACTTCGTTCCTGCCGAGTTTCGGAGAGACCGGCATTCTGACGCCGGACATACTTGCACTTGGCCCGTTCGGCATCGCGCTGCTTCGTCCTCACGCGCTCTTCGGCATCGAGGGGCTGGACCCGCTTGTGCACTCGGTGTTCTGGTCCATGATCCTGAACGCGGGGTCGTTCCTGACATTCTCCCTGCTGAGCGCGCAGACGCCGCTCGAGCGTCTCCAGGGCGCCCGCTTCGTCAACATATTCCGGTACTCGGGGGAAACCCGGGACTGGAGCGGCGGTGCGGTCGAGGCCGAAGACCTTCTCATGATGTCGCAACGGCTCCTTGGCGCCTCCGACACCCAGGCGCTCTTCAGGGCGGAAGCCCGAAGGCAAGGGAAGCACGGGTCTCTCCCGGACGTGACGCCGGCATTCGTTGAACGCCTTGAGCGCGAACTTGCAGGCTCGGTCGGGTCCGCGACCGCGCATGCGATGATCGCGCAGATCACGGGAGGCGTGTCGGTTTCTGTCGAGGACATGATGAAGGTTGCCGACGAGGCTCAGCAGATCCTCGAGTATTCCAGCCAGCTAGAGGCAAAATCGAGGGAGCTCGAGAACACTGCGGGCCAGTTGCGTGAGGCCAACGAGAAGCTCGTGGCGCTCTCGTTCCAGAAGGACAACTTTCTGAGCCAGGTCAGCCACGAACTGCGCACCCCAATGACCTCGATCCGCTCGTTCAGCGAGATCTTGATGGATGGCGAGTCGATGTCGGCGGAGGATCGCCAGAATTTCAGCCAGACCATCAACGGCGAGGCGGTCCGCATGACGCGGCTTCTTGACGACCTGCTGGATCTGAGCGTGCTCGAGAGCGGGCAGGTCATGCTGAACCGTCAGGAAGACACGCTTGACGCGGTTCTGGACCGGGCCTTTGCCGCGACCGGGCAGCTTGGCGCCGAAGCGCCGATGGCGGTCGACCGGACCGGGATTGGCGAGAAGGTGCCGCTCTGCACCGACTGCGACCGGCTGGCGCAGGTGTTCATCAACCTGATCTCGAATGCCCGGGAACATTGCGACGCCCCCGAGCCGCGCTTGAAGGTCCGTGTTCACGAGGTTGACGGGCGTCACGTTGTCGACTTCATCGACAATGGTTCCGGCATCCCGGAGGAGTCCCAGACGGAGATGTTCGAGAAGTTCACGCGCGCCGACGACCATCGGGCGGGAGGTGGCGCAGGTCTCGGCCTGGCGATCTGTCACGAGGTCATGAAGCGCCTTGAGGGAGATGTCGAATACGTTGCGGGACTTGGCGGCGCGGCGTTTCGGGTCACCTTGCCGGATACGGAAGGCGCGGTTGCGGGACATGCCGGCTGAGTCTTGACGGCCCTATCCGAGCAGCATTCCGACGACGACCATCATCAGTCCGATCGCGGAAAGCGCGAGCGCGCCCGTGTTCATGGCTACCGCCTTCTGGAGCTTGGCCTTCATTGCTGATTCATCGAGCGCTTCGCGCCGCGCCCTATGCACCGCGATGATGCACCAAACCAGGCCTGCAACGCCGGCAAGCGTCACCAAGGCTCCTGTCCAGACAAGGTTGTCCATGCATCCCCGCATGCCTGAGTTCTGGCGTGCCCGAATAATTGGCGGCAGGCACCGGATCAACCCTTGTCGGCCCAATGCCTGCGGAATATCGAAGGGCGCCAGGCATTGGCGTGCATTCCCGGCCGGAGAAATACATGACCGAACAGACCTATCGCGTTGCGGCGGACGAACTCCGCCGGTTCATCGAACGCTACGAGACGCTTGAGGAGGAAAGGGTGATCATCACCGGCCGGCAAAGGGAAGTGCTGGCCGAGGCCGGGTCGCGGGGGTACGACACGAAGGTCATGCGCAAGCTGATTGCCGTGAGAAAGCGGGACCTGAACGAGGTGGCCGAGGAAGAGGCAATCCTTCAGGTGTACAAGGAAGCGCTGGGCATGTGACGCGGCCCGTGCCGGGTGACCCGTGTGCGGGCGGCCTCTACGTGCCTTGACAGTCGCTTCCGGGAACGCGACGTCCTGTCGATTGCCGGATCGGCGTGCTTCGTTTCACGGCATCCGGTCCGGGAGCGACATTCCAGGCAACTGGACAGGCACGCCCGTTTCACGTTAGGCGATACGCAATGGCCGAGCGAAACACTCAACTAATGCGCCGCCTGCGCCTTCCAGTGCCGGACGTCTGGAGCCTTGGCGCCTTGGCGATTGCGGCGCTTGTGCTCATGCCGATCGCTTCCATCATCTGGCTTGCGGCCCATCCGTCAGAGCCGGTTTGGGGACATTTGGCGTCCACGACCCTGCCGCGCTACCTGTCGAACTCCGTGATCATCATGGTTTCGGTCGGCCTCCTGTCCGCCATTGTCGGGAGCTGCGCGGCCTGGCTGATCGTGTGTTGCAACTTTCCCGCATCAAGGTGGCTTGAGTGGCTTCTCCTCTTTCCGTTGGCAGTTCCCGGCTACTTGGGAGCCTATGCGCTGGTCGACTTTCTCGAATATGCCGGACCCGTGCAAACCGGTCTGCGCGAGGTCTTTGGCTGGGACAGTGCCGGCGACTACCGCTTCCCTGAAATCAGGTCGCTTTCTGGCGCGATCTTCGTGCTGACCGCCTCGCTCTATCCTTACGTCTACCTGCTCGCGCGTGCAGGGTTCAGGGAGCAGTCCGGCCGGGCCCACGAGGTTGCACGCGCACTCGGGGCGGGATTCCGGCGACGCTTCCTGAGGATCGGGCTGCCGCTTGCACGGCCGACGATCATGGCCGGCACCGCGATCGTGATGATGGAGACGGTGAACGATTTTGGCGCGGTGGACTACTTTGGCGTGCAGACGCTGACGACCGGGGTTTTCACCGTCTGGCTGGAGGCGGGAAACGCAGGCGGCGCGGCGCAGATCGCATGCGTCATTCTCGGGATGATCCTGTTTCTTGTGGTTCTCGAACGGGCCAGCCGCCGCCGCATGAGGTTTCATCGGATGTCTCGGACGGACCACCGCATCGAGCGGGTGGCGCTGACAGGTGCGACGGGCTGGATGGCGTCAATTGCATGCGCGCTGCCATTTCTGGCCGGTTTCGCGTTTCCTGTCGCGGTTCTCGGAAAGCATGCGCTCTCGAGTTCCGAGGGCTGGCTGGCGAGGGGATTGGGCGAGGCGCTTGCGAACACGTTCATGGTGGGAGGCGGGGCGGCCGCCGTGACCGTCGCGGCGTCCCTGTTTCTTGTGTACGGGACGCGATTGTCCGGGCGGCAGGGACCGCAAATGCTCTTGCCGATCACCACGATCGGATACGCGGCGCCCGGGGCAGTGTTGGCTTTGGGCTTGCTGATTCCGTTGGCGGCGTTCGACAATGCGCTTGCCGACAGCATTCTTGGCGTGACCGGCCGGGATCCCGGATTGCTGCTGACAGGCGGTGTCGTGGTTCTGGTCTATGCGTATTCGGTCAGGTTCTTCGCCATAGGGCAGGGCGCGGCGGATGCCGCTGTCGCGCGCGTTGCGCCGAGCCTGCCCATGGCGGCCAGGACTCTTGGGCAGTCTGCCGGCGGCACGCTTTTCAGGGTCTATCTGCCGCTGATCAGGGGATCGGTGGCGACAGCGCTCCTGCTTGTATTCGTGGATGCGGTGAAAGAGCTTCCTGCGACGCTCCTGCTCCGGCCGTTCAATTTCGACACCCTTGCGACACGGGCGCACGAGCAGGCTTCATTGGAAAAGATCGTGCAGGCGGCGCCATCTGCAATTCTGGTCATACTCGTGAGCCTGACGGCTGTCGCTATGCTGGCCCGTCAAATGGTGAATGCGCGGTAGAGCATCATCGCAGCGGTCATCTGTTGCGTTGCGGCCCGAATCCGTTCGACTCACGAAGCCGCTTCAAGGATTGGAACCGGCGATGACCGAGAGCCCGATTCCCTTGCGGGGTGCCTTGTTGGCATCGCGACGCTGGATCACTCCTTTCGCGCGCGAATCAAGCGACTGCACTTGGCGGTGCTTCATTGCGTGCTGCCGAGAATTGCCACGCCGTAGCGCGCGAAAATTGCGTCCGAAGTCAGAACGGGCATGGGTTCGGCCTTGCCTTGCGCGACCAGCATTCGGTCAAACGGGCCGCGATGATGAAAGGGCAGGGCTTGCAGGTTGATCATGTGCCGGTCCGAGATGCCCAGCCGCTCAAGGCCCTGTTCGGAGATGACTCTGCTTGCCTCGGATACGTCCGCCGAGAGCTTCCCAAGGCTGGCCCTGATTGCAATTTCCCGCAATGCGGTCGGGCTGACGACCGGTTCGTCCGAGATGAAGATGCGCCGCGAATTCGCCCCAAGCCTCTCCGAGTCCATCAGCCACCAGAGCAAGGCCTGCGCATCAACGAGAATCCGCACGAGATCTCAAGCTTTCGAAGTCAGCAATGATGTCCGGATCTTCGTTGTCAAAAGTCTCCGGAACCACGATCCGCCCTTTCAGTGCTCCTGGCAGGCGTTGTCCGAACGCCCCTTCAACAGAAACCGGTTTGAAACGGCCCTATTTGGCCCCCTGCCGGGCAATCTCCACGACATTTCCCGCGGCTGCGAGGTCCAGCAACTCGGACAGGCGAGCTTTCGCGTCGCGAGGCTTGTATTGAAAAGGCGTTTGCATCACTCCAAGAATGAACCAACCTTATCAACTGCAGTCACTACACGCGACACCCAGGGCCGTTTTTCCCTGCCTTGACCAAGCCTTCGGGTTTGCGATCGCTTTGGCGACTTGTCCCGCGAATGCGTACATTCAGTTCGCTCCAAATGCATTCAGGGCGCCATAGGCAAGGCCGCAATCTGCTTGCGTCTCGATCAGGCTTGCCCAACTGCCGTGCCGTTGCTAGAGACGCCGCTGTGCCCCTATAGCTCAGCTGGTAGAGCATCTGATTTGTAATCAGGGGGTCGGGAGTTCGAGTCTCTCTGGGGGCACCAGAAAATCAAGCAAGACAGTGTACTTGCGGGACAAGACAGGAAAGCAGGAGCAACCGATTTGCCACCTTGTCACCACTATGCCACCAAAATTCCTGAACGCATCAGCATGCAACAGAACCGGGAGCCGGGCGACTCCATCTGGACCAAGGCAGCAGGCGTTGGCAGGGCAGGCGGCGGCGCTGGCATGTGGTGCCGACCTATGTTCACACGTCCTGACCTCGCGGGCTGATTTCGATGTCCTCCAGGGCCCGTTTGGCCAACAAAACAACGACAATATGCAGATTTCCGGCTTGACAGGCACGCCGGAAGCGGGCAATATGACATGAGGCTCACTTTCAGGTTTCCCGCTTCCCATGAACACGCTCGCCATGCACCCTTCAGACGCCGTCCAGATCGGCGCTTCGTGCTTCTCCTTCGCATCCGAGGACGGCCAGACCGTCTACTTCTCCAACCTCGAGCCCTTCGACTGCCACGACGAGAACGACCGCCCGGCCATGAGACTGCGGATCGCCAGGTTCGCCAGGCACGGCATCCGCCACAGGGACCTGCAGGCTGCGTTCGGCGTTGGCCGCGCGACGGTTCAGCGTGCGGCGGACAAGCTTCGGAACGAGGGCGAGGCGGCGTTCCACGAGCCGCGCCGGGGCCGTGGAACGAGCGTGATCACCGGCGAGACGGCGCGGGAGGCGGACCGCCTCCTTTCCAAGGGCATGAGCGGCACCGCGGTTGCCCGCGAGCTGGAGGTTCCCGCCACGACGCTGAACCACAACCGCCGCAAGGGGTTCATCGGCGCGCGACAGCCCGAGCCGGAGAACACGAAGCCGGAGGCGCAGGAGGAGCAGCCGGCCGGAACGGACACGCAGGACGAGGATGTCCGGGCAGGCCTGCTCGGCCGCAGCGAACGGGACCGGCGCGACCGGGAGGCGCCGATGGGCCGGGGCGCGCGCGACAGCGCGGGGCGCGTCGCGGCCTCGGCGGGGGCGATGGCCGAGGCGCATCCGCGCTTCGACGAGCCTCTTTCGGCGGTCGCCTGCGGCGGCGTGCTGGCCGCGCTGCCGACGCTCCTGAAGGAAGGGCTGCTCGACCGTTCGGGCGCGTTCCTGTCGCTGCCGAAAGGATACTACGGGCTGACGAGCACGCTTCTCCTGCTCGCGTTCCTGTTCATGGCCCGGGTCCGCAACCCCGAGGCGCTGCGCCACGAGGCTCCGGGGGAATGGGGCGCGGTCCTGGGGCTGGACCGCTGCCCGGAAGCGAAGACGCTGCGGCGCAAGATCCGGGCGCTCGCATCCGACGTTCAGCGGGTGAAGGGCTGGCAGGACGCGCTGGCGCGGGCGTGGATGGCCGACGAGCCGGACGCCCACGCCACGCTGTCGGTGGACGGGCACGTGAAGGTCTATGCCGGCCGCAAGGGCCGCCTTCCGAAGCACTTCGTGTCGCGCCGGAAGCTCTGCCTGCCGGCCTCGACCAGCTACTGGGTCAACGCGCTCGGCGGCAGGCCGCTGCTGTGCCTGCACAAGGATCTCGATCCCGGCATGGCCAAGGCGCTGGAGCACGACGTCCTTCCGGCGCTGGATCGGCTGGGCCTGCCGGGACCGGACGCGCCGGATCTCACGGTCTCGCCGGAGGCCGCGCCCGCGCTGACGCTGGTCTTCGACCGGGAGGGATGGAGCCCGGCCCTGTTCGCCCGCCTCGCCCGGCGTGGCATCGCGGTGATCACCTGGCACAAGGGCTTCAGGGGCGAGGACTGGCCGGAGGAGGAGTTCCGCGCCGTCGAGGCGCCGCTCCACGGTCCCGGCGGCGCCGGCTCGGCCGAGGTCCGCCTTGCCGAGAGGCGGATCAGGCTGGGCAAGGGCGGCAAGGGGCCCGAGGTTCGCCAGATCCGCCGCTTGCTGGACTCGGGCCGGCAGGTCCCGCTCGTGACCACCGACTTCGGCGTGCCGACGGAGCAGGCCGCAGGCGCGCTGTTCTCCCGATGGGCGCAGGAGAGCTTCTTCAAGTACATGCGCGACGAGTTCAGCCTCGACGCGCTGCCGGTGCACGGCCTTGCCGAGCAGGATCCGGAGGCGCGCGTCGTCAATCCGGCCCGGCGCGAGCTGGACCGCCGGATCAACCGGATGCGGAACAGGCTCGGCACGCTGCGCAACCGCGTCGCCGACCTGACCGGGGGCGGGCCGTCCGGCACGGCCGCCAGGTCCGCCGAGAGGCTGAAGGCCGAGATCGGGACGCTCGACGCCGAGCGCGAGGCGCTCAAGCTCCGGCGCAGGGATCTGCCCACGCACGTCAAGGTCGCGGAACTCGGCGAGGATGAGTGGCTTGACGCGCTGCCCTCCGGCGAGAGGCTGCTCCTCGACGTCATCCGCATGATCGCCTACCGCGCCGAGACCCGGATGATGCCCGCCGTCGCCGACGCGCAGGGCGCGAAGCAACGCCCACGCCGCACCCTCGCCGAACTGTTCCAGTCGGATGCCGACATCGTCCCGGACCCGGAAAACGGCATCCTGCGGGTGCGCATCCTCGGCACCGCCAGCGATGCGGGCGACGCCGCCGTCGCGGGACTGCTCGAAGAGCTCAACCAGACATGCACGATCTTCCCCGGAACCGGCCTGCGCATGGTCTACGAATTGCCCGGGAACAATGCCAGGGCGGGGAAACCCGCCTCATGAAAGTTGCCTGTCGCAAGGGGCGAGGTCAGGACGTGTGATGTTGCAAGCTGTGGCGATTGCGAAATGTGCCATGTCGGCAGGCCGGCCCTGTGCGATCCTGCGACCCGCGCCAATGCGGCGGCCGTGCTGCGCGACGGCACGACCCGGCTGCACAAGAACGGCGAAGCCATACATCACCACTCGGGCATCGCCGGCTTTGCGGAATGTGCGGTGATCCCGAAGGAGGCGCAGGTCAAGATCGACAAGTCGATTCCGTTCGAACTCGCCGCGCTTTTCGGTTGCGGCGTGATCACTGGCGTCGGACCTGCCGTCAACACGGGTGGCGCGATGCCCGGCGAAAGCGCTGCCGTGACCGGTCTCGGCGGCGTGGGGTTCAGCTCGTTGCTGGCCGCGGTCGCCTCCGGCGCGGGGCACGTCACGGCGATCGATCTCAATGACGGGAAACTGGAGCTTGCCAAACAACTCGGCGCTCATTTGACCGTCAATGCCAGCGACACTGACTGCATCGGACACATCCGCAAGGCCACGCGCGGCGGCGCCCGTGTCGCGGTCGAGACGGCGGGCTCTTCGCGGGCGCTGGCCACGGCCTTTGCGGTCACCCGCCGCGGCGGCATCACGGTGACGGCCGGAATGCCCGGGTCCGAGGCAAGGGTCACCCTGTCGCATCTCTGCATCGCCGCCGAAGAGCGTACGCTCAAAGGCTCCTATACGGGCAGTTGCGTGCCCGAGCGCGACATTCCGCGATTCCTGGCGCTGTTCCGCGACGGGAAACTGCCCGTGGATCGCCCGTTGTCTCGGACGATCGGCTTTGACGACCTCAATGCCGCTTTGGACCGTCTCAATGATGCCGCGACGGTGCGCGAGGTGCTGATCCCGTGAAACCCCTGCAGGCAAAAAGATATGAGTTTTCCGCGAACACGGGTTATCTGTGGAGCAACCTGCCATTCCTGGACCGGATCCGGCGGGCTGCGACCCACGGGTTCGACGCCGTCGAGTTTCACGACGAAGCGCGCAGAACTGATCGCGGCGAACTGAAAGAGGTGCTGGCGCAAACTGCGTTGCCGGTGGGCGGCATCAATGTTCGCATGGAAGAGACTTTCGGATGCGCCGCCATTCCAGGCCAGGGAGACCAGGCGAAACGGGATGTCGACGAGGCCATAGAGATCGCCGAGGATATCGACGCCGATGCAATTCATGTGCTGGCGGGCCTGGCATCGGGGCGGGCTGCGCATGCGGCCTTCCTGAAGACCTTGCGACACGCGCTGCGCCAAACCGGCCGAACCATCCTGATCGAACCGGTCTGCGCCGAGGAAATGCCGGGCTACTTCCTGCGCACCGTCGAACAGGCTGCGGAGGTGATCTCAGACATCGGCCATCCCCGGCTGAAGATCATGTTCGACTGCTATCACATCTTCCGGGAGAGCGGCGATCCGATGACCAATTTCAGAATGCATGCCGGCAACGTAGGCCACGTGCAGATCGCGGCGGCGGAGGACCGGGCCGAACCGTATCCCGGCGAGATCGACTATGGCGTCCTGTTGCCTGCCATGCGGTCCTGCGGCTATGCGGGTCGGTTCGGCTGCGAATACCGGTCTGCCGGCAAAACCGAGGACGGCTTGTCCTGGCGCGATGCCCTCTGCGATGCCGCTGGCATTGCAAGGGCCGGAACCGCGGCGCCCGTGGCTTCGCATCCGGGAGCATAGCGAGTGACAGGTATCGAGGAATACGCATTCCCGCGCGGGCTGTCCTTGCTGCGCCGCTGGCAGGCGGGCAAGGCGGGCGCGAAAGATGAACTGACCGGCTTCTTCGACGCGGCCATCTCTGGTGAATTTGACGCGAATTTCAGACTGCTGACCGCTGCCGACCGGGTGCATTCCACTGCCTCGGTCCATATGCTGGGACTTGCGATCCTGTTCGATCTCTACGGCATCGATTCCCGCGACTACTATCACAACGATCCCTATCGCTACGCGCGGGCGAACCTGGCGGTCTCGCGCCTTCTCGGGGTCCACAAGTTCTACATGACCTGGGCGCTTTATGCCTGGACCTGCGAGCCGCTGGGACAAAAGATGATGTATCCTGACAGGTTCCCGCCGGGCGCGGACCCGGACGAGGTTCTGATCACTCGCGACAACTGGCACGAATTGCAGACGCCGGATTTCTCGACCGGGACCCCGGCGGCGGTGGATGCCATCCTGGCGGCCACGCAGGACCTGACCGGCGCTGCGCCCACATTGCAGATTTCGGCGCCCTACAGCCTGGCGGCGGATATCTACGGGCAAGAGCCGCTCTTGGCGGACGTGGTGAATGACCCCGACAGGGTCAATGCCATGCTCGATCATCTGGGCGATACGGTGCTGGGGCCGTGGATGGACCATCATTTCGGGCTATTTCCCGATGGCTGGGTTGAGCTTTCCGATGCCTCCGGTTCGCCGTTCTTCATCGGGCAGGACAACTGCCAGAACATGTCGATCCGCTCGATCCGTCACATGCTGCGGAACAGGCCCTATGCGAGCCGAGTGTTCGACAACAACTACCGCGGCGATTTCGTGGCCGAGGTGACAAGGAAACGCCGCGCGTCGCGTCGCCGCGGCCGTGGCGATGCGACGGATGCGTCGGCCGACCGCAGTCGGCTGCTGGAGCTGACCGAGGCCAAGGTCAGCGTCAATCCGCTGTTCATCATGCGGCTAGAGTCAGACAAGGTGGATGTCTCGTTCTATGAGCAGCAGGCGATAGAGCGGAACCTGCCACTGACCGTGGGCATCGGCTCGCCCGAGATCGACCGCAACAGCATCGAGGATCTGGAAGCGGCCGAAGCGGAGACCGCCGAAAAGGCGCGTCGGCACGTGGCCGCGGTCAGGCGGGTCTGCGAGACTGTCGATCTGCCGCCGGATAACCACGTGGGCCAGTCCTGGCCGAGCCACATCTACTTCGAGGACATAAACGGCCAGTCGCAATTCGACCTGGTCGAGATTGTCCTCGATGAGGTTTACAAGAGCGCGCGGCTTGAATTCCGGAATCCGGAATGAAGCAGGACGATGCCGCTGGCCTCACCGGCTGTGCGCCGGTCGGAATCGCGTGATTGCATCATTGTCGCGCTGGGGCCCTGAGGAAACCAAATCCGAATGTTCGGGCGCAACGGCCGAAGACAATCCTGCCCGCCGTGTCGGCGCTGCCACGGTCCTGCCGATCCGGCCCATGCCACTCGACGCTCCGAAAGTGCTTCGGGATGCAGCTGGAGATTTGCGTCCCGCCGCGACAATGGTCTCGGCCGGACTTGGGGCGAGGAGTGGAATGGGGGAAGTGAGAATTCGACCATTCGTGATGATCACCGGTCGAAACATGCAATGACATCCATGGATTGATGCGGAAAGCCTATGACATCGATCCCCACAGAGTCTTGAAAATGAAATGCAACGTGATCCTTCGCCGGACGCCGGCACCGAGACATCCAGGCGAAGGTGCGCTCCGCCACCCGGCGGCGAATGACGGCGAAGCCCCTTGCTTCCTTCGGCTTGCGGACGGTCTCCAGGATCGGTCCGGGACCGCGCCCCGCCAGCCCGGCCTCCGGTTTCGGCCCCGCATGGCCGCCATCCGCCCACGGTTTCGTTGCTGCGGAGCCTTCTCCGGCATGCCGGGGATCGCCCGGAGCGCCGTCCCGGTCCTGCACCGAGGCCTCGTGGACCGCGATCATGACCGGGAACCCCTCCACGTCCGCCGTGACGTGGCGCGTCCGGCCCTTGATCTTCTTCCCCGCGTCATGTCCCGACGGGCCGCCGCTCTCCGTGGCCTTCGCCGACCGGCTGCCGGCCGCGGCCGCCGTCGGCTCCTCCGAACGGCCCGCGGGTTCGCGCGCATGGGCGCGAAGCGCGTCCATCATCCGGTCCAGGACGCCGTTGTCGCGCCAGGCGTGGAATTGGTACTGAACCGACGCAAATGCGGGAAGGCACGCGGGAAACGCCATCTGCAATGTTGCCAGGCTTCAGGAGCGGTGTCTTGCCACGCCCTTCGCCGAGTCCCGGGGTCGAGGCGTGGATACGTGCACAAGTCCGCTCGAAGATCCGTTTCGCCGCGGCCGGTGGCGCCGGTATCGAGAATTGCGGCTGGCTCGTTGTTCGCTGACCTCGCTGCAGGTCACGCGAGTGCTCGAAACGAGTTGCCAAACCTGCTGGCCTTGCATCGAACGCCAACTATATCTTGTATGTGACGGTGAGATGAGGCAAAAGAAAGCCAGTGTTGCCATGAACCAGCTTTCCCTTTTTGAACAGGCCCGGTTTGCCGAATCTTCCGAGATCTTCTTCGACCGGCTTGCCAGGTTCGATGAGTTCGGCCAAGGCACCGTGTCCGAGACAGTGGATGGCGTGCCGTACCTGACAAACGAGTTCTGGACGTCAGGGCAGCGTCAGGCGCACTCGATTCACGAGGTTTCATACCGGGCCTGTTTCAAGGCGCAGTTGCCCGAGTTCTTCATAGCTCGGCTCACCAAGCCAGACGACATCGTGTTCGACCCTTTCATGGGACGCGGCACGACTCCCTTGCAGGCCGCGCTGATGCGGCGACAGGCATTCGGCAATGACGTCAACCCGCTGTCGGTCCTGCTCACGCGGCCCAGGTTGCGTGCAATCTCGCTTCAAGCGGTGGATGCCGCGCTGAAGTCCGTCGACTGGTCGCGTGGTGCGATAGAACGCGAAGATCTGCTCGCATTCTACCATCCGGCGACTCTCAGGAAGCTGGAAGCGCTGCGTCTTTGGATTGCCGAACGCGCGCCTCTCGATGCAGATGACGTCGATCCGCTGGCCGACTGGGTCCGCATGGTGGCGATCAATCGGCTTTCCGGGCATTCCGCTGGATTCTTCTCGGGTCGTACGATGCCTCCGAACCAGGCCGTGTCCGTCAAGGGGCAACTCAAGATCAACGAGAAACTGGGCATCTCTCCACCCGAGCGTGACGTCGCCGCGGTGATCCTGAAGAAGTCCAAGTCCCTGCTCAGGGACGGCTGCGCACCAGGCCAAGCATGCTTTAGCCTGCATACCGGAGCTGCCTGGGAAGTGCCAGGCATACCCGATGGCGTGGTCAATCTGACCGTCACGTCGCCACCGTTCCTCGACATCGTCCAATATGCTGCCGACAACTGGCTGCGCTGCTGGTTTGCCGGCATTGACCCAAACGCGATTGCGATCGACATGCATCGCACCGAAGACGCGTGGACGGATATGGTGCGCCGCGTCCTGTTTGAGCAAGCCCGCATCCTGTGTCCTGGAGGCTATGTCGCGTTCGAGGTCGGTGAAGTCCGCAAAGGCAAGATACTGCTGGAGCGGCTGGTCTGGCAGGCTGCCGAGGGCCTGCCGTTCGAACGCCTCGGCGTCATGGTGAATGACCAGGCCTTCACCAAGACGGCAAACTGCTGGGGTGTGGCGAACGGATCAAAGGGCACCAATTCCAACCGGATCGCCTTGCTGCAGCGCCAATAGGAAGTGCTGCCCTTGTGGTGGGGGCTGCGAGTCAGGTGGCGCTGAAATGTGAATGCACATCGTGGCCGGAAATCGGGCGTGAGAGCTTGATGCATCGGAGGTTCCAACTCAGCTGGAACGTGGAAGTACTCGCGCGCGTTCAAGATAGAGCACGATGATGTCAATGATTGACTTGCCGTTGGGCGTTGCGTGTCATCATCGTTGAGCGATGCCTGATGCGGGACATCTCGGGTCGGCAACGCGTGCGGTCCAGATGGGCACGCGACGACCCCATTGATCCGGAAGGACGCAGGTGGGAAGTGCGTTCAATTGCATGGCGGAGCTTGACGAAGTCAAAGGCTGCCTGCTGTCCGATGTCGCGCTCTTCGCAGTTGTCACGTTCGTCTGGGTGCCTGTGAACAGCTGGCGGCACAGGTGCGACGATGGCATTCTTGCGGGGAAGGCAAAGCTCTCCCGCGAAAAGTTTCTGGACGTTCCTGCCCAGAACATCCGGTTCTGGGATTGTCGCTCGTGCACCTTGGGAATTGCATTGTGCCGTCAGCTGCCAAACGGCAGCTTTCCGTCATGCGCTGCCGCAAGAGGTCGCTCGCGTCCAATCACTTTGCTTCAGGCAGGAGGCAGCACGAGCCGCGCCGTGCCGCAACAGCTTCACAGCATTGCGCCGTTCAGCACTGGCCTAGAATTCCGGACACGATGATGTCCAGCGCGCGCGAGAGATCGACTTCGGCAATCGTCAGCGGCGGCGAAAGCGTGAGGACGTTGCTTGCGCTGACCTTGAAAGACACGCCTTCCGCAAGGCAGGCATAGCAAATTCGCTCCGCCAAGTCGGGGTCTGGCGTCCGCGCGTCCCGGTCCGCGACGATCTCGATTCCGAACAGAAGGCCGCGTCCGCGGACATCGCCGACAGCACCGCATGCTCCAAGAGCCTCGCGAAGCCGGTTCATCGCGGACTCGCCCAGCCGCGCGGCGCGCTCCGCAAGCCCCTCTTCGTGGATGATGTCCAGCGTCGTCAGCGCCGCCCGGGCGGTCACCGGGTTCTTTTCGTGGGTGTAGTGGCCAATCGCGAAGTCGCCCGCCACGTCAAGCTCCGCCCGTGCGATCACGGCCGCAATCGGAAGCATGCCGCCTCCCAAGGCCTTGCCGAGCGTGATGATGTCAGGGGTGACACCGTCGTGGTCATGGGCGAAGACACGGCCCGTCTTGCCAAGGCCCGTTGGAATCTCGTCCAGGACCAGAAGGGTGTCGTGTTCGCGGCAGCTGGCCTCGACGGCTGGCCAATAGCCGGGTGGAGGGATCACGGGTGTCGCGCGCATCGGCTCGGCGATGAGGGCTGCGGCATCGCCTTCGCGCGCTAGCGTGTAGTCGACCATGGTCGCGCAGGCGAGACCGCAGGCGTCTGGCCCAGGATGGCCATAGGCGCAGTGGAAACAGTTGAACGGTGCTACATGCTCGGTGCCAGGCAGGAGCGGCCCGGCAATGTGGCTCCGGAACGTGGCCTCGCCGCCGACCGATGAGGCGCCGAACCCGGCGCCATGGAAGCTGTCCCAGAACGAGAGCGTCTTGAACCGGCCGGTCGCCGCACGGGCAATCTTCAGGGCCACCTCGTTTGCATCCGAACCCCCGGTGGTGAAGAGGACCTTGGCCGGCCACGGGGCAAGCGCGGCAAGCCGTTCCGCAAGCTCGGTCGCGACCTCGTTGGCGAAGCGGCGCGGTGCAAAGGGAAGGGCGTCGATCTGCCGCTTGACGGCCTCAACAAGGCGCGGATGGCCGTAGCCGATGTGGTGCACCGAATTGCCGTGGAAGTCCATGTAGCGGCGGCCCGAGGTGTCCTCGATCCAGATGCCTTCAGCCCTTGCGACGGTGGACAGGCATGGCGAGGAAAGCGACTGGTGCAGGAAAGCGTCGGCATCCCGTCGGAGCAGTTCGCGGGTCGGTGGGTCGATTTCCTGCGCGGTCCAGTCGTCTCGGGCGGGGGACGTGTTCGCCTCGCCCTCGGTGTGCCGATGCCGCTTCATGGACATGCCTTTCGGCGTCTCGTGGCACTTCGACGGTTGCCAACGAATTTCATGGCCAGGGCAGGGAATACGTCTTGACGTTGGTGAAGAACCTCATGGCTTCGAGCACACCTTCCTTCACGCCGTTGCCGGAATCCTTGATGCCCCCGAAGGGCGACATCTCGATGCGGTATCCTGGCTGTTCCCAGATGTTCACCGTACCTACTTCCAGGCCCTCGATATAGGCTTGTGCACGCGGAAGCGAATTTGTGCAGACCCCTGACGAAAGCCCGAATGCCGTGGAATTCGAGATGTGCACGACTTCCGCGTCGTCGTCGGGCACGCGAATGACCGGAACCACCGGTCCGAAGGTTTCATCCGCCACGAGATCACAGTCATGCGGAACCTGATCGACCACTACCGGGGGCAGGAGCGCACCCTTCCGGCCCGGGTTGTAAAGCACCTTCGCGCCAAGGCGTTCCGCGTCCAGTACCCTGCGCTCGATCTCCGCGGCCGCATCGGCATGAACCACGCAGCCCAGTTCCGTTTCCGGATCCCGGGGATCTCCAAAGCGAATGTTCCTTGCCCGGTCGAGGATCATCGGGACGACGGCGTCGGCGACGCTTTCCTGAACCAGGATCCGTTTCACCGCGGTGCAGCGCTGGCCGGAATTGCCGGTGGCGCCCGCCACCGCAATGGCTGCCGCCCTTTCAAGGTCGCCCTCGGCCAGATCGTTCAGGATGATGAGCGGGTCGTTTCCGCCGAGCTCCAGGGCCGTTCTCTTGCCGCCTGCCTTCGCCGCAATGAGCCGCCCTACGGGCACGCCCCCGGTGAAGGTGATGATGTCGATGTTTCCGTTCGTGACCATCTCGTCGCCGATGTCCTCGGGCCAGCCGGTAACGACCTGGAACATTTCGGGAGGAAGGCCGGCATCGTAGAGGATGTCGGCAAGGGTGAGCGCCGTCAGCGGCGTCAGTTCCGTCGGCTTGCACACGACGCAGTTGTTTGTGGCAATTGCGGGAGCGACCTTGTGGGCCACCATGTTGAGCGGATGATTGAACGGCGTGATGGCGGAAATCGAACGGACCGGCTCGCGCTTCGTGAAGATCTTCCGCGCCTTGCCGTGGGGTGTCAGGTCACATGAGAAAATCTGCCCGTCATCGAGAATTGCGAGCTGCCCGGCCAGCGTGAACACGTCAAGGGAGCGTCCGGTCTCGTAAAGCGAATGCTGCTTGCAGATGCCGAGTTCCAGCGTCAGCCAATCGGCGATCTGCTCGCGGCGCTCCCGGATCAGTTCACCGGCTCGGAACAGTATCTGCTGGCGCTCGTAGCGGGTGAGCGCAGGCTTGTAGTCGGCGGCGATCTCGAACGCGCGGGCCGCATGGCCGGCGTCGCCGGCGGGAACGGTGCCGACCACGTTGCCGGTGTAGGGGTAGCGCACCTCGATGACATCCGGCGTGTTTGCCCTTTTTCCGCCGATGCGCATGGCTTCATGCCTGATGGCGAGTTCTGGCTTGTTCATTCGGACACCTCGTCAATCGCTGCCGCCGCCGTGGCATGGGAGAAAGCATCGAAGTTACGGAGTTCCGGCGCGTTCGGCAGGTCCATCCTTCGGTTGACGATGAAGGGTACAGCCTGCTCGGTCAATCCGCCGTGAGACCTGAGCGGCTCCTTGAGGGAGGAAAGGTCGTGCCGGCAAGCGCTCGTGCCGATTGTCGTGGCACCATCCGAGATCATCACGATATCGCCGATCCGATCGCCCGGAAGCTCGTATTGCCTGGCCGCGACTTCGTTTGTCGTCACCTCGCTCATTCCCGGGAGTGCAGCGAGCCTGGTCCGAATCTCGTTTCGGTGCACCCCTTCCGGCAGGTAAGCGGTTGCGAACGAGCCGAGAGCGCCGTGATGCAGCACATACGGGTCGGTGATCGGCAGGACCACGCGCGCGGCGTCGATCCCGAGCCACTCGTCCAGGACATCCTGGGCGTAGATCACTGACGGTTCGCCGTCGCTGTCGTGCTTTGCCTTCATCCCGTGGTCGGCAGTGACGACGATGGCCGCGCCCAAAGCGTCAAGATCGGCAAGATATCGGTCAAACATCGCGCAGAACGCGACTGCCTCCTCTGCGTCTGGCGCATGCTTGTGCTGGATGTAGTCGGTGGTGGACAGGTACATCAGGTCTGGCTGCCGCTGTTCCAGAACTTTCACTCCGGCTGCCATGACGAACTCGGAGAGATCGGCGGAATAGACTTCGGGCACGGGCCGCCCAAGCCAGGCATCTGCCCTGTCAATGCCGTGCTCCTGTATCGTCGTCTTGTCGGCACATTCCGAGGAGAACGCAACCGCGGTCCCGTCATCGAATGAGAGGCCGGCGGCCAGCAGGGCCCGCAGCTTGTCCTTTGCGGTGATCACGGCGACCCGTGCTCCCGCCTCGTGGAACTTCGAGAATATCGTTGGCGCACGCAGGAAGCGGACGTCGTTCATCATGACTTCCTCGTCCGTTGCGGGATCATGGAAGTAGTTGCCGCAGATTCCGTGAACGGACGGCGGGCGGCCTGTTGCAACGGAAAGGTTGTTGGGATTCGTGAAGGACGGAATGACCGAGTGCGCAATCCTGCCGGTGCCTTCGCTTCGCATGCGTTGCAGTGCGGGCATTCGGCCTGCCGCGATCGCGACGTCCAGGTATTCGGGTTCGCAGCCATCGAGACAGATCACGGCGGCGCAGCGCCTGGGAACCGAATAGACTCGGTCATTGACGGTCACGGGAGCGGTTGACTTCATGAATTCGCCACTGTCCTGGCGGCAACAGGTTCCGTCGGAGCCGTGATCACCACATGCGCCTTCTGCATTCTTCAAGTGTCGCAGCGGCGGGTGCCGCGTTTGCAACACCAATTTCGGAAAGTGCATCCCTCGCGGCCTCGACGACCTTCAGCATGATCGCCTCGTCTATCCGGCCAATGCAACCGATACGAAACGTGTCAAGCTCGGTCAATTTGCCTGGGTATATTACGAAGCCCTGCCGCTTCATTTCGTCATAGAAGCGTGCGAAATCGAATGCCGGGTCTTCGGGGCACAGGAAGGACACGATTATGGGCGACATCCACCGGTCGTCCAGCAGGGTCTCGAATCCGATTTCTCGCATGCCGTCGACGAGAACGTCGCGGTTGCGGGCATATCGTGCGCCGCGTCCGGTGACGCCGCCCTCTGCCTCATGGTCCTTGAGGGCCACCAGAAACGCGGCCACCGCATGGGTTGGCGGCGTGAATCTCCATTGCGCGGTTTTCTCCATCGCCGCCCATTGGTCATGCACGTCGAGCGAAAGCGAATGGCTGTTTCCCCTCGCGCTCTTGATTTCCTCCGTCTCGGCGATCACGAATCCAAATCCTGGGACGCCTTCCAGGCACTTGTTTGCCGACGAGACGAAAGCCGTGCAGCCCAGTGCTTGCGGGTCAAGGGGCAGGGCGCCGAATGCGGACATGGAATCGATCAGCAGCTTTCTTCCGGCGGTCCGGGTCGCTTCGGCGATTTCATTGATCGGGTTCAGGATGCCGCATGAGGTCTCGCAATGAATGGCGAGGACATGTGTGATGCCGCGGTCGTTTTCCAGGATCGCCGATACGTCCGCGCCGGAAGGCGGGCGGCAGTCTCCCAGGTCCAGGAGGTGCAGGGGCCGTCCAAGGTATTCGAGTATCCGGGCCGCCCGAAGCCCGTAGACTCCATTGGCAAGAACGAGGACCTTGCCGTCCTTTGGCACGAAGGAACCCAGCATTGCCTCGACCGCATAGGTGCCCGAGCCCTGGACGGGAACGCAGTCATAGGCGCCCCGGCCGGTTTCGACGAGTGCAAGCAGGCGTTGGCGCATCTCCCGGTTCATGGCGCGGAAGTTGTCGTCCCGGCTGCCCCAGTCCCTCAGCATGGCCTCCTTGACCTCGCGGGACGTTGTCAGAGGTCCGGGCGTAAGCAAGTAAGGGTCGGCGAGATGCGGCGATGAATGGAAGGAATCCGGCATTGGACGATCCTCGTGATGCCAGCTGGTGGCAAGGATTGCCGCCGTTCATATTTGTGCCCTTGCCTGCTGTCGAGACGAAACGGAAGGGAATCATATTCTTGACGGCAGGACGGGAATCGGGCGGCGTTGTGTCAAGCCAGAAGACCGGAATTGCCCGCCGATCCTCGGCACGAAATTGCGCTGGTTCGACCGCGGCGGCCATCGGCGCTACTCCTTCGCCGTTCATGTCCCGACGCTCCTGTCCTTGCGCATCATCAGGGCCTTGTGCCCGAGCATCCGTTCAGGACGGACGGGGCGAACCCAAGGTCCAAGGGCGGCTGCGCGGCCCGACCCCTCCCGGCGAGGAAGCGGCTGTTGCCCCGCGGCGGCCTTCCCGCGTTTCGTGCGAAGGCGGCATTCCAACACGGTGTCCGGAACGGACGCCGCCTTCCAATGGAAATTCGTCCACCATGTCCACAGACCGAGATCTGCTGTGGACAAGTCTGACTCCCTTGGCTTTCCTGACGCACAAGGACGGGGTTTCCTGCGGGGTGGACAGATGGCTGAGACGCCAAGTGTACTGTTCATAGTGATCGACCAGTTCCGGGGCGATTTGCTGGGCGACGGTCGCCTGGCCAAGGTTGCGCGGCTGCCACGGCTAAGAGAACTCATGAGCGAGGCGGTCACGTTCGCGAACCACTATTCGGTGGTTTCGCCCTGCGGCCCGGGTCGCGTATCGCTTCTGACCGGACAATACGCAATGAACCACCGGGCTGTCAGGAACGGCACGCCGCTTCGCCACGACACGCCGAACATTGCCACCGTCGCCCGGACAATCGGATATTCGCCGCAGTTGTACGGATATACCGATACGACGCAGGATCCCCGCGTGCTCGATGCAGATGATCCACGACTCCAGAGCGACGAGGAATTGATGGCGGGCTTCGACGAAGCCCTGCGCATGCGCTCGGAATCAGACGACCGCGCCTGGCGTGACCATCTGGCGGCAAGAGGCAATCCCCTGCCCGAATACCCGGCCACATACCGGCCTGATGGCAACCGGGTCACCGACCCGGCACGCTATGCGGCGGAAGACAGCGACACCGCGTTCCTGACCAATCGCTTCTTCGAAGGGATGGACGGGGCGGAGCCCGGCTGGTTCGCGCTGCTGACCTATATCCGGCCGCATCCGCCCTTGGTCGCACCGGCGCCGTTCAACCGGATGTACGATCCCGCCGACATGCCTGCGCCCGCGACCGCGGTGGGTGGGGCGGGGGATCCCGACCGGCACCCGTTTCTCGCTCCCGCCAAGGAACGGCAGCCTCCATCCTCGATGGTAGTCGGTTTCCCGGACCTTGATGCATCGGCGGAGACGACGGCCGAACTGCGGGCGGTCTATCTTGGCCTTGCAAGCGAGGTGGACCTGCACATCGGACGCGTGATCGACTGGTTGAAGGCAAGCGGACAATGGGACGATACAATCATGGTCGTTACCTCCGATCATGGCGAGATGCTTGGAGATTACGGATTGTGGGGAAAGGGCACGTTCCACGATGCGGCCTTTCGCGTTCCGCTGATCATCCGTGACCCGGCCCGCGCGGGCACGCATGGCCAGGTCGTCGAAGGAATGACCGAATCCATCGATGTTCCGGTCACGCTTCTCGAGCTTCTTGGCGCGGAGGCGCCGCACGCGATGAACGGAACAAGCCGTCTGCCGCATCTTGAAGACGTGCGCGGGATGAACCGCGATCGCTCCATGTCGGAATACGACTTCGGCAATCCGGTGACGCCGACTCCCTGGATGCGGCGGCTCGGCGTTCGGTCCCGCGAAGCGAACCTCGCAGTCTTCAGAACCGGGCGGTACAGGCTGGTCCAGTTCGGTTGCGACCTTCCGCCGATCCTGTTCGACATGGATTGCGACGGCGAGGGTCGCGACATTGCCGGGAGTCTTGGCGCGCCCGAGTTGCTCCAGCGCCTGATGGGCGAGTTGCTCCGTCATCGCATGTCGAATGCCGAGGGAACGTTCGCATCGACGATTGTCGGCGATGGCGGCGTAAGGACAGGAGGCTGTTGACGCGGGAGGCAGTTGACGCTTGCAGGAAATCGTGAATCCGTGGCACAGTTCCGTTGCAAAATCGGTGCAATCAATCGGTGGGGTGGTCGGAAGCCGGAATGGCCCGAAATCCTGGAGGGACTGTCCGCGGATTGCGGGCCAGGCAGTTCGTGCTCTTGAGCGTTTGGTAAGGCTGGTCAGCTCATCGTCATTCAATCATGGGGGTTAATATGAAGAAGTTACTTTTGTCCGGAGCTGCAATCGCGATGATGCCAGGCTTGGCATTCGCAAACTGCCCCGGAATCACCGTGGCAGACATGGGAGGTGTCGCCCCGGGTGCGTTTCCGCAGCAGTACGAACTTGAGGAGTTCCAGTCGGCGGCGGGTTGCACGATGGAGTTCGTCGGCAATCCTGACTCAGCCGCACTGAATGCGAGAATCGTCGGCAATTCCGACCTTCCGCCGTTGTCTGAACGCATTCCCGAGGAGCCGCTTGTCGTGGTGCCTTACGACAGCATCGGCAAGTATGGCGGCACGCTTGACGTCTTGTCCAACGCAACGGAGGCCGGGACGTCTGATTTTCTCTCGGTGCGCCACGTCAACCTAGTGCGCTACTCCGACGATCTCCAGACCATCGTTCCCAACGTGGCGAAGTCATGGGAGTGGAACGACGACTTCACGAAGCTCACGTTCAAGCTCAGGAAGGGGCACAAGTGGTCCGACGGCGCGCCGTTCACGTCCGCGGACGTCAAGTTTTGGCATGACAATCTGATGCTGGACACCAACATCTTCGAAAAGCCGAAGGATTACGTGACCGTGGGCGGCGAGACGATGACGGTTGATGCGCCGGATGACGTGACCGTGATCTTCAACCTGCCTGCACCCAAGCCCGGTCTCTTGGCCCACTTTGCGACGCATTACGGACAGGGCTTCCAGCCAAAGCACTTCCTTGGCCAGTTCCATCCGGACATCAACTCAGATGCGGACAGCTATGCACAGTCGCTTGGGTTCGAGAACGGCTATGACGCGATCAAGGCCTATTACGGAAACTCGGACTGGACGGACACGCCGTCGCCGATGCTGTCCAAGCCGGATCTCGTGAGCGGCCTGCCCAAGCACACGCATCCGATGCTTGAAAGCCACATTTACATCGCGGACACGACCGAAGGACGCCATCTCGTGGCGAACCCGTACTTCTTCCAGGTCGACACGACCGGGCAGCAGCTGCCATACATCTCGGAGCAGGACGAGGTCTATATCAACGACAACGAGGTCCGTCTGCTGAAAATCCTCAACGGCGAAGTCGACTACAAGGCGCAGTCGCTCCAGCTCGCTTCCGCTCCCATCCTCCTCGAAGGGCAGGAAAAGGGCGACTACACGGTGCATCTGAAGCCGGAAATCACCATCGGGGCCTTCGGCTTCAACGTGACCCACGAAGACCCGGCGAAACGCGCCGTGTTCGGCGACCGGTCGTTCCGGGAGGCGATGTCACTTGCCATCAACCGGGAGGAACTGAACGAGATCGGCTTCTTCGGCCAGGGCACCCCGCAGGCCTATGTCGGGTTTTCGCCGCTGCCGAACTTCGCAGACCCGGCGCTGCACGGCCACATGGCCGAATTCGATCCCGACGGAGCAATGGCCAGGCTGGACGCGCTCGGCCTGAACGACGTCGACGGGGACGGGATGCGCGAATTGCCGAACGGGGAGAAGCTGGTTCTGAACATGAACTTCTCGACGCAGGGCATTGCCGGCCAGACCGTGGAGCTCGTCGCGCAGTACTGGCGGGACGTCGGCATCGATTCGGTCGTCAAGGAAGTGACGCCCGACGAGTATCGTTCGGCGCAATCGTCGAACAAGCTCGATGCCTCGATGTGGCGTAAGGGCCAGCCCCTGGCCATCGTTCTTGGCAACAACGAGCTCTGGGTGCCGCCCTACGAGAACTACTTCGGCAACCGGAACGCGATGCTCTGGGCGGAATGGGTCGATTCGGGCGGTTCGGCCGGAGTCGAGCCGCCGGACTGGGCCATGCAGATGATGGATGACATCAATGCGCTGCAGTCCGCCGCGCAGGGCTCGGACAAGTTCAACGAAGTCGGAGCCCGGATGGCAGAGACCATGGCAAGGGAACTGCTGTTCATTGGGACGGTGAATGCGCCTGCACCGATGATCTTTCGCAACGCGCTTCAGAACTTCGCCGAAACCAAGACGCACAGCTACGAGTATTACCGGACCTATCCGTATCGCGCCACGCAATGGTGGCTGGACGAATAGGCGAAGGTTTGCTTTGCTGCATGCGCCGGGGGCAGGACGACGATGCCCCCGGCAAGGAAGGAAGACTTGCGTCCGGGACATCGTGAAATGCCTTGACCGGGCGCGGAAGCGGGATCGGCCATGCTGAACTTCGCGCGCTTTGTTGTCACACGCGCAATGATGGCGGCAATGACTCTCATCATCGTGTCCCTTGTTGTGTTTTCGCTGATGGAGCTCGTGCCCGGCGATTGCGCCGAACGGTATCTTGCATTCAAGAACACGCAGGGATCCGGCATCTCGGTCGCCGACATCGAGCTGGAACGCCAGAGGCTGGGGCTCGACAAGCCGTTCCTGCAGCGTTGGGCGCTGTGGATCGTCAACGCGTTCCAGGGCGAGTTCGGCGACAGCTGCATCCTGCGCGTGAACATCGCCCAGCTTCTGGGAGACAAGTTCTGGCTGTCGCTGTCGATCTGCATGGCTTCGTTGGCGCTGGCCTACGTCATCGCGATTCCGGTCGGCATTCTGGCTGCGGCGTCGCACAACGCGTTCCTCAACAACTCGCTTCGCATCGTCAGCTATCTCGGGCTTGCGATGCCGAACTTCCTGCTGGCGTTGATGATCATGCTGTTCGCGACGGTGTATTTTGGGGAAACGTTGACGGGGCTGTTCTCGAGCGAGTTCCGGGATGCGCCATGGTCGGTTGCAAAGTTCGTTGACCTTCTGAAGCATGCTTGGCTGCCGGTCTTCATACTGGGATGGTCAGCGACGGCCTTTGCGCTCCAGACCGTCCGCGCCCTGATGTCGGACGAGATCGGAAAGCTGTACGTCACTGCGGCGGCGGCACGCGGAGTTCATGGGCGCAAGCTGCTCTGGGGCTACCCGGCCCGTCACGCGCTTGGGCCGATCGTGAACTCGCTCGGGTTCGACCTGAACCGGATATTCAATGAGCTTCCGATCGTGGCCCTGATTCTGGTCATGACCGATGCAGGCGCGCTCTTGATCGAGGCGCTGGCCAGGTCGAACGACCAGCAGCTGGCCGGCGCGATCATTTTCCTGCTCACCGCGTCCATCGTCGCGCTGAACTTCACGACCGACGTGGCGCTTGCCGTGATCGATCCTCGCGTTCGAAAGAGCATCATCCGATGACCGACATCGCAGAACCGACAGTCGAGGCGGAGGACCAGCGGTCCAAGGAGGCTTATTTCACTGCCTCCCAGCGCCAGCTCATCTGGGCGCGCTTCAAGAAGCAGCGGGCAGCAATGGTGGCGGCCGCCGTCCTTGTCGTCCTTGTCGTGTCCGGCATATTCGCGCCGTTCCTGTCGCCCTACGATCCGACCATCGGTGGCCGGAACAAGGACTATACGAACGGTGCGCCGCAGATCCCCAAGTTCTGCGACAAGAACGGCTGCTCCCTGCGCCCGTTCATCCATGCTGTCGAGCGAGAAAGGTCCATCAAGACGCATTTCCGGTGGGTCACCACGATCAACGAGGACGAGCGGAACTATCTCACCATCCTTCCCAAGGGCGATGACTACCGCCTGTTCGGTCTCATCCCGGCCAGCCGGCACCTGTTCGGCGTGCAGGGGGGCAAGATCCACGTGTTCGGCACGGACGAGGACGGCCAGGACATCTTCAGCCGGACCCTTCACGCGATCTGGACGTCGCTTCAGGTCGGAATGATCGGCGTCTTCATCGCCTTCGTCCTTGCCCTCATCATCGGTGGCGTGTCCGGCTACTACGGCGGCTGGATCGACGGGGTGATCCAGATGATCACGGATGCCGTCCGAACGGTCCCCGCGATTCCCCTGTTCATGGCGGTGGCGGCCTTCATGCCGCCGGAACTGAGTGCGGAGGCGCGCTTCTTCTACATCTCGATCATTCTCGGATTCATCGGCTGGCCAACATTGGCGCGCCGCGTTCGGACCCACTTGCTCACCGAACGCAACCAGGAATACGTGCTCGCCGCCCAGCTCTGCGGCGCGTCCTCCGCGCACGTGATCCGGCGGCACCTTCTGCCGTCCTTCACGTCCTACATAATAGTGGATCTGGTGATCTCGTTCCCGTACATGGTCCTTTCGGAGACCGCGCTTTCGTTCATCGGTCTCGGTCTCAAGGATCCGGTCTCGTCGCTTGGCGTCCTGCTGCAGAAGGCGACAAGCGCGGACGTGATGCTGAACTACCAATGGTATTTCATCCCGGTCATTTTCTTCATCGCCCTGGTGATGGCCTTCGTCTTTGTCGGCGACGGGCTCCGGGACGCGGCGGACCCCTATTCGGAGGCGCAGAAGTGACGCCACTGATCGAGGCCGAGAACCTGACGCTGCAATTCAGGACGGACGAGGGCCTGATCACGGCGGTTGAGGACGTGTCCTTCACGCTCATGAAGGGCGAAGTGATGGGTCTTGTCGGTGAAAGCGGATCGGGAAAGTCCGTGACGGCGAAATCCCTGATGCATCTCAACGCGAGGAACGCGATCTACTCGCCCGGGTCCAGGATCACGCTTCACACGGAATCCGGGCCGGTTGACGTGCTGTCGCTCAGGACGCCGCGCGAGTTGAACTTGGTGCGCGGCGGCGCGATCAGCATGATCTTCCAGGAACCCATGGCCAGCTTTGCGCCGGCCATCACGATCGGCAAGCAGATGGTGGAGCAGTTGCTGCTGCACTCGGACATGTCGAAAGGAACCGCGAAATCGGTCTCGATCGAGATGCTTGACCGAGTGGGGATCTCGGATGCGACGAGGCGCTTCGATCAATACGCTTTCGAGCTGTCTGGCGGCATGCGCCAGCGAGCGATGATCGCCATGGCACTTTCCACGAACCCGTCGCTCCTGATCGCCGACGAGCCGACGACCGCGCTGGATGTCACGATCCAGGCCCAGGTGATCGACCTGATGAAGGATCTGGTCTCCGAGTTCGGCATGGGCATCATCTTCATCACCCATGATCTCGGCGTCGTTGCCCAGACTGCCGACAGGGTGAACGTGATGTATCTGGGCCGTCTCGTTGAGGAGGGTCCTGTACGCGAAGTCATCAGGGATCCCAAGCATCCGTATACGCAAGGACTGATCGCTGCCTTGCCCAAGCTGGAAGATCTTGACGCGCCTTTGACTCCGGTTCCCGGGGACATCCCCTCGCCGCTTGAGCGTCCCGCCGGCTGCGTGTTCAACACCCGATGCTCGAAGGTTGTCGGAGAGGAGTGCAGGGCGCAGGTGCCGACGAGCTGCAGGCTGGAAAACACGCATAGCGTCGCTTGCCACATCTATCGGGAGGCCGCGGAGTGAGCGGTTCCCTGATCCGGGCGTCCGGGCTGTCGGTGCACTTTCCGGTCGGGTCAGGACTGTTCGCCAAGCAGGTCCTGAAGGCGGTAGACAACGTCTCGCTTGAGATCGAAAAGGGATCCTTCTTCGGACTTGTCGGCGAGTCCGGTTCCGGAAAGACGACGCTGGGTCGCGCGCTTCTGAAGGCCGTGCCGATTTCCGCGGGGGCTGCGCATTATGATGACGGGGAGGTCGCCTTCGACCTTCAGGAACTGGATGGCGCGGAGCTCAAGGACTATCGCACGCGCGCGCAGCTGATCTTTCAGGATCCGTATGCGGCACTGAGTCCCCGAATGACGGTTCGGGACATCATCGCGGAGCCCCTGGAAGTGATGGGGCTGACGAAGGGCAGGGCGGAGACCGACAAGCGCGTTCGGGAGATCGCGGCGAGATGCCGGTTGAACCTTGAGCATTTGAGGCGGTTTCCCCATGCCTTTTCGGGTGGGCAGCGCCAGCGCATCTCGATCGCGCGGGCTCTCGTCTCCGGGCCGCAATTCGTGGTTGCAGACGAAAGCGTTGCGGCGCTCGACGTGTCGATCCAGGCGGACGTGCTCAATCTCCTGAAGCAGTTGCAGGACGAGCTGGGGCTGACATTCATGTTCATCAGCCACGACCTGTCGGTCGTGGCTCACACCTGCGATCACGTGGCGGTCATGTATTTGGGCCGGCTTGTCGAAACGGCACCGACGCGCAAGCTGTTCGAGGCTCCGCGCCACCCCTACACAAAGGCGCTGTTTTCGGCGATTCCGTCGCTTGATCCGGACGACGAAAACAAGGCCCAGAAGCTGGCCGGGGAAATTCCGTCGCCTATGGACCAGCCTCCAGGATGCAAGTTCCACACGCGCTGTCCGCATGCCATGGACATCTGCAAGTCTCGGGAGCCGACGCTTGAAGCCGAGGACGGACATGATGTCGCCTGCCATCGCTGGAAGGAACTGATGAATCTGGTTCCGGCCTGAATTCCGGAAACGCGCCGGCGAAGGTTCCGGACGCCGGATGCAGGCATTCGATGCCGGAAACCGCCCGGTCGGCAGCACAAGGGGAACGGCAGGAAGCATGTGCGTTTCCAGAACCAGCGGCCATGGAACGGTTACGGCCCGATCGGCCTTGCACCGAGGCCCATGGAACTTCCCTGGACGAAGGCGTTCGCCATGAAAGGCCGGATGCGGGAAGTCCGCACGTCGATCTGGCGCGCAGGGGAGAGGGAACGTGGACATGGCGGAATCGAGGCACAGGCAAATGGGGGAGAGCCGCCGGCAACTGCCAATCTTCCTGCTTGTGGCTGGGCATGCCTTGCCCGTCTCCGCCATCCTGCACGAATGTGGATGCGCGAATGATGTGGACAGACATCTCACCGTCTGCCCGCACCTTCGCGTCCAAAGGGCACCGGGGGCGTCAACTTCGGTGCGGCAATGTCCGGCACTTGGATACATGACGCGCATGCACTATACCCTTGCGAAAGTCCGCCACGATTGCCGGAGAGCTCCGGAGCGCTGACGGAAGCAAGGAGCGAGCGACCTGGCCGCATTTGGAAAGATCCTTGGCAGCGCCGCCGGATTCGCAATTGGCGGGCCACTTGGCGCCATTGCCGGGCTGGCGCTTGGGCACCTGGTGGACAAGCGCAGACAGCCGTCTGATGTCATGCCCAAGGATGGGAATCGCGCAGGCCCGTGGAGCCGTTCGAATGTCGATGTTCAAACGGCGTTCGCTGTGGCATTCGTCACGCTCGCCGCGAAGCTCAGCAAGGTCGACGGTCGGGTGACCCGTGATGAAGTCGATGCTCTCAAGCGCGTTGTCTCGATCCCGGACGAGGCAGGGGCGGAAGTTGGCGCGATCTTCGATGCTGCCAAGGCGGATGCGGCTGGCTTTGAACCTTACGCCCGACAGATCGCGGCCATCGTTCGCCGCGACATGGTCATGCTCGAACAGATTCTTGCCGGTCTTGTCCAGATTGCCGCAGCGGACGGCACATACCACAGTGGCGAAAGGGACTTCATCAACCGCGTCGCGCGCGAATTCGGGTTTTCGCCTGAGCAATGCATGCGCATTGAACACACTTACATTCCCGCCTCGGTCCCTGATGAAGGAAACCCATACGAGATCCTCGGCGTAAGCCGGGAAGCGACGGACGAAGAAGTCCGCAAGGCCTATCGCAGGATCATCAAGGACTTCCATCCAGACCGGTTGGAGTCAAAGGGACTGCCCGAGGAATTTCGCAAACTCGGCGCCAAGAAGACTTCCGAAGCGAACATTTCCTATGGCCAGATCAAGAAGGAACGATGCATTTCCTGAACGGCACGAAAGAAGGCACGGTCAGCAAGCGCCCCTACGACGCCCGTGAACATTGAAAGGAGTTCAGCATGACTTCAAGCAAGCCGCGCGCCGGTGCGTCCGTTGCGAGACTGGACTTTGCGACCGTCGATGGAGAGGGAGCGATCTCGATAGGCCAACCCAAGGACCGCTGGACGATGCTGTTCGTCTATCGCGGCCGTCACTGCCCGCGGTGCAAGCGTTTCCTGAACAAGCTGAACGACGCATTGCCGGAATGGATTGCCGCGCTGGATGTCGTGGTGGTCTCGGCCGACAGCAAGGACAAGGCCCTGGCGGACAAGGAGGAGTTCGGCTGGAATTTCGACCTTTGCCACGGCCTGACAGAGGCGCAAATGCGGTCGCTCGGCCTCTACATCTCCGAACCGCTTTCCGAGGCGGAAACCACGGGCTTGTTCGCTGAACCCGGCGCATTTGCAATTCGTCCGGACGGATCGCTGATGCTGGTTGACATTTCCAACGGGCCCGCCGCGCGTCCTGACCTGGAAGAACTCTTGGACGGGATGAAATTCAACATCGAGAACAGTCGTCCGGTCAGGGGAACCGCCTGACTGAGATTGCGGGAAAATGCGGTCGCGTTCATACGAAAGTGCGTGTCTTGGAAAGGCGCACGGCGGCCATTCCTGCAACTGAAGCCAACAGGCACGAAGCGTCAGGTCGCTTCGGATAACGGAGGCGGACCAGGCGAATGCCCGAAGTCTACGAGCGCATAACACGATTCTTCATGAATGCGGTCGATCCCTACCAGTTGTCCGATACGCCGCCTGAACGCAGAGTCTGGCCCTATCTGAAGTCTCACCTATGGCCGCTGCGCCGGATCCTGGTCGTCAGCGTCTTCGTTACGGCCTTGGCGGCAAGCGTTGAGGTCTGGTTGATCCAATATGCGGGGCAAGTCATCGACATACTTGCAACAAGCTCGCCCCGGCAGCTTTGGGAAACGCAAGGCACGGGGCTGCTGGCAGCGGCACTTGTCGTGCTCCTGTTTCGGCCATTCGCGCAATTCTTGCGCCATGCCGTCAACGACATATCCTTTCAGTGCAATGCAGCGACCCTGGTGCGATGGCGTGCCTATGACCACCTGATCCGGCAGTCGGTCGGCTGGTTCCAGGAAGACTTGACGGGCAGGACTTCCGGGCGACTTGTGGACATCGGGAACCACGTTGCGGATTCGATACACAGCGCCCTGAATGCCGTGGCATTTGGAATTGTCTACATGGTCGGGGTGGTTGTCCTGATGGCCGGTGTCGAGGTATGGCTGGCAGTACCCTTGTTGGTCTGGCTCGGTCTTTATGTCGGGGTGCTGGTCTGGATCATCCCTCGAATGGTTGCTGCCCAGCACAATTTTCAGTCCGCGAAGTCCGCCTTGATCGGATCGGTAGTCGACAGCTTTTCCAATTTTGACACGCTGAAACTCTTTGCGCCAAAGGATCAGATCGCATTGGAACAGCGCATTTGCCTGGAAGCAACCAGGCAAGCGCTGTTCAAGACGCGCCAAATCGGCGTGAGCCTGCGCACAATACTTGTAATGCTGGAGGCCGTGGTAATGGTCGGCTTCATTGGCTACGGCATCTGGCTTTGGTCTGTCGAGGCGGCGACGATCGGACTAGTGTCGTCCACGATCGCGCTCTCGCTCCGCATAACCACCATGGCCGACTGGATCCTCGATTCCGTCTGGTGGGTATTTCTGCGGATCGGGTCCTTGCGAGAGGCGCTGACGACCATCGGCCAGCCCATCGCGATTCCTCAAGCGCCAGACGCGCCCACGTTGGCTGTCAGCGACGGCGCAATCGAGATCGAAGACCTGCACCATCACTACGGTCTGGGACACGGCGGCCTGGGCGGCGTGTCGCTTTCCATTCGACCGGGTGAAAAGATCGGGCTGGTCGGCCGTTCCGGTGCCGGCAAGTCCACGTTGGTCAACCTGATATTGAGGTTCTTCGAGGCGGAAAAAGGGATGATCACCATTGACGGCCAAGACATCCGGCACGTGGATCAGGACAGCCTTCGGGCCGCCATCGGAATGGTGGCGCAGCAGGCGGCCCTCTTGAACCGCTCGGTGAGGGACAACATTCTGCTTGGCCGAACGGATGTCACTGAGGAGCAACTGAGGGCAGCGACGTCCGAGGCGCGTGCACATTCGTTCATCGAAGGGCTGTGCGATGGCAAGGGACGGTCGGGATATGACGCGCATGTCGGGGAACGCGGGGTGAAGCTTTCAGGAGGGCAACGGCAGCGGGTCGCCTTGGCCAGAGTCATTCTGAAAGATGCCCCGATCCTGATTCTTGACGAGGCGACCAGCGCCCTCGACAGCGAAGTCGAGGCGGAAATACAGCAGTCCCTGATCGACGTCATGCAAGACAAGACCGTGATCGCCATCGCCCATAGATTGTCGACAATTGCCCGCATGGACCGGATCATCGTGCTGGATCGAGGCAAGATCGCGGAGCAAGGCACGCACGAGGAATTGAAGAAGACGGCCGGCTTCTATTCCATCTTCTGGAACCGCCAGTCCGACGGCTTCATCGATACGACGTAAGCGTTCGGTCGAGCGGTGACGACAGTCTGTCCTGACGTCACTTCGTTCACTGCAGAATTGGTTCTGATAACCCGCAATCCGGCGTGCTATCGCGTCGCGCATGGAGATGCGCATCGAGGAATCCGGGACTTCGTCCGTTCCGGACGTTGCTGACGACGGGCCCCTTTCGTCGTCGTGGCCGGCGGCATCGGCGCCCGGTCCGGTCGACCGGGAATCCCTTTGCGGGCACGAGCGTGTCCGTGCCGACGAGGCGGAAGCCCGACACGGACGCTGCGGAGGCGCGCTGCGAGGACCTGCGCTGGAAGGAGGTGCGGGCCCGGCACCGCGCAAGCAGCCTGGAAACGGCTGTCGAGAGGAACCGGGCGAAGCTGAACGCCGCCCGCGAGGAGGTCAGGGATGTCCGCCGGACGGCGAAGCGCGCCCTTGCGCTGGAGAAGGAGGCAGCGCGGCTGCGCAGGCTTCTCGCGGAGGCCGGCGTCGATGCGCGGAAGCGTTCCACGGTCATGTCCCTGCGCATTGGGAACGCCGCCCTGAAGGCGGAGGCGGGTGATCTGCGCAACAGCTGTCAATTGGAGTTCACTACGTTGAATTCGACGTAGTGAACTGGACTTGACACGGGTCCGCGCCCGCTTCTTCATCTGCATGCCCGCCTGCCTCGTCGAATGGCACATGCGGAAGGCGTGGGCCCCCCTGTGCTGCACCGACACCGAACCCGACGAGACCCGGGATCCGGTCCTGCCCGCACGGCGCCCGGACGCGGCGCTGGCGAAGGTCCATGCCCGCACCCTGCCGGCCGGCAGCGGCGTGCACGGCTTTCGCACGCTTCTCGACAGCCTGTCCGCCATCGTCCGTTCCACGCACGCGGTCCCGCGCCCGGACGGCGGGAAGGCGGAGACCATGATCGAGGTGACGACCCGGCCCGACGCCGAACAGGAGAGGGCGCTGACGCTGTTGAAGGACATCTCGAAAGTGTAGAGAAACGCCGAGATGCAGGCAGAGACTGAAATCCCGTTCAGGGGCATCCCATTGACGGGAAACAAAAATCCCTAAGACTCCCCAAGAACTTCAGCTTCGAACTGATCCAGAATGCTTGCTGGGAAATCGCGCCTGTCTTCGGTGACGATTGTCTGGGCCGAGCAATTGATCGCTGCTGCCAACACGTGCCGATCTTCTGCGTCGGGCGGGCTGAGGCCCTCGATCAGTGGCCCGTTTCCTTCGAAGAAGCTCTCATCGAAGGCTTCGACGACAATGGTGGCCTTACGAAAGTGATTGCAGAGCGAGCATAGGGCGCCGAAGATTGAATTGATTGGTGGCTTCGCGCCACCTCCCAATGCTTGCCCTGCCGAATGATGTCGAACAGCAGGGGAACAAGTTCCACATGCGAGTGATCCTGAGCATCGGGGCAGGTCGCCAATCCTCCTTTGGGCCATGGTAACGGCTCAGATTCTCTGGGAAAAGGCACATTCGCCCGCAACGGAAGCGTCCGCGTGGACGTCAGACAATGACAGTCTGAGGTCCGATCGGGCATCGTATTTCAGTCCTTGTAGAGCTCGGCAAACATGTCCACCGCTTCGGACACCATGCGATCTCCCCGACCTTGGGCCACAGCCAGGCCAAGCGCATGCTTGGTTCCCGTTGACATTATCGAGAGCTTGCCAATCTCATCAGCCATGGCGGTGTAGTAGGCGACATCTTTGTTCGCGTTTTTCAGGGCAAACGCCAGTTGGGTAGGGTCGCCATCGACGGCATATCCTTTGACGAGTTCCATCATTGTTGACCTCAACGGACCAGACGACATCACATCATAAAGCATTTTGCGCTCAACTCCGGCGGCTTCACCCATCGCAAAGGCTTCTGACATCGCCATGGCCGACGTCATTCCAAAAAAATTGTTGATCAGCTTGACTGTGTGACCCGCTCCTGATGCGCCCAGGTGATACACGTTCTCGCCCAGATCATTTAGCACCGGTCTAATCGCTTCGTACGCCGCCAAATCGCCGGCGCACATAATGTTCAGCTTGCCTTCCAGGGCATGGGCAGGTGTGCGTCCCAGCGGGCAATCTAGATAGGCGCCGCCAGCCGCGGCCACTTCTGCGGCCAACGCTCTGGTCGATCCCGGCAGGGACGTGCCGAAATCGATAGCCGTCGTGCCAGATCTCATGCCTGCGATAACACCGTCCCTCCCTCGCATCCGACTTTCCACCGAAGCGGATGTGTCCACGCAAAGCATTACGATGTCCGACGCCTCGGCTACCGCCTTCGCCGTTCCGACTTCCGTCGCACCGTGGGCAATGGCAGCATCGACTTGGGTGCGCGACCTGTTAGCCAGGACAGTCAGCGGGTAGTTGAGGTCCAGGAGACGCTGACACATCGCGCCGCCCATGATACCAAGGCCGATAAAGCCAATTGCAGTCTTCGACACTCTCAATTCCTTTCAAGAACTGTTCATTCGAATTTGGAAATGACCAACGTCAAGCGGATCCACGGATCGGCCGAACAATTTCAATGTAGAACGTCATTCCATCCAATGATTTTCCAAGATCATGGCGCGTTACGGAACAATTGCTTGTGCCAACCGGCACAAGCATCCCATCCGGACGAACGCCGAGCGCGGAGGGTTTAGAAATTCGAGCCTGCCGCCTCAGCCCCAGAAAGCGACTCGGAGACACTAGGATCCCGCGACCGAATCCGAGATTCAGACAGGCCGTAGCAAAGGTCGAGTTCTCTATCAGCTTCTTCCGAGTCCGCCAGATCCCTCTCTTGGGCATCAGAAATGCAACCATAAAATCAATGAGTTCAAGCAAGGCGGGCAAGGCCCCGGTCAGCGTCTTCTGGAATCGCCTGAAGCGAAGATAGTGCCGAGCGCGGAAATCAAGCAGTGCTGGCCAGCGATCATTGAATCGGCCGGTCGCGATAGGCACTCCTCCGCCTGCGGCCGGCACGATGAGTTTTTCGATATTCAAGTCGACCTGCGGCCTAGAAATTGTCATTCGGAGTCCTTTGGGTTTTCGCGGAAGGACTTCAGATTCTGCGTAACTGTGGTCTTTCCCCGCTTACGCCATTGATGAATTACTACGGGCAAAAATGTCACGAAAACAGTCAGTATGAAAAACGCTAGCGAAATTGGCCGAGTGAGAAATATCAAGGCGCTGCCATCAGACAGTATCAGAGATTGGCGCATCGATTCTTCAACCATTCCACCGAGTATGATCGCAATCACCATCGGGGCGGTCGGATATTCAAATTTGATCATGGCATAGCCAACACAACCAAAAACCAAGGCGACGATAACTGAATTCAGAGAATTAGATATTGTATACGCGCCGATTAAACACATTGTAAGGATAATTGGCAGAAGAATTCCAGGTGGGATGTTTATTATTTTGTCAAAGAATTTGAGCGCAAATCGGCCCTGAACGTACATCGCGACATTCGCCAAAATGAAGCTGATCATGATCGTGTACATAAGGCCGCCCTGATTCACGAAGAGCTGTGGCCCGGGGGTAAGGCCGTGGATCAGGAGTGCGCCAAGGAAAATTGCGGCAACGGTATTTCCGGGTATCCCCAATGTCAGAGTTGGAATGAGCGTTGCCGCGGTGACGCCGTTGTTCGCGCTTTCGGATGCCGCGATCCCCTCCAGGCTTCCCTTTCCAAAGTTGTCTGGTTCCTTGGACGACCGCTTTGCCTCATCATATGCGATGAACGAGGCGATGCTTCCGCCAGTCCCGGGGATAACGCCTATGACAATGCCAATGACGCTCGACTTTATCACCGTCCAGTAATGAGGAACGATTTCCTTCCAACGAATGATCTTCCTTTGCGAAGCGTCCTTCGACAGCACGCCAGACACTGCGCGCTTCCCGATTTGGTTGAAAATTTCGGCGACGGCAAAAATCCCGATGAACACCTCAATCATGCCGACCCCGCCGTACAGGTAGAACGTGTTGAATGAGAATCGTGGCACCCCCATGATCGGATCTACGCCGACGGATGCGATGAGCAATCCGAACAATGCAGAAATCAGGCCTTTCGTCAGTGAGTTGCCGCTGACCCTGGAGATGATCGTCAGTCCGAAAAAGGTCAGGGCGAACCGCTCGGGCGGACCGAACGCCAAGGCAGCTTTCGCAAGCATTGGTGCAAAGAAGATGAGAGCAACGGCGCTGATGAGGCCCCCAAGGACAGAGGCGTGCAGTGCGACGCTCAACGCCTCAAAGGACCGACCCTTTCGTGTCAGAGGATATCCGTCCCAGGCCGTTGCAACCGATGACGGAGTGCCGGGAGTATTGATCAAGATTGCCGAAATGGATCCTGCATATGTCCCCGCGCAGTAAACTCCGGTCAACAGGACGATCCCGGACTCGGGCGAAAGGTCAAACGTGAACGGGAGGACCAGAGTGACGGCAAGAGTGACGGTCAATCCGGGCAGGGCCCCAAAGACCATGCCGACTGCAGTTCCCAATAAAATCAGGGCGATGTTCTGCCATAAGAATACGACAGTTATAGCATAGAGAAGGTTTTCAAGCATTGTCCCGCGTCGCCCTACGAAAAAGCGCTGCCTGTTGGCAGGTACACCCGCAATACAATTGCCAACAGGTGCTTTACCGGAACGCTCAGTATTAGCGACAATGCAACGATCTGCCACCACCGGCAGTTTCCGATGATAATCATGACTGATGCAACCAGCATTATTGTCGAGATTTCATAGCCAAGGTACGGTAATATCATGATCCACAGTGCGATCGCCGTGAACGCAAGCAGGACCCGGATATAGCTTGTTGCTTCTCTTGGTCCGTCTTCCAAGGAGTCTGTTTCGTCTTTCAGGTTTCCGATAGCATTGGAAACGATCTTGAGCAGACTCAATATGATGATTGCAGACGTGATCAAGTACGGCAGCGTGCGTGCGCTGACACCACTCAGTCCATCGTTGGAAAAGACAACAATTTGGTCGGGGATGCTGAGGAAAACAAACAATCCTACCAGCAAGGTCACGATAGACGAGACATTTCCTCTGAGTATGAGACCAAGTCCAGGCAATTGGTCGCCTCCGTGGCAACTGGGACTTCCGGGAGATTCGACGGCTCCGTCGGCGAGCGGACAGGGCGTTCGGTTGCGCAATTCTGACCGCCCGAACGCCGATCGCGCTTAGGAAGCGTGCAGCGCGCGCATTCGATGCGCGCGCAGCCGGGTTCTACTTGTTGATAATCTCGCCAAAGAACTCAGAATCATTCCTGAGCTTTGCCATGATCTCCTCGCCATTACGGACCAGGCTTTCCTGCTTTCTTGTAACGGTGAATGCCTTGAATTCATCACTGCTAGCGGCTTTGAGAAACGCCTCTTCAAGTATTGCGACAACCTCATCCGGCGTGTCTTTTGGAGCAAGCAAATACCATTCAACCGTTGCGATGATATCGAGTCCCTTTTCCTTGAACGTCGGAACTCCCGGGAAGGCATCAAGCCTTTCTGGCGATGACAATGCCAAGATTCTGGTTTCTCCGGCGTCAACGCTTGCGAGCATAGCACCCGGTGTGCCGCCGATTAGATCGACATGCCCACCGCGCAACGCTGCAATTGTCTTTGAACCGCCTTGAAACGGGATGTCCCGGAACTTGATGCCCGTCTCAAGGAACAGGGTCTTCAAGAGCGTGTGGTGCACGCCACCTGCTCCGGAATGTCCGCGATCGATGACTGTGTCAGTGTCTTTTTCCGCGAGAAGGTCTTCCAGCGTTTCCCAAGGCGAGTCTGTTCGTACCGCAATGCTGCTAGGGGCATAACTCACTCCGACAATCCCCCTGAAGTCGTCGACCGAATACGGTACCTTCAAGGAATGCGGCGTCGTAACCAAGGCGTCTGAAGCGCCAAAGTACAGTGTGTATCCATCAGGGGCTGCAGCTGCAGCTTCGGCGGTTCCAACAGTGCCGGATGCGCCCGATCGATTGATCACTGCAATTGGCTGGCTAAGATGCATTTCCGCCTCATTCGCAAGGAAGCGCCCCGTCGTATCTGTTCCTCCACCTGCGCCGTATGGCACGATCACTGTGATGGGCTTATTTGGAAAGCTTGCCTGGGAACTTGCCATGCTGGCAACGGCTATTGTTGCCGCAGTGGCAATCGATGCAATCATGCAGACTTTCCGCATTCTCGCCGCAGCATTGATTTCTGAGAGCTTGTTGAACATCTTTTCCTCCGTTTGACTTAGTTTCTGACTATTTGGTACACCTTATGAACTCTGGTCATGCGAAACCATTATGCCTTCAGTATTGAGGATTGTGTCAGTGCTTATCTCTACCCTCCCGTCGATGATCCGACCAGTTGGCTATCTCAACAATTCGTTTTCGCAGGGATTTGCCAAAATGTCGGAAGTTTTCTAAGTAACCGTAGGGCAATGTGATTATATTTGTCAAGGGAAGATAAGTGTTTATTGCCATTAGGAAGTGCATTCTTGCATGTAAAGAAAGGAATTAATGGCAGCAAATGGATGCACCATAATCGGAATCACAATTTTGTCCTGACGTGCTGACATGATTTTCGGATAATTTCATTGGTCAGGGAAATCGAGCAGTGAACATTGACGGGATCTGACAAGTCCAGGGATTGTCGCATCTTGACATTTGAATGGCGCAAGGCGTTTCCGGAGGTCATGCGTGGCCTCAGGGTCGAGGTGCCGAAATTGCTGCGCGCGGACACCGTCGTGACACGTGATGACGAAAGCGGTGCCGATCCGGATTCCTGGCTCCTTCATCTCGGTCTCGGCACGGCGAAGTCGCCGAAGTGTCGAGCGCCGCCGCCTTTGTAGCCGCCGGATGCCGGCCGGGCCGGCCAGGACGGCCAGGACGGCCAGGACGGAGCCGCGCCCGATGCTCTCGCAGGGGCAGTCCGCCAGCGGATGATTCCCATTTGTCTTGCTGGCCGACCGGTTCGGGGAGCGCCGAACGCTGCCACGCGTGCGCCATACTGCCTTCCCAGTCGAGAGCCCGGCAATGGAACCCCGATTCATCTAGCACGCTGAATCCCTGATATGGTGAGCTATCCGGGTTAGGCGCCGACCAAGCGCGGCAGCGTTAGCGAGATTGCCGGAATGAAGGTAATCATCATCAAGGCGGCGAAAATCGCGATGTAGAACGGCCAGATCGTGCGAACCGCCGTTTCCATCGGCAACTTGCCGACCGCACATCCGACAAATAGACAGGATCCGACCGGTGGCGTGCACAGGCCAAGCCCCAGATTGACCAGCATGATCATTCCAAACTGAAGCGGATCGATGCCTAGGCTATTGGCGACGGGCAGGAATATCGGTGTGCAAATGAGAATGAGGGCGGCCATGTCCATGATCATCCCAAGCACCAGCAAGGCCGCGTTAATCATCAGCAGGATCAGGATGGGATTTTCCGTCAGCCCGGTCAGAACGTCCACTGTCTTGTTCGGGACACGGTAAAAGGTCAACATATAGGCGAATGCCGCAGCGCAGGCGATCAGAATCATTACCATCGAGGTGGTACGTACAGATTGCACGACGGCGATGCGGAAGTTCTCCCAAGTGATGCTGCGATAAACCAACAGGGTTACGACGAACGCGTAGATGGCTCCGAAGGCGGCGGATTCCGTGACCGTGAAAACGCCGGACAACACCCCGCCGACAATTATCACGGCAGTCAGCAGGCCCGGAACTGCGCCGAAGAAGCAAAGGACAAGCGCGCTCAATCCCGGGAATTTCTCGGCGCTGTAGTTCCGACGAACAGCCACCAGGTATGCTGCCACTGCCAGGCAGATGCACATGAGGACGCCTGGCACCACGCCAGCCAGAAAGAGCTTGGAGATGGAAATCCCGCCGCCGGCGGCAATGGCGAATATGATCATGTTGTGGCTGGGCGGGATGATGATGCCCGCAATCGACGACGTGACTGTGACATTCACGGCATAATCGGCGTCATATCCCTTTTCCTTCATAACCGGGACCAGTATCGATCCCAACGCGGAGATATCGGCCACGGCCGATCCAGAAATGCCGCCGAACAGCATCGACGAGAATACATTGACGATTCCCAAACCGCCACGGACTGCGCCAACAGCAGCCGAGGCGAACTTGACCAATCGCATGGCAATACCGCCATGGAGCATCAACTCTCCAGCGAAGATGAAGAACGGGATGGCCATCAGCAAGAAGACATTGATGCCCGAAATGATCCTCTGAAACCCGATCATCAGAGGCAGGCCCTCGTACCAGAATGCTGCAATTGCCGAAATGCCAAGCGCGAATGCCACCGGCACGCCGAGCAGGACGCAGATGGAGAACAGCCCGAGGAGAAAGAGAAGCCCCATTGAGGTTCCTTACTGAATGGTGTCGCTGCGCTGGTCCCTCCCCAGCGCGAGACGCATCAGATGGCCCAGCGAAAACAGCAGGATTAGCGCGCCGCTGACTGTCAATGGCAGTGACCGAAGACCTTCGGGCAATTGAATGAGCGGGATCATCGAACCCCATTTGAACAACGTGAGCTTGGTCCCATAGAAGAGCATCAACCCGCCGAACATCGCCAGCAAAAGGTCGGTCGCAATGACGAAGATTGTTCGAATCCATGTCGGGACAGCGCTGCGAAGTGCTGTCACTGACAGATGCGAGTGCTCGTGCACGCCGACGGCGGCGCCCAGAAAGGCGATGATCATCACCAGCAGCAATGCCGCCTGTTCCACCCAGGTTGGCGTAGCGTTCAGGACATATCTCCCGAATACAAGCCAACCGAAGATTACCGTCAGGAAGACCAGGGAAACGCCCGTTACCAACCGGCAAATCGCGGCGATACCGTCCAATAGGGCGTCGATTGGCTTGACGAAGTCATGAGTTGAATTCCGGACTTCCGGGTCAGGCATTTGATTTCCCATGTCATGAAGCGCCCCCGAATGCGTCGTACGGGGGCGCTTCACTCAGCTTTCGCTCAATTCGTAGCCTGGATCAACTCGACCAGCGGGCGCAACTCGGGATTGGCCGACAGGTAGGTCTCGTAGACCGGCGCCATCGCAGCCTGGAACGGTCCCTTGTCAGCGATCTCGTTCGTGACGACACCGGATTCCTCGACCATCTTGCGGCTTGTCGCCTCGCGTTCAGTCCAGAGCTTGCGCTGCAGTTCGGCGGATTCGACTGCAGCCTCTTTCACTGCGGCCTTATGTGCGTCGGACAACGCGTTGTAGGCGTCCGCATTGATGCAGAGGCACTCCGGGATGATGAGGTGCTGGCTGAGGGAGTAATAGCCGGCGACTTCGAAATGACCCGTCGATTCATAGGATGGCCAGTTGTTTTCGGCCCCGTCGACCACGCCGGTTTTCAGCGCCTGATAGACCTCGGCAAATGCCATCGGGGAGGGGTTTCCGCCCAGCTCCGAGATCATGCCTGAGTAGAGGTCGTTGTTCATGACCCTCACTTTCATGCCAGCCACGTCCGCAGGCGCATTGATTGGTTTGGCGCCGTTGTAGAACGACCGGGCGCCGGCATCGTACCATGAGAGGGGAATCAAGCCCTTGGCGGCCATGCCCTCCGCAATTTTCACTCCGCCTTCACCGTTCAGAACCCGGAACATGTGAGCCACGTCCTTGAAAATGAACGGCAACGAAACGACATTGGCCTCGGCAGCGATCGGTCCGATGGGGCCGAGGTTGAAATTCCCGATTTCAAGGCCGCCAAGACGCACTTGCTCGATGGCGTCAGGCTGGCTGCCTAGCGTGCCGCCATGGAACATCTGAAGCGTGATTTCCCCGCCCGTCTTTTCTGCGACAAGTTCTGCGAACCTGTCCATCGCAACGGTGTTGGGATAGCCTTCCACATGGATGTTCCAACCGCGCCATTCGGCCGCCGACGCGGCATGGCCTGCGAAAGCCAGAACTGCCGCAGCGCCGATCAGAGACGTCCTTAGTTTCTCGTACATGAAATTCTCCCTTGAGTGTCTTCAGAGCGACGGTGGCGACTGTCGGAATTCAACCTCATTCGACGGCAATACTTCTGAACACAGCGACGCCTTCCGCTCTCCATTTTCAAAAATTGGCGGCCTCGCAACTCGTCAAGTGCAGGCCACCATCGCCTTTTGCGCACACTATCTGATAGACTAGTATACCAGTTTGTCAAGAACATTTGTAACTGGCCGGAACCCCAGACGTCCGGACACGCGACAGGCTTGTGGGTCTGCGTGACGTGGGCATGTCCCAAAGCCGGAGCCCGGATTCGACCCGACGATTCAAGGATCCGCAGTCTCGTCCCGCTCTTCGCGCACTTTCTGGCAAAGCAGGACCAGCATCATTGAACCAATGTCTGCACCGAAACTTGCGCTTTCGGACAAATGTCACCGATGCTTCAAGGCTGTGACCGTCGAGCCGTTGCTCTTGGCAGGAGTGCCGACCTCAACGGACCGCAGCGACCGGCGCCTCAAGCAATCCCAAGGGCGAGAGCGGCGCCTGACGTCGCTTGTCACTTCAGGCTGCAACGCATGGCTTCGACCTTGACGATGGCAAGCATTCGGCCCAGCCCCTCGGTCCCGACGTGGCATGGAGCCTCCGCCCGAAGTGCCGAACCCGCGCCAGGGAAGCGGCTACCAGAAGAATTCGGCGTGCCCGACCGCACGCATCAGCGCTTCGAGATAGTAGTAGTCGCCGTAGGGCAGCAGGTTGTCGGCGCGTCCAAGTGCAACGAATGCCGCGCCTTCCCTTAGCAAACCCTCGGCTTCCTCGATTCCGGCAATGTCGCAATGCCGGACAAGCCCGTTCAGGATCCGGTCGGCAAGTGCCGTGTACTTTCCAACTTCCGCGCCCGACCCGAAGCCATGGGCAAGCGCGTAGACGCCGGCAGCCGTTATCGCACCTGCCGACGAGTCGCGGTAAGGGGCCCGGTCCTCGGGCAAGTCGTAGTCCCATAGCGGCACGCCATCGTCCGGCAGCCTCTCCGAAACGTAGTCAGCCATTCGGGCCGCCGTGTCCCGGTAGGCTTCAACGCCAGTGTTCAGGAAGCTCTGTGCAAGCCCGTGAATGGCCCAGGCCTGACCGCGCGACCAGCAGCTGGCATCATGCAGGCCTTGATGGGTATAGCCCGCGATGGCCGCGCCGGTGGCCGGGTTGAACTCAAAGGCATGGAACGAGCTGAAGTCGTCACGGACCAGATGGCGGATTGCCGTCTCGTTGTGCATGTCCGCGACTTCGCGGAACGACGGTTGCCCGGTTTCGCGATGCGCCCAGTAGAGCAGTGACATGCCCTGCAGGCTGTCGATGTTCAGCGTGCGTGTCTTTCGCTCCCTGAACTCCGGCTCGTCGCGCAGCATCGGGTTCCAGCACATCACGAAGGGCATTGGCTGACGCCAGCGCGCCGCGAGAAAGTCAGCCGCGCGCAAAGACATGGCGCGCGCTTCCTTGTCGCCGGTCAGCTTGAAGTCGGCAACGCAGGACAGGAGAAACAGGAAGCCGAGATCGTGGTCGTGCCAGGCCGGGTTCTCCAGCACGCGCCGGAAATACGGGCGCCGGGCGCGGGCGCTGTTCCTGAGGCGTTCGTCCCCGGTCAGCGCATATGCAAGCCAGAGCTGGCCGGTCCAGAAGCTCGCGACCCACTCGTCATCGGTGCAGAATTCGTAGGTGAGGGCGCCCTGGATGCCCATCCGGGGATTGCGGAGGCCGAATTTCGGCACGAGGGATTCCACCTTGGCGAGGGCCTTCGCCAATGCGTCGGCAAACAGTTCCTTGTGTGCCGTGGGTGGCTGGAACAGCGTCAGCGTGGCGTAGGATTCGCCGGTATCCGCAGGATCGTCCATTGTCATGCGCCGCTATGAGAACAGGGTGCCGCCGTTTATGTCGACGTTCGCGCCTGTGATGAACGCGGCCTGGTCCGAGGCGAGATAGGTGACCAGGTTCGCTACGTCTTCCGGCGCGCCCTCACGCTTGAGCGGCGTGATGCTTGCCACGTGCGCCCGTACCTCCGGCTTGGTGAAGGTGTTGTGGAAGTCGGTGTCGATCATGCCGGGGCAGACGGAATTGACCCGAATCTCGGGTCCGAGCTCCTTGGCCATGCCGCGCGTCATAGTCATCATCGCGCCCTTTGCCGCGCCATAGGCTATGGCGCCAGGGCCGCCTCCGTCGCGGCCGGCCTGGCTTGCCAAGCCGACGATGGCGCCACCTTCTGTCATGTGGGGCAACGCCGCCTTCACGATGCGCAGGAAGGAAGTGGCATTCAGGTCTATCACTTGGTTCCAGTGGTCGATGTCCATTTCCGGAACCTTCTTGCGGGCGACCAGCCCGCCAGTGACATGCACGACGATGTCGATCCGGTCACCGAGTTCGGAGACGGTCCTTGCGACGAGTTCGGCAACGGAATCGTTCGATGTCATGTCGCCCTTCTGGGCAAACGACTTTCCGCCCGCCGCGGTGATCTCTGTCACCGCGCCTTCGGCGCCAGCAGCCGAGTTGCGGTAGTTGATGGCGACCGCAGCGCCTGAAGCGGCGAGCCGAAGCGCGCATGCAAGACCGATGTCTCGCCCGCCGCCGGTGACGATGGCCGTCTTTCCCTTGAGGTCTGGTTGCGCGTCGGAGGCGCTGATCTGCGTTTGCAACATGTGTTTTCCTATTTTGCCTGGAATGATTTCGGGATGACGACCTTGAAGGAATGATCGTCCGCGCCAGTGAAGTACAACTCGCAGTCGTATCCCTGGTCGTCGAGAAAGTGGAAGATCCGGTTCGGCGCGCTTGACAGGTGCGGCACCAGAAGCGTTGCGACTCGATGGCAACGCGCCGCAGGAAACGCCGCGCGGACATGCGTGCTCTCGGCAAGGCCCTTGATCTCGTCCGGCTCGACGCCGGGAAACCCGGTTGTCTGCTCGACCTGCGGCTGCCCGGCCTCTGACCAGAGGAACTTCCCGTAGATGCTCGATCGCTCGCCGCGATATCGAAAAGTTTCCGCCCCGAGTTCCATTGCCGCATTGGCGTGGAAGAGCCAGTCGAGCGTCAGCGGCTCGGTCGCGTCGACATGGTCGACGAGCACGAAATAGCTGTTCCGCACGAAATATACGTCGCGACGGACCTGGGCGACTTCGGGCACCAGGCTTTGGTAGGCCGCCGTGGCATCCCCGCGAATGAACACGTGATCGCCGGCGTCGCGGGCATCGATGATCCGACCCGCCGCCTTGATCGCCTCCGCCTTGTCGCGTCCCGCGTACTGGCCCTTGCCGTTCAGGAGAATCGCGTTCTTGGACCTGGTCTGTCGCCGCCAGTCCCGGTGCATCGATGAATTGAAGCTGACATAGTGGCCGGACTGGATCGCGAGATCCTCGCCGAAGGCGGAAATGCAGAACGCGTTCTGGTCGCCGTGGCTGTGGCTGATCGAGCCCCAGGGGCTGGATTTCATGACGAACTGGATGTGCCGGTCCGGGTCGCCCATGTGCGACTGGATGGCGACCCAGCCCGTGCCCCGGAACCAGCGCAGCCGGTCGTCCGCGGAGGGAGGCTCCGGTTCCACGGATCCGTAGTCATGGGCGAAGACGAGGTCGTCGAAGTTGAGGTCCCACCAGCCCCAGTTGTAGAACTCCCTTTCCGTGCCGGGATCGTTGCGGCGGATCTCCTCGAAATACCACTGGTAGGCCGGGTTGCCCGTGATGCCCGCGAACTGGCGCGTGTTGTAGCCGAGCTTCAGGCAAGGCAGGTCGCCCATCGTGCTGTCGTCCCCGAAGGTCGCGCGTCGGGTGTCGGGAGCCTTGGTGTAAAGCGGGAAGTCGCCCGTCCTGTGGAAGAACGGCCTTTGGTAAAGATCGACGTCCGAGACGCTGCGCAGCAGGTTGGCGGCATCGATGAGATAGGCGATGCCCGTCATCCAGTAATGCGGCCCTTCGGCCCAGCCTCCGTCCGTGTCGGCCCAGGGCGAATAGAGCGTGGAAAGGAACTCGACCGAATAATGCAGCCAGTCCTCGGCCTCCCGCTCTTCGCCCAGCATGGCAAGACAGGCGGGAACCAGGACGGCAGACACCGAACGCACGGCGTGGCTGTCGAAGGGAAAGAGGTGAATCTGCGCGTTCCGGATGACGTGGTCGGCGACCTGCCTGGTTCGGGCAAGGAGGGCGGCACGAACCGCATCGCGCTCGCCTTCGTCCATGTCGTCGTGAAGCCAGTCATAGCCCCAGGCGAGGGCCAGGGCGACGCGGAACGCCCATTCGTCCGTGTAGGCGCGCGACGTGGTGCCGTCCGGATCCCAGCTTGCGGCTTCCATCAGCCAGGCCTTGGCATTCGCCGTCAGGACCGGATCGTCCAGGATCTTGCCGGCGATCGCCTGGTGGCGAATGGCATAGATGAGTTCCTGACAGTCGATGTAGGTCTGCCGCCAAATCGAGGCGACACGCTTGTTGTCCGGGTAAGGCGCAGGCTCGGACATCGGCTGCCGTTCGGCCCATGGCATGACCGAGCGCTCGTGGAACTTGCGCCAGCCGCAATGATCCGGATTCCGCGCCAGCGCCGCCTGAAACTCCTTGAGCATTCCGGTGTCGAGCCAAAGACGGGGATGCGTCTTGGAAACGGCGTCGAACCGCGTCGAGCGTGGCGCAAGCTGGGTGTTCGGCAAGTCCGCTGAAACGGTGAACTTCCGTGCCCGGCTCCATTCGCTCGCAGGCATTCCGTCGGCCCAGACACAATACCGCCAGGCATGGCTGCCGGCCGGAAGCGTCTCCGGCGGGGTCAGGAAATTGACCGGAATGTCCGGGAACACACGCTCCGACCCGTCCTCGCACGTGATCGTCACGGCATAGGACGCCTCGTCCTCGATGGCGGGAATCCACGTGAACCTGGGCGGGTTCTCGACGATTTCCGTGTCGGTCTCCGGCGCGTACCGGATCGTCAACTGTCCGGCGGGCGGTTCGTCCAGAGGCAGGGTTCGCGCAGGATTCGGCACTGTTGCGTCCATCGGGTTGGTTCGGGGCGGGCGAACAGGTCGGGCGGCGCGGGTTGTCCGCGCCGCCCGCCGTGTCAATGCCTCAGCCGCCGTATTGACGGTTGTAGGCGGATTGCATCGCGGCCAGCACGTCGTTCAGGCCCATCCTGTCGAGATCGCCCTTGTAGGCGTCCCAATCGGCCTCGACATCGCCGGTGCCCAGGATCCAGGCCTGCTGGCGCTCCAGCATGTAGGTGCGGATCGACGGCCAGTACTTGTCGTAGACCGCCTGTTCGTCCTCGTTGAAGGCCACGCCCAGGAACTGGTCGATCAGGTAGTCGCCCTCGTCGTAGAGGGCAATGCCTTCCAGCGCGAACTCGTTCGACCACTGGATTTCGTATCCGTAGTCCTGGAAGTAGCCGCGCGCGTGAAGCTGCGCACCCAGTTCGTAAAGCTGGGAGTTGACCGGCCGTCCGGTCCCGAGGATCGCGTCCGTGAAGATCGCCTTGCCGTCCTCCATGGTCCAGTGGACACCCTCGACACCGAAGTTCACGATGTTCCGGCCTTCGGGCGAGAACCAGAAGTCGAAATACTTGATGGTCTCGACCGGGTGCTTGTTGGTCCCGCCGATGGCCCAGCCGTCCGGCTTGATCGGGATGCGGCGATGCTCCTCGATGCGCTTGCCGGAGATCGAGGCCGGAGGCGCGAACGCCTTGAAGACGAAGCCGTCGATTTCGCTCGACAGGCGATTGTAGCCCGAGGTTGAAGCGAACCAGTCGTGGGTCATTCCGCCCAGGTTCTCCGAGAGCAGGTACTCTCGGGCGGATGAGCCGCGCGTGAAGACCTCGGGGTCGATCAGGCCTTCGGCGTACCACTCGGCAAGATTCTTGACGCCTTCGCGATAACCCTCGCCTGCATACGGATGCTTGATCTGGCCACTGTCCACATAGAAGTCGTGATAGGTGTCGGAACCGGACGAGCGGCCGTCCCAAAGCGTCACGAGACGGATCAGTTCTTCCCACTGCCGGGCGAAGTAGGGAACTTCGTCCTTCAGGCCGTTGCCGTTCGGGTCTCCGTCGCGGAACGCTTCGAGCACCGCCTTCACCTCGTCGACGCTCTGAGGAAGATCGAGGCCCAGTTGGTCGAGCCAGTCGTAGCGGATGAAGTAGGCCCGGCCGTACTTTCCGTCCGGCAGGTACGGGATGTAGTACATGTTCCCGTCGGCGGCGGAGATCGCGGCCTTGATGTCGGGGCGCTTCTCGAAGAATGCCTTCAGGTGCGGCGCGTGCTCTTCGATCAGGTCGTTGAGCGGCATGAATGCGCCTTGCGGGCCGTACTGGTTCACGACATCCTTGATGCGCGAGGTGCCGATGATGTCGGGAAGCTTGCCTGACGCGAGAAGCAGGTTGATCGCTTCCCCGCTGTTGTCGGTGTTCGAGCCGACGGTCGCGTTCTTGAGGTGGATGTTGGTCAGCCGACGCGCCTCCTGCTCCACCGGCCAGTCCTCGTCATAGGCCGTATAGCGCTTGTGGTGCATGTGGACGGTCAGTTCCAACGGATCGTCCACGATCATTAGGTGGCTGTCCGCGATGGCGGGTGTGGTTACCACCATCGAGGCCAGCAAGGCCGATGCCAAAGTCAGATGTCGCATGAGTTCCTCCTTGATTGCGAACTTCTGGTCATTTCTTGACACCCAGGGAAGGGTGTCTGCGGTCATTCCTTGACACCCCCGAGAAGGATGCCCTTGTTGAAGTATTTCTGCGCGAACGGATAGAAGCAGAGCACCGGGATGATCGAGCAGACGATGATCGCGGCCGTCACGGTCTCGACGCTGTAGGGTGCGTCGATCAGGGTCGAGGAAAATTCCTCGTCGTCTGAAAGCGTCGCGATGGTCTGGCGCAGGTAGACCTGCAGCGGGATCTTGCCCTCGTCGGTCAAGAGCACCATCGCCCAGAAGAACCCGTTCCAGCGCGAAACGACACAGAACAGGGTGATCGTTGCAATGGCGGGCTTGGACAGCGGGACGAACACCTTCCAGAGCACCTGGAACTCGTTGGCGCCGTCCATTCGCGCCGCCTCCTCGAACGAACTCGGGATGCTTTCGAAGAAGTTCCGCAACAGGATGATGTTGAAGGCGTTGCAGGCGAACGCGATGATGATGCCGATGTAGCTGTCGAGCAGCCCGAGGTCCCGGATGTTCAGCCAGAACGGGATCATTCCGGCATGGAACCACATGGTGAAGGCGACCATCAGGTTCCAGAACCGCCGTCCGAGCAGCTGCGGGCGCGACAGGGCGTAGGCTCCCGGAATGATGATGACGAGGCTCGTGAGCGTGCCTCCGATCGTGTAGATGAAGGTGTTGCCATAGGAGTTCCAGAACTGCGGCTCCGACAGGACGCGACCGTAGGCCGCCAGAGTCACGTCGACGGGGCTCAGCACCACGCGTCCGGCCCGCGCCGCAAAGCCCGAACTGAACGAGACGGCAGCAATGTAGATGAACGGGTAGAGCGTCGAGAGCGTGAACAGTCCGATCAGGACCATGTTGACCCGGACAAAGAGCCGGTCGCCGCGCGAGTAGAGGTTCATGTTCTGCATGCCGCCTCCTCCCTCACCAGAGCGACGTACGCGACACGCGCTTGGAAATGGAGTTTGCGGTCATCACGAGGACGAAGGCGACGACGGCGTTGAAGAGACCGGCGGCGGCGGCCAGGTCGTACTGGCCGCTCTGCAGGCCCTGGCGGTAGATGAACGTGTTGATCACGTCTGCCGTCTGGTAGGTCGCGGGCTGGTAGAGCAGGATGATCAGCTCGAAGCCCACTTCCATCAGGTTGCCGATCCGTATGATCAGCATGATGATGATCGTCGGCATGATCGACGGGATGGTGATCTTCCACATCATCTGCCAGCGGCTTGCCCCGTCGACGACCGCGCTTTCGTAGAGCGAGGGGTTCACGCCGGCGATTGCCGCGAGGAATATGATCGAGCTGAAGCCGGCCTCCTGCCAGATTCCCGAGCCGATGAAGATCGGTCGGAACCATTCCGGCTTGATCAGGAAATAGACCGGTTCGATCCCGATCCAGCCAATGATCGTGTTGACGATCCCTGCGCTCGGCGAAAACGCCGTGATGACGATCCCGGCGATGATCACGGTCGAGATGAAATGCGGCAGGTAGACGATTGTCTGGCAGGTGCGCCGGTAGAGCGCATGCAGGATCTCGTTGAACATCAACGCCAGGAAGATCGGAGCCGGGAAGCCGAAGATGAGGCTGAGCGTGCTGATGATGACCGTGTTCTTGACCGCCCGGAGAAACTGCGAATTGTCGAACAGCGTCTCGAAATGCTCCCATCCGACCCACGGGCTCTCGACGATGCCCCGGAAGATCGAATAGTCCTTGAACGCGATCTGCAACCCGTACATCGGCTTGTAGAGGAACAGCAGGAACCAGATGATCATGGGTGCGAGCATCACGTAGATCTGCCATTCGCGCTTGAAGTGGTCGGCCAGCCAGGCCAGCCGCTCCTGCACGGGTCTCGCGGAGGCGCCGTCAGCCTGTTCGCCGGCAGCGTTGGCCGAGCCGGCGGAAGATGCAGGCAGGTCGGTCATTGCGCGAATCTCACCGTTTCGGACCTTGGTTGAGGACCCGACCTGTCCCGGCATCGAAGACCTTCACCATCTCTGCGGGGACGTGCACTTCGGTCAGGCCGGAGAGATGGCTTACGTCACCGAGGGTCTCCGCCTTGATGATGAAAGGATCCTCTCCGATCGCGGCGTGGAGCAGCGCCTCGGATCCAAGCGGCTCCACGAGGTCGAGCTTGATCGAGACAGGCGACGTGTCCTCGCCGGCGGCGAGAGAGACGTATTCGGGACGGATGCCGATGATCACGTCGCGTCCAGGGTCTCTGGGAACCGAGTCGGGAAGCGAAATCCTTCCTCCGCCGATCGTCACCGATGCGCCCCCGGCGTCGTTTGCAAGGGTTCCCTTGAACTGGTTCATGGGCGGCGAACCGATGAAGCCTGCGACGAACGTGCTGACCGGATTCATGAACAGGTCCATCGGGGTGCCGATCTGCTCGATTCGCCCGTCGTTCATGACCACGATCCGGTCGGCCAGCGTCATCGCCTCGACCTGGTCATGGGTGACGTAGATCGACGTGACGCCGAGGCGGTTGTGCAGGCGCCGGATCTCGGCGCGCATCTGGGCGCGGAGCTTGGCGTCGAGGTTGCTGAGCGGCTCGTCGAACAGGAACACCTTCGGGTGACGCACGATGGCGCGTCCCATCGCGACCCGCTGGCGCTGGCCTCCGGAGAGGTCGGCGGGCCGGCGTTCGAGATATTCCGTGAGTCCGAGGATTTCGGCGACTTCCGTGATCGAACGGGCGATCACGTCCTTCTTCACGCGCCGGATGCGCAGGCCGAAGGCGATGTTCTCGGCAACGTTTAGATGCGGGTAGAGCGCATAGTTCTGGAACACCATCGCGCAGTCGCGATCCTTTGGCGCGATGCGGTTCATCGTCCGGTCGTCGATGGTCAGGACGCCGTCGGAGACTTCCTCCAGTCCGGCGATCATCCTGAGCGTGGTGGACTTTCCGCAGCCGGAGGGGCCGACCAGCACGACGAATTCATGCGCGGCAACCTCCAGGTTGATTCCATGAACCACTTGCACGGCGCCGAAGCGCTTGCAGATGTCCTTCAGGACGACTGCTGACATCCATCCCCCCGGTCGGCATGCGGCGCGTGCAATCTTCCGTCGACGTCGCCTGGACGCGTAAACTTGTATACAAGTATGCCCGACTCGGCAAGAAGGGCAACGGGGAGAATTCGGAGGAGGCAGGACATGCGTGTTGCGAAGGTGCGGATTACGCCGGTAGCGGTGCCTGACGTGCCGCTTCTGAACACCAAGGGCGTGCACGGCGCGTACTTCCTGCGCTCCATCATCGAGGTAGAGACGGACGACGGCTTGGTCGGGGTTTCCGAGACCTACGGGCAGGTGCGTTGCCTGTCAGGCTTGCAGCAGGCGGCGGACGCGCTGGCGGGCCTGGACCCGTTCAACCTCAACGACCTGGCGCGTCGGGTGTCTGAAGCGTTGCCGGTTGCCGGCGGGATCAACGGTCCGACCATGCTCGCGGACCACAAGGTGGTGGACGTGGCCTACGGCGCGTTCGAGATCGCCTGTCTTGACCTGCAGGGCAGGGCTCTCGGGCGCCCGGTCTGCGACCTGATCGGCGGGGCCGTGCGGGACGAGGTCGGATTCGCCGGATACCTTTTCTACAAGTTCGCCAAGCCCTCCGGCCAGCCTGGCGAGGATCCCTTCGGCGAGGTCATGACCCCGGACGCGCTCGTGGAGGAAGCCGAGGCGTTCGTGGGGCAACATGGGTTTCGGTCGCTGAAGCTGAAAGGCGGCGTGCTGGAACCGGAGCTTGAGATCGAGACCATGCTGAAGCTGCGCGAGCGGTTCCCGGATCATGCCCTTCGCATCGACCCGATGGGGGCATGGCGGGTCGAGACGGCTGCAAGGGTCTGCGAAGCGCTTGGCGGCGTCCTTGAATATCTTGAAGACCCGGTGCGGGGCATGGACGTCATGGCGAAGCTTGCGGCGCGAACTGACATGCCGCTCGCCACCAACCTGGTGGTGGTGGAGTTCGAGCAGGTCTTCGAAGCGCACCGGAAAGGCGCCGTGCAGATCGTGCTTTCAGACCATCACTACTGGCGTGGAGCGACCGGGGCCGTGACACTGGGGCGGATGTGCGCGGCCGCCGGGATGGGCGTGTCAATGCATTCGAACACGCATCTGGGGATCAGCCTTGCGGCCATGCTCCACGTGGCGGCGGCCACGCCGAACCTGTCCCATGACTGCGACACGCATTGCATGTGGACAGGTCATGACGTCGTCGAAGGGAAGGGGATCGAGTTCAGGGAAGGGCGGCTCGCGGTTCCACGCGGGCCGGGCCTCGGGGTTTCGCTGGATCAAGAGGCGCTGCGGCAATTGCATGCGCTCTACCTGGAGAACGCCGTGAAGGATCGGGACGACACGGAGGAAGTCCGCCGGTACATTCCCGACTATGTCAGAAAGGTGCCGCGATGGTAGCGTTCCGCGACGATTGCTGGCATCCGGGCAGCACGAACCGGCAATGTGGCCGCGTTTCGTTCAGGGAAAGGCTGTGGAATGCGTCCTTGGAGCATCGAAGCCTTGCCGTCATCGACCGGGGGCAGCCAGCGTGAACCTGCACAGAACTCGTGGCGCGCCTCCTCGCCTGCCCACATCTCGCTGGAAGATGTCGAGCATCCATCGCTGCCGCCAGGGCGGACAGGATGCCGAACTCGGACGGTGCCATGAAGTGGAAGTCGACCCGCGGCCACATCTTGTTCGAGGCCGGAGGTCAGCTGTCATCAAACGAAAAGTCCGGAAGCGAATCGAATGCCAATTGAATGGCCTGGCTCCATCCCTTCGAAATGGTCCGGTAGTAAGGGTCGGTTTCCGCAAAACGGCGCGTCGGCCCGGGGGCGAGCGTATCGGCCGCATAGACGCTGAGGTCGAGCGGAAGCCCGACCGACAGGTTCGACTTGATGGTTGAATCAAACGAGACAATGAGAAGCTTTATCGCATGCTCGAATGTCAGATCTGGACGATAGGCCCTTGCCAGTATCGGCTTGCCGTACTTGGTGTCGCCAAGCTGGAAGTACGGCGTGTCCGGCCCGGATTCGACGAAGTTCCCTTCCGGGTAGATCATGAACATTCTCGGGGGTTCCCCCCAATGGCATTGAATTAGGCCCGATCAGATTTTCCTGATTTTCGCGCCTTTTCAAAGTCCATGTTTTTTGGGCGTTTCCGCGCTCGCGCGGGGATCTTTCGTTCGGGCTTGACTCATGGAGCGGATCGGTTCATCATAGCATCGACCCAGTCCGTCCGTCCCGAGGGAGGCCACGATGGATCCGCGCATCGAGAACCTGGAAGCCACCACCTTTTTCGGCAAGCGCCTGACGCGGAGGCAGATCGCGCTCATGAAGGAGACGGTCGAGCTGTTCCCGAACGACAGCCGGCGGGAACTTGCCCGCACGCTGTGCGAGAACTTCAACTGGCACACGCCGTCCGGAACCTACAGGGAGCAGTTCTGCCTGCGGGTTCTTGAGGAACTGGAGAGGCTGGGCATCCTGACCCTGCCGGAGCGGCGCGAGACGGGCGGGCGGCGCAACGCTCCCGCCCGCACCGAGGCCGGCGAACCCGGGGAGCCGATCAACGCGCCGCTCCCGGCCCTGGAGCCGGTCACGCTGGAAATCGCCGCCGGCGGACGGGATCTGGCGGAATGGAACGAGCTCGTGGACCGGTACCATCCGCGCGGCTACATGTCGCCCATCGGCTGCCATCTCGCGTATTTCATCCTCGACGCTCACGGCCGCCGCCTGGGCTGCCTGATGTTCGAGAGCGCGGGCGCGCTGCCGGTTCGCGACGCGTGGGTCGGATGGGACCGGCGGCAGCGCGACGCGGGCCTCGCCCGCCTTCTCAGGAACAGCCGGTTCCTGGTGTTTCCATGGGTCAGCGTCAGGAACCTTGCCTCCCGGTCCCTGTCGCTGGCGGCCCGACGGGTCGCCGACGATTGGCACCGGCGCTGGGGTGTGCACCCGCTCCTTGTGGAGACGTTCGTCGACCCGCAGGAGCAGGAGGGCAGTTGCTACCGCGCGGCGGGATGGACGGAGATCGGCGCCACGGCCTCCCGCAGCGTACCCAAGAACGTGTACGTGCTCGAGCTGGAGACGGACGCCCGGGCCGCGCTGCGCGGCGAGAGGAAGGAGACAAGACGCAGGCCGGCCCGCGCTCCGGAAAGCGCGCGGACGGCCGCCGGGATGTGGAGCGCGGTCGCCGCCGCCGCCGCCAGGACGTCCGAGCGCCACGACCGCGAGTGGCGGGTGCGCCGCCGACTGATCGGCACCTTCCTGGTCGTCCTCTTCGTCCTCCGCCTCGTGTTCGGCACGGGGCGCAGTTACGGCTCAGCCCTCGCCGAGATCTGGGAGAGCGCCCGCAGGATGGGCGTGACGCTGCCGCAGGACCGCCCGGTGACGCCGTCGTCGATGTCCCGGGCGCGCGCCAAGGTCGACCCGGAGGTCTTCAGGGAGCTTCACCGGGAGATCCTGGCCGAGGCCCCTGACCGCCCGCTCTGGAAGGGACGGCGGGTCTTCGGCGTCGACGGAGCCAAGATCAACCTGCCGAGGCCGCTCGTGGATGCCGGATACGCGACGCCGGGCAAGCATGCACACTACCCGCAGGGTCTGGTCAGCTGCCTTTACGAACTGGAGCCGCGGCTGCCGTTCGACTTCGGACTGCACGCCGACACCAACGAGCGCCGCGCCGCAGCCAGGCACCTCAAGGCCCTGTCCGCCGGGGACGTGGTCGTCTACGACCGGGGCTACTTCTCCTACGAGATGCTTCTCGCCCACGTCGTCCGGGGCCAGGACGCCGTGTTCCGGCTCAAGCGGGATGCGAACGCGGAGACCGTCGCCTTCCTCGCCGGCTCGCTGGACGACAGGACGGTCGAGATCCGGCCCGACGGCAAGGCGCTGGCCCGGCTGAAGGCCCGCCACCCAGGTGCCGCGTTCGGGCCGCTGAAGCTGAGGCTGGTCCGCTACGCCGCCGGCGACACGGTCTTCGCCCTCGGCACCACGCTCACGGAAGACGACGGCTTCCGCGTCGAGGACCTGGCCGCGATCTATCGGGCGCGTTGGCGTCTTGAAGAGATGTACAAGACCGCCAAGTGGTTCCTGGCCGTCGAGTCCTTCCGCGCCGAAAACGAGCGCGGCGTCCTGCAGGAACTCTACGCCAGCTTCGTCATGGTCACCGCCACCCGCCTGATGACCAACGAGATCGACGGGGAAATCAACGCAGCGCCCGGGGACGGACACCCGAAGAGGGTGAACTTCAAGAACGCCGCAGCAGCGGTCTTCCGCAACTTCGAGGCCCTCGCGCTCGCCCAGGCCGACGCCCTCGCCGAAACCGTCTCGCGCATCGTCGACGACGTCGCCGCACTCTGGCAGCGCGAAAGGCCCGACCGCAGCTATCCGAGGATGTCACGCAAGCCCAGAAACAAATGGTCGCGAAAGGGGAAGGTCGCCGCCGCCAGCTGAACCACGCACGACAAGCGGAATACACGCCTTCCGCTGCTGGACCTTCCACGTCCCGTTAAGTCAACAGCGCCGATTCCTTAAGTCAATGCCATTGGGGTTCCCCCCGGATCTGGCCACCGACGATTATGTTCGCCTGAAACGTTGACGGATCCCTGCTCCCTTCCGAACCGATTTCGTGGACCGTCGTTCGCAGGATCTTTCCGATCAGCCGGGCAACCCGGAACATCGACGGCGCATTGAGGATGGATCGGCTATCGTCGCCCGACTGGGCCTTTTCCTCGATGAGGTTGATGACCGCTTGCGTGGTTGCAAGGTTTCCCGCCGTCATTACCGTCAGGAGCCTTTCTCGAGGCACTTCCCAGCGGAAAAGCTTTTGGTTGACCGAGACATTGTCGATGCCTGCATTGGTCCGGGTGTCGGACATGAACACCATCCCCTTGTCCAGCCGCATGCCGACGCAATAGGTCATCGCGGGATTCTCCGCCGTCCGGGCCGGACCTGCAATCCGCCTTGTCCACGCGCAGTCATTGCTGGGTCACCTGCAACGAAACCCTCATTGATTCAGCTGCGTCCCCGGACCGCATTCCCCGGACGGGCGCCGCATCCTGATAGTCAAGCCCTGTTGCGACCCTCACATACCGGTCGTCGGGAGAGATCCCGTTCGAGACGTCGAACCCGACCCAACCCAATCCATCGACGTGAACCTCTGCCCAGGCATGTCCGGCCTGTTCGTCGCCGTTGTCGCCGGACTCGAGGTAACCGCTTACGTAGCGGGCCGGAAAGCCAAGGCACCTGGACGCGGCAAGGAATGCATGCGTGTGATCCTGGCACACGCCCCTGCCGGCCTCCAGGGCGTCTTCGGCGCGGGTCGTCGTGTCGGTCGTCCCGGGCTGGTAGGATATCCTGGACAGGACGTGGGAAGACAACGAATGCAACAAGCCGACGTCACCTCTGCCAGGGGAACCAGTTTGCCATTCTGTGGAAACGTCCTCGGCCAATTGGCGAATTCCGGAACCGGGCCTGGTTGTTTCCGTCTCCCGCAGATACAGCCACAAGGGAATGTTCCCGCGATGGGGGCCGAATACTCCACTCGCGTCCGTGACTTCGACTTCTCCTTCGCCGGTTAAGACAACTTCATTCGCGTGGGCATGGGCGCTGACAAGGTCGACCTGGTTGTCGAACTGGTCCGTGAAGGTGACTTCCTTCGTGCCGCCCCCGATTCGAGTGGACCAGGATCGGACTTCCTGCCCCCGGCCGCCTTTGGGATGCAGGCGAAGCTGAAAGAGGCCACGGCGGATTGGTCGGTCATACCGGTAAGACGTCTGGTGGAAGATCTTGAGCAACATGCTGCGGGCTCCGGACCGGTTCACACGTGAAACCGGTAATCGGTTTCGATTTGGCGACCCAACTCGCCCAGCCTCGTGATGATCTCCTGATTGAAGTCATGCAACCCTTCCTCAAGGACGTCCTTGATGTCCCGGGTTCGCAGGCCGTTGGTGAGCTCCTCCGCCAGGGCCAGGCTCGGGGCGGGGTCGGGCGCGCCCGATTCAAGGTGGCGCAGATTTTCGAGGATCTGGTTGCAGCAGAACGCCATTGACCGCGGCATTCGGCTGTCGAGAATCAGGAATCTGGCAATCCCGGCCTGATCGGGGTCGCCTTCGTTCAGCCAGTCGTAGGAATGCTCGGCGGAAACGGATCGAAGAATTGTCTCCCATTGAACATTGTCGACGGGCGCCCCGACGTGCACGACGGACGGCAACAGGACGTAGTATTTCACGTCCAGGATTCTGGCTGTGTTGTCGCCGCGCTCCAGAAACGTGCCCAACCTGGCGAAATTGAACATCTCGTTCCTGAGCATCGTGCCATGCAGGGCGCCCCTCACATAGGCGCTTTGCTGGCGTATCAGGCTCAGGACTTCAGGAAGGCTGTGGTGAGCGACAGGCGTCTTCAAGGCATTGCGGAGCGACATCCAGGTTTCGTTCGTGGCTTCCCACACCTCGCTTGTCAGCGCGGTTCGCACGGCCCTTGCATTGTTCCGGGCGGCTTCGATCAGCGACATGACGCTCGACGGGTTGCTCCGGTCACGAAGCATGAAGTCAACGACGCCGTCGAACTCATAGTCCGGGTAGCGGGCAAGAAACGCGTCGGTTGCGCCGGCGGTGCTGATGATTGAAGACCATTCCTCCGCTCCGGATCGCGAGCGGGTAAGGGCGATCCGCAGTCCGGCCCCGACCAGCCTGGCCGTGTTTTCGCTGCGCTCAAGGTAGCGAAACATCCAGAAAAGACCGTCTGCGGTTCGACCCAGGACCATCTCAATCCTCCAGCACCCAGGTATCCTTTGTCCCGCCGCCCTGGCTCGAATTGACGACCAGCGAGCCTTCCTTGAGCGCGACGCGCGTGAGCCCGCCCGGCGAGATATGGATCCTGTCGGGAGAGACCAGGACGAAGGGGCGAAGATCGACATGCCTGGGCGCGAGCCCGCTTCGGGCAAAGATCGGAACTGTCGAAAGGCACATGGTCGGCTGCGCGATGTAGTTTTCAGGCCGGGAAGACAGCAGCTGCCTGAAGTCCGCGAGTTCCTGCTTGCTGGCGGCAGGTCCGACGAGCATGCCGTAGCCGCCCGATCCGTGTATTTCCTTCACGACGAGTTCGGAGAGATTCTCGAGCGCGTAGGCCAGATGGTCCGGTTCCGAACACCGCCAGGTTGGCACGTTGCCCAGAAGCGGAGCTTCGCCCGTGTAGAACCTGATGATGTCGGGGATGTAGGAATAAACGGCCTTGTCATCGGCTATTCCCGTGCCAGGCGCATTCACCAGAGTCACGCCGCCGGCACGGTAGACGTCCAGGATGCCCGCAACCCCGAGAAGGGAATCGGGCCTGAAGTTCAACGGATCGAGAAAGTCGTCATCGACACGCCGGTACAAGACGTCGACGGGAACATAACCGCGGATCGTCCGCATGGCGATTCGCCCGTCGACAACGCGGAGATCGTGGCCTTCGACGAGTTCCGTTCCCATCTGGTCAGCAAGAAAGGCGTGCTCGAAATAGGCCGAGTTGTGGATGCCTGGAGTCAGCACGCCGATGACCGGCCTGCCTTCGCAACATGCGGGCGGGCAATCAGACAGGCACCTGCGAAGGTATCTTGGGTAATCGCTGACTGGTCGCACGCTTACGGCTGAAAAGAGGTCAGGAAACATCTGCAGCATCGTTTCCCGGTTTTGCAGCATGTAGGAAACGCCTGAGGGCGTCCGGGCGTTGTCCTCAAGAACGAGGAACTCACTTTCGCCCGTTCGGATGATGTCGGTCCCGACGATATGCGTATAGACGTTCCCGGGCGGCGTGACTCCGATCATCTGCGGCAGAAAGGCTGAATTGCCGGTGACGAGCCTGGCAGGCACCGTGCCCGCCCGGATGATCTCCTGTCGGTGGTAGATGTCGTGAAGGAACGAATTGATTGCCCTGATCCGTTGCTCGATTCCGCGAGTCAGCCTCGACCACTCGGCTGCCGAAATTATCCGGGGAACGATGTCGAACGGAATCAGCCGTTCGTCGGCGTCCTCGTTGCCGTAGACGTTGAACGTGACGCCAACGCTTCGGAACAGCGCATCGGCTTCCGAGGACTTCTGCTGCAGGCGCCTGACGTGCTGTTCTTCCAGCCACTGATGATAGCCGGAGTAGGGCCAGCGGATTCCGCCGCCGGCCATGAACATTTCGTCGAAGGGGATGTCTTCCTTGTCCATGCTGGCCGCCATCTTTGGCGATGCGGTCCGGGAATGCAATCCGCCCGAACCGCACGTCAGGCTTCACTCCAAGCGACATCGGCGGCGCGCGCGACCAGATCCGGCCTCCGGCGCCGATCTTCACGGGCGGTCGCATTGCCTTCCTCTGTCGAGGCACGTCCGCAGTGCGGGCATGGCGGGACCCTCGCCGAAGGAGAGGGTTGACGCAGCCCGTGCACGGCTGCCTTTGACAGTCCCCTCGGAAGGTCTGGCCGGCGAAGTTCCTGGGCATCTGCCGGCCCGGCGAGGGCGCCCGAACGACTTGAGGACAGGCGCCGTCCGGGGTCGGAAGCGGTGGCTGTTCCGGACCGGTGCCGGCAACGAAGGAAGGAGAGGTGCAGGAAAACGCCGACTGTCGCGAAAGGACCCGAGGACTTCCCCTTGCGCGATCCCGCGCCTGTATCGGCTTTCGTTGCGCAATCTGGCATGGTAGTGAGGCATGGACACAAGGGAGTCTCCATGGCGCAGTCGTTGGCAAGAGCTGACCGCCGGACTAACGCAGACGACGTATTCGACTACCTGCACGGAGAGATCGTTTCGTTGCGGCTCCTGCCAGGCACCCGGATCAGCGAGATCGAGGTAGCGGGGCAGTTTGACGTGTCCCGCCAGCCGGTACGCGAAGCGTTCATCCGCTTGGCGAACCTGGACCTGTTGCTGGTCCGCCCGCAAAAGGCGACCGTGGTTCGGCAGTTTTCCTCGGCGAAGATCAGGCGTGCGCGGTTCATCCGCATGGCGGTGGAATGCGAAATACTGCGGCGGGCCTGCAAGTCGGCCACTTCGTTGCACGACGAGAGATTGAGAAAGGACATCGAAGACCAGCGGGCGGCGATGAAGAAGCGCGACGTGGAGCGCTTCCATGCGCTGGACTACGATTTCCACAAGCGCCTTTGCGATGCCGGCGACAGCGCCCTGATGTTTGACACCATTGCCGAAAACAAGGCGGCGGTCGATCGCATCTGTGTCCTGAGCCTTTCCGAACCGGCGACGATGGAGGAACTCCTTGAGGACCATGTGCTGATCGCCGATGCGCTAGGCAGGCGCGATGAGGGTGCGTTGATGGGCGCGATCACGGCCCATTTGTCCAGGCTTGACGATGTCATTGCTGGAATCCGCAATTCGCATGCCGAATTCTTCGAAGACTGAACAGGTCTCGGCCTTCGCTGCCTTGCAAGTTCATGGTCGCGGCCTTGACCTTGTTGGACTCACGCGATCTCCACGAAATCCAAGGGGTGCTGTTCGCTTGTTCAGAACAGCGGCTTTCGGATCTGGCGTTCGATGCCCGCGTGGGGCGGGAACCCGACAAGGCCAGCTCCTCGCTGCGGAGGCCGGTGGCCAGCCACCGGTTGCGGGAGAAGTCGGGCGCAGGGCCGTGATTCTCGCCGACGCAGCCCGGAAAGGCCGCGAAGCAGGTTCAGTTGTCACGCTGGATCGAGACGGGAGGACGGAACAGTGAACATGCGTGCGCTCAATCACATGGCCGCACCGAACTTCGGCTGGGCCGATTTCCTGCAGCTCGCCAAGGCCCTTGGCTGCGTCGGCGTGGAATTCCGCAACGACCTTCCAGGCCGGCTCTTTGGCGGTGCGGCGCCCGAGGACGTGCGCGCTGCCACGAAGGCGGCCGGGCTTCGAATTTTCGCGTTGGCCGAGGTCAAGGCGTTCAACGACTGGTCCGACGCCAGGCTTGAGGAGGCCGCTGCCCTGATCGAGATCGCGACCGCCTGCGGCGCCGAGATGGTCAGCCTGATCGGCCGGAACGACGGCAGGAGCACGGGACGGGCGAAGCGGAGGGAGGATCTGCGCACCGCCATCAGCGAGTTGAAGCCGCTCTTCGAGGCGAGCGGCCTCAAGGGCTTGATCGAACCCCTGGGATTCGAGAGTTGCGCGCTTCGCGACAAGGGCGAGGCGGTCGAGGCGATCGAAGCCCTGTCTGCCGGCGAGCAGTTTCGCATTGTCCACGACACCTTCCACCACGCACTTGCCGGAGGTGGCCCGCTCTATCCTGAACATACCGGAATCGTGCATGTCTCTGGCGTGGCGGACCCGAGCCTCTCGCTGCCCGAATTTCGCGACGAACACCGCGCACTCGTGGACGAACGAGACCGGCTGGGCAACATCGAACAGTTGGCCGGGCTTCTGGCCGCGGGCTACGCCGGGCCGGTCAGTTTCGAGCCTTTCGCGGCGGAGGTCCATGCACTCGCCGAACCGCTGCAGGCCTATGCGCAATCCTTCGAATTCGTCGAGGCCGAACTCAAGCGCATCGAGCCCCGCGGGCCCGGGATTTCGACCGCCCCAATCCGGACCGGAGCGCCATAACCAATTCGGCGAAGATGCCGAAAGAAGCTCCTCCCGTACGCAACCAGCAAGATCGCAGCCAGCGCGGCGAGGCGACAGCGGGGCGGCGCCGCCTCGCGCCTCGCCGCGCAGGTGCCGGCGGCGATCGCCGCTGCCACGCGCGAGCGTGCGTGCCTTGCCTGCACGCAGGTCATCCGAGCGGAGGGATTCGAGGAGCGCGGGATCGAAGCCTGCGAACGGCCCCGCGTCGACCGGACCGTCTCCAACCGTGGCCGACGAGCAAGGCGGGCTCGGCCGCAAGCCGGCCAGGATGCCCGGATTCGGAAAACGGCGCGGAGGCAATTGCGCAGGCCTTTCAGGAACCGCTTCCCTCAGGGAGAGGTCGCTTACCCAGGCTTGACTCCAATTGCCTCACCCCAGGCGATCGCTGCAAACGCTGCCTGGTCAGCCCGCCATTGGTCAAGCAGGCCGTGCCAACGGCCAAGGTCGTCGGCGCTGGCCAGGCCAAGTCTTGTTGCCGCTGCCATGGTTTGGTCGGCGAAGAACCATCCGCTCGCGAACCCGTGGAAGAAATCGACATCCTCCTTGGCCGCGAAACACTCGAATGACGCACTTACCGCAATGTCGGAGAAACCCGTGGCATGAAGCATGCCCTTGATCTCCTTTCCCATTTCCGGATGTCCGCCGTTTGCGGAAAGGAGCTTGCCGAATGTCTTCCAGGCATCGTCGAAGTCGCCGTGCCTTGGCTCGGAGAAGCATGAGGACAGGATCATGTCCCTGCTGGAGATGATGCCGCCGGGTTTCAGGACGCGCAGCATTTCCGCAACGGCAGCGCTGGCGTCCGGCACGTGCATTACGGCCGCATGGGCGTGAACGACGTCAAGGGAATCGCTCTCGAACGGAAGATTCAGGGCGTCTGCGACCTGGAACATCGCGTTCCCGTGACCACCAGCCGACGCTGCCGCCTTCGCCATTTCGATCTGGGACTCTTCGATGTCGATGCCGATGAATTCTCCGGGGGCCACCACGTCAGCCAGACCCATCGAAATCGTGCCGGGGCCGCAACCCACATCGAGGAGGCGCATGCCTGAGCTGAGTCTCGGCAGCAGATGGGCGGCATTGCTGGCCGCACTCCTGCGACGCAGGAGCACCTGAAACTCCTCGCTGTAGCCCATGGTGTAATTCTGCTCTTGCACCTCGGGGTCCGCTTGTCCGCTCATTTCGCACTCTCGTTTGGCTGTTGTGTCATCCTCCCTGACCGGTCCTGACAGCCAGGATCCCTCCGGCAAGGTTCGCGACCGTATTCATCGATGCAGGACCACCTGTCAAGCCATCGGAGGGGCTCTCCTTGACCGCGCCGAATCTTCGGGATGTGCACCGGCACTCGCGCCCATTTCAGGACAGCGTCTCAAGCAGGAGGCGGCGGCCGCTGCGATGGCATAGGGAACGGCTGGCGGCCTCGTCCTTGCCGGGCCGGCCGCGAGACACGGCCTGCTGCCGGTCCTCGCTCTCATGGAAGACTTCGCCACGGAAGCGTGGCGGCCGCTGCTGAACCCTGTGCAAGACAGGGTGTTCTTGGTTGCCCTGCCTGGGGAACGAGCCGGCGACGTTTCCCGTCCCCGTGTCCCGGTGGTCAGCGCGGCCATTGTGCCGCAGCCAGGTTCGTTGCGGCATCCGGTCGGCAAGAGATGGCAGGTCCCGGACAATCGGCAGTGACTCAGGAAGATCATGCAGCGCATCTTGATCGGACCGATTGCCCGCAGCACCATCGCGTCGCTGACGGCCGTCATGGAGGCATTTGTCCGGAACTGCGTTTCGATGGGGATTGATCGTGACGTTGCCGCGTTCCGGCGTTCTGCACTGGAGGACGGCAAGGCGTTGCGTGATCGCATCTTCGAGTTCGAACCCCTCCTGGACCGGCTTCGCACGCTGGGACGGACGGCACCGATATCGGCGATGGTCCATGTCGGCGGCCCAGCTGCGCGGGACCTCGGCTATTCACCGCGCGTTTTCCAGGATCGTTCCCGGCCGTTGATCTCTTTCGTCCTTGTCGTCCGCGCAGCATTTCAGTGCGTGGCAGGGACTGGCACCGGGAACCCGGATCAGCGGCGACAAGCCCGGGGAGTAAGCAAAGGGTGGTCAACAAGGACGCGCAGGCCCTGCGCCACGATTCGCGCGCCCCGCGTCGTCGCCTACGCATCCGCTCCGCTCGAATTGCGGCGGGCTTCTCGGCGAGAGGGACGGCCGCGAAACGGTTGATGCAGGTTCCCTCACCGCGGCCCAGTTCCGCAGCGGCAATCTCGAGAGGCGCGGGCGGTGTCATTGGCAGGGAGGCGGTCCGTTCCCGGTCCAATTTCCACTTCAATGCGCCCGCGGGCCCTGACAGTTCCGCTCCGAAGGTCTCATCGGCACGCTTGAAGTGCACATGGTTGATGGTCCTGAACCCGATGCGGGCCAGACGGCGGTCAGCGCCCGACACTTCCCATGCTTCGGCCCAGCACTTCGGCCAGGGATTCCTTCAGCCGCTGGTAGCGGGTGCTCGGAACCGGCATTGACAGGGCGAAAATGTCGCCGTTCGAGTCCTTGATCGCGAAACCGAGAGCGCAGATACCGTCAGAATGCTCGTTCTCGTCCCTGGCCAGGGAGCCGTTTCGGATCTGGTCGATTTCATCCAGGACATCGTCCAGCGCCCTCGCACTCGAATCCCGCCCCTCGATTTCCGCAACGATCAGCCTTTCGGCCTGCTCCCGTTGCAGGCAGGCCAGCGCAGCCTTTCCGTTTGCCGTTGTCGTCAACGGAAACGTTTCGCCGATTCTTGACACCGCCCGAAGCCGCTGGCTTCCCACGATCTGGTCGATGAAGAGCATCTTGTTGCCGTCAAGGACGGCAAGGTCGACGGTTTCGCCGGTCTCGTCCGAAATCCGTTTCATGACCGGGCGAAGCCGATCCTTCATGTCTGACGCCGTGGCCTGGGCAAGGCTGAGGATCTCCGGGCCCAGCCGGATCCCTCCGTATCCCTTTTCGGTCGAGATGAATCCCTCGACGGCAAGCGCAGCGACGACGCGCTGCACCGTGGAGCGGGGCAGCGCCACGCTCCTTGCGATCTGGCCTAGGCTGAGGCCATCCGTCTCGCGGCCCAGGAGGCGGAGAATGCCTGCGGCCCGGGAAATGACCTGAATGCCTTGATTCCTGTGGGTCGCTTCTCCGTCCAATGCTCCGCCGCCCGTGCCGCCCTTTGCTGAATCCGGTCCCGGCAGCCTATCTGGGCAATGACGGCAAGGCAACACTTGACCGCAATGCGATACATGTGCACCATAATGCGGGAAGAAGATGATGTCTTGGGGAGGAACGATGAGCGTCACCATTCGCGGAATAGAATTCCAGGCAAACAGCGACAACGACATGGGGCTGGAGTTCGTGAACCTCAGCCACCGCTTCGGATTTCAGTGTCCGAACTGGCCATATTTCAAGGACGTGCAGATCGATCGGCAGCACTACATGGCCAAGTCCGGCGTGCTCAGCCAGACGATCACGACCACCATGCACGTGACCACCCATATCGACGCCCCGGCCCATGTGGTGCAGGGCACGCCGTTCATCGACGAGGTTCCGCTGCCGCACTTCTTTGGCTCCGGCCTGGTCGTGAGCGTTCCCAAGAAGATGTGGGAGTCGATCACCGCAGACGATCTCGAGAAAGCGTGCGGACATGCGATCCGCAAGAACGATGTCCTGATCATCAACACCGGCTGGCACAAGCAATACGAGGATGGCGACTACTTTGCGTATTGCCCCGGATTGGTGCCCTCGGCGGCGGACTGGATGGTCGAGAAGGGAATCAAGGTCGTCGGCCATGACACGCAGGCCAACGATCACCCGCTGGCCACCGCCATCGGGCCGCAGCGGAACGGCCCGATCCTGCCGCACCTCGAAGCGGAATACCGCGAATGGTCCGGCGGTCGCGACTGGAGCGACGACTTCCCGGAATGGGAGCCTGTGCACAACAAGCTGTTCTCGAACGGCATCCTCGGAATCGAGAACGTGGGAGGCGACCTTGACCGGGTGACCGGCAAGCGCTGCACGTTCGCGTTCTTTCCATGGAACTGGGACCGGGGAGACGGTTGCATCATTCGCCTCGTCGCGATGATGGATCCCGGCCAGGACTATCGGATCGAGGCCGGGGAGGCGTACTGATGCTTGCCAAGCGATTTGCCGATGCCGAACCCTACGAGGCCCCCAACCATTGGGGCGTCACGGGGCTCAGGCTTCAGGGCTTCGAGGATGGAGGCCCGGAAAACCAGTGGGTCGGCCTGTCCCAGTTCCTGCCGGGCGGGGGCGCCGGACCGGATTCCACGCCGTTCGAGAAGGTCTATGTCGTGATCGAGGGCGAGATGACCGTGACAGTCGACGGCGAGGAAACCGTGCTGAAGCCGATGGACAGCTGCACGATCGCGCCGCACGAGGTCCGCAAGATCGAGAACCGCAGCAACCATGTATGCAAGATGATCGTCGTGATGCCGTATCCCGACGGCAAGAGACCGGAGTAGGCCGATGTCACTGGACGATCCTCTCTCCCTGTTCGACGTGTCCGGCAAGGTCGCGCTGATCACGGGCGCTTCCGGCGCCTTCGGCGGGGTCGCTGCGCAATGTCTTTCCGGCGCCGGCTGCAAGGTCGTCCTCGCGGGCGGAAACGCCGAAGCCCTGGCGGAGGCAGCGGCATCATGCACGGGCGAGGCTCACGCGGTCAACGCGCGCCCGGACAGCGAGAGCGCCTGCGAGAGTCTCGTGGCGGAAACAGTCGAGGCGTTCGGTCGCCTCGACATCCTCGTTGTCGCGTCAGGCATGAACAGGGTCGCCAAGATCGGCGAGATGGACCCCTCGACATTCGATGCCGTGATGGATGCAAATGTCACGCAGAGCTGGCTTATGGCCCGGGCCGCCGCCGGGCGGATGCAATCCCAGGGCGATGGCGGCAAGATCGTGCTGATGTCCTCTGCAAGGGGATTGCTGGGGCACCCGGCCGGATACACCGCCTACTGCGCCTCCAAGGCCGCCGTGGACGGGATCACCAAGGCACTTGGATGCGAGCTCGGGCCAACCGGCATCACCGTGAACGCGATCGCGCCGACGGTCTTCCGTTCGCCGCTGACCGCGTGGATGTTCGAGGACAGCGAAGACGCAAAGGCAGTTCGTAAGGGATTCCTGGCCCGAGTCCCGAAGGGGCGGCTCGGAGAGCCCGAGGATCTGGCAGGGCCGCTTCTGTTCCTGGCCTCAGGCGCGTCCGATTTCTACACCGGACACATTCTTTACGCCGACGGCGGCTATACGGCGGGGTAGGAGGATGACCGGGGATCGTCAGATCGCTGTGATAGGCGCCGGCCTGATGGGCCACGGGATCGCACTGACATTCGCAAGAGCCGGCTGGCAGGTCACGATCACCGATCCCTCGGACGAGATGATGCAGTCCGCTCCCGAGAGGATTGCCGAGAGCCTGAGGCTTGTTGGCGCAAGCGAATCAGATGTCTCCGGGACCCTCGTCAGGATCGAACGATGCAATTCGGTTCGTGCGGCGGTTGACGGCGCTGCCGGTGTCTTCGAGGCGGCGCCGGAAAAACTCGCCCTCAAGCAAGCGATCTTCGCGGAAGTCGAGGAGTTCGCGCCTGCGGATGCGGCGCTGGCATCGAACACGTCCGTCATCCAGATATCAAGAATAATGGAAGGTCTGACGTCTCGGCATCGCGCCATGGGAACGCACTGGTGGAATCCGCCGCACATGATTCCGCTGGTCGAGGTCGTGAAGACCGCGTGGACCGATCCGGCACGTGCCGATTCCATGCATGACTTGCTTGTGGACGTCGGAAAGACACCGGTTATCGTCGAACGGGACGTGCCGGGTTTCATAGGCAACCGCTTGCAGCACGCTCTCTGGCGCGAAGCGATTTCGCTCGTGGAGAAGGGCGTCTGCACTGCCGAAGCTGTGGACGAGGTGGTCAAGGCCAGCTTCGGTCGCCGCATGGCCGTGCTCGGGCCGCTCGAAAACGCGGATCTGGTCGGTATCGAGCTGACACAGGACATCCACAGGCAGGTCCTGTTCGACATCGAAGCTGCGCCCGCTCCATCTGCGTGTCTGCAAGAGCTTCTTGACCAGGGCCGCACCGGCATGGCGGCGGGTGCAGGCTTTCGCGACTGGCGTGACGGAGATCTTGCCGCGACGAAGGCGAGGTTGGCCGAACATCTGATGAAACTCGAGGCAATTCTGCCTGGCTGATTCACTTGTAGGGAGGAACTGAAAAATGGCACTTGCGACAACGAGAAGACGGGTTCTTGGCGGTCTCGCCACAACGGTGGCGGCGCCCGCGCTGCTGACATCCACGCGCGCATACGCGGCAAATCCGGCGATCCGGGTTGGCCATGTCAGCCCTCGCACCGGGCCGCTGGCCGGGTTCGCCGAGGCGGACGAGCACGTCCTGAACGGCATCGAGGCCGCCTTCGCGGACGGGATTTCCAACAACGGCAAGTCCTACGGTGTCGAGATCGTCTCGAAGGACAGCCAGTCGAACCCGAACCGCGCGGCGGAGGTGGCTGCCGACCTGATCCTTGGCGAGGAAGTGGATCTCATCGTCGCCGCGTCAACCCCTGACACGACGAATCCGGTCGCCGACCAGGCCGAGATCAACGAGGTTCCGTGCATCACGACCGACTGCCCGTGGCAGCCCTATTTCTTCGGTCGCAACGGCAACCCCGCGGAAGGGTTCCAGTACACGTACCATTTCTTCTGGGGCCTCGAGGACGTGATCGCCAACTTCCTCGATCTCTGGGGGGGGTCCGGCGTGTCCAGGACCGTGGCGGGCCTTTTCCCGAATGACGCTGACGGCAATGCCTGGGGTCATCCGGAACTCGGGTTTCCGAATCCGCTGGCGGAGGCCGGATTCACGCTGGTCGATCCCGGGCGCTACCAACCTCTCAATGACGATTTCTCGAACTACATCGCCGCCTTCAAGGAGGCCGGTTGCGAGATCGTCACGGGCAACATGATCCCGCCGGACTTCGCGACCTTCTGGGCGCAGGCCGCACAGCAGAACTTCCGGCCGAAGGTCGTGACGATCGGGAAGGCACTTCTGTTCCCGTCCGTGATCGAGTCGCTCGGCGGTCGCGGCGACGGGCTGACCTCGGAGATCTGGTGGACGCCGACGCATCCGTTCAATTCGTCGCTGACAGGCGAAAGCGCAAAGGCACTGGCAGATGGCTACACGGCTGCCAGCGGGCGGCCATGGACGCAGCCCATCGGGTTCAAGCATGCCCTGTTCGAAGTCGTGCGGGACGTCATTTCCCGCTCGGCGGACCTGGATGATCCGATGGCCACGCTCGATGCGATCAAGTCCACGAATCTCTCGACCATCGTGGGCGACGTGAACTGGGCGAACGGCCCAGTTCCCAACGTTACCAAGACTCCGCTTGTGGCAGGCCAGTGGCAAGGAAAGGAAGGAGGTTTCGACCTGGTGGTGACCACCAATGCCCACGCCCCGCAGATTCCGATCGGCGGCAAGCTGAAGCTGCTTGGCTAGGAGGGGCAGGGGTCTTGTCGGCATTGCTGTCGGTCTCGGGTCTCAGCAAGTCGTTCGGTGCCGTTGTCGTCGCCGATCAGACGTACCTTGACGTGGAGCGGGGCGCCGCGATCGGCATTCTTGGACCGAACGGCGCCGGCAAGACCTCGCTGTTCAACCTGATCACCGGCGCCTTGCGGCCCGACGCCGGGCGGATCGAGTTTTCCGGGGCCGACATCACCGGCGCGCCGGCAGCCGAGCGCTGCAGGATGGGGATTTGCCGCTCCTTCCAGATTCCGCAGCCATTTGGCGGCATGACGGTCTTCGAGAACGCTCTCGTCGGCGCAACCCAAGGGGCCGGGTTGAGCGGCAGTTCGGCGGAGGTTCACGCCGTCGAGATTCTGGATGAGACAGGGTTGTTGCCCAAGGCAAACATCCGGGCCAGCGCACTCACGCTCCTGGAGCGAAAGCGCCTGGAGATGGCCCGTGCGCTTTCCGCAAGGCCGAAGCTCTTGCTGCTGGACGAGATCGCGGGCGGCCTGACGGACGCAGAGTGCGGAGAACTGATCGGCACGATCAACCGGGTGCACGCGAATGGCACGACGATCATCTGGATAGAGCACGTCGTTCATGCACTGCTGGCCGTCGTCCAGAAGCTCATCGTGATTGATTTCGGCAAGAAGATCGCCGAGGGCGAGCCGAGGGAGATCATGGGCAGCGCCGAGGTCAGGGAAATCTATCTCGGTGTGGATCCGGATGCCTGATTCTCTCCTTTCTCTCAACTCGCTCGACGCACACTATGGCGATTTCCAGGCGTTGTACGGCGTGGACATGTCCATTGAGCGGGGCGAAGTCGTTTCCATCATCGGGGCGAACGGCGCCGGCAAGACAACGCTGATGCGGTCGATTTCCGGGCTGACACGGAACGATCCGATGCAGGTGGTCTACGGAGGCCAGCCGATCGGTTCCTTGCGGGCCGACCTGGTCGCGGGCTTGGGGATTGCGCTCGTGCCGGAGGGGCGGCAGCTGTTTCCGTCGCTTTCGGTCGAGGAAAACCTCGTGCTCGGCGGCAAGACCGGTCGATCAGGACCGTGGTCTCTCGACAAGGTGTGTGAACTGTTTCCGATTCTCGGGGAGCGGCGGAGCCAGGCCTCCACCTCGCTTTCGGGCGGGCAGCAGCAGATGGTGGCGATCGGCCGGGCGCTGATGGCCAATCCCGATCTGATCCTGTTCGACGAGATCAGTCTCGGGCTTGCCCCCGTCGTGATCGGAACGATCTATGGCGCGCTGCCCGGCATCATCGGCGAGGAGATGACCGCGCTCCTGGTCGAGCAGGACATTTCCCGGGCTCTTTCAGTGTCGTCCCGTGTCTACTGCCTTCGGGAGGGCCGGATCTCGCTGGAGGGGCGGACGGACCAGGTCAGCCGCGAGGACATCACGGACGCGTATTTCGGAGCGAGGGCGGCATGATCGAATGGGTCAATGCACTGGTTCAGGGTGTCTTGCTAGGCGGCCTCTACGCACTTTTTGCAGCCGGGCTGTCGTTGATCTTTGGCGTGATGCGGCTTGTCAACATAGCCCATGGCGACCTGATCGTGCTGGCCGCCTATATTGGCCTCAGCACGACAGTCGTTCTGGGCGTGCATCCGTTCTTCGCCCTTCTGATCGTGATGCCCGTGATGGCGGGGATTGGCTACGCGTTGCAGCGTGGGCTGCTCAACCAGGCGCTGGGGGACGACATCCTGCCGCCGCTTCTCGTGACGTTCGGACTGTCCGTCATCATCCAGAACGCCCTGCTGGAAGGCTACTCCGCCGACCCGCAGAAGCTCAATGGCGGCGTGATCGAGACTGCCAGCATCTCCATTGGAGGCTTGGCCGCAGGAATTCTGCCGCTCCTGACCTTTGCCATCGCGGTCGCCGTCATCGCCGCCCTGCAGTGGATATTCTACAGCACCGGCCTGGGACGCGGTTTCCGGGCCGTCTCGGACAATCAGGAAATCGCCCAGCTCATGGGATTGAACAAGGCGCACGTCTTCGGGCTTGCAATGGCCCTGGCACTAGCGGTGACGGCAATTGCCGGCATCCTGCTTGGAATCAGGACGAGCTTTGATCCGGCAATCGGGGGTGGCAGACTGATATTCGGATTCGAGGCCGTAGTTATCGGTGGGCTTGGCAATCTCTGGGGCACCCTGGCAGGGGGCGTGATTCTTGGCGTCGCCCAGACCCTGGGGGCGAAAATTGATCCGGGGTGGCAATTGCTGGCGGGACATGTCGCCTTTCTCGTCGTTCTGGCCGTTCGCCCCAACGGCTTGTTCCCGAGAGTGGAGCATTGAGCGCCCCTGTCGTCACGCGCGTGACGCGAGCCTCGCGCATCGCGACGCTCGTCGCGGCGCTGGCGTTGGCCGTGCTTGCGCTAGCGCCCTGGTGGGCGGGACGGGCCGACATGCGGCTCATGGGCGAGATTTACCTGTACCTGTCACTGGCCTGCCTGTGGAACTTGATGGCAGGCTATGCGGGCCTGGTTTCGGTGGGGCAGCAGGCCTATGTCGGGTTCGGGGGCTACATGCTCTTCGCACTGACGGTGTTTGGCGGATTGCACCCGATTGCGGCCATTGTCGCTGCCGGCGGCCTTGCGGCGATGATTTCGGTCCCTGTCGCCACGCTCATCTTTCGGCTCAAGGGAGCCTACTTCGCCATTGGCACATGGGTGGTGGCAGAAGTGTTTCGTCTGTCTTTTGCACAGGTTTCCGCCTTGGGCGGCGGCTCGGGGTCATCGCTGCCGGTCGGCATCGTCAGGTCCCTTTCGTCCTCCCGGTCGGGACGCGAGGCCCTGAGCTACTGGCTGGCGCTAGGGGCCGCCGTCCTGGTCATCGGCGCCATCTATCTTTTCCTGAGGTCACGCAGGGGCCTGGCCCTAACCGCGATCCGGGACAGCGAAGCTGCCGCATCCGGCCTGGGTATCGATATCTGGCGAACGAAGCTGGAAGTCTATGTCGTGACTTCCGCACTGACCGCGATTGTCGGCGGGCTGATATTCCTCCAGAAGCTTCGCATTTCGCCCGATGCTGCATTTTCGGTCAACGATTGGACCGCGTTCGTGATCTTCATCGTCGTCATCGGCGGGATCGGGACGCTGGAAGGGCCCATCATCGGCACGCTTGTCTTTTTCGCGATTCGGGAAACCCTGGCGGACTTTGGCACGAGCTACCTGATGATCCTGGGCGCTGTGGCCATCGTGGTGATGCTGAAGGCTCCGAAGGGCATTTGGGGATTGGTTCGTGAACGCTTTGATCTCGAACTGTTTCCGCTGAGCTATCGCGTGCACCAAATAGGCGGCGACAGGACGGGATCTTGAAATGAACGTACTCTGGATCATGGCGGACCAACTGCGCTGGGACTACCTGAGTTGTTACGGGGCCAGGCATATCGAGACGCCCAATCTTGACTGGCTGGCGTCACGAGGTGTGCGTTTCAACAAGGCATATGTGCAGTCCCCGATCTGCGGACCGAGCCGGATGAGCTACTATACCGGTCGGTATGTCCGCAGCCACGGCTCGACCTGGAACGGATTCCCGCTTCGCGCCGGGGAGCCGACTCTGGGGGAGCACCTCCGCGAAATCGGGGTCAAGTGCGCTCTGGTCGGCAAGACACACATGACGCCGGACATGGATGGCATGAAGAGGCTCGGGATCGAGCCGGAAGGGACTGTTGGCGCGCTGGTCAGCGAATGCGGGTTTGAGGTGTTCGTGCGCGACGACGGCACCAATCATTCCGAATATCCGCTACGGCATGCGGAGGACTATGACCAGTATCTGCGTGACCACGGCATGGACGGGGACAACCCATGGGAGGAATGGGCCAACACGGCGACCGGCCCGGACGGAGAATTGCGTTCCGGCTGGGTGCTGGAAAACGCGCCCTTTGCCGCGCGAGTGCCGAAGGAACATTCGGAAACGGCCTGGCTCACGACGCGCGGGATCGAGTTCATCGAGGAGCAAGGCGAGCAGCCTTGGCTGTGTCACCTCAGCTATATCAAGCCGCATTGGCCGTATCTGGCACCGGCCCCGTACAACGACATGTTTTCGGCTGCCGACCTGCCGCCGGTGAACCGCAGCGATGACGAGCGACGATCCGATCATCCGCTGATGCAGGCATGGATGGACATGCGAGTGAGCAAGAGCTTTTCCCGTGACGAAGTGCGCAACCTTGTCGCGCCGGTCTATATGGGATTGATCCGGGAACTGGATGACAACCTTGGCCGCCTCTTCGCCTATCTTCGGGAATGCGGTCGACTTGACGACACGATGATCGTGTTCTGCTCGGACCACGGCGACAACATGGGCGATCACTGGATGGGAGAGAAGGATCTGTTCTACGACTGCTCGGCCCGCGTTCCCTTGATTGTGTACGATCCGCGCCAGGATGCCGACGGAACTCGGGGAACGACCGTGGACCAGCTTGTGGAGGGCATAGATCTGGCACCGACCCTTGTCGAATTCCTGGGCGGGCAGCCCAAGTCCCACATTCTGGAAGGATTGTCATTGCAACCGCTGCTTCATGGACATGAGGCGCCGTGGAGGGATTACTGCGTTTCTGAATACGACTACGCCACGCGCGATGCACGCAGGGCGGTTGGGGTCGATCAGAGTGATGCCCGACTGACGATGATATTTGACGGGCGCTGGAAGTATGTGCACGTCGAGGAGATGTGCCCCATTCTGTTCGATCTAGAATCCGATCCGGACGAATTGGTCGACTTGGGAGGCGATCCGGATTTCGCCGAACAGGTCGACAGGCTGCGCGGGCTGCATTTTGAATGGTCCAGGAAACATCACAACCGGATCACGAGGTCGGCGGAAAACATCGAAGCCATGACAGACGCCCGGGAGCCGCCCGGAATCCTCATCGGATATCGGGATCGGGATGAACTTGAGACAGATGGCCACCGGCTGCCGCCTCTTGCACGGCGGTGAGTGCCTGAGAATTTGTCCCCCCGCTGCGGCATTGGAACGCCGGGTCGTGGTGTTTCCGGCCCCCTGTTCCGAACATGCCAAGAGAACCGAGCGCCGAAACTCGTGCGTCCTGACCTCGTGAGGCGGTCACGACTCCTTGTGAACCGCTTCAGCCTGACAAACAAGCTCGTTTGGGGACCTTGCCGACAATCCATGCGCACAGTGGGCGGGCAAGATTCCATAAGCCCCGAAGCGGGCGCCGAGGCCGCCGAACATCTTCGATGAGGCATAAGAGCAAGGGGCGCGGCCGCTACGACCGGCACAACAGGGCCGACAAGCCGAAGAAGGACATCTGGCCCTGCCCGATCCGGAAGGACTGGAAACGGACGCTCAACCGCTGACCCTCGTCCCGTCCGCGGGCCTGCGGCCGGATTGCAGCCTGTCGTCATCGGGGCACGGACGCCGCCGCGGCGGAAAGTGGGGTCGGCACGATTGCGCATTCAGCGCGGGCGCACGTTCCGGGCAACGGTTCACGGCAGCGCCCAAGGCGTCGGCGGCAGTCAGGAAAGACAGTCAGGCAGACAACGAAAACAGCTCGTCTCCGCTCGACCGAACGCTTACGACTTGGAACGCTGGCAGAGGCGCTTGACAACTTGTTGATTTCACGTCTGGTTTTCAGAGAGAGATTAGAGTGCTGACACCCACTGATCGCCAGATGCTGTGAACTCATAGCCTGTCAGCCTGTCCCTGCACGCACGGTAATCAAAGTAGTTCACATATAGCGTCGAAAGACAGTAAAAGAGTCACTGACGGTCCCTTGAGAAGGTGTTTTTCACGCTGTATCATGGAATTTCAAGTACTTGCGTAGTTGGCTTCGTTTCTCAGCCAAGAGCATCGAAATTCATGAATGTCGCGCTCCAACATCGTTTTTCAGGGCCAATCACGGTCTTTCAGGACAGGCGGTTGCCGGAACGGGCGACGCTGGCCGGCTATGCCGCCCTGATCGATGCCTGCAGCCTGCACGTTCCCTTGCCGCGGACCTTATCCGCTACGGGCGAGCGACACAGGATCCTGGAGGAGGGAGGCTGGCGCCTTCTCACCCCGCGCCATGCCCCGCGCCCCACACTGGAAGCGCACCTGACCTTCGCCCTCAAGTATGAGGGGCTCGATCTTGCCATTCTAAAGCGCCTCTTCCTTGCGGTGGATGCGGCCGAGATCGAATCCATCGTCCGGGATTCGCCCACGGGCAGCTATGCTCGGCGCCTCTGGTTTCTTTGCGAGTGGCTCACCGGGCAGCGTCTGAACCTTCCCGACGCCCCACGGGCCGACTATGTGCCGGTCGTCAACCCGAAGCAGCAATGGGCGGTCCCGGGCGAGAACTCCGCGCGGCATCGCGTCAGGAACAACCTGCCGGGCACACCGGAGTTCTGCCCGCTCGTCCGGCGGACGCAAGCACTCGAGAAATTCGCCAACCTCGATCTCGCGGAGCGGGCGCGGGCCGTTGTCGCTGCGGTGCCGGGGGACTTGCTGGCCCGCACAGCCGCATTCCTACTCCTAAAGGATTCGAAGTCGAGCTACGCGATCGAGGGCGAACGCCCGCCACAAAACCGCATTCAGCGCTGGGGCCGAGCTATCGGTGAGGCCGGCCGGCAACCTATCGACCTCGATGAACTGCTCCGGCTGCAGGAGATAGTAATCGGAGACGACCGGTTCGTGTGCCTTGGCATACGCACCCAAGACGGATTTGTCGGCGAACACGAACGGGACACGGGCGCGCCGCTCCCCGACCACATCAGCGCGCGGCACGAAGACCTGGCGTCCCTGATCGAAGGCATGGTCGCGTTCGACCGGGATCTCGCAACCGTCCTCGATCCTGTCATCGCAGCTGCCGCGCTGGCGTTCGGTTTTGTGTACATACATCCCTTCGATGACGGGAACGGGCGCATCCATCGCTATCTCATTCATCACGTCCTGGCACAGTGGGGCTTCAACCCGCCGGGAGTCGTGTTTCCGGTATCCGCCGCGATCCTGGATCGGATCGACGCGTATGGTGCGGTTTTGGAGGACTATTCGCGGCGGCTCTTGCCGCTCATCGAGTGGGAGCCGACAGAGCGCGGGAATGTCCGGGTACTCAACGACACGGCTGATTACTATCGCTTTTTCGACGCCACGCCTCATGCGGAGTTTCTGTTCGAATGCGTACGCAGAACGATCGAGGAAGACCTGCCAAACGAAACGGATTTTCTCCGGCGCTACGACCAGTTCACCGGGCACCTTCAAGCGATCGCCGATATGCCCGATCGCACCGCCAACCTGCTGTTCCGGTTTCTGCATCAAAATGCGGGGCGTCTTTCGAACCGGGCGCGCGAAAGAGAATTCGAGAGGCTAACGGATGAAGAAACGGAACGGATCGAGCGCCTTTACGGCGAAGTGTTTGGATCCCCGAGGTAAGTCTTTAGTTCAAAGGATCTCTACGTCGCTATCCTGACCAGAGAAGTAAGCTGGCCACCTCGCTGCAAACATTCATACCAATCCCAGAAAGTTTTCACACATGAACATGGCCCTGATTTGCCGGCGTGGCATCGGGTGTGAGACGTGCCCATGACCGATGGCCGATGGAGCGGATCCGGTCTGGTGACGCCGCAAAGCCTTCCCGGACTTCGGCGACCCTTTCCGTGACTGCCTCGGCGGTCTCGAAGACCTGATTGGCGAAGTGTCGCGCCTTGAGAAACTGGAACACCGTTTCCACGGGATTGAGCTCCGGGCTGTAGGGCGGCAGCCGCAGCACCGAGACGTTTTCCGGACAGTCGAGTTCCCTGGACCGATGCCAGCCTGCGCCGTCAAGTACCACCAGCGCATGACGGCCGTCGGGAACCGCGGCGCCGATGTCCAGGAGGTGACGGTTCATCTCCTGCGTGTTCGCCCTGTCGCAGACATGGCCGACCGCCGCACCGTCATCAGGGCAGATCGCGCTGAACAGACAGCAATGGCCGTAGCGATGGTCCCTTGGCACCCGGGGCCTGCTGCCTCGCAGCGCCCAGACGCGGGTGAGCATGCCTTTCTGGCCGATGCGTGCCTCGTCTTCGTACCAGATGTCCACGGAGGCCGGATCCGTGCCCTCCGGCAAGGCGGACATCGCGAGTTCGCTGAAATTCCGCCGGAAATCCTCCTGCGCCTGCGGGTCCGCCTTGGGGTGAAGCGGGCGCGGGGACACCTTCCGGAACCCGAGCGCCCGGACCAGGCACCGAACCGCCTCGAGCGACATCACGGCGCCGAAGACGACCTTGATCCTCTCCTTGAGCAGTCCAGGGGTCCAGGCCGGGACGCCAGGGCCAGGCCCGTCTTCAAGCCAGTGCCTGACCTCGGCCTTCCGGCTCGCGTCCAGCTTCGAGGATCGTCCGCTGCGCGGACGGTCCTTCAGCCCGTCCGGCCCCTCCGCATCGTGCCGGTTGGACCAGTCGCAGAGCGTCTGTCTGTCGACCCGGGCCCGGAGCGCTGTCATGCCGCGGCCGAGTTCGCCTTCCATCAGGTGCGCGATGGCACGCAGGCGTCGGGACTGTCGTGAATCATTGCACTTGCGCGCCAGGGCTCCAATGTCATCGACTGTGTGGTCGGTGTTCGTGATCGCGATGCCTGCGGGCATGTCTTCCTCCATGTGAGATTTCAGCACCCACAACATGGAGCAGGATGGCATCGGCCGCACACGGTTTGTCGCATCGCACCACAACATGATGTTCCTTGTTTGTTCGTGAGTCATTACTTTCTTGAATTGGTATCAGAGGATGGGCGGCACCGTATCGCCAGACTGAGCGGCAGGGCGTCTACCGTCTTCGAAAGCTGGCTCTCCAGGGTCTTTCGACATTCCACACTTGTACAGGTGATCCGGTTCGTGCATGCGGCAGGCATGCAGTCGGTGGCTGTCAACGGCGCGATACGGAGACGCCCGCTTGCCTTTGACCTTGATGCAGGTCTCATCCACGCGCTAGGACCGTGGGAAGCTGCGCCGCCGGCAATGCCACCGCAGGCGCTTTTCGATCTCGGGGGGCATAGGCCTGGACCCATCGGTAGATCGTGGTGCGGTCAACCTTGACGCCGCGCTCTTCCAGCATTTCCTCGAGGTCACGGTAGCTGACGCCATATCGGCAGCACCATCGGACCGCCCACAGAATGATCTCGCGCCGGAAATGCCGCCACTTGAAGTCATGGGTCATGGGAGAGTCTCCAAAAGCGCAATCTACCGCGACCTCGCTCACAAGGACGGCTGAGTTCAGATTTTGCAACAGGGCCCTCCAAACTAATGCAAGTGACATGCGGTTGAGTGATGCCTGGTGCCGGTCACTGGCCTTAGCTTGGGCACGGACGTCTCACAGATTGAGCCGATCTTGAACGGACACCGGGGGTGGAAAGGACATCCAGTCGGCGGCTCGAGCGGAGAGGGAACCTCTCCGGTCAGAACAATTTCCTGGTGCGGCCGGTCCGGATGGCCCGGCAGCGCCGCCGAAAACAGCGCGCGCGTGTAGGGATGGCGAGGCTCTTCGAACAGGGGCTCCACCGCGGCATATTCAACGATGCGGCCAAGATACATGACCGCGAGCCAGTCGGCCATGTAACGGGTGGTTCCGAGGTCGTGAGCCACGAGCAGGTAAGTTATCCCGTATTGCCTCTGAAGATCCTGAAGAAGGTTCATCATCTGGGACCTGATCGAAACGTCGAGCGCCGAAACCGGCTCATCGAGGATCAGGACCTTGGGCTCGGAAATCAGCGCGCTGGCGATGGCGATCCGCTGGCGCTGGCCGCCGCTGAACTCGTGCGGAAAATTCCGCGCCTGCTGCGGATGCAGGCCGACATCCAGCATCGCCTTTTCCACCCGGTCGTCCAGTTCGTTGCGCGACGAGTTGAAATTGACGCGCAGGGTTTCGGCGATGATGTCCCACACCCGCATCCGCGGATTGAGCGAGCTCCAGGGATCCTGAAACACCGCCTGAACTTTCGTGCGGTAGCGTTTCAGCGCCGCGCCCTCAAGCTGGTGCACGTCCTCGCTATCGATCAGCACGCGCCCGACGGTCGGCGTCTCCAGGCGCAACGCCAGCCTGACGGTGGTGGTCTTGCCGCAGCCCGATTCCCCGACCAGCGCCAGGGTCTGACCCTCGGCGATTGCCATGTCGATGCCGTCGACCGCATGGACCTGTCCGATCTGCCTGGAAAAGAGCACGCCCTTGGTGACCGGAAAGTGTTTCTTGACCGCCTCGTAGCGCACGATCTGGGTGTCTACCATTTCGGATCCTCAAGCTTCCAGCACAGGGCCTTGTGACGGCCGGCGACCGTGTCCGAAGACACGATTTCAGGGGGGTACGAGGTCTCGCAGCGCGGTTCGGCGAAGGGGCAGCGCGGCAGGAAATGGCAGCCCTTCGGCAGGTCCCACAATGCGGGCGGCTGTCCCGGAATGTTGTAAAGCCGGTCCACGCGCCGATCCATCGTCGGGACGGAGTTGAGCAGAGCCTGCGTATAGGGATGCCTAGGCGCGTTGAAGATGGCGCGCACGGGACCGTATTCGACCACGCGCCCCGCATACATCACCGCCACCGTGTCGCACATGTTCGCCACGATCCCGAAATCGTGAGTGATGAAGATAATCGACAGGCCTGACTTTTCCTGGATCTCGCGCAGCAGGCGCAGGAATTGCGACTGGATTGTCACGTCCAGCGCTGTCGTGGGCTCGTCGGCGATCAGAATCTTCGGCTCGCAGGAAATCGCGATAGCGCCGGACACGCGCTGCTTCATCCCGCCACTCATCTGGTGGGGATAGTCGTTGACCCGCTGTTCGGGAGCGGCCACGCGCACCTCGCGCAGCGCGTCGATGGCCCGTCCGATGCGCGACCGGCGCGGCACGTCGCGGTGCAGCGCGATGGCTTCCATCACCTGGCTGCCAATGGTGTAGACGGGATTCAACGAGGTCTGCGGATCCTGCAGCACCATCGAGATTCTGCCGCCGCGGATCCGGCGCATCTGCTGATCGCTCAGCGTCAGAAGATCCTGGCCATCGAACATCACGCGCCCGCCGACGATGCGGCCCGCGGGCCGCGGCAGGACCCGCAGAAGGCTCAGCGCAGTCAACGACTTGCCCGATCCGGATTCGCCCACGATGCCCAGCGTCTCACCCTGCCGCAGCGAGAACGACACCCCGTCCACCGCCCGAAACACACCCATCTTCGTGCTCAGCTCGGTCTGGAGATCCTCGACTTGCAGGATCGTGTCGCCGATGGTCTTGCCCATCAGACCTGGTCCAGACGCGGGTCAAGGCGGTCGCGCAGCCAGTCTCCCAGAAGGTTCAGCGAGAACACCGTCAGGGTGATGGCCAGACCCGGAAAGAACGAGATCCACCATGCGCTGACGATCAGTTGCCGGCCGTCAGCGACCATCAACCCCCAGGCCGGCGTCGGACGTGGCACGCCGAGACCGAGAAAGCTGAGCGTCGCTTCGAGGATGATGACGGAGCCGACCTGTAGCGTGGCCAGCACGATGATCGTGTTGGCCACGTTGGGCAGGATATGCCGCGCCATGATCCGGATTTCCGACGCCCCGGCGACCCGTGCACGGGCGACGTAGTCGCGCTCGCGGATGCTCAGGACCTCGCCTCGGACCTGCCGTGCGTAGAGCGCCCAGAGGACGAAGGCCACCACCACGATGATCGTCTGAAAGCTCGGACCCGTCGCCGCGGCCAGCACCAGCGCCAACAGAATGGCGGGCAAGGTGAGCGAGATTTCGACCAGGCGCATGATGACCGCGTCGATCCAGCCGCGAAAATAGCCCGCCAGCATCCCCAGTGTCACCCCGATCAGGCCGCCGACGAAGATGCCGACCAGCGAAATCGACAGCGACACGCGCGCCCCGTACATGATCCGGCTGAGGATGTCGCGGCCCAAGCGGTCCGTGCCCAGCGGATACTCCCAGGTGCCGCCGAAGAAAACCGGCGGCTGTCTTCGATCCCGGATCGCGCCCAGCATCGGATCGTGCGGAGCCAGCAGATCGGCGAACAGCGCCGGAAAGACCAGCAGCACGAGCAGGACGAGGACCGAAATCAGCGGGTATCTCCGGAGCCACCGCCACGTCCGCCGCAACGCGCTGGGTCTGGCCGTCTCCATCAGTGCCATCGTCAGAAAGCTTCTAGAGGAGAACGGAATGTCATGTCACGTGTACCGGATACGCGGGTCGACGACGGCATAAAGGACGTCGACGATCAGGTTGGCGACGATGAACACCACGGCAAAGGTCAGCACCACGGCCTGCACCACCGGGTAGTCGCGAGCCCGGATCGCCTCTATCGCGAGAAGACCTGTACCGGGCCAGGCGAACACGGTTTCGATCACCACCGACCCGGTGAAAATGTAACCGACGATGATGCCGAAATAGGTCAATGGCGTGATCGCGGCGTTGCGCAGGCTATGGACCCAGATGACACGCCATTCCGCGACGCCCTTGAGGCGCGCCAGCTTGACGTATTCCATGTCGAGCACTTCCAGCGTGGCCGAGCGGGTCAGCCGCATCAGCGCTGCCACCTGGTACCAGCCCATCGCGATGGCCGGCAGGATCATGTGCCCCAGCCCGCCTCGGCCCGAACTGGGAAAGACATTCCAGTGCACCGCGAAGACCCAGATCAGGACGATCGCCAGCCAGAACGACGGCACCGCCTGTCCGATCAGCGCGATCAGCTTGCCAAAGCCGTCGAACCAGCGGCCTTTGTTGACAGCCGCCAAGACACCGATGGGGATTGCTATGAGCGTGCTTATGACAATGGCGAAACCGCCTAGTTGCAGCGTGGCCGGCAGCCGTTGCCAAACCACGCCCATTGCCGTTTCGCCCGGCCATTTCAGCGAGTCGCCCAGGTTGCCCTGTACCGCGTTGCGCAGAAACGCCCAATATTGCACGTGCAGGGGGCGGTCGAGCCCCCATTCTTCCATTACGATGGCCGCCTCTTCCGGGGTGGCATCGTCGGGCAAGAGCGCGTCGACCGGGGTGCCGCTGAGCCGTGACAAGGCGAAGACGATGACGCTGATCGCCAGAAGGGTGATCAGGCTTTGCACGATTCGCCGGGCAAGGTAGCGCTGCATCAGGCCTTGGTCCCCGTGCCGCTGCAACGGGCCGGCCACGTCATTGGGCCGGCCCCGTCAAAGCGGCAAGCACTCATGTTAGCGCGCGGCCTCGATCAGATGCCAGTGGCTATAGCCCGCCGAGGTGACGCCAGGGAACTGCCAGTTCGCGACAACGTCCGGGTTGACGGCAATCTGGGAGAACCCGTCGAACAACGGGATGTCGGCGTACTGCTCGAAGAGATAGTTCTGGATTTCACGCGCGATCTCGTCGCGCGCCACGGGGTCGATCGTGTTGATCAGGGTCTCGATCTTCGCGGCCGTCCAGTCGTCTTCCCATCCCTGCAGACCGCCGCCGGGATTGGTGTAGAATGCGCGGAAGGCGACCTCTGTCGGCCGAGGCGGCGCGTTGCGACCCGGGTTGATCATGTAGAGTTCCCGCTCGCGTCCCATGGCACGGACCCTTGCATAGTCGAGTTCCACGATCTCGGCCTGAAGCCCGGCCTCGATGAGGTACTGATAAACCAGCTCCTGCTGCAGCGCGACTTCAGGCATGCCGGCCATTGGGGTCAGGATTATCGGGATCGTGGGATCCTCGAAGCTTTCGGGATAGCCGGCATCCGCCAGCAGCGCCTTGGCCCTTTCGGGATCGTAGCCGTATTCCGCCTCGAACCGCTCCTCGAGAGTCGGATCGTAGCCCTCGTTGCCTTTCACCATCGTGTAGCGGGCGTGCAAGGAGTAACCGCCGCTCGGGAAAAGCACCTCGAGCATCTCTTCGCGGTTCAGGGCGCGATTGATCGCCTCGCGGATTCGCACGTCAAACCAAGGCAGATCCTCCCGGCATCTGTCATCGTGCGACTCGCAGTAAAGGCCGTTGAATACCAGGTCCGTCTGGATCGACGGCAGCTCGGACTCCATGGTTTCCATTCCCGCGGCCAGAGCATCAGGCATCAGCTCTCGAGAGATATCGGCGATGTGGGCTTCGTTGGCCAATAGCATCGCCAGCTTGGTCGCGGGTTCGCTGACGAACCAAAGCTCCATTTCGCGGAAATCCGGCACGATCCCGGAATAGTGATCATCGACACGCTCATACAGCATGCGCCCCGGCTCGCGCGAGACGAACTGATAAGGCCCCGTTCCCGCGAAGCGTTCATCGTAGCCCTCAAAACCTTCCTCGTCGAACTGCCTCTTGCTGTAGATCATCATGATCGAGTGGCCGCCATGCAGATACAGGAAGTTCGTTCGCGGCTGTTCGTAGGTGAAGCGCACCGTATACGGGTCGAGGATTTCCACTTCCGCCCCGCGCAACTGGTCGGCGGACGGAATCACCGACGCGTCGGAGGTGTGCAATTCATAGCTGTGCACTACGTCTTCGGCAGTAAACTCACCGTAGCCGTAGTGGAATTGAACGCCTTCGCGCAGGTTGAAGGTCCATTCGGTGAAGTTGTCGTTGTGCTCCCACGACGTGGCAAGTCCATCGCCGTTGTATTCTCCGGTAACCGGATCATGCGCGAGCAGTCCTTCGAGGCTTTGTCCAAGAACGTGCCAGGTGCTTGTCGCGGCCCAGAACCGGTTTGTCTCTCCCCCCGGCGGGGTGAGGGCAATGACCACGCGGTCCGCATCCTGGGCAGGGGCAGCCGCACCCCATATCGACAGGGCCAGCGCCAGAGGCGCAAACGCATACGCCAGTCGCCGAACGGGGCGTTCGAACAAGGTTGATACATTCAATGCAATCATTTCGCTTCCTCCCTAAGGCGTGATCTTGACTGATGTGTATATGCACGATTTTTCAGATACGAACAACCAAAATCGGGATACCCGGTCCAGATGTGCGCCCGGACATCGCCGACATCGCCGGCACGGCCCCACAAGACGGGCCGCGCGCCGCCTTCATGACGCAGCGTTCAAACACACCCCGGCGACGTCCGGCGTTAACGCGACATGGCAGGCCGCCGCAGGCAGAATTCCTGCAAGGTTCAGACCGTTCCAGTGTCTTGTCGCGGCGACCTTAGCGGTTTGACTAATGCTTCGCAGGCGTCGGGCCTGGGGCGGGCTCTCGCCATTTTGTCTCTGGCCCTTTCGGTCGTGAACATCCAGTTGACTTGGGAGCGGCTTTCGTTCGACCGAAAGGGACGGAAGGCAAGCGACGGCAGCCGGACGCGATCCCGGCCGGACCTTCACGTTGCCGGAAAGGGGCTCTCACTTGAGCAAGACTTCCCTACGCCATTGATTCCGCCCCAATTGTCCTGTCCGTCTCTTCGGGCATCCTGACCAGCTGGCAGCCGAGCCGCTTCGCCCGCCGGCCAAGGTTCGAGACGGTGCGGTCCACGCGGCGCTGCTCGCAGGCCTCGATCCCGCGCTCCACGCATTCCTCCCCTCGGGTGACCGGCGTGCAGGTCAGGCAAGCGAGCTCGCGCGCGGTTGCCGTGATCGCCACCTGCGCATCCTTCCGGACGAGGCGCCCACGGTGCCTGGCGCCGATGAACGTCTGGCTTTTCCGGGCCGTCAAGGCCGCCATGCGCAGGGACTGCGCGACCTTGTTGACTGCCTTGGGCGCGCGTCCCGGCAGCGGCTTGCCGCCGCTGACGCGGGTTCCCGGCCCGACGGCTCCTGCGCGAGATCAGGGATCTCGGCTTCGACGTCAGCTACGCAACGGTCACGAACTTCCTCCGCGAGGCCAGACCGCCGACGCCGACCGTCTTCGAGCGTCGCTTGGAGACGCCCTCCGGAATGTGGGCGCAGGTCAATTTCGCCGAGTTCAGGACGGCGCTGTTGCAAGAACTTGCCGCAGTTGCCGGGGGCGTGGTCTGGGTCCGTATTTCTTCAAGATCCTTGCTGGGTCGCGATCTTTTCTAGCTCCGCTCGATGCAGGGACATCAACTCGCTCAACATCTCTGGCCCGATCCCGAAGGCACGTTCGACAAGACGCGCTTCACCCCTGGTCCCTGGCTGGAGATGGAAGGCCTTGGCCCGCTTCTTCCGGAGGGCGCGCATGACCCCGGAGCCCTTGATCGTGGCGCAGGCGGTCTTCATTGACTTGAAGCCAAGGGTCGGCTTGATCAGGCGCTTGAGCTTGCCGTGATCGGCTTCGACGACGTTGTCGAGACATTTCGCCTGTCTGTGTTCGGTCTCGGGGGACACTTGCCAGCCTGCTTCAACTCCCGGATGGCCTGGCCGTGGCATCCCGCCTTGCCGGCGTTGATCACGACGGGCCTCTCCCGCTCCTTGCACCCGCGCAGCGCCTTGCCCGGGAACCGCTTGGCGGCGTTGGCATTGCGGGTCTGCGACAGGAGGAAGTCGATGGTGTCGCCACGGCCGTCGACCGCGCGGTACAGATAGGGTGTAACCCAAGTTTCTTGTCAGGCGGCGACAGCCTTTCTCGCCTGCCAGTCCAGGAAATCGGGCAGCCTCAGGTTCATGACGCAACTCTTGAGCCCGAGCATGGCGTTGGCTCCGCGCTCCGACCAGCGGGTGCCGGGACGCTTCAGCCGCAGCCCGAACTGCCTGCAGCCGCTTTCCACGACGCCGCTTCCGACCTGCATGCCCTGGTCGCGGTACCCGTCGTACCGCATGCGCTCGATGTTGTTCCTGAAATAGCGACAACAGGCCTTCACCTCCTCATGACGGCCGCTGAAGGGCTCGAGCTCCCGGATCACCTTGGCGACCCGCCCGGCCTCGATGTCCGCCTTGACGTCCTTGAACCGCCGGTCCCGTTCCGTCTTGTCCGGGAGGATCGCCTTCACGGCGTCGGAGGCGTGTTCGAGGACATGGAACAGATCCAGGACGCAGGTGACCTTCCGTCCTCCGAACAGCTCGTCGCAGGTGTTCCGTATCCATTCGGCCCCGTCGGAGATGACGACGAGCTCCCCGGCGTCGTGCAGGCCGCGGCGAAGCGCCTCCCGGTCAAGGCGCGTGGCGAAACCGGAAGGCTCCGGGCTTGCGGACCGAGCGGCCGCGCTGTCGATGAGGCAGCTGGACGTCTCGCTGCCCCTGTCCTTCAGCGCCGCGCCGGTCTCCGGATCCCGGCCCTCGGCGGTGTACATCACGGCCAGCTTGGCTTCGCGTGTCTTCGAGGTCCCGTCCTCCTGCTTCCCGGCAACGCCTTCCACGTCACCCTTCCGCATCGGGATCCCGGTCCCGTCGATGGACAGGTACATGCGCGGTTCCAATGGCTTGCCTTCGACGACCTCCTCCCGCTCGAACCGGAGGACCTCCTCGCCGAGCGCCAGCGACCAGCGCTGCAGCGAGCTCCGGGAGGCGGCCACCCCGGCAAGGTTCGCGATGTGGCGGCTCGCCGCGTCGAAGCTCATCATCGGCACCGTCTCGGCCATGACGCTCGCCATCCCCGGAGTGAAGGCGCTGCCCTCCAGACCAAGGGCCCGGTCCAGCGGGAAGCGTCCCTTGCCGCACGACCGGCAATGGAAATGCGTCCGTTCCACCTCGACCCGGCCGAGCCGGGTCAGGAACGACTTCCGCGTCGCCGGATGCCGGCGCATCGGCTTGCCGCAGCCCTCGCATTCCGGCGTCGGAAGCATGCCGTCGAGATGCTCCAGGAGCAGCTTCAGCGCCGCCGCGCCGCCGCCAAGGGAACTGTCGCGGAGCGCCCGCTCCACGCCGTCAAGGTCGGGAACGCCGGACGCGAGGTCCGCCGCAAGCTTCGGAAGCTGCGGCCCGAACTCCGCCGAAACGGCTCCCAGCAGCTCCTGAAGCGTCCCGCCGTCCGGCCTGAAGCCCGCCAGCGGCAGCTCGTCTTCCGTGATGTCGCGGCTCCGCACCTCGCCGCCCTCCAGCCAGTACTGCGTGAACCCGCCGTCGCGCTCGCGGACCACCGGCGGATGAACCGCCGCCTCGCCTTCCGTCAGTCCTTCCAGATACGCCACCGCGTCCGGATGCCTGTGCCCTTGGTTCCCTTCGTCCTGCGTCATGGTTCGCGCTCCTGCCCGTTGCCTGAAAACGCGCCGCCGACCGATTCGCCCGGCCGTTGTCGGACACGCCTCCCCGAACAATGGAGCCAAAAACCAACGGGGTCAAAAAATTGGGATACACCCGTACAGATACGCCCGTTTCCCTCTGACCTTGATGCAGGTCTCGTCCACGCGCCAGGACCGGGCAAGACTGCGCGGCCGGTACTGCCGGCGCAGCCGCTCTTCAATCTCGGGCGCGCAGGCCTGAACCCGTCTGCGGGTCGAGGCGTGGTCCACGACTGCGCCGCGCTCCTCCGGCATTTCTTCAAGATCGCGGTAGCCGATCCCGTATCGGCAATGCCACCGCACGGCCCATGGGATGATCTCGCTCCGGAATTGTCGCCACTTGAAATCGTGGGTCACGGGAGAGCCTCCGAAGGCACGGCCTGTCAGAGGCTGCCATCTACCGCCGCCTCGCTCACGAGGACGGCTGAGAGCAGAATTTGCAACAGGGCCTTCAGGACTTGACGCCGGACGACACGGCCGCCGCGCACGAGTCAGTTCCCCGCCACGCCCCGGCAGCGACGCTTCCTGCCGTCCTTGAAGCGACTCTTGCAACGCACGAACATGGGCGGAGACTCCGCCGCCGCGATCCCCGGATCAAGGGAGCAGGTCGGCACTACGCGCGATCTCGGGAAGTCGAGCCCTTGAAAACAGGGTGTTTCCGGCGCCGAAACACGCTTAGTCGGTCATGATGCCTGTCGAGTCCCTGAAGTCGGGCTAGATGTAGAATCTTTCGGAGATTGCCCGTGCTCTCCGCTGAATCGCCTCGGCGATATCCTGCTGGTCTGGTGTCAATGACGTCATCTTGTCAAACACCGTGGTCGTCAGCGCGAAGTCACATTTTGGCCCCAGCTGATTGAAAATCGGCGCCGAGATGCCGGTGATCCCCACAACGAAACCATCGCTCATCTTGGCGTAGCCCTCCGCCCGGATCGTTTCGAGCTGGGTCATCAGCTTCGCCTCTTCGGCCTTGGTCGCCTTCCACGCAGACAACACGTTCTGCCGAAGGGCCTCATCGGCGAACGCGAGGATGCAACGTCCGGAGGGAGAATCGTATAGCTGACGGCGGTGACCCACCGGGACAGACAAGTTCAGGTTTTCCGGATGCTCGATCCTCGCGATGACGACGATTTCATGGTTGGAACGGAGGGCCAGGTGGCACGATTGCCCTGTTTCTATGCAAAACCGCTCCATTTCGGGAATGGCGATCTTGGTGATCTGCGGCGCGAAAGACCGTTTGAGCCGCAAGGAAAACAGCTTGTCGGTTATGGCATAGGCGTCGCCGGACTCGCTCTTGTCGATGATGCCGCGGTGATGCAGGACCGATAGCATCCGAAACAATTCTCCCCGCGAGCGGCCGAGTCCGTTGGAAATCTCGCCGACTGTCCGCGGCGAATTCGCCGCCGCGAGGAACTCGACGATGTCGAGCCCTTTCTCCAGCGCTGGCGCCGTGTATTTCCGTTCCGTCGTGTCCTGGTCATTCGCCATGTCTCGTCTTCTCGTCTTCATCCGGGATCGCTCGCCAGCCTGATCACCGCGTCGTTCAGGCCCGGGACCCCGACCTCTCGCGAAATCACATGCCCCGCCATGGGATCGTCTGCAAGTTCCGGCATGCGTTTGATGTCACCGTAGCTGGTCACGAACAGCCTTTTGCACCCTTCGCCGCCGAAGCTCGCCATGGTTTGACACCGCATCGGCGTAGCAGCCGTGCGGTCGAGGCGTCCATCCGCGGCGATCCGCAATAGCCGCGATGCCCCGAAGGCCGCACACCAGTAGTATCCGTCCCGGTCCGCCGCCGCTCCGTCGGGCTTGCCCAACTTGGGCGCCAGGCGAACGAATTCCCGCCGCCGCGAAACCTCGCCCCGAGCTTCGTCGCAGTCTGCCGCGTATATCGCGGTGCCAGGAATCAGCGAAATACATCGTGCCACCGTCGGGCGACCACACGATCCCGTTCGCCGTCGTAAGGCCGTCCAGCACCTTGGTCAGCGTCCCGTCAAGCGACAGGCGCCAGCTGCCTGCCGACCTGCGATCGCGCGGCAGGTAGATGCTGCCGACCCAGAAATGCGCGCCACTCCTGTCCGTCTCCATCATTGAAGCGTTCGATTCTCGGATGAAGACCGGCCGTGCCGAGCGTCTCGCCAAGGTTGAACTCCGCATCCAGGATCACGACCCGGTCCTCTATCGCCGCGACGAATCCGCCGGATGCGTGGAGGGCGAAACAGCCGACCCGACCGAACATCCGTCGGCTTGAAGGCGGGCGGCCGCGTCCCTCCCAACGGTAGAGGCGACGGCCGTCGATGTCGGTCCAACACAGCGACGCGGCGCGATGATCCCGAAGCGGCGATTCCGCGCAAATGGCCCCGATCGACGACGCGAGTTCGATGCCGTCCGGTGCCTTTCCCGTGATCGGGCCAATCCGAGTCTCGCCCTGATGTCTCCGGTCTTCCAACCGCGGCTCCACCGTTCGCTGTCCGCCAGCCTTCGCGAAACTCTAGAACGGCGTTGACAGCACGGTCAAGCAGTGATTCACATGCAAACATGTGTTTGTATATGCGCCAAAGGGTGGATAGAGGGAGGCTCGACGGCGACATGGCCCGCATTGCCGTCGACCAGGCGTCGAAATTCCATGGCCCGTCCCGCGTCCTCGCCGACATCGACCTGGAGATCGCGGACCATGGGACTTGCGAGCTGGTCGGTCCGTCGGGTTGCGGAAGATCCACGCTGTTGCGGATGGTTGCAGGACTCGAACAGGTGACCTCGGGCGCATTCAACATCGCCGGCAAAGGATCGGGCGAACGCGACCTCGCCATGGCATTCCAAGGCTGCGCACCTTGCCCGACCAAGACGGTGCGCGAAATTCCGGGCATCAGCCTGCGAATGCGGGCATCAGCCTGCGAGTGCACGGATACGCCAAGGACGAGTCGCGCGGGCGGATCGACAAGGTTGCTCAAGCGCTCGGGCTGGACATGCTGCCGGACCGGGTTCCAGCGCGGTTTTCCGGCGGTCGGCGCCAGCGGGTCGCGATGGGGCGAGATCCGGCGACATTCCTGTTCGACGCGCCGCCGTCGAACCTCGACGCCAAGCTGCGGTTGCAGACGCGGGCTGGGATCCGGGTCCTGCATCAGCGGATCGATGCCACGACGATTTGCGGCACGCACGATCAGATCGAAGCGATGACCATGGCCGACCGGATCATCGTCATGGACGGCAGCCGCATCGAGCAGGCGGAACCGCCGCCGGAGCTGCTTGCCGATCCCGCCCACCTGTTCGTGGCGGGCTTCTTGGGCTCGTCTGCCAACAACCTGATGGACGCAAGGTTTCGGCGGACGGTGGACGGGCCGGTGGCCGAACTGACCGACGGTACGGCCCTCGCCGTGTACAGCCTCGCCGGCGACCAGGAAGATCGCGCAGTTGTGCTGCACATCCGGCCCCATAGGCTGCGCCTCGTGCAGGACGGTCCGATATCCGGCGTGGTGAAAGCGGTCGGGCCCACCGGGCTCGAAACCCTGATCGTCGCACGCCATGGCGAGCAGGCTATCGCCGCGCGACTTCCGGGCCGGACCCTCCCGAATCCGAAAAGACAGATCCAGCTCGACGCGGACCCCGCCGAGATCCTGGGTCTTGGCAAATCGGCCGGGGCACGCCTGACATGACCCGCGCGTCCGGACGGTTCGAAGGAAAGACCGCGTTCGTGACCGGTGGTGCGGGCGGCATCGGCTGGGAGACCGCACAAGCGTTTCTGGCCGAAGGCGCGCGCGTCGCGGTGTGCGGCCGGGCGGGCGAGACGCTCGATCATGCACGGCGGAGCCGAACCGAGGATTTCATGGTGCAGGAGGCGGACGTCGAGTCCGAGGCCGCGCTGAAAGCCGCCATCGACGAAGTCGGTGCCGCGTTCGGCAGACTGGACGTTCTGGTCAACAATGCCGGCATCGACAGTTTTCAGGACATGACCAACTTTTCGCGGGATCGGTTTCGCCAAGTCATGGACGTCAACGTGGCGGCCGTGTTCACCGCCACCTCTGCGGCGCTGCCGTCGATGAAGGCGGCGGAGGCGCCCTCAGTCGTCTGCATAGGGTCGATCCACGGGACGCTGACCACCGCTGGACGCGCGGATTACGTCGCGTCGAAGTCCGCTTTGATCGGTGCCACCCGTGCCTTGGCGCTGGACCTTGCACCGCACGGCGTTCGCATAAACCTCGTGTCGCCCGGTGCCATCGAGACGCCAATGCTGCTTCGCGGCTGGGCCACGAAGGCGCCCGGCATCAACACCGAATTGCTGAAGGCCCGGGCCGGGGCACTCCATCCGCTTGGCCGCATCGGGAAGCCCGGCGACATCGCCAGTGCCGTGCTGTTCCTGGCCAGCGAAGAGGCCGCGTTCATCACCGGGACCGAATTGATGGTGGACGGCGGCCTGTCCTGCCGGCTGGCCCTGACTACATTGTGGGACGACTGAACATGTACCAGATCAAGCGCGACCGGCTGTACTTTCTGTCGCTGATCCTGCCCGCGGTCCTGATCGTGGGCGTTCTGATCGTTTGTCCGGTCGCCAACCGTGGCTACTTCGGTTTCACCGATGCCAGTCCACTTCGGCGCCGCGCGCCGGACTTTGTCGTTCTTGAAAGCTGCACGTACCTGCCGTCCGACAACGTTTTCCATGCCTCGGCGCTCAATGCCGGCTGCATCGTGCCCATCTCGTCGGCGCTGGCTGTCGTGATGGGCTTCATGATGGCGCTGCTCCTGCATTTCGGGATCAAGCGCGGCGCCACGGTCCTGCGCGCGCCGGTGTGCCAGATCTGGGTCGTCCCCTGGATCTGCATCACGCTGCTCCGGGACTGGATGTTCGACACCGTTCACGTTCCGGTCAACTCGCTGACGACCCTCACCGGGATCGCCGAGGCCAATCCCGACTTGCTGTTCGACGCGACCGGCGCGCAATGGGTGATCCCTGCGGGGTTCACCTGGCGGGTCCGTCACGTTCCTCGTGGTCATCGCGCTGGCGGCGCTGCAATCCATCTCGAAGGAGATTCTGGAGGCGTCCTTGCTCGACGCCGCGGGGTTCTTCAGCCGCCTGCGCCACGTCGTCGTCCCGATGGTGCGCAATGTGCCGCTGGTTGTGCCGCTTCCGGATTCGGTGCGCTTCCTTCAGGGAATGACCATGCCGCCGGTGCTGACCCGGGGCGGGCCCGCCAATGCGACCATGGTCCTCAGCCCGTTCTCGAACAGACTGGCCCTCGAGAACCGGGACTTCGCGCTCGCCTCCACCGCCAAGACGCTGTGGACGGCGTTTCTGATGTTCGTGGCCTGGCTGCTGCCGAAATTCGGGTTCCGCAAGGAATACGGCAGATGGCCGACCGTCCTGGCGCGCCCGCGAACCAACCCCGCACGGTCATCGAGCAACCGGCGACCTGCACGCTGGCCGCAACACCGTTCGGGCTGCCGCTGTTGCCGATCTACTGGCTGGCCGGCACCTCGTTCAAGCCGCCGGAGGACATCTTCGCCGTGCCGCCGCAGTTCCGGCTGGAGCGGCATGCCTTCGACAACCGCCCCGCACAGTCCGATCCGCGTCTGGTGCGGCTCTTTCCGAACACAGTCCAGGCCAGCACCGCCTCGGCGTTGTTGTCGACCTTGGCTGGCGCGTTCTGCGCCTATGCCGATTCCCGGTTCGAATCTCGCGACAAGAACGCCCTTTTGCCGTTCTTTCTCGCCGCGATGGCGTTTTCGGTGCCGCTCTCGATGATCGCGATGTACGACACGCTTCCAAGACTAGGGCCGCTCGATGCCCATTGGGCCTTGATCCTCGGCGCTATAGCGACCGGATTGCCGCCGTCCGTCCGGCTGATGACCGACTTCATCGACCGGGTCCCGACCGACAGGGAAGAGGCGGCACTCTTGGGCGGGGCCCGGCCGTTCCGGGCGCCTTTCGAGGTCGTCCTGCCGATGGCGCGACCCGGCCCGGCGGCCTCGGGCATCCTCGTCTTCGTCACCGCTTGGAACGATCATGGGGCTGACCTTCGCCTTGTCCCCGGAACTGCGCACCCTGCCCGACGGGGTCACGCTGACGTCTTGGGGCGAATTCGGAGGCGACTGGTCCGAGTTCTTGGCGCTGCCCGTCCTTGTCCGGTTCGCGCTGACGCAGGGAGCCATGCTGAAAGGCATGGCTGCGGGCGCATTGAAGCGACCGGCAGACTTCGACCTGGGAGGAGGAGATGAGACGCACGATGAAGGTATTGGCCGCGGCAGCCCTTACGCTGCCGTTCGCGGCCCCGGCGTTTGCGCAGGGCACGCCGACCCATTCGGGCTGGCTGGGCACGTTCGACAGGAACGCCGACCTGGTCGACCGGATCGGGAAACGGTTCGAGGCCGAGACCGGTGCCACGCTTCGCATTGTCGGCATGCTGTTCGGCGAAGCGCGGAACCGGGCGACGGTGAGAACGCAGGCCGGCAACCCCGCGGATGCCATCCGCCTGATCGCCGACTGGGTGCCGGCTGTGCAGGAGATCGGCGGGCTGGAGCCACCGAACGGTTACTTCAGCGCAGAGCGGCTGGCCACGATCCCCGAGGCACTGCGCGACGCGGTGAGCGTGGACGGCAAGCTTCATGCGCTGCCCAGGGTGCCGGGACCGATCGACCCGCATTTCAACCACAACCTGATGATCGAGGCGAGGCTTGACCCCGAGAATCCGCCGCAGACCTGGCCCGGGTTCAAGGACGCGATCATGAATTTCCGCGCCCTGCCCGACAAGGACGGCGCCAAGATCTGCGGCATCGCGATGCGGACCAGCCAATGCCCGAATTCCGCGCAATGGCCGATCCTGATCAACCATGGCCATGGTGGCGACATTCATAAGGATGGAGAGATCGACATCAATGCGCCCGAGGTCGCGGCGGCCTTCCAATGGATTCAGGACGTCACCCGAGCCGGGGGCAGCCCGGTGGCGCGCCGCCGCTGCGCATCGCGCAATGCCTTCGCGCAAGGCAACGCGGGCTTCATTCTGGAAGGTCGCCGGGGCCGTGGGCGGGTCGAGAGAATGTCGGGCGGCAACCTGACCGTGGCCCCGGACGGCGATGTGCGGGCGATGGAGATGCAAATGCCGCCTGACGACAGCCGCAAGACGATCGGCAACCCGCATGAAATGGTCATGCCGGCCCTTTTGGAGAAAACGGAGTTGGCCTCCAAGTTCCTGGAAACGCTGATCTTCGATGAGAAAACCGCGGCCATGCACTGCGATGTCAACGGTCAGCTTCCCGCCGACAGCCTGCCGCCCTTGAAGGCCGGCGCTGTGGGAGAGGACGAGTATTCGCAAGTCTTCGTCATCTCCTTGGAGCATACTCACGACAATCCGTGGACGAGTGCCAGGTTCAACGCGGTGACGAGCCAAATTGCGCCAGAGATGCAGAAGATCGTCGCCGGTGTCGATGTCGCCGCCGCGCTCGACGCGGGGGACAAGGCGCTCACCCGACCGTTGTCTCGGAACTGAAGCGGAGGGGGCCGGTGACAGTTTCTCAAACGCCCAATGTCGTGCTGATCGTCGCCGACGACATGGGATACGGCGATTTCGAAGTGTTCAGCGAAGGACGTGTGAAGTCCCCCAACCTAGACCGACTGGTGTCGGAAGGGATCTGTATGCAGCAGCACTATTCCGGCTCGCCCATCTGTTCCCCGGCCCGCGCCAGCCTCTTGACCGGGCGGTACCCGCACCGGTCGGGTGCGATCACCCAGCACGACCTGTTCGGACTGGACCGGATTGCGCTACGCGAAACAACGATGGCCGACTGCTTTCGGGCCGCCGGCTATCGTACCGGTCTGGTCGGAAAATGGCACAACGGCTCGCTCGACGCGAGGTTCGAGCCGAACGCCCGCGGGTTCGACGAGTTCTTCGGCTTCTGCGGCGGCTGGTCGGACTACTACGATTACCGCATCCAGATCGATGAACGGACAGAGCCGGGCGACGGCACCTACATGACCGATCTGCTGACCGGCCGGGCCTGTGAATTCGTTGACCGGCACCAGGCCGATCCGTTCTTTCTGATGCTTGCCTATTCGGCCCCTCATTCACCGTTTCAGGCGCCGCAGGACGTGGTCGACAGGTATCTGGACAAGGGGTACGACCGGATCACTGCAACGACATACGCGATGATCGAGATCATGGACGAAGGCGTGGGGCGATTGATGGAACGGCTCGACGAGGTTGGGATTGCGGAGAACACCGTTGTTCTGTTCACCAGCGACAACGGGCCGGCCTTCTTCAACCCGCCCTTCATGTTGCAAACCGGTGAGGACTCCTACAACGAACGCTTCAATGCGGGCCTGAACGGGTCGAAGGGGTGGGTGTACGAAGGTGGCATCCGGGTACCAATGGTGGTGCGCTTCCCCGCCCGGTTCCCGGCGGGTGTCATGAACCACGACCTTGCTCATTTCACCGACTGGCTTCCCACCCTGCTCTCCCTGTGCAGTGTCCCGAACGTGGGCGACTGCGCACTGGACGGGCGCGACCTGTCGCCCCAATTGACGGGCTCGCCGCTCAACGAACCCCCGCGCCGGTTCTGGCAGTGGAATTTCTACTACCCCAGCATCGAGACCAACGCCGCGGTGCGGGACGGCGACTGGAAGCTGGTGCGCCCGATGATTTCCGGCACCCGCTACTACAAGAACCCTGACCTGTACGCGGGGCCGGAAGACGCTGCGCGTACCGAGGCTTTCATCGAGGCCGACATCCGCCGGCGCGAGGACCCCGGCGCGTTGCTGGAGCCTCTTCCGGTGCCGCGGATAAAATACCCTCCAGCGGAGGCTCCGGAGCTTTACAACCTTGCCGCGGACCCCGGAGAGATCCACAATCTTGCCGATGACCATCCCGACCGCGTGCATCACCTGCTGACCGAACTGGAAACATGGTTCGAGAGCATCGAGGCGGACCGCAGGAGCATCGAAGACCCGCTGCACAGTTTCGAGGCATTGCCGGCCCGCTGACAACAGATTGAGAAGGAGCACGACATGAATCGAGATACGCTGTTTTCGTCCCTGGCCGGGAAAACCGTGCTGGTGACGGGCGCCGGATCCGGAATCGGCGCAGCGCTTGCACGGCGCCTGGGAAAGCTTGGCGCACAGGTCATATGCTCGGCGCGCACCGCATCACGGATCCAGTCTGTGGCAGACACGATCACCGAAGAGGGCGGTACGGCCCTCGCCGTCGCGGCAGATGGGACGAAACCCGCGCAAATGGAGGCGCTCAAGGACGCCATAGTGCGGCGGTTTGGCGGGCTGGACCTCGCCTATCTGAACGCAGGGGCGAACAGCCAGAAGGGTACAGTCGCCGACAGCGACCCCGGCGACTGGCGACGCGGGTTCGACCAAAACTTGCTCCCCGTCCTTCTGGGCATCCGTATCTCCGTGCCGCTGATGCGGCAACGTGGCGGCGGGCGGATCATCTTTACAGGCTCGGCGATGGCCCATTACCCGGCAGAGCAGAACTCCTCCTATTGCGCGGGCAAGGCCGCGGCACGGATGGTGGCCAGAACTGCGGCGCTGGAAACGGCGCAAGACAACATCACGGTGAACGAATTCATTCCTGGTCCCGTTCGGACCGAACAGGCGCTGAAGTTCTACGACCCCGACGACAGGAACTCGCCGTTCAACAATCCTGGCGAATGGGTGAAGGAACCCGCGGACGTGGTCGACACGATGCTGTTCATGGCCGCATTCCCGGGCGCGGGGCCCAACAGCCAGATCTTTTCGCTGGCCCGCCGATAGGAGAAGCCCATGCGCGCGATCTTCGTCCTGTTCGACACGCTGAACCGTCACTATCTCGAAAGCTATGGCGGGACCGAGGTCGAGACACCGAACTTCAACCGGCTCGCCCAACGCAGCCTGACCTTCGACCGCCACTATGTCGGCTCGATGCCCTGCATGCCCGCCCGTCGCGACCTGCAAACCGGACGTCTGAACTTCATGCATCGCTCCTGGGGACCGATGGAGCCGTTCGATGTATCGATGATCCACGAATTGCAAAAGGCCGGCGTCTACAGCCATATCATCACCGACCACGTGCACTACCTCGAAGATGGCGGCGCCGGATATTGCACGCGGTTCAGCAGCTGCGAAATGGTGCGTGGCCAGGAGGGCGATCGCTGGAAAGCTCGGCTCGATGCCCCCATGACCCGCTGGCAGGCGACCTATCACGAACACCAGTTCGTCGGCGGCGCCTGGGACATGGTTGCCGGGACCGGCGGTACTCGATCCAAGCGCTATCACGACATGGTCAACCGCGACTATCTGAAGGACGAAGAGGACTTCCCCTCGGCTCAGTGCTTCCGGCTGGGCTGCGAATTCCTCGACACCAACAAGGATGCCGACGATTGGATCCTGCAACTCGAAACCTTCGACCCGCACGAACCCTTCGCGGTACCGGAGCGGCTGCGCCGCAAGTTTTCCCCCGACCCGGACAGCAAGATCCGCGACTGGCCGCCATATGAAAAGGTGACCGAGGACGACGCGGAGGCCAACGAGATGCGCGCGGCCTACAAGGCGCTCTTGGCCTATTGCGACGAGCATCTTGGCCGGCTTCTGGACAAGATGGATGAATTGGACCTTTGGAAGGACACCATGCTCGTGGTGTCGACCGATCATGGTTATCTGCTAGGGGAGCATGACTGGTGGGCCAAGCTGCGGATGCCGATCTATCAGGAGATCGGGCATATCCCGCTGTTTATCCACCATCCCGACCACGCCGGGCAGGCCGGGCAGCGCCGCTCGGCCCTGACGCAGACACCGGACCTGATGCCGACATTTCTCGAGGCGTTCGGCTGTCCGGTACCGGACACGGTGCGGGCCAAGTCCCTGCTACCATGCTTTTCGGACGAGGCAGTGACGCTGCATGAAGTCGTGCTGTTCGGTTACTTCGGTGGGGCGATCCACGCGACGGACGGGCAGTACGTGTATTTCCGATACCCGCCCGACATGGAAGACCAAGTCCTCTATCAGTACACGCTGATGCCTAGCCACCTGATGGGATCATTCTCGCGCGCTGAGTTGAGTGGGGCGGAACTGGTGCGCGATCTGGACTGGGCCAATGGGTATCCGGTGATGAAGATTCCGGTGGTGAAGGACTCGCCGTGGCACAAGACGCACGGGCTCTCGCGCATGGCGAACGAGTCGACGACGCTTTATGACATCCTGCGCGATCCGCTTCAGCGGCATCCGATCGGGGATGCGGACCTGCACGCAAGATTCGAGCGGTTGATGCGCGAAGCGATGCAACATCAGGATGCCCCGCCCGAGGCCTACGAGCGGCTGGGCCTGCCGGTGCCATGACGCCGTCCAGAACTTCGACGCCGTGACCGACTCCTTCGACTACATTGTCATTGGCGGCGGCTCGGCCGGATGCGTCCTGGCGAGCCGATTGAGCGAGGACGGTTGCCACAGCGTGTTGCTTCTGGAGGCTGGGACCCGGTCGCGGAGTCCTTGGACGCGCATTCCGGTGGGTTACTTCAAGACCGTGTTCGATCCTCGCCTGGGCTGGGGCTACGCGACGGAGCCGGAGCCTGAACTGAGTGGTCGCGTGATCCCCTGGCCCCGCGGACGACTGCTGGGCGGGACCGGGGCCATCAACGGCATGGTCTATATCCGGGGACACCGGGCCGATTTCGACGGGTGGCGGGACCTGGGAAACGCAGGCTGGGGATATGACGATGTGCTTGCCTATTTCCGCAAGAGCGAAAGGCAGGCAAAGGGCGCGCGCGACCGGGACCCCGCCTATCATGGCCACGACGGCCCCATGACCGTGTCCGACTACCCCGACCGGCACCCGCTTTGCGAGGCGCTGGTGGCGGCGGCCGCAGAGGTCGGTTTGCCGCGCAATCCAGATTTCAACGGTACGGATCAGCGTGGCGCGGGCTACTACCAGATCACCGCCCGAAACGGCTTGCGCGCCGATCCCTACGCCGCATTTCTCAAACCGGCGCTGTCCCGGCGCAATCTGACGGTATGGTCGGAGGCCGTGGCCCAGCGTATCGAAGTCTCCGAGGACCGGGCGACCGCCGTCGTGTTCCGCCGCGGCGGCACGGAGACCCGCGCGATTTCCCGGCGCGAAATCGTGTTGGCCGCAGGCGCAGTCAACACGCCCCAGATCCTGCAAATGAGCGGCATAGGCGATCCGGCGCATCTGCGTGACCTCGGGATCGCCGTTGTCGCCGACCTGCCCGGGGTCGGGCACAATTTACAGGACCACTTGCAGGTGCAATTGGTCTACGAATGTACCCAGCCCGTCAGCATCAACGACGACCTGAACAGCCTTTGGCGCAAAGGACGGATGGCGATCCGTTACCTTTTGCATCGCGTTGGACCGATCGCTGGCGGTCCTGCTCCGGCCGGCGCATTCGCGCGATCGTCTGACAATCTTGACCGTCCGGACCTGCAATTCCACTTCATGCCGCTTAGCATGACACGACCGGGCGTGGTGGACACCAACTCGGGCTTTTCGTTCAACGTCTGCCAACTGCGGCCTGCCAGCCGCGGCAGCGTGATGATTCGGTCGCCACGTGCCTGTGATCCGCCGAAGATTCGCGCGAACTACCTGTCCGAACCCGTGGATGCCCACGTGCTGATCGCGGGGCTGAAGCTGGCCCGGTGCATTGCTGCCGCCAGACCTTTCGATCCCTATCGCGGCAGTGAGCGAAGACCTGGCCCAGGGGCTGCAAGCGACGACGATCTGCTGGCCTTCGTGCGGGAGACGGCGTCTAGCCTTTATCACTCCGTCGGCACCTGCCACATGGGCGTGGATCGTGAGGCGGTCGTGAATCCAGACTTGCAGGTACGGGGTCTGGCGGGCTTGCGCATCGCGGACGCTTCGATCATGCCAACGCTGGTCTCCGGCAACACAAACGCCGCGACGATCATGATCGCGGAGAAGGCGGCCGACCTGATCCTAAATCCGGCCTAGAGCCCGAACCGGTGCGTTATCCAGGTCACGACCACTGTGGTGTGGTCCATCAGCAGGAGCGCCGCGACTGGGGGAAGCAGGAACGGAACAATCCCTGCATGGCGGTCTGGGAGCGCGCCTTGAAGGCCTGGAACCCGACTCGAACTGCGTCGATTGCGCAGAGGATATCTGGAAGGGCAGGATCGAGATCACGGCCGGTTGACTTGCCTGGAGAAGCGGCAGCCGGGTTTCGCGAATTTCGACGGGTGGTTGAGTGTCGGTCTGGATCCGGTCATCCGCTCAATTGATTGGAGGAGTCGATGCACCAAGCAATGGTGAACAGCAGCGCGCGGAGGGCCTGGTGGGCGTGCTGGACGGAACCATTGTCGACACTTGAACGGGACGAGTTGCCGAACGGCCATGCGCGATCACGCCGCTCCCTAGACGGATTTTCATTTTGGTGTCAGACAGGAATCCTTCGCAGACCAAGGGGCCGGCAGCGGATTCCCTGGGATTCAACCTGTCACCTGCATGGCAACATCCTTGGCGGGGTCGATCTCCAGCAGCTCGAATGCCCGGCCATGCAGCTCCGTCGGGGTCGCCAGCAGCGGGAAGGCATTGTCCGGACTGCCAGGCAGCGTCACCTCGTTCAGCGTCAGCGTGGCCAGGTCGGCGAGAAGGGTCGTGAAGCTGTGGACCGGCAGCCCGTCCGGGGTGCGCTTGGTGTCCGCCTTGCCCTTCGCGCTCTCCGAGACCTCGGCGGGCTCCACCGGCGAGCTGCGCCGCGCCCGGGCGCCCTCCCGGTCGTCGTCCTCGAACAGGAGCGGCGCCAGGCGACGTCGCATGTGCCATTCCACGTGGCATGCCAGCATGCAGAGGAACACGTGGGCGCGGACGTGATCCTCCGAGTACACGTGCACGGGCCGGATCCGCAGCCGCGAGGTCTTAATCGTGAGGAACGCGCGCTCCACCTGCGCGAGGCTCTTGCAATCCTCCACCGCGGCCTCCGGACCAAGTGACGCGGACTCCAGGCTGGTGCGGACCACGCAGATGCCGTCGAGCCTGGCCTCCTCGGCGATCCGCCCCTCCCGCCGGCTCCAGGAGACGCCGTCGTCCGTGACCGCGATCTCGAAGTGCTTCTCCATCTTGCGCCGGCTGGCCTCCCGCCCGACGGCCTTCATGGCCTGGTCGCGGTTCTCCGGCCCCGGCTTCCGGCGCGCGGCGGCGGCCGCGATCGCCGCCAGCGTCTCCTCCGTCGCCTTCAGGAGCTCCTCCCGCTTGCGCCGCCGCTCCTCGCGCAGCCTCGGGTTCAGGCAGACCGTCAGCCGCTCCCCGGGGAAGTCCGGGCCCGTGACCTCGGCCACAGCGTCGGGAGCCAGCGCCTCGGGCTCCAGCGGGGCCGGGACGCCGTCCGCGCCCTCCTTCAGCAGCTTGCGGATGTCTCCCGTCTTCAGCGCCGAGATCCAGTCGAGCCCCGCAAGCCCGAGGTCCTCGCGTATCCGCGCCGTCGTCAGCATCCCCCTGTCGCCCGCCAGCGCCACGCGGTCGATGCCGAAGCGCTTGCGGACCCTGTCCACCTGGGACGCCACCGTGGACGGGTCCCCGGCGTTGCCGGCGAACACCTCCACGGCGACCGGGCAGCCGTCCGCGGCGCAGAGCAGCCCGCAGGTGACCTGCATCCTGCCCCTCTTGCCGTCGCTGTTGTGGCCGAACGCCGCCAGCGGGCAGCACCGTCCCTCCAGGCACGAGCTGCTCACGTCGTAGAGGATCAGCGTGTTCCCGCCCTTCAGGTGCCGGTTGGCCAGGCTCCTCTCGATCCAGGGCTGGCGCTGCAGCAGCCAGTCGAGCATGTCCAGCATCTCGTTGCCGGTGACGGGGCCGAGGCCGAGCACGGCCCCGAGGCTCGTCGACGCGGTCTCCGGATCCAGCGCCCTGGCGGTCGCCAGCCTGGAGGCGGGATCGATGATCCGCGCGACGACCGCCGCCACGGCGAGGTCCCGCATGCGCTCCGCCTTCCGGCCGAGGACGCGGACCATGCCAAGCGACCGCAGCGTTCCCAGCACCGCCGCGACATGGCCGTGGGGGCGTGACCGGCGGATGGTGACGGCCGCGTCGAGCGACGGGAACACCACCCCGCCGCCGAGGGCGGCGCGGATTGCGTCGATGATGTGGGGCGGCATCTTCGAGAGGTTGGCGAGGGTTCTCCTGCGGATGCGCTTGCCCTCGCGCCATGCCTCGCGGAGGAGGATTGCAGGCGGGGAGGAGCGGTTGGGAATGACATCGACGCTGAGGGCCACGGGTCCGATCCTTACATGGCACCACTATAAGGCCAATAATATGCTGAATGGAAAGCGAATCAACACATAATATGTGCAATTGCATGGCAACATTGATCCAAGGAGAATCCCTGCGCTTGCGCGGGAAAGCCGAGCCTTTTCAGGAGCCTGCGCAATGCCGTCAGGAAGATTTCTGCTGGAAGGTCCGCCTAGATCGCGACAAAATCGGATTGGAGGAGTTGACTCCTAACTGGAATTTGGAATATCAAATTTTGCATATCAGTCTGCGACTGATCCGTAAATCGATCCCAAGGAGGACACCATGAAGAATTCGTTCGGAGTAAAGTTGGGTGCTGTTGCGATCCTCGCGTCGGCGACAATGTTGGCTGCAAGCATCGCAAATGCGGACGAGTATCCAAGCAAGACAATCGAGGTTGTTACGCACGCCGGCAACGGCGGCGGCACTGATGTGACGACGCGCATGATGATGCTGCGCGCGCGTCGCGAGCTGGGCCAGGACATGGTGATTGTCAACAAGCGGGGCGGTGGCGGTGCCGCGGCGCTGGAATATTACAAGACCGTTCCGGCGGACGGTTACACCATCCTGACCTTCACGGTCGGCCATGCGGCTGTGATGGCCAAGGGCCAGGGGGGCATGATGATCGACGAATTGCGCCCGATTGCGCGGGGCACCGACGACCCGCAGATCCTGATGACCAAGTGCGGCGCCTATGACAGCGCCGAAGACTTCGTGGCCAAGCAGAAAGAGGCCCCGATCACCTATGGTGTGACGCACTTGGGCAATATCGACGACGTGTCCGCCTTCATGTTCACGCTGAAGGGCGGGATGAAAACACCCAAGATGCTGCCCTTTGACGGTGGTGCAGAGCTCGCCACTCAGCTGATCGCAGGTGCGGTGGACGCGGGCGTCTTGAACCTTGCGGAGGCCAGCGCGCAAATCGATGCGGGCGAGATTTGTCCTGCCGTCGTTCTGGCTGACGAGCGGATGGCCAAGATCGGCGACGTTCCGACTGCCAAGGAACTGGGCATTCCGGTCAGCTTCTCGACCGTGCGCGGCTTTGCCGTGCATGCCGACACGCCGCCGGAAGTGGCCGAGAAGATCGAGGCCGCGTTGCTCAAGGCCATGAACCACACGGTCTACCAGGGTTTCTTGACGTCGGTCGGACTGGACAGCACCTCGGTCGCGGGGTCGGATGTCTGGGGTCCGCAGATCGAGACCACGGTGAACGAGATGTCAGCCGCCCTGAAAGAGCTGGGCTTTATCGAATAAGTCTGCTCGACACGCGATGCGGCACCGTTCCTTGCCGCATCGCATCCCGTCCGCCCTGCCGCCCGTTGTCGGGTCTGCCGCTTTGCCTGCAAGGTGCAATTCCATGACGCAGCCGACAGAAAAGCCCAAGCTACTGGCCCGGCTCGAACGCCGGCTGATCCCGGTCCTGATCCTGGCCTTTTGCGGGTCGGTGTTCTGGATGAGCACGACGTTCAAGAAGATGCCTCCGATCCTGAAACGCGGCATTCAACCTTCTGACTTTCCGCAACTTCTGATACTGCTGCTGGCCTTGCTGACGCTTCTGATGATTTGGAAGGACCCGATCAGCGTCCGCGACAGGCTCACGGGCAGCACCCTTGGCACAATCGCTCTGTTTGCCGGGTTCGCGGCGCTGGCGGGCATTGACTTCTTCTTGGCCCTGGGAATCTTCGCCACGATGCTGGCGCTTTTCTGGGGCGAGCGCAGGGTCCTGGTCCTGGTCCTTGTCGGGTTTCTGGTGCCCGCGGCGATCTTTTTCACGTTTGACCAGGTCTTCGAAATCCGCTTCCCGCGCGGGGCGCTGACACAAATCTGGTACGGGTGACCCCATGGACGCGATGATCCACGGACTGGTGTCCTTGTCCGACCCTTACTTGCTGTTCCTGATCTTCTGCGCAACCATCGGCGGAGTGATCATCGGCGCGATGCCGGGCCTGAACGCGACGACAGGGGCGGCGTTGCTGCTGCCGTTCACGCTGACCATGGACCCGGTGCCCGCCATCGCAACGATGACGGCGATCTATTGCTCGGCAACCTTCGCCGGGGCGATCACCGCGATCCTGATCAACACTCCGGGCACCGCAGCCAGCGCCACCACCTGCCTGGATGGCTATCCGCTGGCTCAGCAGGGCCAGGCCGGGCGCGCCCTGGGCATGGCCGTCGTGGCCTCAACCTTTGGTGGCATATTCAGCGTGATCTGCCTGATGCTGGCCGCGCCGTTGCTGGCGCGCACGGCCTACCACTTCTCGCCACCCGAATATTTCGCGCTGACCCTCTTTGGCTTGTCCATGCTGGCCTCGATCGGCGACGGTTCGGCCATCAAGAACCTGATCTCGGGCGTGTTCGGCATCCTGATCGCAATGATCGGGGTGGACAACCTGACCACGGTCGAGCGGTTCACCTTCGGCTCCTACCACCTGTATGAAGGCATCGGTTTTGTCCCCGTCATGATCGGCGTGTTCGGCATATCCGAACTGCTGGTGCAGTCCGAAAAACTTCACCTCAAACGCGAGGTGATCCGCATGAAATCGGTCGAACTGCCCAGCCGCGAGGACTATAGGGAAAGCTGGCGCGCGATCCTGCGTTCCTCGGGCATTGGAACCTTCATCGGCATCTTGCCCGCCGAGGGCGCTACCGTGGCATCGATGATCGGGTACAACGAGGCCAAGCGCTGGTCCCGCAACCCGAAACTGTTCGGCACGGGCGCAATCGAGGGCGTGGCCGGGTCCGAGGCGGCCAACAACGCGGCCACCGGGGGCGCGATGGTGCCCACATTGGCGCTGGGCATTCCCGGCTCGGCCACGGCGGCGGTGATCCTGGCCGGGCTGATGGTGCATGGGCTGCAGCCAGGCCCCAACATGTTCACCGAGCAGGCTGATTTTGCCTACGCGATCTTCTGGTCGATGATGCTGGTGAACCTGCTGTTCTTTTTCGTCGGCCTGTGGGGCGCCAGAATCTTTGCCCGCGTGACCCTGATCCCGGTCGAGGTCCTGTGGCCGGTGGTCTTCGTGTTCTCCATCGTCGGCGCCTACGCTCTGGACCAGTCGATGTTCGACGTTTGGGTCACGCTGATTTTCGGTGTCATAGGCTATTTCATGCGTCGCTACGGCTTTTCCGTAGTGCCGCTGGCCATCGGCTTGATCCTGGGAGGGATGCTGGAGCAGCGTTTGGGCCAATCCATGGTGATGCTGGATGAAAGGTGGTGGCTGATGTTCACCCGTCCATTGACCTTGTTGTTCCTCGTGCTGACCGCGCTGGCCTTGGTCGGTCCCGCGGCTTGGGGACGCTTGGTGAAGCGTCGCGCGCCGCTTGAATCCTCCGGAGAGTGAAATGAGCAAGATCAAGTCTGTCCGCACACGCGTTTGGAACTGGACCGGCCCGATCGTGGCACCAACCGGCAATTTCTGCACCAACGCTTCGGACGCGCTGTGGGACAGGGGCGACGCGATGTCGTCCTTCCGCTTCCACCAGTGGCTGACCTGCGAGGTCGAGACCGAGGACGGCACCATCGGCATTGGCAACGCCGCGCTGGCGCCCACGGTTGTCAAGAGGGCGATCGACGACTGGTACGCGTCGATGGTGATCGGCGAAGACCCGTTTGACCACGCCTATATCTGGGAAAAGATGTACCGTCGCAGTCATGCCTGGGGGCGAAAGGGCATCGGCATGACGGCAATCAGCGCCATCGATATCGCGATCTGGGACCTGATGGGCAAGCTTGCGGGAAAGCCCGTGTTCAAGCTCCTCGGCGGGCGCACAAAGGAGAAGATCCCGGTATATTACTCAAAACTCTATTCCGGTCCGATCGAGGCGATGCAGGCCGAGGCCGAAACGGCGATGAAGGACGGCTATCAGGCGTTCAAGTCCCGCTTTGGCTATGGCCCCAAGGACGGCATGGCGGGCATGCGAGAGAATCTCAGACGGGTTGAGGCCGTGCGCGAGGTCATCGGCTATGACCGAGATCTCATGCTCGAGGCCTATATGGGCTGGAACCTCGACTACACGCGCCGTATGCTGCCAAAGCTGGAGAAATACGAGCCGCGCTGGCTGGAAGAACCGGTGATTGCAGAAGACGTCAATGGATATTCGGAGCTTAACAAGGGCCCGATCCCGATCTCGGGCGGCGAGCATGAATTCGGCCTGATCGGCTGCGCGGATCTCCTGCGCATGGGCGCGGTAAGCATCCTGCAATACGACACCAATCGTGTCGGCGGAATCACGGCCGCCCAGAAAGTCAACGCGGTTGCCGAGGCATTCCAGATCCCGGTGGTCCCGCATGCCGGTCAAATGCACAACTACCACCTGACAATGGCCAACGTGAACTGCCCGATCAGCGAGTATTTCCCGGTCTTCGACGTGGAGGTCGGCAACGAGCTCTTCTACTACATATTCAAGGGTGACCCGGATGCCGTTGACGGCCATTTGCAGCTGGATGACGCCATGCCGGGCCTTGGCATCGAGATCACGGACGAACACGTCCACAACTTTGAAATCATGGAGTAGTCATGGGAATTTATGAGAACCTTATCGGCGGCGCTTGGGTCGGTGGCAGCGAGGCTGCGCCAAACGTCAATCCATCAAACCCCGAGGACGTGATCGGCGAATACATCCGCGGCGATGCGGCTTCGGTCGATGCCGCTGTCGAATCGGCCCAAGCGGCCTTGCCGGGCTGGGCATTCGCATCGCCTCAAGTGCGCCACGACGTGCTGGAAAACGTCGGTGCGGACTTGATGGCAAGGCGCGAGGAACTCGGGCGGCTCTTGAGCCGTGAAGAGGGAAAGACCCTTGCCGAAGGCATCGGCGAGGCCACCCGTGCGGCGCAGGTCTTCAAGTTCTTTGCCGGAGAGGCGCTTCGTTTGGGTGGCGAGGCCATTGCCTCTGTTCGCCCCGGTGTCGAGGTACTGATTGAGCGCGAGCCCGTGGGCGTCGTCGGTCTCATAACTCCCTGGAACTTCCCCATAGCCATTCCGGCCTGGAAAATCGCGCCGGCCCTCGCCTTTGGCAACGCCGTGATCCTCAAGCCCGCGGACCTGACTCCAGGCTGCGCCTGGGAGGTCGCGAAATCGTTGAAGGAGGCGGGCTGCCCCGATGGCGCATTCAATCTTGTGATGGGCCGCGGTTCGACAGTGGGCGCGCGCATGGTGGAACACCCCGGCATCGACGCCGTCAGCTTCACCGGCTCTGTTCCGGTGGGCCGCGGAATCGCCGTGGGTTGCGCCGCCAACGGCAAGAAGGTGCAGATGGAGATGGGCGGCAAGAATCCGATGGTGGTGCTGGATGACGCCGACCTGGACGTGGCGGTGAGCGTCTCGGCCAATGGCGCATTCTTCTCCACCGGCCAGCGTTGCACCGCCTCATCCCGGCTGATCGTGACCGCCGGCATTCACGACGCCTTTGTGGAGAGGCTGACTGCCGCTGCCGCCGAGCTGAAAGTGGGCGACGCGCTTGACCCGGACACCCAGATTGGCCCGGTGGTCGACCAGTCTCAGCTCGATCAGAACCTCGGCTACGTTGCCCTTGCCAAGGAAGAGGGCTGCGAGGTAACCGGCGGCGAGCGCGCCGATGGCCCAGGCTTCTTCCAGCGTCCCGCCGTGTTCGCGAACGCGACCAACGAGATGCGCAGCAGCCGTGAAGAGATCTTTGGCCCCTGCACCAGCGTGATCAAGGTGGCGGACTACGACGAGGCGCTCGCGATGGCCAACGACACCGAGTTCGGGCTGTCCTCGGGCATCTGCACCACTTCGCTGAAACGCGCGAGCCACTACCGCCGCCACGCTCAGTCGGGCATGGTAATGGTCAACCTGCCGACTGCGGGCGTTGACTATCATGTGCCATTTGGCGGCCGGAAGGGATCGAGCTACGGACCGCGCGAGCAAGGATCGTACGCCCGCGAATTCTATACCACGGTCAAGACGAGCTATGTTGCGCCATGAAGTCCTATTCCGGCATCTGGCCCGTCGCGCCGACAGCTTTCCGCGAAGATGGCACGCTCGACCTTGAGGGCTCCGCCCGCGTGCTTGACTGCATGATCGACCAGGGTTCTGACGGCGTTTGCATCCTGGCAAACTACTCCGAGCAGTTCCTGCTTAGCGACCAAGAGCGCGAAGACCTGACCAAGATGTCTCTGGATCATGTGGCGGGTCGCGTCCCGGTGATCGTCACGATCAGCCACTTTGCGACCGGCATCACGGTGGCGCGCGCGCGTCGGGCCAAGGAGATGGGTGCGGACATCGTGATGATGATGGCCCCGTATCATGGCGCCACCTTGAAGGGCGCCGCAGAACAGACCTTCGAGCAGTTCGCGCGGGTCGGTGAAGTCGGCATTCCGATAATGCTGCAGGACGCGCCTCTGTCCGGGGTCGAGTTGACGGTGCCTCTGCTGGCGAGAATGGTGCGCGAGATCGAGATGCTCAAGCTCTTGAAGATTGAAAGTGTCGGCACGGCGGCAAAGCTGCGCGCCTTGCTGGCTGTGGCCGGCGGTCACATCGACGGACCCTTTGATGGCGAAGAGGGAATTACCCTCATGGCCGACCTTGACGCCGGGGCCACCGGCACGATGACGTCGGCCACGATCACCGATCAGATCAAGCCCGTCGTGATCGATCATCTGGAGGGGAACCGCGACAAGGCGCTGGCGGCCTACGCACGTGTTCTGCCAGCTATCAACCACGAAAACCGCCAGTGCAACTTTCGCGCCGCCAAGGAGGCAATGAAGGCCGGGGGCGTGATCAAGTCTTCCTTCTGCCGCCACCCGATCCCGGCCTTGCCGGACTGGGCACGCGAACAGCTTCTTGAGTTGCTGCGCCCCCTCGATCCTGTCGCACTCAAGTGGGGACTCTGACGTGGCAGACACCGCCTGGGCAGAAGAATTGCGGGAAATCGGCGGCATCGGTCCTCGAAGGTCCTTGGCTGAACGCGCCGCGGATACGTTGCGCGAGTCCATTCTGCTCGGCAAGTTGCCACCGGGCGTTGCCGTGCCGGAACGGGAACTCGCGGACGCGCTCAGCGTGAGCCGGACCCCTTTGAAGGAGGCGCTCCGCATCCTCGAGAACGAAGGGTTGATCGTCTATGGACCGACGCGCCGTCCTCGAGTGGCCGACCCCTCGCTTGACGAACTCGCTCAAAGCCTCGCAGTTCTGGGTGCGCTCGAAGCACTCGCTGGCGAACTGGCTTGCAAGAATGCCACGGACGCGGAAATCGCCGGGGTAGCCGACCTGGAGGAACGCATGCGTTCGGCCGACGAAAGCACGGAGCCGTTGCAGTTCTTTCGTTGGGACATGGACTTTCACCAGACCATCGTCGGTGCGGCACGAAACGCGCCGCTGCTGGAGTCCCACAGGACCTACAATGCGCGCCTTTGGCGGGCGCGTTTCATCTCCTCCAAAATGCGGGCGGCGCGAAATGCCACGCTCGGCCAGCACGAGGACATCCTTGCGGCGCTGCAAGCCCGTGACGGCCCGGCCTGCGCCAGGCATATGCGGCGGCATCTCGAAGTCGCGATTGCCAATATTGCTGTTGCGCAAAGGAAACTGGAGGCCGGGAAAGAGACGTGACCAAAAGGACCATTGCCCTAGTCCAAGGCGATCCCGGGGGCATCGGCCCGGAACTCCTGCACAAGCTCTTGAGAGATGAAGAGGTACGCAATTGCGCGAACCTCGTGGTCATCGGCGCGCCGGAAGTGTTTGCACGGGGCGAGGAGCAGATGGGAGCCAGGATTGACGTGCGGCACGCTGCGCTTGATGCTGAAATTGATCCTGTAGACGGAGAAGTTCTGCATCTCGACTTGCCGATCGAGGGCATCGGGGATGCTCCGGTGGCCCGAGTCTGTGCCGCCGGCGGACAATCCTCGATCGAGGGCCTGCGTCGGGCGTTTGAGCTGTCGCATGCTGCACAGATCGACGGCATCGTGTTCATGCCCTTCAACAAGGAATCGATGCATCTGGGTGGCAACGAATTTGCCGACGAGCTTGGACTTGCCCGCAAGTTTTTCGATCTCAAGACACCGGCGAGCGAGTTCAACGTGGCCAATGGCATGTGGAACGGCCGGGTCACGAGCCATGTCGCGATGAAGGACGTGCCCGATCTTTTGACCATCGAGAGTGTCGAAGCAAGCATTGGGCTTGCTGACAGCACCCTGAAACGGGCAGGCTACGGTCGTCCGCGCATCGTGGTGGCTGCCTACAACCCGCACGCAGGAGACGGCGGCTTGATGGGCGACGAAGAGATCCGCGTGATCCGCCCGGCGGTGGAGAACGCGCAACGCAAGCAGATCAATTGCGTCGGGCCTTTGCCCGCGGATACGCTTTGGCTCAAGGTGCGTGCCGGTGAATACGATGCTGTCGTGACGATGTACCACGACCAGGGACAGATCGCGATAAAGCTGCTTGGGTTCGATCGCGGCGTATCGGTGCTTGCCGGCCTGCCAATCCCGATGACGACACCCGCCCACGGCACGGCATTCGACATTGCGGGTCATGCGAAGGCCAACCCGGTCCCCTCGAAGAATGCGTTCATGATGTGCCTGAACATGACTCTGACCCGACTTCCGCGATTCGGCGAGTCGTCCTGACCCGCCACTTTGGCGCTCGTTGACACCGAGGCGGCGTCGCTGCCCGAGAACCGCCAACCGACTTTCGACCCACCCTACGACCCACTTTGTTCCAAGTCTCTCGAGCGTTGCTCGGTCTCAGCAATCCCGGCATCCCAGTCCGCGCTTGAAGCGGCGACACAATGCGCCATGGGCAGCGCCGCCTGCAGGCGCCTATTCCGTCAAACTGTCGCGTGTCGCAAATCATGGCAAAGGGATTGTCAGCCGTGTTGCGCGCTTCCTCAAGGGCATCGAGTACTTCTACGATGCTTGTCCCGAGAATCCGGCGTGCCACGAAGCCAAATGCCTCGAATGTCTGAGGCACGGGCTCCACGGCCAGAATGTCGGCCGCTATTTGAGAGTGCGGGCAATCAGGACGTTCTGATTGCCCGCACTTTCTCACGGCCATCGACATGGATCGAGCCGACCTGGCCGACGGCGACGTCGACCTGGCCGCCAGCGAGGCCAGCCATGGTCACAGGCACGGTCTTCAGTGCAATGGTCTTGAATTCCAGCTCGAATTCGTTGGCCAGCTGAACCGCGCTGAGGTTAGGTGGCGCACCAAGGTGGTTGACGCCGATCGAGAGCCTGTTCGCCTTTGCGCCCTCGATGATTTCCTCAAAGGTGGTGGAGGGGCTGTCTGTCCGAACGTAGACCGCGTTCGAGGCCGAAATCCCGGCATAGAGGGGGAGGAAGTCCTCAAGCGGATCACAGGCACATCGCGCGTCAGCGGCACGACCATGGAGGACGGTGGCGACCAGTTGAAGAGCGTGTAGCCGTCTGCCGGCGCTTCGACGACCGACATTGTCGCCGAAAAAATTGGCTCCACCGGGCTTGTTCACGACGTTGAGGGGACGCCCAGCCTCTCCGACAGCGCCTCGGCATTGATGCGGGCCACGACATCGGCGTTGCCGCCGGCGGCGAACGACACAACGTAGGTGATCGGCCATTCCTGCCAGCCGGCAATGGCCGCACCGGCGCTCAGGCCCTAGTCGGCAAGGCCGGAGATCAGCATTGCCCCAAGCCTCTACGAGAGATCTTCCCTGCCTTGCTTCCAGTCACCGCTCTTGTCAATGTTCTAGATATATGTATCTTTCATTCAGCCTGATCGAAGGCCGAGGCTTAAGCGCATTTGGCTCACGTGACCTGTTCCGTGAAGAATTCCATCTCCAGCTCAAGCGAGTCGGCGGGATAGGACAGGTCGGCCGAATAGATGAGCTTGCCTTCGGCATCCAGGAATTCGCGCTGGACGCGAAAGACCGCGGAATTCACGGCGACGCCGAGCGCGCGTGCCAGCGAAAACCCGGCATAGGAGACGGTGACCCTTTGCCGCGCGCGCGTGATTGCGATGCCTAGATCCCTCAGCACCGAGACAACGATCTCGTTGGCGAACCGGTCCGGAGCGCGTTCGAACAACTGGTCGTCAAGACGGATGTCAACCTGACAGAACGGCTTGCCCTTGCGTGCATGAATCCTTTGCATGCAACGAAAATAGCGACCATCCTCGGACTTCTCGATACGTGCATCACCCTTGCGAACCGACACTTCCAGCTGATCGACCATCGTGTAGATCTGCGAAATCTCCGCTTTCATCTGCAATGTATGGCGCGGAGGGATGGTGACGTCGCGCACAAAGGTGCCGCGGCCGGGCTGCCTTTCGATCAGCCCTTCCTCTTCCAGCCTGTTCATCGCTTGAACGACGGTCATGCGGGCAACCCCCAGCTCTTCAGCCAGTGCTCTGAGCGCGGGCAGTCTTTCGCCGTGGGAAAGCTCTCCAGACATGATCTGATGACGCAGGACGGAGGCGACCTCTGCGTAGAGGGGCACGTCCTGACGCTTCAGCGACTGAAGATTCATGTTGACATTCTCTCCATCTTGAAAGGTACAAGGATTTGGAACATTCTAGATCGCGCAGGGACGTGATGCAAGCAAGACACAACTTGGCTGAACTCGAAAGACTGGCCACGCAACTGCGACTGCATGTGGTCAACATGGTTGCGCCCACTGGTCAAGGATACGTGCAGCAGGGCCTGGGGGCGGCGGACATCTTCACATCGCTCTACTTCGCCGAGGCGACGATGGATCCCGGGAATCCGGCCTGGCCGGACCGGGACCGGATCTTCCTGACCACAGCGCACAACACGGCGGTCTTCTATGCAGCCTTGGCGGAGCGCGGGTTCTTCGAAACCGACTTGCTGAGCACGTACGTCACGGACGGCTCGGCTTTGGAAATAAATTCCTCCGAGCGAATGGGTCCGTTTGTCGAGGCAACCTGCGGATCGCTCGGCCAGGGACTGTCTGTCGCGATCGGGTGCGCACTGGCGGCCATGCGCCAGGGACGGAACAGCAGATTCTACGTCGTCGTCGGCGATGGCGAGATGCAGGAAGGCCAGGTTTGGGAGGCTGCAATGCTCGCCGGCGCCCAGGCGCTCGACAACCTTTGCCTGATTGTCGATTACAACTTCGTCCAGTCCGAGGGGCCGATGGATCTGGTCATGTCGCTTGAGCCCCTGATGAGCAAGATGGAGAGCTTCGGGTTCGCGTGCCAGGAAGTGGACGGCAATGACATCGGTGCTTTGCTTGGCGCATTCGATCAGGCACGCCAGGCCAAGGGCAAGCCAAGCTTCATCAAGGCCAACACCTTGATGGGCAAGGGCGTTGCGTCCCTGGAAGGGCTGATGTTCCATCAGCTTCGCTTCCCGCCCGAGGTCGCAGCCTCGGCCCGCGCCGAGTTGGAGGCGCAGTTGTGAGCGAGACGCTGACCCGATTGGAGGCTGCGGACTTCATCAACCGGTCATTCAGGCCATTGCCCCGCTCCTATGGTGACGCCCTGCTTGAAGCCGCAACGAAGGATGCGCGCATCGTTGCCTTGTGCGCGGACCTGGTTCCACCGACGGAAACGGATCGCTTCCGGGACGAGTTCCCCGAGAGGTTCCACAATGTCGGGATCGCCGAAGCGAACATGATCGGCATGGCCGGTGGCATGGCGCGATCGGGCGAGATCCCGTTTTGCCACTCGTTCTGCGCGTTCATCACGAAACGCGTGCTGGACCAGATCACCATGCAGGCTGCCTACCCGAACCTGCCGGTGAAAATCGTGGGTTTCCTGCCAGGTGTGGCGACGCTCCTGGGTGTCTCGCATCAAGCCATAGAGGACGTGGCAATCATGCGGGCCATTCCCAACATGGCGATTTTCGAGCCTTCGGGGCCGGAATATCACGCTGCCATGGTCAAGATGGCGCTCGAGTGGGAAGGACCGGTTTACCTGCGCATGAAACGGCCGGAATCCGCTCCGCCGCCGTTCGAGCCGCGGAATATGGAGATCGGCGAAGGGGTCGTCCGGCGCGAAGGCGCGGATCTCACCATTTTCGCGACTGGACTGAGCGTCGCGGAGGCGCTGCAGGCTGCGGAGACACTGGACGGCGAGGGGGTCGAGGCGGGAGTCGTTGACATGGCCTCGCTCAAGCCAATCGATGAACCGCTGATAGTCGAGCGAGCCAAATCGACCGGCGCGATCGTGACAGCGGAAAACCACAACATCATCGGCGGGCTGGGTTCTGCGGTTGCGGAGGTGCTCGCGGAAGCGGGGATCGGCCTGCCATTCAGGCGTGTCGGCATCCGCGATCACTACTGTGAGGGCGGCACGACGTCGTACTTGATGAACAAGTTCGGGCTCGACGCCAAGGCGATCGCCGACGCTGCGCGCGACATTGCCAACAGGAAGGGATGATTGTGGCCTATCGGCACGAACGCGATTCCTGCCGTGAAGCCTGCGGGACCCTGAGCTGGGGCCCAGGAACGGAAGGCACGTTCCCTCGGGCGGAATCATCAATGCTGGTGCGGATTGGGGATGCCGACGGGAGTTTTGGCCGGGCCGAAGTATGGGCCAGTTCCCCGCCGCGCGCCAATCTGCACAATACGCGTGTCATCGAGGATGTCGTGGCGCCGCATCCGTAGGGCGCATGATTCGCGGGGCCTAGGGAGATCAATGGTGCACTGCGCGAGAAGCTTTCGATCTACTTTCTTCATTCGGGGCAGACGGAAGTCTTCGAACACGTCCTGGCCGGCATCGACACGGCTCCTTGGGACATTGCCCTGCGCAAGGCCGGGCAGTCATTTCCATAGGCCATTGGGCCCTCGGACGCGGCGGCCCAGTCCTGCACGGCATCGATCAATGCGGACGACCTGGAGCGCATGATCCCGCACCATGCGTCCCTCGGGCAAATCTAATTCAAGTTGATGATCGGAATTTCGGAACATGGCAACCGCGAGCTTGTGGAGAGAGCCGCGAAACTTTGCCCTGACGGATCGCGCGTCGTGGCTGGCAGCAACCAGTCATGGACTTTAGCCGAGGCGAAAGAAGACCTCGGCGCACTGATGGACCTGGCACCGCATTTTGCGAATGAGGCGCTGAGCGCAAATGCGCAAATGGCAGACTGGGAAGATCTTGCCGCGTTCACGGACATTCCGCTTGCCGGCGGAGAGAACATCTACGGGAGCGAGAACTTTCGCTTGATGGCAAAGGCGGGAATGCAGCTCCTCCAGCCGGATGTCGCAAAATGGGGTGGCATGACCGGCGCCCTGGACCTGGCGAGTAGCTTGCCCAAAGACACGCCTCTCTGGCCGCATTTCATGGGAACGGCCGTGGGCCAGATCGCGGCGTTGTCGAACTCGGCGACCAAAGGCAAGGATTCCGCGTGTGAAGCTGACGTCAATGGCAATGCCCTGCGTACCGATCTCCGCGGAGACGTGATCACCGTCCATGACGCATGCGCAAGTCTGCCGACGGAACCGGGGTTGGTCGTATCGCCCTTGCCCGATCGGCTTGAGGCATTCGCCGATGGCTGAAACCGTATTCCGGGCGTGTCACGCCTGGGCCGACAGATTTGCAGAATCGCAAGAAGGCGGATACCGTGACTGGCTCAGGGCTCGACATCACGAGCGAAATGAGTTGTGGTCCGGACAAGGGCAAGTTGCACATCACCTGACTTGGATCATGAGCAGAGGTCCTTCCCATTCGACGGAGGGAGTCGAGTGCGGGACCAAGGCAGGCGGACGCGACCAGCATCTTGAGGCGCAGGAAAGGGCAGAGTGATGGGCAAGTCCCTGAAGGAAAAACTTGACGAGCTTTCTCAAGCTCGTCAAGAATGCGTCCTCACGGAGGGCGACCGACTGAATGCGGAGCATCTGACAATTCAGGAACTGCGCAAGGCCAGGAGGTTGACACAGGTGCGTTTGGCCAGGGAGTTAAACGTTCGTCAGGCGGCTGTTGCACAGATGGAAAGGCAAAGTGACCTGCTGTTCTCGACATTGCGCAGCCATGTAGAGGCAATGGGTGGCAAGCTGAGTCTGATGGTCAAGTTCTCTGACAGGCCCCCGGTTGCGCTGGAAGGCCTTTGCGACTCGGAAGATCTTCCTGGAAGCGCATAGGTGAGACCGCTTCCCCAGCATAAGAGGCTGAATCATAAGTCCTTGATTTGAATATATTATTGTAATTCATGACGTTATCCCTCGCGCCACCCGTCGCATCAGGAACCGGCACGCGGCCAGTTGGACCCAGGCCAGGGAACTCGCCAAGGTCCGCTCCACGTCCTTCGCCAGGCGCCGGCACCACGACAGCCAGGCGAACGTCCGCTCCACCACCCAGCGGCGATAGAGGACGGTGAAGCCCTTTGTTTCCTTGGGCCTGTGGACGATCTCCAGGATCGATCCGAGGCCGTGCTCCGCCAGCGCGGCCTCCAGCTTCGGTCCCGCATACCCGCCGTCCGCCCACAGCTTTCTCACCTGCGGCGCCTTCTCCAGCATCGCGAGGATGACAGCCGGCGCACCGTCCCGGTCCTGCACGTCAGCCGCGTGAACCTGGATCGCGATCGGGAACCCCTCCACGTCCACCGTGGCGTGGCGTTTCCTGCCCTTGATCCTCTTGCCGGCGTCGCATCCCGACGGGCCGCCCATCTCCGTCGTCTTCACCGACTGGCTGTCGATCGCGGCCGCCGTCGGATCTCCGGAGCGCCCCGCCTGCATGCGCGCAAGATCGCGCAGCGTGCCCATCATGCGCTCCAGAACGCCGTCGTCGCGCCATGCGTAGAAGTAATTCTGAACCGTCGTAAATGGCGGGAAACACTTGGGAATCGCCCGCCACTGGCACCCCGTAGCCAGCATGTACTGGATCGCGTCGAAAACCGCCCGAAGGTCGACGGTGCGGCGACGTCCGAGCTTTGACGGAGCCGGAAGAAGCGGCTCGATCAAGAGCCATTCCTCGTCGGTCAAATCGCTTTCATACCGGTCCGAACTGCGCTTATACTTCTCGCGGGTGGTCTCGTTCCAAGCCATGCGGCCCTCCCTGTCTGGTGTGGAAGTCAGCGGGGAAATACCACATCTGGGGGAGGCCATCCACATTCTAGGTCAGCCTCTAAGAGAGTGCCTGCAATTCCGGGGTCGTATGCCTGAAACCGGTTCAGGAACGGTGATCCGAACGCGTTCGCCTTGCTTGCCGACAAGAGGCCGCTCAAGCCACCGTAGTCAATGCAGTCCAAGGTTTGTGAGCCCGCACATCTGCGGCGGTCTCCGGCAGTTCGCGAACAATTCGGGTGCATGGAGGCGGGTACCGGAATCGAACCGGTCTACACGGATTTGCAATCCGGAAAATTTCGTTGATTTCAAAGGGAAAAATTGTAAACGGACTTGTTTCGTTCAGGGTCACTTTTCAATAGGTTACAAGCCCCAAGTAAACGGTTTTTCACGGGCTCTTGCTCTGGCGAAAAGGCAAAGAAAAACCGCTGAGGGGGCGGCCACCCACCTCAACGGCATAGAAGAATATTTCCGTCCCTGTATCTACGGCATTTCCGGTCTGACCTCAACCCAATTGGCGGTGAGATCATGAGCTGGCGCATCGCAAATGAATGCGCCGAGCGCCGCTTTGGCAGCGCCGCGCGCAAGCAGATCATTATGTTCCTGGCCGACAGGCGAGCGATGACGGTTCGGGCATCTGGTGCTCCAAGGGGACGATCCAGCGCCATACAGAGCTCAGCGAAAGCACGGTCAAGCGCATCATCATCGACTTCCTGCGCGAAGGCATTCTGATCGAGACAGGGCGGCGGCAATGCAAGAATGGCTACACCGTCATTTACCGCATCGTTCTCGAGCGCGTGGACGCGCTCGAACCCACGGCTGAGCCCGACATCGAGACGGGGGTCACTGTGAACCCCGTCCAGCCTGAACCCGGTACGGGGTCCGCGGTGAACGGGGTACGGGGTTCACGGTGGACCCCAAACCATCCTAAAACCATCCATAAACCACCTACGCGCAAGCGCGAGGCGGCGGAGGAGGTTGAAGATCTTGAAGCTGAGAAGATCCTGGCAGCCTATCCCGAGGACAGGATCCGAGACCGGCGAACCAGTCTGCGCCTGATCGCAGCGGCTGTGAAAGCCGGAGTGCAGCCCGATGATCTGCAGCAGGCGGTCAAAGCCTATGCGAAGGAAAGCGAGGGCTACACGCGCAGCAAGGTCTGTTTCTCGGACAATTGGTTCAAGATGCGGCGATGGGAGAAGGGGCTTGCTCAGATACAGGCGGACCGCGAGAAGGCGCGAGAGGCCGAAGCCAAAGGTCGCGCCAGCCTTGCCGAGTGGATCCACGAGCGCCATCCCCTCTGCCGCCACATCACCAACCGGCAGATCGAGGACTTGATTGCGTCAAAGCTGGTGACGCCTGAGCAGGTTCGTGCTGCGGGACTGCAGGCGTGAGAGTTGTTGCGCAATTTGAGATTGGGATATCTATATCTCAAAAAGCCCCCGTGTTTCTGAGGTAGTGGTTGCGACAAACGCAGAAATTGAGATAAGGCCTTCAGTAACGCAGAAAACGGAGTGGTTTCTGAGGTATGGACATCGCGAACTTCAAATCTGGTCAACTTGAGGATCAGTACGAATATAAGGCTTTTCTGCCAGAAACCATTTGTCATGAATGGGTTGTGGCTGACCCCGAGCTGTCAGAGCTCTTGGGTCGAGCCGACCGTGCCTTGGGAGAATTGAACGCCTTTGCACAGCTGATCCCCGATATCGAGTTCTTCATTCGCATGTATGTCGCGAAGGAGGCTACGCAATCCAGTCGGATCGAAGGTACTCAAACCAACATCGAAGATGCGTTCAAGGATGCTGATGACCTGAACCCAGAAGAACGCGACGACTGGGCTGAGGTACAAAACTACATCCATGCGATCAACTTTGCGATTGAAGCTTTAGACGAGTTGCCCTTGTCGAACCGATTATTGCGTCAAACCCATGAAATATTGCTTTCTGGAGTACGTGGTCAGCAGAAACAGCCCGGACAGTTTCGTACCAGTCAAAACTGGATAGGGGTCAGCTTGAAAAACGCAGTGTTTGTGCCGCCGCATCATGACCATGTTCCAGATCTTATGGGGGATCTAGAAGCATTCTTGCACGCGGACCATCTGTTTGTGCATCCATTGGTGCGGATTGCCATTGGGCACTACCAGTTTGAGACAATTCACCCGTTTTTGGACGGTAACGGGCGCCTGGGGCGCTTGCTGATATCGCTATATCTGGCGTCAGAGGGGCTGCTAGTACGGCCGGCGCTGTATCTGTCGGACTATTTTGAACGCAACAAGACCGCGTATGTCGATCACTTGATGGCCGTGCGCCAGGGCAATCACTTGCGGGAGTGGCTGGTGTTCTTCCTTCATGGCGTTGAAGAGACAGCGCGTGCGTCAGCAGACGTATTCCGGTCTATTTTGGCAATCAAGGAACGGGTCGAACGAGATGTATTGCCTCGGTTCAGCGCGCGCCGACAAGACAACGCGCAGGCGCTGATGCGACACCTGTATGCGCGTCCGGTTGTGGATGTGAACATGGTAGCCGAAATCATTGGGGCCACCGGCAATACTGCGTCCGCGCTGATAACCGATATGGTCAGTCACGGTGTTTTGGTTGAAGTTACAGGGCAACGCCGAAATCGACTGTTTGTTTTCAACGAATATATCGAGCTGTTCAGGAGGTAGGCGTTCAGAAACTGGTACAAGTGGCAGCTCCTTGCAAAGCCCGTCCTTGAAGACTAATCGACCGTCGACTAAATGAACCGCACTCATTTATGCGCAACAATCTGTTGCACGACGGGTGCATCCAGGCAGGGATGTGCCTGCTTTGCTTTATCAAGAGCTTCCAATCATTGTCGTCCAGTGCGCGTGCAATCCGGTCGATGATTTGACTGTCGACACGATCCTTGCCGACATAACGCAACGCTTGGAAGACAACCCCAGTCTTATGTCCTGCGCCGACCAATGTTTTGGGGGATGCCTTGCGGAACTGGATGACTTGCCGCCCAACTTTCTTGAGTTCAGAGCTATTCGCGTGCAAGCGTCTGAAATCATTGAGTCCGCTTTCGAGAAAGGGCACTACATTTCGGCGCTCCCGGCGCCGCAGCCCGGGCCGGTCGGCTCGTCAGGTCCGTTTCTTCCGCTCCCGTCGCTCGCAGGCGAACGGCGCCGGGTTCCACTTCAGCCCCAGCGTGCGGCAGATTCTTCGCGCGTCGGACGACGCCGCGCTTGGCAGGCCGAACGTCCTCGACCGCCTGGCATCGTGCAGGATGCCGATCTGCAATACCTGAACGCGGGAGATAAGGTGCTCGCCGTTGCAGATGGCGAGGGGCGCAATTCGGTGTTGATGGCCGAACAGGGGTTGAAAGTGACCGCCATAGACAGCTCTTCGGTGGGTTTGGAAAAGGCCCGCCGTCTGGCCAAAGAGCGCAAGGTGAACGTGGACTTCCAGCTTGCTGATCTTAGGGGGTACGATTGGGGTGCCGCACAATGCGATGTGGTCGCCGCCATCTTCATCCAGTTCGCCGACCCCGCCTTTCGCGCCGAGATTTTCGACGGCATGGAACGCGCTCTGAAACCCGGCGGGTTGCTGATGCTGCATGGCTACACACCCAAACAGATCGAGCTTGGCACTGGCGGCCCACCTGTGCCTGAGCTTCTTTATACCCGTGACATGCTGGCCGATCGGTTTGCTCGATGGGAGATCCTTCGACTTGAAGACTATGGGGCCGAACTGCAGGAAGGCCTAGACCATTCCGGCATGTCGGCACTGATTGATCTGATCGCAAGGCGACCGCAGCGATAGGTTGGTGCCGGACCACTCTAAGGTTCCGACTTTGGTAAATTGCTTATTGAGGTATCGAGGGGATAGGTAGGCATACACCTATCAAGCAGACGTTCATTCGATGCGCAGTATCCGACACTATGGGCTCTGCCAGCACCTTCGCCGCGCGATCCACAAGTGGCCGGTCTGAGATCGAGATACCTTTGCCGCAACGCGCTCAGATTGGAGAGACGCGGGACTTTGCTGACCTTCGTTATCCAGCCACCAACGGCAGCAATGCTCTAATCAACGATCCTCGCACGTTGCCTGCGTACCCAGTGAAGGCACTTTGTTTGTGTTCATTTCAACTGAAGTTCTGGCGGCTTTCGGCGCAGATTTTCAGATTTATTCTCTTTTTACAAGAGGTTGTGGACCCGGGGCGCTTCGCGAAATGGATTCGCGTAGGCACGACTGATTTCACCAGGCCGTATGCCTCACTGGCAGCATTTCCAAGGAATGTGAAAAAAACAACCAGACCCGCCGATCTCCGCTTGACAACAAATACAGCACCGCCCATGATCGGCCCAGGAATGTAGGCACGTCAGGATCCCGTTATGCCCAAAACAGCGATGTTCTCCGATCCAACCACACGAAGCTGGTCGTCGACAGTTATTCGTCCTGACTGATCGAGGCTCGAAGCGAAGCTGGACCGCATCAACTCAGTGTTTGGCACCAAACCCACACACATATAGACGATGTCTGCCTCACGATATTCAGGATCTTCTGGCAACAGCCGGGTGTTGGTCAGGATACTCACGCCCAGTGCCTTCAACTGACGATCGGCGATCCGGCTTGCTTTGGGCTTGAGGGTGCCCAGCAAACGATCTCCGGCCTCGGCAACCGTGACGGATTTATCCGGGTAGTGGTCGGCAATTTCACCGGCCAGTTCTACCCCAACAGCGCCACCACCAAGAATGAGAACCTTTTGGGCAGCGACCAGCCGGTCATGTTCGTCGGCCATCTCTTTGGCGCGTTCCTCAATGCTTAAGGCATCTGCCGACTTCGCGACGGGAAAGGATCGATAGGAAGACCCTGTTGCCACAACTGCGATGTCAAAGTTCAGGTCAGTTCCATCGTCCAGCTTCACACTTCGTTCAGCGAGTTCTGTGACATTCCCCTGCCGAAACTCACCATTGATGAAGTCGCTGTATTTAAGGCGGGCCCTTTCGCCCATTCCCGGTTCTGCCAGGGTGCGAAGAGTTGAATAGGTGACCTCGAAATAGTCTTTGCGATCTACTAGGGTCACATTGGAGAACCCGGACTTTGTGAGTTCCTGCGCCATGCGAGCACCGGCAAACCCGCCGCCCAGGATCAGTATGTTCTTATCTTTCATGACCATGACCTTTTTTGGAGTTTAGGCACAATTTCGTTTCCTCAAATGATAGCGGTGGTTTCGTGATTTGACAGGGGTTCTGCAAACTCCGAATTTCAGTTGGAGTGCCGAAGGTGGGGGCCACGCCAAATGCGGCTTCGTCAATCCGGCGCGGTGATGCGTTTAAAGAATTCACGCGCGGCAAACCTCTAGCTAAAGTTGGACGGAAACAGAGCACGCGCCGACGTTTCGTCGAACGCGGGCTTGCCGCCTTGGCTGGCTTGGCTGGTGCCGAGCTTGCGGGCGCGGTCGGCGGCTGGGCGGGCACAGACGCGGTCGAACCAGGCTTTGACGTTCGGATAGTCATCCAGCCCACCCGCACCGAGGACGCCCTCGTGCAGCTCGACCCAGCCCCAGGCGGCCATGTCGACGATGCTGTACTCGTCCCCGAGGAAGTAGGTCTTGTCCGCGAGATGGGTGTCCATCACCTCGTAGTGACGCTTTGCCTCGAACTCGTAGCGCCGCTTGGCATAGTCGCCGCCCTCGGCCGCGCCCGCGGTCTGGAAATGGATCCACTGGCCGCTAAAGGGGCTAAGCCCAGTCGCCACGAACATCAGCCAGGACAGTAGGTCGCCCCGATCTTCTTCCTTGCCGAGAAAGCGGTCATGCTTGTCGGCAAGATAGAGCAGGATCGCATTCGAATCGAACACGCGCGTGCCATCATCCTCGATAGCTGGCACTTTGCTGTTGGGATTGATGGTGCGATAGGCGTCCGTGTGCTGCTCTCCCTTGAAGATGTCGATGGGCGCGATCTCGTAGTCGAGCCCGAATTCTTCGAGCGCCAGGGCGACCTTGCGGGGATTGGGGCCGCCGAGATGGAGATGGAATTTGATCATGGTGTTTTCCAGTGCGTGTTGAGCCAGAGGCGGATTTCGCCGGGCATTAGTTTTTTCGTGCGAACCAGACCCAGAGGCTGAGCAGGATGGCGGATCCGGAGACAAGGGTCATCACGGTGCCGGGAACGAAATTTACAAAGCCGCCAAGATCCATGAACGTGAAATAGCCGACATCCGTGAGTCCGCCGACAACAGCCGTGAAGAACAGCCAAGTGAAACTGCTACGCCAGATGAAGATTCCGCCGATGACTGTGAACAGGCCGATCCAGAGCAGATTCCATCCGTGCTGGTTGATCAGGGCGCCTGCGGCCTCGTGGTAGGGACCGGTGAGCAGGACAGGATCCACCGCGTCGGCAATCCCGGTAATGGCGCCGGCGGTGTCCTGCGAAATTGTCAGCACACCGGCGAAGGCATGGACGAGGCCCCAGATTACCCAAAGAACAGCGATTAGATTAAGAAGTGGAGAGTTTTCCATTTGGCGGGATCCTGAATGTTTTTTGTTATGATGCGCAGATGCTTAGGCGCGGCCCAGGTAGGCCGGGATCTGCGAGAGGTAGATAAAGAGAACTGCGGCGGAGATCAGGCCAAGAACGATCGCCGGAAGAGCCGATGGTCCAAGAATAAGCAAGTGGGCCAGCACGGCCCCGACCATCGTCGCACCAAGCAGTGCTGCGCCTACGACCTGCCGGTTCGGCAGCCAAAGCAAGATTGCTCCTGCGATTTCGACGATTCCGGTGAGATAGCGAAACCACTGACCAAGCCCAATGGTCTCGTAGGTTGCGACCATCATTTCCACGCCGGCGAGTTTCGCGCCACCTGCGCCGACAAATGCGAGTGTCAAAAGGGCACGCAGACAGATTGAGAGATACTTCATGATACGTCTCCAGAGGTTGACTGTTGTTTCGAGCTGGAACATGTATGCCGCAGAAAAATATCTCAACGCGCGATGTGGCGCGTTTTATGCGCGAAAATAGAGCACCTGTAATATGGAGAAATGGACGGAGCTTCGAACCGCTTTTCAGGTCGCCAAACTTGGCACGGTTAGCGCAGCGGCAGATTCATTGGGATACCATCGCGCGACGGTGAACCGGCATATCGACGCGCTGGAAGTAGAACTGGGCGCACGGATCTTCATTCGACATGCGAAGGGCTACACGCCAACCGAACTTGGCAAGGAGGTTCTGCGGGTTGCACACAAAGCCGAAGAACTGATTGAAGACCTGGCCGGTCGCGCCGCTGGCATTGGCAACCAGATCGAAGGCGAAATTAAGGTCACCATGCTCGCGCCATTTGCCAATCTTTTGATGAAACCAGTTGCAAGGTTCCGGGCAGAAAACCCGAACTGCAGAACAGAGTTCATCGTGAGCGAGGACCTTGCGCGTCTTGAATATGGAGAGGCGCATATCGCACTGAGAGTTGGAGCCAAGCCCGACCACCCGGATTACGTCGTGACGCATTTCAGGAAGATTAGGCTTAACCTCTATGCCCACGAAAGCTACATCCGGCGCAGAGGAATGCCGCGTGGCCCGGATGATCTGGATGGGCACGAATTTGTTTTTCACCTGGAGGAGATACGACGTTTGCCTTTTGCGGCTTGGATATCCGATCATATTAACCCCATACAAATCGCGGCCTCGTCCCAACATGTCGGGGTAAATTTTCAGTCGGTTCTACACGGATTGGGAATGGGCTTTCTAAGCGATGCAGATGTTGCGGACCGCACAGACTTACATCCTGCCCTCCCGGCGAACGATGATTGGCATGTGGATCTCTGGCTTGTCACTCATGTCGACCTTCATCGCACCAACAAGGTCCAGGCCATGTTGAGGCACATCAGAGCCGCGTAGCAATGCGTGAAACGGGCCACGAAAGACAGTGCGTCTGACGGGTTGAGGTCTCGGGGCGGATATCTCAAGAGCAACTATGGCGGATGACCTGCAAAGCAGACATTCAGGCAAAGTGCGTCGAATGGCTGCTGCCCGCCCATTGCTAAGGATTTTACACGATTTACCGGTGAGTAGTATGGGCTCTGCCAGCACCTTCGCCGCGCGATCCACAAGTGGCCGGTCTGAGATCAAGATACCTTTGCCGCAACGCGCTCAGATTGGAGAGACGCGGGACTTTGCTGACCTTCGTTATCCAGCCACCAACGGCAGCAATGTTCTAATCAACGATCCTCGCACGTTGCCTGCGTACCCAGTGAAGCACTTTGTTTGTGCTCATTTCAAAACGTGCCACCTCTTGGGCAGTCATCCAATGCATACCGTCTTCTGGTGCCGCCTGCAGCGTAAACCATTAGAACTCCGGATTAATTTCCATGTCCTGATAATAGCTCAGATATCCCCCAACACTTGTGACCGTCATACTTCTGAGGAATTCTCCAATTCCAACCAGAACTCATCTGGAATGGCTGATCGGTTCCACTGGAAGATCTGCTTCAACTCGTCTGGAGATTTTGGTCCGGGAATGACGGATTTCACGACGCCAGTGCGCAACGGAAACTGAAGCGCCGCTGCGCCGATTTCGACGTCATGCACCCGGCACAACTCCAAAAGGCGGTCTCTCCTCTTGCTCATCGCAGTCGGAATCTCACGGTAGTTATATGTCATTCCGCCCACCAACATTCCCGAATTGAACGGGCCACCGATAACGAGGTCCACACCCGAGTTCGAACAGGCGCTCAGAAGATCGTGCGCGCCCCTACGTTCCAAAAGCGTGTAGCGACCTGCCAAAAGAAACAGATCGAAGTCGCCATGCAGCATCGCCTGTAAACAGACTTCGGTTTCGTTCACGCCAAGGCCGATCGCCTTGACCAGACCCGCGTTGCGCAACTCCTCTAACGCACGGTAACCACCATGGTCGAAGAACACAGAGAATTGCGCACCTGCGTTGTCGCCATGTGTTGCGCGCCCGAGATCATGCGCGAACAATATGTCGACGGTTGCACGTCCAAGACGCTGCTGGCTTTGCTCAAAACTGCGCATTATGCCATCGTAGGTGTAATCGAACACCACCTGAAAGCAGGTTGCCCTGTGTTTGGGATCGGGAACCAACAATCGTCCGACTTTCGTTGAAACGGCAATGTCCAAAGCATCCCGAGCCGCATCGCCTAGCAAGTGTTCGGACAAACCTGTTCCATAGAGCGGCGCAGTATCAAAGTATCTCACACCGTGGGCGAGGCTCAATTCGAGTGTCGCACGCGCGTTGGCAACCGCGCCCGGAGACGCATCAAATGCCAGTGTCGCGCAACCAAGCCCCAGTTCGGTCAGCTGCAGACCCGAACGTGTCAACCTGCGGGTTGAAAGGGGTTTCATCCCTTTTCCGCCCCTGAATTCAAACCTGATCGCACATACTTTTGAGATACCAGAAAGACGATCATAATTGGCAAAACAACCAGTATGGCCGCCTGTATGGCCTCCGGCTGCCTAACGGGGATGTTGTTTGACGCGGCTTGCAGATCGAGCGCCCCGGAGGAGTTGATCAGGGTCGTCAGGCCAACTGGCAAGTTTTGTTTTTCGTCGTCCGTGATCAGAACGAAGGCCAAGAAGTAGTTGTTCCAGTTGTTGACGAAGCTGAAAAACGCGAGCAGCGCGACAAGCGGCTTTGCCAACGGTAATCCCATGTGAATGAAGCATTGAAAATGCCCGCACCCATCGACCCGTGCACTTTCAACAACGCTCTTGGGCAGTGACGTCGCATAGTAGATGTAGGCGAGGTAAACTCCGAACGGAAAGAACGACGATGCCAGGATCAATCCCGAGTAGGTGTTCGTGAGGCCAAGAAGGGTCATTTCAAGGAAGATCGGCAGAATGATGGCCTGGGACGGCGTTATCATGGCGATCAGAGTCATGATCAGTATGAACTTTCGGCCTTTGAAGTTGGACATTGCCAACGCATACCCGGCAGGAATGCTCGCAAACAACGTCAGCGAGACGCTGCAAACGGTGTAGATGACCGAATTCAGCGTCCACTGCAGAATCTGAAAATTGTTAAACCCGGTCAGGTTCAAAAAGGTTTGCTTCATTGCCGCGATGCTACCAAACGACAGCGGTGGGTCTGAGATCAGCGAGCTTTCGGTGCGGGTGCCCGCGATCAAAAGCCAAAGCAGCGGCAATCCGTAGAACACCACGAAGAAAGAAAGGATCGACCAGATAACGAAGTTGCTAGGGCGAAGTTTCCTTGGCGTGCTCATTATGGTTGACCTAGTCGATCTTGTAGAATTTGGTGGCGAAAATCAGAACAAAGGCAATGACCAACGGAAGGATGAGTGACATCGTGCTGATCGCCGCCGCAACGCCGAAATCTCCAAACCGGAAAGCGTAATAAAAGCCCAGCTGCATCACCGACCAGTCCGGTTTTTCAAACTGACCGCCGGCCAGCGACATCAGCTGCGGCTCGACGAAGATCTGCAGCCCGACCGACAGAGTCACGATGGCCATAAGGGTTATTGTCTTGGAAATCATTGGCAGCTTGATACGGGTCGCCATTTGCCAATGATTGGCGCCGTCGATTCGGGCAGCCTCAATCACGTCGCGCGACAGGCTAGATAGCGCCCCGCCCAACACGACGATCCAGCCGCCTGAGTTTCCGAGGAAACCCATAAGCGCAAAAATCCAAACCTCTCCAAGTCCGCTGATGACCTCTTGACGACTTTCCCAGCCGACAAGGTGGTAGACGAGGTTGAACGGCGAGACGAGCGGGTCGAGCAGAAAGAGCCAGAGAACGACGACAGCAGAAGACGCAATCGCCCCCGGCATGAAATAGATCGATCGCAACAATGCGGCAGGACGTTCGGAAAGCGTGTCGAGCAAGAGCGACAGAAGTGTTACGCCAAAGACCATGAGCGAGACCCACGTCAAAACGTATCTCAACACGTTCCAGACGGCTGGCCCGAGGCGATAGTCGCGGAGCGCCTCGCGATAGTTTGTCAGGCCCCAAAAGACGTTGTCGAATGTATCGAAGAAACTGAGGCCAAAGGCGTAGAGCACGGGGAAGACCGCGAACATAACCATCAGGATCAGGTAGGGAAGCAAGAGCGAATACGAGACGAGCGTCCGCCTGACCGCCGCCTTTCGCGCGCGGGCCTTCAGTTCTGGCTTGGACAGTCGGGGCATATGCGGCTCTCGCAGTATAATGGCCGCAGCGACACTTCGCTGCGGCCGCTGGGTCCAATCACTCGGTCACGACATTGTATCGCGCGAGTTTAGCGGCATTGACGATCTCTTCCTGAAGTTGAGGCAACAGAGATTCAAACGACGCACCCGCTGCAAGATCATTTGCGACCGCCTTGGTGAAGGCGGCACGGCTGTCAAACCGCAACGAAACGTAGCCATGATGGCCGAACGCGGCAGCATCGACCATCTGTTCGAACGCGTCGTCGTTGGCATAGTACCCCGTGGCATTAAGCGCGGCGCCCCAGGGTAGCGAAGCTGGTTGATTTGCGGGCATCGTAACAGCAGTGCTGTTAATCTCCTGATTGCTGCTTACAAACTCAAGAAGATCCACAACTGCTTCGGGGTGTTCGGTGTCTTGCCAACCGCCCCAGACACCGCCACCCCAGCTCCAGATTACAGGGGTATCCTGGCCGTCCCACTTCATCTGAGGGCCGACGCCCGTTTGACCCTCGGCGAATTCATAGTTTCGCTTCAGAACATATTCTCCGAACCAGGTCGGGCCCGGGATCATAAGCAGTTTGTCCGCCTTCGCCTTCTCGACGAATTCGGGATCAAACGGCGACCCCCGATAAAGCGCCCCGCTTTCCAACATCCGGTCAACCAATTGCGCCGCCTCGACACATTGCGGCGCAAGCGCGTTGACCTGAAGCGTTTCCGGGTCGTCGGCAAGTGGAATAGCAACGTTGCACCCGTTCGACATCAGGTAGTTCATGAGCGTCATGTGGATCGACGATGCACCGACAACGATGCCGGAGTCGTCGGCCGCAGCAGCGGCTCCAATTTCCTCGTATTCCTGCCAGGTCGTCGGAAGGCTCAGCCCAAGTTCCTCCAGAAGGGGCGCGTTATACCAGAGCATGAAATGCGCAACATCGTTCCGCAAACAGATGAGTGATCCATTTGCCTTTTCACAAGGGGCCAGCGCGGTTGGGTAAAAACCGTCGACAACCGCCGGATCGACCTTGTCGCTCAGCTCCAGCAGGTAGCGGACACGCCGCGTCGAAAGCTGGGCGGCCATGTTCACGTCCGGCATGAATATCGCATCGGGAATTCCTTCGCCGGACTGCAGTGCCAGCTGAAGTTTGGTGATGATCTCGGTCGGCGCGATCGTCACCATTTCAACTTCGACATCATCGCGCGACGTGTGGAGCGGCGTGCAAAATTGACCCACTTAGGGAGGAATCGGCGTCGAAAATTGACCCACCCTCCCGGTAGCGAATCGGACATTCTCGCGGCCGTTTTGTCGGTTTGCGGGAGAATCAGAGGATGCTGGTGGTGGAGACGATGGCGAAGATTCGCCGGAAGTGCCTGGTCGAGGGCCGGTCGATCCGGTCGGTGGCCCGGGAGCTGGGGCTGGCCCGGAACACCGTGCGCAAGGTGGTCCGTGGCGGAGCGACGGAGCGTCGCTACGACCGCGGCGATGCGCAGCCCTATCCGAAGCTGGACGGGTTCATCGAGGATCTCGAGGGTCTCCTGACGACCAACGCAGGCCGCAGGAAGCGGGACCGGGAGACGCTCAAGTCCATCTGGAAGAAGCTTTGCGACCTGGGCTGCCAGGCGGGCTACGACGCGGTTCGGCGCCATGCCCGGCGTTGGGAGGAGCGGCAGGGCGGCGGACTGTCGGGGGCCTTCGTGCCGCTGGCCTTCGACCCCGGCGAGGCGTTCCAGTTCGACTGGAGCCACGAGCGGGTCCGGCTTGGTGGCATGCCGCAGGTGGTGAAGGTGGCGCAGTTCACGCTCTGCTACAGCCGGATGCCGTTCGTTCGCTGCTATCCGCGCGAGACGCAGGAGATGGTGTTCGACGCGCACGACCGGGCCTTCGCGGCCTTTGGCGGCCAGGCCGTGCGGGGAATCTACGACAACATGACGACGGCGGTGAGCAAGGTTCTGGTCGGGCGCGACCGGACGATCAACGCCCGTTTCGAGCAGATGTGCTCGCACTACCTGATCCGTCCGGAGTTCTGCACGCCCCGGGCGGGCTGGGAGAAGGGGCGGGTGGAGCGCCAGATCGGAACCCTGCGCCGGACCCTTTTCCTGCCGTCGCCCGAGGTCGGGACGCTGGAGTGCCTGAACGGGCAGCTGGCGGAGCGGGTCCTGCGCCACGCCCGCACGCAGCCGCATCCGGAGTTCCGGGAGATGTCGGTCCACGAGGTCTTCCTGCGCGAGGAGCGGCGGTGCCTGGCGTCACCGGCACCGCCGTTCCGGGGGCATGTCCCGGTCGTGACGAAGGCGTCGAGGACCTGCATGGTCCGCCTCGACACGAACTGGTACTCGGTGGAGGCCCGGGCCGCGGGCCGGCCTGTCGAGGCGCGCGCCTACGCGGACCGTGTCGAGGTGCGTCTCGACGGCCGGGTCGTTGCCGACCACGAGCGGCACTTCGGCCGCAACCGGCACGTCTACGACGTCCGGCACTTCATCCCGATCCTGGAACGCAAGCCGGGCGCGCTGCGCAACGGGGCGCCGTTCCGGGCCGAGCATCTGCCGCCGGCGGTGGCGGAGGTGAGGGCGCGCCTCGAGACCCGCGAGGACGGCGGCAGGCAGATGGTGCGCATACTTCTGGAGGCGCGCGACCGGGGGCTCGAGCCGGTGGCCGCAGCCTGTGCCGAGGCCCTGGAGGCCGGCGCCTGCAGCGCCGACCTGGTCCTGAACATCCTGTCGCGACGGTGCGATCCCGGCCCGGCGTCGACGGTCGCGACGCCGGCCGGGCTGGAACTCGGCGCCGAGCCGGTGGCCGACTGCGCCCGCTACGACGACCTGCTGGGGAGGCGCGGATGAAGCGCAGCGAGATCCTGACCCTGATGACGGCCCTCGGCCTGCGGGGCATGAAGGCCGCGTATGACGAGGCTCTCGAGGCCGGGCGCAGGCAGAAGCGCGGGGCCGACTGGGTTCTCGGCACGCTTCTGGAGGCCGAGGTGGCCGACAAGACGGCCCGGTCGATCAAGTACCAGCTTACGGTCGCCCGGCTGCCCAACGCCAAGGAGCTGGCGGAGTTCGACTTCCCGGCCAGCCCGGTCGACGAGGCGGCGGTGCGGCGGCTCGCCGGGGGCGACTTCATCGAGAGCTACCGGAACTGCGTCCTCGTGGGCGGGACCGGAACCGGAAAGTCGCATCTCGCGGTGGCGGTGGCGCGTGCCTGCATCCGCGAAGGCGCCCGGGGCCGCTTCTTCAACGTCGTCGAGCTGGCCAACCTTCTGGAACGCGAGCACGGCGACGGGCGCCAGGGGCGCCTTGCCGACGCCCTGCGCCGCCGCGACTTCGTCGTCCTGGACGAGCTCGGATACCTGCCCGTCTCGCGAACCGGCGGCAACCTCCTGTTCCACCTGCTCTCCTGCCTCTACGAGCACACGCCGGTGATCATCACCACCAACCTGCCGTTCCGGGAGTGGGTCGGCGTCTTCGGCGACGAACGGATGACGGCGGCCATGCTCGACCGCCTGACCCATCACTGCGCCATCCTGGAGACCGGCAACGAAAGCTGGCGGTTCCGGAACCGGAACGGATCAGGCCGTCAGGATCCGGAGCCGTAGGCCGGCGGCGGCAGGCCGCCGGTCAGCGCCCATATGCCGTCACGCTGCAAGAGAGCGTTCCAGTCCTTCGCCCCGTCCGTCCGGGCCCTGCGCACCCGGCGGTCGGATGCGGCCAGCGCCGCCGCCGACGTGTCGCCGGCCGCGTCCGCGTCGAACCCGCAGACGACCGTCAGGGGGTCGGCGTCGCGCAGCCAGTCCGGCAGGCGCCGGCAGACACCCGCCGTCGACGCGTGGAAGCTCACCAGCCCGCCGGCGCCCAGGGACAGGGCCGACAGCGCGTCGATCGCGCTCTCGGCCAGAAAGGCCGCGCCGTGCCGCAGTCCCGTCTCCTCGGCGCCGATGCGGAAGCCGCCCGCCGATCTGCGCGTGCCCGTCGCCAGGCCCCGGAAGCGGCGACCGTCCGCCATCCGCCGGGTGCCGGCCAGCTCTGCGCCGGTCACCCGGCCCCGGATGTCGCGGCACAGGAACACGGCGTTGCCTCGCGTGTCCGCATGGACAAGCCCGGACCCATGGAGCCCGTCAACCCGGAACGCCTCGAGGCCGCGCTCCTCCAGAAGCCAGGCCCGCACCCGTGGCCAGTTCCGCGCGCACGGCGCCGGCGGCACGAACGCAGCCGGCTGCCGCCCGGCCCTAACCGGCGCCCCGGGCGCCGGCACGGGCGGCAGCCCGGCAAGCCACCGGATCGCGGCCGCCGGGCTGCACCCGCCGGCATGGGCCACAAGGTCGATGGCGCCGCCACCGCCCCGGCCCTGGACGTGATCGAAAAAACGGATGCCCGTCACGCTGAGCACCGAACCGTCCCGTTGCCAGCGCGACCGGTCGGCCGGATCCCGCACGTAGCCCAGAAGCGGCGCAACCTCGTCCAGAGGCCGCAAGCGTACCGCATCCGCCAAGCCTCGAAGCTCCTGTCGATCTCTCATCGCCATCACGCGCCCTCCCGCCGGTGTCCGCCGAAAAAACGCTACCGGGAAAGGAAGACGGGAAAAGGCGGGTCAATTTTGGACGCCGATGGTGGGTCTGTTTTGGACGCCTATTGACAGCGCGACGCGTCAAACGCCTGATAGAAAGGCTCACGGACGGCATCACCCCAGACAACCAGTTTGGTTACATCCTGTGCGGCAACACCTGACCCGAGAACCGCGGCAGCGCAGGCCAGGCTCAGTTTCCTTAGAAGTTTCATGTTTATTCCTCCCAATCGGTTGATTTGGTTTCAGTTCTTGGTTGGTGAACATCGCGCGCCCGTCGGATTGAACACGTCGATCCGGTCGGCGGGTACGGCCAGCGTTACGTTTTCCTCGGACGCGATTTTACGGTGCTGAAACGTCTGGACTGTCACATCTTCCGCAAGACCTGCGTTTACATAGGCATAGGTGACATTGCCCAGCCGGTCGGCCATTTCGACCTGCCCCCTCAGAACCAGCGCATTCGGCGGCGCATCAGCTTCGCTGATGAAGTGAAACTCCTCCGGTCGAACGCCAAGCGTGATCTTGTCGTCTGGCTGCAGCCCACTGGCACGAATCTCCAGCGAAATGCCCGAAACACCGTCCACGGCCACATTGGCAGAACTGCCGGCGGCCGATGTAACCGTGGCGGGAACAAAGTTGATTTTTGGCGATCCGATGAAGCCGGCGACAAACTTGTTGTCCGGCGCGTTGTAAAGGTCGTCTGGCGTGCCGATTTGTTGGATCTCGCCGTAATCCAGGGCGACAATCCTATCGGCCAAAGTCATCGCTTCGGTTTGGTCGTGCGTCACATAAATCATGGTGGCGCCCAATTTCCGGTGCAGGTTTTCAATCTCCAGCCGCATTTGCACGCGCAAGGCGGCGTCCAGATTTGAAAGGGGCTCATCAAATAGAAAAACTTTCGGGTTGCGAACAATGGCGCGCCCGATTGCCACCCGCTGACGCTGACCGCCCGACAGCTGGGCCGGTGAACGGTCCAAAAGATCTTCCAGTCGGAGGATCCGCGCGGCCTCGATAACGCGATCATGTACCTCGGATTTCGGGACACGCGACAGCCGTAGATTGAAAGCAATGTTCCCGAGAACGTTCATATGGGGATAAAGCGCGTAGTTCTGAAAAACCATCGCGATTCCGCGTTCGGAAGGCTCTGCATGGGTTACGTCCTGTCCATCGATGCAGATAGACCCGTCAGTGACTGGCTCAAGGCCCGCAACCATTCGAAGTAGCGTCGACTTTCCCGAACCCGACGGCCCCACAAATACGACGAACTCGCCTTTGTCGATTTCAAGGTCGACACCCCGGAACAATTCTACTGCCCCGTAGGATTTTCTGACTTCGGACAATGTAACCTGGGCCATTGGTTATCCGACCCTCGATCTGCAGCTTGAACCACCGGTCGCGACGGCGGGGCGCGGAGCCCGGTCAGACCGCCATTCGTCCCCGTTTTGCGTCGCAAAAGTCGCCAACTCAGCTCTCCCGGCTCGGCTTTGTCAGAATCTCTCGCTCGGACACCTACCGGGTTAAAACTTCAAAAACAAGCTTTAAATATTTTTAAAAGTGTTTTAAATGAGGTTGACGTGAGTCGCTCGGGCGATAAACAGGTGAAATGACTTAGCCCGACCGAACGCCAAGGCTCCCTTGAGCAATGAAAATAAAGCAAAAACGCAAAGACTTAGACAAGTTTGTTCGGGCGATCCTGACCGGCAAGCTCACGGCTGGAGAGATCATCCGTCAACGCGAACTGTGTGAAATCCTCGAAACATCAATGTCCCCACTACGCGACACGCTGGTCCTTCTGGAAGAGCTTGAACTGATCGAGGTGAAGCCACGCGCAGGGATCAAGGTCATTTATCCTGATCTCGATTTCATGCGCGACAATATGCAGTTCCGGATCCTGATCGAAATGCAGGCCATATCTGAATTTGTTCAGATTGTGACTGACGATTGGATCGATGCACAGACCAAAGAACACCAAAAGACCCTGCAGGACCTGGAGACGGCAACCGATCTTACCGCTCTAAATGCACATGTGCTTGAGTTGGATCGCGGCTTCCATCGCTCCATCGTCGCGTCATTGAAGAACAAGGCAATCGCCAAAGCGCATGAGCATATCCAGTCGAAGCTTCGCATCGCGCGTCAGGTCCATCGGCGCGTTCCGCCAAGACAGGCCAACATTGACGCAATGCAGGATCATGTTGGCATTCTTGCAGCCCTCCGGAAACGAGATGCGGCTGAAACGAGCAAGGCTTTGGATTCCCACTTAGTACTCTCAAATCACAAGACCCTGGTCGGCCACTAGTGTCCCAATCGAAAGAAGACAAATGAAACGCACCGGACTGCCACCTGCCGACGTCAAATTGCCGATCGTTGGCCAAGCGGGCGCACGATTGCCATCCGACAAGCTTAAGCAACTCAAAGAGATTTCGACGGCCACTGCAGCAGCAACTCTGCACCGTGCAGGCCTGGGCGGAACAACAATTACGGGTCCGCGAACAACACAACCTGGCGCTACGGTGGTCGGTCAAGCGGTGACGCTGCAATTCATGCCCATCCGCGCCGATATCGCCTCCACAATTGACCAGGAGGATTACGAGAGATCCAGCGCACTTTGGCACGTGCTCGACGCAGTTCAGCCCGACGACATTCTCGTTATCGCGGCCAAGGGCGACATGGATTCAGGTTGCCTGGGCGAGATGTTGGTGACCTATCTAAAAGGCCGCGGCGGCGTGGCCGCGGTTGTCGACGGTGCGGTACGGGATTGGCCGAAACTGCAAGAGATCGGACTGCCGCTTTGGGTGCGGGGTTTCACGCCAAATTACGCCACGCAGTCGGGCCTCAACCCCTGGGCCTACAATGTCGCTGTCGATGTTTGTAACGTTCTGGTGCTTCCCGGGGATATCATCATGGCTGATGACGATGGCGTTGTGTGTGTCCCCCGGAATATGGTCGATGTTCTGCTGGAGGAAGGTTCATCAAAAGAAGACTGGGAAACGTTCAGCCGTCAGAAACTTGCTGAAGGTGGGTCGATCTGGAAATACTATCCGCTGAGCGGCGAGGGGCTCGCCGAATACGAAGCCTGGCGCGATGCGAAATAGCCCTGTGGAGGTGAACGCGCCCGAGGTTCATGCGAGTCAGCAATACACGGAACCTCCTGCCTGGGCTGTTCTTCAAAGACAGCTGATTTCGGCTCTTGAGGCTGCAGCCGATGTCTATTTGGCGAAATACACACGTAGCGACGGGACGTTGATCTATGCCGAAACGTGGCCCAACGGTCGCGACGGGCTGGATGACCTTTACGAGGCCTTCTACAACCTGCCCATGCTTTACCTCCTCGGCGGCGATGAACGGTTCTTGTCGCTTGCGCATCATCACTGGGAGGCTGTGAACCGCCAGGCTTCCGGATACGGACTGGTCAAGGATGAATACGAACTGGGCTACGATCAGTTTCATCAGAGTGAGGGCAACCTTTTCTTTTGCCACCTCTGCGCTGCCGACCCTGAAAACCCCAAACTGATCGGACGGGCGCGGCGTTTCGCGGACCTCTATCTTGGTCTTCCGAATTACGATCCCGACAAGAACATCATCCGTGCATTTCACACCGGTGCCGGCGGCCCGCGTTGGGGGATTTTGGACCCCGATGGAAACCGCGAAATCTGGAGCCTGTTCATGGAACCCTTCGGCCTGCCGTTCGACGACCTGCCCGGAATTGACAGTTTCGAAGACCTCGGGTCCTGGAACGACACGCCCCGCCATGCCGCCAATCGTGAGGCGATGCACAACGCAATGAACACCCGGATGGGAGAGGGCGACAGCGTAGCCAATCTTCTTGCCACCAGCCTTGTAACCAACGCCTTTTTAATGACCGGCGACGAAAAGTACCGCCAATGGGTTACCACTTATGTCTCGGGCTGGTGGGATCGCGCCCGGGGAAACGACGGGTTGATCCCTGACAACGTCGGCCTTGAAGGAGAAGTCGGCGCAAGTTTTGAGGGGCGCTGGTATGGCGCAGCATACGGTTGGACCTGGCCGCTGGGGTTTGACTATATCGACGATTCAGCAACGGTCGCGGCAATCAACGCGACGCTGCTGACCGGAGACACCACTTGGCTGGACTATCCCGGAGGGCTTTTTGACCAGGTATTTGCGAAATGCGAAGTCGTGGCAGATTATCGCGATGAAGCCCCTCCGCGACCCGAGAAATGGATTGTCAGCGCCGTAGAGGCGACAGGCAAAACCGAGACCCTCGTCGCCCCCAAAAAGCACAAAGACAGCGGCTGGTTCGCAAAATACCCAATCCAGGCTGGCCCGTTGGCCACCAGGTGGAGCACGACCTTGTCTGTTGCCGACGCCTCCAGATTGGATGCATTGCGAGATGCCGAACCTCAGGACTGGATCCAAACCCACGCATTTCGCTCCAAGGGCGATGATGGCCATGAACGCCCGTGGATCGAATTTCTGAACGGGCGGAATGAAAACTATCCCGAAGAGATCCTGAACAACAGCCTGGGCCAGGTGAAAACACGGCTGGAAGCCGTCAATTCCGACGACGCCGATCTGACAGACGTGCACGTTCATCATTGGCAAAACCATAATCCGATAACGACCGAGGCACTGGTTCAACTGACACTAGGGGCACCTCAGCAGCGCTATAATGGCGGCCCATTTTGCGCATGTTTCCGTTATTTTGACCCCGAGCGGGGCAATCGCCCTGGACTGCCTGAAGATGTCAGCGCGCTTGTGTCATGCGTCGATGCGCATGGCGCCGTACTAACCGTCGTGAACCTCAGCGAGGTTCATCAACGGAAAATCGAACTGCAGGGTGGCTTCTACAGCGAGCACCGAGTGCTGAAGATTGTCGAGGCCTCCACCGAACGGGTGATGGCGGTGAATGGCGATCGTTTCACGATCCACATGCCGCCCACCTCATTAATCGAACTCCGTGTTTATCTCGAGCGATACTCCAACCCCCCGAAAATGGCCTGATCGAAACGGATGGACATTTCCCGAAACCAAGTAGCATCGATAAGGTGGCTGATAGCCCTGGTACCCGCTAAGGCGCTAGCGCGTTTCGCCTTCTATGAGCGCCCGGCCGATTCCGGGGAGCGGTGCCTACACGGCGACATCCCCCAAAAATGGCAGTGAAGGAGAAAAGGGATGACGCAAGTCATGGATTTCATTGGAGGCGAGTACCGGAATCGAACCGGTGTACACGGATTTGCAATCCGCTGCGTAACCACTCCGCCAACTCGCCAAAGGGTTCGACAGAGGTAGGCTGAATTTCTCGCGAACGCAAGTGGCGAACCCGCTGCGCGGTCGTCCGGGACGTCTTGCGCCGCGGCGTAGGCGGCACGCAGGCCGGGCGGGTGCTGCGTGCGCAGTTTCATGGCGCGGAGGGAGACCTTGCCGACCCCCTGCATCTGTGCTTGAAAGAACGACGTGCCACCAATCGAAAGAGCTTGTTGAATGGCCGATTTTGCCCAGCGTCGCATGACCATGGTTGATACTCAGGTACGCCCCTCGGATGTCACGAGTTTTCAGGTCCTGGACGCCATGCTCTCGGTCCCGCGTGAATTGTTTGTTCCGTCCGGGCAGAAGGACGCGGCCTATGCGGGCACTCACGTGAGCTTGGGGCACGGACGTGTGGTGCTTGCTCCACGCACGATGGCCAAGCTGCTTCAGGCAGCAGACGTCCGGCCTGACGAGCTCGTGCTCGACGTGGGGGCAGGGCTTGGATATTCGTCGGCGCTGGCTGCCTGCATGGCCGAAGCCGTGATTGCCCTGGAGGAAGATGCCGAACTGGCTCGGGAAGCGGAACGCGCCTTGAGCGAGGCATCGGCTGACAATGTGGCCGTCATCAATGGCGCCCTGGCGGACGGTGCGCCGAAGCACGGGCCATATGACGTGGTGCTGATCGAGGGCGCCGTGCAAGACATCCCGGAAGCCCTTGTCGACCAGTTGAAGGAGGGCGGGCGCATCGTGGCGATTTTTCTGGAAGGTGCGCTTGGCACGGCGCGCATGGGCTACAAGGGCGGGCGAAGCGTGAGTTGGCGGTTTGCCTTCAATGCGACGGCACCGGTCATGCCGGGGTTCGAGAAACGGCGCGAATTCGTGCTGTAGGAGTTGGAGACGCGCGATGCTTGGCTTTGCGAGAAAGGCGGGATTGGCGGCAATTGTGGCGGTGCTGTCGGTACAGCACCTGATGGCGGAAACCCTGTCCGACGCCTTGGCCATGGCCTATCGGACGAGCGGGCTCATCGAGCAGAACAGGGCTGTTCTGCGGGCCGCTGACGAGGACGTGGCGCAGGCTGTCGCAGCACTTCGGCCTGTTATCAACTACACGCTTGGAGCGAACCATTCGAACCGGATGCCGAACGACCGCAGTTCGCTCGCAGCCTCCCTGTCGGTTGGTCTGGGCCTGTACGATTCCGGTCGACGCAATCTTGGCGTCGATGCGGCGAAGGAGACCGTTCTGGCGACCCGGGCCGCATTGGTGGACGTGGAGAACTCGGTCCTGTTGAACGCGGTCTCGGCCTATCTTGGGGTACGTCGCTCGGAGGCCTTTGTCGAACTCCGGATGAACAACGTGCGGCTCCTGGCCGAGCACCTCCGCGCCACTCGCGACCGGTTCGAAGTGGGAGAACTGAGCCGTACGGACGTATCGGTCGCCGAGGCCCGGCTGGCGGCGGCAAGAAGTGGCCTTGCAGCGGAGGAGGGCAGCTTTGCAAGGGCCAGGGAACAGTACAGGGCAACAATTGGAAGTTACCCGGAAACCCTGTCGCCTCCCCCCGATCCACCGAAGGTGCCGGACTCCGAGGAAGAAGCCCGTGCGATGGCGCGGAAGCACAACCCTCAGCTGAAGCAGGTTCAGCACCATGCAAAGGTCGTGGAAATCGGTGTCGAGCGCGCCGCACTCAGCAGGCTTCCATCCGTCTCCGGAACAGCAGGATTGGAATTCAACGATGATGGCGACGGGACGGCCAGCGTCGGGATTCAGTTGAGCGGTCCGATCTATCAGGGGGGCACGATTCCATCGGCGCTGCGGAAGGCGCAGGCGCAGCGCGATCAGGTGCGGGCGCAGCTTCATACGACCGGATTCATCGTGGATCAGCAGGTGAGCAACGCCTATTCAAGCCTTGCAGTGGCAGAGGCCGGCGTCGAGGCATCCGAACAGCAGGTCAACGCGGCGCAGCTGGCATTGCAAGGTGTTCGTGAGGAATTCCGGTTGGGCGCGCGCGCATCGCTTGAGGTTCTGGACCAGGAACAGGAACTCCTTGACGCTCAGACAAACCGCGTTTCGGTAGAAATAGATCGCCACATTGCCGCCTATCAGATCCTGGATGCAATTGGTGTCCTGACAGCCGAGTCTTTGGGTCTGGACGTGCCGATCTATGACCCGGAAGCCTATTATGACGCCGTGAAGGGCGCACCTAACCGTTACGTCAGTCCTCAAGGCGAGAAGCTCGACCGTGTGCTGCGTGCCGTCGGCCAAGAGTAACCGGAGCAGCCTTGCCGTCTGGCTTTGCGGCCGCCAAGGGACCCGCCTATCCAGTCCCGGGTGCGGGACTGCAGATGGCTCGTGCCTGGTTTCAAGTCCGGTCAGGACACCCTTGCAGCACTTGTACCTGTCGGTCGCATTCGGCAAAGCGGCGGTTGACGGGGTCTCCGCATGAAGGAATCCGCGGATTCTGAAAGGCTTGTTCTTACCGAAGCGCAGCGAACAATGTCTGGCCTCCGCGTGACCGAGCCCGGGAGATTGGAGAAACCCGATCTCACGGATGCGCGGCGGTCAAATTCGGTTCATGCCGCCGAAGGCGACAAAATTCTTTTTCATGTCATATTGTTGTATTGGAAACTTCAAGCAAGCCTTCGAAGGAGGAGCAGCGGCGAGGCACGATTGAATCTCGGGACCAGCCTGGTTCGAGCCTTGGGGTGCCAACTGCAAGGGACGTTCGTTCCGTATTTCCCAAGGGGACCGGGACGGCAGGGTTTCCGGTTGCAGCTGAAGGCTCGCCGCGCCGCATTGAGGCGCACCTGACCCGTGACGAACTCGAAAGCGACCTCGACAATCCCCTCCAGCGCCATTTTCGCAATCTGGTTCAGGGCGAAGTCAATGGTGCGCTCAGCATCGGGTCCGACAGATGACGGCTTGAGGCGCTGAACCCGTGAACACTCCTGCTCACCTGATTCTTGGGGCGGCCGCGTTTTCCAGGCCAGATCGAAAGGGAAGCTTCTGGGCTGCGATTCTTGGGGCGCTCTCGCCGGATGTCTCGCTCTACCTCATGGCGTCGATTTCGATCTTTGTCCTGGGCGTCTCGCCAAATGTCGTCTTTCGAGACTACTATTACTCCGATGCCTGGCAGTCGGTGTTCGCCGTCGACAACAGCTTCGTTCTCTGGGGCGTTCTTTGGGTTGTCGTCATTTTGCTGCGAAGGCCGCTTGCAGTGGCGTTTGCAAGTGCCGCGCTTCTTCATCTTGCGCTGGATTTCCCGTTTCACACCCACGATGCGCGCCAGCATTTCTGGCCGATCTCGGACTGGGTCTTCGAAAGCCCCCTCAGCTACTGGGACCGTCATGCACATGCAGGCATTGTCGGCACGTTCGAGGTGACCCTGTCCGTCGCGCTGTCGACATTCCTCGTCGTGAGGTTTCGAAGCTGGATCGTCCGAGGTGTGATCATTGCGCTGCTCGGCGCCGAGCTTTTCAGTTCGAGTGTCTGGCAGTTTCTCTGACGGCCGATCATCCGGTTTTCGGGCTACGGCCAATTGTGTCGTCAAGACAATTCCGACGATAGCCCTCGTGCCGGCGAGAGTCTCGAATGTCTTTCAAGCCGCAACTCCAGTTCGCTCAGTCGGGGCCCTTTGCGGATCGCGATCTCTTCCTTGAGCGAGTCCTCGAGCAACGAGCAGCTGCCGGGTGCACGAATCTGAAAGATCACTGGCCACTCCTTGACGGGATCCGGACCAGGTAGACCCCAAGGCCCACGATCCGTGAGGAAGCGCAACGGGGCCATCTCGACCGGGATCACACTGGCCGGTCGATCATCTGTTTTCCCCGCACGAAAACCCGTCCTTCAGGGCTGGGAGGAATGCGGGATCCCGCGTTTCGTGCATCGTTGCCGTCTCCCCTTGCCGTGACGACGTGTCGAGATGGCATCCGCATCCGTTGCCGCGCCGGATGATGCGGCAATGCCGGTGCGGGACGCCCTGGACCGCGCCGCCGGCGGCCCGGACGTTGAAAGACCCGGTGGCGCGCACCGCGACGCGGCCGGCATGGACGCCCTGCCTCCTCCCCGAAGGCACGGAGACGCGCACGATGCCGCCCGTCCTGCAGCCCTTCGCGGACTTCCGCGCCATGAGACGTCCTGCAGGGAACCCGAACCGGTTCGCGCGCGTGCGCGCATGCGAGCCCCTCCCCATCGCCCTGATCCCGGGCACGGGCCGGTCCCGGCCGGCCGGCGCGGGCGTCTCGCCGACGCGGGCGGCGTCAAGGGCGTGCGTCTTCGGGATCCCCGTCCGCGCCCGGTCGAACTCCGTCCGCCCGCCCGGGGAGCCGGAGACGGGAAGGCCGGTGCGTTCCGGTCCCTCGAAGAGGACGCGGCGGGTGGCGTTGACCGCGGCGGCGTCGTGAAGCGGCGCCCTGGCGTCCGCGAGAGCCCGCCGCAGCCGATCGGGCCGGGAGGCCAGGAAGCTCTCGACCGGCTCCGCGCCCTTCGCCCGGTTGCAGGAGGGACACCCCGGCGCCAGGTTCGAGACCCGGCCGGACCCGCCACGGGCCCTGGGCCTATCAACGACACACTCTTAACTCCGGGTCGGATTCCACGCGAATCACGCGGCCATGCAGATCGGCATGCGTCAGGTCTCGTCGGAGACGGTGGAATGGTTCGGCACGGCCTGCAAGGGCGGTGACCTGACGCGGACCGCGCTTGCCCGCGAGCTGTGCGATCGTGAGAACTGGCACGGCCGCGTCGGCAGGCCGTGCCTCGCGTCGGCGCGCAAGATGCTGCCGACGCTTGCGGAGAGGCTGGGCGTGCGCCTGCCGGAGGCGGAGGCGACGGCGCTCGACCTATCAATCTAACACACTTGACTCCGTGAATTCTCCTTCCGTTTCGCTGCCGTCCCAGTTCCAGTCCTGCATGGCCCGAATTGCGATGACGGCATGAGACAGGAACCTGACGCCTTCCCAGAGCTTCTGCGTTCCGGGCAGCGGCTGGCGCTTCGAGGGATGGAAGCCGGCCAGCCCGCCGGTGAGCACGACGAAGCTCGCGATGGTCATGTCCGGCGGTCCCCGGGGCACCTTGAAGCCGTGATGGGCGGCGAGGGCGCAGAGCGCCGTGACGTCTTCCCGGGTGACATGGCGTTCGGCCGGGTCGTCCGGCCTCTCGCGGGCAAGCAGGGACAGGTCCCAGACCCGGAACGCGGTGATCGCGTCGAAGGCGAGGCACTTGCGCAGGTCGTCCGCCTCGTCGAGGCGGCGGTCCTCGATGCGGGTGCCGACCTTCAGCGCGTGGAAGAAGCGCTCGATCCGCCAGCGCAGCTCGTACCAGCGCAGCGCGGTGCGGGCGGTCTCGAGACCGGCCTCGCCCTCGGTGGTCAGCAGCATCCAGTGCAGGGGCTCGCTCTTCTTGCCCGTCGCGGGGCGGCGGGGAGGGTCTTCCTCGCGGGCGGAGACGGCGGTCATGCGAACGGGCGCCTCGCCCGCCCGGTCCTTCGGGGGCAGCAGGTCCACCGGCGCGCAGCGCAGCGTCAGCTTCGCCGTGCGGCCCTTCCTGCGGTTCGGGCCGCCGCAGGCGGGAACCTCGATCTTCCGCTCTCCCGCCGGTTCCGTCTCCAGGACGTGCTCCCAGAGGTCCGCGTCGCCGCCCGAGGCCAGCGCCACCCGGCGCTTCGACCCGCGGGAGGCCCGGACCAGCAGCGCCGCCCCGGTCTCCTCCGCGCGCGAGATCAACTCCCAGAAGTCGCCCTCGCGGTCGCAGACCGTCACCACCCGGGTGTCCGGGCAGGCGCGCGCGAGTTCCTGCGCGCGGTCGAGCCCGGCCGTCCAGCGGACGCTGTCCTTCCCCGCCGCCTGGCGGAAGTCCGCGTCCGCCTCGAACATCCCGAGAGGCCGGCCCACGGCGTTCACCGCCACGCCGACATGGGCCAGGATGCCCGAGCTTCCCTTGCCGCCGCCGCCGAGCTCGTCGAGGCCCGAGGTCGCGGAAAGCCCGTCATGGTTCAGCGTCGTCGTGTCCTGCACGGCAAGCACGAGCCGCTCGGCGCGGCACCGCTCCACCGTCTGCTCGAAATGCGACTCCAGCACGTGCTCCATCGTCACCGCCCCGCTGGACAGCAGCCGGCAGGCCGCCGCCTGTTCCGCCCGCCCCGGGAAGATCGACGGCAGGTGCTCGCCGAGGCGTCTCGCCCAGGCC